>JAUJMU010000013.1:108732-205001 GCA_030446715.1 Cytophagales bacterium | reverse complement strand
CGAAGCTCTGCTTCGTGCCTTTCTTCCGCCTCCGGCGGGAACCGGCAGCTTTGCTGCGTGTCTGGTCCGCCGTGGGCAGGGAATACAAACCAGAGGTTTGAAAATAAAAGGCACGAAGCAGAGCTTCGCGCCATCGGGGAACCGGTTCCCCTCCCCGGAGGGGTGGGTCTCATGTCTCCTTACATATAGCCGGAATGGTGGTTGTATGTCAGCAATCCACCCCCGGCCCCTCCGGAGGAGGGAGCCTGTAGCCGGCTGTTCCGTAAGGGATAGAGCCTGATCACGAAGCAGGCATTTACCAACTGTCGCTTACCGGCAGGGCAGGAGCCGCCGGAGAGGAACAGCCAACTCCTCCGCCCTCTTATTCTCCCATCTCCCTCAGTCACCCATTTCGGCCAGTTTCAGGTGCAGTTCGTCGTAGGCGCGGGTACAGATGTCTTCGATGTAGTTGGCCAGCTGGGTTACTTCAGCAAGGTTGCTTTCCTGCGAGGCAAACGTTTCCAGCTGGTTCATGACCGGCTCCAGCTCGGCAATGCCGACGGTGGCAATCGTGGATTTCATTTTGTGCGCCAGGTACCGGATATCGGCCCACTGCGCGGTCTGGCAGGCAGTTTTTAGATTGTCAGTGAATTCCGGTGTCTGACGGATAAATAACCTGATCATATCCCGGATAAACTCCCTGTTGTTGGCCGAGATTTCTTCCAGATAATTCAGGTTAACGTACTGGGCAGCCGGCACCGCGACCAGGGTCTCGGCTGCCTTCGGTTTGTTGGTATACTTGAGGATTTTCAGGTGCAGCTCGCGGGGGTCAAACGGTTTGGTAATGAAGTCGTTCATTCCCGCTTCCATCACTTTGCGCTTCACATCCAGCAGGGCAGAGGCAGTCAGTGCTACGATGGGTACCGCCCTGGTGGGTGCGTCCATGCGCGTCCTGATGTACTGGGCAGCCTTGTAGCCGTCCATCTGCGGCATCTGCAGGTCCATCAGCACTACTTCGTATTGGCTTTCCTTGAGTTTGTTGATGGCTTCAAGGCCATTTTCGGCGATATCGATCTGCACGCCCCACTTCTGCAGAAACTTGCAGATGACCAGCTGGTTCATCTTGTTGTCTTCCACCAGCAGAATGCGGGTATCGTGCAGATCCTGAACGGCGGGCTCAACCGTTTCCGGGAGCTTGTAGGACACTTTTGCGGATTGAACCGGCAAGCCGAAAGTCAGCGAAAAAGTAAACACTGAGCCAAGGCCCACCTTGCTCCGGACGCCTACCTTGCCACCCTGCAATTCGATGATCCTGCGCGTAATCGTGAGTCCGAGGCCGGTGCCACCGTAGATGCGGGTGGTGTCGGAACTTGCCTGGGTGAAGCTGTCAAAAATCGTTTCGAGCTTGTCAGCCGGAATTCCGATGCCGGTATCGGTAACCCGGAACTCAACGGTGACGGAGTCTTTATCTCGCCGTGATTCAAGTGCCTTTACTTCAATAAAACCTTTTTCGGTGAATTTGAAGGCGTTTCCGGCCAGATTCAGCAGGATCTGGTTCAGCCGGACCGGATCACCGGCAACGATCTTCGGCAACTTCGGATCTATTTCAAACAGGAGCCTCAGGTTGCTTGATTTTGCCCGGTAACTGAAACTCTGCCCGATGCCCTTGAATATGTCGGCCAGGTCAAACTCGATGTGTTCAAAGTGAATTTTGCCGGACTCAATCTTGGAGAAGTCCAGAATGTCGCTGATGATTACCATCAGGTTATCGGCCGAGAACTTGATGGCCTGGAGTTTTTCCACCTGTTCAGGCAACGGATTTTCTTCCAGCAGCAGATGTGCCAATCCGATTACCGCATTCAGCGGGGTCCGGATCTCGTGCGTCATCACCGACAGAAAGTGTTCCTTGGCCCTGGTTGAATCTTCGGCCAGCTGGCGGGCACTGATCAGTTCTTCCTCCGCCTGCTTCCGCTTGGTGATGTTACGGGCTACGGTATGGAAGCCATTGATCTGGCCGTCTTCAGTGTGCATATGCACATTCTGCCCCAGCCAGATGATGTTTTCTTCGGCCGTAATGCCCTTGAATTCGAGGTAGGTATTGTCAGTTTTGTTGCCCAGCTGCTCGGCGTAAAACTGCTCCACCATTTCCCGGTGTTCGGGTGCCACAAATTCAAGGTAGTGCCGGGTCCGCAATTCCTGTTCAGTAAAGCCCAGCACCCGGCAGGTGACCGGATTGGCGTACACGAAAAAGCCCTGGTGGTCGCAGTAGTAGATCAGGTCCGTGGCGCACTCCACCAGTTCACGGTACCTTAACTCGTTGGTGACCAGCTGGGACGAAATTTTTTTGTGCTCCGTGATTTCGGTAGAAATTCCCAGCAGCCGTACCGATCCGTCGGGCAGGTAAAGCGGCTTTTTGACGGTATAAAACCATCGTACTTCACCGTTGGGTTGCGTAAAGGGCTCTTCTACGGTAATAACGGCCTTTTGCCGGATCACCTGCCGCTCTACCTGGCTGTACAACCGGAGTTCTTCCGGATGGGAGTGCAGCCGGCCGTTGTCCTGGCTGATGATCTCTGCTTTGGGCTTCCGGTACAGATCAGCCACTGCCTGATTGACAAAAAGATACCTTCCGGCTTCATCTTTCACGTAAATAAGGCTGGGGTTGGTGTCAAGTACCTGACTGAAAAAGGCTTCGTGGCTCCAGAACGGATCACTGCCCGGTGCCGGCAGGGGAGCAGAAACGGGAGCAGGCTGGTAGGTCTGGTCAATGTGACGCAGCAACTGAAGCAGGCGGTCATCTGCGGGGTAATCATCGCCCAGAAACTGGCGGATAAGCCCATTCAACTGATGAGAAAAATTTTTCATGAAGGTTCCAGAGCTGGTGTACTGGTTACTCGTATTCCTAAGAAAGATAAGAAAAAATGGCTTTGGGACAAAAACGCTTTACCAGATGGCCGGGGTAGCAGTAAGGTTTACCCGGTAATGAGCCGGAAAGGAATATATCTTGCTCAGACTCTTCAGCAAAAAAGGCAAACCCACGGTGACCAGCCGTGAATCTGCCTCTCCAACCCGCAAGCCTGAAAGCACCTGATGCGGTCAGGCCAGCGTCCGGAACGCATCCGCGAAAATCTTCATCTGGTCCATGGTGCCCATGCTCACCCGGCACCAGTGCTTGCCCTCAAATTCCCAGTTGCGGATGCTTACGCCCCGCTTCATCATTTCTTCAACGAATCGTTTACCATCCATTTTGATCGGAAACAACACAAAGTTGGTCTGGGAGGTCAGGTATTCGTACCCGTTTTCCTGCAGGGTTTTGTAGAGGAACGACTTCACCTCGTTGTTTTTTCCCACCGAGTACTTGATAAAGTCCTTGTCGCCGTAACTGGCAAGGGCACCCATGACCGAAGTAGCAGAAATGCTGCCGCCGCCACCGCCAAACTTGCTGATTTCTTCAATGGTATCGGGCAGGGCAATCAGGTAGCCGATGCGGAGCCCGGCAAAGCTGTGGACTTTGGAAAAGGTGCGGGCCACGATTACATTCTGGCCCTTTTTGATGCACGACATCATTGAATTCTTTTTTGGATCGGCCACGTAATCAATGTAAGCCTCATCCACGAAAACGGGTTTTCTGGCCGACATTGTTTCGCAGAAAGCCGAAAGCTTGTTGGCGTCGGTCAGGATGCCGGTCGGGTTGTTGGGGTTACAGATGTACACGAGGCTGGTTTTGTCGTTTACCCGCGCTGCCATGGCTTCCAGATCGTAGTCGTACTTCTTGTTGAGTGGTACCTTTTCCCAGCCGGCACCGATCTGAGTCACCGTCCGGATCAGTTGCATATAACTCGGGTCGCCGGAAACCACGTGGCTGCCGGCACCACCCTTAAACGTATAGCACATGCCCGTTGCCACCAGCAACTCTCCGGAGCCGGCTCCCAGCAGGATATGATCTTCGGATACCCCTTCTTCGTCGGCAATCATTTTCCGGAAGTCCATCAGGTGCTGGCGGGGGTAGAGGAAGCTTTCGGGAATGGCTTCAATAATGGCTTTACGGGCCTTTTCGGATGGTCCGAACGGGTTTTCGTTGGCCGAAAGCCGGGCCTTGATCACGGGCAGGCCGGCAATGGCCTGCCCGCGGCTGGTACCGGGCCTGGCGGTGTTGAAGGCACTTCTGCCAAAAAGTCAGACCAGAAATGTTGAATTTTAAATTATGAATTATGAATTGTGAGGGTCCGGCAAAGCCTGAAAAGAGGGAGGCAGCCCCGGTTACGGCTGATTGTCAATTTTCAATTGTCAATTAATTAACCGCCTGCACGCGGGATAAGCGGCTGAAAGACTGTCCCTTATGTTGTCCGCTCCACGAAAGCGAGACACTGCTGCCGGCCCGGGGAGCCGCCACGCCCAGCTCGGCCCAGGTACGGGTCAGGGTTATGCGGCCTTCTGCATCGGTAGTCAGGTCGGCGATTTTGGTGCCGTCGCGGCGCAGCAAAGTAATGGGCAGGTTGGCCACCGGAATGGAGTCAATGCCCACGGTGTGATTGAGCAGGCCGCTTTTGTCCAGCTCCAGTATGCGGGCACTCATCAGCACGGGAGCATTGAATTTGTTATTGACCACCGGTTCGTAATATTGACCGCCGCCGGCTAGGTACCCGGTGGAGCCTTCAATCAGAACCAGCACCGGCGACTGCACGCGGTCCACAAAGGGATCTTCGGCCTTCTCGCAGCTGGACAACAGAATGGCCACGCCTGACAGCACCAGCAGTACAATCCGGGAAATGTGTTTGTTCATAAGTAATTAGCGGTTAGCAGTTAATGATTAGCGATTAGTGGCTAGCAGTAAGTAGTTAGCCGGAAGAATAATCTCAGACTTCTGTACAGAAGCAGGTGATTCACCCTGATCCGACTCAACCGGAGAAACTTCCCTTCCGACCATTGGCAATTATCAATTTTCAATTATCAATTAATTCTCCGCCCACCAGAGTTTTGTTTTCATGTTGTCGGAGCCGCCGTTGAGGGCTACGCCATCCTGCAGTTTGCCAGCGTTCAGTGTCTGCTCGGAAGTAGGGTAGGTGAGGCGGGTGGGCAACACGGCATCATTTTCAAACACCGACCGGGGATCACGGGCAGGCAGTACGGGCAAACCGGTCCGGCGGTATTCTGTCCAGGCCTCCACGCCCTGACCGAAGAGGGCAATCCACTTCTGCTCCATTACGGTTGCTTTGGTAATGGTGCCAAACTGGCCCAGGTATCTGGCCGGTAGCGTCAGGCCGTACTGACCAAAGGAGGCTTTTACACCTTCTTCGAAGTAAGACTGGGCGTTGCCGCTGATGTCGCCGTCAAGTGCCGCTTCGGCAAGGATGAACTGAAGTTCGGCGTAGGTCATAACTACGCTGGGGGTGGTGGGCTGCACAAAGTAGGTGCCCAGGCCGGCGGACGTGCTCAGGAAGGTGGTAGCAATGGCATCGGGCAGGCCGTTGGGAATGCCTTCAAATTTGCCGCCCTTGGGCTGAGCAAACACCGTGATCCGGGTGTCGTTCAGCCCGTTGAGTTTATCAGCCAGGGTCTTGCTGATGCTCCAGTCGTCGGTGCGGCCATCCTGAATCATCACCTGGTGCCATTCGTTGTTGCTCGGCAGTACGGCGGTGTGCTTCAGGGCAGCATTGTCGTCATTGCTGCTGAAAACCGGGTATTTGGCCGGATCGCCCAGAATCTCGGCCATGATGTCCCGTGACTGGGCGGGTTTCTTGGCGGCTTGCCGGTTGGCGAGGCGCAGCCGCAGCGAGTTGGCAAATTTTTTCCACCGCAGAATATTGTTATTGTACAAGATGTCGCCGCTTACTCCGGGCCCGCCCACGGTCAGTTTTTCGTTGGCCAGCTTCAGGTCATTGAGCAGCCCCTCGTATACTTTCTCCTGCGAATCGTAAGTGGGGGAGTAAACCGGGCTTTCGTCGGAGCCTTTTACCGCATCGCTGTAGGGAATCGCCCCGAAGGTGTCCGTGAGCAGGGAAAACACCCAGCTTCTCATCACCAGCGCAATGCCTTCATAGTTGGCGTTGGGCGTTTTGCCGCCCTCCCCCGATTGGCGGATGATGCGCTGGAAATTCAGTAGTCCTTCGTTGTAGAAGGCTTTCCAGTTGTTGTTGTTCAGGGCCGGTGATACGCCGTAATTGTCTCCTTCGTTGGAGTAAATATTCCGCGCAAGGTACTGCATCCAGAGCATCATGCCGTCCAGGTTGAGCCGCTCAAAGCGGGTACGGCCGCCCCAGTACCGGTCAATGGAAGTTTCGATGGCGTACGGCAACAGGTACTGCGGACTGATGCTGGTCGGGTTGTTGGGGTCAGTATTCATGACATCAAATTCTTTGGTGCACGAACTGCCCAGCGCAAATACCGCCAGAAACGCGATGATGTATTTCTTTTTTGGTGAAGCCATATTTGAAGAACTAAAGGAAGTAATGGGTGGAAATTGTTTGTCCGGATCTGGATGTCAGGATCAGGATTTAATTGTCAGAATCAGAATTTTCAGGATTATAAGATTAGCGGGATTCAGCTAACGGAAATCAGGGAAATCCTTCAATCCTGAGAATCCTGATTCTGACACATAAGCCGGTAAATCCTGATACTGACGAAGGTCAGAACCCGAAGTTTACGTTGAAACCGACGCTGCGTGTAGCGGGAAGTTCACCGTAGCCGAAGCCCTGCTTATTGCCGCCATTGGCATCAATTTCGGGGTCCTGGTGGGGATGGTTCCGGAACAGAATCGCCAGGTTGCGGCCGACCACCGATACTTTTGCGTTTTTGATGAATGTTTTGGCAAACAGGGCCGACGGGAAAGTGTAGCCGATTGAAGCCTCGCGGAGTTTGACAAAACTGGCATCGAAAATGGCTGCTTCGTGAAACCGGCGCGGGTTGTTGAAGCCGTAAAACTGACCCGCATCCACGATCACGTCGTTGGGCACGTACTGGGGCGATTCGGCCGTGCCGATGTTCCTTACGCCCTGTCCGATCACGCCTTCTTCCCGGCCCACTGCGGTTTCGGCATACTGGCCGGTCCAGCGGGCATTGGCGGTGCCTTCGTCGTAAATGTCCCCGCCCATGCGGGCATCAATGAGGGCAAAGACGGAAAAGCCCTTGAAACTGACTGTGTTGGAGATTCCACCGATCCAGTCAGGCTGGATGTTGCCCAGAATCCGCGTTTTTCCGTCCACGACCGGCAGGCCGTTCTGGTAAAGGATTTGCCCGTCGGGAGCCCGCTGGAAGCCCATGCCAACCAATGCTCCGTAGGACTGACCCACGCTGGCCATGGAGAAAAGGCCGTGGAAGCCAATGCCAACCAATGCTCCGTAGGACTGACCCACGCTGGCCATGGAGAAAAGGCCGCGCCGTTCGTTGAGTGGATAGGCTGTAAGCCCTTCCGCCAGTTCGAGAACTTTGTTGCGGTTGCGGGCGTAGTTCACGGCAACGTCCCAGGTGAGGCCGTTGGCGAGTTTCAGCGGTGTGCCCGACAGCACAATCTCAACGCCCTTGTTGGTCACCTTACCAGCGTTCAGGATGCGGCGGTCGTAGCCGGAAGACTTCGAAATTTCCACGTCAAGGATCTGGTCGCGGGTGGTCTGGTCGTAGTACGTGACGTCGAGGCCGAGGCGGTTGTTGAGAAAGCGCAGATCAAGACCGTATTCCTGACTGGTAGTGATTTCGGGTCTCAGGCCAGTGTTGGGAATGGTGGTGTTTTCGAAGAAGGATGGCATATTGCCGTTCCACGAACTTACGTACGCTGGTGTACCTGATGCCGCCCGGAAGGTTTGCAGCAGGCGGTACGGATCGGTATCGCTGCCCACCCGTGCCCAGCTGGCCCGTACTTTTCCGAAAGAAACAAGACCGCTCTGCAGGTTGAGCAGATCCGTCACCACCGTACTCAGCGACGCGGAAGGATAGAAGTAGGAGCGGTTGTCGGATGGCAGGGTACTCGACCAGTCGTTGCGGCCGGTGAGGTCAAGGAAGATCGCATTGCGGAAAGCAAGCTGGGTAGCGCCGAACAGACTCTGTACCTCCCGCTTTTCGATCATGCTCTCCGCCCGGTTGAGGCTCGGAATCGAGTTGCCGAGGTTGTAGAGACCGTCCACCACCAGTTCGCCCACCGACGTAAAGTTCCGCTTGTAGTAGTTGGTCCGGTTGGCACCCCCGGCCTGGGCGGTCACGGTGAAGTCTTTGGTGATTTCTTTATTGAAGGAGAACATGAAGTCGTGATTGGATTCCTGCCGGCGCAGCACTTCTTCGGAATAGCGGCCGGGGGTACGGTTGCCGTTGCGGACTCTTTCAAAAGCCAGCACGTTGATCCGGGTATCGGTCCACAGGTCGGTACCAGTCCGCAGCATCAGGCTCAGAAAGGGTAAGATTTTGTAGTTGACGGCAATATTGCCCACCAGGCGGTCTTTTTCGTTGGAAAGCGGCAGCATTTCCTGCAGGTAGTAGGGATTGGTAAAGAAGGTGTGCTGCCAGTTGGGCGGGTCGGTGTCGGCTGGCCGGCCCGGCAAAGCCCGCTGATTGTGGGTACCGGTATAGTCGCGCCAGTTCTTGTGCTGCTCCCAGGAAATGTGCCGGTGCGACCAGATAAATTCCTGCCCGCTTACGTAACTGCGGTTATCAGAGCCCGACTTGATGTATTCCCCGGAGAGGGTTACGTTCAGTTTACCGGTGAAATTATAGCCCGTATTGAGTTTGATGTTGTTGCGGTGGAAATCGTTGAATGCCATTACGCCCAGCTGGTCCAGGCGGCCGACGGACAGGCGGAAGTTGCCCTTATCGTTGCCACCCGAGATGGCGACGCTGTTGGTGACGGTGCGGCCGGTTTCCCAGAATTCCTTCCAGTTACCTGGCTGGGGGGTAAGCGGAGCCACATCGGTACCTGACCACCAGTGCCGCACCAGGCGGCCGTCCAGCGGGGCGCCCCAGCTTTCATCGGTGCCGTCGGTTCCAAATAAGGGAGCAGTGGGCCCGTAGGCGGCGCGGTACTGTTCAATGGCGTCGCCGGTGACGGCACCGCTCCAGCCGTCGGAGTACCAGGTGCGGTATCCGTTGCCCCCGCCGTACACATTCTGGAACCGGGGCTCTGCGAAAGGCCGTTCAAAGGTAACGTTGGAGTTTACCTCCACGCCGATGCCCTGGGTGCCGGCGCCATTTTTGGTGGTGATCAGG
This sequence comes from Cytophagales bacterium, assembly GCA_030446715.1. Taxonomy (GTDB): domain Bacteria; phylum Bacteroidota; class Bacteroidia; order Cytophagales; family 172606-1; genus CADCTQ01. The sequence goes on along the minus strand of JAUJMU010000013.1, from coordinate 195,833 downwards.
ATTACCCCGTTGGTCGCCCTGGACCCGTACAGCGCCGCGGCATTGGGGCCTTTCAGTACCGACATTTCCTTGATATTGTCCGGATCGATTTCGGAAATTCCGGAGCCGAATTGCTTATTGAAGCTTTGTTCAATGGGCACGCCGTCTACCACAATCAGAGGCTGGTTGTTGCCCGATACGGACGACGATCCCCGGATCTGGATCGTGGAAGCCGCACCCGGTCCGGCGTTGGTATTGACCCTGACGCCGGCAATCCGGCCGTTGAGGCTGTTGGCGATGTTGGCCGAACGGGTTTCGGTCAACTGGCTTCCTTTTATTTCCTGCACGGTGTAGCCAAGGGCTTTCTTCTCCCGTTCTATGCCGAGGGCAGTCACCACTACCTCGGAGAGTTGTTTGGTGTCCGTGATCAGTTTGATGTCTACTACATCGCGGCTGCCGATTTCTGCTTCCTGGGCGGTAAAACCAATGAATGAGAAAATAATGGTGCCACCCGCGGCGGGTACGCTCAGTTTGTAGACTCCGTCAGCATCGGTGGTGGTGCCGGTAGTGGTGCCTTGCAGCATTACATTGACACCCGGGAGGGGCAGGTTATCCTCCACCGAAAGTACCTTGCCTGATAGGGTACGGCTCTGCGCCCATGAAACCGTTGTTGCCAGGGCCGTTAAAAGGAGTAAGGATAGTATTTTTTTCATCATGCTGTTTGTAAGGGAAAGAACAGAACCACCTTCATTTGAAAATTGAGACAAGTGCCGGAATCAACAGGTAAAGGCATGCCAGCCCCCGTGCGGCAGGGTCAGGCTCCTGCTGGAAATGCCTGGCCGTGGCAGAGAATCAAGCCAATAGCTTCGCCAGTGCCAGCCTGCGGGAGGCACCGGACAATGAAAGTCTTTTTAAGCTGCTGAATGGAAAGGACCCGGTGCGGAATGGTGCGCCGGAGATCAGTAATTACCTGAGTTTGAAACAGGCCTGCAATGATTAATACATAAAACCAATCCCAGGGAGACAGGTTTATGCAGAGGTTTGGCTGATTTTCCAGCCGGATGGTTCGCGGGCCGATCCGGGCTGTTTTGCCGGCAACTTGTATTTGTACAGAAATGCTTGCAACTCGAATCTTCAGCTAATTAAAGAAGTAATATTGTTATATGCAAAATATTATACCAAAAAAAATTATTATGGCGGTATTAAATTCTTATAAATAAGCAAACCACAGAATTGTACCATGGGGTCTTAGAGGAAAATTATATATTTTTATAAGTAATGTTCAAATTGTATTTCCTGGGTTATTATGAGTGACGTTCCTTTGCTGCTGATATTTGTCCGCAATCCGGTCCTGGGCAAGGTAAAGACGCGGCTTGCCCGTACCATTGGTCCCCAAAAGGCACTGCAGGTCTATAATCTGCTGCTTCAGTATACGCTTCAAACTGTGCAGGGGCTTCCGTGCCGGAAGCGCGTTTGCTATGCTGATTTCGTGCCCACCGCCGATCCCTGGCAGGAAGCTGGTTTTCGGCCGGCCATGCAACGGGGAGAGCACCTTGGCGACCGGATGCTGGACGCTTTCCGGCAAGGCTTCTCGGAAGGCTGCGGGCCGGTAGTGATCATTGGCAGTGACTGCGCCGAGATCACCGCGCCTGTTATAGAAGAAGCATTCCATCTGCTCCGGACGGTGCCGGTGATCATAGGACCGGCGGTGGATGGCGGCTACTATCTGCTTGGCATGAACCGGCTGGTGGAGGGAGTATTCCGGGAAAAGCCATGGAGTAGTCCTTCGCTGCTGACGGAAACACTCCGCGAACTGAACCAGTCAGACATTGCCTTCGGCTTACTCCCTATGCTGTCCGATATTGATGAAGCTTCGGATCTGGACAAGCTGCCGGCCAGCTGGCTTGATACGATCCGGTGATTGCCCTTCAGAGAAAAGTACCACAGTGGCAGGCAGATATTACAAATACACTAAGGGCCTTTTGGCGTTGTTTTTTATATTTTCAGCGTTCTGTATCCCCTTCTGAAGCGTTTTGAAGGGGATGAGCGGAACAGGGTAAATTTGCGAGGAGTGGCAAGCGCGTGTAAACTGTCCAAAAATATGACAAATATTGATTAAATATGACATGTTGTTTTAAGGGCCTATGCCTCTTTGACGACAGAAACGTTTTCCTGAAGTTGTCCGGTATTTATTACATGGCAGACAAGGGAAGATTGTGATTATTTTAATATTAAATTACATTGTTGAGACTTCAGAAAGTCCAACGATTAAAGCGGGAAAGGATAATTTTTGAGGTCAAATATGAATATTGTCATTATTGGGTTGTCTTATATCAGGAGATTGCTGGCTGAAAAGATGTCTGGAATTGTGCCGGCAGGCCTCATTGTTTCTGTTAAAGGCATTTTTTTACCGCTTGCTTACCTGATGAATAGAAGAATTACAGTATACAAAATTGCATAATCCTCTTTTTGTAATTGCACTTTTCCAGATGAATTCTTGCCTTCCGGATGATTAGCTACAACGCTCTGGTTTGATCGATTTTATACTTTTTTTATATACCGGTGGCTGATAGTTTTGCCTCATTCTCAAACTTAATCGAATCAGCAGGTTATGAAAAAAGTAATTATCTCAGCGGCGCTCCTCATGGTGATGGGTGCCGACGTTTTAGCTTCAGGTGTAAATGATGGCATAAAAGGATCAGCCAAAGCGAATGTAGAAACGACTACCCGCAATGGGGTCTATAATCTGATATACAAAACTGCTACTGCCGGTACCGTAAAAGTGACCATTACCAACGGTGCCGGTGAGGTGGTGCTGGTAGACACGGGTAACGGCAGCGCAGTTACAAAATACCAGGGTGCTGAAAACCGTAGAAACGGCCCAGCTGTCGGTGGTGAAGGTTAATAACCGGGTACGGGTAAATGGCGGCGAAATCAGGCAGCCGGGAATGCAGGCCTCCAATGGCGTGATTTACGTGATTGATAAGGTATTGATCCCCGCAGACCAGCTGAATATCCGCAATATCGGCAACAAAAAGGATAACCGGTAAGGATTTGCAGGGTTCCCGCAGACAGGATTTCCCGCAGATTTTCGCAGATAAGTGCGCAGCTATTCGCAGAAGCTTAATCAGCTGAAATCTGTAGTTCAATCAGCGATGATCTGCGAGAAATGATATTGAGATTATCCGGGCAGAATCACTCTGCCCAGCACCTCAGTGTATGTCCGGATGCCATGCTCAATTTCGGAAAGGTGGATGTATTCGTTGGCCGTATGCGACCGGGCCGAGTCACCGGGGCCCATCTTCAGAGAAGGACAGCGCAGCAGTGCCTGATCAGAAGTGGTAGGGGAGCCGTACGTCTGCAAACCCATCGACATGCCGGCCTGCACAATCGGGTGACCGGGCGAAATGCTGGAAGGCGTAAGCCTGACCGAACGGGGCTTTACTTCGGATTTCAGATTTTGCTGCAGTACCGCCAGCACCTCCCCGTTGGTGTACTTGTCGGTGGTGCGTACGTCAATGGTGAAGGTGCAGGCGTCGGGAACCACGTTGTGCTGACTGCCCGCATTGATAATCGTAACCGACATTTTTACCGGTCCCAGTGTTTCGGAAACCTCCGGAAACCGGTAAGCTGTAATCCATTTTATATCTTCAATGGCTTTGTAAATGGCATTTTCGCCTTCCTCCCGGGCGGCGTGGCCTGCCTTGCCGCGGGCGGTGCAGTCAATCACCATCAGGCCTTTTTCGGCAATGGCCATGTTCATCTGCGTAGGTTCACCCACTACCGCAAAGTCAACCGGGGGCAGGTGGGGAAGGACCATCTCCAGCCCATCCGTTCCGGAGATTTCTTCTTCGGCAGTAGCTGCCATTACGACATTGTAGGCCAGGTCCGGCTGGTCGTAGTAGTGGCAGAAAGTGGCAATCAGCGAAACGAGGCAACCACCGGCATCGTTGCTGCCCAATCCGTACAGCTTTCCTTCATTTACCAGTGGCTGAAAGGGATCCAGCGTCCAGGAGGGATTGGGCTTCACCGTATCGTGGTGGGAGTTGAGAAGAACCGTAGGCTTGTCGGGATGGAAGTACTGATTGATAGCCCAGATGTTGTTCTTCAGACGCTGGCAGGGAATTTCCTTTTGTCCCAAAAACGCTTCGATGCAATCGGCTGTTTTGTCTTCCTGCCGGGAAAAGGAGGGAATGGCAATCAGTTCCTTCAGCAGGGCAATGGCCTGGGCGGTTAAGTCTCGCGTCTGAACAATCATGAAAGGGTAAGTCTGGTTCCGGAAAGGGCAATTCCTGACGAAAGGGTGCCCAACGCGCCGGCCTGGCAAATGATTACCTGGGCAACTTTCTGCTCAAGGGCGGCGAAAGCATTGTCTAATTTAGGAATCATTCCCTTAGAAACAACGCCGCCGGCCTTTAACTCGCCGTATTTCCCGTGCGTGATGTGCGGAATGGCTGATTCATCGTCTTCGGGGTCAGCCAACACGCCTTTCTTCTCAAAGCAATACACCAGCGAAACTTCGTAAAAAGGGGCCAGTGCCGTAGCCAGCACGGATGCCATGGTATCGGCGTTGGTATTGAGCAGTTGTCCCTGATCGTCGGCCGTAAGCGGGGCAAAAACCGGCACCAGCCCTGTTTCCAGCAACTTTAGCAGAATCTCTCCGTTCACCCGCACGATGTCGCCGGCGTAGCCGTAGTCTACTGCCCAGCCTTCACGCTTCCTGGCCAGTATGCTGCCCGCGTCGGCACCGGTAAGACCAATGGCGTTGCAGCCTTCCGCCTGGAGCCGGGCAACCAGGTTCTTATTGACCAGCCCGCCGTAAACCATGGTCACCACTTCGAGCATAGGCAGGTCGGTGATGCGGCGCCCTTCCACCATCTGCGTCTGGACGCCGAGCCGGGCCGCCATCCGGGTGGCTGCCTTGCCGCCACCGTGTACCAGAATCTTTCTGCCTGCCAGAGCTGCAAACCCTTTCAGAAAGTGGCCGGTAGCCGCGGCATCGTCAATGACGTTGCCACCGATTTTTATAACAAAGAGTTTTTCCATGTTTTATAGTTAGAGACGCCATGCATGGCGTCTGTACCAGCCGCAAGTCGTAAGGGATTGATCGTGAATGGCCACCGGCGTCAGCCCACTGCCAATGCCCACTCCCAGATCAGCACTTACGACTGGCGACTTACGACTATTATAAAGCTTCCAGCATCCGCTTCAGCACGACCTGGGCGGCCCAGACGCGGTTGCCGGCTTCCTGGATAACAATGGAGTCAGGGCTGTCGAGTACTTCGTCCATCACGACTACATTACGGCGTACGGGCAGGCAGTGCATGAACTTTGCGCCGTTGGTCAGCTTCATCTTTTCGGCATTCACGGTCCAGTTGCGGTCCCGGGAAAGGATCTGACCGTATTGGGTAAAAGAGGACCAGTTTTTGGCATATATGAAATCTGCACCTTCGAAGGCTTCCCGCTGATTGTGCGTCACCCGGGCATCCCCCGCAAACTGCTTGTCCAGTTCGTATCCCCCGGGGTGCGTGATCACAAAATCCACGTCGGCGCGGTTCATCCATTCGGCAAAGGAGTTGGGTACCGCCTGGGGTAATGCCTTCACGTGCGGTGCCCAGGTAAGTACCACCTTCGGACGGGCTGTTTTTTTATATTCTTCAATCGTGATCAGGTCGGTCAGCGATTGCAGCGGGTGCCGGATGGCGGATTCCAGACTGATGACCGGCACCCCGGCGTAGCGGACAAACTGCCCGATCACTTCATCGCGGTAATCCAGGTCCCGGTCGGCGAGGCCCGGAAAAGACCGTACCCCGATGATATCGCAGTACTGCCCGACCACCGCGGCGGCTTCCTTCACGTGTTCGGCCTTGTCACCGTCCATTACCGCTCCATCGAGCATTTCCAGCCCCCAGCTGTCCTGCGACACATTCATCACAATCACGTCCATGCCCAGGTTCTGGGCTGCCCGCTGGGTGCTGAGCCTCGTCCGCAGACTGGCGTTGAAAAACAGAAGCCCCAGGGTTTTATCAATGCCCAGTTGCTTGCGGGCAAAGGGGTTTTTTTTGCAGACCAGCCCTTCGGCTACCAGCGCCGGCAGGTCGGGTGCGTCGTGAACGGAAAGAAACTGTTTCAATTTCGGTGGGTGGATTGAGGTAAAACAGAGCCGGCAAAAATAACGGGAGATTTTCTAAACGCAACAGCTTCTGCGGGTTAATTGCCGGGAAAGTATATATACCTGTTTTCTAACTTTTTTGCCGGAAAACAGTAATAGATTGAATGAGGGGTAGTCATAAATAGCAGAATTGTTTCCGTTAAACACCCATACTCCGGCCTTTCACTTCAGGGCTGGCAGAAATTTTTCCCCTTTCATGGAATATGGACTAACGGTGAGGTTCTGAATGGTTATAATAATTCAATAAAGTATCAGGTTAAAACGGTATCCTGATCAATCGGATAGCTATATTTTTAAATATCATAACGCTATGAGAGCATCTTTTTCCCTCGGCCGCATTGCCGGGATCAGATTACTGGTGCACTGGACCTTCCTGCTGCTGATTGGCTGGATCGTGCTTTCGCAGCTGAGCCGCGGCGGCAACACTGCCGATGTACTGATGAACGTAACCTTTGTACTGGCGATCTTCGGGTGCGTGGTGCTGCACGAACTGGGCCACGCCCTTACGGCCCGCCGGTACGGGATCGGCACCAGAAAGATCACCCTGCTGCCCATCGGCGGCATTGCCAGTCTGGAGCGTATCCCCGACGATCCGAAGCAGGAGCTGTGGGTTGCCCTTGCCGGCCCGGCGGTGAATGTGGCCATTGCCCTGCTGCTGCTGATTGTGACGCCGGCCGCCAATCTGGTGCCGGACCCCGATGCATTGAGCGTGGTTACAGTTGGCGGTTTTCTGGCTTCTCTGCTTTTTGCCAATGCGCTGCTGGTGGTTTTCAATCTTATTCCGGCTTTTCCGATGGATGGGGGCCGGGTGTTGCGGGCTTTGCTCGCCCTGCGCCTCGGCCGGATCCGGGCTACGCAGATTGCCTCCAGCCTTGGGCAACTGCTGGCGGTCGGTTTTGTGGTGTGGGGCCTTTTTGGCAACCCGATGCTGGTGCTGATCGGTATTTTTATCTTCTTCGGGGCCCAGTCGGAAAATGTAGTGGTGCAGCAGCTTGAGTTCCTCAAAGGCCATACCGTGCGGGAAGCGATGATGACCAATTTTCTGACCCTTTCGCCGCAGGATACCGTACGCGTAGCTGCCGACCGGTTGCTGGCCGGCTCCGATCAGGACCTGATTGTGGTCGAAAACGATGAGGCGGTCGGCATCATGACCCGCGCCCTGATTATCAATTCTCTGAAAGAAAATCTTACCGAAACCCCCGTAAGCGAGGTGATGATGCGCGAATTCGGGCAGCTGGATATCAATGACAAACTCACCAATGCGTACGCCATTTCACAGCAGCGCAAAAATGCCTTTTATCCCGTGGTCGAAAACAACAAGCTCCGGGGCGTGATTGACATGACCAATATTCATGAATTTGTAATGATACAGTCAGCGATGCGTTACTGACGGGCGACTGCCTGACCTGGGATGGAGGAGGGAGGGGCGTTGGAGGGATTGCTTTTGCCCGCCGGGCAGTCTCTTTCAGCAGTTATACTGAAAAAGACCGCCTGAGCAAAGATTTATTTTACAGGTTATTGCCATCTTGCCGGGTTTCGTCTTTCCGCGTATCATCACTCGGGTCGATGGTTACCAGAAATAAGATGCCGGACAGGAAAGCAATGGAGCCATAAACCATCAGTACTTTTGCCCTTGTTCTATTCTTTGTCCACCAGAGAACCGTATAGGGCCTTATGATCCCTGCCGTCATGAGCACAGCGGAGAAAATAAGAAAAAAACCTGCAATATCATGTAACAACTCAGAATGCATAATTTCAGCCGTTTAGTTAGTTTGCTTTTTAATCTTTTTACTTCTTAAACCGGCAATTAGTTGCAGAGGCCGCTCCGTCCGGCCGGCGGCTGAGTTTTTTACCAGGCATTTTCCTCCCCGCGGGCCACATGTGAGACCGTCTTGAGAATGATCCTGATATCGAGCAGCAGGCTCCAGTTTTCGATGTACCAGGTATCGTATTCAAGCCTTTTCTTCATCAGATACGGATTACTGATTTCGCCGCGCAGGCCGTTCACCTGGGCAAAGCCTGTAATGCCCGGCAGGACAAAGTGCCGCACTGAGTATTTTTCGATGATCCGGGAGTATTGTTCGGTTTCCTGCACCATGTGCGGCCGCGGCCCTACTACCGACATCTGACCGAGCAGCACATTGATGAACTGGGGCAACTCATCAATGCTGGTTTTTCGCAGGAAACCCCCGATACGGGTAACCCGCCTGCCGCCGCACACATTTTTTTGTCGTTCCTCCTCCGTATCATCGTGCATTGTCCGGAATTTGTAGCACGTAAAGGTTTTGTTGAGCCGTCCCGACCGCAGTTGCCGGAAGATAACCGGACCGCGGGAATCCAGCCGGATGAGCAGCGCCACCCCCGGAAGCAGCCACGGAAAAATGAGCAGGACAACCAGCGTGGAGAATAAAATGTCAAATACCCGTTTGACTGTCCGGTTGAGCCAGATCTGCAGGGGTTCCTGCCGGAAAGTCATGATCGGCACAGTATCATAAAAATCAATATTCACCTTCCGCTGCAGCAGTCCCCGGAAGTCGGGGGCAATCTTGAAATAGATGAAATGCTGATCGGCAAAATCAGTCAGGTCGCGGATCAGATCAGCGGAGGTAAGCGAAAGAGCGTAGTAAATCTCATCTACCCGGTGGGCCAGACAGAACTCTTTCAGGTGGCGCAGCTTCCCCTTCAGCATCAGGTGGGGCAGTTCCGGAGTATCGTCAAAAAAACCCAGAAACTGTAGTCCGGGGGTTTTGGTGTTGATCAGGTGCTGATACAACTCATTGCCCGCGTAAGTAGCCCCCACAATGACAATCCGCCGGTCGCGGGTACCCGCCCGGATCAGGTAACGCAGCACGATTGCGAAAAGGGCCCGGAACGAAAGCAGAAATAAAATGGCGAACCCGTAGGCAATGCCCAGAAAGAGCCTTGAATGGGGCACGTTGCCAAAACTGATGATGTACGAAAACAGAATCAGCGCGTGAAAGAGCAGCGTAAACAGAAAGGTGGAAATCAGTTCGCGGGGAGTAAACAGGTTATGGAGGATGTTCAGGTTGTTGAAGACAACCATTGCCAGCCAGGCAACTACCCACAGAATCCGGAACAGCAGCACGAAGCTGAGATAATACTCAAAGTATTGGATGCTAACCCCGTACCGGATGTAATAAGCAGCCCGGCACGCGACATCAAGCAGAAAGAAGTCGGCAAGAAGGATAAATACACCAATGATTCTGGAGTATTGTAATTCTTTATTCATAGGGGTAGCTGGGTCTCGGGAAATGCAGTGCCTGATCGCCGGGCAGCCGCTCTAAAGTAATGAAATTTTCCCGCCTGATAATTGGTTGTTGGTTATTAGTTGTTAGTTATTTGGCTGATAAATAATTGATATCCAGTGAATTAAGAGATTTAAAATGCTGGTTTACTTTTGCCTGCCTGCTTAATCAGTCGTAAGTCGCCAGCCGCCAGTTGTAAGGGTCCGGCCTATACTACGGTACATTCGGGCAAGGGACCTCACCCCCCAGCCCCTGGACTGCGTCCGCTCCCTTCGCACTCCCGTGCTCAGGAGTCAGGGAGAGGGGGAGCCACAGCGGCGTTTTTCTCCCCTTTCCCCGGGAGCTATGATCAGAACATTTTTCTGACCAACTGTAAATCAGATCGTTGTGACTCCCCTCTCCCATGGAGAGGGGTTGGGGGTGAGGTCCCTGAAGAGGCAGAAACTGGTACATGTACCGTAGTATGAGGGTACGCTCAAGAATTGTAGTCTCAGTACTATTTTCCGGTTGAGCACCTGTTGGTTTTGTACATTTGGATACGTCAGCTTTCTGCCTATGGATGAAACGCTTGCCTCTGCCCAGCCATCAGCGTACGAAACCGAACGCGGATTTGTCTGTTTTACGTAATTTAGCCATGCGAATCATTGCTAAGCGCACATTGCGCCAATACTGGCTGGCGCATCCACAGGCCGAATTTCCGCTGCTGGATTGGTACCAGGAAGCAAGCCATGCCGATTGGAGCACGCCTAACGAAGTAAAAAATACCTACGGAAACGCCAGTATTATTGCTAACCACCGGGTGGTTTTCAACATTAAAGGCAATGATTACCGGTTAATTACTGAGATGGACTACCGGCTGAAGCTGGTTTTCATCATTTGGGTGGGCACACACGCCGAATACGATAAAGTAGATGCGGCCACCGTTCCGTATAAGTCTTGAACCGCAGCAAAACTAATACTACAATGGACAACATAAAAGACGAAACAAATTACGAAAAGGCGCTTTCCAGGGTTTACGCGCTGATGCAACTGCGGCCGTTGCCCGGCTCTCCCGAAGAAGCCGAACTGGATATGCTTGCCACATTGATTGAAGCCTACGAAGAGATTCACCACCCGATGGCAGCTACTGACCCGGTAGCTTACATCAAACACAAGATGCAGCAGAAGAATTTGAAGCAGAAAGACCTGATTCCCTTCATCGGCGACAAGACCAAAGTCTCCAAAGTGCTCAGCGGCAAGCAGGAATTGACCCTTTCAATGATTCGCCGCCTGGCCAAAGGTCTGGACATACCTATACAGCGTTTGGTCAGCATGTAATTGTCTATACCGGATGGATGAGGCCTGGAATGCTTATGCACAAGCACATCTGGTTCACACGAGTCCCTTATTTTTCGTTGTATATTATATTTGGATACGTCAGCTTTCTGCCTATGCGATGAAACGCTTGCCTCTGCCCAGCCGTCAGCGTACGAAATGGAACGCGGAAAACCCATACCCGGTACCATCCACGCTTTTGTGCAGAAAAATCTGCTCGTAGAGCTGGAAATTCACTTCCGCCAACGCTTCACCATTCTCCCGGAAATAAGCATCCAGACCGCCGGAAAGACCGCCGTACCGGGCATCGCCATCTATCCCCGATTGGGTAGTCTAAGGTAATTGTGACGATCTACTTAACTCTGGGTACTCCGTACGCTAAATGCTTCCTTAGTCCTCGTTCACGAAATACTTTTCGTACTCATCCCGGCTCAACACGGTATCATACAAACCCACATTCTTACCTGAATGCTTATTAATACCCGTATATTCCGGACTTACATCCTCGTATCGTTTGAATTTATACACCGCATCATTCATTAGGGCACTGTTGAAAACGTTAAGGCTTACAAGTAACTTAAAGTCTTTTACAAAACAATTCCCTCAATTATTAGACTTATTTTCTAGCCTGAATCCTCCAAAAATGAGGTTTTGCTCATTTTGCCCACCAAAAGCACCTTATGTCAGTACATGAAATATCAGCCTATTGTGGCCTTACACCGATTCAAGCTGAATTTAAATGGAACCATTGCTGTAAAAACCCCTTTAATTCAAAATCAGCCGAGAACATAACTCTATTAAGAAGCTTGTTTACAAACTGACTCCTCTTACCCTTGTATTGTCAGTGCATACTCAGATTCGTTTCTGAGTATGCTTATCGTCCAAAATAAAAGCCACCGTCCTTTCGGGGGTGGCTTTATTTACTCTGCATGTCAGTGACTACTGTCTCCCGTCTCATATCTGAAATCTCCCGTTTACTTACAGGTCCGCTTTGGTTTCGCGCTGCTCGAAAGATTCCAGGGTATCACCATCGCCCATCAGGATGTCGTGGACCCTTTGATGCTCAGGCCGCACTCATAGCCAAACTTCACTTCACTGACATCGTCCTGAACGCTTCAGGGCGTCAATGTCACCGGTGTTCACCACAATACCGTCTTCGCACCGTTGGTGCCGTTGCGCTGATAGACGCGTATCCTGGCGTTGCGCTTGATATTGCCAGCACGTAGCAGCCAGCCACCGTACCGATTTTGGAGATCTTGAACACTTCGCGTACTTCCGCCGAGCCGAGGATCACCTCTTCTACCTTTGGTGCCAGCATGCCTTCCATGGCGTCTTTCACCTCGTTGATGGCGTCGTAAATGATGGAGTACAGCCGGATTTCAATTTCTTCCTGTTCGGCCAGTTTACGGGCATTGACGGATGGCCGCACCTGGAAGCCAACGATGATTGCGTCGGAGGCCGATGCCAGCAGGACATCGGATTCGGAGATCTGGCCCACGGCCTTATGAATGATCCGTACCTGCACTTCTTCCGTAGAAAGACGCAGCAATGAGTCAGACAGGGCTTCGATTGAACCATCCACGTCACCTTTCACGATTACGTTCAGCTCCTTGAAGGTACCGATGGCCAGACGGCGGCCGATTTCATCCAGCGTAATGTGCTTCTTGGTCCGGATGCTCTGTTCGCGCAGGATCTGTTCGCGTTTTACGGCAATTTCCCGGGCTTCACGTTCCGTATCCATTACCAGGAACTTATCACCCGCCTGGGGAGCGCCGCTGAGGCCGAGCACCTGTACCGGGGTAGAGGGACCAGCTTCTTTGATGCGCTTGCCCCGGTGGTCAGTCATGGCTTTTACGCGGCCGTAGTGGGCGCCGGAGAGCAGCACATCACCAATCTTCAGGGTACCCGTCTGCACCATTACCGTAGTAACGTAGCCGCGGCCTTTATCGAGGGAGGCTTCAATGACAGTACCGGAACCATTGCGGCCAGGGTTGGCTTTCAGTTCGAGCAGTTCAGCTTCGAGCAGTACCTTTTCGAGCAGATCAGCAATACCAAGGCCGGTTTTGGCGGATATTTCCTGACACTGATATTTACCACCCCAGTCTTCTACCAGAATGTTTTCCTTCGCAAGTTCTTCCCGGATTTTTTCCGGGTTGGCGTTGTTTTTATCCACCTTATTGATGGCAATCACAATGGGTACACCGGCTACCTGCGCGTGGTTGATGGCTTCCCGCGTCTGCGGCATCACATTATCGTCGGCGGCTACCACAATGATCGCTACGTCGGTAATTTTGGCACCCCGGGCACGCATGGCGGTAAAGGCCTCGTGACCCGGTGTATCAAGGAAAGCGATGCGTTTGCCCGTATCAGTGGTTACGTCATAGGCACCAATGTGCTGCGTGATCCCACCTGCTTCTCCGGCAGTTACCCGCGTTTTGCGGATGTAGTCAAGCAGGGAGGTTTTACCGTGATCCACGTGGCCCATGATGGTAACAATCGGGGCACGGGGCTCAAGGTCTGCTTCTACATCCTCCTCCTCGCTTTCTACCTTAATCTCATCTTCCGCGGTAATGAATTCGGCATCGTAGCCAAACTCATCGGTGATGACAGTAATGGCTTCGGCATCGAGGCGCTGGTTAATGGACACAAACATGCCCAGCCCCATACATACGGAAATTACTTCGTTGACGGAAACGTTCATCAGTGATGCAAGGTCGCTGGCCGAAATAAATTCGGTTACTCTCAGCGTCTTTGAACCTTCCTGATCCTGAAGCATCTGCTCCTCGCGGGCCGCATTGGCACGTTTGATACCGCGTGACTTGCGTCCGGCAGGGCCGCTGTTCTTGCCCCCGCTCAGTTTGGCAAGGGTGGCTTTGATCTGGTCCTGAATCTGACGGTCCGATACCTCGGCCCGCTGCTCAAAAGGCTTCCCGGTCGGACGGTTATTCCCCGTTCTTCCGGTGAGGGGTCTGCCGACTCCTCCGCCACCGGCAGGTCTTGGTGCATTGGGCTTGTTGTCGGTCCGGGCTCCGTTGATGGTCGGACGTGGTGCGGTTCCTGTTCCAGTGCCCGGCTGCTGACCCGGGTTTTCGCCCGGTACGCGCATCCGCTTGCGCTTGCGCTTGGCTTTCTTCTTGTCTTCGGCCGATGCAGGAACAGGCGTTGCAACCCCCGGCTTCTTTTTATTCCGGTCCCGCTCAGAGGGCAGTTCTATTTTACCCAGCACCGTAAGCCCCTTAAGGGTCTCGCCCCGGGCGGTTACTACCTTATTGATCTGCTCCTCTTTGGGTGGTTGCGCGGGTGCTTTGGCCGTAATCTCTTCAGCCGGACGTATCGGTTCCGCAGGTCGTACGGGGCCTAAAGGTGCCGGTTTTGACACCACCGGAGTCCTTTCAGCCGGGGGAGCGGCTGCGACAGGCTGAACGGCCGGCTCCACTACCGGAGCAGGCACTTCTTCCCCAACCGGCGCTTTGGTTTGGGCCACCGGCGGAGCAGGTGCTACCGGTGCCGGTGGCACGGGTGCTTTTACTTCTTCCGGAGTGGGAGTCACTTCCGGTGCTTTTGCCTCCGGTACCGGGGAGACAACTGATTCTTCCGGACGGGGAACTGCCTTTTCGGCTACCGGCGCAGGGGTTTCTGCCGGAACAACCGGCTTTTCCCGCAGAATGTTACCGTTCCGGTCCAGACTCACCTTGCCGACAATGGTAAAACCGGGAAGTTTTGCCTTGTTGTCTGTTTCTTCAGCCCTGGCCGTAACCGGAGGCTGGGGAGCTTCTTTTACCAGCTCCTCCCTGCGGGCTACCGGCTCCCGGATCACATTTGAAGGACGGATAAAGAGATCGTCCTCCTTTTCTTTCTTGGTAGAAGAAGGAATGCTGTCGGGAATCGGATTGTCTGTATGCTTTTTACCGATGGTAAGACCCGATGCCTCTTTTTTGTCCAAAGCAGACGTCTTGAACTCCCTGGCCAGCACATCGAATTGCTCCTGATTGATTTTGGCGTTGGGAGAGTTGTCTACTTTATGACCCTTGGCAGCAAGTACCTCCTGAATCGTGGCGGTACCCACGTTCAGTTGCCTTGCCACCTGGCTGAGTCTCATCATTTTTTCTTCTGCCATATAATAGTTTTAAATAAATCTTTTCGGTTAGGGAGTTGTTTGGTTAATCCTACTACCCGTATCAGCAACAGGCACTGCGGGTAGTCAACCCACTGCCCGCCGTTACTCCTCGAATTCCTGTTTGAGGATATTCATTACTTCATCAACAGTTTCTTCCTCCAGTTCAGTTCGCCTGACGAGCTCTTCTTTTGACAAAGCCAGTACACTTTTTGCCGTATCCAGACCAATCCGGCGGAGTTCACTGATGACCCACTCTTCAATCTCGTCGTCGAACTCGGAGAGGTCAATGTCTTCATCCCCGAATTCCTCATTGTCACGGAATACATCTATTTCCATGTCTACCAGCTTGCCCGCCAGTTTGATGTTCTGGCCACCCTTGCCTATGGCCAGCGATACCTGATCCGGACGGAGGTAAACAGATACGTGCTTGTCTTCCTGATCCACTGCGATACGGGTAATCTTGGCCGGACTCAGCGCCCGCTGAATGTACAGTTCAAGGTTATCCGTGTAGTTGATCACGTCGATATTTTCGTTTTCCAGTTCACGCACAATGCTGTGGATGCGGGAGCCCTTCATGCCCACGCAGGCACCTACCGGATCAATCCGGTCATCGAAGGACTCTACGGCTACCTTGGCGCGTTCACCCGGTTCGCGTACTACTTTCCGGATGGCAATCAGGCCATCATTTACTTCGGGCACTTCCTGCTCAAACAGCCGCTCAAGGAATATGGGCGAAGTACGGGAGAGAATAATCTTCGGCGTACCATTGAGCATTTCCACGCGGTGCACGATTGCCTTGGTGAAATCACCCTTGCGGAAGCGGTCTTTGGGTATCTGCTCGCCCTTGGGCAGCGACAGTTCATTGTTTTCGTCGTCGATCAGGATTACCTCCCGGCCCAGTATCTGGTATACTTCCGCCACGATTACCTCGCCTACCCTTTCTTTATATTTCTGAAACAGCAGGTCCTTTTCAAGGTCTTTTACTTTCTGAATAAGCGTCTGGCGGGCAGTCTGAACCACGCGGCGGCCAAAATCTTCCAGCTTGATGGCTTCGGCTACTTCTTCTCCGACTTCAAAGTCGGCCTCAATCTTATGGGCTTCGGCAAGGGGAATCTTGTCGTGGTCCCAGATGTCTTCAGAATCGTCGTCCACAATCTGCCGGAAGCGCCATATTTCAAGGTCACCATTGTCAACGTTGATGATAATGTCAAAATTATCGTCCGAACCGTATCGCTTCCGGATCATGGTCCGGAACACGTCTTCCAGGATACGAATCATCTGCGGCCGGTCAATATTCTTCAGCCGGGCAAATTCGGCAAACGATTCGATCAACTCTTTGCTATTCATCTTCTTGATTTTTTATTGGAAATAATTGCCATTCCAGTCCGATTACGGCAACCTGTACCGGCTGCCGCAGATCAGACCCGGCACCGGCGTCACCGCTAAGATCCGCCCTGGCTGAAAGATACCAGCACAAAGGTTTTTTCAATGTCTGCAAGCGGGATGGTCACTTCGGGCGGTGTTACTGCTTTCTTTTTTCCTTTTACTTCTTCTGCCAGCGTAATGGCTGTTTCTCCGGCCACCAGCAGCTTGCCCGTACGGATGCTGCCGTCCCGCAGGTGCACTTTTACGTTGCGTCCCTGGTGCCGGTTGTATTGCCGGGGCAACCGCAGCGGCTGATCCAGGCCCGGTGAGGAGACTTCCAGCGTATAGGCCTGAGGGATCAGGTCCAGTTCTTCGATCCGGTCGCCTACAGTCCGGCTGATTCTGGCGCATTCATCAATGGTAATTCCCTCGTCGCCGTCTACGCTGACTGAGATTTTCGGCCGGGAATTTTCTCCCTTTACCGTAACATCCACTATGAAAAGGGGCTTGCCCTCCAGCGCAGCTGCGACCAGACTGGTAACTTCTTCTTTTAAAGGCATCACGCATGTTTGAATGAAAAAGAGGGGACTAAGTCCCCTCCTGATCAAAAAACTACTTAATTATTGCAAAGCTAAACGAAAAAAATCTCCGAACCAAATAATTTTCACTCCCGCGGGTGCGTTAGCCGGCAGGTCGGCAAAAGGTAGTACCTTTGCAATCCGGGGGCCGCGGCGCCCTGCCTTTCGCTGTTGTTTCATTCAGAAAGATATATATGGTGCGCGTAGTTTCCCGCAATACCTCCAACCGGTCCTTTTCCCTTTTCTCGTCGCTTTCCTGGTTTTCAGTGATTGTTTTTATTGGCAATATTTTGCTGGCGGGATACAGTCTGGTTGCTTTTTATTCGGTCAACATTTCGCCGGCCCGGCACTGGATCGCCGGTTTCCTTACGCTTTCCATTCCGGTGCTGCTGGCCGGGCACCTGTTGTTTATCCTGTACTGGCTGTTGGTATCGCCGTGGCGGAGTCTGCTGTCGGGACTGGTGCTGATCATGGCTTTTCCTCTGTTGCAGCGTACCCTGGCCGTTAATTTTCCACCCGACCCTCCCGAAAATTCTTTTAAAGTGCTGAGTTTCAACACCCAGTTGTTTAATGCCAATCAGTACTTCCACACCGGGAGCAAGGAAGGACCAAGGCAGGCGATCGGCTGGGTAAAGGAACACGGGGCTGACATTCTCTGCTTACAGGAGTTTTACAATGAAGACAACATTACGACCTTCAACTCCATCAGCCAGTTGGCGGCTCAGGGCTATAATTCGTACATGACGCCCCTGTTCCGGCTCAATAAGCATTTTCAGGGCTTTTTTGGGGTAGCCATTTTCACCAGGTTTCCTTTAGTTGGCTCCGGAGACCTTATTTTCAACCGGAATACGCTTAATAAGGGCGTTTATGCAGATGTGCTGATCGGATCTGATACCGTCAGGATCATCAATATCCACCTTCACTCGATGAGCCTGAAGACCGAAAAGCTGGGTATAAAAAAAGATCTGGATGCGATTAAGGACGATTCAAGGAATACTTTCTGGAAACTCAAGAAGGGCTTTGTCACCCGGGCCCGGCAGATTGAACTCGTAGAAGAACTTGTTCAAAAAAGTCCGTATCCGGTGATCCTGTGCGGCGACTTCAACGAAATACCCTACAGTTACGTGTATCAGCGGATCAGGCGGCAGTTGCGCAATGCATTTGAAGACGCTGGCAATGGTTTCGGCTTTACCCTCAACAAGCGGAAACTGTTTTTTATCCGGATTGATAATCAGTTTTACGACAGCAGCTTCAGGGTTCATTCCTTTACTACCCACCGCGAGGTAACTTACTCTGATCATTTCCCGGTTTCGGCTGTATATTCAATTCCTAAAGAAAAATAAAAAAGCCCCCGGATGGGTCCGGAGGGCTTTTCTTAAAAGCGTGGCAAGAGCAGATTAACTGCCGCCAAGCGGAATTGCGTAACCCAGTGTAAACTGGAACACGTTATTCTTAGACTTGTTGAAGCTGTCGGCTACACCGGCTTCTTTGCGTATGTCGGTCAGTCCAAAGCCATAGCGGGCATCGAGCATCAGCGAACCGGGTCCAAGACCAAAGCCTACACCGCCACCAAACTGCAGGCCGATATCCAGCTTGTTCGGATCGTTGAATGTCATAGTACCCAGGTTAACCGGATCGTTGAGCAGGTAGCCAAAAGACGGACCTGCATTCACGTAAATAGGCAGATTTTCCATGCCAAAGTTGATCTTCACCAGCAGTGGCAACTGCACATAATTCAGATTGAAGTCTCCGTCCGTAGCCCGGGTTCCCTGCTGAATGTAGAGCAGTTCGGGCTGGATCGAAAAGAACTTATCGCTGGTCAGCGGGAAGTTTACGCCCAGACCTGCCACGTAGCCCAGTCTGGATTTTTGTCCGGCAAGGTCCTGATCGAAGTTAACGTTTGATAAAGTAATACCTCCCTTGGGAATCAGGGAAACCTGAGCCTGAGCGGCGGTGCCAAGCATCAGCAGCAGGGCAAAGAATAAAAATGATTTTTTCATGGTTTGTATGGGAATTGGTTCTAGTAACCCTGCTAACGAAAAACCGTGCCAGAGGTTTTGTAACCGTCTGAAAGTTGCGGCTCAGGAATTCCGGCGGCACGCCGGCAACCGGCTTCCGGAAAGAGGCAGCAACGAACTGAATTGCCTGATTGAGAAAACTTTCCGGTGCTATTCACGGGCCTGCGGAATGGTCAGAATAAAATAGTATTTTCCGGTTAATAATCCCGCGTTTCTGAAACTTTAAGGTTTGCAAAGTGCATTATCTGTTGGCAGGCGACTGCCTTTTTTATATATACTCCGGCGCGTGACAAGCGTGCTTTCAACCAATACATGGCAAAAGTCAAAACCTCTTATTTCTGTCAGAACTGCGGACAGCAGGCGCCGAAATGGCTGGGCAAGTGCCCCTCCTGCGGGGAGTGGAATACCTTCGTGGAAGAAGTAGTACAAAAGGAAGATACCTCCGGAAAAGGCAGCTGGCGCGTAAGCACGGCTACCAAAACCTCCGGCAAGCCCCGCCCCATTTCGCAGATCGCTTATACGGAAGAGCAGCGGACCATCACCCACGACAATGAACTGAACCGGGTGCTGGGTGGCGGCATCGTGCCGGGCTCTCTGGTGCTGATCGGCGGCGAGCCGGGCATCGGCAAGTCTACGCTCATGCTGCAGATTGCCCTTAATCTGCCCATGCAGGTACTGTACGTGTCGGGTGAGGAAAGCGAAGGACAAATCAAGATGCGGGCCGAAAGGCTCTCCAATAAAGGCGACAACTGTTTTATCCTCACGGAGACCTCCACGCAGAATATTTTCAAACAGATAGAACTGTATCCTCCCGAAGTGCTGATCATTGACTCCATCCAGACGCTGCAGTCGTCGTTTGTGGAGTCAGGAGCCGGCAGCGTATCGCAGGTACGGGAGTGTACGGCCGAGTTGCTCAAATTTGCGAAGGAAAGCGGCGTTCCCGTGTTTCTGATCGGACACATTACCAAAGAAGGCACCCTTGCCGGGCCCAAGGTGCTTGAGCACATGGTGGACACCGTGCTGCAGTTTGAGGGCGACCGGCACATGGCCTACCGCATTCTGCGCACCATCAAAAACCGTTTCGGCTCCACTTCCGAGCTGGGCATTTATGAAATGCTGAGCACCGGCCTGCGCGAAGTGAGCAATCCCTCGGAAATTCTCATTTCGCAGCGCGACGAAGAACTGAGCGGCATCACCATCGGTGCCATGCTGGAAGGCAACCGGCCGCTGATGATCGAAATCCAGTCGCTGGTGAGCCAGGCCACGTACGGCACTCCCCAGCGCAGCAGCACCGGCTACGACAGCAAGCGGCTGAACATGCTGCTGGCCGTACTTGAGAAGCGGGGCGGCTACCGGCTCGGTACGCAGGACGTGTTTCTCAACATTGCCGGTGGCCTCAAGGTAGAAGACCCGGCCATTGACCTTGCCGTATGTGCCTCTATCGTTTCTTCCTACGAGGACATCAGCATTCCCAATTCGGTGTGCTTTGCGGCGGAGGTGGGGCTGGGTGGCGAAATACGGGCCGTAAACCGGATCGAGAACCGCATCTCGGAGGCGGAAAAGCTGGGTTTCAAGGAGATATACGTTTCCAAATACAACCTGAAGGGCGTGGACCTGAAGAACTTTAAAATCAAGGTGCGGCCTGTTTCGCGGCTCGACGAATTATTCCAGGCGGTGCTCAACACGTAGTTTCTATTGTGGCGCAAAGGTGTAGTTTTGCGCGGGCAGGAATCTTCTGCCGATCTGAAACTTATGCAGGAATTCTTTATCCGCACGCTGAATATCGGGCCGGATACCTACAACTGGGTAGTACTGCCGCTGATCATTTTCTGCGCCCGCGTCACGGATGTATCGCTGTCTACCCTGCGGCAGATCTTCGTCATCAGCGGACGCCGCAACGTAGCGCCGGTAATGGGCATTTTTGAATCGCTGATCTGGCTGATTGCCATCAGTACCATCATGCAGAACCTGAACAACATTTTCTGCTACATCGGCTACGCGGCGGGTTTTGCCACTGGCATCTTCGTGGGCATGACCATCGAGGAAAAGCTGGCACTGGGCAAAGTGATGGTGCGGGTAATTACCCGACAGGCGGCCAGTGACCTGATCGAATACCTGCGCACCACTAAGTTTGGCTTTACCTACGTGGAGGGAGAAGGAAAGCGGGAAAACGTAAAGCTTATTTTTTCCGTAGTGCAGCGCCACGATTTGCCGGAGTTGGTTGGAATCATCAACCAGTTCAATCCCAATGCGTTCTATACGGTTGAGACCGTTCGTTTTGCCTCCCAGCCGGTGGGTTATTCTACCTTTATCGGCGGCGGCGGACTTTTCTCCATTCTTGGCAATCTGAAAAGACGCTAGAAGCAGGGGCCTCACCCCCAGCCCCTCTCCCAAGGAGAGGGGAGCAACAGCGAGCTGATTTACAGCGAGTTGAAAGATATTTCATAATCGTAGCTCACCGGGCTGGCGCAGGCGTCCGCCTGTGCCTTTTACGCTTTGAGCGTCCTGCTTCCCTGATAGTGCGAAGCTATGCTTCGTGCTTCTTGTTTTCAAACCTCCGGTTTGTGAAAAACCAGCAAGGACTTTCTGAAGTGGTCAGTGTCACACTGACCACTTCAGAAAGTCTTGGCAGTCCTGCTGCGCCTGTAGCTTGCCGCAGGCCGTAAGGCCGCCGGAGGCGGAAGGAATACAAAGCACGAAAGGGAGCTTCGCGCTATCGGGGAGCAGATTCCGAAAAACCTGGACATTGTCCTGACGATCCACCGCAAGGTGCAACCTTGCGGGAGTGGGCGATTTTCGCTTCAAGCTTCTGCCGCCGCACCCCACTGTCCCTGGCCGGAAAACCGAACAACAAACAACCAATACAGAGCGCGACAGGACTTGTCGGAAAGCGGACCGCAAGGTTATGACGCCTTCTATAACCAGTAACCAACCACCACCCGCTCAAAACTTAGCTCCCACCACTACTTCCTCCTTATACTGCTGCTGCCGGCCCTGCAGGTCGAACAGGGTGATAAACACAATGTAGCGGCCGGTGCGGACTTTCTCGCCACGGTCGTCGGTGCCGTCCCAGGTATAGAAACCTTCCGTGCCGAGGAGTTCGTTGCGGATCCACTTTTTCACTTCCCGGCCAGCTCCGTCATATACGCTGACCGTGGCTACGTTGCCGCGGCCCGGCAATTGGTATTGAAGGGTGGTAAAATCATTGTAGCCGTCTTCATCCGGCGTAAATACCCCCGGCATCAGCCGAAAAGTTTTTGTTCCGGCTTTTTCCGCATCCATTCCCTGCGAATTGCGGTAGCCCGGGGTGGCATACCCCTCCGTACTTGCCGCCGAATGCCAGTTGTGACGGGTATTCCCGGGTGAGTGGACACTGATCCTTTCCAGCGAAACGCCGTCTCGGCGGTCAATGAGGGCGAAGTGGAACTTTTCGTCATAATCAAAGAGGTCAATCACCTGGTTGCCGTGGTTCAGCAGAACTACGCTGCCGGCATCGTCGGGGTAGGAGGGAAGAGAGGATAAAATGATAAAAGTTGAATCTTCTGCCCGCGGGTAGTGGTCTTTGAGCGCCTGCCGGCTGGTCGTAAATACCATGTACTGGCGGGGTGGCAGTACCAGATTTCCTTCCGAAATCTTCTTGCCGCTGTCTGGTTGCCCATCTTTTATGTTGGCCAGTTGCCAGTCTTTCAGCGATACGTATTTGGCGGACCGGTTGTAGATTTCGACAAAATCCACGCCGCCGCTCCGGGGATTGAACAGAACCTCGTTGAGCACCACATCACCCGAGTCGCCCGGTTCGGGCAGGGCAAATGTAGTATGCAATGCGTTGCCGCCCATATTGCCGGCGCAATCACGGGCATTGCTGACCGTTAAGGTATAGAGAGTGCCCGCCACGAGGCTGGTTGTCAGGGTAAGCTGCACCGCCCGGAACTGCGGGCTTACCGGTGTTGCCTTTGCCACTTCCATTCCTTTGTCAATTGCGTAAGCATCAGGTTGAGCCATTCCCAAACTGTCCACCTTTTCGGGAAACAAAACCAGCAGGCTGAAAGCATGAATTACTTCTACCGCAATACTTTGCGGCGGAGTCAGGTCCGGACGGGAAGCGTTTACAGAGTTAAGCTTGCCTGGCGTCCCTCCGGCAGGGTCGGCTGAAGCCGTCCAGTTGCCCGCTTCGCCGCAAGGATTCTGCGGATCAATCATTTCCAGCGCCCAGCCCCCGTCCGCTTTCCGGCTGTCACCGTACCACCCGGTCCGGTACTCGGTCGAACAGATCACTCCTCCGGTGGCATTGCGGAGGGTCAGCGGTTCGCCGGTGTTGTTGAGGGAAAAACCCGTCAGGGAGATCGTCCGGCCGAAAGGCTTAAGCAAAGGGACGGACGGAGAGGCGCAAAGCAAGGTGTATTCTCCCGGAAAAATGACTTCATCCGGAAAGTTGGCCGTGCTGGCGGCATCGGTGAAAGTCAGGCCCTTCAGGGAAATCACTTTTCCGGTCGGATTGTAAAGTTCCAGATATTCGGCCTTGGGCAAACCCACCGGCGGGTCTTCATCTGCCATAATCTCCGTAAGAATCAGTCCGTGGTATTGAGGTTCAGCACCGGTTCCCACTTTCAGGGTAATACTGACAAGGCCATTTCCGGCGCAGTCGGCGAGGCCATCCAATGTCAGCATATAGAGGGTTCCTGCGGTCAGAGCCGTTCCCGGAAGCAACCTTACGGACGTGTAGCCGGGACTCACCGGCTGAATTTCCCTGATATTGATTCCTGCGATCTGGTAGGTGCCCCGCTTCAGCAGGACGCTGTCCATGGGTTCGCTGAAGTATATTTCAATGGTTTGGCTGTCAGTGGCCTTTGCCTCCGTAACCTGCGGCGGCGCACGATCCGGAGCATTGCTGAAAACCGAATTTACCTGGCCCGGCGTGCCCCCGGCCGGATCCTCCGATGCCTTCCAGTTGGTAAAGTTCGGGCAGGCCGTAAAGGGATTGATCTGCTCCAGCGTCCAGCCTCCTTCGGCTTTACGGGTATCCCCATACCACTTATCCGTATAGTTTACCTGATCAATAAGGATACCGGACGGACTTCTGAGGCTGATCAGGTCGCCGGAATTATTAAGGGAAGGCCAGCTGCTCAGGCCAATGGCAGGACCGTACGGACGAAACTCCGCCAGAGCAGCTTCCCGGCACAGGATCAGGTAACCACCCGCCGGCAGGAAAAACTCGGGCAGGAAAACGGAAGTGCCGGGGTCGGAAAGGGAGCAGCCTTTCAGGTTAATTGTCCGACCCGAGGGGTTAAACAGTTCCACAAACTCTGCGGGTGGCAAGTCCACCCGCGGTGACTCATCGGCCATTAATTCGTTGATTACAATGTCCCGCGGACTGATGGGCATCGCGTAACTGAACGTTGCAAGGCTCCCCGCCGGAACAGCACTGCCGTTTCTGTCCTGCACACCCGAAACAGACAGGGTATAATCGCCATCCGGCAACGGGACGTTCAGAGTCAATAGTACCTGGGACGGATCAGCCGGATCAACGGCCACGGATCGGACCGCAGCACCATTGTCGAAAGAGTAACTGATAATCCGGGTAGCCGAGTTGGGCTCGGGCTGGGTGCTGAAGAAGACTCTCACCTGCTCCGGACCTTCGGGCGAGGCACCAATCAGGGAAATGGGGGCGTCGCGCACCACCAGGTTATCGAAAAAGAAGCCTTGCCGGCGGGTGGCGGTAAAGGTGCAGGAAACCCCGGAAAAAGCCGTGGATGTAAAAGTAGCATCGGCAACACTGCCTTCCGGTGCAAAGCTGGTGCCTCCGCTATTGTCGGAGAAAAGCTGCCAGTTGCCAGCCGCGTCGCGGATCACCTTTATCCCCAGGTTCGGATTGATAGCGGCCCGGCCCGCAATTCCGTCAATGATTTTGGTGTGCGTGCTGCCGCTTTGCCGGAACAGGTCCACCCCGTCGGCAGTGCCGTCTTCCCCGACCCGGATGTAGTAACCATTCAGGTTTCCCTTCAGGTTGGCCTGATCACTGATCAGGTAAATCCGGACGTGGCTGGCGTTGGAAGGGGCGAAGTTGAGGCTGACCGAAAACTGCCATTCCGTGCCGCTGCACTGGGTGTTGGGGGTGGAAAGGTAAATGACTGACGTGGCGTTTGGCCCGTTGCTTTGCAGTTGTCTTGCCGCATTAACGGTAAAATGCGCTGCGTCGCCCTGCCAGACCGGGCTTGCGGTAAAATCACCATCCGAAAAATCGTCCAGAAGCTGAGCAGAGGCGGGGAGGGACAAGAAAAGGGCAGCCAGCCACAAATAAAACCACTTCATGCACTAAAATAGAGCCGGTATTTATTATTTTACGGCGTTAATTTCCTCCCTTTCATACATTTGCCGGAAAAGATCAGATAATTTCAACTGGCACGGGGAAAGCGGGAACCAAATAAGCTTTGTAAGTCTTTTTAATCATTCATCCATAAATAATTAAATAATTCCAAAAAACGATGATAGTAGCTGTTGTAGGGGCCACCGGGCTTGTAGGTGGCGAAATGCTCAAAGTGCTGGCGGAAAGAAACTTTCCCGTTACCGAGCTGATTCCCGTTGCCTCCGAAAAATCAGTAGGCAAGGAAATTACCTTCAAGGGTAAAGCATTTAAGGTCCGGAGCATGGAGGAAGCCATTGCCCTGCGTCCGGCTATTGCCATCTTTTCGGCGGGCGGCTCCACTTCGCTGGAATGGGCACCCAGGTTTGCGGAAGCAGGCACCACAGTCATTGACAATTCATCGGCGTGGCGCATGGACCCCGGCAAAAAACTGGTGGTACCGGAGGTAAACGCCCACGTACTTACGGCCGATGATAAAATCATTGCCAATCCCAATTGTTCCACCATTCAGATGGTGGTGGCGCTGCAGCCTCTTCATCAACAGTATAAAGTGCTTCGGGTCGTAGTCTCCACCTACCAGTCCGTGACCGGCACGGGCAAGAAAGCCGTTGACCAGCTCATGAGCGAACGGAACGGCGAGGAAGGCACCCGCGTGTACCCGCACAAAATTGATCTTAATGTACTGCCGCACATTGACGTATTCCTCGACAACGGGTACACCAGAGAGGAAATGAAAATGGTAAAGGAAACCAAAAAGATCATGGGCGACGACAGCATCCGCGTAACGGCCACCACCGTCCGGATTCCCGTAATGGGTGGCCACTCCGAATCCATCAACGTAGAGTTTGAGCAGGATTTTGAGCTGGACGAAGTGCGCCGGCTGCTGGAAACCGCCCCCGGAGTGGTGGTGCAGGACGACGTAAAAACCTTCAACTACCCGATGCCGATCCATGCCCACGGCCGCGATGAGGTATTTGTGGGTCGCCTCCGCCGCGACGAGTCTCAGCCAAATACGCTTAATATGTGGGTGGTAGCGGACAATCTCCGCAAAGGCGCGGCCACCAACGCCGTTCAGATTGCCGAGTACCTGATGGCTCATAATTTGTTAAGTCACGTTGCCGAGCCAGAAAAAGCTGAGGTGTAAAACTGAACGGGGAATCAGGTCAGGATCCCGGGCGAAAAGGAGAAAAGCTTCCCTGCCTGCATCTCACTCCATTATTCCCACTTCATGGCCAGCCACCTGCGGATGCCACTGGTGTGATTTTTCTGCAGCGACCGGGCCACAATTGGCTGATCCAGTCTTTCTTCCGTAATCCACTGACGCCAGCTGCCTTCAAAAGCGACCGCTGTTCCGGACTGTACGGTGGCAAAGGAGTCTATTCCGGCGAGGGTATTCATTACCTCCACCGACTGAGTCGGGTCAAGCGGCTGGTGACGGTAGTGGTCGAGAAGATCCTTCACCATCCGCTGGCCCTTTTGGGTGTCCATCAGGTAGTACACCAGCGACCAGGCCACCGTCCGGGGCGCATCAGATTTGTTGTCGTGGGATGACCATTCGCGGTTAGACTGCGTCAGGTAGTTCTGCAGGGCAGGTACTCCTCCCTCCGGCAGGCGGGTTTTCATCCGCTTATCCTTCACCGGCTGGGAATGCACCATCGGCACATCACCCGAAAGATCAAGTTCCTCAAAATATTCCGATAACCCTTCGTTCAGCCAGCGGGGGCAGTAATGGGTCTGGTTGCGCAGAAGCAGGTGACTGGTTTCGTGAAAAACGGTTTTGGTGAAGCGGGACGTGTCGGCACCCTGCCAGACAACTATTTCCTGCAGGCGGTGAATGTACAATCCGATGTGCGAAGAAACCGGACTGGAGGCTACCCGGGAGGTATAAGCTTTGTAGTCGTCAATGTTCTTGAAAACCCTGATTTTAACGGTAAGGTCTCTGGGAAAGGAGTAATCAAATCTGGTGATGTAAAACTTGTACATGTAGTTGATTCCTTTCACCAGGTAATCGTGTGTTTCCGGACTTACGGAAGAATCGTGCTGAATGATCTCAACCTGCGGCAAGTAGGTAGTGTCCTGCGTAAGATCAGAAGAAGCAAAGACATCCGGCAGACTGAAGGCGCCAAGGCGGTAAGCTGAAGGGGGCTGGGTCTGAAACTGATAGAAAGTGATCAGCAGCAAAATTGGAAAAAACGGAAACAGAATTCTTTTTAGCATGGCTGGCTCGTAGGAGAACTGCGGAAAAATTGACTACCTTAAAATTACCGTTAATCTTTCAGGGGTAGCCATGCAAAAAGAATGCAAAAAGTACATTTTCAGGAGATATATCAGGAGATATAAAAGGAATATTATTTCATAGCTGGCAGTTGGGGTGGAATAATATACTGGTTTCTATGCTGTTACTTCTTTATTTATGTTGTTTTTCCGGTTCCAGTAAAAGTAGAAAGGTAACCCGGCCAGAATCAGGGCCAGGCCCATGAATGCTTCGCGGGGACGGGTGTACAGCGTAATTACGACCAGAGAAGCGCAAAAAAGTACAAACAGGGCGGGTACTACCGGGTATCCGATCACCCGGTAGGGGCGGGGAGCATCAGGCATTTTCCGCCGCAGCACAAATACCCCGAAGGCCGTGGAGCCGTAATAAATAAAGGAGGCAAAAATGAGCATATCAGTCAGCTGATCGAAGCTGCCCGACAGGATCAGTACTGAAGCCCAGCCTGCCTGTAGCACCAGGGCGTTGGAAGGCGTATTGTAGGCAGGGTGGCACCAGGCAGCCGTGCGGAAGAAAAGGCCGTTGCGGGCCATGGCGTAGTAAATCCGGGAAGCCATCAGCAGGGTAGTATTGGTGCAGCCGAATGTTGCCACCAGAATCAGCACCGAAATAAACAGGACCCCGCCATCACCCAGAAAACTGCGGATCACGGCCACCGCCGCAATGGTGTTTTTAGATTCGTGGGCACTGATGAGCTGATCAATCGGCAGTACATATAAATAGGTGAAGTTGACCAGCAGATACACGGTCATTACGAAAAGTACGCCGAAGATCAGGGCCAGCGGAATGTTGCGGTTCGGTGACTTGATCTCACCACCGATAAAGCTCAGGCTGTTCCAGCCCTCGTAAGCCCAGAAGGCGCTGAGTAATGCGCCGAAAATGGAACCGATCAGTCCTGTGCCGGCCCACGACCGGGAAACGTAACCCTCCGCCGGTGTTTGAATATTATCCAATCCGCCACCGCCGATTGAAAGCCCCAGCAGCACTACTGAAAAGATACAGATCACCACCGCCACGGTAACCAGGTTGCTGAGACCACCGCCGTACCGCACACCCCGGTAGTTGACGGCCGTAAGGGTCCAGATCAGCCCGATGGCAAGCAGCTTTACACCTATGTTATCAAAAGGATAAAAAATACCGGCAATGTTCAGGCGGGTCACCCCGGGCGGCAAGACTGGTAAGTGAATCAACGAATTGAAAGATTGGGAAAAGACATAAGCTATGGAGGCCGCCGCCGACGACTGAATCACTGCGAAGCACGACCAGCCGTAGAGGTAAGCAAACAGAGGGCCGTACATTTTCCGGAAATAAACGTACTGGCCGCCGGAGTCGGCAATCATACCGGCTACCTCGGCATTGCTCAGTGCACCGCAGAGCGTAATCAGGCCGGCCAGCCCCCAGCACAGCAGCACCAACCCCGGCGACTGCGGTTCGGCCGCCATCGGAGCCACCTTTTTGAACACACCCGACCCGATGATGGAACTGACAATCAGCAGAAAGGCCGAGAAAAGGCCAAGTGAACGCACAAGAGTACCTTGAACAGGAGAGGAGGACGCCATAAGTACCTGAAGTGTATTTTTGCGGAAAATGGTAAAATTTGAAAATACCCATAACTTTCTGCCTTTGCAAGTTATTGGGTTATTGAGTTAATGGGCCGGGCAGGAAATGCCCGGATCAGGACACCCCGTTTTCAATTTTCAGTTATAATATGTACTGGCACAAGAATCCCTTCTTTTCCGTATAACCTGTGGCACCGGCACAGCGGTATGCTGCACCTCACCTTCGACGATGGGCCCATTCCCGAGGTAACCGAGTGGGTTTGGAAGTACCCGGCTACGGGAGAAGCTACCTTTTTCTGTGTCGCAACATCGGCAAGCACCCGGAAGTATAACCGAGTGTGGCACCGGCACAGCGGTGAGAAAATGCTGCACCTCACCTTATAACGACGATGGGCCCATTCCCGAGCAGGCACGCATCGAGAGCCGCCCCGGCTGGGTTCTGGAAGTTACCAGCTGATTATGTGGGATGTGCTCAGCGGCGACTTTGACCAGACCCTTTCACCCGGGAAATGTCTGCACAACACAATAAAGGCGACGGAAAACGGCTTTTTCTGTGTCGGGGACAACATCGGCAAGCACCCGGAAGTGTTCAGGAATCCGGTCCGACCTGAAAATCCCAGACTGATAATGCCCAAAATTTCCATTCTGATTGCGCCATACGGTAGGCCCGCCGGTGACAATCACACTTATAACCGACAAGCCGCAGTTTCACCTGAACCCGGCTGGAAATCACGGGCTTCGCTGACTATATCCATAATACTGATTGGGTCTTTGCCAGCAACGCATCGGAACGAGCCGCCCCGGCTGTTCCGGCCCCATGCGCACGGAAAATCCGCGGCATGACCCGCCAGCCACGGGCGGCTACACACCCTGCGCAAAGATTACCAGCTGATTATTCCGGCAGGCGTTCAGCGGCGAGCGTGCTGGCTTTTATTTCGCTCCCAGACCTGCTCCAGCGGCGACTTTGACCAGACCCTTTCACCCGGGAAATGTCTGCCTTGCCCTGCGCCGGCTCGGCCAGCACGTTTCACAATAAAGGCGACGGCCCGTTCCCATTCAAACGGCTAAGTAGTTGTTGCGTTATCAGTTGCCCGTTTAGACAGATAAAAGTCTTATAATCGACAGCCTCAAATTCCCGGCTTATCCGCACGAATCTTCTACAGATCAAAACTTAGTGATCTTCAGTACGTGCTTCCCCGTTTCATGGAATATTTTGCCGGAAAAGAATACCAGTTCATGAAGCTTTAAGTGTAAATGTTTTACACGGACCGCAGAGGCACAGATATTTTCCCCTGAAATCCCTGAATAAGTCAATCCATCAACAGGTAATCCGGCAATTCCGGCAATCCTGAAAATCCAGATCCAGACTGATAATGCCCAAAATTTCCATTCTGATTGCGGCCCGGAACGAAGAAAAAAACATCCTCAATTATGGAGGCGTTTTTCGGCTGAACTTGCCCGCCGGTGACATGGAAGAGATTACGGGGCTCTTTAAACCAGCATTAATTATGGAAAGGCCGCTTTTCAGGCCACCCGTAAAAGTAGCCTTCGAAAAAACGGAAATAGTAGATGGCAAATCGGAGGCTGATACCTACCTATTGTTTGAACAATTTTATGTAGATATTGAAGCGTTACGAAATAATGTCAGAACCCTGTTGCGGAGTAAATCCCAAGCCGCGTTATCGGAAGTGTTAAACCAATACAAACCGACTAAGGGGGTAGCTGAAGTATTGGGTTACATCCAGATAGCCACCACCAGTGATAAGCATTACGTGAACCATGACGAAAAGGAGGAAATACGGGTGGAAGATAGAGACAGCGGGAAAAGGTATCGTCTGCGGTCACCCCTGATCATTTTTAACCGGTAAATTATGAATCGCGAATATTCTTTAAGTCTGATTGCCTTGCTGAAAGGTATCGTGTATGATTATCAGAAAGAGACATGGGAGAATCTTTTACGCTATGAGCCAGACGTAAAAAAATATTTTTTGCCTGTAGGCCTCCAATTATACCTCAACAAAAGCGAAGGCTTTGCCTATCTATACCAAAAAGAATGGGAAGCCGAGGAGACCGCGCTTCCAAAACTGGTTGAAAAAAGGCAACTCAACTTCTTTACTTCTTTGTTGTCTCTTCTTTTAAGAAAGTATCTGCTGGAGCAGGATGCCCAGGGCGGGGCAGTGCGTTCCATTATCAGTGAACAGGAGATCATTAATCGGGCAAAGGTCTTTTTACCTAAAGCACCAGATGAGGCGAAACAACAGGAAAAGATTGTTGCCACCATCAGTAAGGTGATTGAAATAGGCTTTCTGCGAAAACTGGAAGACAATCAAAGAAACTATGAGCTACACCGGATCATCAAAGGTTTTGTAAATGCAGACGTGGTTGATGAGGCATTAAAAAAGTTGCAAGCTTATGCCTCTGAAAAGCAAGTAACTGAATAAAGGGAACTGTACATGGAAGAACTGATACCCCCGTTCACAGAAAATACGCCTCAAGCAGGCTTTCGCCTGCAATATCTGGAGGTGTTCAATTGGGGCACCTTTAACAAGGTTCGCTGGCAAATACAACTTGATGGCCATAATACATTGCTTACCGGGGATATTGGTTCGGGTAAATCTACGCTGGTAGATGCGCTCACCTGTCTTTTGGTACCGCACAACAAGATTGTGTTCAATAAAGCGGCCGGGGCAGAGGGGAAAGAACGTAATCTGCTGAGCTACGTGAAAGGAGAATACAAAAAAGAGAAGGAAGAAATCACCAAAGTAGCCAGAAAAGTCTACCTCCGGCCAGACGATAATACCTATACCGTAATTATTGGTAATTTTTACAACGAAGGTTATGGGGAACAAGTGTGTCTGGCACAGCTTTTCTGGATTGGAAACGAGGGAAAAGTAGAAAAATTGTTGGTAATCGGTACCCAAGCCCTTACCATTAAAGAGCATTTCAGCGGTTTTACAGACATCCATGATTTGCGCAAGCGATTGCGCCGTACCGAAGGCATCCAATTGTTCAACGATAACTTCACCCAATATAGTGAACATTTCCGCAGGCTTTTTGGTATGAACAGCGATAAAGCCATTGACCTGTTTTACCAGACGGTATCCATGAAATCGGTAAGCAGCCTGACTGATTTTGTGCGGGAACAGATGCTGGAACAAACCGATGTAAAGGATCAGATATCTGCCCTGCTCAAACGGTTTGACGACCTCAAGACCGCCCATACCGCTGTAGTGCACGCCCGCGAACAACACCAGATGTTAAAACCGTTGATAGAGGCTTGTGTAGAATACGGGAACGTAATAAAGGAAATTGAAGACATAGAAGCGATGCTGGAAGCCATGCCGGTTTGGTTCGCCCAAAAGAAACTGCTGTTGCTGGAAAAAGCCATTGCCAATGCACAAGCAGAGTTAGCGCAGGAAATCCACCAGCAGCAACGGTTGGCTAAAGAGGTAGACAGCCTGGAGGATAAAAGACAGGCAATCCTACAGGATATTGCGGGCAACGGCGGCAAACGCATCGAACAAATAGGAGAAGAAATCAAACGTCACGAGCAGGACAAAAAAGACAAACAAAAGGATTTTGATGATTACCAACGGCTGGCCGCGCAGTGTGGTCTTAAAAACATCCATGAAGAAAAAGATTTTCAGGCAAACATTCAGCGGGCAAACCGGCTCAATGAACAATGTACCTCGCGCGAAAGTGAACTCAGGGATGAAAGGGATAACGTAGTAAGTGAGTTGCGCCGACAGGAGACGGAATACCAGACGGAACAACGGGAGCTACAGTCATTAAAAGCGCGTAAAACTCAGATACCTGCCTGGCTAATCGGCTTTCGCGTTCAGCTTTGTGCTGATCTGCGCATCCATGAACAAGAACTTCCCTTCGCGGGTGAGTTGCTACGCGTCAATGACAGCGAAAAGGAATGGGAAGGTGCGATCGAAAAACTATTGCGGGATACCGGTATCAGCCTGCTGGTGCCTAAAATTCACTACCGCAGTGTCAGCCAATACGTCAACGATAACCCATTAAGGGGAGCCGATGGACGGGGTATAAAATTAACTTACCTGGAAGCGGACCTGGCTGCGAATGGACGCACCACTAAACAACCGGACAGTGACAGCATTATCTGTAAGGTAGATATTAAACCAGATACGCCTTTTTATGAATGGCTCGAAACGTACCTCCACCGCAGTTTCGGGGACTACATCGGCACGGATATAACCGGCCTGCAACACGTACCATACGGCATTACCCGGCAGGGACTGATCAAGAGCGGACGAATCCGGCACACGAAAGATGACCGGCAAAGGCTGGATGACCGCCGGAACTACGTGCTGGGCTGGAGTAATACGGAAAAAATAAGAACGCTAGAATCTTCGCTCAGTAAGCTGGAAGCAGCAGTAAAACAGCTGGCGGGTAAGCAGGCTACCCTTGAAGATCAACAAAGAAAAAACGAGGCGTTAAAACAACAGTTGGCGGTTTTATTAAGCCAGAAAGACTATACGCGCCTCAACTGGCAGTACCACGTAGAAAAGATATACCAGTTGGAACAAGATCGTAACGAATTGCTCACCAACAACGACGTGCTTGCCTTGCTGGAGAAAAGCAAGATCGAAACTGAGAAAATGATCGCTCAGACCAAAGCGAAAGAAACCCAGGCTACGGAAAAAGTGGGGGGGCTGAAAAATAGCATCCAGCACTTGCACGAGCAAACCGACAGTACCAGGCGACAA
The DNA here is from genome assembly GCA_030446715.1 of Cytophagales bacterium. Classification (GTDB taxonomy): domain Bacteria; phylum Bacteroidota; class Bacteroidia; order Cytophagales; family 172606-1; genus CADCTQ01. The sequence continues at coordinate 162,099 of JAUJMU010000013.1, read as the reverse complement.
ACGGAACAGACAAATCAGCATCAGCAGGAAAGATGGTTTCCTGTGATTGAAGAGAAACTGACTGAAAAAAGTATTACACTCAAAAATATAGATAACCGGCAGGAGGAATTCAGAAAGCAGTTTCAGGGAGACTCCGGTGAACTGAAAAGACTTCGGGGCAGGCAAATGGGCATCCGCTCTTCCATAGAAAGAAAAATGCGGGAGATCAAAGAGCATTCACGGGCTGAGTACAGCGAAATCGCGGAAAGTATTGAGGCGAGAGCCGAGTATATGAAGAAATTTGAAAAGCTGGTATCAGAAGATCTGAAGCGCCACGAGGAACGCTTTAAAGAAGAATTGAACCGGAATACCATTAATAGTATTGCTGTGTTTGACAGCCAGTTGGAAAAACATGAAAAAGACATCAAACAAAAAATACGTACCATCAATCAGCATCTCGCCGAGATTGTTTATAACGCCGCCCAGGATACCTGCATCACCATTTTGATGGATGCAACCACCAACAAGGACGTTCGCCTGTTCCGGGAAGAACTGAAGAAATGTTACATTCATTCTTTTAGCAGCAACGCCGAATTGTACACCGAAGAAAAATATGAGCAGGTGAAACGTATCCTCGACCGTTTTGCCAGTATGGACAGTAGTGACAAAGACTGGACGAGTACCGTTACGGACGTAAGGCAATGGTTTGAATTTAATGCCAGTGAACGTTATCGGGCCGATGATTCCGAGAAGGAATTTTACGAAGGTTCCGGGGGTAAAAGTGGCGGGCAGAAAGAAAAGCTGGCCTATACTATTCTTGCCAGTGCCCTTGCGTACCAGTTTGGTTTGCAGTTCGGTGAAAGCAAGAGCCGGAGCTTCCGTTTCGTGGCCATTGATGAGGCTTTTGGACGCGGGAGTGATGAAAGCACCCGTTACGGGCTGGAACTATTCAAAAAATTAAATTTGCAACTGCTTATTGTAACGCCCTTACAAAAAATCCACGTCATTGAAGGGCACGTAAACTCTTTTCATTTTGTGAGCAACCGCGAAGGAAACAATTCGCAGGTCAGCAGTTTTACCAAAGAAGCGTATGAGTCCGAGAAGATGAAGCATAACAGTGTATTCCAAAACGCCGAATTACCTTGATAAGCCCCGGGGAGATAAGAAAGCAGGCCCTCAAATGGTGGAAACCGTTCCTGCAGAGCTACATCACAGGCGATTCTTTCTTCCCTAAATCCATTGATAGAGTTGGCAAAGTACAGTCCGGGCAGGTAACGAGTCGTTTTGAGGCATTGCAGCAGGAAATCGAAGCGCTTTTCCGCCATTCTAAAAACCAAACGGGGAGTGGCTATCTGGTAAAAACCGCCGACCGGAATTTCCGGCGCACGGGTAGTCACGAGTTACCGGATTCGGTCGTATTCGAAACAGTAGAGGATTACGTGGCTTTCACGGGAAAAAAAAAGGACTGGAAACTATTTTTATTGCACTATGAGCAAATTGTACATACCATCCCTTCATTAAGAAATTGGGCATTTCATAACTGCCTCTGGTTGACAGAGCCTATAATTGATTGGGTTGATGTTCTTAAAGTGTGTAAGTACTTTATTAACACCCCCCGTCCCAACTTGTACATTCGCCAGTTGCCCATTGAAGTTCATACCAAGTTTATCGAAGAAAATGTTGCGCTGATACAGTCACTCCTGGACTTTTTAATCCCAGATCATATCCGGAATGCAGGTCAAAAGCGTTTTGCAGAACGTTATTTTCTGAAATACGATGAACCATTAATCCGCATCATGTTTTTGGATCAAGCTGGATTGTTGGATGACAGACTAAAGGACGTTTGTGTACCTCTTTCGGATTTTGAGCAAACGAGCTTTCCTGCAGAAAATGTATTGATAGCGGAAAATAAAATGAATTTCCTAACGCTGCCTCCTTTGCTTTCTACTTTGTCTCTTTGGAGTGGCGGAGGATTTAACGTCAGTTACTTGAAAAATGCCAGGTGGCTAACCGATAAAAACATTTTTTATTGGGGAGATCTTGATGTGCATGGTTTCCAAATATTGCACCAACTACGAAGTTACTACCCGAAGACAAGAAGTATCATGATGGATAGGCACACTTTTGATAATTATAACGAATTTGCCGTGAACGGCCCGCGTAGTAAACTCGACACGCTTAGTTTTTTAACCGCAGAGGAAGCACATGTTTACAAATACTTAAAAACTTTAGATAACAAGAATAGATTAGAGCAGGAAAAGTTGCCACAGGCGTACGTAAATCAAGTTTTGTATTCAATATTACCCTAAAACTCATAGCTGCGCAGGTTTTGCCCAGAAGTCTCAGGTCTTCTGGCAGGGCTTCACATGATTATGGATTAGTGTATGACGTCAAACTGAATTAGAGTTGAAGGATAATCAAGCTTGGACGGTCGTTGCATTGGATCCAAATTGTAAATTTATTGTTACCTCAATGGAAATGATTCGAGTTCGTTCAAGTGCCATCTGTGCGGTTGGCTATGACGCAGAGCGGCAGCGCCTGAAAATTACGTTTCAGCAAGGCGATACTTACGATTTTTGTCGGGTGCCTTATCATATCTACTCGGGACTACTGGAGGCTGGATCAAAGGGTAATTACTATAATGATCATATCAGAGATCGTTACCAGTGCTAAGTTCATCGTGTGTTCAGGTTATCTCTAACTAACCTAAACGGGTCGTGGATTAACGAAGGTAATAACCTCATTACATCTTTTCTATCAAGTTCCTTTTAATGAGTTCGAATGCTTCTGCTTGATTGTAACTTTCCGTTGGACGGATCAGTCCGGCAATATCACCGATGAAATAAGCATCCTGCGTTTTATCCTTTATATTCAGGATGAATTCTTTTTGGGTAGGTGCACTGCCCACGCTAAATTCCATGTATCGCTTATAGCAGGCTATTACCGCATCCGTATCCATGCCAAGTCTGGTCAGGGCGTGGTAGAGGTCATATAAATCCCGGCCCTTTTTCCGTTGGTACAAGGCTCTGATTTTAGTGCCCAGCAGTTCCTCAATCGCATAAGTTGTCAGTTGGCAAGCGCCCGTATACCAACTTGACTCAACTGTAAATGGCATTTGCTGCCAACCCAGGTGGGCAAAGTGTTCCCGACAATTAGTTTCAATTTTCAACCGTAGCGGAACGGCAGGTGGCATTTCCGAATCGAACTTAAACTTCATGGTGGCCATTGACTCGCCCACATCAACTTTAGGTTTTCCTAAAAAGGCAAGTGCCACCCGAAGATGATTGAGTACTTCCCCAATCGGTTCGGCCTTGATTTGGACGAAATCCAGGTCCTCTGAATACCTGAGCTGGGGTTGCAGATATAATTTATGCAGGGCAGTTCCTCCCCGGAAAGCGAGGTGACCGGCTAAATAGGGGTCATTAAAAATCTCAACCAAAGCCCGGCAAATAACCAGGTCCTGCTCTACCTGCTCATTGGTTTGCCAGGGTACGTGATTGCTCCATTCAGTGATAGCGGCTTGTGGAATCATTGGTCTATCTCGATTTGGGTATTGATTACTACCTTCCACTTTTCATCCGTTGAAAATCCTTTGGTGGGATACGAGGATCTGAGCGGGATGCGAAAAAAACGCATGGTTGCTTTTCGGCTTTGCTCCAGTAAGTGGCCCGCTAGTTCGGGCTGTTGTACCACTTTTTCCAACAGATAGCCTAAACGTTGTATGGTAGCAACGGGTATCTGCCTTAAAAAATCTTCATTTAACTTTTCCGGCCTGATGGCTTCGGCTAACTCATAGAGCACCGTAGCCGCGCGGTTGAGCCCCCCGATTCTTTTATCAAACTGCAATAAATCAGCTGCAGTTAGTTCAGGCGATGATACGGTCAGATAACCGGTTTCCGTTTTTCTTTTTTCCAGCAGCTGTGCTGGAATTTTTTTTTTGCTGACGTAATTGATTTTAATATTTTTTTTCCGGGCAGCACGTAACGCTGGCTCATTCGTAAAGACGTAATACTCCTGTGGTTGTTGATGAGCGGCTCCATAAAAGGCAGCCGCATTGAGTAAGCCTACATAATAGGGCCTTTCCAGAAATCTCATTAATCCGTCGATAAAAAGAACTGGTGGTAATATACCTTTAGCGGCATACTGCGGGCTGATAATTATATAGTAGCCCTGGTGAACGGACAAGATTTTGCCTTTCCTTGTTAGCCTGGTTAATTTGAGTGTGAGTGCTGCTTCGGAATCAGCAGGAAAGGCTTTTCTAACCTCTTTTGACGAAAAGGCACTTTTCCCCCGCGATAAACATTGATTTATCCATTCTGCCAGCGACATATTCCATTAGAGTTTAAAGTGATTATTTGCGTAAATTATCAAATATTGATAGTTTACGCAAATAATCACTTTAAACTCTAATGGAAGTGTAGAGGGGTAACGAAGTTAATGATGAATTTACTCTACCCAACTAAAAATGGGTGAAGACGAGGTAAAAAAGAAGGGAAGGCCGAGTCTTGAGGTGATCAAACGCCAAAACCGATACTTCCCATGAAGCAAAGCCTCGTTGAGCAAATTACAAGAGTACTGGGAAAAGTCCCAATGGTAAAGAACCTGGCCCGAAGAAAGTTCATCTGCCAGTTCATAGTAGGCTTGATTAAAAGCAGGAATGTACAATTTTGTGAGGTAGCCCATCACCTCAACGGCAGTGCTAAGCTTACTTCCAATGAGGTCAGGATACAGGACTTCTTTCGGGAAGCAGACCTGGATTACGGATTTGTGGCCGTATTACCCTGTTTTCAAGCCTTCAAAGAGCGGGGCTTCGATCTGGAAAAGACTCATCTGAAAGACTTCTCCAAGCTTAAAAAGCTGGTGGCAATGGTGAGCTTGGCTTACAGTATCTGTATCAGTATGGGTATCTATATTCACCGGAAAGTGCAAAAGATCAAAACCAGGAACCACGGCTATAAGTCCAACAGCTTTTGCCGCAAAGGCATTGACACCATCCGGGAAGTATTCCGCTCTGAGCAACTCATGCCCGGATGGATGATCAACAGAGTCAAAGCTCTACTGCGATGGATAATTATTCAAGCCACTCGTTATCAACCAACAACAATAGCCGGGTAGAGTATGATCAGCAATTCCCGGTTTGTCTTATCCGAGTTGGACCTGATACATATTGGCAACCTGCTTCTGAAACAATCTCCTGCAAAGAGTGACTCCTGTTACTGCGCCGGTGATCTTCCAACTCACCAAAACCCTTGTGCAACTCTGCGTACAGGCTATCAAAACTTAGTGAGGTATCTGCTGATCTTGCTATCTTGCTCATGGAGCAGATTTACCCCTGTTCTACCTTCCATTGCCAAACCGAGAATTGCTGTACCCTATACTTTTGCACGGTTACTTGATTACGAATTACGAATGGAGGTTGATACGGGAGTTACCGGTAAGTTTGCCAGCCCTTGTACCCAACACCCGCTACCCCTCATGATTGACAGCCACGCCCATATTTATGCCGAAGAGTTCAGTGCCGACCGGGATGCCATGCTGGAGAAATGCTTTGGCAGTGGTGTCCGCAAGATCTTCATGCCCAACATTGACCGGACTTCGGTGGAAGGAATGCTGGCCCTCGAAGAGAAGTACCCCGGCCAGTGCTACGCCACCATGGGCCTTCATCCCTGCTATGTGAATGCGGACTACGAAACCGAACTGGCAGCCGTGGAAAGCTGGCTGCAGAAACGGCGGTTTGCCGCAGTGGGCGAAATCGGTCTGGACTACTACTGGTCGGTCGAGTTTAAGACGCAGCAGGAGGAGGCATTCCGGATTCAGGTCGGCTGGGCGAAAAAGTACCGGTTGCCCATCATCATTCATTGCCGCAATTCTTTCGCCGAAACCGTGACCTTGCTGAGAGAGACTGGCACCGGCGGCCTGACCGGCGTCTTCCATTGCTTTACCGGCAACCTCGCCGACGCCCGGCAGGTGATTGATTCCGGCTTTCTCGCTCGGCATCGGCGGCGTTGCCACTTTCAGGAATGGCGGTCTGGACCAGGTACTGCCCCACATTGGTCTGGAACACCTCCTGCTGGAAACCGACAGTCCCTATCTTGCGCCGGTGCCGCACCGGGGCAGGCGCAACCAACCCGCTTACCTTCCCTGATTGCCCAGCGGGTGGCCGACCTGAAGCAAACTTCCCTTGCCGAAGTGGACCGTATCACCACCGAAAATGCGCTGAAGCTGTTTGGTTCAGGAGTGAGAAGTGAGGAGTGAGGAGTCAGAAGCGGGAAAAAGAGTGGTCAACAACCGAACAACTACTAACCAATAACTACTTAAAAGCCAAAGGCCATATATCAGTCAATCCACGGCACCATCCATTTAAAATTTATAATTCAAAATCTGGAATTTAAGTTTACGCAGCACTATGTATACCACCATTTCCATTCCTACGGTTGCCGGACAGGCGGGCACTTCGGTGCTGATGCTGTATACCGGAGGTACGCTTGGCATGGTGTACGACCCTACTGGCCGGCATCTGGTGCCGTTTGATTTCGGGCAGATGGGGGGAGCGGCTGCCGGAGCTGAACCGTTTTGGCTTTCAGCTGACCGTAATTGCCCTCGACAAGCCCATTGACTCGTCCAACGTCACCCCCGGCCACTGGCTGCAGTGGGCGCACCTGATCCGCGAGAGTTATGACCGGTACGACGGTTTTGTGATTCTGCACGGCACGGATACCATGGCCTACAGTGCCTCTGCCCTGAGTTTTCTGCTCGAAAATCTCAACAAGCCGGTCATTTTCACCGGCTCCCAGCTGCCCCTTGGCACCGTGCGGACGGATGCCCGCGAGAATCTGATGACGGCCCTTGAAATTGCTTCGGCCAAAAGCGATACCGGCAAGCCGGTCGTGCCGGAGGTTTGCATCTACTTCCACGGGCTGCTGCTGCGCGGCAACCGGGCCAAAAAGGTGGAAAGCACCCATTTTGATGCCTTTCACTCCGAAAACTACCCGATGCTGGCCGAGGCCGGCGTTACCATTGACTACAACCATTCGCTGATTTTGCCTTACCAGAAGGTTTTTCCGCTGGAAGTAACCACCAGCCTCGACAGCCGCGTTGCCATTCTGAAGCTGTTTCCGGGCATTACCCGGCTGGTGGCAGACAGCACGGTGCAGATGCCGGGCCTGCGGGGATTGATCCTTGAAACCTACGGCTCGGGCAATGCGCCTACCGCCGGCTGGTTTACCGACAGCCTGAAAAAGGCGGTCGAACGGGGAATTTTTGTCCTGAACGTTTCCCAGTGCAACGGTGGCAAAGTGGTGCAGGGTCGCTACGAAACCAGCCGGCAGCTGGCCGACATCGGCATCCTGAACGGCTCCGACATTACCACCGAGGCGGCAGTCACCAAAATGATGTACGTACTGGGAAAGGCCCTGTCCGGATCCGAAACCCGCCACCAGCTTACCGCCTCTCTCCGCGGGGAAGTGAGTTGAGCGGGAAAAGCGGAAATGCGCCCGAATATTCCCTTCCTTCTAAAAATTTGCACTTCCCCGGTAATCTAATAACCCCACCTTTTATATTGAAGGATAAATTTGTATTTTAAAACCCCATTACGACTTAATTTCCAGGCCTGCATGATACAGATTATACCCTCCATTTCCATTTTCAACGGTAAATGCGTAAAAGTACCACCGGGAGATTTTGAACATCCCATCGAGTACGGCGACAGTCCGCTGGATGTAGCCCAGACCTTCGCTGACCACGGGATTGAGCGGGTACACCTGATTGATCTGGACGGCGCCAGAAAAGGCAAGGTGGTCAATTACGAAATCCTGCAGATGATTACCGCCTACACCGATCTGCACATTGATTTTGCCGGGGGTATCCAGACGGACTCCGACATACGGACGGCCTTTGAATGCGGGGCGAAATTTGTTACATCCGCCAGCGTAGCCGCCACCGAAAGAGCCTTTTTTGCCTCCTGGCTGATCAGTTACGGCCGGGAACGGATTGTGCTTGCCGCCGACACCAAAGACGGAAAAATCATCACCGGAGGCTGGCAGCGCAACACCGGCATTGACCTCATGGAGCTGATTGACTATTACTACGAACGGGGCATCAAGTACGTGAAATGCACCGACGTCAATCTTGATGGTCAGTTGCAGGGTCCGGCCTTTCCTTTGTACAAACAGATTCTGGCAAAATATCCCGATATTCAGCTATTGGCCAGCGGCGGGGTGCGTTCCGTAGCCGATATCGAAAAACTGGCGGAAATCGGCGTATACGGCGTTATGTTCGGCAAAGCCTACTACGAAGGGCTGATCAATCTGAAAGATCTGGAGAAATTCATGCAGATGAGTTAAGGAAGAAAACAATTTTGAATTCTGAATTCTGAATGGGTATGATCACATACTGTCTGCGGAAACTCCCGAACCTTTCACCCGATCATGGAAGCCGAACAAAAAGAGGCCTTGCTGAATGCCCTGCTGGCTCAGCTCGACGAACTGAGCCGGTCAGTGGTCAGCCAGCAGGGACAGATTGACCGGCTCCGGCAGCAAATCCGGCAACTTCAGGCTGCCGGTACAGCCGCAGAGGTTTCGTTGTCGCAGCCGGTTACGCGTGTTGCAGAAAATACTGCTACGCCGGTCAATGCCCAACCCGACCATTTTTCCGCCCCGCCACCGGTAGCCGCACCATCACCAAAACCGGCTGCTCCGCCACGACAGAGCATGGAGCAGTACATCGGCGGCAACCTGATCAACAAGATCGGGATTCTGATTCTGGTGCTGGGTGTCGGCATTTTCCTGAACTACGCCTTTGAAAACAATCTCCTTGGTCCGGTAGCCCGCATCGGACTCGGGTACGCGGCAGGCATTGCCCTTACCGGCCTTGCCTGGTGGCTGAAAAAAGAGTACCGGGCCTACGGTGCCGTACTGCTCAGCGGCGGGGTTTCTACCCTGTATTTTACCACCTACTTTGCTTACGACTTTTACGCCCTGCTGCCGCACCTTGCCGCTTTCGGGATCATGCTGGCCGTCACGGGCTTTACCATTTATGCCGCCACGGAGTTCAATCAGCAGATTATCGGTGTGTACGGCCTGGTAGGGGCCTACGCGGTTCCGCTGCTGCTCAGCCAGAAGGGCGGCAATGTGGCGGTGCTGTTTGCCTACATGGCTATCATCAATGCCGGCGTTGGGGTGCTGGCCTACCGCAGGCACTGGCCCGCCATGAACGTGGCGGCCTTTATTGTTACGTGGCTTACCTTCGGGCTCTGGTACTTTTTCTCTTATCAGCCTGCCGTGCACCTGCCCGTTGCCCTGGGTTTTGGGACGCTCTTTTTTCTCCTTTTCTACGCCATATCCGGCTTTGCGCATTGGCCGGAAAAAATAATTTCGTCTGGAAAAGGTTCTTTGCTGGTGGGCAACGCCTTTATTTTTTACCTGCTGGGCTACGCTGCGCTGCAAAATTCCGCACAGGGTACAGGGCTGGGGCTTTTCACCCTTGCCGTTGCGGCCGTACACGGTGGTGTGGCGGGATTTGCCTGGCACCAGAAAGGCCGCACGGGGCTGTTTTTCCTTGCCTTGCTGCTGGCCATTGCCTTCCTGACCATTGCCGTGCCGGTGCAGTCTGACGGCAACACGGTTACCTGGCTCTGGGCGGCCCAAGCGGCGGTGCTGTTTCTGACCGGGCAGCGGATGGGCAAAGCGACCTGCGGCTACTCCGCCCTGGCTGTTCTTACGCTTTCGGTTGTAAACCTGCTGGCCGGCTGGTCGGTGTACCGTGATTACCCCACAGCCGTTCCTTTTCTGCTGAACCGGCACTGGGCGGCATCCATCTGGGTGGTGCTGACGCAGGTGTTTATCATCCGGCAGGCGCGGCGGACTGCTTCCGGGGATGCGGCAGGAAAAGATCCCCTGGCTCCGGTCTGGCAATATGTGCTGCCCGTCGTAAGTGCGGCAATTCTTTACGGCGCGTTTGCCTGGGAACTGGATCACCTTTTCGGGCACCGGATCAGCCGGCTGGCCCCCCGTTTTGACAACCTGCCCTTTGATTCTCCTTTACGCGCCACGGCCGGATCCCTGCGGATGCTGAAGCAGCTGTGGCTCCTGACCTTTACGGGCTTTTACGTGGCCGCGCTGGGTGGTCTTGCCCTGTTCCTGCGCGGCAACCGTTATCAGTTTGGGGCACTGGTAATTTTAAGTATTATCGTACTTCTCTGGTGGCTGACTGCCGGGCTCACGGATGCCGATCTGCTCTGGAACGCCCTCCGGCAGGATCAGCCGGAAAGCACCTTTGCCTACGTATACATCCGTTACCCCGCGTATGTGGGCGTCGGCTCCTGCGTGGCCGTCGGGGCGCTGCTGGTGAGGCAGTTGCGTACACTCCGGCCGGGCTCTCTCTGGAAATGGTATCCGGCGGTGATCCACCTCTTCGTCATTGCCCTGCTGAGTGCCGAACTGGTCCAGCTTTTCCTCAAACTGGCCCCGGGGATGCTGCCTGACCGCAAAGAGCTGGCCCAAAAACTCGGCTTCAGTGTATTGTGGGGTGTGTACGCACTCGGGCTGATCATGTGGGGCATCTGGCGGAAACGCCGGGTGCTGCGGGTGCTGGGCATCACACTGTTCGCCGTAACGCTGGGCAAGCTCTTCCTGTTCGACCTGGGCGACATCCCGACCCTGGGCAAAATCATTGCTTTCGTGGGCCTTGGCGTGCTGTTGCTGGTTATTTCCTTCCTTTATCAGAAGTTCAGGGATGTGATTCTGGCGGAAGATGGCGGGGAATTCTGAATGATTGAAGGGTAGAAGGACTGAGGAAGATCCTGCCAGATCCTAACCCCCCGCAGTCGCCCGGCTCCAGCCGGGTGACGAGGATTGGCAGGGCCTCCCGGCCCGTCACTTACGCAACTGCTTGCTGCCATCCGCTTCTGCTCCCGCAAGGTGCAACCTTGCGGTTTACTGCCGGGCATGGTCCGGATCAAACCAAACGATACCTGCTCATGTACCGCAAGGTGCAACCTTGCGGGAGTGGGCATAGGCTTAAACAGAAAAGCGTAATTTCAGTGATAGACCTGACTTTCCGGATGTTATTTTCATCTGAAGCAAAATTAAGATTGCCGGTTGCTGCCAGGTGATGGCTATTGGTAAGGAGTAAGTCTGCTTTCAAACAAAAACTTCACTACTCCCTAACTCACTGCCCGCTCCTGCGTATGGTTAGGGGAACAAAACCATCAATCAACCATGTCTCAGGAAAGCAAACCAACCAGCCTCCCGGCCCAGCAACAGGACGAACCGGGATTTGAAAACCAGATGACCCCAAAGCCCGAGGTGATCCGGGAAGGATACAAGGGCAGCGATAAACTGAAAGGGAAAGTAGCCCTCATCACCGGCGGCGACAGCGGCATCGGCCGGTCGGTAGCCGTGCATTTTGCCCGGGAAGGGGCGGATGTGGCAATTTTGTACAAGTCGGAAGACCAGGACGCGGAAGATACCAAACGGATGGTGGAAGCCGAGGGGCGGCGCTGTGTCCTGATCCGGACCGACATCCGGGAGGTGAAGAACTGCCAGGATGCCGTAGAACGGACCGTCCGGGAACTCGGCAAACTGAACATTCTGGTCAACAACGCCGCCGAGCAGCACCCGAAGGAGAGTCCGGAGGAAATTTCACCCGAGCAACTCGACAGTACCTTCCGGACCAATATTTTTGCTCAGTTTTATTTTGTGCAGGCAGCCCTGCCGCACATGAAGGAAGGCGACAACATCATCAATACGACGTCTATTACCTCTTACCGGGGCAGCAAGGAACTGCTGGATTACTCGGCCACGAAAGGGGCCATCACGACTTTTACCCGTTCGCTGGCGCAGAACCTGGCCGAGAGGAAGATCCGCGTCAATGCCGTGGCTCCCGGCCCGATCTGGACGCCGCTGATACCGTCCACGTTCCCCGAAGAAAAGGTGGCTAAATTTGGTCAGGATACAACCATGGGCCGGGTTGGTCAGCCTTCCGAAGTAGCACCCAGTTTTGTCTTCCTTGCCTGTGAAGATGCCTCTTACTTTACGGGCCAGGTCCTGCACCCCAACGGCGGCTCGACGGTGAACACCTGATTTTGTCGCAAGCTCAGCAACACGCCTCCCGAAGGAGGCCGGAAACAAAGGCGCAAGGTTTTACCCTTGCGCCTTTGTTTTTTCAGGCAAGGCCCCCGTAAAATTCTTACCCACTCCCGCCATTGACATATTTCGCATTTCTGTTTAATCTTAGGGTTGAAAAGAGATTACCTAAACTCTTGCCTCCATGAACAAAACCCTTCTCCTGACCGCGCTTGGTTTCCTGATCTTTCCCTTAGCAATGGCCCAGCCTTACCAGCCCAACTGGGAATCGCTGGACAAACGGCCGGTACCCGCCTGGTTTGCGGAGGCTAAATTCGGAATCTTCATTCACTGGGGCGTTTATTCGGTACCTGCCTACCGGCCGGTTGCCAAAAAACGGTATGCCTCCTATGCCGAGTGGTATTACCCCGACGTAATGCACAAACCCGGCAAGGGAAAAGAGTTTCACGACAATACCTACGGAAAAAACTTTGCCTACCGCGACTTTGCGCCCATGTTCCGGGCCGAATTGTTCAATCCGCAGGAATGGGCGAAGCTTTTCAAAAATGCCGGTGCCCGCTACGTAGTCCTGACCTCGAAGCACCATGATGGTTTTACCCTCTGGCCTACCAGGAGTCCGTACAACAACGGCTGGAACAGCGTAGCCACCGGCCCCAGGCGGGATCTGGTAGGCGACATTACCCGCGCCGTCCGGGCCGAAGGGCTTAAGATGGGGCTGTACTTTTCCATTCTGGAATGGGAAACGCCCACGCCTTCGCGCGAGGAGAAGCCCTATCTGCCAAAAGAAGTGGTGCAGAAATACCGCATTCCGGCCGATCAGTACGTGAGCGGCCACATCGTGCCTCAGTTAAAGGAACTGGTGACCAGTTACCAGCCGGCCGTGATTTTCTCCGACGGGGCCTGGGACGAGACCTCCGACTACTGGCAAAGCCCGGCCTTCCTGGCGTGGCTCTACAACAATGCGCCCAACAAGGAGGAAGTGGTGGTCAATGACCGCTGGGGCAAGGATGCCCACCAGAAGCACGGCGACTACCACACCAGCGAATACGGCAGCGACGACGAGAAAGTAGGTACCGGCCATCCCTGGGAAGAGAATCAGGGCATTGGCGGCTCCTACGGCTTCAACCGGGCCGAAAATCTGGAAGATTACAAAACTTCTGAACAACTGGTACACCTGCTGATTGACCGCGTAGGCCGGGGGGGTAATTTTCTGCTCAACGTTGGTCCGGCGGCCGACGGCACCATTCCCGTGATCATGCAGGAGCGGCTGCTCGACATGGGCAACTGGCTGAACGTGAACGGAGAAGCCATTTATAGCACCAGGCCATGGGCGGGAGCACCAAAAGCCGCTGCTGCCGCTGCTGCGGCCGGGAAAGAGGAAAAAGTGGGCGTGGTCAATCCCAATGGCAAGGTATACTATACCACCAAAGGCAGCACCCTGTACGTGATCAGCACCCGCTGGCCCGATCTGCCGGTCACCATCCCTCAGCTCCCGGCAAAGGCAAACCTGAAAGTAAGTATGCTGGGTACCGATAAGCCGGTGAAGGTAAATCAGAAAGCGGGTGCCCTTACCCTTATCCCTCCGGTACTTTCGCCCAATGCCCTGCCGGGCCGGTTCGCCTATGTGTTCAAGCTGGAAAATGCCCTTTAGCTTTTTGCACCTGAGCGGGAGGCTAAGGAGTTGCTGGTTTTTATAGAGGGCGTCACAACTTGTTGGAAAAAGTGGTAAAATAGGCTTGCAGAAGTACAAAAGGTACTAACTCCCCTGGTGGAACAAACAGCAAGAGAATTACAGATTGTCTTAGTCAATCTGCCCCCTTACTCGCCTGACCTTAACCCGATCGAAAGAATCTGGAAACAAATTAAGAGAGCAATTAGCCGGGCCGCTATCATTGAAGACCTTACTCAACTCGAATCTCTAATCCAATCCACTTTTAAAGCCTGCTCCAAAAAGCGCTCTTTCACCAAATCCTGGATTGATAACATCTGGAATCAAGTCTTTGAGAATAATCCTATCTCTTTTCCGACAAGTTGTGACGCCCTCTATAATCAACAATCAGCGGCCAATGACAACCTTCTCCGTTATTTGCTTTTTTCCATCCGAAAGGTGTAATAAGTACATCCCAGCGGGTAGATGGCTTACCTGTACGGGAATGGTTTCGCTGCCCGCCAGAGTGGTAGTTCCCAGCCGGATCACCTCCCGGGAATGGGTATTGACCAGGCTTAGGGTAACAGCTCCCTGCAAACCAGCCGGTACCCGGACGGTGAACTGCTCCCGGGCCGGGTTAGGGAAAACGGAAATGTTCTGGGATGACTCACTGCTTTTAGCCTGATCAAAGGCTACCCGGGCACTGCTGCCGTTAAAGGTGGAGTTGGCTTCTCTGGCCTGAACCCCGGATGCATTGCGGATCAACGTCTTCCAGCCACTAAAGGTATAGTTCGTGCCAGTTTGTGTAGAAGGATTGTACACATAGAATGCATCGTTTCTCCAGGAGTGTTTATAGGTAATGTAATCGCTGTTCCAGCTGCTGAGCAGATAATCCCAGTTAGGAATATTAATCACATGCTGACCAGCACTAACTACTTCTATGTCATTATTTCTCAAGTAAATATCAGATACATCCCAACCATTTTGGATAGGGCCACCGGTTTCATAATTCTCATTATCACTTCGTCGTGCGCCATACCAGACATGCACTTGTCCAATCACGTTATTTTTGATGGTACAGCCGGTAATGGTCACATTACGCGTAACGGAAATATTGAGGCCACCTTCAAGGTGGTCGTTTACTATGTCGGATTGCCTGGTGTTAATAATGGTAGAGTTTTTAATTAAGGACGGTCCCTGACTATATTCCACAAACAGACCCCGGCAGTAGTTTCCGTCCATATATCCGTTTTCAACGGTGATATCTGTGTTGTCGATATCCCACCACATGCCGGTACCGTGATTATCAATCGCCTTATGATTAAGAAACGTAGACGTGCGGGTATGCATGAATTTGAAACCGCCCTGGAACCAGCCACTGATGGTTTCGGCCCACTTATGCCGCCAGCTATTGTAGGAGGTTTCACTATCGGTAACAAGTATGTTCCGGGTAGCCTGTATTTGCATACCTTGATGTCCGTTGTTATTCAGCCGGGTGCGGGTGATGCTGATGTTTTCGTGGCTGCTCACTTTTTGATGCACAAAGAGTCCGGTTCGGTTGTTCCACCGGATTACATTATCCTCAATAGCGATGTTTTTACAATCCTGGAGCAATTCCATGCCTCCCCCTGCGCCATTCAGAGATGTATTGGCCCGCTCAATGATAAAGCCTTTGACTACCACGTTTCTTCTTCCGGAGATAGTCACCAAACCAGAACGCACGCTCACTTCCACTTGTGCTGAAGTTATGCTTACTCCGGAAGCTCCTTGCAGGTACACTTTATCAGTATCCTCATTGACGTAGAACTTACCCGGACCCATTTCTTGCAGACTCAGTACCTGGCGATACAATACATCATTTACGAAAATCATTTCTCTGCGCAGTGCTACCGGGCCTAATGCCGGACCACCCGGTTGTGGAGCAAAACCCCAGTCATAGGGCCAGTTGTGGGTCCAGTTACTTCCTTCCTGCACCCAGCCAGTCCAACGGTCGGCTCCGGATATAACGGCGCCTCCAATGGTTTCAGCAACAATAATGAGTGAAGCTGCATTGTCATTGGCTACGCCGCCAGCGGGTGAAGGAACAGCGATATTGTCTGTGTAGGTTCCGTTTTTAAAGACAATTTTTACGCTTACTCCGGCATTTTTTCTGGCAATGCCTTTGGCAATCCCGGCATCTACATTAAAGGGAGAGGCATAGGTACCCGGGTTGGTGCTGGTGCCATTGGTGCCTACGTAATAGGTTTCCGAAACCGTGCGGGAAACATTAGCGCCGGTAGCCCGGGCCGGCGTAGGAGGCTGGGCTACAGCTTGCGTAAAGCCCGATAACAGGATCATCACAAGGAGTCTTTTGGAGAAGAGGGGTAAAGATTGTTTGTCTAAAAAGGGTACGTAAGTACGCATAGCGGTAATTATTAAAGGGTTAAGAATAAAAAAGAAATAGAATTACATTAGATGTTTAAATAGTTTTATTCCGCGAGGATTAGAAAAAAGCTGGCAGGAGTATAATCTGCCAGCTTTTGCCGGACTTCTAGTGTTGAATAATTACTTTATGGCTGATCTGCTTTCCGTTGAGGGTGAAGCTGATCTGGTAAATACCGTCAGGAATAGTACTTAAGGGAATGGTCAGGGTATTGTCTTTTACCCGTAGATGATTAGTGAACTTGAATGCCTGGTTAGCGTAGGCATGGGTCAGGGTCACTTCTACTTTAGCCGTAGTGTTTTCCGAAAAGCGGAAAGTAACTTGCTCTGCAGCCGGATTGGGAAACACGTCTACCGAATAGGTATTAGCCGTATTTTTATTGGCGGGTTCATGTACAATGCTGCCTTCAACTACGGCCGGATAGAGGTTTTCTCCAGGAACTACCTGCCTGGCTACACTTGGGGAAGACCAATACAGACTGGCTTGCGCAAAAGCGGCGTGTTCATAATACTCCATCCGGATATCGTATTTCTGACCAGCCTGCAGGAAGATGGTTCCCTGGTTTTCTTTCCCTTTGTGGTTTTCCTGCCAGTTGTCAATCAAGAGTTTGCCATCAACCCAGAGTCTTACCCCATCATCGGTAGTAGTATAGAATGTGTAATTCTCCGGGTAATCAGCATCAATTTGCCCGGACCACGCGACGGTAAAGTGATCCGTGCCAATGCCCGGGGCCGGAGCACCTTCGCCCCAGTTAAAATGGATACTGCTATCGGTCCGGCTCACATGACCGCCCCACTTGTCGCGGTAGTCGGCCCGTAGACCCGTGCCCAGGGGCAAGGTAGTAACGGTAGCGGTATTGCTATAGGAATTGTTGCCGGTATTGAGGCCCCGTACCCGGAAAGCGTAGGCAGTGCCGGGCTGCAAAGAGAAACTCTGGTAGGCAGTCACCCCGGCGGCAACGGTATCCAGCACCGTAAAACTCATCCCGCTGCCGGTAGCCCGTTCGATTACGTACCCGGTTTCGTTGTCGGCGTTGTCCGTCCAGCTGATTGAAGCCGCTCTTTTGGCTACCGACGTAACGGTAAGATTGGTCGGAACGGCGTACTGGTTAAAGGTAGAATGGGTATCCCCGTTGATCAGTTGCTGCCAGCCTTGGAAGGTGTAACTGGCATTCTGGTAGATAAAGAAGGCATTGAACCGGGACGAATGCCGGTAAGTGGCTGAATCCGAATCCCAGCTGTTGAGCAGGTAGCTCCAGTTGGGCAGGTCAACAATCGTTTGGGTGGGGTCATTGCCGCATTCAATCACGTTATCGCGGAACTTGAAATTGGCCACATCCCAGGCACCAATCGTCTGACCGGTTTCGTAATCCCGGCCATCACCGCGGCGGGCACCGTACCACACGTGCAATTGCCCGAGGATATTGTTTTTGATCGTACAGCCTTCCACAGTCACATCTTTGGTGCAGGAGAAGTTAAGCCCGCCCTGGTTCCGGTCAGCGATGATGGGAGACTTTTTGGTGTTGATAATCGTGCAGTTTTTAACCAGGGATGGCCCCTGATTGTATTCAATAAACATACCCCGGCAGTAGTTGCCATCCATGTAACAGTCCCGGGCTGTGATATCTTTGTTATCGATGTCCCACCACATGCCCGTGCCGTAGTTTTCCACGGCTTTGTGCCGGATAAAAGTGGAAGTACGGGTATTCATAAACTTAAATCCGCCCTGGTACCAGCCGCTGATGGTATTGGCCCAGTAGTGCCGCCAGCTATTGTAAGAGGTTTCGCAGTCCTCGGCCAGAATATTGCGGGTTTTCTGGAACTGCATACCCTGGTGGCCGTTGTGGTTCATCCGTACCCGGCGGAGGGTCACATTTTCATGTCCCTTGATAATGTTGTGCGTGTACATGCCGCCCCGGTTATTCCAGATCATATCCACGTCTTCGATCAGGATATTCTTGCAGTCCTGCAGGAGTTCCAGGGTCGCATAGTTGGACGGGCCCAGGGGCGTACTGGCATGTTGCAAAACCAACCCTTTCACTGCGATATTCTTCCGTCCGATAATACTCAGCGTCGATACCCGAATGCCTACTTCTACCGTATCAGAAGCCATATTCACGCCTTCCAGCGGCTGCACATAGGCTTTATCAGCGGTCTCGTCTACGTAAAATTTACCCGGACCCATCTCTTCCAGCTTCAACACCTGCCGGTAGAGCTGGTTTTTGACAAAAATCATTTCCCGGCGTAGTGCTACCGGGCCCAGTGCGGGGCCGCCAGGCTGCGGGCCGGAACCCCAGTTATGGGGCCAGTTATGTACCCAGTTGGCGCCTTCCGGCGTCCAGCCTCCCCAGATGTCAGAGCCACTTACAATGGCTTTGCCGGCATTTTCCGCCTGAATAATCAGCGCAGCCTCGGCATCGTCACTGGTGCCGGCGCCGATTCTGGCAATTGTTGCCCGTTCACGGTACGTGCCGTCTTTCAGCACCAGCTTCACGGAAACATTCGCATTCTTCCGGGCTACGGCAGTACTTACGCCTTTGGCAAAAGTTTTAAAGGGCAATTGGGCAGTGCCTGGTTCGCATCGTCACCGGCGGGACTTACGTAATAAGTTTCGGCTACCGTTTCAGAAATAGTCACGGCAGTAGCTACCTGGGGCAGGGGCGGGTCGGCGCAGAAGCCAGTAGTCTGGCCTAAAAGAACAAGTAGCAATACCCAGACGGGAATATGCTTTTGCAAGTAGAAATGAGGAGGAGTAGTGGTTTTAAAATTCATATTTCTTCAAATAAAAGTACAAGTCAAAATTATTGTTAACCCGGCAGAACTGCCAGAGAAAATCAAAGCAAAGGGTTAGGCAGAATTGAACAGGAGCGAACAACCCGCAAAAGCCTTAAAAACTGCCATAAAAGCCACTTCCAGGTGAATGCGCGTATCATTTCAAACACGAACTCAGGCAAACGGCAAGACTAATGAAGGGGATGTTTGATGCAATTCGTTCTTGATTCCGTTCTAAAGTAAGCGTATACTTGTGAGAGAAATCAGCCCACGTACGCATGGATGAATTTTACTTTATTCACCAATGCACTGCATTGATTGAGGAGAAGCTGAACCGGGGAAAAAGTCAATCCTGGTCGCAGGCAGATTTCAAAGCTTTGAGCAGTGCGGTTTACGCTGCTTCCCAGGTATTGATCAGCGTGCAGACCTTAAAACGGATTTTCGGCCGGGTAAAAACCTACCGGAATTATACCCCTCAACTGGATACCAGGAATGCTCTGGCCAGGTATCTGGGTTACCGGAACTGGGATAATTTCGTGACTGCTTATCCGGGGGGCTTACCGGCAAAACCTGTCCCGGTGGAACCCAGTCCGGAACCAATCCCGCAAACACCATTCACGCGTGCAAATACTCCCGCCTCAGTGGACAGGACGGTACCGGTCACCGCAAAAATGCCCGTAAAGAAGGCCGCCGGTCAGTGGGCATACCCGCTAATTGCGTTCGGCGCCGTTGCCGGCATCCTTGTGCTGTATCTTTCCTTTGTCCGGAAGCCCGCCAAAAGCCCCGCTGTTTACATTCAGACAAAAGACACGGTTGGGTTGGCGCCCATGAATGTCCAGCTTCAGTACGCTATTACGGGTTCGGCTTCCGATAGCGTAGCCGTTGATTTCGGCAATCATAATCTGGAACCGCTGGACCAGGAAAAGCATTTTCTCTCGAACACTTACCTGCTGCCCAACTTGTACCGGATGCGGGTGCTGGTCAACGGGCAGCCTCAACAGACTAAGAACATCCACGTACAAAGTAACGGCTGGGACGGGATTATTTTTGCCAGAGAACCGGGCAACACTTCGAACCGGATATTCATCCGGAATCACGAAAACATTTTCCGGCTCGGGGACATGCACCTGCTGCCTCCCGGCGTACTTAGAAAGTCTCCGGGACTCTTGTACGTTGCCCCCCGGGAATTGGAGCAACGAAAGTTACCCCGGAAAACGAGTTGGATTTCGTTTCGCCAGGTGAAAGATTTTGACCTGTCCGGCGATGCGTTGGTACTGGAGACGCGCATTCGCAACAGTACTAAGCTGGAGGGAGCCTGGTGCAACGATGCCATCATCCAGGTACTGGGAGAAACGGGAACAATTTCGCTGCATTTTGTGAGTCCCGGCTGCCAAAGCGAGGTATTGCTGCAGTGCAGTGAGGTAGAGATAGAGGGTACCTTCCACGATTTATCGGCTTTCGCCGGGGACTTTGCCGACTGGAAACCGCTGCGCCTGGAAGTCAACAATAAAACGGCCGGAATTGTGCTGGATAACCGGCCCGTTTACCGGATCCCGTACCAGCGGGCGATTGGCCGGGTAAAAGGCATTATCTATACGTTTAAAGGGTGCGGGGCAGTAGATTACGTCCGGCTGTACGATAAGCAGCGAAACCTGGTATACGGGGAGGATTTTGACGATTGATTTTTGCCGGTTCAGCCGGGCGGGTGACCAAAACGGCAACCTGATGAGCGGAATGTTATGACGGACGAGTCTTTTTATCTACAAAAATGCATTCAGCAGGTTGAAGAAAAACTGCAATGGGGCAAGCATAAAACCTGGACCAATAAGGATTTTAATGCCTTAAGCGAACAGGTTAGCCGTGTTTCCCGCATTTACATCAGTCCCGATACCTTGAAACGGGTATTTGGAAAAATCAAAACGTATCACACCTATAATCCCCAAACGGCGACCAGGGATGCCCTTGCTATTTTTCTGGGTTACCAGAACTGGATTGATTTTAAGCAGCAATCCATCCTTCCCCGGTCCGTTCCCGCCGGCATTCCGGCTAAATTGACTACGGCCGGAAGTACCGTTCCGGAAAGCAGCTTAACCCAACCGCAAACTTCACCGCCCGGTAATGGTCATTCCGGAAAAGCCGCTGGCGCCGGCTCAACGCGGGGCTGGTTTGCCTTTCTGGGGGTAAGCCTTGGACTACTGCTAGTAGCCGGGTACCTGCTTACCAGCGAAAAAAAAGCAGTTCCGGAGGTCCCAAAGATCGCCCATGCGGGTGATTTTGTTTTTAAAGGACATCACACCAAAGGATACGCCCCCTTTACGGCAACTTTCCATTATGATATTACCCGCTTACCGGCTGACAGCGTTTTTATTCACTTAGGGCAAAAGGACAAATTTTATTTACCAAAAGAGCAAAAGGTATTCACCCATACCTACCTTACTCCCGACTGGCACGAGGTAAAACTGGTTGCCGGCGGAAAGGTACTTTCGCGGATGCACGTACACGTGCTAAGCCGGGGGTGGGAAGGGAGTACCCACTCGGATCAGGGCTTACGGCCTATTGGCAAGGAGGGTGAGGGTATCAGCATGCGGGGTGGTGTCCTACAGGCCTCCTTGCAGCAAATTCAGGAGGGTGAGGTGGATACCAACCGCATTTTTTACAGTAATCTCCACAACTTCCGGGATTTCGGGGTGGACGGAGACAATATGCAATTCGAGGTCCGCTTCCGTTCCCACGCCTCCGAAAGGAGCATTCGTTGCTACGTGGCCACGCTCAGTCTGATCGGGGAGAAACGGTCTATCCGTACTGTCTTTACCAATCCGGGTTGCAATGCGTGGATGAATCAGCTCTTCGGGGAAGTTAACCGGCGCGGAAAGTACTATGACCTATCCGCCTTTGCCCAACCCATTGCCGATTGGCACACCGTCCGGATCCAATCTGTCAACCGGCGGGTAACAGTATTTTTTGATCACAAACCGGTGTACCGGGTTTCCTACACGCAGCCGGTAGGCAAGCTCAAGGGCATTACCTGCACCTTTACCGACCGGGGCTCCGTGGACTTTGTCAGGCTGTCGGATGCATCCGGGCAGCTGGTATACGACGAGGAGTTTGATAAATAAGTACCCGACCAGAATTAAACTATAGATTTTGAATTCTGAATTTTAAATTAAAACCTCTCGCATACAGTGTGTTATCATGTCCATTCAAAATTTAGAATTCATAATTTATAATTGTTCTCTTACTTAGTTAGGGCAGTAGGGCTAAAAAAACCGGTGGAAGGGTAGGCAGGTAGTGAGTGGTCCAAACCCAACCATTTGTTCAAAGCTGGGTTTATACTCATAACCAGGTGAATATCTGTTCATATAATGTATCTTATTGTGCCCAATACGTGCGTGGCCGGGGTCAGCACTTTGTCTTCGGGGCTGTAGGTGGTAAGGGTAAAGGTGGTGGCTGGCTTCATCTGGTAAAAAGCCCCGCCGCCATCCTGCGCCGGCAGGAAACAAACCGTTGCGCAACAGAGTACAAAGAAAGGGCAGAGGCGTGTCAGGTAAGAGGTGAGTCTTTTCATGGCCGGAATGGGTCAGGTTTCAGGTTGGTCATTTTTCCGGAAATGAAGGTAACAACGCAGGTGCTGAAAGTCAGCAAGCTACAGTGAAATAAAAACGCCTCAGCCGCCTCCGGCTTTCAGCCGCCGGACCATCCTCTCTTCAGATCGGACAGAAGTTGCCCGAACGACTATTTTTAGTCAATTTACAGCACATACGCACATCTGATGATTGAAGTAAAAGGGGTTACAAAAACCTACGGTCCGCTGCAGGTCCTGAAAGGCATAGACCTGACTATCCAGAAAAATGAAATTGTTTCGATTGTAGGCGCATCGGGTGCCGGCAAAAGTACGCTGCTCCATATACTTGGTACGCTGGACAAGCCCGACGCCGGCTCCGTTGTCATCAACGGCCACAATGTGGCATCCCTCCGGAAAAACACGCTTGCCGAGTTCCGCAACCGGTTTTTGGGGTTTATTTTCCAGTTTCACAACCTGCTGCCTGAGTTTACGGCCCTCGAAAATGTATGCATTCCCGGGTATCTGGGTAAGAATGACCCGAAGAAGACCGAAGCCCGGGCAGTGGAACTGCTGTCAATGCTTGGTCTGAAGGACCGCCTCCATCACCCTCCTTCCAAAATGTCGGGCGGCGAGCAGCAGCGCACCGCCGTAGCCCGCGCCCTGATCAACAATCCGCTGGTAGTGTTTGCCGACGAACCCAGCGGCAACCTCGACTCCCGCAACGCCCAGGAACTGCATCACCTGTTTTTCCAGCTGCGCGACCAGCTCGGACAGACCTTCGTGATCGTCACCCACAACGAAGAACTCGCCAACATGGCCGACCGCAAGGTAGAAATGAAAGATGGAAAGGTACTGAGCCTGGTCCGCTGAAGAATCAGGCGGGGCGCCCAGCCCCCTGCAACACCCGAAACTAACGCCTGAGGACTACCTTACGCACAAAACTCTTGCGGCCGGTATGCAGGTGCAGTACGTAAATGCCATCGGGCAGACCCGACAGGTCAAGCGTGGGCGTGGCGTCCGGCTGGTACCGGGCCGCCCTCACTTCCCTGCCCGGCAGGTCAAACACCTGCACGGAGTTGACGCCGGGTATGGTCCATGACACCGGACCGGTAGCCGGATTGGGAAACAGGCGATACGCCGATTCACTTACCGGCGCGGGCATTTGGGGCTCAGCCGAGGTGGTAATATTGCCAAAAACAGGACGGATCATCAGACTGCCCACCAGTTCGCGGTTGGCCTGCCAGTCAATGCCGGTGATGTTGTAAAAGATCTGGTTCCGCGAGTCGGTGTTCACGTCGAGGCCGACGGTGAGCAGGTCGTTGGAAGTTTGCTGCCAGCCTACATAGAAAGTATCGGTTACGCTGATGCTGCTGGTCGCGTTGCGGGCATCCTGTATGAATAAAGTAATGAACTTATTAAGCGAATCGGAGTAGGTGATGGGTACGCTTCGCTGGTACAGTGTTGACTCCCGCAGGTTGTCCAGCCTTTTCCAGACACTCAGCACGAACGTCTGCCCCACCAGATCCCTCTCCAGCGGGGTAATAAACAACTTTACCGCCGTCAGCTGGGCAGGCTGATTGAGTACGTACCGGACGGCGACCCGGCCCTGCCGCTGCCCGATGCCAAGGGCGTATTCAGCCGTGCCGTCGTCGTAGGCGTAGTAATCATTGAGTACTGTAGTCGTGGAAACGGTGTCATTCCGCCGCAGATCAACGCCCGGAATAACAGGCGTAGCCGGAGTTTCGATGGCAAACCGTGACTGCAGCACGCGGGGGCCGGCCGCGACGGGAATCGGGGAACCCGCAATGGGCACGCCGACCGGTTTCTTCTGGTTGGCCGAAATCTGCTCAGCTACCGACGGCCGGAAAGCATATAACTCCCTTCCGGAGGTAAGATCGGTAATCGTGTAGCGGTATTCAAAGAAGTTGAAATTGTTCTCCAGGTTATTCACCACTGTAGAATCAACGGTGGCAGTCTCCAGCGCCGGATTGGCGTTGAACTGTTCCCAGGGCATGGCCGTGTACCTGCGTAGTACGGATTTTGGCTGCCGGCTCACGGTCAGGTCGCGCACCGACTGCTGGTTGAGGGTGCGCCCCTGCCCCAGGTACACGTAGTCAACGTTCCATATGTCGTACATGCCCGCCGGACGGCCAAAGGCAAGGAAGCGGAACTGAAAAGCAGCATGAAAGTCGGCCGGAGTCAGGGCCAGAGCTTCGTATCTGAATTCTTGTACCCCCCGGGCAGTAGCCCCAAACGAACGGACCGTTCGCCAGTTGCCGGCACCGTTTTTAAACTGCAGCAGCAGGGAATCAGTCGGGTCGGGCATTTCGCCGAGGCCGCCAGCCTGCCAGAAGAAACTCAGCACCACGTTGTTGCCGGTGGTCAGGCCCGCCAGATCAATGGGCCGGGTGGTCAGCGTGTCCACGGGGCTCTGGACAATGGCCGGGTCCAGGTTATAGGGTTTTCCGTTGGCCCGGAGACCGTCAAAAGTAGCTACGCCCCGGGAGGGTGGGTTAAGTGCAAACTGGTTGTTGATCAGCACGCCGCCGTTGACCCAGAGCAGATCGTCGGGCCGGCCGGAGTAGGTAGAGAAGTCATCGAAAAAGGGCAGCCGCAGGGGCGTGCTGGTCGTGCGGCCGGAACGGATGTCTCTTTCCCCTCCTGTGCCTGCTGTCCGGGTAAGGGGATGCCGCTGCAACTGGGCAATAGCGCCGGTCAGCGTCAGCAGCGAAAAAAAGGCAGTGAGGAAAAAATGTCTGACAAACATGGGGATCGGGTAAAAGGCAAGCAAAAAGCGTAAGGACTTGACCTTACGCTGATCTGTTACTGCAGATAACGAATGAAGCCAGGTTTTATTCCGTCCGGAAAATGGTCTTCAGCCACCCCATTTTCTACTGATTACCGGAATCCGCAGGAGCCGGACCCGCTACCCAGAGATCCACCAGTTCGCCCTGCCGGATCCTGTTGCCTTCAACCGCCGGCGGATTCTGCCGGATCACGGTGCCGGGCGTTTTTTCGCTGGCGGCATCAAAAATCACAGAGCCAAGTTCGAGGTTCTGCCCCAGAATGGCGGCTTTGGCCTCTCCAAGCGGCATTCCTACGTAATCAGGCATTTTGAAATCATCATTGCCGGCACCGTTGCCCACGACTACCGTAATTTTTGTTCCCTTCGGAATGCGGGTACCCGGCGGGATAACCTGGCCGTTCAGTTGCTGGGCCAGCACGCAGTTCATGCAAAGGTTGGGTTTGTATACCGGGTCAGAAGCCTCCAGACCGAAGCTTTGCAGGGTGGTCTGCGCACTCCGGTATGACATGTCAACCAGGTTGGGCATGGGCACCATCGGCGGGTTGCGGGCAATCACGGTCACGTAAATCTTACGGCCTTCCTTTACCCGGGAACCGGCTTTGGGGTACTGCTCCTTTACAGATAGTGGCGGCATATTGGATACGTAATCCGAATCCTGTACTTCGTAGCGCAGGTCGTGCTCCTCCAGAAAAGCGTTCAGTTCGTCCACTTTCATTCCCTTCAGCTCGGGCACGGTAATGCTCTCTCCGTGGTTGGTGCGCCAGGGCAGGTAAACGAAAAAGAAGGATAACAGAATGATGGCAGACAGGCAGAAGATAATGCCGAGGTGAATCAGCAGGTCGCGTCTCGTGTTGGTCTTGATACTTACCATACCCGCAAGTTACGCACAAGTGCGGGCAATTCGCAAACGGAGGCGCCTGGCCGTTTGACACAACCTGACCCCATACCTTATGTACTTTTTATCAGGGGAATAGCGGCTTTTGCCAGGCTCTGCAAGGGGAGAAACCGCAAAAGTTCCGGAAGTTTTTGTGGGTGGGCACCCGGGACAAATTACTTCACCAGCCGCCAGACCTTTTCCGTTACTCCGGCTTCCTTGATTGCCGCCAGCAGTTCTTCGTCCCGGCTGAACTGCAGCTGCCGGATCACCCTCGTTTCGAGGGTTACTTCAAAAGATGGTTCTTCAAACGGCCAGGGCTGCACCTGCACGGAGCTGTCCTTTAACTGCCGCACCTGGTACACCTTCCTGTCGGGGCCTTTGCTGATCTCCAGAAACCTTTCGCCGGCCGGCAGATCATCACTGGCCAGAATGAGTGAAAACTGGTCGCACCACTGCATCAGGTCGTAGGCGTACTGCACTTCGGTTTTCTTCACCTTCAGTTCCTTCATCCACTGCTCCTGGTGGACCAGCTGTTCATCCAGAAAACCGGGAAGGTCCGGGTGAATTTCCCGCAGCGGTTCGTAGAGAAAGGTGAGGTGCTTTGAGATGAGCAGCGCAACCCAGCGGCTTTTGTGCTGTGACAGTTCCGCAATGCGCTTCATCTGCGTGAACGAAAAGGCCTGCTGGTCGAAGTTCATCGGGGTGCCGTTTTCGTTCAGGTGGTTGTGGCCCTGCCAGTCATCCTGAGCGTCGTCGTGCTCGGCAATGGCAAGCAGGGTTTCCAGCCACCGGAGCGGCCTGTCGGCAGCTTTCCAGTGGGAAGCCATCTGCACGGCCAGCACGCCATGAGCCCGCTGATGGATAATCTCCCAGCCTCCGGGAGTATGGTTCACTAACATAGGTAATACCTGGTTATTTCTGCCGCCGCTCGGCCGGCTCCTGCTTGTTGCCGGACCGGTCCTCTTGCTGGCTCTCGCGTTCCTCTTCGGCCTCCCGGTCCTCGGCATTTACGTCGTCAGTCACGCCTTTTTCTTCCAGCGGCTTTCGTCTGCGGCTGCGGCTGGTAAACAGTTCCCGCAGGGAATCGAAACTTTTGCTGTGGGCCAGCGACGCCCCGATGCGGTCAGTGGTAGCCCCGGTGCTCATCTGGTTTACTTCGCTGCGGCGGAAGAAGCGCATGGTCATGCTGCCATTGGGCGTAATCCGGTAGGCTACCGTAAAATCACCGATTATGTTCTGGCCGCCGGTTTGGGTACTGCCGGAATTACCGGTGGCAAAACTGCTGCCGACGGTCACGCTGATGCGGTCGTTGAACAGGCTTTTGGACAGATTTACGCCGAGGTTGCGGTCCCCGAACGGATCGCCGGTTTCCCCGCCCGGGCCGCGCTGTGACTCCACATCCACGCTGATCTCCACGCCAAGGTAATCCTGCCCGAGGTTATCGAGCTGCTGGGAGAGGAGAGCACTCAGACTCTTGTCGATGTTTTCGGTAACGGCTCCTATTGTGCCCCCGCCGCCTGAACCGCCGCCACCGAAGCCTTGCTGAGGCATAAACCGGTTAAAGGCAATCAGCCCGAAAACCTGCTTGTTCAGCTCGGTTTCGTTCTGCCGGATCTGGGCGAGGCGGGCCTCCAGCCGGCTGTCCGTCAGGGCGGTTCCCTCCTGCTCCACTTCAATGTCAAAACCGATATGCAGCTGCTCGGTATTGCCTTTGATGTTGATCAGTACTCCTACGGGTACCCGCTGCTGGGCGGCCCGCAGCTCACCATTATCGCTGTTGTCATCCAGCAGTTCGGCCACTGAAGTTTCCAGTTCATATACGGCGGTGAGGTCAAGCTGAGCGTCTTCCGGCGGTCCGTTGAGGGTAATGGTTCCCCCCTCCCGCACGTTGAACTGCTTCTTGATGGCGTTGAACAGGTTCATGTGGTATGCACCTTCTTCGATGGTATACACCCCGAACACGGTCAGATCGCCCTGCGGAGTCATGCGTACGTCAAAATCACCGGCACCCGCGGCCCGTATCCGGTCGTTGGTCAGCGGATCGAGCAGAATGTTGAGCACTGCATCCGAAGTAACCGATACGCGGGCGTTGAGGGCAAAGCCACCGACGCCGGCAGGTTCATTTTCGGCTTCCTCCTGCTGCTGTTCCAGTACTTCGGGCGGAACGTCCTTGTCCACGAATGTTACATAATCAGCCTGGCTGACTTCTGCGCCACCCGCGTCGTAAGTCAGCAGGTACAGTTCCGTTTCCTCCAGGGTGTTGAGCCGTCCCCCCACCCGTAAGGCATCCAGCGGCCCGTTGATGCGCAGATCGGCGGCCAGATTTGCCGTTCCGTAAAACGACTCTGAAGCACCGTAGGAAGAATTCAGGAACTGGAATCCGTCGGTCCGGAAAGTAAGGTCGAAAGCAATTTTATCCAGATCAGCGTAGTTTACCGTTCCGTTCAGCACGGCTGCCCGTTTTCTGGCATCGGTGAGGGTAAACTGATCGAAATTCACCGCCTGATTGCCGAACCGGATGGTCTGGTTGGTGAGCGTCAGGGGCGCACCCAGCATTTTGGGTATTACCGTTGTCGGGCCGGCAAAAGTGATCTGACCATTTACGTTGGGGTCCGAAGCAGAGCCACGCACCTGAACATCGGCATTCAGATTGCCCTGCACGCTGGCGTACTCCTTCACAAAGGGTTCAAACTGACCCAGTTTGAGCTGAGCAATGACCACATCGAGACTCAGGTTGTCCGTTTCCTGGGTTGGATGATACCGTCCTTCGGCCCGGATATCGTTTCCGGTGCCGAGCACGGTTGCATTGAGGGCAACCCAACCGCTGGCCTGCCGGTCGGCAAGCAACTGAATATTGCCGACCGTGTTCTGATTTACCTTGAATGAATCTACCCCGATATCGGCCTGCAGGGCAGGTGTGGCAAACATATTCTCTACCTGAGCCTGTCCGTGGAGGGTACCGTCAGCGGTGTAGCCCATGGCAGGAAGTATGGCGAAGATGTCGGCTATGCTGATACTGTCCAGGTACATACTCAGCGCAGAGGCACTGGAACCGTCAATGGCAATGCGCTGATTCCCGCGTCTGAGGGTGAGGTCGTTGATGCGTACGTACTCCGGAGCGTACACCAGCTGGCTGTTTTCGGTCAGCGTCCATTCCTGTTTTTTCAGGAAAAATTCAGAGGGCAGGAAGCTGATCATAAAAGTATCCTTCTTCACCTGAAAACGGCCGTTGAGCCGCAGGCGGGTATCCGCTTCGTCGGAGGCCAGCCGGAGCCCGAACCGGAGGTCATCTTCAGCAATGCTGGCATTGATGGAGGGTGACGGAACAGAGCTGCTGTCGCTTATTTGAATCTGGGCGGCGGCAGCATTGATATTGAGGTGATCTTCGGTGGTGTTGGCATGGATAACCAGGTTGGTCACGCCCTGCGCGCCCACTCCCGCCTGGGGAACCTCCAGCCGCATGGTCAGCTTGCTGCTGTCGCTGGCAAAATGCCCTTTGACGGTAATGGGTTCGTGAATTTTGAGCCCCGGCACAAAAGCTTCCAGTATCTGCGGGTAGGGATTGATCCGCAGATCAAACCAGATCGTCTCCTCCTTTTTCAGCTGCGCCGGTTCAGCCGGATACGTGGTAAAATATTTTTTAACCAGCAGGTCCATAGCCACCGGTAAGCCGGCCAGCGTGAATTCTCCCTCCGCAAACAGATTGAGAATACTGGAGCCAATATTGATCATCCGGACGGGACCCCGCTTGTCGAGAGAAAGCACCATCGAATCGAGTTCGTAGGTCTTGCGGGGCTTTCTTGCCTTAAAATCTTCAACGGCTACCCGGCCTACGATGGCATCAGGATCGGTGCCGGTAAGGTTTGCCTGCACCTGGCCGCTCAGGGTAATGGTATCCGCGTACAGTTTCAGGCTCCACAGGTCTACTTCTTTCAGATCGGCGTTTACCGAAAATACCGGTTTGGCCGGGGCCAGGTTTGCTGCGCCTTCAATGGTGGCCTGCAGGTTGGGGTCATTGGCATTCACCACGGCTTTGGCCAGTTGATTCACGTAGCTGCCCCGCATCCGGATGTCGCGGTAGGTGTAGCCGCCGTACTGCATCCTTTGCAGGTTTACGCTGGCTTGCGGCACCGTAATAGTGCTGCCGTTGCGGCTGCCGCGCAGGTCGGCGGTAAGCGTCAGGTCGCCAAGGCCGCTGGAGGCACCCAGAAATTTGTCCAGTTCTACCTTGTCAATGTTCAAGCGTCCGTCGAAGGTCTGCCGCTGGAAAGAAGTGTCGGTGCCGGCTGTGAAGTCAGCCCGGATCTGGCCGGCGGAGGTTTGCAGGTTCAGTTTGCCGGTGAGGTCGCGAAGGTAGCCCTGCACATCGGCCCGCATATTGATTTCCCCTGCCCGGGCAAATTCCGGTGGCAGGGTACCGGCCGGCAAAATGCTGTTGATAAACCCGGTGCTGGTGCGCAGCGGCACCACACTGATATCGGCGTAGGTTTCGTTCAGGTTGGTCAGATCCCGGACTACGGCATTGAGGGTAAGGTAATTGTCATCGTCAAATTTAGCCGTCAGGTTGTCCATGCGGGCGGTGCCTTCCCGTACGCTCATTTCTCCGTCGAGGTATAGGTTGCGGTTTTGCAACCCCGGGTAAGCTTCCAGGGCAGTAGTGAGGTAGGCAGCATCTTTGGCAGAAAGATGATCTTCCCGGAAACGCGCAGTCAGCTCCAGCTGCTGCACCAGCTGACCGGTTTGCACAATAGAGGGAATGCGGATGGTAATGCCATCGTCGAGTACAGAATTGGGCGTACGGAATTCCTCCAGGCGGAGGGTAGCCCGCGGCAGATCGGCTTCAAACTCCATTGCCAGTTGTTCGAGCACAAACCCGCTCCGTTCTTTGAAGGCGAAATTATTGACGTTCAGCGCAAAATCATTGTCGTCTACGGCTACATCAGAGATTTCCAGCAGCAGGTTCTGCACGTTGAGGTGTTCAAAGTCCATGCCCTGTTCCACCGGCTTGCCGTTGCCCACGTCGTATCTGATGTCGGTGTTGCGGATGTTGAGTTGGCTGAGGGCCAGCCGCCAGCCGCTGTCGTTGAACGGCGTTTCCACGGAATCTTCCGGCTGGTTGTAAGGCTGGTCAAGGGAATCAGCGACTGCCCTCCGGGCGGTATTGGCAAGGGTATCGAGCTTGGCGGTTTCGGCGGCCGCCGCTACCAGCGTATCCGATTCGGCCTGCGACTGGGCAAAGGCCGTGCGCAGCCCGTCGATGGTCAGTTTGTTTATTTTGGGATATTGTTCCTCCAGCCCCAGGGTTTCGAGGTCGAGGTCCAGTTCCCTGAGGGCCATCCGCAGGTCACTGCCCTCTACTTCATCGCGGAAAGAGAGGCGGGTATCGTTCAGGTTCACTTCCAGCAGGTCGAAACCCCAGCCGGCTGAGGTGGTATCCTGCCGGGTGGTGTCGGTGGAGGCAAAAGCTGCCGGAATGAATTCGTAATTGAAGGTCGTGTCACCCCTGGCCTTATAAATATTCACCCGGGCACCCTCCAGACCGATCAGGTTTGCCGTAATGGTTTTGCCCGCAAGGGAGAGCACGCCGATGTTTACACGTAGCTTTTTGGCGTACAGGAGGGTATCCTTCCGCTGGTCCTCTACGTAAATGCCTTCCAGCACGATGGTTTTGAAGAAATCTATGTCTACTCCTTCAATGCGAAAAGTGGTTCCCAGCTTTTCGGAAAGATTCTGAGTGACTTTCTGAGTGATGGCGGTCTGGATCCGCGGTTGCTGGATCAGCAGCCAGACAACGGCAAACAGGCCGATAATGCCCAGCAGGACATAGCCCACTATTTTGCCGGTTTTGATGAGTATGCGTGTTACTTTATTGCTCAAGGGAAAAAAAATTAAACGATTCCGGCTTTGTATACGGAAAGTACATGGCAATTGGTTGTTCCCCGGTGCCGGATAGCAAATAACAAATAACAAATAGCAAATAGCAGATGGCTGAATGGGTATATGGCTGTATGGTTGAATGGCTGCATTGTTCAGCTGCATTGTTTAATTGTTGCATTGTTGTCAGGCTACACGGTCATTTCCCGGTCCTCCGACAATTCAGCAATTCAACAATTCAGCCTTACGGCTATATGATATTTGTTATCTGATATTTGTCCCTATGTCCACTAAAAGTTATTCTCCGCAGGATGCAATGGCCAAAGCCATGAGTTACTGCGCCTACCAGGAGCGTTCCCGGAAAGAGGTGCGGGAAAAGCTGCATTCTTTCGGAATTGAAGATGACGACGAGGCCGAGCGGATTCTGGAAAAACTTACCAAAGATAACTTTCTGAACGAGGAGCGTTTTGCCAAAGCCTTTGCCGGCGGCAAGTTCCGGATGAAAAAGTGGGGCCGCATCAAAATAAGGGCGGAGTTGAAGATGCACGGCCTTTCGGCAGAAGTAATCCGGAAGGGCATGGAGGAAATTGATCCCGACGACTACGAACAGACCCTCCGCGACCTGACGGAAAAGAAAAATGCACAGGAACGTGAATCGGAGCCCATGCTGCGCAGGCAGAAACTGATCCGCTACCTGCTGAGCAAGGGCTACGAACAGGACCTTGCCTGGGACGCGGTAAACGGGCTGGAAGAGTAGAACGGACTGCCTGATGGTTGGCCAGAAAACAGAAAGGATGGCCCGCAGCCATCCTTTCCCGTTGCACAGTTCGCCCTCTGAAGGGCTGAACGGCAGCCTGAGTTGAACGCAGTAAAGTATCATTTGGGAGACTCCCCCTACTCTATTGCCGAATTCAGGAAATCGTTGAGCGGT
Organism: Cytophagales bacterium; assembly: GCA_030446715.1. Classification (GTDB taxonomy): domain Bacteria; phylum Bacteroidota; class Bacteroidia; order Cytophagales; family 172606-1; genus CADCTQ01. Next base: position 129,146 of record JAUJMU010000013.1, on the reverse strand, counting down.
TTAAGGGCCCGGAAAATGGTAACCGCGGTCGGAAGCAGTTTGACCCGGCCTATATTCTTGTCGTCAAGGAGGTGTACGGCCGTAAAATTCTTATGCCGGATCAGGTGGATATCCGGGTGATCGGCCGGATAGCCTTTGGGTGTAGTTTTGAGGGTTTCGCCGGACAAGCCGCCGTAGTACCTGGCAAATCCGGGTTCGGCCAGAATGCTCCGGAGTCTGGCACCGTTGTAGTCGATTTCCTGCCGGATCTTTTTCAGGTCTTCGGCCGGCGGGGCGTACATCCCTCCCGCCAGCATGGATTTATTGCCGGGCTCAAGGTGAAAATAGTAACCAGCTCTGGTGCTTTTGCGGCCGCCGGGGGCAAAATAAGCGCCGAAATGGTTTTTGTAGGGACTTTTATCTTTGGAAAACCGCACATCCCGGTAAAGACGGAACATGCAGTCCCTGGCCTCCAGATGCTGTAGCCGGGGTTCAAAAAGCGTGATTTCTTTCAGCAGATCCTGCGAAAACTTCAGAAAATCAGCCCGGCACTGTTCGTACTGGTCGCGGTTTGCTTCGAACCAGTCGCGGTTGTTGTTTTCATTTAGTTTTCTCAGGAAAGAGAGTGTGTGGAGCATGTGGCGGATCAGGTGAGTAGCGACATTGGTGGCCCAAAATTACAAACTACTGCCAACAATGCGCATCGTTCCGCGGCTGTTCACCCGCAATTGCCAGCGGATTTCAGACAAAGCAGCCGGGCAAAGGGACCGGTTGTCTGAATCAGGATTTACTGGATTTTCAGGATTATCTGCGTAGGGTGAGACTCACTTTGCCCGGTACGGTCATCTGCTTCTGACCTAGTTCCTGGTAACCTTAATCATTATAGACGGATTATCCGAATAATATAAACCAAAAACCGTGTATCAATCAACATACGGCACCTTTCATTTTGAATTCAATATCCAAAATTCAAGGTTACGCAGCATTAGCCCGGCGGTAAACTTTTCCCCAGTGCCGGCCTTATTCCCCGGCTGGTGATGGTTAGCAGAATTCTTTCTGATTGTTTGCCCGCAGCCCTGCTTTACCGTATCATGCACATATGGGCAAAGCTTGCGTATCCGCAGCACTTCTTTTTCAGCTCTGCCTGATGACGGGCAGAGCACAGGAAAAAGCTCTTGGGGCAAAGCGGATAAACCCGGGGCAGATCGGATTGCAGTACAACTTTGCCCACATCGGTCAAAACCTTTCCCTTGAGTATACCCACTACTTTGGCCGCCACGCCCTGACGGGAGGCATCAAATACCATCTGGGCACTACGATCCGCAACAAGAGCAGCCGCTTCAACGGTTTTGCTTTCCGGCCGCCCGATTACTCCGTCGGGCCTGCCTCGTCGAGGGCCGGCTCATTCAGGAGCCGGCTCAGCTTTACAATTGGCTACCAGTACCGGCTGAAGAAGAAGGAAAGCTGGCTGGCTCCCTATCTGTTTTACCAGTTGCAGAGCAGCTTCTCCCTGCATGGCTACCGGGATTTTCAACGCACCGGGTCCTACACCATTTTTGAAAATGCCGTTGGGGCCGGTATCCGGCCGGTGCTGCACATGCGGTGGCATCTGGATGCAGGGGCCGGCATTGGTCCGGCTTTCTTTTACGACGAAACCGGCCCCATCACCTCTCCCCGGCCAGTTACCCGCCCGATCTGGTTCAATGAACGGATGTTATTACTCCGGTTGGGGTTGGTGTACCGGCTGCGGGATTAACATGGTTTAGCTGAATATGTAAAATGTAAGCGGGACGCTTGGGAGAGGAAGGTCCGGGCGGGACGCCTGAACCAGCGGTAAAAACGTCCTTTGCGCAAAGCATGTGCGGGTTTTTACGCTGGCGTCTTCACTCCGATAGCGCGAAGCTCTGCTTCGTGCTTCGGATCTGCAAACCTCTGGTTTGTGAAGTGATGGTTCGGCTGGTTTTCGGAAAAAGGCTTCTGCTGCGGTTATGTGTTATTGCCGCCGGAGGCGGTACTGAAAAGCACGAAGCAGAGCTTCGCGCTATCGGCGTCTGTGAATCACCACTGGTTCAGGCGTCCGCCTGGACCCAGCTACTTCAAGCCTCGCACTTACATCTATCAAACCCCACCAGCAAAAAAACCGGCAGATTCCCAAAAAGAAAATCCACCGGCTCCTGTCTGAAATCTGACGTCTCCCGTCTTACCTCTCCCTAAAACAGTTTTGCCCCTTCCGCCTCAGTGGAGGTATCTTGAAAAAATTCCTGGTGAACGTCAAAGGGCTCAGAAGTCATCTGGCAACGGTAATAGTCGCCGTTTTCCTGCATTTCGTAGGCATTCACGTTGTCGCGCAGATTGTAGTCCAGAATCAGAATCGCCTGCTGCCGGATCTCCGGCGACATGAGCAGGAACAGCGACTCAATGCGCCGCTCAAAGCTGCGGACCATCACATCGGCGCTGCCGCCGTACACCTTCGGGTCACCGGCGTTGTGGAAGTAGTAAATGCGGGTATGTTCCAGAAAATCGCCCACGAGGGACCGTACGGTCACATTTTCGCTCAGGCCGGGCCGGCCCGGGCGCAGGCAGCAGATGCCCCGCACGATCAGCTTCACGGCCACCCCCATCTGAGAGGCTTTGTACAGTTCATCAATGGCGGTTTTGTCTTCCAGCGAATTGATCTTGATCACGATGCCGCTGGGCTTGCCGGCCTGGGCATTGGCGGCTTCGTTGCGGATCAACTCTACCAGCTGGTTGCGCATGTCGCGGGGTGCCGTGATCAGGTTGCAGTAGCTGTTCGGCAGCGAATGGCCGGTGATTACATTGAAAAACTCCGAAATATCCTGGGCATAGACCTCGTTGGTGGTCAGCAGGCCGATGTCGGTGTAAAACCGCGAGGTGTCTTCGTTGTAGTTGCCGCTGGAAAGATGCACGTACCGGGTCACCCGGTCCCCGTCCTTGCGTACGATAAGCAGCAGCTTGGTGTGCGTCTTGTAACGGCTGATGCCGTAAATCACAAAGCAGCCTGCCTTCTGGAGCCGCTGCGCCTCCCGGATATTGTTCTCCTCGTCGAACCGGGCCTTTACTTCAAACAGTACCGATACGTGCTTGCCGTTTTCGGCCGCTTTGAGCAGGGCTTCGGTAATCCGCGACTTTTTTGCAAGGCGGTAGATGGTAATCTTGATCGCCAGCACGTTGGGGTCTTCGGCGGCCTGCTCCAGCATGTGCACCACGGGTTCCATGCTGTTGTAAGGGTGGTGCAGCAGCAAGTCGCGCTTTTTGAGCGTTTCAAACAGGTTTTCGTAATCCTTCTTCTCGCTCAGCCCGACTGGCGGCACCGGCGGGGGTATCGGCGGAATGTGGTCCCGGAACTCCTTGTGGCCCACAATCTGGTGCAGGCCGGTAAAGTCCAGCATCCGCTCGGCCACGAACACGTTTTCGTCGTCCAGTTCCCAGCGGCCTTTGAGGGTTTTCATCATCCAGTACGAGGCACCGGGCTCCACCTCAATCCGGACCACGCGGCCGGTCCGGCGGGTTTTCAGCTTCTGCTTGATTTCGTCAATGAAATCGGCTTCAATGTCATCGCTTTCTTCGAGGGTAAAATCGCCGTTGCGGGTGATCCGGAAGAGGTTCACCGATTCGATGTCCACGTTGCGGTACAGCTTGTGAATCTCCGACCGGATGATTTCCTCGATGGGCACAAACACCAGCTGATCGGCGCGGTACAGTTCGTAGAAACGGGGCAGGTTCTGGGGAATCTGCACGAAGGAAAGCCGCTGGGCCTCTTTCTGGTCCTCGTGGGTGCGGGTCACCACACCGAAGATGAGCAGCTTGTTCATCAGGATCGGGAAGGTATGATACCCGTCAAATACCATCGGCGTCAGCATCGGAAAGATGGTGCGCATGAAATAGGCCACCGCGTCGGCATTCTCTTCCTTATCCAGTTCACTCAGCGTGGCAATGTGAAAATTGTTGAGCCGGAAGAGCGGCTGCAGGTGCATTTTGTACTCGTCGTACTGTTCCTTGTAAAACTGATGGGCCGTGTTGAGCAGGGTACGGCGGAAGGGGGTTTCGCGCAGACCCGAATAATCAATCCGTTCCTTGCCGTAGTCAATGTAATTGTAAAGGCTGCCCACCCGGATCATGAAAAATTCGTCCAGATTGGAAGCCGTGATGGCCAGAAACTTCAGCCGTTCGAAGATGGTGCGGTCGGTGTCTTTGGCCTGATCCAGTACCCGCCAGTTGAACTTGAGCCAGCTCAGGTCGCGGCTGATGTAATCACTCTGATCTATGACGTTGGAGACGCGCTCTTTGAGTAACATACGGTTGCGTAATTTTAAAAATGGTCGCAGTATAAACGAAAAAGGAGCCGAAAGCAACGGCTCCTTTTTCGCTTTCAGCTTTTGGTCTGAATCATTCACTTAAATATCAACTTTAGCATACTTCGCATTCTTCTCGATAAACTCCCGGCGGGGAGCCACCTCGTCGCCCATCAGCATGGAGAAAAGGTGATCGGCTTCAGCGGCCGAATCAATGCCCACCAGTTTCAGGCTTCTGGAACCCGGGTTCATGGTCGTTTCCCAAAGCTGCTCGGGGTTCATCTCTCCCAAACCCTTGTAACGCTGTATGTGTACGCTGTCTTCCTTGCCTCCGCCGGCCATGTCTTTTACGGCCTGTTCGCGGTCTTCTTCCGACCAGCAGTACCGCTGCTCTTTGCCTTTTTTGATCAGATAAAGCGGCGGCAGGGCGATGTAAAGGTATCCATTTTCGATCAGTTCCTTCATGTACCGAAAGAAAAAGGTCAGGATCAGCGTCCGGATGTGGCTGCCGTCAATGTCGGCATCCGTCATGATGATGATCTTGTGGTAGCGGAGTTTGTCCATGTTGAGGGCCTTTTCACCTTCGGCCGTACCAAAGCTCACGCCCAGCGCGGTGATCATGTTCTTGATTTCCTCGTTTTCGTAGATCTTGTATTCCTGTGCTTTCTCTACGTTGAGGATCTTACCGCGCAGCGGAAGAATGGCCTGATAGTTCCGGTCGCGGCCCTGCTTGGCACTATTATGCACGAACACACCTGATGCCAGCGCGAAGTTGTGCGTATTGGGTACTTCAATGTCATACACATCCATTCGCTCAGCCAGTGACTCCACCCTTTTTACTTTATGGTTGTGCAGTTGTATACCTTCCAGTAGGGCTTCAGCATTGCCGTTGAAGAACCGCTCCGTGAAAGTTCGCAGAGTCATGATGTTTTTCATGCCGGAAGATTTCCGGCGTATGGCATCAAAATGCCGCAAATCGCCCTGTTCATCGTACACTTTCTTCAATAGCTCAATCGTGTGCCGGAAGTACGTCTGGTTGTAAGCCGCCTTCCGCCTGGCACGAAACGCCTCCGTCCATTGCGTTTTAGTCTTTTCACTGCGCCATGTCAGCAGTTCTTCATTCTGCCACTGCTTTTTGGCCGTTTGCGAAAGTATTGTCCGCTGCCCGGGATGCTCTGCAAAAAAAGCGGATGTCCGGGCAGATTGTTGCTTCCGGTTCTCCTCATCAGCCCAGTACATTTGCTGGTTATGATCGAGCCGTACCAGGTTTTCGCGACGATACGCATCATTGGAAGTGTAGAAGCGCCGGTAGCTTTGAACCATAGATTGCTTGTACTCCTCATTTTGCCATTGCTGGCTGGCTCTTTTGCTTAATTGTTCGCGTTGCCGCAGCGCGATAGTCCGCATTTTTTCCCGGAATTCCGGAGTGAGTCTGGATTCCCGGCACCGGGCTTTCACGTCTTCCCGGTGCAGTGTGTACTGTAACTGCCGGCAGTGCAGTGCCCGGTGCGCTTCCGGAGAAAGCCGGATGATGTTATCGGGATTGTTATTCCGTTTGTCAAAATCCGCGTGGTGACGGTCGGAACCAGCGTGGGTAGTATAAAAACCATTTGCCAGGTTGTAGGCATCAGCCAACACGTGCGTGAACTGCCACCCGTGGGTAACCGGGTTCAGCAGCATTTCGTACCCTTCAACCGTAATGCGTTTTTCCCGTCTGGAAATCTTGCGGTACAAGGGCATCAGCGAATCACCTTTTTGCAGGTCTTTTGCTTCCACATAAGATCCGTCGCGGCGCATAAACCGGTGATCCGGCGTACAAACGATCTCTTCATCGTTGTCCAGCACCACTCTGATCACTTCCGTCCGGCGTTGTGTGCAGCGCGGATGCAGGATTTTTTCAATCCCGATTGAACCATCCGGGAGAATGGTATAGCAATAATTCTGTTTACCGGCTCCGGCTTCCTCAATCAGTTGAAGGAAGGAAAGATTACGTCCGTCGGTCAGCGCTACCTGTGTATCGCCCGAAAAACACCCACCCGCCGAGTCACCTTCCACCAGGTAGAGTTCGCAGTGTCCGGGATCGGTGTCTGAGCAGTCAGCCAGCTTGCCGGGCAGACCAGTGCCGCTGAGCACGTTTTTGCGCTGCACCATTTCACGGGCCTTGCGGGCGGCGTGGCGGGCCTGAGCCGCCAGAATCACCTTGTTGACAATGGCCCGGGCTTCGCGGGGATGCTCTTCGAGGTAGTGGTTCAGCATGTCGCTGACAATGCCACTCACGGCACCGGCCACGTCGGAGTTGCCGAGTTTGGTTTTGGTCTGGCCTTCAAACTGCGGCTCGGCTACCTTTACCGAGATTACCGCCGTCAGACCTTCCCGGAAGTCGTCGCCGCTGATGTCAATTTTCAGTTTCTCGAGCATGCCCGACTTGTCAGCGTAGTTCTTCAGGGTACGGGTCAGCGCCATCCGGAAGCCGGATACGTGCGTGCCCCCCTCAATGGTGTTGATGTTGTTGACGTACGAAAATACATTTTCCGTGTAGGAAGTATTGTAGTGCATGGCCACCTGCACCGGAATCCCCTTGTCGCCTTCCATATAGATGGCTTCGGGAATAAGTTTTTCCCGGGTGGAATCCAGGTACTCCACAAATTCCTTCAGGCCGCCTTCGGAGAAAAATTCTTCGTAAAGCGGATTGCCTTCTTCGTCCTTTTCGCGCAGGTCAGTCAGCGTGATGCGGATGCCGCGGTTGAGGAAGGAAAGCTCCCGGAGGCGCGTAGCTACTGTTTCGTGCTTGTATTCGGTAACGGTAAATATGGCAGGGTCAGGATGAAACTCTACGGTGGTGCCGGTTGCATCCGATAAGCCGGTTTCCCTCACCGGATACTGCGGTGCACCAGCCCTGTATTCCTGCTGAAACACCTTTCCTTCCCGGTAAACGGTCACTTTGAGGTGATCCGAGAGCGCATTCACACAGGATACCCCTACGCCGTGCAAACCGCCGGATACCTTGTAGGTACCTTTGTCAAACTTGCCGCCGGCGTGCAGTACGGTCATAACAACCTCCAGCGCGGATCGTTTTTCCTTGGAGTGCATTCCCGTCGGGATTCCGCGGCCATTGTCCACCACTTTGACGGAGTTATCGGGATTGATGGTCACTTCGATGCGGTCGCAGTAACCGGCAAGGGCTTCGTCAATGGAGTTGTCGATTACTTCCCATACCAGGTGGTGCAGGCCCTTGGCACCGGTATCACCGATGTACATGGAGGGGCGTTTGCGTACGGCTTCCAGGCCCTCAAGTACCTGAATACTTTCCGCTGAATACGTGTTCGTCTTCTTTTCTTCTATCGTTTCGTTCATATTTCTTTGGCTAAACAGGCAAAACAGTTGCCGGAGGTATCGGGTTACAAATACCCAAAGGGGTGCCCGTAAAGATGTAAAAATACGGTTTTTTTCCGGCTTTTCCGCCTGTACCGGGAGGGAAAAGAGTCGTAAGTCAAGGGAGTGGCAAGTGGCAAGTGGCAAGTGGTAAGTTGCTTACAATTAACATTTTCCATAAAGTAACTTCACGGCTGACTTAACACTGACAACTTACCACTGATTACTTTTGGTTATGCACGAACTGGATTTTGACCATATCCGCGAAAGGCTGCGGGGAACGCTGCCCGGCGAACGGGCCCAGCTGAAGATGGCCGCGGCCGCGCGTTCCCGGACCGGCATCCGGCCGGCGCCGGACGCTACCACCCGCACCGGGGCCGTACTGATTCTGTTTTACCCCCGCGAAGGCATCATTCACCTGCCGCTGATCCGCCGGCCGGTGTACCCGGGCGTACACAGCGGTCAGGTGGCTTTCCCGGGTGGCCGCGTGGACGAAACGGATACCAGCATCACAGCTACGGCCCTGCGCGAAGCCTGGGAAGAAGTAGGCGTACGGCCGTCGGACGTAGACGTGCTGGGCCAGCTGACGCCCCTGTTTGTGTATGCCAGCAACTTTATGGTATACCCGGTGGTAGGAGCCGCCCACCGTCGTCCCGACTTCAGGGCAGACCCCTACGAGGTGGACGCCCTGCTGGAAGTGCCGCTGACCCAGCTGCAGGACATTACCCGGATCGGCAGCAAGGAAATCATCGTGCGGGATAACATCACCATCGAGGCACCCTACTACGACCTGCAGGGCCACACCGTATGGGGTGCCACGGCCATGATCATCAGCGAACTGCTGGAGGTAGTGGGCGGTGTCTGAATCAGGATTGTCTGGATCAGGCTGTCTGAATCGGGATTCGCAGGACTTACAGGATTACAGGATTATAGAATTACAGAATCACCGGATGGCCTCCCTGTAATCCTCTGATCCTTTCATCCTGTAAATCCTGATTCAGACAATCAGAAAACGTTTGCCACCGCTTCCGGTTCTTTTTGCAGCATCAGCTCCCGCACGTTCAGCCGGATGCGGGCGGCGATTTCGTCCATGGGCAGGTCGTTGGCGTCCTTGCCGAAGGGGTCTTCGATTTCTTCGGCGATCAGCTCAAGGCTCACCAGTACGTAGAACACAAACATCACCACGGGGATCTTCCGGCAGGCAAAGGTGGTAATAAAACCCATCGGCATGGACATGGTGAAAATGAAGATAAACTTCTTCATAAAAATGCTGCAGGAGTACGGGATGGGCGTGTTCTTGATCCGTTCGCAGGCCGTGTTGGTGCGGAACACCAGCAGCAGGCCAGGCACAACCCCCAGCAATGAATGTACGGCGGTAGTGCCCGACTTCCACTGCCATACTTCCAGCCCGGGATAAGTAATACCAGCGGTATAGACCCCTGCTGCCAGCATAGCCGGCAGCAGAATCCGGAAAGTATCACTCCGGTGAAACTGGAAGATCAGCGAAAACCATTTTTCCGGGTTATAGTAAATCATCAGCTGGGTCGGATTGACAATTGAAATTTGACAACTGAAAATCAAGTACCGGCAACTATATTATTGTATACCGTAAGCCACAACACGCTGACGGATTGATTCCCTTTACCCAAATAACGGACAACTATAGAGGGCGTCACAACTTGTCGGAAAAGGGAATAGGATTATTCTCAAAGACGGTATTCCAGATGTTATTGATCCAGGACCTGGCGAAAGAGAGCTTTTCTGCGCAGTCTTTAAAAGCCGATTGAATCAGGTGTTCGAGTTGTTTGAGACCCTCAACAGTGCCAGCTTCAGCGATTGTTTTTTTAATCTGTTTCCAGATTCTCTCAATCGGGTTGAGGTCAGGCGAATAAGGGGCAAGTTGACCAGTACGATCTGTAAGTCTTTAGCCGTCTGTTCTACCCGGGGAGTCAGATGGGCCGGGTGGTTGTCCCAAATCACGATGATGGTTTGTGCCTCCCGGATTAAAGTGAGCATTTTAACCATCGTCTCCTGGTTGCCTTTGCCAATGCCTGATATGATGCTTTGGCCCTTCAAAGCATAGAAACCAAAACTGTTGCGTCTCTTTTTGTCCGTGTTGACCTTTTTGACCATCCCTTTCCTTGTGGACCAGAGCCGGGCAGAATTTGAATGCAGTTGAAGAGAGCTTTCATCGGCAAAACCGATACAAAGCTGGTCAAGGTCCTTGCCTTTGAGTCCTGATGCATCGGCGACAGCTCTTAAGCGTTCTTTGAGCTTTTCACCGGCCTTGTCGGGCTGGCGATAGTCTCCAGGCTGGGGCTTGTAACAATACAGGCCCACTTGTCTTGGAATGCGCTGCATCTGCCTTTTGCCATAGCTCACTCCATAGTCGGCTTTCACCAGTTTACGCACCTAGCCCACACTCCACCAATCCTTTTTCTCCAGCGTCTGCTTTAATTCCTGTTTCTGCTCTTTGGTCAACCGGGCTTTTGAGCCCCCGCCTTGCCCCTGATGGTTTTCTAAGCCAGTCTCTTTTTTTCGTTCCAGTCCTTTACCCAATCATAAAGCGTACTCAGGCTTACCCCACTTGATTGAGATACACTTTCCGGGCTCTGACCCGACTCCACCAACTTGAGCACCAACCCTTTGAAGTCTTCACTGTGGCTAGCGCCTAAACGATTTTACAAACCGATCTAATCGCGCTGGTTCGTCTATTGATATTCTTTTCATGGTTTTTGCCTTTTGTACTTCTGCAAGCCTGTTTTACGACTTTTTCCATTAAGTTGTGACGCCCTCTGTAAGCACTAGTACAAGTTACAATGAGCAGGTCGGTTTGATAGCAGGGAAACAGGACGAATGGGTAGTGGATAACTTTTTGCCGAAACGAAGTTCGACGAAGTCAATCGTTCTTCTCCCGCTTCAAAGCAGAATTACTGGAAGGGGGAGCGTTCCTGAGTTTGGAAGACGCCCGAACCGAAATATCTGACTTCATTGAAATGTATTACAACCCTATCCGAAGGCACTCATCTTTGGGCAATAAAAGCCCGCTCAACTTTGAGAAACTTTATTACCAGAATCATTCCCTTAACTTGCAATAAAACTGTCCGGCAAAAAGGGACCACCCCACCTTACTTCACTCTGTTGATGAGGCTATTTCACCTGGGAGCCAGAAGCAAAAATGCCGATGGCATTAAAAATCCCTTATGGGTACCTAATGAGATTTTGGCAAAAATTACCGATATTGAACAAGAGGTAAATCGTTTACAGCCTTAGATCAACCAGATAAAACCCAGTGCCCAACACCGCTTTGACCGTCAACCGGGCCACCCAGGCGCAAGTCTAAGCTAAAGGCCACGGCTGCGGCAATGTTTGCTCCATCTGTGATCATTTGCGAGAACTATTCTCAGCGAAGCTAAATAATCACTGTCTTTGAAAACTTGTCCTACACCCGCCTGACCCGTTACCGGAAGCAAAAATTAGGTAAACTGCCGCGGATATTGCGTTTTCCGTTGCCTATGCTTCTCATTCTGGTTGCCAGCCTCCGCGAATCCGGGGAAAAAGTTACGCTTGAAGCTATCCTGCGAAAGTTGCCGGAAGCCGTCCGGGAGCAGATTCTATCCATAAAGCCTCCGCACCGGCAGTACGGAACAGCGTTGGGCCGGCTGATGCTGCAGGAATTGCTGCTTGACTGGGGATATCCGGCGGGGATGCTGACCAGGTTGCAGAAGAACCAATACGGCAAGCCTCATTTTGAGGGTACCCCTTTTTTCAGCATTTCCCACTCCGCCGATCTGGTGATCTGCGCCGCCTCCCGCACCGGTCCGGTGGGCGTTGACGCCGAAAAAATTACTGGTTTCGATCAGGCCGGGATGCATATTTTTTTTATTCCGGAGGAATGGGCGCAGATTCAAGCCGGACCACCGGAAACCTTCCTTCGGTTCTGGACGCGGAAGGAAAGCGTAATCAAAGCTGACGGGCGGGGTGTTTCGTTGCCACTAGAAAAAATCAATGTTCTGGCGGACAGGCTGTTTCTTCCCGGAAACAGTCAAGAATGGCATCTTTCTGAATTTATACCCGAATCAGGATACTGCGCCGCGGTATGCACCTCCATCCCCCTTGAGGAAAAGCCAGTGATCCAACGCTACCTGCCGGATGTATTGTAAATACGGAAAGAAGGAAACAATTGCCCAATCCGCTGACCGGGCCGGAGGTCTTACAGCTTATGGCTGACATCTCCCGTCTTGTTATATTGCCGGCTGGCGGCAAACCATTTTTAGCGTGACGGAAAAGAAACCCTGGAAAACAGGCGTAGATACCGGTGGCACCTTCACCGACTGCGTGGCCCAATCTCCCGACGGACAGATGCACCGGGCCAAAGTGCTCAGTTCGGGCACCCTGCGCGGACAAGTGGGGGCAGTGACCGGTGCCCAAACCATGCAAATTATTCCCCTCCCGGGAAAGGTACCGAACCTTTTCACCGGCTATACCCTCCGCTTCCTGCCGGTAGCCGATGCTGCTTTCACCATTACCGGATACGATCCGGACCGCAATACCATTGCTGTAAACCAGCCCCTGCCGGAGGGCCTTTCGGGTGGAACTGATTCTGAAATTACGGCCTGTGAGGAAGCCCCCGTCCTGGCAGCCCGGCTGGTAACCGGTACGCCCCTGCATGCGTCGCTTCCACCGCTGCAAATGCGGCTGGGATCCACCAAAGGGACCAATGCCCTGCTCGAACGCAAAGGAGCCCGGGTGGGCCTGCTGATCACAAAAGGCTTTGCCGGTTTGCCCGAAACAGGTACCCAGCAACGTCCTGATCTGTTTGCTCTGCACGTCCGTAAACCGCTCCTGCTCTGCAGCCAGGTACTTGAAGTGGACGGAAAGACTGGATGCCGCCGGCGGGGTGCTGACGCCGCTTACCGGGGTTGAGTTGGAAAGAATTGCGGAGGCGGTAAAAGACACCGGCATTGAGGTGTGGGCGGTGGCGCTGCTGCATAGCTACCGGAATCCGGTTCATGAGGTGCAGCTGAAAGAGAAGCTGCACCGGGAAGGTATTCTTTCGGTATCCCTTTCTTCGGAACTGATGCCGGCCATAAAACTGCTGCTCCGGGCGCAGACCGCGGTTGTCAATGCCTGTCTCGCGCCGGTGATGCAGGCTTACCTTGGAGCGGTTTGGGAAAAGCTGCCGCCGCAAAGTGCATTCTGCGTCATGACCAGTGCCGGCGGTTTGGTGGGTGCTTCGCTTTTTGCGCCGAAAGACAGCTTGCTGAGCGGACCGGCCGGTGGTGTAGTCGGCGCTGCCACCGTGGCGCGGCTATCCGGCATTACAAAAATGCTGACTTTAGACATGGGCGGCACCAGCACCGACGTGGCCCGCTACGACGGTAATTACGACTACCGCTACGACCTCCGCGTGGGCGATGCGCACCTGCGAAGCCCCGCACTGGCCATTGAAACCGTAGCGGCGGAGGGATGAAAATCCTGCGGTCAGCCATCCGACCCCGTCAGGAGAGTAGTCAGTCAGGTTGTTCATTCATTTCTTCTCAGGCGACTGATCCTATTTTCTTCCTAATTTCGCCTCATTCTTTCTAAACCAATCAAAACCTGATTTTCGTCATGCTGACGTACCGATTCCGGAAGGAGAATAGCCGCCTGCTGCCTTTTGGCCTGCTGCTGGCATTGCTCACTGCCAATCCTTTACACGCCCAGACTGCCAAAGTAAATCCGGATACTGTACAGGCCGGCAAGTTTGACAACGGCAAAATGTGGACCTTCGACAACCCGCCGGCGGAGCATTTTGCCAAAACCTACAACTTCCGGCCTTCGGAAGAATGGTTTGAGAAGGTCCAGAAGTCAGCCCTGCGCTTTGCCAGCTACTGCTCGGCCTCTTTCGTGTCTCCCGACGGCCTGGTGATGACCAACCACCACTGTGCCCGCGAATCGGGGACGGCCGTGCAGAAGGCGGGTGAAGACCTCAACAACACCGGATTTTACGCCCCTACTCCCGCCGATGAACGGAAAGTGCCCGGCCTCTACGTAGATCAGCTCGTGCAGATTGCCGACATCACCGACCAGGTGCGGCAGGCAATGGGCAGCAGCAAATCAGAATCCGAACAGGTAGCCCTGCGGGAACAAGCTTTTACCAAAGTCAAGACTGAATACGGGACCAAGGCCGGCTGGGAGGGCCTGCAGTTGCAGACAGTTACCTTCTACAATGGGGGTAAATATTCGCTCTACGGCTTCAGGCGGTACAACGACGTGCGGCTGGTGATGATGCCCGAACTGCAACTGGGCTTTTTCGGCGGGGACCCCGATAACTTTACCTATCCCCGCTATGCCCTCGACTGCTCTTTTTTCCGGGTGTACGACGACAGCGGTCAGCCCCTCAAAACGCAGTATTACTTCAAATTCAACCCCGAAGGAGCCAAAGAAGGAGAACCCGTATTTGTGGTGGGTAACCCCGGCAGCACCCAGCGGCAGTTTACCGTATCGGATCTGGAGTACCTCCGCGATTCGTACATTCCCGTGCTGCTGAACCTGTTCCGCGGCAGGTCGCAGGCGCTGCAGGCTTACAACCAGACCGCCAAAAGCGACAGCGTGCTCAACGACATATTCAGCCTCGAAAACTCCCACAAAGCCTATCTGGGCCGGCTGGAAGGACTCAACGATCCGTACCTGATGGCCAGGCGGCGGGACTTCGAGAAAAGCTTCCGCGAAGCCGTGCGCAAGAATCCCAAAACGCAGGCCGACGAAAACATATGGCAGCAGATTGACCAGCTCAATACCACGCGCCGCAAATACGCAGCGGAGAATCTGGTGTTTCAGCCAAGCTTTACGCCGGCTGGTTTTTCGGTGGCTCAGGCCATGACGCTTTACGCCGGTCAGGCGGGTGCCAATGCGGGTGCCCAATCCGGCAATACCACCAGCCAGGCCGACCAGCTGCGGAAAACCATCCTCACTGCGCCAAAGCCAGAATCCATGCAACTGGAGGAGTTCCAACTGGCAGCGCACCTTGAAGCCGCTCAGACCTTCCTCGGGCCGGATGATCCGTACGTGAAAGCTGCCCTGCAGGGACGCACGCCCGGGGAGGCGGCTAAATCAATCATCAGCAACACCAAAGTGTACGATCCGGCTTTCCGGCAGAATCTGGTAGAGAAAGGGGCGACTGGTATTTCTGCCGCCAATGACCCGCTGCTGAAACTGGCCCAGCAATCCGTGCCGCGTTTTCAGGCGGCTACGTCCAATTTCGGTGAGGTAAATACCAAACTGACGGCTCTCCGGGCCCGGCTGGGGCGGTTGCTGTACGACATTTACGGCACCAGCATACCGCCGGACGCTACTTTTTCCCTCCGCATCAGCGACGGCGTGGTGAAAGGCTACGAATACAACGGCACCGTGGCGCCGCCCAAAACCACCTTCTTCGGTATGTACGACCGGCATTATTCATTCAACGGTCAGTATCCGTGGAATCTGCCGGAGAAATGGATGAATCCGCCGATGGAGTTGCTGAAGGCACCTTTCAATTTTGTTTCCACCAACGACATCATCGGCGGCAACTCGGGCAGCCCGATGATCAACAGGCAGGGTCAGGCCGTCGGGCTGATCTTTGACGGCAACATTGAAAGCCTGCCGGGTGCCTTTATTTACGAACCTATCAAAAACCGGACGGTATCGGTACACGCCGGCGGCATGGTGGCAGCGCTGCGGTACATTTACAAAGCAGAACGCATTGTAACCGAACTCGAAAATGCACCGGGCATGGAAATCCGGCAACCGGCCGGCGCCGGCACCCCCGCGGCTCCTGCCAGTAAACCGGACAGAAAACCCCGCAAAATTAAAAAATAAACGGGCCGGACCTCAGCCAATAAACCAGACAGGCAAGGAAATTTCCTTGCCTGTCTGGTTTTGATCCGTTTACTTTTCAGGTAAGGATACGGACTCCATTTCTGCTGAGGGATGAAATCTGAAAAGCAAACCGGAGGTTCGAAAATAAAAAGCACGAAGCTGTGATTCGCGCTATCGCAAGGAGCTGTATTTCTTTCTATGCCAGGGGCGGAACATGGCCACCCGGCGGCATCGCCTCATGAGTGGGAAATGCGTGTTTTGGCGGCGTGCTGACCGGCTTGGCTGGTGTTGGGCGTTCGTTTTTTCTTTCTTTAATCTTTCATCATAAATAAAACCCGAAGCTTAGTTTCCATACATCATAATCCCCAAACGCATTATTCTTAGCTTTCATCAAGTCATAATCTAAATCAAAATGGACAGCTTGACTTTGGAACAGCTTGTTTTCTATACTTAAACCAAGCTTGAAACCTGGTGAAGCTTTGTCTAATTTGTTTATATCATCCTTGAGAAAGGCAAAGATATAGCCGGCTTTGGTGCGTATTGCACCATTTTTCAATTTTAGCAGTTCAACCGAAAGACCAGGAATCAACTGGTTTAATCTCAACAGACTATCCTGCCTGACTCGGTTTACTTCAGTGGTGAGTCGGTAGTTGGAAAAGTTATAGTCTACACTAACAAATACTTTTGGCTTTTGAGGATTACCAATACGTACGCCTAGGCCCCAAAAATAATTAGCTTTCGTTGCGTAACTATTCTGCAAAGCTTCATTGCGAATAAAGTTTACCCCATTAGCTACATGCAAATGCAACCACCGGTTTGGGAGAGTTGATGAACTATCGGTTTGTCCATAACTGGTTGAGGAAAATAAAATGGCAACTGTACAAATGAAAAAGTACTTCATAAATTCAATTATTCAATTTTAATTCAATGACGCCCAACGGACACAGGCACACGGCGGCATGGCCTCACGCATCAGCCCTGCGCTTCGGCGGCGTGCTGATCGGCTTGCTTGGTGTTGGGCGTTCGTTTTTTACTTTCTTCCACTGTTTTTAAGTTGATCAATAAAAGCTTTTGTGTTTTGTCTGGCTGGCCCAAATGAATTTGCTTTGTTTATGTAGTACTTCTCCACAAATTGAAAATGAACCCATTCGTCATTCTGCTGCAAGATTTGAATTAATCGTTCACTTTCCGGATCGGGTGGTACCGGACTTTGCTCACTCAACTGCTCATTAGCGTAGTGTTGCTGAGAAAACCTAATCTTCTCAAGCATCTCTTGCTTCATCACATTGTCAGGTTTGTATAATGCTATGGATTGGTAGATGATGTCAAAAAGACTGTGCTTGTATATGTAACACCACCCTTCGGCTTCGTAGATTTCTTTGAATAGCAAGTAAATGGTTAATAATGCCCCTTCTTCAAGTTCGTCTTTTTCAGATTTGTTTATCTGTCCATTTATAAATAAATACTCCCAATAGGGTAAGTTTAAGTGTATGTCAAAAGATAATTGGCTTGCATACAAATAGCTGTAGTTGGAAAGTTCGTGCCGAATAAAACAAAAGTCTTTTAGGGCTTTCTCAATTTCCACAAAATCTATGTTGCGTTTTGAACCGTCAACTTGGTTAATCCAAAGCGAGGATTCTTCTGCCGAAAATTTATCCTGTTGTCTATGGTTGATTTCCATAAGTGCAATTTAATTCTAATGACGCCCAACGCATCAGGGCTTCCCGCTGCTGTGCCTGTTGCGGTTGGGCTATGCGTTCTGGCAGGGCCAGTAGCCGGCTGAAGCTGATGTTACCTGCTGCTGTTTTTCAGGTTTTTACTATCTGCTTTGTTTCTTGCCGCTTCTATTTGATCATAGTATGACTTGGCTATATCCCCTTCCAGAGTTAAGCCCCTGTCCTGTAAGGAAGCAATAAAATCTAGCAGGTCTTTTTGGTAAGTCCGGATAGGAATTACTTTTTTTACCAACTTTCCCGGTGATGCTGTCTTACACCATACTATTATACGGGCTACATCTCTGAAAACGGCAAGCTTCCCGGTTTCAATATCAGCTATTTTCACTTCAATACTCTTTCTGAACGGGTTGTAGGGGTAAGTAACCACAATCTTATTGCCCGTAAGCTTTTGTCTTGTTAAGTAAAATACTACTGAGCCCAAGAATATACTCTTCTCAGAGTGGTTTTCCGGATTTTATAGGTACACAGAACGGCCCTCTTTCAAGTAGAATTAGAGAGAGGGGAATCAAGTGATTTGAAACTTGAGGGTGAGTAGACGTTTGAGTTCATACTCGTACTGGTCCAGATGCTCGAAGAAGTGGAGGATACTCGATTTAAATGCTTGGTAAGTGGGATGGAATGAAAGGCCGATGGCCTGTTTTTTCATGAACCGCCACAGCCTTTCGATGATATTGAGGTTGGGTGAGTAAGTGGGCAGAAACCACTGCTGAATCAAAGGCTGCCCTTCCAGCCACTGCTGTAGGAGTTGGCTGCGGTAGTAGCGCGCATTATCACAAATCAATACCAGCTTTTTGCCCGGGTTGTTCTCCAGCAGTTTTTCATAGAGGGTAATAGTGCTTTGGGCATTGACCGTTTGGGCTTCCACTACTACTGCCTCACAAGGATCTAACGCATTAACGGCCCCGTTGAGATTGACCCTTTTCCTGCCTGAGTTGGCCGCAATATGCTTTTCCTGTCCTTTTTTTGATCCAGGCTTTGCTCTTTTGGGTATTGTGAGTAGGATGGGTAGCGTCGGTGAAATAGACCACCGTGTCTTGCGGCAACTCTTTAATCACCTGCTCAAACTGGGCTACAAACCCGAGCTGCTTTTGCTCATCAGCTTTAGCTGGCACGGGTGTTACTTGCTTGTGGACAAAGTCGAGTTTGGTTAGAATTGCTCTTACTGCCGAGTCTGAGTAGTCTACCTTAAATTCTCCACATATCCAGTCTCCCACCACTCTTGCCGTTGCATACAAGCCTTCCTGCACTTTTTTGGTCCACCGCCCGGAGTTGCTCCAAGCTGAGTTCTCCCTGGTAAGCCACGTAATTGTCCTTTAGGTACCCATCGAGTCCTTGCTGAAGATACTTTCGCTTGTAGTTGCCCACTGTATCGGAATCAATTCCCTGGCTTACTGCGATCACTTCATGGGTATATCCCTCATCGAGCATGACCAGCACCGACAAACGAACATGCTGCTTCTTGTCCCGCGTCTGACGCCGTAGCTGCTCAATCTTTACCCGTTCTTCTTTGTCCAGTCGCATCCCTAACTTATACCCTTTTTGCCTATCTTGAGTTTAACCCAAAACCTCTTTCATCTCAGTATATACAGATCAAATACCAGGGCTGCTTTTAAGGAGAAGATAATTTTTTCAAAGTTATAGCTATACAATTGAGCTAGGAATAAAGCGAGATAGGGGATCAGGAGTACAATATAGATTTGCACCAGATTTAGCCTTGGCTCGACATCCTCCATCAAACTGTTTTGGTTGTTATTCATTTTTTTCTTCGCTTGCAGGCAACGGAGCGAAAACCCACGACGGCGTGCCCTTATGTTTAGCATTGCGGTGAGGCGGGCCGCTGGGCGTTGGGTTTGGTGTCAGGCGAGGGCTTCTTACTTTTTCAATCCTTTTTCTATTTGTTTGACGTAATCCACGCTTACATCGGCAAACTCGGCTATTTTTTCAATGCTTAGTGTTTTATCTTTAAGCATTTTGGCAATTAGACCTCTTTTCTCTTCTTCTTTGCCTTTAGTTAAACCTTCCTGGTAGAGGTAGTCTTCAGTGATGTTATAAGTAAGTCCCATATCCTGTATTTGTTTATGCGTTTCTTTGGTCAGATTCCGTAACCGGGCCAGCACGGAGAGTTGCCGGATGTACTTACGTAACGTAATTTCATCCGTTCCGATTCCTTGCAGTCGGCTTAGTATCTGCCGGATAACTTCTACTGGTCTTTGCTTTTTAAAATCGCTGAGAACCGCTAAGATGATTTCCTCGGGGATTTGTGAGTCCAATAGACTCTCGTAGGAATAGTCTCGCAAACTTTTTAAGCTGAAGCCGGTAAACACCTCCTCTGGTACCAACTGGGTTTGCATCTTCGAGGGTTTCTGCCCTAAATAGATAACAAACTGCTTTACCGGCAACTGATGTTTTCTGCGCAGTAGTCCGTAGTATTCCTGCAACCGGTAAACCATCCCTTCTTCATCCTGGGCCTGAAACTCGATGTGGAGAATGAATTCCTCGTCGGTTTCCGTCCTGACAATACGAATAAAGTCAGGTTCCTTTTCTATCGTGGTTTGCAGTTTGTCTTTCAGTTCCCGGCTGTCTTTGATCCTGATGCCCAAGTACTTCTCTGTCAGCGGTAGCAGCAAAGAGGCAATGTTCTCCTTGAGGATCTTGTCGTAATCGTGAGCCAATGATTTCTCTTTTTTTCAGGACAAGTTACGCCTTTTCCGTTGTTCTTTTTTGCTCTCGCCTAACGTATCAAGACCACCCGCACACCGTGGCCTCACGTGTTGGCATTGCGGTGGAGCGGCCCGGTTATCGGCGGGTGTGGTGTGTGCCCGGCATGGCACGATATTCCGGAAGGAATATATGAGAATTATCCAGAGGGTGCAAGTCCCTTATGGGCCAGTTGGTGAAGCCCATTAGCAAGCGGCAAGGGCGTTGTCTGTAAGGGCAGGTCTGAAGGAAGCCGGACTGCAAACGTTGGAGCTGACGAACAGAAACCACATAAGAGGCCAGGTAGGGTGGGTGAGCAAGCACACCTTTGTAAAGCCCGCAACCAACAAACGCTACTTGGCAGATGTGGCAGTCATCAACGGAAGGATAAGTGTCTTACCCGGGGAGATGCTGAGAGTTTACTATCAGGAAGTCAGCAGAGGTCATAGTAGCTGAGGAAACGAGCTGTTATAGA
>JAUJMU010000013.1:0-108632 GCA_030446715.1 Cytophagales bacterium | reverse complement strand
GAGCTGTTATAGATAAACAGAGGTCTCACCAATCAGTGAAGGACTGAACGTGCAGTTGTTTCAAATTCGGCAGGGAGGTTCAGAGTCACATCTGCCAGCCCTGTCCTAAGCGAAACAGAGTATTTACAAGTAGTAATGATTGAAAAGGTAATTCATTTCCGTAATCTCAACCACGCCTACCGGCAAGTAGTCGCTAACAAGGGCGCTGCCGGCGTGGATGGCATGAAAGTGACCGGGCTGGCCCGCCATCTGGAGGCTAACAAGGACCGGTTGCTGGAGGCGATCCGGAGCGGCAGTTACCTGCCAGAGGCCATTCGGGGTGTGGAAATACCCAAAGCCAATGGCCGCAAGCGTTTGCCCGGGGTACCTGCCGTCACCGAACGGCTGCTCCAACAGGCGGTTCATCAGGTGATGGCACCCCTGTTCGAAGCTGAGTTCCGGGACGGAAGTTACGGTTTCCGGCCCGGCCGGAACGCGCAACAGGCCGTTCTCAAGGCGCAAGGGTTCATCAACGAAGGCTACTGCCCGGTGGCAGACATTGATCTGGAGAACTTCTTTGATGAGGTGGACCACTGCCTGCTTTTGCAACTACTGTACCGGAAGGTGAAGTGCCCGCTGACTCTTAGGTTAATCTGAAAGTGGCTGCGGGCACCGATTCTGGTGAACGGGAAACTGACCAGACGCCGAAAAGGCGTCCCGCAAGGCAGCCCGCTTTCGCCCCTGCTCTCCAACATCCTGCTCCACGAGCTGGACCAGTATCTGGAAAAGCAGCGGTTGCGCTACGTTCGTTTCGCCGATGATTTCAGCCTGTACGCCAAAACGCCTTACCTGGCCCAAAGAGCGGCTAAAGCCGTTACTGAGTTTGTGGAAGGAAAGCTTCGCCTGAAAATCAACCGCGGGAAGAGCGGTATCCGCAAGCCGGAACAGTTCCAACTGCCCGGCTACAGCCTGACCAAGACGCAAAAGCAGGAGAAACGGGGCCAGTACCATCTGACCGTAAGCCACAAGAGCTGGGATAAACTCAAAGAAAGACTAAAGGCAATTACCCGTAAAACGGCCCCTAAGTCTTTTGATGAGCGTATCCAAGAGCTAAAAGAGGTGCAACGGGGCTGGCTCCAATACTTCCGCATGGGCAGTATCTACAGCCGCCTTAGAGAAGTAGACAGCTGGCTGCGTAACCGTCTGCGCTACTGCATCTGGCACGATTGGAAGAAACCCGACCGCAAAAGGAAGAATCTGATCCGGTTAGGGGTTCCTGCTGGTAAAGCCTATGCCTGGAGCCGAACCCGGATGGGAGGCTGGGCCGTTGCTCAAAGTCCGATTCTGGTCACCACCATTACTTTGAGCCGATTGAGGAAAAGGGGATACGAATCTCTGCTCGATTACTACTTGAAAGTGGCTCCGCAACTGAACGAACCGCTGTATACGTGACCCGTACGTACAGTGGTGGGAGAGCGCTGGGGTAGGGATTTTCCCTGCCTCTCGCTACTCGATTATGGGCAGCACTTACCCCTTTTCATTGTTTTTCTTCTTGGCTGAGTTCGGGTTTGATTCCGTATTTTATGCCTGCTTGGGCAAAGAAAGCTTCAAGCAAGGCAAACTTCTCGGCACAAAAATCACCAGCATTGACGGTTTTTGCACTTACCCGGTAGCCCTCACAAGCGAAGCAAAGTTCGATAAAAGCAAAACCTCTTCCTTTTACATCTTCAAACACAATGGCGTTTCGGGGTTCATAGCATTTTGCTTCTGAATACAGATGAAATATTCCCTTGTAACCCGTGTTGTATAGGATGTCGGTAAGCGTATCGACTTGAGACGCCGAAAGCGTCAGGATTTGTTCTGCTTTAGCGTAGTCTACGTAGCCTTTCCGAGTAGGTACTTGTCCTCCCATCACTACCTGAGGCGGTTGCTTGAAGGAAATAAGTTTGATATGAGTTGCTTTACTAAAAGGGATAAAGGCTAATCTTTCTTTGAGGGAGTATTTGTCCTGGTGAATGCAATGAAAGTTTCTCTCACTTGTGGCCTCTTCTTCCTCGGTTAAGGTTCTTACCGGACCAGGGAATGGTTTAAGCTGCCCGTAAGAAATGAAGGGTAATAAAACGCTGATCAGAAATAATATTTTACCCATTTTCGGCAATGGTTGTCACTTTTTTGTTCTGTTGCCCATAACGGAACATGAGCAACCGGCGGCATCGCCTCCCGGGTTAGCTCTGCGGTTTGGCGGCGTGCTGACCAGCTTGCTTAATGTTATGGCGCGTTATTCGTTTTATCTTCTATTTAGTTGAAAGCTTCTCATGGTTTTTCACCATTCGATACACTTGAGCAATAAACTTTTCTTGATTGATGCCTCCAATTTTGGGATCTAGCTTTGCCTTAGTTTCTTTTATAATTTCTTTTAGAGCTTTTTCTTTCCTGCTTGATAGCACTACTTGATCCCGGATAGAAGCAAGTAAATTCCGGTAGGCCTGTACTTCTTTCTTGGAACAAAGGGGCCCATGTCCGGGAATAAACCGAGTCTTATCATCTGCATGGGCGAGCAATGTATCTATTGCTTCAATCATGGCATAAATATTCCCCCCTGTATCCTCATCAATGACAGGTAAGCCGTAGGTAACAAAAATATCCCCGGTATGATAAATATCGGCCTTCTTGAAATGCACTATCGCATCTCCATCCGTATGCGCATTTTTGAAGTATACCAATTCAATTGTTTCCTCCTTCATAAAACTGAGCTTGTTCGGTAAAGGTAACAGAGGGTAAAGCATGAGCAGGATAAGGCTGCTGCACTTCGTAGTCGTGGCTTCGAATCACTTGTTTCTCTGCCATACGAAGGCGGGTATTTGCATGAGCAATAATGGGGATATTTTCTGCTCCAAAAGCAAGGTTGCCATTGGTATGGTCAAAATGATAATGGGTATTAATGATAGCTTTGATAGGTTTAGGGGTAATCGTTTGTAGCATCTGCTTGATTCTTTCTGATAAGGCTGCCCACTGGTCATCCACCAGATATACTCCCCGTCTCTCCTACAAATACGCCTATATTGCCGGCTAAACCTCCGGGAGCAATTATGTAATAGTTCTCAGCAATCTTTATTAACTCTTCTGGAATACTGCCTATACCTGAGGCGAGAGAATCAATGTAGTGGATATTCTCCTTTGGGGTTGTGGAGCCCTTTTTGTTGAGCCTTCACCGTGAGAATGAATACAAACAGTAAATTTATCAGGAGGATACTTTTCATCAGGTTTGTTTTTTACCTTAAGTTTTTAATTAAATGCGCCATAACGAATCAAGCCTACCCAGCGCCGTGCCCTCCTGCTGAGGCAATGCGGTGGGGCGGGCCGGTGATTGGAGTAGGCGGTGTTAGGCAACGTTATTACTCCTTTATTCTTATTGGTATCTGATTTGACAATTCCCCATTCTCATAGGCTTCGAGTTCATCATTGATTGTATTCCCTGTAACGTATGCATCAACTGCAAGTCTAATTCTACCTAAGTATTGGTTGAAATCTTTGGGCAGTTCTTTAAGCTTATATTCATCCGCATTGTCAAAATGGTAACTTATACATTGTAATAGCCAAGTATAGGTTTTAACAATATGTTCTGTCAACTCTCTAGAAAGCTTCTCTTCCTGAGCAGTCATATGTCCGGCCAATCTAATGGCGTTATATAAACCCCAAAACTTTTCTTTATCGAACTCTCTTCGTTCATGAATGCAATTTAAGAAACTGTCATTTTCAGCCTTTGCATTGTCCTTAAGTATTTGTATCGCTTCTTCTATTCTCATCTTTGATGTTGCCTAACGGAAACAGTGCACCCGCACACCGGTGCTCGAAGCTGAGGTTCTTTAGCGTCGGCTCTGCGCTTAGGCCAGGGCTGGCGGCCCGGTTGTCGGCTTGCTTGGTGTTATGGGTAAACCCTTTCCTTTTATCATTCATTCGTTGACTGTCGGCTTTCGCCGTCTCTTCACGCCGTTGCTTCCGGTCGCCAAACGTCTGTTTTTTATTCATTCATTGACTGACA
This sequence comes from Cytophagales bacterium, assembly GCA_030446715.1. GTDB lineage: Bacteria > Bacteroidota > Bacteroidia > Cytophagales > 172606-1 > CADCTQ01. The sequence goes on along the minus strand of JAUJMU010000013.1, from coordinate 104,611 downwards.
GCTTTGTAAACCGGTTTCGGACTTGTCTGGCCAGGCAGCCGTTCATTCTGTTCGATTCGGCTCGGACTGCTTTGCATTTCCGGACTTACGTTTCCAATCGCCAAACGTGTTTTTCTTCGGTTACCCATAACGGATCAAGAACACCCGACGCCGTGGCCTCAAGCGTTTGCCTTAAGCTTTGGCGGCCCGGTGGTCGGTGTGAGCGGTGTTGGCTGTTCGGCCTTTTGTTTTTTCTACCAACTTACACGTTGTACAATCATTGTTTTTTTGTCAGATAGAAATCCCACATAATATACCAACCCTCCACTTTTTGTTACGCTGTATTCCTGCTCAATTTTTCTGTCTTCCAACCGATTTTTTATCCGGTCATATTCCATTAAGCCCATATCTTCTTCTCTTCTTCTCCGGGTTTTGTATATCCTTGTTGAGGAAGTTTATGGAGTAATTGGGTGTAAAAGGCTTTATCGGCTTTTACTATTGAGATTGAGCTATAATCGCCGAACTGGTCGGGATAGCTGGCCCATTTTGTATTCGATTTCTGCATTTACTGGAAATACCATTCCGGTTGCCTCCTGAAAATCCTCTCTGTAAAATTCTTCAGTAGGATAGAAAGCTGTATAAACAAAATAGCCGACTATCAACAATGGGATTAAGGCAAGTAATCTTAATCTTTTATCAAAATTCTTCCTGCTGATAAATCTGAAAATTCCATAAGAAATGGCAACAGTAATTCCAATCCCAACTAATACTATAATCAGCAATATCAAATATAAGGCACCCATTGGTTATTTATTTTTCTGCTGACAGCCAACGGAAACAGTGCACCCGGCCGGTGGCCTCATGAAGTGGCCCTGCGCGATAGCGGCCCCGTGACGGGTGCACGTTGTTGCCCGGCGTTTAGTTTCAATTCCATCTTTGGCTTGTGTCGTTTCAGTCTCGGAGACGACGCAAGCCAGCCGCTTCCCCTTCTTTCTTTTGAGCGCGGTGGCCTTTCTTTCAGCCGCTGGCAGACACAATAAATATCAAACCTCAATCGTTAAGCAGGTGTTGCTTTGCAAGCAACCGTACGCTTCGCTTTCGTCCGGCCTTTGCCAAAGGCGGCTTTGTCCGGCCAGCCTCGGCTCAGCGTATCCTGTTCCTTCGGACAGGACCTGCTTAACTCCTTTTCCTTTTATTGTGTCTGCCAGCGGCTGATTCCCCTGCGCCAAAGCTGTTTTTTCTCTATGCCGGGCCAACGGAACATGAGCAACCGACGGCATCGCCTCCTGCTTTTGGCTCTGCGGTTTGGCGGCGTGCTGGTCGGCTTGCTTAATGTTACCCGCATTTCTTATTTCATTTTTGTTTAAGTTCATACTTGCCAATCATTTCACTAAGGCGATTGGCATCTTCTTTTGTTATTCTTCCTTCTTGTTCAGCAGCAACAATCAAGTCAACAGCTAAGTCATATTCTATTTGTCCTCTGATTTTTCCTCTGTCAAGTATCTTACGCAACTTATCTTCCCTTTTAAAACCTAGATCCTCTTCGTTGACTCTCTTCCAAAAGCTTTCAACTGCTTCTCCTTGTGTCTCCTGAAAGAAAGTCAAAATATCATTTATAATATATTTCAAAGATGCTAGCTTTCTGAATTGAGGTAAGGGATTCAATGCATCTTCCTTGTATTCTTTATAAACTTTAACGAATTGACTTACATCAGATTCTTTGAAACCAATTGGTGGATGATTTATCAACGATTCAATTGCAATGTCTATCGCTTTAGCCACTTTTTCAGCCTCTATGGTATACTCTTTTTTCATGAGTTCAATTGCGGGTAACGGAACATGAGCAGCCGACGCCGTGCCTTCATGCTTTGATTTGCGCGTCAGAAGGCCGATGGAAGGTCTGCTTGGTGTTATGCTTCGTTTCTTTCTGTTTCTGTTTTGATTCCAATTTTTCGGGCAATATCATCATTATCAAGTGGATAAATCTGCTCGTAAGCAACCATTAAATTTTCAATCTGTCGGGCTGCTACTTTCTCCCCTTCTTGCTTCACCCAATCAGTAATGTCTTCAATCTTGCCAAGCCATTGGGTGGCGAATTGCCTAAGTATGTTTCCACGCATACCAATCTGAATGGCTTTCCTTTCTAGCTTATTGCCATAGGGGTCATGGTCCGGGTCCCACTGTAGGCGCACTTCTGATTCTGCAAGTGCCTGCTTCCAATTTTCCTCCGTCTGATATATTTCCTCGATATAGGTTGAATGAACTGCCTGACTGAGAATGTATTCAAACTTTTCTTTGTCCACCCAAAGAGCAACAATGCGTTCCTGATTCGGTTTACTGGCCCACCCAGCCCGGTACATCATCCACAGGAAATTAGGTTTAATCCAACTCATTCGGTTGAAGCTGTAATTGTCACCACCGAATTTCTGGTGTCTTACTGCATACTCAGTTATCAACGGATTGAATGCTTGATATACTACAATCCACTTCTGCTCGTATTGGCCGATAACCTGTTTTCCCTTTTTGGGTAAGCGTTCTTTATAGTCTGAGTAGTTTTCTTTCAGCAGATTCATATATTTCTTTTTAATAAAGCATAACGTATCATGGCTACCCGACTGCGTGCCCTCATGCCTGGGCTACGCGGTGGGGCGGGCCGCTGGCCGGTTGTAGCTAATGTTATAGCCAGTTGGTTTATTCATTCTTCATTCCATCTGTAAATCGTAACCCAAGAAGAACTTCTCTAATGCTATCCACTTGGCAGCATCCCAGCTATCCTGAATGGCTTTAATTGGTGTCTGGAAGCCGTAACAACTAAAGCAAATGTCAATATAGGACAACTTACTGTGGTGGTAGAGCACAATAGCGTGGTGAGGAATGAAGCAACGACTTCCGGGTATCGACCTACTGCTATTAGGGCTGCTTAGAATGCTGATTAAGGTGTCCAACTTCGGCTGTTCAACTTGAAATGACTTTTTGATGATACCCTTGTTTAGTTTGCCTTTAACCACTAACGGTTCAGGTTCACCATACTGACCCGTTTTATCATCATATATTTCTACGCCAGCTGTAGCCAGATGACTTACCACCATTACCGAATCAGCAGTCCGAAAGATGCCTTCAAGCTTTCCCCAAGTGCTATTTGTTCCTTGGCTAAAGCAAGGAACATACAGTATCAACAGCAGTATGGTCACTATTGGCTTCATTCTTTCGATTGGCTATAACGAATCAAGGCCACCCGCCGCAAGGGACCGTCTGTTCGCCTGTGGGTCGGCGGCCCAGTGGCGGCGTGGACAGTGTTATAGGCCTGGCCCACGTTTCGTGCGTCGGCAATGCGCTTTAGCCTCATTTTACTCCTGCTGGCCTATAATAGAGCGGCCGCTAGAAGCAGCCGTGGATTCATGAAAGGGCTCTGCGCTATGGCATCCCGGTTGTCTTTTAGCGGCTTGTTGGTTGCCTGTTGTTTTTCCTTCTTTTTTCCAGCTTTAGCCCCAGTGGGTAAGCCCTGCGCTACAGCCTCAGTGCGGGGGTTGTTGACGGTATAGGCAGCAAATATCCGCAGCAACCCCTTAAAAAGAAGGAAAAAGAGTCTCTGGCACCCTATACCTTAATATACCACTCTGCCAGAGACGGGCCGGAGAAAAAAGCACTGGCCCCTGATCGGGCTGCACAATAAATCTCGCCTTTTATTCGTTCTTGAGCGAAACGCTTGCTGCTTACTCACTAAGCCGCCTCTGTAAGCAAGCCGGCGACCGGTCTTCGCCTTCAGCCGGCAAAAGCGGTTTTGCCGCTTCGGCTCGCCCGGTCGCCCCAGACTCTTTGGCAAGAGTCTTTTCGCTCAGAACGGATAAGCCATTTCCCGATCCTTTCTCCGGCCCAATGGCAACCAACGCATCAGGCACCCACGCAACCGTGGCGATGTTGGGCTGGCTCTGCGGGGAGGAGCCCGGTTGTCGTTGGGTGCGGTGTTGTATGCCCGGCCTTTTCTATTTTATTTTTTCCTTCGTCCGGTTAAGGATTCCGTCGTCTCTTCACAGTGCTTTTTCCCTTCGCCAAACGTCTTTTTATCTGTTCGCTGATTTCCGCTTTGATCAACTTTTCAGTCTCAGTTTCCACCCGCAGCCGTTTTATTCATTCGCTGACTTTCGGCTGCTTTTCTTGTTTCGTATCTGTTCCGGCACGGCACCGTTTATCTTCTCGTCCGGGCCCGCACAAGACTGAATCTCGCCTGCTTTCGTTTCCCCTCGCCAAACGTCTGTTTTTTTCCGCTGGCATACAACCAAACATGAGCAGCCGACGCCGTGCCTTCAAGTTCTGGCTCTGCGCGTCAGAAGGCCGGTGGAAGGTCTGCTTGGTGTTATGGGCATGTTCTTTTATTTCAATTTGTCAATGAATTTCTTCTGTATCTGAATAGTAAGACTCATCCTGTAGTAGTTCTCATCTTTTTGACATTTTCTGGCCCTCTTGTAACTAAAGCTTTGTAAAGTCAACCAAGATTTGTTCTCATCCCCACTGATAACTACCACTAAATCAATCGTTCTTCTACTATGGTGTTTTCCAATTATGACATTGAGCGTATCAGTAGTTTTGTCACTTATTTCTGATTTAAACCTGTCCCAATTATTCTTATCAAGCCACACATCAGTGCTTCTCCTATACTCAGTATTTACGGCTGCGTTCTCAATAGGCGTCTTACCTAAATTCAGCAGCAGAAGGCTTTCGTTATAAGTATAAGTTTGGATGATTCGTTTTTTCAACTCCTGCTTAGAATAAGCAAACTCAAACGTTTTATTGACACCATCAAACTTCAGGTAGCATTGGAGAATTCTAGGTGTACATCCTGATAAGAGTGTACAAAACAAGACTATATTCAATGCTGTTCTTTTCATTTTCAATTGCCCATAACGGAGCGAAAGCACACGGCGGCATGCGCCTCCTGTTTGGGTCTGCGGTGAGGCGGCCTGCTGACCGTTGGTGCTTGGTGTTAGGCGTATTCTTTTCATCTAATTATCCATTTGACAAAGTGTATCAGTGCAGGCATAAATACAATGAATAGCGTAAAGCCTAATCCAATCTTAAATCCAAACGATGCTATCTCATCCCCTTGCTTGACTCCTGAAAATCTAAGCAGCAAGTGTAATCCAGCCCGGCGTATAACAGATATTAACGAGGAATAGAAAAATGGGAATTAGAATGGGCTCGTACAAATCTTCACCCGGCTTTAAATCGTCCACCAAAACCGACATTAAGCCAATACTAAGTAACATCCCAAGAATCACTGCCACATTGAAGAGAATACGCCTAATCTCCCACCAAATGATAATATTATACCACTTATCTCTGTTATGAATGATGTTCATTTTTGTCTTCGATTACGCCTAACGGAAACAGTGCACCCGGCCGGTGGCCTCATGAAGTGGCCCTGCGCGATAGCGGCCCCGTGACGGGTGCATGCTGTTGCCCGGCGTTTAGTTTCAATTCCATCTTTGGCTTGTGTCGTTTCAGTCTCGGGACGACGCAAGCCAGCCGCTTCCCCTTCTTTCTTTTGAGCGCGGTGGCCTTTCTTTCAGCCGCTGGCAGACACAATAAATATCAAACCTCAATCGTTAAGCAGGTGTTGCTTTGCAAGCAACTGTACGCTTCGCTTTCGTCCGGCCTTTGCCAAAGGCGGCTTTGTCCGGCCAGCCTGGCTCAGCGTATCCTGTTCCTTCGGACAGGACCTGCTTAACTCCTTTCCTTTTATTGTGTCTGCCAGCGGCTGATTCCCCCTGCGCCAAAGCTGTTTTTTTCTCTATGCCGGGCCAACGAATCAAGGCCACCCGCACACCGCGGCTCGAAGCTGGGCCTTCTTAGCGTCGGCTCTGCGCTTGGCTGGGGTCGGCGGCCCGGTTGTCGGAGTGGCTGGTGTTGTAGGCATACCCTTTCACTTCATTCTTTTTCATTTCATTCGTTAGGGCACGGCTTTCGCCGTATCCTTTCGGCCTGCGTTCCCTTCGCCAAACGTCTTTATGATTCGGCTGTTGACTGCCGGCAATGCTACTTGCTTTCGGCTTCATCTGGCCAGGCAGCCGTTCATTTTGTTCGTTTGGCTCTGGCCTGGTTTGCCTTGCCCGCATTACGATGCCAATCGCCAATCGTTTTATTGTTTCGGTTGCCTACAACGGAGCGAAGCCATACAGCGCCGTGGCCTCCTGGTTGGAAATGCGCTGGAGCGGCCCGGTGAATGTAATGGCTGGTGTTAGCGGGCATCCTTACTCCTTATTCTTTAAAATAAGCTTCGTGCTTAGTGGGGTCCTCAAAAACAGGTATTCTCAATTCCAGAAACAGTTGCTTTATCTCTGTTAAGTCATATTTAATTAGTTCCGGAGTAGCTTTCAGTTGATTGCACTCAAAGCAAACGGAAATATGGGCTACGGGTTTGTTAGCTTTATCCCAGAACACAATGCCATGGCGGGGAGTAAAACAATCAGAAAATGCCACATCTCCGTCAGGTTGCAAAAGAATCTTATCCAGCCGCTGCACCTGCTCCGGACTCAGTCTGACGCCTGCTGTATCATATACTTCAGCAATGAGTTTGCCTTTATTCACAATCTCAAATACGCGCCCTCCGGCCAAGCCGTATGGGTGACATAAGCCTTGGCCTGCTGGTAGTCAAAATCTATCCAACTAGTCTTTTTAATGGTAGTCTTGCTGCCAACCGTTGTTGCGGCATTTCCATCCTTTTCCTGCCTGGAAGAGCAACTTTACCAGTGCAGATACCAAAATTAGTGTCAGTATTGTTTTCATTTTTCGGTGCCCGTTAACGGAAACAGTGCACCCGGCCGGTGGCCTCATGAAGTGGCCCTGCGCGATATGGCCCCGGTGACGGGTGCACGTTGTTGCCCGGCGTTTAGTTTCAATTCCATCTTTGGCTTGTGTCGTTTCAGTCTCGGGAGACGACGCAAGCCAGCCGCTTCCCCTTCTTTCTTTTGAGCGCGGTGGCCTTTCTTTCAGCCGCTGGCGACACAATAAATATCAAACCTCAATCGTTAAGCAGGTGTTGCTTTGCAAGCAACCGTACGCTTCGCTTTCGTCCGGCCTTTGCCAAAGGCGGCTTTGTCCGGCCAGCCTCGGCTCAGCGTATCCTGTTCCTTCGGACAGGACCTGCTTAACTCCTTTTCCTTTTTATTGTGTCTGCCAGCGGCTGATTCCCCTGCGCCAAAGCTGTTTTTTCTCTATGCCGGGCCAACGAACCAAGCGCAACCGCATGCTGTGGGCGTTGAGCTAAGGCATTGCGGTGAGGCAGCCCCAGTTGGCGGATTTTGCGCGGTGTTAGGTGCCCGGCCTTTCTGTTTTATCTTTACCAACTTACAATTACTATTGTTTCTCCGTTTATGAACCGGTCAACGAATTCAATTTTAAAGTTTTGTTTGCGTTCTTCTACCACGTATTGCCACATCTTTTCAACCTCGGCCTTATCAACCAAACATTTATCATTTTCAAAATCCTGATAGAAACTTCCATTTACGCCTTTTCTTTGATAGGATATAGTTTCGTAGTAGAATACTTCCTCGTCATATTCTTCGTCGGGATAGCTGAAGTGCTTCACCCGAATTAAGTGTGAAAACAATGGCAGCAGTTCAGGAGACTCTGAAACTATCAACCAACAATATTCATTCACTTCCTTGTCAACAATTTTGACTAGCGTAATATCAAGTCCCATTGTTTGTCATCGGCTGGCACCTAACGAATCAAGCCTACCCAGCGCCGTGCCCGCTGAGGCAATGCGGTGGCGGGCCGGTGATTGGAGTAGGCGGTGTTAGGCAACGTTATTACTCCTTTATTCTTATTGGTATCTGATTTGACAATTCCCCATTCTCATAGGCTTCGAGTTCATCATTGATTGTATTCCCTGTAACGTATGCATCAACTGCAAGTCTAATTCTACCTAAGTATTGGTTGAAATCTTTGGGCAGTTCTTTAAGCTTATATTCATCCGCATTGTCAAAATGGTAACTTATACATTGTAATAGCCAAGTATAGGTTTTAACAATATATTCTGTCAACTCTCTAGAAAGCTTCTCTTCCTGAGCAGTCATATGTCAGGCCAATCTAATGGCGTTATATAAACCCCAAAACTTTTCTTTATCGAACTCTCTTCGTTCATGAATGCAATTTAAGAAACCGCTGTCATTTTCAGCCTTTGCATTGTCCTTAAGTATTTGTATCGCTTCTTCTATTCTCATCTTTGATGTTGCCTAACGGATCAGGTGCAGCCGTTAGACCGTGGCCAAAAGCATCTGCTTTGCGGAGAAGCGGCCCGGTTGGCGGCTGCACGGTGTTATATGCTTGGCCCGGTTCCGTGCGTCAGCAATGAGCTTTAGCCTCAATTTTCCTCATGCTGGCATATAACGGTTCAAGGCCACCCGCCGCAAGGGACCGTCTGTTCGCCTGTGGGTCAACGGCCCAGTGGCGGCGTGGACGGTGTTATAGGCCTGGCCCATCTTCGTGCGTTGGCAATGAGCTTTAGCCTCTTTTTTACTCCTGCTGGCATATAACGGATCGAAGCCACCCGACGGCGTGCCTCACACCTATGGCTATGCGGTTGGGCGGGCCGCTGGAAGGCGTTTGGCTGGTGTTAGCACATGTTATTCCTCTTTCATTTATCCACAATATCCTATCCCCCAACTGGTGTGTCCTCTTCCGGAATAGCATTTCCAATTTCTTTTGATTTCGCGTACCGTCCATTTATTATCACTCTTCACTGCACGCATGACTACCTTTTCTGCTTGCTGAGCGTCATCTTGTTGCCCATCGTGAATTAAGGTGATCTCAAACTCATTGTCATTCAATTTCTGCGAGTTGATTGACAAATCAGGCTTACCTTCATCGGGCGGATAATTGTAATAAATAGTGATTAACTCTTCCGGAGTTTCAATGTCTGTTCGTTCTGCAACCTTGTTATTAAATGCTTCCGGATCAACTGATTTAAACTCTTCAGTACAACTTGCAAGAAGCAACAGGACAAGCAAAAATTGAGCTATTATTTTCATTTCAATATGTGCTAACGGACCAAGGCCACCCGCTGCAAAGGCCGCGTCTGTTCGCCTGTGGGTCGGCGGCCCGGTTGGACAGTGTTATAGGCACGTTTCGTTGCGCTTTAGCCATTTTACTCCTGCTGGCCTATAACGGATCAAGAACCCGACGCCGTGGCCTCAAGCGTTTGCCTTAGCTTTGGCGGCCCGGTGGTCGGTGTGAGCGGTGTTGGCTGTTCGGCCTTTTTGTTTTTTTCTACCAACTTACACGTTGTACAATCATTGTTTTTTTGTCAGATAGAAATCCCATAATATACCAACCCTCCACTTTTTGTTACGCTGTATTCCTGCTCAATTTTCTGTCTTCCAACCGATTTTTTATCCGGTCATATTCCATTAAGCCCATATCTTCTTCTCTTCTTCTCCGGGTTTTGTATATCGTTGAGGAATTGGGTGTAAAAGGCTTTATCGGCTTTTACTATTGAGATTCGAGCTATAATCGCCGAACTGGTCGGGATAGCTGGCCCATTTGTATTCGATTTCTGCATTTATAAAATACCATTCCTGGCCCAAAATCCTCTCTGTAAAATTCTTCAGTAGGATAGAAAGCTGTATAAACAAAATAGGCAATGCAAGTAATCTTAATCTTTTATCAAAATTCTTCCTGCTGATAAATCTGAAAATTCCATAAGAAATGGCAACAGTAATTCCACTCCCAACTAATACTATAATCAGCAATATCAAATATAAGGCACCCATTGGTTATTTATTTTTCTGCTGACAGCCAACATTAGTATAAACGACATATGTCGTTTATCTCCCCTACATCGAACTGGTCCGGTTGCTTGTTTTGTGATAAAAGTAGTTAATGAAAGCAAGGTATGCCTCCAAACAGTCCACAGAAACAGGGATCGTATAAAGAAAGGTAAATTATCCGACCTGTCCAAAAGTCTCCGGGGAACTGATTCTTCCGCTGCAATGTGAGAGAATAAAAGTGGTGTCTGCCAGACCCGTGTCCGGAAGTGGAACGGGCTGGGTAAGCCGGAAACCGCGCGTTTTACCGGTCCAGTTCTCGGAAATCACCCTTCATGCGCTTGCGGAGAATCACCTTTTTACCGGCAATCTTTTCGAGAAAAGGCTGGAGGATCTTCCTTGCGTTTTCGTCCGTCTGCCGGAGAATGCCCATTTCCAGCGCCGAATTCCGCACCTTTTTCTCGGCGGCGGCGTAGGCTTCGTTCACCATTTTGCCTTCCTGCTGAAAATACGTGTTCCGGGTGTCGTACACTTTCGACTGTTCGTGGTTGATCTTGTACACGCAGAGTTCCGGCTCGGGCAGGTACACCACCATGCCCGAATCGCCGTCAACTATGTCGTGGGCCTGAATTCTGGTGAGGTCGATGCAGCCAATGGCCTCCCCGTTGATAATCAACACCGTGCTGGCCTTGTCCAGATACTGGTTCAGGGATTCAAAACTGGTCATGCCTTTTTCGTACTCCACCACGTCGCGGAAATTGTACCTCACCAGCTCGAGTTTGCCCATCCGGGTGATCTGCTGCAGTACGGTGTTGTGGGTGATGACCGGCTCCAGGGTATTTTTATCTGGCTCCCGGAGGAAGTGGTCATAAAGCGTAACCGCGCCGGCAAGCAGCAGTGCAAACAGAACAAGGCGGATCAGAAGACGGAAAAAACGCATATTCGGGTTAGACGTAAGACGCTGGACAAAAGACATAAGAAAAAACAGCAGACGGCCGGCAGGTTCGAAAACAGGGGCTGTTTTGCTGTTTTTACTTTTGATTTTCGGGTAGCCCTTGACAAAGTAACAATAATTGTGCTGGTTTAGTGGCAGAAAACGCAATTTACCGGTCGGCTGGGTGTGGCAGAACTTTACCATGTCTGCCACCCGCTAAAACTGATTCTGTCCCAAATCTTCTGTCTCCATTCTAACGTCTATTTCAGAACGCATGAAACTTTACCGCACCCGCCACGGAATCACCCTCCAGTTTGACAAAGTCTTTTACCGTCCCGAACTGCCCGACTGGGATGCCCTCGTCAACCGGGATGATCTGTACCAGTATCTCTCGCGGATCATCTGCGACACGCCGGTACTGGACGAAAGCCAGATGGCGGATGCCGGTCTGATGCTGCCACCGCTGGTGAATCAGGAAGTCTGGGCGGCCGGCGTCACTTACTTCCGCAGCAAGGTGGCCCGCATGGAAGAATCGCAGGACTCCGGCGGCGGCACTTTCTACGACCGGGTGTACGATGCCGAACGGCCCGAGTTGTTCTTCAAATCATCTCCCGGCAAGGTGGTGGGTACGGGCGGCAAAGTGCGCATCCGCCGCGACTCGGCCTGGAACGTGCCCGAGCCCGAACTGACGCTTTTTATCAACAAGGCCGGCAAGGTGGCCGGCTACACGGTTGGCAACGACATGAGTTCCAGAGACATTGAAGGCGAAAATCCGCTCTACCTGCCGCAGGCCAAGGTGTACGACGGTGCCGCGGCGGTCGGACCGTGCCTGTACGTGCCCAAAGAACCGCTGCCCGCCGAAACGCCCATCCGGCTGGAAATAGTCCGCGACGGTGCAACCGCCTTTTCCGGGGAAACCGCCGTTACGCAGATCAAGCGGAAGTTTGACGAACTGGCAGGTTATCTCTTCCGGGAAATGAGTTTCCCCGCCGGCTGCTACCTGATGACCGGCACCGGCATTGTGCCCCCCAACGACTTCACCCTCCGCAGTGGCGACGAAGTCCGCATCACCATTGACCCGATAGGCACGCTGGTGAATGTGGTGGCCTGAGGGGGAGGAGGGAAATGTTGAATTGTAAATTTTGAATGGATAGGGAAACGGACTGATGACTTTTTCCTGAACCATTCAAAATTTGAAATTCAAAATCCAGCATTTTCCTCCCATCCTTTCCCATGGAATGAAAAAAATGTAGGTGGCAATCCAGCCGTTGAAGTACCAGCCGACGCCCAGCAGGAGGTAGGTACCTGCGTGGAACAATACCCCCGCCGGCAGAAACACCCACGCCAGCTTCGGGCGGAATACGATTGCAATAAACCCAAGTTCAAATACCAGCGCCAGCAGGGGCAGCATCGCGGACAGAAAGGCAGACCGGGCGGCCCAAAGGCCCAGTGGTGCCTGGTGCAGGTACACGTAATTCCGGAACGTTTCCGGCGACAGCCATTCCGGTCCGCCGATGAGCAGTTTTTCCAGCCCCGTCTGCAGGTAAACGATGCCGGTCACCAGCCCGGTCAGCCACAGCGGCCAGCCGTTCAGAAACGTTTTTCCGGCCCTGATTGCCTTCCGGTGCTCCGCCAGCAGGAAGGGCATGAGCATGGCCGCGTAGGTGAGCAGGGCAAAGGTGTGGTCCATCTTTTCGAAGCTGAACAAAAAGGCTTGCAGCAGCACAAAAAGTGCCGCCGCCACCGCCGATGACAGCACCGGCTTCAGGTTAAACAGGGCAGTAACGCAGCTTAGCAGCAGCAAACCGCACAGCACGGCCAGCAGCCAGGGCGCCGGAAAATCCAGATGCAGCAGCCGGAGCAGGGGCAGCGGCTTGTAGAAGGCAACGGCCCGGTGCAGGGCAATCAGATCACGGTACCACTCGTAGCTGAAGAAGATCAGAAAGGCAAAAAACAGCACCCGCAGGGCCGGAATCCTCTCCGCCGGAACGGGCCGGTTCCAGAAGTGGTGCAGATACTCCCGGAATCCGGATTTTTGCCGGTACAGGTACAATCCCACCAGCAGCACCAGATTCACCAGCGCAAACCGCAGTACCACCTGATCCGCTTTCCGCAGAAAAAAGGAAGCTTCGAAGCGGTGTTTTTCCACTGCCAGCCGCGGGTAAAAAATACGCACCAGCCCGCGGAACCACTCCGGTGCCGTGCCCTCCACCGCCGCCTGTGCCAGTGACCGTCCCCAGATCAGGTAGACCGCCAGCAGGGTGATAAGTGCCACCAGCCAGAGAAGAGGAATTCCTTTTCGCATGCAGAGGGATTAGCGGGAGATGGGATACCGTCCAGCCAGCACGGTATCGGGCCGGTAAACTTCGGTCGGGCTGGTTACGCGCAACAACTGCCAGCCGGCAATCTGATTCTTTTTCGGGTGCAGGCGGTGAATATTGCGCAGGAAAGTTTCCGCTTCGCCGCGGTAATAGTAGTTGCGCATCAGGTAGGGCAGGCTACGCAGGCCCACTCCGGCGGGTTGAACGAAGTGGGTCTTGCCGCTGACATCCGTGTAGCCGAGCAGGAAATTTTCCGTCTGCACGGCACGCGCCACGGGCTCGGCAAACATCCCGAACCGGAAAAACGGGTACAGGTCGTTGAGCAGCACGAAGGGCACGGTTACGCCGGCCAGCATGAGAAAAATAATAATCCGCTTCAAGTCTGAGGGGTAAAGGCTGAAGGTATAAAATTGTAATTTTAGTTTCTGCGGGAAATCCGTTCCGGCAGATGGTCCTTAAAATTAGCACTTGTTCCCGGCTCCGCTTCTCTTCCGGCTTTTTTTTCTGCTCGTGACGGGTATACTGGCCGTTGCCTGCCTGTATACGTGGCTTGCGGATTACGAAAGCTTTGTTCAGGGACTGGCCACTGCCACCCGCCATCCCGGCAAGCTTCCCCAAATCCGCCTCCTGCTTCTGCCGGAGCGGTTCTTTCTGATCCGGATACTGGTCACCTTTGCCGCAGGGATGGCCGCTGCGCTGACCGTGGTGTTATGGCAAAAGACGGGGCAGCTGGCAGGTGCCATCCGGAGCGCCGCAGATTTATTCGTGCGTCCCTTTTTAGCTTTGTGGCTGCTCCTGTGGGCGGCGCAGGTATTCATTGCTTTCCGGCTGCCTTTTCACGTCGACGAACGGTTTACGTACCTGTATTTTGTGCGGGAAGGCTGGCTGGTGAGCATGGTCTATTACCCCGAACTTATGCAGCCTTTGATTGTGTATGGTTCAAAGCATTGATTGTCAGTAAAAATAACCGTTTTCCAAAGCCGCCGGAGGACTATTTTTATTCGGTAGTTTCACCTGAATTCCTGCTGATTTTCAGAACAGGCCTGCGGAATCACGCAAATTGGGTGATTCCGCCCGGCGGCATTTTAATATATCTTGCCAGCGTTCAATTCCTTAGACCGGCCTCCCATTCATGTCCATAAACTCATTGATCCGGATCGTAATCGTCGAAGACGACAAGCTGATCCGGGAGGGATTTTCTTTGCTGATTTCCTCCACCTACGGCTACCGGGTGGTGGGCTCTTACGCCTCCTGCGAAGAGGCCCTCCGCCAGCTGGAAGAGGACCAGCCGGAGGTGGTGCTCATGGACATCGAGCTGCCGGGCATGGGCGGCATTGCCTGCATTGAAAAAATCAAGAAGGCCCGGCCCGGAACCAACGTGATCGTGGTCTCCGTCTACGATCAGCCGGGGCTGGTGTTTGAGGCCCTCTGCGCGGGAGCGGGTGGTTATCTGACCAAGAACATGCAGCCGGCAAGGCTGCTGGAGGCCATAAGAGACATTCAGGAAGGAGGCGCCCCGATGAGCACTTCCATTGCCCGCATGGTGGTGCAGAGTTTCCAGAAGAACCGCAACTCCCCGCTCACGGCACGGGAAACCGAGGTGCTCGAGCATCTGGCAAGGGGCAAGAGCTACTCTTCCATTGCCTCTGAGCTGTTCATTGACAAGGAGACCGTGCGCACCCACATCAAGAACATCTACTTCAAGCTGGAGGTGCATTCCAAGGCCGAAGCCATCGAAAAGGCCCTGCGCGTGACAAGCTGATTTAGCAGTGGTAAGTCACAAGTGGTAAGTCATAAGTGGTAAGACGCCATGCATGGCGTCTGTACCACGCAGAGCCGCAATGCATGGCGGCTGTACCGTGTGATCGCAGAGGCAGGCCCAGGTGCCTGCCTCTGCTGGTGCCTGCCCGAAAAGATGTAAGTCCAGAGTCGTAAGGGGCAAGTGATTAGTGGTAAGTACAGAACTGTTAAGGGGTGACTGATCCAGGCGTGGAGGCTTGAATCAGGTAAAGTTTCGCAGGAGATACGGAACGGGTGCATCCTGCTCCGGAGCATTGGGGGACACCGGAAGGGGATTAGACCAGATTCTTCCCGTAATCACTTTTTGTCAAGCCATACACGACCAAAGAATGGTAAACCGAATCCTTCCGGATATGCTCCTTCAGTTCACCTTCTTTAATCATTCCGCTTTTGACCATCACTTTTCCTGATGCCGGATTTTTCTCAAAATGAGAGGAAGTAACCTTGTTCAGCGCAAGCTTGTCGAAACTGAATTGTATAATTGCCCGGGTTGCCTCGCTTACGAAGCCTTTGTTCCAGAATGGCTCCCCGATCCAGTATCCGATTTCTGCTCTGTTGAATCTTTGTTCGATTGTCAACCCAATACCACCAGTCAATTGGTTTTCGGTTTTTAACCTGATTCCGAAAATAAGATGCGTTCCATTTTTAAAACCCTGATTGGACAGATTTATCCAGTAGACAGCGTCTTTTTCGGTATACGGGAAAGGAAGATTCAGGGTATAATCCGATATGCGCCTGTTTGCGGCGTATTTTACGATTTGTGGTATATCGCCGGCTGTCAGTTCCGTTAAAATAAGTCTTTCCGTTTCTATCCGGGGAAATTGTTCCATTTTCAGTCTGATTTTTTCCGATTGAATACTATTGAATACTATAAGGCCGCAAAGTATTCGGGTGCTCTCCACAGACCTACTCAATTATATTCGGGTTCCGCTTCTCCATTTTGGGTTCCTGGCCCCCGCGGAGGATGGAGGATAATTCCCTCTTTGTGTATCTGGCCGGGGGCGTCTCAGAAAAGGGGCCTTCATTGTAAAGCTATAGCCGGACAAGACACATTTTTACAACTGTTGTAACGCTGACTGTTACTTCTCACGAAGCGCCGTTCATTTTTCCACATTTAGTCTGGGCCATCTGCTGGTTGGCTCTGATCTGCCGGGCGTGCTCATGGCCCAGCTCAAAGAGCAAGTCCAGCAGCGGCTCCAGGCGCCAGCCAAAAGGGGTTAGGCTATACTCCACCCGGGGCGGAACTTCGGCATAAATGGTCTTCTCAATGAGGCCATCCGTTTCAAGTTCCCGGAGCTGGCTGGTGAGCACCTGCCGGGAAGCATCGGAAATGTTGCGTTCAAGTTCACTGGGCCTTTTTTCTCCGTTGAACAGGTGGTAGAGGATCAGTATCTTCCACTTTCCTTCCAGCAGCGAAAGGATCAGCCGGGTAGGGCAGTTGTCGTTACTGATTCCGTCCAATACGTATTTCCTGGGTACCATAAGTTGACATAAACCGGTTAAGTATATCTTTAAAATTTCTTTTCCTGTAACTCGCTGAGCGTCGCAATTGACGGAAAAACCCGTCATAGCAAGCGCTTCATGCGTACTTGCACCTCATTTTCAGGTCCTTTATCATTGTGCCGTAACTAACCAATAAACGTTATTGATTCGTATGGGACAAACATTCAGCGGAAAAGCGGCTCTCGTGGTAGGGGGCTCCAGTGGTATTGGCAAAGCCACTGCCCAATTGCTCCTGCGGGAGGGAGCAAAGGTAACAATTATCGGCAACCGCCAGGCCAGGCTCTCGGCAGCAGTAGGAGAACTGCAGGCTTACGGGGATGCGACCGGTATGCAAGCCAATCTCTGCGACCGGCAGGAAGTACAAACCCTGGCCAAGCGCCTCCAGACGGGGGAACGCTTCCACTACCTGGTCAATGCTGCCGGGGTCTTTAAGCCCAAATCATTCCTGGAGCATACCGGGGAGGACTATGACGCTTACCTGGAACTCAACCGGGCTACTTTCCTGCTTACGCAAGCCGTAGCCAAAGGCATGGTGGCCGCGAAAGAAGGAGCTATTGTGAACGTAGGCTCCATGTGGGCCCGGCAGGCGGTGAAAGCTACGCCCTCATCGGCTTACTCTATGGCCAAGGCGGGTTTACATGCCTTCACCCAGCACCTGGCCATGGAACTGGCTGACCACAACATCCGGGTGAACGCCGTTTCGCCGGCGGTGGTGGAAACGCCGATTTACGAAGCTTTCATTGAGTCCGCACAGGTACACCAGGTGCTGCAAGGCTTCAACGCCTTTCATCCCCTGGGCCGGATTGGCCAGTCCATTGAAGTTTCGGAAGCCATCCTGTTTCTGCTCTCGGAGAAAGCTTCCTGGGTAACGGGAGCCATTTGGGACGTGGATGGAGGTGTAATGGCCGGGCGGAATTAGCCTTCAGTGTTTTTGTGATCATTCTGTGTACGTTCTATTTTGCCGTTGGCTTTATCACCCAATGCCCGTACTGCATCGAAATCCACACCGGCAAAGCTAGGAAATCAGGGGCAAGCCGGGAAGAAATTGCCGAAACGGCGATGATTGCAGCTGCTTTGCGGGCGGGTGCTGCCGTCACCCACGGTGCACTGGCCCTGAAGCTGTATGATCAGGCCCCTTAACCGTCATTCACCCTTACCAAGACATAAGGTGCAGCCCGGCGGCCGGAAACTTTTCTGCTCTCACCTTTCTGCCGGGCTGCCTTTCCGGTTAATAACTGTGAGCAAACGTGAGCAGCGCAGCGGCCCTTATTCAATCACGTTCGGGTTCCGCTTCTCCACTTTGGGTTCCTGGCCCCCGCGGAGGATGGAGTTGCCGTTGAACTTTTCCCGCTGGTCCACGTCCATCGCGTTCATCCAGTCTTCTTCCCTGATCTGCCCGCTTTGTCCGAAAGCGGCCAAGGCATTGGAATAGGTTACGGCGCGGATGTGCTCCACCGGAATGCCGCGTTCGAGCATCAGGGCGGCGGTCATGGGTACGGCGAGGGGTTGGGATATGCCCCAGTCGCAGGCGCTGTTTACCATGATGCGGTCCGGGCCGTACTGCCGCACGATCTGGGCCATCCGTTCATTGCCCATTTTGGTTTTCGGGTAGATGGAAAACGCCGCCCAGAAGCCCCGCTCCAGTACTTCCTTTACCGTTTCCTCGTTGTTGTGGTCAATGATGACCATACCCGGATCAATGCCGTGTTCCACGCATACGTCCATGCTGCGGGAGGTTCCGCGTTTCTTGTCGCGGTGCGGCGTGTGGATCTGCACGGGCAGCTCAAGTTCCCTGGCCAGTTCGAGTTGCAGGCGGAAGTACTTGTCTTCGGCGGCCGTCTGGTCGTCGTAACCAATTTCGCCGATGCCTACCACGCCTTCCTTGGCGGCAAAAAGCGGGAGCAGCTCCATTACCTGTTCGGCCAGCGGCTCGTTGTTGGATTCCCGGGAGTTGAGCCCGATGGTGCAGTAGTGTCTGATGCCGAACTGACCCGCCCGGAAGCGTTCCCAGCCGACCAGCGAACTGTAGTAATCCTTGAACGTGCCGGGTTCGGTACGGGGCTGTCCCAGCCAGAAAGCCGGTTCGATCAGGGCAACCACCCCGGCGTTGCGCATGGCTTCGTAGTCGTCGGTGGTACGGGAAGTCATGTGGGCGTGGGGATCTATGAAGAGGAGGTTATTCATAAAATTTTAAATTTTGAATGCTGAATTTTAAATGGCTGTATGGTTGGTTATTCGCCGGTGAGGCCATGGACTTCCAGAAACTTTGCATACTCCTGGGCGAAAGTGAATTTTTGGTGGTGTTCCTTCTGCTTTTGAATGTATAAATCTACCCATACTACGGTACATGTACCAGTTTCTGCCTCTTCAGGGACCTCACCCCCAACCCCTCTCCATGGGAGAGGGGAGTCACAACGATCTGATTTACAGTTGGTCAAAAAATGTTCTGATCATAGCTCCTAAGGAAAGGGGGAGAAAAACGCCGCTGTGGCTCCCCCTCTCCCAGGGAGAGGGGGCTGGGGGTGAGGTCCCTTGCCAGAATGTACCGTAGTATAAATCTACCCTATTCACATTTGATTCGCTTACAGAGAAAGCGCCATACCCGGTTTGCCAGCTGAATTTCTGAGAAATCAGGTTTTTATCATTAATGAAATGGGATGTAGCGCCTTTGATTTGCTTCACCACATCTGCGAGGGATTTTACGGGGTTCAGCCGGAATAAAATATGAACGTGATCAGAAATGCCATTGATTCTCCTCACAGTGCAGCCCAGTTCCAGTAACTGACTGGTCAGGTGCTGGTATACTTTTTTCTCAATGGCTGGGTCAATAAGGGGTACCCGGTCTTTGGTGCTGAAGATGACGTGTATCCATAATTGTGTAAGGGAATGTGCCATCGGTGATATCAATGTAAAGCCCACGGTTGAAACTGTGGGCTAGGTTAATTTTTCCCACGTAAATTCTCCGTTCGAAATTTTTTCCGCAAGGTCAGGCCGTCTGCGTTTGAGCAGTTCGTAGGCAGCATTGTTGCGGCTCCGGGAGCAGGCAAGGGCAATGGCCTGCTGTTCGGTTTCGTTGCCGGTATCAAAAACCCGTTCCACGTCCGGCAGAAACCCCTCGTCAATGAATGGCCCGATGCAGCGCCACAGTTCGTAGGGTACCGGCCGGCCGGCTGCCCATCTTTCGTGGGCAAAGTCCGACAGTGTACGGGCAAGGGAGAGATTTGTTCTTTGATCGAGCCCGTAAATGCGGTGCAGCGGACTGCCGATGAAGATGGTCTTCAGCACCATCTGATTCCACGCTCCCTCGTCAAGGTATTCGGCCGGGTAAGGATTATCCAGTGCAATGGCGTTGAAAACCACGTTCATGTTCGTGCGGAAGCCTTCCGAAGCCCTTGCCCGGTGCAGTTCGGGGTGGGGCAGCAGGGGCAGACTCAGGTACAGCGCGGTCAGTTCGTTTACCTCGGCCGCGGCAAAAAGTCCGTTCAGCGTCCGGAGGTATTTTTCTGGATGGTCGTGGGGTACGGAGAGCAGCAGCAGGACCCGGGCAGCCTGGTCGGTTGTCCACGCGGCCGGATTCCAGCCCTTCCGGAGGCCATCCGCGTCTGCCAGATCGTGCGGCGTCAGGCTCAGCGGCTCTTTTCCCACAAAGCGGGGAACGGCACCAAAGGCAAGAAAAAGATTCCGGTCTGAGGGGTCAGCCGCCAGCTGGGCCAGTTTTCCATTCAGCCATTCATTGCCCCTTGGGGAGAGCCGTTCGCGCAGCCACCGCCGCATCAGGGTTTTTATTGGTTCAATCGCAAAATCAGTCGTCATAAGTAGGTAAGGGGTACTGTCCCGTAAAAATGCGTGATTACCGGGAACTAACAAGGCGAAAGATCATCAGTGGCAATGATCTGCAGCCGGGCAGTGATGCTTTAAAAGCAAGAAACCATTTCCGGCAGGGAAATGGTTTCTCGAATGTAGTCTGTCAGCTGCTTATTTTTTCGCGGCAACCTCTTTCATCAGAATTTCTGTTTTTACTCCATTCTTCAGGTTTGCCCCGGAATCCGGAGCCTCGGGAGGACCCACGCTGATGTAAGGGGCAATTACCAGCGAAACAATGGACATCAGCTTGATGAGAATGTTCATGGACGGGCCGGAAGTATCCTTGAACGGATCACCCACCGTGTCGCCGGTTACGGACGCTTTGTGCGGATCGGAACCTTTGTAGTAGGTCTGTCCCTGAATCACCACGCCCTTTTCAAAAGATTTCTTTGCGTTGTCCCAGGCACCACCGGCGTTGGACTGGAAGATGCCCATCAGCACGCCGCTGACCGTAACACCAGCCAGCAGACCGCCCAGTACTTCGGGACCAAACGAGAAGCCGATCACAATCGGTACGATCAGGGCAATGGCGCCCGGCAGCATCATTTCGCGGATGGAAGCCTGGGTGGAAATGGCCACGCATTTGTCGTATTCCGGCTTGCCGGTGCCTTCCATAATGCCCGGAATTTCGCGGAACTGGCGGCGTACTTCCTGCACCATCGACATGGCGGCGCGGCCTACCGCGGCAATGGCCAGCGACGAGAAGATAAACGGAATCATGGCGCCGATAAACAAACCAGCCAGCACATCCGCTTTATAAATGTTGATCTGGTCAATGCCGGCAATGCCCACAAATGCCGCAAACAGGGCCAGCGACGTCAGGGCGGCCGAGGCAATGGCAAACCCTTTACCGGTAGCGGCAGTGGTATTTCCCACGGCATCCAGAATATCCGTTTTCACGCGCACCTCTTTGGGCAGTTCACTCATTTCGGCGATCCCACCGGCATTGTCGGCAATCGGGCCGAATGCGTCAATGGCCAGCTGCATGGCCGTGGTGGCCATCATACCGGCAGCGGCAATGGCCACTCCGTAGAGGCCGGCCAGTTCGTAGGAACCGTAAATGCCGGCAGCCAGCACCAGAATCGGTAATACGGTTGATTCCATGCCCACCGCCAGACCACCGATGATGTTGGTGGCGTGTCCCGTAGAAGAACGTTCGATGATAGACAGTACCGGACGCTTGCCCATTGCCGTATAGTATTCCGTGATGATGCTCATCAGCGTACCCACCACAAGGCCCAGAATGACGGCTCCGAAAACACCCATCCGGGTAAACTCAATGCTGCGCAGGGTAAGCGTCTCCGGCATCAGCCACATGATCAGGAAATAAGAAGCAACCGCAGTCAGGATGATGGAGCTCCAGTTGCCGCGGTTCAGGGCTGCCTGTACCACTCCCGTATCCGCAGGCGCATTTTCTGGAATACGCACGAACAGGGTGCCGATGATGGAAAAGATTATACCCAGACCAGCCAGCATCATCGGCAGCAGGATCGGGGAGAGGCCGTTGAAATCATCTCCCTGAGCCACCGTTTCGCGTCCCAGTACCATGGTGGCAAGAACCGTAGCCACGTAGGAGCCAAACAAGTCAGCACCCATACCGGCCACGTCGCCTACGTTGTCGCCCACGTTGTCGCAATGGTGGCGGGGTTACGGGGGTCATCTTCCGGAATGCCGGCTTCTACCTTGCCCACCAGGTCAGCGCCAACGTCGGCCGCCTTGGTGTAGATACCACCGCCCACGCGGGCAAAAAGGGCAATACTTTCGGCACCCAGCGAGAAGCCGGTCAGTACCTCCAGAGCCCGTTCCATTTCCAGACCCGAAGTATCAGTGGCACCCACGCGGTCAAAAAAGTAGTATTTGAAGGCGATAAAAAGCGTGCCCAGACCCAGTACCGCAAGGCCGGCAACCCCCATTCCCATGACGGAGCCGCCCGAAAAGGACACATTCAGGGCCTTGGCCAGCGAAGTCCGGGCAGCCTGGGCAGTCCGGACGTTGGCTTTGGTGGCGATCCGCATGCCGATGAATCCGGCCAGAGCGGAAAGAACCGCGCCAATCACGAAGGCAGCGACGATCAGGGGAGAAGATCTTTCGTTGGAGAAGGAGAGCAGGCCCAGCAGAACGCCGGCAATGATTACAAAATAGGTAAGAACGCGGTACTCAGCCTTGAGAAAAGCCATGGCCCCCTCGGAGATGTATCCGGCGATGGTGGTCATCCTGGCATCACCGGCATCTTGTCTGGTTACCCAGCCTGAGCGTATGAATGTGTAAATCAACGCCACTACTCCGAAAAGTGGCACTAAGTAGAGAATTTCCGACATAGAAAAGAGGTTATTTTTTTGAGCCCCGCAAAGATAAAATTTGAAGCAGGAATTAAAAATTTAATTGAAAGAAGTCATTTTTTCCCGCAAAATGTGCAAACTACCAATTAATTACGAATGACTGATTACGAATTACGGGTAGGAGTAAAGTATAGTGAGCAAGAGGTGAGGAGGCAGAAAGACAGTCAGGCTTTGGGGATGAGAGCCTCCGGGAGATGAGTGATCAAATCACTGAGATAAGGTGATCCGGTATTGTAGGCGCGGCAAAGCGTTGGTCTCAAAAAGCTGAACGTCAATAGGTGGCTGGGAACTCCGACTCCTCAATTCTTCCTTTCCCGTCCAATTCCTTTCGCCGATTCTTAATTCCTCATGCAAATCAGGGTTGAGCATGTTGGCTTTTGCCTCAACAGGCGTGGGTTTAAATCCTGTATGTCAAGGACGTTAAACAGCCCACGGTTTTAACCGTGGGTGAAAAATTCCGGGGTTTGAGGAAACCG
This sequence comes from Cytophagales bacterium, assembly GCA_030446715.1. Classification (GTDB taxonomy): domain Bacteria; phylum Bacteroidota; class Bacteroidia; order Cytophagales; family 172606-1; genus CADCTQ01. Next base: position 81,631 of record JAUJMU010000013.1, on the reverse strand, counting down.
TTTAAACGGTTTTTGTTGCCCGGTGCTCTTATTTCCCACGGTTGAAACCGTGGACTGTTGATATCCATCCCGTTTGGGGCCGGAGAATCAGCCCTGTCTGACGCTGATTACCTGCTGAATCCACGGCTGTTGAGGCAAAAGGCTTTACAATCTGCTAACCGTGGTTCCAGTATTTCAACCTTTGATTCGCATTCCTCAGGCGTAATTACCTCAGTTCCCGCTCCAGGTCGTGTTTGTAGTGGCGGCCGATGGGCAGTTCTTTGCCGGCAACTTCCACGTGGTTGGGCGAAAAGGAGTCAATGCGGTTGAGGGCCACGATAAATGACCGGTGAATGCGCAGGAAACCGTCTTCGGGGAGCATTTCCTGAAGAGACGTAATGGTTTGTTTGGCCACGATCTGTTTACCCGGCGTAACAATGCGGACGTAGTCCTTCAGACTTTCAATGTACAGAATATCGCCCGCCATCACCTTGACCATCTTCCGGTCGGCGCGGAAATAAAGGAACCGGTCGGTTTGGGTGTGGGGCGTTTCCCGCGGCGCCGGAAGCGCAGCGGTGCCGGTGCTCTCCAGCCGGTACACTTTCTGGATGGCCCGCAGAAAACGGTCCAGTGAGATGGGTTTGAGCAGGTAATCCACCACATCGAGGTCGAAAGCGTCCACGGCGTATTCGGAGTAAGCAGTGGTCAGGATTACCTTCGGCGGGTTGCGCAGTGAACGCAGAAAGTCGGTGCCCATGAGCTGGGGCATTTTGATGTCCAGAAACATCAGGTCAACGGGGTATTTCTGCAAAGCTTCAAACGCGGCGATGGCGTTGTGGCACCCGGCCACCACCTCCAGCATGGGCACTGCCGCAATGTGCGACCTGAGCACGGCAAGGGCAGGAGGCTCGTCGTCAACGAGCAGGCAGCGGATTTTCATGGATTGTATGGTTATATGGTTGAATTGTTAAATTATTGTATGGCTGGATGGCCAAAGGGTTGAACAGGAAAAAGCTCTGGATTGGATATACTGAGCAGGTTAACAAGGCAACAATGCAGCAATCAGCCATTCAACCCTTTACCCTTAGAACTTTCTCAAAATACCACTCCTTTGACTCCGCGGCAGGTGGTTCAGGCGTGGACGCCTGAACCAGCGCAATACTACCTTCTTTTGAGAAAGTCCTGACCCTTTAGCCATACAACCCTGTTTCTTAAAGTTCGTACGCCGCGGCGGCAGCTACCGGATCAGCCTGCAAGGCATTTGTTCCCTCCATCTGAATATTCAGGGACACCATAAAGGTTTCCTCCTCCCGGATAATCTTCAGTTCGTGCCGGCCGGGGTAGAGCAGCGACAGCCGTTTCTGCACGTTTTGCAGGCCGATGCCGTGCCGGTGATCTTCCGGTTGATGGATTTCTGATTCCTTTGGTACACCGTTGATCAGTTTCATTTTCAGGGTGTTTCCCCTTACCCAAAGGTCCAGCCCAATCCATGCCTGGTCCAGTTCCTGGCTGGCCCCGTGCTTGAAGCTGTTTTCGAGAAAGGGAAGCAGCAGGAGGGGCGCAATCAGGTTGCCGCGCAGGTCACCGCTGATGTTCACTGATAAGTCGAGCCGGTCGCCGTAGCGGAGTTTTTCGAGTTCAATATAATCCTGCATCATCCGGATTTCCTTGTCCAACGATACGACCGGCACATTGCATTCGTAAAGCATGTAACGCAGCAAGGCCGAAAGCTTGAGCACTACTTCCGGGGCATTGTCTGACTTGAACAGGGTGAGGGAGTATAGATTGTTCAGCGTGTTGAAGAGGAAGTGCGGATGCACCTGGGCTTTCAGCAGTTGCAGTTCAGCGGTCAGCTTTTCGCGCTGCAGTTGTTGAGCCAGCTGGTTTTTGCGTATCCAGTGCTTCATCATTTTGGCCGCGGCGGCAAATCCGCCGATGGTCAGGCCCCCGCGAAGGCCGGCAAGGGTGCTGAAATAAAAGGAAGTGGAAGGTGCCGGCAAGCCATACCAGATCCGGAAGACCACCGCCGCGTAGTTTGTCAGGTAATGGGCCGTGCAGAGCACAAATATGATCACTATCACCAAAGCCCCCAGTGCTTGCAGGTATTTCGCCCGGAACAGGTACCGGGGCAGGATAAAATAAATGAGGCAATAGCTGAGCAGCATATGGTCGGGCAGATAGATAATCGACTCCACAAATGCTGAAAAGTATGACTTCACATAGTACATTTCGATGTTGTTCTTAACGCCGCCCGGCCTGCTGCCATAAGTAATGGTGAAGAAGGCCACCCATGTCAACCAGAACACCACGTGCCGGCTGACCCGGTGCCGGGGCTCATCCGAAAAGATAAAGCTGGTATAGCAGGGAGATTGTGTCATGAAGGGAAGCATCCGGTTGATTTTCCGTACCCAAAGTACAAAAAAGGCTCTCCCTTTGCCACTTTTAAGGCAGTTTGTAGACAAACGACCAAAAAGAGCCCCCAAACGGCATTTTACTGCTCCGGAAGGCTTTAGGGTAAGCTTTCATGCTGTGTAGCGGTCCTTCCCTGCCTGATGGCGATTATCCGTGCAGCGGGTTTTACACCCTATTATATTTGAGCCAACCATACACACTCACCCACTTTTCACATTCAAACACACAACACTATGAAAGCGCAAACCTTAAAAACAATCCTTGTTTCTTCGCTCCTGTTTTCCCTTTACGTACTGCCCGCCGCGGCACAGGCACCCGCACCCGGTACCGGCTACTGGGTAGTTGAAACCAATGACCGCACCAAAGACCACTCCATTGTGAAGTTTTACGACAACGCCGGCCAACTGGTGTACGAGGAGCGGCTGGAAGGCGTGCACCTGAACATTAACCGGCCCAAAACGGTGAAGATGCTCAACCAGACCCTGCAAGGCGTAATTGCAAAAAGTCTGGTGAGGGCTCAACTGGAATCAACCGGCGAACCGGTTGCCTTCCCTCCCGTCCGGAAGCGGAGTTAAGACGGAGCCCTGTTTTCAGCAGATCAAACCTAACCATACTACTCCCCGGTGTCGTGTCAGAGCGGTGCCGGGGATTTTGCTGTTCGGACAATTTGAAGTGATGGGTAGCCCTCCGAATCGGGTTTTGCAGGTAAAGAGGTCCCAGCCCTCCGAAGGGACGGAACCAGTATGGGTATTCTTATAACCTGCTGGCGCGGGAGTCCTCCCGTGCCTTCTTCCGGAAAAGCGTCCCGCTTTTGAATGGCGCGTTTGTTTTTCAGGTGAGCCGGACAGCGGTACTGGTCCCGGAAAGCACTCACTGAGCATGACTTCGGGATTGGAGATTCACTCTTTCCGGTATATTGCGAAACCGCCGGTGGAGTCGCAGAAGACCCCTTGCGCAACTGCCAACTGTACCGGCAAATGAGATTGTATCACAATGGATATATGGGTATGTGGCTGAATGGCTGGTTCAGTAACCATATAACCATCCAGCCATACAACCATAACCTTTCCTGTAATACAGCCAACCACTACCCCTATGACCGATAATCCATTGTTGCAGCCGTTCCGTACCCCACACGGAACCGTCCCTTTCGGACAGATCAAAAACGAACATTTTCTCCCCGCCCTGAAGGAAGCCCTGGCTCAGGGGCGGCGGGAAATAGACGCCATCACGGCCAACCCTGAACCGCCTGACTTCGGGAACACGCTGGTTGCCCTCGAACGGAGCGGAGAATCGCTGGGCCGGGTGTCTTCGGTGCTGTTTAACCTCAACCACGCCGAAACCAACGCCGGACTGCAGGGCATCGTGCGGGAAGTCTCGCCGCTGCTGACCGAATACGGCAATGACATTACCCTCAATGCCAGCCTGTTTGCCCGCATCAAAGCGGTTTACGAAAAGCGGCAGGGGCTCAGCCTCGATCCCGAAGACCAGATGCTGCTGGAGCGGACCTACAAGAACTTTGCCCGCAACGGAGCCAACCTGCCCGAGGAAAAGCAGGAACGGTTCCGGGAAATCAACACGGAGCTGGCGCAGCTTTCCCTGCAGTTCGGGGAAAATATCCTCAACGAAACCAACGAATACCTGCTCCGGATCACCGACGAAAAGGACCTCGCCGGGCTGCCGGAGTTTGCCCGCGAAATAGCCGCACAGACGGCAAAAGAGAAGGACAGGGACGGCTGGGCATTCACGCTGCAGGGGCCCAGCTACGTGCCCTTTATGCAATACGCCGATAACCGGAATCTGCGCCGCGAATTATTCATGGCCTATAATTCCCGTGGTTACCGGGGTGATAAAAATGATAATCAGGAAATTCTTCACAAGATAGTGAAACTTCGCGCCGAACGGGCGGCCCTGCTGGGCTACCCGACCCACGCCGATTTTGTGCTGGAAGAGAGCATGGCCGGCTCGGCGGGCAAGGTGACCGGTTTTCTGGAAGAACTGGTCGGATACGCCAAACCTAAGGCGCAGGCGCAACTGGCTGACCTGACCGCCTACGCAAAAACCCGGGGTTTTCCCGAAGACCGGCTCCAGCGGTGGGACTACAGCTACTACGCCGAAAAGCTGAAAAAGGAAAAGTATTCGCTGGACGACGAAATCCTGAAGCCTTACTTCGAACTGGGCAACGTACTGGACGGGATTTTTACGGTAGCCAACAAGCTTTTCGGCCTTACTTTCAAAGAGAACAGTGACATTCCTGTGTACCATCCGGAGGTGAAAGCCTACGAGGTGTTTGACGAAGCGAACAATTTCATTTCCGTCTTCTACGGCGATTACTTCCCGCGGGAAGGCAAACGCAACGGGGCGTGGATGAATGACATTCAGGGCCAGAAAACCGTGAACGGCGAAAACATCCGGCCGCACATCGTGAACGTATGCAACTTCACCCGGCCCACCGAAACGCGGCCTTCCCTGCTGACTTTCAACGAAGTAACCACGCTTTTTCACGAATTCGGCCACGCCCTGCACGGCATGCTGGCCAACGGCAGGTACGAAAGCCTCACCGGCACCAACGTCTACCGCGACTTCGTGGAGCTGCCTTCCCAACTGATGGAAAACTGGTGCTACCAGCCCGAAGTGCTCAGGATTTTTGCCCGGCACTACCAGACCGGCGAAGTCATCCCGCAGGAGCTGATCGACAAGATCCGCGAGAGTCAGAATTTCATGGAGGGCGTCAACAGCCTCACCCAGATCCGGTACGGCATGGTGGATATGAACTGGCACAGCGGCACGCCGGGCAACGAATCAGTGGTGGAAATTGAAAGCAAAATAGACGAACAGGTAAATCTCTTTCCGCGGGTGGAGGGTACTGCCTTCAGCCCGGCCTTTTCGCATATTTTTGCGGGTGGCTACTCGGCCGGGTACTACAGCTACAAATGGTCGGAGGTGCTGGACGCCGATGCCTTTGAGTATTTTGAGGAAAACGGGCTTTTTGACAAAGAAGTGGCCGGTAAGTTCCGGCGGTTTGTGCTCGAAAAGGGTGGCAGCGAACACCCGATGGCGTTATACAAGAAGTTCCGGGGCCGGGAGCCTTCCCCCAAAGCCATGCTGCGCCGCAGCGGACTGGTAACGGAGTAAGCTTTGTTGGTTGGTCGTTGTCCGTTCTGATATAATAAGGAATCTTCTGCATCATGCATATACTCAGATTATAGATTCTGAATTTTAGATTTTGAATTAAACCTCTCGCATACAGTGTGCGATCATGCCCATTCAGAATTCAGAATTGTTTTTTTATGTACCCGGTCAAAGGTAATCCGGTATCAGGGGCTGCATCAGTCACTGATTGTCAACCGGTTAAACTTCGGACAACCAATAACCAGTAACTCCTTATTCGTAACCCTTCCCAGCCAATGGCCATTCTCTTTAAACTTTCCCGGGACGGGAATAATTATTACGCCGCTCCGTTCGGGAAGCCGCGTTTTCTGGTGGGCAAGCGCACCACGTATCAGGACAATGTGGGGCTGTACAATCTGGCAAAAGTAGCCGGGACTCTCTATCAGCCGGAAGACTACGTGGCGCAGTACGGCAACTGGGCTCACTTCATTGCGCCTACGGCGGCCTGCGAAAGCAACGGGTCATTTTTCTGCCTCAATACCTACGACCGGGCAAAGTTTACCTTCGGGTTCATGCAGTATGCGGCTCACGTGCCCAACGGTGATTTTGTGCAGTTTTTCCGGCGGCTGCTGGCCCAGCCCGGGGCGCTTGAGTATTTCCCGGACCTGCAGGTGATCAACAACCGCATTTTTCTGTACCGCAACGGGCAGATGATCCAGCTGGAAAACAACCAGACCACCCAGCCGCTCATGGATTATTTCAATCCTTCCCTCAGCGAAGTAGAGGACGCCGAAATCCTCAACGCGGCCCGGCTGATTCACTGGGCAACCGAAAGCGCGGCCCACCGCGATCTGCAGGTAGCCATTGCCATTGAGCAGGCCCGCAACAACCTGAGGCTGTACCACCGGCGGTATAACCTGGACCGGGCTCCCGACCGGATCTGTCTGGCCATCTGTGATATCCGCCACCAGGGCCGGGCCAGGAGTGAGCAGATCATTCAGGCCCTCAATACCGGAGGAAATTATGACCGCGCCTTTGTCAATCTGCTGAGTCTGGGCAAGGAGCATTACCCGGCAAGGGTCAATACGCTGCGCAATGAAATTACCCGGCTTACCGGCACCGGTCTGATGGGAGCCATGGTGTACAATCCCTCGCGGGGAGATTTTGAGGCGTAAAACGAACCGGATGGCAGGTTGATCAGATCGGCCCCGTTGCCGCCATCCGCCTGCGCCCCGAATGACTCAGGCGTGGACGCCTGAAATGGTACAGGGAGGGGCTATGCTGGTCTCAGCAGATAACTTTGAACCGGGAGATTCAGGTGTGGACGCTTGGACCGGTTCTGATTTTTACAGCACACGTCTTTCCGTTAACCTGTATGATATCCACAAACAATCCCCGTCTCCGCCCCGGCAATATACCTGCATCTACGGGTACCCCGTGCTGATCTGGAACGGTGACCGCTCCCAGCCGATGGAAGATTCCCTGCAAAAGCAAGCCATTCACCAGTGCCTTGACCAGATTGTGGGGAACCGACTTATCCATTTTGTGCCCGGAAGAACAGAGGTGGCAACCAGAGACCACTTCCCATGGGGAGATTTGACCAACAAAGATGGCAGCCCGAAGATTGTTGTTTACACCTACCCGGAACCCCGGGGCGTACGAAGGCAGATTATAGTTTTTTTAAAAAATGGCGGTATTGAACACAGAGGCGAGTTTGAAATGTGATCCGGTAACCGAAGTGTCCGGTCTGGCTCAAGCGTAGACGCTGGAACCAGCACGGGCATGGAGAAGTAGGTGGCCGGTTTAAGGCGTCCTTGTTTTGTATCTCCAGATGCAAAGCGGAGACGCCTGACGTTTTTGCCCCGCATCAAAGACCAGCCGGCTCAGGAGAGACCAGGTCACAGCTTCGCGCCTGTACAAAGCCGGACTTTTATAGTCAGAGTGTTTGAGGTTCAAGTAACGGAGCAATCCGGATGAGGCTGTTAAAACGGGTGAAGTCTGCTACATTGTGGGTGAGAAGAGTATCAACACCAGTTACCTGCATAGTAGCTACTACATTGGCATCGTGAACTTGTTTTCCGCCGCAGGGAATCTGACGCAACAGTTCAAAGAGTGCAACCGTGCTCCTCTCATCCTCATCCGAAATGCTGAAGCCTGACAGTAAGATGCGGAGATCTTGCAAATGGGTAGGGGTGACTGCTGCCGGTTTTTGCAGTTTGGATAATACTGCCAGGTATTCCCTTACAATTTGCCGGCTTATCCACAACTCCCAGCCACCGTTGTAGTATGACTCAAGTCGTTGCCGGGCCACTGCACTGAAGGGAGAATCAATCAGGTTGGCATACAGCAGTACATTGGTGTCAACGAAAATTCTACCGGTCATCTTCTTCATAAATATCCTCCCGTCGGAATGTGCTGGAAGGAGACTCTTTTGATGTATAATCCGCAAAGGTCAGTCTGCGGCTTGTTTGTACAGACGAAGAATTGTCAATAACTACTACCAGATCGTATTCTCCTGGCGGCAAGTTTTCCGGGAGTCGGATCGTGACCTCCCTCGTAGCATCCACATGCACTTTTCTTTTCACAGCCAACATATACTTTCTGCTTTACAATAAGTATCAGACCAGAATTAAATTATAGATTCTGAATTTTTAATTTTAAATTAAAACCTCTCGCATACAGTGTTTTATCATGTCCATTCAAAATTCAGAATCTATAATTCAAAATTGTTTTATTACTTAGCATTACCATAACAATATAATCACCTGTTCAGGTTTATCAGGAAAGATACCGATAATACCGAAACTAATTCAAGCATCCACGCTTTAATGGAATTCTGGCAAAGGCGCTTATAACAGTCCCGGTAATACCTGCGCCTTCCGGAGATAGTTTCGCCGGTGCTTGTGAAGCAGCGAATTCCCCCCCTTGGGCACTTTCCGCCTGATTTTTCTCCCTCCTCTTGAAAAGAAGCCCCTTTTCCTATTACTTACAGTTGCATTTGTCTGCCATTTTTTATGAAAGAACCACTACTGAACTTACTTTTCCTCCTGCTGACCGGCTTCGCGCTGGCGCTGGCTCCCCAGCGCCCCGCACTTACCGAAGCCAAACCCGAAAGTGCCGGCTTCAGCCCCGACCGCCTGACCCGCCTTGACCGCGTGATCGGGGAGTATGTTGAGGAGAAAAAAATTCCCGGTGCCGTGGCACTGGTTGCCCGCAACGGTAAAATCGATTACCACAAGGCTTTCGGGCAGGATGATGGAGAGGCCCGCACGCCGCTGAAGCGGGACGCCATTTTCCGGATTGCCTCGCAGACAAAGGCCGTTACCAGCGTGGCGGCAATGATGCTGTTTGAAGAAGGCCGCTTTCTGCCCGATGAGCCGGTTTCCCGGTACATTCCCGCCTTTCGGAACCCGAAGGTGCCCGACAAGTTCAACGAAAAGGATTCCTCTTACACCACCCTGCCGGCCAGGTCCGAAATCACCATCCGCCAGCTGCTTACCCACACTTCGGGGATCAGCTACCCGACCATCGGCACCAAAGAGGCCAATGCCATTTACGCCAAAGCGAAAATTTCCAGTGGCATCGGAACGCCAAACGATAAACTGGCCGATGCTATGAATGCGCTTGCGGCGCTGCTCCTCGTCCACCAGCCCGGTGAGAAGTGGACCTATGGCCTGAATACTGACGTGCCCGGGTATCTGGTGGAAGTGTTGTCAGGTATGACGCTGGACCAGTTTTTCCGGACCCGCATTTTTGAGTCGCCCGGCATGAAGGATACGTATTTATGACTATGCCATTTTCCTCCAGAGCATGGAACAATGGGTCGTACGGAAATTATTAAGTTGTTCTAACAGGCAGATTTACAGCACAATAACTCCGCTACAACTATTATCAGGCCGTGCCGTTCAAATCGGTACTATCCTTGCTGTAAAGGGAGTCGGGGCAGGCTGAAAGCTGCCCGCTCAAATCAAACCTGAGACACCCATGAAAAAGATACTTATTTTTAGTCTTTCCTTTCTGCTCTTCAATTCCTGCGCAAAAAACCCGGTGACCGGCAAACGGGAGGTGATGCTGATGTCCACGGAGCAGGAAGTGGCGATTGGTCAGCAGTCCGATCCTGAAATCGTTGCTATGTTTGGCCTGTACGAAGACAAAGCCTTACAGCAGTTTATCAGCGAAAAAGGCCAGCAGATGGCTGCCATTTCGCACCGGGATGAACTTAAGTACGAGTTCAAAATAGTGGATTCACCGATCATCAATGCCTTTGCGGTGCCGGGCGGCTACGTTTATTTTACCCGCGGCATTATGGCTCATTTCAATAACGAAGCTGAGTTTGCCGGGGTGCTGGGGCACGAAATCGGGCACATCACGGCCCGGCATTCGGCCAAACAGCAAAGCAGAGCCATGCTGGCCCAGTTGGGACTCATTGCCGGTATGGTGGTATCGCCGCAACTGGCGCAGTTCGGCCAGGCAGCCCAGCAGGGTCTGGGGTTACTGTTTCTGAAATTTGGCCGGGACGCGGAGCGGGAATCTGACCGGCTCGGTGTCGAGTATTCCACCAAAATCGGCTACGATGCCGAAGAAATGGCTGAGTTCTTCCTTACGCTGGAACGGGCCAGCAAACAAACAGAAGCCGAGAGCGTGCCCTCATTTTTATCCACCCACCCTAACCCGGGTGACCGTTACAAGGCCGTGCAGAAACTGGCTGCCGAATGGAAGCAGCAGGTAAACGCCACTGACCTGAAGGTAAACCGCAACAACTACCTGAAGATGATCGATGGTATGGTGTACGGCGAAGATCCGAAACAGGGATTCGTGGAGAACAGCGTTTTTTACCATCCGGTATTGAAGTTTCAGTTTCCGGTTCCTAAAGGATGGACTTTCCAGAACACCCCGCAGCAGGTGCAGATGGCCCCGAAAGATGGCAATGCGCTGATGGTGCTGACACTGGCACCCGGCAAGTCGCTGGATGAAGCCGCCCAGAATCTCCTGCAGCAATACAAGCTGAACCCGGTGGAGTCGAAACGCGAAACTGTAAACGGATTGCCAGCCATTGCCATCATTGCCGACCAGCAACAACAACAGCAGCAGCAACAGCAGCAGCAATCGCCAATCCGGGCGATGATCTACCTGATCGAGCACGGCGGCAACATCTACAATTTCATGGGGGTGACCACGGTGAAGAACTTCAGTAACATCGCCCCTTCCTTCAGCGCCGTCATTACGCGCTTTGCCCCGCTGACTGACCAGTCAAAAATAAACCGGCAGCCGGCCCGTATCCGGGTAAAACCGGCCCGGCAAAACAGCGCCCTGGCTCAGGTCCTGCGCGATTACCAGGTGAGGGACGACCAGATGAAGGAACTGGCTATCCTGAACGGCATGGAGCTGACTGACCGCGTAGAACAAGGCACACTGGTCAAGGTACTGGAAGGTGATCTGAGAAAATAACTTTCTTGTGCATCTGAAACAAAGCGGGTCAGCGCCTGAAAGGGCTGACCCGCTTTGCTTTTGGAGGAAATGAAGGTTTTGTTTTCTATCACCCCGGAGCGGTAAACAGCTGCGCAGCTGCTTATCGGTACATCACTGCATTGACAGCTTCCAGCGTACGCTTTACGTTCGGCAGTACAGCTTCAATCAGCGTGGGGGCGTAGGGGAGAGGCAGGTCCAGGCTGTTGACGCGGCGGATGGGCGCATCCAGATAGTCAAATGCGTAACGCTGCACGTGGTAAGTAATTTCGGAGGATATAGCCGCCAGCGGCCAGGCCTCTTCCACCACTACGAGACGATTCGTTTTCCTGACCGACTCCACAATGGTGGCGTAGTCAATCGGCCGTACGGAGCAAAGGTCAATCACTTCCGCCGAAACACCGTCTTTTTCCAGCTCCTGAGCAGCGGCGAAGGCAACCTTCATCATCTTGCCAAAAGACACGATGGTTACGTCAGTACCTTCTCTTTCCACGTAGGCTTTGCCGATCGGAATCAGGTATTCTTCTTCCGGCACCTGGCCTTTGTCAGAATACATCAGTTCAGACTCCATGAAAATCACCGGGTCCTCATCGCGGATGGAGGTTTTGAGCAGTCCTTTGGCGTAATATGGATTGGATGGCACTACGACCTTCAGACCGGGGGTGTTGGCGTACCAGTTCTCGAAGTTCTGGGAGTGCTGCGAGCTCAGCATACCCGCGTTGCCGGTTGGTCCGCGGAATACGATGGGAACCGGGTACTGACCTCCGGACATGGACATCATCTTGGCAGCACCGTTGATGATCTGGTCAATGGCCACCAGTGAAAAATTATAGGTCATGAACTCAATAATGGGACGCAGGCCGTTCATGGCGGCACCAACTCCGATACCGGCAAAGCCGAGTTCGGCAATCGGCGTGTCAATGACCCGCTCCGGACCAAATTCGTCCAGCATGCCCTGGCTTACCTTATAGGCACCATTGTATTCGGCTACTTCTTCTCCCATCAGGAACACAGAAGGGTCGCGGCGCATTTCTTCAGATATAGCTTCCCGCAGCGCTTCTCTGAATGGTATTTCTCTCATGGATTGGATTGCTGATAATGGGTTGTGGGTGGGTAAAATTATACAGAACCGGGGTGATTACCAAAGGAAAGCCTGGCGGGAAACAATTACGAATGAGTATTCATAAATTACCAAAAGCTGGCCGGACAGGGTCCGGAGAAGAGACAGGTATTGGGCGGGTTTCCCTGCCTCCGGCCTGCGGTTTCCTCTCATCAGCGTTTTCTTTGCCGGTAGCAAATAAAAAAAGCCTGTCCGTTGGGACAGGCTTTCCGGCAAGGCTAAATGCGGTTAGCGGATTGCGTTTCTGAATGTATCTGAGTTGCTGAAGGCCCGGAACTCAAGATCTTCAAGGACTCTGGCACGCAGATCACTGTTGTTGCGGATCGCCTGCTGCAGGTTGGTCATCACCGCAGATTCGTTCCGTGAACGGGCTGCAGCGATAGCCATCAGGTAATAAAGGTCACCGTCGTTGCCGGCTCTGGAAGCGGCTTCGGTAAGGGTAGACATGGCAGCATCAGCCTGGCCGGCAAGAATCTGGGCCAGACCGCGGTTGTAAAGGACCACAGCAGAGTCGCCAGCCTGAGAAAGGGTAGCTACTGCTTCGCTGTACTGGGCAGCCTTGATCTGGTTTACCCCTTTGGCAGCGTTGATCATCTTGGTTACCTGCTCACCACCGGTCATGCCGGCAGCTTTGTTGAGGGCCTGCATGGCTTGCTCACGGTTGCCTTTCATGGTGTAGGCTACGGCCATGTTGTTATAGATTTCGGCAGTTTCCTGCATCTTAACAGCAATCTGCAGGTGATTCAGCGCCTCATCAGCCAGTTGCTGACGACGGGTCTGATCGTTGGCCTTCTTGGCCATCTCCAGCTGCACGGCAGCAAAGTCATTGTGTGGCTTCCAGGAGTCGTTGCCATACTGCTTCATGGCAGCCATGTAGATGGCTCCTTTTTCTTCCAGATCAGGCGTCAGGGTGGCAGCGTGCAGAATTTCCTTGTCGTTCAGCAGGTTGTTGGTATCAGCGCGGCCTTCAGCCATCTGGCGGGCAAGTACGGAGATTTCAGAATCAGGCTTCTTCGGAGTCAGCGTCAGGATTTCAGTCTGGGCTGTTCTCAGTTTTGGGTAGACCTGCTTCAGCAGTTTATTGTAGAATGGCAGCCTGTGCAACTGGTCTTCCTGCTCTTCGAATTCACCACCGCCATCAATGATGGCAAGAACCTGGCTTTCCTGCTCTTCAGTAAGAACGTCGGTAGCCGCCAGCGTATCTCTCAGCTGAGCCCAGTCCTGGATGATAGGCTTCAATACGAATTCTACTGAGTCGGCAGCATTCTGGTAGTTGTAGTTGCGCATCTTATTGCGGTAGTACTTCTGGATGGCTTCAGCCCGGTTTTCGGATAAGCGGGAGTTAACCCGCTCAGCACCTTCCGGAGAGTGGGTACCGGTAACGGTTACCGTTTTGGTCACGTTCTTCTCCGCAATGAAGGCATCCAGGAACTTGCCGCGCTTGCTGCGTGTTTCACTGGTCTGCAACTGGGCACTGCCCTGAGGGAAGAAGAAAGCAACATTGGTTGGCTCAAATTCGGGCTCAGTGGTATAGCCGGTTTCGGAATAGGCCACCAGTTGAGGCTCCTTGTATAGCCTGGAGGTGGTGATTATGCCGGGGGCAAGTACCATTTCCGGAGTAGTCTTGGACTTTTTGCCTTTGGCAGCCACACCCTGCATCACCAGTTCACCCCGCTTCATGTCATCTGCATAAGGGAAGGTGAAATCCTGGTTTTTCTTGGGCTGTTCTTTCTTGGCATTCGGAAATTCGGCAGCATCAAATACAACGGTACCTACATTCTGCTTTTTGTCGGCGTACTTGTAATCAACGTTGGCGGTGTAGGTCGTCTTTTTCTTCAGCATCTTCGGGGGCAAAGTAGCTGCCAGGTTAAACTTCACCTGGTCGGCGTGCACTTCGAGCGGATTAGGCGTTACCACCGTTTCCTGCTTCTTGGCCAGTTTTACCATTTTGTTCAGGGTGCAACCGCCGGAGAGCACGATTATACCGCTGAACATCATAGCTGACATTAACTTTCCGTTCTGATTCATGGTTTAGAGGATTGTTTAAGTTGCGAAAATAGGATTAAATTAATATAATTACAATCTGGTAAACACTTTTTTAGTTGACGTCGTAAAAAGCCTTGCGCTAACCTCAACGATTTTTGGTATATTTTGTTGTTATTATGCAAAAAATCAAACTTGTGCTCGAAAAACATGCCTTCGGGGTCTGTACCAGACTCGGACAGATTATGGGTATTTCCACCTGCAGCATCCGTGTATTTTCATCTATGCCTCGTTTCTGACATTTGGTTCTCCCATAATCATCTACCTGTCAATGGCTTTCCTGTTAAATATGCGAAAACACCTGCGCCGCAATAATCATCCTACTGTATGGAATTTCTGACTCCCCTGAATTGATGAGCCGGTAGCTGGCTGAATTTTTTCTTTTTTAAAAAAAATATTGCCATACAATGCTGCCCCTGAACCGGGGCTCCTGGTTTAAGCCACCGCTAATACGCTGAGCGGTCTTTCTTTGTTTCGCCCACACACTAAAATTCCCGTAGAAGCTAAAATGCGCCCGGATTACCGCCAGAAAATGGGCCGGGCCATCGGACAGCAGCATTTTGCAGGCGGCCAGTCCGTCAAGCACCAGCCGCGTAAAGATTACCGCAACCAGTTGACGCTGCGGCAGATTTTTGTAGAGCAGTACAATCCCGTTCCGGAAATTCAGGTACGTTTTACGGGGATGAACCTTGCTCAGCGTTCCGCCCCCCACGTGGAATACGGTGCTTTTGCCGCAATACATAATACGGTAGCCCATATTCCGCAGGCGCCAGCAAAGATCAATCTCTTCCATGTGGGCGAAGAAGGCATCATCTAAACCTCCTGCCTCCCGGAATGTCCGTGCCCTTACGACCATGCAGGCACCAGTGGCCCAGTCAATGGAGCAGTCATCGTCGTATTGTCCGTGGTCCGCTTCGGGTGAAGTAAAAATCCTGCCGCGGCAGAAAGGATAACCCCACTTGTCCAGAAACCCGCCGGCTGCACCCGCGTATTCAAATAAACCCTTCTCCGCAAACGATCTGATTTTCGGCTGGCAGGCTGCTACACCGGGCTCCCTGTCCATCAGCGCAATGAGCGGCCGGAGCCAGCCCGGCGTCACCTCCACGTCGGAGTTGAGCAGTACGTAATAATCGGCTTCCAGCTGCCCGAGGGCGAGATTGTAGCCCCGGCTGAAACCTTCATTGCGGGAAAGGGAAATCAGCTTTACCTGTGGAAAGTTCTCCGTCAGCCACGCGGCGGAGCCATCGGTGGAGGCATTGTCGGTCACCACAATCTGTGCTTCACCACTGTAAGACAGAACAGAAGGAAGAAATTGCTGCAGGTAAGAGATGGTATTGTAGTTGAGAATAACTACCGCCGTTCTTTGCATTCACTAGAAGCCTAATCCGCTGAGATCGAGACCGGGAATGTTGGGCATAAAACCCTGGGTTGCTTTTTTCAGTTCTTCCTTGCCTTTTGCGTCGGCTTCGGTCATCGCCTTGTTTACTGCCGCCACTACCAGGTCCTGCAGCATCTCCTTATCGTCGGGCTTGATCAGGTCGTTGTCAATTTCAAGCTTTACAATCTGGCGGGCACCGTTCACGGTTGCCTTTACAAGGCCCGCGCCGGCTTCAGCGGAAGCCTGTATGTGAACCAGACTGTCCTGGGCTTCCTTGAGTTTGGTCTGCATCTCCTTGATGCGGCCAAACATGTTAGACATATCAAACATAGCTTTAGGTTGGTTGGTGGAGGAACGGAAAGCAACGGTTGCCGTTGCAGGGCCATCCCCGCGGCAAGTGACATAATTTTTGTGAAACCACCAAAACGGGCTTCAGCGGATCAGCAGCACCCCAAAGCGGTGGGTCGTCTGCCCACCCGTCTGGTCGGTGGCACTGATCAGGCATACGTACGTACCGGCCGGGGCCGGCACTCCGTTGATGGTGCCGTCCCAGCCGGTATCCCGGTTATCACTGGCAAATACGGCTTTTCCCCACCGGTCGTAGATTATCATCCGGAGGCGGCTGATAAACAGGCCCTTCACTACGAGGCGGTCATTTGTCCGGTCGCCGTTGGGGGTAAAGGCCTGGGGCAGAAAAATCCGGATGGGCCGGCGCACCTCAACTTCGTTGGAATAGCCCACCAGGCCGTTGCCCGTAACCAGTATCCGGTAGAGGACCACCTGATTCACCGTATCCAACCCGTCAACGGTACCGGTGGCTGTGCCTGCGTTGCGGGTACCCAGCAACTGTCCGGCAGCGGTTCTTTTTTCGACGGTATAGCCGTTTATTCCGCCGGGCCACGTGCGGTACGGCGACCAGCTCAAGCCGTTGCCGGTTTCGCTGGTCTGCACGGTCAGCCGGACGGGGCAAATTTCGGCAGACGAAGCCGAAAGGTTGTTGCAGGCATCCTGATAAGTCACCTGGTAGCAATAACCGGCCGCGTCCGGACGGGCATTGCGGTCCGTAAAAGTTGTTTCCGTGATCCGGCCTACGGGCTGAAAAGCGCCGCCGTTGGCCGAACGCGTAATGAAATACTCGTTGCGGCCGGTATTCGGAGCAGTCCACGTGAGTACGGGCAGACCGTCCGTGACGGTCACGGTCAGATTCTGCAAAGCCGGCGGCTGGCGGGTGGAGGTGGCGTTGACGCAAACCAAATCCGAAGCCGAAACCGCACCGCCCGCAAACGAAGCTTCAATCCGGTAGCAGTACTGTTCCGGGCATCGTACCTCATTATCGGTATAGTTTGTCTGTCCGGCTTCGGAAGTAACCCGCAGGGCGTTGTTGGAAAAAACGTCAAAGCGGTTGAGGGCAGACGTGGCATTCACCTGCCAGCGGAGTTCGTTCCGGCTGTCGGCAGCAGTTACTCCCAGTACAATGGTGCTTATTTCTTCGGAGGAAAGTGTGTTGCCGCACGCATCGAATGCCGTTACCCGGAAGGTATACGGTTGACTGGCAGTTGCCAGATTACCAATCACCTGGGTAACGGGACCCGCCGTTGTGTTTTCGAACGTGGCGACCGGCCCGAACCCCCCTGCCGCATTCCTTTGCTCGATGCGGTAGCTGAATCCCCCTTCCGCCTGAAAGATCAGCTGGGCCGAAGTAGCATTCTGCACCCGGAGGGCAAGTATCTGCGGCCGGGGCAGGGCCGCAACCGGGGTAACGGAAACGCTTGCACCCGCACCGCACAAAGCCGGTCCGGGATCGCTGCGTACGACCGTGTACTGACCCGTCACCCGGATGGTGCGTTCGGTTACATCCGGATAGGTCTGGCTGGCCACGGCATTCCGGCCAACCGTCTGGGTAACCCCGTTGCCGAAGTCAATCAGGTAAGACTCGTAAACATTGTCGGTGATCTGCACCCGCACGGTGCGGCCGGAGCAGGTATTGGCAGTAAAAGCCGGAGGCGGGATAGCCAGCACTTCTATGTATCTGGGTTTTTGCAGGGAGTCTCCGGTTGGTTCGGATATTTTGGTGCCGTATTGGGTAACGGTATAAATCCCCGGGCGGGTATACGTATGGGTTTTGGCCGTAGTCCGGAACCGGTCGGGAACCGGAGCATTCGGATTAAATACCGTTCCGTCGCCGTAGTTGTAAAAAGGGACCAGGAGAGCGGCGCATTTATCGTCAATAGTGACCGTAAGCGGGGCGCACCCCCGGGTGATGTTCGCGCCGAAGCACGCCTGGGCACTGGCGCCGGCGGAGGGAAGTAGCAAAAAGAGCAGTATTCCGAACAAAAGGCTTAGCTTCACCAAGCCGTCCGGCGGGCAAAAATTCTTGTCATTTTGAGAGATTACCCCCGACTGGAGAAAGGGGATCGCATCAGCATGGCAAAAGTGGTTGCCCATCAGGAACGGTGAAAACAGTAAATTGAGTGCTGCCCGGTGATAAAACGAAAACACGGGTTTATTTATTGGGATACTTTTCCAATAAGCCCCTCTACTGGTACAGATTGCTGTTCGCCGGTTTGCATGTTTTTGAGGGCGAGTTGGCCGCTAGCCATTTCATCAGAGCCGATCAGCACCACCCAGGGAATTGATTTGGCGTTGGCATAATCCAGCTGCTTTTTCATTTTGGTCTGGTCGGGATACAGTTCGCTGTTGATGCCTGCCTGCCGGAGTTGCCGGAGCACGGGCAAGGCATATTTTCGGGCCTCGGCGTCAAAAGCCACCAGCAGCACCCGCGTGGAAGCGGCATTATGAGCCGGAAAAATCCCGAGTTCTTCCATTACATCATAAATTCGGTCAACGCCAAAGGAAAAGCCTACCCCCGATACGCCCGGCAGGCCGAATGCTCCGGTCAGGTTGTCGTAACGGCCGCCGCCGCTGATGCTGCCGATCTGCACGTTGTTGACTTTTACTTCAAAGATGGCACCGGTGTAGTAGGAGAGGCCCCGGGCCAGCGTCACATCAAATTCGAGGCGTGGATTTTGGAGGCCAAAGCCGTTCACCAGTTCCATTACTTCCTGCAGTTCAGATACCCCTTCGCGGCCGGTTTCCGAAGATGCAAATAACTGCTGCAGTTGTTGTATCTTTTCGCCAAAGGTGCCCTGCATGGTAAACACCGGATCCAGCTTGCCGATGGATTCCGGAGAAAAACCTCTTTCCGCCAGTTCCTGCTCCACTTTTTCGCGGCCGATCTTATCCAGCTTATCAATGGCTACGCACAGCGGGCCCTCCTGACCCGGTGCCCCGGCCATTTCGGCAAGGGCCGTCAAAACTTTCCGGTTGTTGATCTTGATGGTAAAGTCGGTAATGCCCAGTTGGGTCAGCACCTGATTCATCATGCAGACGATTTCAGCCTCGCAGAGCAGGGAATCGGTGCCTACCACGTCGGCATCGCACTGGTAAAACTCGCGGTAGCGGCCCCTCTGCGGCCGGTCGGCCCGCCACACGGGCTGGATCTGATACCTTTTAAAAGGAAATGCAATGTCGTTGCGGTTCATCACCACGTACCGGGCAAAAGGAACAGTCAGGTCGTAACGCAGGCCTTTTTCGGTTAATAAGGATGAATTGGAATTTTGCGCAAGCAAACGGGTGAATTCTTGCTGCATTTTCTCTTTTTCAACTTCTTTTGCTTCATGGGGGCGGGAATTAAGAATTTTAAACAGCAGCTGATCGCCTTCATCCCCGTATTTCCCCGTCAGGACGGAAAGATTTTCCATTGCCGGGGTTTCAAGCGGCATGAAGCCAAACTGCTGGAAGGTACTTTTTATGGTATCAAAAATGAAGTTACGCCGGGCCATCTGCACCGGCCCAAAGTCGCGGGTTCCTTTCGGAAGGGTAGGCTTTTGCATGGATTGTGGAAAAGAAGCGCAAAGCTAAGGGTTATATGGTTGAATTGCTAGATAGAGTTGTAAGGCTGCAGGCTTACGTTGTTCAATTGCAGTTCTGCGGGAGCATTGCCACACGAGTAAATCAATAGCCAGACAACAGTTTAGCTATTCAGCTTACCCATTCAGCAATTTAACCACCCAGCCATCCAACTCTTTACCTCCGATTTCTTGCACATCCGTGGGTAAAAGCTTAACTTCGCGGTTCATTTTTTGAAAAACCGAGATTAACTGAAAATACAATGGCTGTCACCAGACTTAAAAGAAAAGAACTGCGGAACCGGGCAAAGGCAAATAACCGCGTAAAGGCGATCAAGCAACTGACCAAGAAGCCGATTATCAAGAACGTTGATATCGAGGCGATCAAAGCAGAATTCGCCGCTAAAGCCGCTAACACCAACGAAACCAGGGAGTAATCTCAGATTCTTCTCTTATTCAGCCTTACCCGATCTGGTCGCATTGGGTAAGGCTTTTTGCGTTCCGTTGACCCACACCGACTGGATGTTTACAAACTCCCGGATGCCAAAATGTGACAATTCGCGGCCATAGCCCGATTTTTTCACCCCGCCAAACGGCATCCGCGGATCAGACTTCACGATTTCATTGATGAATACCGCCCCCGACTGAATCCGGCGGGCCAGTTGCTGCGCCTTCCGGATGTCCTGCGTCCAGATGGATGCGCCCAAGCCGTAGCGGTTATCGTTGGCGACTTCCACCGCATCGTTTTCATCGCGGACAGCAATAATGCTCGCCACCGGACCAAACATCTCCTCGTCGTAGGCCGGCATCCCCGGGCGGACATCCGTGAGAATGGTCGGGTGGAAAAATGCCCCTGGTCCCGCCGGCCGGTCGCCGCCCAGCGCAATCTTTGCCCCCAGTTCCACCGAACGACGCACCTGTTCCAGCAGTTCATCGGCGAGGTCTTCGCGGGCCATCGGGCCGTAGTCTACTTCCTCGCTCATCGGATTGCCCATTTTCATCCGGAGCATATACTTTTTCATGGCCTCCGTAAATGCCGGTGCCACTGACTGCAACACAATAAACCGCTTGGCCGCGATGCAGCTCTGGCCGGTGTTGATCATCCGGGCTTTGGCGGCAGCCTGAGCCGTAGATTCAATACCGGCATCGCTGAGCACGATAAACGGATCGCTGCCCCCCAGTTCCATCACCGTCTTCTTGATGTGTTTACCGGCCAGCTGAGCCACTTTGGAACCGGCACCTTCACTACCCGTAAGCGTTACGGCCTGCACACTGTCATCGGAGATTATCCGTTCGATCCGCTCAGGGCCGATCAGCAGGGTCTGGAAAACGCCCTGCGGAAAGCCTGCCTTGAGGAAGATCCGTTCAATGGCAAGGGCGCACTGGGGCACGCTGGACGCGTGTTTGAGGATGGCCACGTTGCCGGCCATCAATGCGGGTGCCGCAAAGCGGAATACCTGCCAGAATGGAAAATTCCAGGGCATCACGGCCAGGACCGCACCCAGCGGATGATAACTGATGTAGCTGCTGGTGGCCTCGGTTACTACCTCTTCGTCGGCCAGAAAATGGGCGGCGTTTTCCGCGTAGAACACGCAGGCAGAAGCACATTTCTTTACTTCGGCAATGGCGTCCTTCAGGGGTTTGCCCATTTCCTCCGTCATCAGGCGACCGTATTCACCGGCATTTTTGGTCAGTTCGGCGGCTACCTGCTGCATCAGGTCCCGACGGTGGGCAAAGGTCGTATCTTTCCAGAAATCGAAAGTAGAACCGGCCAGTTCCAGTACATTTTCGATCTTTTCGTCCGAGTCTTCTTCGAAGGATCTGACAACCTTATTGGTGTAGGGGTTAATGGATTGAATAGGCATGGCCGGGTTGATATTTATAGGTTAGCTTGGTATTGAGTAGTGGTCGGTTATTGTTTTTGGTCGGATACCAATCTGGTTATGAGATGTTTACAAGCAGTAGTGTTAAATGACATTGTATACCGCTTCGGTCGGGTACTTTTTACGCTTTAGTGATAAAGAGCAGCAAAACGCTGCTGATTCCGTGGCTGAGCTACAAAGTGAGTGAGCCACCAGGGGATCATCCAACCCTACTGATCGCCGCGCGAATCGTCCATTCATTAAACGGTGCCGAGGCCGGCAGGTAGAGGAAGAGCCGGTAATATCAGAATATTTATAAGGAATCATTCAAAATTCAAATATTTATAAATTAAAATTGTCTTTCGCAGATTTTTTGCCCTTAAACCTGTAAACTACAATGTCATCTTCAGAGAAACCTAAACTCCGCAGCCAGGAATGGTTCGGAAAAACCGATAAGATGGGCTTCATTTACCGGAGCTGGATGAAGAATCAGGGTCACCCGGATGATATGTTCGACGGACGGCCCGTGATCGGCATCTGCAACACCTGGTCCGAACTGACGCCCTGCAACGCCCACCTGCGCGAATTTGCCGAAATCGTGAAACGCGGCGTGTACGAAGCCGGTGGCTTTCCGCTCGAATTTCCGGTGATGTCGCTGGGCGAAACGCTGCTGAAGCCCACGGCCATGCTGTTCCGCAACCTGGCCAGCATGGACACTGAGGAATCGATCCGGGGCAATCCCATTGATGGAGTGGTGCTGCTGACCGGCTGCGACAAAACCACGCCGTCTACGCTCATGGGGGCGGCCAGTGTCGATCTGCCCACGATTGTAGTGCCCGGCGGACCCATGCTCAACGGCAAGTACCGCGGTCAGGAAATCGGCTCGGGTACTTCGGTATGGAAATTTACGGATGACCTGAAAAGGGGCGAGATGACACCCAAAGATTATCTGTTTGCCGAGGGTTGCATGTCGCGCAGCAACGGACACTGCATGACGATGGGCACTGCCTCCACGATGGCCTGCATGGTCGAATCACTGGGCATGACGCTGCCCGGTGCCGCGGCCATTCCGGCCGTGGATTCCCGCAAGAAGGTAATGGCCCGCATGGCGGGTCGCCGCATCGTGGAAATGGTACGGGAGGGCCTGAAAATTTCAAAGATTCTGACCCGCCAGGCGTTCGAAAATGCGATCAGGGTAAACGCCGCCGTCGGAGGCTCCACCAACTTTATCATCCACCTGACCGCCATTGCCGGCCGGGTAGGGGTGGAGCTGACGCTTGATGATTTTGACAGACTGGGCAGCAAAATTCCGCTGCTGCTCAACCTGATGCCTTCCGGCAAGTACCTGATGGAAGATTTCTTCTACGCCGGCGGCCTGCAGGTCATCATCAATGAGTTGCGCAATCACCTGCACATGGACGCCGTCACCGTGAACGGGCTGACGCAACGCCAGAACTCCGAGGACAACTGCAACTGCTACAACCGCGACGTGATTGCCGGTATCGAAAAACCTCTGATCGCCGAGGCCGGAATTGCTGTGCTCAAGGGAAATCTTGCCGAAAACGGGGCGGTGATCAAGCCATCTGCTGCCACACTGGCACTGATGCAGCACCGCGGACGGGCCGTGGTGTTTGAAACCATCGAAGACTACCATGCCCGCGTGGATGACCCGGACCTGGACATTGACGAAACCTGCGTAATGGTGCTCAAAAACGTGGGTCCGAAGGGCTACCCGGGCATGCCCGAAGTCGGAAATATGTCCCTGCCCCGCAAACTGCTGGAAAAAGGCGTAACCGATATGGTTCGTATTTCCGACGGCCGCATGAGCGGCACGGCTTATGGTACGGTGGTGCTGCACGTTTCGCCGGAAGCGGCCATTGGCGGCACCCTTGCCCTGGTGCAGAACGGCGACATGATCGAACTGGACGTCCGGAACCGCCGCCTGCACCTCGACGTGCCGCAGGAAGAACTGACCCGCCGGATGCTGGCCTGGCACCCGCCGCAGCCGCTGGCGGACCGGGGCTACGTGCAGCTGTACATCAACCACGTGCAGCAGTCGCACCTCGGGGCGGACATGGATTTTCTGGTGGGTAACTCCGGCTCGGAAGTGACCCGGGATTCGCACTGAGGCGGATACAGTTCAGTTTCATTACAAGTCAGCAGGAATGCCTTCAGGCAATGGAAAAATACATCAATCCGTTTACCGATTTTGGGTTCAAGAAATTGTTCGGAACCCTATCAACAAGGAGTTACTGATTGATTTCCTCAACCAGGTTTTGGGCGACCGGGAACAGATCAGCAGTCTGACCTATCTGAACACGGAGAATCTGGGGAGAACAGAATCCGACCGGAAGGCGGTGTTTGATCTGTACTGCGAAAATGAGCGTGGTGAGCGGTTTATCATTGAACTCCAGAACGTCAGGCAGCAGTTTTTCAAGGACCGCAGTTTGTTTTATTCTACCTTCCCGATTCAGGAGCAGGCACCGAAGGGCAAGGAATGGGATTATTGCCTGAAGGCAGTTTACACAATTGGGATACTCAATTTTATTCTTCCCGATCTGAGCAGCGGGGAAAGGTACCTGCGGGAGGTCCAACTGCTGGATATCCAGACATTTGAAGTTTTTTACGAAAAATTAACGTTTATTTATCTTGAAATGCCCCGCTTCCGGAAGGGGGAAGAAGAGCTGCTTTCCCGCTTCGACAAGTGGATGTACGTATTGAAAAACCTGCCCCGCTTGCAGGCAAGACCGCAGAAGCTGCAGGAAAAAGTATTTGAAAAGCTGTTCAGTGAAGCAGAATTAGCCAGATTAACCCCAGAAGATATGAATACCTATCAGGAAAGCTTAAAAGTATACCGCGACAACAAGAACGCTATGGATTATGCCATTCGGGTAGCCCGGGAGGAAGCAAAGATTGAAGGACGGCAGGAAGGGAGACAAGAAGGCAGACAGGAAGGCAGACAGGAAGGAATATCAGAGGGCAAGATTGAGGTGGCAAGGGAAATGAAAAGAAACGGCATCTCACCGGATATGATTGTCAAAACAACCGGCCTCACCCCGGACCAGGTGAATGGTTTGTAAGAAGCCCATAAGGCTTTTTGCCATGTTTCAACCACAAATTCAACCAGGCATGAATGAGCAGAAATTCTGGGAACTGATCGAAGAGGCATGGCAGGATTCCCCCTTGCTGAATGACCTCCGGCAGCAGGCCTTGCAGACCAACGATGCCAGCCTCTTTGAGGGGTTGAGTTTCGGACTGGACGATGAAGTTGTGGAGTCAATGGAAGAAAGGCTCCGGAAACTTAGTCAGGAGGAACTGACCCTGTTTAATCACCTCATGGAGGAAAAGCTGTACAGGCTGGACCGGGAAGAAGTGCATAAATATACGGATGGCTCTGATGGTGGCTTTCTGTATTGCCGGGGCTTTATTGTCGGGATGGGAGAGAAATACTACCGTATGGTGAACGCCAACCCGCGCAAAGCCACGATGGACGCGGAAGCTGAATCGGTCTGTTTTGTCGGGTATGCCGTGTACGAGGAACAGTACGGCAGGGAGTTCCCGAGAAATAGCCTTTTTAACACTGAATCCGGCTCAAATCCGGAGGGGTGGGGTTCTGATTAACCGGGTAAAGCTTTTCTGTCGGCACTAATCCCCGTATTGAACCTGCCCTCTTAATCCAATACCAAACCCGCATTCACCACACCTAACCCGGCTCCATGCGCTTTGTCCTGCTCCTTGCCTGTGTGTTGTTTATTATACTCTCAACGGTCAGGTTCAAGCTGCATCCCTTTCTGGCGTTGTTCCTTGCGGCCATCGGATTCGGTTTTTTCTCGGGTATGCCGCTCAATGAAATTGTGCAGTCCGTCAACTCCGGCTTCGGAGGCACCATCGGCAATATCGGCATTGTGATCGTGCTGGGCACCATTATGGGTACTTTCCTTGAATACTCGGGTGGGGCCTTTTCCATGGCGGACCGGGTCCTCCGCTGGATAGGTGAAAAACGGGTTCCGCTGGCTATGGCCATCCTCGGCTGGATGGTATCTATTCCCGTGTTTGCGGATTCTGGCTTTGTAATCCTCACACCCCTGAACCGGGCCCTCTCAAAAAAAGCAGGCATCTCTCTGGCGACGTCCAGCATTGCACTGGGACTGGGGCTTATGACCACCCATACCATGGTGCCGCCTACGCCAGGCCCCATTGCGGCCGCCGGCATTATCGGCGCCGACCTCGGACTGGTGCTGGCCCTGGGTATTCCAATCAGCCTGATGGGCGCTGTAGTAGGTTATATATTTGCGATACGGTTTGCCTCGCGGCTTTACATTGATCCGAATCCCGAATGGTCGGATGCGGAGATTGCCCAAAAACGACCGAAGCGCCTGCTGCCCTCAGGGCTTTTACACCCATTCTGATTCCCATCCTGCTGATTATTTTTAAATCTGTTGTCGATTATCCGACCAGGCCATTGGGGAAGGGGAGCTTAGTGAATTTCCTGAGCTTTATCGGTACGCCGGTTATCGCCCTGCTGATCGGGGTTCTGGCGTCCTTCAGTCTCCCGCGGCGTTTTTCCACCGAGATGCTCTCCGGGACCGGATGGGTTGGCAAGGGCGTGTTGGATGCAGCACTGATTATCATGGTGACCGGGGCAGGCGGCGCGTTTGGCAAAGTGTTGCAAAACTCGGGCATTGCAGCGCTGCTGGGCGACAATCTGTCCGGATTGAACATTGGCCTCTGGCTCCCGTTTTTGCTGGCAGCAGCGTTGAAAACCGCCCAGGGCTCCTCTACGGTAGCCATTGTCACTACGGCTTCCATTGTGGCTCCGCTGCTGGCCCCGCTGGGGATCCAGTCCGAATTGGGCAAGGCGCTGGCGGTGCTTTCCATCGGCGCGGGTTCATCAGTGGCTTCGCACGCCAACGACAGCTTTTTCTGGGTGCTGACCCAGATGACGGGCATGGACGTGAAATCCGGCTACAAATACCACACGACCGGCACGGCACTTGTCGGCACTACGGCGGCTGTGCTGGTCTGGCTGGCAGGTAACTTTGTGGATCTCCGCTAAGGCGAATATCGGATAACCAATGACCAATAACCCTATGTCCGGGCAGAACCAGATCGTGTGTTTCGGGGAAATCATGCTGCGCTTGTCGCCGCTGGCGGCGCACGAAAGGCTGACCAAAACCAACGCCCTGAAGATGGGTTTTGCCGGGGCTGAATCCAATGTTGCCGTTTCGCTGGCTATTCTTGGTCAGCGGGTTTCTTTTGTGACCGTTTTACCGCCTAATCCATTAGGTGACGCCGCTGAAAATTCCTTCGGGAGTTTGGCGTGGATACGGGTTTTATCCGGCGTGACGGAAACCGGATCGGCACGTATTTCATTGAGTACGGCGCTTCGATCCGGGCTACGCAGGTAGTTTACGACCGGGCCGGGTCAGCCATTGCCGGGCTACAACCCGGTACTTTTGACTGGGAAGCTATCCTGAGCGGAAAAACGTGGCTGCACGTGACTGGCATTACGCCGGCTCTGTCGGAAAGCTGCGCGGCAGAATGCCGTACGGCGATGGAAACCGCCCGGCGGCTGGGCGTGCAGGTAAGCTTCGATCCCAACTACCGCCGCACCCTGTGGAGCCGGGAAAAAGCCAGAAGCGTCATTACCGGACTGCTGCCTTTCGTAAACGTACTGTTTGCCAACGCGGGTGCCGCCGCCGATGTATTCGGCATCCGGACCGGCAATCCAGCCACCTGGGAGGAGCACCGGGAGGCCGCCCGCAGTGCCGCAAAGGCGTTGGCGGGGCTGGGAAACTTTGACTTGCTGGCCCTCACCATCCGCGATCATCCTTCCGCTTCACAAAATGACTACGCCGGAATGTTGTTTGATGCAAAGGAATTCTTTGAAAGTAAAAAATATCATTTTGAACTGGTAGAGCGGCTGGGCGGCGGCGATGCTTTCACGGCCGGGGTGCTGCATGGGCTGTGCCAGGGCTGGGACCATAACCAGATGGTGGAGTTTGCCACGGCTGCCTCCGCCCTCAAGCACAACATTCCCTGAGACCTCAATATTCTTTCGGAAGCCGAAATTCTGGAAGTAGCCGGCGGAAACGTAACGGGGAAGGTGAAGAGGTAGAGGTGAGGAGTGAGCTACCAGGCCGCAAATATCAAATATTAAACATCAGATATTAAACAACCAGTAACTAATAACCAACACACCAATCCCCGGCATGAACAGACCCGAAGTACTGAACCAGATCTTACGGGAAGGCGTGGTCGCCATTCTGCGGCTGAATGATGAAAAGTCGGTCATGCCGCTGGTAGACGCGCTGACGGCTGGTGGCGTCCACGCCATTGAAATAACCATGGGTACGCCGGGCGTGCTGCGGCATATTGAAAGGATAGCGGCCGGGAAGCCGGATGTGCTGATCGGCGTTGGTTCGGTGCTGGACTCCGAAACGGCCCGGCTTGCCCTGATTGCCGGGGCTAAATTTATCGTAACGCCGGTTTCCCGGAAGGAAGTCATCGAAACGGCGCACCGCTACGATGCACCCATTTTTTCGGGTGCTTTCAGTCCCGGCGAAATTCTGACGGCCTTCGAGCAGGGAGCCGACGTAATAAAGGTTTTTCCGGCGGAGGTGCTGGGAATCCCTTACCTGAAAGCAGTGCTGGCACCCATGCCCCAGCTCCGCCTGATGCCGACCGGCGGCGTCACGGTAGATAATGTCGGCGACTGGCTGCGGGCTGGTGCCTGTGCCGTGGGGGCAGGTAGTTCGCTGCTGGACAAAAAAGCGTTGGAGGCAGGAGACTTTGCGGCAATCACCGCCAGAGCCGAAGCGTTTATCCGAAGAATTGAAGCAACCAGAAACAATTGATTTTATACCGGGATCATATAAAAATTGCAAAAATGGGTATTACCATGCGGCTCCACTTTCGGCCTCATGGTTACCTTTATACAAGCTGATTTTCCTTTCTATCAACTTTTCGGGTGATTTTCTTTCCTGAGCGACGCTGGTCCAAACAATTTTAACTTAAAGAAGTTCCGAGGCCGGAAACCGGCTTTGTGGCATTTCGCTGCCGTCAGAGATCCGGAGTTCCCTTTCGATCCCTGCTCATGCTCTTGGGTTGAATGGTTTTTTCCGTTATCCGGAATAAAATTCGTGTAAAACCTTACCTAGGCCAACTGAACCGGAAAACCCTCACCGGTTATTGAACAAATTAAAATCCGTCCGGTTTATGGACATGCAAGGTTTAGCCGGGAATCGGATTTTTGTTCAGGCCTTTCTGGCCCAGCTTTGCAGGGTCATTCAGAAAAATAATATGAGAAAGCACCCATCCGGGGCGCTTATCTTCTTCCAAGAATCATCCATTCCTCAATTCAATCAATATTTCCTAATGTCAGAAGTAAAAAACCGTAAAACAATTGACTTATTCGAAACCAAGCGTCTGAAAAAAGCCATTGATGAGAAACCTCTTGAATTCAGGAGCATTATTGAAACAACTGATCTGTGTATCTGCATCACAGATGCCAGGGGCTTTTTTGTGGCCGTAAACGACAACTACTGCCGCGTGTACAAGTACGAACGGCATGAACTGATCGGAAAGCATTTCTCCATTGTAGTGCCGGGTGCCAATGTAGAAGAACTGAGAAAGCTTCACGATAAATTCATTCAGGACAAGTACGAAATCCTGAGAAACTGGCAGATTGTTACCAAAACCGGTGAACTGGTCAAAATACAGATAGATGCCGGATACACCGAGAAGATCAACGGCAAGCCCCACAAGATCACTTTTGTAATGCCTGAATAAACAGAGCCTGCTTTCCTGCCCTGGCGCAATGCCTGAAGCCCTCCCCGCCGGAGGGCTTTTTCGTTTCTGCCGGGGCCATCCATCCTTGCAGGCAACCTCATAACCCCGATACCCGCCAGCTATTTAAAACATTTTCCGATTCCTTGTAGCTGGCTGACCCCTTTGCTATATTGGAAAGTTGGCCGGAGTACTGCAAAACGGGGGAAGTGCCGAAAGGCTTTTTCCGGTAATTTACGGGCCAATCCTTAATCTACCACCAAACCCGAAAAGGAGGAGTCAACCTTGAACCGCAGAGATTTTATTCAACTGGCCGGCCTGAGTGCCGGTGCATTTATGTTACCCGGCGGAATACCCGTTGCGGGGCGACCCGTGGCTGCCGAAGCCCTCATGGACCGGAGTCTGGACACCGTTTTGAGCAAAAGGCTGGCCGATGCTGCCCTCAACGCTGCCAAATCGCGGGGCGCCTCGTACGCCGACATCCGCATCGGCCGCTACCTGAATCAGTACGTAATCACCCGCGAGGACAAAGTGGAGAGCATAGTCAATACCGAGTCATACGGGGCCGGGGTACGGGTCATTGCCGATGGCTGCTGGGGCTTTGCGGCAGTAGTAGACGCCAGAAGCGAAACTGAAACGGCTAAAGCCGCCGAACGGGCCGTAGCCATTGCCAGGGCAAATGCCCGGCTGCTGCAGGAACCCGTGAAGCTGGCGCCGCAGAAAGGCTTCGGCGAAGTGAGCTGGAAAGCACCCATTCAGAAAAATGCCTTTGAGGTGCCAATCAAGGAAAAGGTGGACCTGCTGCTTTCCGTGAACGCGGAAGCCCTGAAAAACGGGGCCAACTACGTTAACTCCTACATGTTTCTGGTCAATGAGCAGAAGTACTTTGCTTCCACCGACGGCTCCTACATTGACCAGGACATCCACCGGATCTGGCCCTTGTTTCAAGTCACGGCCATAGACCCGAAAACCGGTAAGTTCGAAACGCGGCAGTCGCTGAGTGCCCCCATGGGCATGGGTTACGAGTACCTGCAGGCCAATCCCAGAGACAAAGTGACCGGCGTCACTACCCGTTACAACAAGGGGTACGACATGATGGAAGACGCCATTGCGGCGGCAAAACAAGCCAAAGAAAAACTGACGGCCAGGTCCGTG
This sequence comes from Cytophagales bacterium, assembly GCA_030446715.1. Taxonomy (GTDB): domain Bacteria; phylum Bacteroidota; class Bacteroidia; order Cytophagales; family 172606-1; genus CADCTQ01. Next base: position 51,409 of record JAUJMU010000013.1, on the reverse strand, counting down.
GAAGCGGGGAAATACGACCTTGTGCTGGACCCTTCGCACCTGTCGCTGACCATTCACGAATCGGTGGGTCACCCGCTGGAGCTGGACCGGGTGCTGGGCTACGAGGCCAACTTTGCCGGTACTTCCTTCGCTACCCTCGATAAGTGGCAGAGCAAAAACTTCAAATACGGCAGTCCGCAGGTAAACCTGTTTGCCGACAAGTTGCAGGAAGGCTCCCTGGGGGCGGTAGGCTGGGACGATGAAGGCGTAAAAACCAAACGCTGGGACCTGGTGAAGGAAGGCACGCTGGTCAATTACCAGGCCATCCGCGATCAGGCGCATATCATCGGGGCGGCTGAATCGCACGGCTGCTGCTACGCCGACAGCTGGAGCAATGTGCAGTTTCAGCGGATGCCCAACGTATCACTGGCGCCGGGCAAGGAGCCGCTTTCGGTGGCCGAACTGATCAAAGATGTCAGGAAAGGTATTTATATAATAGGGGAGGGCTCTTTTTCCATTGATCAGCAGCGGTATAATTTCCAGTTCGGAGGGCAGTTGTTCTACGAAATCAGGGACGGGCAGATTGCCGGGATGCTGAAGGATGTCGCCTACCAGTCAAATACGCAGGAGTTCTGGAATTCGTGCGTAAAAGTTTGCGATGAACGCGACTTCCGGCTGGGCGGCACCTTCTTCGACGGCAAAGGGCAGCCCGAGCAGGTAAGCGCCGTTTCGCACGGCAGCGCCACCACGCGTTTCAACGGCGTAAACGTAATCAACACCGCCAGAAAAATTTAGTTATTGGCTATTCGTTGCTGGTTGTTCGTGAACATGACATTCTGACAACGGACAATCAGTAACCAAATTCGAACAACTATCAACCCACAACGAACAACGAAAATGTCAGTCATATTGTCTGAAGCCGAAGCAAAAGCCCTTCTGCAGAAGGTGCTCAGATTCTCCAAAGCGGATGAATGCGAGGCGAATCTTTCGGGCGGGGAGCGGGGCAATATCCGCTACGCCCGCAATGCCGTATCCACCAGCGGCTCCCTGATCAACCAGAACCTGGTGGTGCAGTCTTCTTTCGGCAAGAAGTCCGGCACCGCCACCATCGACGAATTTGACGATGCCTCCCTCGAAAAAGTGGTGCGCCGTTCGGAGGAGCTGGCCCGGCTGGCTCCTGAAAACCCCGAATTTGTGGGCGTACTGGGGCCGCAGCAATACCTGAAGTCGAACGGGTTTTTTCAGTCTACGGCCAACATCACACCGGCCGCCCGGGCTGAGGCCGTGGCTAAAAGCCTGCAACTGGTCCGCGACCAGAAACTGACCGCCGCCGGCTACCTGCAGGATCAGAAAGGCTACTCCGCCATGATGAACTCCAAAGGATTGTTTGCCTTTTACCCGGGTACCAGCGTAAATTTTTCCCTGACCGTGCGCACGGAAGATGGTACCGGCTCCGGCTATGTGGCAAAGGGCTTCAATGATTTCAGCAAGCTGGATACGGCTTCAGCGACCAGGACGGCCATTGGTAAGGCAGCCGGATCATCCGGGGCCAAAGCCATCGAGCCCGGCAAGTACACCGTGATTCTGGAGCCTACGGCAGCCGCCGTGCTGCTCGAAAATATTTTTTTCAATATGGAGGCCCGCAGTGCCGATGAAGGCCGGTCCTTTATGAGCAAGCCGGGCGGCAAGACGCGGATGGGGGAGAAGATGATGGACGAACGGGTTACGCTTTATTCTGACCCCACCCATCCCGACCTGCCGGTTTCGCCCTGGTCCGGCGACGGCCGGGCACAGGAGAAAATAAACTGGGTAGAGAAAGGCGTGGTCAAAAACCTGACTTTCTCGCGGTACTGGGCGCAGAAGAAAGGGGTAAAGGCGGTGCCCCAGCCCAACAACGTGATTATGGCCGGTGGCACGGCATCGCTGGAAGACATGATCAAAAACACGCAGCGCGGCATTCTGGTCACCAAGCTTTGGTACATCCGGTCCGTAGACCCGCAGACGCTCCTCCTGACCGGGCTTACCCGCGACGGTACTTTCTACATCGAGAACGGTAAAATCAAGCATCCGGTCAAGAATTTCCGGTTCAATGAAAGTCCGATCATCATGCTTAACAACCTTGAAGCGCTTGGCAAACCGGAACGCGTGGTCAGCACTGAATCCAACATCAATTACCTGATCCCGCCGATGAAAATCCGCGACTTTACCTTTACGAGCCTTTCCGACGCAGTATAAAAGGAGAATTCAGTCCTATGGGAAGCGGTACTCTTTTCCGGGTACCGCTTTTCTTTTCAAACTTCGCATAAAAGGCCGTATATTCAGGCCCTCCTGCTACCTTACCCTGACTCTATGGCACCCAACCAAACATTGAAAACCGCCCATCCACCCGAAGATAAGCCCCTGCTGGTGTGGGATGGTGAATGCGAATTTTGCAGGTACTGGGTGCAGCGGTGGGAGCAATTTTTCGGCGACCAACTGAACTACGAGCCGTACCAGACTGCTGCCTCCCGGTTTCCGGATATGGACCGGGATCAGTTCAGGAAGGCGGTACAGCTGATCGAAACGGATGGCCGCGTATATCCGGGGGCGGCAACCGTATTCCACAGCCTGTGCGTGGGCAAGCCACAGACCTGCTTCCCGGAGGAATTGTACCAGCAATGGGAGCTTTTCCGGCAGATCAGCGACGGTGTGTACGGAATGATTGCCGGTAACCGGCCACTGCTGTACAAGGCAACGGTAAGTCTTTTTGGCAAGAACCCTGCCCGGAGCAAACCGTACTGGGCGTATTGGCTGGCCGGCCTTGCGGGGGCAGGCGTGATTGTGACACTGGCCTCACGCACAAAACGGAAAAGCTGACCGGACTTTTCCGGCTGAATTGTACCTTACGGCCTGTTTCTTCACCAGAAGCAGGCTTTTCTTTTCCACCCGGTTCAATAAGCGTAATTTTCACATGCGAAAAACTTCCCTTCTCTGCCTGATCGGCTGCCTGTTATTTTCCTGCGCCAAAAAAGAACAAGCTGACCTGATCGTCCACAACGCGGTGGTTTACACGGTGGATAGTTCATTTACCGTTGCCGAAGCCTTTGCCGTGAAAGATGGCAGGTTTCTGGCAATTGGCAGCAGCAGCGAAATACTGAAAAGTTACCGGTCCACTCAAATCCTTGATGCGGAAGGCAGGCCCATCTACCCCGGCTTTATTGACGCCCATTGCCATTTTCTCCGGTACGGCCTCGGGCTGCAACAGGCCGACCTGACTGGCACGCAGTCCTTTGCCGAAGCCGTGGAAAGGCTGTCTGCGCACCGCCGGAAGTACCCGGTGGCGGAGTGGATCATCGGGCGGGGCTGGGACCAGAACGACTGGCCGGTAAAGCAGTTTCCGGACCGCGATACGCTGGACAAGCTTTTTCCCGATACGCCGGTGCTGCTCACCCGGGTAGACGGCCACGCGGCGCTGGCGAATGGCAAAGCTTTGCAGCTGGCCGGCCTGACGAATAAGTCCAAGGTCTCGGGTGGCGTAGTGGAGGTGAAAAACGGCCGCCTTACGGGTATTCTGGTGGACAATGCCATCGGGCTGGTGCGGCGCTTCGTGCCGGCAGCCAGCCGGGAAGAAACCGTTGCCGGCCTGAAAGCCGCCGAGCAGAACTGCCTTGCCGTCGGCCTCACCACCGTTGATGATGCCGGCCTGAGCCGCAACGAAGTAGCGATTCTGGATTCGCTGTACCGGGCCGGTCAGCTGTTCATCCGCACGTACGTTATGCTCAATCCCTCTCCCGAAACGCGGGAATATTATTTCCAAAGCGGGCCCTACAAAACAGATCAGCTGAATGTGCGGGCTTTCAAGGTGTATGCCGACGGGGCCCTGGGGTCGAGGGGGCGTGCCTGCTGAACGATTACCACGACCAGTCCGGAAAAACGGGTTTTCTGCTGAGTTCACCGGAAGCGTTGAAAGAGTTGGCGGCCGGCATCTATCAGCATGGCTTTCAGATGAATACGCATTGCATCGGTGACTCCGCCAACCGCCTCCTGCTGGACTATTACGGCCAGCTGCTGAAGGGTAAAAATGACCGGCGCTGGCGGATCGAACACGCCCAGGTCGTATCCGCGCCGGATGTGGCAAAGTTCAGCCGGTTCAGCATCATTCCATCCGTGCAGCCTACCCATGCCACATCGGATATGTACTGGGCCGGCGACCGCCTCGGACCGGAACGCGTCAAAACGGCTTACGCCTACAAGAATCTGCTTCGGCAAAACGGGATGGTGGCCTTGGGCAGCGATTTTCCGGTGGAAGATATCAACCCGCTGTACGGATTCCATTCGGCGGTAGCCCGGCAGGACGAAAAAGGATACCCGGCCGGTGGCTTTCAGCCCGAAAATGCCCTCTCCCGCGAAGAAGCCCTGCGGGGCATGACGATCTGGGCCGCATGGAGCAATTTTGAGGAGCAGGAGAAAGGCAGTATCGGGCGGGGGAAGTTTGCTGATTTTGTAATGCTGGACGCCGACATTATGAAAGCAGAGGCGGCCCGGCTGCGGAACGTAAAAGTGAAGAAGACTTATATCGGCGGCAGGGAAATGTACAACCGCGCAGGAGACAGAGTAGCCGGCCTGTAGGTAACCGCGCAGGTTTAGATGGTGAATTTCAGATTTTAAATGTTTAAGACAACCTGCCGAAGGTTAAATACTTTTGATCACAATGCTGGAATTCAAAATATTGTATTCAGGACTTTCTCAAAAGTGGTCAGTGTGACACTGACCACGGTCACGTGTAGGGTATGGACTGCCGTTTGTGTCTCACAAACGGCAACCTGGAAGCGTTTTGAGCAAGTGTTGGTATTAATATTTTTCGCTTACTTTCGCACGGACCTCTTTCAGCTGCACCCTTAAACAAAAAAGCGCTGGTGGCAATACCAGCGCCTTTTTTGTTCAATCTTAAGCTTCAGTCTGAAGTCTCCTGTCTTATATCTATATCTGCAATTTACGATGCACTGCCACCAAAAACCCGCTTGAGGATATCACTGACCCGGGCCGCCGGATCTTTGCGTATTTTCATTTCTTCTTCGGCTACGACCACGAACATTCCCTTCAGCGCCTTGTCAGTGGTGTATTTGGTCAGGTTTGTTTCTACCTTTTTCACCAGCGGAATCCGGTTGTAAAGTGTGGTTAATTCGCCCCACAGCCGGGTTGCCGAAGTAGCATCCAGCGCCTTTTTGATATGCGGCGAAAAAGCCTGCCCCAGCGGGTCTGATGTGCGGCCCTGCAGGTAGGTAGTCGCCGCATTGTCGGGCCCTGTCAGGATGTTTTTGGCATCGGTGATGGTCATGGAAGTAATGGCGTTCAGGAAGATCGGGGCTGCTTCTTTGGCTGCATCTTCGGCGGCGCGGTTCAGCGTCAGTTCAAACTCATCTACTTTCTTACCAAAACCCATTTCCCGCAATTTTGTGGCTACGCGCTGGGCATCTTCGGGAAAAGGAATCCGGACTTTGGGGTTCAGCAGGAAGCCATCCTGCTTGTTTAGGTGCGCAGCAGCATTGCGCGAACCAACCGTACGGGCTTCCCGCAGCCCCCGGTCAATTTCACTCTCAGAAAGTGGGGTTGCGCCGCTTGCAACGGTAGCTGCTCTTTCCCTGAGCTTTTTGAGACTGATCTGCGCAAATGTATGGGAGCTGGCAATCAGGAAGATAACGACCAGAAGGGTTGCTTTTTTCATAAATGAATTTTTCTCTTTGTGACAAATATCGGCAGGTTCCGCTTCCGGAAAAGTACCTGTCCGGACAGTTGCAAAGACCGTTCCTTTTTTGCTGTAATAAATCAACGGAAAGTAAATGGGCGGGTGGCCCAAGTGCCGGGTGCTTGCCTGTGTTTCCGTACATTTGCATTTTACAACCTATTGCTCCGCATGATTGTTCCCGATGGATTCGCTCAGGCCTGAACGGATCATGACGAGTGGCCCCTTATCCTTATGAAGCCTGTCTATTTGCTCTTCCGCGCCGCTAAAGTAATTACGCTGCTCCTGTTTATTGGTTTACTGCTGTACCTGTACTTTATGCTTCCCGAACAGATTGGCATTCATTTCAACCAGTTTGGTCAGGCAGACAATTACCTGACCCGAAGCCAGTTTTTCTACACTGCTGGCTTGTTTCTGATTTTCTTCAATGTTGCCATTTCCATTCTGGGCCGTTTTCTGGCTGCCATGCCTGCCAGCCTGCTGCCCGTGCCCAACCGCGACTTCTGGGCGGCTACGCCGGAACTCCGTACCCAACTCAATTACCTGCTCCGTAACTGGCTGAACGGCTTTATGGCCCTGATCAACCTCGTTATGGCGCTGACTTTGTTTGTAGTTTTCAAAATCAATACTGATCTGGACGCCAGCATCGGTAACTACGGGTGGGTGTTTATAGGGGCGCTGGCCGCGATTGCAGCCTGGGCGGTGTACCTGCCGGTCCGGCTGATGATGCGCCGGGCAGTGGCCGGGCAGGGGTGAGGAGCAGGAGCTTATTTTTATTGTCTGGTGTGCGGTACCCGGCTGGTTACTCTTCCTTTTCTCCCAGCACCTGAAGCCGTAGCTCCGCCGCCTGCAGGTATTCCTGACTGCGTTTAATCAGGCCATCCGCCTCTTCGAACAGTTGCAATGACTGATCAAATGAAACCTGGCCGTCCTGCAGGCGCTGCCCGATTTCCTTGATCCGCTCAATTGCTTCTTCCAGCACAAATGCGTCCTTTTTCCTTGTCATATTTTATTTGCCAATAACTCAATAACTCACTTTACTACTGACTCGATGCGTCCGTCGGCCAGTACGGTTTCAATGGTATCACCAGTCTGCGTTTGGGTGACCGACTTCACCACTTTTCCATTTTTCAGGGTTAAGGTAAAGCCTTTTTCCAGAAACAGCCGGGGATCGTGCTGCCTCAGCGTCGCCTCCAGCAGGGCCAGTTGGTTTTTCTGCCGTTCGATCAACAATTTTTTCTGCCAACCCACCCGGTCGCTGAGGTCATCGAGCAGTTGCAACTGATGATTGAGGCGGTATTGCAGGTGGGTGAAAAGCTGCTGTCGCGTACCCGAAAGCGCCGCCAGCAGCTCCTGATGGTCGGGTGCCGCCAGTTCGGCAGCCGCCGTAGGCGTGGCCGCCCGGACGTCGGCTACAAAGTCCAGAATGGTAAAATCGGTTTCGTGCCCGATGGCCGAAACCACCGGAATAGGGCAGGCAAATACAGCCCTGGCAAGATCTTCATCATTAAAGCACCATAGATCCTCGGCTGAGCCGCCCCCCCGGGCAATGATGATCAGATCCGGATGACCCTGCGCCACCAGACGCGCCAGCGAATTTTTCACGGATAAAGCTCCCGTTTCGCCCTGCACCAATGCCGGTGCCAGCAGCACCTGGGCGCAGGGATAACGCCGCTGCAGGGTACGCAGAATGTCCTGGATCACCGCGCCGGTGGGCGAAGTAATCACGCCAATGGTGGTGGGATAGGAAGGAAGGGGCTTTTTATGGGATGGGTCAAATAAACCTTCGTTCAGGAGTTTTTCCTTCAGTCGCAGAAACTCCCGGTGCAAATCTCCCTGTCCGTCGGCTTTCAGGCTGGTCACCATCAGCTGGTAGCTGCCACGCTGCGGGTAAACGCTCACGCTGCCCTGGGCTACCACCCGGATCCCATGCTTCAGAATGCCCCGGTTGCTGCCTTCCACGTAACGCCTGAACATCACACAACTCAGCTGGGCTTCTTCGTCTTTCAGCGTGAAATAGGCGTGACCCGAACCGTGGACGGTGCAGTTGGAAATCTCTCCCTGCACCGTTACGTCCTGCAGTTCCGGCTCGTATTCCAGCACTTCCCTGATCCGGTAGGTAAGGTCGCTGACGGTCAGCAGATCGTTGGGACTATTGAACACGGGCATCGGAGTTTAGGTCAAAATTAGCAAACCCTCCCCACATTTCTGTTTTTCACTTGCATCGCCTGGAAGTATGACGTAAACATACGTCATACTTCCAGGCTTGATGACGTACTCCAAAACAGAAGGCTTCAGTCCTGCAGATCAGGAACTGGCCCGGTTTGCAAGGGCTTTTTCCCATCCGGCCCGGGTGGCTATTATCCGGCTGCTGGCTGCCCGGAAGACGTGCATATCCGGTGATATTTCCCGGGAATTACCCCTCAGCCGCACCACTGTCTCGCAGCACCTGCAGGAGCTGAAAAAACTGGGCATTTTTCTGACAGCCGGCGAAATACGCACCTTGAGAAATTCAGGTACCGGAATTTACAGCATCACCGTGTACGCGGAGAAAGCGTGAACATCAAAATTAAGATGGCGGCAGGAAAGCAGGAAAGGTTACAGAATCTGCCAAAACTATTGTGATCTGCCCCGGCCTTCCAGGGTGCTGTGCCGCAATCTGTATTGTAGTCAAAACAAACAGCCAGCCTGTCTCCGACAGCTGGCTGTTTGTCTGGCAGTGTTTTTACTTCCGTTATCCGTTTGAAATACCCTTGCCGGGGTCCATGATAATCGGAATATCGCGGAGAAACTCCGCTACCCTGCGGCTGGAGTACGTGCCATAGGCATCTACGAGGACGCCTTTTTCGCCTCCCTCGCATTCAATACCGTAGGCCACGGACATATCATCCGGGTTGGACGGACCCTCAAAGCGGTAATGCTCCCGGATGATCAACTGGTCGTTTTTGTACATTTTACCCGAAGTATCAGACTGCAGGCGGCACGGACTGCTTTCGTCCGGCCCTTCGCAGTCAATAATGCGGAAATCGCCGGCGTATCCACGGGCCTTCATATCGTTGAGGGCATCTACCAATCCGGTATAATTATATGCTATTGTTCCCATAAGTTCAGATCCAGAGGAAAGTAAGGTAAGTCAAATACGGTTCAACCCGCGAATGGGTTGCGCCCCGGGCATCTTCGTTATAAGATCAGGACAGATTACTAATTTTTCTGGTTGTAGTTGCGGTTGAATTTAGTTTCGGCCCGGTCAAAGGCTTCTTCTGCATCATTGGCGGCTTCCTTCAAGCCCCCTTTGATGTCCTGCCAGGCATTTTCTGAGGACTTTTCAACTTTATCCAGTTGAACGTCAAGGCCTTCCCGATTTTTTTCCAGTTCATTCAGTTCTGTTTGCATGCCGGATCTGGCGTTGTCGCCGGCATGGTTAATCCGCCCACGCAGTTCTTCAATCCGGCGGTCAAGGTCACGCATGGTAGTGCGGGTGCCGGCGATAAACTCACTTTTCTCTTCTCTGATTTCTTTGTCAGCGCCGTCACCTGCCTGCTTCAGATCTTTGGCCACACGGTCGCCTGCCCGTTCGGGATCCTTGCCGGCTGATTTGACTGAATTTTCCGGATCATTGGCCGCATCACGGGTGTTGTCCCGCACTTCCGCGGATTCCTGTTCCAGTTCGCGTTCAGTGGCAGTTTCACGGTTACCGGGGTTGTCGCAAGCGGCAAACCAGACAGACAAGACCACCACTGCGGCACCTTTGGGAAAGAATGAGGTGATTGTATTGCGCTTATTGGTTTTCATGGCTTTGGGCATTAAGTAGTTTAAAAAGAATCAATTGTGCGTATTAATACGCACAATTACGGCTCAGGTTTAATACGCAGGGGAATAAACGGAAGCCCGGCCCCTCTGGTGAGGCCGGGCTGACAAAGTTGGCCGGGCAACCTCGTTTTCCGGGAGTCAGAAAGCCTTTTACAGAACTTTTACCGGATCAGGTGCGGACGCCTGGACCAGTAAAAGTTCTGTTTATATAGCAGAAATACCCCATTTGTAGTAACGTTTATTCTGAAACCCGCAAGGTTTCCAAAACCTTGCGGGTTTGGTACCACAGCCAATAAACTTTTGCCATATCATTCCCGCAAGTCTCCGGGAACCTCCAAAAAAATAGCAGACCCGGAGGTCTGCTATCTGGCCGTAAAGGACAAAGAGAATAAATATCAGATTGAAATATTCTGAGTTACGACTGTGCTGGTATTGCTGATTTCGATGGTGTAATCGCCTTTGCGAAGGGAAGAAAGTACGTATTTACGGCCAAACTTGTTGTAGTTTCTTACCACATCGGTGAAAACTACATTGCCGTTCACGTCTTTGATCTGTACGGTTACTTTTTCGTCATTGTTATTGGTAACAAAAACCTGAATGGCATTGCCCTGCGCAAGCTGGTACATGCCAACCGCCATAGGATTAACGGTGGCAGGTTTTTCGGTAGCATTTGCCTGCAGGGAGGCGGCAATCAGTAAAGCAGTGATAAGGGATTTCATAGTCTTGTTCTTTTGAAGTTGATCTGATTATTTGGCAAATTTCATCTTCGGAGGCATTCAATGTCACTAAAGGCAATGGGCATCATTCTATTTCTTATTTAAGCAGCTTTTGTTGATACAATTTGGGTTTAGGGTGAATTTATTGTTTTAAAACAGAATAGTATTTTTCATTGGCTATTAGGAGGAATCACCTGGTGCCTTTCGGCCAAAATGAACTTCCTGAGTCCGTACCAGTCATTTACCGGTACCGGATCACCTTGATTACCGGAATCTGCTTATGGGATAATTCAAAGCGAACGCCTTACCCAAAGCGTTACCAGGCTCCGGTCATTCATAATTCAAAATTTGCCTTTACAAACTACTAATCGTCATGCTTCCGGTGGCCATAGGCATGGCCCCGCGGATGGTGCCTGTGTTTTTTACCCTTTCCCTCCACCAGTACGATTCGGATTGGTTCGTATAAAACCACCAGCCTCACAAGGGCAATCTGTGTGCGGGGCAATACAATCCGCCAGTCGCCGTCTACCGGTACCAGCTTAAGTGTTTCTTTCCGTACCTTCTTTCCGACCGTGATCTGTACTTTCAGGTTTACCCGCCCGGGCAGAGGCTTTTTTTCCAGAATTACCACTTTGATTTCCGGCTTCTCATCCTGCTGCCTTTCCTGTTGACGGGCGTCGTTCATGACTATTTCCAACACGGGCCGGGTTTCGGGAGTAACTAATTGTTCGGCTCTTTCAAAGTCCTGGTCTTCCAGTGCCTCGAAAAAGTCTTCTGTAACATCGGCGGCATCCTCTGCCTCTGCTTCATTGGCGATTTCTGGCTTTTGCTTCTCTTTTTTTCCGCAGGATGTTGCCGTCAGCAGCAGCAGCAACAGGCCCAGCAGGTAAACAGGTATATTTTTTTTGCGCATTGGCTTTTGGGCTAAAAGGTGCCACTAAGTAATGGCGAAAAAGCTTCCCTGAATGTTTTTAAGAAAAGGACACCCCTCCTGCGTAGTATTTTTTACTTTTTCGTAATATATCTTAGCAACAGCAGAATCCCTTCAGAGGAAAAGATATGGCACACTGGAAAAGAGTAGTCGGAAAACTGGCCAGCAATACGGATGATTATTTTGATCAGCTTCTGATGCAGTACCGCCGCAGAACAGGGCGGCTGCGTCCTTTGCAGATTGTCCCGTACCGGGGCTTTGGCAATGCCAGTGAAGTCTACTTAAGAGGCCGGGTGCTGGAGGACAAATATATTCCTGAGCCTACCGACAAAGATTCGGTCTGGCGGAATATGCTTTCCATGTATCAGCGGTTCAATAGCCAGGAGGTGCCGGGCATTCAGGTGCAGATGCTGCTGGGAGAAAACGTTCAGATTGTCACCACTGACCGGGAAGGGTATTTTGAATTCCGGTTGCCCGTTACGGCCCCATTGCCCGGTACCCGTGCCTGGCACAAGGCTGAAGTCAAGCTGATCGAACCCTTTGTGGCAGAGCAGTTGAATCTCTCAGCCGCCGGACACATTCTGGTGCCGCCGGCATCGAGCCGGTTTGGCGTGATTTCCGATGTAGATGACACAATATTGGTGTCAGGTGTGACCAATCTGCTGCGGATGGCACGGCTGGCCTTTCTTAACAATGCCCGCACCCGCCTGCCGTTTGCGGGAGTATCGGCTTTTTACCGGGCCTTGCAGAGTGGCCCGGAGAGTACTTTGTTTAACCCGGTATTTTACGTTTCCAGCAGCCCGTGGAACCTGTACGACCTGCTGACTGACTTTTGCGCCGTGCAGGGCATTCCGAAAGGCCCCTTCATGCTCCGCGACATTGGAATTGATGAGGATAAGGTTTTGTCGGGCACTCATGCCGGCCACAAGACCATCCAGATTGAGCACATCATGCGCGTCTGCTCCGGCTTGCCCTTCGTACTGATCGGCGACAGCGGCCAGCACGACCCGGAAATTTACCTGCAGGTGCTGAAGGATTACCCGACCCGCATCAGGGCTATATACATCCGGGAGGTGACCAGGCAAAGACGCCGCCAGCAGGTGCTGCGGCTGGCCAAAGAAGCAAAAGCATTGAATGTGCCGCTCCTGCTGGTAGAAGACACGGTAGAAGCAGCCGAACATGCCGTTGGCCTGGGCCTGATTGATCCGGATGCCCTTCCGGACATCCGCGCCGACAAGCGCCACGACGAAGAAGCCCCGTCGGATATTGAGCAGCTGATAGAAGATTAAAGTCGCCAGTCGTAAGCAGAGACGCAATGCATTGCGTCTGTACCGGAGTAAGTGGCGGAAGTAAACATTTCGGGCAGCTACTGCCCACTGCCCACTCCCGACCCTGTCCCTTACGACTCCCGACTCCGGACTTATGACTATTACCTACCACTTCAGATCCTGCTTATTGAGAAACGCAGTGATGCCGCGGTGGCAGTCATCGGTGGAACGGGCACGGGCATTGACTTCAGCGGCGAGTTGCAGGCTATGGGAGAGGCTCATGCCGGCAAGCTGCGAGAGCAGCTTTTTGGTGGCGGCTATTGACTGGCCCGACGTGTCGGAGCAGAGTTGCCGGGCAAATGCAGTAACCCTGCTCTTCAGTTCAGGTTCTTCCACCACATAGTTGATCAACCCGAGATTCCGGGCTTCCGCGGCCGTAATGATTTCCCCGGTAAGCAGCAGTTGGCGGGCCCGGCCTTCTCCCACTTTGCGTACCAGAAAGGCGCTGACAATGGCGGGCACAAAACCGATTTTCACTTCCGTGTAGCCAAACCTGGCAGCGGGTACTGCAAACGAAAAATCGCAGATGGCCGCAAGGCCGCAACCACCGGCAAGGGCGTGGCCCTGAATCTGGGCAATGACCGGCTTGGGAAAGGTATAAATTTGCTCAAATAGTCCGGCAAGACTTTCAGAATCGGCCAGATTCTCCTGGTAGCTGTTTTGCCGGAGTTGCTGAAGGGTTTCCAGGTCGGCGCCGGCACAGAAGGCCTTTCCGTTTGCCTTCAGCACAACTACCTTAATGTCAGGGTCCAGACCAGCCTGGTGAAAGGCTTCCTTTAGTTCTGCCACCAGATGGGCGTCCAGTGCATTTCGCTTATCGGGGCGGTTGAGCGTCAGCCAGGCGACCCGGTCGGTGGCTTGGTAAAGGAGTGAGTCCATGCTGCCAAATATCACTTAACAAATAGCAAATAGCAAATAGCGGATAGCAGATAAACCATCCTGGCTATCCCTTGCGAATTGGTACAGACGCAATGCATTGCGTCTCTAGCGACTATTCCCACAACCACGCACCGTCTTCAGCGGCCCAGTGGCAGGGAATCCCGGCGGCCAGTGCTTTATCCCTCAATTTCAGGCCGCGGTGATACTTGTTAGACGAATCAATAATGATCTGACCGACTTTGCCGGCGAGTTCCTCCGGATTCCACAGAGCGTTGCGCTGCACCACCAGGTAATCGGCCTCCAGCCGCCGGAGTACTTGTTCCGAAACCCGCTGGTGAAGGAAAATAAACTTTTTTCCTCTCCAGCACAGCAAGGAAAAGTCTTTCCCGCTTCGCCAAGCCTGCCCGGCGGACGGTGTGATTCCGGAAAAGCTGGCGTAGGTATGGTCACTGACGCCGCGTTGGCACCAGTCGTTGATCAGGTGAAATTTTATCTTGTTGCTGTTCGCCAGCAGCGCCGGATCAGCTACCAGCAGGTGCGTATTGCCTTCAATCAGATCGCAGGTCGAATAGCCGTTGATGGCATAAATGGCCATGCGTGTCTGGGTCTGCTGCCGGCTCTCTGCTGCGGTATTGCTCACCACCAGCAGGGCCAATGCGGCAGCCGCCACCCCCAGTTGCCACAGCTTGTTGTAGTGCAGGAACAGGAGAATAGAAATCAGCAGGAAGCACATCAGGACAAGTTCGTAACGGGTAAGGGCGAAACCACTGATGATGGCATAAGGTAATTTTTCGGTGAGGAACGCAATCTGGTTGAGCAACCAGATAAAGGAATAAAGTACCCATCCGGCCAGGACAGCCACATGAGGCACCGCCGAAAGGACCAGCAGCACCATGCCGCCGTACAGGATCATGGATGACAACAGGATCACCGCCGGATTGGCAAGCAGGAAGTACACCGGGAACTGGTGAAAGTAAAACAGACTGAACGGCGCAACGGCGATCTGCGCGGCGAGGCAGGTGGTACTCATGCCCCACACTTTATCCACCAGCCAGTTGTTGAATTCAAAACCCCGGTAAAATCTGGGTTGCAGGTATACAATGCCCAGAATTGCGGCGTACGAAAGCTGAAATCCGACATCGAGGACCAGATGTGGGTTCCAGAGGAGCAGGAAAAAGGCCGAAGCCGCAATAAAATTGTAGGTGCTTTTGTCCCGCCTGAAAACCTCAGCAACGATGACGAACGAAAACATCACCACGGCCCGGAGCACGGAGGAGGAGAGACCCGTGACGAAGGCATAGAACCAGAGCAGCCCCAGCGAAATAACCGCAAAAAGAAAATTTCCGTACCGTACATTTTTCAGCCTGCCCAGCAAAAACTGAATGACCATAAAAACAATCACCACGTGAGCACCTGAAACCGCCAGTACGTGCATGGCACCGGCACTGGCGTAGGCAGTTTTCAAATCTTCGTCCAGCACATCGCGGATGCCCAGCACGAGCCCGGTGGCAATGGCGTATTCCTGTTTGCCGGGCACAAACTGCCGCAGCACCCCATCGGCCCACTGCCGCACCCGAACGGAAGCAGCGTATAGGGGGTTGGGCACCTCCCGCCGGAGCACCCGGAACCGGCCCTCCCGGGCAAAGCACTGGTGGTAAACCTGACCAATGGCGAGGTAGCTGCGGTAGTCGAACTCTCCCGGATTGGCGGGAGCCGGTACCCGCCGCGGAGCCCCTTTGATCAGCAGTACATCGCCATAGGCCGGACGCGGAGCTGGTTTTGCCAGATAAACAAGCACTTTGCCGGCAGCAGGCTGCCAGGTATTCCCCGTCCGGATGCGGCTGACTTCCAGTTCGGCTTTGTAATTGCCCGGGCGGTCCTGCACTTCAGAAGTAAGGGTGCCGGTAAAATACCCCACCGGCCCGTTGGTATGGATCAGGTGCCCAGGCGCGTTGGTAGCGGTATGGCTATGCACAAGCAGAGCACCCGACACTGCCACAATGCCCGCTGCCAGCAGTCCCAGGGGCAGCATGAACCTTAATCCGGCTCCGGAAAAAAATCGCACGCACCACAGGATCAGGTAAATGACGATAAAATCAATCAGGCACCACCACGCAAACGCCGGATCGAAGGGTAACCTGCACAGTGCCCAGCCGATGCCGGCAGCCAGGTACACTAACAGCCGGACAAATACGTAGGGCGCCCAGCCAATCGGTGCGTCCGGGTACCAGGTGGTTTTGAAAAATTTATCCGCGAAAGCGGTCCGGTGGGTAGTCAGAGCCATTCAAGGTAGTTTTTGCTTCCGAAACTAATGATAACCAAACCCTGAATCCGGAGTTAAATAAAGAAAACCCTACCCAACCCAGTTTTTACCTTAAAAATTTAACACGCTGCCTATGAATACCGCCTCCTCCAACCGCCTCTGCCTGATCACCGGCGCAAATTCCGGTATCGGTCAGGTGACCGCCCGCGAACTGGCCCGGCAGGGAATGGACATAATCATGGTTTGCCGCAACGGGCAAAAAGGGGAACAGGCCCGGCAGGAGATCATGGCTGCCAGCCGGACCAAAAAGGTGGATCTGCTGCTCTGCGACCTTTCGGATTTTCTTTCGGTCCGGAAACTTGCGGAGGAGGTAAACCGCCGGTACGACCACCTGGACGTGCTGATCAACAACGCCGGCCTGATTGCCGGTAAATACAGTGCCTCACCGCAGGGCGTGGAAACAACTTTTGCCACCAATCACCTTGGCCCCTTTCTGCTCACCAATCTCCTGCTCGGCCTGCTCCGCAAAGGCCGGGAACCACGGGTTGTTTCGGTGTCTTCGGAAGCCCACCGGTTTGCCCGGTTTGATCTGGATGATCTGGTGGCACCCAAAAAATTCAGTCCGATCCGGGCATATGGCAACTCCAAGCTTGCCAATATCCTCTTTGCCAGTGAACTGGCCAGGCAGGTGAGTGCCGGCGGCATCACCTCCAACAGTCTGCATCCGGGTGCGGTCAAGACCAGTTTCGGTGCGGACAACAACGGTGTGTTTGCCCTGCTTTTCGGGCTGGCCCGCCCCTTGATGCTTACGGCTGAGCAGGGGGCCGAGACAACGGTCTTTCTGGCTTCATCACCAGAAGTGAACGGAAAAACCGGCTTATATTTCGACAGGAAAAAGCCCAAAACTCCCAATGCCGACGCCCGAAGTGACTACTTTGCCAAAGAGTTATGGGAAATGAGCCGTCGGATAACAAGACTTTGAATGGGGTATCCTGTTTTCAGGAAAATGGTCTTGTACGGTTGCGGGCACTTTCCGGAATGCCGGAGGCGTGGGCTTGGATTCACTAAAAAAAGCCTTCATCCGGTCGGGGGAACCCTTTGCCGGTCGCTTCGTAGAAGCTATTCTATAAACAATTTTCTCTCTGTATGGACTTTATCATTCACTTATTGATCAACGCGGCCATCATCTTTGTGGTGGCGTATATAATGCCTCAGATTCACATCCGTAACTATGGAGTAGCCATTATGGTTGCTATTGTAATCGGATTGCTCAATGCGACTATCGGCCTTCTGCTCAAGCTGATTCTGAACGTGGTCACGCTGGGGCTGATCAGCTTTATTGTCCGGCTGCTGGTAACGGCAGTTATCATCAAACTGGCGGATAAACTTTTCCGGGGGTTCGAAGTAAAGGGTTTCTGGCCGGCATTGGTACTGGCTATTGTAATGGCCCTTACGGGATCTCTGCTGGATAATTTATTCGTAGGTTAGGACTTATTCAGCGCAGTAACCCAAAATCTTTTCCGGTTCCATCTCTCCGCAGGGATGAAATCTTTTTTTGTGAGACGCTGACTTTCCCTTCAAACCGGATAGGGATGTTCCAACCTCATCCGGTTTTGAATTTTCCGTAGAAAACATCCATTACTGCCCGGAATGCCGCCGGATTGTCGGTCCAGGAAACGTGTCCTGCACCTTTGATCCCGTACACCGCCGCCGCCGGGAAGCGCTCCACAACCGGTTTCTGACTGCGTTGCAGGAAATCTCTCTCGCCATACAGCACACCTACCGGAACCTGCAGGTCGTCGCCCAGGCCTGCCAGCAAGGAAGCCGGCGCTTTCAGTACCGCCCGCACCGTTCCCCGGACCGGCTCCGCCCGGATACCCGCTACCCAGTCGGACGCTAAGGGCGGGACAGCCGTTGGCGGCGAAAAATAATATTTCCAGACTGTTTTGTAGAACTGCTGCCAGCCGGTATCCGAACCGAGCAGTTCGCCGCGCAGCCAGCCGGAGCTGATTCGCAGCAGATCCCGGAGAGTAGCTTTCCGGATGATAAAAACCGACTCCTCCAGAATCATGGCAGCCCACTGCTGCCCCGGACCGGGCACTGAGTTGCAGAGAAAAAGGCTCCGGAGCCGCGGCGCATGATGTCTGGCGTACCACTGCGCCAGCAGACCGCCCCAGGAATGGCCGAACAGGTGGAAGGTATGGGCACCCAGATGGTCGGCAATGGCGTTGATATCGGCCAGATAATCAGCCGGAGCGTAGGACCGGTTATGGGCAAGGGATTGACCGGTGCCCCGCTGGTCGAAGGTGACGGCCCGGAACCGCCCGGCAAGGCAGGCCGCCACCTCGTCAAGGTAATCGGGCGTACCCGGACCGCCGTGCAGCAAAAGGATAGTTTCCCGGTGCTCCGTTCCGCGGACTTTTACCTGAAGATCAGCATGTAAGGATTGTAACCGGAAAGTTTTCAAAAGACAGATTGAAAAGGCAAGGCAGTCAGCAAAAACCCGCATAAGATAGTTAAGCTTATGCGGGCCAAAACGCGTGTTTGATGTATATCTATCCCGGATGGCTACTGGCAGGTCGGGAATATGTACGACTGGAGCCGGTGCAGGGTTAGCTCCCGGAGAAAAGAAAAAAGACTCCCGCCGGGGCTTACCGGCCCGCCTTCAAGGTGTTAAAGTTATATGACTTTGGGTGGTTTTATTTACTGTTTCTGTGCGTTTTTATTAATTTGACAATTGCCAACAACCTTGCAAACAGATTCCGCGCAACCCGGCAGGCACTGTTTTTCGTTGTAGCGGAACGAAGGCAGGCCAAAGAAACTGCCGCAAAGGAGCTTTATCAGAAAACAGCAACCCGGTTGATCCGAATCGCTGCAGGTCTTCCGCCAAACGTCCGGACACTGCGGTGACAGGTTTTTCCGCCCCTGCATTTCACCCTGGGGTTAGCTTTTTTTATTATGTTTTCAACGACAAACCGCGCTTCTGGTCCATACGGACTGTATATGAAATTGCTTGGTCACCTGCCGAATGGAGTGGTGGTCATGATGCCACTCCGGGACGGTAGTGGCAGAGTCACGGATTTCTCCTTTGTGTACCTGAACCCGGCCGGGGAAGGGATCACCGGATTCCGTTTCAGCGATCTGCGGGATAAAACCCTGCTGCAACTCTTACCCGACCACATGGCCAACGGTATTTTCACCAGGTATGGACAGGTACTGGAGTCCGGAAAGGGACAGGTACTGGAATACGAAAACACCTGCAAAGACCGCCGCCGCTGGTTCCGGGTGCATTGCGTCCGGTTTGAAGAGGGCATACTTACTACTTTTGAAGACATCAGCGAACAAAAGCGGGCTGAGGTGAAACTGCGCGAAAATCAGCATTTTCTTCAGTCCGTTGCTGATACTGCGCCCGAAATTATCTACGTGTTTGATCTGCCGGCCGGCCGCAATGTGTACGTAAACCGGCAACTCGAAGAAGTGCTTGGCTATCCGGTCAGCCAGGCGAAGGATTTTTCTTTTGAAACACTGGTTCATCCGGATGATCTGGACGTGGTCCGGAACCGCTTCCGGATGTATGAGCAGGTATCTGATTCGGATGTGGTGGAAAGTGAGTTCCGGATTAAGACCGCCGACAACCGCTGGCGGTGGCTGTACGTGCGGTCAGTGGTGTTCCGGCGTAATTCCGAAGGGAAGCCCCTGCAGATACTGGGGTCAGCCCGGGATATTACCAAACGCAAGGAGACAGAGGAAGAACTGCGCCGGCAGCAACTCCTGCTGACTACCATCGCCGATGCCACTCCTGACACTATTCTGCTGGTAGACGTAATCGAAGACCGGGTGATATACGCAAACCACCTGGTTTCCCCGAATCCGGATAAAGCTGGCAATAAATTTTCTGCTAAGGACGATGCCGAACGCCGCCGCTGGGTGCTGGAGCAGGACCTGTTCAAGCGGACTGCCTTTATGCGGGGGTTTACCCAGACGCACGACAACGAAGTGCGGGAAATGGAGTACCGCGTGAAGGATGCCCACGGAAACTGGCGCTGGATCTGGACGCGGGGGAAAGTATTCCGCCGGCTGCCCGATGGCCGGGTGTGGCAGATCATCATTGTTGGTCAGGACGTAACCGATAAAAAAGAAAACCAGCGGCAACTCAGGCAAGCCAACAAGGAACTGAAAATCCAGCAGGAAACCCTGTGTAACCTGAACAACCAGCTTGAAGAACGCGTGCAGATCCGCACGCAGGAACTCGCGGAGAGTGCCGGGCGGTTCCGGATGCTCCTGGAGGCAATGCCGCAGATGACCTGGACTGCCCAGCCCGACGGAACTATAGATTATTACAACCAGCAGTGGTACAATTACACCGGCGTTGATCCGCATGCGCTCTCAGATGGCTACGCGCCACTGGTAATCCATCCGGAAGATTTATCTGAAACAGGACAACGATGGATGCATTCCGTAGAAACAGGTGAGCCATTTGAGCAGGAAAACCGGATGCGACGCGCCTCTGACGGGAGCTGGCGGTGGCATCTGAACCGCGCTTTGCCCATCCGCAACGCCGGGGGTGAAATCAGACTGTGGACGGGCACTTCCACCGACACCCACGATCTGAAAATGGCACTTGAGAATCTGACGGAGGTAAATGCGGCCCTCGACAACTTTGTGCACATGGCCGCCCACGACCTGCGGTCACCGGTAAACAACCTGAAACTCCTTTTCGGGCTGCATGACCAGGCTCGCAGCCCCGAAGAATCCGCCACCATCTACCAGGCTATGGAGGAGTCAGTGCGCCGGCTGGACAATACGGTTCACAGTTTGATTGAAGTCCTTGAAGTTCAGAACAGCAGCCGGGTGCCGGCCCGCGAAGTCCGTTTCGGTGAGGTCGTGGATTATATTGTCAAGGATTACTCAGCAGAGTTGGAAAAATGCCGGGGCAGGATAGAAACCGATTTTTCCCAATGCCCGTCCATTCAATACGTGGAGGCATATCTCTACAGCATTGTCCGTAATTTTTTGTCGAATGCCATCAAATACCGGAGTCCGCACCGCGACCTTGTGGTGAAGGTGAGCAGCCGCCGCGGGACAGGCCTGGTTATGCTCGAAGTATCGGACAACGGCATTGGCATCAACCTCAACAAATACGGCAAAGATCTTTTTAATCCCTTCTCGCGTTTCACCACCCAGGCCTACGGCAAGGGCCTGGGCCTCCACCTGGTAAGAAACATGGTGGAGAAAGACGGGGGCAGCATCCGGGTAGAGAGCGAACCCGACACTGGTACCACATTTTACGTCACCCTGAAAGAGTATCCGGCACAGTAACTGCCGGACGGATCATGAGCATCAGGACTTTCTTAAAATCTGGCTATTGTTGTACTGGTTCAGGTGTCCACGCCTGGACCCCCTGCTCCGGAGTCACCCGAATCGGCATTCTGAGAAAGTCCCGTTGCAATGACTTCAACCTTGAGTCCTTTGGGACCTTCGCTGGCAAACAAGCCGTAGCCGGCCAGAATACAGGGTAGCTTGATATCTTTTGTCATTGTCGGATTTCTTTCATTTGGTTCTTCCTTGAATTACGGTCATCGCAGCGAGACGCGCAAAATGATCAGCCGCCCAGGCAGTCCCGGCGTTTAAGCCTGCACCCCTCAGGCGGCCGGGCCGGCTATCGGCCTTATTCAGGAAAAAACTGCCTCAGTTGGCTGCCGCCTGGAGCACAATCACGCCGCAGCCGATGCGGTCACCGGCATTACCGGCCGGCTGGCTTTTATAATCGTCGGCCCTGGCGTGGATGATAATGGCGCGGTTCACGATGCTGGTGGTGGTATCGCTGCCCCCGATGGTCCAGCCTTCAACGACCATTTCGGTCCGGCCGCGTCCGTCGGCGCCGATAGTCAGGTTAGGTAAGTCGCCCATGTGGTGCGCCTCCTTCGACTCGCGGTTGCCGTGCGGTTGTTTGGTCGGGTTCCAGTGCGGCCCGGCCGAGGTAGCGTCAGCAGCCGAGCAGTCGCCGTTCTGGTGCAGATGGATGGCATGGACGCCTTGCGGAGCCTGCTGAATATCAAGGATCATCCGGACTTTGTTGTCGCCGGTCTGGGTAAAGGTAGCAGTACCGGTAACCGAACTGCCACTCTTCCCGTTGATGGTAGCCACAGCCCGGTCACCACCCCGCATTCCCGTTGGAGAATTGCTTACATCATCGGCGGATTGACCAACTACCGTAACTGTGTCGCTGCCCTCAGTCATGACGGTGTCTACACCGGAGGCATTTTTATTGCTGCCCCCGTCACAGGCGTTCAGCAGGAGGAGAGTGCCGGCGAGGCAGGCAACTAATGGGGATTTCTTCATAAGGTTAAATGAAAGGTTGAATGATTGGGTTGCCCGAATATTACGAAATAAACCGATAACATGTTATGCAGGAGAAGAGGCTGTTCGTGGCGGTGCCGTTGCCGGCAGAAATTGAAAATGCTTTGGCGGCCTTGCCCGGATGGATGCAATCCGATGCCCTGCAGTGGGTTGCGGCTGAAAACCGGCACCTGACAGTCCTTTTTCTGGGAAATACCGATAGCCAGCTGATTCCCCCGGTGGTGGACAGAATCCGGGAAGCCGGTCTGCCGTCCCCGTTCCGGATGAGGCTGCAAAGTAAAATCAGGGTCGTGAACCGCCGGGGGCGCACCGAAATGATCTGGGCGGCCTTTGAACAGAGTCTGCCTTTTGCCCGGCTCTGCTACCAGGTGGCCCAGGCGCTGGACCGGGTGCCCGACCGGGAGCCACTGCCGCACGTGACACTGGCCCGTACGCGCAGAGACTTCCGGGGCCGGATTGACGACAGTCAGTTTCCGGAGGTAAGCCCGGTGGAGTGGGAAGTGAGCGGATTTGAACTGTGGGAGTCGCAACTGCTTCCCCATGGCGCGCACTACCATGCACTGGAGCGGTTCGAACTGAAAAGATTGTAGCAGTTGGCAGTATAAGTAAGCAGCAGGAAACATTCAATTCATGAACTATCAAACTCCCATACATCCAAACTCCGAAATCCCTATGTCAGGCAACATGATCACTTTTCCATCCAATGGCAGCAACGCACAAGGCTATCTGGCAGTACCCGATTCAGGCAAAGGCCCCGGTGTGATTGTGATCCAGGAATGGTGGGGACTGGTAGACCACATCAAAGACGTATGCAACCGGTTTGCAGCCGAAGGTTTCACCGCCCTTGCCCCCGACCTTTATGACGGGCAGGCCACTAAATCGCCGGACGAAGCCGGCAAAATGATGATGGCCCTCAACATCAGCGAGGCCGGGAAAAAGCTGCGTGGTGCAGTTGACCACCTCATGCGGCTGGAAAACGTTGATTCGGTGAAAGCAGGCGTGGTGGGTTTCTGCATGGGCGGCCAGCTGGCCCTGTATACAGCCGCCGTCAACCGCAATGTAGGCGCAGTCGTGGATTTCTACGGCATCCATCCCCACGTAAAGCCCGATTTCACCAAGCTGGAAGGTCCGGTGCTGGGGCTGTTTGCCGAAAAGGACAAGTCGGTGCCGCAGGAAGCCATTCAGGGATTGCAGAAGGAAATACGGGCGGCCGGCAAAACCTGCGACATTTACGTGTACCCCAACGCAGACCACGCCTTCTTCAACGATACCCGCCCCACCGTATACAACAAAACCGCCGCCGAAGATGCCTGGGAGCGGACGCTGAAGTTCTTCCGGGAGAATCTGGTGGAGAACTGAATTACGAATTACTTTTTCCCTGAATGCCTTTTGACATCAGATAACGAACATCGGACATCAAACATCGGACATCGGATAACCATCGCACTGGTTCAAGCGTCCGCGGTTGAACGGCGTGTGGAGCCGGAACCCGCCGGGAAGGTTTTGGCGGATGCATTGCAGCAATGTGGAATAATGGTGGACGCCTGAACGGGAGAAGGGGCGGATTTGGTTCAGTCCGGCAGAATGTAAAATTTGCTTTCGCGAAGGATTGAAAACTATTTTGCGCAAACTGAATTGTCGGACAGGAGGCGTGCCACGGTTCCGAACCGTGGCACGCCTCCTGTCCGGTCCGCCTGAAGTCCGCCGGGAAGCTTCTCACGCCACCAATTCCAGTTCATTCAATTGTAAATTGATCTGCCCGATCTCGGCACCGGTCAGCTGCACATCTGCCGCGGCAGCGTTTTCTTCGGCCTGCTTCGGATTGCGGGCACCTACAAGGGCGCAGGTAATGCCCGGTTGCCGGATCGTCCAGGCGATTACGAGTTGCGAAAGGGTGCAGCCCTTGTCGTCAGCCAGTGGCCTGATTTGTTCCAGAAACCGGGCGGTACGGGCAAGGTTTTCGTTTTTGAAAAAATGGAGGCCCGCCCGGTGGTCGCCGGGGCTGAAGGTATAGCCGGGTTTCATCTTGCCGGTGAGCAAGCCGCGCTGCAGGGGGCTGTAGGCCAGGATGCCCACGTTATGTTCCCGGCACCACGGCACCACGTCGGCTTCAATGTCTCGTTTTACCATGCTGTAAGGAACCTGGTTGGAAGCCAGCGGCACCGTGCGGTGGGCAGCTTCCATCTGCGCCGCGTCGTAGTTGCTGACTCCGGCCGCCCGTATTTTTCCATCTTTCAGCAGTTTCGCCACCGCTTCAAAAGTTTCGTCGATGGGCGTAGTAGGGTCAGGCCAGTGGATCTGGAGCAGGTCAAGGTAGTCGGTGCGGAGGCGCTGCAGACTCTCCTCACATTCCCGGATCACGCTTTCGCGGCCGGCGTATTTGTAAATTTTTGTGGGTTTTCCGTCGGCATCCTCCGAATCGAAGGCAAACTGCCCTTTCGCTGAGTCCCAGCGCATGCCGAATTTGGTCAGGATCTGGACCTTGTCGCGCATGCCCCGGATGGCTTCGCCCACAATCTGTTCGCTGAGCCCGAAGCCATAAACCGGTGCCGTATCAATGGTGGTGACGCCCAGTTCCACGGACCGCCGGATGGCCGCCACGGCTTCCTGCTGATCGGTGCCGCCCCACATCCAGCCACCGGCCGCCCATGCGCCAAAGGCAATAGGGGTAATCTGTAAGTTGCTGTTCCCTAATCTGCGGTATTCCATAAGTAGTTCGGTTAAATTTGTATTTTGCCCATACACCCGTCGTTTCCGGTGCTGCAGCCAAGTAAGGTACATAACGGAAGGAGGCATTTCGGGGTGCAAAGGAGCGGCATACTTTTTGGAATATACACCGGCTTTCCGCATAAGGAGGCGGCTCAGCGGCGGTAAATACCACTAGGCCCTTTTTTTACGTTAACTTTCGGATTCATTTTCAGCAGCCATGTTTAAAAGCACATTTCTTACTTTTTTGATGTCTGCCTGCGCAGCGCTGGCCGGGTGGGCGCAGGAACAGGCAACTGCCACTGCACCCGATGGCAAGGCTTCTGCTCTGCAGCTGATCCTTCCGGACAAACCGGGCTGGAACTCGCTTGAAGAAGGTCATCCGCTGGAAGTTTTGCTGGGCGTAACCGGGGGAACCGGCAGCGACTACCGGTTTTCGGTTGGCTCCGGCGAACAGAAAGGCATGACCCTCGATTCAACCGGCCGCTTCGTATGGACGCCCGGCTACGACCTGGTGGACCGCCTGAATGTGAACCAGACCGTGCAGGTTGTATTCAAAGTGACCAACGAAAAGGAAGAGAGCGGTAGCCGGACGGTGGATTTCAAGGTATTTCACACCAACCGGCAGCCTGAAGTGGGCGAACTGAAGCCTTTTTACGTGCAGTACAACAAGCCGAACGTGTACCAGATTGACCCCAACGCGGTCAGGGATGAGGACGGCGACCCGATTGTGTTTTATCCCATAATTGACCAGATGCCCGAAGGGGCAAGGCTGAGTTCGGGTGGTGAGTTTACCTGGAAGCCATCCGTGGCGCAATTCAATCAGGTGAAAAACAAGCCCCTGTACATTGAGTTTTTCGTGGAAGATCAACCGGCCAAAACCCGCAGCCGGGGTAAGTTTAAGGTAGAGGCGACCTCCCTTGACCTGCCACCAACCGTATCGATGGTACCCGGCGGCAACTCCATCCGCTACCCCGAAAGTGCCGCCATTAACCTGAAGTTTTACCTTACCGACCCCAACGGCGACGACGACATTGCAAGCTTCGGTTTTGTGTCTGAAAACCCCAATGTGCCCAAAACGGCTCTGGTGAAAAACACCAGTACTCAATACGAGTTTATCTGGACGCCCGGCTATGACTTTGTACGTGATCCGCTGGATTCCCTTGCCTTCAACGTGAGCTTTTTCGTGCTGGACAAGGCTCAGAAGCGCGACGAGATCAGGATAAAATTTACGATCAGCAATGCCGTTAATGAAGTCCAGAAAGACCTGCAACTCTACACCCAATACCGGACTGCCCTCGTACGGGCCTGGGACTTGATTGAGCAACTGAAGGAGTCGGAGGAGAAACTGAAACGCGACTACCGCCGGGCCCGGAAGGGGAAAAAAGGTCGCTCGGTGGTCAATGCATCACTTGGAGCCGCCTCTGGTCTGGCGCCGGTAACGATTCAGACGCCGTCAACGGCCAAGATGATTTCTACCATCGGTGGCACCAGTGTAATGACCCTGGGAACCCTCGAAGCCACTGAGGTAATCGGGAAATCAACCAAAGATCTGGTGGAAAGGCTGAACTACATTATGGACAAGAAAAACGAACTGCAATTGCGGGGCGACATTTTTGCCCGCAAATACACCCTCAAGTCTCAGCGCCGCCGGCCGGAATTCATCAGGGACCTGGATGAGTTTGTGGGGCTGATGAACCTGAAGGGACTAGTGGCGCTGGAACTGAACGCCGGCTGGCAGAACAAGAATAAAGCCACTGACAGTCAGCTCCAGAAGACCTTCAAGGACTTCGATCCGGATGCAGGGTAGGGGACAGAGTCCGCAGTTGCGTAATTTTAAGATTGTGAATTCTGAATGACTTTACAATGTACTAAGATTCAATCGGTTGTCTTCTCATTCAGGTTCCTGGAGACATTTAGGGAAAGTTACCAGGGAAGCTCACCCTAAATCCCTCTCCCAATGAGAGGGACCTTAACTCCCCTTCTCCCTTGGAGAACCTTTAGCCCGGCGAAGCCAATCCTGCAGAGTACGGAGGCGGGAGCCGAACGTACCGAACGTAGTTTAGCGAAGCTAACGGGCCGGGGATGAGGCCTTTGAAGGATCAATCCTTAAATGTCTCCAAGAACCCTCATCCACAATTCAGAATTCAAAATTTACAATTGCGCAGCTATTTACGTAAAAACCCGGCTATTGAGAAAATAGCCGGGTTTTTACGTAAATAGCTGCGGGTTGCTTACTGCCTGAGAAACCGGACGACGCGGGAGCCCTGCTGCGTATCCAGCCGCAGCAGATAAAGGCCTTGCTTCAGTTGAGTCACCGGAATGACCAATTCCCGTTCGCCGGTCATCCGGTGGAGGTTCTGCAACTGCAGTTTACCCACAGCGTCCACCACGGCCGTACCGCGTACCTGGCCGGCCGCGAAGGGAAGCCGGACGGTGAGCTGATCCTGCACCGGGTTGGGGTAGAGCCGCAGCGAAGCGTCACCGGGGGCAGGCTTGCTTTGGGCCACCTGCCGGGCCGGGACTGGCACAACTTCCAGTTGCCACTGCTGATGGTCGGCTCCCGTGAAGGTGCCCTGCCCGATAAGGGCCCCGTCGGCCGGCGAAGCACCGGCTACCTGCAGGGCCTTGCCGCTGTGGCGGGCCGTGAGTTTGTAGTAGCCATCCGTGGTAAGCTCAATCTGCCACTGCTGATTGAGTCCCCCGTTGGCCTGGTACTGAATGACGGCCGTTTCCTCATCAGTGGATCCCCCGGGTACGTCGAGCACTTTGCCGCTGTGAGTGGCCGTGAGCGTGTAGTAGCCCTCCCCGGCAGGCTCGATCTGCCAGACCTGGTTGCCGGTCAGGGGGCTTTTGAGGGCATACTGAATGATGGCCGCTCCCTCATCAGTGGATTCCCCGGATACGTCGAGCACTTTGCCGCTGTGGCGGGCTTTGAGGGTGTAATAACCACTGCCAATGCCGGAATCCGCCGGCACGACTTCGATGGCCGATACTTTGGCGTTATCAGCACTGCCGTTTAGAAAATCAATGGATAAGATGCCATCGGTAACAGTTACCTGGAAAGTCTCCTGAATGGCTCTGAGGGCACCGCCGGCTTTGGCGAAAATATCGTATTCGGTAAGCTTCCGGCTGCCTTCGATGTCTACGTTGAACTTCCTTGATCCGGCGCCTCCCGTTCCGGCAGCGGACGTACCCCACCAGATTTCGGCAAAGTGCAGTACTACCTGATAGCTGCCGCTGGTGACGGGAATGTTGTAGCTGAAGGATCCCCACCGTTCACTGTGATACAACTCATCATCTGTGGTGTTCAGAATGTCGGAGCCGGAAATGCCGTGGAAATTACCCTCCGTAACGAAGTTATCGGCACTGAACGCACGGTTGTCCGACGCGGCAAAGGCTCCCCCGCCGGCATTGAGGCGGAAAGTAGTTACCGGAGCCGCCGGCTCGACCTTCCAGAGTTCCGTACCGGTGCTGACGTTGGTTGCCGAAAAGAGCAAAAGGTTATTCAGCGTCACGAACCGGGCCGGATTGGAGTCCGGCGCACCGGGATTGATGTCGCCCACCTGGATCGTACCGGCGGCGGTGCCGTCACTCTTCCAGAGTTCAACGCCGCCCGCATCGCCGGTGGCTGATAAGTACAAAGTGCCGTTCATGTTTGCCAAAGCGGACGGCGGGGCGCTGAAACTCCTGACGGGTACCGTGCCGGCATTCGTGCCGTCACTCTTGTACAACTCGTTGCCCAGCACGAAAAACAGCGTACCGTTCACGTTGGTCAGGCGGGCCGGACCCGGACCACCGGACGGGAAAGACTTCACGAGACTGCTGCTGGTGCCCTCGCTTTTATACAAACCCGTACCAAGATTCACGAAGAAGAGGGTTCCGTTTACGTCCGTGAGTCCACCTGTTGCCTGCAGACGGGTACCGCCACCGACCAGAATGCCGGCACTTATGCCGTCGGTTTGCCATACCTGGTGTTGCCGGCTGGCGAATGAAGTAAAAAAGAGTTTATTCCCCGAACGGGTGAAGTCGCTGGTCAGTTCACCCGGGTCGCCCACCCGGTCAGCGAGCCGGGTGGTTCCGGCCGTAGTACCGTCGCTCCGCCAGAGTTCTGGTATGCTTCCGAAACTTCCCGATGCCAGCACCGTGAAAATCAGGTTGCCATTGAGTTCCTCCAGAAGCGCCGGCCGCCGCGCCCCCGAAGCCAAAAGACCGGCAGGGTCTTCAACCGGTGCCGTTCCGGCGGCGGTGCCGTCGCTCCTGAAGATCCGGAAGCTGGTTGCCGGGCTGGAACCGGAGAAACTGGTAGCGAAGTACAATGCTCCGTTTACAACCGTTAACTCATTAACAAACACACTGCCTGGGCCGGGAATCAGATCCAGCACCCTGACTGTGCCGGCGGCCGTACCATCGCTTTTCCAGAGTTCACTGCCGCTGGTGCCGTCGTTGGCAGTGAAGTACAGCAAGCCATTGAAGTTTACGAACCCGGAAGGGAATGAGCTGCCCGTACCGGGATTGATGTCCTTTACCAGTACCGTACCGGCGGTGGTGCCGTCGCTCCGCCAGAGTTCGGTACCGTTGGCGGCGGTAGTCGCACTGAAGTACATAATTCCGTTGATGACGGCAGCTGAAGCGGCGGGGTTCGAGCTAGCCGCGCCCGGGTTAATGTCCTTTACCAGGGTGGGCTGGGCGACTACTCCGAGAGAGGCGAAGAGTAACCATGCCAGCAGCCAACGGGAAAACTCCGGTTTTCGGGGTCGGAATCCGTAAGTGTGTTGCATAAAAGTGAAGGAAAAGGGGTTGTTTGGTTAATTTGGTTAAATGAATGAGAAACAGGTGAGTGGTTTCGTTCCGGACGGATGGGCCGGCAGCCAATGCAACGGATGGTTTTGGTGACGGAATGGTTTAATGGGTTAAATGATGAAAAAAAGATACACAGGCGGCACCTGACCGAAGCGGGTAAAAGACTGGAACCAACCGCGAAGCCCGGCTGATTCAGGGCGTCCGCCGGCGGCAACAAAATTGCCCTTCATCGCAGGGGGGATCAACTGGTTGATGGCTGACGCATGCAGGAAAGTATAGGTCTGAAGTTAAGAATCCTACGTGAATTCAATGGATAAGTTGGCCGCTGAGCAGAAATCACCGGTGGAGACGCTGACCGCTGATTATACGGGCAATAGTGGTGTTACCTTTTGTATTTTTAGTGTCAGAATATGTACCGCACAGCCGGGAAAATGTGTTGCAATTACATAATTATTACATTGCTGTTCAAGTCCCTGTTAAAAATTTAACAATTTTATTACAATACGGTATTGGCCCGCTCCGCGGGCCGGCCACGGAGCGGGCCAATACTCCGGAATTGCCCTAATTTTGCCCGCCTGCGGGTCGCTGTCCCCGGTCAGATATGATCCTTTTGTATACACTTTCCCTTCAATTGTACGTCCTGCTGATCCGGGTGGCGGCGCTCTGGAACCCCAAAGCCCGGCAGTTTGCGGAGGGGAGAAAAGGTATTTTCCGGCAGATTGAAGAAAAGTTGCGGGGCAATTCCGCTCCGGTGGTGTGGTTTCACGTGGCTTCGCTGGGCGAATTTGAGCAGGCCCGCCCGGTGATTGAGCAGTTTAGAAAAGATCACCCGGCCTTCCGCATTGTGCTCACCTTTTTCTCGCCTTCGGGTTATGAAGTGCGGAAAAATTACGCGGGGGCCGATTACGTGTTTTACCTCCCGGC
This sequence comes from Cytophagales bacterium, assembly GCA_030446715.1. Lineage (GTDB taxonomy): Bacteria > Bacteroidota > Bacteroidia > Cytophagales > 172606-1 > CADCTQ01. Next base: position 20,988 of record JAUJMU010000013.1, on the reverse strand, counting down.
AGACACCCGGCGCAATGCCCGGAGATTTCTGGAACTGGTAAATCCTTCCCTTGCCTTTTTTGCCAAATATGAATTCTGGCACCACTACCTGACCGGACTCAACCGCCGGCAGGTGCCGGTCATTTCTTTTTCAGCCATTTTTCGTCCGGGCCAGCTTTTTTTCAAACCCTGGGGTGGTTTTTTCCGGCGCATCCTGCAAAACTTTACCCACATTTTCGTACAAAATGAAGAATCTGCCCGTCTGCTGGCCGGCATCGGCCTGAAGGAAGTCACGCTGGCCGGCGATACCCGTTTCGACCGCGTGGTGGCAGTGGTGGCCGGGCGTAAAGAAATACCGGTTGCGGCTGCTTTCCGGCAGGGGCAGCCACTGCTGGTGATCGGCAGCGCCTGGTTGCCGGACATGGCCGTCATTGCCCCATTTCTAAATAGTTTTACTTCCCCGCTGAAAGTAATCATTGCCCCCCACGAACTGCACGAAGAATGGATGCAGCAAATGGAAAGGGAGCTGACACGGAAAACAATCCGCTACTCAAAGGCTGTTGAGGCTACCGTCGGGTCCTTCGACGTGCTGATCATTGACAACATCGGCATGCTTTCTTCGCTGTACGCTTACGGGGACTTTGCCTGGATCGGCGGCGGCTTCGGCAAGGGAATTCACAACACGCTGGAGGCGGCTACGTTCGGCATGCCGGTCTTTTTCGGCCCCCGGCACGGCAAATTTCAGGAAGCCCTGGACATGATCCGGCTGGGCGGCGCGTATGGCATTTCAACTACCGGGGAACTGACGGAAATATTCAACCGCCTGTACCACAACCATGATCTCCGCAGGCAAGCTTCGCTGGTAACCCGCCAGTACGTGCTTGAGCATACCGGTGCTACGGGGGTCATTATGGAGATGGTGCGGGCGGTGTTGAAGGGATGAATGGCTATATGGCCGAATGGCTGCATGGCAATCATGTTTTGGGCCAGAGAATCAGCCCTGTTCAAAGCTGATCACATGCCAGAGGAATGGAATCCGTTCTTGAAGGCTACCAACAAAGTAAGCGGGCAAAATTACAGGGCGTATTGGATTTTAGCTTTTTGGCTAAAAAGGTCTGACTGTCAGAAAATTGTTTTGACATTCAAAATTTAAAATTCACAATTTAAAATTGCGCAGCTACTCAAACCGGAGATGTACTATGCCTCCGGACCTGAATGGGCTGCTTCTTTTTCCGCTTCCACCACAATCAGCCGGTGCGCCTCCGTGAGGCCGGGCGGTTCCATCTTTTCGGGAAAGCGGTAAATGACGTTTTCGGGAACCTGCCGGATTCGCCCACGGTTCTGGGCAATGACCCGCTGGATCGGGGTGTCGAGGTACACGATGGTCGTTTTTCCTTTGTAGACCGTAAACAGATCAATCAGTTCGTCGCGGGTGTGGCGGGTCACGTTAGTCGCGTTCCAGACGAAGGACCGCTGGCGGCGCATCAGTTCCCTGGCGTATTCCTTCGTGCGCTGCAACACCGGCCCTGGTTGTCTTTCGGGTCAATGCCATGCTGATTCAAGCGTCCACGCTTGAACCAAAGGCACATGCGGACGAGTTTAAAGTACCGGATATGAGCCAGCCACAATTTCCGGTCTGACCACGAACAACCAACAACGGACAACGAACAACTATTCCCTTCCCCACTCAAAGTGCAGCTTTGCCCGTTTCCGGTTGCGGGTCCAGTGTTCATCGGTTTGTACGTGGTTCTTGCGGACCCATTTGAACACGCATTCCGGAAATTCTTCAGTATCAAACGAACGGGCTACGCGGGCTACTACGCCTTCGCGCGGGGTGGCCGCAATATCCGGACCGGACAACGAACCCGGCCCGGATACGGTTTTCAGGATAAAAGCCTTCAGCTTCTGCTCCGGGCTCAACTTTAACTCTCCCGGCAAATCACCGGCGGAGCCGCGGAACAGCACCGGCACCGTCGGCAGGCCCAGCACGCCGGCGTAAACTTCAACCTCGTCCCACGCCAGCCAGCGGCCGCCTTCCCGGATGGCAAACAGGTAGAAGTAACTTTCCGGCCGGCTGTACCCGATAGAATGGACGGCGTACAGGCTTTCGCCGAACAGTTCGGGTTCGCCCAGTTGCTTGTGCAAAGTGTTCCACTGGTCCCACGGGTAACTGGCCCACGGGTTGCGGGTAGGCCCGCGTGCGAACGGGCAAACACGCCGTACCCGTTCAGGCAGGTATTTTCGCCGTCCAGCTTTTGGGTAAACACGATTGGCTCAGTCAGCAGCCGGTCGAAACTTTTGGCGATCCGGTCGTCGCTGGTGGTGCCGGGACTGAAGGGGAAATGGCAGGTGCGGGGGTATTTCCGGGAGTGCATAGATCTTTCCGTCCGGTCCGGAAAGTGCTGCCTCGCTTTGCTTCACAGCAGCTCCGAGTGGATCACTTTCCAGGTGATTTTTCCATTATTGATTCTATAGGTCAGCAGGGCATTGCCGGCGTTGTGACCATCTTCAAAATATGCCAGCACCCATTTGCGGTTGAGCACCCGGATTCCATCCTCAGTAAACCGCATGGTACCGCCCAGTACGCCTTTCTGCGGAAGGATGTTCCGGCTTTGCAGCAGGTCCCGCTTCAGGTCATCCTCCGGATTGTTGAGGCCCCGGCTCTTTAACCAGGCAAGGTCGGCTTCATCCAGCATAGTAGCCGAAGCCGCCCGCACCGAATCACGGCTGCTTTCCTGCCGGGCAATGGCCAGTTGCTGTTCGAGGCTGTCGGCTCTAGCCCGGAGTTGCCGGTTTTCCCCTTGCAGGTCAGGCTGCGATGATTCAGCAGGCTTGTCGCAGGCAGAAAAGGAGAGGAGGAGCAGCGCGAACGCGGCAGTCAGGTTTCGCATTTTGAGTGTATGGATCTGGTGCAAACCTACTTATCCGTGCTGATTCTGGCGTACATTTTTACGTCTGCCGGTTTTTCGTTTTTGAGGAAGTAGCTGCGCAGGATGCCTTCCGCCCGGAACCCGTTCTTCTCCAGTACCCGTCCGGACGCGGTGTTGAACTCAAATACCGGTGCCTCAATCCGGAGCAGCCTGTATTGGGTAAACCCAACTTCGCAGACTTTCGCGACTGCCTCCGTCATGATGCCCTTGCCGCGGAACGGTTCGCCCAGCCAGTAGCCCACTTCGTCCTTGTGGCTGTATTTGCCGTAAATGCGGCTGAAGCCGATACCGCCGATCATTTGCCCGTCTCCGTCCCGGATGGCCCACTCGGTGAGTTTGCTGTGTTCGCTCTTCATGGCCTGCACGTAGCCGATAAAGTCCCGGGCATGCTCCGGCCGGTAGGGGTAGGGGATGCGCAGCGTGTTCCGCTGGATGACCGGGTCGTTCAGCCAGCGGACGAGGGCTTCTTCGTCACCTTTGACGGGCTGGGAAAGGTGGAACTGGTTATTGATGCGGATGGTCATGTTCAGGATGTTTTAGCTATATTGAAATATCACTCTCAATAATATGGTTGAATTAATCTTTATAGTGGAAGAATCCCCTGAAGGTGGTTATACCGCAAGGGCGCTTGGTGAAAGCATTCTCACCGAGGCTGATGATTTGCCTCAGTTGCGCGAGATGGTAAAAGACGCCGTACTGTGCCATTTTGAGGAAGGAAATACGCCTAAATTGATTCGCCTCCATTTCGTAAAGGAAGAAATAATTGCCTTATGAGATTGCCGCGCGATGTTTCCGGAACCGACCTGATAAAGAAATTAGCGAAGTTTGGTTACCAGGTTACCCGCCAGTCGGGCAGTCACATCAGACTTACCACAACTGAACCCTCACAGCATCACATAACTATTCCTGCTCATAATCCATTACGCATCGGGACCCTCAACTCCATACTGTCAGAGGTAGCCGGTCATTTGGCAATTACTAAAGAAGAATTAGTGGATTCTCTTTTCAGATAAAGAAGACCTTGCCTCTTCCTTCACCCGCTCCATTTGACTCCTTTTTTGAATTTTAGCAAAGGCATGTACCCGGCTGAATCCGGATACATGGCTCCTGCTTCTGTTTTGGTCAATTCTTTCAGTTCCGGCTTGCAGGAGTGTTCAGATCCAGCAAGTACCAGCTCAGCCCTTCCATCCCGGCCAGCTTTCTTTTCAGGTACCGGGTGTTCCGGATGAACTGCGGGGCCGTGTCGGTCTCTTTGAACCCAAAGCGCCGGGGCAGTTTTGTGTACAACGACTTCGGCGGCAGCTCTTCGGTGATGTGCTTGAGCCGGTTGCCTGATTCAAACGTATGGTAATACACCTTCCGGATGCCGAGTTCCTGCCGCACAAACTGAACCGTAGCCGCCAGCATGGCCTCGTCCCAGATCTCCGCGTACGGCTGCAGCACTTTTTCGTGGTACTGCCGGAACCGTCCGTACGACCGTCCCGAATCCTTGAAAAACCAGTGGTTCCGGACCCGCTCCTTTGATTCGGAAAAGAGTCGGGTTATCCGCCTGTACATGCCGTCGGCATAGCGATGAACGGGAGGTCCGCCAAATCGGGTTTACTGAGGAGTTTCATGGGAGAAAGTGGATAGAAGTTTATTGATTTTTTTGTTGCTGACTTTTAAATTAGTTCCGGCAAGGTACCATCTCTGTCCCCTCATTTTGCACCAGGATTGCCGACAAATTAAATGCTGTTATCTTCCTCTTAGGTAGAAATTCCCACCACATCCGGTTCAAGTAAACATACTTGTGCGTCTTACTTTTCTTTTGCTTGCCCAAAAGAGGGCAAAGCGAAGCTTTGAGCCAGCCTGTGCCATGACGGGTAACAAAAGAAAAAGGCAGCAGCAACACAGCCGGTTCCTTCGCTTTGTGAAGGCCGTCCCTGCAATCCGCCGGCCACCGCACAAAAGCCCGGAACCAGCCGCGCCGTTGCTGCACCCCAGCCGCACCCGCTTCGCCGACTGTTACCAACCTTGCCCGGTTAGCTGTTTATTATTGGTGGGTAACCCTTAGCCCACAAAAAGGCGTGGACTGGACACGGCTCTCTTTGCAGGCGGCAGCCCTTTCAGGTAATAACCAGAGGTACTACTTGCTTCCTTTCCAGAAGCAACGGCGTGCACGGCCTCCCTTCCCATTTCGGGGGAAGGGCCGGGGATGGGGGCTTTTTTACCCCTCCCGTGATCCTCTCCGCCGGTCGGGGTCGGCCATCCGGACGATCCGCGGCGTGAATTTCGCCAGCACGTCCACAAGGTCCTGCTGGGCGGCAATCACGCCGTGAATGTCCTTGTACACCATCGGGGCCTCGTCGAGGTCGCCGCCGATCATGGTCACGCCTTTTTCCGCCAGAAACGCCTTCACTTCCTTTTTGTCCAGCGTACTCATCGCCCTGGACCGCGACATCAGCCGGCCCGCCCCGTGCGACGCCGACTGGAGCGAAGCCGCATTTCCCTTGCCGCTGACCACAAAACCTGGTTGCCCCGAAGAACCCGGAATGATGCCCAGCACACCTTTACCCGCTGGCGTGGCCCCCTTGCGGTGCACGATTACCGGCGTACCGTCGGGCAGGGTCTCCTTCCAGGCGAAGTTGTGGTGGTTTTCGACCATCGCTACCGGTTTCACGCCAAGGGCTTTCGCCATCCGGCGGTGAATCTGGTGGTGGTTGGCCGAAGCATATTCACCGGCCAGATTCATTCCGATCCAGTATTCCTGACCTTCTTCGGTATCCATGTCCAGCCAGGCAAGGTGCTGGGCTTCCTTCGGGAGCTTCGTCTTTTCCATGGCCAGCTTCGAGTAGTGGTTGGCAATTCCTGCCCCGAACCCGCGGGAGCCGGAATGCGACAGCAGCGCCAGATACTTGCCCTTGGGAAGCTTCAGGTCCTTGCTCTCTTCGGTCAGTTCCAGCACGCCCCACTCCACGAAGTGATTGCCGGTACCCGAACTGCCCACCTGCGTCCCGGCTTTGCCGCGCAGGCTGCGGATCAGCTTGGTTTCGTTCCACCCGGGCAGGTCAAACACCTCGTCGGGCAGGGGCTGGTAACCCTTCATGTCCAGCCCGAAGTGGGTGTTGTTCAGCACGTAGCTTTTCAGCAGATCCTTTTTATGGTCCACGTAGGACCCTTCAATGTCGTATACCGACAGGCACATGCGGCAGGCAATGTCCACGCCCACGGCGTAGGGAATCACTGCGTTCTGCGAAGTAGCCAGCACGCCGCCGATGGGCAGGCCGTAGCCGTGGTGCGCATCGGGCATGAGGGCACCGGCCGCCGACACGGGCAGTTTCATGGCCACGTTCATCTGCTCCCTGGCGGAAGGTTCAATCTGGTCCTCTCCGTATATTTCGTACGGCCCAGGCACCGGCTTGAGGTCATAGGCGTCGGCACCCAGCCGCATCTGCTTGCGTTTGAAAGGCTGCTTTTCCTTCACCAGGCTGGCAATGGTGCCAAAGGTGCCGTTGGTCAGGTACTTGTCGGGGTGTTCCATCAGGTTGCGGTACACGTCCAGCACTTCGTCCTTTTCCAGTTCGCCGCGTTTGATGAGTTTCTTGGCCAGCATGCCGGCTTCCTTCAGCACTTCGATGTCGTAGAAGCCGATTCCCTTCAGTTCGTTATTATTGATCTTATTAGCCATGTTATTAATTGACAATTGAAAATTGATAATTGACAATGGGAGAGTATCCAAAGTCAGAATATCAGGTGTTTGCGTCCATTAAGTCTTTCCTCTTACTGTCTTGTCTATCGGGTTTTAAACGTATTGCATCCATACGAAAAAATGACCCGGGCGGCGGAAAATAAAAAACCCGGACTCTGGAGGCCCGGGTGTATATGGGGTAGGTGCTACACGAAAATGCTAAGTCGTCGTATGCGTCCATTCCAAAACACCCGGAACCGGCGTGCCACCCAGCTTACTGCTCACAATGGGCAGTGCTGCGGAAGCAAGGGGTTGCTGATATGTATTCGGGCGGCGCATTGTATTTATTTTTTGTGGGCGAAGATATAACGGCCGCCCGATACGGCGCAAGAGGCAGCCGGTAAAAAAGAGTTCATTTAACAATTTGTTAACCTTCCCCGGCTGTTTGCCCGCGTACAGGATGCTCAGGAAGTGAAAAAGTATTCTGCAACGGGTTTATGGAACGCTGCGGCTTGCAGCAGAAAGAGAAAGTGATTGTGCAGGCGGTGACAAGGGTTTCCCGCGGAAGTTTCCCGCAGTCAGTTCCCGCAGATATGCGCAGATTTTTTCGCAGATTTGCGCAGATCAGAAAATCAGCGGTAATCTGCGCCCTTATCTGCGTAAATCTGCAAGAAATCACTGCCTCCTGTTATATGGAAATAAAAGCCGTCAACCACGTAGCCCTGCACGTTGCCGACGTAACGAAGAGCGTTGTTTTTTACGAACAAGTCATCGGGCTGCAACCGATGGAGAGGCCCGCTTTTGATTTTCCGGGGGCGTGGTTCCGCATCGGTACCGGGCAGGAGCTGCACCTGATCGGTGACCGCAAAGCGGAGGTGAGCTCCCATCACCGCGGCACCCACTTTGCCCTGCACGTAACTGACATCCGTGGCGCGGAAGACGAACTTCGCGGGAAGAATATTCCCTTTTATGGTCCGAAAATGCGGCCCGACGGCATCTGGCAGATTTTCGTGCAGGACCCCGACGGGCATTATATTGAACTCTGCGAAGTAAAATAAGCCTGTTGCTGTTGCCCGGTTGCGTGAAGCTGATTACTTTTAGCGGAAGACCATTTCTGCCATGAACCGCTTTACCGCCTTTACTGCACTTTGCCTTTTTCTGTTCCTGTCCGCCTGCGCCAACCGCAACGCCGCCAGCAAACCCTACGACCTGCTGATCCGCAATGCCCGCGTGGTGGACGGCACCGGTAATCCGTGGTTTTACGCCGACGTGGCCGTAACCGGCGACCGGATCGTACGGGTAGAACGGGGCATCACCGGCAATGCCCGGCAAACGGTTGATGCCCGGAACCGCATTCTGGCTCCCGGCTTCATTGATGTGCATGCCCACGCCGAAAACGTGTACGAAAACTCCAGTGAACGCTTCGTCCGGATGGGCGTGACCACGCTGGTGACCGGCAACTGCGGCAGTTCGGTTACGGCGGTGGATACTTTTCTCAATCTGGCCAACAACACGCCCATCGCCCTCAACATTGCCACGCTGATCGGGCACAACTCCGTGCGGCGTAAAGTAATGGGGGAGGACAACCGCCACCCCACCGCCGATGAACTCCGGCAAATGGAGGCTCTGGTGGAAAAAGGCATGCGCGACGGGGCCGTGGGGCTCTCCACCGGCCTGATTTACGTGCCCGGCACTTACGCCAAAACCGACGAGGTGGTAGCCCTTGCCAAAGCCGCGGCGAAGTACGGCGGTGTGTACGCTTCGCACATCCGGAGCGAAGAAAACAAGGTGTACGATGCCATCCGGGAGGCGATTCAAATCGGCCGCGAAACCGGCATGCCCGTGGAAATTTCACATTTTAAAGTAAGCAGCCGCACCATGTGGGGCAACAGCGACAAAACCCTGGAAATGGTGCGCGAAGCCCGGCGCAACGGCTTGCAGGTCACGGTAGATCAGTACGCCTACACGGCTTCCTCCACCAGACTGTCGTCCAACCTGATTCCGTCGTGGGCCCTTGCCGGTGGGCTGACGGAGGGGAAAAGACGCATTGCCGACCCCGATACGCTGCGCAAACTAGTAGCTGATATGAAAGATGGTCTTGCTGAGGACGGTTTCACGGATTATTCCTTTGCGGTCGTGGCTAATTATAAAGCGGACACCACCCTCAACGGCAAATCTATTCTGCAGATCACACAGCAGCTCAAAGGCAACAGCGACCCGGACAGCCAGGTGGCGCAGATCCTCGAAATGTACCAGGGCGGCGACGCGCAGATGGTGTATCATAAAATGGACGAACCCGACGTGGAGCGGATCATGCGCGAGCCTTTCACCATGTTTGCCTCCGATGCCGGGCCGGGTATTTACCGGTCGGGGGTGCCGCACCCGAGGGGCTATGGCAACAATGCCCGGGTGTTGGGCCGCTACGTGCGGGAAAAGAAAATCATTGCCCTCGAAGACGCAATCCGCAAGATGACCTCTCTGCCGGCGCAGACGTTCGGCCTCCGCGACCGGGGGCTGATCCGGGAAGGTTTTGTGGCTGACCTGCTGCTCATTGACGAAACCACGGTCGGCGACCGGGCCACCTTCGAGGAGCCCCACCAGTACGCGGTTGGCTTTGACTACGTGATTGTAAACGGCAGGGCCGTTGTAGCGGAAGGCAATTGGACGGGCACCATGCCGGGCCGGGCGATCCGGAGGAAGTGATCCGGGGTAGTTGTTGGTTGTTCGTTGTTCGATTACTCCGATAGCGCGAAGCAAAGCTTCGCGCTTTTCATTCTTCCCGCCTCCGGCGGCCCTGGATGGGACAGGAACCAAAGCAAGGTTCTCAAACCGGAGGTTTGCAGACAAGAAGCACGAAGCAAGTGAAGGGCGATAAACAGCCCACGGTTTTAACCGTGGGTGGGAGATTGCGGCTTATGCCGAAACCGTTTAAACGGTTTTTCTTGCCTCTTTTCCCACGGTTAAAACCGTGGGCTGTTGATACCCATCCCCTTTTGGGTCGGAAAATCAACAGACCTGTTGGTTATTGAAAATCAATGAATTACTTAAAACACCCCTGTCCCCTCCGTGATAAGGAGAGGAGTGAGCACCACCCTCTCCGGATCAGGGGCCGGCACGGTTCCCCTCCTTTTTCAAGAATTCCGGAGGAATCGGCGTAGCCAACGGACAGGGGTGGTTATCTTTGGGAATAAGTATGACTTACCTGAAAATCAATAGCAGACAAGTCTAATGGCGTTAAACGCCAATCAAATACGGAAGCAAAGTTTCGCGCGATCAGTACCGGCATTTCTGATCCGGCTGTAGCCCGGCAGATATTTGCCGGAGGTAGTCCTAAGTTTTCCCGGTCTGCCGGCTGCTTCTGGCAGAATGTTTGTGACCTTCGGGGCAGGTCTTTCTTTTTGCTACCTTTGCGCCGTGAATCCCCAAAAACTACTATTTGCCGGTCTGTTTCTGCTGTTTTCCCTGATTGCCCAGGCACAGATTCTGGACGATTCTACGAAACAGGTGTACGGACCGACTACTACCCGGTTTCTGTACGAAAGAGACCTGCTGACGGACCGGGAGGAATACAATTACGTGGATACTTCGCTCAACAATTTTCACAACTACGATTTCCTGAGCCGGAACCGCTACCGGTTCGTGGACCTTGGTAACCTTGGGTCAGCCCTGCGGCCGGTGTTCTATACCCCCCCCGCCCAGATCGGTGTCTACTCCGGCTTTAATGCGTATAATTCATATTTTTATTATCCCGACGACATCCGTTATTACGATACCAAGTCACCGTATTCCAGCCTTTATTACGTGCAGGGCGGATTGCTCCAGCAACTGCTGAAGGTTGATTTCAGCCGCAACATCACCAAAGACTGGAACGCCGGCTTCAACTACGCACGCACCACGGCCCCCATGCAGTTTGATTTTAATCGTAGTCGGGAGGATAGCCGGGCCATTGACGGTCATGCGTTTTCGTTTTACACCCGTTATGAGTCTCCCGACAGTGCATATCACCTGCTGGCCCACCTTTCCCACCTCAACCACACTTCCAATGACCTTGGCGGATTGCGGCCGCTGGACAATGTTGATTTCAGCAACGGCAATTACGACACGCTGCTGGTTGACTTTGCCGCCAACGGGCAGGCGCAGATCCGGCGGACGGCCCGCTCCATTGACCTGCGCATGAACTATCACCTGTACCACCAGTACAAGTTTGCCGAAGGTTTTCAGGTGTACCACATGCTGGACCGGCAGATGCAGCGGTATACTTACCAGGACAGCAATCCCTTCGATACCACGCTCATAGCCGGACTGGGCCGCCTGTTTTATCCCGATGTGTTTCCGGACAATGCCCGGGATGCGTATTACATCCAAGATTCGCTTACCAATGACCGGACAAGGTTCGCAGTTTGGGAAAACAAAGTGGGGCTGAAGGGTTCACTATCCGGCTGGAATTACCGGCTCTATGCCCGGCGGCGCGACTGGAGCGGCCTCTATCAGCCGGATTCCCTGCCGCAGCAGCGGATACGCCGGAGCGAAAACTTTCTCGGTCTCTGGACCCAGTATGAGTTCAGCAGGAAGTTCCGGCTGCAGGCTGAGGGCGAACTGATGCTGGTGCGGGATTACCGGCTGCGGGGCACCATCGAAACGCCCTGGTTTACGGGCGGCGTATATAATATTTCTTATTCGCCCAGTCTGATTGCCCAGCGGGCCTACGGAAACCACTTCCAGTACGATAATTCTGACCGCGACAACGGTGGCTTTGTCAATACCAATGCCCTGCAACTGTTCGGCACCATTATTCTCAAAACCGGCAATCTTGATTTCAGGCCCTCCCTGACAGTCACCAACCTTGACAATTACATCTACTTTGACACCTGGCAGGAGAAGATTGAACCGAAACAGTTGGCGGCACCCATCCAGCTGATTTACGCCGGCGTAAATCTGGATTACCGGTGGAAGTTTTTACGGACCCAGAACGAAGTCATTTATACCCTGCGCAACGACCCGAACAACGTCATCCGGATTCCCGACTTTTTTGTCACTTCCCGGCTTTTCGCCGAGGGGCCGCTTTTCAAAAAGGCGCTTTACATGCAGCTGGGCGCAGAAATGCACCTGAAATCGGACTACTACGGCGATGCTTACATGCCGGCCATCGGTCAGTTTCATCTCCAGAACGAGTTTCCGCTGCGGACATATCCCATCATAGAAGTATTTGCCAATGCGCGGATCAACCGGGTCCGGCTGTTTGTCAAGTTTGCGCATGTCAATCAGGGGCTGGCTTTTGGTCCCGGCTATTTTATCTCGCCGTACTTCCCCGGCCAGCTCCGCACCTTTGCCTTCGGCGCCAACTGGCTGCTGTTTGATTAAAATGGAGTGGCAGTCAGCAGTCAGCTGTACTGACAAGTAAGGTTGTTGCAACAGGTTCCCCTCCAGGGAGGGGTTAGGGGTGGGTTTTTGTTTACTGAATAATTAACAACCTCATTTGTCAGTACAGTTAGCAGTTGGCCTGACTCTTGCTGACGGTAATTTTCTGCATACAGCCTACTGCTGACTGCCTGCTGGCCACTGCCCCTACAGCCGGATAATTGCCGCGTAGACGCCGCGGACTACTTCGGCCATTTTGGAAAAGTCCAGTGTATCAATGGTGTCGGATTTCTGGTGGTAATTGGGATTTCTCAGAAAAGATGTATCGTTGATCATGACGGCGGGGTAGCCGTAGTGCCAGTAATTGCGGTGATCGGAAAGTCCGCCCAGGCCTTGTGAAGACGGAAAGCTGATCGTCTGTACATCAACCGAGGAATGGGCTTTCATCAGCGCGGTAATTTTTCCGGAAAAACTTTCCTGCCCCTGTTTGCCCACCACAATGATGAAGTTGCCGGTGTTGGGGTAGATGCGGCTCAGGGCGGGGTCAGGAAACCCTTGCGAACCGGGCTTGTCGGAAAAATACCCGATCATTTCGAAGCAAATCATGGCCTTCACTTTTACCCCTTTGTCGTGCAGGGATTTGGCGTGAACCGCGCTGCCCATCCCTTCGGTGGCGAAAAAGGGTGGCTCCTCCAGACTATACGCCACAAAGTCAATCCGGTAGGGGAGGTTGGGTTTCCGGGCATCCAGCAGACGGGCCGTTTCGAGCATACCGGCCACGGCACTGGCATTGTCGTCGGCACCGGGCTGGTCGCCGCAAACATCGTAATGCGCACCGATGACGACTCTTTCCGCATCTGCCTTCCCGAAGGAGGCAATGATATTTTTGTACGGCCGGCCGCCGGCGGTAAAGTGCTGCACTTCCACCCGGCAGTTCAGCTTTTCAAATTCCGACTGGATGTAGCCGGCGGCTTTGTTGAGGGAGCCAGGGTTTTCGTAATTCCGGGCCGGTTGAATGGAAGTAAGTGTTTCAACGTCGCGGTAAAGCCGGTCCTGCGAGGGTTGGGAAAAGTCAGGCATAGCGGATGAAAAGGTCATAAAAGGTAAACAAAAAAATAGTGACTTCAGGTACGTCATTCGGGCGGTTGTCAGGTGCTGGAGCATTAACCAAAAAATTCCCTGCCGCCGGAAAGTGTTGCCGGGGCAGGGGATACTTACGGAACGTAATTCTCCACGGTGCCGATGGCTGCCATCAGAGACTTATTATCGGCCGAAGTGATGGCAATGTCCTTTGGCTGTAATTTTACTTCGCGCGTAAACCGTTCGCGGAGCTGGCGGCTGGCTACCAGATTCCGGACCCGCAACAGGAGTTCGTGGATGTGAAAAGGCATGGTAATGTAGTCATCCGCTCCGGTGTCGGGGCCGCCGAGCCGGCTCTCCCCGGAGGCGCGGGCAGTCAGCAGGATTAACGGAATGTGGCTGGTGCGTTCGTCGGTTTTCAGGCGGCGGCACAGTTCCATGCCGTCCATACGCGGCATCATCAGATCGCTGGTCCTGCAATATGCAGGTACCCTTGCCCGCCATCAGCCCCTCGCCGGCTTGCGGATGGGTGAATTGCGAAAAGGCCGGACTGGCGCAAAGGAGGAACACAACTGCCAGCCGGGACAAAAAACGCAGCATGCGCTTCCGGCAGGGAGCAGAAAAAGAGAAAAATGGTATTGGGATAAATATGTTCATGCAAACCGAAAATGCTGCCTACCGCCGGAGGCTTAAAAATGTATTGAATTTATGATTTTTTGCCGGATCAATAATTAATTATGCTGAAAATTAACATTATTTTTACGGAGGCCGGATATTGGCAGCCGGATAAAAATTCACAAAAGCCAGAAACCATTACCGGCCATTTCCGTACAGATCAGCAGCAGAGAAGGTTTGCAAAAGCACTGAGAGGAAATAAAATGGGGCCGGCATCTGTTCCGGTGATCATAAAAGGAAAACTTTTTCGTTCTTCCAGTCACAGGCCATTTACCAACAGTAAATCTCTTTCCCTGAAAGAGTTCGCATTTATACAATGCAAAGCCGGTCAAGACAAGGTAATTTCGCTTTTCAGTAAACAAACCACTTACAAAACTTAATTTTTCTATGTCAGACCACATGTCCCGCCTCCAGCGGAAGGCGAAGGCCGTTACTTCCATTTCCCGTTCATCCCGATCTGCTCAAGGCTTAAACTGTTCAGAAAGCGATTGTACCGAGTTGTTTCCGTTTGGCTTGCTATATGAGCTCCTTGAGCAGTCTGTGCCGGAAGGTGCTTCTGGCAGCACGGCTCAGGCAGATACGGCCCCTGCTCCCGGTTCAAGCGCAGGCACTCCGATGAACCAGCGATAACATTTCCATACAGCTGAAAACTTAAAAGCACGGTCCGCAGAATTTGTATCTGCGGACCGTGCTTTTTAATAGCCTTTAATTGAAGTAGTTACCGGGCTATTGCCAGCTTCCGGGTAAACACTTTGTTGTCCTTCATAACTTTCAGGGAATACATTCCTTTGCTGAGTCCCGACAGGTTGATTTCTGCTTCATTCTCACCTTTCACTGCCTGTTGAGAAGTGGTTGAGACTTCCTGCCCCCGGGTAGTGACTACTACGATCCTGACTACCTGTTCGTAGTCAGACTGGTAACGCAGGTGCGTTTTTCCGGCAGCCGGATTCGGGTAAAGAGAAAGGGATTGTACCATTTCCTGCCGGTCCTCCGGCGCAGAAGCCACCCGCCCGGACGACTGCACCGGCTGCAACTGCCAGTGCTGGTTATGTCCGCCGTGAAACGACCAGATCAGTAGTGCCGCCCCGTCGCGGGTAAAGGCACCCTCCACGTCCAGCGCGTGTCCGTTGGCTTTGTTTGAAATCCGGTAATATCCGCCGTCGGCAGGTTCAATCCGCCATTGCTGCGAATCCGAGCCCCGGTAGTCCGCCTGCTCGGCAAGGCTGTTGTCCGACTGGTTGATGCTGAGGGCTTTGCCGCTATGGCGGGCTTTGATCCAGTAATAACTATCGCCTGCAGACTCAAAAGACCACTGCTGGTTTCCATTGGAGTGCGGCGTATACTGGATCACGCGGGCACCGTCATCATAAGAGGCAGCCACGACATCCACCGCTTTTCCGCTGTGTCTGGCAATGAGCTGGTAATAACCCGGAAAACTACCACTTACCGGAGGAGGGGTGCTTGCCGTTGGGGGGGGAAGAACCGGAGCCGGAGCAGGCGTATCCGGGGCAAGGATCCGGGCAAGGGCTTCAAACCAGCGGTCGGCCATCTTGCTCTCGCCGGCGGAGTTTGGGTGCACCCCGTCGTAAGTATCGTAGTCAGCGTTGAAGCCCTGGGTCTGATCCACCAGGATCACCGGCGACTGGTCCGTGTGCTTGCGGGAGGCAATGGCCGGAATGGCCTGATTGAGCTCTCTGATGCGCTCCCAGCGGCCGTTCCACTCGGTGGGCTCGATCAGCTTTGCCAGCAGGATCTTCACCTGCGGGTTAACTGCCCGCAGCTGGTCGATAATCTGTTCCAGCTCGCTGACGGTGCTGTTTATGTCCTGCCCCTGAAACATGTCGTTGGAGCCCGCGTGCATGAGCACGATGTCGGGCTGGTGCGCCTGTACCCAGCCCGGGATGCCGCCCAGCAGCTGATCAGCCCGCCAGCCCCAGTGGCCTTCGTGGTCCTGATCAAAGTCCGCATTGGCCGGTGGTCCTTCGTGGTTGGTGTTCTGGGAGCCCACAAAGTCAACCTGATAACCGGCCTCCGTCAGGCGGTGCCACAGGGGTCTGCGGTAGCTGTTGCGACCGGCTCTTGCCTGGGTAATCGAGTTGCCCAGTGGCATGATCCGGGCGGGGGAAGTCTGAAAAACAGCCGTTGTCTTATTGCTGAGGCTGGACCCGGTGTGCGCTTCTGCCGGTGATGCCCGGAGGCCGGCGAGGCCAAAGGTGGACAGGCAGACTAAAAGATAAAAGTAAAAGTTTGACAGGGTAAAAAGTTTTTGGTTCATATGCATAGCGGTTGGTATTGGTTTTCCGATAGTTCCGGGAAGTAATGATGAATCAGGCACAATCGAGGATGGTTCTCCTGCCGAAAAAATTGTATAATTTTATGTTAAGGGTACATTTCAATGTACGAAAACACCAAATTAGTTGATTTGCAATTGGATACAGGCTCAAAATTCGCATAAACCGTACATGGGTGTTTTGCTTGATTTTGCCTGACAGCAGCAGGTGTTTCCTTTTGTCGGAAGTTTTCCGGTGCAGACTGAGTGGTTACGCACCAGACCTTAAAAAATTGCAAAAATCTGGTTTTCGGTTATGCTGCCGGAAGGAGCGGGCAGATCTCAGAATTTCCCCTTTTAGTATTCTGGATACATAGCTTATGGCGGTTGCCTGACCTACCGGGCTTGCCGGCGAAGGGGGATCAGGAAGCAAGGGTAATCTTTACAGAAAAGTTACGTGTGAATGTATTGGCTTGAAGATGGAGGATTTAGGAAAGCCCCTTGAGAAATGTGGCCTGTTAAAGAAAAATTTTAATATTACTAATAACAGGGCTTTGTAATGACTCTTCTGCCGCTGGTCTGGGATAGGAGATTACCGGGTTAGAAGTTGCCGGTTTGCGCCTGCCCGGCGGGCGGCAGTCTTCCGGTTTTGAAAGGCTGCCGGTCCGGACGCCGCATGAACCGCTTGATCTCCCGGTAGCGTGGATTGGGCGAATAGACAAACTGGACGATCATGGCAATGTGTCCCAGTTTCTTTTGTACTTTGTAAAAAGGCTGCGGCACGTATACTTTCAGCGCCTGCAGGAAATTCTGATGACTTTTAATGATGGAAGGATACGTTTTACCTCCCCGGTAAATAAGCAGGGGCGGAGCATTGGTACTCAAATGATACAACGGGGAGGCGGCTTTCCATTCCTCCGGCCGGTCAGTAAACGTGGAGAGGTACCTTTTGCCTTCTCCTGCCTGATGTTCCATCAGATAGGAGTACATATCCAGCCCGCCGGCGTCAATGAGCACCACCCCCCGGATGGGATTCTCCACCCGCAGGGAATCAAAGTACTGCTGGTCGGTGGCTATCAGGGCCCCCAGGTGGCCTCCGGCCGAATGACCCGCCACAAAAATCGCCCCCGGGTCGCCGCCGTAGTCAGCAATGTGTTTGCTGACCCATGTAACCGCACTTGCCGCATCAGCGGCCATTTCCCGGTAGGTCAGTCCGGCCGCGAGGCGGTAATTGATCACTGCGGCCACGACCCCTTTGCGGGCCAGCCGGGCTCCTAAAAATTTGTAGAGGTCCTTATCGCCTGACACCCAGTTGCCGCCGTGAATAAAAACGAGTACCTGCCGGGGTTTTTTCCTGCCCGCCGGTGCGTAAATGTCCAGCCGGTGGCGCAGTGAATCAGAACCCGGAGTCTCCGGTGCAATGTAAGCCAGATTTTTAGTGCGGGTAATCCTTTGAAAAGCACAACCATTCAGTAAAAACAGGCCGGAAAGGCCTGCCGCAGCGATCATAATAAATTTTACCATTTTGCGGGGCAGCATTTTGGGATATACGCAAGAATGCCCCTGCCGGATTATCAGCCGGCCGGATTGTGCAGGTACCCGGCGACAGTGCGGGTTGAGGGAAGATGCCTGCTGCGCTCCCCGTTTGGTCAGCTAAAAGGGCGGGATCAGGTGGCCGGGTAATTGGGAACGCTGCTTGCTCATTTACCCGACAAACCACTGAACCCCGGCGGCGGAAATACGGCCGGGTATTTCGTGGGCACCCACAAACTCCTGGTAATTTACCTGATATCCCTGCGACTGCAACCGGGGAATAATGCGCCGGCTGCAGGGGTCAACCGGTAATACGTGGTCAAGCGTACCGTGGGAAATAAATACGACAGGCTTTCCCTTTGTTTGCCGGGTAAACACAAAGCCGGGGGAGAATGCGAGGATATGAGTAAAAAGGTCACCATTGATCAGCCCGAGGCACAGCGCATAAGAAGCTCCGTCGGAGAATCCGCCGATTGCAATGCGGGAAGCGTCAATGGCATACTGTCCGAAGGCAAGGGCCAGCGCCTGGCCGATAAAAATGACATCCGGTCCGAATGCATCACCGGCAATAATATCCCAGGTTGGGGCACGGGAAGCAGGAGCCAGCAGGATGATGTTATTTTCATCCGCGTACGTTCTCAGCAGCGACAGTCCGTGTCCGGCCTGGCCGCCGGCTCCGTGCAGCATAACGGCAAGGGCTGCCGGCCGCATCGGGGTGTATGATTCCGGAACATAAATAAAACCGTCTCTTTTGCCGGCCAGGGCAAGTGGCTGCTCACCCCTGGCAGAGGTTTCCGGTGCCGGAGTATCCGAGGGCCTTGCCGTCAGCCACCCGGTATTGTAACTGTTTCTCCTGGTGATCATGCCTGCTGCTGGGGAATCCGGATGAAGAAGGCCGCACCCTTATTTTCCTCGCTTTCTACCCAAATCCTGCCCTTGTGCAACTCCACGATGCGTTTGACAATGGAAAGGCCGAGGCCGGTTGTTACTTCTCCCCGGAGGCCGGGCCGGCGGGCCTTGGTGAAACGTTCAAAAAGGAGCGGTTGCAGATCTTTGGGAATACCGATCCCGTTGTCCGTCACACGGATGAGCAGATTTCCCGGCGGCTGCTGCACACCAATCCGGACGCGCCCGCCCGGAGGGGTGAACTTCACGGCATTGGACACCAGGTTGGTAATGGCCTGCATGAATTTGGTCTGATCTGCCTCCACAAAAACTTCGGGGCTGGCAGATTCCAACTCGATATGTTTGTGATTGTCCTGGTCCATTCGCTCAAAGCAGCCCTCCAGCATGGCGGTGATCTGTGCAATGAGTTCGATCCGCTGAAACTTGAGTGCTGTCTGGGATGAATCCAGAAACTCCTTTTCCAGAAGATCATGAATCAGGTGAATGCCGTGGCCGAGGGTTCTGTTGATCAGGGCAGCATCTTCCCCGATGTCAGCCAGTCCCTTTTCCCGGGCTCTTTGCTCCATCCGCCCGGCCAGCTTCTGGGCTACTCCCAGTGGTCCGTTGAGGTCGTGAGCCAGCATTTCCAGAATTCCGTTCTTCTGGACACTGTACCGGTTGGCTATCAGCTCATTTTCCTTGTGATGCGTGATGTCTTCGGCAAAGCCGGCAATGGAGTGTCGTTGTCCGTTTTGCAGGATGGCATAGGCCGTCAGGTGAATCCATTTCTCCCGGTCGTTTTCCGTGCGGATGCGGAATTCCAGGAGCTGGCGGAAACTATCGGTGATCAGTTTCTGATAGCCCGTTTTCAGGAGGGGCAGATCATCGGGATGAACCGTTGCCAGCAGCCAGGGCAGTTGCTCGTTGAGCTCTGCTTCTTCCCGTCCCCAGACCTCCTCAAAGGCCGGATTTACGTACCCGAAACCCTCCGCCCAGAGATCATAAAGAAAAAAAACCGCCAGAGAGCGGTCGGCGATTTGCCGCAGGATGTCTGCGTCCGGTATAGTTGAAGAAAGGCCCATGCGGGGAAAAGGTTTAGCGGAAACAAAACGAAAACCAGTCCCGACCAGAAGATTTCCCTCAGACCAAAAGAAGTTGACGTTGGCAGGTGTAAGATACAGTCTGAAGAACAGGCAGAATAAGACGCGTGTCAATAACAAGTATAAATACCTGAAAATCAGTATAAAGACCCCTGTCTCCTCCGGCTTGCCGGTCCTGACCAAAAAATACTTAGCCGGCTGGCGCAACCGGCCTCCAGGCGGGGCTGATTTTCTGGTCAAAAGCCTTCCCTTTTTCGCTGCGCAATCTGACAACGCGGATCTGATAATTAATAATTTTCATTTACCCTGTTGATCCTTATGGTTTTTTGTTTAAAAGTCCTGATTTTAAAAGACCGGATTGATTCTGGTTGCCTGTTTATGCCTACCTTGACCTATTATCCGGGTAAATGCGGAATGGCAGGGCTGCCCCGAAACCAGCCCTCAGGGCGTTACCCGTTTTACCCCGTTTTATTACTTCTCCTCTCTCCGCTATGGCTTCAGCTCTACAAAAACCAGACATTACCGTTTTCCGGCAGGTCGGTGACCAGCACGATGATGTCTGCTTTGTCTTTGACCTGGAGGCGGAAAAGTTTGTATACCTGAACGCAGCTTTTGAACCGGTATGGCAAAAAAAGGTAGCCGAGGCAATGGCCGATCCGTCTTTCCTGCCGGGAACGATTCATCCCGAAGACCGCACTTACGTGGAAGACAATTACCGGAAATTTGTCAGGGAACCGGTGAAGATGAGCCTTGACTTCCGCATCGAGTGGCCCTATACCACTGACCGCTGGGTCTGGCTGACGGTGTTTCCCCTCGGGCAGGCCGGAGGGGCGCAGTGGATGGCGGGTATGGTCCGGGATGATTCACCCCGTAAGAAAAATATTTTCAACATGCAGAAAATCAATGCCCGCAAGGATTCCATGCTGGAGATTCTCGCCCACGATCTGCGGGGGCCGATCGGCATTGTACACAACCTTGCCGCAGCCATTGAAGAGAAGCTGCCAAAACCGGACAACGATTTTACCCGCCACCAGCTCCAGATGATTCAGCAGATCTGCAAGCGCAACATTGACCTGATCCGCGACCTGGTGCACCAGGAATTTCTGGAGTCTGCGGAAGTAGAAGTAAGCAAGGAGCGGCTGGACCTGGTCTGGGAGATTAACGAGGTGGTTGAAAACTACCGGAACGCTCAGGAAAACCTCTCGAAGGTATTTGAACTTACCTATTCCCAGGAGAGAATATTTTCCCAGATCGACGGCATGAAATTCATGCAGGTGATCAACAACCTGCTCTCCAATGCCATTAAGTTCACCCGCGACAACGGTGTGATCCGCATCCACGTCGGGAAGAAAAAGAGCACCATTGTGGTTTCGGTGATTGACAACGGAGTCGGCATTCCAAAGGAAGACCAGCCCTTCCTCTTCGATAAATTTACCAAAGCCCGCCGGCCGGGGTTGACCGGGGACGTCTCAGTCGAGCGGAGGGGCGCACGTCTGACCTCCAGTCACTGTG
>JAUJMU010000022.1:25114-29097 GCA_030446715.1 Cytophagales bacterium | reverse complement strand
GCGCAAGTGTAATTGTTCATAATTGATTGGTAATAAAACCAGTTACCAAACCCAGTCCTCACCAGGACTGGGTTTTGCTTTTGGACTGGCCATACGAAGACATGAGACAATACTGTCACCAGCCTCATATTCCATGTTTCTTATCTAAAATCATCTCTCTCTGCTTGCTTTTTGCGCAATCTGTTTAAATTAGAACATTCTCTGATTGATCTTTATGAACCTGTTTGTTCTTTTATGGCTGTTGCTGGGAACCAGCCTGGGCCTCGGTGCCGAACGTTGGCAAAATCCGGCAATCACCTGCGGACTGAAGCAAAACGAAGATCCGGTAAAGCAGTACCCCTACGGCGACCAGCCCGGTACGGCAGCCGGCCTGGAAGCCTTTTGCCGCCGCATGAAAGACCGTTTCAGCCGCTCTGAACTGACAACGGCCGAGGCAGAAAAGGTCTATAAGACACTATTTGCGGCCGGTTGGCTGCGCGAAGGCAGCTACGGCATGCCCGGCCCCGGTGTGCGCCCAGTCAAGCCGCCCACGCTGAAAGATTACAAGAAACGCATTGCCATCCGGAAAGTGGCGTCTGGCAGCTACGAGGTATTCTACTCGTATATCAACTGCGGCACCAACTTCGAATACATGCAGCTGACCATGGGCAACGGGAAAATAACCCTGGAGGAAAGGCTGGAAGGCTGGAGCGGCTCATTTCCCTGTTAACCCACCCGGATACCTGCCTTTTCAAACCTGCCCATGCGCTTTCTTTCTCCGGTAAAACCCACAGCCCTCACCTGGACTCTCTTCCTCAGCCTCCTGCTGCCGGGGCTGGGCCGGGCACAGTCAACTGCCGGAGGGGCACTTACCAACCGCAGCCTGCTGAATAACCGCGCCGGCCAGTGGCAGCAGGAAACCAACCGCCAGCGGGAGAGAGCCCACCAGCGGGCCCGGACCAAAGGCTGGCCGGTGCGTCAGGTATTGCCCGATGGTACAGTCTATTCACTGGAAAAGCTTGACGAAAACGGACACCCGGTTTACTATGCCACTGATTTCAATACCCGCGCGGCGGCTACCACCCGCACCGATCAACTGTGGGAGGGAGGTTCGCTCCGCCTGAATCTGAGCGGAAACAGTGCCGCCGTTGCCGGCAAAATGGCCCTCTGGGATGGTGGTCCGGTCAAAGGAACGCACCGCGAACTGACCGGACGGGTGGTGCAGCGGGATGCGGGGGCAGTAGTAGACGCCGGCACGGGTACGGCCCATGCCACTCACGTAGCCGGCACCATGACCGGACGGGGCGTGCAGCCACAGGCCCGGGGCATGGCCAATGGTTTTGCCCGACTGCAGGCGTACGATTTCAGCAGCGACATAGCGGAAATGGCCGCCGCCGCCGCCGACCTGCTGGTGTCCAATCATTCCTACGGAACCACGGCGGGCTGGCGGCTCAACCCGAACCGGGCCGGTACCGCCGCCGATCCGCAGTGGGAGTGGCTCGGGGATGTGAACATCAGCACCACCGAGGACCTGCGTTTTGGCTACTACAACAGTGATACCCACCGGTGGGATGAGATTACGTTCAATGCCCCGTACTATCTGCCCGTAAAATCGGCGGGCAACTTCCGGAGCCAGAATGGTCCGGCCGTCGGGCAGCCCTTCTGGCGGCGCAACGCCAGCGGCACATTCGAGCTGATTGCCTCCCGGCCTGAGGGCATCAGTTCCAACAACGGATATGACAATGTCACTACCTACGGAACGGCCAAAAACATCCTCACCATCGGGGCGGTTGAGCCAATTCCGCGCGGCTACAACCAGCCGGCCGACGTCCGGATGGCCTCTTTCAGCAGCTGGGGACCCACCGACGACGGGCGGATCAAACCCGACCTTGTCGCCAATGGAGTAGCCGTATTTTCGGCCAGCAGCAACAGCGACTCCGCCTACGCCACCTTCAACGGCACCTCCATGGCAACACCAAATGTATCAGGTACGCTGATGCTGCTGCAGGAATACCACGCAAGCCTGAATAACGGCGCATTCATGCGGGCGGCTACGCTCAAAGGGCTGGTCATCCATACTGCCGACGAGGCAGGCACGGCCCCCGGACCTGACTACGCACATGGCTGGGGACTGCTCAACGCGCAGCGGGCCGCTCAGGTAACCGCCAACGAGAACAACGACCACCTGATTTCCGAACGGGAACTGGCGCACAACGGAAACTATACTCTCACGGCAGTCGCCTCCGGCCGAGGTCCCCTGACGGTTACCCTCTCCTGGACTGATCCGCCCGGAGCCGCTGCCCCCGCCGCCGCGGCCAGCCTCAACAGCCGTACCCCGCGCCTTGTGAACGACCTTGACGTGCGGATATCCGACGACACCGGCACCTGGCTGCCCTGGACGCTTAATCCCGAGGCTCCTGCCGGTCCGGCCGCCGCCGGGGACAATATCCGCGACAACGTGGAGCAGATCCGGATTGAAAATGCGGTGCCCGGCCGGATGTACACCATCCGCATTTCGCACAAAGGTTCCCTGCAGAACGGCAGTCAGACATATTCGCTGATTGCCAGCGGCATCGGTGGAAAAACCTTCTGTGCCTCGGCTGCTGCATCTGAGCAGGGGCTACTGATCGGGAGCGTAACGGCCGGAACATTGAGCAGCAATTCTGCGGCTGGCTGCGCCACTTACACCGACTTTACCCAACGCAATGCCTCAGTAGCACCGGGACAGCGCCTGCCTCTGACCGTCGGAACCGGCAGTTGCAGAGACCCTGCCACCGGCATTGTAAAGGTATTTGTGGACTGGAACGGCGACTCAGACTTTACCGGTCCCGGCGAAACAGCCGCGGTATCGGGCGTACTGGCGGGCACCGCTTCCTTCACCGCCGGCATTAATGTTCCCGGCAGTGTGCTGCCCGGCAGCGCCGTCCGGATGCGGATTGTGCTGGCCGCGGCGGCTGATCCGGATGAGGTGGTTTCCTGCGGCAGTTACCCTTCCGGTGAAACGGAAGATTATACCCTGCGTGTCATAAGGCCCGAAAACGACGTTGCGGCGGCAGCCTTGCTCTTTCCGGAAGGGGAAATCTGCGCCGGCACCACCGGTCCGGTTACCGTAGCCGTCCGGAACATGGGCACGGGTACAATTTCGGGCATTCCGGCTGAGGCAGTGATCCGGGAAGGCAACTCGGAGCGTACCCTGACGGGTACCTTTGCAGGCCGGCTGGCTCCCTTTGAAGAAGGCCGGATCACCCTGAATGGTAATTTCACGCCGGAAGCGGGAAAAGTGTATACATTTTTTGTCCGGACCAACTGGACGCCGGACCAGAACCGGGCCAACGATACCCTCAGCTTCAGGCGTACTGCCGCTTTGCCGCCACCGGCACCCGCCGCGAAGGTGACCATCTGCGCCTCGGATACCGTGCAGCTGGAAGCTTCCGGGAGCGGTACCGTTTACTGGTACGACGCGCCCGCCGGAGGCAACCTGCTGGCTGCCGGCAACCGGACCTTTACCACCGTGAAGACTTCCGGTCTCACTTATTACGCCGCCGTGAATGATTTTGCCGGCAAAACCGGTCCGGCGGATAAAAACTTTGCCGCCGGCGGCGGTTATAATCAGTTTACCCCGGCAATTCTGATTACGGCGCAGGTGCCGCTGGTGATTGAGAGTGCCCGGCTGTACGTAGGCAACCCGGGGCGGGTAACCTTTACGGTAGAAACTCCTTCCGGAATCCCCGTTCTCAGCCGGACGCTTGATGTAGAGGCTACCCGAAATCCACCGGCTGCCGGTGCCGTACCGGATGTGCCATCGGACACCGGGCGGGTGTACCTGTTGAACCTGACCGTTCCGCAGCGGGGCAACTACCGGATCAGCGTTGCCTACGAAAACGGTGCCACGCTTTACCGGAACAATGCCGGTGTTGCGGGCTATCCGTTCCGCATTCCGGGCGTATTTTCGGTTACAGGCAATACCGCTACCGGCAATCCGGAAACATTCTATTACTACCTGT
>JAUJMU010000022.1:0-25014 GCA_030446715.1 Cytophagales bacterium | reverse complement strand
TTACTACCTGTACGACATCAAAGTCAGAGCCGCCGGTTGTGCGGGTCCGCGGGCTGCCGCCGCTGCCACCTTGATCCCGGACCCTGCCCCGACGGCCCGGCTGGCCGGCGGCGGAACCATCTGCGCAGGAGACACGGCGGAGGTTGCCGTACACCTGACCGGTACGCCGCCGTGGAATCTGACTTATTCTGACGGAATCACCAGCCGGCAGGCAACCAGAATCACCCAAACACCGTATTTATTACGCACGGTCCGGGTAGGTACTTTTTCGGTCACCGCACTTACCGATGCAAAGAGTTGCCCGGTATTCAGGGTGGAAGGCAGCGCCGTGGTTACGGTACGTTCCCGGCCACCGGCCACCATTGGGGTAAGTGGCCCGGCCCTTACGGCCAGTGAAGGGTTTTCCTACCGGTGGTTCCGGAACGACTCCCTGCTTACTGAAGTCACCACCCGCGGGATTACAATTGAAAGAGCAGGCGTATACCAGGTGGAAGTTACCTACGAAAACGGCTGCCGGGCCCTATCGGAAAAAGTGACCGTCAGGGGTGCCGGACAGGCAGCCGTTACTTTGAGCGAAATCCGTTTATTTCCCAACCCGACTACCGGCAGAATCGTGCTGAGAGCGGGTCAGCGGCGGCCGGCGGTAAAACACATCCGGCTGATGAGCATTGCCGGCCAGACACTGCGTACCTGGCAACCGGTGCGCACGACAGGCTGGAAGGAGATTGAGCTTGATCTGGCGGGGCTGAAAGCCGGGATATATCTGCTGTCGGTGGAAGAAGAAAACCAGGTGCAGGTGTTCAGGGTCTATAAGCGGTAGGTGTACACCGTGCAGATTTGTTTTCAGTTCACAGTGTGTATTTTTTTGCAGGATTCTTATAAGGGACTGACGTCTTTTTTATTTAGTTTCTTTATTTTGCGGGTATTGGAAGTTGCTTTCAGAATCTTTATTACAGCATTTTACGCAATAAAGGCCAGATTCGGTTGTAAGCATCACTTTTATTCAAATCCATTCTTTCTGGATTGCTTTTCCTGCCTGTCAGCCTTACCATCATAAGCGGCAATCCGGTAAGCAACCAAAACATAGACTCGCTATATTCGTTTAAAAATGATTTTTAAGAGTGCCGTTGACTCCTG
This sequence comes from Cytophagales bacterium, assembly GCA_030446715.1. Classification (GTDB taxonomy): domain Bacteria; phylum Bacteroidota; class Bacteroidia; order Cytophagales; family 172606-1; genus CADCTQ01. Next base: position 23,877 of record JAUJMU010000022.1, on the reverse strand, counting down.
ATATGCTGTCCGTTAACAATAAACCCTTGGTATCCGTAATTATTCCCTGCTACAATCATGCTCATTATCTTCAGCAGGCCATCGAAAGTGTATTGGAGCAAAGTTATCCGCACCACGAAATAGTAGTGGTGGATGATGGCTCCAGCGACAATACCGGTGAAGTAGCCCGTCAGTTCCCGCAGGTAAAGTACGTAAAACAATCCAACGGCGGGCTCTCCGCCGCGCGGAATACGGGCATCAGGCATAGCACAGGAGACTTTCTCGTGTTCCTGGACGCCGACGACTGGCTGATGCCCAATGCCCTGGAAACAGGCCTGAAATGGTTTTCGCTGCATCCTGAGTGTGCCTTTGTAAGCGGCTCGTTCCGGTTTGTTGATTCTGACCGGGTACCGCTTGGCGAACCGGTGATCAATCATGCCACCGGAGATCATTATGCCAGGCTGCTCAAAAGCAATTTTATCGGCATGCATGCCACTGTCATGTACAAAAGGGAGATTCTGGAGTCGCTGAATGGTTTTGATGTCGCCCTGAAAGCATGCGAGGATTACGACCTCTACTTCCGGATTACCCGCGAGCATCCCGTCTTTTGCCATACCGACATTGTGGCTGATTACCGGCAGCACGGCAACAACATGAGCAGTAACGCCGGACTGATGCTCAAAAAGGCTCTGGCTGTGCACCAGAAGCAGTCAGCTTACGTGCAGAACCACCCGGAGTACCAGAAGGCCTACCGGGAAGGGCAGAAATTTCTGAAAGACCTGTACATCGGGCAGCACCTCCAGAAAATAAGGGCTGATTTGAAATCCAATCAGAAAAGAAGTAGATTGTTCAGAAACTTATTAAATACCGTAGAAATGGCTCCCGACCTTTTCATAACAAAAGTACTCAGAAAAATACCCTACCTCCTGTACAAAAGGTACAAAACACCCCCGGTGGGTGCAATCAGGTTCGGCAATCTCCGCCGGTTAACGCCAGTCAGTACCTGCTTCGGTTACGACCGGGGCGGTCCCGTGGACCGTTACTACATCGAAAACTTTCTGGCCAGAAACCGGGGTGCCGTCAAAGGGCGGGTACTGGAAATAGGAGAGAATACTTATACCCTCCAATACGGCGGGAGGCAGGTTACCCAGAGTGAAATCCTGCACGTGAATGACAGCAACCCGGCCGCTACCTACGTGGGTGACCTGACCGATGCACCGAACGTTCCCTCGGATACTTTCGACTGCGTAATCATTACCCAGACACTCCACCTGATCTACGACGTCAAGGCCGCCCTGCGTACCTGTTACCGGATTCTGAAGCCGGGCGGAGTGCTGCTGGCTACGGTGCCCGGCATCAGCAATGTGGATTACGAGGAATGGGGAAGCATCTGGCTGTGGGCTTTTACCAAACGTTCTGCCCAATTGCTGCTCGAAGAAACCTTTCCGGATGGACAACTCCAAATAACCAGCGACGGAAACGTGCTGGTGGCTTCCGCCTTTCTGTACGGCCTCGGCGTGGGTGAACTCACCAAAAACGAACTGGAAACCAACGATCCGCACTACCAGGTGATCATTTCCATCAGGGCTCAGAAAAAAGGCTGACCTATTTCAAGGCATCTTTTCTTCCAAACCCCTGGCAATCAGCTTTTCGGCTTCCTGCTTGTCTTCAGTATCAGCCTGCTGCGGATGCTGCTTCTGCTTCTTCCCGGGCTGGTAAATCAGTTCAATGAAAATAGGGAAGTGATCAGAGCCGAATTTAGGTAACCTTACCAGCTTCACCAGCCTGAACTTTGGATCATAGAAAACGTGGTCCAGCGGGTAGCGGAATATGGGAATGAAAACACTGTATGTGTTGAAAAAGCCGCGTCCCAGCCGCGGGTCCAGCAGCCCGCTGATCCGCTGGAAAAGGTGCGTGGTATGCGACCAGCCCACGTCGTTGAGGTCGCCGGCTACGATACTGGCTTCTTTCGATTTCTTCACCGATTTGCCTACCAGCAGCAGTTCGGCTTCCCGGTCGCCGGTGTTTTTCATGAAGGCGGGTGGCTGCGGATGTACGCCGTTGAATTCGATGATTTCGCCCGACCGGAGCACCACGTGCGTAAATATGGAAGGTATCCCCTCCGCTACCCGAAAACGCACCTCGCTGTTTCTCAACTCCAGCCTGGAAAAGAGCATCATGCCGTAGGTATTACCCAAAGGCTTCTTTACCGCGTAGGGAAATATCTTGTCCAGTTCAGCCAGCTGTTCGGCCCACCACTGGTCCGGCTCATTGATCAGCAGCAGGTCAGGGGCAGTTTCCTTCACAATCCGTTTGAAGTCTTCTGTTCTCCGGTTTTCCATCCGGACATTGGATACCATCAGCCGGAGGGAGTTATCAGGGTCGGCCCTTTCGTACTTCAGCGCCTGCGGTTTGGCCAGAATGGTAAAGGGATAAATGTACCTGATCTGAACCCCCAGGGCAACCACCAGCAGGCCAAGCAGCAGGTATTCCAGCCAGTGACCGACGTTATGAAAATAAGGATAAACACCTAGTATAAAAAGGATGACTACAGTTATCTGGCTCCGGGGGAAATCGAAGATGCGTATCCACCAGTACTGTGAACGAATCACTGAGAGGCCGGTAAACAATACCATGGCCCATGCTATAACTTCCGTAACATCTTTGATGAATGGGGAGTCCACGCGGTCTTCGGGGGATTAAAATTTCTGTTTCAGAAACAACATACGTATAAACCCTTACAGAGTTAAGCGCAATATTTTTTTTGCGGAGGGCCGGAAATAAAAGACCATTTCGTTGCCAGGGTGCGCCTGCAACAGCCGGTAAAAAGAAAGAACTGGAGCAGCCATTCCGGCGGATGAACCTTTGTAAGATTTACAACGGATTGGAAATATTATATCCGGCTTCGCCTTCTTCGCCGAAAAGCACTTCATCCTTATTGAGCAGGTAAATATCCATCAGCGCCTTGGGGCGGGCCAGATATTCCCTCAGCATGGTGCGCACGCCGTAATCAAGCGGTACATCCCTGGCGGCAAAGGCAATGGCCGGAATTTTGTAATGGCGGCTGATAAACAGGGCTCTCGCGCTGTGAAACGACTGCGAAATAATGGTAATACTGTCCTGGTTAAAGAGTTTCTTGACCCGCAGCACGGAGGCGAAAGTATTGTGGCCGGCGTAATCCAGGGTCATGGCGTCCCCGGGGACTCCCTTCTTCAGAAGGGCAGCCTTCATGTCGGAAGGCTCGTTGTAATACCGGGATGAATTATCTCCGCTCAGGATCAGATACCTCACTTTATGCTGGTGGTACAATTGCGCAGCTGCTTCCATCCGGTGGCGGAAAAAGAGGTTTTCGTCGCCCCCGACTACCTTCTTGCTGGTTCCCAGCACCAGTCCCACTTCGCGCACGGGCAGATTGTCTACCGTCCGGAAGATGTAATCCTGCGTGGAGTAAATGACCCACCCGTTGCAGGCGATGATGAAAATCAGCAGCAAAAAAAGTAATACCGCTCCGGCTTTCAGCCAGGCGAGCAAGGATTGCACCATGCAAAAGGGCTTAGGATGGTTATAAAGATAATCTTTTGCGTATTTATCGCCAACAAATCTATTGTGCCGCCCGGTCAGCCGTTTGCCTGCCGACCCGGCCTGCCCGCACAAAGAGCGGAAACTGCACTTCCCGGGTGTGGTCGCCGGGCCAAAGCGCCTCCAGCCGGGGCCGCAGGTCTTCCACCGGGTCAGCACCGTTGGCCCTGATGTATTGTTGCACTGCCGACCACGTATTGAGATAACCCAGCAGATGCTCCCGCTGCCAGCAGGTAACCATGTGCAGAGGGGGTGCCGGTATTTCCGGGAAGGGGAAAGGAATGGTCATATAAGCTGCCTCCACGTGCCGCCGCTCTGCGTCCCAGTACGCCCCCACCACGTCGCGGTAAAACTCCCGTACCAGATCATCTACCGCCGGCCCGATGCGAAGCAGGTTGTAGCCCCAGACGGCCAGCACGCCTCCCGGCCGGGTTACCCGGTTGACTTCGGCGTAAAACGCCCCGAAGTCGAACCAGTGCAGGGCCTGGGCCACGGTCACCAGGTCGAAGGTCTGGTCGGGGAAACCGGTATTTTCGACCCGGCATACGCGGTAGGTGATGTTTTCACGCGGAGGGGCATTTTCCAGTTGCTCTGCGCTGATATCGGTGGCGTATACCTGTCTGAACGCCTTCGCTATTTGCCCTGCTGCCTGGCCGTTGCCCGTACCGGCGTCCCAGGCCACGCCGCGGGAAGGGGTGAGGGAAAGGATGAACCCGTACAGGGCGTCGGGGTAAAGGGGCCTGAACCGCGCGTAGCCACCGGCCTGGCGGGAGAAGTTGTCTTTGGGGATCTGCATGGAGTTGGGAGACACCTTTCCGGTTTCAGAGACCCGCAAGGTGTTGCATACCCGCTAATTTGGGTAAATTTACTATTCCTGCCCATTCCATCAACCTGACACTACATGAACAAATTACTCCTTTCCACTTTACTCAGCGCATCCGTTGCCTGTACCCCAGCTATGGCCCAGCAAAAGCCCATCTCTTATCCGCAGACCCTGAAGGTGGACCACACCGATGATTATTTCGGCAACCGGGTAGCTGATCCCTACCAGTGGCTCGAAAACGACACCGCCGCCAACACCAAAGCGTGGGTGGAGGCCCAGAACAAAGTGACGTTTGCTTATCTGAGCTCCATTCCCTTCCGGAAAGAGGTGCGGAAGCGGCTGGAAGAACTCTGGAATTACCCCAGGTATTCGGCCCCTTCCAGGGAAGGCGATTATTATTTCTTTACCAAAAACAGTGGCCTGCAGAACCAGAGCATCTTTTACTACCAGAAAGGCCTCAACGCCCAGCCGGAAGTATTCCTGGACCCCAACAGCCTTTCGGCGGACGGAACCGTGGCCGTTACCAGTTTTTCGGTTTCCAAAGACCACAGATACGTGGCCTACGGCACTGCCGCCAGCGGCTCTGACTGGAACCAGATTGGGGTAATGGAGATTGCGACCAGAAAATTATTGTCCGACAAAATTGACTGGGTGAAGTTTTCGGGAGCGGCCTGGCGGCAGGATGGCTTCTACTACAGCCGCTACGACGAACCGGCCAGGGGCACCGAACTCTCCCGGCAGAATGAATACCAGAAGATCTATTTCCACAAGCTCGGCACCCCGCAGGCGGAGGACCAGCTGGTATACGAAGACAAAGCCAATCCGCTGCGGTATTTTGGAGCCGGTGTAACGGAAGACGGCCGTTTTCTGATCATCAACGTGGCCCAGGGAACCAGCGGCGCCCAAATACTGGTCAAAGACCTCGCCGCTAACCAGAAAGACTTTACGTTGCTGGCCAAAGGTTTCGATTACGAATATTCGGTAGTGGACAACGCAGGCGACAAACTGCTGATGGTTACCAATTACGAAGCACCCAACTACCGCCTCGTGCTGGCAGACCCCAAAAATCCCGATCCTAAGGGTTGGAAAAACGTGATTGCCGAAAAGCCCGAACTGCTGGAATCAGTGGGTACGGCCGGCGGCAAAATGTTTGCCCGTTACCTGAAAGATGCCAGCAGCCGCGTGTACCAGTACACCTATGATGGTAAAATGGAACGGGAAATCAAGCTGCCGGGCATTGGTACGGCCGCCGGTTTTGACGGTTATAAAGACAACAGGGAGCTTTTCTACACCTTTACTTCCTTTACCACGCCGCCAACCGTGTACCGTTATGACATTGCGCGAGGCAAATCGGAAGTATTCCGCAAGCCGGAAGTGAAGTTCAACACCGACGGATACGAAACCAGACAGGTATTCTACACCAGCAAGGATGGCACCAAAGTGCCCATGTTCATTGTGTACAAGAAAGGCCTGAAACCCGACGGCACCAACCCCACTTACCTGTACGCCTACGGTGGGTTCAACATCAACATGACGCCCGGCTTCAGCGTAGCCCGGATGGCCTGGCTGGAGCAGGGCGGCATTTTTGCCATGCCCAACCTGCGCGGCGGCGGTGAATACGGCGAAAACTGGCATAAAGGCGGCATGCTGGAAAAGAAGCAGAACGTATTCGATGACTTCATTGCTGCCGCCGAATACCTGATCAGCAACAAATACACTTCTGCTAACCGGCTGGCCGTGGCGGGCGGCTCCAACGGCGGGCTGCTGGCAGGTGCCGTCATGACGCAGCGACCCGATCTTTTTGCGGTGGCCTTTCCGGCCGTTGGTGTGCTGGATATGCTGCGTTACCACAAGTTTACCGTAGGCTGGGGCTGGGCCGTGGAGTATGGTTCCAGCGACAAGCAGGATCAGTTCAACTACCTGATCAGATATTCGCCCCTGCACAACCTGAAGGAAGGCGTACAGTACCCGGCTACGCTGATCACTACCGCCGACCACGACGACCGGGTAGTACCTGCCCATTCCTTCAAGTTTGCCGCTACCCTGCAGGAGAAGCACCGGGGCAATAATCCGGTGCTGATCCGGATCGAGACCAAAGCCGGTCACGGGGCCGGCAAGCCTACTTCCAAGCAGATTGAAGAAGTGGCAGACATTTACTCTTTTGCGTGGCAGAACATGGGCTTTACGCCGGTATACGGCGATGGTAAAGCCGGCCAGGCGGGAGCCGGCAAGGCGCAGTCTGGTAAATAAGCGGAGAATAACCGGGAAAGGGGAGCAGCAGGAACCGCTCATTTTCCGTTGAAGGCGTACCGGGCGGCTTACTCCCGGTACGCCTTCTTTGTTTTTTTCCGCCGCAGCCTCCCTTTTGTTCCCTCGCAGTCGCCCGGCTCCTTCTCTCTGCAGTCTCCGCAGTAATCACTCCCTGATAAGCCAGGTCAGCGGGGGTACCTACAACGGGTGGACTTATTATGAAGCAACCATCAATCTGTCTCTGGATAACAGCAGTATAACCCTGAGCGGAACCACTTTCTCTTATGCATCTTTTCAGGTTTCGTGCACCGTTCCGGAACATATGTTTTCCCCTGGGCACACTTTGCCTCATGCTACTTCCGGGAGTGGGTACCGAGAACCTTGCCCAGGATTCGCTCAGTGTCTCACCCCGGATTCCGGCAGTGCCCCTCCGCATGTTTATGTGTCGGCCACTCCCTCGGCGGCGGTAGTGAATACGGCATACGTAAATCACTTTGCCCTGCGCCGGCAGTTTGTGGCCCTGAAGGCAGGCGATGACAAAATGCGCAGTGACTGAAGGCGCTTGAGTACAGGGACAAAAGTGGCAGGACGGTCTGCAAAAAAGTGCAGCGCGTACTCAACGACGAGACAAGTTACCTTTTCACCTGGTATGTATACGACGACTTTGGGAATCTCCGGTTCATGATACCTCCGGAGGCTTTTAATCCGGAGGCGTTGAATAACCTGCCTGCGGCCAACTACACCTTCGTGTACGACGATGTGGTTTGCCGGCGCTGGGTATTTGCTTATACAGGAGTTACGCAAAGTTTAGGATGAACTCTCTTTGAGCTTGCAAGAAGAGTTGTCGGTGTAAGTAGAAGGAATCGAGTATCTGATCTCTTACCATTGCTGAGAGTCTGATAAAGGCTCTGAGGGCACCAAACAGGTGCGTTTTAATGGATGAAGAAGTTCTGACAAAGAATTTCTCAATGTTGCATACCTGCTTTGAGGTGCGGTGAAAGACTTCGGTCTGCCAGTGCTGCTGATGGGTTTTTCAAACTCAGCGCGGGTGATAAATTGCCGTTTTCCTCATCGGGATGAAAGTACACGTAGTATCTCACGTTATTGTCTTTGTCAACTGTCTGAAACACTTTCACGAAATCAAACTCTTTGAGGTGTGTGTGCAGGCCTTCAGCAGGAATACCGGCTGTACACACCTGCTGATATTCTCCGGCACGGGTAGAGATAATGCGGTTTTTCTCAATGCCAGACAGAAAACTCAACTCCTGGTTTCTCAAGAATTTGAAGTTAGCTGTGGAAGCATACCAGCTGTCTGCCGTTACTACTTTGGGACGAAGACCCCACTCCAGGACTTCCCTGACCATTTCCTGAAAGTAATCATTCCTGGTTTTACCCGGGGATTTGTCATACACCCGGAAGTTTACCGGCAGACTTACCCCTTTTATATCCGTATACAACAAGGTAATCAGCCCGGTTCCTTTCACTACCCGGTGGTGCTTGCCTGAATATAAATGGGTGATCAACTCTGTCTCCGGCTGAGCATAGGCTTATCCAGTACTGAATCATCTACCGTTAATGTGCCCCCGGCAGCCACTAAATGTACTGCTGCTTTCTCATAAAGGTCTCTGCCCCCGTAACTGCCCTGCAACAAAAAGCGGTTCACCTCATCGTGAGATACTTCCAGAACCTGGCCTGCCTTCACGCAACTGCTTCCTGCCGGACTGCTTAACAGATAACTCATGTACTCCTCGATTGTCATCGTCTCAATCGTTTTTGCTCAAATTTAACCTCTTATCTTTATCCCCTGCGTAAGTCCTGCTTTCAACTGAAGCCCCGCCAGGGAAGTGAAAAAGCGTAAGCAGCAGACAAAAGTGTCGGATAAGGGACAAAAATGAGAGAAGGGAAGGATTTTTTTAGCGTATCCGATGCGACTTATCGGTGCTAAATACAACGAAAAGGTAGTAAGAAAAAAAGTTTAGGGAGCGGCTATAATTTAGCGGGAAGCCAGGTTTTGGGCAAAGAAGTCCACGAACTTCTTTTTGGTCAGAAGTGAATCAATCATGTGAAAGACCGTTTGCTGATCTTCGGGTCCGAATCAACCGAAGCGTTTCCCCTCCTTTAACATGGTCTGATCCTTATTTAATTCCTTTATGGTTGGCAGAAAGGAACGTATTTTGCACCTTTACAGGGTATCAAATTGGCATTTGCTCCAATACTGATTAGCCCGAAAAAGCAGCGTAGGGTAGTGGTTCAGTGGCCCAGTAGTGGCTCACTTACGTTACTGAGCCACTTAAGTAGCTGCACTACAAACACTTACGGGTAGCGGCTCAGTGATCCGGGGAAAGTGTGGATAGAGAGAAATTACAGCTTATCTGGCTATTTACAAAACAGTCCTGTTCACTCTCCCTTCGCGCTCAGGCGTTAACATGATGATCTCCGGCTCGAAAGCAAGAATGCCCGCTTAGTACAATACTTAGCCGGTTACCGGCATGTGTCTCATCCACGGAACGCTACCAGACCGGGCAGCTCAAAGCCTTGCAGGATGATTTAACCAAATACCACCCCTTGCAGGGCTGAAAACGTTATCTTTACCCCAATCAATACTAAATGGTAATGGACATTCAAACCCGTAAAGTGCAGTTTATTGAAGAATACCTGCGCATTACCGATGAAAGCTTACTGGACAAACTCTCGGACTTATTGCGGAAAGAGCGGCAAAAGCGGCTAAAAGCGGCTTTGCGGCCCATGAGCCAGCAGGAGTTAGCTGACAAACTGGAACGTTCCCAGCAGGACATCCAGGCTGGCCGGGTACACACCCAGGCGGAAGTAGAAGCGTACTTAAAAAGCCGCCGCCAAGCGTGAGTGTGAGAAGGGTAATTTGGACCACGGAGGCATTAAATGACCTGTTGGACGTGGAAACCTTCTTAGGCAGCAGCCCCAAGACGGAGGCGACCATTGACAAAATCGTCTCGCGGGCTCAGCAGTTGGAACAGCATCCCGAGTCGGGTGTTATTCAAGCAATGCCTGCTCATCGGCAACAGTACCGTTACTTGGTGGAAGGCAAGTATAAAATTATCTACTCCTACCAGCAAAGTACCGTCTACATCCACGCCGTATTCGACTCTCGCCGTGATCCGGGGTCGTTGAAGCTGTAAGTCGCTTGCTTGTGTTTAGCAGCCAGGTTTGCCCCTGGCTTTTTTCTTTTAGCTGAAGCGTTCAATTAAAGAAAAAATCTTCCTTCCTTCCGGCCCCGATATCCGTTCTTAGCATCTTCGTTTACCCCTAACCGGACACTTCCCGGCAACTGGTAAAAAACGCCGAAACGAGCTTCCCTGGGGACTGGAGCTGGCAGGCATTGAGCGGCGGAACACGCCGGAGGATCAGTATAAGTTTCAGGGCAAGGAACTCTCAGAAGACCTGTCGCTGTATCTGATGGACTTCGGGGCAAGGTACTATGATCCGGTGCTGGGAAGGTGGCATACGGCTGATTCGGCGGATCAGTTTGGTAGTCCTTATTCCGCTATGGGCAATAATCCAGTGGTTGGGGTCTTCTCCTGAAATAGGTTGACGGTTTTTCAAACAAACTATTCCTATGGAAGACTACATCAGAGAATTGCTCGAACGCTATCAGTATAGCGAAGAAGTGAAAGAAATTGCTGCCTTTCGTGTCTTGTTCGGTGGGGAGGATCCCAAGCAAGTCATGCAAGAGTTCGGTATCCACAGTATTTATACCCTTAATCACTGGGTTGCAGCTTACCGGAAAAGGATTGATCAGGGGCTGATATCTTTGCCCCCCATGCACAAGAAGCAGAAACAAAATTCAGCAGCCTTACAACAACGCAATAAAGACTTAGAACGAGCCTTACAGGACGCCAACCTGATGATTCTGGCTCTTAATACCATGATTGATGTAGCCGAAAAGGACTTCAAAATTTCGATTCGAAAAAAGCGTGGTACCAAACAGTCCTAATGCTCCGGCATAATGAGATAGCGAAGGTGGGAGTCGGCCGCCTTTGCAGATTGTTTGGTAAAAGCCGGCAAGCTTTCCATCAGAAAGCATCCTTTGCCCAAGAGCGCATTGCCCAATCCATGTTGGTGCTGGATCTGGTGGCAGCTATCAGAAGAGAAATTCCAGGGCTGGGAACCAGGAAAATGTATCTGCTCCTGCAGGGCTCCCTGCAGAAAAGTGGCATTAAAATGGGCCGGGATCGTTTACACGAGTTACTCCGGGCCCATCACCTGCTGATTCGTCGCAGGAGAGGTATACCCAGGACCACGCACTCTGATCACTTACTTAGAAAATATCCTAACTTAATTAAAGAGCTGGCTGTCATTGAAACAAAACAACTTTGGGTAGCCGATATGACTTACATCTGTGTAGGGCATGATTTCAACTATCTTTCCTTAATTACCGATGCCTACTCAAAAAAGATTGTTGGCTACTGTTTACATCAGTTCTTAAGCACAGAAGGCTGTTTGAAAGCCCTGGAAATGGCCCTTACTACCCGTACTAAGAAGGACAATACCCTTATCCACCATTCTGACAGAGGCGTGCAGTATTGCAGCTTTGAATACGTCAAAAAACTAAGGTCTGCCGGTATTGGTATCAGTATGACTGATAGCGGGGAGGCCTATGAGAACCAGATTGCTGAACGGGTCAATGGCATCCTTAAAACCGAGTTTAAGTTGAATCGGATATTTAAAAACCATATGGAAGCACTTTTAGCGGTGGAAAGTAGTATTCGTAATTACAACATACTACGGCCTCATATGAGTTGCTCGTATTTACCTCCTGCTCTGGCTCACCAGTCAGAAGCGCCTTTGGTAAAACTCTGGAAGAGAAAGCCTGAAAAGCCCCTTCCTGCCAATGATTAAAGCATTAAGTATTGCGAGGGATCTGCCCGCCTTTTCCCCTTTCATGCAAAGTTATGCTGCAGTAAGCATCCGTCAAGGGTATATAAACGGCTCGTGCCTCGCCGCCCCTGAGGGATGCTTACTGCAGCATGAAGAGGCACTCAAGAGGAAAAGGCTCACAACCTGGTCAAGGAGCCAATCAACTCTGAACTAAGGATGGTCTGAACTAAGGATGGATTAAAATGAGAAGTTTTACTTTTGTCAACCTATAACCGTTATTAGTATTTCAATTTTTCTCTCAACCCATAATTGTCAACTTTTTTCCGGACGAGACCAACTGTAAGGTTTTTTCAGGACGGGACATCTGGTGAATGTACCGGCTGAGCAGCTCCTTAAGTTTAAAAACCTGCAGGAATTAAGCCTGAGCAACGGGTACATCAAAGAACTGCCCGCTTCAATCGGTCAGCTCAGCCGGTTACAGGTCCTGGACGTTTCCCACACCCGGCTTTCGGCCCTGCCCGGTGAAATAGGAGAGTTAAGCAACCTGAAAGTACTCAACGCCAGCTTCAGTCAGCTCACCGGGCTGCCCGAGGAAATAGGCAGGCTGGCGGGGCTGGAGCAGTTGTATCTGATCCGGAATCAGGTGACTGATTTGCCCGAAAGCATTACCCGCCTTGCCAGTCTGAAAGAGCTGGACCTGACCGGGAACGGCCTTGCCTCATTGCCCTCCCAACTGGGCAGACTCGCCCGGCTGGAAGGTCTGCACCTTGGTAACAACCGGCTTTCTGCGCTGCCGGAAAGTCTGGGCCAGCTGAAAAGCCTCCGGAATCTGAACCTGTCCGCCAGCCATCTGCCGGGCCTCCCCAGGGGTATTGGCAGCCTTACCAGCTTAAGTCATATGGGTCTGAGAGGCAACGTGCTGGAAAAGCTGCCGCCTGAAATAGGAGAACTGAGAACTGGAGGATCTTGCCACCCTGAAATTAGCCGACAACCGGCTACCGGAGATTCCGGCAGAAATCGGCAAACTCGCCAATCTGAAGGAACTGGACCTGAAGAATAACCTGCTGTCCCACGTACCCGGTGAGCTTGGCAATCTGAACCAGCTGAAGGAACTGAATCTGGCCGGGAATCAACTGACAAGCCTGCCCAACGAGTTGTCCGGCTTAACCGAACTTTCTTCCCTTGACCTGTGGGACAACAAAATAGTAAAAATGCCGGCGGGAATGAGCAATCTGAAGAAGCTGGAGACGTTCCGTTTTCAGCCCGACCATCTGCCCGCCTGGGAGCTGCGGAGTTTAAGGACGCAGTTGTCAGGAACACTGGTGAAGTTTGGATTCTGAGCGGGAAAAGGCCGTTTCCCGGCTGACCAGAAAGCAAAAGCAGCGTCGTTGCAGTGCAACGACGCTGCTTTTGCTTTGCATCTTCATGATCCCCTCTCTGGCCGGAAACCGTACATTTTCCCGGTCTTCACTGCAACCAAATCCGGCAGGATCAGGTTATAATCTATAAAGTTTAGACATATCTAAAAACTTATTTCTAGTCACATAAAATATTGCAGCTTTACAAAAACAACGGACCTATAGCGCAGGGAATACTGATCACAATGCTTTGGGTTGGTACAGCAATAGCGGCACAGGCACAAAGTGAAAAAGGTACAGTCGAAGGAAAAATTACAACCGAAGGCAAACCGCTGGCCTTTGTCAGCGTGGGCCTGCCCGGAACCCCTCACGGCACCACCACCGATGCAGACGGCAGGTACAGTATCAGCCACCTTCCCTTCGGCACCTACGAACTGCGGGCCTCCTTCACGGGCTATTCGGGTTTCCGCACCAGCGTTACGTTATCCGCCGGTCAGCCGGCCCTGTAGCTTGATATTCAGCTGAAAGAATTACTACAGACCCTCGGCGAAGTAGTCGTGACCGGCACCCGTGTGGCTGGATGGTTATATGATTAAATTGCTTGATTGTCAGATTGTCTGCCTCTGGTCTGCCTCTGAAGGATCATGCCGGTCAGGCAGCCATCCAGCCATTCAACCATCCAACCCTCAGACAAAGTTACCGTATAACAGAGTATGCAACAGAGTTGCAAGAGAAATGTCTTTACTGTACATTTGTCCTGTTGTAGAACCAAAATGGCCCTAATGAAATTTTCCGGCATAGCACAGAAGTCTGACTGGGTGGGTATTTTCAGTTCGGTTGGCTGTATTTTACACTGCTTGGTTATGCCCGTACTGGTTTATTTGTCGGGTTCGGCGCTGCACCGGAACGAACCCGAATGGCTGGACTACCTGTTTGTGGGGCTGGCCGCTGTTGCCGTTTACTATTCGGTGCGGCAGTCGCATCTGTTGGGCGTCAGGTTGCTGCTGATTTTTGCCTGGCTGCTGTTTTCCCTCAGCGTGATTCTTCAAGCCGTATTTCCGCCGGCTGGGCTGCTCATGTACGTTGGTTCGGTGGCACTCATCACCGGGCATGTAATCAACCTGCGCCACTGCCGGCAATGCCGGGTACACAAGCACCGGATGGCTGCCTGAGCAGTTTTCCTGCAGGTTGCCACGGCACCTTATCAGGCCGGTTGCGGATTACGTCCCGAAACCAGTTGGGTTGTTCCTTCGTGTAGATGGGAATACTTTGTATTCAACTCCCAAATGGCGGCCAATGGAGTATATTTCCGGCTCCCATCCCTTCTCATGAAAACAATTGATCCCAGAGAAGTATCCGTTGCCCAGTTTCATGGCTATCTGCTGGGGGCAGTAGCCCCGCGGCCGATTGCTTTTGCCAGCACGATTGACAAGGAAGGCAACGTAAATCTGAGTCCCTACAGCTTTTTCAACGCTTTCGGGTCCAATCCGCCCACGCTGGTGTTTTCTCCCAACCGGCGGGTGCGTGACAACACCTCCAAGCATACCTTCGAAAATGTGCTCGAAGTGGACGAGGTTGTCATCAATATGGTGGATTACCGGATGGTAGAGCAGATGTCACTGGCCAGCTGCGAATACGAAAAAGGGGTCAATGAATTTGTGAAAGCCGGATTTACGCCGGTTGCCTCCGCCCGGGTAAGGCCGCCGCGGGTAGCCGAGTCGCCGGCGGCTTTTGAGTGCAGGGTGCGCCAGGTGATCCGCATGGGAGAGGAAGGCGGTGCCCCCAATCTGGTGATCTGCGAAGTGCTGCTGGCCCATTTTCAGGACCATATTCTGGATGAACAGGGCCGGCTGGATACCACCAGGGTTGATCTGGTGGCCCGCATGGGCGGCGACTGGTATTGCCGCGCCTTTGGAGAGGCTCTTTTTATGGTTCCAAAACCCAATCAGCACCGGGGAATCGGCGTGGACCAACTGCCATCTTCGATACGCAACAGCCGCATCCTGACCGGAAACAACCTGGGCCGCCTCGCAAATGTGGAGAAACTCCCGGACGCGGGGGCAATAAACACTTTCCGTAAAGATGCTGTACTGGAGCAGGTGATGCACCGCTTTGCCAATGATCCCGAATCACTGGAAGATCATCTGCACAGCCTTGCAAAAGAGTTTCTGGAGATGAACCAGGTAGAAAAAGCATGGCTGACACTGCTGCAGCAATCGTATTGACCGGGCTGCCCCCGATAAGTTTGCCGGTAACCGGGCATTTGAAATGATCTGACAATGCTGTGAAAAATTTCTGGCGCAGCAGGCAACCGGAGACGGCCCCACCGGAGTTTGCCAGCACGTTCCGGGTATAGCCATATCTTTCAGTTTAATAAAAAAGTCTGTTGACCGGGAGCTTTTGGGCCGTTTCCGGCGTTGGGGGAGAGACATTTTCATCTGACTTTTTACTGGATTTTCTTGCAGCGTAAGATTATCTTTAATTTAAGAAATAAATTTCAGGTTACTATTTACCTTTCCGGAACATTACGTATATATTAAATTCGCACAGCTCCCATAAATACAATACAATTTTCAAAAAAAATGGCTAATTAGCGCACTTCACTGTTGTTAATAGCTCTTCCAGAATTAATCCTTACTCAGGTAACATTGATAATAAATGAAAGGGTATTAATATTTTAAGCTCAGCCTTTTTTTAAAAGCCTGCATAATGAATTCCTCTGCACAGGGTAAAACCCGACTGGCATAATCCCGTAAAAGAGCCTGAACCAGCTTCTCAGAATTTTACAAATTTTTCCCCAAAGAGCACTTACAAAAGTTATGAAGGTTTCAATCATTACGGTCGTCTACAACGCAGTCAGCACCCTTGAAGCAACAATAAATTCAGTTCTGAGCCAGGACCATCCCGACATTGAATACATACTTGTGGACGGAAACTCCACTGACGGCTCAAGGGAGCTGATTGAAAAATATGCGGCAAAACACTCCCTCCGGTGGGTTTCTGAGCCCGACAAAGGTATATACGATGCCATGAACAAGGGCATCAGCATGGCTACGGGTGATGTGGTGGGTATACTCAATGCCGATGACTTTTACGCCCACAACGGGGTGATCGGTCAGGTAGCCGACAGCTTCACAAGGAGCGGGGCCGAGAGCCTCTACGGTGACCTTGCGTACGTGGACAGCGGCAATGCAGAGCGTATTGTACGCTACTGGAAATCGGGCAGTTACCGTCCCGGAGCCTTCCGCAACGGCTGGATGCCGCCTCATCCGACGTTCTTTGTACGGCGGGAAGTTTACCGGAAATTCAATAGCTTTGATCTGAGGCTCCGCTCAGCGGCTGATTACGAACTCATGCTGCGCTTTATTCACAAAAACAGAATCTCGGTCACTTATCTGCCCCACGTGATGGTGATGATGCGCACGGGCGGAGCAAGCAATGCCAACCTGAGAAGCCGCTTCCGGGCCAACCGCGAAGACCGGATGGCCTGGCAAATGAACGGCCTGGAGCCTCACCCGCTTACCCTGATGATGAAGCCGCTGCGGAAGGTGGGCCAGTACATTCTTGCCCTCTGGCAGTCGCCGGCCAGCCTTACTGACAACCGCCCGGTCGGGAACGAATCTGTAATAACCATATCGCAGTAATTCACAGTAACAACTATACAATCAAAATATAACATCAGACCGTATGATCTACGTCGAGCCTTCCACGCTGAACATTCTGATGGCTTTTCTGACTGCGTTCATAATTGCCTTTCTGGCCGTACCGCCAGTAATCAGGGTTTCTTCCATCCGGCGCATCTTCGATGAGCCCGATGAGCGTAAACTGCACAAGGACGCTATTCCTTCCCTTGGCGGAGTAGCCATGTTTGCCGCCATTTTCTTTTCCATTGTCTTCTGGTCGAATGATATCAACTTCGAGCAGCTGCGCTGGATGATCCTGCCCCTGTTCATCATCTTCATGCAGGGTCTCAAGGATGATATTGTTGCCATCAGTGCGGTAAAGAAACTCATCGGTCAGCTGATTGCCACCTCGATCATGGTTTTCTGGGGCAAACTCTACATTGACGACCTGAACGGCTTTCTGGGCCTGCACCAGATTCCGGTGGTAGTGGGCGTAGCCCTTACCTTGTTTACGGTGGCCGTAATCATTAACTCCTTCAACCTCATTGATGGCGTGGATGGTCTTGCCGGTACCATCGGGGTAGTGGCCACTGTTGCTTTTGGTACTCTTTTCTTTATCGGCCACCACTATTCGCTGGCGCTGATCTCGTTTGTGGTTACCGGTGCCCTGCTGGGCTTTCTGTGGTACAACTTCTCACCGGCCAAAATCTTTATGGGTGACGGCGGTTCGCTGGTGATCGGGATGGTGCTGGGCATTCTCTGCATCCGCTTCCTCAACTCGGAGATCACCCTTGCGGCCGATCAGCTGCCTCTGGCGACTCCGGCCATTGCCATTGCCATTCTGATTGTTCCGCTGACGGATACTTTAAGAGTGTTTATCCTGCGCATGATGGAGGGCCGGTCGCCTTTCAGTCCCGACCGCAATCACCTGCACCACATGCTCCTGCGGCTGGGCTTCAATCACCGGCAGGTAGCCCTCACGCTGGGCGGAGTCAATCTGTGCTTTATCCTGCTGGCACTCCTGCTACGCAATGTGGACGTGACACTTTCCACCTTTACCATTATCGGTATTGCGGTGGGCACCTGCGTGGTACTCAACCGCATTGCCAGCCGGCATAAGGAAAACACCAATTCACCGGCCATACCCGCTCCGCTGAAGGTTGAAAAACAGACAGCCTGACAGATCAAGTGGTTATTGGTTATTAGTTACTGGTTATTCGTTGAGCACAACTGCGTAACTGTATTTTTACAGCATGGCTGGTCTCAGCAGATCCAGCCATGCGTGTTTCCTGCTGAAGATATGTTTCTGTAAACTACCCGTAAAACCGGATTTTTACCCTGCATAACCAAAGGGTAAAGGACACGTATACATTTCATCTGCTTTTCCCTGAGCCAATGCGCTGCCGCTTACGGCCCGGGGTAATTCTGATCACCTATGGATGAGGTACTTTTACACTCCCGCCGCCGGACGGACCTTTCGGTCTATGACAACCGTTGGTACCATCCGGGGGCTTCCGGTCCCAGGCGGATGCTGTGGTATTTTGTCAATGCGCTTTTCCTGATCAATCCGCTCAATCCCGTCAGCAGCCTGAAAGTTTCCCTGCTGCGGCTGTTCGGGGCAAAAGTAGGCAGGGGGGTTACCATCAAGCCGAACGTGAACATCAAATATCCGTGGCTGCTTCAGGTAGGCGACCACGTCTGGATCGGGGAGGGCGTGTGGATTGACAACCTGACCCTGGTAACCATCGGTGACCACGTCTGTCTCTCGCAGGGGGCGCTGCTGCTGACGGGCAACCACAACTACAAGAAAAGCACATTCGACCTGATTACCGGCCCGATTACCCTGGAAGACGGTGTTTGGATCGGGGCCAGGAGCGTGGTCTGCCCCGGTGTCAGGTGCGGCAGCCACAGTGTACTGGCCGTAGGCTCAGTAGCGGCCAAAGACCTGAAACCCTATTTTATTTATCAGGGAAATCCCGCAGCAGCCGTCCGCGAACGGATCATTACTTAATATCAAATATCAAATATCAAATATTTTTTCCGGATCCTTTTCCCGGCAACCACTTGTACAGACGCCACGCATGGCGTCTCTGCCCAATCACCAATCACTTACCACTTGATCAGGAATGCTCCCGGAAACTGCCCGTACGCTTAATCCTTCCCTCTCCCGGCAGGCACCCGCAGGAGACGGCAAGCTACCCATCGTTTTTCTGCACAAGGGTTACCAGGATTACCTTTACTACACCATGCGCCAGGCCCGGTTATACAATCCCGATGCCCCCATTTACCTGTTTGGTGACCAGGCCAATAACCGTTTTGATTTCCTCACGCACGTTGACGTAACACCTTACGAAAAAGCTGCTTATCCTTTTGAGGATATATACAGGCACTATTCCCACAACCCGTGGCAGTTTGAGATGTACTGCCTGAAGCGGTACTTCATTCTCAGGGAAATTATGCGGTCTTTTCCCTTTGACCGGTTTTACCTCTGCGACACCGACCTGATGTTTTACAGCAACGTGGAGGAGGAGTACAGCCGGCTGGGTATGCAGGATTATGCCGCCGTGCTGTACGTGCACCCGAACCCGAAAATGGAGGAGGCGCTTATTCATAACTCCGTGTGGACTCCCCGAGTGCTGGAAACCTTCTGTGATTTTATTCTGGACGTGTATTCCCCCGAAAAGGTGCATTTGCTGGAAGAAAACTACCGCTACAAGCAGCAGACTGGTCACCCGTCGGGTTTTATTTCGGATATGTACGTGCTTTACCTGTTTTACCGGCAGTACAAGGATACCATACCGATGCTGGATCTTGGCCTGTTACGGGACGGAATCTCCTACGACTACAATATCGGCGAGTGGCCGTGGCTGGACCGGGAGAATACCTACGAGATGAACGACCGGGAGTTTTACGGCGTAAAAAAACTGTACATAGAGGAAGGAAAGGCTTTCTGCTACAACAAGAAGCTCCGGCAGCCGGTCCGCTTCAGCAACATCCATTTCGCCTCTTTTAATAAAGGTCTCGTTCACAGGTACTACCAGGGCAAAACCAACCTGTGGTTGTACCTGAAGCTGGAGTGGCCCCTGCTCAGGTTCAGCCTGAAGAAAAATATCCGCCTGCGAACCCGTATCAGGCAACTGACCTCATTGATGGCAGGGCAGAGTAACAATTAGAACATGAACATTATGAAAGCCGATAAGTGGCAGCTGCTTAATTCTTATTTCGACAAAATATACATTCTGACGATCCCCCGGAATGAGAAACGACGCCTTTTCCTGAACGCCCATCTGGAAGGCCTCCATTTTGAGTACTTCTACGGTGTGGATGGCAAAGCCCTGCTGCCCTTGCAGAAGGCGGGCCACCCGGACTACGATTACCGGCTGATGACGGAGCATAACCAGGAAATTTGTGAGAAGTACCTGAAAATCCCTTTTGACTCCCCGGTACATCAGAATGAGATTGCCTGTTCACTTTCCCACCGGCTCATTTACCGGGACATTGTAGACAATGGCTACGAAAACGCCCTGATTCTGGAAGACGACGTTGCCTGTCTCGACGAAAATCTGCCGTACCTGGCCGATACCCTGCGCAGTCTGCCGGCCGACTGGGAACTGCTGTACCTTGGTTACGAACTGAATTTTGACTTCAACACCTCCCTCAGCCTCAAGCAGCAACTGGTCACCGCGCTGTATCATTCGGGCATTCGGCATGAACCGGTGCGGAACAAGTACGTGTCGTACCCGAAAAAGGTAAATACCCACCTCAAAAAAGCGGGCGTACACACCAACACCGAGGCGTACGCGATCCGGAAAAGTACGGCGCAGAAGTTTATTCAATGGCAGACGCCGGTCCGCTGGATTGCCGATCACCTGCTGATGGATGCCTGTGCAAATGATAAGGTAAAAGCTTTCATTGCTGATCCTAAAATCTTCGTCCAGAACCGGAAAGAGTTTCAATCCAGTATCTGGTCCCAAGCCTGATGGCCACTCCGTTTACGATTGTTTTTTTTTACCGCAAGCCCCGGGCGGCCGGTAATTTCAGCATCGAGTTTCTGTTTGAGCACATTCAGGCCAACCTGCCCGCCGGTATCCGGACCCGGACTGCGGTTTCCCGCTACCACAGCAATGGCTTGTGGCAGCGGGTTTATAACGCCGTGGAAGCTTCCTTCCGGCAGGGCGACATCAACCACGTAACCGGGGATGTCCACTTTCTGACGCTGCTGCTGCAAAAGCGGAAAACCGTGCTGACCATTCACGACTGCGGCTTCATGAAGCACCCCTCGGCAGCAGCCCGGCTGATCCTGAAGTGGTTCTGGCTGGTGCTGCCGGTCAACCGTTCGCGGGTGGTAACGGTGGTTTCGCAGGCCACCAAAGACGAGGTGCTGAAATACGTAAACTGTCCGCCGGACAAGATCCGGGTGATTCCCAACTTTATTTCCGCCAGATACCAGCCGGGGTCAAAACCGTTCAATTCCCGGTTGCCGGTAATCCTGCACGTGGGCACGGCACCCAACAAGAACCTCCCGCGGCTGATTGAGGCGCTGGAAGGCATCCCCTGCCGGCTGGTGATCATCGGCAAACTGGACGAAACCCACCTCCAACTGCTGGAGAAGCACCGGATCACTTTTGATAACGCCTTCAACATCACGGAAGACCAACTGGTGGGTCAATACGAAGCCTGCGACCTGCTGGCGTTTGCCTCCACCTACGAAGGATTCGGGATGCCGATTCTGGAAGCACAGACGCTGGAGCGGCCCGTGGTCACCAGCAACCTGCTCTCCATGCCGGAAGTAGCCGGTGAAGGTGCCTGCCTCGTGGACCCGTTCGATGTACAATCCATCCGCGCCGGAATTGTGAAGGTGACCGGCGACGAGGCGTACCGCGCCACCCTGATTGCCAGAGGCCGGGAAAACGTGAAGCGGTACAGCCTGGCAGCTGTGACTGACGCATACGCCCGGCTGTATTCGGAAATGCTTCGCTGAAGATACCTCCTTATTTTTTGGCATAACACCGTCCTGAATCGGACAGTTACTGTCCGATTCAGGACATTTTTATTTTGAGTGATTCACAGAAAGTGCCTTTTCCGGAACAGGAAAGCCTTTTATCCCTTCTGGCAAACCCTTTGTTCTACAGATGTTGAACTAATGGCACATGAAGCGAACCTACCTTGGCGAATTTGAAGAAATCGTCCTGCTGACCGTTGGCGTGCTGGCCGGAGAGGCTTATGGTTTGTCCATTACCGAGGAACTGGAGAAGGAAACGGGCCGGTCGGTGAGCCTGAGTGCGGTACACGCGGCTTTGCAGCGGTTGCAGGAAAAGGGGATGGTGAGTTCGCACATGGGCGGCGCCACGGCGGAAAGAGGCGGCCGGCGCAAACGCTTTTTTACGGTAACGCTTGCGGGTGTACGGGCCCTGGCAGAAATCCGGGATACGCGCAACCACCTGTGGGATCTGATGCCCAAGCCGGCGGTATGAATTGTCTGAACCATGATTTTCAAGATTAAAGGATGAACAGGATTTTGATGATCGTAATCCTGCCAATCATTTAATCCTATAAATCCTGATCGGGACAGACTTAATCCTGTCAATCCCTGAATCCTGAAAATCATGGTTCAGACAACAGGCTTACTCAAAAACAGCCGATAAGGGCAATGCTATATTCAGATTTGGGTCCTGTAAAGCATCGTCCCCGTGAAAAAACTGGTAGTGGCCCGGACGGTCATACACAAAAACGCCTTTTACCGCGGGAACAACTATCCAGCAGGACCGGACGCCAAACCCGAAGTAAACATTGGTTTTGTCGACCATTTCTTCTATTGCCTGAGAGGGAGATTGAATTTCAATGCAGAGCAACGGAGGGTCGGTACGCTTCGCCGTACGGTTCTCATAATCCAGCGGAAAGGCCGGGTAAACGGCAACATCGGGTGTGGTTCCTTCGGGGAGGGTAGCCAGCGACAGTTCGGATAAGCTCCGGAAGGCATCACGGTAACGAAGTTTCAGCTCAAACAGAAGATTAGATTGAATGGCCGCGTGAATGGTATCGGGCATGGGTTTACCGCGTTCGAGTTCATAAGGGGAAAGTTGACTAACGACAGCTTCCATAAACAGATGAGTTTTTTTCAAAGATAAAAAATTGCCATGAATCAGACCCCTGCGCCACCCCGCCGGGCCGACCAACTGCTGGAGCTCTTTTGTGCTCCCCACCTGCTGGAGGAGGTGCAGGGCGACATGCACGAACGGTTCCACAAACGGGCCGCGGCCTTCGGGGGGAGCTACGCCCGGCGGCAGTACTGGCTGGAAGTTCTGGGCTTTCTGCGGCCCGTATTTCTAAAACGAAAACAAAAAGAATACTCACCCCCTAACTCAATTGATATGCTGCAAAATTATTTTACCGTTGCCCTGCGTAACCTGCAGCGGCACAAGGTGTTTTCCTTCATCAACATTCTGGGGCTGGCCATTGGCCTTGCCTGCTGCATCACCATTTTTCTCTTCGTCCGGGACGAGTTACGCTACGATTCCTTCCACACCAGGGGAGACCGGATCTACCGCATCGTAAACCACACCACCTCCGACGGCAACCAACGCCAGATGGCCAGCACGCCGCCGGCATGGGGAGTGACCATGAAACAAGTGTTTCCCGAAGTGCAGCAGACGGTGCGTTTCTTTAATCTGCGCGAACAACTGGTGCGGCACGGGGACAAAAAGTTTTTTGAAAAAGGCTTCCTGCTGGCCGATTCTACCGTGTTTGATGTCTTTACGCTTCCCTTTGTGCTGGGCAACCCAAAGGAGGCGCTGAACGGTCCCAATTCACTGGTCATTTCTGAAAGCATTGCCCGGAAGTATTTCGGCAACGAGAACCCGCTCAACAAGGAAATGACCGTAGCCGGGTCCCTGAAATTCCGGGTTACGGGGGTAATGAAAGATCTGCCGGCGTACTCTCACCTCAAAATCAATGCGGTGGGCTCGATGAAAGCCCTATTGCAGTGGGTAGAACCCGCCCGCATGGAGAGCTGGCGCTGGCAGATGATGTACACGTATATTTTACTGCCGCCCGGGCAAAACCCGGCCGGACTCCAGGCCAAACTGCCCGCTTTTCTCAAACAATACGCGGAGCCTAAGCTCGAAGGCGGCCATTACGAAGGTCATCTGCAACCACTCACAGACATTCACCTGCGGTCGGCCGAACTGGAATTTAACATGGCCGAAACGGGAGACATCCGCTACGTATACGCCTTTTCCTTCATTGCCTTATTCGCTCTGCTGATTGCCTGCTTCAATTTTATGAACCTGAGCACGGCCCGGTCGGCTCAGCGGGCCAAAGAAGTCGGATTGCGCAAAGTAATCGGTGCCGACCGGCGGCAACTGGTCGGGCAGTTCCTGGGTGAATCGGTGCTGCTGGCGCTGATTTCGCT
>JAUJMU010000012.1:135717-206190 GCA_030446715.1 Cytophagales bacterium | reverse complement strand
CCCTGGTTACTGAAACCAAGGTTTTACGGAAAAAGATTTCCAAATCTTTCGACATAGTCGGCGAATCGGCAGCGATCCGGAGGGTGAAGGATGCCATTGAGAAAGTGGCCCCCACCGAAGCCCGGGTATTGATTACGGGCCCCAACGGGTCGGGCAAAGAACTGGTGGCCCGGTGGCTGCACGAAAAGAGTAACCGCGCCGCCGGTCCGCTGGTGGAGGTGAATTGCGCAGCCATCCCGGGGGAACTGATTGAAAGTGAATTGTTCGGACACGAAAAAGGCTCCTTCACTTCGGCAGTCAGGCAGCGCATCGGCAAATTTGAACAGGCCAGCGGCGGCACACTGTTTCTGGACGAAATCGGTGACATGAGCCTTTCTGCCCAGGCAAAAGTGCTGCGGGCCTTGCAGGAAAGCAAAATCACCCGCGTTGGCGGCGACAAGGAAATCAAGGTAAATGTGCGCTTCGTCGCCGCCACCAACAAGGATCTGCGGAAGGAAATTGAAGAAAACCGCTTCCGCGAAGATCTTTACCACCGGCTGGGCGTGATTCTGATCCACGTGCCTGCCCTTGACGAACGCAAGGAAGATATTCCGCTGCTGGTGGATAAATTCCTGAAGGACATCGCCGATGATTACGGTACGGCGGCGAAAAAAGTAAACCCCGACGCCATCAGCTACCTGCAATCACTACGCTGGACCGGCAACATCCGCGAACTGCGAAACGTAGTGGAACGGCTCGTCATCCTGAGCGGCAAGGAAATATCGGAAGAAGACGCCCGGATGTACGCAGGAGTGAAATAAATTGACAATTGAAAATGAATGATTGAAAATGGCTGAGCCGGACATGTGCCTGTTTTTTAGGCGGTATTTCTGGTTTCGCGGCTTCTAAAATGAGAAGGCGCGGTACAGACAGTACTACGCCTCCTTGTTTTATATGACTGGCCCAGTTTTGGCCAATCATCAACTCTGAAAGTTCAGCCTGTTTTTCAATTGTCAATTGACCTCACTCTTTGCTTTTGGCCTCGGCAAAGTCGAGCAGTTCGCCCAGCGGAAGTTGGTTCAGCCCCTGCATGAGCTGGTCGTCGTTGGGGGCGACGCCGTGCCACTTATGGCTGCCCATCATGAAATCAACGCCGTAGCCCATCTCAGTCTTCATCAGAATCAGTACCGGCGTACCCTGGCCGGTTTTGCCCCTGGCGTAATCGAGGGCTTTCAAAACCTGCTCCATATCGTTGCCGTCTTGCAGGTCGATCACCTCCCAGCCGAAAGCCTTGTACTTCGCCCCAAGGTCGCCGAGGTTCATCACTACTTTGGTGGGGCCGTCAATCTGCTGGCCGTTGTAATCAATGGCTGCAATCAGGTTATCCACTTTGTGGTGGGCAGCGTACATGGCGGCTTCCCAAACCTGACCTTCGTTCTGCTCACCGTCACCCATGAGCACGTACACGAGGCGGTCATCACCGTTCAGCTTTTTGGCCTGAGCCGCCCCGATGGCTACCGACATTCCCTGTCCCAGCGAACCGGAGGCCACGCGGATGCCCGGCAAATGTTCGTGGGTAGCGGGGTGCCCCTGAACCCGGGAGTTGATTTTGCGGAAAGTGCCGAGTTCCTCCACCGGAAAGTATCCGGAGCGGGCCAGTACGCTGTACCATACCGGCGATATGTGCCCATTGGAAAGAAAAAACAGGTCCTCCCCTTTTCCTTCCATATTGAAAGACGGGTCGTGCTTCATGGCGTGGAAGTATAATGCCACAAGATACTCAACGCAGCCCAGCGAGCCGCCCGGGTGACCTGATTTCGCGCCGTGCACCATCCGGATAATATCACGCCGGACTTGTCCGGCAACGGCTTTCAGCTTTTGGGTTTCCATGGTTTAGTAGTAAATAGTGAGTAGTGAGAAAAAAACTAACTGTTTGGATCATGAAGTGCTTTTTGAAGCATGTATAGCATCTTCTGAATTTCGCTCAAAGATGAAATGAGTATATCTAAGTTTTCTTTTGTCAGGTAATTCAGATTGAAGGCAATAATTAACTGTGTTTCCAATTCGTACGATGACCCGGTGGCAATACTCAAAAAATTTATAAACTCTTTTTTGCTATTTCTTCCTGCCCCTTCTGCAGTGTTTGAGGCTATTGAAACTAAGCTACGGTAATCTGAGAAATGAGTCCAGACCGCTCCTCATCCGGAAAGGTTCTGGTAAACCGATAGGTAAGGGTTGCCAAATCCACTGCTTTCTGCCATACCTTTCTTTGAACTTGTGCATGTCTCAATTCCCGGTACTCAATACTATATTCTCATTTATCGAGTATCTGCGCCGTATGCGCTTTGGTGTCCACTTTTTCGATGATGTCGGTAATGATCCCGTTTTCGTCAATCAGAAACGTGGTCCTTGCGGTGCCCATGTATTTTTTGCCGTACATGGATTTTTCTTTCCAGACGTCGTAAAGTTCTACTACCTGCTTGTCGGTATCGGCCAGCAGCGAAAAATTCAAACCGTATTTATGGATGAATTTCTGGTGGGACTTTTCGTCGTCCGTACTGACGCCGATCACCTGGTAACCGGCAGACTGAAGTGCAGGCAGATTGTCGTTCAGATCACAGGCCTGGGCAGTACAGCCGGGGGTGTCATCTTTCGGATAAAAATACAGGACAACCTTTTTCCCCCGGAGGTCGGATAGCTTTATCTGATTGCCATTCTGGTCTTTGCTGCTGAAGTCGGGCGCTTTATCGCCTTTGCTGAGTTTCATTTGCGGTGCGTCGGAAAGTAGGTGGTCGCCGCAAAGTAAACTATTTCACGGCGGCTTACAAGCGAACTTCCAGCTTCTTTATGTTTCCGGCTTTATCGGTCACTTCCAGCACAAAGTCGCCTTTCAGCGGCTGCTTCGGGTCAAGGGGATCCGACCAGATGAGATTTGTCTTATAGTCATACTGCATCAGCAGCCACTGACCGTTCAGCCAGGCATCGATCCTGCCGATGCCGGACAGGTTATCTGAAATGCGGCAAACCACCCGGGAAGGGGTGTTTACTTCCAGTTTTGCAAAAGGAGGATCGTTGTCGTAGGCCAGCGTGTAGGTGCCGAATTCTTTGGTTCTGAATTCGATTTCTGACCCCACCCACATACCGCCTGCGTACGACAAACGACCGCCCGAAACCATATAAACGGCAGTTTTGGGCCGGCTTCCTTCCGGTATATTGGGCCTGAGGCGCACACTGATGGCTTCGCGCAAAGGGACATCGGCGCGGCCGATCCGGTACTTACTTCCTTCCCTGTCTGTCTGGAGATAGAGCGTATCGAAAAGGGATCTTTCGTCGAACAGAATATTCAGTGAGTCTTCTTCGTAGAGAAAACGTCTGCCGGCAGGCACTACAGCTCTCAAATTAAAAGAGGTTGCCGGTGTGGTCTGAGCCAGGCTGACAGAATCCGGCAAGCCACGGCGTATATCCCACAGGTAAACGGCATCCTTGCCCCGCTGATAGGCCATGCCTGCGGGAACCGGACGGCCTTTTACATAGAGCAGTGCCGGCTGGTTGCCTTGCTGAGCCGGTGTTCTTTTCAGAACCAGCGTATTTTCCTGTACGTCGAAGCGGAACGGGGCTGAGGAACTGCCTGCCTGCACAACGGTTGCCGGAGCAGTGGGTGGTACACCTTTTACTGAAAACCGCAGCCGGGTCTCGTTCTGGTAAGCATCATACACGGTGACCTCTGCCTTATGTACCGCTTCATCCCGGATCACGAAAGCCCCGCGGTTTCGATCCGTTTTGTACGTGTTCAGTTCGTTGCCATCGGCTACGTAGCAACGCTGGAAACGATTTTTGCTGCGCAGGTACTGGGCGTAATTCACGTGGACGTTAATGCTCCGGGAAACGTCGAAAGAAAAAGTTTCGAGTCGGTGCGCAAAAACCACCTGCCCGTCCAGCTTTACCTCAATGCCACTTATGCCGTTTCGGTTGCTCGTCCCGGAAGAGAGGTCACTGGTCAGCATCTCCAACCCTACCTTCCCCCATACCGAAACCGGTTGGTTTACCGTGTATTCATTCGTCCCGGCTTTAACCGGCACCAATTCCGTCCGGCCAAACTCTCCTCTCACCCGGGCTTCGCTGTTCAGGGCCACGAGGGCAATCCGGTCAATTACCGGAGACACTTTGTCCTTTATTTCCTTAAATCCGAAATACTCCGGATTTAGAACATTTTCCTGCAAATCACGCACCTCATAGTGCAAATGCGGACCGCCCGAGCCACCGGTATTGCCCGACAGGCCAACCACATCACCGCGTTTCACCCGCAGCAGGGTGCTGTCGGGCAGTAGTTCTATTTCAAAGGTTTTCTGGGCGTATTGCTGGCTCCGGACGAAGGCGCCAATCGCTTTATTAAACGATTTCAGGTGCCCGTACACCGTAACAAGGCCGTTGGGGTGCGTGATGTAAAGGGCATTGCCGTAGCCGCCCCACGAGATTTTGATCCGGGAAACGTATCCATCCGCGGAAGCGTAAACCGAAAGTCCTTCGCGGCCCTGGGTTTTGATGTCGAGCCCGGCATGGAAATGGTTCGGCCTGAGTTCGCCCATGTTGCCGGAAAGGTAATTTACCTGTCCCGGCATAATGGGAAACAACAGGTAATCTTTCGGGTACCTGGACTGGGCCGACGACTGGTTTATCCAGAAAAACAGGAGAGAAATCAGAAAATATTTACTTCGGCCGGCAGGCGTAACGGAACAAAAAAACTTCATCAAAGCAAGAATGTATTAAGCCTCTACTTCTTTTTCTTTCCGGTTGCCGGTGGTGTCGGGAAAATTGAAAACTGCATGCTGCCCTCTCTTATCGCTGACATTCAACCTTCCTTTGCGGGTAAGTTCAGTCGTGAAGCCCAGGGACGGGGCAATTGACTTTAACCAGCCAGCCTGGCCTATTTTACCTCAAACTCCAGCAGTTTCTGGTCTTCAATGAAGGCCTCCAGCCGGTCTCCGATCTTTACCGGGCCTACGCCCTGCGGTGTGCCGGTGAAAATGATATCGCCCGTTTTGAGCGTAAAATATTTTGATACATAGGCCACCAGGTAGTCAAACGGGAACAGCATCATTCTGGTATTGCCCTGCTGGCGGGTTTCGCCGTTGATGGTGAGGCTGAAGTTCAGGTCCGTCAGGTTATAGCCGCCTTTGGGCACAAAAGCAGAAACCGGTGCCGACCCGTTGAAAGCTTTGGCAATCTCCCAGGGCAGGCCCTTCGTTTTGCACTTCTGCTGGAGATCACGGGCCGTAAAATCAATGCCGATCCCGATTTCGTCGTAGTATTTATGGGCAAACTGCGGATCTATGTTTTTTCCTTCCTTATTGATTTTCAGCAGTATTTCAACTTCGTGGTGGATGTCCGAAGAAAAATCAGGATGGTAGAAGGGAGCATTGTCTTTGAGCAGCGCCGTGTCGGGTTTCATGAATACGACCGGCTCATCAGGCCGCTCATTCTGCAACTCTTTGATGTGTTCCGCGTAATTTCTTCCAATGGCTATGATCTTCATGCAGCTTTTGGTTTGATGTTTGCAAAATATTAAAGTGAGGGAGGGAACAGGAAAAAACAGCGGGGCGAAAATACCTATAAATTTTTGAGCCTTTTCTGCATAATGGCCATAAAACTTTCAGTTACGTAAAATTATAAAGTTGATGAAAATNCTCGAACGGGGCCGCCGGCAACGCTATCGAGACCGAGTTCGGCGGACTGGGCAGCGAGTCGGCCGACATCAACGGCGACGGCAGCGTCGTCGCGTTCTCGTCGTGGTCGACCAACCTCGTGCCGAACGACACCAACGAGACCGTGGACGTGTTCGTCTCCGAGCGGGCCGGTGGCGTCGAGCCGCCGCCCCGGGGTCGGCGCTGCACGGTCGAGGGGACGTCCGGCGACGACGTGCTGCGCGGCACGGCCGGCGCCGACGTGATCTGCGCGTCGGGCGGCGACGACGTCGTATACGCGGGTGCCGGCGACGACATCGTCTACGGGGGTCCCGGCGACGACCGGCTGTTCGGTGGCAGAGGCGACGACCGGCTGCGCGGCAACGACGGGGACGACCTCCTGCGCGGCAACACGGGCCGCGACCGGCTCCTCGGTGACCGCGGGGTGGACCGGTTGCGCGGCGACGCCGGCGCCGACCGCCTCCACGGCGGCCTCGCGGCCGACGACCTGCGCGGCGGCTCCGGCGCGGACCGACTGTTCGCCGGTGCGGGCGCCGACCGCGTCTTCGGCGACGACGGCGACGACCGGCTGTTCGGCAACGACGGCGACGACCTGCTCCACGGCAGTCGCGGCGACGACTTCCACCACGGCAGGCGCTCCAGTGGATGGAGGAACTGCGGGTATCGCAGTTGCCCGTATTAAGCGGTCAGGAATACAAAGGGTTGATCAGTGAAGATCTGATCTATTCGAACAATGATCCGGCCACTCTGCTTTCAGAGTTTGCCCTGGAATCACAGAACGTATATGCTTACAAATACCAGCACTTTTTTGATGTTCTCAAAATTGCGCTGGATAACGACCTGAGCGTGGTGGCAGTACAGGATGATGACCGCAACTTTATCGGGGTAATTACCATCACCGATACGCTGACGGCCTTTGCCCGTTCCTCCATGCAGGAGCCCGGCGGCATTCTGGTGTTGCTGATGGAGGAAAGAGACTACTCCCTTACCGAGGTAAGCCGACTGGTGGAATCCAACGATGCCAAAATACTCAGCAGTTACGTCTGTCCCGACAAGGGAGACGCTTCCCGGCTGAAGCTTACCATTAAGATCAACCGCAATGATCTCTCCCGGATCATTGCAACATTTGAGCGTTTCAGCTATAACATTGTAGCAAAATTTCACCACACCCAGGGCAATGAAGAGGACAAGGAGCGCATAGACCTGCTGCTCCGGTACCTGAATATGTAGCGCCTGGCCTTCTGCCCGATACCGTTCTTTATGAAAATAGCGATTCACGGCAGGAATTTCAGGGAAGAGGCCCGTCCATACGTGCAGGAGTTGTTCAGGATCCTTGCAGAAAGGGAAGCTGATCTGCAACTCTCGGAGCAATTTGGCTCCTTCCTCCAGAAAAACGGAGTAGATACCAACCAGATCAAACGATTTTCTCACCAGCGGTATATCTTTGATGCTGATTTCATGATCAGCATCGGCGGTGACGGCACTTTGCTGGAAACTGTCTCCTACGTAGGTCCGCGCCAGACCCCCATCCTTGGCATCAATACCGGTCGTCTTGGCTTCCTTGCCACAACTGCCCCCCAGCAGGCCCGGGAGGCGGTCAACAGCTTATACAACAATTATTTTGTGCTGGAGGAGCGCAGCCTGATCCACCTCGAAACGGACCGGGAGCTTTTTGACGGCACCAACTTCGGGCTCAACGAATTTACCATCACCAAGCGCGACACCGCCTCCATGATAGTGGTGCACACCTACATTGACGGTGAATACCTCAATTCTTACTGGGCTGATGGCCTGATTGTAGCCACCCCAACCGGCTCCACCGGATACTCGCTCAGCTGTGGAGGCCCGGTAGTGCTGCCTCAGTCGGGTAACTTTATTATTTCACCGGTCAGCCCCCATAACCTGAACGTAAGGCCTCTGGTGGTGTCAGATAACAGCGTAATTTCTTTTGAAATACAAGGCCGCAGTAAAAATTACCTGGTTTCTCTTGACTCCCGGTCACGGGTAGTAGACGCCGCAATCCAACTGGCGGTCCGCAAAGAATCTTTCAAGGCCCGCCTTGTGCAACTGGATGGCGCAAATTTCCTGCAAACCCTGCGAAATAAACTCAACTGGGGCCTTGATGTAAGAAATTAGAAATTTGTTCTACTGCGAGCATAAATATATTGGGCATATTGCACAGCGAAAAAACTGCTTTTCCTGTTCTTTTCCTTGTTACCTCTGTTTATGCTTATTCTGGTATGAGAAAATATATTTTACTCCTTTCTCTGATACTGACGGCATGCTTCGTGTCGCCTGTGTTCGGTCAGCGTTTTACCAAGAGTAAACGTTACTACAGTATCGGGGGAAGCCTGAACGCCATGAATTATTTTGGCGACATCACTCCTGCCGAGTCCTTCACCAGTGCTGACATCCGGTTTACCCGCTGGAATCTGGGGGCTCACTACATGCGGCGGTACGGACCACGGTTCAGCGGCCGGGTGGCCTTCAACTACGGCCGGGTGCAGGGAGATGATTTTGCGTCGCAGGACCCCGGCGACAAGAATGCGCGGTTCCGTTACCTGCGGAATGCCTCTTTCCGCAATGATATTTATGAGCTGTCGGTCACCGGCATGTGGGATCTGATCGAAAACCGGAACACCTTTCTCCGCCGGCCAGATTTTGTTCCTTATCTGTTTGCCGGAGTAGCCGGTTTTTACCATAATCCAAGGGCAAGAGCACCACAGGATTTTCCTGAGAACCCTTCCATTCAAGGGAAAATGGTAAGCCTGCAACCCCTTCAAACCGAAGGCCGCTCTTACTCAAGGCTTCAGGTGGCCATACCGGCGGGAGTTGGCTTCCGGTACAAAATTTCCCCCCGGTTTGATGTATCGTTCGAAATCGGTTACCGTTACCTGTTCACGGATTACCTCGACGATGTAAGCAGTAATTATCCTGACCCGGCAGCCTTGAAGAGCAACCTTGCCAGGGCCATGTCCAACCGCACCCTGGAGCCTACCTCAGCAAGGGGCGAGGCCAGGGATTACAAACGGGTCTTGATTGACCTCGGCTACGACGAAGGTGCTTACGTTGATGGTGCCGGAAACACCTACTTTGCCGCTCAGGGTTACGAAGCAGGTGAGAAGCGGGGCAGCCCCAACGAAAAGGACTGGTATCTGGTCACCGGCTTTCACCTCAACTACATTCTGTACAAAGGAGTAAGGTGTCCCAAATTCCGGTAACCTGCCTTTCCTGATCCCGCGGAAATTGAGTCTGTTTACGGTTGCCGCCCATCAGCGGCAACTGACATTTTCTGAATGAGCCTGACAATAATCTTCCCCAAAGGTCGTATGTGTAATGGAATGACAGCACGTACGGCCTTTTTTCTATTCTGCCTGCTGGCAGCAACTTCTTACAGTCACCTTGCCACCGCCCAGCGACTCGAAGTCGGAGCCGGAGCGGGAGTAGTTAACTATAAGGGTGATATCTCTCCGGGAATCAACATCCGCGAACCGAAGTCAGGGGGTCAGATCTTTCTCAGACACAATCCCGGCAAAGCAGTCAGCCTGACCTACGGCCTTATGCTGGGCCGTTTTGCGGCTTCCGACCGCACCAGCGATGATGTATTTGCCCGGCAGCGCGACTTCAGCTTCAGTACCCGTTTTGTGGAAGGTTCAGCAGTCATGGAATACAATTTCCTCGATTACCGGGATGAACAGACCCGGATCAGTTTCTCCCCCTACCTTTTTGGTGGCATCGCGTTCTTTCGTTTTGAGCCTCAGCGGAATTTCCGGCCCACGTATGACCTGTATCAGATCGGGATTCCTTTCGGCGTCGGCATCAAGTACGTGCTGGGCGGCAACTGGAACCTTGGCCTCGCCTTCGGAGCCCGCAAAACCTTTACCGATTATCTGGACGATCTGAGTGGCCCCACCACTACCAACCGCTTCCTGAGCGGTAATCCCAACGACAAGGATATGTATTTATTTACGGGCCTTTCAGTCAGTTATACCTTCTATAAAGTACGGTGCCCCGAGATGTACTAGCCGCTGAGCACCTGCCATTTGCCGGCCGGCAATCTCCCTCCTGTGTTAAAAGTTGTTAAAATCAAGCAATTAACCCTTCCTTTTAGTTACTTGCCTCCCCCTGCCAGCGTTTGAATAGCGGCTACTATTTCGTAACTTGCATCTTATTTGGGGCTGATCCAGGATAATGAAAGAACAAATAGATCTGGGAAACTTGCCTGCGCATATTGCCATCATTATGGATGGCAATGGCCGCTGGGCAAAGCAACGGGGAGCCATGCGGGTATTTGGTCACCGGAACGCGGTTAAAGCTGTACGGGATACAACGGAAGCTTGTGCTGAACTTGGCGTGAAATACCTTACGCTGTATGCCTTTTCCACTGAAAACTGGTCGAGGCCACAGGAAGAAGTAAATGCGCTGATGGAGCTGCTGGTAAACACCATACGTGGTGAAACCGGTACGCTGATGAAAAATAAGGTACGGCTGCTGGCCATTGGCAATATCCAGAACCTGCCGCCGGGTTGCCAGCGGGAGTTGCAGGAGGCCATGCAGATTACCAGCGGCAATGATGGCCTCACCCTGGTGCTGGCACTTAGCTACAGCGGACGCTGGGAAATCATGGAAGCCGTAAGGAAGATTGCCGCCGAAGTTGAGAAGGGCAACCTGCATGCGCCGGAAATCAACGATGCAGTGTTTACCAACTATCTGAATACCAAAGGTATTCCTGATCCGGAGCTTCTGATCCGCACCAGTGGTGAAATGCGCGTCAGCAATTTTCTCCTTTGGCAGATAGCCTACTCCGAACTGTATATGTCCCAGATACTTTGGCCCGATTTTAGGAGGGAACACTTGTACGAAGCCATTCGTTCGTACCAGCAGCGTGAGAGGCGTTTCGGCAGGATCAGCGAACAAGTTAAATCTTAAAGTACTACATGAAAAAACTTATCATCGCAGTTGTTGCGGTGTTGATTCCTTTGCTGGCATCAGCGCAGCTTGATATTACCCGGCCGGGCACCTCTGATCAGTCCTCCGGACCGGAACTGAGCTACGACCAGCCAAAGGAATACGAGATTGCCGACATCACCGTAACCGGCCTTCAGTTCATTCAGCCGGAAGGGATTATTTCAGTTTCCGGGCTCAAAATCGGTGACCGCATCCAGATTCCCGGTGAAGACATCGGCAATGCCATCCGCAAGATCTGGGACCTCAGTATTGTCGGGGATGTAGACATCACCTACACTAAAATCGAAGGCGAAAAAATCTTCCTCAACATTGAACTCAAAGAGCGGGCGCGACTATCCGGATTTTCCTTCAAGGGGATCCGCAAAGGTGAAACCGATGCTATTTCCGATAAGATCAAGCTGATCAAAGGCAGAATCGTAACGGACGCCCTGATCAAAAATACGCAGCTCGCCGTGCGGAAGCATTTTGTGGACAAGGGCTTTTTCAATGCCAAAGTCAATATCCGGCAAGTGCAGGACTCTTCGGCCCTGGGTAACAGCGTGGCCCTGGTCATTGAAGTGGACAAGAACCAGAAAGTAAAAATCAACAGCATTACCTTTACCGGCAATGAGGTATTTGCGGACAAAAAGCTGAAGCGTAAACTGAAGGGAACAAAGGAAAAGCGGATTACGCGGATCTTTACGCCTTCCAAGTTTATCCGGTCCAAGTACGAAGAAGACAAGCAGAAACTCATCAAGTTCTATAATTCAGAAGGTTATCGTGATGCACTGATCGTCAGTGATACGGTAACGCCTCACGACGAAAACACCATCAACATCGTGCTCAATCTGGAAGAGGGACAAAGATACCATTACCGGAATGTCACGTGGGAGGGCAATTACAAGTACACGGATGAACAGCTTGACCGCGTACTGGGCATCAACCGGGGTGACGTATATAATATTGAAGAACTGGAGAAGCGCCTTACTTTCAACCCCTCCGGCAGTGATATCACCTCTCTCTACATGGACGACGGTTACCTGTTTTTCAACATCCGCCCGGTGGAAGTAGCCGTGGAGGGAGATTCGGTAGATATAGAAATGCGGATCACTGAAGGCGAACAGGCGACCATCAGCCGCGTAACGGTATCAGGCAACACGCAGACCAGTGATTTTGTGGCCCTTCGTGAAATGTACACCATTCCCGGCCATAAGTTCAGCCGTACGGACGTGATCAATACCCAGCGGGAACTCTCAGGCCTTGGTTTCTTTGACCCCGAAAAAACCAATCCGGAAATCAATCCCAACCCTGCTGATGGCACTGTTGACATCAACTGGGCCGTGGAAGAAAAACCAAGTGACCAGATTGAACTTTCCGGCGGCTGGGGCGGTATGTTTGGGTTTGTGGGTACGCTGGGTCTGACATTCAACAACTTCTCCAGCCGGAAGCTATTCGACTGGAGTACGTGGCGGGGTATTCCCAAAGGCGATGGTCAGCGGCTTTCCGTGCGGGTGCAGGCCAGCGGACCGCAGTTCCAGTCTTACCAGGCATCCTTCACGGAACCTTGGTTTGGCGGAAAACGCCGTAATGCTCTTTCAATCAGTCTCAGTCACTCTGTACAGAGTGACTTCTGGGAAAAGCGCAGAACTGGTATCGACCGCAGTTTTCAGGTCACTGCTGCCACCATTGGACTGGCTCGTCGCCTGCAGGTACCCGATAACTGGTTTACCCTGAGCACCTCCGCTTCTTACCTGATCTATAATGTAAAGAACTATGAGAGTATTCCGGGCGTTGTGAACGGCAAGTCACACAACTTTACGCTGAATGCAACCTTGTCGCGGAATACGATTGACAACCCAACCTTTCCCCGGCGCGGCTCTACCCTGTCGCTGAGCGGTTCGGCTACTCCGCCGTGGTCGAAGTTGAACTTCGTCACGCGCAATGTTGAGGATTACTCACCGTCCAAACTGCTGGAATACCACAAGTGGATGTTTGACTCCAACTGGTTTATCAACCTTGCCGGCAAGCTGGTACTGAGCACCCGGGCACATATGGGCTTTATCGGCAACTACGATGGATCCGGCAACTATACTCCCTTTGAGCGCTTCTTCCTTGGTGGCAACGGTCTGGCGGGTATGGGAGCGGGTAATTTCTTCCTGGGTCGTGATATCATCGGCATGCGTGGGTACGACAACAGTGCCCTGAATCCGGGTTTCGCGAGAGGCAACCCCAATGGTGGTGTGGTCTATAACAAGTTCGTAACTGAAATCAGGTACCTGATTTCACCGAATCCGGCAGCAACTATTTTTGTGCTTGGCTTCCTTGAAGGCGGTAACACCTGGGATAACTATTCTGAGTTCAATCCCTTCCAGATCCGCCGTTCGGCTGGTTTGGGTGCCCGTATCTTCATGCCGGCCTTTGGTCTGATTGGTATTGACTGGGGCTATGCCTTCGATCCGATACCCGGTGCGCCCAATAAAGGAGGTGTACAAAACTTTCAGTTTACTATCGGTCAGCAACTGCGTTGATACACAGTTTTCCCGGCTGGCAGGAGTAATTTTGTTTACTCCTGCCAGTTGATTTAATAAGTACTTTAAAACCTTTTCGTTGTGTATGCAAAACCTCTGCACTGAAACTTGTATGGTTTTTGGTTCACAACAGTCTTTATGAGAAAAATCTTGATCCTGCTTGCAATCGCAGGCATCTGCCAGACGGCGGCAGCACAGAAGTTTGGTTTTATTGACACTGACTTTATCCTTGGTAAGATGCCGGAGGCAAAGAAAGCCCAGAGTGAACTGGAATCCTCGTCCACCAAATGGGAGCAGGAGATTCAGGCCCGTGCTATAGAAATTGACAAAATGGAGCAGGATTACCGCGCCGAGGAGGTACTGCTCACCGATGCCATGCGGCAGGAGCGCCGGACGGCCATTGATACCAGGAAGAAGGAGGCGATGGACTATAATAAGAAGGTATATGGGCCGGAAGGCTTGATGTATCTGAAAAAGAAAGAACTGATGAGCCCGATCCGGGATAAGATCTATGAAGCCTCTCTTAAGGTGGCCCGTGAGCGGAAACTGGATTTTATCTTTGACAAGGCAAGTGACCTGATCATGATTTACGCCGACCCCCGGCACGACTATTCCGACTATGTACTTGACATTCTGGGACTAGGCGAAAAGGAGGACGCAGCGAAGAAAAAATAAATTCAAAGGATATTTAAAAGATTTTTTTGAATTCTGCGTTGTTTGCGGACCAATTATGGCAGGAATATTGTTAAACCTTAAACCAATAACCCAAATACCATTTATTATTTCCCTTCTATCATGAGAAACAAGTTAATGACTGCTTTGTTCATCCTGTTCGGATGTTCACTGACTCAAGCCCAGAACCTGAAGATAGGTTATGTTGATTCGCGTGGCGTTTCCGAACAATTGCCCGAAGTAAAAGCAGCCTATACCCAACTGGGCGAATTCCAAAAAAAGAAGCAACAGGAACTACAGAAGAAAGCTGAAGACTTCAGACTAAAAGTTCAGAATGCCGAGAAGGAAGCTACCACCTGGACTGAGCAGATGAGAGCTGCCAAGCAGAGAGAACTGGAAGCCAATCAGGAGCAACTGCAGATTGAGCAGAATTCAGTGCAGACGGAAGTTGCCAACCGGGAAAAGACCCTTTTTGAACCCATTGAAAAACGTATTCAGGAGGCCATCACTCAGGTAGCCACTGAAAACGGCTATACGTATGTATTTGCCAAGGAAGTGCTGCTGCACTTCCCTAAAGGTGAAGATATTTCCAACCTGGTTGTCCAGAAACTACTGACCAGTGCGCCTAAAAATACCCCGGCAAACAATACCTCTGCCAGCCAGGGTGCAGCGTCTACCACTTCAGGCACAGGTACCAAACCTGCCACTGGTACTGGTACAGCTACCAAGCCTGCAGGCAGCAGGAAGCAGTAACCGTACCGGCTTCATCTGAATGAAATTCAGCCTTCCCCGATGGGAAGGCTTTTTTGTTTTCAGGGAGCGGTCCGGCGGCAGGGAATCGGGCAGCACCGGAAACAATCCGGTACCGGCTGTCGTTAATTCTGTTCAGGAAACAGGGCTATGGTAAACATTATTACAAAACGCAGGGAACCATTCCAGTTCATGTTGTATCTGGGCATGCTGGGCAGTGCTTTGATCTTCGCACTATTTACATTTGTTTATATCGCAAGAAAATCAGGAGACATCTGGGCCGGATTCGGATTGCCACGTATGTTCTGGATCAGTACGGTTGTGATTGTGATCAGCAGCTTTACGCTACAGCTGGCTAATATGGCTTTTCACCGGGAGCGGTTTGCGCAGTGGAAATGGCTGACTGGCCTGACCCTGATGCTGGGTATTGCCTTTGTGATCCTGCAGTATACCGGCTGGAAAGAAATGCAGGCTATGAACGTACTGCTTAGCAACAATACGGCCGGTGCCTTTATCTATGTAATATCAGGCGTACACATTTTTCACATTCTCGGCGGGGTGTTCTTTCTGGCTGTCACCTTTATAAATGCACTGCGGCGGACCACCTATGTAGATGCTTTCGTCTATAGTGTGAATCCGCCGAATAGGCTCAGACTAAAATTAGTGACTTTATACTGGCACTTTGTGGATGGCCTGTGGGTGTACCTGTTCTTATTTTTCCTGTACCACCACTGGTAACTGCTTCCTCCGGGTTCTATTTACAGAAGGATCAATTTGCTTTCAGTAATCGCTGGCTGCCGTTTTTGGGGGTACGCCTGACCGGACGGTCAGCAGTGGTCAGAGTATCGGCACTGGCTTGTGGATGCGTAGCTTCGTACTGCTGACGTTTGGCCAACCGGCGGGCTTTACTTCCTAATGTTCCCATAACACTCAAGGTTTTATAAATTCTAACGTTGAACAAGTTACTTCTGTTATATTTGGCTTTCTGCCGGATAACAGAATTTTTATTCTGCGAATTTATAATCCTGATGCTCAGGTAAGTTTCCAAAAAAAGAAACAAAGTCAGGCAGGTAATTTTTTCTTCAATTCTTCAACTCCTCCCGGAGGAACTTTGCTGTGTAGCTGCTTTTTACCTTAGCCACCTGTTCCGGCGTGCCTTCCGCGATGATCTGGCCGCCTTGAACCCCACCTTCTGGCCCGAGATCAATTACGTAATCGGCCACCTTGATGATATCCATATTGTGTTCAATCACCAGAACCGTGTTTCCTTTGTTTACCAGTTTATTCAGTACATTGAGCAGGTGCTGGATATCCTGAAAATGAAGGCCGGTAGTCGGCTCATCAAGAATATAGATGGTTTTAC
This sequence comes from Cytophagales bacterium, assembly GCA_030446715.1. Lineage (GTDB taxonomy): Bacteria > Bacteroidota > Bacteroidia > Cytophagales > 172606-1 > CADCTQ01. The sequence goes on along the minus strand of JAUJMU010000012.1, from coordinate 190,249 downwards.
CCGTATCCTTCTTTGACAGTTCCTGCGCCAGCTTTACCCGCTGGGCTTCCCCGCCCGACAGCGTAGTGGCATGCTGGCCAAGTGTGATGTAGCCCAGCCCCACATCATTAAGCGTCCTGGCAACGCGCAGGATTTTGGGCTGGTGTTCGAAGAAATCAACGGCTTGCTCTACAGTCATGTCGAGCACGTCGGATATGGATTTGCCCTTGAAACGCACCTCCAGCGTCTGCCGGTTATAGCGTTTGCCCTTGCAGGTCTCGCAGGGCACCTGCACATCAGGCAAAAATTCCATTTCGATTACCTTCAGCCCGGCTCCCTCACAGTCCTCACACCGGCCTCCCTTTACATTGAAGGAAAAACGGCCCGGCTTGTACCCCCGGATTTTTGATTCGGGAAGTTCAGCGTACAAAGCCCGGATTTCCGTGAACACGCCTGTATAAGTAGCCGGATTGGAACGCGGCGTGCGGCCGATGGGCGACTGATCCACTTCAATGACTTTATCCAGGTGCTCCAGTCCATCCACCGACCCGAACGGCAGCGGTTCGCGGCGCGACCGGTAAAAGTGCCGGTTCAGGACCGGGAACAGCGTATCGTGAATCAGGGAGGATTTACCGCTGCCGGAAACCCCGGTGATGCAGACCATCTGTCCCAGGGGGAGCTTCAGGGTTACCTTTTTCAGGTTGTGGCCGGTAGCATGCTTGAGCACGATCTGCTTTCCATTGCCTTTCCGGCGCTCCTGCGGGATTTCGATTTTTTTCTGGCCGCTGAGAAAAGCAGCCGTTGAACTGCCGTTTTTCAAAAAAACTTCCGGCGATCCTTCCGCTACCACTTGTCCGCCGTGGCGGCCGGCACCCGGTCCTATGTCAATGATGTGGTCGGCCTGCAGCATCATGTCCTTATCGTGCTCCACCACCAGAATGGAATTGCCAAGATCCCGCAATTGCTGGAGGGCCTTGATCAGCCTGACGTTGTCACGCTGGTGGAGTCCGATGCTGGGCTCATCCAGAATATACAGAACACCTACCAGTTGCGTGCCGATCTGCGTGGCCAGCCGGATACGCTGGGCCTCCCCGCCGGAAAGCGAACGCATCGGACGGTCAAGGGTCAGGTAGTCGAGGCCAATGTCGAGCAGGAAACCGATCCTTTTGCGGATTTCTTTCAGCACTTCGGTCGCAATCATGTTCTGACGGTCCGAAAGCCGGTTTTCCAGACCTGTAAACCACTGGGCCAGCTGGCTGATATCGAGCCAGGCCAGCTGGGCTATATTCTTGCCATCAATCTTGAAATGCAGGGATTCTTTCTTCAGGCGGGCTCCGCTGCACTCGGGGCAGGTGCGGACGATCATGAATTCCTGAATCCAGTCCTGCGTCTTTTCGGAGCCGACTTCCTGCTGCTTCTGCAGAAAATTGATGATCCCCTCAAACTTGAAGCTATAGGTGGTGCCGGGATATTTTTCACTCGGCATCTTGTGCACACTTTCCGAACCATTCAGCAGCACCTGCAACACCTCTTCGGGAAATTCTTTTACGGGAGTAGTCAGGCTCAGCTTAAATCTTTTCAGAATAGCTGCTATTTCCTTGAAAATCCAGATGTCGCGGTATTCACCAAGCGGAGCAATGGCACCGCGGCTGATGCTCAGGCTGCGGTCAGGTACTACGGAATCAACGGTGATCTCTTCAATCTGGCCGAGGCCGTTGCAGACCGGGCAGGCACCGTAGGGCGAGTTGAAAGAAAAGGAATTAGGCGCCGGCTCATCGTAGGCAACGCCCGAAACGGGGTCCATGAGGAACTGTGAAAACTGGGTAACGTTGCCCGCTTCATCACTGATCATCATAATGCCTTTGCCGTGCTTGAGGGCAGCCCCTACGGATTGAGAAATCCGGAAACGGTCATCTTCCCGCACCACGATCCGGTCAATCACGATTTCGATGTCGTGCATTTTGTAGCGGTCCAGCTGCATTTTGGGCGTAATGTCGGTGATCTGCCCGTCAACCCGCACTTTGGTAAAACCACTCTTACCGATCTGCACGAACAGTTCGCGGTAGTGGCCTTTGCGGCCTTTTACCACCGGAGCAAGGAGCACGAGTTTCTGTCCCGTAAAATGGGACAGGATGTGCTCAATGATCTGGTCCTGGGACTGGCGGGTCATTTTTTCACCGGTCACCCAGGAGAATGCTTCGGCGGTGCGGGCATACAGCAAGCGGAGGAAATCGTAAATTTCGGTGACCGTACCCACCGTGGAACGGGGATTACGGGAGGTGGTTTTCTGCTCAATGGAAATCACGGGGCTCAGGCCGTTGATTTTGTCCACTTCGGGCCGCTCCATGTCGCCCAGAAAAGACCGCGCATAGGCCGAAAAGCTCTCCATGTACCGGCGCTGCCCTTCGGCATAAATGGTGTCAAAGGCCAGGGAGGATTTGCCGCTGCCACTGATACCGGTGATCACCACCAGTTTGTTACGCGGAATGGCTACGTCAATGTTTTTAAGGTTATGTTCGCGGGCACCGAAAACTTCAATATTGTCGTAACCGGTTGCATCACTGTATGGCTGCGGGGTAGTTTGTACTGGGGAATCTTGCATTTTGGTGCGGTAATGTCACAAAGGCGCGGCAGGAAATAGCCCATCCGCAATTCTCAAAGATACCCCTCCTGTGAGGATAACCCAAACCTTACGGAAACATAATGGGCAGGGCTTAACGAAAAGCGGCTCAGGTATTTGGGGATGTGAAAATCGCTTTGCATTGCATGGTCAGTAAGGCTTACTCCGCCGGAGGTTATCCGGAAAGCAAGGGAGCGAGCTTTCCGGCACCTGAGAGGATGCGCCACCAATCCGGAGGCTGGGTGGTCCTGACTGCCCGGTCACTCCGGAGTTTTCTAAAAAACTGGCCCGATTTTGCAGAGAATGGTAACGGTCTTTTTATATTGGACCAAGGCTGTTTCCCTTGCCCATTTTGCCTGCCAACTTCAAAATCAGACCCAACTACCTTACCTATACTAACTTCCTATTCTATGTTTGTGCACACCGTATTTTTCTGGCTGAAAGACAAGAACAATGCCGCTGACCGCCGCCGGCTCCATGAAGGCCTTAAATCACTGACGGCCATTGAAGCCATTCAGCAGGGCTGGATCGGGGTAGCCGCTCCTACCCGCCGCCCCGTCATTGACCACACCTATGATCTGTCCGTTACTTTCGTGTTTGACGACCAGGAAGGCCACGATATGTACCAGGAAGATCCCATCCACCTGGAGTTTGTAAAGAACTGCGCTGATCTCTGGGCCCGCGTTCAGATATACGATTCCGTACCGATGGAGGAAAACATAGTAGGGTTGTAAGCCTCCGGGGCCTTGCTTACCTTGCGGCCTTACCCCAATTACATCCTGATGAAATACCGTTTCCTGCTGATCCTTCTCCTGGCTGCGCAATGGATTGCGGCCCAGGAGAAGGTACGCTACCAGATTTTCTTTGACAATGCCGTACACCACGAGGCCCGGATCTCCGCTACTTTCCCGTCCCTGCCCGGTGGTCCGGTAAAGATAAACATGAGCCGGTCGTCGCCGGGCCGGTACGCCCTCCACGAGTTTGCCAAGCACGTATATCAATTATCGGCAACGGACAGCAAGGGGAAAACCCTGACCGTATCCCGCCCCGATCCGTACAGCTGGCTGGTGACCGGCCATGACGGCACAGTCAATGTAACTTATACCCTCTTCGGCAACCGGGCCGACGGCACCTATACCGGCATTACCAGCCTGTACGCCCACCTGAATATGCCCGCTACTTTCATGTGGGCAGAGGGACTCGAAAACCGTCCGGTTGAGGTCACTTTCAACCTGCCCGCCGGCAAAAACTGGAACGTGGCGACGCAACTGAAGCCCGAAAGCGGCACTACCTTTTCCGCGCCCCACCTTCAGTACTTTATGGACAGCCCGACGCACATCGGCCATAATCTGCTCCGCGAATGGACGGTAAATGACAGGGGCAAAACCAAAACCATTCAACTGGCCCTTCACCACAACGGCACCAACGCCGAAGCCGACGCTTACGCCGACCGGATCAAAAAGGTGGTGCAGGAGCAGCAGGCCATTTTCGGCGAACTGCCCGACTACGACTTTGGCCGGTACACTTTTCTGGCTACCTATCTGCCTCAGGCCGACGGAGATGGTATGGAGCACCGCAATTCAACCGTTCTGACCAGTAATTCTTCGCTGCGCCAGAACGCCGGTGATCTCCTTGGTACCGTTTCGCACGAATTCTTCCATGCCTGGAACGTGGAACGAATCCGTCCGGCAACGCTTGAGCCCTTTAAGTTCATGGAGGCTAATATGTCGGGCGAGTTGTGGTTTGCCGAAGGTTTTACCAACTACTACGGAGGCCTCGTGCTGGTGCGCACCGGCGATGAGTCGATGGGCGACTACGCCAAGCGTCTCACTTTTGTCGCCAACTACCTGATCAATTCTCCGGGGAGGCGGTACTTCAATGCCCTCGAAATGAGTCAGCAGGCTCCCTTTGTGGACGCTGCGGTTTCCATCGAGCCACACAACCGGGCCAACACCTATATCTCCTATTACTTTTACGGCGAAGCCATTGCCCTTGCCCTTGACCTGAGTCTGCGCGGTCAGTTTAAAAACGTGACCCTCGACACGTACATGCGCCGCGTCTGGGAAAAGTATGGCAAAACCGAAAAGCCTACACCGTTGACGACCTCCGCGTCACCTTAAGCGAGGTAACGGGTAACCAGACATTCGCCGATACCTTTTTCGGTCAGTACATCACAGGCAAGGAGGCGGCTCCCTACGAAAGTCTGCTGGCGCAGGCTGGCTTTGGGGTGCAGAAGACCAACCCCGGAAGGCTTCCCTGGTACCGCCTAAAATTACTTATACCGATAAGGGTGGCGTGCTGGAATCACCGGTGCTGGTCACCAGCCCCCTGTATGCGGCCGGCCTGCAGCAGGGCGACATTATCCTGACCGCAGACGGGCAGCGGGCCACGCAAAGCAGCTTATCAGCCGCCCTGAACCGGCGGAAGCCCGGCGAAATGCTGGAGGTTGAATTTGAACAATACGGCGCCATCAAAGCGGCTTCACTAAAACTGACCGAAGATCCGCAGCTGACCGTGACCACTTTTGAGGAAGCCGGCAAACCGGTCACTAAGGCCATCCGTGATTTCCGGCAGGCGTGGCTGAAGGTGCGGTAGGAAAACGCAAATACGGGGTTGGCAGGGAGTTCATTGTGTAACATCTGCAACAGATGTAGAACTTATTCTTATTTTAACCAAATAACACCTTCTTTTTTGTAGAATGTTATTAACTTTTTTGAGTCAAATGGTAGTAAACAATAAGTTTTATGTTAACTGATACGTATCTCCGGGATTTTAAAGCAAGAAAAGCGTACGCACAATAATTCAGCTTATGAGAACAAGAACTATTCATCCGCAATACATCACTGACGATAAAGGGAAAAAAATCTCTGTGGTAATTCCTATTGAAGAATATCAGAGCATTATGGAGGAACTTGAAGAGTTTGAGGATATTCGCTTATATGATGACGCCAAAGCATCTGACGAACCTTCCATCCCCATTGATGAAGCCTTTAAAATCATTGAAGCTAAACGCAACAGCAAAAAATAATGGCTACTCTACCCAGCTTTTTTTAAAAGCTAATTATCAGGTAGTTACATTTTTTCAGCGCAGTTTTCATTTTCCTCTCTTTGTCCACAAAACCAGCAAAGGCGGAAAATTGACTTTCACCCCAAGAAATCCGGGCATTTATCCATCATACGGGAAGGGAAAGGAGATAAAGTTCCATCCTGAATCCAATCTTATTACTGAAAAATGTCATTTTTTTACAACCTTTTGATTATCAACACTTAAAAATAGCTGGGTAGAGTAAATAATGGCTTATCAGATTACTTTAAGAAAAAGGGTTTAAAAGTTCTGGAAGATATTAACGAACCTTATTACTCTAAAATCAAAGAAGCCATTACAGTCTTGCTGAAAATCCAAGACCGCAAGGATATAAAAAGCTTAAAGGCCGGGATGGTTACCGCATTCGTGTGGCTGATTATCGTATCATCTACGATATTTTTGATAAAACGCTTCTTATTGATGTAATTGACCTGGGACACAGAAAGGATATTTATGTATAAAGCCCGGACCATCCGGGATATCCCCCTGCCAATACCCGTTACCCGGCCGGAGCCGGGCTACTGCGGGAGTCTCCCGTCTACATCACTGCCCGCTGTCGCCGCCTTTTGCATCATCGTTGGAGATGCTCTTCCTGCGGCGGGGTTTGGCGTTGAAGTCCATTTTGCCAAACTGGTGGTTGTAGCTCACCCGTACGCCGCGGCGGTACATGTTGCGCACATCGTGCGAAACAAACGTCTGCGACTGAAAGAACGACTCCATCCGGACGGCGCGGGTGAAGGGATTGTCCAGTCCGAGGCTCACATTTCCCTTTTTCCTGAACAGTTCCTTCTTCACGGCAAGGTTGTAATTGTAAAACCCGCCGAATCGTCCCTGCAACTGCACCCGGGGCGAATTGAAAAATCCGAAGCACTGGGCACTGAAGCCTCCCGGAAAAGTGTACGAGGAATTAACGTTGAAATTATACATCCAGTTGCTGTTGGAAGCATTCAGGGCCGGGCTGGTCAGCATGGTATAATACAGATTCACGTTGCCACTCACGCGCCACCTGGTTGTTGGCTGAGCCGAACCGAACAGGCTTAGCCCCACCGTGCGGTTGCTGGCGATGTTGAGGAAAGTAGTCCGGCTTACGCCCAGTTCATCCACAGAGCGGACGCTTTCAATGGCGTTGTCCGTCTGCCGCCAGTACAGTGAGGCATTGATGGAGTTGCTTTTTGCGAAGGCAGAGTAGCCCAGTTCAAATAAATGTGAAAGTTCAGGATCAAGATTCGGGTTTCCGGAGAACAGGTTGAGCGTATCGCTGTAGTTGACAAAAGGATTGAGGTAATAAATCTGGGGCCGCTGAATGCGCTGGGTGTAGCCCATGCGCATTTTCTGTGATTTCGTCAGGTCCCGCGAAAGGGTAGCACTCGGAATCAGATTACCGTACGCCTGCGAAAAAGCGGTTTCCGTGGACTGAAAATCGGCTTTGATGTGAGTTTGCTCATACCGGCTGCCCAGTTTGAAGCCAAACTTTTTCCAGTTGAAGGAATATGTAGCGTATCCGGAAACTACATCCTGATCATAGCTGAATGAGTTGGTCCGGCGCGGATTGGCAATAAATTCGTTTAGTTCAGGGTCAAAAGCTGAAAACTGAAAGTCGCTGCCCACCCGGCGGAGAATGGCTTTGCCGCCTGCTTCAAATGTGTTCTTGTTCTTGAACGGGTGAACATAATCCGTCTGAAGGGTGGCTTCCGCATTCTGGCTTTGGTTCCAGTTCTGTTCCCTTGGCCCCGGCTGTTCGCCAATCCCGGTCTGATTGATGAAAGAATTATTCTGCGGCCGGTTCACGCCCACCTGTCCCAGAAAACTCAATTCCCTTCCGGTTTGCCTGAAGGTACGCGTATAGCCCATATTCCAGTCCAGGTTGCTCCAGTGGTTTTTGTTATTGATGCTGCGGTCGTAGAACTGTATGAGTGTGCCATCCGTGCCGGTCAGGGACGAATTCAGCTGGTTGCTGTTATTGAACCGGAACTGGTTAATCCGGAGGCTGGAATTGATTGCGTTTTTATCGTTCAGGTCATAATCAAAACCGGTTTGCCCGTAGCCGCCACCGCCTTCATTCCGGAACTTACTGCTTTGATTCAGTTGGGCAAGCACTTGATTATCAAAAAGATTACTGCGCTCCGTTATGGCATCACCGGGGTTATTTGAATAATTGCCGCCGCCGCTGACATTGATTCCAAATTTCTTCCTGCGGAAATTCAGGTTTATGCCACCGTTGTCAGTACGGTTTCCCACCGAAGTATACACCGAGCCGCTCACGCCCTGAAGGTTATTCTTTTTGGTGATAATATTGATGATCCCGGCCGTACCTTCAGCATCGTACTTAGCCGACGGGCTGGTGATCACTTCCACATTTTTGATGATATCCGCCGGGATCTGCCGCAGGGCATCGGCTACACTGGCAGACATGATCGTGGACGGCTTGCCGTTGATGAGGACCCTTACACTGGAACTGCCACGCAGCTGCACGTTGCCGTCAATGTCTACTGAAAGCATGGGTACCTTTTTCAGGACGTCAGAAGCGTTTCCGCCGGCGTTGGTGATGTCTTTTTCTGCGTTGTACACGATGCGGTCTACTTTATCCTCCACCAGGCTCTGTTCGCCGGTAACCGTTATTTCCTGCAATTGCGTAATATCAGGCCGCATGACAATCTTGCCCAGATTTATTTCGCCCTTGTGTTCCACCTTTACGGAAGAAATAATGTGTGCCTGGTACCCGATAAAGGTGATGCTGATCCGGTACTCCCCTGCCCCAATCCTGCCCAGTATAAAATCTCCTTTTTCGTTGCTCAATACGCCGTCTACCGGCTTATTGTCTTCTTTGCTGAGCAGGGCTACCGTTGCAAACTGCACTGGCTGACCATTGGTAGAGTCTGTTACTGATCCTTTGATACGGGTATTGCCTTTGGAGGCAGTCGTACCGGGAATTTCGGCCGCTGGTTTAGGCTGATCTTGGGAGCTTGGTCTGCCTTGAACTCCTCCGGCAGGGGCTCCCTGTGCCTGAAGCATAAAAGAGCTTCCCCCGATGAAGAAGACCAGTATCAGATTTTTCATGGTGTGAGCAGGGCTAGAATGGCAGATGCGGTGTTACATGTTCATCCGGCAAAAATGGCAGAACGGCATGTTTTCTCTTTTACCCAAAGTTGCTGCGCATTTCACCGGTAAAAAAGGGACAGTCACTTCTATTCCCCACCCAAACCTACTCCGGAAAGAAAAGGGGGTTTATTAAAAATACACTTCCACGTAATGATTTCATTTTTGCCGGGCGTGGAGGTCTACTCCCCTTCCACCATGACCGTACTTCAAGTCTGAAAAGTCTGTTTGTTGTTTTACCTGCCTTACTGCTCTTTGCTGCGTGTGGTCAGGAAAAGGAACCTGGTCCCGACAGCAGGCCCGCCTCTATGGATTGCAAAGTGGATAATAATAACTGGAGTGCTTCCAGATTCACCAACCGCCTGAGCCGCATGAGCAGTTCCGCGTACACGGGTAAGCGGCTCGACATCAGCGCCATTGCGTTGGACGGCACCACCCTTACATTGTCCGTCAGTGACCCGTCTTCGGGCATTCAGGGCGACGGCATCAAGCCGGATACTTACCATACCAATGTTTTCCTGAATCTGCCGCCGGATTATCAGTCGGGCACGCCGGTAAAAGCTGCGGTGGGCATGTATACCATGCTGGTGGCCCAGAAAATTTACACCTCCAGTCCCAATGAGGGAGAAGGCCAGATTATAGTTACCTCCTGCGATGCAGCCAGAAAAACCATATCGGGTACTTTCTCCTTTGCAGCTGACAGCATGACGGATAGTGAAAAAGTGACCATTACGGCCGGTACCTTTACCAACCTGAGCTACAGCGTGGCCGATTGACAACCAGACTGCTCCGGTTTGTGGATAAAAGCAAGGGACCTGTAAATCATTTTTACAGGTCCCTTGCTTTTAATTTTGCCTGGATTAAAAGAGCATTAAGCAGCTGCGCGATTTTGAATTGTGAATTTCAGATTCTCAATGTCAAGGCAAGGCGCTGACTGTCAGACCGTTTTAAGCAAAAAGCTTGACTTCATAATGCCAGATAAATTTCGCCCACTTACTTAAAAACCTTTATAAGTCCCGGAATTGACCGGCTTTTGTTTCCTTTCCAGCGTTGCATCCTCTTATTTGCCGTGTTTGTGTTTCAGATAATGTTCCCGGAGGCTATCCTCGCCGAAATCGTCGGTGAGGTCGCGGATAACGGTGTGTACGTGATTGGCGTCGTTCTGGGAATTGTCGTACTCAATCAGGATCACCGGGCTGTGGATGCGGTAGTAATGCGCCTTGCCGATTTCCTGCACCCGGACGCCCGCCCAGGCAAAGTGCAGTTGGTCCATGCCTGCCTTTTCCACCTTCCAGCGCAGGGCATCGGCCAGTTCCTTCTGATAGTTCTGCAGGTAAAGCTCCAGCAATTCCCGGAGCATCTTCTGCTGGTCCGGCGTCATCTCGGAATAATGGATTCCCTCCGGTTCCTTCATCATGGCCTTGCGGCTGTTACTGGTTACAAGCTCGTTGGGTGCCACTTCCATGATAATTACCTTCTTCAGTTGCTCCGGCGTAAAACTGTTGACGAGTGCAAAACCCATATCGGCCTCCCGCTTCAGGATCTGCTTGCCCTTCTGCGGCCCGGATGGCACAATCGCCGGATTGGAACCCATAAATGCCGGCGTTTCGGCGACTACCCTGCCCGTTGCTGAAGTAAAATTGAGCGAAAGATGGTGCCCCTCCACGCGCCAGCCCCAGGCATCCTGTTCGGATGGTGTACCAAACAGGGTGAAGTAGTACTTCTCCGGATGACGACGGTCGTTCTCCGGCGGCAGGCCTTCCAGCGCCTTCAGGATTACCTCCATATCCATGATTTCCTTCGCCTTGCCCATTCCCTGCTCGCTCATGGCCGTACGCAGCAGGTTCATGGCGGTTTTTCGCTGGTCTTCGTTCATATCGCGCAGGGGGACGCCCATGCGGTCACGGGGAATGAAGTGCCAGTTGAATCGTTCTTCGTCCTCAAATGGGTACGAAGCCTTCTTCCGTTGTTCCGGGGAAAGTGTGGTCATGAAGGACCGGGCCGCACGGAGCATTGCTGTATTGTCGGGAGGCTTCTGCCTTGCCTGATCTTTCCGGACGGCTGGTTTGCGGGATTTGGTCGTTACCTGAGCGGAAGCCACAGTGCATACAAAAAGGAGGAGCAAGGGGAAAAAAGTAGTATTTCTCATGAGGGGTTGTCAGTTTATCCGACAAAAAAGATATTTTTTGATTCTTTTAATGGTATAATCTAATCTGCAAAGCAGATGACTATTCCCTCTCGGGGTCCTTCAAAAAGATTGTTTTGAACAAAGGCATATGTATCCGGATTTCCTTGTTAAGAACGGATGAATGGCTTCCCCAAAACACCCGATCTTGATTCACAAAGTGAGCTGTTCCAGCCGACAGGCAGGCTGTTATTGCCTTTCGTGCCGCTGATTGGCTTCAGCCAGCATCTCGACAAGAGTCGTCAGCGTTTCGTGGTTGGCTTGTCCGGCAAGGCCAAGGCCTACCTGCGCCTGTAGCCAGCCGAACTTCTTGCTGATGTCGTACCGGTTGCCTTTTACCTCCAGCGCAAGGTATTTTTCCCGCTCCGCCAGCTTTTGCAGCGACGGAGTCAGCGGCAGCATCTTTCCGTTCACTACAGAATGATCCTGAAGTATCCCAAACACTGAAGGCATCAGTACATGCATACCGAAGAAGCACAGGTAGTAGCCCCGTCGCAGCCCAGGCGTGTGCAATTCGATTTCGGCAAGGCTGAGAGAGGGTTTTTCTATGATTTTCTCGATCTGGTAAATGCCCGGCGTACCGGCCTGGTGCTTGCCCGTAAGGGTGCCGTACCGGCTGATCAGGTGTTCGGGAGTCGGGTTTACGGCCGAAACCGAACACCCGGCCTGCATGGCAAGGTCTATCAGTTGCTGCGCACACCGTTTACCCGGTACGGCAGACAAGTACAGGTAGTCGCCGAGCAAGAGCAGGAGCGGCTCTTCTCCCACAAACGGCCGGGCACAATACACGGCATGGCCGTACCCCAGCGGCTCGGACTGCTCCACAAACTGGAGGCGGCTGAGGAGATGATCCACCTGAGTAGCCTGCGCCCTTGCCCAGTCACTCCCTTGGTAAGACTGCATCAGATTGTCCCGCAGCGACTGGAAAGCCTGCAGGTACCGGGGCCCGTCGCCGGGTGCACACACCACGCATATTTCCTCGATACCTCCCGCAAACGCTTCTTCCGCAATGATCTGCAGGATCGGTTTGTGCAGCCCGTCGGTATCCACCACGGGCAGCATTGCCTTCTGAACGGTGTCGGCTACGGGATATAATCTTTCGCCGCGGGCGGCGGCGGTTATCACAGCTTTTCTGATTTTCATAACAAATGGAAACTTACGGCTTCAATTTGGCAAATGCTCACCGAATGAGCAAGAGAATCGTAAAACTCTGCTTTTCTCCTATTTCATTACCCTTACAAGGCTTCCTGGTTTACTTATTGCAAACATGCCCTGAAAACTGCATTTTAGCGCACTATTATCTGCTGATTATCAACGATGAAAGTACATATTCTGCAAGAACTGGAGACCAGGGGTCTGATTACCCACGGACAAACCGGTAAAATCATTTCCCACCATTTGCTCTCTCTTTTTTCGTTGCACTGGGAGTTGAAGACAATTCTGTATCTGGGTGTGCTGTTGCTCAATGCCGGGCTCGGCTGGCTGATCTGGCTGAACCTCGGTCATATCGGGCACGGGGCAATCATTGCGGCTATTGCCCTGGTCTGCGCGGGCAGCTTTACGTATGCGTGGCTCCACCGGGTACCCTATTCGCCCCAAAAGACGGAAAGCGTTTCGCCCTTCTATGATTATGCCCTTTTGCTGAGTTGCCTTACTTTCCTGATTCTTGAGGGCTACCTGCAGTACCAGTACAATATTTTCGGGGAGAAATATGGCCTGGCTACCTTCATTCCGATGGTGCTTTTTTTGCGGCAGCCTACTTTTTCGATCACCGGGGCGTGCTGTCGCTGGCCATTACGGCACTGGCCTCATGGGTTGGGCTATCGGTCACGCCCATTTCGCTCCTGCGGGACAATGACTTTTCGGGCGACCGGCTCATCTTTACCGGGCTGCTCCTCGGCTTCCTGCTCACCGCAGCGACTTTCTACCTGAATTCCCGCAACATCAAGAAGCACTTTGACTTCACTTATCTCAACTTCGGCGTTCACATCCTGTTCGTATCCTGCATCGCCGGACTGACGGTGCTGGAAATGGGCTGGCTTTTTGCGCCGTTTCTGGCGCTGATCACGGCCGCCTTCGTAATGTATGCCCGCCGCGAACAATCCTTTTACTTCCTTATTGTGGCGGTTGTGTATGCTTACTGGGGACTCAGCTATCTGATATTTCAACTCGAAGCTTTCCAGTCTGTACTTGCCTTATACTATTTTTTCTTCTCCTGTGCCGGAGTGATCTGGTTTCTTGTCCGTTACAAAAAAATCCTTTCCCTGCCCCACAAATGATTGCCTATTCAAATCAGTGGCTCGCCGCCTTGCAGGTACGCAGGCAGGCTGCCCAATGGAATAAAAAAGAATTGATTACGGATGCACAGCTTCGGGCAATCTTTGACGTTTACCCTGCAGGCTTTTATACTCCGAATGTGTTTGTCCGGATTGGCCTTGGAATCTTCTGTTGGGTACTGGTCTGTAGTGCATTCGGCCTGCTTTCCATAGCAGCAGGTATATTCACCAATGAAAGGGCAGCCGGCATTCTCCTGTTGTTTTTCGGCGTCGGCACATTGGCTGCTCTGGAATATGCAATCAGGGAAATGCACCATTACCGGTCCGGCCTCGATGACGCAATGCTTTACTTGGGCTTAGGCTCAACAATCAGCGGCCTTTGCCTGACTTTCTCCACTTTTGACAGCTCTCTTCTCAGCCTCACCCTTGCCTTGCCCCTGTTGGCTGCTGCCGCTGTGCGCTACACGGATAAACTGGTAGCAGCTTTGGCTTTTGTTGGTGTTTTTGCCATTCTTTTTCTGCTCATGCTGAAAATGGGTAACAGTGCCCGACTCGTGCTGCCTTTCGGGGGAATGCTGTTTGCCGGTGCGGGATATTCCGCGGTGCTTCATATCCGCAAACAGGCCTGTTTCCGGCTGTGGGAAGAATGCACGGAATGGCTGGAAGTCCTTTGCCTGGTAACATTTTATGCCTGCGGAAATTATTTTGTGATCCGTGAAGGGAGTAATGCCTTGTTTGGGGAAAAGCAGGTACCCCTGTCTCTTGTATTCTACGTCTTTACGGCCGTGGTTCCGGTTGTGTATGTATACTTTGGCCTCCGGAAGCGGAACCGGATCCTGCTCAGGTGCGGTTTGCTGCTGGTAGCCGTGGCGGTATTTACCTTCAGGTTTTATTTCAGCCTGGGTCATACCCAACTGGCTGTCACGCTGGCCGGTGCCGTTCTGGTTGCCTTTGCCTTCTTTACCATCCGCTACCTGAAGAAAGGAAACCTTCCCTTCACGTATATCCAGGAAGCGGAGGAGGAAGAGGGACTGGAACTGGAAACGCTGGTCATCAACCAGACCTTTGCTGCGCCTGCTCAGGCTGCCCCGGTTGGGGAAAACGCATTTGGCGGCGGGCAATTTGGCGGTGGCGGCTCGGGAAGCAGTTATTAGCCGGAGAAGAGGTGACGGGAGACCGGAAAAATGAATTTCTGTCCTGTTTTTATCCGTTATAAACACAAAGAGAAAGGTGGCCCAAAAGCCACCTTTCTCTTTGTGTTTATAACTACAATGCTTTATACAGTCCTTTCCGGCTGTTTCTCCAGATCGAAAAGATCATTGAGCACGTCGATCAGGGTTTCAGCTTCGCCGCGCTTGCAGGCGGCTTTCAGTTGCAGCACCGGCAACTTGATGATCTTCTGCATCATCCCCTTCGTGATCTGTTCTACCTTCAGCATTTCAGCGGCAGACATGCCTTTCAGGTGACGGGCCAGTTCTTCCTGCCGGATCTGCTCGAGGGCATTCTTCAGCTTGTGGATGGTCGGGGATACGGCTGTTTCCCGGCTCCAGTCATTGAACTCAAATATGGCCTGCGCAATGATCTCATGTACGTGCGGCACCGACTCCATCCGCTTCTGCAGGGCAGCCGAAGCTTTTGCCTGAATGTAGTCAATATTGTATACCAGTGCGCCGGGCAGTTCGTCTACGGATGATTCAACGCTGCGTGGAACGGAAAGGTCAATGAAATATTTGTAGGACAAAATGTTCATCTTCTGCACGGCTTGCCGGCTGATGAATGGCTTTTCAGCGGCTACCGAACAGATCACCACATCGTAGCGGGGCATGCCTTCCCACACCTTCTCAAAAGGCAGAACCGACAAGTTATGCTCCGCAGCAAGGGCATCGGCTTTGGAGCCGGTACGGTTGGTGAGGGTTACGGAAAAGTTACGCTTACCCGCAAGGTTACGGCACACGTCAGCGCCGACCTCACCAAGGCCAACCACCAGTACGCTGGGGCATGGCATGCCTTCAGTCAGTTCTTCCAGCAACTCAACAGCGGCATATGAAACCGAAGCGGCACCATCCCGGAAACTGGTTTCCTGAACCACCCGCTTGTTGGCGAAAAAGATGGCGTGCATGAGCCGGTGCAGGAAGGGACCGGCAAGACCCATATCTGCCGCCCACTGGTAGGCCTGCTTCGACTGGTTGGCAATCTGCATGTCGCCGGTCACCTGCGAATGCAAACCGAGGCAAACTTCAAATAAACGGGTTACTGCTTCGTTGTGACTGGTGAAAAGCTCAAAATAAGGCGCATACTGTTCGGTCTCGGATAAACCCTTTTGCAGACAGATGAGTTTGATGATATCAGTGCTCTTGTCTTCAGGAGCAGCGTAATAAACTTCAGTACGGTTGCACGTGGAAAGAATCAATAGCTCCTGTATATCAAGCACCTTCCGGATCTGGGAAAGCAGACTTCTGGTGTCCTCTTCACCCAGCGAGATTCTCTCCCGTACCTGTACGGGTGCCGTTTTATATGATATACTTAAAGCCTTAAATTGCTGATGCATAGTTGTATGGCTGTAGTATTGTATTCTATTGCAAAATTAACATCCATCTCCCTAATAAGTAAAGCAAAAATCATCCTAAAAGTTGCCTTTCATCACTTTTTCGTTATTTATATTCATTCAAAATAAGTTGCAGCGTGCCCTTCATCAATATCTATACCGCCAATTCGCAGTACAAGGTCATCGTGTTCCTGATTGCGTTGCTGATCGGTAGCTGCTCAGTATTTTATACTGATTTTCTGGTGCGCCAGCTCGATCAGCGGGAGCGGCAGCAGATCGAACTGTTCGTAAAATCACAGCAGTTTCTGGTGAATGAAAACACCAGCGAGGAGACAAACTTTGTTTTTCAGGAGATCAGCCGGGCCAATGAAATTTTTCCGGTGATTCTGGTCAACAGCGCCGGGGAGATTCAGGCGAGCCGCAACGTGAAGATTCCGGAAGGGGTCTCCCGGGAACGCGAACAGGAGATTCTGCGCCGCGAACTGGGGAAGATGAAAGAGGAGCATCCACCCATTGTGGTCAATTACGGCGAAACCAACTACATCTACTACAGCAACTCCTACCTGATCACCCAACTCCGCTATTACCCTTATATTCAGCTGAGTGTGATCGGCGTTTTCGTGCTGCTTGGCTATCTGGCCTTCAGCTACTCCCGCAAAGCCGAACAGAACCGGGTGTGGGTCGGACTCGCCAAGGAAACTGCCCACCAGCTGGGTACGCCGCTTTCCTCCCTGATGGCATGGATTGAATATTTCAAATCGGATCCCCGGTTTGCGGACGACGAGGTGATCCCTGAGCTGGAGAAGGACGTGGAGCGGCTCGAAATGATCACGGCCCGGTTTTCCAACATCGGATCAGTGCCAACGCTGAAAGAAGAAAATGTACTGCCCATGATCCAGCGGATGGTGGTGTATCTGCAGCGGCGTATCTCTCAGAAAGTGAAGATTTACATAACCACAGAGAGTGAGAACCTGCCGGGTGTGTTCATTAACCGTAACCTTTTTGACTGGGTGATTGAAAACCTATGCAAAAACGCCGTGGACGCCATGAGCGGCTCGGGTGAAATCCGGATTCACCTTCGTCAGGGGCAACAGCACAAACTGGTCATTGACATCACCGATACGGGAAAGGGCATCGCCAAGCAAAACCTTCAGCGGATATTCGAGCCCGGCTTCAGCACCAAAAAACGGGGATGGGGCCTCGGCCTGACACTAGCCAAACGTATAGTTGAAAATTACCACAAGGGAAAAATTTACGTAAAGCAATCCGAGCAGGGCAAGGGAACTACCTTCCGGATCATTCTCAACACCGTCCCCGATGAAGCCAGCCATCCGGCTGCACTCACGCGTGAACAGGCAGAAAACAGGCACAGGACTGAAACGCGGGGAGTAGAAAGTGAGGACTAAGAATCAAGGGGCAGAAAGGCCGCGGAGCGGTAAGACAAGCAGCCTTGGGTTTTATGCTCACCTGACTGTGATACCAGTTCAAACCAGCATGCAAGGTCTGACTTACTCTTCTGACTTTTCCCCATCGTTTCTCCCTTCTCCCCCTACATATACCGCATTTTGATCCGGATCGTAGTCTGGTTCTGAGTAAGAGGAAACCGGGCATCCGCAAACTTTGGCGGGCCAAATGTGACTTTGGCATCGTTGGAAGCACCGTAACCCTCCTTCGGAATTCCCATCAGCCCGGTATCCATTTTTTCGTTGTCGTTTTCGTCGTGCAGCAGCGAAATGGCATATTCACCCGGGGGCATATTTTCCAGCATAAGGGTACAATTACCGTTCCGGACTTTTCCGCTGGCCTTCCGGAAGGCTTTCGATACTTCTGTCGGGAAGCCGTCGGCTGACTGGAAAGGGTAAGCCGCACGGTGCCCTTTTCATTCCGGAGGCTGTGCACCTCCACGGTTAAAGTATTTTTCTCCATAATACCCGGATTTGGCTGAACAAAGCAGTGCTGCGGCAGCAGGCTGAAGGCAATTGTAAAAAGGATAGCTTTCATATAAGCAATAAACGGCAAATACGGGTTACGGATGCGGCCGGAATGTAACCCGGAAAGGTTAGAAAAATACGCCCAACTCAAAGGCTGCCTCATCCGTACAACTTCCTTTTTAATTGTACTGTTCATGCCTCCGCGAATAAAAACCATCCTTTGCTTCGGCAACAGCCTGACGGCCGGTTACGGTTTGGCCTCTTCGCAGGCTTATCCGGCACTGATTCAAAACCGGATCACCGCCCAGAGACTCCCCTATCAGGTGATCAACGGCGGGGTAAACGGGGATACGTCAGCCCGTGGAGTCAGCCGCATTGACCTGTACCTGAACCAGCCAATTGACGTACTGCTGCTGGAACTTGGCATCAATGACCTTGCCCGGGGCATTTTACCTACCCAGACTGCCGGCAATCTGCAAGCCATTATAGACAAAGTACGGGACCGGAACCCAAAATGCAGGCTGGTGCTGGCCGGAATGGAAATCTCCAATCTGATGATTCCCAAGGATTTGCCTTTCTCTCCGACCCGCTGATCATTGCCTTCCGGAACCTGTTCGGGGAGGTGGCCAGCCGGAACAATATGGCGTATATTCCTTTTCTGCTCAAAGGGGTAGCGGTGTTCCGCACCTGAGTCTGCCCGACCGGGTGCATCCCAACGCCGAAGGGCATAAAATTCTGGCAGAAACCGTATGGGATGTACTAAGTGCGGTTTTGTAACGTTATACAACAGTTAATTTTAAATTTAACCCCGCCTGCCGTGCCTGTAAATAGAAAATTTGCGCCTTCCTGTCAGAATTTTTCTTTTTTTTTGCCTTTTGCAAACTTTTTATTTACCCCGATTGTATTCAATTCATAAGCAACCTCGCATAAAGGTTAGTTTTAAGTATCACCCCAAGATTCACGCTATAGTGCATTTGCTACGATTCCCCCATATAATGCCTGAGCTACTTTTACCAAAGAACAGTATTGAATTGAAAACCAAGTTGGTACATCACATGCCAGATTGGTTGTAACTGTTTGTATAGCATCGAAAATATTTGTTTTAAGAATAAACCGGAGATGTTGAGTAATGAGACAACTAAAAATCACAAACCAGATTACCAATCGCGACAGCGCCACCATTGAAAAATATTTCAATGAGATTTCCAAAGAATCACTGCTTACCCCGAAGAGGAGGTAGACTTGGCCCGCCGGATCAAGCAGGGAGATCAGAAGGCGCTGGAGCGGCTGGTAAGGGCCAATCTGCGCTTTGTCGTATCGGTAGCCAAGCAGTACCACCACGGCTCCATGCCGCTCAACGATCTGATCAACGAGGGCAACGTGGGGCTGATCAAGGCTGCCAAAATGTTTGACGAGACGAAAGGCTTCAAGTTCATCTCCTACGCCGTCTGGTGGATCAGGCAATCCATCATGGAGGCCCTCAACGAGCACTCGCGCATTGTCAGGATTCCGTCCAACAAGATCGGGGAGCTTTCCAAGATCTCCCAGGCTGTGTCCAGAATTGAGCAGCGCTTTGAACGCGAGCCCACCCACGATGAGCTGGCCGAGTATCTGGGCGTGAAGGTGGAAGACATCAAGAGTGCCAACACGGCCGCCATCCGCCAGTCTTCCCTCGATGCGCCTTTTGAAGAAGGCGATGAAGCTCACTCTACGACGTGCTGAAAAGCAACGAGCCAGATCAGGTTGAGACCGTACTGGCCGGCAAAGATTCACTGCGCGTTGAATTGTCCCGTTGCTCTCTACTTTAACCGACCGGGAGCAGGAAGTGCTGAAGCGTTTCTTCGGCATCGGCTGCGATTACAGCCTCTCGCTGGACGACATTGCCGAAGACCTCGGCCTCACCCGCGAAAGAGCAAGACAAATCAAGGAGAACGCATTGCGCAAACTCCGCGAAAACAACATTGCCATGAAGCTGCTGCTTCCGTATTTAGCTTAACCTGGTGCCTTCACCGGCAAGTCGGGTGTAAGAGCAGCTATTGGTTATCAGACGAATAAAGCAAAAAACCGAATCTTCTGAAGGATTCGGTTTTTTGCTTTCCGGGAGTGACTATCCTTCTATGATAGTACCCTCATCGTTATCCTCCATTCCGGCCCGGTTGCCGCGCCGGGCCGACCCCGGTGCCGGTATCGAGTATCTGCTTACCGTTTTCCAGCGCTTCCGCCGCCAGTCGTTGATGGTACGGGTGTCATCACCGGCTTCTTCTCCGGTGGTATGTTCAGTCCGGATGTCGTCTTCTTCGGCACCGATGCGGCCCCGGCCCATTTCGCTTCCCCGCGTTCCGGAACCGGACATCGAAAAATTGCGGTGCATGCCGGTCCGGTTGTCAGATTTTCTGTTCATATCCATAGCTATTCCGGTTTAGTTAAAAATACAAGGCATCAAAAAAGTTCACTGCCTGAGCTGCTTGTACAGGCAGGTCTGTGAACCCTTGTATACGTGATTTTATGCTTTTGGGTATAAAGAAACAGGGGTGATCATCAGCCGGGTTTTTACTGCCACGCTACCCGGCATCTCTCGCCGTGGAGTTTCGGCAGGTCCTGCTCAACGGAGAGGGAGGTTTTAATGTTGTCCAGTTCCCGGCTGTAGTCTTTTTCAGTTCCTTCCGCCGGATGGCCTCCAGAAAGCGCCGCACATCGTCGCGGCTTTCCAGCACCAGACCTGCACCTGGGCGTTGGTGCCATCGTCGTTCTTGGCAACCATCGTAAAATACGAGGTGTTGGTATGCTTGATTTTGCCGGTCTTTACGTTTTCAGCTTCTACGTGGATGCCGGTTACCAGCGAACTGCGCCCCACGTAGTTTACAGAGGCGCGGAGCGACACCAGATCACCTACCTCCACCGGCTGCCGGAAATCCACGCCTTCTACCGAAACGGTAACGCAGTAAAGCCCGGAATGCCGTGAGGCGCATACGTAGGCAACCTTATCCATCAGCGAAAGCAGGATGCCGCCGTGAATTTTGCCGCCAAAATTGGCGTAGGCAGGAATCATCAGCTCCGTAAGCGTAGTGCGGGAGTAGCTGACAGGACGGTAATCAGGATCTGCAGACACAACAGTAGCGGTCAGGTGACAGGTAAAATTTTCCCGCAATTTTTCCTCCGGCCGGCAAAGCCTGACCAGTCAGTCATCTTCGCCTGAATGATCCGGCGAAAGGTGATAATGCCCGGCAAACCTCTCGTATACAAACTGAATGGACCGGTACGAAGTGGCTACCAGACTGGCAGCCTGCCGGGGATCAGCCCATACAAGCTGATCAATGTCTTCCTCAGCCTGCGGTTTCATGCGGCTGTCGTCGAGGCAGGTCATGGCGTACCATTTGGTCTGCTTCAGGATTCCCTTCCGGTTTTGGGTGTAAGTGTGCCAGGTGGAGCAGATTTTTCCTTCCAGCTTCACTTTTATGCTGCACTCCTCCTCTACTTCCCGTGCGGCAGCATCCTTGAATTTCTCCCCTTTGTCCAGCTTGCCTTTCGGAAAATCCCACTTGCCAAGGCGGTGAATCAGCAAAATCTTATCGCCGTTGGTAACAATGCCACCCGCCGCTTCAATGATGTTATACTGTTCCTTGATTACAGTGGCAAGGATCTTCCTGCTGGGTGCCGCCAGCGTGAGTGTATTGAGTTTTCGCAGCTTCTTCCCGCGCAGCATTCCAAACAGTTTATAGAGCAGCACCACCGAAGGATTGCTGACGGCTACATCGCCGGTGAGGTCCGACGCCCGGACATCCGGCTCCTGCCCGTCGATGATCAGGTGAAACTGATCGTGGGAAGATTCAAAATCTTCCATCTTCACAATCCGGACGGGCTTATCATTCACAAAAAGATTCATGCAGAAAAGAAGGGGGAAAGCATGGATAAGGAATATTTAAACTCTGGCGCGAATAACCTCTTCTCCAGGCCTTACAAAACAACCCAAAATAGTTCACCTGTACAAACGGGTACCGGAGGGACAGCGTTTCATTGGCTGATCCTTTGCCCTGAGTAAACAGATGTTTATTTTCGCAGCATGACCGATTCCAACGCCCCTTTGAGCACACCCCGCCGGGTTGCCGCCGCCCTTCTGAAAATTGGTGCCATTCAGCTCCGCACCGATCCTCCCTTTACGTGGAGTTCAGGCTGGCACTCCCCGATTTATTGCGACAACCGACTTGCTCTTTCTTATCCGGCCGTACGTACCTACCTCAAAAATGCCCTTGCGGATAGCATCCGGCAGCATTTTCCTTCCGCCGAAGCCATTGCCGGGGTAGCCACGGCGGGTATTCCGCAAGGGGCACTGGTAGCCGATGTGCTCGGCCTGCCTTTTCTGTACGTCCGCTCCAGGCCTAAAGAGCACGGCATGACCAATATGATTGAGGGGAAAACTTTGCCCCGGCAGCGGATTGTGGTGCTGGAAGACCTGATTTCCACCGGCGGCAGTTCATTGAAAGTAGTGGATGCCCTCCGTGGCGCGGATTGCGACGTGCTGGGCATGGCGGCCATTTTCACTTATGGCTTTGACGTAGCCGACCAAAGCTTTGCCGCAAAGAAGGTTCCGCTGTTCTGCCTCAGCGACTACAACCACCTGCTGGAGGAAGCAATGGGCACCAGCCTGATCACGCCCGAACAGCTTTTCTCCCTCCGTGAGTGGCGCCACGACCCGGCAAACTGGATGAAGTGATTGTTACATTGTTTAATTGTTATATGGCTGTCTGACCAGCATGATCCTTCAGAGCAGACAAGTTGACAATCAAGCAATGCAACAATTTAACAATGCAGCAATTAAGCAATTTAACCATATAGCCATTCAACTTCCAGTCTTTTGAATCTGATCAGAGTTGTACTGGTGTCTTCCGGTCAGGTTTTCTTTGGCTTTGCGGAGCATGGCCGCAGCTACGGTACGGGCCTGAATGCCCCGGTACTTCCTGAACGGTCCCATCATTAGCAGGCCCAGTGGCTTCCAGATCAATATGCCCAGCTTCTCGCCCAGCCGGAACTCCTGACGGTTGCCAAACAGAAAAGAGGGGCGGAAAATCAGAAAGGTTTTCAGGGGTAGCCGGGCAATGGCCTCCTCTACCTCCCCTTTGACCCGGCTGTAAAAAACCGGGGACTTTGCATCGGCTCCCAAAGAGGTAATGAGCAGAAATTTACCGGCTCCCCCGGCGGCAGCAAGCCTGGCGCTTTCCAGCGGATAGGTATAATCTACCTTCCGGAAAGCTTCCTGCGAACCGGCTTTTTTGATGGTGGTACCAAGGCAGCAAAACACCTCGTCGGCCCGGAAGGCGTCAGCGGCATCGGTTAACTGGTCGAAGTTTACCACACGCTGCACCAACTTTGGGTGAGTAACAGGAAGGTTTCGCCGGACCAGCACGGTTACCTGCCCGTACTCCTGATCTGCCAGCAACAGTGACAACAATTCGCCGCCTACCAGTCCGGTGGCACCAAGCAGCAGGGCAGTTCTGGCCATAAGGGGTATGAAATAGAGAATGAAGAATTTTACTGATTGAAAGGGTAATTACCTGCCTTTTTCATCACCTCAAACGCTCCTGTCCTGCCCCTGCCGGTTTTAAGCAGGCGGGCAGCATGAATCGGGTGTTTCTGAAATTAGCAATTTTATTGTATGTTTTTGATAGTCAGTTAATTGATACACTCATTGAAATTCACAATTTTCAATCGCGCGGCTACTCAAAGCCTTCATTCCGCACTCCACTTCCGGATCAGCGTTTGGAGTTCCTGTTGCAGACTTACCGTTTTATCTCTGGCGTACCAGAGCTGAACCTGCGCCAGAAAATCGTCGTGACTCACTCCCTGCGGGTCCTTGTAGTATTGCATCACCATTTCCTGCAACGGGACAGGACGCGGCCCCCAGGTACCAAGTTCTTTGCCAGAATCCGCCTTCATGCAGATCAGCTTCGGGATCGAACGGCCCCCGTTGGTGAGATAAGCGTCCATCAGGTCCGGATTTTCGTCGCGCAGAAGCAGCCTCAGAGAAATATGAGGAGAATATTCTTCTATTTTGGCCATCACCGGAATGCATTGCGCCGAATCAGGGCACCACGCCTCCGTGAGCACCACCCAGAGCAGCGGCTCTCCCAGCGCATCCAGTTGCTGCCGTAATCCCTCACTTAACGTCACGGTTTTATCCAGCCGGTTCATCCGCACTACGTTGAGGGAAGTGTACTGAATCAAAGCAGGCTTCTGCAATGGGCCGGTGGTTGTGCCTTCAGTCGCCAGTCTGTCAATCATCGTACGGTATTGCGGATAGGTAAGGGCTTCGGCAAGGTGTTGAGCGGTGATGAAGGGATGCATCGGAAGTATGGGAGTTGCCTTTTAAGGTAGATACGTTCCGGGTAAAAACAAAAATTCCAGACAATGTGTCCGGAATTTTTGTTTCAAGCATTACTTGAGGTCTGAAGTTTACTGCTTCAGTACCCTGATTTGAGTGAGGGTGCCGTTGGCTTCTACTTCCACCAGGTAGAACCCGGCTCTGCCGCTCTGCAGCCGGCTGCTCAACTGGTAACTCAAAACAGGCAGGAAACCACTACCAGAGTAAAGGATTTCGCCAATATCCGAACGCAGCGTTACCTTTACCTGATCCGTCAGGTAATCCTCGGCATTTCGGCTGAGGGTAATGGGTCCGGTAGTAGGATTCGGCCAGACTGCGTACTGACCCAGCGCCAATCCATCTTGGTCATCAAAAATCTGGAGGTCAAAAGTGGCCGGTTGCCCGACATCCAGCCCGCCGGTCTGGTTGCTGAGTGTGAAAGAAATGGTAAACGGCTCTCTCTTTTTGGCAGCATTCTTATCCGGAATTACCGTAAAGGAAGCAGTCGTTTGGCCGGCTGGTATGGTAAGTTTGAAACTTCCGGCTGAGCCGTCGGGCATCGTAATGTAATCACCCTTGCCATTGAGCCCATATTGTGCGGTGGTAGTGATACTTACGAGTACTTCCTCATCCCGCTGCTTGGGTTTGGAAAGCTGTACCTGAACCACATATTCACCAGACTTTTCCCCAATCTGGTCAGCTTCTTTTACAAAGCTGATTACCGGATTCTGTAGTCTCAGACCCACCAGTACCGGATCGTGGTCGGAGGAGCGGAAGGGGGTGGGTTCGTACAAGTCCGGAGTGTTGCCCCGGTTCCCCGCCTTAAATTCCAAGTTATAATCAAGGAAAATCGGTTCGTCGGCGTTGATGTGCCACTTGCCACCGGCTGTAAACTGATCCAGGAGGCTGGGCGTTACCAGCGCGTGATCAAGGGAACCCGACTGACCGTTAAACACGTACGAGTAGCTTTCGGGGCCAAACAGGCTGATGAATCCGGCGGCGCGGAGTACGTCTATGGGGTCTTCTTCAAAGTAGGCATTCAGGTCACCCAGAATGATTACATCGTGATCATTGGCGGCCGGAATAACAGTGCTGTTGATAAAGTTCACCAAAGCTTCGGCTTGCTTCACCCTGGTTGCATTGAAAGCTCCCTGGCCGTCTCCTTGGTCCGCGTCGGCCTTGAGGCCGGTTCCGCCCTTGGATTTGAAGTGATTGATGACCGCAGTTACTATTTCACCGTTGCCCTTCAGGCGGAAAGTCTGGGCCAGTGGCGGACGGTTGTGCACAGCTGCAAGGTCGGCCAGCGGCGAACCAACCGGCGTAACCTTGCCTGGTTTGTAGATGAAAGCTACCTTAATAGCGTCGGTTCCTCTACCGCCGTTAGCGGCATCGCGGATATAGTCGTATGTGCCGGGGGCAGTAGCCTCGTTCAGTCCCCGGACCAGATCAGCAATGGCGGAATTAGCGCCGTCACCGTCGTTTTCCATTTCGATCAAACCTACTACGTCGGCATCCAGTGCTTTCAGGGCAGCAATGATTTTGGCCCGCTGACGCTTAAATTCATTAAGGTTATCCGCTCCACGGGAAGTTGGAAAGCCTCCATCGTTACCGTCGCCGTTAAAGTAGTTCAATACGTTAAAGCTGGCAATCTTCAGATTGGCACTGCCGGTGGAAGGCGGCGTAACGGGTCGGGGAGCATAGGTAAAGGCGGGTGCTTGGGTTGGCTGAATCCGGTAGGCGCTGAACCCGTAGCCCAGAACACCGGTCAGGTTGTTCACCGTGCTGCCCACGCGCAGGGTGTTGTCCGGACCGAGGTAAGGCGCGCAGGGTGTTGTCCGGACCGAGGTAAGGCACGGTAGCCGGGTTTTGTACGGAGCGACCGTCATCGCGCAGGATGGAAGCCCGGTTGTGCAGGTCCTGCTGCGCTGCCACGGCGGCATTGGCTACCCCCGAAGCCGGATTATCAGTGGGGTCGATGAAGTTGGTCGGGTTGTACAGGCGGCCATCCATTTCGTTGAAGGGATAATCCAGGTCCGCCGAAAGCCATACTTCCCCGAAACGGGCCAAGGTGAAGTTCTGCGATACAGTCAGCACCTGCGGAAAGGTTACCAGCATTCCTTCGTATTGCTCCAGCTGGGCTGTCGAAGATACTGGCAGACTTACAACTGTGGGCGTAAGGGTCGCGGCACCGGGCTGCACGGCAACAACGGTACTGTCGCCGGTATTGCCGATCTGGGTTTGAGAAAACACTTCTCTTACCGTACCGGTTACCCGCACGATTTGCCCCACACTCACGGGGGTATTGCTGAACACAAATATCCCATCCGAGGTAGCCGTGTTTCCATCTCCGGTTGCATCCTGAATGAAAAAGCCATTCAAACTGCTGCTTCCCTGATAATCGCCATTTACTACACCCGAGGTTGTTACTATCTGACCCACCAGCGGACTTGCGGGGCCGCTGCCTTGAATGGTGTAAATAGGGGTAATGGGGGCATCATCATCATTTTTTATAGTCCCGGTGCCTTGTCCGTCAGCTACCGCAGCCCCGGTAACATTTGTGACATTGACAAAAAAAGTTTCGTCCGGTTCACTCTCCTGATCTCCGTTTATAATAATGTTAAATGCATAAAACATACTTCCGGCAGGGATAGTCTGGCCAGTCAAGCTTTTGGCTACGTAATCACTTCCGGCAGCAGCTGTATTATCCGCCGTGGCGACATCAAAAGTAACCCCACCCGCCAAAGCAGGCTGGGAGAGTGTAACGGAAAATGTTGCAGTAGCGGTACCGGTATTTCCTTCCGTAATGGTTACATCATTGATGGAAAGCATTACGCTGATAGGAGAACAAGGATTAGCCGCTGTCTGATTGTTACGAGGAGCAGGCGCGCCGGCAGCAAAGTCAGTTGCGTTGTTACCGGAGTCAGTGCAGCCGTTGGCTACTCTAAAGGCTGCTGATGTTGCACTTATTGTTGGTGCGGGCCCGGACCCTTCAAAGTAATTAGCACCGGTGGTGCCTCTACCGTAACCTACTAAATCAATAATCCGGCTAACTGCATCAGCATTGCAAGGGGTTGATCCACCGTTGCAGCCAAGAGAGGTAGTTCCGGTCACCAAAACTATTTTACCGGCAGTTGCCGACATAGCCATAGTACCAGTGGCATCAGGAGTGGGCAGGGGACTTCCGGTTGCACCTCCTGACTGCTGCACTAGATAGTATCTCCCGGGCTCTAAGGAAACAGCCGGCAGTACCGTTATGAAACCAAAATTTCCCGTTCCGGTGGCGCTGGCGTACTGAAGCGACAACCCCGACAAAGAGGCTGGCGCATTGCCGGCATTAAACAATTCAATAAAATCATTGGTAAAGGTTGCGCCGCTGTTTCCGCCTCCGCCGTACACCTGGCTGATTACTACCTGGGCCTGAGAATTGATCGCCGGAATCAGCAGCACCAGAAGCAAAAAAAGTAAACTCTTTTTCATTAGAAATTACGTTGAATAGTGAATTGTGAAAATTATAGGACCACAAAGCTACCCAAACCTTATTACGCCAATGTTTCCTCCCGATTATCCTTCCGGAAAAATTGCCGCACCGATAAATAGTACCCCCGGAACGGGATATTTGTATTTTTGCGCAGATAAAAAGGTTACTTCTGCACCTCCATCCCATTAACCTGCACTACAACTTATGGCCGACCAGAACGTAATTGCCCGCATCCGGAACGGCGATGAACAGCCGGTGACGGAGATTTACCGGGCCTACCGGAATGATTTTATCTACTGGGCTGTGCGTAATTACGGAATCACGGAAGAGATTGCCCGGGATGTGTACCAGATGGCAGTGGTGATTTTTTACGAGAACATCCGCAGCGGCAAACTCACCCACCTGCAAAGCTCAGCGAAAACGTATCTGTTCGGCATCGGGAAAAATAAGATCATGGAGGAACTGGCTTCCCAGCGGAAAGCGCAGAAGCTGCAGGAAAATTTCCGTTACGAACCGTTGCCGGCTGATTCACCGGAAGACAAAGAAGAGTTGTTTAAAATACTGGAAGTTGCGCTGAACGAACTGGGCGAGCCCTGCCGCACGGTGCTGGACATGTACTACTACAAGAACTACGGCATTGACCAGATTGCCGAGGCGCTGAATTATAAAGGAAATGACTCAGCTAAAACGCAGAAATACAAGTGCCTGACCCGGCTGAAAAAGATATTCGCCCGGCAGAAAGAAGTAAAAAGTTAACTGGATGTTTATGCTGAATGGTTATATGGTTGCATTGTTTAATTGTTGAATTGTTTGTTTCTGAAGGATCGTGCCGGTCATCCAGCCATACAACAATTTAACAATTTACCTATCCAACCACACCCTACAAAAGACAGCGTATATTTTATGAAAGACACTCCTTTGGAAACGGAACTCATTGAACGGTATCTGGACAATGAATTGACCCCGGACGAACAGGCCCGGCTCGAGCAACGATTACAGACTGAGCCCGGTCTGGCGGAGGAAGTTGCCCTGCACCGTCAGCTTCGCCTCGGGCTGCAATCCGCCGGCCGGAGCAGAATGTTGACCATGCTGGCCGATACTGACCAGAAGATGGAGAAGTATCATCCCCCGGCCCAGGTACTCCGGTTCGACGACGCTACCCGCCAGCGTTTTTACTGGGCTGCGGCGGCCATTGTGCTGTTACTCATCCCGTTGTACCTGGTACTCAATCAAAACCGCAAAGCCGACAAGCTCTTTGTTGCCTACTTCAAGCCTTACCAGGGCGTAAATGTGCCGGCCGGTGATCCATTGTCTCAGGCCATGCGCGAATACCAGCAGCGTGACTACGCCCAGGCACTGCCCATTCTGGAGCGTTTGCTGGGTGAAGGCTCCTCCGAAGACACCACCCTGTTCTTTAAAGGGAATGCTTCACTGGCACTGGATCAGGCTCCCGAAGCCATTCACTCCTTTGAATTAATTCTGGCTGATCCGCTGCATCCGTATTACAAGGAGGCACAATGGTATCTGGCTCTGGCTTACCTGCAGGATGGAGAGCGAAAAGAAGCAAAAGAACAGTTGCAGTCGGTGGTCAGCGATACCAGCCACCCTCATTATCAGGAAGCTTCGGAACTGTTGAAAAAGCTATGAAGGAGAGTCCGGATAAAGGGAAACCGGAGACCGGAAGGAGAAAATCAGGATCAGCTGCCTGATAGTAAAAAGCCCACAGGTGTTTCCATCCGTGGGCTTTTTACTTCTGTCTGATATTTGTGTTGTGGTTCCGGCATCGGGCAATTAAAGTTTGCTACAGCCTGCTGCCGGTTACGATTCCGGTCTCCCGTTTTCCATAGTTATTTTACCATGTTCAGCACTTCGGTTACGCGGGCGGCGGCGTCCTTCAGCAATACGGCTGAGTAAACCTTCAGGCCGGATTCGTCAATGATGCGGGCACCTTCCTCGGCGTTGGTTCCCTGCAGACGCACAATGATCGGCACTTTGATGTCGCCGATCTTCTTGTAGGCTTCTACCACGCCGTTGGCTACCCGGTCGCAGCGCACGATGCCCCCGAAAATATTGATCAGAATGGCTTTTACGTTCGGATCTTTCAGAATGATCCGGAAACCGGCTTCCACCGTCTGGGCATTGGCACCGCCACCCACATCGAGGAAGTTGGCCGGCTCACCTCCCGAAAGTTTGATGATGTCCATGGTGGCCATGGCCAGACCGGCACCGTTTACCATACAGCCTACGTTACCGTCCAGTTTCACGTAGTTCAGACCTGATCTGCTGGCCTCTACTTCCAGGGGATCTTCTTCGGTAATGTCGCGCAGATCGGCGTAGTTGGTGTGGCGGTACAACGCGTTTTCGTCCAGGTTAACCTTCGCATCCACGGCCAGAATCTTGTTGTCGGAGGTTTTCAGCACCGGATTGATCTCAAACATGGAAGAATCAGTTTCCACGTAAGCCCGGTAAAGCGCCTGAATGAAACGTACCATTTCTTTATGGGCTTCTCCTTCCAGGCCGAGGTTAAAAGCAAGTTTACGGGCCTGGAAAGGTTGCAGGCCGACCATCGGATCAACCCATTCCTTGATGATTTTCTCGGGTGAATGTTCGGCTACTTCCTCAATATCCATTCCTCCTTCAGTAGACGCCATGATCACATTCCGTCCCTTACCCCGGTCGAGCAGAATGCCGAGGTAAAATTCCTTCGGTTCGGATGGGCCCGGATAATAAACATCCTGCGCAATCAATATTTTGTTCACCTTTTTGCCTTCGGGACCCGTCTGGTGGGTAATGAGCTGCATCCCCAGAATACGCTTGGACAGGTCGCGCACCTCTTCAAAGCTTTTGGCCACCTTCACTCCACCGCCCTTGCCCCGGCCACCGGCGTGAATCTGCGCCTTTACCACGTAGAATTTGGTGCCGGTCTGCTCGTGCAGCTGGCGGGCTGCTTCTACGGCTTCCTCGGGTGTATTCGCGACGATGCCCTCCTGAATGCGGACTCCGTAACTCTTCAGGATATCCTTGCCCTGGTATTCGTGAATGTTCATGTAAACGTTAGCGGTTAGGTTTGGAGGTATTGGATTCTCAATATCCGGCCTTTTCCGGTCATTGTGACGCCAAATTAACCAATAAACTGCGTAAAGCACAAAACACCCTCCCATTTCGGCAGGTAAATTGTACATGAATCCCCGCCCGGCCTTCATAAAAAAGTTGGCAGCGTGCCTTTCATATTTTGGTGAAATGATAACTTAGCAGACTCATCCGTAGAAAAATGCGCTTTAATTCATTCTGTTTTTTATTTCTGATTCCGCTGCTTTTGCTGGCTTGCACGCCTAAACCCGTATCCCGGAAAACAGTTCCATCCTATGCAGCCACGGCCCCCGTATCAGCGGAAGCAACGGCTTCCACCGCCAGAGTCCACCCGCCCGCAACCACCGCCGGCCAGACGGGACAGTCTGACGTTCCTCGGCCGGTAATGGGTGCTGAACAAATGAATACTTACCTGCCCGCCCTGAAAGGCAAACGGGTAGCCATGGTGGTAAACCATACGTCTATGGTGGGCAATACGCACCTGGTGGATACGCTGCTGTCCGGTGGCATTGCCGTGAAAAAAATTTTTGCGCCTGAGCACGGTTTCCGAGGAGAAGCCGATGCCGGCGAACACGTCAGCAATTCCACGGACCGCAAAACCGGCCTGCCGCTTATTTCCCTCTACGGCAGCAACAAAAAGCCCACCGCCGGGCAGCTGAAGGACGTGGATGTGGTGGTTTTTGACATTCAGGACGTAGGAGCCCGGTTTTATACCTACATCAGCACGATGCATTACGTGATGGAAGCCTGCGCCGAAAACGGCAAGAAACTGGTCGTGCTGGACCGCCCCAATCCCAACGGCCATTACTTCGACGGACCGGTACTGAAGCCGCAGTTCAAGTCCTTTGTGGGCATGCACCCGATCCCGGTGGTTCATGGTCTTACGGTGGGCGAACTGGCCAATATGATCAATGGAGAGGGCTGGCTGCCAAACAAAGCCAAATGTGAGCTGCAGGTAGTGAAGGCAGGCAATTACACGCACAAGACTAAATATGTGGTGCCGGTACGTCCCTCTCCCAACCTGCCCAACGAGGCTTCGGTCCGGCTGTATCCTTCCATCTGCTTCTTTGAAGCCGCCCCGGTAAGTGTAGGCCGGGGCACACCCTACCCCTTTCAGGTAATTGGTGGTCCTAACCCCCGGTTTGGCAGCTTCACCTTCACACCGGTTCCGACGCCGGGAGCCAAAAACCCTCCCCTTCAGGGGCAGTTGTGCTATGGTCTCGACCTGCGCAATGAACCGCTGAACAGCTTCACGCTGCGCTACGTCATTGATTTTTACGAAAAGGCGGACAACCCCGAAAAGTTCTACAACAGCTTCTTCGACAAACTGGCCGGCACCGACGAACTGCGCAGGCAGATTGCCGCCGGCCTGAGTGAAGCCGAAATCCGCAAGACGTGGCAGGCTGATCTGGACGCCTACGGTGAGACCCGTAAGAAATACCTGCTTTATGCGGAGTAGATGATTGAATGGCTGAATTGTTATATGGCTATATGGTTGAATGGTTAAGCGGCTGTCTGATTCGTGTAACTCCTGAAGAGAGAATCTTACCCTGTAGCCGTGCAGCAATTGAACAATGCAGCAATCAACCATGTAGCCATATAACCATCCAGCCATTTAACCTTTGGAAATCATCTATCTCTGCTTTTTTGCCTTCCTGGCGGGATTTATTGATTCAATTGTGGGTGGTGGCGGGTTAATCCAGTTACCGGCTCTGCTGATTATCCTGCCCGATACGCCGGTGCCGACCCTGCTGGGCACGGGCAAGGTTTCTTCCTTTGCTGGCACTTCAATGGCTATTTTCCGGTATGCCCGCAACGTGGCTGTTCCATGGAAGGCCGTGTTGCCGGCGGCCCTGACAGCATTGGTCTTTTCCTTTCTGGGGGCAAGAGCAGTTACCCTGCTCAACCCGGCTTTGCTCCGGCCGACCATTCTGGTGCTGCTGGCCGGAGTCTTCATGTATACGCTCCTGAAAAAAGATTTAGGCAGTATCCACGCCCCGCATCTTTCTCCTGTTCCCGAAAAAATATATGCCATACTGATTGGAACCATCATTGGTTTTTACGACGGGTTCTTTGGTCCCGGCACGGGCAGCTTCCTGATCTTTGCTTTCATAGGACTGTTCGGGTTCAACTTTCTTTCGGCATCGGCTGCCGCAAAAACGGTCAATCTTGCCACGAATCTGTCGGCGCTGCTCTACTTCGCCGCTACGGACCATATCCTCTACCGGGTGGCCCTCCCAATGGCCGCGTGCAGCGTGATTGGCTCTTTTGCCGGTGCAAAACTGGCCGTGGCCCGGGGCAGTGGCTTCGTGCGGGTCCTGTTTTTGGTGGTGGTATCAGGTATCATTCTTAAACTGGCATGGGAAACTGTTGGATAACAGCGACGTTTTCAGAAAACCAGTCTCACAAACCTTCCGCACCTGACCGTTTCCTGGTTATAAAGGCAGAGATAGCTTACATCAGCCGCACCAACTGGTGAAGGTAACCGGCCTGAAGGGCGGCATTTTTTAAGTAAAATTGCAAATCAGGTATTCTTAGCCACCTTCCCCTCATTTTTTGGATACTTCTATGAAATTTACTCGTCATTTCTTATTGCTGTTCATATCAATGGCCGGCTACCTGGCAGTAAATGCACAGTCTGCTCAGGGGCAGGCCGTTTCGCAGCGGGTAACGCCAATTGTACTTCCCGATGCCCTTAGTTTTGCGGGTGAACCGGTGCCGCTCAACGACCCCGAAGTACGCGAACGACTGGAACGGGAACTGATTGTTGCCTGCTACCGGCACTCCACGACGCTGATCATTTTGAAGCGGGTGGCCCGCTGGCGGGGAATGTTTGAGCCAGTGCTGACCCAAAATGGTGTGCCTCTTGATTTTTTCTACCTCGCCGTAATCGAAAGCGAACTGGAACCTTATGCGGATTCGGGCAAGGCTCACGGATTCTGGCAGTTTACTGACCCAGTGGCCCGGGCCCTCCATCTCGAAATGTCGGCGTACGTGGATCAGCGGCGCGACCCGATCCTGTCTACGCAGGCAGCGTGCAGGCACATCAAGGAAAACTACAACGAATTCCGTAACTGGACCCTTGCCGCCGCTGCTTACAATCTTGGCAAGCCTACGCTGAAGCGGGTAAAAAATTACCAGAACGTTGATACCTACTACGACCTGTACCTCACTTCCGAAACCGCCCGTTACGTTTTCCGGCTGCTGGCCATGAAGCTGATCATCGAAAATCCGGAGAAATACGGTTTTTATCTGCAGTCAAAAGATTATTACGCACCGCTGAAAAGCCGTTCGGTGGCCGTAAGCAGCACCATTGACAACATTGCCCGGTTTGCGCAGGAAAATAAGATCAATTACAAGGTTCTCAAAACGTATAATCCCTGGATCAAATTTGATTCGAAGGACGATTACACGTACCGTTTCGTGGTGCCTGCCGGTAAAACGTACAATTTTCAGTTGCCGGCGGGAAAGTGATTCAGTGCAATCCTGGTGTTGCGGGAGGCGGGAATTTTTCCGCCTTTCTTTTTTGGTAATCGGCGCAGACCTGCCGGCTGGCAAGTCCGCGGGAAAAATCTTATACCTCAGAATTCTCCGCGAATGAGGCAAATATTTGCTATACTGCCAGGCATATATTTTAGCCCGACAACTCCTGACCCTATGCCTGCACCAACGAGCCAGATCCTTACCCGAAACCTGAAGAATACTTCCTTTTGCTTTTTAGCCATTTTGACGGCACTCTCCATGATCACCTGCGCAAGCGCACAGGTAGGGGTAGGCACCAAAGCACCCAGGAATGCCGAAGTCCTTTTTGACGGCAGCCGCCGGATGCTCGACGAAAAGTGGATTTACTGGGAAGGTCCCCGTCTTGCCGCCAATCCACCGATTAAATGGATGATTGTAAAAGACCCCGTTGACAAAGGAACTGTCCTTAACACAAATGATCCAGCCGGGGCTGGCGGCAAGTACGGAGCAGCCGACATTATAACAAAGAAAAAATGCCGTGACTTCCGGCTGCACATCGAATTTCTGATTCCGGAGCCGGGCGGCAACAGCGGCGTTTACCTGCAAAACCGCTACGAAATCCAGGTGCTGGACGGCGACTCTACCAGTCATGGAATGGGTGCGGTGATCAACGAAACGGAGTCACCCTACCACGCCTACAACGGCATCGGCAAGTGGAATGCGTACGATATTGTTTTCCGGGCAGCCCGGTTTGAGGGCGGCAAACGCACCGAAAAAGCAATGGTCACGATGTACTTCAATGGGAAAAAAGTGCACCGGAACCAGCCGGTCAGCCAAGTATGGGGTGGACCGAATTCTGGCATCGATGGCGGCAACGACGGTGGCAAGGGCATTACCGACACACCCGGCGGACTGAAGCTGCAGGCGGAAGGTCACAACGTGCTTTACCGCAACATCTGGATACGTGATCTGGACCTGAAAGAGCCGAAAACGGACTTCTGATAACCTGTGTGAATCAGGGCCCTCTCCGATCAGGTTTACAATCAGGGAAACGTAATTCGTCCTTTCGGTAGGTAGGATTATATCTGGCAAATCCCTGAATTTTACATTTTAAGCTGGTACAGGGGGTACCTGCTCTCTACTCCTTTGTGGTTATTCCGGTGAAGGAAGAATCTTTGTGGCGAGTTACTTTCCTGAAATCAGGCTACCGGGATTTCTTCGCCGTTAACCCCAACTGGCAAATTCTATTTCTAATCCTTCAGGACTTTCTCAAAAAAGGGTATTGTTGTCCTGGTTCAGGCGTCCACGCCTGGACTACCTGAGAGTAAACCAAAGCAGTAAATTCTATTTTTAATCCTTTCACCAGACTCTAAAATGGATGGAACCAGACGTAGCGACATCCGGCCCGGCATCCGGGTCCACATTGTGCTTAAAGCCGATCAGCGGTCCGGGAGATTAACCGAAGGCATTGTGAAGGATATTCTGACTTCTTCTCCCACTCATCACCACGGGATCAAGGTAAGGCTGGAAGACGGGCAGGTGGGCCGGGTGAAAGAAATACTGAAAGACGAAAACTGAAAAGCCGGCCCAAAGGATCTTGCCGGCACCAAACAAAAAAGCCGACTCCCTGAGCCGGCTTTTCCTATATTACCAGAAGGATTACTTCTTGGTTGTTTTTGCAGGAGCTGCTTTCGGTTTAGCGGCTACGGTTGCTGCTTTTTTTACGGGAGTTGCTGCTACTGCTTTCTTTGTTACTGGAGTTGCCATTGTTTTTAGAAGTTTACTGTTTAACATTAAAATATGCCCTTTATCCGCTGGCGGGGCCGCCTGGTAACTGCCTCATGGGCATCAATAAAAGCCGTAATCTTACGTCGCGGGCAACGTTTCAACAGACTCAGGACCCATGACGCTTACCCATGAAAAGGAGAAAATTGCTCACCCGGATATCAGCTGGCGGCCTTATGCTTGCTGTACCCTCTTCATTCTATCTGTACAACCGGTCCGAAAGCTACATGCCCACCAGAACAAATTTCACCCGTAACCCCAGACTTTCTGCCATTTCAGGTATGGAGGATTACCCCGGCACCCCACTCGATCAGAAGGGTTTATTCATGAATGAAGAATTTGTATTCTGGCCAAAATTGGGTGATCTGATCAAGTGGCAAACCACCAGAAATCCGTGGAAGGAAGAGAAAAAGAACGACACCCGCCGGCTGGAAGTAACCAGACACGCCTCCCTGACCGAAATACCCGGTAATTCCCTGCTTTGGCTGGGACACGCCACTTTTCTGATCACGCTGGCCAACAAGCGGATTTTGATAGATCCGGTGCTGGACTCTCCTTCTCCCCTGATGAAACGGTATTCGGAGTTGTCTTTGGCAACCGGACAGCTTACCGGACTGGATTATATCCTCATCTCCCACGACCACCGTGACCACTGCGACGAGGACAGCATCAGGTTGCTGGCCCGGCAAAATCCGGAGGCGGTTTGGCTCTGCGGCCTTTCTCTCGATAAACTGCTGGAAAAATGGACCGGCTCCCGCAGGATTCAGGCCGCCGGATGGTACCAGCAGTACAATACCCCCGGCGTACAGGTAAGCTACCTGCCCACCCGGCACTGGTCGCGGCGGGGGTTGACTGATACCAATGCGACTCTTTGGGGTGCTTTCATGATTCAGGCCGCCGGAAAGAAAATCTACTTTGGCGGCGACAGCGGCTACGGCAGTCACCTGAAGAAGGTACGGGAACTTTACGGTGAGGTGGACTACTACCTTGCCGGAATCGGGGCTTTTGCGCCGCGGTGGTTTATGGGCCCTTCGCATATGCATCCGGAAGAAGCTGCCCGGGCAAGCAATGATCTGCAACCTAAAAATCTGCTGCCCATGCACTTCGGTACGTTTGACCTTTCCGACGAACCCTTGCTGGAGCCCGCCCGCCTGATCGGGCAGTTGAAGGAGAATAACGCATTCGGCAGCCGGCTGGTGTTGCCTGAGGTTGGGGAAATTGTCCGGTTATAGCCATGGGCTCCGGCTATTGTCGGGCAACGACTTCTTCTATTGGTAAGGCACGGCCCTCCCGGTAAACCGGATGGCGAAACAGGAAAGTTTGTGCATCAGGTACATCAACTGTCCTTTCTGGTTTTCCGGTATATTACCCGTAATCAGTACAATTTTATTGCCCATTAGTGGAAACGCCGAGCAAGTTGTTCTGCGCTCCTCTTCAGTTCGGGTCTATAGCTTACTCCGCTTATCTGGTTGATCGTCCTTTTGCTATACCATTCAATTGCTGAACAGACGCTTGATAATTTACGTTTCGGTCGTTCTCTCGGGAAGGTTGTTGTCCATCCAATCTATCCCGGCCATGCGGCCATCCGCATTCAGTATGGCAGAGTTCGTAAAATTATCCCTGCTAACGAAATAAGGGCCTGCCTTTCAAACTCATTTTACTTTGGCTGCGGGTATAACGGTAAGTGATCATCCTGCCCGCCACCAAATCCATAGTTTTCAGACTTCAGCTCAACGGCTGCACGCACCCTAAATCAAAAGCCATTGAGCCATTCGGCAAGGATATTCAATCCCAAACTGCCGGGGCAGGGCAATACCAACTTCACAAATCCTTGTTTTTCCAAAAATCAATTCTACCTATCCGGGTGAAAGCCCTCCACCTATCCGAGTTATATAATAATCACCGATTCATAGATGTTTGCCGGAAAACACAAACCTGCCTGTCATCAGGAACGACGAATCAGACGCAGTGGAAGCTGAATGCCTCTGTGGGCCGTTACTTCAAAACGCCCATTTATACGGTACTCGGTTTCCGGGACCTGGAGGGCAATTTTCTCAACCGCGACAGCAAGTACATCCGCTCCGACCACTACGTCGCCGGGGTTGAGTTTCTGCCAACGCCTTCTACGAGGTTTACGGTGGAAAGCTTTTACAAGCGGTACGCCAACTACCCGGTGTCGGCCAGGGACGGTATTTCGCTGGCCAATCAGGGCGGGGAATTCGGAGCCATCGGCAATGAGCAGGTGGAAAGTTCCGGCCGGGGCCGTGCTTACGGGGCTGAATTTTTCTTTCAGCAGAAACTGACCAAAAAGCTCTTTGCCGTCTTCTCCTACACCTTTGTGTGCAGCGAATTTACCGGCCTTGACGGGGAAACCTACATTCCGTCGGCCTGGGATAACCGGCACCTGGTCTCCGCGCTGCTGGGACGCAAGTTCAGCCGTGGCTGGGAACTGGGGCTCAAATACCGCTTTGCCGGCGGGGTGCCCTACACACCGTTTGATAGCGAAGCTTCCCGGCGGAACTATCTTTCGCTGGGAACCGGCGTGTTGGATTACTCCCGCCTGAACACGCAGCGCCTGCCGGTTTTCAGTCAGTTTGACTTCCGGGTGGACAAAAAGTGGAACTGGCGCCGGTTTACGCTGGACCTGTTTCTGGACGTGCAGAACGCCTTCCTGACACCGGGTCCGACGCTGCCTGCTTATACTTTCGGGCGAACAGAAGATAACTCGCGCTTTGCCTCGGCCGATGGCCGGCCCCTTCAGCTGGATGGTTCCAACGCCATTCCGCTGATTCTTGATCAGGGAGATGCTACCGTACTGCCCACAATCGGGTTTATTATCGAATTCTGACCAGTTCCTTCCGCGCCGGCACCTGCTTAATCTTTATGAAAACATCCTCCACGAACCACCGCTTTCCGGCTGTGGCATTCCTGCTGATAACGAGCAACCAGTAACCAACAACCACTCAGTGCGAATCCCGCCGCTGGCGCAGGCGTCCGCCTGTGCCTCTGCCAGAGAAAGCGTCCCGCTTTCAGCTGTCAGGGCTACCCGGAAATCTGCCGGTGCCGGTATTCCTCCTGATCCGCTGTTCTTTCTCCTGCCACCGCCAGCCGGGGCACATTACTGCCAGCCGGCGTAGCAGGCGGGACGCCGGAGAGAATAATGGCACAGGCGGACGCCTGCGCCAGGGGCAGCCATTCTTCGGCGCATCAAATAAAAACGGGATCAGGCGAAACACCTGATCCCGTTTTTATTTGATGCAAAGGTCTGGTCCTTTCGCTAATGCGAATCTTCCTTCAGCGTGGACAGAAAGCTCACCAGATCCCGGATCTCCCGCTTCGTGAGCAGATACTTCATTTCGGGCA
Organism: Cytophagales bacterium; assembly: GCA_030446715.1. GTDB lineage: Bacteria > Bacteroidota > Bacteroidia > Cytophagales > 172606-1 > CADCTQ01. The sequence continues at coordinate 150,999 of JAUJMU010000012.1, read as the reverse complement.
TACTGGAGAAGCCATTGGTCCGCTTGCCTATCTGGTCCTTCGGCACGACGGTATCCGGACCTTCACCTGCTTTGATTACAAGTTGCTTTGCCGTTTCTTCCTGAAGGATGCCATTCACAGTCTTGCCGTTTTTGAGCGTAACGCTTACAGTCCCGTAGCCTGGTGCCAGCCGCGCACTGGGGTTGATCAGGGCCTCCAGCAACTGCGGACGGGTGAGCCGGGCAGCCACCCCGTTGAGGCGCGGTCCGGCATTGCCGCCCAGGTCATCATAAGAGTGACAGCGTATGCACTGTGCCGTCTGATGGTTGAAGAAAATCTTTCTTCCGCCATCGGTATTGCCGCCAAACAGGCTGGCTTCGTAGGCAGCGGCCTGCGCATCCGGAGATAGTCTGGAACTGACCTCCTTGTACCGGGCAATCAGTTGCGGAGACCGGGTGCTGTCAATGGCTTCCTCAAGCTCCAGCTGGATTTCCGGGGGCAGCTTCCCCTGCGCGAGTTGGCCCAGCAGACCGTCAAACACTTTGGTGGTATGCTGCGCGGGCAAAGTCCCCAATGTCAGCAGGGCAGCTTGTTTTTCTTCGGGCGTTTTGGTATTGATCACTTCCGAGAGAAGGGTAACCATCGTTTCCTCAGGCATGTCCATTTTGGCCATCAGGTCGAGGCCCGCCACCCGCACAATTTTTTCGCGGTCCGACAGCGCCTTTTCAATGGCTTTGCCGATTTCCCTGTCGCCGGTAGCCGCCAGTCCCCGCAGAGCAGCTACCCGCACTCCGGCATCGGGGTCATCGCTGAGCCGGGTAAACAACCCCGGCGAAGCACCTTCAATCCGCAACTTGCTGATGGCTTTGACTGCACTGAGTCTCAGGGGCAGTTCGGGGTGGGGCAATAACTTCACCAGGGCACCGGCAGCTTCTTTCCTGACCAGCTGAGGGTCACGGGTGATGACGCCCCGGTACCGGCCATCTACCCGGTCAACCACGGATGGTTTGGCCCAGGTGCTCAGCGCCTCCGCGGCTTCGGCCCGCATGGCTACGGGACTGCCTTCCCGCTGGGCATACCCGATCAGGTTACGCATGGCTTTGTCGGTACCCACCCGCAGGTTGGCGTTGATGGCCCGCCGCAGCAAGGATTCATTGGTGAACCGGGTATTTTCCAGCAGGTCGCCAAGGGCAGGCAACGCCTCCGGAATGGAAAGGTCATCGTTGATGGCCCGGGCGGTTTCTGTCACCACGAACTCGTCGGGGTCCTGCAGGAAAGCGGCAATGCCCGGATGCTTCAGGCGGCGAAGCGTGACCACGGCTGCAATCCGCAGGGCGCGGGAGGAGTTGCCGGCAAGGGCCAGCACCGGTTCTGGCTGCCCGATCCGGGCGAGGGCCAGACTGCCGGCGTGCCGCAGGAAAGCATCTTCATCGTTGTTGGCCTTCAGCATCTCAATGATCGGGTTCACCGCCGGCTGGTAAGCAATGCGGCCCAGTGCCTCGGCCGCGAAGAAACGGGCCCGGCTGTTGTTGTCCTTCAGCACCGGCAGCAGGGCTTTTCCGGCTTCCCGGTACCGGATGTCACCCAGCCATTTGGCGGCCTGAGCCCGGATTTCGGGGTCCTTGTCTTTGAGCAGGGGCAGCAGCACTTTGGCGTATTTCGCGTCCTGACGGGCCAGTTGCGCTATGCCCCAGATGCCGTGCACACGGGCCAGCTGGTAGGTGGTCTGCCGGATGGCTTTTCCGAATATTTCTGCACCCTTGCTACCCCGGCCTGCCAGCTCAAACTGAGCCTTTTGCCGCACCCGCATATCGGGGTTGGCCAGCAAAGTACCAAGGTGCATTCCGGAATGTTTGGTAAAATCTTCGGCCAGCAAGGTTCTGGTCTGCTGACGTGCGGGAGAGTTGGCACCTGACGGGTCATCCAGTTTCCAGACGCGGCCAAAATTTTTGGTGTCCCAGCCATCAATCCAGTCAGCCACGTAGAGGGCACCGTCCGGACCAAAATCTATGCCCGTGGCCAGCACATTGCCCAGAATCTTTTTGCTCTCGCCCAGTTCAAAGGAAGCGCCTTTGGGCTTGAGCTTGAAGGCATGGATGCCGGACCGGGCCGGGCTGCCGTTGAATTCGGCAATCAGAAAAGTATTTTTATACGCCGGGCTCAGGGCAGTACCGGGGTTGTACACCATGCCGGCGGGGCCGCTCACGAAGTTGGCAATAGTGGGCGTGATGTAAGCCGCCTGTCCTTCAAACCGGGGCTTGAACATCTGCTCGTCCATCCAGACCTTGTAGGTATTGTTGTCCGGATCGCGGTACTTGCCAAACTGCCAGTTGATGCGCCAGCCGGTATCTGAGCCGTTGACCACGTACACCAGCCGTTCCTTTTCGCCGGGGTGGTCGCCATCATTGTCCTGGCTGATCAGGTTGCCGTATTCGTCAAACACAAACTCATGGGTATTGCGCAACCCGTGGGCAAACACTTCAAAGTCGCTGCCGTCCGGATTGCAGCGTACGATTACGCCTTCATTCGGATGCTCCCATTTGGTACCATCCGCACCGGTGCCGTTGAAGCCGATGTCGCCGATGCCCCAGTAAACCTTGCCGTCCGGCCCCATTTCAAGACCCGACATGCCGTGGCCACCAAAGCCAATGTGCACGCCGTAGCCGTGGGAAAGGGACTTTTTCTCGTCGGCAACGCCATCGCCATTGCGGTCCTTCATTTTCCACATATCCGGGCCTACGCCCACAAACAAGTCACCGCCATGGAAAAGCACCGCCCCCGCCACGTCGGTTACTTCTTCATTGAAATCCTCCACCATCAGCTGCGACATATCGGCAAGGCCATCTCCGTCGGTGTCTTCCAGCCGGAAAACGTGTTCCTTCTGCACGGTCATATCCCGCCAGTCGTGTGAGCCGTCACCGTTCAGGTCCTTCAACCACTGGTTTTTTTCGCTGTTTTCCGGCGAAAGCACCCGCCGCAGGAAGGAACGTTTATCCTCCACTGTCTGGAGGGCTATCGATTGTATCTCCCAGTCCTGGTGCCCGCGAATGTCAAACTCCGAATCTTTTTGCCGGTTGGTACGGCTATAGAATAACCGGCCATTGTCATCCATGTCAATGCCGATAGGATCGGCAACGAGGGAGTCTACACCCCAGAGGCGAAGAGTAAGGCCGGGAACCAGCTCGGGACTCACCAGGGCTTCAATGGATTTGGCCATACGGGCAGCCTCCTGAGGCTCCAGCTTCTTGATTCTCCGGTCCGGGGTATCCTGCCGCCAGGCTGGTAAAAAAAATGCAGTAAAAAGCAGTAATGCGGTGGAAATTTTCAGGTTTCTGCCGGAGGTGAAAATAGTATTCTTCATTGCAAAAGGATAGGCTGCGGGGATTGGTTTCAGAAAATGTAATGTACCGAAATGATCAGGAAAAACAGCGCAAAAACGCAATATTTGTATAGTGTCCGTCAGGAAGCAGCGGCCCGGGAACCCTCTGCCGGATCTTTCCCGGCCCCTGATACTCACCATGACTCAAAGGGGCTACAGATCAGGTGCCAGGAAGAATATGAACGTTCTTTTTTGAGCCATCAGACAATAAAAAAACCGGCCCATAATGGCTGGCCGGAGAAAAAAGCACCCGAAAGATCAACAACGGAAAATGCATTTTACACCTTTTCGAACACAAGGCGGTAGTGGTCCCAGATTTCCCGCTCGAAGGCCACCCGGATCGGGGCAATTCTCAGGTTCATGAAGCGGTTGCGCATGCGGGGATCATAAAGCAGCTGCGGTGCCAGCGACAGGTAAGCCAGGTATTTGTTCCAGCCGAAGCTCCAGAGCCGGCGGCGCCAGACTTTGATCGTTTCGATGTAATCAAGCCGGCCGCTGTGGTGATTTACCAGCCGCATGTAGGGTTGGGCGCTGCGGATAATCTGCTCTTTGCCGTAAGGCAGCCAAGAGCCCGGAAACTCATTGACTACCAGCGCCATCAGGTACTCATTGGACTCCTTCGGCGCATTGATGTCGATATTTTCCAGCGGGATCATGCCCTCTGAGAAAACCATCGTCTGAATAAAGCACCGGCCACCGGCGGGCAGCAGATCGCTGACCGTTTTAAAGAAATTCCGGTACACTTCATCCTGACGGCCGGCCTTATAGTCTTCAATGGAGCAGAAATGCTCAAAAGCACCCACCGAAGCCACCGCATCAAAGGTGCCGTAGTCCGAAGGCGTAACGGTGCGGCAGTCCTGAATATAAACCTCAAATCCCTGACGGACACAGGCGGCGTGCTGTCCCTTGGAAAGCGTGAGACCGATGCCTTTTGCTCCGACCTGCCGGAGGTAGTTCAGGAAAGGCCCCCAGCCGCACCCCATGTCCAGCACCTTGCTTCCCGCCCTGATGTTCAGGTTCTCCACGATGAATTCGTGTTTTTTCCGCTGGGCCTCCTCCAGAGGAAGCGAAAAATCACCGTTGTATTTGGCTCCCGTAAAGTCGGCCATCTCTCCCACACTTTTCCGCCAGATCTGGTCCATGGTGGTGTATGAGAAATCTATTTCCTTGTTGCCTGCCATATGGGTTGTTCGTTTGAGTGGTGGGTGAAATGAATTTGAAAAATAACACCGCAGACACACGGCGGATGCGGCTTCTGATGCAGTTAAATGTCTCAGAAAAAGAACACACTTTCAATGCCTTAAGAAACTATTTTTAAAGAAATTAATAAAAATCAACGCATCCAAGCCGGAATGCAGGGCAAAGTCCCGGCCATTATCGGATAAAGTAAAACAAAAAGCCGCCAGTGTTGTCACTGACGGCTTCCGCCGGGATCATACCCGGCTTCTTCACAAAATGAATCAGCCATTACCTTGCCACGGCCCATGCTGTTGCTTACTGGTCATCCGTTTGGCCATCGGGGGCAGTGGCAAGATCAGCGTCGCTTGGGTTATTGGGACGATTGGTTGCTCCCGGCGACTCCTCAATGGATAAACCGCCAGCGTTTACCTCGGCCTCGTGGGCGTAATCATTTACCGTGTTGTTGTTGCTGAAGTCTCCGCCGTTGCCCGATTTGGTGGACTGGCCCTGCGTTACCGGGGTGATTGTTCCGGCATTGGACCGGCTCGGGGAGCCCTCCGCCCGGTTATCCGGTGCAACGTACCCTTTTCCGCTCTCATCACTGCCCTCTTGCCGGGCATCATTTCTTTTTTCCTGTTCCATAGCTCATCGGGGTTAAATAATTAAACTTTTACCCCATATACGGCCAGATACCGGAGAGGTGGCAATAAAAATCTCCTTTTTTCGGACTTTGGCTGACGACGAAGGCAGCCGGCAACTGAATTCCCTACCCCAGCAGCCAATACAGCAGAAGAGAAATCAGCACCGCGCCGTAGAGGTAAAGTCTGGTCTGCAGGCTTTCGCGCCGGGGCTGGCCGGGTCGCCTTTTGTGTCCGGCACCGGGTTTTGCGAGGAAAGGAGACCGGATAATGGTACTGGTTCTCCGGCTGTGCATGGTCCTGTGTTTCATACTATTTGTCATTGGGCATCAGCGCCGTGGCGATGGTACTGCCGCTGAAGATACAACGTATATTCCTGGCTGTTTCACGCATGCTTTTCAGATTTTGTTTGCGCCGGGAGGAAAGCAAAAACTGACCTGGCTGCAAGGAGTCGGATTTTTACAATCATCTGCCCGAGACCACCCCTGCCTTTGCCTTTGATGCCTGATACGGGCAACCTGATCAAACCACAAAATTAAAATGATTACATTCATAAGGCAGAATCTTTTGCTGGTCCTGCTGCTTGCCGCCGCACGCTCAGGTGCCTGTCAACGCGATCCCAAAGATCCCGGACCGGTTGATCCGCCACCGGTAGCCGGTACCGAAATTCCGCCCGGAAAACGGATGGAGGTAATCAAATCGACTGAGGGAAAGTTTGCCTCCCTTAACTGGAACGATGCAGCGGCTGCACAAAACGAACCCGTTGATTTTCTGAAAACCCCTGCCGCAGACCGAAGCAGCCTGCATTGCACCCGACAACGGCAACGTATGGACCCGGTTTACCGACGAAGAACTGCTCCTGCTGGTCAACAACCGGACCGCCTCCCCGGAAACCAATCCGGAGGGTGGCCGCCGGGATGCCGGTACCAAAAACGGGGCCAATGCAACGGTGACCGGAAATGTGACCATGACCGGCAATACCCATCCGGTGACTTTCCCGGCTGGTACAGGCATCTGACTGGTACCCTGCGTACACGTTTGTACCGTCAGCTGCCTTTAGCATTCTGCGTACACTATTTAATTTCCCCACCCTTACTTTTCCTTCCGGAAAAGCACGCTTCAGCCGCCATTTCACGGGGCAAAAGGTCCGTTTAACCGGAAAATTTACCGGTCCGGCTCAACCACGCCCCGGCCATCAGGATTCTTCAAAAAAAAGCAGACAATTACAACAGGATGAATTAGATTAGAGGTGATTTCCTGCCCGGAAGGGTAGAAATGAACCATACTTAACTTACACTTTTTTGAAACTGGCTGCACCCCGCCGGTATTTTTCATAATTTGTGAACTGCCCTGTTCTGATGCGCACTTTAACAAAGGGAAATGGTGTAGTTGCCGTTCTGGGTATGGTTGCCATGCTCCTGCTGGCCGGCGTGAGTGGCCAGGCTCAGGAAAGTACAACAGACAGCCTGCTGACCCAACTCAAAACGGCCCGGCCTGATACCGGCAGGGTTAAACTCCTGAATGCACTGACGGTGGCCTACCGGAATTCTGAACCCGATGTGGCCATGAAATACGCCGGGGAGGCGCGGGCCCTTGCCGCCCAGTTGGGCTACAAAAGCGGGCAGGCCCGGGCTCTGGACAATATGGGGTGGGTTCACTACCGGCGCGGCGAACTGGACAAGGCGCTTTCGTTTTCCATGCAGGCCCTCAGGTTCAGCAGGGAGGCGGATGATACCTGGGAAGGAGTCAATGCATCCATCAATATCGCTTCCGTTTATTACGAACAGGAAAACTACGACAAGGCCATTGCTTACTTTTCGCAGGCTCTGACCATGAGCGAAAAGCTGAAGGATAAACAATTAACCGGCCGGGCACTCAACAATCTGGCCTTTATGTACTTCAAGCAGGCGCAGTATCCGCTTTCGCTTGAGTTTTCGTTCCGGGCGCTGCGCAACAACGAGCAGGCAAAGGACAATTACCTGATTTCTTTCTCCCTGCGCACCATCGGCGATGTGTACGCCCGGCAGGGCGACTTCACCCGTGCCCTGGACTACCAGAAAAGGGCACTGGAAGCAGCCCGCAAGATCAGCAGCAATTACATGATTGTGACCTCCCTCAACCGGATGGGCGACGTGTATACCCGGCTTTCCAATTACTCCAAAGCCATTGCCAGCCACCGCGAAGCACTGGCCCTGAGCATCTCGGCCGGCCTGCGCCCCGACCGGGTGAGTATCTACCGCAGCATGGCTGAGGTTTACCTGAAAACGGGGGACTACAAAAATGCCTATCAGTACCAGCAGTTGGGTCTTGCCCTGAATGATTCCATTTTCAATGAGCGGAGCAGCCGCCAGATTGCCGAAATGCAGGCCCGCTACGATACCGAACGGAAAGAACAGGAAAATCAGTTGTTGCGGCAGGAAAACGCACTCAAAGCGGCCATTATCGATAATCAGAGTCTGGAAAGAAAGTGGCTTTACACAGGGTTGGGTTTTATTGTCATCATCATCGGGCTGGGTTACGCGGCCAACCGCCGGATTGAGAAACACCACCTGCTGATCCAGCGCCAGCAGGCGCAGATGGTGGAAGAACGGCTGCAGAACGACCTGCGCCTGGAGCGGACCGAATCCGAAAAGCTCGCCGAACTGAATCACCTCAAGTCGCGGTTCTTCGCCAATATTTCCCACGAGTTCCGCACGCCCCTTACGCTGATACTGGCGCCGCTGGAAAAGATGATGGCCAGCCCGGTTGTTGAAGCCCACGATCACGAACTCAAAACCATGCACCGCAGTACCCGGCGCCTGCTGCAGCTGATCAACCAGTTGCTGGACCTCTCCCGGCTGGAATCAGGCAGCATGGGACTGGAAGTTTCGCGCGGCAATCTGGCCCGGTTCGTAAGGGTGATGGTGGGGTCGTTCTCGTCGCTGGCCGAGAGCCGCCGGATTGATCTGGTACTGCAAGGCACCGCGGAAACTCCCGTTACTTATTTTGATAAGGATAAAGTAGAGAAAATCCTGTACAATCTGCTTTCCAACGCCCTGAAGTTTACGGACGCCGGAGGGAAAGTGAGCGTTTCCCTGAACCAGGTACCCGCGGCCGCTTCAGCCGGCAAGCCCGGAGGCGGCGAGTATCTCCGTATCAGCGTTCAGGATAGCGGCCAGGGCATTCCGGCCGACCAGCTGGACAAAATCTTTGACCGTTTTTACCAGGCAGACCGGCCGGGTGTCCGGGAACAGAGCGGCTCCGGTATCGGCTTGTCGCTGGTGAAAGAACTGGTTTCCCTGCACGGCGGGCAGTTGCAGGTTGAGAGCCGGCCCGGTGAAGGCAGTTGTTTCACCGTACTCCTGCCGCTCTACACCACCTGCCCCGACGGCAGCAAACTGGTCCGGCCGTCTGCTGACCATCCTGCAGAGCTGACGCAGCCCGATTCTGCCCGGTCCGACCGGTCAGAGGAAGAATTGCCGGCACCGGCACCGGCTTTGCCGGGTGTATCCGGTGAAGCCCTGCCCCTGCTGCTCATCGTGGAAGACAACGACGAAATCCGGACCTGCATCCGGGAAATCTTTGAGGGTCATTACGTAGTGGCCGAGGCATGCAACGGTCAGGAAGGGCTCAACCAGGCGGTTGCCCTGATACCCGACGTGATTGTGAGTGACCTGATGATGCCGCTGATGGACGGAGTGGAACTGTGCGGCCAGCTCCGCCAGGATGCCCGCACCAGCCACATTCCGCTGGTGTTGCTGACCGCCAGGGCTTCGGTAGAAAGCCGGATCAGCGGCTTGGAAACCGGTGCTGACGACTACCTGACCAAGCCTTTTCATCCGGCCGAGCTGATGGCCCGGGTCAGGAATCTGGTGGAAAGCCGCCGGCAACTGAGGGAACGGTTTACGCGGGAAGTAAAGCTGCAACTCAGGGACATCACGCTTACTTCGGTAGATGAGCAGTTTTTGAGCAAAGTGCTTGCCGTGGTGGAAGAAAACCTCGGCGACGGTGATTTCTCGGTTGAGAACCTGGAAAATCAGATGTCGATGAGCAAGATGCAACTGTACCGCAAGCTGAAGGCCCTGACTGACCAGTCGCCCAGCGAATTTATCCGTACCCTGCGCCTGAAGCGGGCTGCCAGTATGATCAGTCAGCGCAGCGGCAGCATCAGCGAGATTGCCTACACGGTCGGCTTCAATAACCTCTCCTACTTTGCCAGGTGCTTCAAGGAAATGCATGGAATGGCTCCCTCTGAATACGCCGGGCAGGCCAGGGATACGGTGGCTTAACCGGTGATTCCTGTAGCTGGTGATTTCTGCCAACCGCTTAAATTATTTCACATTCTGTCCGCGGGTCTGTAAATTGTGGGCAAAGCAAGACCTATGCGTATTTATTCCCCCAATCTCCCCCCTTTCCTGAAAGAAGACCGGCTGTCGGTAAGAGCAACCGTGGTTGTGCTGCTGGCGACCCTGTTGTTGCCCGTTCTGGTGCACCAGCTTCCGCTGGCAGGCAATGTGCCGGCAGGAGCCCGGCTGCTGCCCATGTTCTATGCGCCGTTCGTGGCGGCAGTATTTTTCCGGCCCCGGGTAGGAATAATCGCCGGCTTGCTGGCTCCCGTTATCAACCATCTGTTCACCGGTTTTCCGGCATGGCCGATTGTCGGGTTACTAAGTACGGAACTGGTGTGCTTTGCCCTTTTTGCGGCTATTCTGCTGCGCCTTCCGGTAGTTCAGTGGCTGGCTGCTTCACTTTCCTATCTGGCGGCAAAGGTTGTTTCGGGCACGCTGCTGGCCCTCTTTCCGGGCTGGCTGCCGGATCAGCAGCCGGTTGAATTTGCCCTTACCTCCATCCGGAACGGGTGGCCGGGCATACTCGTACTCACCGTGCCTGGCATCGTGGCCGGGTGGCTGTGTTTCCGGAAAAAATAAAAATGTCCAAAACGCCCCTGTCTTTCCTTCAGATCAGTCAGCGCCTGCGGGCCTGCCAGCTGCCGGAAGTGGATCTGGTGATCGGCATTGCCACCGGCGGCACCGTACCAGCCAGCCTGGCGGCCCACCAGCTGGGCTGCGACCTGCTGATGGTACACGTCAATTACCGGGATGAGCAGAATAAGCCCCGGTACGACGACCCGTTATTGATCAGAATGCCCGGACTGCCTCCCGATACCAGCCTGCGTATTCTGTTGGTAGACGATGTATCGGTAACCGGCAAAACATTGAACCGGGTCAAAGCCCTGCTGGAAGGTTATAGGGTGTATACCCTTGTGATGAAGGGAAAGGGAGATTTTGTGCTGTTCCCTGAAGTGGGCACCTGTGTGCAGTGGCCGTGGAAGGAGGAGTAGCGGATAATAGATCAGGCACCCCCACAGCCGTGGCCTCCCGGGTTAGCTATGCGCATTAGCGGCCCGGTTGTAGTTGGTGGGCAGTGTTGGGAGCATTTCTTCACTTCTATGTTTTGTTATCTCTTTTATTCAAACCTTGCGCCATTTCTTCAATTTCTTTCCTTGCTCGCTCACTATCATTCCATCCATGATTTTCCAGCATAAGTCGTTTCACACGCGGAGAATATACTTTATCTAACCGCCAATTGGTTACATAGGATGAATTGATAATAACTACTATCAAGCGAGAATTATATTTAGGCCGACCAATCACTTTAATTTTTCTATAGCCATCTCCCCATTTAATGGGGAAGCAATATACTTTAGTGCCTGGAGAGAAGTGTTTAGTACCCCTTCTGATTTCTTTCTGTTCACCGAATGGGTGCTCTTCCACTATATTTCCTACCAGACTCCAAATAAACTCTATTTCATCTGGATTCCATTTTACAGGAGATTGACTTGTGAGTTGGTTAAATTCTTCGTCATCGCCTGAAAGTATCCCATGCGGAGGCTGTTTAACGAAAATCGCATTAAATAATATTTTTATAAGTTTTCTCACTTTTTTCAGTTACGCCCAACAACTAGCAGATAACAAACAGAAAATAGCGGGGAATCAGCAGCCTGAACCCTTATTGGCTTACCAGTTCCGGTATTCCGTAAGGGCCGTCTTTCAGGAACAGAATGGTCGGGTCAGGTTTACCACTCCGTTGGATGGCTTCCGCGACTACCCGTTCCACCATCCGCTCCATCTGCGCCACTTTGCTTTCTCCGCCGGTGGCCAGATCCGCAACCAGTTCCATGGCCGGGTGACCGGGCAGGATGCGGTAGTCTGAAAGGGGAATGTCAAGGCAGCAGTAGTACAGGTGGTCTTCGCTGCCGAGCACATCCAGCACCTTGCACCACATCTGTACCTGCCACTGTTCCGGCACCATCTTCCAGTCCGGGGCGCTGATCATTTCCATAAACCTCTCCTTCCCGTTTTCCTTCAGCAGTTGCATCGCCTGCTTGTAACCCGGTCCGCCGATGGGGTCCACGTCCGTATTTTCGGACACAATGATCATGATGCCGCCCTGCCGGAGGGCCCGGGCCGCTTCGGTGGCCGCCTTGGCTGCCTGGTAGTGGTTGATGCCCACAAAGCCGGCCGGAACCAGCACGATGTCGTACAACTGATCAATTTCCACCACCACGTACCCGCGGATTTTGGCCACTGCCTGCCGGTGGGCTTCCACCATGTCGCCGGCAAAAATACCGGTTGTCCTTTTGGCAGCATCCAGGGTGACGTTCACCAGAAAATCGCAGCCGGCCATCAGTGCCGTTTCCAGTGCCTCATCGTTCAGGGGATTGCCTTCCAGCACCAGATCCGCGGCCAGCTTCGAACTCAGCAGTCTGGCACCGTGGAAAATGGTGAGGGTTTCCTTGCCGACAATGCCCGGGCAGATGCCTTTCCGTCCGCCGGAAGCGCCGGCCATGAAGTGACTTTCCACCAGACCCGTCACGATTTTCAGGTCGGCCTCCATGTACTGGCGGTTGATCTTCACCACTGAACCCCGGCGGGTATGGCCAATCAGGAGCAGTTGTTCTTCCACGTCATACTCGTGGTTGACCACGGGCACGTTGTCCATGCCCGATTGGGCCAGCCCCAGCATGGCCTCGCATTCATCGGGTTCCATGTTGCGGTGCGAACCGGCCCCGATCAGCACGGTAATGGCTTCGTCCCGGAAACCAGCCTCCCGCAAGGTGCGGATGATATGCACCATCAGTCCGTCTTCGCCGCGGCAGGGTACCGGCCGGGTGTTGTCCGAAACCACGATTACTGCCTTTGCCTGCGGGTTTTTGTGCAGCTTTACCCGGGCAATTTCCAGCAGTGGCGGAGAGGCAATGGGCGCAGCCAACGCGGCCGGAATGACGACCCGGCCATGGAGGGGCGCAGGTGCGGATGTCATTCCTTTTTCAACTGTCCCTTCCGGGACCGCGACCCGCAGAAAGGTGTTTCCGTATTCAACCTGAATGTGTATGGACATGCCGCAAACAAAAATGAAAACAGATAAGCCGGCTGGCCGGAGGCCACCCTGGGGAGCAGGAAAAACCTACCGGTTCCGGGTACGGGCAAGCTTCTCATTCAGCATCACCTCCAGATCTCCCACCTCCACCGAGGACAACGCTTCCACGGGAAGGATGGTAAAATCACCCTGCGAAGTTTTCAGGTGCAGATAGTATTCGCTGTCCTTGTGGCTGATCTGATAATCATAGATGGAAACAGTGTCCAGAAATTTACGGATGGCTTTGCCGCTGAGCAGAATATCCATTCTATAAAAGTTATGTCTGTCTTCTGAACGCAGATGGCGGCCAATGGTTTTACTGGTTTCTCAAGATTCAGTCAGCTGGAAAATGAAAACCGGCTGACCAGACTTTTCAGGTGAGCATTTACCCTTTACCGTTATCTTTACTTACAGGCTTTGAACAATTACCCGAAACGAAACCCTCCATCTTATCCCCGGCCCCTTTGCTATGATTACCCGATGCTTTTCCGGATCACGTTTAAAGCTGCACCATGGGAAGTGGCTGCATGCCTTTCTGCTCCGGAAAGGTCTTTTTTACCTGATCTTGCCGCTTTTTTATCTGCAAGCCGCCGCAAATCCGGCGGACCCGGCCAACGGCCCATCCGTTGGAGAATCAGATACGACAGGAAAGCAGGAGCCTGCCGGCAGAAACACCAGCAAGGGCTTGCGGGTGGATTTTTACAACGGAATCAATTTTGAGCAATACGTTTTTTCCCGGGCCGACGACCAGGTAAAATACCAGTGGGCCCACCCGGTATATGCGCAGGGTCTGGAAGGGCTCGGATTCTCCGCCCGCTGGACGGGCCGCCTGTTTGCCCCGGAAGACGGCATGTACCGGATCGTGCTGCGCGTAGATGACGGAGCCCGCCTGTGGCTGGGCGGGAAGCTGGTGATTGACAAATGGTACAAGATCAGTGGCGAGTCCATCACGCTCAACACCAGACCGGTTTCTTATACGGCAGAGGTGAAGCTGAAAGGCGGCAGTTGCTATTCCCTTAAGATTGATTACTTCAACTACCTTGGCTCCGGGACCATCAAACTGTACTGGGAGCCGCCTTATTACGAAACGTCCGGTTTCTTTGGCCTCATTACGTCCCGCCAGCGGGAACTGATTCCGCCCGAATACCTGTACGCTCCGCCGCCGGAACCAGGCCCGAAACCAGCCCCCAGCCAGCCGGTTGTACGCAATCCGGAAAAGAAACCGTCGGACACTACTAAACCGGAGGATGGCAGGAAAGTGCCAGTTTCCGCTGACCCGACGGCTACCGCCAAAGCCAGAACGCCGGCGCCACCCCTTGCTGCCGCGGGCAACCGGAAAGAACCGGAACCCGTACAGGGGCAAAACTTTGAACGCGTGCAAGCGGGCAAAACCATTGTGCTCAGCCACGTGCTGTTTGAGCAAAGCCGCTATGTATTACTGCCGGAGTCGTACGGACAACCGGACAAACTGGTCCGGGCACTGCACAGGAATCCGGACATGCAGATCCAAATTTTGGGGCACACCGAAAACGCCGGCGAGGCCCGGCTGAATCAGGCATTGTCGGAACAACGGGCTCAGGTGGTAGCCAGTTACCTGATCCGCAAGGGCATAGGCGAAGACCGGGTGACGGTAAAAGGGTACGGCGGCTCCCGGCCGGTTGCCGGCAATGCCACCGAAGCCGAACGGGCCCGAAACCGCCGCGTAGCGTTTATCATAAGGAGGAAAGAGATTTGAATCATGCATCAGCCCCTTACAGCGGGACCCGCCTGCGTACTGTGCAGGTGACCCGCTACGCCACGCCGCTGCGCGAAGGCGGCTCACTGCCGGCCATTGTGGAGGCAGACGACGATTTTCTGTACGTGCTCAAATTCCGCGGGGCCGGTCAGGGCGTAAAAGCCCTCATTGCCGAACTGATCGGCGGTGAACTGGCCCGTGCGCTGGGTTTACGGGTGCCGGAAATTGTGTTTGCCGGGCTTGATCCGGCCCTTGGCCGCACCGAACCCGACGAAGAAATTCAGGATCTGCTCCGGGCCAGCGGCGGGCTTAACCTTGCGCTGCATTATCTTTCCGGTGCCATCACCTTTGATCCGCTGGTAAACCCGGTTGACGCAAAACTGGCCTCACAGATTGTCTGGCTCGATTGCCTGCTCACCAATGTGGACCGCACGGCCCGCAATACGAATATGCTGATCTGGCACAAGGAACTATGGCTGATTGACCACGGTGCGGCACTCTACTTTCACCATTCATGGGAGAACTGGGAGCCCCAGAGCAGGCGGCCTTTTGCGGCGGTAAAAGACCACGTGCTGTTGCCGCTGGCCTCCCAGCTGGAAGCCGTGGATCAGGAATTCCGCGCCCTGCTGGACGCCCCGCTGATCCGTTCCATTGTCTCCCTCATTCCAGACGAATGGCTGGCCGACGAATCTTCGGACCTGCCTGCCGATGAACGCCGCCGGGTGTACACCCAGTTTCTGGAAAACCGAATTGCCACATCCGAAACGCTTGTCAGAGAAGCCCAAAATGCAAGAAAAGCAATTATTTGAGTACGCCGTGATCCGGGTAGTGCCGCGCGTGGAACGCGAAGAGTTCATCAACGCCGGCGTTATTCTGTTCTGTCCGGCGCAAGGCTTCCTGCAGACGGTGCATCATCTGGACCCGGAGCGGCTGCGGGCTTTGTGCCCTGACCCTGACATTGCCGGACTGGAAGA
>JAUJMU010000012.1:0-135617 GCA_030446715.1 Cytophagales bacterium | reverse complement strand
CAGGTACACGTTGTTGCTGATGGATTCGAGTCTTACCTGAGGACCGCCGCCGTTCACCTGCCCCTTCAGCAGGTACCCCACCGTAGCGGGTTTGTCCTGCTTGTTTTTAAAATTGATGGCAAGATCGGAATAAACCTCGCCGGTAATGGACTGCATGGCTACGTCGGCGCCCTTGCTTTTTGGCCAGCTTACGTCCACAAACCCGCTGATGGACTTAGCAAACAGCGGCCCTGAGATGCCGGCAATTTCCATGTTGCCGCTGATTGTTTCCACGTGCACATCGGCCTGGCGGGGCAGATAAATCTCGTAGCTGATGTCGCTGCAGAGGTAATTACCCTGATCGTTTCCGTTCCAGTTGATGCGGTTTCCTGTATTGTCGGGGCAGTCTTCACGGTTGCCCTGCTTCATCAGTTCCTTGTCGAAATCCACTTTCACACTTATTTCTCCGGGCTGCGAACCGAAGTTCACCAGCAGGGCGTCATTCAGCTTCCCGCTGTTGATGGTGGCCGTCACCTTTATGTAGACTTCGGGTTTGTCCCACGCGTTTACCCTGATCTTTTCACCAAATTTAAGATCGAGGTTTACCCGCTGCTTCCCGTTGTAAGGCAGGGTCTTTTCAATTACTTTCTGGGCGTTGGCGTACAGGCTGATCAGGCAGATCAGCAACGATATGTGAATGGTTTTCATGGAAATGGTCGGTTTTGAGTGGAAGGAGAAAGAGTGAAGAATGGGAAAGGCTGAATTCTGAATGCCGGGTGACTTCTGCTTAAACCATTGCCTGTAAGTGGCTCATGGCTGGTCTCATTCAGCATTTAAAATTCAACATTCCCGCAGGGTACTACTTCTGGCGGCGCACAAAAATGTCGCTGCTGATGGTCTGGAGGTTAATCTCTACCCCTCCTCCGTTGAGGGTGCCTTCTACCGTATTGCCTCCGCCCAGCCGGGGTAAGTCTTCCTTGCCGGTGCCGCCTTTCATTTTCAGATCAAGGTCGCTGTAAATTTCACCGGTAATGGATTTGAGCTTCAGATTGGCCTTGGTACCGTCCGGCAGCGTTACGTCCACTAACCCGCTGATGTTGGAGATGGAACTCGGCTTGCCCTGCTCCACATTGCCGTAGACAACGGTAATGCTGCCGCTGGTGGTACTGGCTACCACCGGACCGGACACATTTTTCAGGTCGATATTTCCGATGGTGGTTTTTATCTCAAGATCACCGGTATGGCTGGTAATCTGGAGGTCGCCTCCCATCCAGTTCACCTGCTCATACTCAATCGTGACCCGCCGCGGAACCCGGATCTGGAAGTCACCGTGGTGACGGGAGGCCTTTACGATTTTAAGGGTATTGCCGTCCTTTACCACTGACAGGCCGAGGCCCGAATTATCTTCTGCTGAATAGTAGATTGGCCGCAAACCTTTGGCTCTTTCGGGTGTTTCGGACCGGCCGGGAGCCCGCACAATCACCTCATCGCCGTCGTAACCCTCGATTTTCACGTTTGCCTGATCTATGAGCAGGAGCACTTTCTGTTCCTTTGCATTGGGCAGTCTCACGCGGTATTCTTTCAGATTGTCTTTTTTCCCGCCAGCCCCCTGGGCGTGTACCACCGGCATCTGGCGCAGGGTGAGGCTGCTGTACAAAAGGCCAGCCGCCAGCAAAAACTTGTTTATGGAAAGCATAATGGTGTGAGTGTGGAGTAAGAGAATTTCGGATTTTGAATGGTGAATTTTGAATGAAGAAAAGCTACCCCGGGAATTATCCCTGAATTATCAGGCCTGCACACCAAACATTGAGCACTGAACATTGAGCATTGATAATTCATTATCAGATCAGCTGTCCCACGCCCTGCTGGGCGCGGAGGCGCACAATTTCCAGTGCCTGTTCATCCTGCACAAGCCGCTGCATTTCTGCCATGGCCCGCTTTTCCTGCAATTCCGTCAGGGCATCGATGAGGGCGATCTGCACGGCGGGGTCCGTCTGCACGCGCAGCGACCGGATAAACGCCTCCCGCACCTGGGGGGCATCCGCAAACCGGTACAGCGTTTCGCAAGCCGCCAGCCGTACGTTTACATTTTCATCCAGATTCATTGTATTGATCAGTACCTGAATCAGTTGGCTGTCGGCGGTTTCAAATCCGGCACTTTTCTGAATGGCCTGTATCCGTTCGCTGGCCGTGCTGGACTTCGACTGATTGTACTGCAGCACCCGGGTCACCTGCAGCACCGGTTCGGGGGTTCTTTCCGGACTATTTTCTGCCACCGCTGGTCCTGCCCCACTTCTGTTGTTGTAGAAAATGCCGCCGGAAAAGCCCAGCAGCAGGAACAGAATGCTGGCGGCGATCTGCCAGCCCGCCGGAATCCCCAGCCACCGCCTAACCGCATTTTGCTTTTTGGCGGGGCGGTCGTAAGTAGCCAGCCATTCTTCCCAGGCTAACTTGCCGGCCTGCTGTTCCTTTACCCCTGCGGGGTAGGCAAACTGAGCGGCGTAGACTTGCAGGTGCGCGGGCACCATTTCCGTTTGCCGAAAAAAATCGCGCAGCCGGCGTTCTTCTTCCAGCGAGGTTTCGCCCTCAAAATATTTTTCTAAAAGAGCTTCTGCTTCACTTGCGTTCATAGGCGTTGATTTTCTGGTAATTGTCGCGCACCTGCTTGCGGGCTCTCGACAGAATCACCCGGATGTTGTTGACCGTAAGGCCGGTTACCTGCTCAATTTCTTCAAAAGAATATTCCTCCGTTTCTCTCAGGTGCAGCACCACCCGTTGGGTTTCCGGCAGTTCGGCGTAGAGTCGCTGCACGATCCGGGCAGTGTCCGATAGTTCGGTCAGCTGCTCCGGCGTATGGCTGCCGGCCCGGTGAGTCAGGTGGTCAATGTCCACCATTTTCCTGTTCTGCCGGTATTTGAGCCGGTCGAGGCACAGATTGCGCGTGATCCGCACGGCAAGGGCCTCTACGCTGTTGTAGACGGTCAGTTGCTGGCGGTTGTCCCAGAGCCGGAGCAGCACGTCCTGCAGGGCATCCTCGGCCTCTTCCCGGCTGCCCAGCAGGAGCATTGCCATGCGGAACAGGCGGTCCCGGCTCGGAAAGACGTGTTGCATAAACTCCGGGGTATCCATACAAGGACAGAGCCGACGAGGGGCTGCCGGCATTACAGCCGTTCGGAAAAATTTTTATTGCCGGGTGAAAAAGAAATAAATCTGCCTCCCTCCGGGGGTTTGAAACTACCTTTTTCCGGCGGCTATACAACAAACCCGGCCCTGCCTCCCGGCATGTAAGGTGAATGACATTGTCCGATCATCTGATTATATTTACCCTGGTTTTGATCAGGTTGCCAGTTACGGTGAAATACTGGTACCTTCTGCCAAAACCTTATTTTTTGCAAAAGCTTTAAAAGTTTCCCATCCATGGATCATCCCGACAGAAGGATAAATGGCTTACTTCATTTTTTTCTGGCCGCATTCCTCGCCTTCAGCACCCTTTTCAACGGAGGCTTATTTGCTCAGACGCCGGGTGGCGGGGCACAGGCGGAAGATTTCTACTCCAAAGACAAACAAGTGCTGGCCAAAGGGGAGCAACTTTTCGAGAACAACTGTTCGGCCTGCCACAATTTTCTCCAAAAAGGGATTGGTCCCAACCTCGGCCAGGTAACTGCTCAGGCCACCCCGGCGTGGCTGACCAGATTTATCCGCAATGCACCGGAAGTGATCCAAAGCGGCGATGCCCGCGCCACTGCCCTGTTTGAGGAATACCGCCAGTACATGCCTCCCTTCACCGGGCTGAGTGATCCCGACCTGAAAGCCATTCTTTCGTGGATACACAGCAATCAGACCCGGCCGCCGGCCGCCAATGCGGAAAACTTCGGGGATGCGCTGGCTG
The DNA here is from genome assembly GCA_030446715.1 of Cytophagales bacterium. GTDB lineage: Bacteria > Bacteroidota > Bacteroidia > Cytophagales > 172606-1 > CADCTQ01. Next base: position 131,749 of record JAUJMU010000012.1, on the reverse strand, counting down.
ATCCCGTACCATCTAAAATCGCCAGATCCGGCATGCGGCTGGTGCTGGAAGAAGTGACCACGGCACCGGCCAGTGCCCAGAAAGTCCCCTTGGCCCGGATCAACAAAATGCAGGTGTTGCCCGGCAAAAAGGAGCGGGTGTTTCTATCCGACCTGCGGGGTAAATTATACGAAATGGTGGGCAACAACCTGCGGGAGTACCTGGACATGAACACCATTCAACCCGGCTTCATCCACGCGCCGGGCCTGGCTACTGGTTTTGGCAGTTACGCTTTCCATCCGGAGTTCTATAAAAACGGCCTGTTTTACACCACCCACACTGAGAGAGCAGGGCCGGCACCGGCTGATTTTGGCTACGCCGATTCGATCCGGGTAACGCTGCAGTGGGTGCTCACCGAATGGAAAGTGAAGAAGCCATCGGCGGCGGCGTTTGCGGGCACTCCCCGCGAAATGCTGCGGATCAATATGGTTTCGGGCATCCACGGCGTGCAGGAAATCACTTTTAATCCGCTTGCCGGACGCGGTTCTCCCGATTACGGCCTCCTTTACGTGGGCGTCGGTGACGGAGGGGCTTCCGAAAACGGCTACTATTTTATTTGCAATGACAACACCAGGCCCTGGAGTTCGGTGCTGCGGATCGATCCGATGGGCCGCAACAGCAAGAATGGCCGCTACGGCATTCCGGCTGCCAATCCTTTTGCGCAGGACTCCAACCCCGGTGTGCTGGGTGAGGTTTTCTGCCGGGGCTTCCGCAACCCGAACCGCATTTCATGGACGCCGGACGGAAAAATGCTCATCACGGACATCGGGCACCACAATGCCGAAGAGGTGAATCTGGGAGAAGCCGGCGCCGATTACGGCTGGCCCGGCCGGGAAGGCACCTTTGTGATCAACTACCGGGGCACAATGGACCACGTGTATGCCCTGCCGGACAAAGAGCGGGGGTTTACCTACCCCGTAGCGCAGTATGACCACGATGAGGGCAATGCCATTTCCGGGGGCTTTGTTTACAATGGGACGAAGATTCCGGCCCTGCGGGGAAAGTATGTCTTCGGTGATGTTGTCAACGGACGGGTGTTTGCGGTAGAAAGCAGTGAGCTGGTTACCGGCCGTCAGGCGCCGGTGCAGGAACTGGAAATTGAGGTTGGCGGCAAAAGAGCTACCTTTCAGGAACTGAGCGGAAGCAAAAAGACCGACCTGCGGTTTGGCACCGGCTCCGGCAACGAACTTTATCTGTATACAAAAGCTGACGGAAAAATTTACCGGGTGGCTGGCTTTTCGCCGGACAAAGTAAATTAATCCTTCGGCCATCATAAACATCTAACCACGCAATTGTTATGAAAAAGGCCTTCCTGATCCTATGGCTGATGGTTTGCAACCTGATAACTGGCTGCGCCCAGCGGGCCGAAGTGCTCACCACCGATTCCTTCCAGCAGAAGCTCTCGGCCACTCCGGAGAGGCAGGTGCTTGACGTCCGTACCAAAGAAGAGTTTTCGGGAGACCGGTTGCCGGACGCCCTCAATGCTGACTTTACCAAAACGGAAGAATTCAGAGAGCGGGTCCGTTTTCTTGACAAAGACAAGCCCGTGTTTGTGTATTGCCTCTCCGGGGGCCGAAGCCAGAAAGCCGCTGAATACCTGACCAGACAGGGATTCGGGGAGGTGTACGACCTGAAAGGCGGCATGCGCAGCTGGCTGGCGGACCAAAAGCCGGTGGCAGCGGGCAGCAGCCGCAATAAAAAGCCGGGCATGACTGAGGCAGCGTTTCAAAAGGAAGTAGAACGGCATGCTCCCCGGCTGGTGCTGGCCGACTTTGGTGCCCGGTGGTGCCCGCCATGCAAGAAAATGGCACCCGAAATGAATCGCCTTTCCAAAGAGCTGGCCGGCACCCTGGTAGTTCTTCCGGTTGATGTGGACGAGCACCAGACCCTGTCGCAGGTCAAAAAAGTAAATGTGCTCCCGACGCTGATCCTGTACCGGAATGGCAGGGTGGTTTGGCAGCACGAGGGTTACGCGAGCCGGGAGGAAATAACGGCGCAGGTGAAGAAGTTTCAGTAAATCAGGACTTTCTCAGCATGCCGCCGCGGCTGATCCGGAGGCAGGTGGTCCAGGCGTGGACGCCTGAACCGGTGCAACAGTTTCCTCTGTTGAAAAAGTCCTGAAATAAAAGGTAGTGCTACAAATAGGGTACTGCTCCAAGTTCAAAACCACCTTTAATACAAGTTCAAACCGGTTTTTGATATTCAAGCAGCACCCTATTTGTAGCACCACCAAATAAAAATTCCGCTTTCCGGCCCCGTGCGGCCCTGAAAGCGGAATTATCTGAACGTCTCCTTTAATACTCTGGCAATGCCTGACCGGTATCCGGTAATTATCAGGGCCCTGCTCTTATTTGGTGTCAGGAACCGGATAACGAATAATCGGCAACTGATTACCCTGCCGCAACCGGCGCTTTCCCCATGCTTTTCAGGTGCATCAGGTGCGACCATAGTGCCTGGCGCATGGAAGGATACTCCAGGTAATCGACGTTAAACTCCTGACAGGTCTGCTTGACCAGCTGATTGATTCTTGGGTAATGGATATGACTGATCCGGGGAAACAGGTGATGTTCGACCTGAAAATTCAGTCCTCCCAGCAACCAGGAGATAAATCTGTTTCTGGTGGCAAAATTGGATGTAGTGCTTACCTGATGAAGGGCCCACTCCTGCTCAATCTTGTTGGTTTGCTCATCCGGCCTGGGAAAATTCGTGGCTTCTACTACGTGTGCCAGCTGAAAAACGATGCTGATGAAAAGGCCGCACACAAAAGTAGTAACCACAAAACCAATCAATCCTTTTGCCAGCCCTACCATCAGGACGGGTACGATCAGATAAATGACCACAAAACCGATTTTGGTCAGCCAGAAGATAAACTGCTCCCTTGCCGGTAGTTTTTTTGATTCTATGCCCCGGGCGATCTGGCCGGAGAAGTACTTCTGGAAGTCATGGTAAAATACCCACGCCAGGTAGGCAAGACTATACAATAACACCCAGTAAAAATGCTGAAACTTATGGAACCGGTACCTTTCCTGGTCTTCGTGCAACCGCATAAAGGGTCTTACCTCAATATCGGAATCAAGGCCGTCAATGTTGGTATAGGTATGGTGGTTGATGTTGTGCTTTACTTTCCAGTAGTAAGAACTGGCACCCATGCAATTGAGGGCATACGTAGAAACCTTGTTGAGCCACTTATGGCGGGAGAAACTCTGGTGACCACCTTCGTGCATGATGTTAAAGCCAATGGCAGCAAGGTTGATCCCAAGCAGTCCGCACAGCAGTAGCGAAAGCAGCGTTCCGGGGGTAAAGAAAACAAGGATCACGTACAGGCTGATGGCAAGTGACACCTGAAACAGGCTTTTCAGGAGCAGTCTCTGGTTGCCGGCCGGGTCAAGCCGGTGCTCGGCAAAATACTGGTCTACTTTTTCTTTCAGCGCCCGGTAGAACGGGCTTTTTTTGTTGTTGAAGCTGATTTTGGTAATGTTCACGTTGTAGGAAATAAGTGATAGAGAAAGGATAATCTATTGCTAACACCCCTTGCCAACCCTTTGTTCCGGTCGACTGGGTATTTATATTTGGTCGCGTGGATATTTTTTGCCAGTTACGCATTTTTCCGGCAAGAGTTAGAAAATTCATCCTGCCCCACAAAGTTTTTTCCGGTCTGCTGCATCAAAGGAAAATCGGGTTCCTGGAGAGATTCAGGGAAAAGTAAATGTCTCCAGGAGCCAGCAATTCCCGGTTTGGATTTCGATATGACTGCGAAAGCCGGTTGTGAGACACAACCGGCGGCGAACCGGCCGTAGTCAGTGTCTTACTGACAACTTTTGTGGTCCTGTACCAATTAAAATCAGCTAAACCGGGAATTGCCAGGGTGATAAGCAACATTGGATATAAAACAGACAATCTATTCATAGACTTTAGTGAAGTTGAACTTAAAAAAGCAATCTAAACAATGGGAAAGACGGAATTTCCGTAAACATTGAAGACCAAAACGTTCGGTTTAGAGTAAGTTCAACTGTTTGGAACAAGGAACAGACAAACATTGAAAACTTTATAAGAACAATCTATACAGCAATAGCAGAAGCAAAAAATAAAAGGACAAATAGCAATACCTCCAACATTGGGTTTTGTGTAATAACGGCTGAAGGAACGCAGCATCAGCAATAAATTCGCTATTTATCTTCAGGTGTGGCTGACCCAAAGCAGATGAACAAAAGAATGTATCTTCAGCAAATCATTTTTCAACTTCGGTTCGGGGCTTGACGGAACACAGACTTCCCCGCCTGCGCCAAGCCCCGAAATGTTGGCTGAAATCTTGAGCCCGTTAAATTCCGAAAACGCTCTTGCGGAAGATACCAATTTTTGGTAACTTTATCGAAAAATCAAAGACAATGAGACGAAACACTTCTGTTTCCCTGGGCGATTACTTTGAAGACTTTGTTGAAAGCAGAATTGCAGAGGGCAGGTATAAAAATGCAAGTGAAGTCATTCGTGCCGGGTTGAGACTATTAGAAGAAGAAGAAAACAGGCTTGCAGCTTTAAAAAGCGCCCTGCAAGAAGGAATAAATAGCGGCATTGCGAAAAACTTCAATCCCACCAATCATCTGGAAAGCTTGAAAGCCAGTAAAAAGCGAAATGGCTAACTATTTTCTAACCAACAAGGCTGTAGAAGACCTTTCCAGAATTTGGGATTATACCTATGAAGTCTGGTCGGAAAGCCAGGCCGACAAGTACTATGAAATTTTGATTAGCTCTTTTCAAGAGACTGTCCAAAATCCTGGGCCCGGAAAAAACTACGGGGAAATCGATAGTGCAATTTTGGGACTTCAAGTGGGCAAACACATCATATTTTATCGGGTGGTACAATCCGACAACATTGAAATTCTAAGAATTTTACACCAGACAATGGACCTGAAAGCCAGAATTGACGAATAAAACTTCGCACAACAGGATATTGCCAAAAGCAGGGCCGACGCACTACTATCAGGCTGACGAACAAATTGTAAACAGTAAATCATTTTACAACTTCAGGAATGCAAAATCCCTGCCTTCAGCAATACCTGAAACGTTGTACGTCACCTTATCAACCTCCTATCATCGGACAAAACTTCCTGACTTTGTTTTCATCAAATGCAAACCGAAATGGAAGGAAGATTTATCACATAGACCCTGAAATCTTAGGTGGCACACCGGTTTTTTATGGAACCAGAGCACCTATCAAAAACCTTTTCGACTACCTGGAGACAGGTGAAACCTTTGGGGCATTTTTGGAGGATTTTGAAGGCGTACGGCGGGAGCAGGTTCTAAAAGTTTTGGCAATGTCGCAAAAACTGATTGAAACGTCAACCGGCATCATTCATGAAAATTTTGCCTGACGGATGTGTGAGAGCCGCCAAAGCTACGGGTGAGGTTGCTTCCTCACCCGTAGCTTTTCTAACCCGCTCCTCGCAATGACGCCCTTCAGGTACTGAACCTCCTGATGAGGCGAAGCCCAACATTTTTCAATCCTCTATTCGTATTATCAATTCCTCCTACTCCTCCCGGTCGTCATCGTCGCGGGTGCGGGTGCCACTGGTAGAGGCTCCCGGGCCGCCCATGCCGATGTCGTAAATATTGGGGCCGATTTCCGAATCAGCGGCTGGATTTTCCACCTCCTCACCGAGCATCTTTTCTTTTTTCCCGCCGGCTGATTTCTTTTCTGATTCTTTTTCTCCTGAACCCTGGGGAGGAGTCTGGTTCGGTGACTGATTGTTGGTTTCCATAGCTATTCAGGTTAAGTTGTAAAGGGTTTAAACCCAGTTTTCGGGCGTAAGACAAAAGCACCTGCCTTGCCATGCCGCCCGAAGACGTAATACGTAAAAACCTGCCCGGGGGCTATGCCTCAACCGTTTTCAGTGACTGCCCGCTCCCAACACTGCCCCTTACGACTTACGGCCGGCGACTTACGACTTTTAACCGCTTATTGCCGCCCACCCCGCTTCAGCACGTTGCTGAAAAACAGCATCTGGTACTGCACGGAATTGTTCCAGTACTCCCAGTTGTGGGCACCGGGCCGCTCTGTGTACTCGTGCGGAATATTTCTGTCAAGCAGTTTCTGGTGCAGATTTTTATTGACCGGGTAGAAAAAATCACCCGTGCCGCAGTCTACGATCAGGTGCAGGGACCCCGGCTCCAGCAGGTGCAGCATATTGATCACTGACATCTCCTCCCACCGCTGGGGTTGCGCCGCGTAGGTGCCGATCCGTTTGGCGATGTCCCAGTTTTTGGGGAAAGGCCGCAGGTCTACGCCGCCGCTGGTGCTGCCGGCCGCCCCGAATACGTCTTGGTGCTTCAGGGCGAGGTACAGGGCTCCGTGGCCGCCCATGCTCAGGCCGCTGATGGCCCGGCCGCTACGGTCTTTTACCGTATTGTAGTTTTTATCCACCCACTCCACCACTTCGACGGCTACGTGGGTTTCGTATTGAAAGCTTTTATCCACGGGGCTGTCGAAGTACCAGCTGCCGTAGCCGCCGTCGGGGCAGACGATGATCATCCGGTACAGATCGGCCTGCCTTACGGTGCTGGCGGCTTTCTTTATCCAGTCGGCGTAGTTGCCGCTGTAGCCGTGCAGCAGGTACACCACCGGGTAGGCAGTTCCTTTGGCGGCGTAGCCATCCGGCGTGATTACCACCGTTTTAATACTTTTGTTCATAGCCTGGCTGGGCACCGCCACGGTATCTACCCGGGCGGCGTAGCTGGCAATGGTAAAAAGGGCAACCAGGGGAATGAAAAGACTTTTCAACATAAGGCAGGTCCTTTTTTCAGGACCGCAAAGGTAATGCTAATTCCAGATTGAATGGCCTTTTTGAGAACGTGCCGCGACACTTTAATTCGGCTGCTCAGGACTTTGGCAGCGGCAGGTACACCACCGGAGGCTAGTCAATCCAGCCCTGCTTCAATGCATATCTCACAACACCGGCCACGTTTTTCAGCCCCAGTTTCTGCATCAGGTTGCGCCGGTGCGTATCTACAGTGGCGGTGCTGATAAACAGGTTTCTGGCTATTTCCTGCGAGCCCAATCCCCTTGCCACCAGCGTAGCTATTTCCCTTTCCCGTTCTGACAATATTTCTGCCTCAGCCATACCGTTGGAACGGGCTGGCGGCAAATGGTCGTCCCGGTAGCAGCCAGCCAGTCCGGCAGTTATCTCCTCGCTAAAGTAGGTTTGTCCGGCGGCCACAAGCCTGATTGCCTCTTCGAATTCCTCCTTTTCGGCAGTCTTCAGCACGTAACCCGAAGCTCCGGCCTCCAGCACTGCCCTCATGGTGGCGGGTTCATCGCTCATGGTCAGCACCAGCACCCGGGTGCCGGGATACTTTTGCCGGATCAGCCGGGTAGTGACAAGGCCATTGGCTACGGGCATGTGTACATCCAATACGGCTACATCGGCTGGTATGGTCCGCAAATGATCCATTACCTCCGCACCGTTGATGGCCGTGGCAATGATCTGAATATCCGGCATTTTGCCAATCAGTTCCGTGAGCCCCTCCAGAAAAAGCCGGTGGTCATCCGCAAGTATTACTCTGACAGGAACAGGCATAACAAAGACGGTCAAAAAATTGAGGGTGCAAAGTTCACTTTAAAGGAAAAGCAAGAAAATACCTGTTCGCAGGTGTTTTTAGGGCAAAACAAACATCAGATATTATCTGATGTTTACTATAAGTCAACAAATTTTAACAACAAGGTAATATTGCTGCCATAGCTGTAGCTTCGCACCTGATTGCGCCGCAAATACTTAAACCAACCTTATGCCTTCCATACCCCGCAATGAATTAGCCGGGCTTCTTGAAGCCAAGATCAACCAATTAATTCAGGAACAAAATCTTGGAGGTAAAAAAAATCTGAAAGCCAGTAAAAAGGCTTCCGCGAAGCTGGCCAAAAAGGTACTCAGAAATGCAGCAAAAGTGCAACAGAAAGCCGCAGTGAACGGTAGCGGAAAACCCGGAAAAGGAAAAAAAGAGCAGAAAGCCGCAAACGAAAAGAAAAATGCAACCGTTCAACCGGCAGCCGAAGAGCCGGCAACTCAGCAGTAGCAGCCACCGGCCTGAAGCCACCAGGCAAGTGAAACATTCACAAAAATATGTCTCTGACTGCATCAGTATCCCAATTTTTACAGCCTTTCGCTTTTTCCGGGACTCAGCCGGCCCGCCGGCCTCAGGTAAGGGAAGAATACTGCCCTTTCTGCAAGGAAAAACGGCCGCACACCCTGCTGGAAGAAGTCACTCCTTCGGAGCATCTTGCCGGACCAGCCGGTCTGCTGCTGCTGTGCAACACCTGCCAGGCCTGCTCCCTGCACTGAAAGTGCAGATGCTGTAACCTGTGCAGCGTAGTTTTTATCAACCTGACCCAGCGCTTACCACTTACCACTGGCATCTTACCACTCCCTTACCCCGCCCCGTTCAGCACCCGCAGTTTGTAGCCGGTGCCGTGCACGTTCACGATTTCCACATTAGGGTCGTCTTTGAGGTATTTGCGGAGTTTGGTGATGTACACGTCCATGCTGCGGGCGTTGAAGTAAGTATCGTCCCGCCAGATCAGCTTCAGGGCAAGAGTGCGTTCCAGGGTCTGGTTCATGTTTACGCAGAGCAGCTTCATCAGCTCTGCCTCTTTGGACGTAAGCCTGGCACTTTTGTCGTCGTGCCTGAGCAGTTGCTGTTCGTAGTCAAAGGTAAACCGGCCGAAGGTAAACACCGGGGCATCCCGCTCTCTGTCCGTCAGCGGCTGGGTCCGGCGCAGAATGGCCTTCATCCGCAGCAGCAGCTCTTCCATGCTGAAGGGCTTGGTCAGGTAATCGTCGCCACCCGCCCGAAAGCCTTCAAGGGTATCTTCCTTCATGGATTTGGCCGTGAGGAAAATGATCGGAACCTGCTTGTCGGAGGCCCGCACTTCTTTTGCCAGCGAAAAACCGTCTTTTTTTGGCAGCATGACGTCAAAAATGCAGAGGTCGTAGCTGTTCTGCCGGAAGAACTGAAACCCCTGTTCGCCGTCACGGGCCATGGCCCCGGTGAAGCCCTTCAGGTCCAGGTATTCCTTCAGAATCTGCCCCAGATTGGGGTCATCCTCTACCAGCAAAATTCGGTTTGACATTTATTGGATGGTTACGTGGGTGGATGGCTGGATGGTTGAATTGTTGCATGGTCAAATTGCCTGATTGTTGAATTGCTGCATTGTCAGATTGTTTTCTTCTGACGCATTATGCCGGTCAGCCAACCATTCAGCCACTTAACAATTCAGCTGTTTAACTTGTACGGTAAAAAGACTTCAAACGTGCTGCCGCTGCCAGGCTGGCTGTCGACGCGGATGTTGCCCTGGTGCAGGTCCACGATTTTTTTAACGTAGCTGAGCCCAAGCCCAAAGCCTTTTACATTGTGCACATTGCCAGTGGGGACGCGGTAAAACTTCTCAAAAATCCGGCCGGTTGCTTCGCGGCTCATGCCAATGCCTTTGTCGGCTACGGTGATGGCCACGCCGCCGCCCCAGCTCCGGGTCCGGATGGAGATCTGCGGTTTGTCGGGTGAATATTTGTTGGCGTTGTCCAGCAGGTTGTAAATTACGTTGGTTACGTGCACCTCGTCGGCCTCGATTACGGTCTGCTCCGCTTCCAGAGACAGGTCTACGGAGCCATCCCGCTGCTCAATCTGCACGCCGATGTTCTGGAGCACGCCCTCAATCACCTCGTGAATGTCTACCGGCGTCAGTTTCAGCCTGACATCGCCGCGGTCCAGCATGGCCGCCTGCAGCACTTTCTCCACCTGCGAACCCAGTCGCTTGTTTTCGTCGCGGATAATGCCCAGGTACCGCTTCATGTGTCCCTGGTTGGTCCGGATTTCGTCGTCCTGCAACACCTCGCAGGCGAGGGAAATGGTTGAAATGGGTGTCTTGAGTTCGTGGGTCATGTTGTTGATGAAGTCATTCTTCATCTCCGAAAGCTTCTTCTGCTTCAGGATGGTGGCAATGGCCGCGTAAAAGCATCCGGTAATGACCAGAATCAGCACGGCCGAACTACCCAGAATCGGAAGAAACGAAGCATTCAGCGTCTGGGCACGGGTCGGGAAGTAAACGTACAGGTAATTATCCTTGCAATACAGGTCATTGGGAAACAAGGTGGCCTTGTAGGCATGCGCCGGCACGTCCCGGTCAGGGGTGCCGGATGAAGTCAGAATGATCTCCTTATCCTCGCGGCTGTGGACGCCGTACCCGTAAGGCAGACTGATCTGGTTGTTTTCCATCTGGGCGGTCAGCAGCGAGTCCAGCAGTTCCGGTTTGAGCCGCTCCCGGATAGGCCGGTTCACGGTAACCAGCTCCGTAAATACGTCCTGCACAATCTCTGACTGCTTTTTCACTTTTTCGAAACTCTGCTTCAGGTCCGTTTGCAGGACAGGAACTGTGTCGGCCGGTGCCTGCGTGACCGGAGTTGCAACGGGAGCCCGGGTAGCAACGGCTGTTTTTTTTGCTTTTCCGGAAATTCCGGTGCGGCTGGCTGGTCTTTTGCCTCCCGAAGCGGCAGCCGGGTAACTCATTCCGCTCAGCCGCAACAGGGAATCATGGTGGCGCTGCACCCACCGCATCTGCTCCCCCAGGGAATGGTGCATGGCCTGCTCAATCTGCTGCTGGCGTTTCCACTGCTCCCATTCGGGGCCGCTTACCTGGCGGTGCTCCTCAACAGTGATGGTATTGGTGAGGGCACCATTCCGGAAGTAATACTGAACGGACGTGCTACCCGATCTGCTGTAGGGCATGCCGGCTTCCTCAAAATTCAGGTTCTGCAGACTGTCGAGCACCAGCGCAAGGGTATCCATCCCGAAGAAGGGCTGATCAAAAATGATGAACGGATAATCGGGACGGTAAGCGTGTCCGGCAGGTGCGACCGGATACTGCGGGGCGGCGGCACCGGAATAAGCATCGGCCAGTGCCCGGGACGGCTTCCTCACCGGGCGGTTGGCTTTGGCGGTTTTGAAACCGCCCGCACTTGCAGGAACAGATTTTTCCGGTACGGGAACAGAACGGGCAGAGTCCATCCGGGCGGCCTGTACGCGCTGGGCCACCAGCCGCAGCACTTCTTCGCGCTGCAGATTATGCACCACTGCCTGCAGGGCATCCTGTACGTTCTGGTCAAAACGCTCCTGAGCCACGCGCCGGGCGTGATTGATCCAGTATACCTGCGAAGCCACAAGCCCGATCAGGGCCACCGTCATCAGGGCAATTATCCAACGGATCTGTTGCTTTTTCATGCTTATCCAGTTTACACCTCTACACAAAAATAACCTTCCTGCCGGTCATAAGTTCCTTTTTAACACATTTTAACTCGCGCTTAGCCAAAGGAGTTTCCGGTAACGGTTTACGGGTTCAAGTCCTCCGAAGAAATGGAGCTGGTATCATTCCCCGAAAAACGGAAAAGCCCTCCCGTTATCCGGAAGGGCTTTTGTAGACAATTTACCTGGCTGCTTACTTTACGGAAGCCAGCCGGGCAGTTTCGGTCTGAATGCTGAAAGTCTGCGCGTACTTAGATGAAGGGCTTTGCAGTTCCAGGGTGTATTCACCGTCGGGTAAAGCTGAAATATCCAGCTTGCCGTTGTAAATCTGGGTGCGGCCGATCACATCGGAAAATACCGCAGCCCCCTCGTTGTTTCTGACGACCAGAACAACTTTTTCTTTAGCCGGATTTTCAAAATTCACCTTCAGCTTCATGGGATTGGCAGACGGATACATGACTGCCTTGAAGCCTTCGGGAGCCGGAGTGGCGGATTCGCTTTTAACAGCCTTTTCGGTGTGCATGGCCATCAGGCCGTTGTCACATTTTTGAGCAAAAGCTCCTTCGCTGGTGAGGATCGTCGCGGCCAAGGCCATCAGGGAGGCACCACGGAATACATTGGCAGAAATGCAGCTTACAAGCGTTTTCATAGTTTTGAATGGTTTTGAGTGTGATGGGTGTGATTGAGTAATGAGTGTGTTTTGTATGGTATTGATTTATTGATCAGATAGCATTATTTGTCTTCAGGTTGCAGGGGAATGTATTTATTTTTTAAAATTCCTTTTTCAACTTTCTGATTCTTTGTGCCATCCGGTTGCTTCTATGTTGTTTCCAATCGGCGTGCCAGAACTCTAAATGCCCTTATCTTGCTGTTTTCGGGCTTTTTTATCACTGCCCGGCGTCCGGTTCCGGACAAAACCGATCGGCCATGGACAATTCTTATTTTCGTTCTTCTCTGCCTGACTGCCTTATTTTCAAATCGTCAGTCAAATGTAGTAGTCGCCGGATCAGTTGAGTATAAAAACAGTACGAACGGATGCAGAACCAGGTGAACTGCTGTTTTTAACTAAGTTTTAACAATTCCCGTGACCATGGTGCCTACCAAAAAACGGCTGCCACCCCTTCCAGAGATGGCAGCCATCCTTTCTCTTACGGCAAAAGTTGCCGCACATCCTTCCGCTCCGGGCGGTACGGCACTTTGCCGTCGGGCAGTTGCCACGGCCGCGTTTCGGTGAATGGCAGCTTCATCAGTTTCCGGAAGGTCAGTTCCTCCGGATCGCGGTACGCCGGAACGCCGATGTTGATGGTGCTTTGCGGCACATCCAGCCGGGCGGTGCGGTGCAGGCGGTCCCAGCAAGAAAAGAGAATCGAATAATTGCTGTCTGTTTCGCGCTGCACCACCGAATGATGGATGCCGTGCATCCGCGGGGTCACCACGATTTTGTTGAGCAGCAGTTCGGTCCCGTAGGGCAACTTCAGGTTGCTGTGGTGGAAAGCCGTGGCGGCTTCGTAGAAAACCTCGTAAAAAACAGTCAGCCCCGGCGGTGCACTGGCCAGCCACGCCGCCCCTGCCCGGAAAGGCGTACCCAGCAGCACTTCGCCCAGGTGGAAACGCCAGGCCGTGGTGACGTCCAGATCCAGATCGGTGTGGTGTACATTGTGAAACCGCCACAGCAAAGGCCACCGGTGCAGCAGCACGTGCCAGAGGTAATTGCCGTAATCGAGCAGCAGGAACGAAATCGGATACGCCAGCACTTTCGGCAAACCCAGCCTCGCCACCAGTCCCTGCTTCCGGTGGTGCGCCAGTTGAGCCCCCGCAATGATTCCCGGCAGCAGCACCCAGCGCAGTCCGGCCCCTGCTACGGCCGCAACACCCACGTTGGTTTTGATCCGGTCTGCCTGCGATTGTTTGCGTTTGCGCAGTTCCCGGCGGGCTTCGAGCACAAAAAAGCAAACGGCAGCACTGCCCAGCACTGGCATGCCCACAAACTGGAAAAGGGAAATCAGTTTTTTTCGTTCGGCGGAATGGTTCATAAAGGGAGCAGACAGGCTCCTGCACCTACGGAAAAGTACCGGTTGCGTTACATTTGCGGGGCATGATCAGCATTATCATTCCCACTTACAACGAAGCCGAAGGCATAACGAGGCTGATTCAACACCTGCGCCGGCAGGCAACTTCCGGCATACCCTACGAAGTCATAGTAGCTGACGGTGGCAGCACGGACGGCACCCGTGAACTGGCCCAGGCCGCCGGAGCTACCGTACTGCTCTGCCCCGTTAAAGGCCGCGGGGCGCAGATGAATGCCGGAGCTGAAGGAGCTTCCGGCGAAATTCTCTATTTCCTGCACGCCGATTCGTACCCACCGGAAGGTTTTACGCAGGACATCGCCGACGCCATCCGGCAGGGCTACGGCAGCGGCTGCTACCGGCTGGCTTTCGACCAGCCGCACTGGTTCCTGCGGGTCAACTGCTGGTTTACGCGGTTCAACGTAAATGCAGTCCGGTTCGGGGATCAGAGTTTATTCGTAACGCGGGAAATATTCGCAAAAGCTGGTCAGTTCCGCGAGGACCTGGTGGTGATGGAAGATCAGGAGATTATTGGCCGCATCCGGCGGCACACGCGGTTTAAAGTCTTTCCGCGCAGTGTGGTTACTTCGGCCCGGAAGTACCGCGAGAACGGCATCTATAAGCTGCAGGGCGTTTTTTTCCTGATTTATTTTATGTACCAGCTGGGCTTTTCGCAGGAAAAACTGGTGGAAATGTACAGGAAGCTGATCAGGCAGGACAAAGTGTAATGGGAAATTTTGAATGTTGAATGCTGAATTTTGAATGAAAGTTATGCGCAACAAGAGCATTGAGCATTCACCATTGCGCATTACCGGGAGTAGTCAAACCGGAATTGGCTCAGGTCGGGCTTGTAGCGGCGCTTGCGGCCCAGTTCGTATTCGTAGATCACCTGCCCAAGCCGCGACAGAAAAGGCTTGCCTACTGTTTCGTATTCGTACTTGTCGTCGTTGAAAATGCCGTCTTCGTTCACCAGAATGGTGGCCGTCAGGAAAAACTCCACTCCTCTTTCAAAATCCACGATGTAGGCATTATCGGTAAGGGTGCCGTAGGCCCAGCCCGCTTTGTTGAATATGCGGATATGCGGCGGAAAGTCATCTTTGGTGTCACCGTACAGGAAAAACTTGCCGTAGCTGGGGTAGTGACTCGTATCGTACTGAGGCCATTTGCTCTCACGGGGAAACATGGACATATGCTTCCGCACAAACCGGTAGTCATCTTCGGTAAGGTTAAACCGTTTTTCGGCAGGTACCGCCTCTGGAAACATCAGGCTCCGCAGGATTCCCTGCATATCACCCAGCGAAAAGTAGTTCATCGGCGAAAAATCCATCGGCTCATTTACCAGCTGTCCGCCTCTCATGTAGCCTTTGCCCCTCCGGGTGGTGGTGAGGGTGCTGGCAAACGGCTGTTCGTTCACCACCAGCGGTTGTTTGTACAATACTTTATCCCCGTGATAGAAGGTAAACGGATTGGAGTGCCGGTCCTCTTCGGGGGTGCTGCCCACCTGTAGCCGCCGGCCGATGAACAAGTCTTTGTAGCCTTTGGCGGCTAATTTCTCATTCAATGGCCGTTGCCCGACAAACTCCAGCAGGCGGTTAAAGGCATCGTTGTCACTGACCAGCAGAATTTTCCGGATGTACTGGGCAACCGAAGGCAGGCCGTTTTCGGCAGTGCTGTCCCCGACTACCGGTATTTGCCGGGAATAGGCACTGTCGATGCGGAGAGGAGTGTGTTTATTGAGGCCGTCAATCTTCAGGTCATTCAGCTTTTCCAGCGCCAGCAGCACGGCGGGCAGCTTTACGGTGCTGGCCGGATAGAAATACTGCTTCGGGTCGAGCCGCCAGGTGTGGGTGGTAAACTTTGGCTGGTTCTGCCTGTCGCGGTCAATCTGGGTGTAGATGATCTGCACCTCGTAGGTATCCGGGTTCTGCAGAATTGGACCAAACCACTCCGGCTTACTCCGCAGCAGGGATTCGATCTGGTTGGTGCGGGTTTGGGCCTGAATCGCCGGAAGCGGCATAAGTGAAATGAGCAGGGAAAGAAGGATTTTATGGCTGCCTGACATGCCGCCAATATAGAAAGGAATCCATTCGGACCCAAAAGCAGGGTTTGGGAAGTGCAATCTTTCGCAGGGGTAAAATCAGGGCAGGCGCGGATGCTTGCCCCGGTTCCGGTCATTCAACTTCAAAACCCATACTTCGCGCTGAACCGGTTATTCAGCCGCTTGTGCTTGTTGTCGAGGCTAATCTGCCGGCCACTGATAAAGGCATGGGTGACGTCGCTGAAACGCATGTCGAGCAGGTCACCGGTAGAAACCACGATGTTCGCATCTTTGCCCACGGCAAGGGTACCGGTACGGCCATCAATGCCCAGAATTCTGGCGTTGTTGGAGGTCACCAGCATCAGGGCTTCCTCCCTGGTGAGGCCGTAACCGGCGGCGTTGCCCGCCACAAACGGCAGATTGCGGAGTTGCATGGGTTGATCGCCGTAGGCAAGGCCGACCAGCACGCCGGCTTTGTGCAGCAGCGCCGGCAGTTTGTAAGGCATATCCACATCTTCTTCCTCCCGCGTGGGCAGCCGGTGCAGGGCGTTGAGAATTACCGGTACGTTGTTCTCTTTGAGAAAATCCACCACCATCCAGGCGTCGGTGGCACCTACCACCACTACTTTCTTTACGTTGTGCTGCCGGGCAAACTGCACTCCCTCAATGATTTCCTTGGCGTAATCAGCCCGGATAAACAAAGTTTTCCGTCCGTCGTACAGGCCGCGCATGGCTTCGAGTTTCAGGTTTACGGGTACCGGGTTCCTGATCTGCGAATACGCCAGGCCATCGGTGAGGGTGCGGTCCAGTTCCTGCAGTACCGCTGCGCGTGCTTCGTTCTTCTTTGCCGGACCGGCTCCTTCGGCAAACCGGTTGCCGCGCGAGAAGTAGTCGGGCCAGTTTACGAACAGCCCGTCATCCTTGCGGTAGGCGGCGTCTTCCCAGTTCCAGGCATCAAACTGGACTACGGAAGAGGTACCGGAGACAACCGCGCCTTCCGGGGCCACCTGCGCCAGCAATACGCCATTGGAACGGGTCACGGGAATGAGTTCGGAGTCCGTGTTGTACGATACCAGGGACCGGACGCTGGCATTGACCACGCCGGTTTCGCTGTTGTCACGGGTGGCTTTCACAGAACCAACTTCATCCAGACCAATGCGGGAGTTAGGGGCAATCAGCCCGGGATAGATGTGCTTGCCGGTGATGTCAATCACTTCATAACGGGCCGGATCGGGAGTAGTCCGGCCAGCCTCGGCGACTTCGGTAATCTTCCCGTTCTCAAAAAGGATGACGGAGTTGCCGATAATCTGCCCGTTGCCGATATGGGCCATTCCGCCGACAAGCGCAACGGGTTTCGCCTGGAGCTTTGCAACTACGGGAGGCTGCCCGAATAGTTTTGATGTTGTCAGTAGAATAAGCAGGGTGATGGATATATTTTTCATGGATACAAAGTCTGATTGGTAAAATAGTTTTGGATTTTCGCAACGGATTTCTCGCAGACTGGCGCAGATAAGGGCGCAGATTTTCGCGGATTTTCAGCTCAGTTATAGATTGTTGACGATTCGGATGATGTTGTCTTTCAGATTCATTGAATTGAAGTTGATGAGCAGGCCGAGTTTCCTATTGGTGAGCCGCAGGTAAGTCATCAGTTGCTTATGATGCACATCAAGTAAAGCATCTACGGATTTGATTTCTACAATTACCAGATCGTCAATCAGCAAATCAAGCCGGAAGCCTACGTCCATTTTTATTTCCGCATAGACCATTGGTACTGCAATCTGGCTCCGCACCTCATGGCCCATCTGCTTCAGTTCATAAGATAGAGCGACTTCATAAACCGACTCCAGCAGCCCCGGCCCTAATGCATTATACACCCTGAAAGCCGCACCCCGCACATCATAAGAAATATCATTCTCCCTCATAAAAATCTGCATAATCAATCCGCGAAAATCCGCGCCCTTATCTGCGCCAGTCTGCGAGAAATCCTTTATTCTTCGAGTCCGATAATCGTCTCACAATGCACATCCTGACTGGGTTTGGGCTGGGCGGTCTGGGCGGCAGCGCCGGAATTTTTGGCGTTCATCATCTTGTTGGCAATGCGCAGGCGTTCGGTTTTGATCTCCTCCCGCATTTTCGCATCCCTTTCGGCGTCAAAGTACACGGTGCCTTCAATGATGGTCTTCTCCGGCTTTGCGTATATGGAAAGCGGATGATCCGTCCAGAGCACCACGTCGGCGTCCTTGCCTACTTTAATGCTGCCCATGCGGCTGTCGAGGTGCAGGGCTTTGGCCGGATTCAGCGTCACCATCTTCAGAGCCTCTTCTTCGGGCACGCCGCCGTACTTCACCACTTTGGCGGCTTCCTGATTGAGGCGGCGGGCCATCTCAGCGTCATCAGAGTTGATGCAGACGTTTACGCCGACCCGGTGCATCAGCGCCGCGTTGTACGGAATGGCGTCCTGCACTTCCATCTTGTACGCCCACCAGTCGGCGAAGGTAGAAGCTGAAGCGCCGTGGGCCTTCATTTTGTCAGCTAATTTATATCCTTCCAGAATGTGGGTAAATGTATTCACCTTGAAGCCCAGCGAATCGGCTACCTTCAGCAGCATGTTGATCTCCGACTGCACATAGCTGTGGCAGGTAATGAAGCGTTTCCTGTTCAGGATTTCGGCCAGCGCCTCCAGTTCAAGGTCGCGGCGGACCGGAACGGCATCCTTTTCCCTCGGATTTACTGATTTAAGTGCCTTTTCGTACTCCTTCGCCCGGATAAAGGCATCCATCATCACCTGCTCCACGCCCATGCGGGTCTGCGGAAAACGGGCAGACACCAGCGAACTGGATTGCTTCACGTTTTCGCCCAGGGCAAATTTGATGAAACCATCCGCGCCTTTAATTTTCAGGTTCTCCGGACCTTCGCCCCACCTGAGCTTGATCAGCGCCGACTGCCCGCCGATGGGGTTGGCCGAGCCGTGCAGGATCTGGGCCGCAGTTACGCCCCCGGCCAGCTGCCGGTAAATGTTGATGTCTTCAGAGTTGAGATTGTCGCCGATGCGCACTTCCGCCGTCACGGCCTGCAGTTCGTTGATAGAAGCAGTAGCAATGTGGGAGTGTTCGTCGATGATGCCGGGAGTCAGGTGCTTGCCCGTGCCGTCAATCACCTTTACGCCGGCTACGGAAAGATTCTTGCCGATCCGGGCAATCTTACCACCCCGGATCAACACGTCAGTATTGGTCAGGTTGCCTTCATTTTCACTCGTCCAGACGGTGGCATCCCGGATGAGCATGTCTTCGGCGGCCAGTTTCTTCTCAGAACCGTAGGCTACGTACGGGTACACCACCTTTCCCAGGTCTTTGGGAGCGGTTTTGGCTGAATCCTTTTTTGCTTCCGCCCTGAACGGCGCGGTGTACGTAGCAGTCCACTTCACGGGCTTGCCGTCGGCAGAAATTCCCTCGCCTTTCAGCGTTTTGCCGGCTATCCAGCCAGTGAGGCGCGTTTCGGAGCCTTTGCTTTTGGGATTGGGGTCAAAGGCCAGCGACAGCAGCGAATTACTCAGCGAGGCTTTCACGTTGATTTTGGTCGTATCTCCCGTCAGAATTTTTATTTCCGGCTTTTCAGGCTTGCCGCCCACGGTCATTTTCAGGCCTGATTTATCACCCACGGTTAAGGCGTATTCGCCTCTGATATCGGTTGCCGGAGCCTCGGTGACCACGTACCGCTTGCCTGCAATCCAGTTGTCGTAGATCACGTTGTCGGACTCAAAGAGATTTCCCGAAGTGATAATGAAGTTCGCCAAGGCACCTTTTTTGAGGCTTCCCAGCTGGTTTTCCATTTTCAGCAGGGTCGCCGGCGTAGTCGTAAGCGCCTTCAGGGCCGATTTTTCGTCCAGTCCGTGCTCAATGGCCTTGCGGAGATTGGCCCAGAACTCAGCTTTACTCTTCAGGTCGGCGGTGGTGAGGGCAAAGGGAATGTTGGCTTTGGCCAGCGTTGCCGCGTTGGCCGGGGCCAGTTCCCAGTGCTTCATGTCGTTGATGGCAACGGCGGAAGCGTCCATCGGGTCCTGCACGTCGTACGGCTGCGGAAAGTTGAGCGGCACGATCAGCGGGGCTCCCGTGGCTTTTACTTCCTCCAGCCGCGAGTATTCGTCGCCGCCCGTCTTGATGATGTACTGCACGCTGAACTCATCGCCGATCCGGTCTGCCCGGAGAACATCAAGCCGGTTACCGGCATCAAAAATGGCTGGCAGGCTCAACTGGCGGTTAAGGGCGTCCAGAGAAAGATTAGCTTCCTTTTTAGTACCACCCCTTTTGTACCAATCGGCGTCCAGGTAGGTCTGGCGGAGCAGGGCGATGCTGCCCATGAGAGCAACGGGATAGAGTTGCTTCGATGACCCTTTATCCAGTGAAAAATGCGACGAGGCATTAGGTTTGAACAAAACTTCGTTTTCGCGCCCCTTTCCAAGGTGAAATACGGCACCGGTTTCGCGGGCAAAGCCGTCAGGGTTGTGCGTAAGCACGGCACCGAAGCCGAGTTTGCGCATTTCTTCGGCACTTTTGGTACTGACTACAAACTGATCACCTGCACTGGCCTCGGGCCGGATAGCTTCGTTCCAGTTGTAGGCTCCTTTACGGGAGGTTTCGTACTGCGGCGTCCGGAGGGCAAAAGAAGCCCACGTAAAAGCCTCTTTCTTCACTTCGGGCAGGCCGTAGGAGGTATACAGATCAATCAGGCCGGGGTAAATTTGCTTTCCCTTCAGGTCAGTCACGGCGGCTCCGGCGGGTACGGGCAGGTTCGTGCCAACGGCTTCCACTACACCGTTGCGGATCACCAGCGTCGCGTTTTCAATTTTGGTCTGGTAATCCGTGAATATGGTGGCGTTGGTAAAGGCATACAGCCCCGGCCGTTCGTCGTACACGCCATTCCGCGGAAAAGTGGTTTGGGCAAAAGCGCTGATACCGAATAGCACAGCTGCACTCCAGCCAAGTACAAGTTTTCTCATGCAGGAAAATAAAGTTTGGGAGAGAAACAAAAAGGTAGATGTTATCCGTTAGGCAAAACGAAATTAAGAAATTTTATTTGGTTTGCGGGAGGGCAACCGGTGGCCGCTGCCATTGGTTCTCAACCCGGCCAACGCAAGCCCGGTCCGTTCAGTTGGCAGACTTTTTTTAAAAGCAAATTGCCGCATCTCCCGTATTTTTCTCCGGAAACTGCGGCAAAAGCTGAGACTCGTTCCTTATAAAACTATCTGAATCAGGCTTATACCTTTTCCACAATCAGATTGTGGTTGGTATAAATGCAGATGTCAGCGGCGATGTGCAGACTTTCGGTTACAATTTCTTCAGCCGTCAGGTGGGGAGCGAATTTCTTCAGCGCGGTAGCGGCCGACTGCGCAAACATGCTGCCTGATCCGATGGCCGCAATGCCATTATCGGGCTCCAGCACGTCGCCCGTGCCGGAGATCACCAGCACCTCTTCTTTGGAAGCTGCGATCAGCATGGCTTCGAGGCGGCGCAGAAACCGGTCGGTACGCCAGTCTTTGGCCAGTTCGATGGCAGCCCGCTTCATGTTGCCGCCGTAAGCGCCCAGTTTTTCCTCAAAACGTTCCAGCAGCGAAAAAGCATCGGCCGTAGAGCCGGCAAAGCCGGTTACTATTTTTCCATTAGATAACTTCCTGATCTTCTTCACATTACTCTTGGCGACCGTATTGCCCATGGTGGCCTGTCCGTCTGCCCCGATGGCCACCTGACCATTATGAAATACGGCCAATACTGTCGTTGCATGAATTGTTTGCATAATGGGGTATGAATCGTAAGAAAGGTTCGACAATTTTGACCTGATAAAAATGCCCATTGCGCTATTCGCAGTAGCTTTTCACGTAAAACTATGGAAAACCTCGAACACTACTACGAAATCATTGAGAACTGCATCCGCAGTTTGTCGGTTGATCCGGCCCTTTGCCGGGGCGAAAAACCGGGGCAGTGGGATTTAAAAAAAGGATCGGCCAGCGTCTGGATTGACGTGTGGCGGCCCGAAGGTACATCGGAAGGATATATTCAGGCAATGGCACCGGTGGTGAAGGTACCAGTCACCGGACAAGAGAATTTCTTCCGGGAAATTCTGGAGATCAATCACCAGTTGTACGGCGTAGGCATGACGCTGTTTGAAGACTGGGTTTACGTAAAAACAGTGCGGGAACTGAACGACCTCAGCCAGAGCGAAACGCTGGCCATGCTCAACCGCATCGGCCACTACGCCGATGAATACGACGACCTCCTGCAAAGCAAATACCATCCCGGCAGCGCACCGGCTGAGTAGGGAATCAGGGATTCTGAATGATAGATTTTAAATGCTCAATGCTCAATGATTGGTCTTACGGCCTTTCATTGAGCATTTAGCATTTAAAATTGAGGGGTGGACATACACGAACCCTAAGTGTTAACGGGTCAGCAGATCGGCGGATACCCTGGTCAGCCTTACTCCCCTCCTTCGGAGGGGTTAGGGGGTGGGTTAACCCTCGGCAAACGTACTGGTCTCACTTTCAGGAGGAAAGAAATGTTCGTTTGTTAGGAAAGTGATTGGACATCAACCCACCCCCGGCCCCTCCGGGGAGGGGAGTCGGGCCGACCCGGGGAAACGTTCCTGTGAAAGGTAAAAGGGCTATCCATAAATTTATGGATAGCCCCTCATTTATAATCCAGTGGAATCAGCCGGCGTGGGCTTCGTCTCCATCTCCGAGTCGATGGACTTCACCACCCCAATCGGCAAGGTGATCCTCGCCACCCTGGCCGCGTTTGCCCAGTACTACTCGGACAACCTGGCCACCGAGGTCCGCAAGGGCAAGGGGGAGCGCAAGAAGCAGGGACTCTACAACGGGGTGCTGCCGTTCGGGGCGGCCAAGGGACCGGACGGGATCCCGGTCCCTCATCCCGAGGCCCACGCGGGTCTGGTCTTGGCGTTTGAGCTGGCAGCGGCGGGCAAGACGGATCGGGAGGTGGCCCAGGCGCTAACAGCGGCCGGGTACCGGACGACGGGGAACCGGGGCGCAAACCCGTTCACCAAGGACACGGTGCGAGTGATCCTGCAGAACCGCTTCTACCTGGGAGAGCTGCCGGACGGCGAGAGCGGGTGGCTGCCGGGCAAGCACGCACCGCTGCTCGACCCGGATCTCTTCGCTCGAGCGCAGGCGGCCCGAGCAGCGAACACGAAGAAGCCAATCCGCCAGGGACGCAACTACCAGCCGTGGGGCTTGTCCAGCCTGGCGACCTGCGCCTTCTGCGGTAGCAGTATCACCGTCCACGGCCGCCCCGATGGGCGTAAGCGCGTCCGCTGCGCCGGGCGGGGTCAGGGCAACGGCTGCCCCTCGCCCACCTTCTTCGCCGACGTGGCAGAGGACCAGCTGGGCGGGGTGCTGGTCCGGTTCGCGATCCCGGAAGCCGAGCGTGGGTCGCTGCTGGGGCTCTGGCAACGGGGACGACGGCGCAACGGCGACGTGGTGGCCGAGCGGGCGCGACTGGAGCGGCGTCTAGGGCGGCTGCACGAGGTCTACCTGGATGAGGGGATCGACCGGGCCACCTACCAGACGCTNCTACCGGTACCAGTAAGCATTCTTCTACGGATACGGCCACGCCGATGTGGAAGTCCTTGAAGTAGCGGATCTTGTCGCCCAGCCACGAGGAGTTGATTTTGGGATGCTTCCGCAGGGCGATAGCGCAAGCCTTGATCACAATGTCGTTGAAGGATATCTTCACCGGCGAAAACTCATTCATGCCTTCCCTGGCTGCCACAGCCTTGTCCATGTTGATCTCCATGGTCAGATAGAAGTGCGGTGCCGAGTACATGCTCTCCGCGAGGCGGCGGGCAATGGTCTTGCGCATCTGCGACACCGATACTTCTTCGTAACGCTCCTCTCCTGCCACCGCAGGCAGTTGAACCGGTGCGGCTTTCTCGGCAGGCTTGGCGGCTGGTGCAGCTGCCGGTGCCTGAGCCGGTTTGGCCTGAGGCACGAAGGTTTCCACGTCCCGGCGTACAACGCGGCCATTTTCGCCGGTGCCTTTGATCAGTCTGATGTCAAAGCCTTTGTCGGCGGCGAGCTTGCGGGCCAGCGGAGAAATTTTCACGCGGTCGCCGCCGGAGTCAGCACCCACTTCAGCCGCCTCGGGTGCCGGAGCGTGGCTGCTGACGCCGTTGGAGCCAGTGGCCAGTGCGGGTGAAGTGCCCGGTTTGGTGTCAGCAGCTTTGGGTTGCTCTTTTTCTGCTTTTGCAGCCGGGGCCTGCGGTCCGTCCAGCAGTGACTTGTAATCGGCTCCCTTTTCGCCGATAATGGCCAGTACACCATCTACGACCACTGCATCGCCCGGCTTCACGCCCTGGTACAGCAGCGTGCCGCCTTCCGGCGATTCAAAATCCATGGTAGCCTTATCGGTTTCGATCTCGGCCAGCAGATCGCCGCTTTTCACGGTATCGCCTACCTGTTTATGCCAAACTACTACCGTGCCTTCGGTCATGGTATCACTCATCTTGGGCATCCGCACCACTTCGGCTTTTACGGTGGCGGACGGCGCTTTGGCCGCAGGAGCAGCCGCGGGTTCGGGAGCTTTGGGTTGGGGCGCAGAAGGCTGCGGAGCCGGTGCCGAGGCTTTGGCTTCAGGTTTGGGAGCCGCGGCTCCGCCTGATTCACCTTTCAGCAGCGCATCGATGTTTTCGCCCTGCTTCCCGACAATGGCCAGAATTCCGTCAATAGCCACTGATTCCTTCTCCTTCGGCCCGACGTAGAGCAGCGTTCCGCTTTCGGGCGACTCAAAATCCATGGTGGCTTTGTCGGTTTCAATCTCGGCGAGCAGATCGCCGGACTTTACCGCGTCGCCTACTTTCTTATGCCATGCCGCAATGACACCCTCGGTCATGGTGTCGCTCATCTTGGGCATTCTGATTATCTCAGCCATTATGGTTAAAGCAGTTTAAATGTGTAGTTGTTCGTTGTTGGTGATTCGTTGTCAGCCAAAAAACCGTTCATAAGCAGCAGTTGCCCGGAAACCGGACGCTAAAGTATGCTGACCCGATAGTACCCTTTTCGTATCCCTTATCCGCAGGCCTCCCTTCCAGAAAATGAGGCGTAATTCTCCGGAGGCGGAATAAAATCTGCCTCCGCGCAGGGCGGGCGTAAAAATACAGAAAGTGGGGGAAAGAAAAAGAAGGCACTGTTATTGTTGAATCGGGCAGAAAGGTGCCGGGAGGCTGTACTGGTCAAATGTATTTCTTAAAGCTACCAAGCGCAGACCAAATAGTGTGAAACGAAATGACTATGTACACCAAAAAGTGTTAAATTTATTTGAAATAAATTTGCTATTCTGTTAGTTATTTATTTTGTTGCAGACAACTCCTCATACTCCCTGCTGCTTTTAAAGCTTGACCCTGAAGGCTAATTCAGGGCTTTAGTGCTATATATCAGCACCTTTCTATATGGTAATGCGATGTATGCAAGCAAACCAGCGCAATAATAATTTCAATATTTGCTATTAATTGTATTTATCTTCTTTTCATGAAGAAAATAATTTCTTACAGAACCCGTATGTCCTTTTCTGGTCTGCTCCTTGGCCTGATCAGTATTTTTGCGGCTACCGAAGCATCCGCTCAGTTTGCCCCTCCGGACCGGAAAACCATCTCTTTCGGCATCCGGAGCGGGGTTAGCCTTACCAACTACGCCAAGCCACTTGACAAGGTCCGTACAAATGTAGCCAAGCCTGTGGCGGGCATCTACGTAGAAAGGCCCGTCACTCAGCGAATCATTGGACAATTTGGCTTAGCCTATACACCCTATACCATCAAATGGCCTCTTTATTCATCTTCTTCAACGGGGGTATCTAGGATTAGCTACAATCATTTGCATTACCTACAGGCCGACCTGAGAGGACTGTACCGGCTACAGTACATCAGCAAACTTAAAATGCCCGTCTTCATCAGCGGGGGTGCATTCCTGAGTAGATTACTGGATGCAACTAATACAGACTACTATCCCAAACAAAATGAGTCTTTCAGTCTGAATATCAGAGAGTTTTCTAACCTCTGGAATGCAGGTCTTTCCCTTGGCGCGCTGCTCGAAAGAACCTTTCTTGAAAACCACACTTTCCGCCTGGGAGCCGAATGGAGCCGGGGCATGGTAGGGGTGCATAGCAAAAGAATTTCAGCTTTTAAGATGAGTAAGCCGCAAACCAGAGCTTATTCTTTAGTGCTTTCCTATCATTTTGACATCAAATGATTACAATTAACCCCTCTTTCTGTGAAAAACATCCTACTTTCTTCTGTTGTAAGCTTGGTGACAGCTCTTTTTTCAGGTTCATTGGCTCAGGTTGTATGTGACGGAGTTACGGTGCCTCTTCCAAATGTAGCGTTTGTTGATCCTAATACGATCTCTGCACCCTGCGGCAGCACGGCCAATGTGAGTATTTTCGTTTTTGTTAATCCTCCGCCAGACGGAATTACAGTACAGGATGGTTTTGATGGCCTGCCAGTCTAAGCTTGCCCGCAGGATGGACTTTTGTTTCTCAGCGCGGTATGGGTAATGTTAAAATTGATGGCTTATTTTACGATAAACGCGAAGTCGTACTGAAGCCAGATCCCTTTAACAGCGGGGCTGCAAGCATCAAAAATTCATACCTATGCCGACAAAGCACCAACAACTGGCTTTATTCTGATCCAAAACCATCTACACTTACACGATCCAACCCAGTCAATAATACCAGTATCGCCGGTCCTGATGTAAACGTCCCGGTACCAGTTCTGCCTTTACTTTACAGAATATTCCCATTCCGGGTAACCAGCGTTGCTGACGGCTTCAGGTAATGTAAGCCCCCAGCACAGGCGCTACAGCCACTGTTAGTACCGCCGCCAGTGCAAGCGAAAATGCATACGTTGAATTTACCTTTTTTCAGGTACGTGCGGTACTCAGCCACCCGTCAGAAAGGATTTGGATTGGTTTTGCCACCGGCACCTACTTGACGGCGCAATCGGGTCGGCTTGGTCACCAGGAGACGGAACCATCTGGAACGCCTGCACCAATAGAATGTAAATGTATACGCCCAGAGTACTTACAACGGTCCGGTAGATGAATATCAGTGGGAGGTTACCGGAAATTACCAGTACACCAGTGGCTCCCAACGCTGCCGCTGTTTCCATCCAGACGGGAAATACAACCAGCAACTTTATTCAGGTCGGCTACCGCCGGAGCAATGCCTGCGGCTGGAGGAGTGGACATACGTCTACATAACCTGTTGAATTGTGACGGCGGCGAGGAGCCGACCGGCACCGGTCCGCAGCTCCTGAGTATGTATCCTGTCCCGCCAGTGATTATCTTGAGTTTGCTCCCGACGAAAACATAAAAGAAAACCCGGTCCGGCAATTACATCAGGTAAAAATCTACGATAAGTACGGTCAGCAGAAAATGGCGGTTCAGACGGCCACCAGGGGTGAAAAGCTGAAGGTAGACGTCAGCCAACTGCCCGAAGGCGTATACTTTGCCCGTGTGCATTATTCGGGCAAGGTAATGATCAGGCAATTTGTCATCAAAAGGTAGTTTCAGACAATCACCTGTAATAGCAACGCGGACCGGAAAAGTCCGCGTTTTTTTTGGCTTCCGGTTACTCAGAGGGCTTCACAGGAAAGAAATAAGCGCCCAGGCGGGCTTTTGGCAGGTTGATTAAAATAGGAGGTTAATTTTCCACCTCCCGCATTTTCCTATCTTTGTCCACCACCTTGTAAAATTCATGAACCTGGACATTGCCCGCAACGAAGATTTCCACAAACAACTCCTTTATCAACTGGATACCCTCGCCTCAAAAAGTATACCTCGGCGGCGGTGAGAAACGCATCGCCGACCAGCACGCCAGGGGAGCTGACAGCCCGCGAACGGATCGCCCATCTGACTGACAAAGACACCCATTTTCTGGAAATCGGCGCTTTTGCCGGAGACGGCATGTACCAGGCGGAAGGCGGTTGTCCCTCGGGCGGCGTAGTGACGGGCATCGGTTACGTACAGGCCGCTAATGCGTGATTGTGGCAAACGATGCCACCGTGAAGGCCGGTGCGTGGTTTCCGTCATTAAGAAAACCTGCGGGCTCAGGAAATTTCCATGGAAAACCGCCTGCCCATCGTGTACCTGGTAGACAGTGCCGCGTTTCTGCCCATGCAGGAAGAAGTGTTTCCGGATAAGGAGCATTTCGGCCGCATTTTCCGCAACAACTCGGTCATGTCGGCAATGGGGATCGTGCAGATTAAGCGCCATCATGGGCAGTTGCGTGGCTGGTGGCGCTTACCTGCCCATTTTGTCGGACGAGGCGCTGATCGTGGACAAAACGGGTTCGGTATTCCTTGCCGGTTCGTACCTGGTGAAAGCGGCAGTCGGCGAAGAAGTGGACAACGAAACCTTGGGCGGCGCTACCACGCACTGCGAAATTTCCGGCGTAACCGACAACAAATACCCCGACGACAAGGCCTGTCTGGAAGCGATCCGCAATATCTTCGACAAAATGGGCGAAAGACCCAATGCCGGCTTCAGCCGGGTAACACCACAGCCGCCGAAGCACAATCCGGAGGAGATTTACGGCCTGCTCCCGGTGGACCGCGTAAAGCCCTACAATATGCTGGACATCATCGGGCGGCTGACCGACAATTCGGAGTTTGACGAGTACAAGAAAGACTACGGCCAAACCCTGCTCTGCGGCCTTGCCCGCATGGATGGCTGGGCAGTGGGCATTGTGGCCAACCAGCGGAAGGTAGTCAAATCGGGACGGAAAGAAATGCAGATGGGCGGCGTCATTTACTCGGATTCGGCCGATAAGGCGGCCCGGTTCATCATGAACTGCAACCAGAAACGGATTCCGCTGCTTTTCATGCAGGATGTATCGGGCTTTATGGTGGGCAGCCGTGCCGAACACGGCGGCATCATCAAGGACGGAGCGAAGATGGTCAATGCCATGTCCAACTCGGTGGTGCCCAAGTTTACGCTACTGGTGGGCAACTCCTACGGGGCCGGCAACTACGCCATGTGCGGCAAAGCCTACGACCCGCGGCTGATCTTTGCCTGGCCCACGGCTCAGCTGGCCGTGATGAGCGGCGCATCAGCGGCCAAAACCCTGCTCCAGATTCAGGTGGCTTCGCTGAAGGCGAAAGGGGAAGTGGTAACGCCCGAAGCGGAAAAGGAACTTCTCGACAAAATCACCCGGCGCTATGAAGAGCAGCTTTCTCCCTACTACGCCGCGGCCCGCCTCTGGGTGGATGGCATCATTGACCCGCTGCAAACCCGCCGGATGATCTCGATGGGCATTGAAGCGGCCAACCACGCCCCGATCGAAAAGCCGTACAGCGTGGGCGTGATCCAGACCTGATGCGCCCGGAACAGAAATCAGTCTACCTCTACAAAAGCCGTGACAGAGTCCCGGAAGACAGCCCCTTCTGCTGTTTGCCATTCAAAGTAGAAAGTGCATAATTTATTGTTCAGCGCCTGCAACAGTTCTTTATTGACTGTAATCTGCTGCCGGTTAATGTAACCGCCATTTCTGTTGCCTGCCGGCAATCTGCCGTTGACTGGCTTCAGGGGGAAAGCATCCGGCGCAAAAGGGGCAGTATCCGGCAAGGGCAGCAGATTCTGGAAGGCTGCCACCCTGCGTCCCTCAAACACCAGAGGCTGGTCTGTATAGAATCTGGTACTGTCTTCCAGAAAGCCCGTCTGGTCATAGGCATAGTACTGCCAGGCGTAAAGATCATTTGTGAACTTTGTGGAAGAGGGTTTACAAGCCATAAAAGTTACGGCTGTTGTGATTTCAAACTGCTGCCGGTAACTTCTCAGGGTATCACCCGAATTGGGCCGGGGATTATTGGGCTGGTTGAAATAATAAGGATCCGTGTTCAGTGAAACCTTCACACTGGAAACCCGGAAATAATCAGCATAGGAATCACAACTGACACTGCATAAAATAATCAGCAGGTAAAAGCAAAGGAACAGGATGAGTTGCTTCTGCAAAATTTTCTTCATGGCAACGGATAGAATCTCAGAATACCAGGTTCATTTCTGATTTGAAATAAAGAAGATTTTTTCTCTTATCAAACATGGCTGCTGCTTACTTTTGTAATTTCTGCTCCCGCCGCCTGTCGTGCAGGCCCGGAAGATGAATCAAAAGCTTCATGGCCACCTCACTGAAGAGTGCATTCATGATCCAGACCTGATCCGTCGCCGCGAAGCCTTTTCCGGGGATAAAAAATTGATTCCGGGCCATTTTTCCCGCCCGTCCGGGGAATCATGTTTTCAAATTTTTGTTAGTACTTTAGTATAAATTGACCGCCAGAACCGTTGAATGCGGATAGAGGTCTTGATTGCCCAGGCTTCCGCCAAAAGTTACGTTATGATGAATACCAATGAAATAAAGGCGCTGGTATCCCTGCTCGACGATGAGGATAAGGAGGTACTGCTACACGTAGAGCAAAAGATTATTTCTCTGGGCGATACCATCATCCCTTATCTGGAAGAGGAGTGGGAAAACAACTTTAGCCCAACCGTACAGAAGAAAATTGAAGAACTGATTCATACCCTTCAGTTTGACAGCCTGAGATCCCGGCTGGCCGGGTGGAAGGCGGATGGCGGTCAGGACCTGCTGGAAGGCATGTGGCTAGTGGCTACTTATCAGTATCCGGATCTCCCTCTGGAACGGCTGAGAAAAGATCTTGAGCAGATTTACTACGAAGCATGGCTGGAGCACAAGCCGAGTGTACATCCGTATGACCAGGTAAAACTGCTGAACAGCGTGATGTTCAGCAAACTGAAGTTTGCGGCCAACACCAAAAACTTCCATTCGCCGGGCAACTGCATGATCAATATCGTGCTGGACTCCAAACGGGGCAACCCGATTTCGCTGTGTGTGGTGTACATGCTGGTTGCGCAGAAGCTCAAGCTGCCCGTGTACGGGGTAAACCTGCCTAATCTGTTCATCTTGACTTACAAAACGACTGAAGCACAGTTTTATATCAACGTATTCAACAAGGGAATCGTCTTCTCCAAATCAGACATTGACAATTATATCGCCCAGCTTAACCTGCCTGCGTCGGACATATTCTACCAGCCCTGCACCAACATGGACATTATCCGCCGGGTGCTGCGCAACCTGATCATCTCCTTCGAGAAAACCGGTGATGCGGACAAGATGGAAGAAATAAGGCTGCTGCTCAACGTGATTGCGGAAGAAAATGAGTAGTGGAAACAGCAGAACCAGGACTTCAGATAAGAGACTCTTTACCGTAATCCCAGCATTTCCGGAAACAAAACCACTGTCAACGCAAAAGTCCCGGCTGTAAAACCGGGACTTTTTCTTTTACCCTATCTTAATTTTCAGGTGCCTGATCTTCCGGCAGAGCCTACTCAAATCTCCGTTTCCAGTCTCATATCTAAAGTCCATCCTACTGACGCTTGATCATGCAGCCGGTAGGCGTTAACTTTTCGGCTACGCTTACGTTGCGGCGGTTGAGGGTGGCTCCGATGGCGTCACGGTTACCGTTACCTCCCGAGCCACCTGAGGGTTATCGTCGATGGCACCGCGGTATTTGAGCACAAAGGCTCCTGCTCCATTGTTTTGCAGCACAAAAGTTTCGGGTGTTTTGGTAGCCCCGAACATCTCCGCTACTATTGCTCCTTATCGACAAGGTACGGGAAGCGATATCCTTTGTCTTTGGCATGGCGGGCCATCTCCTCTATGTTATCATCAATATTGTCCATCGAGGTATTGGAGTTGATGAGCAGAAACTGTACACCCCGCCCGGCATACTCCTCAGCCAGGCAATGATCCGGTCTTCATACAGCCTGGCGTAGGGACAATAGTTACTTGTAAAGATCAGCACAACGGTACGTTCATTGGCAAAATCAGCCAGTGAAACGGTCTTATTATTAGTGGCATTCACCAGCGAAAAATTCTCAATCTTATCGTTCCCGGACTGATCAACCTGTTGCGGTGCGAGCCACGAGGTGATCAGTGCTATAAAAAATGTCAGTTTCATGGGTTAAGTTTTGCAAGTATGCCACCTGCCGGCAGCTGACTTGTATCATCAATACAATAGGTAATTATAAGTAAACATACGTCTGTAAAAAATCCGGAGTTCTGCCTTATAATCCTGCCGCTGGATTTGCCCGATCAGTTGTCCGGCTCTGCCAAGCAGAAAAATCCTCCAGCATAATCTCCCTGAGCGACAAGCCCTCTAGTGGACTCATTTTAAAGATGGCTTCCTTGGCACACCAGCACACGCCTGTTTTCAACAGGTTGTTGCGCGTGAAACTCTGTTCTTTCTCCGTAAACACCCGCGGGGCCGCACACACCAACTTCTCCTTTACCTTTCAATATCTATTCCTGCGAAAGTGGCGGTGCAGGTTACCGCCGCGTATCCTCCGTATGGCTGGGCAGAGGATATAGGCAAGACAACCGGCCAGAAAAGGTTTCCCGACTATCTTTTTCAATGCCAGCGTGGTAACCTGGCCAGCTCCAGCAACTGTACCGCAGTACAGCAGCGAAGCGTCATAACAGAGCCGTGCCCAGGTGACTAATTAATGTCAGATAAGCCTGATCGGCTCATTCCGGTGTCAGCAGAGAAGATAGAGATCTTCAGTGATTCCGGTGGTTTCCCAAATGCCCCACGCAGGCCATGGTTTCACATAAATTCCCGGTGTAAAAGCGCGGCATATTTTCTGGCTGATTGAAAAGTAGAATGCCTGGCATATTCGCAAGTTACGGTCAAAATCACTAGTATTTTTATCTTTATTTTTACGACATACTTCGTCCGTATCTGTCTTTTGCCACTTTTTACACCAGGAACCAGGCAGCTCCGGATGGATAACCAGTAGCAGATCCCGGGTATTCATGAAGCCTTTTCCCTCCCTTATGACCAGAGAGAGTTCAGGTGAAAAGCTGAGCACATTTACCGGCCACCGCGACTGTGTGTATACCCTGGAGGCTTCTGCTCAGGCTGATCAGTTCTTTTCGGCGGCAGGCGACGGTATGGTGGTGCAGTGGGACCTTGCCCAGCCCGATACCGGGCAGCTCGTAGCAAAGGTGCGCATCGGTGTACCTGCACTGTCGTCGGTGGAAGGCCAGTTGTGGATCAGGCAAAACTTTGAGGGCCTGCGCACCTCATTGACCTGGCATCCCGACGGGAAATTAAATCTGTCAAGATGACTGCATCAGCCATCTTCGACATCAAAAACCACGAAACAAACCTTTTTGTTGCCACCGGTGACGGCGTTGTCACTGTGGTGGACGTAGTCGGCTTTGGCGGTTCGCAAACACCTGAAGGCTTCGGATAAAAGTGCAAGGTGTCTGGCGACCGTCACTCAGACCGGCGAACTGGCCGTTGGCTACAGCGATAACCACATCCGCATCTTCGACCTGCGCACATTTGCGCTCCGGCACTGATTGGGGCATCCACCGTTCTGTTTTTACGCTGCAATACAGCCCCGATTACCAGTTTCTGTTCAGCGGTGGCCGCGATGCTCACCTGAAGATCTGGGATGCGTCAACCAGTTATCCAGGCCCATTCAGTAGTAGCCCACATGTACGCCATTAATCACCTTTGCTTCAGCCCCGACGGCAATCTTTTCCTGACGTGCAACATGGATAAATCAAAGGTCACCAAGGATGCAGGGCCCAAATCCAGTACTCAAGGTATTGACCGGGTCCGGCACGCTGGCCGCACCTCGGTGAATAAACTACTCTGGACGGATTATCAGGACCAGATCGTGTCCTGCAGTGACGACCGGACGCTGTCCGTCTGGAAGCTGGGTCTTCAGGAGATTTTATAATTCTTCCTATGCTAAGAATAGTTGCCGGTTACCGGCGCCTGCTGTTCCTTTTATCCCTTGCTTTACTTATGGCATCAGTGATTGTGTTGCATTGCAACTGGTGGTAAAAACATGATACCGAACCCCATACTTTTATGTTGGCCGACCGTCTGCCGCATAACCGGGCAGGACTGGTGCTGGGGCACTTCGGCGCAGCGACGGGACGGAAAACCGAACCCCGATATTTCGTGTACCGCATGCAGGCGGCGGCTGATTTGTTCCGGCAGCAGAAAGTAGACTATCTGATCCTGAGCGGCGACAACAGCTCCCGGAACTACAACGAACCGGCCATGATGAAGGCTCATCTGGTCAGGATGGGCATTCCGGAAAAACGGATTTACCTTGACTACGCGGGCCTGCGCACCCTTGATTCGGTGCTGAGGTGCCAGAAAATTTTCGGGCAGTCGCAGTTTACAATAGTTTCGCAGGCTTTCCATAATCAGCGGGCCATTTTTATCGCCCGATATTACGGCATAGACGCTGTCGGCTACAATGCGCAGGACGTCGAAGGTGCGGGAGGGCTCAAAACTGATCTGCGGGAAGTATTGGCCCGCGTAAAGGTCTTTCTGGATTTGTACCTTTTAAATAAACAGCCCAAATACTTGGGCGAAAAAATAGAAATACAGTAATTGGGTTTTTATTACTAAATTTTCTGATTATCCGTTAACTGAACATGAAGATAACGCCGATTGAAATACGCCAGAAGACGTTTAGCCGGGTGCTGCGGGGCTACGACAAGGAAGAAGTAGACGCCTTTTTACAGACAATGTCCCAGGAATGGGAACGGGTGATAGACGAAAACAAAGAATTCCGCATCAAGCTGGATATTTCTGAAAAGGAAGTGCGGAAGCTGCGTGAGGTGGAAGGCTCGCTCTACAAAACATTGAAAGCAGCCGAAGAAACCGGCTCCCACCTGATCGAACAAGCCAACCGGTCGGCAGAACTCTACCTCCGTGAAGCCAAGGCCCATGCCGATTCGCTGCTCCGCGAGGCAAGGGTAAAAGCCCAGCAGATGCTTCAGGAGACCGAAGTACGCTCCAGAAGGGCACTCGAAGACACGCTGGGTGAGCTGAAATCACTGGAGAAGGATTTTCGCCAGATGGAAAACCAGAAGGAAAACTTCCTGATCGAGATCCGCAGTGTAGCCAGCGATACCCTTGAGAAGGTAAACCGGGTAGCCGCCCGGGGCACGTCGTTTTCCTTTGATGCCAAAATCAACGAGGTCAGGGAAATGCTGGAGCGGAAAAACGATTTATCCGTCCCTCCTGCTCCGGTACTCAGCGATAATTTTGGTCCGGCTCCTACCGCTCCGACCCGTAACAATCCGCCTCCTGCTTCACGGCCGGCCCCGGAATCAGAACCCGAAAGCTCTGCCAGTACAGGTCAGAAACCCGGAAACGGCTCCTTCTTCGACGAAATTCAGTAGCCGAAGCGGAACGCGGGCCTGATAAGTTCCGGAGAAATAACCGTCCAAGTCATGGTCCCTGCGTATCCTGCCGGAAAGGCAGACAATTATACTACGGGACATTGTCCGGAGTCCGCAGTCTGGGGAGCCTCACCCCCAGCCCCTCTCCCAGGGAGAGGGGAGTTTCAGCGAACTGATTAAGCAAGCGGGCAAAATTCATCCGGTATTTTGGATTTTGGCTTTTTGATCAAAAACAACTGATCGTCAAAGGGTTGTTTCAGACATTTATAATCTAAAATTCACAATTTAAAATTGCGCAGTTACTTAAATTTTAGTGCCTGATCAACCAACGGGTTATATCACCATTCATAATTTAAAATTCATAATATAAAATTGTGCAGCTATCTATGGGCACCGTTTCACTGGAAGGTATGGAGTTTTTTGCCCGTCACGGCTTCTACGAGGAGGAGCGGAAGCTGGGCAACCGGTACAGCGTGGATATAACTGTAGAAGCTGGTATCGAAACTGCGGCCGCCGACGATCAGCTCGAAGGCACTGTCAATTACGAAGTGCTGTACCGGATCGTAAGGGAAGAAATGGAAAAGCCGTCGAAATTACTGGAACACGTGGCGGGCCGTATCCTGGACCGCACCTGCCGCGAATTGCCAGCCATTCAGTGGGCCGAAGTAAGCATTTCCAAGTTCAACCCACCCATCGGCGGCATCTGCGAACGGTCACGGGTGAGGATTAAGAGATTGAATGACTGAAGGGTTTACAGCCAATCGGTGATTGGTTGCATTGCCTGATTGTCAGATGGATAAATGATTGTCCGGTCAGAATGATCATTCAGAAATGATCTGACAACCCGGCAATCAGACAAGGCAACAGTTTAGCAATGCAACCCTTCAGCCAGTCAGTCAATACTTAAACAATACTGAGCTTGAGCATGTTGGTGCGGTGATTGAGGCTGACCGGCATACTGGCGGTATGGATAATCACATCGCCCGGCTCAAGCAGCCCCTTACCCGCCAGCATATCCTTGATAGCCTGAAAAGTTTCGTCGGTAGAGTTGAATTTATCTTCATCGTAACAGAAGGCGCGTACTCCCCACAACAGGCTCAGCCGGTTGAGCAGAGACTTGTCGTAAGTGAAGACGAAAATATTGGCTTTAGGCCGGTGGCTGGAGATCCGGAACGCCGTATAGCCCGAACTGGTCATGCCGATAATGGCTTTGGCCTCCGTATCCCGGGCAAGGCGGCAGGCATTCATGACCACATTGTTGCTGTAGAAGTTTTCGTCGGGGTTCTGCAGTACGTGGGCGTGATTGCGGAAGTACACACTCTCAGCGGTTTCTTCCACCTTCCGGATGATCGAATTCATAGCCTGCACCGCCTCCAGCGGATACATACCGGAAGCGGATTCGGCACTGAGCATGACTACGTCGGCGCCGTCGAGTACTGAGTTGGCGACGTCGCTGGTTTCGGCCCGGGTTGGCCGCGGACTGGTGATCATGCTCTCCAGCATCTGAGTGGCAATGATTACGGGCTTGGCGGCTTTGTTGCACTTATCCACGATCATCTTCTGGAGCATGGGTACGTCTTCCATCGGAATTTCCACGCCAAGGTCGCCACGGGCTACCATCACCGCATCGGAGGCTTCGATAATGGCGTCAATGTTGGCAATGGCTTCCGGCTTTTCGATTTTGGAAATCACCAGACTCTTTTTGCCCTTCGACCGGAGAATCTCCTTCAGTTCGTACACTTCATCCGCCTTGCGTACAAAAGAAAGCGCAATCCACTCCAGATCGTAGTCAAGGCCAAAGAGGATATCTTCACGGTCCTTTTCCGTAAGGGCCGGAATGGACACTTCGGTATTGGGAAGATTAATGCCTTTTTTTGATTTCAGTACGCCGCCGTACACCACTTCAGTAACTACGTCCCGGCCTTCCTTTGCCGTAACTTTCAGTTCCAGCTTACCGTCGTCGAGCAGAATGCGGTCTCCTGGCTTCACATCGTCGGCCATTTCCAGATAGGTGGTGCTGATCCGCTGGCTGTTGCCCACCAGCTTTTCGTTGGTAAGCACCAGCTGGCTGCCGGCTACCAGTTCCACGCCATTGTTTTCCACCTCCCGGGTACGGATCTTCGGCCCCTGCAGGTCCTGCAGCAAGCCGATATTCAGATTGTGCTCCTGGTTCAGTTCGCGTACGTACCCAATCACTTTCAGATGATCTTCATGGCTGCCGTGCGAAAAATTCAGCCGGAATACATCCGCGCCGGCTGTTACCAGCTCCAGCAACTTTTCTTTTGTGTTACTGGCTGGCCCCACGGTGGCAATAACTTTGGTGCGGTTGAAATGTATTTTCATCTCTATAAGTGAAAGGATAAATGGCGGATTTTCCGGAAAAGCCAATCAGATAAGCTGCGTAACAAAAGGGCAGCAAATGCGGATCAGCGTCGGGCATTACCGGTTGCAAAACTGATGATTTTTTTTTATTCTCCTCTTTTGCATTATAAAAAAGTGCTTTTTACCCGCCTATAGCCCTATGAATTGCCTGTTGCCGGGCAATTGCCAGTAATTGAACGGGTGATTTGTTTGACAATCTTGCTGATAATGTATTTCTTTGCACTGTTTTTAACCATAAAGGTTCAAAAAAATGTCAGAAATCGCACAAAAGGTAAAAAGTATCATCATTGACAAATTAGGTGTCGAGGAATCAGAAGTAACCAACGAGGCTAGCTTCACCAACGATCTGGGAGCTGATTCACTGGATACAGTAGAACTGATCATGGAGTTTGAAAAAGAATTCAACATCTCTATCCCGGACGACCAGGCCGAAAATATCTCCACCGTAGGACAGGCCGTTTCCTATCTTGAGGAGCACGTAAAATAAGCTCCCTTTCTGAAATCACTTTCACCTGTTTTGACAGGCAAATTACTGCATGGATTTAAGACGAGTAGTAGTTACCGGGATCGGTGCACTTACTCCGATTGGCAACAATGCCGGAGCTTTCTGGCAAGGTTTGACAAACGGAGTAAGTGGCGCCGCTCCCATTACTAAATTCAATCCTGAAAAATTCAGGACTAAATTTGCCTGCGAAGTAAAGGGCTTTGAGGTTGCGGACTTTATTGACCGCAAGGAAGCCCGCAAAATGGACCCGTTTACTCAGTACGCCCTGGTGGTGTCTGAGGAAGCCCTGAAAGACTCTGGCATCAATACCGAAAAGATCAATCTGGATCGTGCCGGAGTGATCTGGGGTTCGGGAATCGGCGGACTGAAGACGTTTCAGGAAGAAGTGATCGGGTTTGCCAGAGGTGACGGTACGCCCCGGTTCAACCCCTTTTTTATTCCCAAAATGATCGTTGACCTGAGTTCGGGTTTCATCTCCATCCGCTACGGATTCAGGGGTCCTAACTTCGTTACCGTTTCTGCCTGCGCATCCGCTACCAATGCCATCGTGGATGCCTTTACCTATATCCGCATCGGCAAGATTGATGTTGCCATTGCGGGTGGTTCCGAAGCTGCCGTTACTGAAGCCGGTATCGGTGGATTCAATGCCATGAAAGCCCTTTCTGAGCGCAACAACAGCCCTGCAACCGCCTCCCGCCCGTTTGACAAGGACCGTGATGGTTTTGTGCTGGGTGAAGGAGCCGGTGCGCTTATACTCGAAGAATACGAACACGCAAAAGCCCGCGGTGCCCGTATCTATGCCGAACTGACCGGCGGCGGCATGTCGTCGGATGCCTATCACATCACGGCTCCTCATCCCGAAGGTCTTGGTGCGCTGAACGTAATGAAGAATGCCCTTGATGATGCCGGTATCACTCCGCAGGAGGTTGATTACATCAACGTACACGGCACCTCTACGCCGCTGGGAGATATCAGCGAAACGCAGGCCATTCAACGGGTTTTCGGGAAACACGCTTACAACCTCAACATCAGTTCCACCAAATCAATGACGGGTCACCTGCTTGGCGCGGCCGGAGCCATTGAAGCCATTGCTTCGGTTCTGGCCATCAAGCACCAGTTGGTCCCACCTACCATAAACCACTTCACCGACGACGAGGCCTTTGACCCAAAACTGAATTTCACTTTCAACAAAGCCCAGGAGCGGAAAGTGAACGTAGTACTCAGCAATACCTTCGGATTCGGCGGACATAATTTTTCCATCATCTTCCGCAAATTGCAGGAATAAACCGTGTTTCCTTTTTTTAAACTTGTCGGTAAGTTATTCAGCAGATCGTCTGACAAGGAAAAAGACGGGCGGCTTTCAGAATCTATCCGTCAGATTACCGGCAGCAAACCGGATAATCTGAACCTCTACAAGCTTGCCCTCATGCACACCTCCGCGGCCAAAGGTGTCAGCCCCGATGGGTTCAGGGAGTCCAACGAACGGCTCGAGTACCTCGGCGACGCCATTCTGGGGGCGGTGGTGGCCGAGTATCTTTTCAAACGGTTTCCGTTCAAGGGGGAAGGGTTTCTGACCGAAATCCGTTCGCGGATCGTAAACCGCGAATCGCTGAACGGCCTGGGCAAAAAGCTCGGACTCAATAACCTGATTGTCTACGACGGCCACCGCCGCACCATGTACACCCACAAATCCATGAATGGTGATGCACTGGAGGCGCTGGTGGGGGCGGTTTACCTGGACAAAGGTTTTAAAAACTCACGGAAATTTATCGTCAAGCGGCTGATTGTGCCCCACTTTGATCTGGAAAAGATCATTGAGACCAATCTCAACTTCAAAAGCATCATGATTGAATGGGCCCAGCGGGAAAATAAGAAGCTGCGCTTTGAGATTGTTGAAGAACGGGGCGATACCCACAACAAGGAATTCATTGCCCAGATTTTTCTGGACGATGAGCCCTTTGCTACCGGCGGCGGGTACAGCAAGAAAAAAGCCGAACAGTCTGCTGCCGAAAAAGCCTGCGACCTGCTCGAAATCAAGAAATAGCAGGCTGCACTGCTAAACAAAGGCCATGTAACCGATGAACAGTCTATCAGTTACATGGCCTTTGCTCCGTTCAGCACGGTACTATGCAAGACTAACTTCCGCCTTTCTGCGCCCGGATGTTTACGGTTGATTCAGCCAGGGCAGTAAGTTTGTCATCAGTGGCGTATTCTTCGTCGAGGGTAGCCTGCAGCAGATCAGCCACATCAGTCTCGTCCATCATGTTGGCGTAGGTCACCAGAGTGCCATAGGAGGCAATTTCGTAATGCTCATTTTTCTGGGCACACGCAATCAGCGCGGCGTCCAGCACATCGGGATCGGCCTGCATAGACAGGAGCTCTTCAGCTTCCTTGATCAGCCCCTGCATTGCTTCACAGGTTTCGTTGCCGGGCTGTTCACCTAACTGGCTGAAAACCTGCTCCAGACGCCGGATCTGTCCCTGCGTTTCCTGAAGATGCTGCTGAAAAGCCTGCTTCAGCTCCTGATTGGAAGCCGCTTCAGCCATTTTCTGCAGTCCCTCCGTTAATTGATTCTCTGCGCTGTAAACGTCCTGCAGCTCCATAATAAAGAGCTTCTTAAGGGATTCGAGTTGCATAATGGTAAGGTTTAAGTAATTTAAAGTATCTGATACCCCTACTACGATCTGCAAACCCAAAGGATACCCTAATCCGGGAGTTTTGAGGAAAATTGACAAGAAATTTACGAATCAATTCCGTTAAGAAGTTGACTGACTGGTATATCCCTTGCGCATTTAAAGTGCCCCTCTGGGCAGGCCCGGTAACCGTGTAATCCGCAGGGACGGCAGTAGAGAGGCTCCTGCCGTTCTACTACTTTGGCACCGTCGGCCAGCGGCCCGAAGCCGAAGCCGGGCACGGTAGAGCAGAAAACGGCACAGGTGGGGGCATTGGTGGCCGAGGCCAGATGCATGGGGGCCGAATCATTTACGTAGTTCATGCGGGCATCCTGCATCAGCGCGGCCGAGGCCAGCAGGGATAGCTGTCCGGCCAGATTGGTCACTCCTTCCCGGCCTGCCACGGCGCAAATTTCCTGGCAGGTGCCGCGGTCAGCCGGGGCGCCCAGCAGGTAGATCCGGTAGCCGGGAGGAATCTGCCCGATCAGTTCTACCCACTTTTCGGCGGGAAACTGCTTGGTGAACCAAACCGAGACAGGTGCAATGCAGATATAAGGCTGATCTTTGTACCGGCTGACCGATTCGTATTCTTCACCTGAAGGATACACTTTTGGCCGGGCCGCAACCGGATCGGTCAGGTGGCGGATAAGGTCGTGGTTCCGCTCCACTTCGTGGCGGCCGTCGCCGATCCGGTGGGAAATGCGTTTATCAAAGAAGCGGGAAAAAGGATTTTTGTCAAAGCCCACCGTCTGCCGCCCGCCGGACAACACCGTTACCAGGCCCGTGGTGGCAAATCGCTGCAGGTTAATCACGTAATCGTATTTCTCCCGGCGCACCTGCCCCACCAGGTGCAGCAGGTGCCGGTACTTACCCTCTTTTTTGTCCCAGATCCAAAGTTTGCGCAGTTCCGGATGTCCCTGCAGCACCCCTTCATTTCCTTTGCGCACCATAAAATCAATGGCGGCATCCGGAAAGTGTTCTTTCAGCTTCCCAATCAGTCCGGTAGCTAAAATCACATCTCCGATAAAGGCAGTCTGGATCAGGAGGAAACGGGTC
Organism: Cytophagales bacterium; assembly: GCA_030446715.1. Lineage (GTDB taxonomy): Bacteria > Bacteroidota > Bacteroidia > Cytophagales > 172606-1 > CADCTQ01. Next base: position 90,419 of record JAUJMU010000012.1, on the reverse strand, counting down.
ATGGACAGGCAAAGCCGTTTTGCACTTGCGGGCAAAGCTACTATTTTCTGCCTTTCCGGTTAAGTTGACAGACGGGCAACTGCCTGGCTCAATCAGCCTGTCAGATGCCTTTGCGCAGCAAGCCAGCCAAAAAAATTTCAATGGGGCTGCGGTTTTCCACGCGGGGTATCTGATCGGCGGTACTATCTGCCCGGGGATACATGGCCATCACCCCTGCAACAAAAGCGTGATCTGCAGGCCTGATTTGCCGTCTGGTGCATCAATAAAGAATTCCACCCGGCATTTGGAAACAGAAGCCGTCACCACATCGCGTTCTGATTCCGGATCAGATCCCGGGTGCAGGGATAATTTTTAGCTTCATGATTTATTGCTTTCTCCAGCACTGCCTTATCCTGACCTACGGGCACTTGTATGATCAATGGACGCATAGTCAACGGGATGAATATTTCTTTTCTTACGGAGAAGCGGCGGAAAAGAATGATGTAACCATCAAAAACTATCAATGAAGGCATCCTGATACGTGACGGGTTCATCTGCTGCGGACCGGGACCTGTTTTCCAGGCTTTGGAAATCAGCCTGTCCGCCCGGTTCCGGCCCGACGGACTGTGGCTGGACTGGTTACTCCTTTCCTCATCCGGATGCTGCATTTTTACGTATTTTTGCAGATGCTGCACACACTTCCGGGCACTATCCGCACGGAAGGGCAGCGAGAGAGAAGATCAATGGAAGACTATCAGATTCATACCCTGCCCAATGGCATCCAGATGGTGCACAAGCAGGTCCCCCATACGAAGATTGCCCACTGCGGCTTCACCCTCGACATCGGCAGCCGCGACGAAAAGCCACACCAGCAGGGCATTGCCCATTTCTGGGAACACATGGCCTTCAAAGGCACAACCAGGCGGAAGTCGTTTCACATCCTCAACCGGCTGGAATCGGTGGGTGGTGAGCTGAATGCCTACACCACCAAGGAAAAAATCTGCTTTCACGCCTCCGTGCTGGACCTGCACTTTGAAAAAGCAATGGAGTTGCTCACCGACATTACTTTTGATTCCGTGTTTCCGGAGAAGCAGATTGAGAAGGAGAGGCACGTGATTCTGGAGGAAATGTCCATGTACTACGACTCGCCGGAAGATTCCATTCAGGACGAGTTTGATACAGTACTGTTTGGCGAACACGCACTGGGCAACAACATACTGGGCACTGCCGAGAGTGTGCGGTCTTTTCACCGGCAGGATTTCAAGCAGTTCATCGCCGAGAATCTCGACACCAGCCGGGTGATTTTTGCTTCTGTCGGCAATATTCCTTTCGGAAAGATTCTTAAACTGGCCGGGAAATACCTCGCCTCCATTCCGGCTTATTCGGTAAACCGGCAGCGGGTTCCGTTCGGGAAATACACGCCCAAAAGCCTGCAGAAAGAACGTGCCGTCACGCAGGCGCAATGCGCCATCGGACGGACTGCCTATTCCCTGTCAGACGATAAGCGTCTGCCGTTCTTTATGCTGATCAATATTCTGGGCGGTCCGGGTATGAATTCGCGGCTCAATCTGGCTCTGCGCGAGAAACACGGCTTTGTGTATTCAGTTGATGCGCATTATACACCTTATGTGGATACAGGCTTTATGGCCGTTTACTTTGGTACCGAACCGGGCCAGCTCAACAAGAGCATTTCGCTGATCGGGCGGGAAATGAAACTGCTGAAGGAGAAAAAGCTCGGCACCGTACAACTGCACACGGCCAAAGAACAACTGATGGGCCAGCTGGCCATGGCCGAAGAAAGTAACCTGAGCTTTATGCTGATGATGGGCAAAAGTATTCTGGACCTTGGCCGGATTGATTCTCTAGCGGATATTTTTGATGAGATCCGTGGCATCACAGCTGAGCAACTGCGGGACATTGCCAATGAGATGTTTCAGGAAAGTCAACTGAGCTACCTCACTTACGTGCCGGAGCCGGAGTAAAACTTAAGCCGGTGGCAATTGCCACCCTTTGTAATAGTTCTTATAACAAATGAGCCGCAGTAAAATATACTGCGGCTCATTTGTTATAAGAACTATAAAAGAAACTGTGGCTCACGCGAAGTCAATCTCCAGTACCTGGTCGGATTTTTTGGTGATTTTCAATTCCTCTTTGTAATAAGCTCCCGCTCCTTTGGCAATAGAAACAAACAGATCAATAAGACCACGTTCTGAGAGGTAGGTAACCGCTAATGTATTGGTGTTTACCCATTCGTAATGCAGGCGGGGCGGCCGGGCATTGGGAATGTTTTCAGTAAGTGTTTTATGGATAAAATCCAGCTTCAGGATCAGGTCTTTGGTTGACTTGCAGCCTTCAAAATAAGGAGCATATACTTTAGCCGCCCAACCATTGATCCAGTAATGGCCGAATGCATCAAGCACCTGCTGGATGGTCAGATTGCAGGCGGATGGGATGATCTGGGTAACCAGCTTCATGGTAGTAGCCTCATCCACGTCATCATTCATCATGAATACGTGGTCTTCATTAAAGCCAGCCGCTACCAGGCATTCCTGCCATTTTTCTTCACCAAACTTTTCGGTAATCAGTTTTTCAATGCACTTGTGAACAGTTCCTTTCATAGTTGCTTCAATTCAGGGGTATATAAAATTTATTGATTGGGATTAGATTCGTATGCGGATAACTTTTGCAGCAGTTCCTCATTGGTTTTCTTCAGCATATTGATATGAGAGGTTTTGCTTTCAATTTCGGTATCCAGCGCTTCCATTTTCTCTTTGTACTGCTGAGACCGCTTCTGGCTTTTTTCACCCGCTGCCCGCAATTCAATTTCTTTCTGCTCCAGTCCAGCCTTATTCTGCTGCAATTCAGCCAGTTGCTGCTCGAGCTTTTCGCTGTTCTCCCGCAGTTCCCGCTCCAGTCGCTGCTGCTGTTCCTGGTAGCCATCAGCTCTTCGAGGTTCTGCCGCATTTCCTCTTCCTGAGCCCGCATCTGCTCAGCCTGCACCTGGGTATCTTCCAGCAAGTGGTGCATCTTTTGGCTGTTTTTCGCCGAAATAATAGTAGATGCCAGTATCTCGCCGGCTCTTTCCACAAAGGCGGTCTGATGGGCATCGTACCTGATGAAGCCGGCGAGTTCAATGACCGCCTCAGTTTTTTGATTGGATTGTGCAGGCACAATGAGTAAACAGGTAGGCGTAGCGTCGCCCAATCCCGAAACAATAGAGGTGTACTCACGGGGAATGTCCGTGAGCAGCATTGTTGCACCTTCCAGATATATCTGTCCGACCAACCCCTGGCCAATGGCAATACGCTTTTCCAGATACTTCTTCCGGTTAAAAGCATAACATGCTTCCATGTTCAGGTAGGGTGAGGAGTCTTCCTCCTGCACTACAAACAGGCTTCCCTGCTGGGCACCAAGATATTTCACAATAAAAGTCAGGGCGTGCTGCGTAAGTGCCTTGAGGTCATGCTGATGCAGCCGGATGACTTCAGCAAACCGGGCAAGCCCCTCTGATGACCAGAGCCTTTGGCTTTCGTCGTGCTTCATCTGCTCAAGCTTTTGCCGCATGACCTCCAGCTCACCAGCCAGGTTATGATGATTCAAATGGGCATTTTTTTCGTGCAACCCTTCCCACGTGGCTTTGTAATCACCTGACGCGAGTTGTTTGATCAGGCTGAGGGCTTTCTTAAAATTACTGATGGACTCCTCAATGAGAACCTTGTCATCCGTGATTATTTCTTCATCGCCCGGATCGAAAACGTATTTCCGGTTATTCTGCTTCAGACTTAGCAGCAATGCATGTCGGTTATTGGCATCCTGCCGGAGTTTGTAGAGGAGAAAGCACAAGGTTGGCAGGCCAAAAAGCGCCAGCATAATCTGAATCAAAACGTTCTGGCTCATGGCCCCTTCATAATCAGCCTGAGCCTGCTGAAAAATTTTGTCCCCGAAGTTGGCAATCCGTTTGTCAGACAGGCTCCAGGTTTCCCGGAGGGCTTTGCCATGATCCTGAGACAGAATTTCTCTGAAGGCTTGCATGCTGTCTCTGCGGGCCAGGTCAATCATCTGTTCATATAAATCAATATGTGCCATAAAGGCCACTTTGAGACCGGGCAAATAATCCGCAGAGTCGCGATAGCCCTGAATCGCACCCAGACTGTCTATTTTGCGGAAATTATCCAGTGCGTTTTTCCGGGCATCTTCCGGTTTGAGGATAATGAACCGGTCGTCGTGAATGATGCCAAAGCCGCGAACGGAAATATCCATGCTCCGGTGAATACCCCGGAAAATATCCTCGCTCCATGCCTTCATCTGCCTGGACTGCTCCTGAACCAGCATTGTCCGAAGCATAACGTGACGATTGTAGAGAGACAAAGCAGTACTCAGCAAAACCAGGACCAGCACCAGTCCGATGCAAAACTGAATCAGATGTTTGCGCACGAAAGCCATATACTATTTGCCTTATTGCCGGAAGAACCGGCTTGAAAAAAGTTGAAATGCCTGAGTTACTGGTTCAGTCTTTCACTACCGGCTGGTAATTTTGTTGTCGCCCAATACTTTAAATTGGGTGCGGCGGTTCAGTTCGCGGCCTTCCTTTTCGTCGTCGTTGGTAGCGAGCGGCTTTTCTTCGCCATAACCCTGCGCCGTCAGTCTTGACGCATCAATGCCTTTGCGGATCAGGTAGTTGACCACTGCGGTAGCCCGCCGGTGTGATAGTTCTTTGTTGTATTCATCCCCACCGACAAAGTCAGTATGGCCGGCTATTTCGATCCGGAAGGCTGGGTTTTCTTTCATCATCCGCTCAAGCTGGTTCAGCTCGGGATAAGATTCCGTTTTAAAGACAGCTTTGTCAAATTCAAAATAGATGTTCCGCAGGATAGCCTGAAAACCGACTTCCAGTTTTGCCATTGTGATGTCTTTCTGAACCAGTTGTTCCTGCCCCTGCATTGCGGGGACGGTCACGTCCACGTTGCGGAACATGTATCCGTCTGCCTCAACCGAAATGATATAGTCCTGAGTGCCGGCATTGCTCAGGGAGGACTGGTAAATGCCCGTTGCCATTTGTCTGGTACCCAGTTCCGTATCGATTTCTTTGCTCTTCACCGAGAGTTTGGCGTTCATCACTTCGCCTTTTTCGTTCAGTATCCTGACCCGGAGCGTAACCGGCTGCAGATTCAGGGCTACTACCGGCAGGCCAGGCTTTTTTCCTTCTATTTTTCTGGATTTCAACCCTTTGTAGTCCTGAACGTTTTCCGGAATCATTACCTTGTAAATATCTTTCTCGCCCATGCCGCCATCTTTCACGGAAGCATAGTAGCCATACTTGCTGTCACCGGATTTTACAAAGTAGATATCGTCGTCCGGGGTATTGATGGGATACCCGATGTTGACGGGCTCCGACCATTTTTTGCTGATGCTGTCAAATTCTGAAACGAAAATATCGAAGCCGCCCATACCGGCGTGAGCCCTTGAACTGAAGTACAGGGTCTTGCCGTCATAGTCAATGAAGGGACCATCATCGTCGGCGGCAGTATTGATGGGGGCACCCATGTTTACGGGTTTGCCCCAGCGGCCTTTTTTATCAAGCTGGCTGTAGTAAATATCCGTGCCGCCTTTGCCCCCCGGCCGGTCACTGGTAAAAAACAGGGTTTTATTGTCGGGAGAAAGGCTGACGGAGTTTTCGTTGTACTTTGAGTTGATCTTATCACTGATGGGTTCTGCCTTCGACCAGGTGCTGTCGTCCTGCATCCGGGCAACGTAGATGTCACCGCCGTTTTCATCCTTGTACAGAAACAGTTCTTTTCCATCGCCTGACAAACCAATACTGGCGTCATGAAACTCCGTATTGATATGCGTGCCGATGTTGACAGCTGGTTGCCATTTGTTGTTTTTGAAATACGATACGTAGATATCTTCAAAAAACAACAGGTCCTGGTCCACGTTGCCGATACCGGTACTGCCTTCGCGGCGTGAGGTAAAGATGATCATGGTTTCATCCTTATTGATGGCCGGCGCGTAATCAGGAGAACCCGTATTGACGCCCTCACCCAGATTGCGGATGGTATACTCCAGCGGATCTTCGGTGTACTTCTTACCGTTTTCGCACTGGACAATCCTTTCGTCAATTTTGACGAGGAGTGCTTTGGTGCTTTTCAGCTTTCTGGCGGCCGGGTCGGCCTCCACTTTGGCCTTGTACTGCTTGTAATACACCACAGCATTGTCAAATTCGCGGCCCAGCTGAAAAGCCTGCCCGATCAGGTAGAGGATATCGCCGCTGACGTTGGGGTCGAGCTGATAGGCTTTGATCAGAAATTTGCTGGCGCGGCCCTTGTCAATGGTTTCCAGAATACACTTTCCGGTCATGAAATTGGCCCGCAGGTTTTCCGGATTGGCTTTCAGCGCCAGCTGATAGTTATCCAGCGCCAGCATTTTGGCTCCGATGCTGTAGGCGGCATCGGCTTCCGCTACAAGGTCAGTATCCTGCTGGGCGTAAGCTGATTTTCCCGCCAGAAGCAGGCCCATCAGGCTCAGCAGAAAAATGAGTAATCGTGTATTTACCATTGTTACCACTCCTTATCTCTTTGTTGTAGAAATATTCACTTTATAGATTGATCAGTTGCCGACAATCAGAAACTCAGTTCGCCGGTTCAGGGCCCGGCCTTCTTCGTCATCATTGGACACCAGGGGCTTCTCCATCCCAAACCCTTTGAATGTGAGTCTTTCCGGTGCTACCCCTTTGGCAATCAGGTAGTCCACCACGGCCCTGGCCCGGCGTTCGGAAAGCTTTTTATTGTAATCCGCGCTGCCTTTGCTGTCCGTATGGCCCGAAATCTCTATTTTAAGTTTAGGCACCTGACTCATGATCTCAAGCAGGTTCAGCAGTTCAGCGGTAGATTCTTTCTTCAGCGTGGCCTGATCAAAATCGAAAAAAATATTCCGGAGAATGATCCGGGAGCCCACGCTTACCCGCTTCAGTTCCACATCCAGCACAATCTCCTGATAGCCTTTGCTGGGTGGTATCTCAAAGTTTTCCGAATGGAAGAGGTATCCATTCTTTTCGACTGCGAAGCGGTAGTTTTTGCCGGAGGGCATCACCGTCAGATAAGTCCCGGCCGAATCCGATTTGTGTTCTCCGATTACTTCGGCATTTTCATTATTGGTCAGCACCACATCCGCGATCAGAGGCTCTTTGGTAAAGGCATCCGTAATGCGGCCTTTCAGAATAGTGGTATTGGCGTTATTTTCCAGCTTCACCTGTCTGATCTCAAGGGATTTGGCGGTAATGGTTGCCTTGCTTGATTCAATGGTGCGGGTGGCGGCGACTAACATTACCTTCGGCCTCGGCATTGAAATCAGATAGATGTCCTTCTCTCCGTAGCCACCTTCCTTGGCAGATGCGTAGTAGCCGTGCCTGTTGTCGGCGGAGAGCACGAAGTAAGAATCTTCACCGGCGGTATTGATCGGATACCCTAAGTTTTCGGGCTGCGACCAGCGGCCACCGGCTTCGTTTGTGCTCCGGTAAATATCATAACCGCCCATGCCGGCGTGTCCCCTTGAGCTGAAGTACAGCGTCTGGCCATCCGCGTGGATAAAGGGGGCGTCGTCGTCGTAGGGCGTATTGATCGGGGCTCCGAGGTTTACAGCCGGTCCCCAGTTGCCTTTACTGTCTTTGCGGCTCACGTAAATATCCAGACCACCAAGGCCGCCGGGCCGGTTGCTGGAGAAGTAGATCAGATTTCCGTCGGAGGTCATGGACACGGACGGCTCGTAGTATTTCGTATTGACGTTATCGCCAAGGCTCTGGGGCTTCGTCCAGGTATTCTGAATGGCGTCAAAAGTGGAAGAGTAAATATCGCCGCCACGGCTGTCGCGGTAGATAAAAAGTTGTTTTCCGTCGGGAGAAAGGGCAATGCAGGCATCGTGCTTTTCCGTGTTTACCTCCATGATGTTGCGCGGTGCAGTCCAGTTACCGGCTACTTTGTAGGAGATGTACAGGTCCTCGTAGTATTGTCCGTCCTGCAGGGACACCTGTTTGCCGGTAGACCCTTCACGCCGGGAGGTGAACACCATCACCGATTCATCCGCCGATATGACTGGGGCGTAATCCGGAAATTCCGAGTTGATTACCCCGCCGATGTTGTCAATCTGCGCCTTTACCGGATCAGCCATGTAGCGGATGCCGTTCTGACATTCGTACATTTTGCGGTCCAGGTGCTCTTTAAAATCGCGGCTGGCGGCAGATTTGCCAAAGGCAGTATACGTCTGCAGGGCTTTGCCAAACTGGTGGTCGTACTGGTACGCTTCACCAAGGAACATCAGCAGGCGGGGGTCCAGGCCAGGATCTTTCCGGAAGGCTTTTTCCAGATGACCAACCGCCTTTTCCTTGTAAAGTGTTTCCAGATAGCACAAGCCGGCTTTGAAGTTAGCCGCGGCGTGATCGGGCTCGGCTTTCAGGCCCTCCAGATAAAGAGGAAGGGCTTCGTGGTATAACTTTTCCTCAAACAGTCCATCTGCCTCCCTGAGCAGCCTTTTTGCGGACTGCCCCCAGAGGCTGGTACAGATGAAAACAGTACTGCAAAAAATCAGAAATCTTTTCATGACTATTTGTGGAATTTGTCGGCAGCAAAAAGCGGTAGAGAAAATCAGAATTGCGTTTCTGTCAGTCAGCTATTCGTCAGCAATCCCCCAGGCAACTTGTCGCTCAACATTTTGACAGGGATGTCTAACAAATGTAATCATGAATGGTATTGACCGGATTTGGTCCCTGGCGCGGTGGATGTAAGGTTAAAAAACGGATCTGTGCCGGAAAGAAGCCTTTTCGCTAATTTTGAGTCCTGATGTGCGGCTGAATTGATTTCGGTCATCCTTTTCCCGGCGGTTTCGTAATTACTTCCGGAGGATTACCCCGGGTTTGACCTTTCCCTCATTTTATTACAATACCACTATGGATATCACCCGTGCTGAGTTTGTGCAGGGCAGCACCGATTATAAAGACTGCCCGGTTACCAGGAAACCGGAGTACGCTTTTATTGGCCGGTCCAACGTGGGCAAATCATCCCTGATCAATCTGATTACCAGCCGCCCGGGCCTTGCCAAAACCTCCGGCCAGCCGGGCAAAACGCAGCAGATCAATCACTTTTTAGTCAATGATGCCTGGTATCTGGTGGATTTGCCCGGTTATGGTTACGCCAGAGTAAGCCAGAAGGAAAGGGCCCGGTGGGAAAAGATGATCCGGACGTATCTGCTGCAGCGCGAAAATCTGCACTGCATCTTTGTACTGGTTGATTCGCGGCACGAGGCGCACAAGTCGGACCTTGAGTTTATGCGCTGGCTGGCTGAAAACGGGGTTCCGTTTGCGCTTCTGTTCACCAAGGCCGACAAACAGTCCAAAGCCAAAACCAAAGTACTGATTGATCACTACGTGGCCCGTATGCTGGAAGAGTGGGAGGAAATGCCGCCGTACTTCCTGACGTCTGCCGAAACGCGGGAAGGACGCGAAGAGGTGCTTTCTTACATATCCGGTCTGGTGGATATGTATCTGCAGTCCGTGCCCAAAACAAAATCCGGGAAGCCGATTTTCTGAAAAAATCCGCCTCTGCCTGCCTGAGACTGACGCTGCATCCAGGTACTGTAATAATTCTCCCGATATTGCCGCCTTCCCAGGGCTTACCTCCCGCAAGGCCCTGCCGGGTACTTGTTCTATAGATTTTATTATCCGGTGGTAATGCGATTGAGAACCTTCCATCGTTAAGAGTAACTGAACAATTGTTATTTTTACACCTATGAAACTCCGGATTTTGTTTACCCTTTGCCTTGCCCTTTTGCTGGGTAGCTTTGCCACCGCCCAGAATGCCAACAAAGTATTGCCCGTGGCTGAATACTACACCGGCGGCCAGGAAGCCATGCTGGCCGACATCCAGAAAGTGCTGGTTTACCCGCCGATGGCCAAACGGAACCGGGTGCAGGGAGAATGCATCGTTTCGTTTGTACTGGAAGCCGACGGCAAAATCAGCAACCAGCAGTTGATTAAAAATGTGGGAGCAGGCTGCGGCGAAGAAGCCATGCGGATTGTTAAGAATCTGAAGTTCAACGCACCCGGCTACCGCTTCAATGCATCGGTGCCCGTAAAATTCTCCCTGCCCAGGCCGGGTAACTAATGTTTTTATGAGCCGTTGTACCAATTAGTAGAGAAGGGTTAGTAATTTTGATGCCTTCGTTCCTTTAAAGAATATGGATTTAAAAGAAATTGCAGCTATTTCCGGCAAAGGCGGGTTGTTCCGGGTACTGAAGCCTACCCGTGCCGGGGTGATCCTGGAATCACTGGATGAGCAAAAAACCCGCAGCATTGCCGGCCCCCAGAGTAAAGTGTCCCTGTTGAAGGAAATTTCCATCTATACCCTTGATGCGGATGGGTCAGTGCCGCTGGAAGATGTATTCCGGAAAATACACGAAAAGTACGGTGACAAGGCCCTGCCCGTAGATGGAAAATCGGATACTCCGGCCCTTCACGGCTTTATGTCGGAGATACTACCCAACTATGACCAGGACCGGGTGTATTCTTCGGATATGAAAAAGCTGGTCACCTGGTATACCCTGCTGGTGAATCATCTGCCGGAGTTTTTTGAAGAGACGGGTGAGAATGTACAAGCTGAGGCAGAGGAACCCGTAGCCGGGGAGGAAAAGGCCGCAGAAGAACCAAAGTCAGAAAAAAAGAAAGCCTCCAAAGAATAATAACCGGCTGGCAGTCAATCGTTGTCCGGTAATGAACAACACTAAACGGCGGCGCGGCCTCCTGCCCTGAAAATGCGAACCGGCGGCCCGCTGACCGATTTAGCCGATGTTATTTGCTTTCTTTTGTTTTTTAATCAATCGTCAACCGAAGTTGTCTTCCAAGTCCGGTTTCAATGATTTTAAATAAAGTGGTTAGTTGTATATCACTTTGTCCGTTCTCAATCCGAGAAATGTAGCTCTTTTTTGTTCCCGATTTCTCGGCAAGTTCAGATTGAGTCATATTGGCTTTCTTTCTCTCTTCCCTGATAAGTTCTCCGATGGTGAATGCCTTGGACTTTCGCTCAAACTCATCGCGTCTGGGCGTACCGATCTTGCCATACCGTTGCTGCAAGTGTTCTTCGAATGTGGTGGTATTGATCATTTTCTCTTGGCTTTTTCGGTGAAGTATTCTTTTTTCAATCCCTTTGCTCTTTCCAACTCCTTTGAAGGTGTTTTTTCAGTCTTCTTCTGGAACCCATGCAGTAGCACCACTAACTTACCTTCGTCAAAAAAGCAAAAGATGCGGAAGATAGTACTGCCTGATTTTACTCTTACCTCGTAAAGTCCGTCTGTACCGGTTAAATGTTTCAAAAACTTCTCTGGTACTCTTTCTACATTGACTATCAAGTCAAGTACGAAATCTATCTTCTCTTGCACCTTTTCATCCTGCTCATCGAAAAACTCCCGGAAATAATGTTTATAGAAGATGATTTGTCGTATCACACCACAAAGTTAACTAATCAGTTAACTTAAAGCAAATCGTACCACTAAGGGTTGTTCTTTTCTGTCGTGGATTGCAAGTAACAACCATATACCTATAAGCCCCATTTTCCTGAGAAAAACCGGAAAACTTTTACGAGAGGTGCTGAACAGATATACAGTCACTGCCGTTGCAAACACTAGGAAGCCCGTACGGTAAGTACAGGCTTCCTGGTGTGATAAAAAGGAGTTTGCAAACTATGAATCAGGAAGGATTCCGGTCATCAGCGGCAGATTTTCAGCTGTCAATTGTAACTTTCAATTGCTTACGCCTGGACCGGCTGCCTGACAACTTCGTATTCTTCAAATACGATTCCCAAAGCTTCCAGTTCATCCAGTACAGGGTCATAAATGTCCGGATGAACGGGTATCTGCACGCCGCGCTCCTGAATTTTGCCCTCCAGCAATAGCCGCGCCGCTACGGCAACCGGCAATCCTACGGTTTTGGCCATGGCTGTATGGAAATTGTCTTCCCCCCGTACAATCAGTGAAGTCACCAGTTGCTTGATTTCGCCGTTGAGTTCGTATTCAAACTCATGCTGCATCACAATGATATCCTTTTCTTCGGGGCTAAGCTTCCATCTTTTCTCCAGCACGTGCTGGAGAATCTCGGCCGGGGTAGCGTTGGGCAAGCCGATTTGCTCTTCTCCGAGTATACCCAACCATTTGAGGCGCTGCATTTCTTCCGAGTTTTCGTCAATCCCGAGATACGACGCAATCTGCGCTTCGAGGGGCAGATCCGATTCTGAAAGGAAGGTTTTTACCCAGTCGCGGTACGTCATACTCCCGGTATTCTCAATGCGGTGAACCGAGTCGGTTAAGCCGAGCCGGACCAGCACCTGCCACGACGGGCAAAAGCCCAGCGGACGCAAAGTGCCGCGGAGCATGGTTTTCACGTCATTGAGTCCGTAGGCTTCCCGGTAACTGAGCGAGTCGCGGTTGCCGTAGGCTTCCAGTTTGCCAAAATTATGCACGTCAATCTGCTCGGCCCGGGCAAATACCTGGTGGGCCGGAATGTACTTGTACTGACCGCTTTCAATGTATTTGACCATTCCCTGGCCGGCTACCACCACGTTGCGGGGATTCCAGGTAAACTTATAATTCCAGGGATTATCGTCCGACTGCCGGTCCATGAGGCCGCCGCAGTAGGATTTGTAGGAAATCACCTTACCGCCTTCTCCCTTGATGCGGTTGATTACGCGCATGGCCGACATGTGGTCAATGCCCGGATCGAGACCTATTTCCATCAGCACCAGCAGGTTCTTGTGGGTAGCTTCAATGTTGAGTTCGCGGATTTCGGAGGACACGTACGAGGCCGTGAGCAGATGCTTGTTGAAACGCATGCAGGCCCGGGCCACGTGTATGTGGTACACGGTAGGCAACATGGAAATGACCACGTCGGCCTGGCTGATCTGTTTTTCCCGCTGCTTCTGATCAAATACATCAAACAGAATGGCTTGCACGTGGGGGTAGATTTCCGTCTTTTTACGGGCCGGCTCCAGTGCCATATCCCCCACAATCATCTGCCAGCCAAACTCCAGCGCTTTTTTCGCCAGATAGTCAATCAGATAGATAGATGAGCGGCCAGCGCCCAGCACCAGAACTTTTTTGGGAGCAGAAGAGGATTCATTGGAGGAAGAAAACATACAATCAGTGCGTTTATAACTTCTGATAACAATTACAATGTGACAGGCAAAGGCAACCCGCAGATTAACTGGTTGTACCGGCTACCGTTTCTTGCACCTGAAAAGTAACGATGAAATACTGTAATCCGGGCCGGTAACCAGTTATTATTTTTTGAGGAGAAACCTTTTTGTCTTACTTTCGCGCCCCCTTTCCTTGTACCGGCAAAGATACTATGCCTGAAAGAAAATACCCTTATGCGGAAAGTTGATTTGAAGATTTTTGTGGAAATACACGACCGGAGCGAACTCAGCCCTGCCCGCCGGAAGCTGGTGGAGGAGGCAGAAGAGGCGACCCACGGTTCGTATTCTCCCTATTCCCACTTCTGCGTGGGAGCGGCAGTACAGCTTCAGGATGGTACTGTAGTCAGAGGAAGCAATCAGGAAAACGCCGCTTTCCCGTCCGGCTTGTGCGCCGAACGGACGGCTGCCTTTTCGGCCGCAGTCGGGCATCCCGGAAAATGCATGGAAGCAATTGCCATAGTGGCCCGGCCCGAAAGTGCGGGTGCTTATGTACCGGTTTCGCCCTGCGGTGCCTGCCGCCAGGTGCTGCTGGAGTATGAATACAAACAGGGAACGCCCATTCAGGTGCTGATGAGCGGTCCGGGTGGCCAGATTCATCTCGTGCCATCCGTTGCTGCCCTGCTGCCCGTTGGGTTTACCGCCGATCAGATGAAGGGATGAACTCCGCTGCCCGCAATGGTTACTCCGGCATCCGGAAGCAACTCTCCCCAGCGGGAAAAGCACCAGCCTGCGTATCTGGAAGTTGCCCTTGCCTGTACTGCCGCTGAAATATACCGCCAGCCTGTCCAGCGAATGCTGCTTCATGCCCGGTACCGGGCGGCTGCCATGCAGATCCGTGATACCAGAGCAGCGCAGGGCCGGGTAATGGAAGCGCCATTCAAATTTAAAAATTCACAATTTATAGCTGAACAGCTGCTTGAATGGATGCTGCCAGCCACCCTTAGTTGCGCTTCTCTTTGGTCATCCAGGCAGAAGCACCGGTACCGCGACGAGCCTGCATCTGCTGCAAACGCCGTGCATCTTCCTGCGACACAATCTGCAGTGCCGAGTACTCGGTCTTGCCCGTAATCAGGGGAAAGCCCGCGACCCGCTGAACCTGTGAGCAGTTGATGCAGGTTCTGGCGTTGGGCAGTGCCCGTAATCTTGCTTCAGGAATGGGATAGCCACATCTTACGCAATTCATAAATCAGCTGTTTTGGTATATCTATTCAACAAAGATTGCATTTGAATAGTGCAAAATCAGACCAATATTCGTCATCGATCAGCAGACATTTCACGAGGTATTATAAATGCTTATCGTTCAACATCAAGCTGATTCTCCGGAAAAAATCTTCAAAAGACTTATCCGAAAAATACAAATTATCATTCTTTCCCGAACTCATCCGGAACAGTGCGGCAGGGTTTGTTTGTTACCAGAGTACGCTTTCCTGCAATGAAAACATTTGTCCAACCGCATTCGATCGTCCGGAAGATATGGGGAAACTCAGAAGTAGTGCTGCTCATTTTTGCTGGTGCCGCTGCTGAATTTGCCCTGAACAAAGCCGTAGACTGGCTTTTTTACACCAATAAGCTACCCAACGATCCCATCGGCCGTCTCTTTTCTACGGTACGTTACGCACAGAAAATCGTTTTTGCCGACGAAGCCACCGCGCAGCAGGCCATCAGGAGAATCTCGGCCATTCACGGCGGTGTGGAACGGCAGCGGGGTGATCAGATACCCGACTGGGCTTACCGCGACGTACTCTACATGCTGATTGACTATTCTGAAAGGGCTTACGAGTTGCTTAACCGCCCTCTCACTACCGCCGAGCAGGAGGAAGTCTTTACGGTATTCCGCCGGGTCGGTGACGGTATGAACATTCCGGCTTTGCCCGCGACTTATCAGGACTGGCAGACTGACCGGCAGCGCCACATGGAAAACGATCTGATGTACGGCGAATACACCTCCAGACTCTTTGAACGGTACCGCTGGCAGCTGGGCAGCTGGCGGTACGATTTGCTGCGGCGCGTACAAGCCATGCTGGTGCCCGGCCGGGTAAAAGACCTGCTGGGGCTGAAAGCCGGCCCGCTGATGCCGCACACGATCCGGATATTTAAAGTACTTGAATGGCTTCGCCTGAAGCCGCTGGTGCAGCGGGTACTGCTTCCCACCCAGTATCTGGAAGAGGTACGGCAACTGGAGCAGCCGGAAGTTGCCTGACGCCACGGCTTCCGCTGAACACAACTTATTGCAGCAGTTTTTTGTCTAAAGCGCGGAGCAGTTGCCGCACGTGCCGGCCGTTTTCACCCAGGTCACTCTTGCCGGTCCGGGACGCAGAACGCACGTCCACCAGCCAGTAACTGCCATCTTCTGAAGTTTTGATTGTCAACTCCAGATCGTCGGTGAAAAAGAGTACCGGCACTTCTGCTTTTATTGTAAGTATGGGATCGGGTGCAGCTATTTGCTCAGCCTCCTTGAGCCGCCACCGTCCTCCATAGGTCTTCAGGCCCGAAATCGTTTCCTCAGTTACCTGCCTCACGGCAGAAAGGCCGGCAGTTCGCGGGTATTGCCGCGTACGCAGACCGGGATCGGCGTGGTCGGGTGAGGTGCAGGCTACATTGGTTGGGTTACGCATGACCAGAGAAACCAGCAATACCAGAATAAGGGCAGCTACCGTCCAGAAAATCGTTTTCTTCCATGGAAATTTCATTGCGGAGATCGGGAATACGATACCGGCTAAACGGCTTTGCTCCTCTGCAGGAGAGCCTCCAGCCGGTCTATCAGTTCGGACTGGGAAGAAAGGATATAGGCCTTGGCGCTTTCAGCAGCAAACCAGTCGCAGCGGTCTACTTCGGGGAAGGTGAGCCACCGGCCCGACCGGCGGGGCCACTCCAGTTTCATGTAATTGCTTTTGGCCAGGCGCGGATCAGCGTTGCCTTCCCATGCCCATGCATGCACGGTTTTGCCGGCTTTCTGGCGGATGCTTCCCAGCGGCAAATACGGACCCGCCGGCCTGATGCCCGTTTCTTCCTCAAATT
This sequence comes from Cytophagales bacterium, assembly GCA_030446715.1. GTDB lineage: Bacteria > Bacteroidota > Bacteroidia > Cytophagales > 172606-1 > CADCTQ01. The sequence continues at coordinate 74,193 of JAUJMU010000012.1, read as the reverse complement.
CGCGGCAGGCCGCCGCCAGGAAATCTTCGCCGGCGTTTACGGTTCCTTTTGGGATGGTCCACGCGCCGACGTTGCGGTTTACCCAAAAGGGGCCACCGGGATGGGCCAGAAAAATCTCCAGCTTATTCATCCGGTAACGGAAAAGCATTAAGCCAGCACTTACATTCAATACATTTGCCATACGCTGTTCCTGCGGGCACCGGTCAGGTACTGGTGCGGACCAGTCAGAAAATATCCGACTCCGTTTGATGATCGTTTTTGGGGTTGAACGGCAGGGGCTGCCTTTTGTTTGCTGGCATAGACTGGCACCTTTTCCACAATCTATAGAATTTAGCAGGAAGTGAATCTATCGGGCTACAGTTTTATTTAACTGTCCCTGGGTGGTGTATGAGCACAGGCAGGAATGCGGCAAAAGCCTCTGCATTGGGAAGCTGCGGCACTTTATTTATATTGTCCTCTATAAGTATCCCATTTTCAACCTGAAACTTCTTGTTTATGAAATCAGGCGAAACCGGGTTCCTGATTGTCGCCTTCCTGCTGGCACTTAGTCACGTAACCGTACAGGCAGCAGCCCCGAACCCCTTCGCCATCCCTCAGATGACAGCCGACTGACAGCGGGCCAGAGAATACAAAGAATCTCTGGATGCCATGCCAGCAGATGGAGTCAATTACAAGCCCAATGCCGATGTGCGCAGTTTCGGGGAGCAGTCCTATTTCAAAGCTTTTGAGCACCAGACCCACCACCGCGGCCAGACAACCCTTTACTGCGCATGAAAGGGTTCAGGAGGAAGGCACCGATGATAACGAACAGGATTACAAAAAATATTGCGTATGACGATTCACTTGATCTCATAGAAGTATTGTTTTATAAGATGGGTAAAAGACAAAGTGTGAGTGTGTTGCCTGGCAGATGCCGGAAACCTGAAAGAGGTTACGGGCGAAGAGAGAAAATATATTTGTCAAAGCCATACGCTGCACGTACCTGCTTCCGTTTTTTACAATATCCAGAGTTATTCAAAATAAGCGCCTGTTGCTCCATTTTCCCGGACGAATAATATTTCCCGGAACAAAAACCGCGTTAATTTTACGCAGCAGCCTGAAACAATGAAGCGCGGAACCAGTTTGCCCGATGGGCAAATGGAATCAGCCATTTTACCCGATAAAAGAGGAATAAAAAAATTTAAAATTTAACCGGTGGAAGTGGTAACAATCAATGGTAAGTTCTACGTGGAATTAAATCAAATTCATGATGTTGACTCTATTGTGGAACTGAGTATTGCGCTGGCAAGGGAAAATGAGGCACTCAGGGAAAGGATTGACGTACTTGAGGAAAAGCTGCGAGACGCTCAGGAAGACTAACCCGTCATCCGCGCATTTTTGAATTGCTGCAGCCAGGCTAAGGCTTCGCTTTCGCTGGTAAATAACCTTGAAGGAACCTTCGGCTTGTCAAACAGGATAAAAAAATTGCCGGCAATCTTATGAAACTGGTTGGCTGCAATTATTGCCCCGGCGGCAACAAGCCGCACATTTTCTTTACAGGCAAGATATTGGCTTGCTGCGGGCTCCACAGACTTTATTGCCCGGATATCCGCGAGAACGGGATAGGATACCTGCTCACACAGTTCCATTCTGGCTTGTACCAGGTGCTCAGCGACCGGAAGAGTCAAAGCCTTGGTATCATACCGGATGCAGCAGATTCCGTTTTCAATCCATACTTTAAAGTACAGCGTCTGGTAATATCCGTGATTCATAAAACTGATGTCCAAAGGGCATCTTTATCAGTAAAGATTCCGGCTGCCCGCCATCCCATAAGATGCCGGTCAGCAGATAAAAATACTAAAATACGGGAACAAAATCCGCAACCGACACTCGAAACATTTTTCGGGATCCGTAAGGACCTCACCAGGCGGATTCCCTCCACGGGAGAGGGGTCAATTCGTTCCTTTACCTTAGAAGCCAGGCTTAAAGTGTGTTAACCCGTCATCCGCACATCCTTATACTGCTGCAACCAGGCTAATGCCTCACTTTCATCGGTGAATAACCGGGTTGGCATCTTTGGTTTATTAAACTGGATGAAAATGTTGCCGGCCACTTTGTGAAATTGATTATTGATCAGGATTGCACCGGCAGAAATAAGGTTGGTACTGACGTCACCAGCCAGAAATTTCCTCGCTGCCGGTTCAACGGATTTTACGGCCCGGATATCTGCCAGCACTGGATAGGTCATCCCTTCGCACATTTCCAATCTCCATTCTACTGCTTGTTTTGCCATCGGCAGTGTAATTTCATCCGTACTGTAGCGGATGTGGAGAATTTCACCCTCAACCCAAACTTTATAATGCAGGGTACGGCAATATTTATCATTCATAAGGTCAGGAAGCAATGTTGGCAAAGGAAGTTGACAGAATGTCTGGCTGACTCAGGCGCACCAGGTATTGATCTGAACTTCGCCCGCCAATAAACAAATCGATACAGCCAATCACTTATTCTGATTCTACCGTCAATAAATTTAGCAAAATGTACACAAAGTAGCCACAGCCACTAATCACAATGCTTATTAAGATAAGCAGATTAATGAATAAATTGTTGTAAGGAAATAAGCAGCAAAAAAATGCCGCCCCTGAAGGAACGGCATCCCATGCCCATAAATACAAAAAAGTATCCGGGCAAAATCAGCTTGGCAACATATCTACTCAACACGCAACCTCTACCTGTAGCGGACGTAACTGATCTGTAGTGACGCGTTACTTTTTAACCCGCAAGCTTTTCAAACCCTTGCGGATTTAGTACCGTACCCGATTTACAGTTGCTATATCAGCCCAACCGGTTAGCTCAGTTGCCGGAAAGCCTCGGCGAAATGGTTCATCTGTTCCGGCGTGCCCATGCTCACGCGGCTCCATTGCTGGTTGTTGAACTCCCAGTACCGCACGCCGACGCCGCGCTTCATCATCTCTTCGGTAAACTTCTTGCCGTTCATCTTCAGCGGGAAAAGTACGAAATTGGCATGCGACGGTATGTATTCATACCCTCCTCTTTCAGCGTCTTACAGAGAAAAGCCTTGGATTCGGCATTTTTAGCCCGGGCATATTCCCTGAACTCCGTATCCTGCAGACTGGCCGTTGCAGCCGCCACCGAGGGAGCCGACATGTCGAAGCCGCCGGAACAGTATTTTTTCATAAGCTTGATCGTAGCAGGCTGGGCCACGAGATACCCCACCCGCAATCCGGCAAAGGCGTGCAGTTTGGAGAAGGTTCGGGCCACCATCACATTCTGTCCCTTGCGCACGCAGTCTACCATCGAATGCTTTTTAGGGTCGTCGGTGTAGTCAATATAGGCTTCATCCACAAATACGGGTTTCTTTCGGGAAACGGCTTCGCAAAAGGACCTGAGTTTCTCCGGATTTACAACCGTGCCTGTGGGGTTGTTGGGATTACAGATGTAAACGAGACTGGTGCCCGCATTTACCCGCTTCTCCATGCCGTCGAGGTCGTGCATGTAATCTTTGGTGAGAGGCACCTTTTCCCAGCCGCCGCCGTGTTCTACGGCCGCTTCCATCATCCAGGTGTATGAAGGATCAGCCGATACAATTTTGCCGCCTTTGGTACTCAGCGTGTAGTGCAGCGCCGCCGCCAGCAGCAGTTCCGACGAACCGGCTCCCAGCAGAATATTTTCTTCCTTCACGCCTTCTTCCTGCGCTGTCTGGCTTACCAGTTGTTTCATGGACATAAAGGCGTACATGTAGCTGTCCCTGAGCGAATCAATAATGGCCTGTTTGGCCTTCTCGGACGGACCGAAGGGATTTTCGTTGGCAAACAGGCGGGCTTTCAGCGGAGGCATACCGGCCAGCAGCCGGGCTTCGTAGTGCCGGGCCAGTAACTGATGACGGCGGGAGGTGTCGGTTGCCAGCGCCTGCAGGGACGGGGCTCCGAAAGCAATTCCGGTGGCCAGGTGGTGCCTGACTTCAACCATTCACGGCGGGTAAAGCGGGACGGCATAGGATAAGAGGGTTTACAGATGGGTGGACAGCTAAAAGTAGTGATTATCAGAGGCAACTGCAACTAAATTAAAAATCTGACAAAATTATCTATCGATAATACAGCAGAATATAACTATCAAATGGGATAATGTGATTTTAATCAAAATAATATTCTGACACATTAGCGACAGGTTCCTTCATACCGGAATTTCTGCTGCGTGTACTGCCATTCCCGAAGCCGGGTGCCCTGGTGTACCACATGCAGCACCCCGCAGCAATACCGGGAGAGTTGATCTTCCGGCCTTACTTTTCCATTCAGGCCATTACCTGTAATTTACTTAGTCCTCTGCCGGATGTCAGTTCCGGAGAGAATGGCAAAGACTTTGATTGTAGATTATTTATAAAATTTACAACTTTTGCCACATCCCCTATGCTTACTGGTTTTTGGTACTCATTCCCCGTGCAATTGCTGGTTCTGCACGTCAAGAAAAATCAGTGGCTGCTCCTGTGCTGGGGTATTCTGTTCGGTTGTCTGGTCGGGGGCTTCGGCCGCATTTTCGGCCTGCCGTATCTTTTTGTGGATCCCGAATACAACCACGAAGTCAGTTTTGCGGGTTTGGTCATCATGGGCGTGGCAGTCGGGGGCTTTATCATGGCCTTTCACATCACCTGTTACATTCTGGATGCCCACCGGTTCAGTTTTCTGGGCAACGAGAAAGACCCGTTTACCAAGTTCTGCATCAATAACAGCCCTATTCCGCTGACATTCCTGAGCATTTACCTGATATGTTTCATCCGGTCTCAGCTGGATAATGAAGTTGAAAGCATCGGTGCTATTCTGTGGGAATCCTTCGGCCTGGTGCTGGGCTGCGGCCTGACAACAGCCCTGATGGCTCTTTACTTTACGGGCACCAACAAAGACATTTTCAAGGTGTTGGCCAGCAGCGTACACGCACCGTTCCGCCGGCGCAAAATCACCCGCGTCAACGTAATGCGCAAAGCGGAGCAGATCCGGCACAACCGCATCCGGGTTGATTATTTTATCACTGCCCGTATGGCTATCCGGAAAGCCGAAGGTCAGCTGATGGACCTGACGGCTGCCCTGCAGGTACTCCGGCAAAATCATCAGAACGCCTTTATCATCCAGTGCTTTGTCTTCTTCGTTGTGATCGGGCTGGGCATTTTCCGCGACCGGCCCGGGTTCCAGATTCCGGCGGGGGCCAGTATCCTGCTCCTGCTTACGCTGCTGGTGCTGTTTGCCGGGGCTATAAATTTCTGGCTTCGCCGCTGGGCCGGCACTGCCCTTGTCGGTTTTCTGGTGGTGCTCAACCTGCTGGTCAAATACCACCTCATTCAATCCGACTACGCTGCGTTTGGCCTCGACTATGGTACGCAAAAAGCGGTTTACAATGTAAATACCCTCAGCCGCCTGAGCAGCGCCGGACTGGTCCGGTCCGACATTGATTCTACCAAAGCCATTCTGGAACGGTGGCGGGCTAAGTTTCCGCCCGGACAAAAGCCGAAAATGATCCTGATCTGCACCAGCGGCGGCGGACAGCGGGCGGCCTTGTGGACCATGCGGGCCCTGCAGTATACCGACCAGCGGCTGGAGGGCCAGTTGATGCGCCATACCTTTCTGATGACCGGTGCTTCGGGCGGGGCCATCGGGGCCAGCTATTTCCGTGAACTTCACCTGCGCAGTCAGACCGATGCCCGCTATAACCCTTATAATGAAGCGTACCTGGATAACATGGGCTATGACAACCTGAATGCCATCGCCTTTACCTTTGTGGTCAGCGATTTGCTGTTCAAGTTTCAGAAATTTGACTACAACGGCAACCGCTATTACAAGGACCGCGGCTACGCCTTTGAGCAGCAACTGAACCAAAACACTGGCTCTGTACTCGACAAGCCGCTCATCGCCTACGCTGAGCCGGAGAGGCTGGCCCGGATTCCTATGCTGGTGCTGGCCCCTACCATCGTGAATGACGGCCGTAAACTCTATATCTCTTCCCAGCCGCTGTCTTACATGAGTGCACCGCTGCCCATGTTCGGAAAAGGGGACGGGCAAAAGATAAAGGGAGTGGAATTCAAGCGTTTCTTTGCCAGCCAGAATGCCGACAGCCTGCGTTTTCTCAGCGCCCTGCGCATGAATGCCACCTTTCCCTATATCACACCCAATGTAAGCCTGCCCAGTACACCGGCTATGGAAATCATGGATGCCGGTCTGGCTGATAATTTCGGCGTATCGGATGCCGTCAGGTTCATGTACGTGTTCCGCCACTGGCTCAATGAGAACACCTCAGGCGTGATTCTGCTGGCTGTCCGTGACACGCCCAAAGAACACAGCATTGAGAAGAGCCTGGATCAGTCCCTGGTAGATAAGATATTTACGCCGGTGGGCAGCCTCTACCGCAACTGGAGCTACTGGCAGGACATTCAGAATGACAACAGCCTTCAATACGCTGCCCGCTGGCTGGCCGTTCCGCTGCTGCAGGCCGACCTCATGTATACGGAAGGAGGCACCGCCAGTGCTTCTGCCCCGGTTACGGCGGGAAGCATCCGAAAGCCTGAAAGAGCCTCCCTCAGCTGGCGCCTCACCGAACGGGAAAAATCCGGTATCCGGGAGGCTATTTTAAGCCAGCGCAACCAGGAAGCCATCCGGCAACTGGGCACCTGGCTCGACCTGCCCGCCCGCTACCCGCAGACGCTACCGGTCAACGCCGGACCTCCGCTTTAAGTAGTTGTTGGTTGTTCGTTGCGAAAATTACCTGATTTAAATCTGTTGGCAACCAGACGAATGAGGCCATTCAGGATGGGGTTGGCAGTGCTGTAACAACTGCTCAACAACGAATAACCAACAACGAACAACTATTCAATAATCCAGAAAGTCCTGCCCAAACTGCAGGGCCATCTGGAAGGCAAGCCAGACGGTTTCGAGTTCGGTAGCATCGCCGCCTTCCAGCTTCTTGTCCAGCAGAAACCAGGTGTTGCGGGTCTTAGCGGAGGTTCCGCTTAGTCCACCCTTCTGGGCAATGGCCAGCAGTTTGTCGTTGTTCCGGATTTCAAAGGTATTCCTGGGGGATATTTTCCGGATGGTATACACATCGTATCCCCACTGGCCCTCAAAAACGGCCGGCGTAAGCGTAAACTTACCGGCCAGCAGTCCTCCGGCGGTACACCGCACCGACACCGGCTGCCGCCTCCGTCCGGCTACAGTGGCCGGCTGGTCAGTGGGCAGAAAAAACTCCGCAATGATTTCATATTCCTGGCCCGTACCACGGTTCCGCAGAATACCTTTGGTAAGAGACAGTCCCGTTGGCATCTCCGGATTGCCTACAAACTGCTGGTCTATTTCGTAGTTCGCTGCACTCCGGCCTTCTCCGAAAGTAAACCTGATCTTACGGGCATCGCCTTTGCGGAGCAGTACATCGCCAACCGTTTCGTGCATGGTCAGGGGCCGGGCCTCCTTCAGAAAGCTTTCGTACTGCGGATGGCTGAACGGCGGGCGGTGAAAAGTAGTCATCGGCAGGCGTCGGGAGGTATTTTCCAGAGCAGCGGAAAAGGAAGACACAAAAAGCTTTTCCCAGTCTCCGGGACTCATTTCCGCGGCACCGTACGGACTGCCCGGCTTGCAGGCCGTACCAAACGGGGCCGTTATCCGGCTCTCCCATACTACTTTACCGGACTTATCCTCGGCCCTTACACTGAGCACGTTTGTAAAATAGGTAACCGGCATACCGGCAGCATCGGTGGCAGTGGTGGTGGGATTGATGCCCTGCACGATTGCAACGAAAATGTCGCCTTCCTCCGGATTTCCGGATATGGCCGGCGGTGGCAGAAAGGCCTGCCCGGAACGCGTGAACCCAATGCGGCCCTCCCGGATGAATTTTACCTGCGCCCCCTCCCATTTCTTTTGCAACAGCTGCCCCGTCTGGGCCAGCACCTGCCGGTGCAGCAGCGTATCCTCACCAAAATAGTCGGGAAAGCTCTCCTCGCTGAGCACACTCCGCCACGCCGGCACCAGCTTTACTACCTGCCGGATCTCGGTTACCACCACCACCGGCTGGGCCTGCGCCAGAGAAAGCAGACCCGGAATCATCATCAGGCAGCAGAGAAAAGGCAGGCGTAGGAATGTCATCGGAACAAAAAGAAGGGGTTTGCGCAAACTGTTCGGCACGCAAGGTAACCAATGCGGTCTTTAAATTTGTGTTAACAAAGGTTAAAACAGCGCGGACACCATCATCCGGCCGATGTGCACGACCCGCTGTCCGCCCGACTGCCGGCCTTCGTAATTGATGTTCATCTGCAGGCCGTTGGAGAGCCGCTGCTGCCAGTTGAGTGACCAGTTCCAGTTGGTGCCGGGCTGCAGCGCTTCCAGCAATTCGTATCCGAGGGGAGAATTGACCTGGCCGCTAAACTGAATCTGCGTCCGGCGGGCCGTGGCCGTAAGGGTACTTTTAGATACTTTCGCCCACCTCGCTTCCAGGGCCAGGGCGTTGGAGAGGGCATTTTCGCCCTGATTTTCAGCAGCCGTATTCTGCTTGAGAGAATAGAGATATGAGCCGGTGATCCGGAAGCCGGCCCGGGGCTGGTAAGCCAGTTCGGGACCGATCTGCCGGGCCTCCACCTGGTAGGTGCGGCCCGTGAGAAAGTCGGACCGGTTTCCCCGCAGCAGGTGCGCTGCCGTGCCCCTCAGGCTGTACTCCCGTCCCAGGTTCAGCCGTCCGTTGAGCCGCCACTCATCCGCATTCCGGGCCTCGAAGCCGCCCGTCAGCAGCTGCCGGTTTTGGGTGCGCAGCCAGTTCAGGTCGAGGCCGTACACGGGGCTGGCCCGGTTGTAGAACAATGCCGACCTTACGGCCTCCTGCGTGGAAAGCACCGAAGTATCAGGCGCGGCCACCAAAGGTATCCAGCGGCCGGGACCATTGCTGGCAGTGGTTTTGCGGCTGATGGTCCACGCCGATACGGAAGAGAGCCGTGACAACACCGACAGCACCGGCCCCTGCGCCCGCCAGCCTGCCGGGGCGGTAAGGTTGAGGCGGTAGCTGAAGTTTTGGGTGTAGGCGCGTACGTACTCATCCGTAGGCACAAAAAACTTGGCGAAGTTTTTCTCGTCGGGGTTGATGGCCTCGTAAAATTCATTCAGCTGCTGCTTGCCGTCACCGTTGTCGTCGCGCCATGTGTGGGTGCCGGCCCCGGTCGGGACGGGCAGAAACACGTATTCGCGGCGCAGTTCGCGGCCCGTCGCCGTGGCGTAGGTCAGTTCGGAACGTACGCTGCGGCCCAGCCAGTTGCCGTTCCAGTCCAGCCTTCCCATCGCCGTTTCTTCACCGGGCAGCTCCCGCAGAGGATTCAGGTTGTCAGAAGTGCGGTAAGTGGCCGTGATGCCGATATCGTTGCCCTTCAGGCTGGTTTGCAGGTTGGTACTTGCCATACGGGCCAGCGTATTTTTCGCCATCCGGCCATCCAGCGGCACGTAATCCTGCCGGATGCTGTAATCGGCCCGCCAGCGGGTTCGCAGCGAGTCACCCGTATGCATGAACACGCGGTTTTCTTCAAAATCAATGGCCGAACCGACTACCGAATCGGAGACAAACCGGCTGGTCAGGCGATTTTTATCCAGACTGAAAGAATAACCGGGAATCAAAAATTTTGTGCGATACGAAGCCGTAGCCTGCAGGCGCGTCCATTCGGAGCGGGTATTCTCTTTTTCGGAACGCAGCCAGAAGGCATTGGTCTGTACCAGCAGGTTGCCCAAAGTTTTTGTCCCCTCAACGCTTTGCTGCCAGCCGCTGACGGCATCACCGCGTTCACGCCAGCTGAACCTGTACATCAGACGGTCAGCCGCCGGCGGCGGCAGAAAAGAGGCGGATGGTGCCGGATCGGTGGTGATTACGGCCTGCGGAGCCGCCAGCGGATGGTCTTCCCGTGGCGCTGGGGAGGTACTGGCCGGACTCGTGCTCATTTTCTGAATCCCCAGACGGACGTTGAAAATGTGGTCATCAGCAGGCAGGGTATCGGCAGCATCTATGCTCCAGTCGCGGTCAAACTCCACCGCCCGGAACCGGTCTACCGGCCGGAAGAAACGGCTGTCGCGTTCAAAATCAATGCCGCCCACCCATGCGTAGCCCGGTACCAGGGCCAGCGGCTTGCCGCGGTTGACATAGCCGATTTTGAGGGCTTGTCCGTTGTCGTCGCCGGCGTTGAGCGGAGAGTACAGGTTCTGGTCCAGTTTTGAAAAAGCTCCTTCGGCGAAAAAAGATTCTTCTGAACTGGGGGCATACTCCCCTCCTACCGCCAGCAGATTGCGCTGCGCAGGCAATGGCACCAGCCGGACCGGCTCGAAACTTCCCTGAGGAATGCCGCTCTGCGGAGCCACCCAGCCATAAATACGGCCGTTGGCGGTAGTGCGGAGCAACTGATAATTACCCTGCCCCAGGCCTACCTCCGTAAACTGCAGCTGGTACAGGGTGTGTGACGGATCATTTTCGTACTGGTACAGCCGGTAAACCCGGCCTTCTATCAGGGTATCCACTTGCCGGTAGGAAATCAGCGAAGGGCTGTATGTTTCCAGCAGTGATACGGCCGGCAGCAAGGCGCCTTCCGTCTGGTCGCCTGCGGCCTGCAGGGCTATCTTGTCGGCATCCGTCAGTTGCAGGGTCAGCGGATTACGCGGATTGTCTTTTTCCTGATAAAAGTTGGTAAAAAACCGGAACTTGCCCCTTTCCTGCCGGTGCGCGGCCGTGAGAATGGTACGGCTGTAATTGCGGTCGGAATATTCAAAGTCCACCCGCACCCGGGAATACTGGGTAATGACCACGTTCGGGGTAAAGGTGATTTCGGCCGTGTTGTAATCAACCACGTAGTCGTACTCAAAACCCCTTTCCAGCAGCCGGCCGTCCAGATACACCCGTTCGCTGTTGGCCAGCACGATGATAAACCGTTCATTGGCCGGGCCCCTCAGCCGGTAAGGCCCCTGCACTCCCTCATTTACCGGCACTGGCATGGAGGCAAATTTGCCTTTGGAAATGGCCACACCCACCGAGGTTACCGCCTGGCTTCCGCCAATGCTGGTATACCTGGCTTCAGCCTGACCACCCTGTACGCTGCGGTAGTAGCGCAGAAAATGAGCAGGTTCCCGGTCTCCGTAGATGCGTACCGGATTGCGCAGCACCACGTCGCCGGCCATCAGCTTCCAGCCTTTGCCGGTCAGTTGGACAAATACCCGGTCAAAGTCGCGCAGTTGCTGGGTATTGCCTTCCGGCTGGTAAGGAACATTCTGGTCCGAAATCACGGCGTTGATGGTGACGTCATCCGACAGCTGGCCCTCCAGTTGTAGATTAAGGGCAGAGTTGACGAACACATTCTGCGCGTTGCCAAACGAACTACCCCGCGTCAGGCTGCCAGACTTGGTTATGCCTTTGGTGGCAAAAAATTCTTCCCGGCGTTCCCGGATAGAAGGTGCCAGCGGGTCTTTGCCGCCGAAATCGGCAATGGTATCGTAGCTTTTGGGGTCGCGGTGAAAGGCTGCTCTGGTGAGGTTTACGGGAAAGGTCCGGTAACTGATCAGCATTGAATCGGGCAGGTTGCTGCCGGTTATTCCGAGGGTATTTCCGGTGGCATCGTACCGGAACCCGGCCGGCGACTGAGCCGGGAAAAGCACTTTCAGCGTACCCGGCGCAATAGTAAGCGAATCAACCGTTTGAGGTTCCCCGGTACTCTTTATCCACTTTACCCGCAGGTTACCAGTCTGGGCATGGGATTGCAACCAGCAGCCAGTCAGCAGACTGATTGTCCACCCCAGCAGGCGGATTGCCCCGGAAAGGCTGCGGAAAAGCGGCAAGGTGGGTACAGAGAAGTGTTACTAACGCTAAAATACGCATAACCAGACGCCAATACACCCCGGAGTAGGTTTTGAGACTACTTTACTCCAAAATAGGGCTGCTTCTCCCCTGTAGCTTTGCCAGTCTGTGACAAATACCCGGTGCCAGAGCAAACATTTTGGCAACAGCCGATGTATAACGTAAATCCGCCAGTTGCCTGAAATTCAATTCAAATACTAAAATCTGTTCCCTGAACTCCTCCGGGGCAAGCGGGTACCTGGTGCCCGGTTTACCCGAAACTGAGTGTATACTATACTGTACCCGTCGTTGGCAAAGCAAATAATGTATGGCATTGATTGATACCTATCTTGAAGCGACAAAACTTGTCGAAAAAGAGTACGAAAACGAGGAGCTGCCTGTGGTTGCCGGCTCCTTTCCGGAAGAGCTGAGCGGTTACCTTTTCCGCAACGGCACGGGTCGCATGGTACACCACGGCGTACCATACCAGCATCCTTTTGACGGCGACGGAATGGTGAGTCGCTTTCACCTGACGGGTGGCAAGGTCTTCTACTCGAACCGCTACGTGCGTACCCGCGAATTTCTGGAGGAGGAAAAGGCCGGCAAAATGCTGTACCGGAGCTTTGGCACCAATCTGCCGGGAGGCTTTGCCCGTAATTTTATGCGGATGCGCTTCAAGAACGCGGCCAATACCAATGTAGTGTGGCACGGCGGCAGGCTGCTGGCCCTCTGGGAAGGCGGCTTGCCTCATCTGATTCACCCGGACACTCTCCAGACGCAAAGCCGGTTTGACTACGACGGCATCCTGCAGAACCAGTTCTCGTGGTTTGATCAGCTGATTAATCCGGAGTTGCCCTTTTCGGCGCACCCGAAGATCCACCCCGGTACGGGTGAACTGTACAACTTCGGCGTACTGGCCGGCAAGAAACAGCGGCTGGTGACCTACCGGGTTGCTCCCGAAGGCAAAGCCTGGCCACCGGAGGCCCACGACCTCCCGGACCTGACTTTTGTGCACGACTTTGTGCTGACGGAGGGGAAAAAGCAGATTTACTTCATTACGCCGGTTGCTTTCGACATGGTGAAAACTTTTGCCGGAATGAAGTCACCGGTTGATTCGATCAGCGGCCGGAAGGGCCACCAGACCCTGATTTGGGTGGTGGATGGCAGCGGAACGCAAACTTACGAGGCGGGTTACTGCTTCGTTTTTCATTTTGCCAACGGCTACGAAGCCGGCGACACGCTGCTGGTGGACGCCCTGCGGCTGGATGACTTTCCGAACATGGCCGAAATCGGTCAGCCTACGGAAGGCGACTCGGTGGTGGCCGGCGCTACGCTTACCCGTTACACCATCGGGATGAAGACAAGTACCGTGCAGGAGGAAGCGTTGTCTCATTTTCAGATGGAACTCCCGTCCATCAATCCCGGCTACAGCGGCCGCCCCTACCGGTACGTGTGGGCCATGGGTGCCGACCCGGCCCTCCGCCAGCCCCTGCTGCACGAAACGATAAAAGTGGATTGCCAGACCCGGCAAACCCTGTCAAGAGATTTTTACCCCCATATTCCCGGCGAACCGCTGATGGTGCCAAAACCGGGAGGGGCTGAAGATGAAGGCTGGCTGCTCACGCTGCTGTTTGATATGCACCAGCAGAAAACCAGGCTGCTGGCAATGGACGCCCGGACCCTTGAGGTAATCGCAGAAGCGGCCCTGCCCCACGCCTTGCCATTGGGATTTCATGGCACGTGGTCAGAAAAGCTGTAAGGGCAACCCGACGGATAGCCCTTACAGCTTTGGTTGATAATTTAACTTTGGGTACCCGGACAAAAGCAACCCGGTACAGTTCTCTTAGTAAAGAGTTGATCCTCAGCTTTTTATTTACCGGACAACAAACAACCAACAACTACTTAATAATTGGTCACAATCCGGTCAGTTGCCACCGAATCGCTGATTGAGTAACCTTCAGCCGGCTGCACTACTTCAACAATCACGTTGGTTTTGCCGTCCCTGATAAAATCAAGTTCCCGGGCCGCTGCCCTTGACAAGTCAATGATGCGCCGTCCCACGTACGGCCCCCGGTCGGCAATGGTCACCACTACGCTGCTGTCATTATCGGGGTTTACCACCTTTACTTTTGTTCCCAGCGGCAAACGCTTGTGGGCGGCAATCATTTTGGAGGGGTGATAGGGCTTCCCGTTGGCCATTTTCGTGCCGGTAAGGGACGGGGCGTAGTAAGAAGCCACGCCTTCCTGAACATAAGGTTCGGGCTCCTGCTGTGCGATGAGGGAGGCCTGCTCCGTATGCTGGGTCTGTCCGCAAGCCACCATTGCCATAAAAACGGCGCTGCAGGTGACATGGGAAATCAATTTTTTTGCATTCATAAACTTTCTCTTTTCGTTCAAAATTCCGTCAATGGAAAGTTCAGTTTGCCACAGATCACCCCTTTACCGCACGGCAGCCGGCCTAAACCTAAGTCATCCGATACAAAACTTTCCCTTCTACTGCCGGCGGCTCACCGGGTGCCCGGTCTTTTCTTACGGAAGGATTGCAGGTCGGGTTTTGCACCGGCGTGAGATATAGGTAAGCCGGTGCCACCGTTGAAGGGCAAGAAAGCAGTGGTGCTGATGCAGCTTTTCCGGGGCAGGGTGCCCGTTATCTTTTCAGAAACTGGCCTACATTTTCGCGGGTTATGCGCAGCAAACCCGTATTTACGGAAGTGGGGACGTTGGAAATACCAGACTGTGCATCGTTGCCCGAAAGGCGGTTGGTACGGTGTACCATGTCGTAGAGAAACTGTGCTCCGTACCAGGTAAAAAGTTCTCTTTTTTGACCGGCCAGCATCTGGATCACTCCATCCCGGACCAGCAGCAGGTGTTCGGGCTCCCAGTCCACGGTGGTGATTTTCACTTTGCCCACCTTGCCGGCTTCCTTCACTGCCAGGGCAATGCCCGGTCCGGAGTTGGAGTCAAAACCGCAGATACCGGCAATATCGGGGTGGGCGGCCAGCAGATCGGAGGTGATCCGGGCGGCGAGTTCTACGCTGGCTTTGTCATCGTACCTGCCCACTACCCGGATGCCGGGGTACTTTTTCAGCACGTCCAGCAGGCCCCGGAAACCGTCTTCCATGTTGGTCAGACCCAGAATGCCCATGTAAGCTACTTTTCCTTTTCCCCCGGTCAGCCTTGCCATCTCTTCGCCCTGCATCTGGCCGATCTGGTACCAGTCGGTGCCCAGAAAGGCGTGTCGTTCTGAACCGGGCACATCCGAATCATACACCACCGTCGGGATGCCGGCTTCCACGGCTTTGTTGATTGCCTGGGCAATACCGGGATCAGTACCGTTGATCAGCAAACCAGCCGGCCGCGAGGCAATTACCTGCTCGATGGTCTCGATCTGCGCGGGCACGTCCCACTCTGCCGGCCCGAGAATGGAAACTTTTACCCCCATCTGTTCGCCCCACCTTCTGAAAGCCGCCTGGTCGTGGTTGACGTACATCGGCATATTGATGGCGGTAGTGATCATCACGTACTCCTCGTTGGGATTGACGGCACCGGCTTCCATGGTGGCTATGTTGGCATTCT
This sequence comes from Cytophagales bacterium, assembly GCA_030446715.1. GTDB lineage: Bacteria > Bacteroidota > Bacteroidia > Cytophagales > 172606-1 > CADCTQ01. Next base: position 58,797 of record JAUJMU010000012.1, on the reverse strand, counting down.
GCACGCCGGCGCTTCCGTCGCGGGGCGGCAGCTCACAGGAATTCAGAACACTGAGGAAAAGAGTACAAACGCAGAGGAGAAAAGGCGGCTTTTTCATTGGCTTAGTATTTTTTGTTGCCGACCGGCAGTTCATTCAAAAGTCAGCATCCGTCATTTAAAATTACCTCCCTACTTACGTGCCACCGCCAGAGGTGTCTCAGGCCCGGCTCCGGCGGATCAGGTAAAGATCCAGCCAGACTGCCGAAATAAGGATCAGGCCAAGGATGATTTCCTGCCAAAGTCCCGAAATACGGGCAATGATCATGATATTGGCCACAATTCCCATAAACAAGGCACCCAGCAGGGCTCCCACGATTTTACCCACCCCACCAGTCAGGCTGGCTCCGCCCAGAATGGCTGCCGTAATCACCCGCAGTTCCAGACCCCGGCCCAGCGTTGACATGGCTGCACCCAAACGGGAGGTAAGCAGGATGCCCGCAACGGCGGCCAGCACTGCTGATAAAATGAACGCAAACTGCTTCATTTTCTTTACCTCAATGCCCGATAGTTCAGCGGCTTTGGCGTTGCCGCCGATGTAGTAGTAGCGGCGGAAAAAAATTGTCCTGTTCACCAGAAAGCTGAATACAGCAACGGTCAGGAGCATGTACCAGACGGGCATCTGAATGCCGAGCAGCCGCGACTGCCCGATGGCGTTGAACCAGTACGGCAGATTCTGAATACCGGCCCCCGCCACCAGCAGGGCACCGCCCCGGAGAATACCCAGCATGGCCAGCGTCTGAATCATCGGGTTGATGCCCTGATACGCAATCAGGTAGCCGTTAACCCAACCGACCAGCAGGGCACTGAGCAGACCAATGGTGATGGCCAGCGGCACCGGGAAGCCGTGGAAATACATCAGGTTGGCAGTCAGGCCACCGGCAAAGGCCACCATTGACCCCACCGACAGATCAAACATGCCGGAGATCAGCAGCAGCATCATCCCGACTGCCACAATGGTATCAATGGACAGGTTGAGCAGCAGCTGACTCAGGTTTTCGAACGTCGGGAAGTTCTGCGGGAATACCACACTGGCCACAATGCAGATCACGACAATGGTAATACTGAGCGAATACACCCGGTCCTGCAGGAGTTTGTCCATCCGGAGGCGGCTCTTTTCAGGCTGCGGTCCCGTCAGCTTTGCAGGATTGGTATAGGTCTGGGTTTCCATATTCTCTTTTGGTTAGCAGGCAGCAAGGGCCATGACTTCTTCTTCGGTGGTGCCGCGGCCCGGCAACTCGCCGGCGAGGGTGCCCTCCCGCAGGACCAGTATCCGGTCGGCAAGTGCCAGCACTTCCGGCAACTCGCTGGAGATCAATATAATGCCTTTACCCTGAGCGGCGAGTTGCCGGAGCAGCCGATAAATTTCTGCTTTTGCGCCTACATCAATGCCGTGCGTTGGTTCATCCACGATCAGCACGTCGGGGTCGGCCAGCAGCCAGCGGGCCAGCACTACCTTCTGCTGGTTGCCGCCACTCAGGTGCAGCACGTCCTGCTCCACATCCGGGGTCACGATCCGCAGTTTTTCCCGGTATGACTGCGCCAGTTCACGGGCCACTGAGGAATCAAACCAATTGCCCGGCCGGGCAGCCCGGAAGTTGGCCGCGATGATATTGTCGGTCAAGGATTTGTCCATAAACAGACCCTGCGATTTCCGGTCTTCGGGCAGGTAACCCAGACCGGCCCGGATGGCCTCCCGGGGATGGCTTACCCGGAGCAGCCGGCCTTTCAGCCAGACCTCACCCGACCGGCGGGGAAGGTAGCCAAACAGGGTTTGGGCAATTTCGGTACGGCCGGCCCCTACCAGTCCGGCCATTCCCAGAATCTCTCCCCGGTGCAGGGTAAATGTGATCTGGCTGAAGCCATTTCCCGAAAGGTCCTTCACCCTCAGGAGTTCTTCTCTGGTTGCCGCCGACGGTCCGTCAGAAGCCTCAAGGTCGCGGCCCACCATCATCCGGATCAGGTCGGTAGGTGTAACTTCTGCAATGGCTTGGGTGCCCTGATACTGACCGTCCTTCAGCACGGTGATCCGGTCGGCAATTCCGAAAATCTCCTGCATCCGGTGCGAAATATAAATTACCGATTTCCCGGAATCCTTTAATTGCCGGATGATGGCAAAGAGTGTGCCCGCTTCGCGTTCAGTAATGGATGCGGTGGGCTCATCGAGAATGAGAATAGCCGGGTGTTTGGATAAGGCTTTGGCTACCTCCACCATCTGCTTCTGCCCCTGCGACAAGTCTCCCACCAGGATTTGGGGCTGGATGGACTGCAACTGCAGATTTTCCAGCAGTTGCCGGGTCTGGCCCAGCAGAGCGGCCCGGTCAATAATGCCCCAGTGGTTGCGGGGTTGGGTATTGGCAAAAATGTTTTCAGCCACCGACAGCGTATCCACGAGGCTCAACTGCTGGTACACAATCGCAATGCCCAGACTGGCTGCATGTACCGGGTTGGCGATTCTGACCGGTTGTTCGTTCAGGAGAATCTGTCCCTTATCCGGCTGGAGGTTGCCAGCCAGGATGTTCATCAGGGTGCTTTTGCCCGCCCCGTTTTCACCGCATATGGCATGCACTTCTCCGGGCAGCAGATCAAAGCGGATATTGTCCAGTGCCTTTACCCCCGGGAAAAACTTGCTGATGCCTGCCAGCTGTAAGTGCATATTCAATAACCAATAATTCTATAGAATAAAAACCGTAGCGCAGTTACCGGAGGAGAATTCCCTGAACTCCCAAAGCATATAATTCTTTCTTTAAACAAAAAGCTTCACCTGACAATATGCAACTTTTTCCAGATAAATAACAAATTTAACATTGTGTTTATTTCTTTTCCCATTCTACATTTTCACTAAAAAGCCTGCAGGCGTTAAATCAGATTTTGCAATAGGCTCCTATTGACCATCAGCTCACAAGGAGGCTGAAAAGCAGTTGACCCCACCGGAGAACATGCCAAACAAAAGTATTTCTCAGCTAAACCAATTTCCAGCTGTTTTCAACGCTTCATGCAATTCCTTTTGGTAATATTTTGATGGGTGAAGTGGAGTTATCTGCTACGAACCATACTCATATGACTCCGGATAGGTTTAAAGGCACTCCATTGTGTAAAGGACCAGCGTTGGCTGAAGGAAAGTGCCCGTCGCCATCTGAGTTGAAAGTGCCCCCTGGTGTTACGCTCCTTTGCCACAGCAAATACCTAATTGTCGGCGAAACCAGCCTGATGCCCCAAAAAACCTGCTTTTCGGATAAGACAGCTTAAATATTAACAATCCGATTTACTTTTATCACCTGATATGTATAAAGGTGTGTTACGTGTAAGATTTGCGTCAGATTCAGCCGGTGAAAGTTACTTGCCACCATGTAGGAAACAGGCAGAAAATCGGCTTTTCCGAAGGGTAATAAACTCACTGAAAATATAATATAATTTAACAGCTAAATTGTATTATTATTCGGGCAATAAAAAAATTCACAAAAACATAATCTCTGAATTTGTCTTTCAAATTTGATTATTTAACGCCTTATTTGTTATATTGATCGAGATTAAAAGCCAATATTTACGATCCTGCGTACTTTTATGATAGCATTCCGGCAACTCCCAGTGACAGGCAACCGTGGGATAAACTGATGGGAAGACAATCAAAAGGCATACAAACTTTTGGATTTTTGCAAGTAACGTTTGCAGGTAATACCGGCAGGCTTTACGAGCATATACTGCGCCAGTGTGGTGTAGGAAATCAACATATTTTGGCAATGGTCACTAATAGTGGTTTGAATGCTGTTTTAACGACTTTTTCATAACGTAACAGGAAATCGGGTAACATCTGAAAAGCACTTTTAACAGCATCTGAAACTCTTTTTTTGTGTTTATAAGTTCTGCAGAGTAAAAAATAAAATAAATCTTTGGCTAGTACATCAAAATTAGTTCTGTTACCGGATTCAGCCTCTGACTGAGCATCCTTACCTATAGCTTTCTGTCTGTCATTTTCAGAAAGCCGTGGGAATATAGATCCGGGTTATCTCTTTCTGGTCTTTAACCCGAATAGTCTGGACTTTAAAGATGTGAGTAGCCCTTTTGAATACTACCTGACTTCCGGCTTTTTGCATTTCAATCATCAACTTTTACAGTACTCTAAAAGCGTACTAATACCAGCACATATATGTTTAAAACTTCCAGCCAGTCACTCAGGCACACAGTTTTGGTGGTAGAAGACAATATCCATCTGAGAAGGCTACTCTACAATATTCTCAAATCAAGCTACAATGTCCGTACCGCCGCCAATGGACTGGAAGCGTTGGCTGCTATCAAGGAAGACATGCCGGATCTGGTTCTGACGGATATCCTTATGCCTTATGTCGACGGACTGGAACTCATCAGGAACCTGAAGAAAAGCGGCCTCTACAAGCATATTCCTGTATTTGTGATATCAGGCTGTAATCTTTCGGAAGTGATCGGGATGCTTGAAGGTGAGGGCGTATCGGGAATATTCCAGAAGCCATTCAATCCGGAAATACTGAAGGAAAAAATCGATAATGCCATTTCTGCTTACTACGCCTAGCCGGATCAGCGTCCGGTTGGCTGGTCAATATTCAATCCATCATTCACCCAGTCATGCTTCCATCTAAGCAAATACTCTTCATCGGTACCAATAGCAGGTCTGTTTGCCAGGATTTGATTGGCGCAGGATACGTTGGCCTTGCATTCCCGGATGTCGCCAGAACCCAATCGTGGCTTAGCAATCATATGAACAGCAAGAAAAGAATTCCGGATATCATGCTATGCGACTTCGAATTGCCGGACGGAGATGCATTTGCCATGTTCCTGATTCTGAAGGAACTGCAACTCCACACCGCTATACAGTTTATTATTCTGTCATCTACTGACAATAACGAGATAAGGAAAAAAGCCCATTTTCTGGGGGTAGACGACTTTTTCCTGCTTCCACTGGAAGCCAAAGAAATTCAATACCGCCTTCAGTACATCAGCACGGCAAAAGTTATTGACGGCCGGCCGGCAGACGAGCTATTCGAGGTACCCCGGATCCCTTTATTCAAAAGACTGTTTGACATAGCTGTTTCCGGTACTGCTTTATTTATTTTATCTCCCTTTCTGCTTCTGATCGCCCTGCTGATCAAGCTGGACTCTCCCGGACCAGTGCTCTATATCTCGCGGCGGGCTGGTTATAATTATAAGATTTTCAAATTTTATAAATTCAGGTCCATGCGGATTAATGCCGATCAGGAGCTGCAGCGGCTGACTGACCTGAATCAGTACAACAATTCTTCCTTTATCAAGATCAAAAATGACCCGCGGATCACCAAACTAGGTGCATTCCTGCGGAATACCAGCCTCGACGAACTTCCTCAGCTATTCAATGTATTGCAGGGGGATATGTCGCTGGTAGGAAACCGGCCGCTGCCCCTGTACGAAGCCGAAAATCTGACCACCGACGAATGGGCCCTGCGTTTTATGGCACCGGCCGGCATAACCGGTCTCTGGCAGGTAACCAAAAGAGGTCAGGAGAATATGACGGATCTGGAGCGTAAGAATCTGGACCTCCAATACGCGAATAATCAATCCTATCTGATGGATTATGAAATATTCATGAAAACCTTCTCGGCACTCAGGCAGAAGGAAAATGTCTGATGCGGCGTCTGGTGAGGCAGCATTTTATTCAATCAAACCATCCCTTGCAGACCCATCCTTAATCACGGGAATTTACTTCGTCAATACTCTTACCAACTTTTTATTTAATGCAAAACTCCAATTTAGCTCATCTCGTACTCTGGCTGGCTTCTTCGCTCCGAAGGCCGCCCGTGATGCTGTACAAGGCCTCGCTGTGTCTGAGCCTGTGCTTTTCGTTAACCTTTGCCGCGGCACAGGATCTTTCTGATTCACAAACCGTTTATGCGCTCCCGTCACTGGATTCCCTCATCAGTCTTAGTCTGAAGAACTCACCGTCTCTGAAAATGAGTGAAGCTCAGATACAGCAACAGAAGTTCCAGCTCAACAGCCGGAAGCTGGAATGGACCAATAATATCAGTGCAAATACAAATGCGGGTATTGGTAACGTGCTGCTCTGGAACGGAGGCGTGGAAACCGGATTCACATCAACTATTATCCCCCAGTACAGAGCAGGCGTAAACATTGACCTCCCGCTTAACCGGTTTGTGGACAGGAAAAACCAGGTCGGAATGGCAGAAGCGCAGTACAGGGCCGCCAAATTCCAGAAAGATGTCCAGGCTGAGGAACTGACCGGACGGGTGACCACCCTATACTTCCAGCTGGTCACCAATATCAATGTGCTCAAAATCCGGCGGGATGCCCTGCAAACGCTTCAGATCCAGAAAGCCCTGGCCGAAAAGGACCTGCAGAATGGAAACATTGGAATCGTTGAAATGTCGGCGATGGTCAGGGAGTATGCCAACGCTCAGGAAAGTTATGAGACATTCAAACAAAGTTTTCTGCTCACCTGGAAACAAATGGAATATTTAGTTGGTCAACCCTTGAAATTAATCCCATGAACCTTCACCGAATAAAACCACTTCTGATCAAGAATTCAGGACTTATCATTGTTTTCCCGCTACTGGTAGCCGTACTGGTTTATTTTCTGGTGGGCGACCAGCCCCGGCAATACACCTCCAATGCATCGGTCTACACGGGTTTTGCTTCAGGATATACCCTTGAAAGCGCTGAGGGAGGGAACGGGTCTTCATCAACCAACAGTGAGTGGAGTTCTTTCGACAACCTGATCAATATGATCAAGGCCAAGAGCACCCTGGAAGAAGTAAGCGTGCGCCTGCTGGCCCACTACCTGAGCGGGTCGCCTTACGTAAATGATACCCTTCTGCACAAAGACGCGGTGGATTTTCTTTCCAATACCATACCCGCCAGAGTAAGACGGCAGATGGCCGGCAAACCGTACGAAAGTGTGCTGAAGGAACTTTCAGCCGGGCTGCGGGAGAAGGAGCAGTTCATGGAGGAGGTGGTCAATTTGGAAGGGTCTCCTTTCGGGATACGGGCCATTATGGCAACCCTTAAAACCAGCCGGCTGGGGTCCAGCGACATGCTGGAAGTATCCTTCCAGGCAACCAACCCAACCCTCGCCCAGCTTACCCTTACCCAACTGATTGACACATTCATCAAGAAGTACAAGGAGACAAAAACGGGAGAAATAAAATCAGTTGTGGCGTATTTCGAGAATCAACTGAAAGAAGCTTCCATTGTGCTTAAAAACAAGGAAGACAGCCTTCAGATATACTCTTCTTCCAACAATATCGTCAATTTTGAAGAAGACAGCCGGGCCATTTCATTTCACCGGAAAGATATTGAAAACCAGATTCAGCAGGAGATGTCTGCGCTTGCCTCCACGGAGGCGGTCCTGAACCAGTTGAATGCTAAACTCGTCGGGGTGAGGGAACGGGCATCCAGAAATACGAACCTGAACGATTTGCGGGACAGTATATCCGCCCTGAATACCAAGCTTTTCGTGCTTGAGAACAGTCCCGGCAAGCAAGAAAACGTTGCCGCCCTGAAGGCAAGGATCCAGCAACTGGAAGCAAGATCACGCAGGGAAACAAACGGTTTGTCGGCTTCCATCAATTCAGGAGAGGGTGTTCCCCCAAGCCTGCTGCTAACCTCCTGGATAGATGCTACGCTTGAGGTGGACCGGATCAAAGCCAGGGTCCGCAGCCTCCGTGAACTGCAGGTGGCCAGGCAAAGTGAATTCAACTCCATTCTGCCCGCAGGTCTGGTCATCAACCGCCTCAAGCGGGACATTACGCTGGCCGAGCAGAATTACCTCCAGGTGCTGCAGAATCTGAATGCCAGCCGGCTCAAGGAGCAGGGTTTGAATACAACGCTTAACATGAGGGTATTTGACGCTCCCACGCTGCCGGCAGATGCGGAGCCCTCCAAAACAAACATGCTCATCCTGCTGTCTTTTATTGCGGCGCTTTTTCTGGTGACCGGGTATGTAGTTGGTAAGGATATGCTGGACACTACCGTAAAAGACTTAGACACCCTCAGGAAACGAACCGGGCTTCCGTTTGCAGGCGCCCTTCCCGACCTGACGCACCCCAATGCAGGTGCCGGCAGCGCCGAGGTCCAGTTATTCAACCAATGCATCAATACCATCAATCCGCACTTTCAGGAAGATGCTTCACCGCTGGTGATCACCCTCTTCAGCACCCAAGCCGGCGATGGAAAGACTTATTACGGCAAAAAGCTGCTTAAGTATCTGAATGCCTCTGGTTACAAAACAGTGCTCTCTTCATCCACCGGTAGTGAGCTGAGCCACGAAGCCAGCAGTAGTACCAGTAGTGAGGTAGCGGTTATGCCGGGCTACGCAGATCTGCCCGGTCCGGTTGGGATGGGGAAAGCCCCTTACCAGATCGTGCTGGTAGAGCTTGAGTCCATCAATACCCATGTGCTGCCCATCAATCTGATCAAAAGGGCAGACTTGTCATTGATCATCATTCCATCCAACCGGAAATGGACTTCAGCCGATGATCACATCCTTGACATCTACAAGACCAGCATTTCCCACCCGGCGTTTTCAATCCTGAACCGCATTTCATGGGACGAAGCCCGGCGGTTAATGGGCAGCGGCATGAACAGAAGAATAGTAGAAACAATTGAGGTAGTGGCGGACAATAAGTCCGCGGGGACAGGCGTCAAGAAACCGGTAACGGTCATGGAGAGCTAGGTTTTAAATAAATACCATTGATTTAGTCGGTTATGTTACAGAAAGAGGGCGGACACGAAATAATCAGGAAGGAAAATTTAATTTCCGGACTGTTTGCCAGGCTTTCCGGGCCGCTGGTCACGGGTCTGCTGAGCGTCCTGGCGGCTGCCCTGATTGCCCTTGCCATTGAAAACGGAGGATTGGTGGCCGCGGTGGGCTTTTTATGCTTGCCTTTTCTGATTCTGCTGTTAGCGGCCATTTTTAACAATCCGCGCATCGGACTGTTTATGAGCATCCACAGCAGCTTCGCGATTGTGCCCCTGAGCAACTATCTCCCGCCGCTGCCCTTTCCGGCCGGTCTGCTGGTAGACTTTTTCCTGCTGGTCACGCTGGTTGCAACCTTGTTGAAAATAAAGCAGGAGGACTGGCTGAAAGTATCCAGAGGCGTACTCCTGTTTATCTCGGTTTGGTTTCTGCTTACGGCACTTCAGATTTTCAACCCCGAAGCCAGAAGTGCAGAGGCATGGTTGTATGCAATACGCAGCACCTCCTTCCAGATGTTTATTACCATCATACTGGCTTTGTTGCTGCTGAGAAGTCCGAAAGACCTTCAGAGTGTCCTGTTTATCTTTCTGTTGTGGTCGGTTCCGGCGGCGCTTAACGGCATCAGGCAGTTGCACATTGGTCTGACCGACGCTGAAAATGCGTGGCTGGCAGCAGGTGCAGCCCGGACCCACGTGCTGTTCGGGAAACTGCGGGTATTCTCATACTTTACGGATGCGGGAACGTTTGGTGCGGCACAGGCCATGGCTGTAGTCATCGCCGGGATTCTTGCCTTGAATGCTGAGGGCTTCCGGAAAAAACTTATTTATGGCCTGGTGGCAGTCCTCTGCTTCTACGGAATGGCAATATCCGGTACCCGGGGTGCCCTTTTTGTGATCTTTGCGGGTTTTGGAACTTATTTCCTGCTCTGTGGGAAGGTAAAGGTTCTCATCAGCGGGTTGATTGTGGGTATAGTTTTTTTCGGGTTTCTGAAGTTTACCAGCATCGGCAATACTAACTATCAGATATACCGGATGAGAAGCGCCCTCAACCCCGAGGACGCCTCTTTCCAGGTCCGGGTAAATAACCAGCGGATACTGGCAGAATACATGGGTTCCCGTCCTTTCGGGGCCGGAGTCGGCAGTATTGGTTTCTGGGGGAAAAGATTTACCCCCAATACCTTCCTTGGAGAAATGCCTACTGATAACTGGTACGTACGGATATGGGTGGAAACAGGCTGGACCGGCCTTACCTTCTACCTCTCTATGCTTTTGTATCTGCTGGTCGCCGGCTTCAGGAGAATCTTCTCTCTGAAGGATAAAATAATACGGTATAAATCCGCAGCCCTCTATTGCGCCATTGCCGGATTAGCCGTAGCCAGTTACGGCAACGAGTTATGGGGAACTTTCCCGATTGCACCTTTCAATTATATAGCCCTTGCGCTGGCGTTCAATGGTGAACTATTAGTTGCCCAAAAACCCTCAGCAGTAAAACCCAGCCGGTAAAGTGCCGCCGGTTCAAAAAATGGACTGATGCCGTGATGGCTTGCCCGTGGCCGCAAAACTGCAAATACGTGAATTATGGCAAATCCTTTGGTTTCTATTATTTCTGTCGTCTATAACCAGACGGAAGTGACCCTTCAGATGCTTGCTTCCCTGCGGAAACTCACTTACTCCAACATTGAAGTAATAGTGGTTGACAACAATTCGCCTTCCGAAGATCCGGGTGTCATCGAAGACCTGTTTCCTGAAGTAAAACTGATCAGGTCAGCGGTTAACCTTGGTTACGCCGGCGGAAATAATCTGGGCATCCGGCAGGCTCAGGGCGACTACCTGCTTTTTCTGAACAACGATACAGAAGTAGACCCGGGCTTTATTGAGCCCCTGCTCGATGTTTTCGCTCAAAACCTGAAGGCGGGCATTGCTTCTCCCAAAATCATCTACTTTGGCACCGGAGGGCTGATCCAGTATGCCGGATCCTCAGGAATCAATCCGTGGACCGGCCGGAGTAAAACCATCGGCAACGGAGAAACCGACCAGGGACAGTATGACATTTCACACGCTACGCATCTGGCCGATGGAGCGGCCATGATGGTGCCCATGAGGGTTATAAAACAGACAGGCCTGATGCCTGAATTGTATTTCCTCTATTATGAGGAACTTGACTGGTGTGAGCAGATCAAAAGAGCCGGCTTTACCTGCCAGTACGTAGCCGAGTCGGTAATTTATCATAAAGAGTCGATTTCCGTCGGCAAAAACTCGGTTTTGAAAACCTATTATATGAACCGGAACCGGCTGCTTTTCATCCGCAGAAATATGCGCGGACTCCCTTTCTGGACCAGTTTGCTGGTGTTTCTGCTGCTGGCAGTACCTAAAAACTCCTTGAAGTTCTGCCTGCAGCGGCAATGGCGACACCTGTCGGCCCTCTGGAGAGGCCTGTACTGGCAGTTGAAAGCAGCCGGCGTCCACCAGAACATTTACTTGCCCAAGCAGGGCGAAGCAGTACTCGGCTGAATATTCAACAAAAAATTGCAATGCTTATTCTGGAATCTATTCTGATATTCTTTTTATGCCTGGTTGGTTTGTACCTGCTGTTTAACTGCCTCTACCTGCTGACTTTTGCGCTGGCCGGCCTGGTTACCCGGAATGAGCCAGATGAAGAAGCTACAGGCTTCGTCAGGTTTTGCATCCTGATTCCTGCCTACAAAGAAGATGTCGTGATCCTTGATACGGTCAGGGAAGCTCTGGCCCAGCAGTACCGGGGCCAATCCGATGTATTCGTAATCGCTGACGGCCTTAAGCCACAAACCCTGCGGAGCATTGAAACCCTGGGAGGAAAGGCCATTGAGGTTCAGTTTGAAAAAAGCACCAAAGGAAAAGCCCTTCAGTTTGCGGTTTCGGCTTTACCAGAAGACGTGTATGACGCAGTGCTGGTACTTGATGCAGACAATGTAATGGACAGTAATTTTCTGGAAAAGGTAAATTTGTCCTTTCAGAAAGGTTACCAGGTAGTGCAGGGACATCGTACCGCCAAAAATCAGGATACTCCCTTTGCTCTTCTGGATGCCTGCAACGAAGAAATCAACAACCAGTTGTTCCGCAAGGGGCATCAGGCACTGGGATTATCGCCTAATCTGATCGGATCAGGAATGGCCTTTGGTTTTTCGTACCTGAAAAAGCTTCTGGTCAACATAGGCGAAGTTTCCGGAGAGGATAAGGAGATTGACTTCAGAATTGCACGGGACAAGGTAAAAACCGACTACCTGCATCACGCCCTGGTATACGATGAGAAAGTGGCCAACGCCAAAGTTTTCACCGGACAGCGGTCACGCTGGATATCAGCCCAGATTGCCTGCTGCAAAAAGTATTTTTTTGAAGGCTTTGTGCAGCTTTTCCGGCACGGCAATACCGATTTCTTCAATAAAATGGTGCAGACCCTTTTGTTGCCCCGGATACTGCTGCTGGGTGCGCTGAGCATTATGTTCATGCAGTCACTGGTGAATCCGTACGGCCCTCCTGCCCTCTATTGGGCTATTCTGCTCCTGACCGGGTGCGGATCCCTGCTGATTGCTTTACCCGGAAGGTTTTACCGGGCCAGCCTCTGGAAAGCAGTACTTCACCTGCCGCTGGCCTTCCTATCCATGTGCAGGGCCCTTTTAAGAAGCAGAAAAACGGGACAGACCTTTGTTCATACACCGCATGTATCCAAAACCATTACAAGTGATATCCGCCGGTAAGTTTAAACGGTAAGTTTAAAAAGAATACACGCTGCAACTCCGGTTCTGCGCATTTGACGGATCAATAAAGTATTTTCAATATGATTGAAGGGATAAAGAGATATTTAAAAAAGAGCGAAAGCACAAAACGCATTGCGTTATACCTGTTGATGCCCAGAAACCAGGCGCGTCCCAGGTGGTGGGTTTCCATCTTCGTCAATCCTTTTGTACATAAGACAGGCCGGAGAGCAGTCATCAGAAGAAGTACCCGGATGGATGTACTGCCCTTTAATTCTTTCAGACTCGGGGATGATGCCACCATTGAAGATTTTGCAATCATCAACAACGGAGTGGGAGAAGTAAGTATCGGCAACCGGACCATGATCGGGATTTCCTCAGTGCTGATCGGACCGTTGCAGATCGGCAATGACGTGATGCTGGCCCAGCATGTGGTAATATCTGCCCTTAACCACGGCTATGCCGACGTTACCTTACCCATCAGCCTTCAGCCGGTGACCACAAAACCCGTTGTCATTGAAGATGAGGCATGGATCGGGGCCAATGCCGTCATTACGGCCGGGGTCAGGGTGGGGAAGCACGCGGTAGTGGCAGCCGGCAGCGTGGTCACCAAGGATGTACTTCCCTATTCCATAGTGGCCGGCAATCCGGCAAGACTGATCAAGAAATACAACGCCCTTACCGGAGCATGGGAGTCCGTTGCAAAAGAGCCGGCTTCTGTCGCAGTTTCCTGACAGATCCATATCCGGTAACCCTGATCCTGATCCGGTCATCTGAGGGGAAGCAATAAACAAACTACCAGACTACGACAATGCAAATGAGAATTCACCTGAACGTGCAGCATTGGTATTTTCATCTGCAGATTCCTGAACGCAGACCTTATTTTACCAGAATCCGTGAATAAGTCTTACTCTTTCTGCCGGCCCCTGAGCGGAAACCGCTATTTCAGGGAGGTTTTCAAAAGCGGTCAACCGGTTGGTAAAATCGGGCCGAAACAGGTTCTCGGCTGGATTTACGGAGTTGTCGGGTTATTCAGCCGCAATGTCTTCAATAAATTCAATAAGACGGGACGGTTGGATAAAAGCAAATGGCAGGGCGGTTCCTCTGAAGCCCTGAATTTGAAAACAAATTATTGTTCACATTTCAGCTTTCCAGACCAAAATGCCAGCCTGATAATGAATTTTGTTTTTGTCAGCCTCCAGCCAATCAATACGGACCGTGAATCAACCTCCACCCATCTGGCCAGAGAGCTTTCCAAAAATCACAAAGTTTTGTATGTGAACCCTCCGATCAACAGAAAAACGCTGTACGCCGGAGGAGTTGATACTTTCCAGAAAGAGCATATTGAAACCATCAGAAACGGCTCCGATAACCTGACCCGGATCAATACAAACCTGTGGGTACTCAAACCCACCCGGGTAATTGAATCCATTAACTGGCTGCCTTTTACGAGTGTATTCAAGGTTTTTAACCGGATCAACAACAAGCGGTTTGCCAGAGATATACAGGCGGCGCTGAATAAACTTGAGTTCGGGAATTTCACCCTGATCAACGACAAAGATATATTCCGCAGCTTTTATTTAAAGGAAATCCTGAAGCCGGACAAATACATTTATCTGGACCGGGATTACACGGTCGGAGTAGAATACTGGAAGAAACACGGAAGAAGTCTGGAGCCGCAGCTGATGAAAAAATCTGACGCTGTAGTCTGCAACTCTACCGATTTTACGAAGCGGGCAAAACTGTATAATCCGAACAGCTTCTACATCGGAAACGGCGGAGATATTGAAAGCGAAGCAACGGAACAGGAAGGTGCAACTGCTGACCGGCCCGCTGATCTGGAGAATATCCCAAGACCTCTGATCGGTTACGTTGGCGCTTTGACTACGCTGAGGCTGAACCTGGATTTATTGATCCGTCTTGCCACCACGCGTCCTGACTGGAGTTTTGTACTGATCGGATCTGAAGATAAAAACTTCAGGGATAGTCCTCTGCACGGCCTCCCGAATGTTCATTTTCTCGGGAGAAAGCACAACAGGGAGGTGCCTTTCTACATCCTGTCGTTTGATGTATGCCTCAATCCGCAGGCGATCAATGAGATGACTGCGGGCAACTTCCCTATGAAAATCGTCGAATATCTCGCGCTTGGAAAGCCTGTAGTGGCGACTGCCACCAATACCATGAAGGAAGTTTTTGCTGAGCAAACCTATCTGGCCGATGATTTACCGTCCTTCACCGGGCAAATTGAAACCGCTTTACGGGAAAAGAATTCAGATTTTGCCCTGAAAAGAAAAGCTTTCGCAAAAAACTTCAGCTGGGAAAAGGTAGTAGCTGCACTTTTACATCATGTAAATTAAGCAATAGGAAAAAAATCAGTTTTCCGACAGTGTACCTGAACATAATCTTCATAAAACGCAGACAATGAGAATCTCCAGAAATCCGTCGTGGCTGTCCGACTATCAGCTCCCTTACCAGAAGTATGATGATATTCCTGATTCGTTCTTTGCTGCCATCAATAAAAAACTGGATGCCGTTCAGAGCAGACAGCCCCTGGTCAGTATTGTGATCGCCGCCTGGAACGAAGAAGTCAATATCCTGAACTGCATGACAAGCCTTGCCGGAATGCATACCCAGATACCGTTTGAGATTATAGTAGTCAACAACAACAGCACCGACAGAACCCAGCAGACACTGGACCGGCTGCACATCCGGTCGTTTTTTGAACCAGTCCAGGGAGCCGGACCCGCCCGGCAGCTGGGGCAGGAAAATGCGCTTGGCAAATACATCCTGACGGCTGATGCCGACTGTTTTTACCCGCCCTGCTGGGTGGATGAAATGATGCGGGTACTTCAGCAGCCGGAAGTGGTGCTTGTGTACGGACGGTACTCTTTTATCAGTGAAAAGGGATTTCCCCGCTGGAAACTGACGGTATGGGAAGTCATGAAGGATGTGATCAGCGAAGTACGCCACATCAAGCGGCCTTACTTCAATGCCTACGGTCTCAGCATGGGATACGTGAAAGAATACGGCCTCAAAATCGGCTTTATCAAAATAAACCGGCGGGGAGAGGACGGCCAGCTCTGCCTGGATTTGATGCCGTACGGAAAAATCAGACAGGTCAGGTCCGGCAAAGCCCGCGCCTGGACAGGCATCAGAACCTTGCAAAAGGATGGCACCTTTTTTACTGCTCTTTCCGTACGTCTTCGTAAAGAATTAAAGCGGTTTTTCAATAATTTTCATTCCCGCCTTCCGTCCAAAGCATAACCCGCTAATGTGCAATTCGGGCAGTGGCACAGAGAGCTTCCACCGGAACTGCATCCACATCTTTTAAATGAATACCAAATGAATAATGCTTCCGCTGTATCTTCTTACTGGATTAAATCAGGCACATACACGTTTTTATTGCAGCTTACCTCCATTGGGTTCAGCTTCGGCGGGTTTTTCATTCTGGTCAGGCAACTGTCAAAAGAAGACTTTGGTGTCTGGTCCCTTTTCTTGGCCATCACCTCCCTGGTTGAAGTAACACGCAACGGGTTGATTCAGAATGCCCAGATCAAATACTCGGCTGCTACAGCGGATGCCGACTACAGAAAGATTCTGACGGCCTCTTTTGCCCTCAATTTTGTGTTTTGCGGGTTAGTGGCATTGATCTTTCTGCTCACCGCCCGGAGTATCGGCCAATGGAGCGGCGCTCCCCGGTTAGAACCTATGCTTGTGTTCTACATCCTGACCCTGCTGGCTTCGCTGCCCGGGTCGCAGTTCAATTTCATCCAGCAGGCAAATCTGGATCTGAGGGGCGTCTTTGTGACTAATTTCATCCGCCAGGGGTTCTTTTTCTTTACAATTCTGGCTTTATCCCTGTGGGGCATTTCACTACATCTGATGCAACTGACTTTTCTGATGACCGGTTTTGCAGCACTGGCTTCGGGTGTTGCTTATCTGCAGTCCAGAAAGTATCTGAGGTTTTCAAAAAGTCTGGATGCCGGGTGGATGAAACAACTTTATAATTACGGCAAGTTTTCTCTTGGAACCAGCCTCGGATCAACGTTATCGGGAATCATCAATCAGATCCTGCTGAGCAGTGTGTTATCACCGGCTTCACTGGCCGTATTCGGGACTGTCTCCCGCGTAAACACGCTGGCTGAGGTGCCGGTTTCCACGCTGGCCACCATCGTTTTTCCCCAAAGTGCAATCCGGGCCGAAAAAAACGGAAAAGATTCAGTCAGACACCTGTACGAAAAATCCGTGGCGTGGCTATTGGCCTTCAATATTCCGGCGGTGATTTTCGTAGAAATCTTTGCCCATGAAATCATATGGCTCATAGCTGGGGAGGCGTATATCCACGCGGTACCATACCTGAGAGTTTCAATCCTGCTCATGCTGCTGGTTCCCTTTACCCGTCAGTTCGGGACGGTGATGGACTCCCTGGGCAAGCCTGATATCAACTTCTACCTGTTGCTGTTCAATGCGGTCACCAGCGTAGTGCTCTGCTATACGTTACTCCGTTTATACGGCCTGATCGGGGTGTTCTGGGGTTCGCTTTTTTCACTGATGACATCGGTAGTAATCAATTCATTTTTTTTACGGAGAGAGTTAGACGTAAAATTCTGGAACGTATTCCGGTACGTAAGGCTTTTCTATACAAAAGACATTGTAACCATCACTGTTTCCCTTTTCAGATTTATGTCAGCCAGACGCAGTATTCACCCTTAGATTTTGTGGAACCGCAGAGGCAAAAACGCACGGTATATTCTTAATTAAGCTATTGATTAAGAATTTAAGAAGTATACACATTTAATTTTACTACAGATTTATGACATCCTTTGCCGTTAGAGACCGAGATTTTGTAATAATAGGCTCTCAGCCATGGAATTTAGAAATAGGTTTTAATGGAAGAAGTATTGCTAAAGTTCTAGCGAAAAACAATCGGGTGTTATTTGTAAATCCTCCTGTTGACAGGGCTACCCTGCTCAGGGAGAAAATACAGGGACGGAGCCCCCGGAACAACGAAAATAAACTGGTCAGATGGAACGAGAACATCTGGATTTTAAATACATCCTGCGTTCTGGAATCCGTGAACTGGATAAGCAGTCCGAAAATTCATGATTTTTTTAATAAAGTAAACAACAAAAGATTTCTGAAGGATGTATCTGCCGCACTCCAGCAGCTGGATTTTAAAGATTATATCTTTTTCAACGACAATCACTTTGTAAGAGGATTCTATGCTCCTGAATACCTCAAACCGGCTCTTTCAATTTATTACAGCCGGGACTTTCTGCTGGGAGTTGATTACTGGAAAAAGCACGGCCAGCGGCTGGAGCCACAGCTTATAGAAAAGTACGATATCGGGGTTGCGAATTCACACTTTCTGACCAAATTCCTGAATCAGTACAATAAGAATTCCTTTTACATAGGCCAGGGCTGTAACCTGGAGCACTTCAATGAAGATAAGGTTGCAGGGCTGCCTTCAGACCTTGGGGCAATACCTGGGCCAATCATCGGGTACGCCGGAGCACTTTCATCTATTCGACTGGATATAAATCTTTTAATGAGTATAGCTAGAGCAAAACCAGAGTGGAATATTGTTTTGGTTGGACCAGCAGATGAGGTTTTTGCCTCCTCTCAATTACATAAAATGAAAAATGTACACTTTCTGGGACCTAAACATATTGACAATATACCATCATACATTAAAGGATTTGACGTATGTCTGAATCCGCAGCTGATCAATCACATTACGGTTGGCAATTACCCTCTGAAAGTAGATGAATATTTAGCAATGGGTAAACCCATAGTTGCTACTAAAACAGAAGCTATGGCAGAAACATTTGCTAAGCATGTATATTTAGCAGAGACCACGGAGGATTATATTCAGATGATCACTTGCGCTCTTACCGATAATTCCCCTCCGGTAGTTAAAGCCAGAAAAGCTTTTGCAGCCACCCATACTTGGGAAAATTGTGTAAATGAAATATATCGTGCAATTGAAGAGACCTGTGCATCTGACTACATTAAAGGAGATGCCTTCAGTGCTGCAAAATGCACGAACAGATTGCCAGAAGCAACCGGAAAAAACCGCTTCTTCCCGATCAAAAAGGTATTGTTTTTAAGTATTATTAAAAAACTATATCCTTATTAAAAGTATAATTTAAATCAGGATGTTAACCCCCTTTCCTTCCATGTGTATAGAAGAAGCTGACGAAATAACCATTTTTGCCATCACCGATAACTATTACATCGTCCTTCTGGCGGCGCTGCTCAAATCAATCGAATCCAATCACACTACCGGAGAGAAACTGAGCATTTACCTTGTCGGGGACAAAGTGTCCGAAAACAGTAAGGAAATGTTGCAGCAATCCATAAAGCCGGACATGACTGCGCTGCATTGGATGAAGATGGAAGACTGCCTGCCGGCAAATATCAGTCTGCCTACCGATAAAAGTTCATATCCGATGAACATTTACATGCGGCTGTTTATTCCTGGTCTTTTACCCGGACACGTAAAAAAAGCTATTTATCTGGATGTTGACATGATCCTTCAGAAGGACGTGAGCATTCTCTGGAATCAGCATCTGGAAGGCAGAATAATCGCAGCCGTACAGGATCCCAGAATCAAAGTGATGAGCAACAGCTGGGGCGGAATAGCCAACTTCCGTGAGCTGGGATTCACGGAAGACACCAGATATTTCAATACCGGATTGATGGTGATTGACGTAGCGCAGTTCACAAAAAACAAGATAGCCGAAAAGGTAATCGAATGCGTAAATGCCAATATGAAGTTTATAAACTATCCCGATCAGTATGGATTGAATGTAGTTTTGGCAAACCAATGGCTGGAACTGGATCCTCTCTGGAATCACTTTGCTTCCGAGTACAATGCAGAGGCGCATCTGATTCATTTCGTTGAGAGAAAACCTATTTACAAATCATATTACTTTTCAGAAGAGTATAAGAAAGTTTTTTTTCAGTATCTCGATTTAACTCTTTGGAAGAATTTCATTCCTATCAGCGAACCTATGAGGTATGTAAAGAAGACTCTGAACATTCTAAACAAACTTGCCTTGTCTTCCTTTAAGTAACTGGTTCACATATTAATTTTAGCTTTTTCATCTGAAAGGCTTTTTGAAGAAAAAAATTTATTGCAATCAAGAAAGAGACCTCCAAAACAAAAACTTCTCATGAATTCAAAGACTTTCGCCGTTTCTCATCCGGAAATCTATAATTAAGGTCATTGAAAAATTTTATAAAGAAAATAGGTCGCCATTAAAAATGGTTCTCAACACTACATTTTTTATATTGAACTATGAGAATTGCCCACTTAATTTTAGCTCACAAGTCCCCTGATCAACTGGAACGACTAATACGAAGGTTAACACATCCTCAATCTGATGTTTTTATTCATCTAGATGCAAAAACCAACTATCATGTATTTGCTCCTTTAGCATTATTGCCTAATATTCGATTTATAAAGTACAGGCATAATGTAACATGGGGAGGCTTTAGCTTAACTCAAGCAGCACTTGAAGGATTTCGTGAAATCATACGAAGTCCGGTATCCTATGATTTTATTAATCTGATGAGTGGTGAAGATTATTTAATTAAGCCACCAGAGGCTATTCACGATTTTTTGAAGGAACATATCGGTTATTCTTTTCTTGAATATTATTCTTATGATTCAGAGTGGTGGCAAATTAATAAGAGCCGTATAACGCAGTATCATTTAAATGAATTTGCCTTTCCTGGGAAGTATATTTTTCAAGAACTTCTTAATTATTTACTGCCAAGCAGGATTTTTCCTTTATTTAATAAAATATATGGCGGCAATATGGGTGGATGGTACACGCTGAGCCGCGATTGCGCTGCTTACCTTGTAAATTTTATGGATATGCACCCTCAACTTAAAAGATTCGCCAAGCTAACGTGGGGGTCAGACGAGTTTTTGATTCATACAATTTTGTTAAACTCATCTTTATCAACATCTATTATTAATAATAACCTGCGCTACATTGACTGGTCTCATGGAGGTAGTAGTCCTAAAATTCTGACCATTGATGATTTGCCATCCCTAAGGTCTTCAACCCGGCTCTTCGCACGGAAATTTGATATCAAGAAAGATACAATAGTTTTAGATCAACTTGACCAGATCAGGTGAGTTAGTATATTTTTATCCCAAACTGTCCTGAAAAACTCAGGGAACTGGTCGCAGACTGGCAGAAGAAAGGAAACAAAATCAACATCAGCACCAACTGGCAGTTCACTACCAAAGATAAAATGGTGAAAATCAATAAAGTATACCCGTCAAAAGGTTTTTGAAGCAGCAGGAATGTTATTTACAGGTTGCTCCTCCTGCCTGAATGAACAGGGCCAAAGTAGTCATTAATTAAATGACCCTCCTTCGTTTTATGAGAGATTTGATTTTAAAATCTTTATACCTTGTTGCCCTGCTGAAACATCCGGGTATCCGGAAAAAACACCGTTACTACCTCCGGGATAATTATTTTTCCAGATTGTTTCAGGTAAAGTATCTTTTCAGAGACTATCTGGGGAAAAAAAAATATAAAGTGATAGAGTACTACGGTGAGTTTCAGCAGGAGCTGACTTTTGTTCTGCCTTTTGCCTACTGGCATCACCTGAACGGAACCTTGGATAAAACCATATCCTGCAAAAGCACCCGGGAACTGTATTTTTTCAGCCCCGATCACGAAGAAAAGCATGAGCAGAGAGACTGGGAATATGACGCAAAAAAGTTTGAAGTTCCCAATATGACCCATAGCCTTACTTTCAGCTTCAGTAAATGGAAGCGAGTACCGCTGAAGGAAAAATACAGCAATGATGTGTTTCGCTTTGCAAAACCGGTATTGGTTATTGCCAACAAATTCAACATTGAATGGAATCAGGCTCCGCTCAACTTTCTGAGTGTCCCGGTTCTGGAAAAGATCATAGCTTCATTGGGGAATAAGTACCAGATTATTTACAACCGGCCTCTTTCCAGCCGGATCGTATCTGACAACAGCGATATCCTTGATCTGGACGAATACGGGTGGCTGCGGGAAAAGCACCCGGAAGTCATTCTGCTTGAAGATTTATACCTTCAGCATAAGTCTCCGGCAAACAACTTCAATCATCTTCAGCTGATGGTTTATGCCAATTGCAGCCACTTTATATCTGTTCACGGTGGCACCGCCGCACTGGCCAGCTATTTCGGCGGAACCAACATTGTATTGTCCAAAAGCGGAGTAGAACATTCCTTCAATGAATTCTCAACTATTTTTCCTGCCCTGTCGGGGGCAAGAGTCCTGCATGCCAGAAGTGAGGAAGATGTATTCCATTATCTGGATGAATACTACTGACAACGCTCTCCGGAAGTACTGTAAAACAACTGATAAACAACAACTAGCGATTCTGACTCTATGCCTCTGACCGAAAGTGTTTTCTGGATATCCCTTTTCCTGATTTTCTATACCTATCTCGGCTACGGCATTGTGCTTGCCGGCCTTGTGTTGCTGAAGAGAATTTTTGTAAAGCCCGTAAAGCCGGTGCCCTTTTTCCCGGCAGTTACGCTGGTAGTACCGGCGTACAATGAAGCAGGGTGTATACTGGATAAAATAAACAATTCATTTGAACTCGACTATCCGGAAAATAAGCTTGAATTCCTGTTTGTCTCAGAAGGTTCCACCGATGGCACTCCCGAAATACTGGCTGGGTTTTCAGGGATCCGGGTCATTGGGGGCAGTGCCCGGCGGGGAAAAATTGAAGCCATCAATCAGGCGATGCTGCAGGTTACTACTCCGATAGTGGCTTTCTCTGACGCGAATACAATGCTCAACAAAGATGCACTGCAAAAGCTGGTGCGGCATTACGTACGCCCTGAGGTGGCGGCTGTTGCCGGTGAGAAGAGAGTGGATACTGGTCAAAGCGCCGATGCTGCCGGAGCCGGGGAAGGCATTTACTGGAAATACGAATCTTTGCTGAAACGGCTGGATTCGGAATTGAATACGGTAGTTGGCGCGGCAGGCGAACTGTTCTCGATGCGCAGTGCGCTCTATGCGCCGGTCGAAAAAGATACCCTGCTGGACGATTTCATGATTTCCATGCGGCTGGCCGGGAAAGGCTACAAGGTAGTATATGAGCCGGAGGCTTACGCAATGGAGCGTCCGTCTTTCTCGGTAAAGGAGGAAATGAAAAGAAAAATCCGCATCTGCGCCGGGGGCTTTCAATCCATTGTCCGGCTGGCTCCCCTGCTCAATCCCTTCCGGTACGGCCTACTTACCTTTCAATATGTTTCGCACCGGGTCATGCGCTGGACGGCAGCACCCCTGTGCCTGCTGACCTTACTGATCAGCAACGTGCTGCTATACAGTTACTCTACTTTTTATCAGGCTGTTCTTTACGGCCAGATCCTGTTTTATATGCTTGCCGGCATCGGATACCTGCTCGAAAGAAAGAAGGTGAGAGTAAAAGCATTTTTTATTCCCTTCTATTTTAGTTTTATGAATTACAGCGTTTTTCTGGGACTTGCCCGTTACCTGAACAAGAGCCAGTCTGAATTGTGGGATAAGGCAAAAAGGGCCTGAATCTTTTTCTTTCTGTTGCCGGATCCGTTAAAAAGAACTGCAACAATACTACTCACGCGGATCACTTTCCTTTTTCCGTCAGCTACTTTCCGGCTGAAACAAAAACCGGAATTCATAAAAATTTAAACTTATTGTTAAAAAAATCTACAACTTCAAATAGCCCGATTCTGACTTTTATACCATAATTACCCTGAATTGTCAAATACGGCTTCTGAAGAATTTATAATGGCATGGCACAGACCCGAAAATCTTTCCGGCAAGGCTCAGAAGAATCTTTACTGCTTGGTAAATTATTATAAATTTTTTACTTTGGCCAGACAGGTTCACCGCCAGCCGGACGAGGCTTGCTCTGACAAAAATATTTCCCCAGCCGGGCCACCAGCCCCGGTGTGCAAAGAAATCTGTAAAGGAAGTTTACTGACCTGCGCCTGACCGACCTCCGGTACCGGCGGCATTTGATCTGAAACCAAAGATAGCCCGGCAATTGCCAAACCGGCTTGTGCAATACTTCTGCCTTATCGCCTTATCCGGATTGAATGATTCAGAGAGGGAATACGGCTGGTCTGCCGGCAGGCCGGAAAATACCGGTTTGCTTCCGTCCGGGTACTTAAAAACCTACAGGTCTTCCGAAAGGCTCAGACGCAGTCTATATATAGGGTGCGTCTGAAATATATTGTGCGTCTGAACTTTCCGGAATTGCAAAATTGTACGTAACCTCCATAAGATTCAAAACCTTATGAAGGTTTTCCGGCAAGTTGAGACACGATCTGTATCGGGGCAGATTAATCCCAGATTATTGCAAAATTAAATGAATGTCAACAGCGCATAAAGTTACTTTTGACTGATTACCTTACAAGCATTTGGAGTATAAAAGATAAATAATATGAGCAACAGCGTAACTCCGCAAAATGAGATGTCTATAGATTGGCAGCGACTCAAGGTTGTTATTTTTGACGTAGACGGCACCCTTTACAGCCAATCTAGGCTGCGGAAGAAGATGTTGTTTTCTTTGCTTTCTTACTACCTGACGCGGCCCTGGAGGCTGAATGAGCTCTTAATATTACATCACTTCCGGGCCGATAGAGAGAATAGGGCGGGCATCTACTGCCCCGACATGGAGAATGCCCAATACACGTGGTGCACGGAGAAAGGGAATTTTTCTGCAGGTCAGGTAAAAAAAGTTGTACAGTACTGGATGTTTGAATACCCTCTCAGGTACATAGCGGATTGTACCTATCCGGGAATACGGGAATTGTTTGCCGTCCTCCGCCGGCAGGACATAAAAATCGCCATTTATTCAGACTATCAGGCGGAGGATAAACTGGAGGCAATGAGCCTGAAAGCTGATCTGGTAGTCAGTTCCACTGATCCCGGGATAGACCGCCTTAAACCCGATCCGGCAGGCCTGTTCCGCATTGTCCGGCAGCTGAAAGTGTTGCCGCAGGAATGCCTTTTCATTGGAGACCGGCCCGAACTCGATGGCGTCTGTGCCGGGCATGCCGGTATGCCCTGCCTGATCGTGGAAAAAAAACCTTTTGACCAGTTTGACTTTTTCCAAAAGCTTGTTGCCAGGCTGAATATACCTTTGGCAAAATCTGATCTGATTTAATTTTACTTAACCTAACAAAATCAAATAATCCGATGAATTCAACTTCTCCTGCTCAGCCAGAGACCATGCAGCCTGAACTGGTTCTCCGGCCGGCCGGCCTGAAAGAGTACATTTCCATAGCCCGTCCGGATCACTGGAATAAAAATATTTTCATGCTGCCGGGTATGTTGTTTGCTTTTCTTATCTACAACACACCTCTGGATGCCATCCTCATTTTCCGCATTGTAGTGGGCATTGTGGCTACGTGTCTGATTGCCTCCGCCAATTACGTGATTAATGAGTACCTGGACGCAGAGTTTGACCGTTTTCACCCCGAAAAGAAGAAACGTTCAGCCGTGGTAAGCGTACTCAACCCTTACTACATCGCCGGACAATGGCTGCTGCTCACGGCCGTGGGGCTGAGTCTCTCGTACTTTATCTCTTTGCAGTTTCTGGTCATTGAAGCTTTCCTGCTGTTCATGGGACTGATGTACAATGTAAGGCCCTTCCGCACGAAAGAAAGAGTATATCTGGATGTGCTCTCTGAGTCAGTAAACAATCCCATCCGTTTTGCCCTGGGCTGGTTTGTGTTCGTACCGGTGGCCCTGCTGCCGGAAAGCCTGTTTGACCCCTCCTGGATGATTCTTCCCCCCAGCAGTATCCTTGTGGCTTACTGGATGGGAGGTGCATTCCTGATGGCTACCAAGCGATTCGCCGAGTATCGTTTCATCAACAACCCTGAGCTGGCCGGCCTCTACCGGAAATCCTTCAAAAAATATACAGAGAACAGCCTGCTGATCTCCATGTTCTTCTACGCCCTGACGGCAGCTTTCTTTCTGGGCATATTCCTCATCAAAAACAAAATTGAACTTCTCCTCAGCTTCCCATTCTTTGCCCTTCTGTTTGCATGGTACCTGAAGATTGGCCTTAAAAAAGATTCTGTGGTGCAGGGCCCCGAGAAACTCCACCACGAAAAGAAGTTCATGGCTTATGTTGTTTTCCTGACCATTCTGCTGATGGCGCTCATCTACTTTGACATTCCTGCCCTGAACTGGTTTTTGAAGAAATCCTTTTAAACAAGCGTGATGCTGACTGCCCGGCGGGTACAGGTCTTCTGATTCAGTTACCTGCCAGGCAGTCTCCTTTCTTCCGCACCTTCTTCTGAAGAATGGAAAATTGGCGAAGCGCCCTGTTGATCAGAAGAAGATTCTAATTCAAAATACAGACAGGCAGATGATAAAATCAGGAATAGCAAGCCTCAGACAACTCTATAAACTTCAGGTAATCCGTTTTTTAGCTGTTGGCGTGTTCTCCGTGCTGATCGAGTTTGTCCTTTTTGCCCTGCTGGTGAATTACCTCCGGGTGGAGTATATGAGGGCAAACCTGATGGCTATGTCAGTCTCCATCCTTTGCAACTATTTCATGAGTTGTACTGTGGTATTCGGCTCTGGCCGCAGCCGGGGAAAAGTCACGTTCTCCCTGTTCATGCTCTTTACGCTGGCGGGGCTTCTGCTCAATCAGTTCCTGCTGTGGTTTCTGGTGGAAAAGTTGACGGTGCATGTGATGGCAGGTAAGGTGCTGGCAACCGGCACAGTCGCTTTTTTCAATTTCTTTACCAAAAAACATATTGTCTTTAAAGCCTGATTACGGACCGGGGATGCAGGATGAAGTGGACATGACGGCCAGAGAATGTGAATCAGCGCTTGATGCGGAAGTATCCGGACTGCCGGTATACAGTATTGTTGGAAGAGAAGTATAAGAAGTTCCGGATCTGCCATCAGGCGCGTTTCCTTTAACAAATCATTCCCTGCCGGTGGCTTCTGCACGTGTGAATCTCTACGAAAATATGATTTTTGCAACAGCAATTCTAAAGCTTGAAAAAGATTTGATACTTGACCGGGAATGTCAGAAGGCCAGATGGTGGCAGATGCTGACCTGGGCAGTGATCGGAGCGGGTATCCTTCTGCGCCTGTTTCACTTTTTCTACAACCGGTCTTTTTTTAATGACGAGTCTTTTCTGGCCAACAGCCTGATCCGCCTGAGCTACGGTGAACTGGTGAGCGGTCCTCTGGAGTACGAGCAGAAAGCGCCCATCGGCTACCTGCTGCTCACAAAGCTGTGTGTTGTGCTTTTCGGCAAGGGGGAAATGGCCCTGCGGCTGGTTTCCCTCCTCTGCGGCATTGCCTCCCTGTTCCTGTTCCGTACCCTTGCACGGCATTTTCTGCGGCCGGCGGGTGTGTTTGTGGCCGTGGCTATACTGGCTATTGCCCCGCCTTCGCTGCTTTATTCAGTGGAGGCCAAGCAGTACTGCACCGAGATGCTGGCAACGTTGGCTGCCCTGTACCTGTACGTACGCTATGGGCAGAAGACGGCTTTGGCTGCCGGGCTGCGGTGGGGACTGCTGGGGGCAGGCCTGATCTGGTTCTCCTACTCGGTGATCTTCATTCTGGCCGGCATGGCCGCCGCCATAAGCCTGTGGCACCTGCTGAAAAAGGACTGGAAACCCTTTTTCCGCTACCTGATCCCCTTCTCGCTCTGGCTGGTCAGCTTTGCCCTCAACTACCTGCTCTTTACCCAAAGGCACGCCGGCTCCGGATGGCTCATTGACTGGTTTGATGATCTCAGGGCCTTTATGCCTCTTCCGCCTGCTTCGCCGGAAGACCTGAGCTGGTTCCTGATCAAGCCCCTGCATGTGCTGCACCTTTCCCTCGGCCTTTCCTGGCTTGATCTGGACTGGCGCTACAGTGATGTGTTCAGGGGAGTCACCCGGATGCCATTCTTACCGCTTTTCTGCTGGGTGAGCGGGAGTGTTCTGGTGTACCGGCAGGACCGCAGGCTCTTCTGGGTGCTGGTCCTGCCCTTCCTGCTGGCCCTGCTGGCTTCGGGTGTACGGATGTATCCGCTCCACGAGCGGCTCACCTACTTTCTGGTGCCCTTCATTATTATTATGCTGGTCAAAGGCTTTGAGCGCCTGCTACACTCTTTCTCCTCCATCGGCCTGCGCTATGCACTCCTCGTCCTGCTGATGGCAGGGGCAGTGGCCAACTCCGCCTATACGCTTGTCAATCCAGAGCTATTTGGCCGGCCGGCAAAAAACATGACGGCCAGAGAAGCGCTGCTCTACGTCAATGACCGCTACAGGCCGGGGGATGTGGTGTACGTGTACTGGAACTTCAGACACTTCTACCGCTACTACCGGCAGGCCTACAGGCTCAGATACGACGCCATGCAGGGCAGCGACGTGCGGTTTGCTTCCCGTGATACGCTGGAGTATGCCCGCAACCTGACGCCTGACCTTGAGGCCATCTCGGGCAGAAAGAGGGTGTGGGTCATCTACAGCAAAATCCAGCGGGAAGCCATCGGTGATCCCTTCGGACAGCCCGCCTGGTATTATAAGCATTTCAAACCCGGCAGGATACTCTACGGCCGGCTGACTGCCCGCGGGCAGGAAAAAGAGAGTTTCGAGACACAGGACATGAAGGTAAGCCTGTTTGACTTGTCTGCATACTGATCTTTGCATACTGGTATTCCCCCGTAAAAGTGGAGGAAGGGAAAAGAGTATATTCCACGCTCTACCACTTTATCAATGGCAAGCAGGAAGCCCTACACGAAAGAGTTCAAGGAGGAGGCTGTGAGGCTGGCCCGGCAAAAGGGGAACGTAACGCAAACAGCCCGCAATCCCGGATTACAACCAAGCGTGCCCGGGGGCCGGAAGAAGCAACAGGAGGATGAGGGTGAGCGGCCCTGACGATGCCCGTTACCGGGTCGTCAGCCTTTCCGGGTAAGGGGCACACGGCAGATGAAGAATTACGCCAGTTGCAGCGGGAGAATCAGCGGCTGAAAGAAACGGCAGAGATATTAAAAAAGCGGTGGGTATCCCGGACCTGCCGGTCAGATCGTGCACCTGAGGTCCGCAAACCGCTCTCAGAAAGATACCCCTTCATTGAGGAGCATCGGAATGAGTATTCGCTGGAGCGGCTGTGCAAGGCCTCAGATGTATCATTGAGCAGCTTTTAGCCTGGAAAAAGCGGCCGGAAAGTGTTTGGCAACATGAAAACAAGCCGATAGTGGAAGAAATCAAAGTGATCCACCAGCAGAGTCGTGAAACGTATGGGAGCCCTCGTATCCGTGTGGATTTGCAGGAAAAGGGAAGAATCTGCCCGGAGAACCGGGTGGCCAGGTTAATGAAGAACCACCGGATTGCCGCTGGCCGAAGATAATCAACGTTTAGATACAGAAAAAGAAAGTTTGTCGTCACGACCGATTCTAAACACGACTTGCCAGTGGCTGAAAACAAACTCAACCAAGAGTTTAACGCTACGAAACCTGATGAAAAATGGGTCACTGATATCACTTACGTGTGGACTCGGGAAGGCTGGCTGTACATAGCCGTAGTATCAGATCTGTTTTCCCGGAAAGTGGTAGGCTGGGCGATGGATAAAACGATGGAAAGAGGGCTGGTAATGAATTCTTTACAGATGGCTCTGCTGGCCAGAAAACCAGAGCAAGGACTGCTGCATCACTCGGATCGGGGCTCTCAGTACGCAAGCAACGACTACCAGCAACTACTTAAAGACAATAAAATTACTTGTTCAATGAGCCGGAAAGGCAATGGACCTGAAATAAGATTTCATCTTAGGTCCGTTACGATAATGCCTGCATGGAAAGTTTCTTTGCTACCTTAAAACAGGAGTTGGTATACCACCGCCAGTACCAGACCCGACAAGAGGCCAAGCAAGACATTTTCGAATACATTCAGGTATGGTATAACCGCAAACGAAGGCACTCGGTACTGGGCTATCTGAGCCCGGAACAATTTGAAAATAAAGGCCAGTTTCAGATGGCTGCCTGATCTTTCCTCATCCTACACATTTTTGGGGGAAACCCATAGTTACCCACCTGAAATAAACGTACCCTAAGCTGAAAGCCCTGCTGGTAGAAGATGCCCTCTATGCCAATGGGCCGCATATCGAACAAATCCTTGAGGCGGGCTACCATTACCTGATCGGAGTAAATGAGTATACCGGTGAAAGTGGTTCATCCGAGCTTTTGATGAAAAGGGGATATTCCTGGAACCGGAGATTGTTATTGAGGTAAAGAGGAGTGAAGAATTGACGATTGACTTTTTATTACCATCAGTAGCGGGATTACAACTAACGAGCATAATCTACGAGGACAAACGGCTTACCTTATCGCTCATCAGTACCCATCCTACAGTTCATTGTCCGGTTTGTGGATGCAGCAGTGAGAAGATTCATAGCCGCTATCATCGTCGGGTAGCTGATTTGCCCTGGCCGGATAAGCAAATACAAGCTGCACTTGAATGTAAGACGGTTTTTCTGTCAGGCAGAGGATTGCAAAAGGAAGGTATTTTCCGAAAGACTTCACCCAGCTATCCGAGCCTGGGCACGCAGAACGAGCCGGCTGGCTCACTACCTGGAAACGCTGGCGCTAAAAGTAGGCGGAGAAGGGGCAGCCTTGCTCTGTCATTTACTTAATATCAGTACAGTAAGTGCCGGTACGCTGCTGAACCTGAGTCGTAAAACACCCCTTGCTCATGCGGATACTGTTCCTGAAATAGCAGGAATTGATGAATGGGCGATTTGGAAAGGACATACCTATGCTACCATAATAGTGGACCTGGAAACACGCAGGCCAATTGAACTGCCGGCCGATGCCAAAGCAGAAACGGTGGAAGCATGGTTTAAAGAGCACCCGCAGGTGAAAATCGTTTCCAGGGACCGCGATACCGTGTTTGCCGAAGCAGCCCGAAAGGGGCGCCTCAAGCCGTACAAGCAGCTGACCGGTGGCATTTATTAAAAAACTCAGGGGATGCAGTCAAACGAACGCTGGATACAAACCAGGCTGCTCTTCGGGCCACGGCGGAAGCAATAGCTGGCTTTGGGAACGGAAAAACCGGTACACCTTTCTTATCCAGATTCCGCTCCTGGGGATACTCCGCTTCTTCGATACTGGCCTTGTAGCGGAAGCGGGCATTTTTAACCGAGAGTTCCGTTTTCCGGTGCCAGCGGTGCAGGTGTTCGGCTTCCAGCAGTTATGCCAGCATCAGATCACCGGCTGGTTGTTTGTCCACCGGCAGGGAGAGCAGGCTCTCGAAAGCCCGGGCCATGCCGACAAGGGAGAGTTCCCGCATTGTATCTCTACTACGAAGATAGGCTCAGGGTCAAGGGTTGCCTGATTGTTCATAGAAAAAGGGTTAAGGGGAAAGATTGATATGAAGCTATTTACTGGTAAGGCAGTTACTGGTAAGCAAGGGCACCGCGGATGTTTTCGTGCAGGATGACCTTCTCCTCTTTCCCGTCTGCTGTGTCAGCCGGGAGCCGGTCGAGTTCCTTTTCCAGAATCGAGCAGATCAGCCGGTAAGAAGTAGCCTGATACAGCAGTGCCCGCTCACAGGCTTTCTCCAGGCGGTCTTTGCCGTACTTTTTCTCCAGGGAGAGTACTCCGGCGCAGCTCTTGTAGGCCTGTTCGGGATAAGGGCGCCTGGAGAGCAGGTCTTCCATAGCTAAGCGGGTACTGCTGCCGATACGGCTGGCCCGCTCTACAAAGTATTCCACTGACCACTCCGATACCCACTGCTGATTGGCTGGCAGATGTTCTTTCTGAGTCGGGTAGCCGTACTTGCGCAGGTTCCGCACGTGCACCGCTACCCGCTGGTGCTGATGGTATATCTCCACTGTTTCACCCGTACAGATGAGCTTGACCGGCTTGCCTGTCAGGTAATACGGCACTGAATAATGATGTTTATCCTCTTTGAAGAGCACGTGGCAGTTGGGATGGACTTTGCCAAACGAGAAACTGCGCAGCTGGTAGTGCT
This sequence comes from Cytophagales bacterium, assembly GCA_030446715.1. Classification (GTDB taxonomy): domain Bacteria; phylum Bacteroidota; class Bacteroidia; order Cytophagales; family 172606-1; genus CADCTQ01. The sequence goes on along the minus strand of JAUJMU010000012.1, from coordinate 27,312 downwards.
GAGTGGGCAGGGGCAGCAGCGTCTGTTTTTCAACTGCCTCAAAGCGGGATCTGCGGGAGTAGTCCCTGCCCTGAAAGAGCATCCGGTGATGCTCGTCGGGTAATTCCCTGACCGCCTGGTTAAGTTCACCAGGGGTATGGAAGATGCGGTTCCGAAGGGGAGCGTAAATGCGGCCGTAGAGAATGTTCACTGCCGATTCTACCAGTGCTTTATCTTTTGGCTTACCCGCTCTTGCCGGCAGAAAACACGTCCCGTAATGAGAAGCAAACTCTTCCATTGTCTCATTGACCTGTGGCTCGTACCGGTCAGCTTTGGTAACGGCTGCTTTCAGATTATCCGGTACAATGGACCGGGGTACGCCTCCCATATATTCAAACGTCTTCTGGAGGGCTGAAATAAAGTCAGCCTTCCACTGGGAGCTGACAGCCATTGCAAAACAAAGCTGGGAGCAGGGCAGAATCGCCACAAAGAATTCCACCGGTGTTACCTCTCCGGTGGTGGCATTGGTCAGACAGAGCTTTTCACCGGCAAAATCCACGAATAACTTCTCCCCGGCCTTATGCTCCAGATGCATCACCGTCTTCTGTGCTGCCTGCCAGTTGCGGAAACGGGTACAAAACTGAGAATATTTTAATCCCTCCGGATTCACCTTCCGGTATTCCATCCAGAGCGTGTAGCGGCTCACGCCAGGGCTGGAAAGCTGCTTTTCGTAACTCTCAAAGCTTTTATACAGCTGAGCATGTGCTTTATCAGGTGCAGCCTCGGCGTCCCGGGCAGACGCATGAACCGGTCAATGGCTTCATCACTCCAGCCCAGCAGGTCTGAAAGGTTGGGAAAGTGGGGCTCAAAGCTGCTCAGATAGCTTTGAACCGTGTTGCGGGAGATGCCCGGCAACCGGGCAATCTTGCGTTTGCTCTTGCCCTAGATTTTTAACTCAATGAGGCGACGGATCTGAAACATGGGTTTTCGAAGGTTGGCCATTGCTTGAAAGACCGCTGGCTGGGGTAGTTGACAGCCAGAGCGCTTTCAAACTATTCTTTTTTATGACCCTGCCTGCTTATCCACAACTGGCTCAGTTTCCTCCGTTACCCCTGCTCAATAGAAAACGGCAGGGGTGGCTCAATTTTTCGTGGTATGCTCATTATTCCATTCTGACAGAGGGGTGCAGTATGCCTGTACTGATTTTAAAGATCAGCTAAAAGGACTATCTGTGCTGCAAAGTATGAATAGAAAAGGGAATGGACCTCAGACCAGGCCCTGATTGGGGTCCGTTGGGATAATGCAGTAGCGGAGAGCTTTTCCAAAACGCTGAAAACAGAGTTAGTCTACCATACTGATTATCCGACAAAGCAGCAGGCCAAACTCTCTATCTTCGAATATATTGAGGGGTGGTATAACAAAAGAAGACGCCATTCTGCATCAGGTAACCGAAGTCCCCAACAGTACCAGCCTTATCTTGAACAGGAAAGAACTGCTGCCTGAAAAATTCCTCCAGTAAACTGTTGCAATTCCAGATCCTCTGGGAAAGTAGTCAGTAAGACCTGCCTGAAGGCCTGCTCCTGCTGAGCCGTCAGTAGCCTGGGTTGCCTGCGGGTAGTGGGTGTAGTTAAGCCCTTTAACCCGCCCTGCAAATACTGATTCACGTACTTACGTACACTCATCTCACTGATGGCTGACTCCCCTGCCACTTGTCCAAAGCTGGCCCCTTCCCAATAGCGTTTCACACTCCTGAGCTTCACTCGGATATACTCCTGTTGACAGCGATGAAGGTAAGTCTGCCACTCCTTTTCATCCAGACCTTGCGCCTCCAGTTTTTTCCTTTTGTTTCCCATTTTATAAATTTACAAACTATCACCCAAAAGGGAGTAAATCCCTCTGAAGTGCTGAACTGCGCAGGGTTTTGCCTTTGCCTTTGACACAAGGAGCGGCTACAGGTGAATCCGCCTCGGGTACGCTTTCAGACGGGGTCACCAGAGAAGGCTTACACCGGATGAGCAAAAAAAGCAAAACTAAGTTTTGCCTGTAAAGAAAGGGTAGTCAGGAAGACTACCCTTAGCGGGGGGGGTACTTTTTTCGGGTGGTTGCTTTCTGGTAAAGCACCTGCACCCGTTGCAATAGAAAAGCAGAAGCAAGGAAGATCAGGACCGACTGTAGCCCTATCAGCGGAAATTGGTAGCGTGGGTAGTGGGCCAGCAGCAGGTAGGGCGCCGAATAGATCAAGTACAGGACGGCAGTGGCCCCGAACAGGGTTTCGCGGCGGATAGCGGGTACGACCAGGCCGAGCAATAGCGATACAAAAGGAATCAGCGAATACAGCACGGCCCTGGCCAGGCCCACCGGGCGGAAGTCGTCTCGCAGCAGGTACTGTTTTGCGGCTTGCCAGTCCTGTGTTAAGGCGGCTTGCTGCTCAAGCCGGAGCGGCCTCACCGCCGCGGCAAACTGGTCGGCTTCCATGTCCAGACAGAGCCAGCGATTCCGGGAAGTGGAGGTTGCTTTTTCGTCTACCAACCCGGCCTGTACCAGCGACAGGCTATCGGCAGCCGAAAAGCCGGTAAGCGGCACGTGCCCGTCACCTGCGTTCCAGCATCCACCGCTCCAGAGAAAGGCAAAAATGAGGCGGTTCCGCACTTTTTTCAGGTAAACGGCCCGCTGCTCCCCGAGAAACGCCGCGGACCGCTCCCTGTACCTGTCCAGATAACTTATTTCACCCTGTTCGGTGTAGCGCTGGCGTTCGGGCCGGTTCTCGTTGGGATGATGTTTTACAAAGGTATTTGAGCCCAGTATGCCGTCGGCGTCGTAGGCGTTGGACTGGTAGAACTCGTACCACAAGTTGGACTTGGACGGAATGAAGCGGCCCATCGTTTGCCAATTGTGGTAGCCCCAGGCGCCGGTGCTCAGGGCAAAACACGCAGCCACCAGGCCAGATACCCATGCGGATGCCACTACCCTCGGGCGGCGATACCATTGCGGCTTCAGCAGTTCGCCCTGCCCGTAGAGTTCCCGCAATATCAGCCCGGCCAGCACCACAATAAACGCCAGGGCAATGATCGGGTTGGTGAGTGGCAGCACCACCGCCAGCAAAGGCAAGTTGTACCAACTGCCCCGCTGAACGTAGGCCACAAGGCTGTACAGAGTAAAAACGTTCAGGAACAGCATGAACTCAATGTCGTGTAAATCCTGCGGCCCCGGCCAGCTAGTGATCAGAAAGCTTATCAGGAAAATGGGCACAATCCAGTACCGGTATACCCCAAATTCTGTCAGGCGCAGCAACCGGAGCAGGAAATAAACCGTAAGGGACACAAGTGCGTACCCGATCAGCACGGCCGCCGCCAGGGCCAGCTTGGTTTTTACACCGAACATCCAGTACAGCAGCACCACCAGGTACAAAAATCCTGGTAGCACCCAAGCCGTTGGGCCGCTGGCCGTGCCGAACACATCCCTGTGCCCCTTGCCCGCAAGTACTGCTTCGGCAACGCGGCCGTATTCGTAAAAAAAACCGGCGTCCTTTACACTGTGGTGGTACATCAGCCTATCCAGCAGCAAGAGCAGCAGGAAAACGCTGATGGCTACCAGCCCATCGGCGGCCGGCACGACACGCCGGAAGGCTATTGGAATCGAAGCAAACATGGTAGGGAAAGCATTGTAAGGGTTGGGTGAAAGAAAGTTATCTGAGGGGGGCTTGGGTAACGGTGTTGACGGGCGGCGTTACACATCCTGTAGCACGACGGGTTCCGGCTGGTCCGGCCAGGGGTATCTTGTCCGCTCCGGGCAGCACGGGAGCCGTGGCCCGGCCCCGGCACGTCCACAGACGACTATACTTCAGAATGCAGTAAAGGGCCCGTAAGCCGTCCTTCCAGTTTATTTTTTTGCCCCCTGATAGTTCACAGGTTGAATATACGTAAATCCCGCTGAAGTACTGAACTGGCGCAGGTGTCTGCTTTTGCCTTTGGTACAAGGAGCCCGTACCGGTGGATCGGCCTCGGGGACGCTTTCAGGCGGGAACGCTAATCATTGGCCCCGATGATCCCGTGTATGTGGTTGAGCATCACCACAAATTGGCCCGATTCCACATGCATGTCAGGCCTTACAGCGGCGGTCCGGAAAGTCTGCCTACTGTCAGGCAAGGTTTTTTACTTTTTCAGTTCCTCTGCTATCTGCTTTACGTGTTCTACCGGCACTTTGGTTAATGAGGCAATTTTCTCAATTGTCAATGTCCCGTCTTTTAACATTTCAATAATCAACTCATTTGCTTTTGTTTGCTGACCTTCCTGGTAGAGATAATCTTCAGTGATATTATAGGTAAATCCCATATCTTTTATCTGTTTCTGTGTTTCTTTAGTCAGTTTTCGTAATCTGGCAAGCATGGATAATTGCCGGATATACTTTCTTAACGTAATCTGGTCCATACCGATTCCTTGTAACCGGCTTAATATCTGCCGGATGACTTCTTCAGGTTTTTCCTCTCGAAGATCACTCAGGATAGCCAGAATAATCTCTTCCGGAACCTGTGAATCCAGCAAGCTTTCGTAGGAATAATCCCGCAGGCTTTTCAGGTCAAAGCCGGTAAATACTTCCTCAGGCGCTAATTGTGTCTGCATTCTTGAAGGTTGCTTACCCAGATAAATCACAAACTGCCTCACCGGTAGGCCGTGCTTGCGGCGAAGCAGCCCAAAATACTCCTGCATGCGGTATATCATCCCTTCTTCATCCTGCGTCTGAAACTCTATGTGAAGAATAAACTCTTCATCAGTATCCGTTTTCACAATCCGGATGAAGTCCGGCTCTTTTTCTATGGTGGTTTGCAGCTTGTCTTTCAGTTCCCGGCTATCAATGATTTTGATGTTCAGGTACTTTTCAGTCAGCGGCAGAAGTAAAGCCGCAATATTTTCTTTGAGTATCTTGTCGTAATCGCTGGCCAATGAATTCTCTGTTTATCACAACAAGTTACTGTTTTTTTGTTCCGGTACACAAATTTCCCATTCCCTCATGACTGATAAAATGTATCCTCCTTCCACCGGGCCGGGTTATTTGTGATGTAACCGGAAATCCGGTGGTAACTGTCCGCTGAACGGATGATATGGTCATAAAAACGGGGTTGCCAGCCAAAATCCAGATTGTTTCTCCGGGCGCAGGTGGTTACCACCGATTTATACCCCCGGATGATGGCCGACAGGTTTTTCGATTGCGGGGCAAATTGGTTTTTGTATCCGGCAGAGACGCAATGCCTTGCGTCTGTACAGGCCGCGTCGTTGGGAATGGGGGTGTTGGCGTTGGGAGTAGAGACGCAATGCATTGCGTCTCTACGGGTACGGTTATCGTCACCATCACCACCTACATTATACCCCCTTTCCTGCGAGGAATTATACCCATTGTCCCCGATGATGATAATGCCGTGCACGTGGTTGGGCATCACCACAAATTCGCCCAGTTCCAGATGCATGTCCGGCCGTAACGCCGCGGTGTTGTACCATTCATCATGGGCAAATTTTCCAATTTCGGTGGATTGCAGAACCGAATCCACGATTTCACCAAAATAATGTTCCCGGTTCCTGGTGCAGATCGTGACGAAATACATGGCCGCATTTGCATAATTCCACCCTTGCAGACGGGCGGAGGGGATCCGGTATTTGTTATTGAACAATGGGATCGTCATGGGAAACAATAAAATGGTGACCTGCAGATCAAATGTTGAGTCATGCAGTGGCAGGATTATTCTCACCTCATTCAATCAGCTGCACGTTCAAGCGTGGACGCTTGAATCAGTTTTAAACTTACCACTTCCTTCAACCGCGGTTTTATCTATTTCGGCTATCAGCCGTGCGGTTGCCGTGAGGGCGACGATTACTTTCTGGTATTGGCAAATGTCGTGGAATTCCAGCACGCGGTCCCTGCGGTCTTTCAGTTTCAGTTCTGAAAGCCGGATTGTTTCATCAACCAAAAAAACAGCAATGGGCATCTTCGCTTACCAAATCAAAAAATTCCTTGATGGTTTTAACAGCAACTTTTGGTGCATAACTGTGCCATTTTAAGTCTGCACGCATCCAATACACCTTCCAGATACCCTGAGTCCCGACAAAAGTGGTCTTGGCGACTGGTTCTTCCGTGGTTTCGGCAAGATTTTGCCAGTGCGGCCTTATCTCATACACCAGCACACTCTGCCCTTCTATCCGGCAGGCCAGATCCAGTTGATGCCTGATTTCTGCGGGAGGCCGGCGGCTTCGCAAAAAGCGTTCTCCGGCTGCATTGATTTCCTGTAGCTGTTTTTCTGTAAATGCCATTGTCAACTCTCCAGTATCGGTTTCAGAATCTCCGGGCTTCTCTCTTTGAAAAGACTCATGCGCTTGCGGACTTCGTTGCCGGGGTGGCTCCAGAGGGGTCACCAAAGAAGGCTTACATCGGATGAGCAGAGAAAGCAAAACTAAGTTTAGCCTGAAAAGGTAGTTAGGAAGACTACCCTTAGCGCAATTACGCAGTTGGCCGGTTGCCAAACGTTTGTTTTAAATCATTTAAAATCAAACTCAACTTGCCATCGAACTTCTTATTTATGTCTTCGTATGAGCCAATCAACCTTTCATAAATTGGGTTTCCGAAAATTTCCTTCTCGTTTATAGTACGCTTGGAGGCAATGTTAGAAACGAATACATCTTTTATCTTTTTCAGAACCACAATCTGTTCGTCCGTAAAGTTGTAAGTATGAATGTATGACAGATAGCTTTTCTCAATGCGCTCCTTTGGTGTCGGAATTTTCTTTTTACCTAAAGCATGAAGTAAAAAGTCCCAGGCTGATCCTTCGGGAAAGTCGTACATTTTCTGCAAATGCCCTTCGTCCAGAAACGTATTTGGTTGGCGCAACCACTCGATGAGTGCTGCCATTTCTTCGTCTGTTGGCTGATAATCCTTTTGTTCAGCTTTTGCTTTCAAATGGGTAATTTCCGGCTCTTGCGCTTTATTTAGCTCCTCCTCAAAAATGCGCTTTGCTTCGTCAATAGGAATATTATCTTTTACAATAATTGAATCGCCATGGATTTCCACACGTTGAATCAAGTGTGCCGGATCGGGATTGTCAATTAGGAAATACTCTCCTTTCGGTGTTGCTCCAGGCTGTTTTGGCTTTGGGACCCCCGGCTTGACTATTTGAATATTTTCTTTTAAAGTTCCTTTTCCGTTGTCCCCCATCCGCTTGCACAAGCCCACAAAGTCAAGCACAGTAAAGCTGAACTTGCCAGTCTTGGGATCAAGCCGCGTGCCACGACCTACCATCTGAATGTACTTGCCAACGGATTTGGTGAGTGCAGCGAAAGCAACGTAGCGAACACAGGGAATGTCAACGCCCGTGCTTAAAATGTCTACGGAAGTAACGACGTACGGCTTCTGGTACGGTTTTTTAAACCATGCTTTCAACGTCTCATTCAGTTCGTTGTTCTCCGAAATTACGGCTTCGGCATAATATGGCTTTTCCGAAAGGTCCTTCTCGAAAACCTTATTCACAGCTTTTGCCAACTCAATGCAATGTGCCTGGCTGACGCCGAATAAAATCACCTTCTCCCCGTATTGCGTATTTTTCTTCAATTCTTCCGCAATTCGCAGGCAGTTTTCCTCAGAAATAAACTTACGGTTCAACTGCTCTAATTTAATTTTCTTTTCGGCCCCCAGGCTGGTTACGTATTTCTCCCGTGGGTCTAATACGTGGTCGAACGCAATCCCATTTTCTTCGGCTTCGGTCACCAAAGACGATTTCAGTTCAATGGGTTTATATGGGGCAAGGAAACCTTCGCTGATGCCCTTGTTCATGTCGAATTGGAAGTCGGGCTCTCCGGTTTCGCAACCAAACAACTTATAGGTATCTATGATTGCCAAATCTTCTTCGTCGACCTCCATTCCATCCTTAGGGGTGGCAATCCTCGGCGTAGCGGTCAAACCTACCCGCGGGCATAAGAAGTGATCAAAGATGAGTTTTCGGTTTACGTTGATGCTGCGGTGGCACTCATCCACAATGACCAGATCATAGAAGTTGGAAGGCAGATCGCTGTGAATCAATTCCAGGGTGTCGATCACCACCACGTGAATGCTGGCGTGCTTTCTCGTTCTGAAATTGGAGGTAGTAATCCAACTGCTGCTGTATTCGCGGCTGATGAGGGCAAAGCCGTCATCTACCGATTGTTTAGCCAGCATTCTCCGGTCTACAACGAACAAAATCCGTTTGGCAAGCCCGCTGCTCAACAACGCCTTTACCAATGCTACGGCGGTCCGGGTTTTGCCCAGACCGGTAGCCATGTGGACCAGCATTTTCCCTTTGCCCGCTTTGTAGTGCTCGATAACGGTCCGGATGCACTGCAACTGGTAATACCGCTCTTTACCCACGGTGGGATCGTACCCGCCCGCAATGGTGGTATCAATGGTGATTTCCTTGTTGGAGGCAATCTTCTTCTGCTGCTCCAGTTTAAGCTTCATCTCTTCCAGGGTCATGAAGCCCTTTACCTGCTTAAACTCGCCCGCGTCTAATCCGCGCCAGGCGTTGTCGTAAAACAGAATACGCTCGGCGCTGCAGGCGTACAAAAAGCGTGGTTTGAGCAAATGCGTAACCACGGTGCGCAGTTTCAGCAGGTCTTTGTTCTCGCGGTCCAGGTTGTTCTCGATCACGGCCAGTACTTCGCCGTTCAAATCCTGCAAGACAATATCAGGACGAATGTTCCTAAAATGGCCGTAGTCCTTTTTCAGGTTTTCGGGAATGTCGTACGTCTGCTGGTACAACAAGGTATCGCCTGCTTTCCAGCCGTATTCGTTCACCAGCCGTTGGATGACGGGCAAATCGGTCGAAGTCACTTCGTTAATTTTTTTCGCCACTGCTCTTTAAATTTAATCGTTTCCGGGCTTCGGTGACCGACTGCTCCAATTTGGATTTGAGCAGTTCTACGGGTGGGAGTTCGGTAAGGTATGTAGCTACGTGAATGCCCGATTTGTCCAACTCCAAAAGTTCTATCACCTGGTCGTTTTTCTCAGAACACAGCAACAGCCCGATGGGTTGGTTTTCGCCATCCTGCCTTTCGTATTTGTCCAGCCAGCGCAGATAGAGTTCCAACTGGCTTTTGTGCTCAGGCTTGAACTTTCCCAATTTGAGTTCGATCACCACCAGGCGCCGGAGCTTCCGGTGGTAGAACAGCAGGTCCATGTAGTAATCCTCCTGGTCAATCGTGATGCGTTTCTGCCTCGCCAGGAATGCAAAGTCGCTCCCGAATTCCAGGATGAACTGCTGCAACTCCACCAGGATGGCACTTTCCAACTCCTGCTCGGTAAACACCTCCTTGAGAGCCAGGAAGTCAAGCACGTACGGGTCCCTTAGAAACAGATCCACGCTCATGGCTTTCTGCTCCCGCAGCGCCTTCAAATCATTGTAAATGGTGTCGGCGGGCTTTTTGCTGATGGCGCTGCGCTCGAAAAGCATGCTGTCGATCCGGCCGCTCAGTTCCCGTACGCTCCAGCCTTCATTGGCACAAAGCGTAGCATAGAAGTCCCGTTTCAGCGGGTCCTTCTGCTTCAAGATTTCCACGATGTGCGACCAGCTTAATTTTGACGACAGTGTCGTCAAAATGTCTTCGTCCGGAAAAGATTCGTGGAAACGCAACATGCGGTACAGGTTCCGGTAGCTGTACCCCCGCCCGTACTGCGCCGTGAGGCGGTCGGCAAGCAGTTGGATGGTTTGTTCGCCGTACCCGGGCTTTTCGTGGCTGATTACGTCTTCGCGGATGGTTTTGCCGATTTGCCAGTACAACCGCACCATGCCCTGGTTGATGGCTTGGTGCACAAAACCCCGCGCCGATTGGATGAGCAAAGCCACTTTACCCAACAAGGGATTTTCGGCTTTGTCCACTTCATCATTCATCGGCCACCTCCATCTCCGCCGTCTCTACGAGTTGGACGGGTGCTGCCACTTCAACGCCCCACACGTCAGCCATAATCTTAGCAATTTTCCGCTCGGCTTCGGCTTTCATTTTGCGAACACCATTTAATATCTGAGATTGTTCATTTACTTTAGATACAATCTGTTGTTGTATTTCAAGATTAGGTGATGGTATAAGGATGGATTCAAATTCACTATTACTAACATTTGGCTGATTAGCTTCGTCTAAACAGAATAATTCTAATTGTTTTATATATAAGTCTGTACTCATGAAGAAGGCTAGATAGGATGGCAGTAATCCATCATTGAAGAATTGCCACTTGCCGACTCTTTGATTTAGCATACTTCCTTCAAAGTCTTCATCAATTGTAGCATATTTCAATCCTGACTTTATCATTGGACGAGTCATAGCGAAAACTATATCGCCTTTTCTTAAAACAAAACTTGGTTTTTTAACTTGATAGCTTGCGTCAACATAGCTTATATCGTTAGTAATAGAACCATTTAAAACACTTCCAATTTTAACTACAGGAATCCTTTCTACATTTCTAGTTTCAAATATCTCTGAACTAGCAAATGAATAACCACCTAATACTTTTGCGTAATCCCCGATTGGCCTTCTTTCAAAATCGACTTCTTCCAATGTATGCTCAACATTTAATAATATTTTCTCCACTCCCTCAATTATCGCTTTCTGCTTCTCAATCTGAGCAACAATGGCCTTTTGTTCGTCGATTGAAGGCAGTGGTATTTCTAAGCCCAAAAACTTCTCCGTATCCAGTCTTCTGCGCCCTGATGCTCCCTCAACCGCATCTTCAATTTGTTTGTAGAACTGAGGGGAAATCAAAGCTGCCAAAACATATTCTTTCAATGCCTCTCCCTCATTCACGGTAAAAACCGGAAACTCATTGCTGACGATGGCACCGTCAAGCTGCCAATCCACCAAACCAAAAGCCCCGTTTCGGGCGTCAATTCTTGATATAATAATGTCGCCGTCTCTAACCAAGTACTGCTTCTTGGTTTGAATCTCCGCCCCGCTTTTCTTTCCCCGGGGCGCAGCCCCTTTTCCCCATAGTTTAACCGTTACCTGTAAGTAAACTTCATCATCAACCAATTGTAAAGCTTCTGTTCTTTCTTCCAGAAGGGCTCCCAGTTTAACCCTTGGATATTTCGCCCCACTTTTCAAAATCTCCCTAATTACATGCAACTCCCGATGCGCCGCCAGAAAATCACCGTCCAGGTTGCTTACGTATTCGCGGGCAATGTCCGCTTCGAGGGCATTGGTTGGGTTTAGCTTCACGAGGTACGGCAGGCTGTTTTCGGGCTGGCCGTTTTTCAGCTTCTTGTAGACCTCTTCCAGGTTGGCGGCCCCGTTGGGCTGCACGTGTTTGAGGGCTTCAGTCCACTCCGCCAACTGGCCGTCGCTGAGGGCGCTTTTGTGATTGGCCAGGTTAAAGGAGTAATTGTGCGCCTTATCAATGCGCCTGGCAATCTCGTTCAGAATCCTGCTCTCCTGCAACTGGTCGAACATTTTCAGTTCCAGTTGCTTATCGGCTTCCGTTGCTTTTCTGGCTTTGATCTTTTTATCAATTTCCGCTTCTTTCTTTTCCCGGTCGATTTTGCCCTTCGCTTCCAGTTCGGCCCGGGTTTCCGTGCGGATTTTCTCTTTTACCCGGGGGTCAAGCGTTTTGATCCAACCGGCCGGGATGCAAAACTGGTTCTTGGTTTCGGGCGGCCTTTTGCCACCTTTCACGTAGGTGTGGTACAACGTCAGGCACTCCACCAGTTGGTTGCCCTTCTGCTCCCGGCGGTTGGCGCCCATCGTGTACCCGTCGTTGGTCACCTTGTAAAACCAGGTCCAGTCGGTTTTTCCGCCTTTTTCGAAGACGAGAATGGACGTTTTAGGCCCCTGCCCGCTTTTGCTCACGAACAAACCCTGCGGCAGCGAAATCACCGCTTTCAGTTGCGCTTCTTCCAGCAGCATTTTACGCAGCGCCTTGGCGCTGAACTGGTCCCAGGTGTGAAAACCTTCCGAAACCACCACGGCGCACCGGCCGCCCCGTTTGAGGTGCTCAAACATCAGCTTCACGAACAGAATGGTGGTTTCCGATTCTTTCGAGTATTCACTCCATACGTCCGGGTAGCTTTCCTGGTCGCGCTGCGCACCGAAAGGCGGGTTGGCCAGCACCACCGATTTGCTTTCGTTGTCAGTGATGGGCAGGTATCTCGCCAGTGAATCGCCCTGTTTGATATTGTCAGGGTTCAGGCCGCGGATGTAAAAGTTGATCGCGGCCATTTTGCGGATCATGCCCAGGTACTCGATGCCCGTAACGCCGCTGCGGTAAAACTGGGTTGTTTGCTCAATGCTCGGAAACTCCAGTTGACTGGCCCCGAAGTACGCGTCAAACCACGCTGCCAGTTCGGTATTGGCTTTTTCGCCGGGCCACGCCCGTTCGGGGTCAATCCGGCGCATTACAAATTCAAAGGCATCGAACAGGAAGCCACCCGTGCCGCAGGCCGGATCGAAAATAATGTCATCGAAGGCAGGCTCAACCAGGGCCGTCATAAACTGGCGCACGTGGTCGGGCGTCCGGAATAGCCCGATGTCTTTGGTGCCGCCCGTTTCGCTCAGCGCCGATTCAATCGCGTCGCCCAGTAAGTCCGTCTTCAGCAGGCGCGATTCCTCAATGTCACCCGCCACGATGCTGATGACTTCGCTAAGGTTGCCGCTGTTAACGTTGTTGGTGAAATTGGAATTGCTGAATACTTCCTCAATGAGCACCAATTGATCCTGCACTTTTTGCGGTAGATTTCCCTCATACACCCCCTTGGCCTGGAGCAGAATGTTTGAATAGAAAGGGAAGAAGTTGTCGTTCAGGTGGGACAGAATTTGCTCGGAGCCAACAGTCGTTAGATAGGAAAACAAGCGGTTCTCATTGGTTTCTTCTACTCCGGTCTTCGGGTTTTTCCAAAAATAATCCGCCGAGAAGAGTTTGCGCAGGGGTTTGAACTCGTCGTCCTGTTTGATTTTGGTTTCGAAAATCCGGAGCAACAGCAACTCAATAATGTATTCCACCCGTTGCACCGGGGTTCCGGCAGGTCTTAACTTGTTGTGTAGTTTCTTTAAAGCGTTATTGGTTTTGTTATCTGCGTAATGAACTGTCGAACGACCCATAGGTTTATAAGTGTGATTTTAAATTTATAGAAATGTCTACACAGTTACTAACCGTTAAATGAAAAAAGAATCCATCAATAGGTTGGCAATTAATTGCAGTCTAGCAGAGCAAATTTATACCTAACAGTCTCCTAATCCCTTATTGATCCCAAAAAAAAGAGCAGACTTTTTGGTCTGCTCCTGTATTGCATTCGACCTCCCCTACCCTACTACCGCCCTCCCCCGCCGCCGGACGCCGAAGTCGAGGATGGCGTCGATGAACTGGTAGGGCTTGTAGCCGTTGATGGCCGTCTGGTGGAAGATGCACGTGGCCGGCGTCATGCCGGGCAGGGAGTTTACTTCGATGATCACCGTTTCGGCGCGGTTGTCGTCGTAGATCCGTACGAAAGCGTCGATCCGGGCGTAGCCCTCCACGTTCAGCACCTGCGCCGTGCGCTTCAGCGTGTCGCGTACCTGCTGCGAAATGGTCTGCTGGGCCTGCGGGTCCCGAGAGAACCGCGAGGGGGTAATGTTCTGTCCTTCACCCGCCAGAAACTTCTCTTCCAGTGACAGCACTTCGCCGGAAGCCAGCGCCTCGGAAGGTTCAAAGATTTCGTATTCGGGTTCGCCGGATGCATTGTAGTGCGTGAGCAGACCGCCGGTGATTTCGAGGAAGTGCTTCGCGCCGTTGCGGGAAATCAGCTCCTCCACCAGGAAGAAACTCTTCTGCGGAAACTCCTCGTTGCGCTTCAGCGAAAGTACCCCAACCGGCCCCGGCAGGAACTCTGGCGTATCGCGGAACATCATCTCGGCAAAGGCGGTCAGTTCGGCCCGGTTCTTGATCTTCTTCACCGCCGAAGAACAACCGTCGTCGGCCGGCTTGGCAATGAACGGGTACTTGAACTGCCTTTCCAGCCGCTCAAGAACGGCGTGCTGGTCGCGCTGCCAGTCGTGGCGGTACACCAGGTCGTGGGCCGCCACCGCAATGCCGTGCCCCCGGAGAATGCGGTTGGTTTCGTACTTATTGATGGTAACGCGGGAACTGTCCACGCCGGAGCCGTTGTACGGAATGCCGTGGCTTTCCAGCCGGCTCTGTACCGCGCCGTCTTCGCCCGGCCGGCCGTGCAGGGCAATAAACACCGCGTCTGCCTTTTCGGCCAGTTCGGCGTAGGTAATCGCGTACGGGTATTCAATGGCTTCGCCCACGTATTTTTCGGTAATGCCCCGGGCCTCCTGCATGATCTGTCTGATCAGCGGGTGCTTCCTTGCGCCGGACCTGATCTTGTCGCGGATGTCGTCGGCGTTGTCCTTCAGCATGATATTAACCGGCATCACGTACATCTCGTGGTTGTCTTCGTCGCCGGTCAGAAAGATGGGCAGCGCCTCGTATTTCTCCGATGAACTGAGTTTTTCGTAAATGTTCCGGCCGCTTTCCACCGAAATGTGCCGCTCCGACGAGAAGCCTCCCATGATCACGCCCACGCGGATCTTCTGCGTTTTGGCGCTTTGCAGCTGCGCAATCCGTTCGTCGAGTCCGGCCAACCGCTGCCGGAGGCGCAGGTTGTCCTTGCCCGTCTTGACCCGTTCGGCCAGCGACGTCCGGATGATGTAGGTCAGGAACTGCGACGGGTTCATGCCGATTTCGGCCGCCTGGTGGAAGAAGAACGACGACGGCAGCATGCCCGAAGTCGTGTTGGGGTCGTTGAGGAACACCTCGCCCAGCGAGTTCACAAAGCCGTCAATGCGGGCGTACACGTTGAAATGCAGCGCGTTAAACAACCGCACGCATTCGGTCCGGATCTTCTGCAGGTGTTCGTCGGGCACGTCAATGGGCGTGATCTTGCGGCTCATGCCCGGCAGGTACTTGGAGCGGTAGTCGAACAGGTCGCCGCCCTTGATGATCTGCGTGGGCGGCAGGGCAACCGGCAGGCCGTTGTTGTCCTGAATCACGATGCAGGAAAACTCCTTGCCGGCCAGGAAAGACTCCAGCAGCACCGTTTCCTCGCCGCTCAGGGCCATCAGGGTTACTTTTTCAACCTTTTCACTAAGTTCATTAAGCTGATTGAAGAGATCTTCGGGGTGGTAAACGATTGAAGGATTGAAGGACTGACTCATAGAATGAGTGTGATCCGTAACGGCGGGCTGCGCCTGGGCACTGCCGCTGTGGAGGGCTACGGGCAGGCCGATGCCTTCCCGGATGTCGGTCAGGGAAATGATAAAGCGTACTTTCTGTTCTTCAGAATAGCCTTTCCACGCAGCCGTAAACACCTCCTGAATAAACAGACTGCGGTTGACGGCGGCCGTGAAGCGGACATTATCCTTTTCGGTCAGCACCGACACGCCGATGGACGACCCCTGGTTGGGCGATTTGATTACGAAAGGCAGGCCGATCTGGTGTACGTACTTTTCGAGCAGGTCACCTTTGTAACGGGCAGCGAGCCATTCGGTGCGGGGGATGGTGGCCGTTTTGGGTCCGGGGAATCCGGCGGCTTTCATCAGGTCTTTCTGCACCTCCTTGTTTACGCCGATGGCCGAAGGCAGCACCCCGGAACCCGAATACGGAATGCCGTACCATTCAAGGATTCCCTGAATGTTGCCGTCTTCGCCGTACGGGCCGTGCAGGGCCAGAAAGGCAAAGTCAAACAGACCTTTAAAATCCTGCGGGTAAATGCGCCTGCCCACCTTACTGATAACCCCGTCCAGCTCCTCATCTGAAAGATCGCCCAGCGACTCCAGGTACACCTGAAAGGCGTGGGCCGAAGCCGGCAGGGCACTCACCGGCGGATAGAAATCGCGGATGGTGCCTTTGTAGATGTATTCCCAGTCCAGCTGGATAAAATTACCGAGGCTGTCCACAAACACCGGGACTGCCTCAAACAAACTTTTGTTCAGGTTATCGTACACCGTACGACCGCCCGCAAAGGAAATCTCCCGTTCGCGCGATTGCCCGCCGAAAAAAATGCCGATTTTCATACTGCAAAGGTATAAGTATTGGAAAATATGGTGCCTGAAAGAGGAAGGAAGGATATAATTACAAATCCGAATATACCTACTCCCGTTTATAAAGGAAACCGGGCTTCTTTTAATTCCTGCGGTTCACCCGGATGGGAGATGTAATAAAAGGGAGCAATACCTACCCCTTACGCCTCTTCCCTGACAAAATCCTCCAGATAGCCATAGCCCGGCGTCAGCCGGCCGCCGGTGGCAACCGTAGCCCGGCGGATCACGCCGGTCGTATCCTTCAGGGGCTCCAGCAGATGCGGCAGCACGTTGCGGATCAGCTGCTCACCGAAATACTGCGACGCATCCAGCGGCAGTTCACAGGGCAGATTGTCAATGGCCATCACGGAAATGTGATCCGGATCCGAAAAAGCCGGTGCCACGGTGTGGTGCAGGCGGTCGTAATCAAACACCGGATCGGTGATGGTACTCGCCCGGACGGTGCTGGGAACAGAGCCTTCAATGTCGCAGGTGATATCGGCTACCACCCGGATCCGGAACGTGCTTTCTGCCATATCATCCTTCGAAAAAAGGGCGGGTGCATTGGGGTTCCAGTACGCAGAGGCGATCAGCATGTCGGCGGTCTGGGCGAAAATCCTGAACGTGGACGTGTACTGCTGCGGGTTCCGGTAAAATCCGGCGGAGTCCCATAGCTTGCCTTCCCGGTGCACGTGGTAGTCCCTCGACTGGAGCAGGGTAAATACCGGCTCCTCAAAAATGCGCTGCAGAAACTCCTCCGGACTGACCCGCCGGATGCCGATGCTGGTCAGTACTTCCAGCGCCCCCTGCCCTACCCGGCCGCTGCCGGTCACCACGATCCGGATGGGCGGCACCTTGATTCTGGCGTACTCCGCCTCCATTTCGGCGCGGTCGCGGCATTCCCATGCCCGCTTCAGTTTGTATAGCCCGTACTTGCGGCCGTACGTCAGGAAAGCATTGTAAGCGCCTACGATTCCGGCGTAGCGGCCAAAAGCAATGATCCGCTGCCCGTTTTCGTCCGTCAGGCATTCGTAGTCGATCAAGGTAATGTTTTTCTCCAGAATGGTCTGCAGCAGGCGGCGGTTGTACTTCTGCTTTTTGATGGTGTGGGAAAAGAAAAAATACATTTTTCCGGGAATCAGCGAAGGAATGGGTACCTCCTTGATGCCGAAAAGAACGTCGCAGCCGGTCATGTCTTCGGTAAGCGTGCAACCGGCTTTGGCGTACGCCCCATCCGGCACGCAGCGGTCCGGACTGGGCTGTACCAGAATCTCCAGACCGGGATAGCTCTTCATTACCTCCGCACACTGCGCGGGCAACAGCGCCACCCGGTGGTCGGGAGGTACTTTTCCTTCACGGATTATACCAATTTTCATACGGAGCAAAAAGCTGAGGAGCGGGTGACGAAAAGGTACCCTTTCCGCCGTAAAGATGGTTGAATTGTTCAATTGTTGATTTGCTGAATTGTCAGATTTTTTGCTTCCCAGGGATCATGCCAGACAGACAGCAATTCAGCAATCAAAGTTTCCAACTGGCCAGCAAAGCCTCCGCCAGCAGCAAGTCTTCGGGCGTAGTAATTTTAATGTTCTGGTAAGATCCTTCAATCAGGTGTACCGCAAAACCGGCACTTTCGGCTACACCCGCATCGTCGGTGAACCAGGGCTGTTCGGGCTGACCAAAAGCCTGCCGGATCACCGGCAGGCGGAAGGTCTGCGGTGTCTGGATCAGCCGGAACGCCGTACGGTCGGCAGTCTGGCTGATACCATCGGCAGCCACGGTCCGGATCGAGTCTTTCAGCGGCACCGCGGCTACGGCCGAACCTTTTTCGTACGCGGTGCGGTAACTTTCTTCGATCACGGACACCGGCACCAGCGGCCGCACCCCGTCGTGAATCGCCACCAAACCCTCTCCGGCTTTGATTGCCTCCAGGCCGTTCTTCACCGACCGGAACCGGGTTTCCCCGCTGGCAACCACGGTCACCGGAGCCGCGAAGTGATACTGACGGCAAAGCTTTTCCCAGTAGACAATATCCTTTTCGGGCAGTACCAGAATCAGGGAAACATCCGGTGAATAGTCCTGAAACCGCCGGATCGTGTGCATCAGCACCGGCAGACCGCCGACGGGCAGAAACTGCTTGGGCACGTCAGTTCCCATGCGGGTACCGCTGCCCCCCGCGACTACCACGGCAAACTGAGGGAGGGAAAGATTGGTCATTTTGGAGTAGAAAAAAGAAAAGAGCCGTATGATGATTGTTTCCTATCGGAAAACGGTAGTGTAGGCCCCTCCTTTTGAAGGAACTGAGGTTTATCCTACAAGTTTGAGGCTTCTATCTTTCGATCAGTTTTGGTTTCTCCCAAAGCAGAAAATTCCAATCATATCTTTTACAAGTTAGCTTATCTGTAAGTCTTACTTTTCTTTTGCTTGCCCAAAAGAAAAGTAACAAAAGAAAAGGGCAGCAGCAACAGAGCCGGTTCCTGCGCTTTGAAAAAGGCCGACCCTGCAATCCGCCGGCCACCGCACAAAGCAAGGAACCGGCCGCGCTGTTGCTGCGCCGCACCCGCTTCGCCGATTGCTGCCCACCTTGGACCGGAGAACCTGATTCTTTGTGTAAAAACTTCAGTTTTGAAGGAAGGGCCGGGACAATTAACACCTGACGCATCAACCATTAAAGGCTAACGGCTACAGTTCTCAAGAAGATAAGCCACACTCCCTTTCCCTATAAGATCAACATCGCATCGCCGTAGCTGAAGAAACGATACTTCTCTTTCATGGCCACCTGGTAGGCCTCGCGCACCAGTTCAAACCCTCCGAAGGCGCAGGCCATCATGTACAGCGTTGACTCCGGAAGTTGCAGATTGGTAATCAGGGCGTTGGGAATCCGGAATTCGTACGGCGGGAAGATAAACCGGTCCGTCCAGCCCTGGTTGGCTTTCAGGCGGCCATTGGCGGATACCGACGATTCGAGGGCCCGCATAGAGGTAGTGCCTACCGCGCAGACTTTTTTCTTTGCGTCCAGGGCTGCATTGACGCGGGTGGCCGTCGGGTCAGGCACAATGAAGTTTTCGGAGTCCATCTTGTGCTTGGTCAGGTCTTCCACATCTACGGGCCGGAAAGTGCCCAGGCCCACGTGCAGGGTAATCGGGACGATGGAAACGCCCCGGATCTCAAGTCGCTTGACCACCTGACGGGTAAAGTGCAAACCGGCCGTGGGTGCTGCCACTGCACCTTTATGTTCGGCAAAAATGGTCTGGTACCGTTCGCGGTCCTCGGGTTCCACCTTGCGCTTGATATTCTTGGGCAGGGGCGTTTCGCCCAGGGAATCTACGATCTGGTAAAACTCGGCGTCGGGACCGTCGTACAGAAACCGGATGGTACGGCCGCGGGAAGTGGTGTTGTCAATCACTTCGGCTACCAGGTCGCCATCCCCGAAATAGAGCTTGTTGCCCACCCGGATTTTACGGGCCGGGTCCACGAGAACATCCCAGAGGTGAGCCTCCTTGTTCAGCTCACGGAGCAGGAAAACTTCAATCTTGGCTCCCGTCTTTTCCTTGTTTCCGTACAACCTCGCCGGGAACACTTTGGTGTTGTTGACCACCATGATGTCACCGTCGTCAAAGTACTCGATGATGTCTTTGAAAACGCGGTGTTCAAAAGTCTTGGTTTTGCGGTTTACCACCAGCAGTCTGGCTTCGTCGCGGTTTTCGGCCGGGTAGTTTGCAATCAGGTTTGCGGGCAGATCGAACTTGAATTCGGAGAGTTTCATGTTAAGTATTACGGTACTTAATCGGTTAAGATAAAGGACGAACGGGAATTTTTATTGCAAAAGGGCTGATTACCAGTTTCCCTTCCGGGCAGACAAAGGTCACAAAAGTAAGGCAAACGCGCTGAGTTACAAAAACGATCTGTCTGACCGGCAAAGTTTTCGGCCAAAATATCTAATTTCGCAACCCGATTCGGAGAAATTTTAAATGTTGGATTTTGAATTTTAAATGAGTTGTCAGACACTGGCGCACTGGTAAGGCCTGCCCCCATTCAGAATTCAAAATTAAAAATTCACCATTCCCCAAGGCAGATGGAATTAGCCAAAACATACGATCCCAGCGCCGTGGAAGACAAATGGTACCAGTACTGGCTGGACCACAAGTTTTTCGCCGCCAAACCCAATCCCGACAAAGAACCCTTCTGCATCGTGATTCCCCCGCCCAACGTCACGGGGGTGCTGCACATGGGCCACATGCTCAACAACACGATTCAGGATGTACTGGTGCGGAAGGCCCGGATGGAAGGTAAGGAAGCCTGCTGGGTGCCGGGTACGGATCACGCCTCCATTGCCACGGAGGCCAAGGTGGTGGCCATGCTGCGCGAAAGAGGCATTGACAAGCGCAGCCTTTCCCGGGAAGGATTCCTGAAATATGCCTGGGAATGGACGGAGAAGTACGGCGGCATTATTCTGGAACAACTCAAGAAACTCGGCGCTTCCTGCGACTGGGACCGGACGCGGTTCACCATGGAAGAAAGCCTTTCCGAAGCCGTCATTGAGGTTTTCGTAAAGCTTTACAACCAGGGACTGATCTACCGCGGCGTCCGGATGGTGAACTGGGACCCCCAGAGCCGCACCGCCCTCTCCGACGAGGAAGTACTCTACAAGGAGGCCAACGCCAGACTGTATTACATCCGGTACGAAATCGGTGATCGGGATTCGAACGAAATAGATGTTCGAAGTTCGATGTTCGATGTTCAAAAGCAGGATTCGGACTCCGGACCGCGAGAATCGAACATCGAACATCAATCATCGCAAAACTACATCGTCATTGCCACCACCCGGCCCGAAACCATCATGGCCGATACGGCAGTGTGCGTGAACCCCAACGACGAACGGTACCGGCACCTGCACGGCAAGAGTGTGCTGATTCCGCTCATCAACCGGGCCATTCCGGTGATTCAGGACGAGTACGTGACCATGGATTTTGGTACCGGCTGCCTGAAGGTGACTCCCGCCCACGACCTTAACGACTACGAACTGGGCATCAAACACAAACTGCCGGTTATTGACATTCTGAACGACGACGGCACCCTCAACGGCCACGCCCGGATTTACGTGGGCATGGACCGCTTCGCCGTCCGCAAGCAGATTGCGCAGGATCTGGAAGCGGCCGGCCACATCGAAAAGATTGAAGAATACAAAAGTAACGTAGGCTACTCCGAACGGACCAACGCGGTCATTGAGCCGCGGCTTTCCATGCAGTGGTTCCTGAAAATGGAGGAACTGGCCAAACCGGCACTGGACAACGTTTTGAACGACACGGTGCAGTTTCACCCGCCGAAGTTCAAGAATCTATACCGCACCTGGATGGAAAACATCCACAACTGGACCATCTCCCGGCAGCTCTGGTGGGGCCAGCAGATTCCGGCGTACTACCTGCCAAACGGCGAAATCGTGGTGGCCGAAACCCGCGAAAAAGCCCTCGAAATCGCGAAAAGAACAACTGGCAACGAACAAATGACCGCGGATCATCTGCAGCAGGACGAAGACGTGCTTGACACCTGGTTTTCGTCGTGGCTGTGGCCGATTTCGGTATTTGACGGGTTTAAGGACCCGGAGAATCCGGACATCAAATATTTCTACCCCACCAATGACCTGGTAACGGGTTCGGATATTATTTTCTTCTGGGTGGCCCGGATGATCATGGCCGGCTACGCCTTCCGGGGTGAGCAGCCGTTCCGCAATGTGTACTTTACGGGCATGGTCCGCGACAAGCAGGGCCGCAAAATGTCGAAGCAACTGGGCAACTCCCCCGACCCGATTGAGTTGATGAATAAGTTCGGTGCCGACGGCGTCCGGACAGGTATGCTTTTCTCCGCCCCGGCGGGCAACGACCTGCTGTTTGATGAGAAGCTCTGCGAACAGGGCAGCCGGTTTAACAATAAAATCTGGAATGCCTTCCGGCTGGTAAACGGCTGGACGGTACAGTGGGGAGTTGAAAACACCAGTGCCCGGCCGGCCATTGCGTGGTTCCGCGGACATTTCAATCAATCTCTGGCTCAATTAGAGGATCATTACCAAAAGTTCCGAATGTCTGATGCCATGCAACTGGTATATCAGTTAGGCTGGACTGATTTCTGCTCCTGGTATCTCGAAATGGTGAAACCCGAACAGGATCAGCCCATTGACCAAGCCACTTACGACGCCACGGTCGGGTTTTTCGAGGACATTCTGAAAGTGCTGCATCCATTCATGCCCTTTATCACCGAGGAAATCTGGCAGCAACTGGGGAAACGGAAAGCCGGCGAAAGCATCTGCGTGGCCGCCTACCCCAAAGTATCGGCCGAAGCCAATCCGGCCGTGCTGCAGGATGCCGCGGTGGTGTTTGAAGCCATTACGCAAATCCGTAACCTCCGCAGCAGCAAGGGACTTTCGCCCAAAGAACCGCTGAAACTGTTCGTGCGGACGGAAAATCCTTCAGTTTATGGGCAGTTTGAGGCCATTATCCGGAAGCTGGCGAATATATCCGAAGTGACCCGGGTGGAGCAGAAAGTAGAAGACGCCTCCAGCTTTCTGGTCAAAGGCGACGAGTTTTACGTGCCGCTGCCGATGACGCTGGACGTCCAAAAAGAATGCGAAAAGCTGCAGGCTGAACTCGAATATCAGAAGGGCTTCCGCGATTCAGTGCTGAAAAAGCTGAACAATGAACGGTTCGTGGCCAATGCCAAACCTGAAGTGGTAGCCGCCGAACGGCAGAAGCTAGGCGACGCGGAGGCGAAGATCAAGTCGCTGGAAGAGAGACTGAGAAGTTTGGGAGGGTGATTGGGAAGTACAAACCCAATCTTTAATCAGATGGATGGAAAATCACCCTTGACTTTTCCTTTCAAAGCTGAGATTTACCCAAAAATAATGAACGGGTATCCAGTAGAAGGCGCGTCAGCAGTCAGCGAAGCGGGTGCGGCTGGGGTGCAGCAACGGCGCGGCCGGTTCCGGGCCTTGTGCGGTGGCCGGAGGCAAGGGGGCTGGGCCTTTTTCAAAGGGAGGAACTGGCTCGTTGCTGCTGCCCTGTTAGCTTCGCTGATCCTTTCAGGATTCTTTTGTTACTTTTCTTTTGGGCAAACAAAAGAAAAGTAAGAATCAGAAGAATGTTTACTTCTCATAGACGGCATGGACAGACATGCTGATACTTCCCTGCTTCAGCAGAAAAAAACTAACTGAAGGCTGAAAGCTCCAAACATGCAGGTAAATCTCGATCCTTAAAAGGAGGGCACAGGAGAGCAAGCCACTTTAAGGCGATAAACCTGATCCGCAAAGTAACCGAATACCTGTGGCATTTATTTTACCCCCTCCCCTTCCCAAACGCTTCCAGCACTTCCAGCAGCGCCTGAATATCCCGTTCATCATTGTACAGGTGCGGCGACACCCGGACCGAATCACCCCGCACCGATACCAGCACCTGCCGCTGCGCCAGCATTTCCTGTAAGGTTGCCATATCGGCGCCGGCCGGCAGCCGGAGGCCCAGCAGGTGTTCACCCCGCCATCCGGAATCTTCAACCCAGTAGCCTCTTTCAAGAAGATAATGAATAAGCGGAGCCGTGAGCTGACGACAATACGCCTGAATACTTGCCGGTTTCCATTCTAAAATCTGCTCCAGAGCCGCCGTGAGCATGGGCAACAGAATAAAGTTGCTGTGTTCGCCTACGTCGTACCGCGCTGCACCGAGGCGGTAGCCCGGTTCGTATTCCACCAGCCGCCGGAAATCTTCGCTGCCCTGGCGGTTCATCCAGCTCTCTTCCAGCGGAATGCCGTTGTCGAAATACTCACCCAAATACGCCACACCCAGCGAGTAAGGCCCCATCAGCCATTTGTAGCCGCCGCACACCAGCGCATCGATCCGGCATTGCTGCACATCAATGAGCAAAGCGCCGACCGACTGCGTACCGTCCACGACCAGAATCGCACCGACTTCCTTTGCCCGTTTCCCGACCGCCTCCAGATCAAACCGGGTACCATCGGCCCAGTGTACGTGCGGCAGGGCTACCATTGCCGTCCCGGGCGAGATAGCCTCCAGAATGGCTTGGTTCCACTTTTCACCCCGCCCGTCAGTGCCTTCCGGCGGCGCTACGGTCCGGATGTGCAAGCCTTTTTCCTCCGCAACCCTACGCCACGGATACACATTGCTGGGGAAATCTTCGTGAATGGCAACAATCTGCCCGCCCCGGCTGGCTTTCAGGTTACGGGCCACGATGCCCATTCCGTAGGCAACCGAAGGAATAAGGGCAATCCGGTCCGGTTGGGTGTTCACCAGTTGTGCGAAGAGCGGTTTGAGCCGGGCCGCACCGCTGAAAAAGCCATCCGGCGGAATCCGGAACGGGTTGCGTTTGGCGGCTACTCCTTCCAGCCCCGCCGTTTCCACCGACCGGAGCAGCGGCGACATGTAGGAGCAGTTGAGGTAATGAACCGTTTCGTCGAGGGAGAACAGGTGTTTCTGACAGGTAAGTGGCATGAAAAAGAATTTTCGGCAGGAAATAACCGTAAGAAACGCAAAAGTTACCACAAAAGGCGTGGCGTATCCGGCCTTTTGGACGCCGTTTATCTATTTAAACGTGCATTTAGTCCATTCTCTGCCACCACTCCACCCGAAAATGCGTAAGTTTTGGGTTTAATCACCACCAATGCAGCCCGAAACCCTGACCGAAGCTTCTGTAAAAGATCTCCTCGCCAAACTGTCCCGCCTGCAGGCCGAAATTGCCAAAGTCATTGTAGGCCAGACCACTACCGTCGAAGAAATGCTGGTCGCTTTCCTTGCCGGCGGCCATTGCCTGCTGGAAGGCGTGCCGGGTCTGGCCAAGACGCTGATGGTCCGCACGTTGTCGCAGGCGCTGGACTTGTCGTTTCAACGCATCCAGTTCACGCCCGACCTGATGCCGACGGATATTATCGGTACCGAAATTCTGGAAGAAGATCACGCTACGGGCAAACGTTTCTTTAAGTTCAACCGGGGGCCGCTGTTTGCCAACATTGTGCTGGCCGACGAAATCAACCGGACGCCGCCTAAAACGCAGGCTGCGCTGCTGGAGGCCATGCAGGAGTTTTCGGTAACCTACGCCGGCCAGACCTACGACCTCGGAAAACCTTTCTTCATTCTCGCCACCCAGAACCCCATTGAACAGGCCGGTACTTATCCCCTGCCCGAGGCACAACTGGACCGCTTCCTGCTGTACATCAGGATATTTTATCCCTCCGAACAGGAGGAATTCGAGGTTTTGTCCAATACCACCGGCAGCCGCCGGGCCAAAGTAAACCCCGTCATCGGCGGACAAGAAATCGTGGCCTTGCAGGGGCTGGTGCGCGAGGTGACGGTCAGTGACGATCTGATCCGGTACGTGACGCGGCTGGTGCGGTCCACGCGTCCGGCCGAAACGCCGCTGGACTACGTGAAGGAATGGGTTCGCTGGGGTGCCGGTCCGCGCGCCGGGCAGGCGCTGATTCTGACGGCCAAAGCCCGGGCCCTGATCAAAGGCCGCTTCGCCGTCACGATGGAAGACCTCCAGACCATGGCCCTGCCCGTACTCCGCCACCGCGTCCTGATCAACTTCAGGGCCGACGCCGACGGCATCACACCCGACGACGTGGTGAGAGAAATGCTCAGGCTGGTGGAGCGGCCGAAGAGCGGAATCAGGTGAAAAATAGTGGTTAGTGAAATAAAGAATGAGAAAAATAATGATTATAGCCCTTTTGGCTTTTCTGTTTTGTAGTATTTTAATCTTCAATACTGGTCAGGAGGCCCAGGCAGAGACATCGAAAAGGACTATTCTGCCTGATCAGCTAGAAAATCCTCATCTATTTAAGTTTACTAAAGGTGGCAGGGATCAAAGCAAGAGCCCTGTCGTTTGCTTTTTAGATGTAGAAGGACATTGCAGCCAAAGGATATTAAGCACACCCTGACAGGTTTTTGGTATAACAGCATAGATGCACAGGATTTTATAAAGCGGGCCTATGAGCAAGGCTATTTAATCGCAAAGGGTGAGCGCCGGGCCTATACCGTTAGAACACCAGACGGACAGAAACTTGATTTTGTCCGGCAGCTATCGCACGACTTCGCAAAATGAAAGACAAGCTTTTGCCAGGGAAAGAGAAAAAGGACAGGAGCGACACAGGGCTACAGCTAGAGCAGCAAATGACAATTTCCGAGACGTAACCAGGGAGCAGGAAACAGAGCGCACCACTGCCAGTGGAAGACAGGAACGGAGCCAAGCGGCCAATGATAATTTTCAGGACGTCAGTCAGAAACAAAAGCCGGAACAGTCAAAAGAGGAAAAGCGCCAGCAGTTCAAAGAAAATCAGCCGCCTAAACAACAGGAGAGCGAAAAAGATAGGCGCATACGGGAAGCTTTTGAAAACTTAAAGCGGGATGATTTCGGGCTAGAGCATGAATTAGAATAGTATATTTTTCTTTCCCTGGCAAAGCGGCAGATGTTTGGGCGAAGCCCCGATTTTTTCAATCATCCAAGCTTATTAAGATGATATAGCAGGTCTCCAAAACACGCGTACATTAGCCGTATTCACTTTTTGCCGTGCCTGAGCCAATTCATAATTCTCCTGCACTCTTAGCCAAAATTCTGCTGTTGTATTGCCAAAGGCAGCTTCTAAGCGTAACGCCATTTCTGGCGTAATACCTTGCCTGCCATTGATAATGCCGGACAGAGTTTTACGGGTAATACCCAATCCTTGGGCTACTTCTTCAACCGTTAGCTTCTGTCCAGTTTCTTCGCGTAGGCCCTCAATAGTCTCGCGGATCAATTCGCCCGGATGGGCAGGGTTAAACATTGCCATTGTTTTGTTCTCCTAATGATAGTCCAGATAATCTACATCAACGGCATTTTCGCCATCGAAGCGGAATATAATTCGAAAATTTTTATTCACTTTCACTGACCAGAAATCTTTTAAATCTCCGGATAGCTTGTGCAGATCGTAGCCAGGTACTTTCATCATTTCAGCGCCAGTAGCTGCGTCCAGACGAGTTAAAATTAATCTGATCTTCTGTACATGCTGCGGCTGAAGCTTAGAGGCATCCCCCCTTTCGTAGTAAAGCAGGAGGTTCGCTACACCGGCGGCTACCCGGACCCGCTTGCCGTGGAGCTCGCCGCCAAAGGGGGACTCGTAATGGTTCAGCTCGCCACCGACAACGGTTGATACCGCCGCTGCAAGCTTGAAACCGTTTGCCACAGTTCGGGCAGTAGGGTACACTTCTGGCGATGATAGACACCGGTTTTTGCAGGAGCGTTATGGGCAATA
>JAUJMU010000021.1 GCA_030446715.1 Cytophagales bacterium | reverse complement strand
ATATCCGCTATACTTCCAGGAACATAGATCAGGTCATTATTTGTCTGATCGTTGTTAAGATCACCATTGTAGATGTAAGACAGGGGCTGACCTGATTGTCCATTGTAAAACAACGATATTTGGGTAGCTGATCCTTTCAGGTACTCCTTACGGTAACTTACCAGACCCACCACGCGGTGGCGGACATCGAAGTTCGAATAAGTCAAGTCCAGATCGTTGTTTCCCCTCACCGTATTGACAAACCGCCAGTTGGAGTAGGCAACACTGGAGGTTCCGGAGTTCAGATCTTTAGACTCTCCGAAAGTATAGGCAATTGAACCTTGGAAGTTTTTGTCAAACTGCTTCTGTAACTGGGCTACGAGGTTGTAAGAATAGCCTTGGTTGGTATTCCGGAATAAAACAATTTCTTCGAAGTTAGCATCTAACCTGCCGTTAAAGTAACGTGGTCTATTGTCGGAACCTTCAAAAGCAAAATCAGGGTTTACCTGCCGGTTGAGGTTTGTAAAATTTACGTTATTGTAGGTCTTTGAGAAGATACCTTCCAATGTTGCCGCAAGCCCCCATGGCAATGCTTTATCCACTGCCAAGTTGGTACGAAATACCTGCGGGAATCTCAGGTTCGGATCCACCACGTTGATGGCTCCGCGGCCTGCAATTTTAGGCTGGCCGTTTGGTCCGCGCAATTCTTCAGCTCTCGGTTGGTTGAAGGGATCAGCGGAGAACCGTAGGCCGACCGGATCGGTAAGGGGATTTGCACTGGCAGCAGAATTACCGACCTGATACGTGCCGTTCAACTGACCATTGTTTGTAAACTGGTTGGAAATCCAGACGAAAGGTACACGACCGGTGAACAAACCGGTACCACCCCGCACCTGCAAGCTTCTGTCACCCAGAACGTCCCAATTGAAACCGATCCGGGGAGCAAACAGAAGTCTGCTCTTGGGCATCACTCCCGTTGCGACACCCGCGCCGGCATAAGCCTGGTTAAATGCTGGGTTAGCTCCCGGTGTATCAGTGAACACAGGCAAATCCACCCTGATTCCTGCCGTAATTTTGAGGTTTTCGGTAGCCTTGTATTCATCCTGGACGTAGAGGCCAAGCTGCATGGCATTGAATTCGGCTGCTCCCCGGTTCTGGCTGGGATCATCGTCTGTCTGGAAAGAATAGCCGATCTGGTATTGAGTAGGCGCTATCTCACCTGGTGTGTCAATCGTTTCAAAGTCGGCAAGGCTCCGGTACGTGTAGTTGCCGTAGATATTCTGCACGAACAGATTGTAGAAAGAATAAAACTCGTTGTTCGTGCCGATGGTGATTGTATGTTTTCCCCGGTACAGGCTGAAATCATTGGTGATACTGAATATATCCTGATCCAGCCGGTTCGCTACCGAAGAGTTTTCACTGCCTAGTACGATGCTGCGGCCGTTGCCAATGTTTACAGTGATAAATGGAAAGGGATCACCCAATATATCGCGGTCATCGCGTACGCGGGTATAGCCCAGCAGCAGGCGGTTGGAAGCCTTTGAAAAGGTACTGTTAAGTTCTAAACCGGTAGAATTGGTAGTACTCGGAAAGAATTGTCCATTGTTGTAAAACGCCAGACGGTTCGGAGTGCGGGTGTTGTCGATATTCTCGCCATATGTATAACTGTGGCGTAGCGTCAGTTTGTGGTTAGTGTTTATATTCCAGTCTATCCGACCTAATACTTTGTTACTGTTCGTTTCGTCATCAATTGCCAGAAATGATCCGGGGGCATAGCCAGGAGCTGTTCGCTGCACTACAGCCAGCACGCGGTTTACTTCATCTATTGTAATGTTCGACAGGGCAGAACCCGGCTCGTTGGCCAGCGGAGTACGCTGGCGGGTAATCTCTCCGTTGAGGAAGAAGAAAACCTTATTTTTGATGATCGGACCACCTATCCGGAATCCTGTCTGGTAGTCCCGGTAATCAGAATAAGGCTGGCGTTCACCGGTACGCGGGTTGCTGCGCCCAACCAGATTTTCGTTATTGCCAAAGTAGTAGACAGAACCCTGAAACTTATTGGTTCCACTCCGGGTAACTGCATTTACACCACCGCCCGTAAAACCACCCTGACGTACGTCATACGGGGCAATATTAATCTGAAATTCTTCGATTGCGTCCAGACTGACCGGCTCAATACCCGTCTGACCGCCATTGGTGCCTGAGCCTGCCAGACCAAACACATCATTATTTACGATTCCATCGATAGCGAACTGATTGAATCGGTTGTTGGTACCGGCAAAAGATGTACCGTTGCCGGAGGTATTTGCCAGTGGACTCAGCCGTGTGAAGTCTCTTAATCCACGGGAAAGGGTAGGTGTGGCCTGAATGGTCTGATTGGAAACGTTGGTAGCGGCACCGGTGCGGTCGGAGTTCATAATCTGGTTACCCTGGCCACTTACCGTGATTTCTTCGAGTTGAACGCTTCCCTCCTGCAATTGCAGATTCAGTGTGTAATCCTGGCCCAAGGCAAGATTGATACCATCTGCCTTTTTGTCTTGATACCCTATAAATGTTACAGTAACCGAATAAGGTCCTCCCACCCGCACGTTAGGAAAGTTATAACGTCCATCGGCGCGGGTTGCGGTAGCATACTGCGTTCCTGAGGGTGTATGCACGGCTACAACCGTTGCACCTGGAAGTCCCTCCCCTTTTTCATCAGAAACTTTGCCGTTGATTGCGGCAGTGGTTACCCCTTGCGCCATTACCTGCGCCCCGAAAGCCGACAGGATGGTGATCAGGATAAAGGTTAGTAAAGTTTGCTTTAACATAATGGATTGGTTTAAGAATAGAATACAGTGCTTTTTCATTGTATAGTATAATCTGAAGTTATGGCGCTGGTTTCCTTTTTTGTGGTTTTGAACATGCTCCCGGGAAATCATGAATTTGTTGGGTTGAAATAAACAAAGGCAGCGGGGATGGTGCCGGAAGAGCAGTAATAGTTGGTGCCGGGAAGCGTAAATTGCTGTGAAGACAGACAAAGCATCGTTTAAAATTACGCGCAAATCTACGGGGTTTGCCGGGGCCTGCCGAACGGTCAAATGTTAAATTATCACTAAACGACAACCTTAAAATTAAAGTAATGATAATCTTAAAATTTTGTTTTTTTAGTGGACAATGTCATATTACAGAGTAAAATAAAGAATGAACAATTTTTCCCGGATATAATTCTACTTTATCAGCAACCTTTCCTGACCGGGAAAGTCAGAGGAAAAACTCCCTCTCCGGGAGCAGATCGTACAACTCCGGATTTTGGTTCCGTGTAAGGTAAAATGGGAAAAGTGCTTTGTTCCTGTACTCCTGCCCGGCAAATAATCAGGCAAGATCACGACTCTCCTTCTCCAGCCTCCTTATTCCCGATGAAGTTACCGTCAGGTCAGAAATTTATTTTCTCACCAAAACATTCTGAGCAAATGACGTATTATGCAGAGCATGAAACGTTCTGCTATTTCCATACTGCTACTCCTTCTCGGCTGCACACCTCAACCCAACACCTCCAGTCGCCCAGTCAAAGACCTTCAGCCCACCCTGCTGCTCATTTCTCTGGACGGCTTCCGGTCCGATTATTTTGAAAAAGCCCCCACTCCCAACCTTGACCGGCTGGCCCGGGAGGGCGTGAAGGCAAAATGGATGACACCCATTTTCCCCAGCATGACATTCCCCAACCACTACTCCATTGTAACGGGTCTGTACGCCGAAAACCACGGCATTATCAACAACTCCATGTACGACCCGGAATACAAGGCCAGCTTTTCGATGGGCAACCGCAACGAGGTAAGTAACGGCCGCTGGTGGGGCGGAGAGCCCATCTGGATCACGGCTGAGAAGCAGGGGCAGAAGGCAGCTACTTTCTTCTGGCCCGGCACCGAAGCCGAAATTGGCGGCGTCCGTCCGTCGTACTGGAAACCCTACGACGGTAAGGTTTCTTATCCGGCCCGGGTGGATACCGTGCTGAACTGGCTGAGCCAGCCAGCAGCAAGGCGGCCGACACTCCTTACCCTTTACTTCAGCGACGTGGACCACCAGGGCCACGAACACGGCCCCGGTTCGCCGGAGGTGGTCAGGTCCATTGCGGCTGCCGACAGCGTGATCGGACACCTGATCGCAGGGCTGGAGCGGAGGAATATCTTTGATAAAATTAATATCATCATCGTGTCGGACCATGGGATGTCGCCCACCAGCCTGCAACGGATTACCTACCTGGATGATTTTGTGAACATGGACGACGTGGAACGGGTAAACTGGGGCGTGGTAACGGGCATCTGGCCCAAGCCGGGCCGCGAAGAAATCGTGTACCGGAGCCTGCAGGAAGAGCATCACCCGCACATGAAGGTGTACCGCAAAAGCCAGATTCAGGCCCGGTACCATTACCAGAACCACCGCCGCATTGCCCCCATCGTGTGCGTGGCCGGGGATACCTGGCACATTTCTTCACGGGCTTTATTGAAAAGAACAAAGATGACTTCAACAGGGCAACCACGGTTACGATAACCAGACAGCCAGTATGCGGTCTGTGTTCATTGCCCGCGACCGGCTTTAAACAGGGCGTACCGCTGAGTTTTCCCTGAACATTCACCTGTACAACCTGATGACCCGTATTCTGAACCACGAAGCCTGCGCCCAACGACGGCAGCCTGGACTCAGTACGAACCTTTATTAACTACGAATGACTAATTCCGGATTACGGAATTGTATCACCCGAACAACGGACAACGAACAACGACCCGATCCGCCTCACGCAGTACAGCCACGGGGCGGGTTGCGGTTGCAAAATATCTCCCCAAAGTACTGGACACCATCCTGAAAACGGATGCGGTAAAAGTTTTCTTTCGGCCTGCTGGTCGGCAACGATACCAAAGACGACGCCGCCGTGCTGGACGGGAAATGCGGGCGATTATCAGCACTACCGACTTTTTTATGCCCATCGTGGATGATGCCTTTGACTTCGGCCGCATCGCCTCCACCAACGCCATCAGCGACGTGTACGCCATGGGCGGCGAACCGGTGATGGCCATTGCCATTCTCGGCTTCCCGATTGACAAGTTGCCGCCGGAGGTAGCCCGGCGGATACTGGAAGGTAGCCGCGCTACCTGCGCCGAAGCCGGCATCCCGCTGGCCGGCGGCCACAGCATTGACAGTCCGGAGCCGATTTTCGGGCTGGCCGTAACGGGGAAAGTAAAAACGGAAAACCTGAAGCAAAACTGTACGGCTACTCCGGGTTGCCGGCTGTACCTGACCAAGCCGCTGGGCGTGGGCATACTCACCACCGCCCAGAAAAAAGGCATTCTCCGGCCCGAACACAGCACCATAGCCCGCGACCTGATGGTAAAGCTCAACCGCGTAGGCGCTTTGCTGGGCACTTTGCCCTACGTTACGGCCCTCACCGACGTAACCGGATTCGGGCTGCTCGGCCACCTGACGGAGATGTGCGAAGGGAGCGGCCTGCAGGCGGTGGTAGAATTTGGAAAGGTGCCCAGAATACCGGTGCTGGACACCTACCTTGCTCAGAAATCAATCCCGGGTGGTACCAACCGCAACTGGGATAGCTACGGCGCTAAAATTGGTCCGGTGACCGATTACCAGAAGGCCATTCTGGCGGACCCCCAGACCAGCGGCGGCCTGCTGATTGCCGTGGAGGAAGGATCAGTAACGGAATTTGAAGGCGTAATGCAGGCGCAGGGGTATAACCTGGAAACAGTGGGCTGTCTGAGAACGCCCGAAGCCGGTAAGCCGCTGGTGGAGGTCGTCTGAACCTTGTCTGAACCCTGATTTACAAGATTAAAGGATTTACATGATTACGGACGCGACCTCACCTTCAGGACCGGGAGAGATGTGTAGGTGATCCGCGGATGTATGATGTGCGTCATTGCGGGGAATCAAGGCTGGTTTTCAGGGCCGGCACGACGAAGCAACCTCACCCGGAGAACCACCAAAACTCCGGGTGAGGTTGCTTCGTCGCCCTCCCCGCTTTTCAACCCAGCTCCTCGCAATGACGCCCTTCACATGCAGGGATGCCATCCCTCCCGTTCAGGTTTCTTGCAAGTGTGACTTTTTTTACCCATTCCCCGACATCCCGTTAATCCTCAAATCCCGCAAATCAGGGTTCAGACACCTGATTCAGACAGCTACAATGCAGCCCCCGCCTGCTGCGGAGATTCTCCGATTCCCATGCTTGCCGGTTCTGCCTTCAGGGTACTGCCGGATTCGCACCGTTCGATCAGGTCGATGATCAGGCCGGTCCAGCCGGTCTGGTGCGAGGCGCCCAGGCCCTTGCCCGACTCGCCGTGAAAGTATTCGCAGAACAGAATATGGTCTTTGAAGTGCGGATCGTGCTGGAACTTCGGATCATCCCCGAAGCAGGGCCTTTCGCCTTTTTCGTTCAGCCGGAAGATCTTGACCAGCCGTCCCGACAGTTCTTCCGCAATCTGCTTCAGGTTCATCAGCCGCCCCGAACTGGTGGGGTATTCCAGCGTGAATTCATCCCCGTAATATTCGTAGAACTTGTGCAGCGACTCCACAATCAGGTAATTGACCGGAAACCAGATCGGGCCGCGCCAATTGGAATTACCTCCGAAAAAGGACGAATCCGACTCGCCGGGATTGTATTTTACCGTGTACGCCATGCCGTTGAGCCCGTATACGTACGGATGTTCGTAGTGGTACCGGGAGAGTGACCGGATGCCGTATTCCGACAGAAACTCGGTTTCGTCGAGCATGCGCCGCAGCGTACATTTCATGCGGTGAATGCGCACCAGGGAAAGCATGCGGTTTTCGCCCTTGCCGGGCTCGTGCCAGCGGGAGATCATGCGGGCAAGGTCAGGGCGGTTTTTCAGCACCCATTCCAGCCGCCGCGTAAAGTCAGGCAGGTTTTCGATCAGATCCGGCGTAAGCACCTCCACTGCAAACAGCGGCGTAAGGCTCACCAGCGAACGCACCTTCAGCAGTACGCTGGGCTGGCCGTTGGGCAGACGCAGGGCGTCGTAGTAAAATTCATCAATCGGGTCCCAGAGGTCAATTTCTTCCTCACTGATATTGCGGATGGCTTTGGAAATGGCAAGAAAGTGTTCGAAGAATTTGGAAGCCATCTCCTCGTAGGTAGAGTTCTGCCGGGCCAGTTCGATGGCGATCCGCATCATATTGAGCGAATACATGGCCATCCAGCTCGAACCGTCGGCCTGTTCGATGTAGCCGCCGGTGGGCAGCGGGTGGCTACGGTCAAAGACCCCGATGTTGTCCATTCCGAGGAAGCCGCCCTCAAAGAGATTGTTGCCTTCGCGGTCCTTCTGGTTGACCCACCAGGTGAAGTTCATCAGCAGCTTATGGAACACCGTGGCCAGAAAATCCACGTCGCCCTTGCCGCCACTGTTTTGTTTGTCGATACAATACACTTTCCAGGCACCCCAGGCATGTACGGGTGGGTTCACATCACCGAAGTTCCACTCGTACGCCGGAATCTGTCCGTTGGGATGCATATAATATTCCCGCAGCAGAATGATCAGCTGCCGCTTGGCAAATTCAGCATCCACCTTGGCAAGTGCAACACAGTGAAAAGCAAGGTCCCATGCCGCGTACCAGGGATACTCCCACTTGTCGGGCATGGAGATCACGTTGGAGTTGTGCAGGTGCCGCCAGTGGGTATTACGGATGTGCCTGCGGCTTTCGGCGGGAGGCGGAGAGGCCGGGTCGCCGCGCATCCACTGATCTACGTTGTAGTTGTAATACTGCTTGTTCCACAGCATGCCCCCGTACGCCTGACGCTGCACCCGGCGCAGGTCGGGGTCAGTCACCTTTGCCTGTATCTCCCGGTAGAACTCATCGGCCTCCGCCACCCGCTGCCCCATTATATCATTAAAATTGATGAATGGACTCTCCAGGTAGCGGCTGCTCATCCGGAACCGGAGAATAAACGGGGCACCCGGCTTCACGGTCAGTTTGTAGCGCAGGGAGGCTTTTGTGCCCCGCAGTTCCGGGTTCACCAGCGCCTTGTTGCCGGTGATGACGTAGTCGTTGATGCCGTCTTTGGGGTACTTGGTCTGGTCGGGCTGGCCGAATAATTTGCTGCGGTTGGTTTCATTTTCGCAGAAAAGCAACTCCGGCATTCCTTCGTAAAACAGGTAATAATTGCCTACCTCCTGGTGCTCCATGCGCAGGCAGGGGTTGGCCGTGGCATAAATAGCCGGTACACTTGACTGATCTTCATAACCCCAGTACCAGGTGTTCCGGAACCAGAAGGAAGGCATCACATCAAGGGTGGCTTTCTGAGCGGACCGGTTGATAACCGTCACCTGCATCAGAATATCCTCTTCAGACGCTTTGGCGTACTCAATGAAAATGTCGAAATACTCATTATTCTCAAAGATGCCGGTATCCATCAGTTCGTACTCCCCTTCGTATTTGGTCCGCCGGGCATTTTCGGTGCGCAGTTCCTGGTAGGGAAATTCGTTCTGGGGATACTTGTACAGCATCTTCATGTAGGAATGCGTTGGCGTGCTGTCGAGGTAGTAATAATACTCCTTTACATCTTCGCCGTGATTGCCCTCCCCGTTGGTGAGACCAAACAGTCTTTCCTTGATAAAGGGGTCTTTGCCGTTCCAGAAGGCGTGGGCAATGCAGATCCGCTGCTTGGTATCCGAAATGCCGCCGATGCCGTCTTCTCCCCAGCGGTAGACACGGCTGCGGGCATCATCAAACGTGAAATATTGCCAGGCATCGCCATGTTCGCTGTAGTCTTCGCGTACGGTGCCCCACTGCCGCTCGGAGAGGTAGGGACCCCACTTCTTCCAGCCCGTGTTGTTAAACGTTTTCCGCAAACGTTCCTTTTCAGACATGAACTCCATTGTGCGTAGTCGGTTGAGTTGGACAATAGTACCGGTGCCGGGTCTGGTCCCGGCGTACGCAGCACCCGAAACCTGATCTGGCAACCGGATTGGCGACCTGAAAGAGGTTTATACCAGACGGGATAGTACAATCAGGCCACAGGCAGCGGCGCATAAAGCGTGATACCGTATCCGGACCCCAGGGTCCGCCGATCCGTGCAGCCGGGCCTTCAGGTGATCGGACAAGATACGATTTTTGCGAAAATAGGCAATTTTTTTACTTTTGCAGCCCCATCAGCCCTCTTGGCTCAGTTGGTAGAGCAACGCATTCGTAATGCGTAGGTCGCCGGTTCGGGTCCGGCAGTGGGCTCAATGGAAAAATCGCTTAAATTCAAAAATCAGGTGGTTTTTTGTTTTGACACCTGCGTTAGCAGTGTAGCCGGAGTGCAGGGAAACGGACGGAATTATACCCTTTTAGCCGCTCCGGGTTTTCCAATGTGTCGCAGCCAGGCCGGGATATCTCCGTAGTCAGCACCTTTCTGATTCTGCCCGAGCGGGCCAGCGTCCCAGGTTCTTCCTAACCGGTGTGTCAGGTGCCTTTTTTCAGAGTTGAGATTTTGGCAGTAATGGTAGTTGTTACCTGACAGCCCTACCCCCGGTCAGCCAGTTCAGGCAAATCGGAAATCTGCCGCTGGTAATCCTGTTTTTGGGAGAATACACGGACAAAAATAGCTACTGGTGTCATAATTCTTTCACCCATTCGAGTAGTATATCCTTTTTGATAGTGGATTCCTCAGATTTGCCGTAAATGGTAAGCAAAATGATTTCTGATCCGTTTTTATCCGGTCGCCGCAAGAAAGTAATTACTCTGAAACCGCCGCTTTTGCCTTGCCCTTTGCTGGCACTGGCCATCCGGACTTTAAAAAGATTAGCACCGAGGCTTTCTCCGGATTCGGGTTGGTCCTCCGGTTGATTCAGCAATTTCTCAAAGTCATGGTCCAATTCCTTATATTTTCTGGAGAACCGTTTATACTTCCGGTCAAAACGGGCGGTGGTAAGGACTACATTGGGCATTCCTTACTTCTTGGCTGACAGTTGACGGGCTGGTTTGAGTTTAGTTTTGCCTTCCCGGTACTCTTTTACTTCTTTCAGGGATGCTTTCAGATCAGCCATTACCGGCGAGAGTTTTTCGGCTTTGGCAGGAGTGGACTTTTTGATCGTAATACCCTCAATACCTTTCAGCCGTTCGAGGGCTTGTGCCGCAGCAGCTTTGTTTTTGGCGGAGATAACTATTTCCATCAGATCGGGATTTTTGGCAATATAACAGGAAAGCGGGCAAAAAAGTGTACAATAAAAGTTACTGCTTTTCCTGGGGAATGCTTTGAATTGCCTGGAAGAGGGAACCGGTAGTTGAACCTGAGGTGCCCAATGCGACAATAATGACGCCGGTCGCAAAGGAAGACATGCCGAGGGTCAGTCCGATGATTTCGGCTGAACGGGTGAAGTAGCGGGCCGCCGTAATGAGTACAACCAGACTGATGACGAATAAAACAATCCAGAGCAATAAAATCATGCTGCGCAATTTTGCCCGAAGATAGGCCCCAAATGCCGGATCATGCAAATTCAGCCACACGCCCTGCAAAGGGGACTGAAGGGCCTTTTTGTTCCGGCGGAATTTTCTGTCAACTTGCCTTTCTCCGGTTCTCCCCTGATCCGGTTCCCGGCCGGCCAAAACGAACTGCTGCAACCGGAACGTGCCCGGCTGCCTGCCGCCTGCAATGCAGTCGATAGCTTATCCAGCCAACGGCCGTTTTTCCTCCCCGGGCCGTAGCGCCGGAAGACGTCTGCGGCCAGTATCCTGCGGGCTGACCTGTTGCCCCTTCGTCCGGCGGGCAGCGGGGGCTTTGGGTCGCTTCCGCCGCCACCACAACAACCCACCCGTCAACGACAAAAAAGCCGGTGTGAGCCCCAGCAGGGCGTAAAGAATTTTGACGGTTGTCCCACCGTAATACCCGAAATGCAGCGGCCCCGAGGCGCTTTCCAGCTGCGTCAGGAAGGATTGCCGCCGGAGGTCATACACTTCCCTTACTGATCCGGTAACGGCATCGAAAGTTACCTGATTACCGTAGGGGTTCAGCAGCAGGTAACCGGGTACACTGCCGTAAATATCAATCAAACCATCCGCCCGGGCAGGCAGGCTGATACTGCGGGGCATAAACCCCGGAATGGCCCGGTGGCTTGCGGCAATCAGTTCGTCCAGCGAAAGCGACAGGGTAAAGGGCCTCGTTACCGGCTCTGGTTCCTCTTGCCGGTAATGGGCGGGCGTAAATACCGGGTAAAGCATGTAGAATCCGGTGATGGCAATGAGCAGGTTGAAAAGGAGCGACCACACCCCCACGATCCGGTGCAGCCCCGAGGAAAGAACCCGCCAGTTTTTGCCCACCAGCGGCACCCGGAAAAGGAGTACTTTCAGCAGGTATTTCCGGTAAATGATCAGCCCCGTTGCCATGGAACCCATCAGGGCTACCGCCAGCAGGGCCACGACAATTTCTCCCGGAGTGCCCATAAACAAGCTGTAATGCAGGCGCAGCAGCCAGTCAATCAGAAAGGTATACCGTTGCCGCTGCCCGATTACCTGACCGGTGTATGGATTGAGGTACACCAGCAGATACCGGCCCTCCTGCGCCACGTTCATTTCGGGGGCCTCCCCCCGCTCCTGGGGAAGCCGCCGGAAGCGGACTGACTCCGCCCGGGGGTAGCTCTTCACCGTCTGTTCATACAAATGGTTAAGCGGCAGCCGCTGCCTGGCTGTTGGTACAGTCAGGAGGTCGGGGTTCAGGGCGTGATCTATTTCCCTCTCAAATACCAGAACGGCCCCTGAAAGACTGATGACCAGCAGCAGGGCACCGGTAACCAGCCCCAGCAGGCTATGGATCTGAAACAGTTTACACCCGGATTTCATGGCAAAGGGTTTATTGGAAAGTATAGCCTACGGTCAGACGGAAATTACGGGGCGCCCCGGGAAAAATGGAATCGCGGTTGTTGAAGGTGGCCAGAATATACCGTTCATTGGTCAGGTTGTACAGATTGGCAGCAACCGTGAACCCCTGCCGCTGGTATCTGACCAGTGCATCGAAGGTACGGTAGCCGGGCACGCTGAAGCCCGGAAAGTTACCGTAACGCTTTCCGGTGGCGTACACTCCTGCTCCGATTCCCAGACCCTTCACCGCCCCGCCGGCAAAGCTGTATACCGCCCACAGGTTGCCCTTGTGATTGGGTGCATTCACAAACCAGGGATTCGTGTTTTCCGCCGTCAGGTCCGGACTTTTGGTGATCCGCGTTTCGTTGTAGGCATAATTGGCAATCACATTCAGTCCCGATACCTGTCCGGTGAGGCTGAATTCTGCTCCCCGGCTGGTCGCCTCGCTGCCGGGTATCAGCGCCTCGGGATTAACCGGATCGGCCATCAGCATGTTCACCTGCCGGATGTGATAAAAGGCAATGGCGGGCACGAGGCTTTTGCCGAACATTTCGCCTTTCACGCCTGCTTCCCGCTGCTTGCCCCGCATCGGGTCAAACGGACCGCCGGACCCGGGCAGGTTGGAATACTGCGGCTCGAAGGACTGGCTGTAGCTGGCATACAGCGAAACCGGCTCAAAGGGCTGGTATACATACAATACCCGCACGGGGCACACGCGCGGTAGCATCGGAGGCATCCTGACTGGTCTCGTAAGGTTGGGCAGGGTCAACTACACTGGCCTGACGATCAACGGATTCATTGCGGTCAAGGTAGGTATCGTACCGGAGGCCAGCCACGGCCTTGAGGTTGGGCAGAATTTCCAGCTGATCCTGAATATAGCCCCCCAGCAGCCGCAGCCGCTGATCATAGGTACCATTGAATCCATCCCGGATGTAGGCCGCAACATTGCCCTGGCCGTACTGCGGGTTGAATACATCGAGGCCGGGGACGCCGGTACGGGCATATTTTGCGTCGTAATGCCGGTTGGATAAACCGTAATCTATCCCGGCCAGCAAGGTGTGGTTTACCGGTCCGGTGGAGAGCCGGTATATTCCGTAGGCATTGGGGAAGTAGTCGTGGCTGTAGTCGGAAAAATCCCGGTACTCCCGCCGGATGAGGCCCGTCTGGGGCACATAACTGTTCCAGCGGATGTGATGGTAAGTCTGCCCGAAATCATAATACGCGTACCGGCCCAGCAGGTGCAGTGAAAACTGATCCGAAAACCGGTGAGCCGCCTGCACCTGCACGTTGGCGATGTAATCGTGTATCCTGTCTTCCTGCTCGTGGTGCGTCCAGCTGACGGGCAGGGCATTGTAGTCGCCTTCCGGTGCCATAATGCCGCGGTTGTACCAGCCGCCGCCCTCCTGATTCTGGTGCAGGTAAGAGCCCGTCAGGGTAAGGTCAGTCTGCTGCGTAGGCCGGAAGGTAACCGAAGGGCTGACGAAATAATGCTTCGTCCTCAGAAACTGCTGCAACGACCCGGAGTTTTCGTAGCCGGCAATCAGCCGGTACAGCACTTTTCCATCTTTGGTAAGTTTACCGGTTGCATCGCCCATGCCGCGCAGGGAGTTAAAGCTGCCGTAAGTCAGGTTCAATTTATATTGGGCCTGTTTCTGCGGCGCTTTGGTTACCATATTGATCACCCCGCCGGGATTGGCGGTACCATACAGCACCGAAGCTGGTCCCCGGAGAATTTCGATCCGCTCCAGGTGGTAGGTGACCTGGGGCGTATAGTACGTAGCTCCCAGCCGCTGCCCGTTCAGGGCAAAGTTGCCCGGACCGGTCCGGAAGCCCCGCATCACAAAATCATTGTAACCCCCATGCTGGTTCACCCCCGCTACATTCCGGATTGACTCCTGCAACAGGAATACCTGCCGGTCCTGCAGCACCTGGTTTGAGAGCACCTGCACTGACTGCGGGATGTCGCGCAGCGGGGTAGCCGTACGCGAACCAACAGCCGACATCATTTCCGTGTAAGACCGGCTGGCAATGGCCTGCACCACAATCTCTTCCAGCTCCTGAGTAGCGGGATTGAGTCTGAGCTGGAGACCGAGCGTCTGGTTTTCGGTTACCTTCACATTCTGTTTGGTAGCCGAGTAGCCGACCCCGGTAGCCACCAGCGTATACGCTCCCGCTGCTACATTCCGGATCGCGAAGTGCCCTCCTTCATCCGTGGGGCTGCCCAGTGCGGTTCCCTCTATTCCTACTGAAATACCGGCCAGAGGCTTACGCTCTTCATCCAGGATAGTGCCTTCAATGACACCCCGGGCCGGCTGGGCACTGGCATAAAAGGGTTGCAGGAGAATCACGGACAGGAAGAGGAGAATGGCTTTTTGCGGGAAGGGTCTGGTCTCCATTGTTTTTAATTAGACTAGTTCTAAACAGATTAAACTTATACAAAGAAATTTAGCCAGACAAGTGATTAGCTGCTTTACTGATTCTGCGGCAGGGGATTATGGACCGGGATTGAAGACTTCAACGGTTTACGCTGCGAAGATTCCTTCAGAATAACTACCTGAGGAGGTTACGGGGAAACACCTCAAAACATCCTTTACCGGGTATTCAGAAATGAAACCTGTGCAAAATCAAACTGCCGATGATGTGAAGGTGTCTGAAGGCCAGCCGGCCAGAATGCAGTCTATATTTTCCCGGATTGCTCCCTGAGCAGGTGAAAGTACCGGTAGCCGGGCTGTAAATCTTCCCACCAGTGGTCGGGTTCGTACCCGGTGAATCCCAGCCCTTCCAGCAGGCCGATGGCCGCCAGGTTGTCTTTGCGCGTATACGACAGGATCTGCTTCATGTCAAAGGAACTGAACAGGTACCCGACCAGGTGAAGGACAGCTTCGCGGGTAAGGCCGTGCCGCCGGAAAGCACCGGCAGTTGCAAAACCAATCGTACACCGTCGGTGGCGGTCTGCGGTCTGTTCGCGGGAGAGGTCGTAGAGGTGCAGCACCCCGGCGTAGTGGTTGTCCCTGATAAAAAGCCAGTCGCATCCGCCGCGCCGGGTGGAGTAGCGGGCAAACTCCATCTGATAGTTCACATAATGCTCCAGCTCCGACATTACCTTAAAGCGTTCATCCACAAATCCGTTCAGGTCGTTGCGGAACAGCTGGTGCAGCCGGTGGTAGTTGTCCGTGGTCAGCAGCTGGTACGTGAGCCGTTCCGACGGCGGCAGGTCGCAGAAGGGAAAGGCAGGTTCACGGGGAATTGCCTGCCGGTTTCCGGATTCCTGATGGTTCATGGCATTGACACTTTTCGGGGAAACGCTGATTGAGTGTTATACGGAAAAGTAACTGCGAAATTTTAAATATCAACAGGACTTTCTCAAAATACCGGTATGGCTGCCTCCGGGGCAGGTAGTTCAGGCGTGGACGCCTGTATGTGAAGGGCGTCATTGCGAGGAGCGGGGTTGTGAAGCGGGCAGGGCGACGAAGCAACCTCAGCCGGAGAGCCGCCAAAGCTCCGGGTGAGGTTGCTTCCTCATGCCGACCCTGAAAACCAGCCCTGATTCCCCGCAATGACGCAGTTCATTCAACCCGCTCATATCACATACAGATGCCTGAATCAGTACAAACTGACACCCCTTGGTTGGTGCAGTAGCCATACAACCATATAATCATTCAGCCATATATAGAGCGCGACATAACTTGTCGGAAACCGGACCGCAAGGGATGCCATCGCTTTGAGCGATGGCATCCCTACTTTTCCTAAAGGTCGTGACGCCTTCTATAAATAATAAAAATTGTTTGAAAACACAGAAAATTTTTCTGCGCCGATTTGTCTGGAGCCTGCATAAACAAAGTTTGTAATATGAGGCTGGAAAAGTCGCACCGCTGGTCAGCAGATGAAGGCGGTGCAGAAGGAAATAACTTGTTCTGACGGCCGGCAGCGATAATCCACCCGGAGTATCTTTGATTGGGTGCAGGACAAGTTCAGTTTCCCCCAGACCTGCCAGCCGGCAGGCGCGTTTACGCGGATTGAACCGCAGCTTCTCGCAGGTGAAGACAAAATCAGCGCCCCTCTGCGCCCTAATCCGCGTAAATCTGCGGGAACCCCTTTGCTGCGGGAAACCAAACCTGCCCTGCACCCGATGTGACCTGCCCGGTCACACAGGTCACAATTCCGGAGCACAAGTGACAGGTGCGCCATTTGAACCGGCACAAAAAAATCCGGCGATTTCTTGCCGGATTTTATACAAACAGATACCTCAGCCGGATCAGAGCTTACGCAACTGATAGGTGTAACCCGCGGCATCACTCAGGTTAAGGATTACATCGTAGCGGCCCGCGGCACCTACCGGAATGTTGGGCCCGCCAAGGCTCAAGGTATTGTTGCCTGTGCCCCGGCCGAAGTTGAGGTCCCAGGCGTCATTGGCGCGGAACTTGAGTTCGCCGGCAGTGAGGTTAAGGGTAGCTTTCCAGATTTTCTCCGCCGGATCGTACGTCAGGTCCTGATCGGAGTTCCATCCATCGGCGGTAGCATCCCCGATTACGCCCCACGCGGTCCGGGTGGCGGTCCAGGTGAGGGTGGCAGTGTTTACTTTGAGCAGGTAGTAGCCGGCTTCGGCGATTTTCAGGTTGCTGCCCTCCGTGCTCAACATACCGGCGCTGCTGCCGGCACCATAAGCTACACCGTCCCAGCCTGGCTGCCTGG
The DNA here is from genome assembly GCA_030446715.1 of Cytophagales bacterium. GTDB lineage: Bacteria > Bacteroidota > Bacteroidia > Cytophagales > 172606-1 > CADCTQ01. Next base: position 13,476 of record JAUJMU010000021.1, on the reverse strand, counting down.
TGATTTTAAATTCTGTGTTATTATCCGGAAAATTGACGAACCCTTCAAACTGGCTTACCCCGGTCACCGCAACCAGTGCAGGTGCAGTAGCCGGCGTCCAACCCTGATGGGCGCCGGGCACAAAAACTTTCGGCAGGTCGGCGCTGTAGGGGGTGACGGCAAATGTAATTATGTTGGAAAATTCCGGCGTGACATTTTCCCCCAGCCGGGCACCAACTCTGGCATACATGGTTTTCTGCTTCTCCGCTTCCAGACCAAATCCAGTAGCTACACTGTTTACCTGAGCACCAGTGAGCGAACGGGATACCGTTGCATCACCGACCAGCTCACGGGGCGTGCTAAAGGTATTGGTGGTGTCAAACTGAATCACGTACCTGATTGCCCCGGCCTGCGCATTGCCGTTTGACCAGTTGAAACTAGCCGGAGTCCAGTTGAAAGTAACAGCGGGGTTCTGCTGAGTACCTCTGTCCAATACCACGTTATTGCTGGTAACAGACAAAGTCGGCGTAGTCATGGCTGACACGATCACCCGGTCTTCGTCTTTCTTACAGGCGAACATTGCCATTGCGGCGAAACCGAAAAGCAGTGTGCTGCTGAACCAGTTGTTCGTTTTTAAATGAAACATAATATATAAGACTTTATGTAGTGTATTTTAGACAAGGGTTGATCTATCTGAGGTAACCGTCATTCTGACGGAGATTGGGATTTGCAATGATGTCAGCCTCCGGAATCGGGTACAGCCTGTAATGGTCAGCTACACCCCGGCCTTCCCTGACGCCGCCCTTGAAAGGCCACACGTAATTGTCGGCCGTGAATACACCATACCGGATCAGATCGGTACGGCGGTGGGCTTCCCAGTATAGTTCCCTTGCCCGTTCGTCCAGAATAAAGTTCAGGGTAAGCTGGGCATTGCTGATGTTACCACTGTTGTTGCCATAGGCCCGCTGACGGATCAGATTGATGTAATTCAAAGCCAGCCCCCGGTCACCGGAACCACCGCGCAGTACCGCTTCAGCATACATCAGGTATACGTCGGCCAGCCTGAACAGCGGGAAATCGGTATCCACAAACGTGCCGGCCGGGTCGGAACCCCGCTGGCCGGCAGAACTGACGTTCTTGTACTTCATGATAGCATACCCATCCTGAAAGGTGGATAAGTCGTTGACCTCCAGCCGCTGGCCATTGGTAAAGAAATTAGCCCGGGTATCCGTGCTGCCGGTAATGTCGGGAAACAGATTTACCAGGTTGCGGGTGGTACGCAGACCAGCCCAGCCCCCGCTGGTGCCGAAGTCAGCCGCATTCATGGTGCCCCCGATAGACGCATTCACGAGAAAAGTAGTGGCACCGTAAGACTGCGTACGGGTTCCGTCGGATACCACGGCGAATATAATTTCGGGAGACGTATTGTTGTCGGTCAGGAACAGATGGTCGTAGTTGGGATGCAGCGAATAACCGGCATCAATCACCCGCTTTGCGTAATTGGCGGCATCGGTGTAACGGGCCTGCCCGGTGTATACTTCCGCATTGAGGTACAGCTTGGCAAGGGCCGTCCAGGCAGCGGCCTGGTCGGCCCGGCCATATTCGTTCTGACGGGGTGCCACCATAAGAGATTCTACCGCAAGCAGTTCGGATTCAACGTAGCTGAACAGCTCTGCTCTGGAAATCTGCCGGGGAAAAAACACCCCGACCGGATCATTTTCCGTTACGAAAGGCACATTGCCGAACAGGTCAAGGGCGTGCAGGTAGCTCAGTGCCCGCATAAACCGTGCTTCGGCGCGGTAAAGCTGGGCCGTTGTCTGGTCTGCACCGGTAATTCCCCGGCTGCCCAGCCTTGCATCACTGGTTTCGCGGATAAACTCGTTGGCCAGCGTGATCTGGAAAAAAATACGGTTATACATAGCCCGGATAAAGCCGTTGCTCGGCGTCCAGGTGATCATATTCAGCTCCGGAAGACCGGCATCCGCCCAGCCCAGTACCGTTTCATCGGTGGGCACCTGCTGCAATTGCCAGAACTGCCGGATGTAATTAGAGGCACCTTCGTCGATGCCCAGCACATCAGGACGGCCATCCGGACCACGTTGCCCCGTGAGGGAAAGGCCCGCGTAAATTTTGGCCAGCACGTTCCTGTAATTATTAAAGTCGCTGTAAACTACCTCAGAAGTAAAGTCATACTTAGGGAGGCGGTCAAGATCATCGGTACAGGAGGTGGCTGAAAAAATCAGTAAACCTGCTGCCAGTAAACCTTTGACAAGAAAATTTTTCATATAGTTATCGGAAGAATATACTTATTATCAGTCAATCTTTTGGAAAATCCGGTAATGGTCTCCTGCCGGTGGCATCCGGGCAGGAAACCAGTACTGCACTTAAAAGCCTATGTTAAGCCCAAGAGAGTAAATACGGGGCCGGGGATAGAAGTTATTATCAATACCACTGGAAACCTGCGGATTGTTATCTGTATAAGTGGTGGTAGTTACCTCCGGGTCAATGCCTTTATAACGGGTAATCACAAAAGCATTGAGAATATTGGCTGTCAGGCGCAGACTGGCTTTGTCTTTAAATATCTGCCCTACATTATAACCGGCGTTGATATTTTCCAACCGCAGAAACGAAGCGTTCTGCACAAAGTAGTCGCTGAAGTACCGCTCCGGATCCCGGCCGGTGAACCCGGTTTGGAGGAAATTTCTGGACAGGTTGTTCACATAACCTTCGGTACGGATATTGGCCAGCGTGGCGGCATTGGAATACACGTTGTTGTATACGTAGTTGCCCAGGCTGCCACGCAATACTGCACCGAAGCTCCACTTGTCGTAGGTAAGATTGGTATTGAAGCCAAAGTATACATCAGCATTAGGGTCCTTATAGCGGTACCTGTCCTGCGAACTCACCACTCCGTCGCGGTTGCGGTCCACGTAAAGGCCTTCAATAGGCCTGCCGGACGGATCATATACCTGCTGATACACATAAAAGGCGTTGGGCGAATAGCCGGCGGTGTGAATCTGGATGTTATTGCCCGTGCCGCCCTGAATGCCACCAACCTGTACGCCTGCCGACTCTTCACCGGTAAGGCTCAGCCGGGTAATGCGGAAGTTGTTGTAGGTGCCGTTTACGCCTGCGGTCCAGTTCAGGCGGTCGGTATTGAGTACGTTGAAGTTAACTGTGGCTTCAAAGCCGTTGGACTTCATATCGCCAACGTTGGAAATGATTTCGTTGGTGAAGTTGGTACCGATGGCCAGCGGCACCTGGCTGAGCAGGTCACGGGTATTCCGGGTGTAGTATTCCAGACTACCATTGATCCGGTCGTTGAGGAATCCGAAATCAAGGCCGAAGTTCCAGGCGGTAGTCTCTTCCCACTTCAGATTTATGTCATATCCGCGGGGGCTGTACAAAGGGATATACTGTCCACCAAACGGATAGGTAGCCGTGGGATCACTTACCGAGTATACGGGCAGGTACTGAAAATCCTGCCCGATGTCCTGCTGACCGGTCACACCCACACTGGCACGCAGTTTCAGATCTGAAACAAAGGCATTGTCTTTCAGAAACTCTTCTCCCTTGATCCGCCAGCCCAGAGCCACGGAAGGGAAGGTAGCCCAACGCTGGCCAGGGGCAAACCGCGAGGAGCCGTCCGTACGGATGGTGGCGGTAAGCAGGTAGCGGTCCATCAGGGAATAATTCAAGCGCCCGAAGATGCCGATAAGGGTATTGTTACGGAACTTTGGAATAGTGGGTCCGGGCTGAATATCACCATTGATATTGGTTCTCGGCAACAGGGGCTCTTCGGTGAGGAAGTCCTGGTAAGAATAGCCTGCCTGCGCTTCCACCTTGCTCCGGATGGCGGCAATCTCCTGATTGTAATTCAGATAAAAATCCAGCAGGCGGTTTTGTCTTGTCTGCTCAAACCGGGTAATCTCTCCGCCCTGGGCAAACACGGAGGCCGCAGTAACCGGGCGGGTCCGGCTGCCATCGCTGTTGGAATAATCATACCCGATGTTGAGGTTGGCACGTAAAGCAGGCAGAAAATGAAATTTGTAATCAAACTGCAGGTTGCCGATGCTTCTTCTCGACTGACCCCGGTTATTATTTTGCTCAAGCAAGCTCAGCGGGTTCCGCGGAGCCAGCCGCAGGGGATTTCCCTGATTGTCAGTCCATTCAAAATACCCGCCCAGGTTATTTTCGCCATCTATTCTCACAGGTTGAGTCGGATCAAAAAACACCGAAGCACCAATGGCCCCTTCATCCCCGAACCGGGAATTGGTGATGGCCCCCCGCAGGTTGAGATTCACCTTCAGGTGATCTTTCAGAAATGAAGGGCTCAGGCTGAGTGAGCCGGAAGTACGCTGCAGATTGGAAGTTTTCAGTATTCCGCCCTGATCGAGATAGCCCAGCGAAACGCGGTAAGGCAGGAATTTATAAGCGCCACTGATATTCAGGTTATTATCCGTACTCAATGCATTGCGGTAAATCTGATCCTGCCATCTGGTGTTGGCCTGACCCAGCAATGCCCGTACCTCGGATGTACCCTGCTGCCCCACAATTCCGCGAAACTCCCCGGCCGACAGCACTTCTATTTTGCGCCGCACCTGCGACAAAGACCCAAGCGTATTGAAATTCACGCCCAACTTATCGCCTTTCCTTCCCTTTTTGGTCGTAATGATAATTACCCCGTTGGAGGCTCTTGATCCGTAAATAGCCGTAGCGGAAGCATCTTTCAGAACGTTGAAAGATTCGATGTCATTGGGGTTGATCATGCTCAGCGGATTGGCGGCTCCGGCAATCTGATTGTTGTCCAGTGGTATGCCGTCAATCACAATCAACGGATCATTACTGGCATTCAGCGAAGCACCACCCCTGATCCGGATACGGCTGCCCGCTCCGGGTGCACCACCGGAAGGAGTAACCTGCAGACCGGCCACCTTGCCAACCACCAGTTGTTCGGGCGTGACAACGTTACCAGTCACAAAATCTTTTGCAGTTACTGTCGATACTGCACCGGTCAGGTCTTCCCGCCGCTGCGTACCATAGCCTACTACCACTACTTCATTAAGTGCAGTTACATCGGGTGCCAGCGTCACATTGAAGGATGTGCGGTTGCCCACCGGCACCTCCTGGGGGGTAAAACCGATAAAACTGAAAACCAGTACGGTTTCATTGCCCGGCACAGTGAGTGAAAAACGTCCTTCCGGGTCAGTGGCTGTGCCAGTACTGGCACCTTTCACCAGCACGTTAACGCCCGGCAGCGGCGTGTTGTCTGTCTGGTCGGTTACCTGTCCGTTGACAGTACGGCTCTGGGCAAATGCTGTTTGACTCGCAGCTATCCACCACAGGCAGATAAAGAGGAAACCACGTAAACAGGAGTTTGGAAACTGTAGGGGAAGTCTGACCTGCATCAGTCGTAAAATTTGCATGAATAGAAAGTAATTTGTTTTTCATTTTCATAAGATAAGTTGCCTGCCCGGAGAAGATGTGGCAACCCTCCGGCAGGCCCGGAAACGCCGGGGAAATAAATTTCAACTTTCTTTGGTATGCAAATATAGACGTATGGTTTAATTAAAAAAAAATACTTATAAAAATCTAAAATAATTATTTTATATAACTATTCATTTATAAATTTAACTTTTTTCAATACAAAATAACTCTCAAGCGCCAGTAAATGTCGCGGAATCTGTTTTAATTCCCGTAAGTAAAGTGGATAGATTGCAAAATAATTTTACAACTGCTGATAATCAATACTTCAGAGTTTACCTTTACAGGGACGGATAAGGGAAGTGGTAGTGAAAGATAGAATACCCCTCTTGCTCCTTATGCCTTTTCCCGGCACGAAAAGGCAATATACGGAAGGCAATGGCCCGTTTGCTTTTGGAAATGGCACGTTTTTATAGCAGTTTGACGTTATGATTGTTCGTATAGCTCATTTAAAATTTCAAGTTTACAGCAGACTCATGATTCATCTCAAAAAGACGGTATACCGCACCGGAACCCTTGCCCTTTGCGCATTACTCTCTGCATCGGGTTCAGTATGGGCTCAACAAGCCGGATCTGCCGAAGGCAACCAGAAGCCGGCTGCTTCTGAAACTTTACCCAGTGCCCCCGCCAACTGGTTCAATCTGGACCGGGAAGCCGACCGGGTAACGGGGGTAAGCACCGAAAAAGCTTACCAGCTCCTCCAGAACAAAACTTCCCGCCCGGTGGTAGTTGCCGTGATTGACGGCGGGGTGGATACAAAACACGAAGACCTTCAGGAAAAACTATGGGTCAATGCGCGGGAAACCCCCGGCAATGGCATTGACGACGACAAAAACGGGTACGTGGATGACATCAACGGCTGGAACTTCATCGGCGGCAAGGACGGCCAGAATGTCAATTACGACACCTACGAACTCACCCGCCGCTACGTGTCCCTCAGGGAGCGGTTTGAGGGAAAGAAAATCCGCAAAAAGGACAAGGAAGAATTCAAACAGTACGGAAAGCTGAAAGAGCAGTTTGAAACCAAAGTAGCCGAACTCAAACAGCAGGCATCAGGCTACACGGGTTTTGCCAACGCCTACACCATGGCCAGCGATTACCTGAAGTCTTACCTTGGCAAAGACACCCTCACGGCCGCCGATATCAAAGCCATCCGGGCCACTGATGAGAAGGTCAGCCGGGCCAAATCCATCCTGGAATATGCGATGGATAACGGCATCAACGAAAAAGAACTGAAGGAAGCGCAGGAATACTTTGACCGTTCCCTGAACTACGGTTACAACACCGATTTTAATCCCCGCAACATCGTGGGCGATGATCCGAAAAACCTCCGTGAGAAAGGCTACGGCAACAACGACGTGGCCGGTCCGGATGCCCGGCACGGTACACACGTGGCCGGCATTATCGCGGCCAACCGTGACAATGATCTGGGAATGAGGGGCGTGGCCGGTAATGTTCAGATCATGGCCATCCGGGCAGTGCCCAACGGCGATGAACGCGACAAGGATGTTGCCAACGCCATCCGCTACGCCGCAGACAACGGTGCGCAGATCATCAACATGAGTTTCGGCAAGGATTACTCTCCCAACAAGGAACTGGTGGACGAAGCCGTCCGGTATGCGGCTTCCAAAGGCGTGTTGCTGGTACACGCCGCCGGCAACGACTCAAAGGACATTGATACGGAAAATAATTTTCCCACCCGCCAATACCTGAACGGCGGCAGCGAAACCGGCCACTGGCTGGAAATCGGCGCCTCTTCGTGGGGCAGCGGCGAGAGTTTCGTGGGCAAGTTTTCCAACTACGGCAAGGCGACAGTAGATGTGTTTGCTCCCGGCGTGGATGTGTATTCCACTACCCCCGGCAGCAAGTACGAAAGCCTGAGCGGAACCAGTATGGCAGCTCCGGTTACATCCGGCGTAGCAGCCCTGCTGATGTCATACTACCCGCAGCTGACCGCAGCTCAGGTAAAGGAGATTTTGCTCAAATCATCCGTAAAATTTTCCGGTGAGCAGGTAAACAAGCCGGGCAGCGAGAAAGGCGAAACCATTCCCTTCGAAAAGCTGAGCATGACGGGAGGTGTCGTCAATGCCTGGGAAGCCGTGAAAATGGCCGAAGCCATGACGCAGCAGAAGTAAATTCTGATCTTGCAAAGGCGCAGCGTCTTCAGACAGAAAAGCCGGTCGGTGGACCGGCTTTTCTGTCTGAAGACGTTTTCTCTGGTTATCCGCCCCTTTAAGTAGCTGCGCAATTTTAAATTGTGAATTTTAGATTCTGAATGTAAATATAACTCTCCGCAATCGGCCGGCTCCGGCCGGGTGGCGACCATTGGAGGGCCTCCGGCCCGGACGAACGGAAATTTCTCCTGAAAATGATACGGGGTTACCATGCCTCTCAGGCTGGCAGGCCCCGGGCCATAGACATTATGTACCCGGACCCTGCTTCCCCGGACGGTCTCCCGGAGACGAAGAAAAAGGCATAGTGGTGACCTTCCTTGCCGCAGGAGCCGTCTCCCGTCCTCTGGTGTCCTGTTTTTTCTCCTCCCCGCTCAACCTGCCTTTGCGCCGCTTCGTCCCTTAATTCTGCGGCTTAACAAAAATCCAACACCGGAAACTTTGAAATCATCAAAAGTTTCCTGAGTTTTACTGCATCAATTATTACTCCCCGATTCATTGGAAGCCAAAGACCGCATACTGGCCGGTGCTGCAGAATTGTTCATGCGCTACGGATGCAAGAGCGTCACTATGGACGACATTGCCCGCCACCTGGCCGTATCCAAAAAAACCATTTATCAATTCTTCAAAGACAAAGATGAAGTTGTAAGCACATTTGCCTCAACTCAGTTTGACTGCGAAAAGGGTTGCATGAAGGGGATTATGGAAACGGCCAATGACGCCGTTGACGAACTCATGCTCATTTCGCGGCACATGCGCGAAACCTTTTCGAAAATAAACCCTTCGCTGTTATACGATATGCAGAAGTATCACCTGAACGCCTGGCAGGTATACGCCGACTACAAGCAGAATTTCGTGGCTGATCATATCCGCAGCAATCTTCGCCGGGGTATGGCCGAGGGGCTGTACCGCGAGGACATAGACGTAGAGATCCTGACCCGGCTGCGCCTTGAAATGATACAGATGGCATTTGACGCCAGAGTTTTCCCTCCCTCCAGTTTTGGTCTGCTGGACATTCAGATGCAGACCATGGAATTATTTATCCGGGGCATCGCCACGCAGAAGGGATTGAACCTGCTTAACCAGTACAAAACAACATATAACACGATTCCACAATGATGAGAAACAGTCTTCCCCTTCTGGCAGCTGCCCTGTGTCTATGGGTGCTGCCGCCCCGCCTGTTTGCCCAGGACACCAGCAACGCCCGGAGTTTCTCGCTGACTCAGGCCGTTGAGTTTGCCCTCAAGAACAACGTGGAAGTAAAAAACATGCAGATTGACGCAGCCAGCGCCAATGCAAAAGTAGGTGAGATCAGGGCCATTGGCTTGCCGCAGGTGAGTGCCCAGGCGCAGATCATCCACAATATTGAAATACAGAAGGTAATTCTGGAGAATAATGAGGGGCCTTTCTTCAGACCGGAACTGCCGGTCGGAGCTGTACTGGCGTTTCCCTTTCAGCTCAAGAATCTGGGCGGGGTTACCCTCAATGCCAGTCAGCTCCTGTTCGACGGGTCTTATTTCATCGGGCTGAAGGCAGCCAAAACCTACAAGGAACTGGCCCAGAAAGGAATTGCCCAATCTAAAACGGAAGTGACAGCCGCCGTCACGAAAGCCTATTATTCCGTGCTGGTGAACAGCGACCGGCTGGAGCTGCTCAACATCAACCTTGGCCGGCTTGATACGCTGCTGCGCGAAACCAGGGCCATGTACGAGAATGGATTCGTTGAAAAAATTGACCTTGACCGCCTCGAAGTGCAGCTCAACAACCTCAACACCGAAAGGCAGAACGTGGTGCGGCTGGCCGAACTGAGCAGTTACCTGCTTAAATTTCAGATGGGTGTGCCCATCAATGAAGAGATTATTTTGACGGATGGCCTCCCGCGCAATACGACCGAAGACTTTATCCTGCCGGTCAGGGTTGCTGAGGATTTCAATTATAACCAGCGGATCGAGTATTCCCTGTTCCAGACCCAGAAAGAGCTTGCGGGCCTCAACGTACGCAACAGCCGGGCCGGTTACCTGCCCCAGTTGGCGGCATTTGGTACTTTCGGGTACAACCCGGCTGCCAGTCAGTTTTCAAAGCTCTTCGATTTCAAGGAAAGGTGGTTTCAGTACAGCCTGGTAGGGCTACAACTCAACGTGCCCATATTCGACGGTCTGCAGAAGTACTACAAGGTGCAGCAGAGCAAGCTTACCCTGCAGAAAACGGAACAAAGCCAGGAACTGCTGAAAAACTCCATTGATCTGGAAATCCGGCAGGCCGCCGTTACGCTGACCAACGCCCTTGAGTCGCTGAAGTCACAGCAGCGCAACATGGACCTTGCCCGGGAAATAGAGCGCGTTACCCGAATCAAATACCAGCAGGGTGTGGGCTCCAATATTGAGGTAATCAATGCTGTATCATCTTACCGCGAAGCCCAGACCAATTATTATACTGCCCTTTATGATGCCGTAATTGCCCGGATTGACTACCGCAAAGCTACCGGCATTCTTGTACAACCCTGATTTTCAAACCTTACATTCAGCACTCTATTTTCCATGAAAACCTACCATAAACTGATCGCCCTGGCCCTGCCCTTTGCCATAACTGCCTGCGGCGGGGGAGATAAGGAAGCCCGGCTGGCCGGGCTGAAAAAGCAGCAGCAGGAGATTACTGCCGAAATAAAGAAACTGGAAACGGAACTGGGAGCCGGCAAAGACACTGCCAGCAATGAAAGGGTCACCCTGGTGCAGGTGCAGCCAGTGACCCCGCAGACGCTGCGCCACTACCTCACCCTGCAGGGCACGGTAGATTCCGATAAAAACATTGCCGTAAGCCCCAAAATGCCGGGCACTGTAACGGCGGTGTACGTGAAGGAAGGCGATGCCGTGCGGGCCGGTCAGGTGATGGCCGTAATCGACGACGCCGTGATGCGGCAGAACGTAGCCGAGTTAAAAACGGGCCTCGAACTGGCTACTACTGTGTACGAAAAGCAGAAAAACCTGTGGGACCAGAAAATTGGTTCTGAAATCCAGTACCTGCAGACCAAAAACAACAAGGAAAGCCTCGAACGCCGGCTCGCCACCCTCAATGAACAGCTCGCCCAAACGCGGGTAACGGCACCCATCAGCGGCACTGTTGATGCCGTCGGGTTAAGGGTCGGCGAACCAGCCAATCCGGGCACGACGACTATCCGCGTAGTGAACCTCTCGGATATGAAAGTATTGGCCAAAGTGGCTGATACCTACATCAATACCGTACGCAAAGGCGACGAGGCCCTGGTAGAGTTGAACAGCGGCAAAAAGATGACCGGCAAGGTGAGCTTTGTGGGTAAAGTGGTGAATCCGCAAACCCGCACCTTCGACGTGGAAATTGCGCTGCCCAATAAAGGCGGTCTGCTCAAACCAAACATGCTGGCTAACATCAGCATCAACGACCAGACCAAAGAAAATGCCCTGGTAGTGAATCAGAACCTGATCCAGCGGACGGAATCGGGTGATGTGGTGTACGTGGCAAAGGTGAACGGCAACCAGACCACGGCGCAACTGCGGAAAATCAAAACCGGAATTTCCTACAACGGTGAAGTAGTGGTAACGGAAGGCCTGCAGCCGGGTGATCAGTTGATTACGGTCGGCTATCAGGATCTGGTGGACGGGCAACCGCTTAAAATCAGCGACCCGATTGCGGCCCGGTAAGCCCCATCCCCGGTCCCTCCCCGAAAGGGAGGGGAGTTAACAAACGGATGGTTTCGTGGGTACCGGAAAAGATTTTATTGATACAAGATTCACCTCCCAGGAAGGTCTCTCCGCGTCACCCCTCCCTTTCGGGGAGGGGCCGGGGGTGGGGCTTTCGATTATAAAAGTCAACCTTTTCACTATGAAAGATTCAAAACCTAATTTCCAAAACGGCGGAAACGGGTACAAACGGTTCAAAATCACCGACTGGTGCATTGAGAACAAGACGTCCATCTACGTTTTCACCGCAATCATTACCCTGGCGGGTATCTTCACCTACCAGAGTCTGCCCAAGGAGAACTTCCCGGACATTGTGGTGCCGCAGTTTACGATTCAGACGGCGCTGCGCAGTACCAGTCCGGCGGACATCGAGAACCTGATCACCAAACCGATTGAAAAGGAACTCAAATCCGTGAACGGAGTCAAAAAGGTAACCTCCTCATCGGTGGAGAACTTCTCGGTGATTATCGTGGAATTTACTACCGGTATCCAAACGGCCGTTGCCAAGCAGCGGGTAAAGGACGCCATTGACCGGGCCCGCGTCAACCTGCCCAATAACCTTGATCAGGACCCGCAGGTGCAGGAAATCGAGTTTTCGGAGTTTCCGATCATGCAGGTGAATGTGGCCGGCAATTATCAGCTCAACAAGCTGAAGCAGTACGCCGAAGACCTCGAAGATGCCATTGAAGAACTGCCCGAAATCCGCCGCGTGGACCTTGTGGGTGCCCTGGAACGGGAAATCCAGATCAACGTAGACATTTTTAAAATGCAGGCGGCCGGCATCACCTTCAATGACATTGCCCAGGCCATTTCCACCGAAAACATCAACGTGTCAGGTGGTGAACTGAACGTAAACGGCATCCGCCGCACCCTGCGCGTGGCCGGTGAGTTCAAAAATCCGCAGCAGATCGAAAACGTAGTCATTCGTTCGGCCCGCGGCACTTCCAAGTTTCTGAAGGAAATAGCCGAGGTAAAAGACAGTTTCAAGGAAAAACAGGACTATGCCCGGCTCGACGGCAAATCGGTTATTTCACTTTCCGTGATCAAGCGGGGTGGCGAAAACCTGATCACTGCTTCGGAGAAGATCGAACACATCATCGAAGAATACCAGCGGACCCGTTTCCCGGAAGGGCTGAACGTAACCGTTACCGGCGACCAGTCGGAAAGTACCCGCACCACGCTGAATGACCTGATTGCGACGGTAATCCTCGGGTTTATCTTCGTAACGTTCATTCTCATGTTCTTCATGGGCACCACCAACGCCTTTTTCGTGGGGCTGTCGGTGCCGCTTTCCTCCCTGCTGGCGTTTGTGCTGATCATAATCCTTAAATTCTTCGTGCCGAGCCTGGGCTTTACCCTCAATACGGTGGTCATGTTTGCCTTCCTGCTGGCACTCGGCATCGTGGTGGATGACGCCATTGTGGTGATCGAAAACACGCACCGGATCTTCCACGAAGAAGGCATTTCAATCAAAGAGGCTGTTAAAAAAGCTTCCGGAGAAGTGTTTCTGCCCGTGCTGAGCGGTACGCTGGTGAACGTAGCGCCATTCGTGCCGCTGCTGTTCTGGCCCGGCATCATCGGGGAATTCATGAAGTTCCTGCCCATTACCCTGATTGCCACCCTGCTGGCTTCGCTGATCGTTGCTTTTGTGATGAACACGGTATTTGCGGCCGATTTTATGAAGCGGGATGAGGAAAATGAAGAACGTGGGTTCCGGCCGCTGATACGGCCCCTGCTGATTATGGGCGCTATTGCCATTATTGGCTATCTCATCAATGTCGCTTTCGGTAACTTCATGTTGCTGCTGATCCTGCTGTACATCATCAATCACTTCGTTTTCAAGCCGCTGATCCACCGGTTCCAGACCCGGTCACTGCCCGCGCTGAAAAACAGCTACCGTCGCCTGATCAGTTATGCACTGGTGGGCAACCGTTCGTGGGGCTTTATCAGCGCCGCCGTAGCCATGCTCATATTGTCTTTTGTAGTGGCGTCAATTTTACCACCCAAGGTCATCTTCTTCCCCAGCGGCGAACCGGATTTTATTTACCTGTACGCTAAACTTCCCGTAGGTACGGATGCCGCCGTTACGGACTCGGTTACCAACATGATCGAGAAGCGGGTGAATGAAG
>JAUJMU010000011.1:63502-218350 GCA_030446715.1 Cytophagales bacterium | reverse complement strand
GAACTTCATCCAGTATGAAAATTGAACCCGCTATGTGGTGAAACTTCTTGAGCAGCTTATTGCGGTTTCCGATGAGTGTTTGCAGAAACTGCACGAAAGTAGTAATGACAATATCGGATTGCCATGTATCCAGTAACATAGTTTTCTGATTCCACTCCCGGTTTTCTCCATCTTCAGCATCTGACTTACGAGTAGATAACTGCTCCAAAGCATCAGCATACTGATAATGCGCGAGTACCCGGCCATGCTCGCCGATTACACGGCTGTATTCGGAAATAGCTTGCTCAATGATGTTTATGAACGGAAGCGCATAAATAATTTGCGGCTCATACCCCTCAGATTGCTTTATGTTGTCCTTTAAGCGCAAGGCGAAATCCAGTGCGGTCAATGTTTTTCCGATACCCGTAGGAGCCGTTAAAGTAAAGAGCCGGTGAGTCAATATGTTGGCGGTATTCAGATGGCTCATTACTACCCCACGGACGTAGGTCCTTAACTCATTCTGAGACAATTCCGGTAACTCGGCTGATTTATATTCCGGAAATTGCACCTCGCCTACCCGCTTCTCAACCAGTAGCGCCGGAAGGCGTACCCGTTCATAGATAATTGTATCCGAAGCATCCAGTTTATCAGCTTCAATCAGCAGAGAGAATAAATAATTGAGCAGAAAGTAGTTGTGTATGTCAGGCTTCTGCTCAATTGCTTTTACAATTTTCCTTAATTTTTTATCCGGATAGTTAATGTATTGAGCCAATTCCGTTTCTCCGGTTTCCTGGCTAATCTGCGCAAGATGCTCCGTAATGGTTTGCGCTTGTCTTTTGAAAATCAGTTCATCCGGACTATCCTCCAGCACCAATTCTTTCAGGTCATTGATATTGGACAGGCTCTTGTGGTGGTGAATGATTAAGTAAGCCGCCCAAAAAGCAAGTTTTTCAAAACCGGCAGCCAATAACTTTTGATACAATGCAAAGCCACCAAATTTTGCATGCTGCTTCAACTCAACGTCAAAAGCGCCTGATTTGAGCAAATAGTTCTGGAAGTGGGAAGTGTACTTTCCCAAATCATGGTAAAGACATATCTGCTCAATCACTTCCTTCAGTGGGCGTTCGGTCTCCAGAGCCAATTGAGTATGCAACGAACTGATAGCATTCTCCGCAACTGCCTTGGTATGTCTGATCAAAAATTTTGTGCCCGTATTGGTCCCGTCGGCAGCAGGCTTACTGTGAGAATAGAATGACTTCATTCTAAAAATAGTATATGTTGTAATTCCTGACCATTTTGGAGCACGAAGAAGGAACGATTCAATTCGACCCGTATACCGCTGGCCGTAGTTGAGAAAAGCACCCGGTTCATGCGCCGCAGTTCCCGGTCAAAGTTGCTCACAAAATCGGCTGGCAGTAACTCTTCTTCTATTGCCTGTAGGGTATCAACCGATTGCCGCCGGTCAAAATCCAGCGCTTCAATTGCTTCCGATGGGATGGCTGAGTGAACGGTGGTCAGTCCTGCAGTTTCGGCTGTACGGATTGCATCTCCCTTGAACAGATGAACTGACAATACAGAAGCGGTAAAATTAGCCGTGCCAAAAGTGAGTGCATACTGTTGCCGCCGCGCGAGGACTGCATTTTTGAGAAGGTCAAATGTTTGCCTGCCAATCTCGGAACAGGATATAAACAACCGGTAAGTAAGTTGATCCCGACTGATGTCGAGACCACTTACCACTTCAAACGGAGTCTGGATACGTCCTCCCGATCCGTCAAAATCGCCTTTGCTAACCACCCTTAGAAAATTAACCCGGTGAAAGCTTTTTTTAAGCGGCTGCATCACCCGTATACCGATTTTGATGTGCTCCGAAGCAAACTCTTCGTAATAACTGTCCCGGGGGCGGCCCAATATTCCGGCCAGCATGCCTATGATCGTTGTACGGGGAGGAATACTAAAACTCATGGCAGTGTTATTGGCGTAATACTTCCGGAAATGAGCCAGCTTTCCACCAATGTCTAATTGCAGTATTTCCATGCCTCGGGTTAATTTGAAGACAGTGTAATGCCCGTTGCCGTTTTAATGAATGCCGATTGGATTGGTTTTCCCTTGCCAGTTTGTTCTTTCAACAAACTCTGGAGAGCGGTCAGATCAAGCCGCAAGTCGCTGAACCGCCGGATTTGCTTTTCCTCTAATTCATTGGCAGGTACCGCAGAAACATAGTTGCGCAGGTCGCCGAAATGTCCGTTGAAATACCCGTCGTTGTAAGTAATCTCCACGTACAACTTCGGGTATTGGTTCAGTTTGGAGCGGGTTGGCATGGATGGCACACTATTCCAGATGGCGTCGCGGAAAGTATTTACATCACCGGGAGTAAGCCCCGTGGATTGAGCCGCAAATTTATTGATGGTACCATTGAAAGCCAGTAAGCTGTAATGAATCCGGTAGTCCTTGCCAAAGGTGCTGTTGTCGTCATTCATGATGGTTACAATAGAGTTTGATTCCATCAATTGCACCTTGTGCAGTGAATAGCCCCAGTTGATCTGAATGGCTCCGGTATAGGCCTTTGTAAATCCCTCTACGGCAAAAGCGCTGCCAAACATCCTGATATCAACAAACTTCTGCTTCACCAGCTGCGCCAGCAGATAAATGCTCAGTGGACGGTTGACTTTTTCCTGTAGCTTTTTAAATATTTTGTCGGATGTTTTTTCTGCTTCCACTACTTTCGCCAGTGCTTCCCCCAGTGATGGATTCTCCGTAAACATCTCACCGAGTGTATCATCATTTTCCAGTACCCGTTTGATAACCGCCTCCAGTTTCCGCTCCGGGCTTACTTTGTTTTCACCTTCCATGTCCACAAAAACGTCCTGCCCGGTCATTTTTAAATAATCGCGGATGTAGCGTTTCAGCCGGGTATCTGTCACCAGATTGATATCAGTATCATAGTCCATCCGGGGTTTGTTTTCCTGATCAGGGTCACCGTTGGGGTTGCACTGTGAAGCTTCGTAGAGGAATAAGAAATCCGCATTGTTAGTAATTACAGTTGCCATTTTGGAAGAGTAGAAACGGTTAGGGTTTATTTTGAATAGAAGGAATATCCGGATAAAATAATAAATAATGCTTCTGCCGGCTTTATCAGTTTATCCCATCCTTCGAACTTGAAGTATTCGGTGAACTGCCGAAAGCTGTATTCAGTCATCCTGTGCAGGCCGAACTGTTGCGTTTTCTCCCCTAAATCCTTTCGCAGGCGTAGTACAGCGGCTTTGTCCATTCCGTTGTAATTAAGCTTGTTAAGCACTGGCTTGGTTGTATATCCTTTTTCGTATTGCTTATAAGCCACCACGTTCAGTGCCCGGCCCAGATAAAATAGTGCCTTGTGTTCCTCTCTGTACTGCATTTTGGTAAAAAACTGTTCAATTCGTTGCTGATAGTCCGGCAGTTGTTCTATTGGCACAACTTCTTGCTCCGGTACCTGGGGTGCATCCATAGGTTTGAGAAGGTTAAATTGTTTCAGAATTAAAAGAAAGGCAGCGTACTGAAAAACCGCATTCCGGATGGCAAAATCAAACACCGTATTCGGGTATATATTGGTATAACTCCCGTACCGCTCAAAGCGGTGGCAAAGAATGAGTTCTTTGAAATGCAGGAATATGTTATCCCTTTCAATCGGTCTTTTCTCAAGTATCTGTTTAAAGAGATTCAGTGCGATGTTCTTCTTCTCCTTGTCTTTCCGGACCGGAATAAGGCCATAGATCGTGAACAGGTTAAACTCCAAAGGAGTCTTTTCCTTTCCGGCGCTCATGATATTACTCCAGTTCAGTCCCGGCAGTAACTTCAGATCATTGTTGAGCCGCCGGAAAGCGTGTATCAACTGATCGAAGTGGGTTCTGCTTACGTCCTTGATGACATTTATCGTTTTGAAAAAATTGCCGTCCGACTCAAAACCCAGGAAGGTAATCCAATAAGGATTATCCGTTTCTTCGTCTTCAATGCTTAAAGCATTCTCCTGATAAACTTTATATTGAAACAGGAGATCAGATTTTCTTGATAGCCTGAGAAGTGTTGTCTCAACATCTGCCTCACTTCGGCTGAAAAGTTGAGGAATAATGCAATGGTCTACCCCTGCGATACGGGTTTTGTAATTATCAAGCAGATACTTGGAGCCACGTTCCAGATAGGACTGTGTCTCTTTGGCTACCTGGTAATTTTTATGAAAACCTTCACATTCCCAACCGCTGGCGTAGTTGATTGTAGTAGTGACAAACATTTTATTCAAGCTATACCGGTTGGATATATCCAGTTCGCCGACATCAGTTGAACGTTCACCGGTTGCATAGCAAAGACGTTCGACAGGCTCCTCAGTAGCTTCGGAGGAGCCATTCCCAATAAATTTTCTTTTTAAAAAGGTCTGATAGCCTTCAATTTGACTAAACAGAACAGGGATTATCCAGCCTTTTTCTGACCAAACTACCTGAACTACTACCAGTATCAATCTTTCGGCAGGACGCAGGGTAACAGACGCCAAAAATTGCTTCTCGTCTTCGGACAGATTCTCCTTTTCAGCGTCAGTTAACTTTGGCTGTGCTAACAGATACATACACCGCTCAGATTGCTCCCTGAGCTGATAAACCTCATTAAGCGTTTCGTACAGTTCTGTATTTTTTAAATCTGAAAAGCTATTGTCAATCAATTCAGCAAACTGGCCTTGCAGGGCGTTGTTGCCAGTCTTTTTGTCAGTGACTCCGAAGAAGGTCTTGCGCAATTGTTCAAATTTCTTCAGTTCAACACAGGTGTATACAGCTTTATTATTTCCTCCCTGTATTTTGACGTTGAAGAAACGGCTGGGAGATTCCTCCGCGTCGTACTCAAGCAGATCGCCTGCTTCAACCCGTTTTGCATCCAGATTGAATACCAGCGGTAAAATATAGTTGGTTATGGTTTCACCTTTCTTATTTTGGCGCTCTATGGTGGGCACATCGATAATGTCGTCCCACTCGCCACGGTTTAGGCTAAGTTGCTGACCTATTTTGATCTGGGTTTGCAGCATATTTCTTTTTGTTGCTAATGAATGAACATTTCTTGCCAATTACTGTCACTCCCCTGAAAACTTCCCTCCCACCCCTGCACCCTCTTCCGCAAATACCCCCGCAGCCCCACCGGCGCCAGCACCGGTACATCACCGGGCCCAAACCACACAATGCCCTATCTGTCCAGCTATCGCAGAAGCTGAGAAACGCGCATTTGAAATTGCACTTGCTACAATCCCATTGGTCGGGGTGATTTAGGTGAGTATCCTGATGAAGCCTCTTTGCAGGCAGGATGGTGTTTGCGTACTTTTGCATTCATACAGTTTTGGTTTTGAGTGAAACTGAGATTGTTGATTGCAGAAGAGGTGGCTTACTCCTGGCGGGGCGCGCCATTCTTCTTATGACTCTCCGGACAAAAGTAGTTTGGCAAAACCGGCGAGTCAAGCAAATTGATAAAAGAATTTTAGTGGATTAAGTAGCTAAAGCGTAGTCCTTATAATAAGGATTGAAACATGGAATAAGTGGCTGATTACTAATATATTAAATCCATTATAACAAGGATTGAAACATGAGTTCGGCTCCGCCAGCCGGCGGCGTACGTCCCGCTGCCGGCGTGGTAGTTGAGCAGCCGCACCTGCCGCCATTGCGCCTGTCAGCGGCCCGCTACCTTCCGGCTCCCTTCCCGGACGGACTTCAGTTGGGTTACCTTGCCCGAAGTCAGCTGCGCGGAACCTTCCCGGGAAAAAAGCTTCATTTTGGTAAAAGGAGAATCCGGGAAAAAAATCTCCGTCATCACCACCTGGCCGTTGTCGGCAAACAGCTCAACGGAAGCCACGTCAATGATCAGGTGCAGCTTTACGGAAGCGTCCGCAGCAATTCTGGGAGCTGTATGCCGGCCGGCGAACCCTTCGGAAAAGCCGGTTTTGCCGGACTGACTGCGGTCCACGTAGAAATTTCTGGTTCCGGGCTGGTAGCCGATCAGCACCTTCTGGCCCTTGTCGTTGGACAGCTCAAGCCCCAGGTCCCGGCTGGCCCCAAACGCATCAAACGCCAGCACCACCTCCGCCGCAGCGACATCAAAGGAAACTTCCCGGGTTATATCGGCTTCTCCCTGTACGGGCCGGCTTTTCAGCTCCACGGACTCTCCCCGGATGGAAGCCAGTTCCTTTACCGGCCGGGAGATGACCCGGAGGCCGGCCGGCGTATTGCCCAGGGTGAGTTCCCGGGCAATGGTCATGGCGCTGCGCCACGACCCGGTGGGTACCTCATTGGCGTACTGCCAGTTGCTCATCCAGCCCATAAACAGCCGCCGGCCATCCGAAGCAGGCACGTTTGCCCAGGTGACCCCGGCATAGTTATCCTTGCCGTGATCCAGCCATACGCCTTCTCCCCTTCCGGCCGGACTGCCGGCTTTTGTATTCAGCTTCTTACCGAACCCCTGACCGGGCACAAAGTTTTTCCCGTCAAAGTCGCCCACGAAGTACTGCGTTGCCGAGCCGCCGTTGGGGCCGCCGGGGTTGATGCTGACCAGCAGCACCCATCTGATTGTTTGCCGGCCTTCTACCGGCAACGGAAACAGGTCCGGGCACTCCCATACGCCGCCATGACCGCCGGCATCTTTGCCAAACTGGCTTTCCAGCGTCCATTTTTTCAGGTCAGGCGAAGAATAAAACCGGACATGGTCCGCTACGGCAAGGGTCATGATCCATTTCCGGCCCGCCTCGTACCAAATTACCTTCGGGTCGCGGAAGTCCCGGATACCCGGATTGGGCAGCACGGGGTTGCCTGCGTACTTTTTCCAGGTACGGCCGTTGTCGGGGCTGAAGGCCAGGCCCTGCGTCTGGAAATCGTTGCGGCCGGCTTTTTCGCCTTCTGAGTTATGATGGGTAAAGATGGCGACCATCGCCGGATTTTCGCGGCTGCCAAGGCCGGAGGTATTGTTGTGATCCACCACGGCGCTGCCCGAAAAGATCGTACCCAGGCTATCGGGATATAAAGCGATGGGCAGGTGTTCCCGGCGGATCATATTTCTGCTCACGGCGTGTCCCCAGTGCATCGGCCCCCATACGGTACTGTCGGGATTGTACTGGTAAAACAGGTGGTATTCACCCTTGCGGTACACCATGCCGTTGGGGTCGTTCATCCATTTGGCGGGCGGCGTAAAGTGAAACCGCGGACGGTGGGCTTCCTGAAAACCAATTGAGACGCCGGAGCCGGCCGCTGCTGTTTTGGTGGTGTCCTGTTTTGTCTGTTGCCCGTCCTGCTTTTTGGCACAGGCTGCCGGCAGAAAAACCAGCAGTGCGGCGGATAAGTAGCTGCGCAATTTTAAATGATACATTTTAGATTTTGAATGATAGCGTATCGATCTGACTGGGGTGTGGGACAAGTTTGGTTTCCCGCAGATGTACGCGGACTGAACCGCAGATATCCGCGGATGAAGACAAAATCAGCGTCCATCTGCGCCCTTATCTGCGAAAATCTGCGAGAAATCATAATCTGCGGGAACCTCTTTTCTGCGGGAAACCAAACTTGTCCTGCACCCCCGGAAAGGTTACACGTAATCAGCCTGCGGCGTGGCCGGCACTTGCGCCGGCTGCCCGGCGTGCGCCCCGTGACCGATCCGGTAGAGGGCGGTTTCCTGAAAGCGGGAAGCGACGATGATCTCCGTCTGCCCGGCATAATGGGAAAACAATTGCCCGACCAGTTGCGGGCAGTTGTTATGCTGCGAGAGGTGGGCCAGAAACAGGTGACTCATAAAAGCGGGCCTCCCGACCCGGAAAAGCGCCAGCGCCTGCTGGTTGGATAAGTGCCCGTGTTCGCTGCTGATTCTGCTCTTCAGAAAAGCCGGATAGGTGCCTTCTTCGAGTAGTTTCTCGTCGTAATTGGCCTCCAGAAAGGCCGCGTGACAACTGCCAAAGTGCCGGAGCACCTCCTCACAGGGAGCACCGATGTCGGTAAAAACGCCTACGCGTATGCCCTGACCCTCAACTACAAAGCTCTGGGGGTCGGCCGCATCGTGCCATTTGGGAAAAGCCGTCACGGTGAGGTCGCCTACCTGCACGGGCCGGCCGGGCAGCAGGGGCAGGTGAAAAAACCGGCCGGCGGACAGTTTTGTTGCCTGCAGGGTGCGGGGCGTGATGTAGACGGGCAACTGGTATTTACCGGCCAGCCCGGCCAGGCCCCTTATGTGATCCGAATGTTCGTGGGACACGAAAATAGCTTTTACGTCCTCCATTGGCAGCCCCAGCCGCTGCATGCGCTTTTTGGTTTCCCGGCAGCTGAGGCCCGCGTCAATCAGGACGGCCTCCTGCCCGTTGCCGATGTAGTAACAATTTGCGTTGCTGCCGGAGTTGAGGGAGGTGGTGAACAAAGCCATGTCTGCAAAATAACCAGATTTACCGATTGCCTCCGCCTGATTCACCCCGGGGGTGCAGGACAAGTTTTCAGAGAGATTGATTATTTGGCTTCGCTGAGAGAGTCCCCCGATTCCGCAAAACAGGAATTGGGGATGCATGCCGCAAATAGTCCGGCTTTTTGTGTCCGGATTACCGGCCGGGCCGTTAGAGGGGGTAAGGGCAGGAACTGCCTGGGAATAGTTTTTTGCTTGCCGGCTCATTCACCGCTAAATAACTGATAAATTAAAAAGAAAAGGTAACATTTAAAGCCGTACCTTTCATATAATCATAGTTGCTCCAGCCTCCATCCCCCCTCCGGCTTTCAGACTGCCAGCTATTGGTTGAACCTTTTCAGCTCTTTCCTTCAGACGGACGAAGTTCAGCCAGGCAGACACCCTACCCGGTTTTGCCGCAGCATTTTCACGAAGGTTAAACAAACGCTTCTATGATGACCCTTACCCGCTTCGAATCTCTCCTGTCTGACCAGCAGGCCGCCTATACCTGGCAGCACGGCGAATACCTGATGAGCCGCCTGACCGACGACTTCGTGATCAACCTGTACAACGTGGAAGATTTTTACGTGGAGGTCACTTCGGATACGGGCCTGCACTACATTCATCGGGTTGCGTCTTTCAAAACCGCCACCGCCCTCGACACGGTTTACCTGGATACCATTTCCCTCCACGACCTGGTAACCGATCTGCTGCCCGTTATGCAGGACGTCCGGGAAAAGGCAGCGTATAACCGGAGCTACCCCGTGCAGGACCGCCCTTGGTGAGAAGACGGAAAGCAGCCGGCAGCCACGCGGTTTATCCCTGCATCGCCTTACGTGCAGCAACGCTCTTATACCAGAATGAAACGAATTAGATGCTTATTTACAACGTGGCAGATTGCGGTAAATCAGAAATCAACCATACAGCCATACAGCCATTCAATCATCCTTTCAGTATTACTACCCAATACCCAATACCTGACTACCCTTTATGGCCACTCCCATACAAAGCATGAAGTTGATCCACGATCAGCTGAATGACCTTAAAATCACCGATCCGCAGGCCCAGTTGCTGGAGCAGCTTTTTGAGCAGACGATTGCCTTGCTGGAGGCTTTCAAAAATCCGGGGCACGATTTTTTTGACCTGCAGAAAAAATCGATCCTGAAGGGTCTTACCCATGCACTTGCCGGGTACCAGCAGGGGTATTGGGGCAAAACGGACCGGGTCGAAAAGATCAATGGCTTCATGGTGGCCCGGGGGCAACTGCACTACCTGCTGAGTCAGGCGCTGGCTACCTGTCAGGCCAGGGGCAGCTCCGGAATGAGAAGAAGCTTTCTGTCCATCCTTAATTTTTAATTATTTTCAATTTTAACACTCCCCGCGGGGATACAGCTATGTCAAAAGACAACAGTGATTACAAAAAGTCGATGCAGCAGGGAACGAACAAAGTCACCATCACCGATGAGTCGAAGCAAAAAAGCATGGGCGGCAACGTTCCCGGCTCCCGCGAAGATTCCATCAGCAAGCAGAATGCTGCCAAAAAGAAGAACAAAAAATAAGTATCCGCTGGTCCCCGGGTGTTCATTATCCGGATTCCCACAAACACAAATGCCATCCCTCTACTGGGATGGCATTTGTGTTTGTGGCTTTATAGGCGCTGCCTGAGCAACTTACGCCGCAGCAGCTTTGCTGGCCGCAGCAGCTTTGCTGGTCGCGGCCACCGGTACCACCGGCGGCAGGGCTTTGCCCAGACTGTGCAGGTGCTGCAGGTGAGAATAAAAAGCCCCGCGCATGGAGGGATACTCCAGGTAAGGGACATTAAACTCAAGGCAAGTCTCTCTCACCAGCTGGCTGATCCGGGGATAATGTACGTGGCTGATCCGGGGGAAAAGGTGGTGTTCTACCTGAAAATTAAGACCGCCCACCAGCCATGAAATCAGCTTATTGCCGGTAGCAAAATTAGAGGTGGTATTCATCTGGTGCACTGCCCATTCTTCCTCAATTTTGTTGAACTGCGCCTCAGGCGAAGTAAAGGTTGGAAACTGCGTGTTTTCGACCACGTGGGCCAGCTGAAAGACCACGCTGATCAACAGGCCGCACACAAAGGTAACAATGCCGTAGCCCACCAGTGCTTTGAGCGGCCCCACCATCAGGATCGGCAGCACAACGTACACGGCCACGTAACCTATTTTGGTTGCCCAGAAAATCAGGTGCTCCCGGCGGCTCAGAGCCGGGTAGGGCATTCCCGGCCCGATGTTGCCCGAAAAGTATTTGGCAAAATCCTGATAATACACCCAGGCAATGTAAGTGAGACCGTAGAGCAACACCCAGTACAGGTGCTGAAACTGGTGAAACCAGTAGCGGCGCTGGTCGCGGTGCAGCCGCAGCAGGGGACCTACTTCAATGTCGGCATCGTGGCCGATGATGTTGGTGTAGGTATGGTGGTTGATGTTGTGCTTAACCTTCCAGAAGTAAGAATTACCACCCAGCGCGTTGAGCAGGTAGGCCGAGGCGCTGTTGAGCCACGGATAACGCGAAAAGCTCTGGTGGCCGCCCTCGTGCATGACGTTGAAGCCCAGCGCAGCCAGGTTGACGCCCAGCAGCGTGCACAAGAGAAGGGAGACAAGTACAGACGGTGTGAAAAACACCAGGATTGTGTACATGGCAACCGCGGAAGTGATGAGGAAAACACCCTTACCAAGCAATTGGGCATTTCCGCAGGAAGGGATCTGCCGGGTAGTAAAATAAAGCTCTACTTTGGTTTTTAAGGCACGAAAGAAGGGACTTTGTTTATTATTGAAGGTGACTTTGGACACGCTGAGGAAAATAAAAGATAAATACTGGAATATGAATAATTAAGCTAACAGGTCCGGCAGCTTCTTTCGTTCCGTCCTGCCGGTATTCTTACGGAATCCGGGTAAGGATGTTTTCGTAGGTAAAGGTAGTTTCACTTTTTCCGCTCCTGCCGGTTACGGGAGCCGCACCGGCGGGATCAGGCGTACAGGCCAGTGGCAGGTGGCCTCCGCCTGCCAGCAAACCGGCAGTAGGGTCGAGGCCCAGCCAGCCCGCCCCCGGCAGGTACACCTCCGCCCAGGCATGCAGGGCAAAAGAATCTTTTACCGGCTTGCCGTCCGGCGACAGCTCCCCGGTATCCAGCTGCACCCAGTAACCGGATACAAACCGGGCGGCCAACCCCAGACTTCTCAGAATTCCCACCAGCAGCCAGGCCGAATCCCGGCAGGAACCAAGCGCCAGCTCCAGGGTTTGTTCATTTGACTGCACACCTGCCTCCAGCCGGACAGTGTAGGCGATTTGCTGGTGCACGCGCCGGTTGAGCCCGACCAGAAAGTCAATCGTACCCCCCGGCGAAACGTCTGCCTCCATCAGCCACTGCTCCAGCAGCGGGCCTCTTTCACCCGGTTGGAGGTAGGGAGTCAGGTCTTTTTTCAGCTGCGGATCGTAGACGAAGGGAAATTCCCGGGCGTAATCTTCCAGCAAAAAGTCAAACGGGTTGGTAACACCAATGGCCGCAATCATTTCCACGGAAATGGACATTGAGGGTGTAGGTTCCGGGAAGGTTACCCGGGCAAGAAAGTTTCCGAAGGGGTCCTGCTGCCAGTGGAGGGCATGGTTGCCGGGCGTAACCGTGAGGGAGTAGGCTTCAACGGGTGCCGGACAGTGGGCGGCGGGCTTCAGCCGC
The DNA here is from genome assembly GCA_030446715.1 of Cytophagales bacterium. GTDB lineage: Bacteria > Bacteroidota > Bacteroidia > Cytophagales > 172606-1 > CADCTQ01. The sequence continues at coordinate 206,259 of JAUJMU010000011.1, read as the reverse complement.
AACAGGTGGGGAGAAAGCCATACGGGGTGGTCATAGGCATAGCGGGTATGATGCTGAAGGGAAACGCGGATGGGCATAGCTGTTCTGGATCAGAAACCGGAATATACGTAAGGCGGCGTCTTTACATGTCTCCGGCCATGTGTTGGTTCATCAGGCCGGCAAAGTCCGGAAAAGCGGGGTTGCCCGACTGCTCATACGCCCGGGTCACGATCAGCCGCGGCCTGTCGGTTTTGCCCCTCCGGGAGAGGGTAGACGCGTGGTGTTGCACGTACATCACCTCCAGGTGTGCACTGAAAGTATCGAGGCCCGGAAATTCGCTGGTCCGGAATACATCGCCTGCCTGCAGGTCCCGGTAGGCTTGCTCCGACTGAAGGAAAGCCGCGACCATCAGCCCCCGGCCTATCTGGTAAAACGTGATCTGGTGTAAGGTGTGCAATGCAGAGAGGGGTTGAGCAGGAAAAGATTCCCGGTATTCAGTTGGTTTAATTCCCGCGGCTTCCGGCCGGAAGTGCGGCATTTGGTATGTCAGTTACGGACTGCGTCAAAGCCTGCCGGCAAAGAAAAGGGCTGCAGCTGCTACCGTGGAATAGTGCCCTGGCTTACCAGTCCGGCAGCGGGCATATCACTTTTGGCAATGTAAATGCCTTCCGCGGGCTGCACAAACTGACTGCCCGGTATGAAGTAAAAGTATACATGAAAGGTTTTGTTGGTGCCGGTTCTGGCCTGAAAGGCGGCAACGTTCGGGTGCGCAACTTTTTCAAGGAGGCTGTCTGATACGCCAACGGTCACCAGCTGGTCGTTTTCCAGCACGCACTCGCAGATGGTCATGTGCCCGATCTGATACTGCAGGGCTTCGCCGTTATCGCCCGGTTTGCTCAGTTGATAGGTTGTCTCCTTCAGAAAATTAATTGCCTTCACCGCCCCGGTCACTTTCAGTTTGGTGAGCCACTCGTGTTTCCTGTTGCTTTCACTGTCCTCTCCCCAGTGATACTCATCGGCGTAAGCCTGGTTGAAGCCGGAATTGTTTTGCAGAAATGTAATACAAACTCTCAAACAGTTAGTCTTTATTGGTAATGAGCAGGATTGTTGATTCAGCCAACTGCCATTGCCTTCGGATCACTACGCCCCGAAGTAGTAGATCAGGTTCAGGATGCCAAGGGCGATGACTGCACAAAAACCGGCCATGTGCCACATGCTGTATTTTTCGCCTTCCGTGTTGTAGACCGTATTCATGACTTTGGTCAGTTTCTTTTTCATCACTTCTCTTTTATCAGGGTTTGCCAGGGCGATGCCCGTTGCTACCGGGCAGAGCCGGAAAATTTCAACGGAAGCCCGCTTCCTTGAAAGATACCTTTTCCTGGGATGGGAAACGAAAAAAACCGGTTATTTAATTCTGGTCCGCCGTGGACCGGCAACCACGCCACCGGATAGCGGAGTGGCCGCCGGCAACGGATACGGGTAACCACAAGGGGCAGGAAAAGCTCCCAAATGCCGCCAGAACGATATATTTTGCCCCCTATTTGGCCCCAGATGCTTGTTTAATGCGGAAAAAGGCCTAGCATTACAGCAGAAACCCATTATTCACCTAACCCATTCAGGCACTATGGCTAACAAAAATCCTTTCTCCGAACTGAAAACTATGGTTGAGGCGCTTGAAGCTGACTTCGAAAAGTTTTACGACAAAGGCAACCAGGCTGCCGGCACGCGCATACGGCAGGGTCTGATGAACCTGAAAAACAAAGCCCAGGACATCCGTCTTCAGGTGCAGGATCTGAAAAACGGGGAGGCCTGAGTAAAGTAAGGCATCGCACAAAAAAAACAATGATTGCCAGGCGCAGGGCCCTTTCCGCGGGAAAGAGCCCTGCGCCTGATCTTTTTACGGGGCTGTCGGGTGCGGCACCACCTGGCCGGCGGCCCCTCAGGCCAGCGGGAAACCGACAAAAAACGTAGTGCCGGCGCCCGGTACACTCTCTACGGAAATACTGCCACCGTAATTTTCCACCATCCGCTTGATGGTGTATAGCCCGATGCCGGTACCCTCAATGTGGGGATGCAGCCGCCCGAACATTTTGAATAGCTTACCTGCCTGCTCCGGGGACAGGCCGAGGCCGTTGTCCTGCACCGACAAACGTACCCCTTTCCCTGCCAGTTCTGTCCGGATGGTGATCCGGACCGGCCGGCTGCCATGCCGGTACTTGGCCGCATTGGACAGCAGGTTGTAGAGTACACTGCGCAGCACCTTCCGGGGGTACTGCACCTGCTCCACCTGCCAGTCGGTCACCAGAATGGCCGGCGCCGTCTCCGGCAGCGCGGAGAGGCCTTCCTTCATCTCCGCAAGTAACTCCGGCAAATCAATGGGTTCGGCCGGCTGGCTGGTATCTTTGCCGGCCTTTACGATTTCGCTTAGTTCGTTGATGGTACGGTTGAGCTTTTGCATGGAACCGGACAGGTGGCTGAGCAGCACCTCGTCGGTCGGCTCCAGACGCCCCTTCATCCGGCGGCCGAGTGCGATAATCAAACCCTCCATGGCATTGATAGGCGACCGGAGGTCGTGGGAGGCCGTATAGACGAAGTTGTCAAGGTCTTCATTGACGCGCAACAGGTGACCATTGGCCTGACTCAGCTCCTGATTGGCGGCAGCCAGCTGATCGGTGACCGTGTGCAGCTTTTCCTCTCTGTATTTCCGCTCCGTAGCGTCCGTAATGACTCCGGCCATGCGCAGGGGTTGATGCGCTTCGTCATAAGTGACCTCTCTCCTCGATCCAGCGGATTTCGCCGCCGGCCCGCCGGATCCGGCACTCAATATACAACCTGCCCGTTTGCAGAGACTGCCGGAACTGCGTAGTGACTTCTTCCCGGTCTTCCTCCAGTACGTGGCTTACAAACTTCTCATAGTTCCAGTCGGGCAGCGGCTCAGCATAGCCAAATATCTGATCGTGCAGCGGCGATCTTTCGGAACTGTCTTTCTGCAGATCAAGGTGCCACGTACCCATGCGGCCGGCTTCCAGCGCCAGTTGCAGCTCGCGGGTGCGGCGCATAACTCTTTCTTCCAGTTCCGAATTGAGGGTTATGAGGGCCTGTTCGCTCTGCTCTACCTTTTTGCGGGCCAGCACCAGTTCGGTGATGTCATAGGCAAACGTAAGAATGCCCTCTCCCTGTTCGTTGTAGCGGGCCTGCTGAATAAAGTAGCCTGGTGAATGATGTACATTACCTCTCCGTTTTCGTCCAATACCGGCGTATTGGAAGAGCTCCGGTAGCGTTTCACCAGCGCACCGGACGTGCCCGGGTCGGGGAAGCTGTAAGACTGCACCGGCATCTGATGGGCTTGCCCGGTACTGATCACCTGCCGCAGGGAGGCTTCCAGAGCGGCCATGCTGCTTGTACCGGATGGCTTTCCGTCATCGGCAAACACTTCCGGCAACGGCCTGCCAACCAGCTGCTCTCTTGTCATATAGGTTTCCGCAGGAAGGCTTCATTGGCTGCCTGAATTACCAGCCCGGGGGAAAGAATCAGAGCCATTTGCGGCAAGGCGTCAAAGATCTTTCCGAAAGGCAGCCCTTCACCGGCGTTGGCGGAAGTGTGCGAAGATTGAATCATCAGGGTAAATAAGCGGGTGAAAATCCCTTGCCGGAAAAATCGGCGGCAGATTTCCTTTAAGTTTCAGAAACTTTCACCCGTTTTCCAAGTCCTTGCCCCGGATGGAGAGGATAAGTCCGGTTTAAAGTCCGGCTGGGGTTGCAGGTTGAAACAGCTCCGGGTGTATTGCCCGGCTTTCTGCTTTTGGGTCAGTTCAGCAGGAATAAGGTTGTTACAGACCGCTTCCACCGTATTGCGCATGCGGACAAAGGTTTCTGCAGGCAGTAACTGAGGGATCGTCTGATACCGCCCGGACAACGGACAACTATCAACAACTTACTCTGAGTCAGCTCTACCGGCTCCGCACCTGTCCGTCGCCCCGCACGATCCACTTGTAGCTGGTCAGCTCCTGCAGGCCCATGGGACCGCGGGCATGCAGCTTCTGGGTGCTGATGCCGATCTCCGCCCCGAGTCCGAACTGGGCGCCATCGGTAAAAGCCGTGGAGGTATTCACGTACACGGCCGCCGCATCCACGGTTTTGACGAACCTCCCGGCGGCATCGCTATCCTCAGCAATGATGGCCTCGCTGTGCCGGGAACTGTAGGCGGCAATGTGGTCAACGGCTTCGGTGATGGAGGCCACGGTCCGGATGGCCATTTTCAGCGACAGAAACTCGGTGCCAAAATGCTCCGGCCGGGCCTTTTCTATAGAAGCCGCCGGGTAAGTGCCTTCCAGTGCGGCAAATGCGTCTTCATCAGCAAAAATCTCCACGCCGGCTCCGGCCAGCGGGGCCACCAGGGCCGGGAGGTCCGGCAGCCGGCTCCGGTGGATCAGCAGACAATCCAGGGCGTTGCACACGCTTACCCGGCGCGTCTTGGCGTTGTGAATGATGGCTATGCCTTTTTCCAGGTCACCGCTTTTGTCGAAATACGTGTGCACGATGCCGGCCCCCGTTTCAATCACCGGTACGCGGGAGTTTTCCCGCACGTAATCAATCAGCGCCTGGCTCCCGCGGGGAATGATCACATCCACGTACCCCACGGCTTTGAGCAGTTCGCCGGTAGAGGCCCGGTCGGGGGGCAGCAGATGTACAACTGACGGATTGAGGCCGTGCCGGGCAGTTACCCGCCTGATCACCGACACAATGGCTGCGTTGGAGTGGGCCGCGTCACTGCCACCTTTGAGCAGGCAGGCATTCCCCGACTTGAAGCACAGCGCAAAAACATCAAAGGTGACGTTGGGGCGGGCTTCGTACACGATCCCGATCACGCCAAGCGGCACAGTCACCCGGGAAATTTCAAGTCCATTGGGTAAAGTCTTTGAGGAAAGGATTTTTCCAACGGGATATTCCAGCTTCACCACGTTACGGATGTCTGCCGCGATGGCCCGGATGCGTTCCGGGGTCAGCAGAAGCCGGTCGTATCTGGGATCGTCCGGGTTCATCTGGGCGAGGTCGCGGCGGTTTTCCCCTGTCAGAAAATCAATTTCGTTTTCGGCTTCGCCGGCAAGGTCCGAAAGCAGCGCGTTAATGGTGGCTACTTCCAGCAGGGGCAGGGTGCGGCCGGCTTCACGGACGGCGGCGAATATTTCTTTCATGGTCGGTATGGCGGCTGGTGGTGAATGTAAATGGCGATCACTTTCAGGTAATTGAAAATTCATTATGGTTCCCTGATTGTCTCCGGGAACCATAATTCAAAATTAAAAATTGCGCCGCTACTTATAGGCTGTGTCGTACAGAAAAAGGTAGTCGTAGTGAACCAGCGGCTTTTTGTTCTTCTCACCGGCGTACGACTGAGCCAGCACCGAACTGTACTGAGCCATGCCCAGTCCGAGCACCTCGCCGTCTTCGGCGGCAATTTTAATGATATCGCCCTTCTGAAAAGTACCTTCAATCCGGGCAATGCCCACCGGCAGCAGGCTGGTGGCTTTCCTCGTCTGCGCCAGCCGGGCTCTGGCTCCCCCGTTGATGTACACAAAACCTTTGGCGTAGCCTTCCGAATGAGCCACCCAGCGTTTGAGTTTCGACTGGCTGGCGTGCGGCACAAACACTGTTCCTACGGGTTCATCCGCCAGAATGGCCGTGATGATGTCCGGCGTTTTGCCATTGGCAATGTGCACCTTGATGCCTACTGAGGCGAGTTTCTGGGCCATGCTGCACTTGGTCAGCATGCCGCCCCGGCCAAAATTTGATTTTTCGGCGGAGATAAAACTGGAAAAGTCGGTCCGGGTCGGGTCAATGACAGGAATCACCGCAGCACCCGGCTCCCGGGGCGGGCGGTCATAGATGCCGTCTACGTTGGTGAGGATCAGGAGGGCGTCGGCACCCGCCATGGAGGCGATCAGGCCGGCCAGTTCATCGTTGTCCGTAAACATGAGTTCCGTCACCGAAACCACGTCGTTTTCATTGATGATGGGAATGATGCTGTTCTGGAGCAGAGTGGCAAGGCACCTTTTCATGTTGAGGTAGTGCATGCGGTCCCGGAAATCTTCCTTGGTGACCAGAATCTGCGCGCACAGCAATCCGTGGGGTTGCAGCAACCGGGTGTAGGTATTGATCAGCCTCACCTGACCGATGGAGGCCAGCAGTTGCCGGCGGGCAATCGGGTCGGTGCGGTCGGAAACCGGCACCAGGCTGCGGCCTGAGGCCACGGCACCCGAGGATACCAGCACCACGTCGAGGCCGCGTTTTTTTGCCCCGGCAATCTGTCCGATCAGCCGGCCCATCACTTCCACGTCCGGCAAGCCATCCGCTCCGGCAATCACGTTGGACCCGACTTTCACGATTATCTTTTTATAAGCCGATGCTTGCATAGGTTATACTTCCGCAAAAGAATGAGGCGAAAATATAACAATAAGTAGCGGCGCAAAGTAGCTGCACAATTTTAAATTGTGGATGGTGGATTTTAAATGATGCCTTGATACAATGCTGTCATTCGCGGAGGGAATCTTTCGAAGCTAACAGGACTTTCTCAGAAAGTGGGTATTGTTGTCCTTGTCCACGCGTCCACGCCCTGGCCACCTGTATAGCCATCATTATCAGTATTATAACTCTATTTGAGAAGAGAGAACCGAAAGAAAGACCCGCCGGAAACCAGCGGGTCTTTACTGAGCAACATAACAATATAAAATTTTTTTGAAGCAGATAAGGGCGTCCGTTAAAAGTATCCTTTTCCTGTATCTGGTGGAGAAGGACTCTGGGAGATTTTTAGTGCTGAATGTTTTGTAACTGTATGACTACTGGACGGTATGACTACTGGACGGTGAATTTGACTCTGACCGGCTGGCCGTTATCAGCCGAAGCGAGGGTGGCAAGGTAGAAGCCGGGAGCAAGGCCGGAGGTAAAGGAGAGGCAGAGTCCGCCGGCACCGGCATTATTGGTCTGGCAGGGGATTGTTCTGCCTGACATATCGGTTATTCCCATCAGCCTGAGCTTCGCTCCGGTGCTCTCCGAGAGGTGCACCGAGCTGCCTTTGGAGGGATTGGGGTAAGCTTACCTGCAGGCCGGCCGAGGCGGCACTGACGGCTACGGTCTTGGAGAAAGAGAAGGTCTGGTCCAGATCCACCATTTTCAGCCGGTAGTAGGAAGTTCCTGGAAGGGGGCTCATATCAGAAGCTGAGTAGGAGATCACCGAAGAGGAGTTGCCCTGCGCATTTACCGTGGCAAGAACCGTGAAGTCTTTGCCGTCAGCGCTTCTTTCCACTTCAAAATGGGAGGTGTTTTCCTCGGCTGAGCTCTGCCAGCCCAGCTGCACGTTTTGCTGCTGGAGGCGGGCCGTGAAGGAGATCAGGTGCACGGGCAGGGGAGAGGGCCTCTGCCGATGGTGAACCATCCGTAGTTGGAGCCAGCTGCGCCATTCATCGACACCAGCGTATTGGGAGGCATAGAAGGAGAGGCACCCATATCCAGCCCAGGCGTTTTTATTGCTGTGCAGACCAGCAATGGTTATGCCTTCGTATTTGTCAATTCTGTAGTAATTAGGAGGCAGTGCCGGATTGGTATTGTTGTAGTCAAGCGTAAACCGGGCTGGCAGCGCCGCCTTCCCTGCCTACGTACCAGTATTCCTTGTCACTTACGCTGTTGAAGATTGCTGCCAAGGACGGGATCAATGGTGGTGGAAAGAGCCGGAGTGATCGAAGCAGGCACATTGTTGTAGTAGCGCGCCACAATGTTGGTTGGCGTGTTACCTCCGCCGTTGGAAACCGAGTTGACAATTATCGGACGGTAAAACTGTCCGTCACCGGTTGGGAGGGTCAGATTGACAACCGTATTGTTGGCGTTTACAATCTGCACGTATCCGATCACGTGGCTGGCACTGCTGGCAGTAACTGAAGTTACCGGAGTGGTAAAGCCGAACCGGGGGTGAAAGGCAGAACATTAGCGTCTTTCAGGATCGGATCAATAGAAGGCCGGGTATCAGCGACAGGTGCCAGCGGCAGTGCCACCACGTGGCCGCTCACAAACTGAACATTCATTCCTGCAGTCATGTTATCCTGAAGCGTCCAGCAGCCGCCCGGGCCGTCAAAGATGACTGGCACATCGTATTCCCTGCCGGCCGAGAAGATGGTGGCTGGTGCGGCTGAAGTGAACCGGATTGCGCCGGTGGTGTTGCCGGCAGCCCGTCCAACTGCAGTAATATTTGTGTTCAGCGTCAGCGAACCGGCAATCGAGGAGGGTTGACCGTGAAGGTTACCGTTCTGGTGATGGCTGAAAAGTTCAGGTTTCCGGCCGATGCCGGAACGTCAACTGTCACCGTCCTGCCATTTGAACTAAAGGATAATTCGTCGAAGATAACATCATCATTGGCCGTGGGCAGGGAAACAGGAACAGCAGCCAGCGGAGCGTTTCCGGGCGTAACCATCGTCCAGTTGGAGAGCGTGCTCCAGCTGCCTCCTGTCTGTCCTCTCCAGTAGTAGCGGTTCTGCGCCCATGCGGCAGAATTTATTCCAGCCAGAAGAAGGGCTGCTGCGAAGATTTGTAAAGACTTTTTCATGTTAGTTGCTCTTTTTTTTCGTTTTCCGGGGTCAATCTTACACCCGTTACAATCCTATATACCTGCCTCCCGACGGAGGTAAACACTGCACCCGGCAGAAAAACCTTACGTGCCCCGGTTTGCCAGCCGCCAAAGGGCAAAAAATCGGATTCCGGGCATCAGGAGCCATTTTCAATTGTTCCGAGGAAACAATAAAATCCCCCGCCGGTGCGGTAACCGCTCCTTTTGCGCAAAAAAGCTGCCGAACCAACGCTGACAGGAGAATAAAAAGCAGCACTGAAGGGGAGAAAACCATAGCAATAAGGAGCAGAAACTGACCGGCTTGTTCTGGTGGGGAACCGCAGGCTGATCACGGAAGGATCATCTGTGATTGAAAGCACCGGCAGCAATAAAAATATTGCCTCTCTGACTGAGTTTCTGAAGTAACGAACCGGGTTCCGGGTTCCTCCCCTCCCCCTCCGGAGGAAGCGCAACCCCGGTGTATTATTATGATGAATGGCTGCCAGTTTCCGGAAAATTGTACCGGCCTGCGCAAGCTCCGGCAGGTGCCGGTGGTCGTGCCCACCTCCATTGACCCCGAAGACACCGCAAAGGGTGCAGGACAAGTTTATCGGGTAATGGTAAAGTTGCGACTGAACGCCTGGGGTTTTAACTTAGGGTAAAATCAGTAAAGAAGCTATGATTGCCATTATTAAAACCTGTCCTGGATGTGGAAGCGAAGAGCTGATCAGTAACGGCCACGATGTAAAGAACGGAAAACAAAAGTATCACTGTAAAAGCTGTAGTAAGTACGGTACTCTGGATGCGGCTCCCCGCTACAGTGAGGAGCGCAAAGCAGAGATCCTGAAAGTCTACTTTGAGCGGCCCTCCATGCGAGGCATTGCCCCGACATTTGGCGTAGCCCGCCAAACCCTTGCCGGCTGGCTCAGGGAAGAAGGCGACAAGCATCCCGGCCTGGAGGCCACTCTGTCTGATGTGCCCACCGGGCAGGATGTGCTGGAATATGACGAATTGCAGCACTTTGTCAAAAAAAAGCGAGAAAAGGTGGCTCTGGACAGTGATCAGCAGAAAGACCCGTAAGATCATTGCCTTCTATATAGGTGACCACAGTATAGAAAGTTGCAGGATGCTTTGGGCACGCATCCTGGAGCGATTCCGCTACCAGAGCCGCTTTTCTGACTTCCTCCCGCCGGAACGGTACCTGATACCCAGTGGCCGGGTGTACCAATGAAGGATGACGGGACGGCTGGTACAGCTATACCATTACCGGAGCCTCCTGCGTGAATATGGTGTTCAACAACAACGCCTCTCCGCAGACAACCGACTTGTACCGGTGCGGCGACGGCTGGTACGATGACAACACCAAAACCTGAACCGACCAGAAACCTTCAGCGGCCAGAGTCGCCAATGCTGCCGATGCCCGGAAAAATGAATTTCCGGAGAAGGTAACGCTGGAACAGAACCGGCCCAATCCGTTTGAGGAGACCACCACGATTACCTTCACCCTGCCGGAAAAGCGGCACGTGGTGCTGAAGGTGTACGACGGGTACGGCAAGGAAGTGGCAGAACTAGCCGAAGGCGTACGGGAGAAGGGTACGCACCAGGTCACCTTCCGTGCAAACGGCCTCGGCTCCGGCCTGTACCTGTACCGGCTGTCGGCCAGCCACGAGGTACTGACGAAGAAGCTGATCAAGAACTGAAGAGGAGAATAAGTAGTTGTTGGTTATTCGTTGTTGGCTGGTTGTTTCCCGCTCAGGAAGCGACTTACGGTCAACCATTCACAAAAGCTGAATACCCACCACTTTTGCACGGATAAATAAAAAAGAAAAAGGGAGTGTTGGCTCCCTTTCTCTTTTTCTCCTGAACAGGAATACACTTATGGTTTTGGAACGGCAGAAGTGCTTTGAAAAATACAATCACTACTTTTTACTTTACAATTTTTTGCTAAAATAATATAGATTTGCTAAAATGGTATATATCCAGCCATTTGTATGCAAAACCCCTCCTGCCCCAAATGCCAGTCGCGCGCCGTGGTGAAAAGCGGCGTAGTCAAAGACCGGCAGCGGTTTCACTGTAAGGATTGCAGCTACTATTTTACCGTCAGCAAAGCCGGCAAACGGATCGACAGTTATTACGTCACCAAAGCCCTGCAATTGTACATTGAAGGGGTCAGCTACCGGGAAATTGAACGGCTGCCGGGCGTAAGCCACGTATCGGTGATGAACTGGGTAAAGCAGCACAAAGTGAAGCCGCCCGAGCATTACGGCTACCACCCCACCTACAAAATTGTGAACCACAGGGAATTGCTGGAGATTATGGCCAAACCCGACAACCTGAAGGGGTCGGGCATGATCATCACTGAACTGGGTGACAAATACATGCTGATCAACTGGGAAAGGTTTAAAAAGTAATTGAACAATTCCTGTACATGAACCAGTCTCCACCCGGCAATGCCCGGCTGGTAACTGGCTTTTTGCCTTCCGGATGTATACACTTACCAAAACTATATCACTGATTACTGCATCTGCAGCTGCCGGACGTACATTTCGGACAATTGGGAAATGTTCATTTATTTCTTTTTAAAGTCCTGATAACCGGCATCTGAATCCCCCACAACGCATCATCAACCATTTTTACCTGATTACTTATGGAACAAGTGAGCACCGTACAGGATACAACCGAAGTCGCAGATAAGAAAACCATCTGGGGGGTCATTACCGCCTCGTCGGTAGGTACGCTTATCGAGTGGTACGACTTCTACATTTTCGGTAGCCTGGCGGCGGCCGGCATCATCGGCAAGCAGTTTTTCCCTTCCGATAATCCTACGGCGGCCTTCCTCAATTCGCTGGCTACCTTCGCCGCCGGTTTTGTGGTACGGCCTTTCGGGGCACTGGTCTTTGGCCGGCTGGGCGACCTGATCGGCCGCAAATACACGTTTCTGATCACGCTGCTGCTCATGGGCGGCGCTACGTTCCTGATCGGGTGTATACCGGGCTACGCTACCATCGGAGCGGCCGCGCCACTGCTGGTACTGGTGCTGCGGCTGTTGCAGGGGCTGGCGCTGGGCGGTGAATACGGCGGCGCAGCTACGTACGTAGCCGAATATTCGCCCCCTGAGCGGCGCGGTTTTTTCACCAGTTTTATCCAGACTACGGCCACGCTGGGCCTGTTTCTGTCCATCAGTGTGATTCTGCTGGTACAGCTGAGCATGAGCCGGGAAGCCTTTGCCGACTGGGGGTGGCGCATTCCTTTCCTGGTCTCTATTTTTCTGATCGTGGTTTCGGTGTTTATCCGGATGAAAATGCACGAGTCGCCGCTGTTTACCAAACTCAAATCGTCGGGCAAGGTGTCTAAAAATCCGCTGAAAGAAAGCTTTGCCAAAAAGCGGAACCTGAAAATGGTGCTGCTGACGCTGTTTGGGGCCACCGCCGGGCAGGGCGTGATCTGGTACACGGGACAGTATTACGCCCTCACCTTCCTGAGCAAAACCTGCGCCATTGACGGCACCCAGGTAAACCAGATGCTCATGGTGGCCATTGTGCTGGTAACCCCGTTTTTTGTACTCTTCGGCTGGCTCTCCGACCGCACCGGCCGCAAGGGCATCATGCTGGCCGGGATGCTGATTGCCGTACTTGCCTACCGGCCCATCTACCGGCAGATGTTTTACCTGGCCGACACCAGACAGAAACAGGAAATCACCGCCCGGACCACCACCAGTGAGCAGACTGAGATGAATGGCGCGGATCAGGTGACCACCGTCCGCGTCGCCAGAGCGTATACCGACGGCACCAGCGTGGTGGAGAGCAAGATCACCACCGCTTTTGCCGACTCTTCGCTGACGCCCCGGGAAGAAACCTCCCGGTACGTCACCCTGAGCAGGAGCGGATTCTGGCAGATGATGTTTCTGGTCTTTATCCAGATATTCTTTGTCACGATGGTGTACGGCCCGATTGCTGCCTTCCTGGTAGAGGTATTCCCGACGCGCATCCGCTACACGTCCATGTCGCTGCCTTACCACGTGGGCAACGGTATTTTCGGTGGCCTCACCCCTTACATTGCCTCGCGCATTGTGGAAGCCAACAAGGGCGTTTCGGAAACCTACTACATGGACGGCCTCTGGTACCCGATTGCCATTGCCTCGGTTTCGTTTCTGATCGGCCTGGTGTATCTGTCCAATAAAGTGGAATACGACATCAGCGACGACTGAGAACAGACATCAGCGATTAGCTATCAGCATTTAGCTATTAGCCTGCTCATCAGAATACTACCCGCTGATTCACTATACATTATGTTGCCCTACCAACGATACTAATTTTCAATCTAACAGCTAACCGCTACCTTATGGATACGCTTAAAAGAATACTCGGCGTGGTCTGGGCATTGCTTGGTCCGGTCATTATCATCGGCATGATCTGGCAGGCAGCCAACGAACTGAGTCAGGTAAAACCCGAAAAAGTGCAGGAAACCTACATTTTCTGGATCATCGTGGTCACCATTTTCATGCCCATTGCCCTCGGCCTCACCCTGTTTGGCATGTATGCCGTGCGCAACGAATACAAGGCCGTGCCCAAAACCTGATTTCCCTTCTGCTTCATGAAACCGCCGGGCAGCCCACCTGACATGGCGGCTCCCTGACTGCCCGGCACCGGATTTTTGCCGGTGTGCAGCCACTGCTTTTGTCTCCGGTGATGGTCCGGAACTCCTAAACTGTTTTCACCTATCCAGAAACGCATATGCTATTGAATAAATATCGTGGGCAATGAAAACTACAAGAACGGCCTGCGCCTCTACCTCAACAAGGACAGCACCTCCTTTATCCGGCTGCTGGTGTGGTCTCAGATCTGGACTCGCTGGCAGGCGCAGAATCCCAATACCTCCATCAACGGCAATGCCAACGTGCCGGAAACCTGGGACATCGGCATCCGCCGGAGCCGTATCCTGCTTCATGGGCAGCTTTCGCCCCGCCTGCTCGTGTTCTGGATCATCGGGGCCAATAACCAGACATTTGTAAACGGCGGCGGCGGCCTGCTGACCTGGTCGGGTTTGTCGCGGGGCTCAAATGCGGCTACGCTGAACTTTCTCACCCTCGACTCGCCGCTTTACGGCTGGGCGCTGCTCGACGCCAACGACCAGTTTGCGCGGACATTCGGCCTGTACGCCAAAGGGGAGACCGGCAAGCTGAGTTACCGGGCAGTGCTCACCAAGCCCTTTGCCATTCCCGAATCGGCTACCGGCTGGACGGCCGCCACCCCGGCGCAGCAGGCAGGGGTATCCCCGCGCACCACCCTTTCCGGGCGGTCGGCGGGACTCATTTCGCTGCCCAACGCGTATAACATTTCGGCTTACAACGCCTGCATCAACAACCAGCCCCTGTGGCAGTTGTACACCAGTTACGACTTCTGGGAGCAGGAAAGCTCGGTGCTGCCTTTCATGGTGGGTTCGTACCTGGGTACCCGGAAAGTTTTCAACATCGGCGGGGGCTTTATGATCCAGCCCGAGGCCATGTGGTCGCGGCAGCCGCGCGGCCTGACCGCCTTACCCGGGGAGATCGGGGCCGGCCTGCGCCCCGGGCAACTGGATACGCTGGCCCTTGATGTGATAAGCAACGGCGTGTACCCGACGGCGGCCCGCTATTATTCGTCACTCAATGAGGCCGACCGCATTACGCTGATGCGCTCAGCCGCAGACACGGCCCGCCACGACATGCGCCTCTTTGCCCTGGACAGCTTTATGGAACTGCCCATGGGAGCAGGCGACAACAAATCATCCATTACGGCTTACGCGGCGTACTACTGGTTTAATTTCGGCCCCAACTTTGTGCGCCACGCGGGTACCATGAACCTGGGTGCGGCCAATCCGGCCGGATCGGTCAATTCTTCACCTGCCACGTTCAACGGACCGGGTACGGCTTACCCGGTCTGGGGAACCGGCAACGTGTTTCATCTGCAGGCGGGCTACCTGTTTCCCAAACGCTGGACGCGCGGTTTCGGACGGCTGCAACCCTACGGGACGGTTTCGTACGCCAATTTCCGGCGGCTCAACGACAGCTATACCATGCCCGAAGCCGGCATCAACTGGATTCTGGCGGGGCAGAATGCCAAGATCACCCTGCACTACCGGCCCCGGCCTATCTTCTCAGCGGCAACGGGAACTGATCAGCTCGGGGGTATGAACCGGACCGGGCACCGCAATCGTCACGCAGTTCTTTATGTATTTCTGAGTCTCTGCTTCCAAACCCGTGCACCGGAATTGCAAAGCTGACCCGTACGGCGCAACACTCAGTTTCTTAACTGACAACACCGCAGGACTGACAGCAATATATTGTATTCTTATGCCAAAGCATTATATTTATTCAAGAATGTGCGCCCCTGCCGTCGCCAGCCATTGTATGAACCGGAGCCCACTACCCCCCAAAACATGAGACCAGTAGTAGTAATCATCATCATGCTGGCGGCAATACTCAGTCAGGGTTGCAACAGCTTCAAGCCCCGGATGCCCCGCCCCATAAGTGTTCCCTGCGGCGTCAGCAAGGACGAATTTATCAGAACTGCTTCGCAGTTGCTGCAGCAGAACGGGTACCAGATTGCCGAGGCCGATGCAGCCATCGGCAGGGGGCAGGGCAATCACGTACCGGTATATACCGGCCTTGATGAAAATCTGCTGGTGAACGGGCCTTACGTGTTTGAGGCCAATTATGCCGGTGAAGCCATCATCGTCAATGTATTTGTGGTGCTGCGTGAGCAGAACGGCAAAGTAAAAGTGCTGCGTACGCTGGATGAATCCAATAATACCAGCGAAACCGATAAGAAGTATTTTGTGCCCGTGCTCAATGGCCTCAGGCAGTTATGCGGGAAATAAAAATAGTTGTTCGTTGCTGGTTTTTCGTTGTTCGGGAGCGCGCATTAACAGTTGCCAGATTCTCCGGCTAACAACGAACAACCAGCAACGAACAACCAAGTAACGACCTTATGAACCAACGCCTCAAAGCCCAGCAGTTGCTGGTGATCAGCCTGCTGGCGGGTATGCTGCTCATCTACCCGGTGCTTTCCATCGTGAACACCCCCCGGCTGGTGGGCGGCATACCGGCGTTGTACGCTTATGTATTCTGCGTATGGGTGGTGCTGATTGCCCTGACAGCGTGGCTCATGGAAAGGTATTACCGCAAAGCTTCAGGAAACGAAAATGAATAGCGGCGTAGTCATCGGGTTGTCGTTCGGGTACCTGGCCCTGCTGTTTGCGGTGGCCTACCTGACCGAACGGCGTGCCCGGACCGCCCGCAGCCTGGTCAACAATCCTTATGTTTATGCCCTGTCGCTGAGTGTGTACTGCTCCGCCTGGACGTACTACGGCAGTGTGGGCGGGGCAGTCACCAACGGCATGGAATACCTTGCCGTGTACATTGGCCCGGCGCTGATGGCACCGGTATTCTGGATCGTGCTGCGCAAAATTATCCGCATCTGCAAGGTGCAGCGCATTACGTCCATTGCCGACTTTGTTTCGTCGCGCTACGGCAAAAGCAGCCTGCCGGGGGTAATGGTAACGGTTTTTTGCCTGCTCGAAGCCGTTCCGTACCTGGCCCTGCAGCTCAAAGCCATTGCCAGCAGCCTTGATACCCTGACCCGGGTGGGTTCGGAGCCTGGTCTGTATCCCGGCTTTATCCTGCGGGATACCACCTTTTACCTCACACTGGGGCTGGCGTTTTTTGTGATCCTGTTCGGAACCCGCCGCGTGGAGGCCACCGAACAGCACGAAGGCATGGTAGGGGCAGTAGCCTTTGAGTCGCTGGTCAAACTGGTGGCTTTTCTGGCAGCGGGCGGGTTTGTCACCTACGGCATCTTCAACGGATTTGGCGACATCTTTTCGCAGGCGGCCCGCGTACCCCGGCTGGAGCAGTTGTTCGTGGTCAGGGAGCCTTTCGGCTTTGCCAACTGGACGGCCACCATCTTTCTGTCGGCAATGGCGGTGCTGCTGCCACGGCAGTTTCAGGTAGCCGTGGTAGAGAATCTGAACGAGAAGCACCTTAGCAAGGCCATCTGGCTGTTTCCGCTGTACCTGCTGGTGATCAACCTGTTTGTGCTGCCGGTTGCCTTTGGCGGCAAGCTTGTATTCGGCACCAGCCCGGTAGATGCCGACACCTACGTGCTGGCCCTGCCGATGCACTTCGGGCAGCACCTGCTGGCGCTGCTGGTGTACACCGGCGGATTTTCGGCCGCAACGGGAATGATCATTGTAACCGTTATCGCCCTGAGCACCATAACCAGCACCAATCTGGTGATGCCGCTGGTGGTCAAAAGCGCCTGGCTGAAAAGGCGCTTTGCCGATAATTTCGTAGGCGTACTGATTTACAGCTGCCGGGTAAGCATGGTGGTGATTCTGCTGCTGGCCTACGCGTATTTCAGGGGTGTGGCCAGACACTATTCGCTGCTCTCTACCGGCCTGGTTGCTTTTGCGGCAGTGGCGCAGTTTGCCCCGGCGGTACTGGGCGGTATATTCTGGAAACGCGGCTCGCGCAACGGTGCCGTGGCGGGCATTCTTGCCGGTTTCGTCATCTGGCTGTATACGCTGGTGATCCCGTCGGCGGCAGGGGCGGGCCTGCTCCCGGCCAGGCTCACGGAGGAAGGGTTGTTTGGCTTGCCGTGGCTGCGGCCGGTGGCACTGTTCGGGCTCGAAACCTCTGATTACATTCCGCACGCCCTGTTCTGGAGTATGTTTTTCAACGTGTCGCTGTACGTAGGTTTTTCGCTGTTCGGCGGGCAGAGCAACCTGGAGCGGGGGCAGGCGGAAATTTTTGTGGACGTTTTCCGGTACTCCAAAGCCGGTGAAAATACGATTACCGGGCGCGGTACCGCTTACATGCCCGATATCCGGTCCCTGCTGGTGCAGTTTCTCGGCGAAAAACGGACGGCTCAGGCACTGCAGAGCTTCTACCTCAACAACGCTTCGGTGGAAGTCAGGACCCAGGGACGCGCCGATGCCCGGCTGGTGAGCTACGCCGAAAAGCTGCTTGCCGGGGTGATCGGCGCAGCTTCCGCCCGGATTATGGTGGCTTCGGTCAGTAAAGAAGAAGAAATACGCATCGAGGAAGTGGTGGATATCCTCAAGGAGTCGCAGCAGTGGATTCGGCTCAACAAGGAAATGCGCCGGAAATCGGCGGAACTGCAGCGGGCCACCGGTGAGTTGCAACGCGCCAACCACAAACTCCGCGAAGCCGACGCGCAGAAAGACGAGTTTCTCTATACCGTCACGCACGAAATCCGCACGCCGATTACTTCCATCAGGGCAATGTCGGAGATTCTGTACGACAACCCCGGCCTGAGCGAGACCGAGCGGCAGCATTTTCTGGATACCATCATCAAGGAAACCGAACGCATGACGCGGCTGATCACGCAGGTGCTTGACCTGGAAAAATACGAGTCGGGGCGATACCAGCTCAAGACCCGGCGACAGGCAGTAGATTTACTGCTGAGCGAGGCCGTAGCGGCGGTAAAACAATTGATCAAGGAAAGAAACATTGCCCTTGAGGTGCGGATTTTTCCCGGAATCCCGGAAATTGCCCTTGACCACGACCGGATGATTCAGGTACTGATCAACCTGCTGTCCAACGCCATCAAGTTCTGCGACGCGGCCAACGGGCATATTACCGTACAGGCTGTCTGCCACGGCGAGGTGGTGCAGCTGACCGTAGCTGACAACGGCATGGGCATTGCAGCGGAGGAGCAGACGCTGATTTTTGATAAATTTTATCAGGCCCAGCAGCAGCGGCGCGATAAGCCGCTGGGCAGCGGACTGGGGCTGGCCATCAGCAAAAAGATTGTACAGATGCACGGCGGTAACATCTGGGCAGAAAGCGCACCCAACCAGGGGGGCCAGTTTTCACATTACCCTGCCGGCAATACACCTTTCGCAGAAAGGGGTCCTCCAAACTCCCCCGGTGGGAGAAATCTCCTCTCTGTAGAAACCTGAAGGCTTTTAATCAGACCAGACAATGAAAATACTGATTGTAGATGATGAACCGAACATAGTGATGTCACTGGAGTTTCTGTTACGCAAACACGGCTACGAGGTCTTTATTGCCCGCAACGGCACGGAGGCCATGGAAACCATCCGGCGCGAAAAACCCCACATCATCCTCCTGGACGTAATGATGCCCGATGTGGATGGCTACGACGTGTGCCGCTACGTGAAAAGCATGCCGGAAACCAGCCTTGCAAAGGTCATTTTTCTAAGTGCCAGGGGACGGGAAACGGATATCCGGAAAGGCTACGAGGCCGGGGCGAGTCTGTACCTGACCAAGCCTTTTTCCACGCGGGTACTGATGGAAAAGGTGAAAGAACTGGCAGTGGCGTCACAAGCCGGCTAACCATTCAATAGTTTAACCATTTATATCTATGATACCTAAAATCAACACCCTCAGCGGCTACCTGTACGAATATCAGAAGAGCGTAGCCAACCCCGAAGCCTTCTGGGAAAACATTGCCCAAAGCTTTTACTGGCGCAAAAAATGGGACAAGGTACTCGAATGGGACTTTTTGGACCTGGACGTAAAATGGTTTGTCAACGGCAAGCTGAATATCACCGAAAACATTTTTGAAAAGAACCTCTTCATCTACGGCGATAAACCGGCCATTGTCTGGGAACCCAATAACCCCAGCGAACCCAGCATTACGCTGACCTACCGCCAGCTGTGCGAAAAGGTGTGCCAGTTTGCCAACGTGCTGCAGCAGAACGGCGTGAAAAAGGGTGACCGGGTGTGTATTTACATGCCCATGGTGCCCGAAGCCGCGGTTGCCATGCTGGCCTGTGCCCGCATCGGAGCCGTTCACTCAGTAGTGTTTGCCGGCTTTTCGGCCAGTTCCCTCGCCGACCGCATCAACGACGCCGAAGTACGGGTGGTGCTCACCTCCGACGGCAACTTCCGGGGTCCCAAATCCATCCCGGTCAAAGCCGTGGTGGACGAGGCGCTGGAAACCTGTCCGCTGGCAGACCGGGTAATCGTGCTCAAGCGGACCAGCATGGCTGTGACCATGAAGCCGGGCCGCGACATCTGGTGGCACGACGCCATCCGGGGCGTGTCAACGGAAAACAAGGCCGAGGAAGTGGACTCCGAAGATAACCTGTTTGTGCTGTATACGTCCGGCTCCACGGGCAAGCCCAAAGGCGTGGTGCATACCACCGGTGGCTATATGGTGTACACGGCCTATACCTTCGCCAACGTATTTCAGTACGACCCGGATGACATTTATTTTTGCACTGCCGATGTAGGTTGGGTCACCGGCCATTCGTACATCGTCTACGGCCCGCTGCTCAACGGGGCCACGGTGGTTATGTTCGAAGGGGTACCCAATTACCCGGGCGTTGACCGCTTCTGGGACATCATTGAAAAGCACAAAGTCACGCACCTCTATACGGCGCCAACGGCTCTCCGGTCGCTGATGGGCTACGGCACCGAACCCATCGAACGCCACGACCTCAGTTCCCTGAAGGTACTCGGCTCGGTGGGTGAGCCCATCAACGAGGAAGCCTGGCAATGGTACTACACCCACGTAGGCAAGGGCAACTGCCCGATTGTGGATACCTGGTGGCAGACCGAAACCGGCGGCATCATGGTCTCGCCCATTGCCGGCGTTACCCCGACCAAACCGGCCTACGCCACCTTGCCCCTGCCGGGGGTGCAGCTGATGATCGTGGACAAT
This sequence comes from Cytophagales bacterium, assembly GCA_030446715.1. GTDB lineage: Bacteria > Bacteroidota > Bacteroidia > Cytophagales > 172606-1 > CADCTQ01. The sequence continues at coordinate 185,998 of JAUJMU010000011.1, read as the reverse complement.
GAGGGCAAGGAACTGAAGGGCAACAATGTAGAAGGCAATCTGTGCATCAAGTTCCCATGGCCGGGCATGATCCGCACCACGTACGGCGACCACCAGCGGTGCATCAATACGTATTTTGCCACTTACAAAGGCCTGTACTTCACCGGCGACGGCGTAAAACGTGACGCCGACGGCTATTACCGTATACTCGGCCGCGTGGACGATGTGATCAACGTATCGGGCCACCGCCTCGGCACGGCCGAAGTGGAAAACGCCATCAACTCGCACCCGCTGGTACTTGAATCCGCCGTGGTGGGCTTCCCGCACGATGTCAAGGGCCAGGGCATTTACGCCTACGTGGTCCTCGACGATGCCAGCAAGACGCACGATCCCGAGAAAATCAAGGACAGCCTCCTTGCCGCCGTAACCAAGGTAATCGGCCCGATTGCCAAACCCGATAAGATTCAGATTGTGGGCGGTCTGCCCAAAACCCGGTCGGGCAAGATCATGCGCCGCATCCTCCGCAAAATTTCCGAAGGCGACGCTACTTCGCTCGGCGATACCTCTACCCTGCTCGACCCGGGCGTGGTGCAGGAGATCATCGAGGGGGCATTGGTGAAGGTGAAGATGTAGTGTTCTTCTTCAGGGCAATGGCCCATAGATAAATCTTATGCTTATCTTTTCCGGAGCAATACCTAGAAACTGCATGCAACAACTGATTGACCTTCTGAAACAACCCTGGCCGTGGTACGTGGCCGGACCGCTGATCGGACTTACCGTACCGGCTTTGCTGCTCATCGGCAACAAATCTTTCGGCATCTCCTCCTCGCTGCGCCACATCTGCGCAGCATGCATCCCAGCCAACATTCCTTTTTTCCGGTATAACTGGAAGAAGGAAGCATGGAACCTGTACTTCGTGGGCGGCATCCTGCCGGGCGGTATTCTGGCGACTACCCTGTTGGCTTCGCCTGTACCGGTGCAGGTGCATCCGGCCCTCCAAACGGAACTGGCGACTTACGGGATTACCCGTTACGAGGCATTGGTACCCGCCGAACTCTTCAACTGGGAAATGCTTTTCACCGGCAAGGGCTTTCTGCTGATGGTGGTGGGCGGGTTTCTGGTAGGCTTCGGTACCCGCTACGCCGGCGGCTGCACTTCGGGCCACGCGATTACTGGCCTTTCGACCCTGCAATGGCCGTCTCTGGTGGCCACCTGCTGCTTCATGGCCGGCGGCTTCGGAATGGCGAACATTGTGCTGCCGTGGATTCTGAGCCTGTAACCCTATCCCGAAACAATACACCTCCTATTGCCATGTCTACCCGTGTTAAATTAAAAGAACCACCACTCCCGGAAACGAACACCGACTTCGAAGTCCGCTCCCTTGACCCAATTTCTGTCAGCGAATCCCGGATTTCCCACCCGTGGTGGCACAACCTGAAGTACCTGCTGGTGGGTACGGTATTCGGAATTGTGTTTGTGAAGGCCGAACTGGTATCCTGGTTCCGCATTCAGGAGATGTTCCGGCTGCAGGCGTTCCATTTGTTCGGTGTAATGGGTTCGGCCATTGTGGTGGGGATACTGTCGGTGTGGATCATCAAAAAGTGGAATATCAAGACGGTTCACGGGGAGAAAATTACCTTTCCTTCCAAAAAATTCCACAAAGGCCAGGTATATGGCGGGCTGTTATTCGGCTTCGGCTGGGCCATGACGGGAGCTTGTCCGGGGCCGCTTTTCGCCCAGATCGGTACGGGAGCCACTGTGATTACCGTCACGCTGCTGAGTGCCGTTGCCGGTACGTGGGTGTACGGGTACCTGCGGGAGAAGCTGCCGCATTGAGTAGTTGTTGGTTACCTGGGTGATTATCCTGCCCGTTCCATCCGGCTTTGCCATCTTTGCGCCGGCACACCCAGAACCTTATAGAAATGATCGGATACCTGGCCTCGGCCCTCATCGGCATTTCCCTGGGGTTAACCGGCAGCGGAGGTTCGATACTTACGGTCCCCGTACTGGTGTACCTGTTCCACATTGAGCCTACTCAGGCCACGGCTTACTCCCTGTTCATTGTGGGGGTTACTTCGCTGGTGGGGGCGGTGCGCAGTATGTTGGGTCAGGGAGTTGACCTTAGAAAAGCAGTTGTCTTTGCCGTTCCGTCCTTTATTGCCGTATACCTGACCCGGAGGCTGCTGATTCCGCTGATCCCGTTGGATCTGTTTACAGTCAACGGCTTTACGGTCACCAGAGAGCTGGCCCTGATGGTGCTTTTTGCCGTGCTGATGCTGGTGGCTTCGGTGGCCATGATCCGCAGCCGGAAAACTGACCCCTCCCGACCAGCAGACCAAGCCTGCAACGCTACCCTGATTGCCCTCGACGGTACCGCCGCAGGTGTGGTTACCGGCACAGCAGGCGCCGGAGGCGGATTTCTGATCATTCCGGCGCTGGTTCTGCTGGCTAAGGTACCCATGAAAAAAGTCATTGGTACTTCCCTGCTGATCATCGCGGTCAATTCGCTGATCGGTTTTGAGGGAGACATCAACGCCGGCCGGACCATCGATTTTCAGTTTATCCTGCTGCTGTCCGCCATTGCCATTGGCGGCATCTTTATGGGCAGCTACCTGACGCAGTTTATCGACGGCCAGAAACTAAAGACCACCTCCGGCTGGTTCGTGCTGGTGATGGGCGTGGCTATTCTGCTGAAGGAAACCATCTTTCCACAGATGTGAGACGAGAGTAGTGGCTCGGTATCCGATAAATAAGATCACAATGAGAAATCGCATTATTAAATTCCTCCAATAAAGAGGAGTAACTGAAACCGAGTTTGTGCTTATCGCAGAGGTGTTCTCCACGGCGGGAGGCTTTCTTTTCAATTTCTGCCGTATACTGCGGTCAGGAACTACTTCAAATCCCATGACCACCCGACAAGCGTACGTAATTCCCAAAGCCGGCTCTCTGCGGAACATCGTGTTGCGGCAGGAAGAACTCCCCAATCCCCAGCCGCACGAAGTGACGGTAGCCGTTCAAGCCATCGGCCTCAACTACGCTGACCTGTTTGCTATGATGGGCCTCTACAGCGCCACGCCGAAAGGAGAGTTTGTGCCCGGACTCGAATTTGCCGGGAAAATCATCAGCGCAGGCAGCGGGGTAAAAGATTGGAAGCCGGGCGACCTTGTGATGGGCGTTACCCGCTTCGGGGCCTACGCCACGCACCTGAACCTCGACGCCCGGTACGTGATTCCGCTGCCCGAGGGTTGGTCCTTTGCCGAAGGAGCCGCTTTTCTGGTGCAGGTACTCACGGCGTATTACGCGCTGGTGCCGCTGGGCAATCTCCAGCCGGAGCAAGCGGTGCTCATCCACAGTGCGGCGGGTGGCGTGGGTCTGCAGGCCAACCGGATTGCCAAAAAGATGGGCGCGTATACCATTGGTGTGGTGGGCAGCGCTGCCAAAGTGCCGCTGCTGCAGCAGGAGGGTTACGACGACTGGGTGGTGCGGAGTAAGCTATTCAAGCAGGATGTGCTGGCAGCCCTGCGCGGCCGCGAACTGAATCTGGTGCTGGAAGCGGCCGGCGGCAAATACTTTACCTGGAGCTACGAATTGATGGCTCCGCAGGGCCGGCTGGTGACGTACGGCTCGGCCACTTTTTCGCCGAAAGGCCCCAGCCCCAACTACCCCATGCTGATCTGGAAGTTTTTGCGGCGGCCCCGGCTCGACCCGCTGCGGATGCCCACGCAGAATAAATCCGTAATGGCTTTCAACCTGATCTGGCTCTACGAAAAGGCCGACCTGATGCAACAGTTGGTAGACGAGATTATGGCTCTGGCCCTGCCGGCTCCCTATATCGGGCATACTTTTCTGTTCTCCGGTTTGCCCAAAGCCCTGGATACTTTCCTGAGCGGGCATACAACCGGCAAGGTGGTGGTGCTGACGGAAGATCAGCCGGCCTTTTAGCAGGCTTACTGAGTCGGGTACCTCTTAATAATCGCTATCAAACGCCTTAAATCGACATCCGGCTCATTTTCCATTGCTGATTTCTCCAGTTAGCCGTATAACCTAATTCACCACTTATCAATTGTAGATTATGCAATACCGAACTTTTGGGCGTACTGGCTGGCAAGTAAGCGAAATCGGCTACGGCATGTGGGGCCTTGCCGGCTGGACGGGCTCCGACGACAACGAAATCCAAAGATCACTGGACCTGTCCGTGGAACTGGGCTGTAACTTCTTCGATACTGCATGGGGCTACGGGGAAGGCAAAAGTGAGCAGATATTAGGCAGCCTGCTCCGCAAGCACGCGGGCAGGCAGTTCTACGTTGCTACCAAAATTCCGCCCAAAAACTTTACCTGGCCCTCCCGGCGCGGCTTCACCCTCGACGACTGCTTTCCGGCCGGCCACATCCGCGAATACACCGAAAAAAGCCTCAAAAACCTCGGCGTGGAGACCATTGACCTACAGCAGTTTCACGTGTGGGAAGACAGCTGGGCGGACGATGAACGCTGGCAAAGGTCCGTGGAAGAACTGAAGAAGGAAGGAAAAATAAGGGCCATGGGCGTGAGCATCAACCGCTGGGAGCCGTGGAATGCGCTGGATACGCTCAAAACCGGCCTGGTTGACGCCGTGCAGGTAATCTACAACATTTTCGATCAGAACCCCGATGACGAGTTGTTTCCGCTCTGCGAAAAGCTGAACATTGGCGTGATTGCCCGCGTACCCTTCGACGAAGGCACCCTTACCGGCACCCTTACCAAAGACACCACCTTCCCGCCCGGCGACTGGCGAAGCACGTACTTCGTACCCGAGAACCTCCATTCCAGCGTGGAGCACGCCGACCGGCTCAAGCCGCTGGTGCCGTCCAATATGAACATGCCCGAGATGGCGCTGCGGTTTATCCTCAGCCATCCGCAGGTGCACACCACCATACCGGGCATGCGGCAGGCAAAGCACGTAAAGTCCAATATCGCCACCAGCGACGGCAGAGGCTTGCCACAGGACCTGCTGGAAAAGCTGAAGGACCACCGCTGGGACCGGAAGCCCACGGAATGGTCGCAGTAGGGAATAGTCGTAAGTCCAGAGTCGTAAGTCGCAAGGGGCGGTGTCGGGAGTAGGCAGTGGGCAGTAAGCAGTGGGCTGACGCAACTGTTTACCCTCCGCCAAACCCTTTATGACTGATACAGACGCCATGCATGGCGTCTCTACTAATCACTTACCACTATTCACTCGCTTATTCTCACCCCTTTCCAGAAAGCCACGCGGCCCTCAATGTTTTTGGCGGCGTCTTTTGCCTGCGGGTAGTACCAGGCAGCGTCCTTGTTGGTTTCCCCGTCTACCTGCAGGCTGTAGTAGGAAGCGGTTCCCTTCCAGGGGCAGACGGTGTGCGTGGCACTTTCCTGCAGATATTCCTTTCGGACGGCTTCTTTGGGGAAATAATGATTCCCCTCCACCACTACGGTATTGTCGCTCTGGGCGATGATTTTGTCTTTCCAGATGGCCTTCATAATAATTTGAAAATTGACAGTGAACAATTGAAAATGATAAGGGCGGGTAACTGTGCGGTTCTCAGTTAAGCTGGCCTGAATGTATTAACGGCTTGTACCCGGTATAATGTTTTCGATCCGGCAGGGGGATCTGCCCCGCGCCGGTAAATAGCAAGAAGAAATGCTGCCCGGGCAGTGGGCTCTCAAGTCTCAAGTACCGAAGCAGAATCAAATATAGGTTTATAAGTAGATCACTACAATTACTTTAGACTACTCTTTGGTCATTCCCGCAGGGAATCTTTGTAGTAACCAAATGGCTGTCCTTTTACTACGAAGATTCCCTGCGGGAATGACAGAGCGGAAAGTCGGTCTAAACTAATTTTATCGAAGCACTTATTACGGTACATGACCTGCCACAAAGTCACCCAGACACGAAGAAAACACAAAGGGATGGCGGTAGTGAACCGTCGTGCCTTTGTGTCCTGGTGGCAAAAAAGAAAATGTACCGTAGTATAGTATAGATTTTAACCCCTGATGTCTGGGAGTTATAAATCTGATAGTTATTTATTTCCACTTAAAATTCAGAATTCATAATCTAAAATTGCGCAGCTACTTCAATCTCCCGTCCTGCTACTTTATTGAAGCCCGTGGCTCCTGCCGGGTCAGGTAGCCGCCGAAGTTCTGTACCGGCCGGGCAAAGGGAGCGGTTTTGCTCCTACCGGGACTGCGGCTGAGCCGGGCCGCACAAGCCAGGTACGTCAGGTCGCGGTTGAGGATATTGGCCCGGTGCCCCGGCGAGGCCATCCACTTCTGTACTGCCTGCCGGGCAAAAGCCGCGTACGTAAATGGCTGGTAAGCCCTCCCGGTGCGGCAATCAAAATACCCGTAGGTGCCATCCGCTTGCCGGCGGGGGCAATACTGCCGGGGCAGATCAAGTGTCTGAAACTGGGCAATGTTTTCGGCAGTGACCTGGTATTTACCCCCGAATGTCCGGATGCGCCGGTCGGGAGTAGCATAAGTGGGACTGGTTTTATTCTGATGATCATAAAAATTCCGGTCAATCATGGACTGCGCGTGAAACGAAGCTGCTCCAAACAATACCGGAGCATACGTGAATGGCGGCAATCCGTAGGTTGAGCGTACCTCGTTGGTGGCGTGGAACAAAGCGGCATCCAGCAGTTCGTGGTCCGGCTGGGCGAGGTTCATGGGCCGGTTGAGGTCAGGCAGCTTGAAAAACTCCTGCCGGGCCATCCGGTAATACAGCGGAGCGTTATCCCGGGCAGTGAGCAAGCCGGGCAAAAGCGAAAAGATGCAGGCAAAAAATATTCTCATCAGGTAAAAAATGGGTTGTGGTACTTAACCGGAACGCTAACCAATTATTGTGCCCGAAGCCGTTGCGCAGGCAGAAAGTTTGGAAGTTGTGCAGCAGTCGCCGGCTCTTCTTGTGCTGCCGAACCGGAAGCTGCAGCAATCCCGGACTGGTTGTGGTTCCAGAACAGCAACGTTTTAAAAAGCCTGCCAGTTTCCGGTGGTACGTTGCCACCAGTCAGGTGCGTTTTCTAATGTGTCCTCTCATCTCCCCCGGAATAAACCCAGCGCAGGTCTTATCCGTATCCTCCGCTAAGGACATAACAAGGGCGGATTGATTAACCAATCCTGCTCCCCCGTTATGTCCTCTTTCGTTACTCATGAGAAATTTTTTATTGTTCCTGTTGTTGATTGCGGGTCAGGTTGCCTTTGCCCAGCAGTACGGCATCCGGGGAAAGGTCATGGACAAGGAAATCGGCGGCCTACCTTCAGCTTCGGTTTCACTGCTGCAGCCTCAGGACTCGTCGGTGGTTACCTATACGCTTACCAACACTGAAGGTGTGTTCAATTTTAATGGCGTCGGGGAGGGAAAATACATTCTCAAGATCACCTTCGTGGGGTATGGCCCCTTCATCAGAAACATCACAACTCCTTCCGGCTCTGATACGCTTGATCTGGGCACCATTGAACTTCGGCCCGTAGCCATCGAGCTGAAGGAAGTAACGGTGAAAGGGGACCGCGATCCGGTGGTGGTCAAAGGAGATACCGTCGAGTACAACGCCGGTTCGTACGGTACCCGCCCCAATGCCAATGCGGAACAGCTCCTTAAAAGGCTGCCCGGCGTGGACGTTGGCAGCGACGGCAACATCAGCGTACAGAGCGAGAACGTAACCCGGATTTTCGTGGACGGCAAAGAGTTTTTCGGCGGCAACCTGCAGATGGCTACCAGAAACCTGCCTGCCGACGCCATTGACAAGATTCAGGTAATCGACGGAAAATCGGAGGAGGCCAGGTTCTCGGGCATCGACGACGGGCAGCGCCAGAAAGTAATCAACCTTATCCTGAAGGAAGACCGGCGCAACATGGGCTTCGGAAAAGCCACCGCCGGGGTGGGCACCAACAGCCGGTATGCCGCCCAGGGCAACTACAACCGCATGGATGGCGGCAACCTGGTATCAGTGATGGGGTCGAGTAACAACATCAACAACCTCGATCTTTCCGGCGGCACATCCGAAGCTGGCAGATCAGCCCGGCCGGGTGGCAGGTCAGGGCAACCCGGTCTGATGACTGCGCATTCGGGAGGAATAACAGCTTTCAACCAGATCAATTCTAAAACGACTGTACACGGCAATTACCTGCTTAACTATTCCAATACTGGCGTAATTACCAACCTGACGCGTCAGAACTTCCTGCCCGGAGGAACAGCTCTGTACTTCGAAAACAGCCGGCAGCAAAACACCAGCGGGCTACACAATGCAGTTGCCGGCATCGAGCATAAAGATTCGCTGAACACATTCAAAATCAATACTGGTTTCAATTATTCAACCGCCCGCATGTCGGCTGTCAGCAGCCGGCAGTCTTATTCGGTAGCCGATACGCTGGTAAATGAGGGGGAGCGAAACTCCCTCAATCAAAACAAGAACCTGAACTTCAATGCCAGTGCCTTTTACGGGCACCGCTTCGGCAAAAGCGGCCGGCTGTTCACCGTCAATAACCAGGTATCGGCTAACCTGGACGATCTCAACGGTCAGTCTTTGTCCTTTACCCGCTTCGCCGACGGGGGCGACGAAAATCTGCAGCAACAGAACACAGAGGGCACCCGGGATATCAGTTTCAACACAACGTTTTCTTATACCGAACCCATCGGCAAAAAACAATACCTGCAGGCTGGCTACACGGTATCCAACCGTTCTTCGGCCACTGATCTCGAGGTATTTGACGTATTCAATGAAACCAGAGTACTCAATCCTGAACAGAGCAGCCGGTTCAGGTCGCTTTTTCTCTATCAGCAAGTGGGACTTTCCTACCGGCTGAACCGGGGCAAACTCAATCTGTCACTTGGCCTGAATGCGCAGCAGTCTGATTTATCAGGCCGGTTTGGAGAGCCCGCTGAGAAAATAAAGCGAAGCTACCAGAATGTGCTGCCCAATTTTAATTTCAATCAACAAATCAACAAATCTACCCGGATGGGTTTCGTGTACGGTACTTCCATTCGGGAACCCAATATCAACCAGCTCCAACCAGTGGTGTCGCGGTTCGATCCGCTGAATCTGTACATCGGGAATCCCGGTCTGCGGCCCGAATACCTGCATCAGGGAAAGCTGACGCTGAACACAGTGCGGCCCAAATCGGGTCTGTTCGTAACAGCCTCGGTTAATTTTAATTACAACGCCAGCCCGATCACGGCGGCAGTGACCATTGATGAGCGGCAGGTACGTACCACCCAATACGTAAACGTAAGGCAGAGTGGATCGGTAGCGGCTTTTCTCAACGTAAGCCTGCCGGTTAAGAAGATCAACAGCCGGTTTAATCTGAGTCCCTATTTCCGGCAGGGGCAAAGCGTCAATCTGCTGAACGGGGTGGCCGGCACGGTCAATCAACAGTCGGCAGGAGGCAGCATCGGGTACACTTACCGGTATAAGCAATATCTGGATGTAAACCTGCGAACCCATGTAACCGTGACCCGTTCCCGCTACCAGCTCAACCAGGCGCAGAACCAGAAGTTCATCAACTCCGGACACGAGGGAGATGCAACCGTGCATTTCCTGAAGCGCTTCAATGCAACAGCCGAATTGAACTATACCAGGTTTACCAACAGAAGTGCCGGCTTTAACCAGTCTGTTCCAATTTGTAATCTTTCAGTATCAAGTTTTTTACTAAAAGACAACCGCGGCGAACTCCGGTTATCGGCCTTTAATGTGCTTAACCGCAACGCCGGCGTTACACAGTTTGCTTCGCTGAATTACATCGAGCAATCCACCCATAATGCTTTGGGTAATTTTTACATGCTCAGCTTTACTTATAATCTTAACAAACAGCAATAAAGAATTGCGGACAAAATTGTAAAACAGGTTAGAAAAAGCAATTCTGCGGTCTGCTTGTTCAGAAAAATTGTCAGATTTGGATAAACCCTCCTTTTTTTTCAAAATCCAGGATCTTTTGAGATTAATCGGGGGCACATTTGAAGATCACAGAATTGTACTGAGATAGTAGTAAAATGTCATTTCTGAACGCTTTTCATCTCTCTTTCCCAAATATCAGATGCCGGCAAATTCCTCCCTTCCCTCGTGCTTACCGGCTGCATGACAACCTCTTTTAAAATCATTTTTTCTGCGGCAAATAAAATTTTGTTTTCAGTACTTATTCCAAATTTTTAGCCTGTATGCATTCAGCAGAGGGACATATTTGCTTTTTTTTTAATTTTTTCTTCACTAAACATATTGTGAAAAATATAAATTGTAGCACTATTTTAATTTCCAGATTGCAACCTTTAAAACTTGAGGTCGTAAGTACCAGCATCTTTAACCATTTAACAACAACCAGCTTTATGAAAAAATTATTACAACCAGTCTTATGAAAAAATTATTTGCAACTTTCGCCTTGGCAGCACTCATGCTGTTTGCCGTAGGTACCAATGACGCTCAGGCGCAGAGCCAGCAGCGGACCAACGTAGGCCAGCTTGTTTCCGGCCTGATCAACGTTAACGTAGGAGCCGTTGCCGTCAATGTTGGCGACATCACACTTGAAGACTTAGTAGATGTTAACAATGTACTGAACAACAACAACATTGAAGCGCTAAACAATGTGCTGAACAACAATCAAATTGCCAGCAACAACTCTAACCTTCTGAATGACCTGCTGCGGGATGCCAATATCATCACTGACAATCAGGTTGTAGTGGGTGTTCTGAGTGGCGGCCTATTTGTAATTCAAAACCTTCCCCTTCCTTAGGAAGTATGAGAAGACAAACATCTAACCCAACAACTTTGGGTTAGATGTTTTAGAAAAGAAGAAGCCCGCCGGTAGTTTTACCGGCGGGCTTCTTCTTGTTGGCAGCCGGTGAAGCCCTTTGGCCTCAGCCCGCCGGTAACCGGTGGCAAGGCCGTTTATGGGATACACAGCAGCCCCAATCCTTACATACGTCAGCCAAATCACATTATTGTCGCATTTCCGGTTACAATTCACTCCAAAAGGTTATTAATGAGCAGAAAGAGCAGAAAAACAATAAGCCCGAAACGCTCCTTTCCTTATCCGATTTTCAATAACCTAATCGAAACTTACATGATAAAGAACCTGCTTACCCAAATCGAGCCTACCTACTGGTATTGCATGGGAGGTGTGATACTGTTCTTCACCGCGGTATTGGTGTACAGCTTTTATATGGCGCACAAGCAGCGCAGAAACAGCCTTTAGCGGCTTCCGGCCGCCGCTTTTGCGGCCAGTTGCTCTCTTTTATTTTTTATTTTTCCGCCCTTCCTGTCACGCTCTCCTTATTTTACTTCTGGTTTTCTCAGGGAAAGGGAGGGTGATTCCGCAAAAGGGAGAACCTGTTGCTCCCGAACACAACAAGGCCCGGTGGTGCATCTGCAGCCGGGCCTTTTCATTTGAGTACTTATTGATTGGCAGTCAGCTGTCCGTTCTCGCCTGCCGCTACAGCCATCCGCTGGCCTGCATCCAGTTCCGGAGCCGGTCCATCCAAAGGTCAGGGGTGGTTTTGTTGTCCATGCCGTAGCCATGGCCACCCTTCGGGTAGAGGTGCATTTCGGCTGGCACCCCGTTGCGGAGGCAGGCCAGGTAAAACTGCACGCTGTTCTGCACCTTTACACCCTTGTCGTCGCCGCTGTGCACCAGAAACGTGGGCGGCGTCCGGGGCGTTACCTGCAATTCGTTGGAATACAATCTTTTCTGAGCCGGCGTTGGCGTTTTGCCCAGCAGGTTGGTGCGCGACCCGCCGTGGCCCAGGCTGTCGGTAAAACTGATCACGGGATAGATCAGGATCATGAAATCGGGCCGCACATTGGCGTTGCCGGCCCCTTCGCCCACTGGCCGGGCAAAGTGAGTGCCGGCAGTGGAGGCAAGATGTCCGCCGGCCGAAAACCCCATGATGCCTACCTGGTCAGGTTTCAGGTTGAAATCGGCAGCGCGTTCCCGCACCACCCGGAATGCCTGCTGGGCATCCTGCAGCGGGGCGATGCTTTTATCGTTCTGTGAGGCATCGTTGGGCAGCCGGTATTTGAGCACAAAAGCGGTTACACCCATTTCTTTGAACCGCCGGGCCACCTGATGCCCCTCGTGGTCAATGGCCAGTATGCTGTAGCCTCCGCCAGGACAGATAATAACGGAGGTACCATTCACTTTGTCAGGGGCCGGGCGGTAAACAATCAGATTGGGCGTAATTACATTGGATACTCTTTCAATCCCGTCATTGCCCCTTTCGGTTTTCTCCTGCCGGGAATTGGCTTTGGTGTTGGGCACTTTGCCGGTATAGAGCGGAATGATCAGTTCCTGAGCTGAAGATTGGGAATACAGGCCCATAAGTAAAGTGGCGGCGAACAGAATGCGTATCATACGGTGGTTTGTTACACCGGTAATATAGGAAAACGCAGATTGTTCGCCTAACCCTGATCCGCCTGTTCAGGCTTTATCAGCGTTTGGTATGGTACTGGTAGTGTTTTATGACAATGGTCTGTAGCTTTCCCTCCCGGAGATGGAGCTGGATCTCATCCATTCCGTCTGACCCGGTCCAATGCGTAAAATACCACTGCGGCGAAAGGCTCATGCCGGAATCGTATGCGGTAGAAATATCTTTGGTAAGGAGGTCCATCCGTTCAAACTTTTTACTGTAAGCTTCGCTGTCAGTAGTTGCTCAGTTGCATGACCCGGCAAAACGCAGCAGGGTTGCATGGCCGCTTATTTTTCCCGGCGAAAGATTACGGGCTTTTGTGCAGCATCAGAAAATCGCGGTCCGATTTAACGAAACCCAGCTTCTCGTACAGCCGGAGGGCACGACGGTTGTAGGGCAGCACTTCCAGCCTGAGCACCACAAAATCGCCCACATTCTCCAGGATCAGGTGGTGGACGAAGTTGGTGCCGATTCGCTGCCCCCGCCATTCCGGCAGGGTGTACAGTTCATCAATGGTAAGCAGGTTGCCGCCGTATTCATTGCTCCAGTAGTTGATCAGAATGGAATAACCTACCAGTGCTCCGGACCTTTCAAATACGAATACCGATCCTGATTCCGGGTGGGCAGCCAGCCGGACAAAAGTGAGATTTATCTTGCCGGCGTTCATATTCTCCCCTTCGCCGGCTTCCTGATAAAATTGCGCAATCATTCCGGCCACGCTTTCCCGGTCGGCAGCCGTCATCGGCCGGTACAATATTTTTTCCATACACCTGCAAGCTGGATAAACAAAGCAATTATCAACGTTAAGCCATAACCGCCGGCATGGTCAGCACGTGGCTGCCCAGCGCCTGGTCGCCGGTGATCTGGACGTGCGCGGCGGCTTCCTCCCGGCTGATTCCTTTGGTAAAAATGCGCCAGGCATACTTCTCCTCTATTTTCACCGTACTTACCGGCGAAATAAAGCACCGGGAGACCAGTTCCCAGGTGTCGCCGTTGAAGTACAGCAGCCAGATACCGCCACCTTTTCCGGTAACGGTAAACTGTATCAGCTCCGGTTGCGCCGGCTTTACGTTGCGGTAGTGGTAAGGCAGGGCCCGTAGGGAGGTATCGAGGTACGGGAAGTAAAATTCGGGCGTCAGCAGTTCGTGGTCTTTGCCCACCGCCAGCCGGATCTGTTGCTGGTGGTGCCACTTCTCGGTGTATTCGCGGGCAATGTGAAACCAGTTCTCGGACTCCGTCTCACCCGCCCATGCGACCGGAAAGGGGGCCATGTCAAACGGGTTGAGGGACTGGATAAAGTCCGTATACTGCCGGCCCGACCAGTCAAGCAGCGTCGTCAGCACCTCCGGGCTCAGGCGGCTGGTGGCCTGTATCCACCGGGCATTCAGGCCGTTGAGGTACTGCACCAGCCCCCGGTAGGAGCCGGCATCCTCCGGCGGGGCTGCGTAGTGGTTGTCGCGCAGCATGGAAAGCGTCCGGAGGTTACCATCCAGCAGGTGGGCGGCTACGTCCTTTACCGTCCAGTCCGGGGCTACGGTTCTCCGTCCCCAGTCTTCCCGGGACAGAGACTGCAGCAATTCCATCAGCTTGCCGTGCAGACCGGCGAAGAGATGGGCCGTAAATATGGGTTCAACTTCTCTCAAGGGTATTGGGTATTAGATACTGGGTGTACTGACAGGAAGGGGACGGTTAAATTGTTTAACTGCTGATTTGTCCGGAGCCGGAAAAGGACCGTTCAGCAGACAACCATTTAGCCATTCAACCATGCAGCCAATTAACCATACGACTGAATTGTCAGTACAGTTAGGTTTCAGGCATTGAATTGATGAGAAAAAGTATAGTGGCCTGCAGAAACCGGCTTTTCAGTACCCGTTACCTAATACCCAACTCCAATACCCAACCCCCATCACCCATTACCACCCTACCCTGCCAGGGCCCTTGCGGCATCTTCACCCGTCTGGACGGCACCTTCCATAAAGCCCTGCCAATCGGCCAGGTGTTCGCCGGCGAAGGAAACGTTGCGGTAAGGGCGGGCCAGTTCCTGGCGGATGCCGAACCACTGCCGGGTGTCGTAAATGGCGTAGGCCCCCTGCGTATACGGATCGCCGCCCCAGTAGTAGCTGACCACTTCTTCGGCGTGCGGCAGCACGTTGCCGAACACGGGCCGGATGGCGTCGCAGATCACACTTTTCCGCACCTCTTTGTTCATCCGCGACAGCATGTGCGCCTTATCGCCCACGGCGTACGAGGTAAGCGTGCCTTTGGTTCCCGGCTGGTTTTTGGAAGAGTGGAAAAAGTAGTGCCCCGGCGTGTCGGTAATCATGTCAAAAGTGTCTTCCTGCCAGAATCTCTCTTTAAACACCACCACCGATTTAATGATCCGGCAGTACTGCAACTCATTGAGTGCTTCAACTTTAGCGGCGGGCAATGCCGGCTGCCAGTTTATTTTATTCATGGCAAATACCGGGACCGTGCAGATCAGCCGCGACCCCGAATGTTGCGTACCATCTTCGCAAACCACGGTTACGTCGCCCGTATCCTGCCGGACCAACTTTGCCTTTTTCCCCAGCAGAATGTTACTTGTCCCGATCTTTGCGGCCAGCCCCTGCACGAAGCGGGAGTTGCCGCCTTCAATCCGGAAATCCATCTCGTTTTTTTCGGACGAAAAGGCGTATTCCGACAGGCTGGAGAAGGCTGACACGTTGCGGATGGATTCACCGAAGTCGGTGCTGTCCAGTAATTCCTTTATTTCAAGGTCCCGTTCGGGAATGCCGTGGTTATTGAGGTAGCGCCACCAGTCGAGCCGGTCGTAGGTGCGGCCCTGCTTTTCGCTCAGTCCTTTGAAGTCGGCCAGCAGTTTCCTGTAGGTCCCTTCCCAGCCGGCATCAAAGTTCCACTTGCCGGCCGGGTAATGCGTACCGTCGAGCAGCAGGTGAGTATCGAATTGGTGGTTCAGCAGGGGCAGGCCGAGTTCCCTGCACAGTTCGATCATCCGGTTGTGCGAAACGCCAACCCATTCGGCACCGAGTTCGGCGTGCAGTTTACTTTCCGGGTCCACCTGCTGGGTGAACACGCGCCCACCGGGGCGGTTGCGGGCTTCCAGAATCGTAACCGGAACGTCTTTTTTAGTGAGGTAATACGCGGCAGCCAAGCCGGCAAGCCCGGCACCTAAGATGAGTACGCGTTCTCTTTTCTTCAGGCGGGAGGCGGCTTCAGCCTGATTCCGGGACGCAAGCAGCGTAGCGGCGGACAACGCGCCGGAAGAGCGGAGAAAATTTCGACGGTTCATGGTTGCTTCGTAAAGTGGCCTTATGGACTGAAAGTAAACATTTTACCTCCTGCTCCGCAACCAAGTTGCAGAAAAAACCTTTTTTCGCCCGGTGCACTGACAAAAGATTTACACCGTCAGCCCGCCGTCCGCCATGAATACGCCGCCGGTGCAGTAGGAAGAAAAATCGGAAGCCAGAAACAGGGCAAGGGCACCGATTTCGTCCGGCTGCCCCATGCGGGCCAGCGGCGTGGCTTTCAGAAACTGTTTGAGAATCTGTTCGTTTTGCCAGAGGGCCTGGCTGAATTTGGTCTGGATCAGGCCGGGGCAGATCGCATTGACGCGGATATTGTCTTTGCCCCACTCTTTGGCCATTACCTGCGTAAGCGAAATGAGGGCGGCTTTGCTGACGCTGTAAATGCCCAGGTTCGGCTCCGGCGACACGCCGCCGATGCTGCTGATGTTGATCACCGAACCACCGCCGCGGCTTTTCATGACCGGGTAAAAGAGTTTCGCCAGTTCGAAGGGAGCCTTTACGTTTACGGCCATTATTTTATCGAAGGCATTCCCGTCACATTCAGTCACTGGCCCGAACACGGGGTTGGTAGCGGCGTTGTTGACCAGAATATCCGCGCCGCCGTATAGCTGGAGAGTCCGGTCCACCAGGGTCTGCACCTGCGCCAGGTCGCCCACGTGGGCGGCTACTCCGGCAGCCTGACCCCCAGCCGCCCGGATGCCTCCGGCCACTTCGTCTACGGCTTCCTGTTTGCGGCTGCTTACCACCACTTTGGCGCCGGCCGCCGCCAGCAGCCGGGCAATGCTTTCGCCAATGCCTTTGCTGGCCCCGGTGATGATGGCTACTCTGTTGCTGAGGTCAAAACAGATATTGTCTGCGGGTGATGCCATGGCAAAGTTTGGAGTTAGAAACGGCAGAGAAGCTGCGGCTGTTGCCGGCGGGCAGAATTACACGCCTTCTACCCGGTAGGCGACCACCCGGTTGGTAAAGAAAGCAGGCACCAGCAGCAGCTTTCTGACGGGAATGTACTCGATGTCGGCCGAGTTGATCTTTTCGCCCCTGGTGTCGAGCAACTTCGTTTTTTCGCCTTCGGCCGTTACCCAGAAAATCTGCCCGTTCCAGTCCGATACCATGTAGTTTCCCTTGCTGTCGGTGACAATGCCGTCGGTGGCACCCATGTCACCAGCGATGTCGGTGATCTGCTTCGTAGCCAGATCAACCGACCGCAGGCTATTGGTTTTGGTGCTGCCAATGAGCAGTTTTCCCTTCCCGGCCAGCAATCCGTTGGGCTTGTTGAGGTGTTCGCCTTCCATAAAAAGCTCCAGTTTGTCGTTTTGCAGACGGAATATTTTATCCTGCCGGCTGTCGGAGACGTACACGGTTCCTTTGTCGTCTACCGTGATGTCGTTCAGAAACGCACCTTCATAGTCTGCCTCCCATGTCTTGACGATCTGCCCGTTGGTGAGGCTGACAGCGGCAATCCGGTTGATGTCGGTCACGTAGAGGCGGTCTTTGAAATACCCCATTCCCTTGGGCGCATTCAGACCTTTGGCCCATTGCAGCTCCGTGATTTTCCCCTCCGTCGAGACTTTGGATATAAAGCCGTTGCCGTCCATTTCGTTGCTTTTGCCATTGATATTGGCTACGAAAAGCACGTTCTGCTTCGGGTGATACAGCACTGACTCCGGGATACGGAGCAGCGTGTCGGTTTCCCAGACTTTTACCAACTTCACTGCTTCCTGTGCCGGGAGGGAGTGATTGCTGTCTACGCAGAGGCCGCTGACGGCAGCAGCCAGCAGGCTGGCCATGATCAGGTGACGGGAAGGCATAAGGTTCAGGCTTGATGGTTTCTGAACCAAATATAAGATTGTCCCTGAATTTACCCAACCGGTGCCGCCGGAAAGCTTTAAAGGCGTGGCATGGTTCAGAACCATGCCACGCCTTTAAAGCTTTCCGGACCAGCAGCCCCCGAACTCCGCCATCTACTCGCAGATGATCCGTTCGTACCGCTTCTGGTCGAACAGCTGGCGATGCACCTGCTTGCCGTTCCGGTCAATGTAGAATACGAGGTAAACGTCGGTATCATCAACGTATTTTTCGGCAAGGTAGAAGGGAATCCGGGCGGAACCCACGTTGCGCAGATCATCGTACTCAAGGTCGGCCACCACGCCTTTGACGTTGCTCAGAATGCCGTATTTTTTGGAGGCGTACATTCTCAGAACAATTTCTTCCTTGTCCTGCCGGATGTACCCAATATCCTCTACCGGTGTGAAGATGAACCGCTTGTCGTTGATCTGATACAGATGCCACTGCTGGTCCTGCTTTACCAGAGCAACGCCGTACTGCCAGTAGCGCACTTCGTCAAACACAAAATCCGAAAGCGGCTGATTGGCGGCATTGATCAGGCCGTGCCGTCCGCCCTTGACGGCTACAAACATATGCCCTGCCTCGTCGTATGGGCGGAGCAGCTTTTCGTATTGCGGCTGGATATTGGTTTCCCGCGCCGAGTGGATCAGTCCAAATTTTCCGTCGCGCAGGGTAGCAATTGACCCGTCCGGATTGTAATCGAGAGCCGCGTAGCCGGGAGGCAGCATCACCTTGCCACTCTGATTGACCACCCCGTACTTGCCGTTCAGCTGCACGCAGAACAGGTCGGCCCGCCACGGAACAATCTTCTCGTAACGCACCGGTAATACCACGCCGCCACCGGGGCTGTAGAGGCCTTTTTTACCTGCCCTGTCCTCCACCTGCAGCCAGTAATGGCTGCTATTGGGCAGGCGCAACAGGCTCAGCCGGGCAAAGCTGCCCAGTTTCACAAAGTTGTCGGGGCGAAAGTAGGCAAAAGACGCATTGCCCTGCTTTACGGCAAACCCCTCCGGGCCAAGCAGCATGACGGTATCGTAGTCAAACTTGAGCCGGGGCGCAATGTTGCTGCGCCACAAGGCCCAGTTATCGCCCTTGCGGCCCGCCAGAAAAGCTTCGTTGCCCATGAGTTCGTCGAACAGGGTATCGGCAATTACTTTCCCGCTTTCGTCGTGCAGTTGCCAGAGGTGGTTTCGGGAAGTAGCCCAGTGGTTGCCCAGCGCCACGATGCGCCCCGGAGCCGATAATACCGTCTCCAGCTTCGGGTTCAGGATGGCCTCGGTGCTGTCGGAGCATACCTTGAAGTAGCCTTTCCGCAGGGGCTCCACCCGGTCGTAGGTAAACCGGAGGGCGGTATCCTTGCCGGCCAGCAGCTTGTCGCGGGTAATCAGGGCAAACCTTTTGTCGCGTCTGAAGGCGACCACCCCTCCCGGCAAGCTTTTGATTTCGTCGTAGGCCACGGGCATGATCTCCCGGCCGGTATAGGCAACGAGGCCTTCCCTGCCTTCTTTCTGCACCGCAATAAATGTTTCGTCGAGCAGTTCTGCTCCGTCGTACTCGGGCTCCAGCACCGTGAAACCACCCTGATGAATGATGCCGGCTTTTTTGTTCTTGCGGACCAGAAGCAGGTCGTCGTCCATGTTTTCGATTTCCTCCACGCCGAAAGGAGCAATGCTGCGGCCGGTTTTGTCGATAATGCCCAGCTGTTTCTGCCTGAATACCAGCAAAAAAGGATCTTTCACGCCGTCACAGAAATAGTCGCTGGCCACCGAGTCGTACCGGGCCGGGATCACGGTGCGTCCTTCGGCATCCATGAAACCATACAGCTGCGTTTCTTCCTCAAAAATGGGGAAATACGCCAGCGGCAGGGACCCAATCAGTTGCTGCACCCATTGGCGGTCATAAAAATCGGGGTAATCCTTCAGGAAAGTAGCAGGATTTTTCTCCTGCTTGTAGAGGGAATAAACCCAGTGCCAGGCAATTTTGGCGTACGCATTGCCGGGATACTGCTTTGTAAAATCGTGGTACGTCTGCCGGGTGTGGGGGGTGGTAAAAAGCTCGTACATGCGCTTCTCGGCTTGCGGCCGGTAGGGACTCGCCGGATACAATTCCACGAAAAGTTCGTAGGCCTGCAGGTCGTCGTCCTTCGTGTGAAATTCGTACAGCAGCAGTTCATATAATTTCTCTGCCTCGCGGGCCTGCCTCGAATCGGGGTATTTTTTGATAAAAAGCTTGTAGCTGTCGTAGGTATTTTCGCGCGCAGCAAGGGCAAAAGCCAGTTCATCGCGGCGCCGGATGGCCTCCAGACGCTGCCCGGCTTCGGGAAAGCGGCTCAGGAAGGAGAGATAAGCTTCTTCGGTATCAGCGGCTTGCGAAATGGTAAACGCCCGGGCCACAACGTAAGCTCTTTTCCGGGCAATGGCCTCGTCAGTAATGCCCTGTTTACGCCAACTTTTCCGGATTTTGGCATCCGTCCGCGGAAAAAATTGCGCGGCCTGCTGCAGGTACGCATGCGCTGAATCGAGTCCACTTCCGGTAGAATCGGCTTGCAGAAACAGCAGCGCGTAGATGTATTTCGCACCCGCATTCTGAGGGTGTCTGGCGAGTTCTTTGTCGAGCAGCTTACGGGCCTGTTCAGGCTTATTTTTATGCAGTGCCTTCCGGGCACCCGTTACCCGGTCGGCGTAGGCTGAAAAAGCGCAGATGGTCAGGAGCAGCGCCCAACTCATCCGGTAACATCTTCGGTATAGCATGAATAGTAAATAGCTGATGAAAGGGGAGCAGAATCCCCGTCCGTGGGTTATGGCTGGCGATCAGTGTCCTCCGTAGTAATAAAGTTACGATTTTTTGGGGTGCAGGTGCGGAGCATAATCTGCGATTTACCCGGCTTCTCACCCGAAGTAAGTTTATTCGCTTATTTTGCCCGAAGAGACGCCATGCACACGGATAAGCGGAAAGCCGCAGGTCGTAAGGGATTTGGTGTCTGGAATTATCGGCCTCAGCCACTTACAACTGCTACTGCCAACTACCGCCTCTTCACTTACGACTTACGACTGACTACTTGCAACTATAAAAAATGACTTCCTTTGAAGCTTATCTTCGGCTCGGGTTCGCCCACATTACCGATCTGGCGGGCTACGACCATATTCTGTTCATTGTGGCCCTGTGCGCTGTCCATCAGCTTCAGGACTGGCGGCGGATTCTGATTCTGGTCACGGCGTTTACGGTGGGGCATTCGGTTACGCTGGCCCTTGCCACCCTGCGACTGTTTACGTACCCGAGTGAAGTAATCGAATTTCTGATTCCGGTTACGATCTTCATTACGGCTATTGGCAATCTGTTTGTGATCCGCGGCAAGGCACCGGCCAAAAAAGGCGCTTCCGGCTACGGCCGGTACGTGCTGGCACTCCTCTTCGGGCTTATCCACGGGTTGGGTTTCTCCAATTTTCTGCGCAGCATGCTGGGCCGCGAGGCCAGTATCGTGCAGCCGCTGCTGGCTTTCAACATCGGGCTGGAAATCGGGCAGTTGCTGATTGTACTCATTGTACTGGTGCTGGCTTTTCTCTTTATCCGCCTGCTGCGTATCGCCCACCGCGACTGGAACCTGGTGGTATCCGGCGCGGTAGCCGGCATTGCCCTGACGCTGATCCGCAGTACATGGCTTTTTTAACGGAATGTGGCCGGACGCCCGGTAAATGCGTTGTGCTCAACCAATGCATCGAACTCTGCCTGCCTTTCCAGAAAAACCACTTCAATGGGCAGATAAAACAGGGGAAGCTGCGCCGCCAGGTCCCGGAGTTCAGGCCCGATCAGCTTCACGTAATCTTTTTCGGTCACCAGCACCGTCCGGCCGCCGGTTTCCTCCAGCGCCTTTTGCATAGTCACCAGATCCGCAATACTATATTGGTGGTGGTCCCGGAACTCCAGGTGCTTCAGCAAACGAAAATGCTGCCGGACGTAGCTCTCCAGCGGATCGGCATTGGCCAAGCCGGATACCAGCACCAGATCAGGACTAAACAATGCACCGGCTCCCCCAAACGGGACTGGCTCCCCGTACCGGATGCCGGTAAAGAAAACCGGGACCTCCGGACGCTTGTACCGGTCTGTCCGGGCCGTGATCTGCTGCCGGTCGGCTTTGCTTAGTCCGGCCGGGCATTTGGTTACAATAATAATGTCGGCCCGGCGGGCACCGCTGCGGCTTTCGCGCAACCGACCGGCGGGTAATACATGGTCCTGGTAAAATGGCCGGTTGTAATCAGTGAGCAGAATCGAAAGGCGGGGGGCAACGCTCCGGTGCTGGTAGGCATCGTCCAGAATAACGGCCCCGGTGCCGGGCAGATGTTGCAGGATGGCCGGAATGGCTCTGGCCCGCCGCTCCCCGACGGCCACGGTTACTTCCGGCGCAAATTTTCGGTACAGCTGGTACGGCTCGTCGCCGATGGAAGCTGCGGTGGCATCTTCACCGGCCAGCCGGAACCCTTTCGTCCGGCGGCCGTAGCCCCGGCTCAGCATTGCCAGTTGATAATCTTTTTTCAAAAGGCGGATCAGGTACTCGGCGTGGGGGGTCTTGCCGGTGCCGCCCACCGTCAGATTGCCAATGCTGATCACGGGTACCGGGAAGCGGTGGACTTTCTTCAGGTTGCGGTCATACAGCCAGTTCCGGATGGCCATAATGCCCGCGTACAGCCAGCCCAAAGGCATCAGGAAGGGTTGCAGAAGACGGTTGGCACTATCAGGCAAGGGAGAATCGGGAAGTTGGCAGTGAACAGTGGGCAATTGGAAGTTTGCAGCAGGCAACAGGCAGTTTACCAAAACTAATTCAAAAGCCGGAACAATAAACCGGAATCCCTAAATTTGCCGGCAACTTTATCCAACTAAGGGCATGGCAAGAATTTTAACGGGAATCCAGAGTTCGGGAGGAGGCGCGCAAGGGTCAGGAAGGCCGCACCTCGGCAATCTTCTCGGCGCCATTATGCCGGCTATCCGCCTTTCGCAGGAACCGGGCAATGAGTCCTTCTTTTTCATTGCCGATCTGCATTCGCTGACCACGATCAAAGACGCCCAGACCCGCATAGCCAACGTAAACTCCGTTGCCGCCGCCTGGCTGGCTTTTGGCTTTGATACCACCCGGAACGTGCTGTACCGGCAGTCGCGCATTCCCGAAGTATGCGAACTCACCTGGTACCTGGATTGCTTTGCGCCGTACCCGATGCTGGCCAATGCCACTTCATTCAAGGACAAAGCCGACCGCCTCGCCGACGTGAACGCCGGCATATTTAACTACCCGGTGCTGATGGCGGCGGATATTCTCCTGTACGACGCCCATTTGGTGCCCGTGGGCAAAGACCAGCTCCAGCACCTTGAGATTACCCGCGACATTGCCGGCACCATCAACCACCGGTACGGCGACATTTTCGTGCTGCCCGAAGCCCGTATTGATGAGCAGGTGATGATCATTCCGGGTACAGACGGCCAGAAAATGAGCAAGACCTACGGGAATACCATTGATATCTTCCTGCCGGACAAGGAATTAAAAAAAGTAGTTATGTCTATTCAGACGGACAGTACGCCGCTGGAGGCTCCCAAAAATCCGGATACCGACACGGTATTCAAGCTGTATTCCTTACTGGCCGAACCGGCACAGGCCGAACAGATGCGACAGAATTACCTGGCGGGCGGCTACGGCTACGGCCACGCCAAAACGGCCCTGTACGAGTTGATAATCCAGAAATTTGCCCGGCAGCGGGAGGTGTTTCACCACTACATGAGCAACCCGGCCGAGCTTGACCAGCGGTTGCAGGAAGGGGAAGCCAAAGCCCGCTTAATTGCCCAAAAAACGCTGGGCCGGATACGGAAAGCGCTGGGATACGCTTAACCTAACATAATTCAGCATTACCGCCTCAGATCAGCTTTTGTGTTTAACTTTACCGCTGTTATACCATTCTTTCATCCAACCTATTTATGAAGAAATACTTTTTACCTTTTGTGCTGGCGGCTCTTCTGCTCGGCACAACTGTATCCCACGCCCAGATTGCCATGCCCCAGCCGAGTCCGGCGGCAACCGTAACGCAGAAAGTTGGCATGGCCGACGTTTCCGTTTCCTACTCCCGCCCCAGTGCCCGGGGCCGGAAGATTTTCGGTGATCTGCTGCCTTACGGCCAACTTTGGCGCACCGGTGCCAATGCAGCCACCAAACTTACTTTCAGTGAGGATGTCACCCTGAACGGCAATAAAGTTCCGGCAGGTGAGTACTCCCTGTTTACCATTCCCGGCAAAGACGAGTGGACAGTAATGATCAACAAAAACGCCAAAGCCAGCGCTAACGACTATAAGGAGTCGGAAGATGTAGCCCGTTTTAAAGTGAAGCCGACTAAAACGGCCGCTCCCTACGAAACCTTCACCATTGATTTCTCTGACCTCACCGCCAACGGGGCTAACATGAACATCAAGTGGGAAAATACGAAAGTAGCCCTGAAACTGGAAACCGACGCAGACAGCAAGGTAATGGCGCAGATCAAAGAAAAGGTAATTGACAACGCGGACCCGAAGCCGCAGGACCTTTACGCAGCCTCCATCTACTACCTGGACAACAACAAAGACCTGAAACAGGCGCTGACCTGGATGAATAAGGCCACGGAGAAAGATCCTAAGTTCTGGCAGTTGCACCAGAAAGCCCGCCTGCAGGCTAAAATGAAGGATTACAAGAACGCTGAAGCCACTGCCCGTAAGTCTATTGAACTGGCCAAAGTTGCCAAGAACGACGACTACGTGCGCCTCAACGAAAAGCTGCTGGCCGAACTGCCAAAGGCGAAGTAGCTCGGATAAGATCCCAGATGTAAGACCGGAGATGCAAGTCTGAAAACAAAAGAGGCGTGCCTGGGGGCGCCGCTTTTGTTTTAAACACACTGTAGAAGGAGTATTTCAGGGTTCTTAAATTTGCGTGACTCCCCAGACTATATCATTCTGAGAGGATCTTTGTGGCTGACGGGCAATGTTAACCGTACACTACGAAAATCCCTTCTCTTAATTTTAAAGCTCTGCTAAGTCAAAAGGTTATGTCCTTATTCAAAATTTATGACTGCGCAGCTACTCAGAGCCGCAAGGCCAGTGAGGCAACCAACAGCGCATCGTAAGGCACCAGTGCATCGCCCTGCACAAATACCGGATTGGCAGCCCGGTACAGCCGGCCTTCCAGACGGAGGGCGACCTGTTCTACGGGCCGGTAATCAAGGTTCAGTGAGGGGCTGAAGGTACGGAAGCCGGTTACAGTATGGCCTTCCAGCTCCGTTTGCGGAATGATCACATTGGACGGATCGTGATAATATTCCAGCCGGGCCGCTACTGCCCAATGACCGGCCGGCTGGTACCTGACAATCAGGTTAGGCTGTGTCTGATGAATCCCCAATCATGAAGTTTAAGGCAATAGAAGGCACTTTTCCAGCGGATTTTACCCCGTGAAATGATTCATCAGACACAGCCTAGGGTTCCACCAATTGTTGAAGCCACTGCGTCTCCCGGTGGGGTCCGGTCTTTCTTGCCAGCCAATGTCAAATGCCGTCACCACCTTCAGCTGGGCGGTGGGGTCAAATTCGGCGTAAAAATTATGGAAGTAGCGGCGGGTGCCTTCACGCCCGAAAAAGGTGCTGGAATTAAGCAGAACCCCTTCTTTTGGCTTATACTGAATCTGGGTGCCGATGGCTTTATTGTTATCAGTTTCCACGATCCGCTGCCAGCCGTTGAGCACCAGTCCCGTTAAAGTCAGCCGGTCATTAACCTCCCAGGTAAGCCTGGCGCCGGTTTCGTAGTACGGCGTATTGTCGGCCATAATGGAACGCGTCACCGTCGGATTATCCAGTGCTACGGCCGATTCGTAGCCGATGTGTGAAGGCAGAATACCGGCATCCAGCCATAGCTGTCGGGCAAGCCGTACACCGGCATTGGCCTGATAGATGAATTTCAGCACTTCAGAGCCATTCAATTCTTCGGCAGCGTAATTGCGTTGTAGGTAGGTGCCGGAGTGCAGACCAATATTGCCCCGGACCCGGTCATTTGCATACTCGGCCAGCAGAATGGCATTGTTGAGGTTAAATTCGTTGTGCCGGCTGTACTGGTACACGAAAGGAGGCCGTTCCCGGTCGGGTGGCTGATTGAAGTCATAAAGATAATATACGTCCACGTAGGCGCTGAAACGCAACAGTTTAGGCGACTGAGTGGAATCAGCAGGCACTGCCTGGCCACTGGCCCGGAGGCCGGCACAGACCAGAAAGAGAAAAAGGGAGAAGCGTTTTGTCATTCGGGCAGGGTCAGGAGAGATGAATCTGTTCCGTATTCTCATTTTCCGGGCCGTTGGTTGCGCCGCAAGCTTCATCTTTACCTTATCAAAGCGCTTGGTACTTCCGGGAGTGGCAGGCATCGGGCCATTTCTCCTTATATCACAAAATTTTCTGGAATGCCGTATATTGGTGGCCTGTCGTAAATTTTACTCATTTACCTAACCCGTACTTACCAACCATGCGTGCACCGTTAAGTCTTTTTTTTGTGCTTGCCGCTGCCCGGGTACTGGCCCAGCAGCCGGCCGAGACGCCTAAAATGAAACCCGAAATGACCGAATTCTGGGAGCCCGTACCCAAAGTAGTAACGCCCGGCAAAAGCAATGATGCGCCTCCCTCCGACGCGGTTGTGCTGTTTGATGGCAAAGACCTTTCCAGGTGGAAAGACAAGGACGGCAACGCAGCCAAATGGGAGGTGAAGAACGGCGTATTTACCGTTGTGAAGGGCACCGGCGACATCACTACCCGTCAGGATTTCGGCGACTTCCAGTTACACATCGAATACCGCATTCCCGAAGAAATTCAGGGCCAGAGCCAGACCCGCGGTAACAGCGGTATATTCCTGCAGGGGCGTTACGAACTACAGGTACTTGACTCCTACAACAACCGCACGTATTCCAACGGGCAGGCAGCCAGTATTTACAAGCAGAATCCACCGCTGGTCAATGCCATGCGCAAGCCCGGCGAATGGAACATTTACGACGTGGTCTACACGGCACCGCGTTTCAAGGAAGACGGTACCCTGTTTACCCCTGCCCGGGTAACTGTACTGCACAATGGCGTGCTGGTGCAGAACAATTTTGAAATCAAAGGCGGCACTGAATACATGGGTCTGCCCACCTACAAGCAGCACGGCAAAGGCCCCCTCAGGCTGCAGGATCACGGTGACCCGAGCAAGCCGATCAGCTTCCGCAACATCTGGGTCCGGGAGTTATAATGCCGGCACGGAGGTAAATCAGGCAATATTTGATTCCCATTTTTGCAATTCCCGAATAAGTACCTAATTTTGCGGTCCTTAATAATTGCGCAACAATCATGAAAAGAACGTTTCAGCCGTCCAATCGCAAGAGAAAAAATAAGCACGGTTTCAGAGAAAGAATGAGTACTGCCAACGGGAGAAGAGTATTAGCCCGCAGAAGAGCCCGCGGAAGAAAGAAACTTTCCGTTTCGGATGAGAGAAGACACAAGGTTTAGTACCGCATTCAGCAGCCGGACGGCTGTATATCCCGTTGCGCATGGAACGTCTCCCTTCTCCGGCTCCTGACCAGACATTCCGTAAGCACGAACGGCTTACCAGTAAAAAACAGATAGAGGAACTCTTCAAAAGGGGTTCCTCTGTTTATTTGTATCCTTTCCGCCTGCAATACATGCCCGGTCCCCCCGGCCAGTCGGCCGTGCCGCAGGTGCTTTTCTCCGTTTCCAAAAAGAACTTCAGGCGGGCTGTAGACCGGAACACGCTCCGCCGGCGCATGCGCGAAGCCTGGCGTACGGGCCGTCATCAGTTGCTGGCTGATCTCTCACCGGAAAAAATACCGGCCTGCATCGCGTTTGTTTACACGGCAAAAGAGCCCGTTTCCTTTGCGTTTATGAAAAAAAAACTGATATTAGTATGGCAGCGTCTGGTTCTGCAGGAAGAGCCTCAACCTAAAGGCAACCGGGAATAAAGCTTCTTTTTTAATCCGTCTCCTTAAAATCTATTGCGTTATGAATAAAAAGTGGTTCCGGAAGGCAGCTCTGGTGGGAGTGGCAGCAGCCGGGTTGGGTCTGATGTCGTTTAACGACCCGGGTGAGCGGTATTTTGCAATCGTAAAGAACCTTGACATTTTCGCAACCCTTTACCGCGAGGTAAACACTTACTACGTTGATGAAATCAATCCCAACCGCCTGATGAAGACCGGGATTGATGCCATGCTGCGTTCCCTTGATCCTTACACCGACTACATTCCGGAGGACGAAATAGAAGATTACCGCACCATGACTACCGGCCAGTACGGCGGCATCGGCGCGGTGGTGGGCACCCGCAACGGCAAAACGTACGTGGTGATGCCGCATGAAAATTCTCCTGCCACCAAGGCCGGTCTGCGCATCAGCGACGAAATCATCAGGATCGACGACATCGATCTGAAGAATAAATCTTATCTGGACGTAAACAAACTGCTCCGCGGCCAGGCCAGCAGCACCGTAAAGCTGACCATCAAGCGGTACGGGCAGGATAAAACCGTAGAGGTGCCTATTGTCCGGGAAAACATCAAAATCGACAATGTACCCTACTACGGGCTGGTTACGGCTGATATTGGTTACATTCACCTGTCGGATTTTACTACCGGGGCGCACCGGGAGGTAAAAAATGCCCTGGTTGAGCTGAAAAGCAAGGGTGCCAAAAAGATCATCCTCGACCTGCGCGACAACCCCGGTGGCTTGCTGAGCGAAGCCGTTAATATATCCAACATCTTCGTGCCCAAAGATGCCGAAATCGTGAGCACCAGGGGCAAGGTAACCGACTGGAACAAGGTCTATACCGCGCTGAATCCTCCCGTGGATACGGATATTCCCGTGGTGGTGCTTACCAGCAGCCGCAGTGCTTCTGCCGCCGAAATCGTGGCCGGCGTAATCCAGGACTACGACCGCGGGGTACTGATCGGCCAGAAAACCTACGGCAAGGGACTTGTACAGGCCACCCGGCCGCTCTCCTACAATTCGCAGCTGAAAATCACCACTGCCAAATACTACATTCCCAGCGGCCGGTGCATCCAGGCCATTGATTACAGCCACCGCAATACGGATGGCAGCGTAGGCAAAATTCCGGATTCCCTGCAGGTCGCCTTCAAAACCCGCAGTGGCCGGATGGTATACGACGGTGGCGGCATCACTCCCGATCTTCCCGTGGAACGTACCACCTCCCCCGCCATTGCCCAAAGCCTTGAAACCAAGAACCTGCTGTTTGAGTACGTCAATAAGTACTTTGTGGAGCACCCGGGCATCAAACCTGCCAAAGAGTTCCAGTTGCCGGACGAAGACTATCAGGCGTTTGTGAAGTGGCTGAGTAACAAAGAATATGATTACACTACTCAGGTAGAGAAATCAGTGGAAGACCTGATTGCCCACGCCAAGAAGGAGAAATATTACGAAGATATTCAGGAGCAGGTCAAATCGCTGAAAACCCGCATTTACCACAACAAGGATTCTGACTTGCAGAAATTCAAGCCCGAAATCAAGGAAATGCTGGAGCAGGAGATAGCCTCCCGTTATTACCTGCAGAAGGGATACGTAGAGGCTTCGTTTGACGACGACGCCGACATCCGGGCAGCAGTGGATGTACTCAACAACAACAGCCGCTACAATCAGCTTTTAAAAGGAAAATAATACAGCAACTGATTGCCTCCCGCACACCAAAAAAGGACTGGATTTTGCACAGTCCTTTTTTGTTTTGTAGAATCAGATTTGCTTTCGCGTTGCATCCGAAGCAAATCTGATTTCTGCGGTCAGTAAATAAGGTATCCGGTGACAGACTTTTTTTTCCTCTTTTTAGCGGGGCTGGTTGGCGGCTTTCTGGGTGGGTTGCTGGGCATTGGCGGAGGAATTATCTATATAATTGTAATTCCGGTCACTCTTCAGCACCTGGGGGTTCCCATGAATGAACTGGTGCAGTACACCATTGCCAACTCTATTGTAGCTACCCTTTTCTCATCGGCATCCGCCAACTATTACCTGGTCCGGAGCCGCAACTTTCACCTCCCGGAGGTACTGATCATCAGCGGCTTCAGTGTGATTTCGGCCATGCTGGTGCTGCACGGCATTGTCAACACCTACTGGTATTCGCGGGGCACATTCAACCTGATCATCGTGCTGCTGCTGCTCTATATGCTGCTCAAAACGCTGGTCAATGCGTTCAGAATACTTCCCGCGGAGAACATGGAACCGGAAGGCCGACGGCTGAAGCTTGGTCTGGCCGGGCTTGCCAGCGGTGCAGTATCCGCCCTGTCGGGCCTGGGCGGTGGAGTTATCATCATTCCCATCCTGAATTCCGTTTTTAGGATGGACATCAGGAAGGCTAATTCCATTTCGCTGGGCGTGATCGGCATTACTTCCTTCACCATGACTATTTCCAGTCTCCTGGAGTCACCAAGGTATCCTTTCTCCTACTACAATGTCGGCTACGTGATTTTCCCGGTGGTACTGGCGCTGTCTGTCGGGGTAATGATTGCTTCACCGTTCGGGGTCAAGGCCAGCAATCTGCTTTCCTCGAAGCTGATCGGTTATCTGTTTTCCTTCTTTCTGGCACTGGTGATTCTCCGGAAGATCATCGAACTGGCGGCTTTTCCGGCGTAGGTTACCAAATACGCCATCAGACGTGACGCGGTATCCCCGGCTTCATATCATGGATTTAAGCCTTGATCCAACAACGAATTACTCAGTGATTCAAAGCATTTGAGTAGTTGTTCGTTATTAGTTGTTCGCTGTTCAACTCATGTTATCCTATCAATCAGTTTCTTATCAAAAGTGATTGATAGAACCACTTTTGCCCGGTCACTCAAATTAAAATCTGCCGGGCTGCTCACGCAACCCGGATCACACCCCGTGCTGCTGCGTGGTGAAGCAGACCAGGAGTTAAAGAAAAGCACGAAACACAGCTTCGCGCTATCGTAAGGAGACATGGCGCAGCTGATAACCATGGCTGCAGCCCGGCTCCGCACCTGCCGGACTGATGGCGCCAAGCTTTGCTTTGTGCTTTTTATGCCCGCCGCCGCCGGCGGAATATGAGTTGCCGCAGACTGATTCTACTTTCAGAAAGCAACACAACTACAAGAATCTTCCGTCGTTCCTTCTCTCAGGAACTTTGCGTAATGCTTCTCATCCGCACAAAAATAAAGTGCCACGGCGGCTGACCGTGGCACTGGTAAAGATAGAACTGCTTCCTCCTATAAGTCAGAAAAATCGAAGGTATCGAGGTATCTGGTCGTGAACTTGCCGGACCGGAAACCTTTGTCGTCCATCAGCTTAATGTGGAAGGGAATGGTAGTCTTTATGCCTTCAATCACAAACTCCTGCAATGCCCGCTTCATCCGCACAATGGCTTCTTCCCTTGACTGTGCGCTTACAATCAGCTTGGCAATCATGGAATCGTAATTGGGCGGAATGGTATAGCCGGCGTATACGTGACTGTCTACCCTGACGCCGTGGCCGCCGGGCAGGTGCAGGTTGGTAATTTTGCCCGGTGAAGGCCTGAACCCGTTGGCCGGGTCTTCGGCGTTGATCCGGCACTCGATGGCAAACAGGTTTGGCTCGTAGTTTTTACCGGAAATAGGAATGCCGGCCGCCACTTTGATCTGTTCCTTGATCAGGTCAAAATCAGTTACTTCTTCCGTAACCGGATGCTCCACCTGGATACGTGTATTCATTTCCATGAAGTAAAAGTCGCCGTGCTTATCTACCAGAAATTCGATGGTACCGGCTCCTTCGTAACTGATTGCCGAAGCGCCTTTGATCGCCGCCGCCCCCATCCTTTCGCGCAGTTCCGGGGTAATGATCGGGGAAGGCGTTTCTTCCAGCAATTTCTGGTGGCGCCGCTGAATAGAGCAATCCCGCTCCGACAGGTGGCACACTTTGCCGTACTTATCGCCTACAATCTGAATCTCCACGTGCCTCGGTTCCTCGACAAACTTCTCCAGGTACAGCCCTCCGTTGCCGAAAGCGGCCTCGGCCTCAGTGCGGGCATCGTTCCAGGCTTTATCAAATTCACTTTCTGATGCAATCACCCGCATACCCCTTCCGCCACCTCCCGCTGTAGCCTTGATGATAACCGGATAGGAAATCCGGGCGGCCATCTTTTTGCCTTCTGCCGCTGATTCCAGCAAACCATCCGAGCCGGGAATGGTCGGCACACCTGCCCGCTTCATGGTGTCCTTGGCCGATGCCTTATCGCCCATGGATTCGATCATTTCGGGCGTGGGTCCGATAAATTTGATGTTGTATTCCTGACAGATCCGCGAAAAATCGGCGTTTTCGGAGAGGAAGCCGTAGCCGGGGTGAATTGCATCGGCGTTGGTGATTTCGGCTGCCGCAATAATATTGGGGATGTTCAGGTAGGAAAGTTTGCTGGCCGGGGGCCCGATGCAGACCGCCTCGTCGGCGAATTTAACGTGCAGGCTTTCTTTATCAGCCGTGGAGTAGATGGCCACCGTTTTGATTCCCATCTCCCGGCACGTACGGATGATCCGAAGCGCGATTTCTCCCCTGTTGGCTATTAATATCTTTTTAAACACGCTTTGTATACTGTTGAATGTTGAGGGCCCAATGCTTCATGAGTAACCTTGAATATCCTGTACACATCATTGGGCATTTAAAATTCGAAATTCAGAATATGATTTAGCTCGGATCAATCAGGAAAAGTGGCTGATCGTACTCCACCGGAGAAGAATTTTCGGCAAGTACCTTCACGATCCGGCCGGATACTTCGCTCTCAATTTCATTAAAAAGCTTCATGGCTTCAATAATGCAGAGGGTCTGGCCTTTCTTCACCTCGTCACCTACGTTTACAAAAACGGGTGATTCCGGATTGGCCGACCGGTAAAAGGTACCGATCATCGGTGACTTGAGGGTGTAGTGACTGGCACCGGAAGCTGGTGCAGCCGGCGTCGGAGCAGCCGGGGTTTGGGGTGATGTAAAAGATGGCTGCGAAACCGGCACTGAAGACGAGGTTGCGGTTGGCAGGGCAGTTGATGCAGCCGGCAGCAGCAGTTGTTCGGCCGGACGGACAGCACCGGAAGCCCGCTTTACCTTTAGTTTGAATTGCTCTGTCTCGATATTGACCTCATCCAGACCGGATTTGGCAATAAAATCAATCAGATCCTGAATTTCCTTTGCTTTCATGGTTTATTGGTTTGGAATCCGGAAAGTTTACCCTTTCCTTTCTTTACTGAAAATAAACAGCCTTACTCTACCCTTATAGCGTAAGGCCTGATATCGGTTTGCCCGGTTTGCGTACTTCCGCGCAAGGGCTTGAAGTTCTGTTTTTCCGCGTTACTCATTGAACAAAGGCATCCGGAAGCAGCCTGCGCTGCGGTTGATACCATGCCTGCACTTTTCAGTCTGCTACGCCGGCACCATTGTAAGCCCAGCGGAGATAGGCTGACCCCCACGTAAAGCCGCCCCCAAAGGCCGCAAATCCGATATTATCCCCCATTTTCAACTGGGATTCGTAATCCCAGAGGGCGAGGGGCAGTGTAGCGTTGGTGGTGTTGCCGTACTTATGAATGTTGATCATTACTTTATCTTCGCTGATGCCCATCCGTTCGGCAGTAGCATTGATGATCCGCTTATTGGCCTGATGCGGACACAGCCACTGCACCATATCACTTTTCAGGTCGTTGCGTTCCATGATCCGGGCAGCAGCCTCGGCCATGTTGGTTACGGCAAATTTGAATACGGCGGCACCTTCCTGGTAAATGTAATGCTCCCGGTTGGTCACCGTTTCGAGGGAAGGAGGCCGGCGGCTGCCACCAGCTTTCTGTACCAGGTGGTTTACGCCTGATCCATCCGATTTCAGCACAAAATCAATCAGCCCATAGCCATCCGTATTCGGCTCCAGCAGGGCTGCCCCTGCACCGTCACCGAAAATGATACAGGTGGACCGGTCTTGATAATCTACAATGGAAGACATTTTATCGGCACCTACAATGACCACTTTTTTGTACCGGCCGGTTTCGATAAACTGGGCTCCGGCGCTCATGCCGTAAAGGAAACCTGAGCAGGCAGCCTGCATATCGTAGCTGAATGCGTTTTTTGCCCCCACCATGTCGGAAATAATATTGGCTGAGGCCGGAAAAACAAAGTCAGGAGTAGTAGTAGAACAGATGAGGAGATCAATTTCCTCCGGCTTTGTGTTGGTTTTGCGAAGCAAGCCTTTTACGGCTTCAGCTCCCATGTGCGAAGTGCCCTTTCCTTCGCCTATCAGAATTCTTCTTTCACTTATCCCGGTGCGGGAGGTAATCCATTCGTCGGAAGTATCTACCAGAGTTTCCAGTTCCGCGTTGGTGAGAATATAATCAGGGACGTACCCACAAATACCCGTTATCGCGGCCTTGATTTGCGTCATGAGAGAATCAAATTGTTCAGATGCTGAGTTATCCTGTTATTGGGCACGTACTGGCAGAAAAGTATACAACGAATCCCGTCTGATAACCTGTTAACCCAATACTCTGGTAACTATTTACTTCTGGCTGTTAAAAGCTTGTTTTATCTTGATGTGCAGTTTGGTCTCTGCCATTTTCCGGGCTTGCAGCAGCATATTTTTGACCGCCAGCGGGGAAGACACGCCGTGTCCGATCACCACATTGCCGTTGACTCCCAGAATCGGACTGCCGCCGGTGGCCTCATAATTGTACTTGTCCAGATACTCATCCCGTACACCGCGGCGGTGAAATACATCGTAGGCAGATTCCGCCAGCTTCAGGATTACGTTGCCGGTAAATCCGTCGCAGACAATAACATCCGCTTTATTACTGTATACGTCACGCCCCTCGATATTACCGATAAAATGAATCCGCGGATTGGCCTTCAGCAGTTGGTGGGCTGCCTGGGCAAGAATGTTTCCCTTCTGCTCTTCTTCTCCCATGTTCATCAGACCTACCCGGGGCTTTGGAATGCCGAGTACACTTTTGGCGTATATGGAACCCAGTTCGGCAAACTGATCCAGAAATTCGGGTTTGCAGTCGGCATTGGCGCCAACATCCAGAATCACGCCGTAGCTGCCGTCTTCTTTGGGAAAATGGCTGGCAATGGAGGGCCGCTGTACACCTTCAATGGCTTTTACGCTGAACATAGCCCCTACCAGCATGGCACCCGTATTGCCGGCACTGCAGAAGGCATCTACCTGACCCGCTTTGAGCAGGCCAAATCCTATGGCAATACTTGAATTGGTTTTTTGGGCAAGGGCTCTGGTGGGATGTTCGCCCATCTCTATCACTTCATCGGCATGAATCACCGACACGGAGGCAGAAGAAAATGTAGGGGTATGCAGGAGGTCTTGGATGACTTGTTCGCGGCCGATCAGTACGATCTCCACGTCTGAGGGCAGTCCTTCGCAAGCCAGCAATGCACCTTCCACTATGGCCTGCGGTGCGTAATCACCGCCCATTGCATCCAGGGCAATTTTCATTGCAGATTAACGGGTTTGGTATATATTTAAAAAGGGCTGAAACCGCCGAGGGCTGAAAGGACTAGTTGTCCCGTTCAGCCCTCAACGATACGATAATTCTCCCGATCAGGCAACAGAAGTGTAGTTTTCGATCACCACTTTGCCTTTGTAGTACAGGTTTCCGTCAACCACATAAGCACGGTGTCTCAGGTGCGGCTCATTGGTGGTAGGGCAGATAGAAACATTGTCGGCAATTGCCTTGTAGTGCGTTCTTCTTTTATCCCTTCTGGTACTGGACGTTCTTCGTTTAGGATGTGCCATTTTATTATACTATTTGAATCACTGATTACGGTTATCGGAATTTACTTCAGTTCTTAAATGACCTGAAAATCAATTTTTTGGGAGGTTCTTCAGGATCTGCCAGCGGGGATCAACTGCTTCGTCGCCATCTTCACTTCCATCGCCATCTTCCTCTTCCCGGGCAGACCGCTAAACCAGAATCCCATCTTCGTTTTATTCATACTGCTCACCGGCCACTTTCGGATGTATCTTCTTCATAGGTATAGCAAGGCCAATGTACTCATAAATATACTGTGCTACATTGATCTGCTGCGCGGCCCGCGAGATGATCTCAATCTCATCCGAAAGCTCCTGATTCTCATCCCCGAATTTGAGAATTAGCTTGTGCGTAACCTCAAGCGGATAATCAAAAGGCTCGGAAGTACGGTCGCAGATCAGTTCAGCTACTCCGGCAATGTGAAAACGGAGCTGAATCATGGTTTCAGACTTATCCAGTTCCAGCTTTACTTTGAAGCTGCCTTTCTGCACCAGGCTGTGTTCAAAAAAAGAAAAGAACGCAGCATCTATATCATATTCGTATTCGTACCGCTTAGGCTTAAGGGTCGAAATCTCTGTTTCAAATTGTCTTAAATCTTTCACGGCTATCCCTCCGAAAGCAAGATTGCAAAGTTAGTTAGATAATTTTGATTATAAAAAGTTCATTTACATTCCATTCGGTGCAGTCCAGCCCGCCTTTTCGCCCCATTTAGTAGTGCAGGTAATATATCACCCAAGTATGGAATAACCGGGCAGGGCCTGCTGACTAAATTCAGCCCCGGAACTGATTGTAAACACGATTATGAGAAAAATAATTTACCCGCTTTTATCCGTCAGTATTGCGGCATTATTGCCGGCGCTGACCGGTTTCGCGCAGACAACGAAATTACACCTTGGCCTGACCACCGCCTTCAGCAGTACGATGGTATTGGACAAAGGTTTGTCTGAAGACCCACGTTACACGGCCAAACCTACCTATAATTTCGCGCCGGCCGGATTTACAGCCGGTGCCGACTTTGGCCGGGGTTTTGGCCTGCAGCTGGAGTCTATCTTCTCACGACAGGGCCAGACGTACGAAATCATTGATGTGGCTGAGAAAGTAGTAGGTGAGCGGCGTATCGAACTCAGCTACGTGCACCTGCCCCTGCTGCTGCGTTCGTTCAGCACCGGCCCGGCCCGGACGCGGTTCAATTTTATGTTCGGCCCCCAGCTTTCCCTGCTGACGAGAGGTCAGGAGGTCTACGCTCAGTTTCAGACGGGCCGGCTGGTTTTACCCGAAGGACAGGAACTGCCCGCCAATGCCACCGACTATAACGCTGCCGACCGTACCTATACCTCTCCGGTGCAGGAAACGGTGATACTCAGCACAGAGGCGAACAAAGCAGTGGAGCAGTTCAAGAAAACGGATTTGCAAGTGGCTGTCGGCCTCGGCCTTGACATTGATCTTGGCAGTAATCTTTATCTGTCTACGCAGTTGCGCGGCAACTACGGCTTTGTTGATGTCCGCAACGAGGATCTGATCAATGCCATCAGAACCAACACCGGCAGGCAATTTACGGATAATATGTTCGGCAGGCGTGCCAACGTAGTGGCAGGCGTTCAGGTGGGCCTGCACTGGATGTTTGGCGGCAACCGGTCCTCCATGGGCGGCACGGGTGGCATCCCCGAACGGTAACCTTTATTCACTGATACAAAAGAAGCTTTCCGTACGGGAAAGCTTCTTTTATTTAATGGCCTGTCTTTTACTGGCATTGCCGGATTTGCCGGTTCCGGATTTCCCGCACTTTGCTCAGCAGGGGCCCGATCTCCGGAATGTCCGTGTTGTACTCGAAGGTAATCCGGTACGTATTTTCTCCCTCTTCAATTTCGATCCATTCAGCGCCGCCATCCGCGCAGTCAGGGCAGCCCAGGGTTTCGGGCAGTTGCCGGAGCACCTCCCGGTTGATCAGCCGTTGCAGTTGCTGCCAGTCATCCCCAACGGCAGAACCGGTGCATTGCTTGTCCGGATAATTGGCCCTGTCCAGAAAGCTCTTTCTGGCAACGGTGGTGGCTCCGGCAGCGATGGTAACCTCAGAGTAGCAGTATCCGGCACACATGCCAAAGGAAGTCCCGCTCCGGATCACCAGCGCAGCGGGCTGGCGTTCACCTTCCGGATCGGCAACCGTACTGCAGGCATGGAATACCATACTTATAATAAGAAGCATCAGACAAATCAGCAGCTTTTTTTTTGTGTAGCGCATATTATTCTTGCTTTTTCTCTACTGACACGGTTTGGCCTCCGCAGGTTGCATGGCAGCTTTCTTTTAGCGCAGGCATCCGTTTCCTCCTGTTCTTCTTACGGTTCAGCGATGGTCCCGGGCACCCCGTCGGTTTCCAATCGTTGCGGTGCCCTCCCCTGCCGTACCTTCAGGTCAGCAAGTAAATGCTTAATCCTCCCACATGGAAACGATCTATCAGGTATTTCGCATCCTGCACATTGCCGCCGGCATGACCGCCTTTTTTGTGGCTCCGGTAGCCCTTGTCACCCGGAAGGGAGGAAAAACCCACGCTTTCTGGGGACGCATCTTTTTCTGGAGTATGGCATCGGTAGCAGCCTCTGCCATACCAATGACTTACATCCGGCCAAACGTGTTTCTCTTTCTGGTGGCCGTATTCAGCTTTCATCTGTCGTGGTCTGGTTACCGGGCAGTGGTTCGCCGGAAAGCAGCCTATCCGGACCGGGCAATAAAGACAGATACTGCTATGGCCACCTTGATGGTGGTGTTTTATCTGGCGCTGGCCGGCTGGGGCATCCATCTTTTCGCGCTGCGTAGTCACCACCCTTTCGGTTACGTTTCCCTTGCTTTTGCGGCAACCGGGCTTCGCTTTTCACTGATCGAAATATATAAATACTTCAGACCGTCCGCCGACCGGATGGAGTGGTGGTACGACCATATGCAGGGCATGATTGGTTCTTACATCGCAGCGGTATCCGCTTTTTCAGCAGTCAACTTCTATTTTCTGCCTGATGCCCTCCGGTGGCTGTGGCCGACGCTGATCGGTGCTCCCCTGCTGGCGTACTGGAAACGGTACTACCAGAAAAAGTTTAACGGGCATATCCCGGCAAACGCGTGATTCATTTACCTTTTTTAGTTAACTAAAGCACTTTGAGGCTTGTTGCTCCAACCCTGAATATCTGTGGCAGAAAGTTTTTGCCGGAAGAGTACTTCCTAAATACCTGGACAAATCTCTTTTTGACTACCTTTAATCTGCTCATCCGGTACATACATCAAGCAGGAACGCTATTTTAAATTATGAATTTGGGATTTTGAGGTTATTGTATAAATATATTTGACGGTCAGCCGATTAAAATTCATAATCCAGAATTAAAAATCTATTTAATTCTGCTTCACTACCTATGAATTCCGGAATGAGTACTCTTAGTCATTTTATCCGCTACCCTTATGCTAAAGCGCCTGCCTGTTTATATTCTCTCAGGTTTTCTGGTGGTGTACTTTTTTAACCTGAGCGATCAGTACACCGAATCAGGTTACTGGATGAGTGTGCTCTACTCTTCTCTCTTCACGCTGGTGCTGTGGGAAGGCAACGAGTTTGTGGTGAGGTTACTGAGGAGAAAATACCCGCAGTACAGCCAGACCTCCCAACGGATCACTACCGAGATCGGCTTTTGCGCTGTTTACACGGTGGTAGCCGTTTTTGGCCTCAGTGCCCTGATCATCCTGCTGAACTACGGCAACTGCACCATGGACAACCTGCTGCGCGACTTTTCCATCGCCCTCAAACCCAGCCTGATCGGTACCCTGATTGTCGTTTCCATTCAGGAAGCGATTTACTTCTTCGGCGAGTGGCGCAAGACGATCCTTGAAGCGGAGCAACTGAAAAAAGAGAACATTGCTTCTCAGTTTGAAACGCTGAAAAACCAGGTGAACCCGCACTTCCTGTTCAACAGCCTCAACACGCTGATTTCGATCATTCCCGAAGACACCCGGCTGGCGATAGATTTTGTGCAGAAACTCTCCAACGTATACCGGTATATATTGCAGAACAATGACAAAGAAGTGGTGACGCTGGCGGAAGAGATGAAAATAGCCCAGGCCTACCTTTTTCTGCTTAAGACCCGTTTCGGCGAAAACCTGCAGGTACAGATCAATATCCCGCCGGTGCACCTGCAGAAATTCGTGGCACCGCTTACCTTGCAGATGCTGCTGGAAAATGCCATCAAACACAACGTAGTTTCGTCCGAAAAACCGCTGCGCATTGATCTGTACGTGGAAAAGGATGAAGTGCTGGTCGTAAAAAACAACCTTCAGCGCAAGTCCGGCGTGTCTGACTCTACTCAGACCGGACTGGCCAACATCAGCCAGCGGTATAAACTGTTGTGCCAGCGGACAGTAGAGGTGATTGTGACGGCGTCTAATTTTATGGTGGTGTTGCCTCTGCTTTCCGTTCAGCATCCGGAGCGGTAGAGGCAACACCCCTTTTGTCCGCAAAGCTTGCTTTATCCTGTTTTTAAGTACCCGGGCGGCATGAATGAAGTTGGGTCATTCAAAATTTATAATATGCAAGTTGAAATTGTTTTCCTGCGCCGGCAGGTAAGATTTATTGAATTTTGCCATTTCTACGTCCTTTTTATACATAATGCTTTAAAACAGTCTGTAAAACCGCCTCGGATAGGTCAGAAGTAGTAAAAGCGGAAAACGCAACCGCCGGATCAGGCAGCCCCATCATATCTTTGGCGGGAAAATTAACAATTTATTAAAATCATGAGTTCTTCAGCTATTGTATTTGAGAACAAAGCCGTCACCATTTATTGGAACCAGCAGGACAAATACCTGCAGGTTGAATGGAAAGGCTATGCATCCAGCAGCGATTATCTGGCTATCCTGCAAAAGCAGATTGACCTGACCAGGGAGAAAAAAGCAGCGAAAATCATTTATGATCTGCGCCGGATGGGAGTAGTCAGTGCCCAGGACCAGAAATATACCAATGAAGTATATTTCCCTCAGATGGCCGCCAGCGGGTCTAAATACGCGGGAATCATTATTCCGGAAAATGTTTTTGGACAAGCATCCGTGCAAAACATTCTGGGCAAAAAAAATGAGGCTTTATTTACCGCCAGACTGTTTAGCGGCGCCAGTGAGGCGATAAGCTGGTTGAAACAGGTAGCGTAAGCTGCCGGCCGCAGCTCCTGAACCGTAGTATAGCAAAAACAGATAAGCCCATTGGTACAATGGGCTTATCTGTTTTTGCTTAAAAAGAAACATCAGGCGAGAACACGGGCATTCTTGCGCAGATACTGTTTTTGCTGAATGTGCCAGCGGGTGGCCATTGCCGCGAATCCGTCAAATAGCCCGTTGATGATGATAAGAGCCAATTCTTTTTCCTCTTCAGCCATATCAGCTTCCACGTGGACCTCTTTTTTACCACCGTCCAGCCAGCTCCCGTTTGAGTGTCCGCTTTCTGCTTCGTGATGCACCCTGCCGAAGAACTTATATTCTTCGTACTTACCCATCTGAAATACGAGCACGTTCATGCTTTCTACAAATACGGAAAAGATAGCTTCAATTACTTCCAGGATAATCATCCGGATGGCCGGCGTATTTGCCATTTTGCAGTAGTGCATGGCCTCGTAAACCATATCCCGGATGACGTAGTTTTCGTCTGAATAAAGTTCGGAAAAAAGCCTTGTCTTATCCTGATCATAAAAATTATCTTTCAGGCGAATTGCCTTCAGATCGGCCAGAAACCATTTCCAGTGACCATTGTCTTCATCACAATGCTCATTCACATCCTGCTGAACAGGATCGGGAGAACCTTCTCGTCTGAGGCAGTAAAGCATGTCTTTGAAGCCCATTATGAAATACAGCATGTGCGGCACATAAGACAACCGGGCCTCGGGATCGGCTGTCTTATCCGCTAAGAACTTGATAAAAGGGGCTTTCTCCAGCTCTTGCCGGCGTTGGCGAATGGTAGAAAACAGAATGTTTTGCATAAATGAGAATAGGGTTGCTTGATGAAAATAAAATTACTAAAGGTTTCGGCTTTAACCTCCATGAAAAAATAACATATGCCGTTAATGTAATATCAGGTATTAAACTGCTTTGTTATCGGATTATCTTACCTTGGTTATTCTTCATCTTTTCTCACCTGTTCCGTGCAGGACAAGTTCTCAAAGAGATTGATATTGCCCGCAGATGATCACAGGGCGCAGACTTGCCCGTCGGCAGGTCTGCGGGAAACTAAACCTATCCTTCACCCGCTGACAGTTGATTGCTGACAGCTACTTACTGCTTGTATATCTTCTGCCTTTTTCTTATTGTGTACTGCTTTCAAGTCAACCCTATGAAAATTCTGATCATCGAAGACGAAGCACCGGCAGCACGGCGGCTGATCAGCCTGATCCGTAGTACTGAACCTGGAGCGGAAATTATGGATACGATAGATTCTGTGCAGTCCGCCGTAAAATGGCTGCAGACGCACACCTCTCCCGATCTTATTTTTATGGATATTCAGCTGGCCGACGGGCTCAGCTTTAATATTTTCAGCCTGGCAGAAGTACAGGCACCGGTTATATTCACGACCGC
The DNA here is from genome assembly GCA_030446715.1 of Cytophagales bacterium. Classification (GTDB taxonomy): domain Bacteria; phylum Bacteroidota; class Bacteroidia; order Cytophagales; family 172606-1; genus CADCTQ01. Next base: position 144,089 of record JAUJMU010000011.1, on the reverse strand, counting down.
ATACGATGAGTACGCCCTGAAGGCTTTCAAGGTAAACAGCGTTGATTACCTGCTCAAGCCCATCGAACCGGAGGAATTAAAGAATAGTCTGCTCAAACTGCGGAAAATGCGCGACCAGTTTACCGCCCCACTGGATCCGCAGGTGCTCAGGTCGCTGGTACAGTCGCTGCAGCCGGGTCAGCCGCAGTTCAAGAACCGCTTTCTGGTACGTTTCGCCGACAAGCTGGTTTTTATTCAGGCGGAAGATATTGCCTATTTCATGGCGGAAGACAAGTACGTGTTTATTCTTACCCGCGAAAACAAAAAGTATCCGCTGGACCACACGCTGGATGAACTCGACTCCCTCCTCGACCCGGCTACCTTCTTCCGGCTGAACCGCCAGTTTATTGCCAACCTGAGATCCATTCAGTCCATCCATTCGTATTTTAATGGCAAACTGAAGCTGCATCTGCAACCGGTACCTGAGGAAGAAGTGCTTGTCAGCCGCGAACGGGCATCAGCATTCAAGAAGTGGCTGGGTGCATAGCGTTTAACTTTTTTTGATAATTACTTAAACACTAATCTTATCTTTCTCGGCACAACGGCTCCGTAGTCTACTTGTCCCTTTAACGCAAAATTCTTGCTGCACAACCACTTATATTTAGATTTTATTGAACTCAGCTGCTACTACAGCTGTAGAACGATACAGGTTGCGCATATTCTGAAGGCGCAAAGGTCATTCTGAAAACCAGAACTTACCCCACGTCCTGACACTTTGTTGAGCCGGCAGAAAAAATAGTTCGATAAATGTTTGAACTATTGTTTAACCTTTACGTACATTTGGTTAAACAAAACTCAAAAGCCCTATGACTGCCCTAGAGTTCACTTATTCTATCAATAAGGTATCCCGGTCGCTTAAGCCTTTCGCCATGCGACTCACAAAAGACAGCGAAGATGCAAACGATCTGTTGCAGGAAACGCTGATGAAAGCATTTGTAAACCGCGAGAAATTTGCGGACGGTACCAATCTGAAAGCGTGGTTGTACACCATTATGAAGAACACCTTCATTACCAACTACCAGCGGATGGTGAGAAGAAACACATTTATTGACTCAACCAGCAATTTACATTACCTCAATTCTCCGGCGGCAATCACAAAGAACTTGGCCTATTCCACCTTCGCGATGGACGACATAGACCAGGCAATGGAGAGACTGGATGAGGTTTACCGGACCCCGTTTATGATGTATTTCCGGGGTTTTAAGTACCACGAGATTGCCCAGAAGCTGAACATCCCGATCGGGACGGTCAAAAACCGGATTCACATTGCCCGTAAGGAGCTGAAGGAAAACCTGCAGAATTATGCCTACGCATCCTGACCGGTGCAGGGGCATAAAATAGCCTGCTAAATTATTAAACTACCCAAACCATTTTGCGTTTGGGTAGTTTTTTGTCTATTACGGTATACATCAGGCACGGCAGCAACACCTTTAATTTTTTTTGTGATCGGTAAAAAAGTCATAGTAATCGGTTCCGGATTTGCGGGTTTATCCGCCGCTACCAACCTTGCCAGTCAGGGCTTTGAGGTTACGGTGCTGGAAAAAAATGATTCCCCCGGTGGCAGGGCCCGGCAATTCTCCGAAAAAGGTTTCGTGTTTGACATGGGTCCCAGCTGGTACTGGATGCCCGATGTTTTTGAAGCCTACTTTGCCCGGTTCGGCAAGCATCCATCCGATTATTACAAACTCGTGCGGCTTGATCCATCCTACACGGTCATATTCGGCGAAGATGATTTTATGGACCTCCCGGCCCGGATGGAAAAATTTCATGCCCTGTTTGAATCGCTGGAGCCGGGCAGCAGCCGGCAACTCGATGCGTTCCTGAAACAGGCGGCGTACAAGTATCAGGTAGGTATCAATGAATTTGTGCACAAGCCCAGCCGGTCGGTTACAGAGTTCATTGACCCGCGGATACTGATCAGTGCCCTCCGGATGGATATTTTCCAGTCGTTTCACACCCACGTGCGGCGCTTTTTCCGGAATGAAAAGATCTTGCAGCTGATGGAGTTCCCGATTCTCTTTCTGGGGGCGGTGCCGCAGAATACGCCGGCCCTGTACAGCCTCATGAATTACGCGGATATCCAACTGGGCACTTGGTACCCGATGGGCGGGATGCACAAAATAGTGGAGGGTATGGCCAAGCTGGCCGAAGAGAAAGGCGTAACCTTCCGGTATAATCAGGAAGTACAGAAGATAGAGATCACCGGCGGAAAAGCCCGGAAAGTGATTACCGCCGGCCACACTTACGAAGCAGACATCGTCGTGGCCGGAGCCGATTACCAGCACGTGGAAAGTCAGTTGCTGGGCACCGAAAGCCGCAGCTACTCTGATGACTACTGGAACAAACGGGTAATGGCACCGTCTTCGCTGCTGTTTTACCTCGGCATCAACAAAAAGCTGAAGCGGCTGCGGCATCACAACCTGTTTTTTGACGCGGATTTCGGGCTGCACGCCAAAGAAATATACCAGACGCCCAAATGGCCCACCAAGCCCCTGTTTTACGTATCGGCCCCGTCGCAGACGGACCCCGGCGTGGCGCCGGACGGCTGCGAAAACCTGTTCGTCCTGATTCCGCTGGCGCCGGACCTGGAAGATACGGAGGAGTTTCGCGAGAGGTATTACCACCTGGTAATGGACCGGCTGGAGAAGCTGACCGGCCAGAGCATCCGGGACGCTGTGGTATTTAAGCGCAGCTACGCGCACCGCGACTTCAAAGCCGATTACCACGCTTTCAAGGGCAATGCTTACGGGCTGGCCAATACGCTGATGCAAACGGCATTATTGAAACCTTCGCTGAAAAGCAGGAAAGTGGATAACCTGTACTACACCGGCCAGCTGACAGTGCCGGGACCCGGCGTACCGCCCTCCCTGATTTCGGGGCAGGTGGTCGCGAAGGAAATCGCAAAGGAATTCAGTTGATTCGGGTCAGTGAAAATAAGTGTACAATAACAATTTGCCTCTCATTTGGTTATAGATACCTCTGGAAAGCTTTCTGCCAGCTGATTTTGCCTGTCGCCAGCTGAATTCTTTGTGAAAAATCTCTACCTTGTGTGTTAACCAGACCAGCGGCCATCACTATCTGATTATGGAGTTATTTGACGAAACCACGCTGAAATGCAGCCGGCTCATCACCCAGCATTACAGTACCTCGTTTACGCTGGGCATCAAAACCCTCGACGCCCGGTACCGCCTGCCCATTTACGCCATCTACGGCTTTGTGCGCTATGCCGATGAGATCGTAGATACTTTCCACGCTTATAACAAAGCAGATCTGCTCAGCGGATTCCGGCAGGACACGTACAAGGCCATCCGCGACCGGATCAGCCTGAATCCCGTCCTCCACTCCTTCCAGCTGATCGTGAACAAATACCACATTGACCAGCACCTGATTGACGCTTTCCTCAACAGCATGGAGATGGACCTCCACCAGCAGGAATATAACCAGGAAGGGTACGCCGAATACATCTACGGCTCGGCCGAAGTGGTAGGACTAATGTGCCTGCGGATATTCTGCGAGGGCAACAAGCAGATGTACGACGACCTGAAAGAACCGGCCCGCCGGTTGGGAGCCGCTTTTCAGAAAGTAAATTTCCTGCGCGACATCCGCAGCGACTACCACGAACGGGGACGCGTGTATTTTCCCGGCGTCAACTTCGGATCCTTCACCGAATCAGCCAAAGCGGAGATTGAAGCCTACATTCAGGCCGATTTTGATGCCGCTTACGAAGGGATCATCCGGTTGCCGCAGGGGGCTAAATGGGGCGTATACCTGGCGTACCTCTACTACAAAACCCTGTTCCGGAAAATCAAGAAGATGCCGCCCTCCCGGATACTGCACGAACGCATCCGCGTGCCGGACAATCAGAAGATGGCGTTGCTGGTGCAGACATACTTTCAGCACAAAATGAACTATTTATAGCTAAAAAAGGTCTTGAAATTGTAGTTTCTCTTTCCGATATTTGCACCCTATGAAGGCAGTTCGTTCCCGCATATTCGCATTTCTGATGCTTGGGGTGATTATCACCCTCAACACCGGTATGGGCTTTGTGGAACACACTTGTCTGATGAGCGGCAAAAAATCACTGTCTGCCCATTCTCAAAAGAGCTGCTGCTCTAAAAAGTCAACTCAGGCTGTTATTCCCGCCGGAGCGGCCACCGTAAAAGCAGATAACTGCTGCGAAGTAAATACCCATTACATTCAGGTTGATTTCGTTTCCATCCAGGAGAAGCTTTCCAAGGTTTTTTCCAGCTTCTGCTTTTTTGTAGCGGAAAAGTTGGTGAATGTTTTCAATCTGCTCATTGAAAAGAGCGAAACTGCCTGTTCCTACACCAATTCTTCGCCCCCGGTCGCCGGTCGTACCCTGCTGACCAAACATTGCACCCTCGTCGTTTAGCGGATCATTACACTTGCCGCCTGCTTTGCTTTTGTGCATAGTGGGGTAGCTTTTGCTGTCTTCCTCAGAGGCAGTCACCTATGTGTAATCTATTCCGCTAAAAACTTTATGAAATCCAAACCAGTTGCCTTGACAGCATTTTTGCTGCTGGTTACCTTTCACCTGACCACCACCGCCCAGACCATTTCGGGAATTGTCCGGGATGGCAGCAGCGCCGGACAGAAAGACCCGCTGCCGGGTGCCAGCATTTATTGGCTGGGCACCACCCAAGGCACTACTTCCGATGGAGAAGGCAAGTTCAGTCTCCTTCAACCGCAAGACCAGCATACGCCCCTGCTCATCAGTTTTGTGGGCTATAAAACTGATACCATTCACATACACGGCCAGACCACAATTGAAATAGTGCTGCAGTCCAACACTACTTTGGCGGAAGTGGTCGTAGAGTCCCGTTCCTTCGGTAGCCGCATCTCGGCCGTTGACCCGATGAAAACCGAAACCATTACGGCTAAGGAACTCCAGAAGGCCGCCTGCTGCAACCTGTCGGAGAGCTTTGAAACCAACGCTTCCGTGGATGTTTCCTACAGCGACGCTGTTACGGGAGCCAAACAGATTCAGATGCTGGGCCTGGACGGCACGTATGTACAGATCAATTCCGAGAATGTACCTTCTATCCGGGGCCTTTCCACCGTCTACGGCCTGAACTACACACCGGGCACCTGGGTATCCTCCATTGACGTGGGCAAGGGAGCCGGTTCGGTCGTGAACGGCTATGAATCCATCACCGGGCAGATCAACGTGGAGTTGCAGAAGCCCGAGGACAGTGAGAAACTGTACCTGAACGCTTACCTCAACGACATGGGCCGGGCCGAGATCAACCTCAATTCAGCGCATAAGCTGAACAAGCGGTGGAGTACCGGCTTCCTGCTGCATTCGAGCCGCCTTGGTGATGAACTGGGCCGTATGGACCGCAACAACGACGGATTTCTGGATACGCCCATGTTTACCCAGTACAACGGCATCAACCGCTGGAAATACGACGGTGACCGGCTGAAGGCGCAGTTTGGCGTAAAAGCCCTGTACGAGAACCGCCGGGGCGGGCAAATGGCCTTTTATGACCAGTCAATGCGGCACACCGAAATTGTGATGGAATACGACCCGTCAATGGGCCACGAAATGCCCGTGGAAAAAACCATGCACGTGTACGGCACGGGCAGTACTGTCCGCCGGGTGGAAGCCTTTTCTAAAACCGGTATTATTTTTCCGCAGACTCCCTACAAGGGTATAGGTCTTGTGACTTCTGTGGTCAATCACGAACAGGATGCTTTTTTCGGCCTGAATACTTACCGGGGCCGGCAGCGTACTTTGTACGCAAATCTGATTTACCAGTCCATCATTGGTACCACCAATCACGGCATCAAGATGGGAGCCAGCTACCTGCTCGACGATTACCAGGAGGCTTACCGTGACTCAGCCTTTGCCCGCACAGAATCAGTACCCGGCGTTTTCGGCGAATACACATGGACTTCCGGGGAGAAGTTTACGGCAGTAGCTGGCTTACGGGCCGATTTTCATAACCTGTACGGCCCATTCGTGACGCCGCGCCTGCACCTGAAGTACAACCTTACCCCCACTACTGCTCTGCGGGCTTCAGCCGGCAGCGGTTTCCGGGTGCCTAATCCCATTGCCGAAAATACGCCGGTGCTGGTCAGTTCGCGGCAACTGGTGGTGAATGGTAATCTATTGCCGGAAAGGGCGTGGAACTACGGTGCCAGCCTGACGCACGACTTTACTGCTTTGGGTAGGAATGCCGCCGTCAGCCTTGACTTTTACCGCACTGACTTCACCAATCAGCTGGTGATGGATATGGACACTGACCCCGGCAAGATTTTCTTTTATAACCTGAACGGAAAATCATTTGCCAACAGTGCTCAGGCAGAAGTGCAGTTTCAGCCGGTAAAGCGAATGGATGTAAAGGCTGCTTATAAATTTTACGACGTGCGGACCACCATCGGTGACGAGTTGATCCGCCGTCCTTTCGTGAGTCGCCACCGGCTGCTTTTCAACGTGGGTTACGCAACCAAATTCGACAAGTGGAAGTTTGACTTCACCACCCAACTGATCGGTGCCAGGCGGATACCGGGCAAGTTCACCGATGCAGGCGGTAATCGGCCGGACACCTTTTCGCCCAACTATGCACTTATGAATGCGCAGATCACCCGGTCCTTCCGCAAGTGGGACGTATACCTGGGAGGCGAGAACCTGGGGAATTTCCGCCAGCCCGATCCCATCATTGGCGCTGATCAGCCCTTTGGCCCGGACTTTGATGCATCTTTGATCTGGGGACCCGTGTACGGCCGGATGATTTACGCCGGTATGCGGTTCAGGATAAAATAGAATTGAGAATTGAGAATTGAGAATTGAGAATTGAGAATTGAGAACTAATCAAATAACTTTTAGAAAATCATGAAAAAAGCAGTTGCAATCACCGCGTTATTTTTGGCCGGACTCACTTCTTCCTTCGGACAGAACGGCAATGAAGCCAAAGTACAGATCAAAACCTCGGCTGTATGCAAAATGTGCAAGGCAACCATTGAGAAGTATCTGGCGTACGAAAAAGGTGTAAAAGTTTCTGATCTGGATGTGCCATCCAAAGTAATAACCGTAGTCTATAACCCGAAAAAGACGGACATCAGCAAGATCAAACAGGCCATTAACAAGAGCGGCTACGATGCCGACGAGCTGCCGGCCGATGCTAAAGCTTATAATGCCCTGGAAGCATGCTGTAAGAAAGATGCCCCTTCTCACGTAGACTAACCAATTGCCGGAGATCAGAATCCGGATCTGCCTGACTAACTTTGTGAAAGAGGACGGTGCTTTTGCCGTCCTCTTTCCTCGGCAACTTTGTCTCCGTCAACTCCTCTTCGGGCAACTCCTGCAACACACCTTCCGCTGGTGACGGTAATCTGCCTTTGCTACAACCAGGGAAGGTTCGTGCAGGAAGCCCTGTGGTCGGTAGTGAACCAGACGTACCCAAACGTAGAGCTGATCATCGTGGACGACGGCAGCACCGACGACAGCGTCTCCCGGATCAGCGAGTTTCTGGTACGATTTCCCGCTGTTATCTTCCTGCCGATGAATACTAATCTTGGTATGTGCGCAGCCTTTAACCGGGGGCTGCAACTGGCAAAAGGCGAGTTTATCATTGACCTTGCCGGAGACGATGTGCTGCTGCCTGACCGGATAAAGAAACAGGTAGCGACATTCAGCCGGTTAGACCAATCATGGGGCGTGGTGTTTACGGATGCGGGAATCATTGATGAACATTCCCGGCCAGCCGGAAACTTTTACAGCCGCGGGCCAGACGGTACACCGGACAGGCCGGTTCCTTCCGGTGATGTATACACCAGTATTCTGCGGAGCTATTTTATCTGCACTCCCACCATGATGAGCCGCCGTGCCGTGTACGACGAGTTAGGTGGATACGACGAAAGCCTGTGCTACGAAGATTTTGATTTTTGGGTCCGGTCTTCCCGCTGTTACAAGTACTTCTTTCTCGATGAGGTGCTTACCCTCAAACGCCGCTGCGCCGGGTCGGACTCCACCAAATGGTACCGCCGCCGGCAAAATCCTCACCTCGCTTCAACGCTGACCGTATGCGAAAAAGCATACAACCTCAACCACATTCCCGCTGAACATCAGGCACTGGCACATTCCGTACGTTATCATCTCCGGCAGGCAATATTCACCGAAAATTTTCATCTCGCCGGCTCTTACGCTGCATTGCTTGCCAAAGTGACCTCCTTTAATCCCGCCGACAAAGCTTTACTTCTGCTGGCCCGGCACAAGATACCTCTCTTCAGACTTTATGAGCTGTACCTGCACAGGCGCCTCCTCCACAGTAAAAAAGCAAGCATTTGAATATCTGCCACTTACAGGAATTATAATTATTATATGGCCGCTGTGAAAGCAAAGCTTACCTTTCTGCGCTGAGCGGTACTTACCCGCAAACAAAACCCAGAAAAGTACTGCCATGAAAAAAACCATTCTGAGAATGTCGGTTGTAGCCCTTACCCTCGGCTTCGCCTTTACCGCCTGCAATCAAAATGAGGAAAAAAGTGCGCAGCCTGACGAAGTAGCCGTTACGGATAACACCTCCGGTCTGGGTGAATCAGACGACGTAATCGCGGTTGCCGAAGACGCCATGGACCGGGGCGGTGCCAGCATGCGCGTTTCCGCTGAGAAAGAAGTATTTGAAAGTACGTACGGCGCTACCGTCACTATAACCCGAAACGGTGACGGCACCGGCAGTATCGTAATTGACTTCGGCGCTGGTCTCACCAGCCGCGATGGCCGTAGCCGCAAAGGCAAAATTCTGGTTGATTACTCCGGCAGGCACCGCACCAACAACAGTCAGCAGATCATCACCTTCGACAATTATTTTGTAGAAAATAACAAAGTAGAAGGCAAAAAGACACTGTTCACCACCACCGACTACAGCAGTACCAGCTACCCCGTTTTCTTTACTTCCATTAAGGTGGAAGGAGGTAAAATCACCTGGAGGGACGGCAAAATCACGGAGTGGGCAAGCGACCGGGTCAGAAAGTATGATTACAAAAATACGCTGACTGACCTGGGCGACGACGAAGTCACCATCACCGGAACAGCCAGCGGAAAAAGCCGCGATGGCAGAACCTTCACAGCTGCCGTTGCCTCCCCGCTGGTGCTGACGGTATCGTGTGCGGTTTCCCAGAAAAGCTGGTTGCCGGTAAAAGGAGTTCTGGAAGTTACGCCTCAGAACGATTTAAAGAGAACAGTGAATTATGGCAACGGCAACTGTGAGCGTACCGTAACCATCAGCGTCAATGACCGGTCCTGGGAGATCATGGTTCGCTAAATAGAAAACCATACTCAAATAAGAAGCCCTTCCGTTTTGGAAGGGCTTCTTATTTACCTTGTTGCGGGTCTGATAGACGAAGTGAACTTAGTCTTCAAAAACTACGCCCACGGCTTCTATCTTCGGGAACGCTGAACTGAAGCGTCCGTTGCCAATGGGCTGCTTATAAAATTTCACGTTTACCAGCGCCTCGCAACCATCCCGGCGGGCCTGGCTTTTTATCCGCTCAAGCACCCGCTCAAATGAGGTGATATTGCTGCCGATTGCTTCGTATTTTACCGTTTCGCGGAAGCTGCGGAAGGTGGGCTGGGAAGTATATACGCTGATTTCAGTATCGTGATCCGACTGGGGATTCTGCACGGCCGGCTGGCAGTTACGCTGCACTTTCACGCACGATGTTGCTGAGGCCAGCAATGCTAAACAGATCATGGCTTTCTTGCTGCTTTGTATAATTCGTTGCATATAAATGAACAAAAACAATAGATTATAAAGTAAGACAATAACTGTCTCACCTCCAATGGCCTTATCCCCAATTGGTTGTCTATGTACTGTTTGAGAAAATAATATAGAATGACATTCTTAAAAATCTATCCTTACGGGATATTACTGCCTATTTTGTCTAATTTTGGGGCCATCTTCCGCCGGTGAGCCTGCTAAGGTATGGGCAAAAATTGCTGCGGACAATTGAAATACTTTATTATAATCCCGTTCTCATGCTTACCGAAACGCACCTGCCCACCACCGAAACTGCCAAAAGCTGGGCTTGCTGCCCGAAGAATTCGAACGCATCCAGCAGATTCTGGGGCGTACCCCTAATTTTACCGAGCTGAGTATTTTTTCGGTGATGTGGTCGGAGCACTGTTCTTATAAAAATTCAATTATCTGGCTGAAGCAACTGCCTAAAGATTCCCCCGGATGCTAGCCAGGGCCGGTGAAGAAAATGCCGGTCTGGTAGACATTGGCGGCGGACTAGCCTGCTCCTTCAAGATAGAATCCCATAACCACCCTTCAGCCATTGAACCATACCAGGGCGCAGCTACTGGCGTGGGCGGCATCAACCGCGACATTTTTACGATGGGTGCCCGGCCCATTGCGCAGCTTAATTCCCTGCGTTTCGGCGATCTGAAGCTGGATAAAACGAAGCGCCTGCTGAAAGGCGTGGTAAAAGGAATTGGCGACTACGGCAATGCATTCGGCATCCCCACCGTCGGCGGCGAGGTGTTTTTCGATGATTCTTTCAACGTAAATCCGCTGGTGAATGCTTTTTCGGCGGGTATTGTGGAAACGGGCAAAGTAGCCAGGGCAATTTCCTGCGGTGTAGGCAATCCGGTCTTCATCGTGGGCTCAGCCACGGGCAAAGACGGCATTCACGGGGCTACCTTTGCCTCCGAAGACATTGGCGAACACCCGCCGAAAAACTACCCGCTGTGCAGGTGGGTGACCCGTTTCAGGAAAAACTGCTGCTGGAAGCCACGCTGGAGGTTATCGGTACCGGCAGCGTAGTCGGCATTCAGGATATGGGGCGGCTGGCATCATCTGCTCCACTTCCGAGATGAGTGCCAAGGGCGAACATGGCATGGAAATTTACCTTGACCGCGTGCCAACCCGGCAGAGCAACATGGTTCCATTCGAAATCCTGCTTTCCGAGTCGCAGGAGCGGATGCTGATTGTGGTGCAGAAGGGAAAAGAAGCCGAAATACAGGCTATTTTCGATAAGTGGGACCTTAATTGCGCCCAGATCGGAAACGTAACCGACACTGGCCGGCTGCACTTTTACATGCAGGGCGAACTGGTAGCCGACGTGCCGGCCGATGATCTGGTGCTGGGCGGCGGCGCACCCGTTTACCACCGTGAGTACCGCGAACCGGCGTATTATCAGCAGTATCAGAAATTTGACATTAACTCTGTGCCTGACATCAGGGACACGGAAGAGTGTTCGCAGATAGCAAAGTTCCTGCTGCAGCACCCTAATATCGCCTCCAGGCGGTGGGTGTATGAGCAATATGACTCGATGGTCGGCGTGGCCAACCGGAGCACCAATCAACCTTCTGATGCGGCCATTGTGCGGGTAAGAGGTACCCAAAAGTCAATCGTCATTACGGTTGACTGCAACTCCCGCTACGTACACGCCGACCCGGAACAGGGCTGCGCCATTGCCGTAGCCGAAGCCGCCCGCAACATCACCTGTAGTGGCGGCGAACCGGTAGCCATCACCAATTGCCTCAACTTTGGCAACCCATATGTGCCGGAAGTGTACTGGCAGTTTGTGGGAGCCATCAAGGGCATGAAGAAATCCTGCGAAAAATTCAAGACGCCGGTTACGGGCGGCAACGTCAGCTTCTACAATCAATCCTCCGACGAAGGTCCCGTGTTTCCGACGCCGACTATTGGTATGCTTGGCCTGATGGAGAAGCCGGAAATGCAGATGACGCTGGACTTCAAGAAGGAAGGCGACCTGATCTTTCTGATCGGCCAGTCACGCAACGACCTCGGCAGTTCTGAGTACCTGTATTCTTACCGCAAAGTGAAGGGTTCACCGGCACCGTATTTCGATCTGGAAGAAGAATACCGGGTGCATCAGGCAGTAAAAACGCTGATTGTTGAAAAACTCATTCAATCGGCGCACGACGTATCAGACGGTGGTCTGCTTGTGACGCTTGCCGAATCGGCAATGCCACGCGGCCTTGGCTTCAACATCAATCCGGACAGAGGCATCCGGCTGGATGCATTCCTGTTCGGCGAAAGCCAGAGCCGTGTAGTGGTATCGGTAAAAGCAGAAGGATTAGACCTTTTTACGGAAACGATGCAAAAAACCGGCGTGCCGTTCAGCCTCCTTGGCAAGGTACACGCAGCCGATTTCCGCTTTGAAGAAAAGCCGCTGCTTACTTCTGCTCAGGCAAAGGAATTGTATGACAATGCATTGGGTAAGATCATGGAGGCGTAGCGTCGTTGCAGTGCAACGACGCTACTCAGATATTTAACCGGCTGACTTTCAGATAATCTACCCGCATTGTGGTTTGAAAACCCGCCTCAAATCCAATTGCTGCCCCATAAAAGGGACTGAAAGGCTCTTTACCCAGATAGGTTTCGTTGATGAAGTAGTAACAGGTTGATGCTACCTTGCGGACGGTAAATTTATTGTAGGCACCCCGGCTATAGGCATATGACCTGTAATTGCTTTCAATACCGCCCATTCTGCCTGACCTCAGCGCCTGGCTATAATCATTTGCTTCAAAGAAACTCCACTGCCGGGCATTGATGTTGCCACCCCATATCAGTGAACTTCCTTCGTAATTGCTTGAATTGGATAGCTTTACCAAGGCCTCTATTTCAAAATTACCGGTGCTCTGTAACTCAGGAAAGGAAATGGTATTCTGCTGCCGGGTGCTGCGGGTGAGCATATACATCTCTCCTCCGGAACTGGTAATGGTATAATCCGGCGAACTGGTGACCTGCCGCCAGCCCCGCGTATTGGTGGTAAATTGCTCATCCAGAATCAAGGTTTTCCGGTTGGCAGGGATGAAACCGTATTCATCATATTTATCCACTACAATTCTTTCCCGGGGAGGCGGATTTTCGAGAGGCTCCAGCGTCAGCGGCAGACAACCCGGCAGCCAGACGGTTATAAAGAAAAGCAGTATAGCAAAGACTGATCTGACTTTCATGAGTTGCGTGACAGGCAAAATGATTAAAGGAAAATAAAAAGGGAAATAAATCAGTAAGCCAGGAAGCCCAGGCCGATCTTGAAGTTAAGCAGAGAGTGGCGCCATAACCGGTACTGAGCCATAGTCTGTGCGTCATCTTTGTAGTAACGGGTAGCCCCCCATAATCCTTCTCCCCCGCTTGCCGGCATTACGTGGCTCAGTTCCCAGCCGTGGTAAAGGATCAGCCGGTCGGCAATAATCCGGTTACGGCCCCGGCCCATGCGGAAGGCGTACATCCGGAAGGGAATGACACTGACAGAGCCTGCTTCTTGTACCTGACTGAACAGCATCCCTGCCCCGCATTGAAAGTATTTACCCAGCGGTGCAATGTTCCCGTTCTTCTTTTTGTAGATCCGGTATTGCAGTTCCAGTGAATTGGTGAATACTTTGGCAGCCGAAATACCTTCTGCCCCGTAGCTGTTGATGTTGCTGGTCCGCGAACGGCGGAATGACAAGCCAAGAGAATTGCGCTTGTTGAGTACGTAGTCCGCAGAAGCCTCGCCAGTAGTGTTAAAGGTAGAGGAACCCGGCTCCCGGCTGTAACTGGCATTGGTCAGCGCCGGCAAAAAGAGCAAATTGGCCTGAACGCTGAGTTTTCTGCCCTGATACCCCGGTTGCGCTACGGCTGTGCTGCCGGCGAGGAGTAGCGTAAAGACAAGAAATTGTATATTGTTTTTCATAAACATGAGGGATGTAACCAGGCAAAGCCCGGTTATTTCTTCTTTTTCAGTTGATAAAAGGTGTTGTACATGGTGGAGTTCAGTACATCCCGGGACCCTTTGCGGTCAATAAACTGAAAATCAGTAAAAACTGGCTTGCCGGTGGTAATATCAAATACCAGAGAGTAGTAATAGGTACTATACTTTGGCGTAGCCGCGTAGTAGATGGCGTAGGGCAGCATCGGATACACCAGCAGAGAATACAGGACTACAGTTCCGGCATCCTTTTTCCGCTCCCGTACATCCACCAGTCCTGACCAGCAGAAATAACGGGTACCATATTTTCCAACCAGGGCCTGCGTCTGTGCCGCATCCAGACCAGACATTGACACATCGGCGTCAAGGTGCTTGAGGCGTTCACTGATCCAGCCTTTCAGAAAAGCATAATCGTTGAATTTTTCTGCATCATTGCTCCTGAAGGAATAATCGCCCAAAAGCTCTATTTCCAGTTTAGCCATCCGTGCGTTCTGAAGGATCTGGTCGCTCAGGGCTATTTCGGCGCTTTCGGAGGCTATGTACTGAACCGGCTTTTTCTTCCGCTGGTCTACCCTGGAAAACCAGGGGTTCACCATTACAATTTTGTCAATGCCAAGAGCCGCGCCTTTTTTCTTCAACCGCTTTGCCTCTTTGGCTTTCAGTTGCTTCTGGTGCCTCAGCCGGACTCTTTCCTGCTTTTTGGTTTCCTTCGGCTTACTGCCGGCGGCTTCCTTCTCCTGCCAGTATCGGTCAAATGCGGCTGCAAATTCTTTCTCCTGAAAGTTTTCCACCAGGGCGTAGCGGGTAAAATGGTTTTCCCACGACAGCTTCTCACTGACCTGCGCCTGATCAATTTTTGCATACTTGTTCATCCGCTGCGTGGCCGTTGTATCGGTGCTTGCCAGCGTAACTTCATCGCGGCGGAGTTCGGCCGGCGCCTTGGTTGAAAAGTCAAGTCTGTTCTCGCAGTGCTTCATCACCAGTGACCGAAGCAGGCTGTCCGACAGGTTGACCAGCTCATTATCAGCGGGATATTTCTTTTTCAGGTCCCAGGTATACTTGAGGGCAACAGTAGTGAGTTCTTTGGGCTTCAGTTTACTGATCAGATAATACACCTGCTGCGACTGGCCTTCCACCTCCTTGTAATCACCGTGTACTTTATCAATGGCATCATTGGAAGCATAGCGTGCCAGTCCATACAACGATTTGGCGACCACCTTTTCCAGATACGGGTTGGCCGGATTTTCCTTCAGCAGCAGATAAGCATGATACATTGCCCTTTCGTACTGCCGGTTGGCCAGATACAGGGAAGCAATCTCGTAACGGGCTGTTTTCCGGGCATTTACGAACTGTTCTTCTGAAACCAGATACGTTTGCTTTCCAGACCCGACATTGCCGGTGATCTTATCCAGTACATAAGCCCTTCTCTTGTCAATGCTCGGGTGGGTACTTTTCTTTTCATCTTCCTCGTCCGGCGGTACGATAGGTTTTACTTTCTCCAGAAAATAAGAAGAGGGAAACTGAAGGTGCTTTGTCTCCAGAAAAGACTTTTCAAACACGATGTCGTCAAACGGAAGGTAGGAATACTGCAGTACGTCAAATACGCCCTTCAACCGGGCCGTGCTGTAGTCTGACTTGAGAAAAAGCTCCAGCCCGTGCAGGTCAGCTTCGGTTTCAAGTTCCTTGGAATAGTTACTGCGGGTCAGCATTTTTTCTTCAACCGACAGTGACTGGTATACTTTCCGTCCCGTACTGATTTTTTCATTCTCCACGTAACGGTTAACCACGTGCTTGTTGAAATAATGGGTAAACTCGTGCGCCAGCACAAAGGCAAGCTGGGATTCGGTCTCCAGTTGGGAAATCAATCCCAGATTGATGAAAATCATGCCGCTGCTGGTGGCAAAAGCATTGACGGCTGATGATCTGACCACGTAGATCCGCACCTGCCGGCGCTTCTCCGGGTCGTGCCTGAGCAACTGATCGGCCACTTTATTCACGTACACGCCTACCGGGTCATTGAACAATATTTTACCGCTGTAGAGCAGTTCGCGTACCCGGAAGCTGTTTTCGAGGTAGAACTGCCTTTGGGCTCTCTTGTCGAATGCCTTCTCCTTGCGGTTGATGGAAGATTTATCCTGCTCGTACTTTTCTGAAGACCGCTGAAGAAAATCGGCGGGAATCTGCCCGGATGACTTCAAAGGCTGGTAGTTGCCCAAATCCTGCGCAAATACCGGAAACATCATCAGGCTGATCAGGAACAGGGAAAGGGGCTGGTAAATTTTTTTCATACTATAAAATTCATTCTTCAGAAACTGGCCTGCCGGGAAGCCGTCCGGGTAATCCTTCTTACAGTGGACAAATTAAGTTGTTAATAATGATTGATCCACTTCCGGATATTTCTTATCCCGGCAACGGAAGTAAGGTTGGTGAAGGAAAAAGTAAACTTCACGTTCTTGCTTTCCCACATGAGGTGCAGTATCCGGCAAGCGTATGACAGATGTTCTACCTCCGTTTATAATAGATTCATAGTCAGTTGATTAAACTAAGAGTTACACTTTCTTTACGTAATAATCTTACAATTACCGGAGTTGCTTAATTTTGGTAGTACGTCCAACGGACCTGTCACCTTTTCAGCCTATCCGGATTCTCATGCACCTGAACCTCTCTCCCCTTAACCCCAACACCCGCGACACCTATGAGGAGGAGTACCAAGAAGGCGGCTTGTACGACCAGCAGGGCGGCAGCTGTCAGACGTACCTGTTCGCAAAGTACTTTCACCGGCACTTCCGGGTACCATTGTCCGGAGCATTTTCGGTGCTGGATATGGGCTGTGCCGTAGGTAACGCCTTACCCGTCTGGAAGCAAAAGTACCCGCAGGCCCGGCTGTACGGATGCGATGTTTCTCCTACTGCCATCCGCCGCGCGGAAGAAAAATCCGGCAATCTGGCCCAGTTCTTTGTGGGGGGATTTGAAGAATTAAATGAAGTGTACGATGTGATCTACTGCTCCAACGTGCTGGAACATTTTGAGGCGTACGAACAGATTGCCGCGCACCTGATCAAGCATTGTAAAATTTTATACGTAATTACACCCTTCAGTGAACTGAAAAACCGAAGCCCGATGCGGCTGAAGCACGGCAAATTTCACGTAACGAGCTTCTATCAGGATTCGTTTGACTTTTTAACCGAAAGCGGACTGGCTGCAAGGATCAACACCAAAGTGTTCCGGGCTCCGGGTGCCTGGTCGTGGACGTTCAAGTACCGCTGCTACCGGCTCTTGCGGTCCGCATTGCTGGGTGATCCCATTGAGCAGGAGCCGCTGCAGATCGGCTACGAAATTGTTGCCCGCTAAAAATTGACTTTCTTCTTTTATGCTAAAAAATCTCTCTCTGAACAGGTACAGATTCATTCTGCTGCTGACATCAGCCCTGTGGCTGACCAATGGCTGTAAGAACGCGCAGGTAGCGCCGGATACAGGCCGGGAGCATAACTTAACCTTAGGCAACCCGAGTGGGGCCGGCACCGCTGATCCGGATAATTACCTGCTCCGGAAGCCGCAGTTTGCACTTTCCTACAATTGCTCAAAGGGAACGGCCAACTGGGTAAGCTGGCACCTGAGCAAAGCCTGGAAAGGCGCAGCTTCCCGCGGCAATGATTTTCGTCCCGACAATGCCCTGCCATCAAATTGCTACCGCGTAGTTCCCGCCGACTACACCAATACCGGCTTTGACCGCGGCCACCTCTGCCCTTCCGATGACCGCGATGCCACGCCGGAAGACAACTCCGCTACTTTTCTGATGACCAACATCATTCCGCAGGCCTCCGACCTGAACCGTCAGACGTGGCGGCTGCTGGAAGAGTACTGCCGCAAACTGCTGGATGAAGGCAACGAACTGTACATTATTTCCGGTACGTACGGCCGGGGCGGCACCGGCAGCAACGGCTCCCGCAACACCATTGCCGACGGAAAGGTGACCGTGCCGGCCCGTTGCTGGAAGATCGTGGTAGTGCTGCCGGAAGGCAGAAATGACCTCAAGCGGATCAATGCCTCCACCCGGGTGATTGCCGTGGACGTACCCAACCGGCAGTCGGCGGACAACGGCAACAAGAACTGGGACCATTACCTTGTAACGGTAGACGCCATTGAGGTCGCCACCGGATACGATTTTCTTTCCGAACTTTCCCGGAATCTTCAGAATACGCTGGAGAGCAGGGTGGATAGAAGAAGAGTGCAGTGAGAAGGTTGTTCGTTATTCGTTGGTGGTAAATAACGACCTATCAATCTCTTCTGATTAATTTTATTTTGTGAAATGGCCTGTAGCTGCCCCCTGCTGGTTCAGGCGTCCACGCCTGAACCAGCTGCTCCGTAGTCACCCGAGGCGGGATTTTCTCAAAATCCCGACACCTTTGAGAGTAAAGCCAATGGCTGAACAGCTAATCGCTAACCACCCATGTACAAAAATCTGATCCTGAAGTCCGGCCGCGACCGGTCCATATATAACCGGCATCCCTGGCTTTTTTCGGGAGCTATCAAAGACTTACCCGACGCCCGGAATGGTGACATCGTCGCCGTGCGGGATAACCACAACGGGTTGCTTGGCTACGGTTTTTTTTCGCCTCATAGCCAGATTGTCTGCCGGCTGTTTGCTTTCACCAAAGAGGAAACTGATTTTTCGGGACCTGATTTCTGGCACCAGCGCATCCGCCAGGCATACGCCATCCGGGAAGAACACATCTTCAGTGAATCAACCACCGCCTACCGGCTCCTGCACGCTGAAGGCGATTTTCTGCCCGGCGTCATTGCTGACGTGTATGGCGACGTGGCCGTAATGCAGCTATTGATCAAAGGCACCGAAAACGTGCATCCGCACCTGATCAGCGGTATCCGTGAACTGGGCATCCGGTACGTATACCTTAAAAACAAGCACAATCCGGG
Organism: Cytophagales bacterium; assembly: GCA_030446715.1. GTDB lineage: Bacteria > Bacteroidota > Bacteroidia > Cytophagales > 172606-1 > CADCTQ01. The sequence goes on along the minus strand of JAUJMU010000011.1, from coordinate 125,429 downwards.
TTTCCGTGAGGAAGTTGCGCTGGAAAATGGCTTCCTCACCGGCGAAACCTCCGAAACGCACTGCACCATTCTGGAAAACGGACTGACCTTTAAAATAGACTTTGAGAAAGGCCAGAAAACGGGCTTCTTCATTGATCAGCGCGACAACCGGGCGTTGCTCAAGAGCTACAGCCGGGGCAGGTCCGTGCTGAACACGTTCAGCTACACGGGAGGATTCAGTGTGTATGCATTGGCCGGCGGGGCTGCGCATGTACATTCCGTTGATGTATCCAAAGACGCCGTGCAGATGGGTGATACCAACGTAGCCCTGAACTTTGGCCCCGATGCCGCGCACCAGTCATACGCCGAAGACTGCTTTGACTACCTGCGCCGTACCGAAAATTCTTATGACGTAGTGGTGCTGGACCCACCGGCGTTTGCCAAAAATGCCAAATCAGTCCCAAACGCTGCGCGGGGCTATAAAGATCTGAACCTGACAGCACTGAAAAAGATCAATCCGGGCGGAATTCTCTTTACCTTCTCCTGTTCACAGAACATTGATACCGACCTGTTCCGTAAAATCATCTTCTCCGCCGCCGCCGACGCGCAGCGCAACGTCCGGATTCTCCACCAGCTCACGCAGCCGCCTGACCACCCGGTAAATATTTTCCATCCGGAAGGAGAATACTTAAAGGGTTTGGTGCTGCAGGTGGAATGATTAATTGAAAATTGAAAATCAGCATCCGGTGATTTGGATGCCTTACCCGGTACCGTAGCTTTTCAGGCAGAAACTTTTTCAACATCCGGTGCCGTGTCTGATTTTCAGATACTTTCTTCCGCCCCCATGCCAGGCTGATTTAAGCGTCCAGGCTTGAATCATTTCGCAGCCCTTGTCAGTCTCCCACTAACACAGATGGTTAAGCCTTACAAACAAAAGCTCCGTTGAATGCAGCGGGGCTTTTTGCTATATGAAGTTTATAATTAGTATCTCAATTCTAAAGCCTGACGTCTATTCCATCAGATAAGGATAATCCTGCTGCACGTACACGTCCTTGAACGCTTCGGAAGGATCGGGGTACGGCGACTCTTCGGCAAACCTGACCGACTCCTCTACCTGCTCCTTCACTTTCTGGTCAATTGCCTCAAGTGCTTCTTCGGTTGCAAATTTATTGTCCAGAATGCTCTTCCGCACCTGCTCGATGGGGTCACGCATCTTGTATTCTTCCACCTCCTCACGGGTGCGGTACTTCATCGGGTCAGACATGGAGTGGCCGCGGTAGCGGTAGGTCCGGAACTCCAGCAGCGTGGGGCCTTCACCGGCGCGGGCTCTTTCGGCGGCGCGGCTCACGGCTTCGTGCACGGCCTCTACGCTCATGGCATCCACCGGCTCGGAAGGCATGTCGTACGCCTCGCCCAACGTATAGAGTTCTACCACGTTGGAAGAACGCTTTACAGCAGTACCCATGGCGTAACCGTTGTTTTCAATGGCGAAAATCACCGGCAGTTTCCACAGCATTGCCATGTTCAGGGCTTCGTGAAATGCCCCCTGACGCACCGCCCCGTCGCCCATGTAGCAGATGCAGAGTTTACCGGTTTTGTTGTATTTTTCGGCAAAGGCAATACCGGCACCCAGTGGAATCTGTGCCCCCACGATGCCATGTCCGCCCATGAAGCCCACCTCGCGGTCAAACATGTGCATGGAGCCGCCTTTCCCTTTAGATACACCGGTAGATTTGGCAAACAGTTCGGCCATCACCGCATTGGGGCTGGTGCCCAGTGCCAGCGGGTGGGCGTGGTCGCGGTAGGCGGTAATGTATTTATCTCCTTTTTCGAGGGCAGTGACCGAGCCGGCGGCACAGGCTTCCTGCCCGATGTACAGATGACAAAAGCCTCTGATCTTCTGCTGACCGTACAACTGACCTGCCTTCTCCTCAAACTTCCGCATCAGTTGCATGGATTCGTACCAGTACATGTACGTCTCTCTGGGATACTGGGCACCGGCTTTTGTGGCTTTGGTACTTTTTTCAGGCGTTTTCTCTTTCACACTCGCCATATCTGGATTAGCTGAAATATTAGGTGGGAAGAACAATTACAAAAGGAAAATGTATTATTGGCTGTGCCGTAATGCACATCCGTATTCGTTTGCATACGTATCCATCAGGAAACGATGCGGCGCCGGCTCGCGAAATTACAGAAAAAACCACAACCCGGAAACGAATGTTTCTTCAAAAAATCAACCTGCTGAACTTCAAGAACTACGAGGAGCTGACGGTAAAATTCTCCGAGGACATCAATTGCATTGTGGGACCCAACGGCAGCGGCAAAACCAGTCTGCTGGATGCCATTCATTACCTGTGCCTGACCAAAAGCGCCCTCAGCGTTCTCGACGGTCAGAATATAAAGCACCACGGCGAGTTTTTCCTGATTGACGGCACTTTTCTGGAGGAAGGCAAAAAGCACCAGATTACCATCAGCCTCAAAGCCGGCGGCCGCAAGGTGGTGATGCACGATAAAAAGGCTTACGAAAAAATCAGCGAACACATCGGCCGCTACCCGGTGGTACTGATTGCACCTGATGATACCGACCTGGTCCGCGACAGCGGCGAAACCCGCCGGAAGTTTTTTGACAACATGCTTTCCCAGGTTGACCACGCCTACCTGGATAATCTGATCGGCTACAACAACGTGCTCAAGCAGCGCAACAGCCTGCTGAAGCAGTTTTTTGAGCGGCATTATTTTGATAAGGAACTGCTGGAGACGTACAACGTGCAACTGCTGCCCCTCGGCGACCTGATCCACCGGCAGCGGGCCGGTTTTATGCGGGAATTTGTGCCCGTGTTCCGGCAGCACTACGGGTTCCTGAGTGAGAGCCGCGAAGAGGTAGACCTGATCTACGAATCGGAGGTATTTGAGGAAAACTTCCAATACGAGTTTTCCTACGCCACCAGGCGGGACCTGCAGTTGCAGCGCACGACCAAGGGCGTCCATAAAGATGACTTTGTGTTTGAAATAGACCGCTTTGCCTTGCGCAAGTTTGGCTCGCAGGGGCAGCAGAAATCATTTGTAATCGCCCTGAAGCTGGCGCAGTTCGACGTGATCCGGCAGGCCACGGGCAAAAAGCCGCTGCTGCTGCTGGACGATATTTTTGACAAGCTCGACGACATGCGGATCAACAAGCTGCTGGAAATGATCTCATACGATACCTTCGGGCAGCTGTTCATCACCGATGCCCGCCCCGAACGGACCCGCCAGCTGCTCGGGCAGCTTTCCGGGGAGATTTTGTTTCACAAGACGTAAAGGGGGGAATGTCTGTACTCCAACTTCTCCATTCTGACTTCGTCATCCTGAAAGGATCTTTGTGACAAAAGATTAATGATGACTGACTACTGCGAAGATCCTTTCAGGATGACTCATACTCAGTACATCTTTAGAATTGTCTCCGTCCAAGAGTTTGCTTAAAGTACCACTGCAAACGCTGAACTACACACCTTAGCTGAACTACGCACTTATGGTAAACATAGTACCTCTTTATGCCAACCCTACCCTACGGCATCCTGAAAGAGTATTTAAAAATTTACCTGATAACTCCCGTCAGGTAAACGACGGTGTGTATTAAACTGCTGACTCTTTCCGTCGCCAATCAAAAGCCTATCCTTCAGCACCTTAAAATATTGTAAGTTTAGGGTATCGTATCCGGCAGCTCTTTGCAGTAAAGGCAGGTATTGTTTTTTGTATTCTTCATCCGCGTGCCAGGTGATGAGGAAAGCAGCTTCTACACTCTCTTTTCCAGATTTTTTCAGAGTAGGCCATCCAAATTTGTAAAGCAAGGCCGACAAAATCAACTGATCAAGAGAGTCAGCCTTTTTAAAATCTATCCTAAACCGCTCCGCTCTGTCTTTGTAGTTAAACCCGGGTGCGTGAATACTATCCCGGTATTGCTGATCCTGGATCAGTAAAGCTGCGTACAGCTTTCTGACTTCTGAGGCTGAGAGTCTGCTTACATCTACCGGAGAAAAGGCTGGACTGAGGACGGAACCAGAAAGGAATGGTAAAGCAGATGAAGGTGCGGATGACGTGACTGTTGCTTCTTGTGAAGTTTTAAGTTTCCTATCCTCCTCAATACTTTCCAGAACTGCTTCATTTTTTTCCGCCTTATGGGAGGAGCAGCCCAACAGTAAAGGGAAGCTAAAGATCAGCGCATATTTGAACATCGCCTTATTTTTTATTGCACCCGATAAACAACAGGAAGTAGTCAGCGAAAGCCCCTCACCCCTTCCGGCACACATAAGTAATCTCCTCCCACGGCAGGACATACCGCTGCACGGTGGCCTTGTCGAGTTCCAGCACGAAGCGGTCTTTGGATCTGTTTCATGAAAGCCTGCCGCGGACAGGCTTCAAGGGAAAATTTGTATATCTCCTTCCGGTGCAGTACCCTTTCCACCGTTAATTAGATTTGTTTGTATTTGATCGTCAATGGGTTGTTTGATAACCACCCCCGGCCCCTCCTTCAAAAGGAGGGGAGTCTGCACCACCTTTTCCGGATACAGTGAAAGTTTCCGCTCAGTTCCCCTCCTTCCTTCAAGGAGGGGACAGGGGTGGTTCTCTCCTGATAAGCATAACTTACTCATTATCAAAGATAAACAAGTCTATTCATTGTTTTCAAAGCGCACCCCTACCCGGTAGTTACCAAATCTGGCCCGGTAAAGTGTGTCGTGTCCTTGCAGCTTTTCCATATTGCCAATCTCCTCTATGCTCTGGTAGTGTGCTAATTCCTCAGACACAAAGGATTCGATTCTGGCCCTGTCTCTGGAGGAAGTCTTTGCCAGATCCTTCAGGAACCTTTTATTGAATGAAATTTTCAAGCTATTCTGCCTTTTTCAGGTTCTTGTAGAATTCTTTTGCCTCCTGCAAACTCAACTTTTCCTTTGGTTTATTCTCCTTGATGAGTTCTCCCAATGCATAGTCTTCGAGTACCTGTTCTATTTTTTCAAATGTCTCAATGTCGAGTTGCACAGCCACTTTCCGGTCGTTCTCGTCTACAATGTATTGCTTTTTTATTGTCAGCATTGGCTTAACTGGTGTTTACATTCAATATACGCAGGACTTTCTCAAAAGTGATCATCCGGACACTGATCACGGCTCGGCGGACACTGACCGCGGCCTGCAGACCGCTGGTTGTGTCTCACAACTGGCTTCTCCGGAGGGGTTTTGAGAAAGTCCTGATACGCATTTCCGGTCCGTGCTTTTGTCTTTTTCTCAATTGTCCCGGACCCTTAGATTCATGTTCATGTAATCCGGAACAGCATCCCTCACCCCTTCCGGCACAGGTAGATAATCTCCTCCCCCGGCAAAGCATACCGCTGCACGGTGCCCTTGTCGAGTTCCAGCACGAAGCGGTCTTCGGTGACCTGAAATCCGGCTTTTTCCAGCCGCCGGCCGTAGTCGCGGCCGTAGAGGCGCTGGTGGTCGTCCTGCCAGTAGTACTTTTCGCGTTCGGCCGGTGAGGTGATGGCAGGGTCTTCCAGGGTATTTTCCATCCGGGTATCCATCGGGGATTGAATAATGGCCCAGCCGCCCGGCTTCAGCACCCGGTGCAGTTCACTCATGGCTTTGATATCATTGTCCACATGCTCCATTACGTGGTTGCAGAAGGCAACATCAAAGGTGTTTGCGGGGAAAGGAATCTGGTGAATGTCCATTTTCACCTTCGCCAGCGGCGATTCAATGTCGGCAGTCACATAGTCGAGGTGCTTCATGGCCTCAAACCGGTTAATGAAGCAGTGCTCCGGGGCTACGTGCAACAGTTTGTGCGGAGCCGTAAAAAAGCTGGTTTTTTCCTGCAGGTACAGCCACATCAGGCGGTGCCGCTCCAGGGCAAGGCAGCCCGGACAGAGGGCATTTTCGCGGGGGTTGGTACGGCCATACGGCAAAAATTTACTGAAGCAGCTCCCGCACACGGGGCAGGCTACGGTATCGCCCTGGTAAAAAACGGCCACTACCCGCATGGCCACGTGACTGACGCGTTGCAGATAACGGCGCGGCACATGCCGGATTACATAACTGATCAGGTGTTTCATAGACTGCAAAACAGGTGAAAGCCACTCCTCCGGCCCACGGTCAAGGTGTAAATTGTACACATGTGCCATCCATCTGTGTTAGGTACAAAAATAGGGATTTGGCACCATTTCCCGAATTAGTAGAAAACTGGCCTCTTTTGGCTGGAAATGGACAGAAAACAAACTATTAACTTACCTGACCTTGCCATAAAAGTCGTTTTTTGTGAAATTTACTCCATTCCCGTTCGTTATTTTTTCAATCACTTTCTTTCCGGACTGCCTTTACCAAATGAGCTTGCTGCGAATTACGGTTTTATACCTGTTAGGCGTCACCTTCCTGACGTCCTGTACCGAGAACAAAGCTAAAACAGCTTCTGTCTCCCACGTCATTCAGCGGGATACCCTCGCCATCAGGGATAGTCTCATTGCGCTGAAGTACAGTCCCGCGGAAGCAGCCCGCAAAGCCCACCAGCTGGATACTTTTTTCCGCAACCTTCACAAGAAGCACGGCTTCAATGGCACGGTGCTCATTGCGCAGTATGGTCAGGTGCTGTATAAGGGTGCATTCGGGTACGCTGACTTGGCGCATAAGGATACGCTTACGGAGCAAACTTCCTTTCAGCTGGCTTCGGTATCCAAGCAGTTTACGGCAGTAGCCATTATGAAACTGAAAGAAATGGGCAAACTCCGCTACGATGACAACGTGAAGAAGTACCTGCCAGACTTTCCGTATGATGGCGTAACTGTGCGGCACCTGCTCACGCACCGGTCGGGCCTGCCCAACTACAATTACTTCTGCGACAATTACGTAAAGGACCGCAGAACCTATATTCACAACGATCAGGTGGTCCAGATGCTGGCTCAGTATAAGCCAAATCCGTACTTCTCACCGGATTCCCGCTTTTTGTACAGCAATACCGGCTATTGCCTGCTGGCCTCCATCGCCGAAAAAGCATCCGGCAAACCCTTTCATAAGTTTGTGGAAGAGCAGATTTTCCAGCCGCTCGGCATGAGCCATACCAGAATATTCACCGATGAATCGTCGGTATCCATTCTGCAGGTAGCCAAGGGCTATTCGGGAGGTCGGCGTCAGTACGGCGTCAGCTACCAGGACGGCGTTGTGGGCGACAAAAATGTGTATTCTACCGCCGGAGATATGTTTAAATGGGACCGTGCGTTGTATACCAACAAAATTGTATCGCAGGCCACGCTGGAAGAAGCCTTTACACCGGCCAGTCCCGAACTCAAAATACAGAATTATGGCTACGGCTGGCGGCTCCGCACCACCAGCAGCGGAGACCCGGTGATCTTCCACGGTGGCTGGTGGCACGGCTACAAGAGCTACTTCATGCGCAACCGCAAGGACCAGAGTACGGTAATCGTGCTCTCCAACGTAGCCAACAACAGCCTGAGCCACCTCAAGTTTTTGCAGGAGATTCTCTATCCGTACGATGAAGATTCGACTATGCCGTCTACTCCCGAAACGGATAAGGCACAAAGCAAGCTGGCCATAAAGTACAGAACTGACAAAGATAATCAGTAGGCTCTCAGGCGGGAGCAGTAATACAATACACCCATCATCACCCGACCCGGCAGGCTTTCGAAGTCTGCCGGCTTTTATTTACAGGAAGGGGCACCGGCTTTAAGCAGTGTTTGGTTCTATGCCTCGAAATTCATCCGGGACAATAACCTAACAACGCTAATGCAGGATGTTATTGATGTTTTGTCTGTCAGCAGACGGTACCCGAAACGCAGCCTGCAAAAGGGAAGAGCAGGTAAATGGAATTTATATTGAATATAAGATATTGAACCTCAGCAGGATATTTACCGAATCCCGGTTCAGGTATTAAACTATTCCTTCCACTCAAACCTGTGCTTATGGATCAGTCTACGCTGGCGGGCCTCGGCAACTGGATCGTGGACGAAGTGCTGTTTATGGCGGGCATCCACCCGGAGCGGCAGGCGGCTGCGCTTACGGAGCAGAAGTGGAACGCCTGCACGCAGCCATCCGGGAGGTACTCCTGACGGCCATTGAGCACGAAGCCGTGTACAGCCGGTTTCCGGCGGATTATCTCATCCATGCCCGGGAGTGGGATACTTCTCCCCACTCCGATCCGGAAGGGCACCAGCTTTGTCCCCGTTGCCATGCGGGTATCCGGAAAAGTTACGTCGGTGGCCGGGCAACCTATTACTGCACCACCTGCCAGCCACCCCCTAATAGTAAAGCCGGCACAGTAACCCTCAGTTGATCTTTTACGATACAATGGAAAGGGAACTGATTCCGGAAAACTATGGCAAAATTTAATTTCAGAGAAGTCTGGTCTTTTACCAGGCAGATGTTCAGCGAGTTTGCTGACGATAACGTAATGAGCCGCGCTGCAGCTCTGGCTTACTATACTATTTTCTCTCTGGCTCCCATACTAGTCATTATCATCACGGCAGCCGGTTTTTTCTTCGGCAGGGAGGCCCTGGAGGGACAACTTTTTGGCCAGCTGAAAGGCCTCATGGGTGCTGAGGCTGCTGCCGAAATTCAGGAAATGGTAGCCGGCGTCAGCAAGAGCGGCTCGGGAACAGTAGCTACCATACTGAGTGTCATAACCCTGATCTTCGGTGCTACCGGGGTTTTCAACGAACTCAAACTTTCTCTGAATCAGATCTGGGATCTGAAGGCCAAGCCACAGAATGGCATGTGGGCACTGGTGCGTGACCGGCTGCTGTCATTCAGCATTGTACTTTCCCTGGGATTTGTGCTGCTGGTAGCACTGGTGGTAAACGCCGGCATCGCTATTCTGGGAAACTATATTACTTCCTTAGTTCCCCAGGTTGGGGAAGTTGCCCTGCAGGTATTCAATTTTCTGGTTTCAGTCGGAATCACGTCCTTACTGTTTGCTGTCATTTTTAAAATGCTGCCCGATGTTAACATCAAATACGCCGATGTCTGGAAAGGAGCCTTGTTCACAGCCATCCTCTTTGCCGTGGGCAAAATTCTGATCGGTATCTATATCGGCCAGAGTGATATCGGGGGTACGTATGGTGCTGCCGGCTCGTTGATCGTTATCCTGTTATGGGTGTACTACAGTTCAGTGATCCTGTTTCTCGGCGCAGAATTCACGTTTGTGTATGCACAGCGGTATGGTACCCAGATTATACCAAACGAGCATGCCGTTCACATCCGTACCATTGAAGAGCCCGCTGGCACTGTATCAGACAACGGCTCAAAACCCCACCGGCCCTACAGCCATTCGCCACAATACACGTCAAGGAAAAAAAATACCCGGCCGTAAGGAGGTGGTTGGTTATTCTATGAAGGAATAAATAAATTATTCTCCTGTTGACTCCTGTGGTGGAAGTGCGTATTATAAGGGCTTCAGCTGATCCCCTGTAATGGCCATGTCACGTATCCGTCCGTTTCTGCTTCCGATGCTGCTCCTGCTTCCGATGCTTCCTGCCTTTGCGCAGAAAGCAGGAAAGAAAATTATCAAAACCGAAAAAGCTTCCGTTCCGTTGGCTCCCTACAGCCAGGGCGTGGTAGCCAACGGGTTTTTGTTTGTGGCCGGTCAGGTGGGTCTCGACCCGCAGACGCGTCAGCTCGTAACGGGCGGCTTTGAACCGGAGGCTACGCAGGTGATGGAAAACATAAAAGCAATTCTTGGGGCGGCCGGACTAGGTTTCGCCGACGTGGTCAACACCACCATCTACCTGAAAGACGTCGGTAACTTCTCCAAAGTAAACGAGATATACGGCCGCTACTTCACCGGCGACTTTCCGGCCCGGACTACGGTTGGCGTTGCCAGTCTGCCCGGCAACGCCAATATTGAAATTGCAGTGGTAGCCGCCGTCCGATGATATCACTTCCGCATGGCCGCCATCCTGCCCGTTCGGGGCGGGAGGCAGTTTTTTGTCTTTGCAGCAATCATTTCTACGGGCAAAATGTTAACTATGTGCAGGGGTGCTTTTGCCTTATTTATTTTGCCCGGGACCCTGTATTTCATCCATGACCATCCATCACCTCCGTACATTAGCTTCTCAGCTGAAAGGCAACCTGTATTACGATTCCACGATGCGTACGCTTACGCCACGGATGCTTCAGCCTACCGGGAAATGCCGCAGGCAGTAGCCATTCCCCGCACCAAAGACGACCTCGGGAAGCTGATCGCCTTTGCCCGCACGCACAAAACTTCCCTCATTCCAAGGGCGGCCGGTACTTCGCTGGCCGGTCAGGTGGTGGGAGCGGGCATCGTGGTGGATACGGGCAAGCACCTGAACCGCATTCTGGAGCTGAATGCAGAGGAAAGATGGGTGCGCGTGGAGCCGGGCGTGGTCAGGGACGAGCTGAACCTGTTTCTCAGAGAGCACGGCCTGCAGTTTGGTCCGGAAACCTCCACTGCCAACCGCGCCATGATCGGGGGCATGGTCGGCAACAACTCCTGCGGCCTCCATTCGGTTATTTACGGGGCAACCCGTGACCACGTGATCGAACTGAAAGCCCTGCTGAGCGACGGCACCGAAGCAATCTTTCATCCACTTTCCGCACAGGAACTGGAAGCGAAATGCAACGGCATTGGCGTGGCGAGCCCTTTGGAAAAAGAAATTTACCTGCAATTGATTCAGATGCTGAGCCAGCCGGCCAACCAGCACGAAATCATCAGCCACTTTCCGAAGAAAACCGTAACCCGCCGCAATACCGGCTACGCCCTCGACGAGATGCTGGCCCTGCAGCCATTTTCTGAGAATGGTGCTTTTTTCAACCTCTGCAAGCTGATCACCGGATCAGAAGGAACACTGTGTATGGTGACGGAGATCAGACTGAACCTGATTCCGCTGCCGCCGAAGGAGATCGGGGTCATGTGCATTCACTGCAACACCATCCGGGAGTCGTTGCTGGCCAATCTGGTTGCCGTCAGGTACAAACCCGGCGCTTCCGAACTGGTGGACCGGTACATTCTCAATTTTACCAAAGACCACCCGGAGTACCACAAGAACCGGTTCTTTATTGAGGGCGACCCTGGGGCGGTTCTGATGGTGGAGTTTACGGCCCAAACCAAGGAAGAAATTCAGGAAACTACGCGCCGCCTTACGGCCGGATTACAGGCAGCCGGCCTTGGCTATGCCTTCCCGGTGATCTATGGCGCTGATACCCGCATGGTGTGGGACGTGCGGAAAGCGGGCCTGGGCCTGATCCGCAATATCATTGGCGATACGCAGCCGGTCAATCTGATTGAAGACTGCGCCGTGGATGTGCAGGTGTTGCCCGATTATATTCAGGAACTGGAAGCCTTGCTGCAAAAGCATGGCCTGCGGTACTCCATGTACGCCCACGCGGGTGCTGGCGAGCTCCACGTGGAGCCTATGATTAATCTGAAAACCACGGAGGGAAATGCCCTGTTCCGGCAGGTGCTGGCCGAAACTGCCCAACTGGTGAAGAAATACGGCGGCAGCCTGAGCGGGGAGCACGGCGATGGCCGGCTGCGGGGGGAGTTCATCCCCTACATGGTGGGTGAACACAACTACGGGCTGTTCCGGCAGGTAAAGGCGCTGTTTGACCCGCAGGGCATTTTCAACCCCGGCAAGATCGTCGACACCCCGCCGATGAACCACCACCTGCGGTATACACCCGGCCAGGCCACCTCCGGACCCAAAACGGTGTTTGATTTTTCAGAAAAAGGTGGCGTGCTCCGCATGGCCGAAGCCTGCAGCGGCTCAGGGGACTGCCGCAAGAGTCACCTGATGGGCGGGACGATGTGTCCTTCTTATATGGCCACCAAAGATGAGCGCGACACGACAAGGGCAAGGGCGAACATGCTCAGAGAGATGCTCACCCGCTCAGAGCGGGAGAATCCCTTCTCGCACGGGGAGATAAAGGAGGTGATGGATCTGTGTATATCGTGTAAGGGCTGCAGGGCCGAGTGTCCCTCCAACGTGGACGTGGCAAAGCTCAAGGCCGAGTGGCAGCAGCATTACTACGATGCCCGCGGGGTGCCCCTGAGAAGCTGGCTGGTGGCAAACTTCACGCGCTTGAACAAGCTGGCCTCTCTTGCCCCGTGGCTCTACAACTTTGTGTTCACCAACCCGCTTACCTCAAAGCTGGCCAGGCAGCTGACCGGCTTTGCCCCCCAGAGAAGCATACCCCTTTTGCACGATACCACGCTGAGAAGCTGGTTTGCAAAGAGAGGGAAGACGGGAGAGGGGAGACGGGAGACAGAAGCAGTAAACGGGAACCAAGCAGCAGGCGGCAAGGCAAAACCGGCGTCAGCTCCGGTCTCCGGTCTCCCGTCTCCGGTCTCCCGTCTGAAGAAAGTGTACCTGTTCTGCGACGAGTTTACTGACTACAACGACGTGGAGGTGGGACGGGCGGCAGTGGAACTTTTGGAAGGACTGGGCTACGTGGTGGAAATACCCCGCCACCTTGAGAGCGGCAGAACGTATCTTTCCAAGGGGCTGGTCAGGGAGGCAAAAAAGCTGGCCCAGAGGAACGTGGAGCTGCTCAGGGACATCATCACCGCTGATGCTCCGCTGGTAGGCATTGAACCCTCGGCCATTCTCACCTTCAGAGATGAGTACCTCTCGCTGGTGGATCAGGAACTCAGGCCTGCCGCTCAGGCACTGGCAGAAAACTGCCTTTTGACCGAGGAGTTTCTGGCAAGGGAGCTGAAAGCAGGAAATATAAAAAGAGAGCAGTTTGCAGGCGGGAAACGCCTCATCAAGCTCCACGGCCACTGCCACCAGAAGGCGCTCTCCTCGATGGTGCCCGTCAAGCAGATCCTCTCCCTGCCGGAAGGCTACTCGGTGGAACTCATTCCCTCCGGTTGCTGCGGCATGGCCGGCTCTTTCGGCTACGAAAAGGAGCACTACCACATTTCTCAGCAGATCGGTGAGCTGGTGCTCTTTCCCACCGTGAGAAGGCAGCCGCAGGAGGTGATCATCTGCGCCCCGGGCACTTCCTGCCGCCACCAGATCAGAGACGCCACCCAAAGAACTGCCCTTCACCCCGTCCAGATCCTGCTCCAGGCGCTCAGGAAGGATGCCGTACAAAATCCGGAACAGAGAGTAGCTTCGCTGGCTACGTGAATAAATGATTTAAAGGATTGCACGATTACGTGACTTCAGAACTGAGAGGTCAGGTAATGCAGATAATTATGCAATCCTTTTACATAAACCGCTTCGTGAGGGGAATTACCCTTACCCGGCCGCGGTCCAGAACGGGGTCTTCGGTAATTTTAACCAAATGGGCACCCAACGGTGACTTGATCACCAGTACATCGCCTTTTTTGGCATTGGCCAGCGCATCATTGAATTCTTTGATCATGTAGCCCTGCCAGAGCCAGCCGAGATCACCACCCTCCTGCGCATTTTCGTCCTGACTGTGCTTTTTGACAAGCGCATCAAAATCGGCCCCCTTCTGCACAGCCGCGAGGTGCTGATTGGCCTTCTTTACTGCCTGAAGGGTGTCTTTGCGGCTTTTGCCGTCGGGCTTAATGTAGAGATGGCTGGCCCGGATGCGGTGTACGGAGTCGTAACCGGCAATCTTGTACAGGACGGCATAGCCTTCCAGAAACATTGGTCCTACCACATCTCCGACGTTTGCACTGAAAAACATCGTGCTGAAAAAGCCTAAATTATCGGCTTGGCTGTAGTATTCATACCGGAAAGGTTCGTCGCCATTGTTTACCACAAATAAAGAATCATCGCGGGTATTTTTGAAGTAAGGCTTGCGGGTTTCGGCCCAGACGCGGCCTTGCTGCTGAGCAACTGCCTGTGAATCAACAGCCGCTGTCTGGGCCAGGGAAGGTGCAAAGACCAGCAACAGCAAAAAAGCGGGAAGGATCAGAAAAAACCTTTTCATGGTTACTCAACGGATTGTGGAATGTACAAATCTGACCAAATCTATCCGCTTTACGAAGCCTGACAGGCATAGTGCATACAAATGACTTTGTTAAAAATACTTAAATAGAAAAGCAGGCCCTGGGGCCTGCTCCATATCTGTACTGGCACTGATGAAATCAGAGGACTAGTTTCCGGGTATACTCATTATCCTGATTCATCACCTTTACCGTGTATTCGCCACGCTTCAGCCAGGAGAAGTCCCTCTCTTCGACTTTTCTGGTGACTTTCTCGATCACATCGGAGTAGACCACCATGCCCTGCTTGTTGATCACCTGAATGTTTACATCGCATCTGTTATCGGCTTCAATCCCGATACGGAAGTTTTTGGGAGTAGAACCCGGCAGAAACACGACACGCATGGTGTGCACGGCGTTGACCGAGTCGCGGCTGCTGCCTTTGTTGCCTTGTTGGAAATCGGTTCCGGCAAGAGCCGGTGGCATGATCAGAAGGGCGCCTGCAAATACGGCAGTGCCCAGTAAACGGATAATTGCTTTCATGAGGGGGAGTGTTTGTGTATCACTCAAAAATGCCTCCCGGATATGACATTCTGTTCACCCTCCGGAGGGGATTTTGAGGAATTGTAACCACCGGATGCATGCCCATATAAGCGGGAGAATTGATACACGAGCGGCAGACTCACCTAAAAAGATGCCTTTGTTGGCCCTCAAGGTTACTCAACAGGACTGAAGTGGTTGGAATTAAACAAAAAAATCCCCCAAACCGGGGGATAAGAAGATGAGATACCAATCTCTATAATTTCACCGTCTGACCAGTACGGCTGCTCTCCATGGCAGCCTCAATAACGCGGATTACCTGCATGGCTTCTTCCGGCTTCACTGCCAGAGGGGCTCCTTCCCGGACAGTTGCGTAGATATTACCGTAAAAATGCTGGTAAGCCCCGGCCCTGGTTTCTACCTTTCCCGTAAAATGCAGTTCGCCTACCTGCGTATTGAGCAAGCCCCACCAGGCTTCCGGCTCAGAACCCCAGCCTGACTCACCCGGTAAGCGGCCAGCTTTCAGGGCGTCTTCCTGCGGATCGAGGCCCCGCTTCAGGAACGAACCTTCGGTGCCGTGCAATGTATACCTTGGTCCCGGCTCCCGCACCAGATAGCTTGATTTGAGAATCACCCGCAGCCCGTCGTACTGCAGTACGATGTGGTAACTGTCATCAATATCTCCGCCGGGCCGCTGGGTGCTGAGGTCGGCGGTGACGCTTTTGGGAACGCCGAACAAAACCATAGTCTGGTCGATCATGTGGGAGCCAAGGTTATAGAGAATACCCGAGCCCGGACCGGTTTCTTCCTTCCAAGTATTGGTCTCCACGAAGTTGCGGTAGCGGTCGTAATGCGCTTCGTACTCCACCAGCTTTCCCAGCAGTTGCTGCTTTACCACTTCCTGCACGGTCAGAAAGTCGCCGTCCCAGCGCCGGTTCTGGAACACGGAAAGCACCCGGTCCTTCTGCCGGGCCAACTCAATCAACTGCCGGGCCTCATCCGCAGTGACGGTAAAGGGTTTCTCGACCACCACGTGCTTGCCGGACTCCAGCGCCTGCCGGGTCATGGGCACGTGCAGGGCATTGGGCGTATTTACGATTACCAGCTCAATGGCCGGATCATTCAATATTTCGTCAAAACTCCTGACTACCTCTACTTCCGGGTAATCGGCTTTCGATTTTTGGGTGGTACGTTCAAATACTTTCCGGATGCGGAAACGGCCGTCGGCCTTCAGCAGCGGGCCGTGAAAAACCTTGCCGGACATTCCGTACGAGGCAAGGCCAACTTCAATGGGGGATTGCAAAATGGTTATTTAATGTTCAATAAAAGAAGAAAATCGTATTCAGTGACTTATGGTATGAAAAATACCTGATTATTTCTGCCCCTCTGCTGCCGTAAGGCTGAGCCTTACGGCAGTCGGGCTGGATCAGAATCTGCTGGTTCAAGCGTCCACGCTTGAACCAGCAGATTCTGATTACGCTGTAGCCATTGTTTCTGAATGCCGTTCCCCGGGATATGGCTTGCGTTTAGAAATATACTTCTTACCGGCCCCTGCACCTGTCATCTTCCGCCAGATTATCCTAACTCCGGAACTACATCTGACGAACGGGAAACCAGTAGTAACGGTAATTCGTAATTATTTCTCTTCTACTTCAATCACGGCGTCGTCCTGCTCCACGATTTCGCCTTCCGGCAGCACAATTGCCTTTGCCTTACCCGCTTTCGGCGCCGATACAATGGTTTCCATTTTCATGGCCTCAATCACAAACAGCGGCTGATCTTCCTTGAATTCATCGCCGGCCTTGATCATGATTTTGGACAACTTGCCCTGCAGCGGGGCACCGATGTCGCTGGTACCTTTCGCCTTCCGGTGCGCGACTTTGGTTACTTTTACGGACTTGTCGCGGACCTCCACCGTGCGGGTGGTGCCGTTCAGTTCAAACGAAGCTTCGCGGTTGCCTTCCTCATCCGGCTCGGCCACAAACAGAAGCTTGATAATGAGCATCTTGCCGTCCACTAGGTTCACGGTGGTTTCTTCGCCGGGCTTCAGTCCGTAGAAGAAGGGGCACGTCTGGATTACGCTTACGTCGCTGAACTGCTGCCGGTGCGCCTGAAATTCCTCAAACACCTTCGGATACATTTTGCAGGAAAGGTAATCGAGGAAAGATACCCGGTCACCGAAACGTCCTTTGAAGTCATTGAACTCCTTGTCGAAATCTACCGGCTCGAGGTGTTCGTTGGGCCGGCCGGTAATTGGTTTCTCGCCCTTGAGGATGATCTTCTGAAGCTCCGCCGGAAAGCCGCCGTAGGGCTGACCCAGTTCGCCGCGGAAGAAGCTTTTCACCGACTCCGGAAAGGACAGAGATTTTCCCTTCTCGAAAAGATCTTCAGGCGTGAGGTTATTGGAAGTCATGAAAAGGGCCATGTCGCCCACCACCTTGGAGGAGGGTGTCACCTTTACGATGTCGCCGAACAGCTTGTTTACCAGCACGTAATTCTTCTTCATCTCCTCAAACCGTGCCTCAAGCCCCAGCGAGGCTGCCTGCGGCTTCAGGTTGGAATACTGCCCGCCGGGAATTTCGTGTTCGTACACTTCAGCGGTGCCCGTCTTCAGCCCCGACTCAAACGGATAGTACCACTCCCGGGTATCTTCCCAATAGTTGCTGTAGGCATTGAGAGAAGGGAGATCTATCGGTAATTCGCGGGGGTGTCCCTGCAGCATGGCCACCACGGAGTTAAAATTAGGCTGCGAGGTAAGCCCCGAAAGTCCGCCCAAGGCCAGATCAATTACGTCTGCATCAGCCTCTACCGCTTTCAGATAGGTGGCTGCCTGAATGGTGGCCGTGTCGTGGGTATGCAGGTGGATAGGCAGGGAAACCGCTTTTTTCATTTCCCGGATCAGCACTTCGGCCGCGGCTGGTTTCAGCAGGCCGGCCATGTCTTTGATTGCCAGCATATGGGCGCCTTCATCTTCCAGCTGGCGGGCCATGTCGAGGTAATACTGAAGGGTATATTTACGATTGTCAGGGCTCAGCAGGTCGCCGGTGTAGCAGATGGCTGCTTCGGCAATGCCGCCGGTTCTTTCGCGTACGGCCCGGATGCTGATTTTCATGGCCTCCACCCAGTTGAGCGAATCAAAGATGCGGAAGATGTCAATACCGGTTTCCCACGATTTTTCAATGAATTTTTCGACCAGATTATCCGGATAGGCCGAATAGCCGACTGCATTGGAGCCGCGGATGAGCATCTGGAGGAGAATGTTGAATGGCCTCGCGGAACTGCCGGAGCCGGTCCCACGGACATTCGTGCAGGAAACGCATCGAAACATCAAAGGTAGCGCCGCCCCACACTTCCATCGAAAATACCTGCGGGTGATTTTTGGCGAAACCCTCCGCCACGCGCATCATGTCGATGGTGCGGACGCGGGTGGCCAGCAGTGACTGGTGGCCGTCGCGGAACGTAGTGTCGGTGTACTGGATCGCCTTCTGCTCCTTCAGCCACCGGGATACGCCCTCCGGCCCTAATTCATTGAGCAGGTCTTTGGAGCCCTTCGGGTAAGGCGCGTATTTGGCAAACGGCGGCACGATAGGCTGGCGGAATGCTTTCGGTGCGGGCTTACCCTGAACGTCGGGGTTGCCGTTTACCACCACATCGGCAAAGTAAGACAGCATCCGGGTGGCCCGGTCCTGCCGGCGCGGCATCTGCAGCAGCTCGGGGTTATCGGCAATAAAACTGACCGTAGCCTGTCCTTTCTGAAAAACCGGATGGGAAATTACGTTTTCCAGAAAGCCAATGTTCGTTTTAACGCCCCTGATCCGGAACTCCCGCAGGGCCCGGTGCAGGCGTTCGGCGGCTCCCCACAGCGTACGGCCCTTGGCCGATAATTTCACCAGCATGGAGTCGAAAAACGGCGACACTTTTACGCCCGCGTAGGAACTGCCCTCATCAATGCGGATGCCGTAGCCGCCCGCATTGCGGTAGGCGATGATGGTACCGTAATCGGGTTTGAAATTATTGGCCGGGTCTTCGGTCGTGATCCGGCACTGAATCGCGAAGCCGTTGCACGGAATACTTTCCTGACTGAGGATGTAAATCTGCTTATCGGAGAGGCTGATGCCCTGGGCAATCAGAATCTGGGAGCGGACAATGTCTATGCCCGTAATTTCTTCGGTGATGGTGTGCTCCACCTGAATCCGGGGGTTCACCTCAATGAAGTATATATTCTCGTCCTTATCCACCAGAAACTCCACCGTACCGGCATTGTTGTACCCCACCGACCGGGTGATACGCAGCGCGTACTCATAGAGCTTTTCGCGGGTTTCGGGTTTCAGGCCCAGCGAAGGGGCAATCTCGACTACCTTCTGGAATCGCCGCTGCACGGAGCAGTCCCTTTCGTAGAGGTGGACAATGTTGCTGTAATTGTCGCCCAGAATCTGCACTTCCAGGTGCTTGGGCGCTTCAATGTATTTTTCGAGAAAAAGCGTGTCGTCGCCGAAGGCATTACGGGCTTCGTTACGCGCCTCGTCGTAGGCCCGTTCCAGATCCTTTTCACTCCGCACTACCCGCATTCCCCGGCCACCGCCACCGGCGGCCGCCTTCACCATTACGGGGTAAACGATCCGCTCCGCTTCTTTGCGGGCCACTTCTACGGAAGAGAGCTTCTCTTCGCTGTCCGGAATCAGCGGAACGCCGGCGGTTCTGGCAATGGCTTTGGCGGCCACCTTATCACCCAACTGCTCCATTACTTCCGGCTTCGGTCCCACGAAAATAATGCCCTCTTCGCGGCAGCGGCGGGCCAGGTTCACATTTTCCGACAAGAAACCGTAGCCGGGATGGATCGCATTGGCTCCGTGCCGTTTGGCCGTCCGGATAATCTCTTCAATGTCCAGATAAGGCTTCAGCGGGTCGTTGTTCTGCCCGATCTGGTACGACTCGTCGGCTTTGTACCGGTGAAGGGAGTAGCGGTCTTCGTAGGTGTACACCGCTACCGTACGGATGTGCAGTTCGGAAGCGGCCCGCAGGATACGGATGGCGATTTCGCCGCGGTTGGCAACCAACAGTTTCTGAATAGGGGTGAAGGTAGTTTGCATCTCTGAAATGGGCTCGTGAAAAGTGATCCGGGCTGCAAAAGATAGGCAAAAAGTAGCCTTTTCAAAAGGGAAGCCCCATAATCTATTGGATTACGGGGCTTCGGCAGAAAGACTTACCTGCTTTTGCAGGCAGATTCCTTATTTGATTGTCAGCGCATTGGCTATCCAGCCGAAGGCAAAGATGCCGAGGAAATAAATTCCGGTGAGCAGCCCGGCAGCTTCAATGTTGAAGGCGGTGCAGAGCAGGGCAGCCAGTCCGGTAACGGCCAGCCCCAGCGTATAGAGGCGGTATACCCGCTTCTGCTTCGGCGTATCGGCTCCGTACAGAGCCGACACGGGCAGTACCATCGTGCCGGCCACCAGGGCAAGCATCATAAAATCGTCCATTCCTTCGGCAAACGAGATACCCAGGGCTGTTAATGCCACGCCGATCAGTGCCCCCACCCAGTTGGTGCCTTCCCGTTCGGGTGCGGTCAGCAGGTATTTGCCCCGCGGGTGCAGGCGCATAAAGAGGTCAAACACCGGCTCAATCACCCAGGTGAGGTAAATCAGCAGGCTGAGCAGTATGGCAACCGGCATCAGCATCGGCTCCGATTTGGCGGCGGTGCGGATTACCCGGGAAACGATGTAAATCCCTACAATAACGCCCCATTGGGTTTTCCCTTGAAACCGGGCTAACCAGAAGAAGAAAGCCAGGAAACCGCGGTAGATGAAATTACCGGCTTTGAGGGCTTCCAGCATACCGGCCCGGGCAAATTCCATGGAAGGGTCGAGCCGGAGGGCTTCGGCAAAATGCACCTGAGCCCCTTTGTGATCGCCCTGCTCCAGCCGGGTCCAGCCCACGTTGGCGTGGGAATAGGGGTTTTCGGGGTCCTGTTCCAGCACGTCTCCGATGGTCCGGGCAGCCTCTTCCTTGCGGTTGAGTTTAGTGAGGGCCGTGGTGCGGGTATTGAGACAGCCCACGTGGGCCGGATCAACGGCCAGTCCTTCACCGGCGTATTGCAGGGCCGTTTCCCACTCCTTACGGTGCAGGTAAACCCTTGCCAGCAACTCAAAATAATCGGCATCGTGCGGGTACAGGCGGATGGCTTCGCGTACGTAATGCTCCGCGTCATTTACCCGTTCCAGATTGAGCAGAATGGCCGCGTGGATGTACAGGTTCTGCGGCTCGTCGGGTTCGGTGCCCACGAGGTCGCCGGAGATCACCAGCGCATCGCTGCTGCGCCCCTGACTGAGCAGACAGATGGCCAGCAGCCGCATGGCCCTTGTGTCCTGTGGTTGGTGGGTGAGCAGGGTTCGCAGTTCCTTTTCGGCCATGTCGTAACGCGACTGCCCGATGAGCAAAGAGGCCTTCTGGAGAGTGGGATTGAGATGCATAGAGAGGAGAAAGGAGCTGCGCAACTGTGAATTGAGAATTTTAAATTTTGAATGATTGCGCAAAGTCTTGATTCATAAGGATTTAAAACCAAAGTCGGATCAATAAAAATACGAATCTGTTTTTACTAAGATGTTTAAAAGAGCTTTTGACGGATAAAGCCAGCAGTTGACCGGCTGTAAAACAAAGTTACTTTTTGATTTTCAGGTACCTCAGAATGTCGTCGTACAGGCCACCTTCATTGGCGTAGAGGGCGTAGTTTTTGGCGGCCGAAAACCATTCGCGGGTGGTGGCGGTCTGACGGCCACAGGCGGCTTTCAGATCACTCTGCGTAAGCGGCAGTGGCCGGCCGGCTTTCAGCGATTCGGTGATCTTGCCTTCAATGGCCATGTCCACTATGGCTTTCAGGTCGGCACCGGAAAATTCCGATGTCATTTTTGCCAGGGCTTCGTAGTCTGTTTTTTCGGTCGGTGTATCCTTCAGCAGCAGTTGCAGGATGCTTACCCGGGCCGGCTGGTCGGGTGGTGCCACGAAAATGATGCGGCCGAAGCGGCCGGGACGGCGGAAAGCTGCATCCAGATACCACGGTGAGTTGGTGGCGGCAAGAATCAGTACGCCTTCATTGGAAGCGTCAATGCCGTCGAGTTCGTTCAGGAACTGATTGATGAGGAAACGACCTTCGCTGCGGCGCATGTCGGTGCGGCTGGCACCAAGGGCGTCCACCTCATCGAAAAACAATACGCAGGGCTGCAGCTGACGGGCCTGTTCAAAGATCTGGTGCAGGTTTTTCTCGCTGTTGCCCACCCACATATCCAGCACGTCGCTGATGCCCACGGAAATAAAGTTAGCCTCTATTTCTCCGGCCGTGGCCCGTGCAAGGTGCGTTTTGCCGCAGCCGGGAGGGCCGTACAGCAGAATGCCTCCGCCGGCTTTTTTGCCGTACGCCTTGTAAATCTCCGGGTTCTTCAGCGGGTAAATCACTTTCAGGGCAATTTCTTCCTTCACCTGATCCATGCCGCCCACGTCCTTAAACCGGACCTTCGGCTTTTCAAATTCTTTTTCGATGTAATTCAGCAGTTCGTCGTCGACGGGTGCCGATACGCGGCCCGCTTTGCCGCTCCGCGCAATGGCTTCATTCAGTTGTTCTTCAAAGGCTTTGTCGGCCAGCTGAGGGTTGCTTTTGATGGCCGCCTTGTACTGGTTGTAAGCCTCGCGGTGGGTACCATTGACAAACAGCAGCCGGGCATGCAGCAGATAAAGGGCAGCCGCCTTGTTGCCGAGGGAGAGCAACTCTTCTACCACTACCGAGGCGGCGTCAAGCTTTCGCAGTCCAAAAAATGCCTGCGCCAGGCCTAGTTTGAGCGTCTGATCGTCGGGAGCGAACCCAAGGGCAGTCTTGTATTCCGTTTCCGCTTCTTCCCATTCGGCTCCTTCCAGCAACATGCCGGCGAGGTACTTCCGCAAGGGTACGTTGTCAGGAGAAACGGCAAGGGCCTGCCGCAGATTCTCGATCACTTCTTTCGCGTTCATAAGTAACGCAAAATAATATTTTATCCCGCAGGTCCGCAGGGAAGTTGTAATGGATTCTGGTAAATGTACTTTTTGGATAGCTGGGAAGACCCCGGATTCATAAAAAACGAACTTTCCGGCTGATGGCTTGCCGCAGCCGCTCCAGGTACTCGTCGCGGGGAATGTCAATGGCACCGTACCGCAGCACGTTGTCATTCATAAACTGAGAGTCCAGCAGTTCAAATCCCTGCCGGCGAAGCTGCTCCACCAGGTAGTGGAAGGCTACTTTGGAGGCATTGGACCGGAGGTAAAACATGGATTCGCCGAAAAAAGCCGCGCCAACCGAAACGCCATAAAGCCCACCGGCCAGTTCGTCTTCGTAGTACGCCTCCACGCTGTGGGCATAGCCAAGGTAGTGCAGTTCGGTATAAGCACGTATAATTTCTTCGGAAATCCAGCTGCCGGACTCATCACTGCGGGGGCCGGCGCAGTAGCGCATCACCTGCTCAAAGGCGGCGTCAAACCTGATCTCGAATTCGCCGCGGTTCAGCACCGGCCGCAGAGACCGCTGGGGTTTATAGGTGTCCAGCGGAATGATGGCCCTCGGATCAGGCGAATACCAGTAAACGCGTCCGCTCCGGCCTTCCGCCATCGGAAAAACGCCGTTTACGTACCCGTTAAGGACCTGCTCAGCCGTAAGTCGGAAAGAACGCTTCATGTATCAAGTCGTAAGTCGCCATGCGTGAAGAGACGCCATGCATGGCGTCTGTACAAGTCGTAAGGGGAGAGTTACATTCTCGCTTCTCACTCCTGACTTCCCGCTCCTCTCATTTTAACATTTTCTTCAGAGCGCTGATTTCCTGACCGGGAGGGGCTTTTTCGTAGAGGATGCGGTATACGGCTCCGGTGATGGGCATCCGCACGCGGTGCTTCCGGTTGATTTCGTGAATGCTTTTCACGGCGTAGTACCCTTCGGCAATCATGTTCATTTCTACCTGCGCCGACTTCACGCTGTACCCCCGGCCGATCATGCTGCCAAACATCCGGTTTCGGCTGAACTGCGAATAGGCCGTTACCAGCAGGTCGCCGAGGTAAACGGAGGCGCTGAGGTCGCGGTTTCTGGGGTAGACGGCGTCCACAAACCGCCGGATTTCCTGCATGGCATTGGAAACCAGCACCGCCTGAAAATTATCGCCGTAACCCAGTCCGTGGGTAATGCCGCAGGCAAGGGCAATGATGTTTTTCATCACGGCCGAGTATTCAACGCCGTACACATCGTCGAGGGCCGAAGATTGTACGTAGCGGCAGGTCATAAGCTCTGCTACTACCTCTGCTTCATCCATTCCGGTGGAAGCAATGGTGAGGTAAGATTGTTTTTCAAGGGCTACTTCTTCGGCGTGGCAGGGCCCGGCAATAACGCAGATTTTTTCAGCGGGCACTCCGAAATCAGCTTCCACCCAGTCGGTTACCAGCAGGTTCTTTTCCGGAATCATGCCTTTTATGGCCGACACCACCACTTTGCCGGCCAGCAGGTCTGCCGATACACCGGCAAGGGCACTCTGCACGAAAGCAGCCGGCACCGCGAGGATCACATGCGTGGTACCGGTTATAGCCTCTTCAATGCCGGAGCATACCTTTACCTTGCGCCGGTTGAGCTGCACATCACTGAGGTAATGCGGATTATGCCCGTACTGCCGGATGTAGGCAGCATCTTCCTGATTGCGCAGCCACCAGTGTACGCGTACGTTTCCTTCGGTAAGTATTTTGATAATGGCCGTAGCCCAGCTTCCTCCGCCTACTACGGCAATTACGGCAGATGTCGGTTTTTCTTTGGTGATCAAATTTCAGCTTGTAAGTAAGGCGACAAAAATAGAAGGATAAGGATGGCAAAAAAATCCGGCACTAAGCAGTGCCGGATTTTACTTTAACCTATAGTCGGAATGAAAAGAAAATGAACGTTTGCCCTACGGGTTGCCGGCTCCTTTGGCTACCCTCTCGTCGGCTTTTCGCTGCGCTACCGCGTCGCCATCGTTGAGGCGCTTGGAAACCACCATGTACGGGCCGGCTACTATTTCTTCGCCTTCTTTCAGACCGGTGATGATCTCGATGTTATCGTAGTCACTGATGCCTGTCCGGACGAGGCGCATTTCAGCTTTGCCGGCGTTGTTCACGAATACTACTTCTTTCAGTTCTTCGGGTTTAACCGGTGCTCCCGGCGCGGGCTGTGCCCCTCCCTGGTTGTTCTGGTTATTCTCCCCCTGACCGCCCTTGTTTTCCCGGTCTGCGCCCTTGGGGGCATCGGGATTACGGGTGGTGACGGCCGCCAGCGGCACAGATAACACATTGCTTTTGCGGGCAGTCACAATGTCCACCGAGGCGGTCATACCGGGCCGGAAGGGCGACAGTTTCTTGTTCTTGCTGGTCAGGTCTTTGTACGATTCATTGAGGATGCGGACCTTGACCTGAAACTCCGTTACTGCATCCTGAGAAACAGTTTCGTTGGCGGTGTTGGCAATTTCAGTCACAATTCCCCGGAAGGTTTTTTCCATACTGGAATAGGAATCCACATCAATGATGGCCGTATCACCAACGCCTACCCGCACGATGTCGTTTTCATTTACGTCTACCCGCACCTCCATATTGTTGAGATTGGCGATGCGCAGTAACTCGGTACCGGCCATCTGCGATGTACCCACCACCCGTTCGCCGAGTTCTACGTCCAGCTTGGAGATGGTACCGCTTACCGGGGCCAGAATGGTTGTTTTACGGAGGTTTTCCTGCGCATCCCGCAGCCCGGCTTCGGCACTTTGAATCAGGTAACGGGCCGCTTCAAGGTTCTGCTTTGCAGAATTCACCTCCTGCTGGGCCACTTTAAAGTCGGTCTGGGCCTGCAGGAAGGCAGCATCCGAAATTACCTTCTCCTCGAAAAGCTTTTTATTGCGGTCAAACTCAATCCTGGCTCTTTCCAGCTGCGCCTCCGTCTGCGTCACTCTTGCACCAGCCTGCGCCAGCGAAGCTTTGTTGTTGTTTACGGTGGCTCTTGCGCGGTCAACGGCGGATATGTAGTTGTCCGGCCGGATTTTCAGTAAAACCTGATCTTTTACCACCGAATCACCCTCGGCAACGTACAGGGCAATGATTTCACCGGATACGTCGGGGCTGATCTTTACTTCCACCTCGGGCTGCACTTTACCGGAGGCGCTGACTTTTTCTACAATACTGACCCGCTTTGCTTTCGCAAGCTCTACATCAACTGGTTTTTCCTTACCGATCCAACCTGCCCGTTTGGCAATAAAGGCGAAAGACACCAGCACCACCACCGCTGCGGCAAGGATGATCAGCAGACGATTTGAGTTTTTCTTAGCCATTGAAAAGGTTGCGGATTTAAGTAGCTACGCAATTTTAAATTGTGAATTCTGAATTTTAAATGAAACTGGATAACTATCTGACTTGCAGAGGGATGCTGCCCGTACATCAGAATTTTAAATCTATACTTGATTCTGCTTCGGTACCTGAATCGTCGCCGGTAGTCCGGTTCCGGAAAGGCATCCGGCTGGTTTTGCCCGGCCGGAGGGTCAGGTCTCAGAAGGTAAGCGGCTTATTCTGATAAAAGTCGAGCACTTTCTGACGGAAATAATAGCTGTATTTGGCCATAATCAAATTGGCCCGCGCCCGGTCAAGGTTGGCTTTGGCCAGATTATAATCTACCGAATTAATGGCACCGACATTCAACCGGGTTTCGGCGGCGCGGAAGGCGAGTTCCAGCGCTTCTACCTGCTGCTTGTTGGACAGATACTGGGAAACCGATGCCTGCATATCGTTATAGGCCTGCTCGATGTCCTGGCGAAGCAGTACGCGTACATTCTGGCCATCCAGTTCGGCTGACTTCTGCTGTATCACGGCCCGGCTTACCTGGGTGCGGGTCTGCCATCCGTTGAGAATCGGTACATTGAGATTAAGCGAAACAAAGCTGCTCGTGTTGTCGCCGACCTGGTCCCAGTAAGGATAGTCGCGGGCTACAACCTGCTGCTGGTCAATGGGTGTCCGCAGTACAAGGTTACGGGGATTGCCTCCCAGATAACCAACCACATTGGACTCATCAATTGTGCCCCGGTTGCCGGTAATCTGAAACTTCTGACTCTGGTTCGAATAGTTTGAGTTGATACCGGCATTGAGGGAAAGAGAAGGGTAGTAGAAGCCGCGGGCAGCCTGTACGGCAAAATGACTGCTCCTGATCCGCATATCGGCACTCTTCACGGAAAACTGCGTCTGAAGGGCAGTTTCGTAAACCTGCTGGGCCGTCTGATCATAGGCACCTACGGTAGGCTCTTCCAGTTGGATTCTTTCTACCTCAAAATCGGGCTGAGCCGGCAGATTCATGGCCTGCATCAGGTTTAGTTTGGCGGTCCGGAGGTTATTTTCAGCAGTAGTCAGTGCCAGTTGATCATTAGCGAGTTGGGCCAGCAGGTCGAGCAGGTCAGTCTGGGGCAGGGAACCGGCTTTAACCAGCTTTTCGGCACGATCAGCCTGTTGGCGGCTTACCTGTACCTGAAAGCGGGCGGCCTCCAGCAATTCAGAATTATTCAGCACCAGCAGGTAGTTCTGGGCCACGTTAAGGCTGGCTGTATTTCGTGCCTGCAGCAGGTCATACTGGCTGGCTTCGGCCGTATTCTGGCTTTGCTGAATGGTACGCAATCTTTGCCCGCCCTGAAATAAGAGCAAACTACCGTTCAGACCCAGACGGCTCGTCTGAATGGTAGTATCCACGAATTGTTGGGTGGTGGGGTCGATAGTTCGACCGATATTAAAGGCGTAGTTACCGGAAGCATTTATGGTCGGTAAAATGCCCGCCTTTGCCTGAAATGCCATTGCGCGGTCGGCATTTGCCTGCAGGTCACTGCTCCGGACCCTCAGGTTATTCACCAGTGCGTAGTCAATGCACTCTTTCAGCGACCAGAGATTGTCGCCGGACTGGGCCTGGTTCTGAGCAAATCCCCCGATGCTGCTCAGAATCAAAGCTAGAATTGCCGTTAGTTTTAATCTTTTCATGGTAACAAATGATAAAGGTAGTGTGTATTTTCAATAAGTGTGTATGGTTTAAGAATGAAAGAATTCTCCCTTAAAGACTTATATCAGGTGGTACGTAAACGATTTCCCGGACGTAGGGCAGACTCTTCATGTAGTCCAGGGTGAGAGGCCTTATATCCGAATCCATTTCAATGAACTGGCAGGCTACATCGTGCCTGCCCTTTCGGGAAACGTTCATGGTAGCAATGTTGCAGTCGTCGTTGGCCAGCACGTCGGCGATGAAGGCGATGCTTCCCTTCACGTCTGCCGCCGTAATGATCAGGGTGTGCAGCTGCGCCGAAAAATCGGCCCGGAAGCCATTTACCGAGGCAATATTGATCAGGCCGCCGCCTTTGCTCTCCCCTACCACTTCAATCTGTCTCGTACCAGCCTTCAGCGTCAGCTTTACTGTATTGGGGTGCATGGTAGAGGCGTTACCCACCGACCGGAAACTATACTGAAGGCCGGCCGCAGCCGCGTGATCAAAGCTGTTGCGGATGCGCGCGTCATCCGTTGCAAAGTCCAGCAGGCCGGCAATAATGGCCCGGTCACTGCCGTGCCCCTCGTAGGTGCGGGCAAATGAGTTATAAAAAGTAATTTCGGCAGTTTCGGGTACGCTGCCCAGTACTTTGGTGGCCACCCGGCCAATGCGTACTACCCCCGCAGTGTGCGAGCTGGATGGCCCGATCATCACTGGCCCGATCATATCAAATACACTGCTTGCCATGCGGATTCTAAATATTGCTTACCGGCTGTTGATCCTTCCGGCTTTGGCAGGAAAGGCTTACCTTGAACCTTGATGCCAGTCGGGCAATCCGGTAACCTGTTAAGGACACAACGCCTCCATCAATATTACCCCGAATCCATTTAACACCGAATCAAATAATGATAAATGGCAAAATATGTCCACGAAACTGATTCATAATTTTTCGGTCACTGAAGGCTTTTTGCCAAACGATTTCTGGCAAAACCGGGCTTTCCAGTACGGCGATGGCCTGTTTGAAACCATTATTATGCGGGATGGAACAGTTCGTTTCCTGCCAGACCACTTCGGGCGGCTTGCCGGCGGCATGGCTGCCCTGGGCATAGATGTGCCGGAAGGCTTTACCCCCGGCTACCTGAGGCAGGCGATTGAAGACCTGGCCCTGCAGAACAATCTGGGGGGTGATGCCCGGGTGAAAATTCATGTCTGGCGCAGTCCCGGCGGGCTTTATACGCCGGAGAGCAGGAATGCAGAATTTTTGGTTTCCCTGACGGAGCTACCCCAAGAACCGGTGCCTTTTAAGAAGAAAGCGATTTTTTACGAAGATATCCGGCTGTCGGCATCGGCGGTTTCGCGGTTCAAGACTACGTCTGCCCTGCCTTACGTAATGGCTGCTTTGGCCCGCAGGCACGCCGGTGCTGATGAGGTGATTCTGCTGGACGTTTACGGGCACCTGGCGGAATGCGGCGCTTCCAGTCTTTTGTGGCTGAAAGATGGCACGCTGTACACCCCTTCTGTTGCTACGGGCTGCATCGAAGGTGTCATGCTGAAGCAGATGATCCGGCTGGCTCCGGCGCACGGACTGGCAGTAAAACAGGATTTGTTCTTCCGGGAAGAGCTATTTGCGGCCGACGCCGTTCTCTGCTGCAACGTGGCTGGTATTCAATTTATTAAAAACGTAGCTGGTCACGACTTAAGGAAGGAACAGATTCCGGAACTGCACCGGCTTATGGAGGAACTGACATAGGAGTTTGTTGCGGATTGTTTCCCGCGGATTGTTTCTCGCAGATGTGCGCAGATAAGGACGCAGATCCCCGCAGAAGGGATTTGCTAAAAGCTGTTTGTCAGCAATACACTATCAATTTTCTGTTTTTATCATGGCCCTGCTGATAATCCCGCATAAAATCAGCGCCAATCTGCGTCCTTATCTGCGTAAATATGCGAGAACTCTTTTATCAAAACCCAAACAGCCTACCTCTTCCCGCCCCGCTGGCGGAGCGCAAAAAATCCGCCGCGGGCGGTAATCCAGAGGTGATTGAGCAGGTTGGGTACGGTGCCGTAATGCTTCCGCAGAATCTGGTAACGGTCCAGCAGCGATTCGCGGTGGTTCTTTACCGAGAAGCCGCCCGTAAGGTAGCGGCATAGTACGGTGTGGGTATTTACGATTTTTCGGGCATTGCGCAGACAGCGGATTTCCCAGTCAATGTCAGCGCTGTACGGATGCGAAAGGTCATAGGGCGGGGCAATGCTCCGGCGGGCCACAAAAGACTGGTGACAAACCACCATACCGTGCCGCAGGGATTTCCATGTCAGATACTCCGGAAGCTTATGGGGTGTCACGCGGCTCCTCAGGCCAATGGTCTGCCCCTCCTGATTAAAATAAAGCGCATCACCGTAGTATACATCGGCTCCTTTTTCTGATTCTTCAAAAACCTGGGCAAGCGTATGCAGGTCGTAGAGCTGGTCGCCGGCATTCATGAACCATACGTATTCTCCCCTGGCGGCCCGGAGGCCTTTGTTCATGGCGTCGTAGAGTCCTTTATCCGGCCCGGAAATCCAGTAACCCAGTTTCGGTTCGTGCCGGCGGATGATATCAAGGGTGCCGTCAGTGCTGCCGCCGTCGATGATTATGTACTCGTAATCCTTGAAGGTCTGATTCAGAATGCTTCCGATGGTGGGCTCCAGCACCGCCGCTGCGTTCCGGGTAATCGTGATGACGGATACTTTGGGCGGCGCACTCATATTGGTTTCTATAAGAAACTCTTGTATACCTGCCGGTACTGCCCGGCAACCTTGCTTTCGGAGTAGCAGTCAATCACTTTCTGCCGGGCATGCGCCTGCAGCAACTGCGTACTACTTTGGTACAGCGTCTGGTAAATCCCCTGAGCAAGGTCATCGGCAGAACGGGGCTGCGCAAGGTAGCCGTTGCGGTTGTGCTGTACCATTTCGGGCAGGCCGCTGGTGTCAAAAGCAACCACCGGCGTACAGCACGCCATTGATTCCATTACCACATTGGGCAGATTGTCCTGCAGGGAAGGCAGCACCGTAATGTCGCAGGCATTGTACAGGTACACCAGTTCGGCTTCGCTTTGTACCTGTCCGCGGTTATTGACCGGGAAAGGCAGTCCAGCCAGCATTTCGGGGTCGGTCTTGCCAAAAATCACCAGTTCCACATCGTCAGCAGTTTTAGGAAACGTGTTTTTCAGCAGTTGCAGCGCATCCTTCAGATAAGTAAAGCCCTTGCGGGAATCTTTGGTGTTCATCGCTCCGAAAAGAATCAACTCTTTTCCTTCGGGCAGTCTGGTATGCCGCCGGGCCGCAATCTTATTTTTGGAGGAAAATTTTTCAATATTGATGGGGTTGGGAATCGCCGTCACCGGAAAATTTTTCAGCAGGGCACTTTCTTTGGCCTGACCGGCCAGCCACTGACTGCAGGTGACAAAATGGATTTGTCCCCGCCCGAATAATTCTATCTTCTGCTCAAATATCTTCCACGAAAGGTCTTTGGGACCGGGCCGCTTCAGGTAAGGGCAGGTATGGCAATGAGAAAGGTAATTTTTACAGTCGCCGCTGTAGTGGCAGCCGCCCGTGAAGGCCCACATATCGTGCAGGGTCCATACGATGGGCTTGCCCAGCTGGATCAGTTTTTTGAGGGAATCAATGGACAGAAAACCAAACTGTACCCAGTGCAGGTGCAGGATATCCGCTTCCAGCACGGCCGGATGCCGGCTGATGTCGGCACCGATGTGGGCCGGCGAAAAGGCAAAACGGACACTCTTGTCTTTTTCCTGAAAATACACTTCGAGCCGGTCGAGCAAAAAACGGCCAAACGCATTTTTACTGGCTTTCCCGGCTTCGCCCGCCGGCACCACCAGCGGATCTGGGTGCGTCTGCTCCTGAGCCAGCAGTTTTGCATCTACTCCCTCTTTGTGCAGGGCTTGCAGCAGGCGGTTACAAGCTACAGCCGCCCCTCCGCTCCGGTCAAATGTATTGATTAAAAGAACTTTCATTGTTAGATGTTAGACGCCGGAAGCCACGCCTGCGCTTCCGAGGATGCAATATGGCGGAGGTTAGCGATAAGCAAAAATATTAAGCTGAAGATCCATGTAAGGTGTACTCCGGTTAAAGCGGTTTACAAAAGGGCGGGGCCGGTCGGCTTCGGAACGGATAAAATAGCGGAAGCCGCTTTCCTGCAGCACTGTCAGCAGGGTATCCAGCCGCTGGGCCTGCATGGTGTAAGCGTGGTACTCCACGAAAAGCTGCTGTACTTCGCCGAGGCTGCCCCGGCAGTCTTCCAGAACGGCCACTTCTGCCCCTTCAATATCCATCTTGAGCAGGTCGATCCGGCCGGCCCCGTGGAGGTAGTCTTTCAGCCGCACCGCCGGAACCTGCATGGAGGCCTTGCCCGCCACTGCCGAACCGCCGTCGGCACCTTCACCGGCAAAGGGAATGGTGGCGTTCTGGGTCCATACAGCCTTCGCAATTACGCTAATATCCGAAAATCCATTCTGCCGTAAGTTTTCAGTCAACAAAGCAGCTACGTTAGGATCAGCCTCAAAAGCGATGATCTTCGCCAGCGGATAATGGTGCTTAAAAAAGAGACAACTCAGCCCGATATTGGCGCCGCAGTCCAGTATTACCGGCGCAGGGTTATTTACCCCGAAAAAATAAGATTCTTCCGCAAATATCTCCCTGAACTGCCAGATGAAGGAAAGCGTATCGGGCACCTGCACCTGGTAACGCAGAAACCGCACCTTCCGCGCCTGGTAACGGGGCGTATCCCCGTACCGGAAGGCCAGCCGGAGAAACTCCCGGTGACCGGCATCGCGCAGCAGGTGGTAGAAATCTTTGGACAGAATCTTGAAAAACAGCTTCATAGTGTTGCAGGGCAGGCTGACATCGCGGAAGGATAAACGGTAAAATTACATGATTGCACCGATCCGTCCGGTTACCTCCGGTCGGATTGTCCGGCAGTTCAAAATAACATAGTTTTACGGGTAACCGCCAAACCAACCTTCCGCTCATGTCCAGCATTTTGAAGAAAGTGTACCAGGTCCTGCCTTTCAAAAAACCGCTCTTTGAAGCCATCCGGGCGGTGTACGTCCCGCCAAAATCGGTTTACCGCCACTTGTTTTTCGGCGGCAAGTTTAAAGTAAAAGTTGATGGACGGCATTTTTACATGAACCACTACAACACGCACGGCTACGTGATCGAAGACGACCTTTTCTGGGAGGGACTGGGCCGGCGGCGCGAAGGCTTTTCCCTGCAACTCTGGCAGAAACTCTGTGCCGATGCCCAGGTAATTTTTGATCTGGGAGCCAACACCGGCTTATATTCACTGGTCGCCAAAACGGTTAACCCCGCCAGCCGGGTCTTTGGCTTTGAGCCCCTGAAACGGATTTTCGACAAGTATAAGGCCAACTGCGAACTCAATGGCTACGATGTACGCTGCGAGTGGATGGCCGTGTCGGATCATGAGGGCGAAGCGGTAATCTACGACGTTCCGCTGGCCAACAACTTCAGCGCTACATTGAATAAAACCTTCTCCGATACGCGTCATGCCGTTCACGGCGACAACCGGTTTGAGGTCAAGGTAAAGACCGCCGCTTTGGCGCAATACATCGGGCAGCACAACCTCAAACGGGTTGATCTGATGAAGGTGGACGTAGAAATGCACGAACCGGAAGCACTGCGGGGCATGGGCAGCTGCCTGCAGCAGTTCAGGCCCACGCTGCTCATTGAAGTCATGACCACCGAAATCGGGCGTCGGGTGGAAGAAGTCATCCGGGACTGCAACTATCTCTATTTCAACATCAACGAGAACGGACAGGTTGAGCGAAAAAATTCCATCCAGGCGGTCAATGAGTCCAACTACCTGATCTGCACCGAACCGGTGGCCCGGAAACTGGGCCTGATGTAAGCCGCTGCCCTGTGATGAACCAGCCCGACGCATTTTCTAAAACAAACAGTTCCCTGAGTGCTGTATGGGTAGTGGTGGTTTGCTACAACGGCGGCGACTGGCTGCGCAAATGCATGGAGAGCCTGAAGACCAGCATCCTGCCGGTAAGGGTGGTAGTGCTGGACAATGGCTCCGCGGACGGCAGTATTCAACTGATCGAAACCAGATTTCCTGAAGTTACCCTCATCCGGAACCCGGACAATGTTGGTTTCGGCCGGGCCAACAATGAAGGCATCCGGCTGGCCCTCAAAGGCGGGGCAGATTACGTTTTTCTGCTCAATCAGGACGCCTGGGTGGAGCCCGACACCTTGCAGCAGCTCGTTGAACAGAGTCAGCTGCATCCGGAGTATGGGCTGTTCAGCCCGGCGCACCTTAACGCGGACGGCAATGCCCTCGACCATGGTTTTGCCAATTACGTAAGGGCCGACCGGTGCCCCGGCTTTATCTCTGATGCCTATCTGCAGCAACTCAAATCTATTTATCCGCTGCCCTTTGTCAATGCGGCGGCCTGGCTGCTGACCCGGGCCTGTCTGGAAAAAACCGGCGGATTCAATCCAATGTTTTTTATGTACGGCGAGGATCTGGACTATACCCAGCGGGTTTTGTTCCACCGCCTGCAGATCGGCATTGTGCCCCGAGCCCGGATCTTCCACGCCCGCAGCAACGCTGTACCGGCAACGGCACCACGGCCGTCCCCTTGGGAAAGCCTCAAACAGCAGTCAAACGACCTTGCGGCCCTGATCAACATCAACCGGTCAATCGCGATACAATTCGCTAGTTTTGCGGCCCAGACGATTTATGCCCTGGCAAGCCATCCGGTTAAACTTTTTCCGGCAATCCTGCTCAGCAAGTGGAACGTGCTGAAAAAACTGCCTGAGGTGCTGAGCAGCCGGCGTCAGGGCAGAAAGGCCGGCCCGACATTCATAGACTGACACGGCAGCCTTGAGTAGTTTTTGGTCATTGGTTGCCCGTCGTTAGATAAAATTTTTTGACATTCAAACAGTTACATAGAGATAAATACCGGATTACTGCACGGATACTTAAAAATGGTTTTTCGCAAACTATCTGCATGGGCATTGTAATTCGCCAGAGTATTAAAAGTTCGCTAGTCACTTACGCCGGGGTAATCATTGGGACTTTCAATGTACTGTGGCTTTCGCCCAAGTTTCTCGCCAAAGAAGAGATCGGCCTTACCCAGTTTGTGGTTGACGTTTCCCTGCTGTATGCCGCCTTTGTGCAGTTAGGGGCTCCGCAGATTGCCCTGCGCTTTTTTTCGCAGTTCCAGAAAGACGAAAGTCTCTACCAGAAGTTTCTGGGCTTTCTGGCCGTATTGCCGCTGGCCGGACTGGCGGTGTTTTCCCTGGCCTACTTTCTGTTTGAGCCCGTTTTTGCGGAGGTTTACCGCGAAGAATCCCCCTTGCTGCTGCCTTATTACTACCACCTGCTGCCGCTCACGTTCTTTTTCGTGTACATTCAGCTGCTCGAATCATTCGCCCGGATGAACCTGCGCATCGCCGTACCGGCCCTGATCCGGGAGTTTTTTCTCAAGCTGTTCAATGCTTTCCTGATTATTTCGTACGGGCTGCACTGGATCACCCTGGATCAGTTTGTGTTCCTGCTGGTGGTGTCGTACGGTCTGGCGGCACTATTTCTTTTCATCTACGCCCGCAGTCTGCGCCGGCTGTCCGTCCGGCTGGATTTTTCGTTTTTCAGCCAGCCAGTCTTCCGGCAAATGGTGAAGTACGGGCTTTTCGTGTTTATGGGCGGCATGGGCACACTACTCATTTACAAAATAGACGCCCTGATGCTGTCGGCGACGGAAGGCGGCGTGGGTACGTTCGGGGTGTATACGATTGCCTTCAAGATTGCCATTGTCATTGAAATTCCGCGCCGGGCCATTGCCCAGATCACCCTTCCGCTGCTGACAACCGCCTGGCGGGACAACGACCTCAACCAGATCCAGAGTCTGTACCAGAAGTCGGCCCTCAACCAGCTGATCGTGGGGGCTTTTCTGTTTCTGGGCATCTGGTGCAACATTGACGCCATATTCAACCTCGTGCCCAACGGCGAAGTATACCGGGCCGGCAAGTTTGTGGTGCTGCTGATTGCTCTCAGCCGCCTGGTGGACATGGCTACCGGCCCGAACAGCGAGATTATTTTCGGCTCTAAATATTATAAGTTTGATCTGATTGGCCTGGTTGTCATGGTGCTGGTAAAAGTGGTAGCCAACCGGATTTTTATTCCCATGCTGGGCAGCACCGGGGCCGCATTTGCCGATTTACTGGTGGTGGTGCTCTACAACGCCGCCAAGCTGGCTTTCATCTACCGCAAGTTTGGGTTGCAGCCTTTTTCTTCCCGGGCCGTTGCGGCTCTGCTGATTGCGGGCATTACTTATTTTGCTTCCGTGGCGATTCCGTTGCCCGGTAGGGACTTTTACGAATCCCTTGTCAATATTGCCATCCGGTCGGCCGTAATTGCCACGCTGTACGGCATAATGATCTATCTTTTCCGCGTTTCCGAAGAGGCAAATGGCCTTGCGGAAAATCTGTTCAGGCGGTTGCGGCGGATCGTTGGTGCCAAAGAGTAAAGGCTGCCGTAAAAAACAGAGGACCAATGTTTTCCTAAACCTGGTTAGTATCCGTATTTTTGCATATTGATAACCAATCAGCAATGGAAGCGATCCTTGAAAAGTTACTGCAATCACCCAAGCTGGCCCTGTACGTGGAAAGGCTGGAAAAGGCGTTGGCTGATGAAAAGCAACGCCGCATGGCTTTTTACGACTTTATTGATGAAAATATGAAGGCTGAATTTATCAATGGAGAGATACTGGTGCATTCACCCGTAGCCAAAAGGCATAATGCTGTAACGGGTATGCTTTACCGGCTGATAAGTACGTATGCCGCACTACATGATGCGGGTTTTGTGGGAATAGAGAAAATAATGATCTCCCTGACCCGCAACGATTACGAACCGGATATCTGTTTCTTTTCTAAAGAAAAGGCCGCTGCCTTTACGGAGGACCAGAAGCTGTTTCCGGCCCCCGACTGGGTTGTGGAAGTGCTTTCCAGATCCACTGAAAAGATGGACCGGGGTGTAAAGTTTCAGGATTATGAAGCTCACGGCGTCCGGGAGTACTGGATCATTGACCCTGAGGCAGAAATCGTTGAGCAGTACGTGCTGGAAGATAATAATTATCAGCTGGTCCTGAAGTCAAACAATGGCACGGTGGCGGGGCACGTACTGCCGGGTTTTCTGGTACCGGTCCGGGCTATTTTTGACGAAAAAGCCAATATGCAGGCCCTGACAGAACTGCTCCGGGGCAGTGCTCAATACTAAATACTCATGTCTCAATACTTAAAGGAATATGTTTGAAAATTTAACCCAGAACATCAATCAGGCCATGCGTACCCTTAAAGGGAAAGGCCGGATTACCGATATCAACGTCGCTGCCACCGTAAAGGAGATCCGCAAGGCGCTGCTGGACGCCGACGTTAACTACAAAGTAGCCAAAACCGTAACGGACACCATCAAGGATGAAGCCATGGGCCGGCAGGTACTCATCGCCGTGGAGCCGGGGCAGTTGCTCGTGAAAATCGTGCATGAGGAGCTGACCAAGCTGATGGGCGAGGAGAAAAAAGACATCAATCTGAAGGGTGACCCTGCCATTGTACTCATTGCCGGCCTGCAGGGTTCGGGCAAGACCACATTCTCAGGCAAGCTGGCCAGCCACCTCAAAAAATCGGGCCGCAATGTATTGCTGGTGGCCTGTGATATTTACCGCCCGGCGGCCATTGACCAGCTGAAAGTGCTGGGTGAGCAGGTGGGTGTGGAAGTGTACGCCGAACCCGATAATAAAAACGCCATCCAGATCGCCCAGAATGCCATCCATCATGCAAAGGCGACCAACAAAAAGATTGTCATCGTGGATACTCGCTGGTCGTCTGGCCATTGATGAGCAGATGATGAATGAGATCGAGGCCGTAAAAAAGCTTTGAACCCTTCAGAGACGCTGTTTGTCGTAGACTCCATGACCGGTCAGGACGCGGTGAATACGGCCAAAACTTTCAATGACCGCCTGAACTTCGACGGTGTGGTGCTTACCAAACTGGACGGCGATTCGCGGGGGGCGCTGCCCTTTCCATCCGTTCCGTAGTGAACAAGCCCATTAAATTCATCAGTACCGGTGAGAAGATGGAGGCCCTGGACCTCTTCTATCCTGACCGGATGGCCAGCCGTATTCTGGGCATGGGCGACGTAATCTCGCTGGTCGAACGGGCCCAGCAGGCTTATGATGAGGACGAAGCGCGTCGCCTGAACCAGAAAATCCGGAAAATCAGTTCAATTTTGACGATTTCCTGTCGCAGTTGCAGCAGATCAAGAAGATGGGTAACCTGAAAGATCTGGTGGGCATGATCCCGGGTGTGAGCGGTATGCTGAAGGACGTAGAAATCGACGATGATGCATTTAAACCCGTTGAAGCAATCATCAAGTCAATGACGCCCACGGACAGGGCCACTCCGGCAAACCTTGACACCCGCCGCCGCCGCCGGAGTGCCCCCCGCAGCGGCCCCACGGGTCAGCAGGTAAAGACCCTGATCAAGCAGTTTGACGGCATGCGTAAGATGATGAAGCAGATGAATCAGATGGATACTAAGCAGATGATGCGGCAGGCTCAGCAAATGCGCAAAGGATAAAAATGGCTTTACCTGAAAACAGAAAAACCGGAACTAAGCCGGTTTTCTGTTTTCAGGGAGTTGGTGCCGGAGTTGGCTTTTTTGAAACCAATTTAGGGCGGGATGGCCGCCTGTCGTTGTCCAGGTTCATCAGCTCTTTCACCGACTCTGATAGGCTGTCAATTACCTGCTTCCCCCGGTCGGTGCCCATGATAGCGGCCAGTGC
This sequence comes from Cytophagales bacterium, assembly GCA_030446715.1. Classification (GTDB taxonomy): domain Bacteria; phylum Bacteroidota; class Bacteroidia; order Cytophagales; family 172606-1; genus CADCTQ01. Next base: position 87,134 of record JAUJMU010000011.1, on the reverse strand, counting down.
GGCACCACCTGCCGCTGCTCCCAGAACTGTCATCAACACACGGTTTTCTTTAAACAGGGGTTTGAGTGTTTTGAGCAAAGGATTCTTATTCCCTTTTGTCTTCTTTTTCTTAGCCATATGGGTGTAAACGTATTAGGCAAGCTTGCACACATGATTCTGTACGCCCACATACGTGGCCCAGCCGCCAAAGGTTGACCGGAAAACAGCAGTTTATGGCTGCTCAACCAAAAGTTGGCTGAACCGGGATTTGGAACAATGAACTGACAACCGGCTTTCAGATCATTCTTTTCAGGAAAAATGAAGTAAAAAAAAACTCGTTGCCCCGTTTGACAAAGATCTTGATTTCCTTCCCTTCCCCCTTCTGGAAGGTTTTGAGGATGTCGCTCAACCTGAGCGCAGAGGTCATTTTTCCGTTCAGGGCAATAATCTCATCACCCGGCTTAAGGCCAGCTACATCGCCCGGGGAGCCATCTTCCAGCTTATCGATTACGAATGAATTGAACTTTTCGCCTTTGGCCCGCACCTCCAGACCGCTCATATCCCGCTCAAAACTTTCTTTGTACATCTTCTTCACCGGTTTCAGCACCACGTAGTTGCGGGAGTAGTCAATTACCACCGTAAACCTTTTCAGCAGTTCGCAGCCGATATTGCCCTGCCGGTCCAGCTTACGGGCTATCTGCGCTGCCATAGAATTGGTATCGGGAAAAGAAGTGATTACGTTCTGTAGTTCATAACTCACGAACTTCAGCTTCTCCAGCCGCCCGACGCTGCCCGTAATCACTCCGTTCAGTCCCCGGCCAAGTTGAGCCCGTATGATTTTGTCGGGCAGTTGGATCTCTTCGTGCGTGCCCATATCCAGTGAAAGCGCATGGCCTGCACCCGTATCCAGAATTACCTTGATCGGCACTTCCCGGTTGTCGGCATAAATGGCTTTGGCATACAGGTAGGGTTTGGTATCCTCCACTACAATAGGAATTTTTTCTCCCTTGCCCCGGTATTGATAATGTTCCGGCTTGTAAAGCGTAATCTCCTTCTGCCGGAAGTCTATTTTAACCACGAAGTTTTTGAAGAGATCAAAGCCAAATATGCCGTGCACCGGCATCCCGACGTAACTCGACAGCTGAAGAATGTCCTCGGAAAGCACCACAATGTTGTGTCCTCTGGCTTCAATACCACCCGGTACAAATATCCGGTTGTTGATTGCAATGGAAGCTTTGAGTGGGTCACCGTCTCCCACACCTATCACGTTTACCTGACGGGTATAATGGAGACCGAGTCCGGCAGCCGCCTTAGGGTCGGTGAGCAGCGTCATGCTGATGCCGGTATCCAGAATGAAATTCAGGGTATCCGAGTCATTGATCCGGATCGGCACAATGATGAGATTACTGTGCCATTCGAACGGGATTTTGACCGATTTTTTATTTGAAGTAAAGTTGAACCCTAATGCATACTGAGCTTGTGCCGCCTCACCAGCTGTAAAGAAGAGGGCAATGATGATCCACAAGCCTCGCCAGACACGGAATGTATGTGAAGCTCCCATGGTGCAGTAAATTTAAAGGCATTGACAACTGGCAAATTATTAGAAAATTTAAGGATAATCTACGATAATCCCAATTATCAAAGCAATAATGGCCGTAATTATTAATCAACCTGGCTAACTGCAACACTATACCCGGCGCCACTCATCCGGCGCAGGAGATTTGTCAGTCATATCCGAAAAAAAAGCGGCCGGCTGCATCATAACGCAGCCGGCCGCACAGTTGTTTTCTGCTGAACCAATATCCTGATAATGATCAGCGTACCACCAGTTTCTTCTGAAATATACCTTCGCCCGAAATCACGTTTACGATATACATACCAGTTGGCAGCTGCCGGCCCGGGTTGATCCGGATGATCTGCTGGCTGTCTGCCTGATGACGCTGACTGTATACGCTTTGTCCTTTCATATCCAGCAGGGACACCTGCACCGCGCCGCGTACTTCTTCGGGCACGAGAATGCTTATTTCCGTCTGGTGTCCTTCAATCGGGTTGGGGTAAACGGTTATCTCCCCTTTCGTTGCAGAAGAAACGCTACCCAGGCTGGCACTCACCGTCTTTGATAAACTGGAAAGCTGGTGAATATCAACCTGCTCCAGCCGGTAGTAGTTGGTACCGGACAATGGTTGCCGGTCAACAAACTGGTACGACTGCGTGGTTCCGGATTTTCTGCCGGCTACTCTTCCGATTGTCTGAAAATCCCTGCCGTTCATACTCCGCTGCACCAGATAATCCACCACATTTTCCTCACCGGCTGCAACCCACACTACATCAATTTCACCGTTGCGGGGCCTGGCCGTGAGGGAGAGTATTTCGGCGGGCAGCGGCGTATAATTAAAACCGAACGTAAACACGCCATTGCCAAGGGTAGTGAATTTCTCCTCCGTATTGATCGTCGTCACACTGGTGGTCGGACTGATGATGCCACCCAGATTGTTCCAGTGCGTACCTTTTGGAGCCGTACCTCTCAGGACGCTGGCGGCATAGGGCTTGGTATACGACGCCGAATCTTGTACGATGCTGAGTTGCAGCAGCTTGGCCATTGCCTCCACGTGCGCAAAATTCGGATAATTATGTCCGTGTACAAACGGTACTGCTTCCTGCGCCCCGCGGTAAGGTAAACTTATTGAGCCTTCACTCAGTTCAGCCACGCTGGTACCCGGGAAAGGCACGGATGAAGCCGCAATGTTTTTTACTACCCAGTAGCGACTCTGCGAAATGTAATTCAGCGGCTCGGAAATAATCCGGCTGGCTGGTGGCACCGGGAAGTCAGGGTTGGCATTGAACTGCTCTACCGAGAATACGGTGGGCAGGTTGTTGCTCAGCCGGATGGTCAGCTTTACGCCATCTGTCGGGTGAGCAATGTACTCGCCATCTTTAGAAACCGGGAATTTACCGGCCACGTCAGAAGTGGAACTGGAGTAAAAACGACCAACCGGACCATTCACATAACAACTGTACTGGTCTACCTGTGTCGAAGGACCACCGGGAGGAGGAGGTGTGGACAGACTCTGTAACGCGTTAAGGATCAAAGGAGAGAAAGCATTGCCATTACCATCGCGGGGCGTACGAACGAACTCTGCATTCTCCAGTAAAATCATCTCTTTATCTGTCACACTTACGAAACGACCCCGGTAGAAAATAAGTCCGTTGGCCACAGTTACCCGATTATTGAGAATTACATTATTCGGGTTGCCGCCAATTACTGCCGAAACAGTGCTGCCCGGACCATCCTGCTTGTAAATGGCTAAGTCAAAGAAATTCTCTACACCACCGGATACGCCTGCCGTCCGGTTCTTTGTAATATAAGTCAGTATTGCTATACCACTCGAATTATACTTAACACCTTCAATGGTTACCCGGCCCTGACGGGGCACGAATTTACCTCCATCGTTCAGCCAGTCACCTTTCAGGAAAACAGGATTGTTACCAAGTGAAGCGTCAAGTACAGCACCCTGGCGGATGATCAGGTCATTATTTACCCGAAGGACATCGTTTATTTCAGTGGTCCCGGCTAAAAACTCCACGTTCCAGAAAGGATCATAATAATTACCGGTAGCTTTTTTACCCGTCTGGACCACACGCTTGCCAACATTGCCGGTAAATTGAACGGTACCGCCGGTGCCGTTGGTAACAGTAAATGGTACACCACGAGAAGACAAACCCAATAAATCCGCTTCATCTTGATCAAGAGGTGATACGGGAAGGGCATGAGAGGACTGACCACGGAACCGCCCCTCATTACTCCAACTCTTGCCAACTCTGATGTCATTGACAGCTCCATTAGATATCCGCAGGTCTGCGCTTCCGTCAGCACTGTAGTCACCGGCAATGTTCAAATCCGAGTCCGGGTGATTATTGTTACTGGTGAGAATAATGAAGATTTTCTGATTAGTTGTTGTTGCAATCCCGTTGGCATCGACGCCCAGTACAGTCAGGTTGCGGCAAACGGCTGGTACTCCATCAATTGTAACCACATAGCCATAAGTAAAATCAGCATTCTTTGAAATAGCCGGTGAAGAGAAGTCCAGCACAATATCGTCATCAACGGTAGGCACGGTATTATCGGTCCAGTTTTCAGGATTATTCCAGCGGGTATCAGCAAGGCCGGCTCCTGTCCAGCGCTTAATCCGGTCAATCCACCTGATGTTTCCATAAAACGTCTTTTCGGCGGCAGGAGGCGGCACAGGTGGCGTCAGCGTATAAGCGTAGGCGTCATTTGCATCACTGTCAAAATTCTCGCCGGCGAATACACCGGTAGCATCCCGGAAGTAAATTAGTGTCCCAGAGGTAATTGATGTACCCGGGAAAGGCATTTGCCTCACGTTATGAGACCCCGGACCCGGATTCAGCGGGAAGTTAGCGTTATAGATAACCGTATTTGTGGTTACGGTATTTTCACCAAAATAAAGCAGTGTGCCGCCATCTGCACCGTTGGTGAGCAGACCATCACTGAAGCAACCAGCATTGGGATTGGTAGATGCATCGAATGGCAATGCTGGATAAAGCAGGCCGGGAGATACAGCCCGAGCCGTTACTGCCCGCATGTCCACACCGTTTGCGTCCATAAATTCAAAGTGGTAGTACCTTGCAGTAATGGTACCATCTACCCGGAAGGTAAAGCTGCCAGAGGTATTCTGGCGGCTGATCTTCACGTCAGCAGTTGGGGTACCAATCCCCCGCAGGGTAGCACCGGCGCTCACCAGCAGCGTATTGGTGCCCGGCGCAGTAGCCGGCGAGGTCTCGAGCAGCAGTTCGGAACCGCCCTTCAGATCAACCACGCCGTTGCTTTGAATTGTCATTCCCACCGTTCTGATAATGGTCTTTGTACCGGCAACGGTGGTGACTGTGCGGTTCGGGTAGATAGTAGTTAAACTGCTGGAAGTGAAATTATCCAGAATTGTATAGGTTACATTAGTAGCTACCAAAGCTTTCGGAAGGTTCGGTGCATCAAGGTTAGTAACCGATGTTGTGTCTACTGATCCGGCTGACTTCTGCAGATAAGGTACTATGTTGCTGTTTACACCAAATATTCCTTTAGAGAAAGCGCCGGTACTTGGGTACAGTTCAGGAGTACGGTCAATCTCATAATTAGTGGTAAAGTTGGTGGCATCATCCTGATGCCCGAAGTTGGCCTGCGGAAAAGGCTGCCCCGCTGACAAAACTGTTCTGGGAGAAGCATTCCACGGGTGAAAATTAATTCTCGGACTTTCAGAACCCAGTGAAGTAGAGCCTCCCGTATTTTGCCAGTTGCCGCGCACGGTCAGATATGTTTTCTGATTATAATTAAATGTGCCGCCCTGCAGAGTGAAGTTGCCATTCACCAGCATAGGCGTATTAGACAACATTTTCAAACCGCCGGACCGTATCGTCAGATCGTTATTTACGGTAAAACGGGCTATTTCACTGGTATTTGACAAGCCTTGGATCTGAACTTCGTTGTAAGGCTTCTCAATGATCAGGTTATGCAGCACATTGCGCCTGATCCGCATTTCCTGTAAACCAATGCCATTGATCACTACCGTAGGTCGGCCGGCGCGGTACAGATACTGAAAGGTGGTATTGGCATTAGCTTGGTTGGAATTGTAGGTGGAAGAAGCATTGCCCGGCGGTATGCTGCCGTTATAAGGCAGATTAGCCATCATAAACATATTACCCCCCACCCTGATGGTGCCATTACCAGTTGCATCGAGCACGCCATTTACCTCCGCCACCAAATCTCCGCTTACGTTAAGGATATTATTACCGGTATACAGAATCCGAAAGTTATTGACAACACTGCTGGCTAGGGAACTGACATTGTTACTGACATTATTGATATTAAAACGATTTACCTTCAGGTTAGGAAACCCTGTATTGTCCTGCGCGAAAACAGCATTATTATTGGCAGTATTGATGGTGACACCAGAATTGATGACCAATGAGCCTCTTATAGTTACCTCGGCAGTATTCAAAATCGGATCTGTCACCGCCGAACGGCAGATAAACACATTGTAATAATCCAATGCATCTGGCTGATTGTTTACTCGGGCGGGCAAAGCATCAGGTCGGTCTGCCAAGCGACAGGTGGCCTGATCAAGTGTACGCTGCCCGGGAAAAATCCGCTCTGGATTGTTGTACGTTGCCAAACCATTACTGAAAGGGTCATTTTCTGCCAGTGACCAGTTTTTCCAGTTGGTCCAGTCAGTCCTGTTGTCGCCATTCCGATACTCTGCTTCCGATGGCCGGTTAAATGTTTGCGTATCATACCCGCCTACCCAGAAGAAAAAGGGCAGTGATTCCCACACAATTCGGCCCTTGCCGCCATTAGGAACTGTTCCTGAAGAGGGATTTGGATATCCCAGTTCAAAATCTCCGCCATCAAAATATTCAGCATTCAGACCGGCCGCGTTACCGGTTGAAGACAGCACAGTAATAGCAGGCGGCGGATCTACCGGTGTTGCCGGAGTAGGTGTGGTAGTGAGATTATTAGTAGAAGGGTTATTGGCAACAATGTTGCTGAATTTCTGAGTAGAAGTACTAGGATCGCCGTTTGGCAGCGTAAACAGAATATTCCGGATCGTAAGCGTCTGGCCGGTATTGATGGTCAGGTGTGACATACCGTTGGCGGACCCCCCGAAGGTACAATAGCTGAAATTATATTCAGCACCCGTAAAAGGAGCCGCCGAAAGCAGGTCTGTCTGATTATCGGGGTTGATCAGCGCACCCTGGTATATTTTAAAACCTCCGTAACTCTCGTATCCACCGGTACCGGGCAGGGCACAACCATTGCCAGCCTGAGTGATATTCAGGATGGTTTGCTCCGGCGATAAAGTGTTGTAATCTTCATTTGACGCCGTAAGAAAGGAGAAGTTGGTACTATAGGCGTAAACGGAGCAACCCGCGTAGATGGCAATGCCATAATAATATCCCGGCTGCCCTTCACGCGTTACCGTAACCGGCTGTGAAGGTGTACCGACAAATCGTACTACGCCGCCGCGCCGGCCCCTGAGGATGGAGCCGGACGGAGAAGCGCCGCCCGTTGTCATTTTAAGCGTGGACCCGGCGTTCGCATCCAGTATCCCGTATACGTTTACTTCGTCGTTCCGGCTGTCGCCGAATAAAAGAGAGGTACTATTCAGCAGCAGGCGGCCTCTGGCTACAGTCAGGTTACCAAGTATCCGCAGTTTGTGTTTATCACCGGGTATTGTAGGATTAGCTCCGCTGTGAATGGCAAAAGTCCGGGTATTATCCGTTTTGTAGATAACCACATTTGGCAGCGAGATACCCAATCCCTGGGAGGGTGTTCCTTCGCTGTCTCTTAATTGTGGCACCTGACCCTTGACAACCATGTCGCCACCCGTAAATACAATAAAGGGACGGTTGAGGTTGGAAATCCGCAGGGCTACATTTTGGGTACCAATGAGTAAGCCCCGTGCCTGCCGGGTAGGGGTAGGATAGGTTGGCTCTTCCAAGTTGTTATCCGTAAGGGCGCCGTTTACCCACATGGATATACCGTTCAGGTTATCCTCAAAATTGTCTTCATCCAGACGAAGGGCGGCCATATTGCCGATGCTGACATCTCCGCCCACTGACAGATCTGGATTGGGAATGGAAATCTCTTCCCCCACACAAACAGTGGAAGGCGTAAAGCTGGTAACGCCAGAAGTAGTATTGGCGCACAGCAACGCACCGGAGAGAATATTAAGATCACTCCGCAGGATCAGCGGATTGGTATTATAGGATACGGTAGCCGATCCGGTTTTCTGGATGGTTATACCGTTAAACTGCGTAGCCACACCCGGGGTGATGGTACTATTGGCGCCGCCAGTCAGGATCAAAGTTGAATTGTCTGAGTTAAAGGCAGCACCGGCTCTGCTGCTCACCCAGTTACCCTGGAGGAAGACGTTGGAAGGACTCGCCAGTGTCGAAAAGGTGCCGCCGGCATTAATAATAAAATCACTGTTGAAAGTGATGTTCTGTGCTCTGACGTCCATAATACCATTAACCGTAGTGGTACCGTCCACAACCAGAGTCCGGTTTACCTCCAGGGGGCTGTCTACCAGTAAAGCGCCACCTATCGCGGCTGCAGTGCCGGCAGCAAATGAGGTCAGGGCGCCGCCCGTTTTGTTGATCCGCACAGTAGCAGGCAGGTTTACGTTGCCACCTGAGATAACACTCGGAGTGCCGGCAGAGAAGGTAACCGAAACATTGAGGTTATCCGCATTGAATGTGCCCTCCAGGGTAAGGTTGCCGCCAATCCTGAGATGGGTAGCCGCGCCCAGCAGGCCCAGCGTTGCCACCGCCGGAACGGAGACATTCCCGTTAATGGTAAGGGTTCCCCTCACGTTTGACAACTGGCCGGTGGCATTGTTTACAGTCAGACTGCCGGCCACCAAAGATCCGCCTGCCGGATTAACTTCTGCATTTCCCCGCAGCAGGGTGAGGCTGTTAGCCGTAACCGCGGCATTTACCACCACTGTATGGTCATTGCTGAACCTGCCCAGGGTAAGGTTATGAAAAGCAGTCGGCAAGCCGCTGATCTGGGCGTTGCCGGTCGAGGTGGTGAAGGTAACTGTACTGGTACCCGCGGTAAAGGTCCCGTTGTTGGTCCATCCGTCGCGGATCTGGAGAAATCCGCCGCCGCCAATTAATTCACGCGTAGCGTTGATGGTGACACTGGCCGCCGAAAAGGAAGCATCCAGCGTACAGGTACCATCAATAATTACGCTGGAAGTGCCCGTGGGTACTACTCCGGTGCTCCACCGGGCAGGATTACTCCAGTTGCCGGTTCCGGTGAAGGTTTGCCCGAAGCTTATTAATGGGGCAATCAGGATTGCACTCAGGGCCAGCAATGTTCTGAACAGCCGCGTTGCTGCCGGGGCAGTTCTGAGATTTTGGCTATTGAGGGGTTGTAGCGAATTTTTCATAATATTCTGGTATCAGGATCAACAATTCATCCATATCAGATGCCTATAGATACCAGAAGTCGGAGGTGGGTAGCCGCGGGGTAGCAGCCGGCTAAACGGGAGGAATGTAATATCAAAAGGAGCCGGGAGATAAAAGATTTTTCTGAGGCGCTGCTACCCTTCAGGCGGGTACCGTCATTTGCCGGCAACGGATTATATCCGCCTGGCAGTCACTCGTCCTTCATCACTCTTTTTATTCCTTTATCACTAAAAATCAGCCTTTTACAGATGACAAAAAAAATAGCCGGCTTAAGGTAACCGGCTGATCTGAAAATAACCTTGCTCATGTACGCTTTTTGCACGCTTGTGCCGGAAAATCGGAGCCAGATAAAAGATTGAAAGGGACTAAAGCGAAAAATCGTACTACCAAACACTGCTTTTTATAGACTAATCTTCCCTGCACATGGCACCCCGGTATTCAGGCTCTCAAGGCTAGCCTGCGTCGGCATATATGGTTCCGCCGTTTTCTTCAGCAAGAAGAACCAGGTCCCTGAACTTCCGGATTACTATTACATTATCGGGTACGCGAAGGTCCTGAGCCACTATCTGATAACCGGTCAGAAGAACCCTGGAGCGGGGAAAAGAATGGGCCAGCCGTTCAATATATGCCTGTACCTCTTCTGAGTTGGGGATAGAAGTGATCACGGAAAAAAGGAAATCAGGCTTATGAATCTGGTAGGCGCTGCAAATATCCACAAAGGGCATACTCTGCCCCAGATAGATGACCCGGTTTTGCCGGGCTTTCAGCAGATAATTTGCAAACAGCAGACTCAATTCATGCAATTCCCCTTCCGGCAAAAACAGCATGTACTTGGGGCAGTCATTGCGCCGCGTGATCTGACCATCAATGGCTACGATCAGTTTTTGCCGGATCAGATTGCTGATAAAATGCTCCTGCGCCGGGCTGATGGCTCCCGTTTGCCAGAGTACACCGATCTTGGTCAGAAAAGGGTACACAATGTTAATCATAGTCTGCTCAAAGCCCGATTGCAGGGCACTGGTAGCCATGATCTTTTCAAAACGCTCCTCATCCAGGTCGATCATGGAAAGAGTAAGCGCCTGAATCTGGTCAGAGTACCGGAGGTTCTTGTCGGTGAGTGAAAGTACCTCCTGACTCATGTCCTCTACTGTCATGCGGGCAATTTCTGATATTTTAAAACCGTGCTCTTTCAGCAGAGAAATATTCAGAACCAGCTTTAAATCAGTATCATCATAAAAGCGGATATTGGTATCGGTTCGTTTGGGACATATAATATTATACCGCTGCTCCCATATGCGCAGGGTATGGGCCTTTATTCCGGAAAGATGCTCTAAATCACTGATCGAATATACGCTCATAAAGGAGTGCCTCACAAATACAACTGATCTTTACCCACCTTGTTGTTCAAGGCTGAAGATACGTCCGCGGAGGTTGCGGAAGGGGCATATCTTTAACCTTCAAAAATGGCATTTGTTTAAAAAAAATTCCACTTCCACAGAAGCGCTGAACCACAAAAAAAGACCAGTTGCATTGCATATACCCAAGGTGCCAGTTGATTCTCTTTCCGGAAAGGCAATGCCTGAAAGAGTGTCAGCAGCAGCAGCGAAGTGAGGTACCACCCGACGTAGTTGCGGAGCGGAATCTGCGCCGAATGCCACTCCCAGAATCCGTACCGGACCGCTACGGGTTCAATGAACAAATCCAGCAGTACCATCAGCGCCGCCCCGACGAACGGCCTTGCCAGGCTCACCGGAATCATTCTTTCGGTAATATTGCCGGTACAATAGATCAGTACCAGCCAGTTGAGGCCGATCAGCAGGGGCACCTCCCATTGCCTGATCCCAAGGGTGCTGCCGTAACTGTACGAGCCGAATATCAGGCCGGTATGTACTCCGGCTACTTCCACGGCAAAGCCTGCCGCAAAAGCAAGCAGGCAAAAAAGCACAAACGAAAGCCGGTAATCACGGTGAAACATAAAAAGCAGGCCCGCCGTTACCACCAGATTGAACGGCACCAGCGCCAGAAAAAGAGGCCTGGTAAAAGGATGCAGCAACCCGATGATTCCGGCTATGTGCATGCTGATGAGCAGCCACCGTGCTGCCGGGAAATAAACTGACATGAAAACTGAATAAAGTCCGCAATATGATCCTGTACAGCGTAACTGTCAACATCGATAACCAGGTACACGACGAATGGTTGCACTGGATGCAAACCGTGCACATACCCGATGTGCTGAAAACTGGCTTGTTTGTGGAGAACCGTATCCTGCGGATGCTTGATGAAATTGAGAACGGCGGGGTCACCTACTCTTTTCAATACTACCTGAAAAACATTGCAGATTATGAAGAGTATCAGCAGCGGCACGCTCCCCGGCTACAGGCTGAGCACGCCGGGCGGTACCCGGATAAATTTGTTGCTTTCCGTACGGTGCTGGAGGTAGTGGAATAAATATTTCTTCGTCCGGCGGGCCTTTGTACCTCTCTCCGCTCAGTGTACTTCAAACTGCTGCACCTTTTCGGGCAGTACGCGGGAGTTGTTCCCGAAACGGATGATGAACACAGTGCCCCGGGCGAGTTCACTCCTCACTTCAATGCGGCCACCGTTGTTTTCCACAATCCGCTTTACGATGTACAGGCCGATGCCGGAACCCTCTACGTGCGTGTGCAGGCGCTTGAACATGCCGAAAAGCTTAGGTAGTTGCTCGGTGCTGATGCCCAGCCCGTTATCCGAAACGGAGAGCACCACTTCGTTCTCCTCCCAGTGGGTTTTTATTTCAATGCAGGGGAGGCGTTCGGGTGAGGCGTACTTGATTCCGTTGGTAAGCAGATTATACAGAATACTGCGTACATTCTTTGGTGCGTACAGCACATCGGGTGCGGTGTACTGTTCCGTGATGGCTGCCCCGGACTCGGAAATGATCTTGCTCAGGTCGCTCCGGATATCGGCCACTACCTGACTGAAAGCTACCGTTTCGCGTTCCTCTTCGAGGCCTTTCTGTACTTTGGTAATTTCAGTGAGGTCTTTGAGGGTGCGGTTAAATTTGCTGATCGAATGATTGATGAGTGAAAACAGCTGCGAATCATCTTCCGGAATCTTGCCTTTAACCTTACGGCTGAGCAGGTTGATGAGTCCCTCCAGGTTAGCCATCGGGCCCTTCAGATCATGGGAGGCAGCGTAGACAAAGTTATCCAGGTCGCTGTTGATCTTCTTCAGCTCCATGTTCTTGGCTTCCAGTTCCAGATTTTTTCTCAGCAGCTCTTCGGTCCGCTGTTCTACACGTTCCTCCAGTTCATTGTTTACCGCCAGCAGTTTTTGCTCCTGAGCCATCAGCTGGTGGTTTTTACGGTAGAGTTCCACAAACACCGCCACTTTGGCCTTGAGCAGATTTGGATTGATGGGCTTGAATATGTAATCAACCGCTCCGGCTTTGTAGCCGCGGTAGATATTATCGTCGCTGAAGTCGAAAGCCGTGATAAAAATAATGGGGATATGCCGCAGTTTGTCGCGGTCATAGATCAGGGAGGCAGTCTCGAAGCCGTCGAGGTCAGGCATCTGCACATCCATCAGAATCAACGAAAAATCCTGTTGCCCGAGCAGAATTTTCAGCGCCTGCCGGCCCGAACGGGCTTTTACAAAATGATAGTCTTCCTGCCCAAAGATAGCCTCGATGGAAAACAAGTTATCCTCCCGGTCGTCAACGAGTAGTATCTTTATCTGCGGCTTGGTATCCAAAATAGTAAGAATTAGTTCTTCAGGGTAGTTGCCGTGAGCACCCGCAAACCGGTGGAAGTGCAACAGGAAACGGACGACGGTTTATTTCTTCAGGTTCAAGAGGTCAATAAGCAGATTGAAATTATCAAAGGATGATGTCGGGTTACTGAAATTGACCGGCTTCACAATGTAACCGGAAACACCGAGTTGCCTCGACAGATCGCGGTCGTTTTCGTGGTCAGAGGTAGTGGTAATAAATACTTTTATATCCCTCAGTTCTTCGTCCTTGCGGAGTTCACTCAGAAATTCCAGCCCGTTCATCTTGGGCAGGTTGATATCAAGCATGATGATGCTCGGCCGGGGATTGATTTTTTCTACTCCTTCGCCCCGCAGCATGGCAAGGGCCTGTTTTCCGTCATTGGCAACGTAAAGCTTGTGGTTGGCATTTACTCTCTTGAAGGCCCGCTCCACAGTCAGAATATCGAGATAATCGTCTTCTACCAGCAGAATATTTGCAACCTTATCAACCATGGCAAGAAAATTTAAAAACAATACTCTCTGAACTAAGCTACTGCTTTTGGCCATGTAAACAAAAAGCTGGCCCCCTTGCCTACGGCGGATACCACTTTTATGCTGCATTTCCGGTCGTCAAGGATTTTCTTTACAATTGCCAGTCCTACGCCTGAACTCTCAAACGCATCTTTGGGGGTTAACGTTTGAAATATAATGAAGATTTTTTCGTGATACTGAGGATCAATGCCTGGCCCGTTATCCGACACGGAAAATTCATAAACTGAGTCTGCCTCCCGGAAGCCGACCGTGATCTCGCCATTGGGCCGGTTGTGGTACTTTACCGCATTGCTGATCAGGTTAGACAGTACCTGCTGTAAAGGTAACCGTTCCGTGTATACCACCGGTAGCCGCCGGGGCAGGTGGATGCGCATCTGCGGACCGGGAGAGATCAGTTCTACAATCTCGGTCAGCATGGCACCGATATCTACCCGCTCAGGGGGTTGCTTCTGCTTGCCTATTTTAGACAGGGCCAGCAAACCATCGATCAGCCCTTCCATGCGGCGGATACGGCTCCGGATCAGGTCCGTATACTCCAGCATTTTTTCGGGCAGTTCCTCGGCAAAGTCTTCCTCAATCCACCGCGAAATGTTTTCAATGCCCCTCAGCGGTGCCTTCAGGTCGTGTGATACCACGTAGCTGAACCGGTCGAGCTCCAGATTTTTCCGTTCCAGTTCGGTAATATATTCCTCCAGCATCCGCGACATGCGGTTGAGTGACCCCGAGAGATGGCTGATCTCATCGCGGCCGGTGTCTTTCAGCAGGGTATCAAATTTACCGACGGTGATGCGGTCGGCGAGTTTGACCATGTTGTTGATCCGGTGCGAAATACTGTAACTGATGTAAAATGCAACTGACAACCCCAATCCGATGGAAAGCAGCGTGAGTGTAAATGAAATACTGCGGGTGCCGGCCACTGATGCATTCAGGTTTTTTCCGCGTACCTCCCGCAGTTCGTACTCCGCATTGGTGGCCTCCCGGAAATTTGCCTGTACCTGTTCGCTCACCTGCCGGTCAAACAACCGCCTCTGCTTGCTGTTGTAAAGCAGCCGGAATGCGGCCCTGGCACTGTCAGACTGTTCGGCCCGCATCCGGGCATCAACCAGTGGCCGGGCATAGACAGACCGCCACAGCTGGTGCAGTGAATCAACCGCCTGCATTTGCCGGCGCTGGTAAGACAAAGGGTCCATCTTGGGAAATATCTCCTTCTGCAGGGACACATTTTCGGAGTCGGCCACCGCGTACGACTGCAGGAAGTTATCCTCACCCGTCAGCAGAAAACCCCGCAGATTGCTCTGCATGTCGATTATATTTCTCTGATAACGGTTGATCATCCGGATGACCAGCTGCGAAGTGGCTACCCATTCGGAATTCTCCTTTACCTTCTGCGACTGCTGATAGTTTACGAACGTAGTGGCCGTAAAAAACAACAGGATCAGCGTAAATCCAGCAAAAATAGTTACCGAGATTTTCATGGAAATAGTGGTTAGTGGCCAGTGGTACGCGGTGACTCATGCACACCCACTTACCACTAATCACTCTTTTGTAAGCAGTTTTATCAGTCATAAGCCGCAAAGGCCCGCTTCGGACTCACTTACGACTCATGACTTACGACTTACAACTATTTTACCTGTACAACCAGATCCGCATCAGCGAAAGGAGCTGGTCAACTTTTACGGGTTTGGTGATGTAATCCGACGCACCGGCTTCCAGACACTTCTGCCGGTCGCCCTTCATGGCCTTGGCGGTTACGGCAATAATGGGAAGTGCATTGTTTTTGTTTTCGCGGCGGATCTTCTGCGTGGTTTCGTAGCCGTCCATTTCCGGCATCATGATGTCCATCAGTACCATGTCTATGTCATCGCGGCTGTTGAGGATGTGAATGGCCTCATGACCGCTTTCCGCCGTGATCGCATTGATGTTGTGCCGCTCAAATGCCGTGGTCAGGGCAAACAGGTTGCGTACGTCGTCGTCCACTATCAGAATGTTCTTGCCCACCAGCAGATCTTCCTTCATGTAGATGCTCTCGATCAGCTTGCGTTGCTGGGCCGGCAGATTCTTGTGGTTGATGTGCAGGTGCATGGTCATCTCTTCCAGCAGCAGGTCCAGCGATTTTACATCCTTCACAATCACATTGCGGGCCGACTGCTTCACCTGGCTCAGTTCGCGGCCGGTAAAGTCTTTGGCCGAATAGACGATCACCGGCGTCAGTTCCTGCCGGTTGAGCGCACTGATCTTCTTCAGCAGTTCTGCACCGTTCATGTCGGGCAGCATGTAGTCCATCACCACGCTGTCAAAGGATTTTTTCTTCAGCAGTTGCAGCGCCTTTTGTCCGGTACCGGCAATGGTGATCTTTACGTCGTCGTTCTGCAGCATCTTTGCGATGTTGGAACTGTCCATTTCGTTGTCTTCCACCAGCAGCAGGGTCCGCTGCTTTTTGTCCCTGAACCTTTCAATGTCTTTAAACAGCAGATCGAGGTCTTCGTTGCGCAGCGGCTTGAGCAGGAAGTTACGGGCTCCGCGCTTGTAGGCCAGCGCACGGTTTTCCTCACCCGAGATCAGATAAACCGGAATGTGGCGGAAGTTGAGGTCGTTCTTGAACAGGTCCAGAATTTTCCAGCCGCTGTTGTCGGGCAGCTTCACGTCCAGGGTAACGGCTACCGGATTGTACGTATTCACCAGACTGAATACCTCCGCGTAACTGGTCGCAATAACTACTTTCATGTTCCACTGGTGCGCTTTGTCGAGCATGATCTTGCCGAAACGCAGATCGTCTTCCACCACCAGCAGCACTTTATCATTGGACTGGATGCTACCCCGGTCGTCGCCGGTTTCGTTGATCATCTCATTCACCATTTCAGAATGGCGGCTGTCCTGACCGGTGTTGGAAAGCACCTGCGATTTGAGGGTTTTTACCAGGGAGCGGTCAAGGTCAGACGACGACAAGTTGTCTACCTGAAGCAGACTTCTGACTTCTTCCTTGCGGGAAACGCTGTCGGCTTTCATCGGCAGATAGAGGGTAAACACGCTGCCTTTGCCCGGCTGGCTCTCCAGCTCGATGGTACCACCCAGCAGTTCGGCCAGACCGCGGCTGATGGACAGGCCCAGACCGGTGCCGCCGTACTTGCGGCTGGTAGAACCTTCGGCCTGCTGGAATGCTTCGAATATGATATTCTGTTTGTCCTTTGATATACCGATTCCGGTATCCGAAATGGCAAAGGCTACTACTTCCTGGGCGCTGTCCAGACTATCGCGGCGGGTCTTCCACTGGATCGCTTTACAGATGCGCAGCTTCACTTCACCCTTCTCCGTAAACTTAAAGGCGTTGGACAAGAGGTTCTTGAGAATCTGATTGAGTCGCTGAATGTCCGTTTCCATCATTTCCGGCAGCTTATCCTCAATATCAATCACGAACCTGAGGTGCTTGGCTTCGGAAATGGGCCGGAAGGTAGTTTCGGCAAACGAACTGATCTCACGGAAGCGGACAGGCAGGAACTCGGCCGAAATAAATCCGGATTCGATCTTGGAAAGATCCAGAATGTCGTTGATTAGTTGCAGCAGGTCATCGCCGCAGGAGTGAATCGTTCTGGCAAAACGCACCTGCTTTTCGTTGAGGTTGCCATCCGGGTTTTCGAAAAGCTGCTGCGCCAGAATGAGCAAGCTGTTCAGCGGCGTCCGCAGTTCGTGCGACATATTGGCGAGGAACTCCGACTTGTATTTGGAAGTAATCGTGAGCTGCTCGGCTTTTTCTTCCAGCGACCGGCGGGCTACTTCCACTTCCATGTTTTTGGCTTCCACCTCTTCTTTCTGCTTCACCAGCAGGAAAGCTTTGTCCTGCAGCTCCTCGTTGGCAAGCTTCAGTTCGTCGGTCAGGGACTGCGACTGGGCTAGCAGTTCTTCCGTACGGCTGTTGGTTTCGATGGTATTGAGTACGATACCGATACTTTCCGTCAGCTGCTCCAGGAAGTCGAGGTGCGTCTGGTTGAAGAGTTCAAAGGAGGCCAGTTCGATTACGGCTTTTACGTTGGTTTCAAAAAGTACCGGCAGTACAATCAGGTTCAGCGGCGTAGCTTCGCCCAGTCCGGAACTGATTTTTACGTAGTCACCGGGCACGTTGGAGAGAATAATTCTCTCCTTCTCAACGGCGCACTGACCCACCAGCCCTTCGCCGATGGCAAATTCACTTTTAATGCCGGCATCCGGGCGGTAAGCGTAGCCCGCAAATAATTTCAGCGTTACATTCTGCTGCTCATCGTCCTGCCGCAGGATGTAGAAAGCACCGTAATGGGCTTTCACTACCTGTGCCAGTTCGGACAAGATGCGGTTGGTTACCGTATTGAGGTCCTTCTGCCCCTGCAGCATCTGCGTGAACTTGGCCAGGTTAGACTTCAGCCAGTCCTGCTCCTGGTTCCGCAGGGTCGTTTCGCGCAGGTTGGCAATCATCTGGTTGATGGTATCCTTCAGGGCTTCCAGTTCACCCTTGGCATCCACGCGGATGGTACGGGTCAGGTCACCTTTGGTTACGGCGGAGGCAACTTCGGAGATGGAACGTACCTGCGTGGTCAGGTTGGCCGCCAGCTGGTTTACGTTTTCCGTAAGATCCTTCCACGTACCGGAGGCGCCGGGTACGCTGGCCTGACCACCGAGCCGTCCTTCCACACCCACTTCGCGGGCTACGGTAGTGACCTGATCGGCAAATACGGCCAGCGTATCAATCATTTCGTTGATGGTATCCGTCAATTGGGCCAGTTCACCCAGGGCATTGATGGAGAGCTTCTGCCTCAGGTTGCCCTTGGCTACCGAGGTCACTACCTTGGCGATGCCCCGCACCTGACCGGTGAGGTTGGAGGCCATCTGGTTCACCGAATCCGTTAAGTCTTTCCACGTACCGGCTACGCCTTTTACCTGCGCCTGGCCACCGAGCTTTCCTTCCGTACCCACTTCCCTCGCCACCCGGGTTACTTCAAACGCGAAGGAGTTGAGCTGGTCCACCATCGTATTGATGGTGTTTTTCAGGTCCATCATCTAACCCTTCACGTCAATGACCACGGTTTTGGAGAGGTAACCGCTGGCCACGGCTTTGGTCACTTCGGCAATGTTCCGCACCTGGGCGGTGAGGTTGCCTGACATCTGGTTCACGGAGTCAGTCAGATCTTTCCAGACGCCACCCACGCCCGGCACAAAGGCCTGACCGCCGAGTTTACCGTCCGTACCCACTTCACGGGCCACCCGCGTTACTTCAGAGGCAAAACCCGGAGCTGGTCCACCATCGTGTTGATGGTCTCCTTTAACTGCAGAATTTCCCCGCGTACGTCTACCGTAATTTTCTTGGACAAGTCACCGTCAGCCACGGCAATGGCTACTTCGGCGATGTTCCGGAGCTGGGCGGTCAGGTTGCCGGCCATCTGGTTCACGGAGTCGGTCAGATCCTTCCAGACCCCGGCTACCCCGAGTACCTGCGCCTGCCACCAAGCTTACCGTCGGTACCTACTTCGCGGGCCACCCGCGTTACTTCAGAACCAAAGGCGTTCAGCTGGTCCACCATCGTGTTGATGGTGTTCTTAAGCTCCAAGAGTTCGCCCTTGGCGTCCACTGTGATCTTTTGGAGAGGTCACCCTTGGCAATGGCGGTGGCAACGTCGGCAATGTTCCGTACCTGATCGGTGAGGTTGGAGGCCATCCGGTTTACCGAGTCGGTTAAGTCCTTCCACGTACCACCCACGCCCGGCACGTTGGCCTGACCGCCTAACTGCCCCTCCGAGCCTACCTCGCGGGCTACACGGGTTACTTCCGAGCCGAAGGAGTTGAGCTGGTCCACCATCGTGTTGATGGTGTTCTTGAGTTCCAGCATCTCTCCTTCCACACCTACAGTGATTTTCTTGGAGAGGTCACCTTTTGCCACGGCGGTAGTTACGTCGGCAATGTTGCGCACCTGATCGGTGAGGTTGGAGGCCATCCGGTTTACCGAGTCGGTTAAGTCCTTCCACGTACCACCCACGCCCGGCACGTTGGCCTGACCACCCAGCTGCCCCTCCGAGCCTACTTCACGGGCTACACGGGTTACTTCCGAAGAAAATGAGTTGAGCTGGTCCACCATCGTGTTGATGGTGTTCTTGAGTTCTAAAAGTTCACCCTTGGCGTCCACTGTGATCTTCTGGGACAAATCACCTTTTGCCACGGCGATGGTCACGCCGGCAATGTTTCTGACCTGAGCCGTCAGGTTGCCGGCCATCTGGTTCACCGAATCAGTGAGATCTTTCCAGACACCGCCTACTCCGCGGACTTTCGCCTGACCACCGAGTTTTCCTTCCGTACCTACTTCCAGCGCCACGCGGGTTACTTCCGAGCCGAAGGAGTTGAGCTGATCCACCATCGTGTTGATGGTGTTCTTGAGCTCCAGCATCTCTCCTTTTACGTCCACTGTGATCTTCTTGAAAGGTCACCGTTGGCTACGGAAGTCGTAACGTCGGCAATATTGCGCACCTGATCAGTAAGGTTGGAAGCCATCTGATTTACTGAATCCGTGAGGTCTTTCCAGACGCCACCCACGCCTTTTACGGTGGCTTGTCCGCCCAGACGGCCTTCGGTACCTACTTCCAGCGCCACGCGGGTTACTTCCGAGCCAAAGGAATTCAATTGATCCACCATCGTGTTGATGGTGTTCTTGAGTTCTAAAAGTTCACCCTTGGCGTCCACTGTGATTTTCTTTGGAGAGGTCACCTTTTGCCACGGCGGTAGTTACGTCGGCAATGTTGCGCACCTGGTCAGTGAGGTTGGAGGCCATCCGGTTTACCGAGTCGGTTAAGTCCTTCCACGTTCCACCCACGCCCGGCACGTTGGCCTGACCACCCAGCTGCCCCTCCGAGCCTACCTCGCGGGCTACACGGGTTACTTCCGAAGAAAATGAGTTGAGCTGGTCCACCATCGTGTTGATGGTGTTCTTGAGTTCTAAAAGTTCGCCCTTGGCGTCCACTGTGATCTTCTGGGACAAGTCACCCTTGGCCACGGCGATGGTCACGCCGGCAATGTTTCTGACCTGAGCCGTCAGGTTGCCGGCCATCTGGTTCACCGAATCAGTGAGATCTTTCCACGTACCGCCTACACCTTTTACGGTGGCTTGTCCGCCCAGACGGCCTTCGGTACCTACTTCCAGCGCCACCCGGGTTACTTCCGAGGCAAATGAGTTGAGCTGATCCACCATCGTGTTAATGGTGTTTTTTACTTCCTGCAATTCGCCCCGGGCATCGACGGTGATCTTTTTGGAGAGGTCACCCTTGGCAATGGCAGTGGTTACTTCGGCTATATTCCGTACCTGATTGGTCAGGTTGCCGGCCATCTGGTTCACCGAGTCGGTGAGGTCTTTCCATACGCCGCCCACGCCTTTTACTGCCGCCTGGCCGCCGAGTTTACCTTCCGAGCCTACTTCCCGGGCCACGCGGGTTACTTCGCGGGAAAACAGGTTGAGCTGCTCCACCATGTCGTTTACCTCGTTGGCAATGCGCAGGAATTCGCCCTGCAGCGCATTGCCCTCTACCTCCAGCGGCATTTGCTGGGAGAGATTTCCCCTGGCCACCGAACTGATTACGTGGGCAATTTCGATGGTGGGATGCACAAGGTCTGAAACCAGGGTATTCAGCGCGTCAACGCCGGTCTTCCAGGAGCCTTTGGAGTTGGGCAACTCCAGGCGCTGGTTGAGTTTGCCCTGCTTGCCAATGGTATTGCCGGCGCGGATGAATTCATGGACCATCATTTCGTTGGTCTCGATGATCTCGTTGAGGGTATCGCAGATTTTGCCGCTGACTCCGTAGTGGTCGATGGGCATCCGAACAGAGAAATTTCCGTTCTTCATCTCCATAAGAACCCGCAGCAGTTCCTTTGTATCCAGTATGTTGAAATCTTCCTGGATACCGTGGGTGGTAGGTGCGCTCATTAATGAAGCAGTTTTTTAAATAAAATGTAAAGGCTCTAAGATGTAAAGGCCGGTGAAATTACTATACCAATGGGTAAACTATTGCCGCAAACTGGCAATAAGAAATCTGTTGCCGGCTGATGAAAGGTAAAGATAACGATTTAAGAGGTCTTTGAAAGTTCTCAAATTTTAATGTAAATACCCAAAGACAGACTGAAAATTAGTATAAATGCTGAGGCTGTAGTGTGGTTTGCTGAGAGGAAAGCAACAAAGCTGCTTTTGATGGTGGCTTATACGGAAACCGGTTAATCAGGTTACAAATATGACCGTATTTTTTAAATTTCACATAGCAGTGAACTATCCCGGACTGCGTCTTGCCTTTGCAGAAAATCTTTTTGGTTTCAAAAACCCGAAAGATTTATGGCCGGGCCTATACTACAGTACATGTACCAGTTTCTGCCTCTTCAGGGACCTCACCCCCAGCCCCTCTCCTCGGGAGAGGGGAGATGCAACGTACTGATTTACAGCAACGTGAAATATGTGTTCTGATCGTAGCCCTTTCGGGGAGGGGAGAAAAACGCTGCTGTGGCTCCCCCTCTCCCAGGAGAGGGGGCCGGGGGGTGAGGTCCTTTGCCGGAATGTACCGTAGTATAGGCCGGCTCTTTCCCGGGGGTTGCAACGCCAGTAGTCAAAATGAAAAAGCGCCCGGAAAGGCGCTTTGAGTAACTTAAGTAGCTGTGCAATCGTGCCAGCGCAGGGCGGGCTGCAAGGTGAGGGTTTATACACCGCTGGTGGTCCCGGCTTTTTCCCCGGCAGGCGTGTCCCCTTCCTTTTTGCCCTTACTGTCCTTGCTGATGTCTTCGGCACCCGCTTCCAGAGCATCAGTTATACTGCCTACTCCTGATTGGTTACTGCCGGCTTCTTCTACTGCCTTCTGAAAATCTTTATCTGCACTGTCCATCTGGGCCTGCTGATTTTTTTCTTCTGGTGTCATATGCGTGGTAGTTTAGGATGTTTGAAATTTTATGGTTGTATGACTGAATTGCTATATGGTTTTATGGTTAAATTGCTGCATTGTTAAATTGTCTGCCTCTGAAGGATCATGCCGGCCATATAACCATCTGACCAGCTAACCTTTCAACTGGGGCAGTACGTATTCGCCGAAAGCCTCAACGAACCGGTCCTGTTCGCGGTTTACGTTGTGCAGGGTGATCCGGCTGAAACCCATCTCCTGGTAGCCCCTGATCCAGTCCACGTGCCGGTTTACATCCGAAGAAATATGCACAAACGGGTCGAGGTCTTCGGGACGGACAAACTGGGCGGCTTCGTCAAACTGCCCCACCACACTCAGGTCGGCCAGCACGTTGGAGGTAAAAATATTGGTACGCCACTGGTCGAAAGCGCCTTCCCGGGCGGCCCCATCCGTAGCGGCGTAGGACAACTGCACCTTCAGATACATCGGTTTGCCTTCTCCGCCGCCTTCGCGGAAAGCATCAATCACCGGCTGCAGTTCTTCTTTTGGCCGGGAGACGGTAATGAGGCCATCCGCCCAGCCACCGATCCAGCGGGCCGTTTCGGCAGTGATGGCTGCGCCGATCAGCAGAGGTGGCCTGGCCGGCCGGGTGTATAGCCTGGCGTTTTCTACCTTTACCATTCCGTCGTGCCGTACGGTTTCACCCCGCCACAATGCCCGGATGATACTCGCGCACTCCAGCAACCGGGCATTCCTTTCCTGCTTGGTCGGCCACTTGTCGCCGGTGATGTGTTCGTTTACATATTGCCCCGTGCCGATGATCAGGTTGAAGTTGCCAGGAAACATTTCTTCCAGTGTGGCGGCCGCCTGGGCTACTATAGCGGGGTGGTACCGCTGGCCGGGCGCGTTTACAACCATGTGCGGCAGGCCGGTGGCGTGCATGGAAGCGCCCAGCCAGGCAAAGGCAAATCCACTTTGCCCCTGCCGTTCACTCCACGGAAAAAAATGATCGGAACAGGAAATGATATCAAATCCGGCAGAGGCGGCTTTCTGGGAAAGCTGCAGCAACTGGCCCGGCGGAAATTGTTCGTGAGATGCGTGAAAACCCAACTGAACCATAACTTTTTACGCGGAAAATACCACGGTTTGTATAAAGGACCTGTGGTGCAAGACGTATGCGCCATTTGTATCAGCCCTTTACGGCGAAACCGGCAGGAGGTTCGGAAACGTGGTGCCGCGTCAGATCAGACTGCTGACGGACACGCTTTCCAGATAAGAATCGAGCCTTCTGGAGTTGGTAAAAGCCGTGATGGCGTGGATATGGCTGAGCCGGGTGTCGTACCATACTTCCACAAAGTAGCTGTGCAGGCTGTACAGGTTAATGCAGTACCGGTGGTCGCGGCAGCTGGTCAGGTACCGGCCATTGTCCCAGAGGTAATTCGCCTGCAGATCAACCGGTAAGCTTTCATACTCTTTCAGGGACATCGTAGTCATATCTTTTCCTTA
>JAUJMU010000011.1:0-63402 GCA_030446715.1 Cytophagales bacterium | reverse complement strand
CAACCGGTAAGCTTTCATACTCTTTCAGGGACATCGTAGTCATATCTTTTCCTTAGCGCGTCAAATTAAACATTTTGAGGAGGTTACAGTAACCCGGACGAAATGGTAACAGAACGATAAAGCTCTCTTAACGCATTCCTGCATTACCGGCCCTGCCGGATAGCCGCGAAAGCACAAACCGCGAAACGAACCGCAGGATGTTGCTTACGTTCTGGCTGCCGATCATGGAATTTATTTTGATCCGCAGGCCCACCAATCCTTCCGACAGCAGGGCAATGCCGAACACGACGCGGCTGTACGGGTAATCGTAGTACATAAACGTCAGGGCCGCAATGCCGATCAGAATCAGGGTCAGCTGCACGTAGTGAAGGGCCGTCCAGTAGCGGATTCTGGTCTTGAACATGTTAGTGATCCTGATCAGAAAGTAGCCACCGAAACCTGCCGTAAATACTTCTTTCCCATAGGGTACATTAAAAAGTTTCATCAGCACGCCGGCGAACAAAACCAGACTGATTATCTTTTGCCACTTGGTTGATTTCATAGAATAGTTAGTACGTAAAAGCGGCTTTTGTTGTTATAGCCCGGTCAGGCAGGCGGAAAGCTTGTGCCGGATGGCCGGAAAAGAATCGTCCCGGAACTCCAATGATCTCACAATCAACAGCATCCGGGCCGAACAGTTAAAATAAAATATAAGTTGTGAATGAAAAATTTTGAATTCAAGCGACTGGCAGCAACCCACCTGTAAATGATCACAGACCGCAGCTACACCTACCGGAAAGCAGGAGTGGCCAGATGGCAGACTACAAAAGTTTCTGAGACTTTTGTAGTCTGCCATCCTGAAAAATTATGTCTTCCTCTCTTAATCCGAACCAAAAAGCCCTCAATTCAAAACCTGTAATCCAGAATTCAGAATCTAAGGGCTCACTTCCTGACTTTCAGCTTCTCACCCAATGACAGACTGGCCCGGGTTTTCCCGTTCCACTCCATCAGCTGCTGCACGGTTACCCCGTATTGCTTTGAGAGCTTGTAAAGCGTATCACCGGCCTGCACGGTATGTTCGGTCACTTCGCCCTCCGGTGCGGCCGGATTGGCTACCGCCGTTGGCGGGGCTGACCCGGCTGCTTCTCCGGCGGATTCTTCTCCCACGATCAGCCTCTGGCCCGGTTTAATCCCGTCGGTGTCACTTAACCCGTTCCAGCGCCGCAGATCAGCCACTGAAACGCTATATTGTTTTGCAAGACTGAACAAGCTCTGTCCGGTGGCTACTTCGTGGGTTTTCAGGAAAATCAACGGCTCCTCATTTGTTTTGGTGCCCGTAGCGGGTTCCGTCTTTACGGGTGCCGGCACCATGGTGGCCCGGGGGTTAATGGGCTCCCGGGCTGGCGAAACAGACGTATTACGGGTAGCCGGTTTGGGATCAGCTTTTGTCTCTGCTGCTTTTGATTCGGTCTTCACGCCAGGTCTGGGTGCTTCCTTCGCGGTCTGCGCCACCACGGCTTGCGGCTTGGGAATATTCCGGTACTCCACCGGGGTGTCAGAAGGACGCACATAACGCAGCCATACCACCTGACCGTGCTTCAGCTTTTCGGGCCGCCGCATGCGGTTTTTGCGAAGCAGGGCTGCCATGGTAACCCCGTGCTGCTGCGAAATCTGCCAGAGAGACTCGCCTTCGGTGGCTACGTGGTAGTGGATTTTTGCCTTGCTGCGCTTCCGCTTCAGGTAATACACCTGTCCCGGCACGAGTGGTGTTCTGGCATCAAGGTCATTATATTTCAAAAATTTAGCAAGCGGAACATCTGCCTGATCAGCCAGCTTAGCGCTGATATCGCCGGCACCGGCCATGATGCCACGCTTGCCATTGATGCGGTAAAACCTGGCCCCCTTACCGGAATCCTTCTCCAGCAGCGGGAAACGCCGCTGCTCCGACAAACCGGCACTTGCCGGGGCAGAACTGGTTTTGGCCACCAGCACGGGCGTGGGGGCCGATGGTACCGGCGCGTTCATCCGGGCGGCAAGTACCTCCACGCGGTCCATCGGGGCGGGCACAATCACGCTGTAGTTTTTCTCCTCAGGCACCCGGCGGGTATCCAGCCATTTGTTGTAGAAAGCGAGTTGATCTTCTTCCAGTTCAAGTTCGCGGGCAATGCCTTGCAGCGTTTTGCCGCCGGCATTGGAATATTCCAACAGGGCAAGCGGCGGCGGGTTCTGCCCGATCTGATCTTCAAAGGCAATGCGGTGGGCCAGAAATTTAGTGATATACCAGTGCGTGTCGTTGTCAATCTCCATCCGGTCAGCGCCTTTGTAACGGTCACCCACCAGGGCGCGGCAGCCGCCCATGCCCATATTGTACGAAAGCAGGGCGTGAAGCCAGTTCTGCATGTAAAAGTTGTTCTTCTTCAGGTAGCGGGCAGCGGCCCGGGTGGCGGCCACGATGTGCTTCCGTTCGTCTACGCTGCCGTTGACGGTGAGGCCCATTTCCTCGGCCGTTGCCTTCTTGAACTGCCAGAAACCGACTGCGTTGGACGTAGAAACCGCATCCGGGATCAGTTCACTTTCCTGAATGACCAGATACTTGAGATCATCGGGCAGACCTTCTTCCGCCAGTACCCGTTCGATGATGGGAAAATAGAGGTTGATCCGTTCCAGCTTGGCCTGGTAATACTTGCCGCCTGTCCGCAGCTTCCGGGCATTTTCTGCAATGCCGCGCCGGGCACTTTCTTTCAACTTCAGCTGAATGTCCGCAAATTCGAGGGTCTGCGGAACTACAATTTCATCGGCAAAGGCCGGCAGACATAAAAACAGGAAGAGGAAAAAAGCAGACAGGCGATGCTTCATAGAAAAAGGGTAAAGTGGTTTACAACCGTAAAAGAACGGGTAAGTGGCTAAAGATTCAACCTTTTATCCAATTTTATATGCTGCGCCGGTGCGACCGGAAGACAAAACAGTCCGGCCAGACTCATTTCTTGCGTATCACCATCAGTCCGTCCCGCACGGGCAGCAGTATGTTCTCGACGCGGGTATCTTCCTGTATCCGGCTGTTGAAGAGCAGGATAGCCCGGAGTTCCTTGTCGTTTTTAGTGGCTTCGGGCTGCACTACTTTCCCGCTCCAGAGCACGTTGTCGGCAATAATCAGTCCACCCGGCCGCACTTTGTCAAATATCAGATCGTAGTAGAGGCCGTAGCTGGCTTTGTCGGCGTCAATGAACACCAGGTCGAAAGTCTCGTCCAGCCCGGGAATGATGCCGGCGGCCTTGCCGGTGCGGAACTCGATCTTATCCGCCAGGCCAGCCTTTTCGGCGTAGCTCCGAGACATGGTTTCCAGTTCCTCGTTCACGTCAATGGTGATTACTTTGCCGCCTTCGGCCAGCCCTTCGGCGAGGCAAAGCGCCGAGTAGCCGGTGTAGGTGCCGATTTCCAGTATTCTCTGTGGTTGCAGCATTTTAGAAAAAAGAGAAAGCAGCCGTCCCTGCACGTGCCCGGAAAGCATGCGGGGCGACAGCACTTTGACATGGGTCTCGCGGTTCAGCTGGCGGAGCACTTCCGGTTCGGGCGAAGTATGGTCGGCGGCGTAACGGGAGAGATCAGGCGGGATAAATTCCATGGCGGGAGTGGTTTGATCTTGATTTTTCAATCTAAGGGAAGATTCCGGAGGCGACAAACGAAATTGCTGGCTATTTTATGGGGAGGGTGATAACTTGCCGGCAAGGAATAGATGTGGGTTTAAATCCACGTCTGCTGAGAGAAAAACGCTGATAGTTGAAACTCTTGATCCGCATTTTTCACTTAACTGAAAGCAATGACCGATCCCGCTGACCTTTCCAAAAAAGCCGAAGCCATCTTCCGCCACGCCATCCATGCGGTACAGCCGGCGCCGCTGATCCGGAAAAACGTGCGGGTGGAAGGGAACGTGCTGCATATTGCCGGCCGGGAATACAGTCTTTCGGAGATTGAACGGCTTTTTGTAATTGGTGCCGGCAAAGCCACTGCCCCTATGGCACAGGCGCTGGAAGAACTACTGGCTGACCGGATTACTGACGGGATCATTATTGTAAAACACGGCCACACCGCCCCGCTCCAACGAATCCGGCTCGTGGAAGCTGCCCATCCCGTACCGGACGAAAGTGGTCTTGCCGGCACCCGGCAAATTTTGCAACTGGTGAAGGCGGCAACTGCAAAGGACCTTGTGATTTGTCTGCTCTCAGGTGGCGGCTCGGCCCTGCTGATTGATACGCCGCCGGGCTGTTCACTGGCTGAATTGCAGTTTTTCTTCCGGCTTCTGTTGGAATCAGGAGCCGACATAACCGAAATGAACACCGTACGCAAGCACCTTTCGGCCGTGAAAGGCGGCGGACTGGCCCGGACAGTCCATCCGGCCCGTCTGGTGTCACTCATTCTCTCCGACGTCACCGGCGACCCACCCGACGTGATTGCTTCCGGTCCCACGGTACCCGACCCGACTACCTTCGCCGATGCGTTGAGCATCCTGCGGAAATATCATCTGGAAAAGAAAGCCCCGGATGCCATCCGCGAGCACCTGCACAGCGGATGGCATGACCAGGTACCCGAAACGCCCAAACCCGGAGATCCGGTCTTTGCCGGCACCACCAACTGCATCATTGGCAGCAACGCCATTGCCCTGCAGGCCGCGCAGGAGAAAGCCCGGCAGCTTGGTTTTCATACCCGGATCGTGACGGACCGCATTGCCGGCGAGGCCCGGGAGGTGGCCCGACAGATTGTAGCCGAAGCCAGACGGCTCTCCGCAGATGACGCCGTAATCAAACCCGCCTGCCTGCTCTGGGGCGGCGAAACGACCGTTACAATTGATGGTGCCGGCGGACTGGGTGGCCGCAACCAGGAGCTGGCCCTTGCTGCCGCCATTGCGCTGGAGGGACAAACCGGAACAGTGGTCTTATCGGGAGGCACGGACGGGACGGATGGCCCCACCGACGCAGCCGGGGCAGTAGTGGATGGACTTACGACCGCCAAAGCCCGGGCGGAAAACCTCCATCCGCAGACATACCTGCATCACCATGATTCGTATCACTTTTTCCGGCAGGCCGGCGGACACATCCTCACCGGACCAACGCTGACCAACGTGATGGACCTGATTATTGTCCTTGTGCTTTAGACTCCTTCCTGTTTAATGATCTGGGGAAGCTTGACCGGGCTTTTTGGAGCCGCATGCTGAAAGCTCAGTACGATGATCAGCACGATACTGGCCAGAATCAAAATCAGACTGCACGTCCGGAGCTGGATCATTTTCTCCAGTTCATTCCGGTTGTTTAGGTAAAACGGGTCGTGATAATCTTCGCGCAGCATTTTTTCCCCGCCGTATTGTAAAATTTTACCGGCCTTCTGCGGATCGCGGTAATATACCTTCAGCGCCATTTTGTACACCACGTAGTTCAGCCAGTAGCCAATCAGCAGCAACAGGATCGGGACCAGAAAAACTACGTCGCGCATATTCAATAGCCGTTAGCAATCAGCGTTTAGCTATCATACTGATTTTGAAACTCAGTACCCGTTTAGAATCGTTTATAGAAATTTACAATGTAGCCGATTGATTATTAATATAATTGCTAACGGCTATTGAACCGGCTGCTCTCACCAGAATCAAAAAATGAAACCCATAGATTTACTGCACCCAAAGCATTCCATCAATGGCGGGCTTTTTGTGGAGCAAACCCTTCTCCCAGAGCCAGTTTATGTACGTTGCCAATGCACCGGCGGGATACTGTACTGCCCGGTCCTCCGTCAGATAGTAATACGGGTTAATGGCTTTTTGGATATAATTTAACTTCCGCAGATGCGGTTCTTCTTCAAGGTAATGACTCAGGATACGGACGGCTTCTTGCGGATAGTCCACGGCAAACCGGTAGCCCCGCACTGCCTCGCTTAACAGGCTTTGAATTGCCTGAGAATCACTCTCAGCCAGCTCCTGGCTCGTCTGGATCACCGGGCAGGGCGGATACGGAATACCGTATGCTTCCGGGCGGAAAAGCGTGAGCCGTTGCCCGTCAAACGCCGCCTCCGCTCCTTCAATCGGGGTAAAAATCCACGTCAGGTCGGTTTTGCCGGTGAGCAGCATTTTCCACGTATCCAGTTTGGCGGGCATGAAAATTTCGGGTGGGTTTTCGCCGGCTCTCTCCGTAATGGCCGTAAGCACTCCTTTTTCAAAAGGCAGATCCAGTGCGGCGTACCGTTTTCCGGCCCAGTCGTGCACCGTGCGGATACCCGAGTCTTCCCGGGCCGCAAATGCGGAAGTATTTTCTTTTAATATTGGTACTACCGCCAGCAGTTGCGGATCGGGTACGGTGAGGTGGTGATGGATCAGTCCCTCCGGCGGACCAATGCAGAAATCAGCTTCCCCGCGGAGCACTTTATCAGTTGGCATCACCGCGTAATTGTCAGTTGAAGGAGAAAGGAGTTCTATTTCCAGCCAGCCCTTGTGCCGGGCCACAAACAGGCCGGTATGCATGGGGTTTGGCGTCCAGTCGAGGGCCAGTTTCATAGGTATCAGGTAGTGGGTATCAGGTAGTGCGTTTGGGAACCGGAATGCAGCGCTGCGGCACAGCAAACAGAATCACCTGCCGGCTGAACAATCAAGCTCCTGCCCGTGTTTAGCCATAGATTATTTAACTTGCTTTTTTCCGGTATGCCCCGGGTACGTATGACCAACGAAGATAGGAATCCGATTGATAAAGATAAAGTAGCCGAAAATCCGGGCCTGCTGCCGTATGCGCATACCCTGGGCAGCGCTGTGATCCGGCCGGAAGATACAGGTAAAATAAAGGGTCGCGCCGTAACCGCCATGCGCCAGCAGACGCAGCGACAGATGGACCAGCTTTACAGGCAGATGCAGACCCTAGTGGATCAGGCCAATGAACTGAAGCGCCGGGTGGAAGTATCGGAACGGATTTACCAGACGCAGCTCAACTTTGACCCGATCATCGGCAATACCTACTACCTCTACGAACGCCACGACGGCACTGACCTGCTCTCTATGATTGCCCCCGAAGAATGGGGCCGCTCCCGATCCTACAAACGGTTCGTGGCCAAAGCCATTCTTCTCGCCGATCATACCTGGGATGTGGTCTATTTCGGGGAAGAGTAAGGAGTAGTGGCAGCGCATTTTTCAGAGGCTCCTTTCCACCATTTCCAGAATCTGTAAGTACGTTTCTGTCAGCGGAATGAAGGAGACCGCTGGTTGATCCACACTTAGATAGTGCCTCACCTCATCCAGTGAAAAAAAAGCAAGGCGGGTAATTTCATCCTCCTGGTAGCGGAAATCTTCGGCGGGACGTTCGGTGCGCCAGACGAAAATACCAGCGTGTTCGCGGTCATACAGGCCCTTTACGACATCCCCGCCATTGATGGACACAAAGCCGATGAAGCTAAGATCGTCAGGTTGCAGAGTTACGGCTAGTTCCTCCCACATTTCCCTTACGGCTCCTTCAGTGTAGGTCTCGCCGGGAGAGAGGTGGCCGCCGATGCTGACGTCCCAAAGGAAAGCAAATACATCTTTATCGGGATGGCGCAAATTGCAGAGCAATTCGTGCTGCGCATTGACTACGTACACCTGCGCCGTCCGGTGCCAGTCACCGTCTTCGTGAACGAGACGCCGCTCTTTGGTGTAACCAAGCGAAAGGTTTTCAGGATTGAATATTTCAAAGAGTTCGGGCATAGGCGATTCCGTCAAAGGTTGGGAAGATCCTAAAGATAGGTGGCTAATGTCACTTTTCCGTAGATTCACGCTGTCCTTTTCCGCCCATTCTTTTTGCTGGCTTTATGATTGATTCAATCTCTTGGCTGGATGCAGCTGTGGCGTACGGTCGGCAAAACTGGTTTGAACTGCTTGCCGCGCTTACCGGCTTCGTGTGCGTGTACCTCAACGCCAAGGAAAATGTATGGGGCTGGCCCATCAGCATTGTCAGCGCCTTTTGCTACATTTTCATCTTTTACGAAGACACCTTCTACGCCGACATGGCGCTCCAAGGATTTTTTATTGCAGTGGGCTTTTACGGCTGGTATGAATGGCTGTACGGCGGTGCCAAGCAGGATACCTTAGCAATTACCCGGATCAGCCGTGGTCATGCTGTGCTTTCACTGATCACCGGCGTCGTGTTTTCGGCCCTCTTCGCGTATCTTCTCTCCACGCGAACCGATGCGCAGCAGCCCGTTATTGACTCTACCCTCACTGTTTTTAGCTTGATTGCCCAATACCTGCTGGCCCGTAAGATTCTGGAAAACTGGATTATCTGGATTGGGGTAGACATTTTCTACGTGCCAGTATTCTTGGGACGGGGCCGCTACGTAACGGCGGCGCTGTACTTCACCTACTTGATTCTGGCCGTGATGGGCTACCTGCGATGGCGCAAAAGACAAGCGGCACAGAAGCAAACTTTTTTGGTAAAAAATGATTTGTATAATACGTAAAGGCAAATAGCCAGACACAAAATCCAATTTGTGAGCAATTCACCAATAACGGGATAGTGCATATCTCATCACCACATACTCATGTCTCAATACCTGGTAGATGTACTGGTCATTGGCGGCGGCCCCTGCGGGCTGGCCTGCGTCATTGAAGCCGCTAAAAATAACCTGAGCCACGTGGTGCTGGAAAAGGGCAGTCTCACCGAGTCCATCCGCCGGTATCCGCGCCGGATGCGTTTCTTTTCCACCGCCGAAAACATCGAAATCGGCGGCATACCGTTTCCGGTTTCCAACGTGAAGGCCACCCGCGACGAAGCCCTGCAGTATTACCGGAAAGTAACCGGCTTTTACCACCTCAACATCAGGCTTTTCGCGGCCGCAACTTCTATCCGGAAGGGTGCTGATGATATTTTCCGGGTCGAAACCGCATCGGGAGAAGTGTATCAGGCCCGCAACGTAGTGGTGGCTACCGGCTACTTCGATATCCCGCGTCGCCTCAACGTGCCGGGCGAAGAGCTGCCCCACGTGTCGCACTACTACGATGAGCCGTACCGGTATTCGTTTACGAAAGTAGTGATTGTGGGCGGTGCCAACTCAGCCATTGAAGCTGCCCTCGAACTGTACCGCCACGACGTGGATGTAACCATCATCCACCGGGCCGAAGATTTCAAGGTTTCCTGCAAATACTGGCTTATTCCGGACGTGAAAAACCGGGTGAAGGAAGGCAGAATCAAAACGCTGTTCAATACGCAGATCACCTCCATTGAGCCGGACAAGCTGAAGCTGACCAATCACCTGACTGGTGAAGAATCACAGATTCTGGCCGACTTCGTGTTTCTGCTGATTGGTTACGTGCCGGATTCGGGGCTGCTGCTGAGAGCAGGCGTGCATTTGAGGGATATTGACCTGGTGCCGGAATTCGATCCTTCCACATTCGAAACCAATGTGAAGGGTTTATACCTTGCCGGTACGGTCATTGCCGGCGTACACACCGAGAAGGTATTTATTGAAAACGGCCGCGACCACGGCAAGGCAGTCATTGATCACATCCTCGGCCGGCCCGTCCGCAAGGTTCAGGAACTGGTGCAAAGGATATGATTGAAGATTTTGCGTATCGGCCATTCAGCCATATAGCCATTCAACCATCCTAGTCAGACTGTCTGAACGGGCTGTTGCTCTTTGGCCGGGCGTTGTACGGCAGGTTCGGAGGTAAACATGCGGAGGAAGCGGCGGGTCAGGAGTTCGCGCGAAAAATGATTTTCGGCCAGTTGTCGTGACCGTGCCTGTGCCTGCTTCAGGGCATTGCGGCTGTTGAGGTACACCGAAAGCTTCCCCAACAGTTCCTGAGGCCGGAGCGGATCGGCATGAAAGCCGCACCTTTCTCCTTCGATCAGTTCCTTTACCCAGCCTTTGGTATTGACAATGCACAACTTGCCGGAGGCAAGGCCATCAAAAAATTTATTGGGACTGCCGGTTTGGAGTACGGGCTTCTGGTCGAAGGATACGTACACGGCGTCCGTGATGCTCATCAGTTCGCGGACCTTGTATTTGTTCAGGTATCCCAGAAAACAGAGATTATTTAACTGGTGCTTCTGCGCCATACGCTGCAGCCGGGCCAGTTCCCTGCCCTTGCCGGCGACCAGAAAGGCTACCCGGTTGCAGCCATGCGCCTGAAAATAACCAGCAGCACTGATCAGGTAATCCAACCGGTTTACCTGCCCGACCGCACCACAGTAGGTAATCACAAACTTATTCCCTACTCCGTACTGCTCCGCAAGAGGAGTGTTTCTCGGCTCGGGCCGGAAAAATCCGCAGTCGGCCATGTTCGGGATTACGTAGACCTTACTCCGGTTCACTTTTCGGGCAATGTAAGGCACCATACCGGGCGAGAGGGCAATGATCTTATCTGCTTCCCGGTAGATCCGGCTTTCCAGTCCAAACAGCAGCTTCTGCAATAATTTACTCCGGATTACCCCCATCTGCACGGGTGCCGAAGGCCACAGGTCTCTTACTTCGAAGTAAAAAGGAATTTTCTTCCTCCATTTCAATGCAAGAGCAATAATGCCTACGGTCAGCGGAGTGGAGGTAGCGTAGCAGATATCTGCCCCGGGAATGGCAGAGGCAAGGCGGTAAGCCTTCAGTAAAAAGGTTAAGAAGGAATAGATTCTTTGCCAGAAGCTGAACTTGTTATCATAGAAGACCGGCAGGTAATGGACCGTGATGCCATCAATCACTGCTTTGCGATAGCGGTTGCCATTGTGGGCCGTAATCATATCCACCTGATGACCCGCCTGGGCCAGTGCTTTTGCAAGGTAGTAAGACCGCGAGGATCCGCCTTCCGCGTAGGTTCTAAAATACTGGTGTATGTAAATAATCTTCATCCTTACTGGTTTACCCTTACCAACTGAGGGGAAATATACCGCCGTTGACCTCCCGGACCTGCTTTGCCAAACTCCCCTTCCATCCAGCCGGCAAGTACCAGCAGGGTCCATAACTCGGAACTATAATCGCGCCTGCCGGCAATGTGCAGTCCAAGCAGTTCGGCCGCACTTGCATACGAAATTACATCAAAAATTGCACTTTGTTGATTGGTAAGCAATTCCGTCAGCGGCCGGCCAGCCGGAGTACGCAGCCAGTGCCCGAAAGGCATCCCGAAACCCTCTTTAGGGCGGCTTACGTAAGCCTTACCACCCAGTTTTTTCAGCATGTCTTTTAATAACCATTTTCGGCCATATTGTAAGCGGTACACGGCGGGGAGAGAATTGGCCAGTTGGGTTATTTTCCTGCCAAGGTAAGGAAGCCGGGCCTCCATCCCGTGCTGCATGGACATCCGGTCCGTCAGGGCCAGCACATCTCCGGACAGGTAATAGCGCTGATCGTGGTACAGGGCACTGCGCAGATTTTCCTCGACAAATCGACTTGCTTGTCCGGCTGCTCCCTCAGGCCATGCCCGCTCCCTGTCCCAGTCCGGTTCCCCAATGTTGGCGTATTCCTGCTTCACCAGCATACCGGGCAGGTGAGCCGTAAAATTGACAAAAGTCTGAGCCGGCTGCCGGTGCAGCTGCGACGCCAGCTTGTGCCAGTGCCGTAATCCGGTCCGGTTCGGCATCAGCGAAGCCGCCTTTTGCAGGGCAGGCGTGCAGTATTTCAGCCACCGGTACGCCTTCAGGTACTGGTGAAAAGCCTGATGCCGGTTATACCCTCCGAATAATTCATCGGCCCCAGCTCCGGAGAGCACCACTGTTACGTGCCTCCGGGCCTCCTGAGCCAGCAGCCAGGTAAGCCATGCTGCCCCGTCACCGATGGGCTGGTCCAGGGTGGGCAGCCACTCGTGGAAGCTGTCCAGCAAACGTCGGCTGACCGGTACTTCGTGCAATTCGGCGCTGTACTGCCGGGCCGCCATACGGGCAAAATGGTGGTCTTGTGTAGCGTAGGGTTTGTCTTCGCGGCCATATGCAATGGTGTAGGCAGGCAATCCTTTCACCCCAGCCTGGTGAGCCAGTGCCAGCAAAAGGGTAGAATCTACGCCTCCGCTCAGAAATAACCCCGCCGGCACATCAGCGACCAGGTGCCGGGAAACGGTTTCCGAAAGGTTTTGGGATAAGCTGGCAAGTACCGGCTGATGGTCTTCCGGTTCCGCTTCTTTAGGCGTGGCAATCTCATGGTCTGTCATCCGCGCCAGCTTTTTCCCGGGCGCAGACAAATATGCTCCTCCCGGTTCAAGCTCAAAAATATTCCTGTAAAAAGTGCCCGGCCGCTGTGCAAACTTAAACTGCAGGTAATGGCTTACCTGCCCGGGTTCCGGTTCCTTCGGGACCAGGCCCGAGGCCAGAATACCCCGTATCTCGGAAGAAACGATCAGGTACTGATGGTTTTCAAAGTAAAAAAGTGGCTTCATGCCCCAGGGATCGCGGGCCAGCAGAAGTTGTTCCGTGCCGCAGTCGTAGAACGCCAGGGCATACATTCCATCGAGGCTGGCGAGGCCGCTTTGCCCGTGCTCAGCCAGCCAGTAAAGCAGCACTTCCGTATCAGACTCTGTGCGGAAAGCGTACTTGCGGGAGAGCTTTGCGCGAAGCTGCCTGAAGTTGTAAATAGCCCCGTTGAAAATGAGCCGGTACTGTCCACCGGGAGTCGCCATCGGCTGATTGGCCTCGTCCCGCAGATCGGTAATCTTCAGCCGGTTATGCCCGAGCAGCAGTGTCTGCCGCGGCGTCGGGACAAAATATGTCTGGCAGGCATCCGGCCCGCGGTGAGTGGTAGCCTCTGCCATCTGCACAACGGCAGCGGGACGGAGCTTTGACTGTTTATCCAGAATCAGGTGAATACCACACATTAAGGCAATTTACGCCTTAACGCTCACAATTGCCTTTTTGCCATTCCGGATTCCCGGCTACAGCCGTACTGGCACGGCATCAGTAAATAAAAAAGGGTCGGGCTGCTTCACAACCGGGACTATTTTACAACATACATTACCTTGCCGAAAGGAACGTTTAAAGCGTTTAAAGCGAGGGTGGTTACCTGACTGACCGGGGGCTTGCCTGGTGCGCGGACTGAAGGACTGTGCCGGCTGCACCGGTGCCGTAATGCAGTTTAGGACCCCAACCGGACGGGAGGCAAAGTTAAAAGCTGCTTGATTGAACCCTGACAGGTGTTTATCTGCCATAAGGCCTGCCTGCCAGAACAAATTCCGGTCTTACAATCAGCTTATATAGCACCCTGTGTTACTTTATAGAAATATTTACTGATTTATCAGCTTTACTGCTATATTCAGATAAATAACTCCTATAAATTACAGTTTGCACCCCTGTAGTAACTACACACACTCCCGCACCGATCCACAATTACATTATTTTCGCTTTCCCGGGTTACACAAAAGCTATTCTTCAGTGACCTGACCATTACTACTGCCTCACCCGTAGGATATGCACCCAGAAGGTAATTCACTACCCACTTTTATTATGAATGAAGTTGAGATAGCCGATCTCAGGAGGCTAACGGAGGTAATCAGAGAGAAGTACAACTACGACTTTTCCAATTACGCGATGTCTTCCTTTCGGAGAAGAATCCAGCGGGTACTCGAACTTTATAAATTTTCGAGTGTGGATGCGCTCCTCAAGCGGCTTCAGGATGAACCCCGCTTTGTAAAGGAATTTGTTTCAGAAGTGACTGTAAACGTGACGGAGATGTTCCGGGACCCCTCTTTCTGGCGCGAACTCCGGGACCACGTATTGCCTAATATACTACTCAATACCCAGAGCATCAGCATCTGGCACGCTGGCTGCTCGTCCGGAGAAGAAGTTTTCTCCATGGCAATCCTGCTCCGTGAAATGGGCATTCTGAATAAATGCAAGATCATCGCTACTGATCTGGATGCCGATATAATCCAGAGGGCTAAATCAGGAGTGTATCCGCTCAAAAATATGGAGCTGAACCAGAAGAACTATGTGCGTTTTCAGGGGCAGGCCTCACTTGATAAATACTACCGTGAAGAGCAGGGGAAGGTGCTGATGGACAAATCGCTCATTGAGCATGTTTCCTTCCGGGAACATAATCTGGTGAGCGGAGCCGCCTTCTCAAAGTTTGACCTCGTCCTGTGCCGCAACGTGATGATCTACTTCAATCAGACGCTGCAAAACAACGTGCTGAAGCTGTTTCATGAAAGTTTGTTCAAGTATGGGTATCTGGTAGTGGGCTCCAAGGAATCACTGATCTGGTGTGAAATCGCCAACAAATTCATCGTAGTCAACAACGAGGAAAAGATTTACAAAAAGGTAAAAGACTAACCTTTGAAGCCGCTCCTTCAGGGGTAAGGCAGCTATTGGAATGAGTAAATTCAACTTACATAACCAATATAAGGCAATTGTGATCGGAGGATCAGCCGGTAGCTTTCAGGTGATCAATAAGATCCTGAACGGGCTGCCGTCGGATTTTGATCTGCCGGTGATCATGTGCCTGCACCGGCTCAAGCACGTCCGGCACGGCTTTGTGGAGGCCCTGAACATCAAGAGCAGTATCACCATTGAGGAACCCAGTGACAAGGATGGCATCAAGAAAGGGAAAATTTACCTGGCTCCTTCCAATTATCACCTGTGCATAGAATTGGGCAATGCCTTTTCGCTCTCAACGGAAGAAATGGTAAATAATTCGCGGCCCTCCATTGACATTACGCTGGAAACGGCCTCTTATGTCTATAAGAATAAACTGATCGGCATTCTGCTGTCGGGAGCCAACCGCGATGGTGCGCTGGGCATGAAACGCATCAAAGACCGCGGCGGACTCACCATCGTGCAGGACCCGTCTGAATGCATGATTGATACCATGCCGGCGGCAGCGATGAAAGTTACGCACATTGACCACGTGCTGAGTGCGCAGCAGATACTGGAGTTGTTACTGGAGTTGCATAAGAAAATCAAGATCTGAGAAAAAGTAAGACCGATTCCTGAACAGATCGATGAGTAAACCTACAAAAAACGGAAGGAAGATTTTATGAAGTCATTGTACCAGAAAACAAGCATTGCCTGCATTATCCTATTCATCACAGGAATGATTGCCGTAGCCTGTTTTCAATACACCACTTCAGACCGGGTCGCGTCAGGCCTGCATATTTCTGATCCGGATCAGGTGCAGCAAATCCGGCAAGCCGTGAATGAGACGGCCATTATAACCGGACTCGAAATCGCGGTCGGTTTGATTGCGATCCTGCTGCTGGTATATCAGCAGCAACTGACTGGTCCCTCTATGCACCAGCAGGAAACCGAACAAATCCGGCATTCCGCCGTCACCAGTCAGCCCGACCAGCAGGTGCAGGACTACCAGGTACGCGTCCAGCCGGTGGAGACGTTGCTCGGTGATAGCTTTCCAAAGCCCAACCTCTTCTATGAAAAGGTTTTGAGTGTGGTTTGTGATGAACTTGAAGCCTGTCAGGCAGCCATTTATGCTGCTACTTCAATCGACTCAAAACGCGCCATCAGGCTGCTGACCGGCTATGCCCTCAGCCTGCCTGAGAGCCGTACGGTGATGTATGAATTCGGAGAAGGACTGGCAGGGCAGGTGGCTAAAGAAGGCAAATCTGTCAATATCCGGAACGTACCGGAAGGTTACATCACGGTTCTTTCCGGACTGGGCAATGCCTCCCCGAATGCCTTGTTCATTGTGCCGGTCTGGTTCAATGACCAGGTTGCCGGGGTGCTGGAAGTAGCCTCCTTCCGGGAATTCAGCCAAGCGGATCAGAGCTATCTGCAAGCCGTTGCCGGGTTGTTGGGAGAGCGGCTGCACGAACAGGCTGAGAAAGAAGCTGCGGTGTGGCAGGAATAATGACTTTGGATTTCAAACCTAATGTGTGCTGGTTAACTCACCCGGTGAGTATAAAAAGGTAAAACTTATGGTAAAAAAATTTACGATTGGCGGCAAAATCACTTCACTGGTAATAAGCATCGTCCTTGTTTCGGTGCTGCTGATCGGATTTGTAGCTTCTGATCTGGGCAAACGTACGGCTGAAGAAAAGACACAGGAAAATCTGGCGACGATCACCGACCTGAAGATTCAGGAAATAGAATCTTTTTTTGGACAGGTGCAGGCCGGGTTGCTTTTTGCCCAGAAACTGCCGGCGCTCCGTGAAAACATGGAAGCACTGAATGGCAACCCGGAAAGCCATCCGGTGTACGAGTCCGCTAAAGACAAAGTTGATCCACTACTGGTTCCGCTTAGCCAGGCTTACAAGCTTCAGAATCTCTACCTGGCTGACGCCAGCGGGAAAGTTTTTTACAGGGCTTCGGAAAGAAGTGAAAGCATTCAGGTTGGATCTGCCATGGAAAAAGAAGCCACCGACTTGCTGGCCGAACTCCGCAGATCCGGTAAAGATCTGCTGTTTGGCCAGGTGGCAGTCCGTAACGGCCGGCAGACCTTGCTGGCAGCTACTGCCGTGCAAGGGTCGGTTACCGGGTTTCTGGTAGGAGAGATTGATCTGAAGCCGGTATTGGCCGGGTTGCAGGCTACTGCCGGCTTAGGCTACTCCGGTGAGGCCATGCTGTTTGCCGGGAAGGACGACGCGGTTACCTGCCTCAGCATTGTGCGTCATAAGGCAAGTGAGGCAAAGGTCGCCCGGTTTACGGGTGAAATGGGCCGCCTGGCGCTGAACGGCAAAAAGGGATACAGCCAAGTGACGGATTACCGCGGCTTTCCAACTTTCGTTGCGTGGCGGCCGGTATCTTTTCTGCCCTGGAGCATTGCGGTAAAAATGGATGCCACAGAAGCGATGTCTTCCATTGCCCGGTTCAGAAACAGATTTGTTTTCGTGGGCCTGCTTACCGTGGCCGTAGCCCTGATCGTCGGACTGATTTTCTCCCGTCTCCTGACCAGCCCCATGCTGGCCCTGAAAGAGAATATGAAGCTGCTGGAAGAGGGAGTTTTACCGGCAAAGATCCGGAAGCGGTCTGAGGATGAAGTGGGCGAAATGACTGACACTGTCAATCACTTGGTGGAGGGTCTGAAGAGAACGGCGGACTTTGCCCATAAAATCGGGGAAGGGAAATTTGATGCCAACTTCAAGCCCATCAGTAATAAAGATACGCTGGGTCTGGCGCTGCTCAACATGCGCGACAGCATCCAGGCCGCTGCCAAACGGGACGACGAACAGAACTGGATCGTAACGGGGGTTGCCGAAATTGGTGACATTCTCCGCTCTACCGACAATCTGGCTGAACTGGGAGACCGCGTAGTCGCTTACCTCACCAATAAAATAGGTGCGATTCAGGGCGCATTTTACGTAGTGAATGAAGAGGAAGGTAGTCAGCCGGTCATTGAAATGACGGCCAGCTACGCTTACCACAAGAAAAAGTACCTGCAGGCCCGCTTCCGTTTTGCGGAAGGGCTGGTAGGCCAGGCAGCTATTGAACAGGATACCCTGCTCCGTACCGAGATACCCAACAATTATGTAACCATCACTTCGGGCCTGCTGGGTGATCGCCGTCCCAGGTGCATACTGGTGGTCCCGCTGATCACAGTAGTGGGCAGTGAGAAGCAGGTATTCGGGGTAATGGAATTTGCCGGCTTCGAAAAGTTCAGCCCGCGGAACGTGCGCTTCATCAACGAAGTCAGCGAAATCATCGCCCGCACGGTATTTAACATCAAAGTAAACGAAACGACCCGCAAACTGCTCGAGCAGTCGCAGCGGCAGAGTGAGGAGCTGCAGATTCAGCAGGAAGTGCTCCGGCAGAATGCCGAAGAAATGCAGGCTACGCAGGAAGAACTGAAGCGCACCAATCAGGCGCTTGAGCAGCAGATCGAGCAGGTAAACCACGCCCAGAAACGGATGGAGGTACTGCTCGAAAACGCCTCGGAGATCATCACCATCTATGATTCAAGCCGCACGATCCGGTTCGTCAGTCCATCTCTCAAACGCATTCTGGGCTATTCGCCTGAGGAGATGATCGGGCTCAACGATATTGTCAATGTTCACCCGCTGGGCGTGGAATCAGTGAACCGGATGTTTGAAGACCTGGTGCAGCACCCTGACCGGTCCGTAACAATTCAGTTCAGTTACAATTGTCAGAACGGAGAACGAGTCTGGCTGGAGGCTACGGGTACTAACCGGCTCACTGACCCCGCCATCAATGGCATTGTGGTCAATTCCCGCGACATCACAGAGCGAAGGAAAGCGGAGAAAGAATCGCGGATGCGGGGTCAGATGCAGGCACTCTCCGAAAATTCACCCGATCTTATTACCCGCTTCAACAAGGAAGGGCAGGTATTCTACATCAATCCGATCATTGAAGCTTATTCCGGCCAGCAAAAAGAAGCCTTTTTCCAGAAGCAACTGGATGAACTCACGCTGGAGCCTACCGTGGTGCAGAACTGGAAAAACATTCTGCAAACCGTACTGACCAGTCAGGAGAAAGTTTCGGCCGAAATGGATTTCCCGTCGGCAGCCGGTAACCGGGTCATGCAGGTAAATGCGATTCCGGAGTATAACGATCAGAGTCTGGTGGAATCAGTGCTGTTTGTGTCGCACGACATCACGGAGCGGAAAACGGCTGAACTGGAAATCCAGAGCAAGAACCGGAAAATCACCGAAAGTATCAACTACGCCAAGCGGATTCAGGTAGCCATTCTGCCTGATAATGAGATCATCAGGCAGGTGTTCCCGGATGCTTTCATCCTGTACAAGCCCCGCGATGTGGTAAGTGGTGATTTCCCGTGGTTTATGCAGAAAGGCGACGACCTGTACATTGCCGCCGTAGACTGTACCGGCCACGGTGTACCCGGTGCCCTGATCTCGCTGATCGGCTATTTCCTGCTCAACAATATTGTGGGCAGCAAGGAAGGCCTTACACCGGGCGAAATTCTGGACCAGCTTGATTATGGTGTAACCCATACGCTGCGGCAAGACAACTCCGACAACTCAACCCGCGACGGTATGGACATTGCCCTCTGCAAGATCAATCTTAAGGAAAACACTCTTTGCTACGCCGGAGCACACCGCCCGCTTTATTTTATGCAAAACGGCGAACTGCTCGAAATCAAAGGCGACAAGTTCCCCATCGGGGGCGGACAGTATAAGGGCCGTACCAATTTCACCACTACCCGGATTGATATCAGCAAAGGCGACGCAGCTTACTTCTGCTCAGACGGCTTCCCCGACCAGTTTGGCGGGTCTGAAAACCGTAAGTTCTCGCCCAAGCGCATCAGGGACATTATCACCGGCAACCACCACAAGAATATGGATCAGATCCATGTGGTATTCGACACTGAGTTCGAAGCCTGGAGGGGGGATACCAAACAAACTGATGATGTTCTGATGATCGGAATCAAATTTTAATGCACCATTCTGCTAAAGCCTTTGCTCATGATAACAATGATTAAACCAAATCCCCATATGAAGTATGTTTATGACCTGCATTCCATTATGCTCCAGAAGAACCTCATTCTGGTGTATGAAGGGGAGTTTACGCAGGAAATTACCAAGTCAGTATTATCCATGGCCGAACGCAACATGGATTCGGTTGGTGAGGAATCCAGTATCAAGCGGAAAGTATTCAACGTGATGGTGGAATGCCTTCAGAACATCTGCAAGCACGCCGATGAAATACCCGTACCGGAGGCACGGAACGCAGCCATATTCATGATCGGTAAGCACAATAATGAATACATTATTACTTCCGGTAATCCGATTGCCAATGACAAGGTAGAGATGCTGAGCGAGAAGCTGGCCCACATCAACAGCCTTGACAAGGATGGCCTGAAGACCCTTTACAAGGAGATTATTACCCGGGGCAATGATCTGTCGGATAAAGGTGGTGCAGGTCTCGGCTTTGTGGATATGGCCCGTAAATCAGGTCAGAAACTGGAATACGATTTTCACCCGGTGAACGACAAAATCTCTTTCTTCTCCCTGAAAACCACCATTTCACGCGGATCAAATAACGAGTAATCAATCCTAATTGCCTTATTACCCATGGAAATTATCAATCTGGAAGGTGCCGAAGACACCCCGAAAATTATATTGGATCGCACAAACGGAATTTTTGAAATATCCGGACGTTCTCTGCCCGAAGATACTGCTGAATTTTACCGCCCTGTGCTTGACTGGCTGGGGCGCTACTCTGCTTCCCCGAATGCCAAGACGCAGTTCGTATTCAAACTTGAATACTTTAACACCGCTTCCTCCAAGCTTATACTGGATATTCTGAGTAAGTTGGAATCTATTTC
Organism: Cytophagales bacterium; assembly: GCA_030446715.1. GTDB lineage: Bacteria > Bacteroidota > Bacteroidia > Cytophagales > 172606-1 > CADCTQ01. The sequence goes on along the minus strand of JAUJMU010000011.1, from coordinate 43,263 downwards.
AGGCACCAGCGTTGCCTGGTACTATCATGAGGATGACGAAGACATGGAAGAGGCTGGCAGTGAATTTTCGGAACTGGTAGAAGTTCCTTTCGAATTCAAGACCTACTAACTGATCCGGCTGCTTTGACAGCCCGTTGATTACCGTCCCGCAGAGATCCAAACTCTGTGCGGGCAGTGCATTACCTGATCCTACTGGAAAAAACCGCCCCGGCGGCAAGTCTTACGAGCCATGAGTGAAGAAATACTCAAGGCACTGACCCAACTGTTTGCCATTATCACCAAACAGGACGGCGGTGTCACTGAAAATGAACGTGCCTTTGTTATCCGGTTCTTTCGGCAGGAACTCGACCAAGACTCTGTAAACGAGTACGTTGAGTTATATGACGCCTTTGCTGGATATGGTTCCGAGGAGAAAAGCGAGGCCAAACTGACTTCCGTCAGGGATTCAGTAAAAACACTTGCCATCTGTAAGAAGATCAACAAGACCCTCACCCAGAAGCAGAAGGTTATTGTAATGATCCGCCTGCTTGAATTGGTGCGTTCCGACGGCAATTTCTCCTCCCAGCGAATGAGCATCATTGACACGGTCTCCGAAGTATTCAACATTGGCCAGGAGGAGTATCACCTGATCGAAAGCTTTGTACTGAAAGCAAGGAGCGGTGAGATGACAGCCTCTCCCAGTTTCCTTGTGGTAGACGGGATAGCGCAAAAAGTACAATCCGGCGAAAAGCGGCATTTATGCCTTGAGAACCTCAACGACGAGATACTTTTCATGCATGTAAGCAGCGTGGATATGTACTTTGTCAAGTACAATGGCCACGAGGACCTGCTGCTGAACGGATTAATCATCAATCCCCATCAGGTTTACTTGTTCTCAAACGGCAGCACTATTAAAATGCCCAAAAGCTCACCGCTTTACTACAGCGATGTGATCGGGCTTTTTATTGATGATGCCAAATCGGTAAAACTGTCCTTTCAGGCGCGTAACATCGAATTCCGCTTCCCCAATGGTGCGCTGGGCTTACGCGATATCAATCTGGCGGAAGGCTCCGGGCGGCTGATCGGCATCATGGGTGGCAGTGGCGCTGGTAAAACTACGCTGCTCAACGTACTGGCCGGTATCGAAAAACCTTCCCGGGGAGAAGTGCTGATCAACGGTATGAACCTGCATACGCAGACGGACGAAATACAAGGGGTGATCGGATACGTAGCTCAGGACGATCTGCTGATCGAGGAGCTGACGGTGTATGAGAATTTGTACTACAACGCCAAGCTCTGCTTCAAGGATATGGCCGAAGAGCAGTTGGCAAAAACGGTTACCGCGGTTTTGGCAAGCCTCGGGCTGGAGCATATCAAACATATAAAAGTCGGCAACGTCCTCAACAAAAAAATCAGTGGTGGCCAGCGCAAAAGACTGAACATTGCCTTGGAACTAATCCGCGAACCGGCCGTACTTTTTGTGGATGAGCCTACCTCCGGTCTTTCTTCCCGCGACTCAGAAAATGTAATAGACCTGCTCAAAGAACTTTCGCTGAAGGGAAAACTGATCTTCGTGGTTATTCACCAGCCTTCTTCGGATATCTACAAGATGTTCGACAAACTGCTGCTGCTGGATACCGGTGGCTACCCGATTTATAACGGCAACCCCGTTGAGGCAGTGGTTTATTTCAAGAAAGCAACAAATCAGGTAGATAGCGAACGAGGCCAGTGCCACACTTGTGGCAACGTCAATCCAGAGCAGATATTTAACATCATTGAGGCAAAGGTAGTAGATGAATACGGGCGGTTTACGAACAAGCGTAAGGTTACGCCTACTCAGTGGAATGAGAAATTCCTGCAATATTTCAAGTCGGAAGATGTGGAGCCTGTAAAGGAGGCGCCGCCCAAGGCCCTCAGCCTGCCGAGCCGCATCCGGCAGGCGGCGATTTTTACGGCCCGTGATTTTCTCTCCAAGATCAGCAATACCCAGTACATGCTGATCAACCTGTTGCAAGGGCCTCTGCTGGCTGTGCTGCTGGCTTTTGTGGTGCGCTATCAGAATGACCCCGTAACGGGTGAATATTCATACCGGTATAATGAAAATATTCCGGCCTTTATTCTGGTAAGTGTGCTGGTGGCGCTGTTTATGGGCCTCACGGTAAGTGCCGAAGAGATCATCCGTGACCGCAAAATTCAAAAGCGGGAGTCGTTTTTAAACCTGAGTCGCACCAGCTATTTGTCCTCGAAGCTTATTATACTCTTTACCCTTTCGGCCATCCAGACCCTCACGTTTGTGGTGATCGGCAACTGGATTCTGGAAATACAGGGGATGACTCTGGCTTATTGGTTTGTTTTGTTTACCTGTTCGTGCTTTGCCAACGTGCTGGGTCTGAATATCTCCGCCTCCTTCAGCTCAGTGGTAGCCGTGTACATCACCATTCCGCTGATTCTGATTCCACAGATGATTCTGAGCGGCGTGATGTTCAGCTTTGATAAGCTCAACAACGTGATCAGTACCAAAGGCGAAGTACCCATCATTGCCGACGGGATCGCCACCCGCTGGGGCTTTGAGGCGCTTGCCGTGCATCAGTTCCGGAACAACCGATACCAGGTGCCTTATTACAACTACGAGAAAAGACAAAGCGAAGCTTATTACAAGCATACGTACCTGATTCCGGCCCTGCTGGAAAGGCTGGAGTTTACCGCCAATAACTACCAAAGCAACGACGATTCCGTCAAGGGCGTCGTAGCCACTAACCTGGCAATGATCAAACATGCCATTGAGCAGGAACCGGTACGGGAAGGCTTAGAGATTAAACCCGAGGAACTGGCCTCACATTCAACTTTCAGCAAACAAATGGCCGGCACGGTCCGGAAGTACCTTGAGGGACTGAAAGAACATTACATCAGCGAATTCAATACCGTAGACAATCAGAAAGAGCAGATGATTGCCTTCTTTGAAAATGATCCTTCGCTGAACTATAATCTGACTGCTTATAAGAACCGCTACTACAATGAATCACTGGCGGATTTTGTAAAAAACACCAGCACCAAGAGCCGGATTATCGAATACGACGGACGCCTGTTGCAGCAGATAGATCCTGTCTTCAAGGATGCTGATGTAACTGGTCTGCTGAACTACCGGACGCACTTTCTTGCTCCCCGGAAATCCTTCGCTGGCCTGTTGGTAGATACCTACTGGTTTAACCTGATTGTGGTGTGGCTCATGTCGGCTCTGCTATACGTAACTTTGTATTTTGAAGCCTTCAAGAACTTTTTTGTATTCATCGGCAAAGCCTCCGGGCGGATTCCCAGGCCAGACTTTACCTCTCTGCGGCAACGGATTAATATCAAGCCCATTAACTGGCGCATTACCATACCTGCCCGCAAAAGTAAAGTAGTAAGCGGTTAATTATCTCAGGCGTAAGGTTCAGACCAGTAATTGCTACAGATTCATCTTATTACTCACTTATTTTGATTCCATTAATATCTCATTCTTTTTGATATGAAAAAGATGTACTTAGGGCTTCTGGCAATTTCTATGCTGGCCTGCAATACTGATAAAAATCCCAACGAACAAGCCTTTCTGGAAAACCAGCAGAACACTGCGAAGCAGAAGAAGCCTCAGGTTTCAAAAGAAGTAATCAAAGACTTTATACAGTCTATCCCCTCTCCCGTTGAAATTTCGCTGCTTATCAAGGATCAGGGCGCTACCTATGACAAAACGATCCTGAACCCCACCAGGCATGCCGCTAATTACAATACGAACTTCAAGCGTGCCCTTAATCTTGGAATTTACAGCACCGACTTGGGCTACGCCAATATCTACGACCAGAAGCAGGACGCTTTCAATTACCTGGATGCCGTAAGGGATATGGCACACGGCCTGAATCTGGGACAGTTTTTTGACTTTAACACCATCAAGCGGCTGGCCACCAACAGCAGCAATCTTGATTCCCTGCTCCTGATCACTACCCAGAATTTTGAAAAGATCAACGGCCACCTGCAGGATCAGGACCGGGCTAACCTCAGCGCCCTGATCCTTACCGGCGGCTGGCTGGAAGCACTCTACCTGACCTGCCAGACCGCAAAGAAGCATTCTGATCCTTCTTTTAAAGAAAGAATCGGTGAGCAGAAAATTATTCTTGACCAACTGTTGCTGGTACTTGACTTCTACAGGGAAGACCCCAACACTCAGAAGTTGATTACTGAACTGACCCAACTGCAGAAAAGCTTTGACAATGTAGAGGTTACTAAAGTTTACAAGGAATCTACCATGAAGGAAGTGGATGGCGTGATGATGGTAGTAGACAATAGCACCAGTAAAATCAACGTGACGGATGAAGACATCTCCAATATCTTCAACAAAACCGTTGCCATCAGAAACCAGGTCATTCAATAACTAACTTCCAAAGAACTTTTTTAACCCTTTCGATTATGAAAAAGATACTTTGTACACTAGCCATTATAATTGGTTTTTGCTACATGGGTCTATCTGATGCTTATGCTCAGTGTGATGCAGAAAAATTTACGGAAAAAATTATCAGCGGATTGCCCGACGGGGCTACCTTTCTGAAAAGCTATAAAATTGATGGAGAAGGCGGACGGAAAGACAAAATTGAGTTTCCGTACATATTCCGGCAGAACTCTACTTACCTGATCAATATCGCCAATAAGGACCCCGAATTGAAGGGCGTGGTACTCAACCTGTATGATTCCAACCGGAACCTGATCGGTACCAGCTACGATGCCTCCAGCAAGAAATTCCGCCAGGGACTTGGCTATACCTGCTCCTCAACCGGCGTATACTACCTGACCTTTTCCTTTGAAGGTGCTAAAGATTACTGCGCGGCTGCCGTACTGGTGCTGAAAAAGTAAACTTTACAACTGTAGTGCCTGAAATGCCCCGCAGAAGGAAATCTCCTGCGGGGCATTTCTGTCTATACCTGCTTGTGCATCACCGTTGCCGATGCCTGAGCGGTTGGCATGACCACCAGATCGGCGATGACTACGTGGGCCGGCTGGCTGATCACGTACCAGATGACGTCGGCAATGTCATCGGCCACCAAGGGCTGGTACCCTTTGTACACGTGATCAGCCCGCTGGGTATCCCCCTTGAAACGTACTACCGAAAAGTCGGTCTGAACTGCCCCCGGATGAATGCCGGATACTTTAATGCCGTACGGGTTGAGATCGAGGCGCATGCCTTCTGTAAGTGCATCGACGGCGTGTTTGGAAGCACAGTATACATTGCCATTGGGGTAAACTTCTTTACCGGCAATGGAGCCAATATTTACAATATGACCGCTGCGGCGGGCCACCATACCCCTGATGATTGGCTTTGAAACGTAGAGAAGCCCTTTTACATTTCCGTCCATCATGGCATCCCAGTCATCCACTGAACCTTCGTGGATGGGAGAAAGGCCATGAGCATTGCCGGCGTTGTTGATCAGAAAATTAATCTGTTGCCATTGGGTGGGAAGAGAGCCGATGGCCCGCTCAACTGCCTGCCGTTCGCGGACATCAAAGGCAAGGGTGTGCACCTTTACTTCCTTCTCCATCGACTCCTTCAGTTCCTGTAGTTTATCTTCCCGCCTGCCGCAGAGGATGAGGTTAATGCCGTGCCGGGCGAGAAGTACCGCCGTAGCTTTGCCGATACCGGAGGTAGCTCCCGTAATAAAAGCCGTTTTCGCCATAAGATAGCCGATCAAAGTTTTTAAGCCTTCAATATAACCAAACTACTCAGGGAAAGAAACAGATGGCCTCAGAAGTAGAGATAGAGGGAAACTGTATGCGAGGAAAGACGCCGGAGGGAGTTGCTGTACACGTTGTCGTCTCTGACCAGCATGTTTGTAACGCCGTGGGAAAACCGGATCTCCGGAGAAAGCTTGAAATATTCGTAGAATAAATCGAAGCCGAAGCCGTAATCCACGCTCAGATCTACGTTGTTGGTCCGCAGCCCGAGGGTGCCTTTGTCTTTCTTATTGGAGCCTATTTCAAAGCCCGGCTTCAGGCCGGCCAGCATGTAGGACCGTACGTTTCCCCGTCGTATGGACTTGTACCTCAGCAGCACCGGAAACTCAACAAAACCCGACTCTATGGTTTGAGGGTTGCTGCGGCCCGAGGAAAACCGATAGTCTACTGTTCTTTCGTAGTAGGCAAAGGACGGCAGCAGGGCAATGTCAAACTGGGGGTCAAAGGCGTAGCTGACAATAAAGCCAATACCGTAACCCGGTGCGCCGCGGGGATTAACGGCAAAAACCGTATCACGGCCATCTACAAAAGACTGGGAGTAGTTTCGTTTCAACTGGGCATAGTGCCCGGCCAGAAAAAAGCCGTAATGCAGCGGCCGGTCGTCGTAATCCGACAGATGGACTGAGTACAGGCTTTTCCGCTTCTTCTCCTGAGCCTGAGCTGTGGGAGAAAGAAAATAAGTAACGCAAAGAAAAGCAGCCAGCGTGAAAGCTACTTTCTTCCCGTGTAAATGGAGCAGATGCCGAACGTGAGAGGTATGCATTGTGTAGCCGTAAATCCTACCTTTTCCAGAATGCTGAGGAAGTCTTTTCCATCCGGAAAAGCCTGTACTGACTCTGGCAGATAACGGTAAGCAGAATCATCCTTAGATACTGCCTTGCCGACCAAAGGTAAGATCTGGTGCGAGTAAAAGTGATAAAATTGTTTAAAAGGAAATTTCCGGGGCCTGGAGAATTCCAGTACCACACACATGCCTCCAGGTCTTAATACCCGCTGCATGTCGGCCAATCCCTTTGCCAGATTTTCGAAGTTCCTTACGCCAAAAGAAACGATCACAGCATCAAAAGAATTATCCGGAAATGTCAGTTTTTCCGAATCGCCTGGCTGTAGCTCAATCCGGTCGGTTAATTTCCTCAGCCGGATCTTCTCCCGGCCAATGGCCAGCATCCCTTCGGAAATATCAACCCCGATGATTTTTTCCGGCTTCAGTGAAAGTGCTTCAATGGCAAAATCACCCGTTCCGGTGGCAATATCGAGAATCTTTCCCGGCTGGTGGGGCTTCAGTAATCTGATTGCCCGCTTCCGCCAGTATATATCTATTCCGAAACTCAATACCCGGTTTAAAAAATCGTATTGGGGGGAAATATTATCGAACATGGCAGCAACCTGCTCTTTTTTGCCGGTAGCCTGTCCCTTATATGGTACTACGGAAGGATTTTCTGTCTGCCTCATTGTCTTTGCGTTGCGAATATACGACAACGTACTTTCTCTAACCGGTGGAGCCGGTAAAATGTTGGCAGGAAGGGAGGTCAGGGATTTGGGGCCTGAGGAGTTTGGGAGTTGAGGAGTTATTGAGTTAAAGAGCCGGATGGCTGTTCAGTTTCAGGTCTGAAAGTCATTCAGGGCAAGAAACTCAATAACTCAATAACTCAATAACTCAATAACTCAATAACTCAATAACTCAATAACTCAATAACTTTTACTAAAACGGCGGCAGTTCGTCTTCGGGTGAATTGATGGCCGGTGGCAGGGTGTTGGCCCGGCTACCCAACCTGATGGTGCCCGGCTCGTCGAACTCCTGCGGGATGCCGCCCGGGCCGGGCAGTGCACCGAATCCGCCTAAGTCAGAGCCCTCAAGATCCATAAACTTGGTGTACTTTCCGATGAAGCGTAAGGCAACATTATCAAGGGAGCCATTCCGGTGCTTGGCAATGATTACCTCTCCCACACCGGACGTGGAGTGCCCACCTTCGTCTTCCGTGATCCCGTAGTATTCCGGACGGTACAGGAACATAACCATATCGGCGTCCTGCTCGATGGAGCCCGATTCCCGTAAGTCGGAGAGCTGGGGCTTCTTGTCGCCACCCCGCGTTTCAACGGCACGGCTCAACTGAGAAAGGGCAATAACGGGTACGTTCAGTTCCTTGGCAATATTTTTCAGGGCCCGGGAAATGGAGGCAATTTCCTGTTCGCGGTTGCCGCCTCCCTTGCCTGCTGCGTCGCCTGACATCAGTTGCAGGTAGTCAATGATGATCAGCTGGATGTCGTGCTGCTGCTTCAGGCGGCGGCACTTCGCCCGCAGTTCCAGAATAGAAAGCGCCGGTGTATCGTCAATGAAAATGGGAGCGGCCTCCAGACGGCGGATTCTCACGTGCAACTGCTCCCATTCGTAGGCTGCCAGGTTGCCCTTTTTGATTTTTTCACTTTCCAGTTCGGCCTCGGCCGAGATAAGGCGGTTGACCAGCTGCACCGCCGACATTTCGAGGGAAAATATCGCGGCGGGCATGTTGAATTCCACCGCCGCATTACGCAGGGCGGAAAGCACAAACGCCGTATTGTGCGTCACGGTCATGTCTTCGAGCAGGAACAGTCGGTTCCCGTCGATCTCAAAGCCGTAATAGTCATCCACTTTGTCAAACTCCACCTGGATGCCGGTCATCTGCCAGCATCGGCTGTTGGTGTAGGGCTTCGCTTTTTTGCGTTCGATGCGTACCGGCACGCGGTCAATGTCACCGTAAATCCGTACCCGGTGCACTTCGGCCTCGTACCCAATGGATGAAATAATCGCCTTTTTGCTGATCAGCGAGGTGCGGAAACCGATCGAATCGCACATGAACTTGATTTGTTCGGCCAGGTGCCGGTTCTTCTGGGTGATTTCATAGCCGTTCGACTGTTCCAGGTAATGACCATCTGAGTCGATCAGGCCGGCCAGCAAGGCCAGGCGGTTGCGGGTAGAGTTAGACAAGTACACCTGCGGGATGTGCTTGTTCTGCATCACGTTCAGTTTCCGCAATTCGTCCTGGATGGAGAAGAAGTTGCGGCCCCCACGCAAGCCTTTGGTAATGGCGTAGTTGTTGCATTTATTTTCCTGGGTGTACTCGACCAGTTCCAGGGCCAGCTCATCGGCGTACGTATGCATGTAGTTGATCACTTCCCGGTCCTGGGTGGTGATACGGGAACTGTAGTTGTGCCTGTCGCCGAGCCAAAGGCCGAGGAAGTACGGATGAATCGAGACTTCTTTCTCGGTGAACTCAACCGCTGCCTTATAGCCTTTGTAGTTTGACTTGAACTTGGTCGATTTCCCGAGGTAATCCTTTACGGTGATGTTGAGCACGTCGCCATGGGCGTGCAGTCCTTCGTTGCGGCTGCGCTTCAGCGACAAGATGTGGCTTTCATTCACCCGGTAGTCCATGCCTTTGTTCTGGCGGACCCAGTACATGCGTTCCCGGCCTCGGGCAATGGACAGCACCCGGCGCGGCGTGGAGTCATCACCCATCAGTAAATCGCCGGCCTGCACGTCTTCCACCTTTTTCAACGTGCCGTCAAACATCAGCACTTTAGTACCCTTACCAAGGCATTTTCCCATCGCAGGCCTGGCGGCGATAATGACAAGGTCAGATTTCTGCCAGCCGGAAGTAACGCGGTCCAGGGCGGTGAAACCGGAAGGCACCCCCGTCAGGCCGTCTTTGTGATCTTTCTTGGCTTCCAGTTCCTTGATGGCCTGCTGCATCAGGGACCGCATATCGGCTACGCTCTTCCGGATATTGGATTCGGAAACATTAAACAGGTGCTGTTGCGCCTTGTCAAGCAGTTGCAGGGCATCGGTGGTATCTTCGTAGCCATCACGCAGGATTTCGGAGGCAACGGATATGAGTTCCCGCTTGATGGATTGCTCCGCCACGATACGGGCATGAAATTCAATGTTGGCAGCTGAGTTTACCCGCTCTGTCAGCGTAGCTACATAAAACGGCCCGCCGGCAACCTCCAGCTTCCCGCTGGTCCGGAGCCGCTGGGTGACCGTAAGCAAGTCAACGGGTTGCGACTCGGCAAATAAATCCAGAATCGCCTGATAAATCTCGCGGTGCGAATCTTTGTAAAAAGAAAGGGGCTTGAGAATGTCAATTACTGCCGTCAGTGCATCTTTCTCGATCATCAATGCACCAAGGACCGCCTCTTCCAGATCGGGCGCCTGCGGAGGCAGTTTGCCCAAACCAGCATCCAGGAAACGGGGTACGCCTGTACGGTTGAGCCCGCCAGCACGATCAGTCGATACTTTCTTCAGGGGGTTTCTGGATTCCATATAACAGGTCTACGTTACAAAAGGCAACCATTCAAAAATAAAGAATACACGTTCATCCGGACTATGCACCAGACAATTTAGTTTTCAACAGAATTTCCACCCACTTATCCACTGCCCGTCCATGTTATCCACACAGTTATCCACATTATAACTCGAATTGTGTATATCCATCTACCCCCAGCCCGCCAATCCGGTGGATAACTACTTTTCTGATCAGGTCACCTGCCTCGATTTTATCAATGATCTCCAGACCCTCGATCACCTTACCAAAAACCGTATGCACCCGGTCAAGGTGGGCAGTCAGCAGGCGGTTGCAGCAGATAAAGAACTGCGAACCACTGGTACGGCTGCCTTCCAGCGCCATTGACAGTATACCTCTTTCGTGGTACTGCCGGCTGCCGGTTACTTCACTCCTGATGGTGTAGCCGGGTCCACCGGCACCAGTACCGGAAGGATCACCCGTCTGAATGATAAAGTGCGGAATGACCCGGTGAAAGGTAAGTCCGTCGTAAAAGCCGCTTTCTGCCAACCTGATAAAATTCCGGACCGCCCCGGGAGCATCCTCCTCAAAGAACATAACTTTCATTACGCCTTTACTGGTCTGCATTTCTGCCGTAATCATTCCGGGGAAGGATTGTTGGTACTTGTATCTTCAACGGCAGAAGCTGTGATAAGTCTACGCGATGCAGCTGCTGCCAGGTAGCAGGGGTGCAAAAGTATCACGAGTTTCCGCAACTTCTCGTACTTTTCTATTTAATTAATCCAATATAAACTTGAACTATTCTACTCGCGGCATGTTTCGGACATCCCGGTTTATCTCTCTCCGGAACTGCTTCCGTTGATTTATAACCTTTTATATTTTCTTTACCGGCTTTTCTCTACCGGCGGGCAGTTTCCACCTGAGAGTTGCAAAAAAATATGCAGAGTATCGGCTCCTTTTCCCTGATAAATCCGGGAAAAGGGAGCAGCATCAGGCCGGCTCAAGTCAGTTAAGCTTTAACTTTCTCCTTTTGTTTCCCGTAAATGCCTGAAAACAAATTTTTTGGGTGACTATGGGCGCAAAAAGTATTTTGGGAATTGTTCTGGTCCTGATGGGTGCCACTGGCTTAGGCATCGGGTTGTTTGGCATTTTCGGTAAAAATGTAACTGCGCAAAGCCCCTGGATATTCGGTATTCTGGGATTTATTTTCTTTAGCTCCGGAATCGGACTGATGAAGAGTAGCGGTACCAAACAGGCGTAATGCATAAAAAGCAACGGCAGGTAAAGACTACGCCCCGTTTTTATATAAGATTACAACACCGGAATTATCTGATCCGGGCGCAGTCTGCTGCTCATACCCGTAAGGATTGGTGAGCAAGCATTTTGCAACCGCATGTGCAGAGAATTACCTAACCTGTCAAAAGAGAACGGATGCCTTCGCTTTGAGCAATGGCATCCGTTCTCTTTTGTTTTCCGGCAAGTTGTGACGTAATCCTTAGATGATTTTGTATGGTCTGATCAGCCCTGAAGGGAGTATTCTCCCAATTGACACCTAAACTATACCCAATGGTTGCACCTGAGAATGAAAAACTCACGGACATTCTGAATATCCGGCCGGGTATTCAGACCCTCGGAACAGTTGCCTGCAACCAAACCTTCACCTGACAAGGATTTTACTACAATGAGGGATAGGTTTTCTTCAGGTAAGTGAGATACTTCCTGAAATCGGAGCTAAACCTGGTTCTGAACTCTTCCTCGAATTGATTCTGCTTCGCCCGGTAGCGGACGTACCCCAGAAAGTATGTGTTATTGGGCAAGGGTTCTTTCCATTTCCAGCGGCGTGGCTTGCCATTGACAGATAGAGTATCCGCCGACCGGATGATCTGCCGGATAAGGGAGTATTTTAAAGTATCCTTTTGCGCCGGTGTAAAATGAGGCAGAAAGGTCATATAGAGGCTGTCAAGCTGGCGGGAGCCGCGCAAAATGTGTTCAGAATATTTCTCCCGGAATACCTTTCCTTCTTCGTACCGCCGGAACTCCTGCGAATGCCTGCCGTACTTTACGGTCAGGAACTGAGTAGCCCCGTGGTCGCCGACAAAGCTGGCCAGATTCTCATTGTACTCCACGTTGTTCTTCACGTACAGCGTGCCGTGGGTAAGTTCGTGGATGATCAGGTTGGCCAGTTGGCCCTCCGAGCGGCTCAGCCAGTTGGTGAGAATGGGATCTTTGAACCAGCCCAGCGTCGACCAGCCGGATATTTCGTCAATTTCCGTATCCATGCCTTGCTCCTTCCACACGGCTTCGTCCCGCTTTGCCCGCTGGTAATCAAAAAAGCCTTTGTAGGAAAACGAGCCGATCAGCGGAAACTTCCACTCCAGGGCTTCAAGCCTATAGGGCGGGCTGGCCGTCACAATCCATAGCACCGGTTTGCCTTGCTGATTAAATACAGTCGTATAGTTGTCAGATTCGTTGATGCCGAGGGAGTCAACCGCAAACTGCCGTATCTCCTGGATGAGCACCAGCTTCTGCTTCAGCGAGTCGGGAAAGGTGGGATCAGTCAGGTATTCTTCCAGCGGACGGGCGTTCCGGATGATCCTGAGCTGACCATAGGCCTGCGAAATTCCGTACTCCACCAGGCGGTACTGCCAGAGAACCAAACCCATTAAAACGAGCAGAAAAACGAGAAAAACCTTCCTGATCACAGCCTGAAACGTTGCATTTTTCAATAACGTCAAAATTAGAACTTTAGCTCTTTACGGGTTCGGAAATGAGAGATAAATTACCGGAGTTACCTGTTCTTGTGTGTAAAAATGCGTAACTTCATACCTCAATAATCTATACAGATTTCAATCAAACATGGCTGACAACAAAGAAAAAGACGGAAAAGCAAACGCCGGCGGCGATGCCAGACTTGCTAAACTAAAGGCCTTACAAACCACTATCGAAAAGCTGGACAAGACCTATGGCAAGGGCACAGTAATGAAGCTCAGCGACAACAAGGTGAGCGACGTGCCAGCTATCTCAACGGGTTCACTGGGCCTTGATATTGCTCTTGGTGTCGGCGGCGTACCGCGCGGCAGGGTGATCGAGATCTTCGGTCCTGAGTCTTCCGGTAAAACCACGCTGACCCTGCACTGCATTGCAGAAGCTCAGAAGGCCGGCGGTATCGCTGCTTTTATTGATGCCGAACACGCTTTTGATAAAGCCTATGCCCAGAAACTGGGAATTGACACCGAAAACCTGCTGATTTCCCAGCCGGATCACGGCGAGCAAGCGCTTGAAATTGCCGAAAACCTGATTTCTTCCGGTGCCATTGATATCATTGTAATTGACTCCGTTGCTGCCCTGGTACCTAAAGGGGAATTGGAAGGCGAGATGGGTGAGAGCAAAATGGGTCTTCAGGCCCGCCTGATGTCGCAGGCCCTCCGGAAGCTGACCGGTACCATCAACAAAACCGGCTGCTGCTGCATCTTCATCAATCAGCTCCGCGAGAAAATCGGGGTGATGTTTGGCAATCCTGAAACCACTACCGGTGGCAATGCACTTAAATTCTACGCTTCTGTACGTCTGGATATCCGCCGGATCGGTCAGATCAAGGAGGGTGCCGACAACATAGTGGGTAACCGTACCAAAGTGAAGGTGGTGAAAAACAAAGTAGCGCCTCCTTTTAAAGTGGTGGAATTTGACATTATGTACGGTGAAGGTATCTCTAAAGTAGGCGAAATCATTGACCTCGGCGTGGAACTTGAAATCATCAAGAAGTCTGGTTCATGGTTCTCGTATAGTGGCAACAAGATTGGTCAGGGCCGCGATGCCGTGAAGAATCTGCTGCTGGATAATCCTGAATTGTCTACTGAAATCGAGAAAAAAATCCGTGACCGGGTGAAATCCGGCGCCGATCTTCCGATTGAGCCGCTTACTCCGGAAGAAGCAACAGAAGCAGTTGAGAATTTCGCTGCCGACGTATAACATCTATACCCGCACAAACGAAAAGCGCCAGAGATGTTCTGGCGCTTTTTTGTTGTATTTTGCTGTAATCTCTTTCTTGATTCAGGTTCAGGAACCCGCCTACAGAGGTAATGCCCATCCCTGGCGGTATTCGCGTTTTACAAACTGATTCAGTTCGGGTTTGTCGGGGAACACCATGTTAGCCGAATCCCACTTCACCTTCTGGCCGGGCGTACGCAGGGCAACCATTCCCAGTATCATCGTTTCCGTCAGCGGCCCGGCATATTCAAACGGACTGGTGGCTTTCACCTTATTGTCCTTGCAGGCATTGACCCAGTTCATTTCATGGGTGGTTGCAATCCGGGCGAAGGTCTGCTTCGGCGCTTTAAAATCCTTCATCAGAGAACGGGGCAGTAAGGTAGGTTTAGCGCCGTAAGTGCCGTGCATGAGTTTACCTTTGCTGCCGATATACAATACGCCACCTCCTTTGTCAACAGGTTCATCGCCCATTTCTTCCGGCTTGGGTGGCAGCAGCCCCCCGTCGTACCATGTCACTTTCACGGCGGGCATGCTTTCCCGGGCCGGAAAATCGTAGTACACAACAGTCGCCAGCGGGTACGATTCAAGTATGTCTTTCCCGGCAGCGTCCTTCACTACTTTCCCGTCGGCATCCTTTCGCTTGCCGAATGGGGTAGACGACGCTTCAATGGCTGACGGTGCACCCAGCTTCAATGACCATACCACGTGGTCAATCAGGTGGGCTCCCATATCGCCCAGTGCCCCAACGCCGTAGTCTACCCATCCTCTCCACTTAAACGGAGTGTAGGCCGGGTTGTAAGCCCGCTGCGGAGCCGGGCCGAGAAACATATCCCAGTTCAGGGTCGAGGGCATTGCAGGAGTATCCATAGGCATATCAACGCCCTGTGGCCAGATGGGACGGTTGGTCCATACGTGTACTTCCCGTACTTCACCGATCATGCCGCTCTGGATGATTTCATTGATTAGCCGGGCATCATCGCTGGAGTGGCCCTGGTTGCCCATCTGCGTCACCACTTTGGGCATTTTCCTGGCCAGATTGGTCAGTTCACGGGCTTCCTGCACAGTATAGGTCAGTGGCTTCTGCACGTATACATGCTTGCCCATTTTCATGGCCGCAACGGCCTGCACGGCGTGAAGGTGGTCAGGTGTGGCAATTACGACTGCATCAATGTCTTTCTGCTCGTCAAGCATTTTACGGTAATCCGTATGCTTTTTGGCCTTTGCATATTGCTCCTTAAGCCGCTGGGCATTCTGCATCTGGTCAGTTGCTGACTTGCGGTCCTGGTCGGTTTTGGCTTCGCCAATCCGGGTTTGAGCCCGTTGCACGTCAGCATCCAGCCGGTCATAGGCTTTGCCGGTATAGTCCCAGTCTACGTCACAGAAGGCGACAATATTCTGGCTGGTGAGATTTAACAGGTTAGCCCGGCCCATACCACCAACTCCGATACCGGCAATGTTCAGCTTATCGCTTGGCGCGGTAAATCCCGGTCCACCCAGCACATGGCGGGGGACTATGGTAAAGGCAGCAGCAGCCAGCGAGGTTCCCTTTACGAAGGAACGCCTCGACATATTATCCTTTTGTTGTTGATCTGACATCTGGAGTGTGGTTTACGAAAATAAATTTTCCGAATTTTACGAAAAATTCCGGTAAGCTCTTCCTATAAGACTATTTATTCTTCTGAAAGGAAAGTTTCCTTCGACTTTATTTGGTTTTTTTACTGATAAGGTAAAAAAGCCGGAAGCAAAATGCCTCCGGCTCCTTTTTGGTATTGACGGGTTTCTACCTGATTCCGGTGATTTTTATCTCTGTCCGACGGTTACGCTGGTGCTCCTCTTCCGACTGAGCCTGTTTCTCAATCAGTTGTGTTTCACCGTATCCTTTGGCTATGATTCTGGTTTTTTCAATGCCATTCTCGATCAGATACCTTACCGCCGATTCAGCCCGTCGCTGGGAAAGGTCCTGGTTGTAGGTATCCGTTGCCCGGGCATCGGTGTGGGAGCCAAGTTCCACGGAAATATTCTGGTTATCTTTGAGGAAATCAACGAGTTTATCCAGTTCTTCGGCGGCATCCGGGCGGATATTGTCTTTGTCCAGATCATAATAGATATTTTCCACCACAAACACCTTGTTCAGTTCCGGCTTCTCCAGCGGAATGGTAATGTTATATGTGGTATCAGTTACGGGCTTCACCAGTTGCTCTTGGGGAATAGACTTGCCGGACATGGAGAAAAACTCCCGCCGGATCAGGTATTCAGGCTTCTCCGCAATGATGGTGTAGTTCTGACTCTCCTTTACCTTGATCTTGAAAGTACCATCCGGGCCGGTGGTCGTTTCACTGACCTGTTTGTCGCCCTCCATAATGCGGATCTTGGTACTGCCCAAAGCTGCCTCCTGACCACCGCCTCTGGTTACGGTTTTACCCGCCAGGTAGTAGTTTACAATTTTATAATCGGGTTTCTTGTCTTCAAAGTAATAAATGTCATCATCACCAGCGCCCCCCTCGCGGTTGGAGGAAAAATAGCCGGCAACGGACGATTTGAAGATAATGCCGAAATCGTCGGCGGTAGAGTTCAAAGGTATGCCCATGTTGCGCACAGCAACTTCACCAGCTGAACGCGTAGCTACGAACAAATCGAGTCCGCCCAGGCCGGGATGTCCGTCGGAGGAGAAAAAGAGCCGGCCGTCGTCGGATACGTAAGGGAAAATTTCGTTGCCTGGTGTATTGATGGAGGAACCCATATTGCGGACGCGGCCAAAACGACCACTTCCATCGGCAGTGGCCTGCCAGATGTCGAGCCCACCGAGGCCGCCTTCCCGGTTGGAGGCAAAGTAGAGGGTTTTGCCGTCCGTGGACAGGGCCGGTGCACCATCCCAGGCTTCCTGTTTTTCCTGTTTGCTCAGCGGCAGCATTTCGGGCTCCGACCACTGGCCGTTCTTGAACCGGGAGATATACAGGTTTACATCCGTAGGCTTGTTGACCTTGACGCGGCCACCCACGTTGCCCCGGGCAAAAATCATGGTTTTGCCGTCTTTGGAAAAGGTGGGCGTGCCTTCATTCACATTGCTCACGTTTAGCTGGTCGCTGAACAGTTCAATGCTGTTGCCCTGAATGCTGTCGCCGGAAAATCTGGATTTGTAAAGGCCAAGCATGCCCAGTCCATTGGCCTTGTATACCATGTTTTTGCGGGATGAGGTGAATATGAATTCCTCGTTCTGCACTACCGGCGAAAACTCGGCCGCCGTGGTATTCAATGCACTTACATTGCCGATTTCGTAGAAAGTCTTTTCTCCCGCCATCTGTTCGATCAGGGGCAGATTTTCAATCTCCCGCTTGGCCAGGTTCTTCCGATGCACATTGCGGGTAGACTTCAGATACTGCTCAAACTGCGCGGCTGCTTCCTTGTATTTTCCCTGCGCTTTCAGGGCATATCCGTAATAGAACATAACCGAATCTTCCTTGTTGCCGGCTGCAATGGCTGCCTGGTAAAACGGAGCGGCCTCTTTGATCCGGTTAGACAACCGATAAGCAGCGGCTACTGAGGAATTTACCTGAGCCGGAGCAAAATTGGGGTTTTTGGCCAGCGACTTTTGGTACAGATCAAGGGCAACCTGGTACTCGCCGGCCTTAGACCTTCTTTCCCCCTTCTTATAGAGTTGCAAGGCAGAATTGCAGCCCGCCAGGAAAAGACCCAGCAGGCAGGCAATGAATAGACGATGGGTATTCATAATGATTGATAAACGGGCTTAATCCGTAATGTAACGATAAAAACACGAATTTTTATATAGCTTTTGCCGCGAAAAGTTAACCGGTCTTACCTTCTCTGCTTTCCTGAGCCAGTTACCAAAATGGCCCGCATGGGGGCGGGCCAAAAGTGATGACTTATCTGATTCTCCGGCTTATTAGCTGTATTGCTTAAACCTGTGGCACTTGCCGGAAATACCGCGCCAGCCACGACTCCTTTGCCGGCAGCAGCCAGCCGTCCCGCAACTGGCCAACGGTAGCCACCGAGTTGTTGAAGGTTAAGCTTTCCGGCGTGATCTTTCCAGCCTGCACCTCCTGCTTCAGGCTCTTTACCTCCACAAACTGCACCTGATCTTCCGCCAGGAAAGCCTGCCGCGAACGGTCAAATAAATTCAGGCCCAGCCGGTTCTGCAGTTCCTGCAGGAAATGGACGGACTTGTCAATAGAGCAGCCGCTGGCATCTTTATAGTCTTCGTCTACGGCCAGTACAATAAAGTGACCGAACCGGATCTGGAAAGAAGCATGCAGCGGAATTCCGTGGCTTTCCCAGCCAGACGTAAAATCTTCCAGAACCGCCGCCAGTTCTGCCTGTCGGTCAGGAGTGAAAGGCTGGGCCGACTGGTAAATCCAGACCCGGGCACTGTCCGGTAATTGATGGAAAGGAACGTACATACCGATAAGTATTTTTAGAAGTGACAATTTATAACCTTACCCTAAAACATCCAACGGGCCGGAAATTGTTCACCGTCCATTGCCCAAAGATTTGTCAATCAGTTCGGCAAGGTCGTATACATTCACTTCCGTTTCCCGGTTCTTGTTTTTCACCCCGTCGGTCAGCATGGTCATGCAGAACGGACAGGCCACTGCAATGGTGGTGGCTCCGGTGGCCAGGGCTTCTTCGGTCCGTTCTACGTTTATTTCCTTGTCACCCGGCTCGGCTTCCTTGAACATCTGAGAGCCACCGGCTCCGCAGCACAATCCGTTGCGGCGGCTGCGCTTCATTTCTACCAGATCAGCGTCCAGCGCAGCCAGCACTTCGCGCGGCGCTTCGTAAATATTATTGGCCCTGCCCAGGTAGCAGGAATCGTGGAAAGTAATGCGCTTTCCCCTGAATTCGCCGCCGCCCTGTAGTTTGATGCGCCCTTCGTTGATGAGCTGCTGCAAAAAGGTGGAGTGGTGAATCACTTCGTAGCTGCCGCCGAGTTTGGGGTATTCGTTTTTAATTGTATTGAAACAATGCGGACAGGCGGTTACGATCTTCTTCACGTTGTATCCGTTCAGCACCTGAATGTTGGTCAGTGCCTGCATCTGGAACAGGAAATCATTACCGGCCCGCCGCGCCGGGTCACCCGTACAACCTTCTTCTGTGCCCAATACGGCAAACTTTATCCCCAGCTTGTTCAGAATTTTTACAAAAGCAATGGTGACACGCTTGTACCGGTCGTCAAACGAACCGGCGCAGCCTACCCAGAACAGCACTTCAGGCTCTTCGCCTTTTGCCATCAGGTCAGCCATGGTTGGTACTTGATACATATAATCAGACTTTAGATATTGGATAGGAGATATGAGAAAGAGCCCAAATCTCTGGTGTATTAACGCTACTGGCAAAGATGCCTGGATACAGGTTCGGCAGAATACCCGTTAACAGGCAGTGATTCTGGTCTCCTGTCTCAACTGTCACGCTTCGTTGGATTCCTTCAGTTTATCGGCCCAGTTGAAGCGGTCGGCTGGTGAGAACTTCCACGGTGCCATGTTATTTTCAATATTGGAAAACATGCCGTTCCATGCCGCCGGTGCCTTGGATTCTTCCATGATCATGTACCGGCGCAGGTCCATAATAATGTCGAGCGGATTGATACTCACCGGGCAGACTTCCACGCAGGCGTTGCAGGTGGTGCAGGCCAGCAGTTCCTCGCGGGTAATGTAATCGTCGAGCAGGCCCTTGCCATCCTCCAGCCCAGGACCACCCTTGTCCAGACTATGGCCTGCATCCTCCATCCGCTGACGGGTATCCATCATGATCTTGCGGGGTGAAAGAATTTTGCCGGTGATGTTGGCCGGGCAGGCTTCCGTACAGCGGCCGCACTGCGTGCAGGTGTAGGCATCCATCAGGTTTTTCCAGGTGAGGTCGTTTACGTCTTTGGCACCAAACCGGTCCGGAGCACGACCGGTAGTCTCCGTATTTACCTGAGCCGCCGTTTCCGGTACCGGATCAGCCGGAATGCCCAGCATGGACTTTACTTCGTTGGTGACCACGGGCATGTTCCGGAACTCGCCTTTCGGCTCCAGACGGGCGTAGTAGCTGTTGGGGAAAGCAAGGGCAATGTGCAGGTGCTTGGAATAGGTTACGTAGATGGAAAAGCCAAGAATACCGATGATATGGAACCACCAAGCAAACCGCTCATAAATGATCAGGGCTCCGGCGGACCAGCCTTCAAACAACGGTGCCAGAAACTGACTGAACAGAAACGGCCCGCCGTTGGACATTGCATACTGACCAACCCCCCGGCTGCGGAGCACTCCATCGGCGGCGTTCCAGGTGAGAAAGGCTACCATCAGTAAGATTTCGAGTACAAGAATCAGGTTGGCATCTGCCCGGGGCCATCTGGTCATTTCGTAGGCCCAGAACCGGCGCAGCCTGAGGCCGTTGCGACGGATCAGAAAGATTACGCATGTCACAATTACGCCCACTGCCAGTAATTCAAAAAAACTGATCAGCACCGGATACAGTCCGCCAAGGTAGGGGGCAAACAGCCGGTGGGTACCCAGCAGGCCATCCAGAATAATTTCCAGAATCTCAATATTGATGATTACAAAGCCGAGGTAAATGATAAAGTGCATCACGCCGACAATCGGCTTATCAAACATGGTTTTTTGCCCTAAAGCGAAAAGCGCCATCCGGCTGAACCGGCGTACCGGCTGATCATTGCGGTCTTCGCTCTTGCCTAGTTTGATGTTTCTAATGATAAACCGAATCCGCTGGTAGAGAAAATAGCCGGCTGCCACCAGACAGATCAGAAAGAAAACCTGACTCAAGTAGTTCATAGTTAACGGATTTACTGTTTTGATAGCTGCCCCCGGCATTACCCGGTCTACGGATAAAAACGGCTGGCAAATTAAACTGCGACTATTTTTTGTAAACTTTTTTGCTGAAGATATATTTAAAATATACTTTTGCACCACGTTAAACGGCTCTGGTGATGTAGCTCAGTTGGTAGAGCAAAGGACTGAAAATCCTTGTGTCGGTGGTTCGATTCCACTCATCACCACCACAAACCCTTCGGATTCAACTCTGAGGGTTTTTTATTTTGTGGCTACCAAAACCTCGGAAATCTGCTCTCCGGCCACTACCAGATTAGGCTGCTGTTGCCCTCACTGATGTCCCTTCACAAAATGTTATGCAAGCATACTACTTATGCAATAATACGGATTTTGTTTTAAATAATCCGGGCAAAATACAGTTCAAAACTCAGTTTTCAGAGGTAACAGGCCTTTCGGCTGTTAATCGTGGCGAGGAGTATGATCCAGCCAGTGCGGTCAGAAAGGAAGGGAATGCACAGGAATAAGAGTGCCAAAAGAAGGGACGCATCAGAACAAAGAAGTAACCGGGTGTTTCACAAATAGTCCGACCAATAGATTATACACTACCCGAGCCTATGGTTCCTGACTTACTATTCTTATTTTCATCCCGATCAGCAGAGCAGCCCACAACAAAAAACCCCGGCTTCGAACCGGGGTTTTGTCTTTACAGAAAGTACTTCAACTGGATCACTTCCTTCTCGGAAAGATACCTCCACTTGCCGCGGGGCAGGTCTTTTTTGTTCAGACCGGCATACATGACCCGGTCAAGCTTTATTACTTCGTAGCCGAGGTGTTCAAAGATCCGTCTTACGATGCGGTTACGGCCGAGGTGCAACTCAATGCCTAATACTGCCCGGTCAGGCGTTACAATGGCCAGGTCGTCCACCACAGCTTTGCCGTCTTCCAGTTCTACTCCTTCGTGCACCCGCTCATAATCTTCCGGCGTGACCGGCTTGTCGAGGTGCACCTCGTATATTTTTTTTATATTATAAGAAGGATGCGTCAGCTTCTCGGAAAGTTCGCCGTCATTGGTAAGCAGCAGCAAACCCGTGGTGTTCCGGTCAAGCCGGCCTACCGGAAACAGGCGTCCATCCGAGGCCGTGCTCACCAGATCCATCACCGTCTTGCGCTCTTCAGGATCATCGGTGGTGGTGATGAAATCTTTGGGTTTGTTCAGCAATACGTACACCATCTTCTCGCGGTTCAGGATCCGGTTGCCGTACTTGACTACGTCGTTGGATTTCACCTGATATCCCATCTCCGTTACGGGCGTGCCGTTTACCTTTATTTCACCCGACTGGATCAGCAGGTCCGCATCACGCCGGGAGCAAACGCCGGCGTTGGCAATGTAGCGGTTCAGGCGGATCGTTCCGTCTTTCTCCTCCCGGCTTTTCTTGTCTCTGCCTTTACCCTCTACCCGCGAAAAGTCGTAATCGGGCGTCCGGTCTGATTCTTTCCGGAAGTTTTTTTTTATGTCACTCCTGCCTTTGGAGGCAACGCGACGGTCATCTTCATTTCTGGCGGAGGGACCGGCTCTCCTGACCGGCTTTCTCACTTCTTCGTCACCGGGGCGTGCCGTACTCCGGCGAACCGGGCGGCTGCCCGTCCGGTCGTTATCCCTTCTGTCGTCGCTTCTGCGGTCTTGATCTCTGCCCCTGAAAGTATCTCTCTGTCCGGCTTCATTGTCAGAACGCTTTACCGGCCGGGCAGTACGGGGCTTTTCGCTTCTTTCATTGCGGGGGCTGTCTTCGCTGCGGAAGCGGCTGTTCAGCCTTGGCCCTGGTGTGCTGTCCCTTTCGTCGGTGCGGGTCCGCCGGGGCCGGGCCGATCCTGAACGTTCATCGTCGCCGGGCCGGCTGCTGCCTTTGTAACCACTATAGCT
This sequence comes from Cytophagales bacterium, assembly GCA_030446715.1. Classification (GTDB taxonomy): domain Bacteria; phylum Bacteroidota; class Bacteroidia; order Cytophagales; family 172606-1; genus CADCTQ01. The sequence continues at coordinate 20,557 of JAUJMU010000011.1, read as the reverse complement.
GCGGCTTGGTGCCGGGAATACGTCACCGTCAGCTCTGTTTGAGCGACGTGATTTGTCATAATCGTGGACTTTAGCGCCTGACCGGGCGCCACGGCGTGGCGTGGCGGAGTTGTCACTGGCTCGGGTACTCCGGCGTGCCCTGGGCTGATCGGCATCGGTACCTGATCCGCGCCGGAAGGCTGGTCTTTCACCACCATCCGCTGCGGGTTTTGCGCGGCGGAAAGTAGGCTTATCGTCTCCGGCGTCTGATCTGCGTTTGCTCCCTGCGCCGTAGTCCGAAGCTGAAGTAGTGGGACGTCTGGACCGCGGTGCGGTTTCATCAGAATCTGTTCTGCGTTTGGTACCGGAACCGTATCCCGTCTTCGGCGTAAATTTTGCCTTCGGCCGGCCGGTTGACTCGGTTTTCCTGGTGGGTTTCTTCATGTTGGCTTGCAGTATCGCTACTGTATAAAAGGGTGATCCCACCCTGAGGCGGGCAATGCAAATAAGAAAGAATTTTTATTTTTATGTAGAAGGGCGCAAAGCTACTAAAAGTTCAGTGCCCCCTGCTTTATTTTTTGCGGGCCAGCCTATTCGCCGGCGGCACCTATTTCGTTTTCTGCGGTGGCAAAATCGCGCAGCTGGGGCAGGTCTCTGAGGGAGGAGATTCCGAAGTATTCCATGAACTTGTTGCTGGTGCCGTAGAGCAGGGGTCTGCCTACACTGTCGGCTTTTCCGCGGATCACGATCAGTTCCTTTTCGAGCAGCTTCTGGATGGCATAATCACAGTTGACGCCCCGGATCTGCTCGATTTCACCCTTGGTAACCGGTTGCTTGTAGGCAATAATGGAAACTGTTTCCAGTGCAGCAGTTGACAGACGTTTTTTTGACTTCTGCTTCAGCAATATGCCGATGCTTGCCTGATAAGCGGGCTTGGTCAGGAACTGATACCCCCCCGCGTGGTGGTAAATGCCAAAAGTGTAGTCTCCTGAGGTGTAGCGCAGCACCAGTGCGGCTACTGCCCCTTCAATATCTGAGAACGGCACCTCAGCGCTGAACATTTCGTTCAGGCATAATTGTATTTCAGCAGGGCTGATGGGCTGAGGTGAACTGAAAATCAATGCCTCTACGTGATGCTGCAGAAAATCCAAGCGGAACTGTCGGTTTGGGTTGTATAAACACCCGAGGAATAGTATCTGGTATTTTATAAGGGATAGTTTGCCGATCGCCGGAGGTTGACTCCACTGATAACGAACAACCATTGATACTACTAATGATACTACTAAAAGAAGCTTTACCGGGCTGAATCGGGACCCGGTAAAGCTGACTTGTTGAATACGTTATAAAAGTTATCTCTTCTTGAGCTTGGCTTCAATGGAATGCTGCGTGTGGGGTACAATCCGGAGGCGCTCCTTTGGAATCAGCCGCCCGGTATCTACGCATACGCCGTATGAACCATTCTTGATCCGGATCATTGCATTCTCCAATTGCTGGGAGAATTTCTGCAACCGGGCTGCCTGCTGGCTCAGGTTCTCCTTCTCGGTAGTATCGGCCCCGTCTTCCAGTAACTTTGAAGCACCCGAAGTATTGTCGGTACCGTTGTCATTCCGCTTGCTCAGAATCAACTTGATTGTATTGAGTTCTTTACGGGCCTGATCCAGCTTCTGCGAGATCAAATCTTCAAACTCTTTCAACTCCTCTTCGGAGTAGCGCATTTTCTCCTCTTGACTGGTGACTTTCATGGTTACTCAGGTGAAATAATATAAAGTATAAGACAGATAATACATAATTATATTCCGGCAATATGCCCCTCCACCAGTCCGCTGTTTTTTGCCGCAAAGATAAAGCAAATATTTATATTCCGGGTGCGCTGCAAAAACCAGGCCGGCATCATACCTTTTCTGCTCCTGACCACCTCCTGCCCTCTTTCCGACAAGGTATCCTGGTCTGGTAAACAACCAAAATGCCCGGCAAAGTTGCTGATTTTATTACATTAATACGCGATCCGTACCAATGGTAACTTATAAATAATGCCTGTCAGAATGGCGGGCAGTTACTGATAATACAGGAAAACCACCTTTCCGGTAAACCTACCGCAAGGATATTCCGTATTGAAGTTTAAATTACAGAGGCGATAACCACCTTTTTTATTACATTTTAAGCAGCTATGGTTAGTTGCCGCACATATGTATCTAAACTTACTATTATGAACAGGCTTATTGAAACCGTTTCAAAGTACATTGAAGCTCGTATTGAATTGATCAAAGTGGACGTGCAGCAGGCAATAGCCAAGACACTGGTGAACGGTATACAGTTTGGTCTGATCGGCCTTTTAGGCTTCTTTACATTGACTTTTATCTGCCTTGGACTGGCTCATGTTTTTAACTCACTGACCAACAGCTCCTTCTGGGGGTACTTTATCATGGCCGGTGTTTTCCTGCTGATTCTGGCAGTGGTGCAGGCCATGAAAAAAACCATACAGGTTAAGATGGAAAAAGTGGCCAGTAACATGTTCCACAAGGATGTGGAAGCACCCAGGGAAGTGGGAGCTACCGCTGAGGAGGTAGTGGATCAGAATGAATCTCTCGGGCGTCCAAGCGTTTATGGTCAGGCCAACACTGTACCAAGTGCTTACGGCCCGATCAACACCGTGAGACAACCCGATTTAAGTCAGTCAGATGGCATGGGACAGCCCAGAACGCGCTAAAACAGCAGTGCTGGTCGTGTTATTCCGCGCATAAACAGGTATTGCAGTCAGGCAAGGTGACTCGGGCTCTCGGTCCGGGTCACTTGCTGTCAATATATAACTTAATTATTTTCACTAAACCATTCCACAGACAACCATGGCTTCCCCTCAGACAACTCCCCTGTCAACCCGTAAGGAAGAATTAAACCGAGAAACTGAAAGGTATAAGCAGGCAATTGAAGATCAGGTCAGTGTACTCAAAGAAGACGCTGGCAAGGTCACCCGAAAGGCTTTGATGATCGGTGGTGCCGCATTGGGCACTTATCTGGTGGTGCGCGCCATTGTGAACCGTAAAAAAAAAAAGCGTTCAAATGAGTTGATGCATCCCTACGCACTTGCCCGGTATCAGTACGCTGCCGGCAATCTTCCGAACCGTCCCAAAAAGTCATCCTCTCCGGTAGCAGGTTTGATAACAAAACAAATAGCCTTATTTTTGGTGGCCATTGCCAAAAATCAAATCATGAAGGCAATTGAGCGCAACGGCAAGCATGACTACCCGCAAACTACTGCACCAGTTACAGTCCAATAAATTATCCGGGCGGCGCTCCTTGGCTGTGCTGGTAGACCCTGATAAAACGAATCCACCTGCTTGTATGCAACTGGCCCGCGCAGCCGTTGAAAACAAGGTGGATTTTTTCTTTGTGGGGGGCAGCCTGATCACCAGCAACTTTCTGAACAGTGCCATCCGGACGCTCAAAGGCAATTCAGATATTCCGGTGGTTTTGTTTCCGGGCAGTAACCTGCACATTGACACCACTGCCGATGCCATTCTGTTCCTGTCACTGATCTCGGGCCGCAACCCCGATTACCTGATCGGGCAGCATGTAATTGCCGCACCGGTACTCCGGAAGAGCCGGTTAGAGATACTGCCGACGGGCTATATGCTCATAGAAAGCGGCAAACCTACTACTGTATCGTACATCAGCAACACGACTCCCATCCCGTACGATAAGCCCGAAGTGGCTGCCTGCACGGCCATGGCCGGCGAAATGCTGGGTCTGCAACTGATGTATCTGGATGCCGGCAGTGGGGCCCAGCGGCCTGTTTCGCCACGCATGATTTCCGCTGTCCGGAAGTCTATTCAGGTACCGGTGATTGTGGGAGGCGGCATTACTTCGCCACAAGCCGCCGAAGATGCCTTTCAGGCGGGTGCCGGCCTGCTGGTGGTAGGCAACGGCATTGAACAGGACCCTGATCTGCTGGTTGAGATTTCAGAACGCGTCAACGGCTACAACAAGTCCCTCCTTTAGCCTATTTGTTTCCTTATTAATATTAGACTTAATTAGACTTATTTTCCCGATACAGTTGGGTTTCAAGCAGCATTTAAGGAGAAGCCACGTTTGAAATTCCAGAGGCTGGCGCATATTTCTACGGCATCACTGATTTTGTTTCTCAGTCGGATTCTGTTTTCGTGCCTGAGGATAAAGTACCTTTTCATCCCTCCAATGGCATGTCCGGCTACCAGACTTGTTTTTGATATTTCTTGGTTTTGCAGTTTTCGTTCTTTGGTGAGTTGCTGGTTGTTTGGTTTTTTATAGTCGGTCTGTAGCTGCTCCCGGGGCAGGCAGTTTTTGATTCCGGTAAAGGCTGAATCTACCCCTGCCTGCTTGTTGGTGTAATCAAACCCGGCCAGTTCCTTTCTGAACAGGGTAAAGTCCGCCTGACTGCCACCAAAGAGCCCGCCCACGCAGATGATGCGGCCCGCTGTGTCACAGATGAGCAGCAGGATGAGCGCGTGCGTTTTTTTTACCAGAGAAGCCGACTTGCTGCACTTTCTGGTCACAAGACCGCTCAATGCCAGTTTCTGAGCCGTCAATCAACGGGTCGGTTACCCCCTGGAAGGCTTTTCCAAATGCCTCCTGGTTTTCAGACACCCGCCTGACCAGCACCGGCCGGGCCGCTGAAGCCAGCTTCAGATAAGGCTTCACCTGGTCTGAGTATACGAAAGCTACCGTATCGGAAAAGCCGAAGCCAGGTCCTGACACTTCCAGCGCTGGATGCGGTTTGCAGCAGGACAGGATGAAAACAGCGCTTCTGCCGAATCGGTGAGAACCGGGGCTTTCTCAGCAATATGGTTAAAAGCTTTCAGTGCGTAATACTGCTTGAACTCACCGTGCAGACGGTCAGACTCTTTTTGATCCAAGCCCGCAGAGGCCTTATACTGCCAATCCTTTGGCAGGTTCCCGAAGATAGCCACCATTGCCGGACTGCTTTTGCATACATAGTATTTATAAGATCTGAGGCCTTTTTTCCGTGAAACAAAAGAGCAAAGGCTCCGGAAGATGTGCTTCCGGAGCCTTTGCTCTTTTATACCCCTGAATCTGTTACAGGTTCATCAGCGATTCGCGGCGGCGCATTTTGCCGGCCGGTATGCCAAACATCATCTTGAAGCGGCGGCAGAAGTAAGCAGTATCCTTATAGCCGACCTCCTGGCCAATCTCCCGGATGCTTTTCTTCGACGTACGCAGCAGGTGCACGGCCCGCTCCATCCGCTGATACTCAATGTAGTCCTGCGGGTTGATTCCTGTCAGCATCTTGAAGTACTGCCCCACGTAATCTTCCGATACGTTGGCTACGCCCGCCAGCACTTTATTGGAAAGGTCGCCGCCCAGGTACTGCTTGATGTAAGTGAAAATATCGATCAGGCGCGGATCCTTGAAGTAAGTGCTGTTGGTTGCCAGCCGCTCCACGAACAGCCGCTGCTGCAGGATGTACCGGATGATTTCCACCACGATCTGCTCGGTCTTCAGCTTGATCACCCGCTCCTTACCTGGCAGTTCAGACAGATTTTCCGCAATCAGCTCGTTTACGGCGCGGGCCAGCTCGGCGTCACCGGAAATGATGAACGGCGGAATATCCAGGGAGGCGAAGAAGTTGACCGAATCAAACACCTTGGCTTCAAAGGCTACCATTCCAAAGGAATCAGACAACGTGCCGATTTTCCCGATGTCCCGGTTGACGGCAAAATACTTCTCCTTGTTGCTTACAAAGTCTTCGTTGGTAAGTAAGGTGGCACCTGCACCGCCATAAGTGACCGCCACGAGTTTGCCGCCGGGAATGAACAGCATGTCTCCTTCATTTACCTTTTCTTTTTCCGGTCCGAAAGAGATCTCACCTTTGTGCAGCAGAACGAGGCTGTTTTCTACGTCATAGTAATTCCTGACGTGGATGGGCTGGAGGAGCTTGATATTTTTCGCCTTCAGGAACCTGACTCCGAGGGATTCAATAATCTTGTTGTAGTCTTCCATCTGTACATGTTTTTGGAATGGGATGGTACAATTTTCCGCTTATATTAATTTTTGGACGAATCTAATAAAAAGCTGCAATAAATCAAACAAAAATTATACAAGGCAAAAATAGGAATTTTCTTTTAGGGAAAAAATACAAAATTAAAAGGCGCTGAACATAAAAGGCGTAAAGGTGATTAGTAAAATGTAATCAGTCCTTTTACGCCTTATAAATCTGGCTCTGTTTCTCTAAAAATGCCTTATTTTAATAGTTCGCGGGAAATTACTATTTTTGGATCTCTGAAGTACCTTCATAAATCTGGGTGATCTTTGCATCCCGCATGAGGCGTTCCACGTGATATTCCTTCACAAAACCATACCCGCCGTGTACCTGTACAGCCTCAGTGGCTACGTCCATGGCCACCTGCGAAGCAAATAACTTGGCCATCGCGCTGGCTTTGGTGTAATCGCGGTGCTGGTCTTTCAGAAAAGCAGCTTGCAGGCAGAGCAGGCGGGCTGCTTCAATCTGGGTAGCCATGTCGGCCAGCTTGAACTGGATGGCCTGGTGTTCGGCAATCGGCTTGCCGAAAGACTTGCGCTCTTGGCGTATTGCAAGGCCAGTTCGTAAGCGCCGGAGGCAATGCCCAGTGCCTGAGCGGCAATCCGATCCGGCCGCCGTTGAGGGTCGCCATGGCAAACTTGAAGCCGAACCCATCTTCCCCGATCCGGTTCTGTTTAGGTACTTTCACATCCGTAAACATGATGGAGTGGGTGTCGGAGCCGCGGATGCCAAGCTTGTTTTCTTTCACTGCCGACTACAAATCCGGGCATGCCCTTTTCACGATCAGGGCATTGATGCCCCGGTGCTTTTTCGGGATTGGTCTGGGCAATCACCAGGTAAACCGATGCCGTGCTGCCGTTGGTGATCCAGTTTTTGGTGCCGTTGAGCAGGTAATAGTCGCCCATGTCTTCGGCCGTAGTCCGCTGGGAAGTGGCATCCGAACCAGCTTCGGGCTCCGACAGGCAGAAAGCTCTGATGATCTCGCCGGTAGCCAGCCGGGTCAGGTATTTCTGCTTTTGCTCCTCGGTGCCGAAATTTTCCAGGCCCCAGCATACCAGTGAATTGTTGACGGACATGCATACAGAAGCGGAAGCGTCTATTTTGGAAATTTCCTCCATCGCCAGCACGTACGAAATGGTATCCATGCCGCCGCCACCGTAGCGCGGGTCCACCATCATTCCCATAAAGCCCAGTTCGCCCATTTTACGGACTTGCCCAGCCGGGAAAGTCTGGTGCTCATCCCGCTCAATGACGCCGGGCAATAGTTCATTACGGGCAAAATCACGGGCGGCGTCACGCACGGCCAGTTGTTCGGAAAGCTGGAAATTTACTCCAGCGGCGATTTCAGTTAATGCCATATATGCTAGCGGTTAGGTAATTGCAATGAAAACTTGTTCTGACAAAATTAATCATTTGAATTGTTCAACAGGTAGTATGCAAGCATAATATTTTATCGGTAAAAGAAAAAACCTTCCGGCATTGAATCCGGAAGGTTTGTTTACCATACAATTGCTCAGGGACCGGGTCAGCCGTGACAGCGGATTGCCTTAGTCGCGGCGACCTCCCATCAGAAGGGACACGTAGTAAAGCAAAGTAGCAATAGAGCCAATTGCGGCTACCACGTAAGTCATGGCGGCCCACCACAGGGCGTCTTTGGCCATGGTATGCTCCTGACTCGTCACAATGCCTTTGCGGTCAATCCAGGCAAGGGCCCGGCGGCTGGCATCAAATTCAACCGGCAGGGTAACCAGCGAGAAAATCGTAGTCAGGGCAAATATGCCCACTCCAATGCCCAGCGGCACAATGCTGACGTTTATCATCAGAATTCCGATCAGGATAATCCACTGCATATAGCTCGAAGCTACACTCAGCGCGGGCACCATCTTAGACCGTAATATAAGAGCGCCGTAAGCGGTAGCGTGCTGCACGGCGTGTCCGCATTCGTGGGCGGCTACTGCGGCAGCGGCGGCACTCCGGCCGTGGTACACATCGGGGCTCAGGTTTACCGTTTTATCTGTCGGATTGTAGTGGTCCGTCAGTTGTCCCTCCACGGAGAGTACCCTTACGTCACGGATTCCGTTGTCGTGCAGCATTCTCTGCGCAATTTCTGCACCGCTAAGACCGGAAGCCAGCCCGATCTGGGAATACTCCCGGAACTTGCTTTTTAGTCGCCAGCTTACCAGCCAGCTTACAATCATGACAACAATGGCAATTAAATATGCTCCTCCCATTTCAGTAATAGTTTAATAAAGGTTGATGTATTGAACGAAATTTTACGGCTAAGGCTTTACAACGATTTGATTTTAGTGACAATCTGGCTAGTTGAGTAACCTTTTACCAGCGGAACAGTTTGAACCTGTCCCCCGTTGGCAATAACAAAATCTGCACCAATTATGTTCGCAAATGTATAGTCGTCACCCTTGACCAGAATGTCAGGTTTTATCGCTTCAATCAGACGAATTGGCGTATCGTCCCCGAAAGGAATGACCGCATCCACGAACCACAGGGCGGCTATTACCCGGGCCCGGGCATATTCGGGTACGACAGGCCGGCCCTCCCCCTTCAGCCGCCCAATGGAAGCATCGGTGTTCAGGCCCAGCACCAGCCGGTCGCCAAGCTGGCGGGCTTTTTCCAGATAATCTACGTGCCCAAGGTGCAGAATGTCGAAGCAGCCATTGGTAAATACGATTTTTTCGCCAGCCGCTTTCCATCCGGCTACTTCCATCAGTGCGGCCTCAAGATCCGTTATTTTATCGGCACTATTCATAAGCTGTTAGCAGTTAAGTAGCTACGCAATTTTAAATTGTGAATGAAAACGAATAACTAATTGACTTTCAGAGGTATATTTCCCGTAAATCAGGATTTAAAACCTATACTTGATTCTGCTTCGGTAGTTAACAATTCAGAAGTCAGCCTTTAGCTCCGGAAGCTGATTGTTGGTATTGTATTTATAAGGAGAATCAACAGTTGACCAGCAGGGTCAGTGAAGTTAAACACCAAAGAGCTGACCGCTGCCCTTTCAGGTACTTTTATGTACCGCTTCACCCTGAGCAGCGGGTTGTACGATAAACAAGCTGATCAGGAAGGCAATGCCCCCTGCCGCGATGGTAAGTATCGTTTGGGAGGCCCAGATAAAGGTAGCCAGAATAAGTCCGTCTTCAGCTTTCCAGCCGTAGAGCAGCAAAGCGCCGCTCACCAGCAGGTGAAAGGAACCGGTTCCGCCTTGTACGGGAGCCGCCATGCCGAGGCTGCCCATGATCAGGATCGTGAGGCCCCCCAGCGGACTGAGCCGGGCCGTATCAGGCAGGGCAAAGGTAAGCAGGTAAGAAGCCAGATAGTAACAGGCCCAGATCAGCACCGTCTGCAGCACAAAATCCCATTTCCGGTCCAGCTTCCGTACACTCAGGATGCCCTCCAGCATGCCTTTCACGAATGTGCCGGCCCGGACGTAGAACCGGTTGCCACTGAAGCGGGCCCGGCTCCGGTACAGAAACAGCAGCAGAAAGACGCCGGTCACGGCCATACCCGCCATTACCAGATAGAAGCCGGCGGAAAGCTGCCCCAGACTGCCGAACCTTGAAGCAAAGAAATCGGAGAAGAACCCGCTCAGCCGGTCAAATTCGAGAACGAAATTAAGCACCAGCAGGAGCACCAGTGATATGAGGTCGAAGAGTCGTTCGGCCACCACGGTACCAAACGAAGTGTTGAGCGGAATCTTTTCCGTGCGCTGCAACATGCCGCACCGCGTAACCTCGCCCATGCGGGGCAGCAGCAGATTGGCGAAGTAGCCTATCATCACCGCCAGAAAGGTGTTGCCCAGCCCGGGGCGGTAACCCAGCGGCCGCAGCAGGAGATTCCAGCGGTAAGCCCGGCTGAGGTGCGCCAACAGCAGCAGGATTCCCGACAGCACTGCCCAGTTGTAGTTTGCCTGCCGGAACGACCGGAGCAATTCCGCAATGCTGATGTTACGGAATAAATATACCATCAGTAACACGGCAAGGGCAAGCGGCAGGGCATACTTGAAGAAGGAAAGAATTCTGGATTTCATCTGCTGGAGCAAGAAATGGAGTATGCGTATTGTGTTCGGGGGCAAAATTACAAACAAAAAAAGCCCCGTTAAACCAATGCAAGTTTTACAGGGCTTTTAACAGAAGCTGCATCGAAACCAGCTGCTGGCAGGTGCAATCAGATCAGCCGGTTGGCGGCATCCGGAAAGATGACATTGGGTTTGAACTGCTTTGCCTCCTCAAAATCCATGGTGGCGTACGAAATCACGATCACAAGGTCGCCTACCTGCACCTTGCGGGCGGCCGGGCCGTTGAGGCAAACCGTACCGCTGCCGCGTGCTCCCTTAATGATATAGGTCTCGAACCGCTCACCGTTGTTGATGTTCACAATCTGCACCTTCTCGTTTTCAATCATATTGGCGGCATCCAGCAGATCCTCATCAATAGTGATGCTGCCCACATAGTGCAACTCAGCCTGGGTAACTCTGACCCGGTGAATTTTCGATTTTAATACGTTGATCAGCATTTAGATAGATTGTCTCCTGACAAATAGTTTACCTGAAGGGTAGCACAAAGTTATCTGATTTAGGTGATCCGGGATGGTTTTTCAGATGCCATCCCGGACAGTACCTTGTAAGAACATTTTCTGTCTTTTCTGGTTCAATTCCGGATGGTAATATTCCGCCCGGTTACTGCCATCGGTCCCGGCTGATGATCCGGTTGTCAATCAGGCGGACGTCGCCAACGCTGGCCGCGATGCACAGCGCCACCTCCGGCTGACCGGCCAGCACCTCCACGGGCTCCAGCGTATAGGCGTCGGCAATCTCGAAGTACTCCAGAAAAACGCCCTCCAGCGGGTAAAAGATGCCGCCCACCACTGATCTGGCAATCCCGGCACTTTTCGTTTTCAGCAGCGCCTCTTCGGCCTCCTGCAGGGCGTACGAGAGCACCGTAGCCACCTGACGGCCGTCAGGATCAATACGCCGGTTGCGCGACGACATAGCCAGCCCGTCGGTTTCCCGTACCACCGGGCAGCGGACCAGCCGTACCGGAAACGCCAGATCCTGCACGAGTTGCCGGATCAAGGCAAACTGCTGCAGGTCTTTCTGACCGAAGTAAGCCGCCGCCGGCTCCACCATGTGAAACAGCCTGGCGACCACAGTAGCCACGCCATTGAAGTGACCAGGCCTGAACTTTCCTTCCATTACTTCTTCCAGCGCACCAAAACTCATCCGCAGACGAACCGGCCCGGGGTACATTTCCGCGTCATCCGGCGCAAACAGCACTTCGCAGCCGGCACTTTCCAGCATCTGCCGGTCACTCTCCAGCGTGCGCGGATACTTTGCCAGATCATCGGGATTGTTGAACTGGGTCGGGTTGACGTAGATACTGACCACCGTAAAATCATTTTCGGCCTCCGACTGCCGCACCAGCGACAGGTGGCCTTCGTGCAGGGCACCCATGGTCGGCACGAAACCCCACCGCCTCCCGGCCATGCGTTGCGCATGCAGGTATTGTTTTAGTAAAGTAACGCTGGTAAAAAAGTGCATTGTTTTCTGAAAGTGTAGTTTGGTGCAATCTGATGGGCGGACGGAGCTGTTACCAGGTGACAAAGAGGCTATTGGCTGAGGCCTGATGACGGGCTTGGGTAAAGGGGCGCAATATTACGCTTTGTATCGAAATTCCCGTTCAGAACCGGATTTTTTTTCGTAATTTTGTGCGCCCTACTGTCGCTTGTTGCGAGATTCCGGTTCGTATCCACTCAAATTCTGATAAGTATGTCAAAACTTCGCATCCTCTATGTAGCCAGCGAAATCAACCCTTTCCTGAAAGTTACTGAAGCCGCTGACCTGTTGCGCCAGCTTCCTCAGGCCATGCAGGAACGCGGCATGGAGATTCGCATTCTGGTTCCGCGGTTTGGTTTGATCAATGAGCGCAAGAACCGGTTACATGAGGTGGTAAGATTGTCCGGTATCAACATTGCCGTTGGCGATGAAGAAAAACCCCTGGTGATTAAAGTGGCCTCCGTGCCAAGTGCCAAACTGCAGGTATACTTCATTGATAATGAAGATTATTTCCACCGCAAGTCGGTATTTTTTGACAATGACAACAACTTCCATACGGACAATGATGAGCGGGCTATCTTCTTCTGCAAAGGGGTACTCGAAACGGTAAAGAAACTCGGCTGGTCGCCTGACATTGTGCATTGCAACGACTGGATGACCAGTCTGATTCCGATGTACCTGAAGACCACCTACAAAAACGATCCGATGTTCAAGGACACCAAATCCGTTTTTGCGGTATACAACAGCTTCTTTGCGCACAAGTTTGACAGCGATCTGCTGGAAAAAGCCCGCATGATGGACATCGAAGATGGTATGCTGGCCCACCTGAAATCTGCCGATTATGCCGGCTTTGTAAAAACAGGTATACATTTTGCGGACGTGGTAGTGAAGACCGAGGAAGACCTTGACAATAACCTTCACCGGTTGTTTGATGAGTGTGAAGCCAAGAAAATCAACTGCATCTTCCCGGAAGACAACTTTTCTGATTCCTACTACAACCTGTATAATGAGCTTATCAGCTAAATCAGCCAGGTCATTTGCGCTGCTTCTGTTTGCTTCCGCATTTCTGATCACGGCCTGCAATGATCCCAAAGAAATCGGACTTCCCCAGGGCCAATCCCTGGGGGTCTTTTTTAGAGACAATTTCAACATCCGCGCCTCTACAGTACTGGCAGATTCTGTGATTACTTCGGGCAGTAATTACCTGCTGGCAAACTACAGGAATTATAGTTTGATAGAAAACTATCTGTTGGTGGGTAAAGCCTCCGATCTTCAGACGGGTACCGTTACCGCTACCAGTTATTTCCAGCCGGATTACCTTAATCCGGCAGAGTCCCCTACATTTGAAGCAGGCGCTACCGTTGACTCGCTGGTGATGGAATTGCCCTACGACTACGTATATGGCGATTCGACCGTAGAGCAACAGCTGACCGTACACCTTCTGGAAAGAGCCATTGAATCGAGAGTTCATTACGGCTTTGAGGACTTGGCCCACTCCCCGCAGGCAGTAGGCAGTGTGGTTTATAAGCCGACACCAAGAGCGGCTCGCAGGGTAGTCAGAATTCACCTGTTGCCATCCGTAGCCAGTATGCTGGTTTCCTTATCCGGTAAGTCACTGCAAGAGTTTCAGGCTGCTTTCAACGGCTTTGCCCTCGTGGCTAATGGCGATCCAAATGGTGCAGTTATTGCCTACCGTGCCAGCACTCTGAGGCAGCTCAATTCGAGTATCCGGATCTATTATAACGAGAGTGGAAATGCCAAAACTTATGCCTATCCTATATCCAGTGGCTCGGATATTCAACCTTCTTTTTTTAATAGAATAGTTGGAAACCGGGTCGGCACAGTATTGGAAAGCATCCGCAGCCGGTCAGATGTACTGCAGGCATCAGCCCAGAACGGTGAAGCGGTATACCTGCAGGGAGGCACCGGCCTCATGGCCCGGCTGGACTTGGGCAACCTCAATGAACTGAGGCAGTTAGGCAACATAGCTATCAACAAAGCCGAGTTGATTGTTCATCAGCTGGCAGTCAATAAGCTACCGGTTACCACCCAACTGATGCTTTACGAATCCAATGTTCAGGGAAACTTGTTGCGGGATCCGGAAAGAGCATGGCCTATATTCGTAGCTCAGGCTGATTTCCTAACCCTCTCCCCCTCGTTACCGTCCGGAATAATGAATATATTTTCAATGTTACCGCCTATATCGGGACTTTATTAAGAGAAGGAAACAATAATAAAACACTTTACTTGTCTCTGCCATCCATCTCCACCGATTTGCTACTTGGAAATACTAATAGGCCGCCTCTTATAGGGTCCCTTTTCTCTTTGGAAGGGAGTATCGGCAGTGTTGTACTCGGTGGTCCTCAGCATCCATCGTTGCCCATGAAGCTACAGATATATTACACGCCCATCAGTGCCAACTGATACGGAGCAAGAGCGGTTTTTCTTCAGCAGATAACTTTCATTCGGTCAGAACCTGAATTTCTGCCCCGCCGGCCGTTGCTGCTGCGGGGTTTTTTTATGAATAAACTGTACAAAATCAAGTTTTTACGCCCATTTATTGCATCTGCTTGTAAAAGACAGAGGTCGGGGTAACTTTACAATATACTTTTTTGCCAATTTCCGTATTAGCACTGGAAACAGAGCGCCTCGCTGTGTACCAGTGATCAAGTAAAGGGTTCCGTCTTCTCATCAAATTATCTCATCTGGCTTATGTGTGGAATTGTTGCCTATACCGGCTATCGGGAAGCATATCCGGTACTACTTAAAGGTCTGAAACGTCTGGAATACCGCGGCTACGACAGTGCCGGCATTGCCCTGCTCAACGGAGACTTGAATGTTTACAAAAAGAAGGGTAAAGTCAGTGACCTGGAAAGTCACCTGAAAGAGACGCAACTGCACAGTACAATCGGCGTCGGCCACACCCGCTGGGCTACGCACGGCCAGCCCAACGACGTAAATGCCCACCCGCACTACTCTTTCAACAAGCGGCTGGCGATCATTCACAACGGCATTATCGAAAACTACAACGTGCTCAAGCAGGACCTTACCAACAAGGGGTACCAGTTTCTGAGTGAAACGGATTCGGAAGTGCTGGTGCATTTTATTGAAGATGTGCAGGCCAACAGCAACTGCTCCCTTGAGGAAGCCATCCGGCTGGCCCTGCACCAGGTAGTCGGCGCTTATGCCATAGTCGTTATTTCCAAAGATCATCCCGATACGTTGTTTGCGGCCCGCAAAGGCAGCCCACTGGTGATCGGTGTGGGCAAGGGCGAACACTTCCTTGCCTCCGACGCAACGCCCATTATTGAATACACCAGCGATGTGATTTACTTGGATGATCTGGAAATTGCGGTCATCACCAAAGACAAGGTAAGCATCAAAAGTCTGGATGATGTACTGACCACGCCCTACGTGCACACGCTGGAGATGGAGCTGGAAGCCATTGAGAAGAATGGCTTTGACCATTTCATGCTGAAGGAAATATTCGAGCAACCCAAGTCCGTGAAAGACAGCATGCGCGGCCGGGTGAACGCCGCCAAAGGCCATCTGCTGCTGGGTGGACTGCGCGACTACCTCAACAAGCTGGTTCACGCCCAGCGGGTAGTGATTCTGGGATGCGGAACCTCGTGGCACGCCGGTCTGGTGGCAGAGTACCTGTTTGAGGAATTTGCCCGCATACCGGTAGAAGTGGAGTACGCCTCCGAATTCCGCTACCGCAACCCGATCATCAATGAGGGTGACGTGGTAATCGCCATTTCGCAATCCGGCGAAACGGCCGATACATTAGCCGCCATCGAACTGGCCAAGTCCAAAGGGGCAATTATCTTCGGAGTTTGCAACGTGGTGGGCTCGTCTATTCCGCGGGCTACGCACGCCGGAGCCTACACCCACGCCGGTCCGGAGATCGGGGTAGCCAGTACCAAAGCTTTTACGGCGCAGGTAACGGTACTTTCGATGATGGCCATCATCGTGGCAAGGGCCAAAGGCACCATCACGGAGTCGCAATACCAGGAGCTGCTGGTTGAGTTTGAAAATATTCCAGCCAAAATTCAGAGGATTCTCGACAAGCACGCCCAGATCGAATACATCGCCGATATCTTTAAGGATGCCCGTAACTTCCTGTTCCTTGGACGTGGTTACAACTTCCCAGTGGCGCTGGAAGGGGCTCTGAAGCTAAAGGAAATCTCCTACATTCACGCGGAAGGCTACCCGGCGGCCGAAATGAAGCACGGCCCCATTGCCCTGATTGACGAAGAAATGCCCGTGGTGTTCATTGCCACCCGCGACAGTTCCTACGAAAAGATCATCTCCAACATTCAGGAGGTAAGAGCCCGCAAAGGCCGTGTCATTGTGGTAGCTACTGAGGGCGATGCGCTGGTGGAAAAGATGGCCGAGTTTGTGATCGAAATTCCCCATACGCACGAAGCCCTGGTGCCACTGTTGTCGGTGATTCCGCTGCAGATCCTGTCGTACCACATTGCCGTCATGCGCGGCTGCAACGTAGACCAGCCCCGTAACCTGGCTAAATCTGTTACTGTAGAATAAAAAAGTATCTTCTTTGCCTTATATTGTGGCTTGCTAAAAAAGTTTGGCAATAGTAGTTAAGTACAAAGCCTTGTTTATATAAACAGGGCTTTTTTATTAATTCAGCCCAGTCTTCTGCTCTGGCACTAATGCATTAAAGGAATAATACAACACTTATGAGAACGCGTGTATACACAACAACTTCAAATTCGCACTGAGGGTGTAAGTGTTTAACAGTAATTGCTTAATTTGACTTCAACAGGCAGCAATAGTCTGGCTGGCACCTGGAGGCATACTCAAGCATAGCTGTCAGGTACATTCTTTATGTATTGCTTCTTACTAAAGGTGAATGGACCAGAGCCAAATTTAATATATTGTTGTACTGAAATAATTATGGTCCTATGGTAACGGAGGATAGCATAGAGAAGCACATCAGGAACGGATATGGCCAGGGGAGCCTGAAGAATTACAAACCATGGATTAAGGTCAATCACTTCTCCTCCAAGGGAAGAAGCCATAGGGTATTAGAGATGAAAACAGAGCGCATTCATCATGTGCTTTCAGACCTTGAACTAAAACTACTTAATATCCTGGACTTCTCTGACAAAGTTATCGATATAAGGGAACAATATCCTTTACTGGATATAGGTAGCCCTACCATTGAGACAACCAAAGCAATTGCACTTGCACTGGGAATCAGACATCCACAATACCGCGGTAAGAATGTAGTGATTACAACTGATTTTTTGATTACAGCCGGTAGTGACAAAAAAATAATTGCCCGCACGGTAAAGCCAAACATAAATCTTGATTGGAAAATACGGTGAAACTGACCCAGGGTCTACGTTGGAAACAAACCCATAATATACGCGGGAAACGGACCCACCAGCAGGGGTAGCATAGGAAGGTTAAACGGCTTAGGTTACGGGGAAACTCACCCACCCTGACTATGGCCAACCAAAGAAAACCTATGCACCTGATCAAGCAAATCATCCAACTCAAAGAGTCAGGCCACTCCATCCGCCAGATCAGCAAGCGGCTGGGCATCTCCCGCAATACATTACGGGGCTACTTACGCCAACTCGAAAGCCAGCCGCTGGACTGGGAGCAACTCAGTGAGCAACCCTGAGAGTGAGTTAGAGCGCCTGACGGTCCGTCCGGCTAAGCCAGCCGCTTCTACTCAGTATGAGGTGCTGCCTCAGTATGAGGTGCTGCGGGAACGCTTTGCCAAGATGGAGCAAGAACTGCTCTCCACCGGCGTAAGCCGGTATTTGCTGTGGCTGGAGTATAAGCAGCAGATACCCGAGGGCTATCAGTAGGTGCAGTTCTGTTACCATTACCGGCAGTGGAAGCTTGCCTCTCAGGTGAGTCTGAGAATAGAGCACAAAGCCGGAGACAAGCGGACCTCCGATGCTCAGGATGGGCAGGCCCCTTTGTTGACTTTGCCGGGCATGCCCTGTATCTGACTAACCCTCTGACGGGAGAACTGCGGCCAGTAGCCGTGTTTGTAGCGATTCCGGGTTGCAGCCAGCTTACGTTCGTGATAGCCGTGATGAGTCAGAGCACGGAAGACTTTCTTCATTGTCTTGCCCAGACGTTTTCCTGCCTGCAAGGCGTACCGGCTGCGGTAGTACCGGATAATTTGAAGGCCGCTGTCATCAAAGCCGACCGCTATGAGCCCGAACTCAACCAGACGCTTGCTGATTTCGCCCTTCATTACCAGACTACTATTCTGCCAGCCCGGGTCAGAAAGCCAAAAGATAAATCAAAGTGGACCTGACACTTCGTGTCATCGGTCCACGGTGGAAGGTGCTGTTGATATTGTCTATGGAAGAGTATACGCCCCCCTTGCGTAACCGGGTGTTTCACTGCCTATCCGAACTCAACGCGGCTATCAGTGAACTCACTGAAAAGCACAATCAGACCCGCTTCCAGGGCAGGGAGTACTCCCGAAGGCAGTTGTTTGAGGAGCGGGAAAGGCCTGCTCTAAAAGCTTTACCTGCCAGTGTGTATGAGCTCAGGCACTACTACCGGGGCAAGGTGCAGAAGAACGGACCCTCGACCAGGCCGAGACTGGGGTCCGCCACGTGCTGCTCTCGGAAGATAAGCATTACTACTCGGTCCCCTTCCGTTACCTGGGCCAGGTAGTCAAACTCATCTACACTTTAGAGTGGGTAGAGATCTGCTGTCAGTACGAACGCGTTGCCCTCCACAAAAGAAGCCTCACCAAGTACGGCTACTCTACCCATAAAGAACACCTGCCGTCCCACCACCAGTGGGTACCCGACTGGAGCCCGGACTACTTCAAACAATGGGCTGCCAGAGTGGGAGAACAAACCCTGCTGACTATTGAGGCCCTGCTCAGTAGTCGTACCCATCCCGAACAAACCTATAAATCCTGTCTGGGAGTGCTCACCCTGGAGAAGAAGGTGGGCAAAGACCGCCTGGAAAAAGCCTGTGCCCGGGCACTTGTGTTCGCATCAGTGAGCTACAAGCTCATCCGCTCCATCTTCGATAAAGGGTTGGAAGAGTTGCCCGAGAGCCAAGCCTTTATTGTCACTACCCCACCCCTGCACGAAAACATCCGCGGCAAGCAGGCTTACCAGTAACACAGGCTTACCAGTAATTACTTAACCCCTTTTCCTGTTAATCCCTTTCTTATGAACAACCAGGCAACTCTTGAGCGCATGCGGCAGCTGAAACTACTGGGCATGGCTGGGGCCTTTGAGGCCCTCTTGCAACTACCCGTCCACCAGCATCCACCTACTGACCAGCTCCTGGCACAACTACTGGATGCCGAGTACGAGCAGCGGCATCACCAAAAAACTAAAACCGCCATCCGCAGCGCCCGTTTCCGTTACCAGGCCTCACTGGAAGAAGTTCACTTTTTACCGGCTCGTAACCTGAGTCAGGATCAGTGGTTACGCTTGTCAGATTGCAGCTTTATCAAAAGGGCAGAGAACGCGTTTTTCACTGGAGCGGCCGGCTGTGGCAAGAGCTTTCTGGCCTCGGCCTTAGGCTGCCAGGCCTGCCGCTCAGGCTACCGCGTCTGTTACTGTCACCTGCCCAGGTTGCTTGAGAAACTCCATGTGGCCAAAGCCGATGCTTCCTATAGCAGAGAATTGGCCAAAATCGGAAAACAGCACCTGTTAATCCTTGATGACTGGGGACTCCAACCCCTCGACCAGCAGGCCGGATTGGCTCTCTTGCAGATTATGGAAGACCGCCACGGCAAGGGCTCCACTATCATCACCTCACAGTTACCCGTGGCTCAGTGGTATGACTACATTGGCGAACCTACCCTTGCCGATGCTATTCTGGACCGCTTGCTCCACCAGGCGCACCGCTTTGAACTTAAAGGTGACTCTTTGAGACGAAAAACGCTTAACCCTAATTAGTTCTTTATACTTTTGTTCTCCCTTCACTAGCTACCCCTGCTGGTGGGTTTGTTTCCTGCATACTCCCTGGGTCAGTTTCAACGTATTCTCCACTATGTTAGCTATACAAATTAATAGCTCTTCCGCTTTAGGGGAGTTACTGGTAACGGAACATGGCCACCCGGCACCGTGCCCTCCTGCGTCGGCTCTGCGCTTTGGCGGGCCGGTTGCCGTTGGTGGGCCTTTATATTCGTGTCGATAAAATAATACAATTTTTCATCTTTGGGAAACGGGAGGAGAACTTCCGTTAGTGAGTAGGTTTTCATGCCTATACACCGCATTAGTCCTCTCTTTTCCCACTTCAGTTGAACAACTGACCCGATAGAACGCCAGGCTACTTTTGCGCTAGCTTTACTGTCAGGCTTGCCAAAATATGCCTTTTAAAGGTCCTGGTCCGTTCAGCTTTAACCTGTTAATCGGTTTCACCCTAAATTGGAAAGCCATGAAAAAAACCGTGTTTATCGGAATTGATGTAAGTAAAGCCACTTTTGACGCAACCATTTACCTGCCAGCTACGGCTGGCAAGGGATCCCACCGGCAGTTTGAAAACAAAAAGAGCGGTTTTGGGCAACTAATCACCCGGATCAAGGAGCAGCATGAATTAAAAGACTGCGTATTCTGCATGGAAGCAACGGGTATATTCAGCTACCAGCTGTGTTACTTTCTCTCAGCAGCAGGAGCAGATTACGCCATTGAATCGGCCTATGAGATCAAACACTCCATGGGTATTGTCCGGGGAAAGTCCGACAAAGCCGATTCTGCCATGATCGCTTTGTATGCTTACCGTAATTAGGATAAGCTTCGCATCAGGAAGCTGCCGGAAGGCAAACTCATGGAGCTCAAGCTGCTGCTCACCCACCGCAGTCAGCTTCTCAAACACAAGAACCGACTTGTGGTCATGGCCGGCGAACTCTCTCAGGTGAAGGATAAACCCGATGTCACTTTCCTGCTTTCCTCCCTGCAGAAACAAACAAAAGCCGCCAAGGAACAGCTAAAGAAAGTCAATCA
>JAUJMU010000020.1 GCA_030446715.1 Cytophagales bacterium | reverse complement strand
GTAAGATCCTTGACGAGTCTACAAAAAATTTTTTGCCCAAAATATCAATAAAAACTTTTCACAGGCCCCGACGAAGGTGACCACCTTCCCCGCCCGGCAACCTGCCAGCACCCCTCTCTTTTGGAGAGGGGCCGGGGATGAGGCTAGCTCCCAAAAATATCAACCATGACCTAACTGAAAAAAAGCTCCGTTTTTGCCGCCGCTGCCCTCTTGTTTATGGGCACGGCCTGCACCAGTGATTTTGAGGAACTCAACACCGACCCCAACCGGATCGAGAAGATCAGTCCGGGCACGCTGCTGAACCCGATCATCTACGAAATGGCCAGCTTCAACACTTCCCGGAGCAACGCCTTTACCTTTGATCTGATGCAGGTGGCCCTGCCCTACCCGAGTACGTCGGGCGGCGTACACCGGTACGACATCAGCGAAAGCGCCGGCAACTCCACCTGGAACACGTATTACAAGTGGCTCATCAACATCAAGGAAATGCGCGAGGCCGCCGTGGCGGCCAATGACGCCAACTACGAAGCCATTGCCCTGACCCTGAATGCCTGGACCTATTCCCTGCTGACGGATAGCTTCGGCGACGTGCCCATGGAAGAAGCCAGCCGCGGGGCGGAACGGATATTCCAGCCTGCTTTCAACACCCAGCAGGAGATTTATACCAGGATTCTGGCCGATCTTGAAACGGCCAACGGCTTGTTCAACACCACCCAGCCACTCACGTACGGGACCGAGATTCTCTACGCCAATGAGGTAGCCAACTGGCAGCGGTTCTGCAACTCGCTGCACCTGCGGCTGCTGCTCCGGGTGTCTAAGCGTGAAGAGATGAACGCCAATGCACGGATGGCGGAAATAGTGAATAATCCCGCGCAATACCCGGTATTCACCAAAAACGAGGAGGCCGCTATTCTGAAAATTACCGGCGTAGTGCCTAACGTTTCGCCATGGGGACGGGCTATTGATTTTACCACTTTCCGGGCCGCGGGTAAATTCTTCGTGGATAACCTCAACGATTTCGAAGACCCTCGCCGGGCTAAATTCATTACCCAGGCGCGGTCAGCCGACGGAAAAACACTCATCGGCTACCAGGGGATTCCCAGCGGCTATTCGGGTAACGATTCTCAGTTTGACTACCAGCCTTCCAACGTAAATATTGCCCTGGTGACTGCGCCGATGATCTCGGTGATCATGAGCTACGCTGAGGTGGAGTTTATCAAGGCCGAACTGGCCCAGAAGGGAATCATCAGCGGCAATGCGCAAGAATATTACGAGAAGGGCGTAAAAGCCGCCATCGAACAGTGGGGCGCCGCCATGCCGGCAGATTACTTCACCAATCCCAAAGCCGCCTATGATGGCACCTTCGAGCGGATCATGCTGCAAAAGTACTACGCCTTATATTTCAACGATTACCAGCAGTGGTTTGAATACCGGCGCACCGGACTGCCCGAGCTGCCCAAGGGCGACGCCATGCTCAATGACAAGCGGGTGCCGGTCCGGTTCCGCTTTCCCACCACCGTACAGACCAATAATACGGTAAATTACCAGAAGGCCGTAGCGGCAATGGGCGGCGATGACATCAATACGAAAGTGTGGTGGGAAAAGTGAAACAACTCACTGCCTGGATCATTGCAAAAAACCGGCGTTTGAAACCGGTTTTATTGAGCGTTTAAAAGTCCCTTCAACCTTTAAAACTTCTACACTTCAACCATCCCCTTCCTATGCCACTCAGACGAGAATTCCTAAAAAGCTTAGGTCTGTTTTCTACCAGCCTCGGGCTGCCTTTCACGGCCGGAGCCACCGTTGCCCTGCCCGATGAACCGGTACACAAACTATCCCCCGTCCGCATCCGGGGCAAGGTAAGTGCCGGCGGCAAGGGCCTCAGGGGCGTGCCCGTTACGGATGGCTACTCGGTGGTGCAGACCAATGAAAGCGGCACCTACGAACTGCTCAGCAACCGCACCCGCGAATTCGTGTACATCACCCTGCCTTCCGGGTACACCATTCCGACGCACGCCAACGGTACGGCGCAGTTTTACCAGCGGGTAGGTGGCTCGAAAAAAGGCGAACTGACCGCCCACTTTGACCTGAAGCCCAATCCAAGCGACGACAGCCGGCACGTGCTGCTGCTCCTGGCCGATCCCCAGATTCAGAACCGCTTCGAAGCCGACCAGCTCCTGCAGCAGACGGCTCCCGATGTAAGCGCACTGGTAAAGTCCTACGGCGACCGGCCGGTGTTCGGGATCGGATGCGGCGACCTGGTATTTGACCATCTTGAGTTGTTTGCCGACTATCAGAAAGCCGTTTCCCTGATGGGTGTTCCTTTCTTTCAGGTGATCGGCAACCACGATATGGATACCAAAGACGTCCGTTCGGATGAACTGTCGGGCAATACCTTCAAGAGCCTTTTTGGCCCTACGTACTACTCCTTCAACCGCGGCGAAGTACACTACGTGGTGCTGGATGACGTATTCTTCCTCGGCAATAGCAAGCAGTACATCGGCTACCTTCCCGAAGAACAGCTCAACTGGCTGGAGCAGGATCTGGCGCTGGTTGAAAAAGGAAAAACGGTAATCGTGAGCCTGCACATTCCGGTATTCACGGGAGCGGCCAAACGAAAAAACGAAGCCGAATCGATGGGCGGCGTGGTAGCCAACCGGCAGGAACTATACCGGATGCTGCAACCCTACAAGGCGCACATCATGTCGGGTCACACGCACTTCAACGAGAAGGTGACGGAGGGTGGCGTACTCGAACACGTACACGGCACAGTCTGCGGTGCCTGGTGGAGCGGCCCGATCTGTTACGACGGCACGCCCAACGGCTACGGCGTGTACGAGGTAAACGGCAGCACGGTCAACTGGTATTACAAACCCACCGGCAAAGACCGCAACCACCAACTTCGGCCCTACCTGCCCGGCACCAATCCCGGCAAACCCGACGAACTGGCGGCCAACATCTGGAACGCCGATCCGGAATGGAAAATCACCTGGTACGAGGACGGCATCCGCAAGGGACAGATGCGGCAGGAAACCGGTCTCGACCCGCTGTCGGTTGAACTGCACACGGGCACCGAAAAGCCCGAACGCCGCCCTTGGGTGGAGCCGCAGCCGACTGACCACCTGTACGTTGCCCGGCTTTCGCCGGACGTTAAAAAAGTAACGATAGAAGCCACTGACCGCTTCGGTAAGACTTACTCCGAGTCGGTGGAGATGAAAAAGGCGTAGTTGAAACAAACGGGTAATGCTGCGAATTTGTTTTATTTCTCGCAGATTAACGCAGATAAGGACGCGGATTAACGCTGATGTCTGTCTCTCCGCAGTCGCCCGGCTCCGGCCGGGTGACGAGGATTGACAGGGCCTCCCGGCCCGTAACTTACGCAACTGCTTCCTGCCATTCACGCCCCCGGGATAACCCGCCTTTAAGTAGTTGTTGGTTGTTTGGAAGATAAGTAGCTGACGGTCAGTAAGACATGGCGTTCAAAATACCGGATAACTTTTGCACGTGTACTTAAGAGGAAGGGCTGATGGTCATACGTCAGTGGTAATACCTGGGAAAACCAAAGGTTGATATACCCCGTACACCGGCAGGAAGCCGGCTATTAACCGGAAAAAATTATGACCCACCGCCCTGGCATTTTCCCTACCTTCTTTATTTCCGGATTTGAATGCTCCACTTTCATGTGGAAAGACCAGGGCCGGCGCAACCTGATCGAAGAAACGAGGCACCAGCACTTTGCCGGGGAAGATTACCGGTTGCTGCGCGATACAGGCATTGCCGTGGCCCGGGAAGGCATTCCGTGGCCGATGGTGGATCTGGGAAGCGGGTTCGACTTTTCAGCCATTGATCCGATGATTGAGGCCATGAACGAGGCGCAGGTACTGCCGGTCTGGGATCTCTGCCACTACGGTTATCCGGAGCGGCTTGATCCTTTTTCGGAAGAATTTGTACCCGCTTGTGCCAATTACTGCCGGGAAGCAGCCCGCTACGTTACCAACCGGGTCAAGGGGCCGCATTTTTTGACCCCGATCAACGAAATTACTTTCTTTTCATTTTGCGGAGGCGAATGGGGTTGGGTTGCCCCTTACGGCAAGAGCCGGGAAGACCGGTTCCGTTTCCGTCTTTCGCTTTGCAAAGCCGCAATAGCCGGCGTAAAAGCCATCCGGGAAGTAGACCCGGAGGCACGGATGATTCATATTGACCCG
Source organism: Cytophagales bacterium (assembly GCA_030446715.1). Lineage (GTDB taxonomy): Bacteria > Bacteroidota > Bacteroidia > Cytophagales > 172606-1 > CADCTQ01. Next base: position 32,598 of record JAUJMU010000020.1, on the reverse strand, counting down.
CTTGTGCAGGTAGTGGCACCCGTAGACCGGCCTGATCTGGCAGCGGCGGCATGGGAGGAAACTTACGTGGATACCTTTCTGGCCTGGGATATTTTGTACGGAAAAAAGCACCCGGAACTTGGCGGGTCACCCGATATTCTGGATATAGTGGGGGCCAACAACTACTCTTTCGGCCAGATGGAGTACCGGGAAAGCGGGCCGCATGAAGCCTTACTGCCCGGCGACGACCGCATCAAACCCCTGTGTGATCTGCTTCAGGTGGTCTACGAACGGTACCGCAGGCCGATGATCATCGGAGAAACCAGCGGCATGGGTGCCGGCAGAAAGGACTGGCTGAGGGATGTAATGGAGGAATCCCTTGCGGCCATCACGCGGGGAATTGACCTGCATGGCATCTGTCTTTTTCCGGCCGTAGACATGCCCGACTGGCACACGGGAGAGTGGCTCCACAACGGCATCTGTGACCTTGTGCCCGAAGAAGGACTACGCCGGGTGCCCGATCAGTCTTACGTAGAGGAACTCCATCGCTGGCAGCGGGAGCTTAACCGGGTAACCCGACTCGACTCCGACCCTTTCAGCGACCCGGTTGAGTTGCAGGAAGTAATTGATGCCGCCCACCGCCTCCAGAAAAAAAAGCAGATAAAAAACTGGCATTGATCCTGTGGAAGGGTTATTGGTTATTGGTTATCTGCCTTTAAAAAAGCCGCAGAGTTATTGATTTTTTTAGTGGTTCTTGCTTTGCCTTTTGCCCAAAAGTCCGTTCACGGGTCAACCTCCTGAAAGCCGGGTCACCAGCACTACCAGGCTCTTATGCGAAAGCGGCAGTTGCACCGCAAATTCCCCGTTGCCTGAATGTATAATCCGGGCATCAGATTCCTGTTTTCCGGTTTGGGGATTCCACGCCCTTATCCGGTAAATTCCGCTTTGGAGGGTACTTACTTTCAGGGTTATCCGGGTGCGATCCACAGCGCCGCTGCCATCCTTCGGCACAGGGCAATATTCCGGCCGTACCAGCCACAGCAGCACCTGCCGGCTGTTGCCGCAGGCCAAAGCTTTTACGTGCTTTGGAAGAACCAGACCTCCCGGCTCAGGTGCCGCCGCTCGAAATGCGACCAGTCCAGTTCCGCTGACCAGGTGGCTAGTATTTGCTGCAGCCCGCATCCCGGACGTCAGGGTGTGCGGGTGGCGGTAAGGCCAGCGAAAGCCTCCGCCTGCCCCGCCGGATGCAAGGTGCGCCCATTGCATGTTCAGAAAATATTCCTCGTCAAAGTCAGTGGGAATCCGGCCTCTCATCTTCCGGAACAGCCGATCCGGTCCGTGTTCGGTATCCAGAAAAGGACGGCCGTCAGTGATTTGTTCCAGCGCCTGCCGGGTCAGTTCGCCGGTCCGTAAGGCGGGCTTCACCGGATCTTTGGGAGCGCGGACAGGCTCATCGTAAAAGTGAACACTGGCGAAACCGAGCTGCGGGTGGCGGAATACCACCTCATTCAGTTCCGGATACTTTTTCAGCAGCGGTCCGTAAACGGAGACGGTTTGCAGATGGGCCTTTCCATGAACTTTCAGTTCTTCATTGCGCAGAAAAGTGCCTACCCCGCCCACCCATTCACTTATCTCCTGCACACTGCCTTCCGCCAGCCGGGGATCAATTTCGTTCCACAAGTCCCACGCGAAGATGACACCACTCCCCCACCGCCTCGTCGCAAAAGCGAGCCGCTCTTCGACCGCCCTTCTGGTAGCCCGGCACCCAAACCAGCCGGAGAGTTTCTGGCAGGACCGCCATTGGCGGAGTGGTAAGGATGCCTGCGCCACCGGCGACGCATCCAGAAGGAATCAAAAGGCGTCAGCAGCAGGCGGATGCCGTACGCTTCGCAAAGGGCAAACAAGTCGTCCCACAGGGAAACCAGCAGAGGCTGAAATACTCCGGCCGGCCACTCAAGGTAACGGTGGTCCCGCTGGCTGTACTCCATCATAATTCTCAGACAGGTAACTCCCTGCGCCCGGATGTTTGCAAAATAATTTTTAACCTCCGCCAGATTCCTTCTCCGGTACAAGCCGGTCAGACCGGGCCACGTGAGGGCATCGTTGTAGCCGATGGGCGTCCAGTTTTCGCCTGCTTCGGTCACAAAATACGGAGCACCGGGGGCCGTTCTGATCCAGGCCGGCTGCTCTCCTGCCGTCCGGGAAGGTGCAGGGACATGTATTTGGGGTTCCGTTCCCTTGAGGACCGGCCCGGATTGGTTAAAGGTATATGGTAAAGTCACTTTGCAAGTCCCGAATAAAGGCAATCTGGTACCCTGTGCCAAACATTCATGGGCCGGCTGTTGCATTTGCCCGAATGACGAACAACTCGCTGACCAGCCCTTGCCCATTTGTCTGCATGGGTTTATTCCAACCAGCCGCTCCGGCAAAGTTATTCTTATTTCAGGCAGCAAGCCCGGCCAACTACGGACCTGGGAATACGGGAAAAAGAGGTACCTTCCACAAAACCATTCCTACAACCAGGTGATGAAAATGACCGGGACAGTACTGGCAGTGATGTATTTTCTGGCAGCAGGGCACCGTTTTGTCGCAGACTACCGGCGAAAAATGGTTGCGGAAGAAAGAGTCCGCGGGGATTACCGTTTATGAACGCCAGGGAACGAAAGAAGCAATCAAGTACGTAAAGGCCCGGATGACGCTGCAAACCAGCCTGAGTAACCTGGTAGCTCTGGTGATGGACGTAGAGGGATACCCTGCCTGGGTAGACCGGACGAAGGAGTCTTACCTGATCGGAAAAGAAAGCGAAGCAGAGTTGTATTACCGTTCGGTCATTGAGGTTCCCTTGCTCAAAAACCGTGATCTGGTGGCCCGCCTGCGCGTCCGGCAGGATAAAAGCAGCAAAGTAGTAACGGCCGAGGCCTTGGGAGTGGCCGGAAAATACCCGGTTGATGTTAAATACGAGCGGCTGGCTGATTTCCAGAGCACCTGGAGGTTTGTTCCTCTGCAGGGGGACAGGTACAGGTGGAATACGTAGGGGCCGTACCGGATGACTTTTTGTACGGCGTCGTGAAAAAGTTTATCTGGAACGGGCTTCACCAGACTTTTTCCAACCTGCGGAAACTATCCGGCCAACAAAAAGACAGCCGCGCGGCTTCAGCCTTCACCGTGGAGCCGGATTGATCAGTTCTGGTAAATTTATTTGATTGCAGCCCGTTTTCTCCAACCCTGGAAGGGCTTGCCCGGCTGATTTGACAAAGCTGATCGTAAAATTTTTGCGTTCCGAAACGAAATTCCTGGTTCTCTTCTCTCCATGAACCAGGCTGGCAGCCGGTATGTCGCTTATTTTGCGGCGTATCTCCTGCAATCAAATCGTATTCTTTCCCGTGTAGGGTTAGCGGGGCTATTCATGCGGTCTGCCTCAGTCCATCCGTCTTCTTTACCTTATTTTTACACCAGCCGCATGTCAGCCCCTGCGGGTATTCTGTCTCAAACCCTATTTTCCAAAAATTATCGTTCTGCCATGGAACCGGTTTCGTTTGCCCTGTTAGCACTGTTTGCTATGGACAGGGAAAAAGTGATTGACAAGGAACAGCAGGAAGCAATTCTGCAGCAGCAGGGACAACGCCGGTTTATGGCGCTTTCGGAAGCGGAACTCTCAGCAATGCTGGTCTGCATCCGGGAGGACTTCCGGAACGGCAAGTTGTCGGCAGGCGCTTTTCTGCTGATGAAAAAATTCATTGAGGACCGTATCCTCTCCAAAAGGAGATCCTGAGCCGGAGGCGTTAAGAGCACCGGAAAAGACAACATTATTTATCCGCTTCCAGTACCGTATCCTGACTGGCTTTCGCAAAATAACAATAGTTGGGTCCTGACCGGAAGCATCCGCGCTTTTCCGGAAGGCAGTATCCGTTTCACCTCGGTTCCGCCTGGTACAGAGAGATAGCAGGATAAGCCGAAAACCGGGTGAAACCAGCCCCTCCAAAGATATGTGACCAATCTACACTGCCGGTTTATCAGGCCAGTCCCGTTGCCATAACCCTTCCGGAGAGTCAGGAAGTAAACTTTTGTGCTTTTACCAGAAAATAAAAATGTGGAGTGAAGGACAAGGACCTCTACTGAATGAAAGCTTACTGATCTTTTGACCTCTTTTGCCTGCGTTCGGAAGATTTCCGCCACGCCAGATCTTTGAGGATGAGTTCGCCAATCAGGACAACCGGCAGAAAACCCAGCAAAAGAATATACTTAAATTCCATGCTCTTTATCCGGCATGGAGGAGGAAAGTGAACATCCCGGGCCAGATCAGATCTTCAACTTTTCCCGGCAGGGAAAATCTCCGAACCAATCTCCTGAAAGCCTTCCCGCCGAGGGAGAAATGCCAGTGACGCCGGGCAGATCATAGTTGACTTTATTGAGGCTGAGGGACACAATCATCCAGAAAAAGAGGCCTGCCGTCAATGGCCACCAGCGCAAAAAGAATCAGGCCTTGATAAGGATTCTCAATATTCTGGCTGACTTTGCAGAAGTGGAAAGGGAGCAGCCATTGGATCGGATCAACTCAGTCATGGACGCATCGCGATGAAAAAGCAACAGGCATGTCCCCGCCAATTCAGATCAGCAGTTTCTCCGGCAAAAGGCCGGCGTGGTGAAGGAGCTGAAAGGGGGCTTCAGTATCCGGAAAACCGTAACCTTCGCAGAAGTATCAGTGGATATAATTCAGCGCATAAAGGAGGCATTAATTTATCCCTGAAACATTACAGGCAACGCCTCTCCACCGAAAGTGAAACTTCGGAATCATTCATTAATTTTATCCATCAGCCAAACTTTCTGCCTTGTACACCTTCCTGAAACTGGTGCTGTCATCCATCCTGGTGCTGGGGTATCTCTCCGGTCTCTATAACTGGTATCAGGTTTTTATTGCCGGCAGGTATTACGCAGCCGGCACCCTGTTCACCAATGGAATGATGCTTTTATTACCAGTCCTGTTTGCCTGGCTGATTTTCCGTGCCCTCAGATTCATCCACCAATACAGGAACTCCTGAAATGAAAAAAACCAACACCTTGCTTTTTGTTGCTGCGCTTATGGCAGTTTTACAATCTTGTGATTATGCCCAGTCCAATGTAACTACCCTGGTTACTGACGACTGTGGCGTTAACTGACAGGTAATTAAAGCCGGGCAATCCATTCCCAAAGGCGTTGGCATGTGCCACTATAAGATAACCATTCCGGATTATCCCATGCAGGGGGAAAGCAGGTTCAAGGCAACTTTCAAGGACCGGGTGCTGGCCGATATAGAAGTAACCTATGACTACAGCATCATTGATGCCCGGGCATTTGTGAGTGAGGCCAAATACTTAGGCAAGGCCAATTCCAATCCGGATGATGAAACCAATTTCAGCAAAGCTTTTGAGATGGCCGAAAATTCAGTTATTGACAAGAGGATCAAAGAAGTAGCCCGTGACATTCTTGTCAGTGAAGACATCGTTGATTTCAGTCAGTCTGATTTTGAGGATAAGCTGCTCAAGAATGTAAACCAGATGCTTTCGGTCCTGGGCGTGCAACTAAGCTTTCTGAGCTTTGTGCCACAGCCCAGCGAACAGACCAGCCAGGCCATTGACGTGGCCACCGCCATGAAAATTTATGCGAGCAAGGGACTTCAGGAAGTAAGTAAGTCAGTTATAACCGCAAGGGCAGGGGCTACCAAGGTTACGGTTGAAAATAAACCTCAGACTCCTCAACAGTAGCAAATGATACCCGCCTCTTCTTAAAGCACTTTACTCTGGTTTCCGCTCTTTACCCCACTGGCCGTCAGATACACTCGCCCCTCACCGTATTGTACAAACGTAAACCCACAGGTTTGGGGCGGTTTTCTTTCGGTCAGTTTTGTTTTCTCCCGGAGCAGGTGATATGGCAGAAGCGGTATCAATTCTGTATCAACCGGTGCTCCAGAAACAAAAAACCCGCTGATTGTTGAAATCAGGCGGGTTTTGAGGGTGCCGAAGGCGAGAGTCGAACTCGCACAGGATTACTCCCGCACGCCCCTGAAACGTGTGCGTCTACCAATTCCGCCACTTCGGCCAAAGGGTTTGCAATTATAACCGAATAAATTCAAAATTTAAAATCCGGAATTCAAAATTTACACCACTGCCTTGTACTGCATCCGGTGCAGCTGGGCGTAGTATCCTTCGCGGCCCAGCAGTTCCTCGTGCGTGCCCTGTTCTTTGATCTCACCCTGATCCAGCACGATGATCTTACTGGCCTTCCCAATGGTGCTCAGCCGGTGGGCGATCACGATGGAGGTACGGCCCTTCATCAGTTTGTCAATGGCGTTCTGAATCATTTCTTCGGTTTCGGTATCCACCGAGGAAGTAGCCTCGTCCAGCACAATGATTTTCGGTTCATAGACCATTGCCCGGACAAACGAAATCAGCTGGCGCTGCCCGACGGACAGGGTAGCCCCGCGTTCCATTACGTTGTAGTCGTAGCCGCCGGGCAGCCGTTCAATGAACCGGTCGGCGCCCACCAGCCGGGCCGCTGCCTCCACTTTTTCGCGCGGAATACCGGGGTTATTGAGAGTGATGTTGTTGTAGATCGTGTCGGAAAACAGGAACACGTCCTGCAGCACCACGGCAATCTGGCTGCGGATGGTGCCGAGTTCATATTCTTTCAGGTCCACGCCGTCGATCAGGATGCGGCCTCTCTGGATGTCGTAAAAACGGCTCAGCAGATTGATGATGGAGGATTTTCCGGCCCCGGTGGCTCCCACCAGCGCCACGGTTTCACCCGCCTTCACGGTGAAATTGATATCCCTGAGCCGGTAGTCTTCCCCTACGTAGGCAAACCAGACGTGCTCAAACCGGACCTCACCGCGCAGGTTGGCCGGTATGAGGGTACCGTTATTGGGGATCTGCTCCTTGCTGTCCAGCATGGTAAGAATCCGCTCGGTACTCACAATGCCCAGCTGAAGGGTATTGAACCGGTCGGCGATCATGCGGATGGGCCGGAAAAACATCGAAATGTACATAATAAAGGCAATCAGTACGCCCAGCGTCAGGTCCTGCGCCAGCACGCTCTTCGCTCCGTACCAGACCAGCAGGCCGGTGCAGCCCGCCGAGATCACTTCGGCCACCGGAAAGTAAACTGAGTAATACAGCACTGATTTCATGTTGGCACGGCGGTGTTCGCGGTTGATGGCCTCAAACTTTTTAAACTGAATCTCTTCGCTGTTGAATATCTGCACGATGCTCATGCCGGTGATGTGTTCCTGCACAAAAGCATTCAGGTTGGATACCGCAGTCCGCACTTCGTTGAAGGAATCCTTGATTTTCTCCTTAAAAATATAGGTACTCATCAGCAGCAAGGGCAGCAGAGCCAGACTCACGAGGGTAAGCCGCCAGTCAGTGTAGAGCATAATGCCCAGAATCACAACCAGTTGCAGGAAATCACCCGCAATGGCGGCAATGCCCTCGCTGAATACGTTGGACAGCGTTTCGATGTCAGAAATGGTGCGGGTTACCAGCCGGCCGATGGGCGTATTGTCGTAAAATTTAAGCCGCAGCTCGAGCAGGTGCCGGAAAAGCTGGATGCGGATGTCGCGGATGATGTTCTGCCCCAGCCATCCCGAAAGGTATGTATTGCAAAACTGCACCACCGCCTGCATCACCAGCACCCCGATCAGCACCATCAGCATAGCCGTTAGGCCCTCATAGTTGCCGGTCATTACGTGGTTATCGATGGTGTACTGGATCAGCAGGGGCGTTGCCGGCACCAGCAGGGCCAGCAGGATAATCAGGAAGATGAGCAGAAAGAAACGGCCCCGGTAAGGACGGATAAAGGAAAACAGCCGCCTCAGAATCACCAGATCGAATATCCTGCCACTTTTTTCTTCGGGTTGCATTAAGTTTTTTTCTGAAAATAAAGCCTTGTAAAGAATAATCCACCAGCCGGGGCTGATGTTTGAGCTATTAACGCAAGGTAAGGAAAGTATTTGCGGGAGGCGGGCAAAAACCACAAATTGTCTCCGGCATTCCCTCCCGTCTGCCTTCTGACTGATTCCTAATCCTTCTGCCAATACGCCAAAGACGACGGATACAAAACCCTGGTCAGGAACAAACCTTCAGGAGGCACTGCCCTTCCGGCTTTTTTCCGGTCGCGGCTCAGGATGATTTCTTCAAAACCCGCGACACTGAGCCTTCCCTCCCCCACTTCCAGCAAAGTCCCCACCAACGTACGCACCATTCCCCGCAGAAAGCGGTTGGCCGTTACATCGAATACCAGCATTTCTCCTTCGCAACGCCAGCGGGCTTCCTTCACCTCGCAGTGAAAATGATTGACGCCGGTGTGCACCTTGCTGAAGCTTTGAAAATCGGTGTGCCTCACCAGCAGAGAAGCGGCCCGGTTCATCTCTTCAACGTCGGGGGAACGGTGGAAAAAATAGGAAAGCTTTTCGCCGAACGGATTTTTGCGGGATGAAATCCGGTACTGGTAACTTCTGGAATGAGCGTCGAAACGGGCATGTGCCGATTCCGGCACCGGAAAGATATTCCGGATGGCAATGTCGGGTGGCAGCAGGATATTGAGCCGGTGGAGGTGACTGACGTTGCTCAGGGCCACCTGGGTATCAAGATGGACAAACTGCTCCCCGGCGTGTACGCCAGTGTCGGTCCGGCCGCTGCCAACGGTTTCGGCCGGATGCCGCAACAGGGTTTCGAGGGCCCGGTTCAGTTCGGCCTGTACCGAGGGCGCGTTGTGCTGTACCTGCCAGCCGTGGTACCGGGTTCCGCGGTAAGCGAGTTGAATGAAGTAGCGCAAGGAGGTAGTTGAAAATGAACGATTGACAATTATACGCAGAGGTTGAAAACAGATAGCGGGTACTGCCTGCTTGGATATTGCCAACTGCCGGGCAGACGCCGTCCGACGGTGGAAATGTAACTGCACTGCACTGCCCCGACAAGAACACACATGTAATAAACTGCACGGGTTTAAAAAATTAACGGCTGATCTGCCAGGTGACAAATCAAAGCGAATCTGCAGGTGAATGAAGAAGGAAAACAAGCGTACTGATTTAACACTAAATTAGCTACGTTAGGGATAACCTTTTACCTATAAATTTAGAAATATAAATGTTAAATATGATATTTACAATCAAAAAAGCTTTTCCTGAACAGTATTTACAAGTCAGCTATGAATAATATGGCCAATACACAGTGGAGTAGCGTGTTACTTTGTATAAAACTGATTCTTGCGCCCGCATGTAATATTCAACTGTTAAAGTGTGACAGCAGATCCAGTGAATGGCAATATCTTGCGCCCATTCCAATACGAGTTCATACTAAACCTTACGGGCGACATGAAAAAAAAATTACGCATTCCTTCTGTTTACTGTTCCTTTTTATTCTTTCCTGACCGCCTCTAACCCTTCATTGCCGAACTGGGATTAAGCAGCCAAGGCCTAATTTTGCTTCCACAATGTTATTCTGACGCTGAAGCAGTGCACGGGTAAGCTATGTGCTGTCTGTTCTGCACTGTAAAGTACGGCCATTTCTTTTCAAACTGTAGTAAAAACTACCTAGTAACGGCTATGTTAAGGCTGTAATTGTTTATTTCTTTTAAATGTCGCATTAATTCCTTCATCCAAACAATTCCTTTCTCTAAACCCTAAACTTTCCAACAACAATGAAAAAACTGCTTCTTTCAGTTGCAGCCTTGGGCTGCTTCACCCTGCTCATGGCACTGGCCTTATCCGGTGCCTCCTGCCAAGAGCGTACGTCCGCACCGGCACGGCAACCCGTGGGCAAATGGGTACTGACCGGGGTGGTAATTAACCGTACCCTCACGGCCGTACCTGATTCGCTGGTTGGTTCGGCCTACGTCGTGTTCGGGCCGGATGGAAAATTCTCCGCCAAAACCCCGGTAAACCTCTTTCAGGCGGACCTTGAAACCTCTACTCCCGGTAAGCTTGAATTTTCTAACCGAAGCATCACGGAGGTGAACAATCCATTCGGCTGGGGAAAACAATTTGAAGGCTTGCTTGCCGCGAAAGGGGGCCTCCGGTATGAATTGAAAAGCACCACCTTACGCTTCTATTCTAGCGAAGAAAACAAAGCAATTTTTAACAAAAGCAATCCATGAAAAGAAAAATAGTACGTGCCTGCAGTGCCATCCTGATGGTATGCAGTGTATTCCAATCGTCGTTTGCCCAGATTAGCATCGGTGGCCTGCCCCATAGCCTCCGGCAGGACCAGCAGCTGGCCAAAAACACGCTGGCGCAAATTCCGCTGGTGTCATTCCCGGCGCTGAACCTGGCCGGCCTGGAGGCGGAGGACAAAAAAGACGGGGAAAATGGCTGGCCTCCCCGCTTCGGGTACCCGCACGAGGTCAGACTGGACCTTTACAACTCAGGGCAATGGACCGACCTGGAGAACGGAGACCGGCTGTGGCGAATTCAGATTGAGTGCGCGAAAGCCAAATCGCTCAACTTTCTGTTCGATAAGTTCTGGTTACCCCCAGGCGGCGTGCTCTACATCTACGGCCGGAACGGGAAGCACATCATCGGCGGCTTCACCAGCGCCAACAACAAAGGCACGCAGGAAACCCCGGCCGGTTTCGGTACCGGCCTGGTGTACAGTGACAACGTATTGGTGGAGTATCTGGAACCCAAAGCGGCAAGGGGCACGTCCGTACTCAGCATTGCGCAAATTGTCCACGGGTACCGCTACATCCGGATTCCGAAAGGTCTAGCCACTGCAACCCCCGAGTCTTTTGGTGCTTCGGGCAATTGCCAGGTTAACGTAAACTGCCCCGAAGGCAGCAACTGGCAGGACGCCAAGCGAGGCGTGGCCCTGATCCTGGTGAATGGCAGTCGTTAGTGCACGGGCTCCCTGATCAACAACACGCAGAACAACGGGGAACTGCTTTTCCTGACGGCGCATCACTGCCTTAACGGAGCTGATGCAGTAAGCGGGAACCAGCCGGCCCTTACAAGCTGGTCGTTCGTTTGGAACTACGAAAGCCCCGGATGCACCAATGGTTCCGACCCGGACCCCAGCCTGAGCCGCACCACCAACGGGGCAACCCTGCTGGCCAACAACGTGAACTCTGATTTTGCCTTGCTCCGCTTGTCGGAATCTCCCGCGCAAATGCTCAACCCGCCGGTGAACATGTACTTCAGCGGCTGGGACCGGACGACAACGCCCCCCCAGGGAGGTGCCGGGATTCACCATCCGGCCGGTGACGTAAAAAAGATCGCCACCCACGCCGTTGTGCCCCGGAATGGCTCCACGGTGCGTACCAACGGTCCCCAGGCCAACTTCTGGCAGATTCAGTGGTCGGCCACGGCCAATGGTTTCTCGGTAACGGAAGGGGGTTCCTCGGGTTCGCCGTTGTTTACCAACGCCGGCCTGATCATCGGCCAGTTATTCGGGGGCGACACTATAAACTGTTATGACCCGGCAAACGACCCGGGCGTATACGGCAAGTTGTCCGTTTCCTGGAACAGTTCTACCGACTCCCGGCGCCGGTTGAGCAACTGGCTGGACCCGACCGGCACCAATGCCCAATCCCTGGCCGGCCGGTACGCTTGTACTGCCGACGAATCGGTCACCTACGCCCTGGCGGGCAGGATCACCATTCAGGTCAGCAATACCATTATGGCCAGCAGTACCATCAGTACGGGAGCGCAGGTAACGTTCAGGGCCGGCAACAGTATCGTGCTGTCTCCCGGATTTGCCTGCACGGGCAATCTTGTCGCCGCCATCGGTGCCTGCGGCTCCCCGGGCAACAGTTCCAACCGGGTAGCGGCCGACATAACCCGAGCCGCCCAGCCCGTGGAAGAGGCCGGCAGTACGTTCACCGCCTACCCCAACCCGGCCTTTTCTTCCGTTACTTTCAGGTACGAAGTACGCGAGGCGGGCCGCGTCAGGCTGGTGCTGAAGGACTTCCTGGGGAAAGAAAAGATAGTGGCTGTAGATGAAAAAGAACACCGGCCCGGCACTTACGAGAAAAGCGTAAGCACTTCCTTCCTGCCGGCGGGCATGTATTACTACATCCTGGAAGCCAACCATAAGAAAGAAACCAAAAAACTGATGGTGCTCCGGTAAACAAGTCATTGTTTCAATACTTAAAGCCAATGGATGGGTCACAGCCCGTCCGTTGGCTTTTTTTACAGAACCATTCTTTCTGCCTGCTGCGGCGCATTCACCCGCTGTACTGGCCGGTTCCATTGCCCTTATCCACGCTTATCGGGCAAGCGTACATCCTGGTAAAGTTCAGCCAGGGAGATGTGCCAGTCAAGCGTGCCCAATTGCAGCGTAGCATCCCGCTGGTTGATCAACCGGTGCGAACGCCACGCTCCGGCCGCATCCCGTTCGTAGACCCGTAGCCAGCAGGTACCCTGATCCACGATGATGTAGGCTTGTAACGAGGTGATTTCCTGGTAAAGGTCTACTTTTTCCTTCAGGTCCTTGTTTTCGGTGGAATCAGACAAAACTTCGATGATCAGCACGGGGTCACGCATGACCCGGTCAGCGCCTTTGTCCCGTTCCGAACAGGTTACCATTACATCCGGGTATACGTACCGCTTGCCGGCGGCGGCCAGTTTCACCGTCTCGGTAAAGACCCGGCAACCCCGGGGACGGTAATGAGCCACCAACGACAACAGTGCATTCTGAATGATCTGGTGATGGGATACCGTTCCCCCGGACATGGCGTATACCACGCCATCAATGAATTCATAGCGAACCCCTTCCTCCGCGGCCCCTTCCAGGGCTTCGTATTCTTTCAAGGAAAGATAAGTGTGTCTGTGCCAGGGATCACCCATTAGATTTCTCTTTGTGTTTGTGAATTGCCTCGTTGCTGCTTACCCTCCCATCTTCCCCTTCAGGAACCGCGCCGTGTAGTTGTTGTCCAGTTCGAGCATGTCCTCGGGCCGGCCGGCAAAGGTAACGTAGCCGCCGCCGTCGCCGCCCTCGGGACCCAGGTCAATGATCCAGTCGGCGCACTTGATCACGTCCACGTTGTGTTCGATGATAATCACCGTGTCGCCCTGCTCCACCAGCGCGTTGATGGCGTGCAGCAGTTTGCGGATGTCGTTGAAGTGCAGGCCGGTGGTCGGTTCGTCGAAAATGAACAATGTTTTGCCCTGATTGGGGTTGTTCTTGCCAAGAAAGGATGCCAGCTTCACCCGCTGCGCCTCCCCGCCCGACAGCGTATTCGACGACTGGCCGAGCCGCACGTACCCAAGCCCAACCTCGTTGAGGGGCATGAGCTTGTCGACTATCTTTGTTTTACCGGCAAAGAAGTCAATGCTTTCCTCCACGGTCAGGTCCAGCATGTCGGCCACACTTTTGTCCTTGTAAGTCACTTCCAGCACCTCTCCCTTAAAGCGTTTCCCTCCGCAGCTTTCGCACTTCAGGTAAATGTCAGCCATAAACTGCATTTCAATTTTTACCTCTCCTTCGCCCTGACACACCTCGCAGCGGCCACCTTCCACGTTGAAGGAAAAATGCCCGGGCGTGTAGCCGCGTGCCCTGGCAAGGGGTTGTTCGGCCATCAGGTTGCGCATCAGGTCGTAGGCTTTGATGTAGGTAACGGGATTAGACCGTGATGACTTACCAATGGGATTCTGGTCCACAAACTCAATCTGGGTGAGCAGGGTCAGACTGCCCTCAAGCTTGTCATACCGGGCCGATTCGTCGGAGTACTGCCCGTAATGCTTGGCCAGGGCCGGATAAAGAACTTTTTTCACCAGCGTTGATTTTCCCGAACCGCTCACTCCCGTTATGACGGTAAGCACACCAAGCGGAAATTTTACGGAAACATTTTTGAGGTTGTTTTCTCTCGCGCCGGTAACCTCCACGTAGTCACTCCACCGGCGGCGCATGGCAGGAACCGCAATCTGGTCACGTCCGCTCAGGTAGCGGGTGGTGTGGGTATCGGCCTGGCCGATGTCGGCAATGGTTCCCTGAAACACGAGTTCGCCGCCGTGTGAACCTGCCTCCGGACCAATGTCAATGATCTGGTCGGCGGTCCGCATTACTTCTTCCTCGTGCTCCACCACGATAACGGTATTGCCGAGGTCACGCAGCAGTTGCAGCACCCCGATCAGCCGCTGGGTGTCGCGGGGGTGCAGGCCGATGCTGGGCTCGTCCAGAATGTACATGGATCCCACCAGGGCACTGCCCAGAGAAGTGGAAAGTTTGATGCGCTGATACTCACCGCCGGACAGCGTGTTGGTCAGGCGGTTCATTGTCAGGTAGCCCAAACCGACTTTGTCGAGGTAACTCAGCCGGTTGCGGATCTCGGTCAGGATCCGGCCGGATACTTTTTCTTCGTAACCGGTCAGGGTGATGCTTTCCATAAACCGCAGATGTTCGGTTACCGGCATCAGCACCAGATCCGTAATGGACTTGCCGGTGATCTTCACGTAGGCGGCATCCTTTCGGAGGCGGCTGCCCCGGCATTCGGGACAGGTGGTGCGGCCCCGGTACCGGGAAAGCATTACCCGGTACTGGATCTTGTGCGTCTGTGATTCTACCCAGTCAAAAAACTGGTTGATGCCCCGGAAAAACCCGTTGCCCTCCCAAAGCAGCTGCCTTTCTTTTTCCGACAAATCCTGATAGGCCCGGTGGATCGGGAAATCGAAACGGATGCCGCTTTTAAGCAGTGGCTTACCGAATTCTTCCATCATCTTGTCGCTGCGCCAGGGGGCAATGGCCCCTTCATAAACCGACAGGCCCTTGTCGGGCACCACCAGGTCCTCGTCAATGCCCAGTACCTTGCCGAACCCCTCGCAGCGGCGGCAGGCGCCGTACGGGTTGTTGAAGCTGAACAGATTAATGCCCGGCTCCTCGAAGGTGATGCCGTCAAGTTCAAACTTGTCAGAGAACGTACGCAGCCCGTGCTCCGGGACATTCACCACGCAGACACCGTTGCCCTCAAAAAAAGCGGTTTGCACCGAGTCGGAGATGCGGAACTGGTTGTCTTCGTCGCCGTGCCGGATGGCGCCCCGGTCAATCATGATCTGAACGTCGGCGGGCTGGTGCCACTCTACGTGTTTTTCGATTGCTTCTTCAATGAACATCAGATTGCCCTCGTACACGATCCGCGTAAAACCTTTCTGCAGCAGGATCTTCAGTACTTCTTCCAGCGTGCGGCCCGGATGGACCGAAAGCGGGGCCAGCACCATGAACCGCAGTCCGTCCGGATATTCATACAGATAACTGACTACGTCGGTAACCGTATCCCGGCGGACAATCCGGCCTGAAACGGGTGAAAATGTTTTGCCGATGCGGGCAAACAAAAGCTTCAGGTAATCATAAATTTCCGTACTGGTGCCCACCGTAGACCGGGGATTGCGGGTATTTACTTTCTGCTCAATGGCAATGGCCGGCGATACCCCCCGGATGTATTCCACTTCAGGCTTCTCCATCCGCCCCAGAAACTGCCGTGCGTAGGAGCTCAGGCTCTCCACGTACATCCGCTGGCCTTCGGCAAAGAGGGTATCAAAGGCAAGGGATGACTTACCGGAACCCGATAAACCAGTAATGACTACAAGCTTGTTACGGGGGATGGCCACGCCCAGATTCTTCAGATTATTGACGCGGGCCCCCTTGATTACGATATATTTTTTAGGATCTAACTCATCCAGATTTGCATCTGGCAAAGTTGTTGTTGCTCTTTCGGTATTCATGCTGTAAAGATACGGGTTTGGCAGGGAATGAATACCCGTACGGAGGGCTGCCTGAATGGTGGAATGGCCATGTGGCTGAATGGTGGTCAGACTGCCGGTTAAAATTCATCAGACTCCGGCAGGGCTGTCTGGCCGTGCCGGCAGGTAACCATACAACCTCCCATCCGTCTGATTATATTATCACTCAACTATTTATAAAAAACTTTTTGGGAAATTTTATTACGGTAATCATACATTCATTTGTCAGGTTACCAGGAATTTTTTAGATTTGATATAGCGACTCTGTTCTTTTCTTAACCTCATCCCCGACATTATGGCTTAAAGCTTTACGTTCACTAACTCAATTATTTTCTTTCGCATGGAAAAAGTTCTCGTAGACGATGGTACTCTCATATCACGCTACATAAAAGGTGACGAAAAAGCTTTTCAATCACTCGTACAGCGCCATAAATCACGGGTATATACCACTATTTATCTGATTGTCAAGGATACTTACCTGGCGGAAGACCTCCTTCAGGATAGTTTCGTAAAGGCCATCACCACGATCAAATCCGGACGGTACAATGAAGAAGGGAAGTTTCTTCCCTGGATTTTACGTATTGCTCATAACCTTGCCATAGACTATTTCCGCAGGGACAAGCGTTATCCTACTATAATTCTGGAAGACGGCTCCAATGTGTTCAACACGCTGGATTTTTCGGAGGACTCAGTTGAGTCTGTCCAGATCAGGAATGAATCGCATGCACGTTTGCGGGAAATGATACAACGTCTGCCCGATCAGCAGCGGGAAGTATTGATGATGAGGCATTACGGAGAGATGAGCTTCCAGGAAATAGCTGATGCAACTGGCGTAAGTATTAACACCGCACTAGGACGGATGCGTTATGCGTTAATAAACTTGCGCAAACAGATGCTCAAATATAACTGGAACTATGATCAAAACTTTTACCCCCAATGATGTTATCCGGTATGCTTATCAGGAAACTCCGGAAGAAGAAAACCAGGTGATCGAACAGGTTTTGCTTACCGATCCCGAAATGAACGCACTTTATGAGGATGTACTGATGCTTCAGCGCCAGATGCCGCTGACCGTGCTGCACCCCTCTGATCCGGTAACCATCCGGATTATGGAATATTCACAACACTTTCCCGGAATCCGCTGAGGTAATTCCGGTACAATGATCAAGCACTCAGCTGACAGTATCACCTTATTCACCCTTGCGGCGGATAAGGTGATTCGTTTTTATTCCTCCCCCGATTCATGACGAAAAAAGAACGTTTCCGCCACTTTGTGGAGTATTTCTCGGTGCATTTTGCCGAACCAACAACTGAGCTGCATTTCAACAATTCCTACGAACTGCTGGTAGCCGTGATCCTCAGTGCCCAGTGTACTGATAAGCGGATCAACATGGTTACGCCTCCCCTGTTTGAGAGATTCCCTACCCCGTTTGCGCTTGCCGCCAGCCATTACGACGAACTGTTTCCGTTTGTCCGCAGTGTTTCTTATCCGGGAAACAAAACCCGGCACCTGCTGGGTACCGCCAAAATGCTGGTGGAAGATTTTGGCGGCGAGGTACCGGACACCCTTGAAGAATTGCAGCGGTTGCCGGGTGTTGGCCGCAAGACCGCCCATGTCATTCTGTCCATCATCTACAACCAGCCTGCCATGGCCGTGGACACCCACGTATTCCGGGTATCCAAACGGATCGGACTTGCCACCCATACGGCCAAAACCCCGCTGGAAATTGAAAAACAACTGGTAAATGAGCTGCCTCAGGAAGTGATTCCCAAAGCCCATCACTGGCTGATCCTGCACGGCCGCTACATCTGCGTGGCCCGCACCCCCAAATGCAGCATTTGTCCGCTGACGTACTTTTGCCGGTACTATGCTCAGGTGACTGCCAAAGCAACTTCCCAACCCGGAAGCCAGGAAGATGCCTGTTCCGGTCAGCAGCCAGCCCGGCAGATAAAAAATCAGGAGTGACATTTTTGAATTTCAGGGATTCCCTGCCCTGATGATCCGCCAAACGGAGGTTGCGGCATGGCCGCCGGAACCAGTGCGGACACCTGAAGCGGTATTTTGAGAAAGTTCCGGGGATATTTGTCAGAATCCGGATTTCCGGGATGAGCAGCATAAAAGGATTTTGAGGTCAGATCCCTTTTATCTTTCAATCCCGCAAATCCGGATTCTGACTACTGTCCTGATCAGGATTCTCAGGATGAAAGGATTGGCAAGATTAAATTTCTCATATCCTGTTCATCCTGAGAATCCTGCAAATCCTGATTCTGACTTACTTAATCCACATTGCCGGTATTGGATTCCCTTGTATAGGTAGCCGGCTTTGCATTTGCGGCACTGTGGGTATCCGGGTCCTGATTCCGCTGAACCGCAGATTCCTGCAGGCCACCACTCTTTTTCTGGCCTGACTGTGCGCCTTCCGGCAGTTTACCTTTTGGCTTTTCTCCCGAAGAATCTCCCTCCGTGAGGGCCGAGGCGGCCGTGTTGTACATGTACATCACCATTGCCGACACGGTAAGGCTGGCGGTCAGAAATATCATCAATTTTTTCATGGCTGTTCTGGTTTTTTCTTTGTATACGACAGTAACGACCAGCCGGATACCAATCAGCCAACAATTTATGGCAAGAGCTGTATCTGAAATTACGGGTACATGGTATGCTGGCGGCGGCAGAAAAAAATTTACACAGAATGAAACCCAAACCGGGGTCTATACGCTTTGGAGTGTTTCCATTGGCACTGACCAGCAGTACCGCCTGCGCATCCGGACCAGCAACGGCAGGGAATATCTCTCGGACTACGTGGCAGTGAAGCGGACGCCTCCGATCCAAAGCGTGGACTGGACCGCCGGCGACGATGGGGTCCGGATTTCCGTCACCACCCAGGACCCGGAAAACAACACCTGGTATTACCGCTGGGAGCTTGAGGAGACCTGGGAATTCATGACTCCTTTTGCCATAAACTACATATTCAACAAACGGGTGCAGGAACCTGTTACGGAAAATATAAGCCGCTGCCGGAAGCAGCGTAACCCGACAGATATCCTGCTCGGAACGTCAGCCCGCCTGAGCCAGGCCCTTATATACCAGTTTCCCCTGATCAGCCTGCCGCCCGCCTCCGAAAAACATCAGATCCGGTACAGCATCCTGGTCAGGCAGGCAGGCCTCACCAGAGAAGGTTTTGAATACTGGCAGAACCTGCAGAAAAATACCGAGAACCTGAGCGGCCTTTTCGATCCCCAGCCTTCCCAGCTGACCTGCAACATCCGGGCGGTGAATGACCCTGCTGGCCTGGTATTCGGATACTTCAGCGCCTATTCGGTGGCGGAAAAACGCATCTTCATCAACCGGAACCAGTTACCGTCCTGGCGCCGCAATACCGGCTTTGATGATTGTACCAGGGATACCCTCAAGTTTGCAGACTATACTCCGGCCTATTTTAACAATGCCCGGTTTGCCGTCATTGAAGAGTATCTCCCTGAATCCAGAGATCTTCTGGGTTATATCACTGCAAGCGATTTTTGCGTGGACTGCCGGCTTTCCGGTACCAATGTCAGACCGTCTTTCTGGTGAGTTATCAGCCATGAAAGCGCTTACTCAGCTACCTTACCTGATTTTCCCGGCGGCTGAACAACGGGAAACAGCTTCATAAAATACCCATGAAATTCATCAGAAACGGACTACTTCTGTTTTTCCTTGCCTGCGCATTTCAGCCGGCAACCGGGCAGACGGATACGCTGAATCCTGCTTACCGGCCGTTCAACCAATACCGGACGCTTGCCCTGCCGGAAAAGCTGTTCGTGCATACTGACCGCAACTTTTACCTGACGGGCGAAAACCTGTGGTTCCGGATCTTCTACGTAGACGGCACCCTGCACCGGCCAATGGAACTCAGCAAGGTCGCTTACCTTGAATCCTCGACAGTGAAGGCAGGGCGGTCCTGCAGACCAAAGTTTCCCTTGAAGAAGGTCTGCGTAATGGTAGTTTCTTCCTGCCGGCCTCCCTCAGTTCGGGTCACTACACCGTGCGGGCCTACACCGCCTGGGTGCGCAACTTCAGTCCGGATTTTTCTTTCAGCAGCAGATAACCATCGTGAATCCGTTCAAACGGATGGGGCTGCCGCTGCAGACCGATCCGGCTGCCCTTGATGTTCAGTTTTTCCCGGAGGGCGGCAACATGGTCAATGGCCTGCCCGCCAAAGTAGCCTTCCGGGCCACCGGCAAGAGTGGTTTGGGAGTTGATTTCAGCGGTGCCCTGCTCAATGCCGCCAACGACACCGTGGCCCGGTTCAGGCCGGTCCGCAACGGCATCGGTCATTTTACCCTTCCGTCGGCCGGCGGTGAGTACCGCGCCGTCATCAGGCGTGGCAATCAGGTGGTCACTGCCCCGCTGCCGGCCGTACTTCCGCAGGGCTATACCATGCAGGTCGCAAGGGAGGGGACCGGCCAGGTGAAAGTAACCGTCCGGACCAACCCCGGAACGCCCCGGATGAGCCCCGGCGGCGGCACCTTTACCTTTCAGGTGAAGAATGAGGCAAAATAGGAATTGTACAGACGCCATGCATGGCGTCTCTACCAGGGACAACGGGTGATTTACCGATTGCATTTCCTGCCTCTCTGCTCCCGCAGGGATGCGCCTTGCGGGAGCAGAGAGGCAGGAATACGACACCACGCTGGTCTGAGCATTCCCTACTCCCCTCCGCAACCCAACCATTCGTAATCTCCCGAGCCGATGGGTGCGCCGGCAGGAATAGGCTGGGGCACGGCAATATCCACACCTGCCGGGTTCTCTTCAAAAGCCCTGATCTGGTTCAGTGCCAGCAGAAAATGAGCCTTCTGGGCCGGGTCCGTTTCGGTTCCGGATTTAGCGGTAAGCCAGCTTTTCAGCTCCCCGATTTTAAGGGTCGTCACCGCCCTCACCTGTCCGGCGGCGTTTTTATCGGCGGCAAGGGCCGTGAGGTGTTGCAGGGCCAGCCGGTCGGTGATACGGGCAATTTCTCCGGTGTAGCCCAGGCGGTTGCCGCTCTTCCAGGTGGCACCAAGTATCTGGTCGGTTACTTCTTCGAGGCCAGGCATCCGGCTGTCCAGGGCATGCTGCCCTACCAGCCGCGCGGCCCGCTCCGGGTGCAGCATAAACCGCAGCGTCATGTTGGCGGCTGCCTCCGGTGGCCCCATCGGATCAAAGGTCAGGCCGGTGCGGTCTTTGAAAGTTTCCCGCGGGTTTTCATTGAATCCGAACGGACGGGGAGGAATCAGGCGGATGATCTTTTCCGGCAGTTCCAGTGTTTCCGGCCGGATGGTAGCCAGCAGAGCTGCCAGGGCCTTGCGCTGCCCGGCGGCGGCAACCGGCTCCAGCGGCTTCTGGCCGTCGCCGCGCAGGGCAAAGGTATAGTCCACCCCGCCCAGCACTTTGGCGGCAGCTTCCACCTGGTAGCGGTGAAAGAGATACACCGGTACCAGCACTTCCTCAAGGGTTGCAAGGGGCGTTCCCTGCGGGATCTTCTTTTCGGAGAAATTTGCCAGGGCAATTTTACGTACCTGCATGACGTGGTTCAGTTCTTCCACGGCATTGGTGCCGTTGTCCCAGAGGTGCGTGGCCGGGTGGGCACTTCCTTCGGGCCGGGCGTCCTGGTCCGTCAGAAAAAGCAATCCTTTGGCCATATAATCCATCACCATCTGATCCAGCGCCTTTTTCTCGTCGGTGCCTTTCGGGAAATCCTGATAGGCGTAGGCAATGGCCACCTTATCCCACTCTCCTATTCCGTCGGCGTAGGCGTCGGAAAGGTCAAGTTTGCCGTTTTTGATGCCAACGGTCGGGTGCGGGTAGTCCATCACGGAGGCCCGGTTGTTGCGGCTGGCGGCGTAGTTATGGGGCAGGCCCAGCGTATGCCCGATTTCGTGGGCGGCCAGTTGCCGGAGCCGGGCCAGTGACATTTTCATCATCTCTTCCGATGGTGTTTTGCCTTCCTCAAATTCGCCAACCAAGCCCTGCGCAATCAGAAAGTCCTGCCGCACCCGCAGTGATCCCAGCGTGACCTTGCCTTTAATGATCTCACCCGTACGCGGATCGGTGATGCTGGCACCGTACGACCACCCCCGGCTGGAGCGGTGTACCCACTGAATGAGGTTGTACCGGACATCCATCGGGTCGGCGTCCGGCGGCAGCAGCTTCACCTGAAAGGCATCCTTGTAACCCGCCGCCTGGAAGGCCTGATTCCACCACGCGGCGCCGTCCATCAGGGCCGTCCGGATGGGCTCCGGTGCGCCGGGGTCCATGTAGTACACAATTGGTTTCACGGCTTCACTCACCGCCGCAGCCGGGTCCTTCTTGCGGAGGCGGTGCCGCACCACAAACCGCTTGATGATCGGCTCACTGACGGGCGTGGCAAAGTCGAAATACTGCATCGGTATCAGCCCGGACCTCGGATCGAAAGCCCGGGGCTGGTAGTCATTGTCGGGCAGTTGCACGAAGGAATGGTGCTGCCGCATGGTGACCGCCTGGGCGGAAGGTGTCACTTCGCGGAGGTAGTTGCCGGCCCCGTCACCGGTAAGGGTAATGGTAACTTCCACTTCGGTATTCTGCGGGAAGTTTTTGGTGCGGGGCAGGTAAATGGTGCACCGGGAAGGATCAATTTTGAAGGTGCCCTGACGGGAACGGCTGATGTCGCCGGCGGCGCCAACTGCATCCTGCAGGAAGAAACCGGTAGCGTCTACCAACACTTTGCCATCCCCTTCCGCAGCTACCTCAAAGCCCCAGTGAACCGACTGCGCAAACGATTCTTCCACGGCTTTTCGTTCGGCTTCGTCGGGGCTGACCGCCCGGTAGGCGAGATTGGGTTCAACCATCAGAATTTTCGGACCGCTGCGGACAAACCGGATGAGGTGTTCCTGTCCCAGCCGCCCGCGGTCCAGACCGATGTCATTTGAACCTACCCCCGAAGCGAGGGAAGGGTAATAGAGCAGATCGGCGTTCAGCTCACCTATTTCCAGAAACAGCTTTCCCTTTCCGGCGTCCCAGTAAAAAGGAATAAAGCCTTCCGATTTTTCCATACCGGCGGTGAAGGAGGCAACAGAAGCAGATGCAACGGTGCTTTGGGGTGCAGGGGAAGGAGTATTCTTTTTCTTTTGGCCGTACACCATCAGGCTGCTCACAAAGAGCAGCAAAAAGGCAAAGGATTTACGCATCTGGCGGAAATAGTTTTAGAGAAAAGGGGAGAAGGGTACAAAATGCAAAAAAAACGTGGCAGAAAGAAGTGGTCCGCCCGCAGGGTCTCAATTTTTGCAGAAACTACCATTACCTCTTCGGTTCGTTTCACGTATAGATAAAAATCCATTTTTCAATCCATTCTTTTACCTCTTATCAACCACCTATTTATCAACCACCTATGATCAAACTCCGTCACACTCCGTTGGCCGCGGCCAGAAAATCCGCAACGCTGGCCCTGGGCATGGCTGCCGCACTGCTGTCGTCCTGTTCTTCAATAAACGATGCCCTGGAAGAACTGCAAAAGGAAAAGGACAAAAACAACCAGGTAATTCCCGGCCAGATCATCATTAACCAGGAACAACTCTACCCCGAAGGCGTTGCCCTTGATCAGAAGAACCGCCGTTTTCTGGTAAGTTCCCTGACCCGTGGCACCATTGGCGCAGTAGCTTATAACGGCACGTATACGCCGTTTATTCAGGACCCGGCGCTGAAAGCCACCATTGGCCTGAAGATTGACGAGGCCCGCAGGCGGGTGCTGGTGGCGGTGTCAGATCCCCGGATGGCAAATGTGGCTGGTCTGGGCATTTATGATTTGAATACAGCTGAAAGGCTTCACTTTGTGGACCTGCTGCAGGCCGGAGGCGGCCAGAGAAACTTCGCCAATGACATTGCCACTGACCCGCAGGGCAATGCCTATGTAACCAACAGCTTCAGCCCGATCATTTACAAGGTAGACCGTGACGGCAACGCCTCCGTGTTGCTGCAGGAAAACCGGTTTGCCACCAATCCGGGTGAATTCGGCTTCAACGGCATTGTCTATGACAATAACGGCTTTCTGATCGTGGCATTTTCAAAGGAAAACGCATTGTTCAGAATACCGGTTAATAACCCTTCTGCCTACAGCCGGGTTGAACTCAGTACACAACTGATGGGACCCGACGGACTGCTGCTCAGCAAAGACGGCAAGCAACTGGTGGTGGTCAATAACGCCGGCGGTGCGGAGGCAGGAAAGGTGTTGTCCTTTACCAGTGATGATCAGTGGAAATCCGGGCGGCAGACGGAAAGCTTTGCCACCGGCGCCGTTTTTCCGACTACGGCCACGAGTAACGGCAAGGATGTCTTCGTACTGTACGCGTACCTGAACCGTCTGTTTAACCCCGCGTTGCCGCCGCAAAACACTTTTACCATCCAGAAAGTGCCCTTCAACCAGAACCGGCCATTTTAACTGACTGGCCTGATGCAGCTGCAGAGGGTGTTGGGAAGGGCAGAAAAAGGATTTCAGGGGATTTACGATTTAGAATTGGGCAGCTACTTAATTCTCTGCGTTTCTCCACGCCCTCTGCGGTTTAATAAAAAATCATGAACATCGCTTGTATACTAAACAGCGTTTATTAACTTTGAACTGTTAATGTACTGCTATGGGAATTTCAGAGAGGAAAGAGCGGGAAAAGCAGGAAATGAAGGACCTGATTTTTCAGGCTGCCATGGATTTGTTCATTGAAGATGGCTACGAGAAAGCTTCCATCCGGAAAATAGCCGACCGGATCGAGTACAGTCCGGCCACTATTTACCTGTATTTCAAGGACAAAGACGAGATTTTCCACGCCGTACACGAGAAGGGCTTCGAATTATTATTTGCCCGGATGGAAACGCTGGCAGTGATCGAAAACCCATTTCAACGGTTGCAGAAACTAGGAGAAATTTATCTGAAGTTCGCCTATGACCACCCTGAGTTGTACGACCTGATGTTTATCATGCGGGCTCCGATGGAAGCGCTGAAGCAGGAAAACGAGGACTGGAACTGCGGCTTCAAAGCGCACAACGGATTAAGAGAGATTGTACGGGCCTGCATCGGGCAGGGTGACATGAAAACAATGGACGTGGATGTAGCGGCGTTGTCCATCTGGTCGTTTGCCCATGGGTTGGCCTCCCTTGCAATCCGGAACCGGCTGAAGATGTACCCGCCGGATCAACTCGATACCCTGATACCTGATTCCATCGAGAATATGCTCCGGTTATTCCGCAAGGAATAATTTTTTTGGCCTGCCGCTGAACACTGTTTATTAATTGATACATGTTTAAAGCTACCCCCGGTTCATTGTCTTTTTTCGCTGTTCTGTCCGGCCATTTATCCGGCTGGCAGGAAACGGAAGCCGGACTGCCTTGCCCGGGACGTATCTTTCCAAAACACCCGGCAGGCGGGAATTCACAATTTCAAAACTGCGCAGCTACTTAACTCCGTACTTATGCGACAATCAATTTACCTCCTCCTGATGCTGCCCGGCCTCTGGCTTCCGGCATCCGCGCAGACGTCAGACAGTGTACTGGATGGCTACGTGGCTGAAGGCCTGAAAAGCAACCTCGCGCTACAGAGTGAGCACCTCGCACTCGAAAAAAACCTCCGGGCACTTGAAGAGGCGAAAGGCATGTTTCTGCCCACCCTCGACCTCGAAGCCCGCTACTCCCGGGCGGCGGGCGGCCGTGCCATCCAGTTCCCCATCGGCGACTTGCTCAACCCCGTGTACAGCACCCTCAACCAGATGACCGGCAGCGACCGTTTTCCAACCCTGCAAAACGTGAATGAACCCTTTCTGCGGCCCGAAGAACACGAAACCAGACTGCGCTTCGTGCAGCCGCTGCTGCAACCGGGTATTTACTACAATCACCAGGTAAAGTCGCTGCAGGTAGAAAGCCAGCAGGCTGCCGTAGCTGCTTACCACCGCCAGTTTGAAGCGGACATCCGCACGGGTTATTACAATTACCTCAAATCCATCCGGGCTGTCTCCCTGTACAATCAGGTAAAATCACTGCAGGAAGCCAATCTCGGGCTTAATCAGAAACTGCTCAACAACCAGAAAATCACGGCCGATGTTGTCTACGCGGCCAAAGCTGATCTCTCCGATACGCAGCTGAAAATCGCGGACGCGGAGAAGAACAAAACCCTGGCCGCGGCATACTTCAATTTTCTGCTCAACCGGCCGCTGACCGAAGCCATTGAAGCCGATACCAGCGCCTCGCCGGGAGATTTTATTTCCGCGGTCACCGACGAAACAGTGGTAAACAGTTCCCTGAACAACCGGGAAGAACTGGCCCAGCTCCGGTACGGTATTCAGGCCGCCGGTCAGGGAACCAAACGCTTCCGGAGCAGCGTGCTGCCTACCCTCAATCTGGTGGTAGATTACGGTTTTCAGGGGACCAGCTACCGCTTTACCGCTGCCGATGATTACGTGCAGGGCTCCCTGCTGCTCAACTGGCGGCTGTTTGGTGGCCTGCAGAACCGCAGCCGGATCGCCCAGGCAAGCCTCGACAAGCAGCGGCTGGAAACGCAGTATTCCGAACTGCAGCAACAAATCCGGCTGCAGGTGATGCAGGCCACTGAAAACGTGAACACGGCCCGCCAGGCCGTGGAAACCAACCGGCAGCGGGTAGCCAGTGCCCGCCGCTACTTCGATATCGTGGACAAAAAATACCGGGAAGGTGCCGCCCTCTACGTCGAGTACCTCGCCGCCCTCACCACCATGACCAACGCTGCCAGCAGCCTCATTCTCGCCGAATACGACTACCAGATCCGGCAGGTGGAATACAAACGCATCACTGCCAGATAATTAATAATTACCAATGACTAATTACTAATGGCGGAGGGCCGTGCCGGGTCAGAAGGTTTGAAATGGTATGAACACCAGAAACCAATCAGCTGCCTGCCAACTGTCTGCTGCCCCTTCAAGCTGGTAACTGCTAAACGCTATTTGCTAACAAGCTAAACGCTGATAAAATGAAACTCCAACGCACACTCACTCTGATTGCCCTGCTGGGGCTGGCCGCCGGCTGCTCCAGAAAAGAAGCGGCCTCCGGCAACGTACCCGAAACGTCTACCCCGGTCGTCACGGCGCAGGTGGTCCGGCAACCGCTGGCAACGCCGGTTGCCGGCAGCGGCGTACTGGCCTCTAAGAAGGAGGCAAGGCTTTCGTTCAAAACTGCCGGCATTATAGCTGGCATCCGCGTGGATGAAGGCCAGACCGTGCGCAAAGGTCAGGTTCTGGCCACGTTGAACCTGACCGAAATCAATTCGCAGGTGGCACAGGCCCGCAACAACCTCGACAAAGCCCGGCGGGATATGGAACGGGTTCAACGACTCTACGCCGACAGCGCCGCTACCCTGGAACAAATGCAGAACGCCACCACCGGCTACGAAGTTGCCTCCTCCGCGCTTACTTCAGTCCGGTTCAACCAGCAATACTCCGTGATTACCGCCCCGGAAGACGGCCGCATCCTGCGCCGCATGATGGAGGAAGGCGAACTCGCCACTGCCGGGAAAGAGGTCTTTCTCTTTGCGGGCAGCAGTTCGGGTGACGGCTGGATCGTGCGGACGGGCATTGCCGACCGCGACATGGTGAAGCTGAAAATCGGCGACCAGGCCAAACTCACCCTTGATGCATGGCCCGGCGAAACTTTTCCGGCAATGATCAGCGAAATTGCCGCCGCCGCCGATCCGGTCAACGGCACCTTCGAGGTAGAACTGAAAGTCCATCCGCAGGGCAAAAAGCTGGTCACCGGCCTGGTAGCAAAAGTGGAAATATTTCCTTCCGGCCAGCCGGAAATGCTGGTGGTGCCCATCGAAGCCCTGACCGAAGCCGACGGGGACAGAGGCAGCGTCTATACGCTCGATGCGGCTGGAACGGGAGTGCAAAAACGATCCGTCCGGACGGCGGGCATTTACGGTGACGTGGTGGCGGTACGCGAAGGGTTGAAGGAAGGCGCTACCGTCATCACCGGCGGCACGGCTTACCTTACCGAAGGTGCGCGGGTAAAAGTGGTAAACGACCGGTTTCAGATGGTAAGCGAAAAGCAAAACTAACTATGCAAACGATTTTAGGCGCCGGAGGAACGATTGCTACTGACCTTGCCAAAGAATTAACCGCTTATACCCGGAGAATTCGGCTGGTGAGCCGTAATCCAAAGAAGATCAACGACACCGATGAACTGTTTCCGGCTGACTTGACCAGCAGGGAGGCCGTGTTCCGGGCGGTGGAAGGTTCGGCAGTAGTTTACCTGACAGTTGGTTTTGATTATAATATTGAGGTATGGCGGGAAAAGTGGCCGGCTCTCATGCAGAACGTAATAGAGGCCTGCAAAGAATACGGGGCAAAACTGGTCTTTTTTGACAATGTCTACATGTATGACCGGGACAAGCTCTTTCACATGACCGAAGAAACGCCCATCAAGCCATCCAGCAAAAAAGGAGAAGTAAGGGCACGGATTGCCCAAATGCTGCTGGATGAAGCGCAGGCCGGTACTCTTACCGCTTTGATTGCCCGGGCGGCCGATTTCTACGGAACTGATAATCAAAAAAGTATTTTGTTTGAAACGGTTTATAAAAATTTTCAGAAAGGAAAAAAAGCCAACTGGTTTGCCGACGTAAACAAAAAACACTCCTTCACTTACACGCCTGATGCCGCTAAAGCAACTGCCTTGTTGGGCAATACGCCCGATGCCTTCAATCAGGTATGGCACATGCCAACTGCCCCGAACCCACCGACGGGCAGACAATGGATCGGATTGTTTGCCCGCGGAATGAGCACAGCGCCCAGGTACTCGGTGCTTCCCACCTTTCTGCTGCGCTTACTGGGCGTATTCGTTCCGGTCATGCGGGAATTGCACGAAATGGCCTACCAGTATGACCGTGATTACGTGTTTGACAGCAGCAAATTTGAAAAAAGGTTTTCCTTCCACCCGACTCCTTACCAGCAAGGCGTGAGAGAAAGCATCCAAAGGGGGATGCCACTCCCCAAGCCCTAAGCCAAAAACCTTAAGCCATGAAAATAGCCGAATTTTCCGTCAAAAACTGGCAGTTTACCATCATCATCTTCGTGATGGTGATTGCCATCGGGATGAACTCCCTGTTCAACATGCCACGGGGCGAAGACCCCAACTTCAAGTCGCCGCAGTTTATCGTGGTGGCCATCTATCCCGGCACCGGTCCGACCGACATGGAGGAACTGGTGGTTGATCCCATCGAGGACAAGATCAACGAACTGGAAAACATCAAGAAGATCATTTCCAACATTGATGACGGCGTGGCAGTCATCCGCGTCGAGTTCACCTACGACTCCGACCCCGAAGACAAATACGAGGAAGTGCTGCGGGAAATCAACAACCTGCGGTCCAGCCTGCCGGAGGGACTTTACGACCTGCAGGTGCGGCGCATCACCCCCTCCGACGTAAACATTCTCCAAGTGGCGCTTATCTCCGGAACGGCTCCTTACAAGGAACTGGAAAAGCAGGCCGAAACCCTGCAGGAACGGCTGGAAAAAATCAAGAGCCTGAAGAATGTCGACACCTGGGCGTATCCCGGACAGCAGGTGCGGGTATCGGTGGACCTGCAGAAAATGGCGCAGCGCCGCATTTCACTGGGCCGCGTGCTGGGCTCCATCGGCAGCGAAAACGCCAACATTCCCGGCGGCAGCGTGGATATCGGTCCGATGCGGTTCAACGTCAAAACCAGCGGCGATTACGGCTCCATTGAAGAAATCCGCAACACCGTCGTGCAGGCTACGCCGCAGGGTATGGTTTTTCTGAAAGACATTGCCGACGTGAATTTCGGCTACGAAGAAGAAAGTTATCTGGCGCGGCTGAACGGCAAAAGAGCCGTTTTCGTGACGGCCAGCCAGAAGGACGGCGGCAATATCTTCAACGTCCGCGACCAGGTTTATCCCGTACTGGAATCCTTCCGGAAAGAATTACCGGCAAACATCAGCTTCGACAAGAGTTTTGACCAGTCCGAAAGCGTTTCGCACCGGCTCTCCGGCTTTGCCCGCGACTTTGCCATTGCCATCTTTCTGGTGCTGCTGACCCTGCTGCCGCTGGGCTTCCGGGCGTCGTTTGTGGTCATGATTTCCATTCCGCTGTCGCTGGCCATCGGGCTGGCCCTGCTCGACCTTTTCGGCTTCAGCATCAACCAGCTGAGCATCGTGGGACTGGTGGTGGCGCTGGGCCTGCTGGTGGACGACTCCATTGTGGTGGTGGAAAACATTGCCCGTTTCCTGCGGATGGGCTACTCCCGGAAGGATGCGGCCATTGAGGCCACCAGACAGATCGGCGTGGCCGTGGTGGGTTGTACGGCCACCCTGATTTTTGCGTTCCTGCCGCTGATGTTTCTGCCCGAAGCCGCCGGTGATTTTATCCGCAGCCTGCCGGCCGCCGTGGTGGCTACGGTACTGGCTTCCCTGTTCGTTTCCCTCACGATTGTGCCGTTTCTGGCCAGCCTGATTCTCAGGGAAGAGGAAGACGAACACGGCAACTTCTTCATGCGTGGCCTGCACCGGCTGATCAGCGGCTCCTACCGCCGGCTGCTGCACGTGGCCATTGCCCGGCCGTACACCACGCTGCTGGTGGCGCTGGGCATCTTCACCGGCAGCCTCGCCCTGATGCCGGTGGTGGGCTTCAGCCTGTTTCCCAAATCCGACAAGCCGCAGTTTCTGATCACCATTGATACGCCCCTGGGCACCAGCCTGAAGGAAACGGACCGCACCGCCCGGTACGTGGAGTCGGTGCTCGGCAAAAAGGCAAGCATTAAAAACTACGCCACCAACGTGGGGAAGGGCAATCCGCGGATTTACTACAACGTGATCCAGAAAAATGAATCTGCCAACTACGCCGAAGTGTTCGTGCAGCTGCGCAACATGGAGCCGGCCGGAATTGAAGATTTCGTGGAAGACCTGCGGAAGGAGTTCGAAGGTTTCCCCAACGCGACCATTCAGGTCCGGCAATTTGAGCAGGGTCCGCCGGTAGATGCCCCGGTCGCCATCCGGGTGTTCGGCGAAAATCTTGATTCGCTCCGTTCTCTCGCGTTCCGGGTGGAGAACATTCTTAAAAATACCCCCGGCACCATTTACGTGGAAAACCCCCTGACGGCCCTCAAAACGGATCTGCAGGTGAAAATCAACAAGGACAAAGCCGCTATGCTCGGTATCCCCATCGTGGGCATTGACCGCACCGTGCGGATGGGCATTGCCGGTATTCCGGCGGGCACCTACCGGGAAAACAACGGCGATAAATACACCATCAGCGTCAGTCTGCCCCGCGGCGACCGGCCGGGCATGGATGCCTTCGGAAAAATGTACGTGGCCTCCATGAATGGCGCTTTGGTGCCACTGAGCGGGCTGGCTACCATTGAACTGAGCAATTCGCCCATCACCATCCGGCATTACGACAAAGACCGTTTCGTGACCGTTACTGCCTTCGTGCGGAACGGCTTTCTGACCGACAACGTAACGCAGGAAGTCATTTCGCGGCTCGACAAAATGAAGTTTCCGGAAGGATACCGCTACGTACCGGCCGGCGAACTGGAGAGCCGTTCGGAGTCATTCGGCGGACTGGGCACCATCATCATCGTGACGGTATTCGGCATTCTGGCCATCCTGATCCTGGAGTTCCGCACGTTTAAAAGTACGCTGATCGTACTGTCGGTGATTCCGCTGGGTGTGGTGGGGGCCGTGCTGATATTGCTGTTCACCGGTAACTCGCTTTCCTTCACGGCCACCATCGGCCTGATCGCCCTGATGGGCATTGAGATCAAAAACTCGATCCTGCTGGTGGACTATACCAATCAGCTGCGGGAGAAAGGATTGGGACTGGATGAAGCGATTGAAGTGGCCGGTGAGACGCGGTTCGTGCCGATCATCCTGACCACCCTGACGGCCATCGGCGGACTGATGCCGCTGGTGCTCGAGAATTCACCGCTCTACTCTCCCCTCGCCCTGGTACTCATCGGCGGCCTGATCTCCTCAACCCTGCTTACGCGAATCGTAACGCCGGTGCTTTACAAGCTGCTGGCACCGCAAGTGGAGCCGGTACCGGAAGCCGTGGCGGCGTAAGGAGCGAAGCCCGAAAGGTTTTTTGGGCTTAATTTTCTACCTTGGGTTTTAAATCAGCTTACCGGTAAAATATGGGAGACGCCCTCAGGAGAGATCACCATTATTCAGTTGCCGATTACGAAGCCCTGGTGCTGAATGCCCGGGAAGGGGAGCGGTACGAGTACGCCGACGGGCAACTGGTGGTAAAGGATAAGTATACGACCGACGAACACAACCTGGTTCTGCTGAACATCTACCGGCTGCTGCATGCGCATTTCAGCCCCGGAGGCTGCAAAGTATTCACGGAAAATGTACGCTTGTCCATCCAGGCACAGAACCAGTTTCGGTTGCCCGACGTAATGGTCACCTGCCCGGAGCGGGATAAAACGTCGGGAGACGCCAAACGGGATCCCCTTCTGCTGGTAGAAGTACTTTCCGCCTCCAGTGCATTCATTGATCTGGTGGACAAAGTGAAAGCCTACAAGACCATCCCTGCCCTGCAGGCCTACCTGGTTGTGAAGCCGGACAAAGTATGGGTGCGGGTTTACGAACGAAAGGCAAAGGGGGAGTGGACCGAGCACGAGTACGAAACTGAAAGTGATATAATTACCCTGCAGGACCTGTCTCTCCGCCTGCAGGAAGTGTACGCCATGTAGCCCGGATAAAAGATTAGGAGGGGGATATGGGTTATACTATACTACGGTACATTCCGGCAAGGGACCTCACCCCCCGGCCCCAGGACTCTGTCCGCTCCTTTCGTACTCCCGTACTCAGGAGTCAGGGAGAGGGGGAGCCACAGCGGCGTTTTCTCCCCTTTCCCCGGGAGCTATGATCAGAACATTTTTCTGACCAACTGTAA
>JAUJMU010000010.1:154879-228963 GCA_030446715.1 Cytophagales bacterium | reverse complement strand
GTTCCCGGTGAGGGATGTGCTCTTTCAGCGAAAGTCATTGACAGAGGAAATAATAGACTTATTTTCTCGTTTGGTTTTGAATTTAAGCAGTATCGAGGGAGAAGCCACGCTTAAAATTCCAAAGGCTGGCACACATTTCTACTGCGTCACTGATTTTGTTTCTCAGCCGGATTCTGTTCTCGTGCCTGAGGATAAAGTACCGCTTCATGCCTCCGATAGCATGCTCGACTACTACTCTCACTTTTGATACGTGCTGGTTGTGTAGTTTTTCTTCTTTAGCAAGTTCTTTGTTTTTTGGTTTTTTATGCCCGATCTGCACCTGCTCCTGGGGCAGGTAGTTTTTGATACCGGTAAATCCTAAATCTACCCAGACCTGCTTGTGGGCGTAGTCAAATTGAGCCAGCTCTTTTTTGAACAGAGTAAAGTCCACCTGGCTGCCGCAGAAGAGCTGCCCCACGTAAATGATGCGGCCGGCTTTGTCACAGATGAGCAGCATGATCAGCGTGTGCGTTTTTTTTTGCCTGAGAAGTCGGCCTGCTGCACTTTTGGGTCCTTTGCCCGCTGGATGATGAGTTCTGAGCCGTCAATGAACAAATCCTCCACTCCTGCAAAGGCCATCTCAAAGGCCTGCTGATCTTCGAACACGCGCTTGACCAGCACGGATTGCCCTTGCAGAGCCCGCTTCAAATAAGGCTTCACGTAGTCCACATACCCAAAGGCGGCCGTATCAGAAAAACCAAAACTGAGCCCCAACACTTCAAGGGTAGGATGAGATTTGTAGTAGAACAAGATAAAGAAAAGCGCCTCCCTGGAATCACTCAGCAGCGGTCCTTTTTTTTTAATTTGGTTATAGGCTTTAGGTTGGTAGTAGCGCTTGAATTCCTCGTGCAAACGGTCAAACTCTTTTTGGTCCAAGCCGGTTGACGCTTTGTATTGACTATCGTTTTGCAGGTTCTCGAAGATGGTTGCCATTGCCTTTTGTGGGGTTGAGTGGGTGTCAATCAGCCTATACGAGAAACTTCGGCTTTTGGCTGGCTAAGCCCCTGAATGCCCTTTTAGTCCCTTTCTACCGAGAAAATAAGTCTATTGATATAGTTAATAGTTTTATCCACCCAATCTTGCACAGTCTTTACTCTCGTTTGCTCATCAGTGATTATACTGAAAGCCGAAGCAAACCGCATTAGTTGCGGGATTATGATGCTGTTTAAATATGTTGATTTATCTACCTCTTTCTGTTTTCTTTCCCCATAGCATTCATATTCAATAATATTTATCCTAAATGGATTTCTATTGTTGTTATCGAATTCAATCAATAAGCCATCCGGGATCGTTCGTATGCCCTGCACATTGTTACCCTCAACTTTGAAGCCTTTGGTTTTAAACAATCGGTTCTCAGGAATGAGCAGGGTTTTACTTGGGGGAAACTGAGGAAAAAGTGAATAAAAATTTTCGTTTACAAGAGTTTCGAGTCCCTTTATTTTATCAGTTTCATTAGAGAATTGAATTGTTTGAAAGGTTCCCATTATGTTAACCTTCGCGTCCGGTACATCTTTAAGTAAAGTTTGTAATTTTTTATCATCCTCAATTATTGTATCTTCGGCGGCGTTTGACTCATCTTCTTCCATTGGTTCAAAGTCAAAAAAATAAGGTTTTTGCGTTTTATTTCTTAAAAATTCGTCATTTAAAAGTTTGCTTGCCGCTTGTTCGTTGATTGGTTTAGAAGCTTGAACGAACTTAATTGCCCAAAACTTCCCGCCAATTTGTGAAAGGATTGAAACGTCGAAAGGAGTGCAGTATTCGGTATTGTTTATAGTTAGAGTGTTTATGTAATTTTCTGAATCCTCCCATGGTTTGTTGTCCGTTAGTTGATCAAGAACAAATCTCGCACCACACATGCTCTGTTTTCCATACTTAACTACAAGATATACAAGATCACCTGATTGCGGGCCGCGATTAATAAAGCCGGCGACTTTTTCCGTTAAACAGAGATTGTAATTAGCACTCGATTTTGAACAGTGCAATATTCTTACTGCCATTAATATCAAGAGTTTTACGTAGAGTGTGGAAAATTAAACTTTTCCTATAAGAAACCACCACCACGTGGCATTCAAATTCCAAGGTGCTATTCTTCAGTGGATGGGGCATTGCTTGTTTCATTTCGCGGTTGGTTAGTTGCTATCCGTTGGGTCATAAGGTACGGAAAAGACAGACCGCAATTTTACGCAAGGCGAGTTTATTTCCTGGCCGCCATCCCCCTTTGTTGGGAAAGATTCCTGAAAACCTATAAGGTTTCAAAAAACCTTATAGGTTTTGAACTGATACTTTCAGACCTTACCCCACCACCGGGGCAGCCGGAGCCGTCTCCCGTTCCTGTCGTACCCTTGACTGCAAATGGGAAAGCGTATAATCCCTGGTGCGGACCGGGTCGGCACCTTTGTAGAGCCGTTTGCCGGTATTGCAAATGTCGGTGATTACGTCCCAAAGCGCATTCAACGTTTTCAGGTTGTTTTGTACCTGTAATTCGCGGCTGTCGAGCAGGCGGTTGCCCGTCTGATTGCTGTGCTTGATGGCGGTTTGCAACGCAACCAGAGCCGCACGGGCTTCCTCGGAATACCCTTTGGCCTGGAGGGCGGCAAAGTTGGCGTTTACGTGCTGCAACAGCACCTTTAAGGCAGCCATCGTGTCTTCCGGGTTAGACGCGCTGATGCCCCGGCGAACGGCCCTGAAACCAAAATCCCCGGCTGCCACGGTCAGCCCCGCAGCCCGCAATGCATACCCCTCCAGGCGGTTCAGCAGCGGCTTGAGGGCGTCCATTGACTGGCGCAGATGGAGGTTCACCGCCTTTAGTTCTTTGGTCAGTTGCACCGGGCTCACGAGGGCTTCCGCTTCGAGCAGCAATTGCTCCAGGCGGCTCAGGTAACCGGCATTAAAGTCGGGTGAGTACTGCTCAAAATCCGCCTGGTCGCGCCGGTAGGATTCTTTCAGAAACCCGGCCAGGACGGGCAAATCTGCCACGCGGCAGTCAAACTTACGGGTAGTGTCTTTCATAAAGAACAGGAGTTACAATAAGCAGTCGGATAAACTGTACCTTTAATGGAATCTACGGGGAATGGGTAACTCAGGGTAGTCCGGCGGAGGGTGTAAGGTTTGGCATTGCCGGGTACTTCTTTCCGCAAGGTTTTTGGGGATGCTGCATCGTCTTTGTGCATTCCGGACCAGGTTTTACCGGCTTCCGAATCCTTGCGGACATGCCCGGAATTATTTTTATGAAAGCCGGCGTCTGTTTTACAAACTTCCAGATTGCTTTTGGTGCGCCCCGAACCATTTTTGCGTACGCCAGGACCGCATTGGCCTGCTACCAAACCGTTTTGAAGGTACAATACACTGCGTACAGGGCCCTGGACTGCTAAATGAACAGGGACGATTCAGGTGGTCTGCAAGCGTTCTGTTTTTCTTTGTACATTAACGCAGAATTGCTGCAATATGGCCCTACCCGCAGAAAACAAGCGTTTCTACACCTACGAGGAGTATACTGAATTGGAAAAAGCCCACCAGGAGGTGCGGTACGAATACCACTGCGGGGAAATATTCGCCATGTCCGGAACTACCAAAGTGCACAACCGCATCGTCCGCAATCTGGCTTATGCACTGGATGAACACTTTCTGCCCAGGGGATGTGAAGTATGGCACGAACAAATCAAGGTGGAAGCAAAGGCTGGAGAGAGGTATTACTATCCGGATCTGGTAGTTTCGTGTTCGGAAAGGGACCGGGACAGCAGCCTTATGATTCAGGACCCGGTGCTGATCATTGAAGTTCTTTCGGAGGGAAGCCAAAAGATTGACATCTATGAAAAACAGGCTTATTACACCAAAATTCCCACACTTCAGGTGTACATTGTTGTCTCTCAGAAAGAATACCTGCTGCACGTTTATGAGCGACATGCCAATGGGTGGAGTTATCAGGTGGTACCCGGCAAGGACCAGCAACTCCATCTTGAATTCTTTGATCTGCAGATACCGGTGGAAGTGATTTATAAAAGCGTTGTCCTTCCCGGCGGTGGAAGGGAATGAAAGTGCCATAGACGGTTTTCTTCCCCTACGTAAATACCAGCTTCAGCGCCGCAATCACCAGCACAAAGGCCAGTATCCGCTTCAGCAACTGGCCGCTGAAGTAGTTGGCACCGAGGTAAGCCCCCAACGTGCCGCCGGCCACGGCCACGCCTGCCAGCCACCCGATCTGAGGGTCCAGGACAAAACCGGTTGAGGCATTGCCCAGCAGTCCGGCCACGGAATTGACCGTAATGAACAGGGCACTGATGGCGGCAGTTTCCTTCATGGCCGTCCAGCCCAGCAGCAGCAAAACCGGCGACAGAATAATGCCACCGCCAATGCCGATCAGCCCGGACAGGAATCCGGTCGCGGCCCCGATAGCCAGAGCGGTCACCAGATTCACCTCCTTTTCGCCGGAGCTTTGTCCGGGAAAAAGCCCCGCAAAACGCAGGATGGGAAAGATCAGGAAAACGCCGAGAATCTTCTTGTACAGGCTGGGGTCAAGGGAAATCATGCCGCCGATAAAGGCGGCCGGTACGGACAGTACCGTCAGCAGGAGAAACAGCCGCCAACGGAAAGGTACCTTCCGGTAATACTGGATAAAGGCAATCAGTGAAACAAAAATGTTCAGGAACAAGGCGGATGGCCGCATGATTTCCGGACTCAGGCTGAACAGGGCCATCAGGGCCAGGTAACCGCTGGCCCCGCCGTGTCCGACGGAAGCGTACAGGAAAGCTACCACGAAAAGCAGGGCCAGGAACAGCAGGTTCAGGTCAGACATAAAAAGAGAATAGAAAGACCCGGCAAAATAAACAGGAGCCGGCAAAAGACCGCAGCTCTCTCATCCGTTACGGACCAGGGAATAAAAACCAACCATCACAGATGACCGGCAGAATCACGCCCCGGACCTATGACCAGAACGCGTAATTCGTAAATTCGCGGTTTCCCGCACTCCAGCCGGAAAGGCAGTGAATCAGCAGGTTGCCTGAACCTTTCAGGCCGGAGCTTAAAACGGGAAAATGAACAGAATGCTTACCGTTGAAAAAATCGGTGGCACCTCCATGAGTGCCCTCCCTGAAGTAATTAAAAACATCATCCTGTTTGAACGGTCCGGCGATCAACTCTATAACCGGATATTCATCGTATCCGCGTTTGCCGGGGTGACCAACTGGCTGCTCGAAAATAAAAAAACCGGCGAGCCGGGTGTTTACCACCGCTTTGCCCGGTACGAAGAGTTTGGGCCTTCCCTGAGTGACCTTACTGCTAAACTACAGCAGATCAACAAGAAATACGAACCCCTCGGGCTGGACCTCGCCGTGGCCGATCAGTTTATTGAGGAAAGAATTGCCCAGGCGCACAAGTACCTGGAGAACCTCGCCAATGTGATGGCATCGGGCTACGTAAGCGCGGAAGGCATCCTGCAGGCGGGCCGCGAAATCCTCGCCTCCGTCGGAGAATCCCATTCGGCCTTCAACTTTGTGAACATCCTCCAGAACATGGGCATTCACGCCACACTGGTGGACCTGAGCGGCTTCCATGACCACCACTCCTTTACCATTGACCAGCGCATCGCCCACTCCCTGAAAGACATTGCTTTCCCGGAAACCATCTGCATTGTGACCGGCTACACCAAGGGTACGGAAGGCATCATGCGCGAATTTGACCGGGGTTATTCCGAAGTGACCTTCAGCAAGGTAGCCGTGGCCGCAAAGCCTCAGGAAGCCATCATCCACAAGGAATACCACCTCTGCACGGCCGATCCCGAACTGGTGGGCGTTAACAACTGCGTGCCCGTAGGCGACACCAACTACGACGTAGCCGACCAGCTTGCCGACGTGGGCATGGAAGCCATTCACCCGAAAGCCTCCAAGCCGCTCGAGATCAACGGCATCAACCTGCGGATCAAAAATACCTTCGATCCGCAGCACCCCGGCACCCTGATCACGCGCCAGTACGTGTGCCCCCACAAGCGGGTGGAAGTCATCACGGGCACCGACCGGGTGCTGATCGTTGACATTTACGATCCGCTGATGGTGGGGGCGGTAGGCTCCGATCTGGAGATCATGCAGAAGTTTCAGCGGTACGGCATCAGCTACATTTTTAAAGCCACCAGCGCCAACAGCATTTCGATGGTGATATGGGAAAAGCATTTTAACCCGAAGCTGATTGAAGACCTTTCGGCTGTTTTCCAGCAGGTAACGGTGGAAAAAGTGGCGATGGTGTGCATGATCGGCTCCAACATGGATCAGCCCGGCGTGCTGGCCAAAGCGGCCGGGGCCCTTGCGCAGGCGGGCATCAACATCATCAGCGCCGGTTTTTCGCTGAAGAAAGTGAATATTCAGTTTATCGTGGCCCGGGGAGACTTCCGGGAATCCATTATCCACCTTAACCGCACGATGTACTTCTGACCCCTTCCCTGCCCGCCATGCTGCAATGGACTGATATCGTCAGGTACGCAAAGTACGGCAATCCGGAACCGGACCGGCGGGTGGAGCGGACGGACGCCGGATGGCAGGAAATCCTGACGCCGGGGCAATACCGGGTGATGCGGCAAAAGGGAACCGAGCCACCTTACCGGAATCTCTACTGCCGTTCGTACGAACCGGGAAGGTACGTCTGTGCAGGCTGCGGCAGTGATCTGTTCAACTCCACCGAAAAGTACCACGCCATTTCGGGCTGGCCCTCCTTCACCCAGCCCGCGGGCAAAGCAGCGGTGAAGTATGCCTTTGACGACAGCCACGGCATGACCCGGATTGAGGCGCTGTGCAACGTTTGCGACAGCCACCTGGGTCACGTTTTTCCCGACGGCCCGGAGCCGGCGGGGTTGCGGTACTGCATCAACTCCCAAAGTTTACGGCGGGTGGATAACAGATAACAGCAAACTAACCAATAACTACCAACGAACAACCATCAGCCATCAAACCCAAAATCCACCACTTTTCGCCACGGCCCCCCAAGGTATTCCCACAGACTCAGCCCGGTTCCCTGCACGGCGAAAGGCGCGAAAGAAGTGGTCAGTTCGTCGTACAGGGCGTTGGCCGTAGCGGGAGAAACTTTATTCTGAACGGTAATGTGCGGCCGGAACGCCTGGCCGTCCTGCGGCGTAAGCCACTCCCGAAACTGACTTTTCAGGTGTGTCTGCAGCCCTGTCAGTTCCGGACTGCCTATCCGGAAAGCAACGCCGCGGCCCAGCTTCATCAGGCCGGTTACTTCCAGCGTCATGGCAGGCTGCCGGGTGGTAATGTCCCGTAGCTGGGCATGCACTTCAGTCTTGTTGGGCAGGTGGTGAAACAGCGTCAGGTGGGCATCAATGAAATTAAGATCCGGGGGAAAATGCTTTTTCCGAAGGGTATTGAAAAAGGCAAAAGACGTTTCGTCCAGACGAAGCGTCAAAATCAGGGGAGGAAGATTTGTCATACACCGCAGGTTACTCCGGAACCGGAACTTTTTCTTTTACGGATAAAAGTGATTGCCGTTAAACCTTGTAGATCTGGCCCAGGGTCGCCTCGATGAAGGCGGAGGCACTGCCCAGAAACGCGATGGTCCATATCCAGAACACGGCTCCGGGTCCGCCCATGGCAATAGCCGTGGCCACACCGGCGATGTTACCAGTGCCGGCGCGGCCGGCAATGGAAAAAGCCTGAAAAGAACTGACGCCTTTGGCGGAGGGTTGTCCGCTGAAGAGCAACCGGATCATTTCCCGCAGATACCGCACCTGCAGGCACAAGGTAAGGCGCGTTATTTCCAGTAATTCACCCTGGCGTAAAAAAAATTAAACTTACGCGGCCCGGAGCCGTACTACATACCATGAGCTGAAACAATCAGCTTTATTCATTCATTATTAACTTAATTTACCACTATGGCAACATCCGGAATGGCCGCTGATCTGAAAAAAGAACTGGATCAGTTCAACCCCGAACATAAGGAAGGCAAAGTAGCAAAAACAATTGAAGAACAGACTGCAAAGATACCCTCAGATGCCTATTTATGGGCTGCTTTCGGCTCCATCGGGCTTTCTCTAGTGTTTAAAATCATGAAGAAGAACGACATGGCCCTGTTTGTCGGCCAATGGCCCCCTACTTTCCTGATCCTTGGCGTCTATAACAAGCTGGTGAAGCAGCTGGGCTCTGACTAGTACTGTGTAACCTTGAATTTCAGATTCTGAATTATAAATTCTAAATGAATGGTGTCGTAGATTGATTAATATACGGCCTTCCGTTTATATGTTTCAGATAATCAGTTTGTAATAATAAAGGTTACAGATTCCAAAGCCTGCAAAAGTTTGAGAACTTTTGCAGGCTTTTATCTTTTAAGAAATTGCCAGAAAGTAGTTTTTCCCGGCCGTGGTCACCCGCGAAATGCCGAAAGGGCGTGAAAAAAACGAAGCATCCTCCCGACTCCCCGGCTACTCCGGACGGCCAAAATCCGGGGAACCGTCCTCTTTCCAGGTAAAGGATTTGGCCCGTATCTGCCTCGCCCAGCCGGCATCGCTGCTCCTTGCGGCATGGTAGATAATGTAATCCTGATCTCCGGCTTTGACGAAGGAAGCATGGCCGGGTCCGGAGATGGTATCGGTTTTGGAAAACACTGGTTCGGGTTCCTTGTGCCACCGGGCCGGGTCAAGCGGGTTACCGCCGGTAAAGGTGAGCTGGCCGAGGCAGTAGTCGTCCGTCCAGCTGCCGCTGGCCGAATAGATGATAAATACCTTGCCGTTCCGGCTCAACGCCTGCGGTCCTTCATTGACCCATGGGTATCCTTTTTTCTCCCACTCATAATGCGGTTTTGAGATACAAATCCGGTCCGAAGCCACCTCCCACGGTTTGTTCAGCCGGGCAATGTAAATATTCTGGCTGGTATTGGTGGTGCCTTCCCAGCCCGACCAGATCAAATACTTTTCCCCGCCCGGCATCACCAGCACCGAGCCATCAATGGCCCACCGGTCAGTGGGTATCTCCAGCTTCGCTTTCAGGATGTAGCTGCCCTGGGGATTTTGAGAAGAGGCTTGCAGGACGTACATACGCTCCTCCGCATTTTTTCCATTGTACAACGCAAAATAGATGAACCACTCCCCGTCAATCCGTTGCAACTCCGGCGACCAGATTTCAAGGTAGTCCGGCGTTTGTGCGTGGTCGCCGGGCCACACCTGCACCAGCCCGGCTCCGGCCATGTCCTCAAGGCGGGTAAACTGCGATACCAGGATTTTTCGTTTGGCCCGGTCAACGGTGCAATAGTAAAACCGGCCTTCGTGCGCAATCACCCACGGGTCTTCGCCGTCGGGCACCAGCACGTGCGTCTGGTCGCCGGATGGCGGCAGCGCCCTTGCCCGCCGGGTCTTCCCGTTGATCTCCTCCACCGTCATCGGAGTCAGGTGGATCTGCTGGTAAATATGCTCGCTGTTGTTTCCGGAATGGGACATA
This sequence comes from Cytophagales bacterium, assembly GCA_030446715.1. Taxonomy (GTDB): domain Bacteria; phylum Bacteroidota; class Bacteroidia; order Cytophagales; family 172606-1; genus CADCTQ01. The sequence continues at coordinate 219,496 of JAUJMU010000010.1, read as the reverse complement.
TATTTTCAAAAGTGATAGCCCGGAAAAAAATGGTTTAAAGCCTCTGAAAGCAGTTTTAGATAGCCGGAAAAGCCTTATATTGCCTTACTCCCTTATCAACTTGATTCACCCTTCCACGCCTGCAAAAGAATATTTCCCCATGATTACGCCCGTTGAATTCCTGCAACTACCCCTGCTCAGGCGGGAGCAGCTTATGTGGAATCATGGCACCTATCTGATGAGCAAATACCAGGAGCGTTATGCCCTGCATCTGTACAGTCTTTTCGATTTTATGATTGAGGTCTGGTACGAAGTAAACCGTGACAAGATCAAACAGATCACACCGGTACTGGATCAGGAAAAAATTGATATTTACCTGAAGGAGTTATCGCTGAATGACTTGTCCTGATACGGGCCCGGTTTTCCGGCTCTTCAGCCTCAGTCTTCATTTATCTCAATACCGAATTTACCGGCAGCCTGGTGAATGCGCTCTTTCATCAGCTTTACTTCTTCTGCCTTGTACTTCCCGGCGTTGTCTTTCTGATTGATATAGCGGTGTGCCGCCCGCACGTGCTCAGGCGTATCGAGCGGGTATTTGTGGTTTACCGGATCGGCAAACTCTACATCACCGTATTTTTTAATTCCTTCTTCCGGGTTTACATCCTCCCGCTGATGAATCTCTTTTCCTTGCCTGTTCATGTTTGCTACGGTTTATGGTGATTGCCTGACCAGCAACTGTCCGGCTTCGGCCGGTGCTTCTTCTCATACGCAGCCAAAGAGTGAACGTTGCCGTTCCGTCCGGTACGGCAACGGAAGGAAATCAGGACCTCAGCCGGGACAGGAAATTACCCCGTCAGGAGCTGCACGACAGCATGGAACAGCCAGCCTTACGGCTCGCCCAGTCTGGCCGCCTGACAAAAAACTCGTCATATTGGTCCGAATAGGGCTTCCTGATCGCCTCCTGCAGCTTACGGAAAAGTCCGTCTTCGCCCACTTCCAGCTCCTGGATTGCCTGGTGCAATAAATAGTTGCGCAGGATAAACCGCGGATTGCTCCTGCGCATGCGTTCCAGCGATTCTTCGCGGGTGCCCGTGTTGCGACCCATCCGTTCCCGCCAGGCCAGCATCAGCTGGTAAAGTGATTCGGGCTGACCGGCAAACAGTTCGCGGTAAAGACTATCCCGGAAGTGTTCCGCCACCTGCTGCTCACTGCTTACCTCCGCGGGCAACGCCATGAGCCGCTGATAAAAAATCGTCATATCCGGCTTGAGGGCAGTGAGGGTTTTTTCAAAACGCTGAATCAGTTCATGGTCCTCCGCTTTCACCTGATCAAGGCCCAGCTTGCCGCCCATCATGGCGTAGTATTTCGACCAGTAAAGGTCGCCATAAGCTTCCAGTTCCGTCACAAGCTCTTTGGTATCAGGAAATAAGGGTGCAAGAGCACCGGCAAGACAGCCAAGGTTCCAGTAAGCCACGGAAGGCTGCTTGCCGAAAGCGTACCGGCGGCCCGGCAAGTCAGTGGTATTGGGCGTAAAATTGAGGTCGTAATCATCCACGAATGAATAGGGCCCGTAGTCAATCGTGAGACCGAGAACAGACATATTGTCGGTGTTCATCACCCCGTGCACAAAGCCGACCCGCATCCACTCCACCATCAGGCTGGCCGTACGGTCTACTACTTCCCGGAACCAGGCCAGCACTTTGTCATCCCCCCCGATGTGGGAATAATACCTTGAGATCGTCCAGTGGGCAAGCTTCCGGAGGTTTTCGGTTTCCTGCCTTGCCGCCAGCAATTCAAAACTGCCGAAGCGCAGGAAACTGGACGCTACCCGCATCACAATGGCCCCGGACTCATGCTCTGCATTGCCATTATAAAACATATCCCGCAGCACCTGATCACCGGTGGAGACAAGACTGAGGGCGCGGGTAGTCGGAACACCAAGGCAGTGCATGGCCTCACTCATGAGGTACTCCCTAACCGAAGACCGCAGCACGGCACGGCCATCGGCCCGGCGGGAATAGGGTGTAGGCCCGGCGCCTTTCAGTTGCAACTCCCACGACTTGCCGTCGGGGGCTTCCCATTCGCCCAGAGTAATGGCCCGGCCATCGCCCAGCTGACCGGCCCAGTTGCCGAACTGATGCCCGGCGTAGCAGGCCGCGTAAGGGTGCATGGCCGGCGTAACCAGATTGCCGCCCAGAATACTGATGTCCTCCTCACCGGGTCTTTCTATGCCTAATTGGGCGGCCAGCTCATCGGACCACGCCAGCAATGCGGGTCTGCGGACGGGAGTTGGCAAGGCCTTGCTGTATAGCACACCGGGCGTTTGCCTTGGCCGCAAATTACCGCTTTCGTCGCCGTCAAATGCCTGTACAAATTCGTTTTTATATTCTTTGGAACTAAGTTTCTGCATGAGACTGGATGTAAATAATTCTGTAGAGCTGTTGCCCTGTGCCGGCAGGCAGAAAACAGGGATCCGGCGGGGAAAATTCCCTGATCAGGCGGAAACGATTCTGCGAAAAGCCACAAAATGCACACTGCCCGGCAAAAAGGAGAAGAGGAGTTGGGCTGCTTGCCCAACTCCTCTTCGGTTATTGAATTACATGGTTTTATTTCTGATTGCTGCCACCGGAGCCTGATCCGGTGCCGCTTTGCGAGCCGGTGCCTGAACCGCTTTTGGTGCCAGAAGTGCCACTCTTTTTGGTGCCGCTGCCGGTTGTACCGGAACCTGTACCGGATGTCCCGGTACCGGTAGTTCCCGTACCGCTAGTCCCGGTACCAGAAGTTCCCGTACCTCTGCCGGAAGTACCACTGCCGGAAGTTGTGCCGCTGCCTGAAGTGCCGGCACCGCCTGTTGTTCCTGAGCCAGTTCCGGTGGAACCTGTTCCGGAGCCGGTAGTTCCGGTGCCAGTACCTGTTCTGCTGCCGCTTGTACCAGAGGTGCCGCTGCCGCTCTGAGTTCCGCTACCTGTTTGTCCGCTAGTGGTTCCAGAGCCCTGCCGGCTGCCGGTTCCGGTGCCGGATGTGCCACTGCCACTCTGAGTACCGGAGGTACCGGTATTACCAGAGCCGCCCTGCGTACCGGAAGTGCCGGAGGTTCCAGATCCTGAGCGGGTGCCGGAAGAACCGCTCTGCCGGGTGGACGAGCCGCTTGTACCCGAACTGCCGCTCTGGCTGCCACTGCCGCTCTGAGTTCCGCTACCACCCTGGGTGCCGCTGCCGGAGCCTGATCCGCCCTGGTCAGGAACTTCCGCTGCTGTGGATGCTGATGCCTTCTCTACTTCGGAAGGAATGACCGGACTTGCGGCGTAGGCAAGCGGGAAGCTGAAAACTGTTGCTGCAAAAAAGCCTCTTGCGATCAGAGACTTTACTGTTCTTGCTTTTTTGTTCATGTTCTTGAATTGAGTTATTGAAAGTGATTTTGTTTCTTTAAAAATCAATGAATCAGTTGCCTCTGGTAACCAATCCACAATCGGTCAGCGCCTGTTGCCCGAATTTTCGTTTGGGCAACCCTAACTTCCCGCACCGGTACCTGCCGGAGCCGGACCTTACCTGTAAATGATAAGATTCGTCACCTGTCTAAGAATTTTTGGGCTGTTCTATGGTATAGTATTGGAAATGGGGTTTCAAGTTTAAAAAACACGTATCAGGCTGATTGTGATATGGCCCTTTTACGGACGATAAAACATTGCGGAGGTCCGGAAAATACCCATTTTAAAAAATCCCAAAAAATACGGATGGGTCCGCCGGTGCAGCTGCAAACAGAAGCAAAGCCTGTAAAAACCTCATTTAAACACCATCCGGGCCCTTTCGCACTCCGTAAAAGTACCTAGTCAGGCAACTTTTATTTCAGAAAAAGTGGCTGGCAATCACCGGGTCAGCGGAGCAGGGTAAGGTTCACGGCCTTGTCCCGGCCGATGAATTTTCAGCATTTGGCAAAGACTATTTTTGCAGGCCCGGTCACCGTAAAATTGGTTAAGCCTCCAACCGCATTACACGTAAAAGGGTAAATGGAAACGATCCTCCAGCGCGTAAAAGAATTTGCTGACCGGGCCCACGGCAACCAGATGAGATGGTACACGCCCGAAAGGTATATCGTGCACCCGGTCCGGGTCATGGAAATCTGCCGGGAATATACTTCTGAGCTGCCGTTGCTGGCAGCTGCACTCCTGCACGACGTACTGGAAGATACGCCCGTGCGCCGGAATGAAATAGAAGCATTCCTGCTGACGCTGATGCCACCAATTGCCGCCGCCCGGACCATATTGCTGGTGGAGGACCTGACTGACGTATACGTAAAAAGCAATTTTCCGGGCCTGAACCGCTGGCAAAGGAAAAAGAAGGAAGCCTGCCGGATGGAAAATACCGAAGCTGATGCCCAGACGATCAAGTATGCGGATATCATTGACAACAGCACCGAAATGGTAAAGCACGACCCCTCATTTGCGGCCGTTTATCTGACTGAAAGCAGGGAATTGCTTAACCGGATAACCAAGGGAAACAAGGAGCTTCACCAGAGGGCCATCAGTACGGTTGAGAGTTGTCTGACGGATGCCGCGCGGCACCGCCGGTTCCGGTGAGAATCCCCTGATCATTTGGCAAAAAGCCCGGTCAGGCAGCTTCCGGTTTGCCGGAACGGCACCAGGAACAAGCACTTTCCCGGCTGGAAAATACCGGAATCAACTGGTCAAGCCCAAGCAGTTGGAAAACATTCCGGACGGGTTCCTGAAGCGAAAACAGCACCAATGGCACCGAAAGGCGGCGTAACTCCTGCAGGTTGGAAATAAATACGCCCAGCCCTGCCGGGGAGATATACTTTAGCCCCGCACAATCCACACATACCGATAGCGGGTTGCGGCGCAGCCCGTCCCGGATGATGTCATCAAGTAAAACGGACGAACTTGCATCCAGGTCACCGTTCAGCGCAATGATAAAATCTCCTTCTACAATATTTGTATTTATTTCCACCAGCCTGTTCATCCCTGCTTAGATTTATTTATCCAAAAGTGAATAAATATTTTTTCCTGTCTAGTCCAATAATTACTGATTTTTCCGGGCAGGTATTTTACCACCAGCCCGTCAGCATTTGCCGGGAGTCTGCAGACTGCCCTATGGGCAACAGACATTCTTTGAAAAAATATACCGGTTTTTACGGGTAGCCGGGGTCATTACAAGCCCACACTTTTGTAATCCGCTTTTTAAACTTTGTGCCGGATGGTCTGGGTAGGTGAAATAATCAGAAATATATTCAAAGAAATTTCGTCGCCGGTGCAGGAGATAACCGTTTTGTTCCTGGTGACTGAGGCCGACGAATGGACTGCTTATGCGAATGAGATGCCAGCCTTCAACAGTTCCGGCGGTAGTGCGGACGAGGCACTTGCCGGCCTGACGGGTGAGCTGAAACAGTATGCCACGGTTTCCGGGGTTTCCTTCAAGGTTACCAGTTATACCTGCCTCCGAACCCACCTGCCTTCCTGATTCTCAGTGTTTTCATGCCTGCAGAAGTGCCGGTGCCCCAAAACTGACAATTCCCTGAAGGCCGGCCTGCTTCCGGAAACCGTTAAAAAAAGGTGTTTATCGCTTGTGTATGAATTCCGCGGGTAGATAAGCTTTGCAGAAGCATAAGTTGAATTCTTCAGCCGCGAAAATCCTTTCAATTTCTTTTGCAGTCGCAGGTTTTACTCATTGCAGGCCCGGCAGGCCATTTTGCAGAAATCTGGCGTTTAGTCCAGAGGACTTCTGGGAAAGGCAGTTTCAGAATCAGAAAGTGGCAATAACCGCCTGAAAACTTGGCAATTGCCTGAACAAAACCCGGATACCGCCCGGAACCTTACACCCCTCCCGAAGGCCCGAATATTCCATCCGGTTACTTTTTTGCATACTTGTGCATCGTTCAATTTTTCACTTGGTTTCATTTTACTTGGTTTCATTCTAATTATGCAAAACTTTAATCAGGAAGTACTTAAAGCCCGGCAGACTCAGGAATTACAGACAAAAATCGAACACCTGCAGTCTGAAACCAGCCAGCTGATTCTCGAACTGACTACCTTGTACGGAAAGTATGCCTCAGTGCTGCGGGAGAACATCAGCCTTAAATCGCAGGTCGGGAAAATGGAATTGAAATAAGGAAGTCCATACACCGGGCTTGCGGCACAATCAAAAATATGGCGGTTCAACACGCCAGCCCTGTCCTTTCAGCCAGCTTCAGTAAAGTATCCAAGGCTAAAATCCTTCAGGATACCATTCCGCTACGGGAATGGTATTCCTATCTGCGCCTTTCCGGTCCGGAAGGATCAGCCCTGCTTTTTCCTACCCGCCGATGGTGGACATGGATTCTGAAACAGGCCCCTGCGACAGCCGGTGCGCTTCGGCTTCAAAACCGTCCTTTGCCCGGCTGCGAAAAGCACCGCGGAAAGCACCTTCCAACTGGCCATCCGAAGCACCATCCCGGAGCAGTTTCCGGAGGTCCAGTACGCCATCATCATACAGGCAGGTTTTCAGAATGCCCTGGGCGGTGATGCGGATGCGGTTACAGGTGCCGCAAAAACTCCGGCTATACGCGGCGATGATACCCATGGTACCCTTGTGGCCGGGAACGCCGTAACCGTAAGCGGTGGCATTGGCCCCATCAGCCAATTTATTGATCGCGGGGTAATGAGTGATCAGTTCCTCCAGGATGCGGCGGTAATTCCAGGTGAATTGCCCGAACCGCACGCCTTCCCCGTTAAAGGGCATTTCTTCGATAAACCGCACCGAAACCGGGTAAATTTCGGTCAGTTGGGCCATCGGGAGAATGTCCTGGGTATTTTTATTCTCCATCACCACCATGTTCAGCTTCACTTCAATGCCGCTATCCAGTAACTGATGAAACGTTTTCAGCACGGCCGGCAGTTCGTCGCGCCGGGTCATAACCCGGAACCGTGCGCGGTCCAGCGTATCCAGGCTGAGGTTTACGCTCCGGACGCCCATGGCTTTCAGCTCCTTCACGTACGGGAAGGTAAGGACACCGTTGGTGGTTAAATTCAGGTCTTCAATGCCGGCAATTCCGGCGATGCGTTCCATAAAGGGCAACAGGCCATTGCGTACAAACGGCTCTCCACCGGTGATACGAACCTTGTTCACTCCCATACCCGCCAGTATCCGCACCAGCCGCTCCATTTCCTCATAGGTCAGCAGAGCACTTTTGGGTAAATACTTAATGCCTTCTTCGGGCATGCAGTAAAAGCACCGCAGATTACAACGGTCGGTTACGGCCAGCCGCAGGTAATTGACGGGACGGCCGTGATTATCGAGAAGAGTTGCCCCGTTAGAGATCACACTTTAGTTGATTATGAGTTAAAATTACGTAATATTTCCTGCGGTTCTGGTTACGCTTATCTGTTCATTTTATGAAGCTGCGTACTTTGGCTTTTTCCTCCTTATCCTGGCGGCTCTGCCGGGCCTGGCTCAGAGTCCGGATGAAGCATTTGGCAATGCGCAGCGGGCCTGGGCCAAAAAGGATTATCCGGCCTTTCTGGACATTATGACCGGGATTACCCGGCAAACCGGGCGGCACCCTTCCCTGTTGCTCAACATGGCCCGGGCCCACGCCCTGAACGGCGATTCTGCTGCTTCCCTGAACCTGCTCACCCAGTTGTCGGCCATGCGCCTCGCCTACCGGCCGGATAAGGATACCGCCTTTGCCCCGCGCGGCCCACTCCCCCGGGGTTCAGGCGGATTGTTACGGAGAGATGGTCCGCCACGGCAAACCGGCTCTCCGCAGCCAGGCCGGCTTCGTGATCCGTGATGCGGCCCTCATTCCGGAAGGAATTGCGTGGGACCCGGTGGGTAAAACCTTTTTCGTGGAAGCCTCGCCAAACGGAAAATTCTGAGGATAGATGCAAAGGGACAGGCGAAGGATTTCACCCGGCCGGCGCAGGATGGGTTATGGGAAGTGCTGGGAATGAAGGTGGAGCCGCAGAAAAGGCTGCTCTGGGTTTGCAGCGCCGATGAAAAAACGGGCCGGTCAGGTTTGTTCCTGTACGATCTGAAGACGGGCGGCCTGATCAGAAAATACGTGCCGGAAGACACCACCCGGAAGCACCTGCTAAACGACCTGACCATCCTGGAAAACGGCGACATTTACCTGACCGACAGCGAGGCCGCCAGCCTTTACCGGCTGGACCGGCAAACCGGTAAGCTGGAAGCAGTCAATCCGCAGACCAAACTCATTTACCCCAACGGCATCACCCACCGGGAAGAGGGCCGGCTGTTGTACGTGGCCCACTACGGCGGAATTGTGGTAATGGACCTGCTCCTGAACCAGACCACGCCGCTCACTTCGCCGCCGCACATCACCCTGGCGGGAATGGATGGCCTTTATTTTCACGAAAACACCCTGATCGGCGTCCAGAACGGCATCGGATCGGACCGGATCGTTCAATTTTTCCTCAGTCCCGAAGGCAAATCGGTAACCGGCTGGAAAGTGCTGGAAAACAATCATCCGAACTTCAGGATCCCGACTACGGGTGTAATTGCGGGCAAAGCTTTTTATTTTATTGCCAACAGTCAGCTGCGCAACCTGCAGCCCGATGGTAGCCTCACCAGCCCGGAAACCCTGAAAGATGTGGTTGTGCTGCAAATAAAGCTCTGATCCTGTCAGACTGGGATCCTACGGCTGGTCTCCAGCTGCCCCGAGGCTGATATTATCCCAAAAAAAGCCTACTTTAGCTTTCCATATTGACAAACCCATTCCATGAGCAGCTATTCCAGACGAGCTTTTTTAGGCGATACTTCCCGCATCGTGGCCGGTGCGGGGCTGACTGCCCTGCCCCTTACAGCGGCGGTTACTCCAAAACCATCCGTTGCGGCCAGCGACAAGATCAGGATCGGGCTGATCGGGGCCAACAGCATGGGCTGGGCCAATCTGCGGCAGCACGTAGCCCTGCCAGAAGTAGAATGCGTGGCCCTGTGCGACATTGACCAGTCAGTACTGGACCGGCGAAGCGCTGAACTGGAGAAAATGACCGGCAAAAAACCGGTTCTGTATACCGATTTCCGGAAGATGCTGGACAACAAGGACATCGACGCCGTCATCATCGGCACGCCGGACCACTGGCACTGTCTCCAGACGGTGTATGCCTGTCAGGCCGGCAAGGATGTGTACGTGGAGAAGCCAATGGCCGGTTCCATCGGGGAATGCAACGTGATGGTGCAGGCGGCAAAGAAACACAACCGGGTGGTGCAGGTCGGCCAGTGGCAACGCAGTGGTCCGCACTGGCAGTCAGCCATTGAGTATGTCCATTCGGGCAAACTGGGCAAGATCAGCATGGTCAGAAACTGGCTGTACTACAACAGCCGCAAAGCCATTCCGGCCCTGCCCGACGAAGCCGCTCCTCAGGGTGTGGACTACGATATGTGGCTGGGCCCGGCTCCGAAGAAAGCCTACAATAAAAACCGTTACCACGGCTCATGGCGGTATTTCTGGGATTACGGCGGCGGAATCATGACTGACTGGGGCGTTCACCTGATTGATTTTGCCCTGTACGGCATGAACTCGGGAATGCCAAAATCAGTGGTGGCTACCGGAGGCAAACTGGCCTTCCGCGACAGCGGCATGCAGACGCCCGATACGCAGATGGCCCTTTACGACTTTGGTGACTACGCCATCACCTGGGAACACGGCATGGGCGTTTCGGCCGCCCGCCTGTACGGAAACAACTACTGCGGCGTGGCTTTTGTGGGCACCAACGGCACCCTGGTAGTGGACCGCGACAAGTGGCGGCTCTTCCCGGAATCAGACAACGGCCAGTTCCTGATCCCGGCCATGCCGGAGCAGCGGGGCGGCGGCAAGGATTTAGCCATTCACGTAAAAAATTTCGTGGACTGCATCAGGAGCCGCAACAAACCAGCCTGCGACGTGGAAACGGCACGGAAAGTCGCCCTTGTTTCGCACCTTGGGAATATCGCCCTCCGCACCGGCCGCAAAGTGGTTTACGATGAAGCGACTAACTCCTTCCCCGGCGACAAGGAAGCAACGGCCCTTATCAAGCCCACTTACCGGGAGCCGTGGAAGTTTCCGAAGGTGTAGACCTTGGGTTATTGGTTATTGGCTGTTCGTTATTAGTTGTTGCCGAATTCACCTGGCTCCTGCCAGGTGACGAATTTTGGCAGGGCCTCCCGGCCCGTGAACACGTATTCGTTTCGCTTTACCCCTGCAAAGCTTAACCCTGCGGAAGTAAAGCGGGATGGGCTTTAGCTTAAAAGCTCCCATTCCCCGGTCTTGGGCAGGGGGGCCTCAATGGCAATGGGTTCTTTTTTGACCGGGTGAACGAATGAAAGACTGAAAGAATGAAGCAGAATACTGCCGTCAGCATTGGGCTTAGGATAGCCGTATTTGAGATCACCCACAATCGGGCAGCCCATGCCAGCCAGTTGAACCCGGATCTGGTGGGGCCGTCCCGTCAGCGGATTTACTTCCAGCATGTAAATGTTCCCGAATCTGCCGGTAAGGGTGTAGTCCAGTTCTGCGTACTGACTGCCGGGCACCTCCTTGCCATACGCCCGGACCGTATTGCTGGCTTCGTTTTTAACCAGCCAGCTTTTCAAGGTTCCCTGGTCCTGAGGCGGTTTTCTGCCAACGGCGGCCCGGTAGATTTTCTGCACGTTGCGGGTCCGGAAGAGTTCGTTCATCCGCTCCAGTGCCTTGGAGGTCCGGGCGAACAGGACCAGTCCGCTGACGGGCCGGTCCAGCCGGTGAACAGTGCCGAGGAACGCATCCCCCGGCTTGCCGTATTTTTCCCGGATGTATTCCTTCACCAGGTCCAGCAGGGGCACATCGCCGGTCTGGTCGCCCTGCACGAGAATGCCGGCCTTTTTGCTGACGGCAATCAGGTGATTGTCTTCGTAGAGGACGGTGAAAGGAAGTCCAGAGTCGTAAGTCATGAGTGGAGAGACGCCATGCATGGCGTCTGTACTATTCTAAAGTCATAAGTCGTAGGGGCAGCCGCAAAACCGGACAACTCACAACGGGTAATCAGCAACGGTTAGCCAAATGCTAATACGCTTCTTTTTCATTCGGGAAACTGTGGTTTTTCACATCGCGGATATAGTTGCCGATGGCCTCTTCGATAATCGTGTTCAGGTCGGCGTAGCGGCGGAGAAACTTCGGGCTGAACTCCTTGTTGATGCCCAGCATGTCGTGGACCACCAGCACCTGTCCGTCTGCGTGCGGGCCGGCCCCGATGCCGATCATGGGTATGGTTACGGATTCGGAAACTGTTTTTGCCAGGGCGGCCGGAATCTTTTCCAGCACAATGGCAAAGCAGCCCAATTCTTCCAGCAGTTTTGCGTCGTCCATCAGTTTCTTTGCCTCGGCCTCTTCCCGGGCCCGGACGGCGTAGGTGCCAAATTTGTAAATGGACTGCGGCGTCAGGCCAAGGTGACCCATCACCGGCACCCCGGCACTGAGTATCCGGACCACTGACTCCCGGATCTCACTGCCACCTTCCATCTTTACGGCGTGGGCTCCCGATTCCTTCATGATCCGGATCGCCGACCGCAACGCTTCCGAAGAATTGCCCTGGTACGAACCAAACGGCAGGTCCACTACCACCAGTGCCCTTTTCACGCCCCGCACCACCGAAGAAGCGTGATAGATCATCTGGTCAAGGGTAATGGGCAGGGTGGTTTCGTGCCCGGCCATCACGTTGGAAGCCGAATCACCCACCAGAATAATATCCATGCCGGCGGCATCCACCATGCGGGCCATCGAAAAATCGTAGGCCGTCAGCATGGAAATCTTTTCTCCCCTCCCCTTCATCTCCTGCAGAATGTGGGTGGTAATGCGTTTTATTTCGGAGTGGATGCTCATCAGAGTGGTAAGTGATTAGGGGTAAGTTGTAAGTAATTCATGAGTTATCAGGTTTGAAGTGATTTCACAAGTCCATAAATGATCCGGGAGATTTCGCTGCATTTTTCTATCAACTGACCGATTACATCCGCAGGCAAATACCTGAGCCGTTCAGCCAGGCAGAGCATTGATTTAACTTCGTTGCATGAACCTCTTGCAATGGTCAGAAATCTGATAAAATCCGGAATAGTTGTCCGGTCAAAGCCTTCGGCAATATTATTGGAAATTGATACGGCGGCCCGCCAAATCTGATCTTTGAATCAATAATCCTTCAGCCCGCCAAAATTTTCATAAATCAGCACTGCAAGATCCATTGCCTTCTGCCATGCTATCAGATCCTCAAAACGCTTTACTTTCATAATACTGCTTTTGACTGGCAGGGCAGGCCCATGGGCCTGCCCCTACTTACCACTAATCACTTGCCACTTACCACTTATTTAAAATACCTGAAGTCGTGGCCGGGTTTGAGCTGAACGAGGAATTCGTACATGAGGCGGATAACGTTTTCCACGTCTTCGCGCTGCACCATTTCTACGGTGGTGTGCATGTACTTGAGCGGCAGGGAAATAAGGGCGGAGGCAACGCCGCTGTTGGAGTAGGCAAAGGAGTCGGTGTCCGTGCCGGTGGAACGGGAAACGGACGCCAGCTGCACAGGAATGGATTTATCTTTGGCAACTGCCCTCAGCATTTTAAGGACGTTGTTCTGCACGGCCGGGCCAAAAGTAAGTACGGGACCTTTGCCGCAGGAAAGGTCGCCCTGCTCAGCTTTCTTGTACATCGGCGACTGGGTATCGTGGCATACATCGGTGATGATGGCCACGTCCGGCCCGATGCGGCGGGCCATCATTTCGGCTCCGCGCAAGCCGATTTCCTCCTGCACCGCATTGACAATGTACAGGCCGTAATCCAGATCCACTTTATTTTCTTTCAGCTGCCGGGCTACCTGGGCAATCATATAACCACCGATGCGGTTGTCAAGGGCGCGGCCTACGTAGTAGCGGTCTTTGTTGAGGGTGGTAAACTCGTCGGCGAAGGTGACCACGCAGCCCACGTGAACGCCCATTTCGAGCAGTTCTTCCTTGTTTTTAGCGCCGCAATCGATGAAGATATTTTTGAGGGTAGGAGCCTCATCCTTTTCAACGTTGCGCACGTGGATGGCCGGCCAGCCGAATACTCCCTTTACAATGCCTTTGTCCGTGTGAATGTTTACGCGCATGGAGGGGGCAATCACCGCATCAGAGCCGCCGTTGCGCCGCACGTAGATAAATCCGTCTTCCGTAATGTGGTTCACGAACCACGAAATTTCGTCGGCGTGGGCCTCAATCACCACTTTATATGGCGCATCCGGGTTGATCACGCCCACCACGGAGCCGTAAGTATCCACGGTATAGGTATCAATATAAGGTTTCAGGTATTCCAGCCAGATCTGCTGACCAGAAGATTCAAAGCCAGTCGGCGACGCGTTGTTGAGGTAGCGGGTTAAAAATTCAATGTTGTTCATTCGGGTAATAGGGGTTTAAGCAGGCAGAGGTAAGATTGCAGACTTGTGACCAAAGACAAAGCACTTTTGCCTCCTGAGCGGGCAAAAGTAAAGATTTCTCCAGAGAGTGAGGAAGCCCGACCGGGTCAGGGGTTATGCGCGTATCCTGCCCCCTTAAACCTTTTCAAGGTTCGCCGGCATACCCCGGCATCCGGCCCTACCCTTCCTGCTTCAGCGCCTCGGCGACTTCGGCCGGGAGTTCGGCCCGTTCACAGTTGGAAATCCGGTTGAGGTTGAGGTGAACATCCTGGCCCCTGCTGTCCTCTTCAAAAATAGGAGTGAATCTGGCACCCCACACGACTTCCTCATAGCGGTACGAACTGCGGGTGTGCACCGTCTGAGAAAATGTATCGTCAAAGCCTTTGATCAGAATGATAAACTCGCTGTCGGACTCCCGGAAATCGTCAGGTGTGGTGCCCTTCAGCGGGCTGTTAGCATCAATCGGATGCACGATTGTCCAGCTCAGGGCCAGAAAATTCACCCGGCTGCGTTCCAGATTCAGGGAATAAAACTGCCGGACTTTCTTGCCATTTTCCATCTGCTCAATCCGGGAAAGCATCACCTGCACTTCGACTTCAATCAACTGATTTTCACGGATATTGGCTATTCTGAACATCCATGCAATGCCATCCTGATAAGGTGAGATCAGGGATTTGTTGCTGTAGATCAATTTTGCCATCGGACGGGAAAAACGGCCATAGAGCAGGCCCGTAATCAGGGCAAACCCCATAATGCCCAGCATAGACTCCAGTGCGGCTACCGAACTGGCCCAGAAGCCGACCGGACTGATCCGGCCATAGCCGAGGGTAGTAATTGTCTGGGAACTGAAAAAGAAAGCTTCCGCAAACTGCTCCCAGAAAGTTCTTCCCACCACGCCGTTGAGGTGCTTTATGCCCACGGCCATGTATATGGAGGCAAACAGAATATTTTCAAGGGTGTAAATCAGGAGAATGACTCCGGTAAACCGCGCCCAGGGTGCACGGATGAGGTAACTGTAAGGATCAAATCCGCGCCAGAAGGAAAGTCCGCGCCGCTTCACGTTAAAGCTGCCATCGCGGTTCAGCAGACGGGTAGACGGATCAGTGAGCCTGGTGCCGAAACCGAGGTCTCTTTCGTCGTCCCTGATTTCCTGCTTTCGAAGTTTACGGATCACTGCTGAAAAGTTTTGGCCGGAGGCAATTTACTAAAAAGCCACATGGCCGGAAGAAATACAGAGCTGACCATTTTCCGCAGGCTGAAGACAGGGTTCTTTTTCTGCTACTGCATGACCTCGCCTGTCTCGTACCGCACCAGCCTGTCCTTCTGGTTCTTGCGAAGGTGTCCGCAGATGATTTTCTGAATGTCGCGGTTGTGGGCATAGTATTTTACGCAACTCCTGAGGTCAGCCACCTGATTACCCACTGATTCAGGTTCAAAATACCCGAAACCTTTGTAGATGCCGCTCTCCACGCACACCACCGACTTTTCATCCTTGTTCCGGCCGGGACCAATGATCAGGAAGTTTTCTTCCGAAAAGCTGAAGCTCTGGATGGCCTGTCCGGCCCGTTGGTTGTAATCAGTCACCGACTCCTTGCCCAGGCAGGCTCCACTGCATTTACGGATATGGAAATTGAAACAGGGTCCGCCGGTTTTGTGCAGTCCGCACTTCTGGAGGCATAAGCCAAACTGCTCAATCTTCCGGTAAAGAAAATTCTGGGCTTTCTGAAAATTTTCGAGGGTGGTCAGCGGCTCTGAGTTACCCGTGACTCTGTCTGCCCGCAGCGTTACGTAGCCGCTTTTGTCAACATCCTCATAAAGGCCCCAGAAGGCGCCGCCTGAACGTTTCTGGGCGGTGTTGTAGGGCGGCTTCAGCCGCTTGATTTCGTCGGATTCCAGCAGCAGGGCCACCAGCTCACTGCCGGTGAGTTCGAAGGAAATATCGGCGATCCGCTCCTTGAATTCAATGGATTTGCGGCTCTTGTAATCCATGGCAAAGTGCTGGATGATCCGGCTGCGGATATTCACGCTTTTGCCGACATAGATAATCTGCCCCCTTTCGTCAAGGAAGTAATACACGCCGATAGATTCGGGCAGGGCCAGCACCTGGTCGCGGGTGATCCGCGGCGGCAGCGTCTGGGCTTTGATTTCGCCTTCAATGTAGTGTACGATTTCCGGCGACTGGTCCAGCTTGAGCATCCGGTCGAGCAGAATGGCAGTAGCCTCGGCGTCGCCAAAGGCCCGGTGACGGTTTTTCAGGGGAATCTTCAGGCTCTCACACAACTTACCGAGGCTGTAAGATGGCAGACCGGGGATCAGCTTCCGGCTCAGGCGGACGGTACAGAGGGTTTTGCGGCTGTAATTGTAACCAAGGCTGCCAAATTCGGCTTTCAGAAAGGAATAATCGAACCGGACGTTATGCGCCACGAAGACCATGCCACCGGTGAATTCCACAATCTGGCGGGCCACCTCCGGAAAACGGGGTGCTTCCCGCACCATCTCGTCGGTGATGCCGGTCAGCTGGGAAATCTGGAAAGGAATGGAACGCTCCGGATTGATCAGGGAGGTAAACGTCCGGATTACCTTTTCCCCATCGTGGATGAGAATGGCAATCTCGGTGATGCGGTCATCGCCGGGGCGACTTCCGGTGGTTTCAATGTCAACGACGGCGTACAAAGGAACAGATAGGTTTGGAAGAATAGCTTCTGAACAGTGAAGCTACGAATAGCGGCAAAAAGTTCAAAGCCGATTGCCACGGCCTAAAATTATAATTATTTATAAAAATATTGCAAATAAAAGAACTTGTCCGTTACTTTACATTGTTTCATTTCAGAGCAACTCCCCAATATTTCATCAAGAATATTTTCTGAGAATTACCTTATCTTTTCCAGCTATGCGTCAAATCAGTTGTGAAGCGGTTGCAAACCTGTACAAACCATTTCTGCTCCGGAAGCCTTACGTGTCAGATATTGGAATCGGCGAGAAAAAGGGCCGTCCGGTGATCCGGGTGTTCATCTGCCGGGAGTTGCCTGATCATCTGCGGCAGGAATGCGACCTGATTCCCCAGATGCTGGACGGCTACGAAACCGAAGTAGTTCTCCTCAGCGGGGTCCCCCACTCTGCGGCCGAAGTATAGGATAAACCTTCCGGGTAAATTTTCTATAACAGTCCGGTGAAGTATCCGGCAGCACTTTATCAGGAGTTACCGGGTTGTCTGGTTGAATGTGGCTTACTGTTGCGCCCCGGATTCAGCTTTTAGGCTTCTCTGCCGGACCGAATGCCTCCTGATGCATCCGCCAGATGTTCTGGTGGAGATTAAAGTGTTTGTTATGACCGGCGTACCATACAATCTTCTCGCATCTCTCTTTAAATTCTCCTTCCAGCCTCCCGCCAGCAATCAGCTTCAACCCTTCCGCGAAGGAACTCTCAATGGATCGGTAAAAGTTTTCGTACGGATAACTGCGGCCGTTCACGAATTCAATGCTGTTTTCGACCCGGCACAGGATTAAGTCTGCCAGGTCGTACTCAAAAAGGGCAACCTTTTTAAATTCGCTGATAATCTTTTTTGCCGCCGACAGCCTCGGAAACCTGACTCTCGGCCCGAAGAACACCCTGCGTAACCTTGCCTTATAACCATCCACCACGCCTTTGGTGCTTTCGCCGAATTCCATCTGAAAATGCTCGTTCACGCCTTTGAACTTGGTAAATAAGGTCAGCATCTGGTCAACCAGCTCTTCTTTATCGAGTTGATGGAGGTGTTTCTGCAGGGTGGCTTTGGTTAATCTGGGCACAGGGTGGCAGGAAAGATGACCAAGCAAAAATGGCAAGAGTTTTCGGACGGAGCCGGCACAAAACAAAAAATCCGGAAAGTCTCTTTCCGGATTGGTTGCAATACCAGCTTTTTCGCTTTTGAACCCTGTTGCTCTGTTTTAATTGGCCAGAATCAGTGCCAGGGCAAGATTTACGCCGAGCCCGATTCCCCAGTTTCTCCAAACCCGGCCAGACTTGGTTTTTCTCGCCTGGTTGCGGTAGCCGTTCTGGTAGTCAATCTGCCGGAACTGATCATAACTCGGGTACTGGAGGTTATGCTCCTGAGGAGGGGTGGCCGAGCAGGCAACTGCCGGGATCAGTCCGGCCAGTGGTGAAATCAGGCTCAGGACAAGTGTGCCGGTAGCGGCCCCCTTGTATCCACGGTAATAACTCGTGGCATCGAATCTGCCTTTGTTGTAAAGATCCGCGCTGCTTTTTCTGACTGCCACTTCCTCCCGTACCGGTACGGAGGAAACCAGCTTTACCTCATTCTGCTTTTCGTCGCCGAATACTTCCCTGGTGCCGTTCTCGTACTTGATCATGAACAATTCGGCCCGGGCAATCATCTCAGTCCGGGAATCGGCCAGTGAATCCGGCTGGCTGCCGTGCAGACGGTACGTAATTTCCTCAGGGGTGATGGTAAGGACCCTAGCCTTGATTTCGTCACCGTTCCTTTTTACAAGAATGTCCTGCCCCAGACAAAAAGCGGAAGCCAGGAACAAAAACGCAAACGTAAAAGCTACTTTCATAATCCGGAAGTGTACAAATTTTTTAATGATTTTGGGGGTGAATTAACAAATTTATCCCCAATCCTCCGAATCATTATTCTGAAAATTATTGCATGCCCCTTACAGCGGAATATTGCCGTGTTTCTTCTTTGGCAAAACCGCAACTTTATTTTCCAGCATGGCAAAGGCCCGCAGCAGTTTGTGGCGCGTCTCCTCCGGCCGGATCACTTCATCAATGTATCCCCTTTGCGCCGCCCGGTACGGATTGGCAAACTTGCGGGTATATTCCTCCACCTTCTCCTGTAGTCTGGCCTCCGGATCAGCGGCTTCCGCAATTTCCCGCTTGAAGATGATTTCGGCGGCTCCTTTGGCCCCCATGACGGCAATTTCGGCTGTGGGCCAGGCGTAGTTCATGTCCGCCCCGATGTGTTTGGAGTTCATCACGTCGTAAGCGCCGCCGTACGCCTTGCGGGTAATCACCGTGACGCGGGGCACGGTGGCCTCGCAGAACGCATACAGCAGCTTGGCTCCGTTGGTGATGATGCCATTCCACTCCTGGTCGGTACCGGGCAGGAAGCCGGGCACGTCCTCAAACACGAGCAGCGGAATGTTGAAAGAGTCGCAAAACCGCACGAACCGGGCCGCCTTGGTGCTGGCGTTGATATCGAGTACACCGGCCAGTACGGCGGGCTGGTTGCCAACCACGCCGATGCTCCGGCCGCCGATGCGGGCAAAACCAACCACGATGTTTTCGGCAAAATTGCGGTGCACCTCAAAAAAAGTCTCTTCATCGACCACGCCCTCTATCACCTCGCGCATGTCGTAAGGCTGGTTGGGATTTTCCGGAATCAGGGTGTTCAGGGCCGGACGCATTTCACTCCCGCCTGCCTGATAGGGCAACCCTGGCGCATCCTCCTCGCAGTTCTGGGGAATGTAGCTCAGCAATTTTTTAAGGGAAAGAATGCATTCCACCTCGTTGGCACAGGAAAAATGCGTTACCCCGCTCTTGCTGCTGTGGGTACCGGCCCCGCCCAGTTCTTCGGCCGTAACAGTTTCGTGCGTGACGGTCCTGACCACATTGGGGCCGGTTACAAACATATAGGAGGTATTTTCCACCATCATGATGAAATCGGTAATGGCCGGTGAATACACTGCACCGCCCGCGCACGGCCCCATAATGGCCGAAATCTGCGGCACCACCCCCGAGGCCAGCGTATTGCGGTAAAAAATATCCGCGTATCCGGCCAGCGAAATGACCCCTTCCTGAATACGGGCCCCGCCGGAATCGTTCAGCCCGATCACCGGGGCACCGTTTTTCAGGGCAAGGTCCATGATCCTGCAAATCTTTTCGGCGTGGGTTTCCGAAAGGGCACCTCCGAAAACTGTAAAATCCTGCGCAAACACGTAGACCATCCGCCCCTCAATGGTGCCATACCCCGTCACGACGCCATCTCCCAGATAATACTCCTTATCGAGCCCGAAATCTTTGGTGCGGTGCGTCACGAACTTACCGATTTCTACAAACGAGCCTTCATCTAGCAGCAGATGGAGCCGTTCGCGGGCGGTGAGTTTGCCTTTTTTGTGTTGGGCGTCAATGCGGGCCTGGCCACCGCCCAACCGGGCTTCCTGGTTTTTACGTTCCAGTTCGGCAAATCGGGGGTTGGTGGCAGAGGGGTCTTTTTGTAGCATGTGGTTTTATAAAGATTGGTTGTTGTCTGTGAGCATTAAATTTCCCTCCTTGCGGAAGAACTGAAGATACTGCAAAGTAAGCAAAGAAAAGAAGTCAGAAGTGAGGAGCGGGAAGTTAAACCCGGGTATCGGTTCCGGTCTGCCAGACTACTAATCACTTACCACTAATCACTTACCACTAATCACTTCTCCCCATGCCCGTAGCAGTCATTGACCTTGGCACCAATACTTTCCACCTGCTGATCGCCGAACAGGCGACTGATGGCAAACCCCGGACCCTTCACCGGGAAACCTTTGTGGCAAAAATCGGGCAGGGCGGCATCAGCCACGGCTTTCTGACTGAAGAAGCCTTCAGCAAGACCCTGGATGCGCTTGAAGGCTTCCGGAAAAGAATCAACCAATTTGGCATAGCCCTGCCGGATGTATTTGCGACGGCCACCAGTGCCATCCGGAATGCCCGCAACGGCCCCCGGCTGGTGGAGGAGATTAACAGCCGGACCGGAATCCGGGTGCAGGTAATTTCGGGCGACCAGGAGGCGGAGTACATTTATTACGGCGTCCGGGCTGCCGTGCCGCTGGGGCAGCAGACCTCGCTGGTAATGGACATCGGTGGGGGCAGCGTAGAATTTATCCTTTGCAACGCGGACCGGATCTACTGGAAAAGGAGCTTTGAAATCGGGGCCCAGCGCCTGCTCGACCGGTACATGACCACTGACCCGATTTCTCCGGCCTCCATTGGCCGCCTGCATGACTATCTGGACGAAACGCTGATTCCGCTGACCAATGCCGTCCACCAATACCAGCCGGTCCGTCTGGTGGGGGCATCAGGCACTTTCGGAACGCTATGTGCAATTCACTCAGCATCAGACGGAAATGTATTGGATACTGAAGCACTGGTTGAAGCAGAACTGGACCTTAATGCCTTCCGGGACATCTTTGCCCAATTGCTGCAGAAAGACCGGACCGGACGGCTCTCCATGCCCGGCATGCTTCCGATGCGGGTGGATATGATCGTGGTTGCCTCCTGCCTCCTGGACTTCGTGCTGCGCAAGTATGGCCTCACCGAAATCCGCGTGTCGGGGTATGCGCTGAAGGAAGGCGTACTGGCGAGGTGGCCGGAATAGAAAACCCGGAAATTCAGAATCCATAATTTAAAATTACCTCCCCTCTTACCGCTTCAGAATCCTGATCTCCACCCGGCGGTTCACGTCGCGGCCATTGAGTTCGCGGTCATTGGTGGTGATGGGCTGAGCTTCGCCGTAGCCGAAGGAAGTCAGGCGGTTTTTAGGTATGCCTTTCTGCACCAGGTAATTTACCACCGACTGGGCCCGTTTCTGCGAGAGGAACCTGTTGACGTAGGACGGTCCGAGATTATCCGTGTGGCCACCGATTTCCATCACGATTCCCGGATTCTGGCGGAGGAATTCATACAGGCGGTCCAGCACAAAGTTGCTCTCCGGCAGCAGGTTGGCGCTGTTGAATTCAAAGTAGACTCCGCCCAGTACAGCCGTAGCGCCTTCCCGCAGAGCAGCGGAAAGGAAGCCGCTGAGCACCGACCGGACATCAATGCGGTTGACCCGGGTGGCATCCACCTCTTCCTGCGTAGTAAACCGGTTGGGCTCGTCGTTGTAGAGCACTGCCACGCTGTACGTCATATAGCCCGGCTTTTCAATTTCAATCAGGTAATCCGTCCTGCGGCCGGGAATAAAGCTGAACCGGTAGGTACCTTCGCTGCTGGTAGCCGTCTGCGCGAGGTAGTCCTTCGCGTTTTCTTCCCGGATCCGGATATCGGCTCCCGCAATGGTGCCGGTATTGTCTACTACCTCCCCGTTGATAATCAGCGAATCGAGTTCGTGGTATTTGAGTTTTACCAGATTCAGGTTCTTGAGGACAATCCGTTCCTGAGCCGAGGCTGAAAGGGTATCGGGCATTTCGACCTGAAAATTCCGGACAATTTCCGCGTTTTCGGTGCGCACCAGCGGAATCTCCAGTACGTCCGCAAGAACTGTCTGGCCGTTGGGGCCACGCACATCTACCGCATAGGTATGGCCTGACCGCAGTTGCACACCATAGCTGCCGGTTGATGTCGTACTTGCCGAGCCTTTGATGGTCACGCGGCGGCGGGAATCAAAGAGGATCGTGTAACCCGGCAGGGGCGTATTGGTTCCCTTGATGCTGACCAGGCCTTTCACGGTTACATCTTCAAACATTTTGATCCGGAAGATATCTTCCTGGCCGACCGTACCTTTCCGGTTAGAAGCCACGTAGCTGACCTTGTTGAGGCTGTCGGTCACAAAATAAATGTCATCCCCCGGCGTATTTACGGGATAACCCATGTTCACCGGCTTGCTCCATGATTTGGTGTACGGCTCCCATGTCGATTTGAAGACATCGTAACCACCCATACTGCCGTGGCCGCGGGAGCTGAAGTACAGCGTATTGCCATCTTCGGTCAGGAACGGGGCATCTTCATCGGCAAATGTATTGATCAGGTCAGGCAGCCGCGCGGGTTCACTCCACTGGCCATCCGGACCACGGCGCGATACGAACAGGTCGAGATTGCCGTTTCTATTGCCGCGGCCGGAGGCGAAATACATGAGGCGTTCGTCTTTGAGCACGAAGCCATTCGGCTCAAAGCGGGCCGTATTGGTGAAGTTGGCAAATTCCTGCGGCTCCGACCAGCCACCACCTTTGTTTTCAGTCATAAACAATGAGCCAAACTTCACCGACTTGTATACCAGCATTTTGGTGTCGTTGTCATATAGCTGCACGTTGGAAGTGTGCTGACCGGAGTTGTTTACGCTTCCCGGCAAGGCAGTCGGATTGCTGAATTGTCCGTTCTGAAGGGTAGAGACGTAAACTTTTTCCCAGCCATCTCCGCGGTAAGTCACGTCTCTGGCATCTGCAATCCGCCTCGACGTGAAATACAACGTCGTTTTGTCACTGGTCAGCATGGGAGTATGCTCAGAGAAAACGGTGTTGACTTCCGGTCCGAGAGGCTCCACGTAGTGATCTGTCGGGTTAACCAGATAGGCTTTACCCGTTTCGGCCTGCAGGATCAGCGTCCGGACACTGTTCTGACGGCTGTCGCGGGGGCTGATCACATCCTTGAGGTACGTACGGTAAGCCTCAACGGCACGGTCAAACTGGAGGTTTACGTGATAGGCCCGGCCGAGCCAGTAGTAATAGTGCTTGTCGGGCTTCGGCTCGATCTCGTGGGAACGAAGCAGATAGTCAACTGCGGTCTGATTACTGAACAGAAACTGACTGGAAATACCTCCGTAATACAAAGCTCTGGCATTAGATGAATCTTTTGCCAAAGCCTGATTGAACAGATCAAGTGCCTGGTTATAGTTCTCATTCCGGTAATACCGGACTCCCTTTCTGGTGAGTGCCCGGGAGCCGGATTGCCCCAGGGCGGACTGGGAAAAATGTAACTGCAAAAGGGTGAACAGAAGTAACGGATAGGTGTACTTTTTTTTCATCAGGTACAAAAATTAAACACAGGTTTACCCGTATTTTTTAGCATTGGAGGTTTTTTTGGTTTAGATTATCTGTACCCTTTCCGGCAGGCATTGCTCAAAAAAAGCACTTTATTCCTTAAATCCCAAAAAGTCGATCTTTAACCAATCCGCCGGAGGGCAGAAAAGGCTGATTCTTACCTGTATACCTTTCTCGGCAAAAAACAACCGGCTTCGAGGGGAAACCCGGTTATCCGATGGTAAGTATGATGTTTGGATGAAATTAAAACTCTGCCCGCCGGCCAATCCATCCGAAGGCACGCATAGCCCATACCGGTCAAACCTCAAAATTGAAACCTTTTGACTTAAGCTCTTCGTACCGGTGGCGGTCAAACCGGTAAAGCCGGGCGGCCCGGTGCGGTACCCCTGCCTGCCACTCCTCCAGTTCAACCAGCAGGTTCATGCGGAGAATTTTCTTGCGGAAGTTGCGTTTGTCGAGTGGGGTACCCAGCACTACCTCGTACAGGTGCTGGAGTTCGGAAAGCGTAAATTTTTCTGGAAGCAGCTCAAAACCAATGGGCTGGTAACGCACTTTTCCTTTCAAACGGTCCAGGGCTACCTCTAAAATTTTAGCGTGGTCAAAGGCAAGCTCCGGCACCTCCGGAATATTGAACCACCCGGCATTGCTGGCATCCGAACCGGCAAGCACCTTATAATCTGCCAGTTTGATCAGGGCAAAATAGGCTACCGAAATGGTTCGTCCCCGCGGATCGCGGCCCATGTCGCCGAACGTGTACAGCTGCTCCATGAACACATTGGTGAGGCCCGTCTCCTCCTCCAGTTCCCGTTTGGCGGCTACTTCAATGCCCGGATCGTCGTTCACGTCCAGAAAACCACCCGGAAAGGCCCAGAGCCCCTTGAAAGGCTCTCCTCCCCGCTGGATGAGGAGCACTTTCAGATCACCTTCATCAAAACCAAACAGGATGCAGTCAACAGTGAGCGAGGGACGGGGGAATTCGTAGGTGTAGGGCATTTTAAGTAGCTGTTAGCGGATTAGCTGTTAGCAAGTTAGCTGTACTGATAAATGAGGCTGTATTTGAATGGCTGGATGACTATATGGCTGCATAGCTGGATGGTTGTATGGCTGAATTGCTGAACGGTCATTTCCCGATCCTCCAACAATTTAACAATTCAACCATATAGCCATACAACACATAACCTTTCCTGTCAATACAGTTAATCGCTAAGAAGCTTTCCTCTAAAGACTCATCATCTCCTTGAACCGGATTGCCTGACGACGGGAAATCTCTATTTTTTCGCCGCCTTTCAGGGTCACCTGCAAGCCGCCGCTGAACCAGGGCTCAATTTTCTCGACCCACTGCAGGTTGATGATGTGTTTGCGGTTGGCCCGGAAAAAGGCGTGCGGGTCGAGTTTCTCGTCCAGCGCATTGAGCGATTTGAGAATCAAAGGTTTCTGATCTTCAAAGTGGAGCCGCACGTAATTACCCATTGATTCAAACAGGCGGATTTTACCCAGCTTCACAAACCAGCACTTCTCCCCGTCTTTTACAAACACCTGGTCTTCGGCAGTAAGCAGCTTTACGTTTTCCTTCCGTTTTACTTCGTGCTGCTGGTAATCTTCTACCTTGTTGATTGCCTCGGCAAGCCGGCTCGGCTCAATCGGCTTGAGCAGGTAATCGAGGGCGTTGAATTCAAAGGCTTTCAGGGCATATTCATCGTAGGCCGTAGTAAAAATCACGTCCGGCACGTTTCCTTCGATGGAAGAGAGCAGTTCAAACCCGTTTTTGCCCGGCATCTGAATATCCAGAAAAAGCAACTCTGGTCCGAGCTGGTCAATTTTATCAAGCGCTTCTTCGGAGTTTGAAGCCTCACCCACTATTTCTATTCTGGGAAAGGCTCCCAGAAGCCGCCGGAGTTCGTTACGCGCCAGCCGTTCATCATCTATGATCAGTGTCTTCATGGTTGCAGTTGGTAATACAGGGGAAAATTTCTCTGCCTTTTATCACAGACATAAAAATACCTGAATAAGCGGATTGTACAATACTCCCCTACTGTACGGGCAGTTTTATGCGGGCACACACCACATCCTCCGTTTCCTGAGAGATCAGGAAGGAGGCTGTCGGGCCGTAGATCAGGCTGAGGCGCTGCGAGGTGTTGATCAGCCCGAAGCCGCCGGAGTCGGTGTGGCCGAGCACCCCGGTATTCCGGATCGCAAGGTTCAGAAAATTGCCCTCCAGCCGGGATTCAATGGAAATAAAGCCGCCCTTCAGCGGTTTGGAAATGCCGTGTTTTACGGCGTTTTCCACAAGGGTCTGCACCATCATGGGAGGCACTTGGACGCTGAGGGATTCGGGCTGAATGTCGGTCCGGACGTTGAGGCGGTCTTCGTAGCGGATCTTTTCGAGTGACAGGTAGTCCTGAACGGTTTTGAGTTCTTCGCCGAGCGTCACGGTTTTCTGGCGGTCCGCCACCAGGCAATTGCGGAGCAGGTTGGAGAGGCGGAGACACGGACACCTGCGCTTTTTCCGATTTTCGAGCACCAGGGCGCGGATGCTGTTCAGGAATTGAACATAAGGGCGGATTGAGCTGGGCCCGGAGCATTTTGGCTTCAAAATCTTTCACCGATGCCTCCAGCTTCAGGCGTTCCACTTCATTTTTCTTGATCGTTCAAAATATTGGAAAAACGTAGAGCAGCGACCAAAGCAGGCGTGCTTGCACATATTGAGGTAGCCGCCCATGATAAATCAAGCGGAATGCCCCGCTCCAGAATGGACTCCCGGATGTAGGGAACCGTAAGGTAATCAAGCAGTAAGCTGAAAATCAGCATGATAAACCCCATGAAAAGAACCGAGGAAATTATCCGGGAACCAGTTTGGCAAGCGGCAGATCCAGCCACGACAGGTTTTTGATGATCAGCCGGTAGCAGTGCGTCACGACAATGCCCAGCACCAGCGTAACCAGCGCATTGATGATCAGGCTGTCGCTGTAACCGAACCGGAAACTGTAGAGCAAGCAGTTCAGACATGCTGTAGGTGATCCAGCCGGCGATCTGACAAATCCAGTACAGTTGCTTCCGGCTCATGGTTAATCCGGCTGATTTAGTGGCTGGTAGGACGGGGTGACAAGATTGGCAATCATAAAAATTTAATATTGGAGGTACCGAGCCCTCCTCACGCAGGCTATGTACCAACAACCGAAAATACTTATTTTTTCCGGTTTCCGCCCTTAATCCATCAGAGGGAACATTATTGCTGGATCAGTGGTTGAAAGCGGTGCGCTGACAGTGGTAAGTGCAGAGCAGGCAGTATCCCTTACCACTTATCACTTATCACTTCCAGATGCCCCACTCATTTGCCTTGTTTACCACAAACATGCTCCCGGTCCACGTGAGCTGATAGAGGCAAAAGATTCTGATGTTCAAACACGTCCATGCAGTGCAGCGGTAGTTGAGCATCAGGCACAAGAACATGCGCATGGCCCGGCCGTGCATGCAGATCAGATCTTTTCCTCCTCCGGCCGCGCCAAGAATCAGCTCCAGCACCGGCTTCTGACGGTCATACAGTTCCTGGGACTTTCGCCTCCTTCAGACGGAGACCGGTTTCTCCTTCACTCCACCGCCGGAGGGTTGTAATAGGATGCATCTTCCTCCGGCGTAACCTCCTGCCTTCCCTCACGCCCCAGCTCATTTCATTGAGCCCGGCGTGCCGTTCCCAGGGTAAACCCAGGTTGATAAAGGATTCAACCGACTGAATGGCACGCTTCAGGGCCGAGGTGTAAACTTTATCGAAGGGGATATCTTTGTAAGCATGAAAGAACGCCTGAGCCTGCATCCGGCCGGTGTCATTCAGGTCGGTGTCCACACCGCCGCCCTGCACAATCCCCATCAGGTTGTACTGCGCTGCCGCCGTGCCGGATCAGATAAATTTCTTTAGTTTTCACGTTCATTCAGCCATAAATTGCGGCACCTTTGTGGCGCAAAATTAAAGTATTCTCCCCTAATCATTCTCCTTGCCCATGATTCCTCCTCACATCACCCTCACCTGAAGTTAAACCAGTTGAGTCAAGGCAACATGGCCGGATTCCTCGGCATTGAATACACCAAAATCGGGGGGACTACCTGTGTGCCCGGATGCCCGTTGACCACCGCACCCGGCAGCCGATGGGGCTGCTGCACGGCGGAGCCTCGGTAGTGCTGGCCGAAACCCTGGGCAGCGTCGGAAGTTTCTGCACCATTGATCCCGAAAAGCAATACTGCGTGGGGCTTGACATCAATGCCAATCACATCCGGGGCGTATCGGGCGGGTATGTCTACGGCCGGACCACTCCCCTGCACATTGGCCGGACCACGCAGGTCTGGGAAATCCGCATCACTGACGAAACGGGTAAACTTGTCTGCATCAGCCGGCTGACGATGGCAGTACTGGACCGTAAACTTTGAGCCGGCTTTTTTGGTTTTACATTTGCGGGCTTTTCCCCAAAATTCTTGCTCCGGGAAAGTCATCACCCCATTGCCAACCTAAAACCTCCGACTTGCTTACGGTACATTCACATATCGGGTCAACCAGCGTCTTGCAGAAAGCTATCTGGCTGTCGGCCAAACAGTTGGGACTGCCGGTGGCGGTATGGAGACTGCCCCGGAATGATACAGTTCACATCCTGGTTGATCTGTCCGGCCAGCCGCTCGGGACGGCCATTGACTTTGAAGAACTACCCGCCGGATTTGCCTTTTGTCCGTTCGGAAACTTGTCTGGTGAAAAAGGTCTGTTCCTCAACGCCCACCTGCATTATGTTTTCAGGCAAGGCTTACCGCTGGCCGAAGATCATGCTGTACCGGCGGAACTGCATACCCCCTACCTGAAATTTCAATCGGCGGTTGACCTTTTGTCCAGGGACAACATCCGCCAACCGGAACTGGTGCAGACTCCGGAAGGCTCCGGCTACCCGGAGGCCCCTGGCGCGGAGGATCACTTCCGCACCGCCGTTGACCGGGCCGTAGCGGCCATCCGGGAAGGCCGTTTTCAGAAAGTAGTGTTGTCGCGGCAAAAAAAGGTACCCCTGCCGGGAGATTTTGACCAGATGCAAACTTACCTCCGGTTGTGCCGCCATTACCCGCTGGCCTTTGTGTCGCTGGTGAGTGTGCCCGGCCACGGCACCTGGATGGGCGCTTCACCCGAAATTCTGGTCAGCGTGGACCGCCACCGGATTTTCAGGACCATGGCGCTTGCCGGTACGCAGCCGTATCTCCCTGAGGTGCCGCCCTCCCAAGTGGCCTGGACGCAAAAGGAAATTGAGGAACAAGCACTTGTGAGCCGTTACATTATCAATTGCTTTAAGCAGATCCGGTTGAGGGAGTTCGAAGAAGACGGTCCGAAAACGGTGGTGGCCGGTAACCTGATGCACCTGCGAACCGATTTTCAGGTGGATACGCAGGCTACGGGCTTCCCGCAACTGGGAACGGTGATGCTGCGGCTCCTCCACCCTACGTCTGCCGTTTGCGGCATGCCTAAAGAAGCAGCCTTACGTTTTATCCGGGAAAATGAAGGATACGACCGGGCATTTTACAGCGGCTATCTCGGGCCGGTTAACCTGGAGGAGGAAAGCCATCTTTACGTAAACCTGCGGTGCTCCCAATGGCTGGAAAACGGAGCTATTCTCTACGCCGGGGCTGGAATTACGGCTAGTTCGGTGGCGGAGAAAGAATGGCGTGAAACCGAACTGAAGTGCCAGACGATGTATCATGTGCTGGGAGCCAATCATCAAGTCTATAGGATTGAGTAGTATTGCAAAGAATTGTTCCGGATTTCCATCCAGGCCCATTTGTGTCAGCATTCAAACCTTCCCGCCTTATGTCCGACCAGTTTTTTATTTCCCGCCTATATCAGTCCCACGCCTCCCACCGCAATCTCCCGCAGAAACCGGAGGTGTATTATTTTGCGGAACGGATACTGGAGGTCCTTTTTCCGCATTTCCTTGCCGAAAACCGCTTTTCGTCGGAAGATGCCGTCAGTGCCCAGCTTTTCCAGCTGAACAAGGACCTGCGCAAACTGCTGCAACCGCTCAGGGACCAGCTCCGGGAATCGCCGGCCGAAACCGCCGACCGGTTTTTTGAAACGCTGCCCGTCATTTATGAACTCCTCTGCAAGGATGCCGAAGCCATAGTCCTGGAAGATCCCGCCGCCGCGGATACCACCGAAGTGATCCTGACGTATCCCGGTTTTTTTGCCATCGGCATCTACCGCATTGCCCATCAGCTGTGCGGACTTGGGGTTCCTCTGGTGCCGCGGATGCTCACCGAATTTGCCCACCAGCAGACGGGCATTGATATTCACCCCGGGGCCGGCATCGGCGAATATTTCTGCATTGACCACGGGACAGGCATTGTAATCGGGCAGACAACCGTGATCGGAAATCACGTAAAACTGTATCAGGGTGTTACACTCGGAGCGGTAAGTGTAGAAAAAACACTGGCCAATACCAAACGCCACCCCACCATTGAGGACCACGTAGTCATCTACGCCGGGGCTACCATTCTCGGGGGCAATGTAGTAGTCGGGCATCACAGCGTGATCGGTGGCAACGTATGGCTGACGGAAAGCGTACAGCCCTATTCTAAAGTGTATCACAAGAGCCAGATCAAGGTCAGCAACAACCGGAAACACGAAGAGTATCTGGACTTTTACATCTGACAGCTCCCCTTCGGGAATGTTGAATTTTGAATGCTTAATTATCAATTATAAAAATCTGTATGAAAGCCCAAAGTATTCTGGAGACCATAGGAGATACGCCCCACGTCCGGATCAACCGCCTGTTTGCCAACCGCAACGTGGAGGTCTGGATGAAACTGGAAAGAGCCAACCCCGGCGGCAGCATCAAGGACCGCATTGCGCTATCCATGATCGAAGACGCCGAAAAGAAAGGGATTCTGCAGCCCGACAGCATCATCGTGGAGCCTACTTCGGGAAACACGGGGGTCGGGCTGGCCATGGTAGCCGCCGTGAAGGGCTACAAACTGGTGTTGGTCATGCCCGAGTCCATGTCCATTGAGCGCCGGCGGCTGATGTCGGCGTACGGTGCCACGTTTGAACTCACGCCCCGGGAAAAGGGCATGAAGGGTGCCATTGAGAAAGCTCAGGAAATCGTGAACTCCAACCCGAAAGCGTGGATGCCCAGCCAGTTTGACAACGAGGCCAACATTCAGATTCACCGCGACACCACGGCGCTGGAAATTCTCCGCGACTTTCCGGATGGAATTGATTACATGATTACCGGCGTGGGCACCGGCGGTCACATTACTGCCTGCGACAGCGTACTGAAAGATAAATTTCCGCGGATGAAGTCTTTTGCCGTTGAACCGGCCCTGTCTCCGGTGATCGGCGGCGGCTTGCCCAGCCCCCACCCGATTCAAGGCATCGGTGCCGGCTTTATTCCCAAAAACCTGCACAAGGACCGCCTCGACGGTGTGATTCAGGTAAGCAAGGAGGAATCTTTCAGTTATTCGGTACGGGCGGCGAGGGAAGAAGGTATTTTTGTCGGCATCTCGTCCGGGGCATCACTGGCAGCGGTGGCAAAAAAACTGCCCGAGACCCCGACTTATCTAAAGTGCTTACCTTCTGGTACGACACCGGCGAGCGGTACCTGTCGATAGTGGTTTTGTTCGTGTGATGGGGTTGTTACTGGTTGGTGTTTATTGGTTTTTGGTTACTGGTTGACTGTAAGGAGCATAAAATAAAACGGCCGGAGCATTATACTCCGGCCGTTTTCTATTCGTCAAAAAGAACCGTGACAGATAAATGGCAATGCCCCCTCAGCCCCCGATCCACCAAATCCGGCCTGTCACCGCATCATTGTCAATTGTCAATTATCACTGTCCCGCCACTTCGATGTATTTCAGGATGGACCGGATCTGGTCATCTGAAAAATCAGTGTAAGCTGGCATCGGCGTCTTATTGAACTTGTTGAAGAGCGTCACTGCGTATTGATCACCGCTGTCAATCACCTGCTGGGAATTTTTTATCCAGCTGATCAGCCAGGCTTCCGGACGGCGTTGATTGAGGCCTTTTAACCCGGGTCCGACCAGTGTTTCGGCTCCCAGTGAGTGGCAGACGGTGCAATTGTTATTGAACAAACTTTTCCCGGCCTGGGCCACCTCATCAAGCGCAGCAGGCTGGACAGTGGCCTCCTGACCGGGATCATCGGCCCGCGGTGCGGTACCCGTGCTGGCGGCAACGGCTGTCTGTTCTCCCGGAGAATAGGAATAGATCAAAACAATTCCACTGATGATCAGCAGCACAAGGGCACCCATGAGTATGGTCAGGGCAGTCTGAAGTTGACGGATATGTTGCATGGGAAAAGTTGATTTTTTTGCAAAGTTATACGAAAAACGCCGACCCGCAGGAGGGCGCGGGCCAGCGGGTGCAGAACAAGTTTATTAGGTCTGATGAAAGGGGGCAAATTAAGCTTCGCTGAGCACCCGAAGGCTCGCCGGAGACAATTGTTCCCACAGATTTCCGCGGATTGAACCGCCGATGTTCGCTGATGAAAGATCAACATCAGCGTTGATCTGCGTCCTTATCTGCGTTAATCTGCGAGAGATAATGTGGAGACTGCCATAAACTTGTCCTGCACACCGGGACGATCATTTCAATTCATTCATTCCTGCTCCGGATTCCGGTCCGGTAAGCCGCCCGGCAGCAACGGAAAAGGTTGCCGGAACTGTACTTTACCCCCCCGTTTTCCGTTAAATATTTTCAGTATGGTGGGCGGAAGTTTTCACCGGCTCAGCGTATCCGCCTGTATCGTATCGCTGTCTGTTCTTTTCTGTATGCGTTCTTTCAGCTGCCCTTTGCGGCCCGGCATGGTGGTCCGGGAAAAAATATCAATCGTGAAATAAATCATCAGCAGGACGAAAAGAATACTCACTACCTTAAAAATTTGCTTCTGGGTTTTGGGGTTCGCCATATGCAGAACAGTATTTGACCGGTTGCCAAAGGTACCTTATATCGGTTTCTCAGGAAAATGAAGTTTTCAGTTAAACCCGGGCCAATTTTCTTTGTTTTAACTAAATAGTTAGTTAAATTACCCTTACCAGTCCCAATTCAATTTTTAGTTTATGCGGATTTTAGCAGCAATCATTCCGGCTCTGCTTTCGTCAGTTGCCTTTGCGCAGCCAATGGTAGTTGGCGCTTCTTTCGGTGGCAAGCCCGAAGCAGGCAGCATTACCACGCTGGACGAGGCGCGGGCAAACACCCGCCCCGACACCGTAAAAGTAATGGACCTGACCGGGCAGCAGTTAACGGCCGTGCCGGATGAAGTCTATCGTTTTACCAATCTCAAAAAACTGATTCTGAGCAATAACCAGATCAGTCAATTGCCCCGGAAAGTGACAGGCCTGAAGCACCTGGAAATCCTCAGCCTTTCGGGCAACGAACTGGACACGCGCAAGGTAAAGTTTAAGCGCAACCGCCACCTTAAAATTCTGAACCTGCAATACAACAAGCTGACGGCCCTGCCCCGGGGAATTGCCCGGAATAAATCATTGCAACAACTGGTCGTGGGAAACAACAAGCTTACGGAACTACCGGGAAAACAGGTGAGGCGCTGGAAGAACCTGCAGGAGATCAACCTGTACAACAATAAACTGACCCGGATTCCGGAAGAAATCGGCCGGCTGCACCGCCTGACCACCCTTGATCTGTACCGCAATGACCTCACCCAACTGCCCGAAGCCGTTACCAGGCTGCAGAACCTGACCGTACTCGCCGTTGCCTATAACCGCCTTGACAAGCTTCCCGACGGACTGGGCAGGCTGGAAAAACTGAGGGAGGTATACTGCCATCACAACCAACTGCACCGGCTGCCCGAAAGCAGTACCCGTTTGCAGGAGCTGACCGTGCTGGACATGGGTTATAACTGGTTTGATGCAGTGCCGCACCCGGTTTCATCACTTCGCAAATTACAGGATCTGGACATCAGCTACAACCACATCGGTCACCTGCCCGACGAACTGGCTTCCCTGCCGCAGCTGAAGCGCATCGTTCTGAGCGGCAACCCTTTCCTGTTGCCCGACCTGAACCGTCCAAAATTTGAAAAACTGATCACTCAACTGACCCGGCAGGCGCAGGTGGTGGATTGAAGTGATCAGTGGTAAGTGGCCAGTCGTAAGTCGTAAGGGGTTTGGCGGGGGTAAACAGTTGCGTCAGCCTGCTGCCACTGCCTGCTGCCGGGGACTCTGCACTTACGACTGGCGACTTGTAGAGACGCAATGCATTGCGTCCCTACTTATTCCCTAATTCCAAAGACCGGCGGTAGGCCCCGTGGAGGCCTTCCATAATTCCTGATCCGAGATCCTTCTGATTGAAAACCTGGAACGCTGCTTCCGTGGTGCCGCCTTTGGAGGCTACCCGCTTCATCAGGTCTTCGCAGGAAAGATTGTTGCGGTTTTGCAGGTGTACAGAGCCCATAAAGGTCTGGTTAACGAGTAACTCTGCCTGGGCAGGTGTAAAACCCAGCTCCACTCCCGCCTGAATCATGGCATTCATGAAGTAATACACGTAAGCCGGGCCGCTCCCCGAAACCGCCGTTGCGGAGTCAATCAGCTTTTCGTTTTCCACGTACAGCGATTTGCCGGTCGTATTCAGGAGGTTCTGGATAATAAAGAGTTCTTTGCGGTCGAGGTCGGGGCTGCAGCTGAATACGGTCATGCCCATCCCGATCTGGGACGGCAGGTTGGGCATGGCCCGCACCACTTTAGGCACAGCCAGCGCCTCTTTCAGGGTTTGCAGGCTTACCCCGGCCATAATGGACAGTACAATCTGCGAGGGATGGAGAAACGGCCGGATGACCGGAGCCATAGCCGCAAAATCCTGCGGCTTCACGGAAACAATCACGATGTCAGCGGCTTCCATAAACGTACCGGCCTGGCGGAATACATTTGCGTCCGGAATTTCGGGGAGACGTTCCCGGCTGGCCTGACTGCGGATCAGCAGCGTCATTTCGCTGGTAGTGGCAAAGTGCGAGGCCAGCAGGCTACGTGCATAGGTGGTGCCCATATTGCCGGCACCGATGATGAGGATATTCATTGGGAGAAGGAATTTTCGCAACCCCCAATATGCCGAAAAAAGTTTATCCGGGTGCGGATAAATAAAAAAAGCCGCTGCTCCCCGGAGCAGCGGCTTTTGGGGTAATTATCTGGTTCTGTCTCAGTGCAGTATATCGTGGTCCGTGTTGACCATGGGCTCGTAAGGGATCTTTTCCGGCCTGGGTACATATACTGTCCCGGCGGGCCGTTTGTAATTTCTGCCCTCCCCCTGTACAGCAACAGGCTCCGTTTTACGGACGGGTACCTGCACATTTGCCTGCTGCCGGCTGGCTGTATTGGCCTGGTTTTTATAATTCCGGCTGCTGGCCGACGGATTGAGGGAATGATCTATTCCCTGAGCCGCCGTAACGGTTGCATTTGCTTCTGATGCAGGCGAAGTCATAACCCTGGCAGCTTGCTTGTAATTACCCGGCGTCAGAAATGAATCCGGTCTCTGGTTGGACCGGGTTTGCGCATCAGCGGAAAAGGAAAATATGCTCAGCCCCAGAATGCCGGCAATCAGTAAAAGTAGCTTCTTCATGGCACGGAATAATGATATAGGCCAGGCAATCAGCATTTTTAACCTGATTGATTTTTTCACTAAATCCCTGACCAGATCTATCATCTTTAACGAAAATTGCGAAAAAACTGTTCGCATTATTCTGAATAAATATGTATTAAGCGAGCCATAAATCAATTTCTTTAAAAACGACAGAGAAGAATAAAAGAGATATTTTATTAAAATAGTTATATAGCACCTCTCCTACCATATTGCTGTTCAGGCCAACCAGAATGGGTGTGCCGGTGCTTTTCCTTCTTCTGGAAAAAGGAGGTGGAATCACAAATTAGCTAAAACACGGAAAAGTACCCTCAAAAAGAGAGCATTGGTGAAAGTACTGCCATCCGGGATGCAGCAGCGGCAGAGTTCATTTCCCGGAAAGATCAATTCTCACAGGCGGAGGAAATTCTCCAGAATACGGGATCCGGCCTCACCGCTGATCTCCGTGTGGAACTGGGCGGCGTAAAAATTATCCTTCCGCAGCATAGAACTAAAGGGCACGATGTATTCCGTCTGAGCGGCAGTGCAGGGGCAAATTCCGGCGAAGTAACTGTGTACGAAGTAGACATAGGCGTTGTCCGGCAATCCGTCGGTAAGCGTGGTGCGGTACCCGCTGATCGAGTTCCACCCGACGTGAGGTACCTTGACTCCGGGCACTACGGGAAACCGCTTCACGGCGATGTCAAAGATTCCCATGCACTCCGTATCACCTTCCTCCGAGTGGCGGCACATGAGCTGGAGACCTACGCAAGTGCCCAGAAAAGGCTGTTTCAGAGTGGGAATCACTTTATCCAGACCACGCTGGCGCAGCGACCGCATGGTGCTGCTGGCCTCCCCTACGCCTGGCAGAATCACCTTGTCAGCCGACCGGATTTCTGCTTCGTTGTCTGTAAGCTGAAAGGTTACTCCCAGCCGCTCAAGGGCAAAAAAAACGGATTGCACATTACCGGCATTGTATTTTATGATGGCTACCTTCATAGGGGGATCCGGACGGAAAACGGGAGGGTCGCAAAGGTAACCATAATATTATTTTTCCATGCATTTACCGGTTAGTCTCAGGGTTTCAGCGCAATACCGCGTACTTTTGCAGTTCTATTACCAAACTACTTGTCATACAGAGATTCATGCTTACGGTATCCAATTTATCCCTGCGCTTCGGAAAGCGCATTTTGTTTGAAGACGTTAACATCAAATTCACGCCGGGCAACTGCTACGGCCTGATTGGGGCCAACGGCGCAGGAAAATCAACTTTTATAAAAATCCTTGCCGGCGAGATAGATCCCACCAGCGGCTCCCTTGAAGTTACTCCCGGAGAGCGGATGGCCGTGCTGAGGCAAAACCAGACCGCCTATGATGAATATCCGGTGCTCCAGACGGTGATCATGGGCCACGAACGGTTGTATAAAATCATGAAGGAGAAAGACGCCATCTATGAAAAACCTGATTTTTCGGAAGCAGACGGCGTGCGGGCCGCCGAACTGGAAGCCGAATTCGCGGACCTGAATGGCTGGGACGCGGAATCAGAGGCCGCCGAACTGCTCAGCGGTCTCGGCGTGAAGGAAGATCTTCATGATCAGCTGATGAAGGATATTCCTGCGAATGATAAAGTACGGGTCCTGCTGGCCCAGGCACTTTTCGGCAACCCGGAAATCCTGCTGCTCGACGAACCCACCAACAACCTGGACATTGAATCCGTACTCTGGCTGGACAACTTTCTGGCTAATTTCAAAAACACAGTCATTGTGGTTTCGCACGACCGGCACTTCCTCGATCAGGTCTGTACGCACATCGCCGACCTTGATTTCGGGAAGATGACCCTTTTTACCGGCAACTATACTTTCTGGTACGAATCCAGCCAGCTCGCCCTCCGGCAACGGCAGGATTACAACAAGAAAACCGAAGAAAAGCGGAAAGAACTGCAGGAATTTATTCAGCGGTTCAGCGCCAACGTTGCAAAGTCCAGGCAAGCCACCTCCCGCCAGAAACTGCTCGAAAAGCTTACCCTGGAAGACATCAAGCCTTCTTCCCGCAAGTACCCCTACATTGCCTTCAAACCCGAACGCGAAGTTGGCGACCAGGTGCTGACGGTAGAAAACCTTGCGGCTTCGTCCGAAGAAAGTGTGCTTTTCAAAAATGTATCATTCACCCTGAACCGGAACGACAAAGTGGCCATTCTGGGTCGTGACAGCGTGGCAGTTACGGCTTTTTACCAGATACTGACGGGAGAACGCAAAGCCGCAAAGGGCACTTTCAAATGGGGCATCACCACAACGCAGGGCTACCTGCCAAACGACAATGCTGCATTTTTCAAATCAGACCTCAACCTCGTGGACTGGCTGCGGCAATACTCCAGGGAAAAGGATGAAAGCTTTATCCGGGGCTTTCTGGGCCGGATGCTCTTCTCGGGCGAAGAGGCACTGAAGAAATCAACCGTGCTTTCCGGGGGCGAAAAAATGCGCTGCATGATTTCCCGCATGATGCTGCTGGGTTCCAACGTGCTGCTGCTCGATGAACCGACCAATCACCTTGACCTTGAATCCATCACGGCATTTAACAACGGCCTGAAGGACTTTAAGGGCATCGTGCTTTTTACCTCACACGATCACCAGTTTGTGCAGACAGTTGCCAACCGCATCATTGAACTGACCCCCAACGGCATCATCGACAAGATGATGGAGTACGATGAGTACATCGTTGATCCGGCCGTGAAGGCCCAGCGGGAAAGCATGTACGGCGGCGTGCTGGTGTAGGGAGCAGAAGTGAGAAGCCGGTAGTGAGAAGTACAAAAAAGGAAGCAGGTCGTATGGTCTGCTTCTTTTTTTGTACCGGACCAGCCGATTCATTTCTCCCCGATAGTGCCCTTCTCCCAACTCCTAACCACCAACTCCTACAACTCCACCTCCGTTGATTTCGAGAACCTGACTCCCTGACGGCGGGCTTCGGCGTAAATGGGGTCACCCAAATGACCCAGCCCGGTTACGTCCGAGGCGCAATCTTCGAGCACCACCAGTTTGGGAGTCAGTTGCGGTGCATGGTCAAGGATCTGTTTCAGGCTGGTAGCCACGCAATGCGACTTAGCCTCACCGGCAAGGTAAACCTGTTTATAAGTCGCCAGTTGATCGAGCAAAGGTCGGTTCAGGTGCGTTTCGGGTGCCTCTGCAATCGGAATCTGGGCCTTGAAAATGCCAAAATGTTCGGTCAGCGGATGAGTGCCTTTGATCACTGCCTGGTAATCGTTTCCGTTGCGCGTCCATTGCAGCAAAGCCTCCAGCAAGGTGTCATCCAGGGCCGCGCCGCGGGAGCCCCACAGACAGTGCTCCGGCCAGATGAAGTGCCCGAACTCTCCCTGCCTTTCGAGGCTTTCTACGTACCGGATCGCCTTTTCCTTGTGATAACGGGGTGTCCAGCGGCCACTCCGGATGTCATCCGTGGAAATGGGCGTAAACGGCGGCGGGAAATTACCAGTCCCGTCCTGCCAGAACACCGGATGCGAAATATCAATCACCGGATGCGTATCCAGCGTAACCACAATATGGTCAATCCGGTGGGCCTGTGCGCGGATCAGTTTGCTCAACCGCACCATGTCTTCATCCGCACCGGGCACAAACAAGGCGCCTTTCGGATTACAGAAATCATACTGTGCGTCAATGATTAAAAAAGCATTTTTGCCAGCCATATTTTATTCATTTTTATTCTCCCAAGTTAGTGTAATATTTACAATAAGCCAAGGCCGGAGTTGATTACGCCTGTAGAGTTGTAAGGCTTTCGGATGTTTTTGGCCCTCCACTCTCTTGTTTTTAATCCCAAATGATTTTTACCTTGCGGTCCGGTTTAACAACAAGAAAATGCAAAAACCACAACCTTTCGAATACACCCAAAGTCAGTACGTCAGCCGGTACATTGAGAAGCTGGGCGAAACGCCGGTTCTGGAAACCCTGGCTGCTCAGTTAGAGGAAGTTCAGCAGTTATTTTCCGGAACAGGTGAAGAAAAAAGCGGGTACCGGTACGCTGAAGGAAAATGGTCTCTGAAGGAACTGCTCGGCCACATGGTGGATACCGAACGGATCATGGCTTACCGGGCTCTTTGCATTGCCCGTGGTGAGAAACAACCCCTGCCGGGCTTCGACGAAAATGCTTATGCGCAGGCCGCCGGTTACGGCCACCGCCCCCTTGCTGACCTGCGGCACGAACACCGGCTTGTCAGGGAAGGAAATCTTTTGCTCTTCGGAAGTTTTACGGAAACAATGCTGGACCGGATGGGCAACGCCAACGGAGCAAGCTTATCCGCCCGGGCCGTTATTCATATCATCGCGGGGCACGAAAAGCACCACCTGGGAATTATCCGCGAGCGGTATTTGTCCTGAACCTTCTGCCGGTCCCGGTCGGATCAGGTGCATTTTTCTTTTGTATGGAGTCTTATCCGGTCTGATCGCCTAAGTTTGCGGGAGCTGGACCATGAGGCCTGATGATGATTCGAATCGATGACATTACCCGAGAACTGGAAAAGCTGGCCCCGCCAGCCTGGCAGGAAAGTTACGACAACGCCGGTCTCATTACCGGTGAAGGCTCCTGGCGCGTGAAGGGAGTGCTGCTCTGCCTGGACGCCACTGAGGCCGTGGTGGAGGAAGCCATCCGGCGGGAATGCAACCTGGTCGTTGCCCACCACCCTATCATCTTCAAGGGATTAAGAAAGATCAATTCGTCTGCTTACGCCGGGCGGGCAGTTGTGCGGGCCATCAAAAATGACGTTGCCATCTACGCGGCCCATACCAATCTTGACCACGTAAAAGGCGGTGTAAACTTCCACATTGCGGACCGACTCGGTTTGCAGCATGTGCGGATACTGGCACCTAAAAAGCAACTTCTGCAGAAACTGACCAGCTTTGTGCCTGCGGAAAATACCGCTGCGGTCCTGGACGCCCTCTACGGAGCCGGAGCCGGGCAAATCGGCAAGTATACCAATTGTTCCTTCCGGACGGCGGGAACCGGTACTTTTAAACCCGGCCCGTCAGCTAATCCCCACATTGGTGAGGCTAACCGGCAGGAAGAGGTGTCGGAAGACCGGATTGAGGTAATCTTTCCGGCTTACCTGTCGGGCAGGATCATGGCTGCCCTGCGCAATGCCCATCCCTACGAAGAAGTTGCCTATTATCTTTCGGACCTCCAGAACGAGTATCAGGACGTGGGCGCCGGTGCGGCGCGTGGGCGAGTTGCCGGAGCCAATGGCGGAATCTGACTTTCTCAAACTTTTAAAAGACCGGATGCAGGCTGGCTGCGTGCGGTACACCCCACTGCGGGGAAAGCCAGTCCGGCAGGTTGCGGTTTGCGGTGGGACGGGCAGTTTCCTGACCACTGATGCGATCCGGAGCGGTGCCGATGTGTTCGTAACGGCCGACGTAAAGTACCACGAATTCTTTGATGCCGACGGCAAAATTGTGATTGCCGACATCGGCCATTATGAGAGCGAGGTATATACAAAAGAATTGATTTATACGTATTTGTCAGGAAAAATCCCTAACATTGCGCTCCATTTATCGGAAGTGGCTACCAATCCAATAAATTATCTCTGAACTCAATGGAAATTACCATCGCGCAAAAGCTCGACGCCCTGTTAAAACTGCAACAGATTGATTCTAATCTGGACGAAATTAAAAAAGTGAGGGGTGACCTTCCCGAAGAAGTCAGAGATTTGGAAGATGAAATCATCGGATACGAGACCCGGATCAGCAAATTTGCCAGGGAAATAGCAGCTCTGGAAGAGGAAATCAGCCACAACAAGCAATCCAAAAAAGATTCCGAAAAGCTGATTGCCAAATACAAG
This sequence comes from Cytophagales bacterium, assembly GCA_030446715.1. GTDB lineage: Bacteria > Bacteroidota > Bacteroidia > Cytophagales > 172606-1 > CADCTQ01. Next base: position 178,948 of record JAUJMU010000010.1, on the reverse strand, counting down.
GACCAGCAGATGAACGTGCGGAATAACCGGGAATACGACGCCATCACCAAGGAAATCGAATTGCAAACCCTGGAAATGGAACTGGCTGACAAGAAGAGCACGGAAGCCAATGTCAAGATCAGCCGCAAGAACGAAGAGATTGAAGGAGTAAAAACTACGCTTGATGACCGGAAAAGAGACCTTCAGAACAAGAAAAACGAACTGGATCAGCTTACCATGGAGAGCCGGCATGAGGAAGACGAACTGATGCAGGAGCGGGAAAAAGGCAGCATCCAACATTGAGGACAGGCTGCTGAAGTCCTACAATAAAATCCGGACCAACGCCCTCAACGGCCTGGCCGTGGTAATGGTTAAACGCGGTGCCTGTGGTGGTTGTTTTAACTCCATTCCGCCCCAGCGGCAAGCCGAGATCCGGGAAAAGAAGAAAATTATCGTCTGTGAACACTGCGGCCGGGTACTTGCCGATGTGGAAGATCAGGTAATTGTTGAAAAAACCAGACGGTAAGCAGGTTACAGATAACAAACAGCAGATATCAGATAACAAGAGCCTCCTGAGATGGGGGCTTTTTGCTTTGGCAGCTACCACATCAACTACCCGAATGCCTGCCTATACGATTTCGATCTTCAGCTCATCAATGTATTCTGGCTCCACGATGGGCATGCCGCTCATCCGCAGCAGCACCTGAGCCACGTTGATAACATCAAGGGCGCAGTAGCGGGCAACCTTCTCCAGATCTTTCTCTTCGTAGAACACGCGCCGCACCTGTGATCCGTCAATTTCCGCCTTGCTGGTTGGTATGTCGAAAACGGTAGCAAGAAGATCGAGTGAGGTAAAATTTTTTCTGTCGCCAAACTTCCACAACTCCAGTGTATCAAGGTGGGGCACTTCCCAGGGCTTTTTGCCGTGAAGCACAAGGGCATAGGGCAACCTGATGCCGTTGATGAGCATGCGGCGGGCCAGGTAGGGAAATCAAACTCTTTGCCGTTATGGGCGCACAGAATCAGCTTTTCCGGCTGGTATTTCTCCAGCACCTTGTTGAAAGCCAGCAGCAGGCTCATTTCGTCCAGGAAGCAAAGCTCTTGGTATTGTTCCAGGAAAATACCTTCGCAGGAGTGTTCCTCCCATGTCCGTTCACGTTCCCTGATCCGGTGGGCCTTGCGGTCCCAGTGGTGCTGGAGCCGGTCACTCATTTCCACGTAATTTTCGGTACAGGGAACCGTTTCAATATCCAGAAACAATAAATTCTTGAAATCGGCTCTCGATATCATCCGGGCGGCAAGGGGTTGGTTTTACCAGAGAAAGATAGAGAAAACAAGGGTGCTTTAAAACAAAAGTTGCCTGTCTGTTCAGATTTCCGTTATCCGGTCCGGGTAATCGGTGATGATGCCATCCACGCCCCACGCCTTCAGGCGCTTCATATCAGCCGGGTCGTTTACCGTCCACGGGATTACTTTCATGCCCAGCCGGTGAATCTTCTCCACCGCCTCCCTGCCCGTAAGTAATTTGTAGTAAGGGCTGTAGAAGGCAGGCGTAAAACCGAGTTCCTGCAGATTTTTATCCACGCCTTTCGTATCTTCAGTCAGTGCCACCAGCTGTACATCCGGGTATTTTTCCCGCCAGTACCGCAACACCCGGAAATCAAAGCTCTGTAAAGTATACCGCTCCGGCGTCAACTGCCCGGATAGTACCCCGTACACGAGTTGGGAAAACTCCGGCACCTCCGGATGAAAAACATTGTCACCCGCCGGGGTGCTTTTGATTTCGACGTTGTACCGGAAGGGGGGCAGATTTTTCTCTTTTCGGTAAGCCTCCATAGCCCGGATCACTTCCGACAGCAGCGGTTTGTGCGTTTTTTGCTTTTGCTGCTCCGGAAAACGCGGATTGCCCCGTGAGCCGCAGTCAAAGCCTTTGATCTGCTGCCAGGTATATTGATAAATGTTTCTGCTTTTTTCTTCGCCTTTGGTGATGGCTTTTCCTTCCGGACCCGCGCAGATTTCCGAAGAGAAAAACGGCTCATGCGATACCACTACCTGCTTGTCCCTGCTGATCACCACATCCAGTTCAAGGGTAGTTACGCCTAGATCCAGTGCCTTCCGGAAAGCGGGAATCGAGTTTTCGGGCATCAGTCCGCGGGCACCGCGGTGGCCCTGCCAGTCGAACGGGGTCTGGGCAGACATGGGTTGGGGAAGATAAAGGATGAATACTGTTAATACTGTTGCCCGGAGTTGTGCTGAAGTCATTGCTCTTGAATTTAACCCTTAATGAACTTGTATTCCCTTACCGGAGGCATTACAAACGACCATCATATCCGGATAGTACTGATAGCGGTTCCGGTCATAGGCCAGCCGGACATTTTCGGTCACCACAAAACAGCTGCCCGTCAGAAAAAAACTGTCCAGGGCAGCAGATATATTCCGGACGATCCGGTTATGACGGATCGTAGTTCCTTCCATTTCCCATTCTTTCCCGTCATGGAATTCATACCGCTGATCAGGCCCGGCCATCTGAAGAGTTTCAAATTCATCCGGGGTGAGTCTTTTTTCTTTGGGTAGAGGATAAGCCATAGCCATATTTTTAAGGAATAGCAGCATCCTGCCTGCTTCCTGCTTTATAATGCACCTCCGGCAGGGCCCGCAGCTTCTCAGCTGCCCATTCGGGCGTGATGTCCCGCTGCGGATTACCCAGTAATTCATACCCCACCATAAATTTACGGATGGTGGCCGACCGGAGCAGCGGCGGATAAAAGTGCATGTGCAGATGCCATTCCGGATGATCCTGGCCGTCGGTCGGGGCCTGGTGAATTCCCGCCGAATAAGGAAAGGAGATACTGAACAGGTTATCGTAGCGGATGGTAAGGCGGCGGAGGATATCGGCAAAGGCATCTTTTTCGGGCTCAGTCAGGCCGGTAATCTGCGCCACGGGCCGGCGGGGGATGATCATTGTCTCGTAAGGCCACACTGCCCAGTAAGGCACCAGCGCCACAAAGTGATCATTTTCCAGCACAATGCGCGTACCGTGCCCGGTCTCCAGCTTCAGGTAGTCGGCCAGCAGGGTGCGGCCGTGCCGGCGGAAATACGTTTCCTGCTGCAGGCTTTCTTTGACAATCTCCACGGGCAGTGACCGCTGCGCCCAGATCTGGCCGTGCGGATGCGGATTGGAGCTGCCCATCATCTCCCCCCGGTTTTCAAAAATCTGCACGTACCGGATGTCCGTCCGGTTACCGAGCTGAGTGAATTCCTCCACCCACAGATCCACCACTTTGCGGATAGACGGAACCTCCATTTCGGGCAGGGTAAGGTTGTGGAGGGGCGAAAAACAGATTACGCGGCAAATACCCGATTCACTGCGTGACCGCAATAAATCGCCTTCATTGGTTTCGCCTTCCGGGGTATTGCTTTGCAGGGCCGAAAAGTCATTGGTAAAAACAAAGGTGGTCTGGTAATCCGGATTCTGCTCTCCGCCCACCCGGGAGTTGCCCGGGCAGAGGTAGCATGCCGGATCATAGGCAGGCCGCTGGTCAGGCGGTACGTCTTCCACCTTTCCCTGCCACGGCCGTTTGGACCGGTGCGGTGAAACCAGCACCCAATCGCCGGTCAGGGCATTGTAACGGGTATGGGAATGTTCATTGGGGTCAAAAACCATGGCAGGAATTTTAAATTTTTAATCTTAAGTGCTGAATGCTGCCGGGCGGAGTTCATCAAGCATTTAAAACTGAGCATCTTCAATTACCGCAGTGCCGTCTTCGATTATGCCGGTGTACATTTTAAGTTCGCGGCCCATGGCAATCTGATAGGCCTTGCGGGCCCTCTCAAACAGGTCATCCACCGCCTCGTCCCTGACCAGATTGATGGTACACCCGCCGAAGCCCCCTCCCATCATTCTGGCACCGAGCACGGCTTCCTCCGTAATGGTAAACGAAACAAGGTAATCAAGTTCCGGGCAGCTGACCTCGTACATATCCCTGAGCCCGTTGTGGGAGCTGTACATCCGCTGTCCGAAAGATAGCATGTCGCCGCGGCCCAGGTCGTCGCAGGCTGCCAGCAGCCGGGCATTTTCCTCCACCACGTACATACACCGGTTGAAAATCAGCGGATCGAATTCCCGCCGGTGTCTGAGCAGAATCTCCCGGCCGGCATCGCGCAGACTGCGGATTGCCGGATTGTGTTTTTGCAGCACCCTGACTCCTTCCTCGCACTGGGCGCGGCGGTCGTTGTACTCAGAGTCAGCCAGAGAATGCTTGACACCCGTATCCAGCAGCACAATCCGGATGCCATCCATCAGGAAGGGAAAATAGGTATATTCCAGCGAACGGCAGTCGAGCCGGACTACATGGTCTTTTTTGCCGAAAACACTGGCAAACTGATCCATAATGCCGCACTTGACGCCGACAAACTCGTTTTCGGCCTTCTGGGCAAGTTTTACCAGTTCCATTTTCGGAATGTTCCAGCCGTGCAGCTGATTAAGTCCGAATGCGACTGAGCACTCAAGGGCGGCCGAAGAAGACATGCCTGCTCCTACCGGTACATCAGAACTGATCACGCAGTTGAAAGCCCCTGCCGGATAGCCGGCCTTGCGAAGCTGGTCTACCACTCCCATCAGGTAGTTGGGCCATCCCTTGGGAGAGGGAGTCAGTTCATCAGGCCGGGTTTCGAAGGTATCGTTCAGATCGGAGGCAATCCAGTGGCAGTAGGCATCGTCACTGGGTGCCATTGCCACGTAGGCGGCTTTGTCTACAGCAGCAGGCAACACAAAACCCTCATTGTAGTCGGTATGTTCTCCGATCAGGTTGACGCGGCCCGGCGACCGGATGATCAGCGGACGGGACTTGAAATGAGACTGGAATACGGAATGGACGTGCCCTGGTATGTTCATAACCAATTAGTGCGCTGGGTTGATAGTGGACAACAGTGGTTAAGGTACTTGTTCTTCAGCAGTAGTTTACGGGATTGGGAGGGTTACGGACATAGAATCACAGCAACTGACAAAAAAATACCCTCATGAGCCGAGGGTATGGTAAAAGATTACAGGAATACTGTCAGGATACAAAGGCTGGAAAATCTGCCGCAAGCCACCTCCGGCCAGTAATACCAGAAAGTGTCCGTTTATTTTCGGACGAATAGCTTACCGGCCTGAGCCGACGGGATCAGGATGCATAATTGAACGCATCATCAATATTGATAAGGTCCAGATAGGCAGTCAGGCAGAGGGTGGTGGTAAAGGGAAGAATTTTCCGGATTTCATTGCGGTAGGTATCCATCCAGACCTCTACGTAAAAGCCATTCAGGTAAAACAAACTTACCCTCCGGCTTAAAAAATATCTTTCACAAAGAAAGTTAGCCTGAGTATTAATCAGTTCCAGCTGTTTGGAGATGGACAGCTTGTTAAAGGACTGAATGGCAGTGGTCATGCTAGGTTTTTTACCGTTTTGCACAGGTGTAATATTTATTGCAAATAACAACTTTTTCTACACAAAGCAAATCTTTTCAAAAACATTCACATCTTTTTATTTGCCGGTCACTGGCAGCTTTCGGGGTTCAGGGATGCCGGTCAGGAAGATATGCCCTTTGAACGGGTGAGAGCACCTTTGGATTGCCACCGGGCCGGCATGTAGTTTTTTTGGTAAAAACTTATTTAGTTGCAGTTCAATCCGTAGCTTGGCCGTATAAAGCTTCTTTCGGCGGATGCCCCGGCGTGGCGCTCACTTCATAACTTCACAACTTCTGAACCTACACACCCACTCTGTGGCAGCACCTGGGCCTTTTATGGACCTGGCAATAGCCGAAGCCCGGCGGGGGCACAACTTCTGAACCTACCCACCCCCTCTATGGCAGCACCGGATCCTTTGATGCAACTGGCAATATCAGATGCCCGGCAGGGGCTTCAGGAAGGTGGCATTCCGATTGGTTCGGTGCTGGTCCGTGACGATATAGTTGTGGCCAGCGGGCACAACAAGCGGGTGCAGGAGGATAACCCGATCCTGCACGGGGAAATGGATTGTCTCCTGAATGCCGGCCGGATTGGCAGCTACCGCAACACGGTGATCTACTCCACCCTGATGCCGTGCTACATGTGCGCCGGCACCATTGTGCAGTTTAAAATTCCGAAGGTGGTGGTAGGCGAATCCAGAACGTTTGCCGGTGCCCGGGAATTTATGGAATCCCACGGCGTGGAAGTGGTTGATCTTGACCTTGCTGAGTGCCAGGAGATGATGGAAGACTTTATCCGGGAAAAGCCCACCCTCTGGAACGAAGACATCATGGAACTGTAAGAATCCGGTACACTCCCCCGGGTTTTATTCAAACATTCCTTTAAGTAAATAACCTGCCGTTGCGGGGTTGGTGGCCAGCGGAATGTTGTGCAGGTCGCAGAGCCGCATCAGCATCTGTACGTCGGGTTCGTGGGGATGTTTGCCCAGCGGGTCGCGGAAAAAGATAACGGCGTCAAGGGCGTGTTCGGCTACCATGGCGGCAATCTGGGCGTCTCCTCCCAGCGGACCGGAAAGCTTCAGTTCTACTTCCAGCCCGGCCCGCTGGGCGTATTGCCCGGTAGTGCCCGTTGCCACCAGTTTAACATGGCTGAATATCTCTCCGTTGTCCTTCAGAAAACCAACCATCTCGGCTTTCCGGCCGTCGTGGGCAATGATTGCGATTCTTTTCATATGAATAATGGATGGTTATGTCCGCAGGGCAAAATGCTGCTTTGGCTGTTTGCGGCGGAAAAACACAATTCCGATGTGAAACAAATCTACTGTGAGGGTAACGCTTCCGTGATTTTTTATCTCCTGCCAGGCCTGCATCATTTCGCGGGACCAGTAAATGTCATCAAATACAAACACACTGTCCTCGTGCGCTTTACTGAGGCAGGTCCGGAAATACCTCAACGTAGGCTCCAGGCGGTGGTTGGCATCGAAAAATGCAAAATCAACGCTGTCTGATTTTTCCAGCACTTCCGGTAATGTCCGGTCAATATTTCCTTCCACCGCCTGAATGTTATTCAGGTCAAGTGCCGAAAAGTTTCTCTGCGCCACTTTCAGGGTTTCCGGGCAACCTTCAAACGTCAAAACCCGGCTCTGCCGGTTGGGAGTGGCGAGGTAGAGCGTGGTCACTCCCAGCGAAGTGCCCAGATCAAGTACCGTTTTTGACCCAAAATGATCCACCAGCCGGTAAAGCAGCTGCCCGATGCGGGCGTTTTTTTCCGCGTGCCGGGCAATGGTTTCTATGCGGCGCCGGGGCGAATTACTGATCCGGGAGCCGGCGCCAAAATCCCTGATTTCAATTTCTTCCTTACTCTGCAGCAATTGCCGGCGAATGTTCTCAATCCGGGTAAAAACAGGCTGAGGCTGTGCAGACCGGATTACTTTATTGTACAGGTCAAAAACAAAGGGAGAATGGATGGAATGGGCATTGCCCGAACGAAAATAAAAAAGAAGATAGCGGAGAAGCAGTTTCAATGTCGGAAAAGAGTGGGGGCAGGACAACCGGTGAAGCAGAACGCCTGCTGACCTTTACCGGAGGCAGTCCGGAAATTAATTGAGGCGGTACGGCACTACCATCGTAAACTCGGGAATCCGGACTTTAAAGTGCTTGCCATCCACGACTCTTTCCATCAGGTAGGTGCCCTTCATTTTGCCGATCCCGGTTTTAAGGTTACATCCGGAAATGTACTCGTGGGTTTCGCCGGGTTCGAGCACCGGCTGCTGACCAACCACCCCCTCGCCTTCTACTTCGCGGGTGCTGCCGTTGGCATCGTAAATGTACCAGTGCCGCCGGAGCAACTGAACGGTATATTCACTGCAGTTTTCGATGCTGATTTTATAGGTGAAAACATAGTGTGCCTGCGCAGGACTAGAATATTCCGGCTGGAACTCCGTCACAACGGTTACTTTTACCCCTTCCGTAATTTCAGTCGTCATGGTATCTTATGCTCCTTTCCTTTTTCAGTAAACGGTTAAATATAATCATAAGTTTTGAATGGAAAGAAAACTATTCCCTTAAAAACCTTTTATTTAAACCAATAGTAAGTAGTCAATCAAAATTAGGGATAGGAAACCGGGTTAAGTCAGGTTCAGAGAAATCAAGAGTAAAAGTGGTCCCAAAGCCGGTCAGAATTTGGGAGAGCGCCTGGTTGAGCAGGACCAAAGAAAGGTAGTCCTGGGCTTTGAGCCAGCCGTGTTTGATCTGCTTCCAGAGTCTTTCGATGCGGTTGAGGTGAGGGCTGTACCTGGCAAGAAAAACACATAAAGCCCTTTTGTTTCCCACTCTTGTTGTTTGGCTTGAAAGGCAGCACTGGTGTGAAGAGGGGCATTATCGAGCACCACAAGGGTGGGTAGTTGAAGGGTTTGGGCAAAGTCAGTGATGGAATCAATAATAAACTGCGAATTGAGACTTTCCCCTTTCTGATAGCTGGTCAGCTTGCCGGTGGTGGAAAGCAAGCCAAACACGTTTATTCTACCACTATGCCGCGATAAGATACAAGCCTGCTGGCCCTTTTTGATCCACCCGTAAGGAACCGTAGGCATGAGCGAAAAACCACTCTCATCTCCAAAACAAAGATCAATGTAACCGGCTTGGGCCAGCAGCAGTAAAGTCAGCAGAGTCAGTCGTTTCTGCTCGTATTCATTTTCATCCTGCAAAGGCTTTACCCATTTGCGGAAGCGTTTCCAGCGGTAACCACTTTTTTAAAAACCGCTTCAATGTACTCTCACTTAAAGAGTGGCCCAACTGCTTTTCGATCTGCTCTTTAGCCAGTTTTACGCGCTGATTTTGCTTTTCGATCTGCTCTGCTATCACTTGCACATGGAACTGATTCTCCAGCTTGAGCAAGGCTTTCCTGCCCCTGCCGGGCTGGTGTTGCAAGCCCTTCACCCCAGCATTTTCAAAGCGGTTCATCCACTTGTAAATACTTAGGTCCTTGACTTGAAACATCCGGGCCAGTTGTTGCACCGAGTGGCCTTGATGAGACCTTGATGAGACAAAAGAATAGCTTGGCACCGATTGCGGAATGAGTGGCTTTTTTCCCTTTTTATACCCTTCTTCTAAAGCCTGTTTCTGCTCCGGGGTGAGTTCTTTGATGTAGCGCATACCCCAAATTTACCAACTTCCGATTTCTTATCCCTATTTTTGATTCGCTACTTATATCCCCAGATCAGAGGCAAATAACCACTATATGGACATCAAAATTGAACCTTCCTGGAAAAACCGGCTGCAGCCCCAGTTTGAAAAACCCTATTTCCAGAACCTGATCCGGTTCGTGAAGGATGAGTACGCTACCCACACGGTCTTTCCTCCCGGAGGAAAGATCTTTCAGGCTTTCGATGCCTGCCCTTTTGACCAGGTAAAGGTGGTGTTGCTCGGTCAGGACCCCTACCACGGACCCGGTCAGGCACATGGACTGGCCTTTTCAGTAAATGACGGAATTCCTCCTCCTCCGTCGCTGATCAACATCTTCAAGGAAATAAAAAGCGACCTTGGCAAACCGGTACCCAAATCCGGCAACCTGACCCGATGGGCGGAGCAGGGGGTATTGTTGCTCAACGCCACCCTGACGGTGCGGGCCAATTCCCCCGGTTCCCATCAGAAGAAGGGCTGGGAGGAGTTTACGGATGCAGCCATTCAGGCCTTATCAGACCAGAAGGAAAATCTTGTGTTTATGCTTTGGGGGGCCTATGCGCAGAAAAAAGGTGCCATCATCAATCCGGAGAAGCATCTTGTCCTGAAAGCTGCCCACCCCTCTCCTTTCGCCGCCGACAAGGGTTTCTTCGGCTGCCGGCATTTCAGCAAGGCCAACGCCTACCTGAAAGAAAGAGGGTTGCCGGAAATTGAGTGGTAAGCCATAAGTGCAGAGTGGTAAGTCATAAGTCGTAAGGGGTTTGGCGGGAGTGATCAACTGTGTCAGTCACTGGCTTACTGCCACTGCCAACTGCCTGCTTCTGGACTTACGACTTGTGACTCTGGACTTACGACTTTTTCCTAATTTCCCGTTCCGAAATTGGTGTTTACGTTGATGTAACCCGGGTAGCGGATATTGGCGGTGCCGATCATGATGGAAGGCTTTATCCTCAGGGTAAGCTTGGGAGAAGGCTGGTTGTTGGCTCCGGCCAGACCAAGGCCCATGTTGAGGTTCTCCTCGGCTGAGTTCCGGTCCATAATTTTCCGCAGATCGGCACTGATCCGGATGGGCAGCGTGGTAATGCCGCCATCGGGCGAAATCGCTACCCGTTCATTGATGATGCCGTCCACTACGTCTTTTCCTTCGATTTGCAGGATCCACTCCACCTGGTTGAGGGCGGCGGTGGTAGGATTGGGATTGCGCACATCCAGATTGACGACCAGGTTGAGCGGCATTGAGCCACTGGCATAGGCAGAAGTAATGCGGCCTGCCTGCATCAGGCTGAGATCCGACAGGGAGCGGACATTCTGCACATTGACCCCGGCAAGCGTGGTGTTGTTGACCGAAGCCAGCCTGAATTCACACTTGCTGAACGCGGACAATTCACGAATCTGACGGCAGTTGGTCAGCAGAACCGCCAGTATGAGCGGCAAAAACAGGCGGAAGGAAAGAGCTTTGTTCTTCATTTATCAATTGAGAATAGATCTTTGTCAAAGATTACAAAAATAAGGCCTGTTTTTCAGCTTCCTGCTCCACAGGAAATAATTGCTTCCTTCAGGCAGAATACTGTGACCCCTGCGCCGGTGATCTGCCTTCAGATTAAGGGCTTAATTTAAATTTCCTTCCGGAATAAAATAAATAAAAATTGTAGCTTCCGCTATTGACGTCCGACCTTAACTATTGAACCGGATTCATATTCCGATGGAAAAGATTGCCTGCACCCTCCTGATTGACGACGACGAAGCCACAAATTTTATCAATGAAATGCTCCTGACGGATATGGGCGTGACAGATCAGTTGCTCATTGCCCGTAACGGTGAGGAGGCTCTCGGGTTGATCCAGTATCACTGCCTTGCCTATGGCCGTTGTCCCGACCTGATTCTTCTGGACATCAACATGCCCGTGAGGGATGGATTCGGCTTCCTGCGGGCTTTTTCAGATATGCAATGCATTAATAAGGAATCCGTCGTAGTGGTGGTTCTGAGCACATCTGCCAACCCCTCTGATACAAAAATTACTCAAATGTCTAACGTAGTCGGCTACCTGAATAAACCCCTGAAAATGGAAGATGTAAACCAGATTCTCACCCGCCACTTCAGGTGAGACAGCTTTCGGCTGGTTATGCTTCCTGTATTGCTACCGTTATTTCCTTCCCGCTGAATGAGCCGCTTTCAGGCCATCCTGCCAGTCAGGTTGTTTCAGGTCCACCGGCCGGATGCGGAACCGGTAAGAATAGGTGCGGTTGCCCGGCAGCTGATATTCAGGGTGTACCCTCGGCGACCAGCTGTCGTCACCACCCAGCCCCATCTGCGCCATATCCAGATTAACCACCGTTGTCCTGGTGCGCGGCAAGTCCTGGGTGGACTTTGCTTTCAGCAAGGCTTCGTTTGTAAAGTCATGCACATTTACGCTCAGCAGCGGCTCTCCGATGGCCACCAGGCCCTGCCCTGACGCGTTGGTGATGGTTACCCAGCGTACGTCGGTTTTGTTGCCGTTTTCCTGAGCCATGATGTACGGAAAGTACTGGTCTGTGACTTTACCCGAGTACAAGCCTGCTTTTGCCCCTTCCTTCCGGTCCGGATAAGTTTCCCAGGGTCCGGGGCCGTACCACTGCAGCTGGTTGTATTCGGGCAGCAGCTGAAACTGAAGCCCCACCTTTGCCAGGGGAGGCAGTTCGCCGGAGGGGATAAACTGATTATCCACTACAATCTCGCCGCTGCCGGAAATGGTATACCGGGTTTTCTGGGTAAAGCCGGAACCGGTGCCGCGGATACTATTCGTAATCAGGACGATTACCCGGTCGGGGGCAGGTTGCTCGGTTTTCACATCAACAGGAGTTACTTTGAGCCGGTCGAGTCCGGCCGCCCGCCAGCGGGATGCGTAACTGCGTTTACCGCCCCCTTCATCATTGTCCGTTGGCACCCGCCAGAAATCGGGCATCATGCCTTTGACCAGTACTTCCTTGCCCTTGTACTGCAGGTAAGAAAGGGTGCCGGTAGATTTTTCGAAGTCCACCGAAAAATCACCTCCCTTTACCTCAATCCGTTCCCCGTAGCGGCCTATCCTCAACGGGGCGGATGCAGGTTCTGCCGTTACCGCAGCAGCGGCCGGGGCAGCAACTTCTACCGGAAATTGTGCCCACGCCACTTCGTAGCCGGCCGGGGCCCACGCAGTACTGTCCGTCAGCCGCGCACTCAGATTCACAAAGTACTCTTTGCCAGCCCCGAACCGCACTTTCTCCAGCGGGATGGTCACTGAACCGGTGATTCCGGGATGCAGGTTCTGCATTTCAAAATTACCCTTGTGCACCTCCTGCCCATTGGCCAGAATCTGATAGCTGAAACTGATTCCATCGAGGGTACTGAAATCATAGCCATTGGTAATGGCCACGTTCATCTTCCCGTTTATCGCTCCCTGCCGGGCAAAGCGGATGCTCTGGTACTGGTATTTCACCTCATTGAGTTCCGGTTGCGGGGTACGGTCCGGGTTGACCAGTCCGTCCCCGGCGTTGGCTCCGTCAATGTAATTGATGTGGTTCCAGTACTCCTTACCCGCTTTGTTGACCGACAATAATCCCTGGTCCACCCAGTCCCAGATAAAGCCGCCCTGGAGACGCGGGTATTTATACATGGCGTCCCAGTATTTTTTCAGGTTACCTACTCCGTTACCCATCGCGTGGGCGTATTCGCACACGATCACGGGCCTTGAGGGATCCTTTTCCATCCATTCAAGTATTTTTGCAACGGATGGATACATGGTAGAAATAATGTCGAATTTTGGCAGGTCGCGGCCATAGTGGGGATACTGACCTTCGTAATGAATGGGCCGGGTGGGATCGATTTTACGGATCGTATCGGCCATCGCGAAAAAGTTGCGGCCAATGCCCGCCTCATTGCCCAGCGACCAGAAGATGATACTCGGGTGGTTTTTGTCACGCTCTGCCATGGCCCGTCCCCGGTCCACAAATGCCCCGGTCCAGTCAGGATTATCCGCCAGAATCACCCCTTTGCCCCATAATTCGTGGCTTTCAATGTTTGCCTCATCCATTACGTACAGGCCGTACCGGTCGCAGAGTTCGTACCAGGCCGGGTCATTGGGATAATGGGAAGTACGGACGGCGTTGATGTTGTGCCGCTTCATCAGCTCAATGTCGCGGATCATGGACCCCTCACTGATCACCCGGCCCGTGAGAGGATCGAACTCATGGCGGTTGACACCCTTGAAAATGACCGGCCTGCCGTTTACCAGCACCTGCCCTTTTACTTTTTCTACCTCCCGGAAACCGATGCGGCCACTGATTACTTCCGTAAATTCCTCCCTGGCATCCGATAACTGAATGGTAATACCGTACAGGTAGGGATCTTCGGCGGTCCACTTCCGCGGGTCGGCCACCAGCCGGGTGTGACCGACCGCCAATTCGCCACTCCCCTTCACCGATGCGACCGGCTGATTGTGGGTAAATACCTGCTTGCCTCCGGCGTCGTACAGGGAAATTTTCAGCTGGTAATTTTTTTCTTCCTTCGGATTGTGGTTCCGGAGCCGGGCCGAAATGTTCAGGGTTGCATCCCTGTAGTCAGGATCAAGATCCGTTACGACCTGGTAATCCCGGAGGTGCACGCTGGGCGTTGAAAACAGGTACACGTCCCGGTAAATGCCCGCTATGCGCCAGTAATCCTGATCCTCAAGGTAACTGCCATCTGACCAGTTGATTACCTGCACAGCCATCAGGTTTTCGCCTTCTTTCAGGTAGGGGGTGATGTTGAATTCGGCGGCGGTCATGCCGTCTTCGTGGTATCCGACTTCTTTTCCATTGAGATAGAGGTACATGGCTGACTGCACGCCCTCAAAATGCAGGAATACCTGACGGCCGGTCCAGTGCGGGGGCACCGTAAAAGTGGTCCGGTGCAGGCCAACGGCGTTGGTATCGGCACTGATCCGGGGCGGATCGGCTTTGAAGGGATGTCTGATGTTCGTAAAAATGGGAGGATCGTAATTGCGGCGGTTCCGGTTGCCGTATACCTGCCAGTTGGAGGGCACCGGCAGATCATCCCAGCCGGCGGTGCTGGTTTGGGGTGCGTAAAAATCAGCCGGTACCATGGATGGTTTCTGAACCCACCTGAACTTCCAGGTACCGTTCAGACTCCGGTAGTAGGGAGAAGCAGCCCGGTCATATTGCAGGGCCTGGCTTTCCGTGCCGTAAGGTATCAGCGTCGCATGCGGCTTTTCGGTGTTCCGGCTGTTGACCCGCGGATTTTCCCAGTCGGGCAGCTGAGCCGGCACCGGACACGAAAGCAGGGCACTGACAAAAAAAGCAAAAGGGAGCTTCATTAGCGCAAAGAGTTTATTATCTGCAGGTTAGTTTTCTGACTTTGGGCAGAGATGATACACGCAAGAATATGAATAAGCCTCAAGTGGCAAATATGGCTCTGTTTATCAAGAATAACCGGGCAAATGCCTGCAAAAGATCTGTCCCTTCCGGTGAGGTGCTGTCTGAGATTTATTTAACCATAACTTAATCTGTTGACTGAGTTCTATCGTGCTCCCACGGGTAACTTCACGCCTTTTCCGGAAATATACAGTTCCATTCATTAACCAGAATTTTAAAACTATGAAGTTCAGGCATTATGTGATCATTGCCCTTGCTGGTTTGTGCCTGTCTGGTCAGGGTTGTAAAACTGGCAGGGACCAGACCGCCCGGACCCTGTCCATCGCCGATACCGCCCTTTCCATGCCCCTCAGCATCATTGCCTTCGGGTCCTGCAACCGTCAGGACCGCCAGCAGCCCCTTTGGACAGGCATTCTGCAAAATCAGCCGGGCCTCTGGATCTGGCTTGGCGACAACATTTACGGAGATAGCGAAGACATGAAGGTAATGGAGGCAAAATACATGCTACAGAAGGCCAATCCCGGTTATCAGCTGCTTCAGGTATCTACTCCCGTAATCGGCATCTGGGACGATCATGATTACGGAGTAAACGACGGCGGAAAAGAATACCCCCGTAAAAAACAAACTCAGCAACTGATGCTGGATTTTCTCAACGAACCAAAACAAAGCCCGCGCCGGAAGCAGGAAGGCGCTTACGCAGCCTATACCTATGGCCCGCCAGGCAAAGAAGTAAAGGTAATCCTGCTTGACGCCCGTTACTTCCGTGATCCGCTGCAAAAGGAAGGCAAGGCAAATGTTCCCGATCCTGACGGAGAAATTCTGGGGGAGGTACAGTGGCAATGGCTGGAAAAACAACTTCGCAACAGCACCGCCAACGTACACCTGATCGGGAGCGGAATCCAGATGATTCCCGAGGAACACATCTATGAGAAGTGGGCAAATTTCCCCAAAGAAAGAAGGCGTCTCTTTGACCTGATTGCTTCCACAAAGGCCCGGCGGGTTATTCTGCTCAGCGGCGACCGGCACATCGCCGAAATCAGCAGATATCAGCCTGCCGGAGTATCCTATCCGGTGTATGAAGTTACCGCCAGCGGTTTAACACATTCGGCTACCAATAATAGCGGCGAACCGAACCGTCACCGGGTAGGAAAACTGATCAATGTTCTGAATTTCGGAGTGATCCGCATTGACTGGGGCCAGCCACTGCCAGCCGTAGAGTTAGAGGTCAGGGGCCTGGGCAACCAACTGCTGGAAAGCCTCACCCTCCCTTATTGACTGATGATACCCAGCTACCGTTTTTGCATTCTTTTACATCACGGGTGCTGTATTGCACTTCATTCAAGCAGCAATCCGGGGAAAATTAATTTTTCTTACATGTAAGATCAGGAAATGATCCTTTTCCTGATCAGAAGAAAAAAGAATTTTCCCCTCTTCATTTGAACACCTTTTCAAATCCATAAGATTGAATTCAACACTATATTCTTGTATCACAACTACTTACACTTCCTGATTTTCACCCTCCCCGTAAAACAAACTGCAATTAAGGTAAAACCTTACTCTGTAAATAAAAATCCATATTTAGAAAAACGGATATTTATAATTAATATAATTTTATTAAGTAAATTATTATTATCGATCCAAACGAAAGTTTCTCTGCATCAGTAAAAATCCTATGCTGCATACCGAAATAGATTTTTCAATCCATACGATATTTCAGGACTCCTTTGCTCATATATATTATGCTCCAGCCCACAGCATCATCCATGCTGACTGGAATGGCTACCTGAAGCCGGAGGATACCAGACGGGCCTGTAAAGCTCTGATTGATTTTGTCACAGCAAACCAGGTATCGCTGCATCTGAGTGCCCACACCGGGCTGAAAATTTTGTCATTGCCGGTGCAGGAGTTCCTGACTACTTCGGCACTTCCGGAAATGGAAAGAGGTGGTTTAAAAAAAATGGCGGTTCTGCTGTCTGAAGATGTTTTTGCGCAGGCCACGGTCGAAAATGTTCATGCCCGTGCCTGCTGCCACCGATTAAAGATCAGATCATTTACCTCTCCCGTTGCCGCCACTGATTGGCTCAAAGAGGAACAAGACCACCTTTTAGCCGGACAAAGACTTTTTTTCCGTTAAATACAGATCATTCCAGACAAATTGTCGTAAAAAAATGTGTGCCTTACTCCATTCTCAGACTTTTTGTCATATCCGGTTCGTCGGAATGGCGTTTTTCCGGAATGGCATTTTACTTGAATATCAGGTGAACAGATGTATAAAATGATTCAACCAAAACCTGATAGAACCATGACACTTGTAAGATTCAACGGAAACCCATCTTCTGTTTTCCCTTACAGCAATCTGCTGAACGAATTTTTGTCTGACCTGGGCACTGTGAATGGTGGCGACAACCGCCGGACTCTGCCCTCAGTGAATGTTGCTGAAACGGCCGACGCTTACCGGCTGGAGGTGGCCGCTCCCGGCTTTACCAAAGAGGCCTTCAGCATTCATGTAGAAGACGAAGTACTGACCGTAACCGGTGAGCAGCAGACTCCCGCATCGGAAGAAATCAAGTACAACCGGCGGGAATTTGGCTACGGTAATTTCAAGCGGTCTTTCCGTCTGCCCAAGCGTGTAAACGTGGAAGCCATTGAAGCCCGTTATGAAACCGGCATCCTGGTCGTACACGTACCCAAGCGGGAAGAAACCAAGCCCCGCACCATCCAGATCAACTAATCCGGATCAACTGATATTCAGCTAAACTTTATGCAAATGGATGGTGTTACACACGTAGCATCATCCATTTACTTGTTTGGGAGAATGGGTATCTTTCCGGACTTTTCCGTTTTTCCCGAAATCACCGGATGGGCTGCCATAACGGGGAATTTTTCTTTCCTGATTCCAGGCACGTAAACGCTGGGTCTGTTTTCAGTTAAAAAGGCCAAAAAGATGTTAAGAAGTGTTAAATGCGGGATGGCCGGTTAATTCTTGTCAACTTATTTGTGTTAATTAGTCAAAGAGCAAACTTTAATTCTTGCACGCCCATGAAAAAAAAGATCAATACTGACTTCGCTAAAATCTTGCTTGCCGCTATGCTCGGCAGCGGGATTACATTCGGAGCATTCAAAGCCGTTGATGACGACCGTACGGTTGTGATAGAACGTGCTCCCGCAAGTATCACCCGGATGGCTTCTAATGTGACTGCTCCAAACGCTGATATCCAGACCGACTTTTCCTACGCAGCCGAGCTTGCCAATCCGACCGTGGTGCATATCCGCGCCAAAATGGGCGGCAATGCCACAGCCAGCCGCGGAAACCGTCAGGAACTTCCCTCTCCTTTCCGGGATTTTTTCGGAGATGATTTCAACCCGTTTGAAGGTCCGCACCGGGGCCCCGCGCTTGCCTCTGGCTCAGGCGTGATTATCAGCGAGGATGGTTATGTTGTTACCAACAACCACGTGGTGGAAAATTCCAGCGAACTGGAAGTTTCCCTGTACGACAAGCGTACCTACACTGCCAAAGTGATCGGTACGGACCCTTCTACGGATCTGGCTCTGATTAAAATCAGCGAAAAAGGCTTACCGAAAACTGTATTTGCCAATTCTGATAATGTAAAAGTAGGTCAGTGGGTACTGGCAGTCGGTAACCCTTTTAACCTTGAATCAACGGTAACTGCCGGCATTGTGAGCGCAAAAGGCAGAAGCATCGGCATCCTGGACCGCGACCGTTTCCCGATCGAATCTTTTATTCAGACGGATGCTGCCGTGAATCCGGGTAATTCCGGCGGGGCACTGGTAAACCTGAACGGTGAACTGATCGGCATCAATACCGCCATTGCGTCCAACTCCGGATCTTTTCAGGGATACTCTTTTGCCGTCCCATCCAACATTGCCAGCAAAGTGGTAGAAGACCTGATCAAATTCGGCAACGTGCAGCGGGCTTTCCTCGGCGTTACACTCCGCGACGTAAACGGCAAACTGGCGCAGGAAAAGAAACTCAATGTATTCAGCGGCGTGCATGTAGACAGTCTGGTTGCAAAAGGCTCTGCCAAGGCAGCCGGCATCAATGCAGGCGACGTGATTACGAAGGTAGATGGTCGTAACGTGAACTCAGTTGCTGAGCTGCAGGAGCAGATTGCCCGTCACCGCCCCGGTGATAAAGTTGCCGTAACTGTAATCCGTGGTGGTTCTGAAAAAATAATTTCCGTGCCCCTCCGCAACCGGGAAGGCAACACTGACATTGTGAAGAACGATGCTCCGGCAGTGGCCAAGTCTCTCGGTGCTGATTTTGAGACGCTGCCGGCCATGGATCTTGAGAAACTGAATCTCAGGAACGGGGTACGGGTAAAAAGCATCGGGTCGGGTATTCTCCAGGCAGAAACTGAAATGCGCAACGGTTTCATCATTACGGAAGTAAACAAGACACCCGTAAAAACCAGGGAGCAGCTCATTAAAATGCTTGAGGACCAGAGAGGTGGCGTCATGATAGCCGGCATTTATCCCGGCAGTGCCCGTAAGTACTACTACGCATTCGGCATGGACGAATAGCCTTTGCCAACCATTATACCAACCTGCCCGGCGCACTGCCGGGCAGGTTTTTTGTTTCCAGCCACCCCGAAGCAATATTGTTCTGGCAAGGCAGAATCCCACAAAGATTGGTATCATTACCCGACACACCCATATACCCCGCCCACTTGAAAAAGAGAACTCTTGCCAGTTTTTTTCTGCTGGCTGCTCTTACTGGTTTTACCGGCAGCGACAGTCCCCGCTACTTTATCCGGACAAGCTCCGCGGAAGATCTGCACAAGCTGCTCCGCCGCACGCCTGACCGCATCCCGCTGATCAGCGCCCACCGCGGCGGCCCGGCTCCCGGCTTTCCCGAAAACTGCATTCCTACCTTTGCGCATACCCTCTCCCGCACCCACGCGGCCATTGAATTTGATGTGCAGCTTTCCGCCGACGATTCGCTGATCGTCATGCACGACGACCGGCTGGACCGGACCTCAACCGGATCAGGGGAAGTGAAAGACTTTACGTGGGCGCAGTTGCGCAAACTGCAGCTGAAGGATGATCAGGAAAATCTGACGCCGTATGGGATACCCACCCTTTCGGAAGTACTGCACTGGGCGAAAGGGAAAACTGTTCTCTTTCTCGATTCAAAGCGCAGTGTACCGCCGGAAAGAATGGTACGGGCTGTCCGCGAAGCCGGGGCTGAAGCCTACACCATTGTAATCACCTATACGCCTGAAAAGGCTGCCCAGATCCACCGCCTGCACCCGCAGCTGATGCTTTCGGTAAACATTTATCAACTCGCGGACTTTGAGCGGCTAACCGCACTAGGTGTACCCACGGAAAGAATGGCAGCCTTTACGGGAGTATCGGAAAACGACCCGTCGCTGTACAGGTTTCTGCACGATAAGGGGATTTCCTGCATCACCGGAACAATGGGCAACCTCGACCGCAAAGCCGAAGCCCGGGGCAATCAGGTGTATCAGGATCTGATCCGCAACGGCTCAGACATTCTCTCCACCGACCAGCCGGAGGCAGTGGCCGAAGCTTACCGGCCGCTGCTGCCGGAGCAAAGCAGCAAGTGGCGTTTTTTCAGCAGGTAAGGCCAGCTAAAAAGGCAATAAAAGAGGGTCCGGGTGAAACCAATGGCATTCCTGAAGTCATATGTCAGGCCAAGTCCGAAAGGGCCAGTAAAATTTGAATACACCCTACCCTGCTCAAAGGGCCAATTTACAGCGGTAAACAAACCAGTGTTCCGTTCTCTGCAAGTCAATCATTGTCTGCTGTAAAGAAATTTAGCAGGCTCATAAAGAACTCTCAAATTAACCTGCCGCCCGGAACCGTTCAGTCATTTCAAAACCCACAATCCCAGATTGAGCCGCTACTTAGTATATTGCCCGCTGTGTATATTGCTCCCTGCAAAATTTTGCCCCTCCTGATTACATCTGAACGCCGATGAAAAAACTGCATCTCCCGGTATTTGTCCTTTTCCTGTTTACCATTTGCTCCTTCGCCCAGTCCGTTCCCCTCTCCTATTACCTGCCGCAGGACGTGCAGTACAACCCCTCCGTGCCCACGCCGGAAGCCTTTCTTGGCTGGCAGGTGGGCGACTGGCACGTGTCACACGACCTGCTCGTGAGCTATATGCGCGAACTGGACCGCGTCTCTGACCGGATGGAGATTGAACCCTACGCCCGCTCCTACGAAGGCCGCCCGCTGATGCTGCTGACGGTCACTTCAACGCAAAACCGCACCAATCTGCCCCGGATCAAAGATGAACACCGCTCGCTGACCGATCCGGGCAAGTCGGGTTCACTGAACATAAACCAGATGCCCGCCGTCGTCTGGATCGGCTGCAGCGTCCACGGCAACGAGCCCAGCGGTTCCAACGCCTCCCTCCTGCTGGCCTACTACCTTGCCGCCGCCCAGGGACCGGCCATTGATTCACTGCTCAGCGAAACCGTGATTCTGCTCGACCCGTCTTTCAATCCGGACGGGCTGAACCGGTTTGCCAGTTGGGTAAACGTACACAAGAGCAAATCGCCGGTAACCGACCCCATCAACCGCGAATTGAACGAAGTCTGGCCCAACGGCCGCACCAACCACTACTGGTTTGACCTCAACCGCGACTGGCTGTACGTGCAGCACCCCGAAAGCCGAGGCCGCGTGGCTAAATTCCACGAGTGGAAGCCCAATGTCCTCACTGACCACCACGAGCAGGGCAGCGATGCGACGTTCTTCTTCCAGCCCGGCGTACCTTCCCGGGTGCACCCGCTGACGCCGAAAAAGAACCAGGAACTGACCGCCCGGATGGGCACCTTTCACGCCAAAGCACTGGATAAAATCGGTTCCCTCTACTTTACGGAAGAGAACTACGATGACTTTTACTACGGCAAAGGCTCCACTTTTCCGGATGTGCAGGGCAGCATCGGCATTTTGTTTGAGCAAGCCAGTTCACGGGGTCACGCGCACGAAACGATCAACGGCGTGCTGCGTTTTCCTTTTACCATCCGCAACCAGTTTGTGACCATGCTCTCCACCCTCCAGGCGGCCCGGGCCATGCGCCCTGACCTGCTGAACTGGCAACGTGACTTTTACCGGGATGCCGGCCGGGAAGGAAACAGCGCCCCGGTGAAAGCGTATGTATTCGGCTCTAAAGAAGACAAAGCCCGCACCTGGGAAATGCTGAAAATCCTGCGCCAGCAGCAGGTAGAAGTGTACAAAGCTGGTGGCAACGTAAATGCCGGAGGGCGCACCTTCGGGGCCGACTGGTCCTACGTGGTACCTGCCAACCAGGCCCAGCACCGGCTGATCAATGGCATGTTCGAGAAACGGACCACTTTTGCAGACAGCCTGTTTTATGACATTTCGGCATTTTCCCTGCCGCTGGCCTTTAACATGCCCTACGCCGAACTGAAATCAACCCCGAACCTTGGCTCTAAAGTCGCCGTGCCGGAATTCCCGCAGGGGAATGTGATTGGCGAACCCGCCACTGCGTATGCTTACCTGTTGGCCTGGGACGGCTACTATGCTCCGAGGGCCGTTAATGAGTTGATGAAACAGGGATACCGGGTCCGGATGGCGACCAAACCCTTCGCGGCAACCGTGGCCGGACAGTCTATGGCATTTGACTACGGGACGGTGATGGTGCCGGTCGGATTGCAGGAAAAAGGAAAAGCAGAACTGCCTGCCCTCATGGCCGAACTTGCCCGGAGGGATGGCATTGACATTTACGCCCTCGGCACCGGCCTGACTGGCACCGGTATGGACTTTGGAAGCAGCAACTTTGAGGCGCTGGAACAACCCAGGGTCATGATGCTGGTCGGAACCGGCGTTAATGCCAACGATGCCGGGGAGGTATGGCACCTGCTCGACCAGCGGTATGGCATGCCTCCCGTGATGGTGGATGTTGCGCAGGCCGGCCAGGCCGATTTCCGGAAGTATAACGTAATCGTGATGGTTGGCGGCAGTTACCCAGCCCTCGGCACCGGCACGGTTGATAATCTGAAACGCTGGGTTTCGGACGGCGGTACGCTGATCACCATGACAAACGCCGTTGCCTGGGCAGTGGCGCGGGGCCTTGCCAATGTAAAAACCAAAAAAGGCCCGGCAGATTCCCTGTCGGTCAAGCCCTACGCCTCTTTAGAAGAAAACGCAAGGGCGCAGGACATTGTGGGTGCCATATTTCAGCTCCGGCTGGACCGTTCGCATCCGCTGGCCTACGGGTACCGCGACGAGCTGATCCCGACTTTCCGCGACAATACCATTTTTCTGGAAAGACCGAAGAATCCTTATGCCACCCCCGCTTCTTATACGGCCACTCCCTTGCTGAGCGGGTATGTTACCAAACCAAAACTGAAAGAACTGGCCGGGTCTCCTTCAATTGTGGTGAACGCAATAGGCTCGGGTAAGGTGATCCTGATGACGGATAACCCCAATTTCAGGGCTTTCTGGTTTGGCACCAACCGCCTGTTTATCAATGCTGTCTTCCTCGGCAGGATCATCAGCCCCGCATCAGGGCGGGTGGAGGAGTAAAAGAAAAAGTCGTAAGCAGAGACGCCATGCGTGGCGTCTGTACCATGTCGTAAGGGGTTTGGCAGGAGTGAACATTGGCGTTGGCAACTTGCCCCTTACCCTCACTCCCGCAAGGCGACGCAGAAATCTGCTATCTGCTATTTGATATTTACTATCTGCCCTCTGCAGCCCGGCTGCGGCGAACTTTGATGATGGTGCGGACAAGGGCAAGGGTGGTAATGGACAAGAAGAAAACAATGATCCACTCCACGTAATTAATAATTTCGGGGAAGGATTGACCGAGGTAAAAACCAGCCAGCGGCAGAGAAACGCCCCAGAGGATGGCTCCTACCACGTTGTGGAAGAGAAACGAACGCATAGGCATCCGGATGGTACCGGCAATAATGGGCGAGAAAGTCCGGACGATGGGCATGAAGCGGGCCAGCACCAGTGCACGTCCGCCGTACCTGGTAAAAAAGGCGCGTGATTGTTCCAGATTTTTCTTTTTAAAGAAAAAAGACTCTTTCCGGTCTTCCAGATTATGCCCCAGGGCCATCCCGAAAAAGTACCCAACCAGACTGCCCATTATGGCTGCAAATATGATGCAGCCCATTACAACCGTGATCGGCCAGTCCAGCTGACGTGAACTGGTAAACAGTCCGGCAAGGAAAAGCAGATAGTCGCCGGGCAGGAAAAAGGCGAAAAAGAGCCCATTTTCGGCAAAAACAATCAGGGTTACCAGGGCAAGACCGCCGTATCTGATAATTTCTTCGGAGTCAAGCAAAAACTGAAAAAACTCCTTAATACTTGAGAAATCCATAAATGGAGGTTGCAGTGGAAATACTGAGCCGCGAAATAAAGCATTTCTGCCCAACTACTCCCTATTGATCCGGTGATTTTATTGACAAGGAAAGTCGCAAGTCATAAGGGGGCTGGCGTGACTTGCCAATGGCGTTATCCTCTTGATCGATTCTTACTGCTTACCCCCGACAATGCACTTATGACTGGCGACTCAGGACTATTTTATCTTCTCATACATGAACCTGATCTTCTCCAC
>JAUJMU010000010.1:42070-154779 GCA_030446715.1 Cytophagales bacterium | reverse complement strand
GACTGGCGACTCAGGACTATTTTATCTTCTCATACATGAACCTGATCTTCTCCACCTGAAGGCCGAGGGAGTTGAGGGTATTGGCAGATTCACTGAGGTTGGCTTCCACGACTGCGGCAAGGCCGGCGTCCACGAACAGGTTGGTGCGAAGGTGGCGCAGTTCCTCCGGTGGATTGGATTTTAATTTTTCCTTCTGTTCCTCAATGTAGCTGCCTAGTTGCCGGAGCCGGTCATTCCAGAAACCATGCACCAGCGGATGCGGCTTTTTGTACAGGAATTCGGTTTTTTCGGTCTTGTCGGTCACCAGCGGAAAGGTGTACAGCCGGGCATTGGAATTGATGACCACCGCATTGGCTCTTTCTTCCGGTTTCCGGGCTTTGAGGCGGTTGGTGAGGCTGCCGTTCTTGTCGTACAGGTTCATGGTAGTCTCTTCGTCGATGGCCAGCCGGTCGTAGTCGCCTCGCTTGATGCGGTTGCCGTCGAAATATTGTTCGATGTTTTCCAGTTCGTAATATTCCCGTTCCACCGCCCTTGGGGCATCTGTCAGCACTACATTGGGAATACGGGTCTCCGTTTTTACTTCTTCTTCAAAATCCCGCAACTCCTGCCGCAGCGGCGTCAGGTTGAGGGCAATGGAGTAGCCGTGGCGGCGCACCGTTTCCGCAACGATTTCCTGCGCGGTTTCCTGCTGTTCCGGGCGGTTCCAGAGGCAGTGCGGCATCAGAAAGCAGTCCATCAGGTCTACCCGGCTGCGTTCGTTGAGAAAGGCAGAGGTCCGCAGGAGCCGGATAATTTTTTTCCAGCGCCGGTCGTAGATCTGAAAGGGGCTTTCGGGGTGGTCGGCGTCGTATTCCTCCAGCTTCAGCTTCACCACCTGAATCACATTCAGCACTTCGGCCGGAACCTCAACGCGGTCAATCCCGCTGCTCCACAGGTCCAGTTCCGCTTCGGCCAGCTTGATTTCTGCTTCCAGATTATCGGCGTATACGTCGGCTGTATCAGTAATCATGCCCACAAAAGCGGCACTCTGACGGATTTCAGAAATCATGTACCGGACCAGAAACCGGTCCCAGAGGGCACCCAGCCCTTCCCCTTCGGGCGGCAGTTCATTGGACGCCGACACAATGGCTTTGATTTTTACGGCTACTTCCTGTTCCCCGTTCCGGTATACTTTTTCGTTGATCACCGTGAGCAGCGCATTCTGAATAGCCGGTCCCGCCTTCCAGATTTCGTCCAGAAACACGACATTGGCGCCTGGTAAGTATTTGTCGGTCAGCCGTTCGTAGCGGTCTTCATCCTTCAGCTTTTTAATGGAAACCGGTCCGAAGATTTCGTCGGGCGTACTGAACCGGTTCATCAGGTATTCAAAAGACCGGCCATCGCGGAAAGCAAACTTCAGCTTCCGCGCAATCAGACTTTTGGCAACGCCGGGAGGTCCCAGCAGAAAAATGCTTTCACCCGCCACCGCCGACAAGAGCGACAGGCGAATGGCTTCTTCTTTTTCGTAGACGCCCCTTTGCAGGCGGTCCAGTATCAATCGAATGCGTTCTTTGCGAGTCATGGGGTATATTTGCTAAAACCGGATGGCCGCCGGAAATGTTCACCGTGCCTGCGCACCTGTTGACGTAAACTTACCGTAGCTTCCGATGGCTCCAACGGCATTTTATTAGAATCAGCGGGAAAGGCAGTTCTTCCGCGAAACCGGGCTGCGCCGGTAGCCGGTAATCACAAAAGTAAATACGCGCGAATATTCTGGTCCTTGAGGACGAAATCAGGGAATTGCTTTCCGGATATTATCCCGGTTTCACTTCCCGAAAAACAAAAGCCTTGTTGTGGCAGACCTGCGGGAAGTCCGTTCCTGCACCGTCCGTCCCGTTTTATTTGCTCCGTACCAAAAAATGAGTCAGCATTGCACCGGATCATTCGGGATGGTGGTATATTTTCTACCGTTATCCGCTTATGTATTTTGTCTGCTTACCGCCCGAACACGGCAAACCGTCCTACTGAACCATGAATCATCCCTTGCACGTTTTTCCTGTGGAGGCCCACCGATCCGGCACCGGCCGCATTCTGCTGGGAATGCTTCTTTTTCTGTTCCTTTCCTCCCCGCTGCTGGCCCAAAAGAAGGACAAGGACAAAAAGGAAAAGGATGAGGAGGAAAAAGAGGAGGCATCTGGCATCAGACTGCACCATTTACTGGAAGGCGGACTCACTTTGGGCGGCCAGTTGTCCAGCGAAGTATTTGTGTACAAATCCGGCATCAGCCTGCTGTAGGCTACCGAGGCACAGGTGAGTTCGCGGGTTTTTTACGGGCTCGGTCTGGGCATGGAACGATTCGACGACGAAACCTTTTTTCCGCTGTCCGCCAGTTTCAAGGGCATGTTACGCAAAAAGGACAACACGCCTTTTCTGGCGGCGCAGTTCGGGTACGCATTCGGCACCAGCCGCAACTTCGGCAACTACGAAGGGTACGATTTCGACGGTGAGGTACTGTTCAGCGCGGGTTTCGGCTACCGGTTTCCGGCGGGAAAAAAAGCTTCGGGACCAATGGGTGTGTATTACAAGCACCAGTTTGCCCGCGTCTCCTACCAGACCTACGACACCTTCCGGTACCGCACGCCGCTCAATTACGATCTGCTTTCCTTCCGGGTGGGAATTATGCTATAAGCGATGAAAAACAGATGTTTCTACCCGATTCTATTGCTGTGGACCTTGTTTTCCGGCGTCAGTACTGCCAGTGGTCAGGTGGTGCTCAGCGAGATGATGTCGGCCAACAGCCAGACGGTCCGCGACGAAGACGGCGACACCCCCGACTGGATTGAACTGTATAATGCCGGTAACGTTCCGGTTAACCTGCAGGGGTGGTACCTCACGGATGATTCGCTGGAGACCGGTAAATGGCAGTTTCCGGCCGTTACCCTCAGCCCCGGCGGCTACCTGCTGGTGTTTGCCTCGGACAAGGACCGGAAATCCGGACCCTTTCTGCATGCCGGTTTCCGGCTCGGTGCCGGCCGCGAACCGGTACTGCTCTCTGACCCTTCCGGGCAACTGGTGGATTACCTGCCGGCCCGCTGCATTCCGACGGATGTTTCTTTTGGACGGTCGCCGGCAACCGGTTTTCGGGCCTTTCATTTTTCGCGGCCCACCCCCGGCCAGTCCAATGACACCAATAGCCGCTTCACCATCACCGAAGGGCAGGATACGGTGCTTTTTTCTCAGCCAGTCGGCGTTTTCACCAGTTCCTTTTAGCTTGCCCTTTCGGTGCAGTCGCCGGCCACGATCTTTCACTATACCCTCGACGGCACCACGCCCGACAATACCTCGCCGGTGTACACCGGGCCGGTTACCATTGCGGACCGCAGCGGCGACCCCAACGATGTATCCGATGAGGATACTTCTCCATCGTGGACCCCGCCGCAGGGCCAGGTCAATAAAGCCACGGTTGTACGCGCCGTTGCCTATCAGGATGGCTGTCCGGCCAGTCCGGTGATAACCAACACCTACTTCGTGGACCTCACCTTCGGCAGCCGTTACCGTTTTCCGGTGGTATCTCTCTCAGTAGACCGGAGTGATTTTTTCGGGAACCGGCGGGGCATCTGCGTTGTCGGGGAAAATCCGGACGGGCAGCCCAACTACGTGCGGACCGGCGGTAGCTGGGAAAGAAGGGTAGACTTTGAATATTTCTCCCCGGCGGGGCAACGCCTGTTCATTCAGACTCTGGGAGCCCGTACGCACGGTCGTGGTACGCGTAGCAATGCCGGGCCGATGACAACGACCGGCAGCGTTGGTCAGGCGATGCATTCTACACCATAGGCAGCAATAAAACCCAGTGGATTGTTGCCTACCGGGTCCGGTACCAGAACTCCGGCGAAGCCGGTGGTGAAGATGAACGGAAAAGCTACCTCTGCAACCGGTTGATGCTGGTTTACAATTTGACCAAAAGGGTGCAGCCTTACCTTGCCGGGGAAACTTTTTACCGGTTCGACGGCCGGGACGAAAACCAGTTGAACCGTTTTTCGATGGGACTGGAGACACGGATTGGGAAAAACTTTACACTGGATGCTTTTTACCGGGTGGAAAAGGAACGAAACGTCAAATATCCGCAGACGGCCTACATCGTGGGCGTTGCCGGCACTTACCGGATTGCCTTCCGCAAAAAAGATTCTCCCGCCGGAGAGGATGTTTTGCCTTCTTCCTTGTAGGTAGTTGTTGGTTATCAGTTGCTCGTTGTTCGACAAATAAACGTTTTACAGTCAAATAATTATGAAAAGACAAATGCCCTATACTTTTGCACGGACACTTACAAACTTCAGACCGGAGATGTCAGCCAGCGCAGCAACCTGAGAAAGTTTACCCGAAAGCCAAAAGCACCAGTGCCACTCTTCAACACGAGTGGCACTGGTGCTTTCTATCCGAATCTCATATCGTGATCCCTTCTTAATATTCCGGACGGGTGATCCGTCTGACCCTCGGGATGTGGGTAGAAGGCTTGTCGGTCCGGTAGTGCGGCGGTTCGGGATCGTAGTAAACCGTACGGGTTCCCATCGGCTTGAGTTCGTTACGCTTCTGGTTGTATTTGATCAGGGCGTACAATCCCGCACCGGCAAGGGCGGCAATGCCCACTCCCGCCAGTATTTTCGGCAATTGGCTGGCATTTGGGGGGGGGATGTAATCCACTCCGGTCTCATTGAAAACCGCCGGACGATTCACGTAACGGCCCTGCGACGGTACGGCTTCCTCCTGAAAATACTGCGCAAGGTGGCGGAGATCATGGCGCATCTTTTCACCCCGCATGGGCAGGCCGTGTCCGGTAGCCACCACGGAAGGTTCCAGATCCGCCAGATGCTCCACGGATTGCCGGGCAGCTATCCAATCCTGGGTAAAGTAAGCAGGCGGTCCGTTAATCTCCTTTTTGCGGGTCACTACCGACCAGAAAGACTCCTGTTTGGTGGTCACGAATGCATCGCCGGCGATGAGTACGGCGTCTCTTTTCCGGAAAAAGGAAACGTGACCCGGCGCATGACCGGGCGTATGAATGATCTGCCAGCCGGGCATTTCGGGCAGTTCACCCGTCAGGGTCCGGACCCGGCTGCCGAGATTGATTGGCTTAGTGGGAAAAATTTTGGACATCAGCGCCATTGCCCCGCCGCCCACGGTCGGGTCGGGCGGAGGATAATGCGACATCCCGGTCAGATAAGGCATTTCGAGTTTATGCGCGTACACGGGCACATCCCATACCTTGAGCAGCGACTCCAGTGACCCGACATGGTCAAAGTGACCGTGAGTGAGCACTATGGCCTGTGGTCTGGTTCCGAGGCCAAAACACTGCTCAGCAGCCTTGCGGATAGTGCCGGCAAACCGGGGCATTCCCGCATCTACCAGTACCCAGCCGCTCTGGTCACCCACAAAATAAACGTTTACAATGAGGGTGGGCAGTCCGATTACCCCCGGCGCAACCCGCTGCAGGGAGCCGTACCTTTTGTTGATTGGAAGCGTTTCCTGAATCTTCATGACGTACACATAAGGCGTGATACATAGGCACCACAAGCGGCGCTTTGCTGTACGTGTACGGGTAGCAGTAAGTTAGGTTTGTGTTCCGGGTGATTAAACCTGCACCGGCTGGAGTATTTCCTGAACGGCAGCCCGGAGCCCGGGATCATTGCTGTAATCAAGCACTCTCCGGAAATCGGCATCCGATGCTTCCACTTCCCCTACTCTCCTCCTGACATAACCACGCCAATAGTATCCGTCCGCATCCGCGGACTGAAGGTTGATGTAACGGTCATAATCAGCAATGCTGCGGGTAGAATCGCCCCCCTTGAAGTAGCAGAAAGCCCGGTAATAAAGGGCCGTAGTGAGGCCCGGATTGCGCTGCAATGCGGCAGTGAGGTCCACCAGTGCTTCCGGATAAGCCTTCTGGTCGAAAAAAGCCATTCCCCTCCAATAAAAAGCCCGGTATCCCTTCGGATTCAGCCTGATGCTTTGGGTAAAATCGTGGATGGCTTTGTCGTGCGCACCCAAACCGCACAACGCCTTACCCCGGTAGTAGAAACCTTCTGCGTCATCGGGCCGGCTTTTCAGGTAAACGTCAAAATCGGCAACGGCTGATTTGAACTGCCCGGTTTCCAGCAAGGCCTTACCCCGGACAAAATAACCACCTTCAAACCCAGGTTCCCGCCGGATGATTTCGCCGGCATCGCTGATGGCCTGCTGGATCTGGCCATCCAGCAGGTAGGCCAGGGCACGCCAGTAGTATACTTTGTTCAGGTCAGGGTTTAAGGCCAGCGCCTGTCCGTAATCCCCGATTGCTTTTTCGGCATTGCGGTAGTCTTTGTAAAAAACAATTCCCCGGTAATAGTATGCGAGGCTTTGCCGGGGATCAAGGCTGATGGTCTGGCTGAAATTATGAAGCGCATCTTCCTGCCGGCCAAGTTCGTCGAGTACAACCCCCCGGCTGAGCCAGAACAAAGGATTTCCGGGATGGAGGCGGATGGCCTGATCAAACAGCTGGCAAGCCTGCGCGTGATCACCCATTGCGGAAGCGGCCGTACCCTGGTCGTAGAGGGAATCGGCACTTTGAAACGAATTTACCTGCATGTCGGGAGTTGGAATGGTAGCGTGGACGGGAAGTTGAAGAATAGTGAACCGGATTGTTTTGTAATGGCGACAGACTGGAAAACACAGCCATGAAATCCGGAACAGGACCAGACGGCAAGGCCAGTGGCTTTGAAGTTTAAGTCAGGGAGTCAGTTACGGGAGAATGATCGGGCTAAAAGGAAAAAGGTTATTTTGTTTTCCCGGACAAGCGGCAAAAGGATTGCCCGGGAGCTGACAGGGGGTTGCTTACTTTCTGTGCTGCAAATTATCTGACGAAAAAAAATAAAAGCGAAGAAAATGTCTAATTATTTTTTAATTTTTTCGACAGACGCCACAAAAAAGCCTGATGACTGTCCGGCATCAGGCTTTTGAAGGCTCTTTTGGGGCTAGTTGATTGCCCGGAAGAGCCGGTTCCAGCGGATCTTGTCGGTAATTTCCAGCCAGCTGGCGTTCTGGTCTACTGACCACCACACAAACAACGCCTTGCCCACTATGTGATCTTCGGGAACAAATCCCCAGAAGCGGGAGTCAAGTGAGTTGTGACGGTTGTCGCCCATCATGAAGTAG
Source organism: Cytophagales bacterium (assembly GCA_030446715.1). Lineage (GTDB taxonomy): Bacteria > Bacteroidota > Bacteroidia > Cytophagales > 172606-1 > CADCTQ01. The sequence continues at coordinate 147,615 of JAUJMU010000010.1, read as the reverse complement.
TAGTTCTGTTTGAAAGTGTATTCAGTTAACTCCTGTCCCCCGATAAACAACTTGCCGTTTTCCACCCTCGCATCCTCGTTGTCCTCATAATTGATGATGGCATACTGATAGAGGGCAAGCGTCTTTTCGTTGAGCTGAACCTTGTCGCCTTCTCTGGGAATGTACACCGGACCAAAGTTATCCGTACTCCAGCTGAAGTTGGTGTTGTTGGGGAATACGGACTCCCGGAGCAGTCCCAGCGAAGCCCGGTTGGCGTCCGTCACTTCCATGATCTTGCTGATAAAGGTGAGTTCTTTGAGTTTGGCGGCAGTTTCCGGCTGCGTCTGCACCAGGTAACCATTGGGCAACTGCATCACATCAGTAATATCGTACCGCCGGAAGACGCGGTCCGTAATGGTTTCGGAGGTTTGCAGGAAATAACTCGTCTGCATTCTTGCCGGTGGTTCCAGCAATTTGCCGTTGATGAATACCTGCTTGTTCCGGATCGTGAGGCTGTCGCCGGCAATACCGATGCAGCGTTTGATGTAGTTGGTCTTCAGGTCGGAAGGAAACTGGAGTTCGGTGGGATAATTGAAAACCACCACGTCGTTGTTCTTGATTCCGGAAATACCCGGCAGCCGCATGTAAGGCAGGTAAATCCACTCAAGGTAGGATGGAATTTCGGTGCCCCAGATGGTCTGGTGGGTCAGCGGTACCTGCAGAATGGTGCGCGGCACGCGGGCACCGTAGTGAAATTTGCTCACAAACAGGTAATCTCCGACCAGCAGCGATTTTTCCATGGAGGAAGTAGGAATCGTGTAGGGCTGCATCACCAGCCAGTGCACCAGCGAGGCCACGATCACCGCAAAAAGTATGGAATCAATCCATTCGCGGAGGGCACTCTTTGGTTTGCGGGGAGTATCCGCTTTTTGTCCCCCAAAAGGGAAACGACGTTTGGCCGGAGAGGATGTCTGCGTGGAAGCCATTGTGAGAATTTAACGGAGCAAAAATTAGTGACTGAAATAGTAAAGGTAGTTAAAAAAAGCTTCCCGGCAGGCCGGTCAAAATGGATTGTGACAGCCGGTAAACGAGACGGATCACCTCCAAATGAACTTTTTTAGTGCCTCCGGGCGATTAGCGTTAAAAATCAGGGCATTAAAAGTAACATTTCCTTTTATCCTGGATTTATCCCGGCTAACTTTGTCACTAAAACTAAAATCCAACTGAATTTGAACTTTGAAGACTTAGGCTTGAACCAGCATATTCTGGAAAGCATTCAGGCCATGAATTTCCGGCAGGCCACCCCGGTACAACAATTATCCATCCCCCACGTCCTGGCCGGCAAAGATCTGATTGCCGTAGCACAAACCGGTACCGGAAAAACGGCTGCCTACCTCCTGCCCATCCTGCAACGAATTACCGAAGGTGAATCACCAGGTAAAGTCAATACCCTGGTGCTGGTCCCCACCCGTGAACTCGCCCTCCAGATTGACCAGCAACTGACCGGGTTTTCCTATTTTCTGTCGGTAAGCTCCTGCCCGTGTACGGCGGCAGTGACGGCTCTACCTGGGAACAGCAAAAGAACGGTATACTGCAGGGCGCTGACATCATTATAGCTACGCCGGGTCGTCTGATCCAGCACATGAACCTTGGCTACGTGGACCTGAGCCACCTAAGGCACCTTGTGCTCGATGAGGCCGACCGGATGCTGGACATGGGCTTCTTCGATGACCTGATGAAGATCGTCCGGACCTGCGGCACCGACCGGCAGACGCTGCTCTTTTCGGCCACCATGCCACCCCGTATCCGCGAAATGACGCGCACCATCATGCGCGAACCCGAACAGGTGAACATCGCCATTTCCAAGCCGGCCGAAGGTATTCAGCAGGAAGCCTATCTGGTTTATGACGGACAGAAAATAGAGCTGGTCAAGGAAATTCTCAAAGGCGAAGACTATCCCAGTGTGATCATCTTTTCTTCTACTAAACGAAACGTAAAGGCGCTGGACGAAACGCTTCGCCGGCAGAAATTTTCGGCCATGGGCATTCACTCCGACCTTGAGCAGAGTGAAAGAGAAAAAGTGCTGCTGAGTTTCCGCAACCGCGAAACCCGGATTCTGGTGGCTACCGATGTAATGTCAAGAGGCATTGATATTGAAAACATCAGCCTGGTGCTCAACTTCGATGTGCCGGTAGATGCCGAAGATTACGTGCACCGGGTTGGCCGTACGGCAAGGGCGGCGTCCAAGGGCAGGGCCATTACCTTTATCAACGATAAGGAACAGCGGAAATTTGCGCGGATCGAAAAACTGATCGGTTATGCGGTTACCAAAGTACCTCTGCCCGAAAGCATCGGGGAAGGACCCATGTACGACCCCGACAGGAAAGTGCCGGGCGGCGACCGCGGCAACAGCCGGGGCGGCGGTGGCCGGCCGCGGTCAGGCAATCGTCCCAATCCATCCGGTGCGGCACCGGGGCTGATGCCCGGCCCGATCCGGCTCCGGGTCAGGAAGGGCAGCCGGAGAACAAAAATAAGAAGCGGCGTTTCTTCCGGAAGAAAAACAACGGCTCCGGTCCCAATGTACCCAAGGGGGAGTGATTGGCGTTGAGGAGTTAGCCGGTTTGGGAATTGAGGAGTACGAAATGAAGCGCCCCAAAGCAAAAGGCAACGCCGGAAACGTTGCCTTTTGCTTTGGGGCATGGAAGTTTTACTTCCCTTTTCTACCGAAATCAGTTCTATTTCAAATACCAGCACGCTGTTGGGGCCGATGGCCGGGCCGCTGCCGTTCTCACCGTAGGCCAGTTGCGCCGGCAGGAAAATCTTGTATTTTGATCCGGCTTTCATCAGTTGCAGGGCCTCCGTCCAGCCGGGAATGACGCCCCCTACCGGAAAGGTTGCGGGAGTGCCCCGGTCATAGGAACTGTCGAACTTCTTACCGTCAAGGGTAGTGCCCAGGTAGTGTACCGTTACCCGGTCGTTGGGGCCGGGTTTGGCACCGGTGCCTTCCTTCAGCACCTGGTATTGCAGGCCGCTGGCTGTGGTTGAGACCCCCGGCTGGGTTTTATTTTCAGATAGAAACTCCTCTCCCGCTTTCCGGTTGCGTTCAGCCTCGCGGGTCTGGCGGCCCTGAAAGTAGTCGGACAAAAACGAATTGGCACCGGTTTCCGAAATCATCAGGCTGTCGCCGCCGATGGCCGCTCCGACGGCCTTGCCCAGCACATCCAGGTTCAGGGAATCGAGGCCCTGACTTTTCATTGCCGAGCCGATATTGACGCCGATGGCATAGCTGAGGGAATCCATCTGATTGTTGAGCAGACGGGCCGGTGCCTGCGCCACGGTTGGCACGGAGGCAGTAGTAGCGGGGCTGGAGCCGGGTTGTTTGGCACACGCTGCCAGCAAAGGCAGCATGGCAACTAAATACTTAGGACTGATCATTGGTATGAATAAGTGGTTCTAAATAAAAATACCGCCGGACGGGTCCGGCGGCGGGTTTATCGGGTAGCGGACGGAACTACCGGCTTCTGGCAGTACTTGCCGCCGGGCCACCGGAACCTACCTTCAGAAGTTCAACTTCGAATACAAGTACGGAGTTTGGCTCAATCACGGGAGGGCTGCCCTGAGGACCATAGCCAAGCTCGGAAGGAACAAAAAACTTATATTTAGCGCCTTCTTTCATCAGTTGCACGCCTTCCGTCCAGCCCGGGATTACCTGGTTCAGAACGAAAGTAGCGGGTTCACCTCTTTTGACGGAGCTGTCAAATTCCTTGCCGCCGGAAGTAGTTCCTACGTAATGCACGGTAACTGAGTCGGTAGCTTTTGGCTGAGGGCCGGTACCTTCTTTCATCACCACGTATTGCAGGCCGCTGCTGGTTGTCTGGACGCCTGACTTTTTGCGGTTATCATCCAGAAACTTTTTGCCGGACTCCATGTTAGTGGATACTTTTTTGGTTTGCAATTGCATGAAATACTGCTGGATGAACTGATTGGCCTGGGCATCGGTCATCTGCATGCTGTCGCCCTTGATGGCGGAAGCTACTGTATTCTGCAGCATGGTGGCATCTACCAGCGTATCAACCCCCTGAGATTTCATTCCGCGGCCAATGCTTACACCAATGGCGTAACTCAGCGAATCTTTGGCAGAACTTAATTTAGGCTGGGAGCCGGGAATTTTGTCGCAGGCGGACAACGCAACCAGGCCTAAGCCTGCACCTGTCAACAATAATCGGGATAACTTCATTGAGAATGGAGATAGAATTAATTGATTATTTTTTTGAAGGGGCAAAAATACACCTTTTCTGTTTGTAAACCCTTCTTCTTTAACATTTATTAACACGCTGGCAGTCTGAGGGTAGCGTGTTCCAGGTGGCATGTTTACGGCCCGGTATGCGGGTGATCAACCCGTTTGAGCCAGCAGGAAAAGCACCGCCATCCGGACTGCCACCCCATTTTCTACCTGGTTGAGAATGACCGAATGGTGCGAATCAGCGGCGTCACTGGTCAGCTCCACGCCGCGGTTGATCGGACCGGGATGCATCAGCAGAATTTCCTTGTCCAGCTCATCGAGCATGGCTTTGCTGATGCCGTAGTACAGGGAATATTCCCTTAGCGAAGGGAAATATTTGATCTGTTGCCGCTCCAGCTGAATGCGCAGCACGTTGGCGACGTCGCACCACCGGAGGGCCTTCCGTACGTCCAGTTCTACCTTTACGCCCAGTTCACGGATGTACCGGGGCAGCAGGGTTACGGGCCCGCAGACCATCACCTCAGCGCCTTGTTTCTGGAGGGCAAAAATATTGGACAACGCTACCCGCGAATGGAGAATATCCCCAATGATCGCCACCCGCCGTCCTGCCACTCCGCCAAACTTTTCCCGGATCGAAAAACTGTCGAGCAGCGCCTGAGTCGGATGTTCGTGGGTGCCGTCACCGGCATTAACTATATTGGCCCTGATGTGCTTTGCCAGAAAATGCGGGGATCCCGGGCTGGAATGGCGCATGACGATCATGTCTACCTTCATGGCCAGTATATTATTGACGGTATCCAGCAGGGTTTCTCCCTTTTTTACGGAACTGGACGAAGAAGAAAAGTTGATCACATCAGCCGAAAGCCGCTTCTGCGCCAGTTCAAAGGAAAGCCGGGTCCGGGTAGAGTTCTCAAAGAAAACGTTGGCAATGGTGATATCCCTGAGAGAGGGCACTTTCCTGATGGGGCGGTTCAGCACTTCTTTGAATGTATCAGCCGTCTGGAGGATCAGCTCAATATCTCCGGCAGTTAAATTTTTGATACCCAGCAGGTGCTTTACGCTCAGTTGAGACATTGTATGGGGTTAGGGAGTTTAGGGGTTTGGAAGGGACAGGGTTACCCGTTTGAAGAGTCAGCGAGTTTTAGAGTGACAGCGTCTTGTTACCAAAAAGGAAGGAATGTTGAATAGTATTCTTTAGTTATCAGGGTGGTTTCTTTCATTTAAATCCTGAACAGAAATCGTTCACAGTTCCAAACCTGGAAGCTTTGAAAGCCTCCCGGTTTTCGGAAATACGTTACTGTAAACCGGTAATGCTCGTTTTATCAGATCTTTTCCGGTTCATCGGTAACTCTCTGCTCCTGAACCCTCTGTCGCCTCACCTTTATGTAATCAGCCAGATGGCATCTTCAGCAGCGCCTTGTTCCTTCCATTCTACCAGCACCCGCTGGGAGAGAATCGTGTTTACCTGCCGCCCCACGTAAAAGGCTTCAATCGGAAGTTCGCGGCTGTATTTGCGGTCAACCAAAACCAGCAGCTCTACTTTTTTGGGCCGGCCAAAGGCAATCATTGCGTCGAGTGCCGCCCGCACTGTCCGCCCGGTAAAGAGCACATCATCGATCAGCACCACTTTTTTTCCTCGACGATAAAAGGAACATTGGTGGTGTTGGGCGTCAGGGGCGATTCCCGCCTCCGGAAGTCGTCGCGGAAAAAGGTGGTGTCCAGCTGGCCGGCTGGCACTGCATTGCCGGTCAGGCTCAGCAACTTCTGACGGATTCTTTCCGCCAGAAATACGCCTCTGGGTTGCATGCCCAGCATTACTGTCTGCCCGAAATCATCGTGGTTTTCGATCAATTGCTGGCACAAACGAGTAATTGTGATGTCGAGCAACTGGCTGTTGAACAGAATTCTTTTCTGCATAGGGCGGGTTATGCGGACAAATATATAAAAAGATGAAAAAGCAGATGGGCGGGGGGAGAAAATAAGATTCGTCTAAAAGTCAGAAGGGAAAGGTGGCCGTAAGGGGAAGGATTTCTGGCAATGCCATTTATAAAGTCACTACCCGCCCATTCAATGCTGATAGCCCTGGCACATCAACAGCAGCAATGCACCAGTTGATGATAATGACCCGTAAATTTTCGGAAACTTCAGTGATTTAGTTCTCCAAATAAATTACCCATGGGGTAGAAAAGACAGGCGGAGAAAAGAAAAGAAGATATTTTTTTACTTTTACCGGGTATAGTTTGAGAAAATTATTCTTTTTTTTCTCTATTTATTTTTTATTGTTCGCACAATTAGGAAATTAGCCAGATCAAATTAAACAACCCTATAAATGGCCAGAAGTATATTGGTATCAGATGCCGAACTACCGGAATTACAGAAGTTTTATCATCAGGAACTTGAGAGAGCCGAGCAACGCGTACTGAAATTAAAAATACGCTCCAGAAGCTGGGCGTAGATCAGGCCAAAGCCAGAAGCAGCTCCCCGGCTGCCAAAGATTCCCTTCCGCCCGCCGGCGAGGTAGCCGCATCCGGCAAAACGACAAGAAAAAAAAGTCAAAAAAAAATCAGCAGAGGCCCCGCTGGGGTGAATTCATCCTGGAATATCTCCGGTCTCAGGATCAGCTGATGCGGGTAGGCAGCATTATCAGAGAAGCCTTTGACCAGTTTGACATTGCGGAAGATGAACAAAAAAGTGTGGAGCAAGCAATTTACAACGGCCTGAACCGCCTGCAGAAGGTAAACGAAGAAGTGATTGGTTATGTAGTACCCAATAAAAAAGGCCGCTATTACGGCCTGAAAGACTGGTTTAATGAAGATGGCAGTCCCAAAGAGGAGTTCCTGGATAAAGTTGAGGACTAAAGAAAAACCATATCAGGCAAGGCCCGGACGATATCTCATCCGGGCCTTGCCTTTTTATTTTTGTTCCGGAAGCAAAGTAGTAGAAACTTCGGCCCGGTAGATAACTTTGTTCAGGTAAAACTTCCCGGTTAGGCTTTACGTTGGCATCGCGGCCATTGTAAATTTCCTGAAATCCCCACGATATAAAGTACGGCCCGTACCAATGATCAATACTGGCGTCTTGCGAATCAGTTATCTTGTCGCCTTCAAAGTTAGTTTTTACCGGGTATTTTTCCTTTGATTTGAGCACATCATTCCCCCGGATCACCTTCGTGTGAATCGTTCCTTCCTCAGGATAAGCCAGCACGATCTTATCCCCGTCTACGGCTACTTCCACCACCTCGCGCAGCGAATAGTTTTTATAATCCATGATCTCAAAGCTATTGTCCCACAGCAGGTTGCCGGCCTTATCAAAGCCGCAGACCACCGCGTGGGTATAGCGGTATCCGTCAAAAACCCGGTCGTAGTAACTGCCACCCCGCATTCCCGACGGGAAGTAGCCGTACATTGAATTTGACCGGTACTGCGGGTAGTAAGCCTCCGCCACCATGATGTACTGGTTATCAGTTTCGATGATATCATGAAGCAGGAACCGGTAGTGCAGCTGCATCTCCCGTCCCTTTTCGCGGAGCTTTGAAATGCGGCTCTTTACCCGCTCCTTGCGACGCGGTTTCATGTATTCAAAGAAATTCCGGAAATCGTTGAAGCGGAAATACTGAATGGCCTCCTGTTTATTATCGGTCAGCCTGGCAAGGTAAATCCCCTGAGAGTAGGGAGAGTTCCTGATGGTGTAGTTGCCGAAAACAAACTGCTCCGTTTCGCTGAGGGAAGCTACTTTGGCCGTGTGGAGATTTTTGTCGCGCTGGCTCTCCAGCGGCAGGTTTTTGGTGATCCGGCCCGAGTAGTCAAAAGATTTGAGGACCAGTTTGCTCTGGCGCCGCTCTGAATTGAACACGATGATGTTGGCGCTGCCGTGCTGGCTGTCAATGTCAATGCCCACCAACTCCGACTTTGGCTCATAGAGCGCCGGCAGCACCCGTGAACGCCGGTCAATGAAGCTGAACGCAATGACCACGGGCCGGTAATTGACCGCCCCCCCGATGTAGGCGGTATTGCCCATCACCTTAAACTCCGTCACATAAACCTGCGTAAGGGCGCTGCCCTCAATCATCTCAAACTCGCCCGACCCGGTATCCATCCGGAAAATCTTGAATTTCACCGACTCGTCCTTGTTGAGCAGCACGTACAGAAACGAACTGTCCTGATAGACTTTGGCCGGATAAAAACCGCGGTCAATGTCTATCCGCTTTTCCCAGACCCGGTTGAGTACCGTATCGAAGCGCGTAATGGTCCAGAAATTGTCGGCCCCGTAGCTGGAGTAGCGGGGTTGGGTGGAAACCAGCAGACCTTTTTCACCAATCGGCGTGACGTCATAAACCAGATTATCAGTGGTATTCTCCGGCGGAATCTCCAGCCGGAGTACCTGATCAAGTTGCGCAAGGGCACCGGGTATAAACCATCCGGAAAAGGTAAATATGGTCAGGAAAATCAGGAGCTTTTTCAATGTAATAAGGCTTGAAGTTTAAATCTAATTTACTCCTTTTTTCTCCCATCCGGTACGAAAAAGTGAAATATCTGACTTACTTCACTCTGCACGCCTCCGGATAATGATGGCAAGGAACCCTGATTTCCATAAATATGCCCTGAATATTACACAGCAGCCGTAAAACGGTACTCTTGAGCGGATTTCACGGTTTGAGGGTAACTGGCAAAATGCGTAATATCGCATACGAACCTATGACTTTTTTTCCTGCTTTTTTTGTTGGGGAAAAAAGCTTTCTCATTTGCCTCCGTTGCAAAGCCATACCGGAAACTCCTGATTCATGTACGCCCGAAACAAGTCCGAAATTCCCTCGTCCCGTATTGACTGGCTGACCGTAGGCATCTACGCAGCCTGCGTGATCATGGGGTGGCTTAACATCTTTGCCGCAGTCTACGATCCGGAAGCCAACCAAAGCCTCTTTGATTTTTCGCTCAACGCGGGAAAGCAGCTCATCTGGATTGGCTCATCCCTGGTGCTGGTCATTGTCATCATGGTCATTGACTTTAAGTTTTACGAAGCATTCGCTTACCTGATCTGGGGCATGTTCCTGATTGCGCTGGTGGCGGTCATCTTTCTGGCCCGCGACGTGAACGGGGCCAAATCATGGTTTGAAATCGGCAGCATCCGGGTGCAGCCTTCCGAATTTGCCAAGTTTGGCACCGCCCTTGCGCTGGCCAAGTTCATGGGTACGGCCGGCGTCAAGTTTGAGCAACTACGTACCAAACTGATCTGTGGCGTATTGCTTGGGGTACCAGCCATTCTTATTCTTCTGCAGAACGATACCGGCTCCACACTTGTTTTTGCCTCCTTTGTGCTGGTCCTCTACCGGGAGGGTCTCCCTTCCTGGGTACTGGTGCTGGGTGTAACTGCTGTAGCGGTCCTTGTCCTGACGCTGATTGTTGACAAGATGATTCTTTTCGGGGTTATCGGCGCGATTGCCGTTCTGATCATTTTCCGGCTGCGCCGCAAAAATTTCCAGAGCATCGCCGTGGTTACCGGTGGCGCCCTGCTGGTGGCAGGCATGATTACCGGCGTAGACTTTTTTATCAACAAGGTGCTCCAGGCGCACCAGCGGAACCGCATCATGGTGCTGTTAGACGACCAGGCCGATAAAAAAGGTGTAGGCTGGCAGGTCATGCAGTCCAAAATTGCCATCGGCTCGGGTGGCCTGATCGGGAAAGGTTTTCTGCAAGGCACCCAAACCAAGTTTGATTACGTGCCCGAGCAGAGCACCGACTTTATTTTCTGCACCATCGGCGAAGAACACGGCCTGCTTGGCAGTTCGGTTGTGGTCGCACTTTTCGTTGCCCTCATGTGCCGGCTGGTGATGCTGGCCGAGCGGCAAAAGGACCGGTTTGCCCGCATCTACGGCTATTCGGTTGCCTCCATTCTTTTCTTCCACTTCTTTATCAACATCGGCATGACCGTCGGCCTGATTCCGGTAATCGGGATTCCACTGCCTTTCTTCAGCTACGGCGGATCATCGCTGTGGTCGTTCACGATTCTGCTGTTTATCTTCATCAAACTGGATGCCCACCGGACCGAGATGCTCGGCCGCATGAATTAAGCCACCGGGGCACCCACCTCAACCGGCAGCCAGCCGGTAAAAATGCCCAAAGCCTCACCGCCCCGCCGCCGCAATGGTTTGCCGGCGGGGTCTTTTTTTGTGATCTTCAGAGAATATCCGGCGGTTCTTACTTTACCTGCCTGCCGGTTGGCGAAGTATTTTACACTTCCTCGTCCGGCAACAACTTTCCCCTAAACTTTTCCGTGTCGTAAAGGGTTTGACATATTACCGGCTCAAATCTTTTTCCGGGTTGTTGAGGGCAGGTAGTTTGCTTACCTTCAACATGCAGTACCTGATTTTCGTTTTCAATCTGCATTACTTTCCACCCAATCATAAGACATAACGTATGCTAGGCTACCGTTTCTCCGAATTCCAGCCCCAGCCTGACGACGGAAAAACTCCATTCGAAAACCTGCTGAAGATTTTCATGCAGTTGCTGACCATCACTTCCGGCGACGTGCAGGAAGCAATGGAATGGCTCAACAGCCTTGACCGGCAGTACGGCCTGACCAGCGACGAGTACGGAATGGGAGATTTTATTCAGGAACTGAAAGACAAAGGTTACCTTTCCGAAGAAACTCCGGGTGGCAATCTTTCCGTTACGGCAAAGAGTGAACGCACCATCCGGCAGAGTGCTTTGGAGGAAATTTTCGGCAAACTCAAGAAAACCCAGTCCGGCAACCACCATACACCCTTTGCCGGCGGTGGCGACGAGCTGAGTACCGACCGCCGCAATTACCAGTTCGGCGATACGCTGGAGCAGATATCCATGACCGAGTCCATCCGCAATGCCCAGATCAACCACGGCATCGGCGACTTTACGCTGATGGAAGACGATCTGGAAATTGTGGAGAAGGAGTTCAAGACCCAGACCTCTACCGTGCTGATGATTGATATTTCGCACTCCATGATTCTGTACGGCGAAGACCGGATTACCCCGGCCAAGAAAGTAGCCATGGCCCTTGCCGAACTCATCACGACTAGGTATCCCAAAGACACGCTGGATATCATCGTGTTCGGCAACGACTCCTGGCAGATCCAGATCAAGGACCTGCCATACCTGCAGGTGGGACCTTACCACACCAATACCGTAGCCGGCCTCGAACTGGCCATGGACCTGCTGCGCCGGCGGAAAAACAAAAACAAGCAGATCTTTATGATCACCGACGGCAAACCGACCTGCCTGAAGGAGGGAATACGCTATTACAAGAACAGCTTCGGGCTGGACCGGAAGATCCTGAACAAAACCCTTACCTTAGCCGCCCAGTGCCGGAAAATCAAAGTTCCGGTCACGACCTTTATGATCGCCTCCGACCCGTACCTGCAGCAGTTTGTACGGGAGTTTACGGAAGTGAACCAGGGCCGGGCGTATTACAGCAGCCTGAAGGGCCTTGGCAACTACATTTTTGAAGATTACCAGCGTAACCGGCGGAAAACTTTCTAGCTCCTGAATACCCGCATGACAACCACTCCGTATAGCCGGTTTACAATTCCTGAACTGGAGGTCCGCTACAACTTGTCCTTCATCAGAGGGACATTTCTGACTGGTGCAACCCCCCTTCCGGTGCCGGACTGGCTGAAAATATACCTGGACCTGACGGCAGATATTCCTTCCGCATTAAAGTCGGAAAAAGCAATATCCGAACAAACTATTGCCCCGGTCATGCTGGCAGTGCGTGACCGGAACCGTACAAAAATCAATGTTTTCTCGGGCGAAATGCTGGCACACGGCGATCTGAGTGGTTACTGCGATTTTATTGTTACGGCTAATCCCGTTTCCATCGTACCGGAGGTGCCGTTCATCGTTGTAGCAGAGGCGAAGCAGAAAGACCTGACGGCCGGAATTCCACAATGTGTCGCCGAAATGATTGCCGCACGGCGGCTGAACGAAGACGCAGGGCAGGAAAAGGAAGTTATGTTTGGCTGCGTGACCATCGGCTCCGAATGGCTCTTCCTGCAATACCGTCACAGCCAGATCACCATGCACCCGAGAGTATATTACCTCAACGAACTTGGTGAAATTCTGGGCGTTTTTCAGTGGATGATTGACTTTCCGGGCCAGAAATAACTATGGAAAAAACTACTAAAAAAACTTACCTGCTGATCGCCAGCCTCTCTGACGGAGTAACTGATATGTGGGTATTCCAGGCAAGGCACCTGCTCGAAGTGGCCGCCCATATTACCAGTGATAAATGGGGGTACCTTCCGGTATTCCAGCGGCTGGCCGTGGTTCATCACTACGACCATTCCTGGGAAAACATCACTCCGGAACAACTGCTGAATCTGCTCGCACAGGCGCACATAGCAGGTGACAGCCACTATGGGTTTACCTTTCACGTACTGGAGGCCGGAAAAATTATAGAAACGACGGAACTGCCGGCTCACCCATTGCACGAAGAAGAAGTTTTGCCCCGCAACAGACAGATTTACCTCAGGAATGAGTCGTTTGCAAACAAGTAAGGGCAAGCGGCTAAGATAACAAATGAAAACAGAATCAAGAGCTATCACTACTTACTATGAATTATCAGACACTCTCCACCAAAGACCTTTTGAAAATCAAGACCCTCGGAGAATTGAAAGCGGCTGGCTACCAGTCCCGCACCATAAAGCAGGAACTCCGGGAAAACCTGATCAGCAAACTGAAGAAAAAGGAAGAAGTCTTTTCCGGGATCTGGGGCTACGAAGAAACCGTAATTCCTGACCTTGAGCGGGCTATTCTGTCCATGCACCACATCAATCTGCTGGGGCTGCGCGGCCAGGCCAAAACGCGCCTCGCCCGGATGATGATTTACCTGCTCGATGAATACATCCCCGTAGTAGAGGGCTCTGAACTCAACGATGATCCGCTGCAACCCCTCTCCCGGCATTCACGGGATCTGGTGGCAGAGCACGGCGACCAGACGCCCATCACCTGGATGCACCGCTCCGAACGGTATACCGAGAAGCTGGCAACGCCCGACGTGTCCGTGGCCGATCTCATCGGCGATGCGGACCCGATCAAGGCCGCTACGCTGAAGCTGCCTTATTCCGACGAACGGGTGATTCACTTCGGACTCATCCCGAGGTCGCACCGCTGCATATTTGTCATCAACGAGTTACCCGATCTGCAGGCCCGGATTCAGGTAGCACTGTTCAATATCCTTCAGGAAGGTGACATCCAGATCCGAGGCTTTAAAATCCGCCTGCCGCTGGACATTCAGTTCGTATTTACGGCCAATCCGGAGGATTACACCAACCGGGGCAGCATCGTGACGCCGCTGAAAGACCGCATTGACAGCCAGATCATTACCCATTACCCCAAGAGCATTGAAATCGGCAAGAAAATTACCCGGCAGGAAGCCGTGGTGAAGGAAGAGCAGGCGGGCAAGGTGCAGGTAAACGAAATCGTGGCTGACCTGATCGAGCAGATTGCCATTGAGGCGCGGAGTAATGAATACGTAGATGCAAAAAGCGGTGTATCGGCCCGTCTGACCATTGCCGCCTACGAAAACCTGCTCAGTGCCGCCGAACGCCGTGCCCTGCTGAACAGCGAAAAAACGACCAGCGTACGCGTAGGTGACCTCTGGGGCGTAGTGCCGGCCATCACTGGTAAGGTAGAGCTTGTGTACGAAGGCGAACAGGAAGGCGCGGCCATTGTAGCCCAGAACCTGATTGGTAAAGCCCTCCGGACGCAGTACCTGAAACACTTCCCGGACCCCGAAAAGCTTAAAAAGCAGCAAAAGGAAAAAAGTCCATATAAACTGATTACAGAATGGTTCGGCGAGGGTAACACTGTGGATCTGCTCAATGACCTGTCCAACCAGGAGTACCGGAATGCGCTGCTGGCTGTCCGGGGCCTGAAAGAACTGGTCGCCGAGTACCACAAGGGTCAGGATGAAACCACAAAGTTTTTCCTGATGGAGTTTGCCCTGCATGGTCTTGCGGAATATTCCATGCTCAGTAAGAACCAGCTTACGGCCGGACTGCAGTTCAAGGACCTGCTGGGCAGTATATTCTCCGGTCCCGGTTCCTTCGGCGATGACGACGACGACGACGAAGACTTCGGCAGCAAACGCCGTTTCAAAAAATAGAAGCTGCACACTGATTTCCGGCTGCAAAAGGGCATAAAACTAAAACCCCTTCTGCTCAGGCGAACGAAACATTAAAGGAAAATGAGAAAAGATCTGATAACCACTGATGAGGACATTCTGGGGGGAACGCCTGTGTTTAAAGGTACCCGGGTGCCAATAGAAACTCTGTTCGATCATCTGGAGAGTGGAATCACCATTGATGCCTTTTTGGATGATTTCCCCACTGTTACCAAAGAGCAGGTAATTCAGCTTCTGGAATTAGTTGGGGATTTGTTTACTTCTGAAAAGATCAGTAAGCTTTATGGAATTGCTTCTTGACGAAAATGTTCCCTGGCAGCTGAAACAGGAACTGACGAACCATGAAGTGTTTACGGTAAAAGAGAAAGGTTGGAATGGAAAACGAAATGGAAAATTATTGAAATTAATGACGGAAGAACAGTTTGATGTTTTGATTACTGCAGATAAGAACTTACAGCATCAGCGGAACTTTCAAAAGTATCCCATTCCGGTATTAGTCCTGAATGCATTCCGGGTTACTTATGAAAACATTCTGCCATTGGTTCCCCAATTGCGTGTTCTTCTGAGTAAAAGCCTGCCGGGTGGCCCGACAATCCTTCAAGGTTGAACGCAAACTGTTGAAGTGAACTGCGTCTTGCAAACTTAAACTTCCCCAGGACAGCTCCGGATCTCCGGGGCTGTCTCTTTTTTAACCCCCTCTCCCCTTTGTCCGTATACATAACCAGCTATAAAAAAATACTTATGAACCACTTAGGATTGATTTCAACCAAAGATATGAGCTCCGGACGGGTGACCGACCAGTTGGGCGAACCAATGGGCAGCATCAAAGAGTTTTTATTTGACCCCGAAACAGGCAAAGTCGCGATGGTCGTGCTGGGCTGGGGCGGGGTGCTGGGCGTTGGGGATACCACCAGACTGGTGCCCTGGGAAGCCTTTACTTTCCTGCCCAACTCCGGCAACTTCCAACTGAACATTGACCGCCGCCGGGTGGACGATGCACCGGAAATGACTGCAGAAGATGCCAGGGAAGGCGAAAAGGTAAAAGACGCCTTCCGTCACTTCGGTATTCAGCCTTCCTGGCAAAATGAGCCGGCGACCACTTCCGAGGATCCTGCCTTCATCTCCCAGCAGAGCGATACGCACCAGCCCACCAACCGCGACGAGGGCAGCAATACCCATGAGCGTTACGAGGGTTCTTACCAGGTGAGTCAGCCTTACTTTCGCTCCGATGAGGACAACAAGCTCCGCGAAGAGCTGGATCTGGATAAAATCAAAGGCAATAAGCCGCAGGGAAGGTAAGCAGCTGCGCAATTGTGAATTTTAAATTTTGACACTCAGAGTAATCATCTGACTGTCAGTACACTCTAAGCACAAAGCTGAATTTTGAAATTCCCTATAATTTTGCCCGTTTACTTAATTGCGAACTTACGGCAGGGATGACTATTGATCCGGACTGAAAACAAAAAGAGCTGACATGAAGTCAGCTCTTTTTGTTCAGGGAAGATAAGCATTGCTACGGCAGCGTTCCGAACACATAATCCCACAGGGGTGAAGAAACGCCAAATGCCTTGTTTTGTGACTTATAGTGGTGTACGCTGTGGTTGACCCAGAGAATACGGAAAAAATTATCCGGCGGCGGATAGGCATGCGTAATGTAGTGAACAAACAGGTAGCCGGAGTAGCCCATCACAAATCCGGGCAGGAAGGCGTAAGCATACTCGCCCATCAGCGAGGTGGTAAGCCAGAGCAGAAACAGGGCCAGCAAGGCACTCATCAAAGGCGGCATAGCCAGCCGGGTCTTATCTTTGGGATACTCGTGATGTACGCCGTGAATCGTGTACTGCATTTTGGCTTTCCGGGGAGAGTTTGGCTCCATATGGAAAACGTAACGGTGCACCAAGTACTCTACCAGCGTAAAGAGCAGCAACCCAACCACAAAAAGCAACCCGATCAGCAGGATGGGCAGTTGGGAGTAAGTCAGGGCATAGTACAGCAGACCGGCCGAAAAGAGTACAAACATCGTGATCGGTACGGCGATATGGGTGTGCGTGAGCTTCTCCAGAACCGGGTTATCGAATAACTTTTTCTGTCCCGTATGTTTAGGCCTTACTGCTTGAGGAGCTGTTTCCATAAAAAGTTGTTTAGATAACACTTGCTCTGCGAAATTATGCGAATCCCGTTTGAATAAAAAATATTATTATTCCCCGCTATGGCTTAATTGGGGTTGTTCCACCGACTTTACGAGTACCCGCCGGTAAACTGCCTCATACATAGGCATAATAGCCGTTACGTCAAATTCTCTGGCCCGCTCCAGGGCATTTTTCTTGAAAACCGGCAAATTTTCATCCTTCAGAATGTAAAGGGCGTGCTGCACCATATCGTCCACGTCTCCCACCTTGCTCATAAACCCGGTTACGCCCTGAACATTCAACTCCGGCAGGCCGCCTGCGTCGGAGGTGATCACCGGCACTTCGCAGGCCATGGCTTCAAGCGCCGCCAGCCCGAAACTCTCCTTTTCCGAAGGCATAATAAAAAGGTCGCAGATAGACAGGACCTCCTCTACAGCATCCTGCTTGCCCAGAAACCGCACGTCATCACAATTACCCATCTGCCGGCAGAGCTGCTCCATCCGGGGCCGCTCCGGACCATCCCCCACCAGCAGCAGTTTACAGGAAATTTCCTTCCGCACCTTGCTGAAAACATGAAGCACGTCCTCAATACGCTTTACCTTCCGGAAGTTGGAGGTGTGCACCAGCAGCTTTTCTCCGTGGGGGGCAATAGCCCGCCGGAAATGCTCCTTGCTTTGTTTCTTGAACCGGCTCAGGTCAATGAAATTAGGGATTACGTCAATATCCCTTTTGATTTCAAACTGGGCGTAGGTGTCCTTGCGCAGGTCTTCCGAAACCGCCGTTACCCCATCTGACTGATTGATGCTGAAAGTAACCACCGGTTCGTAGGAGGCATCCTTGCCCACCAGGGTAATATCCGTGCCGTGCAGCGTAGTTACCACGGGAATATGAATGCCCTGCGTTTTCAGGATCTGCTTGGCCATATAGGCGGCCGAAGCGTGCGGAATGGCGTAGTGTACGTGCAGAATATCCAGCTTTTCGTATCTGACCACGTTCACCATTTTGCTGGCAAGGGCCAGCTCATACGGCGGGTACTGGAATAACGGATAGCTGGGAAAGGCGACCTCGTGGTAGTAGAGGTTTTCGCTGAAGAAATCCAGCCGGGCAGGCTGGGAATAGGTGATAAAGTGTACCTGATGTCCTTCTCTGGCAAGGGCTATACCGAGTTCGGTCGCCACCACCCCACTACCGCCAAAGGTAGGGTAACAGACAATGCCAATTTTCATAGGGTAAGTGGTAATTGCGGGCTTGAAGGTACGTGTTTAAACATGTACTTGCAAAAAAGGTCCTTCTCCCTTAACTATTATTACCCCCGGAAGTTTTACCAAAGCTCAACTTATCCTGCCAGAACTGCCTGCTGACCTGCCTTCAGCCCCGGTACCGCAGGCTTTGGATTCCCTTCCATTCCTGACTCCAAAATCAAGCGTGCCACGATTCTCACCGTGGCACGCCTGATGATATTTTCACTTTTCAACCGGAGCCTCCGCTCCGGTAATTGTCAATTATCAATTTTCGATTATTGTTTAATGCTGGCATTGATTGCCTGAAAGTTAATGATGGATTTGTAAACGACGTCCTGGATTTTACGACGCACCTGGTAATCAGCCAGCTTGGTGTTGCCGGCACTGGGGTACACCCGGTTGGAAAGGAATACGTACACAATGTTTTCGTCGGGGTCTACCCATACGCAGGTACCCGTAAAGCCGGTATGGCCGAAGCAGTTCCGCGAGGCAAAATCCGAAACGTGCCCTCCGCCTTCGGGCCTTGGCCGGTCCCAGCCGAGGCCGCGGCGGTTGCCTTTGTTGTAAGATTTAACGAACACCGGCAGGGTGGTTTCCTGAAAATAACGCCGGCCGCCGTAATAGCCTTTCTGCAGGTTCATCTGCATGAGCACGGCAAGGTCGTTGGCCGTACCAAACAGGCCGGCGTGTCCGGCAACGCCACCCTGCAAGGCGGCTCCCTGGTCGTGCACGGTACCTCTTACCAGCACGTTGCGGAAATAATTATCCTTTTCGGTCGGGGCGATGCAGTTTTCCCCGAACCGGCACAGCGGGTTGAAGGTCAGTTCATCCAGCCCCAGCGGCTCATAGAAGTTCTGGGTCAGAAACTGCTCGATGGGCTGATTGAGCAGCCGCTCGGCCAGTTGCTTGAGCATGTAAAAACTGAGGTCACTGTATTCAAAATTGTGCTTTTCCTGCCTGGCAGGTTTTCTCAGCAACCGCGACTGAATCGTCCAGTTCCAGAGTGAGTCCCGGAGTGAAGTAACGCCGTAAAGACCAGGTGCCACCTCCAGCTGGTGCTGCTCGTCGGGAGTACGGCTGTAATAGGCCGGGCTGGGACCAGCTTTGGTTCTGGTTTTGGTCCAGTGATCCTGAAAGGCAATCAGGCCAGCCTGGTGCATCAGGATATCCCGTACCAGCATGTTTTCCTTGTTGGTGCCTTTCAGCTCCGTCAGGTATTCAGATGCTTTTTTGTTGAGGTCCAGTACGCCCCGTTCATGCAGGAACATAATTGCCTGAAGGGTAGCTGCTACTTTGGTTACGGAGGCAATGTCGTACAGCGTGTGCGGCGTTACGGGCTCCACGGTATCGTAGGTCATGTAACCGTAAGCTTTTTCGTACACCACAGTGCCATTGCGGGCCACCAGAATCTGGCAGCCGGGCATTACGTGGTCCTTGATGCAGTTCTCCACCATTTTGTCAATGGCGGTGAGGGTGGTGGAATTCAGGCCTACTCTTTCGGGCACCGAGTAGGCCAGTCGCCGCAGAGAGGTGGTCGGATAGCCGGTGCCCGCTTTCAGGCGCGGACTGGCCGTTACGGGCAGCTTGCCATTAACGGCAAGGGCACCAAAAAGGGCCTGTGGAACAAGTCTTTGCGTGACCGGATTGTCTTCGTAAGCACAGATCAGGTTGCCGAGCTGGTCGAAATATTTGAGGCTGTACGGAGATCCGAACACGGTCAGTACGACGCTGGTTCTGGTGCGCAGCCGCTCAATGAAGTTCCGCGTGGAAGCCCTTACCCCGTAGGCCTTTGCCGGGTTATCCGACATGCCGTGCAGGCTAACCACCACAACCTTATAATTTTTCAGCTTATTGACGAGGGAACTGTAAGCTGCCTCCGAGGTATCCTTGTCGGCAATGACAAAGTGCTGGAAAGCCGCATACTTGCTCAGGGTTTCCTGAAAAAGGTTTCCTTCGGGCAAACCAATGGATACGGAGGCAAAGGAGAGCGTGTCCAGATGCAGGAAGGGTACCAGTTTTCCTTCGTTGGCTGCCAGGGTAATGGCCTGTTCGTACAATTCGTAATTCAGGGTTGTGGCCTTGGCATTGTTCAGATCATCGGCCAGTCCGGTCAGTTCTACCGGCTTCGGCGTGTTGAGCCCGGCCTTGTATTTGGCTGCCAGTATCTTCCTGACCTTGTGCTCCAGGTCGGCCTGGTTCAGTTGCTTTCCCTTCAGTGCCTTTTTGATCCGGTTTACTGCCTCGGGTACGTCCTCCGGAAACAGCAGCACATCGTTGCCGGCCTGGAGGGCCAGTACTTCTATTTCACCGGGCTTATAATTTTTGGTTACTGCCTTCATGTTCAGGTTGTCGGTGAACACCAGCCCCGCAAAGCCCATTTCCTTCTGCAACAGATCCGTCACCACTGAGGCCGAAAGGGAAGCAGGCAGGTTCCGGTTTTTTTCGTAGGCCGGAATGCCCAGGTGAGCCACCATCACGCTTTGCAGACTGTCGGCAAACAGCTTCCGGAACGGATATAATTCATTTTCACGGAGCCGGTTCTTGTTGTGGCCGGTTACCGGCAGCGTGTTGTGGGAATCCGGTCCGCTGTCGCCGTGGCCCGGGAAGTGCCTGGCGGAGGCAATGAGCCCCTTGTCCTGCATGCCCCGCATGTAGGCCACACCTTTCAGGGCCACATTCTCTTTATCCTCTCCGAAGGACCGGCTCCCCATGACCGGGCTGGTCGGGTTGCTGTTGATGTCCACGACCGGGGCAAAATTGAGGTGTACGCCCAGACGCACGCTTTGCCGGGCAACTTCGGTGCCCATGCGGTAAACGTATTCATTGTTGGCAATGGCGCCAAGCGTCATCTGCCGGGGAAAACTGATCGTACTGTCGAGCCGCATGCCGAGGCCCCATTCGGCGTCCATGCCGATCAGCAGGGGTACCCGGGCAAGGCGCTGGTAGCGATTGGTAAGGGCCGCCTGCCGGCCGGGACCACCCTGAAAAAAGATCAGCCCGCCGACGTGGTAACGGGCGATGAGTTCCTCCATTTCCTGTTGCCGGACCTCCTTTGCGTCGGACCAGGCCGCCACCATAAACAACTGCCCGATCCGTTCATCGCCCGAAAGCTGGTTATACACACTGTCTACCCAGTGTTTCTGCCTTGCCCGGTAGAGAGCTTTGGATTTTTCCGGTCCGTTTTTCTCCGAAGCCACGGACAGCAGGATAAAAAAAGGCAGTAGAAACAACAGGAAGAATTTTTTGAACATTGTGGTGCAGGTCTTTTCGGAAAAGTGAAAATAGGTAAAATCTGAAGAACCTGAACTGACAGAGATGTAAGGAAAAGAACATTGTAATAAAAATATTAAATTGACCTGTTCGTCTGCTACATCAGGAACCCTGCCGGCCAATTTCACCTTTTCCCCCGGAATTCTTCCTGTCAACCATTTAAGTTTCTCTTCAATACATTAATCAATTAACGTGCAAAAAATTGTTCAATAATTTAGAAATATATTAATATACTCCGATACCCCTGAGGTAACTGCTCCTGCCTGCCGGTAATACTGGTAAAGATGCCTGAAAGCCGTATAAAATCAACCAAATTGCAGAACTTTGCGCACCGGGCCGGCTCGTCCCGGGAACCCTTTCTCATGCAAGATATTATCCAACTCCTTCCCGACTCCATTGCCAACCAGATTGCCGCCGGCGAAGTGGTACAGCGGCCGGCGTCGGTGGTGAAGGAATTGCTGGAAAACGCAATCGATGCCGGCGCGAAAAACATTCAGCTCATTGTGCGGGATGCGGGCAAAACGCTGATTCAGGTGATTGACGACGGAGCCGGGATGTCGGAGATGGATGCCCGGATGTGCTTTGAACGCCACGCCACTTCCAAGATCCGCCGGTCGGAAGATCTGTTCACCATCCGCACGCTGGGCTTCCGGGGTGAGGCGCTGGCTTCCATTGCCGCCGTGGCACAGGTGGAGCTCCGCACCCGCCGGGCCGCCGACGAACTGGGTACGCTGATCCGGATCGAAGGCTCGGAGGTCAGAACCCACGAAGCGGTAGCCTGCCTGCCAGGCACCAACTTCTGCATCAAGAACCTGTTTTTCAACGTTCCGGCGCGGCGCAATTTTCTGCGTTCCAACGCCGTGGAGATGCGCCACATTCTGGATGAATTCGGGCGCGTGGCACTGGCGCACCCCGAAATTGCCCTGTCGCTCTACCAGAATGATCTGGAAACCTATAACCTGACGGGAGGCAAGCTGGTCCACCGGATTGCAGGCATTTTTGGGAAAAACTGCCGCGAACACCTTTCTCCCTGTCAGGAGGAAACCGGACTGGTGAAAGTGACCGGCTACATTGGCAAGCCGGAATACTGCCGCAAAACCCGGGGCGAACAGTTTTTCTTCGTCAATGACCGGTACGTGCGCCACTCTTACCTGCACCACGCCGTCATGACGGCTTACGAAGGGCTGCTGCCGGCAGAAAGTTTTCCTTTTTACACGCTTTTCATCTACATAGACCCGGTGCATATCGACATCAATGTGCACCCTACCAAAACGGAGATCAAGTTTGACGACGAACGGGCGGTCTACGCGGTCATTCAGGCGGCGGTGAAGCGGGCCCTGAGTGTTTACAGCCTGTCGCCTTCCCTTGATTTTGAGCTCAACGCCAACCACTGGGGGCTGCCGTACGGACAGAAGAATTTCACCCCGTCACCGCCCCCGCCGGAGAGCTCAGTGGTGGACAAATCGGGCAACGCCAAACCGCCCACCCGGAACTGGGCCGCACTTTATGATGAGTTTCAGCAAAAGTTTCCGGAGGAGCAGATTCAGCCCCAGCCTGCTGCCCCCAGCGAACTGACATTTGGCAGCCGGATCAATCTGCTGCCTGAAGGCCGTCAGCCGGGCCGGCACCTGCGGCCGGAAGGAGAACCGGCTACCTTCCAGCTGCACCATCAGTACATTGTCACGCAGGTGAAGAGTGGCATGATGATCATCGACCAGGCTGCCGCCCACGAACGGATCCTGTACGAGAAGTACCTTGCCTCGCTGGAAAAAGGCAACGGCGGCTCGCAGCAACTGCTCTTTCCGGAGCGGGTGAGCCTCAACCCGGCGGATTACCAGTTGCTGACGGAAATGAAGGAGGAAATCCGGAACCTTGGTTTCGGATTCGACGTAACGGACAGGCACACAGTGGTCGTACGGGCCATACCGGCGGAGGTGACTGCCGGCAAGGAAAAAGCCCTGCTGGAAGGGCTCATTGAGCAGTTTAAATGGCATCAGGCCGAACTCAATCTGGGCAGGAAAGAAAACATTGCCCGTTCACTGGCCCACCGGTCGGCGCTGAAACACGGTGTCAGGTTATCCCTTACAGAAATGACAACCCTTATTGATCAGCTGTTTGCCAGCTCCAATCCGAATTATTCACCCGACGGCACCCCTACCCTGCACATGCTGACAACTGAAAAAATCACCAGTTTCTTTGCCAGATGATGAAAGGGAAATATACTGACAACGTTATTATTCAATTACCAACCGCAACCTAACTCTTTAGCACATTCAGGAATGGGATTTTCTCTGACCCCGGTGGTACGCATGCTGCTCCTGCTCAACGTGGGGGTATTTGTTTTACAGCAGATGGTGCCCGCAGTGGTAAACATCGGCGCTTTGTACACACCGGGCTTTTCTGCTTATTTTCAACCATGGCAACTGGTGACATACCTTTTTCTTCACGGAGGTTTCCGGCACATTTTCGGCAATATGCTGGGGTTGTTTTTCTTCGGGCCAATGCTGGAACGGTTTTGGGGCTCCCAGCGCTTTTTTTTCTTTTACCTCTTTACGGGAGTCGGGGCCGGCTTACTTCACACGGGTGTCACTTATTACGAGTTATCCCAGTTGCGGACTGATACCTACCAATACGTTGAAAATCCTTCTTCGGAGGGCTTCACCAGGTACCTGAATGACCACGCCAAAAACCTGTACAATCAGCTTTACGACTTCACCAGCCGGTTTGATGAAAATCCGGAGAACCCCGAATACATCCGCGACAGCCAAAGTATCGTAACAACCTACTACAAGGAGAGACAAAATGTACCGACGGTAGGGGCTTCGGGTTCGATCTTCGGTATACTCATGGCGTTTGGCTTGCTTTTTCCCAATACCGAGTTATTTTTGCTCCTGTTCCCGTTTCCCATTAAAGCCAAATATTTTGTTGCGCTTTACGGAATCTACGAACTGATAGGCGGTATCCAGCAGGCCCCGGGCGACAGTGTGGCCCACTTTGCGCACATCGGCGGGATGTTTTTTGCCTTTATTTTGATTAAGTTCTGGGGTAGCCAGCGCAATAAATTTTATTAGAGAATGAACGGGATTCTGGATGATTTTAAAAACGCTTTCAATAAGCCCAATAACGGGTTAATTCAGATTATTTTAATCAATATCATAGTTTTCCTGCTCATCAATGCGCTGCGGCTGATATTCAACTGGACCGGGGTGAGCGGATATTTCGACTATGTAACGGATAATCTTTACCTGTCTTCACACGTCAAAACCTTCCTTTTCCATCCCTGGACCTTAATTACCTACTTCTTCTCGCACGAAGGCATTTTTCATATTCTTATGAATATGCTCTTTCTGTACTGGTTTGGCAAGCTGATTGATGAATACCTCGGCACCCGCCGCCTGATCAACCTTTATCTGCTGGGCGGTATTATTGAGGGTATCTCCTATCTGCTCATTTATAATCTGATTCCAAACTTCCGCCAGTCCATCGGCACGCCTCTGCTCGGTGCTTCGGGAGCGGTCTATGCGGTGGTGATCGGCGCTGCCACGCTGATGCCCAACTATACCTTCTTCCTGTTGCTGCTCGGCGCCGTCCGGATCAAGTACATCGCCGCCTTCTTTCTGGTGCTTTCCTTTGTGGACCTGTCCCGCGATTCCAACCCCGGCGGTAACATTGCCCACCTCGGCGGCGCATTGCTTGGCTTTATTTTCATTACGCAGCTGAAAAAAGGCAATGACCTTGGCAAGCCCCTCACAAGTGCTGCCCAATGGATCAAAAAACTGTTCCAGCCCAAACCCAAGCTAAAGGTCACCCACCGCAGTCCCGGCGGTCGTCCGCATGTAGCTCCTTCCGCTCCCAACGCCATTCCGAATCAGGACGAAATAGACGCGATTCTGGACAAGATTTCCCGTTCCGGCTACGAAAGCCTCACGCGTGAAGAAAAACAGAAATTGTTCCGCGCCAGTCAGAAGAATAACTGACTCAGTGGTAAGTGACAAGTGGTAAGTGATTAGTTACAGTTCTCAACTTGTCACTTACCACTAAAAAAGGGAATGTTTTGCCTCCGGAAAAAGTTATGGAATCAGTAGACTTTACCGATCATGTTACGACCCAGATCCGAACAAACGTCTTTTTCTTTCGCCGGCCCGGTAACGTCGTATCCCCCGACTTGTCCATTCCCGCCGACCTGAAATCCCTGAAGGCACTGGTCAGGCAGGGCGAAGGCATGCACCTTGAATTCAAGCTGAAAGCCACCCATCCCGAGAAAATCGTAAGAGAAATTGTGGCGTTTGCCAACGCGGAAGGCGGGCTGCTCCTTGTGGGAGTAGGCGACGACCGGTCTGTTCCCGGCGTAAAGTTTGCCGACGAAGATGAGTACATTCTGACCCGGGCCATTGCCAGGTATTGCTTCCCGGCCATTTCCTATACCTACCAGAAAATAGCCGTCACCGACGAAAGAGACGTACTGGCGCTGTCCATCCAACCCAGTGATAACAAACCGCACTACGTTATGGAGGACCCGGCACAGCCGGCGGGTAAGGCATACGTCCGGGTGAAGGACCGCAGTGTGCAGGCCAGCCGCGAAGTGAGGGGAAGTGCTGAAGGGCGAGAAGAAGGGCCGCAACATTCGCTTTGGCTACGGCGAAAAGGAAAAGCTTCTGCTCCAGTTTCTGGGGGAAAACAAAAAAATTACCGTTTCAAAGTTTGCCGAAGTTGCCGGAATTGCCCGGCAGCTGGCATCGCGTACGCTGGTGCTGCTGGTGCTGGCCAACGTGCTTAAGATCATTCCGCATGAAACCGAAGACCATTTTTACCTTACTGAAATATAACAAAACGCCTGGCGGAGTGGGGTGAAGGTACCGGCAAATAAATTCTTCTTTCCTGCTCCGGTACCTGACGGCCACCTGGCAGCCTGAAAACACCAGGACGGGAAACGTTTTTAGACTTTGATTCTGACCTTTCAGAACCTTTAAAGCCATTCAGCCGAAAAATTTAACTGCTAATGACTGCCAGTCAAACTACTTTCAGAACCACCGTAACCCAATGGTTTAAAGGCTTACAGGACCGGATCTGCCGGGCACTGGAAGACACGGACGGGAAAGCCACCTTCGTGGAGGATGAATGGGAACGGCCGGGGGGTGGCGGCGGCCGGACCCGGATCATTGCCGGGGGCAACATCCTTGAAAAGGGCGGTGTGGGATTTTCGGCTGTCTACGGTAAAACGCCGGGGAAGATCCTAAGCGCACTCCAACTGGGCGAAGCTGATTTTTACGCTACCGGCGTCTCCATTGTGATGCATCCGCAGAACCCGATGGTGCCGGTCATTCACATGAATGTCCGCTACTTTGAGATGAGCAGCGGCGTCAGCTGGTTTGGTGGCGGCATTGACCTTACGCCGCACTACGTGGACGAAACGGATGCCCGCTATTTTCATTCCCGCATGAAGGAGACCTGCGACCAGCATCATCCCTCCTTTTACCCCCGGTTCAAAAAGTGGGCAGACGACTACTTTTTTATCAGGCACCGGCAGGAAACCCGGGGCATCGGCGGCATTTTCTTCGACCGGCTTTCGGCGGATGATACTTTCTCACTGGAGGACCGGTTCCGGTTTGTACAGGACGTGGGCGAATCCTTTGCCCCGGTGTACACCCATTTTATGCGTAAAAACCACGCATTGCCCTTCGGGGAAATAGAAAAAGAATGGCAGATGGTCCGGCGTGGCCGCTACGTTGAGTTTAATCTGGTGTACGACAAAGGCACTAAATTTGGCCTTGACACCGACGGACGGACGGAATCCATCCTGATGAGTATGCCTCCTCAGGCCCAATGGCACTATAATTACTTCATACAGCCCGGCAGCCGTGAGGATTACACCCTGCAGCTGCTGAAGAAAGGCATAGACTGGGTTTAACCAGACGAACAGAATCGGCCCGGTATTGTGAGCTCATAGTGTCCGACCAAAAAGAACCAGGATTCAGGTGGTCGGATCACCATTTAAATTTTAAAATTCACAATTTAAAATTTCGCATGAGCTAACCGCTAACTGCTATCCATGATTGAGAAAATAATTGAGTGGGATACGCAGCTGTTTCTGTACCTGAACAGTTTGCATACAACCTGGCTGGACGTGCCCATGTACTGGATCACGGACCGTTTTTTCTGGATTCCCTTTTACCTGGTGATTATGCTGCTGGCCTACAAATGGTACGGACTCCGCGGTTTCTGGCTGATTGCGGCCACCGGCCTGTCGGTTGCCCTTGCCGACCAGTTCACCACCAGTTTCATGAAGCCTTATTTTGCCAGACCACGCCCCTGTTACGACCCGGTAATCGGGAAATCGGTATTCGTACTGCGGGGCTGCGGCGGTCAGTTTGGCTTTGCCTCCTCCCACGCCTCCACTACTTTTGCCCTTGCCACCAGCCTCTGGCTGTACGCCCGGAAAGCCTTCCGCTACGTCTGGATCATGTTCCTCTGGGCGGCGCTGGTTTCCTACAGCCGTATCTACGTTGGTGTGCACTACCCGGTCGACATCCTGGTCGGGGCCGCAGCCGGAGCTACAATTTCGTTGCTGGTGTACCTGATCTACGGGATTATCCTGCGCCGTCTGAATTTCCGGATTGAACCGGTTCCCCGTTCGGGCAATGATGGCATACTCAACCAGCAGACTCAGCGATGATTACAGGCAGGAAATCCTGTGATCCGGGACCTGAGAAATCTGACCAACGGCTGGTATTTTGCCGATTCTACAATGGTAATTTCCCATTTATTTGCTCAGATACTTAGCCGAAGCCCGCCCGTGAGCCTGTAAAGTTTTACCATAAAAGCAAAATCCGCCGCAGGCCTGGTTAACCGGCAGCGGATTTATTGTAGCGTAGTCAGCCTCTATAATACATTCAGACGCTTGTAAAAGGCATCTTTGTAGGAAGCTCCGATGGGGATGAATTTTTTATTGATCAGGATGGATAAGTCTTCGATGCTTTCGATTTTTGCTACATTGACAATGAAGGAGCGGTGTACCCGCATGAAGTCACCGATGTTGAGCTTTTTCTCAATCCCCTTCATGGTCGAATGCACGATATGCTTACCGCTTGACGTATGCAGGATCACGTAATCGGCAAGTGCCTCCACGTAAAGCAGTTCATGCAGATTGACTTTTACAATTTTGGAGTCTGTTTTGACGTAGATGTCCTTCGGGTTCTGCTGCGACACCGTATGCAGGTCCATGTTGTCCCGTACTTTTTCGACGGCCTTCAGGAACCGCGCGTAGGTAACCGGCTTCACCAGATAATCCGTAACGCTGTACTCAAATGCCTCAACGGCATAGTCGGTACGGGAGGTGATAAAAATAATCTGCGGCTTGGCCGTCAGACTTTTGACCAGCTCCATTCCCGTCATTTGTGGCATCTCAATATCCAGAAAAACCAGATCAACAGCCTCTTCGCGGAGTACGTTGGAAGCCGTAATGGCGTCTGGGCATACGTTTACCAGGTTCAGGAACTGGGTCTGTTCGACGAAATGCCGGATAATGGTTCTGGACATTTCTTCGTCATCTACAATGATACAATTCATAGCGGGTTACAACTTCGGTAAAAGTTAAAGATACCAGCCGCAATATAAAATGTACGGATCGTAACATTTACCGGATTTAAAATGCCGAAAGTTAGGCGGTCAGCGGTACTTTTCTGGTATAATTTTCATTAAATACTTACCGATAATATCAAATTCCAGATTTACCTTATCCCCTTGCCGCAACTGGCCGAAGCTGGTGTGTGCATAGGTATAGGGTATTATGGCTACGCGGAAGCTCCCGTGGCCCGACTGGAAACAGGTAAGGCTTACCCCATTCACGCAGATGGAACCCTTCTCCACGGTAATATGACCGGAGGAAGGTTCGTAGGTGAAGTCAAAAAGCCAGCTGCCATTCTGGTCCGCGATGGCCGTGCAGGTGCCTGTCTGGTCTACGTGGCCCTGCACGATGTGCCCGTCAAAGCGGCCGTTGAGTTGCATGCACCTTTCCAGGTTTACGCGGTCACCGGCCCGTAATCTGCCTAAAGTTGTTTTTTGGAGGGTTTCCTGAATAGCCGTTACTTTGTGATAACCATGGCCCTGTTCCGTAACTGTCAGGCAAACCCCGTTGTGCGATACACTCTGGTCTGCCTTCAGTTCGGCGGAAATACCCGAAAGGATGTTAAAGTTCAGATTGATGCCTTCTGAACGGATGTCGGTTACTTCAACCAAGACATCGATGATGCCGGTAAACATGTTGTGATTGGTTAGAGACGCCATGCATGGCGTCTGTAAGAAGGTAATTTACCATTTGACATTCATTTTAAAGCACACCCTTCGTGCTGGGCAGGTTTTTCGACTGCCGGATATCCCTTGCCACCGCCATCCGTACGGATTTAGCGAAAGCCTTGAAAATGGCTTCGATCTTGTGGTGTTCATTGGTGCCCTCCGCCTTGATGTTCAGGTTGCAGCGGGCCGCATCCGAAAAAGATTTGAAGAAATGGTGGAACATTTCGGTAGGCATCTCCCCTATCTTCTCCCGCCGGAATCCGGTCTCCCAGACCAGCCAGTTACGCCCCGAAAAATCAATGGCAACCTGGGCGAGGGCGTCGTCCATGGGCAGCAGGAAACCGTACCGGCTGATGCCGCGCTTATCGCCGAGGGCTTTGCTGTACGCCTCTCCGAGGGCAAGGGCCGTATCTTCGATGGTGTGGTGTTCGTCGATGTGCAGGTCACCGGCCACGCGGATGGTGAGGTCAGCGCCCGAGTGCTTGGCCAGCTGGTCCAGCATGTGGTCAAAGAAGCCAAGCCCGGTCCGGATATCCGATTTACCTTCGCCGTCAAGGTTCAGGCTGACGCTGATCTGGGTCTCACGGGTATCCCGCTGCACCGCTGCCCTCCGTTCCGGAAGCCGGAGCAGGCGGTAGATGTCGTCCCAGTCGGTGGTAACCAGACGCACCGTATCGTCCAGAAACACTTCCCGGCCTGGCACATGGTTGATGAATATGGCCTTCGCGCCGAGATTTTTGGCCAGTTGGATATCCGTCAGCCGGTCGCCGATCACCCAGGATCCGGCAAGGTCGTATTCTCCCGTGAGATAAGCCGAAAGCATTCCGGTGCCCGGTTTGCGGGTCGGCAGATTCTGGTGCGAAAAGCTGCGGTCGATGTGAATGGCTTCGAAGTGAATGTTTTCCCCTTCCAGCGTCTGCATCATTTTGTGGTGGGCAGGCCAGAACGTATGCTCAGGAAAAGAGTCGGTGCCAAGGCCGTCCTGGTTGGTGACCATTACCAGTTCGTACTCTGTTTCTTCGGCTATTTTGCGCAGGTTGGAAAGGACTTTGGGCAGGAATTCGAGTTTTTCCAGCGAATCAATCTGCTCGTCGGGAGGTTCGGTAATGATGGTACCGTCGCGGTCGATGAAGAGAGCTCTTTTCATGCCCGTAAGTTACATTAAAAACTGCTCAGGATGCCAAAAGCGGCTACCTTTGCCCCATGCCCACGCGACATGTATGCACCTTTGCCGTTGAGGATACTGCCTTATTCCGTTCTCAGGCACTGCACTGGGCCCGCCACCATTCCCATTTTCACTATTTCACCGACAACGGCATCCAATACCCCCACGGCGGTTTTCCGGAGATGCTGGCAGCCGGCGTGGCAAAGCATTGCCCGACAGTGCCCGGCAATGTTTTCGGCGACCTGCAGGCATTTTTTGAGCAAAACCGTGACTGGCTGATCGGCTACCTGTCTTATGATCTGAAAAACGAGATCGAGGCGCTGGAAAGCCGCCATGAAGATCCGCTGGGGTTTCCGCCTTCCTGCTTTTACGTTCCCCGGCACCTGGTCTTTTTCGGCCCCGGCCATCAGGTACACATTCATTCTTTGAGTAATCCTTCAGAGGTGTTTACGGAAATCACCGGGACGCAAATCACTGCCGCTGATCCGGTTTCGGGCATTTCTCTCCAACCGCGCACTACAAGGGAACAATACCTGCGGACTGTGGAAAAAATCCGGGAACACATCCTGGACGGGGATATATACGAACTGAATTATTGCATGGAGTTCTTTGCCGAAAATGCCTCCATTGACCCGCTGGCAGTTTACCGGGCCCTGAACGGCAAATCCCCGATGCCCTTTTCGGTTTTCGGCAAAACGGCGGATCATTACCTGATCTGCGCGTCTCCGGAGCGGTTTCTGAAAAAAACCGGCACCCGTCTTCTCTCCCAGCCCATTAAGGGCACGGCCCGCCGGGGAAAGGATGCCGGTGAAGACGAGGCCATAAAAGACCGCCTTTTTCACGACGAAAAGGAACGCGCCGAAAATATGATGATCGTGGACCTGGTGCGGAATGATCTGGCCCGGAGCGCGCAGACGGGAAGTGTACGGGTAGAAGAGATGTTTGGGGTGTATACTTTCGCCCGGCTGCACCAGATGATCTCGACCGTTTCGGCCACGCTGCGGCCGGAGGTCAGTTTTACGGAGGCAATCCGCAATGCATTTCCCATGGGCAGCATGACCGGGGCTCCCAAAATCCAGGCGATGCAGCTGATTGACCAGTATGAAGATACCCGGCGCGGACTCTATTCGGGTGCCGCCGGGTTCATTACCCCGGATGGTGATTTTGATTTTAACGTCGTGATACGCAGTATTCTGTACAACCAGGCTACCCGGTATCTTTCCTTCCAGGCGGGCAGTGCCATCACTTATGATGCGCGGGGGGAACAGGAATATGAGGAATGTCTGCTCAAAGCCCAGGCCATGCTGGAGGTTACCGGAGCAGGGCGATGAGGGTGATCGGCGGTTTAGTTATCGGTTATTCGTTATTGGTTAAGTATCCGGGAGATATCCGTTCAGGATATGATTATCGGTAAAAACGTGGTTATGAATGCACTGACAACCGGACAACGAGCAACTAATAACCAATAACTACTTATTCGGTGTAGGCAATATTCATCTCAGAGTCGCGCACGAGCACCTGTAGTTTGCGGCCTGCATTACCGGCAAGGGAGTTACCGGAGGCCGTTTCAAGGGGTGTTCTCATGTTCAGGTCCAGCC
The DNA here is from genome assembly GCA_030446715.1 of Cytophagales bacterium. Taxonomy (GTDB): domain Bacteria; phylum Bacteroidota; class Bacteroidia; order Cytophagales; family 172606-1; genus CADCTQ01. Next base: position 115,543 of record JAUJMU010000010.1, on the reverse strand, counting down.
CGTATTTGAGTGTGCCGGCGCTGTAAAAAAGGTTCATGTCCACTGGCGTCCGGTAGGTGTTGCCGTTCACGATCAGATCGGCTGGCAGGGTGATGGTCCGCGCATTGCGGTATTCATTGAAATTGCGGGTATTGTCGGGTACGTATACCCACAACTGCACCAGGTCGTTCTGCCCGATTATGGCATCGGGACTGAAGAGGAAAATGCTTTTCAGGACCGAAAGATCAGCCGGGTTCCGGTCTGACCGCACTCCGCCCATGGGCATCCGGAACTCGAATCTCTTCAACTGGCGGTTGAACCGTCCTTCCAGCCGGTCGATGGTATACCGGTAATTACCGCCTTCACCCTGCAGACTGATCTCAGCTTTGCGGGAAACGGTGAACTCATTGGCTCTCAACTGGGCATATCCACGATGGGAAGTTGCCAGTGTTGCCCAAACCAGAAATGTCAGGTAAAGTAGTTTTTTTCCCATAGAGCTTTTCCGGATAATTCAGGTGCCGGTACCTGGTTAAAGTACAATTTTTTAAATTATAGTAAGATAAAATTTTTACAAACCGGACAGAAAACCCATTCCCGTCCGGTTTGCGGCAACGAAGCGGAGCAAAACACCGAGCTTATCAGCGACCTGCCTGCGGCTGAGCCCCCGGACCCGGGACCGAACCAGTCAGTTTCTGCAACTGAGCAGACAGCTGCTGGCGGTTTATGTTTTCTGCATTGTTGACCATCTCCCGGGTTTCGGAGATGACCGGCTGGAGGTTTTGCTGATTCTGGGCATTTCCGTACTGAAAGCTGTTTTCCATTGCCTCCAGACCCAGATTCACCTGATGTGAAATTTCATCCGGCGGCTGACTATCGATATTATCCTGAACCTGCCGGAAATAATTGACTGCCACTATACGCTGGGCCTCCCCCAGGGGTTTTCGCAGGGCATCCATTGACGCTACTTTTCCATCCTTCACCTTCCCGACCAGCAGCGTTATTTCACGCACCACCTCAACGGCGTCGCTTTTCAGGTCACCGCTGACAGTGTGCAATTCGCCTTTCAGGGAGGCATTTCCCTGCCGCAGAAAATCCCCGGCATCGGCGTATTTTTTCTGACCGTACAACTCTACTGCCTTTTGAAAATCAAGGTGGGATGACCGCCGCCGTTCCAGTCCATCAGCGGTTTGACTGCCTCCCACCTGGGTGCCTGAGAATTCGGGCGAAGTCAGTTCGGTTGCTGCATCGCGCCGCTTTTCGCAGCCCGTCAGCGTAACCCCGGTCAGCGCTGCCAGGTAAATTATTTTTTTCATTTTCCGGTATTATTGATTTTAACTACTCCAACGTAAATGCCTGAAATAGGATATTGGCTTAGTCAGACATGACCAGCCATAAAATGAAAAAAGGATTCGGGAAAGGATCAGTTTAACGAAAAAACCAGAACCAACTGGTTCCGCCCAGGGCAGGTAGAAAGAGCGGATCGTTCCTACTGGTTAAGAGGCATATTTTGCCATAGCTCTGTCAGGAAATCTTTACAATCTGTTTTTTTACCGGGGCCTCTGCCAGATTAATATCTCTCACTTCATTTTCTGTTAGCGCTATCAACAGGAAGGAGAAGGCGATAAACGTCAGCTCAGCAAAGTAATCTTTGCCGAAACTGAAGGCAATTGCCATAAAGACCATCCAGGCAATGATTCCGAGGCGGGGGAAGGTCGTTTTGATCTTCATAAACAATATATATCCCGCCACCACCTGCATCAGAAGAATGATCAGACTCAATTTATCTCCCAGCAATTGCCCTCCGGAACCATACAGATTGCTGCCGCAATAAACCGATATTGTAAGGCTATACACAGCCAGCGCGGCGTAAGAGATGGAATAACCGCTTCCGCTCTGGCGGAACTTGAGAAACTGATACGTACAAATTAAAAACACCACGAAGGCAGTTGCACTGGGCATCCAGCTTTCGGGAATTCCCGTATCGGCACCACTGGCTTCACCGATTGTAAACCTGAATACAATCAGCATGATCCCCATGCCGGTAAGACCCGGCAGTAAAAATGATTGTACGGTTTTGCCACTGACCGGGTAAGAAAGTTTTATCGAATAAGGGTCCTCCCCATTGAGCCGGCTCCGGGTAGCAGAAACTGCATAAACGGTTGCTGCAAGCAAAAAACAAAGTGTTCCGAAGAGTTCGCTTCCTTCTTCAATCAGGAGCAAAAGGACGGGTCTGTCCTTTTCCAGGTGATAATAGGACTTCCATTCAAGGTGCTCCTGCACCGGAAGGCTCAGAAAAAGAAGCACCCCACAGGCAACCAGCGCAAATGCCCATGGAGTGTGCCGGAGGTGAAACAGCCCAAAGCCAGCCATAAAAACAACCACTACCCCGATCAGGATGAAGAAAATCACCAGCCCTCCGTATTTGGCAAGCCATGAAACGCTCTCCGGCTTATTGCTGTAGGCTTCTTTGCCGAAGTATTCATGGAAAGAGCCCATTTCATCAAACGAAAGAAGCGCAAATAGCAGCGCGTAGATAAGCCAGCCATAACTTAACACCGACGGTCGACACCCTTTTGCCTTTCGGTCTGCAAAAAAACAAATGATTGCCATAACGGCGGTGGTCAGCAGCAGCATGGATGAATACCAGGTGGCAGCTACGTTTTCCAGCCCCAGATTTAACTGATACATTATATTTTTTTCAAATGATGGGGGGCCATCCCAGCCTTGAGCGGTAAAATAACTGCCCGACAGATAAGTACCTGCCAGGAAGAAAAGATTGATGCAGAATAAAATTACGGGTAAACTGGTAATCTGGCGGCCGGAAATGTTAATGTGCATGAAGACTGTTTTTAATAGTTCTGGTTGGTACAGGCCCTCTACCGTCAATGCACGCAATATGTAAGCAAGATTTAAGCTGCCTTGCCGGAACCGCCAAAACGGAATTCCAGCAGATTTTTAGAGGAAGCCATAAATTTCAGGAGGGCATAAATAAAAAGAGTAATACCGGTCATCTCCAGGATTTCCCCGATGCTGTACAGCAAGGAAAAATAAAGTGCCTCCGGAGAATCAAAGGTTGGCATCAGGTCGTCGTGACGGGCCTCCAGCATCCTGAGTCCAATCGCTCCGCCTACAAACAAAATGCCGGAAAGAATAAACAGGTTTCCTGTTCTTGCCGGTAAACCAAAGAGAAAGTTTCTGATAAACAGAAAGCCTGCCAGCAACAGGAGTGCATAGGGGATGATCCAGGCGTAATAAAATACACCTGAGAATGAAAATGACCCGGCGAAGACAACTTTGATCAGCAGACCGAGCCACTCGTGAAACTCCACGGCCTCGTCAATGGCAAGAAACAGGAAGCAGAACCCAAGGAACTTCCAGTATACTACGTTTTGCAACGCTGTCCGGTCCCGCTCCTGCCGCTGTTGCCAGGCAACCGCAAACAACAGGAAAGAGGTAAAGAGCAGCAGAAAGGAATTAAAGAAGGCAGGGACATTGGCCTCTGTGTTCAAATCGAAAAAGGCAAACCAGGTGTTAACCGTAGCGGATTCTACCCTGCGTACTATTTTAAGGTAAATCCCGATCATGTTCAGAATGAACAAAAAACCGATTACAGTCATAAACGTCCGGGCAACTGAGGCAGGATGCCCATTTACAACAAGCCCGGCTTTGTTTGACTGGCGGCTTTTGGGTACTGAATACTGTTCAATCACCGTATCGGCTTTATAGGTTGAAAATTTGGAAAGTGGCTCAACTTAAAAGTGGCTCAACTTCAGGAAAGCGGGAGGGTAAATATAATAATCGTAATTTAACATTCCCTTAACACTCTTCTTACGGCAAAACCCTTCCAAAGGGTTCAGGCAGTGATGTCTGATTAACCCGGCTGCCTGCTGAGGTCTTTTTGAACTGGAAAACAAAAGGAGATAAAAGCAGCTCCGGATGGATCGGGAGAAGAAGGCTGCGGGCATCAGGGCCGGTGCACTGCCACGCATCCCTCCGCTGAACCCGGACAGACTATCCTCCTGCCCCGGCAGAGGCTCCCTCCGGCAGCGGTATTACCGGGCTGAACAATTCGCAGGAGAGGGCCTGTACCGCTTTGTCTTTCAGCTTGGCTTCAATCATCAGATCAAACGGTTCGCCGGGCCTGATCTGCTCCATCCAGTTGAGCAATTCTTCAAAATCGTTCTGTTCAATGTAGTCCGCGTGGGATGTCCGGGAGCCTTCCTTCGGCGAGGACAGGTGGATCTTGGGTACTTTTCCCTTCCATGTGCTGACTACTCTATCCAGTTTCGGCACCATTTCTTCCGTCCAGTCGTCGCCGTAGTGGTTGGCTTTGTGGTGCAGAATGTCGAATATAATCGGGCAGCCCGTCATTTCATGCAGCGAAAACACATCGTCGAGGGTAAAGGTCACATCGTCGTTTTCAATCACCAGCCGGCTCCGGGCATTGTCGCTCAGGTAATGGTGAAAGTTTTCGGCAAACCGGTCAATGGCTTTTCCCTTGTCTCCGTAGGCCCCGCCGATGTGGAGCACAATAACGCCTTGTTCCGGGTCCACCTCACTGATCAGCCGCGCCTGCCATTCGATTTCACGCACCGAATCGGCAAGGGTTTTGGGATTGGGCGAATTGAGCACCGTATACTGACCAGGGTGCATAGACAGCCGCATACTGTTTTGCTGCGCGTACTGCCGGATAGTGGCCAGCTCACCGGAGAACGCCGACACCCAGTCGAGGGAAAAATTCTGGTGGGACGCAAAAGGTACAATGGATGAGCCGATCCGGAACAGGCGGATTCCGTGTTGCAGGTTCCACTTCAGGATTTCCTGCAAAGCCGCAAAGTTCAGCGCCGCGGTCTGTATGACCTGGTCGTCTGAGAGTTTGGCCAGCCGGAAAGTCCGGTTGGTGGTCCGTTCGATCTGTATATTGATGCAAGCGTACCCGATGTGCCTTAATTTCATGGTAACTGCCGGTTCTTTTTTGATTTACCACCCGTTTTACGGCCGGTTGTCGGGCAGGTTTCCGGAAAAGGAGCTGGCATTACTGGAAGCAACTTTGTATTTTGCTATTTTTCCGGAGTAATATTAAATTTTAATCAGACATGAATTCATCCCGACGAGACTTCCTGAAGCAGGCAGGCCAGCTTTCTGCCGGCCTTGGCCTGTTTGCGGCGCTGCCGGCCACATCTGCTTTGGCTGCTCCTGACAAAATGTTTTTCGAAATTTCTCTTGCCGAGTGGTCACTCAACAAATCCCTCTTCGGCGGGAAAATGACCAATCTTGACTTCCCGGTGAAGGCAAAAAAAGACTTCGGAATCAGCATTGTCGAGTACGTAAACCAGTTTTTTAAGGACAAGGCCAGGGATACTGCCTACCTGAAAGAACTCATGAAACGCTGCAACGACAATGGGGTGCGCAATCACCTGATCATGATTGACGGCGAAGGCAATCTCGGCGACACGGACAAGGCGAAGCGGGCCAAAGCCGTCGAAAACCACTATCGCTGGGTGGATGCGGCCAAATTTCTGGGCTGCAAAACGATCCGGGTGAATGCTGCCGGTGAAGGCACGGCCGAAGAAGTGAAGAAAGCCGCCATTGACGGCCTCAGAAGCCTTTCGGAGTTTGCCGCCAGACAGAACATCAACGTAATAGTGGAAAACCACGGCGGTTACTCTTCGGATGGTGCCTGGCTGGCCTCAGTCATGAAAGGGGTCAATCTGAAAAACTGCGGTACGCTGCCTGATTTTGGGAATTTCTGCATCCAGAGAAGTCAGGATGGTTGCGTGAAGGAATATGACCGCTATAAGGGCACCAAAGAACTGATGCCGTTTGCGAAGGGGGTAAGCGCCAAAAGCCATGATTTCGACGAAAAGGGCAACGAAATTCACACGGACTACGCCCGGATGCTGAAGATCGTGAAGGATGCCGGCTTCAGGGGAATTATCGGGGTGGAGTACGAAGGCAGCAAACTTCCCGAAGACGAAGGAATCCGCAAAACGAAAGCCCTTCTGGAACGGGTTGGCGGTACACTTAGCTGATTGAATCAGGTAGTTGATGTATTGTTTGTTATAAAATCAATTATTCTGATAATCAAGGTATTAAACGCGTCCTTTGTCACCTTGCGGACTGGCTTTCTCCGGCAAGCCGGCATCGGGAGCTGTATTGACAATTAAGATTTATCGGAATTGCACTATTTCCAAAGCCTGGCGACCGTATCCGTCAGGCTTTTTTTGCAACTTTGACCCGCCTGGCAGCAGAAGCAAGACCCGTCTTTTGTTTCTCATTTCCAATTATCAATTAACCTTCATGCATCACATTGCCATATTCGCTTCCGGTTCGGGCAGTAATGCGCAAAGGATAGCGGAATACTTTGCGGATCATCCACAGATTGAAGTAAGCCTGATCCTGACCAACAACCCGGCGGCCGGGGTAATTGAACGGGGCCGCCAGCTGGGCATTCCGGTTATCGTTTTTAACCGCACCCAGTTTTACCAGTCCGACGGGCTGCTGGAGCAGTTGCAGTTTTTTAACATTGATTTTGTGGTACTTGCCGGCTTCCTGTGGCTGGTGCCCGAGAACCTGATCAAGGCTTTTCCGGAGCGGATTGTAAACATTCACCCGGCCTTGTTGCCTGCCTATGGTGGCAAGGGCATGTACGGCACGAAAGTACACGAGGCCGTGGTAGCCGCCGGCGAAAAGTTTACCGGCATTACCATCCACCTGATTGATGAAGAATACGACAGAGGACGGATTGTGCTGCAGGCACAGTGTCCGGTAGCTCCCGGCGACACTCCGGAAGACGTGGCCCGCAAGGTGCAGTCGCTTGAACACGAACATTTTCCGGCCGCCATAGAAAAGCTGGTCCTTAATCAATGATTGCATGGCTGCATGGTTCTGTACTCCACACAACCATGTAACCATGCAGCCATGCAGCAATTCAACCACATAAAAATTCAACTTTTCAACTGATGTCTACCCAGAAAATCCAGTCTGCCCTGCTTTCCGTTTACCACAAAGAAGGACTCGAACCCATCGTCCGGCTGCTGCACCAGCAAGGCGTACAGCTTTATTCCACGGGCGGCACCCGCGATTTCATTGCCGGACTGAACATACCCGTTACCGCCGTTGAATCGGTTACCGGCTACCCTTCCATCCTTGGGGGCCGCGTAAAAACCCTGCATCCCAAGATTTTCGGCGGCATTCTGTCCCGGCGGGAAGACGCCGGCGACCAACAGCAGATCCGGGAATTTGACATTCCGCCCATTGACCTGGTGCTGGTGGACCTGTACCCGTTTGAGGATACGGTGGCATCAGGAGCGGCTGAAGAGGACATTATCGAAAAAATTGACATCGGCGGTATTTCACTCATCCGGGCGGCGGCCAAAAACTACAGGGATGTACTGGTCGTCGCTTCGCGGGAAAAATACCGGAACCTGGAGCAATTGCTGCAGGAAAAATCCGGCTTTACCGACCTTGCCGACCGTAAACTTTTTGCCGCCTATGCCTTTTCCGTCACGTCCCACTATGACTCGGCCATTTTCGGGTATTTCAACGCCGGTCACTCCGTTGATGCCTTCCGGCTGAGCCTGTCGGGCAGCCGGAAACTGCGTTACGGCGAAAATCCCCACCAGCAAGGCTGGTTCCACGGCGACCTTGAAGCGATGTTTGAGCAACTCAACGGCAAAGAACTCTCCTACAACAATTTAGTAGATGTGGACGCGGCCGTAATGCTGATCAATGAATTTGCCGGCGACACGGCTTTTGCGATCATCAAGCATACCAATGCCTGCGGCGTGGCCACCGGTGCCGATGCCAGGGAGGCCTATCTGAAGGCACTTTCGGCCGATCCGGTTTCGGCTTTTGGCGGGGTCATTGCCACCAATCAGGAGATAAACCTTGCCGTGGCCGAAGAACTGAACAAACTTTTCTTTGAAGTCCTGATTGCCCCCTCCTTCCGGCCCGAAGCACTGCAACTTTTGTCATCCAGAAAGAACCGGATTCTGCTGACACGCAAACATACGGCGCTGCCCCATAAAATGATTAAAACCCTGCTCAACGGGGTAATCAGTCAGGATAAAGACGACCGCACCGAAACGGTGGCCGACCTGCGGACGGTTACGGAAAGGGAGCCGGACGAAGCAGAAAAAAGGTCACTGGTGTTTGCCGCCAAAATCGCCAAGCACACCAAATCCAATACCATTGTACTGGCCCGGGAAGGACAATTGCTGTCCAGCGGCGTCGGCCAGACTTCCCGGGTGGATGCCCTGAAGCAGGCCATTGAAAAAGCCCGGTCTTTTGGCTTTGACCTCAATGGCAGTGTCATGGCTTCCGACGCCTTTTTCCCATTTCCGGATTGCGTGGAAATTGCCCGCGGAGTGGGAATATCGGCGGTGGTACAGCCGGGCGGTTCGGTCAGGGATGCCGACTCCATCCGCTACTGCAACGCCAGCGGAATGGCGATGGTCTTCACCGGCATCCGGCACTTCCGGCATTAACCGGCAGGCTTCTCACCGGAGCCCGTTGTGCTCTGGTGATTTTCCGGCGCTGCCATTTGTGCAATTCCCGGCTGATTTCAGGAAATGTGATAAAACCTTTCCAAAAGACAACTTTCTCCTTCGGGCCATCGGACGGGAAGCCAGCGGCTGGTTTACCCTGCCCGAAATAACTTATTGAAAATCAAGGCTTACAATACAATTCGGCACCGTATCTGCACAGAACTGATTTGAAAAAAGTAAACCCCCTGGAGGCGCTGTTTCCACCGGCAAAGTGTAAGTTCCTTTAATATTGTAAAAGGAATAATTTATTTCTTTCCGATTACGCAGGGGAATTTTCTGTCCGTACATTTGCGCAAAAAATTTACCATAATAAAGTGGTAATTTCGATCACCGAACAATCCTTCAACTGAGCGCACCGCCTTATATCTCATGGGAGTATTTAACTTTTTGACCAGCGACATAGCCATTGACCTTGGTACTGCCAATACCCTGATCAGCCACAAAGACAAAATTGTAGTGGACGAACCATCCATTATCGCGATTGATAAAACCTCCGGACGCGTGCTGGCCATTGGCAAAGAAGCCATGCAGATGCACGAAAAGACCCACGAAAACATCAAAACCATCCGGCCGCTGAAAGACGGGGTAATTGCCGACTTTACCGCCGCGGAACAGATGATCCGGGGGATGATCAAAATGATTGAAACCGGCAGCAAGCTGTTTACCCCTTCCCATCGTATGGTGATCTGTATTCCTTCGGGCATTACGGAAGTGGAAAAGCGGGCCGTAAAGGATTCCGCCGAACACGCTGGTGCCAAGGAAGTGTACATGATCTACGAACCCATTGCTGCGGCAATCGGGATCGGAATTGACATCGAGCAGCCGGTAGGCTCCATGATCGTTGACATCGGCGGTGGTACCACTGAAATTGCGGTAATCGCCCTTTCGGGCATCGTGTGCGACCAGTCGATCCGGGTGGCCGGCGACGTGTTTACCAAAGACATTCTCGATTACATGCGCCGTCAGCACAACCTGCTGATCGGAGAGCGGTCGGCCGAGAAAGTGAAGATTGAAGTGGGTTCTGCCCTTACCGAACTCGATGCGCCTCCCGCTGATTACGAAATCCGGGGCCGCGATCTGATGACGGGTATTCCAAAAACGATCAAGGTTTCGTACTCCGAAATTGCCTATGCGCTCGACAAGTCCGTCTCCAAAATTGAGGAAGCGGTTCTGAAGGCGCTGGAAATGTCTCCCCCGGAATTATCGGCCGACATTTACACCAACGGAATTCACCTGACCGGCGGCGGCGCGCTGCTGCGTGGTCTGGACAAGCGGCTGGCCGCCAAAACCAAACTTGCCATCCACGTGGCCGAAGATCCGCTGCGGGCTGTGGTAAGAGGTACCGGCATGGCGCTGAAAAATATCAAGTCCTTCCGGGCAGTGCTGATGAGTTAACGGAGTTTGAGGGTTTATGGGTTTGTGAGTTTATGGGTACAAGGCTTCGGGAACAGATAGCTGTATTCCGCTATCAGTTCTGACAATCTGACTACTCCTGAACTCCCCAACTCCTGAACTCCCCAACTCCCCGACTCTCCAACTCCTAAACTCCCCAACTCCGTACGGCATGCACGGATTATTTCAATTTTTATACAGATACCGGGCTTTCCTGATTTTCGTGTTGCTGGAAGTTGTCTGCGGGTGGCTGATCATAAAGAACAACACGTATCAGGGTGCAGCTTTTTTCAACTCCTCCAATGCCTACACGGCCAGGGCTTTGAAAACCCAGCGGGAAGTGACCGACTACCTGCACCTGAAGGAAGCCAACCGCCAGCTGGCCGAAGAGAACGCCCGGCTGCTCATCCAGTATTCCCAGTTGAGTCTGAACAAACAGAAGGCACCTGAGGGCTACCGGCTTGATTCGGCACTCGCAAAGCAATTTCGTTTCGTTGCCGCCCGCGTTATCAATAATACCACCCGCTACTCTCATAATCACCTCACCATTGACAAGGGTAGCCTTGATGGCATCAAGCCGGGCATGGGCGTTATTTCTCCCGAAGGTGTGGTAGGAGTGGTCAAGAGTTGCTCAGAGCATTATGCTACTCTTGTTTCCCTGCTGAACATGGACATGCAGGTGTCGTCGCAGCTGCTGAAGAACGGCCAGATCGGTACCGCCAAGTGGGACGGCCGGGATGCCGGCAAGATCCGCCTGCTGTACATTCCCGGCACATTGCCGTGCAGAAGGGCGATACGGTAGTTACGTCCAGCTACAACTCGATTTTTCCCCAGGGCGTGATGGTGGGCACCATTGACGAGGCACGGAACAACGGCACGGAAACCTTCTACGATATGGACCTGAATCTTTCCGTCAATTTCAACCGGCTTTCTTACGTGTACGTGATTGAGAATTTTTTCAAATCCGAACAAGACTCCCTGGAGAAAGCCACTATACCGGTACACTACGATGAACAGTAGAGATGTCACACTTCAGTTTGTCAACTTCTTCCTTTTTGTTGCTGCGCAGATTCTGCTGGTACGGAATTTCGTGTTGTTCGACACGGCTTTCTGTTTTATCTACGTAGGTTTTATCCTGCTCCTCCCTCTGGAGACCGGATCAGTATTGATCCTTTTCCTCGCGTTTTGCACCGGTCTGCTGGTGGATCTGTTCTACGACACCACAGGTATCCACGCGGCAGCATCAGTGCTGATCGCCTTTCTGCGTCCGCAGATCATCCGGACTGATTACGCCTCGCGGGGGCTACGAAGTCAGCACGAACATTTCCGTCAAAACGATGGGGCTTGACTGGTTTCTTCCTTACGCCATTACGCTGATTTTCATCCACCATGCGGCTCTTTTCTTTATTGAGGCCAGCAATCTGAACCTGTTCTGGCACGCTGCAATAAAAGCAGTCTGCAGCACTTTATTTACCGGAACTCTGTTACTGATATTGCAATACTTCCGGAAATAAACTTCATTTTCTGCACTTCCGGGCGGATTTCAAAGCAGTTCAGCACAATCATTGTACTGACCTTACAGGAGCATAGTTTTTGTAATTGAAGCAATAGTGATTCTGTACAAGTTATTTATATTTACTCATAGTACCTGCGTTGGTTTTACCCACCAGAGCAAACCTTCCAGGCACAGGACATCAACCGCTTTACCGGAGCTTTCTCCATGCAAGAGGAAAGAAAATTTGTAATTCAGGGCATATTCATTGCCATCGGCATTGTCTTTCTGATTCGTCTGTTTTACCTGCAGGTACTGGACGGAAGCTACAAGTATGCAGCAGACAACAACGTCAGTACAAGTATGCAGCAGACAACAACGTCATCAAAGAGTTGAATACCCCACCGCGGCCAGATATTTGACCGCAACGGCAAGCTGGTGGTTATTAACGGCCCCGTTTTCGATATTTCCCTTTATCCCCAAAAAAACCAGGATTGTTGATACCCTGAAGTTCTGCCGCGATATGGGCATCACTAAGGGGCAGATGGATACCCTGATGCTGGCCTACCGCAAAGACCGGCGGGAGGGCCGCGCCTCCCCTTTGAAACCCTATACTCTGTTCAAGCAGGTTTCCACCTTTGATTTTGCCCGCATTCAGGACCGCCTGATCGATTATCCCGGCTTCTCCTATACCTCCCGCACCATCCGGTCGTATCCGCACCAGTCCCTGGCCAACTCACTGGGTTACATCGGTGAGATCAACAAAAAGCAACTGGTAAGCCAGCCGGAGCCTTACTACCAGACAGGTGATTACATCGGCGTCAGCGGACTTGAAAAATACTACGAAAGTATACTGCGGGGCCAGCGGGGCGTTAAGTACGTGCTGGAAAATGTAAAAGGCGTAACGAAAGGCTCCTTCAAGAACGGGGAATACGATACCCTCTCAGTACCCGGCGAGACGCTGATCTCGTCCATTGACCTCGAACTCCAGCAGTACGCCGAATCACTGATGCAGAACAAGATCGGCAGCATTGTGGCCATTGATCCTTCTACCGGAGAAATTCTCTGCATGGTGTCTACCCTTCCTATGATCCCAATAAGCTCACCGGGCGGGACATCATGAAGAATTTCGTGCCCCTGCAGAAAGACCCCCTTATTCCACTCTATAACCGGCCCATTCAGGCCGTGTACCGGCCAGGTTCCATATTTAAGCTGGTGCAGTCACTGGTTGGCCTGCAACAAGGTTCTTTAACTCCCCTGGCCCGTCTGCCAGACGTTGGCCCTATGGGTTGCCACCATCACGGCGGCAATCACAATGGCCTGCATAATGCCATCCAGTTTTCATGCAACGTTTATTTTTACCAGGCATTCCGTCAATATATCTATCATAACGAAACCGGCAATACCTTCAAAGATTCTGAAAGAGGACTTATGCGCTGGAGGGATGCCATCGGCAGGTTTGGTTTTGGACGCACACTGGGTATGGACCTTCCCAACGAAAAGCGCGGGTTTGTGCCCGATACTTCCTTTTTCAACCGCGTGTATGGCAGAGGCAGCTGGAAATTTTCCAACTGGTATTCCATGGCAATCGGCGAAGGAGAGTTGGGAGTAGTGCCTTTACAAATGGCCAATCTGGCGGCTATTATCGCCAACCGGGGACACTACTTTACCCCTCACCTGATCAAAGCAATTGGCAAAGGCAAAATAGATCCCAAGTTTACCACGCCTAATTACGTTGGCGTGGACAGCACTCATTTTTCGGTAGTGATTGATGGGATGGAAGATGTGGTAAAAGCCGGTACGGCCCGCCTGGCCATCATGAAAGACTATATCGTGTGCGGCAAAACCGGCACCTCTGAAAACAAGAAAGGAAAGGATCACGCTGCCTTCATTGCCTTCGCCCCCAAGCACAATCCCAGAATTGCCATTGCCTGCTACGTTGAAAACGCCGGTTTTGGTGGGGTAGTCGCCGCACCAATTGCCTCGCTGGTGATGGAGAAATACTTGTCGCCCGGTGTGCCGCAGCGCCCGAACCTTGAAAATTTTGAAAAGTACATGCGTGATCTGAATTTTATGCCAAAGCCGGAAGGGAAGGAAGCCAAAACAAAGAAGGAGACTGAAGCGAAGGCTGCCAGCAAAACCAGCCCCCCGGATACCAGGAAGGAAGAAGCAAAGCCCAAAAATGATGAAATTACTCCGCCGGACCCGGCAAAAAGAGATAAGCCCGACTCCACTAAAAAGCCCGTTATTACCGAGCCGCTCGTCAGAAGGGTGAAGGACGACAAAGCAAGATAACAGGCAATACTTTCCCATCAGCTACCTGCGGGAGACCAGAGAGCACAGGCTCTTTTGTCTCCCGTTCTTATTTCGCAGCTACTTAAGGCTGGTGCTGAGTGCCGGCCCCGGCTTTTTATTTCTCAATTCCTGCCTGAAGCTGCCATATCCAGCCGGGGCTGCTGGTACGCACCCGGGCACCCAGCTGATTGAGCAGGGCGTAAAGGCCATAATAGGTACGGTTGATGTACAGGGCATCTTTAGAGCCCCGGGCTACCCTTGACTCCCGCAGCTCCTTCATTTTCGACAACCGGTCTGCGTATTCGAATACCCGGTCAAAATAGGCCTGGTTGCCGAAGTCAAAGACCTCCTCGTGGAAGGGCTTGCCGAGCAGGACAATCATCTCCCGGAAAAGCTCAATGTAAAATTGTCGCTCTTCCCGGGTATCTCCATCGTGCAGAAACTCAAGCCCGAAGAAGGTTTGCTCCGTAAGCGCCGGATCTGAGAGAATATCAGGGTTGATGAGCGTGAAATAATTTACATAGTAGTTTTCCGGAATATCTTTCACGCATCCGAAATCAATGACGCCCATGGTACCATCCGGCTGCATGAGAAAATTTCCCGGGTGCGGATCAGCGTGTACCTTCCGGAGGGTGTGAACCTGAAAATCGTAGAAGTCCCACAGTGCCTGGCCGATCTTATCCCGGACTTCCTGAGAAGGGTTGGTTTTCAGAAACTCATCGAGGTGTTTGCCTTCCACCCAATCCATGGTCAGTACCCGTTCGGAAGAATACCCGGGGTAATAGTGTGAAAAGCGAAGGCCCCCGATGTGGGCGCAGGCAGCCGATATTTCCTGCGAACGGCGTAGTTCGAGCCGGTAGTCGGTTTCCTCAAGCAGCTTGGTCTCGACCTCATCCATGTACTTGTCGATGTCCTTCTCATTGAGGTTCATGAGAGCCACGGCGAAAGGCTTTACCATTTTGAGATCAGACCGCACACTCTGGGCCACGCCGGGGTACTGAATCTTGACGGCCAGCTTTTTACCATCCTTCGTTGCCACGTGCACCTGCCCGATGGAGGCAGCGTTCACGGCGTTCATGCTGAAGGTATCAAACATCTGCTGGGGCGTTTTGCCGAAGTAGCTGGTAAAAGTCTTCACCACCAGCGGACCCGACAAGGGCGGGGCACTGTACTGCGCCATGGCAAACCTTTCGGTGTAGGCCCGGGGCAGCAGGTTGCGGTCCATGCTCATCATCTGGGCGACCTTGAGGGCACTGCCTTTCAGTTCACTCAGCGCCGAATAAATATCGGCAGCGTTGTCTTCGTGGAGATCTTCCCTCGTGAGGCTGGAATCAAATGCCTTTTTGGCGTAATGCCTGATATAGTTCCCTCCCACCTTAAAACCAGTCTTCACAAACTTGGAGGCCCGTTCAACCTTGGTTGAAGGAATGTTATTTTGATATTTCATACGGAATAGCTCCTGTCTCAGTATTAAATACTTATGTCCTGATACTCAATTGCGGTTCTGGTACAGGAATTTGGCAAAATCAAGGATGGAATCTACCGCCGACGGCCCTACAAGGTCGAAGGAAGTATTGACGGCTTTTTCGATGGCAGCGTCGGTCTGCTCGAAGCCCCGGCTTCCGTCCTTTACGAAAAAGTTGAGCACAAATGCTGCCTGCACCCAGAAACCATCCGCGTACCGGTCCATCACCAGCGGACGGCTTGCTACTTCACCGGTGCTCCTTCCTTCGCGCAGCAGTTCACCCACAAAATCCCTGAAGGCACTGCGGAAAGGCCTCAGCTGCGCATTGGCGGCATCGCCCTGACGCAGGCCTTTAGCGGCAAAAAGAACAAAGCTGCGGTTGCGCTTGAGTACTTCGATCCAGGTAAAATAAAAGGACAATAATTTTTCGCGCACCGAATAACCCGGATACACTTCCTGCGCTTCCGTTTTGGCCCTTGCCTCTTCAAAGAAGCCAAGCCAGAGATCAGCCTGAACGGCTTCCAGCGAGTTGAATTCGGCGTAAAAGTCTGATTCACTGATCTCCAGCAGCTGGGACAGCAGATATGGTGAAGGCGGCTGAACGCCTTTCGTCAGCACGTACTCCACATAAGCTTTTTTTATCTTTTCGCGGGTACCGGTCATTTGCGTTTCCATATCAGATTAACCATAAACGGCAGCAAAGAGTTTTGATAAACTGACAATTGAAAACTCAGCTTTTCATATTCACAAACTGCAAAGGCAGCCCAATGTCGGCGGAGCGGAGGTGGGCAATGGCTGTCTGCAGGTCGTCAATTTTCTTGCCGGTGACCCGCACCTGATCGTCCATGATGGCGGCCTGCACTTTCAGGTTGGCATCCTTGATGATCTTCACAATTTTTTTGGCTACTTCCTTGTCAATTCCCTCCCGCACCTTGATGTCTTTGCGGACCATGTTTCCGGAAGCATACTGCTCCTCGCCCATATCCAGCGCTTTGGCATCCAGTCCCTGCTTGGCCATGCGGGTAATAATCGTATCCTGAATGGCCCGGACGCGCATATCATTTTCCGTCACGATCTGAATGGTGGACGTTTTCTTATCCAGCTCAACTGTGGATCTGGAGTCGCGGAAATCGAACCGGTTCAGTATTTCCTTTTTAGCATTGTTGATGGCATTGTCCAGCGTCTGCGCATCGATCTTGTTTACGATGTCGAATGATGGCATAGATGTAAAGGTTTGAGGTTCAGAAACAAAACGAGTAAAAAACGAGTTTACCCCGATGCATTATTTATCGGGAAAAAGTGCATATCCGTCGAAAAAGAGGCAAATGCATATTACAAAGAATTTAAATTACCCGATTACGTAACCGCAAAGGGAATGCCCAGAAGAGCCCAGGGTTATTACAACCACCGCCGCACCGAACCGATTTACCACTACCTCCTGCTGCCGCTCAGCCTTGCCTACCTTGCGCTTGCAGTTTACTTTTTTTACCAGACTGGTATTGTGGAAAAAAACTGGGCTCAGGCCGGCTTCAACCTGATGCCGGGTCTGATTCTGCCGCTTACCGTAATTGTACTCCGCCTCAACGACCTGCGGCTTCAGGACCGCACCATCCGGCTGGAACTCCGCCAGCGGTACTTTACCCTATCGGGCCAGACATTTAACGGACTGGAAGCCAAGCTGAATATCAAGCAGATGCGGGCTTTGCGGTTTGCCAGTGACGCCGAATTTCTTGCGCTGACTGAGCGGGCTGCTGAGGAAAAGTTATCCTCCCGCCAGATCAAGAAGAAAATCCGGCAGTGGAAGGGAGACTACTCCCAGGTATAACCGCCCTGACAAACAAAAGAATGACAAAACGGGTTAAAGGGCGGTAATTACGCTTTATGCTGAAAATCGCCTGGTCTCCCGTTTATGCGCATCCTTTACCGGAAGGACACCGTTTCCCGATGGACAAATACACCCTTCTGCCCGAACAGCTGCTCTACGAAGGGACGGTTACGGAGGATAATTTTTTTGCCCCCGAACCACTGAAGGAAAAATACATCACCAACACCCATACTGCCGGTTACTGGCACCGCCTCAGTACCCTGCAACTGACTCCCCGCGAGGTCCGGAGAACCGGCTTTCCGCTGTCGGCCGGACTGGTACACCGCGAAACCGTGATTGCCGACGGAACCGTACAGGCGGCACTTTATGCGCTGGAAAGCGGGGCTGCCATGAACATTGCCGGGGGCACCCACCACGCCTTTACCGACCGCGGCGAAGGATTCTGCCTGCTCAACGACATTGCCATTGCGGCCAACTACCTGCTGGAAAAGAATCTGGTGCAGAAAGTACTGGTGGTAGACCTGGACGTACACCAGGGCAACGGGACGGCGGAAATCTTCCGCAATGAGCCGCGGGTGTTTACTTTCAGCATGCACGGCGAGAAAAACTATCCCCTGCACAAGGAGCAGTCGGATCTGGATATTCCGCTGCCCGACGGCACCGACGACAAAACCTACCTGCACCGGCTCGGCGAAACGCTGCCCGCGCTGATTGACGCGCACGAACCAGGTTTTATCTTTTTCCAGTCGGGGGTGGATGTACTGGCCAGCGATAAGCTGGGCCGGCTGGCCATGACCGTGGCCGGTTGCCGGGAACGGGACCGGCTGGTGTTTGAGGGGTGCCGCCGGCACAAAATACCAGTGGTGGCCAGCATGGGCGGCGGCTACTCCCGGCGGGTTGCCGATATTGTAGAGGCCCACGCCAATACCTACCGGCTGGCCCGCGAAATCTTTTTTTAACGCTTTTCCGGACTGCTCTTTGTCTGGTTTGGAAAGAGGGCTTATACTTGCGGGCAGTGATTTTTTCTGCTCATTTTCAGAATAGTTATGAATCTGCCCGTGCCGCCTCAGCCCGTCGTCAAAACCAAGTGGTCGCTGTACAAGCGGTGGCAGATCTTTGCACCGACCGGTTTGATTCTGACGGGCATGGGGCTGTGCCTGTTTGGTACGGCAAACCATCTGATGCACTCGGGAGAGCCCTTTTTCCGGTGGTTTATTGCCGGCACCATCAGCCTGGTGACGTTTAACTCCGGGCTGGTCCTATTTGGCGAGGCCGTCCGGTGCCGTACCCTTTACGACCTGCGGAAAAAGAAGCGCCGCACCAAGAGCCGGAACATTCCCGGGAAGCAGGGACCCCGCCCCGAATCGTCCGCAAGCGGAAAATAAGGTTTTGATTTTCCGGGTCAAAACGTTATCCTTACGGCCTTTTGCACCTTTCCATGCCCTTTTTATTGGGGCGACCTTTCACTATGCAGTATTTCAGCACCAATCAGCAAATTCTACCCGTTGATTTCCGGCAGGCCGTTATTGATGGTCTGGCAAAGGACAGGGGGTTGTTCATGCCCGAAGAAATCCCTGCCCTGCCTGCCTCTTTTTTCCAGGCACTTCCTGACCTTTCCCTCCGGGAGATTGCCCGCAACGTGGCATGGCTGTTTATAGAAAAGGAAATTCCGGGACCGGTGCTGGGGCAGATCATTGAGGAGGCGCTGAACTTCCCCATTCCGCTGGTGAGCCTGGAGCCCAACCTGCACATTCTGGAATTGTTCCATGGCCCTACGCTGGCTTTCAAGGACGTGGGGGCCCGGTTCATGTCGCGGATCATGGCGCATTTTCTGAAGGATACCGAAAAGAAGGTTTACGTATTAGTGGCTACTTCGGGAGACACGGGCAGTGCCGTGGCTCAGGGGTTTTACAAGGTACCGGGAATTGAAGTGATTATTCTTTACCCTTCCGGCAAAGTGAGCCGGGTGCAGGAAGTCCAGTTTTCTACGCTGGGCCACAACGTGACTTCGCTGGAAGTGGACGGCACCTTTGATGACTGCCAGCGCCTGGTCAAGACCGCTTTTGCTGACGCCACCCTGCGGGAGGAGATGTACCTGACCTCCGCCAATTCCATCAATTTTGCCCGGCTGCTGCCGCAGAGCTTCTATTATTTTTATGCCTATGCCCAACTGGCCGGCAGGGTACCAAACCCGGAAGTCGTGTTTTCGGTGCCCAGCGGCAATTACGGCAACCTGACAGCCGGCCTGCTGGCCGAACAAACCGGATTGCCGGTGCAGTCTTTTCTGGCCGCCAGCAATGCCAATGATACCGTACCCGAATACCTGACCACCCGTACTTTCCGGCCCCGGCCGTCGGTGGCTACGCTGTCCAATGCAATGGACGTGGGTGATCCCAGCAACTTTGCCCGGATGCAGTGTCTGTTTGGTCATTCCTGGGAAGGGATGCAGACCCGGGTCAGCGGCTACAGTTTTACGGATGAACAGACTCAGAAAGCCATCCGGGAAGTGTGGGACAAGTACGGTTACCTGATTGATCCGCATGGCGCAGTAGGTTACCTTGCCGCTACCAGTTACCGGCAGATGCACCCGGCAACTCACGCGGTGATTCTGGCTACGGCCCATCCGGCCAAATTTTCGGAGGCGGTGGCACTGGCTACGGGGCAGATACCACCCGTGCCGGCGCAACTGGAAACCTGCCTGAAAAGGGAAAAGGTTTCTGTCCACATGGCCAATGATTACGGACAGCTCCGGGCCTTCCTGCTCCGGCAGCAGGGCGTGGCCGTGTGAAGATCTCTTTGTTATCTGTTATTTGCTATTTGTTATCGGCTTTTGATGTTATACCCTTTGATCATGCGGGAGAAAACGCCGGGAACGAACCGTTTCAGGTATACGCCCATTACTTCCCTGCCGCCGATCAGCGCCTCCTGTTTTCCGGCGGCAATGGCCTTCAGTATCTTTCCGGCGCATTCTTCCGGTGAAATGCCGTTCTCCTGATCCTCATCCATTTTATTGTGCTTCTCCCCCTTCTCATTCAGGGCATTGACCGAAATGCTGGTGCGGATATAGCCAGGGCAGATGATGGTGACCGCAATACGGTTTGCGTTTTCCTCGGCCCGGAGCGCTTCGAAAAAGCCATGCAGGGCGTGTTTGGAGGCCGCGTAAGCCGAACGCATGGGCGTGCCGAAATATCCCACGAGGCTGCTGACCACAACCAGTTGCCCGCCTCCCTGGGCTGTCATCAGGGGTAGTAAAGCCTTGGTGAGAGCCACCGGGCCAAAATAGTTGACTTCCATCAGTTTACGGTCTACGTCCACCAGGGTCTCCCGGGCCAGTGACCGCTGGCTGATGCCGGCATTGTGGACCATGACATCAACGCGGCCAAACTTCTTTTTCACCATAGCCACCTGATACGGAAAAGTTTCGCTTTGCCGCATGTCCATGGGCAGAATCATCAGCTGTTCGCCGGGCAATCCGGTCTGACCAGCCACGCGCTGCAACTCCCCTTCCCTCCGGGCGGAAAGCACCAGTCTGGCCCCGGCGGCGGCAAAGGCCATTGCAAGGGCTTCCCCAATGCCCGATGATGCGCCGGTAATCCAGATTACCTTGTCCGCAAATGCTCTCATGCGTTGTCCGTGATTAGTTGACCGTGATTGGTTGCACGTTGCAGGCTTTGCAATTGTTTATGAAATTAAGGACTATCATTATATCCCGTGATATCCCGTGATCCAAAGCAAAATTATTTCTACTCACCATTCTGCAAACCAAACATGAACGAACTATCTCCGACAATGGCCATTTTATCGGCTATGATCACGCCAGCCGTGCTGATTCTGGCCAGCGGCTCCCTGATTGCCACTACTTCGCAGCGGCTGGGCCGGGTTATTGACCGCACCCGCAGCCTATCCGAAAAGTTTGCTTCCCTCGCCAGCGGAAAACCGGCCGGGGTCATGCTGTCGGAAGAAAAATCCATGCTCTTTGACCAGTTAGGCCAGGCTTCCCGGCGGTCCCGGCTGTTGCAAACAGCCCTTTCCAGTCTGTATTTTACGCTTAGCCTGTTTGTATCAACCAGCGTTGCCATCGGGCTGGTGGCCGCATCCGGCATTGATTACACCTTTATTCCGGTAGTATTGGGCATTGGCGGGGCCGGCCTGCTGCTGTACGCCAGTCTGCTGATGATCTACGAATCGAGGATAGCGGTAGCTTCGGTGAACGCAGAAATGGATTACGTGCTGCGCACCCGGCATCAGTTCGCGCCGGATAAGCCGGAGGTGAAGCCTCAGCCCAAAGGATGGTTTCCTCCTTTCCGGGGAAGGTAATGCCGGCGAAACTTTCCCGCCTCCTGCTTTAGGTTTTCCTTTCGTCCAGCTTCCGGTTCAGTTCGATGGCGGCGCTGATCAGGCCCAGATGGGTAAATGCCTGCGGGAAGTTGCCGAGGTGTTCGCCCCGGTGACCCAGTTGCTCGGCAAACAGACCGAGGTGATTTGCGTACCCCAGCATTTTTTCGAAGTACAACCGCGCTTTCTCGACATATCCGGACCGCGCGAGGCACTCCACGTACCAGAAGGTACACATCGAAAAAGTGCCTTCCTCACCGGAAAGGCCATCCGTTGCGCCGCGGTCGGTGCGGTACCGGTACACGAGGGTATCGGTGACCAGTTCCCGCTCGATTGCCTGGAGGGTAGACAGCCAGCGGGGTTCGTACGGATTGATAAACCGGACCAGCGGCATCAGCAGGGCCGCTGCATCCAGCACATCACTGCCCTTGGACTGCACAAATGCACCCAGCTCTTCATTCCAGAAGTTGTTATACACATCCAGGTAAATCTCGTCCCTCACCTTGCGCCAGCGGTCCACCGGCGACGGAAAAGACCGCTGATCGGCCACCCGGATCGCCCGGTCAAGGGCCACCCAGCACATGATCCTCGATTGCAGAAACTCCCGTTCCTGGTTGCGGACCTCCCAGATGCCGTGATCGGGCTTTTGCCAGTTATTGACCACAAATTCAATCTGTTTTTCAATTTTTTGCCAGAACGCCCAGGTAACCGGACCGCCGTATTTGTTGTAGAGGTAAATAGAATCAATCAGTTCTCCGTAAATATCCAGCTGAAACTGGGAATAGGCCGCGTTGCCGATCCGGACCGGAAACGATTTTTCGTAGCCTTCCAGGTGGGGCAGGGTCAGCTCATCGAGTTCCGAGCTGCCGTCGAGCTTGTACATCAGCTGCAGGGTTTCGTTTTGCTCCGTGATCTCGTCGAGTTCCTGCTCGATCCAGCCCATAAAACTGCCGGCTTCTTCCATCAGTCCCAGCCGCAGGAAGGCATACATGGTAAAGGCGGCGTCGCGTATCCAGGTGTAGCGGTAATCCCAGTTGCGGCTGCCACCAATCACCGGCGGCAGACCGAAGGTAGCCGCCGCCACCGCTGACCCGAACTGGTGCGAAGTGAGCAGCTTAAGCGTCAAGGCGGACCGGTTTATCATGCCCAGCCAGCGTCCGGAGTATTTGGATTTTCCGATCCAGTCCTTCCAGTAGTTTACGGTGGAATGAAAGCTGGCCGTTGTGTAAAAAGACAGCGCTTCGCGACCCTCCCGCGGAGCGTCGGCCGAAAGGGCCTCCAGCACAAAATGCGCTTCCTGCTTCTCTCCTATCGTAAATTCGGCGAATACGTCGTTGCCTTCGATTGTCATCGGCACAGTGCTCAGCAGCCGGAAAGCCGTCTGGTCCGGCCCCAGACTGGTAAAGGTGACTTCAAAGGAATTTCCGCTGACGGTGTGCCCAGCCCGGGCGTAGTCGAAACGCGGTGTGCAACTCATCCGGAACGGCATCACCCCCCGGGGCGCCACCACACTGCGCACCAGCACACAGTTTTTTTCCTCGCTTTTGGTGGGCATAAAATCAATAATTTCAGCCACCCCCTGCTCGGAAAGAAACCGCGTAAGCAATACCGTGGTATCGGGCAGGTAGAGTTGTTTGTGGTCCATTTCTTCCACCTCCGGCCTGATCTGGAAAAAGCCGCCTTTATCTGCATCCAGCAGGGAAGCGAAGATGGTGGGGAATCGAACCGGGTAAAACACATAAAATCAATGGAACCTTCCCTTGAAACCAGTGCTACCGTGTGCAGGTTGCCGATAATGCCGTAGTTGCCGATCGGCTGGTATCTTCTTTTGTCCATGCTGTTATTTAACTTTAACAAAATATTTCCTCCCGCTGCCCGTACGGCGGTTTTCAGTTTATTTTCGTACTTTTTAAAAAGAAGAAAAAATCAGCTAAAGGCGCACCAGCGGGGTGCTGCCCGGTTCTCAGGCTGGAATCCGTGTTATTATACGCCCCGCCGAAAAATTTGGATGGCTCTTACGGATGGTATTATTAATATCGCATTTTCCAGGCAAGGGGTATGTTTCCAGAGCTGCAAACGGAAAGGTTTATCCTGAGGCGGATTATGCCGTCGGATAAACCAAAGATTTTTGAGGGCCTCTCCCACCCGGACGTGATCCGGTACTACGGTGTTTCCTACCAAACCTACGAAGACACACAGGTACAGATGGACTGGTACGATTACCTGCTGGTGAGCGAAACCGGCATCTGGTGGGGCATCTGCGACCGGACTGTGCCGGAAACACTGATCGGTGCCTGCGGGTTTGACCACCTGGAGCGGAACCACCGCCGCACGGAGGCCGGCTACTGGCTGCTGCCGGAATACTGGGGCATGGGGGTCATGAGTGAATGTTTTCCGGCCATCATCCGCTATGCTTTCTCAGAACTGCGCCTGCACCGGATCATGGCCGTGGTGGAAACGGAAAATGCCGGCAGCTGCCGCCTGCTGGAAAAACTCGGCTTCAGCTACGAAGGCACCCACCGGGAGTGTGAAATCAAGAATGGTGCCCTGATCAGCCTGGATCACTACGCACTGCTGAGCACTGATCCTTTCATGGTTTAAGCAGTTGCGCAATTTTAAATTCATGACTTTCTCAAAAGAGGGTATCGTTGTACTGCTTGGGGCGTCCCCTGCTGATTCAAGAGCAGTATTCTGAGAAAGTCTGGGGGATATTTGTCAGAATCAGGATTTACGGGATTAAAAGATAAAGAGGATATGATCCCGGAATCCTTCCATCCTGATAATCCCGTAAATCCTGATTCTGACTTCTGAACCTCCCTTCCAACCCCCTTTCCCTGGGAGCTACGGTCAGGACACAAAATAAAGATGCCCGGTTCTTCTTCGGCTTTAACCATACGTTGTGACCGGGGAGGAGCCGGACGCGGAATCGCAGGGGTGCCACGGTTTTGAACCGTGGCACCCCTCCAGAGGCACCGGCTATCAGCAGATACATGCACGATAAAGGAGTCGGGCCGGGCCTTCAGGTCAGGGCTTTTGCGGAGCTTTTTGAGATTCATCGTAAAATCGGCTGGATTAGAGCTGAAGACGCTCGGGAAGCAGCATTAAACATAACCGCACTTCTCTTTTTTCGTATCATGTGGCATCCTGCATCGCCTAAAATGCCCTGAAAGTAAGCATCAGGCCTTCTCCTTTTTGCCCGACACCAGATTATTTTGCCCAAAAGAAAGCCACCCATGTTGTATTCAAGAATTACCGGAACCGGCCATTACGCACCCGAACGGGTCGTGACCAACCAACAGCTGGAAAAGTCCATCAATACCACCGACCAGTGGATTCGCGAACGAACGGGAATCGAACAGCGCCACTTTTTCGATCCGGAAAAGGATACGGTGGCCAATATGGGTACCCGGGCAGCCCGGGTGGCTTTGGAGCGGGCTGGTCTGGAGCCGGAAGAAGTAGACTTTATCGTGTTTGCCACCATCACGCCGGATTACTATTTCCCCGGTTGCGGGGTACTGGTGCAGCGCGAACTCGGCCTTACCGGCATCGGGGCGCTGGACATCCGCAACCAGTGTTCGGGTTTTATCTACGCCCTGTCGGTAGCTGACCAGTTCATTAAAACCGGCATGTACAAAAATGTGCTGGTGATCGGGGCCGAAATTCAATCTTCGGTGCTGGATATGAGTGACAACGGCCGGGCAATGGCCGTTATTTTCGGGGATGGTGCGGGAGCGGTAGTATTGCAGGCTACTTCTGATCCGGAGCACCGGATCCTGTCCACGCACCTGCACGCCGAGGGCCGCTATGCCGAAGAACTGATGGTAAAAGACCCCGGTGGCAGCCGGGCCGGACGGTGGATTACCAAAGAAATGATTGATAGCGGCGGCACCAATCCGTACATGAACGGACAGGCCGTTTTCAAACAAGCCATTATCCGTTTTCCGGAGGTGATCAGGGAAGCACTGGAAAAAAATGGCTGCCAGACATCGGATCTGGATTTGCTGGTACCCCACCAGGCCAACCTGCGCATCACGACGCACGTGCAGGAGTCAATGGGGCTGCCTGAGGAGAAAGTGGTGAGCAACATTCAGCGGTTTGGCAATACTACGGCCGCATCCATCCCGATTGCTCTCAGTGAGGCTTACGAAGAAGGCAGGGTAAAACCGGGGAACCTGATCTGCCTTGCCGCGTTCGGCTCCGGCTTTACCTGGGCCTCGGCGCTGATTAAATGGTAGGTGGGAAATGAGGAGTTATTGAGTTAAGGAGTCAGAAAGTTGAGGAGTTGGAGGGTTGAGCTAAATTGCGCTCCTGCTTCTGACTCTTAAACTCCATAACTCCCCAACCCCTCAACTCTTAATGATGGACGCCGCCTTCGCCGTGAACGTGGCCGTGGGAAATTTCCTCCAGCGTGGCGCTGCGGACGTTTACGATGTCTCCTTTGAAGTGCATTTTCATGCCGGCCAGCGGGTGGTTGAAGTCCATCGTGACGGAATCGTCCTGAACTTCCACAACGCGGCCCTGCAGGCGGTGACCATTCTGATCGGTCATGGGGATCATGTTGCCGATCTCCAGCATTCCTTCTTCCACATTCCCGTTCACCTTGAATATATCTTTAGGCAGATCAACGACGGCTTCTTCGTCAAATTCTCCGTATCCGTTTTCGGGATCGATTGAAAAGTCGAAATTATCGCCTTCTTTCAGACCGTTCAGGTGTTTTTCAAACTCTTCCAGCATACTGCCGGCTCCGTACAGAAAAACCAACGGCTGGTCACGCTCTACTTTTTCAACCAGCGTTTCTTCGCCGTTTTCGTCATCTACCCGCAATTCGTAGGTCAGTGACACAACTTTGTTAGGTTGTATGTTCATGGTTTAATCTATTGATTTCGTGTAATAATACGGATACGGGGATTATTTTTCCGTCTTTTTGGTTACTTTTTTATATTCTGCTTTCCACAATTTCCACAAATGAATTTTCTGGCACATCTCTGTTTATCCCGGGACTTTGATGAATCCATGATCGGGAATCTGATGGCTGACTTCGTGAAAGGCAATCCGGCGGGGCTTCACGGAGAGCAGGTGTGTCTGGGAATTTTCCTGCACCGGTCCATTGACGCCTTCACGGATGCCCATCCGGTGGTACGGGAAAGCAAAACGCGCCTCTTCCCCACTTACCGCCACTATGCGGCAGTGATTGTGGACATTTTTTACGACCATTTTCTGGCAGTTCACTGGCAACAGTTTAACCCTCAGCCCCTTCCGGACTTTGCCCGCAATGTCTATCAGTTGCTGCACCAGAAGAAGCCGCTGCTTACCGACCACATGCGCCTGGTCGCCCGCCACATGCAGCAGGAGAATTGGCTGGTCGGTTACGCCCAGCTGGCGGGGATGGAGAAAGTGTTTCAGGGAATGGCAAGGCGCACCCGGTTTGTGTCCGGCATGGAACGCGCTACGGAGGACTTAAAAAAGGATTATACCGAATACGAAAAGGAGTTTTTCCGTTACTTCCCCGATCTGGTCCGGCACGTTGAAACCCTCGGCCGCAGCGGTCAGCAGGATTGATAAGGAAGATTATGGTTGTATGGCTGCATTGCCCAATTATTGTCAGACTGAACGGGGGTGCAGGATAAGTTTAGTTTCCCGCAGATATCCGCGGATGAAGACAAAATCTGCGCTTATCTGCGCCCTTATCTGTGATCATCTGCGGGAACTATTCTCAGCGAAGCTAAATAATCAATGTCCCTGAGCTCGACTTTAGCATTTTTGAAAATGAGGAAAATATGCGTTTGCAGTAGAATTAACCGTGTTTTTAATTTTTGAACATCACGTTTTCAACCCGACATTCAAAAATGATTCTCAGGATTTGCCCTATTTCAACCGTTTCGCAGATTGTACAATGGGAAAATGCTAAAGTCGAGCTGAGAACTTGTCCTGCACCCCTGAACGGTCATTTCCCGAGCCTTCAACAATTTAACCATACAGCAATTCAGCCACAACCTCATTTATCAGTATAGTTATTTGTTACCTGTCACCTGTCACAATTCCCGCCGCAAACCGGCCAGCCTGGTTTTTTGATTTGCGGGCGGAGAAAAACTGATCAGCGTGACGGAAGGTACAGATGCCGCTCACCTCAATGGACGCTGCCGGCACGCCCAGCCAAAGCAGTTGCCGCCGGTTGGCCTCCCAAAGGTCAACAAAGCCTTTTCCTTCCGGGGTGCGGTTACGGATCAGGCCTTCAGTGTTGCCGAAAGCATTTTCAACGGCATTCAGTACCTCCTCTCCCACTTCGTACACTTCCGCGCAGATGGACGGCCCGATTCCCGCCACCAGATCCGTCGTTCGGGTATCAAATTCCCGCTGCATCGCCTTCACTGTATGCGTCAGAATCTTGCCCACCGTACCCCGCCAGCCCGCGTGTACGGCCCCGACCGCCAGATGTACCGGATCAAACAGCAGAACTGGTACGCAATCCGCCGACATTACATTGATGCAGAGGCCCGGTGTATTGGTGATCAGTGCATCCGTATCGGCCAGTTCTCCGGCATGTGTTTCCGGACTGACGCGTTTTACGTTGGTACTGTGGGTCTGTGAGGGAAAAACCAAACGGGAAACCCCGACACCAAGTGCCTGGGCCAGCCGGCGGCGGTTTTCGCGGACGTGGTCCGGATCATCCCCGGCTTTCAGGCCAAGGTTAAACGTGCCCAGTTCACCCGTGCTTACGCCACCGTCCCGGCCCGATACGTAGTGACGGATGCCCGCAAACCGGGACAGGTTTTCGAACTGCCAGAGGGGTAGCTGACCAAAGTTTTTCTGTAGCATGGGTGTTTGAGAAGCGAGAAGCAAGGAGTCAGAATCACCGGTATCTTCTGACTTCTCACTCCTGACTCTTCGCTTCTTAAAAATTAAAAATCCACTATCACCTGGTTGCGGACCAGGTCCTCAAGGGTTTCGCGTTTGCGGACCAGGTGGGCTTTGCCGCCGTACACCAGCACTTCGGCCGGACGGGGCCGGGAGTTGTAGTTGGAACTCATGCTGAACCCGTAGGCACCCGCGTTGCGGAACATCAGTATATCGCCTTCCCGCACTTCCGGCAGCTGGCGGTCTTTGGCAAACGTATCGGTTTCGCAGATGTAGCCTACTACATTGTATTTACGCAACACACCCTCCGGATTGGTGAGGTTGATGATTTCGTGGTAGGCGTCGTAGAACATCGGCCGGATCAGGTGGTTGAAGCCGGAGTCGACACCCACGAAAGTAACGGCGGGGGTTTGTTTGACCACATTTACCCGCACCAGCAGGTAGCCGGCCTCGCTGACGATAAACTTGCCCGGCTCAAACCAGATTTCGAGGTCCCGGCCGTACTTATTGCAGAAATTCCGGAATGCCGGCACGAGTTCAGCCGCCAGCGCATCTATATCGGTTGCATGATCGGCTTCGCGGTAAGCCACTTTGAAGCCGCCTCCGAAGCTGATAAAGGCCAGGTCAGGAAACTGCATCGCCGCTTCAAACAAAACATTGGCACCCTGCATAAAAGCCCCCGCCTGCTTTATGTCTGACCCGGTATGGATATGCAGGCCGTTGATTACGATCCGGTGGCTTTTGACAATCCGGAGAATCTCCGGCAGGTAGTCAATGGAAATGCCAAATTTGGAATTAATGTGCCCCACCTGAATTTTCTCGTTGCCACCGGCCAGAATGTGCGGATTGATCCGGATGCAGCAGGGAACGGCACTTCCGTATTTGCGGCCCAGTTTTTCCAGCATGGAAAGGTTGTCAATGTTGATGCCGATGCCGAGTTCCACAGCCTCCGTTATCTCTTCAAATGCTACACCGCTGGGGGTAAACATGATCTGCTCCGGCTGGTAGCCGGCCATCATCCCGAGTCTGGCCTCCTCAATGGAAACCACGTCAAGATCGGAGCCGGCCTGCCGGAGCAGCTTGAGCACTGAAAGGTTGGTAAGGGCCTTGGCAGCATACTTCAGCCGCAGGGGCATGCCCTGGAAAGCGTTGCGGAGGGTATTAAACTGATTTACAATTTTCTGGCCGTCGTAGACATAAAGCGGCGTGCCGAATTCCTGACCGATCCGGATTGCGGGCTGCTGCCCGATGGAGAAGTTGTTTTGCTGGCGTTGCATAGGAGTGGGATACGCAGCAAATATAATCCATTCGCCGCAGGCGGACCAAAAAACACCAGATCCCGTTCAATTTCCGGGCGGATGGTGCGCTTATCCCGGTCCTGACCAGTTGCATGACTGCCAAAAATCCGATCTGGCGCGGGATCACGGCAATTTTACTCCGGTGCATTGTTCGTTTCTGGATTATCCGCTACTTTTGCAATACCAAACAGAGGGGTGTCCGAGTGGTTGAAGGAGCACGCCTGGAAAGTGTGTATACCGGCAACGGTATCGAGGGTTCGAATCCCTTCCCCTCTGCTAAACTTTACTTTCAGCCAGTTACCCGCCCTAAAAAGCGGGTTTTTTGCTTTTTTTGCCCCTTCCCTCCTGTTTTTCCTTTTGCAACTCCCTGAGCAGGTGTACCCTGCAAAAGAGCAAAAACCGGAGTACCCTCCAGCCGGTGTACCCTGACATTAAGAAATCATTAAAAATTGTTCTACGGTGAATCATAAAAACACCTCTCCAAAAAAAGCGAGAAAAGTTTTTTATGGAACACAGCAAAAAAATCATCGCACCCGAATGCACGTCCTTTTCAAATTGCGCAAGAATAAGCGCGACAAGGCCAAACCGGCAATTATTTATTGCAGGGTGACTGTCAACGGAAAACGTGCCAATTCTGAATTTTCAACATTCATTAAAACCGAACCCGACCGGTGGGATCAGCATGCCCAGCGGGTCAAAGGCAAGAGCCTGACCACTCAGGATGACAACGCCAAACTGGAGCAGATCCGCAGCCGCCTGCGCAACATTGAAATGGAACTCTCCAACCGGGGAAAGCCCGTGACGGCAGAGCTGGTGCAGTCGCTGTTTCTGGGGAAAGATCAGATTGACTTCACCTTTCTGCAGATTTTTGACCGCTTCATTGAAAAACAGGCTAAAAAGACCGGGCTCGACATTACGGCGAGTACCCACGAAGTCTATCAGGTGCGGCGCAAGAATCTGGAACTGTTCCTTTCCTCCGTGCGGCGGCCCGGCCTGCTGGCCTCTGAGTTCAATAGTCGTTACGCAGAAGACTTCGCCCTGTTTCTCAGGTCACACCCCGAAAAGCAGTGCTCCAATGACTACACGATGAAAAACCTGCAGACCATCAAGCAGGTGCTGCGCTTTGCCGTCCGGGAAGAATACATTGACCGCAACCCGATGGAAGGCTTTTCCTTCAGATTTGACAATGAGGTGAATCTGGTGTTCCTGACAGAGGCTGAAATGAATCAGCTGGCCACGCACCACTGGACCTCTGATCTGCTCCGGAACGTGGCCAGTCTGTTCCTGTTTCAGTGCTACACCGGCTTTGCCTACCGGGACGTGCGGACCTTCCATCCGGATCAGCACATCCGGCTGGCTCCTTCCGGTCTGGAGTGGGTATATAAGGAACGGGTGAAAACCAATGAAACGGCCATTCTCCCATGGTACAGCAAAAGGCTGGCACCGGCGCGGCAGATACTGTCCGCTTACAGCGGCTCCCTGCCCCGGATCACCAACCAGGTGTACAACCGCATCCTGAAGGAAGTGGCTCAGCTGGTGGGAATCAATAAACATCTGACCACGCACGTGGGCCGGAAGACGGCGGCCACCCGCTGGCTCAACTCGGGAATTCCCGAGGAGACGGTTGCCCGGATGCTTGGCCACGTGAGCACTAAGCAACTGAAAACCTATGCTACCGTATTGGAGGAAAAGATCGCCAGGGATGTAGAGGCGTTGGGTTAAAGTTAGTGGGCAGTAATTGTCTGGACAAAAAATGCCCGAAACGTGAAATGCCCCGGCAATTGCCGGGGCATTTTTATGTGATTGCTATATGAAAAACCGCCTTTATTTCGCAGGAGAATGGATATAGCCGGGTGTGCTTATGTGATGGCCATTGCCTTCTTTACCTTCTGCACAGTCTTGTCGGCTACCTGCCGGGTAGCCACAATCTGCCGGATGGAAAGGCCGGCTTTTAAATCCTTCACCACGCCGGGGTATTTCTTCAGCATGTGGTCCGGCTCCTCGCCGGCTCCGGCCGGGCGTCCCAGCTTCTTGCCCTTGCGCCGCGCCTGATCCAGACCGGAGTTGATGCGTTCCACAAGCTGCTCTTTCTCCATTTCGGCAAGATCAGCCAGCAGGCCAAGGATCAGCATTACCGTTGAATCCTTTTTCCGCTTCTGATCGAGTGACCGGAGGCCCCGGTTTACAATGTGGGTGCAGATGCCAAGGTCGTTCAGGTCGATGATGATCTGCCTTACGTCCATTGCATTTCTCCCGAGGCGGGAAAGCTCCAGTGACACGACTTCAGAGATTTCTCCTTTCCGGGCAAGGCCGAAAATCTGCTCCAGCCCGGGCCGCTCTGCCTTGCGGGCCGAACCGGTGACAACTTCTGACACAATCAGCACCACTTCAAAGTCCTGCTTTTGGGCGTAGGCCTGAAGTTCGGCCACCTGGCGGTCGGTGTTCTGCTTTTTAGTGGATACGCGGGTATAGAGGGCGGCTTTGGTCATTTTACGGGAAGACCTTATAAATGTCTTTTCGGTCAACCACGCGGGTAAACTGAACGGTTCCCTTTTCGATGAACACGCCGATCCGGTAGTTTCCGATCCGGATGCGGTGGGCTGTTTTATAGCCCTGTAGCTTTTTCAGATTGGTGATTGACTTCTGGGTGGGAGCAGTTTTGACTTGCTCAATAGTAGCTTTGATGTCGGCTTTCACCGCCGGATCGGTGATACGGTCCAGATCTTTACTGAAACGGGATAGAAACTCTACTTTCACGGACCTAAACAACGTTTATCGTTGGGTCCGCAAGCTTACGCATGATCTCATTTTCAGACACCTTTTCGCTCCGGTCAGCCTCTTTCATCAAAAGGCCCATGCCAATGTCTTCCTTTTGTTCTTCTGTCAGCACCTTAAAACGGATACCCATTTTACGGGCAACTTCGGCAAGCAGCTTCAGATCGGCTTTGTCTTCGGTTTGGAGAATGGCAACCTGCATAGTTCTAAACGTTCATTTATGTTCGGCAAGATACGAAAATATACCATTGATGTAGTTAAAAAATCAAGTGATTGCCCTACTACAGTCCGGAAAGTAAAAAAGCCCGCCGGAAGCGGGCAATTCCGGGGGTAAAACCGGACACCATTTTTTTATTACACTTTGCCTGTTTCGGTTCCGTAGATTCGATGTCATTGGGGTTGATACTCGCCAGCACACTGCCGCCGGGGTTGATTCCCGGACCGGAGCTGCCCTGTCCGGCAAGGGCCACGCGTTGGAGAAGTCATTGTCGTACAGGGGCACGCCGTCTACTACATAAAAGGGCTCGCTGTTCTGAGTGATGGAGCCGACGCCCCGCACCCGGATCTGGCCCCCGCCGCCGGGTGCCCAGTTGGATTGCTGCACCTGTACCCCGGCAATCCGGCCCTGCAGCGCCTGTTCAAACGTGTTGACCGGCCCGCCTTGATCTCTTTTTCGCTGATAGAACCAATGGCCCGGTTACGTCGCGCCGCTCCCGGGTACCGTAGCCCGCCACCACTACTTCACTCAGCGCCTTCACGTCGGGCTACAGGGTCACGTTGATGACGCTGCGGCTGCTGATGGGCAATTCCTGGGTGAGGAAGCCAATGTACGAAAATACCAGCGTGCCGCTGGCATTGGCATCAGGAATTGAATTCGCCCAAAGGTTCAGAAATACGGTCTGGATACAATCGCGGGTCAGCCCTGCTCCCAGGAGGGGAGCCGTAGCGGTACAGAAAAGGATGGATATTCTGGAAAAGCTGGTCCAGAGCTGGGACAATTCCTGCGGATCTTTGACCGGGCCCATTCCCATAGAAGGTAAGGAAAACAAAAGTGATCGGCAATACCAAACGACCGTCGGGTAAAATTGCTTTGTAAAAAATTGTGAAATATTTCCAGAATTCCTATGAATAATAAAAACATGGCTAAACAGGCTTACTGCGGGGAATGTCCGAATAAAGCCTGAGCAGAATACAACAAATCCGCTATTTTCGTCAGGCATTGGCTTTGCAAGGGCTTTTAAACTGCTTCAGTATTTGCCATAATCAATTATATTATAATTTGATTAAAACCGGATCACTTTCTTGCTGCGGATGCGGAAAGCAACTGATGATATTCCTAAACGTAGAGGCTTCCGTCAGGGCTGGGGCAGCATTTTAAGCCAGGCGGTATTTTGCGTGAGTCAAGGTATTCCGGGCAAGGGCAAAGAACCTTTGCCCATCCATTTTACCTGCTTTGCCGTATACCCTATCTGAAAACCCAACAATTATGGCATCGCAAGAATCAGACAACCACATCTCTACCGGCCAACTCGTGGCCAAGCTCCTGACCAGAAGTGACTATACGGCCGCCCTGCTCGAAATTGTACTGCGCAATCAGGCCGAAATTCTCGCCAATCTGAAAGGACAACCTGACATGTATGGTCAGATGATCGACAACTTCAACGTTCAGATTGAAGAGGTGTACCAGCGGCGGGTACAGGAAACCAAGGAAGAAATAATCGGAAGCCCCGAACCCAAAACATCCACCGTCTCCCACTTCGGACGGCCAGCCGCCGGCAGCGCCACCTCCGGCAGTGAAACCTCTTTCTGATGAAAATAAAGGCGTTCCCGCCCCAACCAGCCGCCCCAATACTCTCGCAAGGCCGGGCTTTGGGGAGTATTGGGGCTAAGCTGAACCTTGTGGAATCAGGAGCTGTCCGGACTCAGTAGAGGATATATCAGGGAAGTGGGTCCAGGCGGGACGCCCCAACCAGCGGGGGTTGATTCTTTAGCTGAAACAGGATGGGTATCCACAGCCCGCGGTTTTAACCGTGGGAAAAGGAGCACTATGCAGGAAAAACCGTTTAAACGGTTTCCTCAAGAACCGGAATCTTCCTCCACAGTTAAAACCGTGGGCCAAGATCATATAGAGGGCTAAGCCTTGTGGGAGCATGGATTAAGAGGGGTAAGGTGACTGTGAAGCGGGCGGAGTCAGTACCGCCTTGATTGCAACCAATGCCTGTCCGGTCCCTGGTCTCCCCCCTCCTAATCGGGCTGAATCTGGTTGCGTTCGATGAATTCGCGGAAGGCCCGCCGGTAGGTATCGCTGACCGGAATCAGCGTGGAGCCGATCTGCACGTCGCTCCGGTGGATCACGTCAATGGCATCCAGGGCCACAATGTAGGAGTGGTGAATGCGGATGAAACGTTCGGCGGGCAGCTGCAACTCCAGCGTTTTGAGCCGCTGTAGGGTCACGATTTTCTGCCCCCGGGTGTGGATGGTGACATAGTCTTTCAGGCCTTCAATGTACAGGATATCCGCCCACCGCACTTTCACCATTTTGGTCCCGTCCTTCACGAACACAAACGGCGTCGGCGTCACGGTTTCGGCGGGTCTTTCGGGAGCCGGTTGAGCAGCCGCCGCATGGGGCCCGGTCAGCCGCCGGGAGGCCTTGTCCACGGCTTTCAGGAACCGCTCCAGGGTAATCGGCTTGAGCAGGTAATCCACCACATCAAGTTCGTAGCCTTCCATGGCGTATTCTGAATAAGCGGTGGTCAGAATAACCAGTGGCCGCTTCTGGAGAATTTTAAGCAGGGTGATTCCCGTGATTTCGGGCATCTGGATATCGAGAAAAAGAATGTCCACCTGTTCCCTGCGGAGAATTTCGATGGCGGCCAGCGGACTGGCACAAGCCTTCAGCAGGTGCAGGGATGGCACTTTCCGCACGTACTCGGTCAGCAGGTTACGCGCTAACGGTTCGTCTTCTACGATGAGGCAATTCATGCTCTGAAAGGGTCAGGTGTAATTGTACGGAATACGACACATCGTCTTCCCTTACCTTCAGCAGGTACTGATTGGGATAACTCAGTTCCAGCCGGCGCTTTACATTCTGCAGCCCGATGCCCGACTTTTCCTCGTTGGTTTTAACGGACTGCGATACTTTGCTGTTCTGCACCCGGTAAAAACATTCGTTTTCGCGGATGTCGATCAGGACGTCTACCCATGAGTCGGGATGGCTGTTGCTCACCCCGTGTTTGAAGGCATTCTCCAGAAAGGTAATAAAAATCAGCGGCGTAATCTGGATGCCGTCGGGGCTGCCCTTTACTTCCAGCCGCACCGGCACCTGGTCGTTGAGGCGCAGCCGCTCCAGGGTGATGTAGTTCTGCATGTATTCGATCTCCCTGGAAAGCGGCACCTGGGGGTGGTTGGAATCGTAAATCATGTAGCGCATCATCTGCGAAAGCCGGGAAATGACTTCAGTCGTGTTCGGAGACTGGGTGTAGGCAAGGTAGTACAGGTTGTTGAGCGTATTGAACAGGAAGTGCGGGTTGATCTGCGCTTTCAGGAAATTCAGTTCGGCCGTCAGCTTTTCGTTTTCGGTTTGCTTTTTCCGGGCTTCAAATTCAAACCACTCCACCGCAAAGCGGATCATGCCCACAAAGATGGTAATGAACAGGGAAACCGCCGCAATGTGTACTACGAAACGGGCACTGTAGGCGTATTCGGCCTTGCCGGCGAAACCATCGGCCAGATACCGTTCCAGCGCCACCCGGAGGGTGGTCAGGATCAGGAAGGGAATCAGGAATTCGAGCAGGTAACGGCCTGCCTTCTTATGGACCAGAAACCGGGGCAGCAGGAAAAAATAATTCAGGTAAGCCACCATCATGGCAAACGCGAGCTGCACCGCCCCGAACATGAGGGTCTGTCCGAGATCAACTTTCCACCGGCTGATCTGATACAGGAAAAAAGACAGGTAAACGCACCAGAAAGTGAGGTGCAGGGTGATTACCCGCTTCTGACTGATAAATGTACTCATGAAGCCTTTCCTAAAAAAATGTGTGATCCAATAAAGGTAACCTTTCCCGCCAGAAACGGAAGCTGGCTGTCAGGTTATTATACCCCTGCCCCGTTTCCTTCGACAATACCGGCATTTTCCTCGGCCAACCGTCAATAGCCGGCCGTTGGACCGGAGTGTCGGTTTTACTGCACCAATGGTCTAATTTCCGGCAGAAACTGCTGCAAAGCCTCTTACTTGCCTGAGGATTAGTTCTTTTAACTTTTCTCCTTTGCGTAAAAACAATCGGGTAAAAACAATCGGAAGGATTATCAGCTTATCGGACTGATTGTTTTTATAAACGCCGGTTCTGCCCGGTTACTACCATTCAAAACCATATGAAAAACATTTTACTTATTGCACTGCTGGCCTTTTGTCAGTTTGCACTTGCCCAGACCCCCAAAGGCAACGGACAAATCACCGGTACGGTAGTGGATTCCACCACGCAGCAACCGGTGCCGTTTTCCACTATTGCCCTCACCAATCCGCTGAACAACCAGCCCGTTGACGGCACTGTCGCCGATGAAAAAGGCAGGTTCACCATTGCCAAAGTAGCCGAAGGCGAATACCAGGTACTGATTTCCTTTATCGGCTATCAGACCAAAAACCTTGGCCGGGTCCGGATTGAAGACCGGAGAGATCAGGTTGAACTGGGTACTGTACTGCTCAGTCCTTCGGTGCAGCTGCTGCAGGAAGTAACCGTACAGGGCCAGCGGGCACTGGTGGAAGAAAAAGTGGACCGCACAGTCTACAACGCCGAAGCCGACGAGACC
This sequence comes from Cytophagales bacterium, assembly GCA_030446715.1. GTDB lineage: Bacteria > Bacteroidota > Bacteroidia > Cytophagales > 172606-1 > CADCTQ01. The sequence goes on along the minus strand of JAUJMU010000010.1, from coordinate 78,477 downwards.
AACAAGGGCGGCGACGCCACCGACGTACTGCGCAGGGTGCCCATGCTCACCGTGGACATGGACGGCAACGTATCCATGCGGGGCAGCCAGAACGTACGGGTGCTGATCAACAACCGGCCCTCTACGATCACCGCCGGCAGCGTGGCCGATGCCCTCAGGCAGATCCCTTCCGACATGATCAGGTCGGTGGAAGTAATCACCTCCCCTTCGGCCCGTTACGATGCGGAAGGCTCCGGCGGGATCATCAACATCAATCTGAAGAAGAACAATCTGGAAGGTTTTTCTCTGAGCATGGACGGCAGCGCGGGTCTGCGGGGCTCCAACCTCGGGATCAACGGCAGTTACCGGCGGGGCAAAATGGGCTTCTCGCTGGGTGGCTTCGGCCGGGGCGGGTACAATATCCGCGGTGAATTTGAGAACAGCCAGCGCAGTGTACGCAACGGAACCGAGTTTGTGAACCGGCAGCAGGCTGATACCCGCAACCAGAATCTGTTTGGCCGCTACACGCTGGGCTGGGACTACGACATCAACAAGAACAACTTCATCAATGCCTCCGTGCAGTTCGGAACCCGCAACAGCCGGGTGCGGCAGGACGGGCTGTTTACGGAGTCGCTGCGGGACGGTGTTTTTGCCGGCAGCAGCCTCCAGAACGTGACCATTGCGGACCTCTCCGGCAACGTGGACGTAAACCTCAACTATACGCACAATTTCCAGAAGCCGCAGCGCGAATTTAACCTGCTCACGCAGTACAGCCGTAACAACCGCACCAACGACTTCGTACGGAACACGCTGATGGAGAATGATCTTTTCACCGGCACACGGCTGAAAAACCTCAACGACAGCTACAATCAGGAAATCACCATTCAGGCCGATTACCAGACGCCATTGGCCAAAAACCAGTTGCTGGAATTTGGCGGCAAAGGGATCATGCGCAAGGTCACCAGCGACTTCCGGTACCTGCAGGCCGACGGTCAGACGGGTGGCTTCGTCGAGGTGGCCGACAACCGGCTGTCCAACGTGTTCAACTATGACCAGAACATTTCCGCGGCTTACCTGTCGTACACGGCAGGTTTCCTGAAAAACTACACCCTGAAAGCCGGCACCCGCTACGAATACACCACCATCGCGGCGCAGTTTCAGAATACGGAAAGCGAAATTCAGATTCCCTCTTTCGGCGTAATCGTACCCAGCGTGAATCTTTCCCGGAAACTCAAAAACGGCAACACGGTGAAGGCTGCCTATAACCGGCGTATTCAGCGGCCTTCCCTGCAGTTCCTCAACCCCAACGTTCAGGCGGCCAATCCGCTGAACATCACCATCGGCAATCCCGAACTGGGCCCCGAGTACACCAATAACTTCGAGGTGGGTTACAATACTTTCGTAAAAGCCACTTCGCTGAATTTCACCGCTTTCGCACGCACCACCAAAAACTCCATCGGACCGCTGCGGTCGCCGGTCGGCGGCGACACCATTCTGACCACTTACCAGAACATCGGTCAGGAAGACGCCTACGGCTTCAGCCTTTTTACCAACGTGAATATTTCCAACAAGCTAACCCTCAGCGGCGGCACTGATGTATACTACGCCGTGCTGAAAAACAATGATCCCAATCCGCTTTTCAATGCCGGCAACCAGGGATGGGTGCCCAGCTTGCGGCTTTTCGGCAGCTACAACCTCACCAGGGGCTGGGGATTGCAGATGTTCTCCTTCTACCGCGGCCGTCAGGTGCAGTTGCAGGGCGTGCAGGGCGGATTTGGCATCTACAGCCTGAGTTTGCGGAAAGACCTGAAAAACAAAAAAGGCAGCCTTGGCTTCGGAGCCGAAAACTTCTTTACCTCTTCCATCAGGATCCGCAACGAACTCAACTCGCCGCTGATCACCCAACGGAGCACCAACACACTGTACAATACCAATTTTAAAATCAATTTCAGTTACCGCATCGGCAAGCTTAACGCCAGCGACGGGCCGCGCCGCCGCCGCAAATCCATCAACAACGACGACCTGAAAGACGGCGGCAGCAGTGACGGTGCACAGGGTGCGGTTCAGGGTGGAGGGGCTCCGGCGGGCGGTGCGGCACCGGCAGGCGGACAGCCTCCTGCTCAGGGTCAGCGCCCCGCCAAGGGCACGGGCAACGGCCAGGCACCCCAGGGGAGCAAGCCGGCAGAGGCCCCGACCGGAAAACCAGCCAATTCACAAGGGAACTAACAGTTCAATATATAACAGGATTACGGTTGTTATATCACCAGAAAGCAACTGCCCTTTGGCGCAGTTGCTTTTTTAATTCAGCGGTAGCTTGTCAATACCGGAATAATGGTGTTTACCTGCTTATGGCCCCCAATCCGTGATTCTTAGCTATTCCCTGTTGCCTATGGAGAAACCTACTGTCAGCCGGGAGTCGTTGCGTTGCCGGCCGGACTCTACCAGGCTTTCAAAGGAGTTTTCGAAGCTGGACCGGAGTGTAAACCATTTACTCAGCGGCAGTTCCACGGAGATAAGTGTACTCCAGCGCAGATTGGAAATATCAAGAAGGGAAGGCTGCACGAAGGTAATGTGAGTGATCCGCATACGGTCAGCAAAAAAAGAATGCTTGCCCTTCAGCCGGGTTGAATTCCGCAGTGTCGTCAGCGAAGCCCTTGTCCGGAAATCAGTGTCTTCATAAATGATGGCGGTGGTAAGGGAAAGTTTGTTGCGTTCGGATTCGTGCAAACGCCAGCCCACCCCTGCACCGGCCAGCTGGCGAAAATTGATGCCCCGGAGGTTACTGCTTTCAAGGGTGGCAAGGCCAAAAGCGTACACCTTTCTTTTTTTGTAAAGATCCACAAATAAGTCAAGGTAAAGTTCCCTTTCAGCCAGTTCTCCGTTCTGGTTGCCGTAGGCAAAGCGCGGATTGGTGGCTAGCGAAACTACGGGCCCATCATAGTTGACTTCAGTCCGCAGAATGATCAGACTGCGGTTTACATTGCCCCGGGCAAAGGTTCCGTCTCCGAAAAACTGGTAACGCAGGCTGTCCGGAATGATGAAGGGCTGCCTCAGCCGTACTGTGTCACCGGGAGCTGGGGCTACCGGATCTGCCGGCGGTACCGGTAAGGTTTGGTTTTCGATTTGCCAGGCACCGGCTGGCGTGGAAAAGGATAGTGTGCCGGTAAAGCAGAGCAGGGCGAGTTTGAATAACCGGTTTATACGCATGAAGTAATCAGGAGAACGGGAAATCCGGCGGCAACCGGCGGGATCACTTTGGTGAGGAAGATCAGAACTGCCGGTCAGCCTTCCGGAAACGGGTAATTCAACAAAAGTAGTAATTTTATAACTTTACTTTTTTATATCTTCCAGAGGATCAAACCACTGCTTTGCTGCATTTTAATAATCTGAAATGCATATCTGACCGAAGCTGCTGCCCCGGCTTGTTCACCTTTTGGTAAATTACTTGCCTGGCAGACCTCCAAAAACCATTTTTACTGGCAGCAAAACCAGAGTTCCTCCCAATACCCGTCCGGATTTTTTTGTTGCTGTCTTTTTTGATTGCACAGTATTTTTTCTTTATAGAAGTATGAATTCTTCTGATTCAGATCATTACCCGGCACGGCGGACGCATCCGGGCAGACAGCGCAGCCGCCAAAGGTACAACCTTCTGGTTTACTTTTTCTCCTGATCCTACGCAACCAACTTCCAATGGCTGATTCGTTCCCGATGATGAGCAACAAGATCATTCTGCTGGCAGATGATAATGCTGACGACGTAAAACTGACCATCCGTGCCTTCCGGAAGCAGGGAATACCCAACCAGATCGTGGTTGCCAATGATGGCGTGGAGGCACTCGAATACCTCTTTGTAAAAGACGGGCATCCCTCCGGTAACCCGCTGCCCGCCCTGATCCTGATGGACCTGAACATGCCCCGTATCAACGGCCTGGAGGCGCTTCGGAAAATCCGCGCCGATGCAAGAACCCGGTACCTGCCGGTAGTGGTGCTGACCACCTCCCAGGAGGAAAAGGATCTCAGCGAAAGCTACCGGCTGGGCGTTAACAGCTACCTTGGCAAACCGGTGGACTATACCGAATTTACCGATGCTGCGGGGCGGCCAGGCTACTACTGGCTGATGCTTGATGCTTAATATATTTCCCTACAGCCGTGCCCTCAGTTTATGAAATTAAGACTTCTGTTGGTTAAAGATTCTCCCGGTGACGCCCGGCTGATTCTGCGGGAACTGAAAAAGGTGGACTACAACATTACCACTGACCGGGTTGAAACCCCCGAAGCAATGACCGACTAAAACGGTCTGTTTGCTTTTTCTATGGCAATTATTTTCATCTGTTCAATCAGCACCTGACAGACTGGCAGAACCCTTTGATTCTGCTGCTGAAAATAAAAACCCGCTGACGCCTGAATCACCATTGTTGAGGTTATTCAGTCATCAGCGGGAAGCGTGTCCTGAAAGGAGTTGCACCCCGGATATTCCCTCCCTTCTTTGAGGTTGCCCGTATCCGACAGTGAAAGTTGAAAAAATCGGGAGGGAATATCCGGGGCAAAAAATAACTATATCCGGGCTACGCTTACTTTTTCCATTCCGGCCGTGTCCATTGACTTTTCGATGGCCAGGTCATATTCCGCCTGAAGCCGCACGAGGTCAATGGCACGGATGCCAAGTTCTTTTTCGAGGCCGATGGCCACTCTGGGCGTAAGACGTCTTTTGCCGTTCAGTATATCAACAAACTGAGAGTTGGCAACTCCTATTTTATCAGCGAGAAAGTTGGCCCTGATTTTTGCCTCTTTCAGGCGTTTCTTCAGCAGGGTACCAGGATGAGTCATTGTTTTCATGCCAGTAATAGTTTAACCGGATTATTGACTTTTTTTGAGATCAATGCTTGGGAATATCTTCCGCCTTTGATGATACAAATTAAAGCATTGGACCTTCCGCAGGGAATAGCGAATTATAGCACTTTTGGGAGTAGCTAGTACTGGTGAACCTTATAGTGAAAATTCACTATAAGGTTTATAACCAATTCCTGAAGCTGAGAAAATTCTCCCTCTGACGGATAAAGTATAACCATTTAACTTTCAGGAAGGTGTAAAGAGAACATGGTGCAGTATCGCGTGAATTTTACCGGAAACGGGTATTGCCTTCTACATTCCCAAAAGCCGTGTATATTGAACTTACTTTTGCACCACCGGAATTTATGCAAAGTTTAAGATTGTTGCTGCTCGAAGATTCACCGGATGATGAACATCTGATTCTGAAAACCTTTGCCCGGGAAAATATAGAGGTGATCCATACCTGCATTGATACCCGCAACGGGTACAGTCAGGCCCTGACGAAAAACCAGTGGGACATCATTATCTCGGATTATAAGCTGCCGGGCTTCAGCGGTATAGAAGCCCTGGATACCCTGAAAGCAACCGGGCTGGACATCCCCTTTATCATGGTCTCGGGTACAATCGGGGAGGTAACTGCCGTGGAAGCCATGCGGGCCGGTGCCGACGACTACCTGATGAAAGACAACCTGAACCGGCTCGTTCCGGTGGTGGAAAGGGCCATCCGCGAGGCGGCCAACCGCAGGGAGAAAAGGCAGGCTGAACAGGAAATTCACTACCAGGCTTATCTGCTGGACAACCTTGATGAAGGCATTATTTCGATTGACAAACAATTTGTGGTAAAGACCTGGAATCAGGGTGCCGAAAAGATTTTCGGTCTGACTGCCACTGAATGTACTGGCCGCAAGCTGACTGAGGTATTGGACATTATTTTTTACGGGCACGATCCGCAGAAGGAAGGCTTTGCCGTAGTGCAGCAGGTGCCCACCTGGAAGGGGGAAGTTTCTATTATTACCCGCAACCGCCGGCAGCATTCGGTCTTCCTGACCATCGGCCGGCTTGATGGCTTCGAAAACTTTCATCAGGGCTTTATTCTTATCTGCAAGGATATTGAAGAAATAGCCCAGGCCCAGCACAAGCTGATCCGGTCCCAGGCGTACATTATTTCGGCGGTGGAAAACACGGCTGATGCCATTTTTGCACTCAACCTGCAGCACGAACTGATTTACTTCAACAGTGCCTACAACCAGGACTTCCGGGCTACTTTTGGCAAAGACGCCAGCACCGGCCTTAACCTGATTGAACTTTCGGGTGAAAAGACGCGCCAGATTCTGGAAGCCAATCTCCAGCGGGTATTGAGAGGCGAGAAATTCGCGTATGAGCACTTTGTATCCCGTCCGGACCGGGAGCAGCTGACTTTTGAAGTTTCGGTGAGTCCGATTTATGGCCTTGAGCGGGAAATCATCGGCATTACTTACCTGCACCGCGACATTAGTGAAAAGAGGCGCGTAGCCCGGCAGGTTCAGCAACTCCAGTCGGAGATACTGGACAATAAACTCCGCGAGCAGCGCATCCAGGCGGCGGCCTTGCTCCAGGGACAGGAGCAGGAGCGTACCCGGCTGGCCCGGGAACTCCACGATGGGCTGGGGCAAATGCTCAACGTGCTGAAACTAAATCTTTTCCAGCAGCATGCAGTCCCGGCCCTGCTCCGTTCCATTGACGAGGTGATCACCGAAGTAAAGCTGATCAACAATAACCTGATGCCGCTGGTGCTGCAGGATTTTGGTCTGGAGGCCGGCTTGCAGCAGATGATCAATCAGATGCAAAGTTCGGGCAAGGCGGAAATCTACTACTTCTCTAACCTGAAACAGGAGCGCCTTGAAGGGAAACTGGAGGTGAGCATATACCGCGTCCTGCAGGAGGCCCTCACCAACGCGCTCAAGTATGCCAATGCCGGTCACATTTCCATTCAACTGACCCGCCAGCCGGACTCCCTGCTGATTATGGTGGAAGACGACGGCCAGGGTTTTGATCTGGCGGAGGTGGGGCAAAAACAGGAAAAAGGATACGGTCTGCTGAACATGCGTTTCCGGATAGAAGCCCTCAACGGCCGGTTTCATATCGATACCAGGCCCGGGCGGGGCTGCGTCATCAATATCATCTTACCGCTTATCAGCAGCCGCGCAACGGAACAGCTCATATCTTAATACCTGATACTTAATAATTAATACTTAACCCCTGCACCGTGAATCCGACCATATCCGTTGTACTGGCCGATGACCACGCAATTCTGCGTCAGGGCCTTAATTTCATCGTAAGCCAGCACCCCCAGATCCGCGTAGCCGGAGAAGCTTCCGATGGCTTGCAGGCCCTCCAGCTGGTAAAGCAGCACGCCCCTGACGTACTGGTATGCGATATTTCCATGCCCAGCATGTCGGGCATAGAGGTGGCCCGCAGTCTTCAGCAGCAAGCGGTTGCCACCAGGGTTCTGTTTCTGACCATGCAGGACAAAGAGGAATACATCATTCAGGCCGTGGAAGCGGGGGCAGTGGGCTTCCTCCCCAAGGAGACCGTGGGCGAAGAACTGGTGAAGGCCATCATCGAAGTGGCCCAGGGCAAGGAGTATTTCAGCCCTACGGTATATAATAAAGTGTTTAAGGCCCTGAGGCAGATCAATCAGAAAAGCGAAGTGCGGATTACGCCGCGGGAAAAGGAGGTACTCTCCCTGCTGGCCGAGGGACTGAGCACCAAACTGATCGCCGAAAAACTCTTTGTGAGTGAATACACCGTTTCCAACCACCGGGCCAATCTGCTCCAGAAACTGTCGGCCCACAACACTGCCGAACTGGTCCGGAAAGCCCTTGAAATGCGCCTGATTGCATAAAATGACTATCAGGAGAGTAGTTAATTCTAGCCCCCGGCAAGTCAATTTTTAACCATCAAAAATTGATGCTTTCTCCCCATTTACCGGCTTCACTTATGGGACTACATTTGTGTCACGATTGATCCGGTAGCATTTTTTAACTGATAAAAACGGGAAGTTCTTTTCAGTAGCACTGGTTTACCGGGTTTACTTTTTCATATTTTTTTCTCAGTAACTCCCCGCTTGCTTTAAAAATACAAGCAGGCTGCTCCCGACTCTTACGGGGGATTTCAGCCGGTGTGCAGGCAGGAGAGCAATTGTTGCCGGGGTCAATGTTGGTTACAGTTTTTCGGTTTCCCTATGAAAAAGATACTGCTGGTAGAAGATGAAATTATACTGGTTTTCATCCTGAAGAAGTTTCTGGAACGGATGGGTTATCAGATAGTGGGTGTGGTTGCTGATGCCGATGCAGCCGTTGCGGCAGTCGGACAGTACCAGCCTGACCTGATCATAATGGATGTCTTTATCAATGGCAACACGGATGGGATTGAAGCCGCCGGCATCATCCGAAACCTGAGCAACGCTCCGGTAATATTCACCACCTCCTGCCCGGATACCATGACCATCCAAAGAGCGGGCGCGGTTACGGGCACGATGCTGCTCGAAAAACCAGTGGCCGAAAGTACCTTTGCCGGCGCGCTGCACAGCATGCTGGCTGAACCGGTGAAGTGCAGCTAGAAAACCTCCCTCCGGTAACCATCCCGTTGGCAGCATCCGTTCACTAAATCCGGCCCTTTTCCGGCTATTGCCCCTCCCCTCCGACCACGGATTTTTTGCGTAATTTATTCATATAGTTGCTTTTAAAAAGGTTTCCTTTTTTCCGTCAGCGTTTACCGGCGGAGAAAAGGACTTTTACTTTATCATTTTTTGATCCGAACCGGAACGGCAGACTGACAGATTCGTAAGGGGAAGTATGTTGTACCAAAACCCTATGTTATGTTTTACCACGATAAGAAGCTCCAGTACAAGGTGCGGGTTGAAAAACCAAGCCCCCAGTTTGCCAGACTGCTCCAGCAGGCAATCGGCGGTATTGAAGGAGAGATCCGGGTCATGCTGCAGTATCTTTTTCAGGCCTGGAACAGCCGCGGTCCGTCTAAATACCGTGATATGCTCCTGAACACCGGTACCGAAGAAATTGCCCACATAGAAATGCTGGCTACCGCAGTTGCCCTCAATCTTGAAGGCGCTTCTGCTGATCTGAAGGAAGACATAGCGAAATCCAGCAGCCTCGCAGGTGCCGTGATGGGCGGCATGGACCCCCGGCACGTGCTTTCGGCCGGTCTGGGTGCCATGGCTGCCGATTCCAACGGAGTGCCTTTTAATGGTTCATGGGTGGTATCCAGCGGAAACATTGCCGCTGATATGTACGCCAACGTAATGGCTGAATCCACGGGACGGGTGCTGGCTACGCGCCTCTACGAAATGACCGGTGACCCCGGTATGAAGGATATGCTTTCATTTCTGATTGCCCGGGATACCATGCACCAGAACCAGTGGCTGGCGGTGCTCGAAGAACTGGGCCACGGCAGCATCAGCGGGGTGCATCCGATTCCCAACAGTTTTCCGCAGAACATGGAAAATCAAGACTTTAACTACGTTTTCGTCAATCCGGACATCAGCGGGGAGCCCTCAGAAGGTGGCCGCTGGACGCAGGGCACGTCTGTGGACAACAAGGGCACGTTCCGGGAGGAAAAGGCCCGTCCCGTTGGTGATGAACCCCGGCTGGGCGCACCTGATCCGCTGGCCCACGCCCAGAAGGAGCAGATGATGGGTCCGGCCTCAGACGCAGATGACAAGAGCATCATTGACAAGGTAAAAGGCGCCCTGAGCTGACCGGAGTGCTGGCCAGAAAATTCAGACAGATTCCATCTCCTGCGGGGGATGGAATTTTTTTATTGATAATATGCAGAAAACTCAGGCCGTGACTTCAGAAATCATTCAGAAAATTACCCTGCCCGGTATTCATTCTGCTTCCGGGATTGAGGTGCTCGAAGGAAGAATATTCATCGCCGGTGATGATTCAGCCTGGCTGTATGAGCTGGACAGCCAGTGGCAGCTGGTCCGGAAAATCCCTCTCTTTGATTCACAATTTCCCGGCGGCGAAGGGATACCCAAGCCGCTTAAGCCTGATCTGGAAGCGATTACCTCATTTCCCCGGAAAGGCGAAACGTTGCTTTTAGTAATCGGCTCCGGCTCGAAAAAAAACCGGCAGGATGCTTTTCTGGTCCATCCTCAAACCGGCGAAGTCCGGCAGTTTGCGCTTACTGCACTGTACAATGGGCTCCGCGCCCTTGAAGGCGTAGTCGGCGGCCGCAGACTGAACCTGGAAGGGCTGACCGTTACGGGGCAGGATATTGTGTTTCTGCAGCGGGGCAACGTATCGGGCACCAACGCCGTGGTTTCGTATGGGTTGGATGCCTTTACTTCCTGGCTGGAAGGCAGCGGTCACCTGCCACTGCCACAGGTCCGGGCCTTTACGCTACCCACGGCGGAGGGATATCCGGCTGGCTTCTCGGGAGCGGCTACCCTGCCCTCCCGGCCCCGTCTGCTGCTGTTTACGGCCTCCGTTGAAGCGACGGACGATGAGATACTGGACGGCCAAATGCTGGGCAGTTTCATTGGTGCCATTGACCTTGACAGCACGGTATCGGAGCCTCAGTATATTTCTCCCGTTACGGAGCGTGGCGTTGCCTACCGGGGAAAGGTAGAATCCATTTCTGTTCTGGAGGAAAACGATGAAGGCTGCACTGCCCTGGCAGTCACGGATTCCGACGGCGGCGATTCCGAACTGCTGCTCCTGCAAATCCGCTGGTGAAGCTATATCCGGAAATGGTTGAAGTAGAGGGTATCAGGTACTAAGATAAGGCAAACAGGTAGCTGCCGTCAGTGGTTTATACCCAATACCTGATACCCAATCCCCTTCCCGGCGGGGTAAGGATAAAATGGCTTTCTTTGCAGGAGAGCAAACCCGATAGACTTATGCAAAAAACCGTAGTGCTGAACGTAGTGGGGCTCACTCCCCGGCTCATTGGCAGCCATACTCCCTTCCTGAAGCAATGGTCGGCTGATGCCGGCATGGCAAACGTAAAACCGGTGCTGCCGGCAGTAACCTGCTCTGCACAAGCTACTTACATCACCGGGCAGGCACCCGATGTACACGGCGTGGTCGCCAATGGCTGGTATTTCCGGGATGAGTGCGAAATCAAGCTCTGGCGGCAGTCCAACCGGCTGGTACAGGCCCCAAAAATCTGGGAGGTTGCCCGGGAGCAGGACCCGTCCTTTACCTGTGCCAATATGTTCTGGTGGTTCAATATGTATTCGTCAGCCGATTATGCCGTTACGCCCCGGCCGCAGTACCTCGCCGACGGCCGGAAAATGCCCGACTGCTACTCCCAGCCCATGGAGCTGCGCGACAGATTGCAGAAGCAACTGGGCACCTTTCCGCTGTTTGACTTCTGGGGGCCGCGGACCACCATCAGATCAAGCCGCTGGATTGCGGATGCTTCCATGCTGGTGGATGGCTGGCACAACCCGACGCTGACGCTCATTTACCTGCCTCACCTCGACTACAACATCCAGCGCCACGGACTTAATTTTGATAAGATTGCCCCTGATCTCCGGGAGATAGATGAAGTATGCAAAGACCTGATTCTCTACTACGAAAAGCAGGGTGCCCGGGTGGTCGTGCTGTCGGAATACGGTATTACGGACGTAAACCGGGCCGTTGACATCAACCGGGTGCTGCGCCGGCACGGCTATATCAGTGTGCGCGAAGAACGGGGAACCGAACTGCCCGACGTTGGTACCAGCGCCGCCTTTGCCATGGCCGACCACCAGCTGGCCCACGTGTACATCAACGACCGGAGCAAGATTGGTGAAATCCGCCGGATTCTGGAAAATACCGAAGGCATTGAAATGGTGCTGGACGAGGAAGGCAAACGGCGACATCACCTGAACCACGAACGGTCGGGAGAACTGGTGGCTGTGGCCGATAAAAATTCGTGGTTTACCTATTACTACTGGCTCGACGACCGCCGTGCCCCCGACTTTGCCCACATTGTTGACATCCACAAAAAACCGGGCTACGACCCTGTGGAGATGTTTGCCGACCCGGAAATCAGTATGCTGCCCCTCAAAGTGGGGCTCAAACTGGCGAAGAAAAAGCTGGGGTTCCGGATGCTGATGGATATCATTCCGACGGACGCTTCGCTGGTACGCGGCTCACACGGCCGCTATCCCGACGATCCGGCCGATGGCCCGCTGCTGATGACAAAGAATAAAGAATTGCTCCCGGAGCCAAGAATCGCTTCAACGCAGGTTTTTGACATCCTGTTGTCGCACCTGGGGACAAATAAAAAAATTTCCCGACAGGCGCAACCATAGTGGTATATTGTTTGTCTTAGAAGTAATTACTACAAATTCAGGAATTCCCTGGAAACCATATCAAATCATAGTAATGAAAGATGAAGCACATACTTTTACTTATTTTACTGGGCATCTGCGGTTCGCTGCGCGGCCAGGCGCTGGCCTATCCGCCGGCACAGACGGCACCCGGTGAGACGGTTCTGGTCCTGAAGCCAAACCAACCCAATCCCTTTGCCGAAGAGACCACGATCCGCTTTGGGCTGAACAAGCCGGCAGAAGTAACGATCACCCTTTATAATGTACTTGGCTCCCGGATTTCGGTCCTGCTGAAAGAAAATCTTGAGGCCGGAGATCACATTTACCTGTTTCGTAAACCGTCCGGACTGCCGGATGGCATGTACATCTATACCGTCGAAACGCCCGGGTTCAGCCGTTCTCAGCGCATGATTATCAGGAAATAACGAGAAATCGGGTACGAATTTCACTTTTGTATCTTTTCACAAACCAAAAAGCCGGCAGCCCAACTGCCGGCTTTTTGGTTTTCACTAACTTCCTGGTAGCCGGTAACCCCTCCGGACGGAAATCGTTGTACAGGCTAATTAAATAACTCTATAATTCAATTAGCTATGGAAAAAAGGAAAAAAGAGAAAACCGCTTTCCCTATCCGGAGAGCAGTTTTGGCAAGGCAATCTATGTTTGCCTTGCTGATGTTTGGGATGCTGGGATTTCTTTCCGCGTGTAAAGACGATGATCCGGAGGTAGAGAATGCCGGCCTTTACGCCATTGACCGGGAATTTCTGATGCAGGCCGCTCAGAGTAATGTCACAGAGGTTGCACTGGGAAACATTGCCATTCAGAAAAGCAATGATGCAGCCGTAAAGGATTATGCTTCCATGATGATTACCCAGCACACCACAGCGCAGAATGAATTACTGTCACTGGGTTCAACCAAACGGTGGACGGTGCAGAACCAATTGAATGAAGCCAATCAGGCCTTGCGGGACCAGCTGAATGCCCTTTCGGGAGCCGAATTTGACCGCGCTTACCTGAGAAGTCAGGTAGCCAGCCATCAGGTGACCGCCGGAAAGTTTGCTACCCAGATTGACCAGGGCCGGGACACTGAACTGAAAGCGTATGCTACGAAATATAAGCCGGGTATTGACATGCACCTCCAGATGGCGCAGCAATTGGTAGCCGGTAAAGGCTTCTGATCTGATCCCGTTAAAACAAAAAGCCCGGTAGTCTGTACCGGGCTTTTTGTTTTAACGGGGATTTACCTCCCGTCGGCTCCGTCCATGCGGCCGCGTTGCACGGCATAACTGCCAATGTTCTGGCCGCACTTCAGACCCGCCCCGCAGTCAAACCGGTAGTGGATGGCGCCGTATAGCCGGGACATGGAAGCTTCACTGGCCATTGCGTGAAGTTTAGCCTTTTCTCCCGGGAAAACGTACCCCAGCACCGTTGCCGCGGCTCCCGAAAAAGTAGAATGTCCGGAGGCATTCGAATCGTATCATATCTGTTCTATATTGAAAGTGCTTGAATGATTATATGATTAAATTGTTTAACTGCTGAATTGCTGGAGGATCAGGAAATGACCATTCAACAATGCAGCCATATAACCATAACCTTCCTTGTCAATGCAGGTACAAGTTAAGTTTTAGGGTTGCCCGATGCAGTAGGTTAAATAATCCAGGAATAATTTTACGCCCGCTATTCCCTGTGAATAAACTGCCCCGGCCTTATTTAATTTTTGCAGCGCTGGTAATGCCCGTCTGGATTTTGTACATGCTCTTCAGCGGTAATTTCTCCCGGTACCAGAGTTATCAGCGCGGGCATCTTCCTGTTTACCCGCCTTACGGCTTCTGCCCGGCCGGAGCAGGTGATCCAGTGAAGGCATTGCTGGATTTAAGTATTCCCTGATATAAATAAACCAAGTCAATCCCACATTGTTTTTTCGTTGGTGTGCTTTTCATTGCACAATTACGTAATATTGCCTAAATAAAGCTGGAAAAGATTTAAGCCGGAAACGGGAAAAAGTCCGTCCGGTAAAGCATCCGGATGTTCAGGGCATTTCTACTTATCGGCATTGGCGGCATGATCGGGAGCATTCTCAGGTACAGTGTTTACCTGCTGATGTTAAGGGTTGTTACCTCTCCCCTGCCGTGGGGCACTTTTGCAGTCAATGTAACGGGCAGTTTTCTGATCGGACTGATCTACGGATGGACGGAGAAAGCAGGTATTGCCAATCCGGAGTGGCGTCTGTTTCTGGCAACCGGATTGTGCGGTGGTTTTACCACCTTTTCGGCGTTATCCCTCGAAAGCCTGAATATGCTGAAAGCGGGTAACCTTTCCTGGGTTTTTCTGTATATAACCGGCAGTGTGCTCTTCGGCATCGGGGCTACCTTTCTTGGCCTGATGTTTTCCCGCTGATCATTTTATAAGTTTCTCATCATTCCTAACCAACAAAATTCAATTACCCAGTATGTTTAATCCCTGGCATGCCATCCCGGTTGGCGAAAATGCACCCAACATCGTTACAGGCATCATTGAAATTCCCAAGGGCTCACGGGCCAAATACGAACTCGACAAAGACAGCGGACTGCTGAAGCTGGACCGCGTTCTTTATTCCTCCGTGTATTACCCGGCCAATTACGGCTTTATTCCCCAGACCTACGGCGACGACCACGATCCACTGGATATTCTGGTACTTTCACAGATTGATCTCGTGCCGCTCTGCATGGTAGAAGCCAAAGTAATCGGCGTTATGCGCATGATCGACAGCGGAGAAGGCGACGACAAGATCATTGCCGTGGCCGCCCACGACAAAAGCGTAAACCACATCAACGATATTTCCGAACTGCCACCGCACTTCATCTCCGAACTGAAGCACTTCTTTGAGGAATACAAGCACCTTGAAAACAAAACCGTGCGCGTGGAGGAGTTTCAGGACCGCGAAACGGCTTATAGGATCATTCAACAGGCAACAGAGTTTTACGAAGAGAAGTTTGCCTACATCCGGGCGGAATCTTAGGCAGCAACGCAACTTCAAATGGTGAATTTCTGATCGTGAATGGAAGAAAAATCCACTTCAGGTACTTGTAACCTTCACGAAAAAGGTAGTCTGACGGCTACCTTTTTTATTTTTCCGGGCAGCGGCAATCAGCCGGACATGGAAACCGGCTCCAGAAGCTGCCGCAGCATCAGGAAGGACTTTTACTTGCTTCCGCGTCTTCATCCAGGCCCGGCTGATCGTACTGGTCTTCTTCAGCCGGCTTTTCCTGCAACGCTTTTACATCAATGCCACCGGTGTCGCCCGGGCCACCCATATTGGCTCCAAAATCGGTGCCGCCCGCATCGGTGCCACCTTCCATGATGTCGGTCCCCTGGCCTCCGGCAGCAACCTGCGCGTCCTCAGCCGATACGCCAGCCCCGGAACCAAGTCCGGACTCATCGCGTATCTCTTCTCCCTCGTCCGTACCAGACGGATTGCCACCGCCCGAACCGCCCGGTGCGGAGAAAAGGATATCCGGAAACGGATTTTGAATTTCTTCCGGAAGTGTTGAAGCATCTGAACTTCTGGCAGCCAGGCGAAAGGATGGTAAACTTTTGTGCAGGAATAGCATAATCGTGGTATCTGGTTGAAGTGAAAAAAACGGGTTGTCCGTTAAGGGAGTATTACGCCGGAATGCAGCAAGGGTTGGGCCTGTCAGTTCTTTTCGCCACGTTGGACGCATGCCAGCCTGAAAAGAAAAAGCGCAGCCGTGCAGCTGCGCTTTTTTATTCTGGTATCTGGTTATGCCCGGCGGTCCGGTTCCCCTGCCTGAACTTACCGCTGGGTACTGTGATGATTAGGCAGAATATTGGTGATAATTGAAACCGTTTCTATACCAGTAGAAGAGTTGGAATGAATTGTGATGACCTTTCGCTGCTTGTTCAGTTTGCCGGTGCTGTCAAAGGTGGCGGCGACTTCACCGGTTTTGCCAGGGGCGACTGGTTCTTTGGTCCAGTTGGAAACCGTGCAGCCGCAGGTGGTACTGACATTTGAAATAATCAGGGGTTTATTGCCGTTGTTGGTGAATCTGAACGTATGGCTTACCTTCTCCCCTTGTTTGATGTCCCCGAAGTCGTGGGACTTTTCGGCAAATGCCATCACTGCGCCTTCCGCAGGGGCATCTTCGGTACCGGCTTTGGAAGTTTCACTGGTCTGCGCAAGGGCAGAAAAGCCCAAAAGGAAGCAAAGAACGAACGGGAGAACGACTTTTTTCATGTTCATTAAGGAAATTTATCCGGAGGAATATACGGCAAAATTAACTGGAATGGGGCTGAAGTCCACCTGTAATCTGCGTCTTTTTCTTACCAGTTTTCCTGCCAGTTTTACGGGATGCCGAAGAACTGGGGGTTAAAATTCATCAGGAACAACTCATTCGTGGCGCGGGTCATGGCGGTGTAAAGCCACCGCAGAAAATCCGTGTTCACGTTTTCATCCGTGAGGTAGCCCTGGTCTACAAACACGGCACTCCACTGGCCACCCTGCGATTTGTGACAGGTCAGGGCGTAGGCAAACTTCACCTGCAGGGCATTGAGGTACGAATCACGCCGGATGGCCTCCTTCCGCTCCTTTTTATTGGTAAGGTATTCATAATCCTCAATTACTTTTTCGTAGAGGCGTTTTCCTTCCTCACCCGACAGGTTAGGCGCAAAGGAATGCAGTGTGTCCAGTATAATTTTGGCCTCAAACTCAGGCTGCTCCGGGTAATCAAGCAGACGCAGCTGCAGATTGGCAAAGCGGAAGCCGTGCATTTCCTCGAACCGGATCACTTTGGTAATCTCCACAAAGTCGCCGTTGGCCAGAAAGCCGGCCGGAGCATCCTCGTCGAGGGTAGTATAGTTGTTCCGGACAATCATCAGGTAATCGCCGGCATCGATTTCGCTTTCACTGAAATGGATCTGCCGGCGGATGTACTGATTGTACTGCGCGGCCGATTTATTGGAACGGCACACGACAATGGTATTTTCCTTGCCATGCTTGTCATAGGCGTAACGGAGGCCGTCTTCCAGCGTTCGCCGGTCATGCGGAAAATATCGGTAACCTTTGGTCTGGAGCTGAATCCCTCCCGTTTCACTCAGCAGCACGTTCCGCAGGAGGTGGCATTGGCCAGAATCCCCGACTGTTCCTCCTGCCGCATGACTTCGGTCAGTTCGTGCTCAAACACGCCCAGCCGGAAGGTCCGGCGGGTATTCCGCATTCAGGGCCGGGCTCTCCAGGCGGCCTACAGGAGGCAGCTGCGCCCGTCGCCGACCAGAATCAACCGGTTGGTGGGCTCTTCAAAAACGTATTCCACCAGATCGGCCAGCAGACCACAGGCACCCATAAAATCGGCCTCATCCGAGATCATGGAAGCCTCATCTACGATAAACAAGGTTTTGGTATGGAAGTTCTTCTGCCGCTCAAACAGGAAGCCGCCGGTATAGGGGTCGGCTTTTTGCCAGTAAATTTTCTTGTGAATGGTAAAAGCCCTTTTTGGAATAACTGCTCATTACCTTGGCGGCCCGGCCCGTAGGGTGCCAGCAGCACGTACTTGAAGCCAAACTGACGGGCCACATCCACCAGCGTACATACGATGGTGGTTTTACCGGTTCCCGCGTAGCCTTTCAGCAGAAAGGCAGGCCGCATGAGTTCGTCGTCCAGCAGGAAGTTTTCGAGCCGGAAGAAGAGTTCTGCCTGGCCGAGGGTAGGTTTGAAGGGGAAATTTCCGGATGAAGGAAGAAATCGGAGAAGATGACATGAAGCCGCGGATTACCTGCTAATTTACCACTTTTATTGCTTAGTATGAACGAACAACGAATAACCGATAACTGCTTATATGCCCGAAGAGGAAGTAGTTCAGAATTTCGGAAACCGGGTCCGGCTGCGGGTCTGCGGTATCTGCCTGGCCGGAGAACAGGTGCTGCTGGCCAATCACCGGGGAATCGGGCCGCTGGAAAATTTCTGGATACCACCCGGCGGCGGCGTACACTTTGGCGAGTCAGCCCCTGAAGCCCTCAGGCGGGAATTTCAGGAGGAAACCGGATTGGAGGTACGGGTCGGAGAATTTATGTTCGTAAACGAATTCATCGGGCCTCCCCTGCACGCTGTTGAACTGTTTTTCAGGGTGTACCCCGAAGGTGGCCGCCCCGGCAAAGGTACTGATCCCGAGATGGTCGGGCAGATTATCACCGGGGTAGCCTACATGGGTTTTCCCCAGTCCGGGAGTTGCAGCCCGCCGAAGTGCATAATCTGTTCCGGTACTGCCAGAATATCCCCGAACTGCTCCGGATGCGCGGTTACTATCAGTTCCGGCCCGGTCCGGACGACGGGGCACCCTGATTTTGAGAATCCAGCGTTTTATATTACCGGGGATTTTATAACATTGTAAACCTCCAACCCAACCGGGATGGACACCACTCTGCTCAATCTCCTTGCCTGATGTCCAGCTTTACCAGTAAATTAAACTTTTTTCTGCCCAAACCGCTTTGCAATCACTTGAACAACCTTCTTCCCGTACCAAACTCAACCAGCGGATCAAAGATGAGGCACTGAACATTGATTCAATTCCCCAGTACGCCCTTGCACTTGAGGTGAGCAACAACGGCTTCCGCTGCGCCATTGTGGATTCACAGGATAACCGCTGCCTGTGGCTGGAGGATTACCGTTTTTCGTCCGTGTTTTTCCCTGAACAGATTATGGAACAGCTGGGGTTCATTTTTGACGAGCATCAGCTGCTGCACATCGGCTTTTGGCACAAGGTAAGGGTGTCCCTCAAAAACAAGCACTTCACCCTGATTCCGGAGTCGCTGTTCCGGAAGGATTACGCCGGCCACAGTATCTGCGTTTCAGCACCCAGATGCCAGAAGATTCGGAGGAGATTTTTTATTACCAGCACCCAAACCGGGAGATCATAAACGTGTTCTCCGGAGAGAAGAAAATTGCCGACTGGTTCCGCAAGCAGTATCCTTCGCGCAATATCTCTTTTGTGCACCATACCAGTGCGTTTATTGAGGGCGTGCTGCAACATTCCGACTACGTGCCAGCCCGGAGCATGGCTGTATTGCTGGAAGCTTCCCACCTGACCATTCTGGTCACCAATTCGCACCTGGTGGAATACTGCAACACTTTCTTTTACCTGAGTGCCCAGGACGTCATCTACTACGTGATGCTGGTGATGGACGAGTTGAAACTTAATCCTGATTCATGCCGGGTTACGCTTTACGGCGAACTGAGCCACGACTCAGCCATTCATGATATGTTGTACAAGTACATCCGGTTTATTTCCTTTGGCAGCAAATCATCTTCCCTTAAATTCAGCTTTCAGTTTGATGAAATGCTGGACCACCGGTATTTTGATCTGTTTAATCTGTACCTGTGTGACTGAGGAGTGGGAAGCGAGAAGTCGGGGAAAGGACCAAAAACAAAAAACCCCTTGGCGGATACCACCAGGGGTTTTCGAGAAACAAACCACTTACAACCTAAATTCGTATCTTTTGTCTTTCCCTCACCCGTTCAGGGGTTCCGGATATATGACTATTCTATGATTGCGTAACTTTGCTGCTGTCTCTTTTTCCTCTGCCTTTCTGCCTCATTGACAATACAAATATAGCACATTCCCACCGGGGTTGTAAATACACATTTCGGTACTAATCATACACAGCTAATGATTCGCGGCACTGTAAAACCAATAACGCCGCCTCCGGGATCATAACATCTCCCATAAATGAAACATTCAACCGGTCAAAGTGTTTTTGCAAAAATTTATCGGCTGAAATCCCCTGTCTGGCGTTCTTCTCGTGGTGTTCGCAGAAAAAATTAATTTTTTTACTACAGAGCCCCACATAAAATATTTTTTTTCGCTTCCGGTAACCAGGCCATAAAATATAACTCCGGTTGAGTTTTTCAGCAGCATTGGGGTGAATCCAATCCAAATAATACATCCTCACCGCACAAAAAAGCCCGGCAGTGGTTTACTGCCGGGCCTGGTCTTTTCAATATGCTGCCCCGTTACCGGAACATGCCTTTCAGCTTTTGCAGTTTTGCCTGTAAATCCCCGGCTTCAGCCACTGGTTTTCCAGCTTCCTTTTTCTTCGCTGGTGAGGGTCCACCGGCCGGCAGGTTGGTTTTCATGGACAAGGCAATCCGTTTGCGGGGAATGTCCACCGAAACCACCGTTACCTCTACCCGCTGCTGCACCTTCACTACCTCCGCCGGAGTGGAGACAAACCGGTTCGACAGTTCACTCACGTGTACCAGTCCATCCTGGTGTACGCCGATGTCCACAAACGCCCCGAATGCCGTTACGTTGGTCACGATGCCGGGCAGCTTCATGCCCACGCGGAGATCTTCCATGGTATTGACGCCTTCCGCGAAGCTGAACGACTCAAACTGCTCCCGCGGATCGCGGCCGGGTTTGGCCAGTTCGTTCATGATGTCCTGTAGTGTGGGCATGCCGATGGTATCCGTGGCATACTTCTTCAGGCTGATTCCTTTGCGCAGCCCTTCATTGGCCATCAGATCGGCCACCGAGCAGTTCTGGTCGGCGGCCATCTGCTCCACCACCCTATAGCTTTCCGGGTGAACGGCGCTGCGGTCCAGCGGGTTTTTAGCGTTGCGGATGCGGAGGAAGCCAGCCGCCTGCTCAAAAGCCTTTTCGCCCAGCCGGGAAACCTTCTTCAGTTCGCTCCGGGTCTTGAAAGGACCGTTGGTATTGCGGTAATCCACGATGTTCTGGGCCAGCTGCGGGCCGAGTCCCGACACGTAGGTCAGCAGTTGCTTGCTGGCGGTGTTCACCTCCACGCCCACGGCATTCACGCAGCTTACCACCACATCATCAAGGCTGCCCTTCAGGGCGGTCTGGTCCACGTCGTGCTGGTACTGCCCGACGCCGATGGATTTGGGGTCAATCTTCACGAGTTCGGCCAGCGGGTCTACGAGGCGGCGGCCAATGGAAACAGCCCCGCGCACGGTCACGTCCTGGTCGGGAAATTCTTCGCGGGCCACGTCGGATGCCGAGTATACCGAGGCGCCGCTTTCGTTTACCACCACTACCTGAATGCCGGCCGGAAGACCAAGCCCCCGGATAAAAGTCTCGGTTTCGCGGCTGGCCGTGCCGTTGCCGATGGAAATGGCTTCGATCCCGTATTTTTCGCACAGACGCCTGACGGTGGCCCCCGCAGCAGCCACCTGCTTTTGCGGCTCGTTGGGGTAAATGGCTTCGTAGTGCAGCAGTTTTCCCTGCCGGTCAAGGACCGCCACCTTGCAGCCCGACCGGAAGCCAGGGTCAACGGCCAGCACGTTTTTCTGGCCCAGCGGCGCCGACAGCAGCAACTGCCTCAAATTATCGGCAAAAACCCGGATGGCCTCCTCGTCGGCTTTCTTTTTCGTCATCAGCCGGATTTCGGTCTCCATGGAAGGCTTCAGCAGGCGGCGCCAGGCGTCCTTTACGGCGGCTTTCACCTGGGTGCCGGCCGGATGGGTGCTCCTCACGAAGTGCTTTTCGAGCAGTGTCAGCGCCTCCTCTTCTTCCAGGGCGGTGTCCAGCATCAGAAACATTTCCTTTTCGCCGCGCCGCATGGCCAGCACCCGGTGGGAAGGCGCTTTGGCTACGGGTTCGGACCACTCAAAGTAATCCTTGAACTTCTGGGCTTCTTCCTCCTTGCCCGGAATCACCCTGCAGCGGTACGTGCCCTTGTCCCAGAACAACTGCCGCACGGCCGCCCGTACTCCGGCATTTTCGTTCACCCATTCGGCAATAATGTCGCGGGCACCGGCAAGGGCTTCGTCAGCGGTGTTCACCCCTTTTCCGGCATCCATGTATTTGGTTGCCTCTGCATGAATGTCCACGTTTTCCTGCTCAAACAGTAGGGTTGCCAGTGACTCCAGTCCTTTTTCGCGGGCAATGGTGGCGCGGGTACGCTTCTTTGGCTTATAGGGCAGGTAAATATCTTCGAGGGCAGCCATGGTACCAGCGGCGCGGATGGATGCCTCCAGTCCGGGGGTAAGCTTGCCCTGTTCGCGGATCGAGTTCAGGACGGTATCGCGGCGTTTGTCCAGTTCCCGCAACTGTTCGATCCGGTCGCGGATGGCCGCAATGGCTACTTCATCGAGGGAGCCGGTCATTTCTTTCCGGTAGCGGGAAATAAAAGGGACCGTAGCGCCTTCATCCAGCAGTTTTACGGTAGCCTGCACCTGGCGGGGCGAAACGGTTAATTCCTCGGCAATCTGGGAAATGTGGGGGTTACTCATGCAAGGTTGAATTGGTAAAAACGGGAACAAAGGTAGTAAAACCGGGAAAAGGAGTATACCGCTCCGGGCCTTTCCCGTATATAAAACCCAACTATACCCCTTTGAAAATGGCAGCACAGGATTCAATAGA
The DNA here is from genome assembly GCA_030446715.1 of Cytophagales bacterium. Lineage (GTDB taxonomy): Bacteria > Bacteroidota > Bacteroidia > Cytophagales > 172606-1 > CADCTQ01. The sequence continues at coordinate 55,975 of JAUJMU010000010.1, read as the reverse complement.
AAGAGTGATTGAGCAGCACCGGGAATCCGGGCGGTTTTTCACGGCGGGCGGCGTGAGAAGCTTTGCGCTGGACTGCGGAACGGGTGAACCGGTAGTATGTATGCACGGCGTACCGACTTCTTCTTTTCTGTACCGCAAAGTGGTAAGAGAACTGGCCAGTCAGGGCATGCGGGGCATTTCCTTCGACTTTCCCGGTTTGGGTCTGGCCGACCGTCCCGAAGATTTTGACTACTCGTTTTCCGGCCTCGCCTCTTTTTCGGGGGCTGCCGCAGATGCTTTGGGCCTTGATTCTTTCCACCTTGTAGTCCACGACATCGGCGGGCCGGTTGGGTTCGCCATGGCGGCCGACATGCCGGAACGGATCAAATCCATCACCATTCTGAACACGTGGGTCAATGTGGAAGACTTCACCAAACCCCTGCCCATGCGGCCTTTTGAGGCACCGGTGCTGGGCGAGGCTGAACTGGCCCTGATGAACCACGCCACCTGGAGCTTTGCTTTTTCTTCCGTGGCCGTTGCCGATGCAACCGGAATTCCCGAAGAAGAAGTAGAGGCCTATATCGATTTACTGAAACGCGGGGACGGCGGCAAAGCCTTCCTGAAAATCATGCGAGGCTTCGACCATTCTCCTGCCTTCCGCGAAAGGTGCTACCGGGCCGTGCAGAATGTGCCTTACCCGCTGCAGGCTATCTGGGGCGTACAGGACCCCGGCCTCAAGTACGAGAAATACGGCAAGGAAATTCAGACTGTGACCGGCTTGCCTTACATCCATCAGGTGGCCGGAAAGCATCTGCTTCAGGAGGATCACTGGAAGTTCATCGCCCTGCAGATTGCCGGGTTGGCTGGCACCGGCAGCAGAAGCCTTGCGGCGGGAGCCGGACGATAAACGTAAAATTATTCACTAGCCGCATCGAACCTCAACCTGATTTATTCATTTTTTCTTCCATCTTAATTCAATACCGCTATGCAACTGACGTTCGTAAAATACCTGCCCACACCATCAGATTATGATCTTTCGCAGCCTGAAAACCTGACCACTTCCTTCCCGGCCGAACCGATTTTACCTGGAGCGGATTCCTCGGGCGGGGCAGGCGGTGGCGGCAAACGTGAGACAGAAAAAGAAGACGCCGGCGCAACCGGAAAAAATCCCTCTTCCTCTCCCCAACCGATGGGAAATTCTGAAAATGACGCCGAAAACAATGCCGGTGAAGGGAATGATCAGGAAGACGAAGGAAATCAACTGCCCGGCATGAAGGAGAAAGACGGATACTTTAAAAGTGACATGAAAACCGATACCGGAACGGGTAATGCGTAAACTTCCTTACCGGATTCTGGTATGATTTATCAACTTCCCGAAAACATTGATGACCTGGTAGCGGTAAGGGTTTCCGGTACCCTTACCTCCGCCGATGTAGCAACCTGCGAGCACCTGCTGGAACCCGTGATGCGACAGTACGGCTCGGTACGCCTCTATTTTGAGATGGTGGATTTCCACGGCTGGGAACCTTCAGGCTTCGTAAAACACGGCCTGTTTGACCTGATCCACGGCCGGCAATACGGCAATGTCGCCATGGTAGGTGAGAAAAGATGGCAGGACTGGATCGCAGCTTTGGTTGACCCGGTGAAAAAGGGAAAGGTGCGGTACTTTGACCTGTCGCAGCGGCAGGAAGCCCTCCGGTGGCTCGCAAGCCCCGGAGAGGACGCAGGTATTGCGGCGGGTCAAAAATAAATGGATACCTGCCACTTGGTGAATCAACCAAAACGGCCGCCAACCGTAGATGAATTGTCAGATAATGAATCAGGAAACAGAAAATTGATAAACAGTGAAAATTTTAAGAACACTTTTATTGCTGATTGTGGCGGGAGCCATAGGCGGCTTTTTAACGCTGACAGTGGACCGGATGTCGAAAAGCGGGCAGACCGATGCACGGGGCAACCTCCTCTCCGCCCCATCGGCAAGGGTAAGCTACGCATCCAACCGCCCTGCCTCCGTAGATTCCGTGAACCGGATGTTCGGAGTGGGATTCGGTGAGGCTGCCCGGTAGTCGCTGGAGCAGGTCGTACATATCCGGGCCACTGCTACCGCCAGCCGGCGCCGCCACTACGATCCTTACGAGGAGTTTTTCGGCGGTGGCAGTCCTTTTGAAGGCGACCAGCGCCAGCGGGGAATGCAGCAGCAGGCAACCGGCTCCGGAGTAATCATCCGGACCGACGGGTACATCATCACCAATAACCACGTGGTAGAAGGCTCCAATGATCTGGAAGTATCTCTTTACAACAAACGCGTTTATAAAGCCAAAATCGTCGGCCGTGACCCCTCCACGGATTTAGCGTTGATCAAAATCACCGAGCAGGGCCTGCCGGCAGCTAAGTTTGCCAATTCGGAACAGGTACAGGTAGGCGACTGGGTACTGGCCGTCGGGAATCCTTTTGATCTTGCCTCCACCGTAACCGCGGGCATCATCAGTGCCAAGGCCCGCAGCATCCATATCCGGCAGGACAATTCGGCAATCGAATCCTTCCTGCAAACCGACGCCGCCGTTAACCCGGGTAACTCGGGCGGGGCGCTGGTTAACCTGAACGGCGATCTGGTGGGCATTAACACGGCCATTGCGTCGCCTACCGGTACGTATGCCGGTTACGCTTTTGCGGTACCCAGCAACATTGTGGCCAAAGTGGTGGATGATCTTCTGCGGTACGGTGAGGTACGGCGGGCTTATCTTGGCGTATCTATTCAGGACCTCGACTGGACGCTGGCGCAGGACCTGAAACTGGCAACCTCAGACGGGGTACTGGTGGCAAGGGTTGTACCCGGCAGTGCAGCAGCTCAGGCTGGTTTGCAGCAACGGATGTAATCACTAAAATCAACAACCGCCCGGTGCGTACCTCGGCCGAACTGCTTGAAACGGTTGCTACCCGCCGGCCCGGCGAAAAAGTGACGCTTACCATCAACCGAAACGGCAGCCAGCAGCAGATTCCCCTGACGCTGAAAGGCGGAGCCAGTGTTGCCGCGGCAAGGGAGTAGAAGCTGGAATGGATTTTTGCCGGGGCAGTTTTTGGAGGGGCAAGTGGGAGGCTTGAGGTAATAGGGTCGGGCACTGGGTGAGTCAGAAAACTGTTCCGTAAACCTGCCTGCGAAAAGCTTCCTGAAAATGCCTTTTGCGGGCACTGGGAACTGGTGGAGTTACTGTTCAGGAAACCAATATTTCCGGAACACATAGGGCTACTTGTGAGGAGTCAGATTAGGGGGAACGAAAAGTAGAAAATAAGTATCCAGCGAAAAAAGGCCTTTTCTGCAAAATCAGGCTGGTGCAGAAAGTGGAAGATGAGTTATGGCTTTTCTTTAACACTACTTGCTTTTTGACACACTTTCTTATATGACCAATTAAAGATTGGCTACATACCTTAAAGGGTACATTTTAATTATGAAAGGTTCGAGCCCACCCCCCTTCTTCACAACGAATTTAGCATCTTCAGGAGTGAAACTGCTTCTCCGGGTATAACCATCGAAAAAGAAGTCTTGCTTATCGTAATCTGAACCTTCAAAAAAAATATGTGCGACCACCTTCTGATCCTTTACAAATATAAATAAGTTATCTTTCTCGTATAATTTCCTCGCCCCACCCCAATCTATTCCTGGGTATTTTTTCATTTCCTGAGGACTTTCAGGGTTTCTGAAGGTATACAATTTATTCCAATCAAAGTTTGTCAATTCAACAATGTCTATTGTTAGGCTATCGTTCATTGCCTTGTTTTCAATTCTCCTTATAGCCTGTTCTAACTTCCGTTCTGATTCAATATTCTCTTCCTGTTGCGGAACACATTGAAGCAAGACCGCAGTGGACAATGATATGAGTATTGAAAACCAAATTATCCTTCTGAATGGCAACCTTATCATAGACAAGTCAACGACAATTATGAATAAATTCTGATTGCCTGAATAACAGTCTCTACCTGATCTCAGCTTGAAGTCTCTTAATTATCTTCTTCAGATTTTCTCATATTATTAGTCGAGCCCCCATCTCCTCTTGCTTTTCTTTCCCATTGTACCGGAACTTATGATCGGGTGTACCCTGCTTTTCGATTCCGGCTAAGTTATTACCGAAGGGAGAGTAACCCGTAATTACTTTCAATACCGTACCGCATCATCCCGCGAACCGGCGTAGGCTTTGCGGTAATCCAGCGTTTTGACCTTGCCGGCAATGAAGGCAATGCCGCTCAGGATGTGGCCCGAAAACTGAGGGTCGCTGTAATCTTCCTTTGCGTGGCCCAGCGCCGTACACCAGGTGTAGCCGCCGTCAAAAGGATGGTACCAGGCAGCGGGATACAGTTCGGTGTAAGAGCCGGCATTGGCTTTTATTTTTTCCGCTTCGCTCTGGTCCAGACGGGTCAGGTCGTGTACCATCAGCACCTGCGGACCGGGGTACATTTCCTTCATGAAATAACATTCATCCTTCTTCTCCCATACTTTCGGAAGGCCCTGCATGGAAGGGTGCTCCGGATCAATGACGTGCAGGCTCAGCGGCTGAAACTTCGGGTGCCAGGCAAAGGTGCCGCCCAGCATCATCTTGAACCATTTCCAGTTCCGTTCCGTGCCCAGCACCGAATGGAGGCCCACAAACCCGCCGCCGGCTTCGATATACCGGCGGAAAGCCAGCCGCTGCTCATCGGTATCAAACACGTCATTGTTGGTGCTGGGAAAAAGCAGCAGGGTGTACTTTTTCAGATTTTCTTCCGTGAATACGGCCGGCTGGTCGGAAACGTCCACGGCAAAGCCATTCTCCCTGCCCAGCCGCTGAATGCAACTGACCGCACCGGGGATATTGTCGTGCACGTAGCCTTTGCCGTTTTTGGTGTAGACCAGCACTTTAACCTTTTTCCAGTTTACCTTATCCTGCGCAGAGGCGTTGCCGCCCAGAAGCAGGGCCAACAGGCCAATAAAAGGCAGCAGACGAATTATTCTCATGAATCGGGAGACAATTAAAAATGAAACAATAAAGCTAGGGAATCACCCCCAGCCCTCCGAACGGCAGATGGCCAGCTCAAGGCCACGGAGCTCGGCCAGGCCGCGCAGCCGCCCGATTGCCGAGTAGCCGGGATTGGTCACTTTGTGCAGATCGTCGAGCATCTGGTGACCGTGGTCGGGCCGGAACGGAATCGGCTCCGGCAGTTCCTGACCAATTCTAAGAACTTCCCGCATCACGGCGTACATGTCCACGTCGCCGGCAAGGTGGTCGTCCTCGAAGAAGTTGCCGTGACCGTCCTTCTTCACGTTGCGAAGGTGCACAAAATGAATCCGTTTTCCCGCCTGCCGCACAATGCTCACGAGGTCGTTTTCCGGACCGGCTCCCAGCGACCCGGTACAGAAGCATAATCCGTTGGCCGGGCTTGGCACTGCCGAGAGAATATATTCAAGGTCAGCGGCCCGGCTCACGATCCGGGGCAATCCGAGAATGTCAAACGGAGGATCGTCGGGGTGAATGGCCAGCCGGATGCCGGTTTCTTCGGCCACCGGCGTAATTTCCTGCAGAAACTCCTTCAGGTTTTCGCGCAGCGCGGCGTGGTCAATATCCGCGTACCAATCCAGTTTTGCCCGCATTCCTTCGAGCGTCTGTTTTTTTTCACCGGGAATGCCGAACATGATGATTCCCGCCAGGCTTTCGAGCTGCGCGGGTGTGTATTGCCGGTAAAGCACTTGGGCCTGCTGCCGTACCACCTCCGGGTAAGTCTCCGCGGCTCCTTTGCGTTTGAGCAGGTAAATATCGAATACGGCCAGGTCAAACCAATTGAAGTACAGGGCCCGGGAACCGTCCGGCATGATGAAATTCAGGTCGGTGCGGGTCCAGTCGTTTACCGGCATGAAGTTGTAGGTTACGATGCGGATGCCGCAGGCGGCAAGGTTACGCAGCGTTTCCTTATAGCCCTCGATATACTGTTGATAACGACCAGTGCGGGTTTTGATTGATTCATGCACGGTTACGCTTTCCACCACATCCCAGGTGAGGCCGCCGGCTGCTACCTCCCGCTGCCGCTTCCTGATCTCTTCTACCGGCCACACTTCGCCGTGCGGAATCTGGTGCAGGGCCGTCACAATTCCCTGCGCACCGGTCTGCCGGATGTCTGCCAGGCTCACGGGATCACCCGGCCCGAACCACCGCCACGTCTGCCGCATTTTCATTTTATTGGTTGTTGGTTGATCGTTGTTAGTATTTATAAGTTGCCCGCTGCTCTTTACCGACGCAATCCCACCCCTAACCCCCAACCCCTAACTCCCAACTTTCCCACCCTACACCCCCGAGAAAATGTGAAATCCGCCATCCACGCAGATGACTTCGCCGCTGACAAAGCCGGACGCATCGCTGAGGAGCCAGATCAGGGTACCGGTCAGTTCTTCCGGCTGGCCGAACCGCTTGTAAGGCGTATTCCGGATGACTGATTCGCCCCGGGCCGTGTAACTGCCGTCTTCATTGGTCAGCAGCCGGCGGTTCTGGTGAGTGATAAAAAACCCCGGCGCAATGGCATTCATCCGGATTTTGTCGCCGTAGCGGTTCGCCAGTTCTACGGCCATCCAGCGGGTAAAATTGTCCACGGCAGCTTTGGCCATCGAATAGCCCAGCACCCGCGTAATCGCCGATTGTGCCGCCATCGAAGAGATATTGACAATACTGCCGCGTCCGCCCCCTTCGGCAATGGAGCGGCCAAAGATGGTGGTGGGCAGGATGGTGCCGAACAGGTTCAGATCGAATGCCTTGCGCAGGGCGGGTATATTCATCGTGAAAATATCGGCATCCGGTCCGATAACCGCCTCCGGAATGTTACCGCCCGCCCCGTTGACCAGGGCATCAACCCGGCCGTAAGCCGCCAGTACCTTCCGGCAAGCCTCCTGAAGGTCATTTTCGTTCAGCACGTCGGCCGCAATAAACATCGCTTCGCCGCCCGATTCTTTTACCTGCTGCACCCGGCTCTCTCCTTCTTCCCGGTTGCGGCCGAGGATCACGGCCTTGCCGCCGCTACCGGTGATTCCTTTGACAAAAGCGTCGCCCAGCACGCCGGTGCCGCCGGTGACTACTACTACTTTATCCTGGAGGGAAAACATAAGAATTGAATCTGTGAAAGCGAAGGGTGAAATAAACTTATAGCTGCCCAATATAGGAACCAGATCAGAAAATTTATCATTTTGAAATTAAAATTTAGGTTTGTCAGGAATTCACTGATTCTCATCATAAACACCGATCTCACCCTGCCGAAGGGATGGAATCCGTAATTCAGCCTTCTGTTTCTGATGGGAAAATGCATTAGTTTAGTACCTGCCCGTAAATTCTTTTACCAGTGGATTCCAATCCATTCAGCCCCTCCGTCCGGAAAATCATTCATGTGGATATGGATGCTTTTTATGCTTCCGTGGAGCAGCGGGACAATCCGGCGCTGCGCGGAAAACCGCTGGCGGTGGGTGGCAGCAAGGAAAGAGGCGTAGTGGCGGCGGCCAGTTACGAGGCCCGAAAATTTGGGGTCCGGTCGGCCATGTCGTCCCGGAAGGCGTACCAGCTTTGTCCGGCCATCCTGTTTGTAAAGCCGCGGTTTGAGGTATACAAAGCCGTTTCGCGGCAGATACGCGAAATTTTTCATCAGTACACGGACCTTGTGGAGCCGCTGTCGCTGGACGAGGCTTATCTCGATGTGACCGACAACAAGCCACAACTGGCCTCAGCCCGCCAGATTGCGGAACGGATCAAGGAGCAGATCAAAGCCGAAACGGGACTGACGGCTTCAGCAGGCGTTTCAGTCAATAAATTCATTGCCAAAATTGCCTCTGATTTCCGGAAACCGGACGGCCTCACGGTGGTCACGCCGAAGCAGGCCGGGGCATTCGTGGCAGCCCTGCCAATTGATAAGTTTTACGGCGTAGGCAAGGTAACGGCCCGGAAAATGCACGGCCTCGGCATCCATACCGGGGCCGACCTGAAGGAATGGCCCGAACCCGAACTGGCCCGGCTTTTCGGCAAAGCCGGTTACTTCTATTATAAAATAGCCCGCGCCATTGATCTCCGGCCCGTGGACCCCGACCGCATCCGAAAATCCATCGGGGCCGAAACCACCTTTGACCGGGATATTACCGAACCGGATCACATCCGAGAAGAACTCGAAAGCATTGCGGCCGAAGTGGCCGGCCGCATGGAACGGACCAGCAGCTTCGGCCGCACCCTGACGCTGAAGGTAAAATACGCTGATTTTACGCAGATTACCCGCAGCCGCACCGTCCCCTACCTGATCAACGGCCTCACCCCGATGACGACCATTGCCGGCCAGCTGACCGAAGAAGTAGACTGGACCAAGCCAGTCCGGCTGCTGGGCCTGACCGTATCGAGCCTCCACCAGGCGGACCAGGCGGTTAGGGGACAACTTAGTTTTCCGTTCTGAATACAGACAGGCGCAGTAAAGCCGGGAGGTTTCGGAAACCTCCCGGATATTCCAATATCAGATTTATTATAACCTGATATTTAACGTTTTACTGGTTAACAGTTGGGCTTTTCGGGCTTTGCGTCATCCTTAGCGCCCTTTGAGTGATAAAAACTGCCCGGTTTCCCGCAAAGAACGCCGGGAGAAAGGCGCAAAGGGCGCTAAGAAAAAAGGCTTCTGTATGAAAGTGCAGTAAATCAATGGATAAAAACTCTATTAATATTATCAGGAAAGTGCTGATACCACCGAAATGCCTACGGAACCAGCCAGCTGGCACCGGTACAGGCATTGCCTTCGTACCGGAACCCGGCCCGGCGGTGGCCGCCTTTGCCGAGCCACAACCATTCCAGCCGGTCAACTTTGGTGACGATAACCGCAAAATTTTCCCGGCCGGCGGCACCTTCCTCTTCGGTCGGCTGCCGCGAATCAAGTCCTTCGGGCAGGCCGGAAGTGGCAACGGGTTGCACGGAGCCGGGAGCCGGAAGGGCAAGGTAACTGCGCCGGTTGCCGGGAGTGGTCCGGTCCCAGTGTTCAGCGGTAAGAGAATCTCCGGAATGTACTGTAGCCCGGCCGTTCAGCCGAAGCTGAACTTTCGTCCCCTCGTCCCAGAAAAGCCAGCTTACCGCATCCCGGTGCCTGATTTCTTCCACTTTACCGGCCCTTTCATCGGAGTAGCAGATTGTTATTCTTTCTTCTGGTGATGCCCCGCGCAGTACCACCGTCCGCAGACTGATGCCACTCTCCGTTACCGTGCCGAAGGTGCCGGTGTAGAACGCCTCTTTCGGACTGCGACTGCCGTTTTCCAGCAGTGACCAGGCATACCGCTCAATTTCCCCCAAAGAGGGTTGGTGATTATCAATAAATGGATTCATGCCTGTAAGTTTGTCTGATTGGTAACTCAACAAGTAAACCGCGGGTCAGGGTTTGGAAAACTGAAAAGAATGCCGTTCTCCTGAGCCTTCCCCATCCGGTACCTCCTCTGTTTTCTATTTTCAATTGTCAATTTTCAATTCATCACATGGACCTCCCCGTTTACACCCGATCCCAGCTTGCACTGCGCAACGGGCAAGACCACGAAGACATCTGGGTGGCCTACAAGGGCCTGATTTACGATGTGAAACTTTCGCGTCTCTGGCGCAACGGTAAACATTACGAACACTGGGCGGGGCAGGACCTGACTGAGGAAATGGCCGACGCCCCCCATTTTGATACAGTATTTGATAAATTCGAAGCAATCGGCCGGCTGGCCTGACCGTGGCCGACGGTAAAGCAAAGGTTGGTTTGCGGAAAACGAGCTTTCCATTTTTGAAAAAATCCTCATAATCTTGTCTATTGCCCAAACCCTTACCCCTATGCTGCTCATTGCCGATAGTGGCTCATCCAAAACCGACTGGCGGCTCATTTCTCCGGATGGCGAGATAAAACCGGCCGGCACTGCCGGTTTTAATCCCTACTTCCAGACGTCGGAGGAGATTTACACGGAAATCCTGCGGGAACTGCCCACCCAGCTGGGTACGCTGGGCGTGAAGGAAATTTATTTCTACGGTGCCGGCTGCTCCACCGAAAAGAACCGCAGCATTGTGCAGGAAGGCGTAGGCAAGCTCTTTCCCGGCGGCCCTTATTCATATAAGCCACGACCTGCTGGCGGCTGCACGGGCCCTGTGCGGCCGGGAAGCGGGAATCGCCTGTATTTTGGGCACGGGGGTTAATTCGTGTCTCTACGACGGCACTGCCATTACAGAAGGTCGTCCGTCGCTGGGCTTCTGGCTGGGCGATGAGGGCGGTGGCGGCTACCTCGGCAAAACGCTGGTCCGGAATTATTTTCACGAGGAAATGCCCGCCGATATCCGGCAGCAGTTTGCGGAAACCTATCAACCGGTGCTGGGTGAAGTGCTGGAAAACGCCTACAAAAAACCATTCCCGAACAGCTACTTCGCCTCTTACTCCCGCTTTCTTTCCGACCGGCTCGACCACCCTTACTGCCGGCAACTGGTCCAGAACGGCTTCTCCCTGTTCTTTGACCGCTACGTAGTCAAATACACCGACAGTCACCGGTATCCGGTCCATTTTACGGGATCAGTTGCTTATTATTTTCAGGACATTCTTCAGTCAGTGGCCACTGAGAAAAATCTGCAACTGGGCTGTGTCCTCAAAAATCCAATCGAAGGTCTTACTGCTTATCACCAGAACAAAGGCTGACAGGATGATTGAACAGTTAGATGGTCAAATGGCTGAATTGTTTGTTTGTTTCAGAGCAAAAAGATGACCATCCAGCAGTCAGCCAATTCGTGCCAATAATCATAAAGATTCAACCATATATAGCCATAGTAACCATTTAATCATTCAACAATTCAATCATGCAAACAACCGAGTCTACTTCTAAATACAATCACCTGGAGCAAATGTCCGTGGGGGAGTTGCTGGAGAACATCAACCGCGAAGACAAAACCGTTCCGCTGGCCGTAGAAAAAGCCATTCCCCAGATTGAGGCGCTTGTCACCGAAATTGTGAAGCGGATGCAGGAAGGCGGACGGTTGTTTTACATCGGTGCCGGCACCAGTGGCCGGCTTGGGATTGTGGATGCCTCTGAATGTCCGCCTACTTACGGCGTACCGCACGGCCTTGTGGTGGGGATCATCGCTGGTGGTGATACGGCTATCCGGAGGGCAGTAGAGTTTGCGGAAGATGATTTTGAGCAGGCGTGGAAAGACCTGAGCGCACACAGAATTGATTCCATGGATTCGGTGGTCGGCATTGCCGCGTCCGGACGTACACCCTACGTAATCGGGGGCCTGCGGACCTGCCGCGAAAAGGGAATTCTTACCGGCTGCATCGTGTGCAATGAAGGCAGCGAAGTGGCCTGCAACGCCGATTTTCCGGTGGAAGTGGTGGTTGGCCCTGAGTTCGTCACCGGCAGCACGCGCATGAAATCGGGCACTGCCCAGAAACTGGTGCTCAATATGCTCTCCACGGCGGTCATGATCCGGCTCGGGCGGGTAGTGGGCAACAAAATGGTGGATATGCAACTGAGTAATCATAAACTCATTGAGCGCGGAATCCGTATGGTGATGGAGGAAACCGGAGCGGGAACTGACGAAGCTGCTGCCCTGTTGAAAAAACACGGCAGCGTACGGGAAGCAGTGACCCACTACCGGGGAAATGCCTGATTGTAAATGCTGAATGTTGAATGAGTTCTACTCAGTAGCGGTCTGGCATTTAAAATTCAAAATTTAACATTCAAAATTCCGAAGGCATTGCACGACATTGAGCCTTTTTACAACTGGGAAAACTACTACGTTGCCTCCGAAGACGAAAACTCTCCGTTCTTCGGCCGTGCGTATAATATGAACCAGTACACCAACGACATCTACGGCTACTATATTCACCCGCTCTGGGACGAAATAGGATCGGAGACGCTGTACGTGAAAGTACTCTACGTCAGTTATGCCCGGCAGTACGCCATTATTGAGATGTTCGGCGAGTGGAACGACACCCTGCACAACGATGTCATGCACCTGAAGCGCAACCTGCTCGATTACCTGCTGCGCCGCGACATCAAATATTTTATCCTGATCGGAGAAAACATCCTCAACTTCCACGGCTCCGACGACTGCTACTACGAAGAGTGGTTTGAGGACGTGGAAGACGGCTGGATTGCGGCTGTCAACTTCCGGGAATTTGTGGAAGACGAATGGAAAAAATTCCGCCTCGACTACTACATCAACTTCGGCGGCACCCTCGAAATCGGTAACTGGCGCACGCTCACGCCGCAACGTTTCTTTGAAACGGTCAATGAACTCATCGTCAGACGGTTAGGGTAGTGGTGGTTTATGCACGTTGTTCAGGTATCCGCATGTTGGGCACAACTAAAAAATTATATATGATACAGATTGAAGCAATTCATCATTATGCTTTGTCAGTGAGAAACCTTGACGAGACGATTAAGTGGTATGGGGGGATGTTTGGCTTTGCTTTAGAAAGACGATTTGGTTTCCCTGAAATGAAAACTGAAATTGCTCATATAAATCATCCGATTGGTATTCGGATAGAATTATTATATACTGAAAATTCATCCTCAAGTCCTGATTTAGGCAAAGACGCTTTTGGAGCTATTTCTAATCAAGGTTCAAAGCATATTGGATTGCAAGTAGACAATGTTACAGAAGCCGCAGCCATACTTAAATCAAAAGGAGTACATGTCTTGCACGAGGTAACCCGGGTTGAGAAGGCAGGAGTAACGAATTTTTGGATACTGGACAATGAAGGCAATCATATAGAATTAGCCGAACCCATCAAAAAATAAATGAAAGATGTGCCCAACACCACCCACTCCGCCAACCGGGCCGCCAACCCTTGCCTTACCGCATAGCTGACGCTAAAAGCCCAAGCTTCGGGTACCGGTTGCGGTTAGCCATGTTCCATTGGCTGTAATCAAACAAATGACTTGCAACCAAAAAGCAGTTCCCGGGGTCAAGTATAAAAAGTGTATTTGATCAATGAAAAAAACTTCGATCAGAGGGCAAAAAGCAGTAATTCCCCTGGTAGTCTTGATTTGTACTTGCTTTGCCCTGCAGTCTTGCCGGCAAACCGAGGATGTGCAAGAGTCAATATCACCTGTCACAGAGACTGAATTACCCAATGAAGCAGCACCTGGAGAAACGGTATCCTTTGTAATCAGACACTATGCTTATAATGGTTGTGGCCGGTATTCCAGAACCGAAACAGTTGAAGACGGAAGTTCCATTACGGTAACCTTATTTGCAAAATATGATCAGGGAAACGGATTAGCCTGTCCGCAAGCCCTGAAAAGGCTGGAAACCATTTACACATTTACTCCTCAGCGACGGGGAATTCACATTTTTAAATTTCAACAGCAGGACAACGTTTTAAGTGATACCCTTATAGTCAAATAAATTCACTTAACAACTACATCCACCGGCCCGTCACAGGGCAGGGCCAAAGCTGGAGGGCACGGCACCGGGTGTGTCTGATCCATCGGTAACAGAGTATATCAAAGCATTCAGGCCTTACTCAAAATACTGCTTCGGGTGCTTCCGGAGCAGGTGGTCCAGGCGTGGACGCCTGCACTAAGCCAACAACACCCTCTTTTGGGAAATTTCAGGAACTGTGAACTCAGACATTCTCCCTTCTGCTCCTGCAAGGCTTAGCCTTGTATGTGATCAGCCTCAACAGCCCACGGTTTTAACCGCGGGTAGAGATTCCGGATTTTGAGGAAACCGTTTAAACGGTTTTTCCGGCCGGTGCCCTTCACCCACGGTTAAGACCGTGGGCTATTGAAAACCATCCTGTATCGGGTCAGAGAACAAGCCTTGTTTAACGCTGCTCGCTAAGCCTTGCAGCAGATGCGACAAAAGGCATTCAGGTAAAAAATTTATCCGATATCCGATATCCGATATCCGATATCCGTAATTATTTTTCCACTCTTTC
>JAUJMU010000010.1:0-41970 GCA_030446715.1 Cytophagales bacterium | reverse complement strand
TATCCGATATCCGATATCCGATATCCGATATCCGTAATTATTTTTCCACTCTTTCCACCACTGCCTGCGCGGGTACAAGGTATTTTCTCCGGGTGGCGGGCTCCTCGCAAACCACTCTGGTCCGGCGGATGGCTCCTTTCACGAAAACCCGGCCGCTCAGCCTGAATTTTTCGCCGGTTTGTAAATCCGATAAAACCTGCCCTTCGGGTCGGGTATCAAAAACCCGGATGGCCGCCACCAGTTGCGGGTCCGAACAGGAGGAGGCTTTGGGGCTGGCCAGATACCGCTGAAGGGCAGGCAGCAGTTCGCCGGGAAAAACAGCAGGGTTCGCCACGGGTGCCATCAGGTTCTGAAAACTCTTTTTCCACTCGGCACCGTGTGGCTTGACCTTTCGCTTATACCGGCTGAAGGTGACCAGGTGTGCCACCTCGTGCAGATACGTAATCAGGAAAGCGTAGGGGTTAAGCGATATATTCACGCTGATCTGGTGCCCCTTTTCGGGCGTGTACCGGTAATCACCCAGTTTGGTGCTGCGGTGGCGGGTAATTTTGAAAATGAACCCGTGCTCCTGCCAGAGCTGATGGCAGTAGTCTGCCGCGCCGGCCGGCACGGATTTTTGAAAAATTTGCAGATGGGAAGGAACCGTTGGCAAATCTGAAGAATAGGTTTTTGGTGGGAATATACAAAAATATGGAAAAATAGTACAGGCATCACAAGCTGCTGCCGGCGCAGCAAATGCAAAGCAAAGATTACTCCGAAGGTAATTCGCCTGAATACCCGATCAGTAAGCTGATTCTGACCCTGCTGAAATGATTCCCATAATTTTCGATTGTTTTTATGAAAACCTGTATCCAAATTCGCGTTGAAGTAAAAAAGCACTCTGCTCTCCGGGTGCCGGCCTCTGATCCCGGTTTTATCATCCGTACCCGGAAGATTTATTACGGTTTCCCCGAATAATTATAAACTCAGTTTTTTCTGAATGAATAAAGCATTATTTATTTTTTTGATTTTTCTCGCTACCGGAAACCTGCTGGCCGGCGAAGAACCAAAGCAGGCCACTGCTTTCCGGACACGCGAACTAATCCGCGTGGATGCCAACCTGCAGGAGAAATCCTGGCAAATGGCGCCGGTTGCTGACCGCTTTATTCAGATGCGACCCAAACCAGGCGCACCCGAAGTGCACCCCACTCAGGTAAGGGTGCTTTACGACGACGTTGCCCTTTACATCGGCGCAATCCTGTACGACCATCCCGACAGCATCCTCAAACAACTCGACCGCCGCGACAATATCAGCAACACCGATTATTTTGGAATATACCTCGACCCTTACCTTGATAAACTGAATGGCTACGGGTTTATGGTAACTGCCGCCGGCGTGCAGGTAGATGCCCGCTATTCATCCACGGGCGAAGATTACAACTGGAACGCCGTCTGGGAAAGCAAGGTCACCATCAACGCCGACAACTGGACCGTGGAAGTGAAAATTCCCTATTCAGCTATCCGTTTTGCCAATACCGATGTACAAACCTGGGGGCTCAATTTCAAACGACAGATCCGGCGCACCAACGAGAGTTTCTTCTGGAACCCGGTAGATCCTTCCATGCAGGGTTTTCTCAACCAGTTTGGCGAACTGGGCGGCATCAGCGCCATCAAATCTCCCCTGCGCTTGTCGCTGACGCCCTACCTGACCGGCTTCTACAACTCCGTGCCCGACAAAAACAACGGCCACCTGATCAGCAGCGGCATCAGCGGCGGGGCCGACATCAAGTACGGCATCAGCGAAGCCTTCACGCTGGATATGACGCTGATTCCCGACTTCAGTCAGGTGCCTTTCGATAATCTGGTGCTGAACCTGTCGCCATACGAAATCCGGTTCACCGAAAACCGTCCCTTTTTCATGGAAGGCACTGAGCTGTTCAACAAAGGCGGATTTTTCTATTCCCGGCGGATCGGCGGTACGCCAATGTATCATGGCAAAGTGAAAGAGCAGTTAATGGCAGGCGAGTCCATTATCAGTAACCCGAATACGGCCCGGCTGCTGAACGCCACCAAAGTATCCGGACGAACAAGGGAAGGACTCGGGATTGGGGTTTTCAACTCCATCACCGCCGATACCTACGCCACTATCGGCGACGGGGAAGGTCAGGACCGCCGGATGCTGACCCAGCCGCTTACCAACTACAGCGTGGTGGTGCTGGATCAATCACTCAAAAACAACTCCTACGTGAGCCTGATCAACACCAACGCCACCCGCAAAGGTGAGGCCTACGATGCCAACCTTACCGGTGCATTAGTGCACCTGGTAGACAAGAAAAACATGTATGCCTTCAACGGCAGGGCCGCCCTAAGCGGGCAGTATTTCGCCGGCAAGCCTGCCAATATCGGATACACGCACCGCTTCGATGTGGGTAAGATCAGCGGTAAATGGCAATACAATCTATCCAGCAACGTAGAGGCTGACGATTACAACCCCAATGACCTTAGCTTTATCAGCCGGAACAACGAAGTTTCCCAGCATGGAACAGTCAGTTACCATCTTTTCAAACCTTTCCGGAGACTGAATAATCTGCATTCCGGGTTGACGGTGGGCTACTCAAGGCTTTACCGGCCTTTTGTGTACAATGATTTTTACCTGGACGGGTACACTTCCACCACGCTGCGCAACTTCCACGGACTCGATGTCTTCTACCGGCTTGAGCCGCTTACTACCTACGATTACTTCGAGCCGCGGGTGGAAGGCAGATTCTACTCCTACCCGACCAATTTCATGATCGGCAGTTCCTATAACACCGATTACCGAAAAAAGCTGGCAGTAGATTTTACGGGTTCCTACCGGAATTTCAACGAAAACAACCGTCAGACCCTTTCCGCCAACCTCTCTCCCCGCTACCGGGTCAATGACCGGCTTTCTTTCCGGTACAGCCTCAACTGGCTCAACCGGCACGACGACGCCGGGTACGTCAACAAACTGGAAGCTGACTCGGTCATTTTTGGTATCCGGGATTTTGCCACCGTTACCAACACCCTCAACAGCAGTTACATATTTACTTCCAATATGTCGCTTACCCTGCGGGCAAGGCATTACTGGTCGCGGGCCATGTATAATCAATATGCCTTTCTGAACGAAAAGGGAGGCCTCGATGCCTTCAGTTATGACCGCAAAAACCACGATGTCAACTTCAACGCCTTCAATGTGGACATGGTATTTTCGTGGTGGTTTGCCCCGGGCAGCGAGCTGAGTCTGGTCTGGAAAAATGCCATTCTCACCAGCGAAGAAGCCATCATCCATGATTATTTCCGCAACTTCAGTCAAGTGGCCGGATCGCCCCAAAACAACAGCCTTTCATTCAAGGTTCTGTACTTTCTTGATGCCCTGATGCTGAAGAACAAAAACAAAAAGGGGCAAAATCCTGAACAGGCCATCTGACTCTTTCAGAAAATTTCCTTATTTAGCGGATAAGTCTGGTAAAATGACCAGTAGATACGAGGCCTGCTTCCTTCCATGTTCGGTTTGTTCTACTGGCTGGCTGGTACAGGCCGGAATGAAACTTAATCCCCTCAATTCCTTTTGTTGCCTATGGATCATTCTGCGAATAACATTGGAAACCCTCTTTTCTGGGGTGTGCCTATTTTTCTGGTTTTCATTGCCATAGAAGCTTTTATCAGTTACCGGGAAAACAAACAACTATATGAGTGGCAAGATACGGTTGCCAGCTTCTGGGTTGCAGTAGGCACATCGGTATTAAGCATCTTTACCCGCATCGGCACGGTTGCCTTTTTTTACATCTTTTTCGAGCTTTTCAAGCCCCTGCGCGAAAGTCTGCTGGGTTATTCACAACTGAGCTGGGCGTGGTGGGTGTGGCTGCTCTGTCTGCTGGGCGATGATTTTAATTTCTACTGGCATCACCGCTTCTGCCACACCATACGTATTTTCTGGGCGGCTCACATTGTCCACCATTCCTCCGAGAAATTCAACTTCGGCACGGCTTTCCGCAACGGCTGGACGATCTTTTTCTTCAAACCCATTTACTGGATCTGGCTGCCTCTTCTTGGCTTTCATCCGCTGATGGTGGTAACCGCGATGGCCATCAATTCCACTTATCAGATGTTTCTACACAGCCAGATGATCCCGTCGCTGGGCTGGTTTGAGAAGATTTTCAATACCCCATGGCTGCACCAGGTACACCACGCCTGCAACACCACCTATCTGGACCGCAACCACGGAGGCATTCTGATTATCTGGGACAAGCTGTTTGGTACTTATCATGACAACACCCAGAAGCCAAAGTTTGGTGTGCTGCATCCGCCCAATTCCTATAATCCCTTTGTGCTGCTTGGACACGAATACCGGGACATCTGGCTGGATGTGAAAAAAGCCCGCAACTGGAAGGATAAACTAAAGTACATTTTCTACCCGCCCGGCTGGAGTCCCGACGGATCAAGGAAAACCGCTAAGCAGATGCAACGCGAACTGGAGCTGCAGGCTGCCGCCGGAACAGTACCGGGCACAGTAACCCGGGCCAGAGAACCTGAGTTCAGCAGTCACTGAAAATTTCCATAAACAGCTTTAATTGTAACCGTGCTTCTGGCACGGTTTTTTTATGCAGATGATGGCCGGCCGGTTTTTTGTTTTAACTACAACCTGTACAACATCATGAAGAAATTACTTTGCATCGGAGCTTTGTTTCTCCTTTTTACAACCATCTCCCAGGCGCAGGTGCGGTTTGGGGTCCGGGCCGGTCTCAATGCTGCCCGCTGGCAAGGCAAAGCAACCCAGAATATTCAGGGAATGACCCAACTTACCGGAGGTGTCACCAGTACCCGCACAGTACCGGGGTTTCACGCCGGTGGATACGTAAACCTGCCAATTACTGATTTTCTTTCAGTTGAGCCGGGGTTATTTTACTCCCAGAAAGGCTACAGCATGACGGGAAACTTTACTTCAGACAGACTGGAGTTTCTGAATGCCCAGGCTACTGTCACCAATCAGGCCCATTACATTGATATGCCCGTACTGGCCAAGGTCTACCTGGCCGAGGGTTTTCACCTGTTTGCCGGGCCGCAGGTATCTTATCTGGTGAACAATACCGTCCGGACCAGAGCCAATGTGCTGGGATTCTCCCTGCTCAACCAGGAATTTAACACTACGGGCAATTTTGAGCGACTGGACGTGGCCATTTCCGGCGGTATGGGTTACCGGTTTGGGAACGGCTTTAATCTACAGGCCGGCTACGATTATGGATTGCGCCGCCTCGATGCGCGGAACAGTTTTGATACCTTCAACCGCGTCGTGAAAGTGTCACTCGGTTACGAATTCTGAGTTTCTACGCTTTATGTTCAAACCCCGGCAAGCGTTAGCCGGGGTTTACTTTTAATATCAAACAGTTGAATAACAGAAACAACCGTTTCTGCGTTGTGCACTAAATCCGCTTTCCGCTATGCTTCTTTTTCTTTTCCGGACCTTGTCCCGGGCAATCCTGATATCCTTACCGGCAATTGCCGGCCTGGCCCAGTCGCAAAGGGTGGTGCTGGAGACCGGCGCGGGCAATATTACAGTTGAACTTTTCGATAAGCAGGCTCCGGCAACGGTTGCGAACTTTCTCCGGTATGTAGATGAAGGCCGTTATGGCAATGCATCCTTTTACCGGGTGCTTCGGCGGGATAACCAGCCCAAAGACAGCATTAAAATTGATATTGTGCAGGGCGGACTTGCGCCCTCTTTTGGTCCTGCACTGCCGCCAATCCCTCACGAATCAACCCGGCAAACCGGACTGGCCCACCTGAACGGAACGGTATCCATGGTGAGGCAAGGCAGCGGTACTGCCCGTTCAGAGTTTTTTATCTGCGTGGGCGACCAGCCCGCCCTCGATGCCGGAGGCAGACGCAACCCCGACGGATTGGGCTTTGCTGCCTTTGGAAAAGTAACTGAGGGAATGGAAGTAGTCAAAAAAATGCAACAGCTGCCGCTCAGGGGCCAGCTGATGACCGAGCCGGTAAAGATTATATCGGTCAGGCGGGTAAAGGGACTATAACCTCCCCGCTACTTATTCCCCATCAGACCACCACCACCCGGCAGGCCGGGCTGCGCTCCGGCAAGCATACTTTTTTTGAGATCGGCAATTCTGAGTCTGATGGAAGAATCAATGTTGTCGTATAACTGACCATTGCCGGGCGCAGAAGGTTTGGCGGCCACCCATTCGCCCCGGGCAATTTCTTTATCACTGCCGGGTACCACATCGTAATAGTACTGGGTGAAGTCGTACCAGAATTTCTGTTCCTCGATAATCAGCGTAAATACATAAATCAGCCTGCCTTTGCGAAACTTTCTGCTGCCCGGCTGCCGGACCCGCAATTCACCTCCCACGCTGATAAAGCCGCTGTCCGGATCACCGAAAGTGACCTGGTAATTCAATTGTTTTAGCCATGCTTCGGCTCTTCTGTACAACTCTTGCCGGCTGATGCCTGCTACTTCAACTACTTCACTGTAGGAAGGAGCAGTTTCCTGTGCAAAGCCGGAGAGGCATACCAGAATTGACAAAAAGGTAAACAAGTACTTCATTACTGAGATTGATTTGGAGGTGCCTGGTGAGTAATAGAATGGCAGAATAGCTCTTCAGCATGTATACATTTTGCAATTGATTGGTAAACATTACCCGGAAAATTATTTTGTGAAGCATAAAAAGCAGTCATAGCCAACCTTTTCCACCCTTCCGCAGGAAAAAAGCTGCCAAACATTACACCCAACAGGCCAAATGCCAGTAGCCTCATGTCCCGGAGGTACGGAAGCGGCATTCGCTGGACGGGTCAACTGCATAAAAGCCTTATTTTTGGGCATGCAAAACAATACCGTCCAGATCGTACCGGAAGCCGGCCCGGCCCTTCAGGCATGGCTCTCCGCAAAGGATTATTCGCAGATTGCCGTACTGACCGACCAGAACACCCGCAAGCATTGCTACCCTTCCATCCGCAAAAGTCTCCCAAAACACACCCTGATCACCATCCGGAGCGGCGAAGAAAACAAGAACCTCGAAACCTGCGGGGCCATCTGGCAAAAGCTTACCGACGCCCGGTTTGACCGCAAAGGTATTCTGCTGAACCTGGGCGGCGGCGTGACCGGCGACATGGGCGGATTCTGCGCGGCCACCTACAAGCGGGGCATCAACTTTGTGCAGCTACCCACTACCCTGCTTTCCCAGGTGGATGCCAGCGTGGGTGGTAAGCTGGGCATTGATTTCAATGGCTTCAAAAATCACATCGGGGTGTTCCGGGAGCCGGCTCAGGTGCTGGTGGCTACGGACTTTTTGCAAACCCTGCCCGAAAGGGAAATCCGGTCAGGCTTTGCCGAGATCATCAAACACTGCCTGATTGCCGATGCTGCCATGTGGAACAAAATCAGAAAGCGGGACCTGAACGAACAGAAATGGGGTGAACTGGTGCCGCATTCGGTAGCCATCAAACAAGCCGTAGTAGCGCAGGACCCCATTGAAAAAGGTTTGCGGAAGGTGCTCAACTTCGGCCACACGGTTGGGCACGCGGTAGAGAGTTATTTTCTGGGCCAGCCGAAAAAGAAGCTGCTGCACGGAGAAGCAATTGCCGTTGGCATGATTGCCGAAGCCTTTGTATCGGCACAACGGGGTCTGCTTCCCGAAAAAGAACTGCATCAGGTGGAGGAATTCATCTTTTCGGTTTACGGAAAAGCAAACATTGACGAGGCAGATGCCGAAGCCATTGCCCCGCTGGCTTGGCAGGACAAAAAGAATGAAAAAGGCAAAATCGGCTGCGTGTTACTACAGGAACTGGGCCAGCCGCTGATTGATCAGGTCATCAGCCTGAAGGAAATTACGGAAGCTTTACGGTATTATCAGGGATGAAAAGCCGTAAGTCCAGAGTCGTAAGTTCCGGCAGCAACGCTTATCCGGAATGATCATTCAGGCATTATTACTTATTACTTATGACTTATGACCAGTACAGACGTCATGCATGGCGTCTCTACCCCACAACCTCCCCGTACAAATCAAACTCGGCGGCACTGGTGATGCGGATGTTGGCAAAATTGCCGGGCCGCACGTAATGGGTGGAGGCATCGACCAGCACTTCGTTGTCTACTTCGGGTGAGTCAGATTCGGTGCGGCCGATAAAGTATCCACCCTCCTTGCGGTCAAACAGGACTTTGAAGGTTTTGCCTACTTTCCGTTCGTTCAGTTCCGCAGAGATTCCTTCCTGTAGAGCCATGATTTCGTCGGCACGTTCCTGCTTGGTTTCGGCCGGCACGTCGTCGGCCATGGAGTAGGAATGCGTCTGGTCTTCGTGGGAGTAGGTAAAAATCCCCAGCCGGTCGAAACGCATCTTTTCCACGAAAGAATACATTTCTTCAAACTCGGCTTCCGTTTCGCCCGGGTGACCGGCAATCAGGGTAGTCCGCAGGGCGATGCCCGGCACCTTTTCGCGGATGCTATTGATCAAGGCTTCCGTTTTTTCGCGGGTGATGCCCCGGCGCATCCGCTTCAGCATCTCCGTAGAGCCGTGCTGTAGCGGCATATCGAGGTATCGGCAGATGTTGCTCCGCTCCCGCATCACGTCGAGCACATCCATCGGGAAGCCCGAAGGGTAAGCGTACTGGAGGCGTATCCATTCAATGCCTTCCACATCGGAGAGCCGGGCCAGCAGTTCGGACAGAGACCGTTTTCGGTACAGGTCCAGGCCGTAGTAAGTGAGGTCCTGCGCAATCAGAATCAGTTCTTTGGTGCCCCTTTTGGCCAGGTTCTGCGCACTCTGCACCAGCAGTTCCACGGGCTGAGACTGATGATTACCCCGCATCAGCGGAATGGCGCAAAACGAGCAGGGCCGGTCGCAGCCTTCGGCAATTTTGAGGTAGGCGTAATGCGCTGGGGTGGTGATCAGCCGTTCACCGACCAGTTCGTGCTTGTAATCAGCCTTAAGGGTTTTGAGCAGGCGGGGCAGTTCGTTGGTGCCAAACCACGAATCCACCTCCGGAATTTCCCGGGAAAGGTCGTCTTTGTAGCGGTGCGAGAGGCAGCCGGTTACGTACAGCTTGTCGATCAGACCGTTGTCTTTGGCGTCGGCGTAGCGCAGGATCGTGTCCACGGACTCCTGCTTGGCGTTGTCGATGAAACCGCAGGTATTGATGATTACGATACTGGCGTCGTCTTTGGCCGATTCGTGCGATACATCGTACTGACTGGCTTTCAACTGGGTGAAAATCTGCTCCGAATCTACCAGGTTCTTGGAGCAGCCGAGAGTCACAATGTTTACTTTATTATTCTTTATTCCTTTGGTCTTCATGTACTTCTATTCCAAAAACACTTTTCTGTATACCTCTTCCACCGTGAATTCACAGCCTGCAATTTGCACTTTGTCGTCGGATTCCCGGGCAGCGGTCATAAGCCAGTGCTTTTCGTCCTGTTTGGTGAAGGTTTCAATGCCTTTTTCTGCTGAGTCTACCAGCACATACTGTTCAAGGCTGGGCAGGGTCCGGAAGCACCGGTATTTTTCGCCCCGGTCGTAGCCCTCCGTACTGCCGGATAGAACCTCAATTACTACGGAAGGGTTCAGCAAAGCATCCAACCCATTGGTATGTTTTTCAAATTCTGGTTTTCTCCATACCATGGAAAGGTCGGGATAATGGTATTTTTCACATTCCGGAGTACGTACCAATTGGTCAGATGCATACACCAGACAATCCGTATCAGCCAGACAAAACTCCAGCAGAGCTGATAATCTGATCACTAATCTGTTGTGGGCCGGCTGTGCACCAGCCATGGCAGTGATGTTGCCGTACTCGTCTACCGTCCGGTGTACGGGTACCACAACCCCATCGTGGTATTCGCTCTTGTATTCGGCGCGTGCCTCATTGAAGAGGTATTCTTCGACCGAAATCCGTTTTTTTGAATCTGGTTGGTTCATAAAATTTTTTTAACCGCAGAGGGCGCGGAGAGGCCCAGAGAAAAAGTTCAGAGGTTATTTGCGATTCGTTTGATGCCGTTTTTTAAGATGAGGACGTTGAAATTCGGTTAAAACCCTTACCTCTTAAACAACGAGTCCACGAACTTTGTCTTGTCAAAGAGCTGCAGGTCGCCGATCTTCTCCCCGACGCCGATGTATTTGACGGGTATTTTGAACTGATCCGAGATGCCGATCACAACGCCCCCTTTGGCGGTGCCGTCCAGCTTGGTAATGGCGAGGGCATTTACCTCCGTTACTTTCGTAAACTCCTGCGCCTGAATAAACGCATTCTGCCCGGTGGAGCCGTCCAGCACCAGCAGGATTTCGTGCGGTGCCGCCGGAATCACCTTCTGCATCACCCGCTTGATTTTGCCCAGTTCGTTCATCAGGTTGACTTTGGTATGCAGACGACCGGCAGTATCCACAATCACCACGTCGGCGCCCAGTTCAACGCCCTGCTTTACGGCATCATACGCCACCGATGCCGGATCAGTGTTCATGCCGTGGGAAATGACCGGAACGCCGGCCCGCTGGCCCCAAAGCTTAAGCTGGTCCACAGCCGCCGCCCGGAATGTATCAGCGGCACCCAGCACTACTTTCCTGCCCGCATTGTGGAATTGCGAAGCCAGCTTACCGATGGTAGTCGTTTTACCCACCCCGTTTACGCCTACTACCATGATCACGTAGGGCTTTACGGTGTCGGGTGTATTGTAATTTTTCAGGTCCTGTGAATTGTTC
The DNA here is from genome assembly GCA_030446715.1 of Cytophagales bacterium. Taxonomy (GTDB): domain Bacteria; phylum Bacteroidota; class Bacteroidia; order Cytophagales; family 172606-1; genus CADCTQ01. Next base: position 31,269 of record JAUJMU010000010.1, on the reverse strand, counting down.
TCTGACAGCAGTCTGGCGATTTCCTCCTTCAGGATACGGTCGAGTTCACCGGCACTGGTGTACTTATCTTCTGCTACCCGCTTTTCGATCCGCTTGATGATTTTGAGCGTGGTCGTAACCCCCACGTCCGAAGCGATCAGAATTTCTTCCAGTTCATCAAGCACCTCTTCGTCCACAGTGGACTTGCCGATCATGGCTTTGCCCAGTTTTGAGAAGAAACTTTGCTTGGTCTTTTCCAGCCCTTTTTCCAGAGACTCCTCCTGTTCTTTGGCCTGTTCTTTGGTTTTCTTGGTGAAGAAGTCAAATAATCCCATTTGGGTGTAGTGGTTTAGATCATCAATATAATAAAAAAAGTCCCAAACAGGGACTTTACATTCTTCATACTGCCAAAGGACTACCCTTTAAGAGTGGCCTGTACCTGATCAACGGGTACAATTTCTTCCTTGAAGGTATACGCCCCGGTTTTCTCGGATTTAACCGCCTTGATGATCTTGGCAAATCCTTTGCCACCTTCTTTTTTCAGCGTTGCAACTACTTTCTTTGCCATGGTTATAAATTGAAAATTGATAATTGAAAATTGACAGGGGAAAAGGACAGTTTTCTATATATGTAAGAACAATCCCTTTCCAGATGGCAATTACTTGATTTCTTTATGAACTGTAACCTTCCTCAGGTTGGCATTGTACTTTTTCAGCTCGATCCGAGCAGTGGTATTTTTGCGGTTCTTGGTAGTGATATACCGGGAAATACCTGGTACGCCAGTCGCTCTTTGTTCGGTGCATTCCAGTATCACCTGCACCCGGTTCCCTTTCTTTGCCATTGTGGTAAAATATGATTTTTGAGCCTCTTATTTTTTTTTAAGAACCGCAAATTTACAGTTTAGTCCGCATACTTCCAACTAAGTCCCTTTTGCAGTTTGAATATTTGTTGACTGCCAGGAGTTTCGCGCAGATTCAGGCGTATAAGTATGTCAATAGAATTGGATTAGACTGAACCTGGATTAGACTGAACCCGGAGAAATTGATGGTAAGATGAGTGCCTGCTGAAGCCAGACACCGATTGGCAGCGCAGAAGAGGTAGTCCTGCCCGAGGTAGTCCTCCACCACAGCCAGTGCTCCACTATCAGCCACCCGGCCCTGAACTTTTACTTACTCCCACAACCGGTACAACTCCAGATTGAGTTGCTCCCCGAAGAAAATACGCGTGGAAGCCTCAAAGGAAGGCGTGTAGTCTGACACGAAGAATTTCCTATACGGCGTTACCTTCTGATTCAGCAGGCCGTTCTCCTCCAGATACTTCCGCACGGACTCCGCCACAATGCGGGAAGCGTCAATTACTTCCACGCCACCCTTGTAGTACTGCCCGATTTCCGTTTTCACCAGCGGGTAGTGGGTGCAGCCCAGAATCAAGGCCCTGATGTCGTTCAGCTCCGGGTCGGATAGATAAGTATGAATGACGCTTTCGCTGATGGAATTGTTGAAAAACCCCTCCTCAATCATGGGTGCCAGCAGCGGCGTGGCCAGCGACTGCAGCCGGATGTCCTGGCCTAACCCCCGGATCTTCTGTTCATACACGCCCGAATTGACCGTCTGCTTGGTGCCGATCAGCCCGATGCTTTGCCCGGCAAAATGCTCTCCCACATACGCAACGGTCGGGTCGATCACGTTGAGCACCTTAGCCTTGCTGGCGATGTACTCCCGCGTAAGGTCATAGGCCGCCGCGGAAGCTGAATTGCAGGCAATGAGAATCAGCTTGCAGTTTTCCCGCAGCAGCAGGTCACAGATTTTGACCGAATAGGCCTGAATAGCCGCCGTGGATTTGTCGCCGTAGGGCAGGTGGGCAGTGTCACCGAAATAGATCATATTTTCTTCCGGCAGCACTTCCGTTATGGCCTGAGCCACGGTAAGCCCCCCGATGCCCGAATCGAAGATGCCGATGGGTCTGGAAGATAGCGGATCAGGTGGTTGGGCTTCGATAATGGTAGTCGTTGGCTGAATTGCAAATATGCCCAGCCCGCTTATAATTTACTAATGCCGCACTTTTGAATTACCATTCAGGCCGAAAGAATCCTTATATAGGTTGGGCCCGCTGAAGTCAACACCCGCGAAGAAATGGAAAGCAAAACCGGAAGTCACCGGCATTTTAAAATCCAGATTTTTACTTAAATTATCTTGACGGTCAGATGATTACCTTGACATTAAAAATCTAAAATTCACAATTTAAAATTTCGCAGCTACTTGTTACCTAATTTTCCTCAACAAAATAATTTATCCCCGTGCAACCCGCGTACTTTCTTTCGCATCTAGCTCGCGAATACGTTTTACAATGATTCTGCGAATACTCAGAAAAGATTCCGAAGAAAAACTCATCCGGGATTGTCAGCAAGGCAATCCGGCTGCGCAACGGGATTTATATAATAAGTATTCGCGCAAAATGCTGGGCATCTGCCAGCGGTACGTAAACCGGCAGGCAGATGCAGAAGACATTATGATTGAGGGATTTATGCGGGTATTTGATAAAATAGGGCAGTTTAAATCCGAAGGCAGTTTTGAAGGCTGGGTCCGCCGCATCATGGTCAACGAGGCGCTGGGTTACATCCGGAAGAACAAGAGTCTTTTCCTGAGTGTGGATGCAGAAGACGTTCACAACGAACCGGCTGCTTTTCACGTGGACGGTGATGAGCTGGCAACGCAGGACCTGCTGCAACTCGTGCAGGAGCTCCCGCAAGGGTACCGCACGGTCTTTAACCTGTTTGCCATTGAAGGATATTCGCACGAAGAAATTGCCGGTATGCTCGGCATCAGCGAAAATACTTCAAAATCACAGCTAAGCCGGGCCCGGGCCTTGTTGCAGAAAAGACTGGCCGCCCTGCAAAAAAAAACGACAGAACAGAAAAGTTATGAGCAAAGAGCAGCATCCTGTTGATAAACTATTTGTCCGCAAACTCGGTGATCTGGAGGCTACTCCTTCCGCCGGGGCATGGAACCGGCTTCAGGCAGGTCTCGGGCAAAAAAAAACCAGTAAGAAAGGTTTGATCTGGCTTCCGTACGCGGCCGCCGCGGCTGTGGTGCTGTTGCTTGGCACCCTTTGGCTGCTGACCACCCGGCAGTACAATGAAACCAAGCCGGCTATAGCCGTGCAGCCGGCCGGCCAATCCGGACCAGACAGTCAGGTGGCTGCCCGCGTACCCGGCCAGCCATCCGCCGGAGAGGCCCGTCCTGATCAACCGGCAGCCGGGAGCCTGGCAGCTCAGTCACCCGGAGATACGGCGGCTGCTCCGGAGGAAAAAATCGATCCGGCTCAACTGGCAAAAACCGGCTCCGTCCGGAAAGGGGGCAAAAAATCCGGAGTTCTACGCGTGAAGGAAGATATTTCGCCGGAAACACCCATTGCGTCCCTTGCTCCTGAGGCACAACTGGCGAGGCAGTCAGAAGAAAAGGTTGCCCCGGTAGCTGCCTTGCCCCACTCAGAAGATCAGGTGCTGGTGGTGGTGGTGCAGATCCCGGAAGCTGCCACCTCCGACGCGGCCGAAAACACTCCTGATCAGGACATGGAAACCTCGGAAGCGGCTCCCCGGACCAGAACCGGCAAATTGCTGGAAAGCTTGAAAAAAGTAAAACAAGCTGAATTCCGCGAACTGGGCCTTACGGCCGATAACGTGATGGCCCGTTTCCGCGAGAAAAACGAAAAACAATAGAACACTCACTTCTCTTTATCAAATCATGAAAAAGTTTCTGTTTATCACACTCTTTTTCGGAGTGTTCGGGGCAGCATTTGGCCGTACAGAACCGGCCCCTCAGGATTCAATCGTAATCCTTTTCGGGAAGAGCACCCGTATCACCATTCACGCCAAAGACAAGGAAGAGCTGAAGGCGCTGAAAAATTATGACTTCAATGCCCTGCTTAATCAGGTCATAACGGTAATGGAAGAAGACAACCGACGCGACACCAGTTTTGTCATGGATGGCGACACCATTGTGATGAAGGGCGGCCAGGTAGTGATTAAGGGGAAAGAGAAACAGACCGTTACGTTTTCCATCCGGATCGGCGGCAAGGAAGGCTCCCGCGTGGAAGTGAATGGCAACGATACGACTGTGGTCGTGAAACGGGAAAAGAAGCCCCGGACGACAAAGAAGGAATTCACCCTTGACCTGGGACTCAACAACTACCTCGAAAATGGCCGCTTCCCGGATCAGGCCAACGCAGCGTACGGTCTGAGGCCGTGGGGTTCGCGTTACGTTGCCCTTGGCTATCAGCTTCAGACGAGGATATCTGGCTACAAAAGTCCGCTTGTGCTGCATTACGGGCTGGAGGCCAGCTTCAACAATTTTATGTTTGACAGCGGTCAGCGCCTGACCCGCGGCCCGCAGCGTGTTGCTTTTGCGGATGTTCCCAACGCCCCGGATCTGAAAAAGAGCAAACTCACAACGATTTATGCCAACCTGCCGGTAATGCCCGTGCTGGACTTCGGGCGGTCGCACAATACCCGGTTCCGGATTGGTCTTGGTGGATTTATCGGCTACCGCGTGCACAGCTACACCAAGATTATGTACTTCCGCGAAGGGGACAAGCAGAAAGATCATGAAGCGGGCAACTTCTTTCTGAACAACATCCGGTACGGCATACAGGGCCTGCTCGGGTTCAGGGGAATAAATCTCTTCGCCAAGTATGATCTCAATCCGCTTTTTGTCCCCGGCCGCGGCCCGTCACCAAACGACCTCAACGCCTTCAGCTTCGGGATAAGGTTGTAAAAAGTCGTAAGTGATTAGTGGCAAGTGGTAAGTGATAAGCAGAATGCGGTAATCCGCAGTACTTCTGACTTACCACTTTTCACTTACAACTATAACTCATTATTCTCCCTTGCTGCCTTATCGGTTGAAGAGGTAAAGAAATTATCTGACTTCTTTGACTCTGCCTGGTATCCTTTTACCTTATCCATACCGCCGGGACCGGCTTCGGGCAACATTTCGTTGATGAAGCCCATCACATCGGCCACGAAGCCGGGAGCAACTCCATGAATGGCCTCCACCAGTTTACCCGAAAAGGTCAGTACGATTTCAGCTTCACCCTGCTCAATGGCACTGATTGTTCTGGATGCTGCGGTTTCGGCACTCTGGCTGAGCAGGGGCAGTGAATCAGCAATCTTGAACCACGCATACTCTGCCTGATGGTCACCCTTTACGTTTACGTTGCGGGGGCTACCCGTGCGGGTCAGGTCCGGGATGACGGTGGTCACCAGAACATTATCCTTTTTCAGTTCGGAACGCATGCCTTCCGACAGGCCAACAAGGGCAAACTTACTGGCGCTGTAAGGCAGCATGTGCGGCAAAGCAACCTTCCCTCCTACGGATGAGATATTGACAATCCGGCCACTGCCCCGTGTTTTCATATGCGGAATCACGGCAAGCATGGTATACAGCGGAGCCCAGAAATGCGTCTGCATGGCTTCTTCGTAATCCTCAATGTTCATGGTCTCCATTGGTCCCACCGAGATGACACCCGCATTGTTGATAAGCACATCAATGTGGCCGTAATGCCGACGTATGTCGCTGATCATGCTCTGCACCTGGCTCCGGTCGGTGACGTCGCAGGTAAAGGCGATTACCTGGGCTCCCATACCTTCCAGCTCCTGCCGGGCGCGGTCCAGCTGATCAGAATTACGGGCGCAAATGGCCAGCCGTGCTCCTTTGCGGGCTAGTTGCCGGGCCATTACAAGACCGAGGCCCCGCGAACCGCCGGTGATCAACACCACTTTGCCACGCAGCTTGTATTTGGTAACTTCCTTGTAGACCGCGTTGGCGACGACCAGCGCACCCAGCCCTACTGCCGCCCACCATCCTTTTCCTGTTCGGACGGATGATTCACCGGAGGGCCTTGGTTCATTATTGACTGCCATAACTGTAGAGGGTTATAAGTTGATTGAATAGCAGAATTCAACTGATATCCCTCTACCTACGCAAGCCATCTGGTCTGAGTTTGCCGGGCAGTGCAAAAAATGGAAAAGAAGGGATTTACCTTGTGAGCTTTTTGTACCGTTCTGCCTGGGTGGGATCCAGCTCAATCAGCAGGTTATACGCCTGTAGTTTCTCCTGAGGAGCAGCTTCGGAGAAAACATTGACCAGTTCATTTGACTTTGAGTCAAAAAATGTATTGGTGAGCACTGCCGAGGGTTTCAGCTGATTCACCTGCTTAAAGGTATTCAGCACGCCCAGTATCTGGGTCCGGGCCTGTTCAGGGTTGTTCAGGTAGTTATCCATCCCCTGCCGGTGATAAATATATAACCCTTCCCTCACTGGCTGCATTTGCTGGCTGTTCAGGTTTTCGACCAGCCAGTAGCGGTTACGGGTATCTTCGGAGGCTTTCCAACCTGGTCCGCCATTGAGGTCCTGCCCCCCCGCGTTAAGAGCTGTGTTATACGCCTTCTGGATATACGAACTGCCCCCCAGGCGACCAAATGAGTCGTAGTCAAGTCCGATGATGATGTTTGCATAGAAACCCAGCATGGCAGCCAGATTGGTTGTAAAAATATTCTCGTTGTAATCCAGTGGCTGTGCTGGCGTATACGCGAACTTCCAGTTGCGGTCAATGTAGTTCAGCAATATGGACTCGTAATTGGTGCCATAAATTGGTCTGGAAGACTGGATCTGGGCATTGGCTTCAAATACACCGATGGCGGGTACTTTGGTGATATTAATCACAAGGTTGCAGTTGATCCGCTCCCCGGCACCGAACCGGTCACCCGTCCATTGCCGGGTATTCATAAATTCGGAAATCGCCTGCTGCAGTTCCGTAAAAATCTGTTTGTCGGCAATCTGTACGTTTTCCTGAATCTGGTTGGTATTGATCACCACATTGCAACGCAGTTCCTGGGCTTGCGCCACTATTCCAAACCACAAAGCCAGTACCCCGGCCAGTAGATTACGAAACGTTTTTCTTCTGTTCATTCTCAGACTTTTCAATTATGATATCAACGATTTTTTGGGCAATTTCTGATTTTGGCAGTAATTGAGTACGGTAACTATCGCCCTCCCGGTCAAAAATGGTAACCCGGTTGGTTTCGTGACCAAATCCTGCCCCGTCGTCGCGCAGAGAGTTCAGAATGATCAGGTCCATGTTTTTGCTGCGGAGCTTCTTCAGCGCGTTTTCCTGTTCATTCTCCGTTTCCAGCGCAAACCCTACCACCACCTGGCCTGCCTGTTTCTGCTGACCGAGGGTGGCGGCAATGTCAATGGTCTTCTCCAGTTCCAGCGAAAAAACCGCCTCCTTCTTTTTGATTTTCTGATCAGCCCGGGACCTTGGCATGTAATCAGCCACGGCTGCCGCCAGAAAAATCAATTGTGCGTCGGGAAAATAACGGGCTGCCGATTCGTACATTTCCTGCGCCGAGGTGACCCGGTGTACCTCAACGGCCGGATGATCCAGGGTCAGGTGGGTGGGGCCGCTGACCAAATGCACTTTTGCGCCCCTTTCAGCGGCGTAACGGGCCAGCGCGTAGCCCATTTTACCGGTAGAATGGTTGCCCACAAACCGTACCGGATCAATCGCCTCATACGTAGGACCGGCAGTGACCAGAACGGTTTTTCCGGTCAGCGGACCTTTGGATCCAAAATGGGTACGCAGATGCGATACAATGTCCTCCGGCTCCGCCATGCGGCCTTCGCCGTTCAGGCCACTGGCTAATTCGCCGGATTGGGCCGGTATGATTCCGTTGCCGTAAGAGAGCAGCATATTCAGGTTCCGGCGGGTTGCCGGATGCCCGTACATATCAAGGTCCATTGCCGGAGCAAAAAATACCGGACAGCGGGCTGAAAGATAAACAGCGGTCAGCATGTTGTCGCAGAGGCCGGCAGCGCATTTGGCCAGGGTATTTGCGCTGGCCGGAGCCACCACGTAGGCGTCCGCCCAAAGCCCGAGTTCCACATGGTTGTTCCATTCGCCGGCGTCAGACTTTACAAAACCAGTGATTACCGGGTTTCTGGAAAGCGTCGCCAGCGTAAGGGGTGTGATGAACCCGGCTGCCGGCCCGGTCAGGATTACCTTTACCTCGCATCCTTCTTTCACCAGCAGGCGTACGAGCAGAGCAGACTTATAAGCTGCAATACTGCCGCTGACACCAAGCAGGATTTTTCTGGCTTTGAGCATGGAAGGTAAAACCGGATAAGGACCTTTAGAAGGATGATAGCCCGATAAAGAACCAGAACATAAATAAAGTTAAACAACAAAAGTCAGAAGCGGGAATAAATTAACATTCCGGCTTCTGACCTGTCGTAAGAAAAGAACTGGTCCTGACCTTTTAAGCGTTTGCGGATTCTTCGGTGTCGCCGCGGCGGTGCATCAGCTTGCCGGACAGAAATTCATCCGTAGCTACGCTGGTAGACTTCGGAAGCTTCTCATAGTATCTGGAAATCTCGATCTGCTCCCGGTTCTCGAATACTTCTTCGAGGTTATCTACGCTGGAGGCAAATTCGGCCAGCTTGGAATTAAGCTCTTCCTTCATCTTTACGGATATCTGCCGGGCCCGCTTGGCAACTACTGCTACTGATTCATATACATTACCTGTCGGAGCCGCAATCTTGTCGATGTCACGGGTCACGAGAGAGGAATGAGCTGCCGGCGTACTGGTTTTTACAATGTTGGAGGCCATATATGCTAATTGATTATTATAAATTTTCTTTTTGCATACTCATCTCTTCAGACGGGGTACCGTTGTCACCCGCACCCCTGATGCAATGGTTACTTATTGTTATTGCTGCTCTGCAAGTCGGGGTTGGCACTGCTGCCTCCCATTTCCTGAAGGGATTCGGAGTAGTATCTTTCGGCATCCCGCAGGAATTTGCTGGAAGGAAACTGGTCCACAAAGGTCTGGTAATACCCGATGGCTTCGCGGAAACGGTCATTCTTTTTGGACTGAATGCTCTGCCGGGCCAGATTGTAGGCGCTCTCTACGCGCAGAAAAGAAATCTCTTCATTGTAGCCTGAATCCGGATAGCCCCGCTGAAAATTATTGAATGCCACTACGGCTGCCTTGTAATCACCAATTCTGGCGTAAAGTAAGGCTTGCATATAGGCCTTTTTTTCCAGCTTGGTGCGCAGTTCGCGCAGCAGATTGGTGCTTTTCTCGACCCGCTGGCTGGCGGGGTAAGCATTGATGTAGTTCTGTAAGGCCGTTATGGCCAGTTGGGTGCTACTCTGATCCAACTCATAGGTCGGAGACTGTTCGTAAAGAGAAATGGCCCGCATGTACATGGCCTCTTCAGCCATTTCACTGCGGGAGAAAGTCTCATAAAACTTTTTGAAAAGGTACTCACTTTCAATGAAGCTACCCGTGTAGTACTTGCTGTAGGCCTGATAAAACTGAGCCAGTTCAGATTCCCGGGCACCTTTCAGCAGGGGAATGATTTCTTCAAAGAGCAAATCTGCCTTATTATAATCCTTCTTCTCGTAATAAGCTACGGCAGCCTGGTATTTTTCATTGACATCAGTGCTTTTCTGGAGGCGGGAAAATTTACTGCAGCCAAAAGAAAAGATGACAAGAAAGACCGCAACGAAACGGATGAGTATTTGCATAGAAGACAAAGTTACGGAAACACCAGAGAAGTTTCAATTATTTTAATTCGTTGGATAACTGCAAAAACCGGGCCGCTGCCACTGATCTATCTTAGGGTTTATGCCCGTCCGGGAGCAGCATTCATGGTTTTTACCTGAGAAACGAAATCCAATAAAAAAAGTGCCGCAAAGGTTGACGGCACTTCTTTCTGATCTCTTTACCGGTCAGGCCACCAGTGGCTAGGAAGGGTGGCGGATAATCAGCTTGCGGGTAACCACGTTGCGTCCATCAAGGGAAAGGGTATAAAAATACACTCCCGAAGAAAGCGTGCTGGTGGTAATCTGCAATTCTGTCAGGTCTTTAGACTCTTTTGATTCCTTATTAAGCCGGTACTCTCCCACTACGTTGCCAAGCACATTGCACAATACAATTTTAGCTTCCCTGAGGCCACCCAGAAAACGATACTTCACGGAAGCAGAGCTGCTGGCCGGATTAGGATAAATGCTTGACACACTGATCTGTTCATTGGCAAACAGCTGCTCATTTGAACGGGGGTCATCCTGGCTGACGGTGATGGTACGGCTGGAAATGGCGGCAATTACCGGCACTTCTGCTTTTGCCTTGTGGGGAGACGTCCCCGTTCCGAGGGCAAGGGTCACCCCCGCCAGCTGAGTAGCCGTCAATACAAACAGTATAATTTTTTTCATGTGTTTCAGGGATAAGCAACGGTGTATTCTACGTAAATGTAAAAAAGTTGTACGAACTTCCGTACAAAAAATTGTACGGGAAGTAAGTTTTTTATATTAAATGGTTGTCAGGTTATTTCAAAGGCTGCGTTTGGCGGTAACAACCTTCTTTTTACCCTTTTCAGTCACTACAGGTTTGACTGATTTTTGCACCACTTTACCGCGGATATCCACATCTGCCTTTGCCGGCTTCTCCTTTATCCGCCATTTAAATCCCTTCAGTCGGGTAGCCGGCTCCTCAATTTCGTGCGGCGGGATAAACAGGGCATCCGGTTTGTTGAGGAATGACACCTGGTTTACTTTGGCGTCTGCCATCCGGATGATCATGTTGCTGCATTCTACCTTATTCATACCCCGCATTTGGGTGTTGGCATCGTTGAGGACGAAGGTGATGTTTTCGGCATTGCCATTCACATTGACCCTCTCCATCTGGCTTTTGGCGTTGAAGAAAGCCGTCATCTGACGGCCTTTGACCTGATTGTACTGCAGCAGCGTATCCTGCGAAATCACGAATGAATTCGTGCGCAGGTACATCCGGTCAATTTTATTGTTGGCCAGCTGAATGTTGATGGTATCGGCAGTCAGCTGGCTGCGTTCGTTCCAAAGGACAGGGTCACGGTAAAAGTAGATGGTGGAATCGGAATAATTATAAATCAGAGAATCGCACTTGCCCTGCAGATCAGACTTGAAAATTTTAACATGGTTGTAGGCAAACATCCGGCGGGTGCCTTTCACTTTGTCTTCGACTGAGAGCAGGGTATCGGCCGTCAGGTAGAGGGTGTCGCTGCCTACAATGTTTTTAGCCACCGCATTGCCGTATACCCGCGAGGTGCCCTGCCTGCCGAAGTAGCGGCCGATATCCCCCTCAATCACTGTACTGTCTTCCTTGGCCACCAGCACCACATTGCCCTCGGCGTAGCCGATCTCGTTGGCCTTGTCATAATTGAGAATATCGCCGGTGAGGGTGTATTTGGTATATTCTACCGTGCTGCGGCTGGTAAAGTTTGAAACGGAAGTCTCCGTGTTGTACTGGCCCTGTCTGGCTACCAGCGTACCGTTTTCGCCCTCAATGCGGGTAAGGGTAGTAAAGTAGGCAACCTTGGTACTGGAGTGATAAGTGATGCTTTCAGAAGTGAGTACGTATTTGGGATTTACAATCTTTACGTTTTCCTTAAATGTGAAAATTTTTGTTTTGGTGTCGTAATACCCCTGCCGGCTGGTAAGGGTATTTTCGCCGTCGACAATAGTACCGTTGTCGGGGTAAAAGGCACTGCTGGTCTCCATGTTGTAATCCAGTTGCTCCGTGTTGAGCGTCATCTGGCGGTCGGTGAGCACCACGTTGCCGTACATGCGGGCCATGCGGGTGCGGCCGTCGTAGGTACCGTTGTTGCCGGTAACGGTTACCGAGTCGCCCTCCACTATTTTCACATTGCCGAAAGCCTCGATAAAATCCGTTGCCTGGTGCAGATAGGCGGAGTCGCAGTAGAGCAGTGTGGCATTCTGCCGGAAGCGGGCCGGGCCGATGATTTTACGGACTTCCTTGCCGTTGCGCACTTCTCCGATCAGTTCGGCGGCCTCCTCAAGCTGTACCTTGTCTTTATCCTGGGCATACCCATGGATACTGACCAGCAGTAACAGAATAAACAGGAATACCCGATTAACTATTTTCATCCGAATAAGTAGTATTGTGTATGGTTATCGGCAGGCATGAATCCTGTGGCCGGGAATTACATGTGCAGTGAGAGAAGAAAGCAACAATCAGGCCTGTTCCCTTTTGTACCGGCAAAATTACCCAGAAAAAGACCAAATCCTTATGCTCCACAACTTTATAACATACATCCGGGAAAAAGCATTATTCGGGCCGGAAGAAAAAATTCTGCTGGCCGTAAGCGGCGGGATGGATTCGGCAGTGATGCTTCACCTGTTTGCCAGGGCAAAATTTACCTTTGCGGTGGCGCACTGCAACTTCGGGCTGCGGGGTGAGGAGTCGGACGCTGATGAGGCTTTCGTGAAAAAACTGGCAAAAAAATACAAGGTCCCCGTTTTTACGGAGCAGTTCCGGACCGAAGCTTTTGCGGAGCAGGAAAAAGTTTCGGTACAGATGGCCGCCCGGACCCTGCGATACGAATGGTTTAATACACTGCTCATGGAGGAAGGGTACGCGTACGTGGCAACGGCCCACCACCTGAACGATACCGTTGAAACGGTGCTGCTGAATCTGGTAAAAGGCACGGGCATTGCAGGTCTTCATGGCATCGGGGTCAAAAACGGCAGAATAGTCAGGCCATTGCTTTTCGCTGATAAGGAAAGCATTTACGATTTTGTGGTGGAAAACCAACTGGTCTGGCGGGAGGACGCCTCGAATGAATCCAGTAAGTACCAGCGCAACCTGATCCGCAACCAGGTGGTGCCGCTGCTGAAGGAAATCAACCCGAATCTGGAAGGCACCATGGCCCATACCGTCGAACGCATTGCCGCCGTGGAACAGATCTTTGAAGAACAGATCAGCCTGCTGCGGGATGAACTGATCACTTCCGGGGAAAACGCCCGGTTCCTTGATTTTACCCGGCTGCAAACCCAAACCGCGCCGCTGATCAGGTTGCACGAACTACTGAAACCGTACCATTTCAATTACCCGCAGGCGAAGGATTTATGGGAGGCATTGGATAGGGAACCGGGCAAAATTTTCTACTCGCCCACGCATACGCTGGTGAAAGACCGTACCCGGCTGGTGATTACGCCCAAATCGCTTGCGGCTTTCGGCACCTCTAAACTCCACCGGGATCAGACGGCCTTTCAGCTGGAAGGGCTGAAACTGGCGGTTCAGTTGCTTCCCACCGCTGACTACCGGATCTCGCGGTCTCCCAAAGTTGCCGCACTGGACCTGAAAACACTTCATTTTCCGCTTAAAGTGCGCCGCTGGAAGGAAGGCGACTGGTTCTGCCCCCTGGGCATGACGGGCAAAAAGAAGATCAGCGATTTCCTGATTGATGAAAAAGTCCCCCTGAACCTGAAGGAACGCGTCTGGGTGCTGCTCTCCGGCGATTCAATTGTGTGGATCATCGGGCACCGGATTGATAACCGGTTCAAGATTACCGACAAAACGGAAACGGTATATCAGTTGTCGCTGGAATAAACGTTTTATTTGTCATGCATAAGCTGGTTCGCATTTGTCCTTTATTGTCCCTGTTGCTTTATAGTGCATATGCCGGGGCAGGCCCCGTTTCGGATACGCTTACAAAGAGCCCGAATCCACTTTCGCTGGGGCTCCGCTCCCACTATGGTTTTATCATTCCCCATTCTTCTACCATCCGGGAGGTATCAGACACAAATCCCTTCGGCTTTGAACCGGATGCGGCGCTGCTGCTGACCGGCGACAAGGCATGGGACTACTGCTTCTGTTACCCGCGGATAGGCCTGTCGCTTTCCTACTTCAACTACGGCAATCAGCAGGTGCTGGGCAATAGCTATTCGCTCCTGTACTACGTGGAGCCTTTTCTCACCTACCACCGGAAATTCAATGTCTCGTTCCGGGCCGGTATCGGAACCTCGTACATGGATACGCCCTACCATCCGGAAACCAATCCCTCCAACCTTTTCTACAGTTCTCCGCTCAGCTTTCTGCTACAGGTCAATCTGGCCCTCAACTACCGCCTGGACCCGCACTGGAACCTGAGGGCCGCCGGGTATTACAGCCACATTTCCAACGGGGGCATGCGGGAGCCCAACAAAGGCATCAACTTCCCGGCGGCCAGCCTTGGCGTTGACTATACTTTTCACCCTCCGGTACTGCCAAACCGGCCGCGCAGCCGTTCGGACGGCACCGGTAGCCGGAAACAGTATTTTGAAGGAACTGCCTTTTTTACTGCCAAACCTGCCAGGCCGGGTGAACGGCAGCGGTATCTGATCTTTGGCCTGATGGGCACTTACCACCGGGTGGTGAGCCGCCGGAGTGTGCTGAACGGCGGCTTTCAGTGGGCTGCCGACCGGACCTTAAGGGAAAAAGCCCGCCGCAATGATGAAAACACCAATTTCAGCCGGCTTTCCCTCATTGCCGGACACGACCTGCTCATCGGGCGGTTTGAGTTTTCGCAGCACCTCGGGGCGTACCTTTACTCACCTTACCGGGCAATGGACCCGGTTTTTCAGCGGTACACACTGAAGTTCAGGGCCACCGATAAGGTATTTGTCGCCGCCAGCCTCAAAGCCCACCGGCAAACCGCCGATTACATGGATGGCAGGATCGGCTACCGGTTCTGAAGAAAGACAGGAGACGGGAGACATAAGACAAGGGATTTCAGATGGCTGACACGCCCTGATAAAGATGCCTTAGCCGGAAAATGGAAAAACCTGGCCGAATTCCTCCCGCCGGGCTTGTTTGCACCCGAGTGTTTATCTCACATCTCCATTCTCACATCTCCGGTCTCAGATAGACAGAGTGCTCAGAACGTCGTTCATATTGCGGACTGCGTCGCCGGACTTTTTGAAAAGTTCCTGCTCATCAGCGTTGAGTTTGTAATCTACAATTCTTTCCCAGCCGTTGCGGCCGATTTCTACGGGTACACCAAGGCAGATGTCGCGCTGACCGTATTCGCCATCCAGGAGCACGCTGCAAGGATAAATGTGCTTCTGGTTGCGTACAATGCTTTCTACCAGCAGGGCGACGGCGGCCCCCGGAGCATACCAGGCCGAAGTACCGATCAGTTTGGTCAGCGTAGCGCCGCCTACCATTGTGTCAGCAGCCACCTGCTTTAGCTGGTCAGCGGACAAGAACTGGCTTACCGGCACGCCATTCACTGTAGCCATGCGCGTCAGCGGGATCATGGTCGTATCACCATGGCCGCCTACCACCGTACCGTGGATGTCGCCGGGCGAACAGTTGAGCGCCAGCGAAAGGTAGCACTTGAACCGGGCACTGTCCAGAATACCACCCATGCCGATGATCCGCCCTTTAGGCAGACCGGAAGATTTCAGCGCCAGATAAGTCATGGTATCCATCGGGTTGGATACGATAATAAATACCGCGTCGGGAGAATGCTGCAGGCTGTTGGTGATCACGCCCTTTACGATGCCCGCGTTGATACCGATCAGTTCTTCACGGGTCATGCCGGGCTTGCGCGGAATGCCGGAGGTAATTACGACCACGTCGGAGCCGGCAGTTTTGGCGTAGTCATTGGTGGAACCCGTAATTTTGGTATCGAATTCCAGCAGGGAAGCCGTCTGAAACATATCCAGCGCTTTTCCTTCGCTCAATCCTTCCTTTATATCCAGCAATACCACTTCCTCGGCCAGTTCCCGGCGGGCAATGTTATCAGCACAGGTAGCGCCTACTGCGCCTGCACCTACCACGGTAATTTTCATGCAGTGTATTGGTTAATGGTTTATATGAATATTGTCCTGTTGCCGGTAAAATTAGGATACAAATCGGGTACAAACCAACTGCAAGGGTGAATCCTTTGGGATAACCCACATAATTTTACTTAAATTGAAGGATAAAGACTTTATTGCTTCCCGATCTGACATTCACTGACCAATGGTTTAGAATACGTTTTTGAAGGGAAGCAGA
Source organism: Cytophagales bacterium (assembly GCA_030446715.1). Taxonomy (GTDB): domain Bacteria; phylum Bacteroidota; class Bacteroidia; order Cytophagales; family 172606-1; genus CADCTQ01. Next base: position 15,410 of record JAUJMU010000010.1, on the reverse strand, counting down.
AATTGTTTTGGTTCAGGAAAAGGGTTTAACCGCAAAGGCGCAAAGTTTTCCGCAAGGGGCGCAACAGAAAAGGCCCCGTCCTCTTTGAAGAGTAAATCATTGTTTTGTTCTGGTTCCAATGTCTGAAAACGAATTATCAAAAGTGATTTTTGATGCCTCTCTGAAGATACACCGCGTGTTGGGTCCGGGTTTACTTGAATCAGCTTACGAAGAGTGCCTGTACTATGGACTGATTCAGGCAGGTCTGCTGGTGGAGAAACAGAAGCCACTCCCACTGATCTATAAGGCCGTTAAAATGGATGTAGGCTATAGAGTAGACATTCTGGTGGAAAGGAAAGTAATTATTGAAGTGAAAGCAGTTGAAGTTCTTAATGATATTCATATGGCTCAACTGCTTACTTACCTCAAATTGTCAGACTGTAAGCTGGGAATGCTTATTAATTTCAACGTTACCATGATAAAGAACGCATGATAAAGAACGGGATCCGGAGAGTAGTAAACCAGCTTTAATTTTCCTTGCGCCCCTTGCGGAAAACTTTGCGCCTTTGCGGTTAAAAATGTAGCCAATGAACAGAGTTCTCACCCCATTTGTTGCCCCTTGCCTGCTCCTCCGACTCTTCAACCCATTAACTCTTTAATTTTTTATTCTCCATGAAAGAAACGGATCGCATCCTTGAAGTGTACGGTCAACTTGACCTGACAAAACGCAAGGTTGCCCTGGCTACTGTGGTATGGGTGGAGGGGTCATCGTACCGGCGTCCGGGAGCCCGTATGCTCATCACCGACGATGGCCGCTGGGAAGGTGCTATCAGCGGAGGCTGCCTTGAAGGCGATGCCCTCCGCAAAGCGCGGCAGGTGATGCTGGACGGGGAGCCCATGCTGATTACTTACGATACCATGGATGACGACGCCAACAGCCTGGGCGTGGGTTTGGGTTGCAACGGCATAATCGGCGTACTGATTGAGCCTATCGCCGCGGATGATCCGGCCAATCCGGTGATGCTGCTGAAGGAGTTTTTGGAGAAAAAAGACGTATGGGTACTGGCTACCGTGGTAAAAACCCAACCAGGTACGGGTCTCCGGCCGGGTAACCGGTATGTTTTATCCCATGCAGGAGAATGCCTTATCCCGGATTGGTTATCGGCTGATATGCTACGGGTGATGGAAACGGGTCGTCCGCAGACGGGAACGTATGCCCTTACCGGAGGTGAAAATGTTGTTTTTATTGAAAGAATTGACTCCGGAATTGAACTGGTGATTTTCGGTGCGGGCTACGACGTGATTCCCCTCGCCCGGCTGGCCCGGGAAATCGGCTGGCAGGTAACGGTGACGGAAGACTGCATCGCCCATCTTTCCCCCAAACGCTTTCCGGCGGCCACCTGCCTGCTTTACGCCGACCGGTACGCCGTACTGGATAAAATCACCATCACTGACCGTACCGCCGCCGTGCTGATGTCTCATAACTATAAATATGACCTTGCCGTGCTCGGATCACTGCTGAAAACCGAAGTGCCCTACATCGGCATGCTGGGTCCCCGGAAACGGTTCGAGAAAATGCAGGATGAATTCCGGAACGGAGGAAAAGACTTCTCCGGCAAAGACTATCGACGGGTTTACGCCCCCGTTGGGCTCGACATCGGGGCCGAGACGCCGGATGAAATCGCCCTGTCGGTTGTAGCGGAAATAAAAGCATTTTTCAGCAACCGGCCGGCCGGTTTTCTGAAGGAGAAATCTGGTCCGATTCACGAACGTACGTCTTCCAGTCAAAATACCCTTCACTCCCTCACGTAGCCTTATATGGAAAAGCTGACCCCTTCCAGCCCCACCGGACTGATCATTCTGGCTGCCGGCGCCTCTACCCGCATGGGTCAGCCCAAACAACTGCTTCCCTTCGACGGGGAAAGCCTGGTGCGCCGCAGTGCCCGCTTCGGCCAGTTATCCGGGTGCTTTCCGGTGGTGGTGGTGCTGGGCGCCAACGGGCCACTGATTGCTACGGAGCTGGAAGATTACCCCGTTTTTGTTACCCAAAACCCCCGGTGGGCCGACGGCATGGCATCTTCGATCCGGGTCGGGATGGAATTGCTGCTCAGTACCCTGCCGGATGTGGAGTCGGTAGTGATTTCCCTATGCGACCAGCCGCTGGTCACGCCCGGCTTTCTGCACAGCCTGACGGACATCTGGGTTCAGGTCAAAAAGCCGGTTATTGCCACCAGCTACGGCAAAACGACCGGAGTGCCGGCACTTTTCGGCCGGGAGTTATTTGATGAACTGGTGCAACTGGAAGGGCAGGAAGGAGCCCGGAAACTAATTGCCGCTCATCCTGAACGGGTACACAGAGTTCCTTTCCCCGGAGCAGCACTCGATGTGGATACGCCCGAAGATTACCTGAAGCTGATCGGCGGGCAAATGTAACCGACAGGGCGGCCTGATCAGCCGCTGCCGCGCGTTTATGAATAGGCGTGAGCAAACTCCCAAGTCATTATAGGGTAAAACAGTCTGGTAGCCGGTAAAAGGCGATACGCTGATGAATTGGGATAGATGATCCGAAAACACAGAACGAACAATTTCCTGACCCTACCGCTTATTGCCGCTCCGATCCTGCCTTACGTACTCCTTAAGGGCTGATTTGGTGATAATCTTGCCGTCATTTTCCTGACCGCCGGGCGAGTAGGCAGCCAGCACTGCCCCGTCAGCCGCGTTCAGCACCAGGTGCAGATAACTGACCTTTATTTTCGCCTTCCGGGAATCAACCTCTGGAATGATCTGCACGTAGGCAAACGCTGAATCAGTGCAGCCTATTTTCGTCTGGTAATCCGCCGCCTCCACCACCTGGTAGGGATGGGGGTAAAGTGAACCCACGTTACTTTCATTGAGGTAAGGGTGGAGCCAGTCCTTGCGGAGCAGCAGGGTGGTCGTATCCGGCATGGTTCCCTTGTAGGTGAGCACGTCCTGCAACTGGGTAAATTTAGCCTTTGCCGCGTCCGCCTGAACGTACTGATTCAGCATCTGCATGCCAAAAAGCAGATCAGCTTTATCGGGCAGGATGTTGGCGAGGTTCTGGCTGAAAACGGTTTCCTGCTTTCCAAGGTCCTCAATCAGCTTGATTTCCATCACGGCGTAGGTGTCCCAGTGATCCCGCTTTCCATTTACGGTCGGGAAGTTTTCTTCCCAAACCAGCCCGGAATGGTGCCGGGCTCCCTCATCGCCTTTGGTAGTGAAATTTTCGACGTGGCCGCAGTAGAGCACCGCGTATTCTTTGGCTTTGGCCCGCCGGAGCCGGTCTGCCTCCGAAAAAGACATGTACTCAATATCCTTTCTGAACGGCCAGTACCGCTCCACAATTGTCCGCAGGTTGGCATTGTAGTTTTCTACGGAAGCTTTGTAAAGATCTATTTCCCTGGTTTTCCGCTTTTTACCCAGCAGTTCGATCAGGCGGGGGGAAACCAGTTCCGTCACCACGATCAGCTTGCGCTGCGGCAGTTCTTTCAGTTTGGCCGCATTACAGGTGCCAAACTGGGCAAGGGTGGGTTGGGTGACTGCAAACAGGAAGAAAATAAAAAATAAAGTCCGGCTCATAGGGTTGCCCTCTCAGTCAGTTGTGACAGTAACGACGAAAAAAGGCAAATAAAGTTATCTGCCCCTATGCAGTGACGGCAACCGCACGTACTATTTTATCCATTATTTACCAGAAGTCTGAGGTAAAACGAGGGTTTTTTCAGCTGACCGCGGATGTCAAGGTCATTGAACATGCAGGAAAGCAGATTGGCGAAATCCGGATTGCGGGCCGCTTTCCGGGCTACCGCGTCGAAAAGCCAGGGAAATCTGAGCAGTTGCTGCATCCGGTAACCCAGTTGCAGTTCGCGGCCCAGGCGGTTGAATACCCGGGCGTCGTACTGCCGCATCGCTTCCGCCGAAAAATCACCGGTGCGGATGCAGCTTCCGGCCTGCTCCGCCGCCCATCTCCCGCTGATCATGGCGTTGCTGATGCCTTCCCCGGAAAAGGGATCAATCAGGTGAGCGGCGTCACCAGTCAGCATAAAATGCGCACCGGAAATCCGCCGCCGCCGGCTCCCCAGCGGCAGGCCGTAGCCGCGGATTTCGCCGGCCAGTCCGGCATCCGCAAAACGATCCTTCAGCGCCGGGTGCGTGGCGATCAGCGCCAGCATGGCCTGTCTGAGGTTCACTTTGTTACGGCTGATGTGACTGCTCAGCATGCCCACGCCTACGTTGGCGTAGCCGCCGGGCAGCGGGAAAATCCAGAAGTAGCCCGGCAGAAAGGGTTTCAGGAAGTGCAGTTCGATGAAGTTTTCCCGGTTGCAGCCGGCCACGTTGCGGTAGTAAGCTCTTAATCCGGCGCAGTGATGGGCCGGGTCAACCGGCAGACCGGCCTGCTTCCGGCTGAAAGCCGACTGCGCCCCGTTGGCCACAATCAGCAGCTTTGCCTTGATGGTCTCCTTTCCATCTCCGCCCGTGAGGGTCCAGCCACTGCCGCCGAACTCAAAATGTTTGATTTCCAACCCCTCCATCAGCGTGATCTCCGGCCGCTGCCGCGCCTCCCCGACCAGAAAGTCATCACAATCAAGCCGACGGGCTATGTAGCCCGGTGGCCGGTCAAGCCGGGGGTTATAATTCGCCTGGAAGGGAACCTGAATCTGCCCACCGCCGGGTGCCACAAAGTGAATTCCCCACGAAGGAAGCCCGATGCCACACCTTTCAAGTTTTTCCGGCAGGCCGGTATCAATCCGCTTTAGCTCACTGACTACTTTGCCGCTCAGCGCATCGCCGCAAACTTTGTCGCGGGGAAAATGTGCCTTGTCTACCAGGGTGCAGGGGATTCCTTTCGCCGCAAGGTGCAGGGCGGCGGTTACCCCGCCAGGCCCGGCCCCGACGATGCAAACATCAGTCGTATGCATGAAAGATTTTTCTGTAGGCACAACAGCGCCAAACTTACGTGATTCTTCCCGGACACGCTTTGCAGGATCGAAAGTCCAGTGGATTGAAGGAAGGCCCGGCTGAAGCGGAAAGAGACAGCAAATGTGTTCTGCCGTGCTTTGACAATACCCCGGCATCTTAACCGGATAACTATCCTATACGGTACCTGACTTGCCACAAAGTCAGCAGGACACCAGGAAAACACAAAGAAGTGGCGGTAGTGAATCTTCGTGGCTTAGTGGCAAAAAAGGAAAATGTACCGCAGCATAGCATCTGACCTATTCGGCAAATGCCGGAAATGCGCTGTACCGCTCCGGCTCCGGGAGTTCGCAGCCGTAAGACTTTGTTGCCAGTTCGCCCAAGCCGGGAGCCGGAGCCCCGGCCAGCAGTGAATCAATGGCCATCCGGGCGAAGTTGCTGTTTTTGAGGGTGCAGTACCGGCTTTTGTTGTAATTGCCGCGGAAGTATAATCTGCCGTCCGGATCAATCAGTGCTGCCTGGGAGTAGAGTATACGCCGCACCGGCGGGCCAGTTCTTTGTCCTTATCAGCTACCACCGGAATATTGAGCCCCAACTCTTCAAGGATTTTTTCTGTCTGATCTGCCAGACCTTCGGGCACTACCGTCACGAAGGCAACCTCAGCCCCGTATGTGCTTACCAACTCCTTCAGGTGCTTCAGATTAAACCGGGAACAGGGACATTCGGGGTTAAAAAAGTGCAGCAGCACCGGCTTCCTTACCTCCAGCTTCAGGATTTGGGCGACCTGCACTCCCTCACCGGGAGCAATTGCCTGGTAACCAGCCGGCACCGGAGTTGGCCGGGTGTACTTCAACTCCGGGTTCCAGAAAATGGCGGCTATTCCGGCAGTAGCCAAAAGGATGAATACGGCGGTTATTATTAGTCTTGACTTCATAGGGTGGTTCTTGAAAACTTCGCCGGCTGTGGGGAAATACCGGCAGGAAATATAATCCGGAAAATAAATATTCAGGAAGCAAGGGTATTTTCGTAATCAGTCATTTACTCCCGATGTAATAAAACTTTGCAAAGAAAATCTGGCATATTTACAACTCCCAAACCACTTGCCTTCATGCCCGGTCTCTTCTCCTCTCCCCGTCTGCAAAAGATACTTCCGGAAATCCGGCAGTTTGTGAAGCAGGAAATCATGCCACTCGAATCTCAGTTTATCCGTCTGCCCTTCCCCCGGCTGGAACCCGTACTGGCCGAAAAACGGAATCTGGTGCGCAGTCTCGGCTGGTGGGCACCGCACCTGTCGCCGGAAGATGGCGGGATGGGACTCACCCTCACCGAGTTTGCGCAGGTAAGCGAAGAGTTGGGCCGCACGCCCATGGGGCATTTCGTCTTTAACTGCCAGGCTCCCGACATCGGCAACATGGAACTGCTCCACAAGTTCGGCACGGAGGGTCAGCAGGAAAGGTTTATGCAGCCGCTGATGGCGGGTAAAATCCGCTCCTGCTTTTCGATGACCGAGCCGGACTTTGCCGGATCAAACCCGGTGCAGATGAGTACTACCGCGCTGAAAAAAGGCAATCAGTATGTGATCAACGGGCACAAGTGGTTTACCACGGCCGCCGACGGAGCGGCGTTTGCGGTGGTGATGGCCGTTACCAATCCGGCGCATCCCAATCCCTACACCCGGGCCAGCATGCTGCTCGTACCCACCGGCACGCCGGGTTTCCGGCTGGTGCGCAACATTCCGGTCATGGGCGAAACGGGGGAGGGATATAACAGCCACGCCGAGATTCGTTACGAAGATTGCCGGGTGCCGGCCGAAAATCTGCTGGGTCCGGAAGGCGGCGGCTTCAGGCTGGCCCAGGAGCGGCTTGGTCCGGGCCGGATTCACCACTGCATGCGCTGGATCGGCATCTGCGAACGGGCTTTCGGCCTGATGTGCCAGCGGGCCGCTACCCGGCAGCTCTCACCGGGAGAATACCTCGGTCACAGGCAGACGGTGCAGGCATGGATTGCCGAAAGCCGCGCCGGAATCAATGCGGCGCGGCTGATGGTGCTGCACGCGGCGCACCGGATGGAACACGAAGGCCAGGAAGCCGCCCGGGAAGAAATTTCCACCATCAAATTTTACGTCGCCAACGTGCTCCAGCAGGTGGTGGACCGGGCCATTCAGGTACACGGCGCCCTTGGGGTTACCGATGATACGATCCTCTCCTGGTGGTACCGCCACGAACGGGGTGCCCGCATCTACGACGGGCCGGACGAAGTGCATAAATCTGTACTGGCCCGCCGGATCCTGAAAGAGTATGGCTTAAGTCTGAAGTAGAATTTTATAAATCAGCGGTTACGCTGAATTCCATCTGGGCCTTTACGCTTGTATCCTGAAATACCGCCTGACGGGTGATCACTTCGGTCCGGAGGCTGTAGGTATCGCGTTTTACGTAATTGTCCATCTTTTCTCCGGTGACGTCCAGGTTCAGAATACTTCCGATGTCGGTGGGAATGTTTTCCTTGTACGCGAGAAGTTTCTCTTCCACGCCCGGGGCCGAAATATAAATACGGATTGACCGGACGGGAGAGAAGGTGGCGCTGGCCGGGGAAGTGATGGTGAGGGTAAGGGACTGGAGCCTGATGTCCTTTACTTTGTTTACATCTGTATTGTTATTGCGGAAATTCTGAGTGGCATTGGTAGTAACATCGGGCGTAGGTATCAGCGTAGGCGTGTTGATGCCGATTGCCGAAGGGATGGTGAAATTCACCTCGTTCCGGATTTTGAAGGTGAGCAGATTGTCTATTTTTTTGCAGGAGACAACCGAAAGGATGAGAATCAGACACGGGGCGCAAACCAGGCTGAACAGATTTGCGGATTTTAACTGGCGCATGGAAATAAGGTTTAGGATCAGTCGAATGATATTTTCTGAAATTACCACTCCGGGAGCAGACCTGATTTTATGCAGGCTGCAATCCACGTAATAAAAATTTTAACTGCCTTTTTTTCCGGGCACCAACCACGACTTTGATTCTTTTTCTTGTATGACCGACCATCCGCAGCAAACCCGTCCGGGAGAAGAAATTGACGCCGGAAGCCTTCAGGCCTTTCTGGACCGGTCCTTTGGAAACACGGGCTCCGCAGAGATCCGGCAATTTCCGGGCGGCTACTCCAATCTGACTTACCTGGTCAGCCGGGGACCGGAAGAATACGTACTCCGCCGCCCTCCCTTCGGGGCCAACGTGAAGTCGGGGCACGACATGGAACGGGAGTTTAAAGTTTTGTCGGCGGTGCGGCCGCAGTACCCCAACGTGCCCCGGCCGGTCCTTTACTGCGGCGACCTCTCGGTGATCGGCGCTCCGTTTTACCTCATGGAGCGGGTAAAAGGCGTGATTCTCCGCAGCCGGCCGCCGCAAGGACTTTCGCTGACGCCGGAAATCATGCACCGGTTATCCACCAGTTGGGTGGATAACCTGGCTGCCATTCACGCCATTGATGTAAAGGGGCCGGAAATAGCGGCGCTGGGCAAGCCCGAAGGGTACGTGCAGCGGCAGGTGGAAGGCTGGACCAAACGTTACCGCAACGCGCAGACGGATGAGATTCCGGCCTTGGAAAGGGTAGCGGAGTGGCTGGCCACCCACCTGCCCCCGGAGCGGTACGTAAGCCTGATTCACAATGATTACAAATACGACAACCTGGTTTTCAGTCCCGATTTGCGGGAAATTCTGGCCGTGCTGGACTGGGAAATGGCGACCATCGGCGACCCGCTGATGGACCTTGGCACTTCGCTGGGCTACTGGATAGAGCCGGGTGACCCTGAACCCATGCGCATGTTTGGCCTCACCGTTCTGCCCGGCAACCTCAACCGCCGGCAGGTAGCCGACCGCTACGCCGGACGGACCGGCCGCGACCCCGGCAATGTGGTATTTTACTACGCCTTCGGCTTGTTCAAGATTGGCGTGATCGTGCAGCAGATTTACGCCCGCTACCGGAAAGGCCTGACGCAGGACCCGCGCTTTGCCGGTCTGATCCACGTGGTGCAGGCCTGCGGAAGTCAGGCGGTGAAGGCTATTGACCGGGATAGCCTGCAGGTGTAAGCCGGTTTCACGCAAAGGCGCAAAGTGAACCGCCAGGCCGGACGGGTGTACTCATACAGTCTTACTTCTGGACCGCTACAAACGTGAAGGTGGCTTTCTGCTCAAAATAAATCGTAGGCTCAATCATAAATTCCAGCGAGCCGGCTTTACAATGCTGCCGGAAGAGGTGGAAGTTGGTGTTGCCTCCGTTGATGATGTAGTAGACGTTTTCCAGCACCGGAATCCGCTTTCCTCCCTCGGCCGTAGTGCCAAGGTCAAGAAACGACAGGTCCGGGTCGGGCAGGTGTATGCTCCTGACAAGCCAGCCGTTGAGAAAATTGACGGCGGCCACGCCTTCCCGGCGGGGCACAAGGCCGATCCTTGCCCGGTAGCGGTTCCCCTCGTGCTCCATGCGGAAGCTGCCGAAGGTCGCCCGCAAATCTTCAACTCCCCCTGTTGTATTGATTACTTCAAAGCCACTGGCAAAACCAGGTTGATCCGATATAGTTTTTTCATTTGAAACCAGTTTTACAAACGCGATCCTCGTTTTGAGGTCGAACGTGGGCGGCAGGTGGTAGTAGCGGCCCGATTTGTGGTCACGGACGGTGTCGGCAAAGTCAGCCTCCAGCCAGAGCGTATCGCCAAGGGCAACCGTATCCTGCACCGGGGTGATGCGCAGGGGAATCTCCAGAATCACGTTCACAAATTCAGGCTTTGGCTCCTTGTGACAAGAGACTGCCGAACTCAGCAGCCAAACCAGTAAACCAGGCAGCAGAAATTGTTTTTTGTATTTGTTCATAAGCAGATTACTACAAGTACGTTAGACTACTCTTTTGTCATTCCCGCAGGGAATCTTCGTAGTAAAAGGACAGTCATTGGGTTACTATAAAGGTTCCCTACGGGAATGACAGAGCAGAAAATTGGTCTAAACTAATTTTACCGAAACACTTAGTCAATGATAGAAAAACCACTTCCCCATCTGCGGACGGGGAAGTGGCAGGTTAACTTTTTATCAATACCGGTAACTGGTTACCAACTGATCCACCTGGGCTGCCTGCTGGTTGTTATTCCCATTCAGCACCTCCTGCTGGTAGCCGCGTACGGTGGTCACGTTTTCCCGCAGCCCGCTGAACAACTGATTGGGCGTGTAAGTGTTCACATTATCAATAACCCCGGTATTGGGTGGTTCGCCATTATCCGTCATGTCGTGAAACATGCCGTATACGATCCACTCCCACCACTCAGTGTCACCGGGAAACTGGAACTCTAAAAAGTCAGTATGAAATCTAAGCAAATTAGCACTAGTAGTTTCGTAATTATTAGCCGTCATAGTATTGCCTACATAAAAGCCCCATGCCTCGCTGACGGCGATGCGGCCGGAGCCGTTGGTGGTTTTGTTGCCGTAGCCGCCGTTGGCCACAATGTACCCTGCGTAGGCGGCCCAGTAATTGTTACCCACTCTGGAATAGTGCATGGCGTGCCCCAGTTCGTGCGTAAAGGTATCGTATAATTCGTTGTAGCCGCGGGTGTTGGCGGTCTGGCTGCCGTAGCGGCAGGTAATATCGGGGGCCAGCCGCTGCAGGATACGCTTGATGGCGGCTAACTCCGGGTGGCCGGTTCCGACAAGAAACAGATCAATGAATGCGGACAGAGCGGAAGTCTCCAGTACGCGGCGCGCCATGGGAGCGGAAGCTTCGGCGGTAACGGCCGAAGACACCCACACGTTCAGGCCGGCCGGCGGCGCCGCAATCTGGTTGACGGCGCTGAAGTCATGGGCATCCCACATGGAGTTAAAGTAAGTACCGGCCACCCAGTGGGCCGCCGGCCTTGAACCGGCATCCGGGCTGTAGGAGAAATTGAATGAAATGTTCTGCATGCCCTCACGGGTGTACGTGCCAAGCTTGTGCTTGAGCACCTGCACGTATTCCCATGCTCTGAAGGTCCCGATGATGCCCCGGACGGAGGCACGGGCATTCTTGAACTTCACCAGCACAGCCGCTTTCTGCCGGAATCCCTTGCTGATAGAGAAACCTCCCGCTGCGTTTGTGTACGTATTATCCATCTTGAACCACCTTCTTGCCTTTACTTTCACTCCGCGGAGTGGTACCTGGACACCCAGCGCAGTTTCGTCAATCATAACGGTACCGGCCGGATTGTACCGCCGGCCGGTACGTTGTGCCTGAGCTTCTGCCGGGTCTACCATTTCCCCCTCATTGCCGCTGATCCGCATGGCTTCATTGTACAAGGCAAGCGGATTGATATTGGCTTCTTTCAAAGCTTTCATGGATTTCAGAATGGCATTTTCCCGGTAAGCCCGGCGGCAGGTAACATAGCAACCACAGCTCGGGTCGTAAAAGTGACACGGATCAGGTTCAGGCTCCCAGGGGTCTTCAGGATCATTTTCATCTCCGGCATCTTCATCCCACAAAAACAGCTGGTCCAGCACTTCTGTCTGGATGTGGGAGGGCAAAGCCATGCCAACCGGAACAGCAGTGTAGAGCCAGGGAATATCTTCTGACTGCGTTGCCGAACTACGTCCTGCTGATGCAATATCGGTTTCTGTCAGAGGTTCGTCCCAAAGGTCGTATCCTGCTTCTTCAAGGTCAATCAACCGGTCAATATCCGCCGGTTTGAAACGCACGTAATAGTGGCTGGGGCCGCATGTGGGACAGGGCATGTTCGATGTCCGTCCATTGGGCGACTTCTGCTGAAGGTTTTTTAATGCCTGCTGCACATTGGACCATGAGTAGGGATTATTGCCTGCTTTTACCTCATCAGGACTTTGCTCTTCGGGGACAGGAGTGATGAGTTCTTCCCGGTCTTTGCGACAGGACGAAAATATTGAACATAGCACGAGCAGCCATGCCGCCCATGTGGGGGCACGTAAGGTAGTTTTTGCATAAAGCTGAGGATGAAGTTAGAGGGGGTTAATTGCAATGCCAATAAACATTAATGATGCCCAGATCGCAAGGAGCAAACATTATTAAACATTATTAAATTATTGATTATTTAATAATGTTTAATTTGCCTAGTGGTCAGGAAGCAATTATTTGAGGGGTGAAAAAGGCGCTAGTATTGAATCTGACTTTTGTAGTCAGGACAGCCTGATAAGTTTACAAAGCCGAGCAGATGGTAAAATTCACCTCTCAGCGTGCAAGCGGATACCCGGCGGCATGACTTTTTCAATCACGCCCTGCACATGGGCAATGCCATGTATCCTCCCGAATACGAAATTTCACTCACCGATGCCGCCAAAGTGAGCCGCGTGCGGGAGGCAGCCCATAATCCTATCTCCTCAGCGTCCTGATCTGGTATTCGGCAGCATAAGGTTTGATCTTGCACGCCAGCCCCGCATAACCGGCGTAGGCTCTGGTAAACGCTGCACCGTAGTAGAGAATAAAAAAGAAGAGTAAAAGATGAACAGCAACAGCAGGATGATCGAACCCGCCGCGCCGTAAATGGTATCCAGATCGCCGCCGACCAGCAGTTCACCCAGCACCAATTTCCCGACCTGAAACAGCACCGACGTCAGCGCAGCGCCGATCCAGATGGCCTTCCAGGAAATACGGGCATCGGGCAGGTACCGGAAAATAACCGCAAACCACACGGTAATAATGGTCAGTGTGACGGCGCGGTTGAGTAACCTGATGGCAGAAAGATCCACGTGGGGGGCATTTTTTCCAGCCATTGCCAGGCAAAATACAGCAGCACATCCGACAGCAGGGCGACCACCACCAGTCCACCGCTCATCACAATCAGCATGACTGAAATAAGCCGGTGTCTGAGGTGGGTAACTCCCCATTTGTTGGCCGTTACCTGCACGTTCCAGATTTCATTGATGGACCGCTGCACCACGATAAAAAGGGTGGTGGCCACAAAAAGCATGAAGAATACCCCGGCGAACGTATAAAAGAGATTGTAAGCCAGACCTTGCAGGTTATCGAATATCAGTTTGATCTGGTCAGTGCATCCGGACCAACCACTTTCAGCCAGCTTATTAAACATCCGGCCGCTGATAATGGCTTCGTTGAAGATAAACCCCAGTCCGATCACAATGATCAGGATGGCAGGCAGGAAAAATGGTAAAAGCGGTAGCTGCCTGGAGCCGCAGAGGGTCTTTCCGCCAAGGCTCCAATACGCCTGGACAAAAACCTGAAGGAAGGGGAAAAATGCCGGTTTCCTGTCGGCTGACTGCCACTGGATTCACACGCCACTATGGTTGATCTCTTCTCCGGGAAGACGCAAATGGCAGAAAATAAGTTTCCTTCACTCCGCTGCTACTTCCAGTTTTACCGTCAGTGGCGCGTTATCCGGTCCGGTAGCAGAAAGAGTGGCAGTGCAGCGGCCCGACCGGCGGTCAGACCAGGGTTGCAGGAAACCTCCGGTAGCTGTCCGTGAGTGGGAAAAGTTGCTTATCTTACCAATTATTCTCCATTAAGTTTCTGACAGTCAGCTTTTAAAAAGCAATACCCACAATATAACACAGCCTGTTTTTCAACTTTTATTTACTTCTCTTCTTTATTTGTATTTGGGTAGAGAGGATAAACTTTTTTCCCTTCTGTTCATATTCTATCTGACCAAACACACCTGTGAACTTATCCTCTTGTTTTTCTATTTCAGCTATGAACTCAATTTCCGATTTATTTCCTTTCTGGCTCTTCTTCATTGGTTGCGCATACCATTGAATGGCACGAAAATCCTGGCTAACTGCCGATGCACTCCACAACTGCGCCTTTCTGGCTGAAGAATCTGTCTGGATGCGTACCCTTAACAATTCATCCCTTTCTTCAAACTGCCATTGCAGCTCCGGCAGTGGCGTTGCTGAGGCTACAGCCCGAAAAAAGGCAAAGGCTGTTGCATTTACAGCAGGTGCTAAAGAAGCGCCTGCATGGTCAGTATTGGGTAGATAGAGTATCCATTTAGGCCCTTTTAAACCTTCCCAATATAGATTCAAAGCATCCGATGGGGAATAGTCATCATTGGTACCCAACACAATCAGTTTAGGTAGAGAGAGTCTTTTGCGGTAACCATAGGCATCTACCATGTTAATCAGCGTCTCTCCTCTGGGTGAACCGATTTGTTCCAATACGTCTTTACCAGCTTGAGCAGAAGAGCTCAGCTTGCCAAATATTTGAAAGTGATGGGTAATTTGAGCCGGAGAGTTGAGCAGATCGAAGGCTACCGGCATGATACCTTTCACTCTGGAATCTACCGCTGCTGTCAGCCAGGCGGTATGTGCCCGCTTGGAATGTCCGGTAACCATAAATCCCTCTGACAAGGGTTTGTTTTCCTTTTTACTCAACTCTTGCAAGGCATCCATAGCCCTTACTACACTTTTAACCATAGGAAATAACAGAGGCCAGGTCTCATCCCCTGTTCTGAGATATTCCAAAAAAGTAAAGTTAATCAGCTCTTCTTCCTGCTTACCACCAAACAAGGGTTGATTCGGTACGCCATAGAGTATGGCACAAGGACTGCCGGTCTGCTCTGCAATGACCTGTAGATTATTTAAATCTTGTTCTTTCTGCTCCATATGCCGTAAGGCCAGGAGCATTGTTTCAGGATAATCAGCTTGATGAGGAAAGAATACCGCTAAGTGATGCTGCCAGGCAATATGCTGCCATTGTTGTGATACCAGCTTCAGGTAGTAATATGTTCCGATATCAGTTACTTTATTTTCCTGAATATGCCACTGAAAGGCAGTATCCTTCTTGTTTACGTAATCGTCAAGTGCAGTGGAAGGGGAAACAATTAAGTGTGAGCGCAATTCTTTTACATTTTTTACTCTTAATGGAGTTGGCCTGCTGTTTGAGAACAGCACCAGGCTTAGTAGTATAGACCATCCACTTAGTTGTTTCATTTTTATTTTAATAGGCTATAACGCACCGAGACCACCCGGCGCCGTGCCCTCCTGTTTCGGTTATGCGCTTTGGCGGCCCGCTGGAAGGCTTGGTTGGTGTTAGCGGTATGCTTTTAAACCTTTTCTCTAAGAAATCCAGAAACTGTTTTCAGTTCCATAATTATTAAACTGATTATAACCACCACTTCGAGCAGAAAATATATCAACCCCAACTTGGTAAGCTCCTGACGGTGGTAAATCACCAAGCCTACTGTCAGACAACAATATAATAGATTTGCGATTGCAATTGCTTGCATATAGGGTCGCCAGTTTTCCTTAATTCGCCAATAGCTCAAAAAGGAGTAAACAGCATAAACATAAGCCAAGCAGGAGAGAAAGTATAGTACTTTTCGTGGCATTCCAAAAGTAGTTTCAAACCTTGCCAACACTACTCCCAACAGTAAGGCTGAAAGCATTCCTCCCAAACTATCTATCAGAAAGAGTTGCTTTGGAGGCAGGGTCATTTTATTCATAATCAGCTGACTCCCATTAATTTGCAATCTGACACTGAAGCTTTTACTTTTTATTTTTCTGCTTACCGCTA
>JAUJMU010000001.1:225296-1053618 GCA_030446715.1 Cytophagales bacterium | reverse complement strand
CAATATCCTTTTTATTCATATTACAGAAATAGCTATAATTTACTTTTTCTTCTCTTCCAGTAACATATCTTTCGGTGGGCTTGTGATTCCAGATCCTGCTGCATTGACGATAACATCAACTACACCATTAACAACCTTTATAGTGGCCTCAAGAATCGTTTTATGTGTCTCCTTTGCAGCATTAATCAACTTTTCTGCACCTAGACGAGCTTGCTTACTTGTAAGTGCTCCACCGCTAGCCCGTTGTAGCTGTTTAGTAAGATCCTTCCTGTATTCCTTTATTGATTGATAACTAAATTCCTTTGCGAAATCCTTTGCAAAACTACTACTGATACTTGGCTTCAAAGCTTCTTTAATGGGCTTTCCTAGTGCTTCTCCTAGCGGACCTAACACAATTTCACTCATTCCAAATACACCCGATAGTATAAAATCGTTTCCATCATATTTCTTCTGCTCTCCTAAACCAAGTTTAGTACTTTGTTCGACAAAACTCCCACCAAAACCGCCTAAAATACTAGCACCTATAGTAATATATGCAGTATTTGCCGCACCAATATAAGCCGAACCTGCTGCTACATTTGCTGCTGTTGCAGTCCAAATACTTGCAGCTCCCCCTGCTAATCCTATAGCTGCTGAGCCAAAGCCTAAGGTTGCCCCGGCAACAAATCCTCCAGCAGCAGCAGCAAGAATTTCTTTTCCACTCTTTCCAGCAACTATTCCATACAAGGCACCTCCAGCCGCACCAATAATGCCCGTTACTATAGGTATAGGTATCTGACCATCTTGATCAATGTACCCTATAGGATTGTCAAAAGCATATGCATAAGTTGAAATACCTGGCATTAAATCAGCAAAAGGTTCCACCGCATGCCACCTTCCCAATTGCGGATCATACATCCTTGCCCCATAATCGAGCCAGTTGAGCCCCAACTCACTTTGCTTCTCCTTGCCGTTGTACTGGTACTTATGATCGGGCGTGCCCTGTTTTTCTATACCTGCGAGATTAAGCCCCCAAGGGTCGTAGTGGTTTTCCTGCACAATGACGGGCGGCTCCTGAGTGAGGGTGAGGTCGTCAAACCACGCGGCCTGCTCCCGGCTGGCGTTGACCAGACTCACCTGCACGGTTTCCTCGCCCTGGGCCTTGTAATCCACCGACAGCTCCTCCCATTCATTGAGGGCCCGGCCGGTGAGCTTTCTTCGCTCCGAGAAGACGATGTTTCCTGCCGTATCGCGGGCGGTCACTTCCATGAAGGCATCCGGCAGGCGACGCTGGGTTTTGTTTATCTTCAGCGGCAGCACAATCCCCGTGCGCAGCACGAGGCGGCTTCTGGTCTTTCCGTCAAAGGACACGGGCTCGCGGTCAAAAACCGGCAGGGGAGCCCACCTTGTCTTTCTGTGCTTCTGCCGTTCAAAGTGGGCAAACACGCTTGCCTTCAGCGTCTCCCCTTCCACAAGGCGCACTTCCTTGCCCGGACCGGCTCCGTACTTCAGCCTTGCCGCGTAGCGGCCATCGTGGGCCATTCCGGCCGCGCGGCTCGTGCTCACCCGCTCAAAGGTGGCTTCTTCCTCCACCGCTGACTGCGGCTCAAAGCTCAGGCGGGATGTAGAGATGGTCTGCGACTGCTGGCGGAAGGCCACCCTCAGGTTACCAAGGTGATCCTTGTAGTGATACTCATACGAAAGCTGTCCGCTCATAGGATCGGGGATCACCCTGCCCTCCTCGTGCACAATGTGGGCCAAGGCATTGACTTTGCCCCGGGCCGGGCTGGTCTCAAACTGGACTTCCCCGTCGTAGAAGTTGTAGGAGGTCTCCTGGGCGGAAATGTCATATACTTTCTTTCGCCACTTTCTGCCCGTGGCATCGTAGAGATAATCCGTCTGCCCGCTCAGAACAGTGCCGTTCACCGTGCGGGTCATCAGCATGGTCTGCACAAGGCCCATGGTGTTGTAGACCACACCCGTGATGCCCTTGTTACGGTCCAGCTTCAGGCTGCCGTCGTCATAGTAGTCGTAGTCATCGCCCGTGTTTACCCCGTTGCGGAAATCTCCCGCGTCCGGGTTGCCACTCACCCCGTCACTCACGCGGGCCAGCCGGTTGCTGTTTGGTTCATCCGGGTTGCTGTGTGGTCCGCCCAGGTAGGTGTAGGTGAGCTGATCAATGGTGTTGCTGCCTACATTTGTATTGCCGAAGGTTGGCGCTGAGGGCGTGCCGCCGGTCATGCCCCTGCGCGTGAGCGAGAGAATGTTGCCCCCCTTGTCGTAACGCATGCCCGATAGGGAGTAGTTTTCTCCCGTGAACTTTCCTCCCGCGTAGTCAGCCGCGAGGATGCGGCCCGCCCGGTCATAGCCGTAGGTGTAGCTGCGGGCGGGAGCGTCCCTGGCGCTGTTGCTGATCCACGACTGCTTTCTGATGTTTCCGTTAAAGTACTGCCCGTCCTCCTGATAAGCGAGGCTCATGGCAAAAAGGTCATTCTCCCCCGTATTCAGCGTGCCTCCGTTTACGCCCTTCAGCCAGCCCCGCACGTTGTAGTCGTAGTCAATCACCTGCAGGGCGGCAGTGGTGCCGTACTCAATGCCCCTGGGCTCAGCCGAGTAGGTGCTGCCCCCCGTAACTGAGAAACCATTTCTGAAGGTGATCTTTCCGGCGTTGTCGGATACAGTGCCGCTCACTGCCGTACTGCGGATGATCTCGTCGGTGGGCACTGTACCTTCAATCGTGCGGTAGGTGCCCGGCTGGATGCGCTTTTGCTGCAGCCGGCCGATGGCATCGTATCTGTATTCGGCCAGCGTGAGGCCCTGCCCGTTGACTGAGTGGTTGCTATGGAGCTTCCGGCCCATGTGATCATATGCGTACTCGGTCACCATCGTCTGATCCGGCTTGCCGTCCGAGTAGCGCTTGTAAACCTGTAAGCTCACCACCTCCCCGGCAAAGCTGAGCGTAAGGTCGGTGCGGGAGACGGGATACAGGGCTCCGGCAGCGGTGCTTCTGAAAGGGTTCTGCTGGTGGGTCTGCACCAGCCGGTTCTTGGTATCGTAGTAGTGCACGCTCAGCAGCATATCCCCGCCGCCTTCGCCCAGCAGCCTTGCCGCGGTGCCCGTGAGCAGTCCCCTTGCCGGCTGCTGCTCCGCATTGTCCCCGAAAGCCACGAAAGTCATCTTATGCGGATCACTCCCCCCCGGCACGCCCCAGGCGTAGTCGTCGTAGTAGTTGACAAGATTCACCTGAGCCTCCGTCACGGACGGAAAAGCCGTGTTGCCGGTGTAGCCGTAGACTGAGCCCGTGCGGGTCTCGTACTGACCGGCCGCCGCATCAGCGGCCGTCTGCAGCTGCCCGCGTGTCTGACTGGCAACAGTCATCTCACCCTGCAGCACCATCCGCCCCAGGGCATCGTACTTGATGAAGCTCCACAGACTCCCTTCCCGCTGGCGGGCGTTCTGGGTGAGCACCGGCTGATCAAGTCTGTTATAGACAATATGCGTCCAGCCTCCGCCCGGCACGAGCTTTTCGATCACCCGTCCCTTTTCGTCATAGTGGTAGGCAAACAACAATTCCTTATCAACTGCTTCTGAGAGGACAACCACCCCGGTTACATTTTTCACCTTGTTTTCAAATAACTTCGGAGGAATTACGCAGACAAGCTGGCCGAAGTCATCGTACACATAGGACGTAATCATAAAAGAATCTTCCCCATCCTGCACGTTTTTCTGTACGATCAGTCCCTGCTTGTCTTTGTATTCAATCAACTGATTGTTGTCTTCATCCTTTGACAGGGTCTTGTAGAGCTCTCCCGCCCCGTAGCTGCCGGCGGAAGTAAAGTGCCGTTCCTGGCACTCCCCACATTCTGACCTCGCAAGCCGTGTTGATCAGATACTCTGCCCGCCCGCGGCGGTTGTTCTGGTACCACTGCTGTCCCGGCCCGAAGGCTTCAAGGGTGCGGTTCAGCGGTGAGGCTTCATAGAAGGCTGGCTGAAGGGTCGTGAATCGTTGTAAAAGCTGCCCGCCTGTGGGATGCCGTCTCTCATAGCCGCCTGCTCCTCCGGCGGCGCGGGCAGGTAGCTATTGTCCGGTCTGCCGGAGGCATCGTATGCGTCTGACTGGTGACAATGTCTTTCGCTCAGGGCCGGGAGTAGCCGCATGCTGCACCGACTGCACCGGCCGGCCAAGGCCGTCAAAGTACTCAATGACCGTGACCGCCTTATCACTTCCCGCTGCCCGGAAGGTCTGGCTCTGCACGTAGTTCATCGAGGAAGTAGGCACCTGAGCCTCAGGCCTTGGCCGGAGAGCACAAGGCTCACAAGACACACCTTCAACCAGGGTAAGCCAGCCGGGCGAAACGCAGGGCGGATAAATCAAGAGCAGGCAAACGCAGGGCAGGCATAGTCAGGGCGGGTAAAGGGTGTATCATGGCAGCAGGTAGGGCGCGGTGACAGGGTGCACAGTGAGTAATAATCAGAGAGTGGTAAGTAATAAACAGGTAATGAGTAACAGGCATGGCGGCAGGTACTGACCGGTAAGCAGTCTCACGGCACGGGCAGCAAATAACGCAGGGCTACCGGCCCCAGCCCCGGATCACGTAGCCGGGCACAAGAGTCTTCGAGGCGCCCAGCCGCAGCTGCTCAAGGGCCTGAGGAGACATGGAGCCCGTGTTCAGACTCAGTGTCCGCAGTTTGGTGAGCTGGGAGAGCCCTTCCGGCATCTGCTGCAGGGGATTGCCCCCAAGGCCAAGGCGCTCCAGATTGCTCAGACTGCCGATGCCGGCGGGCAGTCCTTTGAGCAGATTCGAGTCAAGGTGCAGTCCCTCAAGGGAGAAAAGATCCCCCAAACTTTCCGGCAGGGCAGTGAGTTTGTTTTGGGCAAGGTGCAGCTGTTTCAAGCTTTTAAGCTTTCCCAGTGATTCCGGCAGACGCTCCAGCCGGTTTTCCGGCAGCAGCAGCGATTCAAGGCCGGGCAGATCCCCCAGACTCTCCGGCAGTGAAGTCAGCTGATTGGCCGAAAGGTTGAGCCCCTTCAGTTGCTTTAGTCCGCCAAGCTCTCCGGGCAGCGCAGTCAGCTGATTAGACTCAAGGGAAAGCATCCGTAGTTCCTTTAGTCCCCCCAGTGATGACGGCAGGGTGGTGAGTTTATTTTCCCCGAGGTCCAGCGAGCGGAGCTTTTCCAGTCCGCCCAGACTTTCCGGCAGTGCTTCCAATTGATTGCCGTGCAGATTCAGGCTTTCAAGTTCAGTCAGGGAAGTGATTCCCCGGGGAAGCTCCTGCAGACGGCCTCCCATCAGGGAGAGACTCCGCAGTTTTTTCAGCTGCCCGATCCCTTCCGGCAGTGACTCCACCGGGTTCAGGTTCAGGTTCAGTTCCCGGAGGCGGGAAAGGGCTCCCTTGGGCAGGGAGAATTCTTTCAGCTGATTGTTGGACAGGCTGAGTACCTGCAGGTTCCTCAGATTCCCTATATCTGCCGGAAGGGCAGTCAGCGAGCCGTTATGTACGCTCAGTTCCTGCAGGCTGGTAAGCTTTCCCACCGAGGCGGGCAGCTCGCGCAGTCCCTGCAGCTCCAGACGGTACACCTGCGACGGGTTTTCCAGCGCCTTGGCAAGATCCGTATAGAGGGGCATGCGCAGGAGATCTTCCTTTCTATAAGCAATATCCGGCAGCGGGTTTCCCCTCAGTTCAAGGTGGGCAATCCTCTCCAGCTGCTCTTGGGGTACAGGCAGCGCTTGGAGCCGGTTGCCGGCAAGGTTTACCCTTTTCAGGTCCGGCAGGGTGAGCAGCCCTTCCGGTAAACGGCCGAGGCGGTTGCCTTCAAGGTCCAGTACCTGCATTTTCTTCAGGCCTTCCATGCCGGCTGGCAGCCCCTCCAGACGGTTGCCCGAAAGGTGCAGCTCTCTTAGCTCCCTGAGCGAAGTCAGGGAGGACGGCAGGCGCCTGAGCCGGCTTTCCTTTACTACCAGCACCTGAAGGTTTGAGAGTTTTCCCACCGACTCAGGCAGTGAGTCCACGTTTGAGAGAATCAGCGTGTGCACCTTCTGCGAACTGCGAAGGGCCTGCCTGAGACTATAGAATACGCCCGATGAATCGGTTACGGCTGATCTGGCTTCCGTCAATACCGCCTCTGTCCGCTTTCCGGCAGCCGGGGACTGCGGAAGAGATACCATTGGACGGAAGACTGTTGGCTGGGACCGCCCGGCAGGTGCCGGGCTCTGGGCCATAGTGCCCGGGGCAAGGCCCATCAGTGCCGCAGGAAGCAGCAGAAAGAAAAGAAGGCAGTAAGGCTTATGCATAAAGGCGTAGGTTCTCGGGTGGTGATCTGCAGGTTCAGCAGTAGTAAGTATCAGACTTCCGGTGGGGAGCTTTTCCTGCTTCACATCCGGAAAAAGGGTATAAATAATGACTATAATCAAAGGGTAAACCGGCCGGTGTGGGAAAGCAGCCGGGCAGTTGCCGGTCTCAGCCCCGGGCCAGCTTTCTGAGCTTCACCTGGGAGTCAGTGGCGCGGATCTCCAGTTTATTGCCGCCGCGGTTGATTTTCCTGTCAGCCTGCACAAGGCGCAGTTTCCTGCCCTGATGGGTGAAGTTCTTTGCCTGCGGCATCGTGCCCAGATCAAACTCGCTCTCCATGGCGCTTTCCACCGGGGACCTGGCGTCTTTGGGAGGTCTTGCGGCGGGAGCAGGCTTTTTTTCCGAGGAGATCTGCTCCAAAAAGGCATCCATGCCCAGAGCTTCCGGCACGGAAAGCGTAATGCGGCTCTCCTGTCCCGAGAGGCTGAGTTTTCTGCCCCGCACCAGGGGATCGCCCTTCCAGATGATATCCATGCGGCTGCGGAAAGCCCTTGCCTCCAGATCTCCCTTACTCACTGACAGGGTAAGCTGGGTGGCGCTGATGCTGGCTTCCACGGGTGCATCGGGAGAATCAACCGTGAACTGACCCGCTCCGCCCGCGGCCGTAAAGCCTCCCCCTACGCCGGAGATTCTCACCTCTCCCAACCTTGCCGTGATGTTGCCGCTGATGCGGCCCCCGCTGAGCTCCACGCCTCCGCCGGCAGTAAGCTGAAGCCCCCCCTGCAGCTGGTAACCCCTCACCTGTCCCTGTCCCGTCTCCAGCACGATCTCTCCTCTGACGTCACTGAGCGTCACGTCTCCCTGAGCGACTTTGCCCCTGACTGCAGTGCCGTAGGGCAGCCGGATCTGAATCTCTCCCCTTGAAAAGGCTCCGTCATATTCTTTGCTGAAGCGACTTTTTACCAGCACCACGCCGCTTTCCTGCATTACCTCAAGGGCAAAAGACCTTCCTTCCATGTCAGCCCTTACTTCTACCTGCTCCCTGTCCCAGCCCGTGAGGGTGACTCTGACGGATGTTTCCAGCCCGAGTTCCAGCCGCTGGCCGGCAAATACGTTGAAGCGCTTTTCCAGCCGGATCCGCTGCACGCTCTCCGGGGCAGGTACACTCCCGGCCGGAGGAGTGCCCGTTGCAGGAGCCGCCGGTGACTGGGCTTTTGCCGGCAGAAAGCCAATTGGCAGGAGTATCACTCCGAAAAGAAAGGGCAGGATGAATCCCCGGTACAGGATGAATCTTTTGCAGCGGGTAATGAAGCTAAACTGTTCAGGTTGCAGGGGCATGGGTACAGGGAAAGAATGCTTTAAGTGTATAGATTTATATGCTTCAATTTCAGTATGCAGCCTTACTGCTGCACCGTGTCATCAGCTTGGGTGGCCATGTGCATCGGAGAATCCGCTGCGGCCTGGTTGACAAGGGTGACTTTACGCCGGAAGGTGTTGCCGCCCGTGCTGTAATCGGCCCCCGCTCCCGTCTTTGTAAAGTGTGCCGTGCTCCCGAAGGTGCCCCCGTTGAGCAGAATCCGCGGCGCGCGCACGGTCAGCGGTCCCGTAAAGTATGTCCCCCCGCCGATGATCAGATGACCAAGACGGTAGGGCGATTCCGGACCGGCTGAAAGGTCCAGACTGGTGGTATCTGTGCCCTGAAACGTGCAGCGGTCAGTAACAGTTCGCCTTTGTAGAAGCCTTCCGGACCGATAGCAAGTGATGCTGTCGGGGTAAACAGACATTGGCTGTAAGAATTACCAAAGTGGACCCATGCATAAGTCTGATTCGGACTATTCACAATTACCGGAGCGGAAAAGGTGCAGTTAATAAAAGACACGGCATTACCTCTCCCGGAATTAATCAGGTTAAGCGTGACAGGTCCCAGAAAATCCACCTTGTTTCCTCCCGATGAGATTTCCCCCGCCCCGGGCGCATTCAAAACTACTTCTCCTTCACACCTGACATTATGCGGACCCGCAACACCATAGCTGGTAATTGTTAATTTCTTTTTGAATACTGTTGTCAAAGATGGGTGATGGCTGAAAGCAACCACGAGGCCTATTCCATTCAAATGATTTACATAAGCCTCTTCATTGAATACATCTGGCAAGGAATTACCTGTACGCAGGTAACTATAGCTGTAAAACCCTCTTTCCGCATTATTCAGGTTTATTGTGGTGACGCCATTAAAGGTATTACCTCCACTCCATACATTCATATGCGGTCCATTCTTTTCCAACGTAAGGGTTCCGTTGAAGATGTTCTGATAGACATTGTGTATCTGTGCAGATATTATTCTGCCATTGTTGCCGGTAACAATGGCATATTCCAGGTTTGTGCTGTTTGTCATGATGGCGGTATATGCCTGCAGGTCAATTTTTGAGCTGGTATTGAGCGTAAGGTTATTGAGCCTCACGTTTCCCGGCAGCACGGGACAGTTGGTGCAGGTATTGACGATCACGTCATCATTGGAGGTGGGCACTTTTCCCTCCACCCAGTTGGAGGCCGTGTTCCAGACTGTGGTGGCCGCATCCGGCTTCCAGGTACAGGTGGTGGCCGTGAAGTAGTCTGCCGTGCGCGTGACTTCATCCGCAGTCAGCGCCCGGTCGTATATCCTCACCTCATCCACCATGCCGTGCAGGGCCATCTCAGGAGTATTGGCGCCGATTCTGAACCCGTTCCATGCCACGGGAGCCGTCATGCCGGTCTTTTCAGCCAGCAGGGTTCCGTTGCGGTAGAATCTGCCCGTGCCGTTTTCCCAGGTGAAGGCAAAGTGCTGCCACTGGTAAAGCTTCATCGTCCCGGCCGGCAACTGGGCCGGCGTCAGGCGGGTGGCAACGTCAGTGCCCACGTATACGCCTCCGTCGGAAGTGGTATGAAAGACGAATGCGCTCCAGCCGTCTGGCAAACCCGAGGGAGCCACCATCTGCTGGTTAAAGATGTTATAAGACTCGGGGTAGTGCCACCAGGCGACAGTGAAGTTAGCCGGCTGCCAGGTCAGGCCCGGTACATTCATCCACCGGCCCGTGTTGTCGGCTGCTTCCAGACTCCCCCCTACCCGGCCGCCGGCCACCCATGAAGGGCCGCTGTAGAGGGTGCCCGTATTGCCGTTGCCGGAAGCATCCGTGCCCAGGGTGCCGGCCGATGAGAAGGGCCAGTACGCCTTCAGTCCCGCCACCGGCGGCAGGTTGTCAGGCCCGGTGATCCGCCGCAGCTCAAGGCCGGCAAGGCCGGCGCCTTCGTTCATCTCCAGCTTCAGGGTGTTGCTGCTGCCGGTCAGGTTTACCTGATAGGGGCCCCTCTTCTGCCAGCTGCCCTCGGGGCCGGTGCTCAGGTTACGGCCGGCAGTCTGATTATTGAGCAGCAGCGAAAAGTCCGGCTGCCGGGAATACGCTGCCGTATAGGGAAACACCTGATAGGAGCCCGCCGGTATTGCAGAAAGGGTCAGTTCCAGATGGTTATACCCCCTTACGCCGCTGCGCAGCATTGACTCGCGGGCAGCATCAGTTGAGGGGGAAAGCACCATCGAAGAGTTGGACAATGCAGTGCCGTTGGTGGAATAGTTGATTCCCTCGTGCAGGGTCGGGGCGGCTTCCCACGCATTGCCGTCAAGGGTAAGGGCGCTTCCGTTCAGGTTCAGGCCCCGGTAAAAGAGCGTGGACACGTTGCCTTCCACCAGCTGCACTACCCGCAGGGAAGAACTCACAAGGCCGCCACCGGTATCTGTCACCTGGGCTGACAATTCATAAGCCCCGCCTGCAGTGCCGGTTGTATTCCAGCTCAGACTATAGGGACTGGTGAGATCCTCGCCCAGCTTCCGGCTGCCAAGGTAAAACTCCACTTTAGCCACTCCGTCCCCGTCAGCCGCATCAGCCGACAGGGTTACCGTCTGACCGGCGGTGATGAAGGAATTCTCCGCCGGTGCAGTCAGGGCTACCGTGCCCGGCTGGTTGGCGTCGGGCACCCGCCAGACCTCTACGCCCGAAAAGTTGATAAAGCCTCCCCGGGTCGAGAGATTCAGCGTCCCGTCGGTGATCGTCTTCTGGTAGGGTCCCAGCTTTGCCCACTTCAGCCCGGAGCCCAGGTTGTAGCCGCTCAGCACCGTCTCTCCTTCCAAGCAGCAGGGAGAAAGTCTCGGGCATATCTTCCTCCCACACGTAGAGGTACACACAGGTGCCGGCGGGCACCGAGGTCAGGTTTACCTGCAGATCCGTGTAGCGGGTCAGCGAGGAGCGGATCATGGCCTCTTTTGCCGGATCCGTGGCCGGCAGAAGCGTACCCCACGGGTAGGTCAGCGCCTTGGCGTCCGGACTGTGGTTGTAGTCAGGGGCGGAGGAGCCGCCGTAGGGGTAGTTGTCAATCACCGTCCGGGTGCCGTTCAGATTGATTGCCCGGTAGAAGGTGATGCTGCCCGGAGCAGGAGCTGAGAGCTCAACGCTCACGGGTGCAGAAACAGTCACGTTGCCCAGATTATCGGTAAGACGGGCCGAGAGAGAGTAGCTGCCCGGTGCGTAGCCGGTCATGTCCCAGCGGACGGAGAAGGGAGTACCCGTGTTCTCCCCGATGAGCGTGGAGCCGTGGTAGAAGGAGACTTTGGCCACTCCGTTGGGATCCGTACCGTAAGAGGAGAGCATCAGAGCCTGACCGGTAAGAAAACTGCTGCCGGCAGCCGGACTGGTGATGCTTACCTGCCCCGACTGCTCGGAGGGCGGTGCCTGCCAGATTTCCACCCCCGACAGGATGGCACCCAGTCCCTGGCAGTTGATGCTGATCGTGCCGGTGGTGCCGGCCGGGAGGGTGGTCTGGAACGGCCCGAGCTTTTTCCAGCTGCCGGCCGGACCAGTGTTGTGGTTGTAAAGTCCCGCCTGCCCGTTTATGCTCAGGTTGAAGGTGACCGGATGATCGTCTTCCACCGAGTAGACAAACAGATAGTACGTTCCTGCCGGCACGGAGCTGAAGGAGAGGTTGAGCTCTCCGTTCCAGTGGCTGTTGCCGCTGCGGATCATGGCAGCACGGCCGGCATCCGTTGCCGGCTCGAGCGTCAGGCCGGTGGCGCTGGTACCATGCCCGTTGGTGGTGAAGTTGGCTGCAGCTTGCTCTCCCCAGCTGTTGCCGTCGATGGTAACGCCGCCGCCTCCCAGATTGATGGCCCGGTAAAGGTGGCTCCGGCCGGTAATCCGCCCGACTGGGCAAAACAGGAAAAAGAGCCGTGAGCAGCAGCAGGGACAGCAGTGCCTGAACCGGCATGATTTTCCCGGACCGGCCGGCCGGCAGCCGGTAAGTAAATGTCCGCACAAGGAGCCGGATCAGAATCAGAAAGCGCATGGGTATACCAGGTAAGGTGGCTCGAAAAGGTGAGAAAGAATTATTAATAAGGTAAATAGTCCGGAATGCAGGCATCAGTGGAGTGATGTTACCTGAGTATTATTATCTGTATTGTCTACAGTATGAATCCAAAAGTGTGACTGGCTTAATGCCTGTTGTGATACTTGTACCGGTAGACCAGGGTCATCCACTTTATTACCGGAAGCATAACAGCCTGAAACCGGTGAAAAGTGTTGAATTTATTTTTTCATACTCTGTTTAGGCTACATTACCAAAAGAAAAGTTCAGGCACTGGAAATTTTTCTTGAAAAAACAGGGCACATGACAAGGTCATCTGAGCATATTGTGGTTACTTCAGCAGACAAATCTTTTTCTGAATATCGGCAAGGCTTACGCGGGGCCAGAGCAGGAGCTATGGCTAATAATAATTATAAAATATGTAATCAGGATTTATAGCTGGCAGGATGGTGAAATTTCACGCATGGGCTGACTGGCAGGACCATACATCATTTTCATCAGGAACAAATATATCATTCATTTTTATAATTCAAAGGCAGGAGCAGTATATATTTTACAATATATTGCTCCTGCAGCGCGTTATTTTACTTTTTTCATACGGGCTATTATTTATTGACAAATTATGCTTGATAAGGGAAATAAACTCTTTGAAAAATCTAATTCATATTCTTGTTTTCATTATGCTGATCGATCGGCAGATTAGGGTCATCGCACCAAAATAGGGAAAACGGCCAGGAGGGGTTAGCTTAGGTGATGGAAGTACCAAAGTATTTTGAAGCCTTGCCCGACTTTCGCGTACAGGGCCGGTGTTTACATAAGCTGAGCGATATTGTGATGCTGGTGTTATGTGGTTTTATTGCTGATTGCGAGGACTTTGAAGAGGTAGCGGATTTTGGTAATGATAAGAAGGAGTACTTGCTGACATTTTTGGAGCTAGCTGACGGCATCCCTTCTCACGACACAATGAGCCGCGTGTTTCGGCACTTGGATGCGGGTGCTTTAGAAGCTTGTCTCAGGGAGTGGGGCAAAGAGATTCTAGCTGACCTCAACTACGACCACTTGATGATAGACGGTAAAGAATTAAGAGGCACTTGCCCCAAAGGGGCAAAGCACGCTTTGAACCAATTGGTGAGCGTATGGGTGAGTGAAGCCCAGTTAACACTGGCCCAAATCCAGATTGAAAGCAAGCAAAACGAGATCGTGGCCATTCCCCAGGTGTTGTCGTTAGTCGATGTGAAAGATAAAGTGGTTAGCATTGATGCCATTGCTTGTCAACACACCATTGTTGCACACATCCTTGACAAGCAAGCAGACTACGTGATTGCTCTGAAAGCGAATCAGAAAGAGGTCTTCGCTCAGGTGAAAGACCACTTTGACAAACACGCCCAGCAGTTTCTGCTAGCTACTCAACTCGACAAGGACCATCACCGGGCCGAGGAAAGACGTTACTACTACTCCGACAAAGTCAACGCAATGGCTTGTCTTGGGGAGTGGAAGCAATGCAAGAGCGTGTGGATGGTCGAATCCAAAAGAGTATATCAGGACAAGACCACCTTTCAGCAACGCTACTACATCAGTTCCCTCTCTGAAGTGTCGCCCCAACAGCTGATTCGCTTCACCAGGGGACACTGGTCGATTGAAAACCAGCTTCACTGGCAACTCGATGTTTCCTTTAAGGAGGATGAGTCAACCGTCAGACGCGACAATGCCCCACAGAACCTCTCAGTGATGCGAAAACTTGCCCTCCAGCTACTTAAACAACTGCCCGAAAAGACCTCCATCAAACGAAAACGAAAAAAAGCCGCCCGTGATCATGCCTATCTTACTACTGTTCTCAAGCGCCTCTAATTTGGTGCGATGACCCTAATCGGCAGATATAGAGTATGTTTGAAGGTGCTGAGAATGGGTATTGCCAAATTGGCAGGGAGTGAAAAGGGGAACTGGTCTTAACTTATGGTTGTCAAATCTTAAGACATTATGATTGCAGTCAGGCTCATATTTAAACGTGATCGGTTTACCCGCCTTGACTAATTCCTGATGGGTAGGTATTGAAGAACAGTCGGCAACAGCAGAAAGCGAAAGCATTCCCTGCGCACTGTAGTAAATGGCATCCTGAGGATCACCTGAACGGGTACTCAGTGGTGAAAGCCGTAAGAAACGCCTTTGCTGTCCGGCTCAAAACCGATGCTACTTCAGGAACTGTCAACAAACCGAAGTATGGGAGCAGTTTTGGTCTTATTGGTGGAAAGAGATCGGCAAAGACAGGAAAAGCAGGCAAAAGCATCGGCAGTGGCAGCAGATTCACAAAGTGTCACAAAGAAGGAGGCTGATCAGTCTGGAGACAGGCATTGGCGGAGCTGAAAACATAAATGGCTGCAAAAGACATCTGGCCGCCCCTGTAATTGATCCGGCAGAAATAGCGCCTAAAATAATAATGAAATAAGTGCCGCATTCCTTTTGAACCTGAGCATAGAGGTTGCCGAGCGACAAAAATTAGTTGCCTGGCAAGAAGGCTATCGTAAGGCCGATAATCAATCTCATGGGTTGTTGTTTCTTCCGGAAGGCGTTCCAGAGTAAATGAGCTGCACAAATGAGGCTCCTGGGCATTTGCACAGGGCTGACACAATTCCTTTCTGTAAATCATTACAGCATTGAACAGCGGGATGAATAATGGAATGATTAGTGCATCTCATACCGGGCAGGTCAAGTGATACTTTTCATTTCTTATATTCATTCTCCCTGACTGCCGATCCTGACATCAAGTTGACCTTCTGTGAGCGTAACAGTGCCCCTGCCAAGTTCGTCGCTGAATGTACCGGAGAAGGTACCTGTATAATGGCCTTTTTCTACCTTGGTAAAGTTAAACGTAGCAGGCCCTCTACCCAGAAAAGTAATTCGATTAGTAGCCGGGTCAGTTCTTTCCAGTGTTGCACTTTTACGGCGGCCATTAGTTTGTCCATCAAATACGTAGGTACCCGGTGCGGTAACGTCATAGAGATAAAAGTGCAGGGTTGTCTGACCAAGGTCGCGCCGGGATTGAATCATCACGTGGGCATCATCGGTGGAACTGGCGGGCCGTTGCTGCACCAGAAATCCGGTAGCTTCCCACGGGTCGCCGTTCAGTTTCGCCGACAGCATCATCCTGTTATCAGACGCCGGACCTAGGTCGTCTTTCTTACTATTACAGCTGCTTAGCCAAAAGCAATGAATCACTGAAAGTAACAGGAGTAAACCTACAATCTCTGACGAATTTTTCATAGTGGTTCCTTTAGCAGCATTAATTTGCAAAAAATTCTAAAGTAACCCAAGATAAAGCAGCATTCAGTACAGTGCCGTTTCTGCCATTGCTTTACGGTTGAGGTAGTTCTGCCGGGCCTGGTCAATCTGCTCCACCAAGCCCGTTTTCTGCGCCGCTTCTTTCATCAACCCATCAGCCTTTTGCTTCATCTCCAGCGCCTGCAGCATATAGTCATTGGCCATCTTCTGGGCTTTGATGCGTTCGCCGGTTGTCAGGCGCTGTTTTCCCTCAGTGGTCACCTGCGCGGAGAGGTCTTCGGCAAGTCTGGTATACTCCTCCCCCATCCGCTGATAAGTCATAGCGACTGCCATTTTGCGCTTCTGCGTGGCGAGGTGAAGGGCATAGGTTTTGGCCTGCCCTTCTTTTGACGCCCCGAGGTACCCGTCAAAGGTGCCGGAAGCTTCGGGCTGGTAAGCACTCGTGCCGGCAAAAAGGTAGTCATATACCTGCCCGGCGCTTGCGGCACCGGGCGGCTTGCCGGTAAGGCTACCGTATTCCCTCATGAAGGGGAGGTCTTTTCCGTAGTCAACCGTGGTACCGATGCCGTACACGTTTTCCAAGATTGCGCTCAAATCACTGATGCGGAGCTTCCTGAAGTCCGCCACGCTGTACTTTGACTGCTCAATCTGCATTTTAAGGGCGAGCAGTGCGGTAATCTTTTCCTGGGTAGTGGTGTTTTCTCCCAGTATCTTCTGCAGATTCACTTCCTGACCCGTTTGTTTGGCGTAATCCTGGACCCACCTGACCAGCTGCTGAACCAGTTGCTTGTTGGAAAGTCCGTCGATCACGGGAATCTGGGCCGCTGCCAGAACAGGAATGATGCCAAGAAGGCACAAAAAAAACATCTTTTTCATAATTCAGTCATTTATTGAGGGTAAAGAACCGGGGTTCTGAATCAGTAAAGTGCTTTCTGCACCATGCTTTCCCGCATCAGGGCATTCTGGTAGCAGGCATCTGTCCGCTGCCGGAGGAGAGATTTATGCGTAGCGTTGAGGATAATCTGATCCGCTTCCAGCTCCATGTCGAGCGACTTTTTCAGGTTGTCCAGGGCAGCGCCCTGAACCTCGATCCGCTCCCCGGTGGAGAGGCTCATCCCTTCTTTCTGAATCCGGGTTTCGTAAGAGGGTGCCGGGAAGAAGCTGCCTGTTCCGCCGAAGAGTGACCCGAACAGGCTCAGAAAGTCAAATCCGCCAACCTTTTCGCCCACGAGCCGGTCAATTTCCTCCTCCTTGTCAGTAGCTGAACTGCCAAACAGGTTACCGATGGCATTCCCGATGCCGGACACCGATTCTCGGATCTCTTTGGCCCAGCCGCCCAGCAGTTGCTCCAGCCCGCCGGTGATCAGGCCCGGCCCTGCTCCCCCAAGTCCGTCCGTCACGTCCGGAAAGAGGTCACCGGTGCCGGTCAGTTCCCACTGGCCTTCTTTGTTAACCTGCTCCTGAAGGTCAGCTGCCTGTTCCAGCAGATCCCGGGAGAGGGCCTGCAGGGCGAGTGCGGTGTGCAGGGAACGTCTGGTTACGTCCACTTCCATGGCGTACTGCCGGAAAGCCTGCTCCCGGAGCAACTGCCCGTTTTCCGGGTAGCTGCCCGGAAGGTTGCCGGTAAGCTCGGCGTAGACCGAAGTGCCGCCGTGGAAATAGTCGTAGAGATGGTTGCTGCTTTCCTTTCCCGGTAAGCCCTCCCGGAGCAACTGGTATTCTTCCAGAATGGGCAAATCGCGGGCATAGAGTTTTCCCGTTACGGAGAGTACTTTTTCTGCAACCAAAAGAATGTCGTTGAGCTTCAGATGCTCTACCTCCCGGACCAGACTCAGTTCCTTCTCCAGATCGTCCTCAATGCCGAGCACATCCGTGTGACGGGCGCGGATGCTCCGGGCTTTCTGAAGCACATCAAGTAAATGCAGCAGTTTTTCCTGCTGCACCTCCCGGTCCTGCTCCATAAGCACCTGATCGGTAATGTATTCCATGATAAGCCGGGGAATATCCGTGACCGGAAAGCCCGTGCCAAACGACCGGAAGGAAAGCATCAGGCAGATAAAAGGCATCAGCTTTTTCATAATTGTTTTTGCTTTAAGTGGAAAGGAAATAAGAATTTACTCAGGCGGCTGTAGCTCCAGAAAGACGCTGTAGCCGTCGGAGAGATAGACGAAAGACTCCCGTTTCCGGCCGGCACCCCGGAGGGTCCCGCGGGCAATGTTTCCCGAAGCTCTTGCCAGTGCACTATGGGGAATGGCATTGCTCAGGGCTCCGGCCGCATCGGCCAGGGCACCCGTGGCACTCCGGCGGACCTCGGTTTCGATACTGCCCTGGTCTCCGTAAGAAATGCCCGCCATCATGTCGGAGTCATAGCAGCTGAAGGGAAGGGCAATGCTGCTCCCGTCCAGTCTGGCCCGAAAGCCGGTGAAAGTGATCCGTCCGTTAGACAGCTGGGCAAGACCGGTGATGAGGGTGTTTACGGGCAGAAGCATCCCGTCCTGTGTCACGCCCTCCAGGGTGCGAAAGGTAACTTTGGAGCCGTTCTGCACCTTGTAGTCCCCGTGCACTACCGCCGGTACTATTGTTTTACCTGCAGGGCTGGCCGTGTGACCAAAGCCGGCTTCCCCTGAGAAATGACCGGGCGGCAAAACAGCTTTCCTTCCCCAATCTTTGCCCCCTGCCCCTGTCTGAGTATCTCCAGTCGCCTGAAGGCCCGCGGCCCGGCCAGTATTGAAAGGATCTGTCTCTCTTTTTTCATCAGCATGGGGCTTGACTTCCCCGGTCCGGTGCCGCGGGGCGGAAGTGGCAGCCGGCTTTGCATAACCATCATCCGGGTACCTGAGCTCACCTGAGGGAGTAAAGCCGCGGCCGGACAAACGGGTCTGGCGGGCGTTGCTGCGCGGCAAGTGGTTCCTGCGCATATAGCCTTCCTGTCGGAGTGAATCAGCAGGCAGGGTCTGCAGCAGGCTGGCAGAAGTACTGTCGGAAATTGCCGCTTCATCCTGCACCCTGCGGCTCTCCTTTTTGCGTACGTCGTACAGGTTTTCCCAGTCCATGACGATATAGTCCAGGGCTTTATTCTCCTCCAGCCGGGTAAGCGAGTCCCGGTGCCGGTTCTTCTCCTCCAGCTCATACAGGCGGGTAATGGTCGTTTCCCTGCCCCTGGTGGTGTCGAGTCTTTCCGCCCGGCCAGGCGGGGCAATACCCTGTATATCCCTCCGGTAGAGGAGGTTGAACTGCCGGACAAAGTATCCGGCTACTACCAGAAGCAGGATGGCTCCAAGCCCCCAGGCCAGTCGCCTGCGTTTCTTCCCATCCCGGGCAGTGGCTCTGGTTTTCTGCACCAGATCTTCCATAACCGTTTTTTTACTTGCTGTCTCTGACATGGCTGGTCGGTTTAGAAGAGTAGTGCGGGAGGTATAATGCTCTGGCGATCCGGGTAGCCGGCAAGAGGCCCTTCAGGATCCGGTTGCCGTTTTCCTCCCGGATGATGATTTCAAGGTGCCCTTTCCGGGTGGAGGCAAAAGAGGGCAGCACGTACGCCATTTGTTCCAACTGCTGAGGCCGGATTATGCTGACTGCCTCCGAATGCAGCGGATGCACCTCCCGGTGCTCCGGGTGAATTCGCCGGCGGGACTTTTTCGGGCGGGCTTCCCGGTAGGCAAAGCTCACGTACTGCAGCCGGTAGGGGATAGAGCTGCGGTTATGCACGTTCAGGAGCAGATACACCGCTCCGCTGTCCACTGCCACTGCGGTTACCCCGAACCTGATCCGGCTCCAGGACCGGGAAAAAACCTTTCCGCTCTTCTGTTTTCTGAGCAGGTCTGTCTGGTGGGCGAAGTAAGCCCGGGTAGCCTGAGGCACTTCCTCCGTTTCTGCAGCCGGGTTGCCGGAAGCGGAATCGGCAGCAGCAGTGCGGTAATCCCGCAGCAGTTGCCGGGGAAACTGACGGTAAGCGACGTACTGTAAATAAATGGTGCCGTCAGTGGTCTGGACCAGAAGCGTTGAAAGCGGCGTATTGGCTTTGAGGGGTTTCACGTAAAGCATATTGCCGCTCTCAATCTTTGCCGCGTAGCTTTTTGAACCAAGGTCCCAGACGGAAACCGGCCGGGGAAAGATCAGGTAGGCCGTCATCTGGGTGGACACGTAAAGGGTATCACAGCAGCCGGTGGTTTTGCCGGCGGAAGCCGGGGCTGGCTGCTCCTGGCCCCGGGTTGCAACGCTGCCGAGCAGGAGCCCGGTGACAGCGGAAGCGGCTTTCAATAATTGCATGTTCATGTACAGCGGGTATTGTATTGAATTAAAATGGGAAGGCTACTGTGACGCGGGACGGTAGGCCTTGTAATCAAATGCGGTAATAAGCAGGCCGAAAGGATTAGCGTCCGAACGGTGCGTCCGGACCATCTCAAAGTCCGCCGCAACCGGAATAATCTGCTGTTCCTTGTCGTAGAGGTAGCGCTGCCGGCAGTATATAGCCCCTTTGTAGGGTTCTGCACTCATGTCGATGACCACCGAGTCAATCTGGACTTCGGTGCTGCTGTTGAAACGGGTGTAGTGCTCCAGGATGCCGCCTTTCTTCATGCGGTTATACAAACGGGCACCTACCTTCTTATCGATCAGTTTCAGGGCCGAGTTGATCCGCTCTGAGTACGTACCTGCATCGTGGGCATGCATGAGCGTCATGAACGTACGGGCGTGGTTTTTTGCCTCGTAGACAGTCGGGCGGTAGTTGCCGTGCAGCGCCGCGGCCACCGTACCCTGATCGTGCACGACGTACACCCTTTCCTCGCCGGCCCCGCGGGCGGCAAAGTAACACCAGGCCCACACGAAATTGGAGAATACCAGCAGGACTGCTGACGCAGTGGCAATCCGGCTGGTAGTCCGGAAAGCTTTGTCGAAGTTCGGGGCGGTGAGGCCCGGTGTCCCGCTGGCAGAGGCAGAAGCTGAATGGTTCATAATGGAATGTGAGATGCGAAAGGAGGTTATACAATCTGGTATTCATCAAAACGGGGTGCCCCGACCGGCACTGTCCGGGGCTGCGGGGCGGGTGGCAATTGCCGGACGGGAATGGCAGCCGCACTGCTTCCCGACAGGGGCGGCAATGGCCCTCCTCCGGGCGGCACAATAACCGGTGAGCTCCCCCCGGGCAGGTGATTGCCGCCCGAACCGATGGCCAGCGGAGAAGGTGGGCCCGGTGGCAGCAAGCCGCCACCGCCTCCTCCGTTACCCCCGCCACTGAAGCCGGTGTAAGCGGGGACACCGGCAGCGGAACCCGCACCACTGCCTGCTTTGCCGGTGCTGATTTTCCCGGCGGCAAGCAGGCCCGTGGATACAATGCCGGCCAGTTTGCCGAAGAAGCCACCCGTAGCGGCGTAGCCCACAAAGTAGCTCGTCAGGCTGGGCACCATAAAATACATCAGCATGCACACTACGTTGATCACCAGCGCATCCATCAGGGAAAGGGGGCTGCCACCCACCGTATCAAAGACGGCGGCGTTATAATTGTGAATGATGGAATCAAGCAGCCGGAGCGTCACCGACCACATGTGGATCATGAACCAGCCCCGGAACCAGTGCCCGGCGATCTTTTCCATTCCCGGAAATACGGACAGGGTCAGCGACAGGGGACCCGCCACCGTCAGGAAGGCCAGGAGCATTGCCCGCAGCTTTTCGTATACCAGCCGCATGCCCATCGTAAATCCCCGTTCCACGGCGTCCATCAGCCAGTAGATAATGCCGGTCTGAAAGCCGGTTGCCCCCTGAACGTAGTTCATGATCCTGTCCGCGGGTGAAGCATCCGGATCAGGCGCAGGCTGCCCGGGCGTGATGGTGGACTGGGCAAACTCATTGAGACTCTCCATGATGCCGGTCGGCTCGGGAATGAGCCGGGCAAAACCTTCCACCGCTCCCGTCACGATGTCTAGGAGTTCGAGGTAGTTGAAGAGAACGAACCAGACGGCCACGCCGCGCAGCAGAAAGCCCGTATCCATCACCATTTCCCCGCCCGTGAATACCGCCCTGACCATTGCCACGGCTAGCCCGGCCAGCATAAAAGCCGGCACCAGAAAAAGGCAGTTGTGCAGCACGGCGTTGGTGAGCAGCTGCACCATCTGCAGAAATGAATCAGTAACGTAGCCCCAGTTGTTCATGTGTAGCGGTCAGCTTGTGGCTGGTTGGCAGTTGGTTTGGTTAAGCAGGAAAGGATCAGCAGCAGTAAGTTTCATCCACGCTGCCTGAGGCCTTCAGACAGGTGATCCTTCCGTCTGCTGACTTTGCTGCTGAGCGGATTTTCTGGCTTTTTTTGTCTCGACGTACTGGTTCACGGCAGCGTAGATGTTGCCGTACTTTTTCTGGAGTGACCGCAGGTAATCGCGTTCTTCGGGCTTGGATGTGAGTACCGCATCCATCACCGGCGAAACCTCCATCAGGTATACTTTGGCGTAGTCGCCCTGCTTGATGAACAGCTCCCGGTAACCATCCGCGTCCCGCACCCGGATGGAGCGGATGAGCTGTACTTCGTGATCGGTGAAACCCAGATGCCCGGCCAGCTTCGCAATTTCCGTCACGTCCGTGTGGTTGAGGATGATCTGCGTAGCCGCGTTGGCAAGGATGGCCGGGCCGATTCTCGAATCGACTACTTCCCGGATGCCCTGCGTGATGATGCACATGGCCCCGTTGTTCTTGCGCACCGTCCGGTACATGCCTTCCACAAATTCGCCCATCGAGTCCGAGAGCATGCTCCAGGCTTCATCCATGTAGAAGTACTTCCGCCGGGTGGGGTGCCTGCGGATCACGTCAAGGGCCAGTTCCGAAATCAGCAGGGAGATGACCGGGTAGAGCATCGGGTTCTTCTTGATCCTGGCCATGTCAAAGCAGATCAGCTTTTCGGCGCTCACCTCCTCGTGGTGCTCCGAGTTCAGCACGTCCCGGTACTTGCCCACCGCGTAGGGTTCAAGCACGATGGTAAACTCATTGAAATCAAAATTCCGCGACAGCCGTTCGTACTCCTTGCTTTCCTGCTGCTCGAACAGCGACAGCCATTCGTAAAAGCCCGTAAGGGAGGGAGGCGGCATTTGCCCTTTCCCTTCCTGAACCAGTTTGTTATAGTGGGAGAAGTAGTGGGGCAGGAGCTTGGTGAACACGGCCCGTTCCACCGGGGAGATCTCCCCCCTGGCACCCTTCCAGATAATCGAGAGCAGGGAAGTCAGGAAGTTGATTTTGTCCCCGTCCAGTACGTACAAACCCTCCTCATTTCTGTCGACCAGGAAGGGGTTCAGGTGCAAAGGCCGGTCCGGGTCGTACTCAAAGTAGCGGCCACCCAGCGCCGTCACCAGACTCAGGTACGTACCGCCCACGTCGATGATGATCTGGGTGTGCCCCATCTCGTAGCGCTGGAGCACGAAGTTGCCGATGGTGAAGCTCTTTCCCGAGCCGGAAGGTCCGATGGTGACCGAGTTCTGGTTGTTGAGATCCGTATTGAAAAGCTTAACCCGCAGCGGATTTCGGAACCGGTCGCAGAGCAGTTCATCCCCGCCGGTTACCTGGAGGTAGTTGGTGACGTAGTTCTGGTACACGGACGCGTTGTCACCCGTCATGAGCAGCGTGCGGTAATTATGGTAACTGTTGCCGGGGGCATTAGCCACAAAAAGATTGGCCGTATCCAGCGTTTCGACGGTGCATATGGTCGCGTTCATCTGCGAGAAGGCCCGGCGCACCTGATCGGCGTATCCCTGCTGCCCGTCTTCCTGCTCCTCCCAGACGATTACTGATACATTCACCCTGAGCGTATTCTTGTTCCAGGTTCTCACTTCGTGGGTGAACTCGGTGATCTCTTCGGCCTTCTTGTGGTTGTCCTGGGTAGAAAGAAAGTCCAGCATCCGGTTGCGCTTGTTTTCGGCATCCAGGTCCCTGAGCGTCTTTTCAGTATCGGGCACCGTGCAGGAAACCGAAAGCACGTGCGGGATCTGCAGGTAGTGCGTGAGCGGGTAGATGAACGGCGAGGCCACTCCCGTCTCGTTCAGCACGGCCGGCTCAATGATTCCGCCCTGGTTGAGCATGGACAGCACGTGCAGCTTCTTTTCCCCGAGCACGGCGTAGTTGCCCCCAGCGTGAAAGGGACGGTGAAACGAATCGGGCGGCTGAAATCAAGGTTGAAGTACATCCGGTAGAGGTCAGACAGACCATTTTCGTCCAGCGGAGTAGTCCCGATGCCGGCCGCGGCCAGCATGGACGTGAACTCCCGGCCCAGGCGGCGAAGCTTCAGCATTCTTTCCTCAATGCCGGTGAAGGGGTT
The DNA here is from genome assembly GCA_030446715.1 of Cytophagales bacterium. Taxonomy (GTDB): domain Bacteria; phylum Bacteroidota; class Bacteroidia; order Cytophagales; family 172606-1; genus CADCTQ01. Next base: position 1,030,397 of record JAUJMU010000001.1, on the reverse strand, counting down.
GCTCACCAGAAAGGCCTTTCCCCACGCAAAAAGCGTATTGACGGGGTTGGGTGCCGGCTGTTTTTCGTTGCCAACCGAAATAAACAGGAAGCTCCGGTGACGCAGCACCAGCCGGTTGTAGAAGTGGTTGATCATGCTGCGCTCAATGAAGGACTTATCGGTGTAGCCCACCCGGAAGGGATCAAAGTAGTAGCAGTCAAGCTTCTGCACGGTGGCTCCTACGGGCAGGATTTTGGTGGCACCGGTCAGCACTTCGTTCAGGTGCCCGTATGCTCCGGCCGGGGCCTTTTCCATTTCCAGCGGCTGCACCTGGTAGCCGACCGCTACCCGGCCGTCTTTGAACAGCAACTGCCCGTTTTCGATGGCGAAAACGGGCAAGAGATCGTTGATGGTTCTTTTTCTCATGAAAAGTCAGATATAGGGGAGGGAAGATGGTCCGTACCGGAAAGCGGATACGGACCACTCCGTCAGGAGGAAGATTTGCGGACCTTTTGCCGGTTCGGGATTGTGGGTGAGGCCACCGGTTCGTAGCACTTGCCGCGTTGCAGGAGCCGGTAGCTGAAGTTGGACGACAAGTAGGTGGGATGCTTTCTGGAGGCAGCGTAGCGCAGAAGCAGGTAGCTGCCCGTGACAAGGACCACCGTAAGGTGATTGAACCAGCGGGCACCGTCCAGCAGTTTGGCTACCGTACTCAGCAGAATCATACCGACCATCATGCCTACCAATAGGCCCACGTGCGTCATGGGGAGTCCGAGTACCGTTGACTCTTTCTCCATGTAACGTCGGGTGATCATAGCGAGTAGCGTTGAAGTCTCCTTATCCGCCGAACGTATCCGCGCCGGCACCACCGAGGGAGCTGGCAATGTCATCCACGAAGTAGTTGAAGCCGAACCAGAACAGGGCGATGATCAGCGTGAAGAGCACGTTGCGCATGGCGGTGGGACTACCCCCGGCGAAAGCAATCACCGTCCGCACGGCCGACCAGATGATGGCCCCGATAAAGATGACGTTGGCGATGAGCTTGATCTGGTCCACCAGGTTCTGCAGCCCCCCGGCCACCTGCTGGGCGTGGGCGAGGGACGATACGCCCAGCAGCAGTAGCAGCAAACCTGCTTTGCGGATGCTTTTACTGCATCCGGCCAGCGCGGACAGGCGGCGTCTGAAGAAGGAACGGAGTTCGCGGGTCACTCCTGCCGGGAGGGCCGGTTTGCCATTGTCAGCACGGAGACTTTTGGGATAGGGGGCGGAAAGCCGGAAAGGGAATGACGACAGGCGGAGCGCCGGCAGTTTTACACTTTTCATGAGAGAAGGGTTGTAAGGGGTTTGGTGAATGGGAATGCTGCAAACATATCCCGCCCTTCTCCGCGCTAAAAATCAATATGTTGTGATTGTTTACGCCATATCCATTGTGCGTACTTCGGGTAATAGCTTACGTAAATCCGTAGGTGTTTGAAAAGTATAAGTAGTACTTTTTATAGATGCTACTTAAAAATATAATTGTATCATACCGTATTTGCTTATTCAGCTAACGACTTGACTTAAAGAATCTTAAAGCAGTGGGTTTTCTACATGTGCAGCTTTATTACATCAGCCGCTGGCGGTAAAAGTGCGAGAACAGGGAGAGAATGAACAAATTGTGACTTGCAAAGCAGGGGTTGATTCGTACAGAATGGCTACTGCTTCTTTCGTACGACTTGCCTACTTTGTTTATGAATAGAAAGCTGCTTTATGCCGGTTTGGCTCTGGTAAACCTGCTGCCATTTGGGTACGGATTCGTTAAGGGGTTTTCGTTCTGGGCGCCATTTGCGAACCTGATTGCTTTTGCTGCCGGCAAAGAGTATGATGCCGGGTTATTTCTCTCTTGTGTTACTAGCCTTGCTCTTGTCAGTCGCCCTTGTAATAGCTTTGGCTTCTTCCAATACTTCAAGCAGCGCAAAGAAGCACGTAATTCTGCATCCATCCGACGGGCGGCAGATCGCGGGGGAGAACCAGCAGAAAGTATTACATCTACAGCAGCTTTTGCAGCAAGAAGAACGGGAGCAGCCTTCTAAAGCGAAAAGACTGTCATCAGATTCAGGATTAGATATGAGTATCTTGTAAGTCGTGAGCAGCACTAAAATCTTCTTGTGCCAAGCTTCGAAGTTATTTCTTACCCTTAAGATCTCTTATGAAGTTGTTGATTACTGAATTGTTTTTGTAATCCTCTTGCACAGCGCTCAAAAGTGATTCAAGCGTAATGTCGCCAGATCCTCCTTTTGCCAAACGGTCTATCGCTGCGAACCACTGCGTTTGGGTGGAACTACTATTATTTAGAAATGTAACTCTCCCGCCAGCGCGTTTCCAAGCACCACCGTTCTCATTTGGGCCCGCTTCGTACAACTCGGCCAAAGTTTTCGCCAACTGATTACGCCACTCTAAATTATCGAGGGGATTAGTGAGAATTGGTTCAATAACCGATTGTGGAATTAGATTTACGCTAGCTACATGGACCCCATTTTCAACCTGCTTCTTTTCATCTGCAAGTTCTTCTAACATCGCTGCTAGGAACGCTGCCGCGTTGCGAGCCGCTTTTGGTTGGCTCCCACTGGCATCTGCGGCTTCTTTGTTTTTCAATAGATCCGAAACTCCCCTAATAACTATACCTTTAGCGTGGTGTGAATATATAGGAGCTAAAAAACCATAACCCTCCATTTCGACTGCTAACGCCTGACTAACTGATTGGGTCAGCAACTCATATACTGCGGAATACTCCGAAGCAACTACCTTCTCCCCGGCTGCAATAGGCTTAACTTCCGCTTTATTGTTTTCTGAGCCGCCGGTAGTTCTATGCTGCCAAGATTCATCTCGTGCAATAAGCCTAGCTAGCGATACCAATTCATAACTCGCGGGATGAGTAGTAAGCCGGGGCTTATAAACGTCTCCCGCTTTACCACCCTCGTAATGGATAACTTCTGTGGAGACGACTACATCACCAATAGTGACGTCCTTAATTCCTCCCGCTACGCCTACAAAAAAGATGTAGTCAGGTTGGAAGAAGGTAAGTGCTCTTTCTGTTTCCTGCGCTGCATTCACGTTGCCGGCTCCCGCTTCTACTACGGCCACTGCGAAGTTGCGCTTTCCACCGGCGAAAATGCCTCGCTTGTAGCGTGCCCCGGTCGCCGGATGTTTAACCGACTCAGATTGTGCGAGGAGGTGTTCCACTGCTTTAAATTCAAGGGCCAGCGCAGTAATAACCAAGATGTCTGTTTTCATCATTCTTTGAACAAATACCGTAAAGTATGCAATGTCTGCAGTTGGGAGTTGTTCTCGTAATCTACTATTGCAATGTCAATCAGAGAATCAGCCGTTATTTTTCCTCCTCCTCCGCGCCGTATCAACTCGATTGCCGATGCCCATTGTTCTCTGCGAGTATGAGCATTTGTCAGCCTAGCAGGGTCCCCACCTGCTCGCTTCCATATTTTCTCTTGCTCTGGCCCCTCCTCATAAAGATCGATCATGGTCGAACGAAGTAGATCCCAAGCATCATCTTTACTGACTCGATAGCCAAACAGACCTGAATGCCAAAGGCGTTCCCATTTTTTGAACAAATTAATGCACTCTGTCAAAGCTGGCCGAAAAGGAACACCGGCTTTAGCTCGTTCAAGTATGGCGTAAGCGGATAAACTCCACTGCTTTAATGCAACCAGTTTGCCTAGCTGAACTGCTACCACTCCGTTCACCTCTGGAAGATTTTTGATGTAATCTTTCAAATAAGCATCGCTTAAATTATGGAGCACGTCCTCCACTGCTAAAACGGCTGCTAAATCGCTTCGTCGTAGACTAAGAAATCTCTGGTTGAACTCATTTTCTCGGGCAGCTTTCAATAGCGCAGGCTCAATAGTACCTGCCCAACTGCCTGCAATTATTTCTTCAACGAGTGCATCAAGAGTAACTGTAATAAACCTCGGTTTAAGTTTAGCTGGCAATTGATCCCATAAGGCTGCTCGTTCAGCCAATTGAAGCACATTGGCGAAAGGTGATGCGGCAATTAATTCCAATGGTACCTTATCATCAGCCCGCCCACCTGCTACTTCTGAAAGAAATGCATTAATTAATTCCTTAGGCCTGCTCAGCCCCATGGTTAAAGATCCGGTTTGTGCCAGTGATATGGACCATACGTTACGCCAAGCTTTTTTGCGCATATCAATCTGGGACAATAGCTTCGGCTCTCGACTACACCGCGTTCCGGCCAGTTTAAGTAATTGTTGGCAGTTGGAAACCTCAACAGCTAACTCTACTAAGTTAAGATCATCTACCTTGGTAGCCAGCCTTTCCACACGCGGCGACTCTCTAAGCCCAATCCGTTCTTCAGCTTTCACCTGGCGCCGTAACGCTTCTGACGGCTCGTAAGCTGCTCCTACTACCGCCGCAAACAAATCCCACCAGCCTCGATCTATGCAAAAGGTTGCCATTGCATCTGCTGTTTCCGGGATAAGTGGTACCGGCACCGTTTGGCTCAAGGAGTTTTCCCAACCTGCTACGTCTGGGATAATCTCAAGTATATAATTTCGGGTAGCTTCGGAGTGAACTAGTCCTATCCAAAAAACTTCTGCCACTGTTGTTGTGCTGGTATCCAAAGTTTGCCTGAGTGCTTTATCTGCTGCCTGACGCCACCAAGCCTCAACTGTATCGGTTTCTAGATCAGTTAGAGACTCCAATAAACTCCCGTGTAAAGTTTTATCAGGACTTGAGGTTGTAACAACACCCCGTACAATTCGAGCAACTGCTTCTCCTAAGTGCACTTCACCAGTACGAAATGCGTCCATTGGTAGGTTTCGTAACCCAAATGCTTGGTTTACGGCATCAGGCTTCATTGCTTCAGCTAGAGATTCAATGGCCTGCTGTTTGAGGGTGGTTGCCTTATCGGGGTCCGGTTGCAGTTGCCTCAGTACCCGAACTAATGCCAACAATTCCCCCTGGCATTGCAGTTGAGGTAAGCAAGTTCTGAAATTGATAATATGCTCGCTGGCATTTCCTGAGAATCTCAAATGAAGCAGGACTAATTTCTAGGTCTGAAATAAAGCCACGGAAATTATTTCCTTGTTCTCTACCGAGGATTAAGTGCTCAATCGGCGTTTCGGTACCTTCATTTGGTCAGATGCTAACCGAATTAATTCTTTTCCACGCCACTTTCCTTCGAATTCTTCGGGAACGTTTACTAAAAGCGGTACGGAATCAGTAGCGCCTGGCGGGTAAATCTGATTCCCCAACTCAACTGACCGCGTAACGGAGCAGGTGAGCCATGCCAAAGTACTTCTATCAAAGATCGAAAGCGTGCAGTCTCACCCAATACAAAAATGGGTGCAGATTGGGTTTGCTCTGATAACCGTCTTATGCAAGCCAGCCAACTCTCCGGTACATCACCTGCTCGTTTATTAGACCAATTAAATTCAGAGGAAAAGGCAGCGGAGCCAAAGAGTTGGGGCGTTCTGCTACTGGCGGTGGTTCGCTTATTAGAAGGTCAAGAATTGCCCCAAGTTCGTGAAGCTCTTGTAAACACTGAAGCGGTATTATCAGCACATGTGTAAAAACCATACCTGGCCGTGCCACTGCATGATCGGACCAGGGTACAACTCACCAAATAGTAAGTCTTGTGTACAGTTGCGGACAGATATGGTCGTAACATAATACCAACCGGCAGCACCCCAGGCCGGTCAGTAAAAGCCAACAAAAAGCGCGCAGGTCACCATCCGCTAGACTACTGGCTAATTGGCCGTGCAGTACCATTGACCGCTCCAGAAGTAAGTCTGATGAATTTCCAGAACAGAAGTACTTGACACGATCAGAAAGTAATAAGTTGAGTTAGATCGGCATCATGTTCACCCGAGGGCAATACTACGTACCCAGCTGTCTCCGGCCCATCGTCAACAAAATCTTCGTTGGGCTCCTTCGCGTCCAATGTTCTTCCCAACGAAGAGAGACCACAGACCCGCCAGTATCCTGGCTTCCATGCTGTTTCTAAAAAATTTGCAAAGAACGGTAACTGCTCCTGTAGTACCTTTAACGGTGTAGTATCCGATTCCGGCAAGCCCAACGTATCCCAGCATGAAAGCGCTACTGTAAGCCGTGGCTCAATAATAGGGGTAACAACCGACTTGCCCTTGATGTGCAGCATCATTTGTAGCAACTCAATATAGAAGCTCGGAGCCGTCAAATCAGTTTCGTCCCTAACTTCAGTGGTACGTTTGCGTAGATCCTCCAAGTGAGCAAGGCCACGCGTAGTAATGTCTTCCAACGGCAAAGATTTCGTCCGGACGAATCAATAGTAACCACTCATCTGACTGTTTAATCAGTTCTTGCCACCTACTGGAAACTAGTCGGTCACGCACTATATCTCTCACTTGTTCCCCTCCGTAATCGGGAAAAGTAAGGGCAATTTCCACCTGGTCATTGGCTACAACGAAGTTTACCTCTTCATTCAAGCCACTTTGTGTATGTTCTCCTGCCAGCCCACGGGCCAAGCGGTCGATCACGGCTTTTATTACCGTCAAGTCAGTTGGTGCTGTCACCATGCGGTAGGTACTACGCCTAGCATCCAACCGATTGTACAACTGCCCTACAAAGTGCGTTTTGCCCACATTTGGGGCGCCAATGATTAATAATTGGTGTGGCTTAGTCATGATGAAACGCTGCGACGCAGCAAAAATAAATCATCCGTATTAGCTGAAGGGATTAGTGGAAGTGGTTCGCCAGGCTCATGCCGTATTGTGTCAATTAGCCATGATACGGTCTCAAGCACCTGCTTATGCCAATGCTGTTGTTCGTCTTGTTTTACACTAATGGCGAACTCCCTGTAACGCTGCGGGCCAATCGCCTGAATGTAGCCTTGAATCTTCTCCCGTAAAGCTGGACGCACGTTCTCAACATCGGATTTGGCCCAAACCAGTCCTAATGGTCTCTTCCCCAGATTTGTTCCCAACCGGTCGGCCAGCATTTGGATCTCCATCCGTGCAGTGCCACGGTTAGGTCCGGCCAGTTCTTCACAGTCGGCAAAAAGCAGAAAGCCATCCCCGTGCTGGTGTATCCACTCGGCTCCGACCGCCGCATCGGCCTTCTGATTGTTACGCCACTCATTAAACCATTCGCCTGGCGCATCAGTGAAAACTACATCGATTAAATGGCCGGACACATCTTTCAATGCTAAGTGCAGCAAGCCCGGCACCCGCCCGGCGTTCCGGCTGGTGTGAGGGGGAAAGCTCACTTGGTTTGAGCCATCCCGGAAAGTCAAAAAGCCCGCAATAAGCTCCCATCCCGGTAGGGTATTGGAACCCGCAAACCGGTAGCCTGGTATAGTCTGGCCCCTGCGCAGAAACGAAAACAGCAATGCCAAGAAAGTAGTTTTACCGGCATTCTCCATACCCACCAATCCAACAAGCAGTATCCTTGACCGAGCAGACAGCGGTTCCAAGTCAGTCAAGCCCATTGCGCTGCCGGTCCAGCTTACCCGCCTCCCGTCTAGTTCCGCCCCTACTGTGTTAGGCCCACCTGCTTCCGTGGCACCTTCACTGCGGATCAGGTGAGGACACACGCTTAATGAATGATGGCCTGCTTGGCATTCATTATCTTCAGGATGGCAATGAGAGGTATTACACTTGAGGGGCATTGGCTTCTTTTATGAGGCGTTCAGTAAGCAGATCGTGTAGGACAATTACTGCCAGTTGGTCCGGGGAAGCTTGGCTCTCAGCCCGCAGGCCCGTATAGATAGCAAGTTTTTTTGGCTGCCGTTGGTTGTGGACTACCTGGGCTAGGAAAGCCGTCAGGGTAGTTCGCTCTCCGCAATCCGTCATCATGGAAAGATGAGGGGCAAGTATCTTCTGCCATTGCTCTTCCCCAAAAGGCTCTAACAGTTCTATCAAGGTATGCTTCTGTGGTTTAGTGCCAACTATAGCAAGGTAGGTGTCGGTTAGCAGGTAATCTACACTTACGGGTGTTGCATTTGGCAGCAGCTTGGCTAAATCAATAGCCATAACCACTGGTAGCACAGCCACATCGATTTCACGGTACCCTTTTCGTAGCGTCGTAGAAAATAAGGTTTCTTTCCACCACAGTAGTTTGCTTCGCTGCTCTACTGCTAACAGTGATTGGAAGGAATCTTTTAAAGTCGTATTGAGTGAAGTGCGAACAGAGGAAAAGAATTTGTTTATTTCGTCCTCCACAGCTTTCATTGAGATGGATTCACCAAAGCTTTTAACCGCCGTTTCGATGGCTTTTGTAATACCAGCACTTGCGGTAGAAGCAAAATGGGGTCCCCAATATTGAGGTCCATGTTGGGGGCCGTGATTTGTTTTTGGCTCAATACCTGCAGCTTTATTAAGTGAGTCTTTAAGAGTATCAGAATCAACTTCTACAGCGCCCAATTTCAAACCTTTAAGCTTAAAAGTGTCAATTTTTGACGTTGCAGGTGTAGAAGTCAACGACCACTCTTTTACCGCTTCGTCCTCTACATTTTTCCCAAATTCGCTAAGAATACGATCAACAACTGGCTCCTCGTTTCCAAATCTCACGAACTGGCTATGCCCGCTAGCCGTGTAGTAAATGATGCGACAAAGCTCGTCATCCGTTGTTCCAAGTTGATAAAGAGCACTCAGCATTACCCCGCGTAATATACCACGTGGTGGCTCCGGGTATTTTCCTTCCAAACCTTTCCAATGCTTTTTAACTATCTCGTTGGTGGCTACAATGAGAGGATTATTAACCGGAATGTCCGCATCGAGTGCTGCTAACGTGTAGCAACGCACCTCATGCAGCTTATCAACCAGCATTTCAGCTAAATCATTAACTGAGTTGGTAAGTTGTTCCACTCGGTTATCATTGTCTTCTACTTCAAAAAGTTTTGCGCGCAGGTAATCGAAGAATACTTCGTTGCGTTCCATAGGGGAGGTTTACTTGATTAACATCTGTCAAAATTAACTATTATTTCTATTTGCTCTGCCCAGTTCAACTCGGCTTGTTCCACACCTCCAGCATTACCTCATGCTGGTAATCCTCCACCATTTTGGCGTAAATTTGTGTTTCCTGCACCCGCTTATGGCCGAGAATTTTTTGAAGCACCGGTAAGGGCATGCCTTTCATCAAACTCTGGATAGCAAAGGTGTGACGAGCTGTATGGACGGTAATTAGTTCGTACTTCCGTGCCATTTGGTAGGAGGGCCGCCCGTGGCGGAAAACAGTCTGCTCCACGGGCACCGTAATTCCTGCCCTGCGGCCAATTTGATTTAAGGCCTTGTTCATCTTCTGGTTGCTGATCATGGGCAGTACCCGCTTGTATTGGCCTTGGTATTTCTCGAGGACACCCAACGCCAGGTCGTTCAAGGCAACGGCAACCTTCTTGGGCTTCTTGCCGCTCTTGACCATCACAAAGTTCATCACCTTTACCCCGATCATTTCCGAGATGTGTTTGGGGTAAGCTTATTCATATCCGAGTAACGCAGCCCCGTGTAACAGGCAAACAGGTAGCAGTCCCGCACTTTGGCCTGGTGATCCGGCAGCTCGGCCGCAGCCAGCTTTTCCACCTTTAGGTTTACGGCCCGGAGTTCGCTTGTCTCCGGATGCAGAGAGCTTTTCCACCTCCCGGCAGAATTTGAAAAATACTTTCAGCCGCTTTACCATGCCAAAAGCGGAATTGCGGTTGAAACGTAGCCAAAGCATGTTGAATTAGCTGCTTTGGCTACGTAGCATTACCTTATGTGTTCTATCAGCCCGCCTTCGGGCGGGCTCCACACCTCAAGCATCACTTTGTGCTTGTATTCATCCACTATTTTGGCATAGGTCATCGTTGTTCTGATATCACTGTGGCCCAGAATCTCCTGTAACACCTTCAGATCCATTCCCCGCATCAGGCTTTGGGTAGCGAATGTGTGCCGGGCAGTATGGGTACTGACGCAGGTCCATTTAGGAACAAAAACAGATTTTGGGACTCCCTGTTCGTAAGCCACCGTCTGAACCGGATACTCCAGGCCCGCCGGAGCGGGCAATCCATTTAAGGTATTCATTCATCCGCTGGTTGGTAATGACCGGCAAAGATTTGATGCTCCGGCCCTGGTAACGTTCTATGATTTCAAGCGCCTGCGGCAGTAAGACAATTTCGATTCGCTTATTCAGCTTTTTCTGCGTGCTCATTGTCTTCTGAGGCATAATGTTGATCACCTTGTAAGAGCCTTTATCCACTATGTTGTTTGCCGAAAGATTGAACAGGTCAGAGTAGCGGAGGCCGGTATAACAGGCAAACAGGAAAGCATCCCGCACTTTGGATAGTTTATAGTACAATTCCAGCCCTGCGATATTCTGCAACTCTTGGGCCGTCAGAAATATCTTCTCCGGCTCGATGTACGCAGCCCTCAGTTTCAGGTAGTCAGGATGAAGGGTGATCCCTTTTTCTTCCCGGCAGAATTTGAAAAAGACCTTGAGGTTCTTGACCATGCTGGCGATGGTATTGGGATGGAAGTCGTAACCCTCCGACAAGAACATCAGGAAGGTATTGTGGACCTGCAGCGTGTAGGCCTCTATGTCCACCGGCTCCCGCTCCTTATGGTACTCCCGGAAGTGATTCAGGGTACTGTTGTATTTTTTGAGCGTATTGGGCTTGTAACCCCGCTGCTTAAGCAGCACCACAAACTCCTCAAGCAGTTCCAAGAAGTTCTTCCTGGGGCAGTGGTCTGCGGTGATTCGGGCAGCAGTTCCGATTTCAGCATTGCCGGCGTAGGTACTATTCCCTTCTGCATGTACTCCCGGTACGTCTTCACCGTTTTTTCGGCGAGTGTTTCCAGAAATGTCTGGGCTTCCTGATAGCCCGGCAATGACCGGCGAAATTTACCTTTGTCAGCATCCCAGTGCTTAGGCTCACACTTTTCACCCGTAAAGTATTTGAACCGGTAGGATTTATAGTAAGCGTACAGAAAAACAGGCGCTTTACCAGAACGGTCAGTTTTCTCGGTAATTTGTTTGAATTGCGTTTTCATGGTTACAGGATTTATGGTGGTTTTGATTTTGGGGCGGTTTGTGAAAAAATTGGGGCGGTGATTGGGGCAGTGATTCCGTTAGTAAATCCGGGTGAATCAGGAGGGGGATAGAAACGAAAAAGCCCTCAGAAAACACTTTTTCAGTGATTCTGAGGGCTTTATACCTGAATGTTAGTACTACTTCGTTGTCCGACTAGGGCTCGAACCTAGACTCTTCTCAGCCAAAGTGAGACGTGTTGCCAGTTACACCATCGGACAATCTCGTTAAGGTCGCACCGCGTTTTATAGCAGGTCAGCTTTAACTGGCGGCAAAAATAAATTTAAAAATGTAATTCCCCAAACAACTATTCCGATATTTAAAGCCTTTTCAGCAGCTCCGTGATGGCCTCTGAAAGGTACGCGCCGTTCTGCGGGCCGTACCAGTTCATGTCGCGGGTTTCGTAGTGGTGACGGTCGTAGCAGGCATCCTTGGTAATGTAGCCCATGTAGCCGCCGTTGAAGCTGGTCACAAACAAATCAGCCGGCGCTGCGGCCTGCTGAAGAGGCGGCACCAGTTCGCCAGAGAAGTCGGCCGGCGTGCCTACCCACACGGTATTGCCCACCCGCATGGCTTTCAGATTCACCGGATAGCGGCCAAAAAAAGCGTAAAACACCCACGGCCGCAGACGTAGATTTTCAGCAATGCGCAACTGGGGCCGTCGCAGGGGCAGAGGCAAGGTAACCATTTCCAGTTCGTTGCCAAAGGCCAGGGGAATCCGGTCAAAGTCAATGCGGATTTTCTGCGCCACGAAATAAGCCATGTTGCCCGCCTTCTCCAGATGTTCCCCGGGTGCCTCGGGAGCGTGGCTGCCGACGGCACCGGCACAAAAAGCCGCAAAATCAATCTGTGAACTGTCCTCCAGCGTGTCTACCAGCATGCCCGGATAGTCGCGGGAAAGGATACTTTCGCCTGAATGCAGCGTGGTGGCATGCGCCGAAAATGTGACAATGACGGCGGTAGGCCCCTGCACCTGCCGGATTTTGAGTACCCGCACCAGCGAATCAGTCGGCCGGTCGCGGGCCAGCCGGTTGTACACCAACTCTCCTGCGGGAAAGGCGGCTACGCCCATGCTGGCTTTCCGCTTGTGCCCGTCTGCCCGCCGGATGGCTTCTACCATCCGGCCGGCAAGGTCATCTACCCATGACTGCTGGTAAGAACCCGCAATGGCCCAGCCGGAAAGCCGGTGCGCCCAGCCGCCGGCGCTGTGGTGCGAATGTGTGGCAGTGAGGTATACCTGGTCGATAGTAAAGCCGATCTGCGGCAGTTTGCGGGTGATGGCTTCGGTGAGTGCCGGCGGCACAATCAGGAGGTCTACCGTCACGAGGGCCGTTTTCTGTACGCCATTGCTGAATACAAAGGCCCTTGCCCACAGCGAGTCGTGTACGGAGGCGTACTTACGTCCTTTTCGGAGGCCATAGCCAGCCAGAGGCATGGCCTTCCCGGGGGTAATGTTTACTTTAGCCCAGCCCGCCTGCAGGGTATCGGGCTGCCCGCCGGAGGCCGTGCCGGAAGGCAGCCGGGCCAGTTCTTCCTTGAACTGACGGTAGTATCCGGTCTGTTGATAAGGGGTCCGGTCTACGCGGCTGACGAGGCAGGATGTGACGCCGAAGAGAAGCAGAAAGATGACCAGCCAGGTGGTCCAGCGCGAAAACAGTTTTTTCAAGGAGAATATACGGATTGACAAAAGTATGACTACCGGGATCAGACGCCCCGGCCTTGCCTGTTATGCAGACGGCACCTCTTGATCAGCGATCATTCCGCGTCTGAAGGCGAAAGTGTTCCTGCTCAATGTCCGTTGCTGCGCAATTTTTCGATTGTAGATTTGATGGCATTCAGTTCCTGCAGTACGTCGCCGGTCTTGCGGGTCAGGTTGCGCGAAATGTAGGCTTTTACTTCCCAGATTTCGAGCAGGTCAGCCACGGGCACAAAGTCCGGATCAAACACCGGGTTATCGGAAATAATCATGATGCCACGGGCTTTGTCCAGCATGTTGCGCACCCGCTTTACCACTACGCCTTCCGAAGACACGATTACGTAAATCTCCTCACTCCGCATACTGCGCCAGTCTTCCACGTACCGGGCTACTACCAGATCACCGGGCATCAGTGTATCCAGCATGCTGTCGCCGGCTACTTCAAAAATGCGGTAAGTGCCATCATCACAACCGGGAATGGAGTAGGTATTGAGTCCCTGGATAAATTCTGGATCACCGTATCCGGACAGGTATCCGGCCTGCGCCTTTACGGGCACCAGCACGGCCCTTTCGCGGCCAAAGCGGTCTACGGCCACCGTAACGGGCCTTACGTACCGGCCGCTGGTATAATCTACCGGGTTGACCACCGGCACTGGTGCGGAAATCTGCGGATGGGTAGAGCTTTGCGTGGGCGGCGGAGCCGGAACCGTTCCGTTTTCAATGTAATCAGAAGTGGTGCGGTACAGTTTGGCCAGTTTCCCGAGTACATCGGACGGAATCCGGACCTGAGGCTGGGTTTCGTATATAGCAATGCGGGGCCGCGACTTTCCGATTTTGTCAGCTACCTGTTGCTGGTTTAAACCTGCTTTCTGACGTAATGCCTTTAATCGTGCCGCCTGGTTGCTCATCATCACTAATAAACGAAAACAATGCGACAAAGATAACCCTAATGGAGGCAAAAAGCTAAAGTTGCGCACGAATTACAACGCTGGTGTCCGGCAGGTCTCCAGCCCTATTTACCGGCCGAACCAGCCGGTTTGGCTGAGGCCTGAATCTCCCCGAGTAAGGTCTGATAAGCGGGTTTTTTCAGTTCACTTTCCAGCACCTTGTACTCACTCGCAAAGTTTCCGACTGCCTGCCGGCTCAGATAAATCCACTCATCATCTTCCGACACAGTCATGCCTTTGCTGCGCAGGTTGCTCAGAATATTCTTCTTGATGCCGCCGTAGCTCCTGATCAGATTACTGTACTGGCGGTTCACGTAAAGAAATGTCCGGACAAACGCTTCATTTGCCATGATTTCCCGGTAAACGGCCGGTTTGTTTTTCTGCGCGTACAACAGATACGACAGGCAGAAAAATTTGAATTCGACGTGGGCATTGATCACGCTGCCAACCGTAGAAAAATAGCGGTACCAGTCATTGGTGGTGCCTTCCGTATGATCCTGGTACCACCGGTACATATTCACGTCGGTAACCGTACCGTGGTAGTAGGCAATCCATTCGTCCAGCAAGCCATAGATACCGAGCAGATTGGAAGAGAGCTGGATTTTCCCGCCGGGGTTATACACGTACGTTTTAAACCGCTGGGTCCGCAGCCTTGCGGGGATGGTCTTTCCCATCTCTTCGGTAGGAAAAACATTGGTAAAAGGCATTAACACGTGTTCGCCATCACCAAGGTACGGACAGGCAAATTTATCCATCTCCTTCGGCCGGAGCCGCCATGCCATCAGGGCGCTGTAGCCGTGGTGTGACTCGTGTACCATGGTACCCAGCGCGTCGCGTACGGCGTGCTCGGTATGTCCTTCTGCGTAGCGGTCAAAGGCATTGTTGAAAGCCAGTGTGTCCACCATTCTGATGATGTACTGCCCTTCCGGGTTGTACTCCTGCAAAAGCGCCAGCGCATACTGTCTTTTCTCCTTGGGAGTCAGTATGCCGGGGCCGGGAGTGGGGGCAAAGGAGAAAAGCGGAAACAGACCCGTCAGCAACAGGCAAAGCAGACTTTTCATAAGCAGAAAAGGTAAAATGGTAAAACTTTATCGGGGCCGGTTGAAGGGTTGCTGATTACAGAACGAACGGAGCAGGTCAGACATTAGAGTAATTTAATAAAAAAGTGAGATAAGAAAAAACGCTCTGCCCCGCTGCTCTCAGAAAATCAGGTATAAAAAAAGAGATAATTGCGGATATTCTGAGCCGCTGGCAAGGCTTACCCGCATCGTCACGGCTGCCAGGCCACCGGCAGCGCCTGTGCGTATAAATTCTCCCTAATCCTGATAAAAGTGCCTTTTATGGCTTATTCGACGGCCTTTGCCTGCCTTCTGATTAGGTTTTACATACCCGGCCCGGTTAACTTGATCAGGTTACAGGCATACATGATTATTCCTGTAAAATACGGATCAGCATGTGGAAAGAGCAACGGGAAAGTGAGTTTACCCTTCAGGTGAGGAACCTGAGCACCTGGTTCGGGACCGGACCGGGACTGGTAAAAGCCGTGGATGATGTAAGTTTCAACCTGAGGAAAGGGGAAACAATTGGCATTGTGGGTGAATCAGGTTCGGGCAAGTCGGTCACTGCGGCTTCCATCATGCGGCTGATCGGGAGCCCTCCCGGCCGGATTGAAGGAGGCAAAATGATTTTTCATTCCCCCCGGTTCGGACCAGTAGACCTGGCAAAGCTGTCTGAAAAGGAAATGCGCCTGATCCGGGGCAGTGAGATTGCCATGGTCTTTCAGGAGCCGATGAGTTCGCTGAACCCGGTCTATACCTGCGGCAATCAGGTAATGGAAGCCATTATGCTGCACCAGAACGTAAGCCGCCGCGTCGCCCGGGAGAAAACCATCGGATGGTTCCGGAAAGTACAGTTGCCGCGGCCCGAACACATCTTCAACAGCTATCCCCACGAATTGTCGGGTGGCCAGAAACAACGGGTCATGATTGCCATGGCCCTCTCCTGCCGGCCGGCTGTGCTCATTGCCGATGAACCTACCACAGCTCTCGATGTTACCGTGCAGGCCACCATTCTGGACCTGCTCCGCAACCTCCGCGACGAGCACGGCACGAGTATTATTTTCATCACCCACGACCTCGGCGTAATTGCCGGACTCGCTGACCGGGTGATGGTCATGTACCGGGGAAAAGTAGTGGAGCAGGGAACGGTGTTTGACGTTTTTTCCAACCCGCAGCATCCCTACACCAGGGTCTGCTGGCCTGCCGGCCGCGCCTGGACATGAAGATGAAGGTATTGCCGGTAGTGGCTGACTTTATGGCAACTGACGAAGCCGGCAACACCACTGAAGTAGCCCGGAAGTACGGCTCCGTCGGCGAAGCCCTGCTGATGAATTTCATTGACGAAGACGAAGTACGCGAACGCCATCAGGCGCTGATGGGGCAAACGCCCCTGCTTCAGGTAAAAAATCTGAAAACGTGGTTCCCGCTGAGGAAGAATTTCTTCGGAAAAACAATCGAATACGTGAAAGCCGTGGATGGCGTCACTTTCGAGGTGTATCCCGGCGAAACGGTTGGGCTGGTCGGCGAATCGGGCTGCGGCAAAACCACGCTGGGACGCACCATTCTGCGGCTGATCGAACCTGCTTCCGGAGAAATCATCTACGGCGGCCGCAACCTCCGGACCTGCTCCGCCCGCGAAATGATAGCTCTCCGCAAAGACGTGCAGATGATTTTTCAGGACCCTTATTCCTCCCTTAATCCGCGCCTCACGGTAGGAGAAGCCATTATGGAACCCATGCGCATTCACGGCGTGGGCGGCAGTGAAAACGGGCGAAAGAACCATGTCACAGAACTGCTCGAAATGGTCAGCCTGAAGCCGGAGCATTTTTACCGGTACCCGCACGAGTTTTCCGGCGGACAGCGTCAGCGGATCTGCATTGCCCGTGCCCTGGCCCTGAACCCGAAGTTTATCATCTGCGACGAATCCGTCTCGGCCCTCGACGTATCCGTGCAGGCGCAGGTGCTCAATCTCCTCAACCGCCTCAAAGAAACCTTCAACTTTACGTGCCTCTTCATTTCCCATGATCTTTCCGTCGTAAAATTCATGGCCGACCGGATCATTGTCATGAACAAGGGCCTCATTGAAGAAACGGGCTTTGCGGAAGACATTTACGAAAACCCACAGAAGGCATACACCCGGCAGCTGATCGGAGCCATTCCGAAAGCCGATCTGGCCGAAATCCGCAAGCGCCACCTGAAGCGGACACTGAAGCAGCCTGTCATGATGGAGTCCGGCAGCCCGGAGATATATGGTTGAATGGCTGGATGGTTATATGGTTAAATTGCTGCATTGCATCCTTCCGGTCAGACAACCATTCGAACATATAACAATTCAGCAATTCAGCAATTCAACATTACCTCCCCCCCGCTACCACTTCGGTGAGGGAATCCGGATTCAGGTACTGGCTGGCAAGGGCCATCAGGTCCCGGGCAGTGGTGGATCTGATGCTGTCAATGTATTTGTCGTAGAATTCGTAGCCGAGTCCATCAAAGTAGATGGTTTTGAAATGGTCGGCAAGGGCGAAGGAAGTAGTAACCGCACCGGCAAAAGAGCCGATCATGTAACTCTGCACCGTCTGCAGTTCCTCGTCGCCCACGGGTTCGGTTTGCAATATTTTTATCTCCTTGCGGATTTCGTCGAGGGTCTGGCTGGTGAACTCTCTCTTGACATCGGTGCCGATCACCAGATAGCCTTCCCGCTGGTGCGTGGCCAGACTGGAATGGATTCCGTACGTAAAACCCTTGTCTTCGCGGATATTCCGCATGAGCCGCGAGCCGAAGTAGCCGCCTAACACCTCGTTCAGGACCAGCATTTTGTAATAATCAGGGTGCCGCCGCGTAAACAGCCGCTTGCCCACCCGGATCGAGGACTGCAGGCTGCCTGCCTTCTCAATCAACTCCTGCCGGGGCCCGTCGGGCAAGGTTGCCGTTTCCTTCAGATCCTCAGGGTAAGGTGTAACCGGCAGGCCGCCAAATACCGCTGTCACTTGCCGCAGCACTTCATCAGTAATCATTCCCGACAGCACCAGATCAAAAGGTTTTCCCTTGATGCGCTGCTCAAAATGCG
Organism: Cytophagales bacterium; assembly: GCA_030446715.1. Classification (GTDB taxonomy): domain Bacteria; phylum Bacteroidota; class Bacteroidia; order Cytophagales; family 172606-1; genus CADCTQ01. The sequence continues at coordinate 1,012,595 of JAUJMU010000001.1, read as the reverse complement.
GCCGGAGCACACCAGCGTGAATCCCCGGAATGTCGTCCGGATGAATATTGCGGCCGTAGGGATGGGTGGGACCGAAAATGAGTTCGCGGAAGCGGTTCTGGGCAAGAAAAGCCGTTTTCTCTAAGTTAACCTGTATGTTTTGCCGGGTAATATTTTTCAGATTTTCCAGCTCGGCCTCCGGAAAAACGGAATCACTGAGAATGTCGGCCATCAGGGGCAGCAGGGCCGGCAGGTGCTTATTCAGTGCATACAAAGTCACATTGATCCGTTCCACGCCGTGGTTAAGCTCCAGAAAAGAGCCGAACTGATCCACGTAGCCATTGATCTGAGCCGCGGACCGTCCGGAGGTTCCCCCGTTAAGCATCCGGGCCGTAAAATAAGAAGCTCCCTTCTGCGGCTCGTACCAGTTGCCCGCCCGGAAAATAAACTCCAGCCGGATCACGGGCTGTTCGCCGGCACTGATCCAGTGCAGCTTAATTCCATTCGGCAGGGTCTGGCTCTGTGCCTGAGGAAGATCAATGTGGCGGATGTCCTGAAAAGAAGGTGGTTGGGTGCGGTCTATCTGCGTGGTGATCATCGGTTTTTCTTTTGCGCCGGTAAAAATACAAAAAGCAACCCGTCTCCGGGTTGCTTTGGAATTACGTATCAGAATGACGATTAGTTATCTTCTTCTTCCCCAAACTGGAAGTGCAGCGTAAACCGCAGCGTTTCGGCCAGCGGATTGTTCTGCTGGCGGGGGATCAGGTAAGCAAAATCAAGCCCAAGCTTCGAGTAACGAAGACCGGCACCCAGCGTAAAATACTGGCGGTTGCCCTTCAGCTGGTTCTCGTAAAAGTAGCCTGCCCGGGCTGCAAACAGATCATTGTACCAGTATTCTACGCCGGTAGATACACTGACCTCGCGCAGTTCCTCCCGGAAACCATCCGGTGCATCGGAAAAAGAGCCGAATACGCCTGACAGGAAAGAACGGTCAGAAGGTTTACCACCGCCAAGCGCGATTTGTGGCTTGCCATCAGGACCTACCACTATCCGTCCGGTAATGGAATCTGTTTCCAGAATCGGGGGGGTTGGCACCATCAGCTTGTTGAAATCAACGGCCAGCGTAAACTTGTTGTAAGGATCTATATTATAAGTAAAGGCTGTTCCAAGCCGCAGGTTGGTAGGAATGAATTCCCGGTTTTCGCGGTCGGAGTAGGTAATCTTGGGACCCAGGTTGGAAATGTTGGCACCAAACGCAAGGTTGATGTCCCGGCCACCCCAGTTCACGTCGCGGGTGTAGTACATGACCACATCACCGGATACCGTGTTACCGGGCTTGGAGCTGAAGTTGGTAAAATCAAAATTACCCGCAAGGTTGGAGTGGATAAACCGTATCCCAACGCCCAGACTCAGGTAATCCGATAGCTTTTGGGAAAAAGTAGGCTGAATAGCAAACTCCCGCGGATTGAAGCTGCGGATTTCGTTGCCGTTTTCGTCCGTAAACATTATATCCCCCAGGTTAAAATAAGAAAGAGCAACTCCGAAAGCCTGACGGTCATTTATCTTTTTATATCCTGACAGATATGACAATGACATATCGTTTACCAGATTACGCAACCATGGATTGTAGGAAAGAGCACCGCCAAACCGGCTCTTGTTGAATACAATCTTAGCCGGATTCCAGTAGTTGGCATTGGCATCCGGGGAGATAGCTACGCCTGCATCGCCCATGGCCCCGGAGCGGGCATCAGGCGTAATGGTTAAAAACGGAACTGCCGAAGTGACCGGGCGACCCTCCTGACCTGTGATGGTTTGTTGGGAAATGGCCTGACCGGTCAGCAAAAGGAATGCGAAGCTGGCTCCAAGAATACGTCTGGCAGAATTCGAGAACATATCAAACAGTTATAGGTGCGTAAATATATGGAAGAAAATCAATTGCTTAAGTCAGAAGCCGGAGTCACGCGGCAGTAAGGTTGTAAGGTAGGAGAGCAATAAGTCAGAAAGCCGGAGGGCTGGTAACAAAAAAGCTGGCTTATGTTTCTTCCGGCATTCATGGTTCTGGCGATTCACGGTTACCTGAAGAGCACCAGACGGCTGCTGTGTACTGCTTCGGCGTTGTCTGCCTTAGAACGCACGGATAACCGGTAAACGTATACACCGGCCGGTAATTTCTTTCCGCCCGTACCCCTACCATCCCAGCGGATTTCTCCGTATTCTCCCATCTGTTCCCCTTCCCCACCTTTCAGCACGGTTACCAGCAAGCCGGTAGCCGTGTAGATGCTGATTTCAACCTGCAGGTCATCATCCGGGCGGTCATGCCGGTAGCGGAAGGTGGTTTTGCCGGAAAAGGGATTTGGGCTGTTTGCCACTTCGCTCAGGGAAACGGCGTTTGCCACCACAAATTCAATGCTGACCGTAGCCGGGTTGTTATGGGTATCCCAGGCGGTTAGGCTAAGCCGGTGGCGGCCCGGTGTCAGGTTCTGCAGCGGGAACCGTACGTCGCCCCGCCGGTAATCGTCCGGAAAGGGGCTGTAAAAGTCATTCAGAATCAGAATTTCATCCCTGCCGTCCAGCCGGGCGGTAATCTCGTGCCCGATGCCGCCGCGCGAAATATTGATTCCGCTTTCGTCGCTCAGCCGCGCAATCAGCAGGGCGTCCGGCCCGGTCACGCCGCCATTCACAAAGGTAGTGTCGTTGAGGAAGAGGGTAATCCGGGGCGGCGTCTGGTCAGCGGCAACGGCAGGGGCCGTACCCCCGACCGGAATGGTTTTGTCATAGCCGCCGGCATCGGCAAGACCGTCGGTACTCCGGGCGTACATGCTGATGCGGCCGTTGCCGGGGCGGTAGTCAATGTCTTTGGGGACAACCACCTCCAGGCGGAAATGTCCGTTGCGGACCGTGGCCTGCCCCTCAAAAATGCGGTTATCCCGGAGCTGAAAATTCATCCGGGTATTTTCATCACCCAGCGTAGTAACCGTGCGGGCTTTGTCGAACAATACAAGGTTCAGTCTGCCGCTGAAATCATTGGCAAGGGAGCCATCGGCGTGTTGAATCCCGCCTTCCAGCACCACCCGGCTCAACGCCCTGAGGGTATCGGCCCCCTCAGAAAGTAGTTTGCCGTTGATGGTGGTCAGTACAATGTTTTCCTGCGGATACGCCAGCCGCATGGACGGATCACCCAGCAGGGAAAAATTGCGGTTGATGCTGCCGCTGAGGCTGTTGTTCTTGGTTTCGCGCATGGCATCGCCCAGCCGCGGCATGCTGCCGTTTACCGGCTCAAAAATGGCGTTGTAAAAAGCAACGTTCAGCGCGTAGTTCGTATTGGAAAAAACCGGACGGGTGGTGGTAATCAGGCCAATGGCACCTCCGCGGACATTGAGCAGGGCAGACTCCGCGCCCGACACGAGGCTGGGGTCATCATAGCGGCCAAACGCGCAGGTAGCCGTCACAAAGAGCGGCAGCCGGTCGCGGTTGCGCCAGCCGGCAATCTGCGGCAAGGTCAGCACCTGCTCCTGAGCCCAGCCGGCTTCCCCGCCGTGGCCCGTGTAATTCATGATCAGTACGCCCTGTTCTACGGCTTTGTCTATTGCCCCGGAAACGGCCGGCGCTTTTTGTCCGGCGGGCGTAGACTGCTGCGGAAAGGCATCCATGAAGATTTTGTCAATATTGAAATTGCCGTACCGGTTGCCAACCTGCTCTGTGAGCCGGTCAGCGTCCATCTGATGAATATTTCCGTCACCGTCGTCGGCCACGAAGCACAGCTGGTTGCGCCACGGGCCGGGCCCGTCGGGGCTCTGGGCGTATCGTATGAGTTTCGATACCACGGCCTCCGCTTCCCGCACCGTTCTTACGGGTAACCTGCCCACTGATACGTCCATGGTGTGGTCGCCGGCGCTGTTCTCGGGCCAGTCTCCTTCCTGGTCATTCATAAAACCGAAATAATCATCCGAAGAAAAGCTGAAAATCGGGTGCAGTGACTGATAGGATTCGTAGGTCGGCACCAGATTCGTGTTATTCGCTACCCGGCTTTTGTAATCGTAGGAGGCATCGCCGAAGAGCAATACGTACCGGAGCGAATTCCCCTTGCGGTACAGGTAGCGGATGAAGTCGCGGAGGGCGGTTATATCCTGCCGGCCGGACGAAAACTCATTGTAGACCTGCTCCGTAGTAACCACCTCGGCCCGCAAGCCATCATTTTCCCGCCGGAAAGTTGCCAGCCGTTCTGCCTGACCCAGCAGGCCGGCATGCGTAATAATCAGCAAGTCAGGAGACGGCAGGCCGTGCAGGTTCTGATTGGGGGCTCTGCGGATGCTGGCCGGGTTGTCAAAGGAATTGCCCCTGAACATAATGTACTGCCGTCCGGTGCCTCCTTCCGCCCCGAACAGGGCAGTAGTGCCACTGATGGAAAAGTTTTGTTTTGCGGGAAGCAGCGGATTGGTAATGTCCCAGATCTGCATATCGGCAGCCCCACCGGAAACCTGGTACCGGAGGGCCGGGGCAGTGGTGCCTTCCCGCACCTGAAACTCCGTCTGATTGCCGTAAAGCCTCAGTTCACGTTTTACCTGCACGCCTACCCGGTTGAGATACCCTACTGCGCTGCCGGTCCTGGCGAAGCTGACCGATACCCGCACATTTGGTCCGGTAGCACTTCCTTCAAAACTCCCGGCGGCATTGGCTCCTTTTACGTCGTAAGTGCCCTGGCCGACTGCGGGAACGGTAATGTTGCCCAAAGCCTGTCCGTTCAGCTTTACGCTGAAGGTGCCGGAAGCCGGGCTCTGCGCCATCACGGCAGCCGCTATTTTCAGCGGCTGGCCCGCCATCAGACCGGGAATGGTAAAATCAACGTGGTGCTCAGTGGTGAGATCAAACTTCTCGCCGTACCACTCCCGGCCCGACCGGATTATGTTCTGGAGATCTTTTTCGTGAAAGAAGTAATCATCAAAGGAGGCCACCGTTTCGGCTGCTCCGGAGAAATCTGCCTGCGCGGCCGGCCGCAGACCCGGGGTATCGCCAAAGGTCAGAAAGTAGAAAGTAGTGTCGCTGTATAAGTTGGTGCGGTGGGTAAATTGGCCGGTGCCGGCGTTGTATTCCGTCTGGTGGGGACTCTGGGCGTAAAACAGAATGTAATCATTGCTGTCAAAGCGGCCATCCTCTTCTCCCGCTACCAGGATGGCGTTTTCGGTCAGGTCGTCGTGCCGGGAGGCGCTGTTGGCCTGCGGCAGCATGCCACCACCATTGCCGAAAAGACGGATGTTTTCAGGATTTATACCTGCCGGATTGATGCCTGCGCGGCGGAGAAAAGCGGCATCAAGTTGGTGCATGCCGGATCTGGTCACTCCGATCTTGTACCAGTCGCCGTTTGCCAGCACCGACTGCCCGCTCTGTGGCCGCACCATTACCGGAGTCAGAAATACGAAAGCCAGTATGGAAATAACCAATCGCATGGGCATTGTGTGGGTTCCGGACCGGCTCCCGGACGGGTATGGTCACCGGCGTTTTAAGCCAGTGGCTGAAGGGTATAGGAGAAATCTTCCATGATCAGGTTGGCAAGCAGTTTCTTGCAGGCCGTCTGCACGATCTGCCCGGCGGCGGCCTGGTCGGCTGCTTCCACTTCCATTGCGATATGGCGGCCGATCCGCACATCTCCCACTTCATGAATACCCAGATTCTTTAAGCCAAGCCGGACGGCTTTTCCCTGCGGATCCAGAATTTCTTTCAATGGCATAACGTCAATTTGGGCGAGGAATTTCATCGGTGTAGCGGGATTTGTTGGTCAGGCCCCAAAACTACTAAAATCGGATAAATCTGCGTCTGATCCACATTTCCAATTTATCGGGCTCTTTCGGCGTAGGGGGCGGCTTTATTGTTTTAAAAAACTTATAGATTGCTTGATCAGGCAAATATGAACTACCTGCACATTTGCCAATATTCTTTACCGCAGTATATACTATGCAAGACCCGCTCTACAAGGAAGTAGAAAATGCCTACGAAGTTCTGAAGGAAATTGTCATCCACACGCCGCTGCAGTACAACTCACGCCTTTCAGCTAAATACAGAGCCGATATTTATCTCAAGCGCGAAGATCAGCAGACCGTCCGCTCCTATAAAATCCGGGGGGCGTACTATAATATTTTTTCCCTCCAGCCCGGGCAGCGCCAGAAGGGCGTAGTGTGTGCCAGTGCCGGCAACCATGCCCAGGGCTTTGCCTACAGCTGCAGCCTGATGCAGATCAAAGGCTATATTTTCATGCCCCAGGTAACGCCCCGCCAGAAGATCGAACGGGTCCGGCATTTCGGCGGCGACCGGATCACGATTGAACTCGTAGGCACCACCTACGACGAGGCCGCCCACGTGGCCTCCAAGTTCTGCTCCGACAACGGGATGTCTTACGTACACCCCTTCGATAACCTCCAGACCATTTCGGGGCAGGGCACTGTAGGCGTGGAGATCCTTCAGGACCTGCCCGATGCCGAAGTGGTGGTAGCGCCGGTAGGTGGCGGTGGCCTCATTTCGGGCATCAGCAGCTACCTGAAGCACGTCCGGCCGGACATCAGCATCATCGGGATTGATCCGCAGGGAGCCCCTAAAATGGTAGAAGCCATCAAAGCGGGTTATCCTAAAATATTGGACAATATTGACAGTTTCATTGACGGCGTGGCCGTGAAAAAGGCCGGTGACCTCACCTTTGAGCTGGTCCGCCAGCACGTGGACAAGCTGATCGCCACGCCGGAGGGCAAGGTCTGCACCACCATGATTGAGCTCTACCAGAACGAAGGGCTGATCACAGAGCCCGCCGGTGCGCTTACTGTAGCCGCCTTAGACCAGCTCACCGGTGATATCCGCGGGAAAAAGGTGGTCTGCATCATCAGCGGCGGCAACAATGACATTTCCCGCTACCCGGAGGTCATTGACCGCAGCCTGATCTACGAAGGACTGAAGCACTATTTTATTGTGGAATTTGCCCAGAAGCCCGGCGAACTGCTCCGTTTTCTGCAGCATGCCCTCGGCCCCAATGATGACATTGTCCGGTTTGAATACCTGAAAAAGACGAACAAAGAATTCGGCCCGGCGCTGGTGGGCATTGAACTCACCAACCGCGACGATCTGGACGGACTCATGCAGCGGCTGCGGGAAAACAACATCAGGTGCATCAACATCACTTACGATGACATGCTGCGGAAATATTTTGTGTAAAATTTTGTTACGCTGTAGCCGGTTGGCAAAGTTTTGGCATCACAACAGCTACGTTTCTTTAAAACCGCTATGCACGTTTCACTGATTGTTCTCCTGTTTTCCCTTTTTGTACCGGCGCGGCTTCACGATTTTCACACCAGCCTCGCGGAGGTGCACTACAATGCCCCGGAGCGGGTGCTGGAAGTAAGTCTGCGGGTTTTTACGGATGATCTGGAGAATGCCCTTTCGCGGGAGAACGGCGGGAAAGCAATCCGCGTGACAGATGCCGGCACTGCCGATCCGTTCATTCAAAACTACCTCGCCAAAAACTTTTCGGTTATTGACGCGGGCAACCGCCGCCGGCCGGTCAATCTGCTGGGCAAGGAAATCACCGTAGACGTTACCTGGCTTTATTTTGAAATAAGGGATGTGGAAAGCCTCGCCGGCAAACGCCTGCAGAACGCCGTACTGACTGAGGTTTTTGACGACCAGATCAACATGGTGAATCTGGTCACTCCTTCGGGCAAACGGTCCTTTCTGTTCAAGCCCGGCGAAAGCGTTCAAAACCTGTGACGGGAACAGGTTCCGGATGACAAATCGGAGGTTTTGAATGAGCAGTTCCTCCGTTCCTGCCTTCTGTAACTCCTCAACCTCCCAACTCTCTACTCTCCCTACCTGGAAGCTGAGGGTTTGAATATTTCAAACTCTACCCGGCGGTTGATGGCCCGGTCGGCCTGCGTTTTCTCCTCCACAATGGGCATGGTACTGCCGTAGCCTTTTGCCTCAATGCGTTTGTCGGGAATTTTTCCTTTATCCACCACATACTTCTTGATGGCTTCGGCCCGGCGCTGGGACAGTTTCATGTTGGAGGCAGCATCCCCGTTGGAGTCGGTATGCCCTGATATTCTCAGGTAAAAGCTGGGGTGATCCACCAGGAAGGCCACCACCTTGTTTAAATCACTGTACATGGCAGGCAGAATCCTGGCGTTGCCAGGTTCAAACTCCAGCGAGGCAAACTCCCACTTTTTGAGGCTGAGAGCCGGCGTTTGGATGTGAATGGCCGTATCGCCAACCAGCTTGAAGGTCCGCTCGATCCGGAAAAAATCTTCTCCGCTGATGATTACAAGGTAGTTCTTGTCCTGGATCAGATCAAAATCGTAGCTGCCATCGGGACGCAGAAATTTAGGAGCCACCTCAATGCCGGAAGTCAGATCTATCACCGACACGATACCTGTAAACGGATTCCCCGTAATTGAATCGCGCACTGAGCCTTCCAGTTTGATAAACGAAAGGGGCTGCGCCTCCATCGGCAGCGGGAAGGAGAACAAATCCAGATTTTTCAGATTACTCTCCTCCGACCGGGCATAAAACAAATCCCTGGATTCGGAGTCGATCGTAAAATAATATTCACTGCCCTTGCCGTTTACCAGCGGCCCGATGCTGCGGGGTTCCTGCCACCGGCCCTCCAGGTTGTAGCACTTGTAAATGTCAAAATCACCGAAGCTGAGCAGTTGACCGTTGGAACTGAAGTAGAGTACATTATATTTCGGGTGGTAGAAAGGGCTCACCTCGCTCTGCCGGGTATTGATCACCGGACCCATGTTCCGGGCAGGCGCCCAGGTACCGTCTTTCTGCACATACGTAAACCACAGATCGGAAAGCCCGAATCCGCCGATCCGGTCGGAAGCAAAATACAGCGTGTCTTCCGTGTGTGACAGTGCCGGCTGCGAATCCCAGGAGGGGCCGTTCACCTGCGGCCCCAGGTTACGTATGTTGCCCCAGGTGCTGTCGGGTTGCAGCTGAGCCACGAAAATATCACAGTTGCCGTAGCTGTCGGGACTTTCGCACCGGGCAAAGTACAACGTCTTTCCGTCGCGGCTGAGTTTGGCCGATCCTTCATTGTACACCGTGTTGATGGCTTTGAGTGGCTGGGCATCATCCCAGTAATCGGCATCAATCTTACGTGAATAATAAATATCTTCATTGTGTGTCACCCCGCTTACCCCGCTTTTGCGGACATTCCGCTTGGAAGTGAATAACATCGTCTGATTATCACCGCCCAGCGTGGGGCCGTAATCGGCCAGCGGAGAGTTTACTTCAGACCCCATCGTGAGCAGCACGCCTACCGGCGGACGAAGCGTATCAATGGATTTACGGTACTCCACCAGTTCATAATAATATTCCAGCGGCACGAAGTAGTCCTTATCAAAGTTGGACAGAGAGTCGTAGTGATGGATCGTTTTACTCAGGTCGCCGCGGTGGTGCTTGAGGACCAGCCGGTACAGAAACTTAGCCTTCTCGATGTCGTCGTACTTCTCCACGAGTCTGGCAAGGCTCCAGAGCAGCTGCGTATCCCGGTAGAAATTCTGGATGCCGAAGCTGCGGACATATTCTGTCAGCAGCGGGTAAGCCTTTTCGTGTTCTCCCCTCCGCTGAAACCGTTCGATCTGCTCCAGCAGCTTGCTGTTCTGGTAATAAGCCACCCGGTTGATATTCCTGAAATCGTAATACTGCAGGGCCACCCGGCGCAGGCTGTCTTTGGCAGATTTGCGGACAATTGCAGTTCTGAACTTAGCTCTGGTAACCGGCTGACACAGCCCGGCAGCACTTACCAGCAGTAGCGCCGTAGTCACCAGCCACACAGAGCATCTATTTATGTTCATAAGGTAAAAGTCTGATTACGTAGAATGCGGAAACAGATTACACCAAAATATGCGTATTTTGTAGGAAACTCAATATCCCGGGTGGGATCGGGACCGGCGGGTAACTGGCACGGCTCTTGACTATGTAATATCCTTATTTACTGGCGTATATTAGCCGCTATTTCAAACGACAAATTGACAGATACATCCAATTTTTCCGGTAGCAACTCTGTTTAAACTTATACAGGGGCCGCTTGGTTTTGAATATGTTACTTAAATATTGCTGATGAAACACAGAGAGAATCCGTTCAGGAATATCATGGTTGCCGATATGATCGAGGATGATACGGTAGAAATGATTCCTTTGCTTTCGCCCGAAGAGGAAGAAGAAATTGATAAATACAAAATCCCTGACGAACTGCCCATTCTTCCGGTCAAGAACACGGTGTTGTATCCCGGAGTGGTCATTCCCATTACCGTAAGCCGGCAAAAATCCATCCGGCTGGTGAAGAAAGCCTACAAAGGCAACCGCGTAATCGGTGTAGTGGCGCAGGCTAATCCGCTTAAGGAAGACCCTGCTTTCGATGACCTGTACAAAGTGGGCACTGTAGCCCATATTCTCAAGACCCTGGTATTGCCTGACGGCAACACCACTATTATCATACAGGGCAAGCGCCGGTTCCGGATGGATTCGGTCGTACAGGAAGACCCTTACCTGATTGCCAAAGCCAGCCTCCTTCCCGAGAATTTTCCGGATGCAACAAGGCGGGAGATGAAGGCACTGGTCCGTTCACTCAAGGAAGCCGCTTCCAAAATCCTGCGCCTTAAGCCCGAGATTCCCCAGGAGGCCCAGATTGCCCTCGACAACATCGAAAGTCCGAGTTTTCTCACGCACTTCCTCTCTTCCAATATTGAAGCTGATGTATCTGACAAGCAAAAGATACTGGAAACGGGTGACGGCGTTCAGCGGGCCACTATCCTGCTGCAGTACATGCTCAAGGACATTCAGTTGCTGGAACTGAAAAACGAAATCCAGAGCAAAGTACACTCCGACATTGACCAGCAGCAGCGGGATTATTTTCTGCGCCAGCAGATCAAGGTGCTGCAGGACGAACTGGGCTATGAAGGCACGGAAAAGGAAATCGAGGATCTGAGAGCCAAAGGTGCCAAAAAGCAATGGCCCGAAGCCGTGGCGAAGCACTTTTTCAAAGAGTTGGATAAAATCCACCGGATGAATCCGGCCGCAGCCGAGTATCCGGTGGCCATGAACTACGCTGAGCTGCTGTCCGATCTGCCCTGGGGGGAGTTTACCAAAGACAATTTTGATCTGGTCAAAGCTAAAAAGATACTCGATGCCGATCACTTTGGCCTCGAAAAGGTAAAAGAGCGGATTCTGGAGTACCTGGCCGTGCTGAAGCTGAAGAACAACATGAAGGGACCGATCCTGTGCCTGTATGGCCCCCCCGGTGTAGGCAAAACCTCGCTGGGAAGGTCAGTGGCCAAGGCGCTGGGCCGCAAATACATCCGGATGTCGCTGGGCGGCGTACACGATGAAGCCGAGGTGCGGGGCCACCGCAAGACGTACGTAGGTGCCATGCCCGGCAAAATCATTCAGAACCTGAAGAAGGCGAAGTCTTCCAATCCGGTGTTTATTCTGGATGAAATCGACAAAGTATCGTCTGACTTCCGTGGCGACCCGGCCTCGGCCCTGCTGGAGGTGCTGGACCCGGAGCAGAACTTCGCCTTCATGGATAACTACCTCGAAGTAGAATTCGACCTGTCGAAGGTGCTGTTTATCGCCACGGCCAACTCACTGGATACCATTCATCCGGCCCTCCGCGACCGCATGGAAATCATTGAGGTAAGCGGCTATACCCTTGAAGAGAAAGTTCAGATTGCCAAAAAGCACCTGATTCCGAAACAGCGCAAAGAGCATGGCCTGGGCACCAAAGATGCTGTCTTTGACGACAAGGCCGTGGTCAAGCTGATTGACGATTACACCCGCGAATCGGGCGTGCGTAACCTGGAGCAGAAAATCGGCGCCGTGGTCCGGCGCGTAGCCAAATCAGTGGCGATGGAAGAGGAACACAGCAAAAAGATTACCTCGGCCGATATCCCCGGAATGCTGGGACCGGAGTTGTTTGACAAAGAACTCTACCAGGCCAATGACATTGCGGGGGTAGTCACGGGGCTGGCCTGGACTTCAGTCGGCGGCGAGATCATGTTCATTGAATCCAGCCTGAGCCGCGGCAAAGGCAAACTTACCCTTTCGGGGCAGCTGGGTGAGGTGATGAAAGAATCTGCCGTGGCCGCTCTCTCCTACCTGCGGGCCAATTACGATTCACTGGGTATTGATTACCGGGTGTTTGACTACTTTGATCTGCACATCCACGTACCTGCCGGCGCCGTTCCCAAAGACGGCCCCTCCGCGGGCATTACCATGTTTACCTCCATGGCTTCCGTTTACACGCAGCGCAGGCTGAAAGAACGCATCGCCATGACCGGCGAGATTACCCTGCGGGGCGTGGTACTGCCGGTTGGGGGTATCAAGGAAAAGATTCTGGCAGCCCGCCGGGCCGGCATTCAGGAGGTGATTCTTTCGGCCAAAAACCGCAAGGATATCGACGAGATCAACTCAGCCTATATCAGGGACATGAAGTTTCACTTCGTGAACCACGTGGACGATGTACTGGCCGTTGCACTGCTGCCGGAAAAGGTAAAAAGACCATTTAACCTCACCATCCCGGACGGCAAAAGTGAAGTGCTTTTCCCGGAGCAGGTACGGGCAGTGAGTAATTAATTCAAAAACCTTCATACAGACCGGGCCTGAAGAATATCAGGTCCGGTTTTTTTATATCTGCTCCGGCCCTGGCGTTTCAGCCGCGCTGAGGGTGTGCAATCTTGCCGGAATTCACCTTTCCGGGCGTGAGCAGCAGTTCGCCAACCTGACTCTGAAGGCGATCTTGCACCAGCAGGCCCTGACCCGGGAAGTAGCGGACCTTACCTGACGGCAGAAAGACCCTCTACGTCTGCCTTCCCATTGCGGCAACCCGGCTGAATCAACAGCCGGGTTCTTTTTTGGTGAACATTTTTGAGGCAGGATGGCTTATATCAGGGTTAGACCCGCAGTGCTATGAGAACCCATTCCCCGACTGAATTTTTCCCGGCCGCCCGATTGCAGAAGGCCCGCCTGCAAACCGATCCTGTGGCCGATGCGGCAGTTGAAGGGCTTTTCGCGGAGCACAATTTCAGACAACTCAACGAATGGATTGCCGCTTTGGTCCGAAATGATCAGCCGGTACCAGACGAATTTGCTTCTTCGCTGAGCCGGTATTTTGCCGACACCTCTGCATTACCGGAGTGGGCCAGCCGCCGCAAAATGCAGCAGGGGGCCGCGTTCTTTGCCCGCCATTCCCGGCCCATTCTCTCCATTCTGGGTTGTTACTCGCTGCCTTACTGCTACGCCGCCGCCGACGGGGCACAAGTGCTGTGGCTTTCGCAGCGCATCCGCAACGATGCCCGGCGGCGGCTGGCCGAAACGGCTCAGTTTCTGCTGGAAGTGATGGACAAAAACGCCTTTGCCTCCGCTGGCAAAGGCATCCGCAGTATCCAGAAGGTACGACTGATTCACGCAGCGGTACGCTATCACGTAAACCAGAGCGGCCAGTGGCAGGAGACATGGGGAGCACCGGTGAATCAGGAAGACATGGCCGGCACGCACCTTTCATTTACGTACATCGTGCTGGACGGACTGACCAAACTGGGCTTTTACTACTCGCAGGAAGATGCCGAAGCCTACCTGCACCTGTGGAATGTAATCGGCCGGATGCTGGGCATGCATGAAGATATGCTGCCGCAGAACCTGAAAGCGGCCTATTGGCTCGACCGGCGCATCCGCGAGCGGCACTTCCGGCCGTCGGAAGCCGGGGCCGGGCTCACCAAAGCCCTGCTCGACTGCATGACTGAGACGGTCCCCTCGGCCATGGCGGCTGATTTCCTGCCTTCCTACATGCGTTTTCTGCTGGGTGATAAAGTGGCCGATCTGCTGGCCGTGCCGGCGGGAAAGGCGGCATCCATTGCTTTGGGGCCTATCCGGGTGGGCAATTCGATCAGCGGCCTGTTCAATCAGTTCAACCGTTCGCCGGCTGATCAGATTACGGATATGCTGCTGGGTGAACTAGACGGCACCGGCGGCCGGACCGGCTTCAGCGTACCGGCGAAGCTTAGAAGTCAGACGGGAGATATGAGACTTTAGACACGAGAGATGAACTACAAGCTTCTCCTGTCTCATGTCTGATATCTCCTGTCTACACAATATAAGGCTTGACCACCCTTGCCTGAATGGTTTTCAGCTTCACCACCAGCTTGTTGAGCATCTCGTCACCGTAGTACATGCCGATAATGGAGCCCCCGGAGCCGGTAAAGGTTGCCGATGCGCCGCAGCTACGGGCCGTCTGGATCATTTCCATATTGCTGTCGCTGATGCGCATGATTTTGGCCCGCAGGTCAAAGTTGTGATTCATCAGTTCGTGCAGTGTGCCGTAATCGCGGCTCCGGATGGATTCACGGCCCTTCTCCGCCAGACTGGCAATTTCACTCAGTGTATTGATCACAAACTCATCGCCGTTGTCGTAGCGGGTGCGGATGTCGCTGAGCACCTTGCCTGATACTTTACCGAGGGCAGTCTTGTAGGCAATGAACAGATTGGGCAGCAGCATGGGGTCGATCCGTTCGTAGTCGCCGTGCTTTTTCTTTTCCATAATGCTGCGGTCGAAGTTCATGTACACGCAGCCTTCGTAGGTCTGCGCCACGCGGTCCTGCAGGCCGGCATTGATGCCCATCTCTTCGGTTTCGGCGGCAAGGGCAATGTTGGGCAGGATTTCGAGGGGAATTTTGACTCCGTAAAACTGGATAAGGGCCCGCAGCGTAGCAATTATGATGGCACTGGAGCCGGCCAGCCCCACCTGCCGGGGAATGGAAGAACTGTAGCGGATCGTGAAGTTTTTGTTGTTGAGGCGGATATTGTTGGTTTCGCAATGGTCGCAGAATTTCTTAATGGCTGCCTTGATGATCGGAATACCGCCGTTGTAGCCCGTCAGGCTGACCGATTCTTTCAGGTGGTAGATATTGCGGAACGTGTTGCTGTCCTGCGCTTCCGGCTCAATGTGCAGTTCCGGTGACTGGTAAAGGGAAATGTGTGCACCAAAGTTTTTGACGATGATGGAAATAGTTTGTCCAAAATATCCATCGGAAGGATTGCCCAGCAAACCAGCCCGGGCGTAGGCTCTGGATTCAATGATCATGTAGCAGTATGTGTGTGTGTTCGGGCGAAAATTAGGCAGAAACGTCCATATTCATTCAGAACTGAGAATTCAACATTTAAAATTACTATAAGTACCTTTGCGCCGCAAAAGCTAAATCACCTCCCTATGAAGTATCTGATTGCGGGACTGGGAAACATCGGGCCGGAATATGAGCTGACCCGCCACAACATCGGTTTCCTTACTCTCGATCAGCTGGCCGACAAGCACGGAACGGACTTCGCCACGAACCGGCTGGCGGCCACGGCCGATTTCAAATACAAGGGGAAACATATCTGCCTGATCAAGCCGTCTACGTACATGAACCTGAGCGGCCGGGCCGTAAACTACTGGCTGCAGGATCTGAAGATTCCGCGGGAAAACCTGCTGGTCGTGACCGATGACATTGCGCTGCCTTACGGCAAGCTGCGCCTCCGGACCAAAGGTTCGCACGGCGGGCACAACGGGCTGGGGAATATTGAAGAAACCCTGGGCACGGCCGACTATCCGCGGCTGCGCTTTGGCGTCGGTGGCGACTTCCCGAAAGGAAATCAGAAGGAATACGTACTGGGCCGCTTCTCTTCCGAAGAGTTCAACGATCTGCCTGCGCACATCAACCGGGCCTGCGAGGCCATTCTTTCCTTCTGCACGGCCGGTGTCCAGATCACAATGAACCAGTTTAATCAGGAGTCAGGAGTGAGACGCGGGGAGTGAAGAGAACCCACAAACCTGCCGGTAAGCGGCAACCAATTTTCAATTATCCATTGTCAATTTTTCAATTTACCATGCAAACCCCTGCACAACTAGGCTATTATTTTCCCGCTGAATGGGTGCCACACGCGGCGACCTGGCTGAGCTGGCCCCACAAAGAGGCATCCTGGCCCGGCAAAATTGAAACCGTTTTCGGCGTATACAGCCAGTTTATAAAAGAACTGGCCGAAGGCGAAGAGGTTTGCATCAACGTGAACGACGAATCCATGCGGGAGTTCGCCCTGCAGCACCTGGAGAGAGCCGGAGCCGATCTGAGTCAGATCAAATTCTTCTTCCACCCCACCAACGACGCCTGGTGCCGCGACCACGGACCGGCTTTCGTGGTTTCGCCGAAGGGCAATCAGCGGAAGGCGGTTGTCAAGTGGCTATACAACGCATGGGGCGAAAAGTATCCGCCGCATGACCTCGACAACGAAGTGCCTTTCCACATCGCCAAAGTACGGAGCCTGCCGGTATTTGAGCCGGGTATCGTCATGGAAGGCGGCTCAGTGGAATTTAATGGAAAAGGTACCTTGCTGACCACCAAAGCCTGCCTGCTGAACCCCAACCGCAATCCGCACTTCAACCAGGCGCAGATCGAGCAGAAACTCCGGGATTACTACGGCGTGAGCAACATCCTGTGGCTCGGTGACGGCATTCTGGGCGACGACACCGACGGGCACATCGACGACCTCACCCGGTTTGTAAACGAGGATACCGTAGTGACCGTAGTGGAGCACGACAAGAACGACGACAACTACGCGCCGCTACAGGAAAATCTGGAACTCCTGCACCAGTTGCGCCTCGAAACCGGCAAGCAGATGAACGTGATCGAATTGCCCATGCCAGCCTCGGTAGAATACGAAGGGCAGCGCCTGCCGGCTTCATACGCCAATTTCTACATCGGCAACGCGGCGGTGGTGGTTCCGACTTTCCGCGACCCCAACGATGACAAGGCGCTGGACATTCTGACGGGTTGTTTCCCCGACCGCAAGGTGATCGGGCTGGACTCTTCGGACCTGATCTGGGGCCTGGGCAGTTTCCACTGTCTGAGCCAGCAGGAGCCGGCGTAGAAGTTGTTGGTTGCTGTTGGTAGTGGCTCCGAGCTTCCGTTTCCCGTATACAACCGCAATACTACCTGTACTTCTGATATTTCTGCATGAAATTTACTGTCAAAGAACCGGCCCCGCTGCTTGATTTCCTGTTGAAAGCAACCGGAAGCTCCACCAAAACCAAAATCCGGAACCTGCTTCAGCACGGCAGCGTGGTGGTGGATGGTGCCGTTCAGAAACGGGGCGATACAGCCCTGAAAACCGGCCAGACGGTAGAGATTGCCCGCAAGGAAACCATCGAGGCAAAAAAGGCTTCTGCCCGCCGTCCCGATGCACCTTTCCCGCTTTTGTTTGAAGATCCGCATCTGATTGCTATGGAAAAGCCCTCAGGCTTGCTTTCCATCGGGACCGACACCGAAAAAACCAAAACCTTCTACAAGATGGTTTCCGAGTATGTAAAGGAGGCTTCGGAGGACCGGGAGAAAATCTTCATTGTTCACCGGCTGGACCGCGAAGTGTCGGGGGTAATGCTGTTTGCCAAGAGTGAAGACGTGAAGCAGGCCCTGCAGGACAACTGGGCGGACACCGAAAAGATTTATCTGGCTCTGGTAGAGGGACATCCGGAGAAAGAGAGCGGCACGGTCCGCACCTGGCTGAAGGAAAATTCCGCGTTGCAGGTCTTTGTGGCTTCGGAGCATACGTCCGGAGCAAAGCTTGCGGTTACGCACTACAAGGTTTTGAAAACTTTCGCAACCAAAAGTCTGCTCGAAGTCCAGATCGAAACCGGACGCAAGCACCAGATCCGCATTCACATGGCCGAGATCAATTGCCCCATTGCCGGCGATAAGAAATACGGAGCAACGAGTAACCCTATCGGGCGGCTCGGGCTCCACGCCTCCACCCTGGCCTTTACGCACCCGGTTACGGGAGAACGTATCCGGCTGAATGCCAAAACGCCCAATGCCTTTACCAGAATGGAGAAGTGAGAAAATGTATTCACCCGGCAACTGATCCAAGCGTAGACGCTTGAATGGGTGGCCGGGTGAATACATTAGCCCGAGGTTTTATCCGTTGGGAAAGCGGGGCAGGCAGTAAAACCGCTTAAAAGGTTTCGGCATAACGGATGTTTTCACCCAGGGTTGAACCCGTGTGGGCTATTGCCAGACACTCCCTATAGCCCGGTCAACCCCGCCAGGTTACGTACCCCATCCATTATCAATTGTCAATTTTCAATTAATCTCACCCTTTCTTCCCCCGCACGGTTTTTTCGATCTGATCCCACATTTCGCCCGGCACAGCTTCAAGTCCGGAGAACTCACCGGCTCCGGCAAGCCATTCGCCGCCGTCAATCGTGACCACTTCGCCGTTTACGAAAGCTGAAAACTCCGACATCAGATAGGCTGCAAGGTTAGCCAGCTCCTGGTGCTCGCCTACTCTTTTGAGCGGAACGCGGCTGGCCGGGTCAATTTTATCGGCAATTGCCGGAGGCAGCGCTTCTTTCGGAAACAACCGTTGCCAGGCCCCTTCCGTGGGGAACGGCCCGGGAGCAATGGCATTGGAACGGATACCGTATTTGGCCCATTCCACGGCAAGGGAACGCGTAAGCGCCAGCACGCCAGCCTTGGCGCAGGCTGAAGGTACCACGTACCCGGAGCCCGTCCAGGCGTAGGTGGTTACAATGTTCAGGATGGTGCCCGGCTGTTTTTTGCTGATCCAGTCTTTGCCCACCGCAAGGGTGCAGTTGTACGTGCCGCGCAGCACGATGTCCACAATCACGTCAAAAGCTTTGTGCGAGAGCCTTTCGGTGGGGCTGATAAAATTACCGGCTGCGTTGTTCAGCAGTCCGTTCACCTGCCCGAATCTCTTCACTGATTCGGCCAGCATGTTTTCCACCTCTCCGTAATTGCGGACGTCGCAGGCAATGGGCAGCACCTTGCCGCCGGTTTCGGCTTCCAGTTCCCGGGCCGTGCCTTCCAGCACATCCAGCTTCCGGCTGGTGATTACCATATTGGCCCCCAGTTGCAGAAAATAACGGGTCATGGATTTTCCCAAGCCGGTGCCGCCACCGGTTACAATATACGTTTTGCCCCGCAGGGCCTCATCTCTCAACATGGGTTGGTTATAAGCCATAGGTGAAGGGGTTTAAGGATACACTGGAAACAAGGGTAATGGTAAATTTTAAAGGATAAAGGATAACGAAATAAAAGGCTAAATATCAATACTTTGTGTTAAATCCATTGAGCCTTCATCATTTAAAATTACCATTACCGAAACAAGAACAGTAAAAAAACGGGAAGCGTCATTACGAATCGGGGAAAATAGCGCGTTGAGCGGTACAGGGCAGGATGCGTTGCCGGTAAGGCTGGCATTTTCCTCCCCGCCTACTTCCGGCGCAGAAAATTGCCGCTGACCGTATTCTTGAATACCTCATAGTATAACGTGGCGTACAGTACGGCCGACATCAGCCAGATCACGATTACGTTGAAAGCCAGCGTAGACACCCGCATCCCCAGAAAAGGTTTACCGGGCGAGTAGAAGTGGGTGCGGAACTCGGCCACCCCGCCAAGATTGGGCGCATCGTTGTAAACCGGATAGATTTTCTGCATCAGGTGGTTACGGTATTCAATGATGCGGTGCTCAGCGGTACTGTTGGTGGCCAGCCGCTCCACGGCGTCGTTGTGAAAATTGGCCCGGCGGGCCAGAAAATCCTGCTTTCCGGCCTCAGTACTCACCAGACTGGCCGTTATCTGGTCCTTTGCTTCGTAGGCAAGGTTATACTGGCGGACGTACCAGGCCCGGGCGCTGTCAAGGTATTCCTTGACCCTGCGGGCAGTGCTGCGGTCAAACCTTTCTATATTCAGATTCCCGAGCGGCACTTTGCCCAATGCCGGATTAGATTTCATCTCCTTGGTCAGTTCGTTGCGGAGAAGCAACAAGTTTTCGGCGTATTTCGGGTAGGCCTTCTGATCCGCCGCGGCTTCCACATCACTGCAATACTCCAGCTTGGAACTCAGCGTGGGCAGGTAATACGTTTTCTTGTAATCGGCATTGGCAACCTGCTTATCCAGATTATAAAACTGTTTTTCAAAGGCATTATCCTTAAACTGACTTACCAGCAGCGCCTCAAACCCCCAGCGGGAAGCCATTATATCGCCGAGAATGGGTACCTCGCCCTGCCGGCTCATCATCGGGTTCATTTCGTCGAACTTGATCACCACGCCACCAAGGATCAGCTGCGGAATCAGCAGTACCGGAATCAGGATGTAAATGGTAATCACCGAATTGAAGGTAGCCGAAATATTCAGCCCCAGCATATTGGCAAAGCAGGAACAGGTAAACAGCACCAGCCAGTAGGTAAGGTTCAGGCCCTGTATGCCCACGATCCAGTTGCCGATCAGCACGTACAGAAACGACTGGAAAGCCGAAAAACAAAACAGAATCAGCATTTTAGAAAACAGGTAGCTGGTCCGGCTCAGGTTCAGGAAGGCTTCCCGCTTAAGCGTCTTGGCGTCTTTGATGATTTCTTCGGCACTGATGGTCAGGCCCATGAACAGCGACACGATGATGCTCATGAAGATAAACGCCGGAATGTTTACGTTTTCGGCAAAGATGTATTCGCTGCGGCCCGTCAGTTCGTCTACATGGTAAAACCGCACGATGTACGCCAGAATAAACGCCAGCAGCGGAGCCTGCACCAGGTTGATCACCATGTAGGGGCGGTTGCTGAGTTTGGCCAGGAAGTCTCTCGACGAAAACAGCATAAACTGGCTGAACCGCGAGGGGATGTCCAGCGTGTGTACCGGCTTCTCGCGGGCCGGGTCCAGCTTCGGTATTTTGATGTGCTCCCTGAAAAAAGCGTACCACCGCTGGGGCGACACCCGCCGCTCACCCGTCACGCGACCGTATTCATCCACTACGTGGCTTTCGATGATATTGAAAACCTGCTCCGGGTTGATATTGCCGCACTCAATGCAGGCACTCATGTCCCGGTCTACCTGATTGACCAGCGTCTTGAAATACACCACTGCCTCCACCGGGTTGCCGTAGTACACGGGGTAGCCGCCCGTGTCCAGCACGAGCAGCTTGTCGAACATCTTGAACAGGTCGGAGGAGGGCTGGTGAATGACTACAAAAATCAGCTTGCCCATCATGGTCAGTTCGCGCAGCAGGTCCATGATGTTCTCCGAGTCGCGCGACGAAAGGCCCGATGTGGGTTCATCCACAAACATCACCGAAGGTTGCCGGAGCAGTTCCAGACCAATATTTACCCGCTTCCGCTGGCCCCCGCTGATGGTTTTCTCCAGCGGAGTGCCTACTTTCAGATCCTTTACTTCGTACAGGCCGAGGCTGCGCAGGGTTTGCACCACCAGCCGGTCCACGCCAAAATCCGACAGGTTGGCGAAGCAGAGTTTGGCCGTGTAGTAGAAATTTTCGTAGACGGTTAGTTCCTCGATCAGGAAGTTAGCCTGCGGAATGTAGCCGATTACGCCGCTCACCTGATCCCGCTGGTGGTAAATATCGAGGCCGTTTACCAGCACCTTACCAGTCTGGGGCTCCAGGTTGCCGTTCAGCACGTTGAGCAGCGTTGACTTCCCTGAGCCGCTGGAACCCATAATCGCCACCAGCGTACCGGCTTCTTCAGCAATATTGATGTTGTGCAGGGCCTGCTTTCCATTCGGAAAGAAGTAATTGATGTTGCGGGCTTCAAAGGTGATGCGCTGTTTACGCTCTGACTTCAGGAAGTGACCGATGATGTCGCTGTAAAAAACGGTTTCGCCCGAAGCGCGGATCACGCTGCCGCTTGTGAGCGGAGCTACGTAATGTGATTTGAGGCGGTGGCCGTTCAGGTACACATCAATTGCCGGATAGGCGGCCCCCACCAGATACATATCTACCTCCGGCAGCCGCAGCACGCCCAGGGTACTCCGGATCTTGGGCTTCTGAATGTAGTTTCTGGTAAACCCTTCCGTGGGCTCGTGCGAATCAATGATCAGAATATTGTCCGAAGGAACGCTGTAGATGTCGCGCGTTTCCACAAAATGACGGATGGAAGCGTAGGTGGACTTGCCGATGTGCAGTTCTTCGCACACCTGCCAAAGGAAGGTTTCTTCGGCGGAAGAAAAATTGTTATCGGCCAGCCCCAGTTCAATCAGGCGTAGCAGGATGATTACTTTCTGCTGCATTTCCAGCTCCGTATTGATCTGGGCGCAGATGTATTCAATCTCCCGCGGGTCGTCGGGGTGGGCGGTGGAGTTGCGTACATACTCGTCAAACAGCCGCAGGTATTTGGCTACCGAATCATCGTCTACATTCTCGTACAGAAACTTACGTATGGTGTCGCGTTCTTCCTGGGCAACGCCGTCAATGGTAACACTGATGGCAAGCAGGTGAATAATGGCCCGGAGTACCTGTTCGTTCACGTTAAATATGCGTTAGGATAAAACTTGTCAGGTACCTGAGCGGCTCCGCCTTTCCGGAGACCCGTACAGGTAAAGGCTTTGGGCAAAATTTAAAAAAAAAGGTTGAAGGAATTTTTTATTTCCTCCAACCTTAAAAATACAAATAAGAAAAGAATCAGGCTAGTGACCCCGGGTCAAATTCAGCCGGTCCGGTAACCCGTTACCCTACGATCCGGCTACGGATCTGCTTCACTTTGGCCGAGATGCCGGTCAGCGTCTTGTCGTTGATCATCAGGTCACCGCGGTTATTGCGGATCTGTTCGTCGAGGTTCAGGGCTTCAAACTGCTTCTTCAGGTCCTGCATCTGGGTCAGATATGCGGCCGCCTGCGGATCTGACTTCACTTCCTGCAGGATATTGATCAGGTCGTCCAGTGATTGTTCCTGCCTGGTAATGCTCACGATCAGCTGGGTCAGCGTCTGGTTACGCACATCGGACGGGACATTTTTAGGGTATTTTTCCACTAGTCCGGTTGAAACGTGCAGGCCTTCTATGAAGCTGCCGGTTACGATCAGTGCGGCAGTAGCGTCGCGGTTGCCTTCTTTCAGTAAGGAGTTTACGTAGTTCATGCTTTCATCCACAATCTTCACCAGAGAGTCTTTGTTGTTGAGATTCCGCTGGAACCGCTGCTGCATTTCGGTACCGAAGGTATTGTTGAGCCCAAGGTGATTGGCCAGCTTTTCGGCTGACTTCAGGTAGGTGATTACGTCCTGCGTCTTGTCATATACGCTCAGGTAACCGATATCAGTGGCGTATACGCCAAGGTTCAGTGCAGCTTTGTCCGTTGTAGTGGTGTAGCCGGTGGCTTTGCCGGCGGAGTTTACCAGCGAAGGATTAAAATCAGCGCCCGACAGTTGCAGCATGGCGGGTACCTCCGAAGTGGGCGGCAAGCCACCCAGCACTTTGCTATCGGTGGTGCTGGTAGTGGTGGCCGATACGGTGGCGGTGTCCATAGCAGCAGTAGTGGCAGTATCCTGAGCTGTATCTCCCGAATTCTCTCCGGTAGAGCAGGCGGCAAACGCCCATACGGCAATCAGGCAGACTATGCGTGCGGATTTATCAAGAAACATATTGGGGGTGTGGTTTATTAAATGAATAGATAAAAGCCCAGCCAAAAAAGGATTTTTTCACAATATTATGCAAATAATTTGCTTCTTTCTGAAAAAACATACCTGCAAAAGGAGCATTTGCCGATTAATGCACCGGTTTGTAGGCTCTGGTCATTTCGCGTTTACCGGTAGGGCCTGGCAGGGTTTCTACCTGCCAGCCTATTTCCTTCAGGTCACGCTTAAACTGCCCCTTGGCGCAGTAGGTCACCAGCACGCCGCCGGGTACGGTGATGTCGTAAATTTTTTCCAGAATGGCCCGGTCCCACATTTCGGGCTGCTTGGTCGGGGCAAAGGCATCAAAATAAATCAGGTCAAATAACCAGTAAGGCTTGAAATGCTCAACCGGATGCGGCAGTTTCCGCAGGTGAAACTGCGGTGCGATGATGTGGGTGGTGCCCCACTGGGTGTCGTGGATGCGCTGATAAAGCTGGTGCAGGGGCGAATCATCCTTACCGGCCAGTTCCGGGTAGTTCAGCTGCTGGGCTACGTGTCCGGGCACCGGATACGGCTCCACCGCGATGTAAGTAATCAGCTTATCGGTATTTTCAACTTCGCAGAGGCTCAGCCAGGCATTCAGTCCGGTGCCAAATCCTATTTCCAGAACAAAAATACCGTTTTTCGCGCCCAGAACCGGCTTCAGACCGGCTTCAATGAATACATGAGCCGATTCGTCCAGCGCGCCGAAAATAGAATGGTAATTTTCGTTCAGGTCGAAATTATATAAGGTATGTGATCCGTCCTGAGTTGTTCGTATTTCTATGTTCATTCCGCTACGTCTCTAAAATCCCGTGCAAATAAAACTGGTATTCAGGGGTGAAGGTTTGTGTACGTAAGATAATTACCCTTACTGTCGGTCACGCGGCCCCCGGCTGCCTCCACAATAGCCTGTCCGGCGGCGGTATCCCATTCCATGGTAGGGCCGGACCGGTAATAGAAATTGGCTTTCCCTTCGGCAATCAGGCAAAACTTCAGCGAACTGCCAACGGCAATAAAATCTTCAACCCGGTTGTTCCTAAAAATAGCTGCCTCTTCGGGACTACTGTGCGAACGGCTGCCTACTCCGGTGCGTTTTTCCGTGTCGCCGCTTACCCGGATGGCAACGGGTGGCTCACCGGATGCCTGCCGGAATGCGCCTTCTCCGGCGTGGCCGTAGTACAACATCCCCGTTGCCGGTACGTAAATCACTCCCATTACAGGCTTCCGGCCTTCTAATAAAGCGATATTTACGGTAAATTCGCCGTAGCGGTTTAAAACTTCACAGCTGCCGTCCAGCGGGCCCACCAGCCAGAACTGCGTCCACGCCCGCCGCTCTTCGTACGGAATGCTGCGCCCTGCTTCCGACCAGACCGGAATCTCCGGATAATGACTGACCAGTCCTTCGGAAATGATCTGGTGCGCGGCTTTATCGGCTATGGTGAGGGGAGAATGATCAGCTTTGACTTCCGTAACTGCCGAAAAGTCATGGAGTTGATAAACTTCCATAATTTTCTCTCCGGCCCGCACGGCTAAGTCTCTGATAGTTGGCAGATGGATCAAAATGTTTAAAAAACTATTAAATCAGGCTTGTAAAACTACTTAATTCTATCGGGACTATTGAGTAAGTGAAATAATCCTATTTTTGCGGAGATCATCCTCCGGACGCCTTCCCGGGCGGATCAGATACCGCGGGTCCATATTCATTTAGCCATTTACGTAATTGGAGAACATACATCCTATTTTTGATTCGGTGCTGTCGCGGCACGACAAGGAAAAGCTGCTGAGGCAGAAGGCAATGGTACTTTGGCTGGTGGGCCTGTCGGGTTCGGGAAAAAGTACGCTGGCAAGGGCACTGGAGCAGGCACTGCACGAACGGGGCTTTCTCACCTATCTGCTGGACGGCGACAACCTGCGGTCGGGCCTCAACAAGAACCTGGGCTTCAGCGAGGAAGACCGCCTCGAAAACATCCGCCGGGCGGCCGAAGCCGCCAGACTCATGCTGGAAGGCGGTCTGATCACGATCTGCTCTTTTATCAGTCCCACGGCCAGCATCCGGAATATGGCCCGCGTGATTATCGGCAAGCACGATTTTTATGAGATTTACGTGAATGCGCCTCTCGAAACCTGCGAGGAGCGGGATGTAAAGGGATTGTACGCCAAAGCCCGGCAGGGCGAGATCCTTAACTTTACCGGCGTCAGTTCTCCTTTTGAGGCACCGGAAAATCCCTTTCTGGAGGTGAGAACCGATCAGCAGGATGTGGAAAGCTGTAAAAAGCGCATCCTGAATGCGCTGCTGCCGATTGTAAGCCAGAACCGTTAAACGCCTGATTACCTTTTGGTTTACAGACACACAGGCGTAATCAAAGCTGGCTCCCGGTGCTTTTTGTTGCCAGCTATCCAGCAATCAGCCTTTAAATTTGTTTGCCCGTACATCTTCATCCGATAATGGTATCCTACAGCTTATCCCACCTGAAGCAACTTGAATCTGAGGCCATCTACATCATGCGCGAAGTGGCGGCCCAGTTTGAGCGTCCCGTGCTGCTGTTCTCCGGCGGTAAGGACTCCATTGTAATGGTTCGCCTGGCGCAGAAGGCCTTCTGGCCCGCAAAATTTCCTTTTCCGCTGCTTCACGTTGACACCGGGCACAACTTCGAAGAAACCATCACCTTCCGCGACAAGCTGGTGGAGCAGACGGGTGCCCGTCTGCTGGTACGACACGTGCAGGAATCCATTGACAAGGGCCGGGCGGTAGAGGAAAAAGGACCAAATCCCAGCCGGAATGGCCTTCAAACCATTACGCTGCTCGATGCCGTTGAGGAATTCCGGTTCGACGCTGCCTTTGGCGGAGCCCGCCGCGACGAAGAGAAAGCCCGGGCCAAGGAACGTTTCTTCTCGCACCGCGACGAGTTCGGGCAGTGGGACCCCAAAAACCAGCGTCCCGAATTGTGGAACCTGTTCAATGGCCGCAAACATAGCGGAGAGCACTTCCGCATATTCCCCTTGAGCAACTGGACTGAAATGGACGTGTGGCAGTACATTGCCCAGGAAGGGCTGGAAATTCCCAGCATTTATTTCACGCACCGCCGGGCCGTGGTCAACCGCAACGGTACCCTACTGGCCCGGTCGCCCTATATTACCCTGCTGGGTGGGGAAGCATACGAAGAACGGCAGGTACGCTTCCGTACGGTCGGCGACATGACCTGCACCGGTGCAGTGGATTCATCAGCTGCCGATCTGGAAGAAATCATTGCCGAAGTAGCCTCCGCCCGCCAGACCGAACGTGGCACCCGCACAGATGACAAACGTTCGGAGGCCGCCATGGAAGACCGCAAGAAACAGGGGTACTTCTAGGGGAATGTTAAATTTTGAATGGTAAATGCTCAATGGTTTCAGAGCGGATCATTCAAACCAAGCCGTTCGGGTTCTTTTCATTTAACCTTTAGCATTCAGCATTTACCACCAATAGCCATGACAGCTGTATCCCAGTACAACCAGATGGACCTGCTCCGCTTCACCACCGCCGGCAGCGTAGACGACGGCAAAAGCACCCTGATCGGCCGGCTCCTGTACGATTCAAAATCCATATTTGAAGATCAGCTGGAGGCCATCGAACGGACCAGTCTCCAGCGCGGCGACGGGTACGTGAATCTGGCGCTGCTCACCGACGGACTGCGGGCGGAGCGGGAGCAGGGCATCACCATTGACGTAGCCTACCGGTATTTTGCCACGCCAAGGCGGAAGTTCATTATTGCCGACACCCCGGGACACATTCAGTACACCCGCAACATGGTCACCGGCGCCTCTACCGCCAACCTTGCCATTGTGCTGGTAGATGCCCGGCACGGTGTAGTGGAGCAAACCCGCCGCCACGCTTTTATTGCTTCCCTGCTGCAGATCAAGCACCTGGTGCTGTGCGTCAACAAAATGGACCTGATGGAATACAGTCAGGAGCGGTTTGAGCAGATCAAGATCGAATTTCAGACGTTTGCTTCCAAACTATCCGTGCCTGACATTCACTACATCCCGATCAGTGCCCTGCACGGCGACAATGTAGTGGACCGGTCTGTGAAAATGCCCTGGTACGAGGGCTCCACGCTGCTGTATACGCTGGAAAACGTCCACATCGGCAGCGACCACAACATGGTAGACAGCCGCTTTCCAGTGCAGTGGGTAATCCGCCCCCAGTCCGATGACTACCACGACTTCCGGGGGTATGCCGGCCGGGTAGAAGGCGGTGTATTTAAGCCGGGTGACGAGGTGATGGCCCTGCCTTCCGGCTTTACGACCACCATCAAGAGCATTGAATCCATGGGTGGCCAGGTAACCGAAGCATTTCCGCCAATGTCGGTGGTGATGACGCTGAAAGATGAGCTTGACATCAGCCGGGGCGATATGATCGTAAAACCCAACAACCAGCCGCAGATGGGGCAGGATATTGAGATTATGATCTGCTGGCTGAACGACAAGAAGCTGCAACCCGACGGCAAGTACGGCCTCAAACACTCCACCCGGGATGCCCGCTGCATTGTAAAGGATGTGCGTTACAAGGTGAATATCAATACCCTGCACCGCGTAGAAGAGGACCGTACCATCGGGATGAACGAAATCGGCCGGGTGCTGATCCGCACGACGCAGCCGCTGTTTTACGACTCCTACAGCCGCAACCGCAGTACCGGCAGCCTGATTCTGGTGGATGAGTTTACCAACGAAACTGTAGCCGCCGGAATGATTATCTGAGGGGATTCAGAAGCATGAGAATATTTTGGATTATCGTGATTGGATGCCTGATCCTTTGCACAGACCCTGTGCTGGCCCAGCGGACCAGCCTTACCCTTTGTGAGAAGTTAGAAAAGAAACCCATATTCAAAGGGGGGAATAAAAGCGCTGACCTATTGCCGTGCATTGGGTAGTGCCCATCCGGTACAATACCCGGTAAGGGTTAGAATAGTCCCTTCATCTCCATAGGAGAGAGTTTAAACTCTATTGATTACCCACAAATATAAAAGTGAGTATGAAGGGCATGTACACCCACGAAGAGATAACAAAAACAGCCTCCTATGCGGTTCTGCCCGATAAAAGGCTTAACAAAAGACTCCAACAGACTTCTTATGCAACTCGACAGTAAGCTGGAAGAGAGCTGGTATTCCCCCGTAAAAGTGGCTCTCCCGTAGGTTGCGTGCTGGTCCAGCAAACTGATCTCCTGTTTTTCCTGCTGTTTCTCCCAACTGCCAAACCAGTTGCTGACCGTGTCCCTGTCTGCGGAGAACAAATCGGCTAACTGCTCCATTCTATAGCCCCGGTTACTTAACAGCAGGGCCTGAGCCCGTTGCCGTTCCCGGTGATTGTCACTCTCCCGGTAGAGTCTCTCCAATTGTTCCTGCTGCTCCTGAGTTAGTTTTACAAACCGCATCCTGAAATCCTTTTTCCCCGAAAATACCCAAAAACTTTTGCTCGCCTACTTAACTTTGCCTGTACCGCCTATTTCAATACATCCACTACGTCCTCGCTGTAAGCAGCCCATAGTCCGTATCCGCCTTTTATATTGGTAAATTCACGGATGGGGATAGTAAAAGCACTAAAAAATCCCTCCTGCTCCCGGTCTGCTACAAATAGATAATCCCGGTAAGCTTTGGAAATCTTCATTAGTCGCAGCAGAATTTTGTCGCATTTGACTTGTCCCCGAGGACGTTCACCGGGGCCTTTAAACTCTTGCAGTGAGCCTCCTGTAGCCACTCCTAAATTGTAAGAAAAAAGCTGTCCGTTGAAGCAAATGTCCTGTAGAACGTATCGGTTGTTCTCACTGCGAAAACCGCAAAGGTCTTCAGAAGCTTCAAGAGGCCGACCGGCCACGAAAGTATTAAGTGTCACTAAATTTCCCTTGTACTGCCCGACAATATGTGCATTGTAAAAATCTCCTTCTTTCTGCTCATCGCTAAAGGTGAACGTTAGTCGCCGCGCCTCTCCGGTAAAGATATTATCAATGGTATCACCAAAAACGTACCCCTCAATTTTTACTTCGGAAGGTACTACTTCAGGTTCGGTTTCAACCGGCGGAAAGCCATCTACAGTTACCTTCAGGAAATATGCTTTTCCTGCCTTGGGTTTGAATCCACTAGGTGAGCGGTAAGTTTCTTTACCAATGTAATTAAGGTTCTCCACGAAAACGCCATCCTCAAAAAGTGTTGCTGTTGCATCAGATACACTATCGCTGTACAGAAAAACACCCGTGGGAGGAGCTGTCTTGTCAATTCTGACCGACACTACACTGTCAGCCGAGATCAATCCAAAAACAACCAGGCGGTTTCCTTCATAAGGCAGTTCAACACCTAAATCTCTCTGGCACCCTTGGCATACGATTATTAATAATCCTGCCAATACAGTTCTAACCTTATCCATACCTACTTGATTTTCTTTGAATAGCTAACAAAAGGAAGTATAGGCAGAAAAGAACCCACCCTTAGAGTATTATTTACTCCAGTTGTCGGAGAGCCAGCTACCTGGCTGTTCTCCCTGATCATACTTCTGCGTACATCTACATAAAAGGGATTAGCCTTATTATATACATTATAAACTCCCGCTGACCAGGTTGCGACTCTGTTTCGGCGAGTGGTATGAGTGAAGTTAAACGTTAAATCCATCCGATGGTAAGCTGGCATGCGGAAATTATTCCGCTCCCGGTATATAAATACCGGAAAACCTAGTTCAAAGTCCTCTCTGACGGCCACCGGAACGGTTACAGGCGACCCTGACTGGTAAACCCAGTTGACGGCTAGATTTACGTTAGGGGTTATTTCATAGAGGCCGGTAATAGCAATATTGTGACGCCGATCGAACGAGGCTGGGTACCAGTTACCAGCGTTAATGGAACTGAATCTCCGGTTATTCCAGGCCAATGTGTAAGCCAGCCATCCGTTCAACCTGCCTTTGGTTTTATTTATAAACAACTCCAGGCCATATGCCTCTCCTTTGCCGTCTTTAACAATTGTTTCTTGCCAAGTCTCGTTGAAATTGGTTAAGTAATTAACACCATCCTTATAGTCAATCAGCCCGGACATATCCTTATGATAGCCTTCCAGGCTTACCTCTAAATATATTTCAGGCAACATTTTGGTGAGTCCGAATGCGATCTGCCGAGCGTATTGCGGGGGAACCTGGCGGGTAGCCGGTACCCAGATATCATTGGGTAAACCTACTCCGTTATTCAACAGCAAGTGAATGAACTGACGACTCTGGCTGTACGCACCTTTCACTGTAAAGTAGTGAGGCAATAATATGTTAGCCGTTACTCTGGGCTCCAGCGAAGTGTAGTGCTTTCCTTCTACATTGAAAAGGGTGCTTCTTAAACCAATATTGGTTTTAATCCAAGGGGTTATACTTGCTTCATCCTCAATAAAAACACTCCCCTCTTTTGCTACAATGGGTGCATTAATCAAAATCAGGGTTTGCTGATTCACTTCGTAACTTGTACGAATATTGGCAGGTTGATACCGGTGAATACTACCTTCCCAACCCACCCTGACCTGATGATTACTTACCGGGTAGTAATCAAATCCAGTCTTTAGTGTCCAATCGCGGATGCTTGGTCTGGAGGAGAAAAAATTGTCCCGTACCATCTTATCTTCTTGTCGGGTATACCCTTGAATGTCTATTCCATATTGGTAGCCTGAACGTGTCAGTACAGACCGGAAGAAGAGTTTGGAGGTAAGCGGCTTTACGTAGCGCGCCGTTGCAGTAGTATTACCCCAGTCAAGGCCAAACTCAGAACGTTGCTTTGAATCTCCTTCCCCAGCCTGGTAAAAATCATTTCCACGGTAGAAACTTAGAAAGAACTGGCTGCCGTCCCGAAACTTGTGGTTAATCTTAAGGTTTGCGTCGTACATCCAATAGGTGACAAAACGGTTTTCACGCCCAATTTTGTAGGCAATGTAACTGGGTAGTGTAAACAACCCCAGATAAAACGCCCGGGCCGTAAAAAGGTATGAGGTCCTGTTCCTGAGTCTTTTGCTTACAGGACCTTCGCGCAAGAACCGCGAACTGAGCAAACCGATGCTCCACTCACCCTTACGGGACTGATTGTTACCCTCCTTCATTGTAATATCGAGTACTGAGGAGAGCCGACCGCCGTACCGGGCTGGAAAGCCGGCTTTGTATAGGTCCACATTCTTGATAGCATCGGGGTTAACGGATGAGACCAGACCGAACAGATGCGACATGTTATAGACGGTTGCTTCGTCGAGCAAGATCAGATTCTGATCCTGGGTGCCACCACGCACAAGCAACCCGGAAGTCCCTTCCAGGCCAGTGCTTACACCTGGGGTGAGGGCCAATGCCTTAATCAGGTCTGGCTCCCCAAAGAGTACCGGGATGCTTTTCAACCGTTCAACAGGCAGGTTCAGCAGCCCGAGCGGAGCTTCCTGCTGGCTGATCTTATCGGTAACATTTACCTCTGCCAGGGTTTGCGCTACCTGGCTGAGTTTTACATTTAAAACAGTATCCCTGGCATTGGTTAAATTGAACACAACTGTTTTATACCCTAAGTAACTTACCTTTAGTTGCCCGTCCCCCTTCACCAGCGGAATGCTGTAAAAGCCGTACTTATTGGTTACGGATCCGCGTTGTGAACGTGTCTCGTAGAGGCTTGCCCCTATCAAGGCTTCGCCGGAAGTACTGTCTGTCACAAAACCACTAATGGTTTGAGCTATGAGGGCCGCTGTTTTTAAAAAACACAGCGGTATAAAAAAGCTTATAAACCTTATGAACCTCATTATTTGGGCAGATAAAATTGTAAGCCAAAATACAATCCAATGCTTGTAGGCGGAAATAGCCGTTCTATGTCGTCGTTATACACAGCATTGAGCGAAGCTTCGACACTGGTATTTTCACTGATAAAATATGCAAGGCCCGGGCCACCAGAAATAGCTGCGCCTATTCGCACAGAGCGACTTTCTGGAATACTTTGATACAACACCTTATCCATCTGCCTCAGAAGGGCGACCTGAGTCTGCAAGAAAGGTCGCAGCTTACCCCCACCAATATATCCCCGTACAAGAGGAGCTATCCCTAGTTCCGACTGCACTGTCCTGCTGATTTCAACCTGCTGCCCGTCTACAAAACCAATTATCCTCGAACTACCCGTGCTTTTTGAGGATAAAAATCTCAGAGGTATACCTAATCCCAGTACAATATTGTTACTTATAAAATACCCTACATTGGGGTTCAAATTGGCATTCCACCCCTTTGGACCAGCATCCAGTTCATATCTTATGTGCGCATTGCCACCAAGTAGCCAAGAGCCCTTCATAGTCTGTGCTTGAAGGAGGCAGGACGCTAGAGTGAGTATAATAAATAATACACTTCTCATAAATAACAAATTAAGTAGCTGCGCAATTTTAAATTTTGAATTATCGGGTAATCTTCTGACTTTGAATAAGTTGACGTCATGGTTTTAAATTTTAAAATACCTGATTACTTCTGCTCGGGTACTTAAAATATTAATTATGAATGCTACTTGCAAATTATCTATAAAAATTAAATCAACTATCTTGAATGCCCCTTTACACATAATTTGGCAATACAAATTTCAGGTTTGTATTGCCAAATTATCATTATTCCCTGTTTGTCAGATTTTCCACGTAACTGATGTTACGCGGAAAAGGATTACCATTGGCATTTCACCGCTTTACTGTGAGGGTTAGAGGGACTTATATCTACAACTGGAAGCCAAAGCCGCAGCCTTCGAAGAATTCATCAGAATAACTTCATTCTCTAAGATCATTCAATGTTCCAAACTATAGACTTGTTTGCCTTTGATCATGAGCAAGTTATACTTGGCAAGAGAAGACCACCCCTGTCCCCTCCTTTTGAAGGAGGGGACAGGGGTGGTTATTAAACAACCCATTGACTATCAAATACAAACAAGTCTTATAAATAACGTTTAGAACTCATCAACTCTGTCTTAGCTCACGGCCTGAACCAGATCAGATCCGGGCACTGCCGTCGAGAATTTTATAAACCAGTGCTACCGCATATACCGCTATTCCTTCGGCACGACCCACAAAGCCCATTTTTTCCGAAGTGGTGGCTTTGATGGAAATATCTTCCGGCCGGATGGCCAGCACTTCGGCCATTACCTGCTGCATCTGCGGCACGTGCGGGTTTACCTTCGGCATTTCCAGCACAACCGTAGCATCAATGTTACCGATTTCGTAGCCGCAGTCGCGTACCATTCCGATTACTCCTTTCAGAAATATTTTGCTGTCCATGTTCCTGTACTGCGGGTCCTTGTCGGAGAAGTGGTAGCCGATGTCTCTTAAATTAGCGGCACCCAGCAAAGCGTCGCAGATGGCGTGGATCAGCGCATCGCCGTCTGAGTGGCCGGAGGGTCCGTGGGTGTGCTCAATATGAATGCCGCCCAGTACAAAGGGTCGTCCTTCCTGCAAAGTATGCACATCATACCCCTGACCAATCCTGATTTTCATAGTAGTAGCGGTTAGTAATTAGCCTGTTAGCGGTTAATTCAGCTGCTGGAATATTTCAGTACCTGGTTCAGGCGTCCTCGCCTGGACCACCTCGTGACTTTGCCGGTGAGGCGCTATAACTGCAGCCAGATGGTCCACTTTTCTGCAAGATATGCTCAAAAATTAAAAACTTCCCGGAGGTTTCACTCCGGGAAGCTTCAGGAAAGCAGCCGGTAAATAACCGCGTTCTATTTTGTGGCCCGGTAGTACAGTGTAGAGGTATTGTCCCGGCTCAATACCTGCCGGGCCGTAGCCTTTATCTGGTCCGGCGTGACGGCCTGCAGCTTTTCGCCTTCCTGATTTACGCCTTCAGGGTGGCCGGTGTTGGCATAAAAGGCAAGCGTCATGGCGCGGTTCAGCAGTTCCACCTCCGAAAATACCAGCGTGGACTCTGCCTGGTTCTTAACCTTGTTCAGCTCCGGCTCCGGCACGCCATCCTGCATGATTTCTTCCAGTATGGCATTGATTCCCGCTTCTCCCCTTTCGATGGTTACGCCACCATTCAGCTGACCCTGAATCACGAGCAGGCCCGGGTCAATGGAGCCGGTCGCGTAGGCACTGATATTGTTAAACAGCTGCTGATCCTTCACCAGCCGTTCGTATAACCTCGATGATTTGCCTCTTCCCAGCAAATCGCTGAGCAGATCGGCCGCAAAATAAGCATCCGAAGGCTTACCCGCCACGTGAAAAGTCTTGTAAATCGCATCCAGCGGTACACTTGCCTCCACCTCGCCGGTGCGGAATTCTTTTTGCGGTGGCTCCTGCGGAAGCTGCCGGTAGTAGGGTTTTCCGGCCGGGATGGGGCCAAACCACTTTTCGGCCAGCCGCTTCACTTCTTCGGGCTTCACCGGGCCGGCCACCACCAGAACGGCGTTGTTGGGAATGTAAAATTTGTAGAAAAAGGCCCGGACATCGTCCATAGTCGCCTCCTCAATGTGGCTGATCTCCTTGCCTATGGTGGCCCAGCGGTACGGGTGTACCTTGTAGGCAAGCGGCCGTAGCCGGAGCCACACGTCGCCGTAAGGCTGATTCAGGTAACGCTGCTTGAATTCTTCCACGACCACCTTCTGCTGTACTTCCAGCACCCGCGGATCGAATGACAGCCCCAGCATCCGGTCAGATTCCAGCCAGAAAGCCGTTTCGAGGTTCACTGCCGGCAACGTGATGTAGTAGTTGGTGATATCGGGCGAGGTAAAGGCGTTGTTCTCCCCTCCTACCCGCTGCAGCGGCTCATCGTAAACGGGTATGTGCTTTGAGCCGCCGAACATCAGGTGCTCAAACAAATGGGCAAAGCCGGTTTTGTGCCCCTCCTCGTCGCGGGAGCCTACATTGTAGAGAAGATTGACCGCGGCGATGGGCGTAGTGTGGTCTTCATGCACGTACACCTTCAGGCCATTGTCCAGTATAAACTGCTGATAATGAATCATACCAAAATATTTTATAGGCTACAAATCGTTTTTCTTCCTGTCAATGCCTGCCGGTCTCTCATTGATTACCGGGGGCTGTAATACAACCCTTACCCGCCGGATCTTCTTAGAATCGACGGACATGATGGTAAAGGTAAACTGCTCAAACGTCGTCCGCTCCCCTACCGCCGGAAGTCCGGAAAACATTTCGAGCAGCAGGCCACCCAGCGATTCGCTGTCGCCGCGTACCTCTTCAAACCATTCCGGGTCTACATCAAGGGCGCGGCAAAAGTCGTTCAGCGAGACTTTTCCCTCAAACACGTAAGTATACTCATCCAGTTGCATGATGGATTTACTTTCTTCATCAAACTCGTCATGGATCTCGCCGACAATCTCTTCGATGATATCTTCCAGGGTGACCAGCCCCGAAGTACCGCCGTATTCATCGACCACAATGGCCATGTGTACGCGCCGTGACTGAAAATCGCGCAGCAGTCCGTCGATCCGTTTGTTCTCCGGAATAAAATACGGGGGCCGGATCAGGTTTTGCCATACAAATTCCTCCTCTTCATCCAGGTACGGCAGCAGGTCCTTGATGTAAAGAATTCCTTTGATCTGGTCAACTGATTCTTCGTAAACCGGAATGCGTGAATACCCCGATTTATTGATCCGGTCCATCAGTTCGTGAAAGGTAAGTCCGGCTGATACCGAACTGATATCCACCCGCGGCTGCATGATCTGGCGGGCCGAAATGGTACCGAAATTGACAATTCCGCGCAGGATTTCCTGTTCGCCGGAGGTCGTATTGGCACCCGTGGACAGCTCAAGGGCCTGATTGAGTTCATCCACCGTAATTTTGTAGCCCTTTTTGTGAATGTAGGCTTCCACGTACTGCGTGGTGCTGACCAGTAACCACGACAGCGGCCGGAAAACCACCGTGGCACCGGACAAAAGGTGCGCCGTAGTACGAAGAAAGGGATATTTTCGTTCGCTGGCGTACACTTTGGGCAGCACTTCTCCGAAAAATACGATGCTGAACGACACCAGCAGCGTAACAAACAGGAGCAGCCAGCCACCCAGTCCTACTGATTGCAGCAGGCTCCAGGTCAGATAGGCACTTACCACGATAATGCTGATATTCACCAGGCTGTTGGTGATCAGGATGGTTGCGAGCAGGTTGCGGGGACGCTCCAGCAGACGGGCCGACAGGCGGCCGGCGGAGGACCGGCCCGCACGGAGGCGGCTGACATCATCGGGAGACAGCGAGAAGAAGACGGCCTCGGCACCGGAAAACAGTGCCGACAGAACCAGCAGGCCCACCAGCAGGATTGACAGCAGGGTATAAAAGAAAGAGGTGCCTGCGGGAATGGCCGCAAGCACCCAGTACAGAAGAGGATCGCCGGGATCGCTGGTACTACTCAAAGGGGCAGGTTTAGGTGAAACACTGATCAGAACGGCAGATCGTCCGTTTCGTCACCAGCCGGGAGCGAAGGCGTCATTTCACGCGGAGCCTGCCGGTTGGAGTAGGCGTTTGCACCGGCATTTGAATTGGTATTGCCGTAGCCGGAGTTGCCCGCGCCGCTCATTTCGCCTTCTGCCTGGCGACTGCCCAGCAGCGTAAAATCCTGCGCGACCACCTCCAGCGAGTAACGCTCCTTGCCTTCCTTGTCCGTATAGGTACGTACCCTCAGGCGGCCTTCCACATAAATCTGCTGCCCCTTGCGGACGTATTTTTCAATTACTTCAGCCTTCTGATTCCAGAAAGAAATCCGGAACCATTCGGTCTTTTCCTGCTGCTGGCCCTTGGCATCCCGGTAGGAATCATTGACTGCAATGGAGATATCCGCTACTTTTTTATCAGCACTGATGCTGCGGATTTCGGGGTCCTTGCCTACGTTACCAATCAGGGTAATTTTGTTGTAGCTTGCCATAAGAATGGGGGAAATGTTGCTAAAATGTAGTAATAAAGATAATCAAAAAAGGTGGGTTTTCAAATAATTATCGATCATTACCGGCTTGG
This sequence comes from Cytophagales bacterium, assembly GCA_030446715.1. GTDB lineage: Bacteria > Bacteroidota > Bacteroidia > Cytophagales > 172606-1 > CADCTQ01. The sequence continues at coordinate 975,213 of JAUJMU010000001.1, read as the reverse complement.
GCAAATGGTGTATCTGCGTATGTTCATAGAACTCAATTCCTGAGGCTGCGGCAAAAATCTCCGGGTTGACGGTGTTACTTACTTCCACCTGCCAGAACGCCGCGAAAACCTTCTGGTGCGTGAGCAGGTGCGTGGCCGTTACCGGCGAGCCCAGCCCCGTCAGATAACCGGCAAACGGCCTCAGCGCTTCCTGCTGCAGCAGATCTTCCGCCGAAAGTGGCTCACTTGCCTCTGTCAGGTAAAAATCATAAAGTCCGGTCCAGATATCCTTCTCCGGCCGCCTTTTCATGCCGGCCCTGTCACCATACCGGAAAACCACGTAGTGAAAATAGCGGTTGCGCACCGGTGCCTTCTTTGATTTCACTGGCAGGCTGGCTTGCTGGCTCGTTAAAAATGCCTTGCACCATGAATTAAAAGGGCAAAACATGCATTGCGGGGAAACCGGTGTGCAATGCAAAGCGCCAAACTCCATAATGGCCTGGTTGTACAGGTCGGGAGCCTCCCGCGATATCAGTTCATTGGCCACCGGCGCAAATACTTTCCGGGCTTCGGGCCTTGCAATATCGGTTTCCATGCCGAAAAGCCGCGAAAGCACCCGGTAAACATTGCCATCCAGCACGGCTACCGGTTCCTGGTAGGCAAAAGAGGCAATAGCGGCTGCCGTATACGGCCCGACGCCTTTCAGCCGGAGCAGGCCCGCGTAATTATCCGGAAAACGGCTCCCGTACTGATCCACCACTACCCGGGCGGTATGCTGCATGTTGCGGGCCCGGGAATAATAGCCAAGTCCCTGCCAGAGGCGGAGCACTTCCTGCTCATCGGCGCGGGCAAGGTCAGCCACGGTCGGAAAACGCTCCGCAAACGCCTGATAGTAAGGCAAGCCCTGTTTCACGCGGGTCTGCTGCAGAATCACTTCCGAAAGCCAGATCAGGTAAGGATCACGGGTATGGCGCCAGGGGAGGTCACGCTTGTGGCGCGTGTACCAGCCCAACAGTTGGCTGGCAAAGGTATTGGAGTCGGTCAAGAACAAAAATTAACTGATAAGTAAATTTTTTCTATTATTACCACAGCATTTGGGCTGCGAATCGTTCGGGTGCCGGAAATGGCCGGGATCCGGCAGAATAATGGGAAGCCAGAGACATTTGTTCCTGTAAGTAACTGATTAAAATAGGATTCGGTTTAAAATAACCCTATTATATTTTAAGGATTTACTTTTTAATTCAGGCACGAGGGCCTAATTTTGCAGTCCTGAAATGGGCCCTGAGAGTAATTCAGTTAAATAATACAAACTTTTAAAATTTCAGTACAGTGACAAAAGCAGAAGTAATCACCGAGATTGCGCAGAAAACCGGCATTGATAAGGCTGATGTAGCCCATACTGTTGAAGCCTTTTTCAATGTGGTAAAACAAGCAATGGCCGAAGGGGAAAACATTTATGTGAGAGGATTTGGCAGCTTCGTTAATAAAAAGCGTGCCCGTAAAATCGCCCGTAACATCTCCAAGAACACGGCTATCATTATTGACGAGCATTACGTTCCCAGCTTTAAGCCTGCCAAAGTTTTTGTTGAGAAGATTAAGAGCAGCGAGAAGCTCAAGCAGCCTGCCGCCTAGCAATGAAACGTTCCCGCCAGTGGCACCATTTGCCGGGCAGGAACGTTTCCTATTTATACTATGCAAAAGTCACAGATCATCGTACTGGCAGGATCGGTTGCGCTTTGCGGCCTCCTGTATAGTTTTCCGAAAGTGTTGGTGTCTGACAAGGACAAAGTGCTTACCGGCGCACGGACAAGCGAAGCGGCTGGGGCGGCTGCCGGGGAGGCTCATCTGGCAAATATTCCCGCCGAAGGAGCCGCGGATCTGAGCCGGCTCAGGCTGGGCTTTGCCCAAAGCAGTGATACCGGAAAAAAGGTTAAGTTTGCGGACTCGCTGGCCAGTACTTTCCGGCAATTTTCGCAATTCGACAGCGCCGCCTACTATACCGGAGTAGTGGCACTGGCCAATCCGTCTCCGGACAACCTGCTGAAAGCCGGCGATGCTTATTACGATGCCTTTAATTTCTCCTCCGACGCCGGACAAGCGGGTCAGATGGGGGAAAAAGCCCGTGATTACTACCAGAAGGTGCTGGCGCGGCAGCCTGACCAGCTGGATGCCAAAGCCCGCATGGCAATGACGTACGTAACTACGGACAATCCCATGCAGGGCATTTCAATGCTCCGCGAAATCCTGCAGCAGAGCCCGGACAACCAGACCGCCCTGCTCAACCTCGGCCTGCTCTCGATCCGCTCGGGCCAGTACGACAAGGCGATAGAACGCTTTGAGCAGATACTGCAGAAAGATCCGGCCCATGAGCCAGCCCGGTTTTACCTGGGGATAAGCTACGCCGAGATGGGGCAGCCTGAAAAAGCAAAACCGGTCTTGCAAGGGATAAAAGAGAATACCACTGACCCCGTGATGCGGTCTACGGCAGAAGAATACCTTAAAAATTTAAAATAATTCAGTATTAACCCGAAAACATTACAATTATGCCTTGTGGAAAAAAGAGAAAAAGACATAAAATTGCTACGCACAAGAGAAAGAAGCGGTTGAGAAAGAACAGACACAAGAAGAAATAACTGCGGGTTTCCAACTGAATAGTTGGAAATTCTTTTTTCCCGTTATTCTGAGGATTTCCCGTTATACGGGTTTAACCTACTATGCGTATGTCTGTTCCCATCAAATCACCCAAAAGCCTTGAGCAGCGAACTAGTCATCAATTCCACCCAAAAGGGTGGAAGGATAGCCCTTTTACATGAAAAACGCTTAGTAGAATATCACCTTGACGAAAAAGAAGGCAACTTCACCGTAGGCGATATCTACTTAGGTACTGTAAGAAAGCTGGTTCCCGGACTGAATGCTGCTTTTGTGGACATTGGTTACGAAAAGGATGCTTTTCTGCACTACCTTGATCTGGGCCCTAACTTCAGTTCCCTCAACAAGTTTACGAAGGAGGTTGTAGCCAAACGCTACAACGCCAATAAACTGAACGGCTTTGCCCTGGAACCTGAGATTGACAAGATGGGCAAGGTAAATCAGGTCCTGACCAAGAATTCACCCATCCTGGTACAGGTAGTAAAGGAGCCAATTTCCACAAAAGGACCACGTCTGTCCTGTGAACTTTCCATTGCCGGCCGTTACATCGTGCTGGTACCGTTCTCCAACTCGGTCAATATCTCCAAGAAGATCACCGAAAAAGACGAGAGACAGCGGTTAATGCGGCTGATGTCATCCATCAAACCGCAGAATTTCGGCATCATCGTCCGTACGGTTGCCGAAGGTAAGGAAGTAGCTGAGCTGGACCGCGATCTGCAGAATCTGGTCGATAAGTGGGAAACCGGCATCAAAACTTTGCGCGAGGCAAAGCCGCGTGATAAGATCATCGGCGAAATGAGCCGGGCCTCCTCCATGCTGCGCGATATGCTGAACGAGACATTCGACAGCATTACCATCGACGACAAGGATATTTATGAGGAGATCCGCGAATACATCCGCACGATTGCCCCGGACAAGGAGAAGATCCTGAAGTTTTACAACGGCAAAACCAAGATATTCGAAAATTTCGGCATCGAGAAGCAGCTGAAGTCCATATTTGGCCGTTCAGTAAGCTTGCCGGGTGGCGGCTACGTGATCATTGAGCACACGGAGGCCCTGCACGTGATTGACGTAAACAGCGGCAACAAATCCAACTCCGAAGCCGACCAGGAAGCCACGGCCCTGAACGTAAACCTGGAAGCAGCCAAGGAAATCGGCCGGCAACTGCGGGTGCGTGACATGGGCGGCATCATCGTAATCGACTTCATTGACATGAAGCGGGCCGAGCACAAGCGGATGGTGTACGAACGGATGAAGCAGGAGATGGCTACTGACCGGTCGAAATTCACGATTCTGCCCCTCTCCAAGTTTGGCCTCATGCAGATTACCCGGCAGCGGGTACGGCCGGAGCTGAACATTACCACTGGCGAAAACTGCCCCATGTGCGGCGGTACCGGCAAAATCACCGCGAGCATTCTGGTAGCGGATATCATCGAAAATCACCTTGATTTCATCGTGTCCAAGCAGAATGAGCGGAATGTGAGTCTTGCGCTGCATCCTTACCTGCACGCCTACTTCACCAACGGCATGTTCTCCCGGCGGATGAAGTGGTTTATGAAGTACAAGACCTGGATCAAGCTCGTGCAGGATACATCACTGGGAATCACGGAGTACAAATTCCGGAATCAGCTGGGGGAGGATATCGAACTCATTCAGGGTTAAATCTCCTCCGCAAGAAATTGACAGCCCGGCCTGCTACAGCAGCCGGGCTTTTTTATAGCTGAATGATGAAAAGGTAAAGTGATGCCGGCAGTCGTACTGTACTGTGCCGGGCAAGCCCGGGAATGGCTACAGCTTCTCAATCTGCTCTTTTGTAAGGCCGGCAACCCGGGCAATCTTTTCGGCAGAATCTCCTTCCCTTTTCATTTCGGATGCGACTTTGAGCATTGCCTGTTGTAAGCCTTGCTGCACTCCCTCTTGCAGGGCCTTCTGTCTGGCTTCTTCAGCAGCGACGCTGATCGCGTAATCCATTGCGTTTTTGTTATCGCGATACGTTTTCAGGCTTAACTGATAAAGTTAATATTCTGTCAGCATGGCAAACTTTACAGAATGTTAAAGCTTCTCAATTTCCTCCTTGGTCAACTTAGTTACCTGGACAATCTGCTCAACGGGCAGGTTGAGTTTCTTCAGCTCTAGAGCAATTTCAATGTTCCTTTGCCTTGTAGCTGCATCTACTGCTGCATCTACTGCAGTTTTTATAGCGTAATCCATCGTATTCTTGTTGTCGCGGTACACTTTGAGGCTTTTCTGGTAAGTGCTCATATCTTCTGGGGTTAGTCTGGCTAATTCAGCTTCGGCAAAAAGTTTCTCAAATATCTTTTCCTGTAGCTTCCGCGGCCGGTCCTGCAGGCGTGGCAGATTGCGGAGCACATACATCCACTTATCAAAGTGGGTAACAAGATCCTCCTCCTGCTTCCTGAATTTAGGCATCTCCAGGTAGGTGTAAACAGCCTTAAGGCAATAGTCCCACTCTCTGCCTTTGGAAGCCTGCTCCTGGAGGGGAAAGGTGGCGTAGTAGATACTGCGGTCTTTGAAGAACTGCTGGTACACATTCTGCAGTTCAATGATGAACTTCTCCCCCTGCTCATTTTCGCAGTAAAGGTCAAAGACTGCCTTCCGGTCCCGTTCGGTCCTTCCTCCTTTCTCCGTGTTCAGGTACGTCAGGTCCCTGACCTGCTCCCTCTCGCCCAGCACCTGATTGAGAAAATCAACCAGCAGTTCCTTATTGAACTCAGTGCCAAAGAGCTTCTTGAAACCAAAATCAGTGAATGGATTGATGTATTTCCCCAAGTTGCTCATCCTGTAAAAATAACTATTGTTCCTGTTGGTATCAATAGTTACAACTTCCCGAAAGTCTCCCCATCCGGCTTGCGGGTCACGAATATCATCCGGTCGGAGGTGTCGGGGTGGTAGGGGTTGAGGTGGTAGTCGCCGAACGTGTGCAGCACCTCCAGATCAGCCATGTCAAAATAACTCAAAAAATCTTCGTAAGTAATGGCCTTTACCCGCTCCTGAAAGTGGTACGTCCCGCCTTTGTCAGCAAAGTGAATATCCTTGACAATAACCCGGGCCTGCACCGTTTTGGAAATCCGGAAACGGATGCCTTCTACCTCCTTTACCTGGTAGGGCTGCAAACCGCTGATAATCTTGTCGGTATTCATGAAGTCAATAACCAGTTTACCGCCTTTCCGCAGGGCCCGTGTGGCCGAACAGATCACATTAACATTCTCGCCTTCCGTACGGAAATAGCCAAAGCTGGTGAAAAGATTCAGCACGTGGCAGAATACATTGTCTTGGAAAGGCTCCCGCATGTCGTGGACGTAAAAGTGCAGGCGGTCATTTTCATATTGCCGGGCGTAAGCAATGTTTTTGGGAGACAGGTCAATGCCGGTTACGTCAAATCCTCCCGAATTCAGGTACACTGAATGGCGGCCCCGGCCACAGGCAAGGTCAAGGATTTTATTTTTAGGGCTGAAGTCCAGAAATCTAGCCAGATTATCAATAAACAACCGGGCCTCGTGCTGGTCACGGTCCTTGTAAAGAATGTGGTAGTAAGGGGAGTTGAACCACTGCGTGAACCACTCTTCAGATTGTAATTCTTTTGATTGCTTCACTGGCATTTTCCGGATAAAAGCAGTAAAGCCCAATATACGGCAACAAAGAAGATATGGCTCAGAATTGACGTAAACGGTGCTGATGTTTAAGGGCAGAAAATGGCGTAAAAATGCGATTTTCTGCGTAAATTAGAGGAAACAGCAGGGCTTGTAACTTATCCGTCCGGAGCCGTATCATCCGGCGGGAAAGGCAGAAACGAACGTAATTCATCGCCTCTTCCATGCGGCAGTTGCGGGCTCTGGCAAACCATATTTTCATGCGAAAAGAGATTCTGAAAGGCAGTAATGACAGCATGTCTGCCACGGAAAAGGAAATAGAAAAAGCCCTGCGTCCATTGTCCTTCGAGGATTTTGCGGGTCAGGACAAAGTGGTGGAAAACCTCCGCGTTTTTGTAACGGCAGCCCGCGGCCGGGCCGAGGCCCTGGACCACGTGCTGCTGCACGGCCCTCCCGGTTTGGGCAAAACCACGCTGTCGCACATCATCGCCAACGAACTGAATACGGGCATCAAAATGACCTCCGGGCCGGTGCTCGACAAACCCGGTGACCTTGCCGGGCTGCTCACCAACCTGGAATCGCACGAGGTGCTGTTCATTGACGAGATTCACCGGCTGAACCCCATCGTGGAAGAGTACCTGTACTCGGCGATGGAAGATTACAAGATTGACATTCTGCTGGACTCCGGCCCCAATGCCCGTTCCGTGCAAATCAGTCTGAACCCGTTTACGCTGATCGGTGCCACTACGCGGGCCGGCCTGCTGACTGCGCCGCTGCGGGCCCGCTTCAGCATCAATGCCCGGCTGGAGTACTACAACGCTGAGCTGCTGTCGTCCATCGTGAAGCGGTCGGCGCACCTGCTCAGTACGCCCATTGACGAGGATGCCGCTTTTGAAATTGCCCGCCGCAGCCGCGGTACGCCCCGTATTGCCAATAACCTGCTGCGCCGTACACGCGATTTCGCCCAGGTAAAAGGCAATGGCGTCATTACGGTGGGCATTGCCGGGATGGCCCTCAATGCCCTGGACGTGGACAAACACGGCCTGGACGATATGGACAACCGGATTCTGACTACGATTATTGAAAAGTTCAAAGGCGGTCCGGTGGGTCTGTCCACCATTGCCACGGCCTGCGGTGAAGAAGCCGAAACCATTGAGGAAGTGTATGAGCCGTTCCTGATTCAGGAAGGATACATCAAGCGTACCTCCCGCGGCAGGGAAGCTACTGAACTGGCCTACAAGCACCTCGGGATCGTACCGCCCCGGCACACTGCCGGCGTGCTGTTTGACTGATGCAACTCACCCTTTTTTGAATAATGCCCGAAAGCGGCAGGAGCCTTGATGCTCTTGCCGCTTTCCGTTTTTTGCGGCAATATTGTAACCCCAACCAAATGGCATCAGTAAAAAGCCAGCAAATCACTCAACCTTAAAAACCATGACAAAACAAAATTTGAATCTCCGGACCAGCCTTCTTGCCGCCGTATTGCTTATGATCCTTGGCAGCGTAAGTCCCGCTTTTTCCCAACAACGGTGGAGTATTGGTCCACGCGTAGGAGCCAATATATCTACTCTGGTGGGTGACATCGAGAATGAGAAATGGGTGCCCGGCTGGAGCGTCGGCGGCTTTGTGATGTACAGCAGCATTAATCACTTCGGTATTTCGGCTGATTTGCTATACTCCCAGAAAGGGGCTCGGGTTAAGGACATTACATTTATTGTCCTTGATCCGAATGATCCGGTTCTTGGCAGCAATAAGTATTCTTACACTGAACGCATCAATTACTTTGAGATTCCGGTACTGGCCCGCTATTTTTTGACTCTCAGCGGTAATTTCCGGCCAAACTTCTTTATTGGCCCATCCGTTGGACTCCGGCTCAATGCAAAATCAAAAAATTTTGAGCCGGAAACCATTTCCGGTGACAGGGATATTACTGACCAGATCCGGCCAGCTGATCTGGGCTTTGCCGGTGGCTTTGCGCTCAACTTTGAAGTAGCACCCGGCAAGCGTGTCCTGCTGGATGCCCGGTACACCTACGGCCTCACCGACATCACTAAAAATCCCAATAACTCACTGCGCAATTCAGCGATTACCCTGAATCTTTCTTATGGATTTGGGGTGGGCAAAAACTACTAGCCTGACCTGAAAAGACACAAGTTCTCAGTCAGCAGACCACGTCTGGTATAAAGTTGGCCGGACCAAAGCCGTTCTTTAATTTAATGAGGTGGATTGTTTAATCCACCTTTTTTATTGCCCTCTCCGATATGAAGCACCTCCTGACGCTCTTTCTCTTTGCCGTAGCTTCTCTCCTGCCGCTAGCTGCCCAGCCGCAGGCTGGCGTAAATGTGCAGCATTACGTTTTTCGCCTCACGCTGAGTGATTCTACCGACCGCATTGTGGCCCAAACCGAAGTAACAGCACAGTTCACGGAGCCGGGGGTGAAGGAATTGCGGCTGGACCTGATCGGAGAAGGACAAAAACCAGCCGGAACCGGTATGACCGTCAGTGAAGTTCGCGGCAACGGAAAGAAAGTGTCTTTTACCCACACCAATCATGTGCTGCGGATTCCGCTGACGGCTGCGCCCGGCAAAGGAGAAAATCAAACGTTTACCATTATCTACTCCGGCATTCCTGCCGACGGGCTGGTGATTTCGAAGAATAAGTTCGGTAACCGGACCTTTTTTGGTGACAACTGGCCGAACCGGGCCCGGCACTGGCTGCCTGTAGTAGACCATCCGGCGGACAAAGCTACCTGCGAATTTGTCGTGACAGCCCCGCTCCATTATCAGGTTATAGCAAACGGACTGCTGAGAGAAGATACGAACCTGCCCCGGGAGCAGCGGCTCACCCATTGGGTAGAAAGGGTACCCATCCCTACCAAAGTGATGGTAATCGGCGCGTCCCGGTTTGCGGTGCAGTATGTAGATACCCTCCGCAGTATTTCTGTGCAGAGCTGGGTATACCCGCAGGACCTCGACGCAGGCTTTTTGACTACGCCCCGGCCGTGCGCATCGTTTCCTTCATGGATAGCCTCATCGGCCCTTATCCCTACGAGAAACTGGCCAATGTACAGTCCAAGACCCGGTTCGGGGGAATGGAAAATGCCGGCAATATCTTTTACAATGAAGATGCCATTCACGGAAAGCAAAATCCGGATATGGAGCGGCTGATTGCCCACGAAATTGCACACCAGTGGTTCGGCAACTCCGTAACGGAACGCGACTGGCCGCACGTGTGGCTGAGTGAAGGTTTTGCCTCCTACATGGCTTACGTGTACATGGGGCACGCCTACGGACCGGCCCGACTGGCAAAGCACCTGACCGAACAGCGGAAGAAAGTATTTGACTACGCCCGCAAGGCGCCCGATGATCCGGTGGTAATCAGCCAACCCCGGGACCTGATGGGCCTGCTGAATGCCAACTCGTACGAAAAAGGAGCCTGGACGCTGCACATGCTCCGTGGCCAGACCGGTGAAAGAGCTTTCTGGCAGGGCATCCGGAACTACTACAGCCGCTACCGGAACGGCAACGCCACTACCGAGGACTTTCAGAAAGTAATGGAAGAGGCTTCAGGCAAAGACCTGTCCGGCTTTTTTAAACAGTGGCTGTACACGCCCGGCCATCCGCGGCTTACCGGCACGTGGTCCTACGACGACAAGGCAAAGGAGGTGGTAATCGGGTTACAGCAGGAAGGCCCGGGAGCACCTTTTTCATTTCCGCTGGAAATCGGCCTGTACAATGCCGCAGGTAAACTGCTGAAGAAAGAAACCGTCCAGATGAATGGGAAGGAAAAGACGTTCCGGATTAAGACAGAATCTGCTCCCGCCAATCTCATCCCTGACCCGGACGTAAAACTGCTGGCCGAAGTGGATTTGCGCAGGAAGTAAGCTTCAGCCAAGCATCCGCCACAGGGCTGATAGAAAAAGCAGCACCAGCGAAACCGGCGTCAGTACTTTCCAGCACAGGTGCATCAACTGGTCCACGCGAAGCCGCGGGTACGTCCAGCGCACCCACATCTGCACGAAGATGGCCGCAAAGGCCTTCAGGATCAGCCAGAATGCCCCGGTGATGTTTCCATACATGGTTCCCGGTGCACCGCTGGTCCAGTCGGCCAGGCGGACCGGCCCAAGGTTGGGGAAGGGCGTGTTCCAGCTGCCCAGAAACAGCACCGCGCCCAGCATGGATACCAGCAGCATCATGCCGTATTCGGCCAGGAAGAGCATGGCCCACCGGAAGCCGGAGTATTCGGTATGAAAACCGCCCACCAGTTCGGATTCTGCCTCCGGAATGTCAAACGGAGCCCGGTTGCTTTCGGCAAGAGTCGCAATGAAGAATATGATGTAAACCACCCCAAAAAGGGGCATCCGGACGATGTTCCATGTGAAAACACCACCCAACTGAGTGACGTCGATCCCCAACGCTTTGATACCGAACAGGTAGTTGGTTATCTGATCCTGCCCTTCTCTAGTAACTGCATTGGCGTAGATTCCCTGCCCGAAGCTTATTTCCTGCAAGTTGAGCGTCTGGCAATACACGGCGACACAAAGCACCGTCAGCGCCACCGGAATTTCGTACGAAATAATCTGCGCCACGGAACGCATGGCTCCCAGCAGTGAATATTTGTTGTTGGAACTCCACCCTGCCATCAGCAGACCGATGATGTCGATGGAAATAATGGCCAGCAGATAGAAAACGCCAATTGCCGCACCGGAGCCTTGCAGATCAGGTGTAAGCGGCATTACCGCAAAACCGGCAAATACGGCTGTAAATATAATCAGCGGCGCGGCCATAAAGGTCCAGCGGTCAGCCGCCTGGGGAACAATGTCTTCCTTTTGCAAAAGCTTCAGCAGGTCGGCTACGGTTTGCCCCACGCCGTACGGACCAATCTCCATCGGGCCAAGCCGGTCCTGAATGAATGCCGATACCTTCCGCTCTGCGTACACGGCCAGAATCATGTACAGCAGCAGGAAAGTCAGGAAGACCAGGAATGCCAGCATGAGGAACAGAACTGTGTGGTACAGGTATTGAGTAGTGGCGAGGGAAAGGCTGCAGAGATTAAAATCTGCCGGGGGAAAGGATAATTGCTCCTTTCCGGCCTCTCACCTCTGGCTGCTAAAATTATCAATTATTTCTTCCGACAAAGCCTTGCCTTCGGCATCCAGCCGGATGGTAATCTTCTCGCCGGTCTGTACCTGCTGCTTGCGGGGCTGCCAGGAGGCCGGATCATTTACGGCGTACGGGTCGTACCGGTAGTTGTTGGCGGCAATAGTACGCTTTTCCAGTTCCAGCACTTTTTCGCCTCCCGGCTTTACCTCAAACCCCACCAGATCGTAGTGGCCTTCCGGCAATTTGGTACTCATCCGGGCCTTCAGGTCGGCTGAAACCGGGTGAAACTGCACTCCTTCCACGCGGTTTTTTTCAAAATCAAATACCGACACCATTACTCCGGCTAACTCTCTGGCCCGGTTTTCGGCAACATTCGCCAGGTATACCTTCCCGTCGGAACCAAAAAAGGGCATAAACCGGTTGCGCCGGCTGCCACCGGGGCCTACCTCCAGCATCTGGCTCTGGTCGGTCTGCGGATGGTACCGGATCAGGTAAAATGCATCCTCCTGATCGGTAGTGATGGCAAAAATTTCCCCCCGGTTGTTGAGAAACAGGCCATGACTGGTAAAACCATCATCCACCGGCAACTCAAACCTGACAGCCCGTCCGCCGCCCACTTCTGCGTTGATCAGCAGGGCTGGTTGAGTATAATTGTAGGTATACGTCAGCAAAAGTTTGTTGTCGGGTGAACGGACCGAATACCTCCGCTCCCCGGGCAGCCCCCGGTCACGGGCAGGTTTGCCCGATTCCACGGCCTCCTCAAACGACTGCCGGACCTTGCCTTTGTTGGGATGGCTGGTTTGTGCAGTCGTTTCGCCCGAAAGGAGAAACAGACTGAAAAGGGTAAGCAGGAAGAAAACTTTTATGGTCAATAGCTGGAGCATCTGGTATTCGTCCGGGTGGGCAAAGTGCATAAATCACCGGTATTCACCAAGCGAAATTATCTGGCTTCCCGGCAACTGCGGTCGTACGTAAATCCGTCTACGTTCAAAGGCATGATTACCCGTCAGCTTATTCCAGGCAGACTGCCGCCACACCGTCATGTGCAGCACCAGTTCCCAGATGGAGTGGGCCTCCGGCAATGGCCAGCTGCTGGCCTGCTGCGGGGTAACGCCCCGCAAAATTTCCTTCACGCCTGATCCGTGCCACGGGGCTCCGGCGTAAGTGTCGCGGAGCGTCTGAGCTATGAGCAGAATCTGAGGCTGGTTTTCAGTTGGTTGCATGGGAATCGAAATACAAGTTTTCCGGCTTTGGGTTGAAAATATAAATAAACGTTGCCATATTTATATTTGAGAGGGACGGCATGCTTCTGGCCGCACGGGGCAAAGGTAAACCAAAAGCTGGCATCAGGTACTGCGCAATCTCCCAACACGAAGCTTATGGAAACGAACAAGAACTTCAAGCCGGAAGAAACAGCGCCCCTGCACAGCCTTGATCAGTGGGAGGAAGATATTCTGAGCCGGTACCCTGAACCGGAAAAGCCCGCCAAAACCCGGGACGCCTACCGCAACTACGAAACCCCGGAACGGGATACCGTGCGGGAATTCTACCGGCTCAACCACCGCTATCAGACGTATGATTTCGTGCTGGAAAAAGAAAGGGAGTTTCTGAAGTTTGACAAGCGGGAAATGCCCGTTTGGGGAGCCATGGAATACCTCAACACCCTGGTAGACGACTCCGACCCCGACACTGATCTCGATCAGTTGCAACACCTGCTGCAAACCTCCGGGGCAATCCGTGCCGACGGTCACCCGGACTGGTTTGTGCTGACCGGCTTCCTGCACGATCTGGGAAAGGTGCTGTGCCTGTTTGGGGAGCCGCAGTGGGCCGTGGTGGGTGACACTTTTCCGGTAGGCTGCCGGCACGCGGACAAAATAGTGTATCCGGAATTTTTCAGGGATAATCCTGATGCCTGTGATGAGCAGTTCAATTCAAAATACGGCGTTTACCGGCCCAACTGCGGCCTGCGCAATGTACATATGTCGTGGGGCCACGACGAATACCTGTACCAGCTCACCAAAGACTACCTGCCCGAGCCAGCTCTGTACATGATCCGGTACCATTCCTTTTACGCCCAGCACCGGGAGAATGCCTACGACCACCTGCTCGACGACCACGACCGGGAAATGTTTAAATGGGTGCAGAAATTCAATCCGTACGATTTGTATTCCAAGAGCCCCACGCCGCCAAACGTTGCGGAGCTGAAGCTCTTACTACGAGGATCTGATTGCCATGTACCTGCCGGCTACGCTGAAGTTGTAGGGAATAGCTGACCGGCTAAAATACGTAGCCGGCTCTGAGGGTGGCATCAAAGTAGAAGTAACCGAATCCTCTCCGGTACGCGGAGCCGTACATGGTCTGCCGGTTTGCCGAATAGCCGGAGCCCCCGGTAACCTCAACACCCACTGAAATTCGTTTTATGACCACTTGCTGATACCCGATAACCCCTCCGGCCAGTGCAAAATACTGGGTCTGGTTATCAACCTCTCCATTTAGTTTGCTGACATACCGGAAGGTGTCCTGGCTGTAGGTAAGGGCACCACCGGTGTAAAATCCACGGAAGTTGCGGTTGGTCTTCTCTTTGTCCCGCAAGTAATACACCAGTGACGGCCGCACCGAAAAGCCTTGCCGGGAAGCAAGCCACCGGTCTGAGGGGGGATTATACCGGCCGCTTCCAGGGCTTTGGTAATAATCTCCCGAAATCGCCGCGGACCATTTATTGCTCAGCAGGCGTTCATAGCGGATGCCGACAGCTGCGCCTTTATCCTTATCTATCAGGCTGAGTAAAGGCAACAGGGAAACCTGAAGATTATTTTTCCGGCTACCAGCCGCATTGTCCTGGCCGTGTACCCGTAGCACAAAGAAGCAAAAAGCAAGAGAGAGTACCGGTAAAAACTTCATCAGGAGGAACAGTCGTAAAATTTTCTTTCTGAGGATGGCAATACTACTAAATATTTTGTCAGAAAGAGCAAGGCCTTCGGCGTGTTTTTACCGGTCCACAATCCCTGACCGCCATTCCTCCACAATCGGGTACCAGATCGGCTCGTATTCGGGGTAACGCACCAGTTCATAGTGGTCTTCCAGAAACTGGTTGGGCCGGCGGATAAACGTAAAGTTGATCTCCGAAAAGTTCGGGTTCTGGGTGTAGGTCCAGATTTCCTTCTCCTTGGTGCGAGCCACCTGATCGGGCAGACCGAGTACAATATAGATCATGCCCATATCAGTTTTCCAGCCTTCCTTGTAGGAAGTAAACATCTGATTGGCCGTAGTTACGCGCCGGTAGTAGGCCCGGATAGACCGGCGGGCTTTGCCTTCGTTGTTGCTGGTGAGGCGCAGCCAATAATTATCCAGCGTCTTTTTGGGGGCATTGTTGCCCGAAATTTCCTTGATCTCGTTGCGGGTGCTGATGTAGATGAGGGGCTTGAGCAACTCTTTGGGTTGAGTCATGCGCGGAAAACGGTCGTCAGTAACCAGCAGGCCCATGCCCTGCACCCGGCTGGTATCTTCCCGGAACAGGTAAAGGCCCGGCTCGGTCAGTACAAACGGCTGATTGGTACGCATGGTAAAGGTAGTGTCAATGGGCAGCACCTTCGGGGCATTGCGGTTGCCGGCCCCCATGGGTGAGGCGGCAGCTTCAAAATCATAGGCGTATTTGGTGACCACCATTTCGAGGGCAGTCCCTTTCAGGCTGGATATCCGCAGAGTGTCTTCGGCGCTGAAGTGATTGCGCAGATACGGAAAGCTGGTCCGCAGGTTAAACACCCCGTAGCTGTCACTCAGGCGGGTTGGCTTGAATTCCAGCAGCACATCATGCAGCGTCCGCTGTCCGGAGGAGGCATCGGCTACGTCCAGAAACAGTACGGCCGTGGGCATGTCCAGTTTGGGCACTTCAAAGGTAAAGCCGAAGGTACCGGGGCCATTCTGCCGGACGGCGTCCAGACTCGGCTTGAGGCCGCGCTTGTAAAGCACCTCCTTGCTGTTGTAGTCAGCCTGGATGTAGTAGATAAAGGAGAAGTCGTTCACGAACTTTTCCAGCGTCATGCCCGGTTCCCGCCTTACATCCATCTCGATGTATACCCGCAGCGTGGTATCGCGGTCCAGCGTCTTGCTCCGGAAAGACATGGCGGCAGACTTGCTGTAGGTAACCTCCTCGTTATTAGCCGTCTGCGGAACTGCGGTCCCCCGCGAACAGCCCTGCCACAGCAGCGACAGCCCTGCGAACAGAAGCAAAGTATAATTTCTCATAAACTAAAAGGGTGCATTGCTGCATTGTTTAATTGTTGGATGGCTGAATATTCATATGGCTGGATGGGATGGTTGTATGGCCTCAATGCCCCCTTCAGAACCAAACAATGCAGCAATGCGCAGCAATGCAGCAATGCAGCCATTTAACAATATAGCCATATAACCCTGTAACCATTCAATAATAATTTCTTTACCGGTAATATCGTTACTTTTGTTCCGGACTTAATCATTTCTAAAATGAACTGCGTGAATCCCGCTTACCTGACACCGGAGAAGGTGCAGGAAATGGCTACTCAATTTCAAAACGGACAACCGTATAAACATATTATTCTGGATAATTTTCTGCAAACCGATATTGCCAATGCCTTGCATGACAATTTCCCATCGGTAGAAAAACTCAGCAAGCATTACAAGGGATTAAACGAGAACAAATCGGAAGGGTCTAACTTCTCGGATTTTCACCCGGCCTTTACTCAGGTACGCAAATGCCTGATGTCCAGCGATTTCGCCAAGTGGATGGAGCAGATCACCGGCATCCGGGACGTATTTATCACGGATGACAACCTTGGTACCGGCCTGCACCAGGGCGGAGACGGCAGTTTTCTGGACATTCACGTGGATTTTAACATTCACCATCTCAAAAATGTACACCGCCGGCTCAATCTGCTCATTTACCTCAACAAGGACTGGAAACCAGAGTACGGCGGCGCCATGGAAATGTGGAATGCCGACATGACGAAGCTGGAAAAGAAAGTACCCTGCGATTTCAACCGCTGCCTGATTTTTCAGACCAGTGACATTTCGTATCACGGCTACTCAAAGATCAGCCTTCCTCCCGGCCATACGCGGAAGTCATTCTACGCCTATTTCTACACGCAGCCTGCGGCCGATAGCCTCAAGAATCTAAAGTACCACGACACGGTGTTCAAGCCCAGGCCCGAGGACAGCGCCATGAAAAAAGTAGGCACCAATGTAAAGGAAACGGCCAAAAATTTCGTAAAGTCCCAGCTGAAGAAGATGGGCGTTAAATTTTAATTGACAATTGACAGTTGATAACCGGTAATTAGCTGTAGTACAGACCGGGGTCAATTATCAATTTTAAATTGTTTCAATGGGTTTCAGTACCACCGAAATAACCTCGCACGAAATCGTTTCTGATAACCCGGTTCATCAGCGGTTATTTTTTGCGTATCACGAAGCCGCTGCGATTACCGGCGGCAACCTCCTCGAAATCGGTGTGGGGGTAGGCCGCGGCATGGAACTGCTTTCCGCCGCCTGCGACCACTACACGGGCATCGACAAAAACCGGCCGCTGCTCGATACTCTGCGCCGGGCGTATCCGGAGCACGATTTGATTGAGCAGCACATTCCGCCGCTCAACGGCCTGCCCGACAATTCATTCGATTACATAGTTACGTTTCAGGTAATTGAACACATCCGGGACGACGACCTTTTTGTGCGCGAAATTCACCGGGTGCTGAAGCCGGGCGGCAAACTGATCGTAACTACGCCCAACATCAGGCGTTCTCTTACCCGCAACCCCTGGCACGTGCGGGAGTATACCGCTGCCGGGCTGCAGCAACTCGTAAAGAGGTACTTCCCCAGACTGGACACGTACGGCGTGCAGGGCAACGAAAAGGTGATGTCTTATTACGAGCAGAACCGTCGGTCGGTAGAGAAGATCACCCGTTTTGATGTTTTCAATCTTCAGTACCGTCTGCCGCGGGCCGTACTCCAGATCCCCTACGACATTCTCAACCGACTCAACCGCAAGAAACTCATGCAGCAGGCGACTGGGCTGGTGGCTGAAATTTACTTCACCGATTATTTTCTTGACCGGGAAGTAGAAACGTGCCTCGACTTTTTTTACGTGGCCACCAAGTAGGCAGCTATGAGGTTACAGGTAGAAGAAGGGTGATATCAGACCGCAGGCCTTGCCTCAGAATCATGAAATACTGGCTTTACATTTTATCGGGAATAGTTGCCCTGACCGGCTGCACCTCCGGCGATAGCGGCACCATTACGGACACCAACAGTCTGAGTACTGCCCAAACGGCTGCTTTAAGTGATCAGGCGCTGGCGGTTGCTGTCTGCAGTGGCTGTCACCTGTTTCCGGAGCCGCAGTTGCTGCCCAAAGACATCTGGCAGAAAGGCGTACTGCCCCGGATGGCGATGCGGCTGGGCATCCAGCAGTCGGACATCAGTCCATACGAGGAACTGCGGATGGAAGAAATAGGTACCGTAATGGAAGCAGGAATCTTCCCGGAAAGGCCGCTCATTGATTCAGTGTCGTGGGCCCGAATCAACGAATATTACCTGCGGGAAGCCCCGGACACAGCCCCGCCGCAGGAGCGTGCCATTGCCGTAGTGCCCGATTTACCCTCTTTTGATGCGGTCAGCCTGCGGTTCGATCCCCTTCTTCCTCCCCTGACCACGCTGATCCGGCACGATAAAGCTACCGGAGACCTTTGGGTCGGAGACAGCCGCGGAATGGTGCGCCGTCTGGACAGATCCTTACGGGTAATTGATTCAACCGCCGCAGGAAGTGCTCCCGCTGATCTGGTGACCGGGCCCGGCGGAGAAAATTTTATGGTGCTGATGGGCATGATGATCCCCAATGATCTGGCCGCGGGCAAACTGATCCGCCTCGGCACCACCGGAAAGGTAGCCGTACAGGAGACGGTGCTGCAAAAGCTGGTGCGGCCCGTCGGAGTTGCCGTCAGTGACCTCGATCTGGATGGCCGGCCGGATTATGTGGTTTGCAACCATGGCAACTACACCGGCAGTCTGTCGTGGTATAAAAGCCCCGCGGCCACCGGGCAGGCTCCCGCGGAGCAAGTGCTGAAAGCAGTACCCGGCACCCGGCAGGTAATCGTCCGGGATCTGAACCGGGACCAGAAGCCGGACCTGGTTGCCCTGATGGGACAGGGCGACGAAGGAATCCGGATGTTTGAAAACCAGGGCGGCGGCCGTTTTGAAGAAAAGGTTTTGCTGCGGTTTCCTTCCGTTTACGGGTCGAGTTATTTTCAGATGGCTGACTTCAACGGAGATGGTTTTGAGGATATTCTCTACACCAATGGTGACAACGCCGACTATTCTGTTTCTCTGAAGAAGTACCACGGAGTGCGGATTTTTCTGAACGACGGTGCCAGCGTTTTCAGGGAGTCATGGTTTTATCCGCTGCACGGCGCTACTCAGGCCGAAGCCCGGGATTTTGACCAGGACGGTGATCTGGACATTGCCGTTATATCCTTTTTCCGGACTACAACGGTGCCCCGGAAGAGGGATTCGTGTATTTTGAAAATACCGGTAACGGGCAGTACACGCCCCGGACTTTTAAAAATGCCGCAAAAGGGAAGTGGCTGGTGATGGAAACCGGCGATTTTGACGGCGACAATGATACAGATATTGCCCTGGGCTCTTTTACCTACGGGGTGGTCGGGGCTTCCCCGGCATTGGGCTGGGAATGGCACCAGTCGGGGCTTCGGTTCTGATCCTTTACAACAACCTGAAAAGGCAACTTCCATAAACCAACCGCTTCCCGTTGGGAATTCCTGTTTGAAGGAGAGACAGGGTTTTGCATGATCAACAAAAGCATTGTGTATTTTACCCGGTGCTTTTTTGTTTACCAGCTTATTGAGTCCCTGCCCGGTTGTCTGACCGGTCTCCTTTTTACCGCTGATAAACGGAATGATTCCCAGTCGCCGGACTCAGCATACCCATGCGCTTTTTAACGGCTGAAATTATTTATACTCCCACCCGAATAAGTTATATTTGTTTTGATTACCTCTCCCATTGCCATGGTGCTCCGTCCTTTATCGTTTTTACTGATCGCCGGGTTGCTGACCTTTGCCTGTAACCGCAACCGTGAACCTCAGCTTTTTCAACTGCTCTCCGCACAAGCACCCGGAATCAGCGTTGCCCACCCCATTACCGCCAGCGACACCCTCAACGTGATCCGCTTTGATTATCACTACAACGGTGGCGGCGTGGCCGTGGGCGACATCAACAACGACGGCCTCCCCGACCTCTACTTTACCGGCAATATGGTATCCGGCCGGCTGTACCTCAACAAGGGCAACATGCAGTTTGAGGACATTACGGCGAAAGCAGGTGCCGGTACGGATAGCTGGGCCACCGGAGTAGCCATGGCCGATGTAAACGGCGACGGGTGGCTGGATATTTACGTTTCCATTGCCGGGAAATCGAAAAATACGGTCAATCAGCTATTTATCAATCAGCAAAACGGTACCTTCCGGGAAATGGCGGCCCAATACGGCCTCGCCGATAATGCCTACAGCACCCAGGCGGCTTTCCTGGACTATGACAGTGACGGTGACCTGGATTGCTACCTGCTGACCAATGCCCTGGAAACCTTTAACCGCAACGCCAACCGGCCCCGCATGACCGACGGTTCGGGCAAGAGCAACGACCGGCTGTACCGCAACAACGGCGACGGCACCTTCACCAACCAGATAGCCCGTTATCTGAAGCACCAGAGCCACAACGGCATGGGTACCGATATTGCCGACTTCAACAATGACGGCCTTTCTGACATTGCGGTAGTGGATATGCTGCCGCCGGACAATTCGCGCCACAAATCCATGTTCAGCAACATCAATTACGACCGCTTTAAGCTGTCGCTGGAAATGGGCTACGAGCCGCAGTACATCCGCAACTCCCTTCAGCTCAACAACGGCAACGGTACCTTCAGCGAAATTGGTCAGATGGCCGGCGTAGACGCCACTGACTGGAGCTGGACGCCGCTGTTTGCCGACTTTGACAACGACGGGCTGAAAGACCTGCTTATCACCAACGGCTACGGCAAAGACGTGACCGACATGGATTTTATCGTGTACAGCCGGGAAGGATCCATGTTCGGCACTGATGATGTAAAGCGAAAGAACGCCATGGCCCGGACGGAAAAACTGCCGGACGTAAACCGGCCGGATTTTGTGTATAAAAACAACGGCAATCTCACCTTCACCGATAAATCCGGGGCTTGGGGAATCACGCAGCAGGGAATTTCCAACGGCGCTGCTTATGCCGACCTTGACAACGACGGTGATCTGGATCTGGTGATCAACAATACCAACCAGCGGGCTTTTGTGTACCGCAACGATGCCGGCAAGCACCTGAAGCATAACTATCTGCGGGTGAAGCTGGCGGGCCCGGCCGGTAACCCGCAGGGCCTGGGTGCCAAAGTGGAGGTAATCACCCGGGGCAGCAGCCAGTACCGGGAGCAGTATCCCATACGCGGCTACAAATCTTCGGTAGATGAGGTGCTGCACTTTGGCATGGGCACGGGCACCAAAGCTGACGCGTAAAAGTAACCTGGCCCGAC
The DNA here is from genome assembly GCA_030446715.1 of Cytophagales bacterium. Lineage (GTDB taxonomy): Bacteria > Bacteroidota > Bacteroidia > Cytophagales > 172606-1 > CADCTQ01. The sequence continues at coordinate 954,283 of JAUJMU010000001.1, read as the reverse complement.
GGCCGGGAGCAGACCCTCAAAGAGGTGCCGGCCAACAGTACGCTGGTAGCGGACTACCGCAATGCTTCACAAGTTCCCAAAACCGAAGCGGGTACCCTTGCCTTTTTTGAGCCGCTTGATTCTTCGGCAATACCGGCTTTCAAACATAAGGAAACGGATTACGCGGATTTTAAGAATGTGCATCTGGTGCCCCATAAATTTTCCCAGAATGGTCCCGGACTCGCCGTGGGCGACGTGAACGGTGATGGACTGGAAGATTTCTTCGCGGGTGGTGCCGCCATTCAGTCCGGCCAGCTTTTTCTGGCAAAAGGAGACGGCACTTTTGCCGGCCAGCCTCTGGTGACCGGACAGAAGCCGGAAGAAGACATGGGTAGCCTGTTCTTCGACGCCGACAACGACGGCGACCTGGATCTGTACGTGGTGGGTGGCAGCAGCGAGTTCGACGACGGCTCGCCGAGCAACCAGGACCGCCTGTACCGCAACGACGGCAAGGGCAACTTCACGCTGGACGCTGCGGCCCTGCCGGCAGAAACGGTAAGCGGGTCGGTAGTAACGGCTGCCGACTTTGGCCGCGACGGTGACCTTGATCTGTTCGTGGGCGGGCGTATTCAACTGAGCCAGTACCCCAAACCCGTACGCAGCATGGTGCTCCGCAACGCCCAGGGCCGCTTTACCGATGTAACCGCGCAGGTATGCCCCCAACTGGCTACCGCGGGCCTGGTAACTGCCGCCCTCTGGACCGACTTTGACAATGACAGCCGAGCAGATCTGATGATTACCAGTGAATGGATGCCCGTAGAATTTTTCCGCAATGAAGGCGGGAAGCTGCGCAATGTTACTGCTGCCACGGGTCGTGATTCCACCGGGGGCGGCATCCGTAAAACTGATTGATTATTCGGGGCGTAGCCGCGAGCTGAAAAGCAGCAGTCCGGTAGCCCTGCAGCAGTAAGGTGCCGGCCTGCTGCACCCACCGGTTCAGGTACCCGCGTCTCAAACATTCTGCCGGCCAGACACTCATCCAAACATTTGCCGGCTGGATCAAGCGTCCCCTGCTGGATCAAGCGTCCACGCTTGATCCAGTGGCCAGGCCCTTCCTGAACCGCATGATCGCCTCCCTCACCTGCGTCACCTCAATGGCCTGTATGCAGGCGCAGTTCCCGCTTTGGCGGCAGTCGCTGCAATTCCTGGCAAGGCTCAGGTGCAGCGCATTCTTGCCGACCGGAGCCCAGCGGCCCGGGTGCATCGGCCGGATCGGCGGGTAGATGCCAATGGCCAGCTTGCCCATGGCGGCGGCCATGTGCAGCGGTCCGGTACTGCAGGCGACGAGTCCATCAGAATGGGCTATTACCGCCAGCAGCCCGGCAAGGGAAACTTTGCCGGTCAGATCAGCTACATGCGGGAGTTGCAGCAATTCCGGCCTCTGGCTCCGTATTGCTTCACCTTCAGACCGGGTTCCGGTGATGAATAAGATAAACCCTTCCGGCGGGAGGCTTTTGGCCAAATCGAAGTACTGCTGGACTGACCACTCCCGGGCACTGCCCTTTGACTTCGGGTGCAGAATCAGCCGGAACCGGCCATCCGCCAGGTGCGGCGTTAATTCATCCGGTAGCAGCAAGTTGGTGCGCATTCCGTAGAGATTGCCAAGGTACGGCAGGGAAGGCACCTCCTGCACACCCAGCGGTTGCAGCAGCTTTACGTTTAACTGCGTCTCGTGCAGGTCTGATTTTTTGCGGCTCAGGTTGACCAGGCGGTTGCAGGTAAACAGGTGAAAAAGCCGGTGGCTGGTGCCGATCCGCAGCGGAATACCCGCCGCTTTTGCCGCTCTGGCGATTTCTTTATCCGGAAATACGTGCACAATAGCATCCGCTCCGGTCTGGCGCAGCAACATTGGGTCGGCCAGTACCTTTTCGCGGTCCAGAAATACATCCACGTGGCGGCTGGCTTCGATGAGGGGCTGCGTGTAGCTTTTGCCAAGGAAGAAAATCCGGATGCCGGGGAATTTCTCTTTCAGCAGGCCGGCCACCGGCAGGGTCAGCATGACGTCGCCAAGGCTGTCGGTGCGGCTGATGATCAGGCTACGGGGTGGTTTCATGCTGGCGGTGGAGTTCCCGCAATTTTACGTATTTAATAAAGCTGGCAAAGGCCGAAATGGCGCAGACCAGAAATCCGTAATACCCATCCAGAAAACCCCGCCGGATAATGTAGCTTTTGATAAACTTGGTAACGGGACTGAACAGCATCACCGGTAAGGGCGCTTTTTTGCCCTTTTCAAACGCCACCTGCGCCCCGATGTCAGTAAAGTAATTGAGCTGGCGCAGGTGCTGGCTGATGGAGTGATAGCTGTAATGCAGAATATCGCCGCTGATGTGCTTTTGCGAGGCTCCCGGTGTCAGTTCGATCCGGTCGTGGGGATTGGCTCCGCCCCAGGCAGCTTTCCGTTTGTCAAAAAGCCGGATTTTCGGGTCGGGGTACCAGTCGGTATGGCGTATCCAGTGACCGCAGTAGTTGGTCAGCCGGTTCATTTCGCAGGCATCGGCATTCCATCCGCTGCGGGCTGCCAGCACCGATTCTTTCAATTCCGGAGACAGTGCCTCATCCGCATCCAGCGAAAGTACGCAGGCGTGGGTGGCCTGGGAAAGGGCAAAGTTTTTCTGCCCAATGTGGCCTTCAAAAGGGTGGCGGATAAACCTGGCCCCGTAGTTTCGGCATATTTCTTCGGTCCTGTCGGTGGAGAAAGAATCCACCACTACTATCTCATCCGCTACTCCGCGTACTGATTCCAGACACCGGCCGATGTTGCGTTCCTCATTGAAAGTAATGATTACTACCGAAAGCGGAACGGAGTCGGGCATGGGATCAACAAAAATGCGTATATGCCGTTAAAGTGGGGTATCCACCAGAATTCGGGAGCGGTAATCAGTTAACCGGGGCTTTGTTTAAAAAATCGGATAATGTCTTAATTTTGCCCATGCTACAATCACAGCCTATGTCGGAACATCCTGCCCAAAACTACTCAGAAAAGGAGAAATACAAAATCTTCGATGATGAGTTCATGCCTCACATCAATTCCATGTACAATTTCGCCTTCCGGTTGACCATGGATGAGGACGATGCCAATGACCTGGTGCAGGATACTTATCTGAAGGCCTTCCGCTTCATTAATTCCTTCCAGAAAGGAACTAACGCCAAAGCGTGGCTGTTCAGAATCTTGAAAAACAGCTTCATCAACGACTACCGGAAGAAAAGCAAAGAGCCGGCCAAGGTGGACTATCAGGAGGTAGAAACTTTCTACAACGCCGAAGACGCCGAAGCTGATAACATTACTCCTGATCTCCGCTCCGAGTCCCTTTCGGAGATGATCGGTGACGAAGTGGCCAATGCGCTTAACTCATTGGCGGTGGATTTCCGTACGGTGATCATTTTGTGTGATATTGAAGGATTTACCTACGAAGAAATGGCTAAAATCCTTGATATTCCCATCGGAACAGTCCGTTCGAGACTGCACCGGGCCCGGAACCTGCTCAAGGACAAGCTGAGAGGCTACGCCAAAACGATGGGCTACGACGAGGAAGACACGGAGTAAAAAGAGATATTCAACTATTCTTACGGAATTGAACCTGTGGCATGCGGCTACGGATGGGCTGTTCCTGCAATAGAAATTAACGAAGAATAAATTATACTTTAATTTTATCCGGAGGAGGCAAACTAAAAAGGAAGTGACCTTGTTGCGATAGAAAGTCACCCAAAAGTTAAATAACGTTAAAAACAACTGAGGCTCTGCCCGCTTACCACTATCTGGTTGATTCAAAAAATTACCGATGACTAACCTACCAAAATTTTAACGCCTAACCGTATGTCAATGCCGAAGAAAGTACCTGTACTGATTCAAGTAAAGGAAAATATCCAGTACGTAAATGATTGCCAGAATCGCCAGGAATGTTTAGCTGCCATCCGCCTCATACTGGACGGCGAAGCCACCACCGACCAGCTACGGCACTTTCAGAACCACATTGATTGTTGCATGCCCTGCATTGAAAACTACAATCTGGAAGTGACCATCCGCCAACTCCTCTGCGACCGCCTCAAACGGAAAGACGTACCAACCGACGTAATCAGTTCCATCCGATCCAAAATCGGCGAACTTGCCTGATCAGCCGCATTTGTTATTAAGTTATCGGGAGCCGGGGTTTGCAAGGGAGGGGAACATTTTTTAATCTAATCCTCCTAACTTAGCAACTTCTTCCACCCGATAACTTAATCACTTATCAACTCACCTGCCCCCTTCAAAGGCAAAGCCATTATTTTTTCTGCCCCTTCCGGGTCGGGAAAGACCACGATTGTACGGCATCTGCTTGCTACTGACCCCCGGCTTGGCTTCTCTATCTCCGCCTGCACCCGCGACCGCCGCGGCCGTAACGAAGTGCACGGCAAAGATTACTACTTTCTTACCCCCGACGATTTCAAGCAACGCATTGACCGCGATGAGTTTATCGAATGGGAAGAAGTGTACATAGGCGCTTTTTATGGTACCCTCAAATCAGAAGTGCAGCGGCTCTGGGACAACGGGCAGCACGTTCTGTTTGATGTAGACGTACAGGGCGGGCTCAAACTGAAAAGATACTTCGGCGATAATGCCTTGTCGGTGTTTGTGAAAGTACCCTCTATGGGCGAACTCGAGCAGCGCCTCCGCAGCCGCGGCACCGACTCCGACGATTCCATTTCCAAGCGCCTCTTCAAAGTCAGTTTCGAAATGTCCTTCGAAAGACAGTTCGACGTAACCCTGGTAAACAAGGACCTGGACGATACCCTGGCGCAGGCCCAAAAGCTGGTGGATGAGTTTATTGTCAGATAATGAATGCTTAATGCACAATGAGGGCCGGAGAGGGCGGAGCCGTTTCTGATCATTTACCATTCAAAACTTAAAATTCAACATTCCCTTAATTCCCTTGAGGATAGGTTTGCTTTTCGGATCATTCAATCCGGTGCACGTGGGGCACCTGATTATTGCCAATACCATGGCCTACAATACCGATCTGGAGCAGGTGTGGCTGGTGGTGTCCCCGCACAATCCTTTCAAGAAGAACAAATCGCTGCTGCACGAATTTGACCGGTACGATATGGTGCAGCTGGCCATTGACGACAATCCCCGGCTGCGGGCCACCGATGCCGAGTTTCACATGCCGCGGCCCAGTTATACCATCACTACCCTCACGTATTTACAGGAAAAGTTTCCCCAGCACTCCTTCCGGCTGATCATCGGCGAAGACAACCTCGACCAGTTTACTGCCTGGATGAACTACGAAAAGATACTTGAATACTACGGCCTGTACGTGTACCCCCGACCCACTTCCTTAAAAAGCCCGCTGGCGGAGCATCCGAACGTAAAGTTTGTAGCCGCCCCGCTGCTGGATATTTCGGCTACCTACATCCGGCAGTGCATCCGGGAGCATAAATCCATCCGGTACCTGGTGCCGGAGCGGGTGGAAGAAGTGATTGTGCGGAAGAAGTTTTTCCTTTGAGGGCAGGAAAAAATTTCTCGCAGATTTTCGCAGAAATTTTTATCAGCGTCAATCTGCGGTTTAATCTGCATTCATCTGCGAGAAATGGGAGATAATCAAACGTAAACGGATAAAACTTCGCAAAACCCAAACCGATTGACTACCTTTGTCTGGCATCAGCAACACATCCATAACAATGATTGAAACGCGCGTTAACTACAAAGTAAAAGACATTTCGCTGGCCGACTGGGGCCGCAAGGAAATCCGCCTGGCTGAGGCTGAAATGCCCGGTCTGATGGCCATCCGTGAAGAATTTGGTCCTTCGCAGCCGCTGAAGGGTGCCCGCGTCGCCGGTTGTCTGCACATGACCATCCAGACAGCCGTGCTCATCGAGACGCTGGTACACCTCGGCGCCCAGGTGACCTGGTCTTCCTGCAATATCTTCTCCACTCAGGACCACGCTGCCGCTGCGGTTGCCGCCGCTGGTATCCCCGTTTTTGCCTGGAAGGGCATGACTGCGGAAGAGTTTGACTGGTGTATTGAGCAGACGCTGTTTTTCGGTGAAGACCGTCAGCCCCTCAACATGATCCTCGACGACGGTGGCGACCTCACCAACATGGTGCTTGACAAGTACCCTGAAATGGTAGCCGGTATCCGCGGTATCTCCGAAGAAACGACTACGGGTGTACACCGCCTGTATGAAAGAATGCGCAAAGGCACCCTGCCCCTGCCTGCCATCAACATCAACGATTCGGTAACCAAGTCTAAGTTTGACAACAAATACGGCTGCAAGGAGTCTGCCGTAGACGCCGTTCGCCGGGCTACCGACGTGATGATGGCCGGTAAAGTGGCCGTAGTTGCCGGTTACGGTGACGTGGGCAAAGGTACTGCCGAATCTTTCCGTGGTGCCGGTGCCCGGGTAGTGGTAACCGAAATTGATCCGATCTGCGCCCTGCAGGCCGCCATGGACGGTTTCCAGGTGATGAAAATGGACAACGCCGCCAAAATCGGTGACATTTTCATTACTGCTACCGGTAACAAGGACATCATCGTGGAGCGTCACTTCCGCGCCATGAAGGACAAGGCCATTGTGTGCAACATCGGTCACTTCGATACCGAAATTGACATGGCGTGGCTGAACAAAAACTACGGCCGTTCCAAAGTAGAAGTGAAGCCGCAGGTGGATCTGTACGAAATTGAGGGCAAGCAGGTGATCCTGCTGGCGGAAGGCCGCCTGGTGAACCTTGGCTGCGCCACCGGTCACCCTTCCTTCGTAATGTCCAACTCGTTCACCAACCAGATGCTGGCCCAGATCGAACTGTGGACCAACCACGGCAGCTACGAGAACAAAGTATACACCCTGCCCAAGCACCTTGACGAGAAAGTAGCCCGCCTGCACCTTGCCAAGGTGGGTGCTGAACTGGATACCCTTAATTCTGATCAGGCTGAATACATCGGCGTAACGCCGGAAGGTCCGTTCAAGTCGGAGTGGTACCGGTACTAACAGATAGTATTGAGTATCAGGTATTGAGTAGTAAGTACATAGCAAAAGGCTTTCCGGTGATGGAAAGCCTTTTTGCTTTACTGGATAATAATGCGAACCAGGAGTTGGCATATCCAAACCGCAATTATTGCACTTCAGGGGCTTTTCTCTCAGTAGAATCGGATTTAAACCCGATTCTACCGAGAGAAAAGCCCGATGTTTTCACCCCTTGATCCGCATTCAGATATTTTATGGGTAAAAGAACCCACCCCAACTCCCTGCCTCGCCGGCAGGCAGGCTCCCAGGAGGGGATTTTGCAATCTTCAGATGGCAACAACCTCTTTTTTCGATACAGTTAACCGCTGCCACTCAGATAATTTTGTAATTCTTGTACTCACCAATCCGCCAGCCGGTAAACTTTTCTATGCCCGTCAACACCCTCTTTTTCAGGCCGTAGTTTTTTCTGGTGATGTCATGGTCAAACTGCCAGTTGGATTGGGTAATTCTCTGCTGCATAACAGACGGATGTTCCCCGGTGAACCTCAGCAGCGAGTCAACATTCGAGTAATCGAACTCTACCGTATCCGGAATGTTTTTTTCCATCCACGCATTATCATGCCAGTACCTATGGAAAGTGTGTTGCTTTCTCTGCTGGTACATGGGGTGCTTGACCCAGCCGTAGTGGTACATAAAGGCATCAACCAACTTCACGTGCAGCTTCATGTTATTTATTTTACGAAAGCCCTGCGCATCTTTGTATGAGGTAATCTGCTCCTGGTCGTTACGTATGATCCGGATTTCGCGCCGGTACCATTTTCTGGAATCACCAATGTAGTCATATGAGCCGTAGAAATGTAAGTATTTCAGCAACAGCCCTTCTACCTCCGGCGAATCCTTGAATTTTAACATTGCCTGTTGAATAACCGGAAGATACTTTTCGTGCACTACTTCATCCGCCTGAATGTAAAAAGCCCAGTCACTGTCCGGCGAAACAGCGTTGAACGCTTTATTTGTTTCAACGGCCAATACTTTTTCCCTTCCCGCAGCGTATCATCCCAAACCGTTTCGATAACGCGTAGCTTACTTGAATTGATAGATTGAACAAGTTCCAGCGTCCCGTCGCCGGAGTTTCCAACCGCTACCACAAACTCGTCACAAATCGGTAAGATTGAAGTGATTGCTTCTACGACCGGGTAATCAAATTGAATGGCATTCCGTACGAAAGTGAAGCCGCTGACTTTCACAGTGACTGGGGTAAAGAGCGATGGTGACAAAAGTATCAGAATTTGTCAGGTTTCGCTAAGGGCAAGGGTGCCGCATTACCATGCCTGCTTTCGGGCAGCCATTGCCACAGGTTTTTCGGTTCATATGAGTAAAATTGCGGACTGTCTGCTGGAGTTCTGGCCGGACCAGCCGCGTCGGCTGACTAAATAATTTTACTTCGATGAAAATAGCCTTGCTATGCATTTCTCCAGCCTGGGGCGGACTTGAAATGAACGTTTACCGGTTTGCGGTACGGCTGCGGGAACGGGGGCATGAAGTTACCCTGCTGGGAAGACCCGAAACGCCGGTGTATGAGAAAGCCCGGCAGGAGGGAGTAATGGTAGTGCCATTTGACGTAAGAGTCAAATACGCCGATATCAAAGCTGCTTCCCGGCTGGCCAGCCTGCTTAAGGAGCGGCGTATCGAATCACTGATCATCTCAGTTGCCAAGGATAATTACGTGGCCGGCTGGGCCAAAATATTTTTTTATCCCCGGCTGAGGTTATATTATCAGCAACACATGCAGTTGGGAGTGTCCAAGAAGGGTCTGGTCCAGACGCTGCTCTACCGAGTCTGACTGCCTGGATTTCCCCTCTGGAACTGCTGGCCCGGCAGGTGCGGGAAAAGACCCGGATGCCGCCCGGCCGGATTCATGTCATTCCTTTAGGCATTGATCTGAAGCAATTTGAAGGAGTGGAAGAGAAGAGGCAAAAAGCACGTTTGTTTTACGGACTGCCGCCTGACGCATTCGTAGCGGGAATTGTGGGCCGGCTTCACCCGGATAAAGGACATCACTACCTCCTCAAGGCAGCCGGTCACCTGCACCGGGCCGGACAACCCCTGCATGTGCTCATTGTCGGAGAGGAAACGCGCGGCGGCACCGGCAGGTACACGGCTTCCCTGCAACAGACAGCGGGTGAGCAGGGCATTGAGAATCTGGTTCATTTTCACCCTTATACAGAAGAAACGGCTCTGGCTTACGCAGCCCTTGATGTATTCGTGATGGCTTCCCTCGGCGAAACCTACGGCATGGTTACCATTGAAGCGATGGCCGCCGGGTTGCCGGTCATCGGCACAAATACCGGTGGCACTCCCGAGCTGCTCGGCGAGGGCAGGTATGGGATGCTGATCCCTCCCAAAGATGAAAAGGCCCTTGCCGGAGCATTGGAAAATATGATGAACAACCCCGGGCGGAAGCAGTTGGGGCAGGCGGCACAGCAATACGCCCTCAGTACCTTCGGGTACCACCTGCAATGCAAAGCAATGGAAGAACTGCTGACCGGCGGTTCGTCTACTGGTGCCGGTATATAATTTCCCTGGTGAGTTTTACCAACTGTTCCACGCCATCCTCCAGCGGCCGCACTACCGGCAGACCCAGCTCTGCCTCCAACTTCCGCTGCCACCCGGCTGACTGCTCCTCCGTAAGACCCAGCGTATTCAGCGTTACGGCAATCACTTCGGCACCGTAGAAGCGGATCAGTTCAATTTCGGAGGCCAGAGACGGGATCAGGGCGCCGGCGTGTTCATTATCGTCGTAGTATCTGCGGGCCGGGGCGTGCTGCAGCACCACGTAGCGGGCCTCACCGGATACCAGAAACTCGGCACCGCACGGGCCACTCGGGTTGCGCAGCGCTGATTGTCCTTCAACAAATATCACGTCCGGCTGCTGTTCATCAAAACAAGTGACAATGGCGTGCTCCACCTCGCCGGAAACGAAGTCATTGGGCGTACAGTCAAAGATAAATCCGTAGCGGCCGCCCTGCATCCAGCCAGTCTGGCCGGTGTAGATCATTTCGGCTTTCAGGCCGGCCTTGCAGCAACCTTCGGTCAGCAGCCGGGCCGTGGTGCGTTTGCCCAGATTACAGTCGGTACCCAGCACGGCCACCCGCGGACAGGTGACCCGCCGGATGCTGCCGGTCCAGAAGTGCAGCTGATCTTTGGGCTTTGGCTTGCGGATGTCCAGAATCCGGGCTCCGGACCGGGCGGCCAGCGCGGCAAGTTCGGGCTTTTCGCCGATGGCTTCGTGCAGGCCATTTACAACCGAAATTCCCCTTTTCAAGGCTTCCGCTACGATTGTCTGCATCTCCGGCGGCAGCTTACCGCCTTTGGTGGCCACGCCAATGAGGCAGTAATCCGGTTTGCTGGTCTCCCGGACCGCCTGGTCAAGTGAGGCAAATACCGGAATATTGCGCGGCTTTCCGTCCAGCACCTCACCGGCATCGCGGCCGGCGGAGTGCTGGTCAATCACGCCCACGATGCGGTAGCGGGAGGTGCCCCGGATGAGTCCGTGCGTGGTTTTGGCGGGAGATTTTCCCAGTTGGTTGTTGGTCAGGACCAAGGCGGTGCCTTCCATAGGGTTTCAGGTTGCGGTTTGGATGAAAGAAGGAGACCTTAATGATAAAAATAAAATCCGGCGATTCAAATCTGTCATCTGGCGACGCAGCCAAAAAATCACTTTAAGGTGGAAAGGGTATTTAGGCTACTTTCTGACATTGACAGCATTTTGCAATGTTTCCGGAAGGAAATAAAAGGGCTTTGCTTTGGTTTGCAAGACCTGAATATACTACGTGGCTACTGCTCTCATTCCTCGCTACAAGGTATAATTTCCTTTATTTGTAACACATTTTTATGAAAAAAAACTACCTGTTGCCGTTTTTTCTGTTGGCTTTACCTTTTTTAAACGCCTGTAACAAAGATTCAGAAGCTCCGATCAATATTGCTGTTCTGAATGGCTATGTACAAAAAGGCCCATTTATAATCGGAACCAACATCACTGTATCCGAATTGAATCATAATCTGAGTCAGACAGGCAAAACCTTTACTGCTTCCATCAGGAATGATGAGGGAGCTTTTTCCCTTCAGGATCTGAAATTATCTTCCGGATACGTAGAATTAAGGGCCAATGGATATTATTTCAATGAAGTGAGTGGTAAACTTTCTTCTGCTCCACTGACCTTGTCTGCAATAGCCGATGTTTCAAGGAGTGCGAGCATAAATGTCAACTTACTGACGCACCTTGAAAAAAGCAGGGTAGAACATCTTCTAAGCGGCGACCGGTTGTCTTTTGACGAAGCCAAGAAAAAAGCCCAGCAGGAATTATTGTCTCTTTTCAACATTACAAAATCGGATGTCATCAGTTCCGAAAAGCTGAATATTGCTGAGGCTGGTGAAGACAATGCTATATTACTGGCAATTTCAGCTATTCTACAGAGTAAGCGCACAGAGTCGGAATTAACCGAACTGCTATCCAGAATCAGTCTCGACATAGAGGCAGATGGTACTTTGGATAATGAAACCCTGCAATCTGAACTGATTAACGAAGCCGTGTTACTAGATCAGAAGGCGGTCAGGGAGAATGTTGCCAGACGGTACAGCCAGTTAGGCTTGAATGTAACGGCCGGTGATTTTGAAAAACACGTAAATAATTTTATCAGCAATACAGCCTTTGTCTTTAACAAAAAAGTCGAATACCCACTCACCGGCAACTATGGTAAAAACATTTTGGCCGATACTGCCAGCATTATCATTCTGCCAAGAGCTGATGATTATCATTGGTACGGATTCCCTATATTCCGGAACACCTTTAGCCTATCTGCTAACGCCCCAAGCGGAACCAATGTGCGGATAAAGATGACATATGAGACTAATAGTAATAATCCAATGTCTAGAATGGATATACAAACCAATAGTCACTGGAGTAGCATTGATAACACGGTTGGCGAATATCAGATAACAAGGTTTGGCGAAACTGTCAGTAGCGCCGTTAAAATGGAAATTAACGGAGGCGATACAGCAAGAGTTAAAATTGAAGTTTTTGAAAATGGAAGTTCCTTACCAAATCGGGTCAGAAATTTCATAGTTGTTGGAGACAGAACATTTTCGCCGCTTGATAAAATCCTTTACTTCGCCCACAACGAAAGCAATATACTTGATCAGAATACCATTCATGGAGGTACAGAAACCAAAACTTTTTATGGTGAAAGTGGTATGTCGGCCGCCATTCCATTTGTCCATAAAATTAAGGTAAGAATTACTTCGAAGAGGAAAATTGCAGTGTCTGACAATGACTACTTCTTTACCTGGAATAAGACTTTTTATAGTTACGACGGATCAGTTGAAGTACAGGAATATGAATTTGAAGCTACTAATCAGGTAGTGATAGTCAATCAGAAGATGAGACCTCTTTTAGAAACAGGTGATGATTCCAGTGTACGCGTTGAGATATTTGAAGACGGAGCGTCAGTGCCTACTAGGATAAAGGATATAAACTGGTACTGAAAAGAAGCACTACAAGAAAAAGACGGCTAAAGATCATCCCTTTAGTCGTCTTTTTCTTTTGCGTATATCACCATGGATGATAGTCAACCTCTGCTCCTAAACTGGCAGCGACATTGCTCCTCTGGTTGGTTTCCTGTTGCGGACGGAATCTGCACCTAAAAATGAAAGCCTCACCTGCGCCTTTACCTCTGACTTGTGCGGCGCACTGATCTCGTCGAGTCCGGAGCCGGTTGTGTCGCGGTTGCGCAGTCCGGTGCGGGCGTAGCGCACCCACAGGTCGAGGTGACCGCTCAGCTGGTACTGCAGGAGCAGGTACTGCCGGATGCCCCGTTCGGAATAGGCCGGCAGGGGGAGAAGGCGTACAGCACGTCTTTCTCGTAGGCGTACTGCCGGTTGTCATAGTCATCGGTATCGAAAAGAGCGAAGCGGGAACTCGCCTTCAGCTTCCCCAGATTCAGGTTTACGTCCTGCAGAATGGCGTAACCATGCGTAGCGCCGTTGCTTTGCCGGTAACTGCTGCCCTGTACCCGGGTCTGCAGACTGATCACTTTTCCCGCCCCGTAGTCAGCGTTCAGCACCCAGTTGCGCCGCCGGGCCGCCGCCAGAAAGTCAATGGGCAGCGTACCGCCCGACTGGTTCATCTCTTTGCTTTCCTCCCGGAACTGGGCAAACAGCAGCACCGTTCTGGAGGGCTGATAGGCCAGCCGCAGCAGGTATTCGTAGCCTTTGGAAGGCGCATCCACGCGGTACTTCAGCCACGGAAAGCGAAACTGGTCGTGGTAGGCACTCAGGGTGACTCTTCGCAGGGGCGTTAGTTTGAGTCCCCAGTACAATCCTTGCTCGTTGATGTTGCGGGTATTTTCACCCAAAGCATTGCCGTAAAAACTGTGAAAGTTGCGGTCGTAGCGCCGGTACAGCAGGGTCAGGTCGGCGCGGGGCGTCAGGCTGGCAATCAGGCCGGAGACCGCACCTATGCCACTGCTTTTGAACGGGCCACTTCGCCGAACAGGTTAATGTTCTGCCAGAGGTAGCTGTAATTCAGGCTCACGTTCCAGTTGTCGCGGCCGTTGAATTCAAACTGGTTGTAATCCGACTTTTTCCGGATCAGCGGCACCCTGTACCGGGTAAACAGCGCCGTAGCGCCGAGTTGCAGGGTATTGTCCCGGCTCCGGTAACTGAGGTTGCTGCCTGCTACCTTTTCACCAACGTTTCCTTTTGCCCCAAGTTCTCTCGTCGTCCGGTGGTATCCGGTTACCTGCAAGGTCTGAATAAAATCCTCCGACAAAAAAGTATCCGACGTATCGGGTGCCGCCAACAGGGCCGCATCGCGGCGGATACCCGAATAGAAGCCGGTGAGGTCAAACTGGCCAATGTTATATGTAGCCGCCGCGCCGCGGAAGTAGCCCGATTCCATGGCGGAGGTATACGGCCGGATGCCGAGCTGATTGCGACGGGTGGTGGTGATCGTTTCAGCGCCTTTGCCCATTACGAAGCCGGCACCCAGCAACAGACCTTGTCCGAACTGGAGCTGATAATCGCCCAATATCAGCTTTTTCCACCGGCCCCGGTTTTCCAGCATTCCGTGGAAGGATATGAAGTCAGAATAATAACGGCGGGTCCGCGGCTGCCAGACGATCTGCTCCCCGGCGTCTTTTTCCAGCGTAAAGCCAAAGCTGAAATCGCGGGCGTGGCTGACCCGGAAGCGGGCATACAACTGCCCCGGCGACCCAAGATAGCGTTGGTTTAGTTCGCCGCTGCGACCCGTGTCGGCGGGGGCGAAGCCCTTTTTCCTTTCCAGCACCTGACTGTACCGGAGCAGCAGGGCATTGTTTGGCTCCTGCACGAGCCGCTGCCAGAACGGTTGCGTACCGGCCCGGCTGTTCTGCACCTCCACGAAAGGCAGCAGCCGGTAAATGGCAGGCAGGTCAAACTCCGGAACCGCCTGTAGTTCGTACACAGAAAGCAGCAGTCCGTTTGCTTCGCGGTAGCGGAAAAATGCGTTCAGCTGGGTTTCGGAGAGAATGAAGGTGGCGGCCAGTTCTTCCCGGGTGGCAGTATTGAGGTCCAGCGGATTGGCGTAAAGCTGGAAGAGTGATTCGTACAGGTCTTCGTAGTTTACGTCTTCCGAGGGCTGGCCGAACAGGTCCTGAATAAACTGGTCGAGGTTTATCTCCCGCCGGGGGTAATCCTGCGCCTGAATACTCAGGGGGAAAAGAAAAAGGCTGGCCATTGCAGAAAAGCGAAGCAACAGCCGGTTCAAGTGTACCCTGTAGGGAATCCCAGGCATCGGAAAAATTCTTTTACTCCGCATTTTTCGCCTTTGCTCCTTTCTTCTCCAGCTTCAGATACAGGGACAAGTGATGTGACAGGCCCAGCGCCGGGTGCGTCCGGAAGGCATAATCCAGATTCAGCTTTTTTGCTTTGAAACCAAAGCCGAAATGGTTGGTACCCGGATTGGTAGCGAGGCCCATCCGCAGGAAAAATGGTTTGGCAATCTGATACTCCGCGCCGCCTTTGAAACGGGCTGTGTAGTCAATATCCTTCTCGGTTTCGACGTTCAGCATCAGCTGCGGCACGGGCCGCCAGGATATTCCGGCACTTAGCACCGTCGGAAGCCGTTCATCCTGATAATCGGCCAGCCGGGCTTGGGTGAAATTGTAGATGTGGGCTCCCAGCAGCAACTGCGGAGTGATTTCGGCAACACCACCGAACTGGAATACAAATCTGCCCTTTACGCCCACTTCAGAAATGGCAATTTGGGTATAACTGACCTTCATGCCCAGACTGACGCGGTCCATCTGGTGGCTGTATGCCACTCCCAGCCGCTGTTCGCTGTAGAGCTGGTCGCCGAAGCGGTCAACGCTGATGCCGCCGTTGCCGCTGGCAAGGGGCAGTACACCCGCAAAGGCAACGGTCGTGAATCCAGCCATGCCGTAGCGGACGTCGCAGGCGGTCATCAGGGAAGCGTCTTTTACCCGTGCCAAAGCGCCGGGATTGTTGTACACCGCCCAACCGTCGGCAAGGGTGATGGCTGTACCCGCCAGTGCCCAACTCCTTCCGCCGGCCGGAGTAGGGTCGCCGCTGGCATGAACAGCGACTGGAAAGATCAGGCAGGGAAGGAAGTACAGCCAGAAAAAATGTTTCACAAGCGAAAAATAACCCGCAAACCGCTTCCTCTCCGCGAGATTGATTTGCCTACCTCACCCATGTAGGGTAATCCGCTGAATCTTCTATTTTTGCAGACTTCAACTTTTGACGCTTATGACGATCCGCAACGACTGGACCCGCGAGGAAATCGCCACCATATATCATTCTCCCGTACTGGACCTGATTTACCGCGCGGCTACCGTACACCGCCGGCACAACGACCCTCAGGAGGTGCAGGTATGCACGCTGCTGTCGGTGAAAACCGGCGGTTGCCCCGAAGACTGCGCTTACTGCCCGCAGGCGGCCCGCTACCACACCAACGTGAAGGTGCATAAGCTGATGGAAGTGGATGAAGTGCTGACGGCGGCCCGCAACGCGAAGGAAAGCGGCAGTACCCGCTTCTGCATGGGTGCCGCCTGGCGGGAGGTCCGTGACAACCGCGATTTTGACAAAGTACTGGACATGGTGAAGGGTGTCAACGGCATGGGCATGGAAGTGTGCTGCACCCTCGGCATGCTGACCCGGGAGCAGGCCCTGAAACTGAGAGATGCCGGCCTTTACGCCTACAACCACAATCTCGACACCAGCGAAGAATTTTACGGTGAAATTATCTCCACCCGCACCTACGACGACCGGTTGGAAACCATTGAGCACGTCCGCAAGAGTGGCATCTCCGTCTGCTCCGGCGGCATTATTGGCCTCGGTGAAACGGTAAATGACCGCATTGGCATGCTGCACGTACTGGCTACGCTGCCGGAACACCCGGAATCAGTGCCCGTAAATGCTCTGGTGCCGGTAGAAGGTACGCCGCTGGAAGACCAGGAGCGGGTTTCGGTGTGGGAAATGGTAAGGATGATTGCCACGGCCCGTATTCTCATGCCCAGAGCGATGGTTCGTCTGTCGGCCGGCCGGGTACGCATGAGCACCGAAGAGCAGGCCCTTTGTTTTCTGGCGGGAGCCAACTCCATTTTTGCCGGCGACAAGCTCCTGACCACGCCCAATCCGGAAGTGGACCGCGATAAGGAAATGTTTCAGGTGCTGAACCTGCATCCCCGCCCGGCCTTCAAGAACGGCGAGGCTCCGGTTACCTTCGAACAGATTCCCAATCTCTGAAAACAGCCTTTATAGTCTCCTCTGCGTAAAACTTTGCGGCTTTGCGTGAAAAGAAAGAAGTTCACGCAAAGAGCGAAGAGAAAACCCGCAGAGGGCGCAGGGTAAGATAGCGGTTTAACAGGCAACAGTCGCTATGCGGTTTCCGTAGGGCTGTCTGTTCATACTCCAGTCTGGTTAGAAGTTAGCCACCCGGGGAGCAGTTCCTGTCTCACTACTACATACTCACGTCTCACTACCTATGCAACAGTCAGGAATACGGGAGTTGATTGATCAGGGCGAAAGCCTTACGCTGGAATTTAAAAGCACTATCCAAAGTGCGGATAAAATTGCCCGCACCCTGGCTGCCTTTGCCAATACCAGAGGCGGCATTCTGCTGGTGGGCGTGGAAGACGACGGTCAGATCAGCGGGATATTGTCGGAGGGAGAGGAAATGGGCAAGATCGAAGAAGCCGCCGAACGATTACTCGAACCACCCATTGACCTCGTCTACGAAAGCCACCACCTGCGGGAACTGCACGTGCTCCTGATCCGCGTTGATGAAAGCGACCAGAAGCCGCACCGGATACAGGACAACAGAGGCGAGGAACAGGTGTACCTGCGGGTGCACGACAAAAATATGCCCGCCGGCAAATCAGCCGAAAGGACGCTGGAATACGAACCGGCTCCCGTGGATAAAGCCCTCCTGCAGTCGCCGAACGTAAAGACGCTGCTGCAGTACCTCCAGACAAACGACTTCATCACCCCGAAACGATTTGCCAAACTGGTTAATATCTCCGAACGACGCGCCGGAAAACTGCTCACCGATCTTGCGGAGGGGCAGGTAATTACGCCGGTGGACCGGGGAAACGGCATCGGGTATGCGTTAAAATAAAGTTTTTTCAGCCTTTCCGGCCTAACTTTACCGGATAGTCCCGACTACCCGCATGAATAATACTTCCCTTATCCCTGCGCCACTAGCCCTTCCCGCTGATTTGCTCTCCCGCGATCAGCGGGCGGTCTGGCACCCGTTTACACCTCTTTCTGACAGCCATAAAAGCGTGCCGCTGACCGGTGGGAAGGGCTGCTATCTGCACACCGCCGACGGCCGGGAAATCCTCGACTGCATCGGCTCCTGGTGGGTAAACCTGCACGGGCACTCCAATGAGCACATTGCCCGGGCCATTTATGAACAGGCCCTGCGGCTGGAGCACGTCATCTTTGCCGGGTTCACCCACGAACCGGCCGTACGGCTGGCAGAGCGGCTACTGGAAATTCTGCCCGACAATCAGTCAAAAATATTCTACTCCGACAACGGCAGCACGGCGGTGGAAGTGGGCCTGAAGATGGCCTTTCAGTACTGGCACAACCAGGGGATCAGCAAGCCGAAGATCGCTGCGCTGGACGGCTCCTACCACGGCGACACGTTCGGGGCGATGGCCGTCGGAGATCGCGGTCCTTTTACCGCCGCTTATCATTCGTACCTGTTCGAAGTGGAATTCCTGCCATTCCCGGATTCCGCATCAGTTGAGTCAGTCCTTCAGTCCTTCAAACGTCTGGCAGAGTCCGGCGAAATAGCGGCGTTTATTTACGAACCGCTGGTGCAGGGAGCCGCCGGCATGCGCATGTACGCGGCGGAAGTGCTGGAAGCGTTGCTCCAAATTGCCAGGGCCAACCACATTTTGTGCATTGCCGACGAGGTAATGACTGGCTTCGGCCGCACCGGAATGCTGTTTGCCTCGGAAAGCTGCGCAACCAAACCGGATATTATGTGCCTTTCAAAAGGCATTACCGGCGGAGCATTGCCCCTGGGCGTCACCAGTTGCACGGAAGCAGTGATTGCCGCCTACCGCTCCTCCGACCTGATGAAGACATTCTTCCACGGCCATTCCTTTACGGCCAATCCCCTGGCCTGCGCGGCAGCAAACGCCAGTCTGGATATGCTGCTCCGGGAAGCGTGTACCCTTAACCGTTACCGGATTGCAGAACGCCACCGGGAGTTCGCCGCCCGGATTGAGACCCATCCGGCCGTGCTCAATGTCCGCTGCGCAGGCGTGATTCTGGCGGCCGAAATCCGCACCAACTCAACTACCTCTTATTTTAATGAGGTGCGGAACAGCCTGTATGACTACTTCCTGAGCCGCAATATGCTGATCCGGCCGCTGGGCAACGTGATTTATCTGCTGCCGCCATCATTATTTCATAAGAAGACCTGACCCGGGTTAATAATGAAATTGAGGGGCTGCTTGAAAAGATGTTTGTTTGCAAAAGAAGATTTTACCAAAATGATAAGCTATAAACGGAAGGTAATAATGATGTATTTACTTTATCCAATTAAGAGAATCAGCACGTAAGAAACAATTGCCGTGAATTGACTTCCGGACAGGCTTACTGCGTTAATTTGCCGTAATTACTTACGCCGGGGTATAGAACGCCATGAGCTTTGCCTGGTTTGCCTCTTCCGAAGCAGACCTGGCAAAGCCCATGACCAAAAGTGGTGTATAAATAAAATTTTTTGAATGCAGCAATCAGGCAGATTTTCTGTTCTTCGTCTCTTCAGATGAAGCGCTCATCTGCGCCTGTGGAGTAGAAGTTTTGTACAACTGCAGCAGATCCTTCAGATCCCGATTGGTGGCCGACAGCACATCGATAGAATTCTTATAGGCATCAATGGTCATATTCTGATACGTGATCGCACCTTCAATGGCATCGTGCTTCATGGTAATCTTGTCCAATTCAGCTTTGATTGCCCTGTTTTCCTCAACGAGAGCATTGATCTTCTTCTGATGCTCGCTGCCGGATACAGAAGCTGCCTTATCAGTGTTGCCCGCTTCGCTGCCGGATACCGGCAGCATTTCGCCTTCTCCTTTTAACAGCCACAGCATATTAAGATCGGGGCACACCCGGATGATCTCAATCAGCTTGGTCATCCCGTAGTTTTTTCCATTAATAATATTGGATATCTGCGCACCCGACGTGTTGGTTAACCTGCCAAATTTATTGATCCCAATACGTTTATGGGATAAATACTGGCTTAATCTGCTTCCGATGGATTCCAGGCTTGTCGTCATTTAACCTATTTGTTTTGAGTGAATTATGAATAAAAGTATATCTCTGCCAAAGATATTAATTTTATGTAATGTTATGTAATATAAACAAAATATTTCTATTTATACGACAGGTCATCAGCTGCGGGTTGTTTGCATCCGATATTTCTTTTGGTATAATTGAAAACAGAATACAGGGCAGTGATCTGTACCAGGGGCCACCCAGGTTTTAAATTCCCGCATTGCCCCAGCCTGTAAACCACTTTAGTCTGCCGGAAGGTTTTATTCGCATCAGGTGCGGTTGTGAATCAGCTCAGCAAGTAACCGATTGATGAGGCATTCTGAATTCAATTAAATTTTATGCCAAAGGCAAAGTAATCAATGTTTCTGAAAAAACAGAATACTTTTTGCCTGAGCCAGACCGGGTTCACAAAAGTGTGAAATTAACGAACAGGTCTTATCCTTTCAACCGGGACTGGCAGGAAGCAGTACCCGAAGCGGAGCCGGAATGGAGCAAGTCCGGGCCATTGCCATTTTTTAGACAGACCTGGAAAAAATGAGATTACCGGTGAATTTACTGTAAATCAGGTAAACAAATCGTCCAATAGTTCAGTAATAGGAATTAAACCCTGTGAGTAAATATAAAAAAATAAAGATTTTTTTTACTTTTATGTAAAAGCTGCCCCTCCGGGGGTATTTTTTTCACTATGGCAATTAAAAATATATGTGGCGTATCGTATTTATTCCATTGTTGCTGACCCTGTTACTGGTAATCACGACTTACATGAGCAGGCGGAAGGAGGAAAGGGATTTCCGGCAAATGCAGAAACTTTTTGAAGACGAGCTGGCCCGTAATCCGAGAATAACTGAAGACCAGAGGTAAGTATCCCTTCACTGGCCACGCTCCGTTGTTTCCGTTGGCCTGCTTTTATTTTTAAGGGATTACCCGGAAGCATTACCTTTGTAATTCTATGCACCTGCAAAGGCCTCGCTACCTTCTCTTTTTTTTGCTGATCGCTGTAGTGTTTCATGGCTGCAGCCAAAAACCGGTGGATAGTTCAGAAGAAATAGAAGCCCCCTATATTACCGTTACCAAACTTCTCAGCGCTGAACTATACGGCGATGCAGAGTCGGCACGCCAGTTTATAGACCCGCTGCTGGTATTCAGGGAAGCAGATGGAAATCCCCGGATAGCTGATAGCCTTTTGCAGGCGCAGGTAGCCCTTGTCAGGCGTTTCGCCCGCGACAACCGGCTTCCTTCGCTGCTGGCCGTGCACAAAACCCGGGTGGTACAGAAAATAGAAGGTGACACTGCTCAGGTTGCTTTCCTGGACCAGAACGGACCACGGGAAAGGGTGCGATTCATTCTCCGCAGAGAAACATCCGGCCAATGGGTGATTATCGGGATGGAATTCAACATCCTCGGCAGTCCCGGCGGCTGATCCATCCTGGTCCCCGGACCGGTAGTCTGCAATCTGTTCCCCGGACTGACCCCTGTCTCCCTGTCCGGATCGTTGTGTTGCGCCTGCCACTGCCACTCATCATCCGAAATTGGCTACTTATCTCCTTCCAGTGCCCGGCGTACCTCTTCCGCATTCAGTTTCGTAAAGCTACAGAACTCCTCCACTGTCAGCATATCGGCGCGTGACTTGCCCGTTTCGTTCTTGATTGTGCGCACCAGCCGCCGGGCGTAGCTGACGCTGCGGCCAGTCAGGGTGGCAACCTCCTTCGGCGATATTACAATTCTCCGGATCGTCATGAGCAAAAACAGGCTTAAATGGCAGATTACGTACACCAAGATATACAAATATTATTATATAACGTATATTGTATGTAGAAAATGACCAATAATTTTTGCGCTTTAGTGCCCGGGGATGGCAAACTAAAGCTATTGGTAAAATACCCTTTGCACGACCTAACCAAATGACCAAAGGAAAAGCTTATGCTGAAAAGAGTAAAATCACAGATGCAGGAAGAGTTTAAGCACCCGTCATCTGCTCAAGCCAGTGGAGATTACCGGCTTGGAACGGGACCCGCCGGCGACAACCTGATTGCCGCCCAGCCCCCGGCCGGAGCAGCCATCCGGGAACCGGCCAGCCAGCATGCGGTACGGATATGGGTACAGAATGGCGCAGCTACACTGGTCATCCTTTCCTTTGTGGGATTGCTTTTCGGCGTGCTTTACCGGGAAGACGACCTGGTCAACAAGGACATCTTCAATATTCTGCTGGGTATCCTGGGGACGGTAGTGGTACAGATATTTCAGTACTGGTTCGGGGCCTCGGCCAGCACACCGGATTGCCGGCACAAAACGCAGCGGGAAGGTGATCAGGCGTGAAGGATTCACAGAAAATATTTCTCGCAGATTTCCGCAGATAAGGACGCAGATATACGCTGATCAGGAGTAAATCTGCGGGAACCGCTTCCCGTACGCAAAAATAAAAGCCACTCCCTGACGAATCATCGCCGGGGAGGGCTGAGCCTGCAAGCCTTTCAGATAGGCCAGGCGGGCTACTGATTGGGCAGGTAATCCACTACAAAGGCATCTTCCAGCACACCGAGTTTACCCAGCAACTGGCCAAATTTCTTGTGCTCCGGATGTGGCAGGTAGTTGTCACGGGCTTTGGCATCTTCGAAAGTAAGCATGTACACGTGGGTAAAGCCCAGGTTCTTCTTTTCGGGACTATTGTTGGTACCATGCTCAAAAGATACGATTCCGGGTATGCTTGTCTTCAGTGTCCGGAAGGCACTGGTCACTTCATTGATCTGCTTTTCGGTAGCATCAGGCTTGTATTTGAACACAACTACGTGCCGGACCTGCTCCTTTTGATCACGCACAAAACTGGTAAGGATAGCCAGACCGGGAAGCAGCAGTACAAAAAGGAGTGGTATCAGGTTGTTTCTCATGGTACGCAGACATTAAGGAGTGAAAAATGCACCAAAAGGTACATGCACAAATATAATTGTTTGAAAAGGTGATTTCAATACCCGCAAGCGATTCTGATGCCAGTTCACCGGATTTTTCGACGGATGGCGACTATGGGCACACCAAACCGGCTCTCGCTGTGATGATCACAGGCTTGCCGATATTTCGGGATAGTGGTACGTAACTATACAATATTTTATAACTTACATTAAAAAAACCCGTAAACCTTAGCTGTTATGCCGGTAACTACTGGAATAAACGAGAGACTCTCCCGTCTTATTGATTCTCTGGGCCTTACTACGTATCAGTTCAGCAAGGCACTGGGCTATGACCGTCCTGAGAAAATATACGCGGTGGTAAATGGCAAAACAAAACCCAGCTTTGATACGCTTTCGGCCATTACCGACACGTTCAGGCAGGTAAATCCAGGATGGCTGCTAAACGGAGATGGTGATATGTTTTTTCCCGAACCCAATGCGCGGATTGTTACCCCTCCGCAGGACAAAAATTACACGGATTATCCCTTTGTGCCCATCCGGTTCCAGGCCACATTCGTGAACCAGTACCCTGACAACTGCCGGTTCGACAACATGGAAACCTACCGCGTGTACTCAGCTGACGGCAAGGTTTACAAGAATGCCGCCGTATTTGAAGTAGAAGGCAACAGCATGTGGCCCCAGATCCGCCACGGTGCCAGGGTGATGGCCGTATGCGTGGATAAGGGCGACTGGTGCTACCAGTCCGGCGGCGTGTACGCCGTGATGTACAAAGACTACTTCGTAATCAAGCGCATCCGGGACAACGAACTGCTCACCAAGAAGCTGCTGACCCTGCACTCCGATAACCCCGAAGGCGGCAGCATGCCCGTACCCCTGCAGGACATCCGCGGCCTCTGGAAGGTGGTAAAGGTAGTAGATGCCCCGGTTGAGTAGCGGATTGAAACAAACCGGTTCTTTTTTCTCTTTCTTTACGGGAGTGACAGCTGGATATAACCACCCCTCTGCCTCCCCGACCCCTTAACTCCCAAACTCCCCTTCGGAGCAACAAATACCTATGAAGATATACACCAAAAAAGGCGATCAGGGAAAAACCTCGCTGATTGGCGGTACCCGGGTTTCCAAATCAAATCACCGGATTGACACCTACGGCACCGTGGACGAACTGAACGCATACATAGGCCTGCTGCGCGACCAGGAAGTAAACCGGGTCCGGCTGGAGCTGCTGAAGGAAGTTCAGGACCGGCTGTTCGTGATCGGCGCTTCGCTGGCTACCGATCCGGACAGCACCAGCCGGCCGGCCCCCGACCTGCTCGAATCCGACGTACACCTGCTGGAAGCGGAAATGGACCTGATGGATGCTGCCTTGCCCGAACTGCGCCACTTTGTGTTACCGGGTGGTCACTCTTCCGTATCAGTGGCCCACGTGGCGCGTACCGTCTGCCGCCGCGCCGAACGGCTGGTGGTGGCACTGGATCAGGAGGAACCCGTGGACGAAATGGTGATCAAGTACCTGAACCGCCTGTCGGATTATCTTTTTGTGCTGAGCCGCAAAATGGCGTACGAACTGGGTGTGGAGGAAGTAAAATGGCAACCCCGGCGATAAAAAACTCCATCAGCCTGCCTTTTATCAGCCGAAACCGATAAATTTGGCAAGCGTCACCGATTCAATGATCCGACTATGATAGATGTCACCACTTATCCCGTTCAGACTACAAGCCACTCCCGGCTCGCCGAATGCGACTTCAACACCCTGCAATTCGGAAAAACCTTTGCCGACCACATGTTTGTGGCTGATTATAAAGACAGGCAGTGGCAGCAGCCGCGCATCGTGCCGTACGGCAACCTTTCCCTGAGCCCGGCGCTTTCTTCGCTGCACTACGGCCAGGCACTGTTTGAAGGTTTAAAGGCCTATAAAAACGAAGCCGGCGAGATTCTGGTGTTCCGTCCGGAAGCCAATGCCCGCCGTCTGAATGCTTCTGCGGAACGCCTCTGTATGCCGCCGCTGCCGGAAGAAATGTTCCTGAACGGCCTGGCCCAGTTGCTGAGCATAGACCGCGACTGGATCCCGACGCAGCCGGGCTATTCACTCTACATCCGCCCGGTGATGTTTGCCACGGATGATTACATCGGCGTAAAACCTTCGGATACCTATTCGTTCATCATTTTCTGTTCCCCCGTAGGCGCGTACTACAGCAAGCCGGTGCGGGTAAAGGTGGAGACGCATTACACCCGGGCGGCTCCGGGCGGCATGGGCTTTGCCAAAGCGGCCGGCAACTACGCCGCCGCCATGTACCCCTCGCAACTGGCCCAGGAGCAGGGCTATGACCAGTTGCTCTGGACCGACGGCCGCGAACACAAATACTTCGAAGAATCCGGCACGATGAACGTGATCTTCGTGATCAATGGCAAAGTAGTGACGCCGCCCACCACCGACTCCATCCTGAAGGGCGTTACCCGCGACAGCGTATTGCAACTGGCACGCGACTGGGGCTATGCCGTGGAGGAGCGGCCCGTATCGGTGGAGGAAGTGATTGCAGCCGCAAAAAATGGCACGCTGGAAGAAGCTTTCGGTGCCGGTACCGCCGCCACCATTGCGCCCATTGCGGTGATCAGCCACGAAGGCGTTGATTATACCTTGCCTCCCGTTGAAAACCGTAAGCTCTCCAACCGCCTGCGGCAGACCATGGATAACATCAAAACCGGCAAGGCGGCTGATCCGCACGGGTGGATTTTTAAAGTGTAGGTGAATTACGGAACGGGTCCGCTGAAAAAAGTGTCCTCCTGTCTGAGAAGAGCAGTATCATGGAAAAGAAAATAAATCTTCACATAGAAAAATTGCCTGAAGGGTATTACCTGGCTACCTCAGACAATATTCAAGGGCTTGTAGCTCAAGGACGTACTATTGCCGAAACCCTGGAGATTGCCCGGGACGTGGCAAAAAAACTTCTGGAAGCGCAGACGGACGAAGAAGCTGTCAATAACCTGGGTTCATTTTCTGACAATTTTGATTACCCTCTGGTAGTGGGCGTATGAAATGGGCAGGTTAGGTGGATTTACATACCGGGACATTGTCAGACGATTAAAATTATTCGGCTTTTCATTTCACCGTCAGGCAGCCGGCAGTCATGAAATCTGGTACAATGACCAGACAAAACGTTTCACAACCATCCCTAATCATAGCGGAGATATGCCCGAAGGTACCTTGCGGGCTATCCTGAAGCAGGCTGGCATTGAGGCAAATGATTTTCTTGAGAAAAAGTAACCTGTTTGCTCCACCTCTTGCAGAATACCACCCAATCCCAAAGGCAGCAGGCATCCCCACCTGCTGCCTTACTTTTTTACCCTCACTGCCGGAGCAGCCTCTGTTTCTCCCGGCTGTTTCGCGGAATAATTCCTACCTTTGTATCCCATAAGTGCTTTCTCTGACCCAACTTATGGCTTCCGCAAAATATATTTTTGTTACCGGTGGGGTAACCTCTTCTTTAGGTAAAGGCATCATTGCTTCTTCTCTCGCCAAGTTGCTGCAGGCGAGGGGTTTTTCGGTCACCATCCAGAAATTCGATCCCTATATCAATATTGATCCGGGTACGCTGAACCCCTACGAACACGGGGAATGTTACGTCACCGACGACGGTGCCGAAACGGACCTTGACCTTGGTCACTACGAACGCTTTCTCAACATCCCGACCTCGCAGGCCAACAACGTCACCACGGGCCGTATTTACAACTCGGTGATCACCCGGGAACGGGAGGGCGCCTACCTCGGCAAAACCGTACAGGTGATTCCCCACATTACCGACGAGATCAAACGCAACTTCCGGCTGCTGGGTGATACGGGTAAATACGACATTGTGATCACGGAAATCGGCGGCTGCGTGGGCGACATCGAATCGCTGCCTTTTATCGAAGCGGTGCGCCAGATGAACTGGGACGCCGGCACCGACGACGTGATCGTGATCCATCTCACGCTGATTCCGTACCTGAAGACCGCCGGTGAACTGAAGACCAAACCGACCCAGCACTCCGTAAAAGCGTTACTGGAGTCGGGCATTCAGCCCGATATTCTCGTGTGCCGTACGGAGCACCCGCTGCCCCACGACATCCGCAAGAAGCTGGCCCTGTTCTGCAACGTACACCTCAACTCAGTGATCGAATCGCTGGACGCCGAAACCATCTACGACGTGCCCCTGATGATGCGCCGGGAAAAGCTGGACGAACAGGTGCTCTTCAAACTCGGGCTGCCCCATGACCGGGAGCCTGCCATGGACGGCTGGAAAGAATTTCTGGGGCGGCTGAAAAATCCGCTGGAAGAAGTGACCATTGGTCTGGTGGGCAAGTACGTGGAGCTGCGGGATGCCTACAAATCCATTGCGGAGGCCTTTGTGCACGCCGGTGCCCAGAATGAATGCAAGGTGAATGTCCGCTGGATTCAGTCGGAAATGCTGAACCGCGAAAACTACCGCGATCTGCTCGACGAACTGGACGGCATGCTGGTGGCCCCCGGCTTCGGCGAAAGAGGCATTGAAGGCAAGATAAACGCCATCCGCTACGCCCGCGAAAACGGCATTCCCTTCTTCGGCATCTGCCTCGGCATGCAGTGCGCCGTAGTGGAGTTTGCCCGCAACGTGCTCGGCCTTGACGGTGCCGCTTCTACCGAAATGAACGCCCAGACGCCCCATCCGGTGATTGACATGATGGAAGACCAGAAGCAGATCACGGCCAAGGGCGGTACCATGCGCCTCGGCGCGTATCCCTGCGAACTGCGGAAAGGCTCCCGGGCCAGTCATATCTACGGCAAAACACTTGTTTCTGAAAGGCACCGGCACCGGTACGAATTCAACAACCTCTACAAGGAAGCCTTTGAAAAGGCGGGTATGCACGCAACGGGTATCAATCCGGATACCGGCCTTGTTGAAATCGTGGAGATCAGGGATCATCCGTGGTTTGTGGGCGTGCAGTTTCACCCGGAACTAAAAAGTACCGTGATCAACCCGCACCCCTTGTTTGTGCGTTTTGTGAGGGCAGCAATGGAACACGTAGCATCCAGGCGGCTGGTAGTTAAGTAATTATAGATTTTGAATTTTAAATGTTGAATGGAATTCAGGAACAGCCTTCCATTCAGCATTCAGCATTTAATATTTTGTTTTGATGGACAGGAATCAACTGATAGGGATTACCCTCATATTTTTGCTGCTGTTTGTGTATCTGCAATTTTTTGCGCCCAATCCGCAGCCCAAGCAGGTCATGAAAGATACGGCAGCCCAGCTGGACGATACCACCCGCCGGGAGCCTGCCCCCACTGCCGGTGCCACCGTCCGCCCGCAGGATGACTCGCTGACCCGCGAACAGTACCGCCGGCAATACGGCGAATTTGCCGTGGCTGCTACCGGCGAAGCCCGTGAGGTGGTCCTGGAAAACAAGGATATCCGCGTTACCCTCAGTACGCGGGGCGGCAAGGTGCAGGAAGTTTTGCTGAAGAATTACAAGACCTACGACGGCAAGCCCCTCCTGCTGATTGACCCCCAAAGCAGTACCATGTCTATGCGCCTGCCGACCAGCCGGGGCGAAATGGACCTGATGAATCTCTATTTTACTACGGAAGGCACTGGTGCCCAGGTGGTAAATGAAGGCGATTCTGCGCGGGTAACCTTCCGGCTTAACCTGTCGCCGACGCAGTACATCGAGCAAGTATATACATTGAGAGGGAGTGGCTTTCAGGTTGGTTACGACCTCCGCCTGGCCGGGCTCGATAACCTGGTCACCAACAACCCCGTCCGGTTCGACTGGATCAGCCATCTGAAGCGCCTCGAACTCGACATTGAAAGCAGCCGGATTACCTCTACGGTTAATTATTACACCGTCGGCGAAGAGTTCGATTACCTGAGTGAAGCCTCCAAAGATCCGGAAGAGAAGCGGTTGGAAGAGCCGCTGGAGTGGGTTTCCCTGAAACAGAAGTTTTTCCTTTCTTCGTTCATTGCCCGCAATACGGTTATTTCGGGTGCCGTGCTGCGGTCAAACGTAAATGAGGCCGACAGCAATACCATCAAGACGCTGGAGGCCAATATGGCCCTGCCGATGGCCGACCTGAAGAGTGGCAAAGGACATTACGATTTCTACTTCGGCCCTAATGACTTTCAAATGGTGAAAGACGTGGCCGATAACTTCGGCCGGAACGTGTACCTGGGCTGGCCCGTGGTGCGTTGGGTCAATCGCCTGGTGATTGTGCCGATATTTCATTTTCTGGAGCGGTTTATTTCGAATTACGGCGTACTGATCATTGTGCTGGTGCTTCTGATCAAAACCCTGCTCCTGCCGCTGGTATACAAGTCTTACATAGCCATGGCTAAAATGCGGGCCCTGAAGCCGGAAATCGATGAGATGAAAGCCCAGTTTCCGGATGATACGCAGAAGCAGCAGCAGGAACAGATGAAGCTGTACGGCCAGGTTGGCGTAAACCCGCTGAGCGGCTGTATTCCAGTCCTGCTCCAGATGCCGATCCTGCTGGCGCTGTTCAGCCTGTTTCCGAACCTGATCGAGCTCCGGCAGAAGGAATTCCTGTGGGCTACTGACCTGTCTACCTATGATTCCATAGCCACGCTGCCTTTTCCGATTTATTTCTATGGATCGCACGTGAGTCTGTTTACCATCCTGATGACGATTTCGTCCATTGCCTACGCGTACTACAACAACCAGCTGACCACAATAGAAGGTCCCACCAAGACGCTGCAGTACATCATGCCAGTCATGTTCATGTTCATCCTGAACTCCCTGCCGGCCGGCCTGAGCTTCTACTACTTCGTATCCAACATGGTGACCATCGGCCAGCAGCTGACCATTCGCCGCTTCGTGGACGATGATAAGATCCGCAGGACGCTGGAAGAGAACAAAGTCAGGAATAAGGACAAGAAGAAATCAAAATTCCAGCAGCGGCTGGAAGATGCGCTGAAGCAGGCCGAAGAAGCCAAGCGGACTTCGGATACCCGCAAAGGACCGACGCCCCCGGCCAAGCCGACTCAGCCGAACCGCACCAAAAAGTAAAAATGCCTGAAAGCGCGCCGAAAGCCCCCGCTGATCCTACTGATTTGGTAGCAGCGGGGGCTTTTGCTGCCACGCCGCGGGATGAGGAACCGGCTTCGGCAACCCGGATGCATACTTTCCGAAAATACTACTGCCGGAGAAGAGGTGCCTTAACCTAATTTTACCAAAATTGCGTTATATTCTGGCTGCGCTGCCAGTCCGGGAATGCGCCGGAATTGCCATCTGTAATCAATCAGCTTCCAATACTTGAATATTAGCAGGATCAGTCAATGAGAAGATCAGTTTCGTTATTTTTTGCACTGCTGGTGACGTGCATCACGCTGGCCCAGGACACCGATTACCAGCGCCGGTATGAGTCCGGCAAGGACCTGCTGAGGCAGAATAAGCATGAGCTGGCAAGGGAAGTATTCCGCCCACTGATGCAGGATACTCCGGAGAACCGGTACGCAGCTTACTCCCATTATTTTTACGCCCTCTCCTCTTTCCGCGCCGGTAAGCCCGACGAAGCCCGCCTCGCCTTGCTGCAGTTGCTGGAGAAATACCCCGACTGGCCCGATACTGACAACGGCCATTACCTGCTGGCCAACATTGCCTTCGAGAAAAAAGACTATCCGGCGGCTTTCAATTACCTGGACAAGATCCGCAACAAAGGCGTGAAGGAAGATGCGGCTCAGCTGAAAAAGCATTACCTGCCGGCGGTCAGCCTCAATGTCCTCAAAGACCTGCAACGCAAGTACCCCAATGACGGGGACGTGGCCGCTGTGCTGGTAGATAAGCTGATGCTCAGCTCCGATGCCGGTGATCTGACCCTGGCCGGCGAGCTGAACGATAAATTCAAGCTGAACCGCACCGGGCAGCTTACGGCCATGAGCAGCACCGAAAAGAAAGAGGTTTACAATGTAGCGGCGCTGCTGCCGTTCAACTACAACCAGCTGGTTTCGGAAAAGTCGGCCCGTAACAATCAGCTGGCCGTGGATATGTTCAACGGCATGCAGATGGCCCGCGCAAAGCTGGAAGAGGAAGGCATCCGGATCAATCTGCTGGCTTACGACATTGGCAATGAATCAGACCCCGTGCTTAAGCTGATCAACCAGCCCGATTTTGCCGCCACCGACCTGATGGTGGGTCCGCTGTACGGTAATACCATCCGGGCGGCGGTTGCCTTTGCCAACGGGCAGCGGATCGGCCAGATCAACCCCATCACCAACAACGGACAGGTGCTGCTGGGCAATCCGATGGCCTATCTGTTTCAGCCTTCAGTGGAAAGCCAGGCCCGGTACGCCGCCAGCTACGCCCTGCAGACGTTTCCACTGAAAACGGCCGTGATCCTGTACGGTGCTACCCCCCGCGATTCAGTGCTGGCCCATGTTTACCGGAAGCAGTTTACGGATGGCGGCGGACAGGTTCTTTCGTTCCGGAAAATGGTGCAGCATACCGTCGGGCAGATGGAAGCTGCCCTTGCCGGAGTGGACGAAACCAAAGCGGGCCACATTTTTATTCCTTCATCCAATCAGAACCTTGCCATCAACTTTATGAGCGTTATGGAAAAAAACTTTTCCAAAGTGCCCGTAATCACCATGGCTAACTGGCTGGACTACCACATGATCAACTTTGATCAGTACGAACGGCGCAACGTGCATTTTATTTTCCCCGAGTACGTAGATTACCGGAAACCGGAAGTGATTGCCTTCAAACAGGCGTATACGGCCCGGCGGAATCTGGTCCCCTCCGTTTATGCCTACCAGGGCTACGAACTGATGATGCAGTTTGGCCGGGCCCTGGCGGAGCTTGGCACCAATTTCCACGCGGGGCTGCAGGGTAAACCCGCCACTCCCGGCGTGCTGCTGCCCGGCTTCAACTACAACGGTTCGCGGGATAACCAGTACGTGCCGCTGATCCGCTTCCAGAATGCCGACCTTGTACTGGCCAATCCGCTGATGCCGTAAGGGTAAATAAGAGTTTTAGTTGCAAGACCAGCAGTTACAGATTCCACCCCTGCGGAGGGATGGAGGCTGTAACTGCTGGTTTTGCGGCTGTTAAAAAAGCCACATGCTAGTGCATAACGGCCGAATCTTACAGAGTTACATTGTACTTTTAAATGAAAGCTTACCAACTACTCAAAATTGGAGAACATCATATAAATCATTGTGAAGATTATGCAGTGGTTGAGAACCTTGGACGGAACAAAATACTTTGTGCGGTTATGGATGGCTGTACAATGGGCAGAGACAGTTACTTTGCAGCAACCCTGGTCGGTAAATTACTGCGGAAAATAGCCGTTGAATTAAGCTATCAATCTT
Source organism: Cytophagales bacterium (assembly GCA_030446715.1). GTDB lineage: Bacteria > Bacteroidota > Bacteroidia > Cytophagales > 172606-1 > CADCTQ01. Next base: position 922,215 of record JAUJMU010000001.1, on the reverse strand, counting down.
TCTACGATAAAAGTTATAAAACAACGGCTCATTCAGATTTGAAGCAAGTACTCAGCAGCCTGATGGCAGAGCTGAAAGATTTAAAAAACCGACTTTTGCTTAGAGTGTGTTTAAGAATTTAATTGGGTGTTCTTGCCAAAATGATGTCAATAAAGGCTAATTGCATGAAAGCAAGATTCTACTGTTTTCTCAATAGCCGGAAGAAATTGAACCAGAAGGATCGTTCTACTTGCCATCTTCCGGTTTGAGGGACAAAACGCTTGAGCCGACTCACTTATAATTTCCAGGAGATGGGCTCGCCTTTGTACGCCTTGTCGGCCCGGATCAGAGCTTGCCAGCCGGTCAGTAGCCTTATCAAGTTGCCAAAAGCAGTTCAATACCGTCCGTCCTGCTTGTTGGCCGCTGAGCAGGGCTAATAGCGAATCAACGGCCAGGTGCCTTTTTCTGCCGTTGACCTTCTTACCCCCATCAATGCCCGTGGATAGACTGCCCTTCCTGACGCTTTGCGAATCAACGAGGATGCTTTGGCATCTGCCTTGTCTTGCCGCTCTTGTTCAACCAGCAACACTGCCGACCATACTCCGTTCTGTTGCCACTTGCGGAAGTAGTAATACAAAACTCGGCCAGCCTGGATATACACAAGGACTTTCTTCCAGATTACGCCACTATTTCTGGTGATCTTCAGATCCCATTGACCAGTTTAAGCTTACGCTTTCTGCCGTTGTCAATTTTTTTTCAATAACTTCCATTGGGAATTGGTCAATGGTAAACCAGTTCACGTTTGAATTAACTAACCATAACTAACCTGAGATTTGATAACCACAAGTTAGGACCAATGTATAACAACCCCTTGTCAGTTTCGCAATTTGCCCCCTCTCAGATTTTAAACACACTCTTAAGGATGATGAATTACTGACCACGTTGATATTGGCAATATTGGATACCGACAGAGATGAGGGACAAGTACTTATAATTGGAGATGGGCTTGTTTGCATCAATGGGCAGTTCACCGAGTATGAGCAGGATAATATACCAGATTATCTTGGATACCATCTGGGAGAGGAGTTTGAATTGTGGTACAGCAATCAAAAACAGATACTTCGGGTCGATACTATTGAAGATATTAGTTTAAGCACAGACGGAATTTTTACCTTCGCCAAATTTAATAAGCAGAGCTACAGTTTGTATAAGGATCCGGTCAGGTATCTGCTTTTAGACAGAGAGGATACTGAGTTTGACAGTATGCTGACAAAAAAGCTCTTGTTTTTAGAACAACACTGCGGTTTGAAACCCACAGATGATTTAGGAATACTGAGAATTGTGAAGAATTAAGAAGCAGCGCATATTGAGGTAATCGGATAGCTGTTCCGCAACTCCCATTTTTAACCCCTGGCAGCCGGAAGTTCCTTACCCATATCAAAACAGCTTTTCCTCCAATCAATACGCCTTCCCCGGAGCCTTTTCCCTCCCGGCTTTGTTCTTAAGTAGCTGCGCAATTTTAAATTGTGAATGTCAGATTTTGAATGTCAAAACAACTCTCTGCCTGTCAGGTTTTTTTGTTCACAAGGCCGGGATTCAAAACTCCATAATCTTGTCCGCTTACTTAAATCAGCCGTTCAGAAGCCAATCCGTAGTTGTCTGCGTATAGCTGCCTTGTCTTGTGTCTCCGATCTAACGTCTCATGTCTATTCTCTCACGTGTAATCTATGAATACCACCAACAGTCATCAGCTATTCGACCGGGCCAAAGAGTTTATCCCCGGCGGCGTCAATTCACCCGTGCGGGCCTTCCGGGCCGTAGGTGGCAATCCGATTTTCATCAAATCCGCCAAAGGCGCTTACCTCTACGATGAAGACGGCAACGCTTACCTGGAACTGATCAACTCCTGGGGACCGATGGTGCTCGGCCACGCCCATGAAGAAGTGGAGAAAGCCGTGCGGGATGCCCTTTCCGGCTCCTTCTCATTCGGTGCGCCTACGCGCCGCGAAGTCGAAATGGCCGAACTGATTACCCGGATGGTGCCTTCCGTGGAAAAGGTGCGGATGGTGAACTCCGGTACCGAAGCCACGATGTCGGCCATCCGGCTGGCCCGGGGCTATACGGGCCGCGAGAAAATGATCAAATTTGAAGGCTGCTACCACGGCCACGGCGACTCCTTCCTGATTGCGGCCGGTAGCGGTGCCGTGACGATGGGCGTACCCGACAGCCCCGGCGTGACCACCGGCGTAGCCCGCGATACCTTGACGGCTCCCTACAACGATCTGGATGCCGTCCGGACGCTGGCCGAAGCTAACCGCGGCAACATTGCGGCCATCATCGTGGAGCCGGTAGCGGGTAACATGGGTCTGGTGCTGCCGAAGCCCGGTTTTCTGGAAGGAATCCGGGAAATCTGCACCCGCGAAGGCATTGTCCTGATCTTCGACGAAGTCATGACCGGCTTCCGGCTGGCGAAGGGCGGTGTGCAGGAGCGGCTCGGCGTCACCCCCGACCTGACTACGCTGGGCAAGATCATCGGTGGGGGCATGCCCGTAGGCGCGTACGGCGGCAAGCGCGAAATCATGGAATTTGTGTCTCCGGCGGGACCGGTGTACCAGGCCGGTACCCTCTCCGGCAACCCTATTGCCATGGCGGCCGGACTGGCCATGCTCCGCCACCTGGATACGCACCCCGAAACGTACAACCGGCTGGAAGCTGTGGGCAATGCCCTGGCAGAAGGATTCCGGGGTAATCTGCAGAAGCTTGGGCTGAATTACACCATCAACCACATTGGCTCCATGTTCAGCCTGTTCTTCACGGAGCAGGAAGTGTACGACTTCGAATCGGCTAAAACGTCGGATACGAGACTATTCGGGAAGTATTTCCAAGCCATGCTGCGCCGGGGCGTGTACCTGGCACCTTCCCAGTACGAAAGCCTCTTCCTGTCCACGGCCCTCACGGACGAACACATAGACACCATCATCCGGGCCAGTTACGCCTCGCTGGAGGAGATTCTGGTAAAGGCTTAGGTTGGTTGAATGGTTGATATGGCATTGACCAGACAGCCATATAACCATTCAACCAAACCCTTACAACTCCACCTGCCTGTATTCCTGCCGGCCAGGGATGGCTGTACCTGACGACAGTGCCGGACTCAGCCGACGGGAAAGTAACAGGCTGGGCGGAGCTGAGATCTGATCTGAGATTCGCTGAGCCACACCCTCAGGGCCATCGGAAGGAGTGTAGCAGCCTGGCGTATGGCTCTCACAAACAAGAGTACAGAGGTCAGCTCTTATTTCATCCGGATCGCCGGACTCAGGCAGACCCGGTGTCGGGTCATCGTCAGCTTTGCATGCCTGCAGTGGATTCCGCGATCCGTTGAAGGGGTTGCCGGTTGTGCAGGGTATGAGTCGGCGGGGAACGGGCCTTGCATGCACGATCCAACCGGCAGGTCCGTTGGGAGAATGCAGTGGCCGGGAGCTTTTTCAAAACCTTCAGCAGTGAGCTGGTGAACCATGTTGATTTTCAGACGCGGGCCCGGGCCCGGTTAGCTGCGTTCGAATATATCGGGGGCTGGTATAATCGCCGGCGGAAACATCCGGGCCTCAGTTACCAGACCCCCGCTCATCAGGAATCTCATTTTTACACCGACCCGATGGTCGCCTGAGAAAAATCTCCAGTCTACTCTTGCAACTCCAGCCGGTTATCAGCCGGCTTTCTGCTTTTTGTGCCCGCCTGCCGGAGCAATAACTTTTTCCCCTGCTCCTCCGTATAGCCTATGGTTTGTAACCGTGAACTCCGGGTTACCCCTGCCTTTATTTTTACTACTCTGCAAACATGAAAACTGCTGCCGATAAAAGTGCGGAAGAACTGGAACTTGTACGTACTCCCCATAAGACTGATAAGAAACCTGATATTCCCAAAGCGTGGCCCGGCAAACCTTATCCGCTGGGTGCCACCCGGGATGGCGAAGGTGTCAACTTTGCGCTTTTCAGTGAGAATGCTACTGGTGTGGAACTTTGCCTGTTCAACTCCCAGACCGACGAATCAGAATACGCCCGGATCAGGGTAACCGAACAAACCGATCACGTATGGCACATATACCTGCCCGGCCTGAAAGCCGGCACCTTGTACGGCTACCGCGTAAGCGGACCTTATGAGCCAAGAATCGGTCTGCGCTTTAACCCGCACAAGCTTTTACTTGATCCGTACGCCAAAGCCATCAGCGGCCGTATTGAATGGAGCGACGCGATGTTCGGCTATCCGGTACACAGCCAGGACCCCAACCGCGACCTGCACTTCGATGACCGCGACAGTGCAGCAGGTATGCCCAAATCCGTAGTGATTGACCCGTCATTTGACTGGGGCGACGATAAGAGTCCCAATACCCCGCTGCACGCATCCATCATTTACGAAATGCACGTGAAGGGCTTCACGGCCAGTCACCCGGATATTCCCGAAGAGCTGAGAGGCACCTACGCGGCCGTTGCTTTGCCCGAAACCATTGAATACCTGAAAGCACTGGGCATTACGGCCATTGAACTGATGCCGATTCATCAGTTTGTGAACGATAAAACCTTGGTTGACAAAGGGTTACGCAACTACTGGGGCTATAATTCAATCGGTTTTTTTGCTCCCCACAGCGGCTACTCCTCCTCCGGCATCCTCGGTGAGCAGGTCAAGGAGTTTAAGGCCATGGTGAAAACCCTGCACAAGGCGGGTATCGAGGTGATTCTGGACGTGGTATACAACCATACGGCCGAGGGCAACCACTTCGGGCCGACGCTGTGCTTCCGGGGCATTGACAACCGCGCCTATTACCGGCTCTGCGGCAACCACGACCACTCCCTGCGGTACTACAATGACTATACGGGTACCGGCAACACGCTGAATATGCTGCACCCGCGTTCCCTGCAGATGGTGATGGACAGCCTCCGGTACTGGATCACCGAAATGCACGTGGATGGCTTCCGCTTTGACCTTGCCTCGGCCCTGGCCCGCGGACTGCACGAAGTGGGTAAGCTGTCTACTTTTCTGGATACGATACACCAGGACCCCATCATTTCGCAGGTAAAACTCATTGCCGAGCCGTGGGACGTGGGTGAAGGCGGCTATCAGGTCGGCAACTTTCCCGTACTCTGGGCCGAGTGGAACGGCCGCTACCGCGACTGCGTACGTGATTTCTGGCGGGGCGAAGAGAGCCAGGTAGCAGAACTCGCTTACCGGCTTACGGGCAGCAGTGATCTCTACCAGCGGACCGGACGACTCCCCGGAGCCAGCATCAACTTTGTGACTGCCCACGACGGGTTCACCCTGCAGGACCTGGTGAGTTATAACGAGAAACACAACGAGGCCAACGGCGAGAATAACCAGGACGGCGAAAGCCACAACCGCAGCTGGAACTGCGGTGCTGAAGGCCCCACCGATGATCCGGAAGTGAAAGCCCTGCGGGAAAAGCAAAAGCGTAATTTCCTTGCTACGTTATTCTTCAGCCAGGGTGTGCCTATGCTGGTCATGGGTGACGAGTACGGCCGTACTCAGCACGGCAACAACAACGCCTATTGCCAGGACAACGAAATCAGCTGGTTTGACTGGGAATGGAACGAAGAGCAGGCCAACCAGTTCAATTTCGTGAAAAAGCTGATCCGGCTGCGCCACGAGTATCCGGTGCTGCACCGCCGCAAGTTTTTCCACGGCCGGCCGATCAAGGGCAGCGGCGTGAGTGACATCCGCTGGATACGCCCCGACGGCGGCGACATGACCGAAGACGAATGGAATACCTCCCACGTACGCTGTCTGGGGATGCTGCTCAACGGACAGGTCATGGACGAGTACGATGAGCGGGGCAACCGGATCAAGGATGATGTGCTGCTGCTGCTGATCAACGGCTACTGGGAACCGCTGCCTTTCAAATTACCGGGTAAGGGAGGCGATCCGGTATGGACTGTGCTGGTGGATACCCACCGCGAAGGAAACCAGAAGACAACTTCCTATTCCTGCGGTCAACAATTCAATCTGGAGGCCCGGTCTCTGGTGCTGCTCTGCCAGACCCTGACGTAATATCACTGAGATTCCACCTGCCTGTAAACGCTTCTCCCGACCGGAGAAGCGTTTCTTTTTCGCGGCAACTTTTCAGCCGCCCGGATTGTTGCTAATTTTGTTTCCCCGTTTTTTGCCTCCTCCTTATGATTGTAGTCCAGAATACGTATCTGAGTGACGACATTGCCCGGAAGATGTTTGTGTGTGACCTCCAGCGGTGCAAGGGTGCCTGCTGCACGGAAGGCGATGCCGGCGCACCTCTGGAAGCAGACGAACTTCCGGTGGTGGAAGAGATATTTGAGCAGGTAAAGCCATACCTGACGCCACAGGGACTTCAGGCCATAGAGCAACAGGGAAAGCACGTGATTGACACGGATGGTGATTACGGTACGCCCACCGTGGGCAACCGGGAATGCGCCTACGCTACCTTTGACAGCAAAGGCGTCCTCAAATGTGCCATTGAGGAGGCGTATCTGGATGGCAAAATCAGTTTCCGCAAGCCTATTTCGTGCCACCTGTATCCCATCCGAATTACCCGGTACGATCAGTTTCACGCCGTCAATTACCACCGCTGGGACATCTGCGATCCGGCTTGTTCGCTGGGTGAATCGCTTCAGGTGCCGCTGTACAAATTTTTGAAAGAGCCGCTGACCCGCAAGTATGGGCCGGAATGGTACGCTGAACTTGTGACTGCCATCGAAGAACACGAGAGTCAAATGCTGAACGTTTAATTTCCAACCTTTAATGATGAGATCTGCCTTATATCGGAGGGAAGCCTATCAGTAAAGGTTAACAATCAAGAAGGCGGGCAGAATGACAGGGTATTTCAGATTATAGCTTTTTTATAATAAGACTCTCTCAGTCAACGCATTGTGCCACCGTATAGAATTCAGAATTCACGATTTAAAATTGCGCAGCTACCTATATGCTTGGTTTAAAACTTCCGACCGACCCCCGCTGGGTGGATATTGCCACCAAAACCATCGAAGACATACTCATTGACCACGCGTACTGCGAGCAGAAGGCCGCATCCAACGGCATTTCGCTGATCGTGCAGTTTCCGGAGAGAACCCGCCTTGTCGATACCATGACCGACCTGGTGGCCGAGGAATGGAGTCATTTTGAACGGGTACTGGCCGAACTGAAAAAGCGGGGCTTTGGCCTTGGCCATAAGCGGGCCGACGAATACGCCGTAAGGTTGAACAAGCTGGAACGCAAGGGTGGCCACATCGACCGTCAGCTTATGGACAAGCTCCTGATCAGTGCGCTGATTGAAGCCCGCAGCTGCGAACGGTTTAAACTGCTCTCAGAAGAGATTCCGGACGAGAGTCTGAAGAAGTTTTACTACGAACTGATGGTTTCGGAAGCTACTCATTACACCACTTTTCTGGAACTGGCCAAAGAATACATGCCCGAAGAGACCGTAAAAGCCCGCTGGCAGGAACTGCTTCAGGCCGAGGCGGAAATCGTAGCTACCCTCGAAATCCGCGGCGACAGAATGCATTAAGACAAATAGCAAATATCAGATTCTCTGAAGGTCATTCAGGGGAAATCTATTTGCTGTTTTATCAGGTTTTCTGCTTTTTCTTGCGGGCGGCAGGGAAAAGGATATTGTTGAGAATCAGGCGGTAACCCGCTGAGTTGGGGTGCAGCGTCAGGTCGGTGGGTTCTTCGTTTACCAGGTGCTGGTAGTCTTCCGGGTCGTGGCCGCCGTAAAACGTCCAGGTGCCCTTCCCTACCGTGCCGTGGATGTACTTCACTTCGTTGATAGACCGGGTTTCTCCCATCACCACCACCTCGGGCTTGAGCAGGTTCTTTTTGAAACCAGTGGTCTGCCCCAGAAAGCCTTTTACCACCGTCTGGTGATTCTGGGTCAGCATGGTCGGAATCGGGTCCCACTTGGCCGAAAACTGGAAAAGTGAGAAGAAATCATTGCCTTCACTCAGCCCCCTTTCGTACGGCTGGTTGTCAATGTTGGAATATTCGTAGTCAAACGGGTCGCGGTTGAGCTGAAAGTCCTGGAAGGCAAAAGTATTTCCAAAGCTGATCTTCTTCTGGGCATTGGGATCAGCCGGGTCGCCGTCATATATGGCTTCGCAGATGTCAACCCCCTCAGCCGACAAGGCAATGTCGTAGGTATCGGCAGCAGAGCACATAGCAAACAGAAAGCCGCCACCCGCACAAAAGTCACGGATTTTCTTTACCACGGCCAGTTTCATCTGGGATACTTTGGAGAAGCCGTACTTCCGCGCCGTTTCTTCAAATTCACGTTGCTGGGCCTTGTACCAGGAGGTATTGCCGTGACTGCGGTAAAACTTACCATACTGCCCCGTAAAATCTTCGTGGTGGAGGTGCAGCCAGTCGTAGGCAGGCAGTTTGCCGTCCATTACTTCGTCGTCGAAAATGGTTTCGTAGGGAATCTCGGCATAGGCGAGTACCAGCGTGACGGCGTCATCCCAGGGCTGCTTTGACTTGGGCGAGTACACGGCAATTTTGGGCGGTTTGTCCAGGCGCATCCATGTTCACATCCGGCTGGCTGATCTGGTTTACAATCTGCCCCTGCTGTGCATCTGAAATTACCTGGTGTTGACTTCCGGCACCACCAGTTCGTTCTCAAACTGCTGGTTGTACCTGAACATAAAACTGCCCTGGTAGTTCAGCAGCCAGTCTACCTCCGTACCCGTCTTCAGCACCCAGTAGGCAAGGCCGTATGCTTTCAGATGATTGGTCTGCGATTCATCCATTGAGAAATATGCGATGCCCGGGCAGTCACGCTGTAAGCTGCCACCAACATGATTAATACGATCCGACGCAGCATAATAAATTTGATTTGAAATATATAACACGATCTGGAACGGTAAATAGCCTTGAGGGGATGAGAGATTTTATTTCAGGCTCATCAGACAACTGGGTATTCAAATTAACCATTTCCGGTGAGAATAAAAAAAAGAGGCCACTGGTCCGGCCATTTATCCCTTCCAAACTTTTTACGCTGGTATCCTGTATTTTTACGTAATATCGTTTTATGGATACTTTTTCCGTTACTCCATGAATCTGACTGAAAATATAAAAGAAGGAATGCGGTCTGTGCAGGGCAACGCCCTCAGAGCCATCCTTACCGCCCTTATCATTGCCATTAGCTACCTCCGCTAGTTGGCATTCTGACTGCCATCGAAGGTATACGGGCCTCCGTAAACAGTAGTTTCTCCTCGTTGGGGGCTAATTCTTTGACATTCAGAGTACAAGGCCGTGGCGGAGGGCCCGTTCGGAGTAAATGAAAAAGTGTATCCGCCGATGGAATACGCGCAGGCACTAAGATACAAGCAGTTGTTCGGATACCCGGCAGGCATTACTATCATACCGGCCGTAACGGGCAACGCTGAGGCAAAATACCAGTCCAAAAAAACAAACCCCAACGTGCGGGTAGGCGGCGATGAAAATTACCTTTCCATCAAAGACTACGAAGCTTCAGAGTGGACGCGGATTTTCAAACAACGAACTGGAAAGCCGCCCTTGTCGCCATCATCGGGCAGGAGGTGAAAGAAACGCTGTTTGACCAAACGGACCCGCTTAATCAGTACATCAGCGTACTGGGCAGCCGGTATATGATGGTCGGTGTACTGGAAAACAAGGCAGCATGATGGGCGGCACAGCGGTGCCGACTGGATGGTCCTGCTCCCGCTGGAAACCGCTGCCGGGCCGGCGGCAACAACTCCCTCTTACGACATTACCACTGCCGTCAAAACCCGGTTGACCTCGAAAACATCATGGGGGAGGCCACCGGCCTCATGCGACTGATCCGTCAGGATAAGCCGGGCCAACCCGAGTCTTTTGAAATCCGCACCAGCGAATCGCTGGCCTCGCGGATCGACAATATCGCGGGCTACCTCAGGATCGGCGGCGGCGTGGTCGGGTTTATTACCTTACTGGGTGCTTCCATCGGGCTGATGAACATCATGATGGTGTCCGTGACGGAGCGTACCCGCGAAATTGGCATCCGCAAAGCTCTGGGAGCCACCCCTTTGCGCATACGGCAGCAGTTTCTGGCCGAGGCCATTGTGATCTGCCTGATGGGCGGCATTGCGGGGGTAGTTTTCGGACTGCTGGTGGGTAACCTGATGTCGTCGCTGATCAGTTCGGGCGGATTTGTGGTTCCGTGGCTATGGATCTTTGTCGGGCTGGTAGTATGCGTAGTGGTGGGTTTGCTCTCGGGTTACTACCCGGCCTACCGGGCTTCCAGACTTGATCCGATCGAATCGTTACGCTTTGAATAGGGTCCCGTTTATTTCATGAGTAGGTTTGTCAGGTAAAGGTCCGGCCACTTTTATCACCATGCACCCTTATATTTGTGAAATTTCACACTATTATTGTGCATTGCCAGATTGTTATTTATTCTGATGTTTTTCAATACATTTTCCGGTTATGTCCGCCTCAATCTCAGAATCCCGGCCATTTTGGCCTTTCTGCTGACTGCATGGCTGCTGCAACCGGCAACGGCGGGTGAGATGATCTTGTCCGGCGTGTACCGGGGCAAAAACCTTTTCGTCCAGAATCCCTTTTCTCCCGATAATCAGAACTATTGCGTTGAAGAAGTCTTCATCAATGAAGTAAAAAAGATGTCAGACATCAGGCAAAGTGCCTTTGAAATAGACCTTTCCCACCTTGAAATGCAGGACGAAGTAACCGTCAGGATCATGTATAAGGACGGTTGTGTGCCCAAGATCATCAATCCGCAGGCGCTCAGGCCAAGTGATTCTTTTCAGTTTGGCAACGTGACCGTAAACCAAAAATCCCTCGACTGGACTACCATCGGTGAAACACCGGGCTACATCTATTACGCGGAGCAGTTTGTAAACGGAAGCTGGCTGCCCATCAAAGGTTAGAAGCAAAAAATACCGGAGGCGAATTTACTCCTGCCGGTAACGCATTATAAGGGCGAGAATAAATACCGGGTAAAAGCGCAGAATAACGAAACGCACAACATTCTCTACAGCCGCGTGTCCACCTTTGACCCCAAAGAGAGACCTGATTACCTTCTACCCGAAAAACGTAGCCAGTAAAAATCACCCTTTCGCGTGCTGCCGTTTACGAAATTTCGGATGTAAAAGGGAAACTGATCAAAAAAGGAAAAGAGCCGAAATCACCCTTGCCGACCTCAAGACCGGCGTGTACTACCTCAAGATCAATAACCGGACGGAAAAGTTCTTCCAAGAAATAAACGGCCAGGCGATCTGCCCGCCGGATACCCGAACAGGATCAGTTCACACTACTGCCTTTGAAATTCAGTTGTCCGAAATCCTTTTTTTTGCCCGGAAAATTAAATGCCTGAAAAATCAAACTGGAGATACACTACTTATCAGGATACAATTCTGAATCCTGACCAGTATCCGGCAGGCTGACTACTGGCGGATACCGGGGAGCCTCAGTGGGCAAACACTTCCGTTGCTGCTTCTTCGGCCTCCATCAGTCCCTTATCCGTAACGCCTGTCAGGCGCACCTTTTTCAGTTCATTGATCAGCACCGGGTCGTATTTTGCCCGCACCCGCACGTAGTTTTGGGTAAAGCCGTGCATCATGCCTGACTCAACGTCGTCTTCAAAGAGTACGGTAGCCGTGCTGCCGACCTGCTGTTCATAAAAGTACCGGCGTTTTTTGTCAGACAGCATGTGCAGCATACGCGACCTTTCTGCCCGTTTGGCGGCTGGCACGGTGCCGGGGAGTTGCAGCGCATACGTATTTTCGCGCTCCGAATAAGTAAATACGTGCAGATAAGAGATGTCCAGTCCGTTGAGAAAATGGCAGGTTTCCAGAAAATCCTCGTCCGTTTCGCCCGGAAAACCAACAATAATGTCTACGCCGATGCAGCAGCCAGGCATCAGCTCTTTGATGCGCGCCACCCGGCTGGCATACAGTTCGCGCTGGTAGCGCCGCCGCATCAGCCGGAGCACCTTGTTGCTGCCTGATTGCAACGGCACGTGAAAGTGCGGTACAAACCGCCCGGATGCCGCTACAAAAGTGATTACTTCGTCGGTAAGCAGATTAGGCTCAATGGAGGAAATCCGGAACCGTTCAATTCCCTCCACATCGTCCAATGCCCGCACCAGGTCAATGAATTTTTCCTTTCTCACCCCCTCGTGCAGACCGAAGTCACCGATGTTGACGCCGGTAAGCACTACTTCCTTTACGTTATTGGTGGCAATCTGACGGGCTGTATGGGTAATGCTGGCCACCCAGTCGCTGCGGCTTTCGCCGCGTGCCAGCGGAATCGTGCAGAACGAACAGGAGTAGTTACAGCCATCCTGCACTTTTAGGAAAGTACGGGTGCGGTCGTTCTGGGAGTAAGAGCAGTAGTAGTCTTTTGCTTCACTCACCGGAGAATGAAACACGGCCGGTTGCGGTTTCTTGCCGAATCCGTCGAGGAGTTCCACCAGCCGGAATTTTTCGGCGGCGCCCAGCACGGCATCTACGCCGGGTATCTGCGTAATTTCCTGCGGTTTCAGCTGGGCATAACAGCCAACAATGGCTACATAAGCATCCGGTGAAATGGAAAGGGCTTCCTTCACCACCTTACGGCATTTCTTATCCGCGTTTTCGGTGACGGAACAGGTATTGATCACAAAAATGTCGGGCGTGTCGGTAAACTCCACCCGCTGATATCCCTTCTGCTCAAAAAGCCGGGCAATGGTAGAAGTTTCTGAGAAGTTTAATTTACAGCCTAATGTATAGAAAGCAACTTTTTTCATGCCTGAACACAACGGTTATGAAAGTACACGCATAAGCGTACCGGTTGTTGTGCCGCAAAGATAGCTAAGTTGACGGAGGTAGCCGCGGATGAGCGCGGCATTGAAGAGGCTAAGCGGGAAGAGGCGTGGTGCCGGGGTTAATGACCAGCGGCGGATGCAGCACGCCACTCTGCAGGTTGGGAATGGTGATGTGGAAACGGGTCCACTCGCCAACTGAACTTTCCACCTGAATCTTGCCGCCGATCTGTTGAATGGTTTGCTTTACGATGTAAAGGCCCAGGCCGGAACCGTCGGATTTGCTGGTAGCTCTGAAAAACATGTCAAACACCCGCGGCAGGTAGTCGGGATCAATACCGATGCCATTGTCCTCTATTGTGAGCTGGGCCTGCTTTCCGTCGATGGCGGCCGAAAACAGGATGCGGCTGTTGGAGGCATTGGGGTTACGGTACTTAACGGCGTTGGAAATAAGGTTCTTCAAAACGATTGACACCCGGAATTCATCGTTGTAAAAGACTGTATCACCGGTTGTCTGTACGTTGATGTCCAGTTCTTCCCATTCGGGCAGGAAACTAAACTCCTCCAGGCATTCGCCGATCAGCTTTGTAACGTCAATGGGTCGGATGGCCACTTCGGCGTTCAGCATCCGGGAATGATTGAGAATTGACTGAATGAAAGTATCGAGCTTGTTTGCCCGGCTCTCGATCATATGCACGTAATTTTTCACTACTTCCAGATCGTCTTCCTGCCGGGCCAGATTTGCCAGCCCGAGAATGGAGCACAGGGGAGCACGCAGATCATGGGAAACCTTATACACGTAGTTGTCCAGTTCGTAATTACGCTTCTGCAGCTCTTCGAGGGTAGAAGTAAGCACCTCTTCGGCTTGCCGGCGTTCACGGCGCACGGCAGCATCACGGATACTGCGCTCCAGCGCCGGCACAAGCCGCCGCAGGTTATCTTTCATGATGTAATCGTGGGCACCGGAGTGGAGCATCTGCACGGCTACGTCTTCCCCCACAGTACCCGACACAACAATGAAAGGCAGATCCCGGTCGGTACGCTGCACTGTCTGAGCGGCTGCCAGCACTGAACCGGGGAAGATTAAAGTCGGAAATGACGGCGTTCCACTGATGATTCTCCAAAGCCGCCTGCATGGCTGATGCTTCTTCCACCCGCTCCACTACGCACCTGTACCCACCGCGCCTGATTTCATGGATGATCAGTTCGGCATCATCTTCCGAGTCTTCAACAATCAGCAAGTGTAGCTGCTTATCCATAACACACAAATAATCAGTTGCCTATACTACTAAATATTATAGTCATGCGCCAATCCTGACTCAGTTTAAATAACTATAATGTTGTGCAATAAATTTATCGGGGTTTACAGAGTGGTCATGAAGCAATTATTTGAGGGGTGAAAAAGGCGCTATAGTATCAGCTGGTTTACCCCTCACTTTAATCATTACTGACCAAGAGGCAGATTCAATTTATTTTATTAAAAATGATGTACAAAAAACTTCTGACATTTCTTCCGGTAAGCAGCTTCCCGCAGAGGTACGAAATTACGGTTTTGCGGGTTGATTCAGTAACATCCAGTAAAAGCCGATTTCTGAAACAGCCGCAAGAAATTGCTCAAAATCAACTGGTTTTACGATGTAACTGTTTGCACCCAGCTCATAGGCTTGTCTTATGTCAGGGTCCTCCCGGGATGAGGTGAGCATCACAACGGGTATGTGCTTCAGGTCGGCATCCGACTTGATGACGGCAAGCACCTCAAGACCGTTCACCTTGGGCAGCTTCAGATCCAGCAGAACCAGCTTAGGCTGCTCCCGGACATCCCTGCCTTCAAAGCGGCCCCGGCCGTACATAAAATCCAGGGCCTCGGCGCCATCTTCCGCGCGGATGACGTCGTTCAGTAAGTGCTGCTTACGCAAAGCCCTCATGGCCAGTTCTACATCATCAGGGCTATCTTCAACCAATAGTATTGTGACCTTGTTCATATCTGATCTTATTCTAACTCCTCCGGATTTCTTGAAAGCGTAAAGTAAAATATGGCCCCTTCATTCAGCTTGCCTTCCGCCCAGATCCGGCCGCCGTGCCGCTGCACAATCCGCTGCACAATGGCCAGTCCGACGCCGGTGCCCTCAAAATCGGAGTCTTTATGCAAACGCTGAAATACCTTAAACAGTTTATCGGCGTACTGCATGTCAAAGCCGGCACCGTTGTCCCGGACAAAGTAAACAATCTGATTGTCGGTTTCTTTGCTGCCTACTGTAATTTGGGGGCTGGGGTTGCGAACCGAAAATTTTAATGCGTTGGAAAGCAGGTTAAACCACACCTGCTTGATCAGGTTACGGTCGCCGAAGGCAGCGGGCAAACCCTCCATGATAAGGTTCACGGCCGGCAAAACCCCACCCGGTGTAGCTTCATTGAGACATTCTTCCACCAGCCGGTGCATGTCTATCGTTACGGGCGTAATCACCTGACGGCTGAACCGCGAGAAAGCCAGCAGGTCATCAATGAGTATGCCCATCCGGCGGGCACCGCTGATGATCCGGGTCAGCAGCCGTTTTCCTTCATCGTCAAGCCGGTCGTTGTATTCTTCTTCCAGGATGCGGGCAAAGCCATTGATCGTGCGCAGCGGTGCCCGGAGGTCATGAGACACGGAGTAAGAGAAAGACTCCAGCTCCCGGTAGGCCGTTTTGAGTTCCTCGGTCCGTTCCTGCACCTTTCCTTCGAGGGTTTCGTTCAGCTGGCGGATCTGAGCCTCGGCTTCCATCCGGTC
This sequence comes from Cytophagales bacterium, assembly GCA_030446715.1. Classification (GTDB taxonomy): domain Bacteria; phylum Bacteroidota; class Bacteroidia; order Cytophagales; family 172606-1; genus CADCTQ01. The sequence goes on along the minus strand of JAUJMU010000001.1, from coordinate 906,676 downwards.
TGTGATGTCGCGCAAAAAGATGGTCAAACCACCCGGGGAGGGATACAGGTTATGCTCAAACCAGCGGTTATCTACCAGCCCCGGCAGGGTATGCGTGAAAAACTGTGGCTCATTTTTTCGGGCCGCCTCTTCCATCTTCTGCTCAATGACCGTACCCTGGAAAGCCGGGAAAAGCTCCATGGCACTGATTCCCAGCACACGGCCGGCGTCTAAACCGAGCATTTTTTCCGCGGCCCTGTTCCAGAAGGAAAACCGGAATTGTTTATCGATGGATATAAAGGGATCAGCAATGCTGTCGGCCAGTTGCCGGTAACTTTCCTGGGCCGTTACCCTGTCGGTAATATCCCGGGTAAATACTGATAATCCGGTTGAGGAAGGATAGACGCTGGTCTCAAAATGAAAAAGCTTGCCGTTCACTTCAAACGGGTAGGTCAGGTTACCGGGCTGGTTGGTTTGCAGGGCCTTCAGATATACGGCTTCAATGTCACTGCCCCGGAAATGCGGAAACAGGTCATACATGGTGATGCCGATTACCTCCCGGGCGGTTTTGCCCACAGCGGCTTCGCAGGCTTTGTTGAAATACACATACCGGAGATCACGGTCTACCGCAAAAAACGGATCAGCAATGCTTTCGGATAGCTCCCGGTACCGCTTTTCGGCCTCCATCCGGTCGGTTATATCTTTGAGAAACACACTGATTCCCTGCTGATTGGGGTAAATACTCACTTCAAAAATGCAGCTTTTTTCCCCAAAGACCAGTTCGGCAGTCGTCATCTCGGATACACCGGTGGTCATTACCCTTTCTTCTGCTTCCATCACCGGAGTTCCCTTCAGATAAGGAAACAATTCATACACGGTCTTGCCCAGCACCTGCTCCGAAGCCAGGCCAAACATCTTTTCAGTGGCTTTATTCCAGTAGGTGTACCGGAAATTGCGGTCGAGGGAAAAAAACGGATCAGTAATGCTTTCGGCCAGTTCCTGAAACCGCTGCCTGGCTTCTTCCTGTTCGGTTACGTCCCGCACGATGGCAAAGGCCCCGCCCTGTGCCGTGGGGAAAGCAGACATTTCAAGCACCTTCTCTTCCTCATGCAGATCAACTTTCCCTACCCTGACAACCGAGGTATGCGAGTCTACGACTTCCCTGAAAACAGACTGAATTCTTACCCCCAGTTCACCTCCGAAAATCTGAACGGGTGTTTTGCCGTATATTTTTTCACGCGGCAGCCGCTTTGACGCAGCCGATGCTTTGTTGCAGTAGATGTACTGGAGGTCAGCATTCACTACTTCAAAGAGTTCATTCATGTTGTCCGTCAACTCGCGGTAACGCTGTTCGCTCATCAGCAGGGCCTCTGCGGAGAGCCGCTCCATTTCCTGACCCGCGGCAATGAGTTGCTCGTTGGCGGCAACATACTCTTCGCTGGTGGCGGCCAGCTCTTCGTTGGAAGCAGATAGTTCCTCGTTGTTGGCGGCTAATTCGCGGTTCAGCTGGTTTATCTGCCCGCTGTACTGCAGGCAGGTCCGGATCTGTTTTCTCAGGTAAAAGAAAGACACTACAATGGATGTTACCGCCAGCAGGGCCAGCACCGACACTGCGATGTTAGCCAGTATACTCTTTTGTTGCTGCGCCTGGGAACGGATCGCCAGCAGGCGATGCTCTTCGGCAATCAGCCGCCCCACCAGCAGCCGGATTTCATCCATCGACTGCCGGCCCTTATCCAGAACTGCAACAATACTATTATCGAGATCACCGGGGTTAGTGTCTGCCAGCCGGAGCAGCAACTGAACGTATCCCACCTTTTCGTCTATCTTCCGGGCAAGGGTATCCATCCGCGCCTGCTGCACGGGGTTGTCGGAAGTAAGCCGGCGAAGGTTGTCAAGGACGGGTTTCAGGGAATCAGAAGCCATGCGGTAGGGTTCCAGAAACTGCTCTTTTCTGGTAAGCAGATAACCACGCTGACTGGTTTCAAGGTCTTTTATCAGCGAAACAAGCTGCTCGCCCCGGTAGATCACCTCCTGGGTGTGTTCAACCCAGTCCTGCTGGCGGTAGAGTGACTGCAGGCTCAGGTAAGCTGTCACACCCGCAGCCGTAAGAAGAAAGGCAATGCCAAGGTAGGACACGTTGAGCAGACGGATTAGTCACATAGCTGAAAAATAGCCCTAAAACTACTATTTATGGATCAGTTATGAAAGAGGCCGCGGAACCGCATCCGTTGCTCACCCCGCATACTACTTTACAAACAAAAAATAGTATTTTTGTTGAAAATGACATAAAATTTTAAGTGATTTGCATTAGAATTTGATAAAATTTGTACATTGTACACGCAATTTCATCCTCCTTTCTCAAAAAAACTAAAATCTAACTTTTACCAGGAATGGCAAACTTACGTTTCAAAGCACTGGAGACGGCCATGAACAGAGATGTTCCGGTAGTGACGGCTCCCTCCAATAAGGTGTCCGATTATTACGGCACCAACGTTTTTGGCCTGGAAGCCATGCGGGCAAACCTCAGTACAGATGTATTCAAGAAAGTGAACCGGGCCATTGTGGAAGGTTCAAAGATTGATGAGGATACTGCCGATGCCGTAGCATCAGCCATGAAAAGCTGGGCAATTTCCAAGGGCTCCACTCATTACACCCACTGGTTCCAGCCGCTTACCGGCGCCACCGCCGAAAAGCACGATGCCTTCTTCGACGTACTGCCCAACGGATCGGCGATTGAAAAATTCAAAGGCTCAGCCCTTGTGCAGCAGGAACCCGACGCATCTTCCTTCCCCAGCGGTGGCATCCGGAATACATTTGAGGCCCGCGGCTACACCGCCTGGGACCCCACTTCACCTGCTTTTATCTTCGGCAGCACACTTTGTATTCCCACGGTATTTGTATCCTACACCGGCGAAGCCCTCGACTACAAAGCCCCGCTGCTGAAGGCACTGGGTCTGGTAGACAAGGCGGCTACGGCGGTTTGCCAGTATTTTGACAAAGATATCACCCGCGTTACGGCTACTCTCGGTGCGGAGCAGGAGTACTTCCTCGTGGACCGTGCCCTGTATATGGCCCGCCCCGACCTGATGATGGCCGGACGGACCGTATTTGGGCACTCTCCCGCCAAAGGCCAGCAGCTGGAAGACCACTACTTCGGTTCTATCCCCACCCGGGTACTGGCTTTCATGCAGGATTTTGAATACGAAGCCCTCAAGCTGGGCATGCCTATCCGGACGCGGCACAACGAAGTGGCTCCGAGCCAGTTTGAGTGCGCCCCCACTTTTGAGGAAGTGAACCTTGCCATTGATCACAACCTGCTGCTGATGGATCTGATGGAAAAAGTAGCCGAGAAGCATAATTTCAAGGTGCTTTTCCACGAAAAACCATTCGCAGGCATCAACGGCAGCGGCAAGCACAACAACTGGTCGCTGGGCACCAATACGGGTCGCAACCTGCTGGGTCCGAGCAGCCGCCCGAAGGAAAACCTGATGTTCCTCACGTTTTTCATCAACGTAATCAAGGCCGTACACAGCTACGCTGACCTGCTGCGGGCTTCCATTGCCTCCTCGGGCAACGAACACCGCCTTGGTGCCAACGAAGCGCCGCCGGCCATTGTGTCGATTTTCATCGGTTCTCAGCTCGGTAAGGTGCTCGACGATCTGGAGAGCAAAGGGGAGATCAAGGTGGACAAGGGCGAAAACATGTACCGCAACCTTGGCATTGATAAGATCCCGAATATTCTGCTCGATAACACTGACCGGAACCGTACTTCGCCTTTTGCCTTTACGGGCAATAAGTTTGAATTCCGGGCCGTGGGCTCATCAGCCAACAGTGCCAACCCCATGACGGTACTCAATACCATTGTGGGCAATCAGCTGATTGAGTTCAAGAAGGAAGTGGATTCCATGATCGAAAAGGGCGAGAAGAAAGAAGTAGCCATCATCAACCTGCTGCGCCGCTACATCAGCGAAGCCAAAAGCATCGTATTTGAAGGCAACGGATACTCTGATGAATGGAAGGAAGAAGCTGCCCGCCGCGGCCTGAAGAACATTGCCTCCACGCCCGAGGCCCTGGACGTGTACGTGGATGAGCATAGCGTGAAGCTGTTTGAGAAGTACGGCATCTTCTCGCACCGCGAACTGGAGGCCCGCCACGAGATCATGCTGGAAAACTACATCAAGAAGATTCAGATCGAATCACGGGTGATCGGCGACCTGGCACTCAACCACGTGATCCCGACGGCGGTGAAGTACCAGAACGTACTCACCGGCAACCTGAAGGCCATGAAAGATGTAGGCATCGAAGGCGTGCACACGCAGAACATGGTAGACACGGTCAAGAAAATGTCTGAGTACATCAATACGATGCTCACTTCGGTGGAGAGCATGACCGAAGCCCGCAAAAAGGCCAACAACACCGACGACACCCGCCAGAAGGCAGTACTGTATAACGGAGAGGTAAAAGGCTACTTCGACAAGATCCGCTACTGCGTGGATAAGCTCGAACTGCTGGTGGACGACGAAGACTGGCCATTGGTGAAGTACCGCGAAATGCTGCTGGTACGGTAACAAAGTGGTAACCTAGCCTGCGGGTCTAACCGTGGGAACAGTACTCAGGGGCCGGATGCGTACATGCGTCCGGCCTCTTTGGTTTTGTAATCCTTTCCAAAACCCGTCGTCAGAAGCATCCCTCTTCTCCGGCATTTCGTATGACTACCCAGGCCGCAAACCCGAGAACCGGAACCAAACCCTGACTTTACAATTACAACCGTAAGCTGCATATTACACTCCATAAAGAATCAGCCAGCTGCCTCAGTGGCCTGTGCGCACCGGTCAGATTACATATTCACCATATCTCTCATATAACCTCTCAAGCAAACCACCATGGCAAACATAAATCCCGGACTGCAACCCGCCGAAATCGAGAAAATGAAACGACAGTGCCGCGACAAGAAGCAATCCTACATTCTCAACGAGGCTGAACCGCAAGGCGATGAATTTGCCCATTTCTTTTTCGTGGGCAGCTACGAAGGCAAAGAATGCATCTTCGACGCGGTCATGTATACGCTCCGCCTGCACCACAGCAGCCTGCTGTACGAAATGGCCGACGACCGGGCAGCCGAAGAGTTTCCCCGCTATAAGCTCCGGCGGCAGGAAGCCGAAGACAACGACGAAGAAATAAGCGAAGAAGAGGTGGATGAAGAAGTAGAACTGTTCAAGGCCGAACTGATGGACGAACTCGAAGAATCAGAAGCCGTGAAGGTGCAGGAGTACGTGCACGCAGACACTGATTTTGACTACGGCTATGCGCTTGAAGTGTGCCTCAACGAGGAAGAGGTCACCGGCAGCCTGATCGAGAAGTTTGTGCGCGACTTCAACAGCGGCAGCCTGAAGCTGGACGAGACACTTTATACTTTTCACCACGACGACGAAGACGAAGAGGAGTAAGCAGCTGCACAATTGTACAGATGCCTGCCGAAGGGCTCTCCGGCAGGCCGACTCCTGGTACTTTTGGCTGTCAAGGGATAAACCAAAAACACCGGATAAATTGTGCCTGCTTACTTAAATGCGGATTCCGTTCCCTGCAGGACTCTTGCCTGCATCATTTCCCTATCTTCGGACGCCGGTGAACTTTACCGCAGCTGATAACGTAGTGATGAATCGTGCAGGCCTCCAGCAAAATTTGGTATTGGGTGAATTTGAACAATAAATAACTTTTCTGATTGTTTAGCTGTTCCTGATTAAGGTTTATCTTGCAGACAGGATTACTTTGCCGGATAAATCAGAGTATCAGGCTGGTACAGCTTCATCAGTATAACCAGGCCCTGCAGCCGGTATTATAAAGTTCAATTGCTGATCCTCAGTCAGGTATAAAAATAGTAAGTCATGCAGAAAATCCGTTTCATCGATTCGCGCCAGTCTCAGTTCTACGCAACTGTCCGCCGCCGGGTAGACGATTATTTCCTCCGGAACAATCTCCCTAAAAACGCCAATTTTGCCATGTGGGCCAAGGTTGCCTTTTTCCTCGGCGGAACTGTGGTGTCCTACGGCCTGATTTTGTCCGGCCTGTTTTCGCCCTGGGCCATGCTGGGGCTGGCTGTTCTGCTGGGCATGTTCACGGCTTTCGTGGGCTTTAATGTGGGGCACGATTCCATCCACGGTGCTCTGTCACCCAATCCAAAAGTAAACAAGCTGTTCAGCCTGAGTTTTAATCTGGTCGGTGCCAATGCCTATCTCTGGAACATCACTCATAACATCGTACACCATACGTATACCAATATTCACGGCCACGACGAAGACCTTGAAGTGGCACCGGGCCTGATCCGCCTGGATGAGAGCGAAAAGCTTTCCCCTTTTCAGCGGTACCAGCATTACTACGCCTTTCCGCTGTACGGGCTTGCCTCACTTTCGTGGGTATTCCGGAAGGATTACGTCAAGTTTTTCCAGAAGCAGATCGGCTCCTACGATAATTCAAAGCACCCGCGCAGCGAATATTTCAATCTGTTCTTCTACAAGGCACTCTACTATGTGGTGTTTATCGTAGTGCCGCTGCTGGTACTTGATCTTACCTGGTGGCAGTTTCTGATCGGTTTTCTGGCGATGCACTTTGCGGAGGGTCTGGTGCTGGGCCTCGTGTTCCAGCTGGCCCATGTGGTGGAAGGCACGGAATTTCCGGAGCCTGATACGCAGGGAAACATTGAGGAGGCGTGGGCCATTCACCAGATGCACACCACGGCCAACTTTGCCCGTAAAAACCCGCTGGCTACTTTCTTCTGCGGTGGCCTGAACATGCAGGTGGAGCACCATCTTTTCCCGAAAGTGTGCCACGTGCATTACCCGGCAATTTCTGAAATCGTGAAGCAGACAGCGCATGAGTTTAATCTGCCTTACCACGAGCAGCCTACCTTCCTGCTGGCACTCCGGTCGCACTACCGGGTACTGCGCCGGCTGGGTAAGGAGGCCTACCAGAACACTACCCGCAACGGCTCTCTCTCCGCAGCGTAAAGCCAGATTTCAGGCAGGAGATCGGAGACCTGAACCGGACACTCCTCTTAAAAGATCAGCGTCAGCTTTCTCTGATACCAGTACTAACCAAAAGACCATCCGCTATGATGGTCTTTTTATTTTTCTTGCCATGGAGCGGGCACCCGTCAGCCAGCATACTTCTGTCTCACTTCTCCTGTCTTATATCTCCCGTCTCTAATACGCTTTGGTCTTTTTGTTCAGGTAAGGCTTCCAGTCTTCGGCAATGAAGCCGGAAAAATCGCGCAGGAACATGATAAAGGAGGGCTTGTAAGGCTCGGCGGCCAGCTTCATGTTGGCCTCCTGTGGGGTAAAGTCACCTTTCTTGGAATTGCACCGCTTGCAGGCCGTCACCAGATTGTCCCAGCTTGATCTCCCGCCCCGCGATTTGGGTACCACGTGGTCGAGGGTAAGTTCTTCAGCAGCGTAGCAATACTGGCACCGGTGGCTGTCGCGGCGGAAGATGTTGCCCCGGCTCAGCACTACGCCCTTATACGGCAGGTGTACGTACCGGTGCAGCCGGATGATGGACGGGAAAGGATAGGTTGTACTTACAGTGCGGAGAAAATCCGTTTCGGAGCGGGACACCAGTTCCGCCTTGTTCATATAAACCAGTATGAATGCTTTTTGCACTGTACATATGGTGAGTGCGTTATAATCCTGATTCAGGACCAGTACTTTCTGCGGCATAACGTGAGAAGCTTCAGTAAAATAACCCGGTGAAGGCTGACAATGTTCCCAGCCAAAGGCTTCGCCACGGCCAAAAGGAGGGATGCTAATAAGTTTACGAAAGCCGGTTGAAATCCCCAAAAATATTTGCCTTTTTGTGCACCAGAGCTCACGGCTGCAGATTCAAATCCCTTGCATCTACCCGGTGGTCAGCCGGCAGCCACAACGGGCTTTACAGAAGCGATCCTCCTTAAAATTCTGTTTTTTATCATTTTTCATAATTAAATGCAATTTATATAACTTATTATTAGAATAATCTATTGATAAAAAGGCTTTTTACCCCTTTCTTGCCCTTTAGTAGATTCATCTCTCAATTGCTTCACGCCGCCCTATGACCTATTTAACCCGCCGACACTTTATCCGGAAAGCTGCACAACTGACCGGCTCCGGCTACACCGCCATGATGGCCCTCGGCCTGATTCCGGAGGCCCCGGCCCGTACCCTCAACCTGCCGGGCAGCGGCAACGGCAAACGCATCATCATCCTGGGAGCGGGCATGGCCGGATTGGCAACGGCCTACGAACTGGGCAAGAAAGGCTATGACTGCACCCTGCTGGAAGCCCGCAACCGTCCGGGTGGCCGGGTCTGGACCGTCCGCAAGGGTACAAAGGAAACGGAAACGGAGGGAACCGAACAAACCTGCACGTTTGACGAAGGGCAATTTTTTAACGCCGGCGCGATGCGGATTCCTCACCACCACGAGTCAGTGATCGCGTACTGCCGCGAGTTGGGCGTACCGCTGGAAAGCTTCAACAATACCAACGAAGGAGCTTACTACTACAGCGACGGCGGTACCGGCCCGCTGGCCAGCAAGCGCATCCGGCAGCGGGAACTGCACAGCGATATGCGCGGCTACACCACTGAACTGCTGGCCAAAGCTTTCGACCAGTCGGCGCTGGACCTGCCCCTTTCGCCGGAAGACCGGGAAAAGATCATCGGATACCTGGTGGCTGAGGGCAGCTTAGATGCAACCAGACTCTATAAAGGCTCCTCCCGCCGTGGCTACAGTGTGGTGCCCGGTGCCTACGATCAGCCCGGCAAGATGGCCGACGCCCCGGCCCTGCTGCACCTGATTGAGGCCGGCTACCTGTCGCCGCACTTCTACAACGTGCCCGAATACACCTATGAGCAGCAAACGACCATGCTGATGGTTCCGGGCGGCACCGACCGGCTTACCGATGCCTTCGTAAAAAAGATCGGAAAAAAGATCCTTTACGGAGCCGCAGTGAAGGAAATCAAAAAAACTGAAAATGGGGCCAGCGTGGTGTATCAGGATCAAAAGACGGGAGCTACCAGGGAACTTGCCGGCGACTTCTGCATCTGCACCATTCCGCTGCCGGTGCTGAGCACCATTGCCAACAATTTCTCTTCTGATGTGCAGCGGGCCGTGGATATGGTGCCTTACAACGACACCTGTAAAGTGGGCCTGCAGTTCAGGCGCCGCTTCTGGGAAGAAGATGACAGCATCTACGGCGGCATCAGCCGCACCAATATGGACATTACGCAGGTGGTGTATCCCTGCTCAGGTTACCTCGGCAAAAAGGGCGTGCTGATCGGCTGCTACAATTACGGCTCCACCGCCGAACGGCTGGGCAACCTCTCTCTCCCTGACCGTCAGAAAATGGTGCTGGAGCAGGGAGGCAAAATTCACCCGCAGTACGGAAAGGAGTTTGAGTCCTGCTTTTCCCTCGCCTGGCAGAAGATCCCCTACAGCATGGGCGGCTGGGCGGTGTATTCGCCCGAAGCACGGCAGCGGTATTACCCCGCTTTCCTGAAGCCCGACGGCAACATCTACTTTGCGGGCGAACATACCTCTTACCTTACCGCGTGGATTGCCGGCTCTTTTGAGTCAGCGCGGCGCACCGTGGAGGCCATTCACGAACGGGTGCAGCGGGGCGGCGCTTCAGCGTCGAAGTAAGACAGCTTCACGGCGGCTGACGACTTCTACCACATCACCCACCCGCACCTGCGTTCCCTCTCCGCCGTAGAGCAGATTCTGCCCGAAGTATACTTTGTTATTGGCTGACCGGTAGCCAGCCAGCGTCAGAAGGGGCTCTTTGCCCTTAGCGGCCGTAGTCTGGTCAATGGTAATCAGTATGCACCGGGCGCAGGGTTTTGCGCCGTAGAAAAGGCTGTTGCCGATGCGCAACCCGTGCCACGCGTCTTCAGCAAAAGGTTCTGAACCGCTTACCACAAAATTGGGCCGGAACCGGTTCATGGGCACCGGCTCCGTCAGGCGGACATTCAGGTCATTCAGGGAAGCTTCGCCGATCAGCAGAAAAGGGTAGGCGTCGGCAAAGCTGACATGATCATCCTCCCGGGCGTACCGCTCATCCACCGGCCGGATGGACCTTTCGGGCATGTACACCAGCCGGCACGGAAAGCCGATTGCCTCCGAAAACCACTGATCAGCTTCCGCACTTACGGCAATGGCCGTGCAGGTATCATCCCAAACCGTCACCCGCAGTTCTTCGCCCCTCTGCGGCTCGTACGGCATCAGCAGATCAGGTTTGCCACTGGTAAACACCCGCAGACCGTCCGGCCGGATTTCTACCCGCAGCAGCGCCATCTGCGGATACTTCCGCTGCGTCAGAAAGGTATTGTGTTCATCCACCAGCATCCAGCGGCGGTCATAAGCCAGGCCCCGGGCCTCCACGGCGGCAGTTTCCAGCCGGATTCCGCCCAAAGATTTTATCGGATACACATAAATGGCCGAAAGATGCAGGTTGGTCGCCACGTTTATTCAGCGTATTTTTTTGCTTGCCGGAAGGTTGGTTCTACTTTTGTACCCGTACTTGCCCGCGAAGATAACTGATGTTTGGGTTACTTTCTTCCTTATGAACACTTCCGGATTTCCAAACAGTGACCGGCTATTCGGCATTGCTGCTTTTCTGATTAGTTTAGGTACTTTCAGCGTATACATTTATGAAGCAAGGCTGCTGCAAAAACAGCAATACGCTTCCGCTTTGCCGTACCTGGAATTGTGGAACAGCGGCAGTGGTGCAGATTATAAGCTTCTTCTGGTAAATAATGGTATTGGCCCCGCCTTTATTCAGGAAGTTAAAATTCACTACGCCGGCAAAGTGTACGCAATGGACCACAACACTTTTTTCAGAAAGGTGATTGCTCCCAATGATCCCATCCGGTATACTTCTACCAACCTCAGTCCGGGCCGTGTGATTCCCGCCGGTCAGACAATGGAATTATTCAGCGTTGCCAACGCTCCGGAAGTCCGGAATAAGCTCCGGCGGTGGTTTGAAGATGAACAGGCGCAGATTGAGATAGTTTACGCTTCGGTGTACGGGGAAAAATGGCAGCTGAAAGGCATGCAGGATCCGCCCCGTAAACTGGATGACTGAATGGCCGGTCATCTCGCAGCCGTTTCCGGACGCCGGAAAGCAGAGATATAGGATAATTAAAGATTTGCCCGCAACATTCAGACACTTTTCATTTTCAATTGATACAATGCTTGACCAGATCAAATCCCTTGCCAGCCAGTACGCCGAAGACATAATCCTTTCGCGCCGGCACCTGCACGCCAATCCTGAATTGTCCTTTCAGGAATACAATACCGCCCGGTACGTGGCCGGCAAGCTGCGTGCGCTGGGGCTGGAGCCGCAGGAAGGCGTTGCGGGCACCGGCGTAGTCGCCCTGATCAGGGGCCAAAACCCGGATTCGGGAACAGTAGCCCTGCGGGCCGATATGGATGCGCTGCCCATTCTGGAGGCCAGCGAGGTCCCCTACAAATCCACCAACCCCGGCGTGATGCATGCCTGCGGCCACGATGTACATACAGCTTCCCTGCTCGGAGTGGCTCAGATTCTGAGCAGATTGAAAGAAGAATTCAGCGGAACGGTCAAGCTGGTCTTTCAGCCGGGCGAAGAAAAAGCTCCGGGCGGCGCGGCCATGATGATCAAAGAGGGCGTACTGGAAAATCCGCGGCCGGCCGGCATGCTGGGCCAGCACGTAGCACCCAATATCCCGGTAGGTAAAGTTGGCTTCCGGGAAGGCTTGTACATGGCCAGCGCCGACGAACTGTACGTGACGGTAAAGGGCAAAGGCGGTCATGGGGCCATGCCCGACCAGAACATTGATCCGGTGCTGATCGCGTCGCACATCATTGTGGCGCTGCAGCAGATTGTAAGCCGCCACGCCAATCCGAAAATTCCCTCGGTGCTGTCCTTCGGCAAGGTGATTGCCAACGGGGCGACCAACGTCATTCCCAACGAAGTGCACATTGAAGGCACTTTCCGGACCCTGAACGAGGAGTGGCGTGAAAACGCACTGCGTAAAATGAAAAAAATGGCCGAAGGCATTGCCGAAGCCATGGAAGGTGATTGCAGCTTCGATATCCTGCGCGGCTATCCGTTCCTGAAAAACCACCCGGAACTCACCCGGCGGTCCAAAGAAAGGGCTGTGCAATACGTGGGCGCCGAAAATGTACTGGATCTGGATGTGTGGATGGCCGCCGAAGACTTTGCTTTCTACACCCGGCAAACCGACGCCTGCTTTTACCGGCTCGGTACGCGCAACGAAGCCCGCGGCATTGTGTCGTCAGTGCATACGCCTACCTTCGACATTGACGAAAAAGCACTGGAAACCGGAGCCGGACTGATGAGCTGGCTGGCGGTGGAGGAACTGAGGCGCATGATCGGGTAAAAAAACCCGGGAGGAAAATAAAACAGCAGGCTTCCGGGCCTGCTGTTTTGCTGTTATAAGCGGCTGCACAATATCAGGTTTCAGATTTCTGCTATTTATTCACCCGGGTACAGCGTTTCATATAATTGATAATCAAAAGACATTCAGGGAAGAAGTAATTCGTAATTACTTCTGCCACTTCTAACGCGCAATAATCAGCTTCTCGGCGTACTCGTTGTCAACATTAATGTAATACACTCCTCTCTGCAGATTATCCAGCTGCAGTAAAACTTCATTCCTGCCGGCTTTGGCCTGCTTTCTGACAGTGAGCACTTTCATAGCCAGCGAGTTGGTAACCACGATTTCAGCATCGTGATCGTCATTGGAGTAGAACCTCAGGGTAGCTGAACTGCTGGCCGGGTTCGGGAATACTTCGGCCCGTTCCAGGATGTCAATCTTCTGTTCGGCTTCCGTATGGAAAGGAATCAGACGAGGACCGGGAATGGGTCTCTCCAGAGCACCACCGGGCAGTTGCCAGCCCACTCCGACGTAGTCGCCGTTGAGGCAGTCCTTGTGAAGCACTTCCACGTAATAGCGTCTGCCGGTTTCAAGCCTGATGCTGACTGACTTTTGCGTAGGGTACTTCTCCCACTCTCTCGGATTGGTCCAGCCGCTGACGGAAGAGATTCTTCTTTTGTTGGCCGGATCCTCATCTGTACTCAGGTAGAGTTCACTGGCGTCATCGGAAGCCAGCCAGAAGGTATATTCACCCGTTACCGGCGGACAGATGTAGCCCCGGAGGCGGGAAGCGTAGTCAGTACCGAAATTGATTGGTCCCTCAAAGGAATTGATGATGCTGCTTCCCGCAGGCCGGGCGTTCACCGGGATATCCTTCACTTCACAACCGCGCACATTAGCCCAGAACTCCCGCAGTAGTCCGCCGGTATTGTCGCAGGAAGTTATGCCAGCGGACGCAGGCCCCTGCTCCGGAGAAGCAGGCACGTAAGGAGAGAGACGGCTGCCGGGAATGGGTCTCTCCATTGCGCCGTCCGGCAACTGCCAGCCGACCGCAAGATAGTCTGCGCCGGTACCATCTTTCTGCAGGGCCTCAATGTAGTAGCGCCTGCCGGCTTCCAGCCTCACCTTCGCTGATTTCTGGGAAGGATACTTCTCCCACTCTCCGGGTCGGGCCCAGCCGCTGACAGAAGCTATTCTCTTTCTATTGACCGGATTCTCATCCGTACTCAGGTAGAGTTCACCGGCGTCATCGGAAGCAAGCCAGAAAGTGTACTCACCCGTTGCCGGCGGGCAGAGGTAGCCCCGGACCCGGCGTCCGTAATTGTCACCCGAGTTGCGGGCCGCCTCAAACACCGTGAGCTGGCCTGAAGCATCCGGATTCCTTTGCAGAGGAATATCGGAGACGGCAATACCGGTTACGTTGCGCCAGACCTCCTCAAGAACAGTGCCCGTGGCGGAGCAGGAAACGGGCGGAGCAGGCGCTGGCGTCGGTACTGGTGGTGCAGCCACCACAATGGTGACTTCTGCCGAAATACTCACTGCGCCTTTGTCGTCAGTGGCCCGGGCCGTGAGCGTATGGGTGCCTGCACCGGCATCCTGCCAGGTGAAGCTCCAGGGAGAGCTGGTCCTCTCTCCCAGCCAGGCACTGCCGGCAAAGTACTCCACCTTTACTACCTGCCCGTCCTCATCGGTGGCACCGGCCGTTATGTCTACACTGGCCGGTGCCGTGAAGCCGGCATCCGCAGCCGGTGAGGTCAGTCCTACGACCGGCGCCTTGTTTGCAACCAGGGCCGGGGCCGGAGCTTTCATACTTATATTCACCGCGCCGGAAGTAGCCGAAGCACCTTTGTCATCGGTCGCCCTTGCCGTAACGGAATAATTGCCTTCCCCCACATCTCTCCAGGTGAAAGCCCACGGAGCCGAGGTAGCTTCGCCGAGTTTGGTATTGCCCTCGAAATACTCCACTCTGGTCACGCTGCCATCCGGGTCAGAAGCGTTTGCCTGCAGGTCAACGGAAGCCGGCGCGGTAAAGGAGGCGTTGTTGCCGGGCTGCGTCACGGATACGACCGGAGCCTGATTGGCCGGCGCGTCCTGAGGCGGCCGGGTGCCGTCGGGAGCCGCGTAATTTTTGGAAGCATCATCCAGAATCAGCACCCAGTCGTTGCCGCGGTTTTTGCTGCCGGGTGCATCGAAAGCACGGGTGCCGTTGTTACCAAATTTTTCGATATGCGTAGCCTTTCCGGTCCGCGTGTCGTACCACCAGCCCCTCAACTCGTTTCCGGATACTCTGCCCAGGTTAACGGTTACATTCTGACCGGCAGAAAGGTAAATAAAAGCGAAATCTTCGCCCCGGGAAGCTGCAATGTAGTCGGCTCCGGAACCCTGCCCGGAGGCAATCAGGCCCTGATCGGGTACCATGGCAAGCATTTGCCGGGCTTCAACCAACCTGCGCAGGTGCTGCATTTGTCCGGCACCAGGGTGGCCAAGGGCCTGACGCCAGGGCGTGCGGGCATGGCTCACGCTGTTGTAGCGGGGGTTGTCGTGATTATAAAACTGCCAGATGTTGTGATTGCCGTAGGTGTGCCCGGCACCACCCGAGAACACGGACCAGTAGGCAGCCTGACGTACATCGTATTCATCGAACCAGCCAATGCCCGGGTTCCAGTCCACCGGGTGGTCTTCGTAGGCAGGTTCTGAGTTCAGGCTGGGCTTTACCGGGCTCCGGTTGTAGTTATCCATAGCCAGCTGGTAATTGCTGGCATCGTTATACCGGTAATGCCCTGACTGATACGTATTGAAAGTCAGCCAGCTGTCGTTGTGAAAGTACAGAGCTGACGAACGGCCTCCTTCGGAGTGGAACGTCATCAGTTGCGAATTACCCACCACACTGCGGATACCCTCAGCCATGGCACGGATGATTTCAAAATGCTCAGATGATACCGGCGTACGGTCGCCGCCCATGATCCAGATGATCGGCTTGTTTTTGTAGCGGTTGGCCAGCCACGCGCCGTAGATGCGGGCGTTGTCCGTATTGAAAACCTTGGGGCCAGCACCCCACTCGTTCTGCCATTTGTCACCCCACGAGGGCAGAAGGCCGGTAAACATGCCCAGTGATTCAGCTTTATTGATGATGTAATCAACATGCTGCCAGTAAGCTTCGTTGGGTCTGGCAGGGTCCAGATCCTGGAATGGTACGTGCCCGTATGGGTTGGGCACTCTCAGCCCGTCCATCTCTGCAAGAGCCACTGCCTGAATTACGTTGAATCCCTTGCCCGCACGGTCGCTGAGGTAAGTGTCAGCCTCTTCGCGGGTGAGCCGGTGGAAGAGTTCCCATGCAGTGTCGCCCATGTAAAAGAAAGGCGTCCCATCGGTGTAGGTGAAGTAACGCCCGTTGCCGGAGATCTTCAAAGGTCCCCGCACACCCTGGGGAGCAAATTTAACTTCACGGGCAGCAACGGAATTTACTGCTGGTGAAGCTGCCGGAGCGGAAGCACTTTTTGCGTCCGGAGTAGTGAATGTCCGGCTGACCGAAGCATATAGTGGAACATTCAGAATGTGTGTGTAAAAGATACATAACAGTGCCATGCGGCAAAGCGAGTTTGCCGCTGATCTTGATTTATTGTTCATAGCTGTTTTTTATCTGCTGGTTTTGCCCATCCGGGCAGAGTGGTTCGGAATTCTCACAGAGCTGGCTCATTCAGTCCTGTGCATAAAATGCGCATTTCAGGGAGAGGTGGAAAATCAAAGTAATAATTACTGTTTCATAATTAGAATTATTTTTAGGTTGAACAGATTTTCTTCTGGAGGCTCCACTAAATTAGACCCGCGTTCTTTGTGTGAAAGACGTAACATGTGCCAAAAGTCACGTTAAAAGAGAGCAGATTTACAACTTCTGCATTTATACAACAGTTGCAGAATCAGTACTTTTTCCTGGCTGTGTATTATTATCGGGCAAAGAGAGGGCGCGAAAAGCAAATTTAAAATTAAATATATGGCTTCCAAGACGTTATTCAATATATTTTCCGTGACATGTATTAAAATGCTTGCAGCAGGGAGCCGTAAAAAATAACCGCCGCAGGCAGAACAGTCATGTATAGAGGGAAATCAAACTTCAGAACTGGTGTACTTTCTATTCTTTTTCAACTAAAAACTTACCTGGTCTCATCAGCCCTTAAATTGTTGCCAGCTAAATTCGAAAAAAGATCATTTAAACTTTCCAACTAAAAATTAGGACAAAACCACTCCACACCGGAAGCTTTTGCTGCAAAACATGCCACCCGGGAAAGGTCATCTTTTGCACAATATCAACAGAAAACTCCTCCTGACTACCCGGTAAATTAAAGGCGGAATAAGAGAAAATTTTCCGGAGAGTAACATATTCAAAAATTTATTACAAATTATTTTATTAAATAAACAACTCAAAATCAAGCTATCAAAAGGATTGATTTTGAGTTGTTTATTCTACATTTCAGTAAACTTCACCGGGTTATCCTTATCTTGTCTTGGGTGAAACATTGGCAATGTTCAGCCGTATACTAACTACTTTTTTACCCCTTTTTCACGGTATCAGAAACCTGTTTTTTATGCATTTCACAAGTTCAGCTGCCTGCGTGACCATCCATGGTCGTGCGTCAGTACGCATCCTCGTGGTGACGTGCTGGCACCGCGTGCCCTGACGTACGCCACACTTTTTGTTAGCCGGTAATTTTGCTTCCCGGTCAGTGGTCAGTGGCTGTTTGTGCCTTCCCGATTCCGTTTTCTGTTTCCTGATGCAGTACCAGATCTGGTCTGCATGGAGTGGCTGGCTGCTCCTGTTTCCCAAAAGAAACGGGCAGAGTCTTCCTTTCCGCTGTTGCCGGCTAAATCAGCGGGCTGCACCGGCATTGCTATCCATGCAGTTTGCCTGATTCCGGCGGGCCTCAGGCCCGCAGGAAGGCATCGTGCCTGTCCATAAACCCCTCCATTCCTTTCAAAACTGAACTTCCAACTGCATCTTCATGCTGTTCAATTCTATTGAGTTCCTCCTGTTTTTCCCGACAGTAGTGATCCTGTACTTTCTGCTCCCGTTCCGGTTCAGATGGGCATGGCTGCTGGCAGCAAGTTATTTTTTCTACGGCTACTGGAACCCAAAATACCTGCTGTTGATCATTCTTTCAACCGCAATTGATTACTTCTGCGGCATTATGATTGGCCACACCGAAGATAAAGCCAGACGCCGTCCTTACCTGTACCTGAGCCTGCTGGCCAATCTGGGACTTTTGTTTACGTTCAAGTATCTCGGGTTTTTCACGCACTCCGTGCAGGCCGGCTTCAGTCTGTTCGGCTGGCAAACTTCGCTGCCTGTAATGGAAATCCTGCTGCCGGTGGGTATCTCTTTCTACACCTTCCAGACCATGAGCTACACCATTGATGTATACAACGGGGTGCTGAAGCCGGAAAAGCACTTTGGCATTTTCGCGTTGTTTGTTACTTACTTTCCCCAACTAGTGGCAGGCCCTATCGAGCGGGCGGGCAACCTGCTGAGCCAACTGAACACGAAGAGTCAGTTTGACTACTTCCAGACCCTCAACGGCCTGAAGCGCATGGTGTGGGGCATGTTTAAAAAGGTGGTCATTGCCGACAATCTGGCAGTATTGGTCAATAACGTATACAACCACCCTACTGACTTTGAGGGGATATCCCTGCTGATTGCCACTGTATTTTTTGCCTTTCAGATTTACTGCGACTTTTCGGGCTATTCAGATATCGCAATCGGTGCGGCTCAGATTATGGGCGTGCGCCTGATGGAAAACTTCAACCGGCCTTATTTTTCAAAATCCATCTCCGAATTCTGGAAGCGGTGGCACATTTCTCTTTCGGGCTGGTTCCGCGACTACGTGTACATTCCGCTGGGCGGCAACCGCACGCTCAAATGGCGCTGGTATTATAACCTGTTCATTACTTTTCTGGTAAGCGGCCTTTGGCACGGCGCCAACTGGACGTATATCGTCTGGGGGGTTTTGCACGGCGTGTACCTGATTTTTGCCATCCTGCTGCAACCTTACCGGTCTGCCCTTGCCAGCCGGCTGGGCATCACCCGCTTTCCGGATCTGAACAAATTTCTGCAGGTATTTACCACCTTCGTGCTGGTGTGTTTTGCCTGGATTTTCTTCCGGGCCAATTCAATCACTGACGCTTTTTATGTAACAGAGCACACGGTAACCGGCATTGGGAACTGGAAGGAGATGTTTGGCCCCGCTATGGGACATATCCTTTTCCTTGATGCTCCGCCGCGTCTGTTCCTGATTGCCATCGTGACCATATGGCTGATGGAATGCGTGCATCTGGCGCAGCGGCACGGCAGCATTACCGAACGCATCGCCCGGAATCCGGTCTGGGTCCGCTGGTCCATTTATTATGGATCCGTAGTACTGATTCTGCTGCTGGGCAACTTCGGGCAGAAGCAGTTTATTTATTTCCAGTTCTGACCCTTCAGCCCCTACTCCATGCGCAACTACTGGTTCAAAATACTTTTCATCAAACTGCTGGTATTTATACTGCCTTTTGCGGTAATGCTGGCACTGGACGCTTTTATACTACCTCCCGACTTTTTCACCTTCCGTGCCTGGGAAGCGCTGAAAGTGAAGCAGTTTTATCCCACACTAACCGGGCCCTTTTACCCCAATCAGCAACTGGAGCTGACTGAACTGGGCGAACTGGCTCCTTATACGGAATACGCCGTACCAAAACGAGCCGTGTGGATCACGGATGAATACGGCTACCGCAACCGGCCTTCCACCGAAAAGCCTCAGGTACTGATCCTGGGCGATTCATTTTGTGCCGGCGTCAAATTGAGCCAGGAGGAAACGTTACCGGAAGTGCTCACAAACCAGCTGGGGCAGCGGGTGTACGGACTGGCTCCGGCCCCGGACGGTTTTGAGCTGGTTAACACCTACCTGGCCACTGACCGTTTCCGGAAGGAGGCACCCAAAGTAGTGATTTACGAACGCAACGAAGGTTATTTACATTTACTGGCACCCATTTCCGGGGAAGAGATAGCCTATATCCGAAAGATACAGCATCGTTCGGACCATCTGCCGAATGCTGGTGTTGCGCAGAAAATGGCCATTGGTGCCGACCGGCTTATCAAAAAGAACTGGTACCACTGGGCCTCCTCCGGCATTGACCGTACCTTCACGCCACCGGACCCGATTGTGTACAATGACGAAGTATTCACCTTCGGAGAGCAGGCACTGGCAGAAACGCCCCAGGTACATATTGAGCGGCTGGTGCGGCTGATTATCAGTTACCGGGATACCATTCAGCGTATGGGTGCCCGGTTTGTATTTGTGCCCGTGCCCAATAAGGAGAACATTTACCATGAACTGTTGCCCTCCGGGAGAAAACCAGCCCTTCTCTGCCGCCTGATAAGCCGTTTGCGGGAAGAAGGTGTACAGGTGGTAGACCTGCAGATGCCCTTCGACTCCGCCTACGCGGCCGGTGCCCGGCTTTACCCGCGGGACGACGGCCACTGGAATCCGGAGGCGGTCCGGATTGCGGCCCGGGAGATAACCCGGGTAATTAACGGGACCGGCAACAGTTCTCACCTGGCTGACGACCGGAAAGCCGGTATCAGAATGGTGAAGCGGCCGTAACTTTGAGACAGGTGATGTAAGACGGGAGATCATACTAAGGTACATGTATCGTAGTATAACGGGAGATACAAGACGCAAAAAGCGGCTTCCCGGGGAAGCCGCTTTTTGACCTGTTAATCGTTTTGCTTCACAGGCAAGCGTTTTTTAGCTGACATTTGGCATTAGCTTTCTCAAAAAGTTAAGCCGGCTGTTCCTGCGCCTGAGGCTTCTTGCCAAACCTCCGGCCCAGCTTATCCTTAACCGTATCCACCAGCAGGTACACCACCGGCACGACCACCAGCGTGAGCAGCATGGACGACGTGAGGCCGCCGACCAGTACCCAGCCGAGGCCGTTTTTCCATTCGGCACCGGCACCGCTGGCAAGGGCAATCGGCAGCATACCAAATACCATGGCTACCGTAGTCATCAGAATCGGGCGCAGACGTTCGCGTCCGGCTTCTACCAACGCCTCCCGCACGGGCAGGCCTTCAGCTTTCAGGTGGTTGGTAAAGTCTACCAGCAGGATGGCGTTTTTGGCCACGAGGCCCACCGGCATGATGATCCCGAGGAAGGAGAAAATGCTGAGGTTTTCCATGGCCAGGGCTAAGCCAAGCAACGCCCCCACAATGGCCACCGGAATCGAGAACAGCACCACAAAAGGGTACACGTACGAATCGTACAGCGCCACCATGATCAGGTACACGAACAGGATCGAAGCCAGCAGCGCAAGAGCAAGGTTGCCGAAAGCGTCGTTCTGGTTCTTGAGCTGGCCGCCGAACGCCACGTTGACGGTGGGCGGTAAGCCGGCACCGGCAATGGTCGCCTGAATTTCCTTCGCTACGGTACCCTGCGGACGGCCAAACACGTAAGATGAAACCGTTACGGAAGAAATCCGGTCGCGGCGCTCCAGCTTGGTCGGGCCGTTGCCGCGGGAAATATCTGCAAACTGGCTCAACTTGATCAGTTGCCCCTGATTATTTACGAAAGAAATGTTCCGCACGTCGTCGGTGTTGGTGTTGGTGCGGTCAAACGCATCCAGCATGACGCGGATGTCATATTCGTAGGCGCCTTCCCGGAATCTGGACCGGTTGTTGCCGGAGAACGCATTCTGCAGCGTGCCGCCCACCTGGGCGATGTTCAGCCCGAGGTTCGCCATTTTCTCCTTGTCCACGTTTACGTTTACCTCCGGATTGCCTTCTTCCACGGAGATTTTGACGTCCATGGTGCCTGCCGTTTTGCGGGTAATCGCCTCCACCTTGCGGGCAGATGCCATGACCCCGTCGAGGTTCTGACCGCTGAGCACGATCTGAACCGGGGCCTGATCGGCACCGCCCACGATGCTCACGGGAGAAGAAGTTACTTTCACGCCGGGCATGCCTTTGAGGTCACGTTTTACTTTGAGCAGGAAATCTTCCGTAGCGATGCTGCGCCCTTCCGCCGGTACGAGTTTTACGGAAAGTTCCGAAGTATTTTCTGATGACTGGCCGGGGATGAAACTGGAGCCGCCGCCCACGTTGGTAAACACGGTTTTTACTTCGGGCATGGCCAGCAGCCTCTGCTCGGCCTGCCGGGTCACCTGATTGGTCTGCTTCAGGGTTTTGCTCTTGTCGAGTTCCAGCTTCACGAAAAACTCGCCCTGGCCGCCCTGTGCCACGAATTCGCTGCCGATAAAGCCCATTGGCACCAGCGCAAATGAACCCGCCAGCATCAGCAGGGTAACGCCCAGCACTACGGCTTTGTGGCTCAGACTCCAGCGCAGCAGACTTTTGTAGCTTTCGCCCAACCGGTTAATGCGTTCCTCAAACCAGAGGCCCATCCGGCCGAAAATGCTGTCTTTCCGCAGGTGCTCAATCCGCGACAGCCGGGAGGCCAGCAGCGGCGTAACGGTAAACGACACGAACAAGCTCATCAGCGTGGACACGACCACTACCATCGAAAACTGCCGCAGAATATCAGCAATCAGGCCGCTGACGAAGGTGATCGGCAGGAACACCACCACGTCCACCAAGGTGATGGAGAGGGCCGTAAAGCCGATCTCGTTCCGGCCGTCGAGGGCGGCCTGGCGGCGGTCTTTGCCCATTTGGAGGTGCCGGTAAATATTTTCGAGTACCACAATGGAGTCGTCCACCAGAATATTCGTACAGTTCCCGCTGCTTGTTGAGTATCTGGTGATCCGTACGACGGGCAAAAATATTTTCCTCGCGGTTCAGATTGACGGCCACATTTTCATTCTCATCAATGGTGCTTACGATACTGATCTCTTCCGTTACGGGCATGCCCATCAGGAAATTCAGCAGGTTGAGCTGCTGGGTGTAGCCGGTCTGGAGGTTGGCAATCTGCGTCTCCAGGTTGGTGATGTTGACCCGGATGCGGTCAGCGTCGCTTTTCTTGAGTACGCCGTTCTGGTACTGCACCTGTGAGATAGCGGCCAGTTGCCGGAGCCGCTCCAGGTTGCCCTGCAGAATTTCCAGTTGCCGGGCACTGATCTGGGCGTTGTAATAAGAGGCACTCACGTTGTAGGCTACGTCTTCCTTCACCTTGCGGGAATTGAGCTGGTAAAATTCTTCGGAGGTCCTGGCGGCTTTGATGCCCACCAGGTACGACTGGCTGTACAGCAACTGCGACGCTTCGATGCCGCCGGTGGCGTTGTACTGGGTTCCAAACCGGACCGGGATAAATGTGCCCGCCGTACCGCCGACAATCTCGGCCGGTAACAGGCTGGTGGGAATGATGATGTTGTCCTGCAGCCGGCCATTGATATTCACCTGTGGCAGGCCCTGGCTGCGTACTTCCTTCACCTGCTCCCGGGCAAACTGCTCGTCGAAAGCCGATGATTTGAGGTCGCGGTTGTTTTTCAGGGCGTAGCCGACGGCAGCCTCTACTGTAAGGGGCGCGCCGGGTGTCCGGGCCACCGCTGCCGGAACAGTCCCTGAGAACGCAGCCAGCAGCAAGACTATCGCAGCGCATCCTTTCTGTACCGGACTGTCACTCCTTTTAAATATGCGTTTCATTTGTATGATATTATTCAAAGATAAATCTATTCAATTAGTTCGGTAATTACCGAACTAATTGAATACAAAAATTATTTTACTACCTCCTGACAGGTCAGATTGGCGGGACATTTTCAGGTTTGTCTCAACTATGTTCATCAGGTATAACTCAAAAATAGCCGGTTTGCTACTTAGAGCGGAATAAAAAAGGATGAGTAGTGGTTTTATGCAACTGAAGTGAAGAAATCTGACGACCGAAAAGTTTACTTTTTCACAGTTTTTAAGCCATTTGCCACCTCATTCCCGCTATAAAAAGGCTTACAAATACCTTATAGTTCCTCCGGTTCTGAAAACACCGAACCTATTCTTCAAAAAATTACTTTCCTTTTTCTTCCACGTAGCGGTCCAGCAGATGCATTGATTCCTTTTCGAAGAATGCATAAAAGTCAGCAATATCAACCAGCGCCTGATTAAAGTTTTCGTGCTCATTGCTGCGCAGACTTACGCAATCGAGCAGCATTTTCCGGACTACGCCAAAATGACAGATTTCCTTCCGCATCATTTCCAGCCAGTTTTCGGCATTCAGGCGAAAGTACCGTTTGCGGTCACCCGGCAGTGTAAAGTAACCCACCAGCCCCTGATTGGTCAGAAACTGCAGCGACGTACTGATGGAGCTTTTACTGGCCTGCAGGTATTCCTGAATTTCGGTGAAAGTCTTGTAAGGCGGCTCGGCAATGAGCAGGTAACCCAGTACGCGGCCCACCATACGCGGGAAACCGGATTTTTCAAAAAAGACACCCACCTTTTCGATGTGTTCTTTTTTGGCCTCTTCAATAGAAAGGGTAGTGTCCACGTAAAAGAAGTTAATTTGTGAAAAGAATGTACAGCCGGAACAACCGGAACCGGGGATTAAATTCCCGGCGCCGGGGAGAGAAGGATGAGAAAATTCTTATAAAAATATACCTTCTGTTCAATGTATCAAAAGACCGGGCCAAAAGACCAGTACCAGGTGCAGATGAGCCAGGGGCTTGATCAGTTGGACTATGCACCTGCCTTCTGGTTTCATCAGCCGGCTTTTCTGAAGGAGCAGCCCTGCAACGACCCGTGGGTGTTTGGTCTGCGCAATCAGCGTACGATGCAAACGGAGGCAGCCTTTATCCTGTACGAAAAAGGCGACACGGCTGAAAGCCCCTGCCGGGCTCCGTTTGGCTCCATCGAGTTCAACCCGAAACTGCCCCCGGCTGCCCTCCACCTGCTGATCCGGACGGCCGCGGACTTTGCCGTGGGGCAGGGGTTACGAAGCATGGGTGTTGTCTCGTATCCGTTCTGCTACAATCCGGTGGCGGCGGCCTTGCTGACGGCTTGCTTTACCGGCAGCGGTTTTTCGGTAGCCGTTACGGACCTGAACTACCATATTCCGGTTGCGGAAGAACCACTGGAGGCACGGATGCACCCTTCGGAGCGGCGCCGGCTGCGCAAATGTTTCCGGGCGGGTATGCAGTTTTCCGCCGAAGCCACGCCTGACCTTGCCCAGCTTTACGGGTTCATTGCCCGGTGCCGTCAGCGCCGCGGCTTTCCGCTGACGCTGGACTTTGCCGGATTCAAAACCATGTTTGACCACTTTCCGGACCGGTATCAGGTGTTTGCAGTAAGAGACGGCAGCCGGATTGCGTCAGCGGCGGTTGGTGTACGCATCAGCCCGGATATTCTTTACTACTTCTTCCCGGCCGACGATGCGTTGTACAAAACTTTCAGCCCTACGGTGCTGCTGCTCCATGGCATGTACGGCTATGCGCGGCAGGCGGGGTATAAACTGCTGGACCTTGGCATTGCCACTGCCCGGGGCGTGCCCAATTACGGCCTGATCCGTTTTAAAGCAAATATGGGGGCAGAACCATCCCTTAAGCTTACCTTCCGAAAGACCCTTAGTCCACCGGTTTAGCCTGATCATCCTTTTCTTTTACCGTCTGTAAAACATTCCGGACAGAAAAGCAGTCTCTGTACCGGATGGCTGCATTTTTGAGGCACCATCCACTTCCCGTTGGATACTTATTTCCAGCTGAATATTTTAAATTTCAATGAGCAGACTATTTATACTGGCAACAGTCGTAATCCTTCTTTTTGCGGTAGACTGGTACGTGTTTCAGGCACTGCGCCAGTGGACCCTCTCTTCCCCTTCCGTGTTCCGGAAAGCAGTGACTGTCCTTGCCGCTGCCTTGTCAGTTGGTTCAGTAATCTGCATTCTGCTGCTGTTTCTGGCGCCCAATCAGTCCGGCACGCTGCGCAATTTTCTGGTCGTCGTCATTTTCGCCAATCTGATGACCAAGATTTTTGCGGGTCTTTTTCTGTTCATGGATGATCTGATCCGGCTCGGCAAATGGATAGTTTCCCGATTTGATCAGTCCCGTACGACTGGCGGCACCGCTGCCCCGATTACCCGCTCCGAGTTTATGGTGCAGGCGGCAGTAGTGGCTGGCTCCGTACCGCTGATCGGCATTACTTACGGAATCCTGTCCGGTGCCCACGATTACCGGGTTCGGCGGGTCACGGTGAAGTTGCCCAACCTGCCCCGATCTTTCGACGGGCTGCGCATCGCCCAGCTTTCGGATATTCACTCCGGAAGTTTTTTCAATAAAACGGCCGTAAAGGGAGGGGTGGAAATGCTGCTGCGCGAAAAGCCGGACGTGGTCTTTTTTACGGGTGATCTGGTGAACAACGTAGCATCGGAAGTAAAGGAGTATATTCCCTTATTTGAAAAGGTAAAAGCGCCGCTGGGCGTCTACTCCACGCTGGGCAACCACGACTATGGTGACTACGTGAGCTGGGCCACTCCGCAGGCAAAGCGGCAGAATCTGGAAAACCTCAAACAGGCCCACTCTCTGCTGGGCTGGGATCTGCTCATGAACGAACACCGGATGCTTAAACAGGGAGGCGACCAGCTGGCCGTGATCGGCATTGAAAACTGGGGTGCCAAAGCTAATTTCCCGAAGTACGGCCGGCTGGCTCAGGCCCGCCAGGGCACCGGTGAGGCAGCTGTAAAGCTGCTGCTGTCACATGACCCCAGCCACTGGGAGGCACAGGTGCTGACTGATTTCCCGGATATTGACGTCATGTTTGCCGGTCACACGCACGGCATGCAGTTCGGGGTGGAAATCGGCAACGTCAAATGGAGCCCGGTGCAGTACGTGTACAAGCAGTGGGCCGGGCTGTACAGCCGGCAGAACCAGCACCTGTACGTAAACCGCGGCTACGGCTACCTCGGCTTTCCCGGCCGGATCGGCATCCTGCCCGAGATTACGATCATGGAATTAAAAAAGTCGTAAGTCGCCAGTCGTAAGGGGGAAGGAGTGGTTAGTGGTAAGTTGACATTAGTGGTAAGTTGACAGTTGCTTGCGCCGGTGTTCACTTCCGCCAATCCCCTTACGACTTACGACTTTACCCCGCATCATTTATCGGTTTGTTTTCGTTCATGGCTTAACCAGTTTTCCTCTGTAATTCTGTAATATGAAAATCACCCTGAAATATTGTCTGGGTCTTGGTCTGAGCGGCTGGATGCTTGCGGCATGTGGCCAGGCAAACTCTGCATCAGACACGCTGACCGCTTCCACGGAGGCCGGTATGGCTTCCAACACCGGCAATGCTGCTTCGTTCCGGCTGGAGAAAATCGCCGAAGGGGTTACCTCTCCGGTTGAGCTGGCCCATGCCGGAGATGGTTCGGGCCGGATATTTATTGTGGAGCAACCCGGGCGCATCCGGATCGTGAAAGACGGCAAACTCAGTCCGCAGCCTTTTCTGGATATTACCAGCCGCACGGTACGCCTGAGTGAAAACTACTCGGAGATGGGTCTGCTCGGGCTGGCTTTTCACCCGGACTTTAAATCCAACGGTCGCTTTTTTGTATATTACAGTGCGCCGGCCACAAAGGGCGGGGGCGTTGTTCATCAGAGCGTACTGGCTGAATACGAGGCGTCTGGCAACGCTGGTCAGGCGCAGATGGCTGAAAAAGTGCTGCTCCGGGTGGATCAGCCCGAGTCTAACCACAACGGCGGCCACCTCGCATTTGGTCCGGACGGCTACCTCTACGCAGGTCTCGGCGATGGGGGCGGAGCCGGTGACAAACACGGGAAAACCGGAAACGGACAGGATCTTTCCAACCTGCTCGGCAAGATCATCCGGCTGGACGTAGACAAAGGACAGCCTTACGCCATTCCGGCGGATAATCCTTTCGTGGGCAAGGATGGCATGGACGAAATCTACGCCTACGGCCTGCGCAATCCGTGGCGCTTCTCCTTTGACCGCCAGACGGGCCAGCTGTTCTGCGGCGACGTAGGCCAGAATGAACTCGAAGAAGTAAACATTATCGAAAAAGGCAAGAATTACGGATGGCGGGCCATGGAGGCTTCGCAGGTGTACGACAAGTCGCTGAAGGCTTCGGCAGGCCCGACGGTGCTGCCCATTGACGAGTATCCGCACAGCCTTGGCAACAGCATTACGGGGGGCTACGTGTACCGGGGCAAAAATATTCCTGCGCTACAGGGCCGGTATATTTTCGGCGACTGGTCGGGCAAGTTGTTTTACCTCGAAGAGCAGGGCGGCAAATGGCAGCGGCATCCGCTGAACCTTGCCGGTGATGGAATTGCGGACCTGAGGGTCAACAGTTTCGGGGAGGATGAGAATGGCGAACTTTACATTCTGACCCAGCGGAAAGTAGGCGCCAAAAGTCCTACGGGCATTGTGTACCGGCTGGCGGCCGGGGCAGGAAACCAATAGTCAGCCCGGTCTGCCGCCTGTACGGAATATTCACTTCTTTTCCAGAAAAGAACTTACGTTACCCTCTGGATGTTTATAGTTGACATACTGCATCTTTCAAAATTACCTGTTATCTTTTTGCACGTAAAAACTGCACCAAACCATTGCCCTTTTCCGTTAGTTTATTCCTGATGGAGCCAGTGGGCGGGTGCCCGGAGAATATAAACTGTTTTAGATATGATCATGAAAAAATTCCTTCTGTTGTTGCTGCCATTGTTAGTAGGGGCAAACTTCCTGTTTTTTCCGGATGCAGACCAGCGACGAACGTAAAGTAAAGGACGGTGAACTGGCCCCTACTGATGATCAGGTGAAGGTCGGACTACTCGTGACGCAGATTTTCTCGCAGTATCACTACAAGAAAACCAAGCTTGACGACTCTCTCTCCGCCAAAATTATGGAGCAGTATCTGAAGAATCTGGATTACAATAAAATGTATTTCCTGGCTTCGGATATTGAAAAATTCAACAGGCACCGTTTCCAGCTCGACGACAATCTGAAGGACGGCGAATACGCAGTTCCCTACGAGATTTTCAACGTGTACCGCACCCGCGTCAAGGAACGCGATGCTCACGTGAAGCAATTGCTGGAAAAGGAGTTTGACTACACCGTAGATGAATATTACGACAGTGAGCGCGAAAAAGCGCCGTGGGCCAAATCCACCGCTGAACTCAACGAACTGTGGCGCAAGTACGTCAAGAATCAGGCCCTTAGCCTTAAGCTGGCCGGAAAGCCGTGGACGGAAACCGCCAAAACCCTCGGAGACCGTTATCAGAACATTGATAAGAGCATTGCCAAGTCTACCAGTGAAGATGTGTTTCAGGCGTACATGAATTCTTTCGCCGAAAACATTGATCCGCATACCAATTACCTGTCGCCGGCCAGTTCAGCCAATTTCAAGATAGAAATGAGCCGTACGCTGGAAGGAATCGGCGCTACCCTCAAATCAGAAAACGAACTGACGACCGTGGCTGATATTGTGGTCGGCGGCCCCCGCTTTCAAGAGCAAGCTGATCAAAAAAGGTGACAAGATATCTGCCGTGGCCCAGGGCGACGATGGCAAGTTGGTGGATGTGGTCGGCTGGCGCATTGACGAAGTAGTCAAGCTGATCCGCGGACCGAAGGGAACCGTGGTGCGCCTGCAGATCATTCCGCTGGAGGCTGGTGCCGAAGCCGCCGTTACCCGTGAAATCCGCATTGTACGCGACAAGATCAAACTGGAAGACCAGCTGGCCAAAGGCTCAGTGGTACCGGTTACGCAGAATGGCAAAACCCAGCGCCTCGGCGTGATTACCATCCCGTCTTTCTACGCCAACTTTGAAGACCGCCAGAAGGGTGAAAAGGACTACACCAGCACCACCAACGACGTGCGCCGCATCATCGGCGATCTGACCCGCCAGGGCATTGACGGCCTGGTGCTGGATCTGCGCAGCAATGGCGGCGGTCTGCTGACCGAAGCCGTGGACCTGACCGGCCTGTTTATCAACGAAGGTCCCGTGGTGCAGGTACGCAATTCCAACGGCTCTATTGAAGTGCTGAAAGATACCGATCAGAAACTGGTGTACGCCGGACCGCTGGCCGTGATGATCAACCGCTTCAGCGCCTCCGCTTCCGAAATCTTTGCGGGAGCCATCCAGGATTACAAGCGGGGCATTGTAATCGGTGAGCAAACCTACGGCAAGGGCACAGTGCAGAGCCAGGTAGACCTGAACCGGTTCCTGCCGGGACAGGCCGATAAACTCGGTCAGGTAAACCTGACCATTGCTTAAGTTTTTACCGTGTAACTGGCAGCAGCACCCAGCACAAGGGCGTTACGCCGGATATTCAGTTGCCTTCCATGTTCAGCGCGGCTGAATTTGGCGAGAGTTCCCAGCCCAACGCCCTGCCCTGGGACCAGATCAAATCTACTTCTTTCAAACCACTGGGCACCGTGATGCCGGATGCCATTGCAAAACTGGATAAGCGCTACCAGCAGGACCTGAAAACGGATTCGGATCTTCAGGATGTAGTAAAGGAGATTGCCGCCGTGCAGAAATCCCGTAACAATACCCGTGTTTCCCTGCATGAATCCAAGCGGAAAAAAGAGCGGGAAGAAGCGGTGCAAAAGGTTGCCTCTCTGAGCGAAGAAGCCGAGACGCTCGAAGAAGGTACGCCTCCGGTTGGGCAGCCGACCAAGGAAAAGGTGAAAAAAGATCCCTACCTGAAGGAGACCACCCGGCTGATGGCCGAGTACCTGAGCATGAATACCAAATAATTCAGGCCTTGTATCTTACAGCACCCCCTTACGGGCAGCGTGGTTAACGGCCATTCTGCCCGTTTGGCTTTTGGTACTCTGCCGGAAAGCGTGTAGTTTTCCGGCCGAATTAAACCCCATAGGCTTAAGCAATATGTTCTGGATTATTTTGATAGTAATACTGATGATTGCCAGCGTGGCTGCGGCATACCTGATTCCGAACGAGAGAATCAACACCAAAAACCGCAGGATTAACCGGCCATAAAGGACAATCCGGGAGAAGAATCTACAGCAGAGAAGCCGGCCATTGCGCCGGCTTTTCTTGTATTTACGCTGAACGGACCAGACTGAGACAAGCGTCCACGCTTGTCTCAGTCTGGAAAAGCTCAACAGCCATTGACTGATCAGTACTGCCTGACTGGACCTGAGTGAGACAAGCGTCCACGCTTGTTCCAGTGAGAAAATCCCAAAAGCAAGCGACTGATCAGTACCGCCCGAACAACGAACAACCAACAACTATTCATATCTTCAGATGCCCTACTTCAGCACCGACGCCAGGTGATGCGCGGCCCGGGTGGTCTCGGGGAGCCGGTATTTGGTGGTGCATTTCATCACGTAATCAATGGCCGTCTGCAGGCTCACCTTATGGCCGCCCGAGATGTACAACGGATTGAAACCGGTCCGTGTGCGGAGGACAGCCCCGATGGTTTCGCCTTTGTGTACCAGCGGCTCATAGTCACTGCGTTGCAGGCCAACTTTGGCGTGCCGCCCGACCAGCAGTGACTTGCCGACCCCGATGGTGGGGCAGTCGAGCAACACCCCCAGGTGACTGGCAATGCCCAGGCGCCGCGGGTGGGCGGTACCGTGCCCGTCGCAGAGAATAATATCGGGTTTGATCTTGATGTTGGACAGCGCCTCCAGCAGTGCCGGAATCTCCCTGAACGACAGCAGTCCCGGCACGTACGGGAACCGGGTAGGCTGGCGGGCCAGAAACGTTTCCACTACCTGCAGACCGGGGAAGGTAAGAATCGCCACGGCGGCCCTTGTAACCGTGCCCTCCTTCTCAAAGCCTACGTCCACTCCTGCCACAAAATTTACTGCACCGATTTCGTCGGCAATGATTACTTCCTTCCGTAGTTCCTGCTGAATGGCAATGGCTTCCTCTGCCGATTGAGGCCAGTAAATAGAGGTTGGGATTTCCATAGGCATAATACGAAAGGGGAACAGGTGAAGGTATGAGTTATGTACGGTATTAAGACGCTGCCGTTGGGCCTTGAGCCGGAAAATCTGCTACCGCCGCTGCTTACTGCTGCTGGCCGCGTTCAGCAGAATTTGTCCATTGTTTACGATTCCGATTACCCTGCCCCGGAAGCCGGCACCGATAAACGGCGTATTGGCTGATTTGGACCGGATATCCTTACCCGTAAAGGTCCACCGTGCCTCCGGATCAAATATAGTAATATTGGCCAAAGTTCCTTCCCGGATCGAAGGAAGTGGCAGGCCGAGAATTTTACGCGGGTTACCTGACAGTTTTTCAATCAGCTGAGAAACCGACAGCGCCTGGTTGTGGGTGTTCAGTACGGCAAAGGCGGTTTCCAGCCCGATAATGCCAAACTCGGCCAGATCAAATTCCAGCTTCTTGCTTTCCTCGTCCAGCGGACTATGATCTGACACCACAGCGTCGATGGTGCCGTCAGCAAGGCCTGCCCACAGCGCCTGTATGTCGGCCTTGCCCCGGAAAGGCGGATTCACCTTCAGGTTGGTGTCAAATTCACTCAGTGCCATATCTTCAAATGCAATCTGGTGGGCAGCCATGTCGCAGGTGACCGCGAGACCGCGGGCCTTGGCCTCCCGGATCAGCTGCACGGCTCCCGCCGTTGAAATACAGGAAAAATGAATTTTCCCGCCGGTGTACTCCAGCAGGCGCAGGTCGCGGGCAACCATCATTTCTTCGGCAAGGGCCGGCATGCCCTTCAGTCCCAGCATAGTAGCCGCCACGCCCTCGTGCATGTTGCCGTATTGCGTCAGCAGTTTGTCTTCCGGCCGGTTGATCAGCAGCCCGCCGAAAGTCTGGAGATACTGCAGTGTTTTGAGCAGGATGTCCGAATGCCAGACTGGCTGCACACCGTCCGAGAAAGCCACGGCACCAGCCCTGTGCAGATCAATCATCTCGGTCAGGTCCTTGCCTTTTGCCTCCAGCGATACGGCGGCTATCGGATGCACTTTTACCGCGTGGTCAGGCCAACGGCTCCGAAGGTATGCCACAGCCTCCTTGGACTGAACGACCGGATGGGTATTGGGCAAAACCGCAATTTCGGTAAAGCCTCCGGCTGCCGCGGCTTCACGTACCGATAACAGGTCTTCCTGGTGTTCGTAGCCAGGCTCCCGGGCGGCAGTCCGCATATCGAGCCAGCCCGGCGAGAGGTGCAGGTTTTCGCCTTCCAGCCTCACGTCAACCTTTTCCGCCAGCACGTCGCCGGGGTCGCCGATGCGGTGGATAAAACCATCCTTAAGGATGATCTGCTTGGTTTGTCCGTTTAAACTTTCTCCCGGACAGATAATCCGGACGGAAGGCAGCTGAATGATCATGGGCAGTAAGTAAGAAAACAATTTTGAATTTTAAATTCTGAATTTTGAATGGGCATGATCACATACTGTCCGTGAGGGGTTTTAATGCGGGATTTAAAATTCAAAATCTGTGATTTAATTCTGATCGGGTACTTGAATGGGGTAGAGGCGGCAGAATGCACACGACAAATCTATAAGTTTACTGCTTACCTCCAAGTCGCCTGGCACCAGATCCCGGCACAACTTCCGGGAATACGGGACTAAAAAAGCTTTGGAAACTTTTGTGTCGTCTCCCCTGCCGTTCCTCTCTTTCCGGCAGGCGGCAAGCGAACAGGCTCAGTTCGCTTCTGCGTGGCGCGTTTCCTTTTCTGTCCGCTCAAATTACCTTTTGACGAAGTTTCCCGGTTTGTACAACTCTCTCCAATACCCGCCGTAAGTGAGCATGGAACCCTGTCAGGCATCCCAACCTTACCAGTGAACAGCTATGAAAACCAATTTTCAAACGAAGAAAATACCGGCAGGACTGATTTGCCTCCTGATGGTACTGCTGAGTACCCTGCCGGTAACCGCGCAAAATGAAGATCCTGCGCCCCGTTTCGGGGTCAAGGGAGGACTGAACCTTTCCAGCCTCTTTGTAAATGACCCCAACGTGGAAAGCAGTACCTGGAAGGCTGGTTATCACGCCGGAGTGTATTTAAAAATCCCCCTTACCCATCTGCTGTCCATACAGCCGGAGGTGCTGTATTCCAACACCGGTTCAAGGTTCCGGTACGGTAACTCTGGTCTGGGGCAGGCACTGGGCGTTCAGCCGGGTACGGTCCGGTTTGATCTGGGCTACCTGCAGGTGCCGGTGCTGTTTATGATCCATCTGGGTCCGTTCAACGTACACGCCGGTCCTTACGCTGCTTACCTGCTCAACGCAAACCTGGATCATGAGATAAGCAATGATATCAGCGGAAATGCCAATATCCTGAACCTGAACCAAACAGACTTTCAGCGGTTCGACTATGGTGTGGCGGCGGGAGTGGGCTATGATCTGCGAAAGTTCAGACTGGGCGTACGATACAACCACGGATCAGGTCAGTTGGATGACGGCGGCATTGCGGACCGGCTGACTGGCAATGCCCGTAATGCAGTGGCACAGGTATACGCCGGGTTTAGTTTTTAAGCAGGTAAAAGTTAAAATCATAAATTGCCAGACCGGTAAATCCTCCCTTTCCCTGACCAATCGGGTTGCCGCCCGGCCTTGCAGAAAACACAACCCCACATACAACCAAATTAATGCAATCTGCGTATTGAATAATATATATTGGATACAATCAAACCAACTTAACTAGTATTGATTTATGAAGACGAAAAATGGACTGAAACAAAAGCTGATGGGAATTAGCTTTTTAGCATTTATTTTATTTGGTGCCGGTAATGTC
The DNA here is from genome assembly GCA_030446715.1 of Cytophagales bacterium. Classification (GTDB taxonomy): domain Bacteria; phylum Bacteroidota; class Bacteroidia; order Cytophagales; family 172606-1; genus CADCTQ01. The sequence continues at coordinate 872,650 of JAUJMU010000001.1, read as the reverse complement.
AAAGCTCAGGATGGTGGCCTCTTCGATGACACTCAGGCCCGTTTTGGGGTGAAAGGCGGTTTAAACTTCTCGCAGTTGTATGTAAGGGACGTAAGCGTAGAGGATCAGAGCATGAAAGTAGGCCTCCACGGCGGTTTGTGGGCCAAAGTACCAATGGGTAAGTTCTTCGCCCTGCAGCCGGAATTACTGTACACCAACAACGGTTCAAGAGTAGCTTACCGGACTTCCAGTGCCGTTGGGGTACAGGGTCGCGAACTGCGTTACAACCTGAACTATATCCAGTTGCCGGTTCTGGCTTCTGCAACAATAGGACCCATCAGCATTCAGGCTGGTCCTTATGCTTCGTACCTGATTGGCGCCAACATCAAGGAGCTTGAAGTGGATAACGCCATTGATCCGATGATGGTAGCTGACCTTGATGAGAATGACTTCCACCGCGTGGATTACGGTCTGGCCGGCGGTATTGCCGTCGACATCAAAGGCTTCCAGGTGGGTGGCCGTTACAACTTCGGCTTGCGTGAGATTTCCAACAGCGGTATTTCCCAGCAGCTGACCAATAACGCCAAAAACTCAGTAGGACAGATCTACATTGCGATTGGTTTCTAATCGGGAATCGATAACAGCCAGGTTTTAAATCAAAAGAGCCGCCTCTGGATCCAGAGGCGGCTCTTTTGTTATTGTCGTTAGTCATCTGTTTGTTCTGTCAGTTCAGGAACAACAGGCACGGTTATACCAGCGCCGGATTCTTTTTCCGCTTCAGGTTGGTCAGAATATCTTTGGTCATAGACGGCAGATCGTACTGCGGCTGCCAGCCCCAGTCGCGGCGGGCTACGGAGTCATCAATGCTCTGCGGCCATGAGTCGGCAATCTGCTGGCGGAAGTCGGGCTGGTACCCGATCCGGAACTCAGGCAGGTGCTTTTTGATTTCAGAGGCCACTTCTTCCGGCGAAAAGCTGATGGCCCCGATGTTGTACGATGACCGGATCGTGATTTTTCCCGCATCGGCCTCCATCAGTTGAAGCGCAGCCTGCACGGCATCGGGCATGTACATCATGGGCAGGTACGTATTCTCAGACAGGTAGCACTGGTAAGAACCGGTTTCCACCGCCTGCTGATAAATGTCCACGGCGTAATCGGTGGTGCCGCCTCCCGGCGGCTGCTTGTAGCTGATCAGGCCGGGATACCGCAACCCCCGTACATCTACGCCATATTTGGTAAAATAGTACTCGCACCACCGTTCGCCGGCCAGCTTGCTGATGCCGTAGATGGTAGTAGGGTCCATAATGGTATGCTGCGGCGTGTGCTGCCGGGGCGTGTTGGGTCCAAATACCGCAATGGTACTCGGCCAGAAAACCTTCCGGACGCCTCCCTCCCGGGCGGCGTCCAGTACATTCAGCAGACCGTTTACATTCAGGTCCCAGGCCAGCTTTGGCTTTTTTTCACCGGTAGCCGAAAGCAGAGCTGCCAGGTGGTATATCTGAGTTATTTTATACCGGCTCAGCAGTTCACCCAGTTTCCCGCTGTCCAGCACATTCAATACTTCAAAAGGGCCTTCTTCACCCGCCGCGTGGGTTGGAAGCTGCAGATCTGAGGCCACAACGTTATGGCTGCCATTCGTACGCCGAAGTGCCTCCGTCAGTTCAGTACCCAGCTGCCCGTTGGCCCCGATCACTAAAATTTTTTCCGTGCCTGTTCCCATAAATATAAAATTGCACACGAAGGTACGAATTACCTCCCGCCTCTGAAAAAGGACCGGTTCGTAAACATCTCCTTATCTTTGTACGCTTATCAGTGAAAAGTATTGCAGCTGGTGATGACATTTGAAGAATATCTGAAGGGCAAAAAAATCGATGCGGCACTCTTCCGGCAGGGTGAGCCGCTGCGGTGGCGTGATTTTGAAGAAATTTTCGGGCATATGCACCCGGAAAGTTTTACAGCCCAGAAGAAATTCCTGCTCAACGACCTGCGCCGGCGGTACCTGCTGAAGGCAGTGGCGCAACCGGTTCCGGAAAAATCAGTCGCGGCCACAGATGCGGCCTCTCCCGCTGAACCAAAACCCACTGCCCGTCCGTTGATCAAAAGACCCGCTGCCGTAATCAAAAAACCACCGCCGGAAAACCCCTGACCGTTGGTCACATGACCCGCTACTGATCCGCAGAAGGCGGCTTTCAGACCATTTAACCATATAACCCTATCATTGATGTACACTACTTTAAAGCCCGTTTTGGAAAAGGAACTAAGCGACATAAAAGAGGCAGGACTATTTAAAAGAGAACGCGTAATTACAACCCCGCAGGATGCCGCAATCGGCACCACCGAAACCCCGGAGGTGCTCAACTTCTGCGCCAACAACTATCTCGGCCTCTCGTCGCACCCCCGCGTGGTGGAAGCCGCCAAGGAAGCCATTGATACGCACGGCTACGGCATGTCGTCGGTGCGGTTTATCTGCGGCACGCAGGACATTCACAAGGAGCTGGAAAAGAAGCTTGCCGATTTTCTGGGCACCGAAGACACCATCCTGTACGCGGCCGCCTTCGACGCCAATGGAGGCGTGTTTGAGCCGCTGTTCAACGACCAGGATGCCATCATTTCCGACGAACTCAACCACGCGTCGATCATTGACGGCATCCGGCTCTGCAAGGCGCAGCGGCACCGCTACAAACACAACGACATGGCCGGTCTGGAGGAGAAACTGAAAGCTTCCCAGGGCTGCCGCCACCGCATCATCGTTACGGATGGTGTATTCTCCATGGACGGCACCATTGCCCGGCTGGACCTGATCTGCGACCTTGCCGACAAATACAACGCCCTGGTGATGAGTGATGAATGCCACTCCTCCGGCTTCATGGGCAAAACGGGCCGCGGTGTACACGAATACCGCAATGTGATGGACCGGGTAGACATCATTACGGGAACGCTGGGCAAGGCGCTGGGCGGGGCCATGGGCGGCTTTACGTCGGGCCGCAAGGAGATCATCGAACTGCTGCGGCAACGGTCAAGGCCGTACCTGTTTTCCAATGCACTGGCACCATCCATCGTGGGGGCTTCCATTGCGGTGCTGGACATGCTCACCCAAACCACCGAACTGCGGGACCGGCTGGAGTGGAATACAAAGTATTTCCGCGAGAAGATGACCGCGGCCGGCTTTGACATCAAGCCGGGCGAGCATCCGATTGTGCCCATCATGCTCTACGAGGCACCGCTTTCGCAGCAGTTCGCCGAAAAACTGCTGGCCAAAGGCATTTACGTGATCGGGTTCTACTACCCGGTGGTAGCCAAGGGTCAGGCCCGCATCCGGGTACAGCTCTCCGCCGCCCATACCCGGGAGCACCTCGACAAAGCCATTGCCGCGTTTACAGAGGTGGGTAAGGAGTTGGGGGTGATTAAATAGTGGTAAGTTGCCAGCGGTAAGTTGTAAGTACTGAACCTGAAGTTGACAGTGGCAGTAAGCAGGTGACTGACGCCAGTGTTTACGCACGCTAAACCCCTTGCCAATGGCAACTTACCACTAACCACTTTTCCTTACCCCTTCACCCCTTCGAGGCGGGCTTCGACGGGCATTTTTTCCTCCAGTCTTTCTTCCTGACCGGCGAGGTAGTAGTTGAGTTTGGTGCGGAGTTCCTGCACGGAGAGGTTGTGCATCAGTTCGCCGTTGCGCACCAGCGAAATCTGGCCGGTTTCTTCGGAAACCACCAGTACCACGGCCCCTTCCACGGCTTCGGTGAGCCCCAGAGCGGCCCGGTGACGCAGGCCGAAAGCCGCCGGGATGTCTTCCTTCTCAGATACCGGCAGAATGCAGCGGGCTGCCTTGACGCGGTTCTTACAGATGATTACGGCACCGTCGTGCAGGGGGCTGTACTTATTGAAAATGGAAATGAGCAGACGCTTGGAAACCACGGCGTCTATCTCGTCGCCGGAGTCGGCAAAGAAGCGCAGTTCTGATTCGCGGCCGAACACGATCAAGGCACCGGTACTGGCTCCTGACATGGTTTTGGCCGCTTCCACTACCGGCGATACGTTCAGCTGCTTGTCGCTTTGTTCGCGGCGCCACGGAAATGAGCGGAAAAAGGTGTCGTTGTTGAAAGCCGTGGTTTTGCCGATCAGCAGGAGGAATTTGCGGATTTCCTGCTGAAAAAGAATGAGCAGGGCAATTACGCCGACGCCCATGAACTGACCCAGTATTTCGGTCAGCAGCTTCATGTTGGCCGCCTTCACCAACAGATACGACATGTAGATGGACAGAAACCCCAGGAAGATTTTCACGGCTACGCTGCCCTTCATCAGCTTGTACAGCTGATACAAGAGGTAGCTTACCAGGCCCACATCAATGATGTCTACCCAGGTAATCTCCAGAAAGCCGATTGAAAACAATAATGGCATAGTCGCTGACCTCTCCTGCAGTGATACTGGTAAAATTACGCAAGAAAAGGGAACAACAGACCCATCCTCAGACGGGAAAAACGTTATTTTTCTCTTATCTGCGTCAAATTCTTACCCCCCGGGTTTACCTCAAAGCGAAAAAGGATAAGCGGACAAAAACCGGTACTGCTTCAGAATCCCCGGTACAGGACAAACAATTTTACGGCTTCAGTGGCTTCCTTCACATCGTGCACCCGAAGGATGGCGGCTCCTTTCATCAACGCAATTGTGTTGAGTACAGTTGTGCCATTGAGGGCATCCTCCACGGAAATCTGCAGCTTTTTATAGATCATCGACTTGCGCGAAAGGCCCGCCAGCACCGGCAGGCCCAGTGGATTGAAATAATTCCAGTTCCGGAGCAGCTGGTAGTTCTGGTCGGGGGTTTTGGCGAACCCGAACCCGGGGTCCAGGATGATGTCTTTCACGCCCAGTTGCCGCAACCGGAAAATTTTTTGCTGGAAGTAAGCGAACATTTCGGGCAGAAGATTCCCGTACTGCGTGAGGGAAGTCATTGTTTGGGGAGTTCCGCGCATGTGCATGAGCACGTAAGGTATTTGCAAAGAAGCTATCGTCCCGAACATGGCCTCGTCCAGCGCACCACCGGAAATGTCGTTTACCATGCAGGCGCCGGCCTCCACGGCTGCCCGGGCCACTTCCGCCCGGAATGTATCTACCGAAATCAGCGCCTCCGGAAAAGCTTTCTGCACCGCTTCAATCGCCGGAACTACCCGTGCCCTTTCATCTTCCGCGGAAATGTGCGCCGCTCCCGGCCGCGACGAGTAGCCGCCCACGTCCAGAAAAGTGGCCCCCTGTGCCAGCATCTCTCCGGCCTTTTGCACGACTGCATCGGTACCTTCTACCCGGCTGCCGCCGTAGAAGGAATCCGGGGTAATGTTCAGAATACCCATTACGGCCGGGGTTCGTAAGTCAATCAGCTGCCCCTTCAGGTTAAGGGTGCGGGGCGTAAAAAGAATTTCAGAGGCAGGATTCATCATGGCTGGCGGGGAAAGCGGACCTTCAAATTCTTAAAAACAATTAGCTTTGGCAAACGGAATGAGCGGGCAGATGTTGCTCAGTTCTCACTACTCACTACTCACTACTTTCCTTTCATGTCTCAGACCGCTGCTGAATACCGCGAAGTGATCCGCCGGTGCAAAGAAATTTTTGAGAAAAAAACCCGCGACTACGGCACGGCATGGCGCATTCTGCGGCTGCCGTCCATCACCGATCAGATCTATATCAAGGCCCAGCGAATCCGGTCGATTCAGGAGAAAGGCACGCAGAAGGTCGGCGACGATATTACCTCGGAGTTTGCCGGCATCATCAATTACTGCCTGATGGCGCTGATGCAGCTGGACCTGAAGGAGAATCCCTCGCTGGAAATCCCATACGAGGAACTGGAACCGCTCTACGACACGCAAGCGGAGCAGACCCTTGCCCTGCTCATGAACAAAAACCATGACTATGGTGAGGCGTGGCGCGAAATGCGGATTTCTTCCATCACGGATATTATTCTGATGAAACTACTCCGCGTGAAGCAGATCGAAGACAACCGCGGCAAAACGCTGATCTCCGAAGGCATCGACGCCAATTACCGCGACATGATCAACTACTCGGTTTTCTGCCTGATCAAGATGAAAGGAGCGGAAACGGGGAGCTAAGCGGGTGGTTATTTAATATTTATCTTTATCCTTTGTCTGGTTCTGTTCCCGCAATACCACCTCCATACCTCCTGATTATATCCAGGTGGCGGATTCCCCTCCTCACTCCTCCCCTACGTACTCACCTCTGTGCCTTCCCTGATCTCCTGGCTGGCGTTGATGATGACGCGGTCATTGGGCTGCACGTCACCGAAAACTTCGATCATGCCATCGGCGCGGTTGCCCTGCTTTATCTCCACAAACCGGGTCTTGTTGCCGTCAACCTTGATAATGTACTGACCTTCGGTAGAGGTCACAATGGCCGAGGAAGGCACCACCAAAGCGCCGGGTGTACCTTCGGCCGACAGAATGATTTCCGCAAACATGCCGGGCTTGAACTGCCCCTCTGAATTGTCAACGTCAATCTCCACCGTTTCGGAGCAGAACCGCGGATTCATGCGGCCCGAAAGGCGGCTGATTTTCCCTTCAAACACCTGACCCGGAAGGGCATTGACAGAATATTTTATCCTATTGCCCTCTCCTACTTTCATGCTGTACGTTTCGGGTACGTCGACTACCAGCCGGAGCCGTGACTGTTCCTGCAGCACCAGCATGGGCTAGGATTAAGTAGTTGTTGGTTATTGGCTATCCGTTGTTCGTTGCTCCTGCACTGGTTCCAGCGTCCACGCTGGAACTTCTCTCTGCCGGACTTCTTAAAATTAAATTGGCCATAGTAGTGACCCGTGAATATTGAGTAATCAGACAGGATCTCTCCTGTTCATAAGTACACTGTAAACTGAGTTTCTATGTATTTAAGCTGCCTCTTATTGTACTGTCATTCCCGGCGGGGAATCTTGTTGGTATAGGTCCGGCTTCACTTAATTTCAAAAAGATTCCCCGCAGGAATGACGAATATTTAATGTTGAGTCACTGGATCACTCAAAATTTAAAATTTACGCAGCCACTTCACCTCCACTACGCTGCTTCCGGCATCAGCGACGGCTGGCGGAAGGGCGTCTTTTCCTGCACCCAGGCGTATACCTGCGGCACGATGTACAGCGCCGCCAGCGTAGAGGCAATCAGTCCGCCGATCACGGCGCGGCCCAGCGGTGCCACCTGCTCCCCGGCTTCGCCCATGCCCATCGCCATCGGCACCATCCCGGCAATCATGGCAAAGCTGGTCATCAGCACCGGCCGGAAACGGGTAGCCGCACTGTCTACGGCGGCCTTCAGCGGGTCGCGGTAGTCCCAGCGCAGCTTTTCGGCGTTAGTCACGATCAGGATGGCGTTGGCCACCGAAATACCCGTAGACATGATAATGCCCATGTACGACTGCAGGTTCAGCGTGGAACCCGTGGCCAGCAGCATGGCCAGCGAGCCCAGAATAACCGCCGGCACCGTGGAGAGCACCGCAAACGACAGTTTAAAGGACTGGTAATTGGCCGCCAGCAGCAGGAAGATCACCACAATGGCTACGCCCAGGCCAAACTCCAGGCTGTCCAGCGTTTCGGTGAGCAGTGACGACATGCCCTTTACTTCGGCCACCAGCCCGCGGGGTGGCTCACCGAGTGAAGCCACTGCATTTTCCACGGCCCGCGTGGCCGTGCCCAGGTCTTTCTGGTGGACGTTGGCGCTTACCGTTACGTACCGGCGCGGCCCCAGGCGGGTGTACTCACCGGGCAGGGTATCTACCGAAAAGGAAGCTACGTCGCCCAGCACCGGCCGGGTCTGCCCGGCCACCAGCGGTACTTCGCGCAGTTGCGTCAGGTCGCGCATGGCGTATTCGGGAATCTGCACCTGTACCTGGTAGGTGTAGGCGTTGCTTTCGTCGAGCCACTGGTTTTTCTCGGTGTACCGGCTGGATGAAGTCGAGGCCGTGATGGACCGCGCCGTTTCGCGCATATCCAGTCCCATGGCGGCCAGTTTCTGCCGGTCCAGCTGAATATTGATCACGGGAGCTTTCAGCGGCTGCAAAATCCGCACGTCGCGCAGGAAAGGCACCGCCTCCATACCCGCTACCAGTTCCCGGGCGTACCCTTCGATCTGCTGCATGTTGCGGCCGGCCACCTGCACCTCAATGGGCGTGGTGGCACCCTGGCTCATCAGCTTCCCGGTAAGGTCGGCCGGCTCAAAGGACAGGGTGATTTCGGGCATATTCTCCCGGGCCGCCCCTCTGATCCGCTCTTTCAGCATTTCCATGTTTACCTTGTACTGGTGGTCCAGGGCCACTTTGATCACGGCGTCGTTGGAGCCGCTGGTGCTCACGTACAGGTTGGTGGTGGCGTAGTTGGTGGGCACCACGCCCACGTAAGCCGAGGTCATGGAAACGTTGCCGTCCGTAACGTCGTCCACCAGAGCCAGCAGCTGCGAAACCTTCTCCTCGGTCCGTTCCAACCGGGTGCCGTCGGGCATTTTCATCCGGATCACCATCTGGCCGGTATTCACCTGGGGCAGTAAATCTTTGCCGGTCAGCACGAAGCAGATTCCGGTCAGCAAAAATACCCCCACGAAATAAGCGCCAGAATCAGCCCCTTACGGTGCTGCATGGCAGCAATCTGCCGCGTAAAACCATGCTTGACCCGGTCAAAGCGGGAGGGCTTACCCACCGCGGCGTGGTGGGCATGGGCGAATTTCCCCTCTTTAAGCAGCCAGTTGCACAGCACCGGCACCAGACTCTGCGCCAGAAAATACGAGATGGTCATGGCAAAGCCGATGGACAGGGACAGCGGCAGGAACATGGCCCGCGGTACGCCCGACATCACGAAGGAAGGCGCAAACACGGCCAGAATACAGAGCAGGATGAGCAGCAGCGGCAGGCTTATTTCTTTGCAGGCTTCATAAATGGCCTGCTTCTTTGGCTTGCCCATTTCAAGGTACTGGTGCACGTTTTCGATGGTCACCGTGGCCTGATCCACCAGAATACCAATCGACAGGGCAAGGCCGCTCAGGGTCATGATGTTGATGGTCTGGCCGGCAAGGTTGAGGAGCAGTACCGCCGAAATCACCGATACCGGAATGGTAATAATCACAATCAGCGAACTCCGCCAGTCGCGCAGGAAGAGGAGCACCATCAGACCGGTCAGAATGGCACCCAGGCCGCCCTCCACCACGAGGCTTTCCACGGCGTTGATCACGAATACCGACTGGTCAAACTCGTACGACACGTCCACGTCTTCGGGCAGCAGTTCGCGCATCTGCGGCAGCTTCGCCTTCAGGCTGGTCACCACCGACCAGGTGGAGGCATCGGCCGTTTTCACCACCGGAATGTAAGTAGACCGGCTGCCGTTCACCAGGGCGTAGCCGGTCGTAACGTCGGAGGCATCCTGCACGGTGGCCACATCGCGCAGGAAAACCGCCTGCCGTCCGTTGCTGATCACCGGAATGTTGCTGAAATCTTCCACCTGCTTCTCCAGTGAGTTCAGCGTGGTGATGTACATGGTGTTCTGTATCCGGATGTTGCCGGAGGGCGTCATGGCATTATTCCGGGCCAATGCCTCTACCACTTCATCGGGGGAGATATTAAAGCTGCGGATTTTGTTCGGGTCGAGGTTGACTACCACCGTACGGGAGTTGGTACCGATGGGCGGCGGCGCGGAAAGACCACGGACGGTCGAAAACATTGGCCGGATGCGCGTGGAGGCCAGTTCGTGAATTTCGCGCAGGGAGCGGGTCTTGCTGCTGAGCACCAGGTCGCCGATGGGCACTGAAGAGGCATCGTAACGCACTACCTGCGGGGGCAGGGCACCGGGTGGAAAAAATTTCATGGCGCGGTTTACCTGCACGGCTACTTCGGCCGCGGCCTGCGCCATGTTGGTGCCTTCGTAAAAGGCCAGCTTTACAATAGTCAGGCCCTGCACACTTTTACTCTGGATTTCCTTTACGCCCGAGATGTAGAGAAACTGGTCCTGCATACGGGTGGCACCACTTCTGCCGTCTGCCGGTTGACGAGGCGGTGCCGGTACCGGAACAGCGGGTGCTGGGTATAGGCCGGGATGCTCCGGGCTTCCAGCGGCTGAAGCAACCGCTCCGGAATAAAAGTGGTATCAATCCGGAGGGTGGCGGCCTCTATGCCCGTCAGCACCGACAGGTTGATCCGCGCCTGCTGGTATTCTTCCTGCACCTGCAGGTAGCCGAGCCGCGCCTTCGATAGCTCCGCCACGGCCAGCGAAGTGTCCAGCCCCGGTTTGATGCCGCTCCGGACGAGGTTGGCGATGATACCCAGCACGGTTTCGGCCCGCTCAACATTTTTCTGTTCAATGCGCGAATATTGCCGGAGCCGGAGCATTTCAAGATAGGTATTGATCACCGTCTGGCGGAGCATAAACCGCTCCCGCTCCACGTCCGCCTCACTGGCGGCAATTTCGGCGCGGGCTACCCGCTGCTCGGCCTGATAGCGGCCAAAGTTGAATACCTCCCAGTCCATCATGGCAAGGGCTACGTTGCCGGTGGCCAGGTTCATCGTGTTGCCGGGCCGGATACTGCCTGAAGTAGGCACGATCAGTCCCAGCGAAAAATAAGACCCCGGTAGACCATTGGCCGTGCCCAGTTGCACCTGGTCGTGCAGCCGCAGATTCGGCAGGCGGTTGTCTTTTACCTGCCTCATGCCGGCCCGGGCGGCTTTCAGGGCTGCTGCGCGGGCGGCAAGGGTAGGGTAGTTTCTGAATGCAGCTTCAACGGACTCCTCCAGAGAAATGCGTTGCGAATAGAGGGGCAGGGCAATCAGGAACACTAAAAAAGTAAGTAAACAGAGTCGCAGTTGTTTCATTTTTCATCCGGTTTTCATTCCACATACAGCATTCCCGTCACGATCCGGTATTCATGTAAAGCATAAATCAGAGGGGGCTCCCCGCTTCTGCATAGGCCTCTTTTCACCTGAATCAGTAGAAAAGTACTAAAGTATAAAGGGGGAAACTCTCCTGGTATACGGGACCACCCAGCTTTTGGGTTACTGAAAACCGCCAGAATGTCCATTTTAATAGCTTTTTAAAAAAATTGGTATCTGCCTGTCACTCATGCATTTCTATCTCGTATAAAGATTTTACAAATGATGCCTAAAGCCCCTGTCTCCTTTCTGCTGACTCTCTTTGCGGTGCCTTTTGCCGCTCTTGCCCAGCCGGAAGGCAATACCGTTCAGTGACAGTCGCTTGGCTGGTACCACCTGGAAGAAAACCTGAAACTGGGCTCCGACTGGCAGGTTTCTCTGGAGGCAGAAAACCGCCGCTTCCGGTTTTTCAGTGCCGAACACCAGTACTTCGTCCGCGGTACTCTCCTGTACAATATCAACCGTAAGTATCAGGTGGGGGCGGGCTTTGCGTACTTCGGGCAGGATGCCGACTCCCTTACGGCCTTTGATGATCCGCTGGGCACTGAGCTGCGCCCCCACATCACCCACGAAACGGAGCCGGGTCGCCGGACATGGACTTTCCGCTTACGCACCGAGGAGCGGTTTTTACGGGAGGTGACCGAGAACCGTGTGGAAGACGAGTATGACCCTGGCCTCCGGGCCCGCCTGCTGGCGCAGTGGACGTATACCCTCAACCCAAACCGGCCGGAAGGCGGCTAAAAAGCTGGACCTGGTGCTGTACGATGAGGTGATGGTCAGCTGGGGCGCCGGCGTAAGCCACTGGTTCAACCAGAACCGGGTGTATGCCGGCCTTGCCTGGCAACTGGGCGATGCATTTACCGTAGAGGGCGGCTACCTCAACTCTTTCCAGCAGCGGTCTTCCGGCGGCCGGTTCTGGAACCGGAGCATTTTTCGCCTGTCCCTCATCCATAACTGGAAGTTGGGAAAATCCGGTGAAAGCCGGTAAGGAATACGGGCAGCGGGACCTTGCCGGCACCCCAGCCGCCTCCCTGTTGCCCGGGTGACAGGAGACACATTACCGAACCTGTACCCCCGTATCTTCGTAGGAAAAATAAGACGACTCCGGCAACATAGCCGATGCCGCGCGATCAAGAGCCGGCTTCAGAGCCTCATCTGAGTAACCCAAAGAAGAATTTTATGATCTTTTCAAAGCATAACCGACTGCTCATTCTATTTCTGATTATAACCAGTCAAATGTTCTCCTGCGGTCAGGAGCGGCGGCAGGGAGCAGGCGGCAGTATGGCCACCGGAAACAAAGGCCAGCCAATGCAGACCTCCGAACCCGTACGGCAACTGATCGCCGAAGGGCTCGACACGCTGGACGTGAAGACCTATTTTATTGACAAAAACATCCGTGAGGAGCTGTACCAGGAACTGACAAACTTCTACGAGGCTGGTAACTATCAGCTTGCGTGGCATAGCAGCGAAGGGCCGCTCCCCGTTGCCTGCGAACTGCAGCAGGCCCTGGCCGGGGCACCCGCCGAAGGGCTCGGATTTGATTACCACCTGGACACCCTGCAACTCCTGAACGAGAGGCTGTTTGCAAAAAAGCGCGGAAAAGCAGACCTGGAGCAACTGGTGCGGCTGGATTTTCTGACCACGGCGGCTTACCTCACCTACGCCTCGCATCTGCTCTCCGGCGTGGCCAACCCGGCCTGGTACGACGAAAGCCGGATTGCCAGTCCACGGTCAGCGGACCTCGCCCAACACCTGCAGAGTGCCCTTCAGACCGGTCAGATCGGCCAATCGCTGCAACGGCTGATTCCGGAGCATCTGCAATACCACCGGCTGAAGGAGGCGCTTGCCCGCTACCGGCAGATTGAAGAACGCGGAGGCTGGCCGGCGCTCCCCAAAAATACAACGCTCAACAAGGGTGACACCAGCGACGCGGTCCGGCTGCTGCGCCAGCGGCTGCAAAGCACGGGAGACCTGGAGGGGCAACCGCAGATTGCGGCTGCCGGCAATAAATCCGATAACGGGACCATAGCTGCCGGCGCACAGCCAGCCGGTGACCGAAGCGTGAACCCGGCTACCATTATGGACGAGCCGGTAGCGGCTGGGCTGGCCCGCTACCAGCAGCGAAACGGGCTGACAGCCGACAGCGTGTTGGGTCCCAGTACCCTGAAGTGGCTGAACGTGCCCGTAGCAAAACGCATCCGCCAGATCCAGCTGAACCTGGAACGACTCCGCTGGTGGCCCAGCTCTTTCGGGGAGAAGTACGTACTGGTGAATGTGCCGGAATACCGCCTGCGGGTGTACGAAGGGCAGGAAAAGAAGCTGGAAATGCGGGTGATCGTCGGTAAAGAGTACCGCTCCACGCCCATTTTCCGCGATACGATCCGGTACATCGAATTCAGCCCTACCTGGAACGTACCGCGGAGCATTGCCGTACGCGACATACTGCCGGCTGTGAAAAGAAATCCGGCTTACCTGCGGCGCCAGAATATGAAGCTGTACCGGGCAGGCAGCGGGTACGAAGGGCAGGAGATTGATCCGTATCAGGTTGACTGGGCCAAACTGTCGGCAGCCCGTTTCCCTTACCAGATTGTGCAGCAGCCCGGTCCCGGTAATGCCCTCGGCCAGATCAAATTCATGTTTCCCAACAAAATAGGCCATTTACCTGCACGATACGCCCGGCGACCATTTATTTGACCGGAGACAAAGAGCCTACAGCAGCGGCTGCGTGCGGTTAGAACAGCCCGTGGACCTTGCTGCATTCCTGCTGCAGCCCGATCCGGCGTGGAACCGGCAGCGCATCCGCGACAATATGCACCTGCCCGAACCGGTGACCCAGAGTCTGCCGGAGCCGGTGCCGGTGCAATTTCTTTACCAGACGGCCTTCTTGGATGAAAACGGCATTGTAAATTTCCGGGCAGACATTTATGGGCACGACCAGAAGCAGATGGCGGCCATTCCCAAGGGGTAGATGGAAGTTTTGAATGTTGGATGTTGAATTTTAAGTACCCGAGCAGAAATACAGGGTATTTTAAAATTTCAAAATATGAAGTCAACTTATTTAAGGTCAGCATGTTACATAATAATCTAATCTGCCGGCAGGCAGGAATTCACAATTTAAAATTGCGCCGCTGCTTGACTATTCCTTTTTCCGGCGCAAGTCTGCGTTGTGCAGGAAATATAGCCTTACCACGTGGTTGTTGTTGAATACTCTGCCGTTGGGTAGCTGCTGAAACAGGTTCATGTAACCTACCTGCAGATTGCTGCTCTTGCCCATCTGGTACGCCAAAGCAACCGTGAAGCGGTTCTGGTCGAAGTGATTGAGCCTGATCTGCCGGCCGGCATTGACCAGAATCTCGTCGCTGACCTGAGCAGTCAGGGCTCCGGGCACCTCGGCCTTCCCGGCCAGCAGATAGCTGACGCCCAGCTGGTACCGGAACCGGTGATTGAACGCGTAACCAAACTGCAGCACGTCGTTGGCAATATTCTTGTTGAACCGTTGCTCCGTGCGGAGCCGGTGACTGATATGCCACCGCCCATCGCCCTGCGCCCAGCTTGCCTGCTGCCAAAGGCGGTGCTCGATCCGGATGGTTCGCTGGCCCAGCGGGGGATAATGGTTAAAATACGCGTATCCGGCCGTGAGGCGAACCTTATTGGGCAGGTAAAAGGTAATCCCGGGCCGCACGGCAGCGGCACTCCAGCGGTCCAGCCAGTCAATGCGGCGGGCAAGGACATCAAGCCAGATGCCGACCTTGTCCGAAATCCGGGTCTGGTTGAAGTAGCCAAACCAAACGAGGGTGTTCGGGTTTACCTGCTTTGCGGTTTGCGCCACTGCCTGCTTTATGGGAGTCAGCATCAGGCACAAAAAAAATATGACTACCCCTGGTTTCCGGTTCATCGCCTCTATGAAGATATACGGGGAGAGTTTTACCCGGACAAATAATAACCCCGGGCAATGAAAATTACCCGGGGCGTCAGGGTGGCAATATTGTTACTTATTCGGCTGCGGCGTCATGCGCAGGTAAGGCTTGATTACGGTATGGCCTTTGGGAAATTTACCTGGAATATCTTCGTCCTTCACGGCCGGCACGATTACGCAGTCTTCGCCGTCCTGCCAGTTGGCGGGAGTCGCCACGCTGTAGCTGGCAGTCAGTTGCAGCGAATCGATCACCCGGAGGAGTTCATTGAAGTTCCGGCCGGTCGAGGCTGGATACGTGAGGGTCAGCTTTATTTTTTTGTCCGGCCCGATCACAAATACTGACCGTACGGTAGCCTTTTCGGAGGCATTGGGGTGAATCATGTCGTACAGCGTGGCTACGTTGCGGTCGTCGTCGGCAATGATTGGAAAATTAACGAACGTTTTTTGCGTCTCGTTGATGTCTTTTACCCACTCCCGGTGCGAATCCAGCGGGTCAATGCTGACGGCCAGCACTTTTACGTTCCGCTTATCAAACTCATCCTTCAGTTTGGCCGTCATGCCCAGTTCAGTGGTGCATACGGGGGTAAAGTCAGCCGGGTGCGAGAAAAGCATCCCCCAGCTGTTGCCCAGCCATTCGTGGAAGTTGAATTCACCTTCGGTGGTGGCAGCCTTAAAGTCAGGGGCTACATCGCCTAATCGTAATGACATGATAAGTAGTTGTTGGTTATCAGTTGTTGGTTATCCCGCAAAATAAATAATACAGATCAACCCTTTGCTAAAAGTAGTCTGAAACAATTACACCATATTCCCCAGGTTGACGAGTTGAAGTTACCATATTCAGAAGAAAACTCCTTGTCACTACCATAAAGCAATCACCAGCGTACGCAGGCTAAGGCCGATAATGAGCACACCGACCATAATCATCAGGGTGCGGGGGCAAACTTCCGGCAGAGATACGCCGCAAACGGGGCAGCAAAAGCGCCACCCAGCACCAGCCCCACGATAATCTGCCAGTTGCCGGTACCGATCAGCATCAGGAATGTGCCCGCCCCGGCCATTGCAATGAAAAACTCCGCCAGACTGACCGAACCAATGGCGTAACGCGGATTATGCCCTTTGCCCAGCAGGGTGGAGGCCACGACCGGTCCCCAGCCCCGCCGCCTACGGCATCCGCAAAGCCACCAAACAGGGCCAGTGGCGCCAGACTTTTCTCCTGCCGGTCCTTCTTCACCGGCCTGAATGCTTTGTGGATAATTACGACTCCCATGATCAGCAGGTAGGCCGAAATAAAGGGTTTTATGGCATTACCGTCAATGCTGGTGAGTACGTATGCCCCCAGAATGGCTCCGGCCCGCACCGGGCAGCACCAGCCGCTGAAAAAGTTTCCGGTTGACGTTGCCCATCTTCAGATGCGACAGCCTGAAATACCCGAGGTGAATACTTCCGCCGTGTACGCTTGAACTGGCCAGCGCCGGCGGTATGCCCAGGCTCAGCAAAAGAAGTTGAACTGATGCCATAGGCCATTCCGAGGGCGCCATCGATCATCTTGCGCTGCGAAGCCGACCAGGGCGAAGTACATCAGCTGCCGTGTCAGTACCGTTTCCAGCCAGCCGGGGAGCTGGGTCCACCAGCCGCCTTGCTGATTGCCACAACGCCATGAACAGGCAGGCCACGCCAGCCAGTAACAGGATTGCCGGAAGGATAAGCTTTCTGGATAAGGCCGTTTTGGCTCCTGTACCCGTTTCTGTTTGTGGTTCCTGAATCAGTATTTCGTCAGACATCTGAATAATGATCATACGTTACTCCGCTGCAGCCGCAGGGAATCATGTATTGGCACCGACAAGATAGCAAATACCCTATATAGTTAATAGACAATTTTACTGATTTTTTGAACTGATTCCCGGTTTTGTCTCTTCCCCTACCGGAAGAATTCTGTTTTCAATCAGATAAATAACATTATTATTGCGGAAATATGCTCTCAAAAAAGCCAAATACGCGCTGAAAGCCCTGTTTGCGCTGTCTCAGGACAATGCCAACGGACAAAAATCCATGCTGATCGCAGAGATCGCCCGGCAGGAGCAGATTCCCAAAAAGTTTCTGGAAGCAATCCTGCTGGACCTGCGAAGAATGACGGTATTCTGTACAGCAAACGCGGCAAAACGGGTGGCTACGCTTTACTGAAAACGCCGGACCAGATCACCATCGGGCAGGTAATCCGGGTGATTGATGGTCCGCTGGCCCTTGTGCCGTGCGCCAGCCAGACGGCTTACGTCCCCTGCGATGAATGTATGGATGTGGATAGTTGCGCCATCAGGATCACCATGCGGAAAGTACGCGATGCCACGGCTTCGATCCTCGACAGTACCACCCTTACCGATGCCCTCCGGAGCCGCAAACAATCCGTTGACTGGGTTATTTAGTTAATTGAAAATTATGACCGGGAGGAAATTGCACCGCCTGTTTTGCCACATATGCCGGGCACGGACTGATTGTCAATTCTTACAAAAACTTGCTGACGATGATGATGTCAATCACCTCGAAGAGAATCAGCAGGATGACGATCCATTCAAGGCGGGTACTTTCGCGGTTTTGCAACAGTTCGGTGAATAGTTTCAGATTGTCCTGCACGATGCGCAGTTCGTAGTCCAGTTCCCGGAAGCGGGTGTTGATGTCGAAAGTTTCGCGCAGCCCGTGGTCCAGCTTCTCCAGGTACTCGTTTTCCCAGACCACGTCCGGCGAGTTGAATACGTACAGGTTATCGATAATAGAATTCTTAATATTGAGCGTCCGGCCGATGAACTTGAGCAGATTGGTACGGGAAATCCGCACCCTGCCGTGCTTTTCCAACTCCAGGGCGAAGCTTGAAGAGCCTTTCCAGTATATCGTAACCCAGCTTTTCGTACAACTCCATTGCCACCGATTGCGCCGTGTTGAGCATGATGATCCGGATGCGTTTTTCGTCCAGTTTAGGTACAGTCACGGAGTTGTAGTTGAAGGTAAGCTTCCGCTCCGTATCCACCTCCACCAGCAGGTCTTCCTTGAATTCTCCTTCCACCGGCTTTTCCATGTAAGCCCGCAGGAATTTTATGAAGTCGCTTTTTTCAATGTCGGAGAGATTGGCGAATACGACAACCCCGTAGTTGAGCACGTACATGTATTTGCCGTGCTCTTGCGCATAGAAGGCTTCATATAGGGAAGCATAGAAGGGTTTTCCGGTAAAATCTGCTTTGAATTTCTTTACGTTTATTAATTCGGCTACCTGAAAGGCTTCAATCCGCAGCATACAAAGGCTTTTTGGCAAGTTAATGAGATTACCGGCAAAAAAATACCCCAAAGGAATTGGGGTGATGGTGGCAGTGCAGCCGGATTCAGAAGTATAGAATTGAATGGCGAAATGATTGTATGGCTGATTTACCCTTCTCCGGGATATTGCCCTTTCAGCCATATGACCATTTCGCCATTCTAACCATTCAACAGCTTACTTCTTATCTTCTCCGCCGTGGCGGCCAGTTCGTCCTGACCGGGCTTAAGTTTGGGCTTGCTGAAGTTGATATCCTGCATGGTATTGAGCGGCACCAGGTGCACGTGGGTATGCGGCACTTCCAGACCGATTACGGCTACGCCTACGCGCAGGCAAGGCACTGCCTGCGGCAACGCGCCGGCTACCTTTTTGGCAAATAGCATTAAACCCGTGTAGGTTTCATCATCCAGATTAAACAAGTAGTCTACCTCTGCCTTCGGAATTACCAGCGTATGCCCTTCCGCCACGGGATTCACATCCAGAAAGGCAAGGTAACGGTCATCTTCTGCTATTTTATGACTGGGAATTTCGCCGTTGATTATTTTGGTGAAAATGGTTGGCATGTTTCTTTGGTTAGTAGTTGCTGGTGGTTGGTTGCATGCTTCCGTAAGGATAATCTCTGACTGTTTACGAATAACCAACAACGAATAACGAATAACGAATAACTATATTTACCGGCTGATTTCCATTACTTCAAACTCCATCTGGCCGGCAGGCACAGTAATGGAAGCCATTTCGCCTACACGTTTGCCGAGCAGTCCTTTGCCGATGGGCGACTGTACGGAGATCTTTCCGGCCTTCAGATCGGCTTCCTCTTCAGATACCAGCGTATACTTGACGGTAGCACCGTTTTTCTTATTCTTGATTTTGACAGTAGACAAAACAGCTACCTGCGAAGCATCTATGGAAGATTCGTCAATGAGCCGGGCATTGGCCACCACTTCTTCCAGCTTTGAGATTTTGAGTTCCAGCAGGCCCTGGGCGTCTTTGGCCGCGTCATATTCGGCGTTTTCGCTCAGGTCGCCTTTGTCCCGGGCCTCGGCAATCTGGCGGGCAATGGAGGCCCTTCCCCTGACTCTCAGCTCGTTCAGCTCTTCTTTCAGCTTATTCAGTCCTTCTTCAGTGTAATACGAAATCTTAGCCATCTTATCATTCAGTTAATTTTTTCCAATAAAAAAGAACGGCAAAGTTACTAAACCGTTCTGCAAATCTCTAAACCGCTATTGCAGATAAAGCGTCAGCTACAATCAATAAAAGGGAGTGTATGGTGCATCATCAGCGGGGCAGCCAGATTTTCCAGTGAATCCTAAACTTAATAATATCGGTTCAAATTGGCAAACGCGACGCCTGAGTTGCACAAATTTTCTTCCGGTATCTTTCCTAAAATATCCCGGTTAATTCATAGTGTGAACGGCAACCTCTGCGCTTTGCCGGTAAACGCTTCTTTCCGTAGGTTTGAATATGGCTTCACCCCTGAGAATCATCTTTATGGGCACTCCCGAATTTGCGGTGCCAAGTCTGGAAATCCTGCTCCGGAATGATTACAATGTAGTGGCCGTGATTACGGCACCTGACAAGCCGGCGGGCCGCGGACTGAAGGTGACGCCTTCGCCGGTAAAGGAGGTGGCCCTGCGGTACAACGTGCCCGTACTGCAGCCCACCAACCTGAAATCTCCTGACTTTCAGGAGGAGCTACGGTCTTACGAGGCGGCGCTGCAAATCGTGGTAGCTTTCCGGATGCTGCCGGAGGCCGTCTGGAACATGCCGCCGCTGGGCACTTTCAATCTGCACGCCTCGCTGCTGCCGCAGTACCGCGGCGCGGCTCCCATCAACTGGGCCATTATGCACGGCGACACCGAAACCGGCCTTACCACCTTTTTTATCCGCCACGAAATTGACACCGGTGATATGCTGCTGCAGGAAAAGGAGCCGGTCCGCGAAGACGACACGGCCGGCACGCTTTCTGAGCGGCTGAGGCAAAAGGGAGCCGGGCTGGTGCTGAAGACCGTGCAGATGATCGGGACCGGGAACTACAATACCGCACCGCAACCGGTTCTGGCTACGCTCACTCCGGCCCCCAAGCTGTTTAAGGAAATATGCGAAATCAACTGGAATCAGCCCTCCGGAAAGGTGCGCAACTTCATCCGCGGCCTTTCCCCTTACCCGGCCGCCTGGACCAAAATAGGGGACAAACTATGCAAGATTTACTTTGCCAGTTTGGTTACGGCTTCAGCTCCCGAAGACGCCGCTCCGGGCCAGTACCGCACCGACGGCAAATCGTTTCTGCATTTCAGGACTGCTGACGGCTGGCTGGCCGTTGATGAGCTTCAACTGGAAGGCAAGAAACGGATGCGTACCGGCGAGTTTCTGCGCGGCAACAAGCTGTAAGGAATTGAGAATTGAGAATTGAGAATTGAGAATTGAGAATTGAGAATTATTCTTAGTCAAATATTACTGCTTTTTCGGGCTGGTTCAGGAAGTCAACATGAGCCGGATCTGCGAAAGAGTGTTGCGTTCGACTGACGGAGGGGGCAATTCATCCGGTCCGAAAAACCCGGCATTGAATGTTTCCATGCCGGCGGCTAAGGTTCCTCCGGTAATGCGGCAAAGGATGAACATTTTGTACACGTGAAAGGGAGAAGGCGGGTGCGGATGGAATTTCTTATCCATCACGGCCAGCAGACGCACGGCTTCCACTTCCAGCCCGGCTTCTTCCCGGGCCTCTTTCACAGCCACCTCCGCCGGTGAGTAACCTATATCAGCCCACCCACCGGGCAGCGACCAGCAGTTGTCAATTTTCTCGTGGACCATCGCAATCTTGCCATCACGGAAAATAACGGCCCGTATGTCCACTTTCGGCGTCTGGTAGCCGGTTTCGTTGGTAAACAGCGGCCGGATCTTCTCCACCGGCTCATCAGCCAGGCGCGAAATCATTTCTACACCCATGTCCTGCAGTTCCTGGTACCGCTCCCGGTCATAGTCATTGACTGCGTACGTCAGGCCGGCCTGTGCAATGGCCGCAATTCGTTTGGCATACTCAAGCCACGCGTGATTCATACGAAAATTGTTATCGGGTATTCAGATATGGGTACAGAGCCAGCCTGATCAGGCTTTTATTCAAAAAGAAATGTATGGCTGTTGTTCCTCGACAGGAGGGATCAATCCCGGTCCTGGTGATGAATAACAGCAACCTGCACCAGCCTCACTGAACCATCAGTCTAATTATCAATTGAAACCCTAGCTTTTCTTCGTGTCCTGGCCTCCGCCGGCAATGTTGCTGCGCATGTCGGTGTCTGCCTGCAGGTTCTGCATGCGGTAGTAGTCCATAATGCCGAGGTTACCGCTCCGGAAAGCTTCGGCCAGGGCCCGGGGCACTTCCGCTTCGGCTTCGATCACCCGGGCCCGGGCATCCTGGGCTTTGGCGCGGTTTTCCTGCTCAACGGCTACGGCCATGGCGCGGCGTTCTTCTGCTTTGGCCTCAGCTACTTTCAGATCGGCGTTGGCCTGGTCTATCTGCAGTTTGGCTCCGATGTTGGCACCAACGTCAATGTCAGCGATGTCAATGGAGAGAATTTCATAGGCAGTACCGGCATCCAGACCTTTCTGCAGCACCAGCCGCGAAATCATATCCGGGTTTTCGAGTACTGCTTTATGCGTCTTGGAAGAACCGATAGAGGTTACAATGCCTTCCCCTACGCGGGCCAGAATGGTTTCCTCACCGGCACCACCTACCAGTTGGGCAATGTTTACCCGTACGGTAACGCGGGCCTTGGCAATCAATTGAATACCGTCCTGAGCCACGGCGGCTACATTGGGCGTGTTGATCACCCGCGGGTTCACCGAAATCTGGACAGCCTCAAACACATCCCGCCCCGCCAGATCAATGGCAGCCGCCTGCTTAAAGGTGAGGTTAATATTGGCTTTGTCGGCCGAAATCAGGGCTTTGATTACCGAGGGAACGTGTCCGCCAGCCAGAAAGTGGGTTTCCAAGTCGGCGGTGGTAAGGTTAAGGCCGGCTTTGGTAGACGTAATCATGGACTGCACAATAAGGCTGGGTGGCACTTTCCGTATGCGCATGAAGATCAGTTCGAAAAGGCTCACCTTCACACCGGAGAAAATGGCGGTGATCCAAAGATTGACGGGAACAAAATACAGAAAAACAAAGAATGCAATGATCGCCAGTACGATCAGTACTATGAACGTTAAACCTTCCATAGGGGGTTCGGGAGTTTTGAAGTTAAGAGATTAAGAGTTGAGGAGAGAAAAATTCGTTGCGGTGGGCTATTATTCCTTCAAGGGGGAAATTAGCACTAACCCCCAAGACTGCCAAAGTTTTGATGAATAATGCGGCAGCCGCTATTCAATACCCGCAGGTTCGACGAATATTTTGTTGTGGTCAATGCGTACGACCCGGATTTTCTCCTTCTCATCTAAAAAATTCCCCAGGGTCTGCACTTCCACTATATGGTTGCCGAACCCGGCTTTTCCGGAAGGGCGCAGCGCCGAAATGGTTTCGCCCGTTTCACCCACCTGAAGCATGAACCTTTCGTCGTCGTTTACCCGGCTGCTGATTTTGTTTTGCAGGGCAAAGCGCCTCCAGACCCGCTTCTTCATGCTGTAATAAATGGTGAGTCCCGCCAGCACCAGAAAGGCGGCAAGGACTATAAATCCGGTGGTGGAGCCTAACGTAGCGAAGCTGATCCAGAACCCGATAATGGCCAGAATGAACCCTGCAATTCCAAACAGGGTGGTGCCGGGAATAAATATGATTTCCACCACGATCAGCACCAGGGCGAAAAGAAGCAGCGAAATGAGGGCAAACCATTCCATGGGAGTTAGTGAATTGAGAAGTTTGGGAGTTGAGGAATGATTGCGGCAGGGCAACCGGTAAAAGATAACCCATTCCCTGACCAGGTGACCTGCTGACTTATATTTAATATACTGGTTAAAAAATATACTGGTTAAAACAGGAAATGTAGCGTTACCAGATCCGGTAACGCTACACTCCCAAACCCTCAAACGCCTGAACCCCTAATACGCCCGGGCAAAAATCACCCGCCGGCCGGAGGGCTTGCCAGAGTACATGCACCTGCCTTCTTCCTCAATGGCGTCTAATGGTATGCAGCGGATGGTGGCTTTGGTCTCCTCCTTTATCTTCTCCTCCGTTTCAGCCGTCCCGTCCCAGTGGGCGGAGATAAATCCGCCTTTTCCATCCAGCACCTCTTTGAAGGTGGCATAATCCTCTACGCTGGTTGTATTTGCGGAGCGGAAGGACAGTGCCTTGTGGTAAATACTCTGCTGAATATCGGCCAGCAGGGCTTCGATCTGGCCGGCCAGGTTGTCGAGGTTGTATACTTTCTTTTCTTTCGTATCGCGGCGGGCTACCTCCACGGTGTTGTTTTCGAGATCACGCGGGCCCACTGCGAGCCGCACCGGTACGCCCTTCAGCTCGTATTCGGCAAATTTCCAGCCCGGCGACTGCGTGTCGCGGGTGTCAAACTTTACCGATATGCCCCTTTCCCGCAGTTCTTTCATCAGGGGCTGAATTTTCTCCGAAACAGCATTGAGCTGATCTTCATTCCGGAAAACAGGTACGATGACCACCTGAATCGGAGCCAGTTTGGGGGGCAGCACCAGTCCCTCGTCGTCAGAGTGAGCCATAATCAGAGCACCCATCAGCCGGGTACTTACGCCCCACGAAGTTCCCCAGACGTATTCGAGCTTGCCATCCTTGCCGGCAAACTGCACATCAAAAGCTTTGGCAAAGTTTTGCCCCAGAAAGTGCGAAGTACCCGCCTGCAGGGCTTTTCCGTCCTGCATCAGGGCTTCAATGCAATAGGTATCTTCGGCACCGGCAAACCGTTCGTTGGGCGTTTTCACGCCCCGGATCACGGGCAGGGCAATGAACTCTTCGGCAAAAGTGGCGTATACGTCCAGCATCTGTTTTGTTTCGGCTACGGCTTCGGCAGCAGTGGCGTGTGCCGTGTGGCCTTCCTGCCAGAGAAATTCCGCCGTCCGCAGGAAGAGCCGGGTACGCATTTCCCAGCGGACTACATTGGCCCATTGGTTGATGAGCAGCGGCAGGTCGCGGTACGACTGCACCCAGTTCTTGTAAGTACTCCAGATAATGGCTTCACTCGTAGGCCGGATAATCAGTTCTTCCTCCAGCCTTGCTTCCGGATCAACCATCAGCTTGCCCTTTTTATCCGGATTGCTTTTCAGGCGGTAATGCGTTACTACGGCGCATTCCTTCGCAAAACCTTCAGCGTTCTTCTCTTCGGCTTCAAACAGACTTTTGGGTACGAATATGGGAAAATAGGCATTGGTGTGGCCGGTGTCTTTGAACATTTTATCGAGGGCCGCCTGCATTTTTTCCCAAATGGAATACCCGTAGGGTTTGATCACCATGCACCCCCTTACGGAGGAATTCTCGGCCAGGTCAGCCCGCTTCACCAGTTCGTTGTACCAGGCCGAATAATCTTCACTGCGTTTAGGTAATCCTTTACTCATGGAATCAGTTTCTTTAAAATATGGTTACCAGTGGTAATGATGGACCATAAAACAGTATATTGAACGGAGCAACTGCTCCGGCAGCACTTACTGTGTATTTTTATCGTCCAGGTAGCATTAAAATATGTTAAAAAATAATTATTGCAAGACCTTTTCCGGTACGGATTTTGTTTTCAATAACTGTATATTTACTTGCCTTAGCCGGTGATCATTTTGTTATCGGTCTGTCACAGGTAACGGGAAGTGCGGCAAAGATAGAATTTAATGAGTACAATCTATTTGCTACCCTGCCCGTATAAGAACAATAAGCCGGAACGCCGTTTTACTTTTAAATCCTTAAAATATGAAAGCCTTAACCCGATACGCAGCAATTGCTTTAGCAGCGGGCTTGTGGAGTTGTGCGGGCACCCGTACCACCCAGCAGGGTGAATACGATGACCTGTATTTCACCAGTAAAGACCGTGAGCAGCAAGTAGTTGCCTCCGCTTCCTCTTCCACCTTAAAGTATGATCAGATGAGGGGGCAGGAGAATAACGCCTACAACGGACAGAATGCTAACCCTGACTACGTGGAATCTACTCCCCGGAGCAGCAACCGCAACGTTGAGGCTACAGGCGACGGCGATACCTATTACGACGAGAACTACATGGCGGACCGCCGTAAGTTTGGCAGCGTACGGCCCAGCGTAACTGCCGGTGCCGGTGGTGGTTACCTGTATAGTTCGCCTGCTTATTATGACCCGTTCTTCAGCCCGGTGGGCTTCGATCCTTTCTACGCACGTAATGCGTGGTCTTCCTTCTATTACGATCCGTTTTTCTCCTACCGCCCGTACTGGGGCTTCCGTCCGGGAGTAAGCATAAACATTGCCTACAACAACTGGGGAGGCTGGGGCCGCCCGTGGGGCTGGCATGATCCGTTCTACGGTCCCGGCATGGCATGGGGTGGCGGCGGGTGGGGTTACAGCGCCTGGAACTCCTGGGGCTGGAATGATCCGTTCTGGGGACCGGGCATGGGCGCAGGCTACGGTCCGGGTATGGGCTGGGGTGGCGGCTACTATGGGGGCGGCTGGGGTGGCAACACGGTGATCGTGGGCAACGGCGGCAACAACGGACGTGACAATACCAACTACCGTAACTACGGTCAGCGCAGCAGCCGCGGCTCTGAACTGGTGACCGATCAGAATGAGGGTAGCCTGCCACGTGGCGGTGCCAATGGCGGCGGAGGCAGAAGCGGCCGGGTAGACCAGCCAAATGCCGGTGTCAATACCAATCCGGATGCAGTTGCCTCACCGGTAAGACCAACCCGTCCCGAAAGAGTATCCACGCCTGATTCGTACGGTGGACGCGGCCAGAGTGACTACAACCGCGGCAATGGTCGTTCCAGTGCCAATCCGGATGTGATTACAACACGGCCGGCTGCTCCTGCCGAGGGCAACACTTCTGGTCAGGAATATGCAAGACCTTCGCGGGCAGTGCGGCCACAGGGCAATGAGTCCAATACAAACAGCAGCAATACGTACAATCAACGCAGCAGCACGTATTATAATAACAGCGGCACCGATAGCAACAGCGGAAGCACCGGAAGCGGAACCTATTCCCGCCCGACCTACTCTGCTCCCCGCAGTGACGGCAACAGTGGCGGCAGCTACTCACGTCCGTCCCGCACCGACACCTACAGCAGTGGTTCCGGCAGCCAGTCTTCGGGCAGCAGCGGCAGTAGTGGAAGCTACTCCGGCGGACGTTCCGGCGGAAGCAGTAGTGGTAGTAGTGGCAGCAGCGGCGGTGGTGGACGTTCACCCCGCGGGCAGTAAGCTATCTGCTCAGTTTTTTGAATTCACATAAGGTATTCTGCTTCTTCGCCATCAGCTCCCGAAGCGGAATACCTTTTTTCTTACAATCCATACAACAATCCGATGAAATTAAGGCATATCATTATCCTCACGGGACTCGTTTTTCCCGTGCTGACAGCACACGCCCAATACGCCCAGGATGCTTTGCGGTTTTCGCAGACCGGTGTTAACGGAACTGCCCGCTTTCAGGCCATGGGCGGTGTCAACACGGCCCTGGGCGCCGATGTTTCCTCCGTTTCCGGTAACCCGGCCGGGCTGGGGTTCTTCCGGAAGTCGGAGTGGAGTTTTTCTCCCGCCCTGAGTTTTGCAGGCACCAATGCGGCTTATCGTCCCTACGCCGATGCTGCTTCCACCAATAACCGTGACAGCAAGGTCAATTTCAATATAGCCAACATGGGCGTTGTGTTTGCATCGCCTGCCTCCGGGACCAATGGCAGTAAATGGCGCGGTGGTGCATTTGGCATCAGTTACTCGCGGATCAATTCTTTCCAGAACCGGTTTACTTACCGCGGGTTGAATGACCGGAGTTCTTTCACTGATTATCTGGCTGATCAGGCTTACCGGATTCCGGAAACAGGAAATTCACTGCCCCGGCTGGACGTCCCGGAAAGTGAAATCGGTCTGAACGTCGATGAAAGCGTGGCGCGGGCCCAGATTGCTTATCTGGGCTACCTGATAGATCCGGTCCCCAATTCACCAGGAGCATGGGAAAGCGGCGCCGGCAAAAATCTGCTCGAAACCAATCAGCAGGAAACGGTAGAAACCACGGGTTCGCAAAGCAGGTGGAACCTGAGCTATGGCGGCAATGTGGACGATAAATTTTACTTCGGTGCTTCCCTTGGCCTCAGTTCACTGCGGTACGGCTACGAAAATGCCTTCACCGAAACCGTTGTAAATACTGATTATCCTGGTCTGCTCAATTTCAGATTTACCGACTTCTATGATGTATCCGGCAGTGGGATCAGTGGTACGGTCGGGGCCATTTACAAACCCAATGACATCATCAGGCTCGGTGCCTCTGTTACTACGCCTACCTACTACTGGAATCTGCGCGAATCGTACCGTTCTACCCTGAATGCCAATTTTGACAATGTCCCAGTGAATAACGGCAACGTCCTGAACCGGATCAATCTGGAGACAGTGACTACTGATAACGATTACCAGTTGACTACCCCCCTGCGGGTATCGGGTGGCATTGCCGTTTTTGCGGGCAAGAACGGCTTCATCTCGGCTGATGCGGAATATGTTGCTTACCCTTCAGCCCGGGTGACTAACCTAGTGGACGAATCTGAATTCAATACTGAAATTCGAAGTATTTATAATCCGACTGTCAATGCGCGGATTGGCGGCGAATACCGGGTAGGCATATTTCGGGTAAGGGGCGGTACCGCTTATTTTGGTGATCCATACGACAAGAAAGATACTGATAAACTGAACCGTGCCCAGTGGAGCTTTACCGGTGGTGCCGGTTTCCGGCTGCCCGGTTTTTACGTGGATCTGGCACTGGTGCACAGCCGGTTCAACTCTGCCCGTACGCCGTATAGTTTCCAGTACGATCCGTTCTATACCCAAAATTATACGGCCCCGACGGCTACGGTAAAGAATGCATTTACCAATGCCGTAATTTCATTTGGTACGTTTTTCTGATCCCTCCGCAAGACTGTTTTGGAGACCTCGCAGGAGCTTAACCTGCGAGGTCTTTCAGTTTCTGCAACACCAGACCGGGCCGCGCCTCCTTCTCCCCCACCCTGATCTGCGCCAGCCGGTAAAAGGGTTGCCTCTGCTGATGCATGCTATTCAGGGTTTCGATAATCTCCTCCTTGCTCTTGCCGGCAAACAGGGGACGTTGCTGGCTGGCTTTCAGGCTTCCCGTCAGCCGGGAGGCAATGATTGCGGGTGCTATATCGAGCCAGACCACCATACCCCGGCTTTTCATCCAATCCATATTATCGAAGAAACAGGGCGTGCCGCCTCCCGTCGCGATTACTGCCCCTTGCAGGAACCCGGTGCGGGCTAAAGCCGTCCGTTCGGCTTCGCGGAAATGTGCCTCTCCATACCGGGCAAAAATATCAGGGATAGACATTCCCTCCTGCTGTACGATCAACGTATCAAGATCAAAAAAACCGTAATTCAGACGTTTTGCTACTGTTCTTCCTAAAGTGCTTTTCCCGGAGCCGGGCATGCCGACCAAAATTATCCTCATGCCCGAAATTAAGCAGTGTGCCCACCTCCTCCAATAGAGCAGGAAAATTGCCCTCAACCATCTGGAAGACCGCCAACGGTGAAAATCCGCTGCCCTCAGTACTAGCCCTGCGTACACTCTACCCAGCAAGCTATCCTATAAACCCGAACCAAAGCATTATGAACAGAGAGCCTTCTCCCTCCGAAAAAGCCGAAGTCATTGATTCTACTACTGCCTACCTCGAAGGCCTGCCTACCGGCGTGGAGACCGAATCAGCCGTGGAAAGTATCGGAGGCTGGATTGAAACGCTTAAAGATGATGGCCGTCCTGAATTGACAAAAATTGCCGGTGAGTTACAGAACCTGCGGCAACTCCTGTCCGGAGACCAGCTGGATGGCAAAGCCATTGGCAAAGTGATGACGACACTGGGCGAACTGACCACCCAGGCATCCCTGGCAGAAAAAGAAATTGCTGACCGGCTTTCCAAACTGGGCAGCTGGCTTTCCAAAGCCGGACAATCCATGTAAAACGGCGTAATCCAGCCACACAACAGCGCGGATAGCCTGCTCAAACAGGTTATTGAGGGCACCGGTGTTTCTGGTATCGCCGGCGCGCAAATCCCGTGGTGCGGGTGATTTCAGTATCTTTGCACTATGTATAAGTTGCTGCTGAAACCCGTCTTATTTCAGTTAGACGCCGAAAAAAGCCCACCATTTTGTATTTGCCCGCACCCGGTCGCTTTTCCGGCTCCCCTTGTGCCCTCCCTTTTCAAAGCCCCTCTATACCGCAGATCACCCGGCGCTCAGACGCGAAGTATTCGGGCTTACCTTCAAAACCCCGTTGGCCTGGGAGCCGGTCTGGATAAGAATGCCGAACTGGTAGAAGAACTGGCTCAGATGGGCTTCGGCTTCATTGAGATTGGCACGGTAACCCCGCAGGCGCAGAGCGGCAACGATAAGCCGCGTCTCTTCCGGCTGCCCGAAGACAAAGCTCTGATCAACCGCATGGGATTCAACAATGATGGCGTCACGGAAGTAGCCCGCCGGCTCCGCAAGCGACATACGGATATTATCATCGGCGGTAACATCGGTAAGAATAAATTCACGCCCAACGAAAACGCGGTCAAGGACTACATTCTGTGCTTCGACGGCCTGTTTGACGTGGTCGATTACTTTGTGGTGAATGTAAGTTCACCCAATACGCCCAATCTGCGTGAACTGCAGGAAAAAGGCCCACTCACGCATATTCTCCAGACGCTGCAGGCACGCAACCGCGAAAAGCGCAGCCCCAAACCGATACTGCTCAAGATTGCACCCGACCTTACCGACAGCCAGCTGGATGATATCATTGACATTGTGCAGGCCACGGGCATCAGTGGAGTAATCGCCGCCAATACCACCGTCAGCCGGAGTGGCCTGCGCACCGCTGAACCTCTCATTCAGTCAATTGGCCAGGGTGGCTTGAGCGGTCAGCCCCTGAAGAAACGTTCTACGGAAGTGATCCGGTACCTGCACCAGAAGTCGGGCGGCAGTTTTCCCATTATCGGGGTTGGGGGCATCGGCTCCGCTGAAGATGCCCTTCAGAAGCTTGAAGCCGGTGCTGCGCTTGTGCAGTTGTACACCGGGTTTATTTACGAAGGACCGGGTTTAATAAAGGAGATTAATCGGGCAATTGTGGAGCGGAATGTTTAAATTTGGTCATTTCCTGTTCTGCTATGGCAAAAAATACCCTCCGGCAAAATACCCCGCCCCCCCGGAAAGAAGAAGAGAAAAAGAAGCCGGAAAAGGCTCCCCTGGGCATCATGCGGTTCGACCGGCGCTTCCAGCTGACCTTTGGTTTTTTCGGACTTTTTGCTTCTGTTTTCCTGACCATTGCCTTTATCTCGTACCTGTTTACCGGCAAAGCAGATCAAAGTACGGTGGAAGGGCTGCTGGATGCCTCCGTACGTGAGTCGGGCGCGGATACGGAAAACTGGCTTGGCCTGCTTGGGGCTATTGTTTCCCATTGGTTCATTTTTAAATGGTTTGGCATAGCCGCTTTTCTGTTTATTCCAATCTTCTTTCTCGGTGGTTACAAAGTAGTGTTCCGCCGCGAGTTGTTTCCGGTCGGTTCACTGACCCGTTTTTGCCTGTTTGCCGCTTTATGGATCAGCTTTCTGCTGGGTTATCTGGTGCTTTCTTCCAGAAAAGCGGAAACGCTGGGCTTCCTGAGCGGCGGCATCGGCTACGAAGCCGCCGTGTGGTCAGATAGTCTGGTCGGCTGGGGCACCCTGCTGCTGATTGCGTTTTCCCTGATCGTATTCATTATCTATTTTTTCAATGTAACCTCCATCAAAGGTTTCAATACGAAAATAAACACGGCTATTCAGGAAATTGAGCTGGCCCGGCAGGAAGAAATCACCATGGTTCCGCCACCAATGGCTGTCCGTACCGTACCTCAGCCCGCTGTACTTGAAGAACTGGATATGGGTACTTTTCCGGACCCTGTCCCGCAGGAGCGGTTTGCGGAAGAAACCGTGGAACTGGCCATCGGGACGGTTGGGCGCGCGGCCAACGGAGCAGCCAAAATACAACGGGGCGGCGGAGAGGTCGAATTCAGCATTGAGCCCCGTTTTGAGGACGAGAATATAGAACCCGTCCGTGAGCCGGTGATGGTGGTGGAAAGACCCGGCCCCGAAGAAAACTTCCCGCTGGCCGACCTTCCCGATTACGACCCTACCTTAGACCTGCCGCACTTTCAGTACCCCACGCTTGACCTGATGAGTGAGTACGAAGTGACCAGGGCGCAGGTATCGGTAGAAGAACTGCAGGCCAATAAAGACAAGATCGTGGAAACGCTGGGGCACTACGGCATCGGCATTGCCTCCATCAAGGCGACCATCGGGCCTACCGTTACCCTCTACGAGATCATTCCCGAAGCGGGGGTGCGTATCTCCAAGATCAAAAGTCTGGAAGATGACATTGCCCTTAACCTGGCTGCTTTGGGCATCCGTATCATTGCACCTATCCCCGGCAAGGGCACCATCGGCATTGAAGTGCCGAATAAAAACCGCGAGATGGTTTCCATGCGGTCGGTGCTGGCTTCACCGGCGTTCCTGAAGAATGACCGTGACCTGCCCATCGTGCTGGGCAAAACCATCTCCAATGAAGTATACATAACGGATCTGGCCAAAATGCCGCACCTGCTGATGGCAGGGGCTACCGGTCAGGGGAAGTCGGTGGGACTCAACGTAATTCTTACCTCACTGATTTACAAGAAACACCCTTCTCAGCTGAAATTCATTCTGGTTGACCCCAAGAAGGTAGAACTGACGCTGTTTAACAAAATTGAGCGGCACTACCTGGCCATGCTGCCCGGCAATGAAGATGCGATCATCACCGACACCAAAAAGGTAGTGCACACGCTTAATTCACTCTGCATTGAGATGGATACGCGTTACGAGCTGCTGAAAGAAGCCAATGTACGCCAGATCAAAGAGTATAACCACAAGTTTATCGGCCGCCGCCTGAATCCTGAGAGAGGCCACCGCTTTTTGCCCTATATCGTACTGGTCATTGATGAGTTGGCTGATCTGATGATGACGGCGGGCAAGGAGGTAGAACTTCCCATTGCCCGTTTGGCTCAGCTTGCCCGGGCTACCGGTATCCACCTGGTGGTCGCCACGCAGCGGCCGTCCGTAAACGTAATTACGGGCCTGATCAAAGCCAACTTTCCGGCCCGATTGTCGTTTCGGGTAACCTCAAAAATCGATTCGCGTACAATCCTCGACGAAGGTGGTGCCGAACAGCTTGTCGGACAAGGAGATATGCTGTTAAAGATGGGCTCCGACATGACCCGTCTGCAGTGTGCCTTTGTAGATACGCCCGAAGTAGAGCGTATCTGCGAGTTCATCGGTTCACAGCGAGGCTACACTTCAGCTTATCAGTTGCCCGAATTTGAGGGGGATGACAGCGGGGAAGCCAAAGAAGACTTTGATCCCAGGAACCGCGATCCCCTGTTTGAGGATGCTGCCCGCATCATCGTTACGCACCAGCAGGGCAGCACCTCACTGCTGCAACGCCGTCTCAAATTAGGCTATAACCGTGCCGGCCGCCTGATTGATCAACTGGAGGCATCCGGTGTTGTAGGACCTTTTGAAGGAAGCAAGGCACGGGAAGTTTTAATTCCGGACGAGCACAGTTTGGAACAATTATTGAAAAAGACAGATGAATAAGGCCAAGCCGGCTGGAGATACCTGCCAGGTGTGACCAGGCACCGGTCTTGTCCCGGTTCTTTGTGAATTGTATCGAAATACTTTAAAACAATAAAATGAGAAAATTTAAGCTTTTGGCGGTATTGCTGGCCGCTGTTTTCATGACTGCTCAGGCGCAGAATGATCCGAAAGCCGGAGAGATTCTGGAGGCAATGAGTGCCAAGTACAAAACCATACCTGCCTTTCGGGCGGCTTTTACCTATACGCTTGAGAATCAAAACTCGGGCGTCAAGGAAAATACTTCGGGCAATATCACTGTCAAGAATGGTAAATTTTACCTGAAAATGGCTGATCAGGAAGTGATTAATAACGGCTCTACCGTATGGACGTATCTGAAAGAATCTAACGAGGTGAATATTTCCGACTATCAGCCGGAAGAAGATGCCATCACGCCGACCAATATCTATACCATCTACAAGAAAGGGTATAAGTACACGTATGTGGAACAGAAAAAGGAAGGTGGCCAGATGTACGACGTCATTGACCTGACTCCGGAAAGTAAAAACAATCAGATTTACAAGATCAGACTCATGGTGAACCGTAAGGACCGTTCAATCAAAAGTTTTAAGACTTTTGAGAAAAATGGAAACCGCCAAAACTATCTTATTACCAATTTTACTCCGGTAGATGTGGATGATAAAACTTTTGTATTTGACAAGGCGAAATACCGGAATGTAGAGGTAGTAGATCTTCGCTGATCACTGCTCCTTTCTTATTCAAAAAAGTCCTCCTGGTCGTCACCCATGTCCGGCAGGACTTTTGTTTTTCCGGATCATTCCTCGGAATTTACGGGCCGGTTTTCTTCTTCATCCAAACTCCTACCACGTGACCGCGGAAGAACTATTCAACCAGATCAGCCTGAAACACACTTACCTGTGCGTAGGGCTTGACACCGACATCCGGAAGATTCCTCCGCACCTGCACCAGGAGCCGGACCCGATTTTTGCCTTCAATAAACAGATTATTGATGCCACCGCCGACTACTGCGTTGCCTATAAACTGAATACGGCTTTCTATGAGGCAATGGGTCCGAAAGGCTGGGAAAGCCTGCAGAAAACAGCCGAATACATACCGGAACATTTTTTTACCATCGCTGATGCAAAGCGGGGCGATATCGGCAACACCTCCGGTTTGTACGCAAGGGCGTTCTTTGAGCAGATGCCCTTTGATGCGGTTACAGTAGCGCCGTATATGGGCGCTGACTCCGTTACTCCTTTTCTTGACTGTGCCGGTAAGTGGGTAATTCTGCTGGCACTCACTTCCAACACAGGTAGTGGTGATTTTCAGAAACTGACCCTGCAGCCGGACTCCGTTGAAACGGGCATTGGGGATGGGACGCCGCAAAAAGAATATCTTTTTGAGCGGGTGATCAGCACCTCAGCAGGCTGGGCTGACACGGACAGGATGATGTATGTGGTGGGAGCTACGCGGGCCGATCAACTGGCGGGAATCCGCAGAATGATTCCGGATCACTTTCTGCTGGTCCCTGGTGTGGGTGCGCAGGGCGGTGATCTGGAAGCTGTAAGCCGGGCTGGCATGAACAGCAGGTGCGGTCTGCTGGTCAACTTGTCGAGGGCTATCATCTATGCTTCCGGCGGTACTGACTTTGGCCGGCAGGCACGAAGCGAGGCTCAGAAAGTGCAGGCTCATATGGAACGGCTGCTTGGTGAATACTTTGCCTGATTCCAAAAAAGAGGCGGAATAACCGCCTCTTTTTCACTACTCAATACTTATAACTCACTCCCGGTTAACCATACTTATAACTTTTCAGCTTTTCCAGCACCCGGTTCCACATGAATTCGTAGGGCAGCACTTCCAGAGCCCGGTTACCGCCGTGGTATTCCATCAACATGGACTTCAATTCCTCATGCATCTTTTCGGATGCCTTCCGGGTTTGGTAGAACCGGTAATTTTCACTTTTCATGTTTACCAGCAGACTGATAAAACACTCGCTCCGGAAATTAACGTCTTTTTTGGGATACCGGCGGCAGTACTTCTCAATAGCAGTTACGCGTTCGCTGATCTGATCAATTTCCATCTTCTCGAGCAGAAACAGAATCTGAATGCTCAGTACGGCAGTGTTCAGTCCGCGCTTCTCCTTGGCAAAAGCCGGCTTCTGCAGCAGAAACTCGTTGAGGCGGAAATGCGTCTTGGCGTTCTGGATAACCGGCCGGATTTCCCGTATCTTCTGCGTCTTGTATATGTAATGGATGTACGCCTGAAAAACTTTCCACCGCTCTTTGCGGCCCTCCGGCAGCAGCCGGAAATTGGGCCGCTCCACCACTTTATGGAACACTTCGGCAGCCTGCATGTAATGCTCCGTGTGCATGCACAGCAGAAAGTAGTACTCGTGGAAAGTAAACCAGTTGCTGTTGCCTTCTTCAAAAACCGTCGCTGCATTCTCGGCATGAGCCCCTCCCCGCGAAAAATCCTTCAGGTGCAGGAAAAAGTTCATCTTCTGAATGGCTAGCTCCTCAAGGCGGGTTGGGGGCTGAAATTTAAGCGTACGCTTTACGTATTCTTCCGTCTGGGTAGTAATTTCCACAGCTGCCTGATAATCATCGGAAAACTGATGAAACATCGTTTTAATACGAAAGAAGTTCATGCTCAGCTTAATGCTATCGTATCGCTTGAAGTCATCCTGTAGGATTCTGCTGTATTTTTCGGCCAGTTTTTTCACTTTTACGCGATTGGCCTTCGATTTGGCATATATGGCTACTAATTCCTGATAATACTTGTCAGATAAATTTTCTGCGTGAAGCTTTTGCTCAGCCTGTTCAGCAATGCTCTTGTAGATCAGAAATTCCTTATATTGATTACTGGTGCTGAAATGAGCCCGCAATATTTTAGCGCACTCCAACTCGATGTCTATTAACTGGCTTTCCTGAGCCCGGCGCAGCGTTTTTTCCAGCGTGGGAATGGCAATCCGCTTGGAGCCGCTCATCAGCAGCACTTTGGCGCAGTAGAGTTGTTTATTGCATTCGTACTGGGCATTCTGGTATTCAGGGATACTGTCATCTTCAAAATCTAAGAAGAACAGGGTGTTCAGCAGCTTTTGTTTGAGACGTGTTTTTAAGATCAGATACTTTTTTTCGGAGGGATCGCAATTGTAGATGTCCCTTGCCGCATCCGAATCCGAACGGTAATGTCCTGAGTGAATACCTTCAAAAAGTTTAAAATAATTACTAGACTTATTCCGACTGCTTTCATCGAATAATTCTACTTTCTTAATTCTCTTTTTGGTTACTAATCGTATTAGTTCCGTTAATGAATCCATTTTGTTGTATCCGGTTAAAGCATTGTACTTCATCCATTAAATCAGGCTGAGAGTGGTAAGCCAGTTACCAAAGAGTTGTTTTTTCAAATGAAAAAGCTCTTCGGCGACAGTCTTCGGATATTTGTCCAATCAAATATGATCCAAGTATAACATCTATAAGAATCATGCAACTTTTATTTTCTACCACTGAGTGTTTTATGTCGTTCAAGCTGATGATTAATTAGATAAAAATATTTTTGAAAAGTTCTTTTTGCTTCTCTGTATACAATTATTTTCCGATTCTTTGAAGAATCCGAACGCATACGGTGGTACAGTTGTTAACCGGATGTTTCTGGATCATACCTGATTTTCCAACCCGAACTTATTAATCCTTTAGTCTCTATGCCGGGATTAGCACAAAAAGTAATTCAGTCGGTTTTTTACCGGAAGGCGCAACAAAGAGCCTCTGCTTACCTGAAGGACCGCAGTAAGTTATTATTTCTGCTCCAGCAGGTGGGCAGGCATATTAACACCATTGCCCAGAAGCAAACCAATGTGCCAGTACTGGATAGCCTCCGGACGATGATGCGGATGGTAAATGCTTACCGTTTGGGTACTTACCGCACCGTACCATGGCAGACGCTCACAAAGATTGTGGCTATACTTACTTATTTTGTACTGCCTTTCGATTTTGTGCCTGATGTGCTGCCGGTATTGGGCTTTACCGATGATTTTGCGCTGATTATATGGGCACTAGGGTCTTTTGCGGGAGATATTGAGGCATTTCAGGCATGGGAAGCAAAGTCCTCAACCGCCGATTCAGTAAATTTTACTGAATAGAAAACCGGAAGGCCAAAGTTTTTCGTATATTGGTTATTACCTCTGCATCTTAAGAGTTTTCCTTGTTATCTTTGTCTTCTATACTAAATAAACCGTCATGAACATTGCATCCATTTTTGCCTTTCTGGGGAACTTAGGCGGACCGGAAATCTTCCTCATCGTTCTGTTTGTCCTGATTTTCTTCGGCGCTAAAAAGATCCCTGAACTGGCACGTGGCCTTGGTCGCGGCATACGTGAGTTTAAGGATGCTACCCGCGAAATAAAAGACGAAATTGAAGAAAGCGCCAACGGCGTGAACGACGATCATCGTAAAATCACCCGGTAGTCTTTGGAAAAATATTCTTCCTTTCAGGAAATAACTGCTCAAATCAAGAAAGGTAATGTATCATGCAAGCAATTGGTGATGTATTACCTTTCTGCTATAAAAGCCAACTCTCATCTCAATGTTTTTCTTGAGGTCTATGAGGCCGAAGCTTTGCAGCGTGCCCAAGAAATTGACCGGAAAATTGCCGGTGGAACCCAGGGCAGGCTTGCGGGTATGGTCGTTGGCCTTAAGGATGTGATCAGCCATCAGGATCATGGCCTGCAGGCGGGCAGCCGGATACTGGAAGGCTTCAGGGCACAATTCAACGCTACTGCCGTAGAACGTCTTCTTGCCGAAGATGCCATTGTCATTGGGCGGCAGAATTGCGATGAGTTCGGCATGGGCTCTTCTAACGAAAATTCTGCTTTTGGTCCGGTGCGGAACGGAGCAGATCCCTCCCGGGTACCGGGTGGTTCTTCGGGGGGGTCCGCCGTAGCCGTTCAAACTGGCATGTGCCTTGCTTCTCTGGGCTCCGACACAGGAGGCTCTGTAAGGCAACCTGCAGCTTTTTGCGGCCTTGTCGGGCTTAAGCCCACTTACTCACGCGTTTCCCGGTGGGGCCTGATTGCCTACGCCTCCTCATTTGATACAATTGGCATCATCGCCCGCTCAGTCCCTGATGCTGCTCTGCTGCTGGAGGTTATTGCCGGTAAAGATGACTATGATAGTACGGTTTCGCAGTCGCCGGTGCCTGCTTATTCAAGACAGCTCCGGCTGGATGAAAAACCGCGGATTGCTTACATACCCGAAACCATTCAAAGTGCCGGACTGAGTGAAGAAATCCGGCAGACTATACTCCGCAACATTTCCTCACTTAAAGAAGACGGGCATCGGGTGGATGCCGTAGTCTTTCCGTTGCTGGACTTTATTCTGCCTGCTTACTACATCCTTACGACTGCAGAGGCAAGCTCCAACCTTGCCCGCTATGATGGCGTCAGGTACGGGTACCGCAGTACTCCGGCGGGTTCTCTGGAGAGCATGTACAAAAGCACCCGCTCCTATGCATTTGGTGAAGAGGTAAAGCGCCGGATCATGCTGGGAACCTTTGTGCTCAGTGCCGACTACTACGATGCCTATTATACCAAAGCACAGAAAGTAAGGCGGTTGATCAAGGAGAAAACGGATAATATCTTTGCTCAGTATGACTTCCTGATCCTGCCTACCGCCCCCACCACCGCCTTCCGGCTGGGTGAGCATACAGAAGATCCCCTGAAAATGTATCTCGCCGATATCTATTCCGTACAAGCAAATGTAGCGGGCATTCCTGCCATTTCCATCCCTGCAGGCAAAGACCAGAATGGCTTACCTATTGGGCTGCAGATCATGGCCAACCGCTTTGAAGAAGCAAGACTGCTGGCTTTTGCGCACTATCTGATGCAGCACCAGTAGGAGGCCGGAGGGTTACAGCCCCGAAGACTCCGGAATATATATACAATATTTCATGAGTCCTGTGGTTTTATAGGCGGGTTCTCTTACCTGAAGCAACGGGCAGGTTCTTATACAAACAGGCTTATTCTGTACATGCCCGTTGTCGTAAAATAATATAGTTTGTACTTTTAGGTTCGGGGAGCTACTTGTTTGCACACTCAAATCACCTTAAATGACACCGGATATGGTCGTTCAGCCCTGCCGCAAAAAGCTTTTTTTTCTTGCTCTGGCTTGTATTTCTTTCTTTTCTTTTCAATCGGCAATTGCTCAGGAAGGTATTGCTCCCAATCCGGTTTTACCGGCTCCCGGTGATTC
This sequence comes from Cytophagales bacterium, assembly GCA_030446715.1. Lineage (GTDB taxonomy): Bacteria > Bacteroidota > Bacteroidia > Cytophagales > 172606-1 > CADCTQ01. The sequence continues at coordinate 833,556 of JAUJMU010000001.1, read as the reverse complement.
TATCCCCTTTGATATAGAGGGGTATCCCTCGGCCTCTGTCGAAGATACTATTTTCAAATATCCCCCAGAACTGATTGCTGATCAGCTTGCCTGCCTCCAGAATGAGATTCCGCTCAGCTACAACAATACAATACAGGCTTTTATCAATTACTTCACCATCCGGAAGCGCAGCTATACCCGGACTATGCTCTCCCGGAAACACGTTTACTTCCCCTTGTTTGAAGAAACACTGAAGAAGAACAACCTCCCGGACGAACTGAAGTACCTGTCCATTGTTGAATCTGGCCTCAATCCCCGGGCAGTTTCCCCGGCAAGAGCAGCAGGGCTCTGGCAGTTCATATCATCTACCGGCCGTGAGCACGGACTGCGTCAAGACAGTTACATTGATGAGCGGATGGACCCCGTAAAAGCTACCGAGGCAGGGTGCCGGTATCTGCAGACGCTTTACAATACTTTCGGCGACTGGGAACTTGCCCTGTCTGCTTACAACTGCGGCCCGGGCAACGTGCGCCGGGCCATCCGGAGATCCGGCAACAAAACTGCCTTCTGGGATATTTATCCATACCTGCCACGCGAAACACGTTCTTACGTGCCCATGTTCGTTGCCGTCACCTACGTGATGAACCACCACAAGGAATACAACATCCGTCCGGATTCTCTGGAAAGATATATTGCCTACGATACCATTCACGTAAATCAGCGCCTGGATCTGGAATTGTTTGCCAAACAGCTGGAAGTACCACTGGAAGATTTCAAGTTGCTCAACCCGCAACTGAAGCGCAACGAGGTGCCTGCCCATCTGAAAAACTACGCCCTGCGGATACCTAAAGATGCTTTAATCACTCTGGCTGCAAACCGCGAAGCCATTCTGGACTCAGCCTCCCGTCATTTTTCCCATCAGGAAACGGAAATGCTGGCAGCTCAGGTTGCGGGAAATGGCGAAGAAAAGAGTCAGCAGTACCGGGCAACTTCCTCCGATGGTCCTGCCAAAATCACCCACAAAGTGAAGAAAGGTGATGCGTTGGGCAAGATTGCCGAATACTACAATGTAGCCGTAGCTGACATCCGCAAGTGGAACAAACTCAGAGGAAGCACTATTAAAGCCGGTCAAAGACTGGCTATCTGGGTACAGGAGCAAGCTACCCAACACACAACCACTAGCAAGACTGACAAGCCGGTTGCAGCGGCTTCCGCTGCCGTGAAGAAAACGACAACTGCTTCGGTACAGAAAGCTCCCGTGAAAAGAAGGGTATACCTTGTACAGCCCGGCGATACCCTGTGGAGCATATCCAAAGTTCACGGTGGAATACCAGTAGATAAAATCAAAAGAATGAATAATCTCAGGAGCAATTCTCTGAAGCCCGGCCAGAAGCTGATCCTGGGTTAAACGGCAGTTCAGTCTGCATATCATCAGTCTGCATATCATAAGAGCCACTGGTCCGCACCGGTGGTTTTTCTGTTTTAGGCCTTCTCCCACTGCCAGAAGAGTTTACCTGGTTGAAAAAATGTCTGATGGTTCCGTCAGACGCTGGGCTTCAGCAGTCGCTTCCACCAAAATTCAGAACTTGGTAATCCTCAGATAATAGTTTAGTTTTGCACCGCAAATCAGGTATTGACGAATCTAAATCTTCTTATAAATATTCAATATGGCAATTGATAATTTGACGGGGGTAACATCACTGTCCGCTGCACCGGTGAGGAAGCAAAGAGTCGGGAAAGTAATTCAGGTGATCGGGCCGGTTGTGGATGTTAGTTTTATGGATGAGGGCTCTCTTCCCCAGATCTATGATGCACTCGAAATCATAAAGGGCGATGGCACTAAACTCGTGCTGGAATGCCAGCGGCACCTGGGCGAAGACCGGGTGCGGGCTATTGCCATGGATAGCACGGATGGTCTGCAGCGGGGCATGAAGGTAGTAGATACTGGTGCTCCCATTCAAATGCCTACCGGCGAAGGCATCAAGGGTCGTCTATTCAATGTAGTTGGCGAGGCCATTGATGGCATCCCGCAACCTGCAGCCAGTGCAGGGTTGCCCATCCACCGTCAGGCACCCCGTTTTGAGGACCTTGCCACATCAACTGAAATACTTTTCACTGGTATAAAGGTAATTGACTTGCTTGAGCCATATGCCAAAGGTGGTAAAATCGGTCTGTTTGGTGGTGCTGGTGTAGGCAAGACCGTACTGATTCAGGAACTGATCAACAATATTGCCAAGGCTTATGCCGGTCTTTCGGTGTTTGCCGGTGTTGGTGAACGTACCCGCGAAGGAAATGACCTGCTGCGCGAAATGATCGAAGCCGGTATCATCCGGTACGGTGACAATTTCAAGCATTCTATGGAAGAAGGTGGCTGGGATTTGTCCAAAGTAGATATGAATGAGCTGGAAAAGAGCCAGGCCACCTTCATATTTGGCCAGATGAACGAACCTCCCGGAGCCCGTGCCCGAGTTGCCCTGTCTGGTCTGACCATTGCCGAACACTTCCGTGACGGAGATGGTACCGGCAAAGGCCGTGACATTCTTTTTTTCATTGACAACATCTTCCGCTTTACCCAGGCAGGTTCTGAAGTATCGGCTCTGCTGGGCCGTATGCCTTCAGCAGTAGGTTACCAGCCTACACTGGCTACCGAGATGGGTGCCATGCAGGAGCGCATTACCTCTACCAAGAATGGTTCTATCACTTCCGTGCAGGCCGTATACGTACCTGCTGATGACTTGACTGACCCGGCACCGGCTACTACGTTTGCGCACCTTGATGCCACTACGGTTCTTTCCCGTCAGATTGCGGCGCTTGGTATCTATCCCGCTGTGGATCCGCTTGACTCTACTTCCCGTATTCTTTCCGCTGAAATCGTTGGCGAGAAGCATTACCGGGCAGCTCAGCGCGTAAAGGAAATCCTTCAGCGCTACAAAGAACTTCAGGATATCATTGCCATCCTCGGTATGGACGAATTATCCGAAGAAGATAAACTGGTGGTTTCGCGGGCCCGCCGCGTGCAGCGGTTCCTGTCTCAGCCATTCCACGTAGCCGAGCAGTTTACTGGTCTGAAGGGTGAACTGGTAAGCATTGAAGACACTATAAAAGGCTTCAATATGATCATTGACGGCGAACTGGACCACCTGCCGGAAATGGCTTTCAACCTGGTGGGAACCATTGAGCAGGCCATCGCCAAAGGCGAGAAAATCATGGCCGAAGCAAGATAAATTTCAAGCTGATGGGCGTAAAGGCAGGAAAAGTTACTTTTACGCCCATTCATTCACCAATTTTTTCGCGCAGAAATGTATTTAGAAATTATCACTCCTGATAAAAAGGTGTTTTCCGGAGAAGTAGTAGTCGCTACATTCCCTGGCTCCAAAGGCTCTTTTCAAGTGCTGAACAATCATGCTCCGCTGATCAGTACTCTGGACAAAGGCAAGATCAGTCTCCGGACGGCTCAGGGTGAGCAGTCAATGATGGTAGATGGAGGAGTGGTAGAAGTTTTGAATAACCAGATCATTGTGCTGGCCGAAGCAATAATCGGTTGACCCGGCAAATTATCCAGCAGAAAAGCCATTCTTAATCGGATGGCTTTTCTGCTGTTTACCACCCCCTTACGTAAAAAGGATTATGTCTGTAATCGGAACAAACATAGCGGAAGCAAAAAAGTGGCTGGAGGCCGGCCAGGTAGTGGGTATCCCCACGGAGACGGTGTACGGACTGGCCGGCAATGCGTTGAATCTGCAGGCGGTGACCCGGATCTTTGAAACCAAAAACCGGCCAACCTTCGACCCTTTGATCGTACACAGCAGCAGTATTGAAAAGATCAGTCATTTTGTGCAGGAAATTCCTGCTGCCGGCCTGAAACTGGCAGCGCATTTCTGGCCAGGTCCGCTTACCCTGCTGCTGCCAAAAACGGACGTAATCCCTGATCTTGTCACTGCCGGGCTGGATACCTTAGCCGTGCGCATTCCGGCGCATCCTCTGACCCGGCAATTGCTGGGCGAACTTGACTTTCCTCTGGCTGCTCCCAGCGCCAATCCCTTTGGGTACATCAGTCCTACTCAGGCAGCCCATGTGCAGGCTCAGCTGGGTGATAAAATCCCCTATATTCTGGATGGCGGTCCCTGTACAATAGGCATTGAAAGTACCATTGTCGGTTTTGGGGATGGCGAAGCCGTCATTTACCGGCTGGGAGGTATACCGGTAGAAGAGATTGAAAAAATCATGGGCAGGGTGAAGATAATAGCTCATTCTTCATCAAACCCCAGGGCCCCCGGTATGCTCAAAAGCCATTATGCGCCCCGAAAACCGCTGCAAACAGAGGGCCTGCCGGAACTGTTGTCCCGGCACGCTCCCGAACGGATTGGCATTCTTGCCTTTCAGCATCCGCATCACTCCGTTCCGGCGCAGAATCAGTTTATTTTATCCGGTAGCGGAAGCGTTACGGAAGCAGCTCAGCGGCTGTTTGCCGGCCTGCGTTACCTGGATAGCTTGTCCGTGGACGTGATCTATGCCGAACTACTGCTGGAAAAAGAACTTGGCCGTGCCGTAAATGACCGTATCCGCCGGGCAGCCGCCAACTGACCAACTGCAATTCCCATTTGTCCTGAGTTACTGGAAACCTTATTTTGCAACCGCAGTACAAAAGACTGTCTGACTTCTGGAAACCCTTTTCAACGATCATATGAAAACAATCGACCAGTTCAACTTTTCGGGTAAAAAAGCCCTCGTCCGGGTAGATTACAATGTCCCGCTCGATAACAACTTTCTTGTAACGGACGATACCCGCATCCAAGCTACAATACCGACCATCAACAAAATCCGTAAGGAAGGTGGGGCAGTCATTCTGATGTCGCATCTAGGCCGGCCGAAAAGTGGTCCTTCGGAAGAGTTTTCCCTCAAGCATCTGGTCAAGTACCTTGACGATATTTTCCAGACTCAGGTCAGGTTTGCCGATGACTGCATCGGTGATGAAGCCCGCAAGAAAGCGGCTGCCCTGAAACCCGGTGAAATACTGCTTCTGGAAAACCTGCGTTTTTACAAGGAGGAAGAAAAAGGAGACGCCGCCTTTGCCGAAAAGCTGGCCGCCCTGGGAGATGTATACGTGAACGACGCCTTTGGTACTGCTCACCGCGCCCACGCTTCTACGGCGGTAATTGCGCAGTTCTTTGCGGATAAAGTGTGCGGCTACGTGATGCAGGCGGAACTGGACAATGCCCGCAAAGTGCTCGAAAACGCGGAACGGCCTTTTACGGCAATCATGGGCGGGGCTAAAATATCAGACAAGATCCTCATCATCGAAAAACTGCTCGACCGCGTGGACAATCTGCTCATCGGCGGCGGCATGACGTACACTTTCATCAAAGCCATGGGAGGCAACATCGGCAACTCGCTGCTCGAAGCCGATAAAGTAGACCTTGCCCGGCAACTGATTGAGCAGGCAAGAGCGAAAGGCGTGAATCTGGTGCTGCCGGCGGATTCAATCATTGCGGATGCTTTCAAGAATGACGCCAGCCAGAAGGAAGCAGACAACCACAACATTCCGGATGGCTGGATGGGACTCGACATCGGGCCTAAATCCCGGGCTGACTTTTCCAAAATTATTGAAGACTCCCGCACCATTCTCTGGAATGGCCCGATGGGCGTATTTGAGTTACCCAACTTTGCCCGCGGCACCATACGGGTTGCTGAGGCGGTGGTGAAAGCTACCGAAAAAGGAGGCTTCTCCCTGATCGGCGGCGGCGATTCAGCGGCAGCAATCAATAACCTCGGATTCGGTGAAAGGGTTTCTTACGTATCTACCGGTGGCGGAGCCTTGCTGGAATATATGGAAGGCAAAGAGCTGCCGGGCGTAAAGGCGCTGGAGGCATAAAAAGTAAAAAGCCGGTGTGTATAACTACACGCCGGCTTTTTACTGAAGTCAGCCCAGCTTATGGCTGTTCGTTGCCGGGCCTATTTGCGGCCAGTTTCAGAAAAGTTTTAAAGTTTTGAATCCGCAGAGCCACTTCGCCGATCCGTGAATGCAGCATTTTTATTTTATTGTAATTCATTTCCTTCAATTGGGCATTGTTAAGCAGCAATTGACTGCAGACTGAAAGACTGGCCAGAGACTTCACGTAAAATTCTCCCTTGCTCAGACTCACTGCCGGGACGCCACATCCGGAAGCCAACCATTCCTGCTGCACGGCGATGGTTGCCTGTTCATTTACATAGGCGACTGCTAATTTGTTGCTGATTGTTCTTCTCATCCTGTTGCTGATAATTCTTTACCAAGGGCTAAACTACAAATTGGATTGAGTACATGTCCGGTCTTTTCGACCAAAGCACGCATCAGTTCCACGAAGTAAGCTAATCTTGCCTTCCAATACAAAGTTATCCCGTGAATTTGGAGATTTTTTTTCGGCCTGAGCAGCCAGCGCTGAAGCATATAAAGAGGTTTATACTTTTCCGTGATTATTCTTCTATCTGGCTTTTTCTGCCTGAAGCCACCTGTTCCGCTCCCTATCCATCCCGCTACCAAAACGCAGTATTTCCCGTTCAAAGAATTATTTACGTTTAGGTAATTATCTTTTTCTTCCTTTCTGACTAGTAAAAACTGCGTGACCGGATATGTACCAGCCAGCACCAGAAAGCCAATACCAATGTGCCCTTTGTGAGCGCCAGGTAAGTTATGTAACCCTTCATCACCTGATTCCAAAGCAGGAAGGCGGCCGGTACGGTGAAAGGGTCCCGCTATGCCAGCTCTGCCACGTCACGCTGCATTCTCTTTTCACCAATAAGGAACTACAGAAAGAGTTTTACTCGGTGGAACGCCTGCGCAGGGCCGACCGGCTGCGGAAGTACATTCAATGGATTCGCACCAAAAAAACCGAGCGGATCACGAATAAAGGCCGCAAAGGGTGAACCTTCCATTTATAGTTGAAGTAAAACTACTTGAGCCGAAAAAGGCCGCACCGGGTTGACGATGCCGATTTATGTACCTATTTTAGCCACCCCGATTCTGCTTTTTCAGACCGGCCTCAGAAATCTGACTACCACCAACCGTAAATATCCCACATGAGAGAATTGGAAGGCAAAAAAAGAGTTGTTATTGAGCACATCAGTCCCCAGATCGGCAGCGGACGTTTTCCGGTGAAAAGAGCCATCGGCGAAAAGCTGACCATAAGCGCCGACGTTTTCAGCGACGGACATGATGAAGTAAAGGCGATGCTGCTGTACCGGCCTCTCCATGCAGAAAAGTGGGAACAACTGCCGATGACTTCTCTCGGCAATGATCACTGGGAAGCCTGGTTCACGCCGGAAGCTACCGGCAAATATGAATATACCGTGCTGGGCTGGGTAGATCATTTTACTACCTGGCAGAAGGGTCTCCGGAAAAAGTTCGACGCCGGGCAGGATATACGGGTAGAACTGATGATCGGTGCCCAGTTGCTCCGGGAAGCCGCCGACCGCGCCGGCGACCAGAACCGCAATCAGTTGCAACACTGGGCTGGTCAGCTGAAAGATCCCCAGGAGGCATCACCGCTGGTAAGCCTTGCCCTCAGCACCGACGTAACCAATCTGATGAACCAGTACGCTGACCATAGCTCGGCTACTCAGTACCACAAAGTGCTGGTAGTGGAAGTGGAACGCAAAAAAGCACTTTTCAGCAGCTGGTACGAATTTTTTCCACGTTCTACAGCGCAGGAGCCCGGTATTCACGGTACCTTCAAAGACTCCGAACGTATTTTGCCACGTATTGCCCGGATGGGTTTTGATATTGTTTACCTGCCACCCATTCACCCGATTGGCCGCAGTTTCCGCAAGGGACGCAACAACTCTGTTACTTCACAACCCGGTGAACCTGGTTCACCCTGGGCCATTGGTGCTTCGGAAGGCGGCCACAAAGCCATCAATCCAGACCTGGGCACGATGGAAGATTTTATTGACTTTGTCCGTAAAGCCAACGAAACGGGCATTGAAGTTGCCATAGACATTGCCCTTCAGTGCGCCCCTGACCACCCTTACGTAAAAGAATCACCCGCAATGGTTCAAGTGGCGCCCCGATGGTACGGTGCAGTACGCCGAAAACCCTCCCAAGAAATACCAGGACGTGCTGCCCATCAATTTTGAAACCGAAGACTGGGAAAGCTTATGGCATGAACTGAAGAGCATCTTTGACTTCTGGATCGAAAAAGGCGTAACGGTATTCCGCGTAGACAATCCGCATACCAAACCCTTTGCCTTCTGGGAGTGGCTGATCCGGGAGGTACGGGAGGAGCATCCGGAAATTATTTTTCTTTCCGAAGCCTTTACGCGGCCGCGCATTATGGAGCGGCTGGCCAAAATCGGTTTCAATCAGTCCTATACCTACTTTACCTGGCGCAACACCCAGTACGAACTGATCCAGTACCTGACCGAACTCACCAAGACGGAACAGCGGGAATACTTCCGGCCCAACTTCTGGCCCAATACGCCCGACATTCTGCCCGAAATACTGCAAAACGGTGGCGAACCTGCATTTGTCACCCGCGTAGTAATGGCGGCAACGCTGTCTTCCAATTACGGCCTCTACGGCCCGGTGTATGAGTTTGGTATCAATACGCCAACTGCTCCGGGCAAGGAAGAGTACCTTGATTCCGAAAAATATGAAATCAAACTCTGGGACTGGACCCGCGAAACCAAAATCAGCCGGATAATTACCCGCATCAACCAGATCCGGAAGGAAAATCCGGCCCTGCAGACTACCTGGAATATCCAGTTCGGCGAAACCGATAACCAGCAGTTGCTGTGCTACGCCAAAGTGGACGAAAGCGGTACCAACCGGATGCTGATGGTCGTCAACCTGGACCCGCACCACGTACAGGCCGGCTGGATCAAGGTACCGATTCAGTTTCTGCGCATTTTGCCGGGCAATGCATACGTAGTAAATGATCTTTTGAGCGGTAACCGGTACAACTGGCACCACGAATGGAATTACGTAGAGCTGAATCCCGGTAACCTGCCCGTTCACGTGTTTCGGGTAGAATAAGCGGCAGATCCGTACTTTTGCGCCCATGCAGAATTTCATTGAAGAACTCACCTGGCGGGGAATGCTCCACGACGTAATGCCCGGTACGGAAGAGCAATTGAAGAAGGAAATGACGCCGGGATACATTGGCTTTGACCCGACGGCGTCTTCCCTGCACATCGGCCACCTGACCATGGTGATGCTGCTGGTACACTTTCAGCGGGCCGGTCACAAACCGGTGGCCCTCATCGGTGGAGCCACCGGCATGATCGGCGACCCTTCGGGAAAGTCGGCCGAACGGGAGTTTTTGTCCGAAGAAACCCTGCGCCACAATCAGGAAAGCACCCGCCGGCAACTGGAGAAATTTCTGGACTTCAGCAGCGGTACCAATGCAGCGGAAATCGTCAATAATTACGACTGGTTCCGGGAAATGGGCTTTTTGCAATTTCTGCGGGAAGTGGGCAAGCACCTGACGGTAAATTACATGATGGCCAAGGACAGCGTAAAGAAAAGGCTGGAAACAGGCATTTCCTTTACCGAATTCTCGTATCAGCTGCTGCAGGGCTACGACTTCTACCACCTGTACAAGACCAAAGGCATCAGACTGCAGATGGGCGGCTCCGACCAGTGGGGCAACATCACGGCCGGTACCGAACTGATCCGCCGCAAAGACGGGGGCGATGCTTTTGCGCTTACGGCTCCCCTGCTGACCAAAGCGGATGGCAATAAATTCGGCAAAAGTGAAGGCGGCAACGTGTGGCTGGACCCGACCATGACATCGCCATACAAATTTTATCAGTTCTGGCGCACTGTGGCTGATCGGGAGATTCCGAAGCTGCTGCGGGTCTTTACGCTTTTTGGCCGCGGGCAGATCGAGGCGCTGGAAAATGATCCCAATCCAAACAACGCCAAGATGGCACTGGCGCAGGAAATCACCACCCGCGTGCACGGTGCCGAAGCCACGCAGAAGGCAATCGGGGCCAGCAACCTGCTGTTCGGCAAATCAACGCTGGACGAACTGCAGAGCATAGATGAGGCCACCCTGCTGGAAGTGTGTGAAGGCGTGCCACAGATACAGATTACGAAAGACACTCTTAACGGCGCAAAAGACATAACTGAATTACTTTCTACCGTTACGGAGTCTCAGATATTCCCTTCTAAAGGTGAAGCGCGGAAAATGATTCAGGGCGGCGGCGTCCGGGTCAATAAAGTGAAAGTTGAGAAACCCGATCAGCCGGCAGATTTTTCGCTGATCCAGGGGAAGTTTTTGCTGGTACAGAAAGGGGCCAAAAACTATTACCTGCTGAAAATAGCATAGCCAACGACAACTTTGCAGGCTCCGGGCAGGCCAAAAGAAGCCTCATGAAATTAATCTTTCATGAGGCTTCTTATTTTAAATGCGAATCAAGGGTTAAAAATAGTTTCTTTTCAGCGCAGTTCCTTCCGCATTACAAAGTCATTCATCCAGAACTCTCCCATCGGCAGGTCCTCTACCTTGTACTGCGAATAGCCACAACGCTCATAGAACCGGATGGCCGGATTGTACCGGTTTACGTTCAGCTCCAGTGTGGAAGCGCCGAGGTGCCGTACTTCTTTCTCCACGGCAGTAAGCAGGATACGACCATGACCACCTCCCTGTAGTTCGGGCCGGATATAGAGTTTGTGCAGTTTATAAACTTTTTATCTCCGTTGGATTTGAAGCCAAAAGAAGCGTAACCTGCGGGCAGATCACCTTTGTACAGAATCAGGAAGGTGTGCTCCTGCTCACTCATCTGATTTTCAAGAGAAGCAGGCGTGTAGATTTCATCATACATGAAATCAATCTGCGTCTTTGACAAAATTTCCCGGTAGGTTGGCTCCCAGGTAGCTTTGGCAACATCGAGGATATTCGGTATGTCGTCAGAAGTAGCCTGCTTTACAACTACTTCTGTTTTATTTGAGGTGACCATATCTATCATAAACTTGACCTTTGGAAGGGTATATGCAAGCGCCTTTGCTTGTCGGACCTGTTGGTGTCAGGTGGGATATACTTCACTTCTGCCTGTCGGGTTGCTTTAATAAAGTGCTTATCTTAATTTTATTTAAAATGTTTTAAAACAAATGGGATAAGTCTTATTCTGCGAGACTTTCTCCCGTAAAACCGGATGGGTACAAGTCATGGCTTTTGGAAGAAATCAAATATACAAAAAAGTTACCCAAAGCAAGCCAGGCAGACTTTTACACTGCCGTTTCTTTCTTTAAGATGTTTATGCAATTATAGGGCCATCATCTTCTGAACTAAGTATAATACAACTACTGAACGAAAATTACTATTTTTCAGCGTGCAGCCGTTAGCACCACCTGTTCACCTCTTCTTCTGTCAGAACAGCCATCACCGGCACTTATGACCGTTGCCTTTGCCAAAAAATGGTGAGCTCGTCCGGTCAAAATGGTAAAAGCCCGCAAGCAATTACACTTACGGGCTTTTCGTGCCAGATGTGAATCAGGGGAACTTCGGAAACTTCGAGAAATCCGGCTTCCGCTTTTCCATAAAGGCGTTCTTGCCCTCCTTTGCTTCTTCGGTCAGGTAGTACAGCAGCGTTGCATTACCAGCCAGTTCCTGTATGCCTGCCTGCCCGTCCAGCTCTGCATTGAAGGCTGATTTGAGCATCCGCAGGGCAATCGGACTTTTTTCCAGTATTTTCCTGCACCATTCTACGGTGGTTTCCTCCAGTTGCGCCAAAGGCACTACTTTATTTACCAATCCCATATCCAGCGCCTCCTGAGCATTGTACTTATCGCACAGGAACCAGATTTCGCGGGCCTTTTTCTGGCCCACGACCCGGGCGAGGTAAGAGGTACCAAAGCCACCGTCGAAGCTGCCCACCATAGGGCCGGTCTGCCCGAACTTCGCGTTGTCAGCCGCAATGGAGAGGTCGCACACCACGTGCAGCACGTGGCCACCACCTATGGCCCAGCCAGCCACCATAGCCACTACCGGCTTGGGAATGGACCGGATCTGCTTTTGCAGGTCAAGCACGTTCAGCCGGGGCACCTGGTCTTCACCTACGTAACCGCCGTGGCCGCGCACACTCTGGTCACCGCCCGAACAGAAGGCATCAGGGCCTTCGCCGGTGAGTACGACTACCCCAATGCGGTTGTCGTAGCGGCAGTGGTCCATGGCCTCCATCATTTCCTGCACGGTAAGCGGCGTAAAGGCGTTGCGCTTTTCCGGCCGGTTGATGGTGATCTTGCCAATGCCCTCAAAGTACTGAAACTTAATTTCCTTGTACTCTTTTATCGTTTCCCAATCGAAATTTGACTGCATAGTACTAGAATATGGGTTATGAATAGCGGTTAGTTGAAATAACAAAAGTAATTATGGCTGAATGGTTGTATGGTCATATGGCTGGATGGTCAACTCAACAACCATTCAGCCATTCGACCATATAACCATTACCTTTTGACCTGCCCGTCAACACTGGAATCTCAGCTGGCATTTTGGGTGAAACTGGCCCCGCTGCCGCCATTTAACTCTTTAAACTGCCGGTACACCTGCGCATTTACCTGCGGGTCGGTTTCGATTTCCAGCAGTTTGGCTTTTCCATCAGAAGCAAAAAACGCGGGCAAATGTTTGAGTAATTCCTCCAGCGTCTGGCAACTCAGGTACTCCAGGCCAAAGTCTCCGGCTGCACGCTCCGCCCGTAGCACCTGCCTCGTTTCGAAGTACTCCTCCAGTTCCGGCTGACCAGCCGGGCCGTCGATCAGCCGGAAGATGCCGCCGCCGTGGTTGTTGAGCAATACAATCCGCAGGTTGGGCGGCAGATAATTGTGCCACAAGCCGTTGCGGTCGTAGAAGAAGGCGACGTCGCCCGTAAGGAGTACCACCACCTTACCGGTCTGCAGGGCGGCACCGACGGCCGTAGCGGTGCAGCCATCAATGCCGCTGGTGCCCCGGTTGGCAAATACCTCTACCCGTTGCTGCGGCTGCAGGCCCGCGAAGTTGGCGTACCGCACGGGCATGCTGTTGGCAACGTGAAGAATACTGTTGTCGGGCAGGCTGTTCATTACTTCCACTACGGCGCCAAAGTCACCGAAAGCAGCGCCCCGGAATAATTTTCCCAGCCTCCGGGCTGCCTCCTGCTCTGCTTTCTGCCAATCCCGGAAGTAGGCTCCGTCTCCGTCCGCCTCGTCGCCGCTCAGAAAATGCTGATAGTCAAGGTCTGCGAATAAAGTGCCGAAGAAATACTCCGGCCCCACCGGCAGCACGTGCGTAACGGTCTGGAAAGGATCAGCGGCCGTGCCTGACGGCTGCAGGTGCCAGTGGAAATCAGGTTTATTTTTCCGCAGGAACAGCTTGAGGTTTTTGGAAATGACTGAATTGCCGAAGGTAATCAGCAGGTCGGGCCGGAGAGTTTCCTGCCACGCCTCCTCTTTACGCATCAGAAAAGAATCGGCATACCGGTACGCACCAGGCAGCGTATGAGTATTGGAAATAATATCTCCCACTACCGGAATCTGCATTTCGGACTGCATCTGCCGCAGTACCTCCAGCAACGCGGGCGAATCAGGATACTGCCCCACCACAATCAGCTTCCGGTCGCAGTCGTCCCATACTTCGCGCAGCGAAATCCACTGCTCCGGAGATAAGATAGCCCCCGAAGCTAGTTGCTCGATGATCCGCACCTTGCCAAAAGGGATTTCTTCTCCCGGTGCCGGATACAGTGGCTCCCGCAGCGGCACATTGATGTGCACGGGTCCTTTGGGGTATTGGCTGGCAAGATTGATGGCTTCGTTCAGCACCCTTGCCGCGTACCAGGCGGCGTCGGGATGCACGTAATCGGCGGGCAGCTGGTAACTGGCTTTTACGTGCTTGCCGTACACTTCCCGCTGGTTCAGCGTCTGGCCGTCCTGCTGCTCAATCCATTCCGGAGGCCGGTCGGCGGTAAGAATCAGCAGCGGCACGTGCTGGTAGTACGCTTCGGCAATTGCCGGCCCGTAGTTAAGCACCGCCGTACCCGATGTACACACCAGCCCCACGGGCCGCCCCAGTTGCTGGGCCATGCCCAGGGCAATAAAGGCTGCTGACCGTTCATCGCTGACTGTTCTCGTCTTTATCTGCGGATGCCGCGCCAGGGCAATGGTCAGCGGCGCACACCGCGAACCCGGAGAGAGCACAAATTCCGTGACTCCCTTCCGGGCGCAGATTTCGGCAATGTCAACGATGGGCTGTGGTAGTGCCAATGGAAACGGGTGTAAGTTGGATGGGTAAAATTAGCGGGTTTTATTTACAGCACCTTATACTTAATAAAGAAGCCATTCCGCTTTGGAATGGCTTTCTGTGCAGATGACGCGTCTGCTGGCCGGTAATTACCGGGCATGCGCTCCTTCAAATATTCGCCCTATCTACTCTTTGCGCAACTGGTCTTTGGCGAGAATTTCGTGTTTGACCAGGGCCTTTACGGGTGGCCCTACCAGCACTTCGCCAGTGGCGTGGAACCTTCCGCCGTGGCAGGGGCAATCCCACGACTTTTCTGCACCATTCCACTGCACAACGCAGTGCATGTGCGTACAAACCGGTGACATCATATGTACCGTGTCCTTTTCGTCGCGGTACACGGCCAGTTGCCGGCCTTCTACCCGCACCAGCCGGCCTTCGCCCCGGGGTACATCTGCTACGTCCTTTGCATCGGTAGAAAAGCGGTCTTTTACGAACTTATAGAGAAATTCCAGATTCTGCTCGGCCAGATCGGTGGCAGAAGCCAACAGGTTGAACCGGGCCGGATCATAAATGCGGGCCATCGGATTTTTGACTTCCGTGACCAGATCAGACAGTACGGTTGCCGCCGCTACACTGAACGTCAGGCCGTCTCCTGTATAACCGGTGGCAATATATTTGTTCCGGCCAAACGGACTCCGGCCGATGTACGGTAAGCCATCCGCCGAATAAAAATATTCTGCTGACCAGCGGTGCGTGATTTCCAGATTGCCGAAGTGACTGCGGATGTATTCTTCCAGCTTCCGGAAAGGCTCGTGTTCGTCTACGCTGCGCTCCCCTACCTTGTGGTCTTCACCGCCCACGATCAGGTAAGACTGTCCGTCCACCTCGTACGTGCGGATGTAGTGGTAAAACTCCAGCGTATCCCAGTAAAGGGCCTTGGGAATGGCCCGGCCGTTTGATTTAGCCACTACCACGTACGACATATACGGCAGCAGCTCGGTCTGCACGATGTTGAACTGAATGGGCGTATGCGTAGCCAGTACCACGTGCTGCGCCGTTACTTTAGGGCCATTTTTGGTTGAAATCACGCAGGGACTGCTGTCATCCACATCCGTTACGTGGGTTTGCTCAAAGATTTGTCCGCCCAGCTGCGTGACCTTTTGCGACAGGCCCTCCACAAATCTGAGGGCATTGAATTCGCCCTGCTCTTCGAGCTTCAATCCTCTCTTTACGGAAAACGGCAGGGGAACCGAATCCATCAGCTGGTTGATCAGACCGGCTTCGGTAGTGGCAAAAGCCTCATCTTCCAGTTCTTTCACCTGACTTTCATCTTCCGCAAACTGGTAAGCGGGCAGCCGCACAAAATCGGCATCTATGTTTTCCTGGCGGCAGATGTTCTCTACGAGATTAATGGCATTGTTCATGGATTGGGCGACCAGCCGCGCCGTTTCCTTGCTGAAGCGGGAAGCAATGAAACTGTAGTCGGCGTCAAGCCACGAGGTAAGGTGACCGGTGCTGAAACCAGTCGTGCCCGAACCCACTTTTTCGGATTCAAGCACCGCTACTTTTACGCCTTTTTTGGCCAGCAGATAAGCCGTGGTAATGCCGGTGAGGCCGCCGCCCACAATGGCTACTTCCGCCTGAAGGTCATTGTTCAGGGTCGGGAAAGAGGGAAACTGTGCCTTTTCGGTCCAGATCGAAGCATTTTTGGATTGCATGAGGGTTGTGTTTAGAATGAGCACCAGGCTTTTACCTACAGCGGAATAACTGTAGTACCTTCATCCTACGCACAACCGGATATGGGGTTGCGTAGCCTCCCGGCGGGGCGAACATCTTCTCAAAAACCGGAGGAGAAACAGGCGCGGTCAGATAGTGATTTCAATCAGATTGCCGTCCGGGTCGGCCACTACGCTTTCGTAATCCCCATCACCGGTGTCCTTTCAATCCTTGAAACTAAACTTGAAATACAGCAGCGTCAGGGACAACATCAGCGTAAAGCTGTTGGCCAGAATGATCGGCAAGTCTTTGGTTGCCATGCCGTATACCAGCCAGAGTACTACTCCGGCGCAAAACAGCGAAAACATGCCCAGCGACAGGTCTTTGGCCGACCGGGACCGCCACGTTTTCAATACCTGCGGCACAAACGCAACCGTGGTGAGTATGCCCGCTACAATGCCAATCAGTTGAATGGAAATCATGAAAATCAGTAATCTGTTTTTATAAAGTTTATACATCAGCCCTGGATAGCGGCAACAAAACCGAAGAGGTCAGTTGCAGCACCAGTCCGTTTTCTTCTTTCCGCAGCGTTACCTCTCCGAAGTGAGGCACCAGCAACTGCGCGCCGGCTTCCCGGAGGAGACCTTGCTGCGCCGCCGGACCAACGCCGACCGTATACATGCCCGCACCGGCTGCGGCTTTTACGCCACTGTACGCATCTTCAAAGGCGATGCACTGCGCCGGATGGAAGCCCAACTTCCGGGCGGCCAGCCGGTAACAGGCCGGATCAGGTTTGCCCCGCTCCACCAGATCGGCGGTTACGATGGCGGCAAAAGCTTCTTCGAGCCCCAGCACGCCTTGTACTTTGCGCACCTTCGGCGGCAGCGACGACGTCACCAGGGCGATGGGAATGTCCGCGTCTTTCAACTGCCCGAGCAAAAGCTGAATCCCACGCATGGCTACGTAGTCTAAACCGTTTTCAAACGTTTCGCAGGCTTCCAGCAGGTGCTCCCGCTCCTCTTTGCTGATGTGCCCAAATACGCCTTCTACTGTTTGCCGCGCCGGGCAGCCGTGAATCCTGCCCTCCATTACCTCCCGGCTGATAGAGATTCCGTGCGCCTCGGCGTGGTGGTGCCAGAAGGCTTCAATCGGGGTGCGGGTATCAATGACCACGCCATCCATATCAAACACCACTGCCCGGTAGGTTCCTTTTTGTACTCTATTCATATGCGATGGCATTCATCAGGCGTAAAAATGATTTCACCTGTAGCTAAAGCAAGATAAATAATAAAAGAGCATTTGTCAGTATATTGCCCGCTTCAACATTCCGCTTAAATGGCTAAAATCTTACTCTTTTCTCTACTCTCTTTTCTTTCCGTATTGCCGGTGCATGCCCAGTCTGACAACGACCGCCGGGCCATTATACAGGTGCTCGGTGCGCAAACGAAAGCGTGGAACGCCGGTAATATGGAAATCTTCATGCAGGGCTACTGGCAGTCAGACTCCCTGAAGTTTATTGGCAAAAACGGCATTGTTTATGGCTGGCAGAATACCCTGGACCGCTACCGCAAAAACTATCCGGACCCGGCATCCCGCGGCACGCTGCGCTTTGAGATCATCAGCGTAGACGTAACGGGCAGGGATGCCGCTTTTGTGGTCGGACAGTTTTTCCTGACCCGTCCCGAAAAAGGAAATGCCACCGGCTACTTTACGCTTTACTGGCGCAAAATCAAAGGCCAGTGGAAGATCGTGGCCGACCATACCAGCTAGCCTCATCCATTCTCACTCCCCGCTTCTCACTTCTGGCTTCTTAAAACTCATGCACAAATTCTACACTGCAGCCTTATTTTTTCTGTTGGCGTTCCCCTCCCTTGCCCAGCAAACCCTCCTTCACTGCGGCAGCCTGATTGACGGCGTGCAAAACCAGCCACTTTCCCAGGTAACGGTCGTTGTCAATGGCAACCGCATCGTGCGGGTGGCCCGCGGCTACACGGCCCCGGGCACCGGCGACAAAGTAATTGACCTCAAAAACAAAACCGTAATGCCCGGCCTGATGGACATGCACGTACACCTGGAAGGCGAAACCAGCAAGGGCGGTGCCATCAACCGGTTCACGCAAAACCCTGCCGATCTGGCGCTGGAAGCCGCCAAACACGCCCGCACCACGCTGATGGCAGGCTTCACGACCGTACGCGACCTTGGCGGTACGGGAGCCAACATTGCCCTGCGCAACGCCATCAGCAAAGGCTACGTGCCGGGGCCGCGCGTTTTCACTTCGGGCAAAACCATTGCCACTACCGGCGGCCACGGCGACCCCACCAACGGCTACCGCCGCGACCTCATGGGTGATCCGGGTCCAGAACAAGGCGTGGTCAACGGACCGGATGACTGCCGCAAAGCAGTACGCCAGCGGTACAAAGACGGTGTTGACCTGATCAAGATCACCGCTACGGGCGGCGTGCTGAGTCTGGCCAAAGACGGCTCCGGCCCGCAGTTTACGGAAGAAGAACTACGGGCACTGGTGCAGGCTGCCAAAGACTATGGCTTTACGGTAGCCGCCCACGCCCACGGCGCAGAAGGCATGAAACGGGCGGTACGGGCAGGCGTGACTTCAATCGAGCACGGCACCTACATGGACGATGAAACCATTGCGTTGTGCAAGAAAAACGGCACCTATTACGTACCCACCATTCTTGCCGGACGCACCGTAGCTGACTCGGCCAAAGTAGCGGGGTATTACGCACCGGTGGTGGTGCCCAAGGCACTGGCGGTGGGCCCGCAGATTCAGGGCACTTTCGCCAAAGCCTACAAAGCTGGCGTAAAGATTGCTTTCGGCACGGATTCGGGCGTATCGGTGCATGGCAAGAATGCGCTGGAATTCGGGTTCATGGTCGAGGCCGGGATGCCGCCGATGGAAGCCATCCGGTCGGCTACTGTAGTGGCTGCCGAACTGGTGGGTATGCGGGATCAGCTGGGCTCCGTGGAAGGCGGCAAACTAGCCGACCTCGTGGCAGTGAACGGCAACCCCTTACAGGACATTGGTCTGCTGCGCAACGTCACCTTCGTGATGAAGGACGGCGTAGTCTATAAGTCAGAGTAGGCTTGATGGCAGTGGTAGTCGTAAGTCCAGAGTCGTAAGTCGCCAGTCGTAAGTTTGCAGTAAGCAGTTGGCAGGGACTGACGCCCCGGTTTCCTCCCGCCAAACCCCTTACGACTTACGACTGATCTACGGCAACAACAGCAACTTACCGGTAGTAGCCCGGGCTTCCAGGTCACGGTGGGCCTGGGCGGCATCCGAAAGCGGGTACTTGTGTTCGATCCGCAGGTGCAGGCTGCCATCTTCCAGCCACCGGAACAGATCCCCGGCCCGGCTCAGCAGCTCCTGACGGTCAAGTGCGTAGTGGGCCAGTGTCGGCCGGGTGAGGAAAAAAGAACCTTTGATCAGCACCATCGGGTCTTGCGGCGGCACCGGTCCGCTGGACGCCCCGAACAGCACCAGATAGCCTCTCGGACGCAGGCAATTAAGACTCCCCTCAAAAGTGGTTTTGCCCACCGAATCATACACAGCCTGTACACCTTTCCCCTGTGTGATTTTCTTTACTTCCGCCGTAAAGTCGGCCTGCGTATATAAGATCACATGGTCGGCACCGGCTTGCCGGGACAGTTCGGCTTTTTCTTCCGCGGACACGGTTGTGATCACCTGAGCCCCCAGTTTCTTTGCCATCTGCGTCAGCAGCAACCCCACGCCACCGGCACCAGCGTGCACCAATACTGTGTCGCCATTGCGGACCGGATACGTGCTGTACGAGAGGTAATGCGCCGTCAGGCCCTGCAGCATAACGGCCGCTGCCGCCTGGTCATCAACGTTGCCGGGAACAGGCACCAGTTTAGCAGCCGGCACGATTGTGTACTCTCCGTAGCTGCCCGGTTGCATGGCGTACGCCACCCGGTCGCCGGGCTTCACCTCCGTTACTTCCGGCCCTACAGCTTCCACCACGCCGGCTCCTTCCATTCCCGGCGTAAAGGGTAGGTTGCCGGGGTACCGGCCGGTGCGGTGGTACACATCAATGAAATTGACGCCAACCGCTTTTATCCGTACCAACGCTTCTCCGGCCTTCGGCTGGGGCACGTCTGCTTCGCGGTACTGCATTACTTCCGGACCGCCGTACTCAAAAATCTGGACTGCTTTCATGGTAAGTAGGTGTTAGGTGTACTGACAAATGAGGTTGTACCTGAATGGTTATATGTGGTTATATGGTTGAATTGTTTAACTGTTGAATCGTCAGAGGTTCGGGAAATGACCAGAAGAGGGTTCTTAAATCCAGATTTGCCCGGCTGCACCCATTGTCAATTAATCAAGGTGTGGCCTGACAATTTGCGTCCAAAGGTCATAGCCGCTGCTGTTCATGTGCAGCCGGTCGGCGCGGAATAATTCCTCCCGGGGCTTGCCCTGTGCATCCAGCATGGGCGTGAATACATCCACGAAAACTGCACGTTTTTTCTTTTTCATCCGCGCGCTGATCAGATGATTGGCTTTTTTCATCTCCTTCATTTTGGCAAAGCGGCTGGGGCTGGGCTTCAGGGAAATAAAAATCAGTCTGCTGCCGGGCAGATGCTTCCCTTTGAGGGCGAGCAGTTTCTTGAAGTCTTTCAGCAGCAACCGGGCTGATTTTCCGCCCGCAATATCGTTTTCTCCCGAATAGACCACAATCGTTTTGGGTTCGTACGGGAGTATAATCCGGTCGAAGTAATGCACGGCATCCGAGAGCCACGAACCGCCGAAGCCGCGGTTGAGGGTTTTCTGGCCCGGGAAACGCTGCGGCAAATCGTCCCATAGCCGCACGGAAGAACTGCCCACAAAGAGAACTCCTTTTTTTACCGGCGGCTGCAGGCTATCTGACCGTTCGAAGGCAGCAATTTCTTTTTCCCACTGCGCCGGATCATGAGCCGTTTGCGCCGGGCTGTTCAGAACAGGCAAAATAATAAGAACCAGAAATGCAAAATTTTTGGGGTTCATAAGCAGATGACAAATGGGAAATGGTGTGTAAAAGTATGGGCCTGATCTGGCCATTCACAGGAAAACGCACTGCAACAAAAATATTTTTATTTCTTGTATCCCGGGTACCCGTTTTGCTGATGCGGCATTTTCAAAAAGTCAATGCGCAGGTTCGTGAAATTTTGTATTGTGCCGCACGGGAAGTAACCGTATAAAGTTTTTCCGGCCCTAAGAGCATGGCCTTATCCGGCACAGCCGTTTATGCCAATTCAGGCCAGCACGATAAACTTCATCTGCCTAAGATCGTTTACTTTAGCAAATTGTAATCAATTAATACAGAATTGAATTTATCGAACCAGTCCGCTCAATATTAGTTAAATTTACAGGAGATACCATTTACTATGCTGCTCGAAGTAACCGAAAATTTAGAAGCCATTGCCCACACGGTGCGGCAATATTGTGAAAAGAAGATTACCCCCAACGTGAGGAGGTGGGACGAAACGCAGGAATTTCCGGCACAGGTATTCCACGAACTGGGCGAACTGGGCCTGATGGGCATACTTGTGCCGGAAATCTACGGCGGCTCGGGCCTCGGCTATGCCGAATACGTAACGGCCATCGTGGAGCTGTCGCGGGTGGACCCGGCCATCGGTCTGTCGATGGCGGCGCATAACTCGCTTTGCACCAACCATATTCTGATGTTCGGCAACGAAGAGCAGAAACAAAACTGGCTGCCCCGGCTGGCTACCGGCGAGTGGATCGGCGCGTGGGGACTTACCGAACCCAACACCGGCTCTGATGCCGGCAATATGTGCACCACCGCCGTACAGGATGGCGACTACTGGATCATCAACGGCGCTAAAAACTTCATTACCCACGGCAAATCGGGTCACGTAGCCGTAGTAGTGGTCCGCACCGGCGAACCCAACACGTCACGCAATGCCAGCACGTTTGTCATAGAAAGAGGCACGCCCGGCTTCTCAGCGGGCAAGAAAGAAGATAAACTCGGCATGCGGGCTTCCGAAACGGCCGAACTGATTTTTCAGGATTGCCGCGTACACAAGAGTCAGATGCTGGGCGACCCCGGCGACGGATTTGTGCAGGCCCTGAAGATTCTGGACGGCGGGCGTATTTCCATTGCGGCACTGAGCCTTGGCACGGCGGTGGGTGCTTACGACGCGGCCCTTCAGTATTCCAAAGAACGGCAGCAGTTTGGTCAGCCTATTTCGCAGTTTCAGGCTATTTCGTTCAAGCTGGCCGAAATGGCTACCGAAATCGAAGCCTCCCGGATGCTCACCTGGTACGCCGCCCAGCGCAAGGACAACGGCGAAAGTGTAACCAAAGAAGCCGCCATGGCGAAGTACTACGCTTCCGAAACCGCCGTTAAAGTGGCCAACGAGGCCATTCAGATTTTCGGCGGATACGGGTACATCAAGGACTTTCCGGTGGAGAAGTTTTACCGCGACGCTAAACTCTGCACCATCGGAGAAGGCACCTCGGAAATTCAGAAACTGGTAATTGCCCGGAATATATTGAAGTAGGAGTGAGAAGCGAGCAGTCTGATTTTATTCTCACTTCTCACTCCTGAAAAGAAAAACATTTGCATTTTGAAACCTTTGTCTTAAATTTGCAGTCCTTTTGGCATAAGACTTTATTACCTCTATGATCATCATCAACATAAAAGAAAACGAATCTATCGACAAAGCCCTGAAGCGGTTCAAGAAGAAGTTTGAAAAAACCGGCGTTCTGAAGGAGCTGCGTTCCCGTACCTACTTTGAGAAGCCTTCCATCTCCCGCAGAAGCGAAGTGATCCGTGCGGCGTACCGCGAAAAGATGCGTGCCGAAGAAAATTCATAAGCCTTTAGCTTAGCACTATATTTATTTTTCATTATGTTAGTATCACGAAGGAGTAAAGCTTCGTGATACTGGCATGATCGAATCCTTCCTGAAATACCTCCAGTACGAAAAAAGGTGCAGCCCCCATACGCTCACTTCGTACGAAACCGATCTGACTCAATTCAACACTTTTTTGCAAACCTCCGGTGAATTCAAGGAACCGGAAGGAGCAGATTTTGCGGCCATCCGCAGCTGGATTGTATCCCTGGTGGATGGCGGCATGAGTGCCCGGTCCGTAAACCGGAAAATTGCCACCCTCCGGGCGTACTACAAATACCTGCTCAAAAAAGGAACCATCTCCGTTGACCCGACCCTGAAGGTGAAGTCCCTGAAGACGGGTAAACCGCTGCCTCCCTTCGTGGAAGAAAGCCGTTTGAATCATATCCTGGACACGTTTGATTTTCCGGACAATTTTACCGGCGTCCGCGACCGGCTGGTGATGGAACTGCTGTACGGTACCGGAATGCGTCTGTCGGAAATGACCGGCCTGAAGCAAAGCGAGGTAAGTTTGCCAGAACGGACCATCAAGGTCACCGGCAAAAGGAACAAACAACGTATAGTTCCCATCAGCCGCAGCCTGGCCAGCCTCATCAGCCGCTACCAGGACTCCCGAAAAACCCTTACTTGTGACCAGCCCTGGTTGATTGTCACCGACGAGGGAAAACAGGCCTACCCCATGATGGTTTACCGGCTGGTACGCAAATACCTTGATCTCGCCACAACGCACGAAAGACGCAGCCCTCACGTGCTGCGCCATACGTTTGCCACGCACCTGCTCAACCGCGGCGCGGACCTGAATGCGGTAAAAGATCTGCTGGGCCACAGCAGCCTTGCGGCTACCCAGGTATACACCCATCACTCGATCAGCAAGCTGAAGGAAATCTACGAAAAGGCGCACCCGAAAGGGTAAATTCAGCTTTGGATTTATTCACTATTGTCTCACCTGATTTTTCTCTATGACCCAAGGCTGCTCTCCAATTTATTAACGACCTCTTTTTTTCTATGTTCAACCCTTAAATTACAGTACCATGAAAATTCAAATGCAATCCGTACATTTCGATGCCGACCGGAAGTTGCTTGAATTCATCCAGAAAAAAGCTGATAAGCTCGACACCTTCTACGGGCACATCATCAGCGGCGATGTAGTGCTGCGACTGGAAAAGGATGAAACCCGGGTGAATAAGGTATTTGAAATTACGTTGCACGTGCCAGGCAACCGGCTTTTCGCCCGGGAAAAAGCCACTTCTTTTGAAGCTGCCGCCGACCTGGCCATAGATGCGGTTCGTAAACAATTAAGCAGACATAAGGATAAAGAAAAAGAGCCAGTCAATAAACAGGTGATTCTGGACATCATGCAGGATGTATAAACAACTTCTTTCCTGAGAATTGCCGGGGCCCCGTTTACAGACGGGGCCCCGGCAATTTATAACGTGTACCTCACTGCACCAGACCCGGTTGATTCAGAATCCGGGCGGGAATGCTTTATCCAACGCTTTTTCGTTACTGGCAATTACCTGCTGCCGGCTTCGCTGGTAGTCCGGAACCCTTGGCCTTACCCAATCCTGTCAGGCATGTACATCCGGAAAAGCAGGTCATCCGCAGCATTCCGGTCTATTTTTATCCTGAAGAATATTTCTGGCACTGTGTTTGATAATCTTTTGCCTTTAAAGCTGTGCCGTCAGGCTTTTATATAAATAATACAATAATCACAATTTCCCCAGCGTTGATGTATCATCTGCTGTACGAAAACGATACACAGCTTTAAAACCGTTTTTTACACTTTTTAACATATTACACCCTTTCTATATTGAACGATTACTACGCTGGTTAGTGTTGATATAATGTAACCAGTTTATATGTTTTTTCACATTTTTAATCGTTCATTCATGAGAAGTTATTTAGTAATTGCTCTGGCCCTTGTGATGGGTCTGAGTGGTTGTGCTTCGCTGGTGAGCACAGATCTTGACCGGAGTGCCAATTTCAGCCAGTATAGAACCTTCGGTTGGTTGCCCGCCGAAGTGAAAGTGAAAAATCCGGTGTACAACAGCCAACTGATTGACCGGAACATCAAATATGCAGTAGAGCAGGAATTTGCCAAAAGGGGGATTGCCCAAAGTCAGGCGCAACCTGATCTGCTGGTGAAGTACCATACCTTTACTGAAAAGAAGGAGCAAAGCTACAGCAACTACAGCCCTTATCCTTTCTACGGCGGCTGGGGCATGATGCCCTTCCGGATGGGTTGGGGTTGGCCGTACTACGGTTACGGTGCGTGGGGAGGCCCCTGGGGTGGCAATGGCTTTAACCGGGAGCAAACCTATACCGCCGGTACGCTGGTGCTTGACGTAATCGATAACCGCAGCAATGAACTGATCTGGCGCGGTTCTGTCGAAGGTGATGTAGACAATGTGAATCGTCTGCAGAAGCAGGTGGATAAGGCGGTGCAGGCCATTATGAAGAAGTATCCGGTGAAGCCGGGCGACATTTCTGATGATGTGTATCCGCAACAACCCTTAGCCAGCTAATTTACGAGATAAACCTACAGAAGCCTGCTCAACAGCAGGCTTCTCCATTTTAAGGGCATCTGTTTCTCAGGGACTTTTCTCCTCCCCGCCCTCCTCCATCTGATCCGGTTCTGCCGTGTACAGCCGGTTGTTCTCTTTCAGGGCTTGCTGCAGCAGGTATTCGATCTGCCCGTTTACGCTGCGGAATTCATCCTCCGCCCACCTCTCAAGTGCCTTCAGCATTTCGGGATTAAGCCGCAGTACAAAAGGTTTTTTTTGCGCCATATCAATGCCATATCAATGGTGTAATGTACCTGCATTCACAACCGCCTGAGTACCTTTCTCGCCGCACAACACCACCAGCAGGTTGCTGACCATTGCCGCCTTCCGCTCCTCATCCAGATTCACGATCTGCTTTTCGGAAAGCCGCTCAAGTGCCATCTCTACCATCCCGACGGCGCCCTCCACAATCTGACGGCGGGCGGCAACCACGGCAGTGGCTTGCTGTCGCTGCAGCATGGCTCCGGCAATCTCCTGGGCATAGGCCAGGTGGCTGATCCGCGCTTCCAGCACATGGATGCCTGCCCGGGCCAGCCGTGCGTTCAGTTCATGCTCCAGCAGTTCATTTACCTGCTCCGTACTGGCCCGCAGGGTGAGGTCAACTACCTCGTCTTCAAAGTTGTCGTAAGGGAATGTATTGGCCAGATGCCGCACGGCTGCTTCGCTCTGGATTACCACGTATTGCCCGAAGTCGTCTACCTCCAGCATGGCCCTGGCCGTATCCTGCACTTGCCACACCAGTACGGCCGCAATTTCAATGGGGTTGCCAAGTTTGTCATTTACCTTCAGCGTACTGCCATTGAAGTTACGTGCCCGGAGAGAGATATGCTTTTTGGTGTAAAAAGGGTTGGTCCACCGCAAACCTACGTCCCGTGAGGTACCCTTGTAGGCGCCAAACAGCAGCAATACCTTTGACTGATTCGGGTTATTGATAAAATAGCCAAAAAGTGTAAACAACCAGATTACGCCCAACAAAATGGCCAGCCAGAGCAGATCTTGTACCAGCACCAGGTAGATCGCTGCCGGCAACGCCAGATGCACCAGCAGCATTACGTAACCGGAAATGGTACTGTAGTTTTTCTCCTTTATCATAATGATAGTATTTTGATATCACAATAGTATTAAATACTTCAGTACAAGTCAAGAAGTATTTTTATGGCTACAGTGGGTGTGATCAGCAGCTGTCCGGGAACTCAGATCCCTTTCCAACGTATAACGGCCTATGAAAAAGGGAAGAAATCTGCTGGCTTACGGTTTAGGAGTAGTAGCTTCCTGCTGGATGGCTGCCTGTGGAAGCGGAGATGGCAATGAAGGGCAGCGCCAGACCACAAGTCCCCTCAGAGCAGGCATTGACTCCATAAAAGGCACCAGCTTTTTTACCGAGCAGGAACTCAGGCCCCTGCAGCAGCAGGAGTTGGAAAGGTTTTACAGCAGCCGCAATTACGAAACGGCCTGGAGCCGTGGCGACACTGTTCTTCCGCTGGTTGATTCATTGATTGTGGCACTGGACAGCGCCGGAGCGGAAGGCCTTGATCCCAAAATCTATCAGATAACTGAACTGAAGCGCCTGCGGGACGCTGCAAAGGAGGATTCGGCAGCCAACCGTCCCGAAACAACCAAACAGCTGGAAATACTGGCTACAACCCAGTACCTGAAATATGCCTCGCACCTGCTTGCCGGCCGCCTTGACCCGCACACCATTGATACCAACTGGATTGCCCACCCCCGACAAATGGACCTGAATGAACATCTGCAGAACGCCTTGCAGAATAACAACATCCGGCAATCCTTACAGAAACTTTCGCCGGATCATCCTCAGTATGCATTGCTTAAAAATGAGCTGGCCCGCTATCGCAAAATTGCGGCAGGCGGTGGCTGGGCCGCTGTTTCGGCAGGCAACAGCACCCAAAGAAGCAGTTTGAACTCAAACAATGCCCTGCTGCGCCAACGACTCGCTTTCGATAGACTGGCAGACTCTGCGGCTGCATCAGGCTCCGGCAACAACCGGCAAATCCCTGTCATCGACGAAAGCATCCGCCTGAGGCAGTTTCAGCAATTACACGGCCTGGACACAACCGGAATGCTGGACGAAGCCACCCTGAAGGCACTGAACCGGCCGGTGGAGGAAGTAATCGGAACCATTCAGATCAACATGGAACACCTCCGCTGGAGGCCCGAAAGCTCCGGCGACAGATACCTGACGGTCAACGTACCTGAGTCCCGGCTGAAGGCGTACGAAAACGGGGCCCAGACCATGGATATGCGGGTGATCGTGGGCGATGAGTACGCGGCCACGCCCATTTTTACGGATACGCTGGAATACATTATGTTCAGCCCCGACTGGACGATTCCGCTGACCATTGCCCGCCGCGAAATCCTGCCCATGCTGCAGCAGAACCCGGGCTACCTGGAAAAGCGGAACATGGTGCTGTACGACAGCTGGGATACGCTGAATGCCAAAAAACTGAATCCTCGGCAGATCAACTGGCGCAATATGCCGGCCTCAACGTTTGAATACCGCATTGTGCAGAAGCCGGGACCCGACAACCCGATGGGCCGGATGAAGTTCATGCTGCCTAATCCGTTGTTTATTTACCTGCATGATACACCGGCATCTCATTTATTCGAGGCAAACAACCGGGCCGTCAGTCACGGCTGTATCCGGGTGGAGCAGCCCGATGAACTTGTAAACTATGTACTGGCTGGCAACCCGGGCTGGACGGGTGAACAACTGGTCCGATACACGAAATTAAAAGAGCCGAAGCGGGTGGATCTGCACGATAAGGTGCCGATTGCCATTACGTACCATACCGCGTGGGTAGATGAACAGAACCGGCTGCAGATGCGCCATGACATCTACGGCCTGGACCAGAAACAGATCCAGGCCATTCAATTGAAAGAACAGATTACGAGCCAAAATTCCCAAGCTTATGAGCGCAACATCCCTCAATCAGACCGGTAGTTACCTGCCCGGTGGGTGGCACGGCAAAAAAGACATCAAGCCTCTGATAATTGGTATACTGGTCCTGCTGCTGGTAGGCTTCCTTTCCGGCCTGGCCGTGGGGTACCAGTGGGGCAAAAGCCAGAACAGCACAACACCTTTGGCGTACGACCAGCCAGCCGATCAGGAAGTACGGGAAGAGGTGATGCCTGAACCGGACGCCGCGCCGGAAAAAGACCCGGAGCAGAAAGTAAAACCTGCTTTCCGGGCCGATTCATTGCCTCCCAGACCGGGCCTAGGTGATGAAGTTGCGAATTATGCCGCTACCTTCCTGGGTACGCCTTACCGGCCCCGGGGGCAGGGCAACGACGGGTTTGACTGCTCGGGCTACATTGCGCACGTGTTTAAAAACTTTGGCATAGACTTACCGCCCTCTACCCAGTTTATGATCCGGGAAGGCGAAGAAGTATCTGAAGCCGCGGCCCGCCCGGGCGACCTGATCTTTTTTACTGGCACCAGTGAAGACAGCCAGGAAGTTGGCCATGCCGGCATCATTGTGAAAAACAAAGGCGACGACATCAAGTTTATCCACTCTTCGTCGGGTGTCCAGGCACCTTACGTCAAATACGATTCTCTGACCAGGCCCGGTTACCGGCGTCGCTTCATGACCATCAGGCGGATACTTACGGAAAGCAGACTGACCAGCCGTCATCTACACGGAGGAGAATAAGCAGCCCTACGTAAGACATGAGACAATAGACATTCTGGTGACAAGGCATTTTTCTTCACTCTGCAATTATTCTACCAGCGCCAGCAGCGGCAGGTCAGTATGCAGCGTCAGCTTACGGGTAACACTGTCGTGGAAAAAGGAGGCGAAGAACCCACGCCGGCGGGCTACCACTGCCAGTAGTTGGGCATTGTTCGCCAAGGCAAAATCTTCAATGGCTTCGTACACTTCGTCGTCCACCACTACGTGTACCGAGGCGGGTACCTCCTCCAGGTAGTCTTCCAGCTTCAGCGCCTCCACCGCTTTTTCCTCCGGCAGTTCGCTGGCATCCGAAGTTACATTTACCACCAGTATTTCCGCTCTGAAGAGCCGGGCCAGCGCAATCAGCGGTTCAAGTGAGGTGCGGGCCGTTTCTTTCAGGTCGGCACCCAGCACAATCCGTTGCGGGAGCACAAATGAGGCCCCGGCCGGAATTACCAGCACTGGTCTTTTTGATTTCTGGATCAGGCCGGCGGTGGTACTGCCCACCAGCGTATCGGGTGTATCACCGGCGCCACGGGTGCCGATCACCACCAGATCCACCAGATTCTCCTCCATAAAATCGGTCAGCTCCGTGACGGAGTAGCCCACCTTGAGCACCGTGTCGCAGGGAACCCGGGTAACCACCTGGGCCCTCAACGCTTCCAGCTTAGCCTGTGATTCATCGCGGCTGTATATCTCCGAGGGTTTAAAAAAGGTATTCGGGTCCTGCAGCGGTACGGGCACTGCGTGGAAAAGCACCACTCTGGCCGCTATTTTCTCGGCCAGAGACACGGCGTACTGCAGGGCATGGGCAGCTGGTGCGGAAAAATCAGTAGGAAACAGGATGGTGAACATGAGACTTCCGGTTAAGGTTTACCAGTATCAGCCGGAACAGGCCGGAACGGGAGTAAGGACTTGGTGATACAATTATAAAATATTTCGTCAGTTCCCAATAAGTTAAATCCATTAACATTCCGTGAAATCTACGTGCGGTCCTGGTAGTAATGAAAGCAGTACGGGCAGTAGTGTTATAGATTCTCCAATAAAGAAAAATGACCGGTACCTGAATCCGGATAATCCGGTAATCTTGCGCATCCTGATTCCGACAAATCCCGATTCTGACAAACCCTGCCCATGCCCGGTTCCCTTACGGATACGCTGAACCTGCTGACTAAAGTTACCCCGCGCCGGGCGTGGAACGGCCTGCAGGTGCTGGGCAGTTACTACTATTCAAAGCTGACGGGCAAAGCCGAACACCGGGGCCTGCCGGTCAGCATCGCCTTTGAGCCTACTACCTCCTGCAACCTGCGCTGCCCCGAATGCCCCAGTGGCCTGCGGTCTTTTACCCGCCCGACGGGCATGCTGGACGAAGATTTTTTCCGGCGCACCGTCAATGAACTGAGCAGCACCCTCTTGTACTTAACCTTCTATTTCCAGGGAGAACCTTACCTGCACCCGAAGTTTCTGGAAATGGTCAGTTACGCCGCTTCCCGGAAAATTTACA
Source organism: Cytophagales bacterium (assembly GCA_030446715.1). Lineage (GTDB taxonomy): Bacteria > Bacteroidota > Bacteroidia > Cytophagales > 172606-1 > CADCTQ01. The sequence continues at coordinate 803,026 of JAUJMU010000001.1, read as the reverse complement.
CCGCCACCTCCACCAATGGCCATTACCTGACCGACGCCAATGCCCGCAAAACCGTAGAATCGGGTCTTGACCGGTTGATTATTTCCGTAGACGGCACTACGCAGGAGGTTTACCAGCAGTACCGCGTTGGCGGCAAGCTGGAAAAGGTGCTGGAAGGAGCCCGGAACGTGATAAAATGGAAGAAGAAACTCCGCTCCCGTACGCCGCACGTGGTTTTTCAGTTTCTGGTGGTGAAGCCCAACGAACACCAGATCGGGGAAGTAAAAAAGCTGGCCCGGGAACTGGGCGTGGATTCAGTCGGCCTCAAAACCGCCCAGATCTATGATTACCAGCAGGGCTCACCATTGCTGCCTACGCTGGAAGAATATTCACGGTATCGTAAAAATGCTGACGGCAGCTATAGGGTGAAAAATCATCTGCTCAATCACTGCTGGAAGATGTGGCATAGCTGCGTAATCACCTGGAACGGCGCGGTGGTACCCTGCTGCTTTGACAAAGATGCCCGTTACCAACTCGGTGACCTACAGAAAGATACCTTCCGGCAATTATGGAACGGGCAACCCTACCGCAATTTTCGCCAGACCCTGCTGCAGTCCCGGGATCAGGTAGAGATGTGCCGCAACTGCACCGAAGGTACTCAAGTATGGGGGTAAATTTTTAGTCGTTACTTCCGCTATTCTTATCGAACAAAATATCTCTTTTGTCGAACGCCGGTGCGTCAGTTTCCGGCATTGCCGGTAAAATTTACTTCATTTCCGGCACACTTTTTCTCTCTTTCTTACGTCCTTCCGCGCGTACGCGATTCCCCGTATGGGCTCCGGCAGTATTCAGCCATATAGCCTTCAACCAGCTATGGTCTTTTTCAGCCAATCTGCCTCCATAAAAATTGCTTATATGAAAATTTTCACCGCTCCCGGTACCATGCCGGCAGTCCGGACAGGACTGAAGGGTATGCTGCACACATTTTTGTGCGGAGCCCTTGCCGTATCAGTGCATGCCCAGCAGAAAATACCTTATGCCGAAGGCGGCCTGTATGGTTTCAAAGATCAGGCTACCAATACCCAACTGGTAACTCCTAAATACGACATGGCCTACGAGTTCCGCGACGGGCTGGCCAAAGTCGTAAAAAACGGCCAGTCCGGCTTTGTGGACACAACGGGCCGGGAGATCATCCCGCTTTCATTTGACTACGTTTCCTCCTTCGTGGAAGGCATGGCCCGCTTCGAGCAAGCCAGGAAATGGGGTTTTGTCGACAAAAAAGGCAAAGTAGTAATTCCGGCCACATTTGACTTTGCCGGCTCCTTCTCTGAAGGACTGGCTATAGTGGAGCGCAAGGGTAAGAAGGGGTTCATTGATAAAAAAGGAATGGCGGTGATCCCGCTGGCCTACGATGAAATCTTATATTTCTCAGAAGACCTGTGCGGTGTACGCCGGGGCAATAAGTGGGGATACATCAACAAAGCCGGTGCCGTTTCCATTGCCCTCAATTATGAAGAAGTATCGCCCTTTATGGATGGGCAGGCGCTTGTGAAAAAAGGTTATCACTGGCTGCTGATTGACAACAAGGGCCGCCAGATGGCTTCCCTGCTTTATAACAACATTTCTTCTTTTTCTGAAGGACTGGCCCTGGTAGAAAGCGACGGCCGGTTTGGCTTCATTGACCGCAGCGGCCGGGTAGCTGTTTCGTTTGAATACGACTATGCCACTTCCTTCTCGGACAGCCTGGCGCTGGTGAAAACGAATGATGTGTTTGCCCTGATCAACCATTATGGCGAGGTGAAGATTTCCCTGCCCTACGACGAAGTATCCAGCTTCTCGGATAACCTCGCCAAGGTGCGGAAGAACAACAAGTGGGGCTTTATTGACCGCGCCGGGAAGATAACCATCCCCCTTAGCTTCGACGAAGTTTCGCATTTCTCCGGCGACCTGGCCATAGCCACCAAAAACGACAAGCAGGGCTTCATTGACAAAACCGGCAAAACGGTGATCCCGATGACTTACGATAAAGTGTACCCCTTCGTAAACGAGCTGGCGATTGTGCGGAAAGGCGACAAGATGGGCTACATCAACCGCCAGAATCAAGTGGTGATCCCCACCAACTTTGATGAGGCCTACGACTTTTCCGAAGGACTGGCTGGGGTAAAAATCAAAGGCAAGTTTGGTTTCATTGACCAGACGGGCAAGTTGGTAATCCTGGCCGAGTACGACGAAATCCATTACTTCGCCGACGGTCTGGTGAAAGTGAGCAAAGGCGAATCGGTATTTTATCTGAACAAGGAAGGAAAGTGCGTTCCCTACAAGGGTTATAACTGCAACGTGGAAGGCATTGCCATTGCCGCACCGGCAAATTAAACCCACACACAGAAGTGAAATAAAAGAAGAAGCCATCCTTCAGACAAGGATGGCTTCTTTGTTTATCAACCGGAAGTGGAGTGTTCAGTAGAACCTACTTTCCGGCCATTTCTAATTTCTTCTTTTTCATCTCCGCTTCAATCTTGCTGAAGTCAATGGTGCTGCAGCCGCCTCCGCATCCTTTGGCACAGCCTCCGCTTTTGGCACTGAAACTCTTCCGCACCGTGTTAAACAGGTATGTAACCGCTGAAAGGAAGATCAGAAAAATGACTATTTGCTCAATCATAATCTTCTTATTGAATAAATTCGGCCAGTTAGCCAATGACAGACACCATCAGCGCAATCAACCCCAAAACGAGGTAAGCGGGCATTTCTGCATAAGGAATTCTGGAAATCAACCTGCCTGCTCCCGATAAGAATCCTGATGCGGCCTTTGGCTGATGGTGCATGACGGTAGTGGTTTTATGGTAGTATAACGGGTTTAGCTTCATTTACATTCACCTGAGTGCGGCTTTTTTCTGCAAGGTTACTCTCTATCCCTTCCAGTGCATACCAATTACGTCCAGCAACTCCTGCTGAATGTGCCCGGAGGCAACCAGTTGCCCGCCGAATACGAAGTTGTCGCCGCCCTTGAAGTCGGTCACTACGCCGCCCGCCTCCTGCACCAGCAGTACGCCGGCCGCCACATCCCAGGGATTGAGGTTATATTCGTAGAAGGCCTGAAAACGGCCGCAGGCCACCCATGCCAGATCAATGGCCGCCGAACCCAGCCGGCGTAATCCGTGCGAACGGCGCAGCAGTTCCTTCAGAATCGAGAGGTAAATTTCCATCTTGTCGCCTTCCGCGTATGGAAAACCCGTTGCCAGCAGGCTGTCTTCCAGCTTCTTCACCGCTGAGACGCGGATTGACTGGTCGTTGCAGTACGCGCCGCCGCCCTTCCAGGCGGTGAAACATTCATTGCGGTGCGGCTCGTGCACAACACCGGCAACCGGCACCTGCCCCTCAATCAGCCCTACGCTGATGCAGAACAGCGGTACCTGGTGCACAAAGTTGGTGGTGCCGTCAAGCGGGTCAATCACCCAGTTGAAAATTTCGGACTTTTCCATTACGGTGCCTTCTTCGGTGATGAAACCAGCTTCCGGCAGAATATCCCGCAGGCCCTTTACCAGTGCTTTTTCGGCTTCCTTGTCTACGTAGGAGACCAGGTTGTTTACGCCTTTGTACTCTAGCCGGGCTACGTCAAAACCGGCTCCTTCTTTCAGAAGGAACTGACCTACTTCGCGGCTGAGCTGCGCTACCTGCCTGCTGATGGATTCCAGATTCACTTTTTTGTTGGGTTATGTGAATATTGAGACAAACAACTACCCGTTACACTTTGGCCGCTACGCGCCGCATCCGCCGTTTGGATAGTCCGGTGACAAGAGCAAACAGAATACCCGCCAGCGAAATCCACACTGCCAAAGTGCCGATGTAGTCACCGTGACGAATGTAAAAAGTGAGTTCGCGGTTTAGCTGCAACTCTCCCCGGATTGTTGCCTCTTCCCAATACCCAGTCGCCTGCAGCATGTCGCCCCGCTGGTTGATGAATGCCGAAATACCGGTATTGGCGGAACGGGCAATGCTCCGGCGGGTTTCGACGGCCCGCAGGGAAGCCATGGCCAGGTGCTGGCGGTGGCCGGGCGTATTGCCCCACCAGCCGTCATTGGTGATGATGGTAATAAAGTCAGCCCCGTTGCGCACGTAGCTGGTCATGAAATCGCCGTAGATGGATTCGTAGCAGATAGCCGGCGCAATGCCGGTGCCGGCCTCGTTCTGAAAAACGGTCCGTTCGGTTTGCCGGCCGTAGCCGCCCGAAGTACCGCCGAAGCTGAACACCAGGTCGGTCAGTACGCCGAAAACTTCCGGATAAGGGAGTATCTCCACGCCCGGCACCAGCTTTGATTTATGGTAAAACAGCAGCGGCTGGTCGGGACGTACAAACAGGGCCGTGTTATACACATCGAAGTACCCGAGGTCAGCGCGGAACCGGGCGGTGGGCGTGGCTTCGGCTTTGCTTTCATAGTGACGCAGGCTGGTAACGCCGGTCAGCAGGCTGATCTGCGGATGCCGCTGCACGAAAGCCTTGATCTGACCAATAATTTCTTCATTCTCAATCCTTTCCTCCCAATACAGGCCGTCAATGGCGGTTTCGGGCCAGAGTACAAAGTTTGTCTTTGGGGTGATCTGCTTTTCCGTCAACTGAATAAAACGGCGTACCTGCTCATCGAAGGGAATGAAATTCTGGGTGTCCGCAAACTTTTCCGTATACGGGTCAATATTCGGCTGAATCACCACAAACTCTGCCGTAGGTCCCTGTTCTTTGTACGTGTTGTAGAGGTAGTAGGAAATGATGATCGGCGTGATCATCACCAGAATCACGTAGAAGTCGGCGCCGGCCTTGGCTGTGCGTGAATAAATGCCCGTATGCCGCACCAGGGCAAAAAAGGTCAGCAGATTAGCCGCCCATATCCACAGCGTACCACCCAGTGCGCCGGTGTACTCGTACCACTGCACCCACTCGGGCGTATACATAAACCCATTGCCCAGGGTCAGCCACGGCCACGACAGATCCCAGTTCAGGTGTATGAATTCAAAGGCAATCCAGTAAACGGGCAGGGCAAGGTAGCCAGTCAGCACTCCGGCGGCGCGTTTGGTAAAGTGAAAGAGCAACAGCGGAATGCACTGCAGCAACGAGTTGGCAAGTATGGCAAAAATACCACCGGCAATGGTGCCCACGCCGGCGGCAAGGGTATTGCCTGTCCACCAGGTGGTCAGCAGGTTCCAGAAGAACATAGTCAGGTACGCGTATCCAAAAAATGTACGGCCCGGCCGCGGCAGCTTCCGGAACAGAATGCTGGACTCCAGCCGCAGCAGCGGCACAAACGCAAAAAGCAACGTAAACGCCAGCGGCTTTACCAGCCAGCCCAGCGAAAGCAGTACACTGCTCACAATGGCAAGCAGCCAGTAATACAGGCGGTTATTAATAAACTTAGATTCCACTCTCTGGGTAAGTTAAGCTTTAACCTCTATAGTAGCTGAGGCTGTCTGTTTTCGCTGCATAACCGAAATGTAAAAGGAACGGATCGCCAAAGCAGCAATAAAAGGAATTAAATCCGGGTCCAGTTTCTGCGGCAAAACCGACCATATCAGCAATAGCAGAAGTACCAGCATGCCACTGCCAAAAAGGTAGTATTTTACCAACTGGCCGGTTCTTTTCCTCAGAAGAAAAAAGCTGACTGGCAGATGAGTCGGAAGAGCCCACAACAAATTCCAGTTACGGGCTGTAACCACATGGTCAGTGCCTGTCCAGAGAAACAATAGCAGCGCCCCCACCAGACCAGATAATAAAAACAAAATTACATCCAACCACACGCTGCGTTCTCCGCGCCGGTAATCCCAAAAGGTGATTCCTGCTACCAGCATCAGCACTGTTCCGGTCAACGCCACTGGCGGAAAGAAGTTCCGGCCCGGCAGCTTTACCGGAAGGGCCTGATACAAAACACGGGTGTTTTTAACAAGCGGCTCCGTTTTCCCTTCGCGTGACAGAGTAGCTGAGCCAAAACCAGCCATCAGGTAATCCGGCAGAAACATAGACTGGTAAGCGTCAGCGTGGCGGTCAGCTGGCATACCCTGACCAAGGTCCATACCCAGATCGGCATAAGGCTTTTCTGCCAGGTACGGGTCCAGTAATCGTCGGAAAGAGAGTGTCTTTGCAGCCTCACCCTTAAACAGCAATTCATTGCCACACACACTTTCTACAGCGTCCCGGAGCCGGGTAGAACAGTTGTCGTAGTAAAAATCATACCGGTAGTACCGGTTTTCGGGAAGGGCATTGGTTTCCAGATTCAAAAACAGTTGCTGTTTCTGCGCCTGGCTCAGCCCCAGGGTCTGCTCGGTTAAAGTCCGGTTCTGAAACTGAGCTTCTGCCAGCATACCGGAGATATTTTGTACTGACAGTCGGTAAAGCAGCTTCCCGCGGACAAATTTAGTATAGAAGCCAGGCTCGTTGAAATCAAAGGTGCCAAAATTATAAATCCGGTCCAGGCTGCTGACCGGGTCCTGTATCCGTAGCGCACTATGCCCGAAGCTGGAGTATAACTCTTCTCCCGGCCCGAGGGTGAGCAAACTCACTTCCGCCAGTTCCGAAAGCACCAAATGCTGCTGCTGACCGGGTGAAATGCTGGTCAAAAGCAAAAAAAGAAGAGTTGACAGAAGATACTTAATCATTTTTACCCCCGACCACAATGACAATTTCTCCCTTTACAGTTTTACCGGCAAAATGAGTGATGATCTCACTCAGGGTACCGTTTACAGTTTCTTCGAATAATTTCGTCAGCTCCCGCGACACGGAGGCCAGCCGGTCAGTTCCCCAGAATTCAGCAAACTGCGTCAGCGTTTTCACCAGCCGGTGCGGCGACTCGTAAAAAATCATGGTCCGTTCCTCCTCCGCCAGGGCCAGCAGCCGCGTCTGGCGGCCTTTCTTCTGGGGCAGAAATCCCTCGAACGTAAAACGGTCGCAGGGCAGCCCGGATTTTACCAGGGCCGGCACAAACGCCGTGGGACCGGGCAGGCACTCTACTTCCAGACCGTTCTGCAGGCAGGCCCGCACCAGCAGGAATCCCGGGTCCGAAATAGCCGGCGTACCCGCATCCGACACCAGGGCCATTTTCTCCCCCTTTTTCATCCGCTCCACCAGATTATTCAGCGTCTGGTGTTCATTGAAGGCATGGTGGCTCTGCAGCGGCTTTGAAAGCTGCAGGTGTTTGAGCAACATGCCCGTATTGCGCGTATCCTCCGCCAGCACCACATCGGCCTCCTTCAGCACCCGGATGGCCCGCAGCGTAATATCTTCCAGATTGCCGATGGGCGTAGGGACCAGGTACAGGGATGGCGGCATAGGATGTATGATTAAATTGTTAAATGGCTGAAGGCTGAATAGCTGAACAATTCAGCAATGCAACAATTTAACAATTCAGCCATCCGGCCACTTGGCCATACCACTCTATAACAATTTAGCAAAGCAACAATTCAGCAGTTACCCGTAAATCTTATCAATTTTCTCCGCCAGTTTGCGGTCTTTATCCGTTACGATATTGCCGGCGTCATGGGTGTTCAGTTCGATATCTACCCGGTTGTATACGTTGGCCCACCAGGGATGATGGTTCATTTTTTCGGCAGCAAAGGCTACTTTGGTCATAAACGCAAAAGCCTCCGTAAAATCCCCGAACTGAAAGGATTTCTTTAACTTGTTGTCTTCTTCTTTCCACATACGGCTTTGGGGTAAGGATTTATGAAGGGTAATGCCTGTAGAATCCAAAAATGAGTAAAACCAGAAAGATAAAAAAACAGTAATGGGCAAAAGGTAACCAACAAAATGGACTTCGGTAAACTATCCGATATATCAAAAGTAGATTTCAGACTGCCGCCGGACGCCCCTGAGACCGCCCGGGTGCTGGCTGATGCTCTCCGGAAACCAAAACCACAGGTATACGTCGGCTGCCCGGTCTGGACCTGCAGGGAGTGGAACGGCCGCATTTACCCTTCCGTTGCCCGGGAAAAGGATTATCTCTACCATTACTCCCGGCAGTTCAACACCATTGAACTCAACACCACCCACTACCGGATTCCGGATGTGACCACGATTAACCGCTGGCGGACAGTTTCGGCCAAAGGCTTTACCTTCTGCCCGAAATGGCCGCAGCAGATCAGTCATGATCTGGCGCTGCAGTATGCCGATGCACCGGCGGGTGCTTTTATCGAATCCATCAAGGGCCTGGCTGAACATCTGGGGCCGTCTTTTCTGCAGTTGCCGCCTTACTTCCCGCCCCGGCAGGCGTCGGTGCTGATTGATTTTCTGGAAACGGTTCCGGAGGAGATTCCGGTTGCCGTCGAATTCCGGCACGAAGACTGGTTCAAACCTTCCTCGCTGGTGGAAGATACCTTCCGGCAGATGGAGCAGCTGGGCATCAGTACGGTCCTTACCGACGTGGCCGGACGGCGCGACGTGCTGCACATGCGGCTGACTACGCCGGTTGCCTTTATCCGTTTCGTGGGCAACGGCCTGCACCCGACCGATTTCCGGCGCATCGAAGAGTGGACCGGGCGGCTGGGGGAATGGTTTGCCGCTGGTCTGCAAAGCCTGTACTTTTTTGTGCACCAGCCTGACAACGTCCTCTCCCCGGATCTGTCCCTCTACCTGATCCGGCTGCTGAACCAGAAGTTCAACCTCGGACTGGCGGAGCCCCGCATCAGTGCCCAGGCCGTGCAGGGAAGTCTGTTTTAGGGGAGTGGCTTTTGACTTGTCAGCGGTTAGCCTGGGTATAAGACAAGTTTTCAAAGACATTGATTATTTAGCTTCGCTGAGGATAGTTCTCGCAGATACTGCTTTTCATCCGCGCATATCTGCGGTTCAATCTGCGGGAAACTAAACTTGTCCTGCACCCGTTAGCCCTGAAAGCGACAGAGGCCATAATTTTGTTTCCCGCATAAACTTCTTCACTACCTGTTATCCCGACGCTCTTTTCTCCGTAGAAGTGGACAGCATTTACCTTCAACCACCACTATATGGATTTCAAAGACAAAGTAGTACTGATTACCGGGGCCTCTTCGGGCATAGGAAAGGCCGCCGCCCTTGCGTTTGCCGAAAGAGGTGCCAAAGTAGTAGCCGCCGACGTTTCGGAAGAAGATGGCAAGGCCGCACTGGAAGAAATCAAAGCCAAAAGCCAGGACAGCCTCTTCGTTACCTGCGATGTAGCCGACAGCGGCAGCGTGCAGGCGATGATCCGGCAGACGGTGGAGAAGTTTGGTAAAATTGACATCGCCGTCAACAACGCCGGTATCGGTGGCGCTGCTGTCCATACGGATGAGCATCCGGAGGAGGAATGGCACAAGGTGATCGGGGTGAACCTCACGGGAGTGTTCCTGTGCATGAAGTACGAACTGCAGGAAATGTTAAAGGCCAAACGAGGCTGCATCATCAATGTGTCGTCCGTACTGGGGCTGGTCGGATTTATGGGCTCTCCGGGTTACGTGGCGGCCAAGCACGGCGTAATCGGCCTCACCCGGACTGCCGCCCTTGAATATGCCCCGCGCGGCATCCGGGTCAACGCCGTGTGTCCCGGCTTCATCGAGACGCCGATGCTTCAGAACGCCGGCCTGGATCACGACGACCAGTTGCATCAGGCCATTTCCAATATGCACGCCATGAAGCGCATGGGCAAAACGGAAGAAGTACCCGGGGCCATTCTATGGCTGGCCTCAGACCATGCCACTTTTGTAACCGGTGCCGCCATTGCGGTTGACGGCGGGTTTACGGCGCAATAGAAGTCGTAAGTTGCCGGTCGTAAGTCGTAAGGGGTTTGGCGTACGTAAACACCGGCGTCATTCACTGGCTGCGTGTCTGCTGCCAACTGCCACCTCCCGGCACTGCCCCTTACGACTAACGACTTACAACTGGTGACTTTTTAGGAGTTTATCCGAAATCAGGTTTTGGTATATTTGAGTAAACCGGATCTGTTATGGGAGATGCGCTGCCTGATAAAAAATTTTATTCCCCCGAAGAGTATTTGCTTTTTGAGGAGACTGCCGAAGAGAAACACGAGTACGAAAACGGCGAGGTCTTTGCCATGTCCGGCGGAACCTACCGGCACGGGCTCATTGCCGGTAATTTTTTGCGGAGACTGCAGGAATTACTGGATTCTAAAAACTGCACCGCCGTCGGCAGCGATGTAAAAGTGGATGTAGCGGAGCACAAATCATACGTGTATCCGGATGCAATGGTCATCTGCGGCAGGCCCGAATTTGCCGCCGGCCGGCAGGACGTGATCCGGAACCCGGTGCTGATCGTGGAGGTTCTTTCCGACTCCACTGAATCTTATGATCGGGGCCGCAAATTTAAAAAGTACCAAAGCTTGCCAACTTTCCGCGAATACGTGCTGGTTTCCCAGACTGAACCCGTCATCGAAACGTACTTCCGGCAGGATGACCACCACTGGCTGTACTCCCTCACTGAAGGAATGGACGCCACCATCCGGCTGCAAACCATCGGCAACCAGATTTCGCTGAAAGCCATTTTTCATAAAATAGACTGGCCGGAATAATAATTGAATGACTGAATTGCTGATCGGGTAGCCGGGGAGACAGGAAGGAAACCCGGTAACCCTGCCCGCAAAGCATCTCCCGGGGAGTTGTCATTTTCCATTGTCAGTTATCAATTTTCAATTGTCAATTTGCCCAAAGATTCTTTAAACTTGCCAGACCACTATCCAACTATCCATTCCGCCGATCATGAAGACTATCAAAGGACCTGCTATTTTTTTGGCGCAGTTCATGGGCGATGCTGCCCCCTTCAACTCGCTCTCTTCTATCTGCAAATGGGCCGCCGACCTTGGTTACATCGGCGTACAGATTCCCTCCTGGGATGCCCGTTGCATTGATTTGGAAAAAGCCGCTACCAGCAAAGATTACGCGGATGAAATAAAAGGCACTGTAGCCGGTGCCGGTCTGCAGATCACTGAACTCTCCACGCACCTGCAGGGGCAACTGGTGGCCGTTCACCCGGCGTACGATGCCATGTTCGACGGTTTTGCGCCGGCTCAGTACCATAACAACCCCAGGGCCCGTACCGAATGGGCCGTGCAGCAACTGAAATACGCCGCCAAAGCCAGCCAGAATCTCGGCCTGAAGGCTCATGCCACCTTTTCCGGTGCGCTGCTCTGGCCGTTTATGTATCCCTGGCCGCAGCGTCCGGCCGGACTGGTCGAAACCGGCTTTAGGGAACTGGCCAACCGCTGGCTGCCCATCCTCAATGTCTTCGACGAAGCCGGCGTAGACCTTTGCTACGAAATCCACCCGGGCGAAGACCTGCACGACGGTGTCTCCTACGAGATATTCCTGAAGCACGTAAACAATCACCCCCGCGCCAACCTGCTCTACGACCCAAGTCACTTTGTGCTGCAGCAGCTTGATTACCTTGACTACATTGATATTTACCACGAACGCATCCGGATGTTCCACGTCAAGGATGCTGAGTTCAATCCATCTGGCCGTCAGGGCGTGTACGGTGGCTACCAGGGCTGGGTGGAAAGAGCCGGCCGGTTCCGCTCCCTCGGCGACGGACAGGTAGACTTTGCCTCTGTTTTCAGCAAACTGACCCAGTATAACTATGAGGGTTGGGCTGTGCTGGAATGGGAGTGTGCCCTCACACACCCTGAAGACGGTGCCCGCGAAGGTTCAGATTTTATCAAAAGTCACATTATCCGGGTGACTGAGAAGGCTTTCGATGATTTTGCCGGTACCAGTTCCGACGAAAGTTTCAATAAGCGGGTGCTGGGGCTGCAATAGCCGCAACGGGAGAAAATTGCAAAACAGGAACAAAAAAATAGTATTATGCTCCTGTTTTTTTTAAGTTTGTGTAGAGCACTTTGGCAAAAAGTGCAAAATTTCAAATCCTCATATTCTCTTTTACCTGTTCTCTCTATGAAAAACATCCCATTCCGTTTTGCGGCTATGGCCGTATGCCTGGTAGTCCTGACCAGTTTTACGCTCAGTTATTCCACGCAAAGCACTGCTACCGTGAGCAACTTCGGACAATACCTCTGGTGTACCCTGAATGGCTTACCGGCCACTCAGACGGCCTCCTTCAACTCCGGTATGACGACCCAAACCCAAAAAGGCAGCTGGCAGACGCTGTTTGACGGCAAGTCCACCAAAGGCTGGCACACGTACCAGAAAAATGACGTTTCCCCCCTGTGGAAAGTAGAAGACGGTGCCCTGACACTGGCTGGCGGTGGTGCCGGTGACATTGTGACTGACAAGGAGTATGGCGATTTTGAACTGGAAATGGAGTGGAAAATTTCCGAAGGCGGCAACAGCGGCATCATTTACCACGTGCACGAAGATCCCAAATTCAAGGCTACCTACAACACTGGCCCCGAAATGCAGGTGCTCGACGACGAACGTCACCCCGACGCCAAGCAGGGCAAAAACGGCAACCGTACGGCCGGCTCCCTGTACGACATGCTGCCTCCCGCCAAAAAGGCCACCAAACCCGCCGGCCAGTGGAACAAGGTAAAGCTGATCGTGAAAAACAACAAAGCCGAGCACTGGATGAACGGTGTAAAGACCGTCGAATACCCGACCAGTGGCCCGGGATGGGAGAAGATGGTGGCGAACAGCAAATTCAAGGGCTGGGAAGGTTTTGGCAAGTACCCCAAAGGCCGCATTGCCCTGCAGGACCACGGCGACAAAGTCTGGTACCGCAACATCCGCATCAGAGAGATATAGAGAGTTATGGAGCCGGAGAGTTACAGTGCCTGGGAGTGAATGAAAAAATACTTCTGCACACGCCTCCTGTACTCTTTGGCTCCCAAGCCCTTTCACCTCCAAACTACTCAACTTTTTACCTATGGCAACCTCCTCCCGCCGCTCGGCGCTGAAGAAAATGGCCGGCACTGCGGCTGTATTCACCACTTTCCCCTCTCTGGCACAACGTATGGAAGCGACTGAACAAGCACTGGGAGCGGCTCTGAAGGGCCGCATCAAACACTCCGTCTGCAAGTGGTGCTACGACAAGATTCCATTGGACGAATTTTGCAAATCCGTAAAAGCCATGGGCATGCACTCGGTTGAACTGCTTGGCCCTGATGAGTGGCCGGTGCTGAAAAAGCACGGTCTGTACTGCGCCATGCCGCAGGGTGCCGGTCTGGGCATCGAAAAAGGCTTCAACGACCCTCAGTACCACGATCAGCTGGTAAAATCGTTCGAAGAAGTCATCCCGAAAGTAGCCGCTGCCGGATACAATACGATCATCTGCTTCTCGGGCAACCGCAACGGCATGTCGGATGAGCAGGGACTCGAAAACGCCGCCACCGGCCTGAAGCGGCTGATGAGCACCGCCGAAAAGCACAAGGTGACGATGGTCATGGAACTGCTCAACAGCAAGGTGAACCACAAGGACTACATGTGCGACCGCACCACGTGGGGCGTTGAGCTCTGCAAACGCGTGGGCTCCGACCGCTTCAGGCTGCTCTACGACATCTACCACATGCAGATCATGGAAGGCGATGTGATCCGCACGATCAAAGACAACATCCAGTACATTGCCCACTTCCACACCGGCGGCGTACCGGGCCGCAATGAGATTGACAATTCACAGGAACTCTACTACCCGGCCATCATGCAGGCCATTGCCGATACCGGCTACAAGGGCTATGTGGGGCAGGAGTTTATTCCTAAACGCGATGACAAGCTGGCCTCCCTGAAACAGGGTGTTCAGATCTGCGACGTGTAACGGGATTGAAAGCTGTTTAGAGAAGACAGGCTTCCGGAGAGGGGCCTGTTTTTTTGTGACTGGCTCACCGTTATTTCTCGCAGATCGAACCGCGGATAAGGGCGCAGATTTTCGCTGATTCCATCAAAATCTGCGCTTATCTGCGGTTCGATCTGCGAGAAATACCCGTTGCCCTGCCGACTGCGGGAAATGCCCTTCGCCCTGTACCAATGGAGAATAAGCCATTTGGTGGACTTAAAGGCCGGCAATAGGATGATTTCAATAACCAATTTTATTTCTGGACCAATTTGGTTAAATTAGAAGCTGGTTTCTAAGACCTTAACTTCTGTCCTTACAACTTCCAATTCATTACTTTCTGCCAATGCAATTTAATAAAGTCTCCCTTATGCGAATCGTTGCAGTCTGCCTGCTGGTGAGTGGCGTGATCAGCGTATTCGCGTATTTCCGGCCCAAAGAAACACCCAGAGTGCTGGTGTTTTCCCGAACCAAAGGCTTCCGCCACGCCTCCATTCCCGATGGCATTGCCGCCCTGCAGAAACTCGGCCGGGAGCGCAACTTTCAGGTGGATACCACCGAAAATGCCGAAAAATTCACGGAAGAAAATCTCAGGCAATACGCGGCGGTGGTTTTCCTCAACACCACCGGGGATGTACTGAACCCCACCCAAGAGGCAGATTTTGAACGTTATATTCAGGCCGGCGGCGGTTACGTGGGCGTACACGCCGCAACTGATACCGAGTACGGCTGGCCCTGGTACAATAAATTGTCCGGTGCCTACTTTGCCAGTCACCCCGGTAACCCCAACGTGCAGCAGGGCACCGCTCACGTGGTCAACCGCAAGCACCCCTCCACCAAAGGCCTGCCCAAAAAATGGACCCGCACCGATGAATTTTACGACTTCAAGAGCCTCAACACGGACGTGAATGTGCTCATCAAGATTGACGAGAAGACCTACAAGGACGGTAAGATGGGCGACAACCACCCCATGGCGTGGTACCACGAGTTTGACGGCGGCCGGGCATTCTACACCAACTTTGGTCACACCGAAGAAACCTACACCGAAGACCTTTTCCTCAAGCACCTGTGGGGCGGCCTGCAATACGTCATGGGCGGCGACAACCCCAGGCCGCTGGATTACAGCAAAGCCCGCAGCCAGCGGGTTCCCGAGGAAAACCGGTTCGTGAAGACCCAACTCACGCAGGGCACCCAGACCGAGCCCACTGAAATGGCCATTCTGCCTCACCTTGACGTGCTGATTGCCCAGCGCCGCGGCGAACTGATGCTCTACAGTGAGAAAACCAAAGAGGTGAAGCAGGTTGGCTACCTCAACGTGTACCACAAGGCCACCGTGCCCAAAGTGAATGCTGAAGAAGGCATCATGGGCCTTGTCATTGATCCAAATTTCGCCCGCAACAACTACGTATATGTTTTCTACAGCCCGATAGATACTTCCGTCAACCGGGTGTCGCGGTTCGAGTACCGGAATGAGGCCATTGATCCCAAATCCGAAAAGATTGTGCTGCAGTTTTATTCTCAGCGCAACATCTGCTGCCACACGGGCGGCTCCATGGCCTTCGGCAACGACAACCTGCTTTACCTCTCTACCGGCGACAATTCCACGCCTTTCAATGAGCCGAAGGCAAAGTTTGTCAACCACGGTTACGCGCCGCTGAACAATCTGCCCGGCAAGGAGCAGTACGATGCCCGCCGCTCTTCGGGTAACACCAACGATCTGCGCGGCAAGATCATCCGGATACGGATCAAGCCCGACGGCAGCTACGAAATTCCGGAAGGTAACCTGTTCCCGAAAGGAACCAACAAAGCCCGGCCGGAAATCTACACGATGGGTCACCGGAACCCTTACCGGCTGTCGGTTGATAAAAAGACCAACTTTGTCTACTGGGGTGAAGTAGGCCCCGATGCCCGCGAAGACAGCACCGGCACCCGCGGGCCACGCGGCTATGACGAAGTAAACCAGGCCCGTAAAGCCGCCAACTTCGGCTGGCCGCTGTTTATTGCCGACAATGCACCTTACCGCAGTTACGATTACGCAACGGGTAAAAGCAGCGAGGCTTTTGATCCGGCCAAACCAGTCAATACTTCCCGTAACAATACGGGGCTGACGCAACTGCCTGCTTCTTCCCCGGCTTTCATCTGGTATCCGTACGCCGAGTCAAAAGAATTTCCGCAGGTGGGTGCCGGCGGCCGCAACGCAATGGCCGGGCCGGTCTACTACGCCGATGCGTATCCGAAGGAAACCCGCTTCCCGGATTATTTCAACGGCAAGCTCTTCATCTACGACTGGATCCGCGCCTGGATAAAGGTAGTGACGATGAAGCCCAACGGCGATTATGAAAAAATGGAGCCCTTTATGGCCAGTGCGCAGTTTGCAGCTCCGATTGACATGGAAATGGGACCCGACGGCCGGATGTACGTGCTGGAATACGGCAAAGGCTGGTTCAGCAAAAACCCTGATGCCGGCCTTGCCCGGATTGATTACTTCCCCGGCAACCGGCCGCCGAGAGCAGACTCTCTGATCGTAGACAAAACCAGCGGCAATCTGCCTTATTCCTTCACTGCAAGGGTAAAAGCCACCGATCCGGAGAAAGATAAGCTGACATACGTCTGGACAGTGGGCACTACCAAAAAAGAAACCACCGGGCCTACCCTGCAATATAGCCTCAGTGAAGCGGGTGGTTATCCGGTGAGTGTAGAGGTAGCAGACCCCCAGAAGCTATCGGCCCGCAGCAGCCAGATAGAAGTATACGCCGGCAACGAACAGCCCAAAGTGGAGATTGCCGTCAAAGGCAACCGCAGCTTCTATTTCCCCGGCAAGCCCGTTGAGTACGAGGTAAAAGTTTCGGACAAAGGCGAAAAGGTGGACATGAACAACCTGTACGTTGCCACCGATTACATCAAAGGCATTGATCTTGCCGGAGCCTCCATGGGTCACCAGGTGGTTTCAGAGGCCACGCTTGGCAAGAACATCATGCTGACCCTTGACTGCAAAGCCTGCCACCAGATCAGCGAGAAGTCCGTAGGTCCGGCATTCACGCAGGTAGCCCAGCGGTACCAGAAGGACCGCGAGGCTGTACCTTACCTGACCGCCAAGGTGATCAAAGGCAGTGCCGGCGTATGGGGCGAAGTAGCCATGCCGGCCCACCCGACGCTGAAGGAAAGCGATGCCACACAGGTCGTAAAGTGGATCATGTCGCTGGCCAGCACAGATAATGTAGCTAAGACGCTCCCGCCCAGCGGTAAGGTTGCACCAACCGGCGATCCGAAGAAAAAGGACAATACAGTATTTGCGCTCACTGCCACCTATACCGATCAGGGATCAGCTAATGTCCGGCCGCTGACGGGCTCTACGGCGGTGTATCTGCGTAATCCACAGGTAAAGGCGGTTGAGTTTGATGCGCAGAAAGATATACTGAAGTTTAAAATACCAGAAGGCAATGAAGTAGCCGTGGGATTAAAAAACGGCTCTTACGCGGCTTTCCGGAAAGTAGACCTGACGGATATCAGTTCCATTGACGTGCTGGCCTTCTCTTCGGCTGACCGCACCGCGGGAGGCAAGCTTGAGGTGCGGCTTGGTTCACCGGATGGCAAAGTGCTCGGAACCGCCGAGGTGCCGGCCAGTGCTTCGTCTCCGGTTTCTTTCCCGGTGGCTGCCAGCCCGGGTATGCAAGACCTGTATTTTGTGTACGTGAATCCCAATGCGGGCGGCAAGCCCCTGTTTTCTCTGGATACGATCCGGTTCAACACCAGCGGGATGTAAGCAATAAATGCGCAGAAATCGGTTTGCAAAAGGAGTAACGTCCGGCTGCAAACCGATTTTTGTTTACCATTCCCGGTAAACGGCGCCTTTACACGGCTATTACTACAATTGTACCGGCAACGGGAGCCCCATACCAACTTTTCCGGAGCTTCATTTGTTGATCAGATATACTCCCGGGCAAAGCACCCTAATTCTAGCTAATCAAGACATGCAACCGATTATACAGCGATTTCAAGTTCCTTTCCAGTATCCGGTCCATTTTACGGATGGTCTGTTCCGGCCTGAAAACCCTCTGCTGGCCGACGTACTCCGGCAGGATGGAAACTCTGTGCCGCGCCGCATTTTTTTCGTGATTGACAGCGGCGTGGCAGCTCATCATGGGCAGCTGGAGGCAGAAATCACCAGCTACGCCAAAACATACGCCTCCCTGATCCGCCTCGCGGCCGCTCCCCTTGTGATGCCCGGTGGTGAAGCCTGTAAAAACGACCCGGCCCTGGTGGAGCAGATCCAGCAGGCCGTCAACGACTACGGAATTGACCGGCACAGTTACATTGCGGCCGTGGGCGGCGGTGCGTTTCTGGACATGGCGGGTTTTGCAGCGGCAGTTTCGCACCGGGGCGTGCGGCTGATCCGGATACCCACTACCGTGCTGGCGCAGAATGACTCAGGGGTCGGCGTAAAAAACAGCGTCAACGCCTTCCACAAAAAGAACTTTCTCGGCACGTTTGCCCCGCCGTTTGCGGTCCTCAACGACTTCAGCTTCCTGACCACCCTCAATGACCGCGACTGGCGGTCGGGCATTTCCGAAGCCATCAAGGTTGCCCTGATCAAAGACGCTGCCTTTTTTGACCGCATCCGGCACGATGCGCCGGCCCTGGCGGCCCGCGACATGCCCGCCATGCAGTACCTGATCTACCGATGCGCCCAGATGCACCTCGATCACATTGCCGGTGGCGACCCGTTTGAGAAAGGTTCATCGCGTCCGCTGGACTTCGGGCACTGGTCGGCGCACAAGCTGGAGGCGCTTACTGATTACGAAATCCGGCACGGCGAGGCGGTAGCCATCGGCATGGCGTTGGACTGCGTGTACGCCAACTTAGCCGGCATGCTGGGTGACAATGATTTACAGATTATTCTGGACGTACTGGATGCCCTTGGCTTTCCGCTGTACACACCAGCCCTTTCGGACCGCACCACTTCCGGTGAGCTGGCCATAGTGCAGGGCCTCCATGAGTTCCGGGAGCACCTGGGTGGCCGCCTGACCATCATGCTGCTCGAAAAGATCGGCAAGGGTGTGGAAGTACACCAGGTAAATCCGCAACTGGTGGCCGAAGCCATCGGTGTCCTTGAAAAACACAGTCTGAAGGTAGCGTAGGGCGTTTTGAGTAACTATTGGTTTTGGTCCAGGGCTGACACCGGCTGTCGGTTTGAAGATAACCCTTACCTGACCCAAGTCGTATAAGTGAGAATAAACCAAAACCATTGGAGAATATCAAAGACTGTCAATGGGCATTTTAACTTATGGAAAAGACCAAAGCCGACATCATGAACCACGTACTGACCAAATTGCAGGACGTGCAGAATAGCCAGAAAGCACTGATCGAAAAGGCGGCTTCCATTCAGATCGAGTTGTTTGACTTACCCGATGCGGACCTGGAAGGCGCAGTGGATACGGCCGTGAGTACAATTTCCCAGTGCGCTCAGGATTTAAACGAGGCCATTGAACGCTACGAAATGAAGGTAAATGTCGAAAATCAGAGCCGGGGTGCCGGGGCAGCCGCTGCCGCCGCCGCAGAGTAAAAGCATCTGGCCTTGCCATTATCAGCCTCTCCGGTAAAACCGGGGAGGCTTTTTTTGCAGATTACACTTTATGAACCAATGATGCTGTAACCCCTGCATTACCTATTCATTCTGAATTTGACCTGCCTGACAGACTGGAATTCACAATCTGAACTCGCTCAGCAATCTACAGACCGCCACATTACTTCCAGGCCAGGTCAGAATACAAAAGTTTTGTAAATTTTGTAGCCTCTCGTTTACGTTCACCGGTCCTGTTTTTCCGACCAGATCAGACGCAGTTTGCAGAACCTGCCGGGTCCGCAAGGTACTGGTGCACCCGGCTGTGTTCTGCCAGAGGCGGTGCAAATACAAAGCTACCTGATTGTTTTGCAGCCAACGGATCAACTGCTGACGCCATACCCTGTCCGTTGGCTTTGGCAGGACGGGTTGGCGTTCAGCAGGGTGTTGTGTGTGGTTTTTACTCTACTTTTTCCAATTCAGAGATTAGTTCTAATACCCTTTCTTCCACTAAAGTGGCTTCTTTTCCATAAGCAAACATTCGATCATCCTGGGGAACAAACTCCCCTTTGGCTCGGAGTGCATTTACATCAGCCCAAATTGTTTTTAGCTTGACATCCCTCTTTTTAAGCCATTCTCTTTGTTGAAACCGTAGCTGCTTTTGTTGTTGGGGATTGTAGTGGCCAAGCAAGTCCTGATAGACCACGTTTAACATACTATCCATCTGAATGGAGTAGTGCCGACTACAAAGCATCATGGCTTCTCCTTGATCCAAGCACTGTTGATGACGGACCTCTAACTGCTCCATCACTTTACGATAATTGTTTTTAGGCTGCCAGCTGAGCAAGAGAAGGCTTAGTCCTCCAAAAAATACTACTTTATTCAATTCTTTTTCTTTTTCTTTTATTTCATTTAATCACACACAACACCTAAACACCCACAACCAATCCATTTCATCTTACCCTACCCTTCCCAAAAACCCGATCAGTTCCTGCACGGCGCGGCTCCGGTGACTGATCTTGTTCTTTTCGGCAAGCGGCATTTCGGCAAAGGTCTGCGCGTAGCCGTCCGGCACGAAAAGCGGATCGTAACCGAAGCCACCCGTGCCGCGGGGCGCTTCCAGAATAGTGCCCTTCACTACACCCTCAAACTGGTATTTTTCACCATTCAGAATCAAGGTGATGCAGGTGCGGAACTGCGCTTTGCAGTTTTCCTTTCCCTCCAGCTTGCGGAGCAGCCGCCGCATATTGTCGCCGCTGTCGCGCTGCGGACCAGCATACATGGCTGAGTACACACCCGGTTCGCCGTCCAGCGCCTCTACTTCCAGACCCGTATCGTCGGCAAAGCAGCTCACGCCGTAGTGGTCCCACACGTACTGCGCCTTCTGCCCCGAATTGGCTTCCAGCGTATCGCCGGTTTCGGGCAGTTCCTCGTGGCAGCCGATGCCGGCAAGGCTGACCAGCTGGACGGAAGCACTGAGCAGCGGCTTCATTTCGGCAATTTTGTGGGCGTTGTTGGTGGCCATGCAGAGGTTCATCCGGGTACCTCCTCTCTTTGCGTCAGTAGTTGCAAATCTTTCTCCTGCCCCCGCTTTCTCAGGTTCCGCGACAGGTACGTGTACATGGCCGGCACCACGTAGAGGGTCAGGAAGCCGGAGATGATCATGCCGCCCACCACCGCAATGCCCAGCGACTGCCGGCTGCCCGCCGCCGTACCCAGCGACAAGGCAATGGGCAGAATCCCCAGCACCGTTGCCATGCTTGTCATCAGAATGGGCCGGAAACGGGCCGAGGCGGCTTCAATCACGGCATCGGTGCGCCGCAAACCGGCTTCCTTGCGCTGGTTGGCAAATTCCACGATCAGAATCCCGTTTTTGGTCACCAGACCGATCAGCATGATAATGCCGATCTGGCTGAAGATATTCAGCGTTTGCCCGAAAAAATACAGCGTACCCAGCGCCCCGGCAATCGACATCGGCACCGTAAACAGGATGATCAGCGGGTCAACGAAGCTCTCAAACTGCGCGGCCAGAATCAGGTAGATCAGCACAATGGCCAGCAGAAACGCAAACAGCAGGCTCGACGAGCTGTCTTCAAATTCTTTGGACTGCCCGGCTGTATCGGTCTTGAACGCCGGCGGCAGCACCTCGGCGGCAATTTCACGCATCGCCTGAATGCCTTCACCCAGCGTTTTGCCATCAGCCAGACCGGCTGTCACTGTAGCCGATACGTAGCGGTTGTAGCGGTAAATGGCCGCCGAATTTACCGATTCATTGTAGGTAATCAGGTTGTCCAGCGGCACCATCTGGCCCTGGCTGTTCCGGATGGTGAGGGCCTTCAGGTCAAGGGGTTCGTCGCGGTCACTGCGCGCAAGCTGGCCGATCACCTGGTACTGCTTGCCGTTCATGATAAAGTAGCCGTACCGCTGGCCGCTGTAGGCGAGTTGCAGCGTACGCGCAATTTCTTCCACCGATACTTTCAGTTCGGAAGCTTTTTCGCGGTTGATCCGCAGCAGAAGTTCGGGCTTATTAACCTTAAAATCCGAATCCACAAACCGCAGGGAAGGATGCTTCTGAGCCTTTTCCAGAAACTGGGGCAGCGCTTCCACCAGTTGATCCAGCGTGGGAGCCTGCAGTACAAACTGCACCGGCTGGCCGCCAAACCGGCTGCCGATGGTGGGCGGCTGGGCCGGAAAGGTCCGCACGCCGGTGAATTCTTCCAGCCCTTTGGAAAGCTGCGCGAATACCTCCGCCTGCGACCGGCCACGCTGATCGGGGTCAATGAGGAAAATATTTTCCAGACCGGTATTGACCGGAGCAAAAGCGCCGCCGCCCGGAATAACCGCCGTCAGGGATATGGTAGCGGCCAGTTCGGGAATGGAATCGTTGATGTACTGATCAATGGCGGCCATGTTTTCTTCCATGTATTCAAAGGAGGCCCCTTCGGGTGCCCGCACCTGCACCCGGATAATGCCACGGTCTTCGAGGGGAGCCAGTTCGGACGGAATGATCTTGCCGAACAGCACGATCAGGCCAAACATGCCGGCTACAACCGGAATTGCCAGCCACCTGGCGCGCATAAACCGGTTCAGCGACCGGGTATACGCACGGGTAAGGTTGTTGAAGAATTTTTCGGTGGCGGCGTAGAACCGCCCCGGCTGGTCGTGCCGCTTGAGCAGGTAAGCGCACATCATCGGCGACAGCGTGAGGGCCACCAGCGCCGAAATCAATATAGATCCCGCCAGCACCACTCCAAATTCGAGGAACAGGCGCCCCGTAAGCCCCTGCAGAAAGATGATCGGAATAAATACCGAAACCAGCGTAACCGTAGTGGAAATAATGGCGAAGTAAATCTCTTTGGACCCCTGAATGGCCGCCTGAAAAGGCGACATGCCATCTTCTACCTTGGCGTAAATGTTTTCCAGCACCACAATGGCGTCGTCGCACACCAGACCAATGGCCAGCACGATTGCCACCAGCGTAAGCACGTTGATGGAAAAGCCCGCCAGGTACATGATGAAAAACGTGGCAATGATGGAAATGGGAATGGCGATGATCGGAATGATGGTAGAACGCCAGTCGCGGAGGAAAAAGTAGATCACCAGCGCCACCAGAATAAAGGCGATAATAAGTGTCTCTTCCACTTCCCTGATGGAGCGGCGCACCGGCTTGGTGTAGTCATTGGCAACCCGCACGTGAATGTCGGCAGGCACTTCTGCCTTTAACTCCTCCAGGCGCCGGTACACTTCATCGGCAATCTCAATCTCATTGGCATTGGGCTGCGGCTGAATGGAAACCAGCACCCCCTGCACCGTGCTCCGGCTGATGGAACTTCGGTCGTTTTCGGCACCCAGTTCGGCGTAGCCAACGTCAGAGAAGCGGATGGTACGGCCCCCTTCCGATTTGATGATCATCCGGTTAAACTCTTCGGCCGTGGTCAGGCGGCTGTCGGTGCGGAGGTTGAGTTCGGTTTCGTTGCCCTCAATGCGGCCGGAGGGCAGATCAATGTTCTCCTTGCGCAGCGCCGCCTGAATATCAGCCGGCACCACCCGGTACGCCGACAGCCGGACGGGGTCCATCCACAGCCGCATGGAGTAACGCCGTTCGCCGCGCACAAAGGCACCACTCACGCCGGGGATCGTCTGCAGCCGCTCCTTGACCACGTTATTGGCAAAGTCCGAAAGCTCCAGCATGCTGCGGGTATCGCTCTGCACGGAGAGAAAAATAACGGACTGCGAATTGGCGTCGGCCTTGTCTACCACCGGCGGATCAGCGTCGGCGGGCAGCACCCCTACGGCCTGCGACACTTTGCTGCGCACATCGTTGGCGGCCGCTTCGAGATCTACGCTGATGCCGAACTCCACGGTGACGATGCTGGCCTGCTCCCGCGAAACAGATGAAATGATCCGCACCCCGGCAATGCCGTTGATGGCCTGCTCCAGGGGCTCGGTGATCTGCGATTCAATTACTTCCGGGCTTGCCCCGGGATAGGTGGTGCTTACAGTGATAACCGGCGGGTCAACGGCCGGGAATTCGCGGGTACCCAGGTACGTGAACCCGACCACACCGAACAGCACCAGCAGAATGGAAAGCACCATGGCCAGTACGGGCCGCCGGATGCTCAGTTCGGAAATGCTCATGGATTGGTTTTGTTGGAAACGACCTGTACCGGAATGCCGGGTTTGGCCCGTAAAATATTGGTGGTCATGATGGTATCGCCAATGGCGAGGCCACCCGTGATCTGCACGCTGCGGCTGGTGCGGAGGCCGGTTTCTACCTGCGTCTTTTCTGCCTTGCCGTTTTTTACCAGCAGTACGCTGCTGCTCTCCAGCCCCGGAATCAGGGAACGGGTCGGAATCAGCACGGTATTGCCGATTACGCTCAGGTTCAGCCCGATCATGGCCGATGAGCCCGGCACCAGTTCGCCGTTGCGGTTGTCGGCCACGGCCTGGATAAAGAGGCTGCGGGTGTTCTGGTCAATCTTCGGCTCAATCACCGCGATGCGGGCCGTATAGGATTTATCGCTGTTTTCAACGGTGAAAGAGATGGCTTCACCGGTACGTACCCGGCTGGCGTATTTTTCCGGTACGGCAAATTCGATTTTTACCCTGCTGAGGTCCTCCAGCGTCACCAGTGGTACGTTGGGCTGCACAAAGGCACCTTCACTGACCCGCCGGATGCCGGTTCTGCCGCTGAACGGTGCACGGATTTCGGTTTTGTCCAGCTGCACCTGCACGGCTTCAATTTCGGCATCCAGCACTTCGATGCTGCTGACGACCCGTTCGTACTCCTGCCGGCTGATGCCTTCCAGCTTGAGCAGCGAAGCCGAACGGGACTCCTCCCCGGCCGACAATTTGCGCTGCGCGGTCAGTTTTTTGAGTTGCGCCTTCAGGTCAGCATCCACGAGTTTAAACATCAGCTGTCCCTTGCGGACGGTGGCTCCGTCGGCAAAGTTAATCTTTGCCAGCCGCCGGGCGTGTTCACTCACTATTTCTACTCCTTCGTTGGCCACCACACTGCCTACCAGGCGCACGTCTTCCCGGATGGAAGTATCCCTGACCACGTACACTTCCGCCCGGATTGGCTGCGGCCCGGCACTTGCGGGAACTTGCTTTTGTCTGGTCTCTTTGCACGCTGCCAGCACGCCTGCACCCAGCAGAAGCCCAAGAGAAAGCTTAGAAAAAATTTTGTTTGGGGGAATCATTTCCAGGGTGAAAACAATATGAAAAAGGGAGCACCAACAAGAAAGTTAAAATAAGACTATTTTAGCCAAACCGGAGGTTTTTCGCGGATAAGTTATATTTAATCACGTTAACTTTGTATACCTTTTGGCCACTGGCCGGACATCAAACCACACCTGTTCAAAATGCCCATCCGCCTGATTACGACCACACTCCTTATTAGTCTGAGTTTGCTTTCGCTGACCACTGCCGCCCAGAATCTTTCCGGAGGCAGCAAGCCGAAGATCATTGTTTCGGGCCTGCGCCTTTCGCAGTTCAGTGCCAACGTGTACTCAGTGGCCGAGCTTGCTTTTGTCAACGACAGTGCCGGGCTTACCAATGACAATGTCAGCCGGGTCATCCGGACCTACAGCGACGAAGTGGTAAAGGCGATGACCAACTATGCCGATGACCGCTTCGGGTTCGTGGCGCTGGACTCAAACACCGTTTCCCGCCTCCACAGCCGGAGCAGGTACGCCGAATGGGAAAATGTCTTTAAAGAGAAATATACTTCCCTTGTATCCGACTCGGTACTGGACGGGCAGATGAGGGGAACAATGGCCGGTTATGGTGCCGATTTTCTGGTTTCCCTGAACTTTTACGAAATCACGGCCAATTATTATCCGATGTACGTCACGCCGTACCTGAAGACGGTGCACCGGATTGATTATGAGGTATTTGACCGTAGCCTGGCGGTGGTGGCGGCCGGCCGGGTGTCCTTGGCCTCTCCCGATATCCGGGCCTCGGCTATGGTGCCGGAGTATGCCAGACTGGCCCGCGAAATAGCCGACCGGCTGGAGATTGCCCTTACCAGTCCCGATCTGCCCACGGCCCGCCAGAAGCTACGGGTACTGCGGGAAAAGCGGCTGGCCAATGCCTGGGCAGCGGGTATTTCTTTAGGGTGGGGAG
Source organism: Cytophagales bacterium (assembly GCA_030446715.1). Lineage (GTDB taxonomy): Bacteria > Bacteroidota > Bacteroidia > Cytophagales > 172606-1 > CADCTQ01. Next base: position 777,143 of record JAUJMU010000001.1, on the reverse strand, counting down.
CCCCCTACGGCTGGGCAGGCGCGGAACTGGTCCGGAATCTGGGCCGGAAATTCGACGTGGGCGGTGGCATCGGCTTTGGGCCGTCCGGCTTCAAGGCAGGTGCCGGCGTAAGGGCGTACCTGCTGAACTACGGACAAAAATTCACGCCCTTTCTGGGTGCCCACGTGGCCTGGGCCTCCGGCCTGAAGTTTGATGTGGGAGGCAGCGAAGATGAGAGCGGCAATCAGACCGACCCGGACGACATCAGCAACTTCAATATTCCGGCGGGGGCGGCGCTGCACCTGAAGTCCGGCTTCCGCTGGCTGAGCCTCCGGCAGGCGTTCCTGCTGGGCGTAGGGTACGGCGTGCCATTCGGGCGGTACAGAGCCATTGTGACCGGCAGGCAAACCACGGCCCGGCAACGGACGGCTGATTCTTTTGCCGTCGGTGGATTTGAAGCAGGCTTCACGTATCTGTACTACCTGGGCCGGAATTTGTAGGGAGGTAAGAAATCGCCCTTGCGGAGAACTCAGGTGCAGTAACGGTACGCCGGAGGCCCGGCAGCGGTACCGGTCCAGGGCTCTCTTCAGGATTCCTATAAATTTATACTGCTGATCATTTTCAAACGTTTATAATGCAATCTGACCATATTCTCTCCTCCGGGAGAGGCCCTTTATCAGCCGCTACATCCATGAAATCTTTTTTTGCACTTATTGCCGGATTGTGGTTCGTAACCCAATCCTCCGCGCAGCCTGAAAAACCCCGCCGGGTGGAAATAGAAACCCGCAGCAACGCCGACCAGATGCACGTGGTACCCGTTGAATCGGAGGGCGTGATCCTGTTTACGGAAGTTTCGCAGGGCAAATATACCTTTACCCGCTACAACACCGATCTGAAGGAAGACTGGACGGTAGACTGCATCGTAAACGGGATGCTTTCCCTGAACAAGTACGTGTACCGCGACAAGGCCCTGTACCTGCTGTTTAACCGTTACAAAAGCCCCAACTACCAGATTATCAAGCTGAACGTACGGGCCGGCTTTGCCGAAAAATATGACTTTTACTCACTGGACCGCCTCGACATCGTTGACTTTGATGCCATTGGCAGCAATGCCTTCATTGCCGGCAAGACCCGCAACGAACCGATCCTGCTGCACGTGAACCTGCCCGCCAAAAAGGCCCGCCTGCTGCCGTCAGCGTTCAGAAACCGTACTGATATTCAGTCTCTCACCGTAGATACGCTTTCCCGTACGCTGCACGCCACCTACGTGGAAGGCAAAAGCCGCAGCAAGAATGTAATTGTCAAAACCTTTACGCCGGAAGGAGAATCAGTCCGGAACATTGCCCTGACGGCATCCGGCCAGAAAGACTACGATCTGCTCAACGGCAAGCTTTCTGCCCTTGGCGATTCCGTAGAACTGGTGATCGGTACGTACGGCACGCAGGGGCCGGTGTATGCACGGGCTACTTCCTACAACTACTTCGGGTACGGCTGGGGCAGCTTCTACCAGGGCACTGCCGATTATTCGCAGGGTATCTACATCAGCAAGCTGCAAAACGGCGAACAGAACTACCTGAAGTACTACAGCTTCACCGACTTCAGGAACTTCTTTCAGTTTATGGGGCAGAAGCAGCGGGAGCGGATGGAAAGCCGCATCAGCCGGCGCAAATCGCAGGGCCGCGACCTGCGTCTGCAGTACCGGCTGCTGGTGCATGACATCATTGAACGCAACGGACAGTACGTAATGATTGCTGAAGCCTACTACCCCGAATACCGGACCAACTACAACTCTATGTATCCCGGTCCGATGGGCTGGGGCTACGGCTACGGTGCCTGGGGCGGCATGCCCTATAACCGCAATATGCCCATCTTTGATGGCTGGGTGTACACCCACGCCGTAATCGCCGGCTTCGACCGGCAGGGCAACTTAGTGTGGGATAACAGCTTTGAAATTTCGGACGTAAAAACATTCAGCCTCCGCGAAAAAGTAAAGGTCAGCTTCGACAATGAAAACATCATGCTGGCCTACAACCACAACGGTGAACTGAAATCCAAAGTGATCCGGGGCAATGAGGTGGTAGAGGCAAAGGAGAATATTCCCGTCACCACCGAGTACAAAGGCGACCGGGTGCGAAAATCCCAGGCCGACGAGGTGGAATACTGGTACGGCAACAACTTCCTTGCGTGGGGCTACCAGAAGATCCGCAACGACTCCAATGAGCAGGTAAAAGGCCGCCGCAATGTATTCTACTTTACCAAAGTAGGCTTTTAAATTGAGACAGGAGAAGTTAGATGGGAGACGTTAGACGGGCAATAACGGACAGCGGGAAGAAGAGCAGAGCTGCTTTTTTGTCTCCCTTCTCCCATCTCCTGTCTCCCGTCTTCTTTTTTCTGCTGGCTGCATCGGCCACTCAGGCCCCCGCCCAGCAAGCCCGGCAGCGGTACGGATTTACCCACCGCCAGATGGGTACTACTTTCAGCATTCTGCTGTACGCACCAGATTCCGTGTCGGCCCGGCAAGCTGCATTGTCTGCTTTCCGCCGCATTGACACGCTGAACGTCATCCTGAGTGATTACCTCGAAGACAGCGAACTGAGCCGGCTTTCCCGCACTGCCGGCCGCGGCAAGTGGGTGCCGGTAAGTCAGGACCTCTGGCGGGTGCTGCGGATCTCGCACCGGGCTTCCCGTAAGAGCAACGGCGCTTTTGATGTTACCATCGGTCCGGTAGTGCAACTCTGGCGCCGCTCCCGCCGGCAGCACGAACCCCCTTCCAGCGAAGCTATCGCAAAGGCGAGAGTTTCAGTTGGCTACCGGTACATAAAGTACCATCCCCTCCGGAAAGCGGTGCTGCTGCAAAAGCCCGGTATGCGGCTGGACGTTGGGGGCATCGGCAAAGGTTACGCCGTAGACGAAGCCCTCAAAATGCTGCGGCGGCAGGGAATTGAGGCCGCGCTGGTAGACGGCGGCGGCAACCTTGCCACCGGAGCCCCACCACCCGGCAAAAAAGGCTGGCAGGTACAACTCGGCGTCATTGAAGGTGACACCACCCACGCCATTACGCTCCCTCTGCACCACATTGGCATTTCCACCTCCGGAGATCATTACCAGTTCGTTGAGATTGATGGCCAGCGGTATTCGCACATTGTAGACCCTGCCACCGGAACCGGCCTTACCGGTCAGCGCACTGTATCCGTAGTGGCCCGTAACGGTACCACCGCCGACTGGCTCTCCACCGCCGCCAGCGTACTGGACCGGCAGGCCGCTTTCCGCCTGATCCGCAAAGTGCCGGGAGCGGATATGTACCTGCTGGAGCCCGTGCTGCGATCGGGTAAGAGAAGAATGGAGAATCAGTTTACGCGGGGATTGCTGCGGAAGGGGAGGTAAGCGAAAGTGGCTGTTGGTTGGCTGTTGTTCTTTCAGGTTGGATAAAGGGTGGACACTTAACCCAATTGACCTATTAACCCTAACTGAAGCAAGCGTGGACGCTTGCTTCAGTTAGGGTTAATAGGTCAAAAGTTAATTTCCAGTTCAAAATCCGTGTCAACTCCGATGGTTTGAATCAAGCTACAGGCAGTAAGACTTTCCGCAATTCCCTCCTGGATTTTGTAGTCGAACAATACCCTGTTGTTATCATTTCTGCTTTCAAAGCAGACATTCCTGATTGTATTATCAATCCTTGAGTATAAAGCTAATTGTGAATTATGGGTTGAGATGAAGCCCGAAGCATTCAACCTTTTTAAATGCCTGATCACGGCTACTGCCCCCTTGATCTGGTCGACGGAATTAGTACCTTTAAAAATTTCATCAATGATGTAAAAGGTATTACCATCTGTTTCGGCGATTTTGATCAGTTGCTCGATCCTCTTGATCTCCGCATAGAAAGATGAACTGTTCTCTTTCAGATTGTCTTCATTTTTCATGCTGACAAAAAGACGGACCGGAGTAATTACGAAGCGCTTTGCACAAACAGGCGATCCGGTTAAAGCAAGCACGGTATTGATTCCAACTGATTTTAAGAACGTGCTTTTTCCGGACATGTTCGGGCCGGTGAGAAGGACCACTCTGGCGTTGCCCGCTAATTCAAAGTTGTTAGTAACTCTTTGGGATCGTTTGATAAGTGGATGCCCAAGATCTTCCGCTTTAAAAATAATTTCTTGGCTTTCTGCAACTTCCGGAAAAACAAAATCAGGGTTTATGTACGCGAAGCCCGCAATGCTGACTAAAACCTCAAATTCATTAACAGTCCTGAAAACTTCCGGCAGATCAAGGTTCCCATTTTTTCTTCTCCACAACTCCAGTTTCATCAACCAAAAAGCATCGGTAATAAAAATAGCACTCAACAGGCCGCCTCTATCAGCCAATCCTTTCAATAACACGGTCAGACTCTCCAATGGCCCCTGGTAGTTATCCTGTCCGGATGGATTGAATACAGCTTTTGCCTTATTCAGTCTTTGTGATACGAATGTGGTCCCAGAAATGACTGAAAGCATTTTGAAGTAATCTATTATCAGCGCATAATAGTTTGATGATACTTTGAAAACCTGTTTGTACTTTTTAGATAAAAAAATATGTATAAAACCGTTAATTGTGAGAATGATTATGCAGATAATCAAATGATAAAAAGTGAAACCCATAGAGCCGCCATGAACAGCAGTAGTGAGGAGCAGGAATGGAAATATAAAAAACATTCCCATGCAGGGAAGACATTTTACCGGCTTCAACCCGACGATAAATGTTGAAAACGAAGTAACGTCATTTGCCTGTGAGCGTGGGCTTTTTGTTGCCTCGAACTTTTGCCTCCAATCTATATGCCCTGCTAATTCTGCAATTGCCTCCTGTCTTTCCTTGATATCGGCCAGCTTTTGGTTGCATTTAAGTAGATCAGCCAATAGCTTCTCCCCATTTTTCGTTGAAGTTCTATTCATCAACTGAAAAAGCGAAAAATCCCCGAAGACAGCCAGGTCTCTCGTGAAAGGGTGCAGTGAATCAGCATATTCGTTCCCATTATCTAAACCATCCAGTTTGCGCTCCAGCCGGTGTATTTCATCCTGGTTGACTTTAAGAAGCATGCCGATCCTTTGAAGATCCTTTTCTATTTCGGAAGACTTGAAGACCAAATACGTATAAACACCTAGTGCTACAGATAAGAACGATAGCAAATACAAAAATTCTCTTTCATTGGAAAAATACAAAACAAGTATAATTCCTGAAATGAATACGACTAATCTGACCAGGCTAAGTTGTAAAAGGACTTTGTTTTTCGTTTGCTTTTCCTTACTGAACTTTAAAACACGGGAAGCAAAAAAACGATTTAAATCTTTACTCATATACTGTAAAGTAATGCCGAAAATCGGTTAATTGCTACAAAACAATGAGCGACTCGAACCATGTCACCGGACAAATGGCACGCGTTCGACACCGGGCTGGGCCAAGCGTAGACGCTTGACCCGATTAACCACTTTCCAAACTGAAGCAAGCGCCCAACCTTGCTTGAGGTAGGGTGCAACTGATTCAGCAACCCCTGTCTTCACAGAGGCTAACTTGAAAATAACCATAGCCCCGCCGGACTGATTTATCAGACCGGCTAGATTAAGTGTGCTCTACGGGACGGGGTTGGGCGACTGCAGGACTCTTTACTAAAAGCTTGTAATTCATCTGTCCTTGCGGAGCCGTGCTTTCACTACTTCCCAATCTTCTCCTTCACGACTGTCAGCCAGACGCTGATCCAAGATTATTTTCTGAGCATCGCTCAGGGTATATAGCTGATTCTAAAATAACCCGCACCTGTTCAAGAATATCCTCCCGTTCTGTATGCAGTATTTTTTCAATCAAGGTGAGCTTTACGGTATCTACGTCCATAATTTTAACTGACATGTTTGGTAAAAATAAGGTTTTCCGGCGTCTTATTCCTCCCTCGGGAACACTTTCCACCTCTCACTCCAGCACCACCCGCTCATTCTTCGGATACTTTACCACGTAGCGGACGTCCAGCTTTTTAGTCTGGGCGGGTGGCAGTTCAAATTTCCAGGTGAGCTTGCCGGTTTGCTCATCGGGCGTGGCGCCGGAGATTTCCTGCCGGTCAATGGAGATTTCGCTTTGGGTGGAAACCGGCAACTGGTCCTGTACAACGATATTAACCGGCAAAGCCTTCTTGTTCCGGACGGTGATTTCCCAAGCCCTGGTTTCGCGCCGGTTGGCACCGATGAACTGTTTGGTGGTAAACTCCTTTACCTTCGTGCGGGTAACGATGATGTTTTTGTCGCGGCCCAGCGAAAGGGTCAGCGTATCGGTGGTGTTCTGCACGTCCAGCAGCGATTTGCCGAGGAAAGTGCCCTCAAAGAACAGGCTGGCTTCTCCCGCCAGCAGATTGTACTCCTCCCAATCCGTGATTTTGGCCGTCAGGAATACATCGGGGTCCAGCTTGGGTACGCAGGAATACTCGTAATACGCGGGAATGTTGTACTCCTGCATGTCCACGGAATACTGCTTGCCGCCCGAAGGAATGGTGTAGGGAATGTCAATTTTGAAGGTTACTGAGGTCTGCTTTACCTCCTGCGTAGCCACTGCCGGCGGCGGAGCGGCTTTATCACGCCCTGCCCTTGCCTCCACGCCGGCAACCTTGCCTTGCAATGCTCCGTAGCCCGTAACCACTACTTCGTTCAGCGAATGAATGTCCGGCTGCAAAACCAGATTCATTGTCGGGGAAAAAATATGGGTCTCCTGCGTGGTATAGCCGATAAAAGAATAAACCACCTGAGAACCTCCGGCGGGCACCTGCAGCGAATAGTAGCCATTGCCATCCGTAACCGTACCCACGGTAGTGCCCTTGATCAGGACATTTACCCCCGGAAGGGCCTTGCCCTGATCATCTGTGATTCGCCCGTTGATCTGCCGCACGTTGACCGCAGCCGCGTTGGCATCTGAACTGCCGGGGAGGTTATAGACATGGGGCCGGTAAAAGCCAAGGTACCAGGGATTCAGTACCGGCTGCGAGCCGTTCTGGGAAGGGTTGCCGGTGGACAGGGTCAGCTTCACGTTTTTCCAGTCTTCGCCGGAAGTCTGGTACACGCTGGCTTTGTAGATCAGGGCAACCGGGCTTTTCACGTCCTTTACGCGAATATCGTACGCAGGCCGCCATCCGGCTTCGTTCACCAGGTAGCTGATTGTAAACCGGGATGCCGTGGCTGCTCTGGCGTGGGTAGTGACCAGAATTTCGCCGGCAGGCTCGTCTTTCCTTGCCCGCAGCTCCTGCAACTGACGGTTGATTTTTTCGGTTTCTTCGCTCAGCGTCCTGATGGTGCGGCCTACTTCCAGTTGCTTCAATTTCAGCTCCGCCAGCCGCGACCGGTAAAAATCAGCGGCATCCTTCAGGTCACTTACCTTTATGGCCTGGTTCCGGCTGCCCAGGTGCTTGTTTTCCATCAGTACCTGTTCTTCCTGGGTATACACCTCACGCATGGCGTTTTCGCTTTCGAGCTTTTCGCGCAGCGTTTTCAAACGGCTCTGGAGGTCGTTTATTTCCTTTGCCCGGGTCTGGCTTTCGAGGTAATTGAGCTGATGCACCACCGACAGCACCGTAAAATTGCCTTCACCCTTCACCTGAATGCTCTGGGCCGAAATATGGGCCGGCACGCCGCCAAAAACCAGCGTAGCCGTACCGGCCGGCACGGAAGGGGCGGCGGTACGGGTGACCTGTGCACCGCTCAGAAAAATGGTAACTTCTTCGATTTTTGAATCAACTTCCTTGCGGTTCCCGTTTGCAGGAAGTAATCCAGGCCCCAGGAGCAGAATCAGGGAGAGTATAAAGTAGCTCATAAAAATCCGGTTTTCTGGTAAGATGCAGGCTCCGCATTTTTTCCATAAAACCGCCGGACGGAACCCGGACAATCTGGCAATCTACCTCTATGCAATACAACCGGTTAGGAAAATCAGACCTCTCTGTGAGCGAAATAAGCTTTGGCTGCATGTCGCTGGGTACCGGCCACGCGGACAATACACGGCTGCTGCACCACGCCCTGGACAATGGCATCAATCTGTTTGACACCGCCGACGTGTACGGGAAGGGAGCCAATGAAGAAACTGTAGGCAAAGCCTTTAAAGACATGCGGCAACGGGTGATTATTGCCACCAAAGTGGGCAATCAGTGGCGGGCCGACGGCACCGGCTGGGACTGGAACCCGCGCAAAGACTACATTCTGCGGGCCGTGGAGGAGAGCCTGCGCCGCCTGCAAACAGATTATATAGACCTGTACCAACTGCACGGCGGCACCCTGGACGACCCTATCGACGAGACGATCAGTGCATTTGAAACACTGAAGGAGCAGGGCAAGATACGGGCCTACGGGATTTCGTCTATCCGGCCGAATGTGATCCGGGAGTACGTGAGCCGGTCGGGCATTGTAAGTGTGATGATGCAGTATAGTCTGCTGGACCGCCGCCCCGAAGAAAGTTGTCTGGAACTGCTCCGGCAACACCAGATCGGAGTCCTGGCAAGGGGCAGTCTGGCAAAAGGCCTGCTGGCCGGCAAGGAGCCGGATGATTACCTGAACTACCCGGCCGAAGAAGTAGAAAGGGCCGCTGATGCCGTTTCGGCGCTGGCCGGGCCGGGCCGGAGTGCGGCGGCGGCCGTGCGTTTTGTGCTGCACCAACCCGCCCTGACGGCGGCAGTGCTGGGCATCCGGACGCCGCTGCAACTTGTGGAAGCAATAGCCATTGCCCAGACCCCGCCGCTCACGGAGCGGGAAATGGAATCACTGCGAAACGTCAATAAAATAAATCTGTACGAGGAGCACCGCTAGGCAGATATCAAATATCGCAGTGATTACGCAAGAAGTTGTGTGCGGGGCACAAATGGAGGCACCGGTATCGTTGTCAGTGCCGGTCACCGTGTCCACGCCCGAACCATCTCTTGTCCGTTATCACTGTTAGTCTTTTACTCTTACCCCACTCCCGGCCCCTCCGGTGGAAAAGCGTCTGCATACGGCCTTGTCCGGTATGGATGCAGCAGTATACCGTCAGAGCAGGAAGTCCCAGTGCCGACCTGATATTTGGTATCTGTTATTTGTAATCGGCCTGGGCAGCAAACTGTTCGGCAAAGCCCGGAAACTCCCGCGGTGGCATAAACTTGTCATCCAGCACGTGTTCGGATAAAAGATTCTGAATGTTTTTGGCCAGTGCGTAGAAGCGGTCAATATATCCCTGCACCCTGCCCATGGCACCGTCCCAATCCTTGTCATTGGGCTCGTGCAGCATCCCGAAAAACTGGAACAGTTTATTGAGGTAGATGGCGTAAATGCTTACCTCCAGCGGATAGAAGAAGCCCCGGATGATAATGTAGTCGTCTACTTTAGTGCCGTCAATGCGCGGTTCTTCGCCCAGGTGCAGCCGGAAGGAATTATCCTGTACCACCAGATCATAATTGGTCAGTTGGAAAAAATCCAGTTCATCGGCAATCTGGGGCAGAATTTCCTCCTCCCAGACCCGCTGAAGCAGCACCGTACGACGCTGGCTGTCTCTGGTGATGAATTGTACGCGGTAAGCTTCTTCCAGCTTCCGGATGATTTTATCCCCGAATGATCTGATCGTTTCGGGATCATCAGGATTATCCTGCGGCGAAAGATAAGTAGTGATACCGTAGTTGTCGGTAAAGCCCTGCGGCGTATCCTTCACCCGGAACTCGCATTCTCCTATCTGGTAAATGCGTTCAGAGGGCTCATAGCCATTGCGGTAAGAAAGTTCGAGAGGCTGCCAGTTCAGGCGTGAGAGAGCGGTGTCAAATCTCTGGAAGGCGATTGGATTAGAAGAGGTGCTCATGAAATGGGGGTAAATATCTTCTGCATACGAGAAAAACGCAATCAGGTTAATCGGCCGGGGGCAAAAAAGACGCTCAGGGAACTAACGTCAGGACCGTAAATCCGGACCGGATTGGCCCCGGTTGCGGAGACACCTTACGCAAGTATATTAAAAAATTAAAATTTTTAAAGATTTTGTTTAATTTTTTTGTCATGGATTTGCTGCTGTCGGAACCGCTGCAAATCAGCTTCTGATCCCCGGCCAGCATCTGTTGCCGTCCCGTAAACCTGCCTGTTTGCAAAGCACAAAATTTCATTTAACCAATAATTCTCAAATTTTTATGATTCAGTGAAATCCGCCCCCGGCACCGCGGCGTAGGTATGCATTACTTTACCCGGGCAACTGACTTTTGACCTAAACTTAACTCTTAACAACCTTTAACCTTTACAACTATGCAAAAAACCCTTCACGAGAAGAAAAGCGGGGATCAGGCGGTAAATCCTGAGCTGTCCCAACGCCGTGTTTTCCTGCAGCGGGCTGGTGTGGCAACTGCCTCTGCCGCGTTATTTCTCACCGGATGTAAATCTGAGCTCTCCCAGCTTTCGGATGACGTAGCCGCTGACACCCGCAGTGCCAGAAGACACAGCACTATGATTGACCTCGGCACCGGCGATATCGGCGTGCTCAATTATGCTTACCTGCTGGAGCAACTGGAAGCTGCTTTTTACATGATGGCCACCAGCAACCGGTCATTTATGAACGGGCTGACTTCCGCTGACCGCCGGTTCTTTGAAGATATCCGTGACCACGAAATCGTGCACCGCGAGTTTTTCAAAGCTGCCCTTGGCAGTGCTGCGATACAGGAAGTTGAGTTTGACTTCAGCATGATCAATTTTGCCGATCGTAACAAGGTGCTTGATACAGCCAAAACCTTTGAAGATCTGGGAGTAGCAGCCTACAACGGTGCCGGCAAAATGCTGGAAACACCTGCCTATCTGTTGCTTGCCGGCAAGATTGTTTCGGTGGAAGCCCGCCACGCAGCCTACCTGCGGGAAGTGATTGCCACTTATTTCCCTTCCAAGTATAACAGCCGGGCCTTATTTGCCGGTGATGATATTATAGATGAGAATGGACTTGATCTCGCTTTGCCACCTAGCCAAGTGCTTGCTGCTGCGGCTCCTTTCGTAATGGCCGACGTAACTTTCAATGCTCCTGTATAATTCACTTCCTAAACCGAACTCAAGATCATGAACATATTCAATCTCATCGAATCACTCGATAACAAAGACGCAAAGCTGAAAGAGCATACGGATCTTTCCAACCGGCGGGACGTATTCCGTTCGCTGGGAGACTTCGGCAAAAAGCTGGCCCTTGGCACCTTCACAGTGGGTGCAGCCACGGTGGCTTCTTCCAAAAAGGCAATGGCCCAGGGCGGCAGCGGTGTGGTGGACGTGCTCAACTTTGCCCTGCTGCTGGAGCACCTGGAAGCAGATTTCTACCAGATGGCCCTTGACTCCGGGGTGATCCCTTCGGGCACGCCCGAGAGAGTCTTCATGCAGATCGGCAAGCACGAGCGGCAGCACGTGGACTTTCTGATGAAGACAATCAACGCCCTTGGCGGCATGCCCATCAAAAGCCCGGGTTTGACTTTACGGCCGGCGGCATGTTTATGCCCTTCACCAACTACGGCCAGTTTCTGAGTCTGGCGCAGGCTTTTGAAGACACGGGTGTGAGAGCCTACAAGGGGCAGGCAGCCAATCTGATGAGCAACGACGCCGTGCTGACGGCTGCCCTGCAGATCCACTCGGTGGAAGCACGGCACGCGGCAAGGGTGCGCCGCCTGAGAGGCGTGCAGAGCTGGCACCTGAGAACCGAGCGGGACAGGAACGTGGCGGCAGTGTACGCCGGTGAAGACAACGTGATGCAGGGCGGGGTGGATCTGACCATGATTGTCAGGGATCCCATGATCAGCCGCGAAGACATTGCAGAGTCTTTCGACGAGCCGCTGACCAGAGCTGAAGTAACCGCCATTGCCTCTATGTTCATTGTAGCCTAGTTGCATCTCTGATAAGCAGTTAAAAAGAAAGCCCTGCCATAACTGGCAGGGCTTTCTTTTTGATGTATGTCTTATGACCCGTAGCAGCCAATAGCTGCTACGAAGCAACTGTGCCTATTGTGCTGTTCCGCCCGGCAGGTTCTGCTGACCGGATTCCCCGATTGCTTTCTGAAGAGACACAGCTTCCCGCAGTAAGGAAACGTGAAGTTCATACAGCGACCGGAGTTCGCGCAGCAGTTCCAGATTTTCTTCCTGTAAAATGGCCGTCTGGGTGTCGGAGTTCTTGTATAAGTTGCTCATATTTCAGCTCGTTTGATGGTGAAGGTATGGAATCAGAAAACACCCGGGAACAGGAATTAGACGTACCGGTGTTTTTGCCGGTCCAATCACTCTTTTTGGTCGTTCTTTCCAGACCTCTCCCATTCTGAGCTATGAGAGAACCTGAAGATTTGTTATCTGGAAGATAAGCGCGCGAAGAAGCCGGATTTGGGTAGTTCTTTTACTTCGGCGGCTCCGCTACCGTGGTGCGGAGGTGCCGGATGGCGCTCCGGAGTCGGGTCTTTACCGTACCGACCGGGATTTTGAACGTCTGGGCAACCTGCTCCTGCGTGTATCCCCTGAAGTAGAAGAAATCAATGAGCAGTTGGTGCTCGAAAGGAAGCAACGCGAGCAGTGACTCAAGGCCGATTGCATCCACCGACTCAGTGTAGTGGGCATAATGCCGGTCCAGATCGCCCACGCTGTCTTCGAGGGGCTGGTGGAGGGGGTCTCTTTTACGGGACCGGAGGTGGTCAATGGCAGTATGGCGGACAACATTCAGCATCCAGGTAAATAGCCGGCCCTTGCCGGGGTCGTATGAATCGATGTTCAGCCATATTTTCACGAATGAATCCTGCAGAATGTCTTCGGCCATTTCCGGCGACCGCACGATCCGAAGGGCAATGCCGTACAGATTACCGGCGTAGCGGCTGTAAAGAATGGCAAAACTGGTTTTATCCCGCCGTTCAAGCAGGGCAATCAGGCTGCTTTCAGATAGTGAAATTTTCGAGGGCTGCAAAATAAATGGGAAATAATGTCTGTTAAAAGAAAGTGTATTATTCTGTAACTCAATGCGGTATACGCCGCCCGCTCAACGGAGGATGCCGGTGTCGCGATTTTTCTTTGCAGCAACGCACTGGCTGCGTTACCAGAACAATCCTTTTTTATTTGCCCATTATTCAATTTAATAAGAAAACAGTTTAAAGAACAGTCTTTTAAAAAAAGTTGATTTTTACACTGTTCCTATACCAGATGGTAATTTCCGGAAAAAAACCTGAGACGGCTGTTGCTTCAGGGGAAGATGGAGGGAAGATCAACGGTTGTTTTCCTGGGCCTGCGGCGCTTACTATATGAAGCTTTCATTCTTACGGTACTCCACCGGTGAAACGCCTGTCTGTTTTTTAAACAGCCTCGAAAAGTAAAAAGGGTCGTCGATCCCAATCTGAGAAGTCACCTCGTTGATGCGCAGATCGCTGAAGTGAAGCAGCTGACAGGCTTTCTGAATGCGCAGGTGATTGAACCAGGCAACCGGCAGATAACCCGTGTCGCGTTTGAATTTCCGGCAGAAAAACGAGGTAGATAAGTGCGCGGCATGGGCAATATTCTCCAGCACAACCGGTTCGGATAGGTGGTTCTGCATGTATCGGAGGGCCCGGTCAGTGGGGTTGGCCGCAGCAGTGGCGAAGTACTCTTTAGGCAGGTTTTCCGGCATGATCAGCAAGGCCAGAAAAAAGGGAATGCACAGGTTGGCGTACAGCAGATCCGACGTGCTGCAGCCTTTCAGAAAGGTGCTGAAGATCTGGTCGAACAGGGGTCCGCTCCCCGGCGAATCCGACCTGGAGGGCCTGACTGGAATTTGCCTGCTCATTCATCAGGCCCTTATCCATCCCCCGGCCAGCCGCCCAACTGCTGGGTAAGCCCGTGTTTGAAGCCGTGCCGGAAGTGAAGGGTCAGGGGTTTGAGGCAATTTTCAGAGATGTGTTCAGCACCGGCACTACTTTCGATGCCAAAGAAATGCCGGCCACCCTGAAGCGGGACGGCAAGCTGATTGCCGGTTACTACAATACCGTGTACCAGCCGCTGAAGGATACAGCAGGGGAGATTACGGGCATTATTCAGATTGTAGTGGAGGTGACCGGACAGGTAGAAGCCCGCCGGAAAGTGGAAGAAAGCCAGTTGGCTCTGCAGCAAGTCAATGAACAGCTTGCCGCCGCCAACGAGGAGCTGTACGCTGCCAATGAGGAATTGAGTGCCGCCAACGGCCAGCTTACCCGCGTCAATGCAGACCTGGATAACTTTGTGTACGCGGCTTCCCACGACCTCAAATCGCCTATTCTGAATATCGAAGGGCTGCTGCGGGTACTGGTGAAAAAATTACCGCCCGACAACCCGGAAGAGCCCGTATTTGGCAAAGCCGTGGACCTGATGCGGGATGCCATCAGCCGGTTCAAGGGCACCATTGCCGACCTGACCGAAATCATCAAAATAGGCAAGGCGGATGAAGAAATCACTGCCGTAGCCATGCCGGAGGTAATCCGGCACGTACTGCTGGACATGGAAGACAGCATCGGGGAAGCAGGCGCCGGCGTGACAGTTGAAGTCAGCCAGTGTCCGGAAATTGCTTTTTCCCGCAAGAACCTCCAAAGCATCGTGTACAACCTGGTGAGCAACGCCGTAAAGTACCGCTCCCCCCACCGCCACCTGAAGCTGCGGATCACCTGCTGCGTGGATGGAGAGTACCTCGTGTTGTCCGTTGCGGACAACGGACTGGGCATGGACCTGTCCGGAGAAAACAAAATCTTCACCATGTTCAAGCGCCTGCACAACCACGTAGAAGGTTCGGGCATTGGCCTTTATATCGTCAGAAAGATCGTAGACAACGCCGGCGGCCGGATCGAAGTGGAAAGCCAGGCAGATGCAGGTTCTACTTTCCGGGTTTACCTCCGGCGGTAGCGGCGCTATCTTCTTCTGATGCGGTAGATGGCACTCAGGTCATTTTCAAAAAGGGTGAACGGACTCTCGTAAAAACGCAGGAAGTCGGGTACGCTGCTGTGGCCCGGAAAGGGAGCGTAGTAGTGTGTCCGGCTGCGGGTGTCGTTGCGCCATACCAGCACGCAGGCCAGCTGCACGTGCTCTGTCTGTAAGGCTTTCAGCAAGGTTCCGGTCCACCAGGTCTGGTTGGGAATGGATTCAAGGCCAGTTTCGGTGAAGGCAGCCAGCTTACCTGCTTTCCGGGCGTAGTCTGATACGATCTTCAGTTTCCGGATACCGGCTTCTACATTGTAGCAGTCATTGCGGCCAAAATCGGCGTAGTTGTCCATGCCTGCCATATCTACCCATTGGTCACCGGGGTAGCGGTCCAGAAACCCGGCTTCGGTATCGAAGAGGCAGTCGGGCGAGAAGGCGTACAGAAAATTATGCACCTGCAGGTCGTCGCGGCTTCTCATCAAGTGACTTTCCTGTCACTGCATTTTAAAACCCGGAGGCGTGTTGCTGCTGACGGTACCCGGTATTACCAACATTGATTACGGGGAGTGGAAGGACAGGTGGCTGTGGCCTTTCACGGCCCGTTCTATTCAATTACTGCTGGAAGAATGTTTTCCGGGTGCCCGGCTGACCGTAAAAACCAGGGCAATGTGTTTACGGCTACTGCTTTCCTGTACGGCATGCATGGGCGTTGGGAAAGTAACCGAAAAGGAACTGCAAAGCAACGATCCCCATTACCAGGTAATTGTTACAGCGATTGCTGAGAAGGCATTGGCCTGACCGGAAGGGTACAAGTGCTGATTGCATAATTAAAAAAAGTTGCTTCTTTCTTCAGGTACTTCATTCGTAATACCTTTGTTATCGTATATTACCCGATTGGCTGGCCCCGTTGAGGAAAATATACCCGCATTAGTGAGCAGGAGAAGAGTTTGAGCCGTAGTTGCACGTATAGGGTATTACAACAGCCCGCATGCAGTTGCCCTTTATGCGTTTGTTCTTTCCATAAAGGGAATGTATTTTTCTGTAAAATGTTTCCTGATCCTTATATAGTTACTATGCAACCATTTGCAACTCATCCAACTGTATCCATTGTAGTCATCTTTCTGAACGAAGAAAGATTCATCCGAGAAACGATTGAAAGTGTATTAGCCCAAACCTATCGCGACTGGGAATTGCTCCTGGTGGACGATGGCTCCACGGACGGGAGCACTGCCATTGCCAGAGAGTACGCCGATCAGAACCCGGGGCGGATACATTACCTGGAACACGAAGCGCATCAGAACAAAGGGATGAGTGCTTCGAGAACCTGGGCTGGAAAAAGGCCGGCGGCAGGTATGGGCGTTCCTGGATGGTGACGACGTGTGGGTGCCCGAAAAACTGACGGAGCAGGTTGCCATTTTTGAAAAGCACGGTGAAGTAGGCATGATCTGCAGTGCGGCTTTATATTGGTACAGCTGGCAGGATCCTACCGCAACGGATACCCTGATACCCCTGGGCGGGCAGCAGGACGTGGTCTGCCATCCGCCGGACTTGTTTTTGCAGCTGTACCCGCTGGGGGCCGGGCAAGCTCCCTGTCCTTCCACATTTATGGTAAAAAAGAGGTGCTGGTTGCCGTAGGAGGATTTGAAGAACATTTCAAAAGCTTTTATGAAGATCAGGCTTTCCTAAGCAAAGTGTACTTACACACCCCGGTATTTGTTGCCAGTACGCCCTGGCTGCTTTACCGGCAACATACGGATTCCTGCGTGGCCACGGTTACCCAACAGGGTAAGTATCATGTAGTGCGAAAATATTTTCTGGAATGGCTGGCTCAGTACCTGCAGCGTCACAATGTAAAGTCAGTAGCCGTATGGTTGACCTGGCGCAAGGCCTACTTGCCCTACCAGAATCCCTGGCTGCACAGACGCCTGTCGGAGGGGAAACAATATTTGTCGAAGTTACGGGGCAGATTAAAGTTAAGCTAACCCGTGCGCCGGGAAATAATGCTTAACGGACCAGCATCGGGTGGGCGGAATGTTTTGAAAGACTGCTTGCAAAGGCCGGTATAGGAGCATCGAAATACCAAGTGAGTGAAACATGAAAGCATCTTATATCTACGCAATCATTGTTGCCCTATACCTGGGCTTGGGCATTTACAGCGGGTTGCACCACGAAATGTGGCGGGATGAATTGCAGGCCTGGAGTTTAGCCGCAAGCAGTAATTCGCTGGGTGAGTTATACGCGAATACCCGGTACGAAGGGCACCCGCTCCTGTGGTTTCTGGTCTTATTTGCTTTAACCAGCGTGACCAAGCAAGTGGTTGCCATGCAGGTGATTCACTTGCTGATTGCTGCGGCTGCGGCCACGATTCTCCTGGTGTACGCTCCTTTCCCGAGATGGCAGAGGATACTGCTCATTTTTGGGTACTTTATGCTGTACGAATACGCGACTATATGCCGCAACTACGGGATAGCGGTGCTCCTGCTGCTTATCTACTGCGTGCTGATGTCCAGACCCAGGGTAAACTATCTGCTTGCGTTCGGGGTGCTTACCCTGCTGGCGCAAACAAACGTTTTCTATGCCATTGCCGCTGTTGCCCTTGCACTTTTTACCTTGATTCAATACGGGTATTCAGCCGGAGGAAAAGTTGCCGGACTGCTGCGCCGGCCCGATCTGGTGGCCGGGGGAGTGCTTTTCGGACTCGGGCTAGGGGTAGCGGCATTCACCATGATGCCACCTCCCGACACGGGATACGCCACCGGCTGGAACTTTGCGTTTGATCCTGGTTTATTCGCCCTTCAGGTGGATCATATATGGGAAAGTTATTTTCCAATTCCAAAGCTTACCAAAGATTTCTGGACGAATAACGTAATGGATGGCCTGGGTTTAAGTGCGGCGGTCAGCCACTACGCCAAGCTCCTGCTGTCGGTCGGCATTCTGCTGTACGTCCTGCTGCTTTTTGCGAGAAAGCCCACAATAGCGTTCCTGGCCGGCTTCGGTACGCTGGCGATCTTAACCTTTTGCTACGTAAAATATTCAGGCTATCTCTACCACCACGGCAGTTTCTACTTCCTGTTCATTGCCGCCTACTGGTTATCGTACTACGTAACTCCCATCCGGGTAAGGCCCGTTCTCGTCAACAGGGTCTCGGTATGGTGCAACAGATACTCCGGGGTATTCTTGCTGACCATTCTGCTGGCCGGCGTAGCGGCTGCGTCCATATCCATCTACAAAGAGGTCCGCTATCCTTTTTCGGAGAGCAAGGCGGTAGCTCAGTTTATAGACAAAAGCTCCTACCGCGATTATCCCATTGCCGGTAAGTTGGATTATACCCTCACTCCGGTGGCAAGCTATTTATCCAAAAAGATCTACTATCCCCAGGCTGATCGCTGGGGTTCCTTTGTGATATGGAACGCCAGGAGGGACAGTATTTCCACGGAGCAATTTATCCGGGAGGGGCAGCAGCTGAGCCAGGGATTGAAACGGGACGTTCTCCTGATATTCAACCAAAAACCCGGGGTGGGCGCATCCCGCCTGATACCCCTGCGAAGCTTCACCAACGGAATTATTACCGACGAGCAATACTACCTTTACATCCTGAAATACGTGCCGGATACCCTCCCGCTCCGGGAGCAGCCTCCACAACTACGGGTTTCGTTGCCGCACGGCGTAAGGTGACGACTGGCAGTATACTCCAGACAGGCAGGTTTCTCTCCACGGCGTGCTGCCTGATGTTGGCAGATACACCGGGGCCGGCAAACTTGTTGATATTTGACATCAGCAGGTTGGTCTGGCCAATCACGTTATAGAAGGAACGCCACGAGGCGTTGTTCTCGTCGGTGGTACCGGTGGTGTTCATCTGAATATTGGGTAACTGGTAAGACCCCGAGAAGAGCACCCCGCCCCGGGCGTTGCCGATTCCGTGCGACGCCTTATCGTTATAAGCAAACCATACGTTGTTGTACAAAGGTGCCGTACCCGCCAGAATCTGCTCATCAGTCTTATAGAAGTTGGCATCTACAATGCTGCCCGGCGGGGGCCGGTCGAGAAACTGATCCTTGCCACCGGCAACTAAGTTAAAGCCCAGGTTGTTGGTGTTGGTTGATTCCCACTGCAGGCCCGGGTTGCCGTAACGTCCGGCAATGAAACCTGCTCCCCAGGGAGTAGTGATGGAATTGAGGGGAGAGAAAATAACCGGACAGGTAACAGGTGGTTTTGTCGCTGCCGCCGCTCAGGCTGAGCTGGTGTTTGTTGAGGGGAGCTCTCTTGAACAGCGCCTCCTGCCAGTTGGTACCCTGTCCTAAAACAGACGGGTCCCCGAATTCCGGCGTGAGCGTACCACCCGTCTGGGTCCGGATGGCATTGTGCATGGTGGCGTACTGCTGCAGATTCAGCGTAGGCAGAAAATCAGGTTTGTCCTGCAGGGAATATGTGTAACCGTAGTTTACCTTCATTTCACCTGCCTTACCGCGCTTGGTTGTGATCAATACCACGCCGTTGGTGGCGCGGGAACCATACACGGCGGTGGCCGAAGGACCCTGAAGAATCTCCATTGACTCAATGTCCGAGGGGTTCAGGAAGGCCAGCGGGTTGGTAGAGCTGCGCGGGCCGTAGCTTACATTGGTGCCCTGCTGAACCTGCACGCCGTCGATTACGTACAGCGGCTCATTGGTGCCGGTAATCAAATTAAGGCCTCTGATGTTCACAGAAACACCACCACCCGGCTGACCGGTATTCCGGGTTACGTACACACCGGCGGCCCGGCCCTGAATGGCCTGCTCAATGGTCGTGTTTACTGTCTTTTCAATTTCTTTGGCAGTTACCGTGGTCTGGACACTGGTCAGGTCGCTGCGGCGCATTTCACCGTAACCAACCACCACCACTTCGCTCAGCGCCTTAATGTCTTCGGCCAGCGTAACATCAATCTGCGGCCTGCCGCCAACTGCAACTTCTTCAGTGGTAAAACCAATAAAGGAAATTACCAGTACGGCATCATTTGCCGCATCCAGCGAAAATTCACCGCTTGCACTGGTATTCGTACCGGTAGTAGTACCTTTCACGACTACGCTGGCCCCCGGAATCCCCTGCTGGTCGGAGGCAGAGACAGCTTTACCAGTTATCCGGGTTTTTTCGGACTGCGCAAACGCGACTGGCATCTGCATTGTCAGCACCATCAGGATTGGTACAGCAAACCGCAGCATAACCAACCGATGCCTTTCTGATCTCCGGTCAGAGTCGCACTGTCCTGGGTAAATGTTTTTCATTCCCATAAACTTTTTGCTTTTGAGTTAGGATTGTCAGAACAGTTAAAAGAATTTACTTCGGGTAAAGGCAAAAGCCTCAGTCATCCGGTCTGATGGCAGCCAGGGAACGCCTACGAAGCAGATGAGATTGAATGGCTCTCCAGGATTGTACGAAATCAATTTTTTCTTAAACAAAATTAAAACATCCGGGTGGTTCGCAGGGCGCTTGATTGTTCAAGTTAGGGGGTGTAAATGTTAAGAGGAGGGGCGGGAATGTATCCGGTCAGGTATCTTTTTGTTAACTGCCCGTTGCGCAGCTGTTTTATTGGCCCGCATAAATCCCGTATATTTTGCCTCCGGTACTAAACCCAACCACATAATCCTTTCAAACGCATGACTCCTCCAGACCTTTCCCGGCGTCAGTTTCTGACTACTGCTGCCCTTGCCGCAGCCGGCATTACCATTGCCCCGCCAGCTACATCCGGTGCTCCTGCTTACCTGAAGGGACTGGGCAAACCCAATTCTTTATTCAATGGCGTGCAGATCGGGGTCATCAGCTACTCCTGGCGGAGCATGCCCGGCAGCGCCGAACAGATCCTGCAGTATTGCATAGACAGTAACATCAGTGCCATCGAACTGATGGGGACTCCGGCGGAAATCTTTGCCGGGGCTCCGGCGGCTCCCTCCCGCACGGCTGGTGCCGGCGGCCAGGGCCGGTCAACTCACGAACAGGAAGCCGAAAGAACGGAGTACAACAGAAAAATGGCGGCATGGCGGGCAAGTACCGGAATGGAAAAGTTTGAGCAGTTGCGCAGAATGTACAACCAGGCCGGCGTCCGGATTTATGCTTTCAAGCCCGGTGCACTGGGCGTAAACAATACGGATGCTGAGGTGGAATATGCCCTCCGGGCGGCCAAAGCCCTTGGCGCTGACCACGTGACGGTTGAACTGCCGGCTGATCCGGCCCAGACCGGGCGGCTGGGAAAACTTGCTGCCCGGCACAAAGTTTATGTAGGTTACCACGGACACCTCCAGCAAACCCCTGCGGCGTGGGATGTTGCCCTGAGTCAGTCGCCCTATAATGCACTCAACCTGGATATGGGGCACTACGTCGCCGCCGGCTTTGATCCCATTCCCCTGATTGGGGATAAACACCGGCACATCAAAAGCATGCACACCAAAGACCGGAAGTCGAAGGCGAACGGCGGCGCCAATGTCCCCTGGGGTGAGGGAGATACGCCCATCGTGGAGGTATTGCAGCTCATGCGGAAGAACAAATATAAATTCCCGGCCACGATTGAACTGGAGTATCCGATACCCGAAGGCTCAGATGCGGTAAAGGAAACAGCCAAATGCGTAGAGTATGCCCGAAAGGCACTGGGAGCATAAGTACAGCAATCATCTTATCCGGAGGAACCGTTGCCGGTTCCTCTTTTTTTACCCCGTACCCAAACCCGTCCGCCCGGCTCCGATCTCATAATCATACCTTCCGCACTGAAAAAATGAAATTCAGGCCTTGGTTTTTACAAATGACTGTGGTTCGGATTATTTACATTAATGTAATTTTTCAAAGTTGCACCCTCCTTAGGGAGAATCTTCCATCTATGCGCCTGATACTGTGCAAATTACATTTTAAAAATTTTTAATAAGTTAAGTACAAAATTATAATTAAAAACTTCTAGTTTTATACCTTGAACCATTAAATCAACCGCATGCAAAAAATCTTACTCTCAATAATTTTATCTTTTGCCTTTCTTCGCTGCGGCATCGCCCAGGAAATACCAAAAAGGGAATTACGCGGGGCGTGGATTGCCACTTACGCCAACATTGACTGGCCCAACCGCAGCCAGACGCCTGCGCAGCAGCGGGCTGCTTTCCTGTTGATCCTTGACCACCACAAGGCTACCGGGCTGAATGTCCTGTATATTCAGGTGCGCAGTCAGTGCGATGCCATGTACCAGAGTGATATTGAGCCATGGTCAGCGGACCTGACCGGTGTACAGGGCAGGGCCCCCGCCGAGCCGGACTGGGACCCGATGCAGTTTATGATCGATGAGTGCCACAAGCGGGGCATTGAGTTCCACGCCTGGCTCAATCCTTATCGGGCCATTGCCAATGTAACCCAGTTGCCTCTCTTCGCCCCGAACCACGTGACCAAGGTGCATCCTGAATGGCTGCTGAGCCAGGGCAACCTGCGGGTGCTGGACCCCGGCCTTGCCCCCGTACGGGACTACGTAACCAGCGTGATTGCCGATATTGTGCAGCGCTACGATGTAGACGGCATTCACTTCGATGATTACTTTTATCCCGCCGCCGCGGGGATGGGTGTTATCCCATACAACGATGATGCTTCGTACGCGGCTGATCCGCGCGGTTTTCCCTGAACAGCGTGGCGACTGGCGGCGCGACAACGTGGACATCCTGATCAAAGGGTGGCCGAAACGATCAAAGACCTGAAACCGTGGGTAAAGTTCGGGGTTTCCCCGACCGGCATTTACCGCAACAGCACGAATCCCGAAATAGGATCCAATACCCGCGGACTGGAGCACTACACAACCCTGCACGCCGATTCGCGGAAATGGCTGCAGGAAGGCTGGGTGGACTACATCGCCCCGCAGGTGTACTGGTTTATCGGCCAGTCCGGCGCGGACTACGGGATTGTAACGCCCTGGTGGAACAACAACTCCTTCGGCCGGCATATTTACATCGGCCTTGCGGGTTATAAGGTGAACGATCCGGCGCAGGGACCCAGTTGGGCCAACCCATCACAGATACCCAATCAGGTGCGCATGAACCGGAGCCTTGCCAATGTATACGGGCAGGCGGTTTACAACACGAGCAGCCTGCGGGCCACTACCCGGCTCGGTTTCCGCGATTCACTGCGCCTCAACTTCTACCGGAAGCCGGCCCTGCTGCCGGCCATGCCGTGGCGCGACGATACCCCGCCGGCCGCCCCTTCCGGCCTGTTTGCCACCCGCAGCGATGACGGTTCCATGACCCTGACCTGGACCAAACCCGAAGAGGCCGGGAGTGAATTTGATAAAGTCAGGCAGTTTGCCATTTACCGGTCTGAAAATCCGGCCATCAACCTGGCGGGTGCCAATAACCTGCTTGCGGTTACCAACACGGCTGTAAGCACTTTTACGGACGTTCCGGAAAACCCCGGTGTGACGTACTATTACAAGGTGACGGCCCTGGACCGGTTCCATAACGAAAGCGCACCATCCAACACCACGGACTACGCGGCCCCGGCCCTTGCGTGCCCTGAAGACCAGAAACTGGCCCTTGACGCTTCGTGCGCAGCCGTATTACCTGACTTCCGCAGTCTGGCAACCGTAACCGATGATGTGTCATTGCCCGGCGAGATCACGGTAACGCAACTGCCCACCCCGGGTACGGCAGTGTCCGGCACGGGAGTGGTGACCATCACCCTGACGGCTACGGATGCATCGGGTAAATCTTCGGTGTGTACCTTCGGCATAACGCCCGAAGACAATATTGAGCCCGTTGTGATAACGCGCAACATCACGCGGCCCCTCAGCAATGGGACTGTTGCGATCACTGCCGACGACATCAACGACGGTACCTGGGATAACTGCGGACTCGATATGAGTACATTAAAAGTCTCGCCGGCTGCTTTCACCTGCGCCAATATGGGTCCGAATACCGTAACCCTCACCGTTGCCGACAAGAGCGGCAATACGGCTTCGGCTACGGCTACCGTAACCGTAACCGGTACCGAACCGCTGGTAACCGTCAGTTTCAGCCGTATGGATCAGACCTTCACGGGCCTGCCCCAGAATACAATTTCCCTGGGCTATGGCGCACAGTCACTGACGCTTACTGCTGCCAACAGCACCTCGGCGGCCGGCAACAGCCGGTACCAGTGGACCCCAGCCGCAGGCCTGAGCAGCACAGATGGAGAAACGGTGGAATTTACGCCAGCCGCGGCAGGCCTTTATACCTTTACTGTGGTGGCGACCAACGAGTTTGGCTGTACGGGATCGTCGGTGGCGACCATACGGGTGATTGATGTACGATGCGGCGACCTCAACGACAAAGTGCAGGTGTGCATCAGAACCGGCAACAGACCGAAACCGGGTTTCGGAATACAGATTTGCACCTCGCCAGGCTTAGTGGCTTTACTGCTGAGAAACAGTGGCAGTCTGGACGCGTGCATACCGGCAGCAGGGGTTGGGGCTGATACTTTCCCCGCAACTGAAGTTACCCTGCTGACCGCTTACCCTAACCCGTTCACCGATCAGGTAACCATCAACTTCAACGCAGGGGTTGCTATTGGAAATGCCGTGCTGGAAATTTATGATCCGCAGGGAAATAAACTTCACCGGCTGTACGAAGGAGGCATTGAAGCCGGTAAAGTATACAGCTTCCGGGTAAATATGAGACAGTCAGGTGGCCGGGTGTTCTTTGCCCGCCTGATCACCGGGGGGAAAGCATATACCTACAAGCTGATCCGGGGGGAGTAGTCGCCTTCCTGTCCGCTGTTCACCCGTCACATGGTCTCTCCCCGGCTATGTTATGTGATGGGTTCAGGAAAAGGCCCTGCGCAGAGCACATGCTTCATGCAGGGCCTTTTGATTGGTTACGGGTTTCAGATAATTTTTTTGTCCCCTGATGACTCTGAGAAGCAGGTATTTATGTACTTCACTGGATCCCCTCCGTATGATCATCCCGAAAGAATCTTCAAGGCGGGGCAGATCACTGGCTGGCTTTCGCTGCGAAGATCCTCTCAGGACCGCTTGAATGAATAAGTAAATTACCAGCCAACTTAATTTTCATTGACGTTAACTACCTGATTTCCATTTGCATGGATCTCGGCACCAGAGCACCTTTGCCGGATGTTGCCGGGGCCGTTCATGCCGGGCTGACCCGTAAAGATAACCTTGAGGTATGCGGGCCGTATAACTCCGGATAAAATCTTAAAAAGCGGGTAAATCCGCCGGTCCGGGAAAATTAACCAATCTTTTCACCCCAATTCTTTACCTCATGTCATTGATCAGAAAAACCAAAGGAATATTTGTCGCCGCGAGCCTCCTTGCGGCCATGTGCCTGAGCAGTGCTGCCTACGGACAAAAAGCCGGCACTCAGCAATCTCCGGCACAACAAGCTCCCGCTCAGCAGGCTCCCGCTCAGGGCAATACCAGCTCCCAGCCACAGCTGAAAACAGAAGATATCTCGGATGCCGAGCTGAAACAGTTTGTGCAGGCAAGCGCCAAAGCCGCTGCCGTGCAGCAGGAAAGCCAGAAGGCCATGGTGGCCGTAGTGGAGTGGAGGAAGAAAAACTGACCGTAGAAAAATTTACTGAGATGGCCAAGGCCCATCAGGAACAGAAGCTTGGGGAAGTAAAGGCTTCGCCGGAGGAGAAAGCGGCCTTCAGTAAAGCTGCTCAGCGGATTATGGAGATGCAGCCGCAGATCGAACAAAGCATGCAGCAGGCCATTGAAAAGGAAGGCATCACCCTGGAGAAGTTCGAGCAGATCATGCTGGCCTACCAGCAGAATGCGGCCGTACAGGCAAGGGTACAGAAGCTGATAGATCAGCGGCCGTAAGACAGTAAAAGAAAGAGACTCCTGCTGATTGCAGGAGCCTCTTTCTTTTGTATCAGGACTTTCTCAAAATACCGCTCCTTTGACTCCGCGGCAGCTGATCCAGGCGTGGACGCCTGAACCAGCGCAATACTACCTTCTTTTGAGAAAGTCCTGTGTATATTCAAAATCCAGTTCCGGCATTGCCTGCCTCACCAGACGCAGCCACGGAAACCTATTCTCCCATTACCGGCTTTACCTTGTAACCGGCCTTGCGCAGCAAGCGGATCAGGCCGTTGGTACCGCCGAGGTGGCCCGCACCTACCGCAAAAAAGGTCGGCTTTTCGCCCGCGGCTTTGCGGATCACCGGCAACCAATGGTTGTTGCGTTCGGTTACCAGCAGCTGATCATACTTCCCGATGCCAGCTGATTGATCCGTAATCAGCTTCTGAATCCCTTCGATGTCGCCCCGTTTGTATAGATTTACCATCGTCCGGAACTCTTCCTTTGATTTGCCGGACTCCTTCAGGCTCCCGACCAGCATGGCTGCCTGGTCTTTGTAGGGAATCTTATCGAAAAACGCCAGCTGCTCCCCCACCGTTTCCAGTCCCTTCACCTCGGTGCCTTTCGTCTGTGCCAGCTGGGTCAGGGAGGCTTCCCAGGAGGCAGGCTGGCAGTCCAGCACGGCCGGGAGCATCATTGAAGTCAGGAAAAAGGGCTTTACCGTATTGAGCAGGGCCAGCGGCATGCCCAGGGAATCGGTAAAGTACGTATTGACCAGCTTGTACTCATCTTCACTGAGCAGCGATTTCAGGGTGGTGCCGTCCTGCATGAGCATCATCTGCTGCATGTTGGCAAACATACCGGGGTCGTCCATGTCCAGCTCAAGATACAATTGCTGCGACGCGTTTATCCGGCTCCGGATGGCTTCCGTAATGACCAGATCTTCAGCGCAGATGGCGTGGATAGTACCAAAAAGAAATGAAGGTTTGGATAAACCTTTGCCGGAAATTTCCCACAGCATGCTCTTTTCTGAAGCGGGCTGCCCACTGGCAACCAAGCTTACGAACGGAAGCAGAAAAACAGAAATCAATAAAAATACGTTTCTTGCCATCTGTATCTCATTTTGCCCCGGTCCGTAGAAGGGCTTACGGTACTTTCCCAGGTGTTGAAAAACACTTTCCCGGATAGTATTACTCCGAAGATAAAGGTTTACGCCCCTTTTTGTTACATATCTGTAAAATTTTGACTATTTTCCGCAGGTATCCTGTAGCCAATCCTATGAACGGAAAACAATCCGCTGTTATTGACAATGACCATCAGCTCCGCCTGAAGGAAATTGAATTGAACGCCCTGCTGGAAGTAACGCTGGCCATCAACAACAACCTGCCCGAAGACGCCCTTTATAAAATTTACAACTTTATCCTGAGGGCAAACCTGAAAATACAGAAGCTGCTGCTCTGCCTGCGGGAAGATGTGTGGCAGTATAAGGTGAGCTTCGGCACCAGGACCGACTTTTACGACATCCACAAGGCCATATCGGAGCTGCAGATCCGGGAGGTGACGCCCGTGGAAAAAGTAGCCCTGCCGGAAATTTTCCGCGAATTTGATCTGGTCATACCCGTTTTTCATAAGGATACCATTCTGGCTTACGTGTTTGTAGAAGGCCTGGACACGGTAAACAGCCCCCTGAGCAACACCGGCATCACGTTTCTCCAAACGCTGACCAACATTATTGTGGTGGCGATTGAGAATAAAAAACTGACCCGCCGCCAGATGGCCCAGGAAGCATTTAACCGTGAACTCGAAATTGCGCAGCAGGTGCAGGGCATGTTGTTTCCCAGGAACCTGCCCAACACTGCTACGCTGCAGGTAAAAGCCGACTACTTCCCCCACCATTCCGTAGGCGGCGACTATTACGACTTTGTCCGGATCAATGAGCATACCTTTCTGATGTGCGTAGCCGATGTATCCGGCAAGGGCATTCCGGCAGCCCTGCTGATGTCTAATTTTCAGGCTTCGCTGCGTATCCTGGCCCGGCAGACGGGCAACCTGAAGCAGATTATCCAGGAACTGAACTACGCCCTGTATCAGGTTTCGGGCGGCGAACGGTTTATCACGCTGTTCTGCGCCATCTACGACCGGCAGGCCAAAAAGCTCACCTACGTTAATGCGGGCCACAACGCACCCGTGCTTTGCCGGGGCCGGCAGGAGCCCGAACTGCTCGAAAAAGGCACCACCGTACTGGGTATATTCAAGCCGCTGCCCTTTCTGGAAGAAACCGTGATTGAAGACCTGAACGAATTTCTGCTATTCTCCTACACCGACGGCCTGGTGGAAGTGACCAATGACCGGGACGAAGAGTTCGGTGGTGACCGGATCAGCGAAATGGTAGACCGCTTCCGGAGCGATTCACCGGAAGCCATTCACCGCCGCGTGATTGCCGCCGTAGAAGGCCACCGGGCCGGTATGGTCTATACGGATGACGTTACGCTGCTCACCGTAAGGGTCAGAGAATAAAGAGCAAGTATTTCTGCAATAAATCCCTCTAACCCCTGCTCCGCATGAACCGACCGGCGCTGCTGCTGAGTTGCTGGCTGCTGTTTTCCTTCGTACCGGCAAAGCCTGCCTACCAGCTCTTTACGGGAAAGGGCAAGGCAACCGGCTACCCGGAGATGGTGAAACGCCTGCAACAGGCAGACGTGGTCCTGTTTGGCGAACTGCATAACAACCCGATCTGCCACTGGCTGCAGCTGGAGGTTGCCAAAGACCTGTACAAGGGCAAAGGCAACAGGCTGGTGATGGGCGCTGAAATGTTTGAGGCTGACGATCAACTGGTGCTGAACGAATACCTGCAGGGCATGCTGACCGGCCAGCAGTTCGGGACTGAAGCAAAGGTGTGGCGGAATTACGAAACGGATTACAAGCCGCTGGTGGATTTTGCCCGGCAGCACCAGCTTCCCTTCATTGCCACCAACATTCCGAGGCGGTACGCCAGCCTCGTTTCCAAATCGGATCTGGGGGTGCTGGACGCCTTGCCCCGGGAGGCAAAGCAGTGGATGACACCCCTGCCCATTGAGGTAGACCTTACCTTGCCGGGTTACAAAAACATGCTGGAAATGACGGGCAGCCACGGCAGCGGCAGCGGGACCAGTCTCCAGAATTTTGCCAAAGCCCAGGCAGTGAAAGATGCCACCATGGCGCATTTTATCACCAGAAACCTGGCCACCGGGCAGCTGTTCCTGCACTTCAACGGCACCTACCATTCCCAGAATTTTGAGGGCATTGTGTGGTATCTGAAAAAGAGCGATCCGGACCTGAAGATTGTCACCATTCATTCGGTGGAACAGGAAGAAATAAGCTCCCTGAAAGAGCCCGGGCGGGGCACGGCAGACTTTGTGCTTGCCATCCCGGCGGGCATGACTAAAACGCATTAGGGAGTGGGGAGTCATAAGTCGCCAGTCGCCAGTCGTAAGGGGGTAATCGTAAGTAATCTCTCCGGGAGCAGCTGATAACGAATAACCACTTAAAGCGGGAAGTAAATATGGAAAGCAGTTCCCCGGCCTTCTTCACTTTCTACTTCTATCCTTCCGTTATTGTTCTCCACAATCCGCTTCACGATGTACAGACCGATGCCAGTCCCTTCTACGTGGGTATGAAACCGCTTGAACATCCGGAAAAGCTTTTCCTGGTGCTGCTCCCGGATGCCGAGGCCGTTATCCTCCACGGTCAGGCGGATGTACTTTTCTTCGGTGCGGGTTTCAATGCGAATCACCGGCGGCCGGTGGGGTGACTGGTATTTAATGGCGTTGGTAAGCAGGTTGTAGAAAATGCTCCGGAGATTTTTCTTCTGAAAAGGTATGGTGGTGGCTTCAAACTGCGCCGTAATCGTTGCTCCCGCGGCTTCAATCACCGGGGCGATGTCGTGCTGCACATCGGCCAGCGCCTCACTGAAGAAGTTTACCTCCGTTTCCTCCTCCATATTCTTCTGCACCTTGGCAATTTCGGTGAGGTCATTGATGGTGTGCTTCAGCTTCTGGGCCGACTGCCCCAGCAGGCTCAGCAGCATTTCGCCGGTCTCGTCGGCCTGGTTGCCCAGCCGCTTCTGCAGCTGTCCGGCTATGCCTTCAATGTTGGATGCGGGGCCTTTCAGATCGTGGGAGGCCGTGTATATAAAATTATCGAGGTCATTGTTGGTCCGCACCAGTTCGCGGTTTTTCTGTTCCAGCACCCGGGTCTGTAGTTTCTGGTCGTGGATGTCGGTGAGGGTACACACCCAGAGGCCGGTGAGTGAAGCCGTCTGTACGGGCACCGCCCGGCCAAGGTGCCAGCGGTATTCGCCCTGCCGGTTTGCAATGCACATTTCCCGCTCAAAAGGCTGCTGATGGCGCAGGGCCTGCTCCCACGCATCCAGTATTTCGGGCAAACGGTCAGGCACTACCGCTTTCTGCAATGCCCCGGTAATAGAGCCTTCAAAATCAAGGCCGGTGTACTGGTACCACCGCTGGTTGTAAAATCTGGCCTTGCCATCCGCCAGGTTGGTCCAGACCAGTTGCGGCAGCGTTTCGGTCAGGGCCTCAAATTCTTTGAATGCCTCGATGGTGCGGTCTTTTTCGCGCAGTGCTGCCAGCTGCGCTTTCAGCTCCTCGTTTACATCCATCCACTGCTTTGCCGTCGGGATGGCCAGAATATCGGGCGTGATCTTTACCAGCACCAGGGCCGTACCGATGGAAGCCATTGCCGTAACAATGCGGGCTACGGAGTCGAGCCGGTAAATGGGATTCCAGATGGTGACTACGTCGAATACGTGCGTGATGCCGCAGCCGAAAATAAAGACGGCAAACAGCACCATGATCCAGATGAACCTGAAATCTTTACGCTTGCGGAAAATGTAGATCAGCGTCAGCGGAATGGCCATGTAGGCCAGGGCAATGATCCCGTCGGAGATGGCGTGCGACCACAGAATATACGGCTCCCAGAAGTAACAATGCCCGTGCGGCATATAATCCTGGCTGCTGATTTGCTCAAAAATCATATCCATTCGGCTAAAGGCTAAAAAAGGAAATCCATTGCAAAGTAAAGCAAGTCTGGCTTATGGTCTGCTGAACGGGGTCAGGAAATCTGCCTGATGTTCCGGACAATCCACACACAGCTCAGCGCAGTGACGGCCGCAAAAGCGCCTACCCAGCCGAAATGCAGGATTTTGCCGCCTTCCCCTTCGGCAATGATCATTCCGCCGATAAAGGAAGCACAGCCGGCAGTAACGTCACGCAGGGCTGCGTTTATACTCATAAACCCGGCCCGGGTCTGCGGCGCCACGCTGGAGGTCACCAGGGTAGTGGCCGGTACCATCCGGGCGTTGTTGAAAATGAAAAAGAAAGCAAACACCAGCAGGGTAGCCGGAATCGGCGTTTCCCCCAGATTGGTAATGATCAGCATCGGAATAATGGCCAGCACGCACGAAACCGTGAAAACCCGCGTACTGCCAAACCGGTCGGCCAGTCGCCCGGCCAGCAGAGAGGCAAAGAAGCCGACCGTGCCGCCCGTGAGATATACGTAAAAGAGTTCTGACTGCTGAAAGCCGACGTTGGAAACCACAAAGATGGCAAGGTAAGGGATGATCGCAAACGCTGACAGCATCAGCACGGCCATCAGAAGCAGCGCCCACTGCTGGCTCGGATTGCGGATAATTGTTTTGATGGCCGCCATGGGATCTTTGCGCTCCCCGTTCAGGTGCCCGTTGATACGGGGGATTACCCGGATAGCTATCAGCAGAAACACAAGGCTGAGCCCCGCCAGCACAAAGAAAGGTCCGTGCCAGTTGAGCCGCCGCGGATCGGAGATATACAGGGCCAGCGGCACCCCGATGCTGGAGGCAAACGAAAATGCCGACATCACGGCTCCCATGGCCCGGCCCCGCCGCTCAAACGGAATAGCATCGCCGATGATCACCAGCACCAGGGCACCCAGCATGCCACCGAACGCGCCGGTGAGAATACGCGCCGTCATCAGAATGGGGTAAGTAGGGGCAATGGCGCAGCTGAAAGTACCCAGTATAAACCCGGCGTACAGCGTGAGCAACGCGTTTTTGCGGTCGAAGCGGTCAATGAAAAAAGACCCGAGAAAGCCGCAGATACCCGCACTGAACGTGTAGGCCGATACCAGCAACCCGAATTGCGGGGCATTGATGGAGAAGGCCTTCCGGAGCTGGTCGCCCAGCGGCATCATGACCACAAAATCCATCACGTGGGTAAACTGGATCACGCCCAGCGTGAGCAGCAGCAGCCGTTCCCGGGACGGGGTCAGCTGTATGGCAGAATTTTCTAAAGTGGATTGCAGATGGTTCATTGGTTTAATGCTATGCGGTGGCTGCTTAACTGATTTCGAGCCGTATCCGCTGTACACCTTCCTTTACTTCGATCTCAATAATGCGGGGCTCCCTGCTTTTGGTGATAAAACTGATATTGCCGTTGCGTTCCAGTGTGGCTGACTCTACTGCCGACAGGTCCATCGAGTTGATCTGTAGCCGCATAGCTTCCTCCAGATCCTTTTGACTCATGTCATGTTTGCGCATGGCATCCCACTTGATTTCGCCGTCCATTACCAGTTCCCCGGCGTGTCCTTTCACCAGGGGGCCGAAGCTCTTTATCCTGAACGCCAGCGAAGAAAAGATTCCGTGCAGCAGCACCAGTACCGTGGTAGCCAGTATGCTGCCCAGAAAGGGCACATCGCTGTGGATGGTCCGGCTGAACATCGAACCGATGATCACGCCCAGTATGACATCAAACACGGAACTGCGTCCCAGCAACCGCTTCTTTCCGAGCCGGATAATTATCAGTGCCACCAGGTAAATGATCACCGCTCTGATCAGTATCTGTCCTAACCCAAGGTCTGAGCCACCCTTGCCAAGTACCTGCTCAATGGCTTCTTCTATTTCATTCATTTTGGATGCATATTTGGTAAGCGTCTTATTACACGCAACGGGAAGAGAAGATGTACCCGCAGTGCCTTTAATTTTTTAAGGGCCCATTTTCAAATCCAAAGCGTGGATCAGACTTGCCGCTCAGCCTCTTTATTGTTGAACACAAAGCCGCTCTCCTCTCCTTCCTGGTAATCCAGTTCGAGGCCCAATACGTACATCAGGTGCTTCTTTTCGATAAAAACCGGAATTTCCTCCACCTGGTACCTTTGGTCGGCAGATTTAGGCGTGTCGAAGCCGAGCAGAAAAGACGATCCGGCACAGCCGCCGCCTCTCTTGCCGATGCGGAGACCGTACGTGTCGGTGGAGATGGTTTTCTGGTAAATGATCTGCCGGATATGGGAGAGGGCTGCCGGTGTAATAACGACCGGGCATTGCGTATCCTTCTTGATAATCATAAAAGAGAGGCGCCTTTTCGGGAATCTGTAAGTTTAAGCTATTTTAAGGAGTGCCCGAATTTTAATTAGCTTTGGAACAAGCATTCCTCCCAATAAATTCATTGCCCGACCGATTCAGTATGGAAGTACTACCCGATCTTATTAAAGTCCTTTTACCGGCTGCCCTTGTGCTGTATGCGATGTACCTGACGGTAAATGTCTTTCTGAAAAAAGACTTTGAGAAGCGGCTGGTGGACATCAAACTCAAGCACACCGATATTATCCTGCCGCTGCGGCTGCAGGCCTACGAACGCATGTGCCTCTTTCTGGAGCGGATCACGCCCAACAACCTGCTCCTCCGGACCAGCAACAGCGAATATTCAGCCGCCGAGCTGCACCAGGCGCTGCTGTCCGAAATCCGCGAGGAGTTCGGGCATAACCTTTCGCAGCAGGTGTACATGAGCGACGAAGCCTGGTACCAGGTGAAGGGCTCCATGGAAGAAGTGGTGGTGATCATCAACAACGCCGCCGGACAGGTGTCGCCCGACAGCCGCGGCATGGACCTTGCCAAACGCATCTTCGAAACCCTCATCACCGAAGAAATAGATCCTACCGGCCGCGCCCTCAAGTTTCTGAAAAGCGAGGCGAGGGAGAATTTCTGAGAAGTTAAAGCATCAGCGGA
The DNA here is from genome assembly GCA_030446715.1 of Cytophagales bacterium. Taxonomy (GTDB): domain Bacteria; phylum Bacteroidota; class Bacteroidia; order Cytophagales; family 172606-1; genus CADCTQ01. The sequence continues at coordinate 743,486 of JAUJMU010000001.1, read as the reverse complement.
TTTGACCGGGTGAAAAGCCGTACTGAGTCCGGCACCCAGGAAGGCGTAGTCAGAGACTACGCCTGGTAGGGGGCTGACACAATACTATCAGGCTGACAAAAGTAATTGAAGATTGGTAATTTTATTAAGCGGTAGTGCTAAAAAGCCCCGCCTTCGGCAATACCCTGACGTTGGCTGAAATTGTAGAAACCGAAAATTCAAACAGAATAAGATATGCGAACAGTACAGATAAAAATAAGCGAAACCGACTTCCAGAAATACAATTTGGGAAGTGAAGAAGTCAAATTCACCGACTTGGTAGAATTGATAAGTCGTGAGTATGCCCGGAAAGCCTTGTTGGAATGTAATGAAATTGCAGAACAAGCAGGCCTTTCAAAAATGACTCTGGACGAAATCAATGCTGAAATAAAAGCAGTCAGAGATGCAAAAATATAATTCTTGACACAAACGTCATCGTTTCGGCTCTCATTTCAAGTTCCATTCCAACCAGAGTTCTATATAACCTGGTGCTAACCCGAAAAGTGGAAACTTGTCTTTCGGACGAGATTTTTGCGGAGTATGTGGAAGTGCTAAGCAGAGATAAGTTCAGTAAATTTGCCAGCTTCAAGACAAGAAAGAGCAGAAGTAGTATTGAATAAATTGCGTGAGATTTCAACTTTCTACAAAACCGACATAAAAATTGAGGTTTTGACAGATACAAGTGACAACAAATTTTTGGAGTTGGCAGCGGTAAGTTGAATACACGGGAATTCTGACACCGAGAGAGTATTGGGACAACTTTGCACCGAAAGAATAACAAATTCAGCCAACATTGCATTTGTGGCAAGGCGGGCAGACGTGCCAATTTGAAACTTTTGTGCTTTTTATGAGCTTTTGTGCGTGTGGAACCATTTGTGCTATAAGTCCCGTCCTGTCCCGCTGGCGCAGGCATCCGCCTGTGCCTTTGCAGCTGCTGCCACAAGTAATTTTCACTCTACCTGTCACTTCAGGTAGTCCTGTACTCCACTCTGACACTGACGGCATAACCGGTTGGAAGTTTGGTAAAAAGCTTCACCATCCGGTGTACTCCGGAGCATAAAACATTCAGGATCACCTTTCGCTTCCGGACCTTTTTCCGCAGAAAAGTCAGGAAGAAGCACAGGCGGAGCCTCACCTGTGCTTTTGCTTTTTCCGCCGCTGCAATGTTCTAAACCTAATGTGTGACCCAGTTCGTGCATCGCAACTTTACCAAGCCGGAAAACATATTGCTGAGCAGAACTACTCTGCCGCTTCACCAGATAGGTAGAAACGACAGCGCAATTCCGCTCCGGGTCGGGAGGCACAACACCCCGGATGGTCCACCTCTCCTGACCGATCCGGATTCCTTGCCCGGTTACTCCGATAGTTTTATCGAAGCTTTCTTCCCTGATGGTATTCAAATAACTAGTTAGCTTTTCAGCCTGCAACACAGCAGAATCCTGCACTATCCAAGTTTTCCCACCTGTAACGCGTGTGGATTGGTTCGGTGTATTGACCCTGAAATCTTCCTGAACCTTTACCGGCTCCCGTATCGTCACTTCCGCCCGGTAGTAGCCCTCAATACTTTGCTTGATTATTTTAAGGTCCTCCACCGATACTTCTCCGATTGGCACCAAGTCAATCCGGAGAGGCTGGCGCAGTGGGGTGAATGTTACCAGAAAAAAGCTTGTAATAATCAGTACAGTTTTCATAGTAATCCTGAAATGTGGTTTTCGAAGTTACCAAAAAAGTTGAGCGGAGCTACCTGCATCCTGTGGTCGTGGTTTTCTTTCCCCGCAGACGCAGGCATCAGCCTGTACCTTTGCAGCCTCAAGCTTTTTTGCTATATGTCTGACTCCTGCTGGCCGCCCGTAAAGCCAGAGAGCAGAAGGAAAAAGGCACAGGCTGATGCCTGCGCCGGGGCAAATTCAAAAATAAGGCAACGCTCCCTACTGCCCTACTGCCCCACCCCCGTATAATTAAACGGCGTAATGTTCCTCAACTCCGCTTTTACTGCTTCGGAAACCGCTAAGCCTTCGATGAAGGTCCGGATGGCAGAGGCGGTGATCTTTTCGTTTTTGCGGGTAAGGTCCTTCAGGGCTTCGTAGGGCCTGGGGAAACCTTCGCGCCGCAGGATTGTCTGGATGCCTTCAGCGACCACGGCCCAGTTTTCTTCAAGGTCGGCTTCCAGCGCCGCAGGGTTGAGTTCGAGTTTGCCGAGCCCCCTGAGCAGCGACTGGTACGCAATCAGGGCGTGGGCCAGCGGCACACCGAGGTTGCGCAGCACCGTGGAGTCGGTGAGGTCACGCTGCAGGCGCGAAACGGGTAATTTAGCCGCCAGAAATTCCAGCAGGGCGTTGGCAATACCCAGATTTCCTTCGGAATTCTCAAAATCAATCGGGTTTACCTTGTGGGGCATAGCCGAAGAGCCGATTTCTCCCTCTTTTATTTTCTGCTTGAAGTAGTTAAGTGAAACGTACTGCCAGAGGTCGCGGCTCAGGTCAAGCAGAATCGTATGGATGCGCTTGAGGGCGTCGCAGAAGGCGGCCAGCTGGTCGTAGTGTTCGATCTGGGTCGTAAACTGGCTGCGGTTGAGGCCGAGGATTTCGTTTACAAACCTATTGCCGAAAGCTACCCAATCTACCTGCGGATACGCCACGTGATGGGCATTGAAGTTGCCGGTAGCGCCGCCAAACTTGGCCGCAAACGGCACGGCGTCCAGCCATTCCAGTTGCCGCTCCAGCCGCTCCACGAATACCTGTATTTCCTTGCCCAGCCGCGTGGGAGAAGCAGGCTGCCCGTGCGTACGGGCCAGCATGGGTATTCCCTCCCACTGGGTAGCCAGTTCGCCGAGCCGCCGGACCGTCTGCTCCAGCACCGGCCGGATCTGGGTCTGCATGCACTCTTTCAGCAACAGCGGAATGGCAGTGTTGTTGACGTCCTGCGAGGTAAGGCCGAAGTGAATGAATTCACCGAAAGCCTCAAGGCCCATGGCATCCATTTTTGACTTGATGAAGTACTCTACCGCTTTTACGTCGTGGTTGGTCGTCTGCTCGATCTCCTTTACCGCCTGCGCCCCGGCCTCGCCAAAATGCCCGTAGATTTCCCGCAATCCGGTAGTTCTCTTTAGGGAAGTCTTTCAGCTGCGGCAGGGGCAACTCGCACAGGGCAATCAGGTATTCGATTTCTACCCGCACCCGGTAGCGGATCAGGCCGGCTTCGGAAAAATAGGGCTGCAGGCAGGTGGTCTGGCGGTGGTAACGGCCATCAATGGGAGAAATGGCGTAAAGGGGATGAAGTGGCATACCGGTGGGTTAAGCCGCAAATCTGCCTTTTTTCCGGCATATGGGAAGCCTTGGGACTAAAAATGCCCGTTACCGGTTATCTTTGCCGGGCCGGACGGGTAAGCATTGGATTTACGGACCGAAAAACTTTTCACCCCGCTCCGCCCGTCCCGTATTTTCATTCAGAATTCAACATTGACCATTCAAAATTTCCACTCCTCATGCCTACAGTTGCACTTGGCGGCGACCACGCCGGCTTCTCTTACAAGAAAGAAATAATCGCACTGCTCCAATCACAGGGAGTTCAGTACAAAGACTTCGGCCCGTTCAGCGACGCTTCCGTGGATTACCCTGATTTTACCCACCCATTGGCGGGTGCCGTCGAATCGGGTGCCTTTGATTTTGGCATTCTGATCTGCGGGAGTGGTAACGGCGTTGCCATCACGGCCAACAAACACGCCGGGGTGCGGGCAGCGCTGTGCTGGAACACCGAACTGGCGGCCCTGGCGCGTAGTCACAACAACGCCAATGTGATTTGCCTGCCGGCGCGGTTTATCCCACTGGAGCTGGCTAAAGAATGTCTGACTACTTTTCTGGCTACTCCCTTTGAAGGCGGCCGGCACCAAACGCGGGTGAAGAAAATCGCCTGCTGATGACATAACATAAAGGGCTGGCGCAATGGGTACGGTATTATTTACCTGCTGCGCCAGCCCTTTTTTTACTCCTCTACGTTTTCTTCCTTATTTCCGGCAGCGACCTGCCGGTTGCTGCCGCTTCCGCGGCGTACGTAAATACTGGTATTTCCCTGCTGCCGGTAAGCATTGCCCAATGCGGGAATCCGGGCAAACAGTTTGGGCACTATATCACGCTTGTCGATAATCACTTCCGGCGGGTCGCGGCGGAAGTTTTCGTACAGGCGGGTCACACTGACAAAGTTGTCAAGGTCGTCGAAATGCCGCCTTGCCAGGGTCCAGTTGAGATAAGGCGTGGCAGGCGTGTTGTTCTGGTATTCAGTAATTTCGTCGCCAAGGATCAGGAGCTTTTGCTGCTGAATATGATCTCTGGCCGTATTTTCGCGCACCACCAGGTCCTGATAATGCACCATGGACTGGAAAAGGGGCGTCTGGTACATGCCGCCGTAGCTGATCATCAGCACAAGGGCCAGAAAGCCGGTAAAGATCACCTCGCTCAGCCAGCGCAGCCGCAGCAGCAGAAAGTAATGAGTGCCGAAGAAGACCACCGCCGGCACAAGCACGATAAACTGGCTGGGCGTCAGATCATTTACAAAGAGCAGGGAAACCGCCGCCGTGATTACCCAGAGCACCATCAGCTGCTGGCACCGGATCTGGTAATTGATAAAGCGGGCTTCGCCGCTGAACAACCGCCAGCTGGCCACCACCAGCAGCGCGGCAAAAGGCAGCAGAATCAGGATATAGCCGCCCAGCGTTGCGTAGTATTGCGTACCGAGGCTGAACGTAGCGTTGATCCAGTTGAAATACAGTGCCCGCTGACCGTTGAGCAGGTAAAACAACAACCAGGCAATGCCGGTCGGAAAACCAAAGCCGAACAGCAGCAGGAAAAACTTCCGGAACCGGACCGCCGACAGCAGCAGCAGCGCCACGAACATGAGTCCGGCAAACCACGCCAGCGGCAGGTAAAACAAAGTGGCCATGCCAATGTAAAAACCGATGGCAAAGGCTTCGTCGGTATCATTGTCGCGGCTCAGGTGGGCAAAGGCCGAATCAATGGCAAACAGCAGGAAAGTAGTGCCCATCAGCACCGGCGACAGGGTAAAGAAGTCGAAAAACAGGCTCATGCACACTACGTACAGCAGGCCGGGTACGCTGGTTTTCTCCGAAAAAAGCTGCCGCCGCTGGGCCGATACGTTGAAATAAGCCGCCTGGCCCATTACCAGCAGCAGGGCAATGATCTGGTACACCTGGCTGTTGCGTCCAAAGAGCCAGTCGATCAGCCAGTACACTCCCGCCGCCAGAGGCGCGGTATTGTCCCAGATACTCGTGTAGAGCATGTATCCCTGATCCATGCGTTCGCCCACCAGCATCCATTTCAGCTCCGGCGACAGCGCCGGGATTCCCTCCAGCAAGGCGGGCAGCCGGAGTGCCAGCAAAAATGCCAGTACACTTAAAATCCGGAGGGGCGAACCATTTCGAAAAAGACTGATCAAAGGATTGGGGCGTTAGGGATAATAAATGTGCTCAGGAGAAAATGCCGCCGGGTAAGAGCCAAAATCTGCCGCCGGAATAGTATTACAAAAATACCCCAGTTATTGGTTTATTTGCCGTTTTAAATAATACATCCTTTACCAAAACCTTACCTGTAAGGGCTTCGTTTTCATTAAAATTATGGATAATAAGAGACAACAGAAATTTTCCCGCCTTCTTCAGAAGGAATTGGGTGATATTTTTCAGCGGGAAACAAAAAGTCAGTTTGGCAGCGCATTCATTACCGTTACCCGCGTGCAGGTAAGTCCTGACCTGGGCGTGGCCCGGATCTACCTCAGCTTTATGCTGGCTCCCAACAAGCAGCTTCTGCTCGAAGACATTCAGGAAAAAACCAGGCTCATCCGGCAGATTCTGGGCAACCGCATCCGTCACCAGGCCCGCATTATTCCGGAACTGGTGTTCTTTCTGGACGAAACCGCGGAGTACGCCGCCAGGATGGATACGCTGATTTCGGGCCTCAATATTCCGCCGCCCACCGAAGAAGATCCCGATGATACCACTTACGTAAAAAAGTAGCGGAAATAGTTTCATTTCAGGGTTTGTTTCTTACATATTACTTCCGGTTAAGTCAGTTCAGGCGGGTTACTTTCCGTCGGTATGGCCGGCCACAACCGGTTTCTTTGCCGGATCATCTGCTACCTTTACCCCTTTCCGCCCGTGAATCTGCCGTATTTTATTGCCCGCCGCTATTTCTTCTCCCGCAAGAAGCAGAATTTCATCAATGTGATTTCGATCATTTCCATGGTAGGGGTTGGGGTGGGCACGATGGCGCTGGTAATTGTGCTTTCGGTTTTCAACGGATTGGAAGACCTCTTCCGCAGCCTGCACAATACCTTCAATTCGGAGATCCAGATCAGGCCGGCCCGGGGAAAAACTTTCGTGGTCAATGATACCCTGTTAAACAAAATCCGGCAGGCACAGGGCGTAGAACACGTTTTTGAAATCATTGAGGACAATGCCCTGCTCACCTACCGCAAAAACCAGGTGATTGTAAAAATGCGCGGCACGCCGGAAGCCTTTCTCCGCCAGAACGGCATGGACTCGATGATTGTAGCCGGCAAACTCCGGCTGCAGGCCGGCGAAACGGATTATGCCATTATCGGCAGCGGCGTGCAATACATGCTGTCGGTGTCGCTGATGGACGAGATGAACCCGCTCATGGTCTACTACCCGAACACCTCCCGCCGGACGATTGACCTTAACTCTCCCAACGCCTACCGCCGTGATGCCGTGCGGGCCGGAGGAGTTTTTGCCATCGAGCAGCGGTACGACAACAATTACATTTTTGTGCCTCTGGCCTTTGCCCGCGACCTGCTGCAACTGGGCAACCGGCGTACCTACCTGGAGGTGAGCATTGCCGGCAATGCTTCCATGCAGCGGGTGCAGAAGTACCTGCAACAGTCTCTGGGTGGAGATTTTCTGGTACAGAACCGCGACGAGCAGCACGCCAGTCTGCTCAAGGCCATCCGCTGGGAAAAGCTAGAACCGCGACGAGCAGCACGCCAGTCTGCTCAAGGCCATCCGCTGGGAAAAGCTGTTTGTGTACATCACCTTCTCGTTTATTCTGGCAATTGCTTCCTTCAACATTTTCTTCTCGCTCACGATGCTGGCCATTGACAAGAAGAAAGACGTGGCAATTCTGGCCGCAATGGGCGCTTCAAAAGGGTTTATCCGGAAAATTTTTCTGGCAGAAGGCACCATCATCGCCTTGACAGGCACCCTGTTCGGCATTGCCGCGGGGGTGCTCATCTGCTGGCTGCAGCAGGAGTACGGCATTGTGAAGATGGGCATGCAGACGTCCATCGTGGAGGCCTATCCGGTAAAGATGCGCTTCAGTGACTTCGCCCTCACCGGCCTCACCATTGCCCTGATCACCTTCGGTGCCTCCTATTTCCCCGCCATCAAGGCCGCCCGGGAAGTGGACACGACGGCTATTGCTTAAAGAGATTCAGATACTGCGTTTGGCAGGGTCTTGCCGCGAATCAAAAAAGCTGAGCAACTCTACCTGCGCCTCACCGATGCGGTAGCAAAGAACAGTGTACCGGTCAAGAACACAACGCCTGACTCCTGTCTTTTCTGGGATGACAGCATACATAAAAGGCATTCCGGAAATCAGTGATAAGCTTTTATCTACCTGAATCAGCAACTGATCACCGGCTGACGGGTGGAGCTCATCCAGGTAACTGACCAGTTGCGCCAGCGAAGTCCGGGCTTCTGTAGTCCAGACGAGGCGATAATCCATTAGCCCCGCTTTTTACGATTTGCTGAAATCTGCGCCCATGCTTGCTCGTGAGGAATAAATTCGCCCCGGTCAGCTTGTTTGATCCCTCTTTCCACTGATTTCTGTTCAGCATCACTCATCTGCTCCCGAAGTTCACCGGGAGCTGCTTCCAGTAAGCCTTTGATCTCCTGCAATAAAGTTTCGTTATTGGTCTGGACAATCTTTTCGATGAGGTGGTATTTAAGGTTTGCGTCCATAGAAACAATATTGGTCTTCCTTACTTAAAGATAAAGGTTTTGCTTGAAAAGACTCAGGTCAGAGTCTGAAAGCTTCCACTGTCCGCATTTAAGTAAGCGGGCAGATGTAATCCGATGTTTTGGATTTTAGTTTTTAATAAAATGGTTGACAATCAGCGCGTTGTTCTGGGCATTCAAAGTTTAAAATTGCACAGCAACTTATAACCCTTGCAAAGGTTTCTATCGGACAAACCCGATCCGCCGCAGTTCCCTCCTGTCGCCGTTTTCCGGTCTCCCTGTCTATACTGTCTCCGTATAATTCAGGTCCTGGTGGAAGGTCTCTTTCAGGCCGCGCACCGACAGCACGGAGGTCACAATCACAAAAGCGCCTACCACTGCCGCAGCGCCGATCCGGCCCATCGGCCCTTCAAAAAAGTTGAACACGATGATGAGCAACGGCAGGGCGCCGCGCACAAAGTTGGGTGCAGTAGTGGTGACGGTAGCCCGCAGGTTGGTACCGAACTGTTCGGCGGCAATGGTCACAAAAATCACCCAGAAACCGGTTGCAAAGCCCATGAGTCCGCACAGCAGATACAGCGTGGAGGCGGTGGCACCGTGCAGATTCAGGTAAATGGTGATTACGACGGCACTCAGGCCCAGAAAAATATACATCACCTTCAGGCGGCTTTTCAGCAATTGGCTGAGGCCACCGGTAGCCATATCGCCGAGCACGATGCCGATGTAGGCATACATGATGGCGTCACCGCCTTTTACCTCTCCCCGGATGCCGAAGGCTTTGGCAAACTCAGGCGAAAAAGTAACCAGAATGCCGATTACGTACCAGGTAGGCAGACCGATGAGGATGCAGCGCAGGTACTTAAACAGCCGCTCCCGGTTGTTGAACAGCGCAAAGAAGTCCCCGCGGCTCACCGAATCGGCCTTCGCGGTCCTGAACATGCCCGATTCGCTCACCCCGACACGCAGCAGCAGCAGGCCCAGTCCCAGCCCTCCACCGATGAAGTAGCACGTCCGCCAGTCGCCGGAGAACTTGTAGATGAGGTTGGCGACCACGGCACCCGTAAGCCCGACCGATGCCACAATCATGGTGCCGATGCCGCGTTTTTCCTTCGGCAAGACTTCACTGACCAGCGTAATGCCGGCCCCGAGTTCGCCGGCCAGACCGATGCCCGCCACGAACCGCCACAGCGCGTAGCCTTCCACCCCCTGCACGAAGCCGTTGGCAATGTTGGCTACCGAGTAGATAAAAATAGAACCGAACAGCACCGACAGCCGTCCTTTCTTGTCGCCGAGCACACCCCACAGAATGCCGCCGATCAGCATGCCGATCATCTGCATGTTGATCAGAAATTCGCCCTGCCGGGTCAGGTTTTCGCCGGTAAGGCCCAGTGACTGCAGGCTGGCCACCCGCACTATACCGAACAGGAGCAAGTCGTAAATGTCAACAAAGTAACCAAGTGCCGCCACCACAACGGCGGCGTTAAGCAGCCGGGGCGACCGGGCAGTGGAAGTTGGCATTTGCATGGAAAACGCAGTAGAGGTTTGAAGAAAGTCTGTTGCCGGAGCTACGGGTCCTCCGGATATTTATTTTATAAACCCTCAATCTATTCCAAAAAAATGAGCCCGCAAATTTCTGGCGAAACTTTGCGGGCCGGGTAACGGGATTATTTATATGCCGGTTATATTATTAAGTTCAGCAGATAATGGAGCAGACATTGCCGCATACTGTGGTCTCCTGTTGAGCATTGCGGAAGAGCGGCCCGGCGGCCGGAGTGAGCAGTGTCAGGCGCAGGCTTCTCCCATTTCAATGTTCTTCATTTAGTTATCAACGCGTTCAAAAAAATAATCGGGTCCGTCCCGGTAGCTTGTAATGAAGCCTACCTTGTTTTCGCAGAATTCAATATCACCCCAGGTGTACAGGTTGTCAAGAGAAGGTTGTGTTTCTATTTCCCTTACACTACCGTGAGTGAGGCGGATGGAAAACTTACTGTTTCTGATTACTTGTCCCTTTTCCACCACCTGAAGCGTAGAGTCAGAAGTAAAAATAAGCCTGACATTTTTACCGGATGGTTTTACTCCTGCGGAATAACACTCCCCACAACCCGTAGCAATCATTTTCCATTCGCCGACCAGGTGGTTAAAAGTTGCCTCTGTGTCAAAGCTGTTCTTTTGTCTGCATTGAGACCACTTCTGATAAAATTCATCAGGATTTGGCTCTTTTTGGCAAGCCGTCACCACCAGTACAATCAGAGGTAAATAAAGAATATGTTTCAGTTTCATCTTGTGCTTGCGGATTGGTTCCTTCTGCATTGACCCTCAGATACTGGATAGGGTTGCTCACTATCCCCAAGTTTTTGTTCTTTATTGGCGTAACTATCCGCTTACGGCCAACAAGCATATCCCCTCAGGTTACCGCACACCGGCCCGGCGGGCCGCCGCCGGGAAACGCATGCGGTAGTCTGATTTTACATTGCCTTTGCTGATGTCGGTCAGGCGGTTTTTGAGCAAACGCTTTTTCAGTCCCGACAGGTAGTCGGTAAACAATACACCTTCCAGATGATCGTATTCGTGCTGGATCACGCGGGCAGCAAGGCCGTCGTACTCCTCCACGTGTTCGTTCCAGTCGGTGTCGAAGTAGCGGATTTTCACCTTTGCCGGCCGGTACACTTCTGCCCGGATGCCGGGAATGCTCAGGCAGCCTTCTTCAAAAGCCCATTTCTCACCGGTTTCTTCCACAATGACTGGATTGATGAAAGCTTTCTTTGTGTGCTGCAGGGCTTCATTTTCTTCATCCATCGCTTTTGCATCCATTACAAACAAGCGGATGGCTTTGCCGATCTGCGGGGCCGCCAGCCCGACACCGCTGGCTGTATACATGGTCTCGAACATATCCTCCACCAGCTGCTTCACATCGGTGCCGGTTTCAATCTCTTCCGCCTGCTTTTTCAGTACGGGATCACCGTAGGCTACAATGGGGTAAATCATTATGGTAATTTTTATGCTGTAGTGTTAAAAAGTTAACTGACTGGTGATGAACCAGATTCAGGAGTTTCCGCTTCTCCGGTCCGGAGCCGGGCAAATGCCTGCCCGGACATATACGATTGCAGAATGATAACCGCGCTGATCCGGTCTACGTTCCCTTTCACCTGCCGGTCTTTTTTCTTCATACCAGAGGCCAGCATTGCCTGCTGGGCTATCTGCGAAGTAAAACGTTCATCGATCCGGTGTATGGGTATTTCGGGGAAGCTCTTCCGCAGATGTTTCACAAAGGCCTCTACCTGCGGGGCAACCGAGGAGGGCGTGTTGTCCAGTTGCCTGGGCAAGCCCACCACAAAAGCATCCACTGCTTCCCGCTGCACGTAACCCTTCAGGTAAGTGATCAGATCGTGGGAGCGAACCGTATCCAGCGGCGTGGCAATGATCCCGAGCGGATCGGTAACGGCCAGGCCGGTCCGTTTGGTGCCGTAATCTATTGCAAGGATTCTTCCCATCTGAGTATACACGTACCGGGTCTTGTCGGGTTTATCTTTCTGTAGCAGATTATCGCGAACAAAAAAACCCGCAAGTGCCTGACCGGGCTTACGGGTCCTGATGGTATGACCGGCACGATCCTTCAGTTCAGCCTGACCGACTGACCGACCATGCTTTTGACTTCGTTCTCCAGCCGCAGGGCCTTGGGAAAAAGAATCTCATTTTCAATGCTGGCGTGCATCTGAAGTTCCTGCTCAAATGCCTGAAGTTCCAGAAATATGACCTTCAGCCGCTGGCTGGCCACAGGCCCCCAATGGTAACCGCCCGTAATCTCGCGGATGCCGCGCATTTCGTCGTCGTGGATGTCGTGCTCCACCGCATACCGCTGGACCGAATGTTTTTCCATCTGGAAGTACAGCCGCCCGGGACTCACTTTGTGGTGGCTGGCCTTGTGCAGCAGGGCGATGTAGCGGAAGAGGGTATCTTCCTCCTCGTGGATGTGCAGGATAAAATCTTCTACAAAAAGCGGAAAAACCATCCGAAGATCATCAGCAAGGGGCGTTTCAGGGCCTTCAAGCGTTTCGATCAGGCGGGCAATGTAGGGGAGCTTATGCCGCACAAACACGTGGTGCATGTGCTTCAGGTATTCGATGATCAGGTCTACCGGCAGTTCTTCGAGAGCCAGGTTGCTGCTTTTATCCGGCAAAACTGCTGACTGCAGCCGGTGTACCACCTGACTCATGTTGAGCCCCCGCTGGCGGCAAACCTGCTCCAGGGTATCCTCCGGATACTCATAGAACCGGATGCCAAGGTAGTACAACGCATAAGCATACACGTAATTTTCGTCTACCAGTTCCCCTATTTTACGACGGGTGATTTCCACAGCAAGCCTGATTTAAACCTTACAAAAATAATCATTTCACTGATACGAATCTACCTTCTTCCTGCTCATATAATCAAGAATTAGTTTTTATATATTTTATTGGTAACCACACTCCAAACCCATCGTATGCTTACATTGGTACTTCAACTTACCATGTTACTTCAATAGGATAATCGATCTTTTTTCGCTGTTGGACTACAATTATATTCCGTTCCTCAAAAAAAGGTGAAATTATCTTTTGTGTGTATTATATTTGGTATAAGTACATCCGGCAGGCAATAATTGATGCCACAGTTACGTGATGTATTACGCCTGATACGTGCAGCCACTTACCATATTCAGATACAATTGGTCCTTTTGTTTTTACTGTAAATTCCTGAAAAGTGCGTCCTGTTGACAATTCCAGATTTTACGTACGCTTACCCCTGTTGCTGGCAGTCACGCTGGCGGGTGGCGTATTCATTGGGGCTACTATGTTTGGCGGCCGCAGCAGCAGTTCAGTAGCCAAAGGTTACCTGAAATTCAAGGAAATTCTTACGTTGATTGACCGTGATTACGTTGACACGGTCAGTACGGAAGATCTCGTGGATTATTCCATCGAGAAAATGCTCGAAAAGCTCGATCCGCACACCACCTATATTCCGGCCCGGGACATTGACATGGCCCGCACCCAGCTGGAAAGTGATTTTGATGGCATCGGCATTGAATTCAATATATTCAAGGATACGGTTTACGTGATTGCTCCCTTCAACGGCGGGCCGGCCGAAACTGCCGGACTGCGGGCCGGTGACAAGATTGTATCCGTAAATGGTCAGGCGCTGGTGGGTCCGGACCTCGAAAACGGCTCGGTGTTCGGCAAACTTCGCGGCCCCCGCGGCACCAAAGTCAGGGTGGGCGTAGTGCGCAGAGGCTCCGGCGAGGCGCAGGAATTCAGCATTACCCGCAACCGTATACCCCAGTATTCCATTGATGCCTCCTATATGGTGGACAACAACACCGGATACATCAAGGTAAACCGCTTTGCCTCCAACACGTACGACGAATTCAAGAAAGCCCTTGCGCAACTGAAGCGTCAGGGCATGCAGCAGCTCGTGCTTGACCTCAGGGGCAACCCCGGCGGCTACATGGACCGTGCCACCAACATGGTGGATGAGTTTCTCGCCGGCGATAAGCTGATTGTGTACACCGACGGGAAAGAGGCCCGCTTCGACCAGAAGATCAAAGCCTTCCAGCCCGGCGTATTTGAAAAAGGCCCGGTAGTGGTGCTGATTGACGAGGGCAGTGCTTCGGCTTCCGAGATTGTAGCCGGCGCCCTGCAGGACAACGACCGTGCCCTGATTGTCGGCCGCCGGTCTTTCGGTAAAGGCCTTGTTCAGGCGCCCATTCCCCTCGACGACGGTTCAGAACTGCGCCTGACCATTTCACGCTACTATACCCCGAGTGGCCGCAGCATCCAGAAACCTTATGTTCCTGATCAAAAGGCTGATTACGGCAAAGACGTGATGAAGCGCTACGAACACGGCGAATTTTTCAATGCTGACAGCATCAAGTTTGACCAGAAACTGAAATATTACACCAGCAAGGGCCGGGTGGTATACGGCGGCGGCGGCATCATGCCCGACTACTTTGTGCCCATGGATACCAGCTCCCGCACCCAGTACCTCGATGAACTGCTTTCTGCCAACATCATCCGTGAATATGCTTTCAATTACTGGGCTGAGCACCGCCGGGACCTCGACAAGTTGAACTTCACGGAGTTCCGTACCAAGTTTCAGGTATCTGAGCAGATGATGAAGGAACTGGTGGCTATGGCTGACCTTTCAGGCATCAAAATGCGGCAGGACGAATTTGCCCGGTCCAAAGACTACATCCGCACCCAGGTGAAGGCTTTACTGGCCAAGAGCATCTGGCAGAGCAGCAAGCAAGGCTATAACAACGAATACTACCAGATTGTCTACCAACGTGATCCCATTTACCAGCGGGCTCTTGAGCTTTTTGCCAAAGCCTCTGAACTGGAAAACGGCAAACTGTCTACCTACAACGGCAAATAGTAAGTAGTTGCTGGTTATGAGTTGTTCGTTGTCCGGGCAGCATCAGACAACCGGTCGTCAAGCTATTGCTTACAGAATATCCGGTTACTTCTGCCCGCTTACCTGCTCACCGCTGAGAAGCTGTAAATAACAGGCCGCTCCGGAAATCCGGGGCGGCCTCTCTTTTATGGATCTGAGCAGGTGCGCAGATTTGATCTGGTGTTCCCAAATCAGGCATTCTGCCTGAAATACATGAGGATCAAGCCGTTGATTATCATTCAAAATCTAACCTGCCTGCCGGCAGGAATTCACAATTTAAAATTTTGCAGCTACCTGATGATCAGCCTCCGATCACAGCAGCGTAGGTATTGGCACTGAGCAATCCTTCGAGTTCCTGCGGATCAGCGATGGTCATCCGGATCATCCAGCCCTTGCCGTAGGGATCAGTATTGACCAGCTCGGGCTGGGAGTTGAGCAGGTCGTTCACCTCCTGAATGGTACCCGAAACCGGAATAAACAGGTCCGAAACGGTTTTTACCGCTTCTACCGTGCCGAAAATTTCGTTTTGCCGGATCTCTTCGCCTACTGTGTTTATGTCCACGTACACAATGTCGCCCAGTTCCTTTTGCGCGAAATCGGTAATTCCTATGTAGGCTTCGTTGCCGGACACGCGAATCCATTCGTGATCCTTGGTGTACCTCAAATCATCAGGTAAGTTCATGTTGGTTATTATTTTACGCTTGTACAGGTTTAAAATGATCAAAGCATTGTACGGGACACTTTGTTTCCCGGATCATGGGCCATTTACCGGAAGGGCAAACGCAGGGCAGTTTAATGCGCGGTAAAGTTACCCGTATTTTCGGACTGTGGATACACCACCTCCGGTTTTCGGTCAAAAAGAAGCCCCGTCCGGAATCCGGCGGGGCCTGCTGATCAAAGGTGTGCGTGGGTGTGTCAGTTGTTCAGCTTCAGGTGGAAGCGGATGTCTTTATCTTCAGTCATCTTCTCACCGGATTTCCTCTCCTCCTCCCGGATCAGTTGCTGGTATTTACGGAATACTTCTGCCGGCTGCAGCTGATCGTTGATGTGCAGCTGGCCGTTTTCCATCCGGAAATCTATCTTCTGTCCCGCTTTTGCGAGGCCATCTTTTACGAGCTGGTTTCCGATTGTCTTCATGAAAGCTGCGTGCTTCTCCATCCGGATCGCATGTTTCTTCATCTCGGCTTCGTGAGCCTTCATGCTGGCTTCGTGCCCGCTCATGCGCCGGGCGTGTTCGCGCATGATGGAATCATGCTTCACCTGCTGGATTTTCAGCATTTCTTCCAGCTGCTGGTGGAGTTCACGCTGCCTTTCCCCGTTCAGCTGCCCTGATAATTCCTCCTTCAGGCGGGATTGTTCAATGGCTTTCCGTTGGGTCTCGTGTAATTCCTTCTGCATCCGGTTCAGTTCTTTCAGGATTTTTTCCGGTGTGTCCTCATTTGTCCATTCTATGCGGGCCTCGTCCCCTTCTATCAGGGGCGGCATGGGTGGCATTGCCGCCATTGGTGGTGCGGGAGGAGCCGGTAAGCCGGGCAGGGGAGGAACGGAAGGCATGGGAGGCGCATAATCACCCAGGCTTTCGTATATCTCCCTTCTCTCTTCTATCCTGTTCTTTTCAATCCGGTGAAGCGCCGTCTGGATGTCCTGATCCGGGTTGTCAGAATAACGGGCCTTTTTCCTTTCCGCCAAGGCTTCGTCAATGCGCCCCTGATAGTTTTTAATGTCCTTTTGCCTGATCTGGCGGCCATCCACGTATAGTTCAGTGATTTTACCTTTCTTGTCCTGCACAATCACCACATCCGGACGGCGGTTTGTGGAGTCGCTCCACTGCAGATGCAACGCTGAACGTTCTCCGGCCTCTTCCACCAGTGGTGCTTCCGCTTCCACAAACAAGGGAGCAGCCGAAGCAGTCTGCTTCTCCTGCCGGCTCACCCCATTAAGGCTGGCCGAAGCACTTACCGACACAGTGGCAATTCCAAGCAGCAACACCCCGGCGACAATAAACCCTTCTATGAAACCGGGACTACGCCGGGGCTGGTCCATCAGGCGCTTTATCCGTCCCAGCAGCATGCCCCTGGTACCCGTTACGGCCAGTGCACCGGCTGGCGCACCCGGATTCGTGTACCAATTCTGCAGGTGCACAAGGGCAAGGGCAAACGTCAGAGAATCACCGCAAACAGAAACTGCCATGTCATCACAGCAATGCTCACGTTCCTCGCGCACCCGGGCCGAAAGCCACCACACGGCCGGATTGAAGAACAGCAGGATTTCGATCAGAGACTGCAGAAGATTGGCCAGGTAATCGTGCCGGCAGATGTGGGCCAGTTCGTGGGCCAGTATCGCTTCCAGCTGCGCCGGTGGCAGTCCGGTGAGGGTGCCGGCGGGCAGCAGAATTACGGGTTTCAGGTAACCGATGGTCATGGGTACCTTTGCCAGCCCCGACTCCAGCAGCCTTACCGTTTTATGTAAGCCCATGCGCCGGGCCATGCCATCCGCCTTCTCCTGCCACTGCCCTGCTGCCGGACCAGTCTGATAGCTTTTCAGGCGCTGAACAAGGGCAACCCCTCCGGCAAACCGGAGCAGCAGCACCAGCACACCAACTGCCCACGCCGTCACCAGCAGGGGGAAGTGATTGGCAAAATAGCCGGTAAACTGGGCCACAACAGTCGTCAGATATTTCGTTTCGGATGCTTCCGCGGTGGCTATCACAGAAATTTCCGGGCTGCCGGCCATTGCTGATGCCAGCTGACCTGCACGACCGGGAGCCGGATAGTAGCGCAGGAAGGTGAATATGGCCACTGACAGCGTAGCGCACAGGGCCGTAAGGGTAACCAGATACCGCACCGCGGCCGGGTATTTCCTCAGCAGCACCAGTGCGAGTCCGGTCAGTAAGGCAATAACTGCTCCCTGCCACAGGGAGTGCAGCAGCGTCCAGCCCAGGGCCGTCACAAAGCTGTCGGGAAGTAAGTTGGTGAGGTGGTTCATGGTTTGGGTCGTTTTTCCATCTGATCCAGCAACTTTCTGATTTCGTCCAGTTCCTCTTTGGAGGCATCGTGATTGCCCAGCGCCTGCATCACCAGCCGGGCCGCTGAACCTCCGAAGGCAGTATCCAGAAAGCGGTTCAGCAGTTGCTTCTGCGTATCCGCTTCGGAAACCGCTGCCTGGTATATGTGCGTCCGGGCTGTTTCGTCGCGGCTTACCAGTCCCTTCGCTGCCATAATTTGCATGAGCTTCAGGGTAGTGGTGTAGCCGGCATCCTTGTCACGGGAAAGCTCCTCGTGCACCAGACGTACGGTGGATGGACCGTGCCGCCAGAGAATCCGGAGGATTTCCAGTTCTGATTCGGTGGGTTTGGGAGGTGAGGTTGACATAGGTGAGTAGTAAAACCTTTCAGTCTGGTGTGTCTTATAACTACGAAATATTTCGTAGGTAAAAGTATACGAAGCATTTCGTAAATACAAATTTTATCTACGAAATATTTCGTAATCAAAACAAGGCATCTGAAATTTCAGCGCCAGAGGATGCTTCAGCAATAAAAAAGTCAGGCTGATGGCCTGACTTTAAGTTACATGCGCGAGGAATATTTACAACATAAATCCCATCCGGAGTACCCAGGGGCTGCCGTAGGGAGAATACATCCGGTTGTTCTGGTAATTGAGATTATACAATGCCGTAATCCCGAAGGTGGACCGTGCTCCTATCGGAAAGATCACCGTGGCTCCGGCCAGTGGGTTACCAATCCATCGCCGGTCCTGCTCCAGCCCGAAGTCCGTCTGCTTCAGGTAGGGAACGTTCAGCGCCTCATATTCAAGGGTTGGGGCAAAATTCGGGAAAAGGGAGTAGCGGGCCATGGTCCGGCCGCCATAAATGCTGTTGGAAACCGCCTGGTAGCCGGGAAGCTTCCAGCGGGAGTAAATATAGGTAAAACCACCGCCCGCCATAAATTTATCCGTAAACCGGTAAGCCACCAGCGGTGCGAGGTTAATAAAAGTATTGTTGCCGAACGATGCCCCGAAGTTTCCACCTAAAGAAATACGTTCCATCCAGTTCGGTTTGGGCTGTTCGGCCCCCCGTCGCCGGAAGAGTGAATCGCTCGGGGTCTGGGCAAGGGCATTAAAGGATAACATAAACAGCAACAGGGCTGTAAACAGTCTTGTCAGTTTCATGGTTTGAGATTTGGAAGCAAAAGTACAGGTTCGGATTACGAAAATTGTATGCGTATTTATATAACGACTGCGGTAAGGCAACCTTACCAGGAAGTTGCACAAAAATTTGACCAGAAACTGTTCGAGGCATTGAGTCCCCCTTTCCCAAAGGTACGGCTTCTGCGTTACGACGGTAACCAGCCTGGCGACGAGGTGCACGTGCGGCTGAATTTCGTCTTTTTCGGCCAGACCTGGAAGAGCCGGATCACCGAAAATGATTCACGCCCCGGCGAAGTGTACTTCGTGGATGAAGGCTTGCAGCTGCCCTTCTTCCTCGGCTCCTGGCGGCACCGGCACGTCATCCGGCAGCAAGGCACCGGCAGCCTCATTGTTGACGACATTACTTTCAGGGGATCAAATCCATTGTTCAGCCTGCTTTTTTACCCGGTGATGTACCTTCAGTTTGCTTACCGCAAACCCGTGTACCAGCGCTACTCCGGCAATATGGCTGGCACTATTTTCGCAGCGGCAATTTTCCTGTAATCCCCTTCATCCGTTAATTGCTACCTTTGCGCCGTGAAAAAGATCATTTTTTGCCTCCTGTTACTCGCCTCCTGCCAAAGTTCGCCCAAGACACCTCCGGGCATTCTGGATCAGGAAAGCATGATCAATATCCTGATCGACATTCACGTGGCAGAGGCAAAAGCCAACTCGGCCGGACTCCGGTCGCCGGATTCCGTGCAGGTGTACTATAAATTCCTTGAAAAGGATGTGTTTACCAAACACAGCACCGATTCCACCCGGTACTACAACAGCTACCGTTACTACATGGAAAACATCAAACAGATGGACCAGATTTACGCCGCCGTAGTAGACAGCCTCAGCCTCCGCGAAAACAGCATCAAGTAAATTGAAAATGGACAATTGAAAATGCTTTGTGCGGAACGAACATTGTCTTTCGTGTTTATGTTTTCCTTCGGCAGCTGTCTTTACGGTTCAAAGAAGTGTGTCTGAGGTGAAAGATGCCTTTTCAGTGTCAATTTTCAATTGAATTAATGTTATACCCCAACAATATAGAGCAGAAGTTAGGTTTTGATAAGGTACGTGAACACGTCAGGGAGGCCTGCATCAGTCCGCTGGGCCGGTACTTTGCGGAGAAGATGCGCTTTTCGTCCGATTACGACCTGATTGACCGGCTGGTAAAGCAAACGGCCGAGTTCAGGTACATCCTGCAGTCGGGTGAAAACTTTCCGGCCAGCAATTACATAGACGTACATGAGCACCTCACCAAAGCCGCTATTGAAGGTGCTTTCCTGACGGAAGAAGAACTGTTTGAAGTAAAGATCTCCCTCCGGACCATTTCCGAATGCCTGCGCTTCTTCGGCAGCAAGCCGGATGAGGTGTATCCGCACCTGCGCGAACTGACCAGAATGGTGGAAGTTGACTTTGGCCTGCTCAAAGCCCTGGACCGCGTGGTGGATGACCGCGGCAAACTCCGCGACGATGCTTCGCCGGAACTGCAGGCCATCCGGCGGCAGATCATCTCCGAACAGGCCCATCTGCGCAAAACCCTTGGCAGCATTCTGCGGCAGGCCAAAAGCAACGGCTACGCCGCTGACGATGCCGCCATTACCTTCCGCAACGGACGGATGGTGATTCCGCTGGCCGCCGAATACAAGCGCCGCATCAAGGGCTTCGTGCAGGATGAATCGGCTACGGGTCAGACCGTTTTTCTGGAGCCGGCCGAAGTGCTGGATATCAACAACGGGATTACTGAACTGGGCTACCGCGAACGGCGCGAAATCGTCCGGATCCTGACGGAAGCCACGGGCCGCCTGCGTCCCTTCGTGCCGGCCCTGCGCAAGGCCTACACTTTTCTGGGCCTGATGGATTTTATCCGCGCCAAAGCAAAGTTTGCGCTGCAGACCGATGCCGTAAACCCGGTTTTTGTGAAGCAGATGCTGATCGGCTGGGAAAATGCGCGGCATCCGCTCCTGCACCTTTCTTTTGCAAAGCAGGGCAAAACCGTAGTGCCCCTCAATATAAAGCTGGACGCCAGCAACCGGATATTGGTGATTTCCGGTCCCAATGCGGGCGGTAAATCCATTGCCCTCAAAACCGTGGGGCTCACGCAGTACATGTACCAGTGCGGCCTGCTGGTCAGCATGTCGGAAGACTCCAGGGCAGGTCTGTTCCGCGATATTTTCATTGATATAGGTGATGAGCAGTCTTTGGAAAACGACCTGAGTACGTACTCTTCGCACCTGACCAACATGAAGCACCTGCTGAGGTCGGCCGGGAAGAGTACCCTTTTCCTGATTGATGAATTCGGTACGGGTACGGAGCCGGGTATGGGCGGGGCCATAGCTGAATCCATTCTGGAAGCCGTCAACCAGACAGGAGCCTTTGGCGTGATCAATACGCACTACGCCAACCTCAAGTCTTTTGCCGACCGCACTGAAGGCGTGACCAACGGTGCCATGCGCTTTGATACGGAGCACCTGGAGCCGCTGTACCAGCTGGCAATCGGGCAGCCGGGTAGCTCATTTGCCTTTGAAATCGCGCACAAGATCGGTCTGCCCAAGGAAGTGATTGCGCGGGCAAGGGAGAAAGTGGGTGAGGATCAGGTCAATTTTGATAAGATGCTGCGCGACCTGGAGCGGGAAAGGCGTCAGTTTACCACCAGGAATCAGGAAGTGACGCGCAAGGACCAGCAACTGGCCCAGACGCTGAAGCAGTACAATGAACTGAAAACACACCTCGATACGGAAAAGAAAAAAATCCTCAACCAGGCGAAGGAAGAAGCCAGGAATCTGGTGCGTGACGCCAACAGCCGCATCGAGCAGACCATCCGCGAGATCCGCGAAAAGCAGGCCGGCAAGGACGAAACCCGCGAACTGCGCCGCGGACTACAGCAGTTTGAAACTGCCCTGAAGCCCGATTACGTGCCGCCCGCCCCGGTAGAAGACGCTCCCGAAATCAAGGTTATCGGCGGTGATATTGAGGCCGGCGACCTGGTGCGCATCAAGGGGCAAACGGCCGTGGGCGAGGTGCTGGACCTGAACCCGCGCAACAAGGAGGCCCTGATCGGCATCGGCGAACTCAAATCTACCGTGAAGCTGAACCGTCTGGAAAAGATCAGCCGCAAGGAGTACCGGGCCCACACCGTAGAAAATACCCCCCGCATGCGCGGCATAGACCTGAACGAGAAGATGGCCAACTTCAGCTACCAGCTTGACCTGCGCGGCAAGCGGGGCGAAGAAGCCTTGCAGGAAGTGGATCAGTTTGTTGACAACGCCATTATGCTGGGCTCTCCGGAGCTGCGGATCGTACACGGCAAGGGCGACGGAATCCTGCGGACGCTGGTGCGGAATCACCTCCGTAATTACACGCAGGTGCAGTCGCTGGAAGACGAACATGCCGACCGCGGCGGCCCCGGCGTAACGGTTGTGCGGATGAAATAACTGCCCATGCTATTCAGAAAAGTATTTTAACCGCTTCATTTCTTACGGGCCTCCGTTTTTTAAGCCTCAGAACCACCTTCTTTATAAGTACTTAAGTGGCTAAATTGCTCTTACAATAATTCTCTTCTGTAAGCAATCAGGTCATTTTCATTTTTTGTGCCAGCATGACTGTTTCCCAAAACGTTTCCCTTAAGCCATTCAACACGTTCGGCATCGAGGCCCGGGCCCGGTATTTTGTCCGCGTACAGACCATAGAAGAACTACGGGAGGTACTCACTGATCCGGTTTACCGTTCCCTGCCCCGGCTGATTCTGGGCGGGGGCAGCAACGTACTTTTCATCAACGATTTCTTTGACGGGCTGGTCATCAAAATTGACATTACCGGGATTGCGGTGCTGGAAGAAACCGCTGACGCGGTGCTGCTCGAAGCCGGTGCCGGCGTAGTGTGGCACGATCTGGTGATGCACACCATTGAACAGGGATACGCCGGGCTGGAAAATCTGTCGCTGATTCCGGGCACGGTCGGGGCAGCCCCCATGCAGAATATCGGCGCGTACGGCGTTGAAATCAAGGAGACCTTCGATAGTCTGGAGGCTGTTCATCTGGAGAGCGGAGAAAGCCGCCGGTTCACCAAAGAGGAATGCCGGTTTGGTTACCGCGAAAGTATATTCAAACACGGACTCCGGGGCCAGTATATCATCACCAGCGTCCGGTTTAAACTCAGTAAAATCCCGGTTTTTCATACATCGTATGGTGCCATCGGAGATACGCTGCGGGAAATGGGCGTAACCGAACCCTCCATAAAAGCCATCAGCGAAGCCGTGTGCCGCATCCGGCGCAGCAAACTGCCTGATCCGGCCCAGATTGGCAATGCCGGCAGTTTTTTTAAAAACCCCGAAATTCCAAGGTTGCAATACGAAACGCTGAAAATGCAGTTTCCTGACATGCCCGGCTATGTTACTTCTCCCGATTTTGTGAAAGTGCCGGCCGGCTGGCTGATCGAGCAGTGCGGCTGGAAGGGAAAAGTAATCGGACAAACGGGTGTACACAAGTACCAGGCACTGGTATTGGTAAACTATGGAACGGCCCGGGGCGAGGAAATAAGGGCTTTGTCCGAAGAAGTACAAAAATCAGTGAAGGAAAGGTTTGGCATTCAATTAACACCGGAAGTTAATTTTTTATAGAAAAAACACCCTTAGATTACATGTGTTAGGTCCCCGAAGCAGGAATGGTTATTTTTAAGATATAAATATAACCGGCCAATGTCCGAATTTTGATAAAGGGTCATCGGATCTGCGGCCCAAATTGCTGCTCATTTTTCAGTAAATGCACCAACCTGTACACAGCCATACAAAGGAAAAGGGAAATCGGAATATCGCAGGCGCTGCTCCATTGCGGGGGGGCCTTTCGCTCCGCAGTGCCTGGCAGGTGGTTCTGAATCTGATGCGGCGCATTTCTGAAAATGGCATCCGCCCGGGATACAATCCGGAGTTGCAGTCCAGTATATCTCTCTCCAACTGGGTAGCCATCGGGTACATCATCATGGCGGCCCCGTTTCTTTTTGTTTACCTGAACTGTTTTCTGGTTTCCCTGGCTTGCCTGCTTCCGGTGCTGCTATACGGGTCTACCCTGGTGATGATCCGCAACGGTTATCACCTCACGGCCCGGTTGCTGATTGCCAATGTCTGTCCGATCACGATTTATACCATTTCCGGACTTGTTTCAGCCGGCGAGGCAGATTCATCACTGGCCGCCAGGGTATTGCTGCTGGGTTCCATTGTGGTGCCGCTGGTTATTTTCCGGTTCCGGGAATACTGGCATATTCTGTTTTCGGTGCTGATCACCTGCGTGCTGCTGCTGACCATTGATTACGCCAATATAAATAGTCCGGTCAAGGTCACCGTCCGGGATGTAAATACGTCCGCATTGCAGATTCTGTGCTTCGGGGAGGCCATTGTCTTTCTGGTAGTATTCTTTTCCTACTATAAATACACCAACCACAAGGCGACTGCCCGGATCAGGCAACTGCTGCACGACGTAACCGTGCAGAACGAACGGATGATCCAGGCGCACGCCGAACTGATGGAGTCGGAGCAGATGCTCAAGGAACTGAATGATTCCAAGAACAAGCTTTTTTCCATCATTGCCCACGATCTGAAGGCTCCGCTGAATTCCTTCAAAGGTTTTTCCGGCTTGCTTTCCAGCAACATACACTCTTTGTCCAAAGAAGAAATAGAAGTGCTGGTGAAGGGCATGCATAAGTCTTTTCACAACGTAAATACGCTGCTGGACAACCTTCTGAACTGGTCACGGTCCCAGATGAACATGTTCAATTTCCGGGCTGAGACTTTTGATATTGACGTGCTGGTTACCGAAAACGTTAACCTGCTGGAGAAAGCCGCACAGGATAAAGATATTCGCCTGACCAAAAGCATTTCACCGGACACCTACGCGGTAATGGACATCAACGCCTTCAATGTGGTGCTCCGCAACCTGATTTCAAACGCGGTTAAATTTACGCCCCGCGGCGGTCAGGTAGAAATCCGGACGAGTCGGCCGGGAGCATTCATCCGGGTGGAGGTGGCTGATACCGGCATTGGCATGTCTGAAGAAGCGTGCCGCCGGCTGTTCCGGGTGGACAGCACCAGCACTACCCTGGGAACGGCCAATGAAAGAGGCACCGGCCTCGGGCTGATTCTCTGCAAGGAGTTTGTCGAAAAATCCGGCGGCGTCATCGGTGTGGAAAGCGTAAAAGACAAGGGCAGCACGTTCTACTTTACCGTACCGGCTTACCAGGGTGTTCTGTTTGGGGCAATGCAAACCGTCTGATCATGCAGTAGTGCCCCGCAAGGGTGAAAAATACGGGATCATTTCTTATATTCAAGGCTGTCTCCCCTGCCCCATGCCCGAAAAAGCCGCCCCTGCTCCCCCCGAAGAACAACTGAACCGCGTACTGAGCCCCCTGATGCTATGGGGGCTGGGCGTTGGCTACGTGATATCAGGGATGTACTTTGGCTGGAACCTCGGGCTGGAACAGGGCGGCACCCTTGGCCTTGCCCTGGCTACGGGCATTGTTATCATTCTTTATGTCACCTTTTCCCTTGGCTATGCCGAACTGGCCTGCTGCATCCCGAAAGCCGGTGGTGCCCTTGATTACGCGCTGAAGGGCCTTGGCCGGGAAATGGGCTTTATCTGCGGCCTCGCTCAGATTTTTGTGTTTGTATTCGGCCCGCCGGCCATTGCGGCAGCCATTGGCGCTTACATGCACATCTTCCTGCCGGCCGTGCCCATACCGGCCATTGCCATTATTTTTTTTATGTTGTTTACGTCGCTGAATATTTACGGGGTAAAGGCCGCAGCCATGGTAGAGCTCTGCATCACCACCACCGCCGTAGCCGGCATTATTCTCTTTTCTTTCCTCTCTTTTCCGCACCTGAAGCCCGATAACCTGCTGCGCAATCCGATGCCCAATGGCTTTGAGGGGATGTTTGGTGCGCTGCCATTTGCGATATGGTTTTTTCTGGGCATTGAAGGGCTGGCCAACGTGGCCGAAGAAACGATAAATCCGGGCCGCAGCATGCGCATCGGCTTCGGCTCCTCGATTACTACGCTGGTGCTGCTGTGCCTGCTGACCTTCGTAGCCTCAGTGGGCATAGATGGCTGGGAGGCAGTGGTGTATCCGGCAGCGGGTGCCGAAGCCTCCGACTCTCCCTTGCCGATGGCTGTTGCCCGGATATCGGGTGCCAACAGCCCCATGCATTATATCTTTACCCTGATTGGCTTAAGCGGGCTGGTAGCTTCGTTCCACGGCACGATCCTCGCTTCGGGAAGGTCTACGTTTGAATTTGGCCGGGTTGGTTACGCCCCGGCGTGGCTGGCCGAAATACACCCCCGGTTCCGGACACCAGCCAATGCCCTGATTGCCAATACCACGATTGGCATCGTGGCCATCCTGACCGGCAAAACGGGTGACATGATAATCCTGTCATGTTTCGGCGCCCTTTCCCTCTACAGCATTTCCATGTTCTCGCTGTTTGCCCTGCGGCGTGGGTATCCGCAGATGGAGCGGCCCTACCGGGTACCGTTCTATCCGTACTTTCCGGTTATTACCATCGTGCTGGCGCTGTTTTGCCTGGTGGCAGTCAGTACCCTCAACGGCGGGCTGGCGCTGTTCTACTTCGGCTGCCTTGCCGCCGGCTACGTGGTTCTGCAGCTGGTGACCCGCCGGAAAGCGCTGGTGCATTAGAGGAAGACAGGAGACATGCGCACAATGAGTCCGGTAGTTTAAGTTCAGAATTTCTGACCTGAAATTACTATAAATCAACCGGTTGAGTATTTATTCTAAATCTTAAATTCACAATTTAAAATTGCGCAGCTACTTGATGAAGCCAATCCCGACGCTGATCCTGCCGGCAATACCCCTGCTTCCACTGGCTTCCTTTCTGCTGCTTTCGTTACTGGGCCGGCATTTGCCGCGGCGCGGCGACTGGCTGGCCCTGCTCACCGGCACTGCATCGTTTGCGGCTGCCGTTACGGTGTTTGTTCAGGTATGGCCGGATCAGGAGCAATACATACAGGTGGAGTGGTTCCAGCTGACTTCGTACATTTTCCGGCTGGGTCTGTGGGCAGACCGCTACTCGGCATTGATGTGCCTGCTGGTGACGTTCGTTTCCCTGCTGGTGCAGATTTACTCAGTCGGGTACATGAAGGGGCAACCGCGTTACAGTCAGTATTTTGCGTATCTGGGCCTCTTCACCTCTGCCATGCTTGGTATCGTGCTGGCCGATAATCTGTTTCTGCTTTACGGATGCTGGGAACTGGTGGGCTTGTCGTCTTACCTGCTGATCGGTTTCCGGGTCACCAACCCGGCCGCAGCCCGCGGGAGCCGGAATGCGTTTTTCATCAACCGCATCGGCGACGCAGGCTTCCTGATTGCACTGCTGATGATATTGGGTCTGTTCGGCTCCTCCGATCTCCGGTTCCTTACCCGCGAAGCCCTGCTGCCCCTGAACACTTCGTGGTCGCTGGTATTCGGGCTGGGACTGCTGTGCGGCACCATTGCCAAATCGGCCCAATTTCCCCTGCAGATCTGGCTACCGGGAGCCATGGCGGGGCCTACGCCGGTTTCAGCACTTATCCACGCGGCCACAATGGTAGCAGCCGGTGTGTACCTGCTGGTCAGGCTCTTTCCGCTGCTGGACAACACGATACTTAATCTGGCGGCCGGTATCGGTACAGTCACCTTATTTATGGGAGCGGTGGCCGCACTGTTCCAGACGGACATCAAACGGCTGCTGGCTTTTTCCACGGTTTCGCAGCTGGGTTATATGGTGATGGCGGTGGGTATCGGTGCTCCGGGCGCGGCTATGTTCCATCTGGTTACCCATGCTTTTTTCAAAGCAGGTCTGTTCCTGTGCGCCGGTTCCGTAATCCACGCCCTCCATCAGGCCGGCCACCAAACCCATATCCACTTCGATGCCCAGGACATGCGGCTGATGGGCGGCCTCCGCCGGAAAATGCCGGTTACCTTTCTATGTTTCACCATCTGCGGCCTGGCACTGGCCGGCGTGCCGCTGTTTTCGGGATTTCTGTCCAAAGATGCAATTCTGGCGGCCAGCTTGGGTTGGGCGGCCGGAGCAGCTGGCGGCCTGGCCTATCTGGTGCCGCTGCTGGGCTTCCTCTCGGCGCTGCTCACCGCCTGCTACGTGGGCCGGCAACTGGTGCTGGTATTCCGGGATAAGTTTCGGCTGAACGAACCGGCCGTGTATGCAGTCGTTGACGAAAGCCCCATAATTATGCTGGCACCGGTGATTCTCTTAAGCCTGCTCTCCTTATTTTTTGTCTTTTCGGTGAACCCGCTGAACACCGGCTGGCTGTACCAAACTCTGGCAACAGGAGAGCCTGAAAGCCACGGCTGGCACGCCCGGGCAGTATCCATATCAATTTCTCTGGCTGCCGGCGGCCTGCTGATTACGTACTTTTTCGTAAACCGCTCCCTCTTCTTCATCCCGACTCCGCTGCGCGAGCTTTCCCGGCGTAACTGGTATTTGGATGATGCCTTCAGGCTGGTGGTGATTCTGCCCGGCAAGTTAGGTGCCCGGATAGTCCGGCAACTGGACAGCAAGGTGCTGGACGCAGTCGTTGGCACTGTGGGTATGTGCGTAGTCGTGCTGGCGCACATGACCGCCTGGTTTGACCGGTTTGTGGTAGACGGAGCCGTGCGGCTTGCGGCTTTAGCAGCGGGCCGGATAGGAATGACTGTGCGGGCCGGCAGCGGCCAGGTGCAGACGTACGTGGCTGCGGCTGTGTTGACTTTTATAGCCTTGCTGGTGTGGTTGGTTGTTTCAGGCGTGGGGTAGACCGGAAAGAGGTCCAAAACAAAAACCTGCGCCCTTAAAGAACGCAGGTTTTTGATTGTTAAACATTTGCTTTTCTGCAACCAACTACTGAATGGTCACCTGAAAAGGCGGTGCAGTCTGAATGTCGGTATCTCCACCGGCGTTGGTGATGTCGCCGTTGGCCACACCGGCGGCAGTTTTGTTCAGCTCATGCCGCAGAATGACCGTCAGCGTACCCGTGGCAGCGTTGTTTGGCGTAGTTACCCGGTTCCGCAGGCCAATGGGGCGGTTGTTGCCGTCTGTGTCATCGTAGGCGATGGTCATACCCGTGAGGCCGGAGGTGGTGAAGAAAAACTGATGCTCATTGGCTTCTCTCTCTATCTCCTCATTGAGGTTTCCGGCGGGAGTTTTGGTTTCATCCAGTACCTGGATGGTCGTGTTGTAGGTGACGCCTCTTTGCAGGGTAATGGGATCAACGGTTGGTGGATTACCGCCCGTGCCATCCAGATCACGCCATATGGCGATTACCGGTGAGCCGCCCGTAACCGAAGCAAAGGTAAGCCGGACAGTGGTGATCAGTTCTTCTTCGTTCTCCGGCTCCGGGTCGTCTTTCCGGCAGGATGTAATCAGGACGGCAAAACCGATCAATAACGCAAAGGGCAACTTAAGCAACTTGTTCATAGCATGTACTGGTTAAAGGTTCAGGGATGTTTATGGGGTATTGGGTTTATTGAATTTTTCCGAATTCGTACTTCAGCCGCAGCATCACGTTGCGTCCAACATCATCGGCGTAGTAACGGAGGCGGTTGAGGTAGTCGCGGTAAGCGGTGTTAAGGGCATTGCTGACGGTCAGGCCAATGGTCAGGGGCCGCCCGGCAGCCGTAAATGTGATACCGCCCTGCAAATTGAGCAACATGTAAGAGTCTGGTGCATTGGCATAATCAACGCCTTCGGGCGTCCGGTTCTGGTGACGCACGTTGACCGCCCCGATTGTCAGGAAAGCGTCTGAAAGTTTGCCAGGTTTTTCTTTCCGGTAGGTCAGTGAGCTTTCAAAACGGTCGGCCGGTATGAAAATCAGAAAATTGTTGCGCACCATGTCGCGGGCCCGGATCAACGACGCCCTGGAACGGAAGGTAAGTCCGCTGCCCACCTGATAGGCAAGTGCTGCATCCGTTCCCATGAGCCGGGCGTCGGTTTGGGTGTAGCGGAATACCGGGAAAGCGCCCCGGATGGTCAGGCGGGGCTCGGCATCCGGCTCCAGATAGATATAATCGTTTATCCGGTTGTAGTGCAGGCTGCCTTCAAAACTCAGACGGGTGCCCGTGTAATTCACCGTACTGATCCACTTCAGGGCCCGCTCCGTCTGCAAATTTTCATTACCTTCCTCAATGGCACCCAGTCCGTGGTGCAGTCCCTGGCTGTAGAGTTCGCTCACATTGGGTGGCCGCCAGGCAGTGCCAAGGTTGGTTTTAAAGTTCCACCGTTCACTCGCGTAAAAAACAGCCCCGGCCGTGGCCGATAGGTTGCGGAAGTGAAAATCGGGTTTTACCAGTTGATTTACGCCATTAAAGCGCTGCGCCTGCAGGTAACGGTAATCATACCGGATGCCGCCTTCCAGCGTCCATTTTTCAGTTGACCATTTTTCAGTAGCAAATGCGCCGGCGCCGAAGGAATTGTAGTTGGGAATCAGGGGCGTAACGCCGGTGCCGGGCAGGTTGTTATTGTCCTGATAGAGCAGGTTTACGCCGGCACTGCCCGAAAACCGCCGGACCGGCTTGTGTTCAAGGACAGCATCAAGGGTATGGGTAAACAATTGGAGGTCAAGGGCCGGACGATTGGAACGTCCCCCGCGCCGGATATCGAACTCCTGACGGTTGTTGATCTGGCCGCCGTACTGCAGCGTAAAAGTACCCAATGCCGGAACCACGGCAAAGCCGCTTATCTTCAGCAAACTGTGGTTGATGGCCTGTCGGGGGTTATCAATCTGGTAGGTAAAGTCACGGATGTACCAGGGACGCGGACTTTGCAGGGCCCTCTCCAGATCCGAGAGATTGCCGATGTGCGCACTGCGCAGAATGCCGGTATTGGTCCGGAAATGACTGATAAATGCTTCCAGTCCGTATTTATTTTTCCGGTAGCCAAGCCCGCCCGAGAAGTTTGCTTCCGATACCCCTGTGTTAGACAACAGGTAATTGGCGGCCCGGGCGTCGCCGGCCCGTTTCAGAGTTCCCTGCAAACGCCAGCCGAGGCCCTCCAGCCGGCGGGAACCGCCTTCTACCTGACCCGAGGTGATGCCACCCCAGCCGTTTGAGTAACCGATCAGGTTCAGTTCCCCCCTTGTGCCGGCGTGGACCGGCAGCGGTGCCGGCTCCACCAGAATCACACCGCCAATGGCATCTGCCCCGTACCGTACCCCCGCCGCACCTTTTACTACGGTAATGCGCCGGGCGATGAAAGGGTCAATTTCGGGGGCGTGTTCGGCCCCCCACTGCTGGCCCTCCTGCCGGATGCCGTTGTTGAGAATAAGAATCCGGTTGCCGTGCAAGCCGTGAATGACTGGTTTTGAGACGGCTGGCCCCGTCTGGATGGAATTTACCCCCGTAAGTCCCCGCAGCGACTCGCCCAGCGTAAGGCCACGGGTATTCTGTAGTTCCTGACCGGTTAGTTCGGCGGCCGGC
Organism: Cytophagales bacterium; assembly: GCA_030446715.1. Taxonomy (GTDB): domain Bacteria; phylum Bacteroidota; class Bacteroidia; order Cytophagales; family 172606-1; genus CADCTQ01. The sequence goes on along the minus strand of JAUJMU010000001.1, from coordinate 712,439 downwards.
TGCGATGCCAGCGGCAGGGCTCTTTCTCCGGCTATTACCACTGCGTTGAGTTGAATATCCGCTTCGGCAAGGGTAAAATTGCACTGAATAAAACCTTCGTGAACGTGGATCAGGATGGTATCGGCGTGGTAGCCAAGGTGCTGGCAGATCATGGTGTAGTCGCCGGCGCACAGGTTGGGAATGGTATACTTCCCATCCGGGTCCGCTACCGCTCCCCGGCCCAGTTCGCGGATGTAAACCGTAGCCCCCAGCACCGGAATGCCCGACTCCATCTCGCGGATTTCTCCGCGGACGGTGTAGTGGCAGTCAGACGCCATCTGGGCCAACACCCGATGCGGTACCAGCAGCGTGCAGACCAGTGTAACAAGGATCAATATGTAAATACCTGCTTTTCTCAAAGGCCTTCAATAAGGTAGGAAACAAAATTATCCTAAATGCAATTATGTTGCAAATATTTATGCATCATTGTTGCGAAAACGAGGTGCAAACTTTGTACCGTATCGCCGGTATCTGTCATCGCCGGTTAAAGAAGCTTTCTTACCTTTGAAAAATGACACCTAAACCAGCGCCTTTCCTGTTGTGGATTCTGCTGCTTTCGGCCACTCCGCGGATTGGTTTTGGTCAGGATATGGAGCGGGCCAGAGCGACCATTGCCACGCTTTGTTCGCCGGCGTTCCATGGCCGGGGGTACGTTAATGGCGGTGACAAAATTGCAGCCCGGTATCTGGAAGGGCAGTTCCGGCAGATGGGCCTCCGGGCTTTTGACAGCCTGTATATTCAGACTTTTCCACTCGACATCAATACTTTTCCGGGCAAGGTTTCCCTGAAAATTGATAAACAGAAGTTACCTCCGGGCGAAGCCTACATCGTAAACCCGGTTTCGCAGGGGGGACGCGGCAAGGGAAAAATCATTCACCTGGACACGCTGATCTTCACCCGGGAAGAGGCCCGGCAACGGTTTATGCGAAGTGATCTGCGCCGCAACGTAATGGTGTACGAGGCGCGGCATTACGCCAACCTTACCGAACTGCCCTCTGAGTACCTGAACAAAATGCACGAAGCAAAGGCGCTGATCGAGTTGCAGAAGGAAAAACTGACCATGAGCCTCTCGCCGGCCCAGATAAGTCACCCAGCTTTTCAGATGGTAAAGAAAGACCTTGATCCGGCGGCGAAAACGGCCACCTTCCGGGTAGATGCGAAGCTGATCAAAGGCTACCCCTCGCAGAATGTGATTGGCTACGTGCCCGGCAAGAAGTTTCCGGATCAGTTTGTCGTGATTTCGGCGCACTACGACCACCTCGGCCGCATGGGCAAGGAAGCGGCGTATTTCCCCGGTGCCAACGACAACGCCAGCGGCACCACGCTGATGCTGGAGCTGGCTCGTCATTACGTACTGCCGGAAAACCAGCCCGACTACTCAATCGCCTTCATGGCGTTCGGCGCGGAAGAGGCCGGGCTGATCGGTTCGCGGTACTACACGGAGCATCCCCTTTTCCCACTGAGCCAGATAAAGTTTATGATCAATCTGGACCTGCTGGGCACCGGCGAAGAGGGAATGATGGTGGTAAACGGCACCCGGCTGCCGGAGGAATTTGACCGGCTGACGGCCCTGAACAATCAGCACAATTACCTGCCCAAACTCCAGAAGCGCGACAACGCTCCCAACTCCGATCATTACTTCTTTACCCGCAAAGGCGTAAAGGCGGTATTCATTTACCTGATGGGCGGGCCGAAATTCTACCATGACATCTACGACCGGCCTGAAACACTGCCGCTTACCAAATTCAGTGAAGCTTTTGGGCTGATCCGCGACTTTGTGTCGGGCATGGAGTAGGAAGCGTATCAGGCATCAGGCACAGAAAAAGGCCTGAGCATCTGCTGCTCAGGCCTTGCATTTAAGATCCGGTATTCAGTACAGTACTTTCTCAAAATACCGCTCCTTTGACGCCGGGGCAGGTGGTCAGAATCAGGATTTACAGGAAAGATATAACAGGATATGATTTCAAAATCCTTTCGTCCTGATAATCTTGTAAAGCCTGATCCTGAGAAGTACTGGCATAGTTTGATCAGGTCTGAATCATTTGGGAATAGCAATATCAGCGACTGCAGCTGTAATTTTATGTACATTTTCAGCCCGCTGCCAGACAGCCCCGCTCCGCCTACAGAATATTCAGGGACTGCTCCTTGATCTTCTCCAGTTCTTCCTTCATGTCAATCACAAACCGCTGAATAATAGCGTCGTTGGCTTTGGATCCAATAGTATTGATTTCACGGCCGATCTCCTGTGAAATGAAGTTCAGCTTTTTACCGGGCGCTTCCTGTCCGTGCAGCACTTCCATAAAATGATCCAGGTGCAGCCGCAGGCGCACCTTCTCCTCGCTGATGTCGAGCTTTTCGATGTAGTAGATCATCTCCTGCTCGAATCGGTTGCGGTCAAAATTTTCGTTGGTGACTACCTCCTGCAGGTGACTGGAGATACGTTCGCGGATTTTCTGAATCCGCTCCGGGTCGTGGCTTTCAATCTCCTTAAGCATCTTTCCGATCCGGGTAGTGTAGGCACTCAGGTTTACGGCCAGTTCCTGCCCTTCTTTGGTGCGGAATTCATCGCAGGTCCGCAGGGCTTCTTCAATTACGCTCCTGATAAAAACCCACTCCTGCGCGGAAGTTTCGTCAGAACTGCTTTCGGTCAGATAGGCCTCAGGCAACTGCAACGCAAGCCGGAGCAGGTCGCCCTGGCCGGCACCCAGTTCGAGGGCTACCTCTTGCAGTTGCTGGTAATAGGCCTTTACCATCGCCCGGTTTACGGCCACTTTCGGCTTGAGCTCCCCCAGACTTTGCACCTCAATGCTCAGGTTGATCTTGCCCCGATCCAGCGTTTGGGTCAGCAGACTGCGCAACTCCACCTCCTTATCCGAATACTGCCGGGGCAGGCGAAAGGAAGCATCCAGCGATTTGGAATTGAGGGTACGGATTTCGACCGTTACGGCCAGGGTGTCGTTGCTGGCTTTGGCGGCCCCGAAACCAGTCATGGATTTGATCATAAAGGAGAAGCGAAAATTGGACTATCGGTACAAATGTGCAGATTTACGGCAAACAATTGGTAATTTTGCACTTAAGTTCTCCGGTTTAAACAGAAATGGTAAATTCTCAATTTTAAATGCTCAATGGTTTCAAATGGGATTGCTGATCAGCAACCAATTGTAATAGTTCGTTTAACCTTTATCATTTAAAACTCATCATTACTCCGTAAATCCCGCAACCATGAAATTTGGCGTTGTTATATTTCCCGGCTCCAACTGCGACGAAGATATTTTTCACGTACTCGGCGACGTACTGAAGCAGCCGGTGATAAAACTCTGGCACAAGGATACAGACCTGCAAAACTGCGACTGCATTGTGCTGCCGGGCGGTTTTTCCTACGGCGATTATCTGCGTTCGGGGGCCATTGCCCGTTTTTCACCGATAATGGAGCAAGTGATTGAGCACGCCAACAAAGGCGGCTACGTGGTCGGCATCTGCAATGGTTTCCAGATCCTGACGGAATCGCACCTGTTGCCTGGCGCCCTGCTGCGTAACAGCAACCAGAAATACAACTGCCGGAACATTTACCTGAAACCTCAGTCTAAAACGGCGCTGCTGACGGCTTCACTTGACCCCGGCCGGACATATAAGATCCCCATTGCCCACGGCGATGGACGCTACTACGCCGACGAGCAGACACTGCGGGAACTGAACGAAAATGACCAGATTCTATTCCGTTACTGCGACGAAACCGGCCGCATCTCCGACCCGGCCAATCCAAACGGTTCGCTGGAGAACATTGCCGGCATTTGCAACGCGACCCGGAACGTTTTTGGCATGATGCCCCATCCGGAACGGGCTGCCGAAGAAGCCCTGGGCAATACTGACGGATACTTTATTCTGAAGGCACTGGTAGGAGCCGCCGTTGTCAACAATTAACTACAGACCTCAGACGAAGGACTCAAAACCACCGCCCGGCAACAGACCTGAAAATTTAAGATTATCCGTTTCCTGATTACCAGTTAAGGCCGAAAGAGCCGCTCCAGATACAGTTGCGGCTCTCTGGCTGCACCGCGGGTTCATCTGCGTGAAATCCAGAGACTGGTACGGATGGGTGCCGGACATTTTGCCAGCGCGGCACCGGGGACAGGTACCACGCAGGATACTGTATAATTAACTTTCTTTTGAGGCCATTAAAACGGGTACCCGGATGCGATCTTAACAGTTACAGTCCCGTTTTAAATTCCTTTGATTGCAAGTCCGGGAAACGTATTTTGCCCCATCAGGCGCTGAAATTATCTGAAATGGCGGGGCCGCAGTTTTCGCAGCGTCTTTGCGTCCAGTTGACCTTTGGAGCCTTCATATTCGATGAGCTTTTCCACCAGACTCCTGCGTTCGTAGCCTGATTGATAGACCACACCCGTGATGAGTGAAACAGCGGCTACGCCCAAAGCCGGGTAAACCCATGGATGATAGGTAGTGGTGGCCGGAGGCGGACCAGGTTCACTGGTCTGCACCGGACCTGCTACTCTTATCATTGTTAAAATGCCCAGGGTTGTCACATGGATAATGCGGCTGTACGAGAATCGTTCAAAATACATGTTGATGATTGCCCGCGCCGTATCGCTTAAAGCATACTGCTGAATAAGAACGTCCCTGGACAGCTTGTAGTCATTTTTGGAAACGGGCCGAGACTTGCCGTTTTCAAAGATGGTTTCAATCTGTTGCAGCCTGCTGCGCTGCTCATTGCCCGTTTGGGCATAGATGTTGACGTACAGGGGCATGACCAGCCCCAGAATGAAAAATCCGAAAAGTTTCATGAAAAAATTTTAGCGTTGCCCGGACAGAAATTTAAAATTTTTTCTTCTTTAAAGAAACACACAAAAGGTGACTCAAAAACAAAATTCAGCCTTCCCTGAGTTTTGAGGCCGGGTAAACAAGGCGCAACCAGAAGCAGCAAAAGAGGGGAATAGAAGGCAGAGTTGATTGCGCTTCTTTGGCATTTACAGACCATTGGTTCTACAGGTGCCTGAAAACAAAAAAACCGCCCGCGGCGGTGTTGAGGTGAAAATTCACCTTACCCTGCTAGGCCGATACCCTTTTGCGTTGTTGCCGGTTAGATCTGAAAATGCGGCGCCACTTTCTGCGAATCAGCAGATCAGAGTGGTTTACAAAATACACCACTGCTGCCGAATATAAGATAAGAATCAGCATGGCCGCTGGAACTGGATCACTCATAAAAATTGAACTTTACACATAGTTAACAAATTATATATCAACTTGTTTCTCCTTAATGCGCGGGAATGCGTAAGGAAACCCACTACTTTTCACTTTATTAGAAAATTCATATCGTATTCTTCTTTATTTCCTAATTGAAGAAATAACACACCAGAAACGTATAAAAAAATGGCAGAGTCAGCCGTTTGTTTTCCGGTGAATTTATCTTTGCAAGCTGCCAGAAGCCTGTAGTGTGAATTTTCCGATCCCGGTTAACAGACTGGCAATATGAGTGGCACTCTTTTTCCGGTCATGGGAACGTCTGCAGGGGCGGGTTTACCGGTTTCGCCGGCATTTTGCTGTAAGAAAAAACTTTCGATTGACTGCCGGGAGCCAAAAAATTTTTGATTATCAACGTTTAAATGACCTGGATAGCATTGGTAGTCTCCGGCTACGGGTGGATTTGCTGAATTTTGGCTGTGTACACGTCAGCCCGGTGTTCGGCCAACAGGTCCGCCACCAGCATCAGGCTGCTTTGCAGGGCCAGCGTAATGCGGTTTCCCAAGGCCATGCGCCAGCCGCAAAGGTCCGCCGGCGAGGCTTTTTACCCGTACCTACCACCCCTCTTCCGGCACTTACCATAAAGACTCCCTCCGTGCGGATATTGTAGAACGATACGTTTACACGATTTAGAGTATACTACGGTACATTGGTCCGTTTTTGTGTTTTCCCTGAACCTCACCCCCGACCCCTCTCCTCGGGAGAGGGGAGAAAAACGGCGTTGTGGCTCCCCCTCTCATGAGGAGAGGGGGCTGGGGGGTGAGGTTTATCAGAAGAATGTACCGTAGTATAGATTTAGAGTCAACTTGCAATGCCTGGCTGCCCAAAGGCCGGGCTTGCTTCTTTACCGAAAAATTTTCCAATCCCGTATATTCGGCCAGCCATTTACCTGCCCATGAAAAACAGCCTCTACGCATTTTTGTCCGCCGCTTTTTTTTGTCTTTCGGCCTGCGACACGCCCCGGCAGACCGGAGAAAGTACCCAAACCTCCCGTGACACGGTATCCGTTACCTCAGATACGGGCAGAACACCGCCGCCTCCTGCTCCCGTGGCCGCTGCTGAATCTTCCCGCCCGTTCATCTCCGTTGATTCGGTTACCCAGATGCCTGACACGGCTTTTGTGGAAATGATCCGGGTGGACACTGCCTTTGTGCCAGACATGCGGTACGCCACGGCGGATAATTTCCTGAAGGAAAAAGTGTACGACTGCGACAAATGCCTGCTACGGAAAGATGCGGCGCTGGCCCTGCTGAAGGCGCACGAGTCGCTGAAAGCCCAAGGCTTCCGGATCAAGCTGTATGACTGCTACCGGCCGCTGGACGTGCAGAAAAAGATGTGGGCAATCATGCCCGATGACCGGTACGTGGGCAACCCCTACGGCAGCGGTTCTGTGCACAACAAAGGCGCGGCAGTGGACCTGACGCTCACCGACAGCACCGGCAACGAACTCGAAATGGGTACGCCTTTTGACCACTTCGGCCGCGAAGCTCACCACGCCTACACCAACCTGCCGATAGAAGTGCTTACGCGCCGCCGGAGATTGAAGGAAGCCATGGAAGCGGCCGGCTTCGAAGCCATCACATCTGAGTGGTGGCACTACTCTTACCGCCGCAAAAACTACCGCACGGCCAACTTCAGGCCGGCGTGTGATTGAATGCTGAGTGTCATTCCAACCCCGTAGCCGGGCAGTAAGAAAACAAACCGCAGCACTTTACCTTTTACCCAAACCGCTTCTACATGGAATCTTCCTACAACAAGCAGCTGGAAAGTGAGCTGGTGGTCCGCTTTCAGGACTGCGACCCTTTCGGGCACCTGAACAACGCCAGGTACCTGGACTATTTCTTCAATGCCCGCGCCGACCAAACCTTACAGTACTACGGCTGGAGCCCGCTGAAATTGTCAAAAGAGTACAACGCCCACTGGGTTGTGACGGATCACCAGATCTCCTACCTGCATCCGGCCATGTACGGCGAGACGGTAGCAGTTAAAACTTCGCTCATTTTCTTTGACCACCATTCCATCATTACGGAATGCCTAATGCTTAATCAGGAGCAGAACGTGCCCAAAGCCATTGTCTGGACCACGCTCCGGAATGTGTCTATGGAAACCGGCCGCAGCACCAACCATTCGCCGGAGCTGATGGAACTGCTACAGAAGCTGATCATTCCGGAATTTCCCTACGGCTCCGCTGGCTTCCGCGACCGGCTGCAGGATTTGAAAGAACATTACAAACAGCTTGCCCGGAAAAGTACTCCGTAAAGCAATACAACTTCCCGGCCTCTCCTGGCTCCCGAAAAAGATGCGCTATTTTATCCGATACTTCCTGCGAGGCTTGCTGCTGGTGGCTCCCATCGGCGTCACCGTGTATATTCTCTGGGCCGCCATCTCCTGGCTCGACGAGTTGCTGCCGCTGGGCTTTCCGGGGGCGGGCCTACTGATCATACTGGGCTCGGTGACGGTGACCGGCTACCTTGGCTCGACTTTTATTGCCCGGCCTCTGTTTGGCTTTCTGGAGGCATCCATGAGCCGCCTCCCGCTGGTCAATGTGATGTATTCGTCCCTGAAGGATCTGTTTTCGGCCTTTGTAGGGGAAAAGAAAAAGTTTACGCATCCGGTGCTGGTTACGCTCAACCGGGAGTCTCACCTTTGTAAGCTGGGCTTTATCACTCAGACCGACTTGGCGGAACTGGGCATGGCCGGCAAGGTGGCCGTGTACCTGCCGCACTCCTACAACTTTTCGGGTGATCTATACATTGTGCCGGCCGAAAATGTAACGCCGGTGGATGCATCCGGCACGGCAATCATGAAATTTATCGTATCCGGCGGGGTTACGCACGTGTAAATTGCTAATTTCGGTCCGGCCTGTCACCACAACCCCGATGCCCAGATCCTTTTTCTTACTGGTTTTCCTGCTGCTTTTTCCTGATTTTGCTGCACAGGCGCAGGGAATGTATCTGGCATTGGATAAGCCCGGCGCGGTCAAACGCCTCCGCTTCCGGCCCGGCGACGAAATTGCCATTAAGCTGAGAGGCGACCGGCGCGTATACCGCGATGTGATCATGAACGTGACCGATACCGCCCTGATCATCAGGCAAACCGTTGTACCCCTCCGTGACATCCGGGCAATTGTGGTGTACAGAGAAGGTGGCCTTGCCCGCGCCGCTCTTACAAAATTGCCCATCGCCGGCATGTTGTATTTACTCGCCTCTACCTATAATCCGGTTTTCCGGAGGGAGCGGCCTGACTATGACTGGAACAATGTAAAAGTGAGCGGTATCATTGCCGGCAGCGGTTTGCTGATGCTTCCCCTCCTTAAAAAGACATACCGGATCAATAATTTCCGCACGATAAAAGTGCTGAGGGAGTATTAGCCGAAACTCAATGCTAAATTTTAGATGTTGAATTTTGAATGATTGCAGTTCCTGGTGCGGTGTCCATTTTCAATTGTAAATTGTAAATTTTCAATTTTATTCATGAAGCTCTGGCAGAAAGAAAACACCCCGGTTTCCGATAAGATAGAAGCCTTTACTGTAGGCCGGGACCGCGAGCTGGACCTGCAACTGGCGCCGTTTGACGTATTGGGCTCACTGGCTCACGCGGGTATGCTGGCTGGCATCGGCCTGCTTTCGGCGGAAGAGGAGGTACAGTTGAAGCAAGCTTTGCAGGAAATTTACCGGAAGGCAGCGGAAGGAGTATTTGTCATTGAGGAGGGCGTGGAAGATGTACACTCTCAGGTGGAACTCCACCTGACCCGCAAACTGGGCGACACAGGCAAAAAAATCCACAGCGGCCGCTCCCGCAACGATCAGGTACTGGTAGACCTGAAGCTCTTTTGCCGCCACCGCATCACCCAAGTGGCAGAGGCCGCCGAAAAACTTTTCCGCCTGCTGGTCCGGCTGAGCGAAACGCACAAAAAGACACTCTTGCCCGGCTACACGCACCTGCAGGTGGCCATGCCTTCTTCCTTCGGGCTCTGGTTTGGGGCCTACGCCGAAAGTCTGGTTGATGACTTCCTGCTCCTGCAGTCAGCTTATAAAATTGCAAACAAAAACCCCCTGGGCTCCGGGGCCGGCTACGGCTCCTCGTTTCCCCTGAACCGGACCCTGACCACGGAACTGCTCGGCTTTGATACGCTGCACTACAACGTGGTGTACGCCCAGATGAGCCGGGGAAAAACGGAGCAGTTCGCCTGTACAGCCATTGCGGCCATTGCGGCTACGCTGTCGCGGTTAGCCACGGACATCTGTCTGTACAACAGCCAGAACTTCGGTTTCCTCACCCTGCCCGACGCCCTCACGACCGGTTCCAGCATCATGCCGCACAAGAAGAACCCGGACGTAGCCGAACTGCTGCGGGCCAAAACCAACCGGCTCAAGGCGCTGCCCAACGAACTGGCCCTGCTTCTATCCAACCTGCCCTCCGGCTACCACCGCGATCTGCAACTGACGAAGGAAATTCTGATGCCAGCCTTCAGCGAAATTCTCAACTGCCTCGACATTACTCACTTTATGCTGGATAATATTCAGGTGAAGGAGCACATTCTTGATGACCCCCGGTACGAATACCTGTTCAGCGTGGAGCGGGTCAATGAACTGGTGCTGCAGGGCGTACCGTTCCGGGAGGCGTACCGGCAGGTGGGCAAAGAGATTGCCGACGGTACTTACCGCCCAAACCGGGAAGTGCATCACACCCACGAAGGCAGCATCGGCAATCTCTGCAACGACCAGATTACGGCTCAGATGGAAGGGGTACTGGCGGGATTTGGTTTTGGCAGAGCGGCGGAAGCTCTGCAAAAGTTGCTGGAGGGATAGAGAAATGCTCAGTGCTCAATTTTGAATGTCTGATGAAGCCGGGTTAGGGCCGCTTTTTCTATGTTATTCAAAATTGAGCATTTCAAATTCAACATTTCAAAAGTAAACCGGGTGAAACCTGATTCCCTCTTTCCGGTTCAGCTCCAGAGCCGGGGCCGGAATATGTACGGTGTTCAGCAGGAGAAACAAACTTTTCAACAGCCGGCTCCGGGCCGGAATCCGGATAAAATTCACGTCCAGCGACAGGAAATACCGGCGGTACGAATCGTATCCCTGCTGCCGGTTCACGTGGTCGTTGGCGTAAACCAGTTCCTGCGCCCCGTAGCCCAGCGACAGGTTCAGCCACGCCGGGAAGTGGCTCTCCTTCCGCAGCCAGGGTTTGATGTCAAAAGCCAGCCAGTAGGTTTGTCCGTTGTAATCCTTCAGCACTTGCTGGAGCAAATTTGCGCCCAGCATGTTGGGCCGCCGCGGGGCCAGCCCGGAGGGAAAAAAGGAAAACTTCGGGTGGATGCGTTCTTCCTGCCAGAGCAGATGCTGCCCCACGAAAAGGACCGATCCGCTGGCATTGGCGGCCATATCGCCCCACGAGGCACCATAAGCAGCCGAAAATCCGTCCATTACTTCGATAGGAGTCTGAAACAGAAGACCGGTTACGCCACCCAGCAAAGCCGCTTTGCGGGAAGTCATGCCCGTCCACCGGAACGCCTGCATGCCCACCCGGCTTATGTGATAAGCAGTGTACACATGCCCCGCTTTGTCTATCTGCTTCCACTCGGCATTGTCGTTGAAAAAGCGGAACGCGGAACGCGGCTGCTCCTTGTACCAGAGCTGGTGCAGCCCTACGAGAGTGGCGGTGTAGGCAGTTGCCCCGCCGGCCAGCAACAGGTGCAGCCTCTTTTTGTCCGTCGGCGGCTGCAAGCCCGTAGTATCCTGAGCCGTGGCTGACAGCAGACTAATGAAAAAGAGCAGGCAGAAGGCTGATTTTTGCAAGACACCCGTTTTGGTTACGGGCAAAGTTAGAATCTCACAGATTGAAAAATAGCTTTTGCTGTCGGTTCATCTGTAATATTATTGCCGTAGATCGCCAGCCGGTTCACTTGGTCAACCTGAATATAAACGCCCATTACTCCGTTTCCGCTTTTCAAAGGCTTGACCAGCAACGCTGGCTTACCGTCAATTTCAATGTTTTGCCGGTCGTGGGTATCAGAAGTTTCTTTCGTGAACCGGTAAGCGTACCAGCCATAGTCGTAGTTGAGCAAATCTTTGCCGTTGGTAAGCTTGCCAACCTGGGAATCAAATCCCTGCTGCTTTTCATGCCGCCAGCGGCCGGGAACCGTCACCTGGAAAGTTTCCAGATCAAGTTCCTTTACGCCGCCGTTTTCGCGGTGGCAGCTCCCGAGAGAGAGCAGGTTGATGATGCAAAGAATCAGTCCCGTTACTTTCATTACTGCTGAGCGGTTTGCTGGTGTCTCTCGATGATTGGATTCATTATTTTAAACCACAGCGGCGGAATAAGCCCAAGGTAATACATACCATAGTAGCCGCTTGGCAGGAAAAATGGCCCCTCGTGGGAATCAAGCGTATGAAAGGGCTTATACGCCTTCATGTGGTGGTCAGAGTGGCGCGAGAGTTCAAACAAGGTAAACCGGCTCGAGATCCGGTCCGATTGCCAGGAATGATGGGCCTCCAATTTCCCGCCTTTCGCCCTTACTAATCCGTAATGTTCAATGTAATTGACAAATTCAAGCAGTTTCATGGCCACGGCCACGTACACCAGGTAGGCCCAGAACACCGCCGGCCCCAGCCATACATACAGCAGAACCAGTCCCAGCACCTGCAGAGCGGTGGCCCGGACTACAAAGTTTCGGAGTAAATACGGTGATTTCCCCTCTTTCCGGAGCCTTTTTGCCTCAATATCGAGGGCACTCCGCCACTGACCGGGAATGGTGCGCAGCAGAAACTGGTAGTAACTTTCGTTGAACCGGGCCGTAGCGGGATCATCCCACGTGCCGACGCGGAGATGGTGCCCAAGGCGATGCTCAATGTAGAAGTGCGGGTTACCCGTAATAAACAGGTTCCAGATGCCCAGGTGCTGCAGCCATTTTTCGCGCCGGTGCACCAGTTCGTGCGCCGCCACAATGCCCATGGAGCCGGCATTGATGCCGGTAGAAATAGCGGCCATCCACACGAAAGGCCCCGTCAAAGTTCCGGTCTGGATGCCATAGATCAGCGTACCGAGAGTAAAGGTGTGCAGCGCCACGCTGAGCAGGAGAATTACATCAGGCAGCCGGGCTCCCGCTTTGCGGGACGCCGACGTATCGGCAGGGAGCAGCCAGTCGGCAATCACGAGGATTCCCATGGTGAAGACCGCATTGGAAGCTGCGAACCACTCACCCAGCAGATTACCCCCGATTACGAGCAGCGAAGGAAAGAAGCTGGCCAGGTAAGGCAGAGACGCCACCTCTTCCTTCAAGCCTGCAGATGTCTGCGTTTGCATAGCTGTTTCGCTTATGGAACCAAAAATCGTAAAACAATTTATGGGTTTTCCATAAAAATACGAAGTTTTGGCTGTGCAACAGCTGTAGTATGGGGCTTACAGGTCAAACCTCTCTGATTTTCAGAACCTGCAAGATTCAGCCCTGCGCTAAAAGGAAAAACCTACCTTCAGCGACATCCGCCGGAAAAGCAGGCGTTCGATTTCCCGGCTCTGTAATTGCTCCGAACTGTATTCGTACCGGGCCGCCTGCATGCGGTAGCCCAGCATGGTGTAAAAGGAAACTTCCCGTCCCAGAAACACCTGCACTCCGCCGGCGGCATTGCCCATCAGTCCGCCCCGGTGCCGGTATTCGAAGGTAGTATTACGGGGTCTGCCGTTGAACACCGGACTATAAAAGCCATACCCGGCGTCAAGTGCGTAAACCGGCGAAAACCGGCCCTTGAAGAGATAGCCAGTACCTCTCACAAACAGGGGCGTCATTACCCCATCCCGGTAGCCGTCTATGCCGAGGCCAACGCCCAGCCCCAGATATTGGTTGAACCGGTAACCGTTCACGACGGAGAAAGAGAGGGAAGACGCCGGCTCCCTGAAATCTCCGAAGTTACTCCGCTGCGACTGCCGGCCCGACAGCAGCCCCCACTCAATGTTGAGCAAATAACCCTTCTCCTTATAATTCCGGTACTTCTTCTCAAAACTCATCTTGAGCAGGTCGCCGGGGCCGAATACAAACAGGCTGCCGTCGGTGGTGCGCACCCGGATCAGAGAGTCTATGTGCTGCATTTCCTGAATATTGCGGATAATGCTGCCGTTTTTCAGATAAACTACTTCCTGCTTTCTGGATTGGGCAGCAGTTGACAGGGCCAGCAGCAGGCAGGTGAAAATGGATAACAAAAGTTTGTGCATACCCTCTTCGTTGTTGATTTTTGTCTTTTGTAGCATTGCCTCTGAAGGATACCAGGGTCAGTTAGCCCCGCTTAAGCTCCGGAAACGCCAGAGGAAGTCTCCGCAAAGCCTCTACCGTCACCTCCGCCAGCCGGTATACTTTGTACCAGTTTTTATCCGCCGGAATCACATGCCACGGAGAGGCCTCGCTGCAATGTTTGAATACGTCTTCATAGGCTTCCAGATACGCCGCCCGTTTGGCCACTACGGCCCAGTCGCCGTCACTGTGTTTCCAGTACTTTTCCGGATTCGTCATCCGTTCAATGAGCCGTTCCTGCTGCTCCTCCGGCGATACGTGCAGGTAGCACTTCACCAGCACCGTACTATTATCAGCAAGCAGTTGCTCAAAATGGTTGATGTGCCGCAGCCGGGCTTTGGTGGTTTTTTCATCCACCCATTTTTCTACCCGCGGCACCAGCACATCTTCGTAGTGCGACCGGTTGAAAATGCCGATCATGCCTCTGGCCGGCACCCGCTGATGAACGCGCCACAGGAAATCGTGCTTCAGTTCCTCCTCCGTAGGAGCCTTGAACGCCGTCACCTGGCAACCCAGCAGGTTGAGTCCGCTGAACACCTTGTTGATGGCACCGTCCTTACCCGAAGCGTCCAGTCCCTGCAAAACCACCAGTACGCTGTATTCGGCCTGCGCGTAGAGCTTCTTCTGTAGTTCCTTCAGTTCTTCGAGCAGAGCTTCTGTTTTTGCCTGGTACTCTTCTTTTCCGGCTCCGCCGGGGGGCCTCGTTGAAATTTCGTTTAACCGCATCATGTTTATGTTTTGGGTAATGATACGGCTTTAGGCTTAGCGGCGACTATCCGGGTACTGCCATTTCTCCGGACCGGGTACAAGCGTGGACGCTTATACCCGGTCCGGAGTATTTTATTCGGGTTGAAATTCAGACTGGTATAAGCGTCCACGCTTGTACCAGTCTGATAATGTACTGTGACCCCCACAGATGTACAGAATCCGTACCCGTCCGCCAAAGACCCTTAGTCCCTTGCGACGGTAATCTTGCTCAGCAGTTTCAGGTTCTTCGGGTCAGAATAATCGTACTGATACAGGCCATCCTCACCGGTTACTATGGCCAGGTTCCCGTAGGGAATCACATCATAGCTGTGGATGGCCTGGGAGCCAATTTTATTCTGGTCAATCTTCAGTACATCAGCGGCATTGTACACTTTCAGGCCAGCTGTGCCGTCGCAGATGAACAGTGTATTGCCATCCTTGCCCAGGCCGTGCGGATTCTGCATCGGATATGTCTTCACCAGTTTCGGGTTCTGCAGATCCCGGATGTCCACCACGTCAAGCTGATTGAGGGTAGTGTTGCGGCAGGTGGGGCCGCTCCGCAGCGTGATGTAGGCGTAGTTGTCATCCACCACCACGGGGTCGCAGCTTTGCAGGTGCCTGAACGTGGAAAGCCGCGCGGGCTGCTTCGGGTTGGCTACATCATAGATGAACATGCCCGTCTGAGAGCCGATAAACAGCTTGTCCTTGTAAGGGAAAATCGTTTCAATGCCCCAGCCGACCTGTACCGTGCTGCCCGGAACCGGATCTTCGGGCCGGACAATGTCAAACAGCCTCATGCTGGTATTGTCCACCGTGTAGAGGTGGTTCTGAGAAATGGTAAACCGGGCCATGGAGCCGCCGATACCGACGGAAGGCGCACCCACACTGGCCGGTGCCGCCGACACGGCGCGGCTGTCCATGGAGGCAAATGCCCAGCCGCCGCGCCAGTTGATCCAGCCAGTCTGGAAGTCGGAGGGCTGATCGCAGCCGCCTACCCGCTTCTCTTCCCGCTTGATCCAGTCTACGATTATCCCGCGGCTCTGGTCAGGCTGCGCAAAGGTATTGGCATCAAACCACCGGGTTATGCCGGGATAACGGGTAGCAGACGGAAATACGTTTTCGATCTGCTTTAATACCCGCACGTTGGTGGGGTCACTGATGTCGAGGGCGACGAGGTTAACGGCGTTGTCGGCGTAGAGGACATTGCCCATCACGGCGAGGTCTACGTTGCCGGGAATATTGATGAACGATACGCGCTGCGGCGACGCCGGATTGGCGTTGTTGTACACGTGAATGCCCTTTCCCGGCTCATTGATGAACAAATAATTGTCCCTGATATAAATTTTGCCGGCCTTGGTCAGGGCCACCGGTGCCTGTGACTGCACCGAGGCTTTCAGTTCTTCCTGGGTCATGTATACCGGTTCGTAAACGGTGTAGGTGAAGGTCTGACGGCAGACATCTTCACAGCCGCCGAGCCAGCCGGCCAGCAGGCCCAGCAGAATAATCAGGCGGGAGTAGTACAGTTTGTTCATCGTGGTAAAAGGTTAAAGTATTAAAGGCGTGAAAAGGCCCGGAAACGGGGCGCTATTTACTGCGGCTGCGCCAGCTTGCCCATGAACAGGATCGCCCCGGATGCCTTTTCGCGGATCAGGAACACAAACGGACGGTCAAACCGGATGGAGGGTGGCAGTTCAGATACTCTGGTCATAACAGCAATGGATGTAACAGCGGCAGCTTCTGCGCCTTCCTCGTCCACTTCCACGAAACTCTTGTGCTTCACTTCACTGATGGAGAGGTCGCCTTTGCGGAAGCTGGTAATCATACCGCTGAAGTCGGCCCCGCCGCCGAAAGCTTCGGGCATGCCAAGATCCTTCAGGGTCTGGTTCAGATTCTTTTCGCATTCAAGTTTGAATTTGGGCAGGTAGAGTTGCAGGCTAGAAGAATCAGCCGCAGCCAGCCACTCCCCTACTTTGGCTGCCGAGAGGGTACTGAGCAGATCGTCAGCCGTACCTGATGGATCGGGCAAAATCAGCGTCATGCTGAATTGCTTGTTGCCGTAGGGCAAGTCTACCAAGGTATGGCTATTGCCGCGGTGGAGCAGGTACTTTGCCCCGCTGAGCTCCATAAATGGATGCTGCACCACGCCGCTACCGGTATTGAAATTGCCCGGTGCGGTCTTTGCCTTGTCAAATTTATAGACCCACGTGCCTTTGAAGTATACCGCATTGATCAGCAGCATGACGTGTTCGGGGCGAAGTGCATTGATTACCTCGGGGATACGCCCATTGGTCTGCGTATTCACCCAGCTGTTGATTGTATTTTTGGCACTGGGGCTGTCAAAGTCCAGCCCTTTCATCTCGGCGTTCAGGTAAGTTCTGTTGGTCTGCACAAAGTCCGGCTGGGGCTGTAGCGGATTGCGGTACCAGACGGAGTTGGCCGAAGTAAACGTTACGGTCCGGTCAATGCCCCGGAGCAGTTCGTAGAGGCTCTGGTAGCTGCTGTTGATTTCGGCATCCGTGAGGCTACCCAACCCCAGCGTGTTGCGGATCTGGTCTTTGGTGGTGGTGGCAGCGCCGTTGTAGGCCATGGTCAGGGCCGTAGCCACGCTGAAAGGAGATACAAAGATATTTTCTCCCTTAGCCCCTTCATTCACTTTTTTAAATAACCGGAAGGCGAAATCATTGGTAGTGGCAATGGTCTGCGCCTCCCGGGCGCTGAGGGGCCGTACATCAGGCGTATTGTCAGCCGGAGCAGCCGTTTCCCGGTTGCAGGATACCAAGGCCGAAGCAATCGCCAGAAACAGGCTGGCAGTCAGCAAAGGATACTTTTTCATAAGGCGTTCAATGATTTATGGTCAATTACTTTTTGTCCATTGCGCCTGCCTCACTAAAGCACGAAACCTCCACAATCTTTCCGGTCATGCAGGTGCTGACGCGGTCCTTCGCCTCGGTATAGGCAAGCGTTACTTTCATGCCGTCCCGCAGCAGCACCCCTTTCACGGACGGCTCCTGCCCCGCTTCATCCAGTACCGGCTCCAGTCGGGTGCCGTCCGGGAGCACCAGCACGTACCGGCACCCGTCCAGACCACTCAGGTCCTTTACTGTAGCTGTGGTCTGACATTGAGGGATTCCAGCTCCATCCGCCTTGCTGGCACACGAGGTTACCACACACACTGCTGCCAAAACTGCCGGGTACAAAAAGGCATACAGGCCGCGGGAGAACAAGGGTTGGCTGATCATTTTATGCACTGGATTTCTTTTCATGGAATTATTTCAGGTTAACTGTTCAAATACATTGACACAGCTTTTTCGCGTAGCGTTGCATTGAAAAATAATTTTTCCGAAAGTTTTCTGGATAAAAACCAGCCTGCAGGGCAAAAAAAACCCAAAGGGCGATATGCACTCTCCGGGCCAGGTATGGAAAAGAACTGCAATCTGTCAGAACCGCATCTGAAGCCCGGTGCCAATGCCGAACAAAGATGGGCGACTTTGCAGGATGTCCATATTGGTAAAGGAGGTGACAGCCGTACGGTAGCTGGGCTCGAGGAAAACGCTGTATTTCCCGGCAATGCGGTACTGCATTTTTATCCCCAGCCAGGCGCTGAAACCGACCGTACGGTAAACGGTCCCTTTGGCCGAAGAAAGATTAACTTCACTGATCCCGGCCCCTTCATTGCCGAAGCGGTTGCTCAGGAAAATATCGCCTGATATGCCTGCTCCCACCGAAGCCCCCAGTTTCCTGTTCAGTACCATGTAGTTTACTTTTACCGGTATGCCAACGTATTCGTACACGTTCTGGATGGATATACTGGTCTGACTCTGTGCTACTTGTCTGGTGCTCATGGCATCGGGCGTATACGACAGCGTGGCCGGTGAAGCGGCAAAGGCCATTGACTCAGCCCGGTTCTGATTGCCAAAATTTACAATGGAAGCAAAGGCGGGTTCTTTCCGGCCGCTGAGAAAATTCTGCACGTAGCTATTCGTATTTACGCTGGAGCTGTTGTAGAGGTAATCCACACCGCTCTGTACGCTGAACCTGCGCGAAAGTGCATACTCAAGCCGTACACCAGTCTGGTACGATAAACCGGACGCCCTTGAGTTTTCCAGCTCACGGTTGCCGGTATAGAAGGGGTCCGCAGAAGTATCGGTGAAATTACTGCGCGATGCCAGAGCGGCACTGGAGAAAGCCGGCGACGAGGAAATGCCCTGCTGAAAGTTCGGCTGAAAGCTGCCCGGCGCAAATGAAACGCCTGCCTGCCAGCGGTCTGGCCGGCTTTTCCCTTTTTTCTCTTCTCCCGCTATTCTGGCCCAGTAGGCATCATGGAGGTAGGGCATGATGCTCCGCGGGCGGATAACCGGCTCTTTGGCAGCAAGGGTTCTTGGCACCAGTTCACTGAAAGCAAACCGCTCCGAAGCCCCGTTGATAGCCGGTAGCTGCTCGTCCCGGGCATCCGGAGGCACGATGGCAATGGTGGTTTGGGTAAAAGTACGATCCGTCTGGTCCAGTTCCCGGGTCAGCGGCTGGTCGCTGGACATTTTCGGGCGGAAGGGTGCAATACGGATTCCATTGCCGGACCGTCCGGATTTTGAACCGGTCAGTTCCGGTGAAGCGGCAAGGCGGCCGGAAATACCATCAGCCCCGGATTCTGCGGCGGGTGCCCCTGTTTTTCCGGGCCGCACCCGGGCTGGCGGCTGAGCGTATGCATCCGGCAAAGTCTGGTCGCCGGTGCCGGCATCAGATGCAGGGTTGCGCAGTCCGTTTCCAGCTGTTACTGTACCTTCGGCATCCCCGGCCGCCTGGTTACGGGCCAGTGCATCATCAGCCTCAGCCGTTTGGGAAGTGCCCGGAGCCACGCTGGCGGAGCCTGGGGCAGATGCGATAGTCTGCTCCTGGCCAGCCACCATTTCGCCTCCGGAGCCCTGACGACCTGCCCAAAACCAGGTGCCACCGCCCACTAAAAGTAACAGTATACCAGCGGCCACCCGCTGGAACCAGATCAGACGGTTCCTGGATTTTCGGGTTTCCTGATTGGCCAGATGCGCGTCGAGGTGAGCCCACAGGTCGCCGGAAGGTGCCATTTCGGCCTCTCCAAACGCCTTACGCCATTCCTCCTCAAACTTCTGTTTATTTAAATCTTTCATAATTTACCCTCTGTTTTTCCGCAATCGTTTGTTGCAAAATCATCCTTGCCCGTGCATACTGCGATTTGGAGGTTCCTTCCGTTATGTCAAGCATACCGGCGATCTCCTTGTGCGAGTATCCTTCAATGGCAAACAGGTTAAAGACGATCTGGTACCGGGGTGCGAGTTGCTGTACCATAGTCATTAATTCTTCAAAGTGAAAATCTGCCAGCGTCAGATTTTCGTCTGCTGCATGTTCTACATCCTCCAGATCCAGCGCCGGGTACATATATAGTTTGCTCGGTTGTGGTTGAGGGCGGTATTGACCACAATCCGCCTGATCCAGCCTTCCAGCGGACACTCGCGGCGAAAATTCCTGATGTGGTCAAACACTTTGATGAATGCTTCCTGCAGAATATCTTCCGCTTCCTGCCGGCTTTTGGAATAGCGCATGCAGACTACGAGCATTTTCCGCGAAAAACGCTCATAAAGGGCCCGCTGCATGACGCGTTCACCGCGGATACAGCCTTCGATCAGTGCCTCTTCGTCCGGCATGCCTGGGTACTGGTGTTTCTTGTGTAGGGTTGCTTTTGAAAACATGACCCGGCATCGGGCCAAAGGGTTGCAAGGGGTGCAAAAAATCGTCAGGATGCCGCTAAAGGCCTTTTCTGAATACATGATCCAGCTCCAGCACCTGCGTAATCAGCAATTGCTGCCCGTCGTTGTGCACCACGTAATCAGCCCGCGACTGCTTTTCTTCTTCGTTCATCTGCCGGGCCATGATGGCCGCCACATCGGCTTCCGTCCGGTGGGGGTCGCGCCGCAATACCCGCCGGGTGCGCAGCGCCAGGGTGCGTACACGGCAATGACCTTGTCCAGCTCCCGGTAAGAGCCCGATTCAAAAAGCAAAGCCGCTTCCTTCAGCAGGTAAGGAAAGTGACTGTGCGCTTCTGTCCAGCGGATAAAATCGGCGCCCACCCGCGGATGCACGAGGCGGTTGAGCAGAGTCACTTTGCCGGGATCATGAAAAACGGACGACGCAAGGTACGTGCGGTTCAGTCCGCCGCCGGACGTGTAGGTTTGGGGGCCAAAAGCCCGCAGCAGGTTCTCTTTCAGCGCCGGGTCGTGGCTCATGATCCACTTAGCCCGGCTGTCGGCGTCGTACACGGGCACCCCGAGGGCCGCAAATATCCGCGTCACCACCGTTTTGCCGGAGCCGATGCCGCCCGTAATGCCGATCCGGAGCGGAGAAGGGCTACTCATACCGCAGCTTCACCAAAGGAACTACCGGAGCGACTTCCTGCACGAAACCGGGCCGCATCACCACGCTCAGCCGTACTGTTGAATCCTGCGGGTTATAGGTGTCGTAGCTGGCAATTACCCGGAAGTCCTGCAGGCGGGCCCGCCGGGCATCTTCCTGCCGCACCCAATACTGTACGTCTGCCTCCGGCGCGGGCAAAGAAGGCGGGTTGCGTTCGGGAAAATTAACCGTTTGCACCGGCACCCGCTGGATTTCCTGCACAAACGGGTTCACGCTGAAACGTACCCGCACCCGGTTCTGGTCCGGCGTAATCAAAGAATTCTGAATATAGTCAACGGGAAGGGTCTCGCTGTAATCCTCATCAATATCACCCGCTGGCAGGTCTATGAAAATCTCATTGGGCAGCTTACTGATCAGGGTGGCCGGACCTTCAAACACGATGGAAGACGGCTCCAGCGTAATCGGGCTGGTGATCCGGAAGTTAGGGGCAAGGCCGATATTGGCACTGTCTATTCTCAGCTGGATTTGTTTGGTCACCCGGCGGTCGAACTGAAAAAACAGCGTGTCGTCCAGAATGTAGTTAATCCGGATGTCTTCAAGCTGTTCGGTAATGGTCGGGAGCAGGGTAATGCCGGCGAGGTAACTTGTCCGCAGCGGGGCCTGAATGGCAAACTGCAGCGGATTGGCATTGGGCAGTATGCTTTTGCGCAGCAGGTTCCAGCCGTAGCCCGATACGTTCAGGGAAATCCGGTTCGGCAGAGGTCTGGTGGCAATGAACGACGAATCGTCGTACACAAACCGGACCGGGTACTGGAGGCGCGTGGAGTAATCTTTGTTGAGGGCATTGAGGAACCAGAAGGTGGTTGCCGTCACAAAGCACATGATAACCACCTTGAAATCGCTCCGGCGGCTGATGAAGAAGGAGCGGACAAACCAGATAAATATGCTTTTAACTTGTTCCAATGAGGTGGCAGGCGTTAGGAGGTTGGCATCCGGTATAACGAAAATATGCCACGTTTCATGTAAAGTGGCATATGACCGGCATGTGCGGAAGGTATTGGCGTGATCAGGCCTGGGTTACCGTGGCCGGGCCGGTGGGCTGTAGCTTTTTGCTGGCCTCCATTGAGATGGAAGATTTCTCAAAAGTCAGCTTCATGCCCTTGCCCACGTCCAGGGTAATCGTTTCGGCGTTCATGGAATCAATCCGGCCGTGCAGCCCCCCGATGGTCACTACGCGGTCACCGGTCTTCAGTTCTTCACGGAATTTCTGCTGGTCTTTCTGCTTCTTCTGTTGGGGCCGGATCATGAAAAAGTAGATCACCAGAATCATGGCGCCGAACATCAGCAGCGAAGGATCAAACGGAAGGCCGGTTTGCAATAGTATCATAAGTGTTGCTGTTTTAAATTATTTGGTACGTACCGGACCCTGCATGGAAGCCACTTCATCTGCGTTTACCATTCCTTTGAGGGTCAGGGTAGTGGTCTGCGGATTGGTGTTGGCAATGATGGTGACCGTTTTGGTCTGCATGCCGGGCTTGCCTTTGGTATCAAATTTTACCTTGACCTCACCGGTGGCGTTGGGGGCAACGGGGGTACGGGGCCAGTCGGGCACGGTACAGCCGCAGGAGCCGGCGGCATTCTGAATTACCAGCGGCTGGCTGCCGGTATTGGTAAAAGTAAATGTATGCTCTACCACCTGTCCTTCCTTGGCCGTACCAAAGTCGTGTTCGGGCTTCTCAAATTTCATGGCCGCGGCATTGGCTTCCGCCCCGGTGGATACCGTCTGCACGGCGGATGGAGCAGATTCGCCGGCCGGCATTTCGGCGTCAGCAACTTTTTTAGCGGCCTTGTCGCAGGCCAGCAGCCCGGCTGCCAGCACAGTGAGATACAAAAATTTTCTCATGGATATAATCGTTTTGAATGCATGTGCCTGACCACGGCGGACAGCCGGCTTCAGGCGTATATCAAAAATAATTTAAAATGAGGGCATTACGAAATACAGGAGCAAATTTATCAGCTGCGCTTGCGGATCTGGCCCATCAGGTGCTCCACATCGCCCAGCAGGCGTTCGGCTTTCTCACGGGCATCATTAATGACCTTCTGCCCTTCGCTGCGGGCATCGTTGGCGGGGCTGTCACGGCCTTCCACCAGTTCGTCAATCAGTTCCTTGAGCCGGTCGCGGTACTTGTCCAGCTGATAGGTAAGCCGGTCGCGGGTGTTTTTCCCTTTGTCGGGGGCGTACAAGATTCCAAAAGAGGCTCCGACGGCGGCTCCGGTAACCAGGCCTGCCAGTACGGCCAGAAAAGTTCCTGTGCTTCTGCTCATATTAATGATGTAAGGTAATAGACGTTAGATTTCAGACCGCAAGGGTAACCGGGTAAGTGTCTTATTCAGCATTCAAAATTCATCATTCCCGAAACTACCGGTTGTCGATCAGCCCCCGGCCGCTCTTCTTCAGCAAACCCCCGGCTGTAAGATCAATTGCCAGTGCATCCAGCAGCCCGTTTACAAACTGCTTACTCTTTGGGGTACTGTATGTTTTTGAAATTTCGATGTACTCATTAATGGTTACCTTCACCGGAATGCTCGGAAAGTGAAGCAGTTCGCTCAACGCCATCTTGATCAGTATCCGGTCGGTGAAGGTAATCCGCTCCACGTCCCAGTTCAGTGTTTTGCCAGCGACCAGCTTTTCAAATTGTTCTTCGTGCTCCAGCGTAATAACGTAAAGGTTCCGGAAAAATTCCCGGTCATCCTCCCAGTTCATGGCCAGCGGTGCCAGTTCGGCTTTGGGAGGCTCGTCTTCTGCCGTTACGGATTTGACCGTCTTGCTGACCATGCTGCGGATAACGTCTCTGTTTTCAGCCCAGTGCAGGTCCTGGCTTTCAAAATAGGCCTTTGACAGTTCACTTTTGAAAATAACCTCCCGGTACAGATGGGCAGCCATGTTCCACTCATCCGTGAAGCCGGTTTCCTTCTGCTCCTGATAGGCCTGATAAACGGGGTCCGGTTTCAGCACTTCCCGGTAGAGGCGCTGCACAAACTCCTGCTCCTGACCCCAGCTCAGGCTCCGGCGGATGGTTTCGTTCTGCAAAGGCTGGTTGGTACGCAGGGCTTCAATGACCGGGTTGTTGTACAGTTTCAGGGTGCGGGTAGCAGCGGGCTCCGGCTTCAGTTTCCGGTTCTGCCGCTGGCCTTCTTCCCGCTGCACCACATCGGCCAGCTCAATGATCAGGAGCAGAATAAGCAGGTACCGGTCATAAATTTTATCGGCCTCGCTGAGCATGACCACGCCGAAGCGCTTGCGGTCCTTCTCAATCTGGGAATGATAAAAATCAATGGTCTGCTGCACTACTTTCCGGATGTTGGCCGGGGCATCTTCATCGGGTGGGACCGTGCGGGACCGGTAATGCTCCCCGAAAAGCAGCCGGGCCAGCTTGGCGCTTCCCTCCAGCTTGCGGCGGTCCTGGGCTACGGGCAGGTTGAGGTCTGGCTTGAAAGCATCCGCAATCTGGTCCAGCGCAAGCTGGTAGTCGGCATTTTCGGATTCCCGGCAGGCGTACAAAGCCTGCATTGCCTTAATCCTGAGTATGGTTCGGTTCAGCATTCCTAAAGTGAAAGAACAGGCTTACAATCTATATCTGCAACTACACGCCTGAACAGTTTGCCACGGATTGTCCTATATTTGTAAGGGAAGAGTTACGGCGGAAAATATCCCTCCCGGTCTTTACAAAAAACGGCAAATTCAAATCCTGCGCAAAATTAGCCCTTTCGGGGCTCTCTTTCAAACGATTTGCCTGGCACAAAGTTGAATTTTTGCCGTACAATAGCCTGCCGGCCCGCGGCTGACCACCCGTTACCAGCAAAAAATCTGTATCAGTGAAGCATTTAGCCTACCTCAACAAATACCTTTTCAAGTACAAATACCACCTGATCCTTGGTATTCTTTTCACGACCATATCCAACGTTTTTGCCATTGTACCGGCCCAGATAGTCCGTTATGCCTTTGATCTGGTGAAGGAAACCATTGACCTTTACTTTCTGTACGAAGGGTTTGCCGCGCAGGAAACCATCCGCGAGACGTTTGCCCGCAGCATACTGGTGTACGGCGCGGTGATCCTGGTGATGGCGCTGCTGAAGGGAATTTTCCTGTTTATGATGCGGCAGACGCTTATTGTGATGTCGCGGCACGTTGAGTACGACCTTAAAAACGAAATTTACCAGCATTACCAGTCATTGCCGCTTAGTTTCTATCGCCGCAACAACACCGGCGACCTGATGGCCCGTATCTCGGAAGACGTCAGCCGGGTGCGGATGTACCTCGGACCGGCCATCATGTACGGCCTCAACCTGGTGACGCTGTTTGTGCTGGTGATTTCGTACATGCTGTCAGTCAACGTGACGCTGACGCTGTTTGTGCTGCTGCCCCTGCCCTTTCTGTCGCTGAGTATTTATTTCGTCAATACGATCATCAACAAGCGTTCCGAAGAGATCCAGCGCAGCTTGTCGGGACTGTCTACGTATGTGCAGGAGGCATTTTCGGGCATCCGGGTGCTGAAGGCGTTTGTGCGGGAAAAGGATTCGGCCACCCGGTTTGAAGCCGAAAGCAATCAGTACAGGGACAAGTCGCTCCAGCTCACCAAAGTGGACTCCCTGTTTTTCCCGCTGATCATGGCCCTGGTAGGCATCAGTACGATCCTGACGGTGTATGTGGGCGGCCGGCAGGTGATTGCCGGTTCTCTGTCGGCCGGTAACATCGCTGAGTTTATCCTGTACGTGTACCTGCTGACCTGGCCGGTGGCTTCGCTGGGCTGGACCACCAGCATGGTGCAGCGGGCAGCGGCTTCCCAGGAGCGGATCAATGAATTTCTGACCACCAAAACCGGAATTGTATCGGTCAAAAATCTTGAAAAACCCATTCAGGGGGAGGTGGTATTCGAGAATGTCCGGTTTGTATACCCCGACTCGGGCATTGTGGCCCTCGACGGGATTTCATTTGAGGTGCGGGCCGGTCAGTCGGTTGCCCTGCTGGGCACAACCGGCTCGGGCAAAAGCACCGTGGCCACGCTGCTCTGCCGGATGTACGATGCTACGGAAGGCCGGATTCTGATTGACGGCACCGACATCCGCGACTATAGTTTGTCTTCGCTGCGCAGCCAGCTGGGTTACGTGCCGCAGGACGTGTTCCTGTTTTCGGACACGATCCGCAATAATATTGCCTTCGGTACGCGGGACACTTCTGAAGAACAGATTATCCAGGCAGCCCGCGACGCTGACCTGTACGAAAACATCCAGTCTTTTCCCGAAGGCTTCAATACCCGTCTCGGCGAGAGGGGCATTACGCTGTCGGGCGGCCAGAAGCAACGCGTCTCCATTGCCCGGGCGGTGGTCCGCGGGCCGCGTATCCTGATCCTGGACGATGCCTTGTCGGCGGTGGATACAAAAACGGAGAATGCCATCCTCAACAGCCTGAAGCGGATCATGCAGGACCGTACTTCGATCATCATTTCGCACCGGGTGTCGTCGGCCAAACTGGCCGACCGGATTCTGGTCATGGACAACGGCCGCATCGTCGAGCAGGGCACCCACGAATCTCTGCTGGAACTCAACGGCGTGTACCGCGAACTGTATGAGAAGCAACTTCAGACGGAGGAAGTGTAGAATAGTCGTAAGTCGCCAGTCGTAAGGGGCAGGGTTGGAAGGTGGCAGCAGGTGTACTGACAAATGAGGTTGTACCAGAATGGTTATATGCAGGAGTATACTACGGTACATTCCTATCCTGAACCTCACCCCCGGCCCCTCTCCTGAGGAGAGGGGGAGCCACAACGCGACCATCTCCCCTCTCCCCAGGAGAGGGGCCGGGGTGAGGTTCTCCAAAACGCAGAAAGGGAAAATGTACCGCAGTATAATGCAGGAGTTACGCAGAGAATAAAGGTAAGGGATAAATTTGGGTAAAAAACGCACCAATGACGCTGGAGCAATACATGAGCTACTTGTTGAGTAGCCCGACCGGGAGCAGTTGCGTAAAGGCATCATAGGTACTGGAATTGTCACACGATGAGGTGAACCGGTTTCTGTTGCAGGGTAATTACAGGGGTAAAGAGCTCTATGAGAAAGCAGTCGTGCATTTACTGGCAAGCGGAGGTACTTTATCAGCCGATCCAGGAGGGCCTTTACACCCACCTGAAAGAGTTTGATTTCGTGAAGGTATTTCAGACTGCCGACAAAGACAATGACGTGAGATACTGCGTGTACTTTCACCCGGATCGGGAGGAATGCCCACGTATTACCCGTACTGAGTTTGAGAAAGCTCATCGGGAGCACTGGCATACGGATGGCCAGGCACATCCGCTTGAAGTCTTTCACCGTACCTCAAAACAGGTCTGTAACATTGAGCACTTCTTTGTGAGAAGCTCTTCTTCAATTAAAACCCGTTTGTTTGCTGCCCTGAGAGTTTTCATCCGACTCACTGCCCTGGTCAAAGACCAATTGCCGGATTCCTTTTACGCATTGCATCGGCAACTCTTTTTGCAGGCCCATAGAGAGTTCGTCCTGAACTTTGCTTCTGTAATGGATAAAATAGAAGGAACCTGGCAAATGGTTAACGGACCAGGTCAGCAAAATCGGCTATGAGCTGATTGGTTGAAAAAGGGCTCCGGTTAATACCGGTAATCTTGTGTTGACCAGCAAGCGCATTATAGATAGCGCGACCAATCCGACCCGAACTTCCCGTAAGAATAATTCGCATATAACAGTTTATGACAAGTTGAACGCAGCCCCTTCTGCTCGGGCAGCTAAATTACAATACTCCCTACAACGAAAAGTACGAACAGGCGAGTGGGGTACACCTCAAAATACTTCCGGGGCCTTTATAGGCAACCGTATACCAGGCAGGGAACGAAAAAGCAGTGCTGTCACCCATGAGAATTCGACCGAAAGGTAGGCTGGTCTGTCTGTCCGGTTTTCGGGGTACACTATACTACAGGCCCTATGGACATCAAGCGCCTACTTGACAAGTGCAGAAAGCCAACGGGTGGGGCAAACCAAAGCGGGTAAAAGCACAGTGCCCCCAACAGATCGGGGGCACTGTGATGGTTGATTCATTCGCCTGGGCCATTAGTCGGGTATTCCTTAACTCTAGAGGAGGACTTTCCTTTGCCGGAATATTCCTTCTCCAACGGATCTTGGTAGAAAGGAACGCTTTAACAGGGGCGTTCCTTAAGGACGGTTGGTTAGTTTATAGACTTTGCCAGTGGTACCGCTTGGCCCGGAATTATCTGAAGTAAGCAGATACACTTCTCCCTGGGCATCCTGCCCAAAGCCCAGCAGGTAGTGGTTTAGATTACCCGTAGGCGTGTTGGCAAATTTAACTTCCGTATAGTTCCATAAGCCGCTGTTTTGCGGAGTGGCTACAAATACCAATCCATCGGGCCTGCCCCGGGTACGGCTCCAGGTACCAAAAAAGTACTGCCCCTGATACGGCCGAAAGGTTTTGCCCCGGTACACATAGCCTCCCACAATTACGTATCCTAATCCTCCCGGCTGCTTGGCGTTTGGTATTTCAACAACCGGATCAATCAGGGGATTTCCAGCAGGGTCTTTAGTAGGGCATTCGGCCAGGGAGACTTGGGCATTGTTGGCGTCAAAACAGTGCGTGCCCTCTTTCACGTTCCACCCGTAATTTCCCCCTCTGGTCACCAGGCTGACTTCTTCCCATAATTCCTGCCCGGCATCTTCGGCCAGTAAACGGTTGGTCCCGCCCATGTCAAAAGAGAAACGGTAAGGATTGCGGAAGCCATAGGCGTAAATCTCGTCGAGTCCATCCCGGTTGACAAACGGGTTATCAGCCGGAATGCCGTAGGGAAGAGAGCCGTCTACGTCAATGCGCAGAATGTTGCCCAGCAAATTCTGAGTAATGTCCTGCCCATTGCCGCCGGGGTTTCTCTCGTACCAATCCTCTACGTGGCCGGGGCCCTTGTCGTCGCGGTTCCCCCCGTCTCCTACCGAGATGTACAGAAAGCGGTCTCTTGGTCCGAAAGCAAGAGTGCCTCCGTTGTGGTTGGCTTGCGGCTTATCAATGGCAAGCACTACTCTTTCGGAGGCTTTGTCAGCAAGGGCAGCATTACCCGCTGATACCCTGAACTCAGAAATAATGCTTGTGTGGTTCCAGCCCGCGGGCGCCCCGGCACGCAGAGGCGCACTGTAGTAGACGAAAAACCGTCCGTTGCTGGCGTAGTCGGGGTGAAAAGCCAAGCCTAGCAATCCCCGTTCATCGTACTGCGGGTTGAGGGGGACTATTTTGTCCCGGATGTCTAGAAAAGGCTCTGCCAGTAACTCACCGCCCGGGGCCACAATCCGTATCCTGCCAACCTGTTCGACAATAAAGAGCCGGTTGCTGCCATCAGGCGCCTGGGCAACGACCAGGGGTTGGGTGAGTCCTTCGGCTACCTGAGTGAGATAATTCTGAGGGGAAGGGGGTGGGTTCTGATCGAAATAGTCCTCGATAAACTGGCAACCCGAAAGCAGGGCAACTGCACTCAGGAGCAGCCCCTTGAGCAGCAAAGGGAATGGGCTGGGCATAACACGTCTGGTTATCCTCATGCGCAGTAGGTTGTTTTTCATGTGCGTGGGTTTAAGGAAATGGGCCGCAAAGGTGCGGAGAAGAAGGAAAAAGAACTTCCTGTTCCAGCAGGAAGTACAGCACGCATCCGGTTTGTCAGACCCGGGCGGACTTTTACTCGGGTAGGCATTCCGGAACCGGTTAGCAGGCCAGCGAAGGACTCCTCCTCAGTACGGCCTCGGTAGCTAAACCGTTGCGTACTTGCCGGAATAAATATTTATTGCAGTAACTCTGCTTCTCTCCCCCGGCTGGATCAGTTGCTTTGCGCTCCAACGAGAACGGATACTTCTCCTTTCACCAGTGCTAAGCCGGTGGAGTGCGTAACTCCTTATATGGTTAGAATGGCTGAATGGTTGGTTCAGCTCCCATTGCCATTCAACCATATAACCATACCCTTTTTGTCAATACAAGTAGCTGGCAGGCAAGCAGCTGACGCCGGTGACCGTGCATGCCAAACCCCTTACGACTTACGACTCTGGGCTTACGATTCTAACCGACTTACGACTTTTTTACCCCCAGCCCCGGCTCCCCTGTGATGGACATGACGCCGTCTTTGATGATAAAGCCGCCGGAAACGAGGTCTCTGGCAAGGTCGAGGCTGCCGTCGAGGTCGAGGTATCTGGTATTGGGGCAGGACAGGGCGGTGTGCAGGGCAGCGGCAATGCTCACGATGCTTTCGTCGTTGCATCCCCACATGAGGGATATACCAGCCTGACGGGCAATGGAGGCAATTTCCCTTGCCGGACGGATGCCGCCGCACTTCATCAGCTTGATGTTGAAAATGCCACTTGCGGCTGGCGGCGATGCCAGCCGGAAGGCATCCTGCACACTCACCAGCGACTCATCGGCTGCCACCAGCTTTTTGATTTCCTCCGGCAGGGCCTTCATTTCGGCCACGGCCGCGGCTGGTAATGGCTGCTCGATCAGCTCAATGTTCAGCTTTGCCGTCTGAATGCAGAAAATGCCCAGATCGGCAGTAGTGTATCCCTGGTTGGCGTCAATGCGGATGGTGACGGTGCTGCCGAACTTTTCGCGGAGCCTGGTCAGCCGCTCAATGTCCTCTTCCAGTGACTTGCCCAGCTTCACCTTCAGTACCCGGAAGCCGCGGCCCACGTATTCGCCGGCCTCTTCCAGCGTTTCGGCCACGCCTTTGATGCCGATGGTGATGGAAGTAGGCAGCGATCCAATGCGCTGACCAAGGTAAACTGCCAGTGGTACACCCAGGTACTGCGCGAACGCATCGTGCAGGGCAATGTCCAGCGCGGCCCGTACGCCGGGGTTCGCCGGGAACCTCTCCCCTACCTCCTGCAACAATCCCCCGATTGCCCGGATGTCGCGGCCCTCCAGCCATTGCAGACCGGGCTCCTGCATGGTGCGCCAGGCATCGTCAGTTGATTCGCCTACTACCTGCCTGCTCGGATTGGCCGCACCGATGCCAGTCAGGCCATTCTCCAGCTCCAGCTCCACGAAACAGTTCTCAACGGCGGTTACGGTCTTGTAGGCGATGTTGTAGGGACGCGTCAGGTCGAGGTTTTCGCGGCGGACGCGGATGCGGCGGATTTGCATGAGCAGGTACTTTACGGGGATTTTTCCCAAAGTAACCATTTTCCGGAAAGGGTAAAAAGTCAGTGGCCACCGAAAAGCAAAACGGTACAGAGTTGCCCCTGTACCGCCATTATGCCTGTTTCTCTCTTTATACTTTATCTACTCCATCGTGCTCCACACCTGGCTTGGGCTGAAGCTTGTTGTGGTATGTTTCGCCGTGGTTTATTCCCTCCTTAGGGGTTTTCTGCTGCACGGTTGGCTCTTCCTGAACACTCGGGTTATCGGCTTTGTCTTCCGGAGTTTCTGTTTGCTGAGCTTTCTGCTGATTTTCCATAGTTGTAAATATTTATCAAAAATTAGCTTTACGGGTCGTATCCGTACCGCCTTGTACGGCTGAACAGGCGCAGAGTTTGAATTTACAGGCAAATCACCGCCCTTACTTTTTATCCCGGGCCCTCCACAGGTATTTGCAGGCAAGGGTACGGTGAGGCCGCCAGTTTTCGGCAATGGCGGTCAGTTTCTGAAGCTGTGCTTTGCCGGTTTCAGTTACCCCGTACAAACTGATGATGGATTGCCGGATGCCCAGATCATCAATCGGGAAAACATCGGGCCGGTTCATCGGAAACATCAGCAGCATTTCTACGGTCCAGCGGCCCACGCCTTTGATCGTGGTCAGGTGCCGGATGATCTCTTCGTCGGACAGGGCTTCCAGGTGAGCCGGATCAATGGGCGTTGAGCGGTGGAGAGCGGCTATATTCTTCAGGTAAGACGTCTTCTGCCCCGACAGCCCGGCGGCCCGTAAAGTTTCGGCGGGCATGGCCAGAACCGCTTCCGCGTGGGGATAGCGGCCGGGAAAGAGATTCAGAAAACGTTCACAGATCACTGACGCTACGCGGGTAGAAAGCTGCTGCGAGATGATTGCCCGCAACAGGTACACATACGGGTCTTGCACCGCCGAAGGCTGCGGCTGGGGTATCGATGCGGCAAGGCGCTGCATCACCGGATCATTGTTCCACAGTCCGGCCATTGCGGGGGGTTGGAATGTAATTATGAATCAGATTGCCTTTGTACCTCTGCACTTCTACCCCGAAACGCTGGAGAAAATCAATGCCTTCATCGGAAGAGAGGCCTTTGTACTGGGCGTAGGAATTCAGGTAAAACACCCGGGCGATTTTGGTACTGTAGATAATACGGGCGCAGGAGAGGCACGGCGAAAGTGTTACGTACAGCGTTGCACCTTCTATGTCAGATCCGTTCTTGACAGCGTACAGAATGGCATTTTCCTCGGCGTGCAGTGCCAGTGAGCAGCTGCCTTTGCGGTCACGGGCACAGCCGGTATCGGGCCATTCTTCGTCGCAGTTGTGCGTGCCGGCCGGCGGACCGTTGTAACCAATGGAAATAATGCGGGTTTCCCGGGTGAGCACTGCCCCCACGTGAGCCCGGATACAGTGCGAACGT
This sequence comes from Cytophagales bacterium, assembly GCA_030446715.1. Classification (GTDB taxonomy): domain Bacteria; phylum Bacteroidota; class Bacteroidia; order Cytophagales; family 172606-1; genus CADCTQ01. The sequence goes on along the minus strand of JAUJMU010000001.1, from coordinate 680,106 downwards.
TTGGACAGGTTTACTGCCAGTTCCATAAAAATATCATCGAAATCCGGACGTTGCATAATTGTTGCTGAATAACCGGTAAGTTACTAAGTAATCGGGTACGGCGATAAGGCAGCCTCCCGCATGGGCACATTTGCACCTGTCAACCGGGTATGAATCCCTGCCGGGTTTAGTAGCAATATTACCTTCTTCGGAGTAAGTTTGTGTTTTAACCAGGTATTCAGCATCTCTCTTTCTATGAAAAAGCTCATGTTTCTCCTGCTTGCCCTTTGCCTTGCCGAGGGTACGGCTGTGGCTCAGGCCACCAACAGGGCAACCGGTACTGCCACTCCAGCCGGAAGTACAACCGCCAAAGCAGACTCAGTGGTCATGCCCCGGCCACGGTCCAGTTCGGTTGCAATAGCTGCCTACAAGAAGCCTTCCATCTACATCAAAGCCGTATACGGGCAGCCGCTGAAGCGGGGCCGCGAGGTATTCGGCGCCCTTGAGCCCTACGGTCAGGTATGGCGTACCGGTGCCAACGAAGCCACCGAAATCACCACCACCAAAGACCTCCGCATTGGTGGCAAGACGCTGAAAGCCGGCACGTACACCTTATTTACCATTCCGCAAAAGGATAAATGGAAGGTGTTGTTCAACAGCGACCTGGGCCAGTGGGGCGCTTTCAAATACGATCCGGCCAAAGATGTACTGGTGACCGAAGTACCCGTTTCGCAGACTCCCGAAACGTACGAAGCATTCACTATCAGATTTGATGAAACACGCACCGGTGCGGATATGGTGCTGGTCTGGGACAAAACCAGAGTAGCCGTACCGCTGACGTTCAGCAGGTAAGGGGAGCTTCACCCCCAACCCCTCTCCCAGGGAGAGGGGAGCCGCAACGCAATGATGAACAAAATGATGAATAAATAGTTGAAAAGTGTGTCCTGACCATAGCTCCCCGGGAGACTCCTCCGGAGTGCCCCGCCGCATTTTCCTATCTTTGCGGCCTTTCCACATGTCTCCGAATGGCACCGATAAAACCGGTACGAGCCTGGCGCTACAACAGCCGGCTTTCGGCTGGGATAGAAAATCTCACCTCCCCCTTGTTTGACGTAGTATCCGAAAAGCAGCGGCAGGTACTTTACCAGAACCCCTACAACAGCATCCACCTGTCGGTGCCCCAGGGCGAAGACGCCGCAGAACGCGCCCGACGGCTGCTGGAAGAATGGAAAAGGAACGGTACGCTGGAACAGGACCCGCTGCCCGGCATATATGGTTATTACCAGTACTTTTCGCTGCCTGGTAGCCCCCGCGAGTACTGCCGCAAAGGCTTTATCTGCCACATAAAGGCCTACGACTGGTCCGAAAACGTGGTGTTGCGCCACGAAAGCACCATTCCCGCGGCAGTAAACGACCGGATTGAGTTGCTCGAAAAAACGCAGCTTCACGTGAGCCCCACCCACGGCCTGTACCAGGACAACGATTTTGAACTGGAAAGCTACCTCGACGAAAGCATGCGCAAGCCGCTGTACGAAATTGAAGACTATCAGGGCGTACGCGAGGTACTGAGCGTGATTCACGATTTTAACGTAATCGGAAAGTTTATTGCGAAGCTGCAGGACCAGCAGGTGATTCTGGCCGACGGCCACCACCGGTACGAAAGCTCACTGGTGTACCGCAAGCGGCAGGCAGCGGCAGATCCGGAACATACCGGCGAAGAGCCTTACAACTTTCACCTGATGTACCTCACCAACGCCGCCTCCGACAACCTGATGATCCTGCCCACGCACCGGCTGATCAGGGGAGTGGACGACTGGAATGACAATGACTTACTGCAAAAACTTGAACCCTACTTTACCATCCGGCCCCTCGAAAACCCCTACGATGTGCCCGAAATCATTGCCGGCAAGCCCTGGGCTTTTGGCCTGCTGCTGAAGGAAGGTGCCTGCAAATTACGCCTGAAGCCGGAAGTGCTGGAAAGTATGACCTGGCACTTTCCGGAAGTGGTAAAGCGGCTTGATTTAACGGTGCTGCATTATTTCGTGATCGAAAAGGCACTGGGTATTCCCGGCCGCGACCAGCGGAAGAGTGAAAAGATCAGCTTCTCCCGCAACTTTACGCAATGCGTCACGGAAGTAGCCGGCGGCAAAGCCCAGGCGGCGCTGATCACCAACGCCGTACGCATGCACGAAATCCAGACCGTATGCCGGAGCGGCTACACGCTGCCGCAGAAATCGACGTACTTTTATCCCAAAGCCATTGCCGGTTTCCTGTTCAGTTCCATTCAGGCCGGTGACTCTGATCTGCCTCAGTGCCTGGCGTTTTAAACGGCTGACTGCTTGCCTGAAATATTTTTTATATGGTGAAAGCAAAATCCGGAAAGCTGCCAACGCGTTACTTCTTTGGTTTACAAAGGATTAAGTGTGCGGACAAACTTTAATAAGTAGCTGCACAATCTATCCATGTGCGTCCATCACCGGAATCTTCTATGAGAAACACATTCGCTCTCTTTCTCTTTCTGCTACTGGCGGGGCGGGGCTTTACCGCCTGCCAGAAGGACCCGGCTGAGCCAGCCAGCACCGGAAGCCTGAAAATTGAATTCATGCACCGTGTGGGGAATGAGATCTGGAATTGCATACCCGCACCTACACCAACGCCCTCAGACAGCCTTACACGGTGAGTCACTTCATGTACCACGTACGCAACTTTACCCTGCTGAAGGAGGACGGTTCCGTGTATAAGGTACCGGAAAGTTATTTTCTGATTGACCACGAAAAACCTTCTTCCGCATTTATCACCCTGCCGGATATCCCCGCGGGAGACTACACCGGCGTATCATTCATCATTGGTGTAGACAGCACCCGAAATACCCCAGGCGTCCAGACGGGTGCTTTGGACCCGGTCAATGCCATGTTCTGGTCGTGGAATACCGGCTACATATTCGTGCGGATGGAAGGAAATTCACCGGTTTCCCCGCAGCCGAATAACAAGTTGCTGTTTCACATCGGCGGGTTCAGGGGAGCTGACAACTGCATCCGCGAAACTTCACCTTCCCTGAACGGCAACGTGCTGCAGGCATGGGCCGGCAAATCGCCGGAAGTACATTACAAAGCAGATGCTTCAAAGCTTTTCGGCGCACCTGATCAGGTAAATTTTTCCGTTCTTGAGGGTACCGCAATCCACGGGGGCCCACGGGCAGTACAGATGGCGGACAATTACCGGTAAATGTTTTCCTTTGATCATGTTCAAAATTAAGTTGCGCCCTTACTGGCTGCTCTGCCTGGCCGTGGCCGGCGCATTTATCGGGTGCGACCGGTCGCAGAAGGGCACCGAAATGCCGGAGCCTGATCCGTACGCATTTGTAGCGCCGGCCAACTTTCCGGAATCTGTTTACCGCTTTCAGAACAATCCGGTCACCAAAGAGGGCTTCGAACTCGGGCGGATGCTGTTTTACGACGGCCGGCTGTCCGGTGACAATTCCGTTTCGTGCGGCACCTGTCACCGGCAGACCTTTGCTTTTGCCGACCACTCCCACGACCTCAGCCACGGAGTGGGCAATAAGCTGGGCAACCGCAATACGCCTGCCATGGCCAACCTCGCCTGGATGCCGGAGTTTTTCTGGGACGGCGGTGCCAACCATCTGGAGGTAACGCCCCTCAATGCGATTACCAATCCGGTGGAAATGGGCGAAACCCTCAAAAACGTAATTGACAAACTGAACGGGATGCCCGGGTACCGCGAAAAATTCAGGGCTGCCTTCGGGCACGACACCATCAACAGCCAGCTGATGTTCAGGGCTATGGCTCAGTTTACGGGTTTGCTGGTGTCGGCCAATTCCCGTTACGACCGGTACGTGCGCCGGGAAAACGGGGTAGAATTCACCGCTGACGAGAAAGAGGGACTGCAACTGTTTACGGCCAACTGTGCCTCCTGCCACGCCACTGACCTGTTTACGGATCACTCCTACCGCAACAACGGGCTGGACAGCGACTTTGCCCGCGACCCGGGCCGCGAAATTGTCACCAGCGACCCCGCCGACCGGGGCAAATTCAAGGTGCCGTCCCTGCGCAACGTGGCGCTCACCATGCCCTACATGCACAACGGCCAGTTTTATACGCTGAGACGGGTACTGGACCACTACGCATCGGGCGTGAAGGACTCCCCGACGCTGGACCCGCTGCTCCGGCAAAACGGCCGCCTGGGCATTCCGCTCACCGAAGACCAGAAAACGAAGCTGATTGCTTTTCTCAACACCCTCACCGACGCAGCCTTCTGCAACGACCCGCGGTTCAGGGACCCGATCAACAACTCAACGGACCAGTAGAACTTCCCGCCCATCCCTTACCCGGCGCACCGTACTTTTTACCCGCATCGTCCAGCACCAACACCCGGTCGTGGTCAAAGCCGCCGTACTGATTTGATGATGTAACTGCAGCTCATCAGCTGGGAAGCAAACTGCAGACAGGCAGTAATGTCCTCCGGCTCCAGGGAAGGATACTGGTGAAGAATTTCTTCTGCGCTTTCTCCCGCCCCTAAATACTCCAGTATGGTCTGCACGGTGATCCGCTTCCCCCGGATGGTGGGTTTCCCGTTGCATAGTTTCTCATCAATGGTAATCCGGTCAGTGATGTTTTCCATTGTTATTTTTCTTCTAATCTACCCAAAATCTCCGCTTAAGGCTCATTCCTCATCTCTGGAGGGTATCTACCTGCCCGCCCGCCCCTTCCCCGGAGCACCGTACTTCTTGCCCGCGTCGTCCATCACCAGCACCCAGTCGTGGTCAAAGCCGCCGGAAGGAGGGTTAAATATTTTGGTGCCGGTGTTGGGAAAAGAGCCGGCTGCCCTGGCCTCACCCGTACGGGGGTCGTACCACCAGGCTTTTACCTGCTTGCCGGAAATTTTGCCCATTGCCACCGTAAAAGGCAATCCGGAGGCGCTGTACACAAAGGCGTAGTCGTCGCCCCGCGTGGCCTGTACCCGCTTCAAGGCACTCTGGCTGCTGGCCGCGGCACCCTGCACCAGCGACTGGTCCGGCACCCGCACGAGCATCGGCCGCGACTCCATCAGGTTCCGTACGTGCGTCATGGCGTTGGCACCGGGCAGGTCCAGCGACTCGTACCAGTACCGCAGCGGACTGTTGACGCCTTTGCGCCCCGGCCCCCACATCTGCCAGATGCTGTGACAGCCGTAGGTGTGGCCATGGGCCCCGGCAAACAGCTCCAGGTACGCAAACCGGCGTACGTCGTAGGGCAGCGAAAAACCGTTTTCGGCGGCATTAAAGCAGATCGGGTGGTCTTCGTAGAGCGGCTCACCGTCCATGGTCGGCTTGACCGGCGTGAGGTTGTAGTCCCGTTGGACGCGGTCCCAAACGGCTATGTCCCGGCAATGGCCGTTCTGAAACATATTAAAATCCAGCCATTCATCCTGATGGAACCAGGTAGAAGAGGAGCCTTCTTTCTGCGGTTGGGGGTGAAAAGTCATCAGCGTCTTTTCTCTGCCGCCAACCCCTTCTACTACCCCTTCTGCCATGGCCCGCCAGACGGCAACATCGCTATCATTGCGCGGATTACGGTCTCCGCCCATCACCCAGATGATGTTTTTGGCATTTTTGTACCGGTCGCCGAGGTAGCGGCCGTAGGTGCGGGCATTGTTCACGTTGAATATTTCCGGTCCCGCGCCCCGGGTATTCCTGAATAGCTTGTCGCCCCACGTAGGCAGCAGGCCAATGTGAATACCCAGTTCGGCGGCTTTGTTCACGACCCAGTCCACGTGTCTGAAGTAAGCTTCGTTGGGCCTGGTGGGGTCGTCGTTCTGCAGCGGAACTTCGCCGTACGGGTTGGGCGTGTGCAGGCCATCGAGTTCGGCCAGCACCACCGCCTGAATAACCGTAAAGCCCTGCTCCGCCCGGCGCCTGAGGTAACGTTCGGCTTCTTCGCGGTTCAGCCGGTGAAACAACTCCCACGCCGTGTCTCCAAGGTAGAAGAACGGCGTGCCGTCCGCCCTGACCAGGTAACGTTTGTTGTCACTCACCCGCAGGGGCTGGGCCAGCGTATGCAGCATAGGCAAAAGGATAAACAAAAGGGTAAGCAGTCTGAAGAGGGTAGTCTTTTTCATATCGGCTCGTGGAATAGTGCCGTAATATAATTATTCCTGCCGTACCGGGTATCCGGATATATTCTGTTCTAAATAAAAAGCCCGCCTGTACCAGATTGTACAGACGGGCTTTGGAAAGAATGCATGCGCTTAACCGCCTGACATGCCGCGGGCATAGAGGCTGGCGTAGCTGTTGTAGTGCTTCTCGAAAATCTGCTCAAACTTAGCCGCCAGCTGGGTGTTTGCCTCCTTGTTGGCCTGCACGATCTGGTTGAGCATGTACAGGTTGGTCTGGATCTCCTGCGCATTGCCCGGCTCCTTGCGGATGTAATAATCCAGATTCTGGTCCACGCGGGAGGCCATGGTCTGCGAAATTTCCTGCGCCTTTTCGTTTTCACCTACCCGGAACAGCACCGAAATCATATTAGACGTATACTCATCGTACGGCACGCCGGCGTCGGGCAGTACCTTCAGGCTGTGCAGCGCCACTTCGCGGGCCTGGTCTTTCTTGCCGGACTGCAGCAGCTCATCCGCCAGGCGGTAAAAGTTCAGACGGGCATTGATCGGGAAGCGGCGGTAATTTTCGTCGTAGTACACTTTCGGGTTATCCATTTCCCGCCAGAACATATTCTTCATCATGTTGGTGTACGTGATGCCGGTGTTCAGGTAGCCTTGCGTGGCACCGGAAACCTTTACCGGCAGCAACCGGTACACCAGGCCCTCTACCTGCATGAACTCCTTCAGATTCAGGTAGCTGGACGGTGCCAGGGTGCTGGAGAAGTAGATCGGCCGCTCCCAGTTGTTGCTCACGATCATGTCGAGAATCATCAGGTCGGGCTTGAGCAGGTCACCGCGCGTCAGGTCCCACTCCATGCGGTCGGAGATGGAGTCGCGGAGTTCGGGCTTCACAATGCCCATTTTCAGTACCTTTTCCCGGTCAACGGGCACCACCAGCCTGCGGGAAGGCAGAACGGTCAGGGCCTCTTCCCGGTAGGGTACTTTGATGCGCGGATCGTTGGCCTTTACCAGCTTCAGATAGGTATCCAGCCGGATGCCGCCGGGGTATTTGCCCTCATCCATGACGGGGATCTGGTCATTGGTGCCGGCGTAGTACGATTCCCTGTCCAGCGAAATCGGCAGCGCTTCGGATTTGTATACGGGCCGCTTCATCTGGTCAATGTACCAGTGCGTGCCCAGCAGACTCAGGTTACACACCCGCACGTCGGTGCGGAAGCCTTCCACTTCCTGCACGTACCAGAGCGGAAAAGTATCATTGTCGCCTCCGGTAAACAAAATGGCGTTGGGCGCACAGGAGTTAAGCAGATTTTTGGCTGAATCTACAGAATGGTAGCGGTTTGACCGGTCGTGGTCATCCCAGCCCTGCTGCGCCATGATGCCCGGCACTACCAGGCAGACCGCCGCGGCCACTGCCGCCGCCGGAGCCGGCTTCCGGATAAACCGCCCGAGCAATTCGGCCAGGGCCAGCACACCCATGCCGATCCAGATGGCAAAGGCGTAATAGGACCCTACGTAAATATAATCCCGTTCGCGGGGCTCTACGGGTGGCGAGTTCAGGTAAAGCACCAGGGCAATGCCGGTCAGGAAAAACAGCAGCGTAACTACCCAGAAGCCGCGCCGGTCGCGGGAATACTGAAACAGAAACCCGACCAGCCCCAGCAGAAAAGGCAGCATGAAGAAGTTGTTGCGGCCCCAGTTGCTTTTCAGTTCCCAGGCAAGGTCCTTCTGAAAGGCATCGGTCGGCATCAGCACGCCGGCACCCTCCATGTCGCTTTGCCGGCCCACGAAGTTCCATAGGAAATACCGGAAATACATGTGCCCCAGCTGGTGTGAAAACAGGAACTGGATATTGTGGCTCATGTTCGGCTTTTGCCCTTCGCGCATGCCGAGCATCTGGCGGTACAGCTGCTGGTGGTTGTCCTGCCGGCTGAAAACGCGCGGCAGCAGGATATTGCCTTTGGGGTCGTAGATATTAGTGAGCTTGTAATCGTAAATTTCGTATTTATCCTTCCCTTTCCGGTAAAGCGGATCGCCGCGTTCCTGGTCTACCAGCTCGGAGGTAAAGGTGGGCCCGTACAGCAGCGGCCGGTCGCCGTACTGCTCCCGCTTCAGATACGACACAAACGACAGAATGTCGCTGGGATCGTTTTCGTTGATGGGCGGGTTGAAATCGGACCGCACCAGCACCATGGTGTAAGAGGCATAGCCGATCAGGATCACCGTCAGGGAGAGCAGGGCCGTGTTGAGCAGCACCTTTTCCTTGCGTACTGAGTAGTAAAGGCCATAGAGCAAGGTACCCAGCAGCAGCAGTACAAAAACGGTAATGCCCGAGCCGAAGGGCAGGCCAAGGCTGTTCACAAAAAATATTTCAAAAGAACCGGCCATTGAGGGCAGGCCCGGAATCACACCCAGCATAATGGTCAGAATAATGCCGCCACTGATCACCAGCGCCGCAATAACTCCCCAGGTGGTGGGTTTGTATTTTTTGAAATAATACACCAGTCCGATAGCCGGCAGGGCCACCAGGTTGAGCAGGTGGACCCCGATGGAGAGGCCGATCAGATAGGCAATCAGGATCAGCCAGCGGTTTGCTGCCCCCTCATCCTCAATGAGTTCCCATTTGAATATGCCCCAGAAAACGATAGCCGTGAAGAAGGACGACATGGCATATACTTCGGCCTCTACTGCCGAAAACCAGAACGAATCAGAAAAAGTATAGGCCAGTGCCCCGACCACCCCGGCACCCATCAGGCTGATCAGCGGCCCGGTAGTGACCTGAAAAGAAGTAATGCCCATTGCCTTGCGGGCCAGCAGCGTGATGGTCCAGAACAGGAACAGCACCGTGGCGGCGCTGCACAGCACCGACGACATATTTACCCAGTACGCTACCTTGCTCACATCGCCGAAGGCCAGCAGCGAAAACATCCGGTTTACCATCAGGAAGAAAGGCGCCCCGGGCGGGTGAGGCACCTGAAGTTTATAAGATGCCGCAATAAACTCGCCTACATCCCAGAAACTCGCCGTGGGTTCAACCGTAAGGGCATACACCACAAAAGCTATTAAAAATACTCCCCAACCTGTCAGGTTGTTGATCTTCCGAAAATTATGCATGTGTTAAAATGGAGAATACTGTTTGCAAAAGTAGGTTTATTTACCCGTATTTACCTGCCAACAAAAAGGCTGGTACGCAGATTCGTGCGCACCAGCCTTTTTAACATTTTTTAGGAAAGGGTCAGACCCGGTAAAACACCCACTTGCCCAGTTCCTTGTAGCTGACCTTTTTGCCGTACATGAGAATGCCCACGCGGTAAATACGGGCGGCTATCCAGGTGATGAGCAGGAAGCCCAGCACCAGCAGCACCATGGAAAGGGCAATTTCCCACGCCGGCGGACCAAACGGAATGCGCACCATCATGATAATGGGCGAAGTCAGCGGAATCATGGAGAGCCAGAAGGCCAGCGGACCGTCAGGGTTCTGGATCACGTACTGCGCCAGCACAAACGACAGGATCAGCGGAATGGTGATCGGAAACATAAACTGCTGGGTATCAGTATCACTGTCGGCCGCCGCGCCCACTGCCGCAAACAGGGCGCTGTAAATCAGGTAGCCACCCAGGAAGTAAAACAGAAAGGTGCCCAGCAGCAGGGGAATATTGAGGGTGTTGAGGGCAGTCATTACTTTTTCGGGCATGTTGGCGCGCTGCTCCAGCGCCGGTGATTCTTTCAGGACGGCGTCTACCTGCTCCTGGCTTACGTCATCCCGTGACTTGAGTACGCCGATGGCCGCCGTACTGATGGCCGTGCCCAGGATGATCCAGAGCAGAAACTGCGTAAGCCCCACCAGCGCAATACCGGTAATTTTGCCGATCATCAGCTGAAACGGTTTCACCGAAGAAATGATTACTTCCACGATGCGGTTGGTTTTCTCTTCGATCACGCCGCGCATCACCTGCACGCCGTAGATGAATATGGAGATGTAGATGATAAACGCGGCCGCAAAACCAACGATAAAGGCCGCTCCGGTGCTGCTGTCGCGTTCGCCCTCACCATCCGTAAGACTCATCGTATCCACCGACACCCTGGTGTCAATCCGTTCCAGCACCTGCTTGTCAATACCCGCCTGCTGCAGCTTTACGTCTTCGATTTCCTTTTTGAGGCTTCGCTCCACTGCGCCTTCCACGTCCAGACTAATGCCCTTTTTGGAGAAAAGCTTGATGCCCGCCGGATTGTCCACGCTGATTCTGGGCACGTACAGCACGGCGTAGTATTTTTCATCCAGCACGGCCTGCTTGCCCGTCTGCAGAGAATTTCCAATCGGTGTGAATACGAGTTGTTTGCTCCCTTTGAAGGTGTCTTTCAGCAGCCCGCTTTCATCTACCACGGCAATGTTGCGCACCTTGTTTTCGCGCAGCGCCAGAAAAACCGGCACCGCGTAAATGGCCGCAATCAGCAGCGGACCCAGCAGGGTCATGATCACAAATGATTTTTTCTGCACCCGTACCAGGTATTCACGCTGCAGAATCAGCAATATCTTTTTCATGGAAAGTGGATTAGCATTTAGGTGTTAGCTGGTTAGCCATTCGTCTTTTTTTCAGAAGCTGCATCGCTGTTGCGGGCTTTGGCTAAAAGCTGACGGCTAATGGCTAACAGGCTATTTAAATTTAAATCGTCTGGGATAATTTGTATAGCTCTTCGGCCGGCAGCGGATCAGTCTTCCCGGTCACGTTGCGGATAAAGATTTCGTTCATGGACGGTATGTGCTCCACGAAAGAATGAATCTGCACCTGATTGATCAGGGACTCTATCAGCTGATTCGGCGCCACGCCCTGCGGCATCCGGATAATGGCTTTGAAGAAGCCTTCTTCGGGCTCCTGCATGGACCGCACATCAAACATGGAGGGCAGGCTCACCAGCTTTCCTTCACCTTCCACCACGTAGGTGTTGGTCTTGTACTGGTTCTTGATCTGTTTGGTGGGGCCGTCCAGAATCTTCTGTGACTTGTTGATCAGGGCAATGTAGTCGCAGAGTTCTTCCACGGACTCCATGCGGTGGGTGGAGAAGATGATGGTGCAGCCTTTGTCGCGCAGCTTCAGGATTTCATCTTTGATCAGGTTAGCGTTTACGGGATCAAAGCCGGTGAAGGGTTCATCGAGAATGAGCAGCTCGGGTTCGTGCAGCACAGTGGCCACAAACTGAATCTTCTGGGCCATGCCTTTGGAGAGGTCTTCCATGTTTTTTCCCCACCAGCTTTCTATTTCAAATTTTCTGAACCACACTTTCAGCCTTGCCGTGGCTTCGGCTTTAGACAGGCCTTTCAGCTGGGCCAGGTAAAGCAGTTGTTCGCCCACTTTCATTTTTTTGTATAAACCACGTTCTTCAGGCAGGTAGCCAATACGGCCGATGTGTTTGGGGGCCAGCAGTTCGCCGTTGAAGAAAACCTTCCCCTGATCGGGAGCAGTGATCTGGGTGATGATCCGGATGAGCGAGGTTTTACCGGCACCGTTGGGTCCCAGCAGACCAAATATGCTGCCCTTCGGAATCTGGATGCTTACATCGTCCAGTGCAGTGTGGTCAGCGTATCTTTTTCTGATGTGCTCGGCGGAAAGGATGTACACGGGGAATGAAATTTTGATCAGACACTAATTTATGGAAGAATGCCCATATGGTAACTGTTTATTTCCCGAAATCGGATGTCCGGGCTTTCGTAAGTTTTAGCGGTGGTATCCGGGGCGGTGGCGGGAAATATCCGCCGAGGAACAGGTTCAATGGCTGACCGGGGCAAGGCCGCTGCCGGCTTTATACAGAAAGCGCGGCTGTTGTCAGCCGCGCTTTCTGGTGTATTGTACTTATAGAAGGCTACATAACTTGTCGGAAAAGAAATGTGTCGCCAAACCTTTCGGATTACCCAAATCCGAAAGGATACGACACAGTCTATATCTGCCGGCAAAAAAGGCGGACAGAGTCTGAAAATTTTACTGGAAAAACTCCTTCATTTTCTCAAAGAAGCCTTTTTCATCCTTACCGGGCTTGGGGGCAAAGTTAGGCGAATCGCGCAGCCGCTCCATTATAGTCGTTTCCTCGCGGGAGAGGGTACGGGGCGTCCAGATGTTCACGTGGATCAGCTGATCGCCGCGGTTGTAGGTATTGATGTCTTTAATGCCCTTGCCTTTCAGCCGCAGAATTTTCCCTGCCTGCGTACCGGCGTCTATTTTGATCTTTACCTTGCCTTCAATGGTGGGTACCTCTACGTTGGTGCCCAGCGCCGCATCGGCAAAGTTGAGGTGCAGGTCGTACACAATGTTGTTGCCGTCGCGCTTCAGAATTTCATCCGGCTCCTCCTCGATCACGATCAGCAGGTCGCCGGGCATGCCGCCCCGCTGGGGAACGTTGCCCTTGCCGCCCATGGAGAGCTGCATTCCTTCGCCCACACCGGCCGGAATCTTGATCGGGATTACCTCCTCCTCCATCACACGGCCTTCGCCGAGGCAGACATCGCAGCGGTCGGTCACGATTTTACCCTCACCGTTGCAGGTGGAGCAAGTACTGGTAGACACCATCTGGCCCAGCATGGTATTGACCACGCGCCGCTCCTGACCGGAGCCGTTGCAGCGGGTACAGTTGGACAGTGATGTCCCGTTTTTGGCCCCGTTGCCGCCGCAGGTCTGGCAGGCTACGTAGCGTTTTACCTTTATCTTTTTCTCCGCACCGTTGGCGATTTCTTCCAGGTTCAGCTTCAGCTTGATCCGGAGGTTGGAGCCTTTCCGTACCGACCGCCGGCCCTGGCCGCCGGCCCCGCCGAAGAAGCTTTCAAAAGGGCTGCCCTGGCCGAAAATATCTCCGAACTGGGAGAATATATCGTCCATGCTCATGTTGCCACCGCCGCCGAAGCCGCCGCCATTCATGCCCTGGTGACCAAACCGGTCGTACCGCTGGCGTTTTTCGCCGTTGCTCAGCACTTCGTAGGCTTCGGCCGCCTCCTTAAACTTCTCCTCCGCCGTCGGATCGTTCGGGTTTTTGTCCGGGTGAAACTTGATGGCCAGCATCCGGTACGCCTTCTTTACTTCTTCGGGCGTGGCTGTCTTGCTCACTCCAAGTATTTCGTAATAATCTCTTTTGGTAGCCATGCTTATGGGGTGAGTTACTGGGTTACTGAGTTAATTAGTTATTGAGTCAAAGCCTGAATAATCAATAACCGGATTCCCAATAACCTTTTTATTATGCGCCTACAATTACTTTTGCGAACCGTAAAACCTTGTCGTGGAGGTAGTATCCTTTTTCTACCTCGTCAATTACCTTGCCTTTCAGGTCTTCCTGCGGAGCGGGTACCTGCGTAATGGCCTCGTGCAGCTCGGTGTCAAAGGCGGTTCCGGTCGTTTCCATCGGCTTCAGGCCTTTCTGCTCGAGTGTGCGGTAGAGCTTGTGGTAAATAAGCTCCATGCCTTCGCGGGCAGCGGAGGCATCCCCAGCCTTGGCCGAAGCCTTTATTCCTCGTTCAAAATCATCAAGTACCGGCAGCAGGGCCTTCATCATTTCACCCTGAGCGGTACTCATAAATTCCATTTTTTCTTTGGCTGTACGCCTTCTGAAGTTCTCGAAGTCAGCGTACAGGCGCAGGTATTTATCTTTGGCTTCCTGCAATTCGGCTGCCATTTTTTCATTGCCACCGGCCGTGTCACCGGAGCCCACGACCGGCTGGTTTTCGGCCACTTCTGTCTCCGTATGGTTTTCCATTTCCGGCCGGTTCCCGTTTTCTCCCGTCACCTTATCATTTTCGTGTTCCATAATCCGCAGTTTAAAAATGCTGTTCAGATGCTTTTGGTAATTTTTTGATAAACACTAATTGTGAAAAATTAATTTGGGCAACGCCGACGAATTATCGCCTGTGTTTAAACATCTGTCTGCCAGCGACAATTTTTTTGCCAACCACAAAAGTATGACAACTTGGCACAAAAGCCTAATGCGGCAGCCGGCGCAACTCCCGGAGGTATTGCACGAAAATTGTAGTTTTTGCAGAAATGGCTTCTTTACCTTAGGAAGCGGCCTGGCCAAAACTGGTACATATCCAACAATCTGATCCGGATTATTACATCCGGAACCGGGTGTTCACCAGCCGCTGCTTATTGAACAGGAAGCCGGTTTCCGGATACAGAAGTGTTATTTTTAATCTCCGGAAATCTACATCCCGATAATTGTCAATTCATAATTTTCAATTGTCCATTATTTAATTGCTCCGTATGGAATACCGCTGGACGTACAAACCGCTTCCTCCCGAAGCCGAGGTAGCCGATCTCGCTGCCAGTATACGCGTGACACCCCCCATAGCCTCCCCCTGCTGCTGCAAAGAAATATCTCCACGTACGCCCAGGCCAGGTCGTATTTCCGTCCTTCGCTGCACGACCTGCACGACCCTTTCCTGATGAAGGACATGGACAAAGCCGTAACCCGGCTGGAGGGGGCCATCGGCCAGAACGAAACCATCATGGTGTACGGCGATTACGATGTGGATGGCACCACCTCAGTGGCCCTGTTCTACGGCTTTTTGAAAACCCTCCACTCCAACCTGCTTTTTTACGTGCCGGACCGCTACGCAGAAGGTTACGGCATATCACGCCAGGGAATGGATTATGCCCGCGAGCAGGGCGTGAAGCTGATCGTGAGCCTTGACTGCGGCATAAAGTCAGCCGATAAGGTAGCCTACGCCAGGGAGTCAGGCATAGATTTTATCATCTGTGACCACCACCGGCCCGACGACTCTCCCTGCCGGGGGCCGTTGCCGTTCTGGACCCCAAGCGGGCCGACTGCGAATACCCTTGCAAAGAGCTGTCGGGCTGCGGCGTCGGTTTCAAACTGCTGCAGGGTTTCTGCATCAGAAATGAAATGTCGCTGGACCGGCTGTATCCGTTCATGGACCTGCTGGCAATCAGCATTGCGGCTGACCTGGTGCCCATCACCGGCGAAAACCGCGTAATGGCCTATTTTGGCCTGCGACAGCTAAATTTTAACCCGCGCCCCGGCCTGCGGGCCCTGATCAAGGTGGCGGCCCTTGAGGGAAAGGAGCTCGAAATCACCAGCATTGTATTTGGTCTGGGGCCGCGCATCAACGCCGCGGGCCGCATTGCCCACGCCAGCGCCGCCATTCAGATGCTGCTGGCGCATTCGGAAGAAGAAGCCCTTCAACTGGCCCGACAGATTAACCTTAACAACCGCGACCGGCAGGAATACGACGTAAACATCACCCGCGAAGCCCTTTCCATGATTGAGGGAGACGAGCTGCTGCGGCTGGCCAAGACCACCGTGCTGCTCAAGGACGACTGGCACAAAGGGGTAATCGGTATTGTAGCCTCCCGCTGCATTGAAAAGTACCACCGCCCCACCATTATTTTTACCAACTCTCAGGGCAAACTCTCCGGGTCGGCCCGTTCGGTAACCGGGTTTGATGTGTACGAAGCCATTGCCGAATGCTCGGACCTGCTGGAGCAGTTTGGCGGCCACACGTACGCCGCCGGCCTTACGCTTAAACCCGAAAACTTTCCGGCCTTCCGCGAAAGATTTGAAGCTGTAGTGGCCAGCAGAATCCGCGAGGAGCAGCTGATCCCGCAGGTGGAGATTGATACAAAGCTGGACTTTCGGGACATTACGGGCCGTTTTTACAACGTGGTGAACCAGATGGCACCGTTCGGGCCGCAGAACATGCGTCCGGTATTTGAATCGGAACAGGTATATGCGGAGTTTCCGAGAATTATCAAAGACCAGCACCTGAAAATACACGTATACCAGCAGGGCAGCCAGTCCTTTGAGGCGATAGGCTTCGGGCTGGCCCGCTATTTTGAGGGCGTGGCTACGGGCAAACCTTTCCGGCTTTGCTACCAGGTGACCGAAAACAACTACCGCGACCAGAAAAGCCTGCAACTGCTGATCAAGGATATCAGGTTTTATGAGAAGTGAGGAGTGAGAATACTTACCGGCAGCAGATCCGAAAAGATGGCGACTGCGGCTCAGGTGGTTTGATTCTTGCGCAGCTACTTCTCACTCCTGACTTCTCACTCCTGCAAAAACATGAAACTCCGTTCAGAACATCTGGTAAAACAATACGGCTCCCGCATCGTAGCCAACGACGTGTCAGTGGAAGTCTCGCAGGGCGAAATTGTAGGTCTGCTCGGACCAAATGGTGCCGGCAAAACCACCACCTTCTACATGATTGTGGGACTGATCAAACCCAACTCCGGAAATATTTTTCTGGACAATGAGGATGTGACCCGGCTGCCCATGTACCAGCGGGCCAAGCGCGGGGTCGGCTACCTTGCGCAGGAGGCATCGGTATTCCGGACGCTTTCAGTTGAAGAAAATATCATGGCGGTGCTGGAAATGACCAAACTACCGAAGCAGGAACAACGCGAAAAGACCGAACAACTGCTCGAAGAATTCAGCCTGACCCACGTGCGCAAGAACATGGGCCGCGTGCTGTCGGGCGGCGAACGGCGGCGCACCGAAATTGCCCGCGCCCTTGCCGTAGACCCTAAGTTCGTGCTGCTCGACGAACCTTTTGCCGGCGTAGACCCGCTGGCTGTGGAAGAAATCCAGATCATTGTGGCCCGCCTGAAAACCAAAAATATAGGCATCCTTATTACGGATCACAACGTAAACGAAACGTTATCCATTACGGACCGGGCTTACCTGCTCACGGAGGGCAAAATTCTCACATCCGGCCTGCCCGAAGACATCGTAAAAGATGAACGCGTACGGAAGGCATATCTGGGCGAAAGCTTCGAGTTCCGCAAGAAAAAATTTAAAGTTTAAAGCCTCTGTTCCTGCCTGAGCAGGCAAACCACTTTATGGAACTTCTGAACACAATATTGTCGTGGCTGATGAAGAAGCGGGTGACTCAGATTGAGCACTTCATGAATAACCCGCACGATGTACAACAAGAGCAGTTTGCCCGCCTGCTCCGCACGGCAAAAGATACCCAGTGGGGTCGTCAGTATGACTACGCCACCATCCGGTCGGTGAGTGAGTACCAGGAGAGGGTACCCGTATCGCCCTACGAAACCCTGTTTCCGTACATTGACCGGATGATGAAGGGCGAACAGAACGTGCTCTGGCCGACCGACATCAAGTGGTTTGCCAAGTCTTCGGGCACCACCAACGCCCGGAGCAAATACATTCCCGTGTCGCCGGAGGCCCTCGAAGATTGCCATTTTCAGGGAGGCAAAGACCTGATTACCATGTACGGTCACAACCATCCCGAAACCAAATTTTTCCTCGGCAAGGCCCTCTCAATCGGAGGCAGTCTGCAGCGCAATCCCGACGACTCTGACTCTTATTACGGAGATGTGTCAGCGGTGGTCACGAAAAATCTGCCTATGTGGGCACAGTTTATCCGCACCCCAAGCCTCGATGTGGCCCTGATGGATAAGTGGGAGGACAAAATCGAAAAGATGGCCCAGGTGACGATAAACGAGAACGTCACCAGCATACTTGGCGTACCCACCTGGACAGTCGTGCTGATCCGCCGCATACTGGAAATCACCGGCAAATCGAATATACTGGAAGTGTGGCCGAATCTGGAGCTGTTTGCCCACGGCGCTGTATCATTTACGCCTTACCGCGAATTGTTCCGGTCCATGATTCCGTCGGAAACGATGAATTACGTGGAAATTTACAACGCTTCGGAAGGCTTCTTCGGCCTTCAGGACCGCACCGGCGCGGAGGACATGCTGCTTATGCTGGATTACGGTGTGTTCTATGAATTTATCCCCCTGGATGAGTTAGGTGAAGAGCATCCGCGTACCCTGACGCTGGACCAGGTGGAACTGGACAGGAATTACGCCCTGGTCATCTCCACCAACGGCGGGCTGTGGCGCTACAAGATCGGCGATACGGTGAAGTTTACTTCAGTAAACCCGTACCGCATCCGGATATCGGGCCGTACCAAGCACTTCATCAATGCCTTCGGCGAAGAGGTAATTGTGGAGAATGCCGAACTGGCCGTTACCCGCGCCTGTGAGGAAACGGGTGCCACTGTGGAGAATTTCACCGCTGCACCGCTCTACATGGGCAACCGCAGCAAGGGTGGCCACGAATGGATCATTGAATTCACCAGAGAGCCGGATAACCTGACTCAGTTTACCCAGGTGCTGGATGCGACGCTGCGCGAAATCAACTCCGACTACGATGCCAAGCGTTACCAGGACATGGCCCTGCAGATGCCCGTGGTGCACAACGTTCCGGAAGGCACTTTCTACAACTGGCTCAAGAAACGCGGCAAACTGGGTGGCCAGCACAAAGTACCGCGCCTTTCCAACTCCCGCGAATACGTGGAGGACATTCTGGGGATGGTTTCGGCGGTGCGGTAAGAGCTTCTTTTAAGAAGGGTTTCTCGCAGATTCACGCTGATAAGGGCGCAGATTTTCGCTGGTTTTTACTTTCGCTGCGATTGGTTCATGCATTACCATTTGGATCAGTGGCAGTTACTTGATCTGCTCCGCGCACATCTGCGTTTTTATCCGCGAATATCTGCGAGAAATTCCTTCCCTTTACGCATTCCCCTTCCCAAAGACGCCCCACACAATCCGTACAATCCTCCCCAGTTCCTCTTCCCTCAGATTAGAGCCGGAGGGCAGGCAGAGGCCGCGGTTGAAGAGGTTTTCGGCCACGTTGTGAGCACCGTAATACGGATACTTTTCAAACACCGGCTGCAGGTGCATGGGCTTCCAGAGGGGCCGGGCTTCAATATTATCTTCCGCCAGCGCCAGCCGGATCGTTTCCCGCGTTACGCCGCCTGAATGCTTTTCGTCAATCAGGATGCAGGTCAGCCAGCGGTTTCATTCCGTATCGGATAATTCGGGTGAAAATGAAATAGCCGGAATATCTGAGAAGGCTTGCTGGTAGAAAGCGAAAATCTCCCGCCGCCGTCTTACCCGTTCCGGCAGCACTTCCATCTGACCGCGGCCGATGCCCGCCACCACGTTGCTCATGCGGTAGTTGTAGCCTACCTGGGAGTGCTGGTAGTGCGGAGCCGGGTCACGGGCCTGGGTTGCCAGAAAACGGGCTTTTTCAATCAGTTCCTGGTCATTGCTCAGCAGGGCACCGCCGCCGGAGGTAGTGATGATTTTATTGCCGTTGAAGGACAGGATGCCGAATTTTCCGAAGGTGCCTAACGCCTTTCCTTCATAGGTGGCACCCAGCGCCTCGGCGGCATCTTCAATCACTGGCAGGTTGTAGGTTTCGGCCAGCGCCATCAATTGCCACATCTTAGCCGACTGGCCGTACAGGTGCACGATCATCAGGGCTTTGGGAGCTTTGCCTTTTGCAATACGGTCTTCAATGGCCCGGCGGGTTTCCTCTACGCAGATGTTCCAGGTAGAAGTACCGCTGTCTACGAATACAGGAATGGCTCCCTGGTAAAGAATGGGATTTATTGTAGCCGAAAACGTGAACGTCGGGCAGATCACCTCATCACCGGGGCCGATGCCCAGTAAGATCAGTGTCAGGTGAATGGCAGCCGTGCCCGAACTTAGCGCGGCGGCGTGTTTTGCACCAGTGAACCGGCAAAGGTCGGCTTCAAAATTATCTACGTTCGGTCCCAGCGGCGCAATCCAGTTTTCGTCGAATGCCTGGTGGATGTATTTCAGCTCATTGCCGCCCATGTGCGGCGAGGAGAGGTATATTCGTTTGGATTGCATTTACAATTCTACAGTTTTAATCACTCTGGCCGGTATACCCACCGCCACCGAAAAGTCCGGAATATTACTGGTTACCACCGCCCCGGCCCCGATCACGCACCATTTGCCGATCCGTACGCCGGGTATAACCGATGCGCCGGTGCCGATCTGCGTGCCTTCGCCTACCTGCACGCTGCCGCAAAGGGCCGCATTGGGGGAAATATGAACGAAGTCTTCCAGCCGGCAGTCGTGGTCTATCGAAGCAGCCGTGTTGATAATGCAGTGCTTCCCCACACTTGCTCCGGCCTGCACCACAGCATTGTGAAACACAACGCTCCCCTCACCTCCCGTAGCGGACCTCGACACCTGCGCGGAAGGATGGATGGCGGTGCCGAACCGGTGCCGGATCATCGGGGCTATCTGCAACCGGATGCGGTTGTTGCCGATGGCAATGATCAGCGGCTGGTCCGGAAAAAGATGGGGGCGGTACTGGCCCACCACCGGTACACCCATCAACTCTTTTAAATCATGATTATCATCGAAAATGCCCTGCACGAGCCCACCCCGCGCTTCCAGGCAATCCAGAATCACTTTTGCATGACCGCTACCGCCGTACAGAATCACGTTAGTTAATTGAATATTGATAATTAAAAATGGGGACTGGTATCGTTCAGCAGTGATTTTCTAAATGAATTTCACTTCTCTTCACGGATAGGACGCTACGTCTCCCGCTTTGTGGCTCTCCCCAGACATGGTTTTACTCCCCCGGAATTTCTCCATTGTAGCACTATTTTCGCCGCTGATGCCTTCGCCCTGCAGGATTTTCAGAATAGTCAAAAAGAATATTTTGACGTCAAGGGCAAAAGACAAATGATCCACGTAGTAAATATCGTTGGCAAACCGCTTCTCCCAGGTCGTATTGTTGCGGCCGTTTACCTGCGCCCATCCTGTGATGCCGGGTCTGACTTCGTGCCGCCGGGCCTGCTGCGGGTTGTACAGGGGCAGGTATTCCATCAGCAGGGGCCGCGGCCCGATCAGCGAAATATCACCCTTCAGCACGTTGATCAGTTGCGGAAGTTCATCAATGGAGGTTTTCCGCACCATGCGGCCCGCTTTTGTCAGGCGCACCGCATCGGGCAGCAGTTCGCCGCGGGAGTCCCGCCGGTCATTCATTGTTTTAAACTTGATGATGCTAAAGGGTTTGTCATGCTGACCGGGCCGCTGCTGAATAAAGAATATTTTCCCGTTGTTGGCAAATGCAAGCAGCACGGCAGCCGTCAGGGAAAACGGCAGCGTCAGCACCAGCAGCACCAGCGACACGACTATATCAATCAACCTTTTAAAAAATGCTCTGTACAAAATTTATAATTGTATGGTTTAATTGCTGCATTGCCTGATTCTGAAGGATCATGCTGGTCAGACAACCATCCAGCCATATAACAATTTGACAATGCAGCAATTTAACCATTTAGTTAACCATTTAGCTTCGCCAGCTCTTCCATGTAACGTTTCGCCAGCCTTTCGCGGTCAAAATGCTGCCGGGCGAAATGGTAGCCGTTCATGCCTTCTTTCGCCAGTTGCCCGTTGGCTCCGAGGTAATGGCGGATTTTGGCGGCAATATCGCCGGCGTCTTCGGGCTCGGCGTACATGCCGCACCTGGCCTCTTCCACCAGTTGCCGCGAAACACCGTCAATTACCATCAGGACCGGCTTCCGGCACGACATATAATCAAACGTCTTGTTGGAGTAAATCGTCTTGAAGGTATCCGTTTTCTTCAGCACCGACGTGCCTAAGTCGGACGCCAGAATGTATTTAAACACTTCATGCTTCGGTACCGAATTCACGAACTGCACGTTGGTCAGGCCGCGCCGCCGCACTTCTTCCTGTAGCATGGGCTTTTGCATGCCGTCGCCGATGAGCAGAAAAAGGGCGTTGGTTTCCTTCAGCAGATCAGCCGCATCCACGAGCTGAATCAGGTGGTTGGCTACGCCGTGTGCCCCCACGTAAGTAATCACAAACCGGCCGGTCCAGCCCTTTTCCCGCCGGAAGGCTTCGGCGTCGAAGGTGTGGAGCAGTTTTTCGGACAGCGAAAAATCGGCGGCATTGGGAATCATCACCACTTTCTGCGCCGGCACGCCTTTTTCTTCGATCAGTTTCTGCCGGAAAGCCGGCGTAAGCGTATTGATCAGCTTAGCCTTCCGGTAGATAAACGCCTCGAACCAGTAGGCAAACCGGATGATGGTTTTGTTGGTCAGCACCCCGGTATCAATGGCCGACTCCGGCCACAGGTCACGGACTTCGAACACCAGCGGAATGCGTTTCAGGCGGGACAACACGTAGCCGGTAATGCCCACAAACAGCGGCGGCGAAGTAACCACCACCACGTCGTACCGCTGCCTGGCTTTGAACAAGCCGCAAATAATGCTGGAAAACACGAAGGAAAAATAGGCCCACAGCCGCCCGATGAAGTTGGTATTGTACGCCTCCGATACGTGTCAGCGGCACACAGTTATACCGTCAGCGTACGTTTCCTTTTCATTAAACTTCCCCCTTATGCTTCTCCCGCTTCTTGCCGGTGGCGTAGTGGACCATTCCGCCGATTACTGTTACCTGATGCCCGTTTTCCGCCCACACCCGGGTCATTTCGTTGAACCGGGAGCCGCCCGGATCGTCTTTTTCCAGAAAATACTGGTGTATCAGCAGAATATGCATGCGGCAAAATTCAGATAACAGATAACAAATAACAAATACCATTTGCAGAAGCGCTGCGGCAACAGTTTGATATTTGCTGGCTGATATTTGATATTTGAAGGATGGTTTCTTTCCCAAACGCCAAAATAAACCTCGGCTTGCACGTAGTCGCCAGACGACCAGACGGTTATCACAACATTGAGTCGTGCTTCTACCCCGTTGGCTGGTCAGATGTGCTGGAGATTACTGAGGCTCCGGAACTGCGGTTTACCTCCTCCGGGCTGCCCATTCCCGGCGATGCGGTGCATAATCTTTGCTTAAAAGCCTACGCGGCTCTGAAAAGAGATTTTGATTTGCCGCCGGTACACATCCACCTGCACAAGGTCATTCCCATCGGGGCCGGGCTCGGCGGCGGCTCGGCGGATTGTGCATTCACCTTAAGAATCCTGAACGAGAAATTTGCATTAAGACTCACACCTGCTCAGATGGAGGATTACGTGCGACCTCTTGGCAGCGACTGTGCCTTTTTTATCCAGAATAAGCCACTTTACTGCTACGAAAAAGGTGACCGGTTCGCGGAGATTGAAGTGGACCTGAAGAAGTATTATACCGTGCTGGTGAATCCGGACATTCACGTTTCTACGCCGGAAGCGTACGCCGGCATGACGCCTGGGCAGCCCGACATTCCTCTGCGCGACGTTCTGAAACTGCCCGTGACGGAGTGGAAAGGAAAGCTGAAGAATGACTTCGAAAAGACCGTTTTTGCCAGATACCCCGCCATTGCGGCCGTGAAGGAAAAACTCTACGAAGCCGGGGCAGTATACGCCGGCATGAGCGGCTCCGGGGCTACGGTTTACGGGCTATTTGAAAATGAAAGAGACGTAAGAGGGCACTTTCCGGCGGAGTACATAGTCTGGCCGGTGTTGTAAAACAAAAAACCTTCCGGGTTTTCATAGCCCGGAAGGTCTGATACTGTCTTAAAGGCAAGGCTACCGGCTGTCGTACTGGTCTTCGTAGTAGTGCTTATAGGCTCCGGAGGTAACATTATCCAGCCACTCAATATTGGCAAGGTACCAGTCCACCGTCTTTTCCAATCCTTCTTCGAATTGCAGCGAAGGTTTCCAGCCCAATTCGTTCATGATCTTGTTGGCGTCAATGGCGTAGCGGAGGTCGTGGCCGGCCCGGTCGGTTACGTAAGTGATCAGCTTTTCCGATTCGCCCCCGGCGCGGCCCAGTTTGCGGTCCATGATCCGGCAGAGCAGCCGCACCAGGTCAATGTTCTGCCACTCGTTGAACCCGCCGATGTTATAGGTCTCGCCGTGCTTGCCCCGGTGAAACACCACGTCAATGGCCCGGGCGTGGTCAATTACGTAGAGCCAGTCACGTACGTTTTCGCCCTTGCCGTAAATAGGCAGGGGCTTGTTGTGCTTGATGTTGTGGATGCACAGCGGAATCAGCTTCTCCGGAAACTGGTTGGGACCGTAGTTGTTTGAACAGTTGGTAATGACCACGGGCATTTTGTAGGTATTGTGGTAAGCCCGCACCAGGTGATCGGAGCCGGCCTTGGATGCTGAATACGGCGACTGCGGATCATAGGAAGTCTGTTCAGTAAAAAAATCTTCGGGGTTGTGCAGGGAACCGTACACCTCATCGGTGGAAATGTGATAGAACAGGTGATTTGGCAGGTCGTCTTTCCAGATCTGGCGGGCGGCGTTGAGCAGGTTGGCCGTACCTACCACGTTGGTGTACACAAAAGAGAGCGGGTCGGTAATGGACCGGTCTACGTGCGACTCGGCTGCCAGGTGAATCACATCGTCGAAACGGTGCTCCGCAAAAAGGTCATTGATAAAATCAGCGTCTACGATGTCGCCCCGCAGGAAAGTATAGTTCGGCGCCTGCTCAATGTCGGTGAGGTTGGCGAGGTTACCGGCGTAGGTAAGCTTGTCGAGGTTAAAAATCTGGTAGTCGGAATGGCGGTTCACAAACAGCCGTACCACGTGGGAGCCAATAAATCCGGCGCCGCCGGTAATCAGGATTTTTTTCATTGAGTATACATTGAAGGGAAACAGAATGTCAGTATGGGAAAGTCCAAATCAGAATTCACAAGATTAAGGGATTAACCGGATTTACGGTCTTTGTCATAAGTTATCAAATGTAAGGACAGGCAGAAATACTACCACCAGAATCATTTTCATCTTTTCTATCCTGAAAATCCTGGTTGGGACATTATATGCTGCAGTTGCGGCACACACCCTGGATCAGCAGATTGGTTTCGGCCACCTGATAGCCTTGCGGCAGCTTTACGGCCGGAATCTGCACGTTTTCGAGGCAATTGGTCTGCCCGCAGGTGGTGCACTTAAAATGTACGTGTTCGTGGTGATGCTCCATGGAACTGCACTTCTCGCGGCAAAGGGCATATTTGGTTACGCCTTCATCGTCCAGCACCTTATGGATCAGGCCCGCATCCAGAAAAGTCTTCAGCGTCCGGTACACCGTCACGCGGTCAAAATGGTCGCTGATGCCCGATTCCAGATCGGCGTGCGACAAGGCGAAATCCCGCTGTAGAAACAGATCCAGCACTTCTTCCCGGCACAAGGTGTGGCGCAGTTCGTGATCCTTCAGTATATTTTTGATGGGCAATTTCATAAGGCTCTGTTTAAGAGAGGCACACTCCTCAAATTTACCATTTCCTGCTTAGAAAACAGATGGGAGATGTAAGACAGAAGACTTTCTCCCGGTGCAAGTCTTAACAATTTTTCTTTCTTTTTGATTTCAACCTCCATTCTCTTCCTGTCAGCCGCCATTACTGCCCCCTTTCTAATGCAAACTGCCTACTGTGCTTACTAAAGATGCGAACCAAGGGTTGAGCATGCTGGCTTCTGCCTCAACAGGCGTGGGTTTAGATTCTGTAAGTGAAGGGCGTTGAACAGCCCACGGTTTCAACCGTGGGCTGTTGATACCCATCCTGTTTTGGGCCGGAGAATCAGCCCGTTCTGACGCTGATTACCTGCTGATACCAAGATGAACATGATTAAACGGATGAATCGGAGGATATTTATTTGATGATTAAATAGTTGTATACAATCAAATACATGGTCTCAATTCATATTAGTATGAATCCACCGCTATTGAGGAAAAAGACTTTACAATCTCAGGACTTTCTCAAAAGTGGTCCATACACTGACCACGGTCGCGATCAGTGTATGGACCACCGTGTAGGGTATGGACCGCCGTTTGTGTCTCACAAACGGCAACCCGGAAGCGTTTTGAGAAAGTCCTGCATTTACTAACCAGGGTTTCAGTATTTCAACCCTTGATCCGCGTTAAAAACTTCCCGACGTCTCCCGTCTACTTCAGCTCACTGGCTTTGATCTCGCGGGTCCAGCGTTCCTTGCCGGCGGCGTCCATTACGCGGATCGTCAGTACGCGGTCGGTGCGGGGGCCGGCTACTTCCATGATGGCAAAATTGCGGTCAGTCACCTGGGTGCCCGGTATCAGCAACGTGTTGTTCTCTTTCGGATTATACGTGCCGGCGGTAAGCGGCGAAATGGTGACGTCGTAAAGCGGATAGGTGCCCGGCCGCTCCAGTTTGGTCATCGACGTAAAGTGCCGGTCGCCGTCCAGAAAGATTACCCCGGGCACTTTGGCGTCGGCAATGGCTTTCAGGAGTTTTTCCTTTTCCTCCTTGTAAAAAGTATAGCTGTCGTCCTGCTCAACGGGATTAAGTACCTGGCTGCCGATCACGATAAATTTAAAAGGAGCCCGGCTGTAAGTAAGGGCATCCACGAGCCACTGCAGCTGAGCCCCGCCCAGCAGGGGCCGCGGTCCGGCCAGGTTGGCGGCCTCCCCGGCCAGGGCAGTAAAATTGTAATTGGGTGTTTTGTACCAGCGGTCGTCCAGCAGGAAAAACTGTACGTCGTTCCAGAAGAAGGTGCCCGTAATGCCGCCGTGTGCGCCCAGCACGTAATTTGGATTGGCCCAGAAAAGTTTAAACGCCGCCAGCGTCTGGTCTTTGTTCCAGAAGGAACGGTCCGAGTTGTCGGGACCGTAATCGTGGTCATCCCAGGTGGCGTAGTGGTGCACCGAACCCAGCAGAGGCTGTAGCTCAGGCAGGGAACGGGAATGGGTGTAGCGGTGCATGATGCCGGTCCAGGTATTCCAGTCAGGTTCGCGCAGGTAAGTATTGTCGCCGAGCCAGAGCATAAAATCAGGCTTCTGCTCCGCGATCCGGGTCATGATCTGATAATCGCCGCCGTAGGGCTTGCCAGCCCGGTCGTAATCGGCTTCATTCACAAAAAAGCAGCTGCCGGTGGCAAACCGGAAAGCCGGCGGATCGGTGCGCCACTGCCAGAGGGGCTGCGACTGAAAAGCCAGCGGGTATGGCCGCTCCGTTTTCTTGCCGTTGATGTACAGTTCATACGTGTATTTTTTTCCGGGCTGTACCTTGCCGGCAATGGCCGTAACGGCGTGGGCTTTTTCCGGTACGGTGCTTACCTCCGCGGTCTGAAATTTCTGCGCGGGATTCTGCCCATCCCAATACACAAACTTAACTTTAGCCGCCTGCGTGGTCTGCACCCAAAGGGCTACTTCGCGCATTTCGGAGTAACCCACCATCGGCCCCGACTGCAGCAGGGTTTTCTGGGCAAACAGGCAAAGAGGAAACAAAAACAGAACAACAGCGGCAATATTTTTCTTCATTCTGAGATACTTTGTCGGCAAATTACGAATTTCAGCAGGCACGGGTGTGAAGGGAAGTTTGAGTTTTGCGGAAAATGCCCGGCTGCCCCGGACAGATCAGCGTCTTTCGCCATTCACTCCTTAATACTGGCAATGAATCCGTATTTTTGCCGCCGGATTGCGGAATGTAGTTTTCTGCGATCACCTTATTATTAACCGGACAAAACGCAAAAAGATGTTTTTATATAGAAGGTTGGTCAGCCTCTTCAAATCCAGCTGCCTGATTGGAATATTTTGGCTGCTCTGCACGGCCTGCGCGGGTGAGTCCTCAGAAGAGCAAGCGGCCACCACCGATAGTACCGTAACGGAAACTCCGGCGGCAGCCCCGGCCGCTTTTGCCGGTTACAGTCCGAAATTTCAGAAGATTCTTAAAACACCCGATGGCATGATCAGGGGCGTTTCCATCGGCGACCTCCTCACGCAGGTAAAGCAAAAGGAGCAGAATCAGCCCATGGAAGACAGCACCGGTTATATCAGCTTCAACGTTGAACTGGGCAACGACGAAATGACCGACGTGCTGTATTACTACAGTCCGCAGCAGCAGACTGTCCGCAGCATTACGCTGGATATATACCTGAACGATCAGCAGTCGGTAGACAGCCTCGCGCAGGAGTTTACCCGGTATTTTACGGATCATTACGGCCAGCC
Organism: Cytophagales bacterium; assembly: GCA_030446715.1. Taxonomy (GTDB): domain Bacteria; phylum Bacteroidota; class Bacteroidia; order Cytophagales; family 172606-1; genus CADCTQ01. The sequence goes on along the minus strand of JAUJMU010000001.1, from coordinate 652,279 downwards.
TGCTATCCGCGAACCCAAGGCATCCGGCTGGCAGGACACGCAGCATAACCGCATTGTGCTGCAGGACGTTGGCATCCCCCAGGCTCCCGGCCTGCGGATTCAGGTCGCACCCGGTCCGCATCCCCGACAGTGAGGGAAATTACAGATTTTGGATTTTAAATTCTGAATGGCTTCGGCTTTGCCTGCAACGCCGGGCAGCCTCCATTCAAAATTTAAAATTCATAATTCAGCATTTCATTGTACCCGCAGAAAAAGATTTATGCCATATGACGGAAGAAACGCTTCCCCCCAACCTCCGTCCGATCCGGCTGGAAGACTATACCTACGATCTGCCCGACGACCGGATTGCGGCTTTTCCCCTGCCCGAACGGGATCAGTCCCGGCTTCTCGTCTATCGGCGGGGCAATATTGAGCATGATACATTCAGCCGGCTGGCGGGTTACCTGCCGTCCGGCACGCTGCTGGTATTCAATGATACCAAAGTCATTCCGGCCCGTCTCTACTTCCGCCGGGCGACCGGTGCCCTGATCGAGATATTTCTCCTGCAGCCGCAGCCGGTTGAGCAGTCAATTCACACCATCATGCAGGCCCGGGAGAGTTGTACGTGGCGCTGCCTTGTCGGCAACAAGAAAAGGCTGAAGGAAGGCGAGGTGCTGGAGCAGGAGCTCCCCACGCCGGAAGGACTGGTTACCGTGCGGGCGACGTTGACCGACCGGGAGAATCAGGAAGTAAGCTTCCGGTGGGCGCCAGGCCATATCCGGTTTTCGGAACTGTTGCCCCATCTGGGTGAAATTCCGCTGCCGCCTTACCTGAACCGCGAGGCAACTGAGCAGGACAAGGAACAATACCAGACGGTGTACGCCCGGAACGAAGGCGCCGTGGCGGCTCCTACTGCGGGCCTGCATTTTACCGGACGGGTGCTGACGTCGCTCCGGGAAGAGGGGGTTTCACTCGATTACCTGACGCTGCACGTGGGGGCCGGTACATTCCAGCCGATCAAGGCGAAAAATGTAATTCAACATCCGATGCACGCCGAGCAGATCATTTTCACCCGCGGGAATCTGGAACGGCTGGTGCAGTACACCGGCAATATCATAGCGGTGGGCACCACTTCCATGCGGGCCCTGGAGAGTTTGTACTGGTACGGCATCAAACTCCTGCACGGGCAGGAGTCGCCGCACCTGTTTGTGGAGAAGCTGTCGCCGTACGGATATGCTCCGGATCCGCTGCCTCCGGCGGGTACGGTTTTCCAGAAAATCCATCAGTACATGCGCTCGGCGGGACTGGAAGAACTTGTGGGAGAAACCGAAATTCTGATCGTGCCGGGTTATCAGTTCAGGGTGTGCAAAGGCTTGATTACCAACTACCACCAGCCCGGCAGCACCCTTATCCTGCTCATTGCCGCTTTTGTGGGCGAGGACTGGCGGCGCATTTACCGGGAGGCGCTGGACAAGGGTTACCGCTTTCTGAGTTACGGCGATTCGTCCCTGCTGCTGCCTCACCACCCGTAAACCGGTGTTACCGGCAGCGGGATGAATTCGTGCAGTCTGATCGTTTTTCTGAGGCTTGGACGGATCTGGAAAATTGTTGATTTTTTGAAATCTTTCTTCTCCTTTTTGGAAGTATTTACGTAAATACCAGTTGAACTTCCGGCAGCTTGCCGGCCTGCAAACCACTTTTTCCCCGAAACAGCCAGTTAACCTCCCCAGCAATGCCCATCATCAAGCGGATCGAACGGGTGTATAATTCCCTGAAAGACTGCAAACTTACAGACCAGAGCATGGGTCGGATCACAGCCAGGCTACGGCCGGATCTGGAAAAAATCGGCCAGTTCTACGGTTGTTCCCCGGAGGAGGCCCTTTTTCTGAGCCTGATCTTCGGACTAAAGGTAGTCAACAGTACGGTTTACTATAATGACATGGTAAACTATCTGGATTGCAACCCATTCTTCGTAGTAAGCCACGAGAATTTGTTCAAGTCACTGCAGAAGAAAAGACTGATCACCAAGGAGGACAACTGGGGACGCAACTCCATCAGCCTGAACCTGACCCGGGAAGCTTACAATGCCGCCGCCACCAACAAGCCTCTTCAGCAGTCGGAGCAGGAAGTCGAAGATGTATACACGTTGCTGCAACGAACTGACAACCTGATCAACGAACGGCGCAAGGAGGTAATTTCCACGCAGGAGTTGCTGGAAGAAATCCGTCAGATCCTGCAGAATGAACGCGGCGCGGGCACCGTACAACGTATTGAGCGGCTTCAGTTGTCGCTGCGCGAAACGGCCATGCTGCTTTTCCTGTGCTACCAGTTTGCCAATGGCGAAGATTTCGTGGATCTCAACGACATGATGAATTCGATCTTCGATACGGTCAGCGACAAGGTGAGTTCCAAGCGTGAACTGATCAACGGTGAGGCTGGTCTGGTGAAACAGGAACTGGTGGTGTTTGAAAATGATTTCTTTCTGATGGGCCGCACCCTCCGCCTCACCGACAAAGCCATTACGGAGCTTTTTGGCGATGCCGAAGCTTTTCCTGAAGTCAGGCGGCCTTTTCGACCTACCCATACCCGGCTGCTGGAAGCAAAGTCGCTGCAGACCAAGAACCTTTTTCTCAATAAAACGGAAGAAAAGCAGGTAAGCTTGCTGCACACCTTACTGGGTGGCGATCAGCTGGCGCACGTACAGCAGAAATTTGAGCAGGCGGGCCTCGGCAAAGGCGTGGTCGTGCTGCTGTATGGCGACCCGGGCACTGGTAAAACGGAGACTGTGTATTCCATTGCCAGCCGCACCCAACGAAACGTGCTGCTGGTAGACATTGCCAACATCAAGGATAAGTACGTGGGCGAATCGGAGAAGCACCTGAAGATGCTTTTTGAGGAATACCGCAAGGCCGTCAGTCACTTTGAACGTACGCCTATTCTGCTGTTCAACGAATCCGATGCGCTGATCAGCAAGCGGATCGAAGTGACCAGCAGCGTGGATCAGATGAACAACAGCATGCAGAACATCCTGCTGCAGGAACTGGAAACCTTCGAGGGAATTCTGTTTGCCACTTCCAACCTGAACGTGAACCTGGACAAAGCCTTCGAGCGGCGCTTTCCCTACAAGATTCATTTGGGCAAACCAGATACCGCCACCCGCGAAAAAATCTGGGCCAGCAAGCTGCCCGACCTCGATTCGTCCTCAGTAACCCGGCTGGCGCAGGCATTCGAACTGACCGGTGGCCAGATCGACAACATCATCCGGAAGTACCTGCTCCACAACATTCTCAACGACAGCCCTCCCGACCTGAGTCAGATCGGGCAGATGTGCGCCGAAGAAACACTGTACGGTTCAACTTCCCGGATTGGGTTTTAGATGGGCAGGAGATGTTGGTCATGGGATATCAGACGGGAGCCTGATACCGCTAAATTTTACTGCGGACTCCTCATGTTCTTCACCCCCGGCGGAACGGGATGCTTTTACGGCCTATCTGAAAGAACCGGGACAGCCTGACCAACTGATCCAACATGTTTCCAAACCACCGGTTTGAAAATAAAAAATAAGCAGCGCGGAGTTTTACTTCGCGTTGCCGGAGACCCCGGATGCAGAACGGCAGACTGGCACCGGCCAAAGCAGCAGCCATGAATACCGAACCGCTTTTTGAATACATCCAACGCTACATTGATTTGACCGGCAGGGAAAAAGAAATTTTATCCGGACAGGTCAATCACCGCAAGTATCTGAAAGGCCAGTATATTGTTCAGCAGGGTGATATCTGCAAACACGAAAGTTTCGTAATCAAAGGCTGTCTCAAAACCTTTTACATTGACAATGATGGCCAGGAACACATCGTAATGTTTGCCATCGAAAACTGGTGGACAGCCGACCTTGGCAGCTTTCTCACCCAGACCCCCGCTGACTACAACGTCCAATGCTTGGAGAATACGGAGGTGATCCAGTTCCCCTACGAAAAACTCGAAAATCTCTACGAGCAGATTCCTAAGCTTGAGCGGTTTTTCAGGATCATTATCCAGAAGGCTTACGTAGCTTCCGAAAAACGAATTATCAGAAATTTTAGCCTGCCCGCGAAAGAAAGGTACTTAAAATTCCGGGAACAGTATCCGGAAATCGAACGGAGGGTGCCCCAGTACATGATTGCCTCCTACCTGGGCATCACCAAAGAATTTTTAAGCAAAATACGAAGTCAGCTCATCACTGACCAGCAGGGATGTTAATCTGGTTTAACCTACTTTTTTAACTTGGTTTGTCGCCTGACGGCCGGCCGAAACCAGACCTTTGCCATACACATTCAGAACAAAGTTTATGGCAACATTAGTAGAAAAAATCAGTAACCTGAATGACCTTGTTCTTCAGGGAAAGGCAATGGAAGCCTTTGAAAAGTATTATCACGAAGACGTGGTGATGCAGGAAAACGAAAATCCTCCAACCGTCGGTAAATCCAGCAATCGCAAAAGAGAAGAAGCGTTTTTCGCTTCCATCACTGCGTTTCGCGGAGCAAAACCGCTGAAAGTAGCGGTCGGTGAAGGAGTTTCCATGGTTGAGTGGCATTATGACTACACGCACAGGGAGTGGGGCGAACGGAATTACGCCCAGGTTTCGGTTCAGGAATGGAAAGACGGATTGATCATCAGGGAAAAATTTTATTACAACGCATAAATTCCGCAAGATGAAACGAAAGATTTTTCAAACCGGCAATTCCTGGGCGCCACTCCTGCTGAGAATTTTTCTGGGCGCGGTTGTTTTTCCCCACGGAGCTCAAAAATTATTCGGGTGGTTTGGGGGGTATGGATTCTCCGGTACAATGGAGTTTTTTACGGATACGATGGGACTGCCATGGATAACGGGATTTTTGGTAATCGTATTGGAATCATTGGGCGCATTGGCAGTGATGGCAGGACTGGCTACCCGTTTATGGGCCTTTGGGTATGCAGGATTGGCCATTGGGATAGTTTTTACCTCTCATCTCCGGAACGGTTTTTTTATGAATTGGTACGGCAACCAGCCGGGGGAAGGCTATGAATACTTTCTTTTATGGATAGGAATGGCGCTTGCTCTGATGGTTGCCGGAGGAGGCCGGTATTCGGTAGACAAAGAGGTAATTATGAAGAATGAAAAAGAGCGGCCGGTGCCTGAACACGGCATAGGAGCAACTGCAGGGTGAGTGATACCTGGCAGATTGCAGTTCCCTGATCGCATGAAGTAAAAGTGGTGACAAGGCAAAGAGTGACTCGTGCATCAGGAGCTGCATCCGGCAGGCAGGGTAGTCCGGCTGATCTTCCCGGTGAAAGACGATGATTGACTTATACCACGAAGACTCCGCAGGGGATGATCGGTGTGGGAAAAACGGATCGGGGGAGCAGTAAAACCCTATTGGCCTTGAAAACCAAAAAGCCGGCAAAAGCGCATAGCCTCTGCCGGCTTTTTGGTTTTACTAACGTCTCCCATCTAACGTCTCCTGTCTGAAACTTGACGTGATCCAGCCACCGCCGATTACGTCGTTTCCTTCGTAGAAAACAGCGGCTTGCCCGGGAGCAATGGCGTTTACACCCTCGTGGAACAGCACCTTCATCCGTCCATCTTCGGCCTGCTCGATCAGGGCCGGCGTGCCAGAGTGCTTGTAGCGCACTTTGGTTACAGTATGCGTGGGCCTCCCGGTCAGGTCAGCATACTTTACCATATTGAGCTTGCTCACCCACATGCCGTCGCGGGTCAGTGCGTGGTCGCGGCCCAGCACCACGCGGTTTTTCTCCTTCTGGATTTCAGTCACGAATATCGGGTAGCCCAGCGCCACGCCCAGGCCTTTGCGCTGCCCGATGGTGTAAAACGGATACCCTTCGTGGTGCCCGACCACAGTGCCGTCTTCCAGCACAAATTCACCACCGGCTACCTGTGCTTCCAGTTCGGGCACGCGGCGCTTCAGAAAGCCCCGGTAGTCGTTGTCGGGCACGAAGCAGATCTCGTACGATTCTGACTTGTTAACCAAGGCCATAAAACCCCGGTCGGCGGCCATCTCCCGGATCTGCGTTTTGCGCAGGTGCCCCAGCGGAAATATGGTGCGGCTCAGGCTCTGCTGCGAAATGCCCCAAAGTGCATAAGACTGGTCTTTGTTTTCGTCCAGCCCTTTAGAAATCACGTAGCGGCCGGCTTCGGCGCAGATGTTGGCGTAGTGACCGGTGGCAATAAATTCACAGCCCAGCTTGTCGGCCCGCCGCAGCAGGGCATCCCATTTAATGTGCGTATTGCAGAGCACGCACGGGTTAGGCGTGCGGCCTTCCAGGTATTCGCCGGTAAAGTGATTAATTACGTAGTCGCCGAATTCCTCACGGATGTCAAGGATGTAATGCGGAAAGCCCAGGCCTACGGCCACGTCGCGGGCATCGTTGATGGAATCCAGACTGCAGCAGCCGGTTTCCTTCTTTGAGCCACCCGACGAGGCGTAATCCCAGGTCTTCATCGTCATACCGATCACCTCGTAGCCCTGTTCGTGCAGCAGCACTGCCGCCAGCGAACTGTCAATGCCGCCGCTCATGGCCACCAGCACCCTTCCTCTCTTGCTCATGTCTTTAGTTGTTGGTTGTTCGTTGCTGGTTGTTCGGCTAGCAGACTAACAACCAGCAACGAACAACTAATTTATGCTTTCTCTTACTTTTTGCGTGTATTCCCGGAGGGCGTCTTTGAAATCCTTGCTGGTTTCTTTCATCCGCTCCAGTATCCAGATGGCGGCAAGGGTATGCGTCAGTTGCTCTCCCTCGTCTTCTCCTTCAATCTCAATGGGCAAAGGTTGTTCATTGATAATTGCCAGCTCGGCCTCGATCAACTTCTCCATGGGCTGCGATTCTACCAGCCGTTTAATTACCGGAATCTTCATATTTTTATTTGGCTTAAAAAATTAATTTTCGGAAACTGCTTATCGCAGATAAATAGGAAATCTGGCAAAACAGGTAACCGAAAATTCGTTTATTGTTTTTAGTTTAACGTATTCAGCAGTTCTACCAATGCATCTTCTTTACTGGTCGCTACTGTCTGCACCAGTTCTCCGTCTTTAAAAACTGCAAAAAAGGGGAGATTGGTTACCCCCGCAGCCCGGCGTGCATCCGGATTCTGCTCGGCATTTACATTCAGAAAGGTTACGCCGGCGAAACGTTCGTCAGCAGACAACCGCTTGTATTTGGGCGCGAATAACTTGCAATTGCCGCACCAGTCGGCGTAATACTTGACCACTACTTTCTGATGCGCCGTTACCTCTTCTTTAAACTGGGCGTCGGTGACTTGTAAAACAGACATATGCAGGTTTAATGTTGGGTAGTATTTTCCGAAGAACGGCAAAAATAGGGCTTTACCCCCAATTCGCATCGCTTTCCCGGTAAACTGTAAGTGCAATCTTCACAATAGGCTGTCTGACACTTGATGCGGTAAGTTTTAACAACCTCCGGGTATAATTTGTTCAAAATTCTGCGCCCACTGCCTGTATTGTGGATAAAAGTAGAAATTGGGATTTTGATACGTGATGAGTCCGGAGATTGTCCTCCACCCAGTCAGGCATTCTCATTCATTTTTCCGGCCGGTCATTTTGTACCAGGGTGCACGATGAGTCTCTTCTCTTCGTAAATCTCTTATGAAGTTCTCGCGGATATACGCAGATAAAGACGCAGATTGGCGCTGATTTTATCCTGCTCAGCGTAAATCTGCGCCCTTATCTGCGTATATCCGCGAGAAACAATTTCAGCGCTTGTCCGGCGTCCAAGCAGTTGCCTGATCCGCATAGATTGTTTAAGATTGTACGCCAGAGATTCCTTTCCCGGCAAAAAGCAAATTTTTCCGTTTCCCGGCTAATCCGCGCAAGGATTATTTTCACCCGATGGGGCAACATCTTCTTTCTCTGCTGGTGTTTCTGCCGCTGCCCGCGCTTACCCTTGTCCTGTTTATGCCCGCCGGCAGCCGTCCGGTGTTCTTTAAGCTCATTCTCCTGGTGGTAACTGGCCTGCAGCTGGGATTGGCCATTTATCTGTTCGGGCAGTATAATCCGGACGCCACCGGTATTACGGAAGGGGCGACAATGGCTTTTGCCGAACGCACCGACTGGATTACCCTGCGGATGGGAAACCTGGGAGCCTTATCAGTTGACTATTATGTGGGTGTGGACGGCCTGAGCATCCCGATGGTGCTATTGGCGGCGCTGGTGATGTTTGTAGGCGCGGTTTCATCGTGGACCATAAACCACAAACTGAAAGGCTACACGGCGCTGTACCTGCTGCTGAGCACCAGCGTAACGGGCTGCTTCGTGGCGCTGGATTTCTTTCTGTTCTTCCTGTTTTTCGAATTCATGCTGCTGCCGATGTACTTCCTGATCGGCATCTGGGGCGGCGAACGGCGCGAATACGCCGCCATCAAGTTCTTTATCTATACACTGATTGGTTCGGTCTGCATCCTGGTGGTGATGATCGGGCTGCACTTGTCGGTAGTGGAGCCGGGCGGCGTCCACACCTTCGATCTGCTGGCCATGACGCATCCGGAGAACTTCGTCCGGAATTCGGTGCTGCATCCGGCTTCCGGCCTGCTGGTGGGCGGTATACCCGTGCGGCAGGCGGCGTTTCTGCTGCTGTTGATCGGCTTTGCCATCAAACTGCCCGCCGTACCGGTGCACACCTGGCTGCCCGACGCCCACGTGGAAGCGCCAACGCCGATATCAGTGGTACTGGCGGGCATTCTGCTCAAAATCGGCGCTTACGGTCTGCTGCGCATTGCCTACCCGGTTTTTCCGGCGGAGGCGGCGCATTTCTCTTACCTGACCGGCGGACTGGGTACGGTTTCTATCTTGTACGGGGCCTTCAACGCCCTGGCCGCCGATGACCTGAAGCGGATGGTGGCGTACTCATCGGTGTCGCACATGGGCTTTGCGCTGGTGGGCATTTCGGCACTGAACACTGAAGGCGTAAGCGGCGCGGTATACCAGCTGTTCAGCCACGGCATCCTGTCGGCGCTGCTCTTTCTGCTGGTGGGCGTACTCTACGACCGCACCCACGACAAAACCATCTCCTTTTACCGCGGACTGGCTACGCCCATGCCCAACTACACGGCGGTGACCACGGTGGCCTTCTTTGCGTCACTGGGTTTACCGGCTTTCTCGGGTTTTATCGGTGAATTTTTTACCCTCATAGGTGCCTTTGCTTCGGAAAGATACCGGCGCTGGGTGCCTTTCGGCGCAACTTTGGGATTGATTGCCGGCGCGGCCTACTTTCTCTGGACTTTGCAGAAAATGTTCTTCGGTCCGCTCTGGACCCGAAATCCGGCGTGGCTTCCGAAGCTAACCGATCTGCGGGGTCGGGAGAAGTTTTTACTTTACAGCCTCGCCGGGCTTTCACTGATCCTGGGTGTGTTTCCCAACATACTTCTCGGTAAAATGGAAAAAACGCTGACGCACTGGGTAGAATGGATTACCCGATAAATGGTTTCTGATTTGAACCGCATCGCCGAAACTCTGGCCTCTCTTTCCGGCAGCCTGCCCGGCATTCTGCCCGAGCTGGCGCTGGCGGCGCTGTTCATCCTCATCATCCTGCTCGACCTCCTCCTCCACCGCCGGAACCATAAGCCGCTGGCGGTCCTTACCGGAACCGGGCTGGCATTGGTGCTGTACATTCTTTTTTATCAAACCCGCTTTACGCCCGTTCAGCCGGATGGCTTGTTTTTTGGTCTGCTCCGCGCCGACGGACTTTCGGTGTACCTGAGGGCGCTGTTTCTGCTGGCAGGAATTTTTACCCTGTTGCTGGCCGCGGCAAATGCGGCTGACCGCCAGCGGGCAAACCGCGCTGAGTACCTGGCTCCGCTGATTGCCCTGCTGCTGGGGGCGCACCTGATGGTTATGAGCTCTGGCCTGCTGATGCTTTACCTGTCACTGGAACTGGTTTCGCTGTCTTCGTACATCCTTACGGCACATAACCGCGACGCCGCGGCCGCGGAGGGTGGCATCAAGTACCTGCTCTTCGGAGCGACCAGTTCGGCCGTGATGCTGTACGGCATGTCGTGGCTGTACGGTTTCACGGGGTCACTCAGCTTTACGGACCCGGCCTTCTACGACGCACTGAGTGGGTTGCCCCGCCTGCCCTTGCTGGTGGCGGTATTTCTGACGCTGGGAGGATTGCTGTTTAAAATATCAGCGGTACCTTTTCATATCTGGGCCCCGGACGTCTACCAGGCGGCTCCCCTGCCCGTGGCCGCTTTTTTCTCGGTTGTGCCCAAAGCCGCCGGACTGGGCGTACTCCTGCGGTTGGCGGGCAGTTTAAACCCGCAAGGCCTTCCGGAACTGCCGGGCTGGCAGACGGGTCTTTGCGTGATTATTCTGCTGACGCTTACAGTGGGCAACTTTGCGGCCCTCCGCCAACCGGATGCCCGGCGGATGCTGGCGTATTCGTCGGTGGCCCACGCCGGCTTCCTGCTGATTGGCGTGGTGGCCGGCAACGCCGCCGGCACGGAGAGCCTGTTATTTTACCTTGGAATATATTTATTCATGAACCTGGCAGCTTTTGGGCTGGTGTCCTTTTTTTCCCAACTCACCGGCTCCGAACGCATTGAAAGTTTCACGGGCCTAGGCAGCCAGGTGCCGCTGGCGGGAGTAGCCGCCGTGGTCGTGATGGTGGCCCTTGCCGGATTGCCGCCCACGGCAGGCTTTACGGCCAAGCTGCTCATCTTCTCAGCTTTGTGGGAAAGCTGGCAGACGAGTGGCAATGGATGGCTGTTGGCGGTTTTTGGGCTCGGGCTGCTCAACGTGGCCGTATCGCTGTTCTACTACCTCAAGATTCCTTTTTATCTTTTTTTCCGCCCGGCGGGTGAACTTAACGGGACTGAATCGGGTATTTATGGCAGAATGCTGATTGCAGCATTGACGCTGCCGGTGGTTCTTTTGTTTTTCAAACCCGACTGGCTTTTCAGTTTAATTACCAATATACTGAAGTAGGAATCAATGCTAACAGGTGCCACCGGAAAAGCTTTCCGGACCGGATAAAAAGCAGTACCTTTCGGCTGTAGTCAAGGACTAATTTCGCTGACCAAACCTAACCCAATACCCCGGCTCTCTTATGAGCGATTCCATCAAACACGAATGCGGGATTGCAATGATCCGCCTCCGCAAGCCCTACGAATACTACATCGAAAAATACGGCACGGCCCTGTACGGCATCAACAAGCTGTACCTGATGATGGAAAAGCAGAGCAACCGGGGTCAGGACGGTGCCGGTGTTGCCACCATCAAACTCAACGTGCCGCCGGGCAGCCGCTACATCAGCCGCTACCGCTCCACCGATCCGCAGCCCATTGCGCGGATTTTCCAGAAAATTCACAAGAAATACAAGAAGTCGGTCAAAGGCCATAAGGACAAACTCCAGGATGCGCAGTGGCTGAAAGAGCATGTCGCCTTTACCGGTGAATTGCTGCTTGGTCACCTGCGCTACGGCACGCACGGCCTCAACAGCGTCGAAAACTGCCATCCGTTCCTGCGGCAGAGCAACTGGCGGAGCCGCAACCTGGTCATGGCGGGCAACTTCAACATGACCAACGTAGACGAACTCTTCGGCAAGCTGATCTCACTGGGTCAGCACCCGAAGGAGAAAATGGATACGGTAACGGTGATGGAAAAGATCGGTCACTTTCTGGACGAAGAAAACCAGCGGATCTTTGACCTCTACAAGGACCAGTACACTAATGCCGAAATGTCGCCCATCATCGAAACCAAGATGGACATTCCGCGGGTGCTGCGCCGCTCCTGCCGCGACTTCGACGGCGGTTATGCCATGGCCGGCATCATTGGTCACGGAGCCTCCTTTGTGGCCCGCGACCCGGCGGGTATCCGGCCGGCTTACTACTACGCTGACGACGAAGTGGTGGTAGTAGCCTCCGAACGCCCGGCGATCAAGATGGCATTCGGTACGGATTACAACGATATCAAGGAAATAAAGCCCGGCCACGCCCTGGTGATCAATAAAGAAGGCGGCTTCAGCGAACATTCTTTCATTGAGAAGATTGAAAAGAAGTCGTGCTCCTTTGAACGCATTTACTTCTCCCGCGGCACCGATCCGCTGATTTACCAGGAGCGCAAGGAACTTGGCCGTCTGCTGGTGCCCCAGGTGCTGGAGGCAATTGACTACGACCTCGGGAACACGATTTTTTCCTACGTGCCCAACACCGCCGAAACTTCGTTTCTCGGCCTGATGAAAGGCATGGATGAATACCAGGCCGGCAAACGGCACCAGGCGATTGAAGAAGGAATCAAGGGTGAGGCGTTGCAGAATCTTCTTTCGATCCGTCCCCGGGTGGAGAAGCTGGTCATCAAGGACGCCAAGACACGGACTTTCATCACTGACGACGACCACCGCGACGATCTGGTTTCGCAGGGCTACGATACGACTTACGGAGTAGTCCGCCGGGGACAGGATACGATTGTGCTGGTGGATGACTCGGTGGTGCGGGGCACTACCCTGGAAAAGAGTATTCTGAAGATGCTCGACAAGCTGGGTCCGAAAAAGATTATTATCGTTTCTTCCGCCCCGCAGATCCGCTACCCCGACTGCTACGGCATTGATATGTCGAAGGTGAAGGAGTTTGTGGCCTTCCGGGCGGCGCTGGCCCTGCTCGAAGAACGCGGTCAGTCAGACCTGCTCTACAACGTGCTGGAAGAGTGCAGGAGCGCCATCTGGAATGACCGCGCCCACGAGCAGAACTTCGTAAAAGCGGTTTACGACGGGTTCACCGACCGGGAAATTTCCCGGAAAGTCGCCCAGATCATCCGGCCGGCCTCGCTGAACGCGGAACTGGACGTGATTTTCCAGACTGTTCACAGCCTCCACCAGGCCTGTCCGAATCACACCGGCGACTGGTATTTCACGGGCAACTACCCGACTCCGGGCGGTAACCGGGTGGTCAACAAAGCTTTCGTCAATTATATGTCCGGCGTTTCGGTGCGGGCGTATTAAATCTGAACCATGATTTGCAGGATTAAAAGATTAACAGGATGTTTTTAATCATGAAAATCCTTCAATCCTGCGAATCCTGGTTCACACAATCCCGATCACACCTTCTTCGGCGGCAGGTCAAACGCTATTGATGCGTGATCAAAATGCCCCTTGTGCGAACCATCGCAGAAAGGCTTGTTTTTGGACATGCCGCAGCGGCAGATCGAAACCAGCGTACGTCCCCCCAGCCCGTAGGCATTGCCCTGGGCATCTACAATCTCAAATTCGCCCTCTACTTTCAGGGAACCATTGCTGTTTACGGTAATTTTTGTTGCGTCCATAGTGGGGTTTGGGGGTTTAGGTGTCAGTGAGTTTGAAAATTATAGAGCTGAAAGTTAAGCAGAGTTAATTTGTGCGTAAGGGGTAGTCAACATCAATCCTTACGTCTCCCGTCTTACATCTCCTCTCTGCCTGACTGCCAGGGCTAAAATTAAGCCTTTACGGCAAAAGGAAAAATTTGCTGGTCTATTTTGCAGCGGGGGCTTACCTTTACGGCATGACTTTGCAGAATGATTTACTCCTGAGGGCGGCGCGGGGCGAACGGACCGAACGAACTCCTGTGTGGCTGATGCGGCAGGCCGGCCGGATTCTGCCCGAGTACCGGGCCGTACGCGAAAAACTGAGCGGCTTTATCGAACTGGCCACTACGCCCGAGCTGGCCGCCGAAGTCACCATCCAGCCCGTGGATATTCTGGACGTAGATGCCGCCATTATTTTTTCGGATATTCTGGTGATTCCGGAAGCAATGGGCCTGCCCTACGAAATGGTGGAAAAACGCGGCCCCTATTTTCCCGAAACCGTAAAGACGCTGTCGGACGTAGAAAAACTCCGCATTGCCGACGCGGAAGCCGACCTCGGCTACGTGCTGGAAGCCATCCGGATCGTAAAAAGAGAACTGAACGGCCGGGTGCCGCTGATCGGCTTTGCCGGTGCACCATGGACCATATTCGCCTACATGATCGAAGGCAGCGGCTCCAAAACTTTCTCCAAAGCCAAGCGGATGCTGTACGTAGATCCGGCCCTTTCGCACCGCCTGCTGCAGAAAATCACGGACAGCACCATCCGCTATCTCAAAGGCCAGATAGGGGCCGGGACCGACCTGGTGCAGGTATTTGATTCCTGGGCCGGTATCCTGTCGCCGGAGCAGTACCGGATCTTTGCCCTGCCGTACATCGGGCAGATCTGCGATGCGGTCACGGAGGTGCCGAAAACCGTTTTTGCCAAGGATGCCTGGTTTGCCCGCACCGAGCTGGCGGCACTGAACTGCGAAACCATCGGCCTCGACTGGACCATGGACCCGGCGGAGTCGCGGCAACTGGTTGGACCCGGTAAAACCCTGCAGGGCAACCTTGACCCCTGTGTGCTTTACGCCGATTTTGACACCATCCGGCGGGAAACGCGGAAGATGCTGAAAGCTTTCGGGCCGCACCGTCACATTGCCAACCTCGGGCACGGCGTATATCCCGATGTTACGCCCGATAAGGTAAAGTGCTTCATTGAAACGGTGAAGGAGTATAGGGAGTGGTGATCAGTGCCGGAGAAAGCTTTCCGGGAAGCTGACAAAATAAATGAGGGGTTGATCTGCATGAACCGTACCCGTTGACAGGTCGGCCGGACTCCCCTCCTCCGGAGGGGTCAGGGGGTGGGTTACCCCTCCGAATCCGTACTGGTGTCGCTTTCAGGGGCAGGAAAGGCTCATTTTTCAGAAAGGGATTGAAAAATTGAGAGTCAACTGAGCAACAACCCACCCCCGGCCCCTCCGGAGGAGGGAAGTCTGGCCGGCCTGGAGAACCGCTCCTTTGAAAGGACAAGGGACTATCTATCCATTCAGGTATGGACACTCCCCGGATAAAATAAATAAGGAATTCACCATCAGCCGGTTATTTTTTCCGTAAATTTCTCTCCGCCACAATCTGCATACCACTATGAACAACCACGGGACCACTGATCATATGATCAGCGAAATTGCCACAAGAGCTGGCATAACGCATGAGCAGGCGCAGTCAGCATTCATGGCTACGCTGGAATTTATCAAAACCAAACTTCCCGATTCAGTAGGGTCCCAGCTGACTGGCCTGCTGGACGGAAAGGAATTTGATTATAACGAGGTGATGAAGGACCGGGCCAATATCTTCCGGGAGCAGGCGCAGGTAAAGTTTGAAGAACTGAAAGATGAAGCGCAGGTAAAACTTGAAGAACTGCGCGTGAAGGCCAAAGATATGATGGACAAGATGTTCTGAGCAAAGGCGGGAGTAATCCCGCCTTTGCTCATTTACACGCTGTGGGTCAGATACCGGTCAAAAACCCCGTGCTCCGCGGCCTCCCGGTACAGTTCGTGCTTGTTCACCGGCACGACTCCGGCATGTTCGCACACCAGCCCACCTCCCAGATTGGCCAGCCCGGCCAGCAGAGGAGGCGGCATTTTCAGCGCCAGACACAGGGCAGCAATGCTGACCACGGTGTCTCCCGCCCCGGATACGTCGGAGATCTGCCGCACGTGGGCCGGCACCAGGTGCTTTTGCCCTTCAAAATCAATGAAAACGCCCCGTTCAGACAGCGTCACCAGTACCCCTTTAAGGTTCAGCTTGTCTTTCAGTTGATTGACTGCCTTCTCCAGATCAGAAGTCTGGCGGGGGTCAAAGTCAATCTTGAGTCCTTCGCGCAGTTCTTTCAGGTTTGGCTTGAAAAGCGTGGCTTGCTGGTAGTGCAGGAAGTTACGCTTCTTCGGATCTACAATCGTAGGAACGCCGTATTTCTTGGCCAGCCGGATGGTCTCCGAAATTACCCGCTCATCGAGTACGCCTTTGTCGTAATCTTCAAAGATCACCACGTCGCAGGCGGGCATCAGCCGCGAAATTTTATCCAGAAAAGCAGATTTTTCTTCTTCGGAAATTACGTGGTCTACTTCCGAATCCACGCGGAGCATCTGCTGGGAGCCGGCAATAATCCGGTGCTTCACGGTAGTAGGCCGGCTGGAGCAGCACAGAATACCATCCTGCGTCATGTCGTTTTCGCTGAGCAACCGCATAAATTCCTGCCCCTCACCGTCATTGCCAGTCACGGCGCAGAGAACGGGCCGGGCACCAAGGGCTTTTACGTTGAGGGCTACGTTGCCCGCGCCACCGAGCCGCTTTTCAGTCCGCTGTACGTGCACGATGGGCACCGGGGCTTCCGGAGAGATGCGTTCTACATTTCCCCACGAGTAGGAATCCACCATCACATCCCCGATTATCAGTACATTCAGGTTGTTGAAAGCGTCAAAAAGCTGCTGAAGTGTCATAGTCCGGGCATTGGTCCGGCAAATCTACACCGGGATAAACGAATTTTTCCTATAAAGCGGTTACAACTTACGCCCGTTTTGCCGGAAGGAAAAATAAAATCCCCCGGATGCATGAGTCGCCGCCGGGGGATTGGAAACAGGAAACGGAATGATCTGAACAGCCAGCCGCTAACGGTCAACCAGCTAACCGCTATTTTAACTTGCCCAGAGCCTCTTTGATGCGGCGCAGGGCTTCGCGGAGATTCTCGTCGGAAGCCGCCGTAGACAGCCGGATGCAGTTGGGGGCACCAAAAGCATCTCCCGTAACCGTGGCTACGTGGCCGGTGTTGAGCAGGTACATGCTCAGGTCCTCCGCATTCTCAATCGTAGTCTGGCCGTCGGACTTGCCGAAGTAGTAGCTTACATCGGGAAAGGCGTAAAACGCACCCTGCGGCACCGGCACTTTCAGGCCCGGAATTTCCTTCAGCAGTCCGACGACCAGGTCGCGGCGGCGGCGGTAGGCTTCGGCCATTTCCCGCGTAGGACCCATGTCGCCGTTGAGGGCGGCTACGGCAGCTTTCTGGGTGATGGAATTAGCCCCTGATGTAATCTGGCCCTGTAGTTTGTCGCAGGCATCGGCAATCCATTTGGCGGCTGCCATGTAACCGAGCCGCCAGCCCGTCATGGCAAATCCTTTGGAAAAGCCGTTGATGGTAATGACGCGGTCCTTGATTTCGGGAATGGAGCCGAGGCTGAAAAATTTCTCGTCAAAAACAATGTATTCGTAAATCTCGTCGGCCAGCACGAAGATGTTCTCGTGACGGGCAATCACCTCGCCGATGGCCCGCAGTTCGGTTTCGGAAAACACCGAGCCCGTAGGGTTGCAGGGCGATGAAAGCATTACCACCTTCGTACGGGGCGTGATGGCTTCTTCCAGTTGCCCGGCCGTGGCCTTAAAGTCGTTTTCCAGCGGACCGTCCAGTTGCACCGGCACACCTTCCGCCAGTTTTACCATCTCACTGTAACTCACCCAGAAGGGCGAAAAGATCAGCACCTCGTCGCCGGGGTTCACCAGGCACATCAGGGCGTTGGCCAGTGACTGCTTGGCTCCGGTGGATACCACAATGTTTTCGGCTTTCCAGTCAATATTATTTTCCCGGCGCAGCTTGCCGGCAATGGCAGACCGAAGCTCGGGAATACCGGATACAGGCGTATAGAAACTGAATCCGTCATCAATGGCCTTTTTTGCGGCGTCCTTGATGTGCTGCGGGGTCTGAAAATCGGGTTCACCGATACTCAGGCTGATTACTTTAATGCCCTGAGCGGCCAGTTCGCGGGCTTTTTTGGTCATTGCCAGCGTTTGGGACTCAGACAGCGCATTGATGCGGTCAGACAGGAGGGAAAGCGTGGTAGGTGCAGACATGGCTTGTAAAATTAAATCCGCCAAAACTACACATTACCCAAATAAATCACCAGCACTTTAGATAATTACGAATGACTAATTACGAATGGGTCTGCTGTGTATTGGCAGAAGCCGGGAATCAGGAGCAGAAGGGCAGCGGATTGAGTAACGCTGAAAATCGAAACTACGCCAGGATCAGAATGGTCTGCCTTTGCGGGTAATACCAAACTACCGCAAGGCTGAGCCCTGCGGTAGCGTATGTGAGCATATAAAGAGAATGTAATTCGTAATTACTTATCCTCCCGGCCGTGCACCTGATACGGGGGAGAGGTGGCTTCAACCGCGGTGAAAGATTCCAGAATCTTGTACGTGTGTTTTGCTTCTTTGGGAACTACGTAAGAGTTACCCGGCTCCAGCAGCACCATCTGGCCCTCAATGTGCAGTTCGGCGCGGCCGCTGATCACGTATCCCACTGTCTCGTAGGGGCGGGCTACTTCCGCCTTGTCGTCAGTGGGCTGTTCGTTTTCCCACATGCGCATGGAAATGGTTTTGCCGGAGGCAAGGTATTTTTCGCCGTTCTCACCTTTGGGTGAATGGGCAGAATCAATTTTGGTTACGGTGGTATCTCTCATTGTCTTTCAGATAATAGTTCTGGACGTGTTAACGCAAAGGAGCCGATAGCAGTTGCTTTTCATTTCCGCGAAACTTCGGCCAGGGCAGCAAATAGAAAACCCCCAACCAGTTGATTCCTTTACCGCTTGCTGCCTCCAACGGTATTGGCGGAGTGCAAATTTTGTGCATCCCTGACCGGCGTGTAATACTTTTGCCCATTTTGCACCAAATTTCGCATTTGCCACTCAGCCAGCCTTCCCGGAGTTGCATCAGAAAAAGCTTTAACGAGTCGTTCTGCTACATCCATTTGTGCTATTCCAGGCAAATATGGTAATCAGCGGGGTTAAGTAAAATTCTACAGGTAACCACAGCAGCATACGCGGGCATGGGCCGGTAAACGGGAAGGAGGCAGTAAAAGCAAATAAATTGTTTTCTTTCGGATACTTATGCTGCTAAATTCGCACACTCTTCAGGAGTACCACCTTATTTGTTCCATTTAAAAATCACAGGAGGCAGGACGTTTAACGATGAGACAGCTAAAAATTACCAATCAGATCACCAACCGGGATAGTGCTACCATTGAGAAGTACTTCAACGAAATCTCGAAAGTAGAATTGCTGACTGCCGATCAGGAAGTGGATCTGGCCCGCCGCATCAAGCAGGGTGACCAGCAGGCGCTGGAGAAACTCGTAAAAGCAAACCTCAGGTTTGTGGTATCCGTAGCCAAGCAGTACCATCACAGCAAAGTGCCCCTCAATGATCTGATTAATGAAGGCAACCTCGGGCTCATCAAAGCCGCCCGCATGTTTGACGAAACCAAGGGATTCAAGTTTATCTCTTATGCCGTCTGGTGGATCCGTCAGTCGATCATGCAGGCCCTTGCCGACCACTCCCGCCTCGTCCGTATTCCCGCCAACAAAATCGGTGAACTGTCCAAACTGAACCAGGCAACGTCCATCATCGAACAGCGCTTTGAGCGCGAGCCTACCCACGAAGAACTGGCCGAATACCTTGGCATCTCCGTGGACGACATCAAGAGTGCCAACACGGCCTCCATCCGTCAGTCTTCCCTTGATGCGCCGTTTGAAGAAGGCGAAGAAGGAACGCTGCTTGACGTACTGCGCAACCCCGACTCCTCTGCCGCTGATAAGTCACTGGAAAACATTGACTCCCTCAGAATCGAACTGAAGCGTCTGCTCTCTACGCTTTCTGACCGTGAGAGCGAAATCATCTGCCGCTTCTTCGGCCTCAACTGCGAGTACAATCAGTCGCTGGAAGACATCGCCGAAGACCTCGGCCTGACCCGCGAACGGGTGCGCCAGATTAAGGAAAACGCGCTGAAGAAGCTCCGTTCCATCAACGGCGTGTCGCTGCTGCAGCCGTATTTATGCTAGTTGGAAGACGGGAGGTTACAGATTTTTCTTCCCAGGAATTGGAGTTGAATACATTTTACAGATAAACGACACGGGGAGCAAAGTAACTTTGCTCCCCGTGTCGTTTATTGGGGTGTCAGCAGTGATGAAAATCAGACAAAACGTGCAAATTTTCGTAGATTCAGGCAAAGCAACTAACAGACAGATGAAAAAAGCGCAGATAATTGAAACTATGCCTGATGAGTTTTCAGTAGACGGATTGATTGAACGATTGATGATTCTGCACAAAATTGAAGAGGGACAACGGCAAGCACAAGCAGGAAAAGTGTATACAGAAGAGCAAGCCAAGAAGAAATTGGAGAAATGGTTAAAGTAATTTGGACAGAGCAAGCCATAGAAGACTTGACCAATATAGCCCAATACAGCAGCGGCTACTCAGAAAAATATGCTGCTACTATTGTATCCAGGCTTTTCAACAAAACCAATGTACTGAAAACAATGCCAAGGATTGGCAGAATGGTACCCGAGAGGAACAGTGACAGGATACGGGAACTGATAGAGGGCAACTAAACTAAATAGAGGGCAACTACCGGATAATCTATGAGATAAGTAGCGAAGACAGAATAGACGTGTTAACCGTACATCACTCTTCGAAACCACTAGGAGACATCGAATAGAGCAAAACAAACCACTGCTAACATCGCCTACTCCAATCACCGGGCCGCAAATGCACAAATCTGACGTATAGAGCCACGGCGCAGGTTAGCCACATCCCGTTACTTACCTCTCTGCCCCCAGACTTCCCTTCCCCACCGGCGGCAATGCCAATAATATTACAAATGCGAAAAACGGCAGGTACGCCACCTTGTACCGCGACATTTCGCCGAAATTAGGTGCTGCCAGCGACAACACCACCGCCAGCAGTACCATATAATGCAGCGTACCCAGCAGCAGCAGAAAGTGCGGCCGGATGCTGAACTTCCGGCGCAGAAGGCGTAATGAAGCCCATCCCGCAGCCAGCAGCAGCAAAATATTTTCAATCCCCACCCAGATCCCGAATGCATTGTCTGCCTCCCATGGCAACGGCCGGAACAAGCCCGCCACCAGTGCCTTCGGCGCATGAAGGAAAAAGCTGCTCAACGCCGGTTGCAATGACTCATAAACCAAAGGCGGATCGGCCACCCCCCCCGGTAGGTGCGCATCGTGATTCTGCACAATGGCTGCCATTAAGCTCTGCAGCGAAAGCCCCGGCAGCAGAAAAGCCAGACCCACCAAACTGACAAGCACCATTTCAAACAGCACCCACTGTCCGGGTACTGAGTTCACCCCGAACCGGCCGGCTGCGCCCCTGCTGATCAGGAAGCTCAGGAGGCATAGCACCAGCACGGCGCAGTAGTAGAATTTCAACTGCCAGAGCACTGCCAGCCCGATGGCCGCCAGAACACCGTGCAGCAAAGCTTTTCCGTCCCGGTTTATCCGCGGCTGGTACCCGTACCGGAGAAAAAAAGCACACACCAGCCCGATGATGCCGGCCGACAAGGTTTCTTTCAGTATGCCGGAAGTCCAGAACACCACCGAGGGAAAAAACAAGAAGCTGAAGGCCGCCCCTATTGCATGTTTCGGAAAGAGAAGAGCAAGCCGGTCCGCCAGCCGCCAGCCGCCCCAGAAGCTCAACAGCGACAGCCAGGCACCCGACAGCCAGTAATTACTGCCCGTGGTCAGATGCAGCACGCTTACCACTTTAGCCATCACCAGAGCACGCGGCTGGGTGATGAAAGTGAGCTGACGGGCCACTTCCGGATCGGGCAGGTAGCTGGTAAAGAGAAACCGCAGGTACTGCGGAAAGTTTCCTCCGGCCCAGGCAGCCAGCACGGAGCCTTCCTTGTGAAAGAGAAAAGTATCACCGCCGTAGGGGTAGTAATGCGTATATACCAGCCCAACCGCTACGCCGGCGGCCAGCTGCACCGCCAGCGCCGGCAGAAAAAACTTTCGCAGCGGACTGTGGGCGTACCGGCGGTAGAGGAGGTATGCCAGCAGGAGCAGCAGCAGGCTATGAAGGAGGTAATGAGCCAACACCGGAGGTTTTGGAAAGATACTGTTCCGCAAATATACGACAGCCCGTCCCGAATGTGTTTAGCCTGTGAAATAGCGCAGGTCAGAGAAATCCAAGGCAAACTCAGCAATTGCCGGCCGTCTCCGGAACAGCCTGTGCCGGGGCTGGGGGTGGGTTGTTCCAGTATTGGAAATTGCTGATCACCATCCGCAGGTAGTCCGGGACCCACCCCCGGCCCCTCCCGAGGAGGGGAGCCCCTGCACCTGCAGAATCCGGGAGAACCAAAGCATTTCCTCCTCCTGGCAAGGCCGGAAAATAACAAAGAACTCCCCGGACTTAATTTTAGCTGTTTCCCGAAAACCAGTTTTCCGGCAATTTCCCGGCGATTGGTAGAATCTTTCACTTTCCGCGGTTGTTGTCTGAAGGCGGGCCTTCCGGCTGCGAAGCCGCTTTTCCTTTATCTGATTGTAACGAATTGATTTATACTATTTTTGCATAATGACCCTTACCCTACCAAACGAAACCACAACGCAGGCCGGCCGCAAAGACATCCGTAAGCTGTCACTGGATGAACTGAAGGCATTTTTTACGGCCAACGGAGAACCCGCCTTCCGGGCAAAGCAGGTACACGAGTGGCTCTGGAAGAAGTCGGCGACGGATTTTGACCGGATGACCAACCTGTCGGTTAACCTGCGGGAATTTCTGAAGGAACAATTTGTGATCAATACCCTGCTCGTGGAAAACAAGCAGGTGAGCCGCGACCAGACCATCAAATACGCCTTCCGGCTCCACGACGGCAACCTGATCGAAGGCGTGCTGATCCCCGCCGACGACCGGATGACGGCCTGTGTATCGTCGCAGGTAGGCTGCTCGCTTACGTGTAAGTTTTGTGCCACCGGTTACCTCGACCGGAAACGTAACCTGGAGGCCTCCGAGATATACGACCAGGTCGTAAAAATCAGACAACAGGCCGGGGAACACTACCAGACGCCGCTGACCAATATCGTGTACATGGGCATGGGCGAACCCCTGCTCAACTACGCCAATGTGCTGGCTTCGGTTGACCGGATTACTTCACCGGAGGGGCTCAATATGGCACCGAAGCGGATCACCGTTTCCACGGCCGGCATCGCCAAGATGATTAAGAAACTGGGTGACGATCAGGTGAAATTCAACCTGGCACTTTCCCTGCACGCGGCCAACGACCAGAAGCGCGACCAGATCATGCCCATCAACGAAAGCAACACACTGGCCGCCCTGAAGGAAGCCTTGCAGTATTTCTACAAAAAAACGGGTACCCGGGTCACGTACGAATACATCGTGTTCCATAATTTCAACGATACGCCGGACGATGCGCGGGAGCTGTACGAGTTTACCAAACACACGCCCTGCAAGGTGAATATCATCGAGTACAACCCCATTGCGCAGGCCAGTTACCAGAACACTACCTCCGATGCACTGGACCGCTTCAGCCAGTTTCTGGAAAATAAAGGAGTAGTGGTGAATGTCCGCCGCAGCCGCGGAAAGGATATTGATGCCGCCTGCGGTCAACTGGCTGGAAAGAAATAATTTTATCTTCCCTTTTTGCAGAAATTATCCGCCTGAATATTAACATTCGGGAGAAAATCAGGTTGATATTGTGTGTAATATTTTATAGCTTTATCTTCCCGCGAGGATTTATCTGCAAACAGGCAACCAAGTTGGCAGCAAATCAGTAGAAACTTGTGGAGGGGTTCGTTAGATAAAATAAGAATACCGGATACTATGACACTCAAATATTTTCTTCTGTTTATATTAAGCTTTGCTGCCTTGACCTGGGTGCTGTTTAAAGCCTTGCGGAGAAGCTATTTTCCGCCGCACAATGATGATGATGGCGGTACACCGGTAGACGCTGTATTTCCTACTTTTGATCCGCCCAGCGGCAACGGACTCGACGACTTACTGGTTGACCGGCCGCCGCGTGAACTGACCCGCCCGGTAAAGCCGCTCCCGCAGGGAACCCGGCAGCGCTGAACTATTTCTGGTCAGCTGTAAGCGACTATTTTTTCGGGTAAAGCTGAACTACTTTTGCGGTTGTGATGTAATGAAGATGGTCCGGGAGAAACCCTGCCCCAAACGTAGTTTAACAAGCAAAACCTGATCATACGCCCAACAGTGCAAAAAAATGTAAAAGTCGGTCTGGTGCAGATGAGCTGTAGTGCCGATCCCCGGGAGAACCTGATCAAGGCTCAGGACAAGATTCGTGAAGCGGCCGCCAAAGGAGCCCAGCTCGTTTGTCTGCAAGAGCTGTTCCGTTCGCTGTACTTCTGCGACGTTGAGGATTATAACAACTTCAAGCTGGCCGAACCGATTCCCGGCCCGTCTACGGATGCGCTGGGTTCACTGGCTAAGGAGCTGAACGTAGTCATCGTGGCTTCGCTGTTCGAGAAGCGGGCCGAGGGTGTTTACCACAACACGACTGCCGTGCTGGACGCGGATGGCAAGTACCTGGGCAAGTACCGGAAAATGCACATCCCCGATGATCCCGGTTATTACGAGAAATTTTACTTTACGCCCGGCGACTTAGGCTACCGGGTGTTCGAGACCAAATACGCCAAAGTGGGCGTGCTCATCTGCTGGGACCAGTGGTACCCGGAAGCAGCCCGCATCACGGCCCTGATGGGTGCCGAACTGCTGGTTTACCCGACGGCCATCGGCTGGTCGGTGCACCAGGAAGAAGCAACCAACAATGAGCAGTACGATGCCTGGCAAACGATCCAGCGTTCACACGCCGTTGCCAATGGCGTACACGTGGTATCGGTGAACCGGACCGGCCGGGAAGGTGACATGCAGTTCTGGGGAGGTTCTTTCATTGCCAATCCGTTCGGAAGGCTGCTGTACAAGGCATCCCACGAAGGGGAAGAAGTACACGTGCAGGAACTTACGCTTTCCGACACCGAGCATTACCGTACCCACTGGCCCTTCCTCCGCGACCGGCGCATTGATTCTTACGGCTCGGTGACCAGGCGTTACATTGATTCTGAAATATAAACCGGACGGGAGATTTCAGATAGGAGACAGGAGATGCTGCAAAAGAGCAGATACTGGTATTCTGGAAGAAGTCCGGGTTTTTGACATAAGAAAGTCCCTGCACTGTCAGGGACTTTTTGTTTTTACTACGCTTTGAAAATTCACCACCCATCCTCTTTACGTCATCCTGAAAGGATCTTCGTGCCGCAAAGGAAAGAATATCGGTCACCGCGAAGATCCCTTCGGGATGACAAGTTATGTTGGTGACTCTGATCTGTAAATACTGCTCTTTTTATCAGATTAATTCTATACCTCCGAGCAAATAACTTTTAAATTAAATTTCCCACTGTCCTCTCCAGTCTCTCTACATAACCTGCCTCAGCAAAGCCTCCTCCACCAATACCTTCTCCCGCACCGGTTCTACCTTGCGGCCGGTGCTGGCGATGAACAGGTCACGGCTGGCCAGTTCTTCCCTGATGGTCAGCAGGTGCGCCAGCGACACTTCGCCGATGACGTAGTGGAAGTTGCGGCCGCTGTACTTCTCGGAAATATAACCCAACTGCAGCAGTTCCAGATCCGCTTCGTCGTGGTAGCGGAGGTAAATTTCCAGCGTGACGGCGGTCGTGTACGTCAGGTTCTTGTGCTGCGACAGCTTCCTGTACTCGTAGCGGTAGGCGTAACGGCTGGCCGAAATGTCGGACAGCACCGCCGAACCGGTTGGGTGTCCCCCGGCTCCCTTGCCCATGAAAAACTGCCGGTCGGCAAAGGCAGCCTGCACCGTTACGCCGTTGTATTCGTTTTCGACATTGTACAGATAATCATCCGGCCGCACCAGCTGCGGAATCACGAAAGCCGTAACCGTTCCGCTGTCTACTTTCTGCACCTGAGCCAGCAGTTTGATCTTCAGACCTTTTTCGCGGGCAAACTGAAAGTCGTGGGCCGACAGGGACTGAATTCCGAAGTTGAACACTTCCTCCGGCTTCACAAAAAGTCCGTAGGCATGTGCCACCAGGATACATAACTTGTTGAGGGCATCGAAGCCGCCGACATCCAGGGTAGGATCAGTTTCGGCAAAGCCCAGTTCCTGCGCCTTCTTCAGCGCCGCAGTGTAGGTTTGCCCTTCGCTGAATACCTTGGAGAGAATATAGTTGGAAGAGCCGTTGATGATGCCGCACACGGAATGCAGCAGTTCGTTGTCGTAATACTCTTCCAGATTACGGATGATTGGAATACTGCCGCACACGGAGGCTTCGTAGAGCAGCGGCGTGCCGTACTCCCCCTGCAGGGCTACCAGTTCCTCGAGGTGCTCGGCCAGCATTTTCTTATTGGCCGTCACCACGGTTTTGCCCCGCTTCAGGGCGGTGGTCACAATGTCGTAAGCTTCACCGGCATTGTTGATCAGCTCCACGACCAGATTGATTTCCGGATTGCCAAGAATTTCCTCTTTGTCAAAAGTAAAGTAGCTGTCGCTCAGCGGACGGGCCTTGTGCGGGTCTTTTACGCAGATTTTTACGACTTCGGCCCGGAAACCCTCGTTCTGGTTCAGGATATCGTAGAGTCCCTGCCCTACGCAGCCAAACCCAAAAAGGCCGATCTTCAATCCATTCATGTGCTTACAATAGTTAATATGGTAAATTCGTAATGCCCCGTGCTCAGGGTTGAACGAGCCGTAAGTAAACTAATATGACTTGTTTTGCTCCATTGAGCATTCAAAATTTAAAATTCAACGTCTCTTCTGGTGGTAATCGGGAAAGAGGCTTTCAGAAATGTCTGATAATGGGCCGTTATCTGGTCACATTCGATCAAAAAACCATCGTGCCCGTAAAGCGATTCAAGCTCTTCGTAGTGGGCATCGGGAATGTAAGCCGCCAGCAGCCGCTGCTCTTCCACCGGAAACAGCACATCCGACGCAATGCCAATGACCAGCGTACGTGATTTTATGCCCTGCAAAGCAGCAGTTACGCTGCCCCGGCCGCGGCCGGCATGGTGCGAATCCATGGCTTTGGACAGAATCCAGTACGAAAAAGCATTGAAGCGCCGCGCCAGCTTCTCCCCCTGATACCGCTGATAAGAGGAAGCCGGGTAATTGTCCGTGCGCTCAGGTTCGTAGGATGTCTGGGTCTTCAGGTAGGTCTCATAATTGCGGTAAGACAGCAGAGCTGTTGCCCGGGCGGCTTTCATGCCGTTGAGGCCGGCATACGGACTGCGTTCGGGCCAGGTAGAATCTACTTCGATGGCCATCCGCTGCGCTTCATTGAAGGCGATTCCCCACGCCGAATGCTGCGCGTTGGTGGCAATCAGCACCAGGTTTTCGATCAGCTGCGGCTGCACAATGGCCCACTCCAGCGCCTGCTGGCCACCCATGGATCCACCGATGCAGGTGTGAATCCTGTGGATGCCGAGTTCCACGCGGAGCAAATCCAGGGAACCGACCATGTCCCGGATGGTTACTTCCGGAAACTGGTGGTAATAAGGTTCACCCGTAGCCGGATTTTCCGACAGCGGCCCCGTAGAGCCGTAGTGGGAGCCCAGCATATTGGCACATACGATGAAATGCACCGCCGGATCAAATAATTTACCAGTCCCCACCAGACCGGGCCACCATTCCGTAGGGTCGGCGTTGGCGGTAAGGGCGTGGCAAATCCAGATCACATTATCCTTCTCCGGGTTCAATGTTCCCGCCGTGGTGTAGGCGATCTGCAAACCGGGCAGCACCGCTCCGCACTCCAGCGTAAATGGCTCCCTGACCTCTGAATACTTTGTTCTCAAAAGACATTTTGTTTAAAAGCCATAAGTCGCCAGTGGTAAGTTGTTAAGTTGTAAGGAGCATCCGGTAGTAAGCCGGCGGCTCCTGCCAACTGCCCACTCAGCACTTACGACTGGCGACTTATGACTATTATTATATTTCCAGCAATGCGCCGGCTCTTACTGCTTCAAAAGCCTGCTCAATGTCGGCTTTGATATCATCAATGTGCTCAATGCCGACGGAAATGCGCAGCTGATTGGGATCAACGCCGGCAGCGGACTGCTCATGCTCCGATAGCTGCTGGTGCGTGGTAGATGCCGGGTGGATAATCAGCGTCTTGGCATCGCCGACGTTGGCCAGGTGACTGATCATCTTCAGGCCGTTTACGAACTTCTCCGCCTGCGGCCGTCCACCTTTAATTTTAAATGACAACATGCCGCCAAAACCGCGCTTGAGGTACTTTTTCGCCAGTTGGTGGTAAGGGCTGCTTTCCAGACCAGGATACTGCACCAGTTCCACTTCCTCGTGGGCCTCCAGCCACTTTGCCAGTTCCAGGGCATTTTGTACGTGGCGGTCTACCCGCAGCGAAAGGGTTTCAATGCCCTGAATCAGCAGGAAGGAATTGAACGGGCTGATGGCCGGACCCCAGTCGCGAAGGCCTTCCACGCGGGCCCGGATGATAAAGGCAATGTTGCCGAAAGGTCCGTTGCTGCCGAAAATGTCCCAGAACTTCATGCCGTGATAGCCTTCAGCCGGCTCGGTAAACTGCGGGAACTTACCGTTGCCCCAGTTGTAGTTGCCGGCATCTACAATCACGCCGCCGATGCTGTTGCCGTGGCCGCCGATCCATTTGGTGGCGGATTCCACGACTACGTTAGCGCCGTGTTCGATGGGCCGGAATAAATAGCCGCCAGCCCCAAAGGTATTGTCTATCACCAGCGGCAAATCGTGCTTGCGGGCCAGGGCGGCAATGGCGTCAAAGTCAGGGACGTTGAAGCCGGGGTTACCGATGGTCTCCAGATAAATGGCTTTGGTCTTGCCGTCGATCAGCCGCTCGAAGCTTTCGGCTTTGTCACCGTCGGCAAAGCGGACTTCCACGCCAAGGCGCTTGAAGGAAACCTTGAACTGGTTGTACGTGCCGCCGTACAGGAAAGAAGTGGACAGGAAATTATCTCCTGCCTGCAGAATGTTGTTCAGTGCAATGAACTGAGCCGCCTGCCCGGAGGCTACGGCAAGGGCTGCCACGCCCCCCTCCAGGGCCGCCACGCGTTTTTCAAACACGTCGGTGGTGGGGTTCATGATGCGGGTGTAAATGTTGCCAAACTCCTTGAGGGCAAACAGGTTGGCTCCGTGTTCGGAGTTTTTGAACACGTAGGAAGTGGTCTGGTAAATGGGCACGGCGCGTGAACCGGTAGTGGGGTCAACGTCCTGGCCGGCGTGCAGCTGCAGGGTTTCGAAGTGAAGATTCTGAGACATGGCTAATGAAGTTTGTTGATGAGGTTTGTTTTAGGTTAACTACTTAAGTTGATATAGAGATGGTCAGTCGGAAGTGCAGGTGTCTGATCAGGCCCGCTGGTGGATGATGGGTTATATGGAAGGAAAGCGGAGCTGATGGCGGCAGCGAAAAATCCTGTCCGGGAAATCAGACAACGGGAATGCATCAGGCCACAATGCCTGTATAAAAAAACCGGAATGGGCTGGAGTATACATGTTGTAACTGATTTTATATTTCCTAAAGTTACTTTAGGTAGGAATTAGCACCTTACCTCAGGGGCAGGTTGCCAGGAGTTCGCAGAGCCTATTCTCTCCCTCCTTCTTTATAAACCAATTACGCTTTGAGGGTAATTGACTTGATATTGCAATTTTAGGAAAGTTTTGGTGAAATCCAATCAAAGCACCAGGAGAAATTAGCTATGCCATGCCAGACCATCTGCCTGAGTCCGGGGTTTCGTAGATTTGCAGGCTGTGCGAATAGAAGGGTACCCTTTTTCGTTGTAATCTCATTACTGAACACTAACGTCCTGCTACTCAATATGAATTACCTGCTGATAAGCCTTCTGCTCTTTTGGAGCGGACCCGATGAGGGCAAAATGGTGAAAACAAAGATCACCAAAGAAGTAACCCTTTCCCTTCCCAAAAGCTTCCGGCCGATGACCGACGACGAAATCGCCGACAAATACCTGACCGCCAGGCACCCTACGGCCATGTACACCAATCCGGACCGGGTGGTGGACTTCGGCTTCAACCAGACTGAAACCCGGTGGCGTCAGGCGGACCTGCCCATGCTGAAGGGCGTCTACAAAGGCAGCATTGCCGGGTTGCACGGCAAAGTGACCTTTATTCAGGATAAAATTGCCACCATTAATGACCGGGAGTTTATCGTGTTTGAATTCGTGTCGGAAGTAACGGACGTGGACCCGGAAGGCAAACCGCGGAGTGGCGGTGCCAAACGGCAGTATTCATATATCCAGTATACAGTGCAGGGCGGCAAGATTCTGGTGTTCAACTTCACCTGTCCGGCGCAGGGGCAGGCCAAATGGCAACCCACTGCCCAAGCCATCATGGAGAGCATCCGGGTCAGGTCCTGAGGAGAGATAAGTAGTTATTGGTTATTCGGTTAATTTTTCTCCTTTTACTGCCGCAAGACTGAGGGTCAGCGGACTGCTTTACTCTGCTGATTCAAGCGTGGACGCCTGAATCAGCAGAGGTGCACTGGTTCAGGCGTCCACGCCTGGACCACCTGCCACCGAGTCAGTATTAAATCCACATTTAAAATCTAAAATTCAGAATTTAAAATTGTCTGGTTACTCTCTTGTCAAAGAACGGATTACTCCGGCGTGTTGGGGAAATTGCCGGATAAGGGCCTGCCGGTCGGCCAGTTCAAAATCGGCAAAGTCGAACCCGGGAGCTACGGTGCAGCCGACAAGGGCGTAGCCGTCAGCGTCAGGTACTTTAGAGCCAAACCAGCAGCCGGCTGGCACAACGCCCTGAAAAGTTTCTCCCGCTCCGGCATCTGACCCCAGAAGAATTTCCGCCAGATTTCCTTCCGGATCTATGGAATATACGGTGAGGCGGCTGCCAGCGTAAAAGTGCCAGAGTTCGTCGGACTGAATGCGGTGCAGGGAGGAAAAAGAGCCGCCTTTCACCAAAAAATAAATAGCCGTGGCAAAAGAACGGCTTCCGGTGTAGCGGCCGGGCAGGTGCGCCGCGGCAATAGTTTCCGGACTGCGGTAGGTTTCGGCGTAGTAGCCTCCTTCAGGGTGAGGTTGCAGGTTTAATTTCCTGATCCAGTCTTCCGCCGGAAAGCTGTTGCTATGCATTGCTGCCGTTTGGATGCCTGAAGAATTTTTCCCTTATCTGATGCAGATGCGTGGCCGTAAGGGGCTTGGTAATGTAGTCAGAAACCTGCGGGTAACTTTTTGCGCGGGTCAGGTCGCTTGATGAAGAGGAGGAAGACAACATGATCAGAATGATCTTCTTATCCCGCAGCAGAGCCATCTGCCTGTACTGATCCAGAAAGTCCCATCCGTTCATCACCGGCATGTTGATGTCCAGAAAAATGACCGAAGGCATATCTTTTCCGGAGTCAGCCTGCGCTTCTTCCAGGTATTTGAGTCCCTGACGTGCACTGGAACAGGCCACAATATTTCCCGCAAAATCATTCTTGCTGATGATTTTGGTGCAAATCATATTGTTGATCTCGTCGTCGTCAATCAACAAAACAGTATTGGTCAAAGGCATCTGGGTTCTGAGTAATTGCTGGTTGCGGCAAATATAAGTCTTTAAATTCTTTTAGGTTCCTGATGCAAAATGACCCAAAAAGAGTGTTTTCCTTGAAAAGAACCCGGCTCCGAAGGTCGCGAAGCCATAAAGCTATTATTAAATTCACCTTTCAGCAAAATTAATATCCCCTTTAAATACTATTTCTTCAATGTAAAATAGAAGACAGTTCCCTTACCGGGTTGGGAATCAGCCCATATCGTACCGCCGTGCCGCTCCACGATTTTTTTGCTGATGGCCAGGCCAATACCCGTTCCTTCGTATTCATCACGGGCATGCAGCCGCTGAAAAACCTGAAATATCTTCTTTCCGGCGTGTTTCATGTCCATGCCGATACCGTTGTCAGCTACGCTGAAAAGCCAGTGACCCGGCTGCTCCTCCGCCTGGATGGTGATTTCCGGTGGCTGACTGCTCCGGAATTTAACGGCGTTGCCGATCAGGTTCTGAAACAACTGCAGCATCTGGGCTTCGTTGGCCCTCACCCCGGGCATGATACCTATCCGGATTACGGCTCCTGATCCGGCGATCCGCTGTTTCAGGTTCTGCTGTACTTCTTCCAGCACCTTATCAACCGGCACCTGGGTGAGTTGCCTGCCATCGGAGGAAATCCGGGAATATTCCAGCAGCGACCGGATAATCCCCTTCATGCGGTCCGTTGCATCGGTAATGAAGTTGATGAATTCATTGGCATCATCATCCAGCTGATTTTCGTACCGCCGCCTGAGCAGTTTGGCAAAGCTGGCTGCTGTATTGAGCGGCTCCTGCAGGTCGTGGGAAGAAATATACGCAAACTGCTCCAGATCAGCATTGGACTGCTTCAGCTCAATGGCCTGCTGCTCTAAAGCTGACTGTGTTTCCTTCAGTTGGGTGAGGTCAATTTTGGAGCCGATCATCCGGAGGGGACGCCCCTGCTTGTCGCGCAGGATGCAGGCGCGGTCCATAATATACGCATACGTGCCGTCGGACCGCCCGATGCGGTATTCATCCGACCAGTTTTCGCGGTCACTGTGCAGGGCTTCTTCCACGCCCCTTTTCACCCGTTCGGCATCTTCGGGGTGCAGCCGCATCTTCCAGTTTTCAAAGTCAGAGGCA
This sequence comes from Cytophagales bacterium, assembly GCA_030446715.1. GTDB lineage: Bacteria > Bacteroidota > Bacteroidia > Cytophagales > 172606-1 > CADCTQ01. Next base: position 619,951 of record JAUJMU010000001.1, on the reverse strand, counting down.
GCCTCGCTGATCTCGTAGCCAAACAGCTTGTAATATCCTTCGTTGCGCCATACTTTATCTGCGCTTATTTCCCAGTCCCAGATTCCCTCGTTGGTAGCTTCTGCTACCAGCCGGAAGCGTTCTTCGCTCAGGTGCAACCGCTCCTGGGCTTTTTTGCGGTCACTGATGTCGAGCACGAAACCTACCGCAATGCCCGGAGTGACCTCCTTCAGCAGGGTAGCCCCGATCAGCACGGCCACCCGGGAGCCGTCCTTGCGGATGTACTCCTTCTCGTAGGGTGCAATCAGCCCTTTGGCAATCAGTTCCTGAGCCGCTGCCTCGTCCAGAGTGGCGTACTCGGCGGGAGTAATGTCTTTCCAGCGGATCCGGCCGGCATTGAGCTCTTCGCGGGTGTAGCCCAGCAGGTGCAGAAAAGCATTGTTGGCATCCGTAACGACACCTGTGCGGTCGCTGAAGAGAATACCGACCATATCCGATTCAAACAGCCGCCGGAAGCGCGATTCACTTTCGCGCAGTGCCTGCCCGGCCAGCTTACGGCCGGTAATGTCTACGTTGATGCCCACTGCCCGCATGGGTGTGCCGGATTTGTCATAAATGAACTTGCCGACTGCCTCCAGCCATCTGATCTCGCCGTCCGTTCTGCTGATCCGGTACTGCGCGTATAATCCGGGGTCGCGCCGGTCCATGCCCGACTGCAACTGGTGCCACAATCCGGGATAATCTTCCGGCAGCACAAAATCCATCCACCCCTGCAGAGTGCCTTCAAATGAATCCTGGGCCATGCCGAAAATTCTTTCCTCCTGCCCGGTGAGAATAACAGTGCCTTCGGGAATGTGCCAGTCAAATATACCAATGCCGGCAGCCCGTACGGCGAGTTCGAGCCGTTCTTCGCTGGTGCGGAGGGCATCTTCGGCCCGTCTGCGGTCGGTGATGTCGCGCTGCGTGCCCCAGGCGCGGATCAGATTCCCTCCACGGGTAATCCCGGTCAGGTTGTTGAGGAAGTATTTCAGGTTTCCGGCCCGGTCCACTTCCACAGATTCGGCGTTGGCCAGCCGGTAACCAGCCCGGATAAAACTGCGCAGGAAATCCGCGTTGGCCGGCTCGGAGGGGGGAGCAAGGTCGGCAAACCTGGTGCCGGTGATTTCCCGCGCATTGTCGTAGCCGTACATCTGCGCCATGGTATCGTTGCACTCAGCCAGGTACGCGTGCCGGTAAATCAGGTCAATCTGTTCGTCTTCCGGCAGGGAGGTATCCAGCTCCCGGATTCCATCGAACTCAAACCGCCAGATGGCCTCCGAACTCTGCTGCACAAAGGCGCGGTACCGTTCTTCGCTGGCCGTCAGTTCGGCGGTGCGTTCCTGTACCCGCCGCTCCAGTCCGGTGTTCAGTTCACGCAACTGCTCCTCGCTTCTTTTAAGCTTTTCTTCTGTTTCCTTCTGCTGCGAAATATCCAGGGAAAAACCCACGGCCATCCGCTGCTCCGGGTCAAAGTAGTAGTAGTTGAGAAAATAAAAAGATTTTCCCTGATGGACCGGATGGCCCACAAAAGTAATGCTCCCGCCCTGTAGCACCCGCCGGATGTAAGCCGATACGCCCGCGTAACCCGGGTTTGTGAACACGTTTTCTCCTACGATCCCGCCATCCTGGCGGCCCAGCTGCCGCAGGCCGGCACCTACTGACTCCCGGATTACGCCTTCCTCATCAATCCGGCACAGAATCACCGGCAGATTGGACAGGATGCCTTCAATGATTTTATTCTTGAAACGAAGTTCTTCCTCGGATCTTTTCCGGGCAGTAATGTCCTGGGTGGAGCCGAGTACCTGCCAGGGTTTGCCTTCAGGCGTGGATTTAAACAGAATGTCGCGGCAGTAGAACCACCGCCAGTTGCCTCCGGCGTCTTTCATCCGGTACTCCAGTTCGTGTACCTGATCGGGCATGACGGCTACCCGTTCAAAGTGCCGCTGTACCATTTCCCGCTCCTCGGGCGGCTGCAGTTCTTCGAGCACCCGGCTGCCCATGGTGGCAATCTGCTCCGGAGAGTAACCCAGCGAGGTATACACCTCCCGGTTGAGGTAGATATTGCGTCCCTCTATCAGGTCAAACACGTAGATGATCTGCGGAATGGCGCTGGTGATCTGCTCAATGAACCGGCGGCTTTCGGCCAGCTTTTCCTCGGCTTCCTTCTGTTCGGTAACATCTACCGAAAAGCCTACGGCGCAGTCCTGCTCCTGATCGTAGAAGTAATAGTTCTGGAAATATTTCTTTTCGCCCTCCACCTCCATTTCGGATAAGAAGGTGGCTTTGTTGCCCTTCATCACCTCCCGGATATAGGGCGCAATGTCCGGGTACTGACTGAGCAGATTGAGGCCTGCCGGCTGATTTTCGGAGAGGCCCATGTTGCGCAGGCCCGGCCCGGTTGCCTCCAGCAGAATACCGTCTTTGCTGATCCGGCTGAGAACCAGCGGAAAGCCGGAGAGAATCAAACCAATCAGGCGGTTTTTGTAGCGGAGTTCTTCCGCGCCTTTCTTGCGGTCGGTCACATCCTGCGAGGAGCCCAACACCTGCCGCACCGATCCGTCAGGGTCACGGCTGAATACGGTAGTCCGGTCAAAGAACCAGTGCCAGTTTCCCTGCGGGTCCATAATCCGGTATTCTACCTCAACCACCTCGGTATCCGAAGCAAGGGCCAGCTTTTCCATTGCCTCCCGGACTTTCGGAAAATCGTCGGCGTGGGTAAACAGGGCCAGAAAACGGTCGCCCATCTGCTGCACTTCTTCTGGCGTGAAGCCAAGTACTTCCGGCAAACGGCGGTTGGCGTACACGTTGCGCTGCTGTTTCAGGTCGTAGATGTACAGCACATCGGGGGTGGTTTCGGTGATGCGGCCGATAAAATGCCCCTTTTCGTTCAGTTCCTGCCGGGCGTGTTGCAGGTCAGTCACATCTACCGTAAATCCGATCACTTTCAGTAGGGTGCCGTCTTCATCCTTTACCAGATCGGTGCGGGAAACCAGGTAGCGCATGGTGCCATCGGGCCGGAAAATGCGTCGCTGGGCAGTGTAAGGGCGGTGATCGCGTATGATCTGCTCCACTTCCTGCCTGAACCGGGCGCAGTCTTCCGGGTGCAGCACCCGGGCATACAGTTGCAGACTCACCTCCACTTCGCCAGGTTGATACCCGTAGATGCGGTACATTTCATCCGACCACTCCATGCGACTGTCGGCCACGTGATATTCCCATAGCCCGAAGCCGGCCGCTGCCTGCGCCCGGGCCAGCATGGCTTCATTGCGGATCATCTTCTCGCCGGTGCTCCTGGAATCGGTTACGTCCGCCAGCACCACGGCCACCTGCTGCAACCGGCCGGCCGTGTCCCGTTCGGGTATTATGCTGGCTACCTGCAGCCATTTCCAATCTCCGTTTTTGTGCCTGATCCGGAACTCGGGCAGGTCTGGCCTACTGCCGGTCTGGTCCGTTTCGCCCGCATGCAATCCCCTCAGGACGCTGCCGGCACCGGCAATCAGCCGGGCGGCGTCGTCAGGATGCAGGAGGCTGACGGCAAAATCCGGTCCACTGGCAGTCCATTCGGCCGGCTGGTAACCGAGGGTATGAGCGGCGGTCTGGTTGACGTACATACACCCGCCGGAGGCAATTTCGTATACCGCTACCAGAGCCGGTGCGGCACTCAGTATTTTCCCGGAAAGTTGCGGGGAGAGGGGACTACCGGTGGTATCTGCGGTTTTTTTCAAAATCACCAGCTTCCCGCCGGCATCGGGGGCTCCTTCCGCCGGGATCGGGACCACCTGCAGTGACAGTGGACTGCCCGGATAGCCGGCCAGTTGCTGCCGGTAGCCGCTGACGGGTAAAATTTCCGGCAGCCCGGCATCCGGAAACAGGTCAGTCAGCAGAAAGCCGTATATGGCCTGGGCCGGTTTGTGTACCAGTTGTTCAAAGGCCGCATTGCAGTAGGTGATCTGATTGCTGTGGTTCAGCGTGGCTACTCCCTCCTCCAGTTCCCCAAGCAGAGTATGGGCAAACTGGAGCGGGTTCCCGGTCAGGGGCGAAGTACCTGCCTGAAGATTGTTCATATGAAAAGCATTTCCGGCAGAAAGAAAATATGTAGTGGTAAAGGTCCCCGGGATCAGCAAAACGTCTTTCCCGCGACAGGCAGCGCGGAAAAGCTATCAGTCAGGGCAAGAAAATTATCCGGCACAGGCCACGGCTCTGCTCCTGCCTGTCTGATTCCTGAAAGGATAACAGATTGTGTACGTCTTTCTAAAAAAATAGTTGTGCTCCAAAACCGGGAGTATGCCTGCCGGGTTGCCGGAAACCAATAGCCCGTCACGGCTGGTGAACCGGCAGGCAGCAGCTGCGGGGCGGCCTCTTAAAACTGTTTCTCAGAGCACCTTTGCGCGGACAGAGAAGGGCTTCTCCCTGCTCCACATCATTTTCTGGAAACCATCAATCCGGTACTGATCCAGCAGCCACTTGTCTTTTCTTTCGGCAAATTCCACGTGAAACGTGCGGCGGGTGTGGTACAGATAGTTCTGGTCTTCCACCAGCGTCTGCAGGGATTTGACGCGGTTGTCCCCGGTAAAAACAATCCTTAGTTCGCGAACGTCTTCCTTTTCGCCGGGTTTGACCCGGTACACCCGCACGTTGGGAGCCTCCTCCTGCACGGTGTAGGCGCCCCGCAGGCCGGGCTTGCTGAGGTCGGCCTGCCGGAAAGCCGACAGTTCTTTCTGCCAGTCAATGTTGCCGGAGGTCTGCGTTTCCTCACTGCCCTCCGACACGATCCGCTTCTCCACCTGTGGATTGAGGGCTTGCAGCAGCTTTACCTGTTCATCGATCAGCGGCTCAAGGGCCACAAACCGGCTATCGGTGCTTTCGGCCACATCGCCGCAGGAGGCCAGCAGAAGAGGTAAGATGGCAGACAGGAGACGGAAGACCGGAAACCGGAGACGTTTCACGGGGCTTACGCTTGAGAATTTGGCCATGGTGTACTGAATACGTAACGGAGCACCTGTTCCAGGCATTTTGTTTTTATTGAATAATTTATCTCCCGGGTATTTCTGTCCCAACAACGGACAGCTGCTTATAAGTGCCCGTAAGCCGGGAGTGGAGAAGTTCAGAAGGCGACATAACTTGCCGGAAACCAGAACGCAAGGGATGAGCATCCCTCCTTGTCTGAGAGGTTGTGACGCCTTCTGTAACAAACTACAAAAGCTCCGGAAACTTTTGTAGTCCGCGGGAGCCGGGCAGTGTATATGCGGGAAGGATTAAATTCAAGTAGAAAACTGCTCTCTGCTGATCGTCAGTCCGTCTCATTGCTTAGTCTCCCGCCTTATATCTTATGCGTGCCTTCTCCCGTCGGCCTACTATTTCAACAGGGAGCGGCCGGTCATTTCAGCGGGCTGGGGCACGCCCATCAGTGCCAGAATGGTGGGGGCAATGTCGCCCAGCCGGCCATCCGTAATCTTGCCCTTATAGCCATTATCCACCAGTATGCACGGCACCGGGTTGGTGGTATGCGCCGTGTTGGGGCTGCCGTCGGGATTGATCAGACAGTCGGAGTTACCGTGGTCGGCGATGATCAAAACTGTGTATCCGTTATCCAAAGCGGCCTTCACTACGGCTGCGGCACACTGGTCCACGACTTCGCAGGCTTTTACGGCGGCTTCGAACACGCCGGTATGGCCTACCATGTCGGCATTGGCAAAGTTAAGGCATACAAAATCCACTTCGCCTTTCTGTAGTTCGGGCACAATTGCATCGCGGATGTCGAAGGCACTCATTTCGGGCTGCAGGTCGTAGGTAGCCACTTTGGGCGAGGGGCACATCAGCCGCCTTTCGCCTTCAAACTCATTCTCCCGGCCTCCGGAAAAGAAGAAGGTCACGTGCGGGTACTTTTCGGTTTCGGCAATGCGGATCTGCTTCCTGCCGGCGGCGGCCAACACCTCTCCGAGGGTATTCCGAAGGTTGTCCTTATCAAAAATGACCTGTACGTTCTGGAATTTATCGTCGTAGTTGGTCATGGTCACGTAGTACAGGTTCAGCTTCCGCATGTCATGCTCCGGAAAATCCTTCTGCGTCAGCGCCTGCGTAATTTCGCGGCCCCGGTCCGTGCGGAAGTTGAAGCACAGCACCACGTCGCCCCCGGCAATCGCAGCCACCGGCTGATTCTCACCGTTCGTTGCGATAATGGGTTTGATGAATTCGTCGGTTACGCCGGCGTCATAGGATTTCTGTACGGCGCCCAGCGGGTCAGTAGTGGGTTCACCCACGCCGCGTACCATGGCATCGTAAGCCAGCTTCACCCGTTCCCAGCGGTTGTCGCGGTCCATGGCGTAGTAGCGGCCGGTAACAGATGCGAGTTTTCCGCCCGTCAGGGCAAGGGTGCCTTCCAGGTCGCGCAAAAAGCCCAACCCGCTTTTGGGGTCGGTGTCGCGGCCGTCGGTAAAAGCATGCACGAAGAAGTCGGTAAAGTTTTTATTCAGGGCAATGTGGCAAAGCCCTTTGAGGTGATCTATGTGGGAATGCACGCCTCCGTCGGAAACAAGGCCGATAAAATGCACTTTGCGTCCGTTCTTTTTGGCATACTCAATGGCATCGGCCAGCACCGGTTCGTTGTCAAGCGTATGTTCCTCAACGGCTTTGTTGATTTTCACCAGGTCCTGATACACCACTTTGCCGGCACCGATGTTCATGTGGCCAACTTCCGAATTGCCCATCTGTCCGGCAGGCAGGCCCACATCCAGACCGGAAGTTTGTAACCTGCTGTGCGGATACTGGAGGTACAGCGAATCAACGAAAGGTGTATTGGCCTGATCTATAGCCGAAACTTTGGGGTCGGTGGCAATGCCCCAGCCGTCGAGTATCATAAGAACCACTTTCTTCTGCATAATCTGTCGTTCGTTTAAGGCTTGTTTTATTTTCCGGTTTCGCCGCAAAGATACGGGTAGAAACGTGTTGGCTGACATTACGTTCCGGAAAATCGCCGGGAGGTGGTTCTGGCCTTCGGGAATGGGCAACAGAGAGGATTTCCTGCTGTTTTCCGCGGATGATTTCCCGCCGGAGAGGTTTTCTCGCAGATGTTCGCGGACTTAGCCGCAGATTTGCGCGGATTCCTGAGAAATCTGCGTTTATCTCCGCCCTTATCCGCGAACATCGGCGGGACATATACAGGCAGTCTGCGGGACATACTTCTGCATTGCACTCCGGGAAGACCGGTAGCAAAAACCTCTTTTGACGCTTTTTCCAAAAAAAGGTTTAATTTAGAATCTTTGCTTTTGGCATAGTTTTAGCGAAATACTGAATGAACAAATTTTTACGGATCATTTCCATGAATATTTTTATCAGAGCAGGAATTTGGGTGTGGCTGTTGGCCGGAATTGTATTTTTTAATCTTCCCGTGGCGGCCCAGGCGCAGGGCGATGTATTCAGCGGAGCAAAAACGGCGCTGAAAACGGGTAACTCCCGCGACCTTGCCCGGTATTTCAACCATGATCTTGAACTGATCGTGGAGTCTGAAAATGTGGAGTTTGACAAGGTAAGCAACACGCAGGCGGAGTTGATCCTGAAGAATTTTTTCCAGAAGAACCCCGCCAAAGATTTTAATTACGTACACCAGGGATCATCGCCGGAAGGTGCCCAGTACAGCACCGGCACCTACCAGTCGCAGAATGGCAAGTATCTGGTATACATTGTGCTGAAGCAATTTGGCGGCAAATACCTGATCGACCGGATCGACTTCCGGCGGGAATAGAAAGAGCATAAAATTTCAACTTATAAAGCCGTGTCCCGTTTTGATAAGGGACACGGCTCTTTTTTGCGGCTCCGTCGAAAACGTCCTTTCCTGACCTAACTTTGCCCCATGAACCTCTCCTACCTTACTTCCGAAGCCGTACGGCAGTTTATTGAAAATGCCCTCCGCGAAGATGTAGGTGACGGCGACCACTCTTCGCTGGCCTCCGTGCCGGCAACCGCCGCGGGGCAGGCCCGGCTGCTGATCAAGGATACCGGTATACTGGCGGGAGTTGAACTGGCCCCAACGATTTTCCACGCCGTAGACCCGCAGCTGGAAGTAGATATAAAGATCGGAGACGGAGCCCTGGTGAAGCCCGGCGACATCGGCCTTACTGTAAAGGGAAAGGCGCAGTCTATTTTAACGGCTGAGCGGCTGGTGCTCAATTGCATGCAGCGCATGAGCGGCATTGCCACCCACACCCGCCGCCTCGCCGGTATGATTGCCCACACCAAAGCCAAACTGCTGGACACCCGCAAAACCACGCCCAATTTCCGGCTGATGGAAAAGTGGGCCGTTGCCATCGGCGGAGGCGTAAACCACCGCTTTGGGCTGTTTGATATGATCATTCTGAAAGACAACCACGTAGATTACGCCGGCGGCATCACCCAGGCCATCCGGTCTACCCGCGACTACCTGCGCCAGACCGGCAAAGACCTGAAAATTGTAATCGAAACCCGCAGCCTCGACGAAGTGGACGAGGTGCTGGATGTTGGCGGCATCTTCCGGATCATGCTGGACAATATGTCGCCGGATATCATGCGGGAGGCGGTGGCCCGTATTCATGGCAAATACATGACGGAAGCCTCCGGCGGCATCACCGAATCTACGATTGGGGCGGTAGCTGAAACGGGAGTGGACTTTATATCCGTCGGTGCCCTTACCCACTCCACCAAGAGTCTGGATATTAGTCTGAAGGCGTATTGAACTAGTTGTTCGTTGTCAGGCAGTACTGGTCTGTCAGTGGGCATATTATTGCTTACGGAATACTTTTGGTCTTCTGATTATTTGTCAGCGGTTATTGAAAAAAAGTTATGCAGGAACAAAAGGAGATCATTAAATGCTATGACAAAACAGCAAAAAACTATGCTGACAAATTCAGTAATGAATTAGTACACAAGCATCTTGACCGAATTTTATTGCAAGCATTCGCTTCTGAAAATGCAGCTAAAGGCAAATCAGTTGACATAGGTTGTGGTCCCGGACAGACAACAAAATTTTTAGCTGATTGCAGGATGACAAATATTATCGGCGTAGATATTTCTTGTGAAATGGTGAGCGTGGCCAAAAAGATAAACCCGCACCTTGATTTCGCAGCGGCTGATATGTTAAGTCTGCCTTATGCTGACCACTTTTTTGCTTCAGCAATTGCCTTTTACTCAATTGTGCATTTTGACTATGAGCAACTCCAAACGGCATTCAAAGAAATCAGGAGAGTGCTCTCCGACCAGGGCCAATTCCTGTTCTCATTTCATATTGGAGAGGGTATAATCCATTTAGACAAATTCCTTGATCATCAGGTAAACATTGATTTTTATCTTTTTGAAACCAATCGTATTACTGATTTGCTGACCCAAACAGGATTTGGAATAATGGATGTAATTGAACGACACCACTACCCGGAGGTCGAATATGCAAGCAGACGAGCATATATTTGGGCAAAGAACAACCGCTAGATCCTACTATCCTGCACCAACTGGCTTTGTCCGGCGCAGTTTCTGACCGCAGCAGGACCGGTAGCGGTAGGCGAAGATATTTGCTACGTCAGCATCAGGACTCGCCGGATGAATAGATTGGCTGAATTGCGCCAACTTTGCGCCCTTTGCGTCAACCTTCGCGCCTTTGCGTGAAAAAAAGACGTATCACGCAAAGGCGCGAAGGTTGACGCAAAGGGCGCAAAGATCAATTCTCAGTTCAGGTTACCCCAGTTGAGGGCATTGTGCAGGATACGGACTGCATTGTACAGCAGCACTACCGCCGCAGCGCCGGTAGTCATATACCGGACCACCCGGGGCAGGCGGGGCCAGATGATTTGCAGCGCATAAAAGAGCAGCAGGTAAAATAGCGGCAGCACCACCGCCATAAACCGGCCGATGTTGTTCTCGTACGCCGGAATCACGAGCCACGTCAGCAGGTATACGCCCAGCGCCGACAGCAATACCGTCAGCAGCGGGGTGTTTCCGTTATCCTTCCGGACGCCGTACCCGCACAACACCAGCAGCCCCGCTGCCACTGCCGCCCGCAGGTAAACCGGCACCGCACCCGGCAGGAAATTGGTGCCCAGTTCGCCGAACACCAGCCCGAAGTTGCGCAGTGGCGTAAAGGCCGGCAGCAGCTCCCGCACCACGTGCCCGTGGTCACTGATCAGAATCTGGTACCCGTTCCAGGCCGCAAAACCAGTAAGCGATAAGAAGCCGAACCCTAAAAGCGGCTTCAGACGTAATCGGTCAGGCTTCCGCAGGTGAATCAAGACCAGGCCCAGCCCAACCCCGGCAAAAAGAAATATCCCCGCGTTGCGCTGGAGCAACATCAGAAAGCCGGCCACCGCCGCCAGATACAGCCATTTTGGACGCCGTTCGGGCAGAAAGCGGTGCAGCAGATACAGGTGCACCGATTGCAGCAGCAGAAAAACCACCTCCGACCACACCAGGACGGCAATCATCAGCAGGGGCACCGACAGGGCCAGCAACAGCCCGAACCCCCACTGCACGGCACTGCTGCGGAGGTATTGCCGGGCAACAGCCGTCCAGAGACACAGGATGCCCAGCCCGCTGCCCAGGTGCAGCAGCCAGATGTAGACCGGCAGAAACGGAATGCCTACCGACAGGAGGAGCGGATACAGCGGCGCGTGGTACATCAGCGGGTCGTTGTCGGCATCAAGCAGTTGCCGGTGGTAATAAATATTGGCGGCGGTGCCCTTATACAGCACCGAATCCTGTCCGTTGCGGTTGCCTTCGCGGGTAGCCAGGGCGTACAGCAGCGTGAACAGAACGCAGATGACGATTTGTATTTTCAGTGCTCCCTTCAATGATGCTTTGCGTTTCCCGTTGCTAACCTTTCAGACAATAATTACTACCTTTGCCCCGCTAAATTTCAGCCTTTTTTCCCAATGATTGTTAAGACCAAAAGGTACGCACTGGATTCCAAAACGTACATTAAAATCGCCATGACGCACCTGCTGCGCACGCAGTGGTACTGGGCGGCCGTGCCCGTGGGCATCATCGTCATCAATATCATCCTGAACCTGACGGTTTACCCCAACATCTGGATTTATTTTATTGCCCTGCTGGTGGTAATCGGCTACCTGTTGTTCTGGGCGGTGCAGTTTACCGGCGTTTCTCAACTGGAGCAGTACAAAGTGATGTTCCAAAAAATGCAGTACGAGATCAACAGCCAGCAGATACTGGCCAAGCTGAACCAGAAAGAAGGCATGCAGATGAAGTGGGACATGATCAAAAGTGCCTATAAGGAGAAAGATCACTTCCTGCTGGTGCTGTCGCGGGCCCAGTTCCTCTACTGGCCTTTCGATATTTTCTACTCCGACAACGACCTGAGGTTTACGGAGTCTGTCCTGCGGAGAAAGAACCTGCTGAAGGACAAAAAAGCCGAACCGGCGGTGGCCAGAACTTCTTGAGTAGTCGTTGGTTGCCCGCCTGCCGGCGAGGCAGGCATTCAAAATTCACCATTTAAATATTTACCAGTGGTTATGGATTACCGCATCGAGAAGGATACTATGGGCGAGGTAAAAGTGCCTGCCGACAGGTACTGGGGTGCCCAGACCCAGCGTTCCCGGGAAAACTTTACCATTGGCGGCCACCTGATGCCCAAAGAAGTAATCAGCGCCTTTGCCATTCTGAAAAAAGCCGCCGCCCAGGCCAATCAGGAGCTGGGCGTACTGCCGGCCGAAAAAGCGGACCTGATCTCCCGCGTCTGCGACGAAATCACTGCCGGCAAACTCGACGACCAGTTTCCGCTGGTGGTCTGGCAGACCGGCTCCGGCACACAGTCCAACATGAACGTAAATGAGGTAGTCGCCAACCGCGGCCACGTGCTGCAGGGCGGAAAGCTTTCGGATGAAAAGAAAGTGCTCAACCCCAACGACGACGTTAATAAATCGCAGTCGTCCAACGATACCTTCCCCACGGCCATGAGCATTGCCGCGTATTCGCTGATCGTGGAGCACACCATTCCGATGGTGCAGAAGCTGCGGGACACGCTGGCGCAGAAGTCCCAAGCCTTCAAAGACGTGGTAAAAATCGGCCGCACGCACTTCATGGACGCCACGCCGCTCACGCTGGGTCAGGAGTTTTCGGGCTACGTGGCCCAACTCGGCAACGGCCTGAAGGCCCTGCGCAACACCTTGGACCACCTTTCCGAACTGGCCCTTGGCGGCACGGCGGTAGGCACCGGCCTCAATACGCCGAAGGGTTACTCGGAACTGGTGGCGCAGAAAATCGCCAGCCTGACGGGCCATCCTTTTAAAACCGCGCCTAACAAATTTGAATCGCTGGCGGCGCACGACGCCGCCGTAGAAACTTCCGGTGCACTGAAAACGCTGGCGGTGAGCCTGATGAAAATTGCCAACGACGTCCGGATGCTTTCTTCCGGTCCCCGCAGCGGCATCGGCGAAATTTTCATTCCCGAAAACGAACCCGGCTCTTCCATCATGCCCGGCAAGGTAAACCCCACGCAGGCCGAGGCCATGACGATGGTGTGCGCCCAGGTAATCGGCAACGACGCGGCCATTACCATCGGCGGCATGAACGGGCACTTTGAGCTGAACGTGTTCAAGCCGGTGATCATCTTCAACCTGCTGATGGCGGCCCGCCTCATCGGCGACGCCTGCGACTCTTTCGACAAGCACTGCGCCGCGGGCATCGAGCCCAACCACCAGATGATCGGCCGCCACGTCGAAAATTCGCTGATGCTGGTAACCGCCCTGAACCCGCACATCGGCTACTACAAAGCCGCCGAAATCGCCAAAAAGGCCCACAAGGAAGGTACTTCTCTCCGCGAAGCCGCCCTTTCGCTGGGCTACCTTACCAACGATCAGTTTGACCAGTGGGTGGTGGCAAAGGATATGGTCGGCGGATTGAAATAGCAGCGCAATTTTAAATTACGAATTTTGAATTTTGAATGGCAGCGTAACCTTTTGCTGACACAACTGGTTCAAGCGTCCACGCTTGAACCTTTGTAACCTGATGGCAGAAAAGAGAGGGTAACTGCGTGGTACCGACGCGGCTGTAATGCGATAAACAGACAAAGCCCCATGAGCTGATAAACTTTGTTATTCAGCTCAGGCGAATGTGATTTCATTCCCCAGCACTTCTGACCGGAAGCGGCCCGTCTGGCGGGTAAATTCGTGGTACTTCCCGTTATCATGCCGGTAGCCTACAACCTCGTTGTCTTCAGGGTCAATGATGAAGTATTCCCGGACGCCGTACTTTTCGTATACCTGAAACTTCTTCTTCAGATCATAGTAGCCGGTGGACGGGGAGAGGATTTCGATAATCAGGTCGGGTGGACCGTAAATGCCGTCCTGCTTCAACCGGTCCGCATGTTCATTCAGCACAAACAAAATATCGGGTTGGCAGGTATTATCATCCTCCAAAAAAACGTCCATCGGAGCAAAGAGGACGGTTCCATTTTGTTTTTCGAATGCAATATTTCCCATCTGCCTTGCCAATGACATAGCAATTTGCTGATGTTTCAAGGTTGGACTGGGCATTTCTATAATTTCTCCGTCAATAAGTTGATACTTAGCTCCTTCCGGCAGCTTGCGGTAATCATCAACGGTGGCTTTCTTTTTGGTCAGCATGGCTACTCCGGTTTACTGATCTAAAATACGGAAACTTCCTCGTTGTGTAACAAAAAAGCCCGGAAGGCACTGCACTTCCCGGGCTTTAGCTTCCCGCGCAGTACGGGCAGACCCACGTGTCTGCCCTCCTCCTGATAGGGCGAACACGTGGGTTCGCCCCTACACCTCTACCTTCGCTACGTTGAAAAACCGGATGGTGCCGTGAAGAAACTATCCCTGTAGAAAAGGTTTTGTATATTTATTGTAAACAATCCGGAAAGCTATGCAAACGTATGAACTCACCCTGGATGATAGTCCGAAAGCCCAATTGTTGCTGGAACTGCTGCGTGGAATGGATGTGGTGAAAGAAATCCGGCGTAAAGATTTTGATGCATTTACCGTTCCGGGAGAACCCCTGTCGGTGGAAAATGTGCGGGAAATGGTGGCCGCCGCTGAAGAGGACATAGCGAAAGGTAATACCTATACTTCAGACCAGGTGCGTAATTTATTGATGAAATGAATCAATCCATGTTGCGGTGGACCGGCAATGCGGTTGGCCAGTTGAAAGCAGCAACAGACTATCTGGAGCAGTTCTCTGAAAAATCGGCGAACGAATTGCTGAACGAGCTGATCGGCTTTGTGGATACATTGCCAGCTATGCCGCTGCGTTTTCCAGAATGCCCCTACTTAAGAACAAAAGACAAAATTTACCGGAACGCTTTGTGGGATAAGTACCGCATTATTTACAAAGTTTTACCGGATGAGGTAATCGTGCTGGGTATTATTCACGTTTCAAGAAACCCTGGCGAGATCAAAAAACTGCGCCGGGTAAAATAAAAAAGCCCGGAAGGCCCTACATCTCCCGGGCCCCCACTCCCGCGCGTATGGGCAGACCCACGTGTCTGCCCTCCTCCTGATAGGGCGAACACGTGGGTTCGCCCCTACACCTCTACCTTCGCTACGTTGAAAAACCGGATGGTGCCGGCCTGGTCGTCCCAGAACATGCCGACCACGTCGTCCTTGTTGATCCTGCCGGCGAGAATTTCCTTCGACAGCTCGTTGAGAATCAGCTTCTGCATGACGCGTTTCAGCGGACGGGCACCAAACTGCGGGTCAAAACCGCGTTCGCCGAGCTGCTTCAGCACTTCCTCATCCGCCTCCAGCGTGATGCCGCTCTCAGCGAGGCGTGCCTGAATGTGCCGGAACTGGATGTCCACGATCTTGCGGATCTCCCTGCGGGTCAGCGGCTGGAACATCACCAGTTCATCAATGCGGTTCAGAAACTCGGGCCGGATGGTCTTCTTCAGCATTTCAAACACCTGCACCTTGGTATCCTCAATGATCTGCCCGCGGTTCCAGTCTTCCATCTTTTCGAAGTTCTCCTGAATAATGCCCGAGCCCATATTGGACGTCATGATGATGATCGTGTTCTTGAAGTTCGCCACGCGGCCCTTGTTGTCGGTCAGGCGGCCGTCGTCCAGCACCTGCAACAGAATATTGAACACATCGGGGTGCGCCTTTTCGATCTCGTCGAGCAGGATTACGCTGTACGGCTTACGGCGCACAGATTCTGTCAGCTGACCCCCTTCGTCGTAGCCCACGTATCCGGGAGGCGCGCCGATCAGGCGGCTCACGGCGTGCCGCTCCTGGTACTCCGACATATCAATCCGCACCAGGGCGTTGTCGTCGTTGAACAGGAACTCGGCCAGGGCCTTGGCTAATTCAGTTTTACCCACGCCAGTCGTACCGAGGAAGATAAACGAACCGATGGGCCGCCTGGGGTCCTGCAAACCGGCACGGCTGCGGCGCACGGCATCCGCGACTACCCCAATGGCTTCCTGCTGACCGGCCACACGTTTACCCAGTTCTTCTTCCAGGTGCAGCAGCTTTTCGCGTTCACTCTGAAGCATACGCGACACCGGAATGCCGGTCCACTTGGCGACTACCTCAGCGATGTCTTCGGAAGTTACTTCTTCCTTCAGCATGGCGTTGTCCATCTCCTTCACCTGATTCTGCAGCTCCTGTAGCTTCAGTTCGGCTTCCCGGATGCGGCCGTACCGCAACTCTGCCACGCGGCCGTAATCACCGGACCGTTCGGCCTGCTCGGCTTCCATTTTATAGCGGTCAATGTTCTCTTTTTCCTTCTGAATGGCTTCGATCACGCCTTTTTCGTTCTCCCATTTGGCCTTCAGGTCATTGCGCTGGTCTTCAAGGTCGGCCAGCTGCTTTGAGAGCTGGGCCTCCTTGTCGCGGTCATTTTCGCGGCGGATGGCTTCGCGTTCGATCTCCAGCTGCATAATCCGGCGCTGCAATTCGTCCAGTTCCTCGGGCAGGGAGTCAATTTCGATCCGCAGCTTGGCCGCCGCTTCGTCCATCAGGTCAATGGCCTTATCGGGCAGGAAGCGGTCGGATATGTAGCGGTTCGACAATTCCACGGCCGAAATCACGGCGTCGTCTTTGATGCGTACGCCGTGGTGCACTTCGTACTTCTCCTTAATTCCGCGCAGGATCGAGATGGCATCGGGTACACTGGGTTCGTCCACGATTACGGCCTGGAAGCGGCGTTCGAGGGCCTTGTCCTTCTCAATGTACTTCTGGTACTCCTTCAGCGTGGTAGCACCGATGGCGTGCAGTTCGCCGCGGGCAAGAGCCGGCTTGAGCAGGTTCGCCGCATCCATGGCACCTTCTCCCCCGCCACCGGCTCCGATCAGCGTGTGGATCTCGTCAATGAAAAGGACAATCTCGCCGTTGGAGTCGGTTACTTCTTTGATTACCGCTTTCAGGCGTTCTTCAAATTCACCCTTGTACTTGGCACCGGCCACCAGCAAGCCCATATCCAGCGAGATCAGGGTCTTGTCTTTCAGGTTTTCGGGCACGTCGCCGGATACGATCCGCTGCGCGAGTCCTTCGGCAATGGCGGTTTTACCCACGCCGGGTTCGCCCAGCAGGATGGGGTTATTTTTGGTCCGGCGGGACAAAATCTGCAATACCCGCCGTATCTCTTCGTCGCGGCCGATTACGGGGTCAATCTTGCCCGCTCTGGCCCGTTCGGTCAGGTTGATGGAATACCTTTCCAGTGATTTATATTTTGCTTCTGCGTTCTGATCGGTCACTTTTGATCCTCCCCTCAGTTCATTGATCGCTTTCTTCAGTTCTTTTTCGGCAAAGCCCGTGTCCTTCAGCAGCTGGGCTATCTTGTCGCGGCCGGCAAGGATGCCGAGCAGCATGTGCTCTACGGCCACGTATTCGTCGCCGAATTCCTTCAGCATACTTTCGGCTTTCTGCAGGGCCGACGCCGCTTCGTTGGACAGGTAAGGGTTTCCGCCGCTGACTTTAGGGTAACCGGTTACGGTTTCGTTTAACCGTGTTTCCAGCTGATTGCGGTTTACATTCAGTTTCTTCAGCAAAAAGCCCATCATGTTCTCGTCGGAGGTCAGGATGGCTTTCAGCAGATGGCCGGTTTCAATGGCCTGCTGCCCGTTGCTGAGGGCAATCTCAGACGCCTGCTGGATTACCTCCTGTGATTTGATGGTGTACTTATTGAAATTCATATCAGTATTTTTCTTTATTTCTTCTTTTGTATGGCTATCCTTTCCCTTCAAACGTAAAACCAATCTGATGTTTCCGGAAATTTTGACCGGATTTACCTCATTCTCAGCTCTGAAAGGACATTTTGTCACCACCGCTATGTTTGAGAAGCCAGTTGTAACCCTGCGGGGTCAGATGCCGTTATGATGAATCTCCTCCGGAAACTGCACTGATAATTACCTTTTATGATTAAACTCTGCCCTTTAGAAAAAAATTAGCAGTAATTTTTCGGTTTAAGGCGTTCCGGGGATTCGATTTTTCAGCCAAAGGTGTACAACCAATCCGTTAACAGTCAAGCCGCCAGTTGCTGGCTCGTAGATGCTCATTTACGGATACACACGCCTGCCGGGCCGGGTGCTTTACCCAAAGACTTCGGGAAGGGAAGGCCGGGACAATCCTTTTCCGAAGTAATCCCCCCGGCTTTCCACGGCGAAGTTGCCGCCATTTTTGCCCGGATCCGGGAAAGCCACGGCGAACTGTCTACCAAAGTCAGGCGGGCAGATGCACCCGGCGGAACCAGCAGGTTTGTCCAACTGGTCGTTTTACCCGCCGCAGAGGGGCCGCTCTACCGGTGCAGCCTCCGGGAAGTGGAGCTTGATGAGGATATCTGGAATGAAACCAGGCATCAGTCACCCGCTGATCAGGCTATTGCGGTACCTGCACCCGGAAATCTCCCCAATCCGTTTGAGTTGATTTTTGACCGCGCACCCATTCAGATTGCCGTTTTTGACCCTCAGTACCGGTTTCTGTACATCAATCCGCAGACGGTAAAGGACGAAGCCCTGCGCCAGTGGCTGATCGGGAAAGATGACTTCGACTACTGCCGGTACCGCAACCGGGATATGAGTCTGGCGGTAAAGCGGCGCGAAAAGCTGGAAGCGGTTACCCGCACCGGCGAGCCGCAGGGGTGGGAAGAAACCCACACTACCCACGAACAAAAAACGGTGATCATCAGCTGGACGCTTACACCGGTATTTGACGAAGCCCGTAACATCCGGATGATTATTGTCACCGGCTCGGACCTTACCCAGATCCGCCGGGCCCAGCAGCAGGTACGCGAAGAGCAGGAGAAATTCATGCTGCTGGCCCGCCACGTAAAAGAAGTATTTTACATCCGCGACCCGGCCATGACGAAGTTCATCTACGTCAGCCCGTCCTTTGAACAGGTGTGGGGTTACTCCTGCCAGCAACTGCTCGACGACCCGAAAACCTGGTACCGCGCCGTGCATCCGGAAGATAAGCCGCGGCTGAAAGAACTGGATGTGCTTTCAGCACCCGAGCAGCAGGTGAACACGGAGTTCCGCATCATCCGTCCGGATGATGCCGAAAGGTGGATACAGGCCCGGCTCTTCCTGGCGTTTGACCACCAGAGCAATCTGTCGTACGTGGTGGGGCTTTCGGAAGACATCACTGAACGGAAAACCGCCGAACTGGCCCTGCAGAACCAGGCCCGGCAGTTCAGGGAAATTTTCGAGAATGCACCGATTCCGATGGCCATTGCTGATATGGCCGGCAAACTGGCGCTGGTGAATGAGGCCATGGGCAGCACACTTGGCTACACCCGGGAAGAACTGCTGGCCTGCAACATCAACGTGCTGAGCGTAACTGAGGATATGCAGGAAAACCTGCTGCTGCGGCAGCAACTCCTCGGGGGCCAGACTGACAGCATTCAGCTCAACAAAAGATTTGTGCATAAGAACGGACAGATCCTCCACACGCTGCTGAAGGCTTCCCTCATGCGCAACAGCCCTGGCCAGCCTACTCATTTTCTGGGCCAGGTGGTAGACATCACCGACCGGAAAAAAGCGGAAGACGCCCTGACCTCACAAAACCTTGAGTTGGCCAAAATCAATGCGGAACTGGACCGGTTCGTGTACAGCACCTCCCACGACCTGCGGGCTCCGCTCACCTCGCTGCTGGGCATCGTATATCTGATGGAACAGGAGCCCGTCAGTGAGAGCACAAGGGAATACCTGAACATGATGCGCACCAGCATCAACCGCATGGATGCTTTCATCGGTGAGATTACCGACTATGCCCGCAATGCCCGCACTGAAGTAGCCATTGAACCGCTGGACATTGAGCAGCTGATCCGGGAATGTTTTCAGGACCTGCACTACCTGCCCCGCGCCGGCACCATCCGGAAAGATATTCATGCGCCGCTGCCCGGACCGGTGTACTCCGACGGCCGCCGCCTGAAGATCGTACTGAACAACCTGATCTCCAATGCTATTCTGTACCATAACTCCTATGTTGAATCTCCCTTCATCCGGGCTGAAGTCACGTCGGAAGACAGCCTCTGCGTGGTACGGATTACTGACAACGGCAAAGGCATCAGCCCGGAACACCAGGGCCGGATATTCGATATGTTTTACCGGGCTTCGGACGATACCAAAGGATCAGGACTGGGACTATACATCGTAAAGGAAACGGTAGAGAAACTGGGCGGTGCCATTGAGGTATCCTCGGTTGTGGGCGTTGGCAGTACGTTTACCATACAGCTGCCTTTGCGCCGGTAGCAACTTCTCCTTTTTCCCTGATAGTCCGCGGTAACCGGCAAGTTTACACCACTGGCGACAATACAGGCGGCTCATACCCTTCGGCCCGGCTCCATATTTGCGCCACCTGACTGAGCATCACCCCGGCTGAGTTTAAGCGCAGTTCACAACAGCAGACAAGGGGCCCCGGAAAAACTACATCCGGCAGGCAATTAATGATACGATTATTGGTCAGCCCTGATAAAAGCGACGTATTATGGGGGAAAAGAAAATTTTATGGATTGAAATTTTTCATTTATCGCCTGATATTTTTGTAAATTGGTATTTTTGAAGAATCACGTTTGCCGGAAAATCAATTTTACTATGTCTGATCATCAATTGAATGTGAATCCGATATCCTCCTGGATTCCGTTCGACAAAAAGCCGCTGATTATTTCGGGGCCCTGCAGTGCCGAAACCGAAGAGCAACTCGTAAACACCGGCCTTGCCCTCAAGAAACTGGGCAAGGTAGATGCCATCCGGGCCGGTATCTGGAAACCCCGTACCCGCCCCAACAGCTTTGAAGGCAATGGCACGATAGCACTGCCCTGGATCAAATCAGTAAAAGAGGCTACCGGCCTTCCTTTTGCCACTGAAGTAGCTACGCCTCAGCACATTGAAGAAGCCCTGAAGTACGGTGCCGATATTCTCTGGATCGGTGCCCGGTCTACGGTGAACCCCTTTACCGTGCAGGAAATGGCCGACGCACTGCGCGGCGTGGATGTGCCGGTGCTGATCAAAAACCCGATCAACCCCGAGCTGCAGCTGTGGATCGGTGCCATTGAGCGGATCTACAACGCCGGCATCCGCAACGTGGCCGCTATTCACCGCGGTTTCTCCACGCACCAGAAGACTAAATACCGGAACGCTCCGCTCTGGCAGATTCCCATTGAACTGAAAACAATATTCCCTAACCTGCCGATTATCGGCGATCCGAGCCACATCACCGGCAAGCGGACCATGATTTTCGAAACCTCGCAGCGGGCCCTTGACCTGAACTACGATGGTCTGATGATTGAATGCCACCTGAACCCCGACAAGGCGTGGAGTGATGCCGCCCAGCAGGTGACGCCCGATGCCCTGGAGCAGATCATTTCCGCCCTGCGCATCCGCGAGGCTACTTCCGATGACGTTCTTTTCGTAAACCATCTGGAAGAGCTGCGCCACAAGATTGACGATACCGACCGCGAACTGCTGGAAGTAGTCGCCACCCGGATGTCGCTGGTGGAGAAGCTGGGCGAATACAAGAAGGACCACAACGTTGCTATCTTTCAGGTAGAACGCTGGAATGAGGTATTCAAGTCACGGCCGGAGTGGGCCGAAAGAATGAACATCCACAAGGATTTCGTAGCCGAGCTGTTCAAACTCATCCACCTGGAGTCCATCCGGAAGCAGACGGAAGTGGTAGAACGGGAAAATGTACAGTAAAACTTACGAAGCAGAAACTATTATTTATACTTTTGAGAAGATGGCTTACCCCTTGTAAGCCATTTTTTTATATTTTGGAAAGTAATTCTTTCCTCCGCATGCTTCGTATCTTTTTATTGCCATTCTTCTGGTGGGCTGCTCTGTCAGCCCCGCTGATTCTCCACGCCCAGAGTGCCCCGGTCAGGTGGGGCAAGGTAACCCCGGAAGAGATCCGGCTCAAACACTGCGTTTTTGACAGCACTGCCCCGGCGGTAGTGCTCTGCGACTACGGGCAGATCAAACTGGGCTACGGCAACGTACTCATCGAGCGGCACCGGCGGATCAAAATACTCGGCCGGAAAGCGCTGGATCAGGCCAACATTTCCATTGCCTACTACACGAAGAATGACATGGAAAAAGTTACCTCCGTGCAGGCGCAGGTGCTGAACGTGGACGCCAAAGGCAAGGTGACCGAAACGGGAGTGCCCGGCAGGCAGATATTTGACGTAGACGCCAACCAGAACTGGCGGGAAAAACGGTTTACCTTTCCCAACGTGGAGCCCGGTTCCATTCTTGAATACCGCTACACGACTGTTTCCCAGAATTTCCATTCACTGGACCCGTGGCTGTTCGGGTGCGACATTCCCACGCTGCACAGCGAACTGCGCGTGATGATTCCCGAAGGGCTGGATTACCGGGTACTGATGCAGGGCCGTAAGCTGATCGGAAAGTATCAGCAGGCGGCCGGCAATCAGTGGGCGCTGGACAATGTTCCGGCTTTGCGGCAGGAAACCCACGTAGCCAATTACCTTGATTACGCCGAAAAGATCCGGTTTCAGCTGGCCGGTTATCAGAAAGCCAGAGACATGCCCAGCGGCGGTTCGGAGTACGTAACGACCATGACCACCTGGGAGAAGCTGGCCGCTGAGCTATTGGAAAATGAAAGCATCAGCCGGTATCTTAACCGCCGGGGCGCGGCCAAAGATTTGGTAGCCCTTGTGTGCGCACCGGCTGATCCGGAACTGGTCAAATTGCAAAAAATATACAACCACGTAAGCCGCCGGCTGCACTGGGACGGCAAACACCGGATTTTTACCGACCAGACGCTGAACTCACTGCTTGACAAGAAGGAAGGAACCAGCGCCGAAATCAACCTGTACCTTACCCTGCTGCTCCGCGAAGCCGGCATTCAGGCCAGTCCGGTACTGCTCAGTACGCGGCCCCACGGGAAAGTGCAGGTTACCTATCCGCTGCTGACTCAATTCAACCACCTGGTGGCCGGTGCGCAGATAGATGGCAAAGATTACCTGCTCGACGGCACCGATCCGCTCAGGCCGTGGCAGCTGCCCGCCGGTGACGACCTGAACGACACCGGATTTCTGCTCGACAAGACAAATTCAAGGTGGGTAAAAGCCCAGCCCGGCTCCCCTACCCGCCAGACAGCCTCCGTAGAAGCCGACCTCAACGACCCCACCCGTCCGCTTTACCGCTTTTCGGTCCGTTACGAAGGTTACCTGGCCCTCGACAAGCGGTGGCAGTATGTCCGGAAAGGCAACAAGGCACTGGCGGGTGAGGTTATCAGCAACGAAAATCAGGACTTTAGGCTGATCAGCACCAAAATTGACAATGCCGACAATCCGGACGAGGTTCTGCTGACTACATTGTCTTACCAGCCCGAAACGGCAGCCCAGACGCAGCCGGGGGTAGTGTATTTCAATCCCGTTCTGCTCAATGAATTTACCGAAAACCCCTACAAGCATGAGCAGCGTTTTCTGCCGGTGGAGCTGAATTACCCGCAGACCCGTACGTATATTCTCAACCTGAAAGTACCCGCCGGCTACCAGGTGCAGGAGTTGCCCAAAAGTGTACTCATGAAACTACCGGATGACCTTGCCGAATTTCGTTACCAGATCAACTACCAGGGCAACCTGATCCAGCTGCTGACCACCGTAAATTTTAAATCCCCCGTGATTCCGGGCGAGTATTATGATTATCTGCGGGAATTTTATGATCAGGTGATCAGCAAATACCGGGAGGCAATTGTGTTTAAGAAACAGTAAAAGCTAAGACGTAAGACTTGAGATTAGAGAAAGTAGAGACTAACGCGGATGTGGTACGGTCACGGCTGGCCCCGACGCCCAGCGGATTTCTGCACTTGGGCAATGCTTTTTCCTTTGTGCTTACCTGGCTGCTGACCCGCCACCACAAGGGCCGGCTGCTGCTGCGGATTGACGACATTGACGCCGGCCGGAAGCGGCCTGCCTACGTGAATGACATCTTTGACAATCTCCACTGGCTGGGCCTGGATTGGGACAAAGGACCGAAGGATGCTGAGGATTTTGAGTTCAGCTTTTCTCAGCTGAAAGAGCCACGCCGCTACGCGCAGATACTGGAAGAATTATGGAAAACGGGTGCCCTGTACGTCTGCACCTGCTCCCGGAGCCAGGTACAGGCTGCCTGCATGAATGGTGTCTATTCCGGCACCTGCCGCCACCGCAACCTGGCCCCCGATACGCCGGATGCTGCCTGGCGGGTGTATGTGCCGGAAAACACGATTATTGCCATTCCGGAATACAGCGGCACTGTACGCCACGTACCACTGGCCCGGGAGATGGGCGATTTTGTGGTCCGGCGGAAAAACGGCCTGCCGGCGTACCAGGTGGCTTCCCTGGCGGATGATTTCCACTACGGAAGTAATCTGATCGTGCGCGGTGTGGATCTGCTGCCTTCCACGGCGGCCCAGCTTTTTCTGGCCCGGCTTCTGCCGCCAAATGCTTTCGGCGAGGTGGTTTTTTACCACCACCCCCTGCTCCGTGACCCGGATGGCCTGAAGCTTTCCAAATCGGCCGGCTCCCTTTCCCTGCAGGCGCTGAGGCAAAAATGGCAAAGCCCGGCACCGCTGTACCGGGCTCTGGCGGAAGTGCTGCAAATCAAGTCCGGCCGGGTAAGTAATGTTGAGGACTTACTGGCGGCTTTTTCACCCCTTCACCTACCGACGGGAGAGGCCACGCTTACAGGCCTTTGGTGATGGGCGGCAGATCATCCGGGGTATAGTACAGGTGGAGCGAAGTCACCAGCGGCAGCTCCTGTTCCCCGCGGACGGAGTACAGCGTGGTCTCCTTCACCCGGCCGGATGCATCGTACCGGATCTGCTCCCGGTAACGTAGCCTTTTCTTTGAATCATAAATCAGCTTGCCGACCACCTGCTGGTTGACGTCGTACTGCAGCAGCATCTTTTCTACAAGGCGTGTCCGGCGACTACTGGCAGAAGCCGGAGAATCCAGGGTGATGGTTTCTACGTTGGCGAAGCGGTTGTAGGTAAAATTGCAGGTCAGTTCGGGCACGCCGGGAGCCCGGTATTTGACCCGCTTGATGATACTGCCCCAGCCATCCATCCGGAACTGCCAGCCCCAGATGGCGTTCATCAGGTAATCGAGTGAGTACCGCCGCACGTACCTTTCATGTACAGTGTCTTTGCGGTATTTCATATTGGCGCCTTCCTCACCAAACATGTCAAAATTTGCCTGGTACACCAGAGAGGTACCGCCGCCCGGCAGGTACACGTACACATCCTTCCGCTTCAGGTATTCCCGGATGTAGGTCAGGCTGTCGCGGTATTTGATGCCGACGGCATTGACTGCCCCCAAAGCGGGGTCAAAGTCAGAGCCGGGCGTTGAACCAATCAGCAGAACGGCATCTATGCCGAGTTGCTGCCCCTGCACTTTAAAGGCATTGAGTTTGTCATTGAAGTTCCCGAACCCAATGGGTACATCCATGCCCGCTACTTTATAATAATCAGGGTTGTCGGGCTTCTCTCCCGGCAGGTAAATTTTTACCTCATTACGGTGGGGCCGCAGCGGTATTTCGGTTAAAGGCCTCGCGCGGGGCGGATAACTGTACATGCAGCCCGTAAGGCTGAAAAGCATGCCTGCAATGCCCAGAAATAGAACAACTTTTTTCATAATAATTGAGGAGAAGGGTAATTTCCTGTCCACCTCAAATTCTGTGCAGAAGTATGGTTATTCGTTATTCGTTATTCGTTATTCGTTATTCGTTATTCGTTATTCTGAAATAAAAGAGCAGGATACTTTCCGGTGTCCTGCTCTTTCTGTTTTTCTGAAGTAAGGCTTTACCGCACAGTGCCGCCGTTGGAAACGGGTTTGTCGGGCTGCACGAAAGAGAGGCTGCCGCCTGCATCTTCAGCCATCAGGATCATTCCCTGCGACATGATTCCCTTGATCTCCCGGGGTGCAAGATTCGCCAGCAGGCATACCTGGCGGCCCACAATTTCGCCGGGCTGGTAATGCTCTGCAATGCCACTTACCACAGTCCGCTGGTCGAGACCCGTATCGAGGGTGAGTTTGAGCAGCTTTTTGGTTTTGGGCACCGCTTCGGCCGCCAGAATAGTTGCAACGCGGATGTCCATTTCCGTGAAATCATCGAAGCTTATGGCTGGTTTGGCCTCCGCCGCGGAAATCGCCGGCGGTGCCGCTCCGGCAGCAGAGGCAATGGCACTTTGCTCATTGGCTTTTTTGGAATCCATCAGCTTTTGGATCTGAGTTTCAATGGCCGGATCTTCTATTTTATCGAATAACAGCGGTGCCTCGCCCAGCCGGTGTCCTTCTGAAAGCAGATCAATGCCGCCGGCATCTTTCCATTTGTACCCTGGCAGATTGAGCATACCATACAGCTTGCAGGCGGTAAAGGGCAGAAACGGTTCCATCACAATGGCGAGGTTGGCGGTAATCTGCAGGCTCAGGTTCAGGATGGTCTGCACCCGGCTTTCGTCGGTTTTGATCAGCTTCCACGGCTCGGTATCGGCCAGGTACTTGTTTCCCACGCGGGCCAGGTCCATCAGCAGGCTCAGCGCCTCCCGGAAACGGTAGGCTTCCAGCGAAGCGGCAATCTGGCCGGGCAGCAGCCGGATGCTTTCAATAGCATCCAGATCAATATCGAAGAGGTTGTTGCGCGGGGGTACCTTGCCGCCGAAGTATTTCTGCGTGAGCACCAGGGCGCGGTTTACAAAGTTGCCCAGAATGGCGACCAGTTCGTTGTTGTTGCGGGCCTGAAAATCCTTCCAGCTGAAGTCGCTGTCTTTGGTTTCGGGCGCAGTAGCGCAAAGGGCGTACCGCAGCACATCCTGCTTTCCCTGGAAGTCGCGCAGGTATTCGTGCAGCCACACCGCCCAGTTGCGGGAAGTGGAGATCTTGTCCCCTTCCAGATTCATGAACTCATTGGCGGGCACGTTGTCAGCCAGCACGAAATTGCCGTGCTCCATCAGCATCGACGGGAAGATGATGCAGTGAAACACGATGTTGTCCTTGCCGATAAAATGCACCAGCTTCGTGCCCTTGTCTTTCCAGTAAGGCTCCCAGTTCTGACCGCGGCTTTCCAGCAGCTCTTTGGTAAAGGTAATGTAGCCGATCGGCGCGTCGAACCACACGTACAGCACTTTGCCTTCGGTGTCAGGCAGCGGTACTTTTACGCCCCAGTCGAGGTCGCGGGTCATGGCGCGGGGGTGCAGGCCCTGGTTCAGCCACGACTGGCACTGGCCGAATACATTTGTCTTCCACTCGGGATGGCTGTCTACGTAGGCTTTTATCCGGGGCTGCAACTCGTCCAGCGGCAGGTACCAGTTTTTGGTGGGCCGCTTTATGGGTTGCCCTCCGGAAAGCGTAGAACGGGGATTGCCCAGTTCATCCGGGCTGAGGGAAGTACCACACTTTTCGCACTGGTCGCCGTACGCATTGGGATTGCCGCAGTTGGGACAGGTGCCCACAATGTAACGGTCCGCCAGAAACTGGTTGGCTTTCTCGTCAAAATACTGCTCGGTTACTTCCTCCCGGAAAATGCCTTTGTCGTACAGGGTTGTGAAGAAGTCCTGTGATACCTGATGGTGCGCCGGTTTGCTGGTCCGCGAATAGATATCGAAGGAAATGCCGAATTCCTGAAAGGACTCTTTGATCTGGGTGTAGTATTTGTCTACCACTTCCTGCGGTGTGGTACCTTCTTTACGGGCTTTGAGGGTAATGGGTACGCCGTGTTCGTCGGTGCCGCTCACAAACACTACGTCCCGTTCCTGCAGGCGAAGGTAACGCACGTAAATGTCGGCGGGCAGGTAGCAGCCCGCCAGGTGGCCGATGTGAATGGGGCCGTTGGCGTAGATCAGGGCGGCAGTTACGGTATATCGTTCGGGGTTTTGTAAGGGCATAAGTGGTCAGAATCAGGATTTACGGGATGAAAGGATAATCAGGATCGGGGCAAAGGTAAGGCAAGGAAGTGAAAGAAAGATTGTAATGCCCGAAAAGCAAAAGACGGTAGCCAGCTCTAAAGGCTGACCACCGTCTTTTGCAATAGTGTTGTTCTACGCCTGATAACCGGCTTTCCGGAAAACTACTCCATCCGATCAATCACCGCACCCAGATTGCGCAGGCGGGTATCAATGTGCTGGTAGCCGCGGTCAATCTGCTCCACGTTGTCAATGATGCTGGTGCCTTTGGCAGAAAGAGCCGCAATCAGCAGGGCCACGCCAGCCCGGATGTCGGGAGAAGTCATCTGGATGCCCCGCAGCGGCATGCGGCGGTCGAGGCCGATTACCGTAGCGCGGTGCGGATCGCAGAGGATGATCTGGGCGCCCATATCCATCAGCTTGTCCACGAAGAACAGGCGGCTTTCAAACATCTTCTGGTGCACCAGCAGCGTACCTTTGGCCTGCACGGCCGTTACCAGCACGATGCTCAGCAGGTCAGGCGTGAAGCCGGGCCAGGGCGCATCGGCCACAGTCATGATCGAACCGTCGATGAACGTTTCAATCTGGTAGCGGTCCTGCGCCGGAACGAATATGTCGTCGCCCTTGATCTGCAGCTGAATGCCCAGCCGCCGGAACACGTCCGGGATCAGGCCCAGCTGGTCGACGCGGGCATTTTTAATGGTAATTTCGGACTGCGTCATAGCCGCCATGCCGATAAATGACCCGATTTCGATCATATCGGGCAGCATGGTATGCTCAGTACCTTTCAGGTACTCCACGCCTTCAATGGTAAGCAGGTTGGAGCCGATGCCGGAAATTTGGGCACCCATTCGGTTGAGCATGGCGCACAACTGCTGCAGATAGGGTTCGCAGGCAGCATTATAAATGGTGGTTTTGCCCTTTGCCAGTACGGCCGCCATCAGTACGTTGGCCGTACCGGTTACAGATGCTTCGTCGAGCAGCATGTAGGTGCCCTGCAGGTTGCGGGCATCAATGTTGTAAAATCCGTCGCTGCCGTCATAGTTAAAGCGGGCACCGAGTTTTTCAAAGCCCAGAAAGTGCGTATCCAGTCTCCGGCGGCCGATTTTATCGCCACCCGGCCTTGGAATCTTGCTCCGGCCAAACCGGGCCAGCATGGGTCCGAGTACCATGATCGAACCGCGCAGTGACGCCGCTTTCTTGCGGTAGTCATCCGTTTCAAGGTAGTTAACGTCTACGTTATCGGCCTGAAAACGGTACGTTGATTCCGACAGCCGTTCTACCTTCACGCCCATGGCACCCAGCAGCTCGATTAATTTATTGACATCCCGGATGTCGGGGATATTGTGAATGGTGACCGGCTGGTCGGTGAGCAGAACGGCGCACAGGATTTGCAGCGCCTCGTTTTTTGCCCCCTGGGGAGTGATTTCTCCCCTCAGACGATGACCACCTTCGATCTTGAAAGAAAGCATAACTGGCTGATGATGTATTTGTTGAGATGTAAATTGAAAACTGTCCGGGTATGCAAGATTAAAAGAAATATCTTTTCCGCGGATCATCCTAAAATAGATATTCTACCTGGCGATGTAATAAAAATGCCGCTGGCGGCGAAACCAGCGGCATTTCAAAATTTTTGCCAAAGATATAACTACTGCTTGCGTTTCTTCTTGTTTTTCTTTGGGTTACTTCTGTTTTGCATCTGCAATATGGTGGGCTCAGTTGGCCGGCCCTTGTCGGTACGGTCTTTGGCCGTGGGATCAAACAAACCTTCTGCTTTTACTCTCTCCAGGCTGATGTTCAGCTTGCCGCCCGACAGCTGACGGATGTCGTTCACAATCACGGCATCCTCCACGTTTTCCCGGTTCCACTGAGAGTAGAAGTACTTCATCAGGCGGCCAATGTAGATAAGGGCATTCATCTGCTCCTCAGGATCTTCCATCACCACCGCCTTTTCGATCAGCAGATCCACATTGTGGCCGTAGTGCTTGAAACGGAGTTCGTGGGTGTTGTACCCTACCCTTTTGGGCTTTTTGCCCAGCAGTGTTTTCTCGGGCAGCGGGTAAGGACTGTCTACTTCCAGATTGAAACCGGAAACGATGTACAGGTCATCCCAGAGCTTATTGGTGTAGTCCTGCCCTTCGCGCATGTTGGGGTGAATCTGCCGCATCAGTTCTACCAGAATCTGGGCGAATTTGTTGCGCTTCTCGCGGTCTTCGATGGTGTTGATGTAATTGGCCAGTTTCTGCACATTCCGTCCGTACTCCTTCAGAATCACCGGGGATAATTGGGTATTATAGTCAAAGCCCTCCATAATGGGAATTATAAGTTTTGAATGTTGAAAGCCTCACCCCCGGCTCCTCTCCAAAAGAGAGGGGTGCCGGAAGGAAGCCGTTGTCTGATATTTTAACAAAAATAATCCGAAACAAACGCTTGATTATCAACCCAAACTCCGCTTCTCTACGGTTGATCAAGGCTTGAAAAACCTTTAGGAACTCTTCCCCTTCAGGACTCCTCTCTGGGAGCTACGATCAGGACACATCTTTCCACTTGCTGTGAATCAGCTCGCTGTAGCTCCCCTCTCTTTTGGAGAGGAGCCGGGGGTGAGGCCCTACTCCGCTACAATGCGCAACTTAGCGAAACTTAGCAACAATGTCTTTTCGCCGGCCTTGTCAAAGTGAATTCTGGCTTTGCGGTCATTGGTGCTGGTGTCTACCTCTTTCACCACGCCGAACCCGAATTTCGGGTGCTCCACCTTCATGCCTTCCAGCAGCCGTGACGTATCGCTGGGCGTAAAACCATCGGACGGCGTGTGGATTGTGGCATTAATCTGCTGGGGTTTGCGCGGTGTAAGGTTTTTTACAAAGCTGTTTACGTACGACTCGCGGTTGCTCAGATTGTGGTTGGTCCGCAGGTAATCCCCGTCAATTTCCTTCAGGAAGCGGCTGGCTTCG
Source organism: Cytophagales bacterium (assembly GCA_030446715.1). Lineage (GTDB taxonomy): Bacteria > Bacteroidota > Bacteroidia > Cytophagales > 172606-1 > CADCTQ01. Next base: position 589,644 of record JAUJMU010000001.1, on the reverse strand, counting down.
CAGTTTTTAAGCCGCCCGTACTGATAACGGGTTTCGGCGTAGGAAAGTGTCAGTTTTTTTTCGGCCCGGGTAATGGCCACGTAAAACAGACGCCTCTCTTCTTCCAGATCAGCCCGGCTGGTGAGCATCATCTGCGACGGAAACAGGTCTTCTTCCAGCCCCACAATGTACACATATTTAAACTCCAGCCCCTTGGCCATGTGAATGGTCATCATGGTCACCTTGTCGCGGTCGGTATCCTTGTCATCTTCGGCGCTGGTGAGCAGCGACACACTCTGCAGGAAGGCACTCAGGCTCTTATCTTCGTTTTCGGGATTGTCCACGAATTCCTTGATGGCGTTGAGCAGGGCCTGCACGTTTTCGTAACGGGCCAGCCCTTCCACGGTCTTATCTTCGTGCAGTTCCTTCAGCAAGCCCGAGTTTTTGGCAATGTGCGCCGCCGTTTCATAGGCATCCTTCCCCTCCGAAATCACCCGGAAGCTTTTGATCAGCGTGGCAAATGTATCAATCGGTCCGGCCAGCCGTGCGCCGAGGAAGGAAACGGAGTTGCTCACTACCTCCCACAAGCCTGTGCCCGCTTCGCCGGCGGCTACGATAATCTTGGCCACCGTACCTTCGCCAATGCCGCGTTTGGGCAGATTAATGATCCGCTTGAGGGCTTCTTCGTCGTTCTGATTGGTGGTAAAGCGCATGTACGCCACCAGATCCTTGATCTCCCTCCGCTGGTAAAACGACAAGCCGCCGATGATGCGGTACTTGATGTTTTTGCGGCGCAGCGCCTCCTCAAAGGCCCGCGACTGGGCGTTGGTGCGGTAGAGAATGGCAAAGTCGCTGTTGCGGAGGGAATGCTGCATTTTCTCCTCAAAAATGGAGTTGGCGATGAGTACGCCTTCTTCGTTATCAGAGCCGGCCTTGATCAGGTCAATCAGTGAACCGTCTTCGTTGGCAGTCCAGACGGCCTTGCGGAGCTGCGTTTTGTTCTTGTTGATGATCGAATTGGCAGCCTGCACGATGGTTTTGGTAGACCGGTAATTCTGCTCCAGCTTGATTACTTTCAGATCGGGGTAATCCTTCTCAAAATTCAGGATGTTCTGAATGTTGGCGCCCCGGAAGGCGTAAATACTCTGGGCATCGTCGCCGACCACGCAGATGTTCTGGTGCACGGCGGCCAGCTTACGGGTGATCACGTACTGCGACACGTTGGTATCCTGAAATTCGTCTACCATCACGTAGCGGAACTTCTGCTGGTATTTGTTCAGTGCGTCAATATGGTCCCTGAACAGCACGTTGGTATTGTACAGCAGGTCGTCGAAGTCCATGGCGTTGGCCTTCAGCAGGCGGTCCTGGTAAATTTTGTACAGGCGGCCCATTTCCGGAATCCGGTTTGCTTCGTCTTCGGCCCGGAAGAGTTCGTTACGGAGATACTCGCTCACCGAAATCAGGCCGTTTTTGGCCGATGAGATGCGGTGCAGCACCGTGCCGACCCGGTAGGTCTTGTCATCCAGACTCAGTTCTTTCAGAATGGCGCGGATCAGCGACTTGGAGTCCTCGGTATCGTAAATGGAAAAATCACGCGTGTAGCCGATGCGGTGCGCTTCGATGCGGAGGATGCGGGCAAAAATGGAGTGAAACGTTCCCATCCAGATGCTGCGGGCATCGGGTCCTACTACCTTCTCGATCCGCTGCCGCATTTCGGCGGCGGCTTTATTGGTGAAGGTAAGCGCTAAAATGGCGAAAGGGTCCACCCCGTGGTTGATCAGGTGGGAGATGCGGTAAGTAAGTACCCGCGTCTTTCCGGAGCCAGCCCCGGCAATAATCATCAGCGGGCCTTCCGTCTGTAAAACAGCCTCACGCTGTGGCTCATTCAGGCCTTCCAAGTATTCCAATTCCATAGCACAAAGCCAGATTCAACAGATATGCAAGTTACGGAGTTTTGCAGCCTCCCCCAACCCGGGCCTCACCCCCCGGCCCCCTCTCCGAAAGAGAGGGAGAGAAAAAAACCTCTTCCGGCGGAAGAGGTTTATCTTTTGTTACAGAGCCTCTTTCCTCTTTTACAGAGGAGCGAAATAGTTTGAAAAAATCCCCGCAATTCCTGCGTTACGGCCCCCCTCTCCGAAAGAGAGGGGGCCAGGGGGTGAGGCTACACTGAAAAACTTTCGCCGCAACCGCAGGTGCGGGAGGCGTTGGGGTTCACGAACTGAAAGCCTTTGCCATTCAGGCCATCGGAGAAGTCCAGTTGGGTACCCAGCAGGTAAAGCAGACTCTTCTTGTCTACCAGTATCTTGATGCCTTTGTCTTCGAATACTTCGTCACCAGGCTTTGAGGCACTGTCGAAAGCCAGATCGTACATGAGCCCGGAGCAGCCGCCACCCCTTACGGCTACCCGGATGTTGTGCTCGTCGGCAAGTCCGTCTTTCTGACGTAGCTCAATAATTTTATCTTTGGCTTTTTCGGTTACGTTGATCATGACTGCGTTTTAGTTTAGTAGTAAGATATGAGTATGGAGAAGTGAGATATAAAATTGTTCCGTTGGCAAGCCGGCGTAAACCGTAGAATCTTTATCTCTGCGCTTTGTTAAATCAACACAAATATAAACACTAAAAGGCGATAAAAGTTCGCTTTCCCTTACCACCCTGCGTATGAATAAAATTGAGCACATTGGTATTGCCGTAGCCGACCTGCAAAGTGCGGAGCAACTGTACACGCGGCTGCTGGGCACCGGACCCTACAAGCGGGAAACGGTGGAGAGTCAGGGCGTTATCACCTCCTTCTTCAAGGTAGGCGAAACAAAGATAGAACTGCTGGAAGCCACCGGTCCCGAAAGCCCGATTGCGAAGTTTCTGGAAAAGAAAGGCGAGGGCATTCACCACGTAGCCTACGACGTAACCGATATTGGCGAGGCAATGGCCCGCATGCAGGCGGAAGGCTTCACGCTGATCAACCAGGTCCCTACTCCTGGAGCTGACAACAAACTGGTCTGTTTCCTCCACCCCAAAACCACCGGCGGCGTGCTGATCGAGCTTTGTCAGGAGCGGAAGGAGTAGAAATAAGTATCAAGACGGGAGATTTGAGACGGGAGACCGGGAAGTAGTGCTTTCCTGAACCTTGGGAAAAAATTACCGCATTGCAGCAGTACGCTGTCGGTGGTTCGTGCTTACTTCCCGGAAAGGTAAGCTGCAATAGTTACAATCTTTGTCTCTTCGAAGTTCTGGAGGTCAAGAAGGTCTTTGTCACCGGTAATCAGATGGGTTGCTTTTCCGTCAGCAGCCAGCGACAGGAGAAAGTTGTCTTTCGGGTCTCTGCAAGCATTTACAGTGCTGGTAACAGCAATAAATTCTGCCCGCAAACTCAGTTCTTGCAGCAGGTTTTGCAAATCAGCCAAGGTAAAGTATTTCTTAAATTTCGGTCTCCTTGCCACTTCAATGAACTCGTCAAGAAGTTCCTGGCTGAAAAGCAATGTTATGGAGCCGTCGGTAAACAGTTAATCAAGGGTGGAAAAGTCTTTGGTCAGCAAAAAACTAATCCAAAGGTTTGTGTCAACAATGACCCTATCCTTTGTTTTTGCCATAGCGCTTGGCTCTTACCGTTTCCACTTCTTTTGTGATGTCGTCCAAAGAAGGTGGATTGTCAGCCGCTTCTGAGCGCAATTTGTCAATGATCTTCAAAAAGCCGTCTTCTGAAGTCTGTTTGATGGATATAAGATCAAGGTCAGCAAGGTCTTGCAACAATTTTGCTGCTTTCGGGTTCAATATGTTCACCTGATACGTCTGCATAAGCCAAATATAGGAAAAACTCTCGGAGCACCGGGGCGCTTAAGCATGACCGCCAACGTACAGGGCTTGGCGCAATGGCGGACTTAGAAGCACTAACCTGTCAGCCTGCACAAATGCCCAATAGAAGGGTGCGTTTCAAAATTACGCGGCGGCTTAAAAAAGGGCTAGCGTATTTGGGTAAAGGCCCCAGGGCTGTTATCTTAGAGAAAAGCTAACCAACATCAACCCATGAGCAAAGAGGAATATTTAGCCTTGGCAGCAGCGCGGTACGATGCATTACAAGGGCTGCAAAAGCATGAGGACTTTTATAGTTACGAAGCCGAGTTCGATAAAATCTGGACCGATTTAGGGCGCAAGGTGCTGGAAGGCAATATTAGTGAGGTGCCCCAAAACCATCGAAAAAAAACATCATCCGAACGCGGTACGGAAAAACAGAAGTGGCCAGAAGTCATGTGTTTAGTGAGCCGGTGCTGGGTTCGAGAACTAGCCCCTATTTACAAAGCAAACTGGTATTACCGGGTTGTGAGCATGTGTTTGGAGAGGTACCGGCAATAGTGGAATCACTCCTGGGGATTGAGGTGAACACCAGTCAAGTGTACCGTACTTGTCAAACGGCCGCTTTTGTGGCCGACCAAGCCGTACTGGATGCGCCTTCTGAGCAGTTGAGCAAGCAGCTAAACGCCGCCGGACAAATCCTCTACGGAATGGTGGATGGAAGTATGCTCCTGACCCAAGAAGGCTGGCAGGAGACGAAAGCAGGGAGAGTATTTGAGGCCAGGCCCGTAGCAATAGATTCTACACAAGAGTCACCGCAATGGGATCGGAGCGCCTCCGGGTATGTGGCCTTCAGGGGAAACTACGAGGCATTTACCCTGAAATTCGAGCAGTTGTTTCCTGCCGCTTCCGCTTGCCGGAAAGTGTTTGTTACCGATGGAGCCTCCTGGATTGGCAACTGGCTCAGGGAAACTTATCCGGATGCGGTGCATATTTTAGATTATTATCATCTGAAAGAAAAACTGGCTATTGCGGCTCAGTCCGCCACAAGTCCGCCACAGTGGCTCGATGAGCAGGAACAGCACCTGTTTGCCGGCCAGCAAGAAGCCGTAGAAAAAGCCGTGGAAAGCTTACCAGAGTTACCGGCTGACAGCCGGCAGCAACTGCTCAATTACCTGAAAAATAACCGCTACCGCACCCGGTATGATCTTTACCGGAAAGCAGGACTGATGATTAGCAGCGGCCCGGTGGAAGCAGCGCACCGTACTGTATTGCAAGTGAGAATGAAAAGAAGCGGGCAACGCTGGTCAGAAAAAGGCTGTGATAATATGATTCTGCTCAGAGCCGCTTGCCAAAGTGGCAAGTTTGACCTGATTACTGATCTATTCCGTCAGGATGATGCCTTCCGGCAAATCGCTGCGTAGTTTTGAAACGCACCCTTTCGCTTCTGTGTCATTTTGTTGAGCATACAGTTTTACAAGTGCAAACAAATGTGTCAAATTCCAACTCTCTTTTTGTTCTGTAGCTAAACCCTTTAAAACAGCTTTGCGAATTCTGTCTTTTTGTTTTGAAATGGAAATTATGTCAAAGATGTACTCTGCCCGATTTCCTTCACATTGTCCGTCGTAAGCGTAAATGTTTAAAGCACCTTTAATTATTTCGTTTGAAAAGTCAATCTGCGGATGGGCTTTTGCTATCAAATATGCGTCTCCTGTCCCACGTTTTAATGAGTTCAAAAAACGTCGCTTTATGTTAGTAGTGTCGCTCATTAAAATGGCAGGTAACTCTTAAATAGTAACTGTTTAGGTAGATCAATAGACAGCTAAAATAAGGGAAAGCCGTAGAAGTATCCTAAAAAGAAGGCCTTGGAACTACCACAGGACATATCCTCGCTAACGACTTTGGTCTATCAGCTACTGGCTCGAATCGAAAAGCTGGAAGCTGAGAACACTGCTTTGCGCAAGGAGAATGCCGGGTTACGGCAGGAAAACGGGGAGTTAAAGGCTCGATTAGCCCAAAACAGCAGTAACAGCCATAAACCCTCTTCCCGGAAGGCTATCAAAAGAAGCCGGCTTTGCCCAAAACCAGCGGTAAGAAGCAAGGAGGGTCAGAAAGGCCACAAGGGCAATACTTTGCAGATGGTGCTGCTGGCCGACCAGGTAATAGAGTGCAAGCCTGAGGCATGTAGTTGTGGAACTGAGCTAGGGGCAGCACCCGGTCAGGTGGTAGAATCAAGGCAGGTATTTGATCTGCCCGAGCCCAAACTAGTAGTGCGTGAATACCGGCGCATGCGTTGTAATTGTCCCAGATGCGGTGCCCAAGTCAGTGGCTGTTTTCCTGCACAAGTGAATGCACCGGTCCAATACGGACCCGGGGTGCTGGCTTTAGGTGTGCTTTTGAGTAACGCCTGCCAGGTGTCGTTTGGGAAAGTAAGCCTTTTGTTTGCCGACTTGTTTGGCTATTCAGTTAACCCGGCCAGCCTGCTGAGAGCCAACAGCCAGGTCAGTGAGGGGCTCAGGGAAAGTGAACTGGTAATGAAAGCAAAGCTTGAAAACAGTGCTTTGGCTCATTTTGATGAAACGGGTTTGAGAGTGGAAGGCAAACTGCACTGGTTGCACACCTGCTCTAATGAGCAATACAGCTACCTGTTTGTGGACGCTCACCGGGGGCAGAAAGCCTTACGGGGAGAGCGCAGTATCCTGGCTGATTTTACTGGCTGGGCAGTGCATGATTGCCTTGGTGCTTACTTTACATTTACTGATTGTAAGCACGCCATTTGTGGAGCACATCTGATTAGAGAACTTCAGGCCTTGATTGAGTCAGGTTCCCGCTGGGCTGTTTCCATGAAAGAATTGCTGTTGAGTTTGTATCAACACTCCCGGCAAGGCACTGGCAAAGTCAATACTTTGCCTACTGGCAAGAGCTCTATGAGCAGTTTTGCCAGCAAGGCCTCCGGGAAGAACCCCTGCCTCAGCCTGCTCATAAAGCAAGACCTAAAAAGACGAAAGGGCGAAACCTGCTGGAAAGACTCCTCAGGTATAAAGACTCCGTACTGGCTTTTGCCCGATACGAGATTGTGCCTTTTACCAACAACCAGGCTGAAAGGGATTTAAGACCAGCCGAAACAAAGCTCAAAGTGGCAAACTGTTTCCGTACTTTCAACGGGGCGGCTACTTACGCCCGCATTCAATCCTTTATTGCTACTTGCCGCAAGCAGAAGCAAAACCTGTTTGGACAACTTAAAAACGCTCTTGCTGGATTCACCTTCTTAACTGCCACTCCTTGTAATACCTAAACAGTTACCTTAAATATACGAAAGTTTTGTAGTACCTTTTGTATTTAATTGCATTATACCCATAATTCATATAATTATACCTGAGCTTAAACCGTCGCTATTGTTTTAATCAATTTAAATAATAACAGCGGGCAACGGCAACAAGTTTTTGTTATTCTTCTGGCTTTAAATTCAAACGGTCAAACGGGCTTTTTACCCTTGCGATGGTGACGTTGCTCACATGCGTATACCGCAGGGTTGTTTTGATGTCATTATGGCCCAGTAATTCCTGAATCAGCTTAATGTCGGTACCCGCCTCCTGCAGGTGAGTGGCATAGCTGCGCCGCAGGCTGTGAAAAGTTACGTCCTGCCGGATGCGGGCGGCTTGCATAGCCCGGTTGAAAATCTGCTGCCAATTGCGTGTATTGCAGGGGCTGCCCGCGTACTGTCTTCCCGAAAGCCAATCCTGGGGTGGATATGCCTTATAATACTTCCGGAACAGGCAGAAATACCTATCTGTCCAGTTGGCTGATCACTTCAAAAATCCGTTCCGTGGCCTTCCCATCCCAGTACGGCGGGATTCCGCACTTTTTGTACGTCCCGCTATTGATGGAGGCTACTGTTTGGAATATCTTTTCCTGATCGAACCCAAGCAGGGTGTTGGAGCCTGCCGTTAAGGTGGAGGGCCGTTCCGTATTGGGCCGCAGGGTAATGCAGGGCACCTTCCGGAACGTAGTTTCTTCCTGAATTCCGCCGCTGTCGGTAATCACGTACCGGGCGTGCAGAATAAGATTCTGGAAATCGAGGTAGCCAACGGGCTCCATCAGAATCAGGTTTGGATTGTTTTCTATGCCGGCATACAAGGTGAATTCATTGAGCCGGTTGAGGGTGCGGGGGTGCACCGGAAACACTACTTTTACGTCCACGGTCAGTTTACGGAGCAAACTCAATAGCTTCTCCAGCCCTTCGCGGGTGTCTACGTTGCCCGGCCGGTGCATGGTCATCAGGGCGTACGATGCGGGTTCAAGTGCCAGCCGCCGGAGCACCTGCGACTGGCGTATCTGGTAGTCATAGGCCACCAGCGTATCAATCATGGTATTGCCCACAAAGTGAATATGATTTTCCGGTTTGCCTTCCTCCCGCAGGTTTCGGGTGCCGCTTTCTTCTGTCACGAAAAACAGGTCTGTAATCGCATCGGTGAGAATCCGGTTGTTTTCTTCGGGCATGGTGCGGTCACAGCTGCGGAGGCCGCTCTCCACGTGGGCCAGCTTTATGCCCATTTTGTTGGCGACCAGCGCCGCCGCAAGGGTGGAGTTTACGTCGCCCACCACCACCATCAGGTCCGGCTGGTATTCCTGCACCACGCCTTCTATGGCCTTCATGATCCCGGCCAGCTGCGAAACCACACGCTCTCCCTGAATGCTGAACGCGTAATCGGGTTGCCGCAGCCCCAGTTCTTCGAAGAACACGTCACTCATGTTGTGGTTGTAATGCTGCCCGGTATGCAGCAACCGGTGCTGTATGTGCGGATACCGCGCCGCTACCCGGCTGAACTGAGTAATTTTGATAATGTTGGGCCTGGTGCCCACGATGGTCAGTATTTTCATGTTGTCAGCCGGCGGAAGGAATCAATTTTTTCAGCCAGCGCCGCAGCCGGGGCAGGCGCTGGGAATCTTCATCATAATACCCGTAGCCATACCCGTAGCCATACCCATACCCGTAGCTGTAACCGTTGGTGTAGGAACGGGCCTTTACGTCATTCAGCACCACAGCAATATTTTTGGTAGACTGATCCTGGTACAGCTTATTGACTGTGTCCAGGAAAGCCTTCTTGGATTTTCTCTGCCGGAGCAGGTAAATGTTCACGTCGGAATAAGTCATGGCAATGAGGGCGTCAGTCACGAGGCCGATCGGAGGCGTGTCAATGAAGATGTAATCATACTGCGGCCTCAGCTCCTGCAGCAGATTCTTCATGGCATCACTCATGATCAGCTCGGAAGGGTTAGGGGGTATCGGTCCGGCCGGCATCACGTACAGGTCCTCTACGGCAGTCTTGAAAGTCGCTTCAGCTGCGGTGGCTTTTCCGATCAGGACGTTGGTAATCCCGATGTCAATACTTAAACCCAGGTCCCGGTGAAGCTGCGGCTTGCGCAGATCCAGTCCGATCAGCAGCACCTTTTTACCGGTTATAGCCATGATGGCGGCGATGTTGATGGAAAAGAAGGTTTTTCCTTCTCCGCCCACCGTGGAGGTAATCACCACTACCTTGTGATCGGTCTGGGTGGCCAGAAACTGCAGGTTGGTACGAATGGACCGGAAAGATTCCGATACGGCCGACCTGGGCTTCTCCGCCACGATCAGGCTGTGGTTGCCGGTTTTGTGGGCGTGGCTGACCGTGCCCAGCATCGGCACCCGGGTCAGCTTCCCGACCTGCGCCGGGTCGGAGACGGTATCGTCGAGCAGATCACGCACGAATATAAAACTCAGCGACACTGTAAGGGCAACAAATATACCAATGATGTAGGCAAGACTCTTTTTTGGTCTCACCGGCTCACCGGGCATACCGGCCATATCCAGTGCCAGAATATCCGAAACAGTAGCGGCTTCCGCAATGCTGGCCCGCGATCTTTCCTGCAGCAGAAACTGGTAGGTACTGGAGGCCAGTCCGTATTTGCGCTGGATGCCGATGTATTCCCGCTCCGTCTGGGGCACTCTGGCCAGATCCCTTTCAAAACCACCAATGGCGGTATTAAGGGTCCGCATGTTGTTCTGTAGTGCCTCCCGGTAGCTTTGCAGGTCGTTTAACAACTTGCCGCGGATGAGTTCAATGCGCTTATCCAGCGCCAGAATCTCCGGATGCTGCGGACTCAGATAGGCCAGCCGGTTTTTCCGCTGGGTTTCGAGTTCGTTTAACTGAACCAGGCTGCTGCCAAAACGGGTATCCTGCGTGCCAAAGTTGGAAGTTGAGATCACACTGGCATCCTTGCCTTGTCTCATCTGCCCCTCCAGCGAGTCCAGGGCACTCAGCTGGAGCCGCAGTTCGAGGCGGCGGGAATCGTAACCCGTAAACTTTGACAGCGTAAAGTCAGGCGTCAGGTTCACAACACCCTTGTTCTTTTTAAAATTTTCAATCACACTCTCCCAGTAAGCCACCGAATCGCGGGTCTGGTCCAGCTGCCGGTCAATAAATTTGATGGTGTTCTTGGCGACTTTAGATTTTTCGTCCACTCCCCGCTTTGTGTATTCACTGATAAGGGTATTGACCACGTCCATGGCTCTTTCGGGCACTTCGTCCTGAAACGTAATCACCAGAATTGAAGTCTCCTCATTGGGTCTGAAAGCGCCCACACTGCCCCGGAACTGGCCTACCGGCGTCCAGGGATAATGGACCACAAAGTGATACGTAACGCTGGGGTCCGGATCGCGGGGACGGATCTGATTCGGGACAAGCCGGAGCCGTCCAAGAGTACTCATAACGGTATCGCCCAGCTGGTAAATGACCGGGGCCGCCGTTTTCTCCTCTTCAAGCGACAAGCTGTAGCCACCCTTCTCACGAAAATGCACGTAAATGGGCTGTTCGTAGAATTGCGGCAATATTGAATCATTTTCCAATACAAACGGAGCATCCTTATATAATTCGGTGGTCTTGAATCTGCCCTGCACAAAGTAAGAGGCATGCACAAACTTCGGGTCCATAGCGTTGACAGTCCGTTCCACTACGCTTTGCGATTTGATGATCTCTATCTCAGTAGCCAGGTTCCGCTTTCCCTTGAAAATATCAAACTGCTGCAACTGGGCGGCCTCTGCCCCGAGAGAGTTGGAAGATTCATCCTTGATAATGATGGTGCCGGAAGCACTGTAAACGGGCTGAACGTACCGGTTGTATAGATTAGCTATCCCTAATGCCACAGCCACGCAGCCCAAGATCAGCCACCAATAGCCAACAAGCAGCCGGATAATGCGGCGGAAGTCGATTTCCTGGTTCTCGTATGCGTAGGGAGCAAATTGATCCATCGGGTTTTTATCCTTAAATAGAGAGACAGCCAGAATCTATGGCAGCCGGGACTGTGTCTGCAAACTCTGAATAATATTGTATATACTGATCACAAGCAAGGGAACTGATATGACGGTTGTAATCAAGCCGATGAGTTGACCTGCCGAACCAAACTGCTTACGGCGCAGGGGTTCTACGTACAGCACATCGTTGGGCTGCAGGCGGGCCAGCATCGGCGATACCATTTCGCTGGTTGTAAGGTCCATCCGGTAAGTAGTTGTCTTTTTGGTCAGCCGGTCGGTGCGGATCAGCTTTATGTTTTTCCGGTTGCCCAGGTCCGTGACACCGCCTGCTTTGGCCAGCACTTCAGTTACGGTGATAAACTCATTTTCGGCCCGTATCAGGCCCTGGGCGCCTACTTCGCCCAGCACGTTGACGCTGAAGTTGAGGATTTTAATCTCCACGAGCAGATTGCGGTCCGCATTCAGAATGTAATTTGCCAGCTGCGCCCGGATCATATCCCCGGCCTGCGCCAGGGTAAGGCCGGCTACCTGAACGCGGCCGATGTACGGGAGTTCAATGGTACCGTTTTTGTCCACCAGCGTACCGCCAAAGTAAGCCCCCTCACCTCCTGCACCACCGGCCGCGGCCGGACTGAATACCTGGAGGCTCTGCGCCACTTCACCCACCGTACTGATCACTCTCACCCCCAGAATGTCAAATGGCGCAATCACAAATTCATAATCCTGGTTGACGTACAGGCTGTCAGGTGCTTTTTCCTCAGCGCCCTTTTGAAAGAGAACTATTTTCTTGAAAGGAATACAACCGGAAACATATAAGAGGAACGACAGAAAAAATAGGTATGATAGCTTCCTTGACATATGCTGGAGACCGTTTGGTCTTAACGGATACCGGTCCGCACCCGATAATAAATCGCTTACTGTTTCTGCCTTTTTACTAAAATAGCTTTATGGGCAAATTTAACAGAATTGTCGGGAACAGAGCCGGTCAGTTCCTCCTCTAAACGCTGAGAAGGTATTATTAGTACCGGTAAGCCAGAACTAACTACCGGTAAGTACAAGAAAATACTTGCCGGTCCAATCTCAGGGGAGTTACTCCTGACCAGTTCTCAGAATGACCTTAAAGTTAAGAAACCGGGCCGATAAAGTATTGGGAACAGCCAGCTGCTGCCCCTGCACGTCAGTGATCCAGGTGTAAGAGAGTACATTGTTGTTGCCCAGCAGGTTCAGCACCTCGGCACCTAACCAAAGCGACTTCTCCCGGCTTCTCTTTTTCTCTCCGGACCCCAATTGAAAAATCCGCGAGAAACCGATGTCTACCCGGTGGTAAGCGGGTGCGTTCAGCGCCGACCGGTACTCCAGGCTGCGTGGCGGTCCGAACGGAAGGCCAGTGCCGTAGACGGCATTCAGATAAACCCGCAACAGCGGATTATTTGGCAGGTGATCCTGAAAAAATACGGCCGCAGTAATCCGCTGATCGGTTGGGCGGCGTACGAAACCCCGGTTGTCGGAGCGGAGGTCTTCTTTCGTGCTCAATATGCCTAAGCTGAACCACGATTCAGCACCTTTGACAAATTCACCACTCAGCCGGAAATCCACGCCGGTAGCGTAGGCCCTGGTATTGTTGTCGGCGAAGTAGCGGATGCGTACATTCTCAATGTCGTAGGCCACCACGTTCCACATGTTCTTGTAATACGCTTCAGTGTTCAGTATGAAGGGGCGTTCCCAGATTTTCAGGCGGCGTTCCGCACCGGCAATCAGGTGAAAGGCGCTCTGGGCCCGCAGCCCGGTGTTCAGCTGCCCGGCACGGTCCCGGAGTTCGCGGTAAAAGGGCGGCTGCCGGTAAATGCCTACGGCAAATTTGAACAGCACTTCCTTTTCCCAAACCGGCTGGAAGGTATACTGCGCCACCGGACTGAACAGCCACTGGCGGTTGAGGGTCCAGTAGCCGACGCGGGCCCCATACGTAAACCGGTGCTGATTATCGGGCGAAAAAGTATGCTGACCGAAAGCAGAAAACCGGCCGGTATTGAGGTTCAGCCGGGTCTGAAGCTGATCGTCCAGCCGGGAGTTGCCCGCCGAATCCCTCAGATTAAACTCACTCAGGTCATCGCTGATGCGTTCACTGTTGACTTTTGCGCCCCATTTGAATGTATTACGCCCATTTAAAACCCATTCAGAGCGGTTCTCCGCTGCCAGTACAGTGGCCCGCAGCGTGTTGTTTACGTACTGCAGCTGACTGCCCAGGCTGCCCGTGCCCGTGCAGGATTGCCCGTACAGGTCACAGAGCCGGTAAGTACCGTCTATGGTGGCATTTTCCCGCTCCCCCGTCTGCATGGCGGAAGTAAAGAAGCTCAGGGTGAGCCTCTCCCCTGCCCGTCGGGTAAACTTAAGCCCGCCCTGATACATGTCGTATTCCAGACTCTCCTCGCCTTCAAAGGCAACCGACAACTGCCGCAGCTGGGTAAGTGTGCCAAAAGTAGTCTGGCGATTTACAGGCCGGGTGAAGTAGCGGTTCCGGGCGTAAGAAAAAAGAAAGCCAAGTTCAGATTTTGGCAGGCCCGAAAGTGATTTCTCTTTGGATAAATCAAAATGTAAATATCCCTGGACATCCGTAAAGCGCGGCAGGTACTCGCCCTTCACCGGTAAGGTATTGAGCAGGTACTGGGACCGCTTCTCCCGCACGCCACCGATAAAAGATACTCTTCCATCGGCAGAGCCCGTCTCCAGGTGGGCTGCGCCTCCCAGCAGGCTCAGCGTGACTGATCCGTTGGTCCGGGCCGGTTGCCGGTACTGAATGTTGAGCACGGACGAAAGTTTGTCGCCGTACTCGGGCTGCCAGCCTCCGGAGGAAAATTCAATTCCCCTCACCAGATCCGGGTTAATGAAGCTCAGGCCTTCCTGCTGGCCCGCCCGGACCAGAAACGGCCGGTACACCTCAATGCCGTTTACATATACCTGATTTTCGTCGAAGCTGCCACCGCGTACGGAGTAGGTGGAGGAAAGTTCGTTGTTGCTCACCACGCCGGGCAGGGTGCCGAGGGTTTTGTTGAAGTCGCCGAACGGAGAAGGGATATTCTGCACGGCTTTCGGGTCAATTCTGGTCACGCCGGCTTCGTTCTGCCGGTCAAGGCTGCGGTTGTCTTTTACGTCTACGCCCTGTAGCTGTACGCTTTGTGGCAGCAGGGTTATATTCACTTCTTTCATTTCGCCGGCCCTGACAGACAGGAACAGCTGCCGGGACTGGTAACCTATCGCCGAAAAGGCCAGGTTCAGGCTGTCGCCCGGCGGGACTTCCAGCCGGAAATTACCGTTTTCATCCGAAGCCATTCCCAGCTTTGTGCCCTGCAGGAGTATACTGGCTCCACTTATGCCTTTGCCCTCCGGACCGGTAATCTGACCTTGCAGAACAGCCTTGGCTGTCGCCGGGCTTTTGGCGGGCCGCTGGGGGGAAGTCTGGGCATGGAGGGAAAAAGCCGTGCCCGACAGGGTCAGCCATAGCAGCAAGCAGCAGCTAATGATCAGGCAGGCAGATTGCGGCGGGTGAATAATACCTCTCAAAATTTCTAAAGTAAGGCGGCAGTGATGCTGCATTTATTTTCCTGGTGAATCCTGAAAAACCTCACCCCCTGTGGATCTTCCAGGAGAGGGGTGAAAGAGTTCTGGATCTGGCTCCTCCTTTCTTTTGAAGCTACGATCAGGACACATCTTTCAACTTTCTGATAAACAGTCATTTGCGGCTCCCCTCTCCTTAGGAGAGGGGCTGGGGGTGAGGTTCTGAGAAGGTTAAAATCAAGAATTTAAGCCCATTTTAAATTCCTGCCCGGTTCCCTTTTCATTTTGTGTCCTAACCGTTGCTCCCTGGGAGAGGGGCTGGGGGTGAGGCTCCGACTTCAAACCTCCCGCGTAACAACGGTTTTCTTCAGCGCCGCGATTACCTGCTCCGGCTGGGACGCCGAAAATACAAAATTTCCGGCCACCAGCACGTCTGCACCGGCTGCAAGCAACGCGGCGGCATTGTCCTGGTTTACGCCCCCGTCAATTTCGATCAGGGCCGCGGACCGCCGGCGCAGGATAAGTTCTTTCAGGCGGGCTACCTTGTCAAGCGTAGCCGTAATGAATTTCTGCCCGCCAAAACCGGGGTTCACCGACATCACATTCACCAGGTCGGCCTCCGCGATGATTTCCTCCAGATTGTTCACCGGCGTGTGCGGATTGATGGCAACGCCGGCCCGGCAACCCAGCTTCCGGATCTGGTCCAGTACGCGGTGCAGGTGAGGGCAGGCTTCGTAATGCACGGAAATAATGCCCGCCCCGGCTTTTTGAAACGCCTCCAGGTAATGCTCCGGCTGCACGATCATCAGGTGTACATCAATCGGCTTCTGCGCGTGCCGGTTTACGGCCTCACATACCGGCACGCCGATTGAAATATTGGGCACAAACCGCCCGTCCATCACGTCGAAGTGGATCCAGTCGGCCTGGCTGCGGTTGATCATTTCGATGTCCCGCTGAAGATTGGCAAAGTCAGCGGCCAGCACGGATGGCGCAATGAGTGGTGTCATCTTGATTGATTTTGTGAAGGAAAACGCCTGGGCCCGTAGTCCGGTAACGCCAATTCCGGGGTAAATATAATGAGAGTCAGCCAGGTTTACGTGAAAACAGGGCAAACAGCACCTCCACCCTCATACCAGAATCATTCCCTCAGCAGCATCACCATATTCCTCCTGCTTGCCTTCCGTAAAACGGATCGCGGAAATCAATGCCAGCAAGGCATCCACGTGGTGCCATGAAGTAACAGATTCCGGCGCTATGCGGAGTGACGGGTAATGCGGTAAGACCTTTTGCAGAACCGGCTCAATGGAGGCTGATTCCCTTTTGTATCCTTCCTCCGGCAAATTAAGCTGCCTTGCCTGAGCCGAAGGGTAGGTTTCATAAGCTGGTGGCAAACCTGCCTGTAGCAACCGCTCCTGCAACTGCATGGCCCGGGCCGTAAGCCCACCCAGAAACATCGGTGACATGGCTTTCAGCTGTTTATCTGCCTGACGGTAAAAGTAATTGTGGCAGCCGGGAAGGCCCCGGTAAACCCCCGGCAGGGAAAGCGGGGCATCGAGAAAGATGAGCCCGGGCTTATAGAGTTGTAGCTCATTCAGCAGGAACTGATCGGCATCCTGGTTTTTTGCCGACTTCCGGAAAAAAGTCTGGCCGGTACCCGGCTCTCCGAAACAGAGGGCGGTGGTACCGGCCAGTTTACTGCCGTAGTCTACTCCGCAAAGGAGCATCAGGCGTTATTGGTCAGCTTTTGCTGCCACCGCCAGGCGTCACGCAGGCCATCCTGCAGGCTCAGTTCGGCCTGCCAGCCCAGTCCGTCGCGGGATTTTTCAACTTCGGCGTATATCTTCTCCACGTCGCCGGAACGGCGGGGGCCAATCTTGTAACCGAGTTTTTTGCCGGTCGCTTCCTCAAAGGCTTTAATCACCTCCAGTACGGTGTTGCCCCGGCCGGTGCCTACGTTGAATACGTCGTAATACGTAGTGCCTTCTGCCTTATCCAGCAACTGCAGGGCCTTCACGTGGGCTTTGGCAAGGTCTACTACGTGGATGTAATCCCGTACGCAGGAACCATCCGGCGTATTGTAATCATTGCCGAATACCGTCACCGGAGGTCGCAGCCCGACCGCCGACTGGGTGATGAAAGGTACCAGGTTATTGGGCGTACCGATGGGCAACTCGCCGATATTGGCTGAAGGATGTGCCCCGATGGGATTGAAATACCGCAGGGAAATCGCCTTCAGCGGCTGCTTTACCGAGGTAGTTTGTTTGATGATTTCTTCGCAGATCTGCTTGGTGCTGCCGTACGGTGACTGGGCGGGCAGTATCGGCGACTGTTCATTGACCGGAAGCTTCTCCGGTTGCCCGTAAACGGTGCAGGAAGACGAAAACACCAGATTCGGCGCCTTGTACTTCACCATCAGGTCCATCAGCACCAGCAGGGAATTGAGGTTATTCCGGAAGTAATCAATGGGCTTCTGCACTGATTCGCCTACTGCCTTGTAGGCCGCAAAGTGAATGGCACCCACCACATCGCCTTCCTTGCGGAACATCTCCTCCATTGCCGCGTAGTCGTTGCCGTCTATCGCGTAGCAAACCGGTTCGCTGCCGATGATTTTTTTCAACCCCTCCAGTGCACTGCGGTCCGAGTTGGAAAAATTATCAACGATAACCGGCGTAAAACCGGCGGCAGCCAGCTCAACTACGGTATGTGAACCGATAAAACCGGCTCCCCCGGTCACGATGATTTTTTTCATGATGATTTTAAAAATGAGATATGGTTAACGTTGCAGCTTTTCTAAAGTGACCAGTACAAAAGCTTCTTTATCTTATTGCGGTAGGTTCCTTTTATATCAATCAGAACTGCTTCCGGCGCGGCAATGGACCTGAAATACGCTTCGTCTAACGATAAATAGTCGCGGTGGTTTACGGCTACGATAATCGCATCGTAGTTACGGCCCGGCTCCTCAAGCAGCGTGAAGCCATACTCGTGGTCCACCTCGGCGGCATCGGCGTGCGGGTCAACCACATCCACGTGCAGGTTGTAATTCTTCAGTTCATTTACCACGTCGGCTACTTTAGAGTTCCGGATGTCTTCCACGTTTTCTTTGAAAGTAGCACCCATCACCAGCACCCGGGCATTTACGATATTTTTGCCCTGCTTTGCCATCAGCTGCACGGTCTTGTGGGCTACGTGTGAGCCCATGGCGTCGTTGATCTGGCGGCCGCTCAGGATGACCTTGGGGTTGTGGCCCAGCTCCTTGGACTTGTAGGTCAGGTAGTATGGATCAACGCCGATGCAGTGCCCGCCCACGAGACCGGGGCTGAACCTGAGGAAGTTCCACTTGGTACCGGCGGCCTCAAGTACCTCGTAGGTGTTGATCTTCATCCGGTCGAAGATCATCGAAAGTTCATTCATCAGCGCAATGTTGAGGTCACGCTGCGTGTTTTCGATGATCTTGGCTGCTTCGGCAACCTTTATCGAGGAGGCCCGGTGTACACCGGCGTCCACCACCAGTTCGTACACTTTGGCAACCGTTTCCAGTGAAGTTTCGCAGCACCCCGATACTACCTTGGTGATTTTGGCCAGCGTATGCTCCTTGTCGCCGGGATTGATCCTTTCGGGAGAGTAGCCAACTTTGAAATCTGTTTTAAACTTCAGTCCGGACTCTTTTTCCAGAATAGGAATGCAGTCTTCCTCCGTGCAGCCAGGGTACACGGTTGATTCGTACACCACGTAATCCCCCTTCTTCAGCGCCTTGCCCACCGTGTGCGAGGCCGACAGAATGGGGCGCAGATCGGGCATGGTATGCGCATCAATGGGCGTGGGTACAGCTACTATGAAAAAAGAAGCTTTTTTCAGATCTTCCGGATTGTGCGTGAACAGGATGTCGCAGCCTTCAAAATCGCCTCTGCTCAGTTCGCCGCTCGGGTCTGTGCCCTCCTGCATCATGGCTACGCGCCGGGCGCTGATGTCAAACCCGATCACTTTTACCTTGCGGGCAAACGCCAGTGCAATGGGCAGCCCTACGTACCCAAGCCCGATAACGGCCAGTTTTCTTTCCTTGCTGATTAATTGTTCGTACACCTTAAAAAATTCTGACTGATTCTACTGCTTACTGTCCCAGCTGCTTTTTAAAAAATTCGTATGTGATACGCAAACCTTCCGCACGGGACACCTTTGGTTCCCAACCCAATATTTCCCTTGCCCTGGTAATGTCCGGGCGGCGCTGTTTGGGATCGTCCTGAGGCAAAGGTTTACTTACGAGCTTCTGACTGGTGCCCGTCAGCTTAATGATTTCCTCGCCAAACTCCCGGATGGTGATTTCACTCGGGTTACCTACATTCACCGGGTGCGGGTAGTCGCTCAGCAGCAGGCGGTAAATGCCATCAATCAGGTCATCCACGTAGCAGAAAGACCTTGTCTGCGAACCGTCGCCAAACATGGTCAGTTCTTCGCCACGCAGGGCCTGGCCGATAAAGGCAGGCAGTACCCGGCCATCGTCGAGGCGCATCCGCGGGCCATAGGTGTTGAAAATGCGGACAATGCGGGTTTCGAGGCCGTGGTAGGTGTGATATGCCATGGTGATGGCTTCCTGAAAACGCTTGGCTTCGTCGTAGCAGCCCCGCGGACCGACCGGATTCACATTGCCCCAGTAGTCTTCCGTCTGCGGGTGCACCTGCGGGTCACCGTATACTTCGGAAGTAGAGGCGATCAGGACGCGGGCTCCCTTGGCACGGGCCAGCCCGAGAATGTTATGTGTACCCAGAGAACCTACCTTCAGCGTCTGGATGGGTATTTTGAGGTAGTCAATGGGGCTGGCGGGTGAAGCAAAGTGCAGGATATAATCGAGTTCACCC
The DNA here is from genome assembly GCA_030446715.1 of Cytophagales bacterium. Classification (GTDB taxonomy): domain Bacteria; phylum Bacteroidota; class Bacteroidia; order Cytophagales; family 172606-1; genus CADCTQ01. The sequence goes on along the minus strand of JAUJMU010000001.1, from coordinate 570,181 downwards.
GGCACGTGCACAAACTTAGACACGTCATGGTGGTAAAATTCAAACTGCGGCAGCTTGAAAAGGTGTTCGATGTTCTGAATATTGCCCGTAATCAGGTTGTCCATCGCAATCACGTGGTAACCTTCTCTGATGAACCGGTCGCAAAGGTGAGAACCCAGAAACCCGGCACCTCCCGTAATAAGGACTCTTTTCATGTATATATGAGTAGAAATAGAAGCAGTAGAAAATTAAAGAATTTTATATGACCAAAAAGCCACCGGATGTAATAAATCATCCGGTGGGTGTCCAGATCAGAAGATGATCGGGTGCAAGTTATTGAATAACCGACTCACGACCTATGCTGTAGTAAGTATATCCTAATTCGCGCATCTGGTCTACTTCAAATACGTTGCGGCCGTCAAACACGACCTTGTTTTTCAGCAGGGTGTCCATCCGCTCAAATTCGGGAGTCCGGAACAGCGGCCACTCGGTGAGAATCAGCAGGGCGTCGGCACCTTCCAGGGCCTCGTACTGGTCGTGGGCAAAGTAGACTTGTCCGTCCAGTTCACGCTTTACGTTTTCCATCGCTTCCGGGTCATAGGCCCGCACTTTCGCGCCGGAAGCCAGCAGTTCCCTGATATTCTCCAGCGCCGGTGCCTCGCGGATGTCGTCGGTGTAAGGCTTGAAGGCCAGCCCCCAGATGGCAATGGTTTTGTCAAACAGGTCGTGGTCGAAGTATTGCTTGATTCTGGGAATGAGCTTGGTCTTCTGCGAGTGGTTCACGGACATGACCGAGTGCAGAATCTTGAAATCGTAATCGTATTCTTCGGCCGTCTTGGCCAGTGCCTGCACATCTTTCGGGAAGCAACTGCCACCGTAACCGATACCGGCAAAGAGGAAGCGCTTGCCGATGCGCTGGTCCGTGCCGATGCCTTTACGGATGGCGTCTACGTCAGCGCCGACCTTCTCGCACAGGTTGGCAATTTCGTTCATGAACGTAATTTTGGTGGCAAGGAAGGCATTGGCAGCGTATTTGGTCATTTCAGCCGAACGTTCATCCATGAAAATGATCGGGTTTCCCTGACGTACCAGCGGGCTGTACAGCCTGGTCATCACCTTCTGGGCTCTCTCGGAGTCAGTACCGATCACAACCCGGTCTGGCTTCATGAAGTCTTCCACGGCTACGCCTTCGCGCAGAAACTCGGGGTTGGAAACTACGTCAAATTCCACTTTGGCGTGCCGGGCAATACGCGCCCTCACTTTCTCGGCGGTGCCTACCGGTACGGTGCTTTTGTCAATGATTACCGTGTAATGCTCCAGCAGATGGCCCAGATCATCCGCCACTTTGATCACGTACTGCAGATCCGCTGAGCCATCTTCTCCGGGGGGGGTTGGCAGGGCCAGAAAAATCACTTCGGCGTCCTTTATTCCTTCGGCCAGGTTGGTGGTGAAATGCAGACGGTCTTCCTTGATGTTCCGGTCAAAAAGAATATCCAGACCCGGTTCGTATATGGTAATGACACCGTTTTTCAGCTTTTCTACTTTTTTTACGTCAATATCAACGCAGGTAACGCGGTTACCCGTTTCCGCAAAGCAGGTCCCGGTAACCAGACCAACATATCCTGTTCCGACAACAGCAATTTTCATAAGTGATAATGGGGGAGTTTGGTAAGGTTTGAATGAAACAAATAGTTACAAGGCTATATAAGGTCTGGCTAAACCAGGTAACTGAAAAATATTCACTTTTCGACGAAATAGTACATCAGCAGACAGATGTAACTTTTGCAGAAGCTTCCACCGGGCGGCCTTTCATTTTTGCCGCTCAAAAATATGATATTTTCTCGTGATCCCTCAAAAATTCCCGCCGGCAGGTAACCGGCCGGCAGAAAGGCAGCTGCATAGTAAGATTTATCTTATCCAGAATGGAAACTCAGCCTTCAGGTTTAACGCGTCTTATAAAATCCACCGGAAGAGGAAATACAGCATGGCCGATAAAGTAACGCTGACCGGCAGGGTCAGCACCCAGGCAAGGGCAATGCTGCGTACAGTACGGGGCTGGATGTTGCTTACCCCGCCGCTGGCCACCATGCTGCCCGCGATGCCCGAAGAGAGCACATGGGTGGTACTTACCGGCAAACCGAGGCCGGAGGCAAGGCCAATGGTACTGGCGGCTACCAGTTCGGCCGAAGCGCCCTGGGCGTACGTCAGGTGTTGCTTGCCGATTTTCTCCCCGACCGTTTTCACGATGCGTTTCCAGCCCACCATGGTACCAAATCCGAGGGAGAGCGACACGATCACAATTACCCACCGCGGCGCGTAATCGGTGTAGCTGCGGATGCCCCCCGCTGATTCCCGCAGAATGGTATTGTCTTCGGCGCTTATCCCCTGCGGCGGATTGGAAGTTACCGCTTTCAATTCCCGGTTGATCAGCAGAATGTCGCGGCGGATGGTGAGCCGTTCCCGCTGCGGAATGGCTCCGCCGGACGCGGCCAGGATCGCCTGCACAGAATCTACCTGGGCAGCCACCAGCTTCAGATTGCTGCGGCTCTTCGGCGGTAGCCGGGCCACGTCTATGCGGCGGATGGCCTGCTCGATCTGATTAATATTCTGGCTCAAAGCTGCCGGGTTCAGGCGGTTATCCAGGGCAAAAGTTACCGGTACAATACTGATCAGGATCAGCATGATCAGCCCCACGCCCTTCTGGCCGTCGTTGGAGCCGTGAAAGAAACTCACCAAGGTACTCGTTGTAATCAGCACGCCTCTGATCACGACGGGCGGCGCTTTTTTCTGCGGCGGCTCCCGGAACAGCTGCGGGTCTTTTACCAGACGCTTCAGCAGAAACATCAGCAGCAGCGAGAACGTAAAACCAAACAGGGGTGAAACCAGCAGTGACAGACCGATTTCGGAAGCTTTGCTCCAGTTTACGGCCTCGCCGGAGGTATTTTCGGGCATGAAGCTGAAAGCCAGCCCTACACCAAGGATGGAACCGATCAGGGTATGTGAACTGGAAGACGGCAGGCCGTAGTACCAGGTGCCGAGGTTCCAGAGAATGGCGCTGAACAACAGGGCCAGAATCATGGCAACGCTGTGCCAGACGTTCTGGTCAATGAGCATTTCTACGGGCAAAAGGTTGACAATACCCATCGCCACGCTGATCCCGCCCAGCATTACCCCCGCAAAATTGCAGAGGCCCGACCACACCACTGCTGTCCAGGGCTGTAGGGAATTGGTATAGATGACGGTAGCAACTGCGTTGGCAGTATCGTGGAAACCATTGACAAACTCAAAAGCACACGCGGCTAACAGGCAGAAAAGCAGCAGGAGGAGTAATTCAGTTTCTAAACCGAACATATATTGAATTTGGCCGCAAGTTAACTCATTCTTCAGGAGTGGTGTGTTATGCCAATGTTAAATCAAACATGTACGGGGGTTGCGGGGTTAAAAGGAAAGGACTTAACGGGAAACAGGGATGTTGTATGACGCAGTGATTATCGGCGGAGGACTGGCTGGCTTGGTGAATGCCCTCCAACTGGGCAGGGCTGGCCTTGCCGTGCTTCTGGTGGAGAAAAAACAGTATCCTTTCCACCGGGTGTGCGGTGAGTACATTTCCAACGAAACCCTTCCTTTCCTGAATTCCCTGGGCATTGACCCCTTTGCACTGGGGGCCTCCGACATCAACCGCCTGCAGGTAACTGCTCCCGATGGCAAGTCGGTGCTGAAGATGCCGCTGGACCTTGGCGGCTTTGGCATCAGCCGCTACCTGTTTGACCACTTCCTGTACGAAAAGGCTTCGGAGGCCGGGGTTACGTTTATTACTGGCAAAAGCGCCGAAGACGTTACTTTCGGGGATGATACCTTCTCCGTGCAGTTGTCCGACAGCTCAACGGTGCAGGCTCCACTGGTGATCGGCGCTTTCGGCAAGCGGTCCCGCATGGACAAGCAGCTCGACCGGGAATTTATCGGGAAACGATCCCCTTACATCGGCGTCAAGTACCACGTACGCACCCGGTTTCCCAAAGACCTGATTGCGCTGCACAACTTCCGCGACGGTTACTGCGGGGTATGCGCCATCGAAAATGATACCTACAACCTGTGCTACCTCACCACCCGCGACAATCTTAAAAAATACGGTTCCATTGAAGAAATGGAGGAAAACACCCTGTATCGCAATCCCTATATGCAGGCCCTGCGGAATGATATGGAAGCCCTTTACCCCAGGCCGGAGGTAATCAACGAAGTATCCTTTGCGCCCAAGAAAGCGGTGGAAGAGCACATTCTGATGTCGGGTGATACCGCCGGGCTGATCACGCCCCTGTGTGGCAACGGCATGGCCATGGCCATTCATTCTGCCAAGCTTCTGTCCGGTCTGATTATCCAGCACCGCCGGGAGGGCCGGAGCCGCCAGTGGCTGGAAACGCAGTATACCCGCCACTGGCGCCGCACCTTTGCCCGCCGGCTCTGGATGGGCAGGCACATTCAGCAGCTGTTCGGCAACGAGGGGGTCACCTCCATGGCCATCCGGCTGATCAGTTCGGTCAGGCCCGCAGCCCGGTTTGTCCTGAGTCAGACGCACGGAAAGCCGTTCTAAATAGTTGTTGGTTATTAGTTGTTGGTTGTCCGGCAGGGCAGTGAAGAAAGCCTTAACGGCCGATGGTGCGCAGAAGCAGCCCCAGCATGATGAAAAACAGATTGGTGCCGGTGGCCGAAAGCAGGTTGAGGCGCATGGCCCGGCGAAAGTCAGCTGCGTTTTCTTGCTTCAGGGTCAGCAGGTACCAGGAGGCGAAAAAGAAAATAGCCGGAGCCAGGCAGGCCATCAGCAACCAGAAGAAGTGTGGTGAGTAATACAGGTGGAAGAAGTGGAAAAATGCCGCAAAGGCAAGGGCAAAAGTCATGAAAGTAAAGACAAAAGTGCCCCTGATGCCCAGCAGGCGACTCATGGTCAGGTCACCCCGGCGGGCATCCTCGGCGTGCTGGTAAATCTGCGTCATCGGATAAAAGCCCATCAGCAGGAGCGTGGTCAGCACGGCACCCCAGATGATTTTTGGCTGCAACACCTCGTGCACCGGCACATTATTAATTGCCTGATAGACAACCATAAACGTAAAAGCCCCCTGAAATCCGCTGGCCAGCAACAGGCTTACCACCGGGTATTTTTTCAGCCTTACCGCATCATGGCTATACATTTTTGAGATAGTTCCGTATATGAACAAGCCGGCTACGAAAGGCAAACCCAGCGGTATGCCCAGTAACAAAGCGGCAGCATCCAAAACCAAAGCCGTAAAAAGCAGTTCTTTACTTACGGGGGGTGGTTTTTCGAGGGCCCCGATGCTGTTTTCGTCTTTGTCGTAGTAGCTGTTGAAGCCGTTGCTGGCCGGATAGAGCAAAAAATGGGTAATGAAAAAGACAAGTACTGTCCGCCACAGGGCCGGCTCCGGAGAAATACTCACCGCGAACAGGAACACCGGCATCAGGAAAAACGAAAACGGTATGCGTAAATGCAGCCAGGTAGAAGTTTGAAGCATGCGAGTTGACAACGCTTACATGTGTGTGTAAGTATATAAAAAAATTAGCTGATTACGTACAAAACTACTGAGAGATCAGGCAATTACATGAAGAGTTATATGAATGCCATCGGGACAGCCAATCCGCCGCACCGGATTTCCCAGACCGATATTGCCCAGTTTATGGCGGGTGCCACTCAACTGGATGAGCGCGAAAAACGAAAATTATCCGTTCTCTACCGTACCACTGGCATCCAGTACCGGCACACCGTACTGGCCGATTACCAGAACGATCCTGAAGATTACACCTTCTATCCCAATACGCCCGATCTGGAGCCTTTTCCGACCATCGGCCCGCGCATGGACCTGTACCGGCAGTACGCGTTGCCGCTGAGCATGGAGGCGGTAAAAAACTGCGCCGAAATGTATCCGGGTTTTCAGTTCTCCAAAGTCACGCACCTGATTACGGTGAGTTGCACGGGCATGTACGCACCGGGCATTGACATTGAGCTGATTGAGCAGCTCAACATGCCCACCAGTGTGCAGCGGACAGCCATCAACTTTATGGGCTGCTACGGCGCTTTCAACGGCCTCAAGGCGGCTGATGCCATCTGCCGGAGCAATCCGGATGCCTGCGTACTGGTGGTTTGCGTGGAGCTTTGCACCATTCATTTTCAGAAGAAGAAAACGGAAGATCACCTGCTGGCCAATTCGCTGTTTGCCGACGGCGCGGCGGCCGTAATCGTGGAGGGGCAGCCCGGACCGGTGATTTCGGTCAGCATGGAGTCCTTTTACTGTGACCTCGCCCTGGCGGGCAAAAAGGAAATGACCTGGGACATTTCCAACTTCGGCTTCGAAATGACGCTTTCCTCGTATATCCCCGACCTGATCAAGGGCGGCATCCGCCAGTTGACCGACCAGCTGCTCCGCAAGATGAAAACAAGAATCAGGGACATTGACCTGTTTGCCATTCATCCGGGCGGGCGGCGGATTCTGGAAGTGATCGAAGAGCAGCTGGGAATGGAGCGGGAGGACAACCGCTACGCCTACCGCGTACTGAAGGAATACGGCAACATGTCCTCGCCGACGGTACTTTTTGTGCTGAAGGAACTCTGGAAAGACCTGCGCGTGGGCGATGCCGGTAAAAACATTCTCAGCTTTGCCTTTGGTCCCGGCCTTACAATGGAGTCAATGGTGCTGCAGGTGTGGCACGGAGACTGATCACCTGATTAATTTTAAATTGTGGATTTTGAATTATGAATGAAAGGAGTTCAGTAATGCGGTCTGCCATTTGAATTCAAAATCTGAAATTCTATCCCTACACTTCATGTTCGAGCAAAGAAGTACGCAGGCTGAGCTCATGGACGAGCTGACGCTGGGCGGAGAGGAAATGGCGCAAACCCTGCGGGAACTTAAATTCATCAACCACTGGCTGGGTGGTAATCAGGTTACCCTGCGCGGCCTGAACGAGTTGCTTGAGACCACGGGTCATAGGGACCTTTCCGGGCCGCTGAAAATAGCCGATCTCGGCTGCGGCGGCGGTGATATGCTCCGGCTGATGGCCCGGTGGGCGAGAAAACGAAAGCTGAAGGCTAAGTTCATTGGCGTGGATGCCAATGACTACATCATCTCGTACGCCGGGCAGCACTCGGTGGATTTTCCGGAAATAGAGTACCTCTCCGAAAATATATTTTCCCCGCTGTTTGCCGGCCGGGAGTTTGACATTGTGACCTGCACGCTGTTTTGCCACCATTTTACCGATGATGACCTGGTGCGGCTGTTCAGTCAGCTGAAAGCACAGACCTGCACGGGACTCGTCATCAACGACCTGCACCGGCACTGGCTGGCGTACCATTCCATTTCGTATCTCACCCGCTGGTTTTCGAAGTCGTACCTGGTCAGAAATGACGCGAAGCTTTCGGTATGGCGGGCCTTCCGCCGGCGTGAGCTGGAAATGATTTTAAAGAAAGCAGGCTGGAAAAATTACCGGATCAGCTGGGCGTGGGCTTTCCGCTGGCAGGTGGTAGCGTGGCAGTGAGTGAATTCAGAATTTCCTGACTGCTCTCCACGTGTTCGTTGAGAACAAGCTTGAATTCCCGGTAAAATTCTTTGTTGTTTTTCCGGATGCTTTCCACCACCATCGGCAGAATGGCCGCCAGTTCGCCGGGCGTCCACTGACTGGTATTGAGGCGGCGGTAAAAAGTATCCTTGCCCATTTTGATCTGGGCAGCCTTCAGGTCGGGATGTTCGTAGATCTGCCGGTGCTTCAAACCAGACTGTTCGATGAGCATGGGCATTGCTTCACAGAGGCGGTGAAAAGCCGACAATACCTTATCGTAGTTTTTGAGGTCCACCACACGATTCATAAGCCGTTCACAAGTCAGGTTCAGCCCTCCCCGGGTACTCATTATCCATATCTCCGGACCGGTTCCACTGGTCAGTGAAAACCCCTGCACTACGGGCTGTTCTTTCCGGACGCTGGGGCAGCAGGGAAAAACAGCCAGTATGACTGTAGTACTTACGGATAAAAAAGAACAGGGTTTGGTTTGGGCGACTCTCAAGCAGTAACCTGAGGCGTAATGGTTTGCGGCAAAGAGTAGGGCTAATACGTAAACGTGCCCATGGCGCTGCTGATGGTAAGGCGACGTTCCGGGGCAGCCTCCACGCGGCCTACTACCTGCGCCTCTACCGCGAAGCCCTCCGCAATGCGGATAATCTGCCCGGCAACCGGCTCAGGCACATAAAATTCGAAGCGGTGGCCCATATTGAACACCTTGTACATCTCCTCCCACGGTGTGGCGCTTTCCGTCTGGATGATCTGGAAAAGAGGCGGCACCGGAAACAGGTTATCTTTGATCACATGAACGCCTTCCACGAAGTGAAGCACCTTGGTTTGGGCACCGCCGCTGCAATGCACCATGCCGTGAATCTGCGGCCGGAGTTCTTTCAGCACTTCCTTCACCACGGGGGCATACGTACGGGTGGGCGACAATACCAGCCTGCCCATGTCGGCGGATACACCGGGAATCACGTCGGTGAGGTGCCGGGTGCCCGAATACACCAGACTTTCGGGCAGGGCGGGGTCGTAGCTTTCGGGATATTTCTGCGCCAGCAGCTTGCCGAATACATCGTGCCGGGCCGAGGTGAGGCCGTTGCTGCCCATGCCACCATTGTATTCCGTCTCATAGGTAGCCTGGCCGTAAGATGCCAGTCCCACAATTACGTCGCCGGGCCTGATCCCGTCATTGCTGATCACCTGATCACGCCGGAGCCGGGCGGTAACGGTGCTGTCTACGATCACGGTCCGTACCAGGTCGCCCACGTCGGCGGTTTCGCCGCCCGTGCTGTAGATGCCGATGCCGTGGTCGCGCAGCATCTGCAGCACCTCTTCGGTGCCGTTGATGATGGCAGCCACTACCTCGCCGGGGATCAGGTTTTTGTTGCGGCCGATGGTGGAAGAAAGCAGAATATTATCCGTTACGCCTACGCAAAGCAGGTCATCTACGTTCATGATGACGGCGTCCTGGGCAATGCCCTTCCAAACCGAAAGGTCGCCGGTTTCGCGCCAGTACAGGTAGGCCAGCGACGATTTGGTGCCAGCCCCGTCGGCGTGCATAATGTTGCAGTACAGGGGGTCGCCGCCCAGCAGGTCGGGCACAATTTTGCAAAAAGCTTTGGAAAAAAGCCCCTTATCGAGGTTCTGGATGGCCTGGTGTACGTCTTCCTTGGAGGCCGAAACACCACGTTGCATGTACCGCTCTTGCATGCGCCAAAGGTAATAAGTTTAGCGGAGAGAGGGGCCGGGCATCCGCTGATCAGCCAGACACCCGATTCCAGACATCGGATTTAAGATGTAAGACGGCAGAGAATGCTCTCTGTCCTGGGGTTACGAACCAGAAAATAACGGTTTACTATGTTTTATGGAACCAGCAGAAATAAACAACTGACCATCTAATTAAAAGAGAGGTATTATAATTATGGTAACACAACAAATATACAGAGTGGCAATGATGGCAGCTCCGGCTAATATTTACCACCCTGTACCGCTGCCATATAAGACTTTGCCTAATAATTATAAGAATAATAAATCGTAACCAAACTATTGGATTTTGTTCTGGTTTTCATAGTATTGTGCCAATCTGTCAAAAATATACCCAGCGATTTTATGAATATTTCATTTCTTTCTTTAAGGGAGCAAGCCGGATTATCTCCACAAGAGGTAGCAGACCGTTGTGCTGTCAGTTTAAGAACTGTATATCGCTGGGAAAAAGGGGAAAGTAAGCCCCATCCTCTGGCAGTTCGGAAGCTTCACGAAATTGTCAAAGCTACTAACACTTCCAAAGCGCAGAAGTCACATCAGTTTAAATTCATTGATCTTTTTGCCGGCATTGGGGGGTTCCGGAAAGCTTTTGACAGCGTAGGTGGTAAATGCGTTTTCACTAGTGAGTGGGACAAATCTTCACGTGCCACTTACCAAGCCAACTATACCTGTGATCATGCTGTGGAAGGCGATATACGCGAATTTACAAAGGATGAAGATTGCTTGAGCAGGATCCCTGCACACGACGTACTAGTTGGGGGTTTTCCCTGTCAACCCTTTTCTATTGCGGGTGTTTCCAAAAAAAATGCATTAGGCAAAGCACACGGTTTTCGCTGTGAAACTCAGGGAACGCTCTTTTTTGATCTGGCTCAGATTATTGAATTTCATAGACCTCCTGCGATACTGCTGGAAAATGTGAAAAACTTGTTCAGCCATGATGGGGGAAATACTTTCCGCATCATTCGTAAGACTCTTGAAGAAGACTTAGGATATACAATCAAATACCGCGTAATTGATGGCCGCAGCTGGGTGCCGCAGCACCGGGAGAGAATATTTATTGTAGGCTTCCGGAAGGATACAAACTTTACCTTTGATGATATGCAACTCCCTGAAACAGCACCGAAGCTTGGCTCAATTCTGCACAGGGGAGACGGCTCCGAGCCAGATGAGCCACCTTACTTGGTGAATGGCCAAGTAGGAGAACGTTACACGCTTACGCCCCGGCTATGGGAGTATCTTCAGGAATACAGAGATAAGCATCAGGCTAAAGGAAATGGTTTTGGCTTCGGCTTGTTTGGTCCCGATGATGTGGCTAGAACACTTTCAGCCCGTTATTATAAGGATGGTTCTGAAATCTTGATCAATCAAACCGATAAACGGCCAAGACGGCTCACGCCCCGTGAATGTGCCCGTCTCATGGGATTTGATGCTCCCGGAGAATCCAACTTTCAGATACCAGTTTCAGATACTCAGGCCTACCGGCAGTTTGGCAATTCTGTAGTAGTACCGTTGGCTGCTGAAATTGCCCGGATCATGAAACCACATATTATGGATGCCATAACTCAGTGGAATAATCAGTTGGCTATTCCGTTCAATCATTTGGAGAGACAAACTGTTCACGCATAAGGACTAAATTTTAAGTTCGTAATCGCGGCAGCAATTCCCGGTTTGGATTTCGATATGACTGCGAAAGCCGGTTGTGAGACACAACCGGCGGCGAACCGATCGTTGTCAGTGAGACACTGACAACTTTTTTAACCCTTTATAAAATCAAATAAGCCAAACCGGGAATTGCTGTAACCGCGGCCAGACCAGTCATAGCTGCGCTATATTCTGATTGGCCGGCACAGTCCGGCTATAAGGATTGGTTCTATTGATCAAAACCTTCAAGGTCAGTACATAACCATGAAACAGGGCTATTTGTCTCAGTATTTTGCTGCTGTAGCGGTCAAAAGACTCAGTGCTGTTGAAGCTGATACCTCAGTATCAAACCAGCATGAATTTAATGGCACCAATGAGTTGAAGCGGGTACTAGGTTCCGGAACAGGAGAACGAGTAAAGTTTCCAACTCGGTTTATTTGGCTCGGAGAAGAAAACGAAGCACTTGTAGCTGATGGTTTTGTCACATGGTATGACGCAAGATTGAATCACCCCATCAGATCAGAATACAGGTTATATTTTCCTACTACCGAAGTAAGCGCTTTGTCAAGAGCAGGTGACCGAATGTTTATTGCGCGGAGAACAGATGGAACGGTAATGATCATTGTAGCAGCTTCCGGTAGTACCATTGAGAACCAGTTACTCTGGCTGTTTGGGCTACCAGAACACACTGGCTCCCAGTTTGCCATGCAGGATATTCAGGCCAGTGATGACAGAGAAATTGATTTTGCTGTCCGCATTATTCTTGAAGAGCTGGGGATTGAAGTTGAAGAGCCGGAAACGGATCACCTTGATACTCTGCTTGCTCGGTTTGGAGGAAATTTTCCTTCTACGAAGGAGTTTTCGTCTTTTGCCCGTGAAACTTTGCATGGCGTTAATGCCATTGAAGATCCTGATGGTGCTTTAATGGCATGGATGGAACATGAGGAAAAGCTGTTTAAACGGCTTGAAAGGCACGTCGTCGAAAAAGTATTACGCAATGGCTTTGTTAGCGCTGACGGAGCAGACGTTGACGGGTTTATCAAATTTTCTCTAAGTGTCCAGAACCGACGTAAATCACGTGCAGGCTGGGCACTTGAAAATCACATTGAAGAGGTTTTTAGGCAACACAGCATTGCCTATAGTCGTCTCGCTGAAACTGAAAACAAATCCAAACCTGATTTTTTGTTTCCTGATGTAGCATCTTATCGTGATTCCAACTTTCCTGCTGAAGATTTGACTATGCTGGGAGTCAAAACTACCTGTAAGGACCGGTGGCGACAGGTTTTATCGGAGGCCAAAAGAATAAGCCAAAAACATTTATTTACGCTGGAGCCCGGCATCAGTGAAAATCAGACTGACGAAATGAAGGCTCATAACCTGCGACTGGTAGTTCCATCTGCACTTCATGTTACTTACCGTGAATTGCAGCGTTCTTGGCTTGTAAACTTGTCTGACTTTATCGAAATGGCCAAAGAGAGGCAGATCCGAAGTGCTGCATATTGAATTCAATAACATCATCTCCTTTCAGCAAAAATTAATACCTGATTGTGATTTACTTCAGACATTTACCCTTTTGAAATGAAAGTTCATCAAGTCAATCGAACATTTACTCATCACCGAAACAATCTGCGGAAAAACTGAACATCGCAAAACCCTCAGAAACTGAAAACCCCTTCAGAACGGAATCTGAAAGGGTTTAAAAGCAGATGAAAGCTAGTCAGTGATTTGGCTGGGATTCGAACCCAGGACCCATACATTAAAAGTGTATTGCTCTACCAACTGAGCTACCAAATCAAACCGTATTTTTGTGCGTCGCCAGGGTTTTCCATAACGGCGGGGCAAATGTAGATACTACGGGGTGATAATGCAAACGAACATTACAAAAAAAACCTTGCTCCTGATGCTGCTGGCGGGGTGTTGTGTCACTCTTTCGGCACAACCCGCCAGCCAGTTGCTGGTACAGGCGGATACCCTGTTCGGCCGCAAGCAGTACACCCAGTCAATCCGGCTGTACGAACAGATCCTGCACCAGACGGGACAGGCCACGCCAGCCATGCTCCTGCGGATGGCATTTGTCCGGGAGGGTTTCGGCGATTATACACAGGCACTGTATTACCTCAACCTTTATTACCGGCAAAAGCCCCGCCAGTCGGTGGCCCTGAAGATGGAAGAACTGGCCAGCCGGCATAGTCTGGAAGGTTATCGCTTCAGCGATATGGATTTTTTCTTTATCTGGTACGACCGGTACTACGAATATCTGGTGGCCGTGCTACTGCTGGTGAGCGGCCTGATGCTGATCGCTGTCACCCGGAAAAAAGTGCTGGGCCGCTTTGTGCCGGCAAGGCATGGCATTGGCCTGATGCTGCTCCTGCTCCTCAATATTGCCCTGCTCAACCTCCGCTTTGATGCCCGTACTGCTATTGTGGTGCGGGAAAACGCTTATCTGATGAGCGCCCCGTCGGCCGGTGCCCGGCTGGTGCACATCTCCCGCAAAGGCAACCGCCTGCCCGTAAGCGGCCGGCAGGACATCTGGCTGAAAACTGAATGGAACGGCCAGACCGCCTACGTCCGGCAGCAGCACGTATTGCTGGTGGAATAGAGATCAGATTTGAGACGGGAGATGTAAGACAGGAGATAGGGGACCGTGTCCAGTGCGGGTCGGATTGGGTTCAGGTTCTGATAAAATAGTAGTTTCTGATTCAGAACACAACCGTAAACCGGGGAAAAAGCTGCTCCGGCCATCCGACAGGAATCGTCACAACCATTCGTAATGCGTAATTAGTCATTCGTAATGCGAATCAAAAGTTGAAATACTGAAACCCGATTAGTAGCTCGTAGAGCCTTTTACCTCAACAGCCGTGGATTCAGTAGGTGATCAGCGTCAGACAGGGTTGATTCTCCGGCCCCAAACAGGATGGGAACAGCCCACGGTTTCAACCGTGGGCTGTTTAACGTCCTTGACATACAGGATTTAAACCCACGCCTGTTGAGGCAGAAGCCAGCATGCTCAACCCTTGATTCACATTCGTAATTATTATTGGTATCCCCGCGCCTGGAGGCGGAAGAGCTCGGCGTAACGGCCATCTTTCGCCAGCAGTTCTTCGTGGCTGCCGGCTTCCAGCAACTGGCCGTTTTCCAGCACCAGTATCCGGTCGGCCATGCGCACGGTGGAGAAGCGGTGCGAGATCAGAACGGCCGTTTTGCCCTTTGTCAGGTCAGCAAAACGCTGGAAAACCTCGTACTCCGCCCGGGCATCGAGGGCGGCGGTGGGCTCATCGAGGATCAGCACCTGTGCGTCGCGCATGTAGGCCCGGCCCAGGGCTACTTTCTGCCATTCCCCTCCGGACAGTTCCACGCCTTTGGCAAACTTGCGGCCCAGCATCTGGTCGTACTGCGCAGGAAGCCGTTCGATCACGGTATCAGCAAGGCTCTGGTGGGCCGAATGCTGAATGCGGGTACGGTTCACCTCTTCGTCAATCCGGCCGACGGCAATGTTGTGCGAGGCCGTCATCTGGAATTTGACAAAATCCTGAAAGATCACGCCGATGTTTTGCCGCAGCTCCGTCAGGTCGTACTCCCGCAGGTCGTGGCCGTCCAGCAGGATGCGGCCTTCTTCCGGGTCGTAGAGCCGGGCCAGCAGCTTCACCAGCGTCGTTTTGCCCGCGCCGTTTTCGCCCACCAGCGCCAGTTTTTCGCCGGCGTGGAGGGTAAAACTCAGGTTGCGGTTGGCCCATCTTTCCGAATTCTGGTATTTGAAGCCAACGTTTTCAAACACAAAGCCCTCCCGGACCGGTCGGGGAAACGGACGGGACGCGGATGGAGAAAAGATGCGGGGCTTGATCTTCAGAAAGTCAAACAGGTCCTGCAGGTACAATGCGCCCTGCGACACGCTGGAAAACCGCCCCAGAATGCTTTCGAGCAGCGTACGCAGCTGTCGGAATGAACCCGCCAGAAACGTAAGGTCACCGATGGAAAGCCGTCCGGCGGCGGTTTGCATGATAATGTACACGTAGGCCCCGTAATAGCCGGCGCTGCCCATGGTAGCAAACAAACTGCCCCACGAAGCCCGCCGGATGGCCAGGTTGCGGTTGGCGAGGTAGTACTTCTCCGAAAGCTGGCGGAACCGGCTGACGAGAAAACCTGAAAGGCCGAATATCTTCACTTCCTTGGCCGTTTCGTCGCTGGCTCCCGTAAAGCGCAGGTAGTCCAGCTCCCGCCTTTCGGGGGTCCAGCCCCGCACCAGAGAATAAGACCGTTCGTTAAAGTAGGATTCTCCCAGAAAGGCCGGTACCACCGCCACCAGGAGCAGCAGAATCAGCCAGGGATTAAAAGTGATCAGACCTACGGCCAGAAAGCCCATGGTGATGGTATCCTGCACCTGCCCCAGCACCTGCGACAGCAGCACCGTGCGGCCTACCGTCTGCTGCCGGGCCCGTTCCAGCTTGTCGTAAAAGGTGGAGTCTTCAAACTGGTCCAGATCAAGCGTAGCGGCGTGCTCCATGATCTGAACCGAGGTGCGGTTGGCAAACAGGTCTCCCAGCAGGCTGTCGAGCAGCGATAAGCCCCGGCTGAGGGCATCCGAAAGCACGGCCAGGCCAAACTCCGCGGCTACGAGGGTCCAGAGATACTGCAGGCTGTGCGGCGGCGGGTTCTGGGTGATAAATACCACCTCATCAATGATCAGTTTGGCCAGGTAAAGCACCAGCAGCGGAATGGCTGCCCGCAGGATCCGGAGCACCATGTTGGCCGCGGCCAGGCCCGGTGAAGTCTGCCAGACCATCCGGAAAAAGGCTGGCAGGTTGCGCAAGGCCTGTAACCGTTCCCGGAACGTAAGGGAAGGCTCCTCTCCGCGCCGGGCAGCTTTGGTCGGGGGCCGGCCGTTGGAGGAACCGTTATTGCCGGAAATAATTGCCATGTACAGGGGAGGTTGCGGAACAGAATTGTCAACTGCTTTACAACACCGGACGGGCTGCATTAGTTTGGGTGAGTTTTTTTACCGTTTGGTGCAGTTTTTCACCCCGCCGCACACTCAGATTGGGTGATACTGCTCTCAACTGTGAGGATGGCACCCGACTAACGCGAACCCCCTCTTGATGGTCAGGATTCCCCGGAAGCAGGCCTTTCATCTCCTTCTGCACCGCGTACGCTTTCGGGTGAACTGTATTGGATTGTTTGCGGGTCCGTTTGTTCTGGAAAATGTCAATTTCTACCGGGCTTCCGGCTGCCCGCAGGAGTAAAAAATCACGCAAAGAGGGTGATTTCAAGTCTTTGGGAATCCTCCCAATTTTGGTGATTAGCGATTTTTCGGAGGTAATGTTTTGCGGTTTGAATAAGCAGTAAAACAAAATTTTCCCGGATGCTAAGTTTTCGGTTTTACCATTTTAACCAATCACAAAAACATGAGAAAAATCCTACTTCTGAGTGTAGTGGGAATCCTGGCGTTCTGCTGGCAGGTATGTGCTCAGAGCCGGACCATCACCGGTACGGTACGTTCCGCGACTGACAACAATGCGCTGCCGGGAGTGAACGTCCTCGTAAAAGGCTCCAGCACCGGCACCACTACCAACGCGGACGGCGCGTACACCATTACTGCTCCGGACAACGCCACCCTGGTATTCAGCTTCATCGGGTTCAGGGCTCAGGAAGTAGCCGTCGGCAACCAGAGCAGCATCAACGTCGGCCTGGTGGAAGAAGTGACCACCCTGAATGAGTTTGTGGTAACGGACCTCGGCATTGAACGGGAAAAAAGATCACTGGGCTACTCCGTGCAGCAGATCGGCGGCGATGCTATTGTCAATGCCCGCGAACCAAACGTGATCAACGCCCTTGCCGGAAAAATAGCCGGCGTGCAGATCAACAACTCGGGCGGCCAGCCGGGCTCCTCTTCCCGGATCACCATCCGGGGTAACAGCTCGGTGCTGGGCAACAACCAGCCCCTGATCGTAATTGACGGGATTCCCATGGACAACTCCCAGAACTTCGGCGGCGGCCAGACCGACCAGAACGGACGCGGCGGCGGCGACAGTCCCTTGTTCAACGGCAGTTTTTCCAACCGGGCCATTGACCTTGACCCCAACATCGTGGAGAGCATCAGCGTACTGAAGGGGGCTGCGGCCTCCGCATTGTGGGGTTCACGGGCAGCCAATGGCGTGTTGCTGATTACCACCAAAAAAGGCAAGGGCGCCGCCAACCGTAAGGGGCCTACCATTGCTCTGAATTCTACTTTCGGCTGGGACGAAGCCTGGATTGCGGGCTTTCAGAATTCTTATCTGCAGGGACTCAACAAGCTGTACCGCAACGGCCGCCCGCTGAGCGAAGGCGGCTATTCGGAAGGTGGCCCTACCCTGAATCCGCAAACGTCTGCCTCATGGGGCCCGCATAAGGACTCCGTCAGCCAGGCCGTCATTGACTCCATCGGCCGGCCCGGAATCTACGATCCGCGGGACGCCTTCTACAAGACCGGAAAACTGTACGAAAACTCCGTCAGCATTTCCAACGGCAATGAGCACTACAACTACCTGGCCTCCTTCACCAATTTTACCCAGGATGGCATCGTGCCTACTACTAACCTGAGGCGCAACAGCATTCTGGCCAAGTTCGGGGCAAGGTTGTCGGATAAAGTTGACGTAACCGCCTCGGTCAATTACGTACGGACGGATAACAAACGGCTCGCGGAGGGCAACGGCTCGGCATCCTTCCTATACGGCCTCAACTTCACGCCGATCTCCTACGACATCACTGATTCCCAGAACCCGGCCACCGGTGAGCAGCGCAACTTTGTGGCCACGGGATTCAATAACCCTTTCTGGCTGGCCAACAACAACGGACTGTACAGCAAAGTAGACCGCTTCATCTCTACGGCTACCCTTACCTACCGGCCGCTGAGCTGGCTGAGCATTACGGAAAGAGTCGGCGTAGATACGTACGTTGATAACCGCAAGCGGGAAACCAACGTCGGTACGAGAGGCACGCCCAGAGGCGGCATGTACGACGAAAACATTCAGTGGCGTCAAATCAACTCCGACCTGATCATTACAGCCGAAAAGGAATTCGGACAGGACTTCAGAGCCTCTCTACTGGTGGGCAACAACATCAATACCCGCTACCAAAACTGGATGTTGCTGCGCGGTACGGACCTGAACATCCCCGGCTATTACAATATTCAGAACGCCTCTACAGTGACCGGCTTCCAGAATCTGGACCAGCGCCGGCTGTTTGGTGTCTATAGCCAGGCTACGCTTGAGTACCAGCGCTGGCTGTTTCTAACGCTGACCGGCCGCAATGACTGGTCTTCTACCCTGCCTACGGCCAACAATTCGTACTTCTATCCTTCGGTCAGCTTAGGGTTGGTATTTACGGATCTGCTGGGGCTGTCGCAGAACAAGTTTTTCTCCTATGGTAAGCTGAGGGCGTCCTTCGCCGAAGTCGGCAATGATGCTCCTACCTACTCGCTGACTACCAACTACTCCAAATCCAACCCAAGCGACGGACAGCGGGGCAACATCAACTATCCCTTTCAGGGCATTAACGGGTTTGAACTGGGCAACGTGCGGGGCAACCCTGATTTACAGCCCGAACGGACCCGGGAATACGAGTTAGGTCTTGAGTTGCAGTTCCTGCAAAACCGCCTGTCAGCCGACATGGCTGTGTACGACCGCCGCACCGTTAACCAGATCTACTCGGTGCCCATTTCGCCGGCTACCGGTTTTGTAAGCCAGATCGTAAATGCGGGCGAAATTGCCAATCGTGGGCTGGAATTAACCGTGAATGCCACTCCGGTGAAGGTAGGTGATTTTACGTGGGAGGTACAGGGCATCTATACCCGGAACCGCTCCCGCGTGGTTGAATTGTCGCCCGGCATCGAAACCATCCGGCTTGGCGGCTTTACCAATCCCGGCATCTTTATCAAGGCTGGCGAACCATATGGCGTAATCTGGGGGCAGGGCCTGAAGCGCAATCCGCAGGGTGACCTGCTGATTGACGAGGATGGTTTGCCGGTGCTGAATGATGCACTGGGCGTGATCGGCAACATACAGCCCGACTGGTCAGGCGGCCTGCGCAATACCTTCTCCTGGAAAGGCATTTCCCTGTCTGGCCTGGTAGACGTACGCCGGGGCGGTGACATCATGAACATGGACCTCTTCTACAGTACTTTTTACGGCACCGCCAAATTGACCGAAGTGCGCGGTACGCCCAAAGTATGGGAGGGGATTGTGGAAGCCACCGGTGAACGGAACACCAGGGAGATCATCCAGAGCCAGGCCTACTTCCAGAACTGGTTCAGCAACGTAGATGAACTCTTTATCGAAGACGGCAGCTTCGTGAAGCTCCGCGAACTGAACCTGAGTTACTCACTGCCCCAGAATCTGATCCGGAAGACGCCTTTCCAGGCAATCAGTTTCTCGGCCATTGGCCGCAACCTGCTGATCAGTTCTAAATTCTCTTACAAAGATCCTGAGGGCAGCCTGTACGGCAATGCCAATGCCCAGGGCTTTTACCACGCGGTTACGCCCGGTACCCGGAGTTACACGCTGGGCCTCCGGATCACGCTGTAATCACACTTCACACCTACTTTATTCAAGTGACCAAAATGAAAAACCTGACATTCATAAAGCTTTTTGCCACCAGCCTTTTACTGGTGCTGAGCACATCCTGTGAGAAGAGTTTTCTGGACCCGGTGCGGGATGACCCCAATAATCCTCTGTCAGTGACGGAAGCATTGCAGCTATCCGGCCTGCTGGGCAATTTTTCGTACCAGGTGATTGCCAACGATCCGGCCCGGATTACCTCTTACTGGATTCAGCATACGGCCTTTACGGCTGTGCCGCCTTCCGCTGATAATTACGACCTGGACGAATCAGACGTGAACAACCTCTGGTCGTTTGCCTCCTACACTGCCGTGATGAACAATGCGCGCATTCTCAGCGAGAAGGCAACTGCCAGCGGCAATCATCACTACGCGGGCATCGGTAAAGTAATTCTGGCCTGGAATATGTCTATTGTGACTGATCTGTGGGGTGATGTTCCTTATTCGGAAGCATGGGTCCCGGAAAGAACTACCAAGCCGAAGTACGACAGTCAGGAATCCATCTATATGGCTATACAGGCATTGCTGGACGGTGCCATCGCTGATTTCAATAATACCAGCAACTTGAGCCCCAGCACTGATGATCTGCTTTACTCGGCCGCTTCGCAGGCAGCCTGGAGAACTAATAGCTTGCCAAAATGGCAAAGGCTGACTTATACGCTGAAAGCGCGGTTTCATATGCGGTTAACCAACGCTCCCGGATATGACCCGGTTACGCAGTCGAATCTTGCGCTGGCGGCTCTGGCAAACGGATTCAAGAGCAATGCCGACAACGCCAGATTCAAGTATTATAGTGAAGCCGGTGCCGAAAATCCCTGGTACCAGTGGACCATTGACGACAAATGGAACGATGATACCCGACTGAGTGAATCATACGTAAACCGGCTCAAAGGGCTGAATGATCCCCGTCTGGCGGTACAGGCCAGACCCACAGTAACCGGAAGCACCGCGGACGTACCCAATTTTGCCGGTGCACCCAATGGCGAAGGTAATCTGGTCAACAATACCATTTCCCAACTTGGTACCTATTACAGCAGCGCCGATGCCCCGGTTACGTGGCTGAGCTACACTGAAGCAAAGTTTCTGGAGGCAGAGGCTACCTTCCGCACCCGGGGAGCAGCAGCGGCCCAACCTATTTACCGGGACGCTGTTGCAGCTTCCCTGTCCGAACTGGGCGTAGCTGCGGGAGCGCAGACGACCTACCTCAATAGTCGTCCGGCTCTCACGGCCGGGAATGCCTTAGAGGAAATTATGGAACAGAAGTACATTGCTTTGTTTCTTCAGTTTGAAGCCTACCACGACTGGCGGAGAACTGGCTTTCCCAATGACCTCACACTGGCCAAAGGTGCTCTGGTGCCGTCTATTCCGCTGCGCGTCCCCTATCCGCAGGACGAACTGCTGAATAATGCTGCCAACGTGGCTGCAACGGGAGTTCCGGTAGGCCGGCCAGCGCTGGCCGTGCCGGTATGGTGGGACAAATAGAGAAATTCCGGATTATAAATGGAAGTGCAGTGAAGAGCCAATAGTTTGGCTAAATCTTTCAAAACTGCTGTTTTTTGGAAGAAGCCCGGTATTTGCCGGGCTTCTTTCGTTTGCAGGAGCATTTAGCGGTACAGATTGTCCGTATCTGGAACTGAATATGTATCTTGAGCTATGTTTACCCGCGACGAACAGGATACCAACGAACTGCCTCCCTTTCTGAATACCTGGCGGAAAATGTACGCGGTCGTACTGATCAACCTGGTGGTACTGATTCTGCTGTTTTACGGTTTTACCCTTTATTTTGAGTAGCCCCGGCTCTCCATATCCGGCCATTTCCATCCGCTTATCACATTGGCAGTGCAAAACCGGACATTTAGCCGTTTATTCGCGCAAATTTGCCATTGCTTTTCTGAATTACACGAATGACCTGGATTGACTGGATTGTACTGGTAGGCACGCTTTCCTTCATCATCATTTACGGCGTCTGGAAGGGGCGCAAGAACACGGATATCAAAGATTACCTGCTGGCCAACCGGTCCATGCCGTGGTACGCGGTGGGTCTGTCCATAATGGCGACTCAGGCCAGTGCCATCACTTTTCTGTCGGCACCGGGCCAGGCGTATTCCGACGGAATGCGGTTCGTGCAGTTTTACTTCGGCCTGCCGGTAGCCATGGTGGTGCTGTGCGTTACGCTGGTTCCTATTTACCACCGGCTCAAGGTGTTTACCGCCTACGAATACCTTGAAAGCCGCTTTGACCTCAAAACCCGTTCACTGGCGGCATTTCTGTTTCTGATCCAGCGGGGCATTTCTACGGGCATCAGCATTTACGCGCCGGCCATTATTTTGTCCACGATCCTAGGCTGGAACACCAGCCTGACCAGCATACTCATCGGCGTGCTGGTGCTGGTGTACACCGTTACGGGCGGCACCAGGGCCGTAAGCCACACCCAGATGGGTCAGATGACCGTTATCCTGACCGGTATGGCCCTTGCAGGCATCCTGACAGTAAAGTTTCTGCCCGACGAAGTCTCTTTTATGGATGCCATGCAGGTAGCCGGCAAAGCCGGTAAGCTCAACGTAGTCGATTTTAAATTTGACCCCAACAATCAGTTCAATGTGTGGTCGGGGCTGATCGGCGGATTTTTTCTGGCCCTCTCCTACTTCGGCACTGATCAGTCGCAGGTGGGCCGTTACCTGTCGGGGAGTTCAGTCGGGCAAAGCCGGCTGGGGCTGCTTTTCAACGGGCTGATCAAAGTGCCCATGCAGTTTGCCATACTTTTTATCGGAACGATGGTGTTTGTGTTTTATCAATTCACGCAGCCGCCCATTTTTTTCAACAACGTAGAAGTTCAGAAAGTAAAAGACAGCTATTACGGGGCGCAGTACGAAGCCCTGGAAGCCCAGCAGAAGGAAGTGTTTCAGGTCCGGCAGCAGGCAGTTCAGAGCCTGCTCGGAGCCCTCAAAACGGACAACGAAGTACAGATTGCCGCTGCCCAGGCGCAGCTGAATAATGCCGCCGACCTGTCGGGTGCCATCCGTGAGCAGGCCCTTGAAGTGATAAAAGAAAACAATCCCGCGGCCGATGTCAACGATACCAACTACGTTTTCCTGACCTTCGTGACCAACTATCTGCCGGCCGGCCTGGTCGGCTTGCTGATTGCCGTGGTTTTTTCGGCCTCCATGGGTTCCATTGCCGGCGCCTTCAATTCGCTCACCTCCACCACCATCGTGGATGTATACAAGCGCAACATCCGCCCCGACGCCAGTGAAGCGCATTACCTGACAATGTCTAAGTGGATTACGCTGGGCTGGGGCCTTTTCAGCATCGGGGTGGCGCTGTTTTCGGGCAAGGTGGGCAACCTGCTGGTGGCGGTCAACCAATTGGGTTCGCTCTTCTATGGAGTGATTCTGGGCATATTCGTGTGCGCCTTCTTTGTGAAGAAAGCCGGCGGCTCGGCCGTGTTCTACGCCGCACTGATTACCCAGATGGTGATTTTCTGCCTGTTTTACTTTACTGACATTGCCTTTCTGTGGTACAACCCCATCGGCTGCGGACTGGTACCGGCACTTGCCCTGCTGCTCGACCTGTTCCGGCAGAAGCAACGGGTGCCGTCAGAATAGGCGTCTGGTGTAACCTCCCGGTGAGTAGTTGCTGGTTTCCCGTTTTCCCGTTGTTTGATAGATGAATTACTGGCTGTCGGAAGGTTACCAAGGGTAAATGATCGCCGGTTCCCTGTTTTTTAATCCCCGCTGAATAACCCTAAATTGCAAACTTAAAACACGCGGCCGCATGTCAAACCTCTTCCGGAAAAACTGGCCTTTTTTCCTGCCCTTGTTTCTGTTCCTGATTGCGGGAGCCATTCTCCAGCTGAAGTATTCGCAGGTACAGATCTTTCTGTACATCAATTCTTCTTACAGTACCAGCGGCGATTACTTCTTTCAGTACTTTACCCACGCTGGCGACGGACTGTTTTACGCGGCAATTATCCTGTTGCTGCTCTTTATCCGGTACGGATACGCCCTGATGGCTTTGGTGGCCTTTCTGCTCAGTTCGGGGGTGGCGCAACTGCTCAAACGCCTGTTTTTTGCCGGATCCCTGCGACCCAAAGCCTTTTTTGAGAAGAGCAGCGCCACGATCCACTGGGTAGAAGGCGTAAGTGTGCACATGCACAACAGTTTCCCTTCGGGTCACGCAACCACTACATTTTCCGTGTTTTGCCTTCTGAGCCTGCTGGCGGTGTACCGGGGCTGGGGCTGGCTTTGGTTTGCGCTGGCGCTGCTGGCTGCTTACTCCCGGGTATACCTCGGGCAGCATTTCTTCGGGGATATATTCGCCGGGGCGGTGATCGGCACGACTACCAGCGTGGCCTGTTACCTGCTGCTGAACCGCTGGTACGGGCAGACGCCCGGAGGCTGGCATACATGTAATCTTTTGCAGCGGCAGACGTCCGGCAAGCAGGTAATGCGGGGCAGCTGACTGACCCTTCCGGGCATTTTCCCGGACAATACACCACCTTCACCCCAAAATTCGTTTATTTTGCGGATCATTCGGTCGTAAACTTTTTTCAAAAACCCTGAGTATTGACACCAACCACCCGATACACCCTTATTTTTCTTCTGCTAGGTTGTATTTTCTTCATGCCTTTTCTTGGTGGCGTGCATTTGTTTGACTGGGACGAGATCAATTTTGCCGAAGGTGCCCGTGAGATGATTGTGCTGAAAAATTACCTGCGGGTACACATCAACTACGAGCCATTCTGGGAAAAGCCTCCTTTTTTCTTCTGGCTGCAGGCCGCCTCCATGAACCTGCTTGGCATCGGCTAATACGCAGCCCGCTTTCCCAATGCGGTCTGCGGGGTGCTTACGCTGGTGATTCTCTTCCGGATCGGCACCAAACTGCACGACTGGAAATTCGGTGCCCTGTGGGCCGGGGCTTATCTGGGCTCGGTACTGCCGCACCTGTACTTCAAATCGGGCATCATTGACCCGTACTTCAACCTGTTCATTTTCCTGGGACTTTACCTGTTTATTCAGTTTTTCTGGAAAAAAGAGGGCTACACCAGCGTGTGGCTGCACTACAACAAGTACGTTTACCTGATCAGCGGCGGATTACTGCTGGGCCTGGCCATACTCACCAAAGGACCGGCCGCCTACCTGATGGTAGCCCTCACACTGTTTGTCTACTGGGTGTTGCAGCGGTTCCGTTTCTACATAAACGTGCTGCATTTTCTGCTCTATACGCTGGCAGCCGGGGTAGTTACCATACTGTGGCTCGGCGTGGAGACGCTTCTGCACGGTCCCTGGTTCATCAAGACCTTTATTGTGTACAATTACCGCCTTTTCAGCACACCTGACGCCGGGCACGGCGGGTTCCCCGGATATCATTTCGTGGTGCTGCTGCTGGGCTGCTTTCCGGCTTCGGTTTTCTGCATCCGCGGTTTTGCCCGGATTCCGCAGCAGTTTATGTACCAGCGGGATTTTAAACTCTGGATGACCATTCTGTTCTGGGTCGTGCTGATGCTGTTTACCATCGTAAAGTCGAAGATCGTCCACTACTCTTCCATGTGCTATTTTCCGCTGACCTACCTGGCGGCGCTGACCGTGTACGAAATCATTGAAGGCCGGATCAAATTTGCCAACTGGATGCGGTACTCCCTGATCGGGATCGGGGGACTCTACTGCCTTGCCACCCTGGTGCTGCCGTTCGTAGCCATGAGGCCGCAGGTGCTCAGGCCGCTGTTGGACAAAGACCCCTTTGCCGCTGCCAATCTTGATGCGGTGGTAAACTGGACCGGATTTGAGGCTTTTGCGGGGGTGGTGCTGTTTGGGGTAATTGGTCTCGCCATCCGCTGGATACGCCAGAATCAGGCAGAAAAAGGCATTGCCACCTTGGTTCGGGGTACTGCCGTATTTGTGAACCTCACGCGGATCTTTTTTATTGGCCGCATTGAGTTGTACTCGCAGGGAGCGGCCATCCGGTTTTTTGAAGGACTGCAGGAGAAGGTGCAGAACCGCGAGGCGTACGTGATCAACGTGGGCTACAAGAGCTACGGTCAGCTTTTTTATGCCAGAAAACCGCCGGTGCCGGACCCGAAGACGAATGATTACAACTGGCTGCTGCGCGGCGATATTGATAAAGATGTGTACGTGATCTCCAAAATCAACCGGGTGCATGAGCTGGGTGACGTGCCTGACCTGCAGAAACTGGGCGAGGAGAACGGCTTCGTATTTTTTAAACGCGAAGCCGTGAAGCGGTAATTGCCGCATCTCGCTTGCAGAAAAGTTTTCCCCTAAATTATTTACATTCCCGTATGAAACCGACCCACTTCCTCCTGCTCCTGCTCATTTGCCTGACCTTGCCGGTGTTGTCGCTGTGCCGGAACAGCGAACCACCCCAGCCCCGCGTGCTGGTATTCTCCAAAACCAAAGGCTTCCGGCACGAATCCATCAAAGTGGGCAAAACGGCGCTTTTTAAACTCGGCACCCAAAACGGCTTCGACGTGGATACCACCGAAAACGCCGCGGTCTTCACCGACCAAAACCTGCGCAGGTATAAGGCGGTGGTTTTTCTCAGCACCACCGGCGACGTACTGGACGAAACCCAGCAGGCAGCATTTGAAAAATACATCCGGGCCGGCGGCGGCTACGTGGGCATCCATGCGGCTACTGATACGGAATATGGCTGGCCGTGGTACAACAAGCTGGCGGGGGCCTATTTCCAGAGCCACCCTAAGCAGCAGAATGCTGATCTGCAGGTGCTGGATAAAAAACACCTGTCGACGGATTTTCTGCCTGACCGGTGGCGTCGCTTTGATGAGTGGTACAACTTCAAAAGCTTCAATTCGGACGTAAAGGTGCTGGTGAAGATTGATGAAACTTCGTACGAAGGCGGCAACATGAAAAATGACCACCCGATGGTGTGGTACCACGATTACGACGGAGGCCGGGCTTTCTATACGGCGTTGGGCCACACGGATGAAAGCTACACTGAGCCCATGTTTTTACGACACGTGCTCGGGGGCATTCAGTACGCGATAGGTAACAAAAAAGCCGGTAAAAAACAGTAAAACTCAAAGCCCTCCGTTGCACCCAAAAAGAAGAAGGCCCTGGCAATGATCCAGGACCATTTTTATACTTCCTCAAGAAGAGCATTCTCTGCCCTCCCTGCTATTTGTCATTCATGCCCACGATTTCCACGCGGCGGTTCATCTGGCGGCCTTTAGCCGTCTGGTTGGAGGCTACGGGGTCAGTCTGACCCATCGGGTGGATTGAAATGCGGGAAGCATCAATCTGCCCGTTTTCTACCAGCCAGTTCTTTACGTTCTGGGCTCTTTCTTCGGATAATTCTTTATTGTATGCTTTGCCGGCTGTGCTGTCGGTGTGGCCGTAGATGCGGATTTTGCCTTCCGGATACCGTTGCTTCAGGGAAGCGGCAATCTGCTGAAGGTTTTGCCGGGCGGCCGTGCGAAGGGCAGCTTTATCCGTATCAAAGAGCAGTTTGTCCTCAAAAGAATAAATTGTGTAATCATCATTGCCCCGGACAGAGAACCCGGCGTCTTTGATCTTTAATTCGGGGCGTTCGACTACCGGCGCATTGAAATCTACCCGGTTCCAGGAGTCAACGGCATCAATTTTTGTGTCACCTGCGTTGATGTCTGCTTCGCCGTCCCGGCTCATAACTTCCTTGTCTCTCACCGTAACAGTGTCTGTGCCTGCTTCGGATCTGTTTTCATTCTGGTTATTGCAGGCGCCCAATGCTAGCAGGCAGGCAAGGGACATAGTCAAAAAGGGCGTTTTCATAGCTTCAGTGTTGGTTCATTGAAACTATACGCGGTCAGCAGGCAAAGGTTCGGATGCCGGGGAGCAGAAAGGGTATGCCCAGGCAACGAACAACCGCCAGCGAACAACCAAAGCCTACCCCTTTTCCTTCAGCAACTGGTCCAGCGTGCCGGTGGCTACTGAGTGGTAGTTGGGCCGGGCCTTGCGGTAAATGGCTGCGGCCCTTTTGCGGCCTTCCGGCGTTTTGGTGAGTTCGTTGTACAGGGGTACCAGAAATTTGCGCCGCCCCACCGTTACCAGAAAGTTCTCCAGCGCCGGATAGGCCGGTTCGTATCGGTTCCGGACCGCCGGCAGCAGCCACGCCGCCAGCAATTCATTGTTGCCCGACTCCGTAAACCGGAAAGCCTTATCCAGTTGTGTCATCTGCGTGGGCGTCATGGTTTCGGGCAGCAGCCGGACAAAGTGCAGCCACTCGTGGGCACTCCAGTTTTTGGTGTACTCCTGCGTGGGCTGGTTGCCCATCTTCAGGGCCAGTGCGGCCTTTTCCACTTCTTCAAACCGCGTGGATTTTACCCGGATTGCATCTGCCGGCAGGCCCCGGCCGTACACCCACGCCGGCACATCCACCTGGCGGTAAGCCTGGGGCAGTTCTTTTTTCAGGTAGTCCAGAAACTGCTCCGTATTCATGGACTGGAAGGCGAACGTATTGAAGTATCCTTTCACGAATTCATCCCACTTCCGGCGACCCACCACCGACTCCAGCCGCAGCAGGAAGGCATTTCCCTTTTCGTAGGCAATGTCGCTCACGCCGTCGTCGGGGTCGCGGCCCGCCAGGTTCAGCTTCAGTTGGGTATCGGGGCTGTCTTTGCCGAAATCCTGCACGGTCTGCACCAGATCCTGATGACCCAGTACTTCCAGCATCTGCGCGTAATCACGGCCGTACAACTCCTCCATAATGCGGCGTTCGAAGTATACGGTAAAGCCTTCGTTCAGCCAGAAGTCGTTCCAGGTTTGGTTGGTTACCAGATTGCCCGACCAGGAGTGGGCCAGTTCGTGCGCCACCAGGCTGGTCAGTGACCGGTCGCCGGCCAGAATGGTAGGCGTGGCAAAGGTAAGCCTTGGGTTTTCCATGCCCCCAAACGGGAAGCTGGGCGGCAGTACGATCAGGTCGTAGCGGTCCCAGGCGTACTTGCCGTACAGCCGCTCGGCCGCTTCCAGCATTTTCTCCGTTTCGGCAAACTCGTAGGCCGCCGCTTTCAGGGTCACCGGCTCGGCGTATACGCCGGTGCGGGAGCCTGCCGGGGCAAAGGTTACATCCCCAACCGACAGGGCCAGCAGATAAGCCGGAATCGGCTGTTCCATCCGGAACTGGTATACGCCCTCACTATTCCGCTGCTGCGGGTTGCCGGCACTCATCAGAGCCAGCAGGTCCTTTGGTACGCGGACCGTGGCATCGTAGGTAAACCGGACGCCGGGGCTATCCTGAACCGGCACCCACGTACGGGCCAGAATCGCCTGCGACTGGGTAAACAGGAAAGGATGCTTTTTGCCCGCCGTCTGCTGCGGCGTGAGCCACTGCAGGGCGGCGGCCTCCGGTCCGGTGTGGTAGTGGATGGTAACCTGTTTCGTCTGCGGAGTAAGCGGTACAGCCAGCTTTTGCCCCAGGTACTGCACTTCCGGACCGAGAATGAAACTGGCCGGAGATTCTTCCCCGTCAAGCATTACCCGTTCAATGGACAGCCCGCGGGTATCCAGCAGCAGTGTATCGGCGTCAGGTGCGGCAGCAATGTCCAGGGTGGCTCTGCCAGAAAGGGTTCTGGTATCGAAATTTACAGTCAGGTCCAGTGAGAGATGCTTTATCACCGCTTCCTCCGGGCGGGCAAAAGAGTGTACGTCGCGTATGGTCAGGGCGGTATCGTTTGGCTGGTGCATGGTTGCGTTTTCGGATGATTGACGGGAACTACAGGTCCCGCCTGCAATGATAGCCAGGGCCGCGGTGATTACAGGAATAAATTGGAAATAGACCGGTGACAATGGAAAATGATAAAATGGGTGAAAAGGGCGTTTCTTCAAACGTAAAAAATCCGGACCAATGTCCGTGTGTAACGAATATAGTTACGTAAAACAGTTGTAAATTCGTTAGTTTAACAAATTGAACGTAGGGAACTTATCTCTGCTGCATGAACGCACCTTCCGTTTTCTGGACCACGCTGTCGGAGCAGGGAGTCACCCCTGACCTGCCACCAAAGCAATATAAAAGCATCGTACTGACCAACCAGATCAGTCTGACGGCGGCGCTGTGCTGCATCCCGTTTATCATTTTCTACTACGGCCTCAAGCTGGATGCCTTATTCGGGATTGCCTACCTGAGCATGTTTCTGTTTCTGGTCTGCATTCTGATCAACCGGTACGGCAAGCAGCGGCCCCACTACCACCGGTTTGCCAAAACACTGATGATGGTGGTGGTAAACGCCAATATTTTCTTTACTGCCTCTTGTCTGGGCCGGGAAAGCGGCTTTCATCTGCTCTATTTTTCGGCCATCCTCGGCGTGGTGCTGTACTATAACTTTCACCAGCGGCTGGGTTTTCTGGTCATGGGGCTGTCGCTGCCGCTGGCCTGCCTGGTGGTGCTGGAGCTGACAAATTTTTCGCTTTTTCTGGTGCATGGCCTTACTCCCCTGCTGCTGCACAAAGTGTACCTTGGCGTGATGGCTATGAACACCACGGCTTCCCTGCTGATTGCCATGTACTTCAATACCCTCAACGCCCGGAGCCGGCAGTCGGTAGCCGAAGCACGGCAGGAACTGGAAACCGTTTTTGATCATTCCTACGATGCCATGGTGCTCATTGACACCCGCACCGACCAGATCATTGAATGCAACTACAAGGCCGTGGAGCTTTTTGAAGCCGGGGGTAAGAAGGGGCTTATCGGCCTGCTCAGCAACAGTTTTCAGAAAAAGCCTTTTTGCCCAGAGAAAATCAGGCGCTGTACCAGAGTTTGCAGAAGCTGGGCACCTGGGTAGATGAACGGGAACTGGTTTCGCTGAAAGGCCGCTCTTTCTGGGGCGACCTCGGCATCACCCTGCTGCACACCCAGGAGCGGACCTTCTACCTTGCCCGGATCACGGACATTACCGGGAAAAGAGCCGCCAAGGAACGGCTCCAGAAGAGTGAACTTGCCCTGCGGGAAGCGCAGCGGATGGCCCACGTAGGCAACTACGAATTTGATCTGGAAACCAGTAAAGGCGTGGTTTCGGAAGAAGTATTCCGCATATTTGAATTGCCCGAAGCGCCGGAAGTGCTGCTGTCGCAGTTTATGGACCGCCTGGAGCCGGGGCACAAGGAACTGCTGAAGGAAGCGATCAGGAGCACCACTCCGGACCGGCACCACTTTCAGGTGGAGTACCAGGCGTGGCGCACCGACAGCGGAGCACCCCTGTACCTGCAGAGCTACGGAAAAGTATTTTTCAACAAACAAGGCAAGCCGGTGCGGGTAGTAGGCACCACGCAGGACGTGACCGAGAGGAAGCTCCGGGAAATCGAACTGATCAAGGCCAAAGGGCTGGCCGAGCAGGCGTCCGTAGCCAAGGAACAGTTTCTGTCTACGATGAGCCACGAGATCCGTACGCCGATCAACGCCATCCTGGGCTTATCGCACTACCTGCAGGAAGACAACCCCCGGCCCGACCAGGCCGAAAACCTGCGGGTGCTGCACATAGCCGCCGAAAACCTGCTTTCGCTGATCAACGACATACTGGACCTGAACAAGATTGAAGCCGGTAAAATCATATTTGAGGAGATCGAATTCAGCCTGACCGAACTGCTGGACCGCATCGTGCAGCCTCTGCATTACCTTGCCTGCGAAAAGAGCCTCTCCTTCAGCCACCACATCGATCCGCAGATTCCGGCTACCCTTGCCGGTGACCCGGTCAGGCTGGGGCAGGTGCTCAACAACCTGATCAGCAATGCCATTAAGTTTACGGAGGAAGGCCGGGTGAACATAGAAGCCTCCCTTAACCGCGCCGAAGCCGATTTTGTGGAGGTGAATTTTCTGGTGGAAGATTCGGGCATCGGCATCCCCGAAAACAAACTGGAAACCATTTTCGACAGCTTCACCCAGGCCAGTTCGGATACCACCCGCAAATACGGCGGCACCGGCCTCGGCCTTACCATCACCAGGCGGCTGCTGGAGATACAGAACAGCATTATTTACGTCACCAGCCGCGAAGGAACCGGCTCAAAATTTTCCTTTACCCTGCGCTTCAGCAAAAATACCGCCGCACCGAAAATTACCGCCAATACGCTGGCCGACGCCGGCATTCAGCCCCTGCGCGGCCGGAAGGTGCTGATGGTGGAAGACAATGACATCAACCGGCTGGTGGCATCCAGGATATTCGGCCAGTGGGAGATTGACCTGGAGTCGGTTACCAACGGCGAGGAAGCCATCACCAAGGTGCAGCAGACCCAGTATGACCTGGTGCTGATGGACTTGCAGATGCCTGTAATGGATGGCTTTGAGGCGGCCCGGCGCATCCGGCGGCTCAATGGAAATTACTTCCGGAAACTGCCCATCATTGCCATTACGGCTTCCATGCTGACGGATATGGAGGAGAAAGCGAAGCGCAGCGGCATGAACGGCTACATAACCAAACCTTTTCAGCCCGATGATCTGTACGCGGCTATGGTGCAGGTGCTGCCCGGCATTACGGCTCCGGCGGCCGCCCAGCCACTGCTGACGGATACTACCACTGAACCCACGCCTGCCCGGCTGAATTACCGCAAAATTGTAGGGCTGACTTCGGGGAATGAAGAGTTTCAGCAACTGCTGACCCGGTCGTACATGCGGCTGTTTGAGCAGCTCCGGACCGATTACCGGAGGGCACTGCTGCACCGGAATACTGAACAGGTCAAATTCATTGCCAATTACATAGACCCTCCCTTCACCTTTCTGGAAGTAACCGGGCTGAAGGAAGAGATTCTGCGGGGACTTACTTTGCTTCAGAAACGCAACCCATCTGAACAGGCACTCCGGCAATCGGTTGACCGCCTCAATCAAGGCTGTAGTGCTCTGATTGCGGAACTGGAGGAAAAAATGCAGCCCGTAACGGGAATGGCAGGGTAAAAATGACGGGAAAAATCAGTTTTCGTTGTACACGGCGTCAATAGCCAGCCCGGCCGCCAGCAGCAGTCCGCTGGTGCCCTGGTCGGGGTTCTGCAGCCGGATGATATAATTATCGGCCGAACTGAACAGCTCCTGACTGAGCCCGGCCCACGATTTGGTGACTGTACCCAACTGGTTTCCGGAGGTGTCGAGAAACTTGAAATTCCAGCCTTTCCAGTTGCCTTTTACCTCGGCCACCTGTTTGTCGTGAATGTCGTATACCCGGAAGCCGCCACTCAGCGTAAACAATTTTGATTTGAAGTAGCCTACCGGCTGTCCGTCGGCGTTCAGGATGTCAATTTTTGCCCCCAGCAGGTTCACGCCCCGCCGGATGCTCAGCAGGGGAGGATTATTCTCGTCGTCGTGAATGTCAATGCGGGTTGGGAGAAGTTGTTTGCTGATGAGCAAACGCAGCACCCTGGTCAGTTGCCCGGGCCTTTCGACGGCAATACCGATATGCTCCTGCGTTTCGGGGTCAAGGATGTCGTAGGTATCCGAAATGCGCAATAATTTTACTCTTTCTTTGATGAAATACGTCTGACGGTTCAGCATATTGAAAAAGTTGGATAGAATATCCTTTATACCGCTACCCCGTAAAATGAGAATGCACCTCCCTCAAAAGGAGCCGTTTAAAGTGTAAGGAATCAAGTTACTTAATGCTCACCACCGTAGCGCCGTAGCCGAATTTCTCCTTCCGGGCGTCCTGATAGAACTTCACGTTAGGGTGTTTGCTCAGCCGCCGGTGCAGTTCAGTGCGCAGCACACCATTGCCGACGCCGTGAATAAAGGTAATCTCAGCCATACCCGTTGCAATGGCGTTTTCGAGGGCCTTTTCAAAAGTGCGCAGCTGCAAACCAATGATATCCGGACTACTCATCTGGGTGTAGTTATCGGCCAACTTTTCAATGTGCAGGTCTACTTCGGCCGGCGGTTTGGGTACGTCGGGAGCGGCAGTCCTTCCGGCTTTGTCAAACAATCCTTCCACAATCTGCTCCGGCTTGATTTCAACGGCAGTTTCTTCCTTATCGAGCTGCAAGAGGTAAGCATCCTTGCCGAGCAGCGGGGCTTTGGCTTTGTTCTTGAAAAAGGTATTGGCCCGGAACCGGATTTTCCGCGTCAGCGGCTCGCGGGGCGTTTCGTTGCCCTCCCGGAAGAACAGCATCTGCAACAGGTAAGCCGGCCAGCTTTCAAAATTCTGGGTGGATACTTCCGTCACTTTCACGGAAGTTTTCCGCTTCAGTACGCCGCCCTGCAGGCCGCGGTACGCCTCGCCCCGCACTTCGCCCAGAGTATACGGCAGATCAAAATCCGTGTTGTTGATGAAGTAAAACGCCAGATTTACGTCGTTGA
Source organism: Cytophagales bacterium (assembly GCA_030446715.1). GTDB lineage: Bacteria > Bacteroidota > Bacteroidia > Cytophagales > 172606-1 > CADCTQ01. Next base: position 536,379 of record JAUJMU010000001.1, on the reverse strand, counting down.
GCAGAACAAAAGCAAAGAAAATTCCTTTGGCCGAAACGACTTCTTTGGCTGCCCGGGGCTCCACGCCTTTGCGGGCAGCGGGCTCCTCCCGCCGGAACCGCTCGGCCTCTTCGGCAGCCACCACTACAATTTCACTGCGCAGTGCAGGTATCTGAAAACCATCCTCAATTTCTACCTGCACAATATTGTTGGCTCCAAAGCCTACTATGATGCCCTCTTCACGGCCGCGCAGCAACCGTACTTTATCTCCTATGTTCATTGTCAGCTCTTGTTATTGGTTATGGGTTATTCGCTGCCTGATTCCCGCAAAATTATACTCCCGAAATTCTCACGACTTACCACTCCGGACTTATGACTGTTTCTGGTTCAGATTTTGCCGGCTTCTTTCCGGTGTATTTTACGCACAAAGCTATAATTTCGCCCACATAATTTTGATAAACCAGACCCCACTATGAAAACAACCCCCGCATTCATGCTGTTTTTTGCCGTTTTATTTTGTGTAGCCTCCTCTCCCGCTGTGGCTGGCCCGCGTGAAACCATCACGAAAGAATTCAAACTGAGCGGCTTTGACCGGCTTCAGATCGGCAGTGCCTTCACCATCAGCGTAACCAAAGGCGATGATTTCAGGATAAAGGTCACCGGAGAACGCGAAAAGGTTGAAGATGTAACTGCCCAGGTGCGGAACAGCGAACTGGTGGTTGCCTTTAAGGAGAATAACAGCCGCATCCGGCTGGGCAGCAATGCAGTACGGGTGGAAATTGTAATGCCCTCCCTGCGTGCCGTTCATTTCGGCGGCACTTCTGCGTCGGTGGTACACGAAGGGTTCCAAACCGATAATTTCGTGGCTTACGTCACGGGTACGGCCAAATCTGAGATTCACATGAAATCGAGAGAGGTATTCGTGGACATTACCGGTTCAGGTTCAATAGAACTGATCGGCTCCTCTCAGAAGCTGAAAGCAACCATTGAAGGCGCATCCGGACTGAATGCGCTGACCTTCGAAGTAGAAGATGCTGATCTTGAAGTCAACGGCACCTCCGTGGCCCGCGTCAATGTTTCCCAGACCATCCGGGCCAAAGCCAGCGGTGCCAGCACCGTCCGGTACAAGGGCGATCCGCAGATCAAGTCGCAGGAAATCACGCGGCTGAGTTCGCTCAAGAAAGTATAACGCTGAACCTTCCCGAAACCGTGAAAAGACCCTGCCGAAAACAGGGTCTTTTTTGTGAATGTCAGCCTCAATTTATACTCTGGCTTGTATAAATTGTATTTTTGGGCTATAATGCTTCTTTGTCCCCCTCTTTTGAACCACCCGTACTTACCTGTTTATGCGGAACTTTTCCCGACGAACGAAGTTAGTGTTGACGGGCTGCTGGCTCGGCATTTTTTCCGGCTTCGCCCAAACGCCCCAGCTACCCCTTACACCCCTGCCCCTGCGTGATATGAGTGCTTTCCGGCAAGCTCCGGCCGGCTGGAGTCTGGCCGGCGGGGTAAATATGGATTTGCAAAAACCTTTACAGGCAAAAACCAGCCGGGGCGAAGGGATACTGGTCACTGCCAGCACCGGCAAAGAACCCCTCCGGACTGTCTTCGAGGGCACGGATATGCTGGTGGAGATAGAGTTTATGCTGCCGAAAGGCGGGCAATCGGCCGTGTACCTGCAGGGCCGGTACGGGCTGCTGTTCAACGACAGCTGGGGTCAGCCCAGGGCCACTGCCAACGACTGCGGAGCACTGGAAGGCCGCGCTGGCGCTACCGGACTTGCACCGCGGCAGAATGTATGCCGGGCACCGGGCCTGTGGCAAACCCTCACCGTTGATTTCCGCGGACCCCGCTTCGACGGCCAGGGCCGTAAAATCCAGAATGCCCGCTTGCTGAAGGTACTGCTCAACGGCGTAGCCATCCACGAAAACATCGAGCTGGCCGGCCCCACCGCCGGAGCTCCTTTCCGGGACGAGAAGGCCACCGGCCCGCTGGTACTGGACGGCAAAGGCAAGCCCGTAGCCTTCCGCAACATCGGGTACGAGATCTACGAAACGCAGCCCGTAACGCTTACCAATCTTCAGTACCAGCTTTTTGAAGGCAAATACAAGGATATTCCTGAAATGAAGGGCAAATCGGCCACTAAAAAGGGTTCAGCGGATGGCCTTACCTGGGAAACCGGACCCGGCTCCGGCGACTACGCCCTTACCTATACGGGCAATCTGTCGGTGCCGAAAACGGGTAAATACTCCTTTGCCATCCAGTGCAACGGAGCCGCCCAGCTGCTGATTGATAATAAGGACGTAATCACCCTGAACGGCGAAAACGGCCGCCACAAAACTGCCACCGGCACCACCGACCTTACTGCCGGCAACCACAGCTTTACCCTCACGTACGCCAAAAACCACTGGCGCGGTCCGGTGCTGGGCGTGTTTATGGGCGGTCAGGGCATGAAGCCTATCGCCCTCCACAGTGCCCGCTCCTTCCCCGATGCGCAACCGGTAGGTTCGATTCTGGTGGAATCGGCTCAGGAGCCGACCATCCTGCGGTCATTCCTACAATACGGCGACAAGAAACGTACCCACTGTCTTTCGGTGGGCGACCCTTCCGGCACTCACTACTCCGTTGACCTTAACCAGGGTGCCCTGCTGCAGGCCTGGAAAGGCGGCTTTCTGAACACCACCCAAATGTGGCACGAACGCGGCGAGCCGCAACTGGCCTTTCCAACGGGCAGCCTGATTCCGCTTTCGGGGCAGTTTCCGCTGGCCCGTCTGGACAATGACCGCGCCGGCTGGCCCGATTCGGTGAACTGGGAAAAAGAACTGGTGTATAAGGGCTATAAACTTGATCCGCAGGGCCGCCCCCTTTTCCGGTACGATTACCAGGGTGTAAAAGTAACCGATCAGATCACGCCGGAGGACAATGGCCGCCAGCTCTCCCGCACAATGCAACTGGAAGGATCGGACGGGAAAAATCTTTACTTCCGCCTCGCCGCCGGCAAAATCCTCTCTTCAGTGGGCAACGGCCTCTACGCGGTAAATGACAATACCTACCTGGTGCGGCTGGACGAGAAAAAGACCGGCAAGCCTGCCATCCGCGAAGTGGGCGGACAAAAAGAGCTGATTCTGCCCATCAAAGGCGGCAATCAGACCGTCGCCTATTCAATTATCTGGTAATTGAGTAGCTACGCAATTTTAAATGAAAAACGAATAACTATTTGACCTTCAGATTTATAACTCCCGTACATCAGGAGTTAAAACCTATACCTCATTCTGCTTCGGTAATTATTTAAAATATACACGGATGAAAACGCCCGGATTACTTGCAGCGGCTTTCCGCGGAATTACACTTTGCTCCATTGCTTTTTCTCTCTTTTCGGGCTTTGCCTACGGCCAGGATTCCCGGCCGCTCACGGAAGATGATTTTTACAAACTGGTCACGGTGCCCGTTCCGGACGGCGTTCCGCTGGAAGTAGGTGGCCTTGCGGTAATGCCCGATGGTCGTGTTGGGGTATCCACGCGCCGCGGCGATGTGTACGTGATCCAGAACCCTTACGGCAACGGGCAGGCCCATTTTACCCGGTTTGCCACCGGCTTGCACGAACCACTGGGACTGGCTTACAAAAACGGTAATTTTTACCTCTCGCAGCGCGGCGAACTGACCCGCCTCCGGGATACGGACGGTGACGGCCGCGCCGATGAATACGAAGCCCTCACCCGCTGGCCGCTGGACGGCAATTACCACGAATATTCCTACGGCCCCGAGTGGCTGCCCAACGGCGACATGCTGATAACGCTGAACCTCGCTTGGATCGGCCGCGGGGCCAGCCTGAGCAAGTGGCGCGGCTGGATGCTCAAGTACAACGAAAAAGGGGAGGTGACACCTTATGCCACCGGTCTCCGGTCACCAGCAGGTTACGCGGTTACGCGCAGCGGCGATATCTTCTACGCCGAAAACCAAGGCGACTGGGTCGGCTCCGGCCGGATCACGCACCTGGAGAAAGGCGACTTTGCCGGCAATCCTTCGGGCCTGCGGTGGTCAGGTGAGCCGGGCTCTCCGGTAAAGCTTAAGGTCAGTGACATTCCCGACACCGGCGAGCCGATGTTCAATGTCGCCAAAAAGGTGCCCGGCCTGAAGCCACCGGCAGTCTGGTTTCCTCATTCGCTGATGGGCATTTCCACTTCCGATATTGTGGAAGACACCACCGGAGGCGGATTTGGTCCGTTTCAGGGACAGCTTTTTGTGGGCGACCAGGGCCACAGCAAGGTGATGCGGGTATTTCTGGAAAAAGTGAACGGCAAATACCAGGGCGCCTGTTTCGCGTTCCGCGAAGGAATGGCTTCGGGCGTACTGCGTATGGCCTGGGGTTTGGACGGCTCGATGTTCGTAGGGCAGACGAGCCGCGGATGGTCGGCTACGGGCAAATCTGCCTTTGCCCTGCAGCGGGTCGTCTGGACGGGCAAAATGCCCTTTGAAATCAAAGCTGTGCGGGCCATGCCGGATGGTTTTGAACTGGAATTTACCCAACCCGTAGATACTAAGACTGCTTCGGATGCTGGTGCCTACTCGGTTACTAATTTCACTTACAGGTACCACCATTTTTACGGCAGTCCCATTCAGGACAGCAAGCCCTGCACCATCCGCGGCGTTATAGTATCACCCGACGGACTGAAGGCACGACTCGCCGTGGACGGACTGAAGGAAGGATACATTCACGAAGTGCTGGCACCGGGCGTGAAATCGGCTCAGAATCTGCCGCTGCTGCATACGGCCAGCTACTACACGCTCAATGCCATCCCTGCCGGCGAAAGGTTAGCCATTGCAGCACCGGCGGCTTCGGCGCACGCGGGACATTCCGGCAAAATGACCGGAGGCAACGGTGGCAATGGCAGCTCTGGCACAACCAAATTGGTAAACAATACAGCCAAAACCAACGCGGCGGCTCCCGCGGCCAAGCGCATCACGGCCATGCCCGAAGGCTGGGGCGGAAAGGTAGACCAGACAATCAACGTTGGCACACTGCCCGGGCTGAAATTTGACCGCACCAGCCTGACCGTAAAAGCCGGCAGCAAGATCAAGGTGGTATTCAACAATAACGACGATATGCTGCACAACTTCGTGGTGGTATTACCCGGCACGGCAGTGGAAGTGGGCGACATGGCCATCAAGATGGGCCTCAATGGTCCGCAGCAGAATTACATTCCCAACACGCCCAAGGTATTGTATCACTCTGCCGTGCTGCAACCGGAAAGTTCCGAAGCCATTTACTTTGAAGCACCTTCCAAACCCGGTGAATACACGTATGTATGCACCATGCCCGGCCACGCTTATGTGATGCAGGGTACCTTGAAAGTAGTGAAGGAGTAGGAAATACCCGGACCTGCAAAACGAACATCCAATAATTACCTGATACAGGGTAAGCTAAGTTTTCTGGTATTCCGGACAGGCCTCCTCAGAATGTCATTCCCGGAGGGGATCCTTGTCAGGTACACCAATCGTTCACTCCAACTGCAAAGATCAGCTTCGCTGCTCCTTCGTGGTGGCTTCGCCGGGCTGCGGTTCCTTCCGGGAATGACAGGAGGGAACTGTATTTTAAAGGAACCTCAAGAAGCACCTGAAGCCCATTTTCCAGAACTGTTCTTTTAATTTTTATACGTCAGCGGAGCCAGAAAGCTGAAGCGGAAGGAGAGCACATTGTCCTTTCCGGGCCGGTTTCCCCACTGCGAGATATTGTCCAGGTAATCGGTCTGCGGATTGAGCCAGCCCGACTGTACGCCAATGCCGAATCCGTTGCCGAAAAGATAAATGGCACCTGCCTGAGTAGGCAGCAAAATGGTTACGTTGTTGTAGTTCTCCTCCCCAGGACGGGTACTGAACTGGCTCTGCAGCGGCTTTTTCTGCTCGTCCTTTGGTTGGAACCGGATCAGACCCGCGCCTTGACTCAGGTAGACAATCCAATGACGCGTTTTGATCAGGTTAACCTGAAGATCGTAGTTCAGCGACAGGAACGGGGTTTTCGCAAACACGTTAGGCGTAGTTGGCTGCTCGGTGGAGCCGGAAAACCCGTAATCCGGATTCTGAGCAGTGAACGTGCCGATACCCAGATTAAAATGGCCGTTAAGCCGCTTTTTGGTGTTCAATTTTAATCCAAGCTGCAGGGCCGGACTCCAGCTCTGGTACCTTGGAGACAGGTCGCCGCGGTAGCCATTGGCGCTGATACCCACTTCGAGCAGCCGCGTAACCGCTTTATCGGTCCCTGATTGGGCAGCAGCCTGGTTGGCGAAGGGAAAGAAAAGAACGAAAAGAGCAAATAATGATTTTGGAAGGGAAAGATGTAGATGTGTATTCATACCACCGCGAGGAAGGGAGTTTTGGTGAACTTCAATTGTTATACAGGTCGCGTGGGGGGTAGAAAAATAATTTTAAATTCTGGATTTTAAATGATGAATGACAACCGCCAGCCATTGGTTTAATGAAGGGCGACGATTTGTAATCCAGCATTCAAAATTTATAATTCAAAATTCTCAATCAGTTACTTGGCCCGGTGCGGATTTTCCGCCAGAAAAGCGCCCCAGCTTTTGGAGCCCCGCACCTGCGAAACACCATTCTGAAAATGGTGGCAAACCGCTACGGCCAGGGCGTCAGTGGCATCCAGCAGGGCCGGCGTTTCTTCAAATTTGAACATGGTCTTCAGCATGGCAGCTACCTGCTCCTTGGAAGCGTTGCCATTACCGGTAACTGACTGCTTTACCTTGCGGGGAGCGTACTCCACAATAGGGATCTCCCGTACCAGCGCCGCGGCCATGGCCACACCCTGCGCCCGGCCCAGTTTCAGCATAGACTGGATGTTTTTGCCGTAAAAAGGAGCCTCCAAGGCCATTTCATCTGGTAGAAAATCTTCAATCAGTTTAGTTACCTGCTCAAAAATCTTCTTGAGCTTAATTTCCTGATTGGTAAACTTGCTGAGGTTGATCACCCCGAATTCGATCAGGTGAAGCTGCTTTCCCTTCACTGCAATCAGCCCGAAACCCATGATCCGGGTGCCCGGGTCAACCCCAAGAATAATCCGGTCCGCCGATGTAATGCCAGTCATCAATGCAAGATAGAAAGAACCAGGATGGTGTAACCAGATTGGAAAAGGAAAGAACGTAAGTTTTTGATTGGTTCATCAGTAACGCACACCATCTGCTCTGCCAGCCTCACCGCTGACAAAGCGTCAGCCATTTCTCAGAGAAAAGCAAAGTTCTCTTGTACATGGTCTTACAATTGAGAAGGCTGATTAGCTGATCAATGCTCATTCTTAACTACTTGTAAAATGGATGCTTATTCTAAAATGACAACGGAGGCCGTGAGTAAGTTAAAAATTCTGTTGTCAAAATAGATATCTACAAAACTCAGCGCGGCAAGCTAACCCCAGCTGGCTCGGATCAGGGCTTTATTTTCTCTTCGGATGGACTCATCTTTACCAATAGCCGTGGTGAAGGGTGCCGAAAAAATCAGGGTGACGCTGCTGGACGGCTCCGAAGAGGAAGTTTTCCTCATTGGCGATGATCCGGATACTGATCTTGCTGGATCAAAACATACGCCAACGGATTTCGGTAGCCCGGTTTGGTGATTCTGACTACCTGAACATCGGCCCAGCTGGTTGTAGCCATCGGAAATCCCTACGGCTACCAACATACCGTAACCACCGGCGTAGTCAGTGCCTTAGGCCGTACTTTACGTACCACCTCTGGCCGGTTGGTAGACAATGTAATTCAAAGCGATGCACCGCTCAACCCTGGTAACTCCGGCGGACCCATGGTGAATGCGGAAGGAGAAGTGATTGGCGTTAACACGGCTGTTATCCGTGGTGCTCAGGGGCTGGCGAGTTTTTACCGTTGGCATCAATACGGCTACCTGATCAGACATTGAAGGCCCTGGGTCTGGTGCTGCACCTGATCAAGGAAAACAAGAAAGGGCTGTTTGTGGTTTCCATTGAAAAGATTCACCCCGCCAACCGGTCTGGTCATCGGAAAGTGACATCATGATTCAACGAAGTAGTGAAGGCGTACCTGGGTCTGGTGCTGCAGGAAACTAACCTACGCATGATCTTGAAAAAGATTCACCCGCCAGCCGGTTCAAAGGTGACATCATGATTCAATTCGAAGAAGTTACCCTTCACACTACGCATGATCTTTTTCACAGCTTTCCTCGCGACCGCATCAACCAGTTATCGCACGTGACAGTAATCCGGAATACGCAGAAGCTGATAACTGATATTTATCCTGCTGCTCAGGCGGCCTGAGAAGAGATAAGACGAAGGTTAGAGCCAAGGCCCTGATAAGGGGAAGTACCTGTATGGTACTTCCCTTGTCTTTTAAATTTATCGGAACATCCCTTCCTTCCGGTTAGAACATCCTTTCCGGTGTTTGGTACCTACCCTCTACTGTTTTTTACTCGCCCTGGAGTTTGGCTACGCTGCGCACGATGTCAGTTTCGCTTTCCGGCCGGTAAACCTTTCAGTTTGGCGAAAACCCAGTTGCCAACTTTTTCACCCTGCCAGGTTCCTTCCTCCACGCCGTCGCGGAAATGGATGCCGCCGTACACCCGGCTCATGGAAGTTTCCCAGTAGGCATCTTCAAAAGATTTGAAGGACCGTACCCAGTCGTGGCCGTACCGGTATTCGGTGGAGTCGGTAAAGGCTACGTTGTCACCCAGCAGATGTGTCAGGATACGGCCCGCCGAGGCTGAAATGGCGCTGCGCCCGCTCACGTATTCGGGGAAGGGCGGCGTTTTGCGAAAAGGCATCCAGTCAGAATCCAGTATCTTGTTGATGACCGTAACCGGACGAATCCGGTCTGTTTTGTATTTGCAATCCCAGCAGGCAACAAAGGCATCAAACAATCCAATTGCTGACAAAGCATAGCGACCTCAGTAGCCTGCATCGTGTTCAGATTCTTATCTTTTGCCACCGTCCGTACAATGGCAATCCAGTGACCGGGAGGCGTCATCTTCTTCTCGGAAAGGCGGCGTGGCCGACAATATTGGTTACCAAAGCGTTGTCATCCCAGAAGTAGGCAATTTTTTCTTGCTCCCCGGTCATATTCTTGCTGACGTCATATACTCTTTGGTCAGTTTATAAAATTTACTTTTCTCACTGAGGTCAAAAAGCTGCGGGTGGTGCCGGTGGAAACTGAGAAGTAGAATCCAGGGTGAAAGGACGGATGGTATTCCAGCGGGGCTCGCAAGCCTCCGCGTACGTAGGCGGGGTTGGCTCCCATGAGCCGGCACCGTGCGTAAGGGTGTGGCGGTATCCGCGGGTTTTTTTATAGTTATCACCACTGGCATATTCGAGGATGTGGGCGGCTACCTGCTCACCGTAAGCAGCGGAACGGGTGTATACGTCTTCCGGGATGCCCATCTCCTCATACTTTTTGTAAAAGTCTTTTTCGTAATCATCCCACATGTTGGCTGAGAAGGTAAGCGTACGGCCTACGGTAGTAAATGCTTTGATCGCTGCCAGCGGAAAGCAGTATTCCTGACCGGCTTCCGGCCTGGGTACTTCCTTGAATTCATTGAGTTTGCCGGCTAATGTATTGTACTGCTGAGGCTGTCCGTTGCGTAACGTTTCATAAGCGGCAAGGTAGGCGTAAGCATAAATGCGGCTCGCAACCGGTGGCTTGAATATATCATATACAATCACATTCGTGAGCTGCTCAGATACACTGTGCAGCAACCCGGGTGCGGCGGCTTTGGCATTGTACTCTTCGGGAGAAGCCTTTTTGGCGCAACTTCCCAGGAACAGAATAAGGACGGCGAAAATAAGGCAGATGTAATTCTTGTGCATTGCTCTGTCAGGATAAGTTGGCAATGATTATCCGTAAAAATGCTTGCCTTTGGTTATGAACAGATAACGCTTCGGGCTAAGAATATCAAATATACGGGTATTCTGCTTTTCCATTATTACCTATCCACGGAAGATTTATGATAATTCACCAAAGAATCTTGTTCCTCTTTTAATGAAACGGTGGAAGAACTGCCGGACCGGTTTGCGGCGCTCCGGGAGTAATTCAGGCAGCTGCGTGAGAAGTGCAAAAATTTCAAATTTTGCTTCGCTTGTGGTAATACAGGGAAAACACCATCGGCGCAATTACGTGGGGGTAGGCAAGCATGGCCCTCTGCAATAGCCATACTATTGCCATCCATCCCTCCCGGGGGTAGTACCCGGAGGAAAGCAAATATTTCGCCAGCCCCTGATTACCTTCTCTGAGGCATAAGTTTACGGCCGGTATCATCAGCGGCGAAATAAACTTACCTTTCAGGGCTTCATTTTCTGCTCTTACCTGAATGGGAATAATGTGTCTGAGCAAGTGGTGGAAAGTCCCTTTGCCTGACCCGGTCAGCGAATGACTGTGCACCCGGAACTCTACCAGCAACTGGTCAATAAAATAAAAGGAAGCTCCTGTTGCAGCCAGCTTCACAAACAGCGCATAATCCTCCAGGTTGTTATCGGGGTCAAAACCAATCTGCAGCAGTTTTTCAGTCCTTACGGCGGCCCCGGTAAGCATGATCAGGTTCAGCCAGGCTACTTTTTCGCAATCCTGTACTGGTCCGGCAGTGAGAAAACTGCCATTTTCGAGCCTGACGTGTTCTTCGCGGATGCGCTGACCGTACTCGTTGATCAGGTAGCGGTTGCAGAAAATTACGTCTGCTCCGTGGGCAGCGCCAGCCATATACTTCTCCACGCAGTCGGGCAGCTGTATGTCGTCGTCACCGATGATAGTAGTGTACTCACCGGTGACCCGCTCCAGGCAAGCTTTGTAATTACCCGAAATGCCGAGGTTTTTGTCGTTATAATAGTATTTGATCCTTGGGTTCAGCCTTGCCTGCTCTTCTGCCCAGTTTCTGATGGTAGCGTGTAACCCTTCCGGCCGCGGATTCTGACTGATAATAATTTCAATATCGGGATATGTCTGATTCAAGGCAGCGGTCACAGCCTTTTGGAGATAAATGAGCCGGTCGTAGGCAGGGATTACAATACTCACCCGGCCTTTTTGAATTTTGGCGGTTGATTGACGATCTAAATTTTTAACAACAAATGGGAGTTGCTGAGTGGCAGTCAGGCCAGCGAGTAAGGAACCAAACATATATCAGGTAGCTGTGAAATAGTTGCCCTGCACACTGTCTATGTGGACAGGATGAAAAAATAACTGTACGGTGTAATAACTGACTGTAAATACTACTTTTCAGAGTCAGGTAACACCCAAAATTTTTGGAAAATAGCTGGAGGCAAACGGACAGGGCAAAATCAGACAGACGCAGCTTCTGCAATGATTGCAGCTAGACTGTTACAATAATCCTTTTCAGGAAGGGAGGTGAAAAAAACTTCTCCCCGGCGTAAAAAATCAAATGCCACAGCCAAGATAAAAAAATGGTAGTGGTTAAGTAGAGGCTGATTTACTGAGGTTGTAGCGGACAATGAAAAGGCGGATGACGAGTTCATTGTAAAAGTCAGATTTAGAAAAAGAAAGCGTCTTTCGGGTAAGTCTACCCATCCACTGACGGATGGTATTGTTCCAGCGTTCCATGTGGTTAGTTTGACCGGATTCTTTGCCTACTTTCTGATGCTGCCCGGTCTGCTGATAGATAAAATTGTATGCTTCCCAGAAATCGGAAAAGCTGGTCTGGCAGCGTAATCTTTCGGGAATTCTTTGCCAAAGTATCTTACAACTCTCCATACTATGGTCCCCAATAAAGAAAGCAATGATTTTACGTGTTTTCCGGCTGATTACCGTCCAGAGCCAGCGCTTTTGGCTTTTTTGACAAAGTGCTGCAATTCGTCATACTCGAGCACATCCTGCTCAGTAGGCACATCACCCAAGGTAGCCTCCAGATCCGGATGCTTTTCGCCTTGCTGCCTGAGCCAGGCAGAGACCGTTTGCCGGGCTACGCCAAAACGCGTTCAATACCCACATACTGGGTCTTTCAAAATAGGCTTTCAGAATCTCTTCTTTGCGCTCTTCACTATAGCGGGGAGCTGCATCCAAAGTGCCGTATCTGTCACAGCCATTACAGTAATACTTTTGCTTACCGTTTTTCTTATTATGGCCGTTGCTCACTAAGTCAATACTACCGCAATGAGGACATGCCTTGGTAATCTGAATCATATGCTTTTTAAACCTTTCTTCCTAAGTTACCAATTTCTAAAATCAGCCTCTACTTAACCACTACCAAAAAAATTACTGATATGATAATTTTTTATATAAATTTTTGATACATAAAAGCCCGGATAACCCGCCGGAAACGATTCGGTTTCGGGCAGGTTACACGGACTTTACAAATTTTCTTGAGGGTTTTAACGGAGCAGCACTTCATCGATCAGCCCATACGCTTTGGCTTCGGCGGCCTTCAGCCAGTAATCCCGATCAGCATTCCGTTCAATCTCTTCCACCGGCCGGCCACTGTGCCGGGATAGGACTTCGTACAGTTCCTGCCGCAGAATTACAATTTGCCGGGCCGTAATTTCAATGTCTGCCGACTGGCCCTGCGCACCTCCGGATGGCTGGTGAATCATGACCCGGGCATGGGGAGGGCCGACCGCTTGCCGGCCGCTCCAGCGCATAACAGCACGGCCCCGAAGGAAGCTGCCATGCTGGTACAGATGGTGGCCACGTCGGGATTTACGTACTGCACGGTGTCGTAAATGCCCAGCCCCGCCTACACCGAGCCGCCGCGGCTGTTAATGTAAAGCAGACTGTCCTGTTTAGAATCCGAAGCTACAAGAAACAGAAACTGGGCAATGATCACGTTGGCAATATTGTCATCTACCGGCGTACCGAGAAATACGATGCGGTCGGCCATCAGCCGCGAGAAAACGTCTACTTCGCGGAAGTTGATGGGTCGCTCTTCAATCACGGACCGGGTCATGTTTTCGACGTGGTCAAGGTAGCGGTCTACAGTCAGGCCATTCAGGTGCTGGCTGTACACGGCGTATTTGCGGAATTCTTTCCGGCTGAGTTCTGGGTAAAGCATGATTTGAGAAGTGAGAAGTGAGAAGTGAGAAATAATAATTTTTTGGCAAAGCGATGCCGGGGCAGCGAATATCCGGGTGCGGGTTTCGCTGCCAGTGTCTTTTCAAAACAATCAGGGAATTTTGCGGGCTTGCTTACAGCCGGCTCAGCCAAACAGCCGGACATGGATAGCTCTCAGCTCCTGACCGAGCCGCTGCCGGCCAGCCTCCCGGATGGCGGCGTAGGCATTTTGCTGAGCGGCCAGATTTGCCTGCCAGCCGCGGTCCCACAGCAGCCGGACCTCCGCGTCCACCCGCTGCGATTCGGTCAGGCTTCCGTGCAGATAGCCTTCCAGTAGCTTTATCTCTTCAAGTTCGGGACGCATAGACTGTTATAAAAAGTTGCCGATGGATAAATGACTTACTTTTTTGCGCAGCTGCTCCAGACACTTGAACTTCTGGACGGTAGCCGAACGGATGCTGCGGTAGCCGTGGCGGAGGGCAATTTTGTCCAGCCGCTGCCCGAAGTAGTAAAACTGCACCAGTATGTCGCGGCACTTTTCGCCGAGTTGCTGTACAAACTCCAGCAAGTCAGCCGGTGCCCCTGCCGGTTCGGCGGGTGCCGGTTCGGGACAGAAGTCTGCTGGTGAAAGTGGAATCTGCCGGCTGCGCTTCTCCCGTTCCTGCCGCCACAGGTTTTTCCCGATGGCGGTAAGATAAGTGGCGGGTGCCGCTGTCAGCACGAGCCGGTCGTGTACTACTTTTTCAAAAAAGATGATCATGGCGTCCTGTAGTACGTCTTTAGCATCTTCCTCAGTGCCCTGCTGCTGCTTTATGTACTGCCGCACCGCTGGCCAGGTACGGGTGTAGAGGTATTCCAGGGTTTTGTCGCGGTCCGTAAGCAGCGCCTGCCGCCAGTGGGTTGCGCTTGGGGGTTCTACTGCGGTCATCATAGGTTTTTCTGGTTAATCGGAATATAAGCAAAGTATCACCCATCCGGGAGCAAAACTTTTAAGTCCCGCAAAAAGCTGCCGGGGTGAAAAATATGTAGTCAACCGCAAATGCTTATTTTCGTGTGAATGCTGCTTCCGGTTACCAGAGCCGGTACAATCTTCTCTCCGTATGACCCTCAGGCGAAAAACATACGACATCCTCAAAATTTCCGATAAAAGAGGTACCGTCAGCCACCGGTTCGATATGCTGCTGATCGTGATCATTCTGCTGAATGCACCCGTGCTGATTTTCGACTCCGTGGAGAGTATTCACCGGCCGTTTGCCACCTTCTTCCTGTACTCCGACCGGTTTTCTATTGCTTTTTTTACTCTCGAATACCTGCTGCGCGTCTGGAATATTACCGAAAGTCCACGGCACCGGTACCCTGGACAGGCTATCCTTCACAGGGGGGCAGACACAGGGGTCTGCCCGTACATGAAGCGGCGCAGGGGCAGACCTGCCCTGATCATACAGACACATGTGTCTGCTTGCTGTATAGCGGGAGAGATTATTGGTTGAAGGTGTCTTTCTGCCCGTTTGAGGGGTTTTGAAGAATATAATCGGCAATGCGTTGGTAAGCCGTTTCGTTCCGGATGATGTGTTCGTAATAATTGCGGTGCCACAATTTTCCGTCAAACCGGGGCCAGTTGTGTTCTTTAACACCCCGGATGTAGGCGGTGGTGGTCATGGTTTTGAACCATTGCACCACCGCACGTAGGGGCGAACCCCCGTGTTCGCCCTCCAATTCGGGGTCAGGGCAGACCCCTGTGTCTGCCCGTACGGGAGAGCCGGTACTGATCACAATGGCGTGGAAGTGGTTGGGCATGGTGATGTACGGCCCTAGCTGGATATCGGGAAATTTTCCGGGTATCTTCTCCCGCCATTCGTTGATCATACCGCCTGCGTCATTGAATATCATTTCGTTTTCCGCTATTTGCCCGAAGAAGTGTTCGCGGTGGCGGGTGCAGATAGTAATAAAGTAGGCACCGGTCTGGGCGTAATCGTATCCCTTCAGCCGGATCGAACGCCGGTGGTGAATGGCAGGATCGTATTTCAAGGGCAGAGATGGTTGTGATTTTTTGTTTTCTCTTGATGCAGCAAAGGGCGAACACGGGGGTCCGCCCCTACGCCGCTTCATGTACGGGCAGACCCCTGTGTCTGCCCCATGTTTTGCAGGCTCCACCCCTCACAGCAGCAAATCTGCGACTTCCTTCCAGCTATTTACTCTCGGGTTCCAGTCTTCCAGCACATTGTGGGGAGATGTAAAAAGGATGCCCTGCCCCCGGAAGTGTCTGAAGTGCCGCGACCGGTCATCGATCAGGTAATCGGCGTTGATAATGCTTTTGTCACCGCAGAAGACAATGTGCGACCACGGAATGAACGGAAAGTGTTCCTTCATCCATTCGTATTTGTGCATAAACGACGTCGGAAACTCCATAGCCGCGGTAGTGATGAAGATTTCGTACTTCTTAGACAGTTCAAAAACTACTTCCTGACTGCCTTCGATCACGGCCATGTCTTTGAAGAAGCCGTCCGTGTGGAGGTATTCACGGATTTTGGCCCGGTGCTCGGGCAGCACCACGTCCATGAAGCTCTTCCCCTGCAACTCTTCAAAGGTGATGCGCCGGCGGAAGTCTCTTTCATACCAGTCAATGATGCGCAGGTTGGCGTCGGCAATCACTTCGTCCATGTCAATGGCAATTCTTTTCATTTCGTTGTCCGTGGTTCTTTATCTGTTGTTCGGCATTCCGGTGCTTCGTACTTCCTGGGATCGGGAGCCGGTCTAAAATCTCCCCTCTTGCGTCTCCCGTCCCATTTCTTAATCTTACCCAATTATCGGGTGATACGCAAAAAGGCTCCGGAAGCGGAGCCTTTGAAAGCATGGGTATGAATACTTATTTGCCAAGATAAAACAGTATGCCCAGGTTGAAATTGTAGCTCAGGCTAAGGCCGCCGGAAAAACCTTCTTCCGTGGTTTTCCTCGTTCCTTCCGGCATTTCAACGGTGTTCTTTCCGTTATAGTAGCCGTATCCCAATGATCCTATGGAAGTTTCCAGACCAATTTTTGGGGTCACAAACCATACAATTCCCGGCCGTACAAACACGCCTAAATTATAGGTGCGGTAGTCATAGTTCTGGATCAGATTGCCGTCTGGTGCCGTTCTTTTGTGCCATCCCGACTGGTAGGAGATGCCGCTCAACTCCCCGAAAATGGCCAGCTTCTCTCCTACCGGCTGGTAGTACCGCACGAAGGGAGCAGTGCTGTAGCCTTTTGCTTTGGTGACATCAGAGCTACCCCGGTTGTGGGTACTGGAGAAAGAAGGGGCCAGGCCCAACGCCCACCGGTCGGAGAGGAAGTAACCGACCTTAGGACCCAGTATCATTTGGTTGCTTTTGTAGTCAACCGCCGGGTTAGATAACGTACTGTTGCGGCTGCTGGATTCGATGTTGCCGCCCACCAACCATTTGCCTTTGCCGTTTTGTGCAGAGGCTGTTAAACAAAATAAAAATACGGTAAAGCTGAGGGTTAAAAAAATTTTCATAAAAGGGTTTTTTGTTCAATTTTTTTAGCAGCAATAATAAAGCCGGTTATTGATCCGGAGCGGGTAAAAAGGGTAACTTTTTGAAAATAAAAAAGGCCCCGTCTCCGGAGCCTTTTCCTTTCTGCCTTTTCTTATCAGAAGGCATATGCATTTTCACCGATAACGTGTCTGGCGATGCGCCGGCGGGTTTCTTTGGCGTTGATCGGCGCTATTTTGGTGAACCGCTTCAGGCCCATCAGCATAACCCGCTGCTCATCGCCTTCGGCAAAGGAGTTGATGGCGTTCCGGCCGTGCATGCCGATCCGCTCCACGGCGTCGTTGAGGTAAAGCTTTGCCATATCAATCTGCCGGGCACAAGCCTCTTCACCACGCATGCCGGTCAGCTTCTCGGTACGCAGCAGCGTAGATTCGGCTACGTACACTTCCATCATCATATCAGCAATGTCCATGATGATTTCCTGCTCCTCGGACAGCTTCATGGCAAACTTCTGCACAGCGGCACCGGCTACCATCAGGACGGCCTTCTTCAGATTGCGCAGCACTTTCTTTTCGGCCGCAAACAGGGCATCGTCTTCATCGGCGCCAAAATCAGGGATAGACATGATTTCTTTCTGCACCCCCATGGCCGGGCCCATCAGGTCCAGTTCGCCTTTCATGGCCCGCTTCAGCACCATGTCTACTGACAGCAGGCGGTTAATCTCGTTGGTTCCCTCAAAAATCCGGTTGATCCGGGCATCGCGGTAGGCGCGGTCCATCGGGGCATCGGCGGAGTAGCCCATACCGCCATAAATCTGCACGCCTTCATCTACTACATAGTCAAGGGTTTCGGAGCCGTGCACTTTCATAATGGCACATTCAATGGCAAACTGCTCCGTGCCCTTCAGCTTGGCTTCGCCCTCGGGCATGCCACCTTCCATCAGGGCTTCAATGGTATCCTCAATGTCTTGACCTACACGGTAACTAGCTGACTCTGAAGCATATACTTTGGTAGCCATCTCGCCGATCTTGTATTTGATGGCGCCGAATCCGGAAATGCTGGTGCCAAACTGCTTCCTTTCGCTGGCATAGTTAACTGCCTGATCAATTACTTTCTTAGAAGCGCCAACGGCAGAAGCTCCGAGTTTAATCCGGCCGATGTTAAGGATATTTACCGCAATCTTGAAGCCGTTGCCACGGTCGGAGAGCAGATTCTCTACGGGTACGTGGCAGTCATTGAAGAATACCTGCCGGGTAGAAGACCCCTTGATGCCCATCTTCTTCTCTTCTTCGTTCATGGTGATGCCGCCGAAGCCGCGTTCCACGATGAAAGCCGAAAGGTTTTTGTCGTCGGCAATCTTGGCGAATACGATGTAGATGTCGGCAAAGCCGCCGTTGGTGATCCACATTTTCTGGCCGTTGATGATGTAATGCCTGCCGTCGGCATTGAGTACTGCTTTGCTCTTGCCGGAGTTGGCATCCGAACCGGAGTCAGGCTCGGTGAGGCAATAGGCACCTTTCAGTTCGCCGGAAGCCAGCCCCGGCAGGTATTTTGCCTTCTGCTCTTCGCTGCCGTAGTACAGAATCGGCAGGGTGGCAATGCCGGTATGGGCTGAAAGGGCAACGGCAAAAGAATGCCCCGCGCCGATCTTCTCGGTTACCAGCATGGAGGTGTTGAAGTTCATGCCGAAGCCGCCGTAGCTCTCCGGAATGGAGGTGCCCAGCAGGCCCAGTTCACCGGCCTTGTCCATCAGAGATGGCATCAGGTCCGGGTTCTTCATGGAATCTATTTCATCCAAACGCGGAAAGACTTCCTTCGCCAGAAAATCTTCGCAGGTCTGGGCAACCATGCGTTGCTCTTCGGTGAATTCTTCCGGGATGAATATGTGCTGGGCTTCGGTTTCCTTGATCAGGAATTCGCCGCCTTTCACGGCTTTTTTGGCTACTGCTTCCATAGGATTTAACCTTTTAGAGGGTTTATTTTGGGTTGAAAATTAATTTTAATTCAGGAATTCGTAAACACCCGCTACGCCCTGGCCGCCACCCACGCAGGCAGTTACAATGCCGTACTTTTCGTTGCGGCGGCGCATTTCGTTGAACAGCTGGACGGAAAGTTTAGCACCGGTGCACCCCAGCGGGTGACCAAGTGCAATGGCACCGCCGTTGACGTTTACCTTGTCCATGTCCATATCCAGCTGCCGGATTACGGCCAGCGCCTGGGCGGCAAAGGCTTCATTCAGCTCCACCAATCCGATCTGGCCCATGTTTACACCGGCCTTCTTCAGCGCCACCGGCACTGCCTCCACCGGACCAATGCCCATGTACTTGGGAGCCACTCCAAAAGCAGCGTAACTCATCAGGCGGGCAATGGGTTTCAGGTTGAGCTGCTTCACCATCCGCTCCGACATCACCACCACAAAGGCAGCTCCGTCGGAAGTCTGGGAGGCATTGCCGGCCGTTACGTTGCCGCGGTTGGTAAAGGCAGCTTTCAGGCTGGCCAGTACCTCGGGTGTAGTGTCGGCCCGCGGACCCTCATCGTTCTCTACCACAAATTCGCGGGTTTTCTTTTTGCCGGCTTCGTCCACGTACATTTCCTTTACGGTCACGGGCACAATCTCGTCCCTGAACAGGCCGTTTTGCTGGGCTGCAAGGGCTTTCTGGTGCGAACGGAACGAAAATTCATCCTGATCCTGCCGGGAAACGTTGTACTTCTCCCCTACTGCTTCGGCCGTATGGCCCATGCTGGTGTAATAGTCAGGTGTTTCGCTGGATATCCGGAAGTTGAGGGCGGTACGCCAGCCAAGCATCGGCACCATGGACATGGATTCGGTACCGCCGGCGATGATGCAGTCAGCCATCCCCGAATGGATTTTTGCCGAGGCAATGGCAATGGCTTCAAGGCCCGATCCGCAGTAGCGGTTTACGATCATACCCGGCACATTCACCGGTAGCGAGAGCAGTGATATGATCCGGCCCATTTGCATGCCCTGCTCTGCTTCCGGAACAGCGTTGCCTACGATCACGTCTTCTACCCGGGTTGCGTCGAAGCCAGAGGCCTCTAATTGCTTCACAAGGTACTTGATTACCTCGGCCGCCAGATCGTCCGGACGGGTGAACCGGAATCCGCCCCGGTTTGCCTTTCCAACTGCCGACCGGTAACCGGCCACTATGTATGCATCCATATGCTGAGATGTTAGATTTTTGATTTTATTTTCAGTTCCTTGAAGTTGTACATTCGCCCGCGTTTTTGTCTCCTGTCTTAAATCTCCCGTCTAATTCCGCAGCGGTTTGCCGCCGGTGAGCAGACTCTGGATGCGTTCCAAAGTTTTGCGTTCACCGGTAAGGGACAGGAAAGCTTCTCTTTCCAGGTCCAGCAGGTACTGTTCCGAAACCGTTTGCGGATATGACAAATCACCGCCGCTGATTACGTGAGCCAGTTTGTCGGCAATTTTGGCGTCGTGCTCAGAAATGTACTTGCCCAGTTGCATGCCATATATGCCGGAGCGGAACAAGGCAATACCGGTTTTTCCCTGCACTTTGATGTCATTGCGCTGCTTGGGCTGGGTGTAGCCGGCATTGGCCAGTTCCAGTACTGATTCTTTGGCATCGGCAATCAGGCGGGTACGGCTCAGGGTGATCCGGTCGCCGCGGCGCAGGTATTTCAGATCAAAGGCTTCGTGAGCCGAGGTGGATACTTTGGCCGTGGCAATGTTCATGAAAATGTTCTGCAGACGGTTCAGCTCCACATCGCCGGCTTCAAAGGCATCAGAGAGCCGCAGGGCCATTTCCTTACAGCCACCACCGCCCGGAATCACGCCTACGCCTACTTCCACCAGACCAATGTAACTTTCAGCGTTGGCCTGCACCCGGTCGGCGTGGAGGGTCATTTCGCAACCGCCGCCAAGGGTCAACCCGTGCGGAGCCACTACCACCGGAACCGCCGAGTATCTCACCCGCATCATCGTGTTCTGAAACTGGCGGATCATCATGTCAATCTCGTCGTATTCCTGCTCTACGGCAAACATGAACAGCATCGCTAGGTTGGCACCAGCCGAGAAATTTTCGCCTTCATTGGCAATAACAAGGCCGGCAAAGGCTTTTTCGGCCAGGTTGATGCCCTTGTTAATGCCTTCGA
The DNA here is from genome assembly GCA_030446715.1 of Cytophagales bacterium. GTDB lineage: Bacteria > Bacteroidota > Bacteroidia > Cytophagales > 172606-1 > CADCTQ01. Next base: position 515,762 of record JAUJMU010000001.1, on the reverse strand, counting down.
TCACTTCCGCGCCCAGGGTATTCATCTTGGTGTGGAACTCGAGGTTCAACACGCCGTCACCGATGTCGAACAGCGTAGCCCCCTTGTTTTCCCACACCACTCTGGTGCCGCGCAGGTTGCTCAGGATGACAAACTCCTCAGTGCCCGGAATGGGCTGGTAAGCCTGGGATTGAATGTCGTAATACATCCGGCGGCTATTTTCCACTTTGTAAAAATGGTCAGAGCCGTTGGCCAGCATCTGGTACACCCACGGTGCCGGCTTCAGACCGGCGGCTTCCATTTTCTTCACCGTGTCGGCGACGCCCAGAATGTTCCAGGTCTCAAACGGACCCACTTCCCAGGCAAAGCCGGCTTTCACGGCTTCATCGATGCGGTAGAGTTCGTCGGAGATTTCGGGGATGCGGTGGCTTACGTACTGGAAGATGTCGTAAAACGTTTTCCGGTAAAATTCACCGGCCCGGTCACGACCCGCCAGCAGGACTTTGAACCGGTCCCGGACGTTGTCAATGCTTTTGGTGGCTTCGAGCGTATCAAACTTTGACTTCTGCTGCGGCCGGTATTCGAATGTTTTCAGGTCGAGGGCCAGAATTTCTTTCTGACCATTGACGCCGGTGGTCTTTTTGTAGAAGCCCTGACCGGTCTTGTCGCCGAGCCACTTGTTCTCCTGCATCTTACGTACCATCACCGGCAGGTTGAATCCTTCCTTCTGCTCGTCGGTTGTCAGGTTCTGGTAGAGGTTGTTGGATACGTGGATGGTGGTATCCAGACCGACCACGTCCGACAGGCGGAAAGTGCCCGACTTGGGACGGCCTGCCACCGGACCGGTGAGTTTGTCTACTTCCTCTACGGTAAGGCCCATCTCCTCCACAATCTGCAGGGTACGCATCAGGGAATAGACGCCGACGCGGTTGGCGATAAAGGCGGGGGTGTCTTTGCAGAGTACAGTGGTTTTGCCGAGGTACCGGTCGCCGTAGTGCATCAGAAAATCCACTACTTCCGGATCAGTTTCCGGTGTAGGAATAATTTCGAGCAGCTTCAGATAACGCGGGGGGTTGAAGAAGTGCGTTCCGCAGAAGTGCCTCCGGAAATCTTCGCTGCAGCCCTCAGCCATCAGGTGAATGGGAATACCGGAGGTGTTGGAGGTAATCAGAGAACCCTTCTTACGTAACGCATCCACTTTTTCAAAAAGGCTTTTCTTGATGTCAAGCCGCTCCACCACCACTTCGATTACCCAGTCGTAGCCGGCAATGTCTTTGAGGTTATCATCAAAATTGCCCAGTGTAACGCGGCTCGCAAACCTGGGGTGATACAGCGCAGCGGGGCTTGCCTTAACCGCGTTCTGGAATGACTCCGTTACGATCCGGTTGCGGACCGCCTTGCTTTCCATCGTCATTCCTTTTGCCTTCTCGACCTCCGACAACTCACGGGGTACAATATCGAGCAGCAACACCTCAAGGCCAATATTGGCGAAGTGACAGGCAATGCGTGAACCCATTATACCCGAGCCCAATACTGCCACCTTACGAATGCCCCGTTTGTTTCCTGCGCTTTTCCGGGTCTGCGCACTGGTTTTTTCCGCAACGGTTGTTTCCATTTTTTCTGTGTTTTAGAGTCTACAGCTAAACTTTATTTATCGTATATAATCATAATTGTATACGATAATACCGGGCAACTATTTTTCTATTCTAGATCGTTTATTGCTTCATAAGCCGCCTGAGTGCTTCTTCTACCCTTTGGTTCGATCATGCCATTGATTTCTTCGATCACTTCAAAAAAGACCTGAAGCTTCTCGGGCGAAATTTTTTCCCTCACCATAAAGTTGAATTTGCGGACTGTCTGCCGGGCCACTTCCCGTTTTTGCTTTCCCTTTTCTGTCAAAAAGATGTTGACGCCCCGGCGGTCTTTTTCATCAGCCACCCGGCAGATCAATCCGCCTTCCTCCAGCGATTTCAGCATCCGCGTCAGGCTCCGGGTTTCCAGTCCCACCTGCGGAGCAATTTTGGTCGCCGGCGTTCCATTCTCCACGTCAATGTTGAGCAGCACATATCCGATGGCCATGGTCATATCGTGGTGTGCGGCTTCGGTATTGTACATCCTGGCGATGGCATGCCAACAAGCCTTGATGTTATAGTCTATCGTTTCCTGCGGTTTCATTTTTTCTGATGGCGTCAAATATAGCCAAATTTGTTATGCAAGCATACTACTTTAGTAATTTTTTCGGCAAATTATATTACTTATTCAAGTTTCATCCTTCTTTTACGCAATAAAAAAAGCCCGGAGACAAGATCCGGACTCTCTAAAGCTCGCTTTTTGGTCAGTTTGGCATATCGCCTCTCAACTGCCGGAATCGCTTCCGGGCTTCTGCCACGTAAATACTGCCCGGGTATTTGGTAAGATGATCGCGGTACATTTCCATTGCTCTTTCCCGCTGACCGAGTTTTTCCTCCAGCAATTTTGCCATCAGAAAATGGGCATCATCACTGAGAATATCGTTGCGGTATTGAGTCAGAATTTTTTCCAGTTCCCCTACCGCCTGCTGGTTTTCGTTGCGGCGCATAAAAATTTTTGCCTTTTGCCACCATGCTTCATCGGTGAGACTGTGTCCGGGAAACTTTACCAGAATTTGGTCCAGCTGACGAAGCGCTTCATCATCGCGGTGCTGAAACAATAGCAAATCTATTGCGGCGTATTCCCGCATGGCCTCTTCGGTACTGTCAAGGCCGGTATTGTCCTGAATCAGAATGCTCAGTTCCATGGCGTCGTTGGCAATTTCGCGCGAAGTAGCCAGTTTCAGAATATCCAGGTGTTCCTGAGCCAGTTTAAATTCACCCTTGTAGTAAGACAATTTGGCGTTCCGCAGTTTGGCGTCGTAACCCAGGGGATCATCTTTGAGTGCTTTTTCTGTCTGCGAATACAACAAGGTTGCCTCCCAGGGCTCGCCTTTGAGTAAGAAAATATCTCCCAGGTCAAGTTTGGTGCGGGCGATAAACCGCTGATCGGTGCGGTTAAGTTTCATGGATTCTTCCAGCAACACGATGGCAGTGTCTTTTTGATCCAGGTAAAACCCGAACAGCAGACCCATGTTGCGCATTGCGTCGGCCGTTTTGGCATTTTTGCCCACTTCGGCAATCAGGCGCTGATAGTCCGCTATTAACGATCTGATTTCAAACTGGTTTACCGGAAAAGTATTTTTTACCAGCTCTTCCTGCGACTGGATCAGGAAGCGACGGTTGAGCGGATAATTTATACTCTGCGGATACTCCCTGACCAGGTACTCAAAAATTTCGGCGGCACTTTTATAATCTTTGTTCTGGATGGCAATCTGACCGATTTCAATTACTTTTTGTCCTTCCAGCTTCTGACGACGGTCTACGGCTCTGGCCTGAAAAAAAGCTTTCCGGAATTCTTTCTGCTGAAGGTAGTACCACAGGAGCAGGTCGGAATATACCCGCTCCCCCGGATCATTCTGAATCCGCATGATCAGTACTTTTTCCAGCTTCTCAAAATCTTCCGGTTGAGAAATATCATCCTGCAGGGCGTTCTGCACCGCTAACAGATTGTCCCGGTTTTCCATGGCTACGGTCAGATACTCGTCCATCATCTTTTCCATGTTGTTTGTGAGCCGGTACAACTGGGCCAGTTGAAAAGCATATGCAGTTTTGTTGCCGCTTTTGCGTCGCCCTTCCGTAAAAACTTTCTCTGCCCACTCCGGCTTACCGTTTTCAATGCCAAACTGCGCGGCTTCCATTACTTTTGCCGGATTGTCGCGCACTTCTTCTATTGCCTTGCCGGCGACACGGACTCCTTCACTGGCTTTGCCTTGCTTTTCGAGAAGTACTGCCTGTTCCAGTTTGTACACCACCGCATCCGGGTTTGCTTTGATTTCCCGTTTCAGAAATTTCTCTGCCTCGTCCCACTGTTGTAAGTTTTTGAGTGCTTCGAGGTAGTTTTTATGAATTTGCCGCGCCGTTTCATGGTTTTTAGACAGCTTCTGGTACATCACCCGGGCCTTTTCGTACTCGGCATTCTGGAAATATTCGTCGGCCAGCCTAACTTCCTGTTGTTGGCCCTTCACCAGCTGCACCGGCACCAGAAATATTCCAACCAGAAACACGCGGCATATGTATTTTGGAATAATCATCTTTCCTTCTTTTTCTTAAATATGATAAACTATCTCTTTTAAAAAATTCAATTTTATTATTAGGGCTGTGGGTATGTGGACAAACGACCTCTTTTTTATAACGCAAAAAAACTGTGGATAACTATAGTCTAATCCACATACTTATCCACAGTCAAAATGCTTTTATTCTTTATTTCTTACTTCTTTTCAACATACGGTGGATAACCCGGATGTGGTTAACTTTTGCTTCGGATTTTTTTGAGCGTGTGGATAAACAAGACCACTTTCTGTGGATAAGTGGATAACTGTCAACGTTGCTTCTTTCGGAAATCCAATTTTGTCCTTTACCCCCGGCCGGGTGTTGGATTTTCCGTTTCAGATCAGGACTTCTCCACTGGGGTTTATACACTTTTCCACTGACTTATCCACAAAATACCTGGATTTTGGACTGATAAAGATGACCTTTTATCAGATAGAGACATCCTGGTCCGTTAACTCCCAGTTTTCTTTCAGCTTTATCGTATTCGGTCCAAACAGCACCGGCTCCGGCTGGTGCCTCTTCAGCAGGTCGCCCTGGTCCCAGATTCCATTATTATTCTCGTCAATTATTACCCGGATCAGGTAATCACCCGCATTCAGGTAATTGAACTTGTAGTTGGTTTGGTTCCGTACTTCAGCCAGTACTTTCAGGTTGCTAGCCTCCAGTAACTGGACAATAAAATTCGGGGCTTTGGTCTGCAACCGACCAGCAATGCTTCCGTAATTCTCCGCTTCCTTCAAATCATGCGTCGTCTTTATGACACTTGCCGTGTCTCCATCCACGGAAAAGAAGGTTCCTTTCGGCGCCAAAACCCTGACCCGCTGCTTCACGTCCAACCTTTTTGTTACCGTCAGATTGGTTTTGTAAGCGTCCCATTTCAGATCAGCAGACGGGTCAACGGGAATTTTGGTAATTGTATCGGCCAGTAAAACAATATCTGAAAGATTTGCCCGTACAATTGGTTTGCTGAACTGAAACGTATACTGCAGATCACGCAGTATTTTTTCGCCATCTGAAGGGGACGTTTTGGTGGCCATTTTCTCCTTCGGACGAGGAGTAGTCCGGGACCGGGTGGCAGCCGGATTATCAAATTTTATGTTTATTTCCTGGACAAGCCGGTTCCCGGCTGAGTCAATGGCAGTCACCTGAACCAGTAGGCTGTCAGTCTGGTTCAGGGTATTATAAATCACCAGTCTTTTTCCCTCCTCGATAAGATTGAAAACCGGATTATCGGTCTTATTGGTGTAACTCACTGTACCCAGCTGAAGCCCTTCATCAAATTCTATGCTTGCCAGATCATTATTGCCACTTCGGCTGGTAATGCGCGGTGGTACAGTGTCCATTTTGCTGAGGGTCATTTCTACCAGAGTGTAACTGGTGTCAAGCACAACGGGCTCCGGGAGGAAAGCAATTTTTTCGTTCTGCAGATTGTTGGCGTCGTACTTCAGATTATTGTTACGGTCTTCGAGCGCATACATCTGGTAAGAGTCCTGCTTCAGGTTTTCCAGAAGAAAGATGCCTTTCTTGTCCGTTTTTGTAAAATAGAAAGGCTTATGTTTGAGAATGTCCAGCGTATCATTGGTACGGTACAGGGAGACAATTGCATTTTCAGCAGGTTTGCCCGAGAGCAGGTCTGTCACAACTCCCCGTATGGCCAGCGTATCAATTTTATCGCCGGTGCTGAAAACCAGCTTTACCTGATCGGCTACATTTTTTTCCGTTACATCTTTGATTGAATTCCGGAAGTTGAGGGTATAGGTAGTATTTGGCCGGAAAGGTTTGTCGAAGACCAGCCGTAGTCCATTTTTGATCGGCTTTGATTCATAAGTGCCATCTATGTCCGGCGTAATGAGGAGTTCCTGCTTCAGGTTATCAATCTGAATGAATTCGTCGAAAACCATTTCTACGGTCTGGCCTCTGAAGTTCAGGCTCTGGTCCTGGGGAGTCGTTCTGATGATCTGGGGCGGAATTTCGTCTTTTTTGCCTCCCGTCGGAGCCGAAACATTGGCACAACTATGGAGTAACCATGCACATCCCAACAGGAGAACAATTATTAATTTTTGCATAACGAATAATAGAAAAAGGCCCTCTCCGGCAGGGAGGGCCGAGGTATGGCAGGAAGGTTTACTGCGAAACAATGTACGTGATACTTGAATAATTTTTACCGTTTCGGGCCGCCCATATATTGGAATAAAGACCGTTTTTTACTGACTCTACGTATCGGGTTTGGCCGTACTTGTATTTGGTACTCAGCAGGCTGATATAAAAGGCATCAAATTTCATTGGTTTTATACCTGCAATTTTGAGACCGTGTTTTTCCAGCAGCAGCGCCATTGACCGCTGATCAAAATGATATAGGTGCCGCGGTACATCGTATGCCGCCCAATATTCGTGGTAAATACGGGCATCGAGTGAGTTACTGTTGGGAACGGCTACCACTAAAACACCTTCTTTGTCCAGCAATTGTTTAAGCCGGATAATGGACTCTTCGAGCTGGTGCAGATGCTCAAGCACGTGCCACAGCGTAATCACATCAAACTTTCTTGCTTTGAATGCCGTCAATAAATCTTCGTTTACTTCCACTCCGCTATTTTCCTGTGCCTTCTGCCGGGCTACCGGATCGGCCTCAATCCCTTTTGCCGCCCAACCCCGGTCCCGGCAGGCTTTCAGAAAATCACCCGTACCGCAGCCTACATCGAGTAGCGTTCCCCGGGGGTGCAGCTGATTGATAAGGCTCAGCTTGTCCTTCAAGGTTTTTCTCCGGACTGTATGGTACAATTTATTGATCAGGCCCTTACTGGTCCCACTGTGCGAAACATAATTTTCGGATTGATAATATTTCCCAATGGCAGCTTGTGCCGGCCGCGGGCTGGTGAATCGAAATCCGCAGTCGGTGCACTGCTTTACTTTGAACTCTTCTCCCGAAACTGTATGGTCACGGCAGGTTAAGTACAATTTTTGTTCTTTACAATCGCAAACCGGGCAAACCTCTACTGTTTCAATCATATTTATCTTCCCAGATAAACCATCAATATTGAAATATCCGAAGGTGATACCCCACTGATCCGGGACGCCTGCCCGATGGTGGCCGGCTTGATCTTTTTCAGCTTGTCTCTGCCTTCTCTGGACATAGCTACCAGCCGGTCGTAATCGAAATTTTGCGAAATCTGAAAATTTTCCAGTTCCCGCATTCTTTCCGCTGTCTTTTCTTCCTTGTCAATATAACTCTCGTACTTGACGGCGATTTCAGCCTGTTGCCGTACTTCCTCCCTGTAGTTCTCCAGATAACTTGCTAATTCTGGATCTATTGCCAACAAATTGTTAATAGTAATTTCTGGCCTTCTTAGTAACGTCAGGGCCGAAACTTTCTCCTTTACCGGTGCAGTATCCATTTCCACCAGATTATGATTAATACTTTCAGGAGCCAGTTTTTTCTGTTTCAGGTCATTGATCAGCCTTGCTGTCTGCTCCTTTTTTTCAATCATTTTCCGATACCGGTCTTCGGATGCCAGACCAAGACGATACCCTTTTTCGGTCAAACGAATATCGGCATTGTCCTGCCTCAGCAGTATGCGGTACTCAGCCCGGGAAGTAAACATGCGGTACGGTTCTTCAGTGCCTTTGTTAATCAGGTCATCGATCAAAACTCCAATGTAGGCTTCGGACCGCTGGAGTACAAAGGGCTCCTTTTTGTGAACTTTATTGTGTGCATTAATACCCGCCATCAGGCCCTGACACGCTGCTTCTTCATAGCCGGTAGTGCCGTTGATCTGGCCGGCAAAATAAAGGTTCTGCACCAGTCTGGTTTCCAGGGTTAGATGTAACTGAGTTGGGGGGAAATAATCATATTCTATGGCGTATCCCGGCCGGAACATTTTCACAGTTTCAAATCCGGGTATTTTTTTCAGTGCTTTATACTGTACATCTTCCGGGAGGGAGGTTGAAAAGCCATTTACGTAAATTTCCACCGTGTTCCAACCTTCCGGTTCTACGAATATCTGGTGTCTGTCCTTATCCGCAAAGCGGTTTATTTTATCCTCCACGGAAGGGCAATACCGAGGGCCCAAGCCTTGTATCCGGCCAGTGAACATAGGTGATTTTTCAAAGCCAGTTTTTAGCGCCTCATGGACTTCTTCATTGGTATAGGTGATATAACAACTTCTTTGCTTTGTCAGCGGTTGGGTATCGGTGTAGGAAAATTTGCCGGGGTTCTTATCTCCGGGTTGTTCCTGCATCAGATTGTAATTCAGTGACCGACCGTCTACCCGTGGCGGCGTACCCGTTTTCATGCGTCCGGATTCAAATCCCAATTCTACCAATTGCTCCGTTATGCCGGTTGCTGCTTTCTCGCTGGTCCGGCCACCGCCAAAGTTTTTTTCTCCTATGTGAATGATCCCGTTGAGGAAAGTGCCATTGGTCAGCACTACTGCTTTTGCCTTGATTTCAATGCCCATTGAGGTACGTACGCCTGCTACCTGCCCCTCCTTTACGAGTAAGCCGCTCACCATCTCCTGCCAGAAATCGACATTGGGTATTGCTTCCAATGACAGCCGCCACTCTTCGGCAAATTTCATCCGGTCGCTTTGGGCCCTTGGACTCCACATGGCCGCACCCTTTGATTGGTTGAGCATGCGAAACTGGATCATGGTTTTGTCCGTGATTATACCCGACAGTCCCCCCAGTGCATCCACTTCCCGTACTATTTGCCCTTTTGCCACCCCGCCCATTGCTGGATTGCAAGACATCTGCGCAATGGTTTGCATATTCATGGTGATCAGCAGCACTGTGGATCCCATGTTGGCCGCTGCCGCTGCTGCCTCACAGCCAGCGTGTCCTGCCCCTACTACTATCACATCATAATCTGGCAACATACCTTTTTACGTTTGATGTTCCACGTGGAACATTTGAAGAAATTTATATACAAACAAAAAATGTTCCACGTGGAACATTTTAAAGTTGAAGCAAAGATAAGCAAGAATCTTCTTTTCGGCGCATGATCAGAACCTTGTCCTCTCCGTGGTCATCATAGCCAAGAAGGTGCAATACACCATGGGCCATTACGCGATAAAGTTCAGATATTGTAATAACATTATGGGAGGACGCATTTTCTTGAACCCTGTCAATACTGATGAAAATTTCGCCCTCAATAACTTGGGGCAAATCCGAAGTATTGAAAGTAATGATATCAGTGTAAAAATCGTGAAAAAGATATTGTTGATTCATCTGAAGAAGATAGTCATCAGAACAAAAAATGAAGTTGAGATGCTCAAGATGAAAACCTTCCCCAGAAATAATATCTTTAATCCAGCAGTTTATAACTTTTTTTTGAGGAAGCTTGAAGATTACGCCTTCCGAAAAGTAGGAAATTGAACTCATCAGGGAAAATAAAAAACGAGATCAACTGTCCGGCCATTATTTTTGAAGTGCACCTCATCAGCCAAATGCCGCATCAGGAAAATGCCACGGCCACCGGGCTTGTCAATATTTTCAGGAGCAGTGGGATCTTCCAACTTAGTGGAGTCAAATCCCGGACCTTCGTCTTCAATGGAAAAGCTAACGGCATTTTCCTGAAAGGAAAGAGCTAAGGCAACCTTTTTATCCGGGTTCTCTTTGTTGCCGTGCTTGATGGCGTTATTCACTGCCTCCGTTACGGAAATCATGATGTTGCCATATATGTCGTCATTGATATCATAAACGTCTTTGGTGTTATCAATAAAACTCTCCACAATTCGGATGTTTTCCACGATGGAAGGTATTTGAATGCGGATAGAGTCCATAACCGAGTTGGTGTTCATGTTAAGTCAATATTATAAGTAAAGCATATATACGGGAAACAATGCAAAAATATACGTAGAACCAGAACAAAGATGTAAACACCTGAAAAAACTATTTCAGGAGACTATTCTATTTTTTTAAAGTATTCATCAACCTCTCTTTTATAGTAAGGCGCAAGGGAAGGAGGAATGGTTTTCAGAAGATCAATCTGGTTCTCCTTATTCTTCATGTATCTTTCCAGTTGGGGGGGCACAGGTTTAGGCTTATCTTTGGCCTGCTGCGCTTCCCGACGCTCCTCTTCTTCCTGCTCCTTCATGGCTTTTTCCGATTCCAGCAGTCGGGTTAGTATAACTTTCTGCCGGTCAAGGGTTTTCTGGTTGACGTTTTTATTTACAAGTTCTTTTTCAGTTTCTTCCATCTTTTTGATCAACTCTTCCATATTGCCACCCGTGCCGTTTTTGTCCTGCTTGTAAGCTTTCTCAAATTCCTGGAGTGCTTTGCGTAACATTTCCTGCTCGGCCGCCAGTTTGGCAAGTTCTTCAGAAAGTTCACGGCCACCCTTACCGCTTTGTTTAAGGCTTTCGATCCGCTCGTTTAGCTGACGCTGAATTTCGCTCATACCGGGAGAATTGGGCTTGGATTTGCCCTTCTTGCCACTCTTACCGGACTTGGCTTGTGCCATCTGCTCCTGCATCTGTTTGAGTACATCGTTCAGCAGCAGGGCAAGGTTATTCATAGACGTCATGGCAAGTTGCTGTTCGCTGGACACATAACCCATTTTCCGCTCCCGGATACCTTTTACACTGCCGTCCATATGTTCTTTCATGGCGGTTACTTCCCGGGTTACAAAAGACTCAATCTGAAAGACCCGCTTTGCAAGAGAATACAGACTGTCTTCGATAATCTTTCCGTCATCCTTCAGTTTCAGTTGTTCCTGAGAGAGCTTTTGGAACCGGGGATCAGATAGATTTACACTGCGGAAATCTTTCATCACCTTTTCCTGGTCAAAAGACAGCTTAATCAGGTTCTCAAGAATATCACGCAAATTGTCCAGGTTTTCCTGATCCTGCTCCATGGACATACCGGTCTGCATTTCGGAAAGCTGCTGGGCCATCTCCTGCATTTTCTGGGCCGCCTTCTTTTGTGATTCGGAGGCTTTCTTATTCTGGTCTTTGTTCAGCTGTTCCATGCTCTCCTGCTGCTCCTCAGAAATTTCCTGCTCAGCCGGGGAAGTATCCTCCATCTGATTTGGATCTTCAAGGGATTTGTTCAATTCTTCAAGCTGATTCAGTTCTTCTTTGTTCTGTTCAAATTTCTCTTTCAGCTTCTGCTGGTCGTTTTTCAGTTGCTGTTGTTCGTTATTTTTTTCAAGGGATTGCTGGCTCAGTTGCTCCTGTTCTTTGGCCATTTCTTTTAAATCCTGAATCTGATTTTCCAGCTTTTGCTCAAACTGGAGTTGCTTAAACATTTCTAAGGCACGTTCTACTTCTTTCTCCAGTGTGCCTTCTTTTTTATTCAATTTTTCCAGCAGATCTTTTTGGGCATCCTGCGGGTTGCGGTTGTTTTCGAGCAACTTCTTAAGCTCGTCGTAAAGCTTCTTTGTTTCATCATCGAGAAGATTATCCATCAGCTTTTGCAGCTGTTCCATTTTGTCCATCATCTGCGGACTGAACTGATCGAAACGCTGCTGCTGCTTATTGAGATCTTCCATCTGCTTCTGAAGTTGCTTCAGTTCATCCACAAGGTCGTTGCGTTTCTTCAGCAGGTCTTCAAGGGCTTTTTTATCCTGATAGTCCAGAGTCTTTTTGGATTTGAGCCGGTTGTCTACCGCAGCAATGTCCTTCTTCAGGCTACTGGCCTTGGATAAGGCAGAACTAATTTTGTTTTCAGCCTGCTTGTTGGACTGGCTGACTTCTGCCTCCAGCTTTTCCATGGAAGGGATATCAAACGTGAAGGCCGACGAACGGGTAGACTTGGGACCATTAACACCGTCATTATCCCACACCTGCACAAAGTACTCGATCCGGTCACCCGGCTGCAGCTTAAGCTGATCAATGGGCCATTGATGATAAAAATTCTGCAGGGTCTGGTTACGGTTTACAGCAAGCGGAATTGAACCACGGCGCCGGTTGGCAGCCTCTTCCCCGCCGGGTATGACTTCGTACCGGATAGCAAGACGGGTGAAGCCGTAGTCATCAGCAATATTGCCGCCAAATACCAGGTAATTGAAGAGAGTTGTGTCCCTGAAAGTTTCGACGCTGATCTTAGGATGCTGATCGGGTATCACCTCAAGGTAATAGTTAATGGCTTCCCGGTTGAAGCCGTGTTCATTCTTCAACTTTACCTGATAGGATTGTGACTTGGCTGCCTTCTTGCTGAACTCAAAAAGGTCATCGTTCTGCTTCAGCGCCGGCAAAACGTTCCCTTCGGATTCGAAGAACACCAGTACGCTATCGGTATCGGCCGAGAAAAACTCCCACTGAATCTCGGTGCCTTCCGGTACGAGCAGATTGCCTACATTGTTAAGCTTCTCAGCCGGGCGCTTCAGATAACCGGGGTAATTCAGCCGGGCATTGAACAATTTAAGATTAGGCCTGGTAATCAACTTTACCTCGTAATTCTCGGAATAAAAGCCGGCAGCTTCAAAATTAAAATCAAATGGCTTCTGAATTTTAGAGAACGTGTACTCATAATTGCGGTTATCACCGGCAGTCATTTTGTAACGACGACCATTGGAGATCAGGTACACTGACTCAGGAAGAGCATTGCCTTGCAGCGCCAGCCGGACTGTGTAGTCTTCATTCTTGAAAACCTGCAGCGTCTTGTTTTTTAACTGAAAAGAGAACGGAGCCGCCGGAACATAGGTACGGCGGAAGTTAATAATCCGGGCGGAACTTTCGGTAAAAAACTGGGGCGCCGCAAACAGAATAATCAGAATCAGCAGGGCTGGCGGAATAATATACCTTAGGTAGCGGCGGTTGGCACTGGTATCGACTGCTTCCGTGAAAGGAATCAGGCTGAGCTGCTTGGTTTTCTGATCAATACTGGCTCTGATCAGTTCACTCTGCGAACTGTTGAGGTCATATAATTGAATGGCATTTACCAGTTTATCATTGATGTCCTTGAAGTAAAAACCAATCTGCCGGGCAGCTTCTTCGTTCGAGATCTGGCGGTTCAGGTTAAAGAGTTTAAGGATCGGATCCAGCACCCAGTGATAACTTGCGTACAACGCCAGACCCAGAAACAGGAAGAACAGCACGCCCCGGATCAGTGTGTCGAACTGGCCGAAGTATTCGAGGGTGTTCACGGCCAGAAATGCACTCAGCAGAAGAGCAGTAGTGATGATGGCACCACGGATGAGCAGATTACGGTAGTACTTCTTTTGTAATCCGATAACTTCTGAAGCAGCAGTGGATAAGGAGCATTTGCCATGATAACGGTGTGGTAGTGGTAGCGGAGAAAGCTAGCCGGTTAAGGTCTGGGTATATTAAAGTATTTGTAACAAATTCTATTCAGGAATGGCTCACCGGGGTAAGCTGAACAAAGGTAAGTCCGGCTGAAAATGCCGCATATCCTACGCGATCAAAGGTTCTTAAACAAGAGCGATGAAACCAGATATAAAATATACCCATATCTGCCTTAAATCCCATGCAACTGAGGCTAATATAAACCTCTTTAAAGCAAAATCTTCACACAAAGCTCCCCGGGAGTTTGTGTGAAGATTTTACGTATGCCACTGAGAGCAGTTACGTTTTCCCTTCCTATTGTTCTTGCCTGATCTTTGCAGTGTCAAACCATACCTGACTCAGGTCCCGGTACTGCATAGGATTGTTTGGGAAACTCTTCACGTAAGACTGTATCAGCCGGTAACCTTCGTCATACCAGAGCACAATCACCGGAGCGTCGTTCATCAGCACCTGCTCGGCTTCTTTGAAGTACCGGTTCGCTTCTTCAATGGTTGCCGCCTGAAGGGCGCTTTCATATAAACGATCAAACTCCGCGTTTTTGTATCGGAAAATATTGGGAAATGATTTGGCGCTGGCCTGGGCCGGAACCGACTTGCCGTAGAAAAGCCAGAGGAAGTTTTCAGCATTCGGATAGTCCGCCTGCCATGCTATCCGCAGAAAGCTGAAGTTTCCGGTGATGGCGTTTTCAACGCTTTGCGCAATGGGCACCACGTTGAGTCCGATGTTCACATTCAGGTTATCTTTCAGTTGCTTCTGCACGGCCACTGCTACATTGGTGTTGCGTGACCCTTCGGCATTGAGCTGTAGCGTAAGCTCCGGAAAGCCTTTGCCATTGGGGTAACCAGCCTTTGCCAGATAATAGCGGGCCGAGTCTACATTCAGTTTGTATCCGGTGATCCCGCTGATGTTGTAATCATTAAAAGCAGGCGGCGTGACGCCGTGTACGCCCGGGGCAAAGCCTTCCCCGTTGAGGGTAAATTCCAGAATATTTTCGCGGTCAATGGCGTAGGAGAAAGCCTTCCGGATATTGATGTCTTTGAAAATACCATTCTGCATATGGAAAGCAAGGTACTGTGAATTCATCTCTGGCTCCCGCTGCAACTGGTACTGGCTGTATTCACCTCCTTCAGTGCCTTTGCCCATTTGTTCCAGGATTTCGATGATGTACTCAGTAGGCAGGCGGTACAGCATATCGAGATTCCCCTTTTTGAATTCAAACAATTCAGTCTTCTTATCCTTGATAAACTGAATGCTTACCGCTTCCAGAAACGGCAACTGGTTGCCAAGGCTATCGGTGCCGTAGTAGCGGTTGTGGCGCCTGAATATCATCGAGATGTTCTCGTCGACATCCGTCAGGCGGAACGGGCCGGTGCCTACTGCCTTGATGCGCATTTCAAGGCCGTACTTCTGGAAAGCTTCTCTGGGATAGATAAAGCTTCCCGGCCGGGCCAGGTTATACAGCAGGATAGAAGAAGGCTTTTGCAGAGTAAGCTGTAGGGTATGCTTGTCGAGCACCTGGATACTTTCCAGGTTGTTGGAAACATTATTGCCACCGGCCGTTGATTGGTAGTATTCTTCAGCACCCTTCAGGATGGTCAGAAGTCCGGAGTTCTGGTTGTGGGGGCTCTGGGTGCAAAGTTGCGTGAAACAGTACTTTACATCTTCAGCAATCAGTTCCCGTCCGCGGCCGCCGGCGAAACATTCATCATCGTGAAAGTAAACACCTTTTCTCAGTTTGAAAGTGTACACCGTGCGGCTACTGTCCACCTCATACGACTCGGCCAGTCCGGAAATAACTTGCAGGGAGGCAGGATCAAACTTAAAAAGCCCCTCGTATACCTGCGATGCCACCCGGTACGAATAGGCATCGGTGATATTGGGCGGGTACAGCGACTTGATGTATTCAGATTCACTGATCCGGAAAACCCCTCCGTACGCCTTACCTCCCCGGGCGAGACGCGAATGGGTACTTTCAGAATCATTCTTTGGCGTTTTACCGCAGGCAAAAAAGAGAAAGGGCAACAGAATTACCCCAAGTTTGTAGAGCTTGTTCATGAAAAGTCACTTGATAGTCAAATTTAGTCATCCGGTCCGATCAGAACCGGACAATGATCTGAAAACCTGACTTCGCTCAGAATTGATGCAGTTTTAAGTTTTTCGCGGAGTGGGTCACTTACCATGTGGTAGTCAATCCGCCAGCCGAGATTACGGTCACGGGCACCGGCACGGTAAGTCCACCAGGTGTAATGATGGGGATTGGCGTTGAGGCAGCGGAACGCATCGCACAGGCCAAGGCTGATAAAGCGGGTCACCCACTCCCGTTCCTCAGGCAGAAAGCCGGAAGACCTGGCGTTGGATCTGGGATTATGAATGTCTATCTCTGATGGGCAATGTTATAATCGCCGCAGATCACGAACCTCTGGTGTTCATTCCGGAGATTCCGGACGTACTCGTAGAAAAACCCGAGCCACTGCATCTTGAAAGCCTGCCGCTCAGGACCAGTAGTGCCGGACGGCATGTAAACGTTCAGCAGAAGAATATCGCCGGTATGGACCCCAATGACCCGGCCTTTATTGTCGTACAGTTCGCAGCCGCAGCCCATCTGTACCTGACTGACTGCCTTTCTGGCCAGAATAGCCACGCCCCTGTATCCTTTTTTAACGGCTGGCATCCAGTAAGAGTGATAGCCGGCGCTTTCAAAGAGAACCTGAAGGGGAGCAAAATTATCAAATTTAATTTCCTGAAGGCACACAAAATCGGCATCAGTAGCCGTCAGCCATTCCAAAAAACCTTTCTGAATTGCCGCCCGGAGGCCATTGACATTGAAAGAAATAATTCTCATGCGGATAGCGATCTTCGGAAGGAAGATACTACAGTTGAGCGGAGAAATACCGGAGAATGTGAGATTTAAGAAACAACTCCTGGGACAGTATATCGCCATGAGGGAGTTTCTTCACCAGCTTGTAGTGGGGCCAGCCATCGGCATCCAGCTTCTCAAACTCGTAATGGCCTGACGGACTCAGAATCCGGCAGATGCCGATGTGAATAAGATCCTGCTTTTGTTCCTTGGAAAAATTTTTGGCACCCTGGCCCAGTTCTTGGACACCGATCAGAAACAATACTGAGTTAAGATCGGCAGGGCGTTTGCCTAGCAGCGTCGTTAACTTAGCCAGCATTTCTTCCCACCGGGATTCAATTTCGTCTTGGGGTATTTCAGGATTCATAGCTTATTTCTGCTTCGCTTCCAGCGCTTCCCAGTACTCCACGGCTCGCCGGAGATGCGGGATTACGATGGTGCCCCCGATCAGGTTGGCAATGGCAAACACTTCAAATACCTGCTGGGTAGTAACGCCTAATTCGTGACACTTGCCCAGGTGATACCTTACACAGTCGTCGCACCGCAGAACCATGGAACACGACAGACCGATCATCTCTTTGGTAATCACATCCACGCTGCCGCCGGTGTAGCAGTTGGTATCCAGATTAAAAAGTCTTTTCAGTATGATATTATCCGCCTCCATGATCTTATCATTCATGCGGCTGCGGTACTCATTGAAGTTGTCTACTAAATCCATGTATTTCCAACCGGGTAAGATCATGCGAAGCTACGAAATTATAAAAACCGGTATGAGTGTTTTCTTTCGTATGGCTAATACGATCCAGCACTATGTGGAATGATTTTTTAGACATGCTTTTTCCGAGTTATTGTCAGATGTGCGAAGCAGGGCTGGCAAAAGGAGAAAAAATTATCTGTATTTACTGCCGGTATCACCTGCCACTTGCCAATTATCACCTGTTAGAAGCCAACCCGCTGGAAAAGCGGTTTATGGGCAAGGTACATGTCAGGTATGCCTGGGCTTACCTGAAGTTTACCAAACGGGGCCGGGTACAGAAAGCTTTGCACGCCCTCAAATACAAGGGCAAACAGGAAGTAGGCCAGCTGATGGGCATCTGGTACGGCGAAGAACTGAGAAAATCAGGCCACGGGGAGCATTTTGACCTGATTCTGCCGGTACCGCTGCATCCATCAAAACTGAAGAAGAGGGGCTACAACCAGAGTGATACGTTTGCCTCCGGTCTGTCGGAGGCTCTGGCAACCGAATGGTCTCCGAATTTATTGATCCGCACAACGGCCAGTTCTACCCAAACGAGGAAGAAACGTTTTGAGAGGTGGAAAAACGTAGAGAGCATCTTCGGCGTAAGTGATCCGGCGCAGATCAAAGACAAGCGGATACTGCTGGTGGATGATGTGATCACCACCGGCGCTACCTTAGAGGCGTGCGTAGAAGTCTTGCAGGACGCAGGTTGTAGGGAAGTCAGTATAGCCGCCATCGCAGCCGCGCAGTAGCAGCAGACATGGTACTCCCTTTGTTATTCCTTCTGGTAAAGCCGGAATGGTAAAAGAGAGACTACGAAATATCAGCAGACCCGTTACAGACCCGGCTGCCGCTGGGAATGTCTGCCTTATAACTAAAATACCTTTGTTTTATTTGACACCGGAGCAGATAATCATTCTGTTTTTAGGTAAGGATTTTTAGGTAAAGCGTGATATGTGAAACCGTTGTCTTTCAGTCTGCAGATACTTTCTTTGGACGGGGGTGTTTTGAATATTATAGCACACAGCAACTGGTAAGGGACAAGCCCCGCCCTGGACAGGAGGTTGTCTCGAAGAAGTTTGGAACGAATTCTCCGGAAAGCTCCAGACGTAGTCTCAGCCGGAGTAGGGGCCGTACTGGGGTGATAGTAATTGTTGTTGATTCCTTTAAAAGCCACCGCGGGCAGATTAATACCCATAGATAATTTTTCAATTTCCCTCTCCGATAGCTTGAATACATAATTGCCTACTTCTTCGAATGAATAGCGGTTTTTCCATATACGTTGCAGCAAAGAAGGATTAATCCGGTCCAAAGTATTGCGCAGGGCAAGGAGTAAGGGCATTCTGGAAATAGGATCGTGCGGTTCGATCAGCACAACCCCTTTCCTGCATACCCGCAGCATCTCGTATACGCCTAGGTAGGGCCGGGGAAAGTGGTGATAGGATTCTTTGCAGAGCACATAGTCAAACGAGTTATCCACGTAGGTGAGATGCTCCACATTTTCAACGGCGTAATCGGTTATAAGCCCTTCGGCTTTAGCCAAGGGTAAAAAAGTAGCCGATATATCAGAAGCAGTTGCTGTGCATTGCCTCTTCAACAAGTAATAAGCATCCCGGCCATACCCATCACCAACGGTAAGCCAACTGCTACCGGGCACGGCTAAAGCATCTGTCAGGTTCCACATTCTCTCGTGGAGCCAAGTATTTATGGTACGCTTGCTTTCTCCTTTCCAGTCTGCCAGTACCTTTGCTTTGCTGGTTTCGTCAGGATATCGTTTATCGTACCAAGTCTCATGGGCTTTATGGCTAAGAGGTTCGAAATCAGATTCACTCATGCAAACATTATAATAATCCTACCTGTATAGGAGTAAGAGGGAAAAATGACCAAGGAAATTTTTGGAATAAATGACCTATAGATCCTGTCAGTCAAAATTATCAGACATCAGCCGGAATAAAAAATCGTCGGGCCTAAGAGTGTGTTTAAGAATTTAATTGGGTGTTCTTGCCAAAATGATGTCAATAAAGGCTAATTGCATGAAAGCCAGGAAGATTCTACTGTTTTCTCAAAGTCCCGGCTGAGCCTGCGGAAGAAATTGAACCAACCGAAGGATCGTTCTACTTGCCATCTTCCGGTTTGAGGGACAAAACCTTGAGCCGACTCAGGCTTCTGGCTTACTTCTACTTTCCAGTGGTAGTAGTCGCACAAGTGGTAAAATCGCCTTTGTACGCCTTGTCGGCCCGGATCAGAGCCAGCCGGTCAGTAGCCTTATCAAGTTGCCAAAGCAGTTCAATACCTTCTTGTCCGTCCTGCTTGTTGGCCGCTGATACGTGCAGGGCTAAAGGCAGGCCAGCGAATCAACGGCCAGGTGCCTTTTTCTGCCGTTGACCTTCTTACCCCCATCAATGCCCGTGTCTAAACTGATCAGACTGCCCTTCCTGACGCTTTGCGAATCAACGGCCACGGCCGATGCTTTGGCGGGTCTGCCTTGTCTTTGCCGCTCTTGTTCAACCAGTAAGCTTAACACTGCCGACCATACTCCGTTCTGTTGCCACTTGCGGAAGTAGTAATACAAACTCGGCCAACCTGGATATACACAAGGACTTTCTTCAGATTACGCCACTGAGTGCCCGTTCTGGTGATCTTCAAAATCCCATTGACCACTGCTCTTAAACTGTGCTTACGCTTTCTGCCGTTGTCAATTGTTTTTTCAATAACTTCCCATTGGGAATTGGTCAATGGGGTAAACCGTTCACGTTTGAACCTGAGCTTAACTACTACCATAACTAACCTGAGATTTGATAACCACAAGTTAGACCAATTCCCTTTTCAACCCCTTGTGCTCAACCCCTTGTCAGTTTCGCAATTTGCCCCCTCTCAGATTTTAAACACACTCTAAAATGCGTTCCTGAATGCCATAGTTCGCACCGGACAAGTGTTGAAATAGGGACAAGTAGAAAGCAGTGCAATAGGCAATGTATATTTGATAACACAGCACTAGATGTTATATGCAAGCCGGAGAGTTTATGCAGTTGAATTACTAATGCTTATCTGTTCACCAGAGTCTGGTACTGAAACAAAAACAGAACCTCCGACAGGAGGTTCTGTTTTGTTTCGACTCTGTGTTAAAATCAGCGGTTTGAGCGGCGTTTATCATCGCGCAACGAAAACCAATGGTAGCAGTTGCAGAGTCTTGCTCAATGTAACGACGGGTGCCGGGAGACAGCCAGTAGGCTACGTCTTTCCATGAACCACCCTTATATACGCGAACCTCATCGTCAATCAGGGAGTTGCCGCCTTTCTTGTCGTAGTTGTCGGCCTTGTCGAGGTAGCCGTTTCTTCTCAGAGGGTTCAGGTCATCAAAATCCTGGAAGGAAAGCGGACGGTACACGTCATATACCCATTCGTTTACGTTGCCGGCCATGTTATAGAGACCGAAATCGTTGGGAGGATAAGCATAAACCTGGTCAGTGATCATGGCACCATCATTCAGCTTACCGGCAATACCGGCATAGTCACCGCGGCCACGCTTAAAGTTGGCTAGGAAAGTACCCATTTTCTTACCATAAGGATTACGCAGAGCATGGCCGTCCCAGGGATACAAACGCTTGTTGGTCTGGTTCTCGTCAAGATATTGGGTACCGATCAGGGCGTAGGCAGCGTATTCCCATTCAGCTTCAGAAGGCAGACGGTAGTTAGGCAACACCACGCCAGATTCCAGCGGGATACGGCCGCCATCAGTAGGAGGTTCCACACCAGCATCCTCCGCTAACTTACGGTTTACTACATTGGTCCGCCAGGTGCAGTAATCCACGGCCTGTATCCAGGATACACCAACTACCGGGAAGTACCGGAAGCCCGGATAACGCAGGTAATGATCTACGTAAGAGTCATTGAAGGCAAGTTCGCTGGCCCATACGGTAGAATCGGGCAGAGCGGATTGAAAGAATTCTTCGGAAGAGTCTTTTTGTACGTAATATAAATACTCCAGCCAGTGAATGTTGGCTACTTCCGTCTCATCCATGAAGAAAGACTGGATACTGACAGCTCTTTCTATGTTGTCATGAGAGTTCAGCAGATCTTCCTCCGCAGAACCCATCACAAAGCGACCTCCCTCAATGAATACCAGGTTAGGCCCGGCTGGCTGTCCCTGAAAGTCATTTACCTGAAAGCCGTCATCATCATTATAGACCATCCCGGTAGTGGTGCTTTCCTTTCCCGGGTTAGCCGCAGTGGGATGTTTATCTCTCTTACATGCTGTAGAGAGCGTCACCACGCAGGCTATCAGCGAAAGGTGCTTGGAGAATTTCAACATTTGATTCATAACCTGTTTTAAGAGAATTTGTATTAGTTACCTGTTAAGAGAGAACAAATCGTTTTTAATCGGGATTGAAGCACGAAGTTGGCCTATTTGGGCCAAAAAATAAACGGATTTACCCAGCAAAGTATGTATGTGTAATATATCAATCTATAAAAAAACTCATCAGTGACAGGGACTATACGGAGGAAAGCGTCTCTATGGCCTGACTTATCGATTTGATCTCATCAAAAACGATCATAGGGCGGTTTTTATTCTCTTTCAGACGCGCCTTTCTGGGATTTTTTTGAAGATACTTCAATATACTGTCAAAGGTTGCTGACTTATAAAAACTTTCATTTTGAGTGGATACAAAGTAGCCTTTCATCGTGTCATTTTTAATAGTCAGTTTCTCCATACCCAACTTCCCTGCCAGCCACCGCATCCGCACAATCTGAATCAGGTCCTGCACTTCCGGGGGCATAGGGCCAAACCGATCTACCAAAGACTGACTGAACCGGGTCAGCACCTCTTCATTTTTAATATTATCCAGCTGGGCGTATAAATTTAAACGCTCTGAGATATTGGAAACGTATCCTTCGGGAATGATTATTTGCAGATCCGTTTCGATCATGCAATCAATTCTGAGTTCTTTCTCCAGCGGCAGCTCCTTGATGAACAAGTCCTTGAATTCTTCTTCCTTCAGTTCCTTGATGGCATTGTCGAGCACCTGGTGGTACATCTCAAAACCAAGATCAGAGATAAAGCCGCTTTGTTCTGCTCCGAGCAGGTTACCCGCCCCGCGTATGTCCAGATCACGCATGGCAATCTTAAAGCCTTCTCCCAGATCCGAAAACTCCTCCAATGCGGTCAGCCGCTTGCGGGCCTCTGGCGTAAGGGCCGAAACCGCAGGGACCAGCAGGTAGCAATACGCCTTACGATTGGACCGCCCTACCCTACCCCGCATCTGGTGGAGATCGGACAAGCCAAACTGGTGCGCATGGTTGATGAGCATGGTATTGGCATTGGGAATGTCGAGACCAGACTCTATGATATTGGTGGAAACCAGCACGTCATATTCGCCATCAATGAATTTGAGCATGGTCTTCTCCAGCTTCTCCCCTTCCATCTGTCCGTGGGCGACTGCGATCCGGGCATCAGGCACCAGCCGGAGAATCATACTGCCCATGGCCTCAATGTCGCCCACGCGGTTGTGCACAAAAAATACCTGGCCGCCCCGCCGCAACTCGTAACTGACCGCATTGCGTATGACCACTTCATTGTATACGTGCAGTTCGGTGGTGACTGCCTGCCGGTTGGGCGGCGGCGTGGCAATAATAGACAGGTCTCTGGCCCCCAGCAGTGAAAACTGCAGCGTACGCGGGATCGGGGTAGCCGTAAGCGTCAGCACATCCACGTTTACCCGCATCTCCTTCAGCTTGTCCTTGGTTTTGACGCCAAACTTTTGTTCTTCGTCAATGATCAGCAGGCCGAGGTCCTTGAACTGGACGTCATTGTTCACAATCCGGTGGGTACCTATCAATATATTGGTTTCGCCGCTCTTAATCCGTTGCAGGGTTTCTTTGATCTGCTGAGTGGATTTAAAGCGGTTGATGTATTCAATTTTGGCCGGAAGCTTCTCCAGCCGGTCGCGGAAGGTTTTGTAATGCTGGATGGCCAGCACTGTCGTAGGCACCAGCACCGCCACCTGTTTGTTGTCGGCTACTGCTTTAAAGGCCGCCCGGATGGCAATTTCCGTTTTGCCAAAGCCTACGTCGCCGCAGATCAGGCGGTCCATGGGGTGCTGCTGCTCCATGTCTTCCTTCACGGCCGCGGTAGCTTTGGCCTGATCGGGCGTATCTTCATACAGAAAGGATGACTCCAGCTCTACCTGCAGAAAACTGTCTCTGGTATAGGCATAGCCGGGAGCCACGCGCCGCTTGGCGTACAGGTTAATGAGTTCGCGGGCAATGTCTTTTACCTGCTTCTTTACCCGCGACTTTTTGTTCTCCCACTCCGGCGAACCCAGTTTGCTCATGGTGGGAGGAACACTTTCTTTACTGGAATACTTGCTGATCTTGTGCAGTGCATAAATGCTGATGTACAGCAGATCATCGTCGCGGTATACCAGCCGGATGGTTTCCTGTTCGTGGCCGTTCACCTCCACTTTTTCAAGCCCGGCGAAGCGGCCTACGCCGTAGTCTTCGTGCACCACGTAATCTCCCGGCTGCAGCGTTTTCAGTTCTTTCAGCGTAAGGGCTTTGTTTTTCGAAAACCGCTCCCTGGTCTTGTACCGGTGAAAACGGTCAAATATCTGATGATCCGTGTAGCAAGCGATTTTCAGCTGATGGTCGGTGAAGCCGCCGCGAAGGGCAATGTTGAGGGTCTGATATTTAAGATAAGGATCCGTTTCGTCGAAGATGGTGCGCAGTCTTTCCAGTTGCTTGAGGGAATCCGCTACAATAATATTGGTGATACCGTGCGTGAGATTGTCCTGAAGACTTTCCGTCAGTAACTGGAAGTCCTTATTAAAGGAAGGCTGCGGCGAAGACGGGTATTCGGTACGCTGGGCGTCAGGGTAGTAAAAGCGGCTGCCAAATTCGATAACCGTAAATTTCTTCAGTACATCCGTGAACCGTCTGCCGGTTTCAAACACTTCCGCCGGATCAGAGATGACCCGCGTGTTGAGGGTTCCCTGTAAAACATTCCGGAAGTGCTGCTCGGCTTTGTCAAAGTATTTATCAATTATAGAGACAGTGAGCTCCACATCCTTGATCCAGACCAGGGTACCGGCCGGAAAATAATCAAGAAACGAAATCCAGTTTTGCTGCAGCACCCTGTCCAGGTTGGGAACGATCTTGATGGCTTCAACCGGATCCACGGAAAGCTGCGTATCCGGATTGAATGTCCGGATGCTCTCTACCTCGTCGCCGAAGAGTTCGATGCGGTAGGGCAGCTCGTTGGCGTAGGAGAACACATCAATGATACCGCCCCGGATGGAGAACTGCCCGGCCTCGTACACAAAGTCCGTTTTGTCGAAGTCGTAGCTGATGAGAAACTCACTCAGGAAATTGCCGTCCAGGCGGTCTTTCACCCGGACCGGAAAAGAGTGCTGCACCAGAGATTTCTTGCTGATCACTTTTTCAGTCAGCGCTTCGGGGTAGGTCACTACCAGTTCGCCGTCGGCATGGCCGTGCAGCCGGGAAATCACCTCCGCCCGGCGCAGCACATTGGCGTTATCGGTATCCTCAAACTGATAAGGCTTTTTATAAGACATCGGGAAGAAATGCACTTCCTGTTCCGTCAGGTTCTGAAGGTCATTATAAAAATAAGCCGCCTCTTCCTTGTCGTGCAGAACAAACAGGCAGGTCCGTGGTTGCTGCTGGTAGGTAACCGCACCGATTACAGCATCCAGACTGCTGACGGTGCCTTTCAGCTGAAAGCGGGCAGACCCGGATGGGTTTACAGAAATGGTTTTGAAAAAGTTTTGGATAAAGCTATCCGCACGGTACAGTTTCAGAAAATCCTGGACTCTCAAGACGAAGAACGTTTTTGCAAAATTACGAAAATGCCGCCCAAGGGGCTGGTTTTCTCACATATACCGGTCTGTAGCCGAAAATGTTCAGTTCATCACTCCCACCTGCCGATCCGGGACCCGTCATGCAGACCTTTGCCAAAATTCTGCTGCCGGAATAAAGTAACCGCTCTGTTACTGAAGGTCAGTTTATTTGGGGAGTGGGAGATGTAGTAAAACGGCCACTTCTTACCTGGTTGCGGGAAGTTTTTCCAAAATGATTTTAATACCCGCCGGAGCGGCATTAAGCAGCGCTGTGCCCCTATTGTGCCGTGGAGCATAAACATCCTATATTTAATCAAGAAACGGGGAGATGAGGAAATCAGCCAAACCGGGGCAGCAAAAGGGATAACAAAAACCTGTTAAAACCCACAAGTAAATTCTTTGGTAACTTCATACCTTAATTACAGTGATACTTTCAGCAACCCGGCCAACGAATAAGATTTTCAAACCGCCGGGAAAACCTCAAAACTCAAACATTTTATTACATTGACTCTTATTTAAGAAAAATTCACAAATTCCCTTTTTCCCCATTCAAACAACAGGTGTATTCTTTAATTTAACCCCAATATGGCAAAGCTAAAAAACATCATTAAGCAGCTCTCCATTGATGATTACCAGGCTATCTACAATTCTCTGATGTCCAGCAATGCTGAGAAGTCAGCTTACCTGCTGAAGTTCATGCGCGAAAAGCAACTCTCCGATGCCAAGATCATGGAAGAGCTTGACGTGAATACCAATGCTTATTATACGCTTCGTTCCCGCCTTAATCAGAAAATTGAGGAATACCTGCTGCAGCAGATGGAAAGTCCGCGGACAGACCTGCTGAAAAAGGTAGCCAACATCAATGAAATTATCTTCACTAAAAAAAGAGCTATTGCCATAGCCACCCTGAAAAAGCTTGAGAAAGAACTACTCGATTATGATCTGTCCAACGAACTGACGATCATCTACAAGACGCTCAAGAAGCTGCACATCAACACACCTGATTTTTTCGCCTATTCACAGTCTTACAACAAGCACGTAGCCTACATGCTTGCCATTGACAAGGCCGAAGACTTGCTGGCTGATTACTTCCGGAAGTATGGCAATTATACGCTGTCAGGTGGTGAAACAGAAAAGCTGGAACTTACCCTGCTGAACCGCGAGATGGACAACGTATGCCGCCTGTACCAGTCGCACCGGTTGTATGTGTACCAGAACTGCATGAGCATCTTCCACCGCCTCTTTGTAGAGAATACCGAGTCGATGAATGACGGTCAGGAGCCTATTGAAGATGTACTGGCCAACGTAGAAAAAATCTTTACGCAGTACTATCAGGATTCCATCTATTTCCACCTCAAGCTGGTATTTGAATTCCTGAAGCTGGAGTACTACACGCACTATAAGGTGTTTAAAAAAGCAGAGAAGTATTTCGACGAAGTAAACGACGCCGCCAGTACCCTGCTCACCAACTACAGCCTGTATACCTATCCGTCGCAGTTTCTGTCTACCAAAATATTCCGCCACATCCGGATGGATTCCGAAGGACAGATGTATGAGGAAAACGACGGGCTGTTCCAGGACTACGAAGCCGATGCCCAAGACCTGCCAAAGTATATGTCTTACATTGTGTACCGGGCTCTTTCCTGCTACTACGCCAAGCGTTATGATGAGGCTGCGCGCTGGATCAATAACCTGCTTAACGAGATGAGCCTGAAAAAGTATCCTTTTGCGCAACTGGAAGTGAAGCTGCTGCTGGCCCTTCAGTACTGTCTGATGAGTGACTATGAATTGTTCAGCCAGTTGCTGAACAGCATCCAGAGGCAAATCCGGATTCTGGGCAAAGACAGCTGCGACAGCATGCTGCTCTTCACCAAGATTCTGAAGACATCCCTGTATGACAGCAAGAATGGCAAAGCTGCTAAAGTCCGCTCACTGGTAGACAAAATGCACAAAGCTGATTACAGAGACTTCTCACTGCTGTCACTGGTTAAAATGGACGACAACTTTGTGAACCGGTTAAGTTCTCAGAACGGATAACATCCGCAACCCTTCAATGGAAGCCCCGCAGCTAAACTGCGGGGCTTTTTTGTGGCTTCCAATCCGGGTGCGGAGGGAATCAGAAAACAAAAAGGGAAGCTGTAAGCCTCCCTTCCGGTACAAAGTGACGGTGCTGTTATATGCCCAGTTTTTTCAGGCTCTCCTGCGTCAGAGGCTTATTTACGTACTTCTTCACGTAGTCGTACTTCTTCGACTTGCTCATGTCCTGAGGGTTAATAGAAGAAGTCAGCATAATGATATTGCAGTAGTCTTTCGTTTCTTTAGAGAGCTTCTCAAATTCATCAAGGAACTGAAAGCCATCCATAAGGGGCATATCGATGTCAAGAAAAATGATCTCCGGAAGCGCAAACTGATTGGTGGCAGCGATCTTCTCCATGTTCTTCAAAAACTCTATCGCACTCTTCCCGCCGGTATGAGTAAAAATATGCTTGCAGATGTTAGAAGACTCAATTATTTTCTGATTGATAAGATTGTCAATCTCATTATCATCAATCAGCATGATTGTGTTGAAACGGGGTGTGTTTTCAGCCATAACTATTTGTTTTAGTCGCGAAGATCGGAGTTTTTAAAGGTAAATGATTGTATAGAAAATAAAAAATCTAATTGATGTAAGTATTTGGAGTTTAACACAGTCAAGCTACAGAATTACTGGCTAAAATATGGGAAAAAGCGCAATGGCAAATCTTCAGGAGCAAATTTTGAAAAAAAAGCGCAAAAAAGCTCCGGCGCGGCAAATGGATGGTAACAAGCATGCCGGAGATAGAGAAGTATTACAAGTCAAACCTAATCCCCTGAGCCAGTGGCAGTTTCTTGCTGTAGTTGATGGTATTGGTCTGGCGCCGCATGTAGAACCTCCATGCATCGGAGCCTGATTCGCGGCCGCCACCGGTTTCCTTCTCACCGCCGAAAGCGCCGCCGATTTCAGCGCCTGAGGTTCCGATGTTAACGTTGGCAATGCCACAATCCGAACCTACTGATGAAAGGAATGTCTCTACTTCACCCAAATTGTCAGAGAATATGGAAGAAGAAAGTCCCTGACGTACGTCGTTCTGAATCTGAATGGCGGTTTCCACATCTCCGCTATATCGTATCAAGTATAATATGGGTGCAAATGTCTCCTCCTGCACGATGGAAAAGGAGTTCTGAGCTTCCACAATAGCGGGAGTAACATATAAGCCCGAGGCAAATTCATCCCCTGACAATACCTCTCCTCCCGTTACTACGCTGCCTCCCTCCTGCTCTGCCTGACTTAGGGCTCTTTGAAAAGCCTCTACCGCCTGATGGTCAATCAACGGACCTACCAATGTCCCTTCCCGGAGCGGATTACCGATGGGTAGTTTCTGGTATGCGGAAATTAATCTTTCCCGTACGGCATTGTAAACCCTATCGTGCACTATCAGTCGGCGTGTCGTGGTGCAACGCTGGCCGGCAGTACCTACAGCACCGAATACCACCGCCCGGATGGCCAGCTCCAGGTTTGCATTGGGCGTGATGATGATGGCATTGTTTCCGCCCAGTTCCAGCAGCGACTTGCCCATCCGGGCGGCTACCGTCTGGGCCACCAGCTTACCCATCCGGGTGGAACCGGTAGCCGACACCAGTGGAATGCGGCGGTCTTCGGACATCTGCCTGCCTATTGTGGCATCGCCGATCACCAAACTGAAAATCCCTTCCGGCAGATCGTTGTCCGCCAGCACTTTTCCAATAATGCGTTGGCAGGCTACCGCCGTGAGGGGTGTTTTCTCGGAAGGTTTCCAGATGCAGACATTTCCGCACACCGCCGCCAGCATGGCATTCCACGACCACACGGCCACGGGAAAGTTGAAAGCCGAGATGATGCCCACCACACCCAGGGGATGGTACTGCTCGTACATGCGGTGCTGTGGCCGCTCGGAGTGCATGGTAAAGCCGTGCAGCTGCCGCGAAAGACCCGTCGCAAAATCACAGATGTCGATCATTTCCTGAACTTCACCCAAACCCTCCTGATAGATTTTGCCCATTTCGAGGCTGACCAGCCGGCCCAGTTCGTTTTTGTGACGGCGCAGGGCATCACCGATCTGCCTTACAATTTCACCCCGATGCGGCGATGGAACCGTACGCCAGTGCAAAAAAGCTTCCTGGGCTGTGGTCACGACCTCTTCATACTGACTGGCTGTTGCCCACTCCACTTTTGCAATCGGCTGGCCGTCGGCAGGAGAGTAAACAGTATGTGGATCAGTGCCGTTGAGCGGACTCCAGACGCGGCCGGTGCTGGCAGCAGGATTGACGTCAACAATGTGAAGTGCATTTAAATCAATAGCCGGAGCAGTGGTTTTGGGAGAATGGATCATGAAGGGAGGGGGTGAAAACCTTAAAAATGGAAGGAAAAGTTTGGTATTGTACTTGTCAGATTACAAAAATAATCCTTTATATTTGCACCCGCAAGGACTCGTAGCTCAATTGGATAGAGCATCTGACTACGGATCAGAAGGTTAGGGGTTCGACTCCCTTCGAGTTCACTACTGATAATCAGCCACTTACGAAACATTCTTTCATAAGTGGCTATTGTCTTTGCATACAATTTGCATACAAAGGCGCTTAAAGGGCTCCTATCCTTGCACAGACTGGGGTGGTCCGGTTTATTGTGCTACTCCCCAAAATTAGGACCACTAGCTAAGCTCGAAAACAGCGATTAAAATAGTGGTCAGATGAAAGCCAAAAGAAAGCAGTACTCGCCCGGTTTCAAGGCGAAAGTAGCTGGACCCCAGATACTGTCTTAAAAAGCAAGTTTTAAAGTATAAATATTTCAATAAATTTGTCCTGCCATAAAGAGAACTTCGGGCGAGTTGTTGCACGCAAGTTCATCTTGTGTAGCCCTGCCAGTCAGTCAGGGCTACTGTTTTTTCAGGCAGTTACGTTCAGGCAGTCACGCTGGAAGGGATATTACTAAGTTGGCCAGAGCAAACTACCTTTTATACAGGACACAATTTGATAATGGATTGAAAATCAAGGTTGTTAAGGGTAATATTTTGCAGGTGGTCGAGTCCCCGCCGGAAAAGGCTTTTCCATTTCCGGGCCGGTTTATCCCTGTAGGTCTTGAGGGGAATGTTTTTGCCTTGTTCAAGCAGCCACTGCCCGGTTGTTAAGGCCCATACGGGGCAGCAACAGACAAGACGAAAATGAGCGTTTTGATCCTTTTGGCCAGGTTTACCCGGCAGCTTTCCAGGTTGAAGCCTCTTGACTTGAAAGCAGCAAACAGGGTTTCGATGCGGATCCCAGCTGAAGCTGGTGGTCCGCCAGCCATCGGTGCTGATAAATCCGGGCCAGGCGCCTTGTCCTGGTGGGACTGCCGACGATGAAGTAGTCGCCATCGGGTAGTTTCTGGCCGGCCAGGCAGAGATTGGTGCCATAGAGCTTACGCGGTTTGGAAAGGGTTCTCAACGTCGGGCATCCGAACAACCCGTGCAGGCTGATCTTCTTGTTGTGATGAGTGAGCGTTACGTTTTTGCGCAAGCGGATACAGAACTGCATCTTTCGCTCCAGCAGTTCCCTGAAGCAGTCTTTACCGGTATACTCCCGGTCGGCTACCCACCAGACCTGCTGGTGTGGCTTGCGTTCAATCCACTTATCAAAACAACTCAGCAAGGCTTTGGGGATGGAATAAGCCGTATTGCCCTGTCGGTTGTATACCTGCCAGAGCAGGGGAATACTCATGCCCTGACAGGACCTAAACGAGGTTTATCCTCGGGTCCAGCAATGCCGGTCATGGTCACCTGTACCCACTTGCCGCGCATCTTCCATTCACTCCCGTCCAGCGTCAGGTACACTTGTTTGCCCTGGCCGTACAACTGCCAGATGACTTTACAATACAGACGGGGCGAAAACCGGAAACAGCGGGCAAACCGCTGCATCTGCTTGTATCCTTTCAGGTCCTGCCCGCCCGGCAAGGCTTTGCTCCACTTGCTGAGTCCGTTTCGGGTGAGTTTGACCAGGCCAACGATCAGCTTGCAGATCAGTTCTGTTCTGCGTTTATCAGAGGAAAATGGCCTTTGATTCGGGCATATAACGCCCCTTGAATATCTTTCATCTGGGAGTAGAGGTTTGGTAATTCCAGTTTGGTCACCTTAAAATTACCCCCTTTGGGGACTTTGCTCCCTTCTTTTGTCCTGTACTAAAGTATCCGTACTCACCGTCAGTATTGCTGCAAGCACATCAGCCACAGCAGCATGGCGGCCAGGTTTTCCCGCAAGAATTTGAGGGCATGGTAGATCAAGTTTCTCACCCCCTGGTAACTCACCTGCATCACCTGTCCGATCTGCTCGTATTCCATCTGCTCGTAGAAGCGCAGGTGAATGGCTTCTTGTTGGCGTTTGGTGAGCTTTTGCACCACGCGGGCTAATTTCTGCTTTGCCTCCTCGTCGTCCTGCCAGGCAACGAGAAAACTCTCGTAACTGAGTTCGACGGGTTCTTTTTCGAATACAGCCGTTTTCTGCAACTCCTTCTCTTGTACGGTGATGAGCCTCATTTTTAGGGCGCGGAACAGATAGGCTTTGATGGAAATCACGTCCGACAAGTTCTCTTTGCTTTGCCAAATCTTCAAAAAAACGTCTTGAATACAGTCATTGAGCACTTCTTTATCCGGTTGCAAACTTCTACCATACTGGCGCATAGCCGGAAAGTACTCGTCAAATATCTGCTCATACGCCTTCCGGTCCCCTTTCTTAAAAGCCCGCCAAAGTGCTGCATCGTCTTCCATAAAGGTCTTTCCTTACTTGATTACAAAAAAAAGTAAAAAAAAGATAAATAATTTTGATTACAAATCAAAACTTCGGCTATCTCTACTATAAATAGGCTTACCAAGCGCATGGACTACACACACTACAAAGCGGAGGACTTTTTAAGCGACGAGTCGTTTTTAGACTGGTACTACGGGCGCAATGAAGCCTCGCAGAACTTCTGGGAAGCTTGGCTAACCCGGCACCCCGAGCAGCAGGCCGATGTAGACCAGGCCATTGGTCTGCTGCAGCTGCTGAAGGAACAGCCGGAGCCGGTTTCACGGGCAGAAGCCACGCTGGCAAAGCGGCAATTGTTTACCGCCATTGACGCCTGGGAAGGGGGCCGTACCCGCACGGTTCCTATGTACCGCAGGCCCCGTGCGTGGATGAGCATTGCCGCCTCAATCGTAGTGCTGATCGCGTTTTCGGTGTGGTGGTTCAATCGTCCTCTCGTGTACCAAACCGCCTACGGGGAAACCCAAAACCTGCAATTGCCGGACGGATCAGCGGTGGTGCTGAATGCAAATTCTAAGGTCCGCTGGAGCCGGGATTGGGAGGAGACAAACCAGCGGGAAGTCTGGCTGGAGGGGGAAGCGTATTTTAAAGTGACCCGCACCCCCACGCACGCTACCTTTACGGTGCACTCGGGTGAGGTGAAGGTGGAAGTACTGGGTACTTCCTTTAACGTTTGGTCCCGCCAAAAGCAAACCCGGGTAGTGCTCGATGAAGGCAAAGTAAAACTAAGCGGAGGCCAGGTGCCACAAGACCTGGTCATGAAACCCGGAGAGATGGCCGTGGTAAAAGACAAAGCCCTGACGGCC
This sequence comes from Cytophagales bacterium, assembly GCA_030446715.1. Taxonomy (GTDB): domain Bacteria; phylum Bacteroidota; class Bacteroidia; order Cytophagales; family 172606-1; genus CADCTQ01. Next base: position 483,278 of record JAUJMU010000001.1, on the reverse strand, counting down.
GTACGAAAAAACGTGGATACGGAACGCTATACTGCCTGGAAGGAAGGCCGCCTGGTATTTGACCATACTCCCCTGGGGGACCTTATCGGGCTGATCGAAAACAACTACGGCTACACCGTGCAGGTTCAGGACCCGGCCTTACTGGATTTGCCTTTCACCTATACCCTTGAAGGCAATGACGTAGACCTGCTTTTGGAAACCCTGGCCGAATCCCTGGACCTGACCATCAGTAAAGAGAATAAAACCATCCTCATTCAAAAGAATGCCTTAACCCCCTAACTAGCTTTTCTTATGCAGAAAGTTTTTATGAATCTGCCAAAGCCGAACAACCGGATTTGGAGAACGCCCCTGGTTTGCCTGCTCTTTACCGCCTGGGCCGTGCAGGCGGAAGCGCAACTGCTGGCCCAGAAGACCGAACCGGCCCCCTCCGTACGGCAGGACAACGGGCGGGTTTCCCTAAATGATGCCCTCCGCATTCTAACCGACCGGTACAAGGTGCAGTTCGGGTACCACAGTACGCTGACCGACGGCCAGTATACCTGGAGCGCCGATTGGCTTTCAGAAAAAAGCCTGGAAAAGTCCTTGAAAAACCTGCTCACGCCGCTGGGGCTGAGCTACAAAAAAGTGAGCAAGACCACCTACGTAATCAAATCCAATGCCGGCCCGTCCGGAACCGTGCCTGTCACTGAAAAGAAGCTGGGCCAGGCGGGGGCTCCCTTCCCTGCCCCCTTACCGGACACCGCAATGAACGACGAATTAACCCAAATCACTGACGGACGGCTTGTTGACCCGGTTACCGTAACGGGCCGGGTGACCGACGAGAAGGGCGATGGCATCCCCGGGGTGAGCGTGGTGGTAAAAGGCACGACTACGGGTACCGCCACGGATGCTACTGGCAATTACTCCCTGACCGTCCCCGGTGAGAATGCCGTGCTTACTTTCAGTTCCATCGGCTACGTGCTCGAGGAAGTACCGGTAAACGGGCGTACCCAGCTGAATGTAGCGCTGGTACCCGACATTAAAGCTCTCAGTGAAGTGGTCGTGATCGGGTACGGCACCGAGCAGCGCAAAACCCTTTCCAGTTCGATTGCCAGCGTTAAAGCGGCCGAAATCCAGAATATCCCGAATGCTAACCTGGGGAGCTTATTACAGGGCCGGGCCGCCGGGGTGCAGGTTATTCAGAATAACGGGGCGCCGGGGGCAGGTCCTTCCATCCGAATACGCGGAATTTCATCGCTGAGGGCCGGCAACGATCCGCTGTACGTAGTAGATGAGGTGCCTATCCTGGGAAATCTGTCGGACATTAACCCCAATGATATTGAAAGCATTGACATTCTGAAAGATGCATCAGCTATAGCTATCTACGGAGCCCGGGCCGCAAATGGCGTCGTATTAATCACTACGAAGCGCGGAAAGGGGCGCACTAAAGTTACCTTAAATACTACGTATGGCATCCAGAACATTGCTAAAAAACTAGAGGTGCTGGAAGCCCCGGAATTGTTACCGATGATGAGGGAAATGTATACAAATAGCGGACTGCCTCTTGACCCTTTCTTTACCAGATTGGATACCACGGTCAATGTAAACTGGACAGATCAGATTTTACGGAATAATGCGCCCATCCGCACGGTTGATTTATCCGTTAGCGGAAAGGAGGGGAAAGTCGGCTACCTGACTTCCATCAATTACTTTGGCCAGGAAGGGATCATTGAACAATCCGGCTTCAACCGGGTAACGGGCCGGCTAAATCTGGATGTGGAAGTATCGAAAAAATTAAAGATTGGCAATAATTTATCCATTGCCCATACAAAGCCGCAGAGCATTCCAGATAATACCAATAACAGTCCCGGGGTGTATTTAAATGCACTGGTTAAAAATCCATTTACTCCTATATACAGCGCTTCGGGCGGTTATAATTTCGTAGAAGACTATTCTGGTTCATCACCTAACCCTTTAGCGGCCTTGTATGAAGTTGATAGAAACAACCAGAACAACCGGATTTTTGGGAATGTCTTTGCCGAATACAAGTTTTTTCCTGATTTAACTTTCCGCACAAGTTGGGGTTTAGACTACCGTTCTACCCGCAACAATACATTCAACCGCTCTACATCCAATCAGAACGGCCAGACTACCGGTACGTACAACAATTCAGATGAGCGCCAATGGATCAATACCAATACCTTGACCTATCATAAAAAATTTGCTGATGTACATGATATTACAGCTTTAGTAGTGTATGAGCAACAGGAATTTACCGATAATAATTCTTCGGCCAGGGCTACCCAGTTTCCCAATGACCAGGTCACTACCCTGAATGCAGCAGCCAGGATTGAGAACGCCAGTTCAGACCAGGCGGCTTACGGATTAGAATCGTTCATCGGAAGGGTTTCGTACAACTTCAAAGAAAAATATATTCTAACGGGTAATGTCCGCCGGGATGGTTCATCCAGGTTTGGGCGTAATAACCGGTATGGCGTGTTCCCGTCGGTTTCGGTAGCCTGGAATATAGGAGACGAATCGTTCATGCAAAACATTCCGGTTATTAACTTTTTGAAACTACGGGGAAGTGCCGGACAAGTAGGTAATCAAGGCGGGTTGGGTAATTATACAGCGCGTGGCCTCTATAATACAGGCCAGGATTATGCGGGTTTACCAGGCATTCAGCCAGGGCAATTACCTAATTACAATTTGCAATGGGAATCTACTACCCAGTACAATGTCGGTGTTGACTTGGGTATTTTAGATGAGCGGATTGTCTTCACGGCGGAAGCGTATTTGAAAAAAACACAAGACCTGTTGATTGATCTGACCGTACCCGCATCAGCGGGTACAGGTGGTGTAACAGTTAATCTGGGGAAAATGCAGAACAAAGGATTGGAGTTTAACCTCACCACCCGCAATTTAGCAGGTGCTCTCAAATGGACTACCAATCTGAACGTGGCCTTTAACCGAAACAAAATTTTAACGCTTTACGGTAGTGATGATGATCTGGTACAAGTGTTTGCCCAAAGCCGTATCTATAATGTGAACGCGTTGGAGAGTTTGTTAAAGCCCGGCAGGCCGGTGGGACTTATTTATGGGTTTGAGTCGCAGGGAATTTATGCCCGTGACGAAGACAATACAGCCGGATTAAGAGACCAGTCGGCAACCGGTTATTTGTTTGGGGGGGGCGATGTACGTTACGTAGACCAGAATGGCAATGGCATTATTGATCCCGAGGACCGGGTACCTTTTGGCCGTCCGCAACCCCTTCATACAGGTGGAATTACGAATACCTTTGCTTATAAAGGTTTGTCGCTGGACATTTTCATGAACTGGTCGTACGGCAACCAGGTATACAACGCTACCCGCCAGGCACTGACCGGTATGAATTCTCCGGGCCGCAACTACCTGACCAGCGTTCGCAACCGGTGGCAACAACAGGGCGATATAACGGATACGCCCAAAGCTGCTATAGGTCCTGCAGCTGCCCCGAATAGTACTTATACGTCCACACGTTTTCTCGAAGATGGATCGTACTTACGGGTGAGCAACGTAACCCTGGGATATGAATTGCCCCAGGCTTTGGTAGAGCGTATTAAATTCCAGAACGTCCGGGCATTTATCACGGCCAACAACCTGGCGCTATTTACCAAATACAGTGGTGTAGATCCGGATGTACGCTCATTTACCAATGAAGGCCAATACGGCATTGACTTTGGTGCGTATCCCCGTGCGCGTACATTCACGCTTGGACTAACCTTAGGCTTGTAAAAACAATAATTACCAACTAAACAGTGATTGCTAAACTTTTTGACCAATGAAATCTATTCGATATCTCTTTTTATACCTCCTATACTTAAGCCTGGTAACGTCCTGCAATGTATTGGAACAAGACCCTGTCAGCAATATTACATTAGATAGGGCATTTCAAAAAGAAGGTGACGTGCGGGCAGCCCTTATGGGCGTCTACAACCGACTGGCTTTAGAATCTCCGGGAGCAGCGGCAGAGATGCCGCGGCGGTACCTTTACAATGGTGAGTACCGCGCAGACAGCTACATGTCTATAACTTCAGCGTATCCTCAGGCTCAGCAAGGGAATTTTAACAATGTCTGGCCTTGGGCAAACTGGCAAACCTATTATGCTGCAATACATTCTGTTAATAACCTGTTGTTCTACGGCAGCAAAATTACGGATGACAAATTCTCATCTCCTAAAGAGAAAAACAGGCTTTTTGGAGAGGCATACTTCCTGCGTGCATTTGCCTATTTTAATTTGGTGCGGGTTTGGGAAAATGTGGTTTTGCGGACGGAACCCATTTTGGATGCCGACGGCGATTTCTTAGGGGCCCAGGTAGCTCCCGCTGAGGTACTGGCGCAAATCGAAGCCGATTTGTTGCAGGCGGCTCAATTGTTGCCTGTTGACTATCCACAGAGCAACCGGGGCCGCGCTACGCGTGGTGCTGCTCATGCACTCCTTGCCAAATACTACGTGTACATCAGCTCTCCGTATGCGCAGCAACGCCTGAATGTGGGCCCAACCCAGTGGGCTAAAGCCGCCAGCTATGCAGACTCTGTGATCAGTAACAGATCATTGTATTCCCTTGTACCCGGTCCAAGCTACGAAACCATCTTTACGCAGAACGGTACTACCGAGTCCATTTTTGAGCTGGTGTACGATGCAACAATTACAGGCCCAAATGCTGAAAATGATCTAGACCTGTTTCTTCCACGCAAAAATACTCCCCCTACCGGCGGTGGATATGGACTTATGCCAAGTGATAAACTCATTGATGCGTTCAAATCCATGAATGACACCGTACGGTTCAACGCGGCGATGGCTGAAGTACGCGCAGCCGATGGTTGGGATACCCGGGATGTCGGCAAAACAGTGCCGTATTTAAGGGACCGGTCCGCACCGGGGGGTACCCGGCAGAAGTATAACAACCACTACGTCAAAAAGTATCCCGGCACTATTATAGCCAATATCCGTTACTCCGACAGCAACATTATCTTTCTGCGACTGGCCGATGTGATTTTGTTAAAAGCGGAAGCTTTGTTTGAGCTGGGGAGAACGGACGATGCACAAACAGCACTGAATTTAGTTACTCAACGGGCTGATATTGGCATCAGACCCGTTTCAGTAGATGAAATAATGTTGCAACGCTGGCTGGAACTGGCTTTCGAGGGAGACCGCTGGTACGACCTGAAGCGAAGAATGTTATTGGAGGAAGAAACCGGACCGTACGCGGCTTATCCAAAAGGATATTTTTTCCCCATTGTGAACGGAGAGGTCATCAATAATCCTAATGTAAAACAAAACCCAGGCTGGTAAAAGGCGTTGCGCGGGAGCCGCGCTCTTCATTGGCAGTAACTTCAAGGAAAAAGAAAGTATCCGCTGGGACGCCAGCGGATACTTTCTCCTTTTTAACGACTTACGCTACCCCCGTAATCAACGGGCAATCAGCATGCTAAATGCGTTCTTTCAAGTTCACACAACCCTTCTATTCAAATGAATACCGCCAGCCTATCCGCTTTCATTGTCCGGACACTTTTCCTGACGACGGTTGGTTCGCCAGTGGACAACCCTGTCCACACATTAAAAGCCCTTCCGGCTCCCCCGGCCAGACCCAACATTGTCCTGTTCATCTTGGACGACCATGGGTATGAAGAGGCCGGCTGCTACGGCGCTGAGGTAGAGCTTACTCCCCACCTGGATGCGTTGACGAAGGAAAACATGCGGTTTACTCATGCCTTTGCCAATACCCCCATCTGCTCCCCCGCGGGGGTGGACTTGCTCACGGGCCGCTACCCGCAGCATTACCGCGTACATTCTCACTTTGACGGCCGTGAAAAAACCCGGCAGCGGGACATGGTAGACTTTTTGGACCCTAATGCTCTCACCCTGACTAAAGCCCTAAATAAGGCTGGTTATCGGACGGCGCTCTTCGGCAAGTGGCACATGAGCGAAGGCCGGGATGTACAGGACGCCCCTCCCCCTACGGCCTACTGCTACGAGGAGAGCTTTGTTAATTCGATTGAGGGCATGGGGCCGGGGCAGTACCATGAGGACATGCCCAAGTCCCGCAGCAGTTATGTATACGTGGACAAAGCGCTTGACTTTATCTGGCAGCACAAAGACGATCCGTTTTTCGTCAATCTCTGTCCCAACCATATGTACGCCCCTTTCATGACCAAGTCGGAATTAAAAGAGAAATACGCCCGGTTCGCCGGTAATCCCTACCAGCAGCAGGCTTACTGCGCCGTGCTGGAAAACCGGGACAACCAGATCGGGCGGCTGCTGCAAACAACAAAGGAGCTAGGGCTTGATGAAAATACCATCGTCGTTTTCGCCCGTGACAATGGCCCTACCGACTGGTCACATTATTACAAGGAGGGCTACCAGCCGCCTGGCAGTGCCAGTCCGTTCTTCGGCCGCAAGTGGAGCCTCTGCGAAGGGGGCATCCGTGTACCGTTTATCATCCGCTGGAAAGACACCATTCCCGCCGGACAGACCAACGACCAGACGGTACTGGCGGCAATGGTCCTCTACCCTTCACTTTGTGCCATTACCGGAGCTAAAGTTTATTTGGGTGAATTTTTGAATGGTTTGGACATGAGCCGAGCGTTGCCGGGCAAAAGTCAAATCCGGAAACCGCCCTTCTTCCGGGACTACCGCCGCAACCAGGTAACTCCCAAACCCGGCAACCCTAAATTCGTGAGTCCGAACTTGGCCATGCGTAAGGGGGATGGAAGCTGTTGATGTACGCCGATAGTACTGGGTTGCAACTCTACAACCTGAAGAACGACATGCGAGAACAACTGAACCTGGCAGGGCAGCCGCCGGACTTTACCAAAAAAATGGCCGCCCGGTTGCTTGCCTAGCGAAGAGGTTTACCCTAATCGCAATCTGACAATAAGTAAGATAATTGATACCTGGCATGACAAAAACTTCAATCTTCTTCCCGTACTTTATGCTTACCCTTTTACTGCTCCTGACCCTTACTAGCGGAATGAGCTGCGGTCAGACGCCGGCCAAACCCAACATTGTGTTTATTTATGCCGACGATCTGGGTTATGGCGACTTGGGTTGCTACGGAAACAAGCAAATCCGTACGCCTCATTTAGACCAAATGGCGGCCCGAGGCATGCGCTTTACCAACTTCTACTCCGCTTCCCCGGTGTGCAGTCCATCCCGGGCCGCCTTGCTCACCGGCCGTTACCCAGTTCGGACGGGGGTAAATGGCGTTTTCTTTCCTACCAGCAAAGAAGGCTTGGATACGGCGGAGGTGACAATGGCGGAAATCTTGAAAGACCAGGGATACGCAACCGCCTGCATTGGAAAATGGCACCTGGGAAGTGCAGCCGATTTTTTGCCTACCCGCCATGGCTTTGAGTCCTACTTCGGCATTCCCTACAGCAACGACATGACCCCTACGCCTTACCTGCGCAACGAAGGGCAAGCAGCGGCAAAGGCCAACCAGGATTCGACTACCTACCGCTATACCCAGGAAGCCCTATCCTTCCTGAAAAAGAACCGGAATCAACCTTTTTTCCTGTATTTGCCCCACACCATGCCCCACGTACCTCTCTACGCATCTCCAGCTTTCAGAGGCAAGTCCAAAGGCGGCCTGTACGGTGATGTGGTGGAGGAACTCGACTGGAGCGTAGGGCAGGTGCTCAAAAAGCTGAAGGAGTTGAAACTGGAGGAAAATACCCTGGTCGTGTTCAGCAGCGACAACGGACCCTGGCTGGTGAAAGGCCAGGATGCCGGATCAACTGGTGGGCTGCGGGAGGGCAAGATGACCACGTTTGAGGGTGGTATGCGCGTACCGGCCATTGCCTATTGGCCGGGAAAAATCAAGCCGGGTTCGGTACACCAGCAACTGGCTACGATGATGGATTGGCTACCCACCTTTACCCTACTTACCGGCGGTCAATTACCCACTGACCGGCCCATTGACGGGAAAGACTTAAGCAAAGTGCTGCTGGGTAAGGGGCAACGGGACGGACAGGAATTGTTCTACTTCATGGACGGCAAATTGCAAGCCTACCGTAAGGGGAATTGGAAGTTAAAATTGCCCTACGGGGGTAATGCCGGTACTCCGGGCATGAAGGCGGTGGCGCCTCATCCGATTCTGTTATTCGACCTGAGCAATGACGCCAATGAACAAAACAATCTGGCCGATCCCCACCCCGAAAAGGTGGCTCAGATGCAGGCACAAGTGGAAGCGTTCCGGCAATCCCTGGGCCAGGTGCCGCCCACCAAGCACTTAAGGTAATCTTTTTGTCTTCAGGCTATTTTTACCCATGCTCACGCGATTTCATTCCATGAAACTTACCAATTCCAGCCATTTTCTCCATCTCCTGCCTGGGTTGCTCCTGGCCGGATTTGTAGTCCTTGCCATGACGGCTTTTTCGGGCAAGCAAGTGTCCCAATCCCCTTCCCGGACGAACGTGCTGGTGATCGTGGCCGACGACTGGTCGCAGCACGCGGGAGTTTACGGCGACAAGGTAGTGCCCACCCCGGCCATTGACCAGCTGGCTCGGGAGGGCGTTTTTTTTGAGAACGCCTTCTGCGCAGCCCCGTCTTGTTCGCCTTCCCGGGCCGCGATGCTCACGGGCCGCTATCCCCATCAGCTCGAGGAAGGCGGCAACCTGTGGGGCACGCTGCCGGCCGCTTACCCCAATTACACGGTTTTGCTGGAAAAGAACGGGTACAGGATAGGCTTGCAGGGCAAAGGCTGGGGACCGGGCGACTATACCGTGGGTGGATACGCGCAAAATCCGGCGGGACCGGCTTTTGATAGCTTCCAAACGTTCTTAGCCGAACTGCCCCAAGAAACGCCTTTCTGTTTCTGGATCGGCAGTTCCGATCCGCACCGGCCCTATTCACCGGAACTAAAGAAGTCCGCCGGGCTCAATGAAGCCGCCCTGCAGGTACCCGCTTATTTACCGGACACGCCAGAAACCCGGACCGACCTGCTGGACTATTACGCGGAAGTAAGGCAGTTTGATCAGACGGTAGGAAATGCCATTCAACTGCTGGAACAGAAAGGACTCCTGGAAAACACCCTCATCATCGTGACGGGGGATAACGGAATGCCTTTCCCCCGGGCCAAAGCCAACCTGTACGACGCCGGTACTAAAGTGCCCCTGGTACTCCGCTGGGGGAACCAGTTACCCAAAGGCCGGCGGTACCCCGAACTGGTCAGCCTGGTAGATATGGCACCGACGATTCTGGAAGCTGCGAAAGTGGCGGTTCCCAAAGAAATGACCGGCAAGAGCCTGCTGCCGCTGTTGACCAAAAATCAATCAAGAGGTCGCTACAACGCCGTATTCACTGAGCGGGAACGTCACGCCAACATACGCAAAAATAATTTGGGTTATCCCGGCCGGGCCATCCGCACCAACCGGTACCTCTACATTCAGAACCTGGAGCCCGGCAGATGGCCGGCTGGTGACCCCGATATATTAATTGCCCCCGGTCCCTTTGGGGATATTGACAATGGCTCAACCAAGGAACAACTGGTAAAAGGGCGGGATAATCCGGCCATCAAGCAACTGGTGCACTGGAGCCTGGAGAAGCGGCCGGCAGAGGAACTCTATGACCTCATGAAGGATTCATTGCAACTGCACAATCTGGCAGATGATCCCAAATATGCTGCTGCAAAAAAACAATTGCAAAGTCAGCTTCTCCAGTGGCGCAAACAAACGGGAGATCCCTACCTGGAAGGCAAGGGGTACTTATTCGACCAGTACAAGTACTACGGTAAAAAGGCAAAGTAATTGCTAGGATAAACCATTTTTAATCCACCAGATGCGTAAAAAGTACTTGCGGTCAGGCGTTATCATTTGGCTGTTATTCGTTTGGGGCGTATCGGTTGCCTACGGTCAAACCAGGCGTAAAAACTTGAACTGGGGCGTTTCGGCGCTAACTCTGGGGAAAGCCATGACCAGTCCCCCGAATGTGAACACGCCTATCCAGCAATGGACCTCCTCGCCGGTAACCGATCATTTTTATAAAGCAGGCGGCGAAGCCGGTCAGGTAACACCTACCCAGACCCGGATGGCGTGGGATGCCGACGCCCTGTACGTATTGTTTGTTTGTCAGGAGCCGCACATGAGGTATCCCGCTCATTGGCGCCAATTGAGGTTACAGGGATGGATTGAAAACGCCTACCTGATTGACACCTACTTTCCTGACCGGGTAGATATATTCTTCCGCCCCAACTGGCAGAACAACGTGTATTACCAGTTTTCCGCTACGCTCTCGGGCGATTACGCCGGCATTATCCGCGGCGAGATGACCAAAGTAAGCAACTATACCGCTTACCCTGCTGATGAGTTCTTCCTTCTCAATAAATGCTAAGCTCGACTTTAGCATTTTTGAAAATGAGGAAAATATGCGTTTGCAGTAGAATTAGCCGTGTTTTTAATTTTTGAACATCACGTTTTCAACCCGACATTCAAAAATGATTCTCAGGATTTGCCCTATTTCAACCGTTTCGCAGATTGTACAATGGGAAAATGTTAAAGTCGAGCTTAAACAAAATTTCCGGATGAGTTTTCGTTAAAAACCAATAAGGGCTACCCGTGAGCAGCCCTTATTGATGAATAGTATTTCAAAAGGATTTTATTTCTTCGTACACTCCTTTACCGGATATGCCTCACTGACCAGCGCCTGCAGATCATCGTCAGTGACGAGTTTCTTCACGTCGGCCAGGGCGATGAAAAGCTTGTACATGTCATCCAGTTCTTCCTTGCTGAACACGTAGCCAATGATTTCAAGCCGGTGCCTGAGGGCGTGGCGGCCACTGCGGGCAGTGAGCACAATGGAAGACGAAGGTACGCCCACATCGTTGGGATTGATGATTTCGTACGTTTCGGCGTGCTTGAGGAAGCCGTCCTGGTGAATACCGGAGGAATGCGAGAAGGCATTGCGGCCCACAATGGCTTTGTTGGCCTGCACCGGCATGCGCATCCGCTCCGACACCAGCAGACTGGTCGGGTAGATCAGCTTTGAATTCAGGTCGGTGTGCAGGTTGAGGGTCTTGTGGGTTTTGAGGATCATCACGATCTCTTCCAGAGACGTATTGCCGGCCCTTTCACCTACTCCGTTCATGGTCACTTCTACCTGACGGGCACCGTTGGCGAGGCCTTCAATAGAGTTGGCCGTTGCCAGACCCAGATCATTGTGGCAGTGGACAGATATAGTGGCCTTGTGCACGTTGGGCACGTGGTCGAATACGTATTTTATTTTGGCACCGTACTGATGCGGCAGGCAATAGCCCGTACTATCCGGGATGTTTACCACCGTAGCGCCGGCGGCAATTACGGCCTCCACCAACTGGCACAGGAAGTCCAGATCGGCGCGGCCGGCGTCTTCGGCGTAAAACTCCACGTCTTCCACGAAGCTCCTGGCGTACTTCACCGCAGCAACGCCCTGCTCCAGAATTTTCTCCCGGGTGGAGTTGAATTTATGCTGGATGTGGATATCGGATGAGCCAAGACCCGTGTGGATACGCTTGCGTTTGGCGTATCGGAGGGATTCGGCGGCACACTCAATGTCACCCTTTACGGCTCGGGCAAGAGCGCAGATCACCGGGTTGGAAACGGAGCGGGAAATTTCCACCACAGACTTAAAGTCACCGGGGCTGGAAATCGGGAACCCCGCTTCAATAATGTCAACGCCCAAACCTTCCAGTTCACGGGCAATTTCAATTTTTTCGGCGGTGGTCAACTGACAGCCCGGTACCTGTTCGCCGTCTCTCAGGGTGGTGTCGAAGATGTGCACTTTTTCGCTCATAAGCGTGCAAGTTTTTGGGGCAAAAGAGATGAAATACGCTCTTAAGCCGGTGTTGATTTTGGTTGAACTACTGAAAATAGGGTATTTCCCAGATGAAACCAAAAGAGGTTACCCATAATTTCACAATCGCCCGATTTTTTCGACAATCTTCTCTCCTATCTGATGAGTGTCAAGTATTTGTCCAATCTGAGTTTGATTATCTGCAATATCACGGGTGCGGTAACCGTCCTTCAACGTCTGCTCAACAGCCCGGATCACCGTGTCAGATTCTGCCTTCATTTCAAAAGAAATATCCAGCATAAGTGCCACCGACAGGATGGACGCCATGGGGTTGGCAATGCCTTTGCCGGCAATGTCCGGAGCCGAACCGTGGATAGGTTCGTAAAGGCCGGTCTGGTCGCCGAGAGATGCTGAGGCCAGCATACCCATTGAGCCGGCTATTTGTGAGGCTTCATCCGTGAGAATGTCACCAAACAGATTTCCCGTCAGCACCACGTCGAAAGAACGCGGATCTTTGATCAGTTTCATGGCGGCGGTGTCCACAAACATGTGCTCCACTTCCACGTCAGGGTAACTTTTGCTCATTTCCTGCACCGTTTCGCGCCACAGGCGGGAGCTTTCCAGCACGTTGGCTTTGTCTACGGATGTTAATTTTTTCCGGCGGGTCCGGGCGGCGTCAAAGGCCCGGCGGGCAATCCGTTCTACTTCGTAGCGGGAGTAGATCATCGTGTCCAGGGCAGTGTTGCCATTGTCGCGCCGTTCGCGGGGCTGGCCGAAGTACACATCGCCGGTCAGTTCGCGGAAGAACAGAATATCCGATCCCCGCAGAATCTCCGGCTTGATGCTGGAGGCGTCCAGCAGTTCATCGAACAGCTTGATGGGGCGCAGATTGGCGTACAGGCCGAGTTCCTTGCGCATCCGGAGCAGGCCCTGTTCCGGACGTACTTTGGCCGAAGGGTCGTTGTCGTATCTGGGATGGCCCACCGCGCCGAACAGGATGGCGTCGGAGGCCCGCATTTTTTCCAGCGACTCATCGGGCAGGGGGTTGCCGGTGGCCTCAATAGCGGTGTGCCCGATCAGGGCTTGGTCAAAAGTGAAGGTATGGTTGAATTTTCGGGCTATGGCTTCGAGTACTTTCCGGCCCCAGGTGGTTACTTCCACCCCGATGCCGTCGCCGGGTACTACAAGTATTTTATAGGTTGTCATTCGGTTGCAATGGTTATATGGCTGTATGGTTAAATTGTTGAATGGCTTTATGGATGAATGGTTAATTGATCGAAAATGGTCGACAGAAAAGCAGAAACAGCTAAGCAATTAAACAATACACCAATCAGCCATTCAACAATTTAACCATTCAGTTCTTGTTCTCAAACGCCACAATGTCTCCCTGCAGACTCAGCAGGTAAGCGATGTCGTCGTAGCCGTTGATGAGGCAGGCTTTTTTGTAAGCGTTAATCTCAAAAGATTCGGAAGTGCCGTCGGGCAAAGTGATTTTCTGGTTTTCCAGATCCACCACTACCTCCGACTGCGGATCCGCTTCCACCAGCTCAAACAGCCGCGCCAGAAAGGCGTCGGAGACCTGCACGGACAGCAGACTGTTGTTCAGTGCATTGCCCTTGAATATATCCGCAAAAAAGCTGGACACGACCACCCGGAATCCGGCATCGTAGATGGCCCAGGCAGCGTGTTCGCGGCTGGAGCCACAACCGAAGTTTTTACCGGCTGCCAGAATTTTACCGGAATAAGTTGAATCATTCAGCACAAAATCAGCCTTCGGCTGGGTGCCGTTCTCGTAACGCCAGTCGCGGAACAGGTTGTCGCCGAACCCTTCGCGGGTGGTCGCTTTCAGGAAGCGGGCCGGTATGATCTGGTCGGTATCAATGTTCTCTATCGGCAGCGGAACGACGGTTGAGGTGAGGGTTTTAAAGTTTTCTTTCATATTGACGATGTTAGATGCCCGATGTTTGGATATCGCTATCTTGGGAGCCTTTCGTGGTAGTTGATTAAGCCGTTAAGCATCTGCTTACACTTGGAAATGACATTTAGTTTGTCAGTCAAAATTACTTCGCTGATGTAATCCTGATCAAAGGCAAGATACATTTGGGTTTCCAATTCGTATAGGGAGCCTCTAGCAATATGAAAAAACTGAATTGAGTCCTTGGCGTAGTTCCTGCCGCTGCCTTCGGCAATATTTGACGGAATTGACACTGCGCACCTGCGCATTTGTGTTGTCAAAACGTACACTTCTTCTTTCGGAAATGCCTTGGTGATTTCATAAACATTTTTCACCAAAGCCCTGCTCTCCTTCCAGACATCCAGATCAGTGTGACTCTTCATCATATTCGATATTTGATGCTCGATGTTCGCATTTCGGGCATCAAACATCGGGCATCAATTCTAAATATACTCCCGTATATCCTCCACCCGGCCCGTTACGGCAGCTGCCGCGGCGGAGAGCGGACTGGCGAGGAAGGTGCGGGCACCGGGTCCCTGGCGGCCTTCGAAGTTACGGTTAGAGGTAGAGATGCAGTATTTACCGGCCGGCACTTTGTCTTCGTTCATACCGAGGCAGGCCGAGCAGCCGGGGCCGCGCAACTCAAAACCTGCTTCCTCAAATACCTGGTCCAGGCCTTCTTCCTGCGCCTGCTTCTCTACTTGCTTGGAGCCGGGGATAATCCATACTTCTACGCCGGAGGCCTTGCGTTTGCCCTTTACAAAATCGGCTACCAGGCGCAGGTCCTCGATGCGGGCATTGGTGCAGGAGCCGATGAATACGTAGTCGACCTTCTGCCCCAGCAACTGGCCGCCGGGCTTCAGGCCCATGTATTCCAGTGATTTGGTGAAAGAAGCATGTTCACTGATGTCCTTCAGTTCTTCCAGCGTGGGAATGCGTTCGGTCACTTTGATTCCCATACCCGGATTGGTGCCGTAAGTGATCATGGGACCAATATCGTCCGCGTCGAAGTCGTATTCTTTATCGAAAACAGCTCCCTCGTCGGTTTTCAGTGTTTGCCAGTAAGCCACGACTTTTTCGAAGTCTTCACCCTGCGGAGCAAACCGGCGGCCTTTCACGTAGTCAAAAGTGGTCTGGTCGGGGGCAATCAGACCGCCCCGGGCGCCCATCTCAATGCTCATGTTGCAGATGGTCATGCGGGCCTCCATGCTCAGGCCCCGGATGGCATCGCCGGCGTACTCCACAAAGTAGCCGTTGCCGCCGCTGGCCGAAATTTTAGAGATAATGTACAGGATAATGTCCTTGGAAAGGACACCCTTGCCCAGTTGGCCATTCACGTTGATCCGCATCCGCCTGGGCTTGTATTGAAGGACGCACTGCGTGGCCAGTACCTGCTCCACCTCGCTGGTGCCGATACCAAAAGCAATGCTGCCAAAAGCGCCGTGCGTGGACGTATGGCTGTCGCCGCAGACCATGGTCATGCCCGGCAGCGTCAGGCCCAGTTCCGGACCAATGATGTGTACAATGCCCTGGTAGGGGTGTAGCAGGTCGTAGAGTTCCACGCCGAATTCGGCGCAGTTTTTCCGCAGCGTCTCTACCTGGTGCCGTGAAAGCGCCTCCCGGATGGGCAGGTGCTGATCTTTGGTGGGTACGTTGTGGTCAGCCGTGGCCGTCGTCTGGTCCGTGCGGAACACGCCGATGCCGCGCTTCCGCAGCCCGTTAAACGCCTGCGGGGAAGTTACTTCGTGAATGTAATGGCGGTCAATGTACAATACATCCGGGAAGCCTTCCCTGCGCTTTACCACGTGGCTGTCCCAGATTTTATCAAATAGTGTCTGCATTTTAGTTGCTGGTTACTAGTTACTGGTTGGTAGTTGCTCGTTTTTCGTTATTGGCTGATAGCTTCTGGTAGTAGTTGATAAAGCCATTCAGCAGTTTTTTGCAGTGAATCACTCTTTCCAATCCTGACTGCAGCGCATTTTCATCTATGTAGCTTTGGTCAAAGCCCAGATACAATTGGGTTTCCAGTTCATATATCGACCCTCGGGCAATGTGAAAGAACTGAATGGAATCTTTTGGATGATTTCTGCCGCACCCCTCAGCAGTATTGGAAGGAATGGAAACGGCACATCTCCTCATCTGCTGGGTGAGGCCATACATTTCCTCCTTAGGAAAGAATTTAGTTGCCGAATACACCCAGTTTACCAGTTCACGGCTAGTCTTCCAAACCTCCAGATCTGTGTAAGCCGATTTCTCCATCCTCAAATCTACCAACCAATAACGAGTAACGAATAACTAAAAACGAACAACTATTTCTTCGGCCTGAGCTTGCGCACAGTTGCGCCGGCCTGCCACATTTCGGATTCGCGGAGTTCTTTCAGTTCGCCTTCCAGCTTTTCGCGGTAATCACTCTGGCTGTTGGAGGCAATGGAACGGGCGGCTTCGTTGCCGGCTTTCACGCTGTTGTAGAGGTCATCGAATACGGGCAGCGTGGCGTCGCGGAACTTCTTCCACCAGTCCAATGCACCGCGCTGGGCCGTGGTGGAGCAGTTGGCGTACATCCAGTCCATGCCGTTTTCGGCCACCAGCGGCATCAGGCTCTCGGTCAGTTCTTCCACGGTTTCGTTGAAAGCTTCGGAAGGCGAATGGCCATTTTTGCGCAGAATTTCAAACTGAGCCGCAAAAATGCCCTGAATGGCCCCCATCAGTGTACCGCGTTCGCCGGTCAGGTCGGAGGTTACTTCCTTGTAGAAATCGGTCGGGAACAGGTAGCCGGAGCCAACGCCGATGCCCATGGCAATTACTTTTTCGCGGGCATTGCCGGAGGCGTCCTGGTAAATGGCAAAAGAGGAGTTGAGGCCCTTGCCTTCCACAAACAGGCGGCGCAGACTGGTGCCGGAACCTTTCGGTGCCACCAGAATCACGTCTACACCGGCGGGAGGCACGATTTGGGTCTGTTCTTTGTAGGTGATGCCGAATCCGTGGGAAAAATAGAGGGTTTTGCCGGGCGTCAGGTGTTTTTTTACCGTAGGCCACATGGCAATCTGGGCGGCATCGGAGAGCAGCAGGCAGATAATGGTGCCGCGTTGGAGGGCTTCTTCGATTTCAAAAAGGGTCTCGCCGGGTTTCCAGCCGTCGGCTACGGCCTTGTCCCACGTTTTGGAAGGTTTGCGCTGGCCTACAATCACTTTAAAGCCGTTGTCGCGCATGTTCAGCGACTGGCCGGGGCCCTGCACGCCGTAGCCTATTACGGCAATGGTTTCGTTTTTGAGCACTTCCCGGGCTTTTTCCATCGGGAATTCTTCGCGGGTGACTACTTCTTCTTCTACGTTGCCGAATTTTAACTTTGCCATGAGTAAGGGGAGTTGAAAAGATAAACAATTGGAAGGTTACAAAAATCCGTAAACAATCGGGGTGGTAGTTAGGAAAAAACCGGCTTTCTCAGGAAGTTTTTATGGCTTCTTCGCGGAAAGTCTGCGGGGATAGCCCTTCCCGCTGCCGGAAATACTTCGAAAAGTAAGACTGATCGGTAAATCCGAACCGGTACGCAATCTCCGAAACCGTCAGGTCGGTGTAGAGCAGGCTCCGCTTGATTTCGAGCATTATCTTGTCTTTGATCAGGTCCGTAGCCGTGCGGCCGGTGCATTGCTTGACCGTTTCGTTCAGGTGATTAGGGGTTACCGACAGGTTGGCGGCAAAATCCTTCACCGACTTGTATTCGAGGTAACGCGACTCAATGAGCTGCATGAATCGTTTCACCAATACTTTTCCCTTGCCCCGGCCTGCTTCCACCGCCTGAACCGGATACAGCCTTTTGAAAGTAGTCAGCAAAATATCCAGCAGGGGCCGCAGCACTTCGGCCGAATCGGGGCGGGCGGCGTCGTACTCCTGCACCGCTATCCGGAACAGTTGCGTAACCGGCTCCGCATCCGTATGGTTGCCAATGTACAGGGGGGAGTGCGTGCCGTCCGGATTGTAGAAAAAGGGCAGGTCGAACAACCGGTTTTTGTCCTGCTTGTCCATCAGGAAAAAATCCGCTGTGAACAGAAAAATAAAACCGGCAATGTCCGCGGAGGGCGAAAAGGTGTGGATCTGCCCCGGCGAGAGGAAGAACACGCACGGCGGCTGAATGGTGAAGCTCTGGTTGTCAATTGTATGCGTGCCTGAGCCTTGGTGCAGGAACAGCACTTCAAAGAAGTCGTGCCGGTGCGGGAAAGGAGCCCGCGAAGTTTTACGGCGGTCAAACACTTCCACCAGGCAGTCGCGCCGGGCGTCTGCCCCGCAAGCCGCCTTTTTGGGGGTGAAAGTCTCTAACTCGTAAACGGGGACCGGTAATTTAGGCATAAGGTAGTGGTAAGTGATTAGTGGCCAGTGGTTAGTAAGATGCAGCAAGTGATTGTTACTAAAGCAGAATACAGTCTGTTTCAGACCTCCACTTATCACTTACAACTAACCACTTACCACTAATCTATCCTTCCACCTTCACCGAATTGGCGCTGAGCTCTTCCAGTTCCCTGAGGAAAGTTTCGGTGCGGCGCCTGGACTTGGAGATGGAGATACGGGCCGAACGCACAAATTCCGAAACGCCAAATTCCTTCAGGTCTTCAAACAGCTTTTGGGTTTCGCTCTTGCGGCCGGTTTTTTCGATGATGATGTATTCGCGTTCAATGTAGAGGATGCGGGCGAAGTTGTCGCGGATCAGCTTCTCGACGCGGTTCTGGGTGTCGTTGAGGAAGGGCTCCAGCGGTACTTTGTAGAGAGCCATCTCCTGAAAATGCGTTTCTTCTTCCTCGTACAGGAAAGCGCCCAGCACCTCAATCACCTTCCGGATCTGCTTCACCAGCTTTTCGGCCCGTTCGCGGGTGAGTTTGACCACGATGGTATACCGGCTTACGCCACTTACTTCCGACTCCGATACGTTGATGCTCTCGATGTTGATCTTGCGGCGGGTAAAAATGATGGTAATGGCATTGAGCAAGCCGCTTTTGTTTTCCGTGAGTATGGAAATGATGAAGATCCTTTCGGGGTCGTGGTGGCCGTTGGTGGTCATTTTAGTTGTTCGTTATTGGTTATTCGTTGTTCGGTCTGGCGGACAGGAAAAACCCGGTTTGGGTAAACCTCTGCCTTTCCCATTTAACATTCAAAATTCAACATCTCTCAACAGCCGCCCGGGCTTTTCCAGATGCACTGTATATTCTTTTCGTCTTCGGGAGAGATCAGGGAGCTTGGAAAGGGTGTTTCGGGCCAGCCGGTGTGGTCTTTGGGTGAAGACTGGCCGTTTCGCTTCACCTCGTCCCGAAAGTTATCGGTATTCTCCTTGGGAAAGTGCTGCCAACTGCCTACTAAGCTTAGAGTGGTCTGTTGCCTGCCTTCCTTGGTTTGGACTTCATTCTGTTCTTCCAATTGCCGGAGTACTTCCTGAGCGACCCTGAATTGCTCCTCATGGGTAAGCTGCCGGATGGCTTCTGCGATTTTTTCTGCTTGTATACTAAATTGTTCCATCATCTACGCCTATAATTTCTTTAAGAGCATTTGAGCCGACCACCTGCACTTTTGGAAAAGGAATACGGGTAAGTATATCAAAATCATGGTCATGGGTAACAATATAATCCGCATTCGGGGCAATTGCACAATCCACAAACTTATTGTCATCTTTATCCTGTAGCAGGTCAAGCCGGAAATAGGACGTGGTTAATTCCACATTGGGCAGGTTTTCCAGCACACCCAGTACACTTTCACTTATCAGGTGGCCCATTTGCTGTTCTATAATCTCCGCGTACTCGGCCAGAAGTTCTGTTGTAACGCACAGGATAAATTTTCCATCGAGCAGCTGCCGGAATACCTAATGAAGGGGAGACCTTGTCGAAATGCTGACCAGTAAGACATTTGTATCTACAACTACTTTTAGCAAGACGATCAGCGAAGATTAGAGGTTCGCATTTTTGTTTGCAGCATACGCTCCACATCCTCGTTTGTCCATCCCCTTTCATCCCACAATCTGTCGGCCTCATTGATTGCACGTTGGGCAAAGAACCGGGCAAGCACCTTTTTCAAATCAACCAGTTCGCTTTCCGAAAGGTCATGGGAAAAAGCTTTGAGCAGTTCAATCTGAGCGTTGGAAAAAGGCTGTTTTATCGTTTTCATATTACGTGAGTAAATCCTGTTCAACTGCTAACCGGCGTAATCCATAGTTTTAATCCTATCAACCTGCTTCCTTAACAATGTAATAAGCTATTTTATCAAAATTTTGCCGATACTCTGAATTTTTCACCAGTAGGAAGTCAGAAAATCAGCAATTCGTCCGGATTCTGCCGGGAATCAAAAAAGGCAAGTAGAATTACCTTATTCTTCTGTACCTTATAAAACATACTGGTTTGCTTACTGATTACACATCTTCGCACTGCTCTCTTCTTTGAAATTACCCGATAAGCAAACGGCATCTTCTGCAATATCTGAATTACTTCAGATACTCTGATTGCAAAATCAGCAGCTATTTCCTCGGACCAGTGCTGTTCCAGCCATGTGATTATTTCTTCAAAATCCTCTACTGCATCTCCTGACCATTCTACTTCGAAAGCCATTTGGCAAACTTCATTTTTACGTCTTTGTGAGAAACAGTTTCTCCAGCTTCTACCTTCCGCAAACTTGCCTCAATAGATTTCCGTACGGATTCAGGGAGTTTACCCCAATCTTCTTCTGTACCAGCGGTCTCACCGGAGGCATCAATCACCGCTTGTATTTGTTGTAACAGTGCCTCATCCTCTATTTCAACAATAACCCTGCAGAGTTGGACTTTAAGCTCTTGAACTGACATGGAATTACGGATTAACTATTAACAGATCATCAACACGGCTACAACAAACCCCTCCTACTCCAGCCGTATATTCGATACCGAGGCACCGGACGGCACCATCGGGAATACGTTCTCTTCCTTCTCCACCACTACTTCCAGCAGGTACGGCCCCCTGGTGGTCCAGCATGGTCTGCAGGGCGGCTTTGATGTTGTCGCGGTCGGCTACCTTACTGGCTTCGATGTTGAAGCCTTTGGCAATGGCCACAAAGTTAGGGTTGGTCATTTCCGTGCAGGAGTACCGCTTCTCGTGGAAAAGCTGCTGCCACTGGCGCACCATGCCGAGAAAGCTATTGTTGAGGATCACGATCTTGCAGCCGATGTTGAATTGAAAAATAGTGCCGAGTTCCTGTAGCGTCATCTGGAAACCACCGTCGCCGATGATGGCAATGACTTCACGGTCCGGTTGTCCGATCTTGGAGCCCATGGCGGCCGGCAGGGCAAAGCCCATCGTGCCGAGGCCACCCGAAGTAATATTGCTTTTGGTCGTCCGGTATTTGTAGTACCGCGAAGTAGCCATCTGGTGCTGCCCCACGTCAGTCACGACAATGGCTTCGCCTTTCGTCATTTCGGAAATCAGGTGTACCACTTCCGACATCTTCAGTTCCGGGCTGGAGGGATTGATGGCTTTTTCGATTACTTTCTCGTGCTCGATCCGGTCACATTCCTTGAACTCATTCAGCCAGTCGTCGTGCCGCTTCGCCTGCACCAGCGGCAGCAGGGCATTCAAAGCTTCTTTAGCGTCGGCGTTGATGGGTACGGTGGCCTTTACATTCTTATCAATTTCAGAAGGATCAATTTCAATGTGAATCACCCTGGCCTGCCGGGCGTAGGTTTTCAGGTCGCCGGTCACGCGGTCGTCGAAGCGCATGCCCACGGCAATGAGCAGGGTCGCACTCATTGGTTTTGATATTAGGACCGTAGTTGCCGTGCATGCCCAGGTAGCCCACGTACAGCGGGTGGTCGCAGGGAATGCCGACAGTCCCAGCAGCGTGGAGGCCACCGGAATACCCGTCTTTTCCACCAACGCCCGGAATTCATTTTGTGCGCCGGAAATCAAAATGCCGTGGCCGGCCAGAATGTAGGGCTTTTTGGCGGCGTTGATCAACTCTGCCGCTTCCTGTACTGACTGCGCCGTTGGCTTCGGGTACGGGGCGTAGGAGCGGATCCGTTCGCACTTTTGTAGGAAAAATCGAATTTGGCAATCTGCACGTCCTTGGTAATGTCAATCAGTACCGGGCCGGGACGGCCGTTTTTCGCGATAAAGAAAGCCTTGGCCAGCACTTCGGGCAGTTCGTTTATGTCCGTTACCTGGTAGTTCCACTTGGTAACGGGCATGGAAATCCCCAGCACGTCGGTTTCCTGAAAGGCATCGGTGCCCAGCAGGTGTCTGGCTACCTGACCGGTGATGCAGACCATCGGCGTGGAATCAATCTGCGCATCGGCAAGGCCGGTGATCAGGTTGGTGGCTCCCGGTCCCGAAGTGGCAAAACACCACCCCCGGCTTACCCGTAACGCGGGCATAGCCCTGGGCGGCGTGGGTCGCCCCTTGTTCGTGCCGCACCAGGATGTGCCGGAGCCGGTCCTGATACCCGTACAGGGCATCGTAAATCGGCATGATGGCCCCGCCCGGATACCCGAAAATCGTATCAACGCCTTCCGCTACGAGGCAGCGCAGCACGGCTTCCGCACCACTGATGGTTTCTTTCCGGGTTCCGGTGGCTTTCGCTTCGGTCTTCTTTTCCTTTACTGCTTGCATATGATTTGAAAAATAAATGTCGGTACTGCTGACGGATTTCTAGCGATTAGTAATTAGCGGTTAGCTTTTGAAAGGTTTCAGGCTGGTGTCGGTCAATCACTCATCCTTATTTAGCTTTGAAAAGAACCTTATTGCCTCAGTCCCCCTTTCCGGAAAACTACTTCTTCCAGCCTGCTGACCCTTTCCTCCATGGCGTTGACCTTTTTTGTAGATGTTCATTGATTAAGGTGATCTCCTGCTTTACGCTTTTCAGATCCTGACCCGATTCCGTGAATTTTTCGAGCAAAGCCGTGACTCCGGTATTGAAAGCGTGAATCAGACTATTATTATTCTGCTTTTCCTGTTGCCGACGCATTTATTGTGATTTAATGAAGCCTTCATCAATTATTTCTGATAACTGGTTCCTGCTTTGAATCGTCTCACCAGCCATCCGTGACGCAGCCTTCTGAGGCTGACGATACGTTGGCAATGTATTTCTTCAGAATGCCGTAAGTTGCTTTGTAGGGGGGAGGCGTCCATGACTGCCTGCGGCGGGCCAGTTCCTCATCAGATACCAGCACGTCAATGGTATTGTTGACGGCATCAATGCGGATGATGTCGCCGTTGCGCACCAGGGCAATTACGCCGCCTTCCTGCGCTTCGGGCGTGATGTGGCCCACTACAAAGCCGTGGGTACCGCCGGAAAAACGGCCATCGGTGATCAGGGCCACTTTATCGCCCAGACCAGCGCCTATGATGGCACCCGTCGGTTTCAGCATTTCGGGCATGCCCGGCCCGCCTTTGGGTCCTACGTATCGGATTACTACCACGTGTCCTGCTTTTACTGACCCGGCTTCCAGCCCCTCATTGACCGCCTGTTCGGAGTCAAATGTAATGGCCTCACCTTCAAAATATTCGCCTTCCTTGCCCGTGATCTTTGCAACAGCGCCAGCCGCAGCCAGGTTCCCGTGCAGGATACGAATATGACCGGTTTCCTTGATCGGCCGGCCCAAAGGCCGGATCAGGTCCTGCTTGTCGGGCAGACCCGGCAACTCCGCCAGGTTTTCCTTCAGGGTTTTGCCGGTAACCGTCTGGCAGTCGCCTTCAAGGATCTTCTCGGCCAGCAGCAGCTTCATCACCGCCGGAATGCCGCCGATCTGGTCGAGGTCTTCCATCAGGTATTTGCCGCTGGGCTTGAGGTCGGCCAGCAGCGGCAACTCGTTGTTGATCTTTTCAAAGTCCCGCAGCGTCAGCTTCACGCCCACCGATTTGGCCATGGCCAGCAGGTGCAGCACGACGTTGGTAGACCCGCCGAGTACGGTAGTCAGCTTGATGGCGTTCAGGAACGCCTCGTACGTCATGATGTCGCGGGGCTTGATGTCTTTTTCCAGCAGGATGCGGATGGCGGCGCCCACCCGGCTGCATTCGCGGCGCTTGCCTTCACTCTCAGCCGGCAAAGATGAACTGTACGGCAGCGTCATGCCCATGGCTTCAATGGCCGAAGCCATGGTATTGGCCGTGTACATGCCCCCGCAGGCACCGGGGCCAGGACAGGCTTTTTTGATGATCTGTCTGAAATCTTCGGGCGTAATGGTGCCGGCAATGTGCTTGCCGTGCGCCTCAAAAGCTGATACGATGTTTAATTTTTCGCCTTTGTGTTCGCCGCCGTGAATGGTACCGCCGTACACCATCAGCGACGGACGGTTGAGCCGGCCCATGGCAATCATGGCACCGGGCATGTTCTTGTCGCAACCTACCACCGTGACCAGCCCGTCGTAATAATGGGCTCCGGTAATGGTTTCAATGGAATCGGCGATCACGTCGCGGGAAGGCAGGGAAAACGACATGCCGTGCGTACCCATCGAAATGCCGTCGCTGACTCCGATGGTATTGAAGCGGAAGCCCACCAGACCGGTGGCTTTCACGCTTTCTCTGATCGAATCAGCGAGGCTGTTGAGGTGCATGTTGCACGTATTGCCCTCAAACCCGGTACTGGCAACGCCTACCTGCGCCTTCTGCATGTCTTCGTCGGTGAGGCCGGCTCCGTAGAGCATGGCCTGGGAGGCAGGCTGGGTTTCGTCCTGGGTAAGGGTGGCGCTGTAGCGGTTTAATCGGGTACTCATATTTCAAATTGGCAATTGATAATTGAAAATTACTGAAACTGAAGAGTCTGTTTTGGGACCTCTTGTGGTTGCACCCGTGGTCAGGGGTGGCTGCCGGAAACAAAAAAGCCTTTCCACTGGTGGAAGAGGCCGTAATCAGTCATGCCTGAAAAAACAGGTTTGTCTGAAGTGAATTGTTGATTTGCGTATTTGTAACTATATATTCTGGTGCTCATAAAATCTAAACAGGTATAAAAAAACCTTTCCCGGCGGTGAGAAAGGTTTTTTTGCGTAAAGCCTGCCTTTCTCACCTCCTGAAGGAGCCGAGCAGCACGTTTACGACGATATTTCCGGATAATAAAGATAAAGACATGGTTGTCAAACAGAAATACCAATTTGGAAATACTTTACTGGCCATACAAATTATTTCATCAAAATTTTTTCCTTCCGGGACTTAAGGGCTGTTTTATTCTGGTCAAACTGCCCGTCGGGAAATATTGTGCTGGTAATCTGCTGCCGGATAATCCCAGATTCATAATTTAACATCATGCTCCTGTTTACCGGCCGGTAAAATCCGGCTTGCGTTTTTCGAGAAAGGCTTGCACACCTTCCCGGTGGTCGTGGGTGCCGCCGGCCATATCCTGATGGATGGCTTCCTGCTCAGGCCTTTCCTCCCGGGTATAGCCGTACGACTTCTGCAGCATGCCTTTGATCAGGCCGATGGTGCGGGTGGGTGCAGTCGCGTAGTAACCCGCCACCTGAGCAACGGCAGCGTCGAGCTGACCGGCAGGTACTACTTTGTTGACCATGCCCAGCTTCAGCGCCTCCGGTGCTGCTACTTTGGTACCCATCGTAGCCATTTCAAACGCCTTCATGGGTCCTACCAGCCGCGGCAAAAACCACGAAGAGCCGGCATCCATCACCAGCCCGATGCCAATGAATATTTCGGTCAGCACGGCTTCTTCGGCCGCAATGATTACGTCGCAGGCAAGGGCAAGGGAGCAGCCCGCACCGGCGGCAATGCCGTGCAGCCGGCCAATTACGGGCTTGGGCAGGTTGCGGATTGCCAGAATCATCGGGTTGTAGCGGTTGCGGACGGCATCGGCCAGTGACCTCTCACCCCGGAAGGCCGTTTCGGCTTTCAGGTCGGCACCGGAGCAGAAGCCGCGGCCCGCCCCCGTGAGCACGACTACGCGTACGGCTTCGTCCTCACCGGCCTGGGTAAAGGCGTCGCGCAGTTCGTAGTTCAGTTTTTCGTTGAGGGCGTTGAGTACTTCGGGGCGGTTGAGCGTAATGGTGCACACGCCGTTCTGTACTTCGTAAAGGAGATGTTCAAAAGCCATGATCTTGAAAGGATGTTGAATTTTAAATTATAGATTTTAAATGATTAAGCACCTCTGTCCCTTGCGAATTAATTCAGCATTCAACATTTAAAATTCAAAATTTCTTTCAGCTCCGCGGGTGGAAATCCTGAATGATCTGCTTGAGGTAGTCGCGGTCGAGGTGCGTGTAAACTTCCGTAGTCGTGATGGATTCGTGCCCCAGCATTTCCTGCACGGCCCGCAGGTCAGCGCCACCCTCTACCAGGTGTGTGGCAAAAGAGTGCCGGAAAGTGTGCGGACTGACGTTCTTGCTGATTCCCGATTTGGCGGCCAGGTCCTTAATGATCAGAAATACCATGATCCGGGTAAGCCCGGCACCGCGGCGGTTGAGGAACACGTAGTTCTGGTAATCTTTTTTGACGGGTACGGAAGGCCGCACGTGCTCCACGTACTGCTCCATGTACTTCAGCGCGTCGGGGCCGACGGGCACCAGGCGTTCCTTGTTTCCCTTGCCCGTCACCCGCAGAAAGCCCAGTTCGGCGTATACGTTGGTCAGTTTCAGCTCCACTAGCTCCGACACCCGCAGGCCGGAGCCGTACAGCACTTCCAGCATGGCCCGGTTGCGCGTCCCTTCAGGCGTAGACAGATCCACCAGCGACAGCAGTAGTTCTATCTCCGCCACCGACAGCACATCAGGCAGCTTGCGCCCCAGCCGCGGCCCCTCCACCAGGTGCGAAGGGTCGTGGCTGATCAGGTTTTCGAGCAGCAGGTACCGGTAAAAGGCTTTGATGCCCGACAGCATCCGCGCCTGCGAGTAGGCTGACAGACCCAGTCCGCCTATGTACTCCAAAAAGCCGGTGATGTGGCCGGAGGTGACCTGGGCTGGCACCGCCGGAATGGCCGACAGTTCAAGGTACTGCCGGAGTTTCTCCACGTCGTGTTCGTAGGCTTCCACGGAGTTGCCGGCAAGTGAACGTTCAAGTTGCAGGTATTGGCGGAATTGCCGGATGGCTTTGTCCCAGTTCATAGAGTAAAGGTAGGAAGAAGAGAGGCGCCGGAAGTGAGAAGCGGAACGTCAGGAGGCACAGCCGGGCAGACAATAAACCCACTGAAAGGCTTGCCCCTTTGCGGCTTTGTGGCAATTTTTACACAGACATAACCCGATTGCACCTTATGAAAATCCTGATCCTGAACGGCCCGAACCTCAACTTGCTGGGCGTACGCGAAAAAAGCATCTATGGCGATCAGTCTTTCGAGGCTTACTTCAGAAAATTGCAGGCGCAGTATGGCGGCGTGGAACTGACTTATTTTCAGTCCAACAGTGAAGGGGAACTGATCAACAAGCTGCACGAAGTCGGCTTTTCGCGGGACGGCGTAGTCTTCAATGCCGGGGGCTACACGCACACGTCGGTGGCGCTGGGCGATGCGATTGCGGCCATTACCACGCCGGTGGTGGAAGTGCACATTTCCAATGTATACGCCCGGGAGCCTTTCCGGCACCACAGCTACCTGAGTAAAAACTGCGCCGGCGTGATTTGCGGCTTTGGACTGGAAAGCTACCGGCTGGCGCTGGAATATTTAGTAAACCGGACGGTTTAAACTGGTACTGGTGCTTCCTTTCGTAGAGGGAAGTAAATAATCCTCCGGTTGCCACCGGGTGAAAAGAACGCCGCGGCGGAGTTGCACAGCCCGCGGTTGAAACCGTGGGCTGGTGACCCTGGCTCTCCCTGTGCAGGCAAAGTTTCTCGGCTTTCATTTACTTCCCCGATTTCATCTTCTTTGTGTGCTTTTTCGGGTAGTCAAAGAAGCGCAGGGTGCCCAGCGTGTACCGGACGTTTTTCCAGGTGTCGGTCTGGAACTCGAGGCAGACTACGCCGCAGGTGGGAATGTTGCTGAACTCGTAATTGCAGAGCAGCGTGGCAAACTCAGTAAGGCCCGGGTTATGCCCGAACAGCATCACCGAACCGGCCGCATCGTCCTGTGCCTGCACGGCCTGAAGCAGCTGGCTTTCGTCGGCGTGGTACAGCCTGATGTTCTGGCGGATGTCTTTTTTGCGGAAACCGAGTTCCTGCGCTATTCTTTTGGCCGTACCCAGGGCCCGCTTCGCCGGACTCGACAGCAATACGTCCGGAATGTGCCCTTCCTCCGCCAGCAGCTTGCCCATAAAGGGCGCATCCTTTTTGCCCCGGTCATTGAGGGGCCGGTCATAATCGGCCAGTTCCGGGTGGTCCCAGCTGGATTTGGCGTGTCTGATCAAATAGAGTCTTTTCAAGGCTGGCAGCGTCTGGTATGGTCATTTGTTTTACGGAAAAAAACCGGAATGGGATAACCCGACAAGGTTAAACTTATTGCTTTTTCAGCCGTTTACGGGGGGTATGCACGTTGCCATCGCAGGAAATATCGGGGCCGGCAAGACTACGCTGGCTCATTTGCTTTCAAAGCATTACGGCTGGGAAGTGCTGCCCGAAGCCGCCGACACCAATCCGTATCTGAAAGATTTTTACGAAGACATGCCCCGCTGGGCCTTCCACGTACAGATCTACTTCCTGACAAGCCGCTTTCAGCAAGTCCTGCAGATCGCCCAGTATCCGCACGACGTGGTGCAGGACCGCACCATTTACGAAGACGCCTATATCTTTGCCCGCAACCTGCACACCTCCGGGCTGATGAATGAACGTGACTACCACACGTATCTGCAGATGTTTGAATCGGTAATGGAACTGGTGCGTCCTCCCGACCTGCTCATCTACCTGGAAGCGGACCTGGATAAACTGATGGACCAGATCCGGCAGCGGGGCCGGGCCTACGAAAAGAACATCAGTCAGGACTACATTGCCGCACTCAGCGAACACTACCGCCAGTGGACCAGTAACTACGACAAAGGGCCGCTGCTGGTGATCAACGTAAACGAACTGGACTATGTACGCCGCCCCGGCGATCTGCAACTGATTGTGCAGCAGATAGACGCCACTTTATCCCGCACCCGTCACTGACTAAAGCTGACAGGCTGAAGCTGTTTTCTCCTGCCAAAGGAATGCTCTGAATCCTTTTCAGATAAGCGGGTAAAATTAATCCGGTAATTTGGACCCTGGCTTTCTGAATAAAACAGGACTTACGCAAAAGAGGGTATTGTTGTACTGGTTCAGGCGTCCACGCCTGGACCACCCGTCCCGGAGTTAAAGGAGCTGTATTTTGAGAAAATCCTGTATCTCTGCCATTGAGCAGGTTGTTTCGGGCATTCAAAATCTGACCTGCCTGCCCGCCACAGCGGGTAAACCGGGCACCCGCCTGCCGGCGAGGCAGGAATTTACTTTTTAAAATTGCGCCGCTACTTATGCAATTTTGGCCTAATTTTAATCAAATGGCCATTATTCAGAACAAAAAACACGTTTACCGGATTAATCTTCCGCTCCGGGAGTACCTTGTCAAGTACGGCCGCGAAGTGAAGCTGCCCATCGGCTACGATGACCTCTCCCGCTACGACAACGCCATTACGCTGTTTGACCGGGCCGGCCAGGATACGCTCTGGGAAACCGTATTTTACCCGCCTTCCGACATCAGGGACATTTATTATAACCTCAAAGTCATCTACGCCGAACTCAAAACCAACGGCGACCTGTCGGTTACGCGGCACCTCTCCGTTGACCGGGTGGACGTCTGCATCTACGGCAATACGCGGCCCTTCCGGGTGCGGGTGATCAACACCATCAATGATAATTTTGATTACTTCTACATCAAAAAAGCTGATGCTTCGCGGGTGTACGGGCTCGAGCTGGAGCACATTCTTTCCCCCAACCGGATCAGCTACATCACGTCCGGCAATACGCTGGTGGAGGAGCACATTGCGGGCATTCCGGGCGACCTGTTCATCCGGCACTACCTGCACGACCCTAAACTGAACAAGGTCCGTCTGGCCAAGGAGTTCATCAAGTTCAACGAACGGTGCTTCGTGCGGCTCCTGGGCGACATGCATTCCAGCAACTTTGTGATTGTGATCACGCCGGATTTTGAAGAAGAACACTACCGCATCCGGGCCATTGATTTTGACCAGCAGTCGTACGAAGGGGCCAAATCCGTGTTTCTGCCGCAGTATTTCAAACAGAATAATCCGATTCTGGCACTGGGCTACAACCGCGTTACGCCCGAGTCGGTGCGGCAGTACCAGAAAGAGGAAAAAGTAATGATTGCCAACCGCCTCAACACCGCCGGGAACCGCATTTTTTCCCTCACCGATATTATGGCATCAGATACCATATCCACGCCCGAAAACACGGCCATGCTGCGGCACGAACTGGCGCAGCACTACCACAACCCGGACTTTCTGCAATGCCAAACCATGGGCGAAGTCGTAAAACTTTCCCTGCGCCAGGTACTGAAGGAGGCCGAACACCCACAGTAAGGTAAGTACGAATTACATTTTATGTCCTGTTCTATACTACGGTACATTTCCTGATAATAGCCTCACCCCAACCCCTCTCCCAGGGAGAGGGGCTTCGGAAATGGCCGTTCAGGCACCCCTTCTCTTTGGGAGAAGGGGCCGGGGGATGAGGCTCCGTTTGAAAATGTACCGTAGTATAGTCCTGTTCAATAAGACGTTTTGCGAACTCGTCACTTGTTTCTTCCGGCATGATGTTTTGGTTTAATAAGAAAGGGGCACGGGGCCCCTCTCACGGTTGGTGTGAATACAATTAACGGACCTCGAAGGTGAGCAGCAGCTCGTCCCAGTAATTGACCACCGCCCTGCGGGAAGTGAGTTCGGTCAGACAGGTCTTGTCCAGACTGGTTTCACCCTTTTCGAGCAGCTTGGAAGCCCACTCGCCCTGGGAACAGGTCCGGGAATCGTTTCCCTGCTTCTGCTGCCATACGTAACCCCGGTGGGTATATCCTTCGGTGCTCACCAGATCGATCGTCCCGTAGCCGGTGGCCGTCGGGGCGTAGCGGAAGGTGACGCTGCCCGTGTAGGGACGGCGCTCACCGGTAAAAGGTACGCCGAAGAGCACCTCATTGCCGGCAAGGTCAGTCACTTTCGTGAGCGTCCACGTCTTTGCGTTCATGCCCGAAAGCGCCCGCTGCTGATCGGCGGGGGTCATCTGGGACAACGGCTTATCCACCGGCGCGGGCGGGGTCTTCTCATCACCTCCGCAGGCCGCCGTAAAGGCGAGCAGGAGGGCAAATACATAATTACGGATCATAAAACGTATTGGGTTGAATTTAACGGCGGCTAATTTCCTGAAACGATCCGGGTTTCACCGCCGGAAAACCGGGCAAATCTTACTTTACCCGGAGAAACTCAATTTGTGGCGTCTTCTCTGAATGCAGCTTTTTACTTTTTTCTGCCATTCTGTTGCTTTGCTGTAAAGCTATTTCAGGACTGGACAGTCCACCTCCAGCTTGTTTCTCATTACATATTCCTTCTATACTGCCCCCCCACCTCGTACAAGGCATGCGTAATCTGGCCAAGGGAGCAGACTTTGGCTGTTTCCATGAGTTGATCAAAAACATTCCCGCCACTCACGGCCGTGTGCTGTAAATCACTTAAAGCCTGAGCGGCTACCGGCTCATTCCGCTCGTGGAACAAATCCCGCGACTGAATAGCGTATTCCTTTTCCTCCTCCGTGGAGCGGATCACCTCTTTGGGAATGACCGTCGGGGAGCCTTTGGGGTCGAGAAAGGTGTTGACGCCGATCACCGGCAGCTGGCCGTTATGCTTCAGTGTTTCGTAATACAGTGACTCCTCCTGGATTTTGCTTCGCTGGTACATGCGTTCCATGGCACCGAGCACCCCTCCCCTTTCCGAAATACTCTGAAATTCCTTCAGCACGGCTTCCTCCACAAGGTCGGTCAGTTCTTCAATGATAAATGCCCCCTGCAGCGGGTTCTCGTTTGTAGACAGACCGAGCTCCTTGTTGATGATCAGCTGAATGGCCATGGCCCGGCGTACCGATTCTTCCGTGGGCGTGGTAATGGCCTCGTCGTAGGCGTTGGTGTGCAGCGAGTTGCAGTTATCGTAAATGGCGTACAGCGCCTGCAAGGTCGTGCGGATGTCGTTGAAGGCGATTTCCTGCGCGTGCAGCGACCGGCCCGACGTCTGGATGTGGTACTTCAGCTTCTGGCTCCGTTCGTTGGCACCATACTTGTGCTTCATGGCCTTGGCCCAGATGCGGCGGGATACCCGGCCAATCACTGAGTACTCCGGATCGAGGCCGTTGGAGAAGAAGAACGAGAGGTTCGGCGCGAAGTCGTCAATGTGCATGCCCCGGCCGAGGTAATACTCCACGAAGGTAAAGCCGTTCGCCAGCGTAAAGGCCAGTTGCGAAACCGGATTGGCCCCGGCTTCGGCAATGTGGTAGCCCGAAATGGACACCGAGTAGAAGTTACGCACCTTGCGGTCAATGAAGTACTGCTGGATGTCGCCCATCATCCGGAGGGCAAACTCAGTGCTGAAGATGCAGGTATTCTGCGCCTGGTCTTCCTTCAGGATGTCGGCCTGCACTGTCCCCCGTACTGCTTTCAGCGTATCCGCTTTGATCTTGTCGTACACCTCTTTCGGCAGCACCTGGTCGCCGGTCACGCCGAGCAGCATCAGCCCCAGCCCGTCGTTGCCTGCCGGCAGTTCGCCCTGATAAGCCGGCCTCTGCACCCCTTTCTGCGCGTAAATCTCCCTTATCCTCGCTTCCACCTCCTCACTCCCCGCTTCTCTTTTAATGTACAACTCGCACTGCTGGTCAATGGCGGCGTTGAGGAAAAAGGCGAGCAGCATGGGCGCCGGGCCGTTGATGGTCATGGACACCGACGTGGCCGGGTCGCAGAGGTTAAAGCCGGAATAGAGCTTTTTAGCGTCGTCCAGTGTGGCAATGCTTACGCCGGAGTTGCCAATCTTGCCGTAGATGTCGGGCCGGTGGTCGGGGTTTTCGCCGTACAGCGTCACTGAGTCAAACGCCGTGGAGAGGCGCTTGGCGGGCATTCCCTGCGAAACGTAGTGAAAGCGGCGGTTGGTCCGTTCGGGGCCGCCTTCTCCGGCAAACATCCGGGTGGGGTCTTCGTTGTCCCGCTTGAGCGGAAACACGCCGGCCGCGTACGGGAATTCGCCCGGCACGTTTTCGGTGAGTAGCCAGCGGAGAATGTCGCCCCAGTTTTCGTAGCGGGGCAGGCTTACCTTCGGAATTTTGAGGCCGGAAAGCGATTCCGTGTACAGATCCTGCTCAATCACCCTGTCACGCACCTGAAACTGGTACCTGGCGGCTTTGTACCGCTTTACCTTTTCGGGCCAGCCGCGCAGCATTTTGCGGCATTCGGGGTGCAGTTTCTCTTCGATCCCGTTGTAGAGGTCAACCAGCTCCTTCAGGTATTCGGGTTCGCCGGTTTCGTGCCGGATTACTTTCACTGTTTCACTTTGCGCATCCTGCCGGATTTCGAGCTGCCGGGTACCGATCCGGGAGCGGAGCAACCCAATAGTGCCTCCGAGTTGAAAAAGCTGCCGCGCCAGTTCACTTTGCTCATCCACAAAACGCTGGTACTGCACGCTGCTCTCCTTGATTTCAGACAGGTACCGTATCCGGTCGGCGGGAATGATGCTTTGGTTGTTCGTTGCCCGTTGCCCGTTGCCGGAAAGGGACTGCCCGATATTTTCAATTGTCCATTGCCCATTGTCCATTTTATACGCGATTTTCTCCATCACCTTCCGGAACAGCGTGTTCATGCCGGCGTCGTTGAACTGGCTGGCAACGGTTCCGTACACGGGCAGATCGTCCTCGGCCGCCTCCCAGAGCTGGTGGTTGCGGCGGTATTGCTTCTTCACGTCGCGCATGGCATCCAGCGAACCGGGCTTATCAAACTTGTTGATGGCGATCAGGTCAGCAAAGTCGAGCATGTCTATCTTCTCCAGCTGGGTAGCCGCGCCGTATTCGCTGGTCATTACGTACAGTGACACGTCCGAATGTTCGGTGATTTCCGTATCCGATTGCCCGATGCCCGAGGTTTCCACGATGATGAGGTCGTAGCCGGCGGCTTTGCAGATGTCGATGCTCTCCTGCACGTGGCGGCTCAGGGCCAGATTGCTCTGTCGGGTAGCCAGTGAACGCATATATACCCGCGGATTGTGAATGGAATTCATCCGGATGCGGTCTCCAAGCAGGGCGCCGCCGGTTTTCCGCTTGGAAGGGTCTACGGAAATAATGGCGATGGTTTTGTCCGGAAAATGCAGCAGGTAACGGCGCACCAGTTCATCCACCAGCGATGATTTGCCCGAGCCACCAGTACCGGTAATGCCGAGGACAGGAACCTCACCCCCGGCCCCTCTCCCGGGGAGAGGGGAGTCGCTATCACCCCTTTCCCCGGGAGAGGGCCGGGGGTGAGGCTATTCCTTATTTTCTGAAATTCTTCGGGCTGGTTTTCGGCCAGGGTAATCAATGAGCCGATGGCTTTAGGGTCTTTCTGCGGCAATGCCTTGGCTTGCCCGTTGAGGGAGGTAATGGTCGGGAAGTCGCAGCGTTGGAGCAGGTCGTTGATCATGCCCTGCAGGCCCATCGACCGGCCGTCGTCGGGTGAGTAGAGCCGGGTAATGCCGTAAGCGTGCAGCTCTTCAATTTCGACGGGCAAAATGGTGCCGCCACCGCCGCCGAATATCCGGATGTGGCCGGCACCGCGTTCCTTCAGCAGGTCGTGCATGTACTTGAAATACTCCACGTGGCCGCCCTGGTAGCTGGTAACGGCCACCGCCTGGGCGTCTTCCTGAATGGCGCAATCCACGATTTCGGCCACGGAGCGGTTGTGGCCGAGGTGAATCACTTCGGCCCCGCTGGATTGCAGGATGCGGCGCATCAGGTTAATGGCCGCGTCGTGACCGTCGAACAGAGAGGCGGCCGTTACGATGCGGATGGCATTCTTTGGTTTATAAACAGTGGTTTGAGCTGGCATGGCAAGAAAATTAACCCTGCAAAGGTAGAACTTTTCGGAGAGACGATTGGATAGAATAAGGCTATACATTGCTGCGGTTACCGGGCCGGTTGCTAAAAAACTGCCCGACCTTATGGCCGGGCAGTTTCGTGGATACAGATAAAAGGGAGGTTATGCCTTTTCAGCGGCGAAGTTTGTCGTTGTATTCCGATTCTCCGCCTTCCGGTACAGTCAGCACAATTTTCTTGACCACTTCCTTTTTAGGCTCTTTGCCCGGAGCAATGAAGTACCGGTAAATTTCGCCGTACTCTTCGAAAGTTTTCTGCACATCCACCTTCAGGTCTTTGATAAGCCCTTCGCGGATGTCGTATACCCAGCCGTGTACGTGGATGCTGGCATCCCGCTGGTAGGCTTTCTGAATGATGGAAGTTTTGTGAAGATTATATACCTGCTCGATCACGTTCAGTTCCACCAGGCGCTTGAAACGCTGGTCCTCATTTCCGATTTCGTTGAGTTCACTCCGGTGCAGGCGGATCACGTCCTTGATGTTGCGCAGCCACTTATTGATCAGGCCGAGGTCTTTGTCCTGCATGGCGGCTTTTACACCACCGCAACCGTAGTGGCCGCATACAATGACGTGTTCCACTTTCAGCACCTCCACGGCGTACTGCAGCACCGACAGGAGATTGAGGTCCGTAGAAACCACCATGTTGGCTACGTTGCGGTGCACGAATACTTCGCCCGGGGCCGTACCGGTGATTTCGCTTACCGGAACCCGGCTGTCGGAGCAACCAATCATCAGAAACTTGGGGCTCTGACCCATAGCCATATTGTTAAAATAATTCGGGTCAGCATGCAGCCTTTCTTCCACCCACTTCCGGTTATTCACAAACAGGCGGTTATACTCTTCAAACTGCGTCTGCTGGCTGCGCCCCGTTGGTTGGGTGGCCTCAGCAGGGGGAGTAAGCAATTCCTCCTCTCCTTTCCGGAGGAAATTCATCCGGATGTTGCGGCGACGGGCCGTATCCCGGAAGTCTTGGATTAACTCCAAAATATCGTGGTCAATGAACTGGGAATGGGTTCCGTCAATTTCCACAGTTGTATTTTCCGGCAGGTTCTCCAGAATTTTAATAATCGCGCCCTTATTCAGAAAAGATACGTGTTCGTTGAGGTTGATCCGGATCAGCTCGCCACCCTGGTGCGATTCGCGCTGGAAGCCGTGCGAGGTCCGGTAATTTTCCCGGAGAATAAAGAAAATGCCTACC
This sequence comes from Cytophagales bacterium, assembly GCA_030446715.1. GTDB lineage: Bacteria > Bacteroidota > Bacteroidia > Cytophagales > 172606-1 > CADCTQ01. The sequence goes on along the minus strand of JAUJMU010000001.1, from coordinate 447,364 downwards.
ACCAGACCAATACCAATGCCAATCAGCAGATCAGTGAAAAGAATGGCAATGATGGTGACCACGAAGGGCAGAAACTGCGTAAAGCCCTGCCGGTACATATCCTTGAATAACTTTATCTTGGCCAGTTTGTAACCGGTCAGGATCAGGATGGCCGCCAGCGAAGCCAGCGGAATCTTGTTCAGCAGCCCCGGAATGAGCAGTACGCATACGACCAGCAGCACGCCGTGGATAATGGCCGCCATCTTGGTGACCGAACCCGCCATGATACTTACCGAACTGCGTATAATGACGGACGTTACCGGCAGGCCGCCGATCAGGCCGGACACCATATTGCCCACACCCTGCGCCTTCAGTTCGCGGTTAGGGGGCGAATTGCGTTTCAGCGGGTCGAGTTTATCGGTTGCCTCCACATTCAGCAGGGTTTCGAGGCTGGCCACCATGGCAATGGTAGCTGCCGATATATACACCTGCGGATTGACAAACTGGCTGAAGTCAGGTAGTGTAAAGAGATTCAAAAAACCTCCCACTTCACTTGCTCTGGGCAGTTGCACCAGGTGATTGCCACCCAAAGCCATTGCGGGATTGATCAGCCGGAAAATTTCATTCATCACAATGCCGAAAACCACTACCACCAGCGGTCCGGGAAGCGTGCCCAGCCAGGCATTTTTCTTGACGGCCGGTCTGTCCCACAGCAGCATGATTGCCGCCGCAACCAGTGCAATAATGATAGCCGTAGTGTTTGGATTGGAAAAAGCACGGACAATTTCTGAGAGGGTATTCTCTCCGTCACGCTGCAGGAACTCAAATTCACCTTCTGCATCGGCATCATAGCCTACTGCGTGGGGAATCTGCTTCAGAATCAGGGTAAGACCAATAGCGGCCAACATGCCCTTGATCACAGCCGAAGGGAAAAAATGGCCAACGGAACCCGCCCGGATAAACCCCAGAATAACCTGCATTACCCCGGCTATGGCGACAGCCAGCAGGAAAATATCAAACTGGCCGAGCTTTTCAATAGAATTGAGCACAATTACGGTCAGGCCGGCGGCGGGTCCGGCAATACTGAGGGCAGAGCCACTGAGTGCGCCAACGACCAGACCACCCACAATGCCGGCGATAATTCCCGAAAACAGCGGTGCTCCCGAAGCCAGCGCAATGCCAAGGCACAATGGAACTGCTACCAGAAAGGCTACCAGGCCACCCCGGAAGTCATTGCGGATGTAACTCAGATCAAAAGATCCTTTGATTTTTTTGGAGGTCATATTCTCTTTAAATTAATTGTAACGTATTGGAAGGTTGCCTGATTCTGAACTTCTGTAAGTTACTTTATTAACCGGTGTACCTGCATATAAATGATAGTACAACCGCGCCTGCGAAAGGGGCCTGCCAGGACTTTTCTACTCATAGCCAAAACCAAATTTTACTGAAAAAGATCATCAGACCCGCTGGGAACCCGTTTTTGCCCAAAAAAATGCAAAAAGCCCGGATTAGCCATGATGCGTAAATGTATATAAGGCATATACCCGCCAATCAGGAATTTGTTTGCTTACAACCAGTAAAATTAAATTATTTGACTCAGGAATCTACCTGAAAATATCGTCCGGCAAATTTTATGCAGACCCGGCACAAAGGTAGCATCAAAGGAATTCGGGAGGAGGAGAGAATTGCTGCAGCGGATAGCATGTCCACTGCACGTTTATGTAGGCGCGGGCTGTTTCATGCATCAGCAAACGACCCCTGCCGAGGAGATCACCGGGAGAATCAGGAAGAAAGTCTTCGGCTACTTTGGAGATTTGCTCCGGGTCACTTTCTTCTGGGTCGGGTATGCTCAGACGGGTATTCAGGCAACAGCCCGGCAGGTATGCAAGGAGTGACTCCGGGTCTGGCTCCTGAAAGACAATGGCAATGTCTGTACCGCCGGCCCGGGGTACGGAATATTGGCATTGAGAAGGAAGAAAAACAGAGATGAGAAAAGAAATCAATAATACGAGGCTCACCCCTGACCGGGCAAAGGTCAGATACCCGTTCATCCTGACGGTAATGCAGGTGCGGGTAATGCCTGCTCTTACGGGAAGACGAGTGTTTTCAGGCATCACGGGTTATGTCGGCTACCACTTTAACTCACGATGAGGTAAGTAAAGAACTTATTCTGACAAATCACAAATTTATGAATAATAAAGGAGGCAGCATCTGGCTGCCTCCTTTTTGTGAAAGTTGCTAAAATTACCGCCGGCTGGTAGCGTCCTGATTGTAGGATGAGCTGGCCCGGTGCGGATATTGCTCCATAATGCGTGAGATCAGCATCCGGACCGGCGCGTCGCGGTCTTGCCGGCGGGATTTATTCTCCTCACCTTCCGCCCAACCTTGCCATACAAGCTTGTTGCTGGCGGCATCTACCATGTTTACAATAAGCCGGGCCTGACGGTAGTTGCGGGTGTAGGTATTATTCGGACGGCCCCACCAGCCCCAGTAACCCATATTGTTGCCACCCTGCGTTTCCTGCACGTTCTGCACGTCGGTGAAGTAGCGGACCACCAGTTCAGGATTTTGGTCGGTATTCGTGTAGCCACGGGATTTTAACTCGGCCTTCAGGGCCTCTTCTATCCGCTGCTGGTTCAGCTGGCTGTTCAGTACGGGATCCTTTTCGTCGGCTCTGGCGGGCTCAATCCGGTAAGTTGAATACTTCCGGAAATTTACCGAACGGTCATAGTCGTGGTTGACCATCACGGCAGGCGTACAGCCAGCGAGCCAAACCAACGCTAGTACCCCTACCAGGTTACTTAATCTTCTCATAGCGGCTGAGTTGGTAAAAAATGAAACAACTGTTTAAAACTGTGTGCTTTATTGCACTTTTCTTATATTGTAAACGATATTTTCTCCCAAATAGTTCACGGGGTTCTGTTTGTTCCGGTGCATTGTGCTCTGAAGGTCGGGCAGAGACGGGAAGCTCATGCCGACACCGGGTTAACCGGGCATAAGAGCATAGGGGGATGGGATACAGATTGCGTCCGGCTGCGTATATTTAGGCAAATATTACTGAGCCGGTAATGGCCGGTAACGCCTGACTTTGTACTGCCTTTTATGAAACGATTTCATTTAATCCTACTGATACTGATTTTTCTGCTGCCCGTGGCCATATGGGCTCAGAAGCCAGCTGGCAAGCCAAAGGTTCTGGTGCTCGAAATCCGGGATCAGATTGATCCGCGCATGACCCGTTACGTGGAGCTGGCCCTTGCCGAGGCAAAGCGGGCGGAGGCAGATTATGTGGTGGTGGATATGGACACCTATGGCGGCACGGTTAACGACGGCGACGCCATCCGGATGAAGATGCTGGCCTTTCCCAGGCCGGTGTATGTATTTGTCAACCGCAATGCTGCATCGGCCGGGGCGCTCATTGCCATTGCCTGCGACAGTATTTACATGACCGCTGGCGCTGATATCGGCGCGGCTACCGTAGTGACGGGCGGCACGGGCGAAGCCGCTCCCGACAAATATCAGTCATATATGCGGTCCATGATGCGGTCTACGGCCGAGGCGAATGGCCGTGATCCGCGCATTGCCGAAGCCATGGTGGACGAAGACATCGAAATCGAAGGCATTTCTCCCGCCGGTAATGTGCTGACCTTTACTACTTCTGAGGCCATCCGGCACGGCTACTGCGAAGGGCAGGTAAACTCCATTGAAGAAATCCTGGAAAAGAACAACATCCGGGATTACGAAATGGTCCGGTACGGGCTTTCCTTCACCGAACGCATTATTTCTTTCGTGCTCAACCCGTTTATCAGCGGCATCCTGATTCTGTTGATTCTGGGCGGGCTGTACTATGAGTTGCAGACGCCGGGCATCGGGTTTCCGCTGGCTACGGCAGTGGTAGCCCTCATTCTGTACCTGGTACCGTATTACCTCAACGGCCTTGCTGCCAACTGGGAAATCATTGCCCTCGTAATCGGGGTGCTGCTGCTGGCCGCCGAAGTGTTCGTGATTCCGGGTTTTGGCGTGGCCGGTATTTCCGGTATGGTGCTGGTATCCGGCTCCCTGGTGCTGATCATGCTGGACAACGACTGGTTTGACTTTTCGGGCGTGGCTACCGGCAAGCTCTGGAGTGCCCTGGTGGCAGTGAGCCTTGGCATGGTAGGTTCGCTGGTGTTGTTTGTATTTACCGGTGCACGACTGATCAATTCAAAGCAGTTCAAGAAAATTTCCCTGCAGCATACCCAGGAGAGTGCCAATGGCTACACCTCTACCTACATCACTGAGAAGATGATCGGCAAAACGGGCACTGCCTACACGGTGCTGCGTCCCAGCGGCAAAGTCATGATTGACGGCACCCTTTACGACGCCGCCACCCGCGGCGAATACGTCGATTCCGGCACCCCGGTCACCGTCATCAGCCAGGAGGGCACTTCGATACGGGTGAAGGGGGAGGTGAAGGTGGAGAATGCGTAATAAAAGTTTCACGCAAAGGCGCAAAGGAGAAGCGCAAAGGCGCAGCCGCCTGGCTCCTGCCGGGTGGCAATTATCCGGAGGGCCTCTGGCCCGGAAGCACGCAACTGCCTGCTATTTGTTAAGAATATACTGGAGCGGCAGTAATACGCAAAACGGCAGTTGAGACAAACAAGTTTATAGAAGACGGCCATACCAGGGTACATGTACCAGTTTCTGCCTCCTCAGGGACCTCACCCCCAACCCCTCTCCATGGGAGAGGGGAGTCACAACGATCTGATTTACAGTTGGTCAGAAAAATGTTCTGATCGTAGCTCCTGGGGAGAGGGGAGAAAAACGCCGCTGTGGCTCCGCCTCTCCATGGAGAGGGGGCCGGGGGGTGAGGTCCTTTGCCGGAATGTACCGTAGTATAAATGTACCGTAGTATAGAAGACAATATAACTTGTCCGAAAGGCTGTGACGCCTGCTATAACTGATCAGGCCTCCGGAAACGTATCCTTCTGGATTCTCCGGGCCGGAGGCCCTCCAGATAGTCGTCACCCGGCAGGAGCCGGGCGACTGCGGGTTATTCGAAGCATGAAGCACTAATAACTAACAACCAGCAACGAATAACTAAACCTTCACCAGCCGCTCAACGGCCCTCTCCAGCGTTTCTTCCTTTTTGGCGAAACAGAAACGGAGAATTTTATGGTCGGTGCGGTCCCGGTAGAAGACGGAAACCGGCACAGATGCCACGCTGGCTTCTTTGGTCAGGCGCACCGCAAAATCGTAGTCAGACTCATCTGACAAGTGGACGTAGGAGGCAAGGGCAAAGTAACTGCCCCGGCACGGCAGCATCCGGAAGCGGGTTTGTGCCATCAGCTTCAGGAAATAATCCCGTTTCCCGGCGTAAAAAACGGGTAGCTGGAGGTAGTGCTGCGGGTTCTGGAGGTATTCTGCCAGGGCGTGCTGCACCGGCGTAAAGGACGAAAACGTCAGGTACTGGTGTACTTTGCGGAGTTCTTTGGTCAGGGCGGCCGGAGCCACGCAGTAGCCCAGTTTCCAGCCGGTGGTGTGGTAGGTTTTGCCGAACGACGACACCACGAAAGCCCTTTCCCGCAGTGCCGGTTCCCGCAGGGCACTCCAGTGCGGCTCTCCGTCAAAAATAATGTGCTCGTACACCTCGTCGCTGATCAGGAAAATATCCGTATCACGAAGCAGGTCCGCCAGTTGCCGCATGTCTTCGGCCGTCAGGATGGTGCCCGTCGGATTGTGCGGCGTGTTGATCATCAGCAACCGGGTGCGGCTGTTGATGCTTCGCTTCAGTAAATCCCAGTTGAGTCCGTAGGTGCCGGGCGTAAGCGGTACCCGCACGGCCACGCCGCCGTTCAGTTCAATGGCCGGAATATAGCTATCGTAACACGGCTCCAGCACAATGGCTTCGTCGCCCGGCCGGATCACGGCGCTGATGACCGCGTACAACGCTTCGGTGCCGCCGGAGGTAACGGTAATCTCCTCCACCGGATCGGGAGCAAAACCGTACAGCTTTTGGGTTTTGACGGCAATCTGTTCCCGCAGGGCTACTACGCCTTCCATTGGCGCGTACTGGTTGTGACCCGATTGCATGGCTTTGGTCACAAGGTTCACCAGTTCCGGTGAGGGGGCAAAGTCTGGAAAACCCTGCCCGAGGTTGACGGCATTGTGCTGGACGGCCAGCCGCGACATCACGGTAAATATGGTGGTACCTACCTGCGGCAGTTTGGATTTGATCACGGGAACGGAAGGAGACGTATGCATAGAAGTCAGAATGCCGGCTACGGGATGATGGGGTGCAAAAATACGCAGGGAATTTTCCCGCGGCACGTGCCCGAAAATCCGGAATAGCGCTTCTCAGCCTAAAAGCCTAATTTTACAACGTACATCCGGAAGCTGTTCCCATGCTCTCAAGCCCGGATCAATATGCAACCGCGCAATTTTGCATGATAGATTCATTAAAAATTTAAAACTCATAATTTAAAATTACTATTTTACTTATGGCCCTCAAACCACAGATTGAAGCCGATATCAAGCAGGCAATGCTCAGCAAGGACAAAGATGCCCTCCGGGCGTTGCGGGCAATAAAGTCACTCATCCTGCTGGAAGAAACCAAAGAAGGCAACAACGGCACCCTGTCGGCGGATGAAGAGATGAAGCTGCTCACCAAAGCTGCCAAGCAGCGCCGCGAGTCGGCAGAAATTTATAAGACCCAGAACCGCGGGGACCTTGCGGAAAATGAACTGACCGAACTGGCCATCATCGAACGGTACCTGCCCAGGCAATTATCGGAAGCGGAAGTACGTACCCGTTTGCAGGACATCATTGCCCGCACCGGTGCGGCTGGTCCCGGCGACATGGGTAAAGTAATGGGTGCCGCCACCAAAGAACTGGCCGGTCAGGCCGACAACAAAGTCATCTCCGGGCTGGTAAAGGAACTGCTGACGAAGTAGTGAGAAGAGGAAGATGTAAGACAAGAGACCGGAAGACGCGCAGTCTCAGCTCGGGTCGGGTGCGGCCTGATTCCGTTATTGAGCTTCACCGGACAATGTCCATGTGCATGTACAGGACTTTCTCAAAACGCTTCCGGGTTGCCGTTTGTGAGACACAAACGGCGGTCCATACCCTACACGTGACCGTGGTGGGTATCGGCCGGACCGTGGCCAGTGTCACACTGACCACTTTTGAGAAAGTCCTGATGTATTTACTCTCCTGTCTTACATCTTCTGTCTCCCGTCTATCTTAAAACGCTTCGCCGGTAAAGATGTAGAAGCCGGGTCCTTCGGGCGTAAATCCGACGTCGAACCGCAGGAAGATGTCTTTTTTGGCAAACAGCAGGTAACGGAGTCCTGCTCCGCCGGTAGGCAGCAGATTCCGGAACTGAAACTGCCGGGGCGACGGAGCCACCGTGCCCACTGACGCAAATGCCACACCGCCGAACCGCTTGCTGAATGGAAAGGGCAGCCAGCGGTATTCGGCCTGCGCCGCCACGTAGCTTTTGTCGCGGTAGCGGCCCAGGTAGTAACCCCGCATGATGGTTTCGCCGCCCACCAGCGCCAGTTGATTGAAAGGTACGTCGCCGGATACGAAGCTGCCGGTCATTTGCAGCGCCAGCACCTGCTTGCCGAAGGGATGGTAGTAGCGTGAATCAAAATTTATATTTTGAAAGTTAAATGCGCTGCCCCAGCGCCGGTTGTAGTTCAGGTAGGCCAGTTCACTGAAGAAACCCTTGCGGACATTGAGCACGTTGTGCCGGTTGTCGTACACCAGACCGGTGCCAATACCGAAATTAGCCGACCCTTCACTGCCCCGTGGCAAGGCATGGGGATTTTCAGCGGGTTGCCGGAAATCCACCCCGCCCAGGCGCTGAAAGTCAAACTCAACCCCGCCGAAGAAGTTGTTGGCAATTTTACGCAGCACCCTTTCGCGGATCAGGATGTAGCTGGCGTCGATCACTGCCGGATTTTCTTCGGTGGTATTGGGGCCGATGCCGAAGTACAGCAGCGGAAACCGCTGAAAACGCAGCCTGCCCAGAAAAAACCACTTGTCCTGGTTGCCATACAGGGCGTGATCAAACCAGAGGCCATATTGTCCCTTGAATGTGATAAAGGTAAATGCCTGCACCTCGCTGAGCCGGTTCCGTATGTCCTTTTTGGCGTGGTAAAGCAGCAGCGACGAAAAGCCCAGTTCCAGACTCGTTTCCGGAGAGTAGGCAAGGGTAGGGTAGACCAGGAACCGTGGCTTCTCCGGAGGAAGGGAGTCGCCCGAAAACCGGACCGCCGTCCGTTTGGCCCATCGCCAGAACCTGCCTTCCTGGGCAAAGGCCGGTCCGGAGGTCAGGAGCAGGTATATTACCGGCAGGTAGAATAGCAGGAGGTAACCCCGGAGGAGTTTCATTGAGAACGGGCTGGCTGGATAATCGTGAAAATTACCGGATTCAGGATAAAATATAACCTCTATACGCGAAACATTGCATTTTAGGCCATATTTCCGTAAAATTCATTTCTTTAGCTACTATAACCCCGGAAACACGATCATGAATCGCCGTGAATTTGTAAAAGCAACCGCTGCAAGCACTGTTTTTTCTGCCTTACCCCTGATGCCTGCCCTTAGCCGCACCACCAGATACCGCACCGCCCTGATCGGCACCGGCTGGTGGGGCATGAACATCCTGCGGGAGGCCATGCAGGCCGGCGAATCCAAAGTTGTTGCCCTCTGTGATGTAGACCATAATTATCTGGTACCGGCCGCCGCTGAAGTGACCAGACTCAACGGCGACAAGCCGAAGATCTACGGCGACTACCGGGAGTTGCTCAGCCGGGAAAAGCCCGAAATTGTGATTGTGGCTACGCCCGACCACTGGCATCCGCTGATTACCATTGCCGCCGTGCAGCAGGGGGCGCACGTGTACGTGGAAAAGCCCATCAGCCACACGGTGATGGAGGGGAGGGCTATGGTGAATGCCGCCCGCAAACATGGCAAGATGGTGCAGGTAGGGACGCACCGCCGTATCTCGCCGCACAACGTTTCGGGCATGGAGTTTCTGAAATCGGGCAAGGCCGGCAAAATCGGCATGGTACGGGCCTTTGTGCATTACGGCGGCGGCCCCGGCGAGGTAGTACCCGATTCGGAGACCCCCAAAGGACTGGATTGGGATATGTGGTGCGGCCCGGCGCCGCTTAGGCCATACAATACCAAAATGCACCCCCGCGGATTCCGGCAGTACCTGGACTACGCCAACGGCATGCTTGGCGACTGGGGTATTCACTGGCTGGATCAGATACTTTGGTGGACGGAAGAAAAGCATCCGAAGAAGATATTCTCCACTGGCGGCCGGGCCATCCGCCGCGACAGTACCGATGCGCCTGACCATCAGGTGGCCACGTATCAGTTTGAAGACTTTACCGTGAGCTGGGAGCACCGGATGTTTGCGGGCAACAACGCCGAGAAAGGCGAAAACGTGGGCTGCTACTTTTACGGTACGGAAGGCACCTTTCACATGGGCTGGCAGGAAGGCTGGACGTTCTACCCCTCGGACAAGAAGAAGCAGACCATTCACGAACCGGCAAAGCTCAACAAGCCCGACGACCAGAACATCCGGGAGCTTTGGACGGATTTTCTGACTTCAGTCAAAACCAACCGGCTGCCCGTGTGCGACATTGAGACAGGCCACCGGTCCACGGCCATGAGCCTGCTGGGCATGCTCTCTTATAAGCTCGGCCGCAGCATTAGCTGGGACGGTGAGAAAGAGATCATTCCCAACGACGCCGAAGCCAGCAAGCTGCTCAGCCGCGCCTACCGTGGGTCGTGGGAGTACCCGAAGATTTCGTGAATTACGGCCGTACATGTGGCCCTTATATACTCACTTTTTTACACGCAAAAGCCCGGACAAATTTTTGCCCGGGCTTTTGCTGCCATATAAGCAGAGAACTTCCCTGACTTATCAGCTTTCTGAACTCCGGCTCCTGCGCGACAGCAGGGCTACCACCGCCGTTACGACGACTACGCCGATTGCCACTTTCTGCACCATTCCCTTCGGGTTGTGCTTCCACTCCGCTTTTCCGCCCCGTTCGGCAAAAATATTGGGAACACGGCCGCGCCTGAAGTCATCCAGAATGCCTTCGACTACATTGACCCGGTCGGCCATGAGCAAAGGCAGCCAGTGGGCAAAGCTGCCCTCACCGTATCTGAAAGCGTACCGGCGGATCATGCCGCTCAGGCCGGAGGGCGGTGCAGAGGTGCCAAACACGGCCGTTACATTGGGCCGTTCGTTGGAATGCAGCACCTCTATGTCTATCGGCTGCTGGGGAGGCCTTTTCCAGCCGTAGCCGTTGTGCTCGTCGTTGGAGCGTTTTCTCATCGGGTAGGTGGGGTCGTTTTTCGGATCAGCATCTATGCCCCAGCCCTTGATATGTGAATAATCTTTTTCCTGGTTTTCCATGTTCGTTCTTTGTTTAGATTCTGGCGGATGGGGGAATAAGAACAGGTTTGATGCAGTTATCCAGCTTGTCGGAAAAAATGCGATACGCGTCGGAAATTTCTTCCAGCGGTATGTGGTGCGTAATCAATTGCCGGGGGCTGAGTACACCGTTCCTGATGTGTTCGATCAATCTTGGCAGCAGCCGTTTGACGGAGGCCTGGTTGGCCCGGATGGTCAAACCCTTGTTGACCACGTTGCCGATCGGCACCAGATTGCCCGTAGGTCCGTATATGCCGACTATGGATACAATTCCTCCTTTTTTCGCCGAATTGATGGCCCACTGCAGCGCCGTGGAAGAACCTGCCTGCAGCAGTAGCTTTCTACCGGTAATGGTTTGCATGGCACTGCCGGCTGCTTCCGCTCCTACCGCATCAATGCAAACATCGGCTCCCAGCGAATCCGTTGTTTTTTTCATGAAGACGACCGGGTCTTCTATAGATTTAAAGTTGTAGGCTTCGCACTGGGCAAATTTCCGCACAAAATCAAGCCGGTACTCCTCCTGATCAAATACAATTACGCGTCCTGCCCCAAACAGCCAGGCACTCCGGGCGGCCATGATGCCCACCGGGCCGGCTCCGAACACGGCTACGGTATCGCCCTTCTGAATACCGCCCATTTCTGCCGCCTGGTAACCGGTAGGCACTACGTCGGTCAGCAGTACTGCATCATCCGGGTGCATCCAGTCTGGTATAACGGTCGGCCCTACGTTGGCGTAAGGTACGCGGACATATTCCGCCTGCCCGCCATTGTACCCGCCGGCGATGTGTGAATAACCAAAAATGCCGCCTACTGCCGTGGCCTGCGGATTCGATTCGTGGCAGTTGCCGTACAGCTCCTGCTTGCAGAAGGTACACTCTCCGCACGCAATGTTGAAGGGCACAATCACCTGATCGCCTACTTTCAGCTTATGCACGTCGGGGCCGATTTCTTCCACCACGCCGATGAATTCGTGCCCGAACGTCTCCCCCACCCGGGTGTCGGGCACATTGCCGTTGTACAAATGGAGGTCAGACCCGCAGATACAGGAGCGGGTTACGCGCACAATAGCATCCTGGGGGTGCAGTATTTCGGGCATGGGCTTTTGATCAATCCGGACCCGCTGGGGTCCCCGGTAACTCATAGCTAGCATACGAAGAGTCCTTTCTTTTTAAATATAAAACACATTTTCAGATTTTAAGGGCTTTATAGGGTGCTTACCGCGATTCCGCCTTTCTGAGTACTGATTTGGAAGATTTTCAGAAAAAACTGGAAATGCTTCCAACCAATTACGTGCGGAAGGCTAGTTTTGGTTATTATTTTCATGAAAAAATTGGTTTGGTGGCAGATTTGACCCATCAATAGCTGCCAGCAGCCGTTATCCAGCCCTTTCCCTATAAAAATATCAGGTTACCTTTTGCCTTGCGCTGTATCAAGCGCACATTGGCAGGCCTGCCTTTCTGACTATTCTTCACCTTCTTAAACTGACTTTGCCATGCGCAAAATGTCTGATCTCCTTCTGCCTGTATGGGCAGTACTGGCCTGCCTTTGTGTCGGGTGCAGCAGCCGGCACGAATCCGAAGCTGTTCGGGAAAACAGCAGCATTAATTACACCGCCGCCGACACCACAGCGGCTGTTCCGGCCCAGGAGGCTTCCGGCCGGCAGTTTATCCGTACCGCCGATCTTAAATTCAGGGTGCAGGACGTGACCCGGACTACGCACACCATAGAGGACCTGGCGGGTAAGTACGGCGGATTTATTACCAGCAATCACCTCTCCAGCTCCGTGGTCAGTAGCCACACCGTGCAGATTGCCCCCGACTCCCTGCTCAAAACCTCCGAGTATCGGGTAGAAAACAACCTTTCCCTGCGCGTACCCAACCAAAACCTCGACAGTCTGCTGCGGGAACTGGGGCGGCAGGTGCTGTTTCTGGATTACCGCATTGTGAATGCTGATGAGGTGAGTCTGCAACTTCTGGAGAATAAACTCCGGACCGACCGCGCAGCGGACGCTGAAAAACGGTACGAGGGAGCCATCAACAGCCGGGGCCGCAAACTGGAGGAAACCCTGAAAGGAGAAAACAGCCGGCTGGCCCTCCAGCAGGAAACCGACGGACGAACCATCCGGAATCTGGCACTTGCCGATCAGGTGAGGTACAGTACGGTAAAACTGGGCATTTACCAGCCCATCACCGGTGTTCAGGAGAAAATTCAAACTCCGGTCAACCCACCTGACTGGCAGCCCGGATTGGCAGCAAAGCTGGCAGCAGCCTGGCTCGGCGGATGGAAGATGATGGAGGTCCTGCTGGTGGTAACAATCCGGCTGTGGTCGTTGCTGGTGTTGGGATGGGTGCTTTGGCTGGGGTACCGCCGGTTTGGTGTAAGGCTGATGAATAACCCGGAAAGACCAGGATCCTGAAAAGTCAGCCAGTTCAGCATAATACGGCAGTTTGACTGACGGTGCGCTGACTTCTGAAAAACCAGGCATTGATAACTAATTCCTGATCAGCGTACCGGTTGCTTTCCAGCGGTTGAGGGCCGGGTAGGCCAGCACGGCCAGCAGAATCACCAGCGTGCCAAGGTAGAAGCCGGGTGTCATTCTTTCCTTTTCACCGAAAAAAAGGAAGGCCAGTACAATGCCGTACACCGGCTCCAGGTTGACGGTCAGGTTGATGGCAAAAGCTGAGAACTTCTTCATCAGCTGCACTGCCGCCGAGTAGGCGTACACCGTGCAGACACCGGCCAGCAGAGCAATGTACAGCCAGTCGGTAGCCACCGGAACCAGTTGCAGCTGCCCGCCTTCGGCCAGCGTAGTGCGGTAAAAGGGCAAAAACAGGGCAGTACTCACGAAAGCGCCGCCCATTTCGTACAGCGTAATTACCTGAGCCTCGTAGCGGTGGGTGTAGCGGCCATTGATGATGGTAAAAATGGAGGCCAGCATCGCCGAAGCAATGGCCATGGTGAGGCCAGGGGCGTGGTCAAATTCAAAATGAAAGATCACATAAAGTCCCGCTACCACCAATATGCCGAGGAAAAGTTCGATTCCGCGAATGGGGCGACGCTGCGAAAGGGGTTCCAGAATGGCCGTCCAAAGGGAGCAGGTCGCCATTCCCGCCAGACAGACGGAGGCGGTAGCCACCCGCGCCGCCGCAAAAAACAAGATCCAGTGCGCACTGATCAGCGCACCCGTGCCCAGCATAATCGTCAGGTGCTTCCGCGACAAACGGAAGCTTTTCCCCTGCGCTTTGACCACGCCCGCCAGCAGCCCAAAGGCCAGCAACGTCCGGTAGAAGACCAGCTCCACTGCCGGGATGGAGATCAGCAGACCCAGTATGGCCGTAAATCCCCAGATCAGGACAATGAAGTGGAGGTGCAGGTAATCTTTCGGGGCAGGAGAAGACAAGGGAAATTTTGAAATTTAAATTTTGAATGCTGGATGAAAAGAGGAGTTGGTGTCAGCTTCATTTAAAATTCAAAATTAAACATTTAAAATCTCACCGTGGTACGGTAAAGTACATAACCGTTCCGATGATGCTGAAGACAATGTTGGGCAGCCAGACGGCCAGGATCGGATTGAGGGAACCCACCTGCGCCACGCTTTTACTCATGATGAAGAACAGAATGTACACAAAAGCCAGCACGAAGCCAATGGCAATCTGCAGCCCCACTCCTCCCCTCGCCTTCCGCGCCGATACAATCACGCCAATCAGCGTCAGGATAACCATCGCAAACGGACTGGTAAAGCGAACATACTTCTCAATCAGATAGGTGGCTACCCCATCGTCGCCCCGGTCGCGGAGTTGGGCAATGAAGCGGTCCAGCTCCGGCAGGGTAAAAGTTTCATGCAGAGCGTAGTTATTGCCAAAGTCCCTGGGGTTCATGTTAAGGGTAGTGTCTATGAAGTTACCGGTGGTAAAGGTTTCCTTCATACCGTCGAATGTGCGGGTTTTGTAAGCTTCCAGCCGCCATTTTTCGGTATTGGGTTGCCAGACAACCCGTTCAGCTTCAATCTTTTTCCTGAGTTCGGTGCCCTCAATCCACTCCAGCGTAAACCGGTAGCCGACGTCGCGGGAGTTGTCGTAGCTTTCCATATAGGCATACAGTTCGGGCGCCACCTTCCGGTGAATGTTACGGTCAACGTTGTAGAACTGGTCTTTGAGGTATTTTTTCTCAAACTCTACGCGCACCTTATTGGCGTCGGGAATTACCCAGCCGTTGAGATAAAAAATAATGCCGCCGATAATGGCAGAACCAATCAGGTAAGGCACCATTACCCGCCGGAAACTCACGCCACTGCTCAGAATGGCGATGATCTCAGTACGGGAGGCCAGCTGGGCCGTTACGAACACCGTGGCAATGAACACTGTGATCGGGCTCAGCAGGTTGGCGTAATAAGGAATGAAGTTCAGGTAGTAATCAAAGATGATTGAATGTGCATCGGCGTTCCGCTTGATAAAGTCGTCGTTCTTTTCCGTAAAATCAATTACAACGATAATGGAAATAAGCACCAGCACCACGAAAAAGAAAGCCGAGAGAAATTTCTTCAGAATATACCGGTCGAGAAGTTTCATTTGGGAAGCGCAGCACAAAAATCTATCCAACTATTGCAAACGCAGCCGCAAAGATAGTGTTTTTACAACCAACCTGCCCGCACTACTGCCTGGGTGTAAGACAATTGGTCACTCTGCTGTCTGTGGTCTGGCATCCTGATCCGGACGGTTGCCTGCCTATCCCTTCAGCCTGGTCACTTCATCCAGTTCGACCGTGCGGAAATAACCAAACACCTTCAGCAGAATGGCCAGCGCCACGGCTGCTTCGGCGGCGGCCACCACAATTACAAACAGGGCAAACATCTGCCCCTGCAGGCGGTCGGGATCAAAGCGGCTGAAGGCCACCAGATTCAGGTTAGCCCCGTTCAGCATCAGTTCGATGCCCATCAGCGCCACAATGGCGTTGCGCCGGGTGATTACGGCTGCCAGGCCCAGGCAGAACAGGCAGGCGGCGGTGAGGAGGTAGAGGGTCAGGGGAGTCAGGGGGTTGGGAGTGTATGGCTGTATGGCTGAATGGCTGGATATTTAATCTTAAGTGTTTTTTGTCATTATCCCTACAGTTGTTTCTGGTATTTTAACTGAACTTCAGTTCCTTTTTTTCTTTTTTCAGCCATCTTTCCTTACTGTCATTCCCGGAGGGAATCTTCGTAGTGTAAGGCGAAGTTTACCCAAAACCACGAAGATTCCCTCCGGGAATGACAGTAAGGAAAGATGGCTGAAAAATATCAACCTACTTAGCTAATAATGTACTAAACAGGTTGTGATAATTAAGGTTACAAAGCAGTAGTGTTTCAGGACGTTATTGGTTTTTTTGCTTTTCCATGACTTGATGCAAAGCGGGTTCTAAGACAAAAGCATGAGCACCTCCAAATACAACAAATACCCGATCATACGATTCAAGCGCTTCTTCTATTTTCTTGAGCAAACCAATGTCTCTGACCACTTTTGAACTTCGGCCGATCCGGGTCAGTTCTCCGGCATCATGGAGGAAGTAGAACTTTTCAGTTGGAATCGTTTTTATATTGAAGGGCTCCTTGAAGTAGTCCTGGTATGCTTGCTTGATATAAGAGAATTGTTTTTCTTCTTTTCTAAGTTTGACCCCATTGTTTTGCAGGTAATCCACAAACTCTTTTTGGTAGGACTTTTCCAGTCCGGCTGTGGTATCAATCCAACTATGGATATACAGGTCCAAGAATCGTTCATGGGCTAAGTAAAGCAATACATTTTTTCTGCCATGTTTTTCAAACAACGCCTTTACTTCACTGGCCAGGTTTAAATCCCCGTTTAACATGGGAATGCCAATACTGTCACATAAGTATTTGAGCTGTCCTGTTTCACCGTTTTTCTGAATCGCTTCGTTACGGCTGGTATAGATTTGTTTAACTGATCCCCCTTCATTGAGGGCAATCTGAGGCTGCTGTCTTCTGAACGCGTTGTCAATGCTATCAGCTTGCCGGGTTATTTCTCTGGTGTGACGGGTTCCTATGAAGGTCAGGTGCTTATTCCTTTTGCTGATCTCGATGACGTAGGGATACCTGGCTATGCCGGTTTCTTGAAATTCTTTCTCAGCTTTCCGATTATATTCTGCTACTTCAAGGTAGTCTTTCATTGTATAGGTAACAGCATCCTGCTTTTTGGCAAGTCTTTGACACGATGTAGAAATACCTATAATCAAGATAAAGCACAGGTTAACAATGTATTTCATGTTTTCGTCTTTTCAATGGTAATCAACAAGCAAATACAACAGCTCAGCCATTCAACCCTTTAATCCCCTCCCGCAATGTACGCCGCCCCGATCAGGGCGACCAGCAGTAGGATAGCGGCCACTTCGAAGGGCAGTACGCTGGTGGTCATCAGGTTCAGGCCGATAGCGGGAAGAGTGGTCTGGGTTACCATTTTTTCCGCGGCTTCGGCCCGGCCTATCCACCCGATGCTCCGGGCATTTACACCCATGATTACCTTGAACAGGAGCCCAGACAGGCTACCCGCTGCCAGCAACCCCACAAACCGGTTTCCGGTACCAGACACTGGTCCTTGTCCGGCAGTGCGCTGCATGAGCATAATGCCGAAAATGAGCAGTACCAGCACGCCGCCGACGTAAATCACAATCTGCACCACGGCCAGCAGGTCGGCACCCGCCAGTACATAAAGCGCCCCCACGCCCAGAAAAGTCAGTAGCAGCGAAAAAGCTGCGTACAGCACGTTGCGGAACAGAAGTACGCCAGCCGCTGAGATCACCGTCAGCCCGGCAAAGACGTACAGCAGCAACTGGGGCAGATTCATGCTTCGGGATCGGGTTTTTTGATGACTGGTTTGATGACGGGTCGTTTCATTACCGGTTTGGCCGGTGTAGGGGCAGGTGGCTCCGGAGCCACAGCGGCAGTATCCGTCTTTGCCGCATCAGTGGCTTCTGCTTCCGGAACGGCATTTTCCTTGCGGGCCGCTTCTTTGGCCGCCAGCCTTGCGGCCTGAAAATCTTCGTACGCCTTCTGCTTCTCTCCCGCTTCTGCCGGCGATAAGTCAGCAAAGTGGTAATTCATGTTGTCCAGCCGGAACTCACTGAAGTCGTAGGTTTTGGTCATGGTCAGGCATTCAGTGGGGCACACCGTGGTGCAAAGGCCGCAGAAGCAGCACTTGGCCATGTCAATGTCGAACTTGGCGGCGTAGAGCCGGACCGAATGGCCGTCGGAAGTCTTGCGGATTTCTTCGGGCGACTTTACGGCCTCGATTTCGATGCAGTCCACCGGACAGATTTCGGCGCACTTGTCGCACACGATGCAGTCTTCCATCTGGTTGTGCAGCCGGTAGCGGCCATTGTCGGGCACGGGCAGGGCCTCGTACGGGTACTTCAGCGTGACAATGCCGGTGGGCTGGCCGAAATACTCCGGGTTGGCAATGCCAATTGGTGTACGGCTCCTGCGGGCTTCGAAGATGTGCCTCAGCGTCACCTTCAGCCCCTGCCACGACGATACGATGCCTTCCTTTACATTCCCCAGCCATAAATTGTTGGCGCCTTTGCTCATCGGGTAAAGTTTTTTTATCCGGCAGATCATTTTCTGGAAACTCCCGGACTTTTATTTACAGTAAATCTATCAAAGGCTGATCAAGTATACTACCGCAACCGTAATGTATTATTTTGCTCACCAAACTGCCCAACCTTCCCATGACTACCCTCGAAAACGAATTCCTGAAAGTATCGGTCCGTACCAAAGGCGCGGAACTCACCTCTCTGCTCAACAGGCAAACCGGCATTGAACACCTCTGGCAGGCTGATCCGGCGGTGTGGCCGTGGCACGGACCCAACCTTTTTCCGACGGTCGGGGAAAGTCTGAACAAACAAATAATGGTAAACGGCACCGCCTACCCGATGGAGCGGCATGGCTTCGCACGCAATTCCGGATTTACGGTGGAGCAAAGTTCCCCTGCCCAGGCTACTTTTACGTTGCGCTACAGCCCGGAGACGCTGAAAATTTATCCGTACAAGTTCGTGTTTGGGGTGGTATATGCTCTGGAAGCCGGCAGCCTGAAGGTAACTTACCGCGTGCTGAACGAAGACGACAAGCCGGTTTACTTTGCGGTAGGCGGACATCCCGCGTTTAACGTGCCGTTCCTGCCCGGCGAAGAATACGCCGATTACTACCTCGAATTTGAAGCCGACACCTCGCTGGACCGCCACCTGCTCTCTGACGACAGCTACTTTACCGGCGAAACCGGGCCGGTACGGCTGGACGGCCGGAAGCTGCACCTGACCAAAGACATTTTCAATGAAGATGCACTGGTATTCAAGCACCTTCAGTCGCGGAAGGTAACGATCCGGAGCGCCAAAAATCCGCATTCCCTGTCGGTGGAGTTTGCCCCTTTCCCCTACCTGGGCCTCTGGGCAAAACCAGCTGCGCCGTACGTGTGCATCGAGCCGTGGCTGGGCTGCGCTGATACGGTGGACAAGCCGGTTTCAATGGCGGAGAAAGAACTCGTTCAGCGGGTGGAGCCGGGAAAGGTTTTTGAAGCTGCTTTTTCAATTCTGGTCGGTGGCTAGTCACAGCTACAGTGCAATAGCAGTAATATTTTCAGGTGATGAAATTTTAGGGACCGGAGGGCTGTTTATCCCGGTGACTCATTACATTTTACCGTAATTTTGCGGGATTTAACCAAACCCATCCATGCCCAAAGATAATTCCATCAAATCTGTACTTATCATTGGCTCCGGCCCAATTGTCATTGGTCAGGCCTGCGAATTTGACTATGCCGGTTCGCAGGCAGCCCGTTCACTGCGGGAAGAAGGCATTGAAGTGATCCTGATTAATTCCAATCCGGCTACCATCATGACGGACCCCGTCACGGCCGATCACATTTACCTGCGGCCGCTGGAAAAGAAGTATATCCGGGAAATTCTGGATAAGCACAGGATAGACGCCGTACTGCCGACCATGGGCGGACAAACGGCCCTTAACCTTGCCATTGACTGCGAAAAGGCCGGCATCTGGAAGCAACACGGCGTACGGATTATCGGCGTGGACATAAAAGCCATCGAGACAACCGAGGACCGGGAAAACTTCCGGCTGAAGATGATTGAATTGGACATAAACGTCTGCAAGGGCGAAACGGCCCGTTCTTTCCTGGAAGGCAAGGAAATTGCCCAGGACATCGGCTTTCCGCTGGTGATCCGGCCTTCCTACACCCTGGGCGGCACCGGCGGCGGCTTCGTAAACAAACCCGAAGATTTTGACAAAGCCCTCAACCACGGTCTCCACGCCTCGCCGGTGCACGAAGTACTGATCGAGCAGAGCATCATGGGCTGGAAGGAGTACGAACTGGAGCTGCTGCGCGACAGCATCGGCAACTTCATCATCATCTGTTCCATCGAGAACTTCGACCCGATGGGCATCCACACCGGCGACTCCATTACGGTGGCACCGGCCATGACCCTGCCGGATACGCTGTACCAAGAGATGCGGAACCTTGCCATCAAGGCAATGGATGGTATTGGCAAGTTTGCCGGCGGCTGCAACATCCAGTTTTCCGTCAATCCGGAAGACGACAAAATCATTGTCATTGAAATCAATCCGCGGGTGTCGCGGTCATCTGCCCTGGCTTCCAAGGCAACGGGCTATCCGATTGCTAAAATTGCTGCCAAGCTGGCCATCGGGTATAATCTGGATGAGATCAACAATGCCATTACCGGCACCACGTCAGCTTTCTTTGAGCCGGCCATCGACTACGTAATCGTGAAGGTGCCCCGCTGGAACTTTGATAAGTTCAAGGGTGCCGACCGTTCCCTGGGCCTGCAGATGAAGTCAGTAGGCGAAGCGATGGGCATCGGCCGCAACTTTCAGGAAGCCTTGCAGAAAGCCTGTCAGTCGCTGGAAATCAAGCGCAACGGCCTCGGGGCCGACGGCAAGGAGCTGAAAGACCGCGAAGCCTTGCTGCATAGCCTGGAGCACCCGAGCTGGAACCGCCTCTTCCATATTTACGACGCCTTCAAGCTGGGCATCTCCTTCAGTACCATTCAGAAGCTGACCAAAATAGATCCGTGGTTCCTGCACCAGCTGGAAGAACTGATCCTGCTGGAGAAAGAGATCGTAAAATACGACCTGGATACCCTGCCGGCTTCCCTGCTGTTTGAGGCCAAGAGCAAAGGCTACGCCGACCGGCAGATTGCCCACCTGCTCGAGTGCCTGGAGAGTGAAGTATACAACAAGCGGAATGAAATGGGTATCAAGCGCGTCTATAAATGCGTGGATACCTGCGCCGCCGAATTTGAAGCCCAGACGCCGTATTACTATTCTACGTTTGCCCTTGCGCCCGAAGGCGAAACCTTAGCCGGACTGGAAAACGAATCAGTCGTGTCGGACCGCAGGAAAGTGGTGGTGCTGGGCTCGGGACCGAACCGCATCGGGCAGGGCATCGAGTTTGATTACTCCTGCGTGCATGGCGTACTGGCAGCCAAAGAGTGCGGCTACGAAACCATCATGATCAACTGCAACCCCGAAACGGTATCTACCGACTTCGACATTGCCGACAAGCTGTACTTTGAGCCGGTGTTCTGGGAGCACATTTACGACATCATCCAGCACGAAAAGCCGGAAGGCGTAATTGTGCAGCTGGGCGGACAAACAGCCCTGAAGCTGGCCGAAAAGCTGCACCGGTTCGGCATCAAAATCATCGGCACCAGCTACGAGGCACTGGACCTGGCCGAAGACCGGGGCAGTTTTTCCACGCTGCTGCGCGAAAACAACATTCCGTACCCGAAGTTCGGCACCATTGAAAACGCCGACGAGGCGCTGGAACTGTCCCACGAACTTGGCTTCCCGCTGCTGGTGCGGCCTTCCTACGTGCTGGGTGGCCAGGGCATGAAGATTGTGATCAACGAGAAGGAGCTGGAGAACCACGTAATCGAAATTTTCAAGGACATGCCCAACAACAAGGTGCTGCTGGACCATTTCCTCGAAAGCGCCATTGAAGCGGAAGCCGATGCCATCTGTGACGGCGAAGACGTGTACATCATTGGTGTGATGGAGCACATTGAGCCGGCCGGCATCCACTCCGGCGACTCGTACGCGGTACTGCCGACCTTTGATCTGAGCGAAAACGTAATCCGGCAGATCGAGCAGCACACCCGTACCATTGCCCTGGCGCTGAGAACGGTGGGCCTGATCAACATTCAGTTTGCCATCAAAGACGAAATGGTGTACGTGATCGAGGCCAACCCGCGGGCATCGCGGACGGTGCCGTTTATCTGCAAGGCCTACGACGAGCCGTACGTGAACTACGCCACCAAGGTAATGCTGGGCGAAAAGAAGGTAAAGGATTTTACTTTTAACCCGAAGAAGCACGGCTACGCCATCAAGATTCCGGTGTTCTCGTTCAATAAATTTCCAAACGTAAACAAGGAACTCGGTCCCGAAATGAAGTCCACCGGCGAGGCCATCTACTTCATTGAAGATTTGCAGGACGATTTCTTCGTAAATGTGTACGCTGAGCGGAACCTTTACCTGAGCCGGTAGGCCCTGCGGGAATGTTGAATTATGGATTTTGAATGAAGGCCGCCGGACCGTTGTCAGTGTTTCACTGACAACGGTCCGGGGAGTGTACTGGCCCCTTAATGTCAAATCCTCCGGGCAGAATCAATCCGGGGGATTTATTTTTACGTAATTTGTAGTGACTTACCAGTTGAAGATATGGCACCGGACGTAATCACCAGCGAAAACCCAGTCAGTTCGTACGAAGCCGAAAGGGGAAAACCCATGCCAAGTTACAACCACTCCGCCGTGCAAAGCAACCTGACGGGTTTGCTTTGGGCTAAGTACCGCCAGGAATACTCTTCTCTGTCTGAGCTTTCTCTTAAACTCAATGGGGAGTCATACACGCCTGACATCTGCATTTATTCAAAGAGAAAACCCAGCTGGCAGCAAGACATCAAAAACATGACGGAACCTCCGCTTACTGCCATAGAAATACTTTCTCCTTCGCAGGGTATTGAAACATTTCAGACCAAGTTTGCGGCTTACTTTGCCGCCGGAGTGAAGTCATGCTGGTTCGTGCAACCTTTCGTTGAAACCATCTTTATCCTGACGCCGGATGGCAATATTGCCGTCTTCCACGAAGGGACGCTGACTGATCCGACCAATGGCATTACGCTGGATATGCAGGAAATTTTTGCCGGATAACGCGGTACGGGTGAATATTTCCGGCCGGTTTCTGTTATAGAAAGTAGATTCAAGAAAAAGAGACTCAAACCTTAATGTAAAATACCGTGGGATTACTGCTCAAAATCGCCCTCATCACCTTCATCCTGCTTTTTGTCATCATCAAAGTAGGCAACTTCGTTTTCCGCACCGTCTTCTGGATGATGGGCACTGAATCAGTGCGCCGGCAGAAGCAGGCGCAGGCGGCTCCCCGGCCCCGTCAGAAAAAAGGCCACATCTACGTAGAGCCTATTCCCGAAAAAGAAGCCCGGCACCGCAGAAGCGGATTCAATGGCGGCGAATATGTAGATTATGAAGAAGTAAAATAAGAAAGTGTTAAATGCTTAATTTTGAATGCGCAATGCTTAATGAACAGGTCTGCCTGTCAGGAGACTATTTTACTTTCATTTTTCATTCAGAATTCAGCATTTAAAATTTATAATTTCTTTCCCATGCTCAGCTTTCTGCAGTACATTACCTGGGACGTATCACCGGAAATACTTGATACCGAATATTTTTCCATCCGCTGGTACGGCCTGTTGTTTGCCCTGGGCTTCCTGATCGGCCAGCAGATACTGATTCATATATTCAGAAAGGAGGGCAAACCGGAAAGTGACGTCGAAACGCTGACGGTGTACATGGTCCTGTCAACTATCATCGGAGCCCGGCTCGGCCACTGCCTGTTTTACGAGCCCGATTATTACCTGAGCAACCCCATTGAGATCCTGAAAATCTGGAAAGGTGGCCTGGCCAGCCATGGTGCCACGATAGGAATCTTGTTTGCCCTCTGGCTGTATGCCCGCAAAAAGAAAGACCAGAGTTACCTTTGGGTAGTGGACCGGATCGTGATTACGGTTGCGCTGGCCGGTTGCTGTATCCGGCTGGGCAACCTGATGAATTCCGAAATCATTGGTTTGCCTTCGGATGTGCCCTGGGCGTTTGTGTTCACGGCGGTAGACCAGCTGCCGCGCCACCCGGCGCAGTTGTACGAAGCCATATCCTGTCTGATCCTCTTCTTCTTCCTGTTCTGGTACTGGAAACGTAAAAAAGAAAAAACTCCGGAAGGCAGCCTGCTGGGCATTTTTCTGATTTACATATTCGGCCTGCGGTTCTTCTACGAGTTTTTAAAGGAAGATCAGGTAGACTTTGAAAAAAATCTGGTGCTGAACATGGGGCAGTGGCTCAGCATACCGGCTGTGCTTGGCGGTATTATTGTCCTGCTGATTGCCAACCGCAACGCCAGAAGGAAAGAGGCCCCTGGTCTGGAACCCGGAGCCGGTAGCATGGAGGTTAGCGGCAAGAGAGCTGGCCGCCGGGCCTGAAAATGGATTTATTACTACTTATGAGCACAGGAACCTAATCCTGTGCTTTTGGTTTATATATTTGGGCCAATCTTTTTATTTTAATAAACGATTAATACCCATATATTGAACAGGAAACAAAGGTGTTTCCGTAAAAGCATTTGATGAAAACAAGAAAAGAGAATACCAAAAACCGGGATCAGGAATCCCGCAGAGATAGCAGAGAAAAGAGAAGCAAGCCAACCGCCGACTTAAAAACGACTATAATCCAGTTTCTTCAGTTCAACAAGGGAAAAGCTTTTTCGGCCAAAGAAATCGGCAAGAAGCTCGGCCTGCGGAACCGCCACGCGGAGGAAGCCATTCCCGCCATGCTGGATCACCTCGCCGAAACCGGTGTAGCCCAGCAACTGCGCAACGGCGCCTATAAGTTTCACGCCAAAACCACCAGCAAAACAGGTGTCGTAGACCATGTCAGTTCACGCTTCGCCTACGTGGTGATGGCGGAAGGCGAAGACGACATCTGGGTGAGCAGCGAAGCCCTGAACGGGGCCCTCGACGGCGATACCGTACAGGTGGCCATATATAACCACACCACCGGCCGCAAGCCCGAAGGCGAAGTGGTGGAAGTGCTGCAGCGCAAAAAAGATGAATTTGTGGGCGTACTGGAAGTGCGGGCCAAGTACGGCTTCGTGATTCCGGACAACCGCAAGATGCACACCGATATCTACGTAAAAAAGGAAGACTTCAAGGAAGCCCGGGCCGGGGACAAGGTGATCGTGAAGGTGACCAGGTGGCCTGTGCAGGACGAGAAGCCGGAAGGTTTTGTGACCCGCGTACTGGGCAGGGCCGGCGAACACGAGGCCGAAATGCACTCCATCATGGCCGAGTTTGGCTTGCCCTTTGAGTTTCCCGAAGAAGTGGAAGCCGAAGCCAATGCCATTTCCACCGATATATCCGCCGCCGAAATTTCCCGCCGCCGCGACTTCCGCGATGTGCTTACGTTCACCATTGATCCCGTGGACGCCAAGGACTTCGACGACGCGATTTCCATGCAGCAGCTTGAAAATGGCAATTGGGAAATCGGCGTGCACATTGCCGACGTTACGCACTACGTGAAACCGGATACGGATCTGGAACGCGAAGCATTCCGCCGGGCCACCTCTGTATACCTAGTAGACCGCACCATTCCGATGCTGCCCGAGAAGCTGTCCAACGGCCTCTGTTCGCTGCGTCCGCGCGAAGACAAGCTGACATTTTCGGCCGTATTTGAACTCGACCACAACGCGAAGATCAAGAGCCAGTGGTTTGGCCGTACGGTAATCCATTCCGATTGCCGCTTTGCCTACGAGGAAGTGCAGGACATTCTGGAAACCGGAGAAGGAGACTTCGCGGAAGAACTGAAACTGCTCAACCAATTGGCCTATAAGCTGCGCGACGAACGGTTCCGGAAAGGTGCCATCAGCTTCGAGACCGTTGAGGTGAAATTCAGGCTGGACGAGAAGGGCGTACCGCTGGCCGTAATGCCCAAAATCCGGAAGGATGCGCACAAGCTGATCGAGGACTTTATGCTGCTGGCCAACAAGCAGGTGGCCGAATACGTGTATAAAATCAAGAAGGGCAAGGAGAAGCTGACCATGGTGTACCGGATCCACGATGCACCGGATGAGCAGAAGATTCTGACATTCTCCAACTTTGTCAAGAGATTCGGCTACTCGCTGAACCCCGAAGAAGACAAAGTGGCAGCTTCGCTGAACAAGTTTATCGAGAATCTGGAAGGCAAGCCCGAGCAGTATACCCTGCAGAACCTTGCGATCCGGACCATGGCAAAGGCGCGCTACAGCACCGATGCCGTCGGGCACTTTGGCCTGGCGTACGCTCACTACACGCACTTTACGTCACCCATCCGGCGCTATCCGGATATGATGGCGCACCGGCTTCTGCAGCGTTACCTTGATGAGGAGGAAACCGCCCGGAAGGAAGTGTACGAGGATAAATGCAAGCACTCCTCCGAACGGGAGAAAGTAGCCGCCGACGCCGAAAGAGCTTCCATCAAGTACAAGCAGGTGGAGTTTATGAAAAATGCCGCCGATAAGGATTACGAAGCCATTGTAACCGGCGTAACCGAGTTTGGCGTATTTGCCGAAATCATTGAGACGCGCTGCGAAGGCATGATCCGGCTGGGCGACCTTGACGATGACTACTACGACCTTGACGAGAAGAACTACCGTATTCTCGGCCGCCGGACGGGTAAAATCATTGCCTTCGGCGATAAGGTTGTCGTGCGGGTGAAGGAAACCAACCTTGACAAGCGGACCATTGATTTCGAACTGGTAGCACTGGCTGACGGCAAGCCCCTGAAAAATACCAGCAACGGCCGCCGCAGCAAGAAGCAACAGGCGGAACCGGATTGGGATTTTTGAAACAGACTGGAGATTTGAGACGGGAGAGGCGGTAATTTACTTTTGCTCTTCTACTCCCAGGCTCCCGGATTCACTTAATTTTATACCCGAAGGCGCAGACGATTCAGTCTGCGCCTGTTGCTTTTTAACCAAGCACGCGTACATTACGCTTTATTTGGGTTGACCATGACTGACCTCCGCGTTACGCTTATTCAAACTGCCCTTCACTGGGAAAGCCCGGCGGCCAACCTCGCCATGCTGGAAGAAAAAATATGGCAGACCGGACAGCCGGCCGACCTGATTGTGCTGCCGGAAATGTTTACAACCGGATTCACCATGAATGCCGCTGCCCTTGCCGAACCCATGAACCTGACCACTTTCAAGTGGCTGAAAAGTCAAGCCGCGCAGACGGGAGCCGTGGTGACGGGCAGTTACATTGTAAAGGAAAAAGATCAGTATTTTAACCGCCTGGTGTGGATGCAGCCCGACGGCGGGTACGCTACCTACGACAAGCGGCACCTGTTCCGGATGGCGCACGAACACGAAACCTATTCGGGTGGCAGGCAGCGGCTGATCCGCGAATGGAAAGGCTGGCGGATTTGCCCGCTGGTGTGCTACGACCTGCGGTTTCCGGTGTGGAGCCGCAACGGACTGCGCCAGGATGGGGAAGGATTACAGTACGATTTACTGCTGTACGTAGCCAACTGGCCGCAGCCGCGCCGCCATGCCTGGTCAGCGTTACTGAAAGCCCGGGCCATCGAAAACCTGAGTTATACCATTGGCGTCAACCGGGTAGGCTCAGATGGAAAAGGCCATCCTTACAGCGGCGATTCTGCCGTAATCAGCCCTAAAGGAGAGGTCCTGTTTGAAGAAGGGGAAACCGAAACCATTCAGACGCTGACCCTCTCCGGTGAGCAGCTGACCTCGTTCCGGGCCGCGTTTCCAGCCTTTATGGATGCTGATGATTTCGAGATCAAATAAAAAACCCGCCGGCATTCATCTTCCGGCGGATTTTTGTTTACGGCTCTGCCGCATTCATCATTCCAAATTCATCATTCCAAATTTCTACATAACCCCTTCCTTCATCTTCTCGGCATTGTCGGCCATGCGCAGGTCGCTGATGAACTGCGAAATATCACCATCCATCACGGCAGGCAGGTTATACACGGTAAGACCGATGCGGTGATCGGTCACGCGGCTCTGCGGGTAGTTATAAGTACGGATTTTTTCGGACCGGTCGCCACTGCCGATCATTGACTTGCGCTGCGCCCCTACCTGTTCGTTGTGCTTTTCCAGTTCGATTTCGTAAATGCGGGAACGCAGCACTTTAAGCGCCTTTTCGAAGTTCTTGATCTGCGATTTTTCGTCCTGACACTGCACTACCGTGCCGGAAGGGATGTGCGTAAGGCGAATAGCCGACTTGGTTGTGTTTACTGACTGACCGCCCGGTCCGGAAGCACAGAAAATATCTTTCCGGATGTCGTTCATATTGATTTCCACGTCCACTTCTTCCATTTCGGGGAGTACGGCCACCGTGGCGGCTGAGGTGTGCACCCTGCCCTGCGTCTCCGTGGCAGGCACCCGTTGCACGCGGTGTACACCCGATTCGTACTTCATCTGTCCGTATACATCTTCCCCCGACAACATTGCCGTGATTTCTTTGTAACCGCCGGAAGTGCCTTCCATGTAATCCAGCAGTTCCATCCGCCAGCCCTGTTTTTCTGCAAACCGCTGATACATCCGGAAGAGATCACCGGCAAAGATACCGGCTTCATCGCCCCCCGTACCGGCGCGGATTTCCAGAATGGCGTTCTTGCTGTCGTTGGGGTCTTTCGGAATCAGCATATTTTTAATGGCTTCTTCCATTTCTTCCTGCTGCGGGTTGAGCTCATCCAGTTCCGCCTTGGCCAGTTCCCGGAACTCCGGATCCTTCTCGGTTTCCAGTATCTCCCGGGCATTTTCGATGTTTCCGAGCAGATTTTTATAGGCTTTATACTGAGCAGTCACTTTTTCCAGGTCCTTGAATTCCTTGCTAAGCTTCGAGTATTTCTTCATATCCGCCATTACAGACGGGTCCAGAATGAGCTGACTTACCTCATCAAACCGCCGCTGGATGGCTTCCAGTTTATCTAACATAAAAATAACTTTTATTCAATCATGCAAAGGTAAACAAATTAAGGGCATCCTGTACGCGCAACCCGCCGGTCAGGAAATGGCAAAAACGCGGCTGCTCATGCGCAACGTATGGTTTGCCCGGCATCTGCTCAATGTCTTGATAAAGGGCTGTCGTACATTTGGTTTTGCCTCTGGCACCTGCTGATTAAGTAAATAAATTTCCGAAGATGAAAGTTCGCTTTTTGCTCCCCCTGCTGGTTCTGATCTTCTCCGTAAAGAGTTTCGGTCAGACCAACGATTACCGGTTCCACTCGGTCTTCATTTATAATTTCACCAAATACATTCAGTGGCCACCGGCCCAGCAGACCGGTGACTTTGTGATTGCGGTAGTGGGCAATTCGCCGGTATTTGAAGAACTGCGGAAGATTACCCTTAACAAAATGGTAGGCACTCAGAAGATCCTGGTAAAGAAATACCGTTCGGCGGGTGAAATCGAAAACTGCCAGATCCTGTACGTGCCCGGCAACGCTCCTTTTGACGCTGCCTACGAAAAAATAAAGAACAAGCCGGTGCTGTTGATCACTGAGAAGAATGGTCTGGCGCAGAAGGGCAGCGGCATCAACTTTATCATGCAGGACAGCAAATGGAAGTTTGAACTGAACGAATCGGCTACCCAGCACGCCGGGCTCAAGGTATCCAAAGAGCTGTCGAAGCTGGCGATTCTGGTGAGTTAACTGGTAATCATACGCTTACATGAAGCCCGCAAACGCGGGCTTTTTTTGTTGCCCCGCAGCCGGTAAAACCGGGGCAGTAAATTTGGCCGTTACTATGGGTTTTTCGGATTATCCTTTTATCTTTCAACGGGTCGGCGCTGGTACCTTTACCGCTCATTTTTCCCATTCCCGGGGCGAAAACCGGCTTTTTCATTTGTGTAGTAACTTCCCAATTTCTTCAGTGTATGCCCAGAGCCAAAAAAGAGAAAAAGATTTTTGTGCTGGATACTTCCGTCATTCTGTACGACCACAACGCGATAAAGAATTTTCAGGAACACGATGTCGCCATCCCCATCACAGTGCTGGAAGAGCTGGATAATTTCAAGAAAGGAAACGATACCAAGAACTTTGAGGCACGGGAGTTCATCCGGTTCATAGACAAGCTGTCGGGTGAACACATGCTGCAGGAATGGATTCCCCTGAACGGGCAGAATCGGGGCAGCTTCAAGGTGCTGATGAACACGCGCAGTGAAATTGACGCCGAAAAGATCTTCGATGAACGCAAGGCCGACCACCGCATCCTCAACGCCGCCCTGTCGCTGCAGCAGGAAGAGGCCGGCAAGAAAGTGATTATGGTCACAAAGGACATTAACCTCCGGCTGAAGGCCAAGGCGTTGAATCTGCCCGCTGAAGATTACGAAACCGGTAAGATCAAAGACGTAAACAACCTCTACACGGGACGAACCATCATCAATGACGTACCGGCGCAGGTAGTGACCGAATTATTCGAAACGGGCTATTGCAAGCTGGAAAGCGTAATGAAGAAGAAGCCTTCCAAAAATCACTTCTTTATCCTTAAAAGTGACCGCAACTCCGTGCTGGCCTGCTACAACTCAGTCGAAAATCGCCTGGAGAAGGTAGACAAGCGGCCCGTGTACGGCGTTCGACCCCGCAATGCGGAGCAGACCTTTGCGATCCACGCCATCCTGAATCCCGACATCAAGCTGATTACGATACAGGGCGTAGCGGGTACGGGCAAAACCCTGCTGGCCCTTGCCAGCGCCCTGGAACTGAAGAAGTATTTCAAGCAGATTTACCTGGCCCGCCCCATTGTGCCGCTGAGCAACAAAGACATCGGCTACCTGCCTGGTGACATCAAATCGAAACTGAACCCGTACATGGAGCCGCTCTGGGATAACCTGAAGTTTATCCAGAACCAGTTTGACGAAGGAGACCGCGACTACAACAAGATCACCGAGATGGTGGGTAAGGAAGTGCTGAACATCATGCCGCTGGCCTACATCCGGGGGCGCAGCCTTTCCAACATTATTTTCATCGTGGATGAAGCCCAGAACCTGACGCCGCACGAGGTAAAGACCATCATCACCCGGGCCGGCGAGAATACCAAAATCATCTTCACCGGCGACATTTACCAGATTGATACGCCTTACCTCGACACGCAGAGCAACGGCCTCTCCTACCTCATTGACCGGGCCCGCGACCACGAACTCTACGCCCACATTACACTGGAAAAAGGCGAACGGTCGGAGCTGGCAAATCTGGCCAATGAGTTGCTGTAAGGATTTCTCTATAACAAACTACCAGCCATGCGAAGCATCAGAGGAAAATACAAGGCCACCTACGCCCCGATGGGTGACCTGCTCACGTACCGGGCTTTGCCCACGCGGGAAGTAGGTTACATTGATCCGTTCCTGTTCCTCAACCACCACGGGCCGCAGGAGTACGGGCCTTTTAACCAGGGATTGCCGTTCGGGCCGCACCCGCACCGGGGGTTTGAAACGCTGACGTATATTCTGGCCGGCGACATTACCCACCGCGATACGGGCGGCGGCAACAGTGTGATCAAAGAAGGCGGCATTCAGTGGATGACTGCCGGCCGTGGCCTCATTCACGCCGAAGTTTCTTCGAAGAATTCAAGGAGAAAGGCGGCGCGGTGGAAGTCATTCAAATCTGGCTCAACCTGCCGGCGAAGCTGAAAATGACCGCTCCGAACTACACCGGCTTGCAGAAGGAGGAAATTCCGGAGCTGGCAATGGACGGCGGCAAAGTGTCCGTCCGGCTGATCTCGGGCGCGTTCAACGGCACCTCCGGCCCCGTTCCGTCCCTGACTGATATTCACATGACCAGTCTGCACTTCAAAAAAGGCGGCGTACTGATTTTTGCCGTGGCCGCCGACCGGAACATTCTGTTTTACGTGGTCAATGGCCGGCTGAACGTAAACGGCCAGACCGCCGGAACGCATACACTGGTCGAATTTGACGATGACGGCGAAGACATCCGCGTGGAAGCCGCCGAAGATTCAGTGGTGATATTCGGGCACGGCAGGCCATATAACGAAAATATTGTGGCCCACGGCCCCTTCGTGATGAACTCCCAGACCGAAATCATGCAGGCCATGCGGGACTACCAGACGGGCAAGATGGGCATCTGGACCGAAGGGTAGCGGCAGCCCCGAAAGGTTTTCAGAACCTTTCGGGTCTCTACGCGAGAAACGTTTCCTGCTAATAAACCAAGTGCTAACCAGCTAAACGCCAACGGCTACTTCATGATCCGCATTGACCAGAACCTTATCAACTCCGTTTCTTCCCGGGCCAGGACTGCACCCCGCCTGCGGATGAACCATAATTTTCACCAAGCCACTGAAGACCCGCTCAACCGCATGCTCAATGCCATGGAGCCGGGCACCTACGTGCAGCCCCACAAGCACGAAAACCCCGATAAACGCGAAGCATTTCTGATTCTGCGTGGTAAAATACTTGTAGTTTCCTTTGACCAGACCGGCAAGGTTACGGATCACATGGTGCTTAATCCGCAGACGGGCAACTTTGGGCTCGAAATTCCGCCACGTACCTATCATACGCTGATCTGTCTGGAATCCGGATCGGTGTTGTACGAACTGAAAGACGGCCCTTATGAAGTGCGCAACGACAAAACCTTTGCCGCCTGGGCACCGGCCGAAGGTTCGCCGGAAGCACCGGAGTATAATCAGCAACTGCTCCGGGAACTTGGCTACTGACAGTTATTGTAAGAATGTTTTTGCACTTTTCCCGCTTTCCCCGCTTCTCCGTAACTTTGCGGCATGCTTTCTATCAATAACTTATCCTTTCATTTTGGCGGCCGTACGCTTTATGACAATGCCAGTCTGCACATCAAACCGAAGGATCGCATCGGCCTGATCGGCGCCAACGGCACGGGTAAATCCACCCTGCTGCGCCTGATTGTGGGAGAATACCAGCCCGACGGAGGCAACATTTCCAGAAGCAGTGAATGCACAATTGGCTTTCTGAATCAGGACCTGCTTTCGTACCAGAGCACTGAGCCCATCCTTGCAGTGGCGATGCAAGCCTTCGAACGGGAAAACCATCTTCAGAAGCAGATTGACAAGGTGCTGCACGAGATGGAAACCAACTACCGCGATGAACTGGTAACCAAACTGACCCGCCTGCAGGAAGAGTTTGAGGGGCTGGGCGGCTATACCATGCAGGCCCGGGCCGAAGAAATTCTGGAAGGCCTGGGCTTTACTACGGCCGAACTGCAACGCCCGCTAAAGGAGTTTTCGGGTGGCTGGCGCATGCGCGTCATGCTGGCCAAGCTGCTCCTGCAAAAGCCGGCCCTGCTCATGCTCGACGAACCGACCAACCACCTGGATTTACCCTCCATTGAGTGGGTAGAAAAATACCTGACCAATTACGAAGGAGCCACTATCGTGGTATCGCACGACCGGCAGTTTCTGGACAATGTAGTCGAAACCACCGTAGAAGTATCCGGGCGGAAGCTGAATCTGTACGCCGGCAACTACTCCTTCTATCTGGAAGAAAAAGCTTTGCGCAATGAAATCCAGCAAGGTGCCTTTGAAAACCAGCAGGCCAAGATCCGGCAGACTGAACGGTTTATTGAGCGGTTCCGGTCCAAGGCCACCAAAGCCCGCCAGGTACAGTCGCGGGTAAAAGCCCTGGGGCGCATGGACGTGGTAGAGGAGGTAATTGATGAGTCAGCGCGGGTAAATTTCCGGTTCAATTTCAAGAATCAGACCGGCCGGCACGTACTCCTGCTGGAAAATGTTTCCAAGTCCTATCCGCAGAAGCCAATTGTGCAGCATACGTCCGCCGGCATCGAACGTGGCGACAAGATTGCCCTGATCGGGGCGAACGGCAAAGGAAAGTCTACGCTGCTGCGCATCATTGCGGGCACTGAGCCGATTGAAGGCAAGCGGCAAATGGGCTACAACGTTAATTTTTCCGTTTTTGCCCAGCACCAGCTGGAAGCCCTTAACGTCAACAACTCCATACTTGACGAACTCAAGCAAGCTGGCTCCGAGAAGACCGAATCAGAATTGCGGACTATTCTCGGTTGTTTCCTTTTCTCCAGCGACGATGTCTTCAAAAAGATAAAGGTGCTTTCCGGCGGCGAAAAATCACGGGTTGCCCTTGCCAAAACCCTTATTTCGGAGGCCAACTTCCTGCTGCTCGACGAGCCGACCAACCACCTGGATATGCAGTCGGTGAACATTCTGAGTCAGGCCCTGCAACAATATGAAGGCACCTACCTGGTAATTTCCCACGACCGGCACTTTGTGTCGCGGGTTGCCAACAAAATCTGGTACATTGAAGATTACCAGATCAAGCAGTACCCGGGCACGTACGAAGAGTTTGAGTGGTGGAAAGAGGAAAAAGAGAGAGAAGAAAAGGAAGCCGCTGTCTCAAAAACCAGCACTTCGCCCAAAAAACCATCAGCTCCTAAACCGGTCTATTCTGAAAGCGAAAAGCAGACCTTTGGCCGCAGCATCAAAAAAGCGGCTCAGCGGGCCGAAGAACTGGAAAAGCAGATTACCGGACTGGAAAAGCAGAAGGCGTCTCTTGAAGCCCGGCTGGCTGACCCGGATACCTATAACAACGCCCCTAAACTCCAGCAGGCCAACACCGAATACCGGCAGATTGAACAGTTGCTCCAGACGGCCCAGCAGGATTGGGAAACTGCCATGCTGGAGGTGGAGGAGCTGGAGAAGAAAATGGGCTGAAGCTTCGGTAAATGGTAGATGTTGAATGCTGAATGCTCAGTGAATTTGAGTTTATCCATTTACAACAGATCATTTTTTATCTTTCATTTAACATTGAGCATATAAAATTCAGCATTCTCAAGAGCTATGAACCGTTACCTTTGGCTGGCCATTTTTTTACTGACC
The DNA here is from genome assembly GCA_030446715.1 of Cytophagales bacterium. Taxonomy (GTDB): domain Bacteria; phylum Bacteroidota; class Bacteroidia; order Cytophagales; family 172606-1; genus CADCTQ01. The sequence continues at coordinate 412,987 of JAUJMU010000001.1, read as the reverse complement.
GTTTCGTGTGTTCCTATCAGCCAGCAGCAAGGCAGCACATCCTCCGGCACGGGCGCCTATTACGTAGACAAGCGTTTCCGGACAGATAACTTCGTGTACGAAAATAACGTGCACACCGTACTGTTGTATCCCCGGCCGGGTGAAGGGCAGGACCCGGTTGCGGCCGTGCTGGCCCCGCCGGTACTTCCCCTTGACCAGTCAGTGCCTCTGTTGCTGGAGTTTGACCAGTTTGGCAGCGCTTTCAATAATTACCGGGCCAAAATATACCACTGCAACGCCGACTGGTCGCTGTCCCAACTGAATGACATGGATTTCCTGATGACATTCAACGAATTCCTGCTCAACCAGCCAAACCTTTCCCTGAACACCAGAGTGCCTTACGTGCATTACACGTTTGAGGTACCGCGGGTGAAGGTGTCCGGCAATTATGTGGTAATGGTGTACCGGGAAGGTAACGTAAAGGATATACTGCTTACGCAGCGCTTTATGGTGTACGAAAACCGGGTCAACGTGATGCCCCGGATCACGCCTTCCAGCAGTGTCAATCAAAGGAACACGCATCAGCAGATTGAGTTTGCCATTGGGTACCCGGGTCTTAACCTGATTAACCCGCGGGAAAGCGTCCACGTTGCCCTGCGGCAGAACTACCTTTGGGAAACCGCCATTACAGGCCTGAAGCCTACGGCAGTTTGGGAAGACCGGCAGCTGATTGAATACCAGCATTTTGGCCTTCAGAATAATTTTTCCGGTGGCAATGAGTTCCGCTTTTTCGACATCCGTAGCATCCGTTTTCTTGGGCAGAACGTCCGGCACATCAACATTACTGCGGACAGCAATCAGGTGTTTCTGCTGCCCGACAAGCCCCGCAACCGGGAGGCATACGCCCAGTTCATTGATTTCAATGGCCGCTACATAGTGGCTAATTACGAAATGGGCACCGGCGCCGTTGAAGCGGATTACGCCCATGTGTATTTTACCCTCGTGGCCCCGCAGCAATCCGCCGGCAAAGTTCACGTATGGGGAGCTCTCACTGACTGGAAGGTAAGTGATCAGACGCAGATGCAGTACCGGGCTGACCAGCAGGCGTATACCGGCCATCTGCTGCTCAAGCAGGGGTATTACAATTATCAGTATGTACTCGAGGAGCCGGACGGCAAGCTCAATATCGGGCATTTTGAGGGAAATCACTTCCAGACCGAAAACCACTACGAGGTGATTGCCTATTACCGTCCGCCCGGGGCAAGGGGAGATATGATCATTGGGTATGCCCTGCTGAGGCATAACAACCGCAACTAAGCAGGCGGACAAATTTTAAATGGTAAATTTTGAATTTTGAATGAGGGCCAGGGCAGTTGATTATTAAAAAGTTACGCCCCATAAAACAATTTGAAAATACCTGTTACTTCTGCCAAGGTTTTTAAGGATGCCGGTCAGATTTCTTCCTAGAAACAAAAAGACCCGCATCATCTGAAAAGACAAGGCGGGCCGGTGCAAATACATACGGATTTTCTTCAGTCCCCGCGGCTTAACGGCCTGGTTACCGGGATGCCTGGCTCATCTGACGGCTTTCGGTAAAGTGATAAATTTCGGTTTTCCGGGTCAGGTCGGCATTGCTGATGTCCAGCATTCCGAATCCCTTGTGGGTAAAATACCCGATGCCGCTGGTGAATAAAAACTCCTGTACCTCGGGGGCGCAGTAAAGTGTGAATGGGAATGTATAGCCCCGCACTTCACTTTTAGCATCCTGGTTGTAAATCGGATAAATCCGGGCAAACTTCTTCTCCCCTTCCCGTATCCGCTGCAGGTACGTTTTGTCAGGCACCACCTGAAACCGGAAAAAAGAGGCAATTTGCTCCGCAGAGTAAGCCCCCGACTTTTCCATCCGGCTCATCGTGGATTCATAGAGCATATCAGAGAAAGCATCCGTTTCGGGTGATATAAATTTCTTGGCCAGCTGTTCGTTGCTCGTTGGCTCCATAAGGACGATGGGCGAGATACAGATGCATTTGACGCTTTCGTCTTTAAACTCTGGCAGCCATTCCCGCTCAACGGCTTCGGGTTCCAGCTGTAGCATTCCGATTTCTGTATTCCTCTGCTCAAAAAGCCTCTGCAGGAGACAGTCTGCCAGTTCCACATCAGAGCTGGCCAGCACCAGCGTAATGCGGCTGGAATAAAAATGCAGACCGCTCTTGCTGATTTTTGTCTGTCCTTTCAATCCGGAAAAATGAAAGTCTTCACGGCCGGCAAATTGGGTATCTGCCAACAATTCTCCAGCCAGCCGGGCAAGCAGAAACTGGTGGTAGAAGGGAACGTAGCCACCTTTGTTCTTCAGTAAAAATATGATTCTGACCCTCACAGCTAATGCGGTTTGAAAAAGTTTACGACAGATTAAGGGTTATTTGAAAGTTCTATTCTGGACAACCAGACATACCGGCAAATTGTTTTTAAAAAAATAAAAATAAAACACAGAACTTCTACACATTAAATCTGAAATGCATGATATCGCCATCCTGCACCACGTATTCTTTTCCTTCAATAGCTGTTTTTCCCGCCTCCCGGCAGGCGGCCTCCGACCGGAGCCGCTCATAGTCAGGCAGTTTAATCACTTCCGCTTTAATAAACCCTCTCTCAAAGTCAGTGTGGATCACACCAGCGGCCTGCGGTGCCTTCCATCCCTTGCGGATGGTCCATGCCCTGACTTCTTTTTCCCCGGCGGTGAAGTACGTAATCAGATCAAGCAGGGCGTAAGAAGCTTTGATCAGCTTGCTCAGGCCTGATTCGGTCAAACCATATTCTTCCAAAAACAACTGTCGCTCATCAGGATCAGATATTTCCGCAATCTGCGATTCAATGGCCGCCGATATGAGAATCACCTGTGCATTTTCAGCCTTTACGGCGCTGCGCAGCGCATCCACAAATTTATTGCCGGTATGCAGAGAGGCTTCATCCACGTTGGCAACATAGATCACCGGTTTGATGGTCAGCAGCTGAAGGTCAGCTACTGCTTCCAGATCCTCTTTGGTTACTTCCAGACTGCGGGCATTCAGGCCGCTTTCCAGCGACGACTTAAATTGTTGCAGGATTGCCAGCTCCTTTTTGGCTTTTGCGTCCCCTGATTTGGCAGTACGTTCTGCCTTGGCAACTTTTTTATCAATTGATTCCAGATCTTTCAGTTGCAGCTCCGTATCAATCACTTCTTTGTCGAAGACCGGATCAACACCGCCGGCTACGTGTACGATATTCTCATCCTCAAAGCAGCGTACCACGTGGATAATCGCATCTACCTCCCGGATATTGGCCAGAAACTTATTGCCCAGCCCTTCGCCCTTACTGGCACCCTTCACCAGACCTGCAATGTCCACAAACTCGATGATGGTCGGTATCACCCGCTGTGGCTTCACAATGGATTCCAGCACACCGAGCCGTTCGTCGGGTACGGTAATGACACCCACGTTGGGCTCAATTGTGCAGAAAGGATAATTAGCCGCTTCGGCTTTGGCATTTGATAATGCATTGAACAGAGTAGATTTACCTACGTTTGGCAAACCCACTATGCCACATTGAAGACTCATTTTGATTTATAGCTTAAATTAAAAAACGTTATAAGTGGCTGATGCACCGGATGCAAAAACCGGGCTTATTGTATCCGGAAACCCTTGTGCAAATATAGAAACAAAAGTTAAGCCGTTTCAGGACCCTGAAACGCCTCCGGAAGCAGGTACTTTGTAAAATAAAAAAGCCCCTGGAAAGCAACCAAGAGCTGAATAACCAAAAGTCAGAAAAGAATTAATCCCACCGCAGGCTACGGTCCTCGCCTTCTTCGGGGGTGCCGCCCTGATTCTCAAACTGAGAAAAGTCAAAGTCAGGCATCAACTCAGTCTTGACGTGATCCACGCTTTCCTTCAGCGCCTCGATAAATTTATCGAAGTCTTCCTTATAAAGGAAAATCTTGTGCTTTTCGTACACGAAACCATCATCCTTAAAACGGCGCTTGCTCTCAGTAATGGTCAGGTAGTAGTCGTTGGAACGCGTCGCCTTTACATCAAAAAAGTACGTTCTTTTTCCTGCTCGTACACGCTTGGAGTAAATCTCAACTTTTTCGTTTTCTTTGTTCTCTTCCACAAGCCTAGAATTTTAATTTATCGGGGGTAAAATTATAACTTGAAAGGCATTCTGACAAATAGGGTGCACAAGTTGTCCATCATAGACAGAGCCACTCCGGATAGGTAATTTGCTGTGCATGAAAACAAAACGGGTACGACAATTTACTCTTTCACTCGTTACAGAAGCAACAAAACGGCCGTATCCTCATAGCAAATATAAATATTTCCCTGTTACCTGACAGGCGGGTATTTAATTTTTATTCAATTGCCCTATTGTCTGTCAGTCAGAAAATTCATTCAGGTGCAAGGGACAAGCGGTCAATTTATACGGGGCTGCGGTCGTACTTTCTCGCCGCCATGAGAATCGTTTTTTCCGGTACAAAGAGGATTCGCCGCCACCTGCCCAGGATAAAAAAGCATCCTTTTCCGGTGAAAAAATTGCATCATCAATCAATCTGAAAATCACACTTTATGGCCGCTCGCAGCCATTTACGGAGGGTACAGTCCCTTGCCTGAAATTTGCTTTGTACGCTTTTTCGTACACCCCCCTTTTCTGCAACTGCTTGACTGTGTAGTTCTTTTGATTTAATTTACACTGTTGTCCCGAAAAATTAAACCCCGGACCGGGCCTGACCGGGCTCCTGACGGGGGCAGAGAACAGAATGGAAGGGGTCATCCGGATGGGAAAAAGTGGTCATTTTGCGCAGGTAATCTGCCTCCCGGACGGGAAAGGGATATGGCTGATAAAGTCTGTGTCTGCTTCTCCGGAATTTTCCGGGAACAGATCTGACATCGGTTCTTTTGGAAAATTATGGGTAAGATTTTCCTTACAGACTACAGGATCAGCCGCTTAAAGGTGCCTTTGTAATGGCTGGGCGACATTTTCGGTTTTCCGCGGGATTGACCCGGGGAGACTGAAATCAGCCCATACGGAACAAGTCGTTAACCATTATTTGCAATTATTTAAACAAATCATACAACCAAAAACCCACAGGAAAGGAGGAGCTACTTACTTAAGACCGGGGGGTCGCTATAAAGACCGGAGAGACAGAGTTATGGAGGGAAGACCCGGAGTTAAAATCAATGTTTCATTAAACCCGTTTTTATGAGAAAAGTATTGTTAGGCGGCTTACTGCTGACGTTTTTTCAGGTTCTGTCGCTCCACGCGCAAAGTTTAATCGGATATCAGCAAAAAGGCCGGGCTTCGTATTACGCTTCAAAATTCAATGGACGCCCCACTGCCAGCGGCGAAAAATTCAGCAACAAAAAACTCACCGCGGCGCACCGCACGCTGCCCTTCAACACCTTGTTGAAAGTTACCAATCCTGCCAACGGAAAAGAAGTATTGGTAAGGGTAAATGACCGGGGCCCGTTCAGTCCCAATAAAATGTTGGATCTCTCCCTTGCCGCTGCCGAACGGCTGGGAATCGTTCAGGCCGGCGTTGCTTCAGTTATCGTCGAAGTCGTAGGTATGGACGACATGGTTGCCGATCTGCCGGTAGCCGGATCTGCCACTGACGCGGATAAACCTCTTCAGGCCCGCACGCTCACTCCCCGGCCCATAGTACTGAATCAGCGGATTGCCGCATTGCCCGGCCGGGGAAAGCTCTGAGATCAGACTTTACCGAACCTCATAACCGGGCCCGGAAATCCTTCTGGCCCGGTTATTTTGTTTATTTGGCCCCATGCGCGTTAAACCGGGGTTTATTCGTTATATAGCATATCACCGACAACGAATAAACCGATTGTGGCTACTCCTGCACTGAATCTGAAACAGGTACGGGAATTCGGTAATATCGAATTTCTGGCCCGCCAAATGGTGGAAGGCTTCATTACGGGGCTGCACAAATCCCCGTTCCACGGCTTTTCGGTTGAGTTCGCCGAACACCGGCTGTACAATACCGGCGACACCACCCGCCACATCGACTGGAAGGTATTTGCCAAAACAGACCGCTTGTACACCAAGCGGTACGAAGAAGAAACCAACCTGCGCTGTCAGATTCTGCTGGACGTATCCCCGTCCATGTATTATCCCGCCGATTCGCGCGGCAAGATCACCTTCAGCATCATGGCCTCGGCTTGCCTGACTTATCTGCTGCAAAAGCAGAAGGATGCCATCAGCATCTGCACCTTTGCCGACCAGATCGAAACGCACACCCCGACCCGGTCTACGCCTACGCACATTCACAAACTCTTTCTGCTGCTGGAAAGCCTACTCAACGCCCCCCGGCCCACGCAGAAAACAGCGGTGGCTGAGGTGATTCACCAGTTAGCGGACAAGATCGGCAAACGGTCTCTGGTGATTGTGTTCAGTGATATGTTTGAAAACATTTCTCAGGCGGATCATTTATTCTCAGCGCTTCAGCACCTGAAGCACAACCAGCACGAGGTATTGCTGTTTCACGTGGTTGATAAGAAAACAGAGACTGATTTTGACTTTGAAGACCGTCCCTATGAGTTTATTGATCTGGAAAGCGGCGATAAAGTGAAGGTACAGGCGTCGCAGGTAAAAGATTACTACCGGAAGTATATTCAGGAATTCAATTCAGCGCTCAAACTGAAGTGCGGACAGTACAAAATAGACTTCATTGAGGCCGACATCGGTCAGGGGATTGACCAGATCCTGTACTCGTATCTGGTGAAGAGATCAAAAATGCACTAAACCGCACCGGCGCTTGTACAATTGTTACTCATCAAAGGTAAGGCTGATAAGGACTATATTCGGATTGACGGGCCGGAATCTGCTTATTGTGGCTTGTCTGCTGCATGGCTACCTGCTACAGGCCCAGCACCTCGGTGGCCGTTACAGCTTTGCCTTTCTGAGACTGCCCTCCAATGCTCCGCTGGCTGCCCAGGGCGGCGTTAATATCTCCGGGCGTGACCGCAACGTAAACCTGTTTCTTGCCAACCCCGCCCAGCTCAATCCGGAAACGGATGGTAATATTTCTGTCAACTACTCGCCGTACTACGCGGGCATCAGTCATTCATCAGCAGCCTACGGCAACAAGCACCGGGAAAATGGCCATTGGGGGGCGGCTATTCAATACCTGGACTACGGCACCATGGAAGAAACGGACGCTACGGGAGCCGTTCTGGGTAATTTTTCGGCGCGTGACTACGCAGCGGTGGTCGGATATGCCCATACGCTCAGTCCCTACACAATCGGCGTAAACGTGAAACTGGCCGGTTCGCACCTTGCAGAATATAGTTCATACGCTGCCCTGTTTGACGTCGGCGGTGTATTCAAGCACCCGGCGCAGGACTTTACAATCGGGTTGGCCATCCGGAATGCCGGTTTTGCCTTTAAGTCATACACTGCTGACACCCGTACGGACCTGCCATTTGATGTGCAGCTAGGCACTACTTTCAAACCTAAGTTCATGCCATTGCGTTTTACGTTTACCGCCCACCATCTGCACCGGTTTGACATCACGTACAACGACCCGGCGCTGCGGACCACCATTGACCAGAACGGCAATGAAGTAGTAAGCAAAATATCTTTTGTGGACAAATTGTCACGCCATATAGCCTTTGGAACAGAATTGTCGCTGGGTAAAGCCTTAAAGCTGATGGGTGGGAATAATCACCTGGTACGTCAGGAACTGCGGCTGCAAAATAGTCCGGCCGCGGCGGGATTTTCTTTCGGGGCTTTATTGCAGATCAAAGCATTCAGCCTTGCTTACAGCCGGTTTTACCAGCATTCTGCCGGTGGTGTCAGTTACCTCACGCTGACTGGTAGCCTGAAAGAATTGGGGAGTAAAAAGCTTCAGTAAATCTTTATTTCCTTTTCAGATCCTGACACCTGAAAATAATAAGGCGTTTTCACGTTAGTTCAATAAATACCTACACGTATAAGCAAGAGATGAAAGACGAAATCAGTTACCTCACTCCCAGGCAGATTGTGCTGGAGCTGGACAAATACATAGTCGGGCAACACGATGCCAAGCGGAATGTGGCCATTGCCCTGCGCAACCGCTGGCGGCGCATGCAGGCTCCCGCTGATATGCAGCAGGACATTGTTCCCAATAACATTCTCATGATCGGCGCTACCGGGGTAGGTAAAACCGAAATAGCCCGGCGGCTGGCCAAGATTGCCGACGCCCCCTTCACCAAAGTAGAGGCAAGTAAATTCACTGAAGTGGGCTACGTGGGCCGCGACGTTGAAAGTATGGTCCGCGACCTGGTGGAGCAGTCGGTACACATGGTCAAAGCGGCCAAAAAGACCGAAGTAGAAGCCCGGGCAACTCAGATCGTGGAGGATATCATTCTGGATGCCCTCATTCCACCCATGAAAAAAAATACACCGGCTACGGGATTCTTCCCGCAGTCGTCGGGCAGCAACGATATGCCTGATACCGACCAGGAACTGAACGAACGGACCCGCGAACGTTTCCGCGAAAAGCTGCGGAATGGCGAGATGGAAGAGCGGAAGATTGAAATCAGCTTTCAGCAAAGCGCCAATTCGGGGGTTGGTGTAGCGGGCCCCGGCATGGATGAAATGACCATGATGAATATTCAGGAAATGATTGGCGGCATGCTTCCCAAGAAAACCAAAAAGCGCCGCGTGTCCATTGCCGAAGCAAGACGCATTTTGCTGGAAGAAGAATCTTCCAAGCTCATCGACATGGATGAAGTAAAGGAAGAGGCGATCCGGAAGGCAGAGAATCTGGGGATTATTTTCATTGATGAAATTGACAAGATTGCTTCTCCCCGCAGCGGCGGTGGGGGTGGCGGACCCGACGTGAGCCGGGAAGGTGTGCAGCGCGACTTGCTGCCCATCGTGGAAGGGAGTACCGTAACCACCAAGTACGGCGTAATCAATACCGATCACGTGCTTTTTGTTGCCGCCGGCGCTTTTCACGTATCCAAACCTTCGGACCTGATTCCGGAATTGCAGGGACGTTTCCCGATCCGGGTGGAGTTGCAGAGCCTCACCCAGGATGATTTCTACCAGATCCTGAAGGAACCCAAAAATGCCCTGACCAAGCAGTATGAGGCGCTGCTGAGAGCGGAGGAAGTAGAACTTACCTTTCAGGACAGTGCCTTGCGGAAAATGGCCGAAATTGCCTTCCAGATCAACTCGGAAGTAGAAAACATTGGTGCCCGGCGTCTGAATACAGTCATGAGTCATCTGCTCAATGAGTTTCTGTTTGACGTGCCCGAGATAATCGGACCCAATGCTAAAATCAGCATTACCGCTGAAATGGTGGAGGAGAGATTATCCGGCCTTGTAAAGAACCGCGATCTGAGTCAGTACATCCTGTAGGACAGACGTAAGGCAGTAGAGGTGAGACAACAGACAAACTAAAAAGCCTCCGGTTGCGGAGGCTTTTTAGTTTTGGTCCCAAAATCAGCAATATGCAGTAAGTCTATTATCTAACAGTCTTACTTCTCCTGTCTTTTCCTTCACTACGCCGTGGCAGTGCAGAATTCTTCAAAAGCCATAGTCAGGTGGTTGGCAATCATTTCGGCATTACGGCCCTCAATGTGGTGGCGCTCGATGAAATGAACCAACTCACCGTCTTTGAACAGCGCCATAGCGGGTGAAGAAGGCGGATAAGGCAGGAAGTAATCACGGGCCGTAGCCACTGCTTCCTGATCCACGCCAGCAAACACCGTTACCAGACGGTCAGGCTTATAAGGACTGCGTTGCAGGGCAAGCTTTACGCCCGGACGGGCCGCACCAGCCGCACAGCCGCACACGGAGTTTACAACCACCAGCGTAGTGCCGGAGGGATTTTCCAGCACCTCTTTTACCTGGTCAGCAGATTTCAATTCTTGAAAGCCCGCCACGACTAAGTCTTGCCGCATGGGAGCTACTAATGGTTCAGGATACATAATAAATTTTGAATTTTAGATTTTGAATTGACAAAGGGTAGTTATTGAGTAGTTATTGGTTGTTCGATAAAAAGACACATACCGGATTGCTTTTGCACGGATAAGTACCCGATCAGAATTAAATTATAGATTTTAAATTTTAAATCAAGACCTCTCGCATACAGTGTGTGATCATGTTCATTCAAAATTTAGAATTCATAATTTAAAATTGTTTTCTTACTTAACTAATCCTGATCCCGACAGCTACATGAAGCCAAGCTCCAGCTTGGCTACTTCCGACATCATGTCCTGCGAATAAGGCGGATCAAAGGTGAGCTCGACCTGCACATCATTGACGCCTTCAATCTTCCGGACTTCCTGCTCCACCTCTCCCGGAATGGTGCCCGCGGACGGGCAGGCCGGAGAAGTAAGCGTCATCTGAATGTACACATTATTGATCGGGAAAATCTTGATGTCATAGATCAACCCGAGTTCGTACACATCCACCGGAATTTCCGGGTCATACACCATTTTGATTGCCTGTATGATCTTTTCCTTGAGTTCGGCTTCGTCCATGGTAGGGTATTGAGTGTTGGTATTGAGTATCAGGTATCAAGTAGTAAATAACTGCTGAGGCTAAATCTTCTGCCCCAGCTTCGCCTGGTAAGCGAGGCTGTCCAGTTTCATTTGTTTTACCATAGAAGCGAGGCCGTTGGAACGGGTCTGGGCCAGGTGTCCGCTCATGCCTACCTTGTCGATAAAATATAAATCGGCTTTAGCCACCTCCTCCGGCTTCTGGCCGGATAAGATCCGGATCAGTAAGCCTGCCAGCCCCCGCACAATAATGGCATCACTGTCTCCTTCAAAGAACACCTTGCCATCGTTGGTCAGTTGTGAATGCAGCCACACCTGCGACTGGCAGCCTTTGATCTTGTTCTCCTCTGTTTTGTATTCCGCGGGCAGCGGCGGTAATTTCTTCCCGATATCAATGATGTATTCGTATTTGTCCGACCAGTCGTCGAACATGGCGAACTCATTCACAATCTCGTCCTGTATCTCGTTGATCTTCATTTATTATCTGGTTCAGGCAAACATCTTTCTCACCTTGTGCAGACCCTGCACGAGGCGGTCAATCTCCTCTTTCGTATTATACATCGCAAACGAGGCCCGGGAAGTTCCCGGAATGCCAAACCGCTGCATCAGAGGCTGTGTGCAGTGGTGGCCGGTTCGCACTGCAATGCCCTGCGTATCGAGAATAATGCCGATGTCCTGGTGATGAATCCCCTCAACCCGGAAAGAGATCACGCTTATCTTTTCCCGGGCCTGCCCGATGATCCGCAATCCGGGAATCCCGCTCAGGGCTTCCGTTCCGTAAGCCAGCAGCTCCTGTTCGTATTCCCCGATTGCCGCCTTGCCAATGTTGTTTACGTACTGCAGCGCCGCTTTGAAAGCAACCGTATCGGCAATGTTGGGCGTACCGGCCTCAAACTTATAGGGCAGTTCATTATAAGTAGTCCGCTCAAAGGAAACGTCTTTGATCATTTCGCCGCCGCCCTGGTAGGGAGGCATGGCTTCCAGAAGCGCTTTCTTGCCGTACAGCACGCCTACGCCGGTGGGGCCATACATTTTATGAGAAGAGAACACGTAAAAGTCGCAGTCCAGCGCCTGCACATCGATATCCAGGTGCGCCGTAGCCTGGGCACCATCCACCAGCACCCTTGCACCGTACCCGTGCGCCAGATCAATTACCTGCTTCACCGGATTAATTGTGCCAAGGCTGTTTGAAACGTACACAAGGGCAACCATTTTGGTTTTCTCCGAAAGCAGCTTCTCGTATTCTTCCAGAATTATATCGCCTTCATCCGTAATCGGAATTACGCTCAGCTTAGCGCCTGTTTCCTCGCAGAGCATCTGCCACGGCACAATGTTGGAGTGGTGCTCCATGGTGGAGATAATGATTTCATCTCCCGCCTTGATGAATGCCCGGCCAAAAGACGCCGCCACCAGATTGATGCCTTCCGTAGTGCCACGGGTGAAAATGATTTCTTCCCGCTGCGCGGCATTGATAAACTGCCGGGCCGCTTCGCGGGTACCTTCATACTCTGCCGTTGCCTTCTCCGCCAGGGTATGGATGCCCCGGTGAATATTGGCGTTGTAGCCCTGATAATACTCCGTCAGCGCCTGAATCACCGGCAGCGGTTTCTGGGTAGTAGCAGCGTTGTCAAAATACACCAGCGGCTTGCCGTGAACGGTCTGGTTCAGGATCGGAAAATCCTTCCGGATATCCGTTACATTATAAGCAGTGACTAGTTCCATGATAGGGAAGTGTTAAATTTTGAATTTCAAATGCTGAATGAAAATGGGCATCCGGTGACTCAACCTCATTTAAAATTCAGCATCCAAAAGTCACAATTAGTTATCAGGCGTTGGTGTGAAAACGGTTTTGAATCACATTCTCCACATAATTTCTAACCGGTTCCAGGCGGATATGGTTCAGCACATCACCGGCAAAAGCCTGCATCAGAAGGGCTTTGGCAGCTTTCTGTCCGATGCCTCTGGACCGCAGGTAGAACAGCATTTCTTCGTCCAGCTGACCAGTGGTGGCACCGTGCGAACACTTTACGTCGTCCGCAAAAATCTCCAGCTGAGGCTTGGTATTCATCGCGGCTTCCGGCGACAGCACAATGTTGCGGTTCGTCTGAAAAGCGTTTGTCTTCTGGGCATCGGGACGGACCATGATCTTGCCGTTGAAAACTCCCGTTGACTTGCCGTCCAAGATTCCTTTGTACAATTCATTGCTGTACGAATGGGGCCTGGCGTGATCCACCAGCGTATGATTGTCCACGTGCGTTTTGCCGTTCAGTACGTACAGGCCGTAAAGATTCGACTCGCAGTTCTCGGCATCAATCACGATATTGAGGTTGTTGCGGATCAGCGAGCCGCTTAGCGAGATGGTCGTAGACGAAAATTTACTGTCGCGGCCCTGCAACGCCTGGGTAGTACCAATGTGGTGGGCATTGGCAGTTTCGTTCTGAATCTTGTAATACTCAGCCACTGCGTTTTCCTGCGTCACTACTTCGGTTACCACGTTGGTAAAGCCGATGTATTCGCCGGCCGTCCGGAACGACTCCACGAAGGTGGCCTGACTGTTGCGACCCAGCACGTAGAGATTACGGGGCTGCGACACCACGTTGCCCCTGGTGGCGTCTGTGATGAAGTACAGGTACACAGGCTTCTGAAGTACTTTATTGGCTGGCACGAAAATAAAGGCTCCATTATCTGATATGGCCGTGTTCATGGCCGTGAATACATCCTTCTGGTAATCGGCCACCCGGGCAAAATACTTGTCAATGGCCTCTGTATACTTTTCGCGGGCCTGGCCGATGTTCTCCACGTGCAGTTCCTCCACCGGGCTCACCAGATTTGACAGGTCGCGGCGGTAAAAGCCGTTGACAAATACCAGTACATTGGCATCGCCGTGCTCCATCAGATGCGGGGCAAGCTCAGCGGCACTCAGCGCGGAGGCTTCCCTTGCGGTAGCGAAGCTGAAATCATTTTGCAACAGGTTGCGCAGATTGGTATACTTCCACTCCTCATGCCTGGTGGTAGGCAGGTCCAGCGTCCGGAAGTGCTGGAAGGCATCCTGCTGGAGAGCTGACAGCGTCCGGGGGCTGTTATCCTGGGCGGCTCCACGCTGGAACGTATCGAAGTGTGTCAGCAGCTTCGACTTAAAATCTGCTTTATCCATGGTTGATGTGGTAGTCATCGGAGATTGTACGGTTTGGTACAGATAAAGTAGCCTTACCGAGGCTGGGCAAGGTAAGGCTACGGAATGGGAATGATATGGGTCAGGAAAGCAATGCCGTAATCAGGCAGACACTTCTTCTTTAATCCAGTCGTAGCCTTTTTCTTCGAGCTGCAATGCAAGTTCTTTGGTGCCGGATTTTACAATGCGGCCTTTGTACAGCACATGTACAAAATCGGGCACAATGTAATCGAGCAGCCGTTGGTAGTGCGTTACCAATACTACGGCGTTGTCCCTGGTCCGCAGTTTGTTGACGCCTTCGGCTACAATCCGCAGGGCATCAATGTCGAGACCGGAGTCGGTTTCGTCGAGAATGGCCAGCTTCGGCTCCAGCATTGCCAGCTGAAATATCTCGTTCCGCTTCTTCTCGCCGCCGGAGAAGCCTTCATTCAGGGAGCGGCTTAGCAAAGCCTGGTCAATGTTGACCAGCTTCATTTTTTCCTTCATCCGGGTCAGAAACTGCACGGCATCAAGTGGTTCTTGTCCGCGGTACTTCCGTACTTCGTTGACTGCAGTTTTCAGGAAGTTGGTAGTGCTGACACCGGGAATTTCTACCGGGTATTGGAACGCCAGGAAGATTCCTTCCCGTGCCCGGTCCTCAGGCGACAGTTCCAGCAGGTCGGTTCCGTTATAAATCACTTCGCCATCCGTCACTTCATATTCTTCACGGCCAGCCAGTACAGAGGCCAGCGTACTTTTACCGGAACCATTCGGCCCCATGATAGCGTGTATCTCACCGGCTTTCACTTCCAGATTGAGGCCTTTCAGGATTTCCTTGCCGTCAATGGCAGCATGGAGATTTCTTATTGAGAGCATATATTAAATGGCAATAAAATAAACAATTGATAGTCGGGTTTTCCTGAACAGACAGGTAAACCAGCAAACACATATCTGCCTGACAAGGGCTTGCATACTTAATCTTATTATGCAATACGGAGTATCCTGAAATCTTCTCCCCAACGGGAAATCAGCCAACGCTGCCTTCGAGGCTGATCGCCAGCAGCTTCTGCGCCTCTACGGCAAACTCCATCGGCAACTGCTTCAGGACTTCCTTCGCGTATCCGTTCACGATCAGCGCAACGGCAGCTTCGGTGTCAATGCCCCGCTGGTTGCAGTAGAAAATCTGGTCTTCGCCGATTTTGGAAGTAGTTGCCTCGTGCTCTACCTGAGCCGTGGAATTCTTGATTTCAAGGTACGGGAATGTATGTGCGCCGCACTTGTCGCCCATCAGCAGGGAATCGCACTGTGAGAAGTTACGGGCATTTTCGGCGCGGCGGTGTACTTCTACCAGACCGCGGTAGGAGTTCTGGCTCTTCCCAGCCGAAATTCCCTTGGATACAATCCGGCTCTTAGTGTTCTTGCCGATGTGAATCATTTTAGTACCCGTATCGGCCTGCTGGCGGTTATTGGTGACGGCTACTGAGTAGAACTCACCAATGGAATTATCGCCTTTCAGGATCACCGAAGGATATTTCCAGGTAATTGCCGAACCAGTTTCCACCTGCGTCCAGGAGATCTTCGCACTGTCGCCCATGCAGATGCCGCGCTTGGTTACGAAGTTGTAAATACCGCCTTTGCCTTCCTTATCACCCGGATACCAGTTCTGCACGGTGGAATATTTGATTTCGGCTTTGGTATGGGCCACCAGTTCCACCACGGCGGCATGCAACTGATGCTCATCGCGCATGGGGGCCGTACAGCCTTCGAGGTAGCTTACTTAGCTTCCTTCTTCAGCCACAATCAGCGTCCGCTCAAACTGACCCGTTTCTTTGGCATTGATCCTGAAGTAAGTGGAAAGCTCCATCGGGCACCGTACGCCCCTGGGAATAAACACAAACGAACCGTCGCTGAACACCGCTGAGTTGAGAGCAGCGTAATAGTTATCATTTACGGGCACTACCGATCCGATGTACTGGCGTACCAGCTCAGGGTGGTTTTCGACAGCTTCACTCATGGAGCAGAAGATGATGCCCATTTCGGCCAGCTTGCCTTTAAAAGTAGTGGCAATGGAAACCGAGTCAATCACGGCGTCTACGGCTACACCGGTAAGGCGTTTTTGCTCGTCAAGGGAAATGCCCAGCTTCTCAAAAGTAGCCCGCAGTTCGGGATCAATTTCGTCGAGACTGTTTGGCGATATTTTCTGTTTGGGAGCAGAATAATAGATGATGTTCTGAAAATCGATTTTGGGATAGCTGACATTGGGCCACGTGGGCTCCTTCATGGTAAGCCACTGGCGATACGCCTTCAGCCTCCATTCCAGCATCCACTCCGGCTCATTCTTGCGAGCCGAAATGAAGCGGACCGTGTCTTCACTAAGTCCCTTCGGAGCTGATTCGGATTCAATGATTGTCTCAAACCCATATTTATACTCCGACCGGGTAATATCTTCTAGTATTTGTGAATCCTTGCTCATAGATAAGAAACATTATCTGTTTAGAATCATTCTAATTACTGTACAAAGTTATAACAAAGATTGATACAAAAACCTTCCACTTTGCAATAATAATTTTCCGTGAATTTGCCCCTGAGAGGCAGAGAAGCGGTGCTATTTACCTGAGAATAGTAATAAGTCGTTGCGCCAGCGGGGCCCTGACTTTACTCTTTACTTTGGTGATACTGATCAAAAATTTAACCGTTCAGGCTGATGGAATTTAATTTCGTGCAACCAATCGATGGTGCATATAAATAACAAGTGGCCGACTCCTTTGTTTTGAGAACCCCAATCGTTTACAGCATTTTGCTTTGGGGCGGTGGATTCACCGTCAGAACTGATTCCGGAGGAGGGAACGGCCAAAATGAGAACCAGATCATTCAAACGGCAGCGGCCGGTTGATGCTTTCTTCCAGGGAGATAAATGTTTCTGTGCGCTGGATACCGGTCACCTTCTGAATTTTGTCGTGCAGTACTTCGCGCAGGTGCTGGGTGTCGCGGCAGATAATTTTGGCAAAAATGCTGTAGTTGCCAGTCGTATAGTGAATGTTGACGATCTCCGGAATTTTCAGCAGTTCTTTGGCCACCTCACTGTAAAGCGAACTCTTATCCAGATAAATGCCCAGAAAAGCAGTGATGTCCCACCCGATTTTAGCGTAATCAATGTTCAGCTGCGCACCTTTTACAATTCCCATCTCCTCCATCTTCCGCATCCGTACGTGAACCGTGCCACCCGACACAAATACTTTTTTGCCCACTTCCGTGTAAGGCATATTTGCGTCTTCGATCAGCAGGGAGAGTATCTTCAGGTCGACATTGTCAATATCAAAATTTTTAGGCATAAAATAGCGTCACTTTTCAATTACCTTTAATATAAGGAATGTTTATTTAAAAAAATTGTAAAAATTTTGTCATAACTATATAAAATTTGCAAGGAAAGGCATCTTTTGTTAGTTTTGTATCGTTCAATTACATATCGGTTGGACGATACAATGTAGGGTGATGAAATTGGCAGCCATGCCCTCCTGTCTCGGGGGTGGGGAGTCCGGAAAAAACCTAGCGTAAGGTCTGTTTCTTTAACAGGCAGGGGTTGACCACCATAATTTGCGCTATGGCTAACCGCCCCGTGGAGGTTCGAGCCCTTCTCCTACAGCTTAGTGTTAAGATTGGTTTAGGAATTTAAAATGCACCGGTACATACTGGTGCATTTTTTATTTCAGCTCTCCTGATGCTCCTTTTTAGTGGAAAAGCTTCATTTCTATATGCATTCTGTATGATATCCGGTAGCTTTCCAATGATCGGGTAAGCTACCTGAAATCCAGCTTAAGCGTAAAACTGCAAAACCACTCAAACTCTTTAATCTCTCGGATATACCATGGTACATTTGTCCGTTTTTGTGTTTTCACGAACCTCACCCCCGGCCCCTCTCCTGGGGAGAGGGGGCCGGGGGTGAGGTTTACCAGAAGAATGTACCCTAGCATATCTCTCGGGATAACTGCGTCAGCTGAAGGCTTGCATCCTGATGCTGCTCCAAATCTTTTTTGTAGACGGTAATCCGGACAGCCATGTCTGCAATTTCAACCTGAGTTGCCAGTCAAAACAAATCCCTTGCGAATTTTGGTTCACAAGGGATTTTTTGGAGGTCACGAGCGGATTCGAACCGCTGTACGAGGTTTTGCAGACCTCTGCCTAGCCTCTCGGCCACGTGACCATTCGTAGGGCGCAATATTAGTAAGTTTCCCCCGCCTTTCAAAAAAGGAAAGGGGGTATCTGCCGGAAATACCCCAAAACATCAAGAAAGCCGCCCCGGAAGGAACGGCTTTCTTGATTTAGGAAAGAATAGAATTACTTATTCTTCTTGGTATTTTCCTCAAACTGCTCTTTCAGGGCAGCAAGGGCGTCCAGATCACCAAGCGTTGCGCCTCTCTCCTGCTCTTTGGCCGGAGCCTTGTCGCCGGATTTGGCAAGCTGCTGCGCTTTCTTTTCCTTCGTTCTGCTCTCTTCCGGGTCGCTGTACACCTTCACGTGAGAGAGAACAATGCGCTTCTCGTCTTTGGAGAATTCAGTCACCTTGAAATCAAGCGATTCGCCGATTTCGGCCACTGAGCCGTCTTCCTTGGTCAGGTTCTTCAGCGTGCTGAAGCCTTCCAGGCCGTAAGGAAGTTCCAGCGTTGCGCCTTTGTCGTTCTTGCTGATCACGGTGCAGCGGTGGACAGAGCCGTTCGTAAAGATCGTCTCGAAAGTATCCCATGGATTTTCTTCGAGCTGCTTGTGACCAAGGGCCAGGCGGCGGCTGTCGGGATCCAGTTCCAGTACGACTACTTCCAGGTCTTCGCCTACCTTGGTAAACTCAGACGGATGCTTGATTTTGCGGGTCCAGGAAAGGTCGGATACGTGTACAAGGCCATCAATGCCTTCTTCCAGTTCGAGGAACAAACCGAAGTTGGTCAGGTTACGCACAATACCTTTGTGGCGGGTACCGGGTGCATATTTGCTGAGCAGATCAGACTTGGTCCACGGATCTTCAGAGAGTTGCTTGATGCCGAGGGACATTTTCCGGTCGTCGCGGTCAATGGTCAACACCACAGCATCAATTTCGTCGCCGATCCTGATGAAGTCCTGCGGATTGCGCAGGTGCTGTGACCATGACATTTCGGATACGTGGATCAGGCCTTCTACGCCGGGCATGAGTTCGAGGAATGCGCCGTAGTCGGCTACGTTCACGATGCGGCCATGTACTTTGGAACCGGGGGCAATCTCCGCCGGCAGCGAATCCCATGGGTGCGGCGTGAGTTGCTTCATGCCGAGGGAAATACGCTTTTTGTCTTCGTCGAAGTCCAGTACTACAATGTTTACTTTCTGGTCGAGCTTCAGCACCTCGTCGGGGTGGTTGATGCGGCCCCACGAAATATCGGTGATGTGCAGCAGGCCGTCTACGCCACCAAGATCGATGAACACCCCGAAGTTGGTCATGTTCTTGATCACGCCTTCGAGTACCTGACCTTTCTCAAGGTTGGTCAGGATCTGCTGCTTCTGCTGCTCCAGATCCTTCTCGATGAGTACTTTATGCGAAACCACTACGTTGTCGTTGGTGTAGTTGATCTTCACCACTTTCACTTCCATCTTCTTGCCAACGTAGATGTCAAAGTCACGGATTGGCTTCACATCAATCTGGGAACCGGGCAGGAAGGCCTCTACACCGAAGATGTCTACAATCAGACCACCTTTGGTACGGCGCTTCACGTAGCCTTCGATCACCAGATCTTCGTCCAGCGCACGCTGAATGTTGTTCCAGGCCGTGAGGATCTTTGCCTTCTTACGGGAAAGAATCAGCTGGCCGCCGGCGTCTTCCTGATTTTCCACGTAGACTTCCACTTCATCGCCGACTTTCAGGTCGGGCATGTCGCGGAATTCAGACAGGGGCACCAGACCGTCAGACTTAAATCCGATGTTTAGAATTACATCACGGTCAGAAATGCCTACTACCGTGCCTTTTACTACTTCTTTCTCGCTGACTTCAGTTAGGGTGCTGCCGTACAGCTCCTCCATTTCCGCCCGCTCAGACTTGGAGTAACCGCTGCCGACCCTTTGGCGACTACGTTGTCCCAGTTGAAATCTTGTGGATCATTAGCCATAATAAATGTTGAAGTTGCCCCCTTTACACCAGCCGGTGGGCAGCCGGACTGGCTTTGATTGTACATATAATGCCCGCTCACCGCGAACGGGACGCAAAGGTAAAAATTTTCTTCCACAAAAGAAGACTTTATCGCTGGTTGCTGATCCGGCGGGCAGAACCAACTCACCACCAGGCTTAAAACTTAGTGAACGGTTGTATACCGAATGACAGTAAACGGGCAGGATTACAGAGAAAAACAGAGAAAACAGTATGGGTTTCAAAAGCGTATTCCGGGCATTTAATAAAATGTTATTTATTTTTTGCAGCACTCTTGACTTACATTATTTTTAATACTAATATTATCACTACCCTAACTACTTCACCCGTATGACCAGACATGTCCTCCCCCCCCCCTCATTTTTGGTTGTTGTGCCTGCTGGTAACCGGCACCCTACACCTGGCTCATGCCCAAAGTCCGGGAGAGTTTATCAAGCCTCTTGCCCTTTCCAGAGACATGATGCAGGCTGGATTGAAAGAAAAAGCGGAAAAGCTGGAAAAGCTGCCCCACGCCAGAAAAGTGCACTACGTCCAGATGGGCAACCTGGCTAAAATGCAGCAGAAAGGCGTACTTACGTTCACCGTACCCGATGTAGTCAGAAAGATTACAGCCAAAGCCATCCGGGTGGAAGCTCAATCGGAGCAGAACTACAAGTGGTTCGGCACGGTAGCAGGCGAAGAAACCGGCCACGTAGTCATCAGTTGTGAAAACGGCAAAATGACCGGCAGCATTGCCGTGGACGAACGCAGCTTCGAGCTCCGGCACTTCGACGGTTCGATCCATACGCTTACTGAGATAAACCACGCCGCCAACGCCACCGACTGCCTGTCCGGAAAGAGTCCGGTGGGCAGCACCGGGACGCCTGACAATCCCGGCCCGGCAAGGGAAACCGGCAAGATCGGCCGCCTGCAAGCGTGTTACAGCCCCACCCGCGTACTGATACTGGCCACCCCGGCGGCAGCGGCCGCAAACATTGACATAGGTCAAACGGCCACGGCCAGCATTGATCAGTACAACTACGCGCTTGCCGAAAGCCGGGCTTCTTCCGGCGCCCGGCTGGTAAACTCGCCGGAAACGCCGGTGATTGATTTTTTTGAAACTGATAACATTCAAGATGACATTAGAACCCTTGCCAACAATCCGGAGGCACAACAGTTACGCAACCAGCACCAGGCGGATCTTGTAGTGCTGCTCACCAATGGAAATTATCCTGGCATTGCCGGTGTAGCACGGACAATAGACGTAACCAATCCCGCCGATGCGTACGCCATCGTGCAAATTGGTGCCGCGACCAGCAACAATACCTTCGCCCACGAGATCGGGCACCTGTTCGGCGGGGCGCACGAAGATGATTTCAGGGAAGAAATTCAGCCCTACGCCCACGGGTACCGTTTCGAGCGCCGCCGCTGGCCCTCCGTCCGCCGGTACCGCACATTGATGCACACGTATTTAGATAATTACGCACGCATTCTCCGGTACTCCACACCTCATATACGGTTCGACGATGAGGTGCCGGGCAATGAACACACCAACCACGTAGTCCGTCGCATCAACGAACGTCAGGCCGACATCAACACGTTCCGTGCGCCTTTTTCGGGGTTGACTGCCTACATTGAAGGGCCCACTTACGTGCCCCTGTACCAGTCCGCCTCCTGGGAGGCCGTATACAGTTGCGGCGCCGGGCCGTACAGTTTTGAGTGGTCGTTCAGTTGGGACGGCTTCAATTACTATTCCGCCGGCTCCGAGGAAACGGCCGGCAACATATTCTACTTCTGCAACGAGACGCTTTACATTCAGCTTACCGTTCGTTCGTCGGACGGGCAAGAGGCTAATTCGTTTACGACTGCTTACACCGATAATTGCGGCGACCCGTACCGCATTGCCGCCGACCGGCCGGACTTTGACGTACATCCGGAAAAAACGGCACTGTTCGACGCCCATCCCAACCCGGCGAACCAAACGGCCCGCATTGACTTCTTCCTGCCGGAGGCGCAATCAGTGAAGCTGGAATTACTGAGCCCCACGGGCCGCGTAGTAGACGTACTGGCGGATGGCCTCTACGAAGCCGGGCAGCATTCCAAAGCCGTGGACGCTCTTTCCCTGAGGAGCGGTATTTATTTTTACCGCCTCACCACATATAACTTCTCCCAAACAAAGAAGTTGATTGTTGCCCGTTAGCGTCTCTTCCTCGCCGGGGTACGCCGGTAAAGCGTACTCGTATTTCTATTTATTATTTCCTATTGCCTTATTCTTATGAAGCATACATTGAATATATTAGTTATTGTGCTGCTGGCAGGCCTGATGCTGCCTGCGTGCAGAAAAAACGAGGAACCCAGTCCCTACTGGGGCACTGCTTCCGCCTGGTTCAACGGGGAGAACTGGAATGAATTACGGGGCTGGAAACTACAGGTATCTGGTGCAACGGGTGCCCCTGCCGACCTGCCGCCCTGCCAGCCCGGCATCTTGCATATAGTGATGGAAAAATCGACATCTGAAGGAATCAGACGGGAAGTACTTTCCATTACGAAAATTCCCCCGGCCGTTGGTACGTACCCCGTTCATATATTTAAGAACTGTCAGGAAAATAAACTGGTTGGGAGTGGTTACTCCCTAGTGGGCGCTGACGGCGATGTGCTGCTGGACTCTTACCGGGTGCTGGAAACAGAAGACAACTGGGTGGAGGTAACCGACTACAACGCCAATACGGGCGAGATCAGGGGCAATTTTCAGATTGCCTTCGTGCATGGCGGTGCTTATGATGTAGTCAAGCGGGAGAAGGTTGTCACTTCCTTTCCTGACACAGTTCGCTTTACCAACGGGCAGTTTCACACGCGGGTAATCACGAACAGCCGGCAGTAGTGCAGGTTTGAGAAAACCTTCCGGGTTTCCGAAACCCGGAAGGTTTCGCCAATCGAACCGTTTCCAACCCGTAATCATGTCCCGTTGCCTTAATTTTTTGCTCAACGCACCCGCTGACCACCCTTTACCCCTTCCGCACCACAATCCGGACGTCGGTGTTGCGGCCCTTGTCGTCGCTGCAGGAGATCTTGACGGTACCCGGAGAAGGCCGGAAGAATACCTTTTCGGCCGCCCCGGCGGTGCGGTACAGTTTATCATTCACGTACCAGTACACCCTTTGGACTCCGTTGCAGGTCTGGCAGCTCAGCAGCAACTCCGGGGCGTCATCTTCGTCCATGATAATGTATTCCCTGCCATCGGAGGGTGACACAATCCACAGGCTTTCGTCGTCGAAGATGCGGGTGCAGGCCGGATTGTGCGGCGGCACCCCGGCGTAGGCGATGCCGTGCGACTGGTTGAACGCCACCAGTTCCGGGGCCAGATCCGGATACCACTTCTGGTTTACGCCACTGGCAGGCTGGCAAGATTTGCAGTAGGACATTTTCTCATCAACTGATACGGCTACTTCCTTCAGGTGACCGCACGTTTGCACCGGCGAAACGAGGGGAATGTACGTGTCGGCCACCTGGTGCGTACACTGCGGTCCGGGAGGGAGTCCGGACTGATTGCAGACCATGCGGAATTGCAGCCCGGGAGGTGCCGGTAAGCGGCTGCCCTGCCCATTGTAGTGAATGCTGTTGAACAGGTGAAAAAGCAGCGGCGTGGCAATATCGGCCCCCGTCAGTTCACGTACGCCGGTGCCGTCGGCATTGCCCACCCACACCGCAATGGTGTACTGCCGGTTGTAGCCAATGCTCCAGGCATCGCGGCGGCCGTAAGAGGTGCCCGTTTTCCATGCTACCGGCGGCACGTGGTAGCTGCTCTGGTAGTTATTGGGCAGATCGGGCCGGATCGCCTGCGAAAGGATGCTGCTGACCATAAACGCCGCGGTTTCCGACACTACGGGCACCGGCCTTACGGAATCGGTTGCTTCTTTCTGATGTGGCAAAACGTACCGCAGGGGCGCAAACTTACCACCATTGGCAAAGGAAGCGTAAAGTCCGGCCAGCTCTTCCAGCCGCACACCGCAACCGCCCAAAGTAACGGACAGGCCCAGTTTGCCTTCATCCCGGGCAATCTGGTCAAAGCCTGCCTTTTTCAGCTTTTCCAGCAAAACCGGCAAGCCGATGTCGTGCAGCACCTTCACGGCCGGAATGTTCAGGGAATAAACCAATGCCTTCTCAACGGTGACCGGGCCGTTGAACTGCCGGTCGAAATTTTCGGGGGCGTAGCCGGAGAAGTTGCCCGGCACGTCGGCCAGTACGGTTTTAGGCGTGATCTTGCCGGCATCAATGCCCAAAGCGTACACCAGCGGCTTAAGCGTACTGCCGGGTGAACGGACTGCCCTTACGCCATCCACCTGCCCGGCGTGGTCCACGTTGCCAAAATCCGGCGACCCAAGGTACGCCTCCACTTCGGAAGTACGGTTGTTGACCACCAGCACGGCAAGATTGTGGATGTTGTACCGCTCCAGCCGCTTGTGGTAATTGTACGCCAGTTGCTGCACCTTGTCCTGTACCGGCTTACGAAGGGTGGTGGTCAGGTTCACTGCATCCGGATTCTCCCGCTTCAGCCGCCAGGCAAAGTGCGGAGCCAGCCGGGGCACTTCCGTCCGCCGCGCCTCCAGCGGCTCGGCCAGTGCATCGGCAATGTCTTTCTGCGGAAATACGCTCTCCGCGCCGAACCGCCTCAGCCACTTGTCGCGTTCCTGCCGCACAAGGTGGTTGTTACGACCCAGGTACAGGGAAGTAGGCCGGTTGGGCACAATGGCCAGTGTGACAATCTGCGCCAGACTGAGTCCGTCGGGCAAGCGGCCGAAGTACAGCAGCGAGGCCGATTTTACGCCCTCCACGTTGCCGCCGTAGGGCACCAGGTTAAGGTACAGCTGCAGGATTTCATCTTTGGAAAAGTGCCACTCCAGCTGCAGGGCCCGGAACACCTCCGTGAGCTTGTGGGCGTAAGTCCGCTTTTTCGGCTCCAGCAGCCGGGCCACCTGCATGGTGATGGTGGAGGCCCCCGACGTTTTGCGGCCGGTAGTCGTATTATTGAAAGCAGCCCGCGCAATGGCGACCGGATTGATGCCCGGGTGCCAGTAGAAATATTTATCCTCCTTATGGACAATGGCCTGCCGCAGTTCCGGAATAATTTCTTCCAGCTCCGTTTTCATGCGCCACTTGTCGTCGCGGCTCAGAAAACCGTGCAGCACCGAACCGTCCCGGGCGTAGAGCAGCTGGGAGTAAGGCACATTGGCCCGGAGCGGAAACAGGCCGTCCAGCAGCAGGAACAACAACAAGCCCGCCCCGCCGGCAAGCAGCGGGTAAAGAGTCCGTTTCCGGTTGAGCCACCTGGCGGGAAATCTCATGAGGGCAGGGTTGCATTCAAATTTACGGATTGCAAATACCGGAACCGGAGAATACTTTATGCCGCAGGTAAGGTTCTGCTTCTGAACCGGCGTTTATTTAAAAAATTATCATGCGCTTGTCCGGATGGCGCCCTCAGCCGTTACCAAATACTTCTGACACCAACCCTCTTTCCCGGTTGGTCCGTACCATACCAAAAATATTCATTCCTGCCATGCGATACACCATCACCCCCGAGCCAGTCAGAAACTTACTGCACATTGAATTAAATATTCCGGCCACCGAAACGGCTACGCTGGAACTTCAGCTACCGGCGTGGCGGCCCGGGCGGTACGAACTGGCAAACTACGCCCGGAACATGCTGGCCGTGGAGGCGGTCAACGACCGCAGCGAACCGCTGGCCGTACGGAAGATCACCAAAGACCGCTGGCTGGTGCATCCGCAGGGAGCCGCTGAAGTAACGGTTCGGTACAGCTATTACGCCCAGCAGATGGATGCTGGCAACTCGTGGGTAGACGGGCAGTTTGTGTACATTAACTTCATTAATTGCCTGCTGTACGCGGAAGGCTATCAGGACGAGCCGTGTCAGGTGCGCCTGCACCTGCCGGATAATTACCGGATTGCCTGCGGACTGCCGCAACCCTGGCCCGGACTGCTGGAAGCCGAAAGCTACTACCGGCTGGTGGACAGCCCGCTGATTGCCAGTGACAGCATGCAACAATTTGCTTACAAGGTATCCGGACACCGCTTTCACGTGTGGGTGCAGGGCGGGGTACATTTCAGCCCGGAGCGGCTGCTGCAAGACTTTCGTGGCTTTACCGAGGCGCAGATGCGGATGATGGGCGGCTTTCCGTGCCCGGAGTATCATTTTCTGCTCCACGCCCTCGACAAGGAGCACTACCACGGCGTAGAACACTGGCACTCAACCGTGATGACCCTCGGACCAGCCGAAAAAATCGGCAGTGACCTGTACCCTGAACTGGTCGGGCTGGCCTCGCACGAGCTTTTTCACGTCTGGAACGTGATCCGCATCCGGCCAGCCGAATTGCTGCCTTACGATTTTTCGCGGGAAAACTACTTCCCGACGGGTTACGTGGCCGAAGGGCTCACCACCTACTACGGCGACTTGCTGCTGGCCCGCGCCGGGTTCTTTACGCCGGTGCAGTACCTGGCCGAACTCAACCGCACCCTCAACCGGCACTTCATGAACAGCAACACGGCGGCCCTTTCGCTGGTGCAGTCGTCGTTTGACCTGTGGGTGGATGGCTACACGGCCGGCGTGCCGGGCCGCAAGGTTTCCATCTACCACAAAGGCTGCCTGGCTGCCCTGCTGCTTGACCTCGAAATCCGGCAGCTCACCCGCGACGAAAAATCGCTGGACGACGTAGTCCGGCTGCTCTGGGAGCGGCACGGGCAGAAAGAGATCGGGTATTACCACGAGGATTACGTAGCCATTGCCGAAGAAGTAGCCGGAGTGCCGCTGACCGGATATTTTGAGCAATGCATCGAAGGCACGGCTCCCCTGCCGGAAAGTCTGGCCGCAGCACTCCGGCACGTGGGCTGTGATCTGGAGATCGTAGAACTGCCCGATAACACGGGCAATGTGCAGGTGGTAATCAAGCTGCCGGAAGAGAATAACAGTCTGCAAAAGTGGCTGCGCGGCTGAACCCTCGGCTTTCCCTTGCCGTAACGGTACCTGAACCAAACCCTATCGGATGATGGCAAAGGATAAAAAAGAAGAGAAGTACACCGACCCGCAGCTCCGGGAGAAGATCAAGAACCAACTGATGGAGTCAGACAAGGGCGGGAAAAAAGGTCAGTGGTCGGCGCGGAAGAGTCAGATGCTGGCCAGAGAGTACGAAAAGCAGGGCGGCGGCTACACCGGCGGCAAGGATGAAAAAGCCAGATCACTGGAAAAATGGACGGAGCAGGACTGGCAGACGCAGGAAGGAGATGACAAGGCCCGCAAGGACGGCAAAACCAGTCGTTATCTGCCTAAAGAAGTCTGGGATCAGCTGAGCCCCGCAGAGAAAAAGGAGGCCGAAGAAGCCAAAACCAAAGGTTCGAAGAAGGGAGATCAGCACGTGGCGTATCCACCGGCCGTGAAGCAGGCCATGCGCAAGGTAAAGGGAAGTAGCAAAGACCGCAAGCCTACCCGGCAGGAGTTGTACGATCAGGCCAGAAAGCTTGACATCAAAGGCCGGAGCAAGATGAAGAAAGACGAACTGGAGAAGGCAGTAAAAAGCCGTAAGTAATAAGTCCTAAACCGGCAGTCGCAGGTTGCTGGCGGAGGTAAACAGTGATCAGCCCACTGCTACTGCCTGATGCCTCCTGACCACTTACGACTGCCGGATTACGGCTTTCTTCAAACCATTGAAATTTCAAACTGCACCAGATCCACAAATTCCTGCACGCGGCTTTCAAGTTCGCCTTTGGAAATGTGTACGAGCCGTTCAGTACCAAACTTTTCCACGCAGAAGGACGCCATTGCTGAGCCGTAGATAATGCCCCGCTTCATGTTCTCAAAGGATATGTCGCGGGTGCTGGCCAGGTAGCCGATAAAACCACCCGCAAAGGTGTCGCCGGCACCGGTCGGGTCAAATACCTCTTCCAGCGGCAGCGCCGGAGCAAAAAATACCATATCTTCCTTAAACAGGTACGCGCCGTGTTCCCCTTTCTTGATGATCAGCACCTTAGGTCCCATGGTCAGGATCTTCTTGGCCGCCTTCCGGAGCGAATATTCACCGGACAACTGCCGGGCCTCTTCGTCATTGATAGACAGTACGTCCACCATGGTCAGCACTTCCAGCAGTTCGGTCAGGGCCACGTTCATCCAGAAGTTCATGGTGTCCATCATGATCAGCTTCGGCCGGTTGCGCAGCCGGCTGATCACCGTCTTCTGCACGGAAGGTGTCAGGTTACCCAGCATCAGGTATTCGCAGTTCTGGTATTCTTCGGGAATAACCGGGTCAAAGTCGGCCAGCACGTTCAGTTCGGTCACCAGCGTATCGCGGGAGTTCATGTCGTTGTGGTAGCGGCCGGCCCAGAAGAAAGATTTCTGTCCTTCCTTCACCTGCAAGCCTTTGGTACTGATGCCGTGTGCCTCCATCATCCGGATGTCTTCCTTCCGGAAATCATCGCCGACCACGGCTACCAGATTTATCTTTTTGGTGAAGTAGGAAGCCGAAAGGGTAATGTAGGTAGCCGAGCCACCGATGATCTTGTCCGTTTTGCCGAACGGGGTTTCGAGGGCATCAAAGGCTACCGTACCTACTGCGAGTAAACTCATGAGAAAAAAGGGTTAAATGGAAATAGCTGAAGTTATCTGTCAAGCCGATGCCCGAAATTAGACAAAAACTGCCAGACCGGCCAGTCAGGTGCCGAATTGGCCCTTCCTTTGGCCCCTGACCGCAGCTCCTTTCGGTTTGATCAATTAAAACTCTGCCAGACAACAGAAAAAGATAATTTTTTATAGGTATAATAAGATTATGCTATGTTGTATCACTAAAAAAAACTATTATTGGAGGAAAGATTTTCAGCCTTCCAATCCATAGAACATCCAGACCCTTTAACCTCATTTTTATTATGGTCGCATCAACCGTCACCGTAAACCAAACAAACGTAAACCAGAAGCGGTTATTTCTGGGGAGTTGTCTCGCACTCATTACCACGGCCTTTTCTTTCAGTATCCGGGCCGGTATCCTGCCTCAACTGGGCAACGACTTCGGGCTATCTGCTGAGCAACTGGGCTTTATCAACTCCATGTGGTTTGTTGGTTTCCCGATCTCCATGATCATCGGCGGGTTGGTGTACCACTCCGTAGGCCCGAAAATAATCATGACTGTTGCGTTTGTGTGCCACACGCTGGGCATTCTGCTGACTATTTTAGCGGGTGGATATTCAACTCTGCTGATCTCAACCCTGCTGATCGGCATTGGCAACGGTTGCACGGAAGCAGCCTGCAACCCGATGATTGCCGATATGTATTCGGGCGTACAAATGAATAAGATGCTGAACCGCTTCCACATGTGGTTCCCTGGCGGCATTGTAATCGGTAGCCTGGTTTCAAAGTTCATGACCGATGCCGGATTGCCCTGGCAGGCCCAGATCTGGGTCATCATGATTCCGACGGTGATCTATGCTTTTCTGTTCTTCGGACAAAGGTTCCCGCAATCCAAAGTAGAAGGTGCTACGTCCTTGTCCAGAAATTTCGGGGCCATGCTGACACCCCTGTACCTGTTTATGTTTGCCTGCATGGCACTGACAGCGATCAGCGAATTTGGTCCCCAGCAGTGGGTAGGTCTGATTATGGGCAGCAGCGGTGCCAGTCCGATGCTGATCCTTGCGCTTGTAACGGGCTTGATGGCCGTCGGACGTTATTTTGCCGGACCGATTATTCACAAACTTGACCAGACCGGTGTACTGCTGGGTTCGGCTGTATTCGCTACCATTGGTATCTACCTGTTCAGTACACAGACCGGTGCAATGGCTTACGTGGCTGCCGTATTCTTTGCCATTGGTGTCTGCTACTTCTGGCCCACCATGGTTGGATTCATAGCTGAACGTATTCCGCTGAGCGGTGCGCTGGGAATGTCAATCATCGGCGGGGTCGGTATGTTTTCCACGTCCATTTTCCAGCCGATCATCGGCCGGTGGATTGACGCTGAACGGGCTGAGAAAGCCACAGCCGGCCTGACAGGTGATGCCCTTGAATTAGCAGCGGGGCAAGCTACCCTGCTCAAGATGACTACATTCCCAATTATTCTGATCGTTGCCTTTACCATCCTGTTCTTCTGGATGCGCAACCGTAAGCCTGCACATACCGATGGAACCCAGTTGGGTGCGCCTGGCAGTTCACTGTAATAACATCCGGAGGAAAGCCGGATAACGATTCTGCATAACCTTTTATAGTTGCGAATAAGGCAGGCCATAAACCTGCCTTATTTATGTTCATTTTCCTCCCCATAAACCATGAAACGAATACGCCTCACAGCTCCCCTACTGGCAACCGCCTTCCTGCTGCTTACTGCCTGCAACTCCGGCGGTAACCAAAACGAAACCGCTGATGCTGGCAGCAACGCTGCCCCCAAACCCAAAATTGCCGTAATTCCCAAAGGCTCTACCCATTCCTTCTGGAAAAGCATCCACGCCGGCGCCGAGAAAGCCGCCCAGGAAACTGGTGCCGAAATCATCTGGCAGGGGCCGCAGAAGGAAGATGACCGCCAGATGCAGATTCAGGTGGTGCAGAATTTCGTGAGCCGTGGTGTAGATGCCATTGTACTGGCTCCGCTCGACGACCGTGCCCTGGCCCAGCCGGTAGGTGCCGCCGTAAAAAGGCAGATTCCGGTGGTGATCATTGACTCCGACCTGCAATCAGCGGACTTTTCTTCGTTCGTGGCAACAGACAACAACCTGGGCGGCAAACTCTGCGCCCAGCGCCTCTCTACGCTGCTGGGCGGCAAAGGCAAGGTGATCATGCTCCGCTACGCCGAAGGTTCGGCAAGTACGCTGGCCCGCGAAGCC
Organism: Cytophagales bacterium; assembly: GCA_030446715.1. Classification (GTDB taxonomy): domain Bacteria; phylum Bacteroidota; class Bacteroidia; order Cytophagales; family 172606-1; genus CADCTQ01. The sequence goes on along the minus strand of JAUJMU010000001.1, from coordinate 382,317 downwards.
GGTTTTCTGGAAGGAATGAAGGAATACGGCCCCAACATAGAACTGGTTTCTACCAACCAATACGCCGGAGCCACCATGGAGCGGGCCTTTCAGGCCTCCCAGAACCTGCTCAACCGCTTCGGACAGGTAGACGGTATCTTTGCTTCCAACGAATCGGCTACGCAGGGTATGCTGCGGGCCCTGCAAACGGCGGGCAAGGCAGGAAAAGTCAACTTCGTGGGCTTTGATTCCAACCCGACCCTGCTGGCCGCGCTGGACAAGGGCGAAGTACAGGGACTGGCCGTGCAGAATCCCTTCAAGATGGGCTACGAAGGCGTAAGAACCGCTATGGCTGTCCTGAAAAAGCAGCCTTACGAGAAACGCGTTGACACCGGGGTTACGCTGGTGACACAGGAGAACGTAAAAAGTGCCGAAGTAAAAGAACTGCTGAACCCTGATCTGAAGAAATGGCTGGGGGAGTAAGCTAACCCGTTGTACCACAAAGATAAAAGCCCCGTGACCTCCAGTTTGCCGGGGCTTTTGCTTTGGGTTGGCTTGCATCTGAAATTTGACAAATCCACGTTTGATTATTAAAAATTAAAGGTAAATTCGTCCTTAACTATATTTGTTTATCACCTGCCCCGCCTACGGCATTATGGTTGCGCAACAGACCACCCTCACCCGCCCCCGCCTGAACTTCTGGCAAATCTGGAACATGAGTTTTGGATTCCTGGGAATTCAGTTTGGCTTTGCCCTGCAAAACGCCAACATGAGCCGCATCTTCCAGACGCTTGGCGCTGAACTGGACGAAATTTCCATTCTGTGGCTGGCTGCTCCCACCACTGGCTTGCTGGTGCAGCCCGTGATCGGCTACATGAGTGACCGCACCTGGAATCGCCTTGGTCGGCGGAAGCCTTATTTTCTGGTCGGTGCAATTCTGGCCTCGCTGACGCTGATTGTAATGCCCAGTGCATCAGTACTCTGGGTTGCGGCTGGTTTGCTCTGGATACTCGATGCTTCTATCAACATTTCAATGGAGCCTTTCCGGGCACTGGTAGCTGATATGCTGCCGCCCGCCCAGCGGACAACCGGCTTTGCGGTGCAGAGTTTCTTCATCGGCACTGGTGTAGTGGTAGCCTCTGCCTTGCCCTGGGTACTCAACAACTGGTTTGGAGTCAGCAATACTGCTCCGGCCGGTGAGATACCGCCTTCAGTAACATGGGCTTTTTACCTGGGGGCATTTGCGTTTATCACTGCCGTAGTGTGGACGGTAGTGCGCACAAAGGAATATCCGCCGGAAATGTTCCATTCAATCCACGATAACGGCCAGCAAGTATCTAAGGCTGGTTTTATGGATGGCTTCCGCGAAATAATGGGCGACTTTGCCCGGATGCCTAAAACCATGATTCAACTGGCTTTCGTGCAGTATTTTTCGTGGCTGGCCCTGTTTGCCATGTGGCTCTACACCACTGCTGCCGTTACCAACCATATTTACGGCACTACCGACACTACTTCCAAACTTTACAATGAGGGCGCCGACTGGGTAGGCATCCTGTTTGCGGCTTACAACGGGTTTGCGGCCATTCTGGCTTTTCTGCTGCCGCCGCTGGCCAGAGTCACCAGCCGCAAGACGGTGCACGCTATCAGTCTGATCGCCGGCGGAATTGGCCTTGCTTCTATGTACTTTATTCAGGATCCGGACCTGCTTCTTTTATCAATGGTGGGCGTAGGACTTGCTTGGGCAAGTATTCTTTCCATGCCTTACGCGATACTGGCGGGTTCGCTGCCCCCGGCGAAAATGGGTATTTACATGGGCATCTTCAATTTCTTTATTGTAATCCCGCAGATTACGGCCGCCGCCGTACTGGGCTGGTTCGTGAAAAACGTATTCAATGACCAGGCCGTTTATGTGCTGATTGCGGGTGGGGTCTCCATGTTCATTGCCGCGGCACTGGTGGCCGTGGTGAAGGATGATGACGGCAGAACCACCGCGTATACGGAAGCTGTCAGAGATACCATTTCTAAAGACCTGAAGATCAAGCCCTGATTCATTCAAATACCTGCTTCTGATGATAAGGCCGCTCAGACAGAGTAGCCTTATTTTTTTGTGAAGCTGTGAAAGAATACTTCAAAGTTCATTTGTTTTTCTGATAGTACAGAAAGCACCAAACGCTGCCATATACTGTGGCTCGGCGCTGGGGTTTTCAACCATCAGTCCTGCGGTGAGGGAGCCACAGTTGTCGTTCGGGCCTAATATTATCAGCCTTGATTACTTCCTTATAACTGGTCAACAAAACCGGACAAAAGCATCAAAACAAATAGGGCAGGTAGAATAATGAAGAAATACTTGAGAAGTCTTTTGGAGTTTGCCACAAAACGGCAGAATTCTTCATTCTGATAGAGTTTGGAAAAACCTTCTTGTCTGGGAAATGTTTCTATGTAGTTGAAAAAGCCTGTATACCTATTTATCAGTAATTCATAGTCTTCCTCTAATTCCTTGCCTCTCATTTTTTGCAAAAACCATATTGTTTTCCTTATCCGGTATTTGTTGAAAAGGAAGAATCCCAAAGTATGGAGGCCAATGGCAAACACAATTAAAGCTGTAAAACCACCCATCTTAGTTAAACAATCAATTTTCTCCTCTTGCTTTTTTTATTAAAGTGATTTTACCAAGTCAATTTTGATTGGCTTACTTGAAATTATTCTATTGCTGCTAACTTGTAAGTACCCACCCAAGCCCACTGGCAATTGTCAACTTTCAATTATCAATTTTCAATTGCCTTTCACCATTTCCTGCTCTCCAGCACCAGCCGCGTAGCCAGCAGCATCAGGAAAATGACGCTCACGAAATAAATCACATTGCGGGAATCGACAAGACCCTTGCTAAGGGCGCTGTAGTGATAGTCGAGGCCCAGTTGGCTGACGAGGTACGTCCATGCTCCGGTGGAGGAAAGTGAAGCAAGAGCCGAAAAGCCGGCAAACCAGAGGAAGCACAGAAAAGCCGCTACGACAAAGGAGACAATCTGATTTTCAGAGATGCTGGAAGCAAAGATGCCGATGGCTGTAAAGACGGCCGCCAGCAGCAGCAGCCCGATGTAGGAGCCGGCAACGCCAGCCGAATCAACGTTGCCAACCGGATTGCCCAGCACATATACGCTGTAGTAATAGATCAGCGTCGGCAGCAGCGTAAACAGAATCAGCAGGAAACAGGCGAAGTATTTGCCCAGAATGATGTCCCAGTCGGTAAGGGGCCGGGTAAGCAGCAATTCCATCGTGCCACCCTTTTTTTCCTCGGCAAATGACCGCATCGTAACGGCGGGAATCAGAAACAAAAAAATGTAAGGTGCCATGCTGAAAAGGGTGTTCAGATCGGCATAGCCGTAGTCGAGTACATTGTATTCGGGGAAAACCCAGATGAAAAGTCCCATGCCCGTCAGGAAGATGGCCATAATAATGTAGGCAATCAGCGAATTGAGAAAGCTGCTGATCTCTTTGCGGAAGATGGGAAACATAGATTAACTAAAATGGGGAAACTGCTGAAGGTATTTACCGGAAGGCCGGGAACAGAAAGAAAACACAATCACAGGCCGAAATTACGCATTTTAAGCCAAACTTTTAATCTGCAAGTCTGCCGGTTGAGGCACCCGCCGGGATACGTAACGGTCTGGCTTCACCGGTACGTGTTGCCATGGATTTCCGGAACAGAAATTGCAATGTTCCCAGCAGACGCAGCAATGTCTCTTTTGCTTTTAATTTTTAACCTGTTTCTGGTCTCACCGTACCATGAAAAGATTCCTGCTCCTCATTACCATAACGATTGCCGCCCTGACCACTCCGGCCAATAGTCAGGCGCAGGTATACGCTTATGCGGGTCCCGGGCCAGTTCCTTCTTGGGGACCTGCCGGATATGCACAGGTGCGGTATTACTGCCTCCCCGATCTGCAGATGTATTACGAGGTTCCCACGGCACAGTTTATCTTCTTTAACCGGGGTCGTTGGGTTGCTACCCGGCATCTGCCGCCCGTGTACCGGTCCTATAATCTGCATGCCGGCCCTAAAGTAATGCTTCGGTATAACGGGCCTTACCCGTACGAAGGGTTTGGGGTGCACAGGCAAAGGTATCCGAGGGGATACTGCGCTCCCCATACGGTATATGTGTTTCCGGAGCCTGCTCCTTACGGATCATCACCCCGCTGGCGGCACCCGGACCATGAGTACTACTACGAAGACGGCTACCGCTACGACCGCCGCAATGATCAGCGGCAGGAAGGTTACGACCGCCGCAATGACTACGACCGTCGGTCTGAACCTGACTACCGCCGAAGCCAACCGCGGGAATATGATGACCAGTACCGCGATTATGACCGCCGGCAGGACCAGCAGTGGCGGGGTGAGGAAGATTACGAATATGATCAGGAAGACCAGAGCCCTCAGTACCACCAGCCGGAAAGGAGAGACACCAGTCGCAGAAACGATAACCAGACGCCCTGGCGGTACAAACCCCTCGGTACTAGCTAAGCGAAAAGCCACCTGACTGGTGGCTTTTTTATGTTTAAAGCTCGTTAACGCTACCTTTACTCGTGACCGGGCACTTCGGCATTGTCCTTTGTCAGTTGCTGAAAAATCTTCTCCAGCGTGCTTTCTTCCTGCCGCAGCCCGATCAGCGTCCATTCCCGCTGGGCGGCTAACTGGAAAAGGGCGATCCGGACGTCGGCCCGGCCGTCGGTCACGAACTGATACTTGCCGTTGCCGCGGGGCCGCACTTCCTTCACGCCGGGCAAAGCCGATAATGCCCGCACGTTTACGTCTTTCTCAAATTCAACCAGGAGCAGGCCACGGGCATTTTCCTGCCGGGCCCGCAGTTCGGCAAGCGTACTGTCGGCTACGATTTTACCCAGATTGATGATTACCACCCGGTCGCAGATGGCTTCCACCTCCTGCATGATGTGGGTAGAAAAGATGACGGTTTTGTCGCGGCCGGCTTCCCTGATCACCTGGCGAATTTCCACGATCTGATTCGGGTCAAGGCCAGTGGTGGGTTCGTCGAGGATCAGCACCGGCGGGTCGTGGATCAGGGCCTGCGCCAGTCCTACCCGCTGCCGGTAGCCTTTGGAGAGGGAGCCGATCTTCTTGCCCTCCTCCCGGGTAAGCCCCACCCGTTCGATCATTTCGGCCATGCGGCTGCGGAGGGTGCTGCCCTTCAGGCCGTGCAGGGAGCCGATAAATTGCAGGTATTCCTTCACGTACATGTCCAGGTAGAGCGGATTGTGCTCGGGCAGGTAACCGATATTGCGCCGCACTTCCATGGATTCGTGCACCACGTCGAAGCCGCACACTTTGGCGCTGCCGCGGGTGGGCGTCAGGTAGCCGGTCAGGATTTTCATCGTAGTGGATTTTCCCGCCCCGTTCGGACCCAGAAAGCCGACGATCTGGCCCGGCTGCGCCTGAAAGGAGACATGATCCACGGCTTTTTGCCGGCCGTAGATTTTGGTGAGCGAATGAACAACGATGGACATGAAGTACGCGGACGACGAAATGCAAAAATAATCCATTTAACGGGATTACCGGGAGAATGATTTTTTCGGGTGTACGACAAATTGCAGATTAAGTCGAAATAAGTTGGCGGACCGTATGCCAGAGTCCACTGCTGTGGGCTACTCGCAGATTGGCTACTTGTTGCGCTCCTTGCGTAGTCCATCGCTGTCCGGAACGCTTGAGCCGGTGCTGAATGACATGGCGGTGGGCCGCTTCCATTGGACCTGAACCGATCAAGAGTTCTTTTTGGCGAAAGGTTTTATAGCGCATTCGTTTGAGATTATGCTGATAATAAGTGCAAATACTTTTTTGCAGTTGTTTGGCTTTACCGCTACAACTCATCAGGGCAATCGAGGCTAGGACGGTTTCGGCCTGATCCTCTAGTAAGAGTTCTTCCTGTTGCCCAACCCACTCTTTACGCAGGGCTTGATCCCTGAAAGCTTCCAAGGCAAAATCGCATAAACGTTCTTTGACGTGATAATAATCTAAAATCTGCACTGAGTCGGGATAATACTGTTCGATCCAATCCCAGATCCAGCGGGCACCATCGGCAATCCAAACCAAATTAGTCAGGTGATCTACTTGCGGGGATAGCTTCTCAAGGAAAGTGTGATGATCACCTAAATGGGCTACGTACTGGCTTTGGTGGATAAAATTCCGCTGCGCACTGGCCGCTAAAAGCGCACTGGCCGCAAACACCCGCCCTAATTTCATTTCTTTCCAGCCTTCTTTTCGGGTTAAGACCATACCGCCATCCATCATTGCGTAATGCAACTGGCCTTCTTTGGGCTTAACTGCATCCGCCTGCTGGGCCTGGGTTTCTTGCCATACCTGTCCGTAAGTATGGGTAAGTCTTTCAATTTGTTTGGCATTTACTTGAATGCCTGAGAGCTTTTCGAGCAACTGCTCTCCTTCGGCAAACACGCAGGCTTGCCCTAATAATACTACTCTTTCCTGCAGATATGCACTTTGGCTAAAGCCTTTAGGCAATGGCAGTAGCGGTGATCTTTGCTTACAGTGATCCAGCCATACTTACTTTGCAGGCTTTTTTTATTACGGTCTTTACTCACCGGGCCTAAACTTTCTTCAAATACTTCTCGGCTGATTGCCTGCCAATGCTCATCAAACGTCTTCTCGTAATCGTACCCGTTTTTTTGTTCCGCTAAGGCTTTCTCTAAACTTGCTATTTTCTCTAGTAAACTTGCTCGATTAATCATATGCTACTCAGTTTTTCCTAATTTACTCCTTTCTGCATTTTGTCGTACACCCATTTTTTCTATCTTATCCCGGTTTGTGCATTTCCTTATCCGTTTCTGGTTTTATGTCTGTAAGCAAAAACTCATTCCCTGCGTCACTTCTCTTCAAGGCAGTACCTGTCGTCTTATTATTACTTCTGGTTTTCCCCTGTCCCGCACAACGGAAAAAGAAACCAACCGGCAAACCTGCGCCGGTAGCCATTATTTTTGATACCGACTTTGGCCCCGATTACGACGACGCCGGCGCCATGGGAATGCTGCACGCCTTTGCCGACAAGGGAGAGGCCCGCATCCTTGCAACGGTTGCTTCAAACCTGCACCCGCTGGTAGCACCCGGCATTGAGGTGATGAATACGTATTTTGGCCGGGCCGATCTGCCGGTTGGTGCCCCCAAAACAGCCGGTGTAAATATGGGCTCTTCACAAAGGTGGCTGGATACGCTGGCTGCCAGATACCCGCACCGGTTGCAAAAGACCTCTGATGCCCCCGACGCCGTGGCCGTTTACCGCCGCATTCTGGCTTCGCAGCCCGATAAAAGCGTTACGATTGTTTCCGTCGGTTTCCTGACCAATCTGCGCAACCTTCTGGAGTCGGGGCCGGATTCCTTTTCGCCGATGAACGGCAGGGACCTGGTAAAAAAGAAAGTGAAGCAGTGGGTAGCCATGGCCGGTATTTTTCCGGACGGAAAGGAGTTCAACATAGAAAAAGACGCCGCTTCGTCGCAGATTGCCATTGACGGATGGCCCACCCCGGTTCTTTTCAGCGGCTTTGAAATCGGCAAGGAAGTGAAAACCGGCCTGAGACTGATCAGGGAAGGGCATCCGGATAGCCCGGTCCGGGAAGTATTTGCGATCAGCATTCCGAAGTCGAAGGACGATGCCAACGGCCGCATGAGCTGGGACCAGACGGCCCTGCTGGTGGCAGTGCGGGGCACCTCACCGTACTACGATACGCAAAAAGGCCGCTTTATTACCAAATCCGATGGCACCAACGGCTGGCAGGAAGACCCGGCCGGTCCGCATACCCGCCTGATCCGGAAGATGCCGCCCGAACGGGTGGCGCAGGAAATCGAAACGCTGATGATGCACCAGCCGGTGAGGAGGAAGTAGGAGGGAAGTTTTCCGGAGCACGGAATGCTGATGACTTACCGGCTACCCAGCCGCTCCAGCGCCAGAAAAGTAATGGCCACTGAATTGGCTACCCGCACCTCGCCGTTGAGTACTTTGCTTTTCAGTTGGTTCAGCGGCACCCGTTCCACCTGAATGTTCTCCGTTACGTCCAGCGACTGATCCCGTACGGGCCGCACGTTCTCAGCCAGGAAAAAGTGAAACCGGTTGGTGTTTTTGGTAGGGTCATCGTGCATGGTGGCGAGGTAAGTCAGCTTGCCCGCCTCGTAGCCCGTTTCTTCCAGCAGTTCGCGCCGGGCCGAGTTTTCGGGATCTTCGCCCGGGTCGCAGATGCCGCCGGGCAGTTCGAGCAGAATTTCCCGCGCCCCGTGTTTGTACTGCCGCACCATGATTACTTCGCCGCCGGCCGTAACCGGAAACACCAGGGCAATTTCCGGCCGTACGCTGACGAAATAATCATCCAGAATGCTGCCGTCGGGCAGTTGCACTTCTTCGCGTCTTACTTTATACCAGCGATGGTCCAGCACCATTTCGGTGCGCAACGTCTTCCACTTTTGCAGGTCGGGCATGGGGGGTATTGGTTAGAAACGCCACGCATGGCGTCTGTACCAGTCAGGGCTGGCGTTTCGTGGCAAAATTGCCGATAATTCTCAATCCATCCAGCGTAAGGGTAGGCTCAATGGAATGAAAAACGCTTTTCAGGGGAGTCAGGATGGACGAAAGGCCGCCGGTGGCTACGGCAATGCAATCCGGGTCGCCGAGTTCGGTGCGGATGTGGCCGATCAGGTGCTCTACCAAGCCCGCGTAGCCGAGCAGCACACCGGCCTGCATGGCGTGGATGGTATTTTTGCCGATGGCCGAACCGGGCATTTCCAGCGGCACATCTGGCAGTTTAGCGGTATTTTGCGACAACGCCCGGATAGCCGTACGCAAACCCGGAGCAATGGCCACGCCCAGCAGATGGCCGTTTGCCAGCACCGTGGTAAAGGTAAGGGCCGTGCCGAAATCCACCACTACGCAGTTTTTCCGGTATTTGGTGTGCGCTGCTACGGCATTTGCCACCAGGTCCGAGCCGATTTCGTGGGGCCGGTCAATCTGTACGTCCAGCAGCGGGTACACCTCCGGACCAACGACGAGGGGCGGTTTGCCAAACAATTTGACCGCTACTTCCACCAGCTTATCCGTCAGCGGCGGCACCACGCTGCTCAGTACCACCTCCCCTACGCTGCTCAGCGACATGCCAGCTTCCAGAAAGTATTGCCTGACTTTCAGTTCGTACGCCAGGGCCGGCTGATCCGGCAGGGTTTTAGTCCGCCAGATGTGTGGCCATGCCTCGCCGTCTGCCAGCCCCAGCACCACGTCAGAGTTTCCGATGTCAATTGCCAGTAGCATGGAAGAAATTATAAATGTTGAATTTTAAATTTTGAATGATGAAAGGTAGACGCTACTGGCAATAAGCATTCAACATTGGAAACAGAACTTTTTCCTCACCGGTTGGCAATTTGTTTGATTGCCCCCTGAATGGATTGCAGGAGATCTTTGCCCAGCGGCACCAGGTTGGAAACTTTGTTCATGGTAACGGGTGCCATAGGTGCCACTACCGGGTACAGAAAAGTATCTTCCGTAGTCGTTTTGGGCAGCTTTACGCCTACTGCAAACACCAGCCACAGAAAGACACTGACTCCGAAAGCCCACGTAAACACGCCCACCAGTGCGCCGGCCATGCTGTCAAACGATCCGATCAGGGTGTACTGAATGGACTTCCGGAGCAACTGCCCGACTTTGTTGACAAGCAGAATAATCGGGAAGAAGATGGCAGCAAAGGCGATGTACGGCAAAAAGCGGTTGCTGCCGGAGAAGTAAGGCTTGAGCAGGTCCAGACCGAAGTCCAGCAGCTTGAAGCCGAGGACCACCGCCAGCACAAACGCCAGTACGCCCACCAATGACATCAGCAGGCCCTGTTTGTAGCCAATGTAAGCGCCCCACAGCAGAGGAAGGATGATGATCAGATCAAGCGTTTTCATGGGTGTGGTTTAGAAGCGGGAAGTCAGGAGCAGGGAGTGAGAAGAACTCCGGCACATGCCTGTCCTCCGTAGCCTCTAAGTTATAAATTCTCACCAAAACGAAAAGCCCGGCCTGAAGGCCGGGCATGCTGGAAACTACTGCCGCCGATCTCACTCCTCCACGCCTTGACAGCGGGCACGGGTGGTGTGGGTGGCATCCGTTCACTTGTTACTTACCCACGGGCGGCGGTGGGTCGCTCTTCATTCGCTCTTCCCGCTCTTTTCGTTCCTCCGCCAATACTTTACGGTCTTTGGTGGTCACGTAAACAATTTTTGAGAGAGGATCACCCTCCCTGAAATGGAGGTCCACCAGGTATATGTCTTCCGTTTGGCTGTTTTTCCTGAAATATCTGCACCGGTACACATTATGGTTGTCGAAATATACAATGACGACATCTAAGTTGGCTATGGCCTTCACCCGCTGAATTTCTGATGCAGCCCTCCCGAGTAAGTCTGCCACCTTACTTTTTGATTGATACGCCTGATCAACTGCTTTCAGCGATTCTTTGACCTGCTGCTTTTCCAAGAGTGCCATTAAGTTTCTGGCCGTTCTACTTTGTCCAGCGCGCACTTCTTCATTGAAATAGTCTTTGGGCGTACTCCGTTGACCGTAGCTTGCTACTTGCAGGATGAGCGTAAATATTAATAAAACAAATGCCTGTCTTTTCATTTTTGATGCTGATTCATGATGGCTTCACTTAATAAAAAGCGGAAAGGTCGTGTATAACCTTCCCGCTTCTCACCTGCTGCTCCTCTTCCGTTACTTGATTATCTTAAACTCCACGCGGCGGTTCTTCTGGCGGCCGGCCGGTGTTGTGTTGGGCGCAACGGGCTTTTTGGAGCCCCAGCCTTCGGTAATTACCCTGTCAGCGGCTACGCCGGTTTTCACCAGGTGAATCTTCACGGCTTCGGCCCGTGACTTGCTCAGCTTCAGGTTGGCAGCCCCGTTGCCTGCGTTATCGGTATGGCCCGAAAGCAGCAGCCGGTACGGCCGGTTGATCAGCAGGTCGGCCAGTTCGTCGAGGCTGCTCAGCGACGACTCCTTGATTACGGCTTTGCCCGTTTCAAATTCAAGGTCGCTGAAAGCTTCTTTTACCACTTTGGCCTCAGCCTGCGTAAGCTTTACTTCTTCCACTTTGACAGGCGCCTGCACCACCACCGGACAGCCCTGGTTGGAAACGGGCCCAAATGCGTCCGGGCACTTATCGTCCTTATCGGCTACGCCATCGTTGTCGCGGTCCGGGCAGCCCTTGAAGCTGGCAGTGCCGGGCTGGTCGGGACAGGCATCGTCGGGGTTGGCAATGCCGTCGTTGTCATTATCGGCGCAGCCACCAAAGCGGTCCAGCCCTTTTTCGTCGGGGCAGCGGTCATCTTTGTCCACGATGCCATCACCATCGCGGTCAGGGCAGCCTTTCAGCTCCATCGGACCGGCGGCATCAGGGCAGGCGTCTTCAGCGTCGGTGATTCCGTCACTGTCGGTATCAGGGCAGCCATTGAATTTCGCCTGACCGGCTACTTCCGGGCACTTGTCTTCGGTATCCGTGATGCCGTCATTGTCCCTGTCGGGACAGCCGCCGAGTTCTTTCTTACCGGCTTCCAGCGGACACTTGTCTTCCTTGTCTTCTACGCCGTCGGCATCCGTATCCGGGCAACCTTTGAACTCCCACACACCCGGCACTGTTTTGCAAACGTCTTTCCGGTTGGAAACCCCGTCTTTGTCCTTGTCTTTTTTCCTGCCTTTGTAGATTGGCATGGTCAGGCCGGCATAAATATTTGCGCCGAAAGGCTGGCCCACGTGAAATACGGCCATCAGGTTATCCGAACCCACGAACAGCGGTCCGAGTTTTACCATGCTGCCCAGCGCAAAGTTCTGGTAGTTGTTGAACATCGTCAGCGGCGCCGACAGCTCAAACCACCTGGTCTCCACCCGCGGGGTAACCGATACCAATGAGCCGTAACGGGCTCCGACTGCGTTCTTGCCGCGCATGTTCTGGATAATGGCGGTGTTCAGGTAGAGCTTTCTGGTCAGGTGATAGTCGAAGTTCAGGTGCAGGGCAGTAGGCAGGCCCGAGGTAAAGGCGGTTCTGCGTTCGCCGGGCTGTACGCTGAGGATCTGGTCAATTTTGTCGCCTTCGAGGCCATCAGACTCTTCGATCCGTACATCGTAGTTGTTCCGCACAATATCGTAAGCCCGTACGTACTGCGTCTGCTGGTAACGGATGCCACCGATGTCCATCAGCGAAAGACCGACCCGGTACTTGTATTTATTTTTCCGGTTGTCGAGCCGCTCCTTGCCATCCATGGTGTAGCGGAAGTCGTCAATATCCGGGCGGAATTCGTAGGTAAAGCCCAGATCAAATCCCCAGCCGTTGCCGGGAGCCTTGAAGGTAAGGGCATCCCGGATCTGTGAGCTTTGGAAGCTGTCAAACTCCATCCGGGAATAGCCGTACTGCACATCCAGCTTCCGGGCCCGCAGGTACGTCTCCCCGTCGGCGTCTTCCTTGATCTCATAATCCAGGTCTTTCACGTTCATGTACGCCGAGTACAGGCCGGAGAGCCGCTTTATGGTAAGGCCGCCTTTGAGAAAATGCCGGTCGTTGTCCATGATGATCCGGGCGTAGGTAAGGCCGGTTTCCATGAATGCATTCACGTTCAGATTGCCGTACGTATTGCTGAAAGGCTTGTTGAGGTAATTCTGCTGGCTGCCGTTCTCAATGTTATTGATCAGTTCCTGCGAGATATTGTTGAAATTGGTCATGAACCGCGTCCGGCCGGAGAGGGCAATGCTGTGCCTGGGGCTCAGTTTGAGCATAAACGAAGGGAAAAACCGCACGTCGCCGCCCAGCATTCCCATCTTGGACTTATCGCTGTTGTCGGCAATCAGATTTTTCTCACTCAGGCCATACTCGCCGTCAAAGCCGTTTTTCGCCATGCTCAGCAGCGAATACGGACCTTTGTAGCGGTAATGGTTATTGGTGAAGTTGCCGTCAATGGTGAAAAAGTTCAGGTGGAAACCGAACCGGGAATCCGCAATGGAAGACGGATTGAGATAGATTCCGTTTACACCGGCGTAATTGCTGTTCGATACACCCAGCAGATGCTGGGCATGGGCCGGGCCACCCGCCAGCCCGCCTGCCAGCAGGGCTGAAAAAATAAGTTTGCGCATAAAAATCAGGGAAGGGCATTAATGAGCCGCGAAGTAACAGCGAAAAGGTGCGTACGACAAGAGGAAGCGCTGAAAAAACTTCGTACGTGATTTTTCAGCAAAGAATTACTGAAAAGAACCTGCCGTATGCTTCATTTGCCGGCCGGCCGGACTGCTGGTGCGTAAGGTTGTGTTCTGCGCTGCGGAGGGGCTATGTAGGGTAATGGCGGAATAGAAAACTTCCTGACGGAAAGATTCCCGGATAATAAACTGAATTACCCGCCCTTGCGTACTTTATGCAACGGATATATTTACTTAAAATAGCGGACGCAATTTCCACTGCAAAGACCCAACAACGACAATAGAACTCAACTGCTTATGCCGCCAAAAAAGCCAACCACGGATGATAATCTTCTCTGGTATAAGGATGCCATTATTTACGAAGTACACATCAAGACCTTTCACGACAGCAACGGGGACGGGATCGGGGACATCAGAGGCCTGATCGAGAAGCTGGACTACATAGAAGACCTCGGCGTGACCACCATCTGGCTACTCCCCTTCTACCCTTCTCCCCTCCGCGACGACGGCTACGATATTGCCGATTATTACACTATAAATCCATCGTACGGCACGGTACAAGACTTCAAGAACTTTATGAAGGAAGCCAAGCGCCGCGGCCTTCAGGTAATTACTGAGCTGGTGCTGAACCACACCTCCGATCAGCACCCGTGGTTCCAGCGGGCCCGGCGGGCCAAACCCGGCTCTCCGTACCGCGATTACTACGTGTGGTCCGACGACCCTAACAAGTACAGCGACGTCCGGATCATCTTCACCGACTCCGAAGCCTCCAACTGGACCTGGGACCCGGTGGCCGGTCAGTACTACTGGCACCGCTTTTTCTACCACCAGCCCGACCTCAACTACGATAACCCCAGGGTGCAGGAGGAAGTATTCAAAGTGCTCGACTACTGGCTGGGCTTCGGCGTGGATGGTTTCCGCATTGATGCCGTGCCGTATCTCTACGAACGGGAGGGCACCAACGGCGAAAACCTGCCCGAAACCCACGCATTCCTGAAAAAGATGCGGGCCTACATGGACAAGAAACATCCCGGCAAGATGTTTCTGGCCGAGGCCAACATGTGGCCCGAAGACTCAGCGTCTTACTTCGGCAACGGCGATGAGTGCCACATGAACTACCACTTCCCGATCATGCCCCGCATGTTTATGTCGGTGAAGATGGAAGACCGCTACCCGATCATTGACATCATTGACCAGACGCCGAAGATCCCCGAGAATTGCCAGTGGGCCATCTTCCTGCGTAACCACGATGAACTGACGCTGGAAATGGTGACTGACGAGGAGCGGGATTACATGTACCGCATCTACACCAAAGACCCGCAGGCCAAAATCAACCTCGGCATCCGGCACCGGCTGGCTCCGCTGCTCGACAACAACCGCAAGAAGATCGAACTGATGAAGACCCTGCTCTTCTCCATGCCCGGCACCCCCGTGCTGTACTACGGCGATGAGATCGGCATGGGCGATAATTATTACCTCAAAGACCGTGACGGTGTGCGTACGCCCATGCAGTGGAACGGCGACCGGAATGCGGGCTTTTCGCGGGCCAATCCGCAGAAGCTGTACCTGCCCGTCATCATTGACCCGGAGTACCACTACGAATCGGTGAACGTAGAGAACCAGCAGCGGAACCTCTCCTCGCTGCTGTGGTGGACCAAGCGGGTAATTGCCATGCGCAAACGGTTTAAAGCCTTCAGCCGCGGCGACATCAGGTTCCTGTCACCGGCCAATGCCAAAGTGCTGGCCTTTACGCGTACCTACGAGGACGAAACCATACTGGTGGTAGTCAACCTGTCCCGCTACTCGCAGGCGGCGGAACTGGACCTGAGTGCCTTTAAAGATTACGCACCGGTGGAAGTATTCAGCCAGAATAAGTTTCCGATGATCAAAGAAGATCCTTATCTGTTTACCCTGAGTGCCCATGCGTACTACTGGTTTCTGCTCCAGAAAGAGGCGGTAAATATGCCATCTGGTCTGGAAGACGGTGCCCCGGTACTGGACATATCGCAGTGGGAGCATCTCACTGCCGCAAAAAACCTCCGGGTGCTGGAAAAGAAGATACTGCCTGCCTACATGCCGCAGTGCCGGTGGTTTGGTGGCAAAGCCCGTACCTTACAACAGATGCGTGTGGTTGAAACCATAGACATTCATGCCGTACCGCAGCACACTTACCTGATGATTATTGAGGTAAGCTACACGGAAGGATTGCCCGAATTGTACGTGCTGCCGGTTGCATTTGCTACGGGTGAAGAAGAGCAGGGCCTGCGAACCAATTCTCCGCGGGGTATAATGGCGAATGTTACCGTAGAGAACAAACAGGGAGTGCTGTACGATGCAGTGTACGGCGAACCTTTCCGGCAGGCATTGTTCCGCCTGTTTGCCCGCCGCAAACGCGTCCGGAGCGGGGAAGACGAACTGCACTTCCACACCAGCCAGGCCTACGAGACGCTGACAGGCGATCAGAAGGAAACCCTGTCTTCCAAAGTGCTCAGTGCGGAGCAGAGCAATACTTCCATCGTCTTTGATGGTAAACTGTTCCTGAAGCTGTACCGGAAGGTAGATACAATCGTTAACCCCGACGTGGAAATCAACCGCTTTCTGAGTGAAAAAGCTGGTTTTGAATACATTCCTTCATTCCTCGGTTCGATCGAACTCCGCAAGGCCAACAAAACGGCCATCACACTGGGCATCCTGCAGGAGCTGGTGCCCAACCAGGGCGATGCCTGGGAGTACATCGGCGACGTGGTACAGCGGTACTTTGAGCGGGTGTTGCAGCACCGTTACGAAGAGTTGCATCTGCCGATGATAGACAGCCTTTACGAGCCCGTTGGCTTCGGTGAGATGCCACAAACCCTGCAGGAACTGATCGGCGGTGCGTACGTGGAGAGAATCCGGCTGCTGGGCCAGCGGACTGCCGAGATGCACCTCGCACTGGCTTCCGGTCCCGATGAAAAGGGTTTTGAACCTGAACCCTACTCGCTGCACTACCAGCGGTCTTTGTTCTCTTCACTGCAGTCACTGGTGCGCGGCACTTACCAGACCCTGGAGAAGCGCCTCAAGGCGTTGCCGGACAACGTGCGGGCCGAATCGGAAGAAGTGCTCAGCATGCGGCCTGATATACTCAAAGCCCTGCAGCGCATCTACTCCCACAAGATCAACACCATCAAGACCCGGACCCACGGTGACTATCACCTGGGGCAGGTGCTGTTTACGGGTAAAGATTTTGTGATCCTGGATTTCGAGGGGGAGCCTGCGCGTCCCTTCAGCGAACGGCGGCTCAAACGTTCACCCCTGCGCGACGTAGCCGGCATGATCCGGTCTTTCCATTACGCGGCTTTTTATGGACTGATCCAGAATCCGGCCGTGCGGCCCGAAGACATTGCGTACCTCGAAACCTGGGCGGAGCAGTGGTTCCACTACGTCAGTGGCTTCTTCCTGCAGGCTTATCTGGAGAAAACCAGGGACAGTCCGTTTATTCCTGCCAACAAAGAAGATTTCGATATTCTCATGCAGACGTTCCTGCTCGAAAAAGCAGTTTACGAACTGGGCTACGAACTCAATAACCGCCCCGATTGGGTCCGGATTCCGATCCGCGGCATTAAGTACATCATGCAGCGGTACCTGAACGAGACCGGGGAGAATATTGCGGTTGTGTAGCGGAGATGGAACAGGTTCTGCCCGTGAGAGTATGAAAAGGCGCGGAAAATTCTTCTGCGCCTTTTTTGCTTTCTTGCAAGAAAACAACCCCATTACCCCTTATACTCCGCCACCTTCACCAGTTGCTTACCCGTATTCTCGCCCTTGAAGAGCCCAAGAAAAGCCCTGGGAATATTTTCGAAGCCTTCCGTTACCGTATCCTCGTATTTGATCTTACCTTCTTTTACCCAACCCGCCAGCGCTTTGATGCCTTCTCCGAACCGCGGTGCGTAGTCAGTCACGATAAATCCCTGCAGCAGTGCCCGGTGGATGAGCAGCCTTGATTCCACGCGGGGGCCTACCGGAAGCTCAGTGGCATTGTAGTAGGCAATCTGGCCGCACACCGATATGCGGGCAAAATTATTGATCAGGCTGTACACGGCATCCGTAATGGGGCCGCCCACGTTATCGAAATACACATCCACGCCGTTGGGGCAGGCTTCGGCCAGCGCCTTGCGGATGCTGGCGGCGGTCTTGTAGTTGATGGCGGCATCGAAGCCCAGTTTATCTTTCAGGTACCGGACCTTATCATCAGTGCCGGCAATGCCCACCACGCGGCAACCTTTTAGTTTCGCAATCTGCCCCACTACCATGCCTACGGCTCCGGCGGCCCCCGATACCACTACCGTTTCTCCTTCTTTGGGTCTGCCGATGTCCAGCAGGCCAAAGTAGGCCGTGAGGCCGGGCATCCCCAGTACCCCGAGGTAATATCCCAGCGGAGCCAGATTGGGATCAGCCTTGCTGAGGCCATTGCCGTTAGATAGGCAGTAATCCTGCCAGGGCAGATTGCCCACCACCACGCTGCCTTCCGGAAACTTCTCGTGCCGGCTCTCGACTACCTGCGCCACCACGCCCCCTTCGATGGGCTTGTGCAGCTGGTAAGGCGGCACGTAAGATTTGGCTTCGCTCATCCGGCCGCGCATGTACGGGTCTACGGAGACATACAGCGCCTTGAGCAGAATCTCGCCTTCGGCAGGTGCGGCGATTTCGGTTTCCGTAAACCGGAAATCGGATTCGGTGGGCGTACCCTGAGGGCGGCGTTCGAGTAAAATAACTTTTGCTTTCATGAAAGTCGGGATGAGGTTGAGCGGGCCGGATGCCGGTATCCGGACGTTTTCCGGAGGAATTTTCTCCTTTACTACTCCTGATGCGCCGGTAATGTTGTGTTTATTCAGCCGGTTTATTTCCCGGAATAAAGAGATAAATGAGGTTTACCGGCCTGAAATATAGTAAGTTGTACAAAGTGTACCTCAGCAGTGTGCAGCAGTTTTTTTCGTTTTTAAGCTTGGATTTTTTCATCCTTACCGCCTACTTTACCCGTAAAAACGGAAAAGACCGCCTGCTGCGGTTTGCCAGACCCGAACTTGCAGCGGTATTTTGTCCGGCTCCGGACAATCCAACCAAAACCACGTATTCCAAAAACCACCTCCTATGGATAACAACCAAAATGACCTTACCCTGACAGATCAGCAAAACCCGGCTCACGACCAGGACGGAGCAGAAACGCATACAGAAGAACAAAGGCTTCAGGTCATGACCAACCCGGAGGTAAGCCTGCTTTCTGATCTGGATATTTATCTGTTTAAATCGGGAAAGCATTTTAAGTTATACGAGAAACTGGGCTCCCACGTGATTGAGCACGAGGGCGTAAAAGGAACTTATTTTGCCCTTTGGGCACTCAATGCCGGGAAAGTATCGGTAATCGGCAGCTTCAACGGATGGAACCGCCAGAGCCATCCCCTGTACCAGCGCCCCGACGGATCAGGAATCTGGGAAGCTTTTGCGCCCGGTGCCGCACACGGTGACCTGTACAAATACTTTATCCAGTCCAGGTGGAACGGCTACGCGGTTGAAAAAGGTGATCCCTTTGCCTTCCGCTGGGAAGAACCACCCCTCACGGCATCGGTGATCTGGGACATCGGCGGCTACGAGTGGAACGACCGGCAATGGCTGCAGGAGCGGAGCGGAAAAGCCGGCAAGCCGCAGCCCTGGTCAGTTTACGAAGTACACTTTGGCTCCTGGAAACGCAACCCCGACGCCGGCAACCGCTCCCTCACCTACCGCGAGATGGCCGGCGAAATGCCCGCCTACGTGAAAGACCTGGGTTTTACCCACGTGGAGTTTATGCCCATCATGGAGCATCCTTTTTACGGCTCGTGGGGCTACCAGATTACGGGTTACTTTGCGCCCTCCAGCCGGTACGGTACGCCACAGGATTTTATGTACCTGATTGATGCCTTCCACCGCGAGGGAATCGGCGTGATCCTAGACTGGGTGCCGAGCCACTTTCCCGGCGACATTCACGGCCTGATTAATTTCGACGGCACTGCCCTCTACGAACACGCCGACCCACGGCAGGGCTTTCACCCCGACTGGCAGAGTTTTATCTTCAACTACGGCCGCAGCGAAGTACGGGCTTTTCTGATCAGCAACGCTCTCTTCTGGCTGGAACACTTCCACATTGATGGCCTGCGGGTAGATGCCGTTGCCTCCATGCTGTACCTCGATTATTCGCGCAAGGAGGGCGAGTGGACACCCAACATCTACGGTGGCCGCGAAAACCTGGAGGCCATTTCGTTCCTGAGAGAATTTAATGAGACGGTGTACCAGCAGTTTCCGGACGTGCAGACGATTGCCGAAGAATCAACGGCGTACACCGGTGTTTCGCGGCCAACCTATCTGGGCGGCCTTGGCTTTGGCATGAAATGGATGATGGGCTGGATGCACGATACCCTCTCCTACTTTGCGCAAGAACCCGTCTACCGCAAGTACCACCACGGCGAGATTACCTTCAGTATCATTTATGCCTTCTCCGAAAACTTCATGCTGCCCCTCTCGCACGATGAGGTGGTGTACGGCAAGCATCCGCTGATCTACAAAATGAGCGGTGATGAATGGCAGAAATTTGCCAACCTGCGGACGATGTACGGCTACATGTACGGTCACCCGGGCACCAAGCTGCTCTTTATGGGCGCCGAGTTCGGCCAGACCTCCGAATGGGCGCACGAAAGCAGCCTCGACTGGCACCTGCTGCAGTACGATTACCACCAGGGCGTGCAGCGGTTCATCCGCGATCTTAACCGGCTGTACCGGACTGAAACAGCCCTCTACGAGCTTCAGTTTGACAATGCCGGCTTTGAGTGGGCTGACCTGAGTGACTGGGAAAACAGCGTAATCGGCTTCCTGCGGAAAGGCAAAAGTCCGGATGAGGTAATTCTGGTGGTTTGTAACTTCACTCCCGTTCCCCGGGAAGACTACCGCATGGGGGTATCCAAAAAAGGGTACTGGAAAGAAATACTAAACTCTGATGCCCGCGAATACGGGGGCAGTGGTGTCGGGAATTATGGCGGCTTGCAGGCGGAGTATGTCCGCGCCCAGGGCCACAACTTTTCCATCAGGCTGACACTGCCCCCGCTGGCAACCGTATACCTGAAATGGACCGGTGAGCATAATGCTTAACGGGTGCAGGACAAGTTTATGGTAGTTCCCGTATTTGTTTTATTTCCCGCAGATTAACGCTGATGTCTGGCTTTCATCAGCGGTAATCTGCGGGAACTTTTGTCTCCGGCAGGTTCCGGGTGGTTTTTTGTTTTCCGTAACAAAAACACTAAGACGTTCTTTTTTTTTCAGCGCATACTTTCCCCGGGAGCCGGATAGGAAGTAACCAATAAAAATTTACTTCATTGCGAAACTTCGTCAGGGCAGGGTCAGTATACTAGCTAGTAATTATTCAAATACAGCTATGAAAAAGAATTCTGTTAATATTCTGACCGCACTTGCAATTTGTGCCGGTCTGTCTTGTACGGCCATCAATGCCGACGCACAGACAACTACTCCGCGCAGCAGCGGTGCTTCCGCAGGCAGTTCTTCCTCCAAAGGAACTACCGGCACTACCAACCGTAGTGCTTCTGCCAATCAGTCCATGACCAAAATGGATGACCAGACCTTTGCCCAGAAAGCCATGGAGGCCAATCTGGCTGAAATCACCATGGCCAAACTTGCCCTGCAAAAAGGATCTTCGGAAAAAGTAAAGGAATATGCCCAGATGATGATTGACGAGCACAGCCAGGCCAATGAGCAGTTGAAGTCAATGGTATCAGGTGTAGCCATGGGCAATGCGCCTGAGCGGACCGGTACGATGGGCAGCGATGCCCACAGCGGCATGGACCATTCGGGCGCAACCAGCGGCACTACCGGCACCACCATGGGCAGCGGTACTACCGGCTCTGCGGGGGCCGGCAACACGGGTACTATGGGTCAGGGCAACACTGGCTCTATGGGTAGTGGCAGTACTGGTACAACCGGCACTAATGGCACAGTAGGCCGCGGAACTACGGGAACCAGTGGCACTGGTACAACCGGAACAGGCACCTCAGGAACTACCGGCACCAGCGGCACCGGCACCACCATGGGCAGCGGTACTACCGGCTCTGCGGGGGCCGGCAACACGGGTACCGAAAAGACTGGCAGCACCTCAGGTACCACGGACGGCAGCCGCATGGGCCAGTCCGGCACTATGGATAGTCAGTCTTCCGGCATGGGTTCAGTCGATTTTGATGATCCCAGCATGCTTTCAGCCGAACACCGGGCTGCCAAAGAAAAACTCGAAAAACTGAGTGGTGCTGCTTTTGACCGGGAGTATATCATGGGTCAGATCAAGGACCACGAGAAAACAGCAACTCTGTTTGAGAATCAGATCAAGAGCGGCAAAGATGCCCGCCTGAAAGAATACGCCAGAACGCTGCTGCCTTCTATCCGGAAGCACCGCCAGATGGCTTCTGATATGGCTAATACCATGCGGAGCGGAAGTTCGCAGAACAGCGGCTCCAATAACTAATATTCAGGATGGTTTAGTTGGGTTCGGAGTAAGGCAAGTCCTGGAAACAGGCTTGCCTTTTTCGTTTTTGGCCAGTGTGCTTTTCTCGCCGGCCCCTTTGCTTTGTCGCCCGCCCTCGTTCTCTCTGCTGTTCTCCTCTTCTGCCTGCCCGTTTCTTTTTCTGAGGCAGACGTAAATGCCGCTTTGTCCCCGTATTGCTTTCTTGTGCCGGTGGAGGAGCTGCGTTCAGTTAATTTTTTCGCAGGAATGTTCTGTCCGTCTGCGGCCGGCACTGTCCGGAATCGGACATTTGTTGTATATTGAGCTGGGGAAAACATGCCTGAGCTTCCTCTGTTGGCACTTTTTGCGGATACCGACACCCAGGTACAGTGTTTGCAAAAGATCCCTGAGCCTCATAACCTTTGTATGGATAACACCTCAAACAAAACCGGAAAAATTCTCGTTGTTGACGACAACACGGACGTGCTTAGTGCCGCCCGTCTGTTTCTGAAACGCCACTTTCTGCACGTGGACGTGGAACGGGACCCCAACCATATCCCCTACCTGGTCAACAACGAACACTACGACGTCATTCTGCTGGACATGAACTTCACCAAGGACTTGTCCAGCGGCAAGGAAGGGTTCTACTGGCTGGACCGCATTCTGGAGATCGACCCTTCGGCAGTGGTGGTGCTGATCACTGCGTACGGCGATGTGGATGTGGCTGTCCGGGCGATCAAAGAAGGAGCCACCGACTTTGTGCTCAAGCCCTGGGAGAACGAAAAACTGCTCGCTACCCTGCTTTCGGCCATGCGCCTGCGTGAGTCCAGAAACGAAACCGAAAACCTGAAGACCCGGCAGAAAGGCATGAACATGGCCCAGAGTGGTCCGTCGCAGGAGATCATTGGCCAGAGCCCCAGCATGCTCAAAGTGTACGAAACCCTGAACCGGGTTGCCGAAACGGACGCCAATGTGCTGATTCTGGGGGAAAACGGAACGGGTAAGGAACTGATAGCCCGCGAACTGCACCGGAAGTCGCGCCGGGCCGGGGAGATTTTCGTCAGCGTGGACCTGGGCGCCATCAGCGAAACGCTGTTTGAAAGCGAACTGTTCGGCCACATGAAAGGGTCATTCACTGACGCCAAGGAAGACCGCCCCGGCCGCTTTGAAGTGGCTTCGGGCGGCACCATCTTTCTGGACGAAATCGGCAACCTGTCGCTGCCGCTGCAGGCCAAGCTGCTGACCGTACTGCAGAGCCGCACCGTCACGCGGGTCGGTTCCAACAAGCCCAGGCAGATTGATGTCCGGCTGATCAGCGCGACCAACATGCCGCTGTACGAGATGGTGAAAAGCAAAACGTTCCGGCAGGATTTGCTTTACCGGCTTAACACCATTGAACTTCACCTGCCCCCACTACGTGACCGGCTGGACGACATTGTGCCGCTGGCGGAGCATTACCTGCAGATCTACCGCAAGAAGTACAACCGCAACGTGAGTTCGCTGAGCCCGGCCCTGGTGAAGAGGATGCAGAAGTACAACTGGCCGGGCAATGTGCGCGAGCTGCAGCACGCCATTGAACGGGCCGTGATCATGGCCCAGAGCCCGGTACTGCAGCCCGAAGATTTCTTTTTCGGCCCCGGCCGCGAACCCGCCGAAGAGGAAAACCTGACCAGTGGCTCCATGCACATTGATGAGGTGGAGAAAATGCTCATCCGGAAGGCCCTGAAGAAATACAACGGCAACATAACCGAAGCTGCCGATGAGCTGGGCCTTACCCGCTCCTCGCTTTACCGCCGGCTTGAAAAGTATGGGCTGTAAAGAGTCGTAAGTCGCCAGTCGTAAGTGAGGAACAGACAGCGATAAACCAGCAGGGGCTGGTGCCAATGGATACATACACCAAACCTACTTACGACTCTGGACTTACGACTCTTTACGACTTCTAATTTATTACTTAAATGTTCAAGCGATTCGGTACCGGCCTCTGGATCCGGGTGTTTCTTCTGACGCTGTCGGTGTTTTTCTGCGTGTACGTAGCCGTCCGTCTGGAAAACTACGTGGCGGCTACTTTTCTGTTCATTCCGGTGGCCATTCAGACGTATGGCCTTTTTCACTACGTAGAAAACACCAACCGCAAGCTGATCCGCTTTCTGGAAGCGGTGCGTTTTTCTGACTTTGCCATTGGTTTCTCGTCGGATAACAAGCTGGGCGAAAGCTTCAGGGAGCTGAACAAGAACTTCAACGAAGTGCTGGATGCCTTCCGGCAGGCCCGTTCAGAAAAGGAAGAACATCTGCAGTACCTCAACACAGTAGTGCAGCACGTAAGCGTGGGCCTGCTGGCATTTGATCCCGACGGGAATGTTGACCTGATCAATGCTGCCGCCTGCCGCCTGCTGGGCGTGTATCGCCTGCGGCATATCTCTGAGCTTCAACAGAATCATCCCGAACTGATGTTCATGGTGCAGCGGCCACAGCAGAGCGAAAAAGTATTGTACACTGCTTCCAATGATCAGCAACTGGCCGTGCATGCGACCGGCATCCGGCTGAGAGGCAAAATGGTGAAGCTGATTTCATTGCAGAATATTCAGTCGGAGTTGCAGCAAAAAGAACTGGACGCCTGGCAGAACCTCACCCGGGTGCTTCGCCACGAAATCATGAATTCCATCACCCCCATTGCCTCGCTGATTGCCACCATGCACGACATTGTGGAGCACGACCTCGCCGTTACGGACGAAAATGCTGAACCGATAGCCGACATCAAGGAAGCCCTCAAAACCATAGAGAGCCGCAGCATTGGCCTGATCAACTTCGTGAACGGCTACCGCAGTTTTACCAACATCCCCAAGCCCAGGCCGGCAGAAATGACCGTGAAAGACCTGATCAACCCGGTGGTGCAGCTGATGAAGCCCGATCTGCGCACGGCGGGTATCCGGCTGGGCTACCGCGTGGAGCCCGGTGACCTGATGATTAATGCGGACTCTGAACTGACCGGGATGGTGCTGATCAACCTCGTCAAAAACGCCATGGAAGCGGTATCCGAACGGGAAGGAGCCAGCATTCTGCTGCATGCCTACCGCGATTCGCAGGGCCGGGTGGCCATTGAAGTAGACGACAACGGGCCCGGCATCATTCCCGAGGCGCTGGAAAAAATCTTCATTCCCTTCTACACCACCAAAAAGACCGGTTCCGGCATCGGCCTGAGTCTCTCCCGGCAAATCATGCAGATGCACGGCGGCACCCTCAAAGTCAACTCGGTGGTTGGAGAAGGCACAACTTTTATTTTGAAGTTTTGATGGTTAAATTGCTTAATCGCTGAATTGTTATATGGCTGAATGGTTGTATGGTCAAATGGCTGTCTGACCGGCATGATCCTTCGGAAGCAAATAATTTAACAATGCAACAATCAGGCAATTCAACAATTTGGCAATCAAACCATACAGCCATATAACCATGCCCTCCATCACCCTCATTGCCGCATTTACCCGGAACCGCGTTTTGGGAAAAGACAACCAGCTGATCTGGCATCTGCCTAAGGATATGCGCTTCTTCAAGACCAAAACCATGGGCTATCCGGTGGTGATGGGCCGTAAGACCTTTGAGTCTTTCGGTAAACCGTTGCCGGGCCGTACCAATATCATCATTACCCGCAATCCGGATTACCGTGCGGAAGACACGATAGTCGTTTCTTCTTTAGACGACGCAATTGCGGAAGCAAAGAAATACACTTCTGATACCATCTTTATTGCCGGCGGGAGTGAAATTTACCACATGGCGCTTCCCGTCGCCGATACCATGTACCTGACCCACATCCATGCCGAAATGGATGGCGACGCCTTCTTTCCCGAATTCCCGGAAAGTGAATGGCACGTGGCGGAAAAGGAGCATACCCCAGCCGACGAGAAGCACGCCTATTCCTTCGACTTTGTCACCTGGAAACGCGTAAAACCGGACTGACCCGCCGAGGTAAAGAAATAACCGAATTCTTACGGATCGGTGCTATAGTTGCGTTTCCGTACAAATATTGTTTGCGGCAGCAGTCCCACCGGCTCCTGCGTAGCCTCCTTCCCGCCGGGAAAACCCAGATTTTGTTCTGTCACAAAGCGATTGCCGTATAAGCAAGGCATCCTCCTTGCGGGGTAATATTTTTTGCCTTTTACCAGTTTAGGCTGTAGCCGCGACGCAAAAAAGCCTTTTTTTGACACCCAAACCGCCTTTCGATGGGGCCTGCCCCCTTACCTTCCCTGATTATTACGACCCTGGAAGCTATTTTTACGGCATCAGTCAATCCGTTTATTTTTCCAACCCCAATTATTTATCATTCTTATGAAAAGACGTGCTTTTTACAAAATTGCGCTGCTTGCCTTTGCAAGCGTAGGCTTCTTGTCTAGCTGTACCGATGAGACCGATACCACGGCTCCTACCGGAAGTATCACCTTTGATCCGTCCACTGCTTCCGCAGAGACGGCTCCCGGCTCATCCGTCAATTTTAAAGTTGTCGTTACCTCACCCGAAAAACTAGACAAGGTTCAGATTCGGTTCCAACTGCCCGGGTCCTCTTCGTATGTAACTTTGAACGAGTACCCTGACAAGACTACTGATTTCCTGTCTAGCACCAGTGACAACTTTGACTTTGCCTATAGCATTCCCGGCAATACACCGGCAGGCTCTACTGTCAAAATTAAGTTTATTGTAGTTGACACCAAGTCTTCTACATTGGACATTGAAAAGGAGTTTGTGGTAACTGTGAAAGGCTCTGCTGCTTACACGGGAAAGCGTTTGTACAATCCTGCTGCTCCTACCGGCTCTTTCGGGGCCTACGACTTGGTGAGTGATCAAGGTGTAGCTGCTTCTGAAGGTGATGCCAACAAAGACATGATCAATACTACAGTGGCCTCTAACGGTGGTTATCCTTTCGTAAAGGGCTGGAAAGCTGAAAACGGCACTACTTTCGTTAAAGCAACTTCTTCTTTTGACTACAATGCTGCTAATAAGACATCCATGATGGCTGCTTATGCTGCCAGTACCAGTGTGGCTACTGTTTCTGACGTAAAAGTAAACGACGTATACATTGTTAAACTGCGCAACGGTGATAATTATGTAGCCGTGAAAGTAACCCAGATCGTTGACGATAGTAAGGTAGGCGCCGGCTATAATAATGATTATATTCAATTTGATTATAAGAAATAATTCTACCTTCTTCTTTTCAAAAGCCTCCGGCAACCCGGGGGCTTTTTTGTTTTTGCCGGCCAAGCGAGCGGATAGGCTATGTTCGGAAATACGCCCTATCCGCCCGCCGTTGTGTAAAACCACACCTCATTCAAAATCCCTTCCCATATTTGCACCTGGTTGCCCTTTCATTCTCACTACTCCTTACTCCAATCCCCCATGTACTCCTCCGAATCCCTTCAGCAGTTTGCCCGGCAGGTGTTTCTCCGCATGGGTTGCCCGGAAGCTGATGCTCTTTTAGCATCAGAGGTGCTCATTTCTGCCGATCTGCGGGGCGTTGATTCGCACGGCATTGCCCGCCTGAATGGCTACGTCCGGCTGGCCGGCCTGAACCGCGTAAATCCGGTCCCGGCGGTCCGGGTGGTACACGAAACGCCCGGTACGGCCGTAGTGGACGGTGACGCGGGGCTGGGTCTGGTGGTGGCACCGGCAGCCATGCGCATTGCCATTGAGAAAGCAAAGCAGGTGGGCACCGGCTGGGTAGCCATCCGCAACTCCAATCACTTCGGCATTGCCGGCTACCACGCCATGCTGGCCCTGCCGCACGATATGATCGGCCTGTGCATGACCAACGCCGGTCCGCTGGTAGCACCTACTTTTTCCAAAGACAAACTACTGGGCACCAACCCCATTGCCGTAGCCGTGCCCGCCGGGCAGGAGCCGCCCTTTGTGGCTGACCTTGCCACCACTACTGCCGCCTACGGCAAACTGGAACTGCTGCAGCGAAAGGAATTACCAGCCCCGACCGGCTGGGTGCAGGATGCAGCCGGCAAACCCGACACCGACGCCCACGCCGTACGCAAAGGCGGTGCCCTGCTGCCCCTTGGTGGTGACCGCGAACACGGCAGCCATAAGGGCTATTGCCTTGGTGCGGTAGTGGATATTTTTTCCGGGGTGCTTTCTGGAGCCAACTACGGTCCATGGGTGCCACCCTTTGCCACGGCGGGCTTTATGGCTTCGGCGGCCCAACTGGTAGGTGCCGGCACCGGCCATTTTGTGGGAGCCATGCGGGTGGATGCCTTCCGCCCGGCCGAAGAATTCAGGGAGCAGATGGACAACTGGATCAGAACTTTCCGGAAAGCAACCCCCGTACCTGGTGCCGCTCAGGTGCTGATCCCGGGTGATCCGGAACGGCAACTGGCGGAAGAACGTAGCAAAACCGGGATTCCCTTACTTCCCCCGGTGGTAGAAAACCTGAGAGAATTGGCCGGCAAGTTTGGTATTGATGCAGAGTTTTTAAAACTTTGAAAAAATAATTACAAAAACTGGTTACCTTTTCTTACCTAAGTAGTATGAATAGCGAATAACATATTATTCATACACCTGTTTAACACTCATTTTCTCTCAAAAAACCTTCTGGTCATTTACCGGAAGGTTTTTTTGTTTGCCCTCTGCCCTGAAAGGCCTTACCAGCAACGGTTTTAGCCTTACCTGCTCAGAGATGAATCTTTACGCTGCTTCAGGTGCAATGCGCCGCACTTCAGCCTCTGCCTGCTGCCCGTCTGTTGATCTGCTGGTAACCGTAGTAAAGTTTGTATAAGACAATTATTTTATTGTAAAGAGTGTTTTACCTTACACGCACACCGGAGTATCAGCACGGCACCGCCCTTTTACGAAAATTTGTTCCCTTTTATTCCGGAGCAGCACCAGGCAGAGAAGTATGCCTGCATCGATTTAGGTACATGGCCGGATGGAGGTGCTCTGGTATTTCACAAAAAAGAGACACAGACTGATAAAGTGTAATACCCGGATAACTACCAACCAATAATTATCCACTCCCTATTTATCATCCTTTCCAAAAAAATCCCGGCCAGAATTGTATCCGACCGGGAGTGAAAAACATTGCTGCGCCCCCCGGCAATTGATGCGTAGCCGGACACTGACGACAGTACCTGAAAACTCAGTGAGTCAGGCTGTAAATGGCGATATAGGTAAATGCTCCCGCAAAATAACCCAGCAGTGCCAGCAGACTGATCTTTTTCAGATACCACATGAAATCTATCCGCTCCATACCCATTACCGCCACCCCGGCTGCTGACCCGATGATCAGTACACTTCCGCCGGTACCGGCGCAGTAAGCCAGAAATTCCCACAGCTTCGCATCCGTGGGGAAAACGTCCAGACTGTACATGCCCATGGTAGCAGCCACCAGAGGTACGTTGTCAATGACGGCCGAAGCCAGCCCGATGGCCATCACGATCACATCCTGGTTGCCGATTGTCTGGCTCATCCATCCGGCAAGGGCATTGAGGATATTGGTGGCTTGCAGCGCACCGATTGCCAGCAGAATGCCAAGGAAGAAGAGTACGCTGGAAGTATCAATTTTGGAAAGTGCGTGTACGGCGGTGTACGGCTTCTTTTCTTCGTCATCCAGCTTGCTGTTGATCAATTCGGATACAATCCAGATGATGCCAAGGCTCAGCAGCATGCCCATGTAAGGCGGCAGGTGGGTCACGGTCTTAAACACCGGCACCAATAAAAGGCAACCGATGCCCACGGCCAGCATCACTTTACGGCCGTCGTGGATAGTTGCCTCCTCTCCGGTATTCAGGCCGGAAGGCTGCACCTGACCTTTTACCCGCAATGATACAACCGTCAGCGGCACAATCATGCAAACCAGACTGGGAAGAATCAACCCGGCAATGATGTTGACCGGCGTAATCTGTCCGCCGATCCAGAGCATGGTAGTGGTTACATCTCCCAGGGGCGACCAGGCACCACCGGCATTGGCCGCGATGATCACAATACCGGCGTAAAAGCGCCGTTGTTCCGGGTTGCCGACCAACTTGCGAAGCAGGGAGACCATTACGATGGAAGTAGTGAGATTATCCAGCAGCGCTGACAGGAAAAAGGTAAAAATAGAGAGAATCCAGAGCAAGGACCGGCT
Organism: Cytophagales bacterium; assembly: GCA_030446715.1. Lineage (GTDB taxonomy): Bacteria > Bacteroidota > Bacteroidia > Cytophagales > 172606-1 > CADCTQ01. Next base: position 352,509 of record JAUJMU010000001.1, on the reverse strand, counting down.
ATCGCGGGTTTTTATACTGTCAGTCACAACCTTGAATCCGTGGTGCGAATCGATCAGTTCCACAATTGTCATGGCGCCCATCAGGAAAAACAGGATTTCGGAAGTTTCGCCAAGGTGTTCAGATAGTTCATGCACGACCCGTTCGGCTTCATTGCTGGTAAACAGCACGTACACCGTCCAGCAAAGGACACCCGTGATTAAGGCAGAGGCAGTTTTATTGATCTTGATATTATGCTCAAAGGCAATAGCCAGATAACCGATGATAAAGACGGCAACCAGTAAAACAGATAAACTCATGACAGGATAAATGCGGTAAGAAAGTTGTAGGTTAATTCTAAGCAGCGAAAGTAAGCGCTTCAGGCACGCTGTGCAATCCTCTTTGGGTTAATAAGTCGGTAAACCGGCTGATGGCGCGGACTCAATAATATTATATTCAATTATTTATTGGAAAAGTTATATACAATATTGGTAATTTTTGCTCTGTAGTGTCTGCCATCAGGTACTTTCAATTTTGTAACTTAATTTTCTGCAAATTTCTTGTCGGTCAGGCGGTGATGGGGTAGTTTTGCCGTGATAATGTTTATCACCTGATAATGATTATTACTTGGAAGCACCACTGAATTTCAGTTACATCAAAGCCAAACTTGCCACTGCCGGCCTAAAATCTACGCACCAGCGGATTGTAATTTACAATGCCCTGCTCACTTCCGGGCACCACCCGACTGCCGAAGAGTTATACGCCCTGGTAAAACCCGGTAATCCGAGTATTTCCCTGGGCACGATCTACAAAACACTGGAAGCTTTCGTGGACGGCAACCTGATCCGGCGGGTACTCACCACCGACGGCCTGATGCGTTACGATGCCCGCACGGATACCCACAGCCATATCTACTGCGTAAATACGCAGGAGATCGTTGACTTTTCCGATCCTGAGCTGCACCAGTGGATTGAAGACTATTTCAGGCACAAGAATATCCATAACCTTAAAATCCGGGAAATCAGCCTGCAGATCAGCGCTGAAAAAATCAATCCTGCCGAAAGGATTGTGGTAGAGTAGTGCTTCTTTCCCGTACGATGTCCCCCTTGCTTTTAGCCTGATCATTCATTCAACAACTATTATTTATTATGTCTTTAATTGGAAAAAAAGCTCCTTCTTTCGTAGCTCCTGCCGTAATCAATGGCGAAGAAATCGTTGAAGACTTTTCTTTGAACCAGTACATCGGGAAGAAACACGTAGTGTTCTTCTTCTATCCCAAAGATTTTACTTTCGTTTGCCCCACCGAAATTCTGGCTTTTCAGGAGAAACTTGCCCGGTTTGAGCAGCGCGGCGTAGCCGTGGTGGGTTGCTCTACGGATACCGAAAATACGCACCTGGCGTGGCTGAGTACCCCTAAGGACCGGGGCGGCATCGAAGGAGTTACGTATCCGCTGGTGGCCGACGTAGCCAAAACAATTGCCTATAATTACGGGGTGCTGGCCGGTAAATACGGCTACAACGAAGATGGTCAGCTGGTGTTTGAAGGCGTACCGGTTGCCTACCGCGGTACTTTCCTGATTGACAAGGAAGGTCTGATCCGCCACTACGTGATCAACGACCTGCCGCTGGGCCGCAACATCGACGAGGCCATCCGCATGGTAGATTCCCTGCAGTACGTGGAGAAGCACGGCGAAGTTTGCCCCGCCAACTGGGAAGAAGGCAAGGAAGCCATGCCGGCTACCCGCGAGGGAGTAGCGGCTTACCTGTCGAAGTAGATGGGAGATGTTAGATATAAGAACTTAGATCAAAGAAAAAAACCTGCCTTTCGGGCAGGTTTTTTTCTTTATAGCCGGTTTAGCCGGAAGAATCTTTTCATTTCGGAGCACAGGTGGTATCAGCAGTCTCCTGTCTTACGTCTCCCATCTCCCTACTTCACTGCAGCAAACTTGTCGGCTTCGGCATTCAGTTGGTTGTCGGCGGCTTCACCGGACGTAACCACCACCCGGTAACGGAAGGTGACCGATTTACCGGCAGGCAGTTTGTAGTTCAGTTCTTCCTTGCCGTTGCTCATGGCTTTCCAGCCAAGCGTATTGGCCGCATACAGGCCGTATCCTCTGGAGTGCCAGTAAGTGGGATAGCCCACATTCTGCGGATGGTCCAGAATAGCTACCGAAATTTTTTCATCGCCGACTTTTCCGCTGAGGTTCATCCATTTGGCCCGCTTGCCCCACACGTCTTCTCCTTCCACGCCTTCGCTGCTGCGGTAGTGTCCGCTTACCCCTTCATTGTTCATGGTGGGTACGGCGGTAGCCTTGCCGCTGGCGTCGGTAAACACTTCGGGTTTGCTGGCAGGGTGCTCAAGCTCCCGGCGCACCCGGATCGCCACCATGCCCTCCTTATTGTCTTTAAAATGCACATCCTCATTCAAAGCTTTCAGCGTCGTGATGCGGTCAATGGTCCGCTGGCTGCCGCTGCCGCTGAAATGAAAGGTAGTGGTTTCCTGCAGCATAGGCTTGTTATCCTTGTCCAGCCAGTCAGCAGTAATGGTCAGTTCACCGCGGTCTTTGCCGCCCTTCATGGTTTTAATGCTGCGGTGTACAATGGTACCGAAAGGCCCCGGATGGTCGCCTACGTCGTTGGAGTTGTTCCAGAAGTCGTGGCCGTTTACATCACCGTAGTTCAGCCACATGCCCACGTGGTGCGGGTGGTCTACGCGTTCACCGGCCCGTGGCTCCAGCGGATAACCCCGGGTAATAGCCGTACCCTGTGCCGTCCGGATCGGGTTAAGCACCGGCTTTTTGATTACATCGGGGCCGGGGTATATATAAGAGGTGAATGGTTTGCCGTCGATGGTAACATCTACCCGCTTGCCGGCTTCATCATGCCGGAGCTGAATGCGGTCGGTGGCAGCTTTCTCCTGAGCTTGGCTCATAGTAAGGGCTACGAGCAGCGCCGTCAGCGATAAAAGAACTTTTTTCATAAAAATATCGGATTGAGAAAAATAAACCCGGAAGGTTTGGGCAGGCCTTCCGGGTTTGGGAGGCAATCAGCCCATTGCAATATCCTGCTTCTTGGAGTCGAAGGTTACCCGCTTGCCCGTATGCATGGCGGTGGTGGCCATGATATTGGCAACGGAGTGGTTGTAACCTACTTTAGCCGGTGCATTGGGCTCCTTGCGGCTCCGTACGCATTCCAGCCAGTTGCGCATGTGCAGAGATGTCATCGGGTCGGCACCGGTATTGGCGGAGGTTTCGACCTTGATTACGTCCGACAGGTTCATGGTAGGGAGCATGTTTGCCTTCATGCCCATCTCAGCGGCCATCTTTTCGGTCAGGCCACCTTCCGGAGTGATTTTGTTGGTGTCGAGGTTGAGCATACCGCCGTTGGAGTAGTAGTACTCCTTGGTTCCGCCGGCGCCGTTGTGCATACGTGAGTGGTACACCACCTGAAAGCCTTTGTTTTTGTCGTTATCAGGACCGTAATCGAATACAGCAGTAAAGGTATCGGCATTGGTACGGCCGTCTTTCCATACGTATACGCCGCCATTGGCAGATACGCTGCGCGGATGGTCGTAACCGGAGAACCAGTGTACGGTGTCGATCTGGTGCGACATCCACTGGCCGGGGATACCCGAGGAATACGGGTAAAAGAGGCGGTATTCCAGGTATTTGCGCGGGATCCCAATCCTCTTTGGGCCGGTTGCCGATGATGTAACGGTCCCAGTCCACATCTTCGCGGCGGATTTCGGCGACCAGCTTGGGGCGGCGCCAGCGGCCAGGCTGGTTTACGTTCCAGGTCATTTCCACCATGGTGATGTCGCCAAATTTACCATCTCTGATGAATTGATTGGCCGCGTGGTAATTGGGGGCACTGCGCCGTTGTGAACCTACCTGCACGATCTTGCCGGTTTCTTCCACGGCTTTCAGGGCAATGCGGGCATCTTCCATTGATTCAGCAAATGGCTTCTCCACGTACACGTCCTGTCCGGCCCGTACGGCATCGGCAAGGTGCAGGGCATGCTGAAAATCAGCCGTACTGATGATTACGGCATCAGTGAGTTTCTTTTCGTACAGTTCGTCGTTGTTGCGGGCCTTGAAGAACTTCTTTGGCAACCAGCCTTTTTTCCTTCAGGTGCGCTTCGGCTTCGTCGCGGCGGCGGCTCCAGATGTCAGACACAGCCACGATTTCGAAGTTCATGCCTTTGGCGTGGTCCATAAAGCTGGGCAGCAGTGAACTTCTGAAACGGTCCGAAAAGCCGACAATGCCTACGCGGACACGGTCATTGGCGCCGATGATGCGGGCGTAGCTGGACGCATTCATGCCCATTGCCAGACCTGCGCCGCCCAGAGTGGCTTTCTTAAAGAAATCCCTGCGGGAGTTATTGGTGTTCTCCATGATTGAACTATTTTAGAATTTAGGTAATTAAGAACAGAATTATAAAAGTAAGACTTGGATAAATCCAAATCAAGAACAAAAAGACTCAGGTGAATTTTAAATGTTCAACGCTCAATGTATCAGACCAGGTCATTGCTTTGCTTTCTGCATTCCTTTCATTTGTCATTCATCATTGAGCATTGAGCATTTTCCGCTAGGCTTTAGGCAAGGTTTTAATCCTGATATTCCGGAACATGACCCGGTCACCGTGGTCCTGCAGCAGAATATGGCCTCTGGCAGCTTCGCCAAACCGGCCGTTGGCGTTGTACCCGGGAGCAGCATATTTACTCGCGCCAACCAGATTGCGGTAGTTTTCACTGCCGCGTTCGTATTCTACCACCTTCCTGCCGTTCAGCCAGTGCTCCACCCGGTTGCCCTGCACCAGTACGCGGCCTTCGTTCCACTGCCCGATTGACTTTGCCATTTTATTTTTTGCCGGAATCAGGTCGTAGAGTGAGCCAACAGTGCGGTTGCCGTCGCGGCCTTGGCGTCGGGGTGCTTATCGTCGTCCAGCACCTGATACTCGAGTCCGAAGGCTGATCCCTTGGGCTTGGGTTGCTGCTCCACCACAAAATACTTGACGCCGCTGTTGGCGCTGTCAGTCAGCATGAACTCAAATTTGAGGTCGAAGTTATCGTATTCCTCCACGGTTACAATGTCACCGCCGTTTCTTGACTCAGCGCCACCCGACTCTACCGGGCCAATGGTGCCATTTTCAACCAGCCAGCCGCCGGTAGGGAATTTGTCCATGTAAGCGCCCCGCCAGCCGTTGGTGGTGGTGCCGTCGAAGAGCAGCTTCCAGCCTTCGGCCCGTTCCTGCTCGGTCAGGGTATTGGCGGTCATGCTCCCGTTCCGGGCCGAATCGGGTAACACCGCAATGGTGTCATTTGCCACACTACCGGTATCGAGGTCAGTAGCCGCATTTTTTTCCCGGCTTTGGGTGCAGGCTACCAGCAGGCCCAGCAACAGCATACAGGTTCCTTTTCGGAAAAACATAAGTACGAAGTTAAAATTGAGTTATTGAGTTATTGAGTTATTATGCCGGATGTACCCTGCCGTGGCATCATTTTAAGCAAGCAGGCAAAATTACAAGATATTTTGGGTCTTGGCGTTTTAGGTTCTGGAGACATTCAGGACAGGGTTCTGTTCACATCATTCCGTGAATGTTTCCAGGAGCCGCAACTGCGCGGCTATTTATACTTTCAGACCTATTTTTTGGGTCAGGTAATCCACGCTGATGCGGTTGCACTGCAGGGGTGTCCGGGATTTATCCGGCACGGAATCCAGTTCAATGATGGCCCACCCTTTGAACTTGGTTTCGTCCATGGCGGCAAACACGGCCGGCAAATCCAACTTGCCCCGGCCCAGTTCCACAAACTGGTACGACTTCGGATCGTCCGCCTTCTCGGGGTGCGGACGGGCCACGTCTTTCAGGTGCATGGCGTAGAGAATGTCTTTGTATTGCCGCACAGCTTTAACCGGGTCGCCGCCGCCCTGCCAGTAGTGGGCAATGTCGAGCAGCAGCTTTACGTTTTTGGTGTCCAACGTCTGCAAGATGGCGTCCACTTCCTCCGGGGTTTCGCCCAGTTGGTGCATGTGGTTATGGTACACGGCCTGCACACCCGCATCGGCGGCCTGCTTGCCCACCTCGTTCAGCAATTGTGCGTACTTCTTCAGTTCCCCGGGAGTAGGCATCCGGTCTTTCGGCCGCGAGGAGTTGGTCAGCTGCATGGCTTTGCCGCCCAGCGATTTTACAAATTTAGCGTGGTTGACGTGCGTTTCCAGTTGGGCCTTTTCGTCGGTGTTCAGGTTTACGTTGCCGCTGGAAAACATGCCCAGTTGCAGCTTGTTTTTGGTCAGCAGGTCCTGGAGTTCGCCTGCTTTGTCCTTGTAGTCTTTGTACGTATTGGCCCGCAGCTGAATGCCTTTCAGTCCCAGCGAGGCGACATCGGTAATGGCCTGTGCGTCGTTGCCGCCCCAGGTGATGGCTGAACAGCCGATGTTGTATAATTTCTTGGCTTTGCTTTGGCCTAGTGCCGACGGTGCTACCGCTGCCGTAGCGGCAAAGGCACCGGCGCGGAGCAGAAATTGGCGGCGGGAAATGGAATCTGCATTCATGGGGAGTGGTTTTCCGGATAAGTTAAACATTTACTTGTTATAAGAGGCAGCACTTTGCAAAAACTAATCGGTTTTTCAGGAGAAAACTTTGCCCTGCCCTCACGCAACAAAAAAGCCCCAAAGGATAAAGGGCTTTTTTGGTGCTATACCGGTGGATCAATACCCGTCGTTCTGCGGGAATGCATCCGCGCCACCCGCTGTACGATCTATCTGGTCCTGGGGAATGGGCCGCCGCATGTGGACATCCCTGATGTTGGGCGCGGCCTGGGGGTTGTATTTCTTCACCCGTTCGACCAACTTCCCGGTGCGGACCAGGTCGAACCAGCGGAACTGTTCGCCCAGCAATTCCCGTCCGCGTTCATCGAGGATAAAATCGATGTTCAACTGGTCGGGGGTTACCGTCAGCGCCGCCCGGTGCGCGGCAGTTTCCGCATCTGTCCTACCCACCCGGGCAGCCCGCCAACGAACCGCGTTGATGTATTGTGCTGCCTCAAGGGGCTGGTTGGTGTACATCAATGCTTCTGCCGCAATCAGGTACGTTTCGGCCAGGCGGAAAGCCAGGAAGTCACGCGAACCTTCGAAGGTAGTCCGGTCGGGGCGCAGGGGGTCCAGGAACTTGGTCAGACTTGGGTAGAGCCGTTCGCTGTACTTGGCGGGGGTGAGCACCTGGTAAGGCTTGGCGTTGAATTGCTCCTGCGTGAGTTTGGGTCCGGGCAGGAGCAGGTGCTGGTCGTTCGCATTGTAACCGGGTATCCAGATGGTGGTATCGCCCAGCGCAAAATTGAACGTTTTACCGGCGTCAAAAGTAGCTTTGGCCGCCCCTGCCTTATTGGCCAGGAACACCGTCTTGAAACTCTTCTCGTACCGCGTGTCATTCAGCCGGTCCCTGAACAGCGTATTGAGGGTAAAATCGGTGGGCCGGAAACGCTTGAAGGGGCGACCGTTGGTAACGTCGCGCTGCATGCCGGGCTCCACGTCGTACTCCATCAGGAAAAACACGTGGGCGTTGTTTCCCCCGCCGTTGGTAAGCGGGTCGCTGGTGTACTGCACCGCCCAGATGACTTCATCGTTGATCTCACCGCTCCCCTGCTCGAACACTTTCGCGAAATCGGGCAGTAACCGGAAATTGTAATTGTTGATCACTTTCTTGGCGTAAGTAGCCGCTTTCTGGTAATCGTCGGTCTGCCTGGCCTCCGAAGTGGCGCGGGTAAGGTGTACGCGGGCCAGCAAGTGTTCGGCGGCCGGCACCGAAGCCCGGCCATAATCGGCCGGCTTTACTTCCAGGTTGGCGGCGGCAAACTCGAGGTCGGTAACGATGGCATCGTACACGTCTTTGACTGATGCACGGCTGGCATTCGTGGTGACTTGGGTGTTTTCCGAAAGGGTCAGGTGAACCGGGCCGAATGTCTGCACCAGCAGGAAGTAATAATGGGCACGCAGGAACCGCGCTTCGGCAACCCTCCGGTTTTTTAACGTTTCATCCAGGCCCTTCACCGCGTTGGCCCGGTCTACCACGGTGTTGCAGGTGTTGATGGCTAGGTACATGTTGTTCCACAGGCCGGTCACCAAACCCGTGCGGGCGTCGAACTGGTTGGTGTAGGTGTTGAGGAACTTCCAGCTCCCGTCGGCGCCGTTGGTGTACGTATCGGTGCCGAATACGGTAAGCGACATGCCCAGCTCAGTGGCGTAGAAAGACCGCAGCGGCGCGTACGAGGCTTTGACGGCGTCCTCAAACCCGGCCCGGGTGGAATAGTACTCACTGGTTACCCCCGACACCACCTTCTCGTCCAGCAGGTCTTTGCAGGATTGGCTCAGGCAGGCCAACAAACAAATGAATATGACTTTTTTCATGGTTTTCGCGTGTAGTTAAGCTTGGTTGGGTTAAAACTTCGCGTTGATCCCAAACAGGAACAATCGGCTGGCCGGCGTATCGGCGGAGAGTTCGGCCGTACGTTCGCGGTTCCGGTTGTCAGGCGGACGGGCCTGCTCGGGATCAATGCCTTTGTACTTCTGGCGGTAGGGCGCAAAAATGAAGGGCTGCTGGGCGCTCACGTAGGCCCGCAGCGACTTCATTCTCAGTTTGCCGGCAATGCCTTCCGGGAAGTTGTATCCAAGGGCGATGTTACGCACCTTTACGAAGGAGCCGTCGAAGTAGGACACCGACGACCGGTACTTGGGAAACTCCTGGTTCTGCTTAGGCTGGGGATACGCATTGGTCGGGTTGGTGGGCGTCCAGTAATCAACGTCCAGGTTGTTGTAGCGGCCGGCCAGCAGATTAAAGTTGTCGTGGAAAAGGCTGCGCACGAGGCTGCCCTGGCGGATGTTGAGGAATACCGACAAGTCAAATCCTTTGAACTCGAACCGGTTCGTAATCCCGCCGGCCCATTGAGGAATGTCCGACCCCAGGATCACCCGGTCAGCGGAGTTGATCTTGCCGTCGTTGTTCTGATCCTTGATCTTGATCTGGCCGATCTCTTCGCCGTACTGCTTGGCGGCGTCTTCCTCGCCCAGTTGCCAGATGCCACTCTTCTCGTAGTCGTAGAACACCGTCAGGGGCTTGCCGATAAACCACGAGTTGCCCACGTCGTCTTGGGTGCCGCCGTACAACTGTACAATTTCTTCCCGGTTGGAGTAAAAGTTGAGGTCGGTCGACCACCGGAGGCCGTTGGGCAGGTCCAGGTTTACGGTTGACACGGCCAGTTCAATGCCCGTATTCCGCGTGGCGCCCACGTTTTCCAGTACTATTCCAAACCCGCTGGTCAGGGGCAATTGGCGTTCCATCAGCAGGTCGGTGGTGTTCTGCTGGTACACGTCCAAGGAACCGGAAATGCGGCCGTCGAGGAAGCCGAAATCAAGCCCGGCGTTCACCGAAGCAGTGGTTTCCCACGTAAGGTTCGGGTTGGAGATGCTCACGGGCCGGAAACCGTAGGCGCCGGCGGTTCCGAAGGCGTAGGTCGTCCGGCCCAGCAGGGGCTGGGTCTGGTAAGGATTGATGCCGGTATTACCCGTGATGCCGTAGCTGCCCCGCAGTTTCAAATTATCAATGAAACCAAGGTTTTTGATGAACGATTCCTCCCCGATGTTCCAGGCCAGGGCCAGGGAGGGGAAAAAGCCCCATTTGTTGCCCGGCGCAAAGCGGGAAGATCCATCAGCCCGGCCGGTCAGGGTGATGAAGTACCGGTCCTTGAAGCCGTAGTTCAACCGGCCCATGTAGGAGGCAATGGTCCATTCTTCCAGGAATGACCCCACGCCGCCAATGATGGGCGCCTGCCCGAGGTTGTAAAACTGTTGAGTTTCGGCCGGAACGCCCCGTACGGCAATGCCCGCTGCGTCTTCCCGGAACCGCTGGATGCTGTACAAACCCGTTAAGTCCAGCGCATGGATTTCGCCGAAGGTTTTTTTGTAGTTGAGAATGTTTTCCAGCGTGTAGGTAATCTTGGTCCAGTCTTCCCGTTCGGCCGCCGGATCGCCTTGCCGGCGGGCATTGGTCAGGCTGGCCTGGAACCGGCCGCGCCGCTCCAGTTCAAAATCGGGTCCGAAGTTCACGCGCAGGTTGAGGCCGTCTAATATGTTCCAACTCCCGTAGATGCTGTTGAAAATCCGCGTTTTGCGCCGGTCGTCCACGTAGGCCCCCGGCACTATTTCGTTGAGGGGGTTGGTGCGCAGCCCATCCTTGGTGGGCAAGAAGATCAACTCCCCGTTCGCGTCGTAGGGGACGCCCAGCGGGTTTTCGCTCAGCGCGTCGTCGAAGGGGTTCAGGCCCTCTCCGTTCCGGATGCTGTACGCAAACAGGGTGGAAGTACCCACCTTGATGCGCTTGCTGATGTTCTGGTCAATGTTTACCCGGAAGGTGTACCGGGTAAAGTCCTGGCCAGGAATAATCCCTTGCTCATTGAAGTAGTTGCCCGACAGGGAGAACAATGTATTCTCGCTGCCGCCAAGGATGCCCAGCTGGTGGCTTTGCTGGTTCCCGTTGCGGAGCATGAGGTCCTGGTAGTCAGTGGTACGCCCGGCCGCAATGGATTCGAGTTCTATGGGCTCAAACAGCTTGGAATCCGCGTCGGGATCATTGTTGTCGTAATCCGGTCTGCCGTCCTTGTTGATGTCCACCGAACGGCGCGACTCCCGCTTGTACTCGGCAAACTCGGGGCCGTTCATCATGTCAATTCTGCCCAGCGAACTGGAAACGCCGTAGTAGCCGTCGTAGGTAACCGACATTTCGCCGGCCCGGCCCCTTTTGGTGGTGATGATCACCACTCCATTGGCGCCCCGTGATCCGTAGATGGCCGTTGCCGAAGCGTCTTTGAGAATTTCCATGGACTGAATGTCCTGGGGGTTGATGTCGTTAATGCCTCCGGAGAGGGGAATACCGTCTACTACGAACAGCGGCTCATTGCCCGCTGAGAAGGAGCGTCGTCCCCGGATGCGAACCGACACGCCAGCACCGGGTTTGTTGCTGTTGGTAACCACGTCCACGCCCGGGGCCCGGCCCTGCAGGGCTTGCTGCGCGTTGGCAATCGGGAGTTCGCTGATCTCTTTGTTGGAAACGGAAGCAATGGCCCCGGTCAGTTGGCTTTTCTTCTGCGTACCGTACCCCACCACTACCACTTCGCTTAACGCTTTGATGTCGGCGGCCATTTTCATATCAATGGTGGTGCGGTTGCCGACTGTTACTTCTTCAGAGAGGTAGCCCACAAAAGAGAACACCAGTACTGATGCCGGGCCGGGCACGTTCAGTTTGTAGCGGCCATCCCCATCGGTAACCGTACCGGCAGTAGTGCCTTTTACCACCACACTCACGCCGGGCAGCCCGGAATTATCGTCGGCAGATACTACGCGGCCCGAAATGGCTACTTCCGCGTTGGCTTCAGTTGCCGGAGCGGGCAGGTGGAGGTTGATGGTTTTTACCAGGGAGGCCATATCGGTACTGCCGGCGGCCGGCAGGTTTTCCCGCTCAATCTGGCGGATCGCCTGCTTGTCCGATTTCGGCATTACGATCACGTACACATCCGGCTTCAGCTTCTCAAACCGCAGCTGGTGGGGCTCCAGCAGTTTCTCCAGCGTGTTTTCAATGCCATCGGCCGGCGAGAATCTGCCTGATACCTGCTTGTTTTCAATGCTCTTCACATTGTACAGAATGTGTACTTTAAAACGCACTTCCAGATCACTGAGTGTCTGCTTCAGGGTTCTCCCCGTCTCACGGGTCTCACTCTGCACGGGTACCGGAGTGTCCGTTACCAGGGCATATTGCCGGGCCTGAACGAAGGTGCTCAGGCCACCGACAGCCACAAGGCAAAGCCAGTGGCCTAATCGTCGTACAACTTTTTTCATAAATATTTAAATTAGGATTTGGTGAACGGTTGTTACTTGCTTTTACTGATCAGGATGGTGTTGCTCTTTTTATTTATCTGCAGGTCTGAGGAGACGGCCAGTGCCTCCAGCAGCATGTCTGCGCTATCACTGGGGATCGTGCCCGAAATGCGGTAGGCAGCCAGTTCCTTTTGGGTGAAGATCACTTTCCGGCCGTAGGTGCTTTCGATGATCCGGGCAATCTCGGCCAGCGGCGTTTCGTCAAAAATCAACTCCCTGTTCCGCCAGGCGGTGTACAACTGGGGGCGGGCTTTCCGGCGCGCTATTTTGCCGTTCCTTCCGGTAAGGTCCACGACTTCTCCCGGATGCATGAATACGTTCTCTTTTTTGCCGGTCAGATTGAGTTTTATCCTGCCCGAGGACAGGACGATCCGGGCGTCAGTACCGCGCTGGGATACATTAAACTGGGTGCCCAGCACCTCAACCGTTGCTCCGCCGATATGCACCAGGAAGCGGGCATTGCCTTTCCGGTGCTGGTGGGTTACGTCAAAAAATGCCTCGCCTTCCAGCCACACTTCCCGGGGCCGGTCAGCTGACCACTGCGGGGACCAGGATAAAGACGAGTTACCGTTCAGTGTCACGACTGAGCTGTCCGGCAGTACGACGCGCTGAATCGTGCCGTAGGCGGTCCGGACCTGCACCGGAGCATTATTCAGGAACCACCAGACGGCTATACCCGCTGCCAGCAGCAGTATGGCCGCACTCCGCCAGACTACGCTGCCGGCAAGGCGGCTCAAAAACGCCGGACGGGCAACTGTTTTCTCCCGGGAAACGGTTGATTGTATCTGCACCCATAGTTCCTGTTTTTCCGCTTCCCGCAGATGCTCTCCCTCTCCAGGGTAATCAAGCATTTCCACCAGATGCCGGGCCTCCTCTACCTCTGCCAGCCGGTGCGGATTCTGGACAAGCCACTTCTCCCACAAGATCCGGTGCGTATGATCACCGGGCTGCCGGACCCACTGCCGGAAGGAGGGGTCAAGGGCAAAATCTTCGGCTGAATAATGGCTGTATCTCACGCGGCTTTTATACTTTTCAAATAGAAAATATAATTATAATAGCTAAAGCAATAGTTAATCCTTTTCTACTCAAATTTTTTCAAGTTTTTTGGATGCTATGCTATTACCGGTGTGAGGTTCAGGCGGGGACGCCCGGATCAAAGGAGGGCTCCGGTCAGGTGGAGGCAACTATACCTGCGTCAGCAGGCAAAGGACAGTAAAAACCACCCTTTCCAGGCGGATCTTTTTCTTCATAATCCGCAAGGCACCAAAAACCAGGTTATAGACTGACTGAGCATTTACGCCCATCAGGCAGGCTATCTGCTCATAAGGCAGATTCTGGTAGAACTTTAAAAAAATGGCTTCCCGCTGTCTTTTGGTGAGGTGGTCCATGGCGTACTCCAGGCCGGTTTGCAACTGCTGCCACTCCTGCTCCTGAATCAGTATGGCCTCGCAGGAAACCGCCGCCTCCTGCTCGTAGGGCAACTGAACCGCTCCCCCTCCGGAAGGGTTTTTCCCGAGTTGCCGCAATACTTTCCGTTTAATGCAGGCCAGCAGGTAAAACCGCACCGAAGTGGTGGCGCTGATGGCGCTCCGGCTTTTCCAAAGCTCCACGAACAGGTCGTGAATGCAGTCTTTGACCAGGTCACGGTCACCTGTGAAGCGGGAGCAGTAATGGAAAAGCGTATCTACGTAGTTTTCGTACAGCTGGGCAAAAGCGGCTTCATTGCCCGCCCGGAACGCCTGCCACAGTTCTTCTTCATTCCGCCAGTTGGTAGCTTTACCAATCATAAGTAGTCTTATGGTAAGTGGATATTAATTTAAATTTAGTTATAAAAAATATAAACTAATAAGTATTCAGACAAAAAAGAAAGGGTTTAGTTAAACTAAACCCTTCTGGGAATAAACTACAGAAAGTATTTGGAACGGCAGCCAGACACTTACCGGCGGCCTGTTCCTCAAGCTATCGTGCTCCCGGCACGGAAGAATTAAAATCCAAGCCCTATTGCCATGGCGTTGGCGGAACTGGTGAAGTCGGCTACGGGTTTAACCGATCCGTTCTGCAGGTTAACGGTGTATAGTTTGGTGGTTCCCTGTGAAGTAAGGAGGGCGTAGGCCGTACCACTGGCACCACCGATGTCAAAGCCGGCGGCATCGGAGAGGTCAGTGCCCAGTGGGCCTACTTCTACCAGCGTACCGGCATTGGGCGGGTCCTGCCGGTAGAGTTTGCCGGCTGCCGGGTCAATGTCGTAGAGCGTGGTGGTGGCAGCACCGGCAAAGTTGTTGGTGTAGGCGGCGGCCGTTACCCTGGGCATACCCGGGTTAAGGTTGCCGTCCACGGCGGCTACTGCTCCCGTTTCGGGGTTCAGCCGCAGGTTCTGTCCCTGATCGCTCACTACCCGTATCCGGTCTACCGTCGGGTTGAAATCGAACCCAAAGCGGTTGCCGGCCAGGGCCGGCTCGAAGGGAGCCGTACCGACGGCGGTAGCCGCGCCGGAAGCGGGGTTGATCGTGTACAGCCGGCTGCTGCTGCCCAGGGCGTACAGTTGTCCGTTTACCGGGCGCATGTCTAAGCCCAGAATGCTTTCTCCGTTCTGTAAGCCGCTGATGGGCCGGCTAACGGGTTCGGGCCTGGTCGGATTGAAGATCAAAAGACTGGCCGCGCCGTCAATGGCGTAGGCGACCGGGTCCGTCGGAATGGCCAACCCAATCAGGTTTTTGGTCAGCCTGCCCAGCCGGGTGGCTTTGCCGGTGGCAAGGTCAAGCTGGAAGAGCTCCGTTCTGTTCTTCACTGTCAGGGCGGCCAGGGCTAGTTTCCCGTCGGGAGAAATGTCAAAGCCGGCGGCATCGGAGAGGTCAGTGCCCAGTGGGCCTACTTCTACCAGCGTACCGGCATTGGGCGGGTCCTGCCGGTAGAGTTTGCCGGCTGCCGGGTCAATGTCGTAGAGCGTGGTGGTGGCAGCACCGGCAAAGTTGTTGGTGTAGGCGGCGGCCGTTACCCTGGGCATACCCGGGTTAAGGTTGCCGTCCACGGCGGCTACTGCTCCCGTTTCGGGGTTCAGCCGCAGGTTCTGTCCCTGATCGCTCACCACCCGTATCCGGTCTACCGTCGGGTTGAAATCAAATCCCACCTTGCGGCCATCCAGCCCGGGCGTGAACGAATTCTCAGATACGGCACGCGCCGCGCCGGTCTGGGGGTTGATTACGTACAACCGGCTGGCGCTGCTTACGCCGTACAACTGCCCGGTAGCGGGGCGAAAATCAATGGCCAGCAGGTTTTCGCCGCCCGGCAAACCCGTAATTGTCACCGACGCCAGATCTACGGCCGGCGTACGGGTATTTCCCCTGATCAACTGGTTCCCGTCAGTAAGGCCATAAAAAACTACGTCCGGCCTGTTTACGTTCCCGCCCGGATCATCCTTGCGGGCGTCCAGAAAGTCAAGCACTGCATCTTCTTTGCAGGCGTTCAGAAGTACGAGGCAGCCAAGTGTGAGGACTGCGGCCCGGAGGCGCATCCATTTCGGTAGAAGGGTTTGCATGAGCTGGACAGGTTTAAGGTGGAAACAGTAAACCGCCCCGCAGCGGGGGAAGACCCGCTGCGGAACAATCACCTATACTTACGATACCAGTCAGGCAGTTGGATTGGAGAAAAGGCAAATAAATAGCTGCGCAATTTTAAATTGTGAATTCTGAATGCTGAATGAGAGGTCTGCCAGTTGAACCTCAGTATCTTATGATCCTGAGTATAAAGTTAAAAATACCCTATACTTATGGCCGGGTACTTAAAACCGCAGAGCTGTAAGTAACGGAAAAAATCCCAACGGAATGTATTACCGGCTGTAGTTAGGCGCTTCGCGGGTAATCTGCACGTCGTGGGGGTGGCTCTCCCGCGAACCGGCAGCCGTGATCCTGACAAACTTAGCTGCCTGCAGGGCCGTGATGTCTCTGGCGCCGCAGTAGCCCATGCCGGCTTTCAGACCGCCGACCATCTGGTACAGCACCTCGGCTGCCTTGCCCTTGTAGGGGACCCGGCCCACAATGCCTTCCGGTACCAGCTTTTTGATATCATCTTCGGCATCCTGAAAATACCGGTCCCTGGAGCCGTCTTCCATGGCTTCCACGGAGCCCATGCCCCGGTACGTCTTGAATTTACGGCCTTCGTAGATCAGCACTTCGCCGGGGGCCTCTTCGGTGCCGGCCAGCAGCGAACCGATCATGATGCAGCTGGCCCCGCCGGCAATTGCCTTTACCAGATCACCCGAGAAGCGGATGCCCCCGTCGGCAATAACGGGTACGCCCATTCCTTTTACGGCCCGGGCGGCTTCATAAACGGCGGTTAGCTGGGGCATGCCCACGCCGGCAATGATGCGGGTCGTGCAGATGCTGCCCGGGCCAACGCCTACCTTTACGGCATCGGCGCCGGCTTCGGCAAGGGCACGGGCTCCGTCGCCGGTAGCTACGTTGCCCACAATCACCTCCAGATCCCGGTATTTGGCTTTTACGGCCTTCAGAGCATCCATCACACCTTTGGAGTGACCGTGGGCAGTATCAATGCTGATCACGTCGACCCCGGCTTTCAGCAGGGAAGCCACCCGGTCAGTGATGTCGGGCGTAACGCCCACGGCAGCTCCCACGCGCAGGCGTCCGTATGAATCCTTGCAGGCGGTGGGGTGACTTCTCTTCTTCAGAATGTCCTTGTAAGTGATCAGCCCGATGAGTTTGTTTTCCCTGTCTACGATGGGCAGCTTTTCAATCTTGTATTCCTGAAGAATCTCCTCCGCTTTGCCCAGATGAATGCCTTCGGGAGCAGTGATCAGGTTTTCCTTCGTCATGACCTCCACCACCGGACGGCTCATCTGCTTCTCAAAGCGGAGGTCGCGGTTGGTGAGGATACCAACCAGCTTGCCCTGGCTGTTGATGACGGGAATTCCGCCGATCTTAAAATCGCGCATGATCCGGTGGGCATCCCCTAAGGTAGCACTTTCGCCGAGGGTGATCGGGTCGAGGATCATGCCACTCTCCGAGCGTTTGACCTTGCGTACCTGCTCGGCCTGCTCCTCAATGCGCATGTTTTTATGGATGAAACCAATGCCGCCTTCCTGAGCCATGGCAATGGCGAGTTCGTATTCGGTAACTGTATCCATGGCAGCCGAAACCACCGGAATGTTGAGCCGGATATTGCGGGTCAGCAGGGTCTGGACTACCGTTTCACGGGGAAGCACTTCCGAATACGCGGGCAGCAGCAGTACGTCGTCGTACGTGAGGGCTTCAAAAAGAAATTTGGAGGGATCGAGGGTCATGGCAAATAAGGGTGGGGAGTAGTATCCGTTATTTGCCGGGCAAAATTAGGCAATACCGGTGAGATTAAAAATTACCTTCCGCTAACTGCTCAAATATTATTTTATCAGCACCTGCACCAGTCTTTTCCGCAAATAAGGCTATACACGTACTACCATAAATCATAATAAAATGCTTAGTAACACAATTTTATCTACACATCTTTCTAATTTTGACACCGGTTTCGCCGCGCAAAGCGTTGTAAACGGGAGAAGTGAATATAAGTTGGCCTTATTGCCCAAGCATAATCGTGCAAGCAAGTATGCAATTATGCTTTATATTTTAAACCTTTAGTTTTGCAGCGCAGTACGTCATGCGCAGGGCCGAAAGCATTCCCGGTTTTTGTTTCATTTACCAAAGCGATTGACAGACAGCTGAGTATTTAAAATAAACAGGTCAGATATGGATAAGTTTTCTTACCTCTCCAATGCGCATACTGCCTATCTGGATGAGCTTTACAATGCCTGGAAGCAGGACCCTGGTTCTGTAGACACTTCCTGGCAGAAATTTTTTGAGGGATTTGAATTTTCGCAGCAGTACGGTGCCAACGGGAAAAGTGCCGCCAACGGTGCCTCCAATGGTGCCGTTGCTGCCCCTGCGGCCCCGGCGGGTGTGGACATAAACAAGGAGATACAGGTTCGCAACCTTATCTATGCTTACCGTTCCCGCGGTCACCTCAAAGCCAAAACCAATCCGGTACGGCCCCGCAAGGACCGCAAGCCGCTGCTCGACCTGAAAGACTTCAATCTGTCGGAAGCCGATCTGGATACGGTTTATGAATCGGGCAAGGAACTCGGCATCGGCGCTGCTCCCCTGCGCAAAATTCTGGATACGCTGAAGGTTATATATGAAGGCACTATCGGTTTTGAGTACATGTACATCCGGGAGCCGGAGGTGCTGGAGTATTTGAAGAAGAAAATAGAAAAGGAATCGCTGGAGTTTAACCCTTCGGCGGAGGAGAAAAAGCGGATTCTGTTCAAGCTGAACGAAGCTGTGGTGTTCGAGAACTTCCTGCACACCAAATACATCGGTCAGAAACGTTTTTCCCTGGAAGGAGGCGAAACGACCATTCCCGCCCTTGACGCGATCATTAATGAAGCCGCCGAACAGGGAGTAGTGGAGGTGGTGATCGGTATGGCGCACCGGGGCCGCCTCAACGTGCTGTGCAACACGATGGGCAAAACCTACGAGATAATATTCAATGAATTTGAAGGCACGGCCACTCCGGACCTCACCATGGGGGACGGCGATGTGAAGTACCACATGGGCTACGCCAGCCTGATCACGACGCCTGCCGGCAAAGAGGTTCAGCTGAAGCTTGCGCCTAACCCCTCTCACCTGGAGGCAGTAAACCCGGTAGTGGAGGGCTACGCCCGGGCCAAGGCCGATGTGCTGTACGAAAGTGATTACGACAAGGTGCTCCCCATCCTGATCCACGGCGATGCGGCCGTAGCCGGACAGGGCATTGTATACGAAGTGGCACAGATGGCCAAGCTGGCCGGATACCACACGGGTGGCACCATTCACTTTGTGATCAACAACCAGGTAGGCTTTACGACCGACTTTGAAGATGCCCGTTCGAGCATTTACAGCACCGACGTTGCCAAGATCATTGATGCGCCGGTGCTGCACGTAAACGGCGATGATCCGGAGGCAGTGGTTTTCTGCGCAAGGCTGGCCGCCGACTTCCGCCAGCGGTTCAACCGTGACATTTTCATTGACATGGTCTGCTACCGCCGCCACGGCCACAATGAAAGCGACGAGCCGAAGTTTACGCAGCCTACCTTATATAATACAATATCCAAACACCCGAACCCCCGGGAAATTTATAACAAGAAGCTGATTACCCGCGGCGATGTAGACGCCGAACTGGCCCAGAAAATGGACGAGGAGTTCCGGAGTCTGCTCCAGGACCGGCTGAATATGGTGAAGCAGAAGCCCCTGCCCTACTATTACCAGAAAAATGAGGAAGCATGGAACGCCCTGCGCCGGGCTACGCCGGAAGATTTTGACCATTCGCCCGAAACTGGCATCAGCATGGAGGTTATCGAAAAGGTTGCCGGCAAACTGATCAACGTTCCGGAGGGCTTCAAGCCGATCAAGCAGATTGAGAAGTTGCTCAAAGACCGGAAACAGATGTTCTTCGAAGAAAAACAACTCAACTGGGCCGCGGCCGAACTGCTGGCCTACGGCTCTGTTATGCTGGAAGACAAGATCGTGCGGCTCAGCGGACAGGACGTACAGCGGGGCACCTTCTCCCACCGTCACGCGGTGCTGCACGACGCCGAAACCAATCAGGCCCACTCCAGCCTCGACTTCACCGGTGAAGGCAAAGCTAAGTTCATGATCTTCAACTCCCTGCTGTCGGAATACGGCGTGCTGGGCTTTGAATTCGGCTACGCAATGGCCAACCCCAATGCACTGGTCGTCTGGGAAGCGCAGTTCGGGGACTTTGCCAACGGTGCCCAGGTGATGATCGACCAGTTCATTGCGCCGTCTGAGTCAAAATGGCAGCGCATGAATGGCTTGGTGCTGCTGCTCCCGCACGGCTACGAAGGTCAGGGGCCGGAACATTCCAATGCCCGGCCGGAACGTTTCCTGCAACTG
Source organism: Cytophagales bacterium (assembly GCA_030446715.1). Lineage (GTDB taxonomy): Bacteria > Bacteroidota > Bacteroidia > Cytophagales > 172606-1 > CADCTQ01. The sequence goes on along the minus strand of JAUJMU010000001.1, from coordinate 332,670 downwards.
GCAGCCGAGTACAACATGATTGTGGCGAACATCACGCAGCCCGCCAACTTCTTCCATTTACTGAGAAGACAAATTACCTGGCCGTTCCGGAAGCCATGTATCGTCATGTCACCAAAGTCAATGCTGCGCCACCCGCTGGCCGTATCCGCACTGGAAGAGTTCACAAGTGGCCGCTTTAAGGAGGTAATTGAAGATGCTGCAATAGAAATAAAGGCCGCCAAACGCGTACTGCTGTGCTCCGGTAAGTTGTATTATGAACTGTCGGAAGAAAGGCAGAAACAAAACCGGCAGGATGTGGCGATCATCCGGATTGAACAACTGCACCCCTTCCCGGCCAAGCAGGTACACGCCCTGCTGAACCGGTACGACAAGAAGGCGAAGATCTTCTGGGTGCAGGAAGAACCCGAAAACATGGGTGCCTGGAGTTACATTCTCCGGTCGTACAAGTACGCCAACATGGAAGTGATTGCCCGCAAGGCAAGTGCCTCTCCGGCTACCGGCTACGCCAAAGTACACGCCCAGGAGCAGGCTGATCTGATTAAAAAGGCGTTGGGGTAGAGAAGAAATGGAGGAGTTGGGGAGTTTGGGAGTTGAGGGGTTAAAGGGTAAAAAGCAACCCGACTGGTCGCTGACCAGGCAACTCACAAACACAAAAACTCCCCAACTCCTAAACTCAAAACCCGGTAACTCAATAATTTTATAACTGCAAAACAACTGCAAAAATGAGTTTAGAAATCAAAGTCCCCTCCGTGGGCGAATCCATCACCGAAGTAACCATTGCGAACTGGCACAAGAAGGATGGCGATTTTGTAAACACGGACGAAGTGCTCTGTGAGCTTGAATCCGACAAAGCCACCTTTGAACTGAATGCCGAAGCATCGGGAACGCTGCGCATTGTGGCCGGAGAAGGCGAAACCATTCCCATCGGGGCTTTGATCTGCCGCATTGAGGAAGGCAACGGTGCGCAGGCAAATGGCACGGCCAGAGCACCCGAAGCCCCCGCCAGGGCCGAACCCGCTACGCCGGCGGCCAATCCGGTAACACCCGTCGCCGAAAAGACCCCGCAACCGCAAGTTACTGCCCCGGCTCCCGCCGCCGGCTCCGGCGGAAAAGTACACGAAATGAAAGTGCCTGCCGTGGGCGAATCCATTTCGGAAGTAACTATCGGCACGTGGCAGAAAAAAGACGGTGATCAGGTGCAGCCCGACGAGGTGCTGTGCGAGATCGAGTCGGACAAGGCTACCTTCGAACTCACCGCCGAGGTAGCCGGGACTTTGCGCATTGTGGCGCAGCAGGGCGAAACGCTGCCCATCGGGGCACCCATCTGCCGCATCGAAACCGCTTCTTCCCCGGGCCTGACCGTACCCGATGAGCCGTACGCCGCTCCGAAGGAGATCCTGCAGGCCGAAAACCAAAAGTCGGAGCAGCCCGGTACACTGGCTTCCAACGTGAAGGAAGCTCCAATCGCGGGTAATTACGCAGTGGGCCATGCTTCTCCATCGGCCGCTAAAATACTGGCCGAAAAAGGCGTAGATGCCAAAGGGATACAAGGCTCCGGCCCCGGTGGCCGCATCATCAAAGCCGATGCCATGAATGCACAGCAGCCATCAGTAAGTAATAATCAACCAGTAAGTAATAATCAACCGGCCGTAAGCAGCAAAGCGCCGGAGGCTAAACCGGTGGCAGAGCAGCCCAAAGCCCCGGCGTCCGGTAGCCAGTCACCGGATGCCCGCAGCCAGCGGCGCCAGAAGATGACTTCCCTGCGGAAAACCATTGCCCGCCGGCTGGTAGCCGTCAAGAACGAAACTGCCATGCTTACCACCTTCAACGAGGTGGACATGAAGCCCATTATGGATGTGCGGTCCAGATTCAAGGACAAATTCAAGGAGAAGCACAGCGTAGGTCTCGGCTTCATGTCTTTCTTTGCTAAGGCGTGCTGCGTAGCCCTCAAGGAGTGGCCGGCCGTAAACGCCATGATTGACGGCGACGAGATGGTGTTCAACGACTTCTGCGACATTTCGGTAGCCGTATCCACGCCCAGGGGTCTGGTGGTGCCGGTAATCCGCAATGCCCAGGACATGTCTTTTGCGGAAATCGAAGCCGAAATCATCCGGCTGGCTACCCGGGCCCGCGACGGTAAACTAGGCATTGAGGAAATGACCGGCGGCACCTTTACCATTACCAACGGCGGCGTGTTCGGCTCCATGATGTCCACGCCGATCATCAATGCGCCGCAGTCAGCAATCCTGGGCATGCACAACATCATCGAGCGGCCCGTGGTGGCAGACGGCCAGATCGTGATCCGCCCGATGATGTACGTGGCTCTCTCTTACGACCACCGCATCATTGACGGCCGGGAGTCGGTCAGCTTCCTGGTGCGGGTAAAGCAATTGCTGGAAGATCCCATGCGGCTGCTGCTGGACGTTTAACGGCGTTAATTTTTATTATTTTTTGATAAAAAGAGGTATTGTTACAGGAAACAATACCTCTTCTCTTTTAACCACCGTCAATCTTTATGAAGCATCTTCTCCTCCTCTTTCTTCTCTGCACCTTTCTGCCGGCAACTGCCCAGCAGAAGCTTGTTTTGGAAAACAGCTGCACGGGCCGGCATAAAGAAATCCGTACGGGCAACCGGATCAGAATCTATTTCACTTCCCATCAGGAAAATGCAAAGGTGTACCAGACAGGAAAAGTCTCGGCAATTACGGATTCAACCATTTCCTACTACCCTGCTACCCGTCGTGAAGGCCCTGTAACGGTAGCCCTGCAGCAAATCAATAACATCGGAAAATACAACATTGCCGGTTCTGTGCTGATGGCATCAGGTGCCGGCGCAGCCGGCGGGTTTGCATGGATTGCTTTGGAAAGCGGAGAAGACAGAAACAATCCGACCAGAGGTCTGCTGGCCCTTGCAGGTGCCTCCCTGCTGTATAACGGACTGGAAGCACTGGTTTACCCGAGGCGGCAGGTAAACCGGGCGGATTCCCGCTGGCGCATAAAATCAGTACCTTAGGCCGTGCAACCTGCTCGGGGTACGTTAACTTGCGGCGTGGCGTCTTACGTTTTCTCCTGGTTGCTTTGGATGCCCGTCTGGCAGCCGGATGCCGGCCCTATAAAGCTGCCGGATTGCTTATTCCTGTTCATTCAACTGCTGTATAGCCTCTTTACCCTGTTACTGTGGGCCGCCTGGCGCCGGATCGGCAGGTCCGCAAGCAGTAGTCTTACTCCCGCACAACCGCTGCTTTCGGTCGTAATCGCCGTCCGGGATGAAGAAGACAATATAGGCACGCTGCTACAGGACCTCGATAAACAGTCCTGCGCATCCGATGCCTTTGAGGTAATCGTGGTGGATGACCACTCTGCGGACCGCACTGCCCGCATCGTAGAGGAGACTGCCCCCGCCGTTTCCTTTCCCCTGCGTTTGCTGCATCTGCACAACTACCTGGCTGCCGGTGCCGCCGGAGCAGGCTATAAAAAAGAGGCCATCCGCTGCGGCGTGGAGGCAGCCCGGGGGGAGTGGATCGTGCTTACGGACGGCGACTGCCGGGTGGGCAGCGGATGGCTGAAGTCCATCGCCACGGAGGTAACCGGTAATTCCGCTCAGATGATCAGCGGGCCTGTAACATTCCACAGCGAAGCTTCCTTTTTCCAGAAAATGCAGACGGTTGAGTTTGCCAGTCTGATCGGTTCGGGTGCGGCTACCCTGCAACTGGGTCTGCCTACCATGTGCAACGCCGCTAACCTGGCCTTTTCCAAAAGAGCTTTCCAGGATGTAAACGGCTATGCGGGTACTGCTCACACGGCTACCGGCGACGACCTGTTTCTGATGCACAAAATCCACACCCGCTTTCCGGGCTGCGTCCGGTTTCTGAAAGAGCGGGAGAGCATTGTGTATACCCGGGCAAAGGCAGACTGGCAAAGTTTCTATCAGCAGCGCAAACGGTGGGCTTCCAAGTGGAATCTGTACCAGGACCGGCGGGTTACGGTACTTGCCGTGCTCGTTTTTTTGTCCAATGCGGCGTTGCTTGCGGGTATAACCGGCTATTTTCTGGATGCCCTTACGGGGCAGGCGCTGCTGGCGGGAATTGTCCTGCGCTTTGCCTCGGAGTTTCTGTTTCTGGGAAGTGTGTTGCTGTTTTTAAAAAAGCCGGCCATGCTCAGGTGGATTTTTCCCGTACAGATGGTTTATTTTCTCTACGTTACGTTCTTTGCCATAATGGCCCAGAAGCGGGGCTATGTATGGAAAGGCCGCAAGTTATACTGACGAATAAGGTGAGTACCCGCAAATTTGTGGTGGCGCAGCAGCTCTGTACTTTAACCCAATTGCAGTTGCCATGCGTGAAAGTAACCCAAAACTCAGAAGTTATGCCTATCCCTTTCCGCTTTCGGGAACAAGATTCACCGGACGATATGACAGATACCGAATTCGATGTACTGGACGAGTTATACTTTGTGCAGTCCTTTAGTGTCCTGCACGGGCAGTTGGGGATACCGGAGGCAGCCCTGAGGGAAACGCTGGCCCAACTGATCAGCAAGGGATGGGTGAAGGTTCTCAAAGCGCACGACGAAGAAGTGGCACCCGAAACCGCAGACTTTTACTCCCGCTACGCCGGATATTTTTACCTGGCTACCAAAGCGGGCCTGCTGGCGCACAACAGCCGGTAGCTGGCAATAAAAATTATGAATTTTGAATTATGGATGAGCCGAATCCGTAAGCTTCTCCTGAAATTCAGAATTCAAAATCCAAAATTTAAAATCTGCTATCCTGTCCGGCTGAAAATTCTACTCCCTGATGTCTTCCGCCCAGCTACAGCCGCCAAAATCACCACGATCCCTGGCAACGCGACACTTACTGGGCAATAAGCCAGCTGTGGCCGGGCTGGTGGTCATTGCATTCTGCGTACTGGTGGCGCTGCTGGGCTATCTGATCATGCCCGACGGTACGCCCAATGCCAATGACAGCGCCGCCCAGATCCGCAAGAAACCAATCGGCTTCCGGGTGGAAATGCTTAAAATCCGCAAAAACGCCGGATCTGAATCTGCCGGCTGGCTGGTTTACTGGTGGTCAGGCCATGAAAGCGACTATACCATTGTCCCGGTTACCGCCCACCGGATCGAAGGCCTGACGCTTTACGCGAAAATGTACGGCCGGAAAGGGTCAGAAGACAAATATGACCTTGTAGATGTTGTGATGCCCTTATTCATTGGCAACTCCGGAAAGCTTCCGGGTGGCAGCCGCTACGAAGTGCAGGGCGACCAGATCCGGTACCTCGACGTGCAGGAGCAACTCCACACGATTTCCAGAACCGAACTGCTGGAACAGTTCCGGCGCAACAACCTCGAAATGCGGCAGTATCTGCTGGGCACAGATACCGCCGGCCGCGACATGCTGAGCCGTCTGCTGTTCGGAGTGCGTATTTCGCTGTCCATCGGCGTTGTTTCCGTGCTGATCGCCTTGCTGGTGGGTGTGTCGCTGGGTGCAGTAGCGGGCTTTTTCGGTGGCCGCCTTGATGCGCTCATCCAGTGGCTGATGACGGTCGTGTGGTCGGTGCCCGGCATCATGCTGGTGATTGCCATCAGCATGGCGCTGCAAAGCAAGGGCTTATGGGTGACCTTTGTGGCCGTGGGCCTCACCAGTTGGGTAGAAATTGCGCGGGTGGTGCGGGGACAGATCATGGGCATCCGGCAGAAACTGTACGTAGAAGCAGCCCGCGCCCTTGGTTTAAACAACGGCCAGATCATCCGGCGGCACATACTGCCCAATATACTGGGGCCGGTTATTGTGATTGCCACTTCTAATCTTGCTTCGGCCATACTGATGGAAGCAGGCCTGAGCTTTCTGGGTTTGGGCGTACAGCCACCGATGCCTTCCTGGGGCAGCATGATCAATGAAGGGTTTCACGCCGCGGGTTCTGCAGGCAGCTGGCACCTCGTGTTTCTGCCTGGCTTCTGCATCAGTGTAATCGTGCTGGCGTTCAATCTGCTGGGCAACGGCCTCCGCGACGCCTGCGACCCGGCTATGCTGCTGAAGGCTTAGCCGGATTCACAAAAACAGCTGCACAGCTTAGGGAAAATTTCTAACCAGCCCGGTACTTTTCCGTCACGTAGCACCCGGAATCAACCACGCAGAGGAGTTGTTGAAAAAGACTTATACAAAAGAACTGAAAATAAAGAAACCTAATGATTTAAAGCCCCGTATATCTGATTATTACAACCAAACTCTTAAACATTATGGGAAGCATATTAACTTGGGTAGCTGTTATATTGATCGTGTTATGGTTAATCGGCTACGTTGGATTTGGAGAAGCAGTAGGTAATTTTATTCACATCCTTTTGGTACTTGCTATCGTTGCTATCCTCATCAGACTCTTCTCTGGCCGCAGAGTAGTTTAGTGAATTTTGGGCTGAATTTATTCAGCTAATCAATAAAAAGAGCCGGAAGTTATCTTCCGGCTCTTTTCGTTTTTAAAGAAGTTTGATGCCTTTGCCCACATTGCCAGTGGTTATAATTGGTTTTACACAAAAGTGCTCCCGCCGGGACGGAATGTTTCCTTACTGTTACGTCCCTAGAGGACGAATGGAGAATGGAAGTGCCGTTTATACCGATAATTGATCCCTCCGGGACTCGTTGCCTGACACCAGCTTATCAATTGAGTTGCTAGTTGAGAGTTGTTCGCTGTTCGGTCATTCAAGGACAGTATGAGTCAAGTGTTCTGGTATTCTATAAAACAGTACTCTACTGCCTGAAGGCGTATAACTGCATTTAAGTAGCTACGCAATTTTAGATTTTAAATTATTGTGTAACCTTCTGACTGCAAATCACTTAACCTCATGGTTTGAAATTTAAAAATACCAGATTATTTCTGCTCGGGTACTTAAAATCAAAACTGCGCAGCTGCTTATAGCTGTCAGGCTACTTATAAGACTCGTTCTGCAATTCCTGATTGATGCTGATGGCCGCCTTCGTTCCTTCAGCGGCTGCAATGATTACCTGCTGCGCGTCGCGGTCGGCATCGCCAGCCATGTACAGACCACTTACGTGGGTACGCTGCTTGTTATCTGACTTTACCACGCCCTTGGCAGTAAATTCGCAGTTCAGTTGCTGAGGCAGATCTGACCGCTGCACCGAAGCCATGGAGAAAAACATCGCCTGACACGGCAGTTCTTCCCCGCCGTTGAAAACCAGGTGCTCAAGCTGGCTTTCTGTGCCTTTGGCGCGGGTTATTTTTTCCGTGCGCACTTTTATTCCGTTCCGTTCCAGCTTCTCGCGGTCTTCACGGGTGAGGCGGTTGGTACCATCGGTGCAGAGGGTCACGTCGGGGCTCCATGTCTTGAGCGACATCGAAAGTCCGACGGCCACCCGGCCAAGGCCATAAGCAACCAGTGGCTTATCGCGCGATTCCCAGCCGTCGCAGTACGGACAGTGGTGGATGCTGGTGCCGTAAAAAGCCCTTGCACCGGGCATTTCGGGCCAGTAGTCCTGCAAACCAGTGGCAAGGATCAGCTTTTTGCTGGTCAGCGACTCACCTTCAATGGTAGCTATCTCAAACAGCCCATCGCCCCGGCACACGGAACTGACAATCTCCGTGTGCTTCCATTCGACACCGTACGGTTCCAGTTCCCGGCGGCCAATGGCCAGAAACTCCTTGGGATGAATGCCCTCCCGGGTAAGATATCCGTTCAGCGACACCGACCATGCGTTGCGGGACTGGCCCGAGTCGCAGATCAGCACACTTCTCCGGCAGCGGCCCAGCACCAGCGCGGCACTCAGTCCGGCCGGTCCGCCGCCCACAATAATCACATCATATACTTTGTCACTCATGCGTTCAGGTAAAAGTAAAATTCAGGGTATTAACGCCGTTGTAGTATTCAGGTTGGCCTAGACGGGCAATAGTGAAGGGGCAGGCGCAGGCCGCGCATCTGCTTGATCCGGCAAATGAGCGGAAACCGCTATACTTGCCCCCACCTTTTACGGTAAAAGCAGCCCCACCGTCATCTTTTCCTTTGGAACTATCCATTCTTTTTCAGGACGATTTTCTCGCAGCCATCAATAAACCCAATGGCCTGCTGGTACACCGCACCCGGATTTCGGAAGAAACGAAGCTGTTTGCCATGCAGGAACTCCGCAACCAGCTGGGCCGCCGGGTGTACCCGCTGCACCGCCTCGACCGGGGCACCTCGGGTGTGCTGCTGTTTGCCCTTGACCGTGAAGCTACCCAGCCATTAGGCAAATTATTCGAAGAAGGCAACGTTGATAAAAGCTATCTGGCGGTGGTGCGCGGCTACGTACCCGAAGCGGGTTTGATCGATTACGCCCTGAAGGAAGAAAAACACAAGCCGGCGCAGGAGGCCCGGACCCGCTACCGGCGGCTGGCTGTAACCGAACTGCCCATTCCCGTGGGCCGGTACCAGACGGCGCGGTACTCGCTGGTGGAAGCCAATCCTCTTACGGGGCGTATGCACCAGATCCGGAAACACTTTGCCCATATCTGTCACTACGTGATCGGCGACAAGCGCCACGGCGACTGGCGCCACAATCAGATGTTTGCTCAGGAACTGGCCTGCCCATACATGCTGCTCCACTCGCGTTCACTGGCTTTTGTCCATCCCTTCTCCGGACAGCCCGTTACAATTACTGCACCCCTGCCCGAACCGTGGCACCTGATTGTGCAGAAATTTGGCTGGCAGGAGGCGGTGCAGTTTTGATTGACACTTAATCAAGCAACTGCGCAATTTTAAATTTTGAATTATCGGGTAACCTTCTGACTTTAAATAAGCTGACGTCATATTTTTAAATTTTAAAATACCTGATTACTTCTGCCCGGGTACTTAAATTGTTGATTGATAGTTGTTTAATTTCCCATGACTTGGGATTCATGCGTGAACGCTTGAATCAGTTGGGGGACTGCCCGGACAGCAAACAGTCAATAACTTAATAACCAATAACTATCAACTCACCACTACCCCGGATTTACCGTTACGGCTTCCGCTTCTGCTTAAACATCCATTTCATCAGGCCGGGCTCCGCATAGGCGTTGGTCCAGCTGTCGTGCTGTACGCCGGGATACTCAGTGTACAGCGGTTTTCCGCCAGCCTGACGCAGGGCGGCAGTCATATCACGGGAAAGGGCAGCCGGCACCACCGGATCATCGGCTCCGTGAAAGATCCACAGAGGAATGCCACGTATCACGCTGGCCTTGGAAGTATCGCCGCCGCCGCACACGGGAGCCGCCGCGGCAAACCTTCCCGGTTGGCGGGTAATAAAATCGTACGTGCCGAAGCCACCCATGGAAATACCCGTGATGTAGAGCCGGTTCTGGTCAATGCTGTACTTCCGGGAGAGCTGCGCCATCAGTTCATCTGCCAGCTGCGCTGGCCGGGTCGGTTCCGGCGCGAGTCCGATCCCGGCTATCTTTCCTCCATCACGGCGATACGAGGCCCACTGGCCGTTTTTGGGGCACTGCGGCACCAGCACGAAACAGGGATAATTTTTACGGTTTGCCTCTTGCAGGAAAATGTATGTTCCGTGGATGAGCTGTGCTTCGTTGTCGTTGCCGCGTTCTCCGGACCCGTGCAACAGCACGACCAGGGGATATTTTTTCCCTTCTTTATAATTGAGCGGCTTGAGCAGCCGGTAAGGCAGGGTATCACCGGCGGCGGTTACGTACAGGTGCCTTTCGTATTGGGAAAAATCCTGAGCAGAAACATTCACAGCCGAAGCGCAGACAAGGAACAGCGACAGCAGACAAACAGATAAGAAATGGGTCATAATTTATTTCTTTGGCGGAAACCCTAATATATTCTTTTTGTTACTTATTGCATAACCGCTTCACAACTGACTTTCAAAGCAGTTACAAGTGAGGCCCTTACCGTTTAACAGCCTATGCAAAGCGTCATCTCTCCAGTCACCACTTCTCCGGCGACCGGACTCCGGCAACTGCTGGACCGCCAGAAAGCGAATCATCCGGCGCTGCGGCAAACCACTGCCCGGCAGCGGCAGGAAAAGCTGAAACGGCTCCGGGAGTGGATTCTGGACCACCGGCAGGACATCCGTGACGCCGTCTACAGTGACTTCCGGAAGCCCGCTGCCGAAGTGGACACCACCGAAATCACACCTACCACTCAGGAAATAAAGCACGCCATCAAACACCTGCCCGGCTGGATGCAGCCCAGACGAATGGCAACGCCCCTGCCGCTGCTCGGTTCCCGGTCAGAGGTGCATTTTGAGCCAAAGGGCGTAGTCCTGATCATAGCGCCGTGGAATTATCCCTTCCATCTGGTGGTAAGCCCGCTGGTATCGGCTGTTGCGGCCGGTTGCTGCGCTGTGGTGAAGCCTTCCGAAATCACGCCGCACACGTCGGCCCTTGTGCGGCGGATGGTGGGCGAACTGTTCCCGGAGGAGGAAGTAGCCGTAGCAGAAGGCGACAGTGAGGTAGCAAAGGCACTGCTGGAGTTGCCCTTCGACCATATCTTTTTTACCGGCAGCCCGGCCATCGGCAAGGTAGTGATGAAAGCTGCCGCTGAACACCTGACTTCCGTTACCCTCGAACTGGGTGGCAAGTCGCCGGCGGTAGTGGACGAGACCGCCAATGTGCAGGATGCGGCCGAAAAACTTTCGTGGGGCAAGTTTATCAACGGCGGACAAACCTGCATTGCTCCGGATTACGTGCTGGTACACGCTGGCAAGGAAGCATCTTTTCTGGAGGCGATGCGGGACACCTTGGACCGCTTTTACCCCAAAACGGCTGACGAGCCCTACAAGGACCTGGCCCGGGTAGTCAACGGCCGGCATTTTCTGCGGGTCCGGGGGCTGATCGAAGACGCCGTGCAGAAAGGTGCCCGCGTGGCCTACGGTGGCCATACGGACGAGACTCAGAATCTCATTGCCCCTACTTTGCTGACGGGTGTAAACGGAGGAATGGAGGTGATGCAGGAAGAGATTTTCGGGCCGGTGCTGCCCGTGCTTACTTACCGCACGCTTGCCGAAGCTGTTGCCCTGATCAACAGCCAGCCCAAGCCCCTGGCCCTGTATGCTTTTGGTCAGGATACAGACCGGATCAATACCCTACTGGGCCAGACTACCTCCGGCGGCGTGTGCGTGAACGATACGCTGGTGCACATCGCCAATCCGGATCTGCCCTTCGGCGGGGTCAACAACAGCGGCATCGGCAAATCGCACGGGCACTACGGCTTTCTGGCTTTTTCCAACGAAAAGGCGGTGCTGTACCAGAACAAGCGGCTGAATATGCTCCGGCAGATATACCCTCCCTACAGCACCAAAGTGCAGAACATGATCGACCGGCTGGTAAAGTGGTTTGCGTAGGGGATGGTTTCCCGCAGATGAAAACTAATTATACTTGCTGCCGGGTAAAGCATTCACGCTTGAACCACTCTTTCAGGTAAAGGCAAAAAAGAACGGCTCCTGCATGCAGGAGTCGTTTAATGTGGTTTGTTTCCCGAAACCAGACTTTATCAGAACTGGGAAGAGCCTGATGTGGTAGGGGTGGTGGTTGCAGGACGGTTGGTTGCATTGGCAGCCACGTCGGATGCAGACTTTTCAGCTTTGTTAACAGCGCCGGTTACGGCAGTTACAGCTGAATCAACATAACCAGAAAGCTTCTCAGCAGTATCGCCCCACTGATTGCCCACTTTGTCAGCCAGATCGTTAGCAGATTCTGCTATTTTTCTTCTGGATTCTGTACCGGAATAGGGAGCAAGCAACATGCCGGCAGCAACGCCGGCAGCAGCACCGATGATGAAGCTTAATAAAGTACTCTGATTGTCGTTGTTCATGGTTTTTAAGTTATTAATAGGTTTTAGATTGTTGGGTTGAGTGTACCGCGGTGCCTTTTACAGCGCAGCAATACTAGACTTATACTCAACTACCGGCAGGATGGTTGCAAATTAAAGCAAAATTCTATGATGAATGTAACATTGAACAAAATAAACGCATTCTCCACCTTTTTGGGGCCTGGCCCGGGCAGTGCAACTTCACCCCGGGCCGCCGTACTTCCCGCTGACCTTTGACTGATGAACGTTATGATCAGTTTTTAAGGAAGAAGAATCAGCCCGCTGTGGGAATAATTTCGTGCCATTTGTGCATCCCGCAGTACACCTCCGGCCCTTTCCTGCGTTGGTTTTCCCGCTAAATTTTTTCTAATTTGTAGGATGGAGTTTTTTTTAAGGCGGCTTTATTCGTTCTGGTGCTACTTCTGGTTTCTGGGTCTTTTCATGATCCTGTTTCCTTTTTTCTTTCTTTTTCTGCAGAGACCACAATGGTACCGGGCGGCTCACTACCTGAACCGGTTGTGGGGGCACCTGTTCTTCCCCGTCAGCTTCCTGCCCGTCACCACCGAGTTCAGGAGCCGTCTTGAAGAGGATCAGACCTATGTATTCTGCGCCAACCATACCTCTTACCTGGATATTGCCGCTATGGGCGTAGTGCTCCGGAAGTACTACGCCTTTATCGGGAAGGCGTCCATTGCCAGGGTACCCTTGTTTGGGTACATGTTCAGGCGGCTGCACATTCCGGTAAACCGCCAAAGCCGGTCCAGCGGTTTTGAGGTCGTGCAGCGGGCCATCCATATGCTGCATCACGGACGCAGCATTGTAATCTTTCCCGAAGGCGGCATCAAAAGCAAGCATCCGCCCCGGCTGGCTCCTTTCAAGGACGGCGCATTCCGTATGGCCATTCAGGCGCAGGTGCCCATCGTACCCATTACGTTTCCCTGGAACTGGCTGATCCTGCCCGACGACGGCAAACTGCTCTTCCGCCGGCATTCAGTCAAGGCGGTTGTGCACGAGCCGATTCCCACTGCCGGCATGACCATGGACGACGTTGATTCTCTCAGAAAACGTACTTTTGAGGTGATTGAAAGCGAACTCCAGCGGTATTTCCCGCAGGAAGCCGGTCAGCTGGCGGTTTCGGAGAAGCGGTGATAGTGCCGGGTAGTCTCCCTGATCGTTTGTCTCTTGTTATGGACAATAGGAGAAGACAAAATAATGGCAAATTGAAGGTATACTAAAACTTAACAACAGATGACCAGAGAGATATTGATAAATCGGACAGTGGAAACTCTGCAAAGATTGCCTGAAGACAGAATTAATGAGGTTGCAGACTTCGCTGAATTTATTCTCAAAAAATATGATGAGCAGATTTTGCGGAAAGGGATTGAAAAATTAGTGAGTGAGTCAAAAGCTTTTGCTTTTCTAAAAGATGAGGAAGATTTGTATACAGTTGATGATTTAAAAGAAAAATACAAATGAATAAAGGTGATATAGTCTTGATACCTTTCCCTTTCACAGATTTAACGGGAAGCAAGAACCGGCCTGCGCTCTTGCTGATACCGACGGCATTAGATATAACTGTTGCTTTTATTTCCACTCAGACACAGTGGCAGGAGCCTGCAGACTTAATGCTGAGACCGACAGTAAACAATGGATTAAAGAAAGCTTCACTTGTAAGAATGAACAAATTAGCTACTCTTGACAGAGTTTTGATATTAGGAAGGTTGGGTAGTATTGAATCAGGTGAAATTGAGCAAGTAGATAAAAAGCTGATTGAAGTATTTGATATAGAAGTAAAATAAAAACAAAGCCTATAACATTAAGCAAGCCTGCCAGCAGCCCGCCTCACCGCAATGCCCAAGCTTGAGGGCACGCCGTCGTGTAGCTTTGAGCCGTTGTGTGGAATTAAAAATAGCCATGCCGAGAATTATATATATCGCTCTGATGAGCTTGTGGATCAATTCGTGTGGAAGTGATGTAAATAAGAAGCCAACTCTTGAGACCAAACCGCCAATCAATGTGACAGCAAATGAGGCGAGTGTTGACGTGGCCCTAAAATTCATTAACGGTTACGTTGAGAATTGCAATAAAATGAAAGCGGCAACTGGCAGGATGGACTGGGTAAACTCAAACGGACTAGTTACAGAGCGATTTAAGTCCAAATTGAGAAAGATCACTAATGAGGCTTACCAGAATGATCCTGAATCAGGACTGGATTCTGACCCGATAGTGGATGCTCAGGACTACCCGGAAAATGGCTTTGAACTGGAAATTTTGGATCGGGAAACCAACTATTTGACCGTCAGAGGGAGAAACTGGCTCCAGTTTAAACTGACAATGAAAGTTGTAAATGAAAACGGAAATTGGTTAGTGGATGGTAGTGGCATGATTAACATTCCCGATAACAAACGGGCTGAACGTTAAAGAACTGCACACAATATCCCGCTGAAACGGCGATCGGCCCTGCCTCATCACATACCCTTGCCGCAATGGGACCATTCTGCGCCGCTGGTTGGCTTCGATCATAAGAAACAAGACATTCTAAGTTTAACGCGAATTTTTGACAGCTTCCGGACGCTGAACGAAATTTTGTTGTAAACCAGAATAAAACGTTCAAACGTCAGCGACTTACGGTATTTTTAATTGTCAATTTTCCATTATATGAACGCCGATAAAGAAACCCTGCGCCGGATTGCCCATCTTGCCCGGCTCGATTTTGACGAGAAAGAAGAGGGCAAAATGCTGGACAGCCTCAATAAGATTCTCACCTGGGTGGAAAAGCTCAACGAAATTGATACCTCACAGGTGGAGCCCCTCACCCACATGACCGACGAAGTAAATGTGCTGCGGGACGACGAGGTGAAGGAACCTCTTCCGCACGACCGTGGTTTACTCAATGCACCCGATAAGGATCAGGATTATTTCCGGGTGCCTAAGGTGCTCGAATAAGAAGCGCCCCGACAGGTAACCACCTAATTGAGATTGTTTTATTGCGATTTACAGTAAATACTTACACCGCAGGCAACCTCCCGCGAAAGTGAAAAAAAGCAAACGGGTTAATTTTGCTTTTTTGCACAATACGGGACGTAGTTTGCGGTTTACTTTTTAACCACCTGCGCCAACCTGAGCCTCAACAGAAAAGTCAATTCATTTCATCATTTCCGGCGTCTTTCCAATGCTTCCCTCTCCGCATACAAAAACCGACACCATAGATCGCCTGCCCCAGCCTAAGTCCCTGCTGTTCTGGCAAAACTGGCAGTCACCTTACCGGGCCCTGTTTACCAGTGCCCTGCTGCTGCTTGCCGCCTCCCTGGTCCTTTTTACCGTGCAGGCGGTGCAGGGAACTGATGCCGTCATTGGCTGGCAACCCGAAAGCGAACTGCAGGAAGTAGTGCTTTCACTGGATAATTTTACCAAAGGCATCCTCAATTTTAATGTAGAAGTGCCCAGCTACGTAGTGATTGAACGTTTTGAACCAACTGGCATCGCGGTTAACCTGGTTGCGGCTTACCTGTACACGGGGTTGCTACTGCTGGGTCTGGTGCTGCTGCTGAGTACCGTCACGGTGTTGCCCCGGCTGTGGTACGTGGCGGGCATGGCCGTATTCATCGGCTGGCTGGCCGTAAGCAAACTCGACCTGCTGCAGGTGTTCGGGCTCACCAACGATACCTTCTTCATCGGCGTACTGGCGCTGGTTATCCCTGTAAGTTATTACTTCCACGCGTTCCGTCCGGACCTCTCTTTTGCAACGCGGCTGCTCACCTTTACATGTCTGCTGGCGCTGATCTTCTTCGCCGGCGGTTACTTTTCGCAGATCAGCTACCCGGTGCTGTCGGTGCTGGGGTACGGCAGCACGGTGCCGCTTTTGCTGACGGTGCTGTTCATTGTACTGGTTTCGCCGGAGATTGTGCGGGGCTTTCTGCACCTGGTGACGACCAGCGGCAGTGCCAACGGGCTGCTGCACTTTACCCTCCTGACCGCCATTTATCTGCTCAATCTGCTGTTGCGCTACGCCTATAACACCGGCCGCATTGACTGGGAGTTCTTTTATCTGAATGCCTTTGCCGTGCTGGCCGTTTCGGTTGTACTGGGCATCTGGGGTTTCCGGCAGCGGGCTCCCCTGTTTTCCCGCATCATTGCCGATCCGTATCTGTCGTTTCTGTACGCCGGGCTGGCCGTGATTGCGGTGAGTACCATCGGCTACGCCTTTGCGACGGGCAACGACCCGGTGGTGGAAATGTTCGAAGACGTGATTCTGTTCAGCCACATCGGCATGGGACTGGCGTTTTTCCTGTACGTGCTGATCAACTTCCGGATGCCGATGCAGCAGGGGCTGCCGGTGCACAAGGTGCTGTTTCAGCCGCGGCAGTTTCCCTTCGGGTTTTCGTGGGGCGTCGGCGGAATGGTGATGCTGGCTTTTCTGCTGGAATCGGGCCTGTTCCCTTTTTATCAGGCAGTGGCCGGGTACAATAACGGCATCGCTGACAGCTACTTTGCCCAGGGCAATGCCCCGCTGGCCGAATCTTATTACCAGATGGCCCTCCAGTACGAATACCGCAACCACAAAGCCAATTATTCGGTGGCTACGCTGGCGATACAGGAAGGCAACAGTACCAAAGCCGCCGAATACCTGCGTCAGGCCCTGCTCAAGCAGCCGCAGCCGCATACTTACGCCAAGCTCAGTAATCTGTACCTGCGCGAAAACCTGTTCTTCGAATCCATTTTTACGCTGAAAGACGGCATAAAAGCTTTTCCGGAAAACGGAGAACTCTACAACAATCTGGCCCTGCTCTACAACCGCACCAACGTACTGGACTCGGCTTATCTGTACTATGAGCAGGCGGAGCGGCTGGCAAACCGGCCTGAAGTGGTAAAAACCAATCAACTGGCCTTTTGGGTAAAGGCTCCGCAACTGGCCGATGCCGATTCCCTGTGGCAGGCCACGGCTCCGTCGGATTATATTTCTGCCGAAAACAACCGACTGCTGCTGGCCAGCATGGCCGGTAAAACCGATAAAGGAAGTTTTAGCAAAGCTGTAAAAGGTGATTCTCTGCTGACCCGGGAACGGTTTGCGTATCTGTTCAATTATGTTCTGAATCATAAAACAGACGCCGACACTACCCTGACCTCCACCTTGCGGCAATACCAGGAGTATGGTGCCAATGTGCTGTTCGGCAACGACCTGACGCTGGCTGAGGCTTATCTGGAGTATTACGCCGATGACCGGGCCAGAGGCCTCGAACTGCTTAATGGCCTGCAGGCCGGCAGCGAACTCCGCGGTGCTTTCTTCAACCGCTTGCTGGGCCTTTGGTATTTGCAGAACGATGCACCCCGGCTGGCGGCCAACCGTTTTGAACGTGCCATTGCTTTGGGCGATACGGCCATGCGCACCAACCGTGGCATCGCCCTCGCGGAGGCAGGCTTGTTTGCCGAGTCGCTGCCAGTCTGGCAAGCCGAAAAATTCAGTCCTGATCCTCAGGCGCGGGTACTGGCCCGGCGCATGGAAACCGTCAGCCGCAAGCTGGCCGGCCTTGCCGCCGACAGTGCCGATGATGCCGCCAGGGTGATGCTGGTACACCTGAGCAGAAACAATCCGCAGGCAGCTGTGCCAGCCACCGTGGGCGATGCTCCTTACCGGGGGCTGGCTTATGCCGAACTGGCAGAGGTTTACCTGGGCACCAATCAGGTGGACCGGGCTACGGAAGCTTACCGCGCGGCCAGCGGACTCCTGCCCGATTCTCCTGCGGTAAAGGAGCTGGCCCTTCGGTTGCTTGCCGCCGGTGGACAGTACCAGAAGCTGCTGAGTATGCTGAATGAAGCCCTTCCCACTGACGCCGCCCGGAACCGGAAGCCCTATTGGGAAGCGCTGAGCTACCAGCATACCGGCAAGCCGGCTCTGGCGGCCGAAAAGTACGCCCAGGCCGTGCGCCGCCTCCCGCTGGACCCGCAGGTGGTTACGGATGCCGCCGCTTTCTACCGGAGCCGACAGAAAGATGATGACCGGGCCTACAACATCCTGGTGGAAGCCATCCGCCTGAACCCTTACGCGCCGGCGGTGCACAAAGCCTATATCCGGCAGGCGCTGGAGATGGGTCTGACCGATTACGCGGAAAAGGGACTGGAGGAGTTCCGGTTGGTGACGACATCCGCCGACTATGGAGCTTTTTTACCGGAATACAAGGCACAAAAGGCGTCGGTGGAAAAAAGGCTTTCCGAATGGCAGTAACTGCGTAACTTATCAGGATTGGTGCGGCAAGCAGTGCGCGGCAGCATTTTTACTCTCTGACCGAAAATTCAGGGAGTTTTTTTGGCTTCACCCGTTTTCTTTGCTACATTAAATTTCTTTAATCCCTACAGCCCAATCCGGTCCGTTCTCATGAAGGTCATTGACACAACCAATATTTCAAAAAGATACATAATGGGCAGCGAGATCATCGACGCCCTCAACTCAATAACCATTGCGGTCAACCGGGGCGAATACGTGGCATTTATGGGTCCGTCCGGTTCGGGTAAATCTACGCTGATGAACATCATCGGCTGCCTTGATACGCCAACCAGTGGCCGCTACATCCTCAACGGAAAGGATGTGAGTGATATGACGGAGAATGAACTGGCCGAAATCCGCAACAAGGAAATCGGTTTCGTGTTTCAGACTTTCAACCTGTTGCCCCGCCAGAGTTCGCTGGAAAACGTAGCCTTGCCGCTGGTGTACGCCGGCTACAATAAATCGGAACGGACCGAGATGGCCATGCACGCACTGAGAGGTGTAGGGCTGGAAAACCGCGCCAAACACAAGCCCAACGAACTTTCGGGTGGTCAGCGGCAGCGCGTAGCCATTGCCCGTGCGCTGGTGAACACGCCCAGCATCCTGCTGGCCGACGAACCCACGGGTAACCTCGATTCCAAAACTTCTTACGAGATTATGGACTTGTTTGAAGAACTGCACAGCAAGGGTAATACGATCATCATGGTCACGCACGAAGACGACATTGCCCATTACGCCCACCGCATCGTCCGGATGCGCGACGGCCTGGTAGAAACCGACCAGATCAACACGGAAATCCGTCGTGCCAGGTCTTACATGGGCGCCGGGGTGCAGGGGTAGATTTGAGGACAGCATGCCTGAGATAATGCTCCTGAATAGCTACTTTTCGAGATGAAAAGTAAGTTCATATTTCAGGGAATTGCCGCCGGCCGACAACAGGGAATGGTTGCTGAGGGCCATATTGCCGGCTTCAATCTCCTGCAGTTCAAACGTACCGGCTCCCAGAAAGGCCGCAAGATCCAGCCCTGCCGAGGCAAAGTCATCAAACATGATGCTTACTTTTTTGCCACCGTCCACTAACGACCATGTGCCTTCTTCGGTATTTCCGGACTCATCGCGGGAAATAATCCGGCCATCGGGGGTGAATTCCACCGTTCCGGCTACCGGCTGAGTCTGGTCATTGTTTACGGTGTCGTTCAGGGTCGTGACTTCGCGGTAGCTGCTGAATTGCCACAAGCCGATGATCCGGTCTTTGACCGCTGTGGACGGGGCATGTCCGGTGTGATTCTGGTGGCAGCCAGCAAAGGCAAAAGCAGCCAGTAATAAAATAGTGAACAGGTTTATATAGCTGGTGTAGCGCATAAGGAGAAAATTTAATCTATAAATCTCTCTCCTGAAGACCGGCTTTTCAATTTACATCAGGGGCTGTAGTTACATACGTAATCTTTTCCGCTTTTTGCGGGGCAGAAGGCGGTTACCTGTCAGCCAGCCTGTGCCGGCACCACCTGGTTAAACCTTCTGCGCCAGCCGCTGCACCTGCGGTACGTGGTGGCGGGTATGTTCGGTAATAAAATCCAGCGTTTGGGCAAGAGTAAAGTAGCCAGCCAGCGGATGCTTGAAAACTGCCTTATCAAGTAATATTTCCGGCACGTTGCCGAGCATCTGGTGCCACTGCTGCCGCGATTTTTCCCATTCGCGCTGCCACTCTGCAAGACTCCGGTCGCCGGCTGGTTCGGGTAAAATGGCCGGTGCCTTTATTTTCTTCCGGAACCGGAGGGCCAGTTTGAGCAGAATAATCCGGAAACGCGCCTTCAGACCAGCCGGACGCAGATTTGATCCGGCAATCTGTTTCTGCACCGCTTCCAGAACCCTCCGTTCAATGATAACCATGTGCTCCAGCACCTGCACCACCGACCACTCCCCCGGCCCGGGACTGGCGTGGGCCTGCGTCTCGGAGAGGTCACCGGTCAGTTGCAGAATGCGGAGCCGCGATTTTTCCATCCGGTCATAGGGCTTTTGCAGAGAAGGCAGCATAGGGATTCAGGGGGTAAGGTCAGACAAAGATAGGCCGGGCGGTATCTTTTACGCAGGACAGTCACAAAAATTTCAAAAACCGGCATCAGATGGCCGCCCTTCGGGGAAAGTGAATCTGCCGGAATTGGCCGTCTGGGAAACTTGGTCTAGTTTTAAGGATAGCTGCCTCTCTTTACCCCGGGGCATCAGACATTTAAAATTCAGGATCTGTAATGTGCGGCATTACCGGCGTGTACGCCTTCAACGAAGTCGGCCGATTTTTTACCATCAATCTGTTTGCGGCGACCGATACTTTATCCCACCGGGGTCCGGATACCGGCAATGCTTTTACGCACGGGTACGCGGGCCTCGGGCACCGGCGGCTCTCCATCCTCGATACCTCGTCGGGCGGCAACCAGCCCATGACCGACCCCGGTGGGCGGTACACCATTGTGTTCAACGGTGAGATTTTCAACTTCGGGGAACTGAAAGGAGAACTGGAGGCGAAAGGGGTTTCTTTTTCTTCCACCTCCGATACCGAAGTGCTGCTGCACCTGTACATACAGGAAGGGGAAGCTTGCCTGCACCGGTTAAACGGCTTTTTTGCGTTTGCCGTGTACGATGCCGAGGAGGACAGTCTGTTTGTGGCCCGCGACCGGATGGGTATCAAGCCGCTGCTCTACAGCCTCGACGAAGACAAGTTCCTGTTTGCCTCCGAAATGAAAGCCCTGTTCACGTACGGTTTTCCGCGGGACATTGACTACGTATCCCTGCAGCAATTTCTGCAGTTCAACTACATTCCGGCCCCGCATACTATTTTTAAGAGCGTAAAAAAACTGCTGCCCGGGCATTGCATCAAGATCAAAGGACTGGAGGTGACCCGGAAATGCTGGTACACCATTCCCCGCAATGGCCGTCAGCCGGAAACGATGAATTATGAACAGGCCCAGCACCGGCTGGTGGAGTTGCTGGATGCATCCGTACAGCGCCGCCTGATTTCGGACGTTCCCCTGGGGGCTTTCCTCAGCGGCGGCATTGATTCGTCGGTAATCGTGGCCCTTGCGGCGCGGCATACGGACCAGCTCAATACTTTTTCCATCGGCTACAAGGACGAGCCGTTTTTTGGTGAAACCAGATACGCCAACCTGGTGGCGAAGAAGTTCAAAACCAATCACACTGTCTTTTCCCTTTCCAACGACGACCTGTACGGGCACCTGTCCGACATGCTCGACTACACCGACGAACCCTTTGCCGATTCTTCGGCACTGGCTGTGTATATTCTCAGCAAAAGGACAAAGAAGCGGGTAACCGTGGCCCTCTCCGGAGACGGCGCCGACGAATTATTTGCCGGCTACAACAAGCACCGGGGTGACTTCCGCATCCGGGAAGGCGGCTTGGCCACGGGCGTCGCCAAAGCTTTGCAGCCGGTCTGGAATGCCCTGCCCAAATCGCGCAACAGTGCGTTCGGCAACAAAATCCGGCAGTTGCAGAAACTGGCCGAAGGAGCCGCTTTGGACCATAAAGACCGGTACTGGCGGTTTGCTACCTTCACCAGCGCGCCGGAGGCAACGGGGCTGCTGAGTGCCGCCAGCCGTGAACTGGCTCATGAACAGGAATTTGCCGAACGAAAGGCACTGATCCTGCAGCACCTCCGGCGGGACGGCGACCTGAATGACTTTCTGTACACCGACATGCAACTGGTGCTGCCCAATGACATGCTCACCAAAGTGGACCTGATGAGCATGGCCCACGGACTGGAAGTGCGGGTGCCTTTTCTGGACTATATGGTAGTGGAGTTTGCCTTTTCGCTGCCGGTTGAGTATAAGATTGATGGCGGCATGAAGAAGAAAATCGTGCAGGATGCCTTCCGGAGTGAGTTGCCCAAAGAACTTTACAACCGGCCCAAGCACGGTTTTGAAGTGCCGCTGCTCAAGTGGATGCGCAACGAACTGCAGGGCCTGATCCGCAATGACCTGCTGAAGGATTCTTTCGTAGAGGAACAGGGAATATTCGACGTAGCCGAGGTGCGGCGGCTGAAGGAAAAGCTCTTTTCGGCCAACCCCGAAGACGTACACGCCCGGCTGTGGGGACTGATCGTGTTTCAATACTGGTGGAAGAAGTGGGTAAAGTAGCGGGAAATTCAGGATTTTGAATTTTAAATGCTGAATTCCAGGCGTCCGGGAAGGCCGGAGCCAGTGAGGTAAACCTGGCACGATCTTGTCAGGATGGACCGGGTTCAACGCTGCACTTTAACTGAACAATTTTTGTTTTACCACTGAATGACGGCCTGATCCGGTCATTCCTGAACTATGAAACAGTTTTCGACCCTATTGACATTTGTGGCTATGCTGATCAGCTCAATGAGCATGGCTCAGTCGGCTGGTGGCTATAAGGCCGGCGACAAGGCAATGGATTTTTCACTGAAAAACGTAGACGGCAATACCGTTTCCATGGCCGGCAATCCGGATGCCAGGGGCTACATCGTAGTTTTTACCTGCAATACCTGTCCGTTTGCCCAGGCGTATGAAAGCCGGATCATTGCCCTGCACAACAAATACGCGCCGCAGGGGTACTCCGTCATTGCCATTAACCCCAACGATCCGGTTTCGAGCCCCGGCGATTCGTACGAAAAGATGCAGGAACGGGCAAACCGAAAGAAATACCCTTTTCCGTACCTGCTGGACGAAACCCAGCAGGTGACCCGGACTTACGGCGCTACCCGTACGCCACACGTATTTATCGTGAAAAAGCAAAACGATGATTTTGTGGTGCAGTACACTGGCACCATTGACGACAATTCTCAGGACGCCAGCGATGTGGACCAGAAATTTGTAGAGAATGCCATGACGCAGGTGCTGGCCGGCAAGCCGGTAATCAACACTGTTACCAAAGCCATCGGCTGCGCGATCAAATGGAAGAATCTGTAATTATCAAATAGATGAATAGTTAATTACCAACCACTACCTATGTTTGAAAATCTTTCCCCCCGCCGGGCCGGGCAGTTGCAGGCCTTTAACCGCCTCCTGACCATTATGGACGAACTGCGCGAACAATGCCCGTGGGACAAAAAACAAACCATCGAAAGCCTGCGTCACCTGACCATCGAAGAAACCTACGAACTATCGGATGCTATTCTGGAGAATGACCTGCCGGAAGTAAAAAAGGAGCTGGGCGACCTGATGCTGCATCTGGTGTTTTACGTTGCGAAAAGCTGATCCGGCGTCACCCGCACATTTACGGCGATGTGAAAGCCGACACCGAGGAGCAGGTAAAACAGAACTGGGAGCAGTTAAAACTACAGGAGGGCAACAAAACCGTACTGGGTGGCGTGCCCAAGTCGCTGCCGGCCCTGGTGAAGGCAATGCGCATTCAGGAGAAAGCCCGCGGAGCCGGGTTTGACTGGGAAGAAAAAAGTCAGGTTTGGGAAAAGGTAGAAGAAGAATTGGCAGAATTCAGGCAGGCTTTCAATGAAGAAGTCACAGCTGATTCCGGAGAGGCGGAAGGTGAGTTCGGCGACCTGCTGTTTTCGCTGGTGAACTATGCCCGGTTTGTTGACATCAATCCCGAAACGGCGCTGGAGCGGACCAACAAAAAGTTTATCAAGCGGTTCAGTTACCTGGAAGAAGAAGCCCGGAAGGCCGGCAAAAACCTGAAGGACATGACCCTGGCCGAAATGGATGTGTACTGGGAAAAAGCCAAGAAGCTACCTTGAAAAGATGGGAGACGTTAGATGGGAGATGACAGACTGGGGGAAGAGAATAAGACATGGAGCGAATTCCGGAGGGTCAGTGCCGGTCAGGTACAAGGGTTGCCATCTTTACTTACTGTCATTCCCGGAGGGAATCTTGTTGGTATACTTTCATCAATACCAGATTCCAACAAGATTCCCTCCGGGAATGACACTATGAGGAGGCATATCCGGAATACCAGAAAACTTCTTTTAAACTGTATTACATATCCGTACAGTAATCCGGTATTTGCCCTTTTTCAATCCGCCTGCAGTCAGACACTTATTCGTCTGACTACGGGTAACTATCAACCAACAGTTACTTTAAACAAAGTCCCGACCTGAACAACCAGCGGGGTAAGCCGGAAACCAGCCTTTTGCGTATACAGGAGCAGCCGGGGTACAAGCTTTTTCCCGGCACTAAGCAAAGGCACAGAGGTGATATGTTAGAGCAGGCCGCAAAATACCTGACCGTGTTTCTTTCCAGTATGGTAAAATTCATCGGCGGACCGCTGAGCGGCACCGCCTTTGGCCTCAGTTGGATCGAGACCTGCATTTTTACTGTACTCGGCATGATGACCAGCGTACTGATTTTTTCCCTGTTGGGAGCCACTATCCGGTCACGGTTTTGCAAACGGAAGAAAAAACGCCGGGTCTTTACCTCCCGCAACCGCCGGATCGTGTACATATGGCGGCGGTACGGTCTGGCGGGGGTGGCTTTTCTGACGCCCTTGTTGCTGAGCCCCATACTGGGCACAGTCGTAGCCGCCTCTTTCGGGGAGCCGTGGCGACGGATTTTTGTGTATATGCTTTTCAGTGCCGTATTCTGGGGCATCACTTTTTCCCTGCTGGCCAACGAGATCCGCCAGCTGATCTTATAGCCGGCAACCGCAGCGAGGCTACTGAGGTTCCCCTTCGTCGGGCAGCACGTCAATTTCACGCAAAGGCGCAAAGAAGGAGCGCAAAGAAATCTTACTGAGGCTCCTCCTCATCGGGCAGCACGTCAATATCCTGAATCAGTACTTTTTTGGCGATGCTCTGGCCGGTAAGCGTAGCCGCCAGGCCACCCATTGCAGTTTCCTTGTAGCGGGTTTCCATGCTCTGCCCTACTTCACCCAAAGCATGCACGCATTCATCCACCGGAATTACCGGATTTACGCCTGCCACCGCAATCTGAGCAGAGGAGTACGCAATGGCGGCGGCGCTGGCATTGCGCACCACGCATGGCACTTCTACCAGGCCAGCCACGGGGTCACACACCAGGCCAAGCATGCACTGAATGGTAATGGCTACTGCCGCAAAGGCCTGATTGATGTCACCGCCAAGGCAGTACACAATCGCACCGGCTCCCATGGAAGCGGCACTGCCTGTTTCCGCCTGACAACCCCCTACGGCGCCGGCCAGAGAAGCATTCTGCTCAATGATCAGTCCGATGCCGGCTGCCACCAGCAAGCCCTCCAGGATTGTCTGGTCAGGCAACTGGTGCTGCTCCTGCAAAGTGACCAGTATACCCGGCAGAATGCCCGATGCACCCGCCGTAGGGGCGGCTACGATGCGGCCCATGCAGGAGTTTACCTCCTTGGCTGCCAGAGCCCGGGAAATCAGTTTCTGAAACTCGGGAGAGAGAATAGGCTGGGCTTTGGCCACCTTTTTAGCCCCGTTATTGATCATGCCCGACCGGGAGACCATTTCTTCCGTGAGTCCGGTTTGCACGGCGTCGCGCATGACGGTCCAGGCACGCCGGAGCCCATCCCAGATTTCCATTTCCGTACGTCCTTTCTGCTCGATTTCGTATTCGAGTACAGGAAAATACAAGGGCATATTCTGCTGGGCGCAGTAAGCCTGCCAGCCCCGGAAATCATTAAAAAGTATAGCCATGTCCGTTTGACAAACAGCGATTCTAAAGGAGTATGCCTAACCGGCCGCACCGCAATCCTGCCTTACACCTGAATCCGCTCCAGTTGTTTTTTGAGTTCGGGATAAGAAATTTCCATGTGGGATGCGTTATACACGCATTTGCCGTCGTGGATCAGCAGCAGTTGGGGAGACTGGTGTACAACGTCCAAAGTATGGGCAATCTGGTTGGAAACGGGCCGGTGGCTGAGCAGATCCAGAAAGTACGCTTTCATCGGAGCTACTTCATCTTCTTTCCAGGAGCGTTCCAGGCGGCTGAGGGCCGCAGCACTTATGGAGCAGCGGGTGCTGTGCTTGAAAATAATGGCTGGTTGCTCCGTGTTGGCAACAATATCCTTTAGTTGAGCTTCAGAAGAAAGGGTTATCCAGTTCATGATCGGAGAATTTGTGGTTGAGTTAATAAGGTATTGTACGGGTAAAAAGTTTCTTCGTCCGCCCAATACCCTGTTCTCTCAATCACAAGTATCTCATTCAGAGGATCCGTGTTTTACCGGGGTTTTTCCCAGATTTCGCTTTCGCGGGTGTCGTAGGTAGGTTTTTCCTCTTTGCGCTTCTTGTAATTCGGCACCATATTCTTCTTGCTCTTGCCCATTTTCTTCAGCATCCGCTTGCGGTACTTTTCCTTCTTCTGGTAAGAGCTTGCCCATTTTCTTCAGCATCCGCTTGCGGTACTTTTCCTTCTTCTGGTAAGAGCTGTTGGCGTAGCCTCCCTTGTAACCAGCACCCGGGAAGGCGTCTTTCGGTTTCCTGCGCACCAGAATGTCGCCCTTGTAAGAAGATATTTCGTTGTTCTTTTTCCGGTACTCCTTCTTGCGGTCTACTACGCGGATGTCGCCTTTGTAGGAGGAGATTTTCTTGCTCTTGCTTTTGGCAATTTTCTGCTTGTACCACTGGCTGTGTACCTTGCCGCCGCGGCTGTTGTTCCGCTCCGACTGCCGGAGCATCCGGGCACCCATCGCGTTGCGGCTGCGTTCGGGAGCTTCGAGGGTCGTATTGAATACGGCCGCGCCGCGCATATCCGATACGTCTACCCGCTGCTGGCCGCCCCTGACCCGTTCTCCCCTGAATGAGGAGGTCTCCTTTTGTTTCTTCTGAGTTTCCTTTTCCGTTTTTACTCTTACCAACCCTGCCTTATTGGTTTGCGCAAGGGAAAGCTGAGCGGATAAAACAATACCCAGACAAAGCCAGAAGGCTGTCCTCACGCAATTAAAACTTTTTCTGAATGCATTATAAAAATGAAGCATAGCTGGTTGGCAAAGCATTTAGATACGGGCAGTATGGCAATTAGCGGGGTTTGTAAGACTTCCGGGGATCGGTACGCTTCACCTTGTTCCGGCTCATGGCTTTTTTGGTGATGATTCCGTTTTTGTCCCTTTTTACGCGTACCAGCGGAAACTCCTGCTCCCGGCTTCCTTCCTCGGTTGCATTCAGGTTCTCGGCAGCGCCTTTTTTGCCGTCGGAAGCCGTCTGACCCATACCGGTGGTACCGGAATTGGCCCAGTACGTAGGACAGTTCTTGCGCTGACAGGCTGCCGTCAGAAGAACAACCGTAAAGAGTAAAATGGTGTATTTTGAAACTGACATTGGCGTAAATTATATTATTAGCCTTTCTGCCGAAATTATTGCTACTCCTGGATCGTGTTTGTCTTTACCTTAAAAAGGTATGAACATGCAAGGTACCCTAAAAAGCAAGCAGCTGGTTTATCTTTTCTTCCATCCGGTACTTTGGTAAGAAATTCTGCTCTAATGCAGGCGCAAAAGGTACGGCTGTATCCAGACTACCTTCCCGCATCACCGGCGCATCCAGGTAATGAAAGCAGTTCTCACTGATCCAGGCGGAAATTTCCGCACCAATTCCCCCCGTCAGACAATCTTCGTGTACCACTAAAACCCTGCCCGTTCTCTTAACGCTGGCAGCCACCGTTTCCTTATCCCAGGGCAGCAAAGTCCGCAGATCAATAATATCCGCCTGAACGTCAGGCAATTTCTTCATGATCTCCAGCGCCCAGTGTACGCACAGTCCGTAGGTGATAATGGTGATGTCATCACCCTTGCTCACCAGCGCCGCCTTGCCTACCGGCACCGTATACCAGGCATCCGGCACTGTGCCCGACACCGACCGGTACAAGTATTTGTGCTCGAAGTACATATACGGATTCGGATCTTCAATGGCTGCGTTCAGGAGTCCTTTGGCGTCGTAAGGGTTGGACGGATACACTACTTTAAGACCCGGCGTATGAAAAAACCAGGCTTCATTGGACTGGGAATGGAAAGGTCCGGCAGCAGTATTGGCCCCGGCTGGCATCCGCACGACCACATCAGCCCCCTGGCCCCAGCGGTAGTGGCTTTTTGCCAGGTTATTGATGATCTGATTGAACCCGCAGGTGACAAAGTCAGCAAACTGCATCTCCACCATGGTTTTATAGCCCTTCACTGACAGCCCGAGGGAGGCACCTAAAATGGCTGATTCGCAGAGAGGTGTATTGCGTACCCTGCCCTTGCCGAATTTTTCCACGAAGCCTTCCGTCACCTTGAATACGCCGCCGTAATCAGCAATGTCCTGCCCCATCAGCACCAGGTTCGGAAACTTCTCCATGCTCTGCCGCAGGGCGTCCGAAATGGCATCTACATACCGCCTCTCCGACGTTTCCGGTGTTTCCGGCTCCCGCACCTGCTGCACGAACGGGGCGTACATATCCGCCAGTTCCTGCCGGCTATCGGCTTCAGGGCCTTCCTGCGCAAAGGCTTTTTCCAGCCCCTCTTCTATCTCGGCTTTGATTTCGGCTCTGATCTGCCCGGTCTGATCTGCATCCAGCACATTTTCCTTCAGCAGATACGCTTCATAGTTAGAGACGGGATCTTTTTTGCTCCACTTTTCAAACAACTCCTGCGGTACATACCTGGTGCCGGAAGCTTCTTCGTGACCCCGCATGCGGAAAGTCATGGCCTCTACCAGCACCGGCCCCGGCTGCAGCCGCATGCTGCGGGCCAGCTGCGAGATGGTATCGTACACCTCCAGCACATTATTGCCGTCTACCTGCACGGCGTCCATGCCGTAGCCAATGCCCTTGTTGATGAAACTCCGGAAGCGGAACTGCTCCCGGCTCGGGGTGGAGAGGCCATAGCCGTTATTTTCCACCATAAAAATGACCGGCAGGTCCCACACGGCAGCTACGTTGAGGGCTTCGTGAAAATCACCTTCGCTGCTGCCCCCGTCGCCGCTATAGGCAAGGGTCACCTTCTTATTCTTCGCCAGCAGATCTGCCAGGGCAATGCCGTCGGCTACGGCCAGCTGCGGGCCAAGGTGCGAAATCATGCCGACAATGTGGTGGTCATGGGTGCCGAAGTGAAAAGACCGGTCGCGGCCCCTGGTGAAGCCGGCCGGTTTGCCCTGAAACTGAGCAAAAAGCTTGTCCAGCGGACAGTCGCGGACCGTAAACACGCCCAGGTTCCGGTGCAGCGGCAGCACGTACTCGTCGGGCTGGAGGGCCAGCGTGGAGCCGACGGCGATGGCTTCCTGTCCGATGCCCGAAAACCACTTGCTCACGCGGCCCTGCCGCAGCAGAATGAGCATTTTTTCTTCGATCAGGCGGGGTTTCAGTAAGGCGCGGTATATTTTGGTCAGAACATCGTCTGAGTAGTGCCTGCGGTCAAATAACACGGGAAAAAATAGTTGGTTGCCTGCCAAATCTAAGCAATAGTTGGGGAAAAGAGGAGGTGGCAAGGTGATGGAGCCCGGGCTTCTGTTTGAGGTAAACGGCTGTGTGGCAGACTAAAAATTTTTAAAACTTTAGCAGGCCGTGTCTCCGGCAAGGCGCTGGCAAACCCGGAAGGTTTTCAGCAACCTTGCGGGTTTGAGGCAACCCAGGCCAAAAAACAAAAGCGCGGAGAATGTCCGCGCCTGAAAATATGATACAAATCTCCGGTGAGCCGCCGGGTCAGTCCGGGGTGCTGGGCGGAGGACTCTGATTTTCCGGAAACTTCCGCTCCGACAGGGTCCTCACGCGTTTGGGGTTTTTCTCGGCCGTGAAGAACACATAAGCCATCACCAAACCCAGTACGAATAATATAATAGGGACTGTAAAATACATGACTTGCAATTTTAGGGTTTACAAAACAAAAATATTTACGGAATTTACGACCCAAAGGGTACCATTTACGCTCCCGTTTAGCCAGAAAGAAAAACCTTGCAGTGCAGGTTTCTTACCTTTACAGCCCGAAAAAACAGACTTCCGGCAATAATAAAATTTATTATCAAATAACTCAATAGCTGTTCGTTAATCCTCATATGAATTCCCTCAAAGCATTGATTTTCCTGATGGGTATGGTGGTTATTACCGCCGCCTGCAGCAGTAGCCCCGATTACGTACCCAAGCCAAAAGGGTATAACCGGATTGATCTGCCCCCTCACCAGTACACCGCCCTGACCGGCAAGTATCCCTATCAGTTCGAACATTCCGCGCATGCGGTCATCCGGCCCGATACCTTCGCCCGGGCCGAGCCGTACTGGATTTACGTGTACTATCCCGAACTGAGGGCCAATGTGCAGCTGACTTATAAAGAAGTGAACGAAAACCCGAAAAAGTTTCAGGAACTGATCAATGACGCCTATAAACTGGCTTCCAAGCACCAGATCAAGGCCGAAGCCATTGAAGAAATGGTCATGAAAACGGCCAACGGCAAAACCGCCAACCTCTTTCAACTGGAAGGGGAGGTGCCCAGCCAGTTTCAGTTTTACGTAACTGACACCACCACGCACTTCTTCCGGGGAGCTCTGTACTTCCCCAGTGCCACCAAAAACGATTCGCTGGCGCCGGTGATCGAGTACATAAAAGAAGATATGGTGCACATGATCAATACCCTGAAATGGAAGAAAGACAGTAATGTTGAATTTTAAATTTTGAATGGTGAATTAAGAACCGGTCAGGTTAATTGTTTTCCATTGAGCATTGAGCATTTAAAATTTGCCATTACAACCAGTTATGGGTTTTTTTGATACCAAAATTGAATTTCTGAAGGGCGTAGGACCGCAGCGGGCTGACCTGTTTCATACCGAACTGGCTATCTTCACCTACGCTGACCTGATTCAGCATTACCCCTTCCGCCACGAAGACCGCACCCGGTTTTACAAAATCAATGAGGTAAACGAAAGCATGCCCTTTGTGCAGATCAGGGGCAAGGCAGATTATTTTGAGACCGTAGGGGAAGGTCACAAAGCCCGCCTGGTTGCGTATCTGGTGGACAGCACCGGCGAGATTGAACTGGTGTGGTTTAAGGGCGTGCAGTGGTTTTCCAAGAACCTGAAGCGGCACACCGAGTATATCGTGTTCGGCAAGCCGCAGTTTTTTGGGGGTAAGTACAGCATCGTGCACCCGGAAATGGAGGTATACAATCCGGGTGAACCCCAGGAAGGCGGCCTGCAACCGGTATATAACCTTACCGAAAAGCTCCGCAAGAAGCAGATCGAAAGCAAGACCATCGGCAAGATGATCCGTCAGGTCCTGGACATGGGCTGCCCGCACCTCCGCGAAACGCTGCCTGAGCCGATCATCGGGCAGTACAGCCTGCTGCCCAAGCGGGATGCAATAGAAAACATTCATTTTCCGAAAAACCACCCCTTGCTGGAGCAGGCCACCTTCCGGCTCAAATTCGAAGAACTATTCTATAACCAGATCCGGCTGCTCAAAAACAAACTGGTGCGGCGGGTGGAGTACCACGGTCAGGTATTTAAAAGTGTTCCTACGCTGACTACCTTTTACAACGAACACCTGCCCTTCGACCTTACCAACGCCCAGAAAAGGGTAATCAGGGAGATTTACCGGGACATGTGCTCCGGCAGGCAGATGAACCGGCTCCTGCAGGGCGACGTGGGCAGCGGCAAAACGATTGTGGCCTTCATCTGTATGCTGATGGCCATCGACAACGGCGCCCAGGGCTGCATGATGGCTCCCACTGAAATTCTGGCTGACCAGCACTACACCGGATTGAAAGAATTTGCCGATCAGCTCGGGATCGGGATCGGTATCCTGAAAGGCTCCAGCAAGGTCAGTGAACGGCGGGTGCTGCACGAAAAGCTGGAAAGCGGCGAAATGAAGATTATCGTAGGCACGCATGCCCTGCTGGAGGACGTGGTAAAGTTCCAGAACCTCGGCCTCTGCGTGATTGATGAGCAGCACCGGTTCGGGGTTGCCCAGCGGGCCAAGCTCTGGCAGAAAAATGAAGAAGTCTACCCGCACGTGCTGGTCATGACGGCCACGCCCATTCCGCGTACACTGGCCATGACGCTGTACGGCGACCTCGACGTATCGGTGATTGATGAATTGCCCGCGGGCCGGAAGCCGATCAAAACCGTGCATCGCTACGATGCCCACCGGCTGCGGGTATTCGGCTTTTTGCGGGAACAGGTACAGCAGGGCCGGCAGATATACATTGTGTATCCGCTCATTGAGGAGTCGGAGAAGATGGACTACAAAAACCTGATGGACGGCTACGAAAGCATTGCCCGGGCTTTTCCGGAGTGTCAGCTGAGCATTGTGCACGGCAAAATGAAGCCGCAGGACAAAGACTTCGAAATGAAGCGTTTTCTGAAACGCGAAACGCAGATCATGGTAGCCACCACGGTAATCGAGGTGGGCGTCAACGTGCCCAATGCGTCGGTGATGGTGATTGAAAACGCGGAGCGGTTCGGCTTGTCGCAATTGCACCAGTTGCGGGGCCGCGTTGGTAGGGGCGCCGACCAGTCGTACTGCGTGCTGATGACGGATTACAAGCTGAGCAAGGAAGCCCGCCAGCGGATTGACACCATGGTGAGTACCAACAACGGCTTTGAGATTGCCGACATGGACCTGAAGCTGCGCGGCCCCGGCGACATTGAAGGCACCCAGCAAAGCGGCGTGCTGGACCTGCTGATTGCGGACCTGTCCAAAGATGCGCTCATTCTGCAGGATGCCCGCCGCTCGGCGCAGGAACTGCTCGAAAATGATCCGGAACTGGTGTCCCCGCAGAACGGCCCGATCCGCCGGCACATCGAATCGCTGCGCAAGGAAGAAACCAACTGGAGCCGGATCAGCTGAGGAGATCAGGCATAACAGTTTTTAACTTTAATATCTCCCGGAAACTCCTGAATCCGATTGTGACAGGACTTTCTCAAAACGCTTCCGGGTTGCCGTTTGTGAGACACAAACGGCGGTCCATACCCTACACGTGACCGTGGTCAGTGTCACACTGACCACTTTTGAGAAAGCCCTGTGTGAAACATGAACGCCGGTATCCGGACCGGTGTCAGTAGCACACTGTTGTGCTTAAGGTAAAAATCAGTGGTGATTTCATAACCAAATTCTTGTAACTTAAACACATCAAGTCCGGCTACCTGTTAAAAGCCCCCTTCCGCTCATGAAGAAGTACGCCCTGCTGCTTGTTGCGCCCCTGCTGGTACTGTTCTCCACCTGTAAAAAAGAGAATGCGCCTCCCGAAGAAACAGCTCTCAGCGGTTTCCTTGCCGACAGCACCAGCCGGTTTGCCCGCGGAAACTACAACCGGCTTGAATTAGGCTATCGTTTTTATGCCTCCCGCAAAGGACGGATCACCAAAATTGGCACGCGGATGCCAGAGTCAGGCAGTTATCCGGTAACGATCTGGGATTATGACACCCGGAATATAGTGGTCCAGCAGACGATTCAGCAAAGCCAGCCCAATGCGCTCACGCTGCAGGCCATTACGCCCTTTGCGGTGATGCCCAACAAAAAATACGTGATCAGTATATTTTACGGTACTGCGTCCCAGGCTGCTTACGTGATTGTGAGCCGGGATGGCTCCGCCTTGCTGCCCTTCACCAAAGGAAGCGTGACGGTCGTAAACTCGCAGTTCCGCTACGGAGATGCCAGCCTGTTTCCCAACAATGCCGACAACGTGGGCATTTACGGTTTTCCGGAAGTCACATTCGTGGCCGACTGATCTTACCGGAATGTTTTCAGGGAGGCTATATCCCGCCAGCTTTTCACCTTCAGGAACAGGGTA
Source organism: Cytophagales bacterium (assembly GCA_030446715.1). Taxonomy (GTDB): domain Bacteria; phylum Bacteroidota; class Bacteroidia; order Cytophagales; family 172606-1; genus CADCTQ01. The sequence goes on along the minus strand of JAUJMU010000001.1, from coordinate 298,948 downwards.
TCTTTGCGGCCGTACGTGAAACTGCGGTTTTCGATGTCATTGCCGGCCGCGTCGGCTTCTACCGCCGACCAGTCGCCCCGGGTAAACTTGAATTCGATGTAATCTTCCTTCCGGGGCAGGTTGAGCGTAAACCGCCCGTCGGGTAATTTATTCAGCACCAGACCGGAATCTTTGGGAATCCAGTCGTTGAAGTTGCCGGCAAGGTAAATCTTGTCACCCGCCGGTGTGTTGGGTGGCACCTCCAGCACCACTGTCACCATCACCGGATTGGTAGGTTTGAAATCCCGCCAGCCATTCAGCTCCAGCAGTACAGTATCCTGTCTGCCGAACAAAAAGGTTCGGTTGGAGATTGTGTTTCCGTAAGTATCCACCTCTTCGGTAGTCCAGTTGCCGCGGGTGAACTTAAACTCCATCAGCCCTGACTGCCCGGAAAGGGTAATGTAATACCTGCCTTCCTTGCTGCGTTGCAGCCGGTACCTTTCATCTCTCGGGTTCCATTGGTTGAAGTTACCAGTCAGGTAAACCGGGCCCCTGGCCGGCGTATTGGCCGGAATCTTCTCCAGTGTGAAAGTAACCTGGTCGCAGCGGATCGGTCCCATATCGCCCCAGCTGGCAATGCGGGCAAATACTGTATCAACGTTGCCATACCTGATTTGCCGGTGAGAAGAAATATTGCCGCAGTTGTCGCCTTCCACGGTGTGCCAGTCGCCGCGGGTAAATTTGCAGAAGATAGTACCGTCGCCGCGGGGCAGTTGTACCGTGTAGGTGCTGTCGCCGTTGAATCTGAGCATGTACCGGCCGTCGCCGGGGTCCCAGTAGTTGAAGTTACCGGATATAAACAAAGCAGCTCCCGGCGGTGTGTTGCCGGGTATTTCGGTCACCACCAGCGTTACCTGATGGCAGCCGGTCAGGAGGCAAAGAGAAAGGACCAAAAAAGGGAAGCTGCGCCGGATCATCCTCTAAATTACGCATTTATGCGCCCATCCACGCCAGAAAACCCGGAACCCGGACCCGGCTGATCAGAATTTCGTCGTCCATAGCCGGAGTCAGCACGACCTTCAGCCGGCTGTTAAAATAACGGGATACGTCGGCAATGGCCGAAATATGGGCCAGGTACTTGCGGGTAATGCGGTAAAACTGCCGGGGATCAACCTGGGTTTCGAGCTGATCGAGGGTATAATCAAGAATAAACTTTTTGCGGTCCTGGGTCACGACGTATACCGTGCTGTCTTCGGCGAAAAAATAGGCAATCTGCTCGGTGGGAATGTGCCTGATCCGGTCGCCGATGGTGGTCAGAAAGCGGGTTTTGTACTCATTAGCCGGCCGGCGCAGCAAATCATCAATGTTCCCTGGAGAGAGAACCGGGCTTTTCCGGTCGGAGAAATGCTCCTTCAGGGCATCCAGCTTCAGCAGCGCAGCGGTCAGGGCTTCTTCTTCGATGGGCTTGAGCAGGTAGTCAATGCTGTTGACCCGGAAAGCCTGCAGCGCATACTCATTGTAGGCAGTGGTAAAAATCACCGGCGTGGTGACGGTGACCTGCTCAAAAATGCAGAAACCCGACCCGTCGGACAACTGAATGTCCACAAAAATAAGATCTGGCTGCTCAGAACGGGCCAGCCACTCTACACTGTCTTCTACCGAGTCGAGGCAGGCCACTACTTCCGCCTGCGGGGCGCACCGGGTCAGCAGCCGCCTCAACTCCTGCTGGGCAAAAGGCTCATCTTCAATAATCAACACCTTCATATACGCTTTCCAGTAAAGGGATGGTCACCCGGAAGTACTGATCACTCTGCTCAACGGCGACCTCCCGGGCGGTAATATAAGAGTAGCGGCTGCGGATATTCTTCAGACCGATCTGGGTAGAAAGCTCCCCGGCGGGCTTGATCTGCAGATTGTTGGTAACCATCACCCGGTCTGGTTGCTGCCACTCGATGTGTACGGTAAGCGGCTTTTTTTGCGATACCACATTGTGCTTGATTGCATTTTCAATGAGCATCTGCAGGGTCAGGGGAGCAATGAAATAATGATGAACTTTTTCAGGAATATTGATCACGATGCGGAGGTTCTGGCTGAAGCGCAACTGCACCAGATAGATGTACGACTGAAGAAACTGCAGTTCTTCCCGCACCTGTATCAGCTCCTTGCTGCGGTTGTCGAGCACATACCGGTACACCTTGGCCAGTTGCCGCACAAACTGGGCGGCAATGTCGCGGTCGGTGTAGATCAGGGAAGAAAGGGTATTGAGGCTGTTGAACAGAAAGTGCGGATTTACCTGCGTTTTCAGCATCTGTAGATGAAACTCAATGTTCTCTTTCTTGAACCGTTCCAGTTCTGCCAGCGAAATCCGCCACTTATTGAGCATAAACACCGCCAGATCGGTCAGTACACCGGCCATTGTGAGAAAAGCCACGGTGCCGGCCACCACCAGTTCGTCGGAGAGACTGATGAATTCGTAGGCGCTGTGCAGCAGATACCGGAATACGCCGTTCCATACGAGCAGGAGCACGAAAAGAGCCCATCCCGTATTGAGGATGCTCTGCAGCAGCAGACGGCGCGCCGGGTTAGCGTACCAGGGAGCCAGCGCATCAAGCCGGCGGTTTACCCAGCGGATGCCTTCCATGATGCAGAAAGCGATCAGAACAGCTTTTGCGTATTCGGCAGCCTCCCACCGGACGCGGTAGTTGCGGTAGATCAGCCCGAAGATGAGGTCAGTCAGAAAACGCACCGATACCCCGACCAGTAGTATGCTGGTCCAGCGCCACCATCCCGGTGATAATGTAAAGCGGGAAAGAATATTCATACCTTGTCCGGAATGACCGGTAATCCGGAACTCATTCATGGCAACAAGAATAAAGGTATGAAATATTCAAAGAACAGAAGCGGCTTTCATGCTACCGCGGCATACTGACCGACAGGTCGGTTTCCTGCTGCTGCGCCCTGATCCAGTTCTGTACACTTACGTGGTTGACCTGCAGCACCCGCGAGATGGCCCGCATGCCCAATCCTTCGAGGTACATCTGGTAGGCCTGCCGCTTCATCTCTTTGGGCTTTGCCGTAGATTTGATCGCAACGGTATAGCGGTAATTGCAGGCTTTACACTGGTGACGCTGACGGCCGCCGACAAAACCATCTTTCATGAAGTAGCTGCTGTTGCACTTGGGACAGTTCATAAAAATGTAAAAGCATTGGTGAAAAAATAAAAGCGGATCGTAGCTTTAAAATAGGCAACTATGCCCGGCATGACAATCTCCTGCGTGTGACTTGCAGAATCGGGCAGGTCAATTGCAGAATCAGGGAGGCGGAGTCTAGCAGCAACGGAGGCAGATCCGGGCTTGTTGCCTTGCAGCATGGGCCGGCAAGGCGGATAAATAATGTGGTTTCCGCGTATAATTTTTATTTTTACCCGCAGTCGGTAATGTCTTAAATTCCCGGCCACAGAAAATTTACTTAATCGTATATTCTTTAAAACCTCCCAAAGCCCACTTACATGAGACAAAGGATTGTTGCCGGCAACTGGAAAATGAACAAAACCCGGGACGAAGGACTTGCGCTGGTTTCGGAACTAAGCAATATGATTGCTGATGAGGTAAGCGGCAACGTGCAGGTGGTACTCTGCCCGCCTTCCATCTATCTGGCAGCGGTGGGCAAAATGATTCAGGGTTCCGGGAGCATTGCCCTTGGTGCCCAGAACTGCCACCAGAAAGCTGCCGGCGCCTACACCGGCGAAGTATCGGCGGCAATGCTCAGGTCCGTGGGCGTGCAGTACGTGATCCTGGGCCACAGTGAGCGGCGGCAGTATTTCGGGGAGAGCAACTCCCTGCTGAAAGAAAAGACAGACATTGCTCTGGAGGCCGGCCTTACACCCATCTTCTGCTGCGGAGAATTGCTGGAACTGCGTGAGCAGGGCGTGCACCTTGACTTTGTGCGTAATCAACTGACAGAAAGTTTGTTTCACCTGAGCAATGAGCAACTGAGGCGTCTCGTTATTGCTTATGAGCCGATCTGGGCGATTGGAACCGGCAAAACGGCCTCCAACGCGCAGGCGCAGGAGATGCACGCCGCCCTGAGGGAGCATCTCGCTTCCCGGTACGGGCAGGAAACGGCGCAGGAAATCCGGATTCTGTACGGTGGCAGCGTAAACGCATCAAATGCGGAGGAGTTATTCGCCTCTCCCGACGTAGACGGCGGTCTGGTAGGCGGCGCGTCCCTGAAGTCGAGAGAATTTACCGATATTGTGAAAGCAGCCGCGGGCAAAAGTTAAGTGAATGCTCAATGCTCAATGTTGAATGGTAAATCCATAAAGCTCCCGGTAAGAACTGGCTCTGACTCAATTGAGCATTGGGCACTGAACATTCAAAATTTACTCCAGGTATGAAATTCATTTTTGCTTCCCTTCTCTTTTGCCTTGCCACGGCAGGTGCCGGCAGCAGTACGCGGCCGCAGGGGCGGATTGATTATTGCCGTATGTACGGTGCCGTGTACATCGAACGGGACCGCGCCCACGCCGACTTCTCCGTTTTTGTGGCCGAAGATGACGGATCAGCGAATATGACTGTCTTCGTGGAGGACAACGCCCTCTATGCCGACGGGAGCGGCATCTGGTATTTTACGAAAGACCGTGACCAGGCCCGCTACCGGATTTACCTTGAGAAGACCAGGTCTTTTGCCGATTTCTCGATTGCCTACACTACGGCAAGATCATTTGCGGGCTGCCGGTAGCCCCCTCTCCGGTACGGCCATGCTCAGGAATAATGTGTGATTGTAGTTCAGTAGAAGTGGTCTGGTAAAGCTGATTTGTAGACAAGCGGCCGGAGTTGATACTTTGCCTGCTGCTTTTTGTCGAAAACGGCTTTTAAATATCCTGCAATTTTATATGTGACGTGTAAGATTGACAGACTGAATGCCTTGAATACCCCACGGTAAAATGTAAATTTTGCCGTGGGGTATTCTTTACATCTGGCACCTTTCCCGTCTGAGCTGTGGATTTCATCGAACTGAAAATATCGGTATTGCCTGACTACGCCGATATACTCGTGGCAGAACTGGCCGGGGCGGGCTTCGAGTCCTTCGTGGAAACCCCGGAGGGTCTGAATGCCTATGTCGGGGCCGGCGCCTGGAACGAATCCCGGGTACAGGAAATTATCCTGAAATACGCCCCGCTTACCACCATTACCTATACTTCTTCGCTTCTTCCCCGGCAAAACTGGAATGAAGAGTGGGAAAAGAATTACCAGCCCATTTTCATTGGTAATCAGTGCGTGGTGCGGGCTTCCTTTCACCACATCGAGGGCCACTTTCCTTATGAGATCATTATCAACCCGAAAATGTCTTTCGGAACGGGCCACCACGAAACGACTTCTCTGATGCTGGAGATGCAGCTCGGCGTGGATCATCAGGGCAAAAAGGTGATGGATGTCGGGTGCGGAACGGGGATTCTGGCCATTATGGCCTGCAAGAAGGGTGCCTCCTCATCCGATGCTTTTGATACCGATGAGTGGGCCGTTGAAAACGCCGTCGAAAACTGCCGGCTCAACGGCTGCGGCATCACTAAAGTGCAGCAGGGTACCATTGACGAGGTGACCCTGGCACCGCAATACGATATTGTTCTCGCCAACATCAACCGGAACGTACTGCTCCGGGAAATTCCTCAATACGCTGAGAAGTTACCGGCCGGTGGCCTGCTGCTTCTCAGCGGCTTTTATGAGCAGGATATTGCTGATTTGCAAAAAGTAGCTGCTCAGGCTCATCTAAGCCAGATAACTCAGAAAACGAAAAGCAAGTGGGCAGCTTTGTGCTTCCAAAAACAGGGGTGATTGCATGAAAATCAAATTTACATTTTGGGTATTCTTACTAACGGCCGGGCTGGCACAGGCTCAGTCATTCAAACTCTCCGACAAGCCGGACGATTTTATCCGGGATGCAGGCGCGCTGCTGAACAGCACCAAAAACAGCGAAGCGGCCCGAACCGGTAAAGAGTTTGAAGCCGTCTGGACCAGCCTTGACGCCGGTAATAAGGATCAGATCATTGGGGTAGCCCGCAAGATGGCCGCCAGGCGTTACCGTGCCCTGCCCCAGTTCAAAAATTTCTTTGATGCCGTTACTTACGCAGTGACCCGCGAGAACATGAACTCCGGTCAGCTTTCCAAATTATTGGCGGTGTCGGATAAGGTGATTGATCAATACGACAGCAAGCAGGCCACCAGATACCTGGAAACGATCAGGATTTTTCTTGAAAGGAAGGCCTTGTACGCTACCAACTTTAACCGGCTTTACGCGCAGGGCGGCACTTATTCCTTCGAGTTCAGGGGCGGCGAGTCAGCAGCTCCGGCCCCTGATCAGAAAGAAGCCACTGACAGGAAAGACGACAGTAAAAAGGAGGATGGCTGGTTCACTGACTGGGACCGCGACGCCGGCGCATCCAACCTCGACAGCCTGTCCGGTCCGTCGGAAGCCACGGCCCGTGATATGTTTACCCGGTCAGTGCCGCCCCAGGTAACGGGAGCGGTGCTCGTACTACAGAACATCAACCTCGTGTTTGCGACAGCCCATGATTCGGCTCAACTCGCCAGCACGGGTGGCTCGCTGATGCTGAAGGATGGCATATTTGTGGGCAATGGCGGCAAGTTTGACTGGAGCATGGCCGGCATGCCTGAGGTGTACTGCGAATTCAAAACCTATTTTTTTGATACTAAAAATCCCCGCCTCACTGCAGACGAGGTGACCCTGCATTATCCGCAGAAGCTGAATGCCCCGGCACCGGGCGTATTTGAGTTTGCCAGCAAAAAGCATAGCAGCCCCGAAACTGCTCAGTACCCGCGTTTTATGTCGCTATACAGCAACATCGGGATCAAGGACCTGGGACCTAACCTGGTGTATAAAGGCGGCTTTTCGCTGGCAGGCAAACGTATCTACAGTTCGTCGCTGAGCAACCGGTACTGCTTCCTTGATTACGTAGCGGACGGAGAAGCCCGGTTCCGGACCCGCAGCAAACGCTACGAATTCGGTGATTCGCTCATCTCTTCGCCGCTGGTCAGCATTACCATTCCGCTCAAACGCGATTCGCTCTACCACCCGGCCGTGCGCATGAGCTACAACAAGAATATGCCGCTGCTGCGGCTGAACAAGGATGAAGGCGGCTTTCAGAATACGCCCTACATCAATACCTTCCACAAAGTAGACATCACCATCGACGGCCTGCAGTGGAACCCCAAAACCAGCGACATCAACATGTACATTCTCGGTGCCCGCAAGGAAGTGCCGGCCGTGTTTGAATCGCATGATTTCTACGACTCTACCCGCTACGTGCAGCTGAAGGGAACTTATAATTTCCACCCGCTGCAAGTCATGATGGCCTATTCCAAAAAAATCAACTCTTTTTCCTTCTACGCCGATGATCTGGCCCGGGAGTACAAGCTGAATCCTGCGGTATTCCGGGGTGCCATGCTCCGGATGGCCCAGCACGGCTTTGTGAATTACGAGCCGGAATCAGGACTTGTGAAGATGAACCGCAAAGGCGACCACAATACGTACGCCAGTAACAAGAAGCGTGACTACGACAGTTTCCGGATGGAGTCGAGGGCAACTTCGCAGCCTAATGCCACCCTGGACCTGAGCAGCAACGTGCTGACGGTAAGGGGCATTGATAAGTTTCCCCTCAGCGAGAAACTTCAGGTGTATGTTATTCCCCGTAAAAGAGAAATCCAGCTCCTCAAAGACCGTAACTTCCTGCTGGAAGGCGAAGTACAGGCCGGTAACTTCCGCTTCAAGGGTTCAGGTTTCTCGTTCCTTTACGATGAGTTCACGGTGGAAATGAATCAGATTGACACGATTCTGTTCACTCCGCAGGAGTCCAGGGGAAAGGGTAACAAAACCCAGCTGGGCTCCGAAATACGGTACTCGGCCGGTACGCTTTACGTAAACAAGCCCGACAACAAGGCTGGTCTGAAAGATTTTCCGGAGTATCCGCGCCTGAACGTACAGTCCGGTGCCGCTATTTACTTTGACCAGACCGACCGGGTAAGTGGTACCTACAACCGCAACGTGCGTTTTGAGATCCCGACCGTAAACGTAGACAGTCTGAACGCAAGAGACCCGCAGTATAAAGGCATTTTCTACTCCGACGGCATTTTCCCGGCCTTTGAAGAAGCACTGATCCCCATGTCGGATAACACACTGGGCTTCCGGCATGCCCCGCCCAAAGGCTCTTACAACCTCTACGGCGGCGACAGCAAAATGACTTTTACCAGCGACCTGGTGATGGATATGCGCGGCCTGCGGGCATCCGGTAAGATTGAGCACCTGAGCACCACGCTGTCGGCCAAGGATATTCTCATAACGCCTGACTCCATTACCGCCAAAGGTGCGGAGGCAAACATAAAGCAGGCTACCATCGGTGAGGGAATTTACCCGCAGGTAACCGTCAGGAACTTTAAACTCAACTGGCGGGCCAAGGTAGACAGCATGATCATTGCCAATACGACCTCGCCGTTTGAGATATACAAAGAGACCGGCGCAGTATTCAACGGCAGCGTGGTCGTCCGTAAGACGGGCCTTTTCGGACAGGGTATCTTCGACCGCAAAGACTCCGAAATCAACTCGATGGCGTACAAGTTTGAGCCCACTAAGTTCAGTGCGGGCGACGCCGAATTCAAGATCAAGTCGGGCGTGAAAACAAAGCCTGCCCTGCAAGCCAACTTCGTGAACGTGGACTTTGATATGGCAAAGGGGATTACTACCATCAAAACCAGTGAAAACCCGCAGCTGGTCGGCTTTGCCAGCCTGGAATTTCCGTACGCGGCCTATAAAACTTCCATCAATAAAGCTACCTGGCTGCTTGACAAAAAGCTGGTGCTGATGGAAGGGGACGTAGCCACCAGTACGTTTACTGCTACCAACCCGGAGCAGGAAGAACTGAGCTTCAACGCCAGAGTAGCAGGCTATAACATTGACAAGATGACCCTGAGTATTTCGGGTATCCCGTTTATCCGGTCCGGCGACGCCAGGATCATGCCGAGCAAAGGCGTAGTGATGATCACCGAAAACGGTGCCATGCAGCCGCTGGCCAAAGCGCAGCTCACCATGGATACAGTAAAGGCTTACCACAACCTGTTCGACGGCAATATCCAGATTCATTCGCGGTCCAGGTTTTCGGGCGACGCTACCTATAAGTACACCAATTTTGAGGCGCAGGACTTTGCCGTGAAGCTGGGCAACTTTGAAACGCGGGAAATTGCCCCGGAGCGGAAACGTGACAATGCCACCCGCTACACCGCTGCTACGGGGACCATCACCGAAGAAGACAAGTTCTATTTATCCTCACGGGTGCTGTTCAAGGGTAACCTGACGATGCACTCTTACCGCAAGGAACTTGATCTGGACGGCTTTATCCGGCTTGACCTGAAAAGCCAGGCCAACCACGGCACCTGGATCCCCTACACGAGTGCCCAGGGCGACGCCAACGTTGCCATCACCGTGGACGAAAACCTGAAAGACGGTACCCAGCAGCTTACCACTGGTCTGCACATTGACAAGGCGACTTCTGCCATCTATACGACTTTCCTGTCGCCCAAGAATAGTCCGGATGACAAAGATATGTTCAGAGCCCAGGGCATGCTGATGTACAACGCAAATATCAACGAGTTCAAAATCACTGCTCCGGAGCGGAAGGGCAACCTCGCCGGCAATCAACTGATTCTCGACGATGGCAAGGGCAAAGTGGAAATGGAAGGCCGGATTGATTTCTTTAACAGTGTGCAGAATGACTACGTATTTGCGGCCGGCAAAGCCCTGGTGGATCTGAATGCCAACACCTACCAGTTCAACACGCTGCTGGGGCTTAATTTTCCGGTGGCCCAGCAGATACTCGACAATATGGCTGAAGCCATCATCAACCGCGACGGGTCGGGCAGCCGCGAGGCCAGCCCGGATATTGAGGCCATGATCAACAAAGTGGCTCAGGTGGCGGGTGAAAGTGCTGCCAAAAGCTACAAGGCAAAGTCCAACGGCAATTACGTTCCGCTCACTCAGGCATCCCGGCACTTTCTGACCACAATGGTATTCTCGGATGTAAACCTGAAGTGGCACGAAGCCAACAAATCTTTTCACAGCACCGGCAAGGTTGTTTTGTCCAACATTGGCAAAACGGATATCAACACGGAGATGGAAGGCATGGTAGAGATCCGCAAGCACGCCAGTGGCGACCAGATCACGATTTACCTGCAGGCTGGCCCTGAGCAGTGGTATTTCATCAACTACCAGCAGGAAAAACTCAGTCTGATCGGCTCTGACGACAAGTTCAACAGCCTCGTAAACGGCAAAGGCAAATCGGGCAAGCCGGGTCAGTACAGTGTAGGGGCCGCTACCGGTGACGAAAAATTGTTGTTCGTCGAGAATTTCAACAAAACGTACAACGGCGTCATCGCCAAAACCTCCGAACCCCGCAAGCCAGTAGAGGAGAAGAAAAAAGAGGAGAAGCCGGCAGAAAAGGAAGAGAAGAAGGACGGATTTTAGGAAAGGAGACATGAGTACTCAGTAGTGAGAAATCTGCAGTGAAAACTTTTTTGTAATCAGTCTCCATTACGGCTATCACTCCTAACCTCTTTAACTCTGAGCTCATTCACTACATAGCAGTCTGTTATTTGCGAACCTCCCGCTGCATCGTCAGGCGGGAGGTTCGCATTTCCGGTATCTCAAAGCAAAATGTTTCCGTAACAGGGTGCGTTGAGGTGCTGGGTAAAGCCGGTTGGCTGACCGGCAGGAGGGGATTGCCAATGTCTGGGATTTCGGAAAGTTCTTCCCTAAATTTGAAAAGTTAATATATACTTAATATTATACAGCCCATTTCCGTATATAACCAAAATCTATCCTTAACGAGAAACCATTAACCCAATTATGGATTTACTTCTGATCATTGCCGGATTCGTGATGGCTTACCTGCTGGGTTCACTACCAACATCGGTCTGGCTGGGCGAAGCTTTCTTTGGCATTGATGTGCGGGACTACGGCAGCGGCAATGCCGGAGCCACCAATACGTTCCGGGTGCTGGGCCGCCGGGCCGGCAGTATTGTCATGCTGGTGGATATTCTAAAAGGCTGGACAGCTACTTCGCTGGCCCTGCTGCTGTATTTTATGGGCGTGATTCCGTTTGAAAACCTGCTGATGTACAAACTGCTGTTTGGTATCTTATCGGTAGTGGGCCATATCTTTCCGGTGTACGTCGGGTTCAAGGGCGGCAAAGGCGTGGCTACGCTGCTGGGCATGGTGCTGGCCATCCATACGGAAGCCGCCCTGCTGTGCATGCTGATATTCTTTGTAGTGCTGCTCACTTCCAGATACGTCTCGCTGGGTTCCATGATTGCAGCCCTGGCTTTCCCGATCCTGCTGCTGCTGCCGCGTTTCAGCCCCGACGATCCGATGATGATCGTTTTTGGCTTTATCATGTTTGCCATCGTGATCATTACCCATCAGAAAAACATTGTCCGGCTGATCAACGGTGAGGAAAGCCGCACCAATATCCGCCTCCGCAAGAAATAACCATTCTGTCAGAAAGATTTCACCCATTGACAAAAGACTTTGGAAGCCCGTGCTCCAAAGTCTTTTTGTTTTATGTTTGCAACCACAACTGCGGGTTACCTCCTGCCGGAAGAGGGAGGGAAGGCCAACCATATTTCTCCATTCAACCTTTATTTTGCACCCCTATGCAATCATACATCAATCAGCATAAAGACCGCTTCATTGCCGAATTATCAGACCTGTTGCGTATCCCATCGGTAAGTGCCGACAGCCGCCACAAGGAGGATGTGCGCCGGGCTGCCGAATTCATCCGCGGGAAACTCCGGCAGGCAGGTGCCGACCATACTGAACTCTGCGAAACAGCCGGTCACCCGATTGTGTACGGCGAGAAGATGATTGGTCCGGACCGGCCGACCGTGCTGGTGTACGGACACTACGATGTGCAGCCTGCCGACCCGGTGAACCTCTGGGAAACGCCGCCATTTGAGCCCGTCATCCGGCAGACCAGACTTCACCCCGACGGAGCCATTTTTGCCCGCGGTGCCTGCGACGACAAAGGGCAGGTGTACGCCCACATCAAGGCTTTAGAAGGCCTGGTGGCTGCGGGAAATCTGTCGTGCAACGTAAAGTTTATGATTGAAGGCGAGGAAGAAGTAGGCTCGGACAACCTCGGCATTTTCGTGCGCGAAAACAAGGAGAAACTGAAAGCCGACGTAATCCTGATCTCCGACACCAGTATCCTCTCCAACGACACGCCGTCCCTCGAATCAGGCCTCCGCGGGCTCAGTTACGTGGAAGTGGAAGTCACGGGCCCCAACCGCGACCTGCATTCCGGTGTGTACGGCGGCGGCGTAGCCAATCCTATCAACGTGCTCTGCGAGATGATTGCTTCGCTCAAAGATGCCGATGGACACATAACCATACCCGGTTTTTACGACGAAGTGGTTGAGCTGAGCCGGGCCGAACGGGATGAATTAGCCAAAGCCTCCTTCGATCAGGAGGCATACAATCAGGATCTGGAAATCGGTGACGTGGCCGGCGAAAAGGGCTACACCACCCCCGAAAGAACTTCTATCCGGCCTACGCTGGACGTAAACGGAATCTGGGGCGGCTACACCGGAGAAGGTGCCAAAACGGTGCTGCCTTCCAAAGCCTGCGCCAAGATCAGCATGCGGCTGGTGCCCCAACAGCACCCGGATCAGATCACGGAGTTGTTCAAAAATCACTTCCAGTCCATTGCTCCGGCAACTGTAAAAGTAGTCGTAAAACCTCACCACGGCGGCCACCCGGTGGTAACTCCTACAGATTCGGTGGGCTTCCGGGCAGCCAGCCAGGCTTTTGAAGAGGCATGGGGCAAAAAGCCGATCCCGACGCGGGGTGGCGGCAGCATCCCGATTGTAGCTTTATTTGAAAAGGAACTGGGCCTGAAAAGTGTACTGATGGGCTTTGGGCTTGATTCAGATGCCATCCACTCCCCGAACGAACATTTTGGTATTTTCAATTATCTCAAGGGCATCGAGACCATTGCCTTGTTCTACAAGCATTTTGCTGACCTCCAGGTAAAGTAGTACAGTATCAGTTCAGCTTTGAATTACCCGCGTCCGATTGCCGGAAAAATGCTTATTTTTATTCACTCCCCTGCCACTCAGCCGCCAGAGGGTGTGAAGAAGAGATGATTATGAAAAAAATCAGATTGCCTGCGCTGCTCTTGCCGGCTCTTTGGCTATGCCTTGCCGGCACTGCGGGAGCCCAGTACAACACGGCCAGTTTCGACCATTTGTCGGTGGAGGAGGGGTTGTCACAAAGTGAGATCATGAGCATCCGCCAGGATCAGAAAGGCTTTATCTGGTTCGGAACGGTGGACGGGTTAAACAAATACGACGGCTATAACTTTCAGCACTTCAAGCACGACCCTTTTGACAGCACCTCTCTCTCCAACAACGAAGTGGTTGCCCTCTGCGAAGACCGTACCGGCAACCTTTGGGTGGGTACTGCCCACGGACTAAACCGGCTCGATCCCGCAACCGGAAGTTTTATCCGCTACAATCAGCTGGTGTCAGCAGAATCAGGAGGCGAAGAAACCGGGGATGAGCAGTACGTAAATACCATTCTGGAAGATACCTGGGGAAGCCTCTGGGTTGGTACGTGGGGCGGGTTGAAGCGACTGATCCCGGTCAAAACCTCCGACGGAAAAATCAGGTACCGGATCCGGCACTACCTGCCCGACCCGGCCAATCTCCAAACCATCACCCATAATGCCGTGTTGTCGCTCTACCAGGATGGGGCCGGCGAAATCTGGGTAGGTACCCGCAACGGACTCAACCGGATCCGGATCATCAACCCCCGGATGCCGGCAGAAGGACAGCGGGTATTGTTTGAAAACGCCCGGAACAGCAAAAGCCCGGTTTACAGGCTCCCGAATCCGGTGGTGCGGCGCATTACCGGTGACTCCTTCGGCACCCTCTGGCTGGGTACCAACAAGGGCCTTACCCGCATTCACCCCCGCAAAGAAACGGTACAGGATATTGCCTGCCAGCACCACAAGCCCAATCCCAATACTGATGATGTGGTAATGGACCTGCTGATGGACGGACAGCATAATCTGTGGATTGCCTCCCAGACCAATGGCCTCTGCCGGTTTACCATTGAAGACGAAGCTTCTGTAGCCCGGATGGTGCACTACAAGGAAGAGCCTTTTTCGGGCAAAGGCATGAGAAGCAGTCTTATCTACTCGCTGTACGAAAGCAAAGACCCCGGCGAAGATATTGTCTGGATCGGCACCCGGGGAGCCGGAGTGCATAAGTACAGCCGCACCAAAAACTCCTTTACCCTCTGGAGCCGCCTGACGAACCTTGATAAGTCGTCGGGCCTCAACTCTACCTTTGCCATCGGCACTGACCGCCATAACCTGCTTTGGATCGGCACTGTGAAGGGCCTGCTCAGTATCAACCGGAACGACCTTACGGTGAAGCATTACCAACACCACCCCAACGACTCCGGCAGCCTGAGCAATGATTTTGTGTGTTCGGTATATGAAGACCGCCGCGGCAATCTCTGGATCGGCTCTGTGGACGGGCTGAATCTTTTCGACCGGAAGAAAGGCAGGTTCCGGCGATATCATTTTGCGGAGGGCATCCGCAAGAAGTCCGGCGAGAACAACGTAAAGGTGATGTACGAAGACAGCCACGGTGTATTCTGGGTGGGCACTATGTATGACCTGAAAAAGTTTGACCCGGTCACCGGCCACACCGAAAGCTACCGCCACAAGGCAGGCGACCCTAACAGCCTGCATGAATATTATGTAACCTCCATTCAGGAAGACAAGGCCGGCAATCTGTGGGTGGGTACGCGCTACGGACTTAACCGCTTTGACCGCAAAACGGGCCGCTTTACGCATTTTCGGCACGAATACAATAACCGTAAGAGCCTGATCAGCTCAGCCGTGTGGAATATGCTGAGAGACAGCAAGGGCAACCTCTGGATCTGCACGGATAAGGGCATGAACAAAATGGTTCTTTCCGCCGGCGGAGAGCCGGAATTTATGCACTACACGGAAAAGAACGGACTTTCGAACAATTTTATTTATGGTGCCACTGAAGACGCGCAGGGATTCATCTGGATGAGTACCAACCTTGGCTTGTCGCGGCTGGACCCCGGAACCGGCCAGGTGAAGAACTACGATGCCGGCGACGGTTTGCCCAGCAATGAGTTCAATGAAGGTGCGTTCCACCGAAGCGCCGACGGAGAGCTGTTTTTTGGCGGCAACAGCGGCGTGGTCAGTTTCCGGCCGGCTGCCATGCGCCGCAATGGGCATTTGCCCGGGGTGGCACTCTCTTCCTTCAAAATATTCGAGCGGCCCCTGAACATAGACAGCCTCACCGCGGCGGCCGGGGAGATCCGGCTCCGGTACTGGGAGAATTTCTTTTCTTTTGAATTTGTGGCCCTTGATTATACCAATCCCCGCAAAAACCAGTATGCTTATCAGCTGGAGGGCATCAACGACGACTGGGTGTATTCGGGAAACCGCCACTACGCCAATTTTACCAATGTGCCGCCCGGCAACTATACTTTCCGGGTGAAAGGCTCCAACAGCGACGGCGTATGGAATGAAAATGCAATTGCCTCGATCCGGATCGCCATTCACCCGCCTTTCTGGAAAACGTGGTGGTTTTACATTGCCGTAGCCGTGCTGTTGGCTGTGGTGGCTTCGCTGCTGCACGAGTACCGGGTAAAAGCCAACGTAACCCGGCTTATGGAGCTGGAACGGGTGAAGCTGGCCGAAAATGAACGCGTCCGCAAGCTGGCCGCTGAAGACCTGCACGACGAGTTTGGCAACCGCCTGACCCGCATTTCCCTGTTGACCGACCTGATCAAAGCCCGGCTCAACGGGCACGGCGCGGAAGTAGAAGACCTGCTGAACAAGATCCGGGACAACTCCAGTCAGCTTTACCAGGGCACCAAGGACTTTATCTGGTCACTCAACCCCCACAACGACAGCGTTTTTGAGGTGGCGGTCAGGCTGAAGGATTTCGGGGATGACGTTTTTGACAAAACATCCGTGGTTTTTCTGACGGATGGCATCACCGATGAGTTGCGTACGGCCATGCTTCCCATGGGCCAGAGCCGTCACCTGATTCTGGTGTTCAAGGAGGCGATGAGCAATGTACTCAAGCATTCGGAGGCAAAATGTGTGTCTCTGCGGTTTGAGCTCACTTCCGGTCAACTGAAAACCAGCCTGACCGACGATGGCCGGGGATTTGGAACGGACCGCGAAGGCGCGGGCAATGGCCTGATGAATATGCAGAGCCGGGCCCGTAAACTGAGCGGCAGCCTGAAGGTAAGTTCGGAGCCCGGAGGTGGTGCCGAAGTATCGCTGACCCTCCCGGTCAACTACCTGACTCCGGCCAGCCTGCTGAATTAAGTAGCCGCTCAATTATGAGTTGTGAATTTTAAATTTTCAATGGCCAAAACAACTCACTGAGCCTCAGGCCTTTTTAATTACAATGCTAAAGTCCGGAATACCGGATTAATTTTGGCATCAGCTGATTCTTAAGGTACCGGGGTCGGACTGAACCTGATTTTCAATTGATCTAGTACTGATCAGTGGCCAGCATGACCAGGGTGCAGCCGTACACCGTTTCGATGCCCTGAGCCGCCGCCCGCTGGCGCAGTTCGGAATTTTCGGTGCCGGGATTGAAGATGATGCGCCTCGGATTCAGGCTCAGAATGTAATCGTACAGCGGTGGCAGATTACGGGTGCCCACGTATAAGGTCACTGTATGTACGTTTTCGAGGGAAGGCTGATCCGTGTGAATGGGCACACCGGCCACAATGCCCTCCCGCTGACCCACCAACTCAACCGGATGCCCGTGCCTTGTAAGGCTGTGGGCCGCCCGGTAAGCGTACCGGTCCGGATTTTCTGTCGCGCCTAAAACCACTGTCTTTTTCATGCTCTCAGAATTGTAATCCATCTCAGCTTTTACCGGAAAACCGGGGTGATGGTTTCAGCAATGCATTGGGCGGAGCCGGGGACCCCTAAAGATACCAACCATGGAGGCATACTGCAATTTGTAACAAAATTGCCCCTTTGGTAGACTGTCTTTTGATTGTACGCTTTTTTTTAGTGATTTTACGCTATTTATTTTCTGCGTATCCGTGAACGACTCCCTTGTAATCATTCCGACATTCAATGAGATTGAAAATATTGAACTGGTTATCCGTAAGGTTTTTGCCTTGCCGCTGCCTTTTCATATCCTGATCGTGGATGATGGCTCACCGGACGGCACTGCCGGTAAAGTAAAGGAATTACAGGAGCGTTACCCGGAGCGGCTGCACCTGCACCAGCGTCCGGGAAAGCTTGGCCTCGGCACGGCTTACATCTTCGGCTTCAAGTACGCAATGGGGAGAGGATACAGCTACGTGTACGAAATGGACGCTGACCTTTCGCACAATCCCCGGGACCTGCTGAAACTGTACCACGCCTGCCACGATGAGGGGTATGATCTGGCAATCGGCTCCCGCTACATCAACGGCGTGAATGTAATCAACTGGCCCATCAGCCGGGTGCTGATGTCGTATTTCGCCGGACGATACGTACAATTCATCACCGGTATGCCCGTACGCGATGCCACCGCGGGCTTCAAGTGTTACCGCCGCAAAGTGCTGGAAACCATTGATCTGGACCGCATCCGGTTTGTAGGCTACGCCTTTCAGATAGAAATGAAGTTTTCGGCCTGGAAATTTGGTTTCCGGATCAGGGAAGTGCCGATCGTATTTACGGACCGCGCAAGGGGTAACTCCAAGATGAGCATCAACATCTTCCGGGAGGCCGTGTTCGGCGTGATTTACATGAAAATCAACAGCTACTTCCGGCACTACGCTGCAGGGCGGTAAGTGACGAGGGGCAAGGTTTGTACCGGGAGCAACTGTCTTCATTTAACACCCGCTCTGATTCTGATTAAATTCATTCTTTCTGATCTGGCGGATATCACCGGCTTCCTCTCTGAATATTACCGTTCCTCCTTTTTGCCCGTTAAAAGCTCATGAGAAGTCGTAAAGGGTTGTGTTGACCATTGGGGTAGCCAGCTGTTAAAAACTGACCAGAAATTAAGAAAAGTTAACCCTTCTGAGCCTCCGGCTATGGTCAGTGGTCTCTTGTTTCACGTCTCAAATCTCCTGTCATCACCATTAACTGAACCGCAGTGCCTTTACCGGCTGGATGCGGGAAATAATCGCCGTCGGAATGAGCAGAATCAGCGTCACCAGCACGAATACCACCGCATTGAGGACCATGATCAGCGGAAAATTCCATTCAATGGGTACGGTATCCATGTAGTACGCTTCGGCGTCAAGCGGAATCAGATGAAAAAAGTATTGCAAGGCACAGAAGCCGATACCGGCGATGTTGCCCCACAGGAGGCCTTCGCCCACCAGCCGGATTCCACTAATCAGGAAGATACGCCGCACCTGCCCGTCCTGGCTGCCCAAAGCCTTCAGCAGGCCGATCATCTGGGTACGTTCCATGATCAGGATGAGCACAATCGCCACCATATTGAAGCAGGCCACAAACAGAATGAGTGCCAGAAAGATGGCCACATTGTTGTTCAGAAGAGAAAGCCAGTCAAAAATCTGGAGGTACTGCTCCGTTACGGGCACTACCTTCATGTAAAAATCCATCAGGTTGAAGACTTTGCCCGCAGCCTCTTCGATCTGATTAAAATCTTTCAGAAAAATCTCAAAGCCGCCAACCTCATTATTGCCCCAATTGTTGAGCCGCTGCAGCAGGGCAATGTCGCAAAGGGCAATGCTTTCGTCGAACTCCTCCATGCCGGTTTCGTAAATGCCGGATATTGTCAGCTTCCGCACCCGGGGCGGCGTCTGCACGAAGTACAGAAATACATCGTCGTTCAGCTTCAGGTTCAGCTGGTTGGCCAGCTTGCGGCTGATCACCATGTCAAGGGAGTACGAAGTGTCGCCGGGCGTTACCAGCTTTCCCTCCTTCATGTTGGGCAGAAAAGCCGCCTGGTTGAAATCCCTGCCGATTCCCTTGAGCACCACTCCCTGCACCTCATTCTCGGTTTTGAGCAGGGCCGCCTTCAGGCTGAAACTCTGAATGTGGGCAATTTCGGGGATGCGTTTATACTGCCGGTACAGTTTGCTTTCCGTAGAAACCGGCTTTTCCTGAAACGTATCATTTACTTCAAAATAAGATACCTGCAGATGGGCGCCAAAACTGAATATCTTCTGGTAAATCCGGTCTTTGAACCCACCCAGAATGGCAAAGGAAATAATCATCACAGCCAGCCCCATTGCAATACCGGCCACTCCGATGCGGGCCACGGTAGCCGAAAATGACTGCCCCTGGGTACGACGGATGCGTTGCGCAATGAATAACGGGAGATTAAAAGACGGCACTTGACTTGGATAACGGGGGTGAAGTGGATACGGCAATTTAAAGGAATAACGGGTGCTCCCCAACTATCCGGCAAACCCACCGGTAGTTTTTATCCGGCCGGCGGCGAGGTGAAGGCACGTAATTCAGACTGGCGGCTTATCTTTATATTTTACCTTTTGCAACATCGTTTTCAATGAAAGAAATGCTGGTTTCAGTGCTCAGTTGCCCGCAGTGCGGTTACCGGAAAGAAGAAATCATGCCGGAAGACTCCTGTCAGTATTTTTACGAATGTGAAGGCTGCCGCACCATCCTGCGTCCGCAGGAGGGCCATTGCTGCGTATTCTGTTCGTACGGAACCGCCAAATGCCCTTCGGTGCAGTCGGGCAACTGCTGCCAGCCAGGTTCACAGGCACAATAATTTTCAGAGCAATGAATCATAATATGCATATACGTATGCGCCGGGTCCACTGGTATCTGGGGCTGGTGCCGGGAATCCAGTTTCTGCTGTGGACGGCCGGAGGCCTCTGTTTCAGCTGGAGCGACATGGATGAGATTCACGGTGACCATCAGCGGCTACCGGCACCTCTGATCAGGGTCGGGCAGGCGTTGGTGTCGCCGGGAGTGGTGCTCGATAGCCTGCAGGAAATGCATCCGTCCCTGTCACTGGTATCAATGCAGCTGATTGATCTGTTTGGTGAGCCGGTATACCAGGTGGTGTATCAGGCGCAGACCGGCGCAAAGGATGCCCGCAAAGTGCAGCTGGCAATGGCCGCTACGGGCAAGATGCGCGGGCCGCTGACCCGTCAGGAGGCCATTGGGCTTGCCCTCAACCGGTTCAAAGGCACACCTGAAGTGGACAGCGGCCGAGTACCTCACGACAACCGAAGCCCACCACGGGTACCGGCAAAATCCGCTGCCGGCATATGCCGTCCGGTTCAGGCACCCCAGCCGCACCCCCGTTTACGTAGCCGCCGAACTGGGCACCGTGCAGAAGTTCCGGAACGAGAAGTGGCGGGTGTTTGACTTTCTGTGGATGCTGCACACGATGGATTATTCTTCCCGCGACCACTTCGGCAACCTGCTGCTGAGAACCTTCTCCATTTTCGGACTGTTTACGATTTTGTCGGGGTTTGTGCTTTATTATCTCAGTTCCCGCACGATCCGGCGGATGCGCAAAAGAATGCGTACCGCCGCCTGACTTTTCAGTTAATTTTCCCGACCCTTTGGAAAACCACACGCTTCATATCAAAAACATGGTTTGCCCCCGCTGCATCCGGGTGGTAACTGCTCAGCTGCAGTCGCTGGGACTGCATCCCGGGCAGGTGACGCTGGGCGAGGCAACCTTAGAGGAAGCGGTAGATAGTCTCGACAAAGAACCCATCCGGGCGGCACTGGCGGCTCACGGGTTCGGGTTGGTCGACGACCGCAGAGAGTGGATAATTCAGAAAATCAAGGATAGGGTAGTGGAGCTGGTGCATTACGGCGGGCAGACGCACCTGAACTTTTCGCATCTGATTGCCGAAAAGCTGGGCATGGATTACGCGTGGCTCAGCGCCTCCTTCTCGGCGGCCGAGGGCATCACCATCGAAAAATACATCATTCTTCAGCGCATCGAACGGGTGAAAGAATTGCTGGTGTACGACGAACTCACCCTCAGCCAGATTGCCGGCCAGCTGGGCTACAGCAGCGTGCAGCACCTGTCAGGTCAGTTCCGCAAGGTGACCGGCCTGACGCCATCCCATTTCAAAGAGCTGAAAGAGCAGAAACGCCGGCCGCTGGATGAAATCTGAAACAAAAATGGAGATGGAAGCAAAAGCAAGGATCAAGGGCATGGTTTGCCGCCGCTGCATCGAAACGGTAAAGGAAATCTTCATGGACGCAGGGTTTAACGTTTCCGGAATTGATCTGGGCCAGGTATCTTACACCTCTCCAACAGCTGACGCTTCCCTGAAAGAAGTCTCCCGGCGGCTGGAGGAGGAAGGATTCTCCCTGCTGGACGACAAGCAGTCGCGGACCGTAGCCTGGGTAAAGGAACTGGTGGAGGAGCACCTTTCCGGATCTGACCACGCGAATCACAACTTCTCCCAAATGGTGACAGAGGCCTTACACACCGATTACGGCACCGTCAGCGCCCTTTTCTCCCAAACTGAAGGCATTACCCTTGAGCAGTACCTGATCCGGCGGCGCGTCGGCAAAGTACAGGACTTGCTGAAGAACAGTGATTTGTCTTTTACCGAAATTGCTTTCCGGCTCAATTACAGCAGTGTACATCACCTTTCCAATCAGTTCCGGAAGGTAACCGGCTTATCTCCCTCGCAGTACCGGGAGAAAATTTAAAAACATAAACCGCCGGGGGCGCAGAGAACACAGAGATTTTCCCCCCAGCCTCTGCGCTCTGCGGTAGAATCCCCTTCCGGTAAAGTCCGCCTCCGCAAAATCCGAACCAGCCGTACCTAAACCTATGTTAAAGCACAGTGAAGTAAGACAAAAAAGGTATAACAAGCTCCGTCAATTATGTAAAGACTACGGGTCCAGACGGTGTTACCTTTGCATCGTTACCTCATCCAAACCATTACGAAGATGAAAACGGACGAAGCGATTCCCGAAAATTCAAAAACAAAAAAGGCTGCCAAAGGAGCCTTTACCAAAATAATGCTGCCCGTCACGGATATGTCCTGCGCGGCCTGTGCGGTAAGCGTGGAGTCTATGCTGAAAGCACAGTCTGGTGTGCGTGATGCCGGCGTAAACTTTGCCTCCCAGAATGCCTGGGTGGAATATGATCCCGCCGCCATTTCCCTGCCCCAGATGCGGCAGGCCGTGCAGTCGGCCGGCTACGACCTGATTATTGAGCAGGAAAATGCTGCCGGAAAGCAGGAGGAAGCCCGCCAAAACCATTACCAGGCGCTGAAAAAGAAAACCATCTGGGCGGCGATCCTGTCGGTGCCGGTGGTGGTCATCGGCATGTTTCTGATGGACATGCCTTACGCCAATCCGATCATGATGGTACTGTCGCTGCCGGTGCTGTGGCTGGGCCGTAACTTCTATATCAATGCCTACAAGCAGTTCCGGCACGGCAAGGCCAATATGGATACGCTGGTGGCGCTGAGCACCGGCATTGCTTTCCTGTTCAGTGCCTTTACGACTTTCTTTCCACAGTTCTGGCACAGCCGGGGCATTCACCCGCACGTGTATTTTGAAGCGGCTACGGTGATCATTGCCTTTATCCTATTGGGTAAGCTGCTCGAAGAACGGGCCAAATCCAACACTTCGGCGGCGCTGAAGAAGCTGATGGGGCTGCAGCCCAAAACGGTGCGGACCGTGACCGGCGGCGCAGAAAAGGAGATTCCCGTGGAGAAAGTGACCCTGGGCGACATTATTGTTGTCCGTCCCGGCGAAAAAGTGCCGGTAGACGGCGAAGTAAAAGCCGGCAGCTCGTACGTAGACGAAAGCATGATCAGCGGCGAGCCGGTGCCGGTTGCGAAAAAAGCCGGAGACAAGGTATTTGCCGGAACTGTGAACCAGAAGGGCAGCTTCCGGCTGGAAGCCCGAAAAATCGGCGGTGACACCGTGCTGGCGCAGATCATCCGGATGGTGCAGGAGGCGCAGGGCAGCAAAGCTCCCGTGCAGAAGCTGGTTGACAGAGTGGCGGGTATTTTCGTGCCCGTGGTCATTGGCATTGCCCTGCTCAGCTTCATTGCATGGATGGTGCTGGGCGGCAACAATGCCCTTACCCACGCCCTGCTGGCCATGGTGACCGTGCTGGTCATTGCCTGCCCCTGCGCTTTGGGCCTCGCTACGCCGACGGCCATTATGGTGGGCGTCGGCAAAGGTGCCCAAAGCAACATCCTGATCCGTGACGCGGAAAGTCTGGAGCTGGGCCACGGGTAAATGCGGTCGTGCTGGACAAAACCGGCACCATCACCGAAGGCAAGCCCGGAGTAACCGACCTCGTATGGCTGGCCGGCGAGGCGCAGCAGGAGAAGTATGCTGCCATTCTGCGGGCCATTGAAGTCAGTTCGGAGCACCCGCTGGCCGAGGCAGTGGTGCGGCGGCTTAAAAATGAATCTCCTTCCGATCTTGCCCTCCAAAACTTCACCAGCATTACCGGCAAAGGCGTGCAGGCCGGCTACGGCGGCGAAACCTATCTGGTGGGCAACCGCCAATTGCTGCAGGATTACGAAATTCCCGTGAACGAATCCATACAGACGCAGGCAAAGCGGCTGCAGGAAGAGGCAAAAACGGTGATTTATTTCGCTTCGGGCAAGGAAGTGCTGGCGGTTCTGGCCATTGCCGACCGCCTGAAAGAAACCTCTCAGCAGGCCGTAGCGAAGCTGCAGGCACAGGGCATTGAGGTGTACATGCTCACCGGCGACAACGCCCGGACGGCCCGGGCCGTGGCGGAGCAGGCCGGCATCCGGCACTACCAGGCGGAGGTGATGCCTTCCGGCAAAGCTGACTTTATCAAAACCTTGCAGGCGCAGGGCAAAACCGTTGCCATGGTCGGAGACGGCATCAACGATTCGCAGGCGCTGGCGCAGGCCGACGTAAGCATTGCCATGGGCCGGGGCTCCGATATTGCCATGGACGTAGCCAAAATGACCCTGATCACCTCCGACCTCAACATGGTGCCGAAGGCCCTCCGGCTCTCCGGCCTGACCGTGAAAACCATCCGGCAGAACCTGTTCTGGGCCTTTATCTACAATCTGATCGGCATACCCATTGCCGCCGGTCTGCTTTACCCGGTCAACGGCTTCCTGCTCAACCCCATGATTGCCGGTGCCGCCATGGCGCTAAGTTCGGTATTCGTAGTGACCAACAGCCTCCGGCTGAAGGCAGCGAAACTGTAAGAGAACCGGCCGGCACCCCGGACTGGTACAGGCGTGGACGCCTGTACCAGCACAACAGTTCCCTCTTTTGAGAAAGTCCTGCATAGGATAGGATAAGGTGCTGACGATTGAACCCGGCTTCAGCAAAAAATTATATAAACCATAGCCGGAATGATGTAAAGCCGGAGGCAGCACTGGTTTTTACCTTTGTCCGACAAAACCCGTAAACATGGTACTGATCAGGGGAGTAAAAGCGAATAACGAATAACCAACAACGAATAACTAACAACGAATAACCACAACCCATGAAAACGCTGAAATTCAAGACCAACATCAAATGCGGCGGCTGCGTAGCCCAGGTAACGCCCCACCTCAACAACGTGGACGGCGTCCGGCAGTGGCAGGTAGATACTGCCAGTCCGGATAAAGTCCTGACGGTAGAATTTGAAGACGTGGAGCCCCGCCGCATCGTAGAGGCCGTGCAGACTGCCGGTTTTAAGGCGGAAAAGCTGTAGCCAAGGGATCAGTCAATATATCATTCCGCCGTGCATCAACCCGATAGCTTTAAAAACGTAAGGATTATGTAAACCCTCTAAACTTATACCGCTATGACAAATCTGAAGTTCCAAAGCTGCATTGACGCCTGCCTGGCCTGTGCAACCGCCTGTAACCATTGTGCCGCTTCCTGCCTGCAGGAGGAACACGTAAAAATGATGGCCCGCTGCATCCGGCTCGACATGGACTGCGCCCAGATTTGCTCACTGGCCGCCGCTTATATGGCCCGTGACAGCAACTTCGCCGGCGAAATATGTGATTTGTGCGCCCGGGTTTGTGACGCCTGCGGAGAAGAATGCGAAAAGCACGGCCATGACCACTGCCAGCGGTGTGCCGAAGCCTGCCGCCGCTGCGCCGAAGAGTGCCGGAATATGATGAGCATGGCCGGCAACCTGTAAATCATCTCCCTTTCTGCTGATTCCCCGGACCTGCCTTCAGGAGAAGCAGCGGGAGTTCTATCCGTGCGCGGATGTTTCCCTGCCTCTTCCCGCACATCAGCATCAGCTTATCAACCATACAAAATATGAAATCAAACTATTTAGCCTGTTCACTGGTAATATTCGGGCTGTTTGCCCGGCCCGCCCTTGCGCAGCACGAACACCACCAGCACCAGCAGCAGGCTGATTCGGCAAAACACGCTGCCCCCGCCCATAAGGAGGAAATGGACCATTCACCGCATAAAGGCCGCAATTCACAGCACGCCGGCCACGGGATGCAGATGGATGGCTCCGCCGGATCGCGGCAGCACATGCAAGAGATGAACACCGCCGGTAATGTGCCGATGGGCCACAGCTTTTCCCTCAACCTGCCCATGAACCGCAACGGTTCGGGCACCGGCTGGCTACCAGACGCCTCGCCGATGTACGGCTACATGGTGCACAGCCGCAAGTGGATGTACATGGTACACGGCAACGTGTTTCTCCGTTACAACAATCAGGACATTACCAATAAAGGCACCCGCGGCGACAGTAAAATCGATGCACCAAATTGGGTGATGGGCATGGGGCAGCGGCGCGTAGGCAACCGGGGCCTGTTCCGGTTCAGCACTATGTTTTCGCTGGACCCGCTGTTCGGCGGAGATGGCTATCCGCTCCTGTTCCAGACCGGCGAGACATTTCAGGGCCGGCCGCTGGTAGACCGGCAGCACCCGCACAACCTGTTCTCGGAGCTTTCGGTGGGCTACACGCACATGATTAACCGCGATGTGGATGCTTTCGTGTACCTGGCTTATCCGGGTGAGCCAGCTTTGGGTCCCGTTGCGTTTATGCACCGGCCCTCCAGCCAGAATAATCTGGATTCGCCGCTGGGCCACCACTGGCAGGATGCCACGCACATTACTTTCGGAGTAGCCACGCTGGGGCTGCGGTACAAGATCTTGAAACTGGAAGGTTCGGTGTTTACGGGCCGCGAACCCGGCGAAGCCCGCTACGGTTTCGACAAGCCCCGGTTCGACTCCTATTCTTACCGGCTCTCTGTCAATCCGCACCCGACGCTGGCATTGCAGGCTTCGCAGGCTTTTCTCAAGAGCCCCGAACCGGTTGAGCCCGATGAAGATGTTCGTCGCACCACGGCTTCCGTGCTGCATTCGCTGCCGCTGCTGCCCGGCAACTACAATCTTACTTCGGCGCTGATCTGGGGATACAACGATGCCGGCGGCGACCACAAGGAACACTCGGCGACCTTTGAATCAAACCTGCAGCTGGACCGCTTCGCCGTGTACGGCCGCTACGAGTGGATTCAGAAATCGGCCACTGAACTACAGGTGACGGGGTTTGAACACGACCGGATATTTGCGGTAAACGCCCTGACCATTGGCACCAACTATACCGTGCTGCGGGCTTATAACACCAACCTGAGCCTAGGTGTACAGGGCAGCCTGTATATGCCCGACAAAGATTTGTACCCGGTTTACGGCAAGAATCCCTTAGCCGGCCAGATCTACCTGCGCCTCTACCCGCACCTGATGAGGATGAGAAATTAAAGGGTTTAATTGTTGAATGGTTATATGGCTGTATGGCTGAGTGCAGATTGGCTCGTGGGCAGCAATCAGCCGTTTAACAATTAAACAATGCAACAATTAACCATACAGCCATATAACCATTCAACCTCAATTACTCCCAAGCAGCTGAAACAGCTCATCCAGGTTAGGCGTGAGGATGATCTCAGTGCGGCGGTTCTTCTGCCGGGCTTCGGGGGTTTTGCCGGTGGCTACGGGCACATGTTCGCCCCGGCCGGCCGCCGTGAGTTTTACCGGATTCACGCCATTCTTCAGCAGTACGTCCACAATAGAAGTGGCCCGCATCACGCTCAGGTCCCAGTTATTCTTCACGCCGGCAATGCCGCCGGAAACGGGCACATCATCGGTATGGCCTTCCACCAGTACGTTTACGTCCTGCTGGCTTTTGAGCACTGCTGCCAGCTTTTTCAGGGCATCTGCGCCACGCGGGTCTACGGCGTAGCTGCCCGATTTGAACAGCAGTTGTTCGGCCAGCGACACGTACACCTTGCCGTTCCTGACATTTACCGTGAGGTCACCTTCCTTGAAGCCCAGCAACGCACTGCTGACGCGGTTTTTGAGTTCATTTACGGCTTTTTCCTTATCCGCCAGGATCTTTTCCAGCTCCTGAACCCGTTTTTCGCGGGCCTGCAGGTCGAGGCTCAGCTTGTCTGCCTGCGATTTGCTGGCCAGCAGGTTCTGCTCCATGGCCAGTAATTCCTTTTCTTTCTGGGATAAGTTGCCGGCCAGTTTTCCGGCTTCAACCGAACTGTTGGAAAGCAGACTGTTGTAGGATTTGTCCAGCCGTTCGTATTTTTCAAAAAGGTCGTCGAGCAGGGCCTTGTTGCGGCGGTAAAGCTTACCGGCTTCGGCGCTGTCGGCCTTCAGTTTGTTGGTTTCTTCGGTCAGGCGGGTAAGCTGCGCCTGCAGCTGTTCGCGGTCTTCTTCAAACTGGCGGCGTTGCCGGGCATTTTCCGCGCTGTCGGCAGCAAGGGAGTTGTACTGGCTCAGCAGCCGGTCGTACTTGCGGGCCGTCACGCAGGAAGACAGCCACTGCCCGCCGATCAGCAGCAGGAAAGGAATCAATATGTACCTGGCTGCTTTTTGAATGGGTAAATGTTTGTTTTGCATAATGTCTTTGGTAAAAGATGGCGGAATAATGAGATCTGAACAAAAGTAAGCAGGGAAATGGTAATTTAACGTGAACTATGGATTAAAAAAGGGAATAGTTAAGCGGCCCTGTTATGGTTGGCTTGGTGATTAGGGATGAAAATAGCGGGTTTATGCTCAAGGAACTGGTAAGCAATTAAAGCACCGGCAATATGAGCAAAGGCGTTCTCTGGTTTACGGTGGCGGGTGTGTTCCAGATCACATACGGATACAAGCAAGTCATTGACCGATTCGATCAAAGCTCTCTTTTTGAGATAGTGCTGATGGTCAATCAGGCTAAGGCAGTCTTGCTTGATGTTTCGCTTTGGTTTAACTACCAGGTGGAGTTTGTGCTGATAGAACCACTCGAAAAGGGCTGTAGTAGCCTTTGTCAGCCAGACAAATACCGCTCAATCCTGAGAGCAGCTTTTGTAAGAGGGCCTTATTGTTATCGGCCACATTGCCCGCAGTGATGGTCCAGTTAACAATTTCTCCTCGGTCATTGATGACTAAGTGTACTTTGAAGCCATAAAACCAGCCTGTAGAAGTCTTACCTTTGCGGGCAGAGCCCAAAAAACCCGGTGCGAATGCTCCCTTTTAAGATGGCACACTTCCAATCGTTTGGAGTCAATGATATACAAACCGGTCCTTGAGGCTTTCAAGCAACAATGCAAAGACCACAGCCACATGAGCTTGTAAGACCGGCTCACCGGCACTAGGAACCGCTCGTAGCTGGGGGCTTTTGGAAAAACTCAAGTAGCTCTTTTGGATCACTTCCGGTAGTAGTATTCAAAGCACTTATAGCCCGATAGATGGTAAGCCGCTAGAATCGTACACACCTCCGATTCACTCAACTCCGGTACCCGAGTGGGTTGGCGGGGCTGGCCCACCTGCCGCGACTGCTGATACGCTTTGAAGCTTTTGAGCAGATCATCTACATCAATGAATAGCTCGATGAGTTTAATTTCACTAAATTGGATATGCATAAAGGGACAGGGTGAGGGTTTTGTGTTTTGGTCGATACAAAACTACTTCATCTGAAGCCCTTTATGTCTTTTTTTAATCCATAGTTCACGTTAATTTACTGTACGCCGGCCGGCTGTTTTTCGGCTGCCATTGCTGCTGTACAATGTGGTCTGACGCCGGCCTTACGCCCGGAGCCGGTGGCCCGCTGACTGCCCTTCCTCATTTTACTTATATTTGCAAGGGGCAGTAACTCACCAGAATCAGCAGATCCGGCTGCCGGCTCCGGCTGAATCCAGAGGCTATTTTGCCCGGTACACATTATCGTTTTCATGAAAATACTGCTCCGTCTTCTTTCATACGCCCGTCCACTCCAGAAGTTTGCCATACCCTTTGCCATTTTTCGCTCTTTGCCATCATATTCGGCATCGTCAACTTCACGCTGATCATTCCGCTGATGAGAGTTTTATTCGGGACACTGGGTCAGGCCGAAGCGCAGGAGGTCCTCCGGAAGCCTGCTTTTGAACTGAACGCAGACTTTTTCATCCGGTCTTTCAATTATTACTTCGGGCAGATCATCCGGCAGTACGGCAAAATGGGAGGGCTTCGGGTTTGTCTGCGTGGTGATTGTTACTTCCGTGTTTCTGTCCAATGTGTTCCGGTATCTGGCCCAGCGGGTGCTGGAGCATTTCCGGGCCTTCACGGTGTCCAACTTCCGGCAGGATGCATTTGACCGGGCCGTTTCACTCGACCTTGGCTATTTTCCAGCGAACGGAAAGGTAATTTGCTTTCGCGCCTCACCAACGACGTGCAGGAAGTCGAACACTCCATCACCAGCGTATTTAATGCTGCATTCAAGGAACCAGTCAGCCTGATTGCCTATTTTATCACTTTATTCACTATGTCAGTTCAGCTGACATTGTTCACCCTCATTATTATTCCCATATCGGGGCTGTTCATCGGAGGGATTGCCAAGCGGCTGAAGGGCAGGCCAAAGAAGTGCAGTCATCTCTCGGAACACTGATGAGTATTCTGGATGAAACTTTCGGGGGTATCCGGATTATTGCAGGTTTCAATGCCTTCAGCTACATCCGGAAAGTTTATGCAGGAAAATCTGCACTACCGCGATTCCATGCGCCGCTTTGCCAACCGCCGTGAACTGGCTTCCCCGTTTTCTGAATTTACCGGTGTAAGCGTAGTAGCCGGTATACTGCTGTACGGCGGTTCCCTGGTGCTTTCGGGGAGTTTGGCGCAGCCTCTTTTATTGCGTACATCGCCATTTTTTCGCAGGTATTAAGACCAATTAAAGAAATATCCAACTCTTTCAGCCATTTGCAGCGGGGCATTGCCGCTGGCGGACGCGTGTTTGAACTCATTGACACCACCCCCGTCATCCGGAGCAAACCCGGCGCGGTGGAGAAGAACTCATTTGAAAGCGGCCTGGAATTCCGCAATGTTTCATTCGCCTATCAGCCGGGTGGCAAAACCCTGCGGAATGTCGGCTTCTCGCTGCCGAAGGGAACATCAGTGGCCCTGGTAGGGCCCTCGGGTGGCGGCAAATCCACCATTGCCGATCTGCTCACGCGGTTTTACGACCCGTCGGAAGGCAGCGTACTCATTGACGGCACCGACATCCGCGACTGCACCGTAGAGTCGCTCCGTCAGCACCTGGGCATCGTTACGCAGGAATCCATCCTTTTCAACGACACCGTATTCAACAACATTGCCTTCGGCGATCCCGATGCCACGCCCGAACAGGTAGAGAGGGCCGCCCGGATTGCCAATGCGCACGAGTTTATTATCCGTACGGATGACGGCTACGGGACCAACATCGGCGACCGGGGCACCAGGCTTTCCGGCGGACAGCGCCAGCGGCTGGCCATTGCCCGGGCTGTGTACAAGAACCCGCCCATCCTGATTCTGGACGAAGCCACTTCGGCGCTGGATACGGAGTCGGAAAAGCTGGTGCAGGAGGCTTTGGGCAACCTGATGCAGGGCCGTACTACCGTGGTGATTGCCCACCGCCTGAGCACCATCCAGAGCGCCGACCAGATTCTGGTGATTCAGAACGGCGAAATCGTGGAACGCGGCAACCACGAAGAGCTGCTGGAAGTGACCAACGGCGTCTACCGCAAACTGAGCCAGCTGCAGGCGATTTAAAGTTGGTTAGCGGCGGGAGTAGAAGCAGGCATACCGCGATTGGAGGCGTGCCACGGTTTTGAACCATGGCACGCCTCCAGGCATATACGTCCGGCGGGACCCGAAGGAAATCTTCGGGACTGGTTATGCAATTCTAACCCGTGGCCGTGGCTTCAGGCAGGTGTAGCAACGGTAGCAAACTGCAGGTATTTGCTGTCGGACAATTTTCCGAAAAACAGAATGTTCAGTAAAACAGGCCGGATGGACTTACTGCGGCGCGTTCCTTCCATCTGCAGCACCCGGTAGCCTGCCTCTCCGTACATATCAGCTATGCTTTTTTGTGTAAAGAAGCGGAGATGAGTCCGATCAAATGTACCGTAATCGGTGTAACGCCACTGCTGGTGCCATATGATTTCAATCAATGCCCGGAAGTAACGGATGTTGGGAACTGAACTCACGACTACTCCCCCGGACTTCAGCTTGATTTTTACGTAATCAAGCAGGCTGTATGGATCAACAAGGTGCTCCAGCACATCATTGAAAACCACAGCATCAAAATAACGGTCAGGCAGTTCCTTCACCAGCGGACCGGCGTCTCCGATCAGCACTTTATCCAGTTTCCCGCCGGCTTTCCGGCCGCTTACCGGATCAAGTTCCATACCCCAGACCTCAGCATTATTTCGTCTTTTAAGGGCAAACGCAAAATTCCCCTCACCGCAACCCACCTCCAGTATTACTTTGGCATTGGCAGGAACATATTTGAGCATATCTTCCCGGTCACCGTCGTAGTAGAAATCAGGCTTCCTTTCCTCCTGTGTACTCATTACTGAAAGTTGAAATCTAAGGGTTGCTGGCAGAAGTTAGTCACTGTCCGGAATAAGAAAAGCTGATGATTCCTGAGAAATGCAGATCAGACCACCAGACGCTGTTTGTCCGGATGCCTGAAACCTGAGCCCGATGCCATACATGATGTGCCGGGAGCCTCTTCCTTGTGATGCAATGTCAGTCAAGCCAACATTTCCGTAAATGTACGGAAACGTCCAGGAATCCGGTGGCACACTGAAAATACCCGAAGGTTTCCCGGAGCCCGGACATCATTTGGCGGGCCTTGTAGGGGACATTACCGGCTTCGTTGCCGCAAATCCGTCACTGCATATACTTCATTTTTCCGGTCGCAGACGTATCGCTATTGTTCGGCCCGACTTTGCCCAAAGCGGGGAGTGGTGAGGCAAAGGACACAAAAGTTTTGAAACTTGTGTAGTGTGCCGTTCCCGAAAGTAATGTCTTCCCCGGTATATCCCGCCAAATCTCCACCTTTGCACCCTGCTCACCATCCTCATTCCCAATGCAAGCACTCGTTCTGGAAGGCGTAAACCAACCCATCCGGCTGAAGGAAGTACCTGACCCGCAACCCGGAACCGGCGAAGTGCTGGTACAATTGAAAGCTGCCGCCCTCAATCACCGCGACGTCTGGATTCAGAAGGGACAATATGCGGGGCTGAAGTTTCCGGTGATTCCCGGCTCGGACGGAGCCGGTATCGTTACCAAAGCCGGAATGGGTGCGGATACAACCCTGATTGGAAAAGAAGTGATCATCAACCCCGGCTTGTTCTGGGGCGACAATCCGCGGACGCATGACCGCAAAACGTTCCGGATACTGGGGCTGCCCGACGACGGCACCTTTGCCGGCTACGTGAAAGTGCCCGCTGCGTACGTGCATCCAAAGCCGGCCCACCTCAGTTTTGAACAAGCCGCGGCCCTGCCATTGGGCGGCCTTACCGGTTACCGGGCCCTTTTTACCCGCGCCGGACTTCAACCGGGAGAAAAAGTACTGATCACCGGAGCCGGTGGCGGCGTGGCTCAGCTGGTGATGCAGTTTGCGGTTGCCCGGGGTGCCCAGGTATTCGTTACCTCCGGCTCGGACGAGAAAATCGCCAAAGCCATGCAGATGGGTGCATCGGGCAGCGCCAATTACCGGCAACCCGACTGGACCGAAGGGCTGAAGGCGCAGGCCGGGTCCTTTGACGTAATTATCGACAGCGCGGCGGGAGAAGGGTTTATTAAACTGATTGACCTCGCCGCCCCGGGCGGGCGGATTGTTTTCTACGGCGGCACTACCGGCTTGATCAACGGTATCGTGCCCGGCAAGGTGTTCTGGAAGCAACTTTCCATCCTGTCCACCACGATGGGCTCCGAAGCGGACTTTGAAGCCATGCTGCAATTTGTGGCGGAAAAACGGATCGTACCGGTGGTAGACAAAGTCTTTCCACTTGCTGACGGGGAGGCCGCCCTGCGTTACATGGACAACGCGGCGCAGTTCGGCAAAATCGTGCTGGCGGTTGAAAACTGATGGTTGGTTGCCGGAAGCATCCTCAGCATTCGGAATACCCGATAAGCGACCTTCATCTCGGGTCGGCTATTTGTAATTTGCAATTTGTAATTTGCAATTTGTTATTTTACCCATGTCCACAATCCAGTACCAGTACGACCCGGCGCATTTTGCCCGTTCGGAGCCGAATAAATACAATCCGGAAAGCCTGCGGACGGAGGAAATGATTCTGAACGTGGGGCCGCAGCATCCTTCCACGCACGGCGTACTGCGGCTTGAGGTGATTACGGACGGCGAGGTGATTGTGGACGTGGTGCCGCACGTGGGCTACCTGCACCGCTGCTTTGAGAAACACGCCGAGTCGGTGCCGTACAACCAGGCCATTCCCTACGTAGACCGGCTCGATTACCTCGGCGCCATGAACTGCGAACACGCCTGGGCAATGGGGGTGGAACGGATGCTTGGCATTGATAAAGATATTCCGAAACGGGTCGAGTACATCCGCGTGCTGGTGGCGGAACTGAACCGGATCGCGTCGCACTTTATTGCCATCGGCACGTACGCCCTCGACATTGGCGCCTACACGCCGTTTCTGTGGCTGATGCGCGACCGGGAGCACATTGGGCGGCTGCTCGAATGGGTCTGCGGCGCCCGGATGCTCTACAATTATATCTGGATCGGCGGCCTCTTTTACGACCTGCCGGTTGGCTTTGAGGAACGCTGCCGCGAACTGACTGCCTACCTGAGGCCAAAGCTGGCCGAGTTGCAGCAACTGGTGCTCCAAAACAAGATTTTCGTGCAGCGCACCGCCAACGTGGGCGTACTGCCGATGCCGCTGGCCATCAACTACGGCTGCTCCGGTCCGGTGCTGCGCGGATCGGGCTTGCGGTTTGACCTGCGAAAGGTAGACGGCTACTCGGTGTACCCGGAACTGGAGTTTAATATACCCATCGGCACCGGTGAGATGGGCACTATAGGTGACTGCTGGGACCGCAACAACGTGCGCGTGCTCGAATGCCACGAATCTCTGCGCATCGTGGAGCAGTGCCTCAACCGGCTGGAGGGCGACCTTAAACGCACCCCAGCGTTCGACCCGCAAGCACTGGTGCCGAAGAAAATAAGGCCGAAGCCGATGGACTTCTACATCCGGGCGGAGAGCACCAAGGGCGAACTGGGCTTCTTCTTCCGCACCGATCCCGAAGGGAAAAGTGATATTCCCTTCCGCTGCAAGGCCCGGTCCTGTTCGTTTCACAACCTTTCGGTCATTGGCGAAATCTCCCGCGGCGCCCTCATTGCCGATCTTGTGGCGGTCATCGGTTCGCTGGACCTGGTCATGGGCGAAGTTGACCGGTAATAGGGAAATGTTGAATTTTAAATTCTGGATTCTGAATGACCACACCGGATGCAATCAATGCGCTGAAAGGGCTGACAGATGCCATCCCGCCTATCCTTGGCCTATCTTTTATAACCACCCGTAGATGAAATTGTATTTTAGCCTATAATTGGGCAATTTGAACCCCCTTAGGGAGTGGTCAGTGGTCAGTGGAATGCGATAACTTACAGACTTTTACTTACCACTAACCACTGGTCACTTACCACTTACGGCTAACTACTTTTTCCATGTATTTATTAGGCTACGACATCGGCAGTTCCTTCGTAAAGGCATCCCTGCTGGACGCCGGAACCGGTCGGCTGGTAGCGGCGGCCAGTGCCCCGGCCGCCGAAATGGGCATGATTGCCCACCAGCCCGGCTGGGCCGAGCAGCACCCCGGCACCTGGTGGGAAAACGCCAAAGCCGCCACCGCGCAGCTGGGGCAGAAAGCCGACCTGAAGCGGGTAAAGGCCATCGGCATCTCCTACCAGATGCACGGTCTGGTGGTGGTAGACAAAAACCACAACGTATTGCGGCCTTCCATTATCTGGTGCGACAGCCGCGCCGTGGGCATCGGCGAAAAGGCATTTCAGGCCATCGGCGAAGAAACCTGCCTGACGCACCTGCTCAACTCTCCCGGCAACTTCACGGCTTCCAAGCTGCGGTGGGTGCGGGAAAATGAGCCGGATCTGTACGAGAAAATTTATAAAATCATGCTGCCCGGCGATTACCTTGCCCTCCGGCTCACCGGCGAAGTATGCACCACGGCCTCTGGTTTATCGGAAGGCATTTTGTGGGATTTTGCGGAGGAAAGCCCGGCCCGGCTGCTGCTCGACCACTACGGCATCCGGCGGGAGTTGCTGCCGGAGATCCGCCCCACATTTGCGCCGCAGGGAGGCGTAACCGCCGCCGTGGCTGCCGAACTGGGCCTGACGCCGGGCATTCCCGTGGCCTACCGCGCCGGCGACCAACCCAACAACGCCTTTTCGCTTAACGTGCTGCAACCGGGCGAAATTGCCGCCACGGCGGGTACTTCGGGCGTGGTGTACGGCATTACGGCGCAGAAGGACTACGACCGGGCCTCCCGGGTGAATACCTTCCTGCACGTCAACCACAAGGCGGAAGCGGCGCGGTACGGCATTCTGCTGTGCGTCAACGGCACGGGCATCCAGAACAGCTGGCTGAAGCACCACGTGGCCGGCAGCCTTGGCTATGACCAGATGAACGCGGTGGCAGCTAAGGTGTCCGTCGGATCGGAAGGACTGTTGACGCTGCCCTTCGGCAACGGTGCCGAACGGGTACTCGAAAACAAGCAGCCCGGCGGATCGGTGCACGGACTGGATTTCAACCGGCACACGCAGGCGCACCTGTTCCGGTCGGCGCAGGAAGGCATCGTGTTTGCTCTCAACTACGGCTTTGATATCATGAGTAATCTTGGCTGCCGGGCGGGCACGGTCCGGGCCGGCGACGCCAACATGTTCCTGAGTCCGCTGTTCGGCGAGGCCTTTGCCAGTACAACTGGTGCCGCCGTAGAGCTGTACAACACCGACGGTGCCCAGGGAGCCGCCCGGGGTGCGGGCATTGGTGCCGCCATCTACAAAAACGCTGCTGAGGCTTTCACCGGCCTGCGCACCACGCGGGTGATTGAGCCGAAAACATCCCTGCGCGACGCCTATCAGGAGGCGTACGTCCGGTGGCTGCGCTGCCTGCTGGCGGAATTGAATGTCTGAATCAGAATTTCCGGGATGAAAGGATGAACAGGATGCCGGAGCAGGCGGCTTTTCCGGTAACCCGATCCCGTTGCAAAATCATCGTACTAATAATTATCAATTTTCAATTACACTTATGGCTACTAAAGTAATTACCGGAGACAAAGAATTTTTTCCCGGCATTCCGCAGATCAAATACGAGGGACGGGAATCCGACAACCCGCTGGCGTTCAAATTTTACGACGCTGACAAGGTCGTGGCCGGCAAAACCATGCGCGACCACTTCCGCTTTGCCGTGGCCTACTGGCACACCTTCTGCGGCACCGGCAACGATCCTTTCGGCCCGGGTACCAAAGCCTTTCCCTGGGACCAGAAGTCCGACATAGTGGGCCGGGCCAAAGACAAGATGGATGCCGCTTTTGAATTTATCACCAAGCTGGGTGCCGGCTTCTACTGCTTCCACGACGTGGACGTGGTGGACGAAGGGCCGGTCTTCAGTGATCTGGAGAAAAACCTGCGTACGATGGTGGAATACGCCAAAGAAAAGCAACAGGCATCAGGCGTAAAACTGCTCTGGGGCACGGCGAATCTGTTTTCGCATTCCCGCTACATGAACGGCGCGGCCACCAATCCTGATTTTCAGGTGGTGTCGTTTGCGGCTACGCAGGTAAAAAACGCCATTGATGCTACCATTGCCCTTGGCGGCACCGGCTACACGTTCTGGGGCGGCCGGGAAGGCTACATGAGCCTGCACAACACTGACATGAAGCGTGAACTCGACCACCTCGGCCGCTTCCTGCAGATGGCCCGTGACTACGGCCGCAGGCAGGGCTTCAAAGGCTCGTTCTACATTGAGCCCAAGCCGATGGAGCCTACCAAGCACCAGTACGACTACGATGCTGCCACCGTAATCGGCTTCCTGCGCCATTACGGGCTGGACAAGGATTTCAAACTGAACCTTGAAACCAACCACGCCACGCTGGCCGGGCACAGCTTCGGGCATGAGCTGCGCATTGCCGCCGACAACGGCATGCTGGGCAGCATTGACGCCAACCGCGGCGATTACCAGAACGGCTGGGACACCGACCAGTTCCCCAACGACGTACTCGAACTGACCGAAGCTTTGCTGATCATTCTGGAAGCGGGCGGCTTTAAGGACGGCGGCGTGAACTTCGATGCCAAAACGCGCCGCAACTCCACCGATCTGGAAGATTTGTTCATTGCCCACATCGGCGGCATGGACGTTTTTGCCCGTGCCCTGATGACGGCGGCTGACGTACTCCAAAAATCCGTTTACCCGAAAATGCGGGCCGCCCGCTACGCTTCCTACGACGCCGGCGACGGAAAATTATTCGAAGAGGGCAAGCTGACGCTGGAAGAACTGGCCAAACTAGCCGCCCAGGGCGAACCCCGCCAGGTCAGCGGCAAGCAGGAGCTATACGAGAATGTAATCAATCAGTATATTAAGTAAGAGCTGGGAAGAACCTGGCTTTGCCTGGGGAAAAGGGTGGTCGAGAGGCTGCCCTTTTTCTTTGGAGGGGGATTATCCTTAACTTGGAGATAAACGTAATTGTATAGAATACCCAATCGGTCCGTAACCGACACTAAAACGTCCGTCATGTTCGTCACCTACCTGCAACTCGCCCACTTTAAAAGATTCACCCATCTAAACATTGATTTAAGGAATCTGGCACAGCCTCCTAAACTGGTATTGCTTATCGGCAGCAACGGTAGTGGAAAGTCTTCGGTTTTCGATGCGTTTGAGGCAATAGCTACTGTTAGCAAAGATGGTCGGAATGGTGACGACGGATACCTTACGAAATCTGGTACATCGGACTTCAGAGTGTCCATCGTATTATCTAACGGCAAGACATATCACCGGCTTGCTTCGATAACGAGCACTGAGGAGGTAAGTAATCATTTCTTCTATGGACGAAGCAGTCTTCGCCAGATTTCCAGTTTAACCCGAACGGCGCTGGGCCAAGTACCTGTAGATTTTGAAAGTGACTCTGACCGCCCGCGCCGATTCATTGACCGGGATGAACGTTTTGAAAACGACATTGAAAAAATCACCGAACAGATTCTGCGGGAAGTGTTCAGAACCAACAGCCAGACCGCGGACATTAAGGAAAGATTCGTCAACCCCATCAACCAGGCGTTCATGCGGATTTTCGGCGACAATCAGGCTACTACGCTCCGGCTTACCGTACTGAACCCACCACTGGAAGGTAAAGTGGCAGACATTCTTTTCCGCAAGGGCGAAGCCGAAATACATTACAACCTGCTCAGCAGCGGCGAAAAAGAGGTGTTCAACATTCTCATCAACCTGCTCAGCCGTCGAGGCTTGTACCAAGATACGGTTTACTTCTTCGATGAGATCGACCTGCACCTCAATACGCGGCTCCAGTATAACCTGCTCAAAGAGATTACCGAACACTGGATTCCGGACGGGTGCCAGTTCTGGACGGCCAGCCACTCCCTGGGCTTCATCGACTACGCCAACGACGCCGGACACGCCGCCATCATCGACTTCGACGACCTGGACTTCGACGCGCCGCAGGTGCTGTTGCCGCAGCCCAAAAACCGCCTGGAAGTGTACGAAATCGCCGTGCCACAGGAAACGCTGCTGAAGCTGTTCCGCGACAAGCGAATATTTATCTGCGAAAACCGCAACGACCAGTACTACAACCTGCTCGGGTTTGAGGATACGTTGTTCGTGGGCGTCCACAACAGCAACGCGGTGTTCATCAAGATCAAGCGGGAGCCGGGCTACTACGGCGTGCGGGACCGACTTTCTCACCGACGGGGAGATTGCGACCATCGAAAGCCGGTTTCCCAACTACCGGGTGCTGCGGTACTACGCCTTCGAGAACTACCTGTACCACCCCGACAACCTCGCCGAACTGGACCTGCCCGGGTACGACAAGGACGCGTACACGGCCGAAATCCGGCGGCAAAAGAACGAGCAGCTTATTGACTACATCATTCCTAACATCCAGAAGTCGCGGGACAATTACGAGGAACTCAAAGAGGCCAACATGCCAAAAAAGGAGACCTTATCCATTACCCAGAGTCTGCAAAGCGATGACTTCGAAACCTTCTACCGCTTCTACGACATGAAATCGCGGTTCAACAAGAAGCTGATTGAGCCACTGAATGTTCCGCAGGACCGGTTGGTACGGACGGAGTGGTTTAGGGAGAGAATGAAAAATATTCTTTTGCAATAAATCGTTGATTTACAGCGCCATAATGCATAATCACGTTTGAACCTTATTTGAATATCACAGAATTGATTGGCATTACGTTCCAGTAACTTGACACAGGCGAAACCGCCAAAGACTATCCTGTAACAAGTTGAAATTCTTAGTACAAAAAGTACTGCTGGTCGCGATTAAAGCATAAATTTACTAACCCAAATTTTATTTTTTTAACAAATTGATATTCAGTAATATACACGATTACTTTAAAGCGTTGCTGTTCACGGCTATAACTATATGAGCGGATGAATAGCCTTTTTGTTCGCAGGAACAACATAAATATAAGATATTCATGTTTTTGCACAAAAATTTCCGTTGATTATACAAAATAGTTGGAAACAGCTTAACGTGTCATACTAGATAAAAAAGATAAACTCTTTGAATCACTAGGCTAAACTAGTCTGCCAAAATGCTAATATAATTAAACGTTTGATTATCAGAAAAATATGTAATTATACATCGATTATGCGGCGAGATAGTTTAACTTATCTCTCTGTGAGCATAACTTTTTTTCCAACTTGGTCATAGTATCCTTTGAATTGTGTTTAACTTTAAGCTATATTTGTTAAAACGCAGTACATGGCCAAGATAATTGAGTATCCTAAAGACGCTTTTAGTAAGGCTTTAGAATTAGCCGAAGCAGTTGATTACCTAGGAGGCTCTTGTTCGGTAGAGACATGTGCTGAGCGTTTGGGACGATCTCCAACAAGTGGCGGATTTGTTACTCTATTGGCTTCTACTTCTAAATTTGATTTAATTGATTCCAAAAATCAAATTTAGCAGTTACTGAATTGTACAAAAGTATCAAGCTGGCCTATTCTTCAGAAGAAAAAGTATCTAATCAAATTAAAGCATTTTTATCACCGCCAACCTTTAGAAAAATATACGATAAATTTAAAGGAAAAGAATTGCCAGTTCGTCTACTGGGCACCATACTAATAAGAGAATTTGGTGTTGACCGGAATTCAGCAGGTCGTATTTCGGCGTTTTTTACAGAAGGAGTTAAGTCATTCAATCTATTAATTGAGGACAGATTGATTGACTTAGATAACCCTAATAGGTCTACGGCGCATCAGAATTCAGATGAAGGTAGCAATAAGGTAAATGCCATAGCACAATACAGCGAAGTGTATATTCCAAAAGTGCTTGGTAAAGAAGAATACACTGTTCATATATTAGGCCCAGGTATTGACACTAAAATAAATATTTCTGAAGAGGAAGACTTGGAAATAGTAAGTGCCGTGCTGAATAAATTGAAAAGAAAACTGAGTTTATAATCACTAATTTGCACCAGTGTGAAAAAGTAGGGAGGAGGTACTACTATTGGCTAAGCTCCGGAAATGCCAAGCCTCCAAAACTTGGTATTGCAAGGTCAATATTGGTATTGCAATGTCAATAATATTTGTACAGATTACAACCCTTTACTCCTCCTCCTTATTTATATTGAGGGTAAAGATAAAATCCTTTTTTTGATTTATCAAGCACTTATCCTGTGAGTGCAGCTGTATACAGCGATATTTTCACCCTTGGTAATTTAGTTATACTCCACCCCACTACTGCCCTCCCCGCATCTCCCGGAACGCATCCCTAAACCGGAACAGTTCGTGCATGATCTTCATCAGGTACGAGTTGTCGCACTTGTCGCCTTTCAACTGCCAGCGCATCAGTTCGATCACCCGGTTACAGAACGCTTCGTATAAGTCGGGTACGCTGGTTGTTCTCATAAAGGCTAAAGAAGACAGAGAATATGAAAAACAGGCCCGAAAACGTTACTTTTATTGAAGATGCCAACCGTACTGCAAACTGAAGGCTACAAGTTCAAGTTCTATAGCAATGAGAATGAAGAGCCACCGCACATCCACATCACCAAAGGGAACGGAAACGCCAAGTTCTGGCTGGTGCCTGATGTGGAAGAAGTATACTTTTACGGCTTTACCGTGCGGGAACAACGCCGCATCCGCGAACTGGTGGTACAGCATCAACAAACTTTAATCAATGCCTGGTATGAGTACTTCGGATAAAATCGTCAATAAGCCGTCAACCGATCCCTTCGATCAGTTGGTATTTGAAAAGGGCCTGCGGGCAAAACACATTCTGTTCGACAAGGAACTTGACTTGCTGCTGGTGGTGCTCAACAACGCCAACGTTTTGAAGTTAAAACTATCCCATTACCCCCGGCTTCACCAGGCCACCGAAGCGCAGTTGCAGGAATGGAAGCTGGTCGGTGGTGGCGTGGCCGTGGAGTGGGAACAATTGAATGAAGACTTGTCAGTGAAAGGCTTCCTCAAAACGGTGGCCCTCAACGCATTTTCCAATGGCACGGATAATAGCACGGAGCGGATTGTCGCGTGAGGAATTGCAGGGCAGCGGGCAAGAGCTGAACGGAAATGACAGCAGGCTTTACATACCGTCAACCAGCGCCTTTGCAGAATGCAGCGGAAAGGGTAGTCGAAAGGCTATCCTTTTACTTTTGAAGCAGAATTACAGTTACCACTCTTCTCTCCCCGCATCTCCCGGAACGCATCCCTAAACCGGAACAACTCGTGCATGACCTTCATCACGTACGCGTTGTCACACTTATCGTCCTGCAACTGCCAGCTTACCAGTTCGGCCCTTGGTTGAAAAAACGCCTCGTAGCTGTTTACCCCTTCGGGCAAGAACGTAAAGTCGTACTGCACAAAGCGTTGCAGGAGCGCAGTCTCCTGGCCGTAAACCGCTGGCGCAGCGTGAACCGGCCGGCGGAAGGTGTCGCATCGCGGCTCCCCTCCCTGGAGGGGTCAGGGGTGGGTAGCCCGTTCCATACCTGCTTGTATGGCTTTCAGATAAATGAAACGTTTTCCTGAACGGCAACACTTCTCCCCTCCAGTGCTACTCTTTCTAAATCATAACTGCCTTTCAACAATTATTTATTGATTATCAATAAATAATTGTTGTATATCAAAATTATTTCTTTTTCTTTGCGTAAATATCTGTTTCACCACTAAAGCTTTAGCTTATGAAAGTAATCGGAAAGAAATCAGTAGCTGCCGGCTTGAAGTTCCTGATCAACGCTGCATGGTATATCCAAATGGCGGCTTTTTCGCTGGCCCTGTGCGTGCTGGTGTACGTGAG
The DNA here is from genome assembly GCA_030446715.1 of Cytophagales bacterium. Taxonomy (GTDB): domain Bacteria; phylum Bacteroidota; class Bacteroidia; order Cytophagales; family 172606-1; genus CADCTQ01. The sequence continues at coordinate 256,137 of JAUJMU010000001.1, read as the reverse complement.
CATCAAAAGCGACTTTATCGGCAGCGACATTCCGGTGAAGCTGCGTGAACACCAGACCATTAAAGGAATTGTATCAAATTCCGCTGACCTGTGGGATGCGCAACTGAAGCTGAGCGAGGGCGTGTTGCATGTAAAAACGAAGCTGAGCTGGTCGATGATTCTGCTCATGCTCGGGCAGTTTGCCTGCATTGCCGCCCTGAGCCTCACCGTTACGTACCTGCTCCGGAAGATCTTTGCCACGCTGACCGGAAGTGACGGTTCGCCATTTATACCTGAGAATGCGGCCCGTCTCCGGAAAATCGCCATTCTGATCATTTTGCTTGCTCCGCTTAAGTTTGTAAACAACTTCTACAACTTCTGGCTGATCACCACCAGTTTCCGGTCAAAGGAAAACAACTTCACGCCGGACCTCAAACTTGATTTTCAAACGGTTCTGATCGGTCTGGTGCTGCTGGTGATTGCCGAAATTTTCCGGATGGGTACGCAGATGCGGGAAGAAAATGAATTAACTGTCTGAGCCATGCCGATTCTGGTAAATCTTGATTTGCTGCTGGTAAAAAGGAAAATGTCCCTGACCGAACTTTCGGAAAGGGTGAACCTGACCATGTCCAATCTTTCTATTCTGAAGCAGGGAAAAGCCAAAGCCATCCGCTTCTCTACGCTGGAAGCCATTTGCCGTGCCCTGGACTGCAAGCCAGGCGACCTGCTGGATTACGAGCCGGATACAGAGGAACTGAAGAAGGTGGGGTAAGCGGCTGCGGTGAAACGTCAGGGTAATCAGATCAAGATTTGACCAGTCTTCAGAAAACCTGGTTAATTTTGCCCTGCACAACCACTTACGTAACCACACATGGCACGGAATAAAAGCCGGAAGGCCAACACCCAACCCGTCAGAATCTCGCCGGAAAAGTATATCCAGACAAAGGCAAGAGCCCTTCCCCTGGACCAGTGTCTGTACAATCCTGACTGGCGGTCAAGCGGACTGGCTACGGTTCTGATCAGCCGCCGGCAACCCAGCGGAAACCTGATCATAGGCGTCTATCTGGTGGACGTATACTGTCTTGGCCTCAAAAACACCTCCTGCTTTTTTAACGAATCCGATTTCTTTCTGGAAAACGAACTGAAAGAGATGGCATTCAGCACACAGACGTACGAACCCTGTGACTACGTACTGGCGCACAACATCATCTACGGAGCCATTGCGTACGCCGAAGACCTTGGTTTCCGGCCGCAAAAAGACTTCAGGGTCAGTCAGTACATACTGGAGGAAGACGACGACCACGTAGAACTGCTGGAACTGGAATTCGGCAAAGATGGCAAGCCCTGCTACATCACCGGGCCATACGATAATACTTCGCTGATCATCGGCAAGCTGAAAGCCGCCGTGGGGGAAGGCAACTTCACGGTCATTTACGCGGGAGACTATCCGGACGATGATTCTGATGACGGGCACGATGATTCTGATGAGGACGAAGAGGAATTTGATGAGGACGAAGAAGTAACGGCGGAAAGGGATGGCGATGTGGTCCGTTTGCACATGGTCAGCTACCAGATTTCCTACGAACCCCACATGGATGAAAGGTACCAGACTTACTACGAAGAGCTGGGCGATCAGGTAGAGAAACTGCTTGGTCTGGCTAAAAAACAGCCCGAAAAGGCCATACCCGTTCTGGAGGAACTGATTGTAAAGTATCCGCTCTTCCCGTTGCTCCAGAACTACCTGTCGGTAGCCTACATGAACACCGGCCGGCCTGACGAAGCCAATCAGTTAACGGAGCAGATGTACCATGCCTTCCCCGATTATCTGCTGGCCCGGACGAACTACGCCCGGCTCTTTCTGCAGAAAGGGGATCTGGACCGCGTGGCCGGTATACTGGACAACAAGCTGGATATCAGGCAAGTCTACCCGGATCGGGATCTTTTTCACTTTACTGAAGTAATCAATTACAACAGCCTGGTAGCCGAGTACCTGATTGAGAAGGGAGAACTGAAAAGCGTACAGCCTTACGTGGACATGCTGGAGAAAATAGACCCGGATCATCCACTCACCCGGCAAGTAATCGTGAAGGTAATGTCAGCCCGGTTGAACAAAATGTTAAAACCCCGCGGGAAGTAACCAGTACTGAGACATTGGACTTTGAGTAGCTGCGCAATTTTAAATTGTAGATTTTAAATTGTGAATGGCCCATTCTGGTTCAAGCGTCCACGCTTGAACCAGAATGGGGAAGAATGAGTGATTTGTCACCACCTTTCCTGGTCAACTACACCAATCCCATACGGCAACATCCTTATTTCCAGGGTATCTCCCTGTACTTCCAGCTCCTCCGCCGGCTTTCCGTAAAAATCCGCCGGCCAGTCCAACTTTCCGCCAATTGTCTCCGCATTCAGGTGCCGCACCTTTGCGCGGCCTGTTACGGGTTGCACCTGCACGGAAACTGTCTGGCTGGTAAAATTGGCCAGCAGTATCTTCTGCCCGCCCTCCTGCCGGAGAACCAGTCCGTCTAACACCAGCGGCCCGTCGCTTTTGCAGGGCACGACTTCGGCTCCGGCGTACGCCAGCACCTCTTTGAAGACCGCGAACATCGGGAAAACCGCCCCCGGCCGGCCGGGAAAGAGTTCGTCGGGTTGCGAAGTGGCCGGCAGGAAAAGTCCGCGGCGACCGGCGGTTTCGTAGCAGGTAATACTTCCGGCACCGGCTTCGGCGAGGTATTTCAGGCTACCCAGCGTCCAGGCGGCACCGTAGAGTGACATCTGCCGTACATCCACCGGTGGTGGCAGCTGGCCGGGTAAAACGGGCGGTTCCGGGCCGGTGGCGTCGGCATTGAACCGGCGGCGCAGCGTCACCGGCGAAACGTGAACCGGTTTTCCCGCCGCAAGCTGCCGGGCACTCTCCAGCACGTCGCCCTGCGCGGCCAGCGTTTCGGTAAGGGAGGCATTGTCGGAGGCATGCACCTGCGGATTGAGACTAAAGGTCAGGAAATCGGCCGGTGTGGCCGGAGGCCGGTTGCGGTTGAGTTCAGTAAAGTATATATCCGTGCCCACGCCGATTTTCACACCGGGAAAATTATTGCGCAGCTTCGGGACGGCCGAAAAAATCAATTCACCGGGAGTAGCCTTCGTATCCTTGCCAAACAACATCAGGGCGTACAGCGGGGGCTGCAAAAGCAGACATCCGGTAATGAATTGATCTGTCTGGCCGTCGGAATCCGTAAAATGGAGTGCCAGCTCGAGGCGCAGGTTCATGGTCGTGGCCTCTTCTGCCGCTTGCCGCAGGATTTCCGGCCAGCCCGGCTCGTACAGCCGCAGGTCCGCGCGGTAATGGCTAAAGCCAAGGCCTTTTACCCGGAGCTGATCTTCTTCTCCCAGCTCCACTTCTCCCGACCGGCCGACGCCGATGGCCGGCAGCCGGGTGCTGCCGCCGGCCGCAATGGTCAGCCGGTTCCCCGCGCCGGAAGCCGGAGTGATCTCGGGTAAGGGGCCCTCCAGTCCAAACGTTACGCTTTGCCGGATGCGTTCGCCCCGCTGCACCACCACCGGAAAAGGCAACGCGAGGGGCGTGCAGTAGGTTTTGTAGGAGGCGTCGGTCCAGTTGCGCTGGTCTTCGGTTTCAAATACATCCCCGCTGAAGGTGAGTCGGGCAAACAGATTTTCCGTTACCGGCCACCGCATGGCGCGGATGTTCTCAAAAGGCTGGTGCGGACTGATGATTTCCGGAAAATAAGCTGTGGTCACTGCCCCGTCGGGACTGGTGATTTCGCAGGGTTTGCCCGCGCAGCCGGTGATTGGGTGCAGTACGCATAATCCGATGCGGTTTTTCCGGAAAGTGCTCAGCGCCTCGCCGTCCATGCGGAAAGTTACCGTACCCTGATAATCACCCGTAATCCGGTACGCGGCCCGGAAGTGAATGTCGTCCTGCCGGTACGCGCAGGCGAAGCTGACTTCAAAGCCGTTTTCGCTTTCCGTTATCTCTTCTCCGGAAATGACCGGTTCCACGGTGATCCAGTTGTGGTCGCGGACGGCGGAGCAGATCATGCGCACCACTTCGGCGTCGCCCAGCTTCAGGTAGCGCAGTGCCCCTTTTTCCAGAACCATGCGCAGGGGGCCCGCTTTCAGGAGACGCTGCTCCGGAAGTGGATTAGGGTCACCATAATACAGAACTGGCTGCGGCATAAATCAGATCAGTTGTTTGCCGGTATTTTTAACGAACCGTGACTCTCCTTTATCCGGAGATGCCGTGCATCCGGCTATACTACGCGACATTTTGAAAATTGCCTGACCAAAGCCTAACCCCAACGGGAGTATTCAGTCCCGGTTGAGAAAAAAGCGGTTTGGGAATGGCTGTTGCAAAAATACGATGTTACAGGACGGATGCACCAGACGGAATGCCTCCGAAGACACATTTTGTCTCTCTTTTTCGTAAAAAGAGCCTGTAAAATTTACGTAAAACCGTAAATTTAAATTGGATTATTGCCACTTGCATGCCTATGAAATTGCCGTCACCCAAATTGCCGCCTTTTATCGTCAATGCCTTTTACGTTCTGGTTGCCACTGCAAGCCTTTGCGGTATCATTACCAGCGTTTATCATAATTCAATGCTTGCCATCAAGAGCCGCACGGAAGAGATGAAACTGAAGCACCGCGCCATTGATCTGGACTATCAGCTACAACTCCTTACCATCCGGACGGCGGGTTTGCGGCAGGAGCTTCAACGGATTGCCGCCGAAGAAAATGCAGTAGCTGATATGCCGCCCTACCTGAAGGAGGCCGATGCCGACCCCGATGCCCGGCAAAGACTGACCAGCGAAATAGCATTGCAGGAAAATCAGGCGGCGTTTTTAAGAGCCGAAATGGGGACCAACCGCATGAAGCTCGAAAAATCCGGCAGCGGCTACGATCTGGTCATTGTGGTCATCGAACTGATCAGTTTGCTGGGCTACCTGTTCCTGTACGGGTTTATCGGTTCCCGCTTTTACCGGCTCCGGCGGTGAGATCCGGACAGGAGACCTGAGATGGGCGAAGTTAGATGGGTAGCAACATTTGACCGGCAGTTTCCGTCTGTACGGAAACTAAAATTCTCCCATGGAAGGACGCGAAGTAACTGATCAGGAAAATATCACCTGGAATTGCATACAGGCATTTGCCGGCGTAAGTGGCGCAGCGGCGGAAAAAGCGGCCGAAATAACAACCACCGCCGACGGAACCGTAACCGTGGTATGTACGCCCGGCGGCAAAGCCCAGACGGTCCGGCTCCAGCTACCCGAAGACTGGTCAGAGGCATTGCCCGACGAAGAACTGCTATCCGCCATTGCCGCTGCCCGGCAAAAGGGCTAGCCTCACACTGCCTGATATCACCCCTGATCCTGCCTGGGTTTGCCCGTCTGCAGCTTGCGCAGTGGCTGGATACCTCATTTCCCGAAATCTGAACATCTTCCCCGGTTACCCGTATTACCAAATAAGGGGAGTCAGTAAACAGAAAACTGTTATTGCCTCGCCTGACCGGGAATCAGGCCGGAAATTGTTTTACCAGACAACTTAATCTCTTAAAGCTATGGAATATTCAGTGGATAATATCAAAATGGACTTGCAGACAGTTGGTTTTCAGGAAACTCCCGAAATAAAAGACCAGGTAGAAAAGGAACTCCGCCGGGTCATGCGCTTCCGCAACGATATTGTAGCCGCTGATGTGTACCTGCGGGAAGAAGGCAGCAACCCCGACAACAACAAGGTAGCACGCTGGCGGCTGGGCGTACCCGGCAATAACCTGTTCGCCGAGGGCACGGGTTCATCGTGGAACAACTGTCTCCGGGACGCCAGCGAAAAGCTGCGCAGTCAGTTCGTGGACTAGTGCATCTCCGGTTCAGTCTTCAAAGTAAAAAAACGGAAACGGATTTCATTCCTCTGAAGGGTGTTCGTAATCAGCGTTAAACAGGGCTGATTCTATGGCCCCCAGAGCAGGATGGGTATCAATAGCCCACGGTTTTAACCGTTGGGGAGGGGCAAAAGTCATTAAAAACCACTTAAACGGTTTCGGCATAACCCGCTTCCACCCACGGGTAAAACCGAGGACTGTTTATCGCTGATCACCCATACCGCCTTTCCGGATTTTTGATAGATAAACTTATCTGGAAAGACTGATCTGTTTTGGCAGTTTATCCGCCCGCAGATGACCGGTTACACCTTCTCCGCCTTCTTCCAGATTGCCTCGTCGTAGACAATGCCCAGCCCCGGCCCCGCCGGAACGGAAAGCTTACCGTCTTTCACAAGAATGTGGGGTGTGTACCACGATGGCTGCCTGCCGGGCCGGGCCGGATATTCCTGAAAACCTTCCAGATTGGGAATTACTGTGGCCAGGTGCAGAAACGGCGCCTCCAGCGGATCAGCTTTGGGGCTGTGCGGGGCCACGCCCATACCGGCTTTGGCGGCCATCTGTGCCACCCGGTAACCCCGGATGATGCCGCCGTTGTAGTACAGGTCGGGCTGCACGACGTCGTACACGCGGGTCCGGATGATATCTGCAAACCGGAGTGCGCTGGAGTCCTGTTCGCCGCCGGCTACTTTTACCTTTTTCAGGGCGGCGGTTACTCTGCGGTTGCCCTCGTAGTCTTCCCACGGGCAGGGCTCCTCAAAAATGGTTACGTTGTGATCTTCCAGAAACTTGCCGACGGCAATGCCTTCTTCTACGGTGTACGAACTGTTGGCGTCGGCGTAAATGGTGATGTCGTTGCCCAGCACCTTGCGCAGTTGCGGCAGCAGGCTGCGGGTACGGGCTTCGTCTTCCGGCGTGTTCCGCATCCGGCCGCCGACTTTGATTTTGATGGCTTTGGCTCCCGTTTCGGCCAGTTTCTGCGCCAGGTCGGCGGCTTCCTTTTCGGGAGTAGTCTCGCGGGTGAGGCTCGACAGGTACACCGGCACCTCGGTACGCACCGGTTTGCCCAGCAACTGGTGCACCGGCTTGCCGGCGGTTTTGCCCAGCATATCCCAGATGGCAATTTCTACGTGGCCCACGCAGTTCCAGAAGGGCATGCCAGCGTATTTGTAATGGCTCTCCACGCGGTACACTTCGTCTACCAGAAACTCGATGTCGCGGGCATCCTTTCCGTTAAAGAAAGGAATGATCATCCCGTTCAGCATGGAGTAGAGGTTTTCCATCCGCTGGTTGGCCTGCGTGATGCCCGTGACGCCGTCTTTGGAAACTACCCGCACGAACAGTTCCTTCTCCGCCCGCACAATGTCTGCCGAAGCAATGGTTACCGGCGATTTGATCAGCCCGTGCAGGTTAAACAGGCCCGGCGTATCGGCAAAACGGGCGGCGGGGGTACGGGCACCCGCAATGTCGGACGGGGCCACTGCGGCCAGAAAGCCTGCCTGTGCGGCGGTTTGGAGAAACTGTCGGCGGGAGGTTTTCATGATAAGGCAGATTTTAGATTTGAGACGCAAGCTATCGGGGCCTCACCCCCGGCCCCTTCACGTTCCACAGCCGCAGCGTACCGTCTTCGTGCGACGTAACCAGCCGCTTGCCATCCTGCGTAAAATGCAGGTATTCGGAGCGGAAAACGGGTAGTTTGTTTACCAGTTTGATCTCTTCCGTTTGCGGATTGGCCGGTATGGCGTAGGCGTAGACAAAGCCGTTGGTGGTGGCTTTGACGTCGTAGCCGCCCCCCTGCCGCCCACCAGCCAGCAGAAATTTGCCGGAAGGTGAAAACTCCACCGCTTCCATGCCCTTGGGATGTTTGAAATGGGCCAGTTGCCGGCCGGTAAAATCCCATACCCGCACGGAATTGTCACCTTTCAGCGTATCCGGGTCGGCGGAGGCCGAGGCGACCAGCTTGCCGTCCGGCGAAATACGGGCTGATTTTACGGAGCCGGTGTGACCTTCCAGCGTACGCACGAGGCTCATATCCGATACTTTCCAGAGCTTCACGACGCTGTTGCGGCCGGCCGTGCTCATGTACTGGTCGTCGCTGGTGAAGTCAATCGAATTGATGTCGGCATGCTTTCCTTTAGGACCTCCCGCCGCTTCGTCGTCGCCTTGTCTGGCGGTGTGGGTTTCCTTCCAGTCGGAAGTGCGCCACACGTGGATCAGGCCGGCCTCATCGCCGCCCACCAGCAGGTCGCCTTTGTTGGAGAAGCGCATGCCGTCAATGGGGGCGGTCAGTTTGAGCAGCTTTACTTCCCTGCCGTCACCCGCGTTGAGGATGTGAATGGATTTGTCTTCGCCGCCAATGGCTACGTAACGGCCATCGCGGGAGAAGGCCACAGCTTCAATCTCTTCGGCCAGCTTTTTCTCCCACTTCCTGTTGCCCGTTTCCGTTTCCCACATGATCACGTCCCGGCCTTTTTTGGAGCCGGAAACGATGTATTTGCCGTCCGGTGAAAACTCCGCCGACTCAATGGAAGCAATGCCACATTCGCAGTCAATGCCGCCCTCCGAATCGCCCAGCTTCACCCATACATTTTCAAATGCTACAGGCGAAGATTCCTCAGCCGAGGTAAGCGTAGCCGGAGTGGAAGCAGAATCGGTACTGACTGCCTGCTGGTCACCCTTGCCGGTACAGGCAGCAAACAGGGAAGCCGCCAGCATGACCGGCAGCAGGGCTGACCGGGAAGACAAAATGTGCTTCGTGTGCATGATCGGGAATTTAAGCCTTAAGTAAGAATGATTGTTTGCTCCTGAGCTATTTTGCGGTTTTTCTCTTTGCGTGAAAAAGCTGGTTCACGCAAAAACGCAAAGGTTTTCGCAAAGAAAAACCGGACTACCGGACTGCCGCTTTACCTTGCCGGAAGTATTTATCGGCAAAGGCCATGTACTGCTGCCAGTCATAGGCCGTAATGTCGTGCTTACCGGTGCGGATGTGGTACCGGACCGTCTCGCCCACCGGCTGATTCACCGCGGGCATCCCTTCCGTAGCCAGGCCTTTTTTGCCAAACAGGGCGTACACCGGTTCCGCGTGCCGGGCTCCCAGAAATTCGCCTTTCGGGTCGGCCCACTGGTCCTCTTCGGCACTGGCTACGTACAGCGGCCGCGGGGCCATCAGGGCCAGCAGCATGTGCTGGTCTACGGGCAACCGGTCCACGGCGTCGTTGTATTCCCTGTACTTTGCCACAAACCAGTACGGAAAGGCGGTATTGATGCGCTTTACGGTTTCGCCGTAGTTGCGGCGGGCCAGTGAGTTGCCGCCTTCCCCGGAATTATTTGAAACAATCATTGCAAAACGGAGATCATTGGCCGCAGCCCAGAGGGCGGCTTTGCCTAAGCGGGAATGGCCGGTCACCACCACCTGCTTCGCGTTTACAGCGGGGTCGGTTTCCAGATAATCCATCAGTCGGCTCAGACCCCACGCCCACGCACCGATTGCTGACCATTCCTCCGGCCTGGTGTTCAGCTCCTTTTGCATCGTGGTCCGGATGCCCGTTTTCCAGCCGGCTTCGTGGTCGGGTTCGAGGTCGCCGTAGTAAACGGTTGCCAGCCCGTAGCCTTTGTCAATCAACTCCTCCACCGGCCAGCGGCGGCTGTGGATGCCCCGGGAGGCTTCGGTAGCCTGGTTGTTGACGGTTTTGTAGTCGGCGCTGTTGCGCATCCAGCTACCGGAAAGGGCAATGCCGGGGTCGGCACTTACGCAGTGGTTACCGCAGAAATTTAATCCTGTAAACACCGGCACCGGACCTTTGGCGCTTTTGGGCAGGTACAGCAGCACGTCCATGCCGGGCGAATCGGCCGCGCGGGTAAAAAACACGGTAATCTGCTTCCGGATGGCTTTGCCGCCCAGGGCGTTTTTGTCTTCCGATACTACCTTGAAGTGCATGTTCTTCGGCTTGCCGGGCATCCGGCCGTACACGTGTCCGGCAAAAAGGTTCAGCACGGCGGCCCGCTGCCCGCCGGTCCACGCTTTGGCGGAAGTGATCTTTCTGCCATCCGGACCTTGCAGCGGGTCGGGCAGGGTGTATGCCCCCACTTTCGACTCGTCGTAGTTGGCATCGGCGGGCTGCGCATATGCCGCTCCGGAAGCTGCCAGCAGGAGCAGGACGAAGCAGTACAGGATAGGTTTTTTCATGGGCGAAAAATACCAGGTGAATATGATCAAACGGATGAATTGGGGAACATTTATTTGATTATCAAATACAACAATGGTCTCCAATTCATACCAGTATAAATCAGTGGTACGGGTAAGGTACAAAAGTTTACGTATATCTGCCGGTACGGGTCGCTTTAGTTCCCCGCGTCAGTTTGCTGTTTCAGAATCCATTGGTGCCGGGTGGCATTCAGATCCGATTCTTCTCCCATCCAGACCCAGAGCTTGATCAGGCCGTTCTGGTGGGCACTGACCAGAAAGCTGCCATCGGCGTTGAAATCAATGTACTCGGCGTGGTCCCCGGCCCAGGCTTTGTGCGCCACCGGAATCGCATCGTTGCCGTACCGGAATATGTCGGCTACGCGGTAGATGTAGATGTACGGATCGTGACCGGCGTGGGCAATGTACCGGCCGTTGGGGTGCCACGTAACCGATTCTATTTTCTTGCCCGTGTGGTTGAAATGCTTCACCGGTTTGCCGGTTTTCCATTCCCAGACGAAAATGTTCCCCCTCACGTCCTTGCTGCTGCCGACTGCCGCCACGTACTGCGCATCCGGCGAAAAGACGCCGCTGGTGAACGTTACGTAATAGTCCGTTTTCAGCGTCTGCACCAGCGACCAGTCGGCCACCTTGTAGATTTTGATGTTGCCGTGACCAACGGCCAGCAGGTACTGGTCGTCATTGGAAAAGAACAGTTCGTTGGTGGTACTGCCAAAATCCAGCACTTTGATCCCGTTGCCGGCGGGCATACTGAAAATCCGGATGACTCCTTTTGACGGCCCTGTTCCCCCCTGGGCTCCCTCCTCACCAGTAGCCAGCAGACTGCCCTTGTTGGACCACGTCAGGCCGTCAATTCCCTGCGTATGCTTTAAGGTTTTGACCACTTTGCCGGTTTTGGATTCGTAGACGGTAACCAGAAAATCTTCACTGGCGGCGGCTACGTACTTGCCGTCGGCCGACCATCCGACCCGTTCGACTTCCTGCTTTGCGTACTGACGCCACAATTCGGTACCGTCGGAGGTGCGCCACATCACAACCGAATGATCGTACTTGGTGCCGCTGACAATGTATTTTCCGTCGGGAGAAAACTCGGCACTTTCTACCGAACCCGGTTCGCCCAGGGCGTCGGCTACCCGCGACCACACCGGCTCGAGGCGCAACTGGTAACCGAGAGGCGGCTGGGCCTGAGTCGTGCCGGTAAAAGCAGTGATGAGTACGGTAAATAAAACCGCAACAATGCTTGTTTTATGCAATAGTTTGTTTCCTTTCATGCTGTTCACAGGTAAAATGGATCAATGTAGCGTCGTTGCACTGCAACGACGCTACTATCTGCCGGCGGTGGCGCTGATCCGGCCGGCGGATACGATTATTTCTTTTCCTTCAATTTTCAGGGCCGACAGATTGCCGGTGAGTTCTTTTACCTGCCGGAATACCGCTGCTCCCGGCCCGGTAGCGGGGTCTAGAAACACCGGGTTGCTGGCCTCGTCGCGCATCAGCGGAAGGAAGGAAATGCGGTCCAGCTTGTTGTTTTTTACGTCTACCTTCACTGCCAGCCCTTCTTTCAGGCGGTTACGCATTTTTTCCCGGTCAAAGGCAAAGTTGCCCAAGCCGTAGAAGATCGGTTTGGTTTTGTAGGTTTCCACGGCGGCCACCAGGTGGTTGCCGTGACCCATGATCACGTCGGCACCGGCCTCAACCGCTTCGTGGGCAACCGTAACCTGGTAGTCCAGCAGCGGCTGGTGATCCGACACGCCCCAGTGGTACGAAACAATGACCACGTCGGCCTTTGCCCGCAGACTCCGGATGTCGTCGCGCATGCGGCTTAGTTCTTCGGGCTGGGGAATGGTGGTGGTTTCCATGTTCATGCCCGGCTTGTCCAGGTTGCGCACTGGTTTGTAATACGTGTCTACCCGTACGGAAGCAATGCCCGGTACGGCGTCAGTAGCAGCGTGCTGGTAGGGAAAAACGGTACAGGCGTACGACAAAAAACCGATTTTCACACCGTTTTTTCCATGATTACGGGTGCATGAGCTTCTTTTAGGTTCTCTCCGCCGCCGGCGTAACGGATGTTGTTTTCCCGTAAAACCTGAATACTCCTCATCAGGGCCATCCACGGGTAAGTTACATTGTTGGCAACGCCCACTATATCAATGCCGGCGTGTACCAGTCCCTTCACCATTTCCGGCTGCGAATGCTTCCAGTTTTCCTTATGCGGCACATCAGGCAGGCGGGGGTCCTGAGAGGTGCCGGCAAAAGGACCTTCGAGGTTTACAATCCGCACGTCGGCCTGCCGGAGGGTGGGCAATACGTGCCGGAAAGCTTCACCCGGATCTTTGCGGTTCTGGAGATTGGTATCACCAAAGAGCAGGATGGATAGCTGCTTTCCCTTGTTCGGCTGCCACGTCCAGGGCTGCTGACCGTAAGCGCCGGGCAGGGCCGCCAACAGGAGCAGAAATACGAGGCAGCTCTTTGCGCCTTTCCGGAAGGGTGAATACAGGTTACTTTTCATAAGCTCTGATCTTAACAATTCTTCTTTATACTCACGCAGTTCGTGTCCCTTTCTACCTTGCTTCAATAAAAAAGACCATGTCCCGCCACGTATCCACATCCGGATACCCGTTCGTTCCCGGAGAGATGTGGGTTCTCTGTTCAAAATCCGCCGGGAAATGCGCCGAGGCCAGCGCCGCCGTGTTCTCCGGATCGGTAAAGTTTTTCTCCGGCCGGGCGGGCACCGGCGGAAAGATGCCGTTGCCGTCCCGGCGGATGGCATGACCACCGGCGTAGCTGCCGTAATAGTTGTTTGCCAGGGTAAAGCCCTTTTCCCTGCCGATGCTGTCGATCATAATCAGAAATGCATACCGCTTCCCCGGCTCCAGCCGGATGGCACTGGCAGCCGGCAGGCGGAACGCCAGGTACCTGCCTTTCAGCCGCGGATCGTCCGGCGACACCCCGGCCTGTTCGTCGGGCAGGCCAAAGGCTTTTTTACCGGGAAAAGTATAGCCCCGGAAGACCGCCAGGCTTTTGTACTGCTCGCCCTCAAAATAGTCGTCCCGGACAGGATCAATATTTTTACCCTTCCGGTCGTGCGGGAAACCGTGATAAGCCCCGGTACCGGCGTCTGAGCCATTGGTGTTCAGCACCGGGGTGCCCGTCACTTCAAATAGCTGCAGGGACAGGTTCTGCCCGTACATGCCCGGCCGCACCACATTTGAGCCGAAGCCCAGCCGTACGGTGACCGCTGCCAGGTTTTTGGCGGCAGTGCCCTCACAGACAAAAGTCTGCCCAAGGTCGCGGTCCCGTTTGATGTAGGGCACTTCCGTACCGTCGGGCCGGAAATACCCCCAGCCTTCGGCGCGGTAGGGGGATTGCGCCGACCACTTGTAAACATCCGCCTGATCGTGGGCCGCAGAAGTATTGCCTCCGGTGTCGTACTTGTTGTACGAAGCCACGATATTTTTTTGCGGAGGCCTGGCCGATACAAGCAGCCGGCCTTGCAGGGATTGGCTGTGCCCTGGTGCCGCAATCCGCAGCGCCAGCATCAGTACCAGGAACAGTTTCTTTTTATCAGTCATGAAGTGCAATGAGGAATACAGTTTTCCGGTCCCGGCAGAATGTTGATACTGACAAATGAGGTTGAATGGTTATATGGTTAAATTGTCGGAGCCCGGGAAATGAGCAATGCAGCCATATAACCATAACCCCCCTGTCAGTCCCGCTAACCGCTAACTGCTAAAAACTATTTACAAGGCAAACCGGTTTGTCTGGCTGGCCGTTACCTGCACGGAGCCGACCGTGGTGCCTCCTCCTTCCAGTTCAACCACAATTACGTAGTTGCCGGGGTTCAGCCCTTTGATATCAATCCGGTTCACCCCCGATCCGCCTCTCCTCAGCCATAGATTTTCCCGGTCAGGGGTCGCAGAAAAATACACCGCTTCTGAATACAGAAAATATCCCCTGAACCGGACCGTGGAGTTGACGGCCCTGAAAGTGATTTCCAGATTGCCCGTCCGGGAGGTGAGTCCCTCCTCCTCTCTCCGGCAACTGCCAAGCAGCAGCAGTACCCAGGCAGCGGCAAAAAAAAGCTTTTTTACATCGGAAGGTTTTAAAGGCTGGTTCATAGAGAGGGGGCAGGTGAATAAAAACTTCTGACAGGGATGAAGTGAACTACTTCTCCCTACCGAAAAACTACCCCAAAAATTCCGTTCGGTCCATACGCCTGACGCATTCAGGTAATTATTTTTTTGTGAACCCGGCCGGCCTGTTACCCGTCAGGGGCCGCCGGCCGGCCGGGAAGTGTCATCAGTAACCCGGGTTCTGCGGCAGCAGATTGCCATTTTGCCGGTGAGAGGTATTTGTACACGCATAAGGCTTGGATTAAGTATAAACGCAATTGATTATTGGGGAAAACTATTGTTCTGCACCGGGATCAGCGCCGAATACTGCTTTCTTATTTTTTTCATCCACCCGCAGCGGAAAAGACCTGCTCAGGGTGTTGAGCCATACTTCGGGGTTGTCGGCGGGGAATGTGCCCTGAAACGTCCTGCTTCTCAGGGCCGGGTCGGCAAAGGAAACCTGGTAGCCAAAGTAGTCTTCCAGCCCCCGGGCTACTTCTTCAAGGGTGGATTCATTGAAGATCACCCTGTTTTCACGCCACGCAGAATATTCTTCCGGGTCAACGGATTGTTTCCGGAACTGCCCTTCCTTCTCATGAAAGTGGGCCAGTTCGCCCGGCTTTATGGTCATCTCCTGGTTGTCTTCACTGCGCAGCCGCACCTTGCCTTCCGTCAGCACCACCCGCGTGGCCTGGTGGCGGGTATTTACGTCGAAGCGGGTACCGAGCACCTCCACATCCAGCGCCCCGGCGTGTACCCTGAACCTCACATCGCCGCCGGCAGTACGCTTTTTAGTCACTTCAAAAAATGCTTCGCCTTCCAGCCATACTTCGCGGTCGTGGGGGGGCGGCCACGACCGGTTATACTTCAGGTGAGAGTTGGCGTTGAGGTATACCACTGATCCGTCGGGCAGGGTAACTATCCGGGTCTGGGCATAAGAGGTGCTGACGGTAGCAGGCCCCGCATATTGGTAAAAGTACCATCCTCCCGCGGCTGCAAGGAGCAGGAGTACGCCGGCCGCTACGCGCCAAAGGGTGCGCCACGGATTCAGAGACACCATTTTTGCTTCAGCTGCCCCGATCCGGTGCCATACTCCGGCTTCATCGGCCACGGTGGGCACATATTGGCGGAAGCGGGTCATCCGGAGAAAAAGACGGGCTTCTTCGGCGGCTTTCAGGTGTCCGGGATGTTCACGGAACCAGTTTTTCCAGTACTGGTCACTTTCCGGCGAAGGGTTTTGTACCCAGTCCTGAAAGTGCCCATCCGTAATAAAATCTTCGGCAGAGTAGAGGTGGTCATCCATACGGCAGGCGGCTTATTATCTTATTATCTCTGAGAGACAGCCTCCTGACGGATGACATCATTTTTTAAAGAAATTTTTAAAATAAGAGGGCATGGTTTCAGAGAAAATGCCTGGCAGCGTCAGCAGGGCTGGGTAAGAAACATGTCGCGCAGCGAACGGACGGCCTTGTAGACGAGATTACGGGCCGATTTTACGTCTTCCAGTTGCATGACCGAAACTACCTCTTCGTAGCTCATGTTTTCGTAAAACTTCAGAAAGATCACTTCGCGCTGCCTTTTGGTCAGGTGCTGCAGGGCCCGTTCCAGCATTTCGCGCTGCCCGGCGGAAAACTGCCGGGCAATCAGCTGGTCTTCGTAGGGAATCACAATCTCGAAGGCGTACTCGTCGGGCAGGTGTACCGACTGGTTGCGGGTGGCACTCATTTCCCGCACCAGCTTATGGCGCAGGGCCGTGTACAGGTAGTGCTTTACCGAATACACCACGCTGAGGTTGGTACGGTTACGGCGCAGGTCAATGAAAAGGTTCTGCAGGCAGTCTTTGATCAGCTCACCGTCCCGGCAGAACTGGCAACCGTAGTTGTACAGCAGCCGGAAGTAGGTCTGGTAAATGCGGGCAAAAGCTGCATCGCTTCCATTGCGGAATTCTTCCCAAAGCTCAATATCCCCGGTAGGCTGTTTCATTGGACCACTGGCTACTCAGACAGAAGTTTAAATATATGAAATATAATCTTTTGCCGAATCGTTTTCACAAAGCCAGGAATTATTTTTTGAAAAGCGTTTGGGGCAGTTTTGTGGAATTACCCCATTTATTGCTAATTTCGCAGCACCGAATCCTTGTCCACGTGGTGGAATTGGTAGACACGCCATCTTGAGGGGGTGGTGCCGCAAGGTGTAGGAGTTCGACTCTCCTCGTGGACACGCTAGCTGGAGTGTAAAGCCCTGTAAATCAATCGTTTGCAGGGCTTTTTGTTTTGCAGGTCAGGTAATAGGTCAGGTACTGATTCTTATCAGGCAATAATGGAGTGTATAAACGAGCAGATAAAGTGAGAGGATGTTGACAGGGCCCTTCCTGTAGCATGCCAAAACGACTGAAAAGGGAAAAGCTTGAAGAAGTAATAATGGCAGCTTGTAAGGATCATTTTTTGACTCCAGAGCAAATTGCTACGGCAGTACAAGTATATCGGGTAGTGGTTGAATTAAGACTGATTTGCAAAAGGGGTAACTTGCAAGAAAGTCAAGGATAAGACTATGATTCAGATTACCAAAACGTGTCCTCATTGCGGAAGCATTGATTTAGTGAGCAACGGCCATAACAAGAAAAGCGGCAAGCAAAAGTATCATTGCAAAGGGTGTGGTAAATATGGCACTTTAGTGTGGTAAATATGAGCACTTTGAGATGCTGCCCATTCGTTACAGTGAGACCAGGCTGGCTCAGCAGAAATTCTGAGGGCTTATTTTGAAAGACCCAGTATGCAGGGCATTGAAAGAGTATTTGGCGTAGCAAGGCAAACGGTCTCTGTCTGGCTCAAAGAACAAGGAGAAAAGCATCCGCTGATTTGGAGCCGGCTCTCTTTTTCTAAGTCTGATGTGCCCATCGGGCAGGACGTGCCAGAGTAGGCGAGTTGCAGCATTTTGTCAAAAAAGCCAGAAGCGGTGGCTCTGGACGGTAATCAGCCGCAAAACCAGGAAAATCATTGCCTTCTACGTAGGGGATCACAGTATGAAAAGTTGCAGGATGCTCTGGCAAAGGATTCCCGAAAGATTGCGCTACCAGACCAGCTTTTCCGACTTCTACCTGTAGTGGTGACAACGTCTCCGATCGGGAGGCCTGCAATTTCATCTATTAACAGACAGGGCAACACCAGAAAGCAGGCAAAGAGTCCGGGCAAACCAATCTGGTTATAAAGCCTAGTTCTCGCAAAATATGGAACGCTGAACAATACCATCCGATAAAATTCAGTGGCTGGGAAGACTCACCCGAAAGAGGCTCTCTTTCTCCAAGTCTGATTTCTTCAATGAGCTTGTCATCCGCCTTTTTGCCCATGATTGTGCGTTACAATCTTTCTAAATCAGTAGCAACTTAACCACTACCGACGCAGGGCCTGATCCAACCCACAGAGGCAAAGGAGGCACCAAAAGACACATTCTTACCCAGGCCCGCGGCTTACCAATCGCCCTGACGGTAACCGGTGCCAATGCGCATGACAAGAAGCAGGTGAAACCCCTGCCGGATAGCATGCCCCTGCTGCCACCTTTGCCTGACGAGGAAAATCCGCAGCACTTCCGTGCTGACAAGGGCTACGATTATGAGGACATCCGTACAATCATCTTTTTGTTTCTTTACCAGGATCACATCAAGGCCCGGGGAGAAGAAAAACAGGAACTTAAAACACCTGCTACAGGGCCAGAAGACGGGTCTGTGAGAGAACCCACAGTTGGATGAACCGCTTCCGGCGTATCCTGATCCGATGGGAAAAGAAGGTGGACAACTATCTGGCCTTTCTTCACCTTGCCTGTGCCCATATCGTCTGGAAAAATTGCACTCTTGCCGACCCTTTCCAGGTTTTCAAATAGCCTCTTATGATGTCAAGATTACTCATGGCAGCCGGGCTCCTGTTGGGGCCCGGCCTGCTGCAAGCCGCTGATGGCAACTATCCCGTAAGCAGCATTGCGTCCCATCTGAAAGAAAATGCTCATGCAGTGGTACGTAAATACGAAACGGTTTTTACGGTAAAAAGCCCGGCCGAGACTGTTCAGAAAACCCACCTGGTGATTACGCTGCTGCACGAAAAAGCCAGAGAATACGCCGAACTGACAATCGGGTACAACAGCCAGCTTGACAAAATAAACTTCATCAGTGGAGTCCTCTATGACAGTTATGGCAAGCCGGTAGAAAAGCTGAAAAATAGTGACCTGATGGATGTAAGTGCGGTTTCGTCCATTTCGCTGATGGAAAGCAGCCGCGTGAAAATCGGCAGATTCAAGCATTTTCAGTATCCCTGCACGGTTGAGTTTGAATATGAAGAAACTACTACTGCTACCAAATTTTACCCGAGGTGGCATCCGCAACTGGATATGGACGTTGCCGTAGAGCAGGCCTCGTTTCAGGTGGTGATGCCAGCCGGTCTCGAACTCCGCTACCGCGAGCAGAACCTTCCCGGCACCAAAGCCGCCATCCAGAACACTCCCGCCGGCAAAGTTTACTATTGGGAACTTGAAAATATTCCCGCCAGTGAAAAAGAGCCGCACAGCCCTACCTTCATGGAGACTACGCCGGTGGTGTACACGGCCCCCACCGATTTTGAAATGGGCGGCATCAAAGGCAGTATGCGTACCTGGGAAGATTTCGGCAAATGGTACTATCAGCTGAATGCCAAGCGCGATCAGTTGCCCGAAGAGGCCCGCCAGAAGGTAATCAGGCTGACGGCCGGAATTCAAGACCCGGTGGAAAAGGTGCGTAAAGTATACGAATACATGCAGGGGCATACCCGGTACATCAGCATTCAGCTGGGGATCGGCGGCTGGCAGACTTTCGAAGCCAAAACCGTGGCGGAAAAAGGCTACGGGGATTGCAAGGCTCTTTCTAATTACACCATGGCCCTGCTGAAGGCGGCCGGCGTTACTTCGTACTGCGCCTCCGTAATGGCTGGCAGCAATGCCCCGCTGGCACCCGTGGATTTCCCCAGCAGCCATTCCAACCACATGATTCTGTGCGTACCCATGCCCAAAGACACCATCTGGCTGGAATGTACCAGTCAGACGGAAGCATTCGGGTACATGGGCGGCTTTACCGGCAACCGCTACGCCCTGCTGGCTACGCCCGAAGGCGGTAAGCTGGTGCGTACGCCCACCTACAAGGCAACCGATAACCTGCAGCAGCGGCACATAGAAGTAACCCTCGACGCATCCGGCGATGCCGTAGCCGAGGCTACTACCGTGTACACCGGACTACAGCAGGATGAAATGGAGATGGTTATCAATCAGTTGTCCCCGGAGGATCAGAAAAAGTACCTCTACAAGTCGGTCAGCATTCCCAGCTTCGACATGGACAAATTTTCGCTGACCCGGCAGAAAGGCCGAATCCCGGCAGTGACCGAGAAGCTGTCGCTGACCGTCCGCAAATACGCCTCCAGAAGCGGTACCCGTATTTTTCTGACCCCCAACCTGATGTCGGCATGGAGTTCGGTGCCGCCGCCCGTGGAAAACCGCCGTACGGATGTGGTGACCAACATGGATTTTATTGACACCGATACGGTGGTATACCACCTGCCCAGGGGCTTTGGAATTGAGTTTGTGCCCGAAAAAGTGGAGATCAGTTCAAAATTTGGTTCCTACAGCGCCGCTATGGAGGCCAGAGACGGGATGCTGACCTACACCCGCCGGATGAGCATGCACAAGGGCCGGTACCCCGCGGCCACCTATCCGGAACTGGTGGAGTTTTACCGGAAAGTAGCCAAAGCGGACAAGATGCAGGTCGTTTTCGTAAACAAAGGGCTTTAGAAGGGAGACCGGGGACCGGAAGCACAAAAGCCGGAAAGCATTTACAGCTTTCCGGCTTTTGTGCCCGGATTGGTGGGCGTTGCAAATGCTCCGCAAAACAGACATGCGTTGCAAACACCCGACAGCATCAGCGTCGGGTTACTGTCATACGCATTATGGCCGGAGCAGACGCCTGACGGGGAACCGTGATTGACTACCGGAAGGAAAATGACCGGATGGCAGGGCACTGCCCTTTAGTCAAACAGGGCATCCCGGTTTTTGACCGCCACATAAACTGACACGTAGGTGGCCAGCGTCAGCCAGACGAAACGGGGCAGAATGCACAGGGCAGCTTTTTTGTGAATTCTCGCAGCTACAGCCAGGCTGGCAGCCGTTACCCCTAAACCCGCTGCCGTATCAATGGCCCCCAAAACCGGGCTCTTTAACCCGAAATACAACGGACTGAAGGCGGCGAACAACACCCACCCGGTTCCCTCAAGTACTAAAAATGCTTTCCTGCCGGGGGTAGCTCCAGGTAAGTTGGCAACCAGTAAACCTGCATACAGGGAAGTCACATTATTGAATAACCACACGGGAGCAAAAGCCCAGTCGGGAGGCGCGATTCTGGGCTGGATCAGATTGTTATAAAAAGCTTCATTGCCATTATACCCAGCCGGTAAGGCACTGATGACATTGGCGGCCACACCCACCAGACCGGCCTGCCACCACTTATAGGAAGGAGCTGACCGGGAAGTCAGAGCTGGCCGGGGTGAACTTAATTGTTGGTCTTGCATAAAAAGATGGTTTAAGGTGAATATAGTATTTTAACTAATTTTAGTTAGATAAGTTTGTATAAACAGCATTTATTTTTATCAGATTTTATCGCGGTACCAGCCCATCCAGCAGTATGCCAATAAGTTCCCGCGCCAGTTCCCCGGCAGGCCGGGGCAGTTGCCCGTTCTGAGCCAGAGGGAGCAGGCCATTGATTGAAACCAGAAAAGTACCGGCTACCAGGTCAGGCTCCACCTGCCGTATTTCGCCCCGTACCACGGCTGCTTTTAAAATATGGACGACAGGTTCCATCATTGCCTGGTACAGGCGGTCAGCTAATTGGGAAGAAGCCTGCCGGTCCGGATCGTGAAGCCGGGTGGAAATCAGCGTAAGCATGTTAACGGGCGGTTGGGAAATCAACCAGCCAGCCATGGCCTCGAGTTGACCGCGCAGGGCAGGACCGGCCTTTTCGGCAGCAATAACCAGTTGAGAACGATGCCGTTTCAATACCCGGTCCATTACCAGTTGCCAGAGTTCTTCCTTACCTCCCGGAGCGTGGTAGTACAAGGAAGCCGGTTTTATCTGAAGTCTGTTGGCTAAGTCCCGCAACTTGGTTCCCGCGTAGCCCCGCTCCAGAAACATGCGTTCAGCTGCATCGAGTACGTAGCTGCTTTCTTCTGGCGGGGGAGTATGCACTTTCGTTGAATCTGTTTGGACTTTTGCCTACGCACTATTTACAGGACAGGCCCGCCTGCGGGTTATCAAAACCTGATTGACTGACCGGTGACGGATGTGGTGGAAGTAAAGATAGCAAGTACCTGCGTAATCAGGGAAAGTACCCGGCATTCAGGACACTCAATCACTCCTGCCCGGGTACCTGACTCTTTAACTTTCTAACCCCATCTACCGGCACTTCTGCTCCACCAGCGGCCGGGCCTCGGGTTCGCCCAACTGATGGGATATTTTCCACTCGCGGCAAGCTTCTTTCCCTTTGCCCTGGGCTTCGTAAGCCAGGCCGAGGTAGTAGTGAACCAGGTCAATGCCGGAAGTTTTCTGCAAAGCTTTCTGAAAGCTGGCTGCCGCAAGGCCCGGCTGGTTCTTTTTGAGTTGGTACACGCCGGTATTCCGGTAAGCCCAGCCGTTGGTGCTGTCTTTGCGGATGGACAACTGGATATCGGCCATGCCCTCCTCCAGTTGCCCCAGCATCAGCTTTACGTAGCCCCGGTTGTTGAGGTAATACGGCTGTTCCGGATTGAGTTGCAGCGCCTGATTCAGCAGTTCCAGGGCTTTGCCGTATTCACCCTTCCGGGCCCGGATCAGCCCCAGATTGTTGTAGGCAAAGTCCTGCCGGGGATCGAGCTGAATCGCTTTTCCGAAATCAACAGTTGCTTCGTCGTACTGGCGGAGACTGAATTTAAGAAATCCGCGGTTGACGTAGGCTTCCGCATTGTTGGGCTGAAGGGCAAGAGCCCGGTCAAAATCAGCAATGGCGCCGGTGTAGTCGTCGGTCTGCACCTTTACCGAGGCCCGGGTCAGAAAAACCTTGGCCGTGTCCTTATAAATCTCCGCCACCTGGTTAAGATCAGCGAGGCTGAGCTCAAATTTCCCGATCTTTTCGTAGGCGTTGGCCCGGTTAAAATAAGCATCCGTGTAAGTAGGGGCCAGCCGGATGGCTTCGTTGTAATCGGCTACCGCCCCCTGATGGTCACCGACGTTAAACCGGGCAATTCCCCGGTTGTTGAACGCATCGGCAAAAGTCTTGTCCGTTTTGATGGCTTCGCTGTACAAGTTGATGGCCTGGCGGTATTCTCCTTCTTTCAGTTTCAGATTCCCCCGCAGGAAAAAGCGCAGCGTATCGTCACTGCGGCCCGACCCGTTGCAGGCAGAAAGAAAAAACAGTACCAGCGCCACGCAAATGGCCGGTACCCGGTAAAATGATGGCAGGAGAAAGGATTGCAGGCGCACAAAACGGTCACTCATGGTTTAATTGACAATTGATAATTGACAATTGAAAATGTATGATACTTCACCGGCGCTGATCGGGCAGAGGCAAGGCAAACCAGACTTTTGCTGCCTGACCTTGCCACTTATGCCTGCTTCCACGCCCCAATTGTCAATTATCCAATTTCAATTGTCAATTTACTTACACGTTGCTGAACCTATAAAAAACGCCCAGAGGTAGCTTTTTGTTGAATGAATCGGGCAGGTAAAGTTCGCCGTACTCCGGTTGCGCTACTTTGCCGAAGCAGGAGGTGATCAGATTGTCCACGATCAGCGCCGAAAAGCCCAGCGAATACAGGTTCAGAATCAGGTAGTGGCCCTGCGGGTCGAGCAGTTGGGCGCAGAGTTTCAGAAACTCATTGATGTGTTCTTCGAGCAGCCATTTTTCGCCCTCCGGACCGCGGCCGTAGGCTGGTGGGTCAAGGATAATGCCCTGGTACAGACTGCCGCGCTTTACTTCCCGTTTTACGTATTTGGTAGCGTCATCCACGATCCAACGGATGTTGTCGAGGCGGCTGACTTCCATATTTTCGCGGGCCCAGCTGACCACCTGTTTTACTGAATCTACGTGCACCACATCGGCGCCGGCGGCTTTGGCGGCAAGAGAAGCGCCACCCGTGTAGGCAAACAGATTGAGAACACGCGGATTCTGAAACAGGCTGGTTTTCTCGAAAATATAATCCCAGTTGGCGGCCTGTTCCGGAAAAATGCCCACGTGCCTGAAGGAAGAAAGGGCAATTTTAAATGTCAGCTGCAGTCTGTCGTGGCGGTAGTCCATGAGCCACTTGTCTTTCATGCCGCGTTTGAGTTCCCACTGGCCCTTTTCCGGATTGTTCTTCTCCTTCCGGAAAAAAGCGGAGGCCCGACGCTGCCACTCTTCTTCCGGCAGCGACTTATCCCACACGGCCTGGGGCTCCGGCCGCGCCAGTGTGTAATCACCGAATTTTTCCAGTTTTTCAAAGCCGCCCGAATCCACCAACTGGTAGTCCTTCCAGTGGGCAGGTGCCAGTAGTCTGATCATACATATCCGCCTTTCCCTGCAAGTTGGGTAATTTGGCCGAAAAGAAAGATTCAGGAAGAAACAATGCAGAATATGGAGGAGATGCGTGCTGTACAGGAGGAGTTCCTGCGCAGTGAACGGAGTTATCAGCAGCAGATCAGCCGGCTGCAAAAAGAACGTTTCCGCCTTCTTATACCCAAATGATGATTGAATGGCTATATGGCTGTATAGGTGATTTCTGATTTACAGCCATACACCACTTCGTAAATACGCATCATCCGTTTCATTCCGGTATTACCTGGATGTCAGAATCTGAAATCTCCCGTCTCCTGTTTGACCTCATGAGTCCAGTACACTCATCAGGTACTTACCGTAACCGCTCTTGACGAGGGGCCGGGCAATCTGGGCCAGCTGGTCGGCAGTGATGAAGCCTTCGCGGTAGGCTACTTCTTCGATGCAGCCGATTTTGAGACCCTGACGCTCTTCGATTACCTGCACGAAGTTGCCCGCCTGCATCAGTGAAGCAAAAGTACCCGTGTCGAGCCAGGCCGTGCCGCGGTCCAGAATGCCTACCTGCAACTTGCCGCGTTCCAGATACGCTTTGTTTACATCCGTAATTTCGTACTCGCCCCGCGGGCTGGGCTTCAGGCTGCGGGCAATGGATATTACCTCATTGTCGTAAAAGTACAGGCCCGGTACCGCGTAGTTGGATTTGGGAGAAGCAGGTTTCTCTTCAATGGAAATGGCCCTTTTTTCCTTGTCAAACTCCACCACGCCGTACCGCTCCGGGTCGTTTACGTGGTAGGCAAATACAACGCCGCCATCCGGGTCGCTGTTGGCCCTGAGCAGCTTGCGCAGGCCACTGCCGTAAAAAATATTGTCGCCCAGTACCAGCGCGGCTTTGTCATTACCCACAAAGTTTGCTCCGATCACGAAGGCCTGCGCGAGGCCATTGGGTTCAGGCTGCACGGCGTAGGAAAAATTGCACCCGATGGTACTGCCGTCGCTGAGCAGCTTCCGGAACATGGGCAGGTCATGTGGCGTGGAGATGATCAGTACATCCTTGATGCCCGCCATCATCAGCGTGGAGAGCGGATAGTAAATCATGGGTTTGTCGTACACCGGCATCAGCTGTTTGCTGACAGCGAGGGTGAGCGGGTGCAGACGGGTGCCGGAGCCGCCGGCCAGAATAATGCCTTTCATGTGTGGGAGTTTGGGTGTTGAGGAGTTAAAGGGTTTGGGAGTTGGGGGTAAGTAGACTTGAGGCAAAACTCCTCAACCCTTACACTCACAGACTATTTCTGAACCAGTTAAGTGTAAGTTTCAATCCTTCCTCAATTTTAACGGTTGGCTGGTAACCAAGCAACCTTTGGGCTTTGGAAATATCAGCGAGGCTGTCGCGGATGTCACCGGGGCGGGGTGCCACGTAAGTAGGTTCGATGTCGGACCGGGCAGCTCTCTTCAGCAGGCGGAACAGCTGATTGAGGGAAGTCCGGTCACCCACTGCGATGTTGTACACTTGATTCACCGCTTCTTCAGGCGCAAAAAGTGCCCGGATATTCGCCTGCACGGCATTGGCTACGAAGGTAAAATCCCGCGTCTGCTCCCCGTCCCCGTGAATCACCGGCGACGTACCCGTCAGCAGGGATTTAATCAGCAGCGGAATTACGGCCGCGTAGGCACCTTCCGGGCTTTGACGCGGCCCGAATACGTTGAAGTAACGCAGTCCGGTCAGTTTCATCCCGTAGGTGCGGGCAAATACGTCGGCGTACAGCTCATTCACGTATTTGGTGACGGCGTAAGGCGACAGCGGTTTACCAATCTGGTCTTCTACTTTGGGCAGCAGGCTGCTGTCGCCGTAGGTAGACGACGAAGCGGCGTACACCAGCCGCTTCACGCCGGCGTCCCGGGCAGCTATCAGCATGTTGAGAAAGCCCGTAATATTCACGGCGTTGGTGGTAGCCGGATCATTGATGCTGCGGGGCACCGACCCCAGCGCCGCCTGGTGCGATACGAAATCAATTCCCTCGCAGGCCCTGCAGCAGTCATCCGGGTTACGGATGTCGCCCTGAATGAACTCAAAACGGGAATTTTCCCGGAAAGGAAGCAGATTTTGTTCAAAGCCGGTGGCAAAATCATCCAGTACACGCACTTTACCGGCTCTGTGCCTGAGCAGGTATTCTACGATATGGGACCCGATAAATCCCGCGCCGCCGGTCACCAGAAAGGAGTAGGCCCCGAGATCTCCGGAGTGAAAAGGGGTGGTATACAAAAGAGCCATAAAGGAAGGGATAAAGGTTATTACTTCTGCAGCTCTTCCGCTACCTGCTTCACGTACTCAGCCGATACCTTGGCCAGAGCTGCAATCTTCTCCAGCGGCAACGATCCGTCTTTCAGCATTTCAAGGATGAGTTCCTTTTTTCCCCTCTCCAAGCCTTTTTCAAGGCCCTTTTCCAGTCCTTTTTCCAGACCCTGCTGGTAGAGGAAGTCTTCGGTGATATTATAAGTTAATCCCATGGCTTTGATTTGTTTTTGAGTCTCTTTGGTCAGGTTACGAAGCCGGGCCAGAATGGCTAATTGCCGGATGTACCTGCGTAACACAATCTCTTCCGGCGTAATTTCTTTCAATTTGTTTAAAATGCTGTTCAGCACTTCTACCGGCTTCTTTCCTTCAAAGTCAGCCAGGATTGTCAGGAGGATTTCTTCGGGAATCTCCGAAGCCAGCAGGTTCCGGTAAGAATACTCCCGCAAACTTTTCAAAGCAAATCCTTTAAATATCTCTCCCGGGGCCGGTTGGGTCTGCATCTTCGAGGCCTTCTGCCCCAGATAAATCACAAACTGCCTGACCGGCAACTGGTATTTCCGCCGCAGAAGTCCGTAATACTCCTGCATCCGGTAGATCATCCCTTCTTCATCCGCACTCTGAAACTCCAGGTGCAGAATAAACCGTTCGCCGGTATCAGCCTCCACGATCCGGATAAAATCCGGCTCTTTTTCAATGGTGGTCTGAAGTTTATCCTTTAGTTCTTCACTCCTCCGGATTTTGAAACCTAAATATTTCTCCGCAAGCGGTATAAAAACCGAAGCTATATTCTCCTCAAGTATCTTATCGTATTCGCCGGCCAATCCCTGACTTACGTTAGAATGATCAAAAATACTGATTTCGGTGATCTGTCTGCTGATGCTGCCGTTTCCTACGTTCCACCCGCCGGTCCGCTTTGCAGTACCGGCTGCAGCACCTGCCATACGTTCTGCGCCACGATCCGGTGGCCCTCCTCTGTGGGGTGGATGCCGTCAGGCTGGTTGAGCCGTGGTACACCACCCACGCCTTCCAGCAGAAAAGGAATGAGGGCCGTATTGTTTTCTTTGGCCAGATCCCCAAACAACTCCCGGAACTGAGTGGTATAAGCGCGGCCCATATTGGGCGGAATCTGCATGCCCGCAATCACAATCTGCGCCTGCGGACTCTTCTCCCGTACGGTGTCAATAATAGCCTGCAGGTTCCTCTTTGTTGATTCCAGCGGAATGCCCCGCAACCCGTCATTGGCACCCAGTTCGAGCACGAATACATCTACCGGCTGGCGCAGCACCCAACTGATGCGGCTCTTTCCGCCGGCCGATGTCTCGCCGCTGAGCCCCGCATTGATCACCCGGTAATTGAATTTCGCCGAATCAAGTTTTTCCTGAATCAGGGCCGGGAACGCCTGTGCCTGGTCGAGGCCGTAGCCGGCCGTGAGGCTGTTGCCGAAAAACAGAATTGTCTTCTGCCGCTGCGGATCGGTTTCCTGCGCCCCATCTGCCTGCGCAGAAGCAGTCTGATTTCCGGCTTCGCTGGTATCTTGTTTGGCCTGGCAGCCGGCGAGGGTCAGCATGGTCAGCAGCCAGAAGAAAACATATTTATGATTTTGCATTATCTTGTACGTTGATCCCATGCATACTACGGATAAATGACAAGGAGATTTGCCTTCCGGGATACTCCCGCCGCCATTCGTCAAATTTATGCCCTTAAGTTGATCCATTCTCCCTATTATTTGTTTAGGTGAAACAGCCCTTTCCCCATGAGCATATTACGCGTCAGCAATTTAACCAAGACCTACCAGAGCGGCGGCCGTACCCTTACCGTACTCGACAATGTCAGTTTTGAGATTCAACCCGGTGACACTTTCTCCATTGTCGGGCCTTCGGGCAGCGGCAAAACCACCCTGCTGGGCCTTTGCGCCGGCCTCGACCGCGCCTCTTCGGGCACCGTGCACCTCAATAATATCCGCCTCGACGACCTGAGCGAAGACCAGCGGGCAGCCGTCCGGAATCAGTACGTGGGCTTTATCTTCCAGAACTTTCAGCTGCTGCCCACGCTGACGGCCCTCGAAAACGTAATGGTGCCTCTCGAACTGCGCGGCGAGAAAGGTGCCGGCCGGGTAGCCCGGGAATTGCTGGAGAAAGTAGGCCTGGGGCAGCGCAGCCACCACTATCCGACCCAGCTTTCAGGCGGTGAGCAGCAGCGGGTGTCGCTGGCCCGGGCGTTTGCCAACCGTCCCAAAATCCTGTTTGCCGATGAGCCCACCGGTAACCTTGACACTGAAACCAGCGAAAAGGTGATTGATCTGATTTTTCAGCTGAACCGCGAGGCCGGAACTACGCTGGTGCTGGTTACGCACGACCTTGACCTGGCAGCCCGCACCGGTCGCATCATCCGCATCAGGGGCGGGGCGCTGGTATCGGATACGGTAACTGAGAACGCCGGCGTACGGTAACCGGCTGTTCCCTCCAACTCAGGACACGTTGTGGTAAACCGCCTGCACGTCTTCGTCCTGCTCAAATTTCTCGATCAGTTCCATGATCTCGTCTTCCTGCCCGGCGGTCAGGGCGACGGAGCTGGTCGGGATGCGCTGCAACTGGGCGCTGGTAACGTTTATGCCTTTTTCTTCCAGAAACTTCTGCATCCGGGCAAATTCGGTATAAGGTGTATAAACAACCAGTTCGCCTTCTTCCCCGGTGATCTCCTCCAGGCCGTGGTCAATGCCTTCAAATTCAAGTTCTTCACGGTCCAGCCCGGCAGCATCAAAGCGGAAAACGCCCTTGCGCGTAAAGACAAAGTCCAGTGAGCCGGTTTTGCCTAACGTACCACCGCCGCGCGTGAAGTACATCCGGATGCTGGCAACGGTACGGGTCGGGTTGTCGGTAGCGGTTTCCACCAGAATCGCCACGCCATAGGGGCCGTAGCCTTCGTACACTAATTCTTCGTAGTCCTTTTCATCCTTGGACGATGCCCGCTTGATGGCCGCTTCGACGCGGTCTTTGGGCATATTGCTGGTTTTGGCGGTCTGAATAATGGTCCTCAGGCGGGGATTGTTCTCCGGGTCGGCTCCGCCCTGTCTGACGGCCATCGAAATTTCCTTGCCAATTTTGGTGAAAGTCCTGGCCATCCAGTCCCACCGCTTCTCTTTTCTGGCTCTTCTGAATTCAAATGCTCTGCCCATGGGTATGATTCGTTGTTCGTTATTGGTTATTTGTCATTGACTGTCCCTGCGGGAGCCGGCTACCGGAGTAAATCAAATGACTGGCCTCTACCTGAAGATAAGTCCGGAAGTTCGCCGTAATTTTACTCCTGAGGCGAAAAGCAAAGTTAAATGTTAATCCGGCTCCGGCAATCCGCTTCTGCGGACCTTCAGCCCATTCAATAGTTGTTGGTTATTGGTTGTTCGGTATGCAATGTTATGGATACCAGCGCCTCCCGTTGGAACCGATACCTTATTCCTTTTGCTCAGGCACTTAAATTCCTGCCATGACTTTTAATGAACTGAAAACCCTGCTGACCGGCCACTTCGGCGACAGCATTATCCTTGCAGCCGACGAAGGGGTCCTGCAACCGGGCCTGACCGTGCCGGTGGACCGGATTGCAGAGATATGCGCCTTTCTGCACGAAAATGAGGCTACATACTTTGATTTTCTCTCTTGCCTGACTGCGATTGACAACGGTCCGGTCAAAGCCACTATGGAAATCCTGTATCACCTGTATTCCATTCCCTATGAGCACAGCCTGGTGCTGAAAGTCGGGTTCCCGCGAAACCGGGAAGGGGAGCCACTGCCCGAAGTGCCGACGGTCAGCCACATCTGGCAGACGGCCGACTGGCACGAAAGGGAAGCCTACGATCTGGTGGGAATACGGTTCAAAAATCACCCCGATTTGCGCCGGATTCTGTGCGCCGCCGACTGGATCGGACATCCCCTACGCAAAGATTACAAGCAGCAGGAGACTTACCACGGAATAAAAGTGGCGTATTAACGTTACCCATTCAACTTTTCGATAATTGTAATCCGCTATGAAAAAATTTCTCCTGACGCTGACCCTGGCGTCAATTGCCCTGGCCGCCCGGGCGCAGAATTTCCCAAGCCTGACGGCTACCAGCCTGCAGAACAAAACCGTAACCATTCCGACAAACACACAGGGTAAGTATACCATTGTAGGCCTGGTGTATTCGCAAAAGGCGCAGCAAGTGCTGGCCCCGTGGTTTGAGAATATTTATTCCTACTTTATGGCTGATCCGGAGTACGACCTGCATGTG
The DNA here is from genome assembly GCA_030446715.1 of Cytophagales bacterium. GTDB lineage: Bacteria > Bacteroidota > Bacteroidia > Cytophagales > 172606-1 > CADCTQ01. The sequence continues at coordinate 225,836 of JAUJMU010000001.1, read as the reverse complement.
TATTTTGTGCCGATGCTGGGCGGACTCAAAGAAGCTGGTGCCGGTGTGCTGGAGAAAGAACTGAAAAAAGGTACACCTCCCGAACTGCACCAGAATGTGCTGATCTACAAAGGCGAGGTAGCCAGTTACAAAAAAGCACTGAAGATGGATCAGCGCGACATCCCCTATATTTTCGTACTGGACAAAACCGGCAAGATCGTGTACCAGACTTCGGGAGCCTACTCCGACACCAAGCTGGAAAAAATGGAAGAAGTGATGGACACGGAAGAGTAGTGGTTAGCGGTTAGCTTTTAGTCTGGTCTATCAATTGCCGGAGTCCGGAACGGGAGGTAGCCTGTTCCGGATTTTTTGTCTGAACCAAGATTTATAGGATTACAGGATTGGCAGGATAAGGGCCCGGAATCGTTTTATCCTGTTGATTCTTTTTATCCCCGAAATCTTTTTATCCTGATCATACTTTTATCTCCGGAATCCTTTATCCTGTAAATCCTGATTCTGACAAGCCTACTCGTCCCATTCCGTGCCTTCGGCTGGCATTGC
>JAUJMU010000001.1:0-225196 GCA_030446715.1 Cytophagales bacterium | reverse complement strand
AATCCTGATTCTGACAAGCCTACTCGTCCCATTCCGTGCCTTCGGCTGGCATTGCCTCCCGCAGCAGGCCGGTCCGGAAAAAGCGGTGGGCTTCGTAAGCTTCGCAGCCTTTTTCGGTGAGGTGGCGGGCCAGCGCAGATTCGTAGCCGTGCGTTACAATTACCCTTGTGGCTCCCGTGGCTTCAATGGCGGCATTCAGGCCCGGCCAGTCAGCGTGGTCCGACAGTACGAAGCCGTACTCCGTGGTGCGGCTGCGCTGCATCTTCCGCAGGGCCATCCAGCCGGAAGCCGTCGCCGTTACGGCAGGTTGTAGCCGGATGCTCCAGTCGCTGCGGAACACCGACATCGGCCCGATGATCAGGCCGCCGCTGTACACTTCGCGGTTGGGCTTCCGGTCCACTTTTATGGCTTCCGGCAGGGCAATTCCCGCCTGCCGGATGGCCGCATTCACATTCCAGATGGTGTCGTGCACGAACACCTTCCCGATGCCGTAGTCAATGTTATGCAGCAGGCGCTGCGATTTGCCGAGGGAGTAGCCCATCATCAGGCTTATTTTGCCGGCTGCCTGGTTGCGCCGCCACCACGCGTTGATTTCTTCAAAAATCTGAGCCTGCGGCTGCCACTGAAAAATAGGCAGGCCGAAAGTGGATTCCGTGATAAAGGTATGGCACCGTACCGGCTCGAATGCCTGACTGATGCCATCCGGTTCCGTCTTGTAGTCGCCGGAAACGACCCACACCTCTCCCTCGTACTCCAGCCGGACCTGCGCTGAACCGACCACGTGACCCGCCGGGTGCAGCGAAATCCGGACGCCGTTTATCACCACCGGCTGGTTATACTCTACCGTTTCGAGATTGATGTTTTTCCCGAGCCGCAGCCGCAGGATGGGTCCGGAAGTGTGGTGGGCAAGGTAGTATTTATGGCCGCGCCGGGCGTGGTCGCTGTGGGCGTGGGTAATCACTGCCCGGCTTACGGTGCGGTGGGGGTCAATGTACACGTCGGCCTGCCGGCAGTACAGGCCTTTTTCGGTGTATTGGAGCAGGTGAGACAAAGTATTGCTTCTTTTTTCGCGGTGTCTTGTGGCTTGTAAAGTAGGCCAATCCGGGTACAGATAAAACAGATTTATGACGAAAATGATCCATCGGTGCATGAATGGCAGAAGATCAGAAGTCAGAATCAGGATTTTCCGGATTATCCGGATGAAAGAATTTTGGGATCAAATCCTGTTAATCCTTGAGTCCCGCAAATCCAGATTCAGACTCAGGCTGGCGCAGGCGTCCGCCTGTGCCTTTTTAACGGAAGCGTCCCGCTTTTTCCGTACCGCTAAGGATTGCAGGAGCGGTTGGCCGGATGTGTATAAGCGAACGCTTGCAGGAAGGGAGACACAGGCGGACGCCTGCGCCAGTCCCGAAGTATGAAACTCCGCCGCACGAAGCGTCGAAATCACACACTGCGCAGCGTGGACATGCCGCCGTCCACGTGCATTATCTGCCCGGAGAGCCACGCGGCCTGATCGGAGAGCAGGAAGAGGGCCATGCCGGCAATGTCGGCCGGGGTGCCGACGCGGCCCAGCGGGTGGCGTTTATCGGAGGCTTCTCGTTTTTCGGGGGTGGAGAGCAGATTTCCCGCCAAAGGGGTATCGGTAAGGGAAGGGGCTATAGCATTGACCCGCACCCGGTTGGCGGCCAGTTCAGCAGCCAGCGAAACAGTAAGTCCTTCAAGGGCACTTTTGGCCGTGGCAACGGACGTATGGAAGTTCATGCCCACGCGGGCGGCTACGGTGCTGAAGAATACAATGCTCCCACTCCCGGCTTTCTTCAGCTTCGGCAATACCGTCCTTACTACCTTTATCGCACCCAGTACGTTAATCTGAAAATCTGTGGAGAAATCCTCATCCGTCAGGCGGGTAAAAGGCTTCAGGTTAATGGTGCCCGGGCAGTAGGCAAGTCCGTGCAGTACGTCCGGCAGGGCGGCTGTCAGGGCAGATACATCACCCGTGACGTCCAGCCCGATTTCATTTACTCCCGCCGGGAGGCCGGAGGCGTTACGGGAGGCTACCCACACCGCGGCTCCCTGAGCGGCCAGTTGGTGGGTAAGTTCCAGACCGATACCCGAAGTACCGCCTACCACTAAAATATTCTTTCCTTCAAATTGAGCCATTTGTTCTTTGGTTTCTTTCAGGAAAAGAACCCGGGCCGGAGCGTATTGTTTGGAAAAAGAAAAACCGGCTGTACACTACTGCCGGCTTTTCGGGTACGGATATTTACTCTTGAAATTAATCGTTCCAGTTGAAGTTCACGTCGCCGTAGCGGGAGTTGATCTTGACAATGCCGCCCTGGTTGGTGCCGAAGTTGCCCCGGTATACTTTTGAGGTGCTTTTCTTCTCCACGAAGCTGAAGTTGTTCAGGTTGTTGGCGTCCAGTTCGGCGAACTGCAGGTTGACGTCGAAGTTGAAGCTGGTGGCGGGGTCGAACCGGACCCGGATTTTACTGAAGCTGCCGTCCAGACTGATTTCCCTGAAGTTTTTGGCTACGCTCTTTACGTCGAAGTCATTGCAGTACTGCACCTTCATAATGATCTTCTCGTTCACGTGGTCCACGTCGAAGCCGGAGAAGCCCGCCGAGCCGGTCAGGTTATCCACAGTGCCAATCTGCACCTCGCCGTAACGGGCTTTCATTTCGATATTACCCGCTTTTTCAATCGCCAGTTTAGAGAAGCCGCTGCTGATGGTCACGTTTCCTACCCGTTCAATGTTCATCTTGGAGGAAATATAGTCAATGTCAATCGTGCCCCCTTTTACGTACTCGATGCTTCCGGAGCCGAAAGCTACCTTTACGAAGTTTTCATTGTGGTTCAGCCTTTCAGCCTTCAGTCCGCCGTAAGCCACGTGCAGGTCGGCTTTGCCGTTCAGGTCGCCCACGTACACATCGCCGAAGGAATTTTTCAGCTTCAGCGGGTTATTTCTGGGCATGTTGATGGTGTAATTGATCTCAAAGCCTTTCTTGCCGTTGTTGTTACTGTTTTGAATCTTCCCGATCCCGGTCCGGAAAGAAATCAGGCCCGGCTCTTCACTCACCTTCACATCAATAGCGTCCAGAACCTGCCCTGCCCGCTCGGCGCTGTTGGCGCGGCCGGTCATGGTTATTTCGACGGTAATTTCGCTGCGGTCCCAGGTGTTGACGTGCACCTTGCCGAACTTGTTTTCGACGGAAAGCTGATCGGAAGCTTTTACCTTAAAGGTCCGGGAGATTTTTTTGCTTTTTTCCTCGTCGAAGCTGCCCTGTGAATTTTGCTCCCAATCGCGCAGCTCAACCGCTTCCCCGGTCAGGCTGCGCATGGCGAGGCTCACCTCCTGCCCGGCGGCAGCCATTTCGCGGCCAAAGTCTTCATTGAATATTCCTCTGAAATTCTCTTCCAGCGTTTTGCCGACCTCCTCCACCGCCTCACCGATCTGGCGGCCTGCCTCTGCCCAGCGCTGGTCACGGTCTTTTTCCTGAGCCGCCGCGCCGGCCGTGGTCAGCACGCAGACCAGGCTGCACAGCCACCACTTATATGCTGATTTTTTCATCTTTCCGGTTATCCTCCTTGATAGTCTTAATTTTACTCAGTGTCTCAATCTGACGGCTGATGATTTCCGAACGCAGCTGCAGGTTCTGAATCATCGCATTCACGATCTGTTCTTTATTGGCTCCCTTGTACAAGTCTCTTTTCAACCGAACGTAGGCGGAATCCAGCGACGTGAGGTCCCGGCTGAAGTCTCCGGCCATATCGGCATTCAAATTCTTTAAGTCGGCGTCATTCAGTTGTTGCTGCTGCTCACTGATCAGGGAGTTGTAGTAAGCTTCCACCTGCGCCAGTTCGGGGGCAATCTGCTGCAGGGTTGCCGGCTCCATCACCACTGATTCCATGCGTTGCGTATAACGGCCCAGCTGGAAAACACCCAGTCCTAGGCTAAGCAGGATTACCACCGCGGCGGCATACCGCCAGAAAGTCTGCCGGAACCAGATTGGCCGGGAAACTTCTTCCTTATCCAGCACCTTCAGGCTGATGTCCAGCCAGAGGTCCGACCGGGGCTCGAGTTCGTCAAACGCCTCCCGGTTATCCTCCACAAATTTTTCGAGCTTATTTCTCATAAAGTAATTGGCTTTTAGCAGTTAAGTAAGTTATTGGTTACTCGTTGTTGGATACATAAATCTCTAAAAGTTATTTGTTTAAGAACCAATAATGCCCTTTACTTTTGCCCAGATACTCCGTACTCAACCTGAATAACCAATAACGAATAACTAACAACGAATAACTAACTCAATATCTGCAGCAGCTTTGCTTTTGCCCGGCTATACTGCGATTTGGAAGTAGATTCACTGATGCCCAGAATTTCTCCGATCTCCTGATGGTCGTAACCCTCCAGCAGGTACAACGACAACACCACCCGGTATCCGTCGGGCAGCAGGCTGATGGCCTTCCGGACTTTACTTACCTCAAATCCAATCTCTTCCTCGTCCGGCTGATCTTTTCCGTCAGAATAATCCCTTTCGCCGATCTCCTCAAAGTGAACTTTCCGCTTCCGGATCACGCCCAGTGCCTGGTGTACCACAATCCGTTTGAGCCAGGTGCCAAACGTAGCATCCCCTTTATAAGCGTGTATGTGCCGGAATGCACTCAGAAAAGCTTCCTGCAGTACGTCTTCAGCCTCCGCCACATTGTTGGTGATGCGGAAGGCCACGTTCAGCATGGCTTTTGAGTACAGCTTATACAACTCGTACTGCGCCTTGCGGTCTCCCAGACGGCACCTTTCCACTACTGGCTGGTGGATGTCGTAGTATAGCTGTGCTTCCAATGTGCTTCAGGTTCGGGCTAAAGAGTCATAAGAAAAAGAGAAGGTTGCAGCGGTTGGTAAAATATTTTTGGGAATTTTGAATGAACACCCGACCACTGCCATGCTCAAGCAATTAGCTTCTTTTTATCTTTTGCTTTTCGCCCTTTCTGCCTTTTCTCAGACCCTTGCGCCGCTGACCGTCGAAAAAATCATGCGGGACCCCGTGCAGTGGATGGGCACCTCGCCCACCGAAATCCACTGGTCGGAAGACAGCCGGACCATTTTCTTCAACTGGAATCCGGATCATAATAAAGCCGACTCCCTCTACGCCGTCTCCCTCAGCAACCTCACGCCCCGCAAGGTGGCCCCGGCCGAAAGACGGGCTCTGCCGGCTGCCGGCGGCCTCTGCAACCGGAGCAAAACCCAGCGGGTGTACGTGAAGAACGGTGATATTTACTGGCTCGATGCCCGCACCGGCAAGATCATCCGCATCGCCAGCACCGTGGAGACGGAGAGCAATCCCGCCTTCAGCCACGATGATCAGCAGGTGCTGTTCACGAGGGGAGATAATCTGTTTGCCTGGCGCCGGAGCACCGGCGAACTGACGCAACTGACCGATTTCCGGAAGGGAAAAAAGACGGAAGAGAAAGAAAACGATCAGGACAAATGGCTGAAAGCCGATCAGCAGAAGTGGCTGGGCGTGGTAAAGGAGCGGACCAGGAAGAAGAAGGCCACTGAAGAACAGAATAAGGCTGACCGGGCCGGCCGGTCAAAAGAAATCTACGTGGAGGATAAGATTGTTTCCAACGCCGTTATCAGCCCCGGTGAACGGTACGTGATTTACCAGCTCACGCAAACCCCCAAAGACGGCAAAGGGACGCAGGTGCCGGCTTTCGTGACCGAGTCGGGGTACACCGAACTGCTGCCGGCACGGGAAAAGGCAGGCGCTGGCACCCCCACCGATGAACTTTTCGTGCTGGACCGGCAGCGGGATACCGTGTACGCAATTTCGGTGGAAAACCTGCCCGGCATCAAAGATAAACCCGATTACCTGAAGGATTACCCGCAGAAAGCCGCTACCGGCAAGAAAGATTCAGCTTCTAAAGACGCAGCTGCCAAAAAACCGGCCCTCCGGAAAGTCTACTTTGGCCGGCCCGAATGGTCCGCCGACGGTAAGTTCATGGTGCTGTGGGCCCGGGCCGAGGACAATAAGGACCGCTGGCTGCTGCTGCTCGACCCCGAAACCCGCACATTCAAATCGCTGGACCGCTACCGCGACGAGGCATGGGTGGGCGGACCCAACTATCTGTCGTTCGGCTGGCTGGCTGATAACCGCACGGTCTGGTTTGGCAGCGAAGCCGACGGATACGCCCACTTGTACACCGTAGACGTGGTGACCGGCGACCGGAAGCAGCTCACCAAAGGCAAATACGAAGTATCCGGCGTACGGCCTTCCAGAGACCTGAAGCATTTCTACTTCCTGTCCAGCCAGGTGCATCCCGGCGAAAAACACCTGTACCGCATGCCGGTGGCGGGAGGCAACGCGGTGAAGCTGACGGAAGGCACCGGTGCGTATGAATTTACCCTTTCTCCCGACGAGAAGCACATCGCCCTGCGGTACTCTACGCCCACCCAACCATGGGAGCTGTACCTGATGCCAAACAAAGCCGGCGCAAAACCTAAGCGAATTACCCAGTCTACTACCGACGAGTTCCGGTCGTACCCGTGGCGGGAGCCGGAAATGGTTACTTTTAGAGCCAGTGACGGAGCCGGCGTATCCGCCCGGCTGTACCGCCCGGCCGGGGCGCAGAAAAACGGCGCGGCCGTGATTTTTGTGCACGGTGCCGGCTACCTGCAGAACGCCCACAAGTGGTGGAGCCAGTACTTCCGCGAATACATGTTCCACAACCTGCTGGCCGACCAGGGCTTTACCGTGCTTGACATTGACTACCGGGGCAGTGCCGGCTACGGCCGCGACTGGCGCACGGGCATTTACCGGCACATGGGTGGCAAAGACCTCACCGACCAGGTGGACGGAGCCCGGTGGCTGGCCCAAACCCACGGCGTGGATGCGAAGCGGATCGGGATTTACGGCGGCTCGTACGGCGGCTTTGTCACGCTGATGGCGCTGTTCACGCAGCCGGATGTGTTCAAAGCCGGCGCTGCCCTGCGTTCCGTAACCGACTGGGCGCATTACAACCACCCGTACACGGCCAATATTCTCAACGAACCCTTTGCCGACAGCCTCGCCTATGCCCGCAGTTCGCCGCTCTACTACGCCGAAGGGCTAAAAGGGCACCTGCTCATGTGCCACGGCATGGTAGACGTAAACGTGCATTTTCAGGACATCGTGCGGCTTACCCAGCGGCTGATCGAGCTGAAGAAGGAAAACTGGGAGCTGGCCGTGTACCCGATGGAAGACCACGCCTTTGTGGAACCCAGCAGTTGGACGGACGAATACCGCCGGATTCTGAAGCTCTTTGAGGAACAACTGAACGGAGGTGGCGCGAAGTGAGGGCCAGATCCAGCACTTCGTAACCTTGAATGGGCTGGCGCGGGCGTCCCGCCCGTACCTTCTGATAGTGGCAAGTTTTCACTTGCCGCCCCGGCAGGGGCAACCGGTTTGCATAAGCAAAATGCCGCCTGAGGAGCCTAAGGATGCCAAAAACCCACGTAAACAGCGCTGTGCTGAATAGGGAAGAACCTGCTGACCGGGCGGGTAAGCCTGTCGGCTGACAGGTAAAAACCTGCCTTTGCCGGAGGCACGGGCGGTACGCCCGCGCCAGCCCAGACGAACCGGTCCGGTGACAGGGCGAAGTGCGGAAAAGTCCGGCTGATGAGGCTCTATTTGAAGCAGGAATGACCTGATTTCATTCCTTACCGCTTGTTTTCATCACGAACTATCGGGTCTGAGGGCATTTACGGGGCAATTCTCCTGTCCCACGTTTCAGGTCTCCGGTCTTGTGTTGCCTATAACCTTTCCCCGCAGTACTTGCAGTGGGCCGCGTCTTCATCATGGCCTTCCCGGCTACAGTTGGGGCAGGATTGCGTGGAAACCGATTTCCCGGCTTTTGCGGCCTTGGAAAGCTCCACGGTCACAATGCCGGTGGGTACCGCCAGAATGCCGTAACCCATCAGCATCAGCATGGAAGCCAAGGCCTTGCCCAAACCAGTCTGGGGGGAAATATCGCCGTAGCCCACTGTGGTCAGCGTTACAATGGCCCAGTACATGCTGGTGGGAATATCGGTAAATCCGTTTCCTTCTCCTTCTATGATGTACATCAGCGACCCGACAATGACCACCACCGACAGCACCGCCAGGATAAATACGCTGATTTTGCGGCGGCTGGCCTTCAGGGCGGTAGTAATGATACCGGCCTCCGCCAGGTATTCGGTCAGCTTCAGCACCCGGAACACCCGCAGCAGCCGCAGCACCCGTACCGTAAACAGGTACTGGGTACCGGGTACCAGCAGGCTCAGGAAAGTAGGCAGGATAGCCAGCAGGTCTACCACCCCGAAAAAGCTGGTGGCGTACCCGAGTGGCTTGCGCACGGTGATCAGCCGCAGGAAGTATTCGATGGTGAACAGGATCGTAAAAAACAATTCAATTTCGTACAGCAACTCCCCATACACCACCCGGATGCTTCTGACGCTTTCCAGCATAACCGCTATGATGCTCAGCAGCACACTGATGATCAGGGCAATATCGAAAGCTTTGCCGGCCGGAGTTTCCGCCTCGAAGATTATCTCGTGCAGCGTGGTCCGCCACCTGGGCCAGGAAGGTGGAGTCGGGTCAGTACTCATATAGTTTAAGGCTGGGCAAATCCAGAAAATCTTGTTAAAAATTAACGCGTAATTATCTCCCTAGTTCCGGAAGTTCTGCGTAATCACCAGTCCATAGACGCCACCGTCCAGAATACCGATGCCGGCGCGGCCAAACCTGGATTCCAGTATATTAGCCCGGTGACCGGGTGAGTTCATCAAGCCATTGTGGGCAACCGTCAGGGTAGGGGCAATGGCCAGATTTTCGCCTGACACCCGGAAGCGTACCCTTGCCGCCCGGATTCGTTCCTCGGGAGAAACGCCGTCAGGCGTCATGTGCGAGAAATAGCTGCGCGCCATCATATCGGCGGAATGCCGGCGGGCCACGGCCGTCAGCTCCGGGTCAGGCTGCAACGGAGGCAAACTCACCTTCTGCCGTTCGCGGTTCACCAGGTTCAGCATCTGATTTTCCAGATCCGGCCGGGGCGGCGCATCCGTCATGGCAAAGGGCAGTTTTACCAGTTCATCCGATGCCGGCCGCACGGCAAGGCGGGTGAGGGTACGTTCTACAGCTCCGCCAAAAATCGGGGAGAGAGCAGTTTCCGCCCGTTCGGTTTTGCTGGCCAGCCAGTTCGCCAGACGGCTTTCCCGCACCTGCGTCCGGATGCCCTCCGACAGCGGCAGCAGCATCAGTACCACCGCCGCAATGGCCGCTGTAATCAGGCCGTTGACCAGACCGGGTAAGATGCCCAAAGCCCGGTTTACCTTCCGTTCGTGCGCCTCCTCCGGGATACGGTTCAGCAGTAAGTACCCAAGGTAATGCAGCAGCAGATTGGCCAGCACGAAAACGAGAAAAAAAGCAGCCGGTGTAATCCACGCCTCCGACCAGTCAACCACCCCCGGGAGCAAGCCAGCCGCGTACGGATACAGGTGCAGGGCAATGAGCAGGCTGCCAATCCAGCGGAACAGGTCCAGCATTCCGATCAGAAAACCTTTCTGCCAGCCGCTCAGGACGCTGAGCCCGATGATCAGCAAAAGGAGTACATCCACGTAGTTGAGCATAAGGAATTTAACGCCGGCCCCGGCAACGGGTTTCTGGGATATAATGGTAATAAGAATTGCAGACAGTATCTTTAGAAACTTATTTTACTGCCTTCCGATGGAGCAAACTTTTGACGCCAGCCCCGTTTTTCTGTCGCTTCAGGACGCCACGATCCGCCGGTACGCCCAGCCGGTACTTTCGGAGCTGGACTGGATCATCCGGTGCGGACAGCAGTGGGCAGTGGCAGGGCCGGCCGGCTCGGGCAAAACTACCCTGCTGGGAGCAGTGGCCGGCAAAATTCCGTTGGGCAGTGGTACCATGCGGTACCATTTTTCGAAGAATGAAAGCGGAGAACCGGAAAGTCCCTGGCAGCGCATTGCGTTAGTGCCAGTCAGTCACTCCTTCAGCCGCATCAGCCACGCGCCGGATCAGTACTACCAGCAGCGGTTCCATTCGATGGATTCCGAAGACTTTCCGCTTACCCGCGAATTTCTGCTGGACGCAGATTTTACCGCCGGAAGGGAGACTGCAAACCATCAAAGCAAGCAAAAGCTGGAAACTATTGCCGCGATGTTGGACATTGCCTATCTGCTGGACCGCCGGGTGGTGAAACTCTCCAACGGTGAAACAAAAAGAGTGCTCATTGCCAAAGCCTTGCTCAGCAAACCTGCTTTGCTCCTGCTCGACAATCCGTTCGTGGGACTGGATACTCAGTCGCGGGAAATGCTGCGCAAGGCATTGGATAATATTTCCCGAACGGGAGTTCAGCTGATTCTGGCTACAGCGGCAGAGGAGATTCCGCCCGCCATTACGCACGTACTCGAATTGAAAAAGGGCGGCGTGGCCGGAATGTACAGCCGGGCGGCGTTTTTGGCCGGCTGGGAGGTCCGGAAAACGGATGCGTCAGGAAACGGTGTTGCTCAGCACTACCAACCCGAAAGTCTGCCTCCGGTGCCGACACCCGCTTTCCGGGTTGCCGTGCAGATGAAAGACGTAAACATCACCTACGGCAGGGTTAAAGTGCTGGAAAATATAAACTGGACTGTGATGGCCGGCGAAAAGTGGGCCCTGCTCGGCCCGAACGGCTCCGGCAAATCCACCCTGCTCAGCCTGGTCAACGGCGACAATCCGCAGGCGTACGCCAACGACATAATCCTCTTTGACCGCAAAAAAGGGAGCGGAGAGAGCATCTGGGACATTAAGCGGCAGATCGGCTATGTTTCACCCGAACTGCACGCCTACTACCCCAAAAGTGCCACCTGCTTCGAGGCCGTTGCTTCAGGGTTCGGCGATACTACCCGTTTGCAGCGGAAACCGACTCCTGCGGAAGCGGCAGTTGCATCGGCTTACTTGCAACTGCTGGACATGGAACCGCTGCGGGATGTTCCGCTCCGTCAATTCTCCGCCGGGGAAGTGCGGCTGGTGCTGGTAGCCCGGGCACTGGTCAAAAGGCCGCCGCTGCTAATTCTTGATGAGCCCTGTCAGGGACTGGATACTGCTTATAAACACCGGATCAAAGAGTTACTGGAAATTACGGGCAGCCATCCGCACCAGACCATGATTTACGTAACCCATTACCCGGACGAAATTCCGGGTTGCGTGGATAAGGTCCTGCGGCTGAAGGAGGGCCGGGTGGAAAGCGCAGGAGGGAGGTAAGTGGATTTTACAATTCCTGGTGCAGATGTAAACAAATTATAATCTGGTCTTTCACCACACGCCTGCTGTCATTCCCGGCGGGAACTCTCTCAGCGAAGCTATCCTTGTAGTGATAGTCAAAGCTTATCGTATTCTGTAAAGATTGACTTCGCCGGGCTGCGGTTCCCTCCGGGAATGACACCGTGGAGAGGCCTATCCGGAGTATCAGAGAACTTAATTAACACTGTACCAAACGAAAACCAATGATTTCAGACGGCAAAAATTCTTCCGGGCTCCGGAGCATCCTGAGAAAACTTAAACACCCCGCCGCTGAATGGTCCCTGTGGCTGGGCGTTCCGCTGGTACTGTACCTCACTGGCCTGCACACCGACGTAGCGGCCGGGGTGCAGCGGGGCCTGCTGGCTACCGGTCTGATCAAACCCCAGACAGAACCCTCTGCTACCGGTACAGTCAAGGCAAATTATAATCTGATGCTGCGGACGCTGGATGGCAAAAAAATATCCATGAAAGAACTGAAGGGGAAAGTTATTTTCCTGAATATGTGGGCCAGCTGGTGCCCGCCCTGCGTAGCCGAAATGCCCGGCATCCAGAAGCTGTATAACCAGACCGATACGGCCAAAGTAGCTTTTGTAATGCTCTCCCTCGACGAAAATCTGGACAAAGCCCGCCGGCTGGTCAAACGCAAGGAGTATACATTTCCGGTTTATTCAGTTGGAAGCGCCCTGCCAGCCGTTTACGCCACTCAATCCATCCCTACCACCTTCGTAATCAGCAGGGAAGGAGAGATTGTGGTGCGGCACGAAGGCATGGCAGACTACAATTCACCGGAGTTTAAGGCCTTTCTGTCGAAATTGGCGGATCAATAATCGTGCAGCTACTACTTTTGTGCTTTGCAGGCACAAACAAACAGCCGTCTGAATGCAGACTTACCAGCGCAAAGATAAAAAGGGCTTTCCCGTGCACCGCTCCTTTCGGGTGTGGGCAATTACCGTAACTTTTTTCCTGCTGGTGATCGGCGGGCTGCTCTGGAAAGACATTCCGCGCCGGGCCTGGAAACGGACGAAAAAAGACATTCAAAGCCGGGGCTATTTCCTGCCTGTCCCCGCTCCTGCGGCACAGCCCGCGGTAGACGCTGATTTTAACCTGCCCCTTCATTCACTTGACGGCAAAAGCATTTCCCTGCAAGACCTGAAAGGGAAAGTCATTTTTCTGAATGTCTGGGCCTCCTGGTGCCCACCGTGCCGCAGCGAAATGCCCGGAATAGCCGAGCTCTATCAGGAGTCAGGTACCGATGGAGTGGCATTTGTAATGCTGGCCATTGACGAGAACCACGACCTGCTCAGGCGTTACCTTGATCAGAAAGGCTACCAGTTTCCCGTTTATCTGCCTGCTTCTTCCATTCCGTCCGCCTACCTGACGCAGTCCATTCCAGCCACCTTTGTCATTAACCGGCAGGGGCAGATTGTTTTCCGGCACGAAGGGGTTGCAGACTACAATTCACCGGAGTTCAAGGCCTTTCTGTCGAAATTATCCGGGCAGTGATGTTTATGGTTATTACCTTCGAAGCACAATCCGCAAGTGTTCACCAGCCCCGATATCGCTATGATCGGTTTTTACACGCAAGCTTTGAAAAGACGCCTTCGCTGAATGATTTACTTGTTCTGGCTGTCAGTCTCTGCCTTTGCCGGACTGATGATGCTGTTGATGCGGTACTCCGGTTAACGGAACCAGCTAGCTTAAATTTTTTTAATCTTCCGCCCTGACTTAGAGTGCCTGTACAAATTCCTGACAAGGGGTCCGGATTAAATTTTTAATCTCAGGTTCAAACGTGAACGGTCCGCCACAGTTTAAGAGCAGTGGTCTGTTTTAAGATCCAGAACGGGCACTCTTGTAATCTGGAAGAAAGTCGTTGTGTGGGTATACTTCTGTGCTTAATCAGTCGGTATGCAAGAGCGCTTACTCAGGAAAAACTCTTCACGCTTGATGGGGGTAAGAAGGTCAACGAAAAAAGCATTCTGCTGGCGTTGTTTGAACTCGGCAACTTGATAAGGCTACCTGGCTCTGATCCGGGCCGACAAAAGACGATTGTAGCCACGGCCCTGCCCCGCATCGTGCAATTTCTTCCGCAGGCTCAGCTGACTGAGAAAACAGTGAATCTTCCCTGGCTTTCATGGGAAGGCAAGAACACCCAATTAAATTCTAAACACACTCTCTTAAAACCAGCGGGGCCCTGACTACCTAATCTACCCGGCATTCTGGTGGCTCGGTGCTCTTGACTAGACCATTGTCCACGGCGCATTGTGCGGTGCCCGGCGCTGGTGCCTATTTACGGCAAGCTGGCCGATATGTACAGCCGCAAAAAAAATTGAACTGGCAGCAGTATGGATTTTTCTGGCCGGCTCCGTCCTGTGCGGTCTCGCCGGGGAATTTGGCAGCATTCCGCCCATCGGTGACGCCATGAACCAGCTGATTCTGTTCCGGGCCATCCAGGGAATGGGCGGGGCCGGCTTGTTTGCCATGGCATTTATCATCATTGCCGACCTTTTTCCGCCCGCCGAACGGGGCAAATACCAGGGCTTTGTCGGGGCTACATTTGGGCTGGCCAGCGTACTCGGGCCGTACATGGGCGGGCTGCTCACCGACCACGGCAGCAACATCATTCCCGGAGTGGCCGGGTGGCGCTGGGCGTTTTATGTAAACGTTCCTTTCGGTGCTCTGGCATTATGGTTTATTATCACCAAAATGCCTGTTTTGCAGCCGACCGGCCGGCGGGAGCGGCTCGATTACCTGTCGGCGGCCCTGCTGATCGGCGGATTGATAGCGCTGATGACCGGCCTGCAACTCGACAAAACCCGTTATGGCTGGACTTCGCCCACTACTTTGGGAGTGCTCGGGCTGTCTTTGGTTTGTATCATTTTGTTTTACCTCCGCTCCGTCCGCTCTCCGAACCCGATTCTGGACCTGAAGCTTTTCAGCAACAAAGTATTCAGCACCGCCAACGTAGCCCTCTTCCTGCTGGGTGCGGCTTTTATGGGGGTGGTAGTGTTTCTGCCGTTGTTTATGGTAAATGTAGTGGGCGTATCAGCCACCCGGGCCGGCATCAGCCTCATTCCTCTTTCGCTGGGGATGTTTGTGGGGTCGGTGGGGTCAGGTCAGATCGTGGCCCGCACGGGTAATTACAAGATGCTGCTGCTGGGCGGCGGAGCCATTCTGCTGGTGGCGGTGCTGCTCCTGTCGGGTATGACTACCGGGACTACGTTCGGGCAGGTGTTCGGGTACATGCTGATCTGCGGACTGGGCTTCGGGCCTTCCATGCCTCTTTATACGCTGGCCGTTCAGAACGCGGTGCCGCTGCAACTGATCGGCCAGTCTACCAGTGCGAGCCAATTCTTCCGGCAGATCGGCGGTGCGGTGGGGGCGGCGGTAATGGGTACCCTGCTGGCTGCTTCACTGGCAAGGTCACTGCCGGCGCTGCCCGGTGGCAATGCCATGGCGCAGCCAGCCGGCCCGGTAGGTGAAGGAGTCCCGGAGGCCGTTATGGCCAGAGGCATAACAGAAAGTGCCAGTGCCGGCCGTCAAATGGCCGAGCGGCAGGCTAGCTTACTGGAAAAAGCGGTAATGCATCAGGATGAGCCGGCCCGGAATCAACTCCTGACTGACCCCTACGTTCCGGAGCCCGTAAAGCGGGAATTGCAGTCGGGAAACCTCACTGAAGCGCGATTGCCCCAGGTACGGCGGCAACTGGATCAAGGGGCAACTACGCTTACCAGAAGACTGCAGGAGGGCGTAAAACTGGCTTTTGCAGACGCCATTACCCGAAATTATTTCTTCGTCCTGTTCATTGTGGCGGCGGCATGGCTGGTTACCTGGCTGGTGCCCCAACTCCCCCTGCGCAAGACCAACGCCCCGGCTCCGGTAATAGTGGAGTAGGCTAGTAATAGTTGTTCGTTGCTCGTTATTCGTTGTCGGGCTCTCTGAAAGACAGCACTGGCTTCAGACGGGTACAAAAAAAGAGCAACCGTCGGGCTGCTCTTTTCTCAATGCGTAAAGTCTGTTTACACAGTAGCTTCAATGGCATTTTGTAATTTCTGCGCAAGCACAGTCTTGGGCACTACGCCTACCTGCTTGTCTACCAGCTGACCGTTTTTGA
This sequence comes from Cytophagales bacterium, assembly GCA_030446715.1. Lineage (GTDB taxonomy): Bacteria > Bacteroidota > Bacteroidia > Cytophagales > 172606-1 > CADCTQ01. The sequence goes on along the minus strand of JAUJMU010000001.1, from coordinate 209,770 downwards.
ATACCAGCAGGGTGGGAATATTACGGATGCCGTAACGGGAAGGAACCGCTGAGTTTTCCTGTACGTCCAGTTTGCCTACTACTGCCTTGCCCTGGAAATCACCCGCCAGTTCTTCTACCACCGGCGCGATCATCTTGCAGGGAGCACACCAGTCAGCCCAGAAGTCTACGAGTACAGGTTGATCACCAGCAATCAACTGGTCAAAGTTAGCATCAGTAATTTCGATCGCTTGTCCCATTTTTTTATTGATTTGGAAGTTTAAATTGTACGTTTCTTCTTAAGAATCAGAGGAAAGCAAGAAAGGCTGCAATGCGCTGACTGAAATAAGAACTGCTTTGCAAAGTAAATGATTTTGAGCAGAATATAGTTCCATCCTTTCTGTCACTTCCAACCCGCTGTAAAACCGGATTGTTCGGGAATCCCGTCACTTTATTTTGCTGCCGTTTTTCAAAACAGGATGAAAACTTTCCTTGCTCCGGCCATGCCCGCCAGCGTAACTCAATTAAAGATTCTGATCTTTTTCGTAAATTTATTTTTTCACCCCTGTAACTTTTCCCCTCTCCGCCAGTCATACGACCAGAACAGCAGCATGAGGTAGCCCCCGGATGATTTCAGTTCAGGATTACAACAACGCGGTAAAAGAGCACACCCGGAGCATCTTCCGGTTTCTCTACAAGTCGCTCCGTGACCGGGAGGCGACCAACGACCTTGTGCAGGATTGTTACCTGAAGCTGTGGCAGAACCGGGAAAAGATCAACCCGGAAAAGATAAAGCCCTGGCTGTTTTCGGTGGCGCACAACGCCATGCTCGACTACCTGACGTCCTCTTCCCGGAAAGTGCAACTCGATGAAGACTTTCAGGCTCCGCCCGTGTTTCAGAAAAATGATTTTGATGCCAAAGCCATTCTGGAACGCACCCTTAATGAACTGCCGCCTTTGCAGAAATCAATCCTTCTGCTGCGCGACATGGAGGGATACGAATACCGGGAGATTGGCGAGATTCTCGGGTTGACCGAGGCGCAGGTGAAGGTTTATCTGTTCCGGGCCCGGCAGAAGGTAAAAGATTATATCAAAGAACTGGCTCACGTCATATGAAACCAACTACCAGCGACGCGGACGAAAACAGCCCCGACCTGCTCCTTTTCCGGTACGTGGAGGGCGACCTGGACGCTGCCCAGGTACAGGAGTTGGAAGCACGGCTGGCTTCCGACGCGGCCCTGCGCGACGAACTGGCCTTCTGGAAGGAGTCTTTCGCAGAGCCGGAGGCGTACGATACGGCTCACCTGGAAAAAAGCCTGCTGGTGCCGGTGGAGCCCCGCTGGACGGGTTCGTATTTCGGTACGTGGATATTTATATTGACACTGACGGTAACGCTGTTCCGGCCGGTGCCGGTGGCGATGGAAACCCGGCCCGTATTGATCCCGGCTCCGGTAAGCACACCGGCAGTGGCTGATGTTGTCACCGAAGCCAGAAATCCGGAAGAAGCAATCACCCGCAGCCGGATGACCCGTATAACCCTTCCTTTCCGGGAAAAACGGTTGCCCGAAACGATTGAGGTAGAGCGTAACGTAAATGAATCAATCATTCCGGCACCCATTCCGGGAATAAAGAGCCGGCCGCCGGAAGTGCTGAGTCCGGTTGCCCAGCTTCCACTTACCGGAATTAAAGTGCAAAAAGTCAAACCCAAACCCAAACCTATAGCCGTTGCCCGGACGCTTAGCCGCCGGCAGGGGCGGGCAATTATGAGAATGAAAGAGAAGGCCCGGCAGCAGCGGAAAGCCGATCAGTTCCTGAAAGGCAACGTTCCGTATGTAGTGCCCCTCAATTCTGAAAATTTCTAATACCTCTTTTCTTTATGCGTACATTTTTAAAAGCCGGCTTAGTCTGGAGTGGTATCTTATTGTCTTTTGCGTGCTATGGTCAGGTAATTCCTTTAGGGGCACTGCCCATGCAGTATAACCCGGCCTTCGCCGGTGAAGCTGGGGGCCCGCGGTTTAATTTTAATCTTGGCCTGCTGACTGCCAGTCGGTTCAGGCACAACGAGTATAATTTAAATACTTCCTACGATCAGTTCATCCCGGCAATCCGGAGCGGAGTCGGGTTTTCAGCCGGCTATTTTACCTCCTCATTTCCTTATTCATCATCATCTGAAGGTTATAAATTTTCGGTGGCGGTAGCGCCTAAATTTTCCCTGAAAGGCAAATACACCATTTCGCCCTCTCTGGATCTGACATATGGTTCCTCTGCCACTAGTTGGAATCCCCGGCCGGGAACTGCTAAGCCTCTGAATCTGAGCGGTTACCACCTGTTAAGCCGGGCTGCGGTTTTGATTAACTCCCGGAAGTGGTACATTGGCTACTCCGTGGACATTCCTCTGCACAATACCTACCAATACTACCGGTACCGGCTTTTCGGGAGGAGTGACATTTCGCCGGAACGATTCAACTCGTACTGGCAATTTGGGTACACCTTCCAGCGCAGCAGTGAATCGAAGTTCTCCTTTACCCCGCAGCTTGTGTTCCTGACCGGAACGGACCGGTACAACCGGTACAGTAGAAACTCATTCCGGTACTTTGCCCCCGAAGCATTCAGTCTGAATTTCCGGTACGGGAAGTTTATCTGGGGTGCCAACAATGCCGGTTTTCACCTGGGCATGCAAACAGAACGGGTCCGGGTAATGGTAAGCAACGGTTTCGGCAGGAGAGGGCTGGTTACCAGTGACGGACTGGGAAGTGATGCTTACACGGGCAACTTATCTTTCCGGTACATGCTGAAGCAGAGCCGTTGGTGAACAATACTTCAAAGGCAGCTGATCAAACCTTCTTTTTACCTCATTCTTTACTCTTTGTATGAATCACAGCATCATCCGGTACGGATCTGTCCTTTTTGCATTATTTCTGACCGTGAGTGGTTACAGTCAGACACTTCCTTTAGGAGCGCTGCCCATGCAGTATAACCCGGCCTTTGCCGGGGAGGCCGGCAGTCCGCGGTTCAGTTCAAATTTCGGCCTGAACGCCATCGGAAGTATCCGCGACAACAGCTATGCGTTCAACACTTCCTACGACCAGTTTATTCCGGCGATCCGGAGCGGAATCGGTTTCTCGGGGGGCTTCTATTCAACCTCTTCTAATCGATTCTTTTCCAGTAGCGGGTACAGCTTTGCCCTCGCAGTAGCGCCCAAATTTTCGCTGAAGGGAAAATATACGGTTTCGCCTTCGCTGGATCTTTCATATGGCGCTAATGATCAAATCTCCAAAACTTTGCCCAATACTAATTCTACTATACGGCAAGTCAACGGCTACGATCTGCAAAGCCGGGCCGGGCTGCTGGTCAATACCCGGAAGTGGTACATCGGCTACTCGGTTGAAATTCCGCTGCGGAACGCCTACCGGTTCAGAGGCTTTGATGGTCTTGTGATTCCACCTTCATCTGATACTACGCTAACTTCAACAAAAAAATTCAACTCGTACTGGCAGTTTGGCTATACCTTCCAGCGCAGCTCCGAATCAAAATTTTCCTTTACGCCGCAGGTTGTGTTTCGGACTGGATGGGATCCGTCTCTTCGATTCGGACGGAACAATGGGTTCAGGTATTTAAGTCTGGTAGCGATCAACCTGAACTTTAGGTATCAGAAGTTTATCTGGGGAATCAACAACACCGGCATACACCTTGGCTGGCAAACCGATAAAGTCAGGGTGATGCTGAGCAATGGCTTCGGTTATAATGGAAGAGAAAGCGGTTACATAGGCAACGCAACCTTCAGATACATGCTGAAGCAAAACGACCGGTAGCCCGGAGACAGGATCATAACTTTCTGAAAACAAGAAAAGGGACAGCCAATCGACTGTCCCTTTTATTATTATAATTCAGATGAATCATTTTTGTGTTGCCACCTCTGTTCAGATTACTGACCAGCAGACGACACCCGAAGGTTAGAGGTTACTTAATCAGCGAGTGACAAGACATAATGCCTATACGGAAGGTTTGCCTGACGGGTTAGGCACTTCTGTAAATTTTTACCAACCGGACCGGCATTACCACCAAAATTTTACTCCAGCACCGACAGCGCCACTTCCACCACATCTTCAAACACTTTTTTATCTGCTCCCGATCTGGCGGCTACCCGCAGGCCGGAGAAGGTGTTGAAAATGAACCGCGACAGTGACCGGGCATTGTGCCGGGTAGTGATTTCGCCGCGCTGCTGCCCTTTTTCGATGGCTTTGCAGAAGGCACTTTCGATGTCCTGCATGTTCCGGTTCACAATCGCGGCCACTTTCTTATCCGTGGCGGCTACTTCCACCGCCGAGTTTACCATAAAACAGCCCTTCTGCAACTTATCGGCCACGGTCTCACCGACCGCAAACCGGAATAAGTCCCGGATCGTGTCCCGGACCGAAGTTGCGTTCTCCACCATCCGGATCATCGCCGCGGCCTGCATAGTACGGTACCGCTCCAGGGTAGTTAAAAACAGCGTATGCTTATCGCCGTAGGTGTCGTAGAGGCTGGAGCGGCTGATGCCGAGGCCATCCACGAGGTCCTGCATGGAGGTGCCGTTGTAGCCCCGGCACCAGAAGAGGTTCAGGGCCTTGTCCAGCACTTCATTCTCATCAAATTCTTTTGTACGGGCCATAAAAAATAGCTTTGCTGCGGATGGGTATCTCACAGAACTGAAACCAGCAGGGTTTCAACCTTTCCCGGCATCCTACAGCAAAGCTATAATTTTGGAATATTTGTTCCAAAAACGGACAAAAAATCAGCCCATCACGTGGTGCAGGTTTACGCCGCCGTCAATTACGTATTCACTGCCAGTGATAAAGGCCGCATCATCCGATGAAATAAAGGATACCAGCTTGGCAATGTCCTGGGGAGCCCCGAACCGTTTGAGCGGAATCCGTTGCTGCATGGTACCGGCAAACTGCTGCACGGCTTCTTCGGAGAGCCCGACTTTACCAAACAGTGGCGTATTGACCGGGCCGGGGCACACGGCATTGACGCGGATGCCGCGGGGGGCCAGTTCGTAGGCCGCCGTGCGGGTAAGCGAATTCAGGGCAGCTTTACTGGCACCGTACACCGCCGTGTTGGGCATGGCGGTATAGGCATTCACCGACGACAGAAACGTAACGGACGAACCTTCCCGCAGGAGCGGCAGAAACTTCTGCAGGGTAAAGAAAGCTCCTTTAAAATTAATGTCCATGTTGGCGTCAAACTGCGCTTCGGTGATGGAATCGAAAGGGGCGAGGGCCGCTACGCCGGCGTTGACAAAGAGAATATCCACGTGCCCGTACGCTTCTTTTACCTCTTCTACCAGCGCATCAATGTCATGCAGGTCAGACTGATCCGAAATGCGGCCCCGCGTGCCATGGCCCAGCTCCTGAATCGCTTCCTGCAGCGCTGAGCGGTTCCGGCCGGTGATAAATACGTGTGCCCCCTGACTGACCAGTTCCTGGGCGGTGGCGTAACCGATGCCGCTGTTGCCACCGGTAATGACGGCTACTTTGTTTTGCAATGTCTTCATGATTTATTCTGGAATGTTTGTTCCGTAAAGATAGGTAATCTGGAATGATCGTTCCAAATAATACTGCAACTTTTTATACATGCCTGCCGTGGGTAGCGGTCAATGGTCCGGGAGGTGCGGTCAAATCTTTTATGCCGTGGAGCGGGTTTCCAGAAAACCTTTTAAATTGGAGGTATGGGAGATGCACAGCTAAGGAGACGATTTTACTCTGTTGATGAGTACGAAGCCCTCCTGCGGGATGCCGGGGAAGGGAACGGTACGAATACGCCGAGGGACAAATCATCCGGTGTGAGGACTATACTACCAAAAGTCACAATCAGGTAGTGATGAATTGTTATCGCATACTGGCTGAGTATTTTTATCCTGAAGGATGCCGGGTGTACACCGAAAACATCCGCCTTTCCATTGGTAATAAAGAAGAGTACCGGCTGCCAGATGTAATAGCCACCTGCTCAGACGGCGACCATGAACCCGGCTATGAGATCAGTGAGCCCGTTATGCTGGTGGAAGTACTTTCACCAGCTACGGCTTTGCAGTATCTGGGCAGCAAACTGGATTCTTACCGGAAAATACAATCCCTGCAGGCTTATCTGATCATTAACCCCGCCGAGGTTTGGGTGCGTGTATACGTTCGGGACGACCGCGACCAGTGGCTGCCCGATCAGGTATATACCAGTTTCGATGAAGAGATACAACTGGTAAAATTTGCCCTCACCCTGGCATTAAGAGAGATATACCGGTTCGTATTCTGATTCCGCTCAGAGGAGAGCCTTTACCTCTTTTTCCGCCGTTGCCGGTGTTTTCATCAACACTTACTTGTCAGATCAGGGATAGTCCGCCGGTTTCTTCTCCACCCAAACGGTAATAAAAAACACTTGCCATAAAGTCTGTTACCCCTCCCCCGGAAACCCGATAATTTTTCTGTGAGGAGAAGAGTTGCAGGCGAAAGTGAGACTATTCTCAGGAGAGCCCCATTCACTGAGGCATCTTGTACCAGGCTTTTTTGCTGTCAGGTACCAGCAGCCAGTCGTTGCCAGTCCCCGAGCCGGAAGGTGTAAACTCCCTGATGCCGGTATTCCGCCAGTCGGTGAAGGCCGTAAGGGTTTTCATAAATCAGCGTTTGGCGGTTACAGCCGGGTTCAGATTCTGCATGGTTTCGCGGTACTTCTCCCGAGAAAATCCGATAAACTGCCCTGGCTTCCGGAAGGCGTAGAGTTCGGCCATATCAGGCAGGCCATCGTATTCCCGCACGTGCTCATAGTAGCCTCTGGTCCGCAGGAGCGAGGAAGCTATTGCCGCTGCCCACAACCTGACGATTGAAGAATCAGAGATAGCAAGGGGTGGGATGGCGGGGTAATGGTTTATCCTTGAAAGGTAAAGCTCTGTTTCCTGCTTCTTATTCTGTCACTGGCGCCGGCATCCGACGGTGCCTCTCTCCCCAAGCGTCCTGCTTGGCCGCCGACCTGACACCAGTTCAGCCAGCCCTGACACGCGCCGTGCAAGGTAGGATACTGGAAGCGTGACACTTCAAGTAAAAAGTCACAGGCGGATCCCGGCGCCAGTAAGCAACACTTACCGATACTTACCTTCTTTTCCCTGAAGATGGTTTAGAAACAGTTTTGTTTTGCCAGGTATCCAGCCATCCAATGGCTCGCTGCACGTGTTTGTCCCGGCTTAAATCTGACAAGTTATAACCGGTGGTAAGCACAATGTCGGGCACAATCGCCGTTTTGTAAAGTTTGCCGGTACGATCAGCCACGTAGCCGTTGCTGATGTTTAATGCCGTATCTTCACTGAGGTCCGTCCATTCATTGCTTGTAATCAATCCGCCGGTGGTATCGCCAATGGTGACGGTATTTTTCCGGCCCTTAAAGGCGATGGGAACCATTTCACCGGCACTGACCGTGACCGGGCTGGTAAGCAATACAACCGGCGTCTGTAGTTCCTTCTTCCGGCACCCGGCCCCGTTGAGCGTAGCCGGTTTATCATTCTGATACGTATTCCCTCCCCGGAGCGCCCATTGCTCGAGTACCTCATTGTCGGGGCCATGCACGGTTGCAAAAGGGCCGTCGGGCAGCAGGAAGTCCAGAATGGCCATCATAGGAAAGGTATTACCACCGCCATTGGCCCGCAGATCAATGATCCAGCCCTTTACCGGCTCCCGGAAAACGTGACATATACTGTCGCGGAAAGTCTGAATAAACTTATTGGCCTCTTCGCCGTCCAGAGCCACACCCGGCACGGCAATGTAGCCATAGTGTGGCCCGAGCTGCTTTACCCGAATGGCATTGTAATTTTCGTACCTCAGCAGATAGGAATACTCAGCGGCTTTATTTGCCGGCCGCGGCCACGGGTACCGGTACTTCTTCCCCAGATGCATCACACTGCTGTGGTGATCACCCAGACGGGCAAAAAGCCAGCTAAAGGCCCGGTATGGGTTACGGGCTGTATCCGTATACTGGCGGAACTGCGTGTACAGGCTGTCCCAGTCAGCCTCTTTCCGGTAAATGCTGTGCTGCCTGATCAGCCTGAAAATGCTGTCAGGCGAAATTTCCGGCCGGGCCGGTGATTGACTGAATGTTGCCGTATTCACCAACAGGAACAGTAGAAACAGGCATTTTCTCATGGTATAAGTGGGTAGAGGAAAAGCTAAACATGATTGCAAAACGGCAAATACCCTATACTTATGCACGGATACTTAACGGGCAATGTAAACCAGAGGTTTGCAGGTGAAAAGCACGAAGCACAGCTTCGCGAAGGAGAAACACTATTTTCTCCGGAATAACTGCAAACGCTGTCTGCGTGAGATGCCTCCCGGTCCGTTGCCAAAAGGAACAGGATTCTTTTCAGAAACCGGGTCCGGGATTATTCAATCCCTTAACTTGCCGTCAGGTACCCGGGCAGAAGTGATCCCGGGCATTCACTGTTGAATGGTAAACGGCAAGCAGACGATTGCTGACCATAGGGTTGTGCAGCCATTCATGATCTGAAATGCCACCTTTCATACTTTTGTAAGCACCCGGAGAGTCCGGCAAGGGCAAAATTCCGGGCGGGCGGTAATTTAAACAAACCACAAATGGAAATTTTCAAAGACTTTGATTTTAATGCACTGGAAGATCCCCGCTACGGTGAGGATTGGGTAAGAGAAAATATTGTAAAACCTATACTTGAAAAACTGGGCTATCAGCCGGACGGTAAAAATAAAATCATCCGGAGCAAAGCCCTGACGCATCCGTTCGTGTATATCGGCACCAGGCAGCATAAGGTCAGCAACGTACCGGACTATCTGTTGCAGGTTAAAGATACCTATCTGTTTACCCTTGACGCTAAAGCACCCCATGCTGATATCCGGAAAGGTGCGGATGTGGAACAGGCATTCAGCTATGCCATTCACCCGGAAATCCGGACATTTTTCTACGGACTCTGCAACGGAAGAGAGATATGCATCTACAAGTGGACAAAAATTGAACCCGTACTGATCATACCCATAGCCGAACTTGATCAGAGATGGGACGAACTCCAGCAGTTGGTCAGTCCACCGGCCCTGACCATATCGCATCTGACGGACTTTTTGCCCGACTTCGGGCTGTCGTTCCTCAAAACGGGTGCGGAAAAAAACACCGAGTTCCATTTTGCCGGTACCTGGGTTAACCTGGTGGCAAGGGTTGATGAGAATACCTACACGCTGACTAGCGTAATCGGGGGAGAAGATGATGCTTACCTGGGCTCTTTTTACTTCTCAGCAGACCAGTTCAGACAGTTCCTCTCCTGTATTCCGGAAAGAGTAAGGGAACAGGTCACTACCGCCGTTTCCGGGCAGCCGTATTTCATTGTATTTACCAGAGAGGACAGTTTTGAACTGATCATTCACGCCCGCTTCAGCGGGGTAATCCGCACCAATGAAGATGAGCAGTACTTTCCTCTCACCGTGATCAACTTTGCACCGGTGCTCGACGGCAAACAAATAGCTGACGGCATAGCCCAATGAAACGGGGCGGCACCGGCTTGCCTCTGATGGAGTGATGACCAGCCGTGCAATTTCAGAAAGCGGGGAAATGCTTGCGCCAGCCGCCTTCTTATTCCGCCAGGGCCCCGCCTGCCCATACCCACCAGGTTTGCCCGGATGAACTTTGCGGATTTTAGGCAGGTAGGGAGAAGCGGGACGCTTCAGACGATACAGGCACAGGCGGATGCCTGCGCCAGTGGGTGTCGTAAAGGAGTTGTTGGTGAAAACACCGGCAACGGCGTGAAAAGTGTCCTGGGGGCAGCCCCCGGACGGCAAAGGCGCGGAGCACTGCTTCGTGCTTTTGCCATTCCGGCGGTCATAACGGGAAAACACATCTTCACCGGCACATTTCGAAGCCATCAGCCAAACTGCCGGTTCGCAGCTTAAGATTGGTGCGGTAATAGGGCGTACACGGCAGCGGTGCCCCGAAGCACTGATTGCCGGAAGCCGGGTAAAACAGCTCCAGGCCGGAACAGGTGCTCCTGGTCGATTGTACGGCCACATCCGGGTAGGGACGGAAAGTGAATACCTGCCCCTTGATCGCGCCAAAGCCCTTGAACGCGGGCCATTGGGCCGGCAGACAAATGATTATCAGGAAGACCAGGGTAGCGTAACGGAAACGCGGTTGCAAGCACACAATCAGGAAGGCAATCACGGTACCGAAAGTAAAAAAGATGAACCCATACCCAAATCTCAGGGCCGGCGCTTTCACGAACCAGAAAAGCAAACCCGCCGCCAGGATCCACAACAGCGGCAGAGAACGCCTGGGCAGTTTTTGCCCGAAAGCGGCCAGGACGATCAGTACCAACAACCCCGTTCCGCTCACCAACACGATCATTTTCTCGGAAGTGACCAGGCTCTCCCACCAGGGGCCAATCCAACCGGAAAGAGGCGTATGGCTGGCCGCCTCCACGGGTATTGCCTTTGCGAAGGCCGCTACCCAATCGGCTTCCGCCTGCACGGACTCGTAAGGCATTTTCCAGGCTACTTTCAGAATATCAAGGGCCGCGAAGGGGTAGACCACATAGCCCGACAGGTACACGTTCCGGATGAGCCAGGGCAGGAGGATGATTCCCATGACCAACGCGGATTTTACTGCCGCTGCCGCATTTCCCCTCACGAACATCCGGGTGAAGAGAAACAAAGGGACCAGCCCCACAATGACGGATGAAAGCTTGAGCGTGATGAGGTAGGCGGAAAAAACAAAGATGAAGGGCAGGAAAAGACTTTTATCGCTGTTTTCTTTTAACTGCAACAGGTTAAAAAACAAAAAGAGCACGATCCAGCTCAGGTAGGTAACCGGAACGTCCGGCGCGGGCGAGGCAATGTTGACAATAAGTGGGTACGTAAAAACAATCCAGCTGCTTTTTAACAGGTCCGACGGGCCAAACCGGTGCCGTACAACGGCGTCGATGCTCTCAATGATGTATAGGCTCATCAACGCAAACAGCAGGCAGTTGAGTTGATGAAAATACACGCCTTTGATGAAATTGAAACTGAAAAGGGCATTGAGCAGGTGCCAATTTGAATTGAAGGCAAGCCGGCCGTGCAGGTTGCCCAGACCCGGCACCACCGGGTACTGGCTTACCCAATTGATATAGGGCAAATAATACAATCCATCATCATAATGATTAGGCTCCCCGACGGAAGATGTCCAGGCCAGCAGGCCCAATGCAATGAGTAACGCAAGTGAAACCCGGTGCAACGTTCTTATCCAGTCCGTAAAGTCTTTGCCCACCTGCTTGACGGCGTTCCAGTACCGGCAAGCAGCAGCAGACCAACCACCAGCACCAATGCATTGGCGAGCAGACCAATCTTCAGGAACAGAGATAAGTAACAGGTCAGGGTATTGATGGCAACCAATCCCAGCAAAGTGATGAGCACCGGTGAGGCAGGTCCTGCATTGACTCAAGTTTAAGCAGGTTTTTTAGAAAAGTAATCGTAAAAACACCATAGGGAATCGCTAAAAAAGAATGTAAATCCAGGTTAGCAGAATGGGAATCATTTTCTTTAAATGAGATACCAACAGATATACTTTTTTCACGCCGTTGTTGGTGTTTTCACCAACAACCATCTGCCAAGCCCGTTGATCAATTTGTATTAACTGAAGAAAACGTCACAGCCTGACGAAAGGCACAGGCGGACGACTGTGCCAGTGAGGGCAATTACCGCGGAAGTTTGCGCCGGGAGGGCATTCACGGGCGTGAAATTATGCACCACGTTTAAAGATCACTTCTTCGATTTTGCGCAGCCGCTCTTCGTGCTGCTGCCATACTTTCGTCTCTTCCCGCAGTCCGCGAACCTCTTCACGAACGCCTTTCAGTTCGGCAGTCTGCTGGTCCATTTTAGCGGTTTGCTCGTCCATCTTAGTGAGATTTGCTTCGGCGAAACGGTTAAAAGCCCCTATGGTCTGCTCCTGGTTCTGCCGGACGGTAGTTTTGATTTCCTGCACTTCGATCAGCAGGTCAGCCAGTACTTCTTTGGTGCTTCGGAAACGTTCGTTGTTGTCCATAACGACCTTTTACGATTGACAAGCGCAATATACGGCTCTGCCGCTGATTATTTTCAAAACACGGGTTCGGCCTTCATTACGCTTCCTGACGCAAGCGTTTGCCTGTGGCTTCCCCTTCGCTGGCACGGGCATCCTCCGCTTGCCTTTAACCCGTCAGGCTTGTCCGGACGAGCTTTGCGCACTTTTGACAGAAGAAAGAAGCGGGACGCTTAAGAAAAGAAGGCACCGGCGGACGCCTGCGCCAGTGGCGATGTGAAAGGTAAAAAGGTCTAAGTACGCACGCCCATGGCGCAGGCGTCCGCCGGTGCCGCTCTCTTTACAAGCGTCCGCTTGCCGGCAGCCTGCCCAATGCACGTGCGGTCTACGGGTACGGGAGAAGTGGGACGCTTGAAGAAATATAGGCACAGGCGGATGCCTGCGCCAGTGGGGGAATATAGCGCAGCTTCTGCAAGAGCACGGCGGGAGTATAGCAATAGATTGACAACGGATTTTCGCTCCCAGATCTGGTACTTGCGGTCGCGGGCACCGACGTAAAACTTCTCCAGCACCTGCGGGTGGTTTTTCTCCAGGTCAAATATGATTTGCCGGGCGGTAAACTTGAGAAAGTCGCGTTGTACATGCTCACGCAGGTGCGGTTCTTTCATGCGCCAGAGGGTAGTGCAAATGGTTGGGCATGATTACAAAGCCGTAGACAGACACTCTCTCATCCCGCACCAGAAACTCCAGACTTTCAATAACCAGAGATTTGTACTTATCCAGTTTGAGCAGGTGTTTCCACTCCAGAATGGTAGCGTTGAAAGAGGCGACGTGGCGTTGTTCAAAAATCTTTTATAATGCAGATGGCTGATTGGCTTTATGTGAGGGAGTTAGGAGTTGTTGGTGAAAACACCAACAACGGCGTGAGAATCAGAAAAGTGTTAGTACTCCTCGGTATTCATCTTCGGACAGCATCGTGATATCCCCAAAATGGTTGCGGAGGATGACTTCCATTGCCTGCGTGCTACAGTTTCCGCGGCGTATCCAGATGATTTTGGGTGGGAAGCCAAGGAGCATACACAGATCACTGAAGTCAGCATCTTTGGTCACGATCAGAAAGCCCTCCTGCCGCGCATACTCCCATACTTCCCGGTCCGGTACCTGATCCATTTGGAGCAAATGGACGTGACTGGAGCCGGGGTAAAGGTCAGTCAATGACGTAACCAATCGGGGAGATAAGTTCTGATCAAAGAGCAGCTTCATGCTTCTACGACCATTAACCGCTTCTCCCGGTCAGCTGCATAACTCAGGCAGGCCAGAATGTCTTCCCGGGTCAGGTAAGGAAAATCGGCCAGCATCTCCTCCTGCGTCATGCCGGAAGCAAGGTACTCCAGTACGTCGTATACCGTGATCCGCATGCCGCGGATACAGGGCTTGCCGCCGCGTTTACCCGGTTCTATAGTAATAATTTGCTGGTAGTTCATGGCCGTGGGAGAATTGTTGAACGAAAACGGGTCTTATCTGACTTAAAGGTAAAGGTTTTGGGTCCATGGGCAAAAAGAGAGGGCCAGCAGGAGAGGCAGGCGGTTTGCAGATGGGGAGGCATTCCGCTGGCGCGGGCGTCCGCCTGTGCCTTCCTTCCTGCAAGCGTCCCGCTTGCCTGTACCCGCAATGGATGTCAGGATGATATTTGTGGATATTCGGCAGAAGAAAAAGAAGCAGACGCTTCGGAAAAAAAGGCACTGGCGGATGCCGGCACCGGCGGATTTCAGGTCACGGACAATTTCCGCTCCTTCCGCATTGTCTTCCCGGAAGCGGGAAGAAAGGGAGGCGGAAAATAGGGTAGCAGCAGAGATCTCCGGCCGATACAAGCTTTCTGGCTCCCACTATAGGTGTGAAAAGCATGAAGCTGAACTTCGCGCTATCGAAATACTTCCGGATTTTTGGCATGGATAATGTGGCTGATCGGGTACACCTGTTATCATTTCGGCTATGAAAAATCGTCTATGGCTTTCTCTGGTGATGGCTTGCCTGCCCCTCATGCTACCCGCCCAGATCTTTATCAACAATGAGGATATCAATCAGAAACCGGACCTGCAATACATTGAATTAATTATAGACCTACGACTTTTTACGCGGGGTGAAGTATCTGCTGTAATTGATTACGGACAAGTGATCCGCCCGGGCACCCTCCGGCAGCACCGGGTCAAGGACAAACTGGGCAATGACCGTTTGTTTGGCAGTGAAATAGATATCTTTAATTTCCTGTTCAAAAACGGCTGGATTCACGAAACCACCTATGCCGTGGGTCAGGAGGGGTGTATATACCACATCTTCCGGAGAAAAAGTTTCTTGCCGGTTGCCGGTGAGTAGTCGTCCCTGACGCGGCAAAAAGATTTTACGCCGTTGTTGGTGTTTTCACCAACAACTCTGCCATGTGCCTGCAAAGCGCATAGGAACGCCGGTTCAGTTAATCCTGAAGGTGCGTTAGAAAGCCGAAAGAGTCGGGGTGACCAGCGTAGAAACGGGCAGAGGAGAAGGCGTATTCTTCCGGAAGCCTGACCAGTTGCCACTTGTCCTGTACGGGGTTGTGGTGAATATAGTGCAGCTTCTGCAAGAGCACGGCGGGAGTATAGCAATAGATGGACAACGGGTTCCGTTCCCAGATCTGGTACTTGCGGTCGCGGGCACCGACGTAAAACTTCTCCAGCACCTGCGGGTGGTTTTTCTCCAGGTCAAATATGATTTGCCGGGCGGTAAACTTGAGAAAGTCGCGTTGTACATGCTCACGCAGGTGCGGTTCTTTCATGCGCCAGAGGGTAGTGCAAATGGTTGGGCATGATTACAAAGCCGTAGACAGACACTCTCTCATCCCGCACCAGAAACTCCAGACTTTCAATAACCAGAGATTTGTACTTATCCAGTTTGAGCAGGTGTTTCCACTCCAGAATGGTAGCGTTGAAAGAGGCGACGTGGCGTTGTTCAAAAATCTTTTATAATGCAGATGGCTGATTGGCTTTATGTGAGGGAGTTAGGAGTTGTTGGTGAAAACACCAACAACGGCGTACAAGGCAAAGGTGGATACCTGCGCTAGCGGGGTAAAAAGTGTAGAGATTCCAAGTCAACGGCTGTTTCTTGCTGGCGACTAATAATATGGTGTTCAACTGTTTCAATAAATTTTATCAAACTGGATAAATTATTAAAAATTAAAATGCTTTCGTGATAATTAAGGATTGGATTGTCGTGAGCAAAGCTCTGATTGTTACGGACATAATTGAAATTATCTAGCAACTGAATATAGGACTTTAAAATTCTTTCTGTCATTTGTGTTTGAATTAAGTTTTGCGCCACAAGATACTTCACATATTTCCCAAAGATGCTGTGTAGTGGCTCTTCTCGGTCAAACTCAAGATTGCGTTTTCTACATAGTTCCCGGATGTATTTTACGGCAAAAGTGTGAAGCCGGTCGAGTGCAGCTTCCGGTTGGTTTTTTTCAATCTCTTCTCTTATCAATTTAGCAAGAAGGTAAAAATCTTTATCATCATTGTTCGCCTGAATTGCGTTCAGATGTTCTACTGGAGTGTTTTGTTTTAATCTTTCTGAAATTTTCAGGCAAGCACCGTAAAGGCCTTCTTCCTCCGGAGTAATATCACTATAGCCCCTTTTCTTCTGTTCTCTCCAATATAGCAACATATCGAAAATCAAGGTGGCAACTGCATAATTTGATTCTTTATTCCAAAAAGCTCGAAGCCTGTTAGCTTTGGAGCCGCTGTCATAATTATACTTTTCATCAGAAATATCAATATGAGTACTCCTAAGAACGAACTCTGTTAGAGACCGATTAGAAAAGTCCAGAATATAGCCATTCTCCATTCTCAATAAATCTTCTAGCTTAAGTTTTTCAATACCTGTTAAATCCGACATATATCTGATAGTTATTTACTGAACCTCTATAGCATTCTGTATTAGCTAAAAACAGCATCACTGCCAAATAGGGGAGAAAACGCTATATGGCATAAGTCGCAAAAAAGTTGTTGGTAAAAACATCAGCAACGTTGGGAAACGTCGTGAAGATTTGATTTTAACTTCGCTGCCAAACATCAACATTTAGACCTGCTGCTTCTTTAAGCATCCCTATTTGAGTTTTTGACACTTTGCGCCCACACACAATTTCCTTTACTTCAATATTGAAAAAATAATTTTCAAATGGCAGAGAAATATACTTATTACCTGAATCTAAAGAACCTACTTTATACTTGGGTATCTTCTTTAAACCGTCAAAAACTTTCTTATATTCTTTTTCATTTGTATGCATACCACCGTGAATAAGGTCTGAAAGCGCACCTCTCACATAATTACCAGCATAAACAGCTAATCTCGTTTCATCTTCCCAAGAGTATTTCTCTCTCTTATAGAAATAAGGAAACCAAATGCATTTATAAGGTTCCAAGTCAACGTCAACCTTACAAACTCTGGAAATCTTAGCTCTTATTTCGTTAATAAAATCCAATGCATATCCGTTATCATAGAAGACATCTCTAAGCTGATAGTAATAACCAACTAAGTTTCGATTATTAAAATTACTAAACTTAAAGCCTATCGCTACTCCTGTATCTTTGCGTGCATACTCCCTCCAAAATCTCTCACTTCGAAAGCTTTTAGTAAAACAGAAAACAAAGGTGTTTTCTCTGTAATCTCTGATAGTGGAACTATTAAAATGAAAGTGATCTGAACGAGAATATTTGTAATAGTATTCGGAAGGGTGTGATTCAAAATTACGCACCTTGAAATAGTGCAAGAATATTATTTGGCCGCTGAGGAATCTCAACCGTGATTGCGGTAAAATCGGACCTTAAACTGGGTAGTATACGTGCCCTTTCGGCATGTTCCACCACACTTTCCCGAAGGATATTCGGCCTCGATTTTTGGCCGCGTAATTTTGAAACGCACCCATTCGGAAAGTTCGGCATAATCATTCTCAGATTGTGAATCTAGGGAAAATAAGAGCAAAGACTGTTGTGTAATCAATTGCAAGGCCCTTTCAAAGCTTTTAAAATGGAAAAATTCACCTATATCTCCAATTCGATTGGTCGCAATTCGGTTATAAATCACATCCAACCAATTAAACGATCTCTCAGTTTTACCATTTTTAGGTTTAGCAAAGCTTATGGAATTATCCTTAATCATTAAGTTCCTATTATCATTAGGTATTTTCCCTACCAAGCGCTTATACTCTGTTTTGTTTAACTCTTCCTGAATAATTCTAAATGCAATTTGCTTTTGTTCAATTGTAGGCTCTTGAATACCAGATCCCATTTTTACGTAGAAATGATGTTAAATAAAAAAGCAGTAGCGATTAAAACTTTTCCGCCGTTGTTGGTGTTTTCACCAACAACGGCGGAACTTGACTCACCGGCACGCCCACTAACAACCAACCCTCCCCCTACCAGATCAGCTTATACTTCAGCTCCATCTCATCCAACTGCGCCAGCAACTCGTTGGAGGGGTATATCCGGATTTTCCGGGCCGATGCCTCCACGTGCATGTTTTCCTCCCGGTCGAAGAGCATCATTTTTACGTAGCAATCTCCTGGCTGCGACTGGGCGGCAGCCATGAAGCGGGATATGATCGTCTGGTTTATTTTCGCCAGGTCAACATTAATCATCAAACCCTTCGCCATCTTCTTGCGCAGTTCGGCCAGCAGTTGCACCTGCACGGGCTTGAGTTCCCACTGGTCGTTGGTGCCGTAGCGGAGCTGCACCTTGCCCTTGATGTACACAAACTGCCCCACGGTGAGGTACTTGGAGAGGTTCACGTAGTCTTCCCCGAACAGCGCCATGTCCAGCGGACCGGTGTAATCTTCCACCGTGAACAACACGAACGGATTGCCGTTTTTGGCCTGCCGCACCACGTTCTTGGTCACGATGCCGGCCACGCACATATCCTTGCCGCGGTAGTTGTCAATCTTGTCGATGGTGTCGGAGCAGAAAGTCTGAATTTCGATCTTGAACTGGTCCAGCGGGTGGCCGGAAATGTAAAAGCCCACCACCTCTTTTTCGTTTTTCAGCTTGTCTATCTCGCCCCACGGCTCGCAGTTGGGGATACGGGGCGGCGGCAGACTGCCCCCGTCGCCGCTGCCGAACAGCGACACTTGCACCTTGCCCTGCTCCGACTGCACGGTGTTGCCGTACCTGATGATCTTTTCGATCAGCGTACCGCCCTCGTCGTGGAAGAACTGGGCCCGGTGAATGCCCGGGAAGCTGTCAAACGCCCCGGCGTAGGCGAGGCTTTCAAAGGTTTTCTTGTTGACCGTCCGGAGGTTCACCCGCCTGGCGAGGTCAAATACGTCTTTAAAAGGACCATTGGCCGTCCGTTCTGAAATCAGGGCGTCTACCGCCGCTTCACCGGCACCCTTTACGGCGCCCATGCCGAAGCGGATCTGGCCATTCTTGTTCACTGCAAAGGCCGTGGCTGATTCGTTCACGTCCGGACCAAGTACCGGAATGTTCTGCCGCTTGCATTCGTCCATGAAGAAGGTGATCTTCTCGATGGTGCCCATTGAGTGGGTCAGCACTGACGCCATGTATTCGGCGGGGTAGTTGGCCTTCAGGTAGCCCGTCTGGTAGGCCACCACCGAGTAGGCCGCCGAGTGCGAACGGTTGAAGCCGTACTCGGCGAACTTCTCCATCACGTCAAATACTTCGCTGGCCTTTTTCTCCGGGATGTTGTGAAGTTTTCTGGCCCCGTCCACGAACTTGACCCGCTCCTTCGCCATCTTCTCCTTGTCCTTCTTACCCATGGCGCGGCGCAGCAAATCGGCGCCGCCGAGGCTGTAGCCCGCCAGAATCTGCGCTGTCTGCATGATCTGTTCCTGGTACACCATAATGCCGTACGTGTAGTTGAGGATCTGCTCAAGCAGTTCGTGCGGGTAGTCTACCGGCTCCTTGCCGTGCTTGCGGTTGATGAAGTTGGGAATAAACTGCATCGGACCCGGCCGGTAGAGGGCGTTCATGGCGATCAGGTCTTCGATGCCCGTCGGCTTGAGGTCCTTGAGGTACATGCGCATGCCTTCGGATTCAAACTGGAACGTGCCTACCGTGTCGCCGCGCTGGTAAAGCTCGAACGTTTTGGGGTCGTCGAGTGGAATGTTGTCAATGTCAATGTCCACGCCGTGGTTTTTCCTGATCATGATCAGGGCGTCGCGGATGATGGTGAGGGTTTTGAGGCCCAGAAAGTCCATCTTGAGCATGCCCGCGTCTTCGATCACCTTGCCGTCAAACTGCGTCACGAGCAGGTCCGAGTCTCTGGCCGTGCTCACGGGAATGTAGTCGGTGAGGTCGCCGGGGGCAATGATCACCCCGGCGGCGTGGATGCCCGAGCCGCGCACCGAGCCTTCCAGCTTCTCGGCCGTCCGGAGCACCGTGGCCCGCAGGTCGTTGCCGCGGCGGATTTCGGCCAGTTCGGGTACTTCGCGGAAGGCCATTTCCAGCGTAGTACCGGGCTTTTCGGGCACGAGCTTCGCCAGCGCATTCGATTCGGGCAGGGGCAGTTCCATCACCCGGGCCACGTCCTTGATCGCCATTTTGGCGGCCATCGTGCCATAGGTGATGATCTGGGCCACCTGGTTTTTGCCGTATTTGTCTACCACATAGTCAATCACCTTCTGGCGGCCTTCGTCGTCGAAGTCCGTATCAATATCGGGCATGGACACCCGTTCGGGGTTCAGGAAACGTTCGAAGAGCAGGTTGTACTTAACCGGGTCAATGTTGGTGATCCCGATGCAGTAGGCCACCGCCGAACCCGCCGCCGAACCCCGGCCCGGCCCCACAGCTACGCCCATGGCCCGGCCCGCGTTGATGAAATCGGCCACGATGAGGAAGTAACCGGCAAATCCCATTGTCTTCACGATGCGCAGTTCGTGCGCCAGCCGTTCTTCAATCTCTGACTCCAGGGTAAGGCCCGACGTATCGGCGTGCGTGAGGGGCAGGCCGTTGTAGCGTTTTTTGGCTCCTTCCCAGGTGAGGTGTTCGAGGTAGTCGTCGGCAGTGGCAAAGGGCGCGGGCAGCGGGAAGTTGGGCAGCAGAATGTCCCGCTTCAGTTTCGGCGGGGTGATCTTGTCTACAATTTCGTTGGTATTGTCCAGCGACTGCGGCAGGTCGTGGAAAAGCTTCTCCATCTCGGCCGTTTTCTTGAAGAAAAACTGGTCGTTGAAGAACCCGAACCGGTGGCCGCGGGGCTTCTGTACGTCGTCGCTGTCGCCCTTCCACACGGGGGTGCTCTGCAACTCGCCGGTGTTCACGCACAAGAGGATGTCGTGGGCGTTGTAATCGTCCTGGTCCACGTAGTGCGAGTCGTTGGAGCAGATGATCTTCACATTGTACCTGGCCGCAAATTTGAGCAACACGTTATTCACCTTCTCCTGTTCGCCCATGCCGTGGCGCTGCAGTTCCACGTAGTAGTCTTCCCCGAACAGGTCGAGCCACCACCGGAAGCGTTTCTCGGCCTCGGCTTCCCCTTCGTGCAGGATGGCCTGCGGCACTTCGGCCCCAATGCAGCAGGTGGTGGCAATCAGGCCTTTATGGTATTTCAGCACCAGTTCCTTATCAATGCGGGGCCACTTGCTGTACAGGCCTTCCATGTAGCCCAGAGAGCAGAGTTTGGCAAGGTTCTTATAACCGTCCTGGTCCCTGGCGAGCAGCAGCTGATGGAAGCGTTTGTCCTTTTCCTCCTTGCTGAACGACTTCTTGTGCCGGTCGTTCACAAGGTAAAACTCGCAGCCCACGATGGGCTTCACGTTGTACTTGTTGGCTTCGGCCACGAACTTAAACGCCCCGAACATATTCCCGTGGTCGGTGAGGGCCACGGCGGGCATGCCGTCGGCCTGGGCCTTTTTCATCATGCTGGTGATTTTGGCGGCCCCGTCGAGCAGGGAAAATTGCGTGTGGCAGTGCAAGTGGCTGAAAACAGGCATTTTGGAAAATTATAAATGTTGAATGCTGAATTTTGAATGGGGAAGGGATGGTTAAAAGTATCAAAAGTCGGGCAGAGTTGGAAGCATAAAAAAAGCCGCCCGTGGGTTACGGACGGCTCTGCAGATTGGTAATCATGGTGTTAGGTAACGAAAATTTAACATAGATCCGGTACGGGTTGTTTTCGACGGATTCAGATATTGTCAGACCGGCTTGTTCCAGACTGATCCCGACTGGTTCAAGCGTCCACGCTTGAACCAGCGACGAAAGCCTTTGCTCCTACCTCCTTCATTCCCGCAGGGTGCAGCCTTGCGGCTGAGCAGTCAGGTACCGTTCCGGCTGATCCCTGCCTTCCCGATAGCGCGAAGCTCTGCTTCGTGCTTTTTATCGACTGCCTGTCTGGGCCCTTATGGGACCTCACCCCCAGCCCCTCTCCCAAGGAGAGGGGAGCAACAGCGAGCTGATTTACAGTCAGTTGAAAGACATGTCCTAACCGTAGCCCCGAAAGGGAGGGGAGGCGCAGCGATCTGACTAACAGTTAGTTATAAAATGTGTTATAATGGTAGCCTGCATAAAAAGAGGGAATGCAAGGAATCTTTTCTGAATCCGGACACTGACACTGATTATCCAGATGTCTGTTCTTTACGCAGGAAATGGCAGTGCAGCCTCCCCTCTTTCCTTCAAGGAGGGGCCGGGGGTGGTTCTTCGTAATGCCCGGAGGGACAGGAGTTAACAAGTCTGGTATGTAACCTTTCCCGGTATTGTGCCCCGTCTCCCGTTCCTTTACAGAATAAAGAGAAAACAGGCAGGTGTATTCATCTTCTGCCTGAGTCACCAGAAGATAAATATACCTGCACCGGCAAGTTCAGATTTCCTCTACTGATTGCTCCGGTTGATCCGATTATCCCGCAGGTCCTGGTTTGACCGCTGCAACTGCAGGGATTTCCGGTCAGCTTTCCGCTGAGCCCGTTCTAGCCGGCGCTGGGCGCGGATTTCCTGCCGCCGGGCCCTTTCCGCCTGATTACTCTGCCGCTGTGCCCTTTTCAGCACACTCCGGTGTTTGCGGGCTGCTTTCAACTGCGTGTTGTTGTCGCGGCGCAGATTACGGGCCTCCCGGTTGCTGATGCGGTCTTCCTGCTGGCTGTTCCTGATTTCCCGCCGCTCATTCTTCAGGCGGTCTATTTCGGCGTCAAGGGTTTCTACCGTATTGAGATTGGCCACGGCAGTGCTTTGCGTGGTGTTGCCGTAGGCCTGATTTGTAGCATAAGGCTGGTTTACGCCGTAAGGCTGGCCCGTTCCGTAGGGTTGGGCAGTTCCGTATGCACCCGCGACTGGTGTCCGGTTACAGGAGAAAAAGCCCAGGGATGATATGACAATGGCCGAAAGACTAATTGATTTCAGGTTCATGATACTCTTTTTTAAGTCTGACAAATTATATTGTTTCTTTAGGAATACGTAAAAAGGCCCCGTCTGATCGAAACAAATTGAATTTTCCTTGCCTGATCCTGCTCAGAAAGTATTTTGAAAAGACTTTTTCTGTTAAACAACAACAGGTCAGGCGGATCTTCAAAAAAAACAGCCCTGACAGGGTGCGTCAGGGCTGTTTCAGGTACACCATTTTTCTTACCAGGTCGCTGACCCGGACGCGGACGCCTGAATCAGCGGATGGCTGGCCTTACTTCGCCACCACCAGCTTGCGGGTTACCTCCTTGCCGTCAGCGGCAAAGTGCAGGAAGTAAATGCCCGTTTTCAGGCTGCTTACATCGAGGTTGAGTACGTTGCTGCCGGGTTGCAGGCTGTAGGTGCGGGTAAGACCCTGCTGCGAAGCCGCATCGGATACCGTCACCTTTCCCTTGCCGGCGGCCCCGGCATTGTAGTTGATCTGTACCTTGTCCGTGGCCGGATTGGGGAACATCAAAATCTGCGGGTCAGACGCAGCAGGGTCCATCTTGTCAGCCGCGGCTCTGGCACCGGAGCTTACCTGTTCCAGCCGCCACTTCTGATGGTCGCCGCCGTTGTAGGTCCACTGGAGAATGCGGGCTCCGTCGGCCTGAGAAATGCCCGCTACGTCGAGTACCCGCCCGGTGCCTTTGTTGGTAAGCTTATAGAATCCGTCGCCGGCAGGTTCTATCAGCCACTTCTGGGTATCGGCACCGGTGTAGTCGGACTGCTGCGTTTCGCCGATGGAGTTGCTGACACTCAAAGATTTACCACTGTGGCGGGCCACGATCCGGTAGTACCCGTCGCCGGCGTCCAGCAGCGACCAGTGCTGGTTATGGCCACCATTGTTTACCCACTGGAATGCACGGGCTCCGTTGGCTGTAGATTCGTTGGCCACGTCAACGACTTTGCCACTGTGCTTTGCCGTGAGCTGGTAAAAACCGGAGAAGCCTCCCGAAGCCGGGATTGGCGCCGGCTGCATTAGCTCTGCCGGAACGGCTGCCACCGGAGCCGGATCGGCAGAAACGGTACCGCCGCGGTGCAGCTGGCCGGCCGGAATGTTCTGTTTGACTACGCCCGGCCCTTCGTACCGGACGTGGTGCAGAATCTGATCACTGCGTAACTCGGTGAACACGACGGAGATGGCGTGTTTGCCAGCTTTCAGGTCAATTTTGCCGCTCTCTTCACGCACCGATTTGTTGAATACCACCAGCGCCCCGCCGATATACAGGTCGCAGGCATCGTCGGCGAAAGTGTAGAAGGTATAAGTACCCGTAGCCGGCACATCAATGTAGCCCGTAAAGCGGAAGATGAAGTTGTCAGGACGCGAGTTGCCGGAAATTTCGAAGTTTGATTTGGTGCCGGTTCTCAGCGGCGACAGGGTACTCAGTTCCGGCAGGTACTGCCACCAGTGATCGCCCAGATTATAGAGTGTATTAAACTCATAATAAGCAAAATCAAGGCCGTTGGAGGTGTCCGTGACGTTGTCGGGGTCACGCGGACCGTAAGTAAAGCTCACCGGCACAAACATGTTGTTGTAACCGCCATGAACGGTCCAGCCGCCTCCGTCCCAGAATACGCCGCCATTGCAGGCCGCTACCTCAGTAGTAGATACACTGGTGGTAGCGCCGTACCAGGAGTCGCCCCCTGGGTTTCGCTGCTCACCAGGTAGTAGGTGGTATTGGGGTGCAGCGTTACAGTGCGCGGCAAAGAGGCATATTGAAAAGAACCCACCGTGCCGCCGGCCATTGAAAGGTTTACGACACTGCCAGGCACGTCTTCTCCGTCGCTGGCCTGCACCAGTTTCAGCTGATGCGAAGCCGAGTTGCCGGGGGCCATCAGCCGGCCCAGCGAGTTGATGGATACGGGAGTGCTGCCCACCGTGAAGGTCATGCCCATCCAGGTAGTCTGGCCTGCGGCAAAGGTGAGATGTAGCAGGCACAACAGGCTCAGCAAAGCCTGTCTTGTTCTGCCTCCACCCGAAGCAGGCGAAGGGGAAGTATCAAAAAGATTTATGATTTTCATTACCGGTGAATGATTGACAATAGTTGGTTGAAACTGAATGGACAAATAGAGAGGAGATGTAGTGGAATCCACTTAGAGCGGTTAAGGGAGGGCTCAGGGTCTCAGATCTCCCGTCTCAATACACCTGCCTGCCGGAAGCTACAACACCTCGGCTACCGAAAACATGAAAGGCATACCCGGTACCGGAGTGGCGAAGCCAAACTGGAAACCAGTGTCGGTGCCGCTGTAGCCGTTGTACCGGCGGGTTACGTAATTGACCGCTTGCTTGCCGCTGTAGTCCATTACCGATACCAGAGCAACCCCGCCGCAGCCGCGCCACATGAAGGCGACTTCGGCGGCTACCGGATCCTGAAGGCGGCTGTCTGTCAGCACCTGTGCCACGCTGCCATCCGGCCTGACCTGGTACACTGCCCGGTCGCCCCGGCAGGTGATCACCAGGTTGTTGGTAGAAGGACCACCTTGCACGCCGTAGGCCATAAAGGTTGGATTCTTGCCGATGGTCACCGTACGGGTCAGGGAAGGGGCAGGCTTGGTACCCGAAGAGTGGGTATTGAGCATGCCCACGTCAAACAACCGCAGGCTGCCATCCATCGAAGCCACGTAGGCGGTGGAGCCGAAAGTGTGGCCGTCGTAATCGCTCTGGTCCCAGAAGAAAGCACCGTCGCGGCGGTAACCGGCTGCCACGGCCGTTGGGGACGGCACGGGAAGGCTAGCCGTTACTACCGGCCGTTGCTGCGGTGCATGGTTGAACGTATGCGGCCATTGGCTGTCGCCCATGCCGGTACTGGTGGTAGCGTAGTAATTGGATGCAGTCGTAAACATCATGTCGCGCAGGTAGCTATACAGCGGCTGCAGGTCTACGAATACCACTTTGTCTTCGGCCCGGGAGGCAATCACTGCGTAGCCGGCTTTGGAGGTCTGCTGGTAATAGTTGCCCGACCAGTTATACCACCGGTCGCGTTCAGCCTGCTGGCTGAAGTCGGGCCGGTCACTGGCCTGGTCGCCGCCGTTTTCGGTACGGCCCATGGCAATGCCCAGATCAGCGGTTGCCTGCACTGAAGTAGGCGCCGCTACGGGCAGGTCTACGTACCCGAGCAGCTTCAGACGGCTGACCCGCCCGTAATTCGGAACACCCCAGTAGTAAGGCGAGCCGCTGTAGAAGGCGTCGGCCCGGGGCAGGGTGCTCTCGATGGAAATGACGGCCAGCTGGCCCTTGCGGCTGATCGTGTCCCACACAGTCACCAGGGCAAACTCGTGGTTGAGGGTCATGGCTACGGCCGTTGGCACTTTGCCGTTGGCCAGCTTCACAAACGGGTACTCGGGCTGAATGCGCCAGGTGCCGTAATCATTGTTGTCGATCTTCCAGGTGTTGGGGTCGTTGCCGGTGGTGGTAATGCCTACAATTCCGTTCCGGAACACGCTGATGCCCGACATGCTGGCCATGTATTTGGCCCGTGCCACGGCTATTGCCGGTGTGGGCAGGCTACCGCCTGAAGCACTCAGCCATGCCGCCTGCCGGGTGGCAGCATCGGGGTTTTCGTTGAAGTAGTTGCCGTAGTCGGGCGTCCAGCCGATCCGGAGGTCGTTTACCGTCTGGCCATTGGACAGGCAGATGGTGGTACCGGTGCGGGCCCGGGCCATGCCCGGGTCGTTGCCGGCATCCGGTGCGTAAAGCAGCTGGCCCGACATCTGGTGCCAGTCGGTGCGGGCCGGATCGGTGGAGGCGTAATCATAAGGGCCGGGAAACCACCCGCCTGAGCCCGTCTGAGGGGCCGTAGGGAAGCTGCCGGCCCCGGAATGGTAATAGTTGTACCGCGGTCCGAGCCGGTAATCGAGAATGTCGCTGCGGTTGTAATTGGCAGCTACGAAGTTGTACTGGCCCCAGTTGATGCTGCCGTCGGGGTTGAGGATCTGCTCCTGCCACTTGTCGGAAGGAACCTGGTTCTGGAGGGTGCCGGTCCGGGTACCGGTCACAAAGGGCGTCTGCGCCTGTGCTCCAAAGCAGCTGCACAAGATCAGATTTAGGACAATTGCCAGTTGCTTGTATCTGACCGGACTGACGCCGCGTCCGGAGCGGGAGGGGGGTGAACACAGTGATTTTGGTGAATTTTTGTTACTTTTCATACATGCTGGTTGGTTTTAGTACTCTGGAAATAATTGTATAGACATTTAACCTGCAAGTGCCCACCCCATAATTGTCAGTTAACCCTTCATTTTCATCAAAAAATCAAATAATTTGTTCGAAAAGTGACAGGCAATGGCAACTTTAGTGAGCCGTTTTTCGTAAAAGTACCTTCGCATAAGGTAACCCAACTTACATGAGAATTGCGGGCAGTCTGTGTAATATCAGGAGCTGCATATAGGGGTGGCAGTCCTGTGTACTGTGGTATTATTCCAATACTGCCTTTGGCAAGGCTGCCCGCTTTTCAAGCGCCGTCCAGGTGCCTGGGCCGGCACAACGGCCGCCACCGGAATCATCCGAACTTTATTTTCACCTTTATAGTATATTGCGCTGCAAGCCAACGTTTAAAAACCCACATGGGCTCGGAAATAGGTATAATCCTTCTTTTAGTGATCATCAACGGAGTCTTCTCAATGGCCGAAATAGCCATTGTTTCCTCCCGGAAATCGCGCCTGGAAAGCATAGCCCAGAAAGGTAACAAAGGAGCCGAAGCTGCCCTCGAACTAGCCAATTCCCCCAATACTTTTCTCTCCACGGTTCAGATCGGCATTACCCTGATCGGCATCCTGACGGGGGTGTTCAGCGGCGCCAACCTGTCGAAGCTGCTGGCCGCCCATATTGCCCGGATCCCGCAGCTCCACAACTACAGCCAGGGCATTTCCGTGTTTCTGATCGTTCTTTTTATCACTTACCTCTCCCTTGTACTGGGCGAACTGGTGCCCAAGCGGCTCGGCATGCATAATCCCGAAGTCATTGCGTCCGTAATGGCACGGCCCATGAACGTAATCTCGAAGATCACCGCGCCGCTGGTATGGCTGCTGAGCATCTCGACGGAAGGTCTGCTGCGCTTGTTCCGGCTGAAACCATCGGATGAGCCCGCCGTGACGGAAGAAGAGGTAACCTCACTGATTGCCCAGGGCACCAACCTTGGCGTGTTTGAAGAAGTGGAGCAGGACATCGTGGAACGCGTTTTTGCCCTCAGTGACCGCCGCGTCGGTTCCATCATGACCAACAAGCTGGACGTGGAGTGGATTGACATCAACGACGAGTTTGAAAGCATCAAGCAGACCATTCTGCAGTCGGAGTACAGCAACTTTCCCGTTTGCCGCAACTCGCTGGATGATGTGATCGGCATTATCAATACCAAGAAATTCCTCCAGACCCTCCTCCAGAATGAGCAGGTAGACTGGCACGCCATGGTAGAAAAGGCGTTGTTCATTCCTGAAACCATGAAAGCCTTCCGGGTGCTTGAACAGTTTAAAGCCAACAAAATCCGCATTGCCGTGGTGGTGGATGAGTTCGGTACCGTGCAGGGCCTGGTTTCCATGAAGGACCTTTTTGAGGCCATGGTAGGCGACCTGCAAGAAGCCGCGGAAGAGGATGCTGAAATTGTGGAGCGGGAAGACGGTTCGTACCTGATCGACGCCCTGATTCCGTTTGACGAGTTTGTGTCCTACTTTGAGCTGCCCGACATAGACCCCGAAGAACGGGCCGGCTTCCACACCCTTGGCGGACTGATCTTCAACATTGCCCGCCAGATTCCCAAAACCGGCGAAACCTTTTCCTGGAACGGCATGCACTTCGAGATTGTCGACATGGATGGCAACCGGATTGACAAAGTGCTGGTGCGGGTGGAGGAAGAGGAAGGGTAGTTGTTGGTTATTCGTTATCCGTTTCTCGTTGTCAGACCTTTGGGTACCGTCCGCAGCCGCCCGGCTCCGGCCGGGTGACGATTATCGGCAGGGCCTCCGGCCTGTCAATTACCCGGCTGCTTCCGGTCACCCGGGAACGGCGCACTTCCCGCTTCTCATTGCTCTCTTCCCTGGTGAAAACTCTTGCCCCGTTTTCCGTACAAGACTTTATCCTCTTTTTTGTACTCATTTTATGTCAGATAGAAATAAAGAAACAAACTCTCCGCCGGAGCAGCTGACGGAGAGCCGCACTGCCTGGAGCTGGATGCCTTCGTCGGTGGCCGGCTTCTTTGTCACGGCTGGCGGCCTTGCGCAGTTTACGGGCCGGTTCTTCACCAATCTGTTCAAGCCACCCTTCGAATGGCAGGAAACGCTGAATCAACTATACCAGCTGGGCGTCCGTTCGCTGTCGCTGGTGGGCCTTTCCGGCTTCATCATCGGGCTGGTGCTCACGCTGCAGGCCCGGCCTACGATGGTAGAATTCGGGGCCGAGTTTTACATCCCCGCTATGGTAAGCTTTTCAATTATCCGGGAAATCGGGCCGGTGCTGACCGCCATGATCTGCGCGGGCAAGGTGGGATCGGGGATCGGAGCCGAACTCAGTTCCATGAAAGTAACCGAGCAACTGGATGCCATGGCCGTTTCGGGCGTCAATGCCTTTAATTACACCGTAGTGACCCGGGTACTGGCAACTACGCTGATGGTGCCGATACTCGTGTTCTACGCGGATGGTATCGGGCTGATCGGGGCGTGGGTGGGCATGAATCTGGAGGGTGATATGACCATGCGGTTGTTCATGCAGAAGGTGGTCGCGGCTACGGACTTCCCCGATATTTTCTCCTCTCTGTTCAAGTCGGTGCTGTTCGGGTTTGCCATCGGCATCGTGGGCTGTTACAAGGGCTACAATGCCCAGGGCGGCACCGCCGGTGTGGGGCTGGCGGCCAACTCAGCCGTGGTGGCGGCCTCATTTCTGATCTTTATCATGGACCTGGTGGCCGTGCAGATTACCCACCTGATCTTTTACTAGACATCAGCCGGGAGACTGGAGATATAAGATCAAAAAGAATAACAATCAAATGCCAATCTCCGGTTTCCTGTCTGACGTCTCCCATTTAACGTCTGACCACGTATGAGCGAAACAGCAACAAAATATTTCAAACGGCAGCCACGCACGGACACCGGTGTCCCGCGGGTGATTGAGGCGCATAACATTCATAAAGCATTTGACGGCAACAAAATCCTGAAAGGCCTGTCTTTTAACCTGCACAAGAGTGAAAATCTGGTGGTGCTGGGGCGGTCGGGCATGGGCAAATCCGTACTGATCAAATGCCTGGTGGGGCTGATACCCCCTGACAAAGGAGAACTCTGCGTACTGGGGCAGAACATCATGGCGCTGGACAGGGAGGAAGACTGGATGGCAATCCGCCGCAAAGTAGGCTTCCTGTTTCAGGGCGGCGCGCTGTACGACTCCATGTCGGTACGTGAGAATCTGGAGTTTCCGCTCAGGCGCCAACCCGATCCGATGTCGAAGGGGGAGATGAAGGACGCCATTGCCGAAGTACTGGAGCACGTAGGACTGCTGGAGGCCATCCATAAAATGCCTGCCGAGCTGTCGGGGGGCATGAAGAAACGCATTGCCCTGGCGCGTACGCTGGTGCTGAAGCCCGAAATCGTGCTTTACGACGAACCAACCACGGGTCTGGATGCCATTACTTCCCGCGAAATCAGCGAACTGATTCTGCACATGCGCGAGACTTTCGGGGTTTCTTCGGTAATCATTACCCATGATATGCCTTGTGCCCGTATAACGGCTAACCGGATCGCAATTCTGAACGAAGGCCGCTTTGGCGCCGAGGGCACTTACGACGAACTCGAAGCGTCGGGCGAAGAGTGGGTCCGGTCGTACTTTGAATAAAACAGACAGGAGACGCAACGTTCAGGCGACTTCTCCCGCCTCACATCTCCGGTCTCACATCTAAAATCTTAAAAAAATGGACAAACAGACTCAACATACGATAAAGGTGGGCGTATTTGTAACCGCCGGATTAATGATAATGATTGCAGGCATTTATTTTATCGGTGCCCGGCAAAACCTGTTCGGTGCCCGCACCCGCGTTCACGCTGTATTCAACAATGTAAGCGGGCTCCAGCAGGGGAACAGTGTACGGTTCTCTGGCATCAACGTAGGCACGGTGCAGCAAGTCACGCTGCTCAACGATACGGCCGTGAAAGTGACTTTGCTCATTGAAGAGGATGCCGCGCAGTTCATCAAAAAAGACGCCATAGCCAGCATTGGTTCGGAAGGCATCATGGGCGATAAGGTGGTAACAATATCAGGCGGCGGAGCCTCTACAGCCGGCATCGCCGACAACGACCAGATTGCCACTGCAGAGCCGGTAGAAATTGAAACCCTGATGGCTACCCTGACCAATACCGGCCAGAAGGCCGAGCAACTGGTGACCAACCTTGCCGAACTCAGCCAGATCATGCGCAACGGCCGGGGCGTTGCGGGCAGGCTGCTTTCGGATACCAGCATGGGCCAGCGGTTCACCCGGGTGATGACCAGCCTGGAACAGACCGGGCAGTCGGCAGCCGGCCTGACCCGCGATTTTACTCACATGAGCAACCGCATCCGGAGCGGACAGGGCACGCTGGGCCGCCTCGTGATGGATGACCAGCTGGCCACTAACTTTACGCAACTGATGGATACCCTGCAGACATCGGGCAACAAGGCCGCAAGGGTGGCCCGGGAACTGGAAGACTTCAGCCACAAGCTCAACAACCGGCAGGGAACCGTTGGCCGCCTGCTTACCGATACCCTGCTGGCCGACAACGTGGATGAAACCCTGCTGCGTGTAAGGTACACCGCCGAGAGCCTCGGCCGTACCACCGAGAAAGTGAACCGGAGCTGGTTCTTCAACTTCCTGACCGGTGGCCGCAAGAAGGACCGGGCCGCGGAAGCTGCCCACGGAAACCGGGGTGATACCACGCACATATACATTCACTCAGATGTGAAAAAGATTGAGGAAAAACGCTGATTTTTAACCAGTAGCAGCAATTTTTTAAGAATACAGGTTCACAGAAGCATGAAAATCGTCCTGATTTTTGTTGGACTTTGGCTAGATTTTTTATCCGGTTTCCAGTACATCTGGAAACCGGATGTGCTTTTTTTTCAAACAACCAAGGAAATCTCCTTTTTATATTACCCTACTTTCTTAAATTTGATAAACGATGATAAGTGCCGAATACTATTTGGTTGAGGTTTTCATTCAGGCTGCATCTAATCCTTTCGCATGATTAAATAAATACTACTGCCGTTTAATTCTAAGATGGATCCTCATCAGATGAAGAATCATCCCGGACGTACTCACTCTCTTGAAGTGCGTCGTGTTTAATCCCTGTTTATTTATCCTTTTTGTTCCCTTACCTGCCTTTTTGCCTTCCGGCGGGAAGTAAGCTGATACTGCTTTGCCTTTTTATTCCTGATAGCCAATCCAATTCCTAATCCATCCTTTCATGAAAAAAGTCCTACTACTGGCGATTGCCTTCTCCTGCTGGGCGGGAGGCATCACGAGCCACGCCCAGCAACTACCCCCCGGCAACGGCGGTAAAAACAAACAGCAGGTAACGGATGATCTCCGCATCAAATACAAAGAAAAACGCGAAAAAGCGCTGAAGCTGGCCAAAGAGAAAAACTGGACTGTGGACCAGGTGCTCCCAGACGGCACGGTGATTTCCCTGCAGGGCGTTAACGAAAGAGGACTGCCGGAATACTATATTACTGACAACAACACCCGGGCGGCGGCTACCATCCGGACCAATGAACTCTGGACCGGTGGCATACTTGGCCTGAACCTGGATGGTTCCAGCCACGCACTTGCCGGTAAGCTCGGCATCTGGGACGGTGGCGCCCTTCGCGGTACGCACCAGGAACTTGCCGGCCGCACCGTAAACCGTGATGGCAGCACGACCCTGAGTGACCACGCCACGCACGTAGCTGGTACGATGATCGCTACCGGCGTAAATCCGCTGGCGAAAGGGATGTCGCACAAAGCGGCCAACATCCAGTCGTGGGATTTTAATGCGGATACACCCGAGATGGCCGCTGCGTCCGGCGGGCTGCTGATTTCCAACCACTCCTACGGCAGCATTGCCGGCTGGCGGTTGAACGGCACTACCTGGGAGTTCTGGGGTGCCCCGGGCGAAAATGAAGATTTTAAATTCGGACAATACAGCGACCAGTCCCGCGACTGGGATCTGATTGCCTATACCAACCCTTACCACCTGATTGCCAAGGCTTCAGGTAACAACCGTAGCCAAAATGGTCCGGCCGTGGGGCAGCCCTATTCCCGCTTCAACGGGCAGGGTATAATGGTTCCGGCCGGCCCCCGCCCCGCCGGCATCAGTAACAACGACGGCTACGATATTATTTCCACGTACGGTAATGCCAAAAACATCCTGACGGTAGGCGCGGTGCAGCCCATTCCCGGCAGCTATCAGCAACCCTCCGACGTGAAGATTTCCAGCTTCAGCTCCTGGGGGCCTACCGACGACGGCCGCATCAAGCCCGACGTAGTGGGTAATGGGGCAGGGCTGCTGTCATCCATCGCCACCGCCGATGATGCTTATGCCGTATTTGGTGGTACCTCTATGTCTGCGCCCAACGTTTCGGGTTCCCTGTTCCTGCTTCAGGAGCACTACTCTGACCTGAACGGGGGCAAGTTTATGCGGGCCGCCACGCTGAAAGGTCTGGCGATCCACTCAGCCGACGAAGCCGGTGTCTCTCCCGGACCGGATTACATTTACGGCTGGGGTCTGGTGAACACTTCCCGCGCCGCGCAGGTGATTTCCAATAACGCCGGTACAAATCTGCTGGAAGAAAAGACGCTGGCCCAGGGTGCAACGGAAACCATACAGGTAACGGCTTCCGGTGCCGGTCCGCTGGTAGTCACCATCTCCTGGACTGACCCTGAAGGGACGGCCTCTGCTGCCCTCAACGACCGGACGATCAAACTGGTCAACGATCTTGACGTGCGCGTATCCAAAGGAACTGACTCCTTTCTGCCCTGGGTACTGAACCCGGCAAGCCCCGCTTCTGCGGCTACGATGGGTGACAATATCCGTGACAACGTAGAGCAGGTACTGTTAGCCAATGCCGTACCGGGTGAAACGTATACGATCACGGTGAGCCACAAAGGGACTCTGGCCCGCGGCCCGCAGGCGTATTCGATCATTGCCAGCGGCATCGGCGGCAAGGCAGTTTGTGCTTCCTCCGCCACTTCCGATGCTGACTCCCGGATTAATAGTTTCTCTTTCGGCACCATCAGCAATACTCCCGCTGCGGGCTGCACTTCCTATTCTGATTTCACCTCATTCACTACCGGTGTGCAAATCGGACAGTCACTCCCCCTGTCGCTTTCGCTGGGTACCTGCGGAATTGACAACAATAAGATTGCCAAGGTATTTATCGACTGGAATGCCGATAATGATTTTGACGACGCTGACGAAGAAGTAGCCCTTTCGGATGTAATCAGTGGTACCGGTGATTTCAACACTACGGTGAATGTGCCTTCTACCGTTGAGCCCGGTAAAATTGCGCGACTGCGGGTGGTACTCGTTGAGACAAGCGACCCATCGGAAGTGGCTGCCTGCGGCACTTACGGCAAAGGCGAAACGCAGGATTACCTCATACGGTTTGAACTGCCCGGCAATGACGTGGGCATTACTGGCCTGGTATCTCCGGATAACGGCATCTGCGCCAATGCGGATCAGGGGGGCATAGCTGTAACGCTGCGCAACTTTGGCACGTCTGCCCAGGGCAATATTCCTGTACAGGTAGTTGTTTCACGGAGCAATGGCCAGGTAGTGGCTACTTTATCAGCTACTTACACCCGCGTGCTGCCGGCCCTGAGCGAAGCCATAGTAAAAATACCCGGCGCTTTCGAAGCACTTGCCGGAGAAACCTATACATTTACCAGCAGCGTTTCCCTGGACGGCGATGCCAATCAAGCCAACAACCAGCGGACCGACCAACGTTCGGTGAGCGGCGTCACTGCTCCTCCGACGGAGTTGGCCGCCACTGTTTGCGGAAATGGTCCGGTGGTCCTGAAAGGGCAGGGGAACGGCACCATTTTCTGGTATGATGCAGCGGAAGGAGGCGAACTGATTACTGCCGGTAACAACACCAGTACCACAGTCAGGCCAACTGATAATACGTACTACGGAGCTTTGAATGAACTGAATGCCAAAGCAGGCCTTAGCAGCAAAGAGTTTACCGGCAGTGGCGGTGGATATAATCAGTTCGGACCGACTGTGAACTTTACGGCTCAGGTACCATTTGTATTTGAGAAGGCAAGACTATACATTGGCAACTCCGGAACCATCACCTTTACGGTATCAACCCTCACCGGAAACCCGGTTTCCAGCGTTACGCTTGACGTTACTGCCACCCGTACTGTACCCGGCCCCGGTTCCCAGACCAATGACCCCAATGATCAGGGAGCAGTGTACGACCTGAACCTGGCCGTACCGGCTCCGGGCAATTATCAGATAGGCATTGAATACGGCGAGGGTGCTACCATTTACCGGAACAATGCGGGGATAGCAAGTCCGAATGCGTATCCCTATACTGTACCGGGGGTAATGTCCATCACCTCTTCTTCTGCCGGTGTAGCAGCTTATTATTACCTGTATGATATCCAGCTGAAGGCATTGGGCTGTCCCAGCTCCCGCGTAGCTGTAGAGGCAGTTGATGCTCCTGAAGCTACGGCAGTAATTACCCCGGCCGGCCCCACCAACCTGTGCCTCGGCCAGAGTGTGGTGTTGAACGGTGCCGGCAGCGGCGAGGGCATGACCTATCAGTGGTTCCTGAACGGTACCGCTATTGCAAATGCTACCAGTGCCAGCCTGACGGCTACGGTGGCTGGCAACTACACTTTGCAGGTGACCAATGGCAACGGCTGCAGCAAGACTTCTGCACCGGTGAACGTGAAGATAAACCGGTTGCCGTCGTGGTACGTGATAACCGCTGCTTCTTCTACCGAGTTTTGTGCCGGTCAACCGGTAAGCACCTTATTACTGGCGTCGTCTGACGTAACAGAGAATATTGCCTACCAATGGTTCAGGGACGGGGTGGCCATTGCGGGTGCCAATCTGGCTTCGTATCCGGCCACCGAAACCGGGAACTACTCGGTGGAATATCTCAATGAGGCATGTGGCAAGGTGACTGCTGCTCAGGTAGCCGTTACTCAGGTCACTGAGGACCTGATGGTAAGTGATGCCGTAATCTGTAGTGCTTCCGGGAGCACCACGCTGAAGGCCACCAGTTCATCCGGGGCAATTTACTGGTACGATGCCTCCGCAGGTGGTAAACTGCTGGCAACCGGCCCTTCCTTCAACACACCGGTATTGTCAGCCTCTGCCAGTTACTACGTAGGGCTCAATGACCGGAACGGTACCCTTAGTGCACCCAGTGCGACCACTGATGGCAGCTTTTCTGCCTTCACCGGGGGCCGGATGTACTTTGACGCTGAGGTGCCCTTCGTGCTGGAAAAAGCGACCATTAATGTGACCGGAACCGGCACTATGACGGTGATCATTGTGGATAAGGACTCCAGCAACTCCATTATCGCTTCCCGCGTCATACCGGTGACTGCCGGGGTAAGAGAGTACGACATTGACCTTCTGGTGCCAAAGGCCGGCAAGAATTACGGCTTTCAGGTGTCTGCTTTCAGTGGTGGTGTACAGGCATACCGCAACAACAGCAACGGCGCAGTGACATTCCCATACAAGCTGGACGGTGTAATGTCCATTACGGGTAATAACCAGGGTGCCCAGGGCCAGAGTGCCTTCTACTACTTCCTCTACAACTGGAAAGTGAAGGCTGCCGGTTGTGCCACGGCAGTCCGGAAGAAGGTAGACGTAACGGTGGCTCCACCGCCGGTAGCAGTGGCCGGCCCCGCCCGGACGATCTGCTCAGGTCAGTCTGCTGTACTCGGCAGTGCCGCAGAGGATGGACTGGAATACAGCTGGTCACCGGTGGAGGGCTTGTCAGATCCAAAAGCAGCAAATCCGACTGTTAACCTGATCAATGCCACAAACCGCGTAAGAACCGTAACCTACGCGCTTACGGTTGCCGATGCGGTTACCCGTTGCTCAAGCACAGACCAGGTAATGGTCACCGTTAACCCGCTGCCCGTTGCCGCGGCAACCACCGACAAGAGCACTGTGTACTTTGGCTACGAACCCGAGGCTACTGCCACGCTTACGGGGTCCGTTACTTCCGGTAAGGAACCTTATACCTATCTGTGGAGCAACGGAGCCACCACGGCCACTACGGCGGTGAGCCCGCAGACCACAACCACCTACACGGTTACGGTTACGGATGCAGCTGGCTGCATCAGCAGTACAGCCAGCGTGACCGTAAGAGTAGTGAATGTGCGTTGTGGCAACAACCCGTATAACCTGAAAGTTCTGGTTTGCAACAAGGACATCGCTCAGTGCGTTGCGCCGGGTAGGGTAGCCAACCTGCTGAGGAAGGGTGCTACGCTGGGTGCCTGCGGTACAGCTGCTGCCAGAGTATCGGCTGAAGACCGCGAAGCCGTATCCGGTGCGCAGGTCAATGCCTGGCCCAACCCGTTCAGCCGGAGCGTTACCATTGACATCGTACCCGAATCATCCGGCTACGCCACTTACGAAGTAAGCTCGCCCCAGGGCGTGACGGTGAAGCGTCTGTTTGCCGGCTACGTGGAAAGCGGTAAACTGCTGCGCCTCGAAATGGACGGCAGCAGCCTGTCGAGCGGCGTGTACGTAGGCAGATTCATTTCGGAAGGCAATGTACATACCCTGAAACTGGTCCTGAAGAAGTAATTTCAGTATCATTTGATTTGAAAACCCGGGCTGGAAGGCCCGGGTTTTTTGCTTTAATACCAAAATGAAACCGATGATGCGTATTTACGACGTGGTATATGGCTGTAAATCATAAATTAATCATACAGCCATATAACCCGATGGCGCGAAGCTCTGTTTCGTGCTTTCACCCTCCCCGCCTCCGGCGGCTGTGCAGTCCGGCGGCAATTTATGAGCACATATCAAGTAAGCACAAAAGAACTGTCTTTCAACAAACCGGAGGTTTGAAAATGAGAAGCACGAAGCAGAGCTTCGCGCCATCGGGGTCCGGTTATTGTGCAGTTATCCCTGCAGTACCTCCAGCGGACCAAGGCGCGGTTTCTGATCAATTACGAACGGGATATCTATGATTTTCTGTGGTTTGGTCTGGAAGCCGGTGTGCGTACGCCTTTTAACTTTTCCCTCTCCGAATCCATCCGTACCCGCCGCGATCCCATTATCCGCAACCAGCTGGGTACGGCGCTGCTGCTCAACGCCAGTGTGTTTATGGTGCCTCCGGGGGCGTTCTGCCGGAAAAAAATAAGAAGTTCTGGCCAAGGCCCGGAAAAAGACAAAGGACAGCCGGTGGCTGACTGTTCAGTAACGGGGTTATTGAAAATCTCTGCCCGCCGCCTTCTATTCCGCTGCCCGAAAGCTGATCTCTTCAGCCGGAATCACTTTGCCGAACCAGTTTGAGATCACATGGTTGTGATGTGCGATAATCTGACGCGCCGCCAGTTGGGGAGAGTCGAAAGTCGTGTGACCGTCTTCTACCAGAACTACTTCGTAACCAAGGCTAAATGCCCGGCGGCAGGTAGTATCCACACAGCCGGCCGTTTGGATGCCTCCGATCACCAGCCGCTCTGTTCCGCCGGCCTGAAGCTGTTCGTGCAGGGAAGTATTCAGAAATACATCCGGCGTGGATTTATGGATAACCACTTCGCCAACCTGAGGGCCGGTTTCGGTAATCAGTTGCCAGTCGGGGCTGCCATAGGCCGGAAATCCGTTTGGGTTGTGGTGCTGGGCATAAAAAACCGGTACGCCAGCTGTTGGTGCCTTTTGGATCAGTCTTTTCAGTCTCCCAATCAGATCGTCCATGCCAAAAAACGGCGGTGCGTCCCAGCGGGCAGCTCCCACCTGCATGTCAATAATCAGGAGAGCGGTCTTTTTCATACAGATTTATCCGTTTTGCGGCATTACAACTTATACAGGCCCGAACTCCGGGTCGGATCACTTCCCGGCCTTCTGCATCTGCCGCCGCCACATCTATCTTCACCTCCCACTGACCGGGTGCCGTCTGCCGGCCTTCGATGGTGCCTCTGAGCCGTTCCCAACCGGCCGGCCGACAGGAACAGGTGCGGGAAATTCTGGCGTTTGCCCGCTGCAACTGCTCGTCAGCGAGAAAGAACGCGTGATTGCCCGCGTCTGCTTCAAACAGAATGCTTTCTCTTTTGCCCCGGCCGGCTTTAATTGTTTCGCGGAAGTTTTCGTCTGGCAGACGTATTCAAATACCAGCTTATTGCCCGCCGTGATACGCGTCAGGCTGAGACTGCTTCCTTCCGTCACCATAAACAGTTCCTCACCGCACCGGCTTTGGCTCTGGCAGGCAACCGTATGCAGGAGGAGGAGCATAAGAGTATTTTTAAGAATTTAATTTGGTAATCTTGCCAGAATGATATCGATAAAGGCTAGTTGCATGAAAGCCAGAGAAGTCGCGGCTGAGTCTTCTGAAGAAATTGAACCAGGCAAAGCTTCTTTCTACCTGCCATCTGCCGGTTTGCGGCACGAATCCTTGCCCGCTTTCGGGCTTTTGGGTGATCTCCGCCTGCCAGTGACAGTAATCGGCACAGGTGGTAAAATCCCCTTTGTAAGCCTGGTCAGCCCGGATCAATGCCAGACGGGAGGAAGCTTTGTCTAACTGCAATAAGAGTTCAATGCCCTCTCGTCCGTCTGGTTTACTGGCAGCCGATACGTGCAGGGCTAAGGGTAGTGCCAGGGTGTCCACGGCCAGATGCCGTTTGCGGCCATTCACGTTTTTATTGCCGTCAATGCCGGTTTGCAAGCTGATCAGACTCCCTTTTTTTACACTTTGGGAATCCACCGCTGCAGCAGATGCTTCCGGTAATCTTCCTTGCCTTTCCTGTTCCTTTTGCACCAGTGAAGCTGATGTCTCACCCCATACGCCTTGCTTTTGCCATTTCTGAAAGTAATAATACAAGCTTTCCCAGCCCGGATAGAGTGTGGGCTTCTCCTCCGGATTCCGCCACTGGGTACCCGTACGGGTAATCTTCAGTAACCCGTTGACTACCGCCCGTAAGGAATGTTTCCGCTTTCTGCCCGTATCCACTATTTTTGCAATAACTTCCCATTGGGAATTGGTCAGTGGCGTGAAACGCTTACGCTTAAACCTGAGCTTTGCTTTGGACATGATACCTTGCGATTTGACAACCACCATTCTGGTCAGTATCCTGATCCGGAAGTTTGAGGAGTTTCCGAACCTGATCGTGCCCACGGTTATTCTTACAATGGTCTGCCTGATCACGATTGTATTTGCCGTACTGGCCACCCGGCCCAACGTCAGCAGCGGCCGGTTTACCCGGGAGGACGTCCAGGCCAAACGAACAAATCTGCTTTTCTTTGGCAATTTCCACAACATGACGCTTGAAGATTACGAGGAAGGAGTACGCGAAATGATGGCAGACAGCGAATTCCTGTATGGCAGCATGACCCGCAATATCTACTTTCAGGGCAAAGTATTGGGTCGTAAGTACAAACTGCTGCGCATCTCCTATACAGTATTTATGTTTGGTTTTGTGCTTGCGGTGCTCAGTTTTGGAATTGCCATATTTTTCTTTCCCGTAGTTGACTGATTTATGTCCCTGCGGAAAACGGTTGCGTTTAAAACAGCAATATCACTACCTGAACATGAAAAAGACCCTGCTCCTGCTGCCGGTATTCCTGCCGATGCTCTGCCCGGTACTTGCCCAAACTGATCAAGGGTCATGGCTGATGGGCGGCAGTGCCGGTCTTGATTATACGGTACAGTCTTCCAGCCGCATCTTCAATGTTTCCCTGTCGCCACAGACCGGCTACTTCGTAGCTGATAATTTCGCCGTCGGTCTCCGGCTGCCACTAGGCTTGCAAAGCAACTTTACCCGGAATATGGGTACTGGCGGCGTCCGGACTGAAAACAGGATGCTGACCTACCGCGTCGGGATTGGTCCTTTCGTAAGGTACTATTTCGGCAAGTCGGCCATCCGGCCTTTTGTGAACGCGGGAACAGATTATCAGTTCTCCCGCACCAGGGTTAAGGAAAATTATTCGGATGGCTCGAAGGAGATACGCCTCAGCCGGGAAGATTCTTATTCCCTTTTTGGTGGAGTGGGCATGGCTTATTTTATCAGCCAGTTTGTGGGCCTTGAGTCGCAGCTGGGGTATACTTACTTCCGCAGCGACGAGCTGAACAAATATTCCCGGCTGGGACTGAGCGTAGGCCTGCAAATCTACATCCCCGGCAGGTTTTAAACTTTTCCTCCCTTCTGCCCGTACATGCAGAAGACACTTAATCGGGAAAGTTATGAACGAGGATAAAAAAAATAACGGGGAAAAAGACAAAGAACAGACAGAAGAAACCCGGGCAATGGGTCAGCAAGTGCCCGGTACTACCATGGAACAGCGCAAGCAGAACAAAGACACGGACGATGTGCCCAAACGCCCCGCCGACCAGACTCCTGAAGAACAGTTCTACAACGATCAGAACGCTGATCCTTTGCTGGCCAAAAAACAGTAGGAACAAAAGGCAGATGTAAGATGGCAGATGTAAGATGGCAGACAGGAGATGTAAGACAGGGAAAGCGTTATCTCCCGTCTATTTCGCCGACGGCGTGAATTTTGCCGCCCAGCCGCCGCCCGGGGCCATCGACACGGTAATCTGATCGTTGCGGGTTACCTGACGGGTCAGCTTGCGGTAGTCGCTGCCGATGCGGTCGGCGTTGGTGCCGTCTTCAAACATTTCCGCGCTATAGGTTCCTTCACCCAGAAAATCTAATCTGATGGTCAGCTCTCTCGGCGTCCAGTCGGTCATGGCGCCGGCGTACCAGATGTTGCCTTTGCGGCGGGCCACCGACACATAATCGCCGACTTTGTTCTGTAGGGGCTTGGTTTCGTCCCAAACGGTAGGTACTGCTTTCAGGAAGTCCAGCACTTCCGGCTCCCGCTGGTAATTGGTCGGCGAATCGGCAAGCATTTGCAGGGGCGCAAAATAAACCACGTACATGGCCAGTTGCTGGCAGCGTGTGCCCTTGCTCATCGGCCGGTCGCCAACGGGCCGCCAGTCTTTCTTATTGGCGTTGATCATGGCGCCGGGCGTGTAGTCCATCGAGCCGGCCACCATCCGGATAAATGGCACCGTAACTGCGTATTCCGGCGTAGCGCCTTCCTCGTGCCATTTGTCCCACTCAAGGCCCCTGACGCCTTCCCGGTTGATGTTGTTGGGGTAGGTGCGCTGCAAACCGGTGGGCTTGTAGGAGCCGTGGTAGTTGACCAGCATTTTCCGCCTGGCGGCTTCCTGCAACAGCCTTTCGTAGAAATTGACCATTATCTGATCGTCGCGGTCCATAAAGTCTACTTTCAGTCCGGCAATGCCCCACTTCTGGAACTGGTCCAGCGCCGGAATCATCTGTTTATCCAGCGTGTGCCATACGCACCACAGGATGAGGCCTACATTTTTTTCCTTGGCGTACCGGATCACCTCGGGCATGTCCAGCTTATTGGTTACCTTCAGCAGGTCAAACTGATCCGACCAGCCTTCATCGAGGTTTACATATTCGATGCCGTTCTGGGCCGCAAAATCAATGTAGTACTTATACGTATCGGTATTGAAGCCGGTCTTGAACGGCACACCCTGGAGGTTCAGCGAATTCCACCAGTCCCAGGATACCTTGCCGGGCTTGATCCACGAAGTATCGCTGATCTTTGATTCGGAGGCCAGCAGGTAGACCAGCTGGTTGGTGAGCAGTTCACTGTCCCCGGCAGCTACGGCAATCACCCGCCACGGAAACGACCGGGTGCCCTGGGTACGGGCAATAAAGTCTTCCCGCTCCATCACCCGAAGGTTAAAATTCATGTGGCCGCCTGGTTCCACGCGTTTGGGGTAAGCAGGCAAAACACCCTTCAGCACCGGCTGGTCCTTGCCTTCTGCTTCAAGGTACAGGCCGGCGTAGTCAAGCAGATCCGCCTCCAGAATAGCCAGCCGGGGGCCGTTGGGCACTTCAAGCAGCACCGGCAGGCTGGTGGTGGCGGTGTCGCTGCCGGAGAATTGGGACACCGGACGGTAACTGTACTTTTCCTCGGAGGAACTTTCAAAGCCAACCGGATGCAGCCATGCCGGGTAGTCGCCGGCCAGTTTGATATTTACTTCCTCCGATTTGACCGTAATTTCGCCCGGCAGCCGGGTGACAAACCGGTAAGCCATGCCTTCGTTATATGCCCGGAAAACGATGGAGTAATTGTCTTTGAAATTCAGGGTGAGTTCGTTGTACTGATCCCGCAGCGAATCGCTGATCCCGTACAGCGGAACCAAAGACCGGTTCTGACTGGTCGTTTTATAATCAACCAGCTCGGTTTTGGTGCCCGGACTTTTGCCGTCAGCCAGCGTCATGGAGATGGGCGAATCCAAGATAACCGGCTGGTCCTTGTAAGCTACCTGGTAC
The DNA here is from genome assembly GCA_030446715.1 of Cytophagales bacterium. Lineage (GTDB taxonomy): Bacteria > Bacteroidota > Bacteroidia > Cytophagales > 172606-1 > CADCTQ01. The sequence continues at coordinate 166,858 of JAUJMU010000001.1, read as the reverse complement.
TCGGCCTGGCCGCCGTTGCCGGCTTTGACGGTAACCGTGATCTGGTTATCCGGTGAGCGGAGTGTGTACGTCTGGCCGGGGTTTTCGCGGTTACAGGATGCCAGTGAGGAGGCAAGCAGGAGCACGACGCCCGTGCGGATAGAGGACAGGCGCAAAAACAGATTTATCATTTTTTACAGATGGTATTGGTTGCCAGGCGGGTCAGAAAATGAATAGTGACGATCAAGTTAGTATAATTTCAGGTGCCAACGAAAAATAAAGCGGTGCTGTTATGCGGGAAAAGGTAAATTGTTACCAGAATCACTTTTGTGCAAAAGGAATACGGGCTTGGAGGATATTCAGTAGTTTCTGATTATTTTTATAAAATGTTGACCCGCTCCAGCCTCTCCGGATAAACGGGTGCCGCCCGTTGACGCCACTGGCGGCGGTCAAAAGATTACAAAAATCATACGGCTCAGATAATGCGCTACATTGTTCCGGCCGTGAGCGGTATAACCCTTATCTAGCGATTTGGAACCGGAAATAATGTATGCGTAAGATAATATTCCTCCTGAGCAGCCTGCTGATTGCATGGTCGTGCGATACCCGCGAAGTAAATCTTTCTCCGGAGAAACTGGGACAGATTTACTTTCCCCTGCAAACCGGACATTATGCCATTTATGAGGTAGAGCAGACTACCTATTCCCTGACAGCGCCCCCGGCAACGGTGAGGTACCAGCTGAAGGAGGTGATAGCCGATACTTCTACGGATTTATCCGGTGATAAGGTTTACCGCCTGCACCGGTTTTTCCGCCGGAATCCGCAGACTCCGTGGCCGGCCGCACCGGACTCCGTCTGGACCGCAAACATAAAGGATAACCGGGCCATCCGCACCGAAAACAATGTGGCATTGATCAAGTTATCTTTTCCGGTGAAGGAAAAGCTCACCTGGAACGGCAACGCCCTCAACAACTGCGGGGAAAACGCCTCTGTGTGCCGCGACGAGTTTCAGATTCAGGAACTTGGCAAATCTTTTCAGGTACTGGGCCGTACATTCGACCGTACGCTGACCGTTATACAGCATAATGACTCCAACCTGGTCAGCAACGACCGGCGCATTGAGATATTTGCCCCCGAAGCGGGTCTTATTCAGAAGGAACGTTACTGGGTACAATACTGCGGTGCCAGTCAGGGCTCTGTCTGCCGGTCAGTGGGACAGATTGATTTCGGGGTCAGGTACCTTCAACGTCTGAGTGAATATGGAATGGAATAAAACTGCAATGAAGTCTGGATTTACTACATCCGGAAAAAGACTTTACCTGTTGGTTTTATTCTGCCTTATCCACTCCTTTGCCCTTGCCCAGAATCCCCGCTACTTTATTCAATTCACCGACAAAGCCAATTCCCCCTATTCTGTAAACCGTCCGCAGGAGTTTCTCTCCGGCCGGGCTATTGAACGCCGCCAGAAGCAGCGCATTGTCATCACCGTCCGTGATCTGCCGGTGAACCCTGCTTACCTGGAGGCTATCCGGTCAGCCGGTGCCCGGGTGTGGTACCCTTCCCGCTGGATGAACGGTGCCCTGGTAGAAGGTGACGCCGCTGCCATGAGCCGGGTGCGGACACTTCCCTTCGTAAAGCCGGAGTCTGCTGCGGAAACCGTATCGCAGGCCCTGCCGTCAGAATCTCCAAAACCAAACGTTCGGCAGGCACAATCCTTCAGTCAGGAAGGGCAGACCACTGAGACCGCAGTTCCCGCTTACGGCCCGTCGGGCACCCAGCTGAATATGCTCGGAGTGGACAAGATGCACCGGCAGGGCTACACCGGTCGAGGCATGCAGATTGCCGTACTCGACGGCGGGTTCCGCAATGCTGACCGCCTGCCTTTCTTCAGTCACCTGTTTGCGGAAGGACGCATCTTGGGAACGTATGATTTTGTAGACCGGGAGGAAAGCGTATACGAGAACGAGGCGCACGGCATGCAGGTGCTCTCGGCCATTGCCGCCTTGCAGCCAGGGGCACTGGTGGGACCTGCCTACGAAGCGGGCTTCTGGCTGCTCCGCACGGAAGACAGCCGCAGTGAACACCGGATCGAAGAAGTAAACTGGCTGATCGGAGCCGAGTTTGCCGACAGTGCGGGGGTAGACATCATCAATTCCTCTTTAGGGTACAATATCTTTGATAACCCCGCCTCGGACTACCGGCCCCGGGACATGAACGGACAGATTGCCTTTAGCACGAGAGCGGCCGATATGGCGGCTGCCACGGGTATTCTGGTAGTGACCAGCGCCGGCAATGAGGGCAATGACGCCTGGCGTACCATCACAGCACCGGCCGATGGTGACTCCGTACTGGCGGTAGGCGCAGTGGACCAGGGTGGCCTTCTGGCGCCTTTCAGTTCTGTCGGGCCTTCCGCCGACAGAAGGATCAAACCGGAACTGGCCGCCATGGGGCGGGGTACCGTGCTGGGGCGACCCGATGGCAGCACCGGTACCTCCAATGGCACCTCTTTCTCCGCGCCCCTCATCACCGGACTGGCGGCGGGTTTGTGGCAGGCTTTTCCGGAGCTGACCAATATGGAGGTCATTTCCTACCTGCAACGGTCGGCTACCCAGGCAAACCGGCCGGACTCACTGCTTGGTTACGGCATCCCGGATTTTGCCAGGGCATATGAACTGGCCTACCGGGAACGGAAACCGAATCAGTCTCTGGGGTACTTCTCGCCTAATCCGGTTGTTGGGGAGGATATCGTTACGCTTTGGGTAAATGTGCAGGCCCTTGGTCAGCCGCTTACCCTGCAATGGTTCGATGCAAGCGGCCGGGCCGTAGCCGAACAGCGCATTGCCACGCCAGCCTTGCAGAACAGGATCAGTATTCCGCCGGCAGCCCTGCCGCGTGGCTTATACCTGATCCGCCTCACCTCACCGGGCCGGCAAAATACGGTAAAACTGATCAGGCTGTAGGGGGGCTGAATAATACCCAAATGATGGTTGTATGGCTATATAGCTAGTATGGTTAGTTTCTGACTTACAGCAATATAGCACGTCGTATAATACGCATCATCCGTTCCATTCTGGTATTAAGTAAGCGGGCAAAATTAATCAGGCATTTTGGATTCTGACTTTTTGATCCAAAACAACTGACAGTCAGATGATCACTTTGGCATTCACAATTTAAAGTTGCGCAGCTACTTATTTCCGGAGGCGGTCGGGAGGGCTTTTGTCCTGCTGGGAGCGGGACTTTTTCTCCAGTTCGATGATATACAGTTCGGCTTTGCGGGGGTGTTGCGATACCCACACCCGGCAACCCACCTGCCGGGCCCGTACTTCTACTTCCACGTAAAAGATCTTACCAAAAGGAGTGTTCAGGTACTGTTTGGCTACCGTAAACGTATCGCCCGCCTGGAGAATGGAGGCATCCGGCCAGTATTTGAGTTGCGGCAAGTCCAGGTAATCAAACATAAATTCCCGATTAAAACTCCGAAAATACACATTTGACAATTACCAGAAGAAGGATTGCAGACCCAAAAATTTCTGCTGAGCAGCAACTTTCAGTGAGTCAGTCAGATAGTTTTTACACCTGCGTCCTCTCCATCCCCTTCCAGCAAATCAGCAATAACGGTTACCCCGCCCACCGTCTTATCGCCGATGTTTACCAGCACTTTGGCATCAAGCGGCAGAAACACATCTACCCGGGAGCCAAACTTGATAAAGCCGAATTCCTCTCCCTGAGTCACCGACTGGCCTTCCTTCACGTACCAGACGATCCGCTTGGCAAGGGCGCCGGCAATCTGGCGCATCATAATTTCCAGTTTACCCGGCGTCTGGATCACAATTGTAGTTCTCTCGTTTTCGGTGCTGGATTTGGGGTGCCAGGCCACCAGGTATTTCCCGGCGTGGTACTTGAAATATTTTACTACGCCCTCCACCGGATTGCGGTTCACGTGTACATTCACCGGCGACATGAAAATAGAAACCTGCCGGCGGCGGTCATTGAAATATTCCGTTTCTTCCGTCTCCTCGATCACAACTACCTTACCGTCGGCCGGCGCAATCACGTGCCGGGTGTGCAGGGGCGTATTCCGGTAAGGATTCCGGAAAAACTGCAGGATCAACAGGTACAGGAGGACGCTGAAAGTGAGAAATACGTTAAAATAGACTGTATTCGCCGGACTGTAGTAATAGATGGCAATATTGGCGGCAGCCAGCAGAATCAGTAGTACAATCAGCAATCGGTGTCCTTCGCGGTGAATCATACGGTATAGCGTATTGGGGTTGGGCCTTCAAAGTTAGTAGTAAAGCGGGATTACAAAAGGCTAAGCCCTTTTAAAACAAAAACGCGGACAACCCTGCCCGCGTTTCTTGTCTCTTCAATGTTTATAATCAGGCTTTGTTAATAACCACCGCGGTACTTATAAGTTTTAGCTACCTTGTCCATCGCTACAATGTAAGCAGCAATCCGCATGGGCACCTTGTATTCCAGGGAAGCCTGGTATACGCGGTCAAAAGCATCTTTCATAATCCGGTCGCTGCGGCGGTTCACGCGTTCGTGGGTCCATTTGTAACCGAGGCGGTTCTGCACCCACTCGAAATAGGATACGGTTACGCCACCAGCATTGGCCAGAATGTCGGGTACCACCAGAATGCCTTTGTCGTTGATAATGGCATCAGCCGAGGCCGAAGTGGGGCCGTTGGCGCCTTCCACAATCAGGCGGGCCTGAATATCGGCGGCATTTGCCTGGGTGATCACGTCTTCTTTGGCAGCCGGCACCAGTACATCCACTTTGAGCGTCAGCAACTCCTCGTTGGTAATTCTTTCGGCGTTGGCGTAGCCTTCCAGTGAGCCTTTGTTGGCATCGCGGTAACGGATTGCCTCCGCAACGTCGAGGCCCCGCTCGTTGTAATAAGCGCCGGAGATATCACTTACCGCAGTAACCGTGATGCCTCTTTCATGGAGCAGCGAGGCAGTATGAGAGCCCACGTTGCCGAAGCCCTGCACTGCGCAGGAAGCTTTGTAGGGGTTGATTCTGAGTTTTTCCATGGCTGCCAGTGCCGAAACCATCACGCCGCGGCCAGTGGCTTCGGTGCGGCCCAGCGATCCGCCCAGTACCAGCGGCTTGCCGGTAACGACGGCGTTTACGGTCATGCCTTTGGCGCGGGAATATTCGTCCATGAGCCAGGCCATTTCGCGGGGGCCGGTGCCCATGTCCGGAGCAGGAATGTCGCGGTCGGGCCCGAATATATCGAGCATAGACGTGGTATAGGCACGCATGAGCCGTTCCATTTCACCGGCCGACATGGCCCTTGGGTTACAGGCAACGCCGCCCTTGGCACCGCCGTACGGTATGTCTACCACGGCGCATTTCCAGGTCATCCATGCAGCCAGGGCCCGTACCTCGTCCAGGTTTACGGCCGGGTCGAAGCGGATGCCGCCTTTGCCGGGACCGAGAATAGTCGAGTGGATTACGCGGTAGCCTTCAAATACCCGGATCGTGCCGTCGTCCATCGTAACGGGTAATCCTACGATTACCTGACGGGCGGGCACTTTGAGTATCATATAAGTCTGTTCGTCAAGCCCAAGGAGTTGCGCTGCCAGATCAAATCTGGACATCATGGATTCGAGCGGGTTACTCTTATCTTTTATCGGCGCGGGTTCTATGTATGCCATGGCCATCAGCCTGAAAAGTTTGTTTAAGTTCTCTTAACGTGAATACAAAAATAGTGTTTTTAATTTGCAATTATTATTATTCCTAGATTAATTTTAACATTAAAAAGAACTTGTATTGCACAGGTAATAAAAATCAGGTTTTTCTTTGGAAAAGCAGGACTTGAGCAGAATCTGATTGCTATCGGTGCGGGTGTAACAGAATAAAAATGGGAAAGTTTTACCCGAAAAAGACACCGGCGGGTACACTTTTACCGGAAAGCGGGATTAAAATGTATTCACCGTACTACTCTACCAGCCGGAAAAGCGGTTTTGGGTTGAGGGAATCCGTCCGGGAATCATTGTCCCGGAGCGCCGTCTGGTTCTGATTGAGGAAGGAGTTATAGGCTTCGGCGTGGCGGTCATACCGCAGGCGGTAAGGCAGCACGGCTTCGTCGGTTTCGTGGATCCGGTCCTTCAGGGAGGCACAGTTTTCGCAACGCTCCGGCCGCGGAAGGTGGTCATAGAGCTGGCCTACGCCGCTGATCAGCGAATCCGTAGCCGCATCGTAGGCGTCAATCTGGCGGGAGGAGAGGTCTTCCGGCCGGCTATACTGCCTCGTAGCCAGTGAAGCCCGCAGCCGGGTTAGTCTCTCGTAAAGTAGTTTATCATGCTGACCGGTGCTGCGTATGCGTTGGAGCAACGTGTCAATGTGCCGCAGTTTCTGCGCATCCGACGCCATCATTTCCTGCCAGGTCAGGTCTACACTATCATTGAGGGTGGTCAGTACACCTTGCAGCGAATCAACCCTTACCGCAGTGGTTTCCGTTACAGCTTCAGTCTTCGGCCGGCAGCCGGCGGTCAGCAGCAGGATCACTAAAGGGATAAAAAACAGAATGGCGCTGATTTTACCTGATTCTTTAACCATAAAGGAATATTCTTACGTATGTATCACGCTCAGTAGGTACTGATACTATCTGATGCCAATTTAGAAAACGGATCTGAGACTACAGTAGCAGCAACACAATTTTATGGCAAGCGTGTCAGAAGCAGAAAAGACCAGCCCCGAACTGTACGCCAGAGAAGCGGGGCTGCGGTACGTATCCAATCTCGCCCCCGGCATCAGGCGGCAACCGGCCCGGGGAGGCAAATTCACGTATGTCAAAGCCGGCGGTGAAGCCCTGACGGACGAAAAAGTGCTGGCCCGCATAGACAAGCTGCGGATTCCGCCGGCCTGGAACGAAGTCTGGATCTGCCCCCTTGTCAACGGACACATTCAGGCCACCGGCATTGACAGCCGCGGCCGGAAGCAGTACCGTTACCACGAGAGCTGGCACTCAGCCCGCAATGCCACTAAGTTCGACAAAATGCATCTGCTGGGCACTGTACTGCCCGGCCTGCGCGGTCACATCAAAAGCGACATCCGCAGGGCCGGCTTCCCCCGAGAGAAAGTACTGGCTACCATTGTAAGCCTGCTCGACACCACCTACATCCGCGTCGGCAACCGGTATTACGCCCAGACCAACAAATCGTACGGCCTCACCACCCTGCGGGACCGGCACGTAAAAACCGAAGGCGACACCCTCAGAATCTGCTTCACCGGCAAAAAGAATGTGAGTCACGAAATCGAGATCACCGACAAGAAGCTGGTCCGGCTCGTGAAACAAAGCCGCGACATTCCCGGCTACGAGTTGTTTCAGTACATTGATGCCGGCGGCCGGCGGTGCCCGGTGCATTCTGAAGACGTAAACGCCTACATCCGGGAGATTACCGGCATTGACCTTACGGCCAAGGATTTCCGCACCTGGGGCGGCTCCACCATTGCCCTGCGCAAGCTGCTGGATGCACCGGTGCCCGAAACGGAAAAAGAGGCGCAGAAAAACATCGTGCAGGCCGTAAAGCTGGTGGCTTCCAAACTGGGCAACACGCCCACCGTCTGCCGCAAATACTATATTCATCCGGCGATCCTGGACAGCTACTCCGAAGGCCGCCTGCCGCAGATTGCCGCGCAGGTGCCGGAAGGGATATCCCCGGACCTGCAGCACGAAGAGCAGGTGTTTATGACGCTGCTGGAGGCCGGTTCGTGCGGGCCGGCAGATGAGTAGCCGGGCAATGAGTGTTGCCGGACGGTTGCCTTTCAGAATTCAGTTATCGGGGCTTTACTCTTTCTTCCTTCCGGGTAAACCCGACCAAAACTCACTGCTCTTCATCACCTTTTCCTTGCGGTGAAGGGAAAGTACTTTCTGGCTGATCTGTTCGGAGGTTAATCCCTCGAGGGGATTTTCAGCCTGGGGTGCAGTAGATTTTCTGAATTTCGGTTTCATGGGACAGATAGACTTTCAATACCCTAATATCGGCGATTTCGGTTTGGGTATCAAATGCAACAGACAAAAATTTGGATTTACTGCTGTATCCTATTGCAAACCTGAAGTCTCCGAAATCCTCGTATCTGGAGTTCTTGTTCTCAAATACGGATTTGACCTCTGTGTGGTTGACCCGGATAGAACTCAACTCGGGAGCACTGATAAGACTGAAATCAAGGGTAAGGTCGAAATTATCCATAACACTGTTTTTAAAATAGATAGAGTCCTTCTGCTACCTAAAAACCAAAGAACTCCTGATAATTACTCGATCATTAACAACTTACAAGGTGTTGGGTTAATAGCTACTAATAAAGATCTTGCCATTCGTGTTGTGTTCACAATAGCTTGACCAGAGGCCAAGTTTGGTAATTTATTCCATAAGCTTTCATCTATACCTCCTATAGATTTTTTTAGCCTGCTTACAACAGTAGCGTCATTAATTTTATGAAGTATGTGATTGTTAACAAGCCCTAACACTTCATCAGGCAAATGCTGAGGCAACTGAGTGGAGAATAAAAGACCTAACCAGCGCTTACGACCCCTGCGTGCTATACGTGCAACTTGTTGAAATAAGTGATCCATTTTTGCAATACGGTCCTTATGAAGAAATTCATGCGCTTCTTCAATAATAATCATTGCTGGAGTAGGACTTTTGCCTTCATTAACAGCTTGCTCATAAGCTCTATCTTGCTCTAACTGTATTCCTCGAAGTAGATTAGCAATTACTAAATTGTTAATCATAGTAGAATCAGTATCGCTTAAGTCAATAATAGATACTTTTCCGGGCTGTAATAAATCTTTGTATGAAATCTCCGCACACGATGCTTGATCAAATATCCCAGGCTTGTGTAGTCTCCAAAGTCGATTTTTCACAGCTTTCCAGCTTGCTTTTGAATCAGGCTTCATCTTATCAAGCCGTTCTTTAATAATCCGGATTGTTTGAACATCCTGTAGAACCTTATTAAAAGGTTCATAGTCATCTTTTGACAGATAAGCAATAACAAACTCAACCATATCGATTAAAAGCGATAAAGTCATTTTTGGATAACCGGTTTCCAATTCGTCAATACTACTGGCTTCTTTTGCTTCCTTTATGTCATCAACCTTTGGATATATTCCTGTAGTTTTTATAATAAACTTGGTTAAGTCATACAGGTCAAAAAAGCGATCACGCTGAGTGTCATTTAGATCCAAAATATCGGCTGCTGCATAAGGAGACAGATTAGAAAAGTTTAGTTTGAAAGCACTTATTGGAGTGGGAGGCTCTGCTTTAGTATCTCTACCAGTTAGATGGTAAACATGAATATTAGAAACCTTCTCAGGATTTTTACCTTGCTTTTTTAACAAACCGATCATTATTTCATCTTCAGTAGGTTTATCGATGTGTGTGTATTCTCCTTCAGTATCAAAGACAATTGTAGCTATATCTTGCTTTTGAAATTGGCTTATCAAACCAGAATTAGTTGTTGATTTACCACCGCCGGTATTCCCTAATACAACCATATGTTTAGATATGACTTCTTTTCGCCTCGGTATAAAAACTTCCATATTATTGTGACCTACAGCTTGACCAAGCAACATTTCTCCGTCGATTTTTAATAATTTTTTTGTTTCCTCTTCATCAAGCGCAAAAACGGGGCTATTAGGTAAAGGGCGAAAAAGAGGAGCAATTACAACATCAGCTTTAAGTTCTCCCATGATTTCAACTTGGACACGCCCATGGTATTTAGGCATGAAGAATGCTCCATTGATTGTAGGTATAACGATCATGTTAGTGTCCGCTCTTAACCCGTCCGGTTCATGAAAAGGACCAGCAATTACTATCCCTCGATATTCTCTTCCATCTCCACCATGATTTAAACTGCGACTGCCTATCCTTACAAGTGATTGAGAAGAAAGTTTTTGTATATGCTCGCGAGGAAGTAACACTGTTATAATATTATCTTCACTATTAGGCAGGTCAAACATAGTAGTGCCGTGGGCTCCTTCAAACGCAGGGTCAATTGTTTGTTCTCCTCCGCCTTCGTCTATATGCTCGGCAATTTGTTGCCTTAATTCTGCACTAGGAGGTTTGGCAATGGGTTCCTTTTTACCGTTTTCCGTGACAGGATTGTTAGAGAATAAGTCTGGCTGCATAGGAGTATTAATTATTGTTGTGAGATTATTATTTTAGGGTCTTAACGAGTGTCTCGTTCGGGCGAGTACTGGAATGGTCTTCCTGCATCAGCATAAGCCTGCTGGACAGTTGATTTAAAAGTGTTTGCTCCAAATGAGCTTTGGCATAATTTATCGGCAATATCGATCAGCATTGGAAATCCTCTATGCTGCTGGAGAGTACTATCAGCCATTGCAATAAGCGCAGCGATCTGCATGTTGTCTCGATGAGCATAGTAAACAAAAGGAGGAGAAAAAGGAGACGCACGGTAAACACCAATAGCAATCTGTGGGCCTACTTCATTGACAAATTCTTGCATATTCTTTTTTATGTAAGAGTCACGAATATGCCCATCTTCAAGTAAATCGTTTAATTCCTTCTCATAAGTGGTTAGTACTAGATATTCGAAGGGCTTGAGAGCGTTGCCAAATGATAACAAAGCAAGTTTTTTAGGCGCACTTGGTATATAAACAAAGCGTTTATGATTTATCATTCTCCTCATCAAATCCAATGCTTTATCAGTCATATCACGCTTACTTGCCCAAAAGCCCGTCATCAACTCCCAGGGTACAGGACTACCATGTCCCATATGCCATCTTGCTTTTGATTTTTCTAACAACAGAGCTCGTTCTGCATAAGCCATAATACCTCTACCCGCGTGCTCGCTATATCCAATACTATCTCTTTTACTTCGCAGATTAAGCATCTCTAAAGCCTCATTCATTGGATCTTCACCACGAATTTTAAAATCTTTTCTAAAAAGGCGGTGTACAAAACTTCCTTGTTGTCCGTGATAAGAAGCCATGCAAACACCGATTTGGGTAGTAGTCAAGGGAAGTGTATCATGCGATGCCATTGTACCATCGCATGCCTCAACTCCACCATTGAACAATAACCCACGATGAGCTCTCTCAATATCAGAGGGCTCAAATTTGTGTAGCCCAGAACATTCGATTCTATTAGGGCTAGTCTCAATCATAGGAATGATCTCCGACCTGATTTGTTTGGCACCCAGTTCATCATTGTAAATCCCATCTTCTACCCATTTTTTCATTTCTGGGTAAAGCTTGATTAAGTCAACACCATCATGCCAAGTATCTAAGTCCGTAGCTGCTTCAATGGCTTTCTCATATTCCTGTTGTGACGACAACTCTTGCCCCTTAATAGAATTAGGTACAATTTCGCTACTATATGGCAGTGGCTGGTTTATTTCTTCCATAAAAGAAACTGTTTAATAATCTATTCCGGAGAAGTCAATCAAGTTCGACAGGCAATACAAATTTTTATATTAATCCTAGTGATTCTAATGCGGAAGGGCCACCAGTTATACTGCGTGCCAAAAAATGGGCATACAATGAAGTGACAGAAGATGGTAAACCGTATTTATTAATAAGTAGCTGTTCTGCAACTGCACAGCAGTTTTTATATGAGGAAACGGATTTCTCCTTCAGATCAGCATAAACAGAGTTAAAAGGTGCTAATAGCTCGAAAGCTAATGCGTCAGCCTTATCCTCTGCTTGCCAAATCTTCAAATCATTGCAGTAGGAGTTACTGCCTTTTGCCAGTAAGTGGGTATAAGGTTTGATTTCTGTGGCTAGTAAGACACTGTCTACTTGTTCCTGCGATGTGGGTGGTCGAAGCCTATCTACTACTTCTAAAATACGCTTTCCAAATACCTTGCTGGCTTTAATGCGAGGTTGCTGATAATCTATAATATAGTGGGATACTTCGTGAGCAAGAGTGAAAAGCCTTTCTTCTTTACTGTCAGTTCCGTTAAGGAATATGAAGCCCTTTCCCCGGTTCATCATAATAAAACCGTGCAAAAGCTTATCATCAGCGAGAAGTTGGTAAGAAAAGTTACGTGAGCGAAACCACTTTTCTATTTTCTTTGTACTTAATCTTGATAAACTTACTACATCAATTGGTAGAGCAACTGCAACTGCTTGATCTAAATCACGAGGCCAAGAACTTATATCCCCCGCTTTCTTCCAAAAGCTTGTTGCTAACTCAATAATATAAGGCGTTGCATAAATGGTTTTCACAACGATATATTTTATTCATCGTCTCGTTCATTTTTAGACTCTTTCATTCGGGCTGCCATTAGCATAACATCTGAGTCACCAATAGATTGTAGCATATCTACTCGTTTCAATATTCTTATAATTGACAGTGAGGAGGTAGAGGTTGCGGCAGCAATTTTGTCAATGCGCTCTTTAAAATCTTCTGCTTCTAACTCCGGAGCCAAACAGACGCATAGTTTGAAATAGTTGTCTTCTGAGCACCCTAGGAGTAATTTAATATTTTCCTTGTCTATGTTCTCGAACTGCATATACCGCTCAATGTAAGAAGCTAAGTACTCCCTATTTAAGGATGCTTTTTTTATAAGTAGTTCTTTATAATGCGTACGCTTGTTCATTTTTAAGATATTTATGAAGATTGGCTTTGAAACCTATACAGCTTTTTTTTGATGCGGTCTTTATGTTGTTTCACTTTTTTCCTCTGATCTATTATAGACAAATGTGTTATTTCAAGTACTATAGCATAAGGTTCTGTTTCTCGAGTGCCTGAACGCATAAGGTTTACCAATTCACGATCAGCAGGATCGGGAAAAAGGGCTTCTATGGCTCGGGTACTTCTCTCTTCATCCTCGGTTGTAATCAGGTTTGTAGCCGGGTCATTTACCTCTCTTACTATACTATTCCGGAATAGACTGTCAAGTTCGACACTTCCACCAATATTTTTTGATTTCAGCCTTCGCTTGCCTTTGGTTTGTCCTTTTAGCAAATTTTTGATATCCCCGTCCACGGCCATTTTTAAGTACCCGTAAAGCGAGCTTTTGTCAGGGTTGTATTTATGTGGATTTGCTCCATAGTCTAGTATTACATCTCCGACAATGCTTGCGATTGTGTCCTCATCGGTAAGAACACGCCCATACTTTTTGATGACCTGTTCTATTAATTGGAAATAGTATAGTCCTGAAAGTTCAATAGTAGCTGTCTCATCTCTAGCCATTAGCCTTTGATGTAAGCTTAGTTCCCGATATGATGCTGATCCCATCTCCGAACAGTGCTTTACTTGGTAAAAGTTAAAACTGACTCCGTCTTCATCCTTTTACCTAGGTCATTGCCTGATGATGCTGTTGGAGGAGGTAAGTATCGCTTCGAGGCAAGGATTTGCCTTTGCTGCTCATGGTGTAACCTGAGACCACTAAGTTCAGCAGCGTTCTTTAATATCTGCGTATTCTTGACTAAAACACCTTTTGAGAAAGCATCTGCAATCACCACTGTAGCCCTCCCACCCTGTCTAAGTACACGGTGAAACTCTTTGACAGTGGCATATAAATCAACAGCATACTTTAAAACATGTTTTTGCTTTATCAGGGGTAGCTGATGAAGTTCACCTACTTCATGGAGCAATCGAGTTTTAAAATATCAGCATCTTCAGTGGGACGAATCGGCGTGCCAATTGTGCTTTCCTTGATCTTACGCAGGTCCTTTAAGGAGTAACCCAGCCACACAAGAGATAGTTTGTGTCCCCTCATGTACTCAACAGCATGAAGATAAGGAGGAGAGGTGATTATTAAATCGACTAAATCGTTATCAACATCAGCCAGTCTACGTGCATCACATAAACCGATCTGTGGCACTATTGCCGCGTTGACGTTGGCTTTCTTGGTAATATGGGTGACTACTTTTTCAAAGTTGTCAATTACATTGTAGTCATTTTCACTTCGAACTTTGTGAGGTTTGCCATGTGAGACGTCGCGGGCTAATGAGGCCCCTTATCTTTAGTAATAATCAATTTGCTAAGGGCAACTTTTAAAATAATCTGTATTCCGGGATCTGAATGATTTGTTATTAGATAAGATAGCTTCCTCAGATCATCCCGTTGTTGGGGAGCAAACCAGTAATCAATGAACCGCTTTGTTTCCAGATCGTCATCAAATAATCCAAGGTAAGTGAATATCCTTTTTCAGGTTTACTGTTGATTCCAGAGTTTTGTACATACTCTTGATTACCTGTTGTTGAGGAACACAAGAACTCCAAGCTTTAGAAATAAGGATTGATAAGGGATCAATGTCAAAACCAATGCACCTATGTCCATTTAAGGAAGCAATTTTGGCTGTTGTGCCAGAACCGAGCATTGGATCTAAGACAGTAGAACCTGCAGGTAAATTTTTGATTGCTTCATATGCTATTTCGGGTGCCATACGGGCAGGGAAAGGGTGAATTGGAAGTAATTTGGACATGTAGAATAGTAAAATAGAAGAGAGGTTGTAAATTTTTTGAAAATATGTAAAATATTCAGAACCTGTATATAGATTTCCTACTATATCTGTCGAGTAAAAGATGGTTTATGGGCAATATTGTATCCCTTTAGAGCCAATCAATTGGCAAAGTAATACAGGCAACCCCGAACACAACTTTAAACCATCACGGCCATTTTCCCGTAGCAACCGGGAAAGCGATATCCCACTCAGCCATGAACACTCCACAAAATGCATCCTCACCCGGAGGATACCGGCCGGTCAGCAGTAATTTTCATGATATGCTCACAGAGGCCGGCAGCCAGAACCAGACCTGCGAAATTGCTTATCTCGATGGGCAGGGCCGGGAAATGCTGGTCATCAGCCGGGTACATGACCTTTACGCCGAAAACGGAATGGATTATGTCCGGCTGGATGAAGGCAGCGTTCCCCTGGACCGCATCACCGGCGTAAACGGTCGCCGGGGCAGTGGCGAAACCGACGAAACCCTGCTGCAAAAAGGCCTGCAGCCGGATGCTGCTCCTGCCACTGACAACCACCGGTACCCGGAAGAAGAAGGCCACCGCCACACCAATGCCGTTATTATTACCCATCCTGATCCGGCTGATGAGCCCGTGCCTCATACGCATGCTCCGCAAACCAGCGACGACTTCGTGCATCGTTTTTTATCCTCTCCGCCGCCGTTCATGATCGCCGACAATGACCTTTTCAGCTTCACGGCTGACCGGCTGCATCACCGCCTGTACATGCGGGTAAAGAAGCCGTGGTCACAGGTACGCGAGGTGCAGGAACTGCACAACCACATTGGCCGGATCGCCGGCCTGATCGGTCCCGAATTTACGCTGCTCAACGACCTGTCTGAAATTGAACCCGACGACAGTGGCACCGTATGGGCGCCGCCCGTACCCAACCGCGATGCCCTGCTGCGCAATGGTTTGCTGAAAGTAGCTGACCTTGTGGCACCGGAATGCGAGACGCTGGTGCACGGAATGGATTCTTTTTCGGTCAACTCCGTACCGATCCGGTATTTTAAGGACCGCATTTCCGCTGAACACTGGCTTACTTCTGAGCGGGAGGACACCGACTCCATCAGTTTGAACGACCATCCTTAAAAAAATTAAAATTTTAGCGCGGGAGTAAGCCCGCGCTTCTTTATTTATAAGGCCTTTATTCAGAACACGTTACCGCAAAAGTAAAAACTCAAAAGCCCGTTTGCACCTATTCCAGAATACATTGTAAGAAACGCCGCGTTTTTGCTAAAACCGATTAATTAAATTCGCACCGGGAGTAAACCAGCCTGCCAGTGAATCTGAAAACGCTTACGCACGTCTATTTTGCTGGAATCGGAGGAATCGGCATGAGTGCCCTTGCCCGCTGGTTCCGGCACTACGGCTGCCGCGTGGCAGGATACGACCGCACCTCCACTCCGCTTACCGATGCCCTTGCCGCGGAGGGCATTGCCGTCCATTTTGAGGACTCCGTCGCGCAGATTCCGGACGGCTTCCGTACCGCAGGGGAAGGAGTGCTGGTGGTGTATACGCCGGCCGTGCCCAAAGACCACCAGGAGCTGGCATACTTCCGGGCCAATGACTTCCGGGTACTGAAACGTTCGCAGGTGCTGGGCAGGCTTACCCGGAACCTGACCACCGTAGCCGTAGCCGGTACCCACGGCAAGACGACTACCTCGTCCATGATTGCCCACGTACTCACCCAGGCAGGGCTTAACTGCACCGCTTTTCTGGGAGGTATCACGCAGAACTACGGTACCAATCTGCTGCTGGGCGATGCCGCCAAGGGCGAGCCCATCATGGTGGCCGAGGCCGATGAATACGACCGGTCTTTCCTGACGCTTTACCCCGATGTAGCCGTGGTCACTTCCATGGACGCCGACCACCTGGATATCTACGGCACCCACGACGAACTCAAAAAATCGTTCCGCGATTTTGTGGCCCAGATCAAGCCGGGCGGGCAGTTGTTCCGGCGCAAAGGATTGCCGCTGGAGCCGGCCGGTGCCGGTGTAAAGGATTTTGCCTGCGGAGAGCCGGCCCACTTCTCGGCCCTGAACGTACGGCAGGAGGGCCATTCTTTCTTGTTTGACGTAGCTGCTCCCGCGGGACTGATTGAAGGGTTCCGGCTACAGATGCCCGGCTTCCATAACGTGGAGAACGCCACCGCTGCCACGGCTGTAGCCCTGCACCTTGGCGTGGAGGCAGAAGTGATCCGGGAAGCGGTTGCCTCCTTCAGGGGCGTAAAGCGTCGCTTTGAGTACGTGCTGGCCGGCGATAAAATTATTTTCATTGACGATTACGCCCACCACCCTACGGAAATCGAAGCGTTTCTGCGGTCGGTGCGGGCATTGTACCCGGGCCGGAAGATAACGGCTGTGTTTCAGCCGCATCTCTACTCGCGTACCCGCGATTTTGCCGAAGGTTTTGCCCGGAGCCTGGAGCTGGCCGACCAGCTTTTTCTGCTGGAAATCTACCCGGCGCGTGAGCTTCCGATACCCGGCATAACGTCAGAAATAATCTTCCAAAAGACCAATATGGCCGAAAAGACGTTATGCCCTAAGAACGAGTTGCTGCACCGGCTGCGGGAGACGCCGCTGGAAGTGCTGGTCACCATCGGCGCCGGCGATATTGACCGGTACGTGGAACCGATCCGCGATTGGCTGGCTCCGGCAGCCGGATCAATACATTAACAGAACATTTCAAGACAGCTGATTCGCTTGTTTGTAAATTGTAAAGCATGCCCTGGATCCCAAAGTTCCGTCTCAAACGAAGCATCAAAGCAGCCCTTACGGTGGTGATGCTGTTCGTGCTGATCGGTTTTGTGGAAAAAAAACAAGCCGGGAAAACGTGTACCGGTATCAACATTCAGATCCGGGATGCGTACGATACGT
This sequence comes from Cytophagales bacterium, assembly GCA_030446715.1. Lineage (GTDB taxonomy): Bacteria > Bacteroidota > Bacteroidia > Cytophagales > 172606-1 > CADCTQ01. Next base: position 149,555 of record JAUJMU010000001.1, on the reverse strand, counting down.
ATTTTATCAATGAAAGCGATGTACAGGAACTGATGACCCACAGTGGCTCGGAGAAAATTATCGGGGTTCCTTACAAAAATATAGATATCCGAAAGCTTGAAAAGAGGATTAAAAGCAATAAATTTATCCGGGAGTGCCAGGTATACAGTGATCTTACGGGTGCATTGAATGTAGCCATTGAGCAGGCCCGGCCCATTGCCCGCCTGATTCACGCTGCTGCCCCTGATCAGTATATCAGCGAAGAGGGTACCATTCTGCCTATGTCGGAGCGGTTTACGGCCCGGGTCGTCCTGCTGGAGGGCCGGTGGATAGACAGGCTTATCGGGCAGAAGGACTGGCACTTATCCGAAGAGGGGAAGAATTTTTTCGCTCTCCTGCATTTCATTGACAGCAATAAGTTCTGGAAAGCACAGGTTGCTCAGTTATCCGTAAATCCTTCGGGCAATATCCGGATACATCCGCAGGTGGGCAGTCAGGTTGTGGAGTTTGGCGATGCTGCGGATTTCGGGAAAAAGTTCGGAAAGCTCAGACTGTTTTATAAACAGATTTTACCCGTAAAGGGGTGGAACCGGTATAGCCGGGTGAATGTAGCATACGAGAATCAAATCATTTGCGAATAATTTCTTATGGAAGAAAAAATAGTAGTCGGACTGGATATCGGAAGCACCAAGGTATGTGCGGTAGTAGGCAAGATGAACGAATACGGGCGGCTCGAAATCCTTGGCCTCGGACAGGCTCCCTGCAGCGGCGTCGTACGCGGCGTGGTCACCAACATTGACCGTACGGTAGATGCCATCGTCAAAGCCGTCAATGAAGCCGAAACCCAGGCCAATGTCAATATTTTAGAAGTAAATGTAAGTATATCCGGCCAGCAGATCCGCAGCCTCCGCGAACGGACCGGTTTTACCCGGCTTTCGGCTGATAAGGAAATCACCGTTGAGGACGTCATGCGCCTCAACGAGGACATGCTCCGCATTCAGCCACCCGTTGGCAACCAGATCCTGCACGTAGTACCTCAGGACTACACGGTAGACTACGCCAACGGCATTTACGATCCGGTGGGTATGCTCGGCGTAAAGCTGGAAGGCGACTTCCACGTAATTACGGCACCCTTTGCGGCAATTGCCAATATTCAGAAGTGCATCGAGAAAGCCGACCGGCTCCTTGGCAAACGCGGTCAGCTCAAAATCAATGAACGGGTGCAGGAACCCATTGCGGCCGGTATGGCCGTGCTGATGGATGAAGAAAAAGAAGCCGGGGTAGCGGTAGTAGACATCGGTGGCGACACGACGGATATCGCCGTTTTCCACAAGAACATTATCCGGCATACCGCCGTGATTCCATTCGGGGGCAACATTGTTACCCGCGACATTGAAGACGGCTGCACCATCCAGACCAAGTACGCCGAGCTGCTGAAAATCCGCTTCGGCCTTGCCCTTGCCGAGCCGGCAAGCTGGAACGAAGTAGTCTCCATACCCGTGCTGCCGGGCCGGCCACCGAAAGAGATTTCAATCAAGAATCTGGCTTATATCATCGAAGCCCGGATGGAGGAAATCGTGGAAATGATCTACTCCGAGCTGTCGCGGGCCGGCTACGACCGCCTGACCGGCGGCATCGTACTCACCGGCGGCGGATCACAACTGCAGTACCTGCGGGAATTGTTTGAACTGACTACCGGCATGCACACCCGGATCGGTAATCCCAATCAGCACATGGGCCGGTCGCAGACCGAATCCGTAAAGGGACCCATGTATGCCACTGCTGTGGGGCTGGTGATGTCGGGCTTCCGGGCCATTGACGAACGGGAAAACGATTACCAGAAGGCAAAGCCCGTATTGGCATCCGCTGCGCCGGCTCCTCCCCGCAAGGAAAGGGAGCAGCCCAGCGGCAAGTTCTTCAATTCCATTCTTGACCGTACGCGCCGCTTCCTGTCCGACGATATGGATGACCGTATGGAATACTAACCATTGAACAGACCAGTTTTTCAACCAGACCAGGAATTATATGTCCGAAATCTCCTTCAAGTTTGAACTCCCCGACAGGCACCGGTCCATCATCAAGATCGTCGGTGTGGGCGGAGGTGGCAGCAATGCCGTAAATCACATGTTCAACCAGGGCATCCGCGACGTAGAGTTCGTGGTCTGCAACACCGACCGGCAGGCCCTTGATGCCAGCCCGGTGCCCAATAAAGTACGTTTAGGTGTTACCCTTACCGAAGGCCTCGGTGCCGGAGCCAACCCTGAACGGGGCCGCGATTCAGCCCTTGAAAGCGAACAGGAAATCCGGGAATTGTTCTCGCCCAACATCAAGATGGTGTTTATCACCGCTGGTATGGGTGGCGGCACAGGCACGGGAGCCGCACCGGTCATTGCCCGGGTGGCTCAGGAAAAAGGCATGCTTACCGTGGCCATCGTAACGGCTCCGTTCAGCTTCGAAGGAAGACTCAAAAAAGAAAATGCTTTCAGGGGAATTGACGAACTGAAACAGTACTGTGATACCGTACTGCTCATTCTCAACGATAAACTGCAGGACATCTACGGCGATCTGCCCAAGCGCAAGGCCTTTGCCGAGGCTGATAATATACTTACCAATGCAGCCAAGTCCATTGCCGAAATCATCACCGTGCCCGGCTACGTGAACGTTGACTTTGAAGATGTAAAGAAGGTGATGAAGAACGCCGGACAAGCCGTAATGGGATCGGCAACGGCTCAGGGTGAAAACCGGGCCCGCAAGGCCATTGAGGAAGCCCTGAATTCACCGCTGCTCAACAACCGCGACATCCGCGGCGCCAAGCGGATCCTGCTGACCATGTTCTACAGCTCCGAGGCGGAAATGACGATGGGCGAACAGCTCATCATTACCAGCTACATCAACGAACGGACGGGCGACGAAGTAGACGAGCTGATTCCGGGTGACGTGATTGACGATACGCTGGGGCCATTCCTGCGCGTGACCATCATTGCCACCGGCTTTAACGATAATCCGGAAGACGGCCATTTCCGGCACCGCCGCGTGACGGATCTGGAAAGCGGCAAGCAAGTCAAGCAGGTGCAGCCTGAGCCGGTAGTCGTCCAAACCAACCGGCACGAAGAGCGGAGCAGTTACCCGCCTGCCGAAGCCAACAAGGTAGTGTTCAATCTGGATGGCAATGAGCCGGTGGGCCGGGATAACCACCCCAACCGTCCAAACGAAGACGCCACCAATTACGAAGAAGACAACCACCGCCGTCAGCGTGACCTTGACAAGCGCCGCCAGCAGCTGAAAAACCTGAGCAGCAATCTCTCGCAGGATGAGTATCAGGAGAAAATGAGCGTACCGGCCTACCGCCGCAAAGGTGTCCGGCTGGGCGAAGTACCGCCTTCATCCGAACGCAATGTGTCGCGCTACACCCTTGATGACGACGATCAGCTGCTCGGCAACAACCGCTTTCTGCACGATAATGTGGATTGAGGCATTGGGTATCGGGTATTAGGTACCCCAAAAAGAGAGGCCGCTGAAGAAATATTCAGCGGCCTCTCTTTATCTGATCTGAAGTCTCCAGTCTGAAATCTGAACGCTTTCTCAGAGCAGTTTGATGCCCAGTGTAAACTGGAACAAACCGGTAGAAGGCTTGCCGAGGCCGGCCCGGTCCAGGTTAGCGGCGGCGGTAAGGCCTCTCTCGTAGCGGGCATCAAAAGTAAGGGCACCGAGGTCAATGCCGGCACCTGCCTGAAAGCCCCAGATGGTCTTTTCGTAATAATCCTGAGCAGAATTGTTTTCCTGAAAAATATTTTCCAGTCCCCGCCCGGAGATGTTGAATGATGCCATCGGGCCGGCAAATACCCGGAAGTTGGTCCGGTTGCCGAGCAGCTTCGTACCGAAGAGCAGGGGCACATCCACGTTGGTGAAAGAAACACGGTAGTTGCCTGACTGCACCGAACCGCCGGAGTTATTGTTCACCTGAATGTCGGTCTTTCTGGCCGTAAAGAGCACCTCCGGCTGGATGTAAAATTTACCGGGGCTGAATCTCATAAACCCCCCAAAATGGTAGCCGAGCTGGTAGTCGGAATTGATTTCGCGGTTGTCCTTGATCAGCGTGGTGTAGTTGATCCCGGCTTTGGGACCCAGCGTAAACGGCTCACGGTTCTTTTTCTGCTGCGCCCAGGCCGATCCGGCGAGGGTGAGCATAAGCAGGGCTAAAAGTGTTTTTCTCATGGCGGTAGTGGAGCAAGGGTTTACAATGTAAATGTATTTTTAAAACCTTGGCAAAATCCCTGCCGGAATTGCAGATTCATTTGCAGAGAAAACACTTTTGCGCTTACGCTTTAACCGCCGGTTTTTCTTTTCCGGCCGCCTACCATCAGCACCCCCGTCAGCACCAGCGCCGTACCCGCCAGTTCGTACAGGGTAATCTTTTCCCCCAAGAAAAAATAGCCCAGCACGATGGTAACTACCGGACCGATACTGGCAATGATAGCTGCCCGGCTGGCGCCAATGGCTTTGATGCCTGCCGACACCAGAAAGGTAGGTATGACTGTGGAAATAACCGCTAACGCAAGGCCGTAGCCAAACACTTCACCGGGATACTGCCACACGGAAGTGGGAGAGGCTACCAGGTAATGGATGATCACCGAGAGGGCAGACACCGTCATGGCGTACGCCGTAAGGAAACCGCCCCAGAAGCGGGGAATGAGCCGGCCGCTGCCGATCAGGTAAACAGCGTACGTGAAGGCACTGCCGAAAATCAGCAGGGCACCAGTCAGGATGTTGGGTTGCCGGCGGATGGCATCGTGGCTGAATACGACGGCAATGCCCGCATAAGTGAGCAGCAAAGCGGCCATCTCCCGCTTGCCGATGGGTTTGCGGAAGATCAGCCACGACAGCACCACCACCAGCGTAGGATACACGAACAGAATAAGCCGTTCCAGCCCCGCCGTTACGTATTGCAGCCCCAGAAAGTCGAGCAGGCTGGAGGCGTAGTACCCCAATATGCCCAGTGCAGCCAGTTTGAAATAGTCGGTAATGGTAAGCTTTCCGGCACCGCTACCCGGCCTGATCAGCAGAATCACTACAAAGAAAGGCAGCGAAAAGATCATGCGCAGGAAAAGCAGCGACAGCGGATCTACCTGGTAATTGAAAGCCAGTTTGATCATAATCGCCTTGGCCGAAAAGCACACTGCCGCCACGCCCACCATAACGGCTCCGGCCCAGGGCGGCAACTGAAGAGATTTTATGCGCATAAGGAGCCGGGCAGCTACGGTAACGTGAACTATGGATCAGGAAAGGCTTAAAAAAGGCATAAAGAACTCCAGATGAAGTAGTTTTGTATCGCCTGAAACACAAAACCCTTACAAGCGCCCTTTATGCAAGTCCAAATCAGCGAAATTAAACTCATCGAGTTGTTTATTGACGTGGATGATCTGCTTAAGTCGTTTCAAGCCTATCAGCAGTCGCGGCAGGTGGGTCAGGCCCGCCGTCCCACCCGCATACCGGAACTGAGTGAACCGGAGATATGTACGAACTTGTCAGTAACAGTATGTGACCCGGAACACACCCGCCACCGTAAACCCCGCAACGCCCTTGCCCATATTGCCGGTGCTTTGATTGCCTGACAGTTCCCTGACCACAAACCCGCTGTTTTTATCCCGCTAATCCATAGTTCACGTTAAATTTAACTAGGTTTGCCGCATAAAAAGATATTTTTTTGAGTATACAGGGCGATTTCATAAAAATAGGGAAAGGGTGAACTTTGGGAGGATACGACCAGGCAACCCCACCAAGTGAACACCACTCTCCCTACTGAAACGGAAGTTAAATCCTATTTTGAGTATATACAAATGCACTTAGCTGATCAGCGGGACAATCGCGGCAAGCGCCATAACTTAGCCTTCGTGCTGACGGGGTTTCTGCTGGCAGTGTTACGTTCAGGAACGCGTTTAGATGTGGCAAGTGTGCAAAGACGGATGGTGAAAGAACATGAGCAGTTAAGCCTGCTGCCAGGACATGCCGGTAAAGGGTCCATCTCCGATGCGCAGTTACGCCGGGTACTGGCCGGGGTAGATTATCAAAGCTACAGTCAAATCAATCAAGCCTATTTCGGCGTTACCCTCCGGGCATCTGCCCCAGCAGCAGGTCTGGCTCAAGCAGCAGGTCTGGCTCAAGAGTGGCAAGCCATTGATGGGAAAGAACTCCGAGGCACGATTGACGGGGTAAGCGGGCAAAAAAGAGGCGAAAATGTAGTCCGCCTGGTCAATCATACCGATTCCCAAAGTGAGATCATCGGTTTTTATCAAGGCGATAAAGAGTCCGAAAAAACGGTGGTAAAACAGTATTTTTCCCAGCAATCTCAGCTGAGCCAGGCCTACAGCTTTGATGCGTTGCATACTTATCCGGCCTTATTAGAAACGATTGCAGCTAAAAAAGGCACGTATGTAGCCCAAGTCAAGGCCAATCAGGCTGAGTTATTAGCCGGGTGTGAACACGTACAGCAGCATCTGCCGGGAAAGTATCCGTTAGAAAGCCTGGATAAAGCTCATGGACGGGTAGAAAAACGCCTGGCGACAAGCTATGAATTGAAGGCAGACTGGCTGGATGAGCGCTGGAAGGATACTGCCATCCAATCGCTGATCGTCATTGACCGGGAGCGTTTACGCCTCAAAGACGGCAAACAAAGTCAGGAAAGAGCCTGTTTTATCAGTAATTTACCTCTTGGAGCACACTCGGCTCTAGGCTTATTTAATGGGGTGAGAAATCACTGGTCAGTGGAAGCCGATAACTACATTCGGGATGTTACCTTAGGAGAGGACAAAATCCGTTGTAACAATGCTGCCCGAAGCCGAATGATTGCTTCGGTGATTAATATTGCCCTCAATCTGATGCGAAAACAAGACAACAAAGGAAATATTAAGGCTTTTAGAGAAGAACTTAACTTCTGCTTACAAAAAGCTTTCGCCTGTTTCTCAACTGCTTAGCTTTTTATGAAATCGCCCTGTTTGAGTATATACGGTATTGCTAGTGGAGCAAAGCCTCTATGACTAAGTATAAATGGCTGATTTATTCACTGTTTTTCAATGCTTATAACCCCAGCACCGCTTAATCATTTTTTTCGATATGTGAAGCAAGCCAGGTGCGGATGTCGGCAAAGAAACTTGCCCCTAAACCTAATGCTGATAGTACTGCTAAAACTCTCTTGACCCAGATATTATCTGCGAAGAATACAGCACTTATTGCAAGTCCTCCAATCATTAAGGCAAAAACTGTAACAGATATTATTTTAGTAATAAGCTTTACTCGAGTTAAAAAGCGTGACGCAAATTGCTCGGTTACAAATCGTTGCTCTGGATTTAGGAGTCCTTTCGCTTCAAAGGTAGCACGAATTGCCCTTAATGAAATTATATTTAAGAAATCTGACTCGAAGTATGGAAATGAAGTGCGCCATAGGGCAGCTAAAACAAGCAAACATTTGATTCAGCCTAGTGTCATTGGGCTGAATTTGCTGAGTTACAATTTGGAACACCACAGAGATTTGATGATAATCCTCACTTGCATTATAATCACCAGCCAATAAATTTTCAAAAGACTTATTGATTAATCGCTGCATTACGTCCGTATTGGGGCGACAAAGAAGGACTTGTCTTACCCATTGACTATCCAATCGGAACTTGCTTACCGTGCAGACTAAGGCAAATAATAAAAAATCGTTGTGTATCCACTCTGGATCAGACCTCACTCGGCGGGTAGTGAATTTTTGATACAAAGCGGTTGCAGAAACAACGTCGTTTTGTTGCACGTATATTAATAAATTGCATACAACACTGTCAGTATCTGACGGATTAAGTACCGGAGCTGACAACCCCGGTATATCGTTCAGAAAATCAAGGAAGAAATTAGTAAGTGGATTAGCCCGCAGCGGTATCAAGTAAGCAGACAGAGCCTCTAGAGAAACCATTTTTTTTGCCTTAACTGAGTACTAGCAACTGTAGAGTTCCAACCGGGCATGGTTTGTAAATCTTTCAACTGTCTTGTAAGCAGGTTGGCATACAGAAGAGTTGCTGGCGTATAGCTTGGGCCAAAAGACCTAAAAGATAAGCGACTGAACTTGAAAACTTGTTGTACGATGTACTGTAAATCCAAGAATGTAGACTGCTCGTGAATACGTACTAATACTGGGGTAGGAGAACCATGCCATGCCGTTCGTACCTCCCGGTTACCTAATAAGTGAACCAGGCATTCACGCGTCGATATGGGTAACGCATAACCTCGGCTGGGCACATTAGCTCCCTTTCCGTTATTACCCTGTTGGTGTTCGTCATATAATATGTAAGGGTGGCGTTCAACTAAAGTGACAAATGCAAATCGAATATCATATTGAGGATACTCGCTAACAAGGCGACTAACTACATCGGCTTCCATATTTTTAATCGGTTTGAAAATATGGAATATAAGCCGGACGCGGTCACCGTCGTTTCAGCTATACTCATTAGAAAGACGATCTATTGCTGACTTGATGTTCCGTAGTAACTCATCAAAATATTGCTCATATGGTACATTTTGTGTGCGACTGTTTGTGAGATATTTTCCATCAGCTGAAAAGTAAGTGCTAATTCCTACATAACGTGTCTGCGCGGCACCAGCATACTGGCCTTGCCGTAAGATTGTGCTACCTATTCCAATTACTAATTCCCGATCCACACTCTGATCACCAGGAACAGTCCAAGGGGTACCTCCAAGTTTGGCGTATATCTGAAGAGCAATACCGTCAATTGTATATGTGGGTGATCTTACTGTATCAGGCTTGATAGATTGTACAGTGGTACCCTGCATATAAAGCATGGCTTTTGCTCTAAAATAGGGATTTTCAGTATTCTGCAAACTCCGGAAATCTTCTGAAGTTTCGATAATAGCCAGATCAAAAGCGGCATCTTGCTTACCTACACCTCGCTCAATCGCACCTAAATATTCCTCAACAGAATAATTAGTAAGTTCCTCAATATGAAACGTCATATTAGTTAAACGGTACTTACCAATCATACCATTAGGAAACCATTGGTGCTCTGGCACACCATCGCGTAAGTGAGCTAGAAATCTGGTAAAATCGCCCGCATGTTGACGATGAAAAATGACCAAGATACGCGGAGAATTCCCGGAAAATCCGGCAGAGCGGCTATAAGGGCCATACATATTTAGCCCGATTGAGGGTTTCGAATGGACCCTGGTTTTGCTTAAATCAAATATAAGATTGGGTTTTGTCAATGAAAAACTAGCGGGCGAAACTACAGTATTGTCTTGTGTAATACGAAAGCCAAAGGAGTCGAAATTGTGATAGTTCAAACCACTCAGCCATTGGCCCATAGCTTCGATTTCTGACATTGTTACGGAAAGCTTCAGCTTCTGGGCTTCTCGATCCTTGATGCTTCGTAAAACTTGATCTGCCTGAGATTCACCGATAGCCCATCTGAGAAAGGCAGTGATATTTTCCCTAGAGTTATGCAGATGCAAATCTTTAAGAGAGTAATTTTCCAATCCATTATGAGTATCAATTACCGCTGTGCTACCATTTACTTTTTGTATTCTGCCAAGTAGAGAAATTTCAGGTGCTACTACGCCATCAGCATAGTCAGGTGATTGAGTTCCTGTCACCTCTCTGTTGCTTACATTAAAGCCAGCTTCTAGTAGCTCTTTACAATTACGACTTAAATTCCATTTGTACTGATGGTTTATAAGTGCCCCAAACACTAAACGTTGATTTGTATTTGCATGCTCACGGAATTGCACCTCAGTAATACGTTTAAAAGTTAGCACTCTACGTAGATGATCCGGAACATACTTCCACGCCAGATCAAAGTCTGAACGTCTTGCAGCAAATCGAAACGGATAAAATTCAGGCTGCAACGTAGGTTGCGCCTCTTTGACAGCGCGGAAAAATACGTGCTTAATTAATGAGCTTACAACATGAAGATGCTCTTGAATGCGTAGACGGACGGTTTGGCCTAGTGGTTCTGCATCTGGTGTACCAGGCGAAATATAAATGAAATCCCCACGGCGGAAGAACGAGTAGGTAGCATTATGAACCCGTTTTAACTGTGACAGTAAACCTTCTTGAAAAGGGATTCGCTGAACATCAAACTCTTCGAAGTCAAAAGCAATAGGATAAAAGTTGGATTTCATATACTAAATTTACTTTGAATCACTGAGGTCGTCAACGATGCGTTGCACAGTCGTGACTGATGTAAAATGGCTAAGGCAAGCTGTACCAAGTGGTCCGTCCGCCACCGTGCTGTATTAGATGGTTCTTTTCTGTCAAGGCGCGGAAGTGATCTTTGAGGGTGTTGCGGCTAACTCCGGTCAATTGGATCATTTCCCCAATTGTCACACGTCCATGAGCACGAGCATGCTCAAGGATTTGCACGGAGAGTTCCGGCAAATTGGAAAGAACAATCTTCTCGCGTTCAACCTTTCTGGCAAGACACTGCTTTTGCTGTTGCATGGCCCGCAGGAAGAAAACAAGCCACGGCTGCCAGTTGGGCGCGTCAGTGCGAATAGTCCCTTGTGTTTGACGCAGAGCCAGGTAATAGGCTTCCTTATTCTGCTCAATGACGCTTTCCAATGAGCTGTAGGGTACATAGGCATAGCCAGCCTGTAACAGCAGTAGTGTCGTTAGAATACGGCTAAGACGGCCATTGCCGTCCTGAAACGGGTGAATCTCTAGGAAGACAACAACAAACACACCTATAATCAATACAGGGTGCAAACGCCGCTCTTCCCGGGCTTTGTTCAACCAAGCTACCAGTTCACTCATTAGAAAAGGCGTATCGAAAGGCGTAGCCGTTTCAAAAACGACTCCAACTTGTTTTCCTGCCGCGTCAAAAGCGGCAACGGAGTTAGAGGTAGTTTTATATCGTCCGCGGTGCCAGGTGTCCTTTTCGCTGTAGGTCAGCAAGTCCCCGTGCAACTGCTGGATGTAATTTTCAGTAACAGGGATGTCTTCCCATGCCCGGAAAACCGTATTCATTACAGCGGCATAACCAGCAACTTCCTGCTCGTCCCGTGTAGCAAATGACTGGATTTCCAGGTTGGATAGTAAGCGTTCGATATCCCGGTCAGAGAGCTTGCTGCCTTCAATCCGCGTAGATGAGCCGATGCTTTCAATGGTTGCTACACGGCGCAGAGCGGACAGGCGTTCTGGTGCCAGAGTCCCTAATGTACGCCAGGCACCCTTAAACTCATCAATTTCACTGATTAGATTAAGGAACTCCAGATTGACTTGTAAAGTGGTTGTATTGAGCATAATTTCCCCGACACCCAATTATACACCCATTTCCACCCATTTACAAACTCATTAGTTAAGAGGCAGGGTCTGACTTGGCATAGAATTGATCGCTTTTGCAAGGGCATGTAAATATCTGGAGTTTGAGCCGGAATAAGGCCGGGTTTGACCGCTTCAAAGGTCTGGTGGACGGCTCTTTGCGCAATGGAATCACTGCCCGATCAGTCAGTGAAGTGCTTTTAGCACAGGGCCAGTCCGTGGTGGCGTTGTAGAGTTGCTCATAACAATCAGACAGGGGAAAGCAGCGGGGAATCAATTGCCCGGGCCGGTGCTCATTGGCAAAACGCTGCCCGCTGTCCCGCCGGCTGCTGTTTACTCAGCCCCGCCGGCCTTGTACGACATCCGCTGCTGCTGCATCCTGGAGGCGAAAGCAAAACCCACCTTGAACATAGCGTAGAAGCCGCGGCTCTGCAAGGAGGGACGGTAACCGATTTCGCCGCCGTATGACCAGGAGAAATCGCGGTTGAACATGCCTTCCAGACCGGCCCGGAAGCCAAAGTTCCGCAGCTTCACATTTTCCACTGAGTAGTCCGCGCCGTTTTTCCGCACGGTCTGCAGTTGTACATACGGGGCGTAGATGATATCTGCGTAGCCGGTAAAGAGAACATCATTGACTGCCACGTCGTATTTCTTTGGCTTCACCACCACGTTGCGGAAGCGGCCCAGCGAACCACCCAGATACATGCCGGCCGACTGTACGTTGCCGAAAAGGCCAACCCGGCTGATGGTGTCGTTGCCGGCGCTGACGAGGTGCAGGTTTTGTTTTTCCAGCACACTGCCCAGGTCGGTGGAACTGCCCCAGTAGTAGCCGCCCAGGCGGATGCCCGTAATCTTGCGCACTTTGGCCGGTATGCGGATGTATTCCGGTACGGTGGAAGCCCATTTGTTGTCGGCATATCGTTTGGTGTACACTACGATTTTGGCTTCGCCGGCACTGCCTTCGTCGCGCAGGTGATAGGTAGCGCCGCCTTCAATGTACTTGTAAGGTTCCATCCGGTTGTCCGAAGAAGCTCTTCTTTCGCCGTTGATGCGCGAGAAGTCAGTGCCTTTGGTGTAGGTTTTACGGGCATGAAGCCGGAAATCAAACTTGTTTTTGAGGTAATAGTTGGCCTGTCCGCCGAATCCCACATTGAAGTTGGTGGCAAAGCCATCCGCGTATACCGGATAGAAATGGAGCCACATCTTGTTGAGGTCGTAGGGGTCGTCGGAGACGGCATCGTATTCGATATCACTTTTGCCGGCAGCCGGCGCTGACTGGGCCACTGCCTGCCCCGCAAAGGCAGCATTGAGCAAAAACCCGAGTAATACTGCTCTTTTGTATCGGTTGAATTTCATAGCCAGACAGAAGGAATGGGGATTTTATTCTTTTCCCGAAGGTAACCAGTTCACCAGGCCCGGCAGGACTTAACTTTTGCCTAAACCTTACCCACCTTCAGTTTCCGGACAATCCGTAAATATGTACTTTTATAATGCTCAATGAATCCGGCGCAACTCAGGATCAGGTTCTCATTTAACATTCAGCATTTAAAATTTATCATCCTACCCCAGTATGCCCAAAACCCTCCGCAAGAACCCGCGGTGCCAGAACTGCGGTTATCCGCTGGAGCCGGACTTTGATTATTGCCCCCGGTGCAGCCAGCGTAATTCCGACAAGCTGGCTTCGTTTGGCACGCTGGCCATTGAAGTAATCAGTGATTTTTTTTCGTACGACTCCCGGTTCGTAAAAACAATCTACCCTTTTTTGCTCAGGCCCGGCTACCTGACGGTCGAGTTCGTGGCTGGCCGGCGGGTACGCTACATGCATCCGCTGCGGCTGTATTTATTTATCAGCCTTCTCTATTTTTCAGTAATGTCGCTGGTGACCGTCAACCGAATCGGGGGCGCTTCGCCTATCCTGCCGGAAGCTTCCGCAAGCAGTACCACGCAGGCAGACTCGGTGAAGGCAGAGGTGAGACGCAGTTTGCAGGCCAGACTTTCGGAGGCTGAGTTCCGGAAGGTAGATTCAGTGCTGACTTTCAGGGGTGGGGGAGGCAAACCCGGCATTATTGACATGGAGCATCTGACCTTTATGCTGCACATACACGCCCTTATGTTTCTGCTGCTGACACTGATGGTTCCGGCCCTGTTGATTTGAAAATCTATGGACTCCGTTCACCCACCGGTGCTTTTCCATCCGCTCAAGCACCACCTGTTATGGATCAGATCTTTTATCGGAGAACACGCACTCCGGGGCGACGCCGTGATGCGGAAATGGGCACCACCTTTTATGGATCAGAACATTTATTGAAGAACACGCACTTCAGGGCGAAACTGTAATGCCGGAAGTGGCCGCCCGGCTCACCACCCTTGGCAATTCGCAGATGGATGTATACACCGGTGCCTTGCTTCCCGCGGCCATTGCAGAAGGGGTTGCCGGGTACCTGTCGGAATATCACCTGCTGGAGCCAGGTGCGTACGCCGGCTGGTTGCAGACCGCCGGCGGTTACCGGCTGGTGACGCTCTCTGACCAGTCAGAATGGGTGCTGCGCTGGGGTGAGGTGCCGGGTAGCTACGCGCATATTCACCCGGCGCGTTATTCTCCTTTCAGCATCCGCGTAAAGGCAAGCACCCTGAAAACGGCCATTGTGGTTTGCATCTGGCACCGCCTGAGCCCGCACGAGCAGCCACATTTAACAGAAATCAACCAGCTGCGGAGGGCGTGGCTGCAGTTGCCGCCCATGCGTTCGGTGGAGGAGGCAGAAGGCCTGCGCCGGTTACTGACCCGGCTTACCTTAAAGGAGACTTAAGACCTCAGACGTTGGATGTGAGACTCCAGACTGTGCAACGGATGATAAGATCTGTTAATGCTACGGCGGAAAAAAGAGCTGCCCGACCTCGCGGCCGGGCAGCTCTTTCAGCGTCAGACTCTTCTGTCTCCCGTCTAAAATCTAAAGTCTCAAAAATCACTTACGCCGCTGCTCCAGTTCCTGCTTCAGGGCGGCTACTTCGGCTGTCAGCTGACCTTCTTTTTCCCGGTGCTTCTGAAGTGTTTTTTCCATACTCTTTTTCTGGGATTCGGCCATTGCTTCGGCCCGGCTTTTTTCTTCGTTCCGTACACGTTCTACTTCTTCGGCTTTTTCTCTCAGAGACTCCTGAATGGCATTCATTTCCTCCAGACTCTGCTTCATGATTTCCTCCTGAGCCTGCATCATTTCTTCATTCTCCCGTGATTTTTGCAGCAGTGCTTCCATTTCCTGCTGTTTTTGCTGCATCTGCTGCAGATTCAGGTGCATAGCTTCCTCCTGAAGCTGCATCTGTTCATTGATCTGCTGCAATGCTTCGGCTTTTTCACTCATCTCCAGTTCCATCTGCTTCTGAATGGTGATATCATGGGCAAACTTGACCACTTTGTATGGTTCACCATGTGCATCAAAAGCAGGCGTGTAAGTAGCCTTCAGCCAGACCTTTTGTTTCTGCTTGTTCAGGCGTACAAAGTCCCCGGTCTGCATTTTTCCTTCTCCCAGTTCTTGCCAGAACCGGTGATACTCTTCTGAGGCGGCATACTCAGGGTCCACCAGGATCCGGTGGTGCCGGCCTCTGACTTCGTCGGCTGAGTACGTCATAATGGACAGGAATTTATCATTGACCCGGATAATGGTTCCGTCCATATTGAACTCAATGGTAGCCAGGGCATAATCAATGGCGGCCGTCTGGCTCTCCATCTCCGCATTTTTGCGCTGCATTTCTTCCTGGGTAGCAGCCAGTTCTTCCATATTCTGCCGCATCTCTTCTTCCTGAGCCCGCATCTGCTCCGACTGTATCTGCGAATCCTGCAGCAGGTGCCGGGTCCGTTCGTTGATCTTCACGGAGGCAATGGTAGACGCAATGCTTTCGCCCAGCTTCTGCATGAATTCAATCTCAAAAGGTTGAAATTCGTTGAAAGAAGCCAGTTCAAGGGCACCTTCGATCCTGTCATTCAGCACCAGCGGCACGATCAGGATGCTCCTCGGATTGGCCCCGCCGAGGCCGGAGGTGATCTGAATATAGTTTTGCGGCACCTCGGTGAGGTAGATTACGTCTCTTTCCAGCACGGCCTGCCCTACGAGTCCCTCACCGATCTGCAGATTTTTCTGCATGTACTTCTTGCGGTCAAAGGCGTAGCAGGCGGCCAGTTCGAGGTAAGGCTGGGCCGAATCTTCGTTTTGCAGAATGAACAAGCCGCCCTGGTTGGCTTTCATGTATTTTACCAGTTTGACAATGACCCGGTCGGCCAGCTGGTGCAGATCGTTGTTGGCCCGCAGAATTTCGCTAACTTCTGCCAGGCCAATGGTTTTGAATTTTTCCTGCTTCTCCCGTTCGCCGGCCACCAGCAGGCTTTGCCGCATATTCAGCAACGCCTTGCTCAGCGTATCATTTTCGTCTGCCTGAAAATTCACATCCAGATTGCCCTGGCTGATTTCTTCCGCAAAGCGGATGTTGTTATTGATGTTGTCGGTCTGCTGCCGGAACAGGTGAAGCTGGCCGGCCGCATTCAGCGTTTGCCGGCGGAACCGGTAGCCCCAGATGCCGCAGATGCCGACAATGAGGGCCGCCAGGACACCGTGAAACAGAAACGTCTGCAGATCCATGTAGTCCATCTGGGTAAAGTAGATGCCCTCCGTACCGGTGGCCTGCAGGTAGGCAAAGGAGGCATGGTGCACCATCACCAGCACGATGAGCGGCAGTTGCAGTTTCCAGCTCTGGTACACAATCAGCAGGGTGCAGCCTACAAATGCTATAAAGTGCATTTCAAACATTCCGTGCATCTGGTAAATGAACTGGGCCATGAAAACTGCCAGTACGCCGCTGCTCACGTACCGGTGCAGGCTGTGGCGGGGCAGCGCCAGCCGGGGTATCCAGTAGGCCAGCAGGCACAGGGAGCCTACGCCCAGGGCCACCATCCAGGTCCCGTAAAAGGGTGCCAGAAAGAGTCCGAAGGCAAAATACACCCACAGGGCGTTTCCGATTATCTTATCGGCCCGGAGATTGACTTGGGTCAGAAATGGTTTCAGCTGCTTTTCCAGCGAATCGTTTGTTGTGTTTGCCATACACGAAAGGGATTGAGATTTGGTAGTCGGTCAGGTATCCGGATCAATAAATTCTGGGGGCAGACCAGCAACAAATTTGACCAGTAAATGAAGAAAAGGGGGTTGCATTCCGGGCGCATACCTTACTCACCATAAATTGCTTGTATTATTAAGCAGATATTCATCAAAGCAAGCAGGGCTTTAGGGGTAAAGGCAGCACTTGCCGGGGCTGCACGAACGGAAGCAGGGTTGTGGTTTTCGTCAGGACGGGGTTATACCGTGATTGAACCGGGATGAGGGCTTTTTTGCAGTGACCAGGGCTTCACAGTCACTGCACCGCCGGTGCCATCAGGTAAGCACGTGGCAATGGTGCAAGAGTGTAATATTCTTGTTTACTTGCATCCGTTGCCGCCGGCTGCTCCTGATCGGGTGTGGCCGGCTTATGATTCATCCGCTACGCATCCTTTTCAGACCATGTCTGTCCACCCCGTTCCTGCCCCTCCGGCTTCTTCCACCCGTACGGAGGTCATTGCCGGTATCTCTTCTTTTCTGGCCACCATGTACATCATTGTGGTGAATCCGGCGATACTGAGTCAGGCGGGCTTGCCGTTCAGCGGCGTACTTACGGCAACGGTGCTGGTTTCCTTCTTCAGTAGCCTGATGATGGGCCTGTACGCCAAAAGCCCGATACTGGTGGCACCTGGCATGGGGTTGAATGCCTTCTTTACTTTTACCGCCGTAAAGGGAATGGGAATAAGCCCCGAAGTAGCATTAGGTGCCGTATTCTGGGCGGGTGTGGTATTTCTGCTGCTGTCGGTGTTCAACATCCGGACGTACATTGTGCGGGCCATTCCCAAGCCGCTCCGCTACGCCCTTTCGGCCGGAATCGGATTATTCATTACCCTGATCGGCTTTGCCAATGCCAGGTTCATTGTGGGCAACCCGGCTACAATGGTTGGTATCACGCCGCTGCTCCGCGACCCGGCTACGCTGACCTTTATTGCCGGATTGCTGGTTACGGCGGTGCTGGTGGTGAAGAGGGTTCCGGGCGGCATTGTGATTGGTATCATTTTCACCACGCTGGCGGCTGTGCCCATCGGACGAATCTGGGGCAGTTCGGCGCTGGTGAACTGGCAGGGTCTGCTGGCGGCACCGGATTTCAGCCTGATCGGGAAGCTGGCGCTGCTCGAATCGCTGCAGTTTGCCCTGTGGCCGGTTATCTTTGCGTTTGTGTTTACGGATATGTTTGACAGCCTTTCCACCTTTGTGGGCGTAGCTGAGGCGGCCAACCTGTACGACGATGCTGGTGAGCCGCGCAATGTGAAGCAGGCCCTGCTTACGGATGCATTTGCCACCACCATTTCGGGGCTGCTGGGAACCAGTCCGGGCACGGCCTACATCGAGTCGGCGGTGGGCATCGGGCAGGGTGGCTGCACCGGACTGACCGCCATTACCGGGGCCGTGCTGTTTCTGCCGTTCATGTTCCTCTCACCGCTGCTCTCGGTGATACCCGCTATTGCCACCGCCCCGGCACTGATTCTGGTGGGCGTATTTATGATGCGCCCCGTGGCCCGGATCGGGTGGACTCAGCTGGACGAAGCCATACCGGCCTTTCTGGCCATGATCCTGATTCCGTTTACCTACTCCATCACGCAGGGCATCATCTGGGGTTTTCTGAGCTGGACAGTTATCAAACTTGCCACGGGCAAACGACAGGACGTGTCACCGGCCCTGCTGGTGATTGATGCTTTTGCAATATTGGCACTTGCGAAGGGGCATTGAGGGTATGGCTATATAGTTGAATTGCTGAATTATTACTGTCTCTTCCTATGATAAAACAACTCCATATTGCTATTGTATTTCTGGCAGTCGTATTTGCCGCTGGTGCGCAGCCGGCTGACAACAGGCCCGGTCCGGCCGAGAAGGTGGTCGCCATACTCGGCGCTTTTGATGAGGAAGTGAAATTCCTGCAGGAGTCGGTACAGAACCGAAAAGAGCAGACGGTGGGCGGTATCCGCTTTGTCAGCGGCCGGCTCAACGGTAAATCCGTAGTAATAGCCCAGACAGGCATTGGCAAGGTAAACGCCGCCATGACTACAACCCTGGCCCTGATGCACTTTCGCCCTTCATCTGTAATCTTCACCGGCATTGCCGGTGGCGTGAATCCAAATCTGAACCCGGGTGACCTGGTCATTGCCCGTTCTACGGCGCACCACGATTACGAATCAGTCACCTTTGACCGGAAGCCTACCCGTCAGACGCGCAATGCAGTTACATATGGGATGAATCCTGCCTTTTTTCCGGCCGATTCGCTGCTGCTGGTGTACGCGGAGGCCGTAGCCGGAAAGGTGAAGATGGAGCCTACCCAACCGGGCGGTACCGCTCCGCGGGTAGTAACGGGGATCGTGGTTACCGGCGACCAGTTTATTTCTTCGGCGGCCAGAGTGGAACAGTTGCGTACCGTCTTCAACGCGGACGCTACGGAGATGGAAGGCGCGGCCGTGGCGCAGGTGTGTTATCAGCAAAAAGTGCCTTGTCTGGTCATCCGCAGCCTCAGCGATAAAGCCGATAAAAATGCCCGCAATGATATGCTCAGTTTTTACAAAACGGCAGCCCGTAATTCGGCGGCACTGGTCGTGGCAATTATTGCTAAAATGCCGTAGAAAAGAGACTGGAGAAAAGGAAACCGAGGAGCAGAACTTTGGGGGCTGAGGGTTCTGCTCTTGATTAGTCATTCGCAATTTTTTCTGGTCTCCCTTTCTCCGGTCTGCGGTTAATCCAGTTCATTGATATAACCCAGCGCCACCAGCTCCTGCGGATCTTTGACTGCAACGGTACGGCCATTGCGGAGCAGTACGATCTGGTCGCAGAGGGGCAGCACGTACCGGTACTGGTGGTCCGACAAAATGATGCCTTTGCCGGTGCGGTTTGTCTGGAGGATCTGGATGAGTCGTTCGATCTGCACGGGAGCCAGGTGCGTAAAGGGTTCGTCGAGCAGCAGGTACTGAGCATCCGAAGCGAGTAACAGCAATACCTCGATCAGCCTCTTTTCGCCGCCGGAAAGATCGCCTGTTGCCATGTTCCAGCGTTGCTGTATTTCGGGTGCAGCCCCGGATTCATGTCCTTTCCCCGCGGCAAACAATCCATAAGCGTCTTTCACCCGTAAACCTTCCGGCAAAAAAGAATGCTGGGGCAACAATTTGATGCCTGGGTAATGCCGGTAGGCCGGGTATACGTACCTGCCATCCACCCGAACCGACTGGCACTCGCCGCGTAGTACGCCAAACATGATCTTGAGCAGACTGGATTTACCGCAACCGTTGCGGCCCAATAACCCCACAATTTCCCCGTGCCGGCACTTCAGATAGATGTTGCTCAGGATGCTGCGGTGATCATAGGAGAGCAGAATGCCATCTGCTTCCAGACAGTTTTCTTTCATAACCACGGTTTTACGGTTTGATAGAGAAGCACGAAAACCAAAACGTCCACCAGAAAGGCCAGCGGGAATAACAGCCTCCGGCTGCACCCGAGGTTGTAGTAAAAGTAGTACTGGTGGGCACTCAGGAAATGTACGCATACCAGAATAATGACGAAGAAGGCACCTTTAAACCAGAGCAGTTCCATCAGGCCACCCCTGAACTCCGGATAAACGTGCAAAAAAACGAGCAAAATAACCGAAAATGCCACGTTGGGCACCATCAGGCTGCGGTAAAAGTGCAGGATGATCCGGACTTTTCGTAGGGTTGTATTCACAAGGGATAACGGTTTGATTTCCGGAAGGCTTGAGCAGAGATGAGTACTCAGCTATTTTAATGCCATTACTTTTGACAACTTCAAAAAAGTTGACAATCTTGTACGGTAGCAAACCTCTTCATGGAAAAGAACGACCCGAAAGTAGTGAATGCCTGGTGCATGTACGACTGGGCCAACTCAGCCTACAACCTGACCATTACGACCGCAATTTTTCCGATCTACTTCAGTTCGGTTGCTCCGAAATCCATCAGCATTCTGGGCATTGCCAAAGACAACCCGGTTGTTTACTCCTACGCCCTCTCCCTGTCGTTTTTGTTCGGCGGTTTTCTGTGGCCCCGGCTTTCAGGCATTGACGCTTAAAGTGACCGCAAGAAGGCGTTCATGCAGGCATTTGTGTGGCTGGGGTAAGTCGCCTGCGGAATGCTATTATTTTTTAGGGGTGTAAATACCACCCCGGGCTACGGGAGAAAATACCACGCTGG
The DNA here is from genome assembly GCA_030446715.1 of Cytophagales bacterium. Lineage (GTDB taxonomy): Bacteria > Bacteroidota > Bacteroidia > Cytophagales > 172606-1 > CADCTQ01. The sequence continues at coordinate 128,970 of JAUJMU010000001.1, read as the reverse complement.
GCATCCTTTGCTTTATGGTAGCCAGCATCGGATACGCGGGCAGTCTGGTGTTTTACAACGCGTACCTGCCCCTGATTGCCACACCCGACCAGTTTGACCGGATCAGTGCCCGCGGATTCTCAATGGGCTATATCGGCAGCGTGCTGCTGCTGATCCTGAATCTGCTGCTGATCCAGAAGCCCGGCTGGTTCGGTTTAGGCGAAGATGCGGGCACGCTGCCGGCCCGGCTGTCTTTCCTGTCGGTTGGCATCTGGTGGATTGGTTTTTCCATTTACACTTTTGTGCACCTGCCGGCCCGCACCACGGTAGCCCGTGATCCGGGCGATACCGGTTATCTGTTCAAAGGTTTTCAGGAATTGAGAAAAGTGTTCAGGGAAGTATGCGGAACGTCGCACCTGACCAGTTTTCTGCTGGGCTTCTTCTTCTACAGCATGGGCTTCCAGACGATCATGTACCTTGCCAGTATCTTCGGGGCGCAGGAACTGCGGCTGGAAGAAGGAGCCCTGATCGGCGTTTTGCTGGTGATTCAGCTGATTGCCATTGTGGGGGCGTGGGGCTTCACCCGCATTTCGGCCAGAATCGGCAACCTGAAGACACTGACGGTGGCGCTTGTGTTGTGCATTTTTATCTGCGTAGGCGCCTATTTCGTGATCACGGCCGGCCAGTTTTACGCCCTTGCGGTAGTGGTCGGGCTGATCATGGGGGGCTTGCAGAGCATGTCGCGGGCCACGTATTCCAAGCTGCTACCCGAAACGACCGATACCGCTTCCTACTTCAGCTTCTACGAGTTTACCGAAAAGACCGGCACGGTACTCGGGACGGCGGCTTACGGCCTCATCACCGATGCCACCGGTAATATGCGCAACAGCCTCTTTGCCCTGATAGTTTTCTTTGCCGTCGGGCTGTTTTTCCTGACGCGGATGCTGGGCAAAAGAAGGCCCGTAACTGCCGGGGTATAATTGGGTTTCTGGCCGGAAAAAGGTACTTTTGTTTCCCGCTGGTTTCTCCTGCAGACTCAAAGAAGTCTGCAGATTGCCGGGAATCAGTCAGGTAAGACAAAAGGAACGTTAGCTCAGTTGGTTCAGAGCATCGCCTTGACAGGGCGGGGGTCGTAGGTTCGAGTCCTATACGTTCCACTGAGCATAAATAAACCCTCCTGATTATCAAGCAATTACGGGAGGGTTTTTTGTTTTCGTGCCCGGAATCGTGGACAAATTTACCGACGTGTCCAAAAAGGGGCAGCGCCAGTTAGTTGATCTCCTGCCAATATTCAATTTATTTGTATATACAGGTGCTTTTACTTCTTCTCTACGCCTTTCTTATCACTTGGGGCTTTATTGTCGGAACTTTTACTCTGGGCAAATTTGCCATAGATAAACGTAGACACTAGGCCAAGCACGGTTGTTCCTCCAATTACGCCCGCAACCTCATCGTGACCACTTTTAGCCAAGTCCCAAGAAAAAAATAGAGCCACGAGGGCTATTATAAGTGCGAAGTATTGACCTGCTGCACTTTGGTTAAGCAATCTGTTTGTCTGCGTTTTTTCCATTAGGTGCCTATGGGCCATTTGGTTTTCAGCCATTGACATCAGTCGATCTCCTCCGTTTGGTATCGTTTCATTATATTCTCTAATAGCATCGGCCGGGGGAAGAGGCCCGCTGTAGGTTGTTCTTATTCCAATAATAAGCCTCTCCAAACCCGCTACCAATTTTGGACGCTGATTTGCTGGGATGGTTGGAAGTATTTCTTGTAGCTCTCTTGGTAAAGACAAAGCTTCGGAAGAATTTTCCCCCGAAGCTTCATTAGGTTTTGGCTTATTATCTCGGATCGGCTTTGACTTATCCATTAAAATTTAAGCTCAACTGCTTATCTTTGAGTGTTTTAAGTTCCTGTACTGCACAGGACACACTATAATCCAGGTCTTGTCCTATTATAGCCCAATCCGAGCTAATCGCATTTGCATCAGACTCTAACCCTCCTAAATAACAGTTGTCATTATAATAGTTACCAGCAATATTAAACACACTACCCATGCCGGTTACAAAAGCCCGAGCCGATGAGGGGATAAGCGTTTTGCTTGTTTTTCTCTTAATGCTCATAATGCCCTCCTTTAGTAACAGTAATTATACGACATTTTTTAATTTTTGTTAAAAGTTATCCACATTTTGGTTGGCAATAACGGCAATGTACATTGATAACTTTTAGTCAACAATTTAAAGTTGCAAGATTAGTGCCAACCAAAATAGTGTCCAATCCGGGGGCTATGCTTCACATACTCAGGTAATAAAAAGTGCGCGCCTCCTGGTATTGGCTGCTTTGCTCTCCACAATTTTAGCGAAGCAGAAAGCCCGAATCTCTCCGGGCTTCCTGGTGTAATTGGGTTCTTTACTCAAATTACGCCGCAATCTCGAAGTCTCGTACAGCCTTTACCAGTGCAATGTTTACGGCCTCTGCGATCTTCGCGGAACTTTCCTGAATGTTGGTATTCTGGAATACTATATCCCCACTCATCAGGCTTTGTATGCTAATGTTGAGGGTTCGGTTTTGGGCGTTGCCTTGTACGCCTGCAATCCCGGCACCCAAGCCACTAGCGCCCGCCTTGCCTCCACTTGCCGCGCCCGGTAGCTTCGGCAGGCTGACCCCAAGTAAGCCGGTATTGCCGCCCGTGTCGCTTGCCTTTGCCGTCTGATCTTTGGCAAAATTGGCAATACCTATTTTGTTGCCTATGGTGTACGCTCCCTTGACATTATCCCCAAAGTCCGCAAAGGCATCCTTTAGGCCCGTCATGCCGCGTTCTACCTGTCCTTTATCCAGCGTAAATGCCCCTATAATAATATCCGACAGGCCACCAAACACGTTTTTACCCAGATCGGCAATGCCGCCGAACACGGTTTTTGTCGCCTCCCACAAGCCCCAAACCGCACCCCGGAATCCTTCGGATTTCTGATAAGCCGTATAAATTGCGGCGGCAAAGGCGGTCAGTCCGATCACTACCGCCCCGATTGGATTCAGGCCCATAACGAAGTTTAACAGGGCCGTTTTCTGAGCCAAAAGGAATGCGGCTATTCCGCCCGCGTTGGTTACGGCAGCGTAAGCGGCCATTGCCCCGGTATAGCCATACCATGCAACGGTGCTGGTTGCTGCAATCGCGGCCAGCCCTTTTACGTAGCCAATATTGTTCATAATGGACGTGCCTAAGTCAACAAGGCCACCCATAGCGGGCAACAGGTCAGTACCAAGCCCTAGCGCCCGTTCCTTTACCAAGTCCATTAGGGTAGACCATTTGCCGCCAACGGAGGCAGATTGCTTTTCCATCAGGTTAAAGAACCTGCCACCCTCACCGGACATATTGGCAAACGCCTGCTGTAATTGAGGAAAACCGATAGCCCCTTTTTCTACCAACCCCTTTACGGCTCCCTCGCTCGTATTCATCACTTTGGCTAATTCGGTAATGATCGGTACGCCGCGTTCGGTCAACTGGTTTACATCCTCAGCATACAGCCGCCCGGCTACCCTTGCCTTACCGAATATGTTAGCCAAATCAGTAAGCGGAACTTGTGTGCCTGCCGCAACGTCTCCAACTGCCTTTAGATTGGGCAATAGTTCTTGCACCTGGAACCCGTAGGCAAGCAAAGAACGTCCGGATTTTGTAACCTCGTCGCTTTCAAAGGGAGTGGTAGCCGAGAACTTCTTTAGGTCGCTTAGTGCCGCCGTTGCCTTAGCCGTACTGCCTAGCATGGTTTCAAATGCGATATGCGTTTGCTCCGCGTCTACTGCCATTTTAGCAATGCCCTTAATCCCGTCAAAGGCGGCAAAACCACCCACCAAGCCGCCAACCATGCTGGTAATTCCGGTTATCCCGCTGCCTATGCTGGTTATGCCCTTTACCTTGTCCTGCAAGCCGTTAGCCTGCTTATTAAGGTTGTCGAATACCGTTTGGCCGTTTTTGGCAAACTGCATTAGCTGACCGCTTGCAAGGTCGTTTAATGCCAATGTAAAAGTAACTCTTTCGCTCATCTTCTATTGCTCGTTAATAGTGTACCCTTTCGTATCTCCAACCGCCCTCAAAGTGCTGTACGCCGCCGTTAGGGTCTATTTCTGCTGCGTCGGCCTGTCTTATTAGTTTCATAGCCCGCCCGTATTGTTCCTCAGTCAGCCTGACATCAAAGCACAATTCCCGAAGCTGTTCCAGGTTGATGGAATATTGCCCGTCCGTAAGCGTACTACGCCGCACTACCTCGTCCGTAAACTCCTGCTCGGTATATGGTCTAATCATGCTGCGGTTACCGTTTAAATGCCTGCTTAAAATCACTGGTGGAAAACTCCATCTTATGCGCGTTGGCTCCCTCTGTCACGCCCCGAAGCCTTGCCCGGACGTTGAAAGGCGTACGTGCATCAAAGGCAACCGTAAGCAGGTCATTGCGCGTAATTACGCCGCCCTTTCCCGCTACCTGTTTAGTCTTGCTCACCAGTTGGTTAACCACTTGTTCAGGTGTCCAGGTTTCTTTAGGCTGGTTGAGGCTGGCAAGGTCGCCGGTAAGGGTAAAGGTGTGCTTATTTGCGTTTGTAAGGCCGTACAGGGCGTTGTTAATAGCCGCGCCTACTTCGGGGCCACAAAGGAAGTGATTCGCTATCCTGGTAAGCTCTGCGCGGCTTACGGAGCCATTTACGGCACTGTTTTCGATCTCTTTAAAACCGCTGCAGTTTGTAAAAAGGGGGAAAACCGAGTCTTCGGTCATCCCCACCACTAATCTCACTATCGTATCTGTATTATATGTTATAGTTAAAGTCTTGATGTTGAGGGTAAAAACATTTCCCCGGCAGAAACCACCGGGGAAATGCGAATAATCCTATTATTAATTCAAATCACCTTTAAATGTACTGTTGAGGCTCTGTGAAGCTCTTTATAAACCATCCGTTGACCACTAATTCGCCCGTCTCATGGTCAACCGCCATGTACTCATCAAGGCTGCGGAGGAACGGGGTTGAACTCCGGTCACAGTCAGGGAATAAGGCGGCAAGGTCACGGAGGGCTTTTTCGGCGGTTTTCGCGATTTTAAACACCTTCTTTGCGCGTTCGTCCGAAGTCAGAGCCATGCACGAAGCCAAAACAGCCTTTTGCGCATCTACTGTGGCAGATACTACGCCGTTCTCTAGCTGGAATTGCGATATATGCCAATTGGTCGCCCGATTAAAGAAAGCCTGTGCCGCTTTATTGGCGCGGATAAGGTCTTGCACTTCACTAACGGCCAGCAATCCCGCAACCTTTTCCGGAGACAGCGTAAGCACGCCTAAAGTGATAGTGCCAGCACCGGCCACCGTGCGTTCAGCTACGTACCGCCGTACTGCGGCCTCGTCCAACATTGCAACCACTTTGCGCAATTCCTGCGCGTCGGCAATTTCGCCGACCCCCAAGTCCCGGAATTCCTTGCACACGCTGGTAAGAAGCCGCACAGCCTCATTTAGGGCATTACCTGCTTCGGCAATACGCGCCTTGTTGATGGTCATTACCAACTCACTTGTTGGCAAGGTGTCGCCCGGACGTGGTACTGCGTTGAGGAAAAGATTAATCTGATTGCTCGCTGAATCTTGCATTTTAAATAGTTGTTTAAAGGTAAATGAAAAGATATGAGTTATTGACTGTTAATATATTACAGTTTAATTATGAGACCATTCGTACGGCCCAATCCCATTTACTAGAGGTTTCGGCGGGAACGAGTTGGCGCATAAATTCAAACAGCTTGCTTTTTGCCTCCTCTAATGATTCGCCCATTCTGCCCCTCGTCCAGACTTCATCCGGGCTTTTAAATCCTGTCTGATCAAAAGCCGCCTTTATTTCGGCATCTGTGGGGCGCGGCAGGTTTAGCTGCTTCATTATCCGCTCGGTTTGGAGATAAAGCCTTTGCAGTTTGCCGAACTCCTCTGCCCGTTTAATTTGCTCTGCCCGTTCGCGTCTTTTCTGTTCGTTGTAAATCCATTCGTTATAGGTGAGCATTCCCATTGCAACATATTCGGCAAGGGTCGGCAGGGTTGCAACCTTGTCCCATCCTAATTCCGTAAGCATTTCGATAAAGCGGGCGTATTTAAATTGCTCCGGAGTCGGGCGGGTTTTACCCTCTATGGCTTCGGCCTGCTTTGCCGGTTGGTAACTGTCGTTCTCCCAACGGCGTTTATTAAGGAACGTAGTTGCTAGCGGTTGTTCTGGCTCAAAAACGCCCGGTATAGGGTTCTGCTTTTTGGCAACGTATGCGGCAATGCCAGTCATTACTGCCTCCCTGTCTGCGCCGTTCATTGGCTTGCCGTTTTCGGTATTCTTGCGGCCCTCCCAAAGTTTCTGCGTATCGCTCTTACTGCCTTCCTTTTTGGCGTAGACATCCCAAAAGGATTCGAAGGGGATGTTTATTGCGGGCGTGGTTTCGGCGGGCTTTTCCTCGTCTTTTGCTGCCTCTACGTAGGCCAGGGCGGGAGGAGGAGGGGTAACAGGTTCGGCGGCGGGTGCGTCCTCTGTAGGGGCTGTAAAGCCGTCTAGGAAACGGGCTTCATCTACAAAGGCGTACCATCTGGTGCGGTCGTAACGCTTTTTATTGTAATTGCCTGTTTCGAGGATTCCCCGGTCTACTAGCTTCTTTATAACACGGTCTATCTGATCTTCACTCAAATAGCAAAGCAGAATAGCAAGTGCCTTAGATGTGTTGTAGGTCCACGTGTGGCCGTCGTAGAAATGCAAACCTTTAGCCCGGTTCTTTCTAATCCAATAGGCTAGGTTTTGAACAATTACGGCGGCATCCGACGAACCTAGTTCTTTGGCTAGATGCCTGTCGAAATACAGACAGGAGGGGCTAGAATGCTCCGGCTCCTGCGAATCGTTTGTTTTCTCTTTTTGGGAACTCATATTATGCCGTTTAGTGAGAACTGAATCAAGCCGCTTAGGACACAATCTTGAATCAGCCGTTGAAGAAAGAACGCGGACAATTTTTTTTCCTTCGCCTTTTACCCTTTGAGGGGTGGAGGTCGGCGGGAGTGTCCATTTCCCGCCGTTCCGGGCATAAACATGAAGGGGGCAAGTGTTAAAGGTGCATTGCTACTCCTTTAACATGGTACTAAGGTCGGTAGGTAGCTAGCCATTTACTCAGGTTAATTCCACTATTTGCGTCCTTTTCGGTGTAACCAACGCACAATAATGTATCAGAACCAGTGCCAAACCATTAGCAGATACAAAGGTAATACATTGATAATGATATAGTTGTGGAATCATTCCACGATTTTAGGAGGGGTGCAAAGTTTTTTGTCCAACCAACGGTGCGGCGTTCGTGGGGTGCGATTGCGTTAAAAGAGGTAGTCCATTTTCGCCTTATAGGAACGCTTATAAACGACGCTCTGCGTTTGGTAACCGGGAAGTCAGCCGGGCGCTTTGCGTTGATCTTAGCGACATCCCTGTACGTAATTTTGGGGTGTTTGACGTTGGCTGCACCATAGGAGTATTGCAGCTATTGGTTAACCATCAATTGCAATAAATCAAAAATAAGAAACATACAAAGCGAAGCGCCGGTATATGTGTTTACTAATTGATTTTATTATTTGAGTTTACTATATGGTTTATTATCTGGTATAGGTTCCGCACTTTCGCGGTTTGCATCCCGCGTTATCACGGCATCCATTCCGCACTTTCACGGAAAGCATTCCGCGAAATCGCGGGAAGCATTCCGCATTATCGCGGTTTCCATTCCGCGAAATCGCGGGAGGCTTTGTAAACAATCCTGTAGGGTTAGCCAAAGGCGGCTTTATGTCGTATTAATCAGAAGAATCGCTAAATTAGCAGACGAACTTAAACACTTTTAACCATGAGCGTAACACTGTTTGAGGCATTGGCAAGCGTTGGCGCGGTTGCAATGGGTGCTAGTTTGGTATGGGCTTTGAAGTACAGAGGCCGCGAAATAGGCAAGCGGTAAAAGAGTAAGCCCCAAAGCGGGGCTTTACTGGGTCTTGGTTGCGAGAAAATCCCGCAATTAATTGAGGCAATCGGCGGCGCGTTCGCGTTCCCTGTCGGTAAGTTGCCATAGGTCCACAAGCGAGGGTGTAACAAACTCCGGGCCTTCGTGTGCCGGGTCAAACTCCGGAGTATCAAAGCTCTTTACCTTGCGGCTGTCAATGTCAAACACAAAAGCCCGCCCGGTGTCCACAAGCATATATACCTCTCTTTTTTCCATATCTAAGTCCACGTTAGGACACCATACGGCAGGCTGACTAATTAGCGAAATACTTGCAAATGCGCTATGATAGATTGAAAGGGTTGCAATGGTTGTAGCAGTTGAAAACTCCTGAAGTCTTTGCCTTTCAAACTCTACCCTTTCAGCGTCGTAACCCTTGCGGGCCATTTCATCGGGGTTGAAAATACCCGAATCGCGGCGTAAACCAATAAGTTTTTCTACCTGCGTGATGTACAAAAGGTTCCCGGTTTTCATATCTTTGTGTTTCTATTGTTTGTTTACTTGATTACCCGACCCGTTAAGGCTCCTACCCCTTAGCGGGTCTTTCATTTGTTGCTGGTTACTTTGTCGCCTTTACCGTTTCGGCATGGATGCGCCTAATAAGCGCCTCGACTTCGCCGGATAGGTTAAAGTGCCGGTTTGCGTCCCGGATTTCCTCAATCATCTTTTCGGCCTCCGGGGTAACTTTGATGTGCTTTGCTTTTTTTGCCATTGTCCAAACAGTTTTAAGTTTCCAAGTACACACATATATACGGTATACATGGTATACGTAACCCAATAGAGCTAAATATTTTTATATGATATCTGGTTTACACTAGTGGTTGACAGCATCAGCCATCAACTAAATCGTTAGTTATATACATATAGGCACAAAAAAACGCAATAAATGGCTTTACTGCGTTTCTGGGCTGTTTTGGCTATGTACTGTCAGGCAGGAATATGCCCGTTTTGGCCTGTTTTTAGCAAGGGTGTCAACCAGCGGACTTATTAAGCCCCCTTCTTAAATACCGCTTCCTCTAAGCGTTCTATCCGGCCCAATACATCCTTGCGCACAAAGTTGCTTAGCCCCTTAAATTCATCCGTCAGGTTCTCGACCTTATGGTTAAGACTTACCAGACGTATCCAACATCTTGTCCATAACAAGCGTTTGGCGGTTAAGGACTTCCACTATCCGGGTTTGCCCCTCCTCCATCCGGTCGAGCCGTTGCAGGGATTCGGCCAATAGTTCTATTATCCTATCTTCGTTTTTCATAGTATGAATATACACAATTGATGAATAAAATGCTACCCTCCACGTTACACGGCCTTACGGATGGTTGATTCGCCTACGGGCTTTATGTTCTTAAAGGCTTCAAATGTGGTCTGCTCACTGGTTTGCTCGTACCTCATAAGCGTCTTTAAGTCGTGGCCGGTAAACTTCGAAATCAATACGGGGTCTACGCCCTTGCCCAAAAGGATAGTAACAAACGTTCGTCTGCCGATGTGACTACTCATAAACGCATACTTGGGTTTGTCTACGGTGATGGCCTTGCTGCCACTATCACGCTTTCGCTTTATGGGTTCGTTAATCTCGGCTAATTGCCCCAACTCCTTTACATAATTGTTGAACTTCTGCTGAGAAATATCCGGCAACTTATAATCGTATTTCAGTGCAACAGCTAGAGCCGGTGAAGAATATGATTCTAAGGGAATAGCAGTATGCTTACCCGTTTTCTTGCTGTCAAATCGCCACACAAGCCCCGCCCGTTCTTCCTTGATATATTCACGGCTAAAGGCTTCTATATCACTCCAACGCTGTCCAGTATAGCAGGCAAATATAAGCAGGTCGCGCACACGTTCTAACCGCTTATTATCGCTTAAATCCATCTCCTGCAATCTGATAAGCTCGGATTCGGTCAGGCTGATATGTTCCACCTTAGACTTTCCCGCCGCCTTAAATTTCCTATAAGCATCATTATTGTGCATCCTTCTATCAAAAGCCCACCCCATAAAGGTTTTGATAATTTTAAAGTGCTTGTTTACCGTGTCATCCAAAAGCCTCTCTTTTCCGGTTCTGGCACTACCGTTTTTGAGCATCCAAGCCCGGTAATGATCGTGAAAGTGCGGCCCCAACGCCTCAAAGGTTAGCGGCTTCTTAATATGCGACTCGTACTCTTTCAGTCTGGTAAATACAGTACGGTATACCTGAATTGTTGAGTATTGCTTAGTTTCTGCGCCTATTTCAATAAAGTCCTCAAATGCCTTTTTAAATATTGCGTCAGGTGTTAACTCCGGGGCTTTGTTGGCCTCCGCTGCTTTGCCGTCAATCCTTGCCCTAATTTCAGTCGCTGTTATCTCTCCGCCCTCTTTGGCAATCGCGTGGCAGGCATCGGTTACAGCCTCTTTAAATGCCTTTAGCCCATTCATCAATACGCCGTAGTCCTTGTGCGTGTCCTTTGGCTCCTGCCTCCGGGCGTTCCATTGTGCGGGGTCAATTTCTAGGCCACTAGACAGCTTATAACGCTTGGTGACCGTCTTAGCCTTCCCGTCCTCTATTGCCTTATGGGATGCGGACAGCATTACCAGTAAGGGCCGTTCTTTCTTTATGATCTTCTTTCCCTTGTCGGCCTTGCCGGGCTTTGGGTATATTTTGAAGGTGAGCTTTTGCATACCTAAAGATAGCAATTCTCCTTTAAATCGTGTCCAAATCGTGTCCAAATATTGTTCACAATCTACCATAAAGGTACCCCAAAGGGTGCAAAACGTGCCCTCATTTCGCGTAAAACGGCCTTTCTGGCATATAGACGCATATGAGTTCGAGTCCTATACGTTCCACTCTTTGACACAAAAAAGTCCTTAATCTACGCGATTAAGGACTTTTTTGTTATATGGTCCGGCAATGGGTCGAGTATGCTTGGGATTCGTTGCAGTGATATAAATAGTGATATGAATATAGTTGTGCAAAAAAGCTTCTCTGTGATTTCACCTATGTTACACCCAAATGCATAGATCAGGTTAAGGAATCCAGATAAATTCGCTTTAAATAGGAGTCCAACTTGTTTACCTCTTCAAAGCTATAGTGTACCCCAAAAACAGGACAGGTAGTCAAGATGGGAAGTACTGAATTAACCATTTGAAAAGTACCACAAATGGAAAACAAACGCAAGCGTTACGAAAGTAGTCATCTCCCGCTAATGCCGGGTTTCTCCCGGGCCAGCTCTATACCCGGCTGGCCACAATTTTAAGCAATGGATTAGAAGGGGTTTCGATAAAGATCATTTTGGTCTGGGCGCGGACCGCTCCGGCAAAGGAGGTTGCATCGTATCCATCCATTCCGTCCTGACCGCCTTCCAGAGTACACATTTTCTCCATGACCCCCGGTGGTTAGGAATGTTGAAGTAATGGGGATAGAAGTTATCACGGCTGGTGCCGTATTCGCAGGTGGTAAAGGTATACACCGGGGTGTTCATGCCCGGAAAGCGTTCGTCTTTGATCGTGCCGGTGTGTACACATTGGGTAGCCAGGGAAGGGGACATAAGATTCGGCGGTTAAATGATTGAAATTTTTGTAAACGAAGCAGTAAGTAAACGAAGCAGTAAGTAACTGAGGAGCAAAGTATTTCTCAGCTGATGGTCAACTCGGATGCCGTGCGGCCGGGGATAGTCGGTTACATTGCCATGACGCTGCCGGAAACCAGATCCTTTTACCCGCTGTTTGCGCCGCTGCTGGGCAATGTCGGGGCCTTTACTAAATGCCGTGGTATACCGCCTAGCCTTCCACGGCATACCCGTTAGCAGACGCAACATCCCGGATTGAACGTAAGATTTCAGATCCGGGAGAACGAGGCACGGTAAGTCAGTTACGGATTGCCGGGTAGTGGCCCGGATTTTCACTGCGGAAGATGCATAAGTAAACTCCGGTCAAACGGGGTCCAGAGGCCGGTACGGATACCTGCTATTTTCAGTGCCTCGTTGACCCAGTTGTTGCAGCCGTAAAAAAGGTGGTAAGCGCCGTTGGCCTCGTAAAAATTATCCATCGGCGTATAGCCGGCCCCGGCAATGAGCTGAAAGCTGCCGCCGGGATCTTGCGCGAAGCTGCGGGTGATGTAGCTGATCAGAACCTGGTACTGACCGGGCGTGATCACCACCCGGCGCTGCAAAGAGGCATCAGGGTACATATCGTACAGATACGTAACGTGCATGGCTGCCGGGGTAGGCACAAAAAAGCTTTTACGGTGGTGCCGAAAGTAAGGTCTCCCCAGGGTGGGCGTGTGGATGTAGAAGTTCCGTTCGCCCCAGCCAATGGCCAGGTACTGAGCAGAGGCATCTGCACCCGCAAAATGCGCCGGTGGCAGCCGGATGGTCCAGTCCGCGAGCCGATGCCGCACCGGCACCACCAGATCCGCGTGGATACCGTTGGACGAGACCCATATCTCCACGCCGGTGGTAGCGGGTTGGAAACCACGGTTCACCGGTACGGCACCCAGCCCCACACCGGCCGCAAGATACAGCGCCGCCAGTGCGGCCAGCAGCAGGAGCAACAATGCCGTTTTCGGGAGAAAAAGGAGAAAAATACGCAGCCAGCCGCGGCTGCCGGCCAGTGAGGAGCGTTTTTTCATAGGCAAAGAGGTTACTCCTGTTACGGACAAACGGATCTCCGGGTGACCAACCACGCCACATCCGTTGCCGGAAAAATGCCTCAACTATTCCGGTGCCTGCCCGTATAGGACCCTGAATGCCATATCAGGCAGAATATGTTTTACTATAATAATAAACCGCTATGACTAAGTTAAAAAGCCTTGAAGACCTGTTTGAACACGAACTGAAAGACCTGTACAGTGCCGAAAAGCAGGCCATTGAAGCCTATCCGAAAATGATCCGGAAAGCCTCTGATCCGCAGCTGAAAAAAGCGTTTGAGCAGCATTTCGCAGAAACCAAAGCGCAGAAGGAGCGGATCGAAAAGATATTCGAAATCGCCGGAATGCCTCAGAGCCGCAAGAAGTGCGAAGCCATGGCCGGCCTGATTGCCGAAAGCGAAGACATGATCGACGAAAACGCCACGCCCGAAGTAAAGGACGCCGGTCTGATTGCTTCTGCCCAGCGCATGGAGCACTACGAGATTTCCGGTTACGGCACGGCCGTTCATTACGCCGAGCGTTTAGGAAAGAAAGACATCGCCAGACTACTGGAGCAAACGCTTCAGGAAGAGCAGAAAACCGATACCCTGCTGAACGATCTGGCTAAGAATTCCATCAACCAGAAGGCAATGACAGGGGGTAAATAGATTGACGATTGAAACCCGGATTGGTGTTTGGCAGCAAGCAGTACCCGAAGACAAAACCGGCCATTCTCAGATACTGCTGCTAAACACCTGCATCATACCAACTAAAAGGAGCGGCCCGGTACAACTGTTGTACCAGGCCGCTCCTTTTATCGTTCAAACTTCAGTTACTTCTTTTCGCAGCTTCCCTTTTCGTCGGCTTTTTTGCCGGGCACCCGCTTGTAGCCTTCCCAGCATTTTTTATCGGAACCCTTCTTGCTCTCTGATTTTTTCGTAGCGGTCATAATGATAGATTATTTGGTTACAGCTTTATTTAACGGAAGGCCCGGCCGTGGGTTACCCGCGGTAGTGGCCGCCTGACTTTTGGCGGTGAGACCGGTGCAGCTATTTTGAGGCAGATGCAGCCGGTGAAAAGGCTACCGAAAGGGTAAAGGCCCGGTCGTGATAAGAGACTTCGCCGGGATCATCACAACCGCAAAGTAGAGCTATTTCTGAATTGATCGCCGCTTCCCGGTACAGGTAGCCGTACCCTTTGGGATTGATATTGTACTGCAATCCAATCAGCCACTGCCCGTTGATGGCAATGCCGGTACCACCCAGCACCTGCACGTGATTCCGCTGCGACTCGTACGGAAACCGGCCCACGGCCAGGAAGCGGCTCTGGCTAGTCTCCCCGCCGGTAAGAGAGGAATACTTATATTCCGTGCGGCGGCCGTGCAGGGCAAAAGCAGGAGCTGCTCCCAGGTTCAGAAAAGGCCTTATTTTGCCGCGGCCCATCTCGAAGGAAACGTAAAGCGGCGTTTGCAGACTGCCAAAGTAAAGGGTAGTTCTTTCCTCGCGGCGAAATGGACCATTGATCAGATGATGTATGCCTTCAGTCACGTTGCGTTGCCGGCTGCCGCTGTATTGGTAGAGAAGTTCAGCGTTCAGGTGCCAGCGGCCGTGAAGCCGGTACCGTACAAAGCCCCCGGCTGTAAAGCCCGGCACTTTCTGATAAAAGTCGCGGGTGTTGGGCACCTGGTAGTTTTCGTGATCCCAGCCGGCGTAATTAATTCCCGCCTTGGGGCCATACATCAGCCGGGGCTGGGCAAATGCTGAAGTGGCCGCCAGCCATAGAAAGAGCAAACTTGGGAAGAAGCAGATATTTTTCATAGACAATTACCAGCAGGATAGAAACGGGAGAATACCCAACCGGATGACACCCCGCAAGATCAGAAAGTTGCACGGCCGGAGTCCGAAAATGGCAGATATACCTTTGCGGCATCCTGTCCCTGCTCTTTGTTCAGCACCCGGACCACTTTCCAAACTGCCGCGAAAGGAACTCTGTCGGGCCGAAGGAACCAAATCCGACAGATGACCTTCTGGTAATTACTCCGGCGACCTGGCAGGCTCACCCGGATATTTTTTGCCGGTGCCGCAGGCTCTGCCGTGAAGGGGCACCGTTCAGCACGCTGCGGTGGGAACCAGCCGGCTCCCTCGCCTCATTTTTGCCTATATTTACAGTTCAACGGCAAAATGCCGTAGAGAAACAACGTGCAAAGCTTGCGTCTTTGCTGCATTCTTGGTGAATGATCAATAAATATCCAGCTCTGGGCCCCTTTCCCGGACCCACCCCCGGCAGGCAGTTTACAAGCCAGGTGCTGTTATATGAATCCATAGAATGAAAGTAAACTTCGACGTGACTTCACTTGCGGGTGAAAATCTGACAGGTATCGGTGTTTATACAAAGAACCTTGTCCGCACCGTTTCCGGGCTCCCAGGCACAAAATGCTCCGGCACTTACCGCATTTCCCGCTTCAGGAAAAGATCCGTTATCCAGCGGCACACGCAACTGCCTCTGCAAGTCTACCTGCCGGTGGCAGGGGGTGTTTTTTCTTCGTGGCAGATATTTCATGGCCCTGATTTCAGGGTGCCTTCCGGGTGTCCGGGCAGAAAAGTAGTAACCATTCACGATATGATCGTTTTTCAGAAAGGGATCACGGATGAAAAATTTGCAGAAAAAGGAATGGCAAAGCTGACTCACTCCCTCCGGAGAGGCCGTCCCGATCAGGTGATCGTCGTTTCGGAATTTACCCGGAATGCCTTTCTGGAACAGTTCCCCGAATGGGAATCCCGCACCAGCGTAGTGTACCTCGGGATTGATCACATCCGGCCGCCAGCAGAAACTTTGCCGGCACTGTACCCGTTCCCTTACCTGCTTTTTGTGGGTACGGTTGAGAAGAGAAAAAACGTAGACGGGATCATTGCGGCTTTTGAGCACATCTCATCCCGATACCCCGACCTACGGGTGGTGATTGCAGGAGGAAAGGGATGGGCGGCCGAAAAAACAATGCAGAAAACTACGGAGAGCCCCGCGCGGGAGCGGATCATCTACCGGGGCTTTGTGAGCAACGAAGAACTGGCCCGGCTTTACCGGCACGCTTTATCTGTAGCCTATCCATCCCTCTACGAAGGTTTTGGCCTGCCGGTCCTGGAAGCCATGCGGATGGCCTGCCCGGTGATTACCAGCAACATCGGGGCAATGAAGGAAGTAAGCGGAGAGGCAGCCCTACATGTAGACCCATACAGCACGGAATCAATTGCCGGAGGAATCGTTTCGCTGATTGAAAAAGAAACACTTCGGAAGCAACTGATTGCGGCGGGGCTCGAACGGGTGAAAGATTTCACGTGGCAGCAATGCGCAGCGGACACCATGGAAGTCTATAAAAAATTACTTTAATATTTCCTGGCGTACGCGCCGGGGATCTGTTTCCCAAAATTCATGATTCTATCGGAATAAAATCCAGATGATCTCGCTGAAAAAATATATCAACCTGACAAAGAACGTAAAAAACTGGCCTCATTACTTCTATGCAAAGCACATTGACGGAAAACAAAACCCAGTCGTATTCCGGGCGGACAACGATATAGTGATAGAAGTTCCCAGGGGGAATATCATGGCCATCTTCAAGGAAATTTTCATGGAAGATCTGTACGACATCCGCTTCCTGAAGCATCACCTGAAGTCTGATCCGGTGATTGTGGATATAGGTGCCAATGTGGGATTTTTCTCGCTGTTCATGGCTGCACAGATGCCGGGCTCAAAAATTCTTGCCTTCGAGCCTTTGCCGGCTAATTTCGGGCATTTGCAGCGGCACTTTCAACTGAACGCCGATAAGGGCCTGATTTGCCAGAATAAAGCGATTGCCGGCACGAAGGGTACCGTTGAACTGTACTTCAATCCTGATGCCGGCTTTACGGCGCTGGCATCAGTGCATACAGCATTTGACGGCTCCAACACTGGTCGCGTAGAAGTGGAAGCAGTAACCCTCCCGGATATATTTTCCCAGTTTGGGATCGGGACCCTTGACCTGCTGAAACTGGATTGTGAAGGGGCAGAGTATGATATTCTGTACCGTTGCCCTGATCCCTTGCTCTCCCGCGTAAAGCTGATTGCCATGGAGACTCACTCCGGTACCGGGGCCAACGAAAATACCAGGGCTATGTGCCGGTTCCTGGAGCAGAAAGGGTTTATGTTCAAAACGGGCAGCAATGGTTTTGTGTGGGCGTGGAGGTAAAGCAATAAAACCGCGAAAGACTGCCCGGAAGCCGGTGTTTTCGCCTGCGCACAAAAGTAGCTGGATTGTCTGATTGAAGATTGTCTGAACCAGGATTCACAAGATTTAAGGCTTTACCTGATTAGTTGAATTTGCAATCCTGATCATCTTATAATCCTGCGAATCACGGTTCAGACACCTCACTCAGACCTGTTCATTCCGCTCCCGGTGCTCCTGCATGAGGCGCTTGTACTCCGGATTTTCGCGGGCCAGCAGGTATTTTTCGTAGAATATTGCGGCGGAGGCGGCTTTCACCGGGTCTTCTTCCACGGGCAGAAGGTAGGCTTTGCGGGCCGATTTTTCGCCCTCAGCCGTAGACTCATGCTGCGGATTTTCGGCGTACTTCCGGCCCGACTTGTGGTTGGCGTACCGGCGCGAACGGGTAAAACCCATCTGCAGGAACTTCCGGGCCATGTCGGCGCCCACGAAGTCTTCCCCTTTCAGGTAATCCAGAAACATCCCGTAAATTTTATCCGATGATTCCCGGGCAATCTCCGGGTTCTTGAAACGCCAGTGCGGCAGAATCTCCGATTTGTAAGGCTCCACCATCAGCACACCCTGTTCGCCCTTGCCGATCCGGTACTTATCGGGGTGCTGCCGGAAATCGGTGCGGAACAGGTCGTCGCCGTCATAATAGCGGGGCAGCCGGTCGTACCGGGGCCTTTTCTCCTTTTCCATACAGGTAGCTACGGGAAAAGCAAAATCCGGTTGTCAGAACAGCTTTCACTGTCTCACAACCGGATAAGAAGATTCTTCATCAGTACCGGCAACAAACAAAAGTTGAACAATCTAACCATTCAGTCATACAACCTACCTCACCACCCGCATCACCAGAGCCAGCCGGAACGACATCATCTGGATGGGAGAGTTGTAAACGTCACCCACATGGTGTTCGTGTACGACCTGGTTGCCGGGGTTGATAAACCGGGTGCTAAACGGCGTAACATCGCCACGCGGCACGGAGGTGTGTTGCTGATGGGCCACCGGGTCAGGATCGGCAGGGATGTTTACGTTCATGTAGTTTACCCGTCCGCCCTGCGTGTAGTTGGCCGAAAAGTCAACGAAGAACCGGTTTGCGGCAGCTTTCTTAAACACACTGGCAACGTCTACGCGTACACCGGCACCGCCCGTGGCCGAAAAAGCCGCGTCTTTGGTCAGTGTCGCGTTTTCCAGCGGCTTACAGCCATCGGCATCATTTGGATCGGCAATGAAAAGGTCGGTATAGAATACATTCAGGCCAGCCTGACCGGACACGTAGGGAATCACCATTCCGGAAGTGCGCAGATCGGCGCGGCCAACCACGTTGAAGGTGATGAAGTTATTGCTTACCTCTACGTCGGTCTCCGTAGCGGACCCGTCGCTGAACCGGTACGTCTGCCGGGTTTTCTGCGAGCCGTAAAAATTGTATCCGGCATTGGCACCGACCGCAAACCGGCTGCCCGGGATCAGGTACAATCCCTGCATCTGTAAGCCGCTGGCGTTGTTGATGAACCGGCCCATCTGCTGCTGCGGCCGGAAATAGGAATAGCCAGCCGACAAATCGAACTGGGCAAAGGCACCGGAGCTGACAGTAATCAGGAAAAAGGCGAGTAGAAATGATTTTTTCATACGAATTGAGTTGTAGTAGTCAGGTGAGCAGATGAAGTACCGCTTTTCCCGCAAGAAAATCAACAGTTTTGTAAATTTTATTTAGTTGAGGAGCGAGAAGCGGGAAATCAGAAGTGAGGAGGGAAATATTATACAGGGCTGATGGCGGTAAAGGGTTGATTCTCTGACCAAAGCGGACGGGTATCAATAGCCCGCGGTTTTAACCGTGGGTAGAAGGGGCAAGGGGCAAAAAACCGTTTAAACGGTTTTCTCAAAATCCGGAATCTTCCACCCACGGTTCAAACCGTGGGCTGTTTATCGCCCATTATCTACAGGCTGCTAAGCCTGGCGGGAGAAAATTTAAACTGATTTATAGATTGCGCCACAGATTATCGAAAAAACTGCTGGTAAACCTGTAAGGTCTCCGTATGTGATTAGCGTACCGCTTTGATAAATTGACAATAATCAAATCTTTTTTTGAAAATTTTTCAATGCAGTGACCATTTTATTAAATAAAATTAAAAATTGTCTGAATTTTCAGTCAAATTACTACCGAAACAGAGAAATGAAAATGTGTTAAGTATGTGAAAATCAGTTGTATAATAGACGCCAATCACATACAAGTTTCCAAAACCTTATAGGTTTTTGCTGGAAGAACAGCAACAAAGAAGGGTGTCGCCACTGCCGGCAACACCCTGAGATTTCCATAATTAACCGACCCCGAACCAGGCAACTCTTATCTCACTACTAAATACTCACTTCTCACTACTCCCTTCACGACCCGATAATCCGTACCACCAGCCCGTCGAGTTCGTCAGTGACGGGTATCTGGCAGGCCAGCCGGCTGTGGCCGGTGATGGTGGGCACTGTATCCAGCATGCTCCACTCGGCGTCCTGCGGTTCGTTGGGTACCTCGCCTTCCAGCACCTCAATGTGGCAGGAAGCACACAAGGCCATGCCGCCGCAGGTGCCCGGCACCGGAAACTCACCGGCCTTGAGGCCCTCCATCAGACTCAGGGTCATGTCGGTGGGCAGCGTCAGCGGGTGCCGTTTGCCGGACTCGTCCTGTACATAAAGGGTAATGTCCATGGATCAGAAGGATTGCACGCCGTTGACGGTAGTGTATTTCAGGGAAAACTTTTTATCCGGATACACAACCTTAAATGCACTCTGCGCCATCAGGGCAGCTTCATGAAAACCGCACAGGATCAGCTTCAGCTTGCCGGGGTACGTGTTGATATCACCAATGGCATAAATGCCGGGAATGTTGGTCGAATAATCGAATGTGTTCACAGAAATCGCCGCTTTGTCCAGATTCAGACCCCAGTTTTCCATCGGTCCCAGCTTGGGGCTCAGGCCGAACAGCGGAATGAAGAAATCAGTGGGCAGTACCGTCTGTGCCCTGGCCTTGTCGGTGACCACCACGTACTCAAGCTGGTCATTGCCGCCCACGGCGGTCACGTTGGAGTTGAGCAACAGCTTGATTTTGCCGGCTTCAGCCAGTTTGAATACTTTTTCGGCAGAGTCAGGTGCGCCACGGAAGGTTTCGCCCCGGTGGACGAGGGTAATTTCTGCGGCAATATCGGCAAGGTGAATCGTCCAGTCGAGGGCAGAGTCACCGCCACCGGCCAGCACCAGACGCTTGTTGCGGAACTTTTCCGGGCTCAGCACCATGTAGGCCACGCCTCTGCCTTCGAAGGCTTCCAGCTGGTCCACCTCCGGCTTGCGCGGCTCGAAGCAGCCTAGCCCACCGGCAATCACAACTACCTTGCAGCTTACTGCCGTACCGCCCGAGGTCGTGATCCGGAACGAACCGTCTTCTGCCTTCACAAAAGACTCCACCCGTTCGCCTACGGTGAAGGTAGGGTGAAAGGGTTCGATCTGCCTGACAAGGTTGTCAATCAGTTCTTCCGCCAGAATGCTGGGGAAACCGGGAATGTCATAAATAGGCTTGCGGGGATAAATCTCCGTCAGCTGTCCGCCGATTTTTGGCAGTGCATCAATCAGGTGGCAACGCATTTTAAGCAAACCGGCTTCAAACACGGCAAACAGCCCCACGGGACCGGCTCCGATTATGCAAATATCAGTAGTGATCATAGTTCGAGTGAATGAGCCCTTAAAACTATAGGATTTGTATGGAATAGAAAAGACCTCCTTAAGATAACTTGAAATGATTCTAAATAGTTTGCTTAAAGTGGCTTAAAAGACCGGACATGGGAGATTTCAGATAAGAGAGCGGAGGAAGGGGTACACATTTTCGGCAGTTTACCGTCTCTGACGCAGTCGCCCGGCTCTTGCCGGGTTGACGATTATTGGAGGGCCTCCGGCCCGGGGATATGGGAATGTACCCTTCTGCGGCAGGTGCCGGGATTTTAAGACGGGTCCACGTAAGCAAGGCGAAAAGGCGTGCCACGGTTTAAAACCGTGGCACGCCTTTTTCCCAGGCATCTGGTCAAAAAGCCAGCATTTCTGTACATCCGGACCGGGGGCCCTCCGAATAGTTGTCACCCGGCAGAGCCGGAGCGACTGCCGGAAATCTGTATCCCCTTTTCCCGTCTTCCTTCCTCCCGTCTCCTTTTTAAAGTCTGTGGTCTCCAGTCTGATCCCTCCCTTCCCACCCTGCGTGCTCCCGGTAATACCCCGCTACGTCGGCAATGAGGCGGTTGTGGCCGGCGGGCAGCACGATCAGCCGGTGGTGGGCCACGCGGCCCAGCAGGCGGTTCATGTTGCGGCGGGTAATGATGCGGTCGTACTGGCCAAGGTACATCACCAGCGGAATGCGGTGCCCGTTGATCAGCCGGGCAATCCGCGACAGGTCAAACTTCAGTTCCCGGAACATCGTCCAGGAACGGTACACGCGCAGGCGCTGCTCACGGGTATTCATCTGGCTTTCGGCAAACCGCACCACGCCTTTGTCGGCAATGCGCAGCCACCGGAAGGTACGGGCAAAGCTGCGGAAAGCTTCGGGTTTGACGGTCACGTACCGGAAAAAACCGCTGGTCCAGCCGGGGAAAGTGGCCAGATTGTACCAGAAGGAGGTTTTGATGCCGTCAGGAGCTACCAGGATAACTTCCGTCACCCGTCCGGCCATTGCTTCAAGGGTAGCCAGCACAAACTTGCCGCCCATGCTGAAGCCGATCAGCCCGAAGGCGTTTATGCCTTCCTGCCGGAGAAACTGCCCGATCAGGTCGGTCCAGAAGGCTTTCTGCAACGGTATTTTCCGCTGTCGCCAAGTGCTCTGCCCGTGGAAAAACAGGTCAAAAGCGTAGACCGTATACTCTTCCTGCACTGCTTCGGCCAGCGGGGCGAAGTAGGCGCGGTTTTGTCCGAAACCGTGAAAAGCCAGTAAAATTTTGCCACCTTTGCCCCAGCGGGAAAAATGCAGCGTAGCTTCGCGGAGCCTGATCAGCCCGTTTTCCATACCGAAGAGTACCTGTACAGAGGACAAAGGTGGCTTTTCGCCGGGTCCGCTCCAAGCCGTCTGACCAACTTCCCGGCACGAATCCGCAGAAAGCACAATAATTACACCTGCCGGATTGTTAATTTTAAACGCACAACTCACTAACCAACCATACCTGAAGGATGTCAGAAACTATGCTCCGGCTGTTCGTGCAGGAGGCCGTAAAAGATGGTTTCGTCTCGGACGCGGAAAGGCGGTTTCTGCTCGAAAAGGCGGCAGAATACGGTATTTCCGGAGCGGCGCTGGAAGAAATGATCCGTCAGGGCCTCCGGAATGTGGCCGGTTCGGTGCCGCCCCCGTTGCCGGCTGACGCTACCGGGTCTACCTTCGAAATCAATCCCCCATCCTTTTCTCCGACCGCCGATGCCGGGGAGGGTTCTACCTTTCTCACGGACCCGCCCTCCATGCCCCCTCCCGACCGTTCAGCGGCGGGTCCGCTGCGCAACAATGTCAGCACGCCCGGCTTCGGCTTTTCGCAGGGCTTTACCGACGTAGAACCGCTCGGGCACCAGGGAGGCATGAGTTACCTGCAAAAGGCCCGGTACGAACGGCAGTGGGTGGTGGTCAAGCGGCTCCTGCCGGAGCACCGCAATAATGCCGCGTACATTGACCTGTTCTTCAAGGAATACCACAATGCCCGCGAACTGCGTCACGAACACATTGTAGATGTATATGGCCGGGGAGAGGACGGCCAAGGGCCGTATTTTTTCATGGAATACGTGGACGGCCAGCCGCTGGGCAAACGCATTCCGGCCGGCGGCATCAAAGACGAACGGCTGATCCGCAAGGTGGCCATTCAGACGCTGGAGGCCCTGGACTACGCCCACCGGAAGCAGGTTTTCCACCGCGACCTGAAGCCCGACAACATTTTGGTCACCAACCGCGGCAACAACGTAAAGCTGATTGACTTCGGCCTTGCCGCCGCCGACCGGTACGACGACATCGCCGGGGCAAATTTTGTCGGCACTAAAAAATACGCAGCACCCGAACAAACCACTGATCCGGGCCGCGTGGATGGCCGCGCTGACCTGTACGCTTTTGGCCTGATCGTGCTGGAGATGTTCACCGGCAGTACCGATCCGCGGGATACCGGCAAGATCGGCAAGGCCTGGTGGCGGAACATCATTGCCAGATGCCTGCACAAGGACCCGGCGCGGCGGTTTAGTGATGCCGGCGAAATAATCGATGAACTCGAACAGAATGCCAGTCGCATCGAAACCGGCCCGGTCAATGCCCCGCCTAAGCCCGATAACTTCCTGCAGGATCAGGCCGAAAGGGCCCGGCTGAACGAATTTGAGCGGCAACGCCACCAACTGCTGCAGCGGGAGCAGGACATCAAACGCCGTGAAGAACAGATGCGACGGCAGCAAAATGCCAGGCCCGTGCAGCCGGCAGCCACCAAAAAGAAACGGGGCGGCTGCCTCTCAGCAATGCTCTGGACGTTCCTGATCATTGCCGGTCTGATTGCGTACGTGATTTACAAAATTCTTACTTTCCTGTCAGGCGACGACCAGACGTTTTATAACCATAAGGAGAAAGATCTGCGCAACCGCGTATCCTCTTATTACCAGGCAATGGAGTCGCACGACTTCGACCGGGTGGAGGATTTTTACCAGCCTAAAGTAAATGTGTACTTCACCAGCAGGAACGTAGACACCGGTTTTCTGCGCATCATGCACACCCGGTACTGGCAACGTACCCCCGAAGAGCGGCACGAAATCCTCTGGGACACATTCAGGCACGAGATTGCCCCCGATGAAAAATTCGTTACCCTTACCTACGATATGAAGTACCGCTTCCGGCGGACGGACGGCGACTGGGAAATGGTAAAGGCCAGTACAGTCATGAAAATGGACGGAAATCTGCGTATATTTTACATCGCCGGCGGGAAGAGTTGATTAAAATTGAAAATTGACAATTGAAAATGATCAGGAGTTAAGAAGTGCGCAGGGGAGTAGAAGTAGTCAGGCAGTTGACAGGGGCTGTACCTGCATCCGCGGTTGACTGTCTCACGTCTCAAATCTCACTTCTCATGTCCCGGTTTTTAAGTCTGGCTACTGAATATGGCAATATTAGTGAAGGCACCCGAACTCCCTCAGTCTACCGGTATCGTTACCTGGTGGGACAAGCAGGTGGGCGACTCCGTAGAAGTGGGCGAGCTGCTGGCCGAAATCCGGACCGGCGCGCAGGAAACAACCATTAAAGCATGGCTGCCGGGTACCCTTTTGCATATTTTCGTGAAGGCCGGAGCCGAAATCCATACCGGTGATTCCCTTGCTGTGCTGGGCGAGGCGGGAGAGGACATCCGCAATGTCCTCCGGCAACTGGGAGGAAATGACGCGGCCGCACCGGTTGTCTCCTCACCCAAATTTATTCCTCCTTCCGGAGAAGGATCTTCTTTCAGCACCCACCCCAAAGAGCCGTTCATCCCTGTGGATACGCCAGCGGGCGGTAATCTTGCCGGAGGATCATCTTTCAGCACGGGCGGTCCGCTTTCACCCGAGAACCCGACGCCGGCCCTGGGTGATGATTCTTCCTTTGCCGGGATTGACATGGGCCGGAGCCAGCAGCCGGTCAACGGAGCGCCTGGCTACAGCACGGAGCAGGAACGCAACCGGGCTGCCTACGGCCGGGGCTTCGACCGGTTCATCAAGATGCGGCCCATTCCCCGGCAGGGGGCTATGGGCGAACTTTTCTTTGCCACGCTTGCCGTAAGCGGACGGGAAGTGGTCGTAAAAAGACTGCGGCCTGACCGCCGCCGCGATAAGAAAGCTGCCGAATACTTTGCCCGCGAAATCAACCTGGGTTCGCTGCTGCCGTACCATCCCAACATCGTAAACGTACTTTATTCGGATGTAAATGAATATGGTCCGTATTACGTGATGGAGCGGGTAAACGGTCCCTCCCTGCAGGAACTGACCGAGAAAAAGGAACTGCCGCCGCAGAAGATCAAGGCACTCTTCACGGGCATTCTGGAAGGCGTGCGGCACATCCACGGGCAGTACATGGTGCACCGCGACCTGAAACCGCTCAATATACTGGTGGATACGGCGCATTTTGTGCCGCGCATTATTGATTTTGGCTTTGCCCGCCACAGTGCCTACCCGGATATTGATGTTACCAACATGGGTACGCCGGGCTACATGGCCCCGGAACAGAAGGGCGACCCCAACCACGCCGATGCCCGTTCGGATATCTACGCCCTGGGCTGCATTTTATACTTTATCCTCACCGGCGACCACCCGCAGCATCTCCAGCCGGAGAAAATTAAAACATCCGGTGGCGCGAAATGGTGACCAGGGCCACACAGGCAGATCCGGCCACTCGGTTCGGTTCGGTGCGCGAACTGCTGGAAGCATTCCAGGCGGTAAACCAGGTGAAAGCCCAGCCGCTGCCGGACAGCTATTCCACGGAGGGCTTCGAAAAGCTGATCAATGAGTTTGTGCTTGAATGGCTGCCTTCGGCTGAGCCATTGTCGAAGCTGACCCTTAAATTTTTAGCCCGGCAGGCGGCTCTTGCCGGTTTGCCGCACGAGAACCTTGAAACTGAACTGACGGATTTCCGGGAATTGTACCGGGAGGCAACGCAGACCGGTGCTCTCACGCCATTTAAACGTCGCAGCCTGCTGGTGCAGGGAGAAGCAATGCGCATCAGTTCCCAGACCATCGACCAGCTACTGGAACGAGCCACCGGCAGCAGACCCCAGCCCAAACCCACTGCCCCGGTGAAGGAAGAAATTCCGGTCAGGGAAGAAAGGATTTTGGTACCCGCCGCACCTGACCTGCAGTCCGGATATGCTCCGGCTCCGGCCCGGTTCCCCCAGATGTATTTTGCCCGGGCCGTCGGCTTGTTTGAAGGCTTTGATGAAGATAAACTGCTGAAGACGTCAGCGCCGGACTCCCTTTTCGAGATCACGGCTGCCTCGGCGTCCGAAGCCACTTTCCGGATCACCGGCAATGCCCCGGCGCAGGAAAGAAGCTTTGGACAACAAGCGGTACTACCTGCTGGCGGCCTGTGAACTGGCGCAGGTATTTCCCAGCCTCACTCCATCGATTACTACCCTGGAGCCGGGAGAGTTGCGTAAATCCGGCTCCGTGTGGAAAATCATCAGAAAAGCGAAGATCAAAATAGGATAGAGGGTTAATGACGAATGAATAATTACGAATGGGCGTGTGCCCACCAGGTGGTGTGGTACGGAGATGCCAATGTGCTCGCTGAGCATGGGGATGCCGCTTGTGAGCAGCCGGTCGATTGCCGGCACATCTCAAGCGGCCGGATAAAATCTTTTTCGATGATCAGCAGGTGTGCGTCAGCGCTTCCCGTACGGGCCGCAGGATAATTGCATCCGGCCGCTTCTCCTCGGGAATGGACAGATACAGAATGGACAAGGCTTCATCGAGGATGGAGAGGGTAAAAGCCGTGGCATCAAGAGAGCCGTGGCTGGAAAACTGGTGCAGGATAGGATAGGCCAGGTGGTGCTGGCTGTGGGAAAAAATCATCGGGCTGAGGGAGGCAAAATGAGTTTCCAGCCGGCGGAAGGTTTTTCCGTCCCACCCGTTCATCAGCATGTCCTGCGGCGTGGTACCAAGGGAAGCAATGTAGAGGCTTAGCTTCCGCTTCTCTATTTCGGAGGTAAGCACCTGGATCAGATACGTAATGGCAATGGTGAGCAGCGAAAAGCCCGACAGCGCCACCAATACCGTGAAAATCCGCCAGAAGGCTTTAGCCGGGTACAGATCCCCGTTGCCCAGGGTAGCAAGGGTATAGCCGGCTAAGTAAAACTTTTCCACCACCCCCGTCTTTTCGTTTGAACCCGTTACCAGCACCGAGTCCGGATCGGAGCAGAAGATCAGCCCGTTGCCCAGCCACGTCAGCATCAGCCACACAGTCAGCAACACCCGTGGTTCCGGACGGCTACAGTAAACCGGCCATTGGCTAAATGCGGATGGATTTCTACGGGTTTGCCATCGGGAGAATACTTGATGGCGTTGGAAATCAGATTGATCAGAATGTTGCGCAGCGACTGCCGGTCGGTGTGAATCTGCGTGGGCGTACCGGTGGGCTGGTACTGGAGGGGCTGGTTTTCCCGGGTCAGCGCCGAGAGTTCTTCCAGCACTTCTTCCACAAAATGAGGCAGTTCGGTATCAGCAGGGCAGAGGGTGACCCTGCCTTTCTCCAACTTGCTGATGGAGAGGAAATCGTTGGGAATGTGCGTGAGGTTATTGACCGATGACTTGATCCGGCCGATGTGCTTGCGGCGTTTTTCGGCGTCGGCGGCACCAGCTTTGAGCGCCTGTCCGTCGGTTTAGATGTCGCCCTGACCCGTGAGCAGGATCAGGGGCCGGGTACTGCCGTTGCGCATGGCTTCGGCAATCAGTTCAAGGCCGATGCGGTAATCAAAGAGTGATTTTACTCACCCGTACGCATGTATTCGGTCATGCACAGCCCAAAAAAGCAAGTTGCTTTTACGTATTCAATACAGCTGACCTCATGCAGACCATTCTTGTTCCACCAATTATTCAATTGTAGCCCAGATGGCGTTCAGTACGCCGCGGCTCTGGCCAATGCTACCCGGGCCAGACTGATTTTGTTTCACGCGTATCATCCGGCCGTGTTTGTCTCCGATCTGCCGGGCGTCTACGGTGCACGTGCTGCACGTAGCCAAACCCCTGCCGGCGTGGGGCGGCAACCCCGGCGATACGCTGGTAGAAACCCGGCTCGCTGAACTTAACCACGTATACGAAATTGTGGAAGATGAAGACCCGGCCCGCGCCAGTGAAGAGTACATAGCCGAAAACAAACCCGACTGGGTGATGCTGCCGCACCGTTATTCTTTTCTGAAAGGAATACTGCACAAAAGGTGCACGGAGCAGGTGGCGGAGCACGTCCGGATTCCGGTGCTGCCGGAAGCAGGTGCCTGATCAGGCTTACGTAAGAGACCCGTCGCTTTTCAGGCGGGACAAACGGCAGGCAAAAGCCGGAAGTAAATTTGTCACATCAAATTGATCAGAAGGAGACGGTAGAATTTTTCATCAGGTAAGGTTAATGGCAAGGCCACAGAGCCAATTTCGGGCTTTCCGTGACTTTGCCATTTATAAACAGAATATAAGCATTGCCGCCAGCGCATGGCTGCCCGAAGCAGATTTTCTACTTCTCCGGCACTTCCTGCACGCCGTAAGGTCCCTCAATCCGGGCTTCGTCTTCCTCATCCCGCGAGCCAGCCTTGCGTTCCTGCTGGAGGTCGGTCATGGTCTTTTCACTTTTCGGCGGCGGCTGGGCTTCCTGTCCGGCACTTTTGTTTTGCTCGTCCAGCTTTTTCTCCTGCCGCTCCATCGGCGTTTCCTGGCTGGCCTCTACCGGCCGGGGCGACTCATCCGGAAATCCGCCTTCCGGGGAGGGGTTGATATTTTGGCTCATGGCTTTTCGGGGTTTGGTGTATGGTAGCCTATACGCAATTGCCGGCTGTAAGTTAATCGCTTCACCGGGCTGCGCTGCCCAAACCGCTCATCATCAATGAATCTATCTACGGCCCGTTTACGTTGTAACATTCCCTGCCAACCCCGTATCTTTGGTAAAATCTATTCGTGTGAAAAAAGCAGTTCATTGGGTACAGACTCAGGCAGCTACGTTGAGGAACAGCAGGGGATATACCGGCACCATGGCGTGGCTGCGCAAGCCCCGCACCAGAGTAAGTAAAGTGTGGATCGCCTTCGGCCTGGTACTCGGCGTGGGGTGGTTTTACTTTCTGAGCGTACAGCACAATTTCTTCAATCTCTACGGCTCCATGCCTACCATCGATAAGATTCAGAATCCGAAGGTGGACCGGGCCTCCGAGCTCTATACGGCCGACGGCGTGCTGATGGGCCGGTATTATAAGGAAAACCGCAACCCGGTGGGTTTTAATGAGATATCTCCCAACGTGATCAATGCCCTCATTGCGACGGAAGACGTGCGTTTCTACCAACATGCCGGTATTGACTTCCGGGGTATACTGTCGGCTGCCTGGGATGCTTTGCGGGGCAATGCCCGCGGGGCCAGTACCATTTCGCAGCAGCTGGCCAAAAACCTGCACAAGACCCGTAACAAAGACTCGGCCGGAGTGCTGTACCGTATTCCGGGCTTGAGTACGCTGGTGATCAAAACCAAGGAGTGGCTGGCCGCCATTGACATTGAGCAGGTATACACCAAGGAGGAAATTCTGACCTCTTACCTCAATACCGTTGATTTTGGCAGCAATGCCTTCGGCATCAACACGGCGGCCAAAACTTTTTTCAATACCTCGCCCGACAGCCTGGCTGTGCAGGAAGCCGCTGTGCTCGTTGGCCTGCTGAAAGCGCCTACCTACTATAGTCCTGTACTGAACCCCGGTAACGCGCTGCGCCGGCGCAACGTAGTGCTGAGCCTGATGGCAGAAGAAGGACACCTTACCTCCGCGCAATACGATTCCCTGAGCAAACTACCTGTTCAGCTGGAATACCGCCCTGAGCCCAGTCAGGACGGCCCCGATGATTATTACCGCACGGCCATGAATTCGTACCTGAACAAATGGTGCCAGGAGAACGACTACGACCTCTACGCCGACGGTCTGAAAATCTACGCTACCATTGATTCGCGCTTTCAGGAAAAGGCCAAAACTGCCGTCATGGAGCAGATGCGGGAAATGCAGCGCAGCTTCGACCGGCACTGGAGGGGCAAGAATCCGTGGGTGGACGAGAAGGACACTGAAATACCGGGTTTCATTGAAATGGTTGCCAAACGTACCAGCCTCTACAAGCGGCTGCAGGAACATTACAAGAACAGTCCCGACTCGGTGGATATCGTCATGAACACGCCCCGGAAGATGAAAATATTCACTTACGCGGGCATGAAGGAAGCAGAAATGAGTCCTTTGGATTCTATCCGGCACCACAAGCGGTTTTTGCACACCGGCATGATGTCTATGGACCCTTATACCGGTTACATCAAGGCCTGGGTGGGGGGAGTAGACTACGATGCTTTCAAATATGACCACGTACGGCAGGGCAAGCGGCAGGCAGGTTCGGCGTTCAAGCCTTTTGTGTACCTGGCTGCCCTCGAAAATGGCTATTCGCCCTGTGACCGGATCAAGGATTACCGCGTGACCATTAATTACGAGGAGAACGGCGAAGCAAAATCGTGGACGCCCCGCAACGCCAACTGGGTGTACAGTGGTCAGGACATGACGCTGCGGCACGCCCTGGGCCGCTCCGTCAATACGGTGGCGGCGCAGCTTACTGAGAAGGTAGGTCCGGCCAACGTGGTGAAATACGCCAAGCGGCTGGGGATCAGCAGTCCGCTGAAGCCGGTTCCGTCGGTGGGCCTTGGCTCCAACGACGTGTCGGTGTTCGAAATGGTGGGTGCTTTTGGCACTTTTGCCAATGAGGGCGTCTGGACAGAGCCGATATTCATCATGCGCGTCGAGGACAGCAAGGGCAACATTGTGCACCAGTTTACACCGAAGCACAAACGTGTCATCAGCCCCGAATCGGCATGGCTGATGCTGTACCTGATGCGGGGCACCATTGAGGAGCCGGGCGGCACTGCCCAGAATCTGTGGTCGTATGATGTATTTAAAAATGGAAACGAATTTGCCGCCAAGACGGGCACAACTTCCAACTACTCCGACGGCTGGTTTATGGCCGTGACCAAGGACCTCGTCACGGGGGTATGGGTGGGGGGCGACGACCGCAGCATTCACTTCCGGACCTCGTCGCTGGGTGAAGGTTCCAAAACGGCGCTGCCCATCTACGGCCGTTACATTGAAAAAGTGCTCTCTGACCCGCAGCTCGGCATCAAGCCCGGACCATTCCCGAAGCCATCCTTTAAGATTACCAAAACCTACCAGTGTCCTACCCCCCGCGACGCCGCCCGCGACAGCATCCCCACCGTCAACGACCTGAAAATTGATACGGAGCAGTTGTATGATGACCTGAATGATGCGTTGAATTTTTAGGTAGTTGTTGGTTATTCGTTCTACCTGCAGCAGATCATTTACCCTTGTTGATCCGCACGCCCGGGGGCAAAACTCAGGTTTACCCCCGATTGTATATCTTGCGGCGGCAACCCTTTCCGAATGAACTTCCCCAGATACCTTTTTCTCCTCCTCTCGCTTCTTTGCGGTCATCAGCATTGTTTCTCCCAAACAAATCTGCCGAAGCGCGAATTACGGGCCGTCTGGATTGCCACCGTAGCCAATATTGACTGGCCCAGCCGGAAAGACCTTTCGCCGGTGGTGCAGCAGGAAGAGTACCGGTACATTCTGGCGGAACAGAAAAAGAACGGCATGAACGCCGTGGTGGTACAGGTGCGACCGGCCGCCGATGCGTTTTACCGCAAGAGCCGCGAGCCGTGGTCGGTATGGCTGACGGGCAAACAGGGGCAGGCGCCCAACCCGCCGTACGATCCTCTGGAGTTTATGGTAGACGAATCGCACCGGCACGGCATGGAGTTTCACGCGTGGTTCAATCCGTACCGGGCTACATTTGATACCGTGGCGGGTAATATCGCCCCCGGCCACCTGACCCGCACCCGGCCGGAGCTGTTTCTGACGTACGGCGGCAAAAAGTTATTCAATCCCGGCTTGCCGGAGGTGCGGGCCTACATTACGCAGGTGATTCTGGACGTGGTACGCGGCTACGATGTGGATGCCGTGCATTTCGACGACTATTTTTATCCCTATGCCATTGCAGGAGACACTCTCCGCGACGATGATGACTTCCGGATGTACGGGGCCGGTTTCACCAGCAAAAATGACTGGCGGCGGCACAATGTTAACCTGCTCATTCAGATGGTGAGCGACAGCCTGAAAGCAGCTAAGCCGTGGGTCAAGTTTGGCATCAGTCCGTTTGGCGTGTGGCGCAACCGGGCCGAGGACCCGGCTGGCTCCGACACCCGCGCCGGCCAGACCTCCTACACGCACCTTTACGCCGACTCGCGGGGCTGGCTGGAGCGGGGCTGGATTGACTACATCGTGCCGCAGATCTACTTCAGCACCGGCCATAAGCTGGTCAACTACGCCAGTCTGCTCGGCTGGTGGACCAAAAACAGCTTCGGCCGCCACCTGTACGTGGGCCAGGGCACCTACAAAGTAGCCCGTGACCGCGACAGCACCTGGTTTGACCCGACGCAGACCGGCATACAGATCCGCCTGAACCGGACTTATCCGCAGGTGCACGGCAGCATGTACTTCAGTTCCAAATCCGTGATGCGTAATCCGCTCTCCGTGCAGGACAGCCTGAGAAGCAGCCTGTACGCCGCACCAGCCCTGGTGCCGGTGATGACCTGGAAAGACAGTATCCCGCCGGCGGCTCCGACCGGTCTGAAAGTGCGCAGTGACCGGAGTGGCATCTGGCTGAGCTGGAAAACGCCCCCACCGGCCGCGGACGGCGACACGGCCCGGTATTACGTGATTTACCGCTCCGAAGGAAAAAGCAAGCCTGACCTCAACAACCCAAGGCACATACTCGGCACCCAGTGGATGGGAAATGAGTTTAAGGACGAAAGTGCCGGAAGGGGCACACGTTACCAGTACCTGGTTACGGCCGCTGACCGCCTGCATAATGAAAGTGGGCCTACTGATCCGGAACGCGGCAAGGGAAAGAAGCGGTAAGCCGCGCCGGTGTCACTTTGTTTGCGGCAGGGTTATTTAATATATAAAAGTTTGATCAACAGAGTATTTGCTTCACCAGAAGGAGTTTTTATGAGTAAAGCTATGGTTTGCTTCTTTACTGTTGCATGGCTGGCCTCCTGCCAGCCGGAAAAATCCCGCACCGGACAGACCCCTCCGGAAAACGCTGCGGCCAGCCCTTACCAGTGCTACACCTGGGGCGTCGGAGAAAGCACTGCCAAAGCACGCATCCGGATTGACAGCGGCAAAGTAAACGGCACGCTGGACTTCGATTACGCCGAAAAGGACGACAGCAAGGGTAACCTGGCCGGCACGCTGAACAACGACATTATTCTGGCCGATTATACCTTTACCTCCGAAGGACAGAAGTCAGTGATGGAGGTGGTATTCCGGGTAGAGGGCAATAAACTGATTCAGGGCTTTGCCGAAATGGAGGAACGGGACGGCAAGGTGGTTTTTAAAGATCCGGTCAAGCTGTCTTTTGGGAACGAGTTTGTCCGCACGGATTGTGAATAGGAGGCAGTAAGACGGCTTAAACCCGGAAGGTTTCGGAAACCTTCCGGGTTTTTTTAAGTTCTGTGCAAAAGCAGTACTGGATCAGCATTTCCCGGTTTTCCCCCCGCAGTCGCCCGGCTCCAGCCGGCTGACGAGGATTGACAGGGCCTCCCGGCCCGCATATCCGCAGCTCTTTCCTGTCATCCTCGCCCTTAAGATAACCCACCTTTAAGATGAAGGGATGATGGTAATACGTCATCAATGGTATTGTCAAATATCTATTTATCTGACAACGAGAAACCAATAACAAATAACTGCTTACGCCCATGCGTCCTTAAAGTCATCCGCAAACTGCTCAAACGCAGTGGGTTCCCGACCCAGCAACTCCTTTAGTTCCGGAGAATAGCCCGCGGCCCTGCCAAGCTTAGCTACGGTGTACAGGGCTGTCATTACGACAATAAAGGCTACGGGAGTTCCCTGCTGCCACTTGCGCCAGAAGAAGCTGAGCACCGACGGGTCCTTGTACCGGATGGTGCGGCCCAGTATCCGGCTCAGGATGGCAGCAATTCCGTAATAATCGTGGGCAGTGGAGCCGGTCAGTTCGTAAGCGCGGTTCAGGTGTTCGTTGCTGCTCAGCGTCAGGGCGGCCACTTCGCCCAGGTCCCGCACGTCCACGAAGTTGGTTTTGCCCCGCCCGGCGGGAATAAAAATCTCATTCCGGTGCGCAATCTCCTGCCGGTGGGTGGTGGAAAGATTCTGCATGAAAAAGCTGGGCCGCAGGAAAGTGTAGGGAATATTTTCGGCCAGAATGATCTGCTCGATTTTGTAGTGAGGCGTTATTTTGTTGTGCTCCACGCCCTGCAGGGAAAGAAAAACAATGTGCTTTACGCCGGCTTCTCTGGCGGCAAGGATAACCGGTTTTATAAACTTGTTTACGTCTGATATTTGCGGCGGGCGGAGCAGAAAGAGTTTGTCCATGCCGGTCAGGGCCGCTTTTACCGAGGAGAGGTTTTCAAAATGAAACGTAACATAGTGCAATCCCGGCAGATTGAGGCTGTGCCGGGCTTTGTGTACGTCCTGCACGGCAGCGGTTACCTCGTTGGTGCCGGTGTATTTCCGGATCAGATACCGGATGGTTTCCGACCCTGCATTTCCGGTGGCTCCCGTTACGAGTACTTTGAATTTCATGACGAAAAATTTAAAAACCGTATCGCCGTAACAGATTGCTTCGTCATGCTCACGCACAAGTCAGCCGCAGTTCCCCGCAATGACGCTGATCACATACCAGAACTTCTGTAGTCTTTCATTCAGAACTAATTCAGAACTAATAGCTGAAAAGCCAATAGCTAAAAGTTGCTCAATTGCTGATAAACGGCATCTGGCGCACGAACTTGCCCGATTTCAGTTCGCCGGCAATGAAGTGGGCAATGTCTTTCCGGGAGGCGGAAGTACTGGCGTTTACGCCTACCCAGCCTACGCGGTACTTATGGGTCAGCGGGCCGTTGGTAAGGCGCGGTCCACGCACGATGGTCCAGTCGAGGTTGGTGCCTTTCAGTACTTCGGCGTGGGCAGTACCATCTTCGAGGACCCTTTTGGCCACCACATTCATAATGAACTTGATGATCTTGTCGGGCATTTTGGGCTGGTCGGGTTCGGCGGCAACGCCACCTCCGGTCATACTGATGATCCGCCGGAGACCGTACTGCTGTATGGCCTTCACGATATTCCGGGTGCCGTTGGTCTGCATGAGGGGCGGCGAATCTTTGGTGGGCCCGATCACACTGACCACCATATCCGTGCCCTCTACGGTTTTACGCACATCTTCGTAGTTGAGCACATCGCCTTTGATGACCGCCAGATTGGGGTGGGTCAGGGTGAGTTTGCCGGGGTTCCGGGCCAAAGCCTTGATCTTGTAGCCTTCCTGCAGGAGCATCTCGGCCAGTGGCAGGCCAGTGCGGCCCGTAATGCCAAATAATGCAATTGTTTTCATAGTCTTGTCGGGTTATGGTTAAGTCGTTTGCGGATGCAGCAGCTTCTGTATTCTTTCGTCGAGTGGCTCAAAGGGTGTATAGCCGCGGGCAATAAGCCAGGCCGTGTCTCCCTGCACGAAAAAGACGGAAGGAAAACCGTTTACTTCCAGTGCGGCAGATTTCTGAAAGTCCTTTTCCGCCAGCTTCAGGTAAGCTTCGTCCTTCATTTTCTCCACAAATTCACCGGCCGGAATGCCATACGCTTCCGCGTAAGGCCCGTAAGCTTCAGCCTGTTCGGGTGCGATACCATCAAAGTAAACCGCCTTTTGCAGGGTTCCGGCAAATTCTACCGCTTTGCCCGGCAGCCAGGTCTTGAATACTGACAAAGCCACGGCCGGTTTAATGGAACTGAATACTGTCTTACCGTCCTTCAGCACGCCTTCCAGAAAGCCCTCACCGAACTCTACACCGGTGGTGTTTTCTACCTCCTTGTAGGCCCAGCTGATGTAGGGCGCCACCTCGCCGATAGGGCCGATACGCTTGCCGGTTATCATGCCGCCGGAAATTACTTCAAACGCCAGTTCGTCCCCGTACTTTTCGTGTACGGCCGTAATTACCGGGCTGAACCCGTAGCACCAGCCGCACAAGGCGTCGTACACGTAGATGATTTTCGCTTTTTCCATAAGTGAATTGTATGGTTTACTATTACCGTAACGGCAAGGCCGCGTTTGCGTCGCAAAGGTAAATAACTTACTTTTGTTTTGTCAGTACTTACCCGTTGGTAGGGTGCTTACTTTCTGGTTAGAATTATTGATCAGCAGGCATAAAAAAATGGAAAAAAGCAATTCCCGTAGTAGAATGCCCCGTAAAAAGGGCTTTGGAACTGGTGGGCGGCAAGTGGAAGCTGCAAATCATCAATCAGGTGGGGCACGACGTGCGGCGCTACGGCGAGCTGAAACGGCTGCTGCCCGACATCAGCGAGAAGATGCTCATTCAGGAGCTGAAGAGCCTGGTAGATGCAGAAATTCTCAGTAAAAAGTCGTACCACGAAATTCCGCCCCGGGTTGAGTATTTTCTGACCGGCAAGGGAAAAAAAGTGCTGCCGATGATCGAAGCCATCAAGGCTTTCGGGCTGGAAATGCAGGACCTGAACGGCAGGGCGTAACCCGGGAGGCTGTGCAGGAGCTGAGAACATATCTCCAGAATTTTACTACCCTTCCGGATGACGCATGGGAGGCGTTTGGGGCACTTTTTACGCCGCAGTTGCTAAGCAAAGGTGATTTTTTCGCCCGGCAGGGCGGCGTGGAAAACCGGATCGGCTTTCTGCTGGAAGGCGTCATGCGGGCCTGCGTCACCGACAGCCGTGGTACGGAGTACAACAAAACCCTGCACGTACCATTCTGTTTCGTAGGCGCGTACAGTTCCCTCACCACCGGAAGTGTAAATCAGATTACTGTGCAGGCGCTGGAAACTTGCCGGCTGCTGGTGGCCGATTACCGGCAGGCAGAGGCGTTGTACGACCGGTTTCCGGCTCTCGAACGGTTTGCCCGCCGCCTGGCCGAAGCCTTTTTTGTCGAGAAGGAAAAGCGGGAGATCGAACTGGTGCTGCTGGATGCCGAAGCCCGTTACAGCCTGTTCCGCGGGGCGTTTCCGGACCTTGAGAGCCGTATTCCCCAGTACCACATCGCCTCTTACCTCGGCATTACGCCCACCCAGCTAAGCCGCATCCGGGCCAGAAAGGGCTGAAGTATTTCCGGTTCCGGTAACTGGCCGGCATCAGTTCAGCTTTTATTCATCAAAATCGATGATTAAGGACGATGACTAAGAAGCAAAATATCATTTCTTTACCTATGTAAACGATTTTGGCATTCCCGCAGCCGATATTCGCCCGAAAAAAATGAAAACATCGGGCAACAAAATACTCATCACCGGTGCTACCTCGGGCATTGGCCTGGCACTGGCCGAACGCTTTCTACAACTAAACAATGCCGTCATCGCCGTGGGTCGTAATCCGGAGTCGCTGGCAACGCTGCAAAGCCGGTTTCCGGACCTGTATCCGTTCCGGTGCGACCTGGCGGCGGCCGATGGGCCCGGCGGACTGGTGCGGTACGTGCAGCAGCAACACCCGGACGTGAACGTATTGATTAATAATGCCGCCATTCAGTATAATTACCATTTTCTGGGGCAGGAAGACATTCCGGACCGGGCGGAGTATGAAATCCGTCTTAACCTGACCGTGCCGGTTACCCTCTGCGGGCTGTTGCTGCCCGTTCTTTCCGTGCAGCCGCAAGCCGCCATCGTGCATGTGACGTCGGGTCTGGGACTGGTGCCCAAAAAGTCGGCACCGGTGTACTGCGCCACCAAGGCCGGTCTGCACCTGTTTACCAAAGCCCTGCGCTACCAGCTGGAAGGTTCGCCGGTCAAAGTGTTTGAGATCATTCCGCCGGTGGTGGATACGCCCATGACCGCCGGCCGGGGCAGCCGCAAAATCAGTCCGCAGCAACTGGTGGATGAATTTATGAGGGCGTTTGAGAGGGACCGGTTTGAGGTCAGTATCGGGAAGGTAAAACTGCTGAGGCTGATCAGCCGGCTGGCTCCCGCCGTGGCCGACCGTATTCTGAAGAACGGGTAAGCAGGAAAACAATTTTGAATTATAAATTCTGAATTTTGAATGAGTATAATAACATACTGTCCGTGAGAGGGTTTAATTCATAATTCAAAATCTAGAATCTATAATTCAGCATTCAGCGTTCAAAATTTCTTTACCCTGCCCGCACATGCCTTCCGGCACGATCTCAAGTACGTGGCCGTCGGGGTCATGAAAGTAGAAGGAGTGGTAATTGCCCTTCCAGGGTTCTTGGTGAATAACTGCGATGCCCGCTTCCCTGACTTTCTCCTTCCAGACTTCATAGTCTGCCTGAGCTACCTCAAAAGCCATGTGCAGCCGGCCCGACCCGTAGTGCGGCGGTAAGTTCTTGTCTTCCTTTGTTTTTTCGGCGATAAAACACAGCAGCACCGATGTGCCGGCGCGGAAAAAAACGTGGCGGCCTTCCACGCGATGAACGGGAGGTGAAGAAGGTTGCCGGCTGATGGGAGTTAATCGCATTTAGTTGCATAATGGAGGAAAATACCGCTGCGGCACCGTTTACAGACGGTGCCGTTCTTTTCCGGTGATGTGAAATTCAGCAGGTTGGTGCAGACAGTAGGCGAAACGGGCACGGTGGGGGTACAGCAACGGAATGCCCATGGCATCTTTTATCTCCTGTCTCCCGTCTAACATCCCGAAATGGAAGCTGCTGCACAGCAAATACTGACCGTCTTCTTTGTACTGCTCGTGCTTGCCTTTACTGCCGCGGTAGGCTGGATGGTTTTTCACGCCCCGATCCGGCGGGTGGCGGCGTGGAATCAGAGTTTGCGGGGACGGTTTTTTCCGGCGCAAGAGTACCAGCGGCAGATCCTGACCCGTTCCTTCGACTACTACCGGCAACTTAATTTCCGTGACCGGCTGCGGTTTGAGCAGCGGGTCCGGCAGTTTCTGACCGATAAAGAATTTATTTCCCGCGGTGAATTACCCATTACCGACGAAGTAAAAACACTGGTAGCTGCCTGTGCCGTGCAGCTTACCTTTGGCCTGCCGCCGGTAAATCTCCGGCATTTCCGCAAGATTATCCTTTACCCGGATGCCTATTACTCCACTATCAATGACAATTACCATCAGGGCGAAGTAAATACTGCCGGGGTAATTGTGCTGTCGTGGAAGCACTTTCTGCAAGGTTACCGCGACCCCAGCGATTCGCGGAACGTCGGCCTGCACGAAATGGCCCACGCCCTGCTCATTGAAAACCGGACCCGCTACAACGGGGAGTATAACTTTCTGGATGAAAAGAAGCTGGCGGATTTCCGGGCCTATGCTGACTTGGAGTACCAGCGGATGCAAGCCGGAAAATCGCAGCTGCTGCGTGATTACGCCCAGACCAGCCCGGCAGAGTTTTTTTCGGTGGCAGTGGAAGTGTTCTTCGAAAATCCGGAGTCGATGGCCGTTGAAGCGCCGCGGCTGTACCAATCTTTGCAGGACCTGCTGGGGCAAGACCCACGGCGCATGCAGTTTAGGCGCCGGCCGGATATAAAAGGGTGTTGACTGTTGGTCATGGCTGCCTCCGGAGAAGTCTGCTTTTCCGGCTCTATGTTTTGAAGCGTATAGGCTTCCCCAGGGTGTCATCCCCGGAGGGGATCTTTTTTGAGTAAGAAACTGATTGCTGCACACTGCAAAGATTCCCTCCGGGGATGACAGAGAGGGCAGAAGTCCGGTAAATGCGGAATGATAAGCAGTCAAAGATGAAGAATCTGCGGTCATCTGCGACCTTATCCGCGTAAACTATCTCAGCGAAGCTAATCTGCGAGAAACTATGAAAATCTATAACTACCCCAGCCGCTGCCGCACGGCTTCGAACACAACTGCACCGGCCGCCACCGAAACGTTGAGGGAGGCAATATTGCCCGTCATAGGAATCTTGGCCAACATGTCGCATTTGCGGATCAGGTCATCCGAAATACCGTCCTCCTCGGAGCCCATAATAATGGCCGTGGGCGAGGTGTAATCGGCCTGATAGATGTTTTTTTCAGCTTTTTCGGTACAGGCTACTACCTGCAAGCCGCTCTGCTGCAGATAAATGACGGTATCCTTCAGGTTATCCTCCCGGCAAACGGGAATGAAGTTCAGTGCGCCGGAAGAAGTTTTTACGGCATCAGCATTGATCTGGGCCGCCCCTTTGAAGGGAATGACTATGGCGTGTACCCCGGCGCATTCCGCCGTACGGGCAATGGCACCGAAATTACGGACATCGGTAACCCGGTCCAGAATGAGCAAAAAGGGCGTCTGGCCCTTTTCGTACACACCGCTCAGCACATTGTGCAGCGACACGTACCGGATCGCCGACACGAAGGCAATCACGCCCTGGTGGTTTTTGCGGGTAATGCGGTCCAGTTTTTCGTGCGGCACCCGCGACACCACCACATTCGCTTCCCGGGCCACCTGCAGCAGTTCGGCAATGGTGTCGGAGCTGCCAAGGTCGCGCTGGAT
The DNA here is from genome assembly GCA_030446715.1 of Cytophagales bacterium. Lineage (GTDB taxonomy): Bacteria > Bacteroidota > Bacteroidia > Cytophagales > 172606-1 > CADCTQ01. Next base: position 88,890 of record JAUJMU010000001.1, on the reverse strand, counting down.
CAGCAGCCGGTCTATTTCCTTGCCCGCCCGGATGGTCTCAATCACTGCCCGGACGCCAAAAACCGCGTCTTTATTGTCCGACCGGGGCGTTGTAAAATGCCGGCGTCCTTCACTGCGTTCCCGATCTGGTCTGTCCATAATTTTCAAGCGTTTAGCTGTTGGCTATTTAGCGGTTTGCATCTCTGCAGGGTATTCTTATTTCTTTCAGGTATATACATCCTGTTTTTCGTATTACAGCAAAATTGAAGAGGCGTTTTCATTCCTGAAGGCAAGCTGGTGTTCGCGCCTCCCCTTCTCCCCTTTCTTCTTAATTCTCCCGGTAAATCAGCTTTTCCACAAACTCCACCAGCGGCGCTTTTCGTTCGGCCGGAACCGAGATCTGACTCAGGCAGGTGAGGCCGAGGGCAAAGTATTCGTTCATTTTGGCTTCCGTAATCTCATGAATGCCAAGGGAGTTGTAGATGTCGGTTACAGCCCTGACTTTCTCCTGTGGGTCAAAGTTTTTGGCCTGCAGCCACTTGTCGAGTTGTCTCCCTTCTTCGCCACCGGCCAGTTGCAGGGCTTCGATGAGCAGAAACGTCTTTTTGTTGGCAATAATATCCCCGCCCACCTGCTTGCCGAACTTTGCCTGGTCGCCAAACACGTCCAGCAGATCGTCTTTCAGCTGAAAGCCGATGCCGATGCTTTCACCGGCTTCGTACAGGAGCCGCGTGTTTTTCTCGTCGGCCCCGGCCAGAATACCGCCAAATTCGAGGCTGAAACCCAGCAGTACGGCCGTTTTGAGCCGGATCATGTCCAGGTAATCGGCTTCCGATACGTCGGTGCGGGTTTCAAAGTTCATGTCCAGTTGCTGCCCTTCGCACACTTCGGCGGCGCAGCGGTTAAATTTCTTCAGCACCGTAGTCAGTTGCCCCGGCGCAATGTCGGCGAGCAGCTGGTAGGCGCACACCAGCATGACATCACCGGAAAGGATGGCTACGTTGGGGTTCCACTTCACGTGCACGGTCGGCTGGCCGCGGCGCAGGGGAGCAGCGTCCATAATGTCATCGTGCATGAGGGTGAAATTGTGAAAAACTTCCACGGCAATGGCGGGTCTGACGAAAGGCTGCCAGTGATCGGTAAACATTGAACTGCTCAGCAGGGTAAACAGGGGCCGCATCCGCTTGCCACCCAGTTGCATCAGATACCGGATCGGGTCGTACAACTCGGGGGGCCGCTGGCCATAGGGCAACGTACTTATCTGGGAATTCAGCGCCGCCAGCATTCGGGCAATTGGCATGAGAATCAAAATTTAGGGCAAATAAGCCAGAAATGGCCGAACCGCCAAAACCTCCCTGCCGTTGGTGAAAAGCAGCCCCGGGCAGTCATAAATCCCGTTTGGGAGTAGCAGCCTATTTCTTAACTTTAAAAATTCTTTAAATCGCATGCGTGACGCAATCATTATATCCACCCGGGCCATTGGTGGTCTGAATGATGATGAGTTGTTCCGGTTTTGTTCAGATAACCGGGAGCTTACTTTTGAAAGGGATGCTGACGGACAAATTATTCTGATGCCTGATACCGGAGGAAAAACCGGCAGATTAAATTCTGAGATCAATTTTCAGCTGGTCAGCTGGAACCGGACAAATAGAAGAGGCGTGACTTTCGATTCTTCTACTACTTTCAGGTTACCAAACACGGCCATGCGTTCACCAGACGCCGCATGGATGGGTGCCGAACGCTGAAACCGCCTGACCGCCAAAGAGCAGGAACAATTTCCTCCGCTGTGCCCTGATTTTGTGATTGAATTGCGTTCCCGCACCGACTCAATGCCGAATCTGCAAAAGAAGATGCAGGAATGGATGGATAATGGTTGCCGGCTTGGTTGGCTGATTGATACCAAAGGCCAGGCGAGTTATGTTTACCGCCCCGGAAAGAACGCCGAAAAGGTAAATTCGTTTGATGTTTCCCTTTCGGGAGAAGATGTACTGCACCTATTGAACTTCATCTGCAGGAACTGAAGTAATGCTGCCAGGCAGGTAAGTTTATTCTTCCATTCCCATTCCGACAACCGCGTCAAACTCTTCCGGTTTCAGGGGCATTACTGAAAGGCGCGACTGCCGCAGCAGGGCAATCTGCTGGAGTCTCTCGTCGCTTTTGATCTGCTGCAGGGTAACGGGCTTCTTCAGGCGGCTCTCCGGCCCCAGGTCCACCACCACCCATGTGGGATCATCAACGGTGGGGTCGGGATAGGCTTCGCGGACTACTTTGGCAATGCCCACTACTTCTTTGCCGTCGTTGCTGTGGTAATACAGCACCAGGTCGCCGTTTTTCATGGCCTGCAGGTTGTTGCGGGCCTGAAAGTTGCGTACGCCGTCCCAGAAGGTGCGGCCATCCTTTTCAAATTGTTCCCATGAATACTTGACGGGCTCGGATTTGACTAACCAGTAATTCATACAACAGGTCGGCTCTGAATTTGGAGCACTAAATTATAAGAATTCCGGTTGGGTGAAATTGTTCATTGCGGGAAGCATGAAGGATTTCATTCTTTCCGTATGTGATCGCCGTCATTGCGAGGAGCGTGATCCAAAAGCGGGAGGGGTGACGAAGCAACCTCACCCGAAGCTTTGGCGGCTCTCCGGATGAGGTTGCTTCGTCATGCCGGCCCTCAAAACCAGCCCTGATTCCCCGCAATGACGCTGATTATATACGCTGATTACATACTCCCTTCAGAGGGATGAAATCCGTGATAAGGATCAGGTATCTGTCTCTGATAACTTTAGTTATTGTGCCGTCTTCCTCACTTTCAGCAAATCATCATCCAGCGATACGATCTCCAGCCGGTAGGTCTGCGGCTGGTCGCCTTTTTGATTGATTTTGACGGCTTTTTCGCCTTTTACCGGTTCCCAGGTGCCGGGAATAGGCAACGGGCCATCCGAGGGGGCGATTTCGTAGCGGATAAATTCGCCGCCAGCCTTGAACTCTAAGCCCCGCCGGCCCCGTGAAGGGGGAAACTCATAGCCCGACGGCCGGTATGCCTCTACTCCTGCCTCGTCTTCTTCGTAAGAATGTACCCACTTTTTCTGGAGCTGCTTTGCGTAATCCGCCTCCTGACACTGTGGTTCGGCGAGGAGAAGGAGAAAAGAGGATATGAGGAGCAGAATTTTCATGATTTACGGGTTGATGATGGAATATGCGTGAAGACGGAGTAATCAAAAACCTCTCCGCTTTATAAACTGCTAAACGGTTTTCTGGCTAATTTTATCCGCCCAAACCACAAAAGAAACTTTGGAAAACGACGAAATTCTCCGCCCAATCCGCCTGACGGCCCAACTGCTGGAACTGCACGACGAAAATCCTTTCAAAATCCGGTCGTACCAGAATGCTGTAATTGCCCTCGAAAGGGTCACCGACGACATTGAAGGCCTCTCGCCGGCGCAACTTGCCGCGATTGGGGGCGTGGGCAAAAGCATTGCGGAAAAGATCGGGGCCATCCGGGAAACGGGCATTTTTCCGGAACTGGAAAACCTGATCGCCAAAACACCCGAAGGCGTAATGGAAATGCTGCGCATCAAAGGAATTGGTCCGAAAAAGGTGCGCACCATCTGGCGGGAACTGGACATCCAGACCGTGGACGGCTTGCTGCAGGCCTGCGAAGAGAACAAAATTGCCCAACTGAAAGGCTTTGGCGAAAAAACCCAGGAGAACATTAAACAGGCACTGCTCTTCACCCGACAGGCCGCCGGCAAACTGCACTATTCGGAAGCCGAACCCGTAGCCAATGGCTTGCTGCAACGCCTCCGCGACGCCGGACTCCAGGCCGGGACCGGCGGGCAACTGGCCCGCAAGAGCGACATAATTGATACCATTCAACTGGTGGCCGCCGCCGAAAACCCGGCTGCCGTACACGGATTGCTGGACGTAATGCCGGGGCTGCGGCGCGACGACCTGAAATCGGCACCTTTTTCGTGGCGCGGCCACCTTGAAGGCAGCGAACTACCGCTGGAAGTAATGATTGCCCGTCCGGAAAAGTTTGTCACGCAGCGGTTTATCTGTTCGGCCACGCCGGGTCACCTGCGGTACCTGACCGATAAGGGACAAACACTGATGCAGATTGCCATGGCGGGAAAGTTCGGGGAAGAAGAAGCCATTTATGCCCAGGCCGGACTGCCGCACATCATTCCCGAACTGCGGGAGGGCCTGCACGAATTTGATCTGGCCAAAGCCGGTAAACTCGACGGGCTGGTGCGCAACGAAGACCTGAAGGGAATTCTCCACAACCACAGCACCTACAGCGACGGCCGGCATACGCTGGCTGAAATGGCAGCCTACTGCAAGGAACTTGGCTACCAGTACCTGGGCATCTCCGACCATTCCAAATCTGCTTACTACGCCGGCGGCCTCACCGAAGAATTCGTAGGTAAACAGCACCGCGAAATTGACGAACTGAACAAAGAGCTGGCACCATTCCGGATATTCAAGGGAATCGAATCGGATATTCTCAACGACGGTTCGCTGGACTACGACGAGGATGTGCTGGCCAGCTTCGACTTCATCGTGGCCTCCATCCACTCCAACCTCAAAATGGACGAAGCCAAAGCCACGGCGCGGCTGATCCGGGCGGTAGAAAACCGTTACACGACCATTCTGGGCCATCCGACCGGCCGCCTGCTGCTCCGGCGCGAAGGTTATCCGATTGACCACCGGAAGGTGATTGACGCCTGCGCCGCCAATGAGGTCATTATCGAGATCAACGCCAATCCGTGGCGGCTCGACATGGACTGGCACTGGCTGCAGTATGCATTAAGTAAAGGGGTACTGATCAGCATCAATCCGGATGCGCACGAAAAGGCGGGTTACCACGACATGCAGTACGGCGTACACATGGCCCGCAAGGGAGGCCTTCCGGCTGAAATGACCTTTAATGCCTGGCCCATGGAAAAGGTAGACGCGCACTTCCGGGCGAGGAAAGTGTAGGAAATAGGAGTGAGAAATCAGAAGTGAGTATTGAGAAGGCTCCTGACGGGTCAGGTGTCCACGCCTGGGTCCGTGAATATTATCCTACCCGAACAGATCCGACGATAAATACCGGTCGCCGCGGTCGCAGATGATGCAGACGATGACGCCACTGTCCAACCGGTCCGTTAGTTTCAGGGCTGCCGCCACCGAGCCGCCGCTGCTCATGCCGGCAAACACGCCTTCTTCGGAAGCCAGCCGGCGGGTCATTGTAGTGGCTTCTTCCTGCGACACATCTACAATGGTGTCTACCCGTTCCTTTTCAAATATTTTGGGGAGGTACGCCTCCGGCCAGCGGCGGATGCCGGGAATCTGTGAACCTTCAGTTGGCTGCGTACCCACAATCTGGACGGCCGGGTTCTTTTCCTTCAGGTACCGCGATACGCCCATGATGGTGCCGGTAGTGCCCATGGAAGATACAAAGTGCGTAATGGTGCCTCCGGTATCCCGCCACAGTTCCGGGCCGGTGGTGCGGTAATGCGCCCAGAAGTTATCCGGGTTGCCAAACTGGTTCAGCATCAGGTAGCCGCCTTTCGCCACCTTGTCGTGGGCATAATCAATGGCTTCTTCCATGGAGCCTTTCTCGGAAGTCAGCGTCACTTTAGCGCCGTAGGCTTCCATGGTCAGCACTCTTTCCTTGGTCGCGTTTTCGGGCATCACCAGTTCGATCTCCACGCCGCAGAGGCAGGCAATCATGGCGAGGGCAATACCAGTGTTGCCGCTGGTTGCTTCGATCAGTCGGGTACCCGGCTTCAGTTCACCGCGGTCCATGGCCCCTTTGATCATGCCGTAGGCAGCCCGGTCTTTTACGCTGCCGCCGGGGTTGTGCCCCTCGAGTTTGCCGTAGAGCCGGATGCCGGGGTTGAGATTGATATTGTTCAGTTCCACAAGGGGAGTATTGCCGATCAGGTCGAGTAGGGAGGCCACTTTTACAGAATGTTAGGATCAGATGCACTAATCTACCAAATCTATAGGAGTTTGAATAATGGTAAGGGAATGCCAGAGACGCCATGCATGGCGTCTGTACCAGTTACGGCAGGGGCAGGTCCGCGGGATTATGGTTGACCCGTGACCGGCAAGTTTGTTTACAGAAATACAGCAGAAAGATTTTACAGAAGGCTTTCATCGCTTCGGAGGAACGGAATCTGTTTCCTCCATCCCGAACACAGGAGACGGGTTGGTACGTTCCACTGAATTTCCTTCATTCCTTTTTCAAAAACTCGTCCACTGCCCGGATGGCTTTTTGCAGCCGGGCCGCAGAATCACCGCTGATGGTAGCAAACGGCAGGTTTCTTTCCTCCAGTTCCGCCTTAAACTGCCGGTAGATCTCTTCCCGCTGATGGGGCCGGTCGCGGATGCCGTCGGGCACCCAGGGCAGGTCAATGTCGGTGAGCAGATACAAATCACCCGGATTCCCCTGCACCATGCGGAGCAGCCACGGCGGGCACGTACCGTTGTAAATCTGGCTGTACACCTTGGTTTCCAGTATATCCGTGTCGCAGATGAGCAGGCGGCTGGCCCGGACACTGGCCTCTGCCTCCCATTGCAGCTGCCCTTCGGCGATCGGAATGACATCTTCCAGATTACAGCCTGCGCCTTTCTGCTCCTGGTAAAAGCGGGAAAACTCCGGCACCCATACCGTCTGGTAATGCGCTGCGAGTTGCCCCGCCAGCGTGGTTTTGCCCGTAGACTCGGGGCCGAAAAGGACAACTTTGAGGGAGTAAGGCGCTGACAAAACAGGAGGAGTGATTGAATGGCCAAAGTTACCAACATAACTATTTGCCGGTCAAAGACGTATCAAAGTTGCTCTATAATTATTCATCTATTGGAACCAGCGCCATGAAAAAAATAACCTTACTTCCAGCTCTGCTGCTGCTCGGATACCTGACGGGCTGTGCGCCGACCGCAGGTACCACCGGAACGGCTGACAACAGCGGCAACACCTCCGCGAATGCTACCCAAGGCCCGGGAAGTGGCAACACAACGGCCAATGCCAACCCTGTAGATCCGGCGGCCGGTGACAACAACGTGACCGACGGCAAATTCGGCAACCAGCCTCCGGAAGCCGTCACCCAAAGTTTCCGGACCAGATACCCTCAGTATACATCGGGTGACTGGGTGATGGCAGAAGGCCGGTATACAACCACCTATATGAGGGAAGGCAAATCTTACCGGGCCAATTTCTCCAACTCCGGCGAATGGATTGATACGCAAAATGACGTGGTACTCGACGACTTACCCGCTCCCGTAAAGCAATCTTTTCAGAACAGCCCCTACGGATCAGCAGCCAATCCGCGATTCCTGCAGATCGAAACGGCGCAGTACCCGGTGCTCTACAAAGCGGAGGGCCAGATGAACAACCAGCCATTTAACGTTTATCTGACTCCGGAAGGCCGTACGGTGGAAATGCCGGAGTGATTCTGGAGACGGGAGATGTAAGACAGGAGATTTGAGACAAAACCTGTCAGTCTGCCTCACATGATTGAGCCCCTGCGGAAAGGATTCCGCAGGGGCTTACAGTTTTATTCAACCGGGGTGGTACAGTACAGGTTCAGTAGATATCCGCTCCGGTCAGCTGATGTTCCAGATCATCGGCTACTTTGGCTACTTCCAGAATCATATCCCGGATCAGTTCTTCCGTACAATGATCATACAGGGCGGCGGCAGCTACTTTCAGGTATCCTTCGTGGATAATCACCTTGCTGTAAAACAACTCCTGATTCAGCTCAAGCATGGCCATTGAATCAATGGTGTTGTCCATCGGGCATACCCGCGACATAAATTCAATCAATTTTCCCTGAGGCTTGTCCAGCAGATACCCGGTTACATTCTGGTAACGGTAGCGGCTGATCGGCACGGTGATAATGGTGTTTTCAATCGAATACTCCACGAACATGCCGTCAATGTCCTCGGCAAGCTTTTCCATAGTATTGAACAGGTGCATAGGCAAGCGTTTATTGAGTGGATGGGTAAATGGGAATACTGGTGCGCATTACCAACTGGCAGAAAGAGACCAGATGTGACCTTAGTAATGTTTTCAGGTTAAATTCATTAAACATCACCGGCAATAAACTGCTACTCTGTTTCTGCAGATAAAAATAACGCAGACAATGGGTATTGATACCCCTTCCGGCTATTTTGTAAGCAGATCCTTTACTTTTCCTGGTATGGTGTAAATTATGTAATATTTAATCACATTTTTCTGTACTGCCGCTAAAAAAATACTCACCAGAGCCGGTTCTTGCGTAGATTAACGTTTAATTTGCCAGCGCATCCGGCGGCAGCGGCAAGTGGCAAAAGCCTTTCCTTTTTGCCTCCTGAAGGTTTCCGCAGTACAGCAGGCAGCAGAGCTCCTGCACCCTGGTTTCCGGAAGTTTTCCGGGTTGGGAATTTTACGGAATCCGGTCAAAAAAGTTGATCTCCTGACTGGCAGGAACTTTGCAGGGAAAGGCCGGTAAGACCGCATCCGGGGCAGCTTTTTTGTCCGCTTTCCCAAAGCCATCCGGCTGGGAAAACCGGTCATGACATTATCTGGTAACAGCGTTAATATATTGCATGGAAAGAGAAGATCATTCATTTCTGCCACCTGACAAAAACACCACCATCGATTTTTCGCACGGTCTGGACAATGGCCGGCTTAATCTGGATAAGAGTTACTACGAAAGCTACCTGTCGAGCCACATTCTGCATGGCAGATCACTGGAAAAGCTGGAAGCCCGCAAACGGGAACTGGCCGGCCGCGAAACCCAGTTGCAGGACGCACAGCGGCAATCCCTACAGCTGATGGAGAAGATCGGGCAGCAAAGCTATCTGGTACCGGTCAAGGCCGGGCAGACCGGACGCCTCCGCAGCACGCTGGAGCACGCCACTACCGAAAAAGAACAGTTGCGCGAACTCCGCAAGAAAACCCGCAGCGACAACGCCTTCATTATCGGCTTGCTGTACGTACTGGCAGGTGGTCTTTTTATCACCGGTGACCTGATCATTTCCAAAGACATTGTGGCTTATGCCTTCGGGTTCAAGGGCTTTGAGGCGTGGAGCTTTGCCGGTGGCCTGGCGGCCCTGTCGCTGCTGCTCAAACCGGCCTACGAACGCCTCGTCGAAGACTATTACCACCGCGGCAATACCCGCCGGTACGTGTATTTCAAAATCGGGCTGATCGCCTTTGCCCTCACTACGCTGGCTGTGCTGGGCCTGTACCGCTACGAAGCCTACCGCGTAGACAAGATGAAGGCATTCCTGAACAACGAAGCGGCTTACCTGCAAAGCGGTGCCAACGGTGCCAGCACCGCACTGGTCAAACAACTCGACCGGTTGCGGCAGCAGCGCATCCAGCTCAACGAAGAACTGCTCAACGACCCCTGGGGCGTGTGGTCTTTCGTACTGACGGGCATTCTGTTTGCCGTGTCCGGTGCAGTGAGTCTGGGCATTGGCATGCCAGTGGTGCAGACTTACTGGAAACGGTGGGTGCAGATACCCATCCGGACCCGCAAGATGGCGCGGCTGGAACGCCGCACCGCTGTAAGGCTGGAAAAAGCCGAAGCGGAACTGGGACAACTGCAGGCCCAGAAGCAAATTGGGGAAGCCCAGCTGGCTACCCTCCCCGACCAGGCAGAACTCCGGGAGGAGATCCGGAGCCTGCAGGCGGAGATTCGTGAACTCACCGATCAGATGGCCCTCTACGAAGTTGACCGGCGCATTGCCCAGTACAACGACGGTTACTCCCGCGGCACCGCGCAGCAGGAGCGCCTGACCAGCCAGCCCCGCAGTCCCGGAGAAGTAACCGTTGCGGACGACGATCTGTTGCGGCCGTCTCTTCAGAATGGCCGCAACGGTAAAATCTGACCTTGTTCAAGTAAACACAAAAGAGTGCCAACCCGCTTTACTGAACTCTCCGGGTTCAGTAAAGCTATTCTAGTGCTCACCAGACATTATGAAAATCATTCATAAATCAAGCTTTCTGCCTTTAATCCTGATCCTGCTGACTGCCTGCGGGGGTGAAGAAGAAAAAAAGCCGGTAGTCAAACCGATTCAGTCAATTATATTCCTCGATAAATCAGCCAGCGTATTTGAAGACGTGGATTACGTAAACCGCAAGTACGCCAAAGTCCTTCAGGACATGGTCAATTCCAATATCCGCACCAGGGGCGACCGGATGGACATTTATTACGTGCACGAAAATACCGGCAAAGCGCAGGTATTCAGCGATGTGTGCCAGGCAGCCGTGCTGGAAGACACCACTTACGCCAGCCCTACCGATAAGGAAGCCATCCGCAACGATTTTCAGCTTTCCCTCCGCAAGGAGAAGGCGGAGTTTCTGAACCAGGCGCTTACCCACCTGATGAAGCCCAACCCTACGGCCACCAGCAAAAACACCGACGTGTGGGCCACCCTGGAGGTAGTGAACCGCATTGCCGATACTTCAGCCACGGTTATTGTGTATTATTTCAGCGACATGATTGAGAGCATGCCGGGAGCCAACCGCCGCGATTTTCACGTTAAGCCTCCGCAGAGCCGCGACCAGGCCGAAACCTGGGCGAAGGAAGACGCCGTCAAACTCAAAACAACGCTGCGCCCCGAACTTGCGGGCAGGCTGCTCATCTACCTGGTTTCACCGTTCAAACCCACCAGCACCACCAGGGAGAATAACCCCAACGTGACCTATTACTGGGAACAGCTTTTCCGGGAAATCGGGGTGAAAGAACCCGTCAGAGAGTTAAATTAAGTTAAAAAACAGAGTATCCAGGCCACCGGCCGGATGGTCTTATACCGGAGTTTTTCCGGCCAGTCGAGCAGACAAAAAAAGAGGCTTCCCGAAAAGGGTGAGCCTCTTTTTTTGTCTGAATACCCCTCAGAATGCTTGTGTACCGCAAATAGTTCTTTTGTACGGCTGCTTCACTGCTTATAAAAAATTCTGCCTAAATGGCAAATTATGGTAATATTCCGGTAACAGTACGGTCAAAGTGTCGTATACACATTTACTTATTTCATTTAAACGAATGGGTTAATTTTCGGTACACTATTTGTTTAAAGAAGGTTAACATAAACGGAGGATATTATCATGAGATTTGAACATAAAAATATATTGAGTGATTTCATTCGTCCTATCGACTTGCTCAATACCATCAATGGAGGAGTGTCTATGACGACAATGAAGCTGAGCGAAACCGATAATGGATTTGTGCTCCACGTCACTGCCCCCACCGTTGAAGCAGAAGCTTTCAATGTTTTTATTGACAGCAATAAGCTGATTGTTTTTTCGGAACTGCCCGGGGATCTGAATAATATGGCCGGGCCTTACCCGGTGCGCATTCCGATGTTCCACCATTCTTTTGACATTCCCGGTTTTGTAAATATCGGGCAGATCGAAGCGGTATACGAGGAGGGCGAACTGAAGGTGTTCCTGCCGTTCAAGGACGGTACCAAAGCCCACCGGAAAATAGATATTCAGGAATTTTAAGATTGCGGCAAAGCCGTATTATCGCCCCGACTGGTCCCGGCCTGTCGGGGCTTTTCATTAAATTGCGTACTGCCCAACCCCCACCCAGCTTTGCAGTACACCCTCGATCACCAAGGCACCGATACCCTTTTCGCGGATGTGATTCTGCCGGTTCCGGTTCCCAATCTGTTCACTTACCGGGTGCCTGCCTCTTTCAATGAAACCATAAAAGTGGGTTCGCGGGTGATCGTGCAGTTTGGTAAAAGCCGCGTCCTGACGGCTATTATCGGCAAGCTGCACCACTTGCCGCCCGCCAGATACAACGCCAAGTACCTGCTGGAACTGCTGGACGAGTATCCGGTTGTCACGCAAGGTCAGCTTGAGCTGTTTAAGTGGGCCGCCGAATACTACATGTGCTGCGTGGGTGAGGTGCTGAATGCCGCCCTGCCGTCGGGCCTGAAGATTTCCAGCGAGTCGCGGATGCAGCTGAATCCCGACTTTGATGTGTCCATCCCGCTTACGGAGCAGGAGGAACTGTTGCTGGAAATTGTGAAGATCAAGCAGTCGCTCTCTTATGACGAGGCCGTGAAAATACTCGAAGGCAAGGATGTACATAAAGTGATGAAGTCCCTCACCGGCAAAAGGGCCATCATTCTGTTTGAGGAGGTGCGGGAAAAATACCGGCCCAAGGTGGTCAGGAAGGTGCGCCTGCTTCGCATGTACGAACAACGCGACAATCTGGAGGCCCTGTTCGCCATTCTGGACAGCAAGCCCAAGCAACTGGATGTACTGCTCAAATACATGCAGCACGTGCCGGTCCTCACCAATCCGGGGGCCAATGAAGCGGGGCTTGAAAAAACCGTGCTGGCGGCAGACGAAATATCCGATTCCTCTCTCAAAACCCTGATCAGGAATGGCATCGTCGAGGAGTTTGAGATCATCAAATCCCGGTTTGAGGAAACCGGCTTCACGGGCAACGGGCACCCTACCCTCTCCCCCGCGCAGCAGGCGGCTGAAAACACCGTGATGGAAGAATTCAAGACGAAAGACACCGTTCTGCTGCATGGCATCACCGGCAGCGGCAAAACGGAGATATACATTGACCTGATCCGGAAGGTGATGGACGGCGGTTCGCAGGTGCTGTACCTGTTGCCCGAAATTGCCCTGACCACTCAGATCGTAAACCGTCTGCGCAAAGTATTCGGCGACCAGGTGGGCATTTACCACTCCAAATTCTCCGACAACGAACGGGTAGAAGTGTGGCAGGGCGTGCTGTCGGGCAAGTATTCCTTCGTGATCGGCGTCCGGTCGGCCATTTTCCTGCCCTTTGACAACCTCGGCCTGATCATCGTGGACGAAGAGCACGAAGCTTCCTACAAGCAGCAGGACCCCGCGCCCCGTTACAATGCCCGTGATCTTGCCCTGGTGGTGGCCCGCTTCCAGAAGGCCAAAGTGCTGCTGGGGTCGGCCACGCCGTCCTTTGAATCTTTTTACCAGGCGCAGCAGGGCCGGTACGGCTACGTGAAACTGGGTCAGCGCTTCGGGAACTCACAACTGCCTGAAATGGTGCTGGTAGACATGCGCAAGGAACGCAAGCAGAAGCGGATCAAACACAGCTTTTCGTCGGTGCTGCTCGACGAGATGCGGCTCGGTCTGTCCAGAAAAGAGCAGATTATCCTGTTTCAGAACCGCCGCGGCTACTCACCCTACATTGCCTGCGAAGAATGCAACTGGATTCCGCACTGCGGTAACTGCGCCGTGAGCCTCACGCTGCACCTGCAGAATCACGAACTGCGCTGCCACTACTGCGGCTACCACGAACCGTCTCCGGCGGTGTGCCCGGCCTGCGGCTCCACCAAAATCAGAACGGTTGGCTACGGCACCGAAAAGATTGAGGACGAACTGAAACTGCACGTGCCCGAAGCCCGCCTGGGCCGGATGGACCTCGACACGACGCGGCAGAAGAATGCCTATCAGCAGATTATCCAGTCTTTTGAGGTGGGCGAGATGGATGTGTTAATCGGCACGCAGATGGTAAGCAAGGGCCTGGACTTTGAACGGGTGGGCACGGTGGGCATTTTCGATGCCGACCGCGTGATTCACTTTCCCGATTTCCGTTCGCACGAAAGAGCCTTTCAGTTGCTGACGCAGGTGAGTGGCCGGGCCGGCCGGCGCGACAAACGCGGCAAGGTCATCATTCAGACGGCCGATCCGAAGCAGCTGATTCTGGAGAAAATTGTCTCCGACGACTACGAGGGGATGTTTGAGCGGGAAATGGAAGAGCGGAAAAAATTCAATTATCCGCCCTTTTCGCGTATGATCCGCATTACGGTAAAGCACGTAGACCTCAGGGTGGCCGAATCCGCCGCCCAGGACCTGGCCGACCGGCTGGTAGACAAACTTGGCCGGGGCCGCGTCCTGGGGCCGGAGTCTCCGCTGGTGGACCGCATCCGCGGGCAGTTTCTGAAGGATATTGTCATCAAGCTGGAGCGGGATAACGTAAACCTGAAAGCGGTGAAAGAACTCCTCCGGGACCAGATGCAGGCAGTCGGCCTGCTGAAGCCCAACCGGCAGGCTACCCTGGTAGCCGATGTGGACCCCATGTAAAAACCAGACCCGCCGGCGGAACAATCACCGTTTTTCCGTAGTTTTAACATAACCAGGACTTTCTCAAAAGTGGTCAGTGTGACACTGACCACGGTCCGGCCGATACCCACCACGGTCACGTGTAGGGTATGGACCGCCGTTTGTGTCTCAAAAACGGCCACCCGGAAGCGTTTTGAGAAAGTCCTGATAACAATTAAAGGGTTTTATGGGTAAGCAAATACTTATCGGATTGATCCGGTTTTATCAGATTGCTCTCTCGCCGTGGCTGCCGGTGGGCTGCCGGTATACTCCGTCCTGCTCCCATTTCGGGTTGGAAGCCATCCGGAAGCACGGGGCCATTAAAGGCTCCGGGCTTACCATCGGGCGGATTCTGCGCTGTCATCCGTGGGGTGGCAGCGGCTACGATCCGGTTCCATGAATGGCAGGCTTTTTGCATAACATCCCGCAGTAAGTTCGTTTTGCAACCGTCTACCCTTTTTTCGTCAGAATCTTACTTTTCACTGGTTTTTCCGCAACTTTTCCAACTACAGTACGTAACCGAATCAGATATGGAAATCAGCACCTTACATGAAGGCCAACTGAGCATACTTTCAGTAAACGGAGACCTTGATGCAAGTTCATCTATTTTACTGGATCAAGCCATCGAACAAACAATTGCCAAAGGCAAAAGAAAGCTTCTGATTGATTGTACAAAACTGAATTATATTTCCTCCGCAGGGCTGGGCGTATTTATGTCCCACCTGCAGGATTTTGAAAGTACTCAAACGTCTTTGGTACTGTTCGGCTTGAGTGAAAAGGTGTTCAATGTTTTTCAGGTACTGGGACTTGATCAGCTGCTTACTATCGTAGTGTCAGAGGCGGAAGCGAAAATGTCAGTAAATGATTCATTATTATAAATTTTATTGTTCCCGGGAGAACCTCAAAGGAATCCGTGATTTTGTGACCGGAGTGTTGCGCAATTATTCGCTCTCGGAGATTGAGATCAATCAGATGGTGCTGGCCGTTGACGAGGTTTGCAGCAATCTGATTATCCATTCTCACCAGTGCAATGCCGACGACTCCATCGAACTCAGCATCCGCAACCAGCCGGGCGGGGTTACCTTTGAGATCATTGACCGGGCTGCAACCTATTTCGACCTGAACAGCTATAAATCTCCGGACCTGAAGCAGATTGTGAAAGAAGGGCGCAACGGCGGTGTAGGGCTTATGCTGGTGCAGAAACTGATGGATAAGGTAGAAGTAGAATACAACGATTCGAAGAGCACGTGGCGTTTATATAAAGGCATTCACCGGGCCGCCGTTTAAGGCGGCTTTTTCTTTTCCCGGCACCGTAATTTTTCTCCCTCCCTATACTTTATTCCGGTGTCTCTTCGTTACCAGTGGGATGTTCCCGCAATACCTGCTTACTGCAAAAGATTCCCTTTTTGTACGTACTGTCAGTGTCGCACTGCTGACCCGGTCAGTTCACGCAGAAATTTCGTAAAATTGCAGAAATCCAGTTTTTTACCCCGCTTTTCCTGTATGAACAGAATCGCCTGTGCAGCGATAGCAGCAGCCCTTCTGGCAGGCGGCTGCAAAGTGAAAGCCCCTTCCGCTTCCGTCGTCAAAGATCCCGTGATTGCTACTATAGGTCAGGTGCCGGTTTACCGCTCCGAGTTCCTGTACGTGTTTGAGAAAAATCCGCCGGCTGCCGACAGCACCAGCCGCGAGAAAAGTCTCCGCGAATACCTTGACCTTTACCTCAATTTCCGGCTGAAAGTGCTGGATGCCGAAAGTCTGGGCCTTGATACCCTTTCCACCTTTCGGGAAGAACTGAGCGGCTACCGGGAGCAGCTAGCTGAGCCTTACCTGATGGACAGCAGCGTAACGGCCAATCTGGTAAGAGAGGCCTATGAGCACATGAAGGAGGAGATACGGGCTTCGCACCTGCTGATCGGGTTGCCGAAGGAAGCCAATCCGGAAGATACCCTGAAAGCCTACCAGCAGGCCAAGGCGCTTCGGGAGCAACTCGTGAGCGGCGGCGACTTTGCGACCCTTGCCCGCAATCACTCCCAGGACCCGTCAGCCCAGAGCAACGGCGGTGACCTTGGGTATTTTACGGCGCTGCAGATGGTGTATCCCTTCGAGAAAGCGGCCTATCAGACAAAGACCGGGGAAATCTCCCGGCCGGTCCGGACCAGTTTCGGCTATCACCTCATCAAAGTAGCCGACCGCCGCCCGTCCCGCGGCAAGGCGCAGGCCGCACACATCATGGTGCGCACCAATCCCGAAGTATCCCACGAAGACGCCCAGGCGGCAAAGCAGAAGATTGACGAGATTTACCAGCGGCTGGTGAAGGGTGAAGCCTGGGACAGACTGGCCTCTCAGTTTTCGGAAGACGGATCGTCCCGCAACAAGGGCGGCGTACTGCCTCCTTTCGGCACCGGCAATATGATCCCCGCTTTTGAAGATGCCGCTTTTGCCCTCCGCAAGCCCGGCGATATATCAGCCCCCGTGCTTACGCCTTACGGCTGGCACATCATCAAACTGATTGAGAAAAAAGGACTGGAGCCTCTGGAGGAACTGGAGCAAACCCTCCGGCAGCGCGTCAATAAAGACTCCCGTTCCGAGTTGAACCGTACGCTGTTCCTGCAACGGCTTCGCCGCGAAAATAACCTGACGGAAGATGCTTCCGCCCGCAACTTTGCCTTCTCCAAAATCACGGATTCACTGCGCTTTGGTAAGTGGAATTACGTGCCGGAGAAGTCGCTGGGGCGTACCCTGTTCACTATTGGCAAGGAAAACTACCCCATCACGGGCTTTTTTGAGTACGTAAAAGGGCAGCAGGAGGCCAAGCCAACCATTTCACCGGCTTACTACGCCCAGCTTCTGTACAACAGCTACGTAGACCAGTCGCTGTGGGAATATGAAAAGGCGCACCTGGAGGAAAAATATCCCGACTACCGCTACCTGGTGAAGGAGTACCGGGACGGCATTCTGCTTTTCCAGCGGATGGAAGACCAGGTCTGGTCCAAATCGCTGAGTGACAGCACGGGTCAGCGGGCATTTTTTGAAAACAACCGCAGCAATTACCAGTGGGGCCGCCGGGTAAAGGCCACTGTATACAACGCCGCCGATGCAACTGTGCTGGCCGAACTGAAGGAAACCCTGAAGAAGCCCAGTTTTCCGGTAAATAACCCGGCTTTTGCGGAGCTGAACTTCGATAAAAACAAGACGGCTACTGACTCCGGCCAGCAGGATCAGCTGCGGAAACTGATCCGGGCCATGCAGCAGGACAAGTCGCTGCTGGTGGAAATCACCGGTTTTGCTGACCCGCGTGAAACGGAAGCCGTATCCGGTAAGCGGGCCCGCACCATTTCAGATTACCTGACTGACAATGGCATTGACCTCACCAGGATAATAATCCGCGATGCCGGTCGTTTTAAACCTGTTTCCAAAACCAATCTGCGTCAGAATGCGCGGGTTACTTTCACCCTGTATTCAACTGATAAAAATGCGATTGAAAGAAGCTTCAATTCCCGGAAGCCGCTGAGTCTTGAGATTACGGAAGGATTTTTTCAGAAGGGTGACAATGAAATAGTGGACAGGGTCAACTGGCAGAAGGGCAGCCATCAGCTTGACCACGGTGGCCGCAAATACTACGTAGACATTACGGCAGTGGAAGAACCCCGGCCCCGAACATTTGAAGAATCCAGGGGCGCTACGATTTCGGATTTCCAGACGTTTCTGGAGAAACAATGGCTGGAAACATTGCGCCGCCGGTATCCGGTGGTGGTGAATGAGCAGGAAGTCCAGGCCATGATCAGATAATGCGTTTGACCGCTGAACGCCGTTTGCCTTAAACGACAGACTACAAAAGGAACTCTTTTGTAGTCTGTCCCATTTTATCACTGAACATGAGTTGCGGGGTGTTGGCAAGAATAATTATTGTTATTTTTTGGGGAGCACTTCTGCTGGGTTGCCAGCCGAAAGAAGACGGGCAGGCCAGAGATGAAAAACCCGTTGCACAGGTAGATGCTGCTGCGCTATACCGCTCTGAGATCGCACAATTGATCCCGAAAGGAAGCTCTGCTGCTGATAGTGTGGCCCTGGCTGGTCGTTATACGGATGCCTGGGTAAGAAAACAAGTCAGGCTGGCAAAGGCCCTTGAGCAGGTGCCGCCCGATGCAGCCGGACTGGAGCGTCGGGTGCAGGAATACCGCGAATCGCTGATCCTGCACGAGTTCGAAAAGCAGTATATCAGGCAGCACCTGGATACGGCCGTAAGTGAGCAGGAAATAACGGGTTACTACAATAACAATTTAGCTAACTTTGAATTAAAGCAGAACATCGTGCAGGGCCAGCTGGTGGCGGTTCCGCGCGATGCTCCGAGGCTTGATCAGGCCCGGCAGTGGATGGAGTCCGGCAAACCTTCCGAACAGCAGGAATTCCGCTCTTACTGCTACCGGTTTGCCCGGTTCTACCACATGGCCGACTCCCTGTGGGTGCCCTTCAGTGACCTTGTCCACAACACTCCTTTTGCGGGTGTTGCGAATGAGGTACAGTTTTTGAAACAAAATAATTTTTCGGAAACCTCTGACGAAAAAAATGTGTATTGGTTGCTGGTAAGGCAGTTCAGATTACCCGGCCAGACTTCGCCATTGCCTTTTGTTCATAGCCGGATCCGGGAAATGGTCATCAATAAAAGAAAACAGACCCTGCTGCAGGACCTTGATAAAAAAGTATACGAGGAGGCCCGGAGCCAGAACCGCATCAGGCTTTACACCAATTGAAATAACCATCCGATGAAATCAATAATCAGAACCCTTTCGGCGTCAGCTGCCTTTTTCCTGCTGCCCGGGATGTTTAATGCTGCGTTTGGGCAGGGCAAGTCCATTGACCGGATTGTAGCCAAGGTGGACAACTACGTAGTGCTGCGTTCGGATGTAGAGGCGCTTTACAATGACATGCAGGCCGGTGGTGTCCGTGGCGCTGACCGCTGCGGTGCCTTGCAGCAGTTGGTTATCCAGAAAGTGTTGATTGCCAAGGCGGAGATCGACTCCGTAATGGTGGAAGACAAGGAAATCGAAGACCAGCTGAACCGCCGGATGGAATACATGATCCGGACACAGTTTGGTTCGGAGCAGAAGCTGCAGGAAGCGTACGGCAAAACAGTAGAAACCCTCAAGGGTGAGCTGCGCAAGCAGGTACGCGAACAGTTGGTGGCCCAGAAGATGCAGGAGACCATTACGGGAAGTATCAAAATTACGCCCAGCCAGGTGAAACGTTTCTACAACAACCTGCCCAAAGACAGTATTCCTTATTTTCCTACTGAAGTAGAAGTAGGCCAGATAGTGAAGGTGGCTAAAATAAGCCGCGAACAAAAAAATGAAGTACGGGCTCAGCTCAACAAGATCCGCGACCGGGTTAATGCCGGTGAAGATTTTGCCGTACTGGCCAAGCAGTATTCGCAGGACCCTGGCTCGGCGCAGTTCGGTGGTAACCTGGGCGTAGCCAAGCGGGGCATGATGGTACCCGAATTCGAAGCTATGGCTTTCAAGCTGAAAATAAATGAAATATCCCAGGTATTTGAAACCGAATACGGCTTTCATATTCTCCAGCTGCTGGAGCGCAAGGGAGAAGAGTACACAGCCCGTCACATTCTGATCCGCCCCAGCTACTCGCAGGTTGATCTTAACGATGCCGAAAGGTTTCTGGACAGCCTGCGGACCCGGATTGTGAATGATAGCATTACCTTTGCCAAGGCTGCCAAGGAACATTCCGACGACAAGGTAACAGCTGCCCGTGGCGGCATGATCATGGATGAAAGTGGAAGCAGCAAAATTTTCACGGAAGCACTCGACCCGGTAATCTTTTTTACCATTGATACCATGCAGGTGGGCAATGTCAGCAAGCCCATCGCTTACCGTACCGACGACGGCAAAAGTGCGATGCGGATTCTCTATTACAAATCGAAGATAGCGCCACACCAGGCCAACCTGCAGGACGACTGGCAGAAGATATACGATGCTGCCCTGAATGAGCGGAAGACAAAAGCCTTGAACGAATGGTTCGCCAAGGCTCAGGATGAAGTCTTTATCAACATTGATGAGGAGTACGGCCACTGCAAGATCATGAGCAACACACCGCAATAAATTCAGCTGGTCACTGCTCAGATGATCTGCCCCAGGATCAGCCTTCTGATCAGCGACCAGTTGCGTTTTACAAACACCCTACTATCTAAAAGCTATTACTTGTGCAATACAAATCAGACGTAGAAGCGGCCCATGGCCTGCAGGAAGCATACAAAAATCTGAAAGCCGAGATTTCCCGGGTGATTGTTGGTCAGGATGACGTAGTACGGCTCCTGCTGACAGCTATTTTCTGCCAGGGCCATTGCCTGCTGGTAGGTGTGCCGGGCCTTGCCAAGACACTTCTGATTCAGACAATGGCTTCTTCGCTGGACCTGAAGTTTAACCGCATTCAGTTTACGCCTGACCTGATGCCCTCTGATATACTGGGCTCTGAAACACTGGATCAGGAGCGCAACTTCAAGTTTATCAAAGGGGCAGTTTTTGCCAATATCATTCTTGCCGACGAGATCAACCGGACGCCGCCCAAGACGCAGGCTGCCCTGCTGGAAGCCATGCAGGAGTATTCCGTAACCATTGCCGGACAAAAATATTCGCTTGACCGGCCCTTTTTCGTGCTGGCCACCCAAAACCCGATTGAACAGGAAGGAACCTATCCGTTGCCCGAAGCCCAGCTGGACCGCTTCATGTTCAATATCAAGCTTGATTATCCTTCTTATCAATCAGAAGTCGAGATTGTGAAGAATACCACTACCGCCAGCAGCTACCAGGTTCAGAGGATTCTGCACGGCGACGAAATCCGTTACTTTCAGTCGCTGGTCCGGAAGGTGCCTATTACGGACAATGTGGTGGAATACGCCGTCCGGCTGGTGCACAAAACCCGTCCGCAAACCCAGATGGCCTCCGCCGATGCCAATCAGTATCTGGAGTGGGGTGCCGGTCCGAGGGCTTCCCAGCACCTTGTATTGGGTGCCAAGTGCAATGCCCTGTTCAATGGCAAGTATTCGCCGGATGTTGAAGATATTCAGGCAGTGGCTGCTTCGATCCTCCGCCACCGCATTGTGCGCAATTTCAAAGCTGAAGCCGAAGGGATCACCGTTGATGATATTGTAAAAAAACTACTGTAAGCATTATCCCATCTGGTAACAAAAAAGGTGGCCCTTAACGGCTGCCTTTTTTGTTATTCATCAAGCAGATCGGGGCGGCGTTTGCGGGTCCGGTCCAGCGCCTGGTCCATACGCCACCTGGCAATATTGGCTTCGTGGCCGGAAAGAAGTATTTCCGGAGCCTTTAAGCCTTCAAAGTCGGCTGGCCGGGTATATACAGGTGGTGCCAGCAGATCATCCTGAAAAGAATCGGTGAGGGCAGAAGTCTCATCTGACAGCACTCCCGGTACCAGCCGGATCAGCGCATCGGCCAGTACGGCTGCCGCCAGTTCACCCCCTGAGAGTACATAGTCACCGATGCTGATCTCGCGCGTAACGAAGTGCTCACGCACCCGTTCGTCCACACCTTTATAGTGGCCGCACAGCAGGATAAAGTTTTCTTTGAGCGATAAAGTGTTTGCCGTTTTCTGGTTCAGCGTTTCGCCATCCGGCGTCAGGTAAATGATTTCGTCGTACTGCCGCTGTGCCTGCAAGGTTCTCAGGCACCGGACAATGGGCTCAATCATCAGTACCATACCGGCGCCGCCGCCAAAGGCATAATCATCTACCTGCCGGTGTTTATAGGGAGTATAGTCACGCAGGTCGTGCAGGTGCACCTCTACCAGCCCCTTGTCCTGAGCCCGCCTGAGGATGGAAGCTGCAAAAAAGCTTTCCAGCAGCTGAGGCAAACAGGTAATAATGTCAATGCGCATAAGCGTAGAGGAAACTCAGTTTCTGGTTAGTCGTCCGACTGGTCATCCGGCGTACCTGCATCGGTTGTGTATATATCCAGCAGGCCTTCCGGCAAATTAACCATCAGCTGTTTTTTGGTGTGGTCCGCCTTCAGCACGATTTCATCAATGACCGGAATCAGCACCTCCTGCTCCTGATAGTTCATGGCAATCAGATCCTGATGCGGGAACTCATACACATTGGTGACTTCGCCCAGTTCACCGGCAGTGGCATCCACGACCCGGTATCCGATGATATCATGGTAGTAAAACTGTCCCTCCTCCAGCTCCGGCAGGTTGTTCATTGGCAGATATACCTGATTGCCTACCAGCGCCTGAGCTGCTTCGTGCGTTGCTACATCCTCCAATCTTATAATTGCCTTAGCGCCCTGCAGCCGTATTTCCTCCACAAAATACGGGACAAGGCTTCCCTTGATCAGCACAAAAAAAGAATCCAGATCGCTGTAAGCCGCCGGATTGTCTACATCCAGCACCAGCGCAACTTCGCCCTTGTATCCGTGCGGTTTGGCTATATAGCCAAACAGGAAGCATTCTTCAATTTTCATAAGAATCATGTTAAGGGGCAAACTCGCGGCCTGCCGGAAAATTTAGCCCGTATCGCAATCAGGAACGAAAAAGAGGTAAGAATGATGTTCTTACCTCTTTTGTAGTACAGAGAGTGGAGCGAAGTTATTCCGCTGCAGTTTCTTCGGCGGCCGGTGCTTCTGGCTCCGGTGCAGGCGGAGGCGTATTCTTCAGACGGATTGCTTCCGCACGGGCCTCATTCTTTTTGGTTTCAGCATCAAAGCGGGCTTTGGCGGCATCTGACTTCTGCTTGGCCAGTGTATCTACCTTGCCGGTGATCTGAACTGTTTTCTGTGTCTTCCACTCTTCAAATTTTGCATCGGCCTGCTCCTGAGTCAGGGCACCCTTTGTAACGCCACCGTGCAGGTGCTTACGCATAAGTACACCCCGGTAAGAAAGCATGGCCCTTACGGTATCAGAAGGCTGGGCACCATTCAACAACCACCGGTAAGCCTTATCATCATTCAGATCAATGGTAGCCGGATTGGTGTTGGGATTATAAGTGCCGATTTTTTCAATGAAGCGGCCATCGCGTGGTGATCTCGAGTCGGCCACTACCACATCGAACAGGGCCAATTTTTTGCGGCCCCGGCGGGCCAGTCTGATTTTTACTGACATTTGTTGTTTTCCGTTTGCGACGGATCTCGTCCGTCTGTTTAAAAGGACCGCAAATATAAGGTAATCTTCCCGGAACCTAATGGACAGGTTCCCAATAAATCAAACAAAAAAAGCCTGCCGTCAAACGGCAGGCTCATTCATCTGTATGTACGACTTATTTTGCTGAGATAACGCCTTCCAGCACATCTTTCATCTCTACCCGCTGTCCGTTCTTGTAGGCGACCAGCCATGCATCTTTCACACCCATTTCGCGCAGGTACTTCTTGAAGGTATCAGCTTCCCAGTAATCTCCGAAGTAGCCCAAAGTGTATTTTCTGGTACCATCAGCGTCTACATCACCACTGAAATTAGGATTGTTCTCAAGGTACTTGCTCAGGTCCTTGTTACGGAAAGCGCCAATCTGCACCTTGAACACCAGCCCGTTGGGGCTCATCTGGTTGCTGCTTTTGGTCACATTTGACTTCTGCTCTTCCTTAAATTTTTCTTCTGCACTCTTCAGTTGCGCCACCAGCTTTTCGTTCTCAGAGCTCTTCGCGTTCAGGTCCGCTTCCAGGCTTACTACTTTACTGTTCAGTTGACTCAGCTCTGTTTGCAGGCCATCTCTCTGCTCCAGAAGCGCCTTGTACTGCAGGGGATCAAGGTCCTTCAGTTTCTTCTTCCACTCCTTTTCGTTGGCTTTGTCTTCCTTTGTTTTCTTCTGGGCAAAAGCACCTCCGGAAGTAACAATCAGCATGATAAACAGGGTCAGGATAAAGTTCTTTTTCATAATCAGGGGTGAGTATTAATTGACAGCAATTACAGTTTTCAGGGTAATAATGATTGGATTTTATTTTCCAGTTGTTCTTTGGTCAGTTGTTGCTCTACCAGTTGCTTCTGCTGGTTTGCGATAAATAAGGTTGCTGGTATGGCTCCCGACCAGTCGATGTGAACCCTGCCGATCCACTGGTCTGGCTTGTCCTCATCCAGAATATATACCTGCGCAGTAATTCTCCGGCTTTTAAGAAAAGGTCTTACCTTAGCAGTCGTGTTGGTGAGAGGATCAAGATTTATGAGCAGCACTTTCACTGCCGGATTCTCTTTTGAAATCTTTTCAAAATGAGGAAGCTCCTCCACACACGGTTGGCACCAGGTGGCCCAGAAATTTACAACTACTACCGGTGCTTTCTGTGCATAAATGATCTGCTCCAATTGTATCAGCCTGATCTGCTGGACCTTTTGGGCATTGACTTCAAAAATAGTGGTTGCAAGAAGAAAAAAGAGAATGTTCTTCCCTGGAATCATACAGAATGGGGTCCTAAAGTAAATGGGCTGAAGACAGGCTTTTGCCTGCCGTAAGGCACATAAAAAGCAGCACGGAAAAAGCAAGAAGAAGGTAAATTACTTATCCACATTAACTGTGAAGTTATCCACACCTTCAAATAAGTGTTTATATTTAGCTGACAAACAGCAAGTTATATCTCTTGCCAGGCACAGCTTGTGTGGATAAGTATTTTGGGAGGGTATTTCGTGAGGCTAAAGTAAAAACTTCTCCATGAAAAAGCAATATGTAAGGACTCCAAAAACAAACTTTTTATTCACCCGGATTTTAACTAACAGACAGCCAGCCCGACTCCAAATTATTACATGAATTGGAGTCGGGTGAGCCAAAGCAGATAACTGAATGAAGGCAATTATTCCAGTGGCTGGAGTCGGATCAATGCTCCGTCCGCACACCCATACGCAGCCAAAGGCGCTGGTTCCGGTAGCAGGCAAGCCCATTCTGGCGCACATTATTGATTCACTTGCCGAAGGAGGATTCACAGAGCTTATACTGGTAATCGGTTACCTGGGCGATAAAATTGAGAAGTACGTAACCAGGACGTATCCGCACCTGAGGGTACAGTACGTGTTGCAGGAACCCCGCAATGGACTCGGACACGCCATATGGCTGACCCGGTCTTTGATGAAAGGGGAAAATGAAGTGCTGATCGTACTGGGTGACACCATCGTGACCGTAGATCTATCCGCTTTTATTGCTTCTGAATATTCGGTGCTCGGGGTGAAGAAGGTAGACACGCCGGGGGCTTTTGGTGTAGCGGAAGTAGAGCCCCAGGGAATGATCAAAAAGCTGGTGGAAAAGCCGAAAATCCCGAAGTCAAACCAGGCGCTGGTAGGTATTTACAAGATTGCCGACGTGCCATTGCTGTTTTCCTCACTGGAGCACATTATGCAGTCACCCGAATCAGCTTCGGGCGAATATCACCTGACTGATGCCCTTATGCACATGATTGAGCAAGGCGCAAAAATGCGGACTATGCAGGTCCTGAGCTGGTATGACTGCGGTAAAAAGGAGACGCTGCTGGAAGCCAACGCCATCCTGCTCAACAAGCACGGCTACAAAAATACTTCTTATCCTCAGTTCCCGGGTACGATCATCATCCCGCCGGTGAGTATCGGTGCTGACTGCAAGATTCAGGCTTCGATCATCGGCCCCAACGTAGCCATCGGCGACAATACCGATATCCGGTATTCCATCATCCAGAATACGATTATCGGCTCATTCTCCGAGCTGGAAAGCACTGTTCTGAATCAGTCCATCATCGGCAATGATACTTCCCTCAAAGGAATGAGTCAAAGCCTGAACATCGGGGATAACACCGAGATTAATTTCAGCCGGGATTGAAAAGCTTGAGCTGGTGATGGATTGCCCTGCCGGAAATTTATCACGGAAACATTTTCTGCTGCCAGACAGGATGGAACAGCAACAGCTTCTGGCTACCTACCCGGCTACCAGCTGCCGCCCGAACCGCCACCACCAAATGATCCGCCGCCAAAGCCACCGAAGCCGCCACCTCCACCGCCGCCGAAGCCGCCTCCCCATGAACTGCCACCACTGCCGAAGGTGATAAATGGCGGGAAGAACATGCCGCCCCCGCGGTACCCCCGGCGCCGGTTGCCACCTCCCCTGCGGAATATAAAGAAGAGAATCAGAAAAATGATCAATATTGGCAGGAGGCTAAATCCACCACCACCTTCCCCATCCCGTTTGCGCGGCGCGGCTTTAAATTCGCCGGCCGGTAAAGTAGCCAGGTAAGTAGTTGCCTGGTCAAGGCCGGCGTAGTAGTTGCCCCCCCGGAAATTGGGTTTGAAATATTGATCCCCTACCCGGCGCGTAATGGCATCGGGAATGGAACCTTCAAGTCCGTAACCAGTGGCAATAAAATATTTGCGGTCCTGGACAGCTACGGTGATCAGCAGGCCATTGTCCTTGCCCTTCTGCCCCACGCCCCACTGGTTGCCCAGTTCAAAGGTGTATTCGGCGGGATCATACCCGTTGTAAGACTGAAGCAGTACAATTACAAAACCAGTGGAAGTGGTATCGGTATAGGCTCTCAGTTTCTGCTCCAGCGCCTGTTCGTCGGCCGGACTAATTACTCCAGCCAGGTCATTTACCGCCTGTGGCGGATTAGGCCGGGCGGGAAATTCCTGCGCCCGGACCACCAGACTGAGCAGAAACATCAGCGCTAAAGGGAAAAATCTATTCTTCATTTAATATGGTCTGATTTTACAGGCCGACTTCCGGCAGGTACGGAAGGGTGAAAGAAATCTCTTTACCAAAGCCAGTACCAGAACCAGTTCAGCGGTTAATGAAATGAAATATCATCCGGCAGTTCATTGATATCGTCCGATGAGTAGGGGAAGTGGGCCTTCAGCTGCTGCCCGGCCATCAGAATACCCGCGCAGAGTCCCTCAGTGATCTGTCCGTTCCGGAAATATTCCCGCATCTGGTCTTTGGTGGAGTCCCAGAAGTCAGCTGGCACTACCTTATCAATTCCGGCATCTCCCAGTACGGCAAACTTATGATCATCTAGAGCCACGTAAAACAAGACCCCGTTACGCAGCCTGGTTTTATCAAGCCCGAGTTTAAAGAAGACTTCCTTTGCCCTCTCCATTACGTCTACGGTGACGCACTTTTTTTCAATGTGCACTTTTACTTCACCTGACGTGTGGTTTTCCGCCTCGCGGATGGTAGAAACGATCTGCTTTTTCTGCTCCTCGGTAAAGGATAATTCGGCCATGACGGAATGAAGAGTTTCAGGGTTGAACGGTTATGGGGCTGGATGATCAAATTGTTGCATTGTTTAAATTGTTATATGGCTATATGGCCGGCATGATCCTTTCAGAAGCAGACAATCTGACAATGCAACAATCAAGCAATTCAACCATCCAGCCATTTAAAACTGCACCGTTGGTGTCCGGTCAGAGCCCGGCTGAGCGGTAAAGTAACCTTTGTCGCCAAAGCCAAACATGCCTGCGAATATATTGGCCGGAAAAGTACGGCGGCCGACATTGTAGGTATTTACGGCGTCGTTATACCGGTTACGGGCTACCGTGATCCGGTTTTCGGTCCCTTCCAGCTGGGCCTGCAAATCCCGGAAGCTTTCCGTGGCCCTCAGCTGCGGATATGCTTCTGCCACAGCCAGTAAACGACCCAGTGCCGAACTCAGCCCTTGCTGGGCCTGCTGAAACTGCTGGATCTGCTCAGGAGACAGATTGGCAGGGTCAACGTTTATGGACGTAGCCCGGGCCCGGGCATTGATCACTTCTGTAAGGGTTTCCCTTTCAAAATTAGCTGCTCCCTTCACTGTATTCACCAGATTAGGAATCAGATCGGCGCGGCGCTGGTACTGCGCTTCCACCTGGCTCCAGGCATTGCGGACGTTTTCTTCCTTACCGACGAGATTATTGTAAGTGCCACAACCGCCCATCAGCAGTACAAGTGCTATTGCTACAATGGCAATCAAACCGAATCTTTTCATAGGTTTATTTCTGATTTTAAAATTTACTGTTGATGTAAAAATAGCATCCGGGTAACCCGGACCAAGCCCTCTTACGGTGAAAAGGGGATTAAGTAACCACAATTTTTATTTTACATGCCAAATCTGCTGAATGCGCGGGGCAGATATTCAATGATATCCGAAGCAACCAGGGCGGTATATCCCTTTTCCTGCGCGGCCAGATCCCCGGCAAGTGCATGCAGGTAGACGCCAAGGATAGCAGCCTGCTCCGGCGGGTAGTGCTGCGCTGCCAAAGCGGTGATGATCCCGGTCAGCACATCGCCGGTACCGCCGGTAGCCATACCAGGGTTGCCGGCGATGTTGAAACAGACATTGCCGGATGGCAGGGCAATGGCCGTATGGGCACCTTTCAGTACCACTACCACCTGGTGCCTGCGGGCAAAGGTGCGCAGCATTTCCAGCCGGTGGTAGTCATTGCCGGCAAAGCCGGCAAGCCGCTCAAACTCTTTCGGGTGCGGGGTAAGTACACTGTGCGGAGGCAGCAGGGTCAGCAGACCGGGGTGCCTAGCCAGCAGGTTCAGGGCATCGGCGTCCAGCACCATGGGGGCAGTGGTTCGCTGCAGCAGCTTTTCCAGCGCTTTGGCCGTTTCGGTCTGAGTGCCCAGACCCGGACCGATGCCGACCGTACTGAAAGCGGTAGTATCGCCGGTTTCCGTGAAAAACTGCCCGTTGGTATCAACCAGACACATGGCTTCCGGCACGGATACCTGCATGATTTCGTAGCCGCTCCAGGGCACGTGCAGCGTAAGCAGCCCCACTCCTGACCGCAGGCAGGCCCGGGCCGCCAGCACAGCCGCTCCCATTTTCCCGTGGCTGCCTGCCACCAGCAAGGCATGGCCAAACAGGCCCTTGTGCGCATATTTCGGCCGCTTCCGGATGATGCTTCTCAGATAATCTTCTTCTACGTAATGGTAAGGAGTCTGTGCCTGCTCAATGGCCTGGGGATGCAGACCGATGTCTACCGGAAGCCAGTCACCCACGTACGGCTCGTTCTGCGGCAACAGAAAAGCAAGTTTAGGCAGCTGAAAGGTAACGGTATGCGTCGCTTTGACAACGGGCATATCGCTGCTGCCCGGTGCATCCACGTAAAGACCGGAAGGTATATCAACCGCCACTACCGCGGCACCGCTCCCGTTGATAGCCTCGATCACCCGGGCAGCAAGGCCATCGGCCGGCCGGGTAAGTCCGGAGCCGAAAATGGCATCGATCACAACCTCTTGCTCGCTGATGGAGGGAATCTCCGCTTCTGCCCTGATATCTCGCAAATCCATCAGCCGCTTCAGCCTCTCCTCGTTGGCGGCAAAGTCGGGGGAGGTTTTTTCGGCGTGGCGCACGGCGAATGCCTGCACCTGGTAATGCATCTGGCTCAGCAGCCGGGCAATGGCCAGTCCGTCGCCGCCGTTATTTCCCAATCCACAGAATACCTTGATGCCCGTTGCGTAAGGATACTGACTGGTAAACCAGTCAACAAATGCCTGAGAGGCCCTTTCCATCAGATCAAGGGACGAAACCGGCTCGTGGCGGATGGTGTACGCATCCGCTTCGCGGATCTGGGCGGCGGAGAGGATTTTCATCGCATTACCTTTTTAGCGACCGTAAAGTAAGTCTATGTCCCCGTTACGGCAATACAGCGGAACAGGATGCCGGAAAACAGGGGTGGGAAGAAACAGAGGCAAACTGCCCGTCAGGAGCAGCACCGCGGCCAGGCTTACCGCTTTGCCTTCACGTTGAATTGCCGCCCGAGGTCAGAAATCGCGTTTTTGATTTCCTTATCGGTTTTGAGCAGATCGTTGATCGTCTGGATGGCGTGAATGACCGTACTGTGGTCGCGGCCGCCGAAGTGGTACCCGATGGATTTGAGGGAAAAATCAGTGAACTCCTTGGTGAAATAGATTGCAATCTGCCGGGGCACTACCAGTTCCTTCTTGCGGCTTTTCGATTTCAGATCTTCTACCGAGATACCAAAATGGTCAGCTACCTTTTTCTGGATGGAGTCAATATTGATTTCCTTGTTATCCGTGTGCTGAACAATATTGACCAGCGTCTTTTTGGCCAGGTCAATGTCGATATCTTTCCGGTTCAGCGAAGCCTGTGCCATCAGCGACACAATCACGCCTTCCAGTTCCCGCACGTTGGTATCAATGCTGTGGGCAAGGTATTCGATTACCTCTTCATCCATCATGATGCCTTCGCCCTGCAGTTTCTTCTGAATAATGGCAATGCGGGTTTCAAGGTCAGGCTGCTGCAGATCGGCAGTCAGGCCCCACTTGAACCGCGAAAGGAGGCGTTCCTGAAAACCGGCCAGTTCCCGCGGCGGACAATCACTGGTCATGATGATCTGCTTGCCGGCCTGGTGGAGGTGGTTGAATATATGGAAGAAGCTTCCGGTTTTTTCCTTGCCGGACAAAAACTGCACGTCGTCCAGCACCAGCACGTCTACCTGAAGATAAAAGTTCGTGAAGCCCTGCATGTTGTTGTTGCGGACGGCTTCGATGAACTGGTTGGTAAATTTCTCGCAGGAGACGTACAGCACAAACTTGCCCTGGTTGTGCTCCTTGATGTAGTTGCCGATGGCCTGCACCAGGTGGGTTTACCCAGCCCGACGCCACCGTACAGCATCAGCGGATTGAAGGAAGTAATTCCCGGCTTGTTGGCCACGGCATAACCCGCCGAACGGGCAAGCCGGTTGCAGTCGCCTTCAATGAAATTATCGAAAGTATAATGTGGATTCAGGTAAGAGGCAAACTGACTGCCTTCCAGTTCGTGCAGCTGAAAGGGACTTTTGTAGCGGTCAGCCGTTTGCGCTTCCGTCCTGGCGGCCTCTTTTACGTTGGCCGCCATCTTACTGGTCGGGATGTTGATAACGTACGGCTTATTTTTCTCATTGCCTTTGTCTACAATGATGGAATATTCCAGCCGTCCGTCGGAGCCCAGTTCGGCGTCAATTGCCTTACGGAGCAGGTGCACATAATGTTCTTCCAGCCACTCATAAAAAAACTGACTGGGCACCTGGATAGTCAGCACGTTATTGGAAAGCCTCATGGGAACAATGGGCTCAAACCAAGTCTTGAAACTTTGTTCGGGGATGTGCTCCTGAATTACCCGGAGACAATTATTCCACACTGTTCTGCAATCCTTAGGCATCCGGGAAAAAAGAGTGATTTGGTTCGGAACCCGCGGTTGCTCTCCAAACGGGGAGGACAAAAATGATAAAAAAACAATTAACAAAAAAATCAAATATCGCCCCTCCGGTAACAAAACTTTCCCTATCAGACAGGGAGGGTTTTTCGCTTATCTTTACGCAATCAGCAGGTAAAACATGAACCACGAAGCCTTATTTTCCAGCTTCTCCCCGGTTACCCCAGATGCCTGGAAGCAGCAGATTTTCAGAGAGATAAAAGCCGCCACGGATGCGGAAAAGGAAGCGGTCTTCAACCAGAAATTGCACTGGCTCACGCCTGAGGGCATTACTGTGCCCCCATTCTTTACCCGGGAGAACATCCACCACATCCCTGCGCATCCGCTCAGGCAACAGGCGGGCTGGCGCAGCCGGATCGAAATCGCTGTCCGCGAGGAGACTGCCGCCAACGAAACGGCCCGTGAGTCACTTGCCCCGGGAACCGACGAAATATTTTTTGATCTGACCCATAAATCTTCAGTTGCGTGGCGTACGCTGCTGGCCGGACTGCCGGCTGATCAGAACCTGGTACAGTTGCTCGTCAGCGGAACATTGCTGGAAGATTTGCAGCGGAGCGGTGACGCGGCAGGGCAGGCCACGCTTGGCGTGCACTGGCCGGGCGGAGATGCGCCGGATATTGCCCTTGCTGATGCGGTAGCCGCCGCCATGAACGCCTCAGTCCCCCCGCGGCTGGTCATCAATGGTCACGATTACCACAACGCCGGCGCTTCGGCGACCCAGGAACTGGCCTTTTCGCTGGCCGCACTGACTGATTGCCTGGACGGGCTGACCGACCGGGGACTAACCGCCGGAAGCATTTTAAAGGCAACTGAACTCTGGTTGTCAGCAGACACCGGCTTTTTCCTTCAGATTGCCAAACTGCGGGCATTGAGACTGCTGGTGGGCCAGCTGGCCGGGGCGTATCAGGCACAGCATAGCAACTTTCGCCTGCACGTCCGGACGGCCCGCTGGAATAAATTCCGGCAGGATGCCTATAACAACATGCTCAGGTGTACGCTGGAGGGCATGGCTGCGGTACTGGGCGGCTGCGACTCGCTTACGGTTGAGCCCTACAACAGCCGCTACGGCGAAACGGATACCCAGTCCCGGCGCATTGCCCGCAATGTACACGCCATCTTACGCGAAGAAAGCTACCTGGCTAAGGTAGCCGATCCGGCGGCCGGGACGTATTTCCTTGAAAGCCTGACTTACTCCCTTGCTCAGGAAGCCTGGAAAATGTTCCAGACGGTAGAAGCCCATGGCGGCTACCGGGCCGCGCGGCGGAGCGGCTTTGTGCAGGAGGAAATTGCAAAAGTGCGGACCGAAAGGGAAAATGCCATCCGGCAGGGGAAACAGGTGCTGGTCGGCATCAACAAATACCAGCCGGCGGAAGGAGAAAGTGTACCTGAGAATCTGTTCGAGCCGTTATCAGATTTGTAACCATTCAATCACACAGCCATTAATACCCAAATGATGATCATATTATATGGCTGAATGGCTGAGTTGTTCAATTGCCCAATTGTTTAACTGTTGAATTGCTGGAGGTCCGGAAAATGACCGTTCAGCCTGACAACAATTTAACAATGCAACAATGCAGCCATATAACCATACAGCCATAACCTTCCTTGTCAACACTGCTGATCACTAACCGCTGCCTGTATGAAACCCGACTTTTCTAAAATAGCGTTCTCACCAAACCGGGAAAGTTTCGCAACCCTTCCGGGTTCAGAATGGACTCCCGCCGAAGGAATACCGGTAAAACCACTATACACTGCCGGCGACACGCAAAACCTGGAACACCCCGGCTTCGGTGCCGGCATGCCGCCTTTCCTGCGCGGCCCCTATGCCTCCATGTATGTGCAGCAGCCCTGGACCATCCGGCAATATGCGGGCTTTTCCACTGCCGAACAGTCTAATGCCTTCTACCGCCGCAACCTTGCTGCCGGGCAAAAGGGCCTTTCCGTGGCCTTTGACCTGCCCACCCACCGCGGCTACGACTCTGACCACCCCCGCGTGGTAGGCGACGTAGGCAAGGCCGGGGTGGCCATTGACTCAGTGGAAGACATGAAGATTCTGTTCGGGGGCATTCCACTGGACCAGATGTCGGTGTCCATGACCATGAACGGAGCCGTGATTCCGGTGATGGCCTTTTACATGGTAGCCGCCGAAGAGCAGGGCGTAAAACCGGAGCAATTAAGCGGCACCATTCAGAATGACATCCTGAAGGAGTTTATGGTGCGCAACACGTACATCTACCCGCCTGAGCCCAGCATGCGCATCATCGCCGACATTTTCGCCTACACTTCGCGGCACATGCCTAAGTTCAATTCCATTTCCATCAGCGGCTACCACATGCACGAAGCTGGCGCCACGGCGGACCTGGAACTGGCCTACACGCTGGCCGACGGCCTGGAGTACCTCCGCACCGGGCTGAAGGCGGGCATTGCCATTGATGACTTTGCGCCGCGGCTCTCCTTCTTCTGGGCAACCGGCATGAACCACTTCATGGAAATTGCCAAAATGCGGGCTGGCCGGATGCTTTGGGCTAAAATTGTGCAGGGTTTTAATCCTGAAAGTGCCAAATCCCTTGCCCTGCGTACCCACTGCCAGACTTCCGGCTGGAGCCTCACCGAACAGGACCCCTTCAACAACGTGACCCGCACCTGCGTAGAGGCACTTGCCGCGGTGCTGGGCGGCACCCAATCGCTGCACACCAACGCCCTCGACGAAGCCATTGCCCTGCCCACCGACTTTTCGGCCCGCATTGCCCGCAATACACAGCTGATCATTGCGGCCGAAACAGATGTGACCCGCACCGTAGACCCCTGGGGAGGCTCTTACTACCTGGAAACCCTTACCCACCAACTGGCGCACAAGGCGTGGAGCCTGATTGAGGAAGTGGAAGAACTGGGCGGAATGGCCAGAGCCATTGAAACCGGACTACCCAAACTGCGGATTGAGGAAGCCGCCGCCCGCAAGCAAGCCCGCATTGATTCAGGTAAAGATGTAATCGTGGGCGTAAACAAATACCGGGTAGCCGAGAAAACGGACATCGAACTGCTGGAGGTAGACAATACGGCGGTACGCAATACCCAGATTGCGCGCCTGCAAAAAATAAAAGCAGACCGTAATGCGGAAGCCGTGCAGGAAGCTTTACGGGCCATTACCCGCTGCGCCGAAACCGGAAAAGGTAATCTGCTGGCGCTGGCCGTGGATGCGGCACGCCACCGGGCCACTCTGGGCGAAATTTCCGAAGCCATGGAAAGTGTATTTGGCCGTCACCGGGCAACCATCCGGGCGGTATCCGGCGTATACGCGGGAGAGATTTCTGACGAGGAAAACTTCAAACGGGCCCTTGGAATGGCTGATCAGTTTGCCGCGCTGGAAGGCAGGCGGCCCCGCATTATGGTTGCCAAGATGGGACAGGATGGTCATGACCGGGGCGCCAAGGTGATTGCCACCAGTTTTGCCGACCTCGGCTTTGATGTGGATATTGGTCCGTTGTTCCAGACCCCGGAAGAAGTAGCCCGGCAGGCCGCCGAGAACGATGTGCACATAGTCGGTGTATCCAGCCTGGCGGCAGGCCACAAGACGCTGGTGCCCCAGCTGATCGGAGAACTGCACAAAATCGGGCGGGAAGATATTATGGTGATTGTCGGCGGGGTGATCCCGCCGCAGGATTATCCCTTCCTGAAAGAAGCCGGCGTAACCGGCATCTACGGACCGGGTACCGTCATTGCCGCCGCCGCGCAGGAAATTCTGGAAAAACTCATCAGCAACGGGGCATAAGGCTCTGCGGATAGCAAAAATTTATAAAAGTAACTTTTAAAACTCCCTCTTCAATCACAAACCACAATGGATATCAGTATTCAGCACGACCAGGACGAACAACGTTTCTACGCCCGCATAGACGGCAAGGAAGCCGACGCCGAACTCACCTACAGCCTGCCGCAGGATAAGGTGATGAACTTCAACCACACCTACGTAGAGGAAAGTCTGCGCAATATGAAAATCGCCGGCCAGATGGCCACTACCGCCCTGGACTACGCCCGCGAGAACGGCTTCCGGGTGGTGGCTACCTGCCAGTACATGGCCTCTTACCTGAAGCGTCACGCGGAGTATCAGGATCTGATGTAATGGCATATTTCCGGCACCCGCATGCCGGGTTTTACGGACAGTATCTGCGTGGGGCTTTCCAGATTGCACAGCACATTTTCACCGCTGGAATTGCGGACTACCCGGCCAGTGTCGTAGCGGGCCGACCGGGGAAAGAAGTGATGCGTTTCTGAATACAGGGCTTCGTGCATAAGAGGAGACTTGCTGCTGGGAAATACGGTTTTTACCGGTCAGGGTTCCGGTACAGGGGGCGGCAGGTAAAGTTAAACCTCCGGTGCGTTTGTCCGTATGAAGCATTACAGTTAAATAAACTATAACAAAAAAATAACAATTATGGCAACTTCGGCAGATAACAGAAAAAATACCGTCTCCATATTGGAAGACCTGATCAAAATTTGCAATGATGGTGCTCATGGCTACAAAACAGCCGCCGAAGACGTTGACAATGCGGAGTACAAGACTTTGTTCAACGCCTATTCCCAGCAAAGAACCCAGTTCTCCGCCGAACTGGAACGGGAAGCCAACCTGATGGGCCGTGATCCCGATGCCGGGGAAAGCGTGCTGGGTGCCCTGCACCGTGGCTGGATCAACATCAAATCTGCCTTTACCAGCGGTGGCACCGAAGCCATTCTGGATGAGTGCCAGCGGGGTGATAAGTCCGCGCTTGAAACGTACGAGAAGTCACTGCAGCAAATGCTGCCTTCCAACGTTGAAGCCGTTGTAAGAAGACAGTACAGCGCCATTCAGGAGGCTTACAATAAAATAAGCACCTTCAAGCAATTGCACAAATAGACTTTCTGCCCCATTCGTAATGACAAAGACAGCTCCGCGGGGCTGTCTTTTTTGTTTATCGCCCTTTCTGCCCTAATTTTCGGGCTTTATCCCGGGCAATCCCCCATGCAGATTACAGAAGTCAGCACACCCGCACACCGCAAGGCGTTTCTTCAGCTACCCGTACGCCTGTACCACGGCGACCAGAACTGGATCAGGCCACTGGATAAAGACATCGAAGCGGTGTTTGATCCTCAGCGGAACAAGCTGTTTGAGAATGGGGAGTGTACCCGCTGGCTGCTGCAGGATGCCAGCGGTCAGACCATTGGCCGGGTAGCTGCCTTTATCAACCGCGATAACGCCTACACCTACGACCAGCCTACCGGCGGTATGGGCTTTTTTGAGTGCATCAACAGCAAAGAGGCTGCTTTCCTGCTGTTCGACACTTGCAAAGCCTGGCTGCAGCCGCGGGGGATGGAGGCAATGGACGGCCCTGTCAACTTCGGCGACCGGTACCAGTTCTGGGGGCTGCTGACCGATGGCTTTGCGGAGCCTAACTACGGCATGCTGTACCACCACCGCTACTACCGCGAACTGTTTGAAGGCTACGGTTTCAGGGATTTTTTTCAGCAGTACACCTACTGCCGCAAGGTGATGGAACCCCTGCACCCGATCATCATCAAAAAAGCTGAACGGGTGTTTGCGAACCCGGAATACGTTTTCCGGCACATTGAAAAGGACAAGCTGACCAGATACGGCGAAGACCTCCGCACCATCTACAACAAGGCGTGGGCCAACCACGAAGGCGTACCCGAAATGACTAAGGAGCAGGTAAAGTCGCTGATGAAGCAATTTAAGCCCATTCTGGACGAAGACCTGATCTGGTTTGCCTACCACCACGAAGTGCCCATCGGCTTTTTTGTGATGCTGCCCGAAATGAACCAGATTTTCCGGTACGTAAACGGCAAACTGGACCTGCCGGGCATTGCAAAGTTTCTCTGGCACCGGTGGCGTAAAACCTGCACCAAAATGTTCGGCCTGGTATTTGGCTTCGTGCCCGAGTTTCAGGGCAAAGGATTGGAAAGTGCCATTGTTGCCGCCGCCGGCAAGCATATTCAGGTGCCCGGGCAGCGGTACCAGGACTTTGAAATGAACTGGATCGGCGATTTCAACCCCACCATGATGAAAATGGTGGAGATTATGGGCGGTAAAGTCTGCAAAACGCATATCACCTTCCGGAAACTGTTCGACGAAAAGGCGGCATTCCGCCGGGCAGCAGTGATTTCCCATAAAGTAACTGCCTGAAGAGGCATAGTCCCGCAGACGCAGGTAATATTTCTGCCTGTCATTTCCCCAAAAGTTCATTTTTCGTTTACTGGTCCGCTTGTTCTCACGCAATCAGGGCCTTACAGACAGACTTTTCCTGTACCTGTCAGGCTTGCTGCCGCTTCTGCCGCCCACTTTATCAGCCGGCCGGCTATGCTTCTGCATCTTTCCCAAAAATATTACCTGCTATGTAATGCCCCCTGTTTAAAGTCGCGGTTTACTGCCGTTGCCCTACTTTTGAACACTCAGAAATAGTCTTGTGTGCCCGCCGGCAGGCATTTCCGGAAGTAGCAGGATACCCTGCTGTAGTGCAGCCTCTTCTGGCATACTGGCTCCGGGAATTCCTGTCCCTGCTTCCGGCTCCGACCGGAACTCATACTCAATAAGTCCCTAAATATCAGATATAATGGATCAAGTGAACACGCTTAAAAACGAAACTCAGGGTAAGAAGAACCTGAACGACACCTTCTGCGAAGGGTTGCAGCAGGCAGTCAATACTTTCTTTGCCTGTGTGGAATTTGACAAAAAAGGCAACACCCTCTTTGCCAATGACACCTTTCTGGAGTGGCTCGGCTACGAGGCCGGTGAAGTGGTCGGCAGGCACCACCGCACGCTTGTAGATCCTTCCCAGGCGAAAAGTCCGGCATACACCCAGTTCTGGGCTGAGTTGGGCAAAGGCGAAAGCCAGCGGGTAGAATTTAAGCGCATCGGCAAATCCGGTAATGAGGTATGGCTGGCCAGCACCTACACCCCGGTCCTCAACGAAAAGGGGCAGGTATCCAAAGTAATCGAACTGGCATACGATATTACCAGCCCGCAGCAGGCCGAACTCGAAATGTACCGCCTGGCGGAAAGCATGAGGGCGCAGGAAGAACAGATCCGCCAGAGCATGGAGGAGATGGAGGCGGCCCGGGAGGAAATGACGAGAAGAGACTCCGGCAACGCTCATATGCTGCAGAGATTCAACCTGGTTACCCAAACCACCACTGAGGGACTCTGGGATATGGCGGTGCCTGAAAGCATGGTTTTTGCCGATGACACGCCCTT
This sequence comes from Cytophagales bacterium, assembly GCA_030446715.1. GTDB lineage: Bacteria > Bacteroidota > Bacteroidia > Cytophagales > 172606-1 > CADCTQ01. Next base: position 50,423 of record JAUJMU010000001.1, on the reverse strand, counting down.
CTGGTGGGCAGACCGGTTCCGCCAGATGGTAGGCTACACCAATGAGCAGGACTTCCCCAACCGCCTTGACTCATGGGCCAACCTGCTGCATCCGGATCACAAGGCGGCGACCCTTGCCGCCTTCAATGCGCACCTTGTTGACTTTTCCGGTAAGACGCCTTACGACGTGGAGTATCAGCTGAAGCTGAAAGATGGTCAGTACAGGTGGTTCAGAGCCGTAGGTAACACACTGAGAGATGAAAACGGCAAGCCCCTGCGGGTAGCGGGCACCCTGATTGACATTCAGCCGCTGAAGGATCTGCACGTCTTCCAGCTGGAACTGGAAACAAAAGTGAAGGAGAGAACTGCTGAAATGGAAGAACTGCTGAAATCTTCGCAGCAGCAGGCTGCCGAACTGAAGGACCAGCAACAGCTACAGGAAGCAATTCAGGAGGAAATGCGGCGCAAAGATGCGCAGATGACCGGCCAGATCAATGCGATCAATACCTCTTATGCTTACATAGAATTAGACAGGCATGGCAACGCCATCACGGCCAATGATATATTCCTGAATATGATGGAATATCAGCTGGAAGACATAGCCGGCAGGCACCACCGTATGTTCGTAGATCCCGAATATGCCCGCAGCGCCGATTACCAGGAGTACTGGCAGCAACTGAACAGTGGCAAAGCGCTGCGGGGCGAATTCAGACGGATTACCCGCACCGGCCGCGAAGTATGGCTGTCGGCTACCTATACGCCGGTCTACAACGAAAAAGGAGAGATTGAAAAGTTCATCAAGCTGGCCAGCGATGTAACCGCCTTTACGGCCGGCTTCCGGGCAGCCACCCGTTTCATTGACGAGTTGAAAAAGGGCAATCTGAACACGGCTCTGAACCTGAACGGCGTAAAACTGAACGGCGACATTGCCAAAGTGACCAGCGACCTGGAAGACCTGCGCGATACCATCAAGTCAATCATGACGGAAGTAAACCGGGTGGTAAACCTTGCCGGTACCGAAGGCCAGTTGCGCGAGCGGCTAGTGCTGACGGGGGTAGAAGGGGCGTGGAAGGAGCTGGGTGATTCGCTCAACCAACTGCTGAGAAACATTGCTGATCCGGTCCTGGAGATCAACCGCATCGTAACGGCCATGTCCATGGGAGACCTCACCCAGACTTTCGCCATGCAGGCATCGGGAGATCTGGCCGATATGTCCAATGCTTTGAACATTGCCATCCGCAACATCAACAAGCTCATCCGGGGCATTGAGGAAAACTCCTTCACGGTGGCTTCTTCTTCTTCGCAGATGCTGGAGAAGGCCGAAAGCATGAAAAAAAGCACCACCGAAGTAGCCGCTGCCATCACCCAGATGGCTGAAGGCGCCCAGGAGCAGGCCATGCGTACGGACGAATCTTCGCGGCTGGTGGAAGACATTCTCAAGTCTTCCAGCGAGATGGGCGGCAAGGCGGACATCATTACCAAAGCGGCCGAGAAAGGCCAGAACAGCTGCAACGACGGGCTGAGAATCATCCGGGCCGTAGTGGAGAACATGCACGAGATCACCCGGTCGGCCGACATTACCTCTACCTCGGTTGATGTGCTCACCAACCGCTCGGAGGAAATCTCCCGCACGCTGAACGTAATCACCGACATTGCCTCCCAGACCAACCTGCTGGCCCTCAACGCGGCCATTGAAGCGGCAAGGGCCGGTGATGCCGGCAGAGGCTTTGCCGTGGTGGCCGAAGAGATCAGAAAGCTGGCCGAGGACTCGCGCCGCTCGGCGGTGGAGATTGAGCGGGTGGTAAAGGACGTGCAGAAGGATACGGCCGGAGCTACCAAAGCCATTGACAAGATGAAGACCAACGTGGAAAACGGCACCAAAGCCACCAAAGAGGCAGAAACCGTGTTTGAAAGCATCCATACCTCCAGCGTGGACACCCTGCAGCTCTCCCGGCAGGTGCTCCAGGCTACCAGAGAGCAGCAGGGCAGCATTGGCGTAGTAGTCAAAAACATCGAGAAGATTGTGGTCGTGGCCGAAGAAACCGCCTCCGGCACCCAGGAAGTAGCCAGCTCTTCGCGAGAACTCAACAAGTCCATGAACGAAGTGTCGGAAACCGGCCGCAACTTGTCTGAAGTAGCCAGTCAGCTGAAAGGCAGCATCGCCCAGTTCAAACTTTCCTGATCATCATGAGTGTAACACATACGGACGATATTTCTGCCCGTAAGGCAGACAACGCTGACCCGAAAACCCGCAGCAGCTACCAGCTGATCATATTCCGGCTGGGTGGCGAAGAGTACGCCCTGGTCATTGACCAGATCAAGGAAGTGGTAATTACGCCCAGGGTGTCCCGCATTCCGCTCATGCCTCCCTACATCAGGGGCGTAGCCAACATCCGGGGCAACATCCTTGCCATCCTGGACCTGGAGGCACGGTTTGGTTTGCCGGCAATTGCTGACAACGGCCCCGAACGGACCCACAACTACACGCTGGTAGTGGCCAGCGAAGAGTTCAGGATGGGCATTCTGGTCAGGGAAGTACCCAATACGCTCACAGTTACCGAAAATGACATTGACCTCTCACCGGGTCTGCTGGGCGACGGCAGCACCGAAAGCGGCTACATCAAAGGGATTGTACGCTCCGGCAACCGGATCATCATTCTCATTGATGCCTTCCGGGTCATTTCCAAAGAGCACATCATCCAATCACTTTCTCCCAAAGTAGCCTGATACAGCAGCAAGCATTAATCTTTCAGATAATACTATGAGTAAAAAAGTTCTGGTAGTTGATGATTCCCTTTACATGCGGACCCTCATCAAAGACGCTCTTGCCGGTGCCGGATACGAAATCATCGGGATGGCCGCCAATGGTGAATCGGCTATTGACATGGCATTTGAACTTCAGCCCGATATCATCACCCTCGACAATATCCTGCCCGATATGCTGGGCATTGATATTCTGAAGGTGCTGAAGGAAGAAGAAGTTCCCTCCCGGGTGGTGATGATCAGCGCCGTGGGTCAGCAATCGGTAGTTGAAGAAGGCCTCAAGCTGGGTGCCATCGACTACATCGTAAAGCCCTTCACCACGGAACACCTGGTAGAGGTGATCAACAAAATAAGCCAGGTTTAACCTTTTCCGGCCACGGGTCCGGGTCCGTTCTTTCTTCCGGTTCAAGTATGTCCTTACCTAAAATCAATGTACTGCTGGCTGACGATTCGGGTTTCATGCGGCTGGTACTATCCGACATGCTGGGGTCAGACGGGAATATCGGCGTAGTCGGCACCGCGGGTAACGGGCAGGAGGCTTTCCGGAAAACGTCTGACCTGAAGCCTGACGTAGTGTTGCTGGACCTGGTCATGCCCGAGTACGACGGCTTGTACGCCGTAAAGCAGATCATGCAGCACTGCCCCACGCCTATTGTGGTGCTGAGTGCGTTGGGCAATACCAACCCGGAAGCCGTTTTTGAGGCACTGGATGCCGGCGCGTACGACTTCCTGAGCAAACCGGTGGGGGTACTGGGCTCCAAAATCAGGGAAATGGAGCATCAGCTGGTGGCCAGGATCAGGTCCGCCTCTTCGGCTGACCTGCGCACCCTCCACCGCAAAAAGACGAAGGGAAACACCAATGCCCATACTTTCGACAGCCATCTTGCCTACGACGCGGTGGTCATTGGTGCCTCCACGGGTGGTACCGGGGCAATTGAGGAAATCCTCCAGAAGCTGCCGGATAACTTTCCGCTGCCCGTAATCATTGCGCAGCACATGCCGGCCGATTTTGTGGAATCTTTTGCCCGGCGGCTCAATGATATGCTGCCCCTCCCGGTAAAGTTGGCCACCAACGGCGAAATGCCGCAGAATGGCATTGTGTACATCCTGCCGGGTGATCAGAATACGCTGCTGACCCGCGAAAGGAGTAACAGCAAGGTGCGGTTCAGCCGCACGGAGGAACGGTACGCAGAGTTCAACCATCCCTCCGTGGATGCACTGATGCTTTCGGCTGCTGGCTGTTACGGTCCGCGTGCCATCGGAATCATGCTGACGGGCATGGGAAAAGACGGAGCCGCCGGAATGGCTGCCATGCACGGTAAAAATGCTTTCACCATCGCGCAGAACGAGCAGTCAAGCGTAGTATTCGGAATGCCAGGGGCAGCCATCGGGCGGGGAGCCGTAAAACAAGTACTACCCCTTAAAGAAATACCGGGTTTTGTGGTGGGCTGTCTCTCATAAAGCAATGACCAACCGCTGACTGCCAAAAGCTTTACACCAATGAAATCGAAGGAAGACGAAATAAAGGAAATATTTCTGGCTGAGTCGCAGGAGCAGGTAGAAGAGCTGGACAAACTGTTCACGGAGCTGGAGAAAAACCACACCGGCAAACGCGCCATCAACGCCATTTTCCGGATTACCCACACACTGAAGGCAAATGCGGCCGGCATGGGCTTTGACGATATTGCCGGCATGGCTCACGTGCTGGAAGACATTTTCAGTGAAATCAAGAACAGCCGCCTGACAATCAACACGGCGCTGTTCAATGATCTTTTCCGGGCCAACGATACCCTGGCGGAAATGATCGGAGCAGTCACCAAACCCGGCAATGGCGTAAAGTTCAGAGGCATCAAGACCAAACTGGAGGTAGTGCTGCGCAATACCCGCACCGAGCCCAACCCCGGACAAACCGAAAAACCTACCCCTGTAGCACCACCGGTGACAGAAGGCATAATTCAGCCGGAAGCAGTATCGTCCGTTCATTCTGATGACCCTTCCGCCGAAACCCTTGCTCCGGCAGGGCGATAATCGTTTCTCCGGAAGCAATAAAGGAAGCTGCCCATACGGCACTCTCAGCGGCCGGGTTTACCGACGTAGCCGTGCCGGAGGAAGAAGAGGCCGGAAAGGTAAGCAAAATCACTTTATCTGATAACATTCACATTCCCATCCGCAAGCTGGATAATCTGCTCAATCTGGTGGGAGAACTGCTCATTGAGCGGGACCGCATGATTGCTGTCAGCGGGGATCAGGGCCGCAACCGCAACAATGAATTTGCCCGCCTGCAGCGGATCACCTCCGAGTTGCAGTACTCGGTGATGGATGTGCGCCTGGTGCAGGTGGACGTGCTGTTCAACAAATTTCACCGGATCGTGCGCGACGTAGCGGCGCTGGAAGACAAGCAGGTGGACCTTGTGCTGGAAGGAACCGAAAACGAAATAGACCGCACCATCCTGCAGATTCTCAGCGACTCGCTGATTCACCTGGTGCGCAACGCAATCAGCCACGGAATCGAAAAACCCGAAGTCCGGCAGCAGGCCGGCAAGGGGGCTGCCGGTACGGTAAAGCTCTCGGCCCGCAGCGAAAAAGACGCCGTTTTCATTGACATCACCGACGACGGCAAGGGAATTGACTCCGCCGTGATCCGGCGCAAAGCCGTGGAAAAAGGCGTGATCCGCCAGGATACGGCAGCACAGATGACCGAAGAAGAAATCATTGCGCTGATCTTTGAACCCGGCTTTTCAAGCGCCGAAACGGTGACTTCCGTATCTGGCCGGGGCGTGGGAATGGACGTGGTCAAGCGTTCCCTTGACTCCATCGGCGGGCTGATTCAGGTGCAGTCGGCAGTAGGTGCGGGCACCACCATCAGTCTGCGGCTGCCTGCTTCCATGGCCGTGAAAGGAGCCCTGCTGTTTGAGCTCGGCGAAGCTGCCTTTGCTTTTCCGCTGGCCTACACCCACGCGGTTATATCGATTCCCAAAACGCAGATTTATAAACTCGGCAACGGCTTGGTGGCCAATCACCTGGGGAAGAATATTCCCGTGGTTTTTCTCAACGACGTTTTCAGTCTGGAAAGTTATACCGACAGCTTCTCTGACGGCCGGCTGCACCGGAGCTTCAGCAATATCGATGCGGCCGCCAAACTGAACGTGATTGTGGTCTCGTTCAACAACCGCGACATTGGCTTTGTAGTTGACAAACTCCTCCAGCAGAAGGAAATCGTGGAAAAACCCATCGGTCCGCCACTGGAAAGTATCCGGTTCATCAGCGGAGCCACCATCCTTGGCAACGGCAGCGTATGCCTGGTGCTGGATGCGCCCTCCATCATCAATTTTTTGTTCAGAAATATCAAAATCGCCAGATGACCGGCTTTGCCGGCGTGGTTGGCAATGTTTCAGGTTTTAAAGTATAGCAATCTGATTATGCGGCTCTCAGAATACGAACTGGATATAACAAAGGAATTAATCAGCACTGCCCTTGCCAATGCAGCAGACGCTTTTTCAAAGATGGCCGGCGAGAAAGTGCTGGTAAATCAGTTCAACCTGATCATTGCGCCGCCAGAATCAAGCCCTCTGCTGCCGGATGCCTCTCAGGAGCCGCTGCATATCCTCACCACCGACGTCAAAGGAACAATTGAAGGTACAAGCTACCTGGTCTTTGACGCCGCCGATACCCGCCGGATTTTTAAGGTTTTTGCGCCCGGTAAGGAAGTTGCCGCCGACGGCAGCCTTGATGAACTGCAGCAGGCACTGTTGCTGGAGCTGGACAACATTCTCTCGGCAGCCGTAATCACGCAGTTATCCAACTTTCTGGATATATATATTTATGGCGATGTGCCGGGCCTGCGTACCATGAACTGTGCCGATGCCCTCTCCTGCTTTGGCAGGGAAACCGGCCATTTCGACGTCTTTTTTCACATCCAAGCCCGGTTTAAATCTTACCAGACCAACCTGCAGCCGGTTTTTATCTGGTTTTTCAAAAGTGATTTTTTGCCGGCCATCCGGCGACTGGTGGAAAACAAGCAGCAGCTGAGCCTGCTGAAAAAAAGTCTGGTGAAGCCGGGGTAGAAACACAGGCACGTCCCGACTAAATACAAGATGGCGTAAGTGCGCAGGTCGTATGAAAGAACACAAAAGAAGCAGAGAATACCGGCTCAGGAATCAGATGATCACCACCCTGCTGGCACTGGTTGTGCTGACCGGCGCGGCGGTGTGCCTGCCTTATATCCATTCTTTGCCAGCCTCACTGGCAGCCGGCATACAGACCGGTCTGCAAATATGCCTTGTGCTGAGCGCCCTTGCAGCCCTGCGGGCGGGTCTGAGCCTGGTAGCTTTGCTACAGGCTTCGCTGAGGGCAGTAAAGTCCGTCAAAGAGGGGGCTGATCCGGAGGGATTCAACCGGTCTTTTGCAGGCAGCGAACTGCACAGCCACCTGCAGGCAATCGCCGGCGAATTTCAGCACGCCACCCGGTTTGCCAGATCCGTCGGAGAGGGCAACTTCTCCTCACAGACGGGTGGGTTGAATCAGCAAAGCGGCCTGGGCAGGGCCCTCACGGACATGGGTTCCCGACTGATGGCTTTTTCGGAGGAAGAAAAACAACGCAACTGGCTGGTCAGCGGCCAGGCCCGGTTCGGCGAAATTTTACGTACCCACCAGAACAGCAATCTTCAACAGCTTTCCGATGCATTCATTGACGCGCTGGCCCACTACCTGGAGGCCCGTCAGGGCGCTGTGTACCTGGTGGATGAAGAGCAGCAGGAAAAAGCCCTTGTATTCACGGCGGGCTATGCCTGCTCCCGGCAGCATCAGCAGCGCCTTGCCTGGAAGGAAGGCCTGGTCGGAGCCAGTGTATCGGAACAGGAAACCATCTGCGTGGATAACGCGCCGGAAGATTATATTCAGATTAGTTCTGCCCTCGGCGCATCGGCCCCGGCCAATGTGCTGATTGTACCCGTCAAGCACAATGACCGGGTATACGGAGCCGTAGAACTGGCTTCATTTCACCCTTTCCCGGCCTACCGGATTGGGTTCATCGAATCCGTCTGCGAAAGCTTTGCTTCCTTCATTGAAGCTGTCTCTTTCAATACGACTACTCAGAAGCTCCTCCAGGAATCGCAGCAGATTGCCGGCGAACTGCGGCTGAAAGAGGAAACGCTCCGGCAGAATGCTGAAGAGCTACTGACCACGCAGGAAGAACTCAGCCTGAAGCTGGAGCAGATTGAGCAGGAATCAGCCCTTACCTCATCCATTGTGCAGGCCATCAACAAAACCAATGCCACCCTGGAGCTGGACATGGAGGGAATAATCACCGATGTAAATGACATGTACCTGAGCCTCATGGAGTACAGCCGCGAGGAACTGATCGGCAAACCGGAGCGCGGCTTCGTGTCACCGGAAGAACTCAAAGGACAGCGGTACGAAATGATGTGGGAAAGCGTACGTACGGGCGCCTACAACTCCGGCGAATTCAAGCGCATCAGCAAGAGCGGCCGCGAACTGTGGCTCACGGGTACGTACAGCCCTATTTTTGACGTAGAAGGAAAGCCCTACAAGATCGTTCAGTTTGCCCAGTTTACTACCGAACAAAAGGAAAAGGAACTGGAACTGGTCAGCAAAATTGAGGCGCTGAACCTGTGCGTTGCCCTGATTGAACTCAACCTTGAGGGAAAGATCATCACGGCCAATCCGGTGTTTTTACAGGAGTTCGGCTTCAGGCGCATAGAACTTCGCGGTAAAAGCCTTGCCGATCTGCTGGACCCGGAGTTTATCAGCCAGGATGAATGCAGCCAACTGTGGACTTCTCTTACGGATGGCGGCGTAGGGCAGAAAACGATACGCCTGTACACCAAAAGCGGCGAAATCAAATATTGCATTGCTTCTTTCAGTGCCTCCAGGAATCTGGAAGGTCAGGTTTACCGGATACTGGCCGTGTTGTCGGATATCAGCGAACAGCACCGTCTCCGCGAACAACTGGATGAATTGCTCACGCAGGAAAAGCGTAAAAATGCCATTCTGGAGATGCAGGCCGAAACTACCGATCAGTTTATCGGGGAAATCAGCGATATTCTGATCCGTCTCGAAGACCGGTACAGCAAGTTTGACCTGACGCCCATTCTCCAGCGCAAAAATCTGCCTGTCATTGAGTTCAGTCCCGATGGTACAATAAAACTCGTCAATCAGGCGGCCAGCCGGATACTGGGTCTCGAATTTGACCGGACCCGCGATGCATCCTTTTTTGACCTGCTGTACTTTGCGGGTACCGATGAATTCAGGTATTTCAGGGAAAGGATCGGGCAGCCCGAACTGATTCAGCTGAAACTCCGGTTCCGGGCTATTGAGAACAGAAATCTGTGTTTCAATGCCTATCTGGCGCCTCACTTTACCGGCAATGACAACGATTACTACCTTATACTGATGATCATGAACGTTGAAAACGTAGCCGCCGATACGTGAGCTGAGTAAAAGTCAGTCCGCACCTGCCCTTAATCCACTCCTGCCGAATCGCATTCCTGAGCATGTCTGATATTTCTGATGAAGAACTGGCCTCCCTCAACCGGGCTATTTTCAACCGGTACGGAATGGATTTTTCCAATTATGAACCCATTTCCTTCAAGCGCCGGGTGGCCCGGGTGATCAGCCGTTATCAGCTGGAAAATTCCATCGGATTGTGGCGGAAAATATTGTCAGACGGGCAGTTCATCTATACCTTTATTGATGAGATTACCGTGGGGCTGACGGAGATGTTCCGTAACCACGAGTTCTGGCTCCGGATGCGGAGCGATATACTTCTGCAGTTTCAACCCAGGAGCAGCCTCCGGATCTGGCACGCCGGCTGCTCTACCGGCGAAGAGGTGTACTCAATGGCGATCCTGCTGCTGGAAGAAGACCTGATTCACAAGGTGAAAGTGGTGGCTACTGACCTCAACAGCCAGTCTGTCCAGCTTGCAACTGCCGGCACCTTTTCGGGTATGTACATGGGTGCCTACCAGAAAAATTACCGGGCCGCCGGGGGTAAAAAAACGCTGGAAGCCTACTACACGCCGGAGGGCGATGCGATGCGGTTCAACAAGATTCCGCGTCAGAACTTTAAGTTTTACCAGCACAACCTGGTGAAAGACCCGATGACGGAGCGGTTCGACATCATTTTCTGCCGCAACGTAATGATCTACTTCGATGAAGTGCTCAAACTCAATGTATTGCGGTTATTTCACCAGTGCCTGCCTGCCGGCGGATTTTTCGTGATCGGCTTCTACGACGCCATGCCCGACGGCTACCGGCAGTACTTCGAACTCTACGACCCCAACACCAAAACCTACCGCAAGGTATAACCGGCGCCCTTATCCGCACCGGAGCTTATTGCCGGCGTTTCGCTACCTTTGCAGAAAAAAGGGCAGGACAATCACGTCCCGGAAAGGCTCACTGAAAGATGGTGTATGTAACGCGCAAGGAGCATTTCAACGCAGCGCATAAACTCTACAATCCAAACTGGCCGGCGGAGAAAAACGCGGAGGTGTTTGGCCCCTGCGCCAATGCCAACTGGCACGGCCATAATTTTGAGTTGCTGGTTACGGTAAAGGGAAACCCTGATCCCGATACCGGCTTTGTCATTGATCTGAAAAAACTCAGCACCCTGGTTAAGGAATTGATCATTGACAAGGTGGATCACCGCAATCTGAACGTGGATGTAGACTTTATGGCAGGCAAAATGGCCAGCTGTGAAATTTTTATCATTGAAATCTGGAATATACTGGCGCCTGCCATCCGTCAGGCCGCTCCCGGTGCCCGGCTGCACAAGCTCCAACTCTACGAAACCCCGCGCAATTTTGTGGAATATTACGGGGAAGATTGAAGGACTGAAGGATTGAATTACTGAATTGCCTTTTCTGCGAACGTTATGCCTGCTGTCCATTATTCTGCTCCATTCAATCCTTCACTCCTTCAATCTATGAAATACTACCTCATTGCCGGGGAACGTTCCGGCGACCTGCACGCGGCGAATCTCATCAAGGCCCTGAAGCGGGAAGACACGCAGGCAACTTTCCGGGCGTGGGGCGGCGACGCCATGCAGAAGGCCGGCGCCGATCTGGTGCGGCACTACCGCGAACTGGCTTTCATGGGGTTCTGGGAAGTATTCAAGAACCTGCGTACCCTGAGCCGGTTCATTGATCAATGCAAGGCGGATCTGCTGGCCAACCGGCCTGACGTACTCGTGCTGGTTGATTACGCTGGTTTTAACCTGCGCATCGCTAAATTCGCCAAAGCCAACGGCATCAAGGTTTTCTATTACATCTCGCCGAAAGTATGGGCCTGGAATCAGAAACGTGCCTTCAAGATCAAGGCGTTGGTCGACCGGATGTTCGTCATTTTTCCGTTTGAGCAGGAATTCTACCGCCAGTTTGATTACGCAGTAGACTACGTAGGCAATCCGCTGCTCGACGAAATAGCTGCCTTTGCCCCAGACCCTTCTTTCCGCCATCAGCATCAGCTGGACGACAAACCCGTTATTGCCCTCTTGCCCGGCAGCCGGCAGCAGGAGGTGGAAAAAATGCTGGAAGTGATGCTCAGTGTCAAGCGTCACCTGTCCGGTTACCAGTTTGTGGTAGCTGCGGTTACGAACCTGCCGGCCGCATTCTACGAAAGGCTGGCCCGGCAGTACAGCATCAAAGTCGTCTACGACAAATCCTACGATTTACTCGCGCAGGCTACGGTGGCGCTGGTTACTTCCGGCACGGCTACGCTGGAAACGGCTCTGTTTGAAGTGCCTCAGGTGGTATGCTACCGTCTGAGCTGGGCTTCGTACCAGATCACCAGGATGCTGATCAGGGTGAAATTTATTTCGCTGGTAAACTTGATTGCCAACCGGGAAGTTGTGCCGGAGCTGATTCAGACCCAACTGAATCCGGACCGCCTGCTGGGTGAATTGCAGCACATTCTGCCGGGAAGCAATGGCCGGGAAACCCAGCTTGCGGGCTACCGGGAAATAAAGGGAATGATGGGTACGGCCGGTGCCTCGGCTACCACTGCCCGGCTGATGGTGGGGTATCTGCGTTGAAGAGTTTGGGAGTTGGGGTTGGAAACTTTGGAGTTCCGGCGCAGATGACACCACGGCATTGTGAGGCCTGTCACTGCCTGCAGGAACCCGTCTTACACTCCGGCTTCTCCCAAATACGCTGAAAAAGGTATATTTGACCCTGTTTTCTTTTTTAGCCGGCCCGTTGCGGCCGCAGTTTCTCCCTCTGCCCGCCTATGAAGGATGTGCTTGCCCGACTCCGAAAGTACGAAATCCGCATCCGCAAGGCGGTAAACTCGCAGATGCGCGGCGATTACCATTCCGTATTCAAAGGCTCAGGGCTGGAATTTGATGACGTACGCACCTACCAGTACGGCGACGATGTACGCGCCATTGACTGGAACGTAAGCGCCAAGGGACACGGTACTTTCGTAAAGATTTTCCGGGAAGAAAAAGAGCAGACGGTTTTTTGTCTGATAGACGTAAGCGCCTCTCAGGAAATCGGGCGGCACAAACGAACCAAAATCGACCTTGCCCGCGACATCTGCGGTGTGCTGACCCTTTCGGCCGTGAAAGAAGGCAGCCAGGTGGGCCTGATCTGCTTCTCCGACCAGAAGGAGAAATATATGAAGCCAGCCAAGGGCCTCAAACACGGCTACGAACTCATTATGAATCTGTTCCAACTGATTCCCCGTTCGGCGGGTACCAGCCTGAGCAAAGCGGTCAGCTTCGCCCTGAACATCCTGAAAAGAAGGAGCGTGGTTATCTTTGTGTCCGACTTTATCGATGAAGAATACGAATCAGACCTGAAAGCACTGGCCAAACGCCACGACCTGGTGGTCATTCACCTGCTGGACCGTCAGGAAACTGACCCGCCCAAACTGGGAATTATTCCGGTATACGACAAGGAAACCGGCCGCACGGTTTGGGTCAATACCTCATCGTCCGATTTTCGCCAGGCCTGGCAGCAGGAGTTTCTGGGGAAAAAGTCGCATCTTGAAAAGTTCTGCCGCCAGAATGCTGCCAACTACTTGTCCGTCCGGACCGATGAGGATTTTGTTCCGCCGCTGGTCCGCCTGTTTAAAGTCCGCAACCTGAGCAGCGGAAGCCTGAAGTAGAAATGTTGAATTTTAAATGGTAAAGGAAAACTGCATGAAAGCCAGTGGCACTTCATCTGATTGAGCGTTCCACATTTAAAATTTACCATTGCCAGACAGCGTATGCCGAAATCTGTAGTCTTTGCCGGAACGTTTCACTTCTGCCGGACAGCCAGCCTGCTGATGGTTTTGTGGCTTGCCGTGCCGGGCTACGGCCAGACCCGGTCTCCGGTCCAGACCAGCGGCCGTTTTCTGGGTGATACGACTAAGATCGGTTTGCCGCTTCAGTACGCCCTCTCCTCGCGGCACCCGGCGGCGGCGCAGGTGATCTTTCCGGATTCCAATTTTTCCTTCTCTCCCTTTGAATGGGTAGACAAAGCATTTTTTCCCACCCGCACCGATGCAGACGGCTTTAGTACTGACAGCGCCGTTTATACGCTGGTCACCTTTGGGACCGACAGCATTCAGCGACTGACGCTGCCGGTGTACGTGATCCAGAACCGCGACTGTACGGCAGTATTTGCTCCGGCAGATTCAGTATTCCTGAAACGCGTGCTGACCGAGAATGAGCCGGTAAGGCAACTGCGTGCCAACACCAGCCACGTGCCGGTGCCCCGTCAGGCCAATTACCCGCTGGTGCTCGGCAGCGTGGTGGCTACCCTGCTGGTGGTGCTGATCATTTACTTCTTTTTCGGCAAGCGTATTCTCAAGCGGTTCAAGCTTTTCCGGATGGCGCGGCACCACCGTGGCTTTGTAGGTGACTATGAAAAGCTGGTCCGGCGCATCCGGCAGCAGGTGGATGTATCTACCGTAGCCAACGCAGTAGTGATCTGGAAGGAATACATGGAGTGGCTGGAAGAGAAGCCCTTCAGCACCTACACCACCAAGGAAATCATCGAAATCCTGCCCGACCAGGGACTGGCCGAAGCCCTTCAGGAAACTGACCGGGTGATCTACGCGCAGATGCCCTCCGAAAACTCCTTCCGTTCGGTACGCACGCTGGAATACATCGCCCTCCGCCGCTACCGCGAAAAAAGGACCATGATGGAAAACAGCAAGGCCAGTGAGGTGGTGTAAGTTAGTTGTTAGTTTATAAATTTTACGGAAGGTCCTGATGAATAACCTCGTGGCGAACAACGAATAATGATCAACTAACAACGAACGATCAACCGATCTACTTCACCCGCTCCGATTTGTTCCGGTACACGATCAGGTTATGCGTGTCGCGGCCGGTCCACAACTGCGTGCCTTCCTTGTCTTCAAGTACATCAAAATTGTGCGTCATGTGCATGGTAGAGTCCACGATCTGGTAAGGCCACGGTGTCTGGGGGCTTTTGGGAACAGTATAAGCCAGAATGTTCACTCCGGCACCTTTGCCGTTCTGATTGCCCCGGCCGTGCAGCGGCACTACGAGCAGCTGAAATTGCCGGCGGCCGGTCTGCACCCACTTCATGCGGTGCACTGTAGGCTCGTGGTGCAATTTTACCGGCTCCCACCGCTGGGCAGGGTCTTTGGGCCGGATCAGGTAGTGGACCGAACCCGACTGCGTGGTATCGGAAGTTTCGCCGGGATTCCACTGCGCCCCCACTGCTACCTCTACCTTACCGTCGCCGTCAATGTCGCGGGCGGCAATGCACACATTGTCGCGTTCCGTCAGGGTTTCGGCCATTACAAAGCGTTTCCAGTCGCCGTTGCGGTACCAGACGATCTGCTTCTGGTCGGCCAGCAGGATGTCGGGCCTGCGGTCACTGTCCACGTCGCCGGTAGCGAGTCCGTAGCCGATGCTCACGTTATTGTCCAGCACCTGCGCCTGAAACTGGGGCCGGGGCGCGGGCAGCAGCAGTTGCAGCAGGAATAAAACCGGGAAGAGTGCCATGGCAACAAAAGATCAAATGGCGGGAAAACCCATTCCTATGATGGCAGGTAATTTATAAAATATATCACCTTTCGGGGAGTAGGTAAGAAAACAATTTTAAATTATGGATTCTGATTATGGATTCTGAATTTTGAATCGTCTCCTTTTGCCACCAGCGGCTTACCGTCCATTGCCCTTTTAAAAACGGCTATGCTCAGTACCGTATAGGCGATGCAGAACAGCACCGTCAGCCGGGCGGGAGAAAAAGGCCCGACACTTAACCGGTACCGGTGCATCAGCCAGCCCGCCAGCGGAAACAGTTGCAGGGCGTGCATGCCCACAAAATGCGCCGCCCGCAGGTCGCCGCCCGCGGTGCTCCAGTTGAGCAGGGGCAGGCCGGCGCCACCGTCCGCCACGCCTACGCTGTGGGCCATGCTCCTGACCATGACCACGCCGACCAGACTGCCCAGCATAAAGGTCAGAAACCCGATCCGGATGCCCCACAGGTAAGCCGGCTCCACCCGCGGGGAGCTGATCCAGAACAGGACCGTGGCCCAGGCAGTCAGCAGCGTATTGAGCAGGATAAACTGCCCCATTACCGCGAAAATAAGGCCATCAAAAGGAGTTGCAATGTTGAAATGAGAAGATACACCCCGGGCTGCCTGCAGTTTTATACAGATGATTTCGGCTGCCATGCACCCCAGTACACCCCAACTGATCCACCTGACGGAACGGGGGAACTTTTCCCGTAGCTCGTGCAGGAGCCAGCCCAGCGTCCAGAGGTAAATGGCCACCGAAAGGTCAAATTTGAGCGGCTTGATCCACGGATTGATGCCGGTAACAGTGCGGCTATCCAGTGGAATGAGCAGGAGAGAAATCACGGCCAGCGCCAGAAAGACCAGTCCGCTCAAAGCCAGCGGCCGGTTCCGGCGAACCAATTCATACCAAAAATCAGGCGTTTTCATAAGCTACTCCGTTCAGAATGGTTTTCCTGAGAGCTGCCCGCAGCAGGTAATACGTCAGCAAACCCACCGGTCCCAGCATAAAGGTGAGCAACAGGCAGGGAATGATCAGCCAGTGCGAAATACGGTACTTCTGCGAATCGCCGAGTATCCAGCTGCCCACAAAAAGATCAAAAGCGAGGTAATGCGCCCAGCCGGCCGTAAGGGCGTAGTCGTTTTCAAAAAGGCGACGCACCCCGGCCAGCGAACTGAAGCCTCCTTCGGAGCCGGGCAGACTCACCACGATCAGCACAAGGTAAAAGGCCGCAAACAGCAGACTGACGGCACCCGATTGTACCACGCGACTCGTCCATCTCCGGCGGGGCAGCACAATCAGCAGCAGCCAGCCAATCAGCGCCAGCAGGTTGAGCAGGGAAAAAATGGTTTCGGGTTTCATGGGCACAGCAGTTAAACAGATCTGCCGAAAGATACGAAACCCGGAGACCGGTTGCACGCCGGTCCGGATGAAGCGAAAAAAATGAGCCGTGAAAGGTAAAAACCGGGGGAAGAGCCGGAGTAACAAAAAAGCCGGCGGCTGCCGGCTCTTGAAAAACTTCCTTCGGATAGCTGGTAATACTACCGGACTAAATGCACAGGCTACCGCAGCCACACCAGTTGGTGCCAGGCTTTCAGGTATTTGTTCATCCGGTCAATATCCTTTTCCTCCAGCCGGGGGGCGCGGCGTACATCCATGTTGTCTTCAAGGTCGTTGAGTTTTACGGCAATGGCCAGCTTGCTTCCTTTGGTCCGTTCCACAAACTGATCGTAGGCCTCCCCTTCCCGTTTGGTGAGGCAATCCACGGCGTGGATGATGTGCTCCGGAAAGCCCTCCTGCCGCAGATCGTCGAAGGTTCGGTCGGTGTCTTCCACCACGTCGTGCAGCAGACCCACGATCCGTTCGTCGTCGTTGCGGCCTCTTTCAGCCACTCGCATTACATGCCTCAGGTAGGGGGCTCCGTAGCGGTCTTTCTGGTCTTTGTGCGCCTCAGTGGCAATGAGCAGGGCCTTGTGTAGCATATAAGACTGGTTGGGTTGTCATTCTTTACGAAACGGCCCGTCACCGGTTTTCTTTTTTGCCGGCTATCCGGTTGCTTCCGCCACAAAAATGCTTTAAAACTTACCTTTCACCTTCACTGGGCGCTTCCCGGTAAAAAAGTGTCTGAAATAGTGAACTCACTTGCGTAACTTTACCTTATTAAAATAATTATCAGGCTCCTAACGTTACTAATCTGTCTAATCTAAATCCATGAAAAAGTATCTTCTCTCCCTCTTGCTGTCCGGTCTGGTGGCTACCCTGACCTTCGGACAAAATGCGGCCGGCACCGGCAAGGCCGTCAAGGTATCCAATACCAAAGCAGAAGCCAAAGCGGCTTTCAAATGGTCGGAGCCTGAGCATAACTTCGGTGTTATTGCCCAGGGCAAGCCCGTAACCACCACCTTCAGTTTCACCAATACCGGCAAAGTGCCTTTGATCATTTCTCAGGTACAGGGTTCCTGCGGCTGCACGGCTACCGATTACAGCAAGGAGCCGATTGCGCCGGGCAAAAAAGGTTTCGTAACGGCTACTTATAATGCGGCCAATATGGGTGCCTTTCACAAGACCGTAACCGTAACGGCCAATACCGACGCCCCGGTTGTGCTGGTCATCAAAGGTGAAGTGAAAACTGAGACTGCTTCCGAAGAGAAAACCAGGTAACTCAATACACTCATTCCTTCAGAAAACCCGCCGGTGAACAATTTCGCCGGCGGGTTTTGCTTTTCCGGGTGTTTCGTGGTGTGGGAAGTCCAGATCAGGATTCACAGGATTAAGGGATGAGCAGGACAAGGGAAATCTGATAATCCCTTAATTCTTTAATCCCGAAAATCCTGATTCAGACTTACAATATGAAGCATCAAAGCACAAAGTCTCAGGCCTCTACTAATCTTTGCTCCGGGTACAGGATCACGAAACTGATTTTTTCGAAGTCACGGGCCAGTTGGCGTGGTACCCGGTCGAGGTAGCTGTCGTAGGAAAGCGTAGCAGCCCGGGCACTGACCACCACCAGCAGATCATCGGGCGTTATCTCGCGGGTAAGGCTCTGAAACTGACTTCGGTCCTCTACGTTGCGGTATATCTTCTCAACGTTCAGAGGCGTTTTGGCCAGTACCAGTTGTATCTGACGACTGGTCTCAGCGTCGGCGAAAATGGTAATTGAAACGCCGATCTGCTTTGCCATCCGGTTGAGGTCCATCACCCACGTGCTGAAACCTTTCTCCAGACCGGCATTGGCGGGCACGGCCAGCACCATCCGCCTCATGGTGTTGAGCGGATGCAGAATTTTACACACAAAAACGGTTTGTACACTCTGCTCCAGCAGGTTGTCGAGGATACTGCCGAAAATCCGTTCCCGGGCGGTGATAGTTCCGTTCCAGCCGATTACTACCTTGGTAATCAGCAGTTCGCGGATGGCCCTGAGCACGCCGGTGCTGATGTTCATGTCAATGCGGGTAACCAGTTGTACCCGCTCATCTACTGCCGCGGCGTGGTGTATAGCCTGTTCCAGCATCTTATTCTGCTTTACCAGCTGCGTTTCCGTATCCTCGGCATCCTTTACCACGGCCAGCGGATAAATGGGTACCGGAGATGCCGGCTCCTTCAGCAGAATGGCAAAGTCAATCAGATGTTCAATAGTGACTGGATTGGATATGGGCACCAGTATCCGGCTCGGACCTGCGCTCAGGTCAACTCTTTTGGAACTTTCGGCAATGGCCAGCTTGCGACCGGCGCTTTCAGTCACGAATGAACTGACAATGCAGGTAAAAAGGATCATGATCACCGCTCCGTTCAGCACACTTTCGTCCAGCACCTTCAGTTCAAAACCCACCAGCACCGCCGTAAGTGTAGCCGCCGCCCGGGCGTTGCTCAGTCCGAAAATGACGTTCCGTTCGGTGGGCGTAAAGTCAAAGAAATGCTCAGTAAGCCACGCCGCCAGCCATTTTCCGGCGGTTGCCACTATGATCATGGTACCCGCCACAATCCAGGCATCCAGTCCCTTAAAAAGGACCCGCACATCTACCAGCATGCCCACCGAAATCAGAAAGAAAGGAATAAATACCGCGTTGCCCACAAATTCAATCCGGTTCATCAGCGGAGACCGGTGCGGAATAAGCTGGTTCAGGACCAGACCGGCAAGGAAAGCCCCGATAATCGCTTCCAGACCGGCCAGTTCGGCCATGAAGCCCGTCACGAACACCACCGCCAGCACAAATGTATACTGGGCTACGTTTTCACTTTCCACGTTCCGGAAAAACCACCGGCTGAGTCTGGGCAGCCCCCAGATGATAACTACGCTGTAAATGGCCAGCGAAATCACCAGCCTCAGCCAGAAGCCGGCTCCCAGTTCGCCGCGGGCCGAACTGGCAACGACAGCCAGCACGAGCAGCGAAAGGAGGTCAGCAATGATGGTACCCCCTACCGTAATGGTAACCGAACGGCTCTTGGCAATGCCCAGCTTGCTGGCCGCCGGGTATGCCAGCAGGGTATGCGACCCCAGCAACGCTCCCAGCAGGATGGAAGACGCCACCCCAAAACCAAGTATGTAAAAGCCAGCCACCATCCCTCCGATCTGCGGAATAAAAAAAGAAGTCAGACCAAACATGATACTGGTCTGGCGGTTCTTCCTGAAGTCTTCCATGTCAATTTCCAGCCCCGCCGTAAACATGATGTAGAGCAGCCCCACCGTGCCGAAAAGAATAAAGCTGGAGTTGCGCTCCAGCAGGTTGAGGCCGTTGGGTCCGATCACTACCCCGGCGATAATCATCCCGATCAGGCCGGGTATCCGCAGCTTCCTCAGAAACAGCGGTACCAGCAGGATGATCAGCAGAATCAGCGAAAAAACCAGTACCGGGTCTTTAAACGGAAATTCAAAAGAGGCTCTCAGCAGCATAATTTCGGGAGGCTTTCCGCAAGATTGGACGAAATAAGCGAAAACAAAAGGTTACTTCCGGCTTAAATTACCCTTTGCGCCTTTGTTCCGTTTACTGACCGGGGCACTGTACTGTTACAAAATACCACTTTTATGAGCATCCGTCAGATCAAAGAAACCGGTCTCTACGTAACCGATTTTGACCGCACGGTGGCCTTTTACCACGGTCAGCTGGGCCTGCCGGTAATCAGCCCACCATTAAGCATTCAAAATTCAGCATTTAAAATTTATAACTTCCTAACTCACCGGTCCGAATTGCCGCAGAAAGCGTACGTCGTTTTCCGTAAACAGGCGCAGATCACGGACCTGGTAGAGCAGATTGGTTATCCGCTCAATGCCCATGCCGAACGCAAAGCCGGTAAACTCCTCCGGATCAATGCCGCAGTTGGTCAGCACGTTGGGGTCGACCATGCCCGAGCCGCCAATCTCCACCCAGCCGCTGTGCTTGCAGATGTTGCAGCCGGAGCCCTTGCAGATCAGGCAGCTGATGTCGATTTCGGCGCTGGGCTCCGTAAACGGGAAGAACGACGGCCGGAACCGGATCCTGATGTCCTTGCCAAACATTTCGCGGGAAAAGTGGTACAGCGTCTGTTTCAGGTCCATGAAACTCACGTTGCGGTCAATGTAAATGCCTTCTACCTGGTGAAACACGCAATGTGCCCGGACTGAAATGGCTTCGTTGCGGTATACCCGCCCCGGCATAATGGCCCTGAAGGGCGGCTTGCCGTTTTCCATCAGCCGCACCTGTACCGAAGAGGTGTGTGTACGCAGCACCATATCGGGGTTTTTCCCGATAAAAAAAGTATCCTGCATTTCCCGCGCCGGATGGTTGGGCGGAAAGTTGAGAGAAGTAAAGTTATGCCAGTCGTCTTCAATTTCCGGCCCGTCGGCCACGTTGAAGCCGATCCGCTCAAAAATCTCCACGATGCGGGCCCTGACCATTGACAACGGATGCATGGACCCCATCTCGTTAGGGTAGCCGGGCAGCGTCAGGTCTACGGGGGCGGGCTGGGTGGCCTGCGCCTGCTGGGTTTCGAGCCGGTCGCGGGTTTCGGTAAACTTGTTCTGGGCTAAGTTTTTCAGGTTGTTCAGTTCAGCACCAATGGCCCGGCGGTCTTCGGGCGGTGCGGTTTTGAGGCTTTCGAACAGATCGGCAATCACTCCCTTGCGGCCTACGTAGGCCGAGCGGAACTGCTCCAACTGATCACCGTTTTCGATCTGGATAGATTCTACCTGTTGGTGTATTGCTCTTATTTTCTCCAGCATAGTCCGCAAATATACGTACCTTCCCGGTGTGAGGATACAGCCGGGGCAGATTTTTAGATGGCAGGAATAGGGAGAAGTTGTTGGTATTGGTTGTTCGTTGTCCGGGCAGCACGGGTCTGACCGTGTGCATATTCGTATTTGCACAAAGAACGTTGATGCTTCTGCGCATATAATAATTATCGCCTGATTATTATAAAGCTTAAAACGCAGCGCAGTACCGGGGAAGTATTGTTAGCGGCACTGCACTGCGTTTCGCCTGACTTTGAAAAATTACTTTTTACTCCTCGTCTTCCTCGCTTTTGGCGGGCGGAATCCGGTCTTCGGCCGTACGAACCGCTCCGCTGCCGGGCAGGTAGGCACTGTCGTTTGCCCGTTCGGCGGCGTCAGCAGGCTGTTGGCGCTTGTCGGTAGCCAGTGCCCCGGCGGCTTCGTCAAAATCGGAAGTAGTGCCGGAAACATCATCGGGCGGGAGCTGGTGCTCCACGTAGTCATTTTGGGCCGGAGCGCCTTCCGGGCTGCCGGGCCGGTCAAAGTCGCCTCCCCAGTCGCCGGTACCCGGGCCGGAGCCGGCACCGCTGATGGACCGGCCTTCTATCGGTTCGGGGTGTCCTCCGAACTTATCCATTGCCTCAGCGCCTTTCTTCATGTCCAGCAGGTTTTCTTTCGGAAAATCCCTCAGGCTGTTGCCGGTATTCTGATCACTTCCTTCGGCCTGACTGGTGGGTTGACTGGTTTTTTTATCTTCTGGTTTCTGATCGTTCGTTTCCATGCCTGATTTTAGTTAAGTTAAGTATCATTGCGGCCACCGGATTTCCGGAGCGGCTGCATTATGCTCTTTTACGCGGATACGCAGGTGCAGTTGCCGGAGCCGCTTCCGGCACTCCACTTCTGACCCGTCGGCCCATGACCAGAGAAAGAATTTTACAGCAGGCCCGCACCTGGGTGCAGGAGCAACTTGCCGGCGACAGCAGCGGACACGACTGGTGGCACATCTACCGGGTGACGGAGCTGGCCATGCGAATCGGGAAGGCAGAAAAGGCTGACCTTTTCGTGTGCGAACTGGCCGCCCTGCTCCACGACATTGCCGATGAAAAGCTGAATCCTTCCGCCCAGGCCGGCATGGCTAAGGTGGCCACCTGGCTGGAAGCTAATGGCGTACCGGCCCGTGACGCCGCGCATGTGCTGGCAATTATCGGCACCATGTCGTACAAGGGGGGTAATAACAAGCCTGTGCGTACGCGGGAGGCGCAGGTGGTACAGGACGCCGACCGGCTGGACGCCATCGGGGCGATGGGCATTGCCCGGGTATTTGCCTACGCCGGCTGGAAAGGCCACCTCATGCACGACCCTTCACAGGCTCCGCGCACCGCCATGACGCCGGAAGAGTACCGTTCCGGAAAAAATACGGCCATCAATCATTTTTACGAGAAGCTGCTGAAACTCAAAGGTCTGATGAACACCGGCACCGCCCGGCAAATGGCCGAGCACCGGCACCAGTTTATGGAAACTTACCTGGAGCAGTTTTACCGGGAGTGGGAGGGAAGCCGGTAAGAAAGTTCGGGAATTGATGGGCCGGGAAGTTTTTGAGTGAATGATAAACGTTTTAGTATGTTTATCTTGCAGGACCACACCACTATGACCTCAATGATCCGGAATTTATGCATGGGCGCATTTTGTGCCATACTCCTTGCTGGCTGCCAGAGCCAGACGGCTACCGAAAAGACAACTGACGCCCCCACCGTAGGCGTTACCACAACTGCTCCCCGGGACACTGGCATTACCGTAACCACCCGCGCCGAAAGTGTTACCTACCAGCGGCGGCTGGAAAATCAGGACTACGCCATCAGCGTAACCGTGCAGGGCGAAGAGACCATGAAAGACCTGCAAATCGAAGCCCGGCGTGCCGGCAAGGTGCTGACGGAGTTTACTGAGAATATTGACGGACAGGTGACCGGCTCCATGACCACCGACCTGAACAACAACGGGAAACCGGAAGTACTGGTGTTTGTGGAAAGCACGGGCAGCGGGTCGTACGGGGTAGTGTACGGCTACGAGTTTACTGAAAACGGCAAACAGGCCATTACCCTGCCTCCCCTGAAAGGTGCCGCCGCCAAAGGCTACATGGGGCACGACAAATTCAAGGTAGAGGGAGGCAAGCTGCTGCGTACCTTCCCGGTGTACAAGGATACTGACGCAAATGCCAATCCGACCGGGGGAAGCCGCACGGTGGTGTATACGCTGGGCAGCAATCTCACTTTTACGCAGGAGCAGAGCTTGTAATTTTTAAACAGCAAAGGGGTACTTTGTCCCGAAACGACAGTACCCCTTTTGCCTGATATTTGATGATGTAGTCAGGACTTTCTCAAAACGCTTCCGGGTTGCCGTTTGTGAGACACAAACGGCGGTCCATACCCTACACGTGACCGTGGTCAGTGTTACGTTGACCATTTTGAGAAAATCCTGACTTCGGACAAGAATTCGGGAAGTTAACCGGACTGATCTTCCGGCCTTCTCCCGCGTTCCGGTCTCCTCTCTTAACGGCCCCCCAGGGGAATCCGCAGACCGGCAGTGATGGCAAATACCTGGTTTTTGGATTTAGCATCGCGGTTGAAGTCGGTGAGGCCGGCATTGTAGCGCACATCGCCGAAAAGTACACTTCTCCCCAGTGAGAGACCGAGTCCGCCGCCGAAGTTGAGCCCGATTTCTACCCGGTTGGCGTCCAGTTCAGTGACCGAAACCGGATTTGGTGAATCGGTAAATTCAATAGGTTCATCAAGAGAAGATCCAATTATCCCCAGCACATTCCCTTCTCCTTTATGCGGCCATTGAGCAGATAGCCCACGCTGGGGCCGGCATTCACGTAGAGTTTAACCGCTTGCCACCAAAGTTGATTTTGAAAAGCAGCGGCACTTCCACATAATTGAGCCGGTAATCGCCATTGTAATTGATGATGCCGGTGGCGGCCGCTGAAAAGCCTTTCTGAACGTAAAGAATCTCCGGCTGGATGGAGAAGAAATTATCATCCGTCACGCTGAAGTTGAACCCCAGCCCGCCAGTAAAGCCCAGCAGTGAAGTTTTCCCGTTGCGCAGGCCATTATCGTCGGCCAGAGAGGCATTGGCGATAGTGATACCGGCCCTGGGAATAATGGAAACCTGCGCAGTGGCCAGGCCGGTAATGGCAGACAAAGCTGCCAGAAGGACGGTTTTTTTCATGGAATTATATTGGTTAAATAAGGTTGGTACCATGCGATACTTATACAATTCTTTTACTGAATGGTTTTCCGCAGAGCAATAAAAGTTTTGTTCCTCCCTTCTTCCGGTCTCCCGTTATTGCTGTTTTACCCCTGCCAGGTCCAGCAGAAAAGCGTATTGCATAGCCGTTTCCTTGTAGCGGCGGAAGCGGCCGGAAGCGCCGCCGTGGCCGGCTTCCATGTTGGTGTGGAGCAGCAGGTTGTTTTCTTTATTCAGTTCGCGCAACCTGGCTACCCACTTGGCCGGCTCCCAGTACTGCACCTGCGAATCGTGCAGGCCGGTCGTAATCAGCAGGTTCGGGTATTTTTTTGTTTCTATGTGGTCGTACGGTGAGTAAGACAGCATGTAATCGAAATATTCCTTCTCGTTCGGGTTGCCCCATTCGTCGTATTCATTGGTGGTCAGTGGAATGGACGAATCGAGCATGGTGGTCACCACGTCCACAAACGGTACGGCCGCAATCATGCCCTTGTACAGGTCGGGACGCATGTTCATGACGGCACCCATCAGCAGGCCACCGGCACTGCCGCCCATGGCAAAGGTCTTTCCGGGCCGCGAAAAGCCTTCTTTCTGCAGAAATTCCGTGCAGGCGATAAAGTCGGTGAAGGTGTTCTTTTTCTTGAACAACTTCCCGTCTTCGTACCATGCGCGGCCCATGTCCTGACCACCGCGGATGTGGGCAATGGCGTACACAAAGCCGCGGTCCAGCAGACTCAGCGCCGATGAGTTGAACCCTGGGTTCATAGAAATGCCGTAAGAACCGTAGCCGTACACCAGCAGCGGATTGTTGCCATCTTTGCGGATGCCCTTGCGGTACACCAGTGAAACTGGCACTTTGGTGCCGTCAGAAGCCGTGGCGAACAGCCGTTCGGTCTGGTAATTTTCAGAATCGAAACTGCCCGGCACCTCCGTCTGTTTCATCAGCCTGCGCGTACGGGCCGCCATGTCGTAATCATACACCGACTGGGGGTGGTCATGGAAGTGTAGTTGTAGCGCAGGGTTTTGGTATTGTATTCGGGGTTATGCGCCACGGAAGCCGTGTAGGCCGCTTCGCCGAAGTCCGGAAAGTGGGCGTCGCCGCTCCAGGCCCCTGACCTGAATCTGGGTCAGGCCCCTGGCCCGTTCCTGCAGCACCAGGTAATCTTTGAACAGGTCGAAGCCCTCCAGCAGCACGTCCGGGCGGTGCGGCACCACTTCGTTCCAGCTGGCTTTGGCGAGGTTGCCTTCCGCTGCCGACATCAGCTTAAAGTTTTGGGCTCCGTCGTTGGTGCGGATGTAAAACCTGCCGTCGGCGTGGTCAATGTCGTACTGGTGGCCTTTCTGGCGGGGCAGGAACATCCTGAAAGGGCCGGCCGGATTACCCGCTTCCAGATACTGAGCTTCGGAAGTCATGGAAGAACTGTTGCCCGAGTTGATGAGGATGTATTTTCTGGATTTGCTCCGGCCTACCGAAGCGTAGAAAGTTTCGTCGGGCTCATTGTAGACCAGCACGTCTTTTGCCGGGTCCGTGCCCAGCTGGTGGCGGTAAATCTTATCCCAGCGGAGCGTCTGCAGGTCTTGCCGGGTGTAGAATACCGTCTGATTATCGGCGGCCCAGGCGACATTGGGCGTGGTGGCGGTAATCACGTCGGGCAGCATTTTACCCGTTTTCAGGTCCTTGAACCGGAGGTTGTAAATGCGGCGGCCAATGGTATCTACGGCAAACGTAAGCAGATTGCTGTTGGGACTTACCTGCCAGCCGCTGATACTGAAATAGCCTTTGCCCCTGCCCATCTCGTTGCCGTTGATCATGATTTCTTCGGTGGCGGTAAGCGACCCTTTCCGGCGGCAGTACAGCGGGTATTCGCCGCCCTTTTCGTAGCGGGTATAGTAATAGAAACCATTCTCCAGAAAAGGCACGGAAGCGTCGTCTTCCCTGATGCGTCCGCGCATTTCGTTGTACAGTTTTTCCTGTAAGGCTTCGGTATGCGCCATTTTCTGCTTCAGATAGCTGTTTTCGGCGTTCAGGTACGCAATCACTTCCGGATCTTCCCGCTGGTTGAGCCAGTAGTAGTTGTCAGTACGCGTAACGCCGTGCATCGTGAGCTGCTTCGGGTTTTTCTTAGCCGCCGGCGGCTGAAGGGGAGCGGTGTTGGCCATTTGTGACTGGGCATTTGCTCCGGCTGCCAGGCAAAGGCTCAGCAGGGTACCGGAGAGGAGGTTGACAAAGTTTGTTTTCATGCGCAATACCCGAAAGGTTTATGAGTGGAAAAGATCGCCGGGTCAGAAAGATCAATCTTAAAACTATTATTTTATTTGCCCCTAACCAACAATTTTGCGCATCTTTCCCCTAAACGACTCCCGGCCAATGGCAGATAAGCAGTTTGTTTCCGTAAAAAAGGCCGCCCGGCTGTCGGGGCATTCCGTACGCGAAATCAGCCGTTTCTGCGAGGAGCACCGCAGCAGCAAGTACGTCCGCTTTGAGGACGGGCTGTTCCGGATCAGGCTTGATTTTATGAACAAGCACCTTGGCGTGGTACCGAAAGCTGCCGTCGCGCAAGTTGCCCCGGCCGCCCCCGAGCCTGAACCGATGTCTGCTCCTGCCCCCGGCGGTCCCGATAAATCTACGCTGATTGCCCTGCTGGAGACGCAGCTGGCCGAGAAGGACCGGCAACTGGCTGCCAAAGATACCCAGCTCACTCAACTGATCGAACGAAGCCGCGAACAGAACAACATTATCTATTCACTCGAACAGAGCAAACAGGCGCTGGAAACCAAACTGAGCCTTTCGCTGCCCGAACGTAACCCTTCAGAACGTTCTGCCCCCGTACCGGAAGCACCCGCGGTCAACTACTGGCTCATCGGCCTTGCCGTGCTGGTGGCCGGCGTGGTACTGATCATCCTTTACGGCTTGCTGATGAGTTGAATGGTTGTATGGTTAAATTGCTAAACTGTTGCATTGCTGCATTGTCAGATTGTCTGCTTCTGTAAGGATCATGCCGGCCATACAACCATATGACCATATAGCCGTCCAACAATCAGGCAATTAAACAATGTAGCAATGCAACAATTGAACAGCGCAACAATTCAGCAATGTAACCATGCAACCATACAATATTGCCATTGATCTGGGCAATACGGCCGCCAAGGTGGGCATTTTTGAGGGAGAGATGCTGGTAAAGCCAGCCCGGAGAGTGGAGGTTGCCGGACTGCCGGCCCTGGTAGAGGAGGTGCGGCCCCGGCACGTGATCATCTGCTCGGTAAGCGGCGACGCGGCGGCACTCCGGACTCAGCTGCTGCCCGTGATTTCTTCCGTTTATGTGCTGGATTACCGCCTGCCCGTACCCGTTGCCAACCTGTACGAATCGCCACAGACGCTGGGCATGGACCGGCTGGCCGCCGTAGCAGGAGCCGCCGCCCGGTATCCGGGTAAGCACTGCCTCGTGATTGACCTTGGCACCTGCATCACCTACGACCTCCTGGATGCCGGCGGCAATTACCACGGCGGGGCTATTTCGCCGGGATTGCACATGCGATTCCGGGCCATGCATACGTTTACGGCACGTTTGCCGTTAATTGAACCGGAGGCTGGTGCAGCAATCATCGGCAAAACCACCCGTGCGGCCATGCAGAGCGGAGTAGTCAATGGCCTGCTGGGAGAAATAGAAGGCATGATGGCCCGGTACGGGTCCCGGTTTTTTCCCCTGACCACTATTCTCTGCGGCGGCGATGCGCATTTCTTTGAATCTCAATTAAAAGGCATCATCTTTGCGGTGCCGGAACTGGTGTTAATCGGCTTGAATCGTATCTTACTACATAATGTTTCACTCACTTAGGATTGCCGTCATGCTGCTTTGCTGTCTGGCTGTTCAGACAGGATTTGCGCAACGTGTCGGCAACTCCCCCTATTCTCAGATCGGTATTGGCGAACTTGTTTACCCCGGCTTTGCTCCCAACGTAGCCATTGGCAGCGTGGGTGCTGCCTATGCCAACGGTATCTTCATCAACAATGTCAATCCGGCCCTGCTGGTCCGCAACCGGAGCACTGCCTTTGATGTCGGTTTTGCCGGCGGACTGAAACAGCTCAGAACCGGCCAGGCTCAGCAGCGCGACTTCAACCTGAACCTCAACTACCTTGCCCTTGCTTTTCCGGCCAGCCGCCGCTGGACGCTGGGCGTCAATCTGGCACCTTACAGTGCGCATCAGTACGAGAGTACTACCAGAGGCACCGTGATCGGGAGCACTACCCCGGCTCTGTATACTTACCGTGGCCTGGGGGGACTCAATGCGGTCAGCTTCACCAATGGCGTGACCGTGTTCCGGAAAGAAGACGGTCAGGAACGGCTTATTCAGGATCTGGCCATTGGCCTGCAAACCAGCTTTGTGTTCGGCTCCATTACGAAGGAAGCCGTTTCGCAGGTGTTTGCCGATTCATTGATTGGTTACAATGTGGCATCCGTACGCCGCACCAACCAGTCTGACCTTGTGTTCAAGCCGGGGGTGGTGTACCGCCACCGGCTCAACGACCGGGTATACTGGAACGTAGGTGCTACCTACGACATCTCGCGCGACCTGAAGGGCAAGCAGTTTTCGTCCATCCAGTACCGCGGCCAGTCCGACGGAGAATATATTGAGCTGGTACCGCTGGATACCGTGTCCGCTACAACCAGGCTGCCGGGCGGTTACCAACTTGGCGTCAGCCTCGAAGAGCCCCTGCATTGGGCTTTGGCCGCCGATGTGACGTTCCGCCGTTTTTCTGATCTGCAGGCCGACAACCAGCTCGGCGCTCTGCGGAACACCTTTACCTTAGGCGTGGGCGGCGAGTGGACCCCCGACTGGCGGTCAATTGACAGTTATTTCAAAAGGGCTACTTACCGGTTTGGCCTCAACTACTCCCAGATGCCATTCTCGGTGCCGGGTGGAGGTAAACAATTAAGCGATGTGAGCCTGCGGGGTGGCGTATTCCTGCCCATTACTCCCGCCGACCGGCGCAGCGTTTCGTACATGAACCTTTCTCTTGCCATAGGACAGCGCGGCACCCTGGAGAGCAATCTGATCCGTGAACGTTACATAAACGTGGTGTTTGGCTTTACCATCAATGATTTTGGCTGGTTCCTGAAACCAAAAATTGACTGACCGGGTTGTTCGTAGAACAAGATTTTAAATGATGGATTATGAATTTTGGATTGAGCAGATGGTATTCATGCTTTAACTTTTTCAATTCAAAATTCAAAATCTAAAATTTATAATTTTTCAAGGTATGTGGCAAACAATCAGGTTCCGGGTGCTTTCGGCTGTGACGGTATTGGCCGGGCTGATGCTGCTGACCGGTTGCGGTGATGAAAAAGGGATCAGGCAGATACCCGAATACAAAGGCCCGCTATCAGAAGTACACGACCTCGAAATGATCTTCAGTGATTCGGCCCGGCTCAAAATTCACCTGAAAGCACCCTTGCAGACGGAGAAGGCCAACGGAGACCGTTACTTCCCGAAAGGCGTCTACGTTGAATTTTTTGACGATAAAGGCGCGAAAACCACCACTCTGAAAGCCAACAAGGGTGTCCGGTACGCCAACAATATTTACAACGTAACCGGCAACGTGGTCGTCAACAACATCGAAAAAGGCGAAACGCTCAATACTGAAGAACTGAACTGGAAGCCCGATACCAAGACCATTTACACGGAGAAGTTTGTAACCATCACGACTGACGACGAAATCCTGAAGGGCGAAGGTCTGGATGCTGCCCAGGACTTCAGCCGGTACAGCATCCGGAAGCCTACCGGCGTCTTCCCGCTCAAGCAAACTGCCACTGATGAAGCTAACTGATATCGTACTGCTTTCCCTTGCTGCCGCTTTTACAATCATTGGGGTGCACCAGCTCATCGTGATCACCAACAACGAAAACTTTACGGTGGGTTTTACGCACAGCTACTGGATATTCATGCTGTCTATTTCCCTGTTTCTGGTGTTTCAGCTCCGTAAGAAGAAAGCGCAGGCCGCGGAGAAAGCCGCCCAGACCCCCGGCCGCCCGACCCGTAATCCGAAGCCGGTCCGTAAACCCGGCAAATCCCGATGACTTTCGCGCAAGCCACCGGGATTGTGCTCTCTCTGTCCTTTGCAGCCATGTTTTCCTGTCTGGAGATTGCCTTTATAGCTGCCAATAAGCTGCACATTGAGTTTATGGACAAGAAAGGAATCTATTCGGGGCGTATCCTGTACCGGTTTGTCAAGAATCCTTCGGCTTTCGTGGGCACTACCCTGATCGGGTACGTGCTGGCTATGGTAACGTTTGGCCTGTTTGCGGCCGAAGCCGGCTATCCGCTGGTGCTCTCCCTGCTTCCCGCCGGCTGGCAGTCGCCGCTGCTGGTGCTGCCCCTGCTGGCTCTGGCTCTCGCGCTGCCTTTCCTGCTGGTAGCTGAATTTCTGCCCAAACTTGTTTTTCTGGTCAATCCCGATGCTTTCCTGCAGGCTTTTTCCATTCCCATCCGGGTGCTGCACTATCTGCTTTATCCGCTCATTGCGGTGATGTCCCGGCTCTCAAAGTGGGTGGTGAAGCGGGTACTGGATGTTCCGCAGCCCGAGAGCAAAGAGGTTTTCAATCTTACCGACCTGAATCAGTACCTGACCAGCCTTGCCCGCCGCAGCAAGGAGAAGGAAGAACCGGAGGTGGATACCGCTATTTTCAACAACGCCCTGCGCTTCAAAACTGTACGGGTGCGGGAGTGTATGGTGCCACGCACCGAAATTACCGCCGTAGAGGTGAAAGACAAGGTAAGTGTGCTGCGGGAGGCTTTCGTGAAAAGCGGACATTCCAAGGTGATTGTTTACAAAGGCACCATTGACAACATCATTGGGTACTGCCACGCCCTGGACCTGTTCAGAAAGCCTAAGGAGATCCAAGCCCTGCTCGAGCCGATTCAGGTGGTAGCCGAAACCACACCGGTCAGCGAGGTCTTGCTCAAATTTATATCCGGCAAGAGCAGCCTTGCGTTGGTGGTTGATGAATTCGGCGGCACCTCGGGACTAGTGAGTCTGGAAGATATCATGGAGCAGATCTTCGGCGAAATCCAGGACGAACATGATCAGAGTGAAGACTGGGTGGAGGAGAAGCTCAACGAAAACACCTACCTGCTCAGTGCCCGCCACGAAATACGGTACCTCAACCAGAAATACGGCCTGAATCTGCCCGAGGGGGAACACAAAACGCTGAGCGGACTGATCCTGGCGGCACTGGCAAAGATGCCAAGAGTAAACGAGCAGATCACGGTGGGTGCTTTCCGCTTTACGGTGCTTGCCGTACACAACGCCCGCATTGATGTGATCAAGCTCACCGTTCAGCCGGCAATACGCGGGAGGTAGTAAGGGAGAAAGGCAGAAAGGCAGAAGCGGTCAGGCTCCTGCCATGATGAAGGCTGCATTGCCTTTCAGCAGATCAATTACCTTTTTGATATCCTGCTGTGGTACAGCGAAGCAGCCCTGGCTGTTGCCCTGACGCTTATAGACCTTAGCATTGTATTCGTTGACGTACTCCGCGGCGTGGAAGATGATGCCCCGCTGCTCCGCAAAATCATTCACTCCTTTGTCAAGGCCAGATAAACGTAAGCTGAGGCCATGCTTGCCGTCAAATACTTCTTTGGGCACAAACCGGCCGAGGCTGGAACATTCACTGCCGGATGTATTGGAAAACACCTGCGCCACTGCACTGCGACCCGTTCCTTTTCCGTGCGAAACCCATGTATTCAGCAAACATTCACCCGTTTGCAGGTCCACAATCCACAGGCGCTTCTCGTGGGAGGGTTTGGAGAAATCCACCAGACAGGCAATCCTGCGGTCGGCCAGCGACTTATCCGCCGTGATGGCATCCATGGCTTTCTGGTACAGAGACTCCGGATAAATGCGGTTGATGGTTTTGGCGGAAGCAACGGCTTCGATCGGAGTAACTGATTGTCTGGTGGATAAAGACGGCGCCGCCGGCTGTGCTTGTAAGGATAGGGAACCCGCAAAAAGTAACAAGGCAAATGATAATGTGGGGTTTCTCATGTGCTGAAACTGATTTTTTGGTTTAACGTGCTGCCTGTTCAAAACATTGCGGAAGTTTAAAAAGTTTCCCGCCTGAATGTTCTCCATACATAATAACAGATCCGGACGGTGAAGAAAAACCTTCGGATCTGTTATTACCGGTGCTTGCTTCCGTATAAGATTCCGACTGATCCGGGATACACTTTTTGGGAACTTTACCACTGAATCATTCTATCGTGCCGTCTGACCAGCCTGTTCTTTCCAACCGCGGCTCCCTGCTGTACCTGCTGCTGCTGGGGCTGTTGCCCCTCACGGTGAGTTCGGCGCTGACCTACGGTGCATGGCGTTTCGAAGCGGCCATTGCCGGTTTTGGATGGGTGCAGTGGGCGGGATTTTACGCCCTCACCAGCCTGACCATGGCTTTTGCCCTCACGCCCACCACTTTCATTGCCCTGCTCAGCGGCTATTTTCTGGGCTGGCCTGCCCTTGCGCCCATGAGCATGGCCTATCTTGCCGCCTCCTGGATTGGGTACCAGGCGGCCAGCCGCCTCGATCAGGGCAGTTTTCTGGAAAAATTCGCGCGGGGAGAAAAAGCCCGCAACGTGATCCGCAACCTGCAGGGCGGACAACTGAAGGTGATCATCCTGTCGCGGCTTTCGCCGGTGCTGCCCTTTGCCGTGATGAACGTAGTGCTGGCCATGCTGAAAGTAAACATTAAAAAATTTATCTGGGGTGGCTTTGCGGGCATGCTGCCGCGTACGGCACTGGCAATTCTGGCCGGCACCCAGACGCGCAACTTCCGGCAACTGCTCGAAAACCCGAACGAAGGTGATTTTGTGCAGATGGGTATCATTCTACTCACGGTTGCTTCAGTCGGCGGGTTGGTGTACGTGATGACCCAGGTTCTCTCCAAAGCAACGGGGACATAACCTTGGGCAAGTCCGCACATTACTGTATTTTAGATGTGAATTTGCCCCCTCCGCTGATAGAACTTTGTTCTGCTTTTCCATGACACCACAATATCTACATCAGGTTGCCGGGCAGACCGGTCAGGTTATTTTTGAATACAACGCCACCACCGGCACGATGGGTTACCTGAACCCTGCCTTTGAGCGGGTCTGGCAACGTACCCGCGCGGAAGTAATCCGCGACCCGGCCGGACTGGCGGAAACCGTTCATCCCGAAGACCGTAATTTTGTGTGCGATAACATCCGTACGCTGCTCGGCGGGAAGCCTGTAAACGACTTCCAGTTCCGGATTCTGCGGCCCGATGGTTCGGAGCGGTGGATTTGCCTGACCCCGTTTGTGCTGGCGCAGCCGTCCGGCGAGTTGATTATCAGTGGCTTTGCCAAGGATATCAGCGGACATAAGGAATACAGTGATGTACTGAAAAAACACACAGCCAAGAAAAATGCCGTGCTGGAAATTCTCTCCCATGACCTTGCCGGTCCGCTGGCCACCATTCAGGGACTGAGCGGCGTACTGACCAGGCATGCCCGGTCTTACGAAAACCCGGAACTCAACGAGGTAATCGAACTCATCAGAAACACCAGCCAGCGGGGCATCAGCCTGATCCGCGAGTTTGTGAATCAGGAATTTATGGAGTCGGCATCCGTCAAACTCGTAAAGAAAAGGATAGACCTGATCCGGAAAGTAGCGGAGGTCATCAGGCAGTACCAGTCAGCAGAAGATGGGATTGCCAAAACTTTTACCCTGTCGGCCCCCGAAACATTGTTCGCCGATATCGACGAGGTCAAGTTCATGCAGGTAATCAACAACCTGATCTCCAACGCCATCAAGTTTACCCACGACAACGGGGTGATTGAAGTTTGCATTGAAGAAAAAACCGATAGCCTGATGGTTACCGTAGCCGACAACGGCATCGGCATTCCGGAGAAGCTGCATGCGGGTTTGTTTGATAAATTTACACCGGCCCGGCGACCGGGCATTAAAGGCGAACCTTCCGTCGGTTTGGGAATGTCTGTTATTAAAATGATAGTGGAGTGGCACGGTGGCCGTATCTGGTTTCAGAGCCGCGAAAATCAGGGCACTACCTTTTTCATTGAAGTGCCTAAAAGGGATACCGGAGAGCAGCGTTCTGCAGATGAATAGCCGTTAGTGACCCCTTGCCGCATCCCGTAAGCCGGGTTGGCGCATCCGGCTGCCGTCTGTAACTCAGCCCGTCTGAAGGTTTGCCATTGATTCCTGCCCGTCTATACCTTTTGCCTTTTTTCGCTGACTGCATTATTTACTCCCACTTTTTTCACCTTTTTGTGAAACCTGTCTTAACGGGTAGTTGATTGTAAATAATTAATGTCAACTATTTTTAATTGCCCGTATTATTTCATAAAATAGCACTCCACTTCTCCAGCGCAGCAGCCACTCTGGCTTCTCATTAAAAATCAATAGTCTTACTATCACTTCTGGTATAAGTTTACCTGTTCATTTTTATTTACTTTCCATGAAACACTCTTTACTGCATTGGCTGCTGCCGGCATGCGTAGCCAGTTTATGCCTTCTCCTGTCGCATCCGCTTACTGCGCAGCAGGAGCCAATGAAGTTCGGCAAGGTAGAAATGGCCGAACTCGACATGCAGTCTTACGCCAGGGACACTGCCGCCGAAGCGGCAGTACTGGGCGACTACGGCCAGCCTTACTTCAAGTATGGTACGGATGGCTTTGAAATCGTGCACGAACGGCATGTGCGGATCAAGATTCTCAAAAAGTAACTGGTATCTGAAGAACTTCACAATGCCCAACGTAAAAGAGGGAAGCATGGTGGAATACAGCTACACCATCCAGTCAGATTTTCTCTTTGATCTGCGGGAATGGGAGTTTCAGAATACGATCCCGGTGGCATGGAGCGAATACCGCGTTACCATACCGGAGTATTTCAAATACCGGCTGCTCTCCTCACTGGTTATCGCGAGCGGCTTTTTTACGTTTTCGTTTCAAACTGATTTTATCCGGGTCTTTGTAAAGCAAATGCAAGGCCCACTTTCGGATCAGATGCAGGTTGGCGGGCCCATTGTCCTTTCTGACCCGGTTATCATCTTCTTTAAAGGTAAGTCTCTGTGCAATCCGACAGCGGAAGAAAAATATTTTTTATACTTGAAGGGATAGACTCAAAACGCCGGAATATTACAATAACCGCCCGTCAAATAAGATTCGTGTTTGATTTGTGACCGGGGCGGCTTGAAGCGGGACGCTTCTTTGCGGAAGGCACGGGAGGACTCCCGCGCCAGCACTACAACCAACTCAGCCCTTCCGGGCTACTGATAACTGCAACCTTACGGGAGTAAGGGGGCACCTTGCGGCTGGTAACCAAGCACCGCTTTGCCCGATCTCGGCGGCCCGGGTTTCGGTATTTACCCACCTCAGCCCCTGCCAGAGAGAATCGGGCTTCAGCACATCTTTCCCGAAATACGCCAGCCTCAGTTCCAGCCGCGACTCCAGGATGACGGGCTTTTCCTGCCAGGA
Source organism: Cytophagales bacterium (assembly GCA_030446715.1). Lineage (GTDB taxonomy): Bacteria > Bacteroidota > Bacteroidia > Cytophagales > 172606-1 > CADCTQ01. The sequence continues at coordinate 14,760 of JAUJMU010000001.1, read as the reverse complement.
CAATTGGTAGTAGAAATTGCCGTTCCGCAGCGCAAAAGCCGCCTGGAGTTTACCATCCGGTGAAGTCACCTGCTGCCTTTGCGCGGTGGCAAAGGTCTGGACCAGCAGCAGCACGGGCAGCAGGAAGCGGAGTGGATGTGTCATGGTTTGTATCTAACCGATCCTGCTGATAACCGATAATGATACCCGAACAAGCTCTTACCGTGCCGCGGCTTTCTGTTCGCCGATGTAGCGTTCCATGAATTCGTAGATGCGCAAAATGCGGTCCATGCGCTGGCGGACGTTGCCGGAGCGGCTCAGTTCGTGCGTGGCGCCGGGCATCCGGACGTACTCCACGTCGCGGCCCAGCACTTTCAGGCTCTTGTACAGCATTTCGCTCTGCGACACCCCCGTGCGGAGGTCATTTTCGCCGTGTTTGATCAGCAGCGGCGTCCGGATCTGGTCCACGTAGGTGAGGGGAGAGTTTTCGTCCAGCACCTTTTTAATGTTATCCTGCCACGGATAGCCGCCGAAGTAGTTGGGCACGAGCCGCCAGGCATTGGCTTCGCCCATAAAGGTAGTGAGGTCGTACACGCCCCGCTGCGCAAAGGCGGCCTTGAACCGGTGGTCGTGCGCCACGATCCAGGCGGTGAGGTAGCCCGCGTACGAGCCGCCCGTAATTACCTGGCGGCTGGTATCCACCCACGCCTCTTTGGCGGCCTGGGTAGCCGCGGCCAGTACGTCGCTTGCCGGGCCGGTACCCCAGTCCTGGTAATTGGCCCGCAGGAATTCGCTGCCGTATCCGCCCGAACCCCGGGGGTTGGCGTACACAATGCCGTAGCCCCGGGCCGCAAAAAACTGCAGTTCGTGCCACATGCTGCTTTCACCCGGGCCCCACATGGCCGTAGGGCCGCCGTGCATCTGCAGCAGCAGGGGATATTTGCGGTCCGGCTCAGAATCAGCCGGTTTCATGATCCAGTAATCCACCGTTTGCCCGAGTGAATTGGTGAGGGTGTGCTTTTCGGGAAAGCTCAGCTTTTTACCGGCCAGCCACCGGGCATTGTGCTCCGTAAGGCGTACCGGCTTTTTCAGGCTCAGGCCGGCCGCGTACAGCTCGAAAGGATTGGCTACTTCCGTTTTTACGAACAGCACCTTGTCATTGCTCAGCCCAAAAGCCGCCACGCCGGTTTCAAAATCGGTCAGCCGTTCGGCTTTGGGGTTTTTGGGGGTGATCCGGTACAGCGGAAAGCCACCATTGGCGGGACTGGTGAAGTAGAGGTAGCGGCTGTCGGGCGTCCAGCCGAGATTGGTAATGGACCGGTCGTGGTCAATGTACTGCGTTTTACCATCGGCCATGTTCAGCAGGCCAAACTCGGGGCGGCTCAGCCCTTCGGTGCCGGAGCGCACAAAGGCCAGCGTTTTGCCGTCGCCGGAAAGCGAAAAGCTGGTGTATTGTTTGTCTTTGTCCGCCAGCAGGACCTTTTTGCCGGTGCCGTCGGGGTTCATCGTGTAAATCCGGCTTTCGCGGTCCCGGTCGGGGTGCAGCGTAGTGTCGCCCACACCCGAAAAGATAATTCGTTTTCCGCCGGGCATCCAGTAGCCATTGCTGTAGGAGTAAAAGCCCCCGGTCAGCGGTCTGGGCGTGGCCCCTTCGCGGGCTTCGACCACGTACAGGTGTTCAAAGTTGAGTTCCGGCTCCACCTCAGCTTCGCCCTGCAAATTCAGCCGGTTGACAACGCGGGCTTTCTTGTCTTCGGCATTTTTTTCCAGGTACGCCCGTATTTCCGCCAGGCTTCCGTCCGGATCGGGCCTGGGGCCTCCTTTTTCGAAGGTTTTAATCGCTTCATGGCGCGAGAAGCCGGGTTTTTCCAGCGACCAGCCGGGTACGGCCTTGTTGGGATTAAGCGTAGAATCTTTCAGCAATTCACCGAAAGACAGGCTGGCCGAAAAAAGGAGGTGCCGGCCATCCGGTGACCACTTAGGGCTGCCCGCGCCGTACGGGTGCCGGGTGATCTGATACGCCTCACCGCCGCTCAGGGGCAGCACAAAAATCTGCGGCTTGCCTTTTACCGTCCGCACAAAGGCAATCGAACGGCTGTCCGGCGACCAGGCGGGTTGCCGGGCACTTTCCGGACCACGGGTCAGGGCTTTGTGGCTGCCCGGCGTAAAATCGGTCAGGTACAGATGGGTGATGTAATTGTACTCGAAGGCTTTTTCGGGGTCCGGCTCGGTGGTGGTCAGGGTGTACACGGCTTTCCGGCCGTCGGGTGCCACGTATACCGGCCCGAATTGCCTGATCCGGGTGAGGTCGGTGGCCTGGATTCTGCTCCCGTCCGGCTGGGCCTGCGCGGCAACGGCCAGCATGAGCAGCGTGGCAAAAAAGGCAGGAAACGTCTTTCTGAAAATAAGCATAGACTATGTAGAAATAACAGGAGAATAGGCTCCCAATAACGGGTCCGCCAATTTACAGCTTTCCGCCAAGCTGGTGCCCGGTTGCCGTGCTCAGAACTTAACTTTCCGGTAACGGAACTTATGATGGAAAAAACCGGGTTTATTAGTATCTTTGCGCCTTGATTTTTAAACCTTTATATGCAGAGCATACGCAACATTGCCATCATTGCACACGTTGACCACGGCAAAACTACCCTCGTGGACAAGATTATCCACGCCTCCAAGATTTTTCGCGAGAACCAGGAATTCGGAGACCTGATTCTCGACAACAATGACCTCGAACGCGAACGCGGAATCACAATCGTATCCAAGAACGTATCCGTCCGGTACAAGGACGTCAAAATCAATATCATTGATACCCCCGGTCACTCCGACTTCGGCGGGGAAGTAGAACGCGTACTCAAGATGGCCGACGGCGTGCTGCTGCTGGTTGATGCCTTTGAAGGCCCGATGCCGCAGACCCGCTTCGTACTGAGCAAGGCCCTGCAGATCGGACTGAAGCCCATTCTCGTGATCAATAAAGTCGACAAGGAAAACTGCCGCCCCGACGAAGTACACGAACTGGTGTTTGACCTGATGTATAACCTTGGGGCCACCGAACACCAGCTTGACTTCGTGACCGTGTACGGTTCCGCCAAGCAGGGCTGGATGAACACCGACTGGAAGGAAAGAAACGATAACATCATTCCGCTGCTGGACGCCATCGTGGCCAATATTCCGGCGGCCCCCATCAATGAAGGCCCGGCCCAGATGCAGGTGACTTCGCTGGACTACTCCTCTTTCGTAGGCCGGATCGCCATTGGCAAAGTTTTTCGCGGAACCCTGCGGGAAAGCGCCAATATGGTGCTGATGAAGGCCAATGGCGTTACCAAAAAAGTAAGAATCAAGGAATTGCAGGTATTTGAAGGCCTGGGCAGAGCCAAAGTATCCGAAGTAAAGGCGGGTGAAATCTGCGCTGTAATCGGTCTGGAAGACTTCGAAATCGGCGATACCTTATCGGATGCCGATACGCCCGAAGCCCTGCCCCGCATTGCCGTGGACGAGCCGACCATGAGTATGCTCTTTACCATCAACAACTCGCCCTTTTACGGCCGCGACGGTAAGTTTGTAACTTCCCGCCACCTGCGTGACCGCCTGATGAAGGAAACGGAGAAAAACCTTGCCCTCCGCGTTGAAGCCACGGATACGGAAGATAAATTCATTGTCTTCGGACGGGGCATCCTGCACTTGTCCATCCTGATCGAGACCATGCGCCGCGAGGGCTACGAACTGCAGGTAGGCCAGCCGCAGGTATTGTTCAAGGAAATTGACGGTGTCCGCAATGAGCCCATAGAAACGCTGGTAGTAGACGTTCCCGAAACCTCTGCCGGCAAGGTAATCGAACTGGTGACGCAGCGCAAGGGCGAACTGCTGGTGATGGAGCCGAAGGGCGATCTGCAGCACCTTGAGTTTAACATTCCTTCCCGAGGCATCATCGGTCTGCGTAACGATGTACTCACTGCCACGCAGGGCGAGGCCATCATGAACCACCGCTTCAAAGCGTATGAGCCGTACAAAGGTCCCATCCAGGGCCGGATCAACGGTTCGCTGATTTCCATGGAACAAGGTCCGGGCACGGCGTATACCATTGACAAGCTGCAGGACCGCGGCCGGTTCTTCGTGGACCCGGGTGAGGAAGTGTACACCGGTCAGGTAATCGGCGAACACACCCGTTCCAACGACATCGTGGTCAATATCCAGAAAGGCAAGAAACTGACCAACATGCGGGCTTCCGGCACGGACGAAAACGTGAAAATTGCCCCTAAAGTGCAGTTCTCCCTGGAAGAATGCATGGAATACATCCAGAAGGACGAATACGTGGAAGTAACGCCGAAGGCGATCCGGATGCGGAAGATTTACCTTGACGAGAACGAACGCAAGCGCATGGGTTCGAAGGAAGGGAAGGAGTAATGATCCACTCCTGTATTAGCTACAAAAAAGTATTATAACTTCTCAAGAAATGGAAAAACCGGTCTTTTCAAATAAAGCCGGTGAATTGATAACAGGACTTAAGCAAAAGTAATTGAGTACAATGTAAATCAGATAAGTTAATATTTCAGACTTGTCTCCTCCCGATGTCATACTGAAAAGTAACAACTTACTTGGTTTACAATGTACTGAGCGCAGTGAATTATATAGCTTTATAGATTTTGCAGGTTTTTCACTTCGTTCATAATAACAGATGTTCACCTTTGCATAGTACACTGTAAACTAAATAAGTTGTTATCCCAGGTTAGCCTCCTCTCGCAGTCATTCCCGGAGGGAATCTTTGTATTGAAAGGGGTACAATAACTTCAACTACAAAGATTCTCTCCGGGAATGACAGTAGAGTAAGAGGTCACTTAAATACATAGAAACTTAGTTTACAGTATAATAGGTTCCGGATAAAAAGTAAAATACACTTTACGGGAATGTTTTAAAATTTCATCTGGCAAGTCCCGGCAGCAGAAAAGAAATAAAAGCGATCTGCAGCATAGCCTCGGAGGAATCTGTGGTTTTCTCATACTCCCTGGCCGGTCTTCTTCTGAAGTTGAGTCATCTGAAGCTTCTTTCGACCGGCCAGCAGTTTTTCCGGCGCACAAAGCCCTTAGCTGACTCCGGCCTTTGTGCAATTTCTACCCGGTAACTGTAATGATCAGTAACGTGCGGGGTGAATCTTTGCCGGCAGGCCTGGTCACAGGCCTGCAGTCTGTGCCCTGCCTTATCCGCTCCTGCACCACCGGACTGTCCGGAACCTGCTCCCATACGCCGGTCTTCTGCCATTTTCTGAAGTAGTAGTATACACTCTGCCATTGGAGCAGATTCGCTCCATGAGGATATTTGCTCTCCGGATTCCGCCCCTGACTGCCCGTATAGACAATCCACAGTATTGCATTGCAGACGGTGCGCAGAGAATGTCACCGTTTTCTTTTATCAGCAATGATTTTTTCAATAATTTCCCACTGCGAATCGGTCAGTTCCTGAAAACAGGCTTTCATAAACATGAAGGCCTTGACACCTTAAGTTCAACTACCGGTTCCCGCTTTTATGCAATGCAAAACATTCTCTGAATTGTTTCCATATAGCCAGATAAGCCAAAGGTTGTTCAACTATAAATTTATCAATTGTTAAATTTATCAATTGTTTTCTGCTCCATATTCTGAGAAGTTATGTCACACTCTGCAGTACCACTTTACGGCCCGACTGTCTCCAAAGTAGCTTATCTTATCCTTGTGCATCATCAGGTAGCCCATTTCAGCAGGTTAGTGCGAATGCTTAACTGCGAATGGGCTCATTTTTTTGTGCACGTGGATAAGGCGGCTGATTTAGCAGCTTTTAAAAAGGCTGTACCGGAGTCGCATAATGTTTCCTACCTCACCGGAAACCGTAGGATCAAAGTATTCTGGGGAGGGTATAGTATGATTCAGGCTACCCTGAACTTGCTGGAATCAGCCGTGGATTCCGGTTGCTCCTTCAAGCGGTACTGCCTGCTGAGCGGCTCGGATTTTCCTGTAAAAAAGATTGAGCACATACGAAATAGTTTTTCATCCGACAAAGAATTCATCCGGATTGACCGTGGCATTAATGCTTCTCAGCCGGACTTTATTTTTAAGTACGTGGCACGTTACCACTTTATTGACAACTATTTGCTCAATCTTAAGACTGCGCCGTTTCAGGGATTACACCAGCTTTCAAACCGTTTGCTGGACGTAATACCCAAACGTCTGTACGCAAAGATTCCCTTGTACCACGGCTCCCAATGGTGGTCTCTTACTGACCAATGCATAAAATATGTTCTGGATTTTGTCCGGAACAACCAGGACTATGTAAGTTTTCATAAGCACAGTCTCCTTCCGGATGAAATATTTTTTCATTCCATTGTAAGAAGCTCTCCTTTTGCCCATAAAATTACCCACGATTTTGAGCGGGTGGCATCATTGGAGAAATATGCAGCATCCAATGAGTACGGCTGTCATTACATTGACTGGCAAACGCTTGGCGAGGTTCCCAAAGTTCTGGATCTGACGGACCTGAATGCTTTGTTGGCCACGTCTGCCCTGTTTGCGAGAAAGTTTCAGGAACAACAATCAGCCCCTCTCATCAGCCGTTTAGAGAAACTGATACTACAGCAGTAGCGTATCAGGCGACTCAGTAATGGTGTGGTTTCATTCCGTATGACTGGATATAAGGAATTTGTACACCTTACAAACAGCCTTCCGGTACGGTAAGTATATCTTTTGCTGACCCATAAAACAGGACATATTCAAATATAGTTATGTAATGAATGGAACTTATCTCCAGCCTGCAGAACAGCCGGATCAAGAACGTAATCAAGCTGACCGAAAAACCATCGGAACGGCGCACCCAGCGGCTGATCGTGATTGAAGGGCTGCGCGAAATGACGCTGGCTGCCAGAGCCGGCTTCCGGATCGACAGCCTGTTTGTGTGCCCCGGCAAAGTCCGTGACCGGGCAGGCGTGGAGGCACTAGCAGATGCAGCCGTGACCGCGTTTGAGGTAACGCCGCCGGTATTCGGGAAGATGGCTTTTACCGCGAAAACGTGGATGGTGTGATTGCCCTTGCCGTACCCCGTCAGCTGAGCCTGGCCGACCTGAAGCTGTCGGCGGCCCCGCTGGTGGTTGTGCTGGAGGCAGTGGAGAAAACCGGGTAATCTGGGGGCCATCCTGCGCACCGCTGATGCCGCCAAAGTGGATGCCGTCATTGTTCGCGATCCGCAGACGGACCTGTTCAATCCCAACACGATCCGGTCCAGTCTGGCCGCCTGCTTACCAATCGTGGTGGCGGCACCTTCCGGAGAAGTGCTCCGCTGGCTGAAAACGAATAAAATTACCAGTTACGCCGCCGCCCTCACCGGCAAAGAATACTATCACCGCCGTGGATTTTACCCAACCCACGGCTCTGGTGATGGGCACGGAGGCAACCGGCCTCACCTCCGTCTGGCTGTACGGGGCCGACAAACAGATCAAAGTACCCATGCGCGGCGAAGTGGATTCCTCAACGTGTCGGCCACTACCGCGATACTGATCTTTGAGGCCTGCCGCCAGCGGAATTTCGGGATGGGTTAGGCTGATCAGGCCGGCTAGTGGTACAAACGTCACAGATGTTTCCCGCAGATTATCGCAGATAAGGCCGCAGATGCCCGCAGAAGAATTTTTGTCAGCGTAAATTCAGAGAAAACCTTGCGGTGATCCACAAGAAATAATCCGCATACTGCACCTGCACCCTTACCAACCTACTGTTCAGGCTTCTGCGTACTTTTGCCCCGGCATGAAGTCCATCGAACGGAAATTATCGGAAGCACTACGCCCGGCAGGAAGCGGGTAATCTGCGGCGTCTGTCGCTGGGTGACGGAAAGGTGGACTTCTGTTCCAATGACTACCTTGGTCTGGCCCGGAACCCCGGATTGCACCGGCAGATTCAGGAGGTGTACCAACAGCAGGCGGAGCCCTCAACGGCGCTACCGGCTCCCGGCTGATTTCGGCAACAATGCCTTTGTGCTGGAGCTGGAAGAAGAACTGGCCCGGATTTTCGGGGGCGGAAGAAACCTCTTGTTCAACTCCGGTTATGCCGCCAACACGGCCGTGCTTTCGGCCATTCCGCAAAAAGGTGATACCATTCTCTACGATGAATACATCCACGCCAGCCTGAAAGAAGGTGCCCGGCTGAGTTTTGCCAGCCGCTTCGCTTTCCGGCACAATGACCCGGACGACCTCCGGCGCCGCCTGCAAACGGCAACGGGAGAAACTTTTTGTGGTGGCCGAATCGGTATATTCCATGGACGGCGATTTTGCCCTCGCTGCACGGGTTGCTGAACCTTTGTGAGCAGTACGGTGCCCACCTGATCTGGGATGAAGCCCACAGCACCGGCCTGTGGGGTGATGCGGGCAGCGGCATTGCCTGTGCCGAAAACCCGCAGGACCGGATTTTTGCCCGCATTTACACCTTTGGCAAGGGCTAGGGCGTACACGGTGCCTGCGTAGCCGGGTCCCGGACGCTGACGGATTACCTGATCAACTTCGCCCGGCCGTTTATCTATACCACTGCCCTGCCGCTGCACAGCCTGGTGTCAGTGCGGGAATCATTCCGCTTTCTGGCCCGCCACCCGGAGTTGCCGGTGGCCCTTCACCGGAAAGTAGCCCTTTTCCGGCAGGAAGTAACAGAACAGGGACTTGCCCACTCTTTTATCCCCAGCCTCAGCCCGATTCAGGTCCTCCGGATTGGCGGCAACGCCCGGACCAAAGGAGTGGCGGCGCACTTGCAGGCGGCGGGTTACGATGTAAGGCCGATCCTTTCGCCCACCGTCCGGGAAGGTGAAGAACGACTGCGCATCTGCCTGCACACGTACAGCCCGGACGAAGCTATTGCCGCGCTGGTCCGGCTACTCGCCGCTGCCCTCCAGCCGCGGAATGTCCAGCCGGCTTTTTAATCTGTTACCTTTACCGTTATGGCAAAAAGATATTTTATTACGGCAATCGGGACCGAGAGCGGCAAAACAGTGGTCAGTTCCATCATTACGCAGGCGTTGCAGGCCGATTACTGGAAGCCGATCCAGTCGGGCCAGCCCCGCGATACCGATACCGTCATGACGCTGGTGCACAACCAGAAGTCCGTTTTTCACCGGGAAGCGTATCTGCTGAGCATTCCGTTGTCGCCGCACGCCGCGGCCCGCCTGGAGGAAATAGAGATTCACATTGCCAATATTCTGCTGCCTGACACGGAAAATACCCTCATCATTGAAGGAGCCGGTGGCGTGCTGGTGCCCATCAACGATGAGCATTTTGTGATTGACCTGGTACCCCGGCTGGATGCCGAGGTGATTCTGGTGGCCAATATTTACCTGGGCAGCATCAACCATACCCTGCTGACCATCCGGGAGCTGGAGCGCCGCAGAATCCGCGTGAAAGGCATTATTTTCAACGGGCCTGAGAACAAGGAGTCGGAGCGGATCATCCTGCAGCATTCCGGGTACAGGCAACTGCTCCGGGTGCACCAGGAAAAAGCCATTACCCCGGAAGTAATCAACCGCTACGCCCTCAAACTGGTGGAAAGCAAGGCGCTGGAAGCGTAGCAGTCTTTTCCCTCAGCAGCCCAGTATCCATTTCAGCGTGGAGGCGTTGCGGACGGCGTTGCCGCCGCCGTCATTATTGAAGTACACAAATACTTCATTGCCCGCCCATTGCCATTCCCGGATGCGGTCAGCCCACCAGTGCAGGTCGTTGTCGGAGTAGGAGCCGCCGTAGAGGTGCTGGTGGTCGGGGCCGTGCAGCCGCACGTACACAAAAGGCGCCGTTACCCTAAGTACGCACGGCAGGTGGGCACCGCTCATGATGCAGTAGGCCGCATGGTGCCGCTCCAGCAGCGAAAAAATGGCGTCATTGTGCCAGCTCGGGTGCCGCATCTCCACGGCTACCCGCATCCAGTGCGGAACCTGTTCCAGAAAATACGCCAGCCGGTCGTAGTCGCAGGCAAAAAGCGGCGAAAGCTGCACCAGCAGCACGGCCCGCTTGCCGGCCAGTTCGTGCCAGCAACTGGCAATCCGCAGCATCCACTTCTCCGGTTTGTAGAGGCACTGGGCATGGGTGAGGCCCCGTGGTGCTTTTGCACTCAGCAGAAAGCCCGCCGGCAACCGCTGCTGCCAGCTTTTAAACCCCGCCGGCGTGGGCCAGCGGTAATAGCTGCTGTTCAGCTCCACGGTATGGTAGTGCTGCACGTAGTGCCCCAGCCGCTCCCAGAGCGGTATGCCGTGCGGGTACAGTACGCCGTGCCAGTGGTCGTAACTCCAGCCGGAGGTGCCAATGTGAATGCTCATCAGACAAATATGCTGTAAACACCAGCAATGATAATGGATAGGTGCCCCGACATCCAACCGCATTCTGTTCATGTCCCGACCGTAAAATTTCATCCGGCAGGCCCTTGATGCTGGAAAAGTACAATATAAAAAAGTATAGCTAAAAAACTTGACAAGCTTTGCATTATACTTTCTTATTCTATTACTGTATAAATTTATAATTTTTTTATATAATAGTATTATAGATAGCCTATATGAAAACACCACTACAAGCAGTACTCAGCTTCGGGATATTTCTGCTGCTGATGCTTAGCCAGACGGGTCAGGTGCTGGCTCAGGGCGGCGGGGAAATTACCGTAAGGGGAAGCGTGACATCGGATCAGGGGAAAGTCTGCCGGGCGTGAATGTGCTGGTAAAAGGCACTACTCGCCGAAATTGCCGAAGTCGGGCCGGGCGTGGAAGGATTTGCGGCCGGCGAAAAAGTAGCCGTGCGGCCCCTGAACCCCGGAACTCCGGTTCCTTCCGATAACGGTTACACGCACATCGGCATTGACTCTCCCGGCGGCATGCAGGCCAGTTGGGTAGTACCCGCTCATACGCTGCACAAACTGCCCGAAAACGTCTCCCTGCAACACGGCACCATCGATTGAGCCGCTGGCGGTTGCCTGCCACGACGTGCGGCTGAGTCAACTGGAGGCGGGAGAACACGTGGTCGTAATCGGCGGTGGCCCCATCAGTATCCTGATCGGGCTTGTGGCGAGGCACAAAGGCACCAACGTGATGGTATCAGAGCCTAACGCGCACCGGTTACAACTCATCCGGTCGCTGGGGCTGGAAGCGGTCAATCCGGGGGAAACTGGCCTGGTGGCGGCAACCGGGGCTTTTACGGGTGGTGCGATGGCCGACGTTGTCTTTGAAGTTTCGGGTGTAGCGGCCGGAGTGGCGGTAATGACCCAACTGCCCCGGGTCCGCGGCCGGATCGTGATGGTCGCCATTCATCCGGAGCCGAAGCCGGTAGACCTGTTCCGGTTCTTCTGGCGGGAACTCAAGCTGATCGGGGCGCGGGTGTACGAACCGGAGGATTTTGAGGAGGTCATTAGACTGACCGCTGAAGGGCACATACCGCGGATGCATTGTGTTACGCAGGTTTCTCCCCTGGCGGAAGTACAGAAGGTGTTTGAGACCATTGACAGTAATCCTGAAGGAATGAAGTACCTCATTAGCTGTTGAAGCTATTGAATGGCTGCTCTGACAATGCAGCAATTAAACAATTGAGCAATGCAGCCATATAACCATATAAACATCCAACCATGCACATACCTGAACAATTCAGCCTGAAGGGCAAAACCGCTTTGGTCACCGGCTGCAAGCGGGGCATCGGCAAGGCAATGGCCATTGGCCTTGCCGAAGCCGGTGCCGACATCATCGGCGTATCGGCTTCGCTGGAGCTTTCGGGCAGTGCCGTCGAACAGGCGGTACGGGCCACTGGCCGGAGTTTCCGGGGGTACCAGTGCAATTTTTCGGACCGGCCGGGCCTCTACGGGTTCATTGAGCAGGTAAAACGGGAATGTCCGCCGGTAGATATTTTAATAAACAATGCCGGCACCATCCTCCGGAAACCGGCCGCCGAACATCCTGACGAATACTGGGACGAAGTCATGGAAGTCAACATCAATTCGCAGTTCATCATCAGCCGCGAGTTTGGCAGGGATATGGTTGTCCGGGGGGGCGGCAAAATCATTTTCACCGCTTCCCTGCTCACTTTTCAGGGCGGCATTACGGTGCCGGGTTACGCGGCCAGCAAGGGCGCCATCGGCTCCCTCACCAAAGCACTGGCCAACGAATGGGCCGGCAAGGGCGTGCAGGTCAACGCCATTGCTCCCGGCTACATCAGCACCGACAACACAGAGGCCCTGCGCAATGACCCGGAACGTAGCAAGTCCATTCTGTCGCGGATTCCGGCGGGCCGCTGGGGCGAACCGGACGATTTTAAAGGCGCTGCGGTTTTTCTGGCCTCCCGCGCCTCGGACTACGTGAGCGGCACCATTCTCACCGTAGACGGCGGGTGGATGGGAAGATAAGGATAAGTGTGCTTTTGAAAACCTGAAAAGCATCACCGGGTTTACGCCTCCTTCTCCAGCCATTCGTTGATTTTCCGGGCCGCGGCTTTTAAAGATTCCAGAATCTCAGTCCGGTGGCGGTCGGTGAAGCGGCTCTCCGGCAGGAACACACTGAGGCTGGCAATCACCTGCCCCGCCCTGTAAATAGGTACGGCCAGCCCCACGATGTGCTTGGCCGAAAGGCTCACGGCCAAGCCTTTTTCCCGGATGTCGTCCAGCGCCTGCAGCAGCGTCCCGCGGCTACCGGCTTCGGGCCATATGTGCGGCTGCGGCAACCCGTGGCACCGATCACGTTGTCTTTCTCCTTGTCGGGCAGGTAAGCCAGCAGCAAACGTCCGCTGGCGGTTTCGTAGAGGTTCTGTTCGGTCTTGCTGCGTACCTGCAGGTCCTGGTCGCTATTGACCAGGTGGACGATAAATCGTTTCTGGTTCCGCAGGATGCCCAGCAGCGAGGTTTCGTTCAGCCGCCCGGTGAGTTCCTCCATTATATCTTTGGCCGCCAGTATCAGGTTCTGATTGTAGGCCATGGCGCCCAGCCGGTAGCCTTTTTTCCGGCCTACGTGCTCCAGATACTGTTTATCTGCCGAGGTTTTGATGATGTTGGCGCAGGTGGCCTGGTGCAGCTTCAGGCTTTCAGCAATCTCCGTGAGGGAGCAGGCCCTCTCCGGGCGGGTGGCAACGTACTCCAGAATATCGAGGGCTCTTCTGACAACCTGAATCATGCAGACAGGCTCTCGATAGTTATGTGAAGCCTAAAGCTAATCATAAGAAACCAAAAGCCGGATTGCCGGTGCAGGATAAAAAGCCGGACTGATTTGGGTGTTATTTACTTTCCTGCCCGACGGGTACGGATTCCTTGTGCCGGGCAGAAGCCGCCCCGCCCCTTTTCGGACGGCTGTCGAAAAGGTACCTGGGTTTTCTTATCTTGCAGATAAAGGCATTTCTCCGAATGCCACTGCCTTACTTACCACTACATGAAACGCATTAACCTGACTACCCGCATTTTCATCGGGCTGCTGCTGGGGGTGATCATCGGTCATTTTTTCCCGGAAACGATATTTACAATCGGTGGCTGGTCTCTCCGGACTACCGACCTGCAGCTGCTGAGTGATATTTTCCTGCGGCTGATCAAGATGATCATCGCCCCGCTGGTGTTTTCGGTGCTGGTGGTGGGTATTGCCAAAGTGGGCGATTTCAACGCCGTCGGGCGGATCGGGGCAAAAACAATGTCTTATTTCATATTTGCCACGCTGCTGTCGCTGACGCTGGGACTTGTGCTGGTCAATATTTTCAAGCCGGGCGAGATCATGAACATTCCCCTGCCGCCGTCGGGTGCCGATTCCGGCGTATCGGCCAAGGCGCTGGACCTGAAAAGTTTTATCTCGCATATATTCCCGGCCAGCGTGATTGACGCCATGGCCAACAATGAAATCCTGCCCATTGTGGTGTTTTCCATTTTCTTCGGCATCGGCACGGCCGCCATCGGGGAGCAGGGCAAAGTGGTGGTAAAAGCGATGGATGCCATTTCCCACGTGATGTTCAAGGTTACCAACTTTGTAATGAATTTTGCTCCGTACGGTGTGTTTGGTGCCATGGCCGCGGTGGTCAGCAAGCAGGGAATCGGCATTCTCAGCGGGTACGTATACCTGATCGCCTGCTTCTACGGCGGACTGATCTTTTTCATCGGCATTGTGCTGTCGGGTATCTGCCTGGCGGTTGGGGTGCCCTTTGGCCGGTTGCTGGCCTACATTAAACAACCGTTTATTCTGGCCTTCAGCACGGCTAGTTCCGAAGCTGCTTTTCCGCGTACCGTGGAGGCGCTGGAAAGCTTCGGCTGCAGCAACCGGATCGTCAGTTTCGTGCTGCCGCTGGGCTATTCCTTTAACCTGGACGGCTCGATCATGTACATGACCTTCGCCACGGTATTTATTGCCCAGGCATACGGCATCCCGCTTACGCTGGGGCAGCAGATCACCATGATGCTGATGCTGCTGGTGACCAGCAAGGGCGTGGCCGGCGTGCCACGGGCCTCGCTGGTGGTCATTGCCGGTACGCTGAGCACGTTCAACATTCCGCAGGAGGGCCTGCTGCTGCTGCTGGGCATTGACCAGATTCTGGACATGGGCCGTTCGGCTACCAACGTAGTCGGCAATGCGGTTGCCACCTGCGTAGTTTCCAAATGGGAAGGCGAGTTTAACCTTGCCCCGGAGACCCCGGCCGAGGCATCGGTGAGCAGTAAGGAGAAGGTTGAGTTGTAGGGGTTTGGTTGTTATTTTGCTGATTCTGGAGATAACCGCTAGCGGAATATATACATTGTGTTTATGCGCTTGTTATGGGTAACCGAAGAAAAACACGTTTGGCGATTGGAAACGTAAGTCCGGAAA
>JAUJMU010000009.1:202500-282109 GCA_030446715.1 Cytophagales bacterium | reverse complement strand
TGGGATAAGCCCTTCCAAAGACAAGTTAGGTCAGGTTGAAAGGATGTGTGTATGGTTAGGATGAAAAAATTTAAGAAAATCTTCAAGTATATTTTGACAGACCGGTAAGTATGTTATATATTTGAGTATGCGTAACAAACGAAACAGCGCCAAGGACATTATCATTGATACGGCCTCGCGCTTGTTTTATAAGCAGGGTTATCACTCCACTGGTATCACGCAGATTATTGCGGAAGCCGACACGGTGAAGGCTACCTTCTATCAACACTTTCCCTCTAAAGATGCCCTGGGGGAGGCCTACCTACGGAAGCGACACGCCGAGTGGCTGGGGGACCTAGAGGCCTACTTGGCCCGGTACGAAAAGCCGGCGGAAAAACTGCTAGGTATTTTCGAGTTTTTGGCGCAATGGCTCGTCCAGGAAGAGTTTCGGGGCTGTGCCTTCCTCAACATAACTTCTGAATTTCCCGATGCGGCTCATCCCATCCGTGGGCAGGTGAAAGCCCACAAGCACACCATGCAGGGGTACGTGCAGGGGCTCGTGGCACAGATGACCTTGCCCGAAGGGAAGAATAAGGAAGTGATTGCCAGGAGCATTTACCTGCTGGCCGAAGGGGCCATTGTGGAAAGCCAGGTGCACGGGGACGCTTGGCCCGTTGCTACCGCCAAGGAAGCCGTAAAGATGCTGCTTAGTTAATTTACCGCTTGTATAATTATACTAAGAGATTGAACGTAAACGGCTGTCGTAAAACAACAATCCCCTGAGGGAGGAGTTGGGTACAGTTTTACTTTGGTTATTAATAACAGACCGGTCTGTATAAATGTTAATTCATTTAATAAATCAATGACAACCTCCGATGCCCTATTGCTCCTGGTGGCGGCCGGCCTTGCCAGCGCCTTGAATGCCGTAGCAGGAGGCGGGGGCTTCATCGCCTTTCCCTCCCTGGTGTTTACCCAAGTAATGCCCCGGTTGTTAGTTCTCACGAAAACCGGTTCTTCGTCAGTTTATGTGAAGGGGGCTATATTTTGAACAGCACCCGTTTGCGTAACAAGTCGAATCCGGCCCTGCCATAGGTTTGTCTTTTGATTAGCTTGAGGCGGTTAACCTGACCCTCTACCGGCCCGTTGCTGTAGGAATAACTCAAAGCAGCTTTCACCGCATCGTAGTCCCTTTGGATTCCTTTGGAAAGACTTCTGAGAGTGGCAACCGGGCAGTCAGCCGCTTTTTGGAGCCACTCATCGAGCCGTCCGGCCTCCCTGTTGCGGACCATAGCAACAAAATCAGTGGCCAGACAGTGAATGCCGGCAGCAGCCGGACAGTGAGCAAGAATGGCAGAAAGCTCTTCCTGCTGACCGGCCGACAGATCCTCCGGCAGCCGGGAAAGCAGAAAAGCGGCTTTGCGTGCCGAAACACGAACGGGCCTGATGCCGGCTGATTCGGGACCCGGGTACCGGTGAAGAAATCTACACAGGTTGCCATAGCTTCCCGTGTAGCCCTGCTGTTGGAGCAACTGGTACAACTGCCAGCGGTTGCATTTGCCCTGGGACCAGTTTTGCTCAATAAACTTTACAAAGGGAGAGAATTTGGTTCCGCCCACCCGGGGAGAATAAGCTGGTAATTGCTGGTGGATCATGTAACGGGTAACGCGGGTACGGCTCACCGAGAGCAGGCGGGCAATGCTCCGGCTGGAATGGCCTTTGGCTTGTAGTTCCTTTACCTGATTGAATACAAGCTCTTTAGCCGTAGGTGCTTTTTTAGCGGTTGGTGCTGCTGGTTCACTGCCCGCTGATTGAGGGTCAGCACCAGGCGTTGGCTGATCCGGTGGCTGAACTTGGTGGCTGGCCTGAGATTGTTCCGATAATGCGCTGCCGGCCTTGCGGAGACAATCAGCCTGCCCGTCAAAAAACCGCTGTAAAGCGTTTGTTAAGTTCACCAGCAAATGAAAACGATCGGCCACCTGAACCGCCTGCGGTGCCCCGCCGGCGGCTGCTTCCGCATAGGCAGGAGCCCGGTCACGGGTAATGAAGGAAACGGAAGGACGGCTTTGGAGCCAGTTAGTAAGAGGCTCCGCTTCCCGGCCGGGCAGTAAGTCAACTACCTGCTGTTTTTCGATATCTACCAGGATGGTTCCGTAGCTCTTACCCTTACAGGTAGCAAAATCATCTACGCCCAGCACAACCGGCGCTGATCCGGGTTCTGTCACCTGCCCGTGCATGAGCCGTAGCATCGTGGAGCTGCTGACGGGCATGGCCAGTACCGCTGACAATTTACTGCCCGTTTGGGCATTGGTGGCAAAAGCAAGCGTAATCAGGTTTCTGTTAAGACGAGTGGTGCGGCGGGCATAGGGTAAAAGAAACGGAGGGCGTTCAGCAAAAGTCTTTCTGGAACAATCATCGTTACGGCAGAAGAAACGTCGTACAACGATCAGCAGCTTTACCGAAAAATCACTCCGGGGTAAGTCGGCTACTTTCCGCTGACAGTGACTATGAACCGCCCTTTGTTCCTGTTTGCAGTCCGGACAAGAGGCAACGGTAGTTTGGGATTGGAGTCTGCATTCCAACACTTTCTCCTGCGTATATAAACTTTGTATACAAAGACAGGAATCAGGTAGCAATAAAGAAGTAATCATACCTGTAAAACACCGGCTGCTTTGTCGTTAGTGCCCCCTTCACATAAACTGACGAAGAACCATTTCTTCTTTGCTACGCGTGGTAAATCTGCCATCCCGGATAATACCCGCCTTGCTTCCTCCGGCATATAAACCAATTTCCATTGCCGGCAATTCTCGGGAAAGTAGTTCGGCCATATCCCAGATAGTATCATAGTACTGGCTGAAAATAATACAGCCGTATTCCAGCCAGGGAGTCCGATCCTGCGGAATACCTTGGGTAAGAAGCTCATGCAACTTGAAATACTTCGGGTCTTTATCCTCATACCGCTGCAACTGCTGAATGAGCCGGGTTAAAAGTGCTCTTTCTTCTGGGGTCAGGGTACGGGTTAGTAAAGAGGACACAGGGGTCTTTGTGGCCTGCTCGGTAGAAGTTTCTGCTTCATCTGTCGCGTCTTCTTCTTCCTCGTCCAAGTCGCTCCACCCACCGCCCAACAGCTTCGTAGCCGTCCGTTTTCCCGCCTCAATTGAACTGCCCATTCGCTTAAGCAGCAACATTTTCATAAACCCGGCGGACTTCATGCGTTGGGCAAGCACGGAACTGAAGTCTTCAGCCGTCTGGTAAGCATCATTCAGGTACCCAGGGAGCAGGATAGCCTCTTGGTCACCTTCCCCAAAAAGCTTCACCTCTACTTTCTTCAAGTAGGTTTCCTGAGTAGAGGGATCAATCTCATTTTCCAGAAAATCCCGGGTACGGCGAACAATCTGCCGGATAAAAGGATTATGCTGCCTAAAAAATTCAGATGCATAACTTACCATCCGCTGCCGGTCAGCCGGTCTTAATTGGGGAAGTTTACCCCCATCCGCTACGGCTTGGTTTGGCAGCAAGTCTAAAGTTTCCCGTATTCTTGACAGTAATAATGGTTTTTCATCAGATGCGGGAAGTGGATTACGCGCAAATTCCCACATTATGGTCTCAGTATCAGGTAACTGCTCCTGCCCACTTACCAAGCGCAGCGTTCTTTTCTTATCTTTTCGCCAGATCGAATTGGCATTACCCAGCACAAAATCATTACCTTGGCTTAAAACCTCTAGTAAATCATAGGCTTCAATCGGATACAACTGCACTGGAGTTGCCGTTGCCAAAAGCATACTCTTCGTTTGTGAAGCCAGTTGGTAAATAAACGCCAACAAATTGTTCCGTTGAATCGGGTCGTTTTCTCCGTCTTTTCGCAGGTTTTTGCGCCGGGCCCGATGGCATTCGTCTACCACCACACATTCATAAGACTGTGCTAACAAGTGCTTTGTAGCTTCACTACCCCGGGTGATCAATCCTTGGCTGACAATACCAATCAGCCGGGGACAATTCCGGATAGACTCAGGACCAGTACTGGGATGCACTATTCCATTTTCATCAGTCCATTGCTTGCCGTCCCACACTGCTGAGGGCATATCTAAAAGATGCCGTACTTCCTCCTGCCATTGCCAGATCAGCGTTTTTGGGGCAATAATTAGTACCGGTTTGTCACCTGCCAAAGCCATCAACTGGGCTGCTAAAGCGAGTTGAATGGTCTTGCCCAACCCTACCATATCAGCCAGCACATAACGGGCACCGGCACCTGATACGTGGCTTTTGTAGGCCAAGTCAACGAAGTATTTCTGATGCGCCCACAAACCGTATTCCTTGCGGTACACTGGTGCTTCAATTACCGCTCCTGCCGGTTCAGCCGTCTTTTTCCATTCATCCAGACTTATAATCTTGCGTTTGGCAATACGGGCAATGTCCTTTACAACAAAATCTGACAATCGGGCGATACGCGGATCATTCCACAGTACGTCAAACTCAGCTTGCGCCCATTCAATTGCATCCGGGGAATCGTCCTCCCAGAGTATTTCATAATTTAACCGCCAGGCACTCCACGTTTCGTTCACACTGCCCATAAAGGCTACCTTCGTGCCATCGGCTTTCGTAATTACGCCGGCCTTCCCGTGAATTAACCCGTAATACTCATTGGGCAGCACACGTACATCCAGTTTACCTGAAGTCAGTAAGGCGTGCAATTTGGCAAAGCGTGACATGCCAGCCATGGATACTTGTTCATCTATTCTGCGGGTCCACTCGCGCCGGATAGCCATTTCGGCGGCTCGGGCTGTTTCTACGTCTTGCAGCAGCAAATCTGAATTGCAGATGATGCGAACCTTGCCCTGCATGCTTTCAATGGCTTCGCCAGCTACCTCTAGAATGGAAGAACTAAAGTATCCGGCAATACGGTCGTAGGCTCTCGCCCCTTGCAAGTGCTGGTTAAGCACTGTCGCATCCAGCCGGTGGGTGCGCGACGAAAACCTTTTAATCATTGGACTGCAAGCTTACTGAGCAGTTGGAGAAACGGGGGACAAAAAAACGGCAGGATCAATGACAGGAAGGATAACCCCATCAAAAAAAGTTCCTTGGGTACGGCTGAGCACCATACCCCTGGTGGTTGAATAGGCAATATTAAGGAGCGTTAATGTTAACTTACTATCAAGGATAGCTTGCTCTTTATCCCGGTGCTGAACAAAATCCGTAAAATTGTCCACCTCAAACCTGAAGTGAATCAGAAAGCGGGCTTTCAACCCTAAAGCCTGCCCTTGCTCATCCTGACCTATCAGTTGAATTTCCAACCTAGTGCTGAAATTGTTTTTATCCGGGTTGCCACCGATCAGATTACCAACTTTGACTTCACAACCAAGTGGTTTAACGGGGGATTTCAGGAATTCTTCACTGCTCTCCAAGGATGACTCCAGCAGGATAATTTCACGCAGGTGAATCAGATTCGGATTAACGCGGGGAGATTTTATATCTGTACTCATGCCGCGGTAACTTCACTCATATCTGAATCTGAACCAGCCTGATCCACCAGAACGGGCTCTACTGCCTTTACCGATAAGGAAGTAGTCATAAGGCTGTCTGAGGCTTGGTGGAGGGCCATATTAGGTTGTGCATGTACTGTCAGGTAAACGTATTGCTTACCTGCTTGGGCACTGCCGGCTACCTGCATAATCTCGGCACCCAAGGCAGCTTCGAGTTTGGCAATGCTCTTCAGGGTTAGATTATGAGGCGTAGTGAGCCATTTGCTTACTTCAGACTCCTGCTTTCCCATCTCCCGGGCAAGGTCTTTCTGGCTCCACCCTTTCTGGGCAAGTAACGCATCCACCCGGTCAGCAATATCTGCCAGTTTATGGGTAAATATTTTAGTATCCGCCGGGATGCTGGTTAACGCTTTTGCAAGAATTCCGTTTGCTTTCATAGTTCTAGCTCAAAATCGGGATTGTATTCTAATTTTTTTAAGTCTGCACTTACGCGTACATCTCCGTTCCGGATTGCTGCATCTATTGCTTTTGCCAATTGGTTAGCCCTATAGAAATGAGGCCGTACTATCTGACACTCTTGGGCGGTAGCTGCGCCCTTGGTCTTGATGCCCCCATTGAACAAGACAACTACGTGGTCGGAGAGGCGCAGGCAATACAACCGCAAATTCTTTTCATACTCCATCTCTAAAAATCTGGCCTCCGGAGGCAAGGCTTGGGCTGTCCCCTCATGCCGGAAATATTTGTCCTTTGCCCCATGCCGCTCTCCCAACCGATCCGTAAGCCAACCTAACAAATCGTTTAACTCTTCTTGAACATCAGCTTCATTTTGATGGCTTACAACGAACTTTTCAAACTCACTAAGTAGCGAATCAAAAATAGGGATAAGAAATCGGAAGTTGGTAAATTTGGGGTATTACATCAAAGAACTCACCCCGGAGCAGAAACAGGCTTTAGAAGAAGGGTATAAAAAGGAAAAAGCCACTCATTCCGCAATCGGTGCCAAGCTATTCTTTTGTCTCATCAAGGCCACTCGGTGCAACAACTGGCCCGGATGTTTCAAGTCAAGGACCTAAGTATTTACAAGTGGATGAACCGCTTTGAAAATGCTGGGGTGAAGGGCTTGCAACACCAGCCCGGCAGGGGCAGGGAAAGCCTTGCTCAAGCTGGAGAATCAGTTCCATGTGCAAGTGATAGCAGAGCAGATCGAAAAGCAAAATCAGCGCGTAAAACTGGCTAAAGAGCAGATCGAAAAGCAGTTGGGCCAAAGTGAGAGTACATTGAAGCGGTTTTTAAAAAAGTGGTTACCGCTGGAAACGCTTAAATGGGTAAAGCCTTTGCAGGATGAAAATGAATACGAGCAGAAACGACTGACTCTGCTGACTTTACTGCTGCTGGCCCAAGCCGGTTACATTGATCTTTGTTTTGGAGATGAGAGTGGTTTTTCGCTCATGCCTACGGTTCCTTACGGGTGGATTAAAAAGGGCCAGCAGGCTTGTATCTTATCGCGGCATAGTGGTAGAATAAACGTGTTTGGCTTGCTTTCCACCACCGGCAAGCTGACCAGCTATCAGAAAGGGGAAAGTCTCAATTCGCAGTTTATTATTGATTCCATCACTGACTTTGCCCAAACCCTTCAACTACCCACCCTTGTGGTGCTCGATAATGCCCTCTTCACACCAGTGCTGCCTTTCAAGCCAAACAACAAGAGTGGGAAACAAAAGGGCTTTATGTGTTTTTCTTGCCCAGCTCCCTCAACCGCATCGAAAGACTCTGGAAGCAGATCAAACACGGCTGGCTCAAAGCCCAGGACTACCTTTCTTTGGTCCTGCTCAACCAGGCGCTCTCCCAAATTCTGACCGGCTTTGGGACCACTTTTACTCTTGATTTCTCTGAACCTGACTTAACCCGGTTTCCTATCCCTAATTTTGATTGACTACTTATATTCCTCTAAATCATCATGTGCATCTTTGAACCGCACAGAGTAATAACGAACAAAGCGCGTAGCCAGTTCACCAGATAAATCCTCAAGGGTTGCAAAGGTATTCACTTATAAGTTAAGTGTCAAGAAAAGGTTGCGCTAATTTACTTATAAGTTAAGTGTTATAGGGTATCATTTTCAATATACCCGCTCAAAATTCGGGCTGCTTCTACATCCCGCTCCCAAGAGGGGATGTCAGCACCGCACCGTATCATGTGGGATAATACCTTTAAGAGGCGCTGCCGGCTGCCCCAATAGTCGGGTAGTTCATCGTAAAGCCACTGGCGGCCGGGACGGGGATTTTCGTTTCGGCTCGTTTCGCGGATGGCAAACAGCAGATGCCGCACCAGGCTCTTGTCGAAGCCCGGGCCGCCCAATTGTTTGTTGCCATATTCTAGGGCGGTCATCAGGCGGGTTTCGTTGGCTTTGCCCGATTTGAGGAAAGGCTTGTAATCGCGGATGCCAAAACCTCGGGCCAGTTCGCTGAATACACCGGTGCGGTATTCGCCGTGACTCTGAATTTCGAGGGCTTTCATGTAGAAACGCTCCTCCCCGGTGAGCATGCGCCACACGCCGGAATCAAAACCGGTAGGCACTAAGTATTCGCAGGCAACGACTACGGCGCTATCAATGATTTTCTGCACCTCGCTTACTTCACCCGGCTTGCGCTCCCTAGTAAGTTCGTACTGCACATCAATGTCTTCGATGTTTTTGTATCCAGTAATGACTCGCAGGGCGGCTACATAGGCGGCAAGTTGATAATCGGTATCGGCAAAGTTAGGGTCTTCCTTATCATCCAGGGCGGTCATCTGCCGCAGGGCTTCTTTTACCTCGTACTCCACGTCGCTCTGAATGTCGCTAAGAAAGGCTACTTCCTGGCTTTGTTGCTTGCGCAGCACCATGCAGACGGTTCCCTGAACGTAGTTACCGGTTTTAATACCAACAGCCCCCGTTTCAGTTTGGATAGTCCAAGCGGCGGTTACTTGTAATCCCGACGCCCAAAGAATTAAGGCCAAGTCGGCCCACACACCGGCATCTTGGTGGGTGAACATTACTACCTGGGCACCATTGTCGCGCATGTGCCTGGTAAAATTACGGTAGCAATCTACCATGCTCTGGTTGAAGCTTTGCCCCCGGCCTTTAACGGCCAGCGCCGACTTACTTTCGGCGTACCAGTTTGTGAAAGTATTGGTAAGGTTTTTATCATACCAAGAATTGAAAAAGTCTGCTAACTCATGATAATTAATTGCGTCAGCATACGGGGGATCAGTGATCCATAAGTCTACTTCTTCCGCTACAAGCCTAGCATCCAAAAGGTGGGTTGTGTTTTTTGCTTTTATTATAATATCATTTGGTAGTTTACTAAATGCATCAACAGAATCAATAAAGCTTGTAAAACCACGAGCAGCTGGATTAAGAACAGTATTTAACGCTTGGTTCGCGAAAGTTTCCATTACTATGCCAATTCCTCCTGAAACACTGGCATTACCCCTCCATCTAGATAATCTGGAATTATAGTTAATAATTCTTGCAAGCAAGAGAAGACCGTAAGCTGTATGATGCTGATCATTACGATTGATATAGCTAAAAAACAAACCATGGTAGAACAACTGCCTTGGCATAAATAAATGGTGCCAGTATGTCCAACCCCGCTCACGAACCGGCTGCTCAGTATTATATCCTCTTTCAATTCTTTTAGATGGAATAAATCCCTTTTCCTGCCATTCGGCGAAGCGTTCCCGAAGCAGGGAAAGCACGGTTGCGTCCCGTTGCAGGTCGTGTTCATTTGGAGCAACGAAGTGCCGCCGCTGGCACTTTTTCAATTCGCAGTCCTCCAATAGCACAGTAAAATTAGGCAGGGCCTCCGCTTCGGCTTTGGAGTATTTCACCGTGTGGCCGTTCTCCTTACCAGTATAATACGTTTCCAGATACCTGATGCAATACAGGCGTTCCCCAAACACATCGTCTGGTCGGGGTACCAAGTCATCATTTTCCCAGAGCCGCAGGCCGTATATGGACTGGCCGTTCATGCGACGGTCGCCTCTGATGGCTGCAACACTAAACCGCTCACCGGTTTCGGGACAAATTAATTCGCTATCCAATACAGTGCCTCTTTTAGCCTCCTGCATTTGAGCATCCGTTGCCCCGGTGATAATGTCTATATCGTAGTGTTTTCCTGCGTGGTCCGGACGCAATATGCCGCACACCTTGTATTTCTCCGAGATTGGTTGGAACTATCGATTCGGGCCTAAAGTAAGATAGCCAGTCTCACAATGTCATCACTAGCCGCCAATAGTGATAATATGACTGTTTTTCGCTCTTTTTCTCAGTTTAGAATGAGTTTATGAGACAAATCCGCCATTATCAAAAAACGACCGTTTCATGATACAAATATACTTAACTAATTGACCCATAATACTTTTACTGCTTCTGTCTTACTTTAGGCCCGAATCGATAGTTCCAACCATAATGGCTTTGGCGAGTTCATTTATGTGATCTTCAGGTCTGGTATGGTCCACCAAATTTCGCCAAGAAAGGCGGGAATCCGCTGGGCCCCTTCCGACTCCCGGCTCCTGTGGGTGGAGGTTGATCCGGCCAATTCCAATCCGTTGTCCAATAAAGTAGGGTATATCAACTTGCACCTATTCCACGAACTGGCTTACGTCAGCTACCTGGAACTGCGCAACCGAGTGAGTAATTCCCAAGAGATAACACTTTGCAAAAATATCTACGATCACCTGCTGCACGGTCCGGATGGGTTAGAAGACGGTATGATGCTGGAACGGCAGTACCAAAAACTAGTCGCGAAGGGAATTGTGGTATAAACAGGTGTTCGTTGCAACCAACTGGCTTACCACACCTGCCTAAGGGAAAATACTTATATGCACCAGTAAATTATAGCTGTGACTGGATGAATTGCCGGAGCTTTTCTTTGCTGGGAAGTTCGATCAGGTACTGCTGCACAAACAGCCGGTTGTCGAGGCCGGCCGTGGCGTACTCGACCAGTATCTTGTTCTGGTTCGTTACTAACAGAATGCCCACCGGCGGGTTCTCTCCGTCCATCATTACCTCCTTCCGGTAATAGCCCAGATAGCTATTGAGTTGTCCCAGGTACTCATGGCGGAAGGCGTCTGTCTTCAGTTCGATGAGCACATGGCAACGCAGCAGCCGGTGGTACATGACCATATCCACAAAGAAATACTCGTCTCCGATCAGGATGCGCTTCTGGCGGGCCTCCAGGCAGAAGCCGTTGCCCAGTTCCAGAAGGAAGTCCTGCAAATTGTCCAGCAGGGCCGTTTCCAACTCGTTTTCCGGCAGGACATCCCTGGCTTTGAGGCCCAGAAACTCGAACGTATAGGGGCTCTGCAGCACATCCTTGGGTGTGAGCTGAACGGCTTTGGCCTGCACGTAGTCGGAGAGCTTTTCCAAATCCCTCGACAGGCCCATTCGCTCAAAGTACAGCGTATCGATTTGACGGCGCAGTTCCCGGATGGACCAGTTGCCCTTGATGCACTCTACTTCATAGAAAGCGCGTTTGAGAGGGTCCTCCATTGGCAAGAGCTCCACCAAGTGGGAAAAGGAAAGCTTTCCCACCAGTGTTTGGGACGGCACCCCTACCTGATTTGCCTCCACCGGCAGCACTTCCAATTGGGCAGACAGTGTCTGCCCAATTGGCGCCAGGCTTTGCAGTAAGGGAAAAGCGACACTGCCCAGGTGAGAATAAGTCTGGTAAAATTGCCGGTAGAGTTTCAGGTTCCGGTAAGAGAAGCCTTCTTTATCCAATCGCTCGGCCAGCTTTTGCAATAGCCCCTCTCCGTAGGCGGCCCTGTCTTCCCCGCCCTGCTCGTAGGTGACAATATAGTAGCCCAGCAACCAGTTGCGCACCGTCAGATTCCGGTTGACAGCTTTGACGGTATCTTCCTGTAGTATCTGGTGGGTAAGCCGGATGGAGGAGACCAGATCGGTAAAATTCATGGAAAAGCGTTAGGGCAGGTGAACGACCTGAGTGGGAAAATAGAACAGAATGCCCATGACCTTCTTGCCGGCTTTCTTCTCCCCAAAGGTAAAGGCGTAAGGGGTACTATCCAACTCCTTCTGGGCCTGGTGCAATACAAACCGCTTGAAGTCAAAATAACGCTCATACTCCTGCTCCCCTACCCGAAGAATATTGCGCAAGGTATCCAGGGGAAGGTATAGCAGCTCCCCGTGGGGCTTGTTGGCTTTGGAAAATAGCTCGTAGAGGCACTGGGAGTAATAGCTTTTGAATTTGACTAATGCTTTCAACTGCCCGGCCGTGAACTGCCCCTTGATCTTTTTCAGGTAGGGATGCAGCACAGGGTCAATGTGTATGCGCACTACTCCCTTCCCTTTCAGATACTTGGCCGAACTCATCAGACCCGTCTGTAGCAAGCCGTCCTGCTCGGCAATATGACATACGTGCCGGATGAGGCTCTTGGTTGCTTTCTGCAATTCCAGGAAGGCGGATTTGCCTTTCAGATTACTGTCTGAAATGATTTCCCGGGCATCAATGTAAATGGGCTCAAAAACGGCAATACCCTGCGGATCAATTACCGAATCAGGCAACAGCTCAATGGTTTTGATAAAAATCCGCCGCTCGTAGAGGCTCATTTCGTACTGGGCCATGATCAGGTCGTGCAGCTGTTCAATCTCTTCAGCCGCTACCAGGTCCACCTGTTGCGGCACCGCCGGAGCGGGCAGTTTGTCAGAGACTGACTCGAAGAGGGTCGCTTGTGTGAATGTAGCCTGAGCCGAAGCCTTACCGGAAGGGTTGGCGGTAGTGGTTAAGTAGAGACTGATTTACTGAGGTTGTAGCGGACAATGAAAAGGCGGATGACGAGTTCATTGTAAAAGTCAGATTTAGAAAAAGAAAGCGTCTTTCGGGTAAGTCTACCCATCCACTGACTCGATGGTATTGTTCCAGCGTTCCATGTGGTTAGTTTGACCGGATTCTTTGCCTACTTTCTGATGCTGCCCGGTCTGCTGATAGATAAAATTGTATGCTTCCCAGAAATCGGAAAAGCTGGTCTGGCAGCGTAATCTTTCGGGAATTCTTTGCCAAAGTATCTTACAACTCTCCATACTATGGTCCCCAATAAAGAAAGCAATGATTTTACGTGTTTTCCGGCTGATTACCGTCCAGAGCCAGCGCTTTTGGCTTTTTTTTGACAAAGTGCTGCAATTCGTCATACTCGAGCACATCCTGCTCAGTAGGCACATCACCCAAGGTAGCCTCCAGATCCGGATGCTTTTCGCCTTGCTGCCTGAGCCAGGCAGAGACCGTTTGCCGGGCTACGCCAAAAACGCGTTCAATACCCCGCATACTGGGTCTTTCAAAATAGGCTTTCAGAATCTCTTCTTTGCGCTCTTCACTATAGCGGGGAGCTGCATCCAAAGTGCCGTATCTGTCACAGCCATTACAGTAATACTTTTTGCTTACCGTTTTTCTTATTATGGCCGTTGCTCACTAAGTCAATACTACCGCAATGAGGACATGCCTTGGTAATCTGAATCATATGCTTTTTAAACCTTTCTTCCTAAGTTACCAATTTCTAAAATCAGCCTCTACTTAACCACTACCCATTAACGTTCTGACTCACTGTTCCTGGTGATAGCGGCAGTATGTTGTTTGATCCGATGGTGTACGTAGTTAAGTTGCCGGGTGAGATCATGGTTAAAAATACCGGTAGTAGTTTTTCCGGATCATTACCACAATCTCTTCAAGCCTTTCCGCTTCGGGTTGCGGGGCGGGAAGATGTTCCTTAAGAAAATCCCCGATAGCCTGTTCCCGCACATACCGGATGTCCCCTATGGCTTTCTTGTAATACCGGGAGGCAAGAAAAGCAACACATAGGCTTGCCAACCGGGCATCCTCGTTAACATAATCAGTTTGTTCGGGTGGAGACATAGTATCAGAATAGCACCTGGATGCTGCCCTTACGGGCCCGTTGCCTTTTCTATAAGTTGTCAATGAGGACCGGCCAGAAACAAGATATGAGTTTTAACTGAAAGACCTCTGCACTCCAACCTTCATTTGCTGTTAGTGATTGCACTGTTTTACTGCAGCCACCTGGTATCGTGTAGGCCAGCAGGAGCATAAAGCTGCCACAGCAAAACACTGTCTTTGCAGGGAGCATGGAGAGAAGGTATCCTGCGTAAGGACGCAGAAGAAGTGATTTTTCTTAAAGGTTTTTAGCTTTACTCATAGGTACGAGTGGCTGATGACAGGAGTAGGGATCTGATCCGTCAGCAGCCACTCCTCGAACCCATGCCGCAGCGTGGTCAGCTGCCAGTCGAGGAGTGAAGGAATTTCATTCAGATTTCCCCTGTCCTCTACCCAGCCATTGCCCGAATGATAGACACTAGTCACCTTCAGCTCATACCCTTGGGCCGTAACCGATAGGATCAACGTGCAGGAGATCACTCCTTGCTTCCGGCCGGCCGAAAAGCACACCGGAATGACGAGGGCGTTGTCCAGCCAGGCAGGTTCTGTACGCCTGAACATCCTTGTAGCCCAGCCGTAGGCCTTCTGCAGGGAAGGATCACTGGCCCTGTACCCGTAAGCAACCAAAACCCCTGAACCTGGTGTAGAATCAGCCCTGGCGGAGACAGCTGAAACGATGACAAGCAACATAACCAGGAAATAATGCATGTAGCGGAGGGAAGAATAAAAGGGATGCATGTAATAGACTTTTTAAAGTGGTTTACAAAAGGGGAATGGAAGTGCTAGCCAACGGATAGCCTTTTATCCGTTGGGAAAGAAATACAAATTATATATAATTGATTATCCGCCAGAAGCGGGAATGGACTGCTCCATTTGATAGGCCCTCACAATACAGCGAATGTCTTTGAACACCAGGTAAGGCACAAGCAGTGAGCCCGGCATATTGAAAAGGAAGACCTTGAATACGTAGTGGACAATCAGCGTCGATCCTCATGAAACTATGTTCGTACCTCCCAATCGCGAGAACAGGAAACGCCAGCCGGCTACGATGCCGGCAAAGATGTATCCCATGTAGCAGAAGTAGTAAATCTGGTTCTGGGCAATCCTGACATCATGCTCCTGGTCAGTGATAAATACGTCCCCTGGCACGAAGGCGATGCCCAGGTAAATCAGTTCCCTGATTGCCCGGGACCTTTCGACCTGGTTCCGGTGCAGGGCACAATCCTCACAAAGTACGGGACGGAACTCCGTCGAGCAGGTCTCACAGAGCCCCCTTTGGCAGTCCTCGCAGGCGTGTACGGCCGGCTGCCTGTAGGAATGTTGTTTACACCACATACCACTTGCGATGTTTGATTATTTTCTTTTTCCCTTAGCGGAAAGTCTGATTTTTTCCTTACTCTTCGGCTTGTATGCCCTCCCGCACGTCAAACCTGCCATCCTTCACCTCAATAGTCTTGTTACGGGTGATGTCGAAGAAACTGGCGGTGAAGGTGCCGGTGTAGTGTTTTCCCTCTATCCGGGTAACCGTATACCTGGCAGGACCCCAGCCGAAGAAGGGGGAAAACCCCTCCGGTGATCCGGTTATTTCTAACCGGGCATCTTTCTGCCGGCTGTTTTGCTGGTTGTTCACCGTATAGGTGCCCGGCTTGTCCACCCCATATACGTAGAGATGCATCCGTATTGCCCCGGTACTTGACCAGGCCGAAACATCCAGGGCAGCATCACTGGTAACGGTAGCGGAAGTTCTTTCCACCAAAAAACCATCCGCTTCCCAGTGCTTTCCTTCCAGGGTTGCAGAAAGCGTCATCTTTGAGGCTTCGGGTTCATCCTCTTTATCCTTTTTGCAACTCACCAGTGTCAACCCTCCCAGTAGCAGGAGCATGAAAAGGATAAGTGCATTTTTTGAAGATGAAGCGGTTGTCGGGCTGCTTACTTTCATAGGGTTAAATCAAAACTGATTCATTGGTTACTAATTGACGGGTATTTGTTCCAGAGCCTTGCGATTCAGATAGTACTGCCTCGACTGGTCAATCTGCTGAACAACGGGTGACTTGACGGAGGCTTCCTTCATAAGTTGATCAGCCTTCTGCTTCATCTCCAGCGACTTTACCAGATAGTCGTTGGCCATTTTTTGCGCCTTGATCCTTTCCCCGGTACTCATCCGGTGCTCGCCTTCTGCATTTACCTGAGCAGACAAATCTTCAGCCAGCTGGGTAAACTGCTCCGAGAGACGCCTATACGTCATGGAAGCAGCCATCTTCCGCTTCTGAGCGGCTACGTGAATGGCATACGCTTTCGCTTTCTGCTCCCTGGAGAGCTTCATGTAGCCATTCAAAGTGCCGCTCCCTTCTGGCCGGTAGGCACTCGTGCCGGCAAACAGGTAATCGTACAACTGGCTGGCATTTTCCACTGAGGAAGGCCTGTCCAGATAAGCGCAGTATTCTTCCATAAAGGGCAGATCGCGTCCGTAATCCACCGGATGACCTAACCCATAAACTTCTTTTACTATGTGGGATAAATCGCTCATGCGCAACTTTTGGAACTCCTGTACGCTGTAGAGATGCTTTTCAATGTTCTGTTTCAACTCCAGTAACGCGGTAATCCGCTGCTGGGTCGTCTTATTCTCCCCGAAAATCTTCTCCAGGTTGATCTGCTGGCCGGTCTGCCTGGCGTAATCCTGTACCCACTTCACCAATTCGTCGATCAGCTGCTTGTTGGACAATCCGTCTACCACCGGTATCTGTGCATGGCTTAACATAGGCAGCAGGCACACGGCAAAAAGAAAGAGTATTTTTTTCATGATAGATTCGGGTTAAGGTTGGATGGGAATGGTCATCAGGCTTTTGCGAACCAGGGCATTCCGGTAAGTGGCATCTACCTTATCCTGATGCCCGCTTTTTTCCAGAGCTTCCAGTATCAGCCGGTCGGCTTCAAGTTGCAGTTCCACGGATTGCTCCAGGTTATCCAGGGCAATGTCCTGCGCCTCGATCCGTTCCCCGGTGGTCATACGCATACCCTCTTTTTCAAATTCCACCCTGTATTCCGGAATGATCCCTTCTGCCCCGCCTCCCAGCAGGCCAGGCACGCTATCAAAAAGGTTGAGAAAATCAAATTCTCCCACTGCCTCTTCCAGCGCTCCTTGAATCTGTTCGGATTTGTCCTCACGCTCGCCACCCAATAAATTACCAAGACCGCCCAGGCCTGCCTTTTCCCGTATTTCACCTGACCATTCTTCTATCTTGTCTGATAGGCCGAACAGGTCTTCTAACCCGGGAAGCTCTCCACCGGAGTCCAGCAGGTCCGAAAACAAGTCACCAATTCCCAGCAATTCCCAGCGTCCTTCCGTGTTGACTTTCTCCTGCAGGTCCACGGCCTGGTCGCGAAGGTCTACTGAGAGCTGCTGGTAGGAAATAGCTGTGTGCAGAGCCCGCTTGGCTGCATCCACTTCCAGGCCATACTGCTTGATGGCTTGTTGCTGGAGGAGTTCGGCATTCCCCTGGTAGGTGGCAGGAGCTGTTCCAATCATGTCACCGTAAACGGAAGTGCCTCCCAGCATAAAGTCATATACTCCATCAGCTGATGCTACTCCCGGTATTGCCTCCTTGAGCAGGGCGTATTCTTCCATGTAGGGCATATCATTGGCGTAAAGGACATTGCTGACAACGCTAACCTTCTCAATAATCCTGAGCACGTCGTGCAACCGGAGGTCTTTCACCTGCCGGATCAATCTGAGTTCCTGCTCCAGATCGTCCTCCATACCTTCCAGCTGGGTATGCCGTGCCCGGATCTGCTTAGCCTCTACCAACACCTCCACCAGTTTCTGTAATTTTTCCCCTTGAATTTTTCCGTCTTTTTCCATGAGTATCCTGTTGGTGATAAACTCCATAATCAGGCGGGGAATGTCAGTGACTGGAATGCCGGCCCCAAAGGAGAAGCAGGGCAAAAGCAGGAGACTGATGAACAATACTAGCTTTTTCATGACTTACTGTTTAGGAGGTTGTAGCTCCAGAAATACCCTATAACCATCGGAGAGGTAGATGAACATCTGCCTGCCGCGGGAAGAGCTGCGTATGGCCCCGCGGGCAATGTTGGAGGTGGCCCTGGCCAGGGCACCATAAGGGATGTTGTTGCTCAGCTCACCCGCCGCATTGGTCAAAGATGTTACTGCCCCTCTCCTTACTTCGGTTTCTACTACCGATTGATCCTGGTAGGAAATACCGGCCATCATGTCCGAATCGTAGCAGTTGAAGGGTAGCATTATACCTGAACCAGCTACCTTGGCCCGGAAGCCCGAGAAGGTGATCCTGCCCTTGCCGAAATCCGCAATGCCGGTAATAAGCGTATTCTTAGGCAGGTGCGTTCCATTCACCAAACCCTCTTCCAGGGTGCGGAAGGTGACTTTTCCTCCCGGTCTGACTTTATGCTCCCCGTGCACTACGGCCGGTATCAACGCATGGGTTGCTGCTTGTAAATTTGCCCTATTCCCGTTGCTACCCTGCATATAGGAAGCAGTGACCGCAAGGGAGGCATAACCAGGTGCACGAACCGTGTTGAAGGGATCCGCCGGCGCCGCTGAATACGTCACCTGCTGCTGCTCACTTTTATGTTTTGTACTTCCGGCCAATCGTCCTTGATCATAAGATCTGGTGCGGTCTGTTTTTCTTCCTCTGAAACTTCCTTTCCTTGCATGACCCGAAGACGAGGCGGCTGTCCGGGTGGAGTCCCTGGCCTTACCCATATTGAGCAACAGATTCAGGGAGTCGGGTGATTGAACCTTGGGCGGTGGCTGGCTTTTGGCCTTCTTCCTGCGGACGTCATACAGGTTCTCCCAGTCCATGACGATGTAATCCAGGGCTTTGTCCTCCTGAGCAAGGGTCATTGAGTCCCGGTACCGGTTTTTTTCCTCCTGTTCGTAGATCCGGGTCAGGGCCGCTTGCTCCCTTGTGGTCGTGTCCAGCCGTTCCTGCCGGGAAGGAGGCGCGATACCCATCTGCCGCTCCTGCATCAGTACGTTGAACTGGCGTACGAAGTAGCCGATCACGACCAGCAGCACGAGGGCCCCTGCTCCGTAGAGCATCAGTTTCCGTTTGCGGGAGGATTGTACGGCCGCATTGCGCAGCGTAAAAATCTTATCAAGGGTCTGTTTAACGGCCATGGCTGTCAGATGTTGGAGCTGATCCGGTTAGAGCATTAGATTGAGGACGCGGATTCGTACCTGATTGGTGTAAAGCAGTATGTTGGGGAGAATGCAGGTAGAGGGACCGGGAAATCCTTCGGGACGGGATACGGCCCGAAAGTATGCGGTTGCCGTTCGACTCCCTTACAACTACCTCTAACGTCCCCCTATCCGTACCGGCATACAGGGGCAGCGCGTAAGCCAGGCACTCCTTACTCCCCGGGGATACCGCACGAGCCGCTACCTGGGCAAGGGGTTCTACTGCATTTTCCTCCGGATCAATTATTCTTTTTGACTTTCGGGAACGACGTTCCTTGTAGACAAAGCTTATATAGTCCAGCTTGTAAGGGATGGAACTGTTGTTGGCAAGGTCCATGAGTAAATAGGTGGCCTTACTGTCAACTGCCAGATGGCTCACTGTCAGCTTCAGGCCATTCGCCTGGTGGCGTAGTACCCTTCTCTTAGGCTGTTTTCTGAGCAAGTTCAGCTGGCCGGTATAGATTGCGGACCCTGCCGGTTCTTCTGCTTTTTCCAGCTTATTACCGGAAGGCAGCATTTGGGCCTGAAGCGTATCGGCCCGGTAGTCCCAGAAGATCTTTTCCGGCCGCTGCTTGTAGGCGATGTAATGCAGGTAAATCCTCTCTCCGGTTGTACGAACCAGCAGGGAGGAAGGAGCTACATCAGCCTTCAAGGGTTTTAAATAGAGCATGTTGCCGCTTTCGATCTTGCCGATGTAGCTCCTGGAGCCCAGATCCATGACGGCCACGTTTTCGGGGAAGATCATGTAGGTGGTTGTCTCCCCGGAAACGTACACTGTATCGTATCTATAGGAAGCCTTCCTGTGCGCCTCATCACTGGTTTTGGTTTTGAAGGAGCCAGGAGGAACCGCTTTAATGGTCTGAGGTCCCCCGCTGCCGGCACGGGCTCCACCGGCAGATGAGGCAGGTGCTGGTGACGGAGAGGCTTTGGGCTGGGCCAGGGACAGGCTCCCCGACAAGAGCAGCCAAAGAGTGTAGTGCCTGGCATAAAAGAATTGTTGGATCATCATCGATACATTCATCATTATCGTTCAGATTTTGGGGTATAAGCTTTGTAGTCGAAGTTGGTGATGAGCAGGCCGAAAGGGTTCACCTCCGAGCGGTGGGAACGGATCATCTCGAAGTCGGCGGCGATAGGAATTGTTTCTGACTCGGTATCATACTTGTACCTCTGGCGGGTGTAAATGGCACCCTTATACGGCTCCACGCTCATATCCACCACCACCGAATCTACCTCTATATCAGTGCGGGAGTTAAAGCGGGTGTAGTGCTCAAGTATCCCGCCTTTCTTCATCCGGTTGTAGAGCCTGGCCCCGATCTTCTTATCTACCAGCTTTAAGGCAGCATTGATCCGTTCGGTGTAATTGCCCGCATCATGTGAATGCATCATGGACATGAAATTCCGGGCGTGGTTCCTGGCTTCGTAAATAGTAGGCCGGTAGTTGCTGGCCAGGGTAGCAGCTACTGTGCCGCCGTCCGATACAACATAAACCCGCTCTTCTCCTTTCCGCCTGGCGGCAAAGTAGACTCCAGCCCACAAAAAGTTCGACAGGACCAGTAGGCCTACAGCAGTAATAGCAATGGCCTGAGTGGCCCGG
This sequence comes from Cytophagales bacterium, assembly GCA_030446715.1. Lineage (GTDB taxonomy): Bacteria > Bacteroidota > Bacteroidia > Cytophagales > 172606-1 > CADCTQ01. Next base: position 261,901 of record JAUJMU010000009.1, on the reverse strand, counting down.
AAAGCTTTGTTGAAATTAGGCGCAGTTAAGGTGGGGTTGTTCATGGGAGTGGGGAAAGAAGTTAGTAAACAATTTCATAAGGCGTGTACCCAGGAGCTCTCACGGGTACGGGACGAGGCTGCGGGGAGAGGGGCAGTTGCCGTACGGGAATCGAAGCGACATTACTACCTGACAAGGGGGGCAAGGGCCCTCCTCCAGGGGGTAATCCAACCGGCGAACCACCTCCAAGCAGATATCCCCCTCCCGGGCCCAATGCCAGGGGAGGCGGGGGACCTTGCGGCAAGGCCGGTGAACCTCCGCCCCCACCTCCTCCCCTCGGAGAAGCACTTATCAAGGCAGCGGAAGTGTTGCCCGAAGCCGTGCTGCCGGCACTACCCGAACGGCTGAAGGCTCCCGCCAACACGCCGGCTCCCCCGGCGCCTGCCGCGGCCACTTTCGCGCCCGTAGCGACTACTCCTGCCAGCTTGCCGAAAAAGCCGCTCGTTGCGGCATGTCCAACAAAGTAGGTAGTCAGACTGGGCACCAGAAAGTACATCAGTACGCAGACGATGTTTACTACTATGGTATCCATATAGGCCGTTTCCCCGTTGCTCATAATGGTACTGAACACGGTGTCGTTGTAGTTGATGATAATTGAATCAAGAATTCTTAAGGTCACCGACCACATGTGCACCACAAACCAGCCCCGGAACCAGTGGCCCGCTACCCGCTCCACATGCCGAGAAACACCGACAGGGTTAGTGACAGGGGACCTGCCACGGTCAAAAAGGCTGGTAGCATGATCCTGATCTTCTCGTAACAAATCCGGATGGCCATTGTGAGGCCTCACTCAATCAGCTTACCCATAAGTGGGTCCATCCCCACTGGAAATTGAAGGCTCCCTGGGCAAAGCTGATGAGCCGGTCCATCGGGGAAGCATTCGGATCAGGAGCATCTTGCTGACCACTGACCGCCGAGGAAGGCAATTCATTCAGGGCAGTCATGATGCCTTCGGGTGCGGGTATCGGGTTCTTAAACCCTTCTACTGCCCCGCTGATTATATCCATCAGTTCTACGTAGTTGAACGGCAGAAACCAGATCACCACTCCCCGGAGGATGAATGCCGGGTCCAGCATCATCTCTCCGTTGATACTTCTCGCCGGATCATGGCCACGATGAAACCCATCAGCATAAAGGCCGGTACCAGAAACAGGCAATTGGCCCTGATCTGATTCATCAAGAGAGTTGCACGGGGTTAAAAACCCGGCGTCTACTTCTCCCGGTTGTTCATGAGGACACCTCCTTCTTAACCGCAAGTCTCTTGGCCGACTTGGTTTCCACGAATTGATTGATGGCTGAATGAATATTACCGTACTGCTTCTGCAGCCGCCTGAGATAATCCCGCTCCTCGGGCTTGAGGTGAGGATGGCATCAATGGCCGGGGCTACTTCCATGAGGTAAATCTTGGCAAAGTCGCCCTGCTTGATGAACAGTTCCCGGTAACCCTCCTGGTCATTGCGCCGGATGGAGCGCAAGAGCTGCACCTCGTGCTCGGTGAAGCCCAGGTGCTGGGCCAGTTTCTGAATTTCAGTTGCATCCGTATGGTTGAGAATGATGCGGGTATCGGCCGTTGCCAAAATTGCCGGGCCGATCCTGGAAGTAATCAGTTCGTTAATTCCTGCGTGATGATGCACATGGAACCGTTGTTCTTCCGGATGGTCCGGAACATGCCTTCCAGGAACTCACCCATCGAATCGGCCAGCATGCTCCATGCCTCATCCATGTAGAAGTACTTCCGCTGCTCGGGGTATTTGCGGATCACGTCCAGGCCAGTTCGGTGATCAGAATGGAAATCACCGGGTAGAGCATCGGGTTCTTCTTGATCCTGGCCATGTCAAAGCAGATCAGCCGCTCGTCGGAGACGTCCTCATGGGTGGCCGAATTAAGTACATCGGCGTACTTTCCCACTGCAAAGGGCTCCAAAACGATTGAAAACTCGTTAAAGTCGAAATTTCTCGACAACCGGTCGTACTCCTTGCGGTCCGCCTCGGGAAAACCTCCAGCCAGGCGTAGAAGCCGGTAATGGAAGGCGGAGCCAGTAAAGGGTCAGCCGTAAATTGCCCGTTGTAGTAGCATAATACTTTGGCAGGAGCTTAGTGAACACGGCTCTTTCCACCGGTGTAATTTCCCCTCTGGCCCCCTTCCAGATGATGCACAAAGGGAAGTCAGGAAGTTAACCCATTCCCATCCAGCACATAGAAGCCCTCCTCATTACGGTCCACAATGAAGGGGTTGAGCTGCAGCAGCCAGTCCGGATCATACTCAAAGTACTTGCCGCCTAATGCTGTCATCAGGCTTAAGTACGTGCCTCCAACATCAATAATGATCTGGGTATGACCCATTTCCGAACGCTGCACGACGAAGTTGCCAATCGTGTAGCTCTTCCCCGCCCCGGGAGGACCAATGGTGATGGAGTTCTGGTTGTTCAGGGACGTGTTGAACAGCTTTACCCGCAGCGGGTTGCGAAACCGGTCACACAAGAGTTCATCCCCACCTGTCACCTGCCGGTAGTTGGTGATGTAGTTCTGGTAGAAGGCCGCGTTATCCCCGGTCATCAGGAGCTTGCGGTAGTTGTGGAAGGAATTACCGGAGCATTGGAAACAAAAGGTTTGCCGTGTCCATCGTTTCCACAAAGCAGGTCGAGCCGCCCATCTGCTGGAATGCTTTCGTCACCTCGTGCACATACCCCTGCCGCACCTGGTCGTCGGTTTCCCAAACAGTTACCGAAACATTCACGTGCAGTGCGTTCTTGTTGTGGGTTCTCACCCTCCAGGGTAAAATCCGTGATCTCCTCGGTCTTCTTCACGTTATCCTGCGTTGAGAGAAAATCCATGAACCGGTTCGGTTATTCTCCGAGTCCAGCGCTTTCATAGGTTTTCTCCCGTATCCAGAACGGTGCATGAAACACTGAGTACGTGGGGCATCTGCAGGTAGTGCGTCAAGGGGTAGACGAACGGGGGAAACTACCCGGAATAGTTAGAGACTGCGCTTTCCACAATCCCCCGCCTGATGCAGCAGGAGATTATGTTCAGTTTCTTCTCTCCCAGTACGGCGTAATTATCGGCCGCGTGGAAGGGCCGCTGGAACGAAGGAGGCACCTGGTCAAACTCCAGGTTAAAGTACATCCGGTAGACGTCGGCTAAGCCTTCCTCATTCAAAGCCGTGGCGTCAATGCCGGAAGTAGCCAGTAACCCGGTGAACTCCTGGCCAACCCGGGCAGAGATTCCATCCTTTCCTCAACGCCGTCGAAGGGATTGTTCATCAGGAAGGGCTTGCCCCAGGCAAAGAGCGTGTTCATTGGGTTCGGGTCGGCTTGCTTTGTCTGACCGAGCGAAAGAAACAGATAACTCTTGTGCTCGAGCACCAGGCGGTTATAGAAATGGTTGATAAAGCTCCTCTCAAAGAAGGATTTGTCACCGGGGTTGACCTGAAAGGGCTTATAGTAATAGAAGTCCAGCTTCTGCACAGTGGTACCCACCGGCAGGATCCTGGAAGCGCCGGCCAGATACTCGGTCAGGGATTGGTAGCCCGAGGCTGGCATGCGTTCCATTTCCTGGGGTTCAATCAGGAAGCCCATGGCTACCCGGCCGTCTTTAAGAATGAGTTGCCCGCCTTCGATGGCGAAAACGGGCAACAGGTCATCAATGGTTTTTTGCACGAGCAATAAAGTTAAAAGGACTCTTTGGACCGTTCGACTCAGAATCGGGTCTGATATGACATTATAACTCAGGGACGACATAAGTCTGGGGTGAATAATCCTTGCGGCCGATGATGGGGGAGACATCAGGTTCATACCTGCGGCCTTTTTGCAGCAGGCGGTAACTCAGCAGGGAAGCCAGGTACGAGGGATGCCGCTTTGAAGCGGCACCGGAGCTTACGGTACCCTCCTGCTACCAGTACCACTGTCAGATGGTTGAACCAGCGGTACTGGGGAATAGACATCTTCAGGAAGCTGCTCATAATGATGAGCATTACCATCAGGAGCACCAGCAGTCCCACCTGGTTCATGGGCAGTCCCAGTACAGTTGACTTTTTCTCCAGGTAGCGACGGGTGATCATACGTCTGGTCAGTTAAGCAGCCCTTCCCTATTGTCCTTCGTACATGTCAGCTCCGGAACCGCCCAGGGAAGTAGCAATGTCTTCCACGAAGTAGTTGAAGCCAAACCAGAACAAGGCGATAATAATCGTGTACATCACATTGCGCATAGCCGTGGGACTGCCTCCGGCAAAGAGAGATTACAGTGCGCACCACTACCAGATGATCGCTCCAATGAAGATGACATTGGCGATCAGCTTAATCTGCTCTACGAGCAACTGGATGCCGCCTGCTACCTGCTGGGCATTGGCTGCAGAGGTAAAGCATCAGGGCCACCGCCCAGATGTATTTGTCAGAGATTTTAGGTTGGGAAAGAAGCATGAGCTTACTGAATAATGAAGGTTAAAATGAAGGAAGCTTTAATGATTGCCGGCTATTATCCTGGTGGATGCCTGCAGGCACAGGTTTATCAGGCAGGAATGCCTGAAAGACCCGGGGATTTGTTGCGTATCATTTGCATGAGTTGATATATAAGGGAATCGGAGATACATACTTCCTGGCCATCAAACCTGTCTATCAGATTCATTGACCAGATATGCTTTCATCTGGTTCTTCAGGCACGTCTTACCTGCTTCTTATCGGGAGCCTTCTTATCCGGTGAAGAACAGGTTTCCCAGGTTTTGCTGCCGGAATGGTGCCGGCATCCAATGTTGGAGCTTTATCGGGATCAAACCGAACCTCCGGTCCATTTCCTGCTTTTGCTACCGGGTTGGTTTTTCTTCTTTGTGGAGGTCCTGGTCTTTAAATTTTCACCCGGTGAGTGCATATCCAGACTCTTATCTCCTTCTTCAACCTGCTCAGGTTCTCCCTGCAGGGCCGGTAACTGGCTTTCCTTTAGGCCCATCAGATAAGTAATTCGCTCACGGTTCTCCTCAGCATACCGGACTCCATCTGATTGCTTCAAGCGAAATCCTTTCTTTTTCCGGCTCTGCTCCCCGGGCAGGCAATAGGGTGCCGTTATCAGGGTTACACCCGCAAAGAGTGTCAACAGGAGTAGCGGAAAATCAAAGTCTTCCCCCGACAGACAAGCTGAAACGTTCGCCAGTACATAGCTTTGGGGATAACCCTGTAGAAGTGAGTACGAAATTATTCCCAGGACTAACCCTGCTACTAACCAGACCCAAAGCCGTCCTGTACTTTTCATATCTGAATAGTTAATGTTATTACATTAACTTATTTGAGCAAAAAATTAACTCCCCAGCCGTATGATATGACCTTGCTTAAGCTTTTTTGCGCTCTTTTCATCGGTATTATTACTTTCGCTCTTTGTATTCAAATGAAGCTATCCATTAAAAACAACCTAAAGCTGGTTATAAAGTTAATGTAGTTGAATTAACTTATCAAAATATTTTTCCCGGAATTTCTGGTTGTGTTTATATTCGCCTGATTTTTAACAGGCCTATCCTTACACTCGCTTGGGATCAGAAACCACCTTTCTTTCCAATGCCGGCTACGAGCAGACCCTTGCTTTCACCCAAAGGGAGCTCGAGAAGCTACCTCCCCGAGGGTTGAAGGGATGGTGTGAGCAGCACAAGCTCAATTACCATACGGTGGTGGGTCTCAAAAATAACACCCTTAACTACCCCGCATTCCACCTGGTAGACGAAATCCTTACCGTTCTGGGCTATAAGGTGACGATGGTGAAATACACGATGCAGATCGGCCGGGGGGAAAAGCCCAGAACGACCGCTTCCTACACGGTCACTAAGCCAGACCCATGAGAATGGGCGGTGTAGATTCGGGTTGTTTATATTGTTGCACATCCCCCTTCGAAAACAGTACCGGCTTGTTTCTTTCTCCCTTAGCGGCCTTGTCTAATGATTCCAATGTCTCCCGGATCATATTCTCCGGCACCTTATTATTGTTGTCCGTTACTATCTTTCTGAACTGCTCTAAATTCTCCTCCGTAGCCATGAATAACTCATCCGCTTTTTTAACCGGACCGGTAACAATCAGCGGCATCAGTTTCTCATAGGCTAATACATATCCTCCGGGGTTGTTTCTTAGATCAATAATGAGTTGCTTGGAATGCTGGAGGGCCTCCCAATTTTTTTCCAATATGCTGTCAATGGCAGCTTTGTATGCCGGACGGAAGCTGAGAATGGTCAGCAGGCTAGTATTGCCATCCACTTGCTTGAAGGAAATCATGGGATTGGCCGCGGAGACGAAATTTTCATACTTGGGGTAGGTTCGGGTCCAGAAGCCGGGGGAACCCAGCACTTCCATAATCCGGCCATTGATCTGGATGGGATGTTGTTTCTTCCGGTGGTCCTTCGGATAGTATATCGCCTGGTAGGCATTCCCTTTCCGGGTTATCTCTGCTTTCACCTGCCCGTTTTGCCAGAAAGTACCATCGGCACTGAGTGTGAAGCCCACGAAATCCCGGTTCTTCTTCCTGTCGCTTTCCCGTACGATGGCCATCCGGTAAGTACGGGTATTGTCTTCCCAAATGCCTTCAATAGGGTCAGTATTACCTTTGATTAAGTAGTCCTTTACCTGCTGCTCCTCCATAGGTATTTGCTCTACGCCAGCAAACAGGTTACGCACCCAAGCTGAATCCGGAGAAGGCTTTTTGAGCGTTAGTACCAGGTGAGGATCCTCAAAAAAGTTGATCCACTGTTGGTGTTCCCCCGTACCAGTGGAGGGATGGAAAAGAGTAACTTAACCACCCAAACCACCAGTGAGATGACCACCAGGAAGACGTATTCAAAGGAGTTCAAAGAGGAGGCCGTACGGCTGGCCGGGCAGCACGGCAACCAAAGTCAGACGGCTCGTGATCCAGGATTGCAACTAAGCGTGCTGCGGCGCTGGATTAAGGAGTTCAATGAAGATGGAGAAAAGGCGTTCCCCGGTAAGGGGCACAGCAAGGAGGAGGAGTTACGCCAGTTACAGCGGGAGAATCAGCGGCTCAAAGAAACAGTTGAAATCCTAAAAAAGGCAGTGGGTATCTTGGACCTCAAACCAGGGCTTGATCAGGGGTCCGGCAAGAGCTCCCGGTAAGATACCAGTTTATTAAGGAGCAACGGCAGGAGTACTCAGTTGAACGATTATGTGCGGCAATGGAAGTATCAATGAGTGGGTACTACGCCTGGGTGAAAAGGCCTGAAAGTGAACGTAAGCGGCTTAATGAGCAGCTTTTAGAACGTATTAAGCGAATTCACAAACAGAGTCGTCAGACAGGACCCGATGCTGACATCGTCTGCTGGTCCATGGTAGTCCCCGTGTATATGCGGACCTGAAGAAGCAGGGAGCAGTTTGTTCACAAAACCGGGTAGCACGACTGATGCAACTCAATCAGATTGCTGCCCGCAGGAAAAGAAGGTTTATGGTTACTACCGACTCTAAACACGACCTGCCCGTGGCCGAAAACAAACTAAATCAGGAATTTACCGCTAGCAAGCCGAATCAAAAGTGGGTCACTGATATTACTTATATCTGGACCAAAGAAGGTTGGCTGTATCTGGCAGTGGTACTGGACTTGTATTCGAGAAAAGTAGTCGGCTGGGCAATGGATGAACACATGGAAAGAAGTCTGGTGATAAGGGCTTTACGGATGGCTTTGCTGACCAGGAAGCCTCACAAGGGGCTGCTCCACCACTCCGACAGGGGTAGCCAATATGCCAGTAACGACTATCAGAAATTGCTTGACGACAATAAAATCACTTGTTCCATGAGCCGAAAGGGCAACTGTTATGATAACGCCGTTATGGAGAGTTTCTTTGCTACCCTCAGCAGGAACTGGTTTACCACCAGCACTACCACAGCCGCCAGCAAGCCAAACAAGACATCTTTGAGTATATCCATGTCTGGTATAACCGCAAGCGAACCCATTCTACTCTGGGCTACTTGAGTCCCGAGGAATTTGAAAACAATATACGGCAGTGCCCTATGGCTGCTTAACCTTTTCTATCCTTCCACCAAAAAGGGGGAAACCCACTCTGAGCCTCCGTCCTTGATTGGTCTGATATAATCGTTCTCATCCAATGTGAAGGTGTCTACAACAACTGCGAATTCATGCCGAAACTCCCCATTCTGAAATTGAAATGGCATTAAAGGATAAAACAATTCTGAATTGCACTTGATTCCGTTGGTCATCTTTCTTTTCACTTCACTTTACACCATAATAAAAAAGCCTCAAATCTTGAGAATTTGAGGCTTTTTCGTACCCGGGGCCGGGATCGAACCGGCACTCCCGAAGGAACACGATTTTGAGTCGTGCGCGTCTACCAGTTCCGCCACCCGGGCAAGTTTGGAACGGGAGGCAAAATTACATTTTTTCGCCAAACCCCCAACTGGCGCAAAGCTATTTTCCAGCTTCCGGCTGAGGCACCTGATAAACGGAGAACGCCTGCGGCGGAGCCGAAAAAAGAGGCCTGGTACGGGCCCAGGTGCTCCGGAACAGTTCCGACTGGCGGTACGCTTCCAGAGCAGCTTCGTTTTCCCAGTGGCTGCAGGTGCAGTACACCGACGGATGGCCGGCGTCCTGCCAGAGTTCCAGATGCCGGCAACCAAGGAAGGCCCGGATCAGCGGCTGGCTTTCCCGGAAAATGGCCAGAAAAGCCTCTGTTTGGCCAGGCTGAAATGTCATGCGCACGATCCGGATCAGCATCATGCAGAAAGCAGGTGGGAAAGTTGTGAATGATTGAACAAATCGTTTTTTTTAGACGTTCAAAACCAGGGAAGTTCCTTCAGTCAACAGCTTTGTTTTCCGGAACTTTGCCTGCCTGAATCAGGCTCAACGCATTTTTTAACCCTAAATTAATTCCAATCGATTGGTAGAAAAAGTCATTACTCTGGAAAATGTATCCCTGATTGATTTTCTGGGGATCGAAAATAACAACATCCGGGAGGTAGCCGCTGCGTTCCCCGGCAGCCGGATCATATCGAGAGGCAACGAAATCCGCATCAAAGGAAGCACCGTGGAGATCGTGCGCATCAACGACATTCTGAATTCTCTGCTCGAACACTACCATAAGTACGGAAAGATTACCCAGGAAAACGTGCACAACTACATCCAGCAGGATACCGACGCCGACTTGCCTGCCGCTGCCGAACCGGAAGTGCTGCTTTACGGGTCCAAAGGAGCGGCCATCAAGCCCAAAACCGAGAACCAGCGCAAGCTGCTCGAAAGCGCCGCCCAGCACGATCTGGTATTTGCGATTGGTCCGGCGGGTACGGGTAAAACCTATATTTCCGTGGCCCTCGCCGTCAGATCCCTGAAAAACAAGGAAGTAAAGAAGATCGTGATCACCCGCCCGGCTGTAGAGGCCGGTGAAAACCTTGGTTTTCTGCCCGGCGATTTGAAGGAGAAGATTGATCCGTACCTGCGGCCGATCTACGACGCCCTCGACGATATGATTCCGCCGGAAAAGTTGAAGTATTACCTGGATAATCGTATCATTGAGATTGCGCCACTGGCCTACATGCGCGGCCGTACCCTGCACAACGCTTTTATCCTGCTGGACGAGGCTCAGAATACCACGCCCATGCAGATGAAAATGTTCCTGACGCGGATGGGACCCAATTCAAAGGTGATCGTAACCGGAGACCAGTCGCAGATTGACCTGCCCCGCAACCAGAAGTCTGGTTTGATTGAGTCTCTGCACATTCTGCAAAATGTAAAAGGCATCGGGTACGTTAAACTGGACGCCAAAGACGTGGTACGGCACCGGCTGGTAAGAGAGATTATCAACGCTTACGCTCAATCTGATGCCGAAAACGGCAACCGTTCCGCTTAATGTCTTTACTTCCCGCTTCAGGAACCTGTGTTCCTTGAGTGGTTTGCTGCTTCTATGGCTGTGGCCGGTAGTACCGGCCGCAGCCCAAACGCCCACCCGGGGCTGTCTGGTCAATCCCTACGATTCACTGCTTCAGTCCCGTAACCCCAACTACGCCCGGGGCCGCGTCCTGCTGGACCGGCTTCTGCGTGAACCGAGGTCTTCGGCCCGCACGGATGGCACTGAAGAAGAAACGCTGATCATTCCGGTGGTCGTCCACGTGGTGCACAACAACTCCTCCGGACAGACCGGCGGCGCTACCAATCCCAATATTTCTGACGCGCAGATCCGTTCGCAGATTGAGGTGCTCAATGAAGATTATCAGCGCAAGATCAATACGCCGGGCTTTAACACCAGTCCGGTGGGCGCCAACGTGAATATTGAGTTCCGGCTGGCTATTTATGATCCGCAGGGTAACCTCACCACCGGTATTACCCGCCACTACTCCAGCCGCAGCAGTTTCTCCACCACCGAAATGAACCGCCTGGCCGACATTGTCTACTGGCCCAGCAACCGTTACCTGAACATCTGGGTGACCCGCATCACGGGAGATTTTATCGGGTACGCCCAGTTTCCGGACATGACCGGTCAGCCGGGCCTTGCCGAAGTAAACGGCATCGAACGCACCGACGGCGTAATCATTGACTACCGGAACTTTGGCCGCAACATCGGAACCACTACGCAGGGCGTGTACACGCAGGGCCGCACCACCACCCACGAAATCGGCCACTGGCTGGGTTTGCTCCATACCTGGGGCGACGTAGTCTGTGACGCTCCCGGCTGCAGCTGCGGCACGGATTTTATTAACGATACACCAGCCGCCCAGTTTCCCAACGAAACGCTGGGGTGCCCGGAACTGTTTTCGGTGTGCGGCGGGGTCCGGACCCGCAACATGATCGAAAACTACATGGACTATTCCCCTGACCGGTGCATGAACATTTTTACCCAGGGTCAGAAAGACCGCATCCGCCGGGTACTGGAACTGAGTCCGCGGCGGAAGGCGCTGATCGAATCGGCCCGTCAGGCACTGCCCGAAACGGACAACCTCCGGGTGCGGGCTTTCCCCAACCCGGTCCGGCCGCAGGACAACCGCAGGGTCAACCTCGAAATTCTGCTGAAAGGCAGCAAGCCGCTCCGGGTAGCCGTATTCAGCAGTACCGGCCAGTTGGTAGAAGAGCTGTCTGTCAATTCGACTCCCAGTCTCATACTGCCCGTTACCCTGCCCTTGCAGAAAGCCGGGCTTTACCTGATCCGGGTGAGTACACCGGATGAATCGCAGGTAACAAAGGTCCTTTTGCCCGAATAATACTGGTTGGTTATTCGTTTTCCGTTGTTGGTAAAAGCCGCTGTGGCGGTCTCTTTCCACTGCTACTGATAACTCTTTTCCCAATGATTGAGGTCAAACATATTACTACTCACCAGCAGCAGCAAGAGGCTTTCCGCATCCGGGAAGCCGTGTTCGTGCAGGAGCAAAACGTACCCGCTGACGAAGAATACGATGAGTACGAAACCACCTCGCGGCACTTTCTGGCCTATGCCGACGGCACGACGCCCTGCGGCACGGCCCGGTGGCGTTTTACGGATAAGGGTATCAAACTGGAACGGTTTGCCGTACTGAAAGAATACCGGAGCCGACAGGTCGGATCAGCCCTGGTGCAGGCCGTGCTCGATGACGTCAGGCAGCACCCGCAGTCAGGCGGCAAGCCGGTCTACCTGCATGCCCAGGTAACGGCCATGCCGCTGTACGCAAAATTCGGCTTCCAGCCGGTGGGGGACATGTTTCTGGAATGCGACATCCAGCACTACAGGATGAAATTATAGATCAGGTTGTTCGTTGATGGTTACTCGTTATTGGAACTGATTCAAGCGTCCACGCTTGAATCAGGTAAAGACGTACCCGCTCATCTATAATTCAAAATTCAAAATCTATAATTTACAATTACCTTAAACTGCCATGCTGTGCTGGGGCGAATCCCGTCTGACACCCTTCACTTCCATGACAAAATCAGCGCCGAAAGCCGTGGAAGGCGTATGGAAACCGGCCGGAATGCGGGCTTTGTTCAGCTTTTCGGCCGCCAGAATCGCCGTCATGGCAGTAAGCTGGTATCCTTCCGGCGTTTCCAGCCGGGCCGTCACTACCTCACCGGCACCGTTGCGCACCTCCCCCCAGATATAGGATCTGCCGCTGCTGCGCTGCGCTTCGGAAGGTCCGGTCACCAGCCGGTTGATGCGGGAACGAAGCTGCTGCTGCACCGGATCAGCCCCCAGCAGCCAGCCGAAGTACCGCGAAGTTTTCATCATTTTGAGCACTTTTTCATTCACCACTGAATACACCCGGATGTTGGGGATGCGCGTGCTGTGCCAGGCAGTGGAAACGTCGCCCCAGGGAATGGTAACGCCCAGCTTTTGAATTTCGTCATTGAATGAGATATACCGGGTATCATAAGCAGCCGGCACCTTCCGGATTTTGCCTTTCTCGCGGATAGCACCGCCCCGGTGCACGTTTTCCAGCATGGTCAGGGCCGTGCCCCGCGACATGGCCTGCGCGCCGTAGAAAGCCAGTGCCAGGTGGGTGGCATCCGGCAGCTGCTTTTTCAGAAAAGCAGCGAGGCAATCGGTCGGGACTACGTCGAAACCCACGCCGGGCAGCAGAACGATGTTCGATTCCCCGGCCTCGGCTGCTTTGGAGGCTACCCACTCAAACACGCCGATCTCGCCGGTGATGTCGAGGTAGTGTACCTTGTTTTGCAGGCAGGCCTCTACCAGCGGACGGGCCGTCTTCGAAAACGGACCGGCACAGTTGATCACAATGTCAAATTCACTCATTACCCGGTTGAGCGTTTCCTTGTCATCGAGGGGGAAATCAACGTAGTGCAACTGCAGCTGATGGGCCAGTTTCCGGAGTTTTTCCTTATCTCTTCCTCCCAGAAACGGGAAATGCCCTCTTTTTTCGGCAAGCCGGGTAATCAGCTCTCCGGTATACCCGTAAGCACCGTAGATGAAAAGATTCATAAGCAGCAGGAATATTGAGAAGGGTTCTTTCCGGAGAAAGTAAACAATGAACGCAGCAGATGTATACTGTTTAATGGAAACCAATGTTTCCATTATTTTCCCGCAATCATCCCGGCCACCATTCTGCCGGTGAGCATGGCTGCATTATAGGAGGGATACGCCGTGTGATCCCCGCAGCGGTACAACCCATCGGCCAGTTTCAGGTCCTTGTGTTCGGGCTGGTCTGCCGTAAAGCGGGGCAACGCCTCCGGAATCACGTACGTCTTCAGGTGCTGCCAGCCGGATACGGCTTCACCGAACCACCCGGTCAGCTCGTCGCGGACGGCCCTGACCAGTTGCGGCCCGGGCAGTGTATGGTCGCCGGCTACACTCACCGAAATCAGGCTTTTGCCCGGTGGGGCGTACCTGGGCGCCACGTCGCTGGGCACACTCAGGTTATTGACCAGCCCCCGCGGATCGGCATTGATCACCAGCATGGGCGTATCCAGCGGCGAGGCATCGGCCGAAAAATATACGCAGGTGGTCTGGTTAAACACCTGATCCGGTGACTGGTTCAGCAGCCGCGCCGCTGCGGTGGCCCCGGTAGCCACCACTACCGCCGACCCGGTCAGGGTTTCTCCGCCGGCCAGTTGCACGGTTTTGCCGGAAATGGAGTTTACGGCTACTCCCGTCCGCAGAGAACCGGCCGGCAGGGCCGCGGCCAGCTGCTCTGCCAGGGCACCGATTCCCCGTGACGGCAGGGCCGCGTCGCCCTTGTAAAACTTCTGAAACACAAACTGAAAGAAGTTGCTTGAGGTGATCAGTTCTTTCTCCAGAAAGATGCCGCCGAGGAATGGCTGAAAAAAAGTCCGGATCATCTTTTCGCTCCAGCCGTAGTTGCTCAGCCAGGCAATGGTGCTGGTGGCGGGCTGACTGAAAATTCCGGTATCATCCAGCGGGGCCAGCTGGGCGGTCAGTTTTACCACCTTCATCTTGTCGGGAATGGAGCCGATGGGAGCCATCAGGGTCCGCGGGGCCGTCATCGGTTCCCGCAGGGGATTTACGAGTTTCGTAAACCTGCCGTTCTGCCGGATAATTGCCCCCTGCCGGAAGGCTTTCAGCTCCAGGGCATCGTAATCCAGTATTTTTTTCGCTTCCGGATAGGCAGTCAGAAAAATCTGAAAGCCCCGGTCCAGTTGAAAGCCGTCTACGTAATCGGTGCGTACCCTCCCTCCTGCCGCATCACCGGCCTCAAGGATCGTGAACGGAATATTATACCTGTTCAGGTAGTTGGCGCAGGTCAGCCCCGCTACTCCTGCCCCGATGATAATTACCGGCTGTTTCTCCATAAATAGCTCTTTAGCGATTAGCTCCTTAGCCTGAATTTGTAACGGGTGCAGGGCAAATCAGTTTTCCTGCAGGCTCAGCGTATTTGGTTCTCGCAGAGAATTTCTCGCAGATTTCCGCAGATGAACGCAGATGAAAATAAAATCAGCGAAAATCTGCGCCCTTATCTGCGGGAATCTGCGAGAACCTCATAAGTCAATCTTTGTTTACATTTGCACCCCAACGCAAAGGCATCTCCCCGATGAATTCCAACTTACGCATCGCCATCCAGAAGTCGGGCCGGCTGAGTGAAGACTCGCTGAGCCTGATCAAGGAATGCGGCATTCAGTTTTACAACGGTACGGGCAAACTCAAATCAGAATCTTCCAATTTTCCGGCCGAGTTCCTCTTCCTCCGCGACGACGACATTCCGGGCTACGTAGCCGACGGCGTGGCCGACGTGGGCATTGTGGGCGAAAACGTGGTGGTTGAGAAAAACAAGGAAGTAACCGTTGCGCACCGGCTGGGCTTCTCCAAATGCCGCCTTTCGGTGGCAGTTGACCGGTCCAGGGACTACCACGGAATCAGTGACCTGCAGGGAATCAGCATTGCCACCTCCTACCCCAGGCTGCTTTCGGGTTATCTGGAGAAAAATGGCCTCCGGGCCGACATTCACGAAATCAGCGGCTCGGTAGAGATTGCGCCCAGCATTGGCCTCTCCGATGCCGTGTGCGACATTGTGAGTTCGGGCAGCACCCTGATGAGCAACGGTTTGAAGGAGGTGGAAGTCATTTTCCGTTCAGAGGCCGTGCTGATTGCGGGTCAGAAGCTGGACGCCGGCAGGCAGGGCATTCTGGATAAACTGCTTTTCCGGATCAAATCAGTGCAGGCGGCCCGCAACAATAAATACATTCTGCTGAATGCCCCGAATACGGCCATTCAGGCCATCACGGATATATTGCCCGGCATGAAAAGCCCTACCGTGGTTCCCCTTGCGGAGCCCGGCTGGAGTTCCGTCCATTCGGTAATCAACGAAAATGACTTCTGGAACATCATTGACAGCCTCCGGGAAGCCGGGGCCCAGGGCATACTGGTGGTACCGATTGAGAAGATGATTTTATAGAGGAGTGAGACTGGTTTGGGGGAAAAGGTGTGTGTATTTGACTGTTATGCACCATAGAACAAAAATGAAATGACTTTTTTTGATAATTGCTTTACTGAATATTAGCCCCTCCTATGGTCAGCACAAACCAGATGAGAAAGTGACTGTTTCAATAAAGAAGATTCAAATGATCGAATTGAAAAATATTGCTCAAAAAGAAATAAAGGTCGCAGGAGATAATTATACTGTATATTTTGATAAACATTTGACCTTAGAATCTATTCAAGGGCAAATAGATTTAATTAAAAAAGAATTACCGGCTGACCTACCTAAAGATGATTGGAGGCTTGAAGCCCTTCACCGGGTTGAAACTGTCAGAGATTATATCATAAGCTCAACAAGTTTAGATTTGAAAGTTTATGATCAGAGTAATGATACTTCGCAACCAATATATGAAATCCATGACCCATTCAAGTTAACTGAACGGCTGTTTTGGGAGTTAGCTTGTGAAATGGTGGATAAGGGTTTATTTGATTTAACGATAAACAAACGTAGTATACCTAAAGTCACCAAAGCATTGGTTAGCAAAACAGGACGTGGAGGAGATACGATGACTTCCATACAGTACATGGTAAAGGATAAATTTATTTGGATGTGTCCCCCCATAACAGTTGAATAAAAACGGTGCATAACACCAAGCAGACCTTCCACCGGGCCGCTAAACGCGCAAAGCCGCAGCAGAAGGCCACGGTATGCATGGGTGCTTGGTGCGTTGTATGCTAGCAAATACTAAAGACGAACCCAGACAAAAATTAGTGAAAACAATATACGTTTTTGGGTATGATCTCTACTATCCCCGAGGAGGGATCCGGGATTTAAAGGGTAGGTTCGGCACCCTGGCGGCGGCCCATGATTTTTTAGTGGCGGAGTCAGCAAAAAAGGGGGGTATAGTAGCTGGTTGGGAAGAGTTAGAAGTTCTGAAAATTACCGAGCAGGATATTAAGATCATTACCACAGGAAAGACCGTAGGTGAGTATTTGAGATGGCAATCAGAAGAGGAAGAAGCTAGCCAGGATAAGGATGAAGAGGCAATAAAGCGGCGAGAATGGCTTGAGGAATATACTATCAATAGTACGAAAGGGTTTGTGGGCAGTAAAAATTGGCCAAAGGGCTGTTGATGGCGGAAGGGTAAGCAATAAAAAGGGGTAAAAGCGTAGGTTTGGGTTGCGAGACCAACACTAAACTTTTACCCAATGAGCATCGAAACACTCACCGAGTCAATATTGAGCAAAATGGCAGGGATTGGCAAATGGCAAAGGGACTTTTTTGTGCAGTTAGTGCTCACCTGGCTGAGCTTGAGAGGCGGCTACACGTTTGAGAACCTGGCAAGACAAAGTCCTTTAAGTGCGGTGAGTTACCGTAAGTGGTTCAGCAAAGGCTTTGACTTTCGAGCCTTCAACCACTTGCTGCTCACCGAGTATACGCAAAAAGAGCACCTGTTGGCTTTCGATCCGAGTTTCATCCGTAAGTCGGGCAAGCATACTTGCGGATTAGGCTACTTCTGGTCCGGGTGTGCTCAGGCCGTAAAGCGAGGCCTGCAAATAGCTGGAATCGCCCTGGTAGATGTAGTTAATCATACGGCTTTTCATTACCATGCCACTCAGACAGTACTGCCAGCCGGCCAAACTTTGCTGGCTTACTATGCGCGCTTGCTTACCAGTCAGGCTACTCAGCTGCCTGGTCTTTCCCGCTATGTAGCCGTAGATGCTTACTTTGCTAAGTTCTCTTTCATCAATCCCCTCACTCAGGCCGGCTTTCATGTGATTACCCGTCTGCGTAATGATGCAGTGTTGTTTTACCCCTGCCTGGGGCCCAAAAGAGCCGGCAGGGGACGTCAAAGAAAGTACGCCGGGAAAGTCAATGCCACTCAACCAGACCCCTCCTGCTTCCGCCTCTGCATCCAGGAACAAGACTGGCAGGCCTATCAAGCCAATCTGTACTGCAAATCCCTCAAGTGTCTGCTCAAAGTGGTCCTCTTGCATACTTATCATCCCGATGGCCGGCTCAGGAGCAGCAAACTGTTTGCCTCTACCGATACGAGTATTTCCGGGACTGACCTTTGGTACTACTACCACTTGCGTTTCCAGATCGAATTCCTTTACCGTGATGCCAAACAACTCCTGGGCCTAAAGCATTGCCAGAGCCGGCAAGACAACCGCCTCAACTTCCAATTCAACTTCTCTCTCTCACTGATCTCTTTAGCCAAAATCGTCCACTACCTCTCAGTGCCCCTTACCCACAGAGGCGCCTTCTCCCTGCCAGACATTAAAACCCAATATGCCAATGAACATCTGCTCCAACGTTTTTTTCAAGCCTTCGGCCTTTGTGCCCATACCGCTAAAAAGAACCCGGCTTATCAACAACTGCTCAATTACGCCAGAATCGCCGCTTCTCTGCTGATGATCCTATCCTAATCTATTTCGTACTATTGATCTATAGAAGTCTGTTTTAATCTATAGAAGTCTGTTCGTCTGCCCTGTTTTCGTACCCTTCATCAATGAGCAGATCAGGACTCAGCGCCGCCCGCACGGCAAGCTGGTCGCAGCGTTCGTTCTCCGGGTTGCCGGCGTGGCCTTTCACCCACACAAAACGCACTTTGTGTCTGGTGTAAACCTTCAGCAGCCGTTGCCATAAATCCGGGTTCTTGACTTTGGCAAAATTCTTCTTTACCCAGCCCCAGAGCCATTTTTTTTCAATGGCATCTACTACGTAACGCGAATCAGAGTAGACCGTCACCTCGTGTCCGGACTCTTTGATGGCTTCCAGCCCCACGATGACGGCCAGCAGTTCCATCCGGTTGTTGGTGGTCAGGCGGAATCCCTGGGAAATCTCCTTGCGGTGCTGCTTGTACTTAAGTACAACCCCATACCCGCCCGGGCCGGGATTGCCCTGTGAAGCCCCGTCAGTGTACATCACGATCATCAGAGGCCGAGGTTTGTCTTGAAAAGCTTGATGGCAATGGCAATCAGGATGATGCCGAACACTTTCCGCAACACTTCGGCTCCGGAGGTACCCAGCTTACGCTCCAGCCAGTTGGACGACTTCAGTACAATGTACACAAAGACCAGATTTAGAATAATACCGATCAGAATGTTGGCGGTGGAATACTCGGCCCGAAGCGAAATAATGGTCGTCATGGTGCCCGCCCCGGCAATGAGCGGAAAAGCCAGCGGCACGATGGAGGATGTATCAGTGGCCGTGTCGGCCCGGAAGATGTTACGCCCCAGAATCATTTCCATGCCGATCAGAAAAATGATAATGGCTCCGGCAATGGCAAAAGAAGCGACATCTACGCCGAACAGGTTCAGAATAGACTTGCCAAGGTACAGGAAAATGATCATCAGTATTCCGGCGGCAACCGTGGCTTTTTCTGACTGGATCTTGCCCGTACGGGAACGCTTCCGCAGATCGATGATCACTGGTATGGACCCTAGTATATCAATTACGGAGAAAAGAATCAGAGAAACAGAAAGAATCTCTTTTATACTCAGATTAAACATGCAACGGCTGAAGGTACGGCTGCAAATCTACCATAAAGCGGAGGCAATGCGCTTAACTATCCGCGGTAACTGGTTATGAAATTGCGGAGCAGATTGATTTCTCCTCCGGTAATGGCCGGAAAATTGGCAATCCGGAACGTATTCTTTTTCCATTCGCCGTATCCGTTGCCTAAAATAATGCTTTCTGCGCGGGCCTTTTCCTTCAGCCGCGCTACGGTGCTTTCTTCGGCTTTGACGGTGATTACCGTATCGGATCGCACGGATGGGTTGCGGACCAGGGGTTCCCAGAGGGTGCTGTCTTCAAAAAAACGGTACCACTCCGCGGCTTGTCTTTCCAACCTGGAGTGGATCTCGCGGACCGGCGCCACCATTTCCGTTACGCGGCCGAGCAGGTAGATGCCGAGCACATTGGGGGTATAGGGTGTCTGGAATTTCTGGAAATTTTCGTGAATAAAAAGCAGGCTGTTGCAGAAACGCCGGTCGTTGATCTGCCGGGCCTTTTCCAGAGCCGCCGGTGAGCAGATCAGAATGCCAAGCCCTGCCGGCAGCCCGAGGCATTTCTGCACGGAAGCAAACCAGACGTCGGCAGCCGTGAAGTCCAGCATCACGCCGCCCAATGAGGAGGTGGCATCTACAGCAATCAGCTTACCGGGATACTTATCTTTGATTTTACGGATGATCGGGTCGGTTACCTGCGTGCCATTGGAAGTTTCGTTCTGCGTCAGGCAAATTACTTCTGCTTCCGCCGGCACGGTAAACGTTTCATTTGTAATAATGTCTTCCAGACCAAAGGCTGTGCCGGCAGAAAGCGGATGAATCCGCCGGACGTACTCCAGCCATTTTTCCCCAAAGGCACCGTTGTAGAGGTGATAACTTCTTTTTCCGGTCAGCGACTGGGCAATGATTTCCCAGCATTCCGTGGCCGACGAAACCAGCATAACGGAATACGCATCGGGCACATTCAGCTTCATTTTCAGCCCCTCAATTGCATTCCGGCAAATCTCCATAAAGCCGCTGCTCCGGTGATTCAGGCTCAGCACACCGGCATCGTAAGCGTCCTGCATGAACCCCTGTACCTGCGGATACACTTTTGACGGACCGGGATAGAACGTAACAGGCAGCATCCGGGGGAAGGGCAAATTTTGAATTTTAAATGGTAAATGTTGAATGACCGCATGTGCCTCAGTTTCTCACTGAGCATTGAGCACTTAACATTTTTACAGGGTTATTTCGCCTTCAAATACCTTACTGGCCGGGCCAATCAGATAGATATCGGTAAACTTCTGCGCTCCCTCTTTCCGGAAAGATACCTGCAAATCGCCGCCTATGGTTTTGATGCGGACCGGGCTTTCCAACTCCCGGTAACTGGCCGCCAATGCACAAGCGGTTACGCCGGTGCCACAGGAATAAGTTTCGTCTTCCACGCCCCGTTCGTAGGTACGCACGAACAGGGTGCTGTCTTTCATTCTTTCCACAAAATTCACATTGGTACCTCCGCCGGGACGGAAGGTTTCGCTGTACCGGATGGTACGCCCCTGCCCTACTACGTCGGTTGCCTGTACATTATCCACAAAAGTGACGTAATGCGGGGAGCCGGTATTGAGAAAGTCGTACGCTGATTTTCGTTGAATCTGATCTACATCTGCCATTTTCAGGTGCACCAGGCCATCCCCGACGCGGGCTTCGTGCGGGCCGTCAACGGCCAGAAAAACTGTTTCAGTTTCAAACACATCCAGTGACCGGGCAAACTTCACAAGGCAACGCCCGCCGTTGCCGCACATGGAACTCGGATTACCATCGGCGTTGAAATACACCATCCGGAAATCATAATCCGGATGATTCTGCAAAAGCATCAGTCCGTCGGCACCAATGCCGAAACGCCGGTGGCAGAGCCGGGCAATCAGCCCGCGGCTTACCGGAAAAGTTTCGCGGCGGTCGTCAAAAATGATAAAGTCATTACCAGTGCCCTGGTATTTGTGGAAGGGTAGCTGCATAGCAGGCAAAGGTAGCTAATTCTTTTCGTGCCATCCGGCCGGCGTAAGGAGCGGCTCAGCATGCTGCGGATGCCTGCGGGCAGTGGAAATTGCCTTCCGGGTCCGGTGGCCTGATACTTCGGGTCCGGAGGTAATTATCCGGTCGTGAAGAGGCATGCGGTCCACCAGCATGTCATCAAGATGGCAACCTCCGGGAGGATCAAATATGGGCAGGGTATATCCATTCGGTAAGCCCCCTAAACCTTCGCTCCGGTCATCGTCTGCGGCAGGCGCTTTTTCACTGAGCACTTTCACGATCATCCATCCGGCGCACAGAAAACATAATCCGCATGCAATCAGATAGTTCAGAGAATATTGGAGCATCATAACGTTGATCAGAAATTCGGGAGCCCGAAACGGAGTGTGAAAATAGAGTTGCCCCAACGGAAAAAAGAGCAAAAACCGGGAAATATATTGCCCGTAAAGCATCCGGAACGATGTGAAGGAATTTTATCCCGCCAACGCAGCCAAAAGCGCGTCAGAGGCAAAAAAATGGGGTTTACCGGCCGGCACCAGCTTGTTAAAGCCTGAAAAAAGGGTCATATTGTGTGCCCATAGCTTTACTTTTGCCGAATGAACTACATCCTTTTTGACGACCAGCATGTTCGTACGTCTTTGCTCCCACTTACGTTTACCCGTCCGGTAAGCGAAATCCGGGTGGGCATCTGTACGATTACTCAGAAATGGGAGCAGTTTCTCGGGTCGCGGATGTCGTTTCTTACCCAGCCTTACCTTCAGGAAAAATATCCACAGGTCAACAGCACCGATGATCTTTTTATCAATGGTGCTGTCTGCCCCGACAAAGCGCTGGTAAGTGCTGTATCGGCTCTCCGGAAAGGTGACCGGCTGATGCACGGCGATATTCTGATCGCTTACCGGCCGGAAGAGTTACCGGAAACCCTGACCGATATTGATCAGATTCCCGACGTTACGATTCACACGCATCATCAGCACATCACCATCATCCGCGATCTGTGCGATATATTCGCTTCCAACGGCGAACAGATCAGGGCTGACTTTAACCGCATCACCGCAGGCCGCAAGTCGCAACCGATTTCAGATGCCCATACGGCCGTGTACAATCCGTCGCAGATTTTTGTGGAAGAAGGTGTCGAAATGAAAGCCTGTATCATCAATGCCGACAGTGGCCCGGTATACATCGGCCGCAACGTTCAGCTGCACGAAGGAGCCGCCATAAGAGGCCCCGCAGCGATAGGAGAAGGCAGTGTGCTGAACATGGGATGCAAACTCCGCCCCGATACGACCATCGGACCGCACTGCAAAATAGGCGGCGAAGTCAGCAACAGCGTTGTTTTTGGCTTCAGCAACAAAAGCCATGATGGTTTTATGGGCAACTCCGTGCTGGGCGAGTGGTGCAATCTTGGTGCTGATACCAACACCTCCAACATGAAAAATGACTATGGCACCGTGAAGCAGTGGAGTTACCAGGAGCAGGGAATGCGCGACACCGGCCGGCAGTTCTGCGGTCTGGTGATGGGTGACCATTCCAAAGCAGGCATCAATACCATGTTCAATACAGGCACGGTAGTAGGCATAAGCAGCAACCTCTTTGGCGGAGATTTTCCACCCAAATACGTTCCCTCCTTCAGCTGGGGCGGCGCCGGCGGCATGGAAGTATACCACCCCGACAAAGCCCTTGAGGTTGCGGACCGTGCCCTGCAGCGCCGTGGCAAGCGGTTGTCCGATGCAGACCGCCACATCTTGTCAACTGTGTATGAATTAACGCACAATCAGAAGCGGATGATCGGATTCCGCACCTACTGACCATCCGCCGGAATGCTGCCAGGGAGACCCCTTCAAGCCGGCAGCTGCAAAAAAATTCAGTGAAAACACAAGTAGCCGGGAAAATCAGTCCCGGCTACCTGCATTACACATCAGCGTATTTTTCAGACTTCGTCGTCGTCAGCATCATCCATATCATCATCGTCAGCCTCGTCATCGTCCTCATCAAGGTCGTCATCAAAGTCATCGAATTCCTCATCGTCAATGTCCATTTCATCAAAATCTAACTCCTCATAATCCTCCTCATCAATGTCGAACTCTTCATCTTCCAGTTCGTCATCTTCTTCATCCATGTCTTCCCAGGCATTCTGGAAAATAGAGTGCTTCAGCAGGGGCGCGTCTACGGGAATCAGTTCAGTGTAGTGCATACGTTTGGTTTTAGATCCATTACAGGGTTATACAGCATTGACAGGCTCCAAAAAAAGTCTCCAGCCCTGGCTCCGGTGTTTATTCCGGTGCTTTCCGGACAAATACGAAGGAGTATTCCGGAACGATGCTTTTTGCCCCAAAATAAATTATTTTTACGCAAACAAAACAAAAGTTGCGGCTAAAAAACAGGCCTTATTTCTTCTCTCACCGCATATATGATCCGGGTCACGGGCAGATACCGGAACCAGAGTTCCTTTTGATCACCTGCGCCCTGCAAAGCACTCTCCGACCGGAGCCGGAGCACCGTTCTGCCAGACACAAAAACGGTGTGGGCAGGGCAGTTCTGCGGCATAATGCACTGATATTTTCACTCTCCGATCATTATGAAAACCGCCTCTTCCGGAGAGAAGCCAGGCTGGGTGCGGCAGGAACATGATTATGTGATCCCGGATACGCCGCCTTCCGGACTGGTATCTGATTTTCCGGTGCTGATGAATTATACGGATTTTAATATTTATATTATCCGGCATAAGCGGACTGAGGGCAGGGAGTTGAACAGAATCAATGAATTTTATAACAATAGCCACCCGAAAAATGTTGGTATGCTGATAAACAGGGCCCGGTCTGTGTCAGCATACGGTCACAGTGACAAAACCTACAACTATGGGTATTGAGTCTTGTTGCAATAGTCTGCAGTTCACTGCGCCCAATCTTTGCCGTGATTGTAATTTCGTCCGAGGATTACGATGATTTCATTCGTAAAATATCACTCTCTGTTCCAGGCAGAAGGTTTCCGCAAGTATTTTACCAACACCTCATGGCTGCTGGGAGAGAGGGTCATCAGCCTGGGCATCACCCTGGTGATGGGCATTTATACAGCCCGCTACCTGGGAGCGGCTGACTTTGGTCTTTTCAACTACGCCCGCAGCTTTGCTGCTATTCTTCTGACCATCGCCCCACTGGGCGTCGATAATCTGCTGGCCCGTAATCTGCTCAACAATCCGGAGCAGCGCAATATGATCATGGGCACCTCCATGATAGTCCGATTGGCAGGCACGCTGGCCTGCCTGCTGCTTGTATTTGTGGTGAATATGCTGGTTCACCGGGATGTAAACACGCAGCTGCTGGTCATGATTGTAGCGGCCTCCGTCGTTTTTGAACCATTTTACCTGCTCAATCAGTTCTTCACGGCCCATGTGCAGTCGCGTTACCACGCCTACTGCGAACTGATCAAAACCTTATTCTCGGCCACCGCCAAAATTTTACTGATCTGGTACAGGGCTCCCCTGATCTGGTTTGCCCTTGTGCTGATTCTGGAAAGCCTTACGTATGCCTTTACTTCCGTGAGTTTTTACTCCCTGCGGTTCGGTTCTTTGCGGCGGTGGCGGTCCAGCCTTGTATATCTGAGAAGCCTGCTGCGCGATTCGTGGCCGCTGGCTATCTCGGGTATGGTAGTTATGCTTCACCTCAAGGTAGACCAGGTCATTATCCGGTTTCTGCTCGGCAACAAATCAGTGGGGTATTACGCGGCGGCTTTGCGCCTTTCCGAATCAACGTATTTTATTCCGGTGGTGATCTGTGCGTCGCTGCTCCCGCCCATGCTCAATGCCCGCAGTACCAGCCCTGAACTCTACCATACCCGCCTGCAGCAGCTTTTTAACCTGATGGTGGTGCTGTCGGTTGGCATTGCGCTGCCGGTCACATTCCTTGGCGAATGGGTGATTGACTTTTTGTTCGGCAAAGCCTACCATCCGGCCGGGCCGGTACTCGTCTACCACATCTGGTCGGGCGTATTTGTTGCTTTGGGGGTAGCTTCCAACGGCTGGCTGATCACCGAAAATCTGCACCGGATTGCCCTTTACCGGACTATTCTGGGCGTAGCGGCCAATATCGGTTTAAACTTCCTGCTGATTCCTCATCTGGGCATCAAGGGAGCGGCGCTGGCTACGCTCATTTCACAGGCAGTTACGGCCTGGCTCAGCAATGTATTTTCGCCCCGGACCCGGATTCTTTTCCTGATGCAAACCAGAGCTTTGTTTGGCATTTCCTTTTTCCGCCGGACAAAACACCTCATTTCGGGCGGCTACTTATGACTCCCTTTACGCCGCCGGCTCCCCTGCGTACGGCAGTGCTGCTCGTGCTGTTTAACCGTCCGGAGGCCACCTTATGGGTACTGAAGGCAATCCGTGAGGCCAAACCACCCCGGCTGTATATTGCGGCGGATGGCCCGAGGCCCACTTACCCGGACGACACTGCCAAATGCCGGGAAGTCCGGGAAATGGTAAAGTACGTTGACTGGCCCTGCGAGGTGAAAACCCTCTTCCATGAGAAGAATCTGGGCTGTGGCCTCGGCCCGGCCACAGCCTGTGACTGGTTCTTCGGTCAGGAAGAAGAAGGTATCATTCTTGAAGATGACTGCGTACCTGATCCCAGTTTTTTCTGGTTCTGCGATGAACTGCTGGAAAAATACCGTCACGACACCCGGATCATGCACATTACGGGCACAAATTTCCTGGGTAAGCAGCAGCGCAGCAATGGGCTTTCGTACTGCTTTTCCATCCACCCCCACGAGTGGGGGTGGGCCAGTTGGCGGCGGGCCTGGCAACTATATGACTTCCAGATAAAAAACTATCCAGAAGTGCTTCGGAACCATGCCTTAAAAGGTGTTTACAGCGGCTGGCTGGAGTATCTGTACCGGATGAGCAAGTTTCGCAGCACCTACGGTCAGCCGGAGGTAACCTGGTGGGATTATCAGTGGAACTTTGCGCTGCAAACCCACGGAGGACTTGCCGTAGTACCGGCAGTAAATCTGGTCCGGAACATCGGTTTCGGGCCCGGTGCTACCCACACGGTAAGTACCAGCGACGCAAGGAGAAACAACCAGGCTGGCCGGATGGAGTTTCCCCTCCGGCACCCGCCGGCGGTAATTCAGGACAAAGCGGCCGATAGAAAGTTTTTTCAGTTGCAGTTGCGCCGGCTGCTGAAGCGGAAAGTGTTCAGCCTGCTGGGCGTGAAAGGCTACGATGCCCGCGGCTGAAGGAGTTAGATATTCGTTATTGGTTATTCGTTATTGGTTATTGGTTGATAGTCAATGAAAAGCATTCAGGGAAAAAGTGATTCGTAATTATGCTCTGCGTCGTGATTCCCGTTTACAACCGCTGGCATTATACCGAAGCCTGTCTGGAAGCACTCCGGCAACAGACCTTCCGGCCGTTCCGGACTGTGGTCGTAAATGACGGCTCAACCGACCAGACGGCGGAGCAGATTCAGGCTCTTTACCCGGAAGTGATTTTGCTGGAAGGGGCTGGCAATCTTTTCTGGACGGCTGCTGTAAACCTTGGCATCGGGTACGCCCTCCAATCGGGGGCAACGCTGATTCTTACGCTGAACAATGATACCCTGCCGGCCGCAGATTTTCTGGAAAAAATGCACCTGCACCACCTCCGGCACCCCGATGCCCTGATCGGCGCACTGGAACTGGATGCAGCTACCGGAGAAATTATTTACGGCGGTGAAAAAACAGACTGGCGGCTGGCAACTGCCCATTCTCTGCTTTCTGTGGTTCCTCCCGAGAGCCGGTACGGTCTGCACGCTGTCGACTGGCTGCCCGGCCGGGGACTGCTGATTCCGGCGGGTGTTTTTCAGAAAACCGGCCTTTTTGACCAAAAGACCTTTCCCCACTACTTTGCCGATCTGGATTTTACGCACACCGCCCGGCGCTACGGATACCTGCTTTGCCTAAATTACGATGCCCGCCTACTCACCTGGCCCGAGGCTTCGGGTGACCGGCAGAATAAATCCCGCAAGTCGCTGCGCAATTACCTGAATCATTTGTTTGGCATCAAAGGCGGCGGTAATCTGAGAGATTTCAGTCGTTTTGCCCGCCGTCACTGCCCGCCGCACTATCTGCCCTCCTATCTGGTGCTGGGAAGCCTGCGGAGAATGATCGGGTACTTTCTGCACAAATAGTCCCTTACCGGGATTGGTACTGCTGCAAAACCCACTCCATCTCCCGGCCTACCGAACTGTGCAAATCCATCTTCAGCCCCTCGGGCAGCACTTCCCAGGTGTAGGTTTCCACTTCGAGGTGCTGCGTAAAGGGCTTCTCCTTCATTAATTGCAAAGTCTTGATTATTTCTTCCTGCGTGGATTGCAGCTGGCTGTAATCCTGCACGAATATCGGAACATGAAAATGAGACCTCCACTCAGTTGCCTGCGTAGTAGCCATTGTTTCCAGTGCCGGGGAGAGGTCCGGAAACTGCTGCAGGCTCCCGTCGGGCTGCCGGGCGGCCACCTGGTGCAGGTACACGGAGTCGGCAAATCTCCTGAACTGCCCCGCCAGTTCCGTTCTCGCTTCCGCACCGGCTGGAATCGCGGCTTTCAGCGCGGCACTGATCTGCACCCGGCCAATTCTGATTCCGGCTCCTATAAACTTCCGGATGGAGACGGCAGGATCTTCAAACATGACCGCAAAATGGCAGACATCGTAACAAAGCTGCAGGTGCTCCCGGATTGCTGCTTCCGCGGTTTGGGGCGTAAACTGGAAATCATTTACCAGTACCTTACCGGCCCGGGGCAGCAAAACCTCATTGAAAAACCGGATGGTATTTTCGGTTGTATCAATCCAGCCGTCTGGTTCGGGCTCAATGTCTACGTGAATCCGCTTCCCGGTCTCCCGGTGAATATTGACCAGTGCCGCCACGGTGCGGGCAAAATTTCCGCAGGCCGTCCGGAGCATTTCTTCCTGTGTATCAGGCGTCCACCAGTGGCGGTAAGTCAGCGGCGACGTAGAAATGCCGCCGTCCACGCCTTCCGGCAGCAACTGCGACAGAATAGCCGCCAGCCGCACCGTGTAGATTTGCCGTTCGGAGGTGGTCCAGTCGGGAGTGTGCACATTATCTTTTACCCGCTGGCGGTGAAAGCCCCCGAACGGAAAGCCATTGATGATGGCTACGTAGAGATCATTCGCATCCAGCCAGACCTTCAGTTTCCGCCAGTTTTCGGTGTGGGTCAGTTCCCGGCTGGCTGCATCGGCCAGGCGAAGGCCGATGCCCATGGGCTGTCCGGGAGAAATCCGCGCTTTCAGGGGCACGGCGTACTTTTCCAGGTTCGCAAAAGTTTCTTCCCAGCTTTCTCCGGGATAGATATTGGTGCAATAAGTGAGGTGGATATTATGGCCGGTGTTCATAAAATGAAAATGCTGTTAACGCTCCGTATTGGCGTACGGAAAGTTAACAGCAAAAGGATGACGACAAATTATAAATTTAGAATTTCAGATTTCAAACGCAGGATTTAGCTGCTGCGGAGACGGCATTTCATTGTAAAATCCAAAATGTAAAATCCAAAATTTTTCTACAGGTGTCTCCGCGCCAGCAGGTTGTAAGTAGAATCTACCCGATAAATCTGATCGGGCGTAAGGTGCTTCAGGTAAGGGTCCCATGAAAGTGTTTCCCAAAGGTGATGCACGTAGGCATCAGGGAAGATCCGCCGCTGCACAAACAGGTTGGATAAGCCTTTCAGGTCATAGATCGGGTAGTGGAAACGGTACGGCGACACGATCTTCACAAGGTCTTTGTGTTTAGCTGCCAGCCGCTGCGGGATAATTACGGAGTGTTCGTCCCAATACTCATCGCGGCCGTTGGACCGGAACTGACGATAGGAATCATACCAGATCGTGACGAACGGATTATCCTGGCTGGCCAGAACTACCGCATTGCAAAGTCCCCGGTTCAGCAAATACTTATAATTGAGTGTCTTCAGGCTTCTTTTGAACCGGATGGAGAGCGGCTCGTGCGTAAACTGCTGACCGATTACAAAATCATAGTCTTTGTAAAGTTCCAGCAGCGGCCTGACCGAAATCGTGTCCAGGTCCATATAAATCCCGCCGTATTTCTTCAGCATTTCCAGCCGGAGCACATCGGCCTTATGGGCAAAATGGTGGAGCTTATTTCCGAAAATTTCTTCCGGTACTTCTACTTTGTTCAGCGACAGCAGTGGCTTTACCTGTTCCCACCAATAGCCGTTTGGTTCATAGCAGTAGTGAAAAAACACCTTCTCAGGCTTATTGACGTCAAAAGCTGACTTGACAGACAGGTAATGCACCAGCGAAAATGGTTTCTTCCCGAAGTCTGGCTGCAGGCCGAAAATGAAATGAATTACGTTTGGAATCATAGCTGGGTATTCATAAACGGGGTTACAAAAGTAACCTTATTTATCCAATGGACTTCTTGTAAATAGAGCATATGTACGGCAGAGGTTTGAAATTGATTTGACAAGATGTACAAATTAAAGAAATTGATAAAAACTCTATTGGAATAATACAATTAAATTTTCATAATACTGAACCCTGATTGTGTTTAACCTGCAATTTATATATCAGGCTTACAACATGTAAATTTTGAAGAAGGGCAGGCATTTACAAGTCCAGGATTTGCTTACTTCACCAAATAAATACCTGCCCTTCCTTCCGGCAAACGGATACCTCCAAAAACCTGCGTACAGCAACCCTTTATGAGAAAAAGTTTTCATTTCCTCTTTTGGCTGGGGTTCGCCCCGCTCTGGCTGGCCTGCAGCAGTCAGCAAGTAGAAGTCAGCAACCGTAATTTCGGGGAAGAAATTGCCCGTCAGCAGAATCTGATATTTACTTTCAGTCAGGATCTGGTGGCCGACTCCCTGACCGGCCGCTGGGACAGCACCGCCTACATCGGGTTTAAGCCCGCCGTCCGGGGCAAGTTCAAGTGGACTGCTACCAACGAACTTATGTTTTCACCCGATCTGGGTTTCCGTCCGAGTACCGAATACAAAGCCAGTCTCACCCGCGATATTTTACGGCACGCCGGCAGCATCGGCAAAAAGAATCTCTCGGTGGGAGAAGCAACGGAACTGAAATTTCACACGCCGTACCTCAACCTGGTACACAGCGAAATGTTCTGGACCAAATCCGGTACCGGTGCCATCGAGTTGCACTTCAATCTTAATTTTAACTACAAGGTAAATCCCGCGGAGGTAGCCGGCCGGCTGACCGTGCAGATCGGCGGCAAGCAGGTAACGCCCCGTGTCACCAGCACCAGCCTTGCCGAAAAGGCAGCCGTCCAGGTGACTCAGCCCGCCGGCACCAGCTTTGACGGAAAACCAGTGATTATCACCGTAAAGGAAGGCCTGAAGTGCGCCGAAAGCAGTTACGTAACGCCCAGGGCCCTGATCCTGCAGGCCAACATTCCCGACAAGGAGAATTTCCAGATTGCCCGGGTAGAGCCCGAACTGGATGGCGAAGCGGGCCTGATCAGGGTTTACACCAACCAGACCATCGAAAGCCAGAATATTGCAAAATTTATAAAAGTCACGCCGGAAGCCGCCATCAGGGTGGAGGCCCAGCCGTACGGATTCAGCATCAAGGGAAATTTCGGGCCGGGCAGCTACAACCTGCGGATTTCCAAAGAACTCCGGGGCGTGTTCGGCGGGCTGGCCGAAGATTATGCGCAGGTAGTGGTTTTCGGGGAAATGAAGCCGTCCATTGCCTTCAGCAGCCGCCAGGCTCTGTATCTGACCAGCAAAGGCAGCCGCAACCTCGGCGTCCGGATCACCAACGTGCCCAGGGTAAAGGTGACAGTGTACAAGATTTACGAAAACAACATCCAGTACTTTCTGCGCAACAACGGGGCCTCCGGCAATTATGAATATTACGGCGGGGAGGAGTACGAATCTGAATACTACATGAGCGAATCGGGTGAAAATCCGTACGGCCGGGTGGTGCTGGAGCGTGAACTGGAAACCAAAAGCCTCGCCAGATCCGGTGATGTATCGCTGCTGAACGTAACCCTGCCGCAGGACGACCCCTTCCGGGGTGTGTACGTGGTGAAGGTGACTTCGGCCAATGAGCAATATCTGTCCGCCAGTCAGCTGGTATCTATCTCCGACATCGGCTTTGTGGTGAAGGAGGCGGAAAACGAAATTATCGTGCTTTGCAATTCTATCCTGTCGGCGCAGCCCCTGCCGGGCGTAAAGGTGAATCTGGTCAGCAATAACAACCAGACTGTTTACTCCGCCGAAACCGATGCGGGCGGTGTGGCCAGGTTCCCTGACCTGAAAGGGAAAGCACCCGGCTTCACCATCAGCATGGTGACCGGCCAGCAGGGCGACGATTTCAATTACCTCGCCTTCAGCCAGACGAAGGTGGAAAGCTCCCGCTACGACGTGGGTGGTGCCCGGGACAATCCTTCCGGCTACCAGGCATTCCTGTACGGGGACCGCGACATCTACCGTCCCGGCGAAACGATGCACCTCAACACGGTGGTACGCAACGGCAGATGGGAAAATCCGGGCGAATTCCCGGTGAAGCTGAAAGTGCTGCTGCCCAACGGCAAAGAGTTTGCGCAGCTGAAAGGCAATCTGAGTGAACAAGGTTCCTTTACAACCTCGCTGCCCCTGCCGCAGGAAACGGTAACGGGTACCTACAACGTGGAAGTGTACACCGCCAACGACGTACTGCTCACCAACCGGGCCGTCAGCGTGGAAGAGTTCATTCCTGACCGGATCAGGGTGAACGTGAACCTGAGCGGGGAAGCCCTCCGGACCGGCGAAGAACTGAAGGTGCAGGCTACGGCCACCAACCTGTTTGGCCCGCCGGCCGCCGGCCGTAACTACGAAATGACCTTCGGACTGAAACGGAAAGCCTTTGTCCCGGAGAAGTTCGCCGGTTACAACTTCCACACTACCCACAGCAAAGAGGTTTCCTTTGAGCAGAATGTGCGCCAGGGCACCACGGCTGCCGACGGACAGCTGACCGAAGCATTCGCCATACCGGCTGATTACAAGGACCTTGGTGTATTGGACGGTACCGTGTACACCACCGTTTTTGACGAAACGGGCCGCCCCGTAAACCGTCTCAACCGGTTTGAGGTATTCACGCAGGATGTTTTCTACGGCATAAATCTGCCCGATACCTACGTGAATACCCGGGAGGCCATGCAGATTCCGCTGGTAGCCACCGACCGCAGCGGAAAGACACTTGCCAATGCAACGGCCCGGGTGCAGGTGGTAAAATTAAACTGGGAGACGGTACTGGTCAGGAGCGAATACGGCGATTACCGGTACGATTCGCAGAAAAAAGAGCAGAAACTGGTTGAAACCACCCTCAAGCTGAACGGCTCCGGCACTGCTTATACCTTCGTGCCCAGCCTGTCGGGGCAGTACGAAATCCGGGTGAGCCGCCCTGGTGCTGCTTCATATGTAGCGGGTTCTTTCTACGCCTACGGCTACGGCTTCACCCAGAACACTGCCTTCGAAGTAAACCGTGAAGGGCAGATTGATATCGAAACGGATAAGAAAACCTATCAGGTAGGTGACAAGGCCGAAGTGTTGCTCAAAACTCCGTTTGCCGGCAAAGTGCTGGTGACCGTGGAGCGGAACCGCGTGTTTGATTACTTCTACCAGGATACGGACAAGAAATCGGCCAAAATCACCATTCCCATCAAGGCCGGATACCTGCCCAACGCCTACATCACCGCTACGCTGATCCGGCCGGCAGACAACGCCACCATGCCGCTGACGGTAGCCCACGGCTTTACGCCAATCGGCGTGGAGGAAGACGGGCACAAACTGCCGGTGCAGATTACGGCGGCGGCCCAGTCCCGTTCCCGGACGCAGCAGACCATCCGGGTGAAAACCGAGCCCGGTGCGGAAGTTACCCTTGCCGTTGTGGACGAAGGAATCCTGCAGCTGAAGAACTACAAATCACCCGATCCGTTTGGTTTCTTTTTCCAGAAAAGGGCGCTGGAGGTGGAGTCGTACGATCTTTACCAGAAGCTTTTCCCCGAACTCACCGGCACCCTCAGCAGTACGGGCGGTGACGGCTACGACCTGAGCAAACGGGTGAATCCGCTGACCAACAAGCGGGTAAAACTGGTGACCTTCTGGAGCGGACCGCTGAAAGCCAACGGCAGCGGCGAGGTATCCTACACGGTTGATATTCCGCAGTTCTCCGGCGACCTGCGCATCATGGCCGTTGCCTACAAGGGCAGCGCCTTCGGGGCGGGCAACACCAACCTGAAAGTAGCCGACCCGGTGGTGATCAGCAGCGCGCTGCCGCGCTTCCTGAGTCCCGGCGACCAGCTCGAAATGCCCGTCACCCTCACCAATACCACTAGCCGCCCCACCACGGCCACGGTTCGCCTGAAAACCACCGGTGCAGTAGGCGTGGCCGGTGAAGCGGAAAAAACCGTGGAATTGGCCGCCAACCGCGAGGCGCAGGTGACCTTTGCCATTACGGCCCGGAATGCCATCGGCACGGGTGATGTGACGGTGGAGGTAAGCGCCCTCGACAGCAAATTCATTGACCAGACAGATATTACCGTGCGGCCGGTGACCTCACTGCTGAAAAGCAGCGGATCGGGAGTGGCCGCAGTGGCTTCGGCCACCAGTGTGTCGCTGGCAACTGAGTTCATTCCGGCCACCACCCGGACGAAGTTCGTACTCAGCCGCTCTCCGGTCGCGCAGTTTGCCGGTGATCTGGATTACCTGCTGCAATACCCCTACGGCTGCGTGGAGCAAACGACTTCCGGCGCTTTCCCCCAGCTCTACTTTGCCGACCTGAGCCAGTCGTTGCTCAGGAAACCGGCAAACGCAGCCCAGTCCGGCACTGACGTAGCCAACTACAACGTGCAGCAGGCCATCCGGAAGCTGCAATCCATGCAACTGCACAACGGCGCCCTGAGCTACTGGCCCGAAGGAGGGTCAGAGAGCTGGTGGGGCACGGCCTACGCGGCGCATTTCCTGATTGAAGCCCGCAGGGCCGGCTTCGGCGTCAGCAATCAGGTGCTGGACCGGATGCTGGGCTACCTGAGCGGAAAAGTAAAAGCCCGTGATTCGGAGCAGTATTTCTACTTCGTCAACAGCGGCGAAAGGCAAAGCAAGCGGATTGCCCCCAGGGAAATCGCCTATTCGCTTTACGTGCTGGCCCTGGGCGGCCGTCAGGATGTAGCCACCATGAACTACTACAAATCCCGGAAAGATCTGCTGGCGATAGACTCTAAATACCTGCTGGCCGCAACGTACCAGTTGCTGGGCGACAATGGCTCATTCCGCTCCGTGGTGCCGGCTGCCTTCTCCGGCGAACGCTCGGTCAGCGCCTTCGGGGGCAGTTTTTACTCCTACATCCGCGACGAGGCCATTTCGCTGAACGCCCTGCTCCAGGCTGATCTGCAGAATCCGCAGATTCCGGTGATGGCCAGACACTTGTCGGAAGGGATGAAAAAGGAAAAGTACCTGAACACGCAGGAACGGGCTTTTGGCCTGCTTGCTTTGGGCAAACTGGCCCGGCGCGACAGCGGTAAGGACGTTACCGCTACGGTAAAAGCGGGAAGCAACGTACTGGGCACCCTCGCCGCAGGGGATCTGGTGCTGAACAACGTGGCTAACCAGAACCTGACCATCGGTACCCAGGGCAGCGGCTCTCTCTACTACTTCTGGCAGGCCGAGGGGCTGAGCAACAATACCAGCGTTCCGGAAGAAGACAGCTACCTGAAGGTGCGGAAAACCTTCTACGACCGGTCCGGCAATGCCATCAGCGGCAACACCTTCCGGCAGAACGATATGGTGGTGGTGAAAATCTCCCTGTCCACCACGGATGGCTCCCGCGTGGAAAACGTAGTCATTACCGATATGCTGCCGGCCGGCTTCGAGATTGAAAACCCGCGGATTTCTGAAATGGCCGAAATGCGGTGGGCCAGGGATGCTGCCGTTCCGGAGCACTTCGACGTCCGCGACGACCGGATCAATTTGTTTACCACTGCCACCGGAAGCAGGAAAGACTACTATTACGTGGTGAGGGCCGTTTCTACGGGCACTTTCCGGATGGGACCGGTCAGCGCCGATGCCATGTACAACGGCGAATACCACTCTCTCAATGGTGCCGGTGCCATTCAGGTGTCGGCCGGCGGCGGGAAGGAAAAAGCATCATTGGGCGAGTAATGTGAATTTATACAAATCAGAAAGCCTGTCCAGCTTTGGTCAGGCTTTCTGATTCTATGTCTCTTTGTTTTGCCAACTGAAACAAAACCTTCTGAGGAAATTTCGCCGGATTACTCAGGCTACTTTACCCTGAAAAACCCATACTTGGCAATGCAGTAAATGGCACGGAAACCATCCTTCCAGTTGATTTTCTTGCCTTCTTCATACGTGCGGCCGTAATAGGAAATGCCCACTTCGTAGATCCGGATGCCGGGTATGCGGGCAATTTTGGCAGTTACTTCGGGCTCAAAACCGAAGCGGTTTTCGCGGAGGGGAATGGCCTGAACGGTGACGGTCCTGAACAGCTTGTAGCAGGTTTCCATGTCCGTCAGGTTCAGGTTAGTGCACATATTGGACAGGAAAGTGAGAATCCGGTTGCCGATGGTGTGCCAGAAGAAAAGAACCCGGTGCGGCCGGCCACCCATGAAACGTGACCCGTACACCACATCGGCAAAACCATCCAGCACCGGCTGAATCAGGATGTTGTACTCGGCAGGGTTGTATTCCAGATCGGCATCCTGAATGATCACGTACTCCCCGGTAGCATGGCGGATGCCCGTGTGCAGGGCAGCGCCCTTGCCCTTGTTGACCTCGTGTTTATAATAACAAAGATTCAGGTCCGGATTGCTGGCTTTGTAGCGGAGGATAGCCTCTTCCGTATTGTCTTTGGAACAGTCATTGACGATGATTACTTCCTTCTGAATTCTATCCCGCAGTTCTACCTGCCGGATCTTGTCCAGAATAAGGTGAACGGTCTTTCCCTCGTTGTAAGCAGGAATGACGATGGAAAGCTTGGTAAAGGCCGGAACATTCATAAAGGCTGCAAATTAGTCCGTACCTGATAATTTTCCAAAAGTAGAAAATCAGAAAATAATGTTAACACTGCTCAAATCGGGTCTTTTTGGGTCAGCTTTACGGATGCCCCCTTTTTGGAGAATGGTATCTATACTCTCCGCATCCGGAAAACCGGTTTATGGAGATGCATTAACTTTGGAATGAGATTTACCCAATCAATATTCAGTGCAATCCAAACTACCATCAACCTTTGATGCAATAATCGTCGGCGGTGGCCACAATGGTCTGGTGGCCGGGGCCTATCTGGGCAAAGCCGGGGAAAAAGTGCTGCTGCTGGAACGGAACCATCATCCGGGCGGTGCCACCGTGTCAGAAAAGATCTTTCCGGACTACGCAGTCCGGCTTTCCCGGTATTCATACCTGATTACCTGGCTGAACCAATTGAGGAATGCTTAGCGGCTGATAAAGCTGGTAAACTCCGTCTGGAAGCAAAAAGTCCGGTGGATATTGCCCGCGAACTGAACATGCCCCGCAGCAATATTTTTCACAACGCCCTGAGCTGGTTTTATGCCGGGTCGGCGGAGGAAGTGGATTCGTGGGGTGTGGCAACCGGCACTGAACAGATTTATCTCTGCGGGTCAGGAGCAAAAAGGGGTGGTGCGGTCAGTGGCATTCCAGGCCACAACGCGGCCATGCAGGTACTCGGCGGCCGTTTCTGATTTATGCTTATTTTTGTATAAATCCCTTTTGCACCCATGAAGACGATCACCCGCAAGCCTCAGCAAACTCCTGCCGTACAGGTCCTCAATCACGCGGTCCGCTGGTTTGTGGGCGTGCTGTTTATTTTCTCCGGACTGATCAAACTCAATGATCCGGTCGGCACCCAGATCAAGCTGACGGAATACTTTGAGGTGTTTGCGGCTGATCTGCCAGCCCTGGCGGGTTTGTTTCACGCCCTGATTCCGGCGGCGCTGGTGCTGGCGGTTGTGCTCTGCGTGGCGGAAGTGGTGCTGGGAGTGGCGCTGCTGGTCCGGTACCGGCTGCGGACCACGCTGTGGGTACTGCTCGGCCTGATTGTGTTTTTTACGTTTCTGACTTTTTACTCCGCGTGGTTCAACAAAGTGACGGACTGCGGCTGCTTCGGCGACGCCATCAAGCTCACGCCGTGGCAGTCCTTCGGCAAGGATATTCTGCTGCTTGTATTGCTGCTCTGGCTCTTTGCGCAACGTCACCGGCTGGATTCCGGCAAGTCTTCTTCCGCCGGAGGGGTGCTTGTGGGCGCATCGGTGGCTGTATCACTGGCGGTTGCGCTGTATGCCATTTTTTACCTGCCGGTCATTGATTTTCTGCCATATAAAAAAGGGGCCAGCATTCCCGAAAACATGAAACTGCCTCCCGGCGCTACGCCTGATGTGTACGTGACGTACTACACCATGAAGAATGCCGCAACCGGCGAACAAAAGGAAGTTTCGGACAAGGAATACATTGACACCGGGATCTGGAAAGACGAGTCGTGGCAGATTACGGCGACTTCCGAACCGCGGCTTGTGCAGAAAGGCACTAAGCCGAAGATCACCGATTTCGCCGTCAGTACGCCGGATGGTCAGGATATTACTGCTCAGGTTTTTGAAGGAAACAAGTTGCTCATTGTCATTGCTGATGTGCAGCAAGGGAATAAGGCGAGCTTCGCGAAAATGAAAGAACTGATTGCCGGACTGGAGGGTAAAAACATCCAGCCTCTTTTTCTCACTTCCTCCGACGAAGCGACATTTGAAGCTTTCCGGCACGAATACCAGTGGTCGGCGCCTTTTTACCTGACGGATGCCACGGTACTTAAAACCATGGTCCGGACCAATCCGGGCGTGATTCTGCTCAAGGACGGCGTGGTGCTGGAAAAGTGGCCGGCTATTGCCATTCCTTCTGCCGAAACCGTGCAGAAAGGGCTGCTGTAAGGTTTGGCAGCATAACGTTTCCTTCCCCGGTCCGGGTGGGTAACTTTCCGGGTAAACTTTGTCCGCCGGACCGGTGCGTCTGGCGGACAAAGCTCACCCGGAAAATACCATGCTTAAATTCCTCATTCGGCGTCTTTCATACGGTCTGCTGGTACTGCTGGGCGTGGTGGTAGTGGTGTTCCTGTTGTTTCAGGCCCTGCCCGGCGACCCCGTAGCCATGATGGCCGGCCAACGCACGGACGTCATCACCCGCGAAGCTATTACCCGAGACTTCGGCCTCGGCCAGCCCCTGCCGGTGCAACTGGGGCTGTACCTCAAAGACCTCTCGCCGCTGGCCCTGTACGAGGACACCCCGGAAAATGAGGACCGTTATGCGTATCTGAAACTGTTTTCGGCAGACAATCAGGTGTTTACCCTCAAATCGCCTTACCTCCGCCGCTCCTTCCAGACCAATAAGCGGGTGACCGAAATCATCGCGGAGAACCTGCCGGGTACGCTGGTGCTGGCGCTGGTGACCATTACTTTTGCTACCGTTGCCGGCATTGCTTTCGGCATCCTGGCAGCTCTGAAGCAAAACACCTTCTGGGACCACGCGCTGACCAGCCTTTCGGTGGTGGGTGTCTCGGCACCGTCATTCGTGACGGCCATCCTGATCTCGCTGCTCTTCGGCTATTACCTGTCCGACTACACCGGCCTGAACATGACCGGTTCACTTTTTGTAACCGATCCCCTTTACGGCCGTCAGCTGATGCTGCGTAATATCATCCTGCCGGCTTTCACGCTGGGCATCCGGCCGCTGGCAATCATTACGCAGCTTACACGCAGTTCCATGCTCGACGTACTCTCCCAGGACTACATCCGCACGGCCCGGGCCAAGGGACTCCGCTACTGGCGGGTGATTGTGAAACACGCCCTGAAGAATGCCCTGAATCCGGTGATTACTGCGGTATCCGGCTGGCTGGCTTCGCTGCTGGGTGGGGCGTTCTTTGTGGAATACATTTTCAACTGGAAAGGACTGGGCTGGGAAACCATCCACGCCGTCGAAACGCTGGACTTCCCGGTGGTGATGGGCACTACCCTGCTGGTGGCCCTGCTGTTTATCCTCATCAACATTGTGGCTGATGTGCTCTACGCGGTCCTTGACCCCCGGATACGGCTCCGGTAGAAATATCATCACCACCGAACCGGATCAGATAAGCCGGATGGAGGCCTTATCTGCGTGAATCGGCGGGAAACTGTCTTTAATCCTTTACCAACAATTCATCCCTCCCGCGCAAGGTTTGCAGGCACCGGTTCGTTTTGTATTTTACAACCAGACAAATCCGGGCGGCGGCCGTCCTGAAAGCCGATGCGGGGAGCCGCCGGTCTTAATCCTTTGTGTTTCTTTAACTTTGGTACATGAGTTTCCTGTATCCGTCTTTCCTGTTCGGGCTGGCCGCTATTGCCATTCCCATCGCCATACATCTCTTTAACTTCCGCCGTACCCGCAAAGTCTATTTCACCAACGTAGCCTTTCTGAAGGAAGTCAAGACGACTACCAACAGTTTCCGGCGGCTCAAGCAACTGCTTATCCTGGCGGCCCGCATCCTGTTTCTTACCTTTCTGGTGCTGGCTTTCGCGCAGCCCTTCATCTCCGGCCGCAACCCGCAAGCCGCTGCAACTTCCGGGCAGGGCATCACCAGCATCTACCTCGACAATTCGCTGAGCATGCAGAACGAATCGGGCAAGCGCCGCTACCTCGACATTGCCACCGGGCAGGCCGAAGAGCTGCTCAAAACTTTGCCCGACGCCCCCAGCTATCACCTGCTGACCAATGATTTTGAGAGCCGCGACCAGCAACTGGTCAGCCGCGACAAACTGCGGGACCGGCTTACGGAAGTGGATTTTTCGGATACGTACCGGCCGCTGGAAACCGTTTACCGCCGCCAGCAAAGCCTGCTGGAACGCCTTGCCCGTACTTCCGGCAATCAGTTGTTCTGGATTTCGGATTTTCAGAAGAGTACGGCCGGTGAGCTTGAAAAGCTGAAAACCGACACCCTGAGCCAGATTTTTCTGGTACCGGTGCAGGCCGAGGAAGTAGCCAACGTGTTTGTGGATTCAGTATGGCTGGCTACGCCTTTTGTAAAGGAACGGGAAACGAATCAACTGAACGTACGACTCGTAAATACCGGCAAAGACCGGCTGGAAGGTCTGCCCATCAAACTTTTCATTGACGAAAAGCAGGTTTCGTCTTCGTCCGTCAGCATCGAACCTTCCGGCACCGGCGTGACTTCGTTTAACTTTATCGTCAATGACCGCGGCCTGAAGCGGTGCCGCCTTTCCTTTGAGGAGTACCCGGTTACGTTTGACAATGAATATTATTTTGTCATCAACGCGTCGCCGGTGGTCAACATCGTGCACCTGAAAGGCTCAGGCAACGGACGATTTGTAGCCGGGGTGTACGGCAATGAATCCGTTTTCAACACCAGATCCCTCAGTGCGCTGAACACGGACCTTTCGCAGTCCAATGTGGCCGATCTGGTGGTGCTGGACGGCCTCAACTCCGTGGATGGTTCGGTGGCAACGCAGTTGAATGATTTTGTGCGCAAAGGGGGCAGCGTCATGATTTTCCCGTCGGTCAATGCCGAGATTGACAGCTACTCCCGCCTGCTGAATAATCTGGGGGTGCGCAATGTGCAGAAAGCCGCCGCCGGACCGCCGGTTACGGCCGTAGCCAACCCGTCGGACCAGACCTCCCCGGCCACTACCCTTGCCCCTCCGGATACAAAAAATCCATTCTTTGAGGGTATGTTTGAGAACAGCCTCCAGAAGGGAATTCTGGCCATGCCAACGGCCCAGCCGGTGCTCCAGTGGGTGAACCGCAGTGGTATGCTGCTGCAGTTCCGTAACGGGCAACCCTTCCTGAGCCGGTTTGAAGCCGGGCGGGGCCGGGTATACCTGTGCGCCTCACCGCTGGACCTGAATCATACCAGTTTCCCGCGCCACGCGTTGTTTGTACCGGTCA
Organism: Cytophagales bacterium; assembly: GCA_030446715.1. Lineage (GTDB taxonomy): Bacteria > Bacteroidota > Bacteroidia > Cytophagales > 172606-1 > CADCTQ01. Next base: position 221,048 of record JAUJMU010000009.1, on the reverse strand, counting down.
TGTACAAGATTGCCGCCCTCAGCAAGGCGCAGGAACGGCTGGCGTATTCTTTTCAGGAGTCCAGCATTGCCGTGGAAGTAGACGGTGCGGGCAATGAGCCGGTGTATAAGCTGAAGAAAGGCGATTTTGAAGTGATTCCGGCCCAGCGGCTGAGCGGCAACCGCCTGATTTTTGACCTTCCCGAAAACCCGCAGACGGCCACCAGGTCACTGGCGGAAGCCGGGTATTACCAATTGACGCTCAACAACGGCACGGAGGAGAAGCTGCTGGCCTTCAACTATGACCGCCGGGAGTCACAACTGGCCAACTGGTCGCCGGAAGAGCTGCGCCGGGTTTTTTCCACGCAGAAGAATGTAAAAGTATACGATTCGGTGGAGAAGGCTGACTTCGTGAAAGAATTCAAGTCGGAAACGGCCGGCGTCAATCTCTGGAAGTACTGCCTCCTTGCGGCCCTTTTCTTCCTGCTGGCCGAAATTGCCATTATCCGGCTGGTGAAAGGATAAATCTTTTGCTTCAGAAAATACCCCGATGCCTACGTTTTCATTGTCATGCCCGGAGAGAAGAAACCGTCACTGGTTTAGCGCGGACGCCTGTATGTGATTAGCGGGTTGAAAGAAATGCGTCATTGCGAGGAATCAAGGCTGGTTTTCCGGGTGAGGATGACGAAGCAATCTGTTACGGAGATTTGGCGTTTCTCCGTAACAGATTGCTTCGTCGCCTTCCCTGCTTTTCAACCCCACTCCTCGCAATGACGCTAATTACATACGGACGCCTGAACCAGTGACGGTCCAGGCGTCCACTTCCAGACCAGTGACGGGCAAGCTTTACCTGATACATTTCAGTCAGCCGTTTGGTAAACCCCTCAAATTTCCCCTCCTTTGCAACGCAATTGGTTTCCGGACTGCTTTTTGGTCCGGGATTAAAAGGGAATCAGGTGTAAATCCTGAACAGTCCCCGCTGCTGTAAACTCATTTTTACCTTTTCGCCCCCGCGCGTCACTGTCCTTCGGGATGGGAAGACCGGCGAAAACCGGTGAGTAAGTCAGAAGACCTGCCAATGGGCAATATTTCCAGAGCTTTCGGGTGAAAGGCAAATGGGAAATGGGATGACCATCCTGCCCTGGCCGGATGCCCTATTCTCTTTTTTCCATTTATTCTTATTCAGACCAGAAGCTCATAGTATACCATTTTCTAAACGTACTATGAGAAAAATTTTCCGTTTTGCCTGCACGCAGGCACTGGCTGCGGCCAATCTTTTCAGCCTCCCGGTTTTCGGGCAGGATTCCCTCAGAACCGTACCCCTGCAGGAAGTAGTGGTGACCGCTACCCGCACCGAACAAACGGCGCTGGAAACGCCCCGGAGTGTAACCGTGATCGGCCGGCAGGAAATCGAGAAATCCGTCTACGTAAACGTTGCCGAACTGCTTTCCCGCACGGAGGGCCTTTTCATCGTGGGTGCCGGCCAGAATCCGGGTGCCAACCAGAACGTGTTTCTGCGCGGTGCCAACAGCAACCACGTCAACATTCTGGTGGACGGCATCCGCCTCAACGACCCGTCAACGCCCAACTCGGCGCTGGACCTGTCGGAGCTTTCACTGGTAAACGTGGAGCGGATCGAGATCATCCGTGGTTCGCACGGCCCGATGTTCGGCACCTCGGGCATCGGTGGCGTAATCAATATCATTACCCGGCGCGATCAGCCGCCCGGCTTTCACGGCAATGCTCAGGTACAGGGGGGTACTTTCGGCTCCGGCACCCGGCTGCTGACCACTAACCTCAGCGGTACGTATACCTTTAAAAACGGATTCTACGCCACCGCCGGGCTGCACGACAACCTTGTTAAAGGAATGAATGCCACCGTAGACACCATTCCGGAAGGACGATTCAAAACCACTGACCGGGATGATTTCCGCAAAACTGATGTACTCGCCAAGATCGGCTTCCGGAAAGGCCGCTGGGACGCCAGTGCTTCGTGGAAAAACATCAACCAACTGGCCGATATTGACAAAGGCGCCTTCCGGGATGATGACAACAGCACGTTGCGCGTGAAACGCAATCTGTTCAACTACGGTGCATCGTTCCGGCCGGCTGACCGCTGGCAACTTTCCTTTGTGGGTGGCTGGACCGAACTGAACCGCCGCCTGCTGGACGATTCGTCGGCAACCGACTTCGCCGGCACCTCCGACCGGACGTTCTCAGAGGGCAACTACCGGGGCCGCACCTACACCAGCGAGCTGCAGGGCGTGTACAAGGGTGCCCACTTCCAGGCGCTGATCGGCACGGGACACTACGACGAAGAGGCCGACTTCCGGACTTTTTTCTACACCAACGGGCCCTTCGGCGAGTTTACCTCCGCCACCAACTACGACTCCATCCGGCTCCACTCCTCCACGAAATATTTTTTCGGACAACTGGGCCTGAACGGCAGATTGCTGACAGATGGTCTCTCTCCTCTCCAGCTCACGCTGAGCGGCCGGTACAGTCACCACAATCAGTTTGGCGACAACTGGACTGCAGAGGTAAATCCGGGCTGGAAATTGACCGCCAACAGCCTGCTGTACGCTTCCTTTGCGACGGGTTTCAATGCGCCGTCTCTCTACCAGCTTTTTGATCCGGTAAGAGGCAACCCCGGACTGGGTGCCGAAACATCGGCTACGGTGGAGGCCGGCTGGAAAGGGCTGATCGGCTCCACCACGCTGCAACTTGCCTTATTCCGGACGGTGGTGAACAATGCCGTAGAGTATGTGTACCTCTGGAATGGCGAAAAGCCGGCTGGTCAGTTGGGCTTCGCCGATTACCGGGGGGATTCGTACCTGAACGTAGCCCGCCAGCGTAACCGCGGGCTGGAAGTGAGCCTGCAAACATCAATGCTGGACAAGATCACCTTCAACGCCAACCTTGGACTGGTGGAAGGCACCTTTACGTACCGTCCTGAAGACCTTACCGGCGAAAAGGTGGTAAACCGGAACGTGCAGTTGTACAACAACGGCGCTTTTCTGACCAACACCTTCGAAGACAGGGCGCTGGTGCGGCGGCCCCGCGTCACGGCCAACGTTGACCTGGCCTTCACGCCGGTGAAAAGCCTGACCGTCGGCGGGCTGGTGCGTACGGTCGGCACCCGGAATGATATATTCTACGACCGCCGGCTTGGTCCGTTCGGCGCCCTCAACTCCCGGCGTGTGGCTGGCTACGTAATTACAGACCTGTACGCACGGTACGACGTAAATAAACAACTTTCGCTGGCCCTGCGGAGCGAAAACGTGTTTAATGTGCAGTACTTTGAAATATACGGCTACCAGACCCGCGGCCGGGGAATTTATCTGAAGGCTGCTTTTACGTGGTAACCTGAACATGACGGCCACCGGACAGAGGATTAATAATATGGCACAAGGAAAAATCCTGTTCCACTGGAGCGGCGGCAAGGATTCAACCCTTGCCCTGCATCAACTCCGGCAAAGCAACCCGGCAGCCGGGATTCACCTGTTTACCACGGCTGGCGAGGCTACGGGGCGGGTTTCCATGCACGGAGTCCGGACGGAGTTGATGCGGCAGCAGGCCGGGTCACTGAGATTGCCGCTGCACTGGCTCCTGCTGCCCGAACACGTGCCGATGCCGGAGTATGAACGGCTCATGGCCGATGCGCTGGGCCGGTTCCGGGATGAAGGATTCGGGACATCCGTTTACGGGGATATTTTTCTGGAAGATCTGAGGGCCTTCCGGGAAAAGGGACTGGAAAAGGCAGGCATGCAGGCGGTTTTTCCGCTCTGGAAGAAAGACAGCCGGAAATTGGTGGAAGAATTTATCAGTCTGGGATTTAAGGCCGTGGTAGTCTGCGTGAATGCCCGGTACCTGAATCACTCTTTTGCCGGCCGCCTGCTGGACCGCAGTTTTCTGGACGATCTCCCGGCCGGCGTTGATCCGTGCGGCGAGAACGGCGAATTCCACACGTTTGTATTTGACGGACCCATTTTCCGGGAGCCGGTGCAATTCCGGACCGGCGATGTCGTGTACCGCACCTATGCGCCGGCGGCAAAGGACGATGACAACTGCTTTTCCGCCCAGCCGGCCCGGTTTGATACCGGTTTCTGGTTCTGTGATTTACTACCTGTATGAGCCACCCCAAAACAAAAAAGCAAAGTCCCCTGCCGCCACTGGAAGAAGGGGACTATTACCTCGAAAACGGTTTTTTTGTCTTCACCGCCCAGTACCACCTGAAACGCGGTTACTGCTGCGGCAACGGCTGCCGCCACTGCCCTTACCGGGTACAGAAGCGGGTGGACAGTAAGCAGTGATTGCCTACTGCTTACTGTCCACCTGCTTCTGCAAACCGCCTGCTCCCAAAACTACTCTCCCTGCCCTACTGAATAGCCTTTCTGACCGTCGAAGGTGTAAAGGTGTTCAGTCTTGATAAAGTCAAGGCCGGCACCCTGTACTTTACCCAGCAGTTCGATGATATGCTGATGCGAAACCGGCCTGCCTTCCGGATGCAGGTAGCGGCACCGCCAGTGATCAGTAAGGAAAGTTTCGGGCATTCCTTCCGGGTACACCTTTTCGCCCCGGTTGCTGATCACAGTCAGCTTTAGCTCACCCGTGCGGATTTCTTCCATGATCCGGCCCAGATCATTGGCATTGCCGTTCCACCAGTCCAGAAATACGTCTACCCCCACCAGTTCCTTCTTCTTCTTTGGTCCGCGGGTAATGCCATCCGAATGATAGGGCTTGGGTGCCCCCTGATAACTTACGGTATTAAACAGGTTGGGCGTAACGCCCAGCCGTTCAATTACCGAGTCAGTAAAATCTTTCGTGCCGACCCGCTTTTTACTCACGCCTTCTTTAAAAATATCGCCGGTATGGCAGCCCGCCTCAATGGTAGCCAGCCACGCGTTATGAATTCTGGCGGCTACCTCCGGCTGGTTGATGTGGACCAGCATCATGATGGCCCCGTGCAGCAGTCCGGAAGGGTTGGCAATGCCCTGCCCGGCAATGGAGGGCGCCGAGCCGTGAATGGCCTCAAACATGGCGCACTGGTCGCCGATGTTGGCCGAGCCGCCCATGCCCACTGAGCCGGCAATCTGCGCGGCAATGTCGGAGATGATGTCGCCGTACAGGTTTTCGGTCACAATGATTCCGAAACGTTCCGGTTCATCGGCCAGCAGCGCCGAGCCGATGTCGATGATCCAGTGTTCTTTCTCGATGTCCGGGTATTCTTCGCCAATTTCGTTGTACACTTTATGAAAAAGCCCATCCGTCATTTTCATGATATTGTCCTTGGACAGGCAGGTCACTTTTTTGCGGTTGTAGGCTCTGGCGTATTCAAATGCATACCGGACAATCCGTTCGCAGCCCGGGCGGGAAATCAGCTTCAGCGACTGGGTCATCTCCGCCGTTTGCTGGTATTCAATACCGGCGTAAAGATCCTCCTCGTTTTCCCGGATGATCACAAGGTCCATCATCGGGTGCTTGGTGCGCACAAACGGGTGATAAGACTGGCAGGGCCGCACATTGGCGTAGAGGCCCAGCGTTTTGCGGGTAGTCACGTTCAGACTTTTGTACCCTCCTCCCTGCGGAGTGGTAATGGGACCTTTCAGAAAAACCTTATTGCGGCGCAGGGATTCCCACACGTATGGTTCCACACCGGTAGAAATGCCGCGCATATATACCTTCTCACCGATTTCAATCACCTCCGGATCAATCTGTGCACCGGCAGCGTCCATAATGCGCAGCGTCGCCGCCATGATTTCCGGCCCGATGCCGTCTCCGTAGGCCACTGTGATTTTTGTCTTCTGAGTCATAAAATTCTTTCTGTTAAATTAAGTGGTTGAACAGTTTTTACCATCCTGCTCAGATGTCCCGGTGCCGGGCAGCAGGGGTAATCCGCACGGGTGGCAGTGTGTCGGTGCGATATTAAGGGTTAAACGGGATTCATTCCGGTATATTCGGTTTTACATCTTATCTTTGCCGACTTGTTTTAACACTATGACAAAATTCGATAATCTGAGTCTGGAAAGAAGAGGCTCCTTCCTTTATATAATCATCAACCGTCCATCCAAGCTCAACGCCCTTAACCACCACACAGTAGAAGAAATCAGGGAAGCAATTCAGGTGGTATACGATGAAAACAGCATAAAAGGAGCGATTCTGACGGGAGCCGGCGAAAAAGCGTTTGTGGCGGGTGCCGATATTTCTGAATTTACGGAGTTGAGTGAAGTGAGCAGCCGCAAATTTGCAGAAAACGGGCAGGAAGTCTTTTCAATGATCGAAAACTGTCCGAAGCCTGTCATTGCGGCCATCAACGGCTTCGCCCTGGGTGGCGGCTGCGAACTGGCCATGGCCTGCCACTTGCGCGTGGCGGTCCGGTCGGCTCAGTTTGCCCAGCCGGAAGTGAACCTCGGTATCATTCCGGGGTACGGTGGCACGCAGCGGCTGACGCAACTGATCGGCAAGGGCAAGGCCCTCGAACTGATGATGACTGCCGACCGCATCTCCGCCGACGAGGCCCGGCAACTGGGCCTGGTCAATCACGTGGTGGAATCACACGACGAGCTGCTGTCCAAAGCCGAAGAACTTCTTTCCAAAATCGTCCTGAAGGCTCCCATTGCCATTGAAATGGTCATCAACTGCGTGAATGCAGTGTATAATAAGGAAGAGGACGGCTTCCAGACAGAAGCAAACTCATTCAGCATCTGCTGCAAGTCGGATGATTTCAAGGAAGGCGTAAAAGCCTTTCTGGAGAAACGTCCTGCCCGTTTTCAGGGCAAATAAAGTTATTCGTTGCCCGTTGTTGGTATTTTTCGCCCTTGCCAACAACGAATAACGGACAACCAACAACCAACGGATGAGTGTTTTAAAGAAACTTGCCGGGGAAACTGCCCTTTATGGCGTAAGCAGCATTCTGGGGAGACTGCTCAATTACGCCCTTGTTCCCCTGCATACGGCCATCTTCCTCCCCGACGAGATGGCCATTACGGTAAAGCTGTTTGCCTACGTAGCCCTGCTCAACGTGGTGTATACCTACGGCATGGAAACGGCATTTTTCCGGTTTGCCTCTAAATCGGACAACCCGGAAAAATACTACAACGTGGCCCTTACGGCCATTATGATCACCAGCACTTTCTTTTCGCTGCTGATCATTGTCCTCGCGACTCCGATTACCAATTACCTGGGCTACCCCGGCACCGAAAACCTGATCATCTGGCTGGCCATGATTCTGGCCGTTGATGCGGTAGTGGCCATACCCTTTGCCCGGCTGCGGCTGGAAAAAAAGCCTAAACAGTTTGTATTTGCCCGAATGGCGAATATCTTCATCAATGTAGGCCTCAATTTTTTCTTTCTGTGGTTTTGCCGGGGCGTTTATGAGGGCAACTTTATGGTTTCCCTACAGCCTGCCGTCAGTGCCCTTTACAACCCGGCGCTGGGCGTCGGCTACATCATTCTGGCGAACCTGATTGCCAATCTGGCTTTTTTCCCGCTGCTGTGGCCTTTATTTAAGAAGTTCCGCTTTGTGCCGGACCGTCAGACGATCACCGCCATGTGGCAGTACGGTTATCCGATCCTGATCGTGGGGCTTGCCGGCACGGTCAATCTGATGTTTGACCGGATGTTTCTCAGCCGGCTCCTGCCGGAAGGTTTTTACCCGGGCCGCACTTCGGAAGATGCCCTTGGGATTTACGGCAACTGCTACAAGCTCTCCATCTTCATGAGCCTTGCCATTCAGGCTTTCCGGTACGCAGCCGAGCCTTTTTTCTTTTCCCAAAGCGAAAACAAGAATGCACCCGGCGTTTTTGCCGACGTCACCAGGTGGTTTATCATCGTATGTGCGGGCATCTGGCTGGGCGTGAGCGTAAACCTGGGCTGGCTCGGCCCGCTTTTTCTGCGGCGGGAGATTTACTGGGAAGGCCTGAGGGTTGTGCCCGTTCTGCTGCTGGCAAACCTCTTCCTTGGTGTTTACTACAACATTTCCGCGTGGTTCAAGCTCACCGACCGCACCCGGTACGGCACGTACTTTACCATTGCCGGAGCTGGCATCACGGCTATCCTCAACATTGCCCTGATTCCCGTGCTGGGGTACATGGGCTGCGCGATTACCTTCCTGGTATCCTGCGTGATCATGACCGCCCTCTGCTACGGGCTGGGCCAGAAATACTATCCGGTTCCTTACCGCCTGAAATCGGCCCTCGGCTACATCGGGGGGGCTGGTCTGCTCATCATTATTTCCTATACGCTGGAGATCGCCCATCCCGTCATCCGGACCGGCTTTCACGGCCTGCTTTGCGTCATATTTCTGGCGGCAATCCTGCTGATTGAGAAGCCTTCCTTCCGGATGAAAAGAGCCTAAAATAGCCACCGTGCGGACCGGCCGGTTGGTGGTTTTGGATTAATGGTTATTTTGCGGAAACATCTGCACCGGAGAGGCGCAAACCGAGTTTAATTCCAAAACTGCATCACCCAATGTATCCCGTTTCCGTAAAAGTGATCAATCGTTCGGCGAATCCGCTGCCCGAGTACCAGACTGAGCAGGCGGCCGGCCTCGATCTGCGGGCCAACCTGGGCAATGCCGTTACCCTGGAACCCATGCAGCGGCAGCTGATCCCGACGGGATTGTTTATTCAGTTGCCGGAAGGTTACGAGGCGCAGATCCGCCCCCGCAGCGGTCTGGCATTCAGGCACGGCATCACCGTTTTGAATAGCCCGGGCACCATTGATGCCGATTACCGGGGCGAGATTATGGTTTTGCTGATCAATCTCTCCGGACAGCCATTTGTGATTGAACACAGCGAACGCATTGCCCAGATGATTGTGGCACCTTACCAGCGCATTGCCTGGGAGCCGGCCGGCGAACTTACCGAAACGGCCCGCGGAGCCGGCGGCTACGGAAGTACCGGCAAGGTTTAGTAAACCACTGGATTCCGGCATTGTAAATTGAGCCTCAGACAGTTTAACCTTTCAGATAAACCCTTTCCCAAAAAATTCCTTATGAAGATTATCGTACCAATGGCAGGCATGGGCAAACGCATGCGGCCCCACACCCTGACAGTACCCAAGCCTCTGATTCCCATTGCCGGCAAACCGATTGTGCAGCGTCTGGTAGAAGACATCGCAAGGGTCTGCGGCCAGCCCGTGGAGCAGGTGGCGTTTATCGTCGGGAACTTCGGGGAAGCCGTAGAAAAGAGTCTGGTGGCCATTGCCGGATCCGTTGGTGCCAAAGGAAGCATTCATTACCAGGATAAACCCCTGGGGACCGCCCATGCCATTCTCTGTGCCGCCGAGGCCCTGGAAGGCAACGTAGTGGTTGCCTTTGCCGATACGCTGTTCAAAGCCGACTTCACCCTCGATACCCGTCAGGAAGGCATTATCTGGGTACAGAAAGTAGATGACCCGCGGCCTTTCGGCGTAGTAAAGCTGAATAGCAACCAGCAGATTACCGAGTTTGTGGAAAAACCCGAACACTTCGTATCAGACCTGGCCATCATCGGCATTTATTATTTCAGGGATGGCGCTTACCTGCGTCGCGAACTGCAGTATCTGCTGGACAATGACGTGAAGGACAAAGGTGAATACCAGCTTACCAATGCCCTTGAAAACATGAAAAACAAAGGCACCACCTTTGTGCCCGGCCAGGTGACCGAGTGGCTCGACTGCGGCAACAAGGATGCAACCGTATATACCAATCAGCGTTATCTCGAATACCTGGCCGGCCGGAAAGAAAATCTGGTGGATGGTTCGGTCCAGATCATCAACTCAGTGGTGGTACAACCAGTGTACATCGGCAAAAATGTGAAACTTCAGAATGCAGTCGTAGGGCCGCATGTTTCCATCGGAAATGGCAGTACGGTGACGGGTTCGGTCATCAAAAACGCTATCATTCAGGAGAATACTGCCGTAAATAATGCCAATATCAGCAATTCGATGTTGGGCAATTTCGTTAAATTTGAAGGAAAGCCGTTCGATTTAAGCGTCGGGGACTACAATGTGATCATATCCTGATCCATCCGGACAACGGCAGAATAAGCCATTCAGACGCTTTCTTGAACTATCGTCCAGTCAATATCTTCTGATACACCCATGAACCGCCGTATGCTGAGTCGCTTGCTTTGTCTGGTACTGGTATGCTTACTGGCTGCTCCATCGCTTTTCGCCCAGAAGGGAAAGCGGCAAAGCCAGCGGAGTGGGGCCAGCCGGCAACTGGACCTCAGTCAGGCGGAGTATTATCTGACCGAGGGTATGAAGTTCTACATTCTGGACAATTACACCAAGGCTATTGATTACTTCCAGAAAGCGGCCGAAGCAGACCCGCAGAATGCCGGTGCCAATTATGCCATTGCGGAAGCATACAATAAGATGAAGCGGTACGCAGATGCCATTCCATACGCTGAAAAATCTCTCAGACTGGATGCCCGCAACAAGTATTACCACCTCATGCTGGGCGGGCTTTACGAGAAGGACCGCCGCTTGCCGCAGGCCCTCAAAGTATACCAGGAGCTGATCCGGCTGGCACCCGACGATCCGGAGCCTTACCTGGACCTTGCGGCCATTTATCTGCAGCAGGAAAAGTATGAGGATGCTGTAAAGGCCTATGACCGGATCGAAAAGCTTATCGGCATCAATGAAGAGGTAGTGCGGCAGAAACAGCAGCTTTACCTGAAGCTTAACCGGCTTGAAGCAGCCATAGCAGAAGGCAAAAAGCTGACTGAGGCTTACCCAGACGAACCGCGGTACCTGATTCTGCTGGCGGAGATTTACAATTCCAATAAACGAACCGATGAGGCGATCCCCTTGATTGAGAAGGCCCTGCTCAACGGCGGAGGTGCCAATGCCCAGTTGCGCCTGATCCTGTCGGACCTGTACCGCACCAAAGGGCAGGTGCAGAAGGCTGATCAGGAACTGGAGGCGGCCTTTGGTAATCCCGAACTGTCGGCCGACATCAAGGTACAGATTCTCGCTGATTACGTAAAAAGCCATAATGAAGAAGAAAGCCGCAACAATGCCCTCCGGTTAGCGGCTCAGATCATTAAATCTCATCCCGAAAGTGCCAAAGGACACGCTGTTTACGGGGATCTGCTGATGTTTTCGGATCAGAAAACCCAGGCAAAGGATCAGTACCTGACCGCCGTCAGGCTGGACAACTCCATATTTGAGGCCTGGCAGCAGCTTGTTCGCCTGGAGGCTGAACTGGGCCAGACCGACAGCCTGAGAAAGCACACCGACCTTGCACTCGAACTTTTTCCGAACCAGTCCATTTTCTGGTACTTCAATGGTTTTGCCCATTTGGCTGGCAGAGATTACTTCAAAGCCATTGATGCACTGGAGGAAGGCCGTCGTTTATCGGTTGGCAATCAGGAATTACTCAACGATTATAACGCCATGCTGGGGGATGCCTACAATGCTACAGGCGAATACCTTAAATCAGACGCTGCCTATCAGGCGGTACTGGCAAAAGATCCCGATAATGCGGCGGTGCTGAACAACTATAGTTATTTTCTGTCCCTGAGAGGAGAGAAACTGGATCAGGCCCGGCAGATGGCAGCCCGTCTCGTAGAACAGAACCCGGATAACCCCACTTACCTTGATACCTTTGCCTGGGTGCTTTACATGCTCAAAGATTACCAGCAAGCAAGAAAGTATCTGGAGAAAGCTGCTAAGGGATCCCCCAATGGCAATATCCTTGAACATTACGGTGATGTGCTGTTCCAGCTGGGAGAGACGGAGAAAGCCCTGCAGGTATGGCAGCAGGCCAAACAAGCCGGCAAGGCCAGCGATAAGCTGGATCAGAAGATTGCTCAGAAAAAACTGTATGAATAATAAATTTCTTTGGGTTATACCCTTACTTTTGGCCCTGTTGTTTTCCTGCAAACGGCCGCCTGCTAAAAGTGTTCCTCCACTACCACCCGCCGAAGTCAGTTCTGATAAATTCAGTGTAAACGTCAGAAACATTGAATTTGAGTATTTCAGGTCCAGATCAAGAGTTACCTATTCAGACGCATCCAACAACCAGACCGCTACAGTAGATATCCGGATCAGAAGGGACAGCATCATCTGGCTTTCCATCTCGAAATTAGGCATAGAAGGAGCCCGGAGCCTGATCACCCGTGACTCCATTTTTGTGCTGGACCGGCTCAATAATCAGCTTCAGGTATACGACTTCCCTTCGCTGAGCCAAAAGTTCAATATTCCGATTAGTTTTGGTTTTTTACAGGCTGCCATTTTGGGTAATCTTCCGGTAAAGGAAAGCCTGGATCACAGGATCAGGGTGATGAAGGAAAATAACTTTTACCTGCTCCGGCAGAACCAGGATTCGGTTGTCATAGACAACTTCGTCAGTCAGGAAGATTTAAAGCTGAGGCGGATTGTAATGGTGGAAAAGTCTACCAATAATTCACTGAATCTGAACTACGATAATTTCAATGCACTGGGCAGCTTTTTATTTCCTTACAGCAGCAACATTTCGCTTGATTATCAGTCCGCCGAGGGGAATCTTAAGACTGTTGTAACCATACAGCATACAAAAGCGGAAATCTCTGATAAGGATATCCAATTTCCTTTTGTTGTTCCACCCAAGTATGAGAGAAAACCATAAAACTGTTCCTAAAACCAGTAATGTCTGGTACATCCTGTTTTGTATGATCCTGCTGATCTTTTGCTCAACTAACTCATTAGCGCAAAAGAATAAGGTTCAACTGGAAAGGGAGAAGAAGCAGAATTTGAAGAAAATTGCGGAAGCAAGTCGCATTCTCAAGGAAACGGCCAGTGAGAAGCAAGCTAGTTTAGGCCAGCTGAGTGCACTGAATGCGCAGATCGTATCGCGGGCGGAGAGAATCAGGGTCATAACCAGAGAGATCAGTTACCTTGAGCAGGAGATGGTAGAACTATCTCAGATAGCGTATGCAATGGAAAATGATATCGTAAACCTTCAGCAGGAGTATGCGGCAATGGTTTACGCCGCTGCCAAAGCAAACAACAACTACAGTAAACTGGTCTTTCTGTTTTCAGCCAGCACCTTTAATCAACTGGCAATGCGCTACAAGTATCTTCAGCAATACACTGAAGCAAGGAAAGTTCAGGTGAAACAGATAAAGACAATAAAAACAATTCTTCAGGGCCAAAAGGTAAAACTTGAGGAAAAAAAGCAGGAAAAAAACAGTTTGTTACAGGCTCAAATCAACGAAAACTCGAATCTGCTGGCCCTGAAAAGCAAGCAGAGCGAGATGATCGAAAAGCTAAGTCTCCGGGAAAAAGAACTTGAGGAAGAACGCACAGAAAGTAATAAAGCAGTAGCCCGCCTGGATAAATTGATTACTGACCTGATTGAAGAGGAGAGGCTGGCAAGGTTAGCCGAAAACACGAATACCTCAAGCAACGTAGCGGCATCCAGTTCTTTTGCCGGAAGTAAAGCCCGATTAAACTGGCCGGTGGAGTCAGGATTCATATCAGGAAAATTCGGAGAGCAGCCGCACCCGGTGTTGAAAGGAATTAAGGTCAACAATAATGGAATAGATATCCAAACCAAAAAGGGAGAAGAAGTAAAGGCTGTTTATGATGGGGAAGTATGGACAATTGCTACCATACCGGGTTTAAATAAACTAGTAGCAATAAGGCACGGCGATTATACAACAGTTTACGCAAAACTTGGAAAAGTTGTGGTAAAGACGGGTCAGAAGGTAAGGGCCAAACAAGTAATCGGAGAAGTATACACAGATAAGGAAGGAACAACAGAACTACAGTTCCAAATCTGGCGAAACCAGGAAAAACTCAATCCTCAGATATGGCTTGCTGATAAATAGTCTTGGAAAGATTTAAATCAGGCTAATAACACAACAAATCCGTGTTATGTACATCCTATAGGTAGCAGAAAATTCAGTCAGCTGCATTATAGGGTTTTGTTTTGATAATATAGGCATATCTGAAAGCTGGAAGGTACTGTAACAAAAGAAGAGAGTCAATCCTCCCATTGTCAATTAAGGGTACATCTGCCTCAAGTTGCCGGGAGTTAGTTAAAAAATTAATGGCCTCATGCAAAATGGCAGCAAGGTTGCCGGAAGGGGATGGCTTGGGCGTGGCAAGCTTTCCCCTCAGGCAAGGCACAGGAAAGCCCTGCGGGGGTAAACCTGCGGGGCAGTGTCGTGCCGCTCTTGTGCAGTGTCTGCCGGGTGGGGCTTTGTGTGAGGGGCTGCCACTTCTGGGCAGCGTGCTGCCGCTGCGGGGCAGGGGAGTCAAGGGAAGGGATTGCGCCTGCCGCGCAGGGCAGATGCTTCAGTAAAGGGGTGGCGGGGACCTACTCTTCCACCGGTGAAGGCAGTACCATCGGCGCAGGGCGGCTTAACTTCTCTGTTCGGAATGGGAAGAGGTGATCACGCCCGCAATACCCGCCATCAGTTCTTTCAAGGTTCATATACTTCTTTCAGGGTTCCCTGTTCCTGCTGCCGGCCCGGCAGTAGTCCTGCAGCCTGCACGGGCAGAGAGGAAAAGAAAAATGAGAAAAGAAATAATGACAGAAGAGATAAGGAAAGGCCGCAGCGGTAAACAGCAGCCAGAGACATGCAATGAGTTTTGAGGCAGAACCCCTGCTTTATGAGTAGTCTGTGAGCCCTGAGTAAAAACAAGGAGCAAGCTGACCGGACAATTAGTACGGCTCGGCTGCACGTGTTACCACGCCTGCACCTGCCGCCTATCAACGTGATGGTCTCTCACGGTCCTTCATGTGGATGTCTCATCTTGGGGTGAGTTTCGCGCTTAGATGCTTTCAGCGCTTATCTGCTCGGAGCGTGGCTACCCGGCAGTGCACCCGCACAACCGGCACACCAGAGGCTCCTCCGACCCGGTCCTCTCGTACTAAGGTCAGCTCCTCAGACATCCCGCGCCCGCAACAGATAGGGACCGAACTGTCTCACGACGTTCTGAACCCAGCTCGCGTGCCACTTTAATCGGCGAACAGCCGAACCCTTGGGACCTTCTCCAGCCCCAGGATGTGACGAGCCGACATCGAGGTGCCAAACCTCCCCGTCGATGTGAGCTCTTGGGGGAGATCAGCCTGTTATCCCCGGCGTACCTTTTATCCTTTGAGCGATGGCCCTTCCATGCGGAACCACCGGATCACTATCTCCGTCTTTCGACCCTGCCCGACTTGTGGGTCTTGCAGTCAAGCCCGCTTCTGCGATTGCACTCTGAAAGCACGGTTACCAGGCGTGCTGAGCGGACCTTTGAAAGCCTCCGATACTTTTTTGGAGGCGACCACCCCAGTCAAACTACCCGCCACACACTGTTCTGATCACTCAGTTAGGCTCTAGGCAAGGCAAGGGCGGTATTTCAAGATTGACTCCACCGGGCCTTGCGACCCGGCTTCGCAGTCTCCCGCCTATCCTACACATGCCGTGCCCAAAGCCAATGTGAAGCTGTAGTAAAGGTGCACGGGGTCTTTCCGTCCCGTTGCGGGTAAGCGGCATCTTCACCGCTGCTACAATTTCACCGGGCTCACGGCCGAGACAGCGTCCAGATCGTTACACCATTCGTGCAGGTCGGAACTTACCCGACAAGGAATTTCGCTACCTTAGGACCGTTATAGTTACGGCCGCCGTTTACCGGGGCTTCAGTTCAATGCTTCGCCTTGCGGCTAACATCCCCCTTAACCTTCCGGCACCGGGCAGGTGTCAGACCCTATACGTCATCTTTCGATTTGGCAGAGTCCTGTGTTTTGGTAAACAGTCGCCTGGACCCATTCGCTGCGGCCTCTTTATTGCTAAAGTAGGCTCCCCTTCTCTCCGAAGTTACAGGGTTAATTTGCCGAGTTCCTTAGCCGTGACTCACCCGGGCACCTTGGTACATTTATACCCGACTACCTGTGTCGGTTTGCGGTACGGACCAGTGCACCATACTGTCTGCGCAGCTTTCTGAAGCTCCTCCGCGTGATTATCCCCCCGGCCGGAGCCGAGGGAGTACTATCCCGGCCAAAGCCGGTTCAACGCACTATTCCGTCAGTGCGCACACGCATGCTTGCTCCGTCCCCGCAGACTGATGCACCGGGTGCGGGAATATTAACCCGCTTACCGTCGGAACCCCGCTTTCGCTCATTCCTTAGGTGCCGACTGACCCTGATCCGACTGACGTTGATCAGGAAACCTTAGTCTTCCGGTGACAAGGGTTCTCACCTTGTTTATCGTTACTCATGCCTACATTTGCTTTTCCGCACGCTCCAGCCCTTCTCAAAAAGGACCTTCTCCGCTCTGCGGAATGCTCTCCTACCTAGACTGTATAAATACATCTACCACGGCTTCGGTGCTGTACTTGATGCCCGTTTATTATCGGTGCCCCGCCCGCTCGACCAGTGAGCTGTTACGCACTCTTTAAAGGAATGGCTGCTTCCAGCCAACCTCCTGGCTGTCGCGGCAGGCAGACTACCTTTGTTCAACTTAGTACAGACTCGGGGACCTTAGCCGGTGGTCCGGGTTGTTTCCCTCTCGGATGAGGACCTTAGCACCCTCACCCTCACTCCCGGTGCGGTCTTACAGCATTCGGAGTTCACGAGATTTGGCAGGATGTGACTCCCCTAGTCCTGCCGGTAGCTCTACCTCTGTAAGACCCTTTGCCGGGGCTGCCCCTAAAGGCATTTCGGAGAGTACGAGCTATCTCCAGGTTTGATTGGCCTTTCACCCCTACCCGCAGGTCATCCAAAAACTTTTCAACGTTTACTGGTTCGGTCCTCCATGACCTGTTACGGCCACTTCAACCTGCCCGCGGGTAGATCACCTGGTTTCGCGTCTGCAGCAACTGACTGTATGAACGTTACCGTTCCCTGCGCCCTTTTCAGACTCGCTTTCGCTGCGGCTGCGTGAGTCCACTCACTTAACCTTGCCAGTCACCGCAACTCGTAGGCTCATTATGCAAAAGGCACGCCGTCACGGAATCTATCACTAGATCCGCTCCGACCGCTTGCAGGCGTACGGTTTCAGGTACTTTTCACTCCGTTATTCACGGTACTTTTCACCTTTCCCCGCGGTACTGGTTCACTATCGGTCTCCCGGAAGTATTCAGCCTTGCCGGATGGTGCCGGCCGCTTCAGACGGGGCGTCTCCGACCCCGCCCTACTCAGGATACCCTCACACCCCATGCACTCCCCCTGTACGGGGCTCTCACCCGCTGTGGCCGGCCTTCCCAGACCGTTCCAGTTGATGCATCAGGTTAAAAGAGGGTCCTACAACCCCTCCTGTGCCGTAACACAAAAGGTTTGGGCTCTTCCCCGTTCGCTCGCCACTACTTGGGGAATCACACCTGATCACTCAGGCGGCCTTTACAGGCCTGTTGTTTTCTCTTCCTCAGGGTACTTAGATGTTTCAGTTCCCCCGGTTTGCCTCTTTATTGCTAAAGATGATGAGATCTCTCTCACCGGGGTTGCCCCATTCGGATACCTGCGGATCTCAGTGTCCTGGCCACTCCCCGCAGCTTTTCGCAGCTTTGCGCGTCCTTCCTCGCCTCCGGGAGCCTAGGCATCCCCCGTACGCCCTTTGCTGGCTTGCTCCTGATTCACTACCTGACAGGGGTAATCCGCTTCCACCCGGGCACGCCCGAAGGTGCGCCTCAGTATCCGTTGTTACCCCCCTCTGATATGTCTCCGGCTCTTTGCCGCTCATATGGCTTACCCTGCCACCCGCGGGAAAGAATCACTCCTCCCCGCCGGCGGCAGTCAGTCTGCTCTGTGCTCATTGTTTTCCCCTCTGCCGGCCCTTGCCGGGTGATTGTCTTCCGGCTGGCCGTCTGCCGGCCAGCCTTTCCTTACTTTTCTCTTCTGTCAAAGAACTTGACCGGCAGCCTTCTGCTGCCGGATAGCGGATAGGGTGATCCTGTAGGGTTGCCCCGGGATGCTTTACCTGGTATGTCCTGTCATCCGGTGTATGTGTATCCCGTATGCTTTGTCCCCTGTGGCGGACTCTGTATGCCGTATGGTGGAGAATAACGGATTCGAACCGTTGACCCCCTGCTTGCAAAGCAGGTGCTCTAGCCAGCTGAGCTAATTCCCCTGGATAATATTGAACTGCTCAGTGACTGACTTACCCCATCAACCCGCAGATGCCTGCCTGCCGGTCCGTCCGGTAACTCATTGCTTCCCTGATTCAAGCTGTGGGCCTGCGGTTCAAGCTGTGGGCCTGCGTGGACTCGGAACCACGGACCTCTACATTATCAGTGTAGCGCTCTGACCACCTGAGCTACAAGCCCGGTCCGCTCACTCTTTCAATCACGCCCGGCGCCGGGAACAAAACATTCCCCGCGCTAGGGCGGCATTCCTTCAAGCAGCTGCAGAAAACAGCATCTTCCTCTATGTTGACGTGTCGTTTTGTCCTTTCCTTACTCTTCCGTATGCGGATTGTCTTCCGTATGCGCAAGGCAGGGAAAGCACCTTTGGGAACCGCTCCAGAAAGGAGGTGTTCCAGCCGCACCTTCCGGTACGGCTACCTTGTTACGACTTAGCCCCAGTCACCGGATTTACCCTTACGGCAGGTCGTACCGCTTCAGGTCTGCCCGGCTCCCATGGCTTGACGGGCGGTGTGTACAAGGTCCGGGAAC
>JAUJMU010000009.1:0-200000 GCA_030446715.1 Cytophagales bacterium | reverse complement strand
CCCTTTTGCGAACTTGCAGCCTAAAATCAGGCCTGTCATTGAAAACCCATTTTAAAACCATCGTGATTTCAGATGTCCATCTTGGCACATCCGGATCAAAAGCCAAGGAGCTTACTAACTTTCTGAAACAGTTCTCCTGCGAAAAACTTATCCTGAATGGTGATATTATTGATGGCTGGCAGTTAAAGAAGTATGGCTCGTGGAAACGCAAACATACCCGCTTCTTTAAAACTGTGCTGAAACTCATGGAGGATAATGACACTAAAGTTGTTTATCTGCGTGGCAATCACGATGATTTTCTGGATCAGGTGCTGCCGCTGAAAGTAGGAAACTTCTCCATCCAAAGAGATTATATTCTTAAGTCGAAAGACCGCCGGTATTATGTTACTCACGGCGATATTTTTGATTCCATCACCACCAAACTCAAATGGATAGCCAAACTGGGAGATATAGGGTATACTTTTTTGCTTTGGTTCAATAAAGTATATAATCAATACCGCACCCGCCGCGGTCTGCCTTATTACTCCCTGTCGCAGGTGATCAAGCAAAAAGTAAAGTCAGCCGTGTCGTACATTTCGGACTTTGAATCACAGCTGGCGGAACTGGCCCGAATCAAGGAGTGTGACGGAATCATCTGCGGACACATTCATCAGCCAGCCATCAAATCCTTTGGCGATGTGCTTTATCTGAATTCCGGTGACTGGGTCGAATCGCTTAGTGCACTCGTACAGGATGATGACGGCGAATGGAGCTTGATGTACTACAGCGAAACACAGAAAGGGTCTGCAGTTGATGCAGACAATGACTCAGAAGAAGACGATATTGAGGAAGATCTATCCGAAAAAATTTCTCTGCTTCAGGTGATGCAGAAGGTTTCCTGAATACCTGCCTGATGTAAAATGGAAAAAGCGCAGAATCGTACCGCGCTTTTTCCATCAGGAAGCAAATTATTTGAATGGAACGGCACTTTTTTGCTCCCTGAGCATATTCTGGGAGGCCAGGCTTTCCACTACGTTGGCCTGCAGGGTGAATTTGGTAGCAGGAGTCCGTAAATCATTGGAGTAGATCGTTACAGTTTCGTTCTGCGCACCTGCTGCTATCGGGCTGTACCGTAACTCAATGGTGGCTTTTGCACCCGGCTCAATGCTGGAACTGGAAACGGTGTAGGCAACGCAATTGCAGCCACTCTGCACCGTCTGGATGCTCAGGTCACTCTTCCCGGTATTCTGAATGGTAAATTCATGTTTTACTACTTGCCCCTTTTCAACTTTACCGAAGCTATGGCTGGTTTTGTTCAGCTGTACCTTCGCCGATTTTTCGATCTCGGCAGGATTGGTGACCAATGCCGGCCTGGGCTCAACGGTGCCTTTGATGATCAGTACAGCTGTTGCATTCTGCGCGTTGCTCACAACCGTAACAGTCTTGTGAAACACGCCGGGCCGCCCGGTGCTGTTGTAGGATGCAGTTACTTTGCCGGTCTTCCCGGGCAGAACAGGTTCGCGGGTCCAGAAGGGCGTGGTGCAGCCGCATGAGGCGCTTACATTGGAAATAATGACTGGCGCAGTTCCCGTATTGGTAAACTCAAAATCATAACTGGCTTGTGTGCCTTCAGTAACTACTCCGAAGTCGTGGGCTTCCGCTTGGAAAGCAATCTGTCCCTGCCCAAAAGAGGAAATGGCATGAAACATTATTGCACTAAAAAAAGTTAAAAATTTTGATACCATAATACAATTGTAGCTGTTGATTTTGCAGTTAATGAAAGTTCAAAACAAATATATTGAAAACCAAACGCAGCAGCATCTTTTATATGCCTTATAAACCCTGTTTACCTTTATACGTACGCTTCATGGGCTTGCCCAATAGTCGAATTTAATTATTTTTGTTAAAGGCAGACCCCTTTGTTTACCACCTAAATAACCCGGCAAGTGATTACAAAAGAGCTTTTTACACCCTTGTCTCTGGCAAAGGAAGAAATACTGAACGATTACCGGCTGGCCTGCGAAAGCCGGCAGGTAAGTCTGCTGGGCCGCAAGGAAGTGTTTATGGGAAAGGCCAAGTTCGGGATTTTCGGTGATGGTAAGGAACTGCCCCAGATCGCTATGGCCAAGGCATTCCACCCCGGCGATATCCGTTCTGGTTACTACCGGGATCAGACTTTTATGTTTGCAATCGGTGAGCTGACTCTCCAGCAGTACTTTGCCCAGTTGTATGCCCATGCCGACGTGCAGGCCGATCCGGCTACGGCTGGCCGGGTAATGAACGGTCA
This sequence comes from Cytophagales bacterium, assembly GCA_030446715.1. Lineage (GTDB taxonomy): Bacteria > Bacteroidota > Bacteroidia > Cytophagales > 172606-1 > CADCTQ01. Next base: position 197,734 of record JAUJMU010000009.1, on the reverse strand, counting down.
CTTTGCCACGCGGTCATTGGATGAAAACGGGGAATGGAAGAACCTGATGGAGATGAAAAACTCCAGTGCGGACCTTTCCCCAACCGCCGCCCAGATGCCCCGTCTGGTCGGCCTGGGATACGCCTCCAAACTTTACCGCGAAAATCCGGAACTGCAGCACCTCACCCAGTTTTCCAGTCAGGGAAATGAAGTTGCCTTTGGTACGATTGGCAATGCCTCCACGGCCGAAGGCGCGTTCTGGGAAGCGGTGAACGCAATCGGCGTTTTGCAGGTTCCGGTACTGCTTTCTGTCTGGGATGACGGCTACGGCATTTCAGTACCCAATGAATACCAGATGACCAAAGGGGATATTTCGGCAATTATGGCTGGGTTTCAGCGAGGTGCCGATGGTCCGGGATACGAAATATTCAAAGTGCGCGGCTGGGATTACCCGGCCTTGTGCGAGGTATATGCTCAGGCAGCCCAGATCTGCCGCGAAGAACACGTGCCGGTATTCATTCACGTGACGGAAATCACGCAGCCGCAGGGTCACTCTACTTCCGGTTCGCACGAACGGTATAAGCCCAGGGAACGGCTGGCATGGGAAGCCGCACATGACGGCATCCGGAAAATGCGCGAATGGATTCTTGAAAGTGGAATCGCCACAGGGGACGAAGTTGATACGATTGAAAAAGAAGCAAAGGAAACCGCCCGTTATGCCCGCAATAATGCCTGGGCAGCCTTCATGGAATCTATCCTGCCTGATCAGCAGGATGCGCTGCAACTGATGGAAGAAGCAGCCCGCATAAGCAAGCGGGGCGTACAGATTCAGGCACTGGCTGAGGCACTGGCCCGGACCAACAATCCGATTCGCAGCGATGCTGTGTCTGTGATGAAAAAAACACTGCGGCTCCTCCGGGGCGAAACCGGCCGTCACCGCGACGATATCATCAGGTGGGTGCACAGGATTGAAGCAGAAAACCGGGAAAGGTATAACTCGCATCTGTACAGCCAGTCGGACCAGGCAGTGATCCGGGTGAAGGAGGTAAAGCCTGTTTACCGCGAAGATAGTCCCCTGGTAGATGGCCGCGAAATCATCCGTGCCTGCTTCAACGCAATTCTGGCCCGTGACCCCCGCGTATTTGCCATTGGCGAGGACGTCGGGCGGATCGGTGACGTAAATCAGGGGTTTGCCGGTCTGCAGGAAAAATATGGCGAACTCCGGGTAACAGATACCGGCATCCGGGAAGCAACCATTGTAGGACAAGGAATAGGCGCTGCATCACGCGGCCTGCGGCCGATTGCGGAAATCCAATACCTTGATTATCTCCTGTACGCCATTCAGATACTTTCCGATGATCTGGCTTCCCTGCAGTACCGGACCAAAGGCGGCCAGAAGGCTCCGGTGATCATCCGGACGAGGGGTCACCGGCTGGAAGGGGTGTGGCATTCAGGTTCTCCGCTGGGCATGATTTTAAGCAGTCTGCGGGGGATTCAGGTAGCCGTGCCGCGTAACCTTACGCAAGCTGCCGGCATGTACAATACACTCCTGCAGTCGGATGAACCGGCTTTGGTGGTAGAAACGCTCAATGCTTACCGGCTGAAGGAGAGGTTACCGGCTAATATCGGAGAATTCTGCGTGCCTTTTGGGGTACCCGAAATACTACGCCCCGGCACTGACATTACCATTGTCACTTACGGGGCCATGTGCCGGATTGTGATGGAAGCCGCCCGTCAGTTGCATGAGGAAGCCGGTATATCCTGCGAAGTCATTGATGTGCAGACGCTGCTTCCATTCGACCGGCACCAGCTGATTCTGAAATCCGTTCAGAAAACCAGCCGGGTACTTTTTACGGATGAGGATGTGCCGGGAGGAGCTTCGGCTTTCATGATGCAACAGGTACTGGAAGTGCAGGGTGCCTACCGCTGGCTTGACTCAGCGCCGCGTACGCTCACGGCCAAAGAACACCGGCCGGCGTATACTTCTGACGGTGACTACTTTTCTAAACCAAACGCTGAGCAGGTGTACGAAACCGTGTATGAGATCCTGCGGGAAAGCGACCCGGCAAAGTTCAGTCCGCTTTATTGATGCATCTTCAGTGCTCAGGTTTACCGCCTGAGCACTATTATTTCGCTGGTCTGGATCGTGTTGCTTTTGTTCAGATCCCGGTCATAGATAAAAACCTCAAACTTAAGCGTGTCCCCTACCCGGATATACTTCGGATTGATCAGCGACTGTGGGGGCTCAATTCTGACTGAATACTCCAGATCGCCTTTAATCGGCCCTGCCTCACCATCCGGCTTCAGCACCGGAAACCGTCCGTTAAATGTAAAACCTTGTGTAGGAAATTCAACCTGTTCAAAACTCCCGTTCAGCTTCTTGAGAACATTGATGTGGTAATTGAAAAAGTAAGGATTTGCCTGCCGCTGGCCATCGACCAGCGTATCAGGATTGAAAGGAGGCAGCAAATCCCGGGCAGTTAACCCCAGATTGCCATCCCCATCGCGGAAAGTGATGGTAACGATCAAAGAGTCACGCAGTGGTGAATTGAGGTGAAATGGCCTTATGGTTTTGAAGGAAATGTCAGGTTGATTTGGAAATATGGGTACCCAAAACGGCGAGTCGCAGGAAGTCACCAGACAGCCCGTCAGCAGTACGGAGGAAAGAAAGAGAATCGCTTTTTTATTCATGGTTGTGGCAATCTGAAAGCAATCGGGAATTATCAGTAATATACAGGTTAAGCGCTATATTGTTTGGCTAAAGTTGCAAATTTGCACTGTGCAGCCCTTCTCACAAACTTTCAAATCAGACCTGCTCTCCGGGCAGCGGGGTCATTTTGAGCCACTGGCCTTGCGGCTGTTCAGGTATCAGGCGACACACAATCCGGTATACGCTACCTACCTCCGGCACCTGCGCCGGGATCCCGCAGAGATCAAAACCCTTGCGGAAATTCCGTTTCTGCCGGTAAGTTTTTTTAAAACCCACCCGCTGGTAACTGGCGGCGTAACCCCTTCGCTTGTATTTGAAAGCAGCGGCACCACCGGACAACCTCCCAGCCGCCACTACGTGCATGACCCGGCTTTTTACCGGAAGGTTGCGCAGATTCTCTTCGAAGAGGCGTACGGCCCGCTGGATGGCTGGCACATACTGGCTTTGCTTCCTTCTTACCTAGAACGAAACGGGGCTTCGCTGGTGTATATGGTTGATCATTTTATCCGTTGCACCGGCTCCCCGGAGTCCGGCTTTTACCTGAAAAACCAGCACGAACTGGTTGCCAAACTCACTAGCCTCCGTCAATCTGGCCGCAAAACGCTACTGATCGGCGTAACATTTGCCCTGCTCGATCTGGCTGAGGCATTCAGCGGAATTGATCTCTCCCACGTAACGGTGATGGAAACGGGAGGCATGAAAGGCCGCCGCGCGGAGCTGCTGCGCGAAGAAGTACACCAGATGCTGAAAAGCAGCTTTAATCTGTCCGCTGTTCATTCTGAATACGGCATGACCGAGCTGCTCTCCCAGGCTTACGCACCGGCGGAGGGTGAATTTACCCTCCCCCCCACGATGCGGATACTCCTGCGCGACGTAAATGATCCCTTTTCCATCAGCAACGAACTGCGCAGCGGTGGCATCAACATTATCGATCTGGCCAATGTAGACTCATGCGCCTTTATCGAAACACAGGACTTGGGCACATTTACCGGCCCGGACAGATTCAGGGTACTCGGCCGGTTCGACAACTCCGACATCCGGGGCTGCAACCTGATGGTGCAGTAAAGGTTATCCTTCCTACTGCCCTACTGTTCCAGTTCCCGCAGGTACATCTGAATGGTATTTTCCAGACCAAAATACAGGGCGTCGCAGATCAGGGCATGGCCAATGGAAACCTCCAGCAAGCCGGGCAGGTTGTTTTTCAGAAAACGCAGGTTATTGAGGTCAAGGTCGTGCCCGGCATTGAGTCCCAGCCCAGCCTGCTGCGCGGCAAGGGCAGCTTCCCGGAAAGGTGCCACGGCCTCTTCGCGGCTGCGGAAATACCTGGTAGCATAAGACTCGGTATAGAGCTCGATCCGGTCGGTGCCGGTGCGGGCGGCGCCTTCTGCCATTTTGGGGTCAGGGTCCACGAAAACGGAGGTTCGGACACCATAGCTCTTCAGTTCACCGATAATATCCTTCAGCAATCCTTCATTGGCAATGGTGTCCCAGCCGGCATTGGAGGTAATGGCATCAGGTTTGTCGGGCACCAGCGTAGCCTGCTCCGGCTTTACCCGTTTCACCAGTTCCATAAACCGGGCGTCCGGGTAGCCTTCAATGTTAAACTCCGTGGTCACTACTTCTTTCAGCGCCAGCACATCGTTGTAGCGGATGTGGCGCTCATCGGGCCGGGGATGCACCGTAATTCCCTGTGCCCCGAACCGTTCGCAGTCCTGAGCCGTTTTTACCACATCGGGGTTATTACCACCCCGCGCGTTGCGCAAGGTCGCTATCTTGTTGATATTTACACTGAGCTTTGTCATAAGCAGGCAAACGGTTGGAAAGAGAAGATCAGAACCAAGGCTTTACAAAATCCGGGTTATTTAACTAATTTTCAAGAAGCAGCCCAGGCGACGAATTGCAATTATACTAAAACAGGCCTTTACCTTATGAAAATGTATCCTTCCGGCGAGCCGGTTCATACTCCGGCCGGAAACCTGAATCTGGGAGAGCTGACCATCATTGAACAGCCTGCTCGAAAATGCTTTCGACTGTGTGATTGTAAAAGATGCCGAAGGCACGATTTGTTACGTTTCACCGGGCATCCGTTCGTTCGGGCTTCAGCCGGAGGACCTGATCGGTAAAACAACTTTGCTATTTTCTATCCCGATGAGCTGGCGGCAATGCAGAATGCGTTCGAAACCATTCCCTGCGGCCCCGGCGAGTCCACGCGGGCCATTCACCGGATCCGGTTTCCTGACGGGCAGCCACGCACCCTGGAAGTGATTGGGCGTAACATGCTCCACGACGAGGCCATCCACGGTTTTATTATTAATTTCCGCGACGTTACGGAGCAATACGAAGCCGAAGAACGCCTCGTTCAGCGGGAACGTTACTTCCGGTCACTGATAGAAAATGCCAGCGATCTGGTTTCCATTGCGGATGAAAATGCCAATTTTTTCTACGCCAGCCCACCGGTGGAAAGAATACTGGGATACACGCCGAAAGAATACACTCCGCTTTGCGGAATTGAGTGACTTGCTTAATCGTTACCAGGTCCTGCATAAATCGTCGCACTTGCAGGAAGATCTCCGGCAGGTGCGGCTTTACGGGGGAAGAACTCGACATCTCGTACCTGCAGGAGAGAAGTGGAAGCGCTGCTGAGCGGCATTGAGGAAGGGGTTAGCCGTACCAAATTGTGCTCGGGCTTCGTAACTTCTCCCGGCTCGATGAAATGGACCTCAAAACAGTCAACATTTACGAAGGCCTTGATTCCACGCTGATGCTGCTGCGGAAACTGAGGAATGGAATCAACTTAAACTGAAGGAGTGGTATTTATGAATACCTTACCGGCGATTGAAGGGTTAGCCGAACCGGAAGTACCAATTAAAACGTGTCCTCACGTGAAGGGAGTAACTGAATCAGGTATGAAATGAATACTCTGGCAAATGCCATCGGGGCCTTGATTCCACGCTGGCACCATCACTGTCCGTGCGGAGGTACCTGGGCGGAGGAAGAACGGGTGCAATGGAATACCTGGGCGATTGAAGAACGGGACTTAACCGGCGATTGAGCCGTTTTCACCACCAAGCTGAATCAGGACAGACCAACCATACGGGCTGGCCAATGCCATCGGGGCTATACCGGGAAAGAACGGGTGCACATTTCCATCCGCGATACGGGCATTGGCATGACGGAAAAGATTGAGCGTCGCATATTTGAGCCGTTTTTCACCATCAAGGAAGTGGGTGAAGGAACCGGACTCGGCTTACCCATCAGCTACGGCATCGTTCAGAAGCACAATGGATATATTGAGGTAAACAGTTTACCGGGAAAAGAGGGAGTGAATTTGTCATCACGCTGCCAGTGCGGGTAACGGGTTAAAGTCTTAAGAAAGGCTTTCCCGCAGATCAGGGCGCAGATGAAGGGAGCAAATCAGCGAAAACCTGCGCCCTGATCCGCACACCCGGGAGAACTCCTTCAACAAATCTGACCGGATATACGATTCATCCCGGGCCCGGCTGCAACAGATTCAAACCTTTCATTAATTTGCGCTTCTAAACCCGCGTCATTCTATGTATTCAGTACTGCAGAATATCCATTCATACTTCGCTTATCTTGTCCTGTTCGCTTTACTGGTGGGCGCGTTCAGTGCATTCTTCGGCTACTCGGGCAATCGTCCCTTCCAGGACCGCGACCGGAAAGTAGCCCTTATCGGTCTGATTGCCTCCCACATACAGTTAGTGCTGGGGCTGATTCTCTATTTTGTGTCGCCGCTCGGTGCCCCCAACTTATCGGGTGCGACTATGAAAGACTCAGATTCCCGCCTCTACGCCCTCGAACATCCCCTGATCAATATCCTCGCCATTGTGCTGATAACTATTGGCTACTCCCGGGCAAAACGACTCAAGATTGACCGGAAGCGGTTCAGCAGTATATTTGTCATGTACGGCCTTGGACTGATCCTGATCCTCTCGCGGATTCCGTGGGGTGCGTGGTTTGATTAGCCGCTACTGCTGTCAGTTTCAGAAGCTTAAGACCCGGCAACTCCGGGCTTTTTGCATATATGCCCCCGATTTGTCCGTAACTACAGGCAAAGTATGGTATATTTGCCGCGTTCAGGTGCGCGACGATGGCACTTTACATGAGTTTTACCTAACAAACCGAAAGTATTTTCAGCTATGAACATCTATCAGGTAGATGCTTTTACGGACCGGCCGTTTTGCGGTAACCCGGCAGCTGTGTGCGTTCTTTCCAGGCCCGCCGATGAGAATTGGATGCAGCAACTGGCTCAGGAGATGAATTTATCAGAAACAGCATTCTTTCATCCTTTCAAGGACGGTTATAAATTACGTTGGTTCACCCCTACTACCGAAGTAGATTTGTGCGGCCACGCCACCCTTGCGGCCGCGCATATCCTCTGGGAAGGGAATTTTATTTCTCCCAACGAATCGGCCCGGTTCCACACCAGAAGCGGACTGCTCACAGCCCGCAAAAACCGGGAACAGTGGATTGAGCTGGACTTTCCGGCGCTGGCTACCCAACCCACTGAACTTCCCGAATCAGTGATCAGAGCCCTTGGCGTAACGCCGGTGTACGCAGGTAAAAACGAAATGGATTACCTGGTGGAAGTGGAATCTGAAAAAGAACTGATGCAGGTACGGCCCGATTTCAAGTTGCTGGCCGGGGCACCGGTACGTGGCGTGATCATTACCAGCCGCAGCGACAACAATGCGTATGATTTCGTGTCGCGCTTCTTTGCACCTGCCGCCGGGGTAGACGAAGACCCGGTGACTGGCTCAGCGCATTGTGCCCTTACGCCTTACTGGGCCGCCAAACTAGGCAAAGCCCAGATGAATGCATTTCAGGCGTCCTACCGGGGCGGCGTTCTGAAGGTGCGCATGAACGGAGACCGGGTGATTCTGGCCGGGAAAGCCATTACGGTCCTGAAAGGCGAGTGGCTGGGGTAGAATTTGATTGGTTATTGGTTATTCACAATTAAGTAAGCGGGCAAAATTACAGGGCATTTTGAATTTTAGCTTTTCAGCTAAAAATGTCTGACTGTCAGAGAATTGTTTCGACAGTCAAAATCTAAAATTCACAATTTAAAATTGCGCAGCTACTTAATTCATCATTTCCTTCAGCACGGGCAGGGAACGCAGCTCATTGAAGTTTTCAACGTGCAGCTGGTAGAAACGCAGAACGTGTTCCAGCAGGCTGCGCCGCACGGCACCGGGCAGGCGCAGATACTGGTCGTAGTCTCTCCCGATCAGGCCATTCAGCGCCTCCGATTCGGCTTCAGTGCTTTCAGTGAGCCGCACCTCTCCGATCTGCTCCATCAACTCCCTTGCCTGCTGGGGTGCGAAACCAAGGTACCGGGATAGCTTGAGCAGGAACTGGATCGGGAAATTTTCGTAGGCCTCCGGCTGATTGTCCAGAAAAAGAATTGACTGGAACAAAAACCAGAACATATCCGGGTTACCGCTTTCCTCCTTCAGTGATTTGGTGAGTACTTCCGTGATAAAAAGGGCAATCCCTGTCTTTACAAACTGATACGGCAGCGTCTGGAAGGGCGTGTTGCATTTGATTTCCGAAATACGCATGATGCTGCCGTTGTCGCGGTGGTACACGACAAGGTCGAGAAGGGTCAGCGGCTGGAAGAGGGCAATCTTGTTCCGTGACCGGGAGCTGCGCACCCCGTTTTCAATGTAGGTCTGCAGACCAAACTCTTCAGTGTATATTTTTACGATGATGGATGTTTCGCGGTAGCGGATGTAATTCAGGACAATACCACGCGTTTTATGCAGCATGCGAAGTTGGGTAAACAAATAACTTTGGCTTTTTCATAACAAAGCCCGGGCTGAAATCATTTACGGAAGCAGCCTCTATTTTTCGGAAAGGCCTTTACTCGATAACCGCCATCTTCCCTACCAGCAATTGGCTACCAGCGGCATCAGAAGTATAAATCAGATAAATGCCCGTAGCTGCGCGGCGGCCACGGTAATCCTGCACATTCCACACGGCAGAGCCTCCCTGAGCCCTTGTTTCGTACACCAGCCGGCCCGAAACGTCGGTAATCTTTACCACTGCATCCTCCGGCAGTCCCGAAATACCTACCAGCCCACCAAAGCCCGGGCGCACGGGATTCGGAAATATCTTCACCCCTGCCGGATCAGCTTCGGCTGCCGTAGCAGTACCCCGGTACGAAACCAAACCGCTGGCAGTAGCCATAAACACTTCACCAGTACCGGAATGAATGGCGAGGTGAGCAACTGAATCGGAAGGAAGCGGGCTGTTGGCCACGGTAAAGTGGTTCACGAGTTTGTCGGTGGTGGCGTTGAAAAGAAAAACGCCGCTGCGGGTGCCAAACCATTTCCGGTTGCCGCCGTCTACCGCAACTGCCGTAACGGCCTCATCACGTAAAAGGGCACGACGTTCATAGATCGGTGTAATGGCGTCGACCGGCATGCCCCGCAAAACGTCGCCTGGTACGGGAAACACGGCGGCTCCCCGGTCGGTGCCCGCCCACATCTGCCCTTCCCGGTCAATGGCGAGGCTCCGCACATTCGGGTTGGGCAGACCACCATTGCCAATGGCACTGGTCAGGTAGCGGCTTCGGTTGCCTTTGTCATCAAATACCCATATTCCGCCACCAAACTCCGGTGCAAGGGACAGCCATTTGTTGCCACTCCCGTCCATGACGAGGTCCAGCGGATACCGGGCCGCGATGTTCGTGAAGGAAAAACTCTGCCACGAACCATCACGGCGGCGCACATGCAGGGAAGGCTCTCCGAGAGCCACCCCATACAGGGCAACCCACGTATTTCCGTCATTGTCAGCGGCAAGCCCGGTCACCTTTACTCCTCCCCCGGCCGACCCGCGCAAAGGGGAATTACCTTCGTTGTATACCACAAAGACACCATCCGGCTGCATGGCCAGCAGGCCACCGCCGAAGGACCCAAAGTACCAGGTCCGGTCCACCGGATTGTAAGCTGACCGCATCAGGTCCTTTGCGTCGGGCAATAGCCGGGCAGCGGGCAAACCGCTTACATAATGCTGCCAGCCGGTGGCGTTGAAAAGCCCAAAGCCCGTGGTGTCCCCGGCCGGCCGGTAGTCAGACAGGAAACGTCCCGGCAGCGCAACCACCTGCTCATTTGCGTAGCCAACGCGGCTGATCCGGTTCCCCGGTGGTCCGGCCGGCGAATAAGATCTGAAACTCCCTTCCCAGTTGCTCACCAGCCCGTTTACGGCGTCAGCAATCCAGAGCTTACCTTCTCCGTCAAAGGCGGCTTCCTGCGGATTGATGATAGCCGGACTGGTTACCCGCCGGATTGATCCATCCGGAGCAATAATCTGCAACTCACCCGGCAGGCAAAGAATCACCTGTTCACCCGAAGCAGTCAGAGCATTGATGCTGTTCACTACCGGAAGTGGCAGTTTGCGCCAAGTGTCATTTTCCAGCACAAATAGGCCATTGTCTTCGTAAGCGGCGAAAAGTTTACCTCCCTGCGCAGTTACGGCCCTCAATGCCTGAAGGCTGGCCCCGGCCGGAACTTCTACGGCTGACCAGTTCCGGAAATCCTGCAGGTTGGTGCCGTCCAGGCGGCCCCTCCGTATACCCTGAGACGTAGCCAGATACAGCATTCCACCGGTGGCAGCACTTGCCCGCACAGAAACCTGTGTACCACCCGGACCAATATTCCGGTACGTTTCCCGGATATTTTTATTCAGCAGGTCAATTACGAGTACGCCAAAATCACCCGACAGCCATGCAATGCTGCCCGCTACGCTGATGTGGCTGATCCGTTTGCTTTCCGGCAGGTTGGCCTGCGCCAAAGCGGTAACCGGCGTAATTCTGTTGTCCTGCCATAAGTCCACTTTTCCGTCGGCGTACGCAATGATCAGTGTCCTTTGCTCCGCAGCGTAGCTCAGGCGGCCTACATTCGTTCCCCCCAGCCCATCGACCCGCGAAAGCACGGTCGTATTGCCATACCCCTGATCCAGAAAAAACAAGCCGCCATTGGTACCGCCGTAAATATGCGTTCCCGCTACTGCCACCGACTGCAGGGAGCGGAAGGATGTATGGGTGCGCCAGGTACCCACCGGGACATTCTGGGCCTGAAGCAGGTAACCCGCCAGCAGGCAGCACCAGAAAAAGGAGCGGGAGAGAATCTGCATGCCAACACAGAACGAATTTCGGGAAGGATTATTCACCGGATATGAGGAAAAGCAGGAGCCTCCTTCTCGCTAAAGCGCCACTGCTTTTGCGCCCAGATTAAAACAACGGCGGCACCGGGCCTCGTAGTTTTCCGTTTCGCCGAGCAGGATTTTTTCCTTAGCCGGCGTAAGCCGGTAAGAATAGCTGGCCACACTGCCGCAGATCGCGCAAACTGCGTGTACCTTGGTTACAAATTCTGCCACTGCCATCAGAGCCGGCATGCAGCCAAATGGTTTTCCCTGAAAATCCATATCCAGTCCGGCCACGATGACCCGCTTGCCCCCATTGGCCAGTTTTACGCACACTTCCACGATGCTTTCGTCAAAAAACTGAGCCTCATCAATGCCTGCTACGGCGCAGTCGCCTGACCAAAGGAAAATTTCGTGGGCCGCGTGGATGGGCGTGGAACGGATGGCATTGGCATTGTGCGAAACCACGTCGGCTTCGTGGTAGCGGGTATCAATGGCGGGCTTGAAAATTTCCACTTTCTGGCGGGCTATCTGGGCCCGCTTCAGCCGCCGGATCAACTCTTCGGTTTTGCCGGAAAACATGCAGCCGCATATCACTTCAATCCAGCCGGTGCGGGTATTCCGGCCTAAGTCTGGTTCAACAAACATGCTTACGGAGGTGAAAAGCCGGCAGTGAGAAGCGAATGGAAAGGCTAAGCAATTGGCAAGGCTTTTCAGAGAAAAACGCTATGCCGGGGTCATGATTCAGCATTGTCAGCAAAACTGCAATTTCTTTAATTTTCAGATAAGCACCTGAGGAAAGTTGTCTGCCTAAGCTTATTATTAATCACTAACGCGGATCAGGAGTTGGAATATCTAAACCGCAATTATTGCACTTCAGGGTCTTTTCTCTCCGTAGGATTGGGTTTAAACCCAATCCTACGGAGAGAAAAGACCGATATTTCCGATATTTTCAACCCTTGATTCGCATTAGTAACGCGGATCCTGAGTTGGCGTATCAGAACCAGGTTCAATCCATTCCATGAGTCTTCTCCGGCAGTTGAAACTCCTGATCCGCATTACTCTTTCTGGTGTACGAAACTGGAAGCTACTGATACTAATCTGATTGCTGACCGCTAATGACTGTATTTCAGGTGCGGAAGCTGGGTATCCGGCGGTACCTCTACGGTGACTTCGCCCGTAACCCGGCATTGGCAGGCTAGCCGTTCATCCTTCCGCAGACGCCCGGCGGCAAAGTATTTGAGCTCGGCCGCCGAACGGGCACTGATGTTTTCGGCACCCGCAAGTACCCGCATTTTACAGGTCGTACACCGGCCTTTGCCCCCGCAGGAGTGCATCCAGTCTATACCCGCTTCACCGATCAGCCGCAGCGCCGCCTTTCCTTCACCGTTGACGGGAATCTGAACTCCCTGCAGGTTGCGGATAATCAGGTTTGCCATAAAAATTACTAGATTTACAAAGGAAGACAAACCACCCTGCATTTACAAACCCAACCCAGCCGGTCAGACATGACCCAACGCTCAAACGAACTTTCATATGCTTGATAAAGAGCTAAATACGTCATTTCTGCAATCTTACAGTCAAAATTTCGCCCGGCAGACCACTGATTCATTTTTCAGCCGGCAAGACCACATCACGGGGAAAGAAATTACCAGTTTTTGCGACATTATGCAGGTGAATCTACTGGTGCTGGACGGCCTCTTCGCCAACTGGCAACAGGAAACTTCCCGGCTCCGTTCGCCTTATTTTGACTTTGGGGCAGCTGAAGTCACTGAGGCGCTGGAACAATTTATGAACACCCTTTCCCGGTACATCAAAGTGGACAGGGAGCACTTTGCTCCGCTGGTAGCCAGTGCTGCCGCCCAGACGCTGCGCCTGACGCTGAAGCCTTACGATTACTTCCGGGATACTTTCCGGCAGATGACCCTTCAGCCGGTGGCACTCGAAACGATCAAAAGCCGTCTGAAATTTTTTCAGATCAATAAGTTTCTGCTCCAGGAAACGGTACAGCGGCTGGAAAGTGAAGGCATTGAGGAGGTTTCCGCCGATAGCCTGATGATTGTATTCGATGGCGTCTACGCCTCCCGCCAGGGGGACCTGGAAAAGGCAGATACTCTGGTGGAGGCATTCTCCCGCTACGTCCCACTGCAGCTGCCGGATCTGGAGGCTGCCCCGGCCAAACCTCAGACCAGGCAGTCCTTCTGGGTGGACATTGAGCAGTTTGCCTCAGCCGCTAATCAGCCCCAGCAGATAGTTGCACCGGTTACTACTCCGGTACTCAATACGCAGTCGGGCATCACGCCCCTGCCCACCGGGCCCCCTCCGGCTCAGCCGGAGCTACCTACGCCCGAGCCAGCCCACCCAATGCCAGTCAACCCGGAACCCCTGAATCCGGAACCGCTGAATCCCGAACCTGTCAATCCGGCTCCCGTAAACCCTGAACCGGTAAAGGTGCCGCCGGTGAACGTGATTCTAAACGAAAATTTCAGGAAGGAAAAGGAAACCCTGAATGACCGGTTTCGTGGCAATACGGCCGATACGCTGGCTGAAAAGCACCGGAAGCAGCGGGTAGATAACCTTCGCAGCGCCATTTCTCTCAACCAACGCTTCCTGTTCGTAAAAGGTCTGTTCCGCGGCGACAGTGCTGCCTTTCACCAGGCACTGAACGACCTTGAGCAATGTCCCGATTTTCCTTCCGCCGTGCAGATGCTGCAATCCAGGTACGGTACTACTTATGGCTGGAGCCGGGAATCAGAGGAGTACCAAGATTTCGTTGATCTGATTGAAAGAAAATTCTGATCCTTTTTTACTTACTCTGCAAAAGGCAAGGCCCGGGCAGAATTACAGGGCATTTTGGATTTTAACTTTTTGGCTAAGGAGGTCTGACATTTGGATGATTGATCTGACATTCACAATTCAAAATTGCGCAGCTACTTAAAACCTCTCACAGACAGTATGTGATCATACCCATTCAAAATCCAAAATTCATAAGGGGGAAAAAGTTTTTACCATGGTCCCCCTTTTGCAGGTACAGCACAGTTATTAGAACCCTACGCCGCGGTCGTAACGTGCGGCGGCGGCTCAGTTTGAGGTCCTGCAGGATGGAAGCATTCACCTTCAGGTCAAAGGAGTAGGACTGGAACCGGCCAAACGGTGTCCAGTTGATGGCCATGCTCCAGCAGTGCAGGTCCCTGAATATGCTCAGTGAGGTAATATCAATGGATTCTTCTGCTCAAAATCATAGCCCGAGGTGAAACCAACTTTCCATTTATCGGTCATTTTCAGGTCACCGCTGAAAGTAAGTGCCTGAATCACCTGAGCCCGGTCAAACCCACGTTTGGCATAGCCAAAGTTGTAGGAGATATTCAGACTCAGGAATGGTGAAGTCCACGTACGCATCCGGGTTTGCCTGAATCTGGGCAATCTGCTCCCGCTGGTCTTCGGTAGCCACGTTGGGGTTATTGTCCACGACCGGGTTCGCCGGTTTTGCATTTTTATTCTTGTTTGCCTGCGGGTTCAGGTTTGTGCTGAAACTAAGGTTGGCGAAAGTAAGCTGCCCGAGACTGCGCCCGCTCCAACGCTGGATGGTGGCACCTTCCAGTTCAGGATAAAGCGCCGACAGTGTATCAGGGCGTATCGCCCACGCATACACCCTGCCCGAACGAAGTTGCTGTACGTTTCCGTTCCGGTCCGAATACTGAACAGTCGCGTACGGATCTAATTGAGAAGTAAAGTTGATGTCTACCTTCTGGAACAGCCGGGTACGGGCACTGATGTTGAATGGCTGTAGTTTGAATTCGGTAGCCGCCATGTTGTAGCTGGACGACACGCTGACATTATCCAGCAGCGACACTTTTTCAAACTTTGCCTTGGTGGATGTATCTTCCCTGGCTTTGAGCTTGGCCTCCAGCGTGTTGTTTAAGCCAAAACTGATGCTGCCCGACGAACCCCGTCCCGGAATGCCGTACAAAGTGTTCTGAAACCGGGAGAGAGCCTCCGTCCGCACCCGGCCCTGGCTGTCGTAGTAGGTGATGTTTTCGTAGAAGCCATACTCGCCGCGGGAGAAGTCAGGTGTATAACTCAGACCCACAGTAGGCACCATCCGGTGGCGCAGCGCTACCCACCGGCCCTTGTTCACGAAAAACGTACCGTAAATATTGGTGGTAAGTCCGGCCCCGGCATTATAGGAATAGGACCGGGAAAAGCCTCCGATTGTATCAATCCTGATCCGGTTACCGCCCGCGTAGTCAAAATCCAGTTTCTGCGGGTACCAGGTTTCGTTATAGTTGAAGCTGTAGTTCAGGCTGAAGTGCTTGAACAGCTTCATGGACATAGACATCGGAATGCTGTGCTGCGCCCCGATCTGGGCCCGGCGCAGCAGCTCGTGGATATTGGCAAAATTGAATTCTACCGTATCGGCGGCCAGCGGTGAAGCATTGGCAATGGTCAGCCCCTGAAAGGTAGTCTGCGTTACCTGCGGAGAGTTGGTGAGCCGGTTGCTGGCGTTGAAGTTGTAAGCCATGTTAAATGTTTTCCAGAAGCCGCCGGTGGACGCGCTGCCCAGGGTTTTGAAAGGATAAAGGCGGTTCACCGACATATTCACATCCGGCAGGGTCAGGTTCATGACTCCGGTGGTGGCATTCATGTCGTGCCGGGCGTTGAATCCGTACGTGATGGGAAGCCCGCGCACGGAGTTGGAATACGAAACGTTGGAGCTGAATGTGTTGGAAATCCGGCGGCTGACGTCTTCGTACTGACTGCCGTAGTTGAAGGCGTTCCGGAGGTTGAATTTAGAAGTACCGGCATTCACACTGGCGGCAAACCGGCCCGTCCCCTTGCTGAACGGCACGTGTGACCACGTAACCCAGAAGTCGTCGGCAATATTTTTAAAGCCTTCATCGCCGACTTTCCGCCGGTTAAACCGAACATCGAAATTGCCGTTGAAAGAGTATCTCTTCAGATATTGTGACCTCAGGTTGAGCCCGTAACCACCACGGGAGTAGATTTCGCCGAGGAAAGTAAGACTGATGTTGTCGTTCATGGCCCAATAGTAGCCACCGTTGCGCAGGAAAAACCCCCGGTCGCGGGCCTCTTCGCCGTAAGTTGGCACGACTATGCCCGATTTGCGGGTGCGGGAGTAGGGAAACATCCCGAAGGCAAAACCAAGGGGGGTAGGAATATCGTTAATCACCAGGTTGAACGGTCCGGTCACGATCTGCTTGTCTTTTACAACCTTGATCTTATTGGCTGAAATGTGAAAGTGCGGATGCTCAAGGTTACAGGTGGTATAGAGGGCATTGCGGATGTAGAGGTTATCTTCGGCGTCCTTGAATACGCGGTTTCCGTGCACGTATCCTTCTCCCTGCTGCGTAACTATCCCCGAAATAGTGGCTTTCCTCGTTTTGATGTTATAACGCATGTTCTGCGTAGTGTAGGTCTGACCGGCATCCTTGAACACCGGATTCCCCACTGCCTTGCCCGTACTGTCGGTGCCACCCCGGGCGCTGATGAGGCTGTTCTGCCAGTTGATTTCTACGTGATCGGCCTCCAGACTGATCTGACCATAATCAATTTTAGCTTCATCGTACAAACGTGCGATTTTACCGTTTACGTCCAGCACAATGGAGTCTTTGGCCGTATATTTAATGGTGGTATCAATTTCTCGTTTTTTCCGGGTAGAATCCGTCTGGGCAGCCTGGGCAGAAGTATCGGCCGGGTTGCGCAGGGTTTCACGGGGGGAAATCCGCAGACTATCGCGGCGTATTTGTGCCTGCCCGGGAATGGCATGGAAAATGCACCACACCACGCAAAACAGCAGCCAGCAAATGAGTCGGTATTTCAGTTTTCCCAAAAAATCCACATTTTTACACAAATTTAGGGTAAACCCCTTAATCAGGCGAAGTAATGTGAAAAATATTGTCAGAGTCACCATTCTCGCGTCAGTTCTTATTCTTTGCTCGTTCACCCGCCTGGATAAGCGCAGTTTTTATTCTGTCCGCACGGTAATTATAGATGCCGGCCACGGAGGAAGAGACCCCGGCACCCACGGTAAGTATGTAAAAGAGAAAGACATCACCCTGAAAGTAGCTCTTCTCCTCGGGAAAACCATTAAAGAGCACTATCCGGGTGTGAAGATCTACTATACACGCATGTCAGATAAGTTCGTGGAATTGCATGACCGGGCAAGTATAGCTAACAGAAACCATGCCGACCTTTACCATTTCCATCCACTGCAATGCCAATCCTTCAAAAATCATTTACGGAACTGAAACCTATGCAATGGGGTTGCACACTTCGGAGGGTAACCTGGACGTAGCCAAGCGCGAAAATTCAGTTATTTATCTGGAGGAAGACCATGAAGAAAATTATGGCGGTTTTGACCCCACCTCTCCCATGGCTCACATTCTGATGGCTAATTATCAAAGGGCTTATCTGGACAATAGCCTCCGTTTTGCTGCAAAGATCGAAAAGCAGTTTGAGCAGCACGCCAGTCGCAAAAGTCGGGGAGTAAAACAGGCTGGTTTTGTGGTTCTCTGGAAGTCGGCTATGCCAAGCGTGCTGGTCGAAATTGGCTTTCTGTCCAATCCTCAGGAAGAAAAGTACCTGATGGGAAACGCCGGCCAGACGAAGATCGCTTCTGGTATCTACCGGGCCTTCCGCGAGTACAAGGAAGAAATGGAGGCTATGAATGATTGAAAGATTCCATCCACTTCACAAATAACTTATCCTGCAACACTCATCTTTTCATCAAGTAACAATTTTCACCTGTGAATATCTCCAAAGAAGTAAAAGTAGGACTGCTGGCCCTGGTCTCCGGAGTGATTCTTTATGTTGGTTTCAACTTCCTGAAAGGCAGTGATTTTCTTTCTCCTAATCATAACTACTTTGTTGTCTATAACAACATCGGTGGACTGACAGAGTCTAACACCGTGATGCTGAACGGGCTTTCCGTAGGACGTGTCAAGAAAATCTATTTGCTGCAGAACCAGGGCAACAAATTGCTGGTGGAGCTTGACATTGACAAAAACGTGATCCTGTCTGACTCTACCGCGGCCGTTCTGGCCAGCAGCAGTGTCTTGGGGGGCAAGGCCATTGAACTGAAGATAGGTACCGGCAACCGGGTGCTGCAAAGCGGTGATACCCTGATTGCGGCAGTGGAGCAGAACCTGAGTGAACTGATTAACCAGAAAATCACACCCATTACTGAAAATGTAGACACCGCGCTGGTAAACCTGAATATTCTGATCCGCAAGTTCCAGTCCATGAGCAACTCAATTGATGCCACGCTGGTTAACTTACGAAACACTTCTTCTACCCTCAATACCACTCTGGAGCAGAATCAGAACGCAATTGCCGGTATTTCTTCCAATCTCCGGACGTTGTCTGCTTCTCTGAACGATCCACAGACCGGCGTAAGACCAATGCTGGGCAAATTCAATTCGTTTGCCGACACGCTCAGCAACATGCAACTGGCCCAGACGGTGGAGCGGACAAACCAGTCAATCAACAACCTGAACCAGATGCTCACCAGAATCAATCAGGGTGAAGGCACCATCGGGAAACTCACAAAAAACGATTCCCTTTACAACAACCTGAACCAGTTTGCTTCTGACCTGGATGCGCTGGTAGTTGATCTGAAGGCAAATCCAAAACGCTACGTTACGCTATCCGTGTTTGGACGCCGGGAAAAAAAAGACAGTAAGCCGCGGGAAGAAAAGCAAGAAAAAACCGACCGGCAGGAAGTAAGCCGGAAATAAACACCTTCGGGCACCATCAGACAAGCAGTAAACTTTCTTCTCTGGTTTGGGGTTATGGCATTGCTTTAACAGCCATCCTATGAATCTCCTATCATCCCTTGCCTTCACTTCCGTACTTGCCTTGTATACCCTGGCGTCGTGCGGACAAACCAAATCAAAAGAGAGGAAAACTATGCAAACACAGGAAAACATTCCCGTAGTACAAACCGCATCCACTGAAAACGAAATTCAGACTGCCACTTTCGGGGCAGGATGTTTCTGGTGCGTGGAAGCTGTATTTCAGCAACTGGACGGGGTAAAAACCGTGGCTTCCGGTTATACCGGCGGCAAAACTGAGAACCCGACCTATAAGCAGATATGCACCGGAAATACGGGTCATGCCGAGGTTATTCAGATCACCTACGATCCGCAGGTGGTTACTTTCCCGGAATTGCTCGAAGTATTCTGGCAGACGCATGACCCCACTACGCTTAACCGCCAGGGAGCAGATGTGGGCACTCAATACCGGTCTGCTATTTTTTACCACACGCCCGGGCAGAAGGAACTGGCCGAGAAGTACAAGAGGGAACTGGACGCTTCCGGGGCATTCAACAATCCTATCGTCACGGAGATCACTCCCATCGGCAAGTTTTACAAGGCTGAAGACTATCACCAGAATTATTATAATCTGAACAGTTCACAGCCTTACTGTTCTTTCGTGATCACGCCCAAGCTGGAGAAGATTAAAAAATTTTTTGGGGATAAACAGAAAGCAGCCAATTAAGAAGATAACAACTATAACAAAAATCCTCTTACCAGCCCGTAAGAGGCTTCTTTATTCTCTCTAATTGATATTTATTTATGGTTACTATGGCTTTATTTGTACCTTGTTTGTACCTAACGAGGTATTTTCAAAAAGTCAGGTACAAAATCAGTCAAAAATCATGAGTATTACACTGAGAAAGAAGCAGTTATCCAAAAACAGGAGCCGTTTGTACCTCGACTTCTACCCACCTTTGCCAAACCCCGGAACCGGCAAGCCTACCCGTAGGGAGTTTCTGGATTTGTACCTGTTTGATAAGCCTGCCAATGAATTTGATAAACAGCACAATAAGGAAACCAGGAAACTAGTGCATCAAGAACGAAAAGATCGGTAGTTTAAATTGTGCAGGGGTTTGTCTTTGACAAAGCCAACAAACTTCCACTTAAGTGGTTTTACCAAGCAAGCATTAGCGTACTGGATGTATTGAGCAATTTTGGATTCGAGTTGCTCAATAGAGGTAAAGCTGGCTTTGGCAATTACGTGTCGTTGTAGTTTGGCAAAGTAGTTTTCAATTGGGTTAAGCCAGGAGCAGTGTTTAGGAGTATAGACAAAACGAATGCGATGCGACTCATCTTCCAGAAAAGCCATTCGGGTAAGTTGATTTTGCAATATGCCCCTGTGGCCTTTTTTACCTAAATCGCCAGCAAATCCGCTCATCTGAGCAACCCACTTGACTAAGCTTTCTGAGAGATGGGTATTGAGTTGATCGGCCAGCAGAATCACTTCTGCCTCCGGGTCGGCTAGCAAGGGCTGGCAGGCTAGCTGGATGAATTCACAAAAGTCTTCCTCGGTGCGGGTAGGGTTAAGTTGATGGTGGATTAGTTTTCCATCGGCAACGTTTACTGCTGCCATCAAGGTAGTCGTGCCGTGGCGGATGTATTCAAACTCCACTCGTTGAAAGTGACCTTTACTCAGAGGCGCTCTTTGCTCGAATCGCTCCAAAGCCTGAATGCCGGTTTTCTCATCAACACTAATCAGGTAACACTTGGGTGTAGCGCCTTTGAGCGTCTGGAGAATAAGTCGGCAAATCAGGGCTACCCTTAGCAGAAAAGCCGGCCAATCAGTGATTCTGGGGAAAAGCCAGTACTCATTTTTATGCGGTTGCAGGGGCTGCCTTTTTTAAAATCGTCCCGATGTAACGCGACGAAATGCGGGGAACAATGCCTTCATGAATGGCTACCTGGAGGCCAATACGGGTGACTCCAGGCAGTAAAGGGCAAATTAAAATCGCTTGGCTTTCGGCACGCTAAAGCTACGATCTGCTGCTTTTGGGCAAGGCTGATGGTGTGAGGGCTACCACTGCGGGGAGAATCCTTCAAAGTCAGTAACATGTGCCTGAGCAACTCACTATCACTTACCCCCTGTCCCTGTTGACCCTGCTCAAAAGCGATCAGACGGCCATAATTGTCATTCCAACGCTTGCGCCAAGTCTTTACCGTCTCCAGTGACAAGCCCAGTGCACGTTTGATCTCGGCATTGCTTTGCCCCTTACTGGCCCTGAGCAGGATGGCAATTCGTTGCTCATACTGGCGAAGCGTTGTACGTTTACGGCTCTCTGTCTCCAGCAGCCGCTGCTGCCTCTCACTCATTGCAATTGCCGCTGCTGGTGGTTTGCCTCTGCCCATATTGCTACTGTTATGATGATAGGCTAAAGGTAAAAAAACTACCGATCTTTTCGTTCTTGATGCACTAGTGTAAGCATGGTAGAGAAGGATGAGTTGACCCCCGGAAGAGTGCTTCACCGGAAAGGGATTTACAAGTTTTTCCCGTAGCAAAAGCCGAACCCATGCCAAAACTCTCTCCTGAACTCAAAGACGCTATCCTGCTGATGCCTGCGGCCGAAAAGGACAAACTGCTGCTCCGGCTGGTAGCCAAAGATGAAAAATTATGCCGCAAGCTGGCCTATGAACTGCTGGAGGAAGGCACTACCCTGGATGACCGCCACGCCGATATCCGTGAGGCCATTGACCGGCTGGCCGGGGCTGAGCACTACAGCCCCGGCTGGCTGATGATGGACATGCGCACCATCAATGGCATGATTACCGCGCACGTAAAAACCACCAAAGACAAACTTGGTGAGGTCAGTCTGACACTGTACATGCTCAACCGCGTGTACGACGAGCAGATCAATCACCTTGCTTTCCACAACCGGCGCTCCGAAAAACTGGCGGGCTACGTAGCCAAACGGGCCCGGTTCATCATGGAGAAGCTGGAGCGGCTGCACCCGGATTACTACATAGAATTTGAGGATGATGTAAACAAGCTGCTTGAGCGGCTGCACAGTACTGCTCCGGCCATTTATGCCCGGGAATCGGGCCTGCCCCGCAGGTGGATATACGGATGAAACCGTCTTCCGCACCAATGTTTTCCGCAATTAAAAACCCCTAAAAATACCATTTGGGGGCGGTAAATGCGGGCGAATCGGGTGATGTACAGGAGAAAATCTTATAAAGACTTTTTTTTGAGGTAAAATGTTTGGCAAACCGGTATTTTTTTCTTGCAAACAATAGCGTTTATTTAAACCGATTTTTATATTTGGTTAATTTCCAATTTATTACCCCTTTATTACTATGCAAACAGGTACCGTCAAGTTCTTCCTTGAGAGCAAAGGCTACGGCTTTATTAAGGAGGATGAATCCAATCAGGAGATTTTTGTTCACGTAACCGGCCTGGTGGACAAAGTACGCGAAAATGACAAAGTTACGTTTGAAAAAGTGGAAGGCAAGAAAGGTGTTAATGCTGTGAATGTGAAGAAGTCCTGAAACAAACCCTTCTCCCAACGACACCCGTAACTGATAGCCCCGCCGGAAGCGGGGCTATTTTGTTGGTCAGAAGCAGAATATCTGAACCTTGATTTTCCTGATTAAATGATCAACGGGATTACGGCCTCTTGGAAAAATCCTGTCCATCCTTTCATCATGAGGATCAAGCTTCAGACAACCTGATACGGTCAGGGAGTCACAGGATGAAAGGAGGGCCAGGATTACAAAATTCATGAAAGAAAATCCCGCTAATCATTTAATTCTGAAAATCAAGGTTCAGACAATCAGTACTCCAGCTTCTCCAGCCAGCCTTTTACCTCATCCAGAGCCGGCATTTTTGCTTCCAGCTTCAGCTTCTTCCGCATGCCGCCCAGGTCGTTGAAAATCTTATTGGGGCTGGCCGCCTTGAAATCAGCAAACGTGGCAAAATTCATCGTCTTCAGGGCTGGAATCCACTCTGCCGGTACGCCAGCCCCTAAGTATTCTTCATCAGTCGGAGCGGCGCTGCGCTTCTCGGGACGCATCTGCGGGAAGAACAGCACATCCTGAATGGAAGGCTGATTGGTCATGATCATCGTGAGGCGGTCGATGCCGATGCCGAGGCCGGCCGTGGGGGGCATGCCGTATTCCAGTGACCGCAGGAAGTCTTCGTCCAGCACCATAGCCTCCACGTCGCCCCGTTTGCCCAGTTCCAGTTGTTCCTCGAAGCGTTTCCGCTGGTCAATGGGGTCGTTGAGTTCGGAGAAGGCGTTACACATCTCCTTACCGTTGCAGATGGCTTCGAAGCGTTCCACCAGACCCGGCTTGGTGCGGTGCTTTTTGGCCAGCGGCGACATTTCTACCGGGTAATCGGTGATGAAAGTCGGCTGAATCAATTCGGCTTCACAGGTGGTGCCGAAGATCTCATCAATCAGCTTGCCCTTGCCCATTGTTGCGTCGGCTTCAATGTCCAGTTGCCGGCACACGTCGCGCAGGCCAGCTTCATCCATTTCCGAAATATCAATGCCGGTAAAGTGCTGTATCGCCTCAAACATGGTAAACCGTTTCCAGGGACGGGCAAAGTTGATCACATTGGGGCCTACCTGTACCTCCGTGGTGCCGTGCAGGTCCAAGGCTACGCGTTCCACCATTTCCTCCACCAGGTCCATCATCCAGTTGTAGTCCTTGTAAGCTACGTACAGCTCCACCTGCGTAAACTCCGGGTTGTGCGTGCGGTCCATGCCTTCATTGCGGAAATCCTTGGCAAACTCGTACACGCCGTCGTAGCCGCCCACAATGAGCCGCTTCAGGTAAAGTTCGTTGGCAATGCGCAGGTAAAGCGTCATGTCCAGCGTATTGTGGTGCGTTTTGAAAGGCCTTGCCGCCGCGCCGCCGTACAGAGGCTGCAGGATGGGCGTTTCTACCTCCATATAGCCTTTGTTGTTGAGAAAATTCCGCATGGAGCTGACCAGCTGCGTCCGCTTCCGGAAGGTTTCGCGCACCTGCGGGTTCACGACCAGGTCCACGTACCGCTGCCGGTACCGCTGCTCCGGATCGGTAAAGGCATCGTACGTCTTTTCGTTTCCTTGTTCATCTACTTCCCGGCGGACAATCGGCAAGGGTCGCAGGGATTTGGTGAGCAGTTTGAAATCTGTAACGTGAATGGAAAGCTCACCAGTCTGGGTGGTAAAAACATACCCCTTTACGCCGATGATATCGCCGATGTCCAGCAGTTTCTTAAAAACGGTATTGTACAGGGTTTTGTCTTCGCCAGGGCAGATGTCATCGCGGCGGATGTAAATCTGCATGCGGCCGGTAGCGTCCTGAATTTCGGCAAAGGAGGCGCTGCCCATGATCCGGAATAACATGATCCGGCCGGCCAGCGAAATATTTTTGTAGTCGGTTTTGTGCTTCTCGTAGTTCCGCCCAATGTCTTCAATGGTTACGTTGACATCAAAAGGCTCGGCGGGAAAAGGCTCAATGCCGAGTTGCTGGAGTTCGGCCAGTTTCCTGCGCCGGTTCTGTTCCTGTTCACTTAGCTGCATATAGGGCTGATAGTAAGGTGCAAAACTAACGGGAGATTTTGGATTTTGCCCCGTAGCCTCCAAACGTTGTTCGTTATTGGTTATTGACTGATAGTCAATGAAAGGCATTCAGGTAATTCGTAATTAAACTCTATCCCCAGATTATAACGGCGGTGAAACAAATGGAAAGGCCAAGCAGGAAACCGCTCCCGGTTTCGCCGGGGGTATGGGAGTTAAGGTAGAGGCGGGCACTGAGCAGCATTCCGGCTATCAGAATCGTGATCAGAACCGGATACAGCAGCTCAACGGCCGTAAATTTGTACCCGATGCCAAACAGAAAACCGATCATGCCGCCGATGCCAACCCCGTGGGCACTGATCTTCCAGAACAGCGTAATCACGGTCACCAGCCCGATGCAGACCGACATGGCCCCCAGAATCACTACGGACAGGTGCAGGGCACTGAGGTTACGGGTAAACAGAAAGGTATCGGCCCCGTAAATAAAGGTGGTGAACAGAAACGGCATGAACCGCCGGGAACGGTCCTGCATCTGCAATCTGCCGAACAGCGACGTTTGCTCTGCATCAGCTGCTGCCGGAAGAGAAATTTCTTCGCCAGGGGTGCTTTCAGGCCAGCTCCAGGTACCGGCAAGGCCGTATTGCAGCAGAAAAAAGGTAAAGAAGAGCGGCACCAGAAAAGTCAGGATAAAAATCACGAGCAGCAGGCGCCACTGCGTAGCCTCATCCACCCGGCCGAGCACGGTAGGGGTAAACGCGAACAGCACCGCGTGCAACATCGTCGGCATCAGCAACGGATGGAGCACGCCCGAAAGTACCTGAGCCAGAAGATGAGCGGTGGAGGACCTGATGAGCACAATTAATTGATAATTGAAAATTGACAATCAAAAACGGAAAGGGGCCATTGTCAATTTTCCATTGTCAATTGCTTTACAATTCTTTCCGCAGGCGGGCAACGGGGATATTCAGCTGTTCCCGGTACTTGGCCACGGTACGGCGGGCAATGTTGTAACCCCGGTCGTTGAGCATTTTTTCCAGCTTATCGTCCGAAAGTGGTGACCGCTTGTCTTCGCCGTCAATGAATTCCTTCAGAATATGCTTTACCTCGCGGCTGCTGGCATCTTCACCCGATTCGGTGGTGATGCCTTCGGAGAAGAAGTATTTGAGCGGATAGATCCCAAACTCGGTCTGCACGGCCTTGCTGTTGGCCACCCGCGACACGGTGGATATATCCATGCTGATCATGTTGGCAATATCCTTCAGAATCATCGGCTTGAGCTTGCTTTCGTCGCCGGTGAGAAAGAAGTCATACTGGTACTGCACAATGGCGTTCATGGTCCGGAGCAGGGTCTGCTGCCGCTGCCGGATGGCGTCGATAAACCACTTGGCGGCGTCCAGCTTCTGCTTCACGAAAGTAACCGTTTCGCGCATGGCCTTGTCCTTCTTGTTGCTCTTGTCGTAGGTATCGAGCATTTCGGCGTACGACCGGCTGATCTTCAGCTCCGGCGCGTTGCGCGAATTGAGCGAAAGCTCCAGCTTGCCGTTGTTGTTGGTAAGCATGAAATCCGGAATCAGGTACTGCGTCCGTACGTCGCCGGAAGATCCGCCCGGCTTGGGCGTGAGGCGGGTAATCTGATTCACGGCCTCCTTCATCTGTTCGTCGCTCAGGTTGAGGCGCTTCTGAATCTTATCGTAGTGCTTTTTGGTAAACTCCTCAAAGTTATCGTCCAGAATCCGGATGGCATTGACGATGGCCGGGCTGCCGTGGTCTTTGCGGTCGAGTTGCAGCAGCAGGCATTCCTGCAGCGTACGGGCGGCGATGCCGGGCGGATCAAATCCCTGGATCACATGCAGCACCTCCTCCACTTCTTCCAGGGAAGTATCTACGTTCTGGGTAAAGGCAAGGTCATTGACAATGGCTTCAAGGTCGCGGCGGATGTACCCGTCGCTGTCAATGCTGCCGATCAGTTGCCGGCCGATGATCTGCTGTTTTTCAGTCAGTTTCTCGAAGCCTAGCTGGGATAGCAGGGAATCCGTAAGGGTATTGAGCGTGGCAATAGGCATCTCGCGGTCTTCTTCGTCGCCGCCCCCACCGTCACCCTGCATCTTATAGCCGTTCAGGTCCTCGTCGCGGAGGTAATCATCCACGTTGAGGTCATCTTTCATTCCGTCGTCAAAGCTGTCTTCGGTATCATCGTCATCATAATCTTCCTTTTCATCCGCATCATACTCATCCGTTTCGGCCTCCTCACGGCCTTCCTCCAGCACGGGGTTCAGTTCGAGTTCTTCCTCAACCCTTGCTTCGAGTTCAGCCGTGGGAATCTGCAGCAGCTTGATAAACTGTATCTGCTGCGGCGACAGTTTCTGCGACAGGCTTTGTTGTAATCCAAGCTTCTGCATATCGTTCTGGTTTAGTTCCAGCTAATCCAATCAAGTCAAAATTACCACTTTTTCGGACGAAAACCGGGGTACAGGGTTTGATTGTTGGTTGCACGGTTATATTGGTGAATAGTTGCGGTGGCTGAATGGACATGAGGGAGGCAGGGTCGATTATGTATAATGGCTGTATGGCTGAATGGGTTGATTATTTAACTGCTGCATTGTCCGATTGCCTTTGTTCAGGTACATTTCCCGCACAAAAACTCTTCCAACTGTACCCCCGGTATCTAAGCAATGCAAGCATTTATTTTTATCTTTTGTTAAACATTCGGACCGTACTTTTACGTTGATAGTAAACAGTCCCCTGACACATTCGGTTGTGGCATGCCGGCGGTCAGCCGCTGATTGCCTTGCAGGTTCAGCCCCGGTTGGTTCATGTGGCTGCTGCATCAGCGCCTGTTCCCCTTAAAAACCGGCCTGGCCGGAGTAATTCATTTCAGTAAACTGCCAGATTCCTATGGAAAGCTTCGTAATATTTCTGTTGATGCTTGTCTACGTATTTTTCAGGGTGGCCTTCGGAAAGCTTAAAGATAAAACCGCTGACGACCGGACCCGGCACCTTCAGGGACTGGAACTGGTGCGGCAGAAGAAGTATGACGAGGCCATTGCCTACTTTGATAAGGTACTGCAAAAGGATAAAAACTGTGCCCTTGCCTACGCCGTGCGGGGCAAATGCCGGCTGGCTCAGGGTGAATTGTTTGAGGCAATTGTAGATTGCAACCGCGCCGCCAGCTTTGACCACTGCTTAGCGGAAGCTTACCTTGACAAGGGAATTGCGCTTTTCCGGCTGAAACAGTACACGGAATCCTACCTCGAAATAGACAAAGCCGTGTGGTACACCAGAGACAACGCCGAGGCTTACCGCTGGCGCGGCGTACTCCGGACAGAACTGGGCATGCACGACAAAGCCCGGCTGGATCTGGAAAAAGCCGTGCAGCTCGGCGATGAACACGCTGGTTACTACCTGCTCCACAAAGGCGGCAACCGCAACCTGATCCAGAGATAAAAAGCAGCGGGGCCTGACCGGGCTGTTTCAACTGCGCTGCATACAAAAAGAGAATGCCGTACCTCTTCAGTACGGCATTCTCCCTTTTATAGGGTTGTTCCGTGCGGCTGAGGAAGGGGCATTGGTAAATGCTATTCCCACATCCGGCCCGGTGGCTTCACAGGACCCGTTTATGGTTAAACGCCCATTCCTCTTTTTCCAAAAAAGTAAAATCCTCTAACTTCGATTATCCTTCCCGGATGAGCCGGCAAATGCCTCTGCGTCTCAATGCCGGAAACGCGGCCTGGCTATACGCAGGAGTGGAGAATTCCTGGATAAAAATTTTACACTACCAGGACTTTCTCAAATTAAATGAATTTAAGGTAAAGCATAGCCATTTGGGTCTTCAGGTAGTCTTTCAACAATTGGTGCTTGAGTTGATAGACGGTACGGGCAAGATGGTAAGCTACGTTTTGAAACAAACCCAAACCAAGACCGAACAACAGATATGGTTTCTCTGACTCCTATTGAGGCGGCACTGGCACCTGGCAATCCCGGTGATTTGCTTTTCTTCCCGGTGAAGCTGCTCAATTTTCCAACGCCGGCCATTCGCTTGTTGAATGCCCTCAAGGGTAGATTGAGTCATATCGTTAGTGACGATATAGTCCGTCCTTTCGGTAGAGAAAGGTACCCGGAACAGCTTCACTTTCGTGTCAAGAGGAAACTTATGAATCTTGATGGTTTTACCGGTTTGTTCTTCAGTTGGGTTCCATTGCAGGCTGGAAACGGATTGATAAGGCTGTTTTCCTCCACTCTCATCCACCTTTCGGTTCGATTTGAGCGGGCAGCAGAACAGCTTTCCCTGTCCAATAAAGCAGACCATCAGCTGGGCTGTTGCCTACCAGGAGTCTATCAGAGCCGTTTGGCAGACAATGCCCCGGTGCCCGGCTGACTTGAGCATATCAGCTACATGATCATGTTTGCTTTTCCCATCCCGGTCCGGGTCAAAGAGACGAAAGCCGATGACCCAGAACTGTTCCGTGTCAGGATTGCAGTACACGCAGTTTACCACGCCAATGCCTTTGATTACCTTATGCCTGTTACCTGAATACTGCTTTCTGACCCCTTCGATGGCGAAACTATGTTCCTTCTCCAGCACTACATCATCAAATATCAGGCAGCCTTCAGGGGAGTACACCAACAGGGGCCTGACCTTTTCCCACACCAGACGAGGGGTGAGTTTGTCAAACTTCAGATACCGGTATACTGAGTTGTGATCCAACTCTTCCACGTGATCAGCCAGATTGGTACAAGTGTAGTTGATCTGCGAACTAAGCAAGTACTGACAGTATAGCTCTCGGGTCGTTTTCATGACTTAATTTTACCCTTTCCAGCCCAATTTACCCTTTTGAGAAAGTCCTGTACTTAACTGTTGATCCCCATGAAAAAGATAAAAATATATTCGTTGCTGGTGATTGCCCTGCTGGCGGGTGCGCTGGGCGCCTGTGACCAGGACGTCGACCAGGCACTGAAGGACATCATCAAACAGGACCTTGGTTACCTGCCGGTTATTTCCACATTCACAATAGTCAGCCCTACGCAGGCTACCGGCAACAATCCGACTCCGGTAAGAGCAGGTGCCACTGTTACCTTAGACCTCCGGTACTGGTCGGAAGGGCAGATTGACCGCGTGCGGCTTTCTTCCCGCCAGGGCACAACCGACACACCGGTTTTTATCTACGACCAGAACTACAGCCCGGCGTACAGCCGCGTTACGCGCACTGATTCCCTGCGGGTGAACTACACGGTTCCTGCAAATGTGGCCGCCGGTACGCGCATCCGGATGGAAGCTACGGTCGTGAATGTGGGCCTGCCCGATCATCCGCGTACGGCTGCCGTGGAACTGGTCGTGAACCCCTGATCCCGCTCAGCTGATTCGATATTCGTTAGTCGTTATTGGTTGATAGTCAATGAAAAGCATTCAGGGAAAAAGTAATTCGTAATTCATCTTATGTCTTCTTCACGGCGAGGTTTTCTGAAGAAAGTGACCGCTTCCGGTGCCGGGCTGAGCCTGCTCAGCCCGGCACCGGAAGTTTTATCTGACCGGTTGCCCAAAGCCGGCTTTCATTTTCTGCACCTGACCGATATGCACGTGCGGCGGAAACGGAAGGGTCATGAAGGGTATGCCCGGTGCGTGGAGGCCGTAAACCGCCTGAAACCAGCTCCGGACCTGATTCTGATGGGCGGCGACATGGTATTTGACGGCAACTACACGGCCAAGGAGGAATACATGGACCAGCTTGACCTGTACACCTCCGTGTCGGCCAGACTCAAGGTGCCTTACTACCACTGCATCGGCAATCACGACGTGCTTGGCTGGCACCCCCGCCGCAAGGTGGAGGCTACCGATCCGGACCTCGGCAAAAAAATGATCATGGAGCGGCTGGGCATGCCCAAAAGCTACTACAGCTTCAACCACAAAGGCTGGCATTTCGTGGTGATGGACTCTATCCATCCCGTTTCCACCGACTCCGGCCCATCGTACGCGGGCAAGTTTGGCGAAGAACAACTGGACTGGCTCCGGCATGACCTTGGTGCCCACGCGGGCATGCCCGTAGTGGTCATGACACACATTGCCGCCTTTTGCCACATCGGACAGCAGGAAGGCAATCCGGATGCAAAGGCTATGAGCCACATGGTAGTAGCCGACAACAAGGCGTTCCGGCACATTCTGGAACGCTACCGGGTAAAGGCCGTACTGCAGGGCCACAGCCACGTGCCCGAAGATTATTCCTACAACGGCATCTGGTACATAACCAGCCAGTCGGTGAGTGCCGCCTGGTGGGGAGGCAACTGGAAGGGCTTTGAACCCGGCTACACCGTGTTCAGCGTAAAAGGTGACAACCTGAGCTGGGAACGGCGGACTTTCCCGTGGGAGCACCACCTGGAGCCCGAAGACACGCTGGAACGTGAAAGGATCGCTGCCCACGAAGCGTTTCTGAGGCAGCAGGCTTCTTTGCGGCAGGAAGAACAGCGCAAAGCGGGCAGCTGAGATGAGTGATCAGCGTTTTTCGATTCCCTGACAATTTAACCATCCGGCCATATAACAATTTAGCAGTTAAACAATATAACCATCCACCCGTAACCCTGTACTGACAATAAAGGTTGTTTCTACCGGTAGAGCCAAAATTGTCGCATCAGATGTAAGGAAGTCTGTTTTACTGCTCAAATCATAGAAACAACCTTATTTGTCAATACAGCCAATCACTACTTATTGCGCCTGAAACGTAGTTTCTACGGTCTCGCCTCCCAATTCATTCGTCACTACCATCCGGGACGAATTCAGGGATCTGATTTCCATCTGCATAAAGGAACGGTTGCCCTGTTTGATGGTGATGGCTGAATTAATAAGGCTCCAGGTGCCGAGTTGCTTCTGGGGATCGGTGGGCCGGCACTTTTTGCCGCCTTCGTCGAGTTCAAAAGTGCTGCCGGCGTAAAAAGTATACAGGTTGTCTGCCTCGCAACTGCTCTGGAAACGGTCCGAACCGTCTTTCCTGATACTGACCACCTTCCACGTTCTGGAACTGCCGCCGGAGAGCAACTGAGACTGGGGAGCCGGGTCAGCGGAATTTTCGCAGGCGGTAAAAAGCGCCATCAGGCTGACCAGGAGAAGAGAACTTTTGAACAGGTTTTTCATCATTGTACTGGTAATGTATAGATAGCCGGCTTTTCAAAACCCGTGCCGGTTTGTAAAATTGTCCCCGGCCATCCGCTTCCACTTATCCTCATGCAACCTGCTTTCCTCCGTAAACTCCCATTCTTTTTTCTCTTTCTCGTGATCTATTCCATTCAGGCTCAGACTCCGGACGACGCTGTACGGATCGCGGCGCACCAATGGAAAATAATTCAGCCGGATCATCACATCACCTGGCAGCAGGGGTCATTCGACAGCCTGTTCAACTCCCGGCAGAACATCAACCTGCTGCGGACAAAACTCCACAACAAAAAGATATGGGTCGCCTTTGCCTCAGCCGGCAAAGCGCTGCGGCTTACCAGCGACCTGGCGGCAGAGACCGGGGCGGTGGCCGCCGTAAACGGCACCTTCTTCGACACCAGAAACGGCGGTTCGGTGGATCTGATCAAAATAGATGGCGTGGTGCTGGATACAACGCGGTTCACGCCCGGCAAGCCGCGGGCCGAACACCAGAAAGCCGCCATTGCCATTAGGCGGCGCAAAGTCCGGATCGTGAAAGGCGACGGCTCTCCCGGCTGGGACCGGCGGCTGAAGGCCCGCAATGTAATGGTAACCGGACCACTGCTGCTTTACCGCGGCGAAACCCAACCACTGGCGCGGAATGCCTTCAATGACAACCGTCACCCCCGCACCTGCGCCTGCATCACCAGCAGCAACGAACTGATTCTGATGACGGTGGACGGCCGCAATGCGCAGGCGCAGGGTATGAGCCTGCCGGAACTTACCTACCTGCTCCGGCAACTCGGCTGCCGCAACGCCATTAATCTGGACGGCGGCGGCTCCACCACGATGTGGATTGGCGGTCAGTCGGACAACGGCGTGGTAAACCGCCCCAGCGACAACAAACAGTTTGACAACTACGGCGAAAGACCCGTGAGTAACGTGATTCTGCTGAAGGTACGGGAATAAAAAAGCTGAGGACCAGAAAACTCTGATCCTCAGCTTTACATTCTGTCTGTACTGTCTACTTATTAATATACCGGGTTAGTGCCGGTACCAATGCGGAAGTACCTCCGATAAAACCTCTTGCGTAAATAGTGTAGGTGCGGTTGGCCTCAAATGTCTGATTGGTCAACGTAGCCACCGCCGTAGTCAGGCCATTTCGCCTGAGCTGAAAGGAATAAGTGCCCGGCTCAACCGGAACGTAATCCGACACCTGCTTGAATGCCGAGTTGGTAAACAAAGTTTGAGCTGATGCCGTCGCAAAGGTAGTTCCGGATGAAAACGCCAGATCCACACTAGGTCCGTTGGGGATCAGATGGATAAAGCGGATGTAGGCCATGTCGGCAGCTATTGAATTATCCACCATATCTTCCACCACCAGAGAGGTTATTTTCTTCGCACTGTCCACGGCAAATACGGAATAATACCGCCCATCTGCTACGGGTACATCCAACGAAAGAGTCGTCGCTCCGGTCGCCGGCACTACCGCACTGATGGAGGCAGTTCCCGGTGTAACGGTTACATACTCACTGCCGGGAAACAGACCGGGATAAGCCAAAGCGCCCGGAGTAGCCGGAGGAATGGTAAGTACGCCCGATACCTTCACATTGTTGATGAATAAATTTACCTGTGGCGCATCCGGGAGAGGCATGGATAAACTTCCTTGCCCCCGTGGCCGGGGTCAGGTTCTGCAACACATCGTGTTCGTCGCCGCAGGCAACCAGCTGGCTGCTCAGCACAGCAAGGAATGTAAGCTGAATTAGTTTTTTGAGCATGGAAATTTTATATTTCTTAAATAGAGTTTCGGACGAACAATCTACTGGGCAAACTGAACCACACTTCGTAAGTATGATAATCAGGATTGTTGCCCCCTACTGTTTCCAGCGACTGGCGGTTCCAGACGTACTCAGAATTGAAACGGGGCCGCACC
This sequence comes from Cytophagales bacterium, assembly GCA_030446715.1. GTDB lineage: Bacteria > Bacteroidota > Bacteroidia > Cytophagales > 172606-1 > CADCTQ01. The sequence goes on along the minus strand of JAUJMU010000009.1, from coordinate 164,487 downwards.
CGGTAAGCTGGTTTGCCATTGTTGTCCGGGAACAGGTTAGTGGGCAGCGTAAAGCCGGTATACACCTCCGGGCTGTACTGGTACCGGCGCATATCTACCCAGGTTTCCAGCGCCCCATGTCCGTACATGGCAATGTACTTCTGCAGCATGATGTCGCTCAGGGTGAGTTGGGCTGCATTCTGGGCTACTGCGGCACTATTCAGAAAGGTACTTCTGGCGGCTGCAGCTACGCCGGCGAATTCCATATGTGCCCTTATGCCTTCCTGATAAGCAGTCAGAGCCATTGCCCGGTCTCCCTTCCGGAAAGCTGCTTCTGCTTTTACAAACTGCAGCTCAAAATAGGTCATCAGCGGCATTGGCGCATCGTTCCGGAAGATGTACTTGCCGGTGGCCGTGCTGAGCGGTACACCCGGCAGAGTTCCGTAGGGTGTAGGGATAAGGCGTACATTACCGGTGGTATTGTTTGGGTCACCTTGAGCGGCCACTACCCCGCGGTAGACACCATCGGGAGAAGCGGTAAGCATGATGGGCAGGCGGGGATCTTCTACTCCGCCAAACACACTGCCATCGAGCAGGCTGACCGCAAAGGCCGATTGCCTGAACAGTGTCAGGTTGTCCCGGCGGGGGCCGAAGAAATTGCCGTCAGCCGTGCTGGTGCCGGCAAAGGGTACGGCGAAATTGTCGGCGCTGCCGGTCATTGATTTATTTACGTACTCAATGACCCTGTCAGGGTTGTAATCTGCCTTATTGCTCTTATGGTTTTCGAGCCGGGCCAGCGTACCATAGGTAAATTTGATCCACTTCTCCCGGTCTCCTTTGTATACGAGGTCACCCCGGCCCAGGGAAGCCTGCGACACCCGGCCGTCGGTGCGGCTCAGGTCAGTAATGGCTTCATTGGCAAGGCGTTCAGCTTCTGCGTACACGGCCTCCTGCGGATCAAACTGGAATACATACCGGTTAGGCTCCCACGCCTGTCTCAGGATGATATCACCATGGTAATCAGTGGTAGTCAGCCAGCTCCATGCCCTTATCGCCTTGGCCGCTCCTACATAGTCCCATTTACCGGTTTCCCGGCCATCTTCAATGATCAGATCAATGTTTCTGCCGATGGACCAGTAGTGTGCCCGCCACTTTTCACCGCTGGCATCACTGCCGGGGATGTATCCGTGCCGGTCCCATGTGTCATTTGCAGTGGCCTGGTGAAAGTTCTGTACGTACTTACCGATGTAACGGGTGTCAAACTGTTCACTCAGCGCCATCTGGGCGAATATCGGTGGCAGCAATACGTGCCCCTCGGCCAGCTGCGGGTTGCGGGGGTCTTCATTTATGTCCAGATACTCCTTGCAGCTCACCGCCCCAACCAAAGTGGCCAGCATAAGGAGGATATAACTTGATTTTTTCATATTCACTCGTAATAGATTTATTATAAAGAAATTCTTAAGCCCATCGCAATACCGCGCGGTACGGCCAGTGTGCCGAAATCAAATCCGGCAGCGCCAACACCCAGTGTACCAGCAGTGTTACCGTTCACATTCGGATCAGCACCGGTGTAGTTGGTAATCAAAAACAGATCCGTGCCGGTCACGAATACGCTGGCAGACTGTACCAGTTTCTGGCGGCTGAGCAGGTTGGTGGGCAGGCGGTACTGCAGCGTAATATCGCGCAGACGCATCCAGTTGATATCCCGCTCAATAAACTGCTCTTCCGGCAAGGCGCTGTAATAATCCAGACGGGTATTTGGCGTAACCTGAATCGTGTTGACGGTCGGGTTTTCGGAGTTCTCCTGTCCATCGCGCAGCACTCCGGTAAATACCACCGGCGCTTCGCGGTCCAGGGTCCTGGTGCTTAGACCACGACGGAACAGGAAAAGTTCATTGCCATTATATACATCTCCGCCTTTGCGGAAATCCAGCAGGAAAGAAAGGCTGAATTCTTTAAAGGTGAAGCTGTTCAGCAAGCCGAGGGTAAAGTCGGGATTACGGTCGCCGATAGGCAGGAAGTTGGTATTGATGACCGGCAGACCGGAAATCGGGTTGATCAGGATATTGCCGCGGTCGTTGCGCAGATAGCTCCACCCGCCGATGGCCGTAGCACTACCCAGACCACGCTGGTAGGGGCTCAGGTTCAGGTTCGGGTAAAAGTCCTGCAGATTGGACGGAAAGGCACTGGCCCGGGCATTGGCCAGCAGCCAGGTATCCGAATTATAGTACTCTGCTACCTCTGCCGGCAGATTATTTACGCTGGTGGTAAACGTAGTAAAGTTGGCAGTAATGTCCCAGTTGAGGTCACTCCGGCGCAGCGGCGAACCGGTAAGCTGCACTTCTATACCCTGGTTGGTGAAACTTCCGCCATTGATGAGGCCAAAGATGTAGCCGGTGCCGTAGCTGAGCCGCTGGCTGACAATCTGCTTGGAGCGGGTGTTGTTGTAAAACGCAAAATCCAGCCCGATACGGTTGTCAAAGAACTTCAATTCGGTTCCAACTTCAAAGCCGCTGGTACGTTCGGGCTTCAGATCAGGGTTACCGCCGAAAAAGCCGTACGCAAAACCACCGCCGGTAGTGGTCTGTGGCACGAGGCGGGCCTGCACGTTGTAAGGCGGCGCATCTTTACCCGTCTGGGCGTAGGAAGCTCTCAGCTTACCAAACGAAAGCAGGCCAAGGTTACGCAGCGGGGCCAGTTCAGTAAATACAAAAGACAAACTTGCCGAGGGGTAGAAGAAAGCATTGTTCTGCACCGGCAGTGTACTCGACCAGTCGTTACGGCCTCTGACGCTGAGGTAAACCATATCATCGTAGCTGACATCAAAGCTGCCCAGCACACTCACCAGCCGCTGGCGCGTAAGGGTAGATTTGTTGCGCTGCGAGGTAGGATCAGTGTTGTTGATACTGTTGAAGTCGGCAATGTACAGTCTCTCTCCACGGATGGCATTTACTTCGTAACGGCGGTCGTCAAAGGTAGTGCCCAGCAGCAGCGAGGATTTGAATCTTCCGAAGTTTTTCTTTACCGTAGCCAGCAGGTTACCGTTGAGCAACTGACTGTTTTCCGTAAAGTTTTCGACGAATCCACCTGGCCCCTGGCCAGCGTTGGTTTCGGGGTGCTGGAAGTAGTTGCCGAGGGTAGAGTAAATATCGGCGCCAACCCGGGCGGTGAGGTTCAGCCACGGGATGGGATCGTAGGAAAATGAAAGATTGCCAATGCTGCGGTTGGTGCGGTCTTCGTTGTGGTTTTTGTAAATGCTGAAAAACGGGTTGTCAATTTCACGGGTATCGTCACCGGCCAGCCGGCGGCGGGTTCCGTCCGGGTTCAGGTAGTTCCGCACATCGTCGTTTGAGGGCCAGAGCAGAAGTCCGGTCAGAAAGCCCAGTTCGCCTCTTACCGGCTTTACAACTCCCGTATTCACGTAGTTGAAAGAACTGGTGGCTTCCAGCTTGGGCGTAATTTTGGCGGTAGCCGACAGGCGGATGGAGAGGCGTTTGAAACTGCTGGTCGGAATGGTACCGCTCTGATCGGTGTAGGAATTGGAAAGACGGTAGGTCAGCTTATCGTTGCCTCCTTCAAACGACAGGTTGTGCCGCTGGGTAAAGCCTTGCTGAAAGAAGTTTTCAATGTTGTTGTAACGGGGCTCATTTTCACCATACTGCTCCCCAAAATAATATGCTTGGTTTGGGCTATTAATGCCAGTGAGGCCCCGGCCAAAAGTAGTTTGTGTCTCCGGAAAACGGAATACTTCTTCTACCCGGAAAGCATTGTCGTATACGATTGAGCCTCTGCCCTGCCGGCCTTTTTTGGTGGTAATCACAATTGCCCCACCAGAGGCATCAATGCCGTAAAGCGCAGAGGCTTCGGGTCCTTTCAGGACTGTAACTGACTCAAAATCAGATGGGTTGATATCGGCAGCCCGGTTCAGGTAATCATTGGTCCGGTTGGGCTGATCTGATACCAATGCTCCCTGGCTGAAAGTCCGGTTATCGATTGGCAGACCGTCAATCACAAACAGCGGCTGGTTATTTCCGCCGATGGAGCTTGCACCGCGCAGGTTAATGGCGGCCGAAGCGCCGGGCTGTCCGCCGGTAGTGGTCATGGTAAGGCCAGGTACGCGGCCCTGCAGAGACACCAGGAAGTTTTCACGCTGCGTCTGCGCAATTTCTTCGCCTTTCACTTCTGTTACTGTGTAACCCAAGGCTCTTTTCTCCTGCTTGATGCCTAAAGCCGTAGTTACTACTACCTCACCCAGTTGCTGGACATCGGGAACAAGGGTAACGTTCAAATTTGTTGACTCACCTACCGGTACTTCTTTGGGCGTAAAGCCGATGTAGCTGAATACAATAATATTGTCAGTGGTTACTTGTATGCTGAAGCGGCCGTCAGCATCGGTTACAGTTCCGGTGGATGATCCTTTCACCACCACGTTTACCCCAGGCAGCGGGGTATTGTCTTCTGTTGAGGTGACACGTCCTGAAACCAGCCGGGCTTGGGCAAAAGCCGGAGATGTCAGAATTCCAACTAACAAAAGAAGAATCGCTAAAATTTTTCTCATGATTTATTATTTAAATACAAGCTTTAAAATTAAAAAGTTTTTGAGACGATTTATCAAACGACCAAAAATTTTATGGCCAAAAAGCGACATTTATACAATAAATATTTCTATTTCAGACAATTGCCAATTTTAATTTTTTTTAAAAAGTCTGGAATTAATTTTATCTAACCCGTAAGTATGCTGCTGACATAGTATTTGCTATTATTTGTTACACCGGAGAATTACATATTTATTTTAAATTGCCCGGATATTTTTCCGCACCCATGAAACTCACCCTGCACGCCTTTGATCTGCCCCTGCGGCACACCTTTACCATCGCCTACGACTCCCGCGACGTACAGGAAACCCTGATTGCTGAACTGTCCGACGGAGGGTACCGGGGCTACGGCGAAGCCACCTCCAACCCCTACTACGGCGCTACCATCGAAGAAATAACCGGTTTGCTGGAGCTGCACCGGGATAAAATCGAAGGCTATTCTTTCGGCACACCGGAGGAGTTGTGGGACCGGCTGAATCCTTATCTGAAGGATAATTCCTTTGCCCGGTGCGCCCTTGATATGGCGGCTCATGACTTGTATGGAAAGGTGAAAGGAATGCCGCTCCACCGGCTCTGGGGCCTGAGTACCAGCCACGTTCCGCTTACCAATTATACCATCGGCATTGACAGCGTGGAAAAGATGGTGCTGAAGCTGAAAGAAATGCCCTGGCCTTTATATAAGATCAAACTCGGCACTCCCGACGATGTAGCCATTGTGCGCGAACTGCGCCGGCATACCGACGCCATCTTCCGGGTGGATGCCAACTGCGCCTGGACAGCCGGAGAAACCATAAAAAATGCGGTTGCCCTGAAAGAACTGGGGGTAGAGTTTATTGAACAGCCACTCGAAGCCGGCAACTGGGACGGCATGAAAGAAGTATACCGGCACTCCGTGCTGCCGCTGGTAGCCGACGAAAGCTGCGTGGTGGAAAGCGACGTGTCCCGCTGCGCCGGTCATTTTCACGGCATCAACATCAAGCTCGTCAAGTGCGGCGGCCTTACGCCGGCCCGGCGGATGATTGCCGAAGGCCGGCAGCTGGGCCTGAAACTGATGGTGGGCTGCATGACCGAGTCCAGCGTGGGCATATCCGCCATTTCCCAGCTTCTGCCTCTCCTCGACTACGTGGACATGGATGGGGCCCTGCTGCTCCGCCAGGACATTGCCACCGGCGTCACGATTGAATGCGGCAAAGTATATTATCCGGACGTGCCCGGTACCGGCGCCACTTTAACCGCCACTGCTCCCCGACGTGACCCGGTACGCTGATCACCTGCCCGGCCGCACCGTCTATCTCGATGGTGAGGAATTCCTCTATCTGGGCGGTACCTCTTACCTGGGCATGGCCCGCAATCCGGCGTTTCTGGACCTGCTCCGCGAAGGCATGAACCGCTACGGAGCCAACTATTCCAGCTCCCGGGGCGGCAACCTGCAGCTCTCCGTTTACGAAGAGGCAGAAGCACAACTTGCCCGACTCACGGGAGCTCCGGCTGTCCTTACGGTGTCGTCGGGGATGCTGGCCGGCCAGCTGGTCCTGAAAAGTCTACCGGAAAAGGCTGAATTCCTGTACGGTCCCCGTACACACCCGGCCCTCTGGCGCAGCCCTGCTGATGGTTACGAATCTCCCTGGCAGGCATGGGCCGACGGGTTGCCGCAGCAGGTGGCGCAGACGGCGGCTGAGCAGATCATTATCCTCACCAATGCCCTTGACCCGCTCCGGGCGGAGAGTTACCATTTTGACTGGGTGGGAAAACTACCGGAGGGCAAGCAGATCATGCTGATTGTGGACGATTCGCACGGCCTTGGCGTTACCGGCCGGAACGGCGGGGGTATTTACGGGCGGCTGGCGGTCTTTCCAAACGTGCAGGTAGTAGTGGTGGCCTCCCTTGGCAAGGCGCTTGGTCTGCCGGGCGGCGCGGTTCTGGCAGATGCCAGCCTGATCGGCGATATCCGGAAACAGGCATTTTTCGGCGGGGCATCGCCGGTACCGCCTGCGTATCTGTACGCTTTTTTACAAGCCGGTCCGCTGTACGAAGAAGCAAGAGAGCAGCTGCTGGCCAATATTCAACAGTTTTCCCACGAGGCAGGGCAATCTGGGCTTTTCCGGCACATTCCGCACTATCCGGTATTCTACACGCCGGCTACGGGGCTACATGATTTCCTGTGCGAACGGAAAATATTGATTTCCTGCTTTCCCTACCCCACTCCTGACAGTGACCACATTACCCGGGTGATTCTCAGCAGCCTGCACGAGCCGGGAGATATAGAGGTATTGGCACAGCACCTGGTGGCATTTACCCAAAATCAATGAGCCATAAGGCTACCCAAACGACACGGTAACAAACGAAAAAGCCGGCACACCCATTGCCGGCTTTTTCGTCCTGGAAAAATTTATAAATTAGTTTGCAGAATACCGTTCCACGCGGTAGGAATTTCCGGTCTTTACTATCTTCACGAGGTTGGCTTCTAAGCCTTCATCATTTGCTGTGAAATAGCTGTTAAAGGTTTGCGTCTTATTTGTTGACACACCGCTAACCTGTAAGGTATAATCTACCCGGCTTGAACCGCTTCCATATTCAACCTGTCCAACATATGAACCATCAGAGTTTTGGTTATTCAATATGACGGTTTCTGAAGCTGAAGTACTATAACTGCCATCAACGTAAGATAAACTATTTGTTGAGGTAGCTTTCAGCAGTTCCAGTTCTATGTCCACACTGGTTGCACTTAACCGACCACCATCAACAGTCCATGTAAGGTAAAGCTTTACGCCTTGGGGATCTTCGATAATATTCTGCGGATCAACTTTTTCTTTACCGCAGGAAAACAGGAGTACACTAAGCGCAACAAGAGAAAAAAGGTGGGTAAAAATACGTTTCATGGCAATCAGGGATAATTAGGAGTTGATAAAGGATGAAAAATATAAAAATTATTTTTGGGTGCTGGATAAGCTGCTCTGCTGGTTGGCGGTTTTCCGGTTATTCCGGTCGGCGACGTTTTTCCGCGCCTCGGCCACCCAGTAGTCTCTCTTGCCGTTCTCGTCGGCTTTGGTGATCATTTCGTTGGCTTTGTCAAATTCATTCAGCCAGATATAAGCATCAGACAGGTTGTGTATGATTGCGTTGGCCACTTTGGCGTCTATCCGGGCCTTCTTGTTGTTTACATCAGCCTCCTGAAGAACCTTTACCCAAGTGTCGAGAGCGGGCTGAATGGCAGCGGCAAACTCAGCAAAGCCGCTGTTCCGGTCAGGCTTGATCAGCGCATAGGCTCTCAAAGCAATGGCCTGGGCAGTGTCCAGATCGGAGTAATCTTCCTTTTTATGACGTGCGGTGAGTACTTCCTGCTTTACGGCAACCTGAGCAAAATCGTGATTACTCTTGACGTAGTCACTGATCCAGCTGGCCACTTCATTGAATGAATTTTCAATCAGCTTCTGAAGGTGCCCGCTTTTCTGGCTTTCGTAATAATTGGAGGCTTCGCCTGAAGTGCGGAATTCGGGGGTACGGAAGGTTGCATACTCGCGGCTACCGGCTACATAGCTGTCAAATATTGCTGCATTATCAATCTTATTGGTCATGCGGAAGTGCACCGGCAGATTGTGCTGAACTTCCAGCCAGTAGTAAGTAACCTTGATTGTTGCCTTATCGCGGGTCTCTTCCACGGTGCGCGATCTCATGCCGGGGTTTGAATAATAGAAAGGCTCTACTTTCACGTACATCTCCAGATCAGCGGCTCCGGTACTGCTTTCGTACCCATCCAGTTTAAGGGACTTGTTCAGCTGAGCTATCGCGCTTGTCCGGTTGAAGGAATAGGAATTGAATGGAAAATTCGGCACGAGTGTCTCCAGCTTGTAGGTTTTAATGCTGGCAGGCAGGGGCTTAAGGGGCAGCCGTACGTAGGTAAACTTCTGGTCATCCCCCTTGATGTTCTGACCAAATGAATGGCAACTGCAATACGCTGCCAGAAAAATAAGCAGTAGAACTTTCCTCATAAATGACTTAAATGGATATTGTAAATAATATTTTTCAAATTTAGTTTTATTGATTCACGGTGCAAGCAGCGGCAGGAAAAGATTCTTTACAGTGAGGAAAGAAAGAGAGAGGAAAATGATATTTTAGCGGGACACCCGGTGCGGTTACCGGTCTTTTCTCCGGTAGCTGAGTTTTAGAATTCCTTAGCAGCACCTGCGCCCTGCCATGGGTACTTCCAATGGCATTATCAGTCTGATAGACAGCGGCTACCAGATTAATTCAGGGGGAAATAAAGACAACGGACAGCTGGAAATGAACCCACCTATGCAGCCCGGGTGCCTGCATGCAGAATAACTATCCGTTTTTCCGTCATACAGGTGCAACTGCTGACGCGTGTAATAATACATCAGACAAGCCGGTAATTGGTTGGCAACCCAATCTGATTGTTGCCCGGTTTCAATACCATTCTCCGTATTCAAAGCCCGTTAAAGCTCCATAACCCTTCCGGCGTAACACAGAAATCCAAGGGCACATCGAACGGATCAGTGTCGTCAGTTGCATCCACCGGGCCGAAGTAAGAGAGGCCGATCTTCAGTGCGCCGGGCCGGCACCGGGACAGGTAGCGGTCATAAAACCCTTTGCCGTACCCGACACGGTATCCGCGGTGGTCAAAGGCAAGCAGCGGCAGGATGATCAGGTCAATGACAGAGGGATCAGCCGGGATACCGCCTTCCGGCTCCGGAATGCCCCACGGACTGACAATCAGCTTATGATCGTCAGGCAGAGGATAACTTTCAAGGGTAAGAGAGGCTGGCTCCACTTTCGGAACCAGAATATCAGCCTGCGGATAAAGGGCTTGTATTCGCCTGATGAGCAGAAAAGTATCTATTTCGCGTTGCCGCAACAATGGCAGGTATACGTGCAGGTACCTCACCGGGCTCAGATCAAATGACCTGATAAAATTTGCGGCAATCCGGCTGCTCAGGCGGACGGCTTCTTCGTCAGACAAATTGCGTCGTTTTGCCAAAAACTCCTTACGCAGTTCCGTTTTGGTCATTATTCCTTTTCTGTCATCACATAAAAACAGAACTCAAACGGATCGAAAATGGAAAGTAATTTTTCCAGAAACTGCGGGTCACTCAGGTAGAAGTTGAGGAAGTTATCTACCCGCTCCTGAAGGGAACCTCCCGGGAAAAGTTTTTCCTTTATATTCAGCAGCTGACTGATGCCCACGGTCTGGTTTTGCTCCTCGGCCCGCCGGAGCCGCTTTTCTATATGTTCCAGAATGTGGACTACCCGTTGGCGCTGGGCACCCACGAAACCTTCCAGTGTCTGATCAAGTGCGGCCGCCTTTTCCCGCAGGCTTGCGAAAGTTTGCAGCAACATTTCCTTTTCACCGGCAATCTGCACCGGCTGGGCTACGGCATGCTCAACGTACTTGCGCTTCAGCTGCGCTTCGTCCAGAAAATAATCCGCAACGGGCAGGCCTAGTTTTTCTGCTTTGCGGGCGGAAGCCTTATTTATCACCAGGGCGAAGTTGCGCGGCACCAGCGCCGGAAAAGACACCTGACACGCATCAAAAATCCCTTTGAGCTGTAGCCAGTAAACTACCTCCGCTGGTCCGCCGATGTAAGCCAGATTGGGCAGAATGACCTCCTGGTATACCGGCCTCAGCATTACGTTGGGGCTGAACCGCTCCGGGTGTCGTTCAATCAGCGTTTCCATTTCCGTTGCGGAAAAGGAAAGGGCGGTATTCAGCACGGCAAACCGGTCGCCCTGCGGGACTATGCGTTCCCGGATGCTTTCGTGTAAATAGAAAAAGTTGATCTCCCGCGGGTTCACCTGCGTTTTGTAGCCAAGTTCTGCCAGCTGGCTGTTGACTTGTGCTACTTCCCGCAGGGTAGTCTGCCGGAATATATCCTCCCGCATGATGTCTCTGAAGTGGGCTTTCAGAGTGGGAGCATCGGCATCCATGCACAGAAGGCCCTGTTCGCCAAAGAGTGAATGCACCCAACACCGGGTGGCGTCGGCAAGGGTATCGTGCTCCAGATACGCCTTCTCAAAGAGGGGAAGCTTTTCGGCGATCTTCCCGAAGACTGTCTGTAATTCTTTAGGATTCATCCGGCCTACGGCGCCTGCCTGCTCCGTCTGCCAGGCGTGTTTTTGCCCGTAGAGATGAAAGTAGCTGATTTCCTCAAAATCGTGGTCCTCAGTGGCCATCCAGTACACCGGCACAAAGTGGTAGTGCGGATACGCTGCTTTCAACTGCTTTGCCAGGTTGATTACCGTCACCAGCTTGTAGATCAGGTACAGCGGACCACCGAAAATATTGAGCTGATGCCCGGTGGTAACGGTAAAAGTATTTTCGTGCTGCAGACTGTCAATCTGCGTATGCACCAGGGGCGGGTAAGGGGCATATTGCTCCCGCAGCACGTTCCGCAGCGTTTCGCGCTTCTCCGCACCGAAGGTTCGGTTTCTGATCAGTACTTCCATATTCTTCACCGACGGGAAAACCCGGTAAAAAGGCTTCAGGCTATCTTTCTGCCCGATGTAATCCAGAAATAACTCCGAAAACTGACCGGTCCGGGAGAGCGGAAGGTGTTGAACGTGCATGGTTGTAAGGGCGCTTGCGTAGCGGAGCAAATATAACCCGATAAATTCAGTGGCCCGTCATGCTTGAAAATGCCTGTAACCGTTTGTACCTTACCTCCTTATCCATTCAACCACTTGCTTGTATGAAAAGACTGCTCACCCTGCTGGTCTGGTGTTGTCTGATTTCGCCCGGCCTTGCCCGGCAAATGACGGCTAAACTTACTTTCCAGCCCGCCCGGCCAAAGCCCGGAGAATTGATAAAGCTGACATACGACCCGCAAGGGACGCTGCCGGCAGATGCCGGTGACCTGCAGGGACTGGTGTATATGATTAAACCGGGTGGCAGGCCTTTTCCCCTTTCGCTGAAGCGGCAAGGCACTGTATGGACAGGAGAACTTACTCCCCACGACAGCACCAGTCTGATGCTGTTTACCTTCGGGGAGGGCAAGGGTCAGGATAACAACAACGGGAAGGGATATGCTTTGTATACCTATACGCCACAAGGCAAGCCTGTGGCCGGTGCCCGGGGGTGGCTGGGCTTTTACTACGGATTGGAAAAGACTGAAGCTGTCAGTGAGGATGCCGGAAAGGCTGTCTCTTTGTTTGAGGAAGAGTTTAAAGCTTATCCGGGAAGCAAGGCCGATTTTCTGGCTTATTACCTGACTGTTCTAAAAAAAGAAAGGCCCGGCCAGTACGAGGCCAAAGCTTCGGCGCTGCTTGAAAGCATGGCCGCCTCCAAAAACCTTACCGTCAAACAACTGAAGCAACTGGTTGCCGGGTATGAAGAACTGAAAAAACCCGGGGAGGCCGGAAAATACAAGGCAATGCTCCGCCAGAAGGACCCGAGGGGCAGTCTGGTGCAGGAGGAAAGGATCAGGCAGTTCTACGATGAGCAGGATGCAGAGAAGAAAGCAGTCTTGTTCAATCAGTTCAAAAAGGACTTTCCGGCCAATGGCAGAATAAATTTCCTGCACCTTGCAATGGCCAACGCTTACCGGCAGAATGGACGCTTCGCGGATCTGAGAAAGTTTGTTCAGGAAAATGACGCGTACTTTGGAGCAGACGATCATAACTTTCTTGCCCGCGCCTTGAATGAGTCAGATCAGGAGCTGGAGCTGGCCGAAACCATTGCGGCTACCGCGGTCCGCAAAGCCCGGCTTCAATTGGAAAAGGCGCAGGAGGCTGAAGGGTTACTGGCAACGGCATTGAATACGTACGGAGCCATTCTGGCGAAGAACGGCAAGCCCGAAGAAGCGCATACGCATCTGAAAGAATCCGTTTCCCTGACGAAAGGAAAAAATGCCGAAGTAAACGAACGGTACGTTGCGGCCATGGTGAAAACGGGTCGCCACCAGGAGGCCCTGAATGAAGCAGGCACTTTCATTGCTGATGGCAAAGGCACTGCCCCGATGAAGGAAAACCTCCGGCTGGCTTACCTGGCTGTAAACGGGAACGAAAAAGGATTCAGCCACCACCTGGCGTCTTTGGAAACTACGGCCCGTGAGAATAGGAAGAAAGAACTGCGGACAAAGATGATATCGGAACCGGCACCGGCGTTTACGCTGCTGGACCTGAACGGCAAAACCGTGTCTATGGCGGACCTGAAGGGCAAAACGGTAGTGCTGGATTTCTGGGCCACCTGGTGTGGTCCGTGCGTCTCCTCCATGCCGGGCATGCAGCAGGCAGTGAATAAGTACAAAGAGAACCCCGATGTGAAGTTCCTGTTCATCAATTCCTGGCAGAAGGAAGCCGACAAACAGAAAGTAGCCGGTGGGTTCCTGGAAAAGAAAAACTATGATTTCACCGTGCCTCTGGATGTGGAGGATAAGGTAATCAGCGCCTACAAGGTAGAGGGAATCCCCACTAAATTCATCATTGATCCACAGGGCAATATCCGGTTCAGGAGTGTTGGCTTCAGCCCCGGCGGCAACGATGTCCTGGTAGAGGAACTGAGCATGATGATTGACCTGGCCTCGGGCAAGGAACTGTAGAAATAATGGATGGTTACATTGTTGCATTGTTAAATTGTTGGCAGGCAGAACAGTCATTTCCCGAGCCTCCGACAATTAAGCAATTTAACATACAACCATACAACATTTACACGAAAGTATCCAGCACCAGCACGCCTACCAGCCCCAGCACCGACACCAGCGTTTCCATCACCGACCACGAGGCGATGGTCTGCAGAATGCTCAGATTAAAATACTCCTTGAACATCCAGAAACCGGGGTCATTTACGTGCGAAAACATGAGGCTGCCGGCCCCGGTGGCCAGCACCATCAGTTCCGGACTCGTGGTAGCCGGATCAATCAGCGGCAGCACGATGCCCCCCGCGGTGAGGGCCGCCACCGTAGCCGAGCCTAAGCTGACCCGGATCAACGCAGCTACGCCCCAAGCCATCCACAGGGGCGAAATAGCGTAGCCGCTGACCAGCCCTTCGATGTATTTGCCCACGCCGCTGTCCACAATGACCCCTTTCAGCGCCCCGCCGCCACCAATGGTGAAGAGGACCATGGCGGTGCCGGTAACAGCACCCACCAGAGTAGTATTGATTTCGCCCATGGATTTGCCCCGGCGTATTCCCAGCAGCCAGATGGCAAACAACACCGACAGCAACAGCGCCACTACCGGGTTACCGATCAGATCAAAAAACTTCCTGAAGGCTGATTCTTCCGGCAGCGTCAGGTTCATCACGGCGGAAAAAGCCATCAGCAGCACCGGCACCAGGGCCGTAAACAGGCTTGCGCTGAAGCCGGGCATTTCGGCTTCCGTCCGTTCCTTAAAACCAAACAGGTCTTTGGGCGGCGGCACTTTGTAGTTCTTCAACAAGCCGCCGAACACCGGCCCGGCAATGATAATGGCCGGAATGGCTACAATGATGCCGTACAACAGCGTAAGGCCGAAATCAGCTTTGTAGATCACGGCTATGGCCGACGGCCCCGGGTGCGGCGGCAGGTAGCCATGCGTAACTGACAGGGCCGCCGCCATCGGAATGCCCACATACAGGGAAGGCAGCCGGGTAGCAGTGATAATGGCAAATGCCACCGGCACCAGCAACACAAAAGCGGCGTTGTAAAACAACGGTACGCCCACAATAAAGCCCGTCAGCACCATGGCCCACGGCAGGCGTTTCTCCCCGAATACGTTGAGCAGCCGGAAGGTAATCCGCTGGGCCGCGCCACTCTCCACGATCAGGCTGCCGAGCATGGCCCCGAAGCCGATGATCAGCGTAAGGGAGCCCAGCGTATCCCCTACTCCCTTCTCGATAGACCTTACGGCCGCGGCAAATGGCATTCCTTCCATCACGCCGATCACCAGCGCCGCCAGCACCAGCGCCAGAAAAGCATTCAGCCGGAGGCCGAGAATCAGTACAAGCAGCAGCAGAATTCCGAACAGGACAATCAGCAGGGGCATGGAGGGAGTTTGGTTAGAGACGCCATGCATGGCGTCTGTACTATTTAAAAGTCGCAAGTCCAGAGTCGTAAGTGGAGAGACGCCATGCATGGCGTCTGTACCAGTGATTCGTAGGGGCAGGCACGCTGGCCTGCCCAATTGCCTGCCCGGAAAGTAGTAAGCGCAAAAATGGTAGCCGGCAGTAACAGTCAGCATATGAATGACGCCGACGTTCAAATACGCCAAACCCCTTACGACTGGTACAGACGCAATGCATTGCGTCTCTCCACTTACGACTTTTTCAACCCGAAAAGATATATATTTTTCCTGCCGTATCGAAAAATGCAATAAAAAAACCCGACTCTGCGGGAGCCGGGTTGGTTTTATGACTGCTGGTTCAAGCGTCCACGCTTGAACTTTATCTGATCTTTCAGACAACACCCATTTTAACCTCTGCTGGTATGCTTAAAGATTATGGAAAAGCTTCTGCGCTTCCTCCCCGATGATGGGCATGGGTTTCTGCTCTCCGTTGACTGCCGAAATCAACCCGGGCAGCCAAACCACGAATCCGCTAATGCAGCCTTTGCCCGCTGGTAACCCATCTGCGGTTTTGTTTACCGGCCATCTTTGCGCAACTTTAACTTTTCACTCCCTAATTGCCCACACCTTGAGACGCATCTTTTTTACCGGCGTGCTTTGCCTTGCCGCACTGGTTGCCAGGGGCCAGACAATACCCGCTTCTGCCAGTTTTACTCTTCCCGGTCAGCCTCCCTTCCTGAATGCCCACCAGCAATGGGTGGATTCAGTATTCACGACCATGACGCCCGACGAACGGATTGCCCAGCTGATCATGGTAGCGGCGTACTCCAACCGCGACAAGGCCCACTTCGATACCATCAGCAAGTACGTGCAGCAATACAAGATCGGGGGTCTGGTGTTCTTCCAGGGTGGTCCGGTCCGGCAGGCTTCCCTCTACAACCGCTACCAGTCCCTTGCCAAAGTGCCGCTGTGGATTGCCATTGACGGCGAATGGGGACTTGGTATGCGCCTCGACAGTACCATCCGGTTCCCGTACCAGATGACGCTGGGCGCCGTCCAGAACGATACGCTCCTCTACCGCATGGGCCTCGAAGTGGGTCGCCAGTGTCGGCGGATCGGCATTCACATCAACTTCGCGCCGGTGGTGGATGTCAACAACAACGCCAACAATCCGGTGATCAACTTCCGCTCTTTCGGCGAAAACAAAGACAATGTAGCCCGCAAAAGCATTGCCTACATGCGCGGCATGCAGGACGCCGGCATCATGACCACGGCCAAGCACTTTCCCGGTCACGGTGACACCGACGCGGATTCGCACTACGCCCTGCCCCTGATCCGGCACGGCCGTCAGCGGCTGGATACGCTGGAGTTGTATCCGTTCCGGAAAATAATCGAAGCCGGCGTGGGCGGCGTCATGGTGGCGCACCTGAGCATCCCGAGCCTCGACAGCACCAAAAATCTGCCCTCCACCCTTTCCAAACCAATTGTGACCGGTCTGCTCAAAAACGAGCTCGGCTTTCAGGGTCTCGCCTTCACCGATGCCATGAACATGCAGGGTGTTACCAAATATTTCCCGCCCGGCGTGGCCGACATGCGGGCCATTCTGGCCGGCAACGACGTGCTGGAGTATACCGCCGACATTCCCCGCGCCATTTCGGAGATCAAAAAAGCGATTAAAAACGGTCTGATTACCCAAGCTGAAATTGATGCCCGCTGCCGGAAGGTGCTGGCGGCCAAGGCGTGGGTGGGTCTTAACAATTACAAGCCGGTAGAACTGACCAACCTGGTGCAGGATCTGAATACCTACGAAGCCCAACTGCTGAACCGCCAGTTGTCGGAAGCCGCTTTGACCGTACTGGAAAATAAGCACAACCTCATTCCGCTCCGGCAACTTGATACCCTGCGGATTGCCACTGTTTCGGTGGGCGTCAACGGCCGCAGCGACTTCAGCCGGATGGTGAGCAACTACGCCAAAGCCGATAATTTTACGCTGCCCGTAAACAGTACTGCCGCCGACGTAAACCGGGTAAAGGCGCAACTGAGCAAATACAACCTGGTGGTGGTGAGCATCCACGTGCCCAGCATCCGTCCGCCGCGCAACTACGGCATCACCGAAGGCATGACTTCCGCCGTACGCGAACTGGTGGAGGGCGGCAAAACAGTGGCCGTGCTGCTCGGCAACCCGTACACGCTCAACAAATTTCCCGGCCTGAAAGAAGCCCGGACCTTGGTGCTGGCCTACCAGGACAACAAGGACACGCAGGAAATGGCTGCCCAGTTGCTGTTTGGCGCGGTAAAGGCAAACGGCAAGCTGCCGGTTACCGTCAACGCTTTCCGGGAGGGAATGGGCCAGCCGCTGAGTTCGGTAAACCGCCTCAAGTATACCATGCCCGAGGAGGTTGGCATCAGGTCGGAAATTCTGTACGCCAAAATTGATTCGCTGGCAGAGAATGCCGTGCGGCAGAAAGCCACGCCGGGCTGCGTGGTACTCGTAGCCAAAGACGGCAAAGTGATTCTGGAGAAGGCGTACGGTTACCACACCTACGAAAACCGCCAGCCCGTAGAGACCACCGACATCTACGACTTGGCCTCCGTCACCAAGATCAGCACGTCGCTGGCCGCGCTGATGCGGCTCACCGACGAAGGAAAGTTTAACGTGGACAATACGCTGGCCGGTTACCTGCCCGAGTACCGCCGTTCAAACAAAGCCGGCATCCCCTTTCGGGACATACTGACCCACCAGGGCCGGCTCAAGGACTGGATACCCTTCTGGAAAGGCACGTATAAAAAAAACGGCAAATGGAAGTGGCATACCTTTAAGGCCGATTCTTCGGCCCGCTTTCCGGTCAGGGTGGCCGACGGCATGTACCTGCACCGCCGCTACTGCCACCGGATATACAGGCAGATTCACCACTCCCCGCTGAACGCGGAGAAGAAGTACGTGTACAGCGACCTGTCTTTTTATCTCTACCCGGTCATTGTGGAAAAGCTCATTGGCAAGCCCTTTCAGACGTACCTGAAGGAAACGTTTTACGGGCCGCTGGGTGCCAGTACACTTACTTTCAGCCCGACGCGGTTTTTTCCCAATGACCGCATCGTACCCACGGAGTTTGATTCGCTTTTCCGCAAAACGCAGATCCACGGCACCGTGCACGATGAGGGCGCGGCCATGCTCAATGGTCTGTCGGGCCACGCCGGGCTTTTCGGCACGGCCGGCGACCTTGCCAAGCTGGCGCAGATGTACCTCAACGGCGGCAATTACGGCGGCGAAAGATTCATCAGCGAAGCCACGCTACGCGAATTTGCCCGCTGTCAGTTCTGCGAATCCGGCAACCGCCGCGGCATCGGCTTCGACAAACCGATGATCCAGCCGACGGCCGGCGGCAGCTCCGCCCGCGACGCCAGTCCGGCCAGCTTCGGCCACTCCGGCTTTACGGGCACCTTCGTCTGGATGGACCCCCAAACCAACCTGCTCTACATTTTCCTCTCCAACCGCGTATACCCCACCCGCAACAATCCCCGCCTGTCGAGCATGAACGTCCGCACTAACATCCACCAGGCGATTTACGACGCCATGAAGGAGAGTCAGGCCGTGACCGCGCAGAGCATGAGGTAGGGGGAAAGGAGTTGGGAGTTAGAGGTTGGGAGTGGGAAGCGGGGAGTAAGGAGCGGTTTTTATTTTTATGGTTGTGGCATTGATACCTTCCCCCGCGCCGGTACGTGTAGTGATAGCGCGAAGCTTTGCTTCGTGCTTTTTATTTTGCAACCTCTGGTTGCATGCAGATCCTGCCAGCGGCATTTCCTGCCGCAGGCAGTTCCGCCAGAGGCGGTAAGAAGGATAAGCACAAAGCAGAGCTTCGCGCCATAAGCAGCTTGTAAGGCATCAATGACAGAAACAGAGGTTTGAAATTTACTTTACGACATAATTAAAAGCATAAGAACGAAACATGAATTTGATAGATACGGGAATAGAAAAAGGACTTATTCGATTTAACGAAGACAAAAACTTTATAACCTACATACATCAAAACAAAAAGCGGAATTACAACAATCCGGAAGAGAAAGTGCAAGTCGAGACTTTCCTGACTTTAATTTTAATTTATGGCTATCCTGAAAACAGAATTAAACAGTTTATTCCTGTGCAAATGGGCTCCGAGACCAAGGAAGCCGACATTGTCGTTTATTCAGATGATAAATGTGAAGAGACTTACATTTTAGTTGAGTGCAAAAAGAAGATTTAACCGACCAGCAGTTTAACGTTGCCGTTGACCAGGCATACAGCTACGCTGTTGCCGAAGGGGCAAAATACGTTTGGACTACTTCACGAATTAAAAACCAGTATTACGAAGTCCCCGACAAGAAGCCGAAAAGCAGAATTGAAATTCCCGATATTCCTCAATTTGGTATCAACAAACTTGCTCCTTACAAATATGTGAAAGGTGGTATTTCGCAAACCGACACAGACGAAACAAACATTGTTGCCGAACCCGACCTGAATGCAAAACAGAAATTTTTTGAACTTCAGGTTGTAAGCGAAAGCGAATTGACAAAAATTTTCATTCAATCGCATCAGGCACTCTGGGGCGGCGGGCAACGAAACCCGAGTGTAGCGTTTGACGAACTGGATAAACTCATATTCTGCAAAATCTGGGACGAAAAACACCCAAGAAAAACAGGCGAACCTTATGACTTTCAGATTTTCCGTGATGAAGACCCGGAAGATTTACTAAAACGCATCAAGAACATTTATGCAGTTGGCGAAAAGGAAGCACCCGAAGTTTTCAAAGACGGCATAACTCTTTCGGCACAAGAAACGCTGACGATTGTAAAATACTTTCAGCGTATCAACCTCAATAAAACTGACATTGACAGCAAAGGCAAAGCCTTTGAAACGTTTATGGGCAGTTATTTCAGGGGCGACTTCGGGCAATATTTTACGCCAAGACCAATTGTAAAATTCATTGTGGACAGTTTGCCGATTACGCATAAATCAAGAGTGCTTGACACCAGTTGCGGAAGCGGTGGTTTCTTGCTTTACGCCCTCGACAAGGTAAGGAACAAGCCAACGGGTTTTACGACCCTATCAAAGACGAGAAAGACCATTACAAATACTGGCACGACTTCGCAGAGAAAAACCTTTTGGCATTGAGATAAACGACCAGATAGCCCGGACTGCCAAGATGAATATGATTATTCACGATGACGGACACACCAACGTAATTGCATCGGACGGACTTTTGAGCGATACCGAAATGCAAGCCAGATCGGGCAACAAAATGTTTAAATACAATTCCTTTGACTTCATCGTAACCAATCCACCTTTCGGCAGCAGCATTAAGCAAACCGAAAAGGCGTATATGCACCAATACAATTTAGCAATTAAAGAAGTGGATTGGCTGAATACAACCGCAAGCGGCAAAGTCGCTTTGCGTGACAGCCAAAGTACCGAAGTGTTGTTTTTGGAGCAGTGCCACAAGTTTTTGGTTGAACACGGTTATTTGGCAGTGGTAATTCCTGACGGTATTCTCACCAACAGCAGTTTGCAATATGTGCGTGACAACATTGAAGAAATGTACCGCATTGTTGCCGTTGTTTCTATGCCTCAAACCGCTTTCAGTGCCACAGGTGCAGGCGTAAAAGTTCTGTTTTGTTTTTGCGTAAACACAAAGACAAGCAAACCGAAAAAATCAGCAACCAAAAAGCACAACTGAAAGAGCAGGTTAAAACCGACAATAATTATATTGCTACCGTTGAGAAATGGGAAAAAGAAAAAGCAGCAGCGATAAAGAAATCAGAAGCTGACGCCAAAGCCAAAAACCCGAAAGCCAGCAAAAAAGAGATTACAGAAATGATACAAGCCGATAAATCGGCTGTTCAGTCTGCCTTTACCGACAAAGTGAATTTGCTGAAAGAGGAATTGACCGAAAAATACTTTTGGCAAAACAAACCGCGTTGGACGACTACCCTATTTTTGGCAATAGCCGAAGACATCGGCTATGATGCCACAGGCAGAAGCACCAACAACAATGAGTTGATTGAAATAGCCAAAGAGCTTTCAAAATTTATTGCTCACATTAACAAGACAGAGAAGTAATGAGCAGTTATACAATTTCACCCACACTCAACAAAGACCGGGTTTTCATTTTGCAGAAAAGCGAATTGGAAAAACGCTTTGATCCTTTCTTTTATGTTCCTGAACTTTTGGAACTTGAAAAAAAAGTATTAGCCAAAAAACCGGAAAAGCTAAGGGATTATGTAAAAGGTATGGCAAGCGGAGCAACACCGAAGACAACTGAAAGCGAAAAATATTATGCAGAAAAAGAGAACGGAATACCGTTTTTAAGAGTGCAAAACCTTTCGCCAACAGGCATTTTAGAGTTTGACGATTGCAAATACATCAATGAAGAAACCCACAACGGAATGCTGAAAAGAAGCCAGGTTTCAGCAGGCGATTTGTTGGTAAAAATCACAGGCGTCGGGCGGATGGCAGTTGCATCAGTAGCACCCCAAGGTTTTGAAGGAATATCAACCAACACGTTTGCGTAATAAAAACAGGAAGCAAAGAAATCAGCGAAACGCTTGCAGCATTTCTGAATTCCGACATTGGCGAAAAATTGGCAAGCCGGAGAAGCACAGGCGGAACACGCCCGGCATTAGATTATCCAGCATTGCTTTCAATCCCGGTTATAGAAGACAAACGCATTTTGCAGATTACCGGCAAAGTAATTTCCCAAAAGCAACAAAACGAGGCAGAAGCCCAAAAACTACTTTCAAGCATTGACGATTATTTATTGAGTGAGTTGGGGATACAATTACCCGAACCGCCTGAGAATACTTTAAAGAATAGAATGTTTACAAGGACTTTATCCGACATTGTAAATAAAAGGATTGACCCGTTTTTTCATCAAGACAAATTCATAAACAATCTAACTGCAATTTCATACGGGAAATACCCTGTTAAACAACTTCGTGAAAGTATATCAGGAAATTTGATAAAAGGAAGTTTGCCAAAGCAAGATGAAAAGGACGGTGAATGTTCAGTAGTTCAGATTAATTCAATTAATGCAGATGGAACTATCACAGTTGATGACTTACTAACAGCCAAAAATATTTTTGGTAAGCAACAGAAATTAACAGTTGGTGACGTTTTGGTAGTAATAACGGGGGCAACGATAGGAAAGATTGCATTTTGGAATTATGAAGGAGATTATTTTTTGGGCGGTGACATTGTAAGGTTTCAAACGAACTCATTATCTGACAATGCTTTTGTTTATCATTTTCTAAGATGCAGTTTAATGCAGATCGAAATCAAAAGAAACATTACAGGAGCGACTAATGGACATTTAGCACCAGAAGATATTTCACATTTACCAATTCCAGTCCCACCACTTGACACACAAAGGAAAATAGCCGAACACATAACAGGCATCAGGCAACAAGCCCAACAACTTAAAGACAAGACAAAAGAACTATTGAAAAAAGCGAGTGAAGAAATTGAAGAAATATTATTGAATTTATAAATCGGCAAAAGGGAAAACAGAAACTACCATTAGTAAAGAATATATTCAACCAAACGCTTTGGTTGCTTTGCTGGCCTTCCGTTCAGCGTCGTCCTTTCACTACATTATCTTACGCGCCGGACTTCCTCCGGCCGTTAAAAACATGACATCGAAACTTAGTACACTGTTAATTAAATATGTTTATACTTCCCGGCCCCGTTTGTCATCCCCGGAGGGGATCTTCGTAGTGCAAGACAATCAACGAGTTACACAACAAAGATTCCCTTCGGGAATGACAGAAAAAAATATAAACTCATTTACTTAACAGTGTACTCAGCGACATGAAATTTTACGTTGACACATCGGTATGGGGCGGTCACGAAGATGAAGAATTTGAAGAATGGACAACTCCCTTTTTTGAACAGGCAAGAGCAGGGAAATTCATTATTGTACTTTCCGACTTGACACTTCGTGAACTTGCACCAGCACCTGAACGGATCAGGCGACTGACCGAAACCATTCCAGACTCGTTTTTAGAACTTGTTACGCTAACTATGGAAGCTGAGCAGCTTGCAAGATGTTACATAACTGAAGGCGTTTTGACCCCAAAATTTGAAAGTGATGCGCAACATATTGCCATGTCAACTATTTTGAAGGTGGACAGTCTAGTAAGCTGGAATTTCAAGCACATGGTAAATTTCTTCCGTATCAGGCAGTACAACTCAATAAATCTTAAATTTGGGTATCAGACTACTGACATCAGGACACCTAAAGAAGTAAGGTATGAAAACGAAGACTAAAAGTAATTTCAAAGCAGTAGCCTATATGCGGCAGGTTCGTGATGACCTGTCAAAGTTAATTCAGACAGACCCAGAACGCTTTCATGACGAGCTGAAGCAAACAATGGCTGACTTTATTGCAAAACGCCAACAAGCCAGCCGCCAACATGGTATTGCCAAAAGCGGGGCTGAGAATTGAATGGTCAATAAAATTTTCAATCAGGCGGGAAAAAGGGCTAAGCTGACGAGCCTTGATTCCCCCGTTCGGCGTAGTCTTCTGACCACGCTGTCTTACCCGCCGAACTTTCTCCTGCCGTTACCGGTACAGGTCAGTTTCTGCCAGCAAGGTTTACCAGCGGCCCATTTTCGCTTTACACAGGCAAAACAGAATTATGCGTAAAGAAAAATGCCATCAGAAGCCTACCCTCAACTCAGGAAGCGGTGAAACTTAGCAAACCCGAAGCCGGATTTTATTTTACCAGAGCGGCTGTACGGAGCCCCCCCAACGGCAGCCCCTTTCCTTTAGCTTCTTGAATCAAATCCATGCTGTAGTTACCGATCTTCCCGGGCGGGCAGTAACAGCCAGCGCAGGCTCCATTCCCTGACTCTGATCCGTAAACCCGGTAATTTATATCTTTGCATCAGCAAAATCATTCTTTATGTTGTACGGACAGATCAGTATTGACCCGGACGTTATGAGCGGAACTCCCGTATTCGCCGGGACACGGGTACCCGTACAGACTCTTTTTGACTATATGGAAGGCGGCGACTCCCTTGCCGACTTTCTGGATGATTATCCTTCCGTCACCAGAGAGGCTGCCGTAGCGGTTCTGGAAATGGCAAAGACTTCCCTTACCTCGCCCAAAATGCTCCATGAAAATTTTGCCGGACGAAAGCCTGCCGCGTAAACTATCGCGTGACTTCGGGCCGGATCACGAGGTTTTTACGGTTCGGGAGATGAACTGGCTGGGCCAGAAAAACGGTGCCCTCTTGCGGCTCATGGCTGATAACGGATTTGAGGTATTTGTCACCGTCGACCGCAATCTGCCTTACCAGCAGAACCTTGAGAAGCTACCTATAGCGGTTTTCGTGCTTTGCGCGTACAATAACCGCCAATAACCGCCTGGATACCTTGCAGGCACTCATTCCTGAATTGCTGGAAAGACTTGCGGGCGGCAATTTCCAGAACGTTACCCGGATTTTTCCGGACTGACTGCTCCGCTAACGCGAAGCGGTGCTTTATACTTTACGACCTCTGGTTGCTATTTTGTGCTTCGTTCCATCTGCGGCCCATTTGACACAAATTCAGCCAGAGGCGGGAAGAAGGATAATCACGAAGCACACCCTCGCGCCATCAGCGGAGGCTACGCGCTGCCGGGTGTCAACGTTTTTAATCGTAGCCATCTCTCCGGAATGGTTGACAGGGTAGACTGATTCTGACTGCTAACCTCCTGTTCAGCGTAGTCTTCGGTATGTGAAGGGCGTTCAACATTACCCATCCTGTAACCTGATGGACAGCATCAACAGCCCACGGTTTGAGCCCTGTCTGATTCAAGCGTCCACGCTTGAATCAGACAGTTATAGGGTGTCAGGCGGGAAAACCGTTTAAACGGTTTTCTCAAAAAGGGAATCTCCCACCCACGATCCAAACCGTGGGCTGTTTAACGCCTTCACATACCGAAGCGCGGCTTCGCGCCATCAGCGGGAGCCACACCGCAAACAGGGAGATGGTCTGATACTACCAGGATACCCGGCAGGGATGACAGCGGGAAAAGTTGAGCGTTGCCTCAACTACAGACTGCGGCATCAACTTCCGGAAAGGGAGGTCCTCCGGTCCGTCAACGGCAAATTTCTCCCCCTTTTCTACCATCCTTTATTCATTTCGTGCTAAATTTAAACTCCACCTAACTGAATATGTCATCTCCTATGCCACGGATTACCCCTGATGCTCCGTCTGCCGCCGGGCAGAACACCTTCCTGCGTTCCCTCCGGCGGGCCGCGCCGGTAACACTGGGTACCCTGATGCTGGTTGCCAGTGCCTGGTACCAGACTTCAAATGATCCGGCCGTCAGGGAGCAGTACCTGGACACCCTGTACAGCAACCTGACCGACGGGCAGAAGCGCCTGCCGGAAAATGCCCTCAGGGGAATAAAAATTGCCGATGGACTCGAAGCCAGATTGTTTGCCTCCGAACCGGTCATCACCAACCCGACCAACCTTGACGTAGACCACCGGGGCCGCGTATGGGTGTGTGAAGCCTTCAACTACCGTCCTGACATCACCGGAAACCCGACCAAAAGGGAAGGCGACCGGATCATGATCCTGGAAGACACTGACGGAGACGGCAGGAGTGACAAAAACACCGTCTTCTACCAGGGACCAGAACTCAATGCTCCGCTGGGCATCTGGGTAATGGGCAACCGGGCCATTGTGTCGCAAAGCCCCTACGTGTGGCTGTTTACCGACACGGACGGCGACGACAAGGCCGACAAAAAAGAGGTGATCTTTCAGGGCATTGAAGGCGAACAGCACGACCACGGCATGCACGCCTTTACCTTTGGTCCGGATGGCAAGTTTTACTTCAACTTCGGCAACGCCGGCGAACAGTTGCTGGACGCCAAAGGCAATCCGGTAAAAGACATGGCCGGCAACGAAATTTCGCTGAAAAACTACAAGCAGGGCATGGTATTTCGTTCCAACCCTGATTTTACGCAGATTGAGGTACTGGGCCATAACTTCCGCAACAACTACGAAGTGGCCGTTGACTCCTACGGCACCATGTGGCAATCCGACAACGACGACGACGGCAACAAGGGCGTGCGCATCAACTACGTGATGGAATACGGCAACTACGGCTACACCGACGAAATGACCGGCGCCGGCTGGCAGGCCAACCGCACCAACATTGAACCGGAAATTCCCCGCCGCCACTGGCACCTCAATGACCCCGGTGTAGTACCCAACCTGCTGCAGACGGGTGCCGGCTCCCCTACCGGCATGCTCATTTATGAAGGAACCCTCTTGCCCGACCCCTTCCGCGGGCAGATGATCCACTCTGATGCCGGCCCCAACGTGGTACGTGCTTATCCGGTACAGAAGGATGGTGCCGGCTATAAGGGTTCCATTGTCAACATCATGGAAGGCGTGCGCGACCAGTGGTTCCGGCCATCTGACGTATGCGTGGCTCCGGATGGCTCCCTGATGGTAGCCGACTGGTACGACCCCGGCGTGGGCGGCCACCAGGCCGGCGACCTGAACCGCGGCCGCGTCTTCCGCATAGCCCCGCCCAATACGCCTTACAAGCAGCCCAAAGTTGACCTGAACTCGGCCAAAGGTGCCGTAGCTGCCTTGCAGAACCCCAACCTTTCGGTGCGCTACCAAGCCTATCAAAAGCTGAAGGGCATGGGCACCAAAGCCGAAAAGGGCCTGGTAAAACTTTACAAAGGCAACGATCCGCGGATGAAGGCCCGGGCTTTATGGATGCTGACCAAAATAGAAGGCAAGGGTCGGAAATACGTGGAGATGGCCCTCAAAGACGCCAACCCCGACATCCGCATTACCGGCCTGAGAGCCGCCCGGCAACTGGATCTGAACATGGTTCCCTACCTGCAGCAACTGGCGGGTGACCCTGATGCGCAGGTACGCCGCGAAGTGGCCATTGCCCTGCGGCATAACAATACTCCGGAAGCCCCCGCCATCTGGACCCAGCTGGCCAAAGCCTACGACGGACAGGACCGCTGGTACCTGGAGGCGCTGGGCATTGGCGCCGACAAGCAGTGGGACCGCTTTTTTGCCGCGTGGCTGAAAGACGCCGGCAGCAATCCCCTGAGCAACGCCGCCGGCCGCGGCATTGTATGGCGGGCCCGTACCGGAGCTGCTGTACCCTTGCTGGCCAGCCTTGCTTCCGACTCCAAAGAGCCGCTGCAGAGCCGCCTGCGTTACTTCCGGGCTTTTGATTTTAACCCTGACAAGGCCGCCAAATCGGCTGCACTGGTCAAAATGATGGAAGGCACCGGCAATGAGCAGACGCAGATCAACAAACTGGCGCTTACGCACCTTGATCCGGGCCACATCCGCT
Organism: Cytophagales bacterium; assembly: GCA_030446715.1. GTDB lineage: Bacteria > Bacteroidota > Bacteroidia > Cytophagales > 172606-1 > CADCTQ01. The sequence continues at coordinate 137,564 of JAUJMU010000009.1, read as the reverse complement.
CCTCACCGGTAGCCACCAAAGCCCTGAAAGATGTACTGAATGCAGTAGAAGGAACCCAGGAGTTTGTGGAACTGGTAACCCGCTATGAGTTGAAGGAGGAAAATACACGCCTGCTGCAGCTGGCCCTGTCGCAGAGCAACAGCAGAACCGGTAAGAATGCAGTTAATGCGCTGCTCAGGCAGGGAGGTTCGCAGCTGGTAACAGGCACCATTGGCGGAAAAGATGAAAAAGCTGCATTTGATGTCATCGCAGCATTAAGGGGCGTAGGCAGCAAAGAATCGCTGGCTATCCTGCAGGAAACGGCTTTTAATGCCAAATATCCGCTGAACCTGCGCCGGGAAGCCGCCCGGGCCATGGGTGGCAGCGGCGGCGGTGAAAATCACGTGCTGGCGATGCTTCGCGAGAATAAGTTTCCCGAAGAACTGAAAGCCTCCGCCGCCAGCGGGCTGATGAACGCCTGGCGCCGGGCGGTACGGCAGGAAGCCTCCACCTATCTGGGTGCCGCCGCGGGAACCGGTAAAAAGATGCCGGCTATCAGCGACCTGCTGGCAATGAAAGGCAATCCGCAGAATGGCATGACAGTATTCCAGAGCAACTGCTCCGTATGCCACCAGGTAAACGGCCAGGGCGCTGACTTCGGACCCAAACTGTCGGAGATCGGCAGCAAACTTCCCAAGGAAGCGCAGTATGCTTCTATCCTCCACCCCGACGCCGTCGGATACGAAGGTTACGAAATCAAAATGAAAGATGGCTCAGTGAATATGGGCATTATTGCCAGCCAGACTGAAAATGATATTGATCTGAAGATGCCCGGCGGCTCAGCCCTTAAGCTGAAGCGCAAGGACGTAGCCAGCATGAAGAAGATGGATAACTCCATGATGCCGACTGGTTTGCACGAAAACATGACCGATCAGCAACTGGCCGACCTCGTTGAGTACCTGATGACGCTGAAGAAAACCAGTTAGGAAAGTTTAAATGCCCAATTTTAAATTCTGAATTGACGCGAATAATTTGCTTTATCTGAAGCAGATTCTATATTTGTCAAAAATCAGTTTATGAACAACTCTTTCCGCAATATCTCCTGGTGGTGGCGTACTTCTTAAGTACGGACCAAAGGCTATTGCGTGAATAAAAGCATATTTTATCCGGAAAGGCTTGCGGTTCTTATCGCAGGCCTTTTTTGTTTTAGTCCCCATTCATTTTTGCACCTCCCCCCTGCTTATGAAATACAAACTGACTACCACCTTCCGTCAGATGCTTGCCGATACTGTAACGCCGGTGAGCATTTACCTGAAACTCCGTGACCGGTTCGTGAACACCATTCTGCTGGAGAGTTCCGATTACCACGGCAACGAAAACTCCTTTTCCTACATCTGCTGCCAACCCATTGCCAAATTTGAACTGAGCGGCGATACTTTGCTGCAGCAGTTTCCCGACGGCCGTGAAGAGAAGCGCACCGTTTCGCACCATCGCGAGGTGGCAGATGCCTTAGACCGGTTCCGGCAGCAGTTCAGCACCGACAGCAACCAGTTTCCCTTCATTCACAATGGACTGTTCGGCTATATGGCCTATGATTCCGTGCAGCACTTTGAAGAGATCGGACTGCGGAAACGTGACACGCAGGAAAACCGGATTCCGGAGATGATTTACCAGGTGTTCCGGTATGTGATTGCCATCAATCATTTCAAAGACGACCTGTACGTGTTTGAGCACCAGCCGGAGGGCTTTTCAGGTGACAGTCAGCAGGATCTGTCCTATATTGTTTCGCTCATTCAAAACAAGAATTTTCCCTCTTATCATTTCCAAACCAGAGGAGATGAATCCTCCAACCTTACCGATGAGGCCTTTCTGGAAATACTGGCCCAAGGCCAGCGGCACTGCAAGCTGGGTGATGTGTTTCAGATCGTACTTTCCCGGCGGTTTACGCAGTCCTTCAACCGGCGACGAGTTCAACGTGTACCGGGCCCTGCGTTCCATCAATCCCTCGCCTTACCTGTTCTACTTCGACTTTGGCTCTTTTAAAATATTCGGCTCCTCGCCCGAAGCGCAGATCACCATCAAAAAGGGCCAGGCCACCATTTACCCGATTGCCGGCACCTTCCGCCGCACCGGTAACGACCAGGCCGACGCCCAACTCGCCCAGGAACTATACGACGACCCCAAGGAAAACGCCGAACACGTGATGCTGGTGGACTTAGCCCGCAACGACCTCAGCCGCAACGGCACCCACGTGACCGTGGAAACTTTCAAGGAAATCCAATATTATTCCCACGTGATTCACCTGGTATCCAAAGTAACCAGCCGCATGGACGACGGGGTGGCGACGGTACAGATGGTAGCCGATACGTTCCCGGCGGGTACGCTGTCGGGGGCCCCCAAGCACCGCGCCATGCAACTGATTGATACCTACGAGCCGACCTCCCGCGGATACTACGGCGGATGCATCGGCTTCATGGGCTTCAACGGCGACTTCAACCACGCCATCATGATCCGCTCCTTCCTGAGTAAAAACAACGTCTTATATTACCAAGCGGGTGCCGGCGTGGTGGCGAAGTCTAAAATCGAAAGCGAACTACAGGAAGTAAATAATAAGTTAGGGGCTTTACGCAAGGCGCTGGAATTGGCACAAGGAATCCAGTAAGATTGATCTTCACACAATATAAAACGCATACCCGGAATGGCATTTGAACTTAAGAGCGTAGTACCCTGGGGCAGAAACCTGAAAGAATACCGGCTGATGTTTAACCTGACCGAAGCAGATTTAGCTAAAAAGATCATTAGCGCAGGGGATGGCCCGGCCAGTTTTAATGCGCAGATGAAAAGCCTGGGGCATAAAGTAATTTCGCTAGACCCTATTTACGAATTTTCCAAAGAGGACTTAGCGCAACGAATACGGGAAACCAGGCAAGAAGTACTCACTCAAACGCGAAGGAACCAACAGAACTTCGTTTGGAAACTCATCAAAGATATCGACGAACTCGAGAAGGTACGGATGCAAGCCATGCAGACCTTTCTGGCCGATTACGAACCTGGCAGGCAAGAAGGCAGATACTTGGCTCACGCCTTACCCAACAGGACCATTTACCAAGATGATGAGTTTGAACTAGGGCTTAGCTCTCACTTTTTACTGCTCTATGCACAACTTGGTCTTGATTTTCACCTGCAATCTATAACAGAGATGATGAGAATATGCAGAGAGATAAGGATTTTTCCCCTTCTGGACCTGAATGCCGAGGAATCAAGTGTTTTGGGAGAAACTATTGAATTCTTTGGCAGCGCGTATCAGATTGGGATTGAACCGGTGGCTTACGAGTTTCAGCGCAACGGAAACAAGATGTTGAGAATCAGTAAAAGTTAATCGTAAGCGGCTGCGCTCCTTTGACACAACCTCTTCGTGATGGGCATAACGAAATTACTCCATTTAATACTGTTCGTGGTATAAAATGTATGATGAAAAATGGGCAGAAGCTTTTGCAGGCGGTCTGAAAAAATCAGTTAAACTTCAATAATAAGCCCTGTATCCATCATACATTTTATACCGCAACCCAATTACTTTGATTTTGCCTGAAGCATTCAAGAACTAAATATTACTAAATTCTTCTCCTGTATGGAACGCAAAATTCTGCTAACCGAAAAAGAAATCCCTACGCACTGGTACAACATCGTGGCCGACATGCCTGACAAACCCCTGCCGCCGCTGCATCCCGGCACAAAGCAGCCCATTGGTCCCGAGGCGCTGGCACCGCTGTTTCCGATGGAACTGATCAAACAGGAAGTAACGGCCGAAAAATGGGTCACCATACCTGAAGAAGTGCGGGATATTTACACCCTCTGGCGGCCAACTCCCCTGTACCGGGCGTATGGTTTGGAGAAGGCTTTGGACACCCCGGCCAAAATCTACTACAAGTACGAGGGCGTGAGCCCGGCGGGCTCCCACAAGCCAAATACGGCCGTACCGCAGGCGTATTACAACAAGATGGAAGGCGTCCGGAAGATCACCACCGAAACCGGTGCGGGGCAGTGGGGCACCGCCCTGAGCTTTGCCTGCCAGTTGTTTGGCATCGAGTGCGAAGTGTTTATGGTGAAGGTAAGCTACAACCAGAAGCCCTACCGGAGGATTGTGATGAATACTTACGGGGCTACAGTGCATGCTTCGCCTTCGGGTCTGACCGAAGCCGGCAAACAGATTCTTTCCCAAAACCCCGACTCACCGGGCAGCCTGGGCATTGCCATTTCGGAGGCAGTGGAGAAAGCCGCCGGCGATCCGCAGACCAAATATGCGCTGGGCAGCGTACTCAACCACGTCCTGATGCACCAGACGGTCATCGGACTGGAGGCTGTCAAACAGATGGAAAAGGCCGGCGACATGCCCGAAATCGTGGTGGCCCCGTTTGGTGGTGGCTCCAATTTTGCCGGCATTGCATTTCCCTTCCTGCGCCTCAACTTTGAAGAAGGCAAATCAGTCCGCTGCATTGCCAGCGAGCCGGCCTCCTGCCCCAAGCTGACCCGCGGCGTATTCCGCTATGATTTCGGCGACACGATCGGCATGACGCCGCTGATTCCGATGTACACGCTGGGGCATAACTTTGTGCCCTCCCCGATCCATGCCGGTGGGCTCAGGTACCACGGTGCCGGTGCCATTGTGAGCCAGTTGCTGAAAGACAACCTGATCGAGGCCCGGTCTCATTACCAGCGGGAATGTTTTGAGGCGGGTTTGTTATTTGCCCGTACGGAGGGCATTGTGCCGGCTCCCGAGGCCAATCACGCCCTGACCACGGTGATTCAGGAGGCAAACCGGGCCAGAGAAGAAGGCAAGGCCAAAACAATTTTGTTTAACCTGTGCGGACACGGTAATTTTGATATGGCGGCGTACGAAGCTTATCTGTCGGGCAAGCTGGTGGATGAAGAAGTGACTACCGCCGACATTGAACGTTCTCTGGCCGAAATTGATAATTTACAAGTGCCATTCACCGCAGAATAACCTTACGCTATCCGTACCTTTTCTATTTTTTAAGTCCATGAAAATTCTCGTTCTCGACAATTACGATTCGTTTACCTATAACCTGGTGCACCTGCTCCGCGAACTGGGCGTCAGCGGACTGGAAGTACACCGCAACGACAAGATTACGCTGGAAGAAGTGGAGAAATTTGACAAAATCCTGCTTTCCCCCGGCCCCGGCCTGCCTTCCGAAGCGGGCATAATGCCTCACCTGATCCGGCAGTATGCAGCTACCAAGAGCATCCTCGGCATATGCCTTGGGCACCAGGGCATATCGGAAGTGTTCGGGGCGCAGCTCGAAAATATGTCGGATGTGCTCCATGGTGTGGCAACCAGGGCGGTAGTGACCAGTCCGGACGAAAATCTGTTCCACAACCTGCCGGGCGAATTCAAGACCTGCCGCTACCACTCCTGGACGGTAGTGCCCGAATCCGTACCCGACGTGCTGGAAGTGACAGCCGAAGATGAGAACGGGAAGGTAATGGCCATCCGCCACCGGCAGTACGACGTGAAGGGCCTGCAGTTCCACCCGGAATCCATCCTGACGGAGCACGGCAAGGAAATGATCCGCAACTGGCTGGCGGAGTAGTGCTTTGAAGTTGCTGGTGGCTGATTATTCGTTGTTCGGGCAGCAACAGGCAAACAATCAGGCGTTTGGTGAAAATGAAAGGCTCTTTTCTAAACCAGAAATACGCCTCTTTGTACCCATTCCTCCAGATTCATCTGGCAGTCATCAATAACAGGAACGCTGTGTTTCCAGTCATAAGGAGTAAGGGAAGGATTATGCTGAGTAGCTACTACTACCTTCCGGCTGGCGGTGAGAATCCATATTACCCGCTCAACGCCGAAAGTAAATAACTTTTCAGTTTTCGTCAGAACGTAGTCCAGGTCAGATCCGCTAGCTGTATCTACTTTTATATCCACTTCAAGTACTACTACCGGAGGGTTTTTAGCGTACCCCGTAGACCCCCGGTCTATCACGTGTTCCCGGGTACGGCGAATCGTGATATTATTGGCAAGATTATCATCGGGAGCTATATTCAGTCCGGGCTCCCCGGTCTGGATCAGGTAGTCAGACTCAGGCAAAAAGATAAACAGACGCCGCAGCATCAGGGCTACCAGGTATGATTGCAACTCACTGCTGCCCATGATTTCTTCCGGTTGTTTTTCTCCGGAAAGCACTTGCTGGTAACCTTTATAGTAATAAGGCTGTCCATTGATTTCTTCTCTGAGGAGTGCAAGCGGTATTTGCAGAATAGTGGCCATCACGATTTTATTTTGAACAATGCACGGGATAACTCCCCGGACTTTGTTTTCAGATTAATGATTTTCCGTTCAGTTGTAATTAAGTAGCTGCGCAATTTTAAATTGTGGATTCCTGCCTGCTGGTCAGATGAATAAATGTCTAAGGCAACACGTTGGCGGTCAGTGGTTTTGGGTCTAACATCAAAAATACCAAATTACTTCTGCCCGTGTACTTGAATGGGTCAGGAATTAATCAACTTACCAGAGAAACTTTTTGTCTGTGCTTCTCATCAGGTAAAACTGAAATCCGGTCCAATCAGTTTATCCGGGTCAGCATATTCTTTACATGAAGAATCAACAACCCCCACCTACTCAAACCGGTAATCTCTTTTGATCAAGAGGTACAGGAAAAAGGGCACGCCGATAAAAGAAGTGAGGATGCCGATAGGCAGCCCCGCCGGCGGGTAAATGAGGCGCGCCAGCAGATCGCAGGCCACGATGAATACGCCCCCCGCCCAGGCCGTCAGCAGCGTGTTCCACCGGCCACCGGTGCCCAGCAGTCCGCGGATCAGGTGCGGCATCATCAGGCCCACAAACCCGATAGCGCCGGAAGTAGCCACCGCCACGCCGGTCACCAGGGAAGCTGTAATCAGCACCAGCCAGCGGAGGCGGCTTACGTTCAGACCGAGGTGCCGGGCCCGGCTTTCACCGAGCAGCAGCAGGGCAAGTTGCTTGTGCAGAAACAGGAACAGCAGGCTTGACAGCACCAGTGCAGAGAGCGGCACCGGAATATCTGACCACTGTGCCCGTTCAAAGCTGCCCAGAATCCAGAATATAATGGTTTTCAGTTTGCCTTCCGTGTCCGATAAAAAAGCCAGTAATCCGTTGGTAGCCGTAATCAGGGAAGAAACAGCCACCCCGCCGAGCAGCAGTTGCGTGGGCACAATGTAGCCTTTCCGCCAGGCCATCGCCACCACCGCAAGCGTGACGCCGAGGGCACCGGCAAAGGCAAAAAGCGGCGGCAGGTAAAATCCCAGCGCCACGGCAGGCAGCCAGCCAAAAAACGCAATATTGGCACCCAGCGCCGCGCCGGAAGCCGTGCCGAGTATGTACGGGTCGGCCAATGGATTATTGACCATTGCCTGAATCAGGTAGCCACTGAAGGCCAGCCCCCCTCCTACTATAAAGGCCAGCAACAAACGTGGCAACCTCAGGTGAATAATGGCAAAGTGCGCCGGATCATCCGGATTATAGGAGAAAACAGCCCCCTGAAGTGTCCTGAAGTCCGTCTGGAAACTACCGACAAACAGCCCCGCCAGCAGCACGGTTACCGTCAGCAGCAGCAGGATCAGACACAAGTGGGCAGTTTTCAAAAGGCAGGGGTCAGGGGATACTCAATTTTGAATGCTGAATGCTGAGTTTTAAATGCTACTGGACTTTCTCAAAACGCTTCCGGGTTGCCGTTTGTGAGACACAAACGGCGGTCCATACCCTATACGTGACCGTGGTCAGTGTCACACTGACCACTTTTAAGAAAGTCCTGTGCTGAATGATTGGTGAATAATCTACCCTTGCACATGTAAAACTCAGCATTTATCATTTTTTGCCGTGAATGACTTCTTTCAATTCCAGAATTGACTCCACCACCCGCGGACCGGGCCGGGCCATAAGGTCGTCGGTGAGGTCGTAAATGCGGCGGTTGCGGTAGGCATTGATCCGGCGCAGTTCGGGATACTGCCGGAAAAATGTACTGTCCATCTTCCCGAAACCGCCGCCGATGATGATGTCGGGATTGATTTTCAGTACGTACTCACGGGTAAGCGCCGGATACTGCGCCTCAAATACGGTATCCACCGCATTGCGACCGCCGGCAATGGCAAGTTTATCCGTAAAAACGGTGTTTCTGCCGTACACATAAATGGGATCCTGCCATGTAATCGCCAATACTGAAGGCTTCTGAAGACCGGCGGTCTGCGTCTGTATCTCTTTTTTAACCCGTCGCAGGGAATCGGTGAGGTGCACGGCGCGGGCAGCGTTGCCAGTGAGCCGGCCAACGGTCTCTATGCCGGTGAAAATATCCTCCACCGTATGGTATTGCTGGTAATAGACCGGAATGCCCAGTTCCTCCATGCGCCGGGCATCAGCCAGCGGCGTGATACCCTCTACGGCAAAAACCAGATCCGGCCTGACGCGCAGAAGTGCTTCAAAATCCATCGGGTAATTATTTACTATGGGCTTTCGTCTGGCAGCTGCCGGGTAGTCGCAGTTTTGGGTAACGGCGGCAATCTGACCCGTATCGCACACGAAGAAAAGCATTTCGGTCATGGACGGTGCAAGGGCCATTACCCTGCCGGGCTTTCTCACCAGCCTTACTTCACGGCCCAGGGCATCCAGCAGCGTATCTCCTTCTGCCAGCCCGCGCTTGTCGGAATATCCGCCGCACCCGGTAAAGGATAAAAGAAGAATTACGCCGGGAAAGAGCTGCTTAAAAAAATCAAATTTATTACTTGTTTTATGTAAGGATTTGCACATAAAGATTGTCTAAATTCGAGGCTTCAAAGCGATAAAACGTTATCTACCAGATATTTTTCCTGCCGTTTTTCTGCTTTTTCAGGTTCATATTCCAAATTTTGCGGGTGATTCCCGGTAATTTTGGACATTTCATCGCACATATTGTCTACAACCCTGTCTTGATATGATTATAGTTACGGGAGCTGCTGGTTTTATAGGAAGCTGTCTGATTGGCCGCCTGAACGCCGACAAATTTAATGCAATTATTGCCGTAGATGACTTTTCCTCTGAAGATAAGAGCCGTAACCTGAAGAATAAAACGATAAAGGAATACGTGGACCGGGAACAGTTCTTTGCCTGGCTGGACAAAAATCACGATGATGCGGAGTGCATATTCCACATCGGAGCCCGCACCGACACCACTGAGTTTGATTACTCCATCTTTGAGAAGCTGAACGTAAGCTATTCCAAAAGCATCTGGGAGAAGTGCCATGATTACCAGATTCCGCTGATTTACGCTTCTTCGGCGGCTACCTACGGCCTGGGCGAGCAGGGATACGACGACAATGAAAGCCTGATTCCGCAGCTGAAACCCCTTAACCCTTACGGCGAATCGAAAAATGAATTCGACAAGTGGGCACTGGCGCAGGAAAAAAAGCCTTTTTTCTGGGCGGGACTCAAGTTTTTCAACGTTTACGGACCCAACGAATACCACAAGAGCCGCATGGCTTCCGTGATTTTTCACGCCTTCAACCAGATCAACGAAACCGGCAGGATGAAACTGTTCCGGTCGCACCACCCCGACTACCGCGACGGCGAGCAGATGCGGGATTTTGTGTACGTGAAAGACCTGGTGGAAGTGTGCATGTTTCTGATGTATCACCGGCGCAACTCGGGCATCTACAACCTGGGCAGCGGCAAGGCCCGCACGTTCATGGACCTGGCCAAGAGTACCTTCTGGTCAATGGGCCGTCCCCGGCACGTCGAGTTTATGGACACCCCCGCCGACATCCGCGATAAATACCAGTATTTCACCCAGGCCAACATGAACAAGCTTCGTTCCATTGGCTATACGAAGCCTTTCCACACGCTGGAGGAAGGCATTGAGGACTACGTGAAAGGATACCTGCTGGAGAGGAAGTATTATTAGGGGAAAAAGTGGTAAGTGGTAAGTATATTTTTTTGAAAAGCATATCAGCACGTTACCCTACTCTTAAACCCCTAAACTCTCAAACTCCCGCAACTCACCTCCGCGTGGTCAGCAGCGTAATGCTTTGCGGCGGCAGCTTCAGCGTCAGTTTCCCGGCTTTTGGCTTGTGGCTTCCCATTTCCTTTCCCTTTTCGCCGTCGTGCATCAGCACTTGCTGCAGGGCGTCTTTGGGCAAACCGCTGAGGGTGACTTCCTTTTCCACGGTGGAGGTATTGAGCAGTTGCGTCATAAAATGTCTGCCCTCTCCCCTTGCCGCCAGTGCCCAAAGTTTATCGTCCGACGAAACAGCCTCAACGATCTGCGTACCGGCGGGTAAATTGTCGGCGAGTTGCTTGTGCACGTACCATGCCGGGTAAGGCTTTCCATCGGCAGAAGCAATCGGAAAATTGTTCTGTAACGTCCAGTACTGGGTCACCGTAGCACCGCTGAGCGTGAGCACGCGGTGGTAAATTTTAGCAGTGTTCCAGGCATTGCTCCACGTCTGATGGGCTTCCTTCTGCTTGTAGAGAAAGGCATCGTAACCTAATTCGGCGCACCAGACCGGAAGTCCGTACTGCTTGCCGAGGGCAGCAATGGCCCGGAACTCCTTATCCGACACACTGTCAGACCACCATGAGTGGTACGATATCGGGCCCAGGTACTTCCGGATGGATGTCTCCTGAAGGATTGGGGTGGCGTATGGAACAATAGCCGCCGTTTTGTGGACATCGCCGGTCAGAAATTTCGTTTTCAGCCCGGCTCTTTCAAACACCGGCCCCGCTACGCGGATGAGTTCGATCATTTCCGGGGCCGTGAAGAGTAACTGGTAGCCTCCGTCGGCTTCATTTACCGAAAAATAATCGATTTCTACGCCGTACTGCCCTTTGGCAACCTGCAGGAAGCGGACCACTGATTCCACGAACTCCGGGTACAGATTGCGGGGAATGCGGCGCTTCTGGTTCTCCTGCGGGTTGCTCACCAGCCACTCGGGCACGTCCCACACGGAAGCGGTCAGGTTCTGCACGCCAGGGGTGGTTTTCATCTCACGCAGGAAATTGAACAAATCGCCCATCACGCCCTCCATCACGTAAGCTTCGGGCCGGGTTTCAGCTGGATTGGAGTTGTCATTTTCCGGCTCCCATTTCTTGACCGGGATCGGGAAACGAACGTGGGTAGGTTTAAGGGTAGTGAGGGTAAAGCGGCCCACCTCGTCTTGGGCATAGGGCGTGTAAAGTGCCTGGCAATAATTGCCGCTCAGGCTGGTAATGGTTTGATAAGTCACCCGTGGATTGATCTTCACGGAAGCTTTGGTAGAATCAGGGGGTGCAACTCCGGCTCCTGCCACGGGAGCAGTGCGGATGAACAGTAAAAAGAGGCATATTGCCGGAAAGAGTAATTTCATTAAAAAGGATTCCTTAGTTTAGGTACCGGAGCAGAAACGAATACAAAATCTCCAGACAGCCTGGATTGATAATCAGCGCGTTGACCAGAATGTGACTGGACCGGCAGTAAATATTCCCATGAATAGTTTTCATCCGGATACGGCTTTCGTTGCCTGAAGTACGTATTGAACCCCGACATTGATTTTTCAAAAGTAAAAACAACAGACCCATGCCTGTATCCCGCACTCTCCTGCCCGGCTCTCCGGATACCTTATCGCGCATCATCCTTGGCGTATGGAGGCTTTCCGGTGACCCGGACCGTACCCGGCCCGAAGCAGTGATCCGGCTCGTGGAGACTGCCCTGCAGGAAGGCATTACTACCATTGACCACGCTGACATTTACGGCAATTATACGGTAGAAGAAATCTTCGGACGGGCCCTAGGCCGGCAATCTTCCCTACGGCAGCGGCTGGAACTGGTGACCAAATGCGGCATCCGGCTGGTTTCGGAGAACCGGCCGGAGCACCGCCTGAAGACTTACGATACCAGTAAAGATCACATTGTAAACTCGGTCGATACGTCGCTGCGCAATCTTCACACGGATTACCTCGACGTGCTGCTCCTGCACCGGCCCGATCCGCTGATGAACGCTGACGAAGTAGCCGGGGCTTGCGGGCAACTGAAAGAAGCAGGAAAGGTGAAACACTTCGGGGTGTCCAATTTCACCACGCACCAGTTTGCGCTGCTGCAGTCGCGGCTCGATTTTCCGCTGGTGACCAATCAGATTGAGTTTTCGGTGGTGCACCTGCCGCCGCTGTACGATGGCACCCTGGACCAATGCCAGCAGTTACGCGTACCGCCCATGGCCTGGTCGCCGCTGGCCGGCGGTAAGTTGTTTACCAACACCGACGAACCATCTACCCGGGTGGGGCTGGCTTTGCAGGAGGTTGGGGCAGCGTTGGGCGGGGCCAGTGTGGAGCAGGTAGCGGTTGCGTGGATCATGAAGCATCCGGCGGGGGTAATGCCGGTGCTGGGAACCGGCCAGCCGGAACGTCTGCAGGAAGCCGCCAAAGCCGCAGACCTGCAACTCACCCGCGACCAGTGGTTCAGTATCCTGAAAGCCTCCGCCGGGCAGGATGTGCCTTAGGTGGAGGGTAGAATGGTTTCAGTATTATTGCCGTATAACGGCTCGAAAGCACATGACGGCATTGTCTCAGACTATGCGGTGAGGGGGCCTGCTGACCGTAACCCTTGGGGTTATGCTGCGTTATTTTCCAATCTCTTAATGTTTTCAAACTCGCTCTTTTTGGCTCTTTCCTCTTCTTCAAGATCATAATCATCCTGAAGGCCCAGCCAAAACTTAGGCGTAGTGCCAAAGTAGTAGCTGAGCCGCAAAGCTGTATCGGCAGTAATTCGGCGGCGGCCTTTCAGAATTTCGCTGATGCGAGTCTGAGGGATGCCAATGTCTTTGGAAAGTTTATAGGCTGAAACTTCCAGGGCTTGAGAAATTCCTCCAGTAATACTTCTCCGGGGTGAATATTGGCTAGTCTTTCCATAGTCTGAATTAGTGATAATCGGTGATTTCTACGTTAAAGGCCTGGCCGGTTTCCCACTTGAAAATGATCCGCCACTGGTCATTGATCCGGATGCTGTAGTAGTCTAGCGGCATAGGTAGTGTAGTCTTTATCCAACTTTCTGGTCTGATTAAGCTGGATCACATCAATGATTTGTTTAATCTCCTGTTCATACTCCGCTTCAAATTCTGCTGGGATAGGCTCACTGTTGATATGCCTTTGCACTTCAATTACGGCCACTAAAGCAGGTATATCAGCTTGGGGCAGTTTCTTTTCTTTGGCAATTCGAATCAGATGGGGCAAAGTCATGTATGATGCTATATTCACATCGCCCTGATGATGCAATTCCTGCCAGAACTCTTTCAGAATCTTCTCCACCCGGGCCGGATCATCCGTTTTCTCAAGCACTTTCAGGGGAATCGAAGCATCGCAGGGTATCTGATACCCTCCTTTAAATGTCTTCCACCTTGGATCGTTCAAATCAAGCATCGTCTGTTTTGTTCTATTGAGGCTAACAAGCAAATAAACCCTATTCCGCCTGATAACCCCACAACCCTACTGCACCACCGGGGCGTCTTCATCGTAGACTACCTGGAGCACGGTCTGGCCGACAGCTTTGAGTACGTTGCGGTCAATGATGCTCATGTCGTCGCGGTGGGTATGGTGGTAATGACCAAAACCAGTGTCGGGCTTCAGGTCAATGATGTCAATGGAGGGAATCCGCGCCAGGGTATTCATGTACACGTGGTCGTCGGTACCCAGCTGGTGATTTACGTCATTCAGGAAATACTGCCCGAACTGGAGGTAATTGGCAACGTCCCACACCCGGTTTACGATGCCCCCGGCGTATTGCATCGACAGCCCTTCCTTGAAGAAAGTAGCATTGCGGGCACCCACCATATCGAGCAGAATGCCGAAGTAGGCCGAATAGCCCGGCTTATGGAGGTTTTTGCCCCAGTACTGGGAGCCAAGGCAGTAAAATTGCTTGTCGGGGTACTTGCTGTGGTCCTCAAAATCAGGAATGCCGTAATCTTCAGCATCAAAGAAAATAATGTCTACGCCCACCCGCGGCCCCGTGGTGTCAGTGTTCAGGATACGGGCGATTTCCAGCAGTACGCCTACACCACTGGCCCCGTCGTTGGCACCGGGAATAGGCTCTCTCTTCCGGGTGGAGTCTTTATCGGCCACGTGCCGCGTATCCCAGTGCGCGGCCAGCAATATGCGTTTGGAAGCGGTGGGCAGGTAAGACCCGATGATGTTGCGCGACTGTAGTCTGGTGCCATTGTAGGCTTCGGCCACAAACTCCTGCACCGTCACCTGGGCCCCGTACCGGCGTAAAGTGCTGATCAGGTAGTCGCCGCACCGGCGGTGGGTCGGGGTATTGGGAACGCGGGGGCCGAAACGCACCTGCTTCTCCACAAAGAAGTACGCCGAGTCGGCGTTGAAGGCCGGCGCTTTTACGGTGACTACCGGTGCCTGCTCTTCCTGAACCGCTGTGGTTTTTTTTCTGTCGTCACAGGCACACAGGGCCAGTAACAGAAAAAGCCCGGCCCATATTTTATTCTTCATAAGCTGATCTTTCTGGTTTTAAAAAGCTTTACCGGCACAAAAAATGAGCCGCCCGGACAGTCGCAGGCGGCAAAATGTGTTAAATAACTTTAAATTTCAGATTCCCGGTGCCTTTCTCACTCTTCGTAAGCCCACTCGATGCCGGTTTTCATATCCTTTACAGTGATGCCAATCGTACGGAGGCGGGCCCGTATCTGGTCTACCTTGTCGTAGGCTTTATTGACCTTTGCTTCCGTGTAAAGTTCGAGCATCGAACCCACCAGGTGATCCACGGCGTCGGGTTTCTCCTCCTTCAGCCCCAGCACATCTTCCGTAAAAACGACAAACGTGCGGGTCAGTTGCGTAAACACCTCTTCCCCAAGGGCGGCAGGCGGCAGGCTACCCGTGTGAATTTTGTTTATACTTTTGAGCAGGCTGAACAGGTGGGCAATGGCCACGGCCGTATTCAGGTCGTCGTCCATAGCGGCCCCTACCGCCTCTGTCAGCTTGATCACCTCATCTTTTGCCTTCCCGTCTTCGGCCGCGGCCGAGGGTTCGTACTTCAGCTTTTTGGCCACCAGCAGGCCGTTCACCAGCCGCCTGTACCCTTTACGGGCTGCCACCAAAGCTTCGTTGGAGAAGTCCAGCGTGCTGCGGTAATGAGCCTGCAGCATAAAAAACCGCACTGTCATGGGGCTGAAAGCGTGCTGCAGCAGGGGATGATCTCCCGCGAACAGCTGGGCGGGCAGGAAAGAGTTACCCTTTGACTTGGACATCTTTTCGCCGTTCACCGTGAGCATATTGGTATGCATCCAGTAATTAACCGGGTCTTGTCCGTTGACGCCTACAGCCTGGGCAATTTCGCATTCGTGGTGAGGAAACTTAAGGTCCATGCCGCCGCCGTGAATATCGAAGTGTTTGCCCAGGTACTTGGTACTCATGCAGGTACATTCGATGTGCCAGCCGGGAAAACCTACTCCCCAGGGAGAAGGCCAGCGCATGATGTGTTCGGGAGACGCTTTTTTCCAGACCGCAAAGTCCAGCGGGTTGCGCTTTTCGGCTTGTCCGTCCAGTTCGCGGGTTTCGTTGAGCAGGTCGGCTACTACGCGTCCCGACAGCTTGCCGTAAGGCTGCGTCTGGTTGTACTTGGACACATCGAAATAGACCGAACCGTTTGCTTCGTAGGCTAATCCGTTGCTGATCAAAGTTTTTACACTTTCAATCTGCTCCACGATGTGACCCGTGGCCGACGGCTCGATGCTGGGCGGCAGGAAGTTCATCTGGTCCAGCACGTTGTGGAAGTCATTGGTGTACCGCTGTACGATTTCCATCGGCTCCAGCTGCTCCAGGCGGGCCTTTTTGGCAATCTTATCTTCGCCTTCGTCGGCATCACTTTCCAGGTGCCCCACATCGGTAATATTACGCACGTACCGTACCTTATAGCCAAGGTAATGCAGGTAACGGCACAGCACATCAAAGGCGAGAAAGGTGCGGACATTGCCCAGGTGCACATTGCTGTAAACCGTCGGGCCGCATACATATAAGCCCACATAGGGCGGATCAATGGGCTGAAAAACCTCCTTCGTACGGGAAAGGGTATTGTAAATTTTGAGGTTGTGGTTTCGCATGACTGGCGCAGTTACTCCGCCCGGGCAGGCCCGACGCTGAAAGTGGGCAAAGTTAGTAAAATAACAATGCTCAGACGGAAGGCAAATGACGGCGGAATATATACTATATGGTCATGCCACGGCTTTCCTTCTCTCTATCGCGGTACGAAGCTGCCTGATCCATTCGGGCTTCAGCCTCAGCAAGCTTTTGGCCCGCAAAGCCAGCCGGCTACCAGCCGGTAAACGGTGGTAAAAACTGCTCTCCCGCAGCCGGCAAAGTACTGGCATTTCGTAGCGGGGCAGGTTTGCCAGAGAATCAAACCAGATTATATCCAGGTATCGTCTCAGACGCACATATCCAGACTGCTTCTCCGGGTCACCGGACAGAGACAGTTTTTCAAGCACCTGGTCGGCCTGCAAGAGCTTTGCAAAAAAATCTGCTGCGGAAAGCTGTGATAACTGCAGTCCTTCCAGCGGCTGGAAAGAAATACCAGGCAGGAATTTCCGGACTTCGTCGGCAATCAGGCCTGACCTTACAAGGCTGGCGTTGCGGTTGGCTTCAAAGGTGCGTCGCGTGGTGATCTGGCACTGATGCCGGCGGTAGTGGTGCAGTGTTTCGGGCAGGTTTGCCAGCTGACTCACCTTTGACATCTTTACCATAAAATCAAAATCCGACGCCGAAACAAAGTTTGCGTCGTGCCTGACTTTGAACCTACGGACTGTTTCAAGGCGGATCATCACCGTGGGGTTCCAGATCGGACAACTCCACAGCATCATCTCTCTGATCTCCTGATCGCCGGCCGGATACTGGTGTAATTGTCCGCTGATGTACTGACCATCCGCATATATTTCCTGCATCCAGCTGCCGCAGATACCAATGCCCGGGTGGGCATCCATAAATTCTACCTGCTTCCCAAGCCGGTCGCGCACGCTGACGTCGTCGCAGTCAATAAAAGCCACGTACTGTCCCCGGGCCAGGTCAAGGCCTTTGTTGCGCGTAAGGGCGACGCCCAGGTTTTGTTCATTCCGCAAAAACCTGATACGCGGATCAGTAAAAGACTGCACGATCTCCCGGCTGCTGTCAGTGGAACCGTCGTCAATCACCAGGCACTCGAAGTCCGTAAAGGTCTGGGCCAGGATGCTTTCCAGGCATTCCTTCAGGTACTTCTCGCCATTATAGACGGGAATAAACACGGTCACTTTGGGTGCAATGTTCATCATAATATTACATGCTGCATTCTGATTACCGTATTACATACCAATTATATACGATCAGGTAATCAGGCTGCATACATAAAGTTATTTTGACGCCAACTACAGCGGTTACTGCCCGATGCGGAACACAAAAGCACTTAGTGGCGGCAGGGAAACCGGAATTCCGGATACCATATTGCCCTTGTCGGTGATCTGAGCGGCATCAAAAGCAATTTCGGTTTTTCCGTACAACAGTTCCTTCAGCTCGTACCGCTGGTCGCGGGGCAACCCCATGGCGGCAAAGGCATTGGCCGGAATCCGGATGTTCACCTCTTTGGCGTGCTGCGGGTCGAAATTGACCAGTACCATTACCCGGTCCTTCTCCGTGAAGCGCAGAAAGCTGTAGATAAACCGGCCGTCGTAGCCGGCGGTACGATTCTGAACGTTGAACTGCTGCAGGTCGTATAACCCTCCCCGTCGGATGGCCTCATTGTCGCGGCAAAGGTTAAGCAGCCGGCTGTAGAAATCGCGCAGCTTCTTCATTTCCGGCGTTAACCCGACCCCATTGAAAAGGCCGAAATTCATCCAGAGCTGGTGATTTTCTACCCCCCAGTAATCGAAAATGGTAGTACGGCCGTCATCCCCGCTGAAGCCTTCCGTTCCGGGGGCCGGTTCGCCTACTTCCTGACCGAAATACACCATCACCGGACCGGAGTTCAGCGTAGCTGTTACCGTCATGCCGGGAATACCTTTCCGGGCGTCGCCGGCGAAGAAACGGGAGGCAATGCGCTGCTCATCGTGGTTTTCGAGGAAACGCAGCAGGCGGTTGTTGAGGCCCTGGGTTTGCTTCCAGTTCTGCGAAATATAGTTGGCCTCCGCCCGGCCTTCCATGACTGCCCTCACCGTATCATACAGGCCCACCTTGTCGTAGAGGTAATCGAAGCGGCCGTCTTCAATGTAGGAGCGGTAGGCGGCCGGATTATAAATTTCGGCGATGAAAAGGATGTCTTTGCGGGCTTGCTGCACCTGCGGAATCACCCAGCCCCAGAACTCTACGGGCACCATCTCGGCCATGTCGCAGCGGAATCCATCCACGCCCTTGCCTGCCCAGTACAGCAGAATGTCCCGCATTTTGTTCCATGTATCGGGCACGGGATTGAAGTGGGGAGCCCGGCCGTTCCGGATGTCCACTCCGTAGTTGAGCTTTACGGTTTCAAACCACTCATTGATGCCGGGGGAGTTGGTAAACTGGTCATTTCCGGTAACCCTGGCCGGCGATTCGCTGAACTGGCCGTCCTTGGTGGGGTGCGGCAGGTTGCCAAGCGGCTGGTATTCGCGGGGCACCACAAAGGAGGTGCCGGGCAGGTAGTAAAAATTGTTACCGGGGGTAAAAGACCTGGTTTTGTCATCGTTCTCCCCGAGGTCCTTCACGCCGGCCGGCCGGGCATCGGAACGGTATTGGCGGGCCACATGGTTGGGCACAAAATCAATCAGCACTTTCAGGCCCTTGTCGTGGGTACGCTTCACCAGGGCTTCAAACTCGCGCATCCGGTTGGGCACGTCCACGGCCAGCGCCGGGGCTACATCATAATAATCCTTGATGGCGTACGGCGAACCAGCCCGGCCTTTCACCACGTCGGCGTCATCGGCGGGTATGCCATACTGGGAAAAATCGGTCATGGTGGCATGTTCGATCACGCCGGTGTACCATACATGCGTGATGCCCATTTTCCGGATTTCTTCCAGTGCCTCCGGATTGATGTCGTTGAACTTGCCAACGCCGTTTTCCTCAATGGTGCCGTAGGTGGCGTTTTTGGATTTACTGTTGCCAAACAAGCGGGTAAAAACCTGATAAACGGTAATCTTATGATCGGCAACCTCTTCCCTGAGCAGGTTTTCGTCGTTCTGGTCAATCATATTCTGGTCTTTTTTTTCTCCGGGATTGCAGTTTACGAGCAGGAGTGTAACTGTAATGATCCAGGCGTGTGGCAGCAGGCGCATCAGCAGGATGTATTTGAATAACAATAGTACTTAAAATTTAGCTATTCCGGATGCCGGCTCACAGCCGCATTGCCACCGCTCCTGCTTACCTTTGCCCTATGAAACTCAAACATTTCAACCTGCCTTTCGCGGGTCAGCTTTTCAGGGCTTTCGGTGACGAGTCGCGGATTCGTATTTTACACCTGATCTATAAAAATGGCGAAATGTGCATTTCTGATCTGGAGCAGGTGCTGGATTTTACGCAGGCCAAAACCTCCCGCCATCTGGTGTACCTGAAAAATGCGGGTCTGGTGAGCTTCAAGAAAACGGACCAGTGGGTGTATTATTCCATCAAAGACGAAGTGTCGGATGTGATCGGCCAGCTTTTTGGCTACATGAGCCGCGACCCGGTGCTGCTCAACGACCTGGAAACTTACCGCATCCTGTACTCCAACCGCGAACTGGCCATCTGTAACCTGCACCGTCAGCGGCAGCGGAGGTATGTATAACAGTCGTAAGTCGTAAGAGACGCCATGCATGGCGTCTGTACCAGTGGTCAGCCGTCCGCAGGGGCAGGCCCATGTGCCTGCCCGGAAAGTCGTAAGTGGTAAGTGAGGGGGGCAGAAGCATGGAGGGAGCGGGCCAACAAAAGGTCCGGCCGTTCGTTCAAAGAAAAGGAACTGCTTCCGGGCCTGACGACTGACGATCCGTCTCCGGCCATTCACCAAACCCCGCCCGACTGACCCCAGGCAGAGATCATCCGGAATAAGAAACTCAATAACCCAATAACTTTTTATGCCCCTGTACCGGCATCTTTTCTTTGATCTGGATCATACCCTCTGGGATTTTGAACGTTGCTCCGGCGAAACACTGGAGGAATTGTTCCACGAATACCAGATGGAATCGCTGGGCGATGTATGCGCCCAGTCGTTTGTTTCAACTTTCCGCACCATCAACCGCAGCCTCTGGCTGCAGTACGGCACCGGCCAGATCAGCCAGCAGCAGCTCCGCGATACCCGCTTCGTGCTGGTGATGAACGAACTGGGGTTGCCCCAGACCGACATACCCGCCAGCCTGACGGAGCAGTATATGAACCGCTGCTCCCGCAAACCGCACCTGCAGCCCTACGCCCGGGAGGTGCTGGACTACCTGCACCACAAATACACCCTGCACATCCTCACAAATGGCTTTGATGATGTCCAGATGATCAAAATGCAGAGTTCGGGCATTACGGATTACTTCAGCCACATCATCACGGCGCAGAAAGCGGGCTGCTATAAGCCTGACGGCCGGATTTTCAGCTACTCCCTGCAGCTTGCGGCTGCCGATACCGCCACCAGCCTGATGATCGGTGACAGTCTGGAAGCCGACGTAATCGGTGCTCAGAGGGCAGGCATGGATCAGGTATTTTATAACTGCGAAGGCATCGGGCACACGGAAAGGCCTACCTATGAGATCACCTGCCTCAGCGAGTTGATGAAGATTTTGTAATATCGGGGCAAATCCAGCAATTCCATTGTTCTATGGCCGCAGCCCCTTCCCAACCGGCAAGGAATAATTCTTCCGTGAAAGCGTATCTGCAACTGATGCGTCCAGCTAATATCGTAACGGCCATGGCGGATATTCTGGCGGGGGCTTCAGTGATTACTTCCTTCAGCATTATACCCGGTTGGCACTCTACCATTTATCCGGCCAGTTTTTACTACACCAATCTTCCGCTCCTGCTCCTGTCTACCATCGGCCTGTACGGTGGAGGCGTGGTCTTCAACGACGTTTTCGATGCCCGTCTTGATGCAACCGAACGTCCTGAACGGCCTATTCCCAGCGGCCGGGCCACCTTGCGCGGCGCCATCCTGCTGGGTATTTCGCTGCTGACGGCGGGCGTTGCTGCTGCCTTCATTGTCTCGCCGTTCAGCGGGGTAATTGCTATCGGAATTGCTGTTCTGGCCTTAGTCTACGATAAATATGGCAAGCATACTCCTTTAGGACCCATCAACATGGGCTTGTGCCGCGGGCTTAACCTGCTGCTCGGGGTAAGTATTCACGAAGCGCTGCCTTCCGGAGACGCGGCCGGGATAGGCGGGCTACTTTACGCCCAAAGTCCCCTTGAAAAACACTGGCCCATTGCCCTGATTCCCATCGTATACATTGCCGCCATCACCATGATCAGCCGGGGAGAGGTACACGGTGGCGATAAGAAAACCATGAAGCTGGCCGTGGGTCTGTACGGACTTGTCATTCTCGCCATCACTGGCCTGAGCATTACCAACGGACCGTCTTTGTGGCAGGCAGTACCGTTTCTGCTACTGTTTGGCTATTTCATCTTCCCGCCTCTCTTCAAGGCGCTCCGCGAACCGCTGCCCCGCAACATCGGGCTGGCTGTAAAAGCCGGAGTTATCTCACTGATTGTGATGGATGCGGCCATTGCAGCCTCCTTTGCCGGCTGGCTGTACGGCCTTGGGGTGCTGGCCCTGCTGCCGGTTTCGCGCCTGCTGGCCAAAGCCTTTGCAGTAACGTAGAAAATAATTACGAATTACTTTTTGCAGGAATTTATAGAGGGCGTCACAACTTGTCGGAAAAGGGAATAGGATTATTCTCAAAGACGGTATTCCAGATGTTATTGATCCAGGACCTGGCGAAAGAGAGCTTTTCTGCGCAGTCTTTAAAAGCCGATTGAATGATTTACCCAACTCATCCCTCAGTTCCAACCTTGCCACTACCGGAAATTTTAAATGTATTGCACAGCATTCCTATCAGAGTAGAATACCGATGACACCCCAGGGCTCAGGATAACGCGTCACCAATACTGAGTATCAGGCAAATATTACTTTTGAACATCTGGGTTGGTCAGCAGGGCCCTGAACTCGTCGAGGTATCTGGTGTAGACTTCACGAGGATCGCAGTTGTACTTTTTGCAGATATAGGCAGCCCGGCCTACTACGGTCCCCATCATGGCCGTGGTTTTCATCACCCGGGTAGAGGCCAGGGCCACGTGCGTAACACTGATGTTACGGCCGGCCATGAACAGGTTAGGCACGTTGCGCGAATAGAAACAGCGGTATGGAATCGGGTACGGCTTGATTTTGGTGTATTCACCCGGAATGCCCTCAGGCCGGTACTTTTCCCAGTTCGGGTCATCGTAAGCCACGGAGCGGAATTCTTCGCCGGGAAAAAATTTACTGTTCTCCGGGTGCGGAAAGTGCAGATCAAAGTACCAGGTCGTGATGACGCAGCCGTCCGGGTAAGGGACCTGCTCCTGAATGTCCTGCTGCCTTAGTACGACATCTCCCATGAGCCGCCGCGATTCCCGCTTGCCTACCACGTGGGCCACCCAGCTAAGCTTGCCATTCGCGTACTTATCCTTGTCCTGGCTTCTGTTCTTCAGGTAATCCCACATCCCGTAAACCGCCCGGAAGATATGGTCCCGGATGTATTCGGCTTCATAAATCGTATTTTTACGGAAGCCGCTTTCCCAGTTCCAGCCACCGGCCGCAATCACGCCGGGCTTCAGTTTCTGGGGCCATTTTGGGGTAGGCACTTCAAAAGATTCCCCGTTCAGCTGCAAAGCCCAGGGACAGACAGGAAACGCCGAGGGTTCGTAGCCCTGGCTGGCGTACCAGTATTGTGAATTTCCCATCAGCAAGGTATCACCCGACTCGGCGTCTCCGATTTCGGGCGCCAGTGACTCGCCGGTTTCCTTGCGGCCTTCGCGGCCCATCCGGAAATCGGCACCGGCCAGATAGCCAATGGTGCCGTCCCCGGTGCAATCCACGAACCAGCGGCCCCGGAATTTATGGTCTTCTCCCGTCATCGTATTACGGGCAATGACGGCTGTAATCCGGCCGTCTTCCGTTTCAATCCGGTTGGCGTGGGTATTGAGAAATACCGAAACGTTCTTTTCGGCTTGCACTACCTTCAGCCGTTTTTCGTCCATGGCCCGCATGTCGGTATGGGCCATCTGGGCTTCCTGCGCCAATAACTCCTGCACGATGTCGGCATTGCGGGGATAGGGACCCTCCGGGGCAAACATTTCCCCGATGGGGTTCACCTTGATTTCGGAGCTGGAATTACCCCCCAGCACGGGCCGGTTCTGAACCAGGGCGGCTTTCAGTCCCAGACGACTGGCTGCCACGGCCGCACAAATGCCCGAAAACCCGCCTCCTACGACTACTAAGTCGTATTCTCCCTGATCCTTCGGCTGGTCGGGAAAACCCATAATCTTCCGCCGGAACGGTTCCATGCCCGCCAGGTCATTGGGCGGCGCAAAGGAAGGTTTGCCATCCTTCACGAAAAGAACCGCATCGCAGCGTCCGTCAAAACCAGTCAGGTCACGCAGGGTTAATTCAACCTGGGTATTGGCAACGGTTACCATGCCGGCATCCTGCCAGAACCAGTTTCCTCCGCCTTTTACGCCGAAGGTATCGGGAAGTGGTTTATCATCAATCAGAAGCTGGAACTTGCCGGGGCCCTGGTTGGCTACCCAGTCCTTATTGCGGACGTACACCCGGTATTTGCCTTTGGCCGGAAAGGTAACGGTGGTTTTGGCGTCTTTCACCGGCACTCCCAGTCCGTGCGCCAGCATATAGGGAGAACCCATAAAATCCATGAACTGAGCATCCACAAACCAGCCGCCGGGGTCTTTGAAGGACTCGGCTTCGACCAGCACCATATCTTTGCGCTGGGCAAAAGAGGCTTTGGTAGTTACGAAGAGAAAGAATAACAGCAAGGGAATCAGACGAAGGGACTTCATGATACAATCAGGTTTAATACAATTTCTTTTCAGTAGGGCAGGGTTTAAAACCTGCCCTACTGAAAACCGGTTATCCGGTAGTTACTTGATATTTGCGCACCTCCTGTGCAATCCATTTTTTGACTCGTGCTGCCTTATTGAATCTTGTACTTTTCATCCCACACCTCCAGCGTGCCGTTTTGCATGGCCGCATTGCCCATGTGGATGACATTGGCCGAGGTGCCGCCGGTTTCCACGTCCGAAAGCGGGGTTTTATGCGCCAGTACGCATTCCGCAAAATGTTTCAGCGACAGGGTTGAGGTTTCGGTATCCCAGCGGGGTTGCCCTTCCACCAGAATCGGAACGGGTTCGGCGCGGGCCCAGATGCGGCGGGTAGCCCCGGAAATGCCGTCCACGTTTTCGGGCGGCGGTGGCGGTTGCCGGGAAGGGTCAGATTCAAAGTACAGATTGCCCCGGTTGCCGTCTACGTTCCAGATTTCAATGGTGGCTTTGGTACCGTAAAACAGAATGTTGTAGCCCATGTATCCGGTGGTCATCAGGCAGGTGAAGTTTCCCTTCAGGCCCCCGGGATATTCGTACAGCACCTGCACGTTGTCGTAGGTTTCGCGTTCCTTCGGGTAGAAACTGGTACTACCCATTCCGGTTGCCTTGACGGGTGATTTGCCCAGAATAAAACTCACAATATCAATCTGGTGCGCCGAAAGTTCATCCAGCGGGCCGCCGGTGAACTCCCGGTACAGCCGCCAGTTCAGGATGCGTTCCCATTTGGGGTTTTCCACCTTTTTCCGCTGGGAAGTGTGGTAGCTGTATTGCGCCGCCACGTGGGTGATTTCGCCCGCCGTGCCATTTTGAATGATTTCCCGGATCTTGTGGTGCAGGGGATTGACCCGCTCCTGAAAACCCACCTGAAAAACGGGTTTGGCGTTTTTCACCGCCTGCACCAGTTTCCGCGTTTCGGCTACGTTGTAGGTAAGGGTTTTTTCGCAGTACACGTGCTTGCCGGCATCCAGTGCAGCCAGGGCAATATCGGTATGGAAGGACTGCGGCGTGGCTACCACCACGGCCTCTACGTCTTTATTTTCCAGCAGTTTCCGGTAGTCGGCGTAGCCTCTGGCTTTTTTATCGGCCCGTTTCAAGCCTTCTGATAACTGCTCAGGAATAATGTCGCAGCAGGCCAGCACTTTCAGCTGGGGTACACCCTGGCTTAATTTGGTCAGATACGTTCCCCGCGAACCGGTACCGATGATGCCTACTCCAATCGTATCACCAGGTGCAGCGGCGGTTTTTGCCCAGTCCGGGAAGCCCAACGCCAGGCCCGCCGAAGCAAGGCTACCTGCCTGGATAAACCTCCGCCGGGAAAAAAAGTCAGTGTTCATAGTATCATTCCTCCGGTTTCACGGACAAACTCTTTTACTCCTGCCATCAGCCAACCTTGGGCAAAAAGCCCTTTTGCTCCAGAATCCGGGCATACCGCGCAATGGTGTGCGGCAGTACATTGATCACGTTGTTGTTTTTGGTCATGTAATCCACCAGTTCCATAAACCGGGGCCCGTGCCGCCAGATGTAGTCATTGAAAGAAATCACCGGCGCATCCAGCGTACCGATCATCCAGCCGGGCCGCACCGGACTGCTTTCTTTCAGATCCTCGACGGTGGTGACCCGCACAAAGGGCGAGGCGCCGCAAATGCTCCGGGCCGACTGGTTGATGACCACACAATTGTTCTCCTTGTGAACGATCCGGTTGCGGCCCGGGGTGACGGACGAGACGACGTATTCCAGTCCGTTGGCACTGATGGCCTGGTAGGTTTTGGGCTTAACCTCCGAAAGCGTTTTATAATCGGAATCCATAAAGGCGTAGTAGCCACGGGGCGTTGCCTCTGCTCCGGCCAGCTTCCGGATGCGGCCCAGGGCTTCGGTGCAATGCTTTTTCAGTTCGTCGGGCGGGCAGTTGATTTCGGCCAGTACGCCCATGCCGCCCGAGTGGAGTACGGGTTCTATGTAACCTTTCACCCCGCCTTTGCTCCGGGGAATGTTGATCAACTCCCACAGTTGCGGAGCCGTTTCGTAGCGGGCTGCGTGTACACCCATGCCCATTTTAATCCCCGAAAACTGCACCACTTCGAAGAGATTGATCATGGCTTCGTTGTGGGCCATTTCTCCGGAGTGCCACAGCAGGGTACCCAATACTTTGCCTTCTCCGGCGTATTTTTCCAGCGTGGCATCGTCTGGTTCTTCATCAAAGAGGGTTTTGCCGGTCCTGGTCCAGGTGTGCGGCAAAGTTTCCACAATGGGGAACGGAGGCCGGTTGGGGTCCATGATCTGAATGCAAACGCCACCTTTCGACCAGTGAAACAAATCGCCGTCCCCGGTCTGCCGGCCTACAATTACCTTATTGCCGATTTCACCCGCCAACCGGATGACATCATCGGCTACGGAAGACTTCTGCTCGGTGTAGGCCGTCACGACCACTTGGGCGGGAGCCAGCTTGTTCTTTTCGCCGTACAGCGGAATCCGGGCTTCGCGGCACAGCTTGGGCAACTGGGAAAGAATAGCGGCCGGGTCGCCGAATACAATGCCTTTGGCGCTTTTCTTCCAGCGTTCAGCAATGCGGAGACTGATGGCATCGTAACTTTCGTCGCCTTTCAGGGTGTCAATCTCCCTGGCTCCGGCAAACTGGCCCGTAACGTTCTTTTTCTCGTCTCCTTCCAGAAACAGGGTACCTACTTGTCCGGCTCCCACTTCTTTAAGCAAGGCAGCCGCCGTTTTAACTGCCGAAGCCGGGAAAGCCAGGGCCTTGCGGAAGTAGATTTCCGGATAGAGATACGGCCCCAGTTCCAGCGTTTTATCCTTTACTTTTTTGGTTCCGGCAAAGCCGAAAACGGCTTCCGATACCTTCCGGATATTGGCCTGTTTGAGGGCAGCCCGGTAGATGGCTACGGTATCGTCGGATTCCACCAGCACCGAGTGGCCAAACAAAGCAATGGAAGACTTAAACAAAGGCGCCTCCCCCAGAATGATGTACCGGACATCGAATACCGCATTGAGGTAGTTGAATTGCTGGTGCTGAAACCCGCCGATTACGGTACTCCCGGTCCGGGCAAAGAGTCTGCCGTTGCGTTCGGCTTCCAGGTAACACTCAAATTCAACGCCTGCTTCTCCGGCAATCCAGGCCAGGGAAGGAATCACCAGGTGAATGTCCGGATGGGTAATATCGGACAGAAAAAGCCAGAGTGTTTTTTTGGCGGCTGCCTTACTGGTTTTGGCGCTTTCAGCCCGGACTTCGGCCGGCGACAGCACCAGACCGGCTCCGGCCGCCAGGGTACCGGCACCTAAAAATTTACGTCGTTTCAATGGGAGTATGGGTTATAAGTTGAGTAAATGGCCGGTGGTCGTTCAAAAAAGGATACCCGGGCGTGTTTTAGAAAGCCAGGTTTTACCAATGACTGCTGACCAATGCCGCTTTAGCTGCGGAAAGGCGTTGGGGCGAAGGTGAGGGTAGTTCCATTGGCCGTAACCACCAGCCGGGACACGGTGAGTTCGGTGATGGTCCAGGTCTGTTGCGGAAAGCCGTCAAGCGAAACCGTTATCGCCGTTTTGCCTTCATTAAAGGCCCAGGTTCCTTTCAGTAACGTTTTGTCGGAAGTGGTTCTGCCGCACCCGTCCTGAAATTCAATGTTGCCGTTGGTATAGATGTGGTAAAAGTAGCCCATGCCGTTTTTCACTTCCCCGGTGGAGCAGGCTGGTCCCGTTACCGGCAGGGGTTTGTTCATCTCTATCGTTACGGCCGGGTCTATCATCTCCCATTTTTTGTAATCAGAAGCAGCAAGCAGAAACTCGGGAGTAGCCGGGGGCCGGGCCGGGGCGTCGTCCCCGGAGCAGGCCGTAAGGACAAACAACAGCATGAGTATTGGAAGAAATAGCTTTTTTCATCTTATGCGTGAACAAATGGTTCGTTAAAATATTCAGCGGGTGATCAAGTAATTTGCCTAATACTCCGGATTCTGCGTCAGTGTGGGATTAAGATCAATCTCAGTCTGCGGAATGGGTTGTATGGCGTGTTTGGGCCAGCGGAAGTTGGGATTGTAGTGCGGCGAAGCCCGGATTACGGTACATCCGTCGCCCCCAGGCCATCCGTTCGTAACGGACCAGGTCAAACCAGCGGTGTCCTTCAAAGGCCAGTTCGTACCTGCGTTCCGTCCGGATGGCCTGCCGGAATTCCGCTTTGGTCAGGGTTAAAGGCAAAGCCGGCAAACCGGCCCGGCTGCGGAGCTGGTTAACGTAGCCAATGGCCGGCGCGGGAGGCGTGCTGTTTAGTTCGTTCAAAGCCTCGGCGTACATCAGCAGCACATTGGCGTACCGCTTTGCACCATGTAGTTCAGCGGCGAATCCACGTTGCCGCCGGCCTCACCCGCGGCATTCTCCCGGCCCAGAATCGGCTTGCGCTGGTGATAATTAGGCGTCGTATTCGTCCAGTCGCCCTGCGTCTCGCTGGGGCAATTACCGATACGGCGCGGCGTCTGTCGGCCGCGTTCCAGCTGGTGAAGAACGCGTCCTGCACCGAGGTACTGTTGAACCGGGTAATCCAGGTATTGGCGTTGGCCCCATCTCCGCCAGGGCCGCCCTTCTGAAACTGCACCTCAAAAATGGATTCCCGGCCGTTTTCGTTGGCCAGCCTGAAAATATCCGCGTAGTTGGCTTCCAGCTGGTACTGCCCCGAACTGATTACGGCCTGGCACGGAGTCTCTTACTTTCGTAGTACTCCGTTTTCATCCCGTCAGCGGCCAGGTACAGGTACACGTCGGCCAGCATCGTCTGAGCTGCCCCTTTGGTTGCCCTTCCGATATCCGCCGAACCGTACGCGGATTTGAGCGGCAGGTTTTCAATAGCCAGCGTAAAGTCGGCAATCACCTGTTCGTACACGCTGCCGGCGGGGTCCCGCGCCACCAGGAAATTGGTTTTGGTGGTAGGCACTTCCAGAATCAGGGGAACGTCGCCGTACCACCGCACCAGAAAGTAGTAGTAAAAGCCCCGCAGGAAAGCCGCTTCGCCCAGAATCCGGTTTTTCACGTTCTCGTCAATGGACATGCGCGGCACCTGCTGGAAAAGTACGTTGGTAGCCAGTACGCCCTGGTAGGCCGCTCCCCCAGGCCGGGTTCGAGCCCGTATTGGGATCAGTGGGCGAATAGGTATAGTTGTACCAGTCGCTGGCCCGGAACATTTCGTCGGTTTTGGCGCCCCAGCGGTAGGCGGCGTGCCGGTACAAAGGCTGCTGCTGCGGTACGTCATACGCAGCATTGACCGCGTACACGGCGTCTTCCCGGAGTTTTGTAGAAAGTAGCCTCCGTTGGCGTGTCCAGGGGAGCCCGGTCCGAAAATCTCTCCGCAGCCCCGAAGGAACCAGGCAGAAGAGCAGGGCAATCAGTTGGATGGGCTTGGGTGTGTTGGGCTTTTTCATAAGGTGAATAGCGAGGCAGATTCAGGCATGGAGAAAATCAGAAACTCACGTTCAAACCGAGGGTGAAGGTGCAGGCCACAGGGTACACGTTGTAATCAACCCCGTACGACAGGGTAGTCTGGTTCCGTTCCCCGATTTCGGGGTCCAGGCCCGTGTAGTCGGTGAACGTAAGCAGGTTGGTGCCCGACAGGTACAGACGGGCCTTCTGGGCTTGTATTTTCCGGGTCAGTGCCTGGGGAAGGGTATACCCTAAGGTGATGTTCTTCAGGCGCAGGTACGACCCGTCTTCAATCCAGCGGGTGGAGTTCCGGCCGTTCTCGGCGGGGTCCAGTTGTACCGCCCTTGGTACGGTATTACTGGTGCCTTCGCCCCGCCACCGGGCCAGTACTTCGGCAGTCTGGTTCTCGACAGCAAACATGCCGGCAATGCGGGTGCGGGTTCCGTTGTAAATTTCGTTGCCCTGCACGCCCTGAAAGAACAGATTAAAATCAAGGCTCTTGTAAGTCAGGCTGCCGTTCATCCCGTAGGTCAGGTCCGGAATGGGGTTGCCGATCAGGACCCGGTCATTGGCATTGATTACATTATCACCGTTTACGTCCCGGAACTTCACGTCGCCCGGCCGGGTAGCGGTGCCTTGCGTGGCGTGGGCCTCAATGTCGGCCCGATTCTGAAAAATGCCTTCGGCGATGTACCCGTAGAAAGAGAGCCTACCGGGTCGCCTTCGCGGGTAATGGTTACATTTTGCCCGCCCCGGCCGTTGGTGGCTGACGAAACTCGCCGCCGAAGATCGGCCGGCCGCCACCCAGACTGAGCACTTTGTTAGTGACCGTAGAAAGGTTGCCGCCCAGTTCATAGGTAAGCGCCCCCGCGGTTTTCCGGAAATTCAGTTCCAGTTCCACGCCGCGGTTTTCGAGGCTGCCCCCGTTTACAAACGGCGCGCTGGCAATGCCCGAGGTTTGCGGAATGGGAACCCGCACCAGCATGTCCGTGGTCTTCTTGATGAAATAATTGGCCGAAAGGGATAGTTGATTGTTCAGCAGGCCGGCATCAAGGCCTACGTTGGTTTGCGTAGCCGTTTCCCACTTCAGATCCGGATTGGCCAGCGAAACCGGGGCTACTCCGGGTACGATGGTTTGTCCGGCGCCACCCGGACCAAATACGTAACGGCGGTCAATGGCCAGGTTGGCAAAGTAGGGATACAAACCAATTTCCTGGTTACCCGACCGGCCCCAGCTGCCGCGCAGTTTGAGTTCGTTGATAAACCGGATTCCCTTCATGAAACCTTCATCCGAAAGCCGCCAGCCCACCGAGAAAGCCGGAAAAGTGGCGTACCGGTTGCTCCGGCTGAACCGGGAAGAGCCGTCCCGGCGCACGGTAGCCGAAAACAGGTACTTATCGGCAAATGTGTAGTTGAGCCGGCCCGTGTAGGAAAGCAACGACCACTCATTGGCGTAGGTATCGCCGTTGTTGATGGTCACCAGGCCGGTGTTCACGTTCAGGTAAGGCAGGGCGTTGCTGATCAGGCCGTTGGCCGAAGCGGATTCGGAGTTGGATTCAGATACCTGCGCCGAATACACCACCACGGCCGACAGGTTGTGCTGCCCGGAAAAGGTGCGGTTATAGGAAAGGGAGTTTTCCAGAATCTGGGTGATGTTCCGGGCGTTTACCTGCGTGAGCCCGGCCGTATTGCGGAACAGCACGCCGAACTGGTAGGTAGGAATGAATCCTTTCTCCTCCAGCATACTTAAATCCGCCGAATAACTGGACCGGAAGGCGAGACCTTTCAGCAGTTCCACTTCCCCGAACAGGTTGCCTAAAAAGCGGTTCCGGTCCAGCCGGTTGCTGAATAATTCAATTTCGGCTACCGGGTTGCTCTGGTCATTGTAGTACTCCTTGGCACCCTGCGGTCCGCCCCAGGTGCCGTCCGCAAATTTCACCGGAACGGTGGGCAGCTGCCGCAGCGCCGTTTCGATCCGGCCGCCATTGCCCGTCGAATTTTCCATCGTGCGGGAGAACAGCAGGCTGGTTCCCAGTTTTACCCGGCCGAAGATATTGGCATCCGTGTTGGCCCGTATGGAATAGCGTTTGAAATTGGAACCTTTTACGGCTCCGTCCTGATCGAAGTAGCTACCCGAAACGAGGTACTGGGAATTTTCGCCCCCGCCGGACAGGGAAAGGGCGTGGTTTTGCATAAAGGCGGAGCGGAAAATTTCCTTTTGCCAATCCGTATCCACGCCGCCGGGAATGTTGGCCGGGTCACCCCATTCCGGCGTCAGCGGGTCGGTACGCTGGGCTGAACGCATCTCATTGCTCAACAAGGCCCATTGGGTGGCATTCAGCATATCATATTGCCGGGCCAGTTGCTGCAGGCCCGTGTAGCCGTCGTACGTCAGGCTTACTCTGCCTTCTTTGCCGCGTTTGGTTGTGACAATCACCACCCCGTTGGCGGCCCGGGCGCCGTAAATAGCCGTGGCCGAAGCGTCTTTGAGCACTTCAATGGAGGCAATGTCGTTGGCATTGATGGAGTTCAGGGCACCGTCCCCGAATACCGGAATACCGTCAATGACGTAGAGCGGCTGATTGTTGTTGATGGTGCCGATCCCCCGGATGCGCACGGCCACTGAACCTCCCGGAGCACCCGAATTGGACGTTACGTTTACCCCGGAAATCCGGCCCTGCAACGCCTGCTCCACCCGGCTGATGGGCAGTTGGTTGATTTTTTCGGGGGAAATCGAACTGATTGCCCCGGTCAGGTCCCGTTTCTTCTGGGTACCGTAGCCGATCACCACCACTTCCTGCAGGGATTTGACGTCGGACAGCAGGGTAACGTCAATGGTGGTGCGGCCGCTGATGGGTACCTCTTCCGTAGTGTAGCCGATGGAGGAGAACACCAGAGTACCCGCTGCATTCGGTTCGGGTACGGCAATGGAGTATTTTCCTTCGGGATTGGTGGAAGACCCCACGGTAGTTCCTTTGACCAGCACCGTTACGCCGGGTAATCCGCTTCCGGCCTCGTCTCTGACGGTGCCGGAAATATTGACGGGGGCCAGTGCCGCCGGCGCGGGTGACTTCGGCTCCGGCACGGAAGACCGGGGAGCGGGTTTGCCGGGAGCGGGCAGAATGAGGTACAGGTTTTCGCCCAGCTTTTCAAACCCCAGGTCCAGCGGCTTCAGCAACTGGGTCAACTCTTCTTCCACGGAGCTGAATTTCTGCCTGGGAGGCTTCACGGCCTTGTTTTCGACGGTGAGCCGGTCGTACGAGAAGGAAATCTGGTACCGGCTTTCCAAATCGGATAAAATTTCCTTCAGGCTTCGGGATTGCTGCGCGCCGGTGGGGGGAGCAGTGGGCCCCGCTTCGCCGGAAGAGGCCAGGGTTTGGGCGGAAGCAGCGGAAAAACTACTGAGGATGAGCCAAAGCGTTGCCAGCAGTTTCCCCGGGAGTAGAAACTTTTTCATATACGGTAAAGGAAAAGAGAGAAGCGTTACGTGATCAGGTTATGCGTTATTACCCCCATCAGGGCGTAGTTGTCTTCGAATGCAGCCGCAATTGATTCCCCTCCCGGCGCATGTCCAGGTGATACGTCCGGCGGAGGGCCTGCAGGAGCAAATCCGGGTTTTCGAGCGGAAAGGTGCCCGTAAATTCTTTTGTCAGCAGCGGGGCTTCCGTGAACGTCACCTGCCACCCGTACGTATCCCGGACCTGGCGGCCCACTTCCGCCAGCGTCGTATTGTCAAAAACCAGTTTGTGGTCCTTGAAGGCAAGATAGGTTGCCGGATTTACGTACCTTCTTTGGGCCTTGCCGGCCCGTCCGGCTACCTCTACCAATTCGCCGGGTTTCATCACGATAGGTTCCCGCGCTCCGGCCGGCCCGGTCTGGAGCCGGACTTTTCCGGAGTTCAGGACCACCCGGTTCCGGTCCTGCCGGTTGAGCACCGTGAAAGTGGTCCCCAGTACTTCAATGTTGAAGGCATCGGCTGAGCGGACGATAAACCGCTGATTGTTTGCCCGGTGGGTAACCGAAAAGTAAGCTTCTCCCTCCAGCCATACTTCCCGGGGCTTGTCCCCTTCCCAGGCGGCCGGATAGACGAGCCGGGAGTTGGCATTGAGCACCGCCAGGGAGCCATCGGGCAGGTGCACCGTTTTGATTTCACCGCTTCCGGTCGTCTGCTCCGTGGACGGCGTCTCTTTCAGGAAGGCGTACAACAGCGCAACCGATACGAGTAAGCCGGTAAAAACGGCCGCTGCACGCCACGCCGCCGATACGCCCAGGCGAAGGGAACGGCGGAGAGCGGTAGC
Source organism: Cytophagales bacterium (assembly GCA_030446715.1). GTDB lineage: Bacteria > Bacteroidota > Bacteroidia > Cytophagales > 172606-1 > CADCTQ01. The sequence continues at coordinate 103,834 of JAUJMU010000009.1, read as the reverse complement.
TGCTTCCGGTTGTTCCGTTGTCCCGGCCAGATGTTGCAGGGCAGTCCATTCTTCGGCAATTTCAGCCTCCGTCAGATCATCGGCAAAGTGTACCGCCCGCACCAGCCGCCGGGCCTCTTCTACCAGTTGCTTCCGCTCCGGTTGCCCTGCCATCCACTCCACCCAGAAGGCATCCCGCTTTGGAGTAGGACGCTTTACCCAGCGTTGGAAGCGGCGGTTCATGGCTAGTCTTTCTACCGTAGGTCTTGGCAATTTCACTGAAATCCGATTTATCCTTTGAATAAGTCAATCCGCAGCCGGTTTAGTACCTATATTGGATTGCGTTGGTAGAGAGAAGGCAGCGGAGGTTTTGTAGTGTTGATTTTGAAAAAAATTTTACCTGGCAAGTCCGGGCTGGCATCTGCCTCCGGTACGCGATGCTTTACCGCACCCTCCGGGCATTTTTTATGCATCCCGATTTTCACCTGCCAGTTTCCCGGCTTCAGGCAGACGGGTAGTGCTGCCGGTCGGGTTAAGACAGTACGTCATTTGCCCCAGCCCAGATAACCTGTTCATTTACATTCGGTTACGGGTCTGGACCGAAATAGTTATTTTCTTTCCGGGAGTCTGATCCGGTTACCTGGGCCGTATTCAGAACAGCAGCAGGGTTTTTAAATTTTGGCGCAGGGTTTTCAAGCCTTTACAGATCAAATCCCGCACTGTCTGGTACTGCAGGTTCATGATCTCGGTGATTTGCTGGTAGGTCAGTTCCTGGTAGAATCGTAAATAGATGGCTTCTTTTTGCCGCTTAGGCAGGCAGTTAAGCTCCTGGCTGAGCCGTTTCCCCTGCGCCTCCTCTTCCTGCCGGGCAATAACAGAGGTCTCGTAAGAATCTTCCGCGCCGGGCGGGTCTTCCCTCTCCAGCCGCTTTCTACGGATGGAGCGGATTTTGCCAAACACTTTCCGGCGAAACGATACGAGCAGGTATACCTGAATGGATTGCGCTTGTCCCAATTTTTCCCGGTCCCGCCACAACTCCAGAAACAATTCCTGCAGGGCGTCTTTCAATAATTCCTTATCGGCAATGATGCTGTACCCATAATTGTACAGCTTCCGGTAATGCGTACGGTACAGGTATGAGAATGCCTCCTGACTCCCTCTTTTAAAGTCACTCCAGACTTCTGCATCGCTATTTTGAGAATGGGGCTGGTCCACTGGGAAAGCAATTTCTGGTAAAAATTACAATATATCTAAATTAATTCTAAAATAATTCAGATATATTGTACCGGTTAGTCAGGGTTGCCGCTCATCAAAAGCGTGTATTCCTGTTGTATTGCCTCATCAGGGAGACCCATTCAGGAACACGTCCATGTACTCCAATCAACATTCGTGCAATAAGCAGGATGGGAAGTATTTCCTGCTTGCGCTTCTTGCATCATGATCCGGCACAGTTGATAGCTGATTACCGGCAAAGCCCTATTTGGATTGTTCAGAAATCGAGGATCTGGGTAGAAAGCCAGGAAAACAAAGGCAGCCGGTTTTTCATTCAGATTCCTAAAGAGTGAGTATCTTTCCTTATCCTCGCTGGCTGGCTGGGACGTTCTGACCGCTTTTAGTCGCATTCTACTTTTTTACCCCCTTGTTTAGCTGTAGACAAATTCTGCTGGCAGATGAACCGGCCACTGGCGCAGCTTGCCCTGGGTCTCGGCCCAGCCGGGCGTTACGGCACCCATCATTGGGGCCGGCCTGAGCACCTGCATGATAACCTGGCCTCGCCCGGCATTGATTTCCTGCCCGGGCAGCTGGAGATGCTCAATGAAGTCAGTGCACCTGACTTATTCTTTACACCCGGCCTCAAAAAAGGCATTTTCGGTGGCGCCACGGTTGAGGGCTACCGGTAAAATTCATCTCAGCGGCATTTGGTGTTGCAATACCTGCGATTTGTATAGCTCTCCATCAGGATGGAGAACTGATCTTTGCAGTCAAAATAAAGTAATTCAAAACTATCCAATCCCAACCGATGACCACTATCAGACAAATTGCCCTGGGTAGCCAGGGCCTGCACGTACCGGCTCAGGGGCTCGGTTGCATGGGCATGACCAATTTTGCGGGCGGAACCGTATACGGAACCCCCGACGAAGCCGAGAGCATTGCTACCATTCACCGGGCACTGGAGCTGGGCGTAAACCTGCTCGACACCGCCGATGTGTACGGCCCTTTTGAAAACGAACAATTAGTCGGTAAAGCCGTCAGCGGCAAGCGGAATCAGTTTATCATTGCCTCTAAGTTTGGCTTCGGGATCGACGACAACGGCCAGTGGACGTATGGGTTCAACGGCCGGCCGGAGTACGTACGCAAGTCCATTGAGCGGTCGCTGCAGCATTTGCGAACCGACTACCTTGACCTCTACTACCTGCACCGCCCCGACCCGAACACACCCATTGAAGACACCGCAGGCGCCATGAGCCGGCTCGTGGAGGAAGGCAAAGTCCGGTATCTGGGGCTTTCCGAAGTACCGGTTGAGATCATCCGCCGGGCACATGCCGTACACCCGATCACGGCGCTGGAGACCGAATATTCACTCTTTGACCGGGGAGTAGAAGAGAATGGCGTCTTGCAGGTTACCCGGGAGATGGGCATTGGTTTTGTGGGCTACTCACCGCTGGGCCGGGGCTTTCTGTCGGGCGAAATCAAAACGCCGGACGATTTTGAGCCGACGGATTCCCGCCGGAACTTCCCCCGTTACCAGGGCGGGAATTTCTACAAGAATCTGGAACTGGTTCAAAAGCTGAAAACCCTGGCTGCGGCTAAGGGAGTTACGGCTGCGCAACTGGCACTGGCCTGGGTGCTGGCGCAGGGCGTGGTGGCGATTCCCGGCACAAAACGCCGAAAGTACCTGGAAGCAAACGTCGCCGCGGCCAGCCTGACGCTAACCGGGCAGGAACTGGACGAACTGGATGCCATTCTACCCGCAGGCAGCGTTGCCGGTGCGGCCTATCCGGAGTTCGGGTAAACGGCGGTTCCGGCCACTCATTCACCCCCGGACGGCTGCCCGGTGGCTGCCTGACGATCATCTGTAACCACCTTGCGGTATGAAACCCTCCTTTAAAAACATCCGCGTTCTGCACACCGTCACGGAGTATACCCGCTTTTACGGTTTGCCCGCTCCGGCGCATCCCCTGCTCACGCTCATTGACTTGGGCGGCACCCGTTCGGCAGCTATTGATCTGCCCATACCCCCGGTGGTACCACAATTGTACACGATCTTTCTGAAGCGGAACCTGAAGGGTTTGCTCTACTATGGGCACCAGCCCTACGACTTCAGTGAGGGAGTGCTGGGCTTTTCGGCCCCCGGTCAGGTATTTGCCGTCAGTGATACACTCGACATTTCGGCCGTGAGTGGCTGGATGCTGGTCTTCCACCCCGATCTGCTTACCAGGTACCCACTGGGCAAAAAGATACTGGGTTACGGGTTTTTCTCCTACCAGGTGCACGAAGCCCTGCATCTGCCGGCGCAGGAGGAAGCCACGTCAGACCACTTGCTACAGGGCATCCGGGCTGAATACGAACGGCCCATTGATGCTTTCACGCAGGATGTACTGGTGGCCCAACTGGACGTGCTGCTTAACTACGCCAATCGCTTTTACCACCGGCAATTCATGACGCGCAGAACCGTCGGGAACGACCTGTTGAGCCGCTTCGAGGCGTTGCTGACCGGCTATTTCGCGCAGGAGGGCCAGGTGTCGCTGCCTGCCGTGAACTACTTTGCCAATGCCCTGAACGTATCGCCGGCTTACCTGAGCGACATGCTGCGTTCGCTGACGGGACACAATACGCAGCAGCACATTCACCACCACCTGATCGAAAAAGCGAAACGGCTGTTGCTGACGACTTCGCTTTCCATCAACGAAACCGCCTTTCAACTCGGTTTCGGGTATCCGCAGTACTTCAGCCGCCTGTTCAAAAGCAAGACCGGCATGAATCCGTCCGCCTTTCGCTTTTCAGCGCAGTAACCACGCCACCGGCGGGAGGGGAGTTCACCCCAAAAAGCGGACATTTGGTAAAAAGCTGATTTTGAGATGGTCCCCAAAATCCCGACAGTGGAGTTGCTTAGCCTGGCAAAAATATGACCGGGAAAACAATCAACAAAAAGCGCCGCAAGCCCGCCGGTACGGTGCAGACTGTAAGGATCACCCAGTTGTGTGTCAATGGCCAGCCGGAACTGCGCCTGCAGCTGCCCGGTCTGGATCGGCGGGGTCTGGTCTTTTACCCGTTAGAACTCCACCAACGCTTTGGCGTTGGCAATGGCAGTAGCGAGCCTGCGAAAAATATCTTTACCCTTGTTTGCTAGTACAGAAACGTATGGAGGTAATCCACTTATGCGATCTGACGCGGTTGACCAGTCAGCAGATTGCCCAACCAGCCGGAGTTCATCCCGACACAGATACTGACTATATCGGTTTGGTTAACCGACACGTTCACCCCCATTATCCGGCAAGGCAAAGCACACTTGTTGTTTATGGACCCGGCTCACTTTGTGATGGGCGTGTTTGTTGCTTGTGGTCATTCTCACGCCTGTTTATCCGCCCCTCTGTATTGTCCTGGACAACGCCCGTTATCAGCATTGCCGGCTCGTCAGGCGGACCAAAAGCTATCCATTCACCTTTTGTTCCTGCCTGTCGGCCTGATCTCAATATTATTGAACGCTTATGGAAGTGGCTCAGGAAGACGTGCCTCTATGCGGGCTTCCACGAAGACTTTCCCGGTTTCTCCTTGGCCATTGAGCAAACCTTGCCTGAGGCCAACGCCACCCGCCAGAAGCAACGCCAAGCCTTATTAACCCTTTACTTCCAACTCTTTGACAAATCGGTGATCCACCCCGTTTAAAGTATAGTTCACCCCGACCGGCACTGGACAACTCAGAAATGGGCTCCAGGTGGACGTGCAGATCAACGAAACCGGGGGCCACGGCCAGGCCTTCGGCCTCAATGACCGTACCGGCTTTGGCGGCTGCTAAATCCCCCGCCGCCGTGATTTTATCCCCGCTGATGCCGATGTCGGCCCGCACGGGAGCCGTGCCGGTACCGTCGTAAACCGTGCCGTTTTTAATGATGATGTCGAACGGCGGGGATTGCCGGCAGGCGCCGCTCAGCAAACCAAACAGCAGCAGCAGCTTACAGACTCTGGACATAGGGGGAGAAGGGTAAGTGGGCGGGTAGCAGCGGTTGCTGCCCATCCGCACATACGCTCAGCGGTCCGGAAAAGCAACTACGTTGCAAGAAAGCGCTGGACGGCCGGATGGCCAAAAATTAGCAACCCTGTCCGGCCTTTCTGAAAAATAGTATTATAAATGTAAAGAATAGTAATAGCATCCGGAGCCCGGAATGGATAGGTTTGATAAAATGACAGCCGCCCCTGAGCAGGAAAAGTTTTAGCTGCCAGCGGGATAAGAGCATGAGGGGGCCGACCCGTCCGGGCGACCGGGGTGCTCAATTGGCTGATCCTGAATAAACGCAAGCCTGTTTGTTTACTACTAATTATATCCTGCCTGCCGTGCGGCGGGTTGAATACATTTCTTTTCAATATCACCATTGCCAACCAACTCAATACGTTATGATGAAAGCAATACTTAAGCAACTGATCCGGCAGCACGTGCTGCTTCTGTTGTGCCTGATGGCTGCAGAGGTGTCTGCTCAGCAGGCCCGGAGCATCAGCGGTACAGTGAAAAGTGCAGCCGGCGAGGCGCTGCCCGGGGTGAGTATCCTGGTCAAAGGTACCACGATCGGCACGACTACGGATTCGGACGGCAAGTATACCCTGCAGTTGCCCGATGGCGGGAATACCCTGATCATGTCATTTATCGGCTACACAACCCGGGAAGTGCCGGTAGGTAATCAGACTGTCCTCAACGTTTCCCTGGAGTCCGACGTGAAAGCCCTCAGCGAAGTGGTCGTGCTGGGCTTCGGTACGCAGACAAAAGCCGAACAGACCGCTGCCATCAGCACCATTAAGGCGGAAGACATTGTAAAAGCGCCGGTGGGCGATGTGACCAATGCGATCACCGGGCGGATGGTGGGTGTAATAACCCGCCAGCCCCAGGGCAGGCCCGGCAACAGCGCCGCCCAGATCTACATCCGCGGGCGGGCTTCGGCCAACTCACAGGCGCTCATTATCGTGGACGGAGTAGAAAGAGAAACCTTTGGCGACATTGATCCCAATGACATTGAATCAATCAGCACCCTGAAAGATGCCGCTTCCACGGCCCTGTTTGGTCTGAAGGGTGCCAATGGCGTGATCGTGGTGACCACCAAACGGGGCAAACCGGGCAGAACGGCGATTGCCTACAGCGGCAGCGTGGGCGTACAAAACTTTTCCCAGGTTCCGCAACCGCTGGGCTCCTACGAAAGCGCCATGCTGCAGAGCGAAGCCGAAGACAATATGGCCGCCATCGGTCAGTTGACCCACCCCAAGTTTTTCACCCCCGAAGACATTGAAGCTTTCCGGCGGGGCGACGACCCGCTGCTGTACCCGAACGTGAACTGGATGGACGAAATGATCCGCAAATCCTGGCTCCGGACGCAGCACAATCTTTCCTTCCGGGGCGGCACCAAAAAAGCCTCTTTTTTCATATCCCTGGGCTACATGTTCGAAGACGGGCTGTACAAGAATTTCGATACGCCGGCCGGTTACCGGACGACGCCCTCCGCCAACCGGACCAACTTCCGTTCCAACCTTGATTTTAACCTGACCCGTACCACCACGTTGTCCCTGAACCTGGCCGGGCGGGTAGAGAATGAATACACCCCCCGGCAGATAAACGGTCAACTCAATCCGGCCGATGGTTTTGCCACCGGCTCGGAAGGATTATTCCGGACCATTTATACCACGCCCTCCTGGGCCATGCCGTTTTTCCCGGAATACACCGACCGGAGCACCCCCGAAATGCGGGAACTGGACGACCTCTACAACCAGATCAGCGGCGTGGGTTTCGGCGGACTGATCCGGTCAAACCCGTACGCCGGGCTCAAAAGGGGCGGGTATACCGCGCAGGAAAGAAACGTGCTGGAAAGCACGATTCTCCTGAACCAGAAACTGGACTTCATTACCAAGGGCCTGAACCTGGTCGGGACCTTCGCCTATGACCACATCTCCAACACCATCCGGCTGCAAAACGGCTCGGCGGCCCGGTATCTGGTGGACCGGGATACCCGGGAAATCGTGCCGGCTTTCCCCAACCCGGACGTGTACCAGATTGAAGACGGATTGAACGCCCGGGGCGGTAATACCGAAGGCAAGCTGAAAACCAACCTGCAACTGCGACTGGAGTACTCCCGCCAGTTCGGGCCCCACAAAGTTTCGGCGGCCACGGTGGCCACCCGCGAATACGACGCCCTGGCGGGCGGGGCCGCGCCCCGGACCTTCCAGGGCCTGGTGTACCGGTCGGCCTATAATTTCAAAGACAAGTATTACGCCGAGTTCAACGGTGCTTACCAGGGCTCGGAGAACTACCCCCAGAATGAACGGTACGGATTTTTCCCGACGGTGGGCCTGGGCTACACCCTCAGCGAGGAGAACTTCATGCGCGGCCTCCGGCAACGGGGATTGGATTACCTGAAAATCCGCGGTTCGTACGGCATGGTCGGCTTTGGTTCGCCGGGCCGGTTCATATACCTGGACGGGTACGGCCCGGCTACCGGGCATTTCAGCAACTTCTATTTTGGCAATCCGAGTGCTTTTCCCCGAAACAACTACGACCCGCGCCAGCCGCTGCCGACCCCGGCGTCCGGGGTGCCTTTTACGCAAACCTACGCCCACACCCAGATCGGCAATCCGAACGTAACCTGGGAAAAATCACTCAAGCGCAACCTGGGCATCGAAGCCAATTTCTTCAGCAACCGGATCCAGATCACGGCTGACGTGTTTGACGAAACCCGCAGCGACATCCTGCTCACCCGGGTGAACTCCACCCCGGTGACTTACGGGGAGCCCCTGCCCAATTACAATTACGGGAAGAACTACAACGCCGGCATTGAACTGGAACTGCGGCTGGCCAACCGGAGCGGGGCATTTGATTACGGGCTGACCTTCCAGTTCAGCCACATCAAGAACAAACGCCTCATCGCCGACGATCCCGTAAACGAGACCCTCCCGAACCTGCGGCTGACCGGTACGGCCATCAATCAGTTCCGCGGGTACGCCACCGACGGCTTCTACCAGAGTCAGGAAGAAGTAGACGCAGGCCCCAAATACGCCGGGTTTCCGTTCATGCCCGGCGACATCAGGCTGGTGGACATTAATCGGGACGGCGCCATTGATTACCTGGATTTCACCAACATCGGGTACAGCGACATTCCGCAGGATCAGTACAGCCTGGAGCCTTACATCGCCTTTAAAGGCCTCCGCTTCAGCTTCCTGCTGCAGGCCGTGGACAAAGTCAGTTCCGAGTTCAATCCCAATGACAATACGGTGCAGTGGTTCCCCCACCAGCTGGACCGCTGGACGCCCGACAACCGGGATGCCAGGTACCCGGCCGTCCGGACGCCCACCTCGGGCAGAAATATATTTTATTCCAGCGGCAACGGAGGGCTCAATGCCTTCAATCTCCAGGATGCCAGTTTCATCAAACTGCGCAACGTCGAATTGTCTTACCAGCTGCCGGCCGTGTTTACTTCCCGGCTGGGCGTGAGCAGCGCCAACATCGGCGTAACCGGCCAGAGTCTGTACACCTGGACGCGGTTCCTCGGCCTGGACCCGGAGAACAACGATGACCGCGATGTGGGCTACTATGTCATCCGGGGGGTGACTTACCCCAACGTAAGGACGTTCCAGTTTAACCTGCGCCTTACCCTCTGATCCAAAGGGTAAGGCAGGAGACGGGAGACCTCAGACTTGAGGTAATACCGTGATAACCGGCAGTGGATGATACAACAGACAACGAATAACCAACAACTCTCTTATGAAGTTTGCTCATATTGCAGTCATACCCGCCGTTCTATTGCTGAGTGCCTGCGGGGAAGATTACCTGCAGCGGGACCCCGGGGTGGACCAGACCAAAGAAGATGTGTTTGCCGACCCGATGCTGGCCAGCCGCTTTGCCGACCGCTCCTACACCTTCACAGTAAACGATTACGGCAGACTGGGTGCCGGAGGCCAGCCCTTCCGGGGCACGATTTCCGAGTTTACCGACGAAGCCGTATCCGGCAGCCTCGACGTGGCGATTGTAGCCATGAACAAGGGTGACTGGATGAATCCCATCAACGCCACCGACGTCACCGCGACGACCGCCAACAGCCGGAGCGTGCCACCCTACATCCGCACCTACCAGGGCATCCGGCAGGTCAACGTGACGCTGGAACAATTCGACAAGGTGCCCTGGGAGAAGGAACCCCGGCTGAACAAAGACCTCATCAAGGCGCAGCAGCTCTTTCTGAGGGCATTTTTTCACTTTGAACTGGCCAAGCGGTACGGTGGCGTAATCCTGGCTGACAAAGCCGTGTACCTTGACGCCACCGGCACCAATCCGGACCTGAATGTGCCCAGAAGCACCTTTGAAGAAACAGTAGCCTTCATTAAAAAAGATCTGGATGAAGCCGAACAGCTTTTCATGGGGGTAACCGAGTTCCAAACCCCCGAGGGAGAACTGGTGTACACCACCGCAACGGGCTGGAACCCCAACGAAGCCGTCGGCGATATCAGCGGCAACAATGGCCGGGCGGATCTGGGTACCGTGCGGGCCCTGCGGGCCAGATTGCTGCTGCTGGCGGCCAGCCCCCTGCATAACCCTGCCAATGATCCGGGCAAGTGGCAGAAGGCCGCGGATGCAGCCATGGATGTGATCAGAATGAACAAATACAGCCTGCACCCGGATTACCGCCGGCTGCTCGAAGTGCCCACCTCGCGCGAGTACATCATGGCCTACATCCGGGGGCCGCGGGCCTTTGCGGACAATAACTTCTTCGGGCAGTACGTCATATCACCGGGTTCGGGTGGGACGGCCGGGGTACTCAATCCCACGCAAAACCACGTGGACCTGTACGAGATGAAGAGCGGCCGGCGCATTACCGACCCGCGCTCTGCTTATAATCCGGCCAACCCCTACGCCAACCGGGACGACCGCCTGGCCCATAACGTCCTGTACAACACGCATCCCTGGCCGGACCGCACCGGCGGAATGCAGATCTGGTACACGCCGCCCGCGGCGGCCGGCGGCCAGACTACCTACGGCATAGACGCCGGCGCCAGCCCTGCCCGGTTTACCAGCACCGGTTATTACTGCCGGAAGATGTGGCCGGAAGAACTCAAAAGCAGTACGCCCAACGCCGGGGCATTGCTCAACTATGTCTTCTTCCGCTACGGCGAGGTGCTGCTCAACTACGCCGAAGCGGTCAACGAAACCGGCAATTTTGCCGCCGCCGTCCCCTACCTTGACCAGATCAGGGCACGGGTGGGCATGCCTCCGGTAGCCGTCACTTTCGCCAACCGCGGCATGGCCCTCAGTCAGAACAATATGCGCGAACTGATTCACAATGAACGCGCCGTGGAACTGGCTTTCGAGGACATGCGGTGGTGGGATATTTTACGCTGGAAAAAGGGCAAAGAGATCGTGGCGCAGCCCATTTACCGGATGGATGTGAAAAAAACCGGCAATACTTTTACCTATACACCTACCCTGATGGGGCAGGGATACCAGCGGGTCTTTGAAGACCACATGCACCTTTATCCCATTCCCCGGAGCGAAATGGTGAAAGGCAACCAGGTACAGCAGAATCCCGGCTGGCCGGTGTTCTGACCCCGGCCGGGCTACTTTCTTACTCTAGTATCAGACAACTTTTAAAAAGGAATGAAATGAAGCATCCATGTACAACACTTAAATGGGTATGCCTCCTGCTGTGCCTGTCCGTCAGCATGATGGCCAGCGCCCAGGGAGAAAAAACGTATACCGGCATACTGACCGATAAAAACAATGCCGGCGTGGCCGGAGTAACCGTGGAAGTACAGGAGAAGGACATTTCCACGGTAACTGATGCGGAAGGCAGGTTTACCCTGTCGGCCGAACCGACCGACGTGCTTGTCTTCAAAAAGCCGGGCTATCTGACCACCCTGTTTCCCCTCAGCCGGGGTATCACCGATCTGAAGGCCGTGCTGGAGCCGGCCAAAGTCCACGCCGGCGATGCCGACGAGGTGGAAATTCCTTCCGGCACCCGTAAAAGGCGGTACCTGACGGGGGCCGTTTCTTCGGTCAGAGCCGACGACCTGCCGCAGCCCTCCACCAGCGCCCTCACCAACGTGCTTTCCGGCCGGCTGGCCGGCCTCAATGTTTTGCAGATTGATACCCGGCCCGGGTCCGACTTCAGCACTTTTCAGGTCAGGGGGCTCTCCGCTTTCGGTGGAAGGGATGCGCTGGTATTGGTAGACGGTGCGGAGCGTGAGCTCCAGGACCTGGACCTGAGTGAAATTGAAAACATTACCGTACTGAAAGATGCCGCCTCGCTGGCGTGGTACGGCATGAGGGGCGCCAACGGGGTGGTACTGGTTACGACCAGAAAAGGCAGCGCCACCCAGTCCGGCATCCGCTTCCAGTCGCAGGTTGGTTTTCAGCGGCCCGACCACCTCATTGAGCCGCTGAACTCGTATGATTACGCTACCCTCTACAATGAGGCACAACTGAACGACAACCCGGATGCCAGCCCCGTGTACGACCAGAACGCACTGGACGCCTTCCGGAACCGGACCGATCCATACCGGTTTCCGGATAATAACTACGTAGACCAGTTCCTGCGGAAATCTTCGCCCATCAGCCGTCATGTGGTATCGGCCAGCGGAGGCAGCAGCCGGGTCCGCTATTACGCCATGCTGGGCTACCTGAACCAGCAGGGCCTGTTTGCGCAGACCAGCACGCCTAACTTCAATACCAACAACACCTATAACCGGGTCAATTTCCGCGGCACGATTGATTTTGACGTAACCAACTCGCTTACGGTTTCGGTGAACCTGGCCGGCCGGTCCGAACTCCGGAAGAACCCGCACCAGGACAGCAATACCGGAGAAATACTGGGGATGATTTACAACACCCGGCCCGATGCATATCCCATCCGCAACCCGGACGGAAGCTTCGGCGGCAACGTTGATTTCCAGAGTAATATCCTGGGCGAACTCACCTCCCGGGGCTTCCGGACGAACATTCAAAGAGTAGGGCTGGCTACGGTTACGGCCCGGCAGAAGCTGGATAACCTGCTCAAGGGCCTGTCGGCCCACGTGCTGGCTACCTACGACGCCCAGGGCGACTACACCCACGGCCGGCGGCAAGACTACGAGGTGGTTGACCAGCGAAACGAAAATGCCCCCCTGGTGTACGGAACAGAGATAAGGCTGGGGTACCTGAACACGCCTTTCAATGCCGCCTTCCGCTCCAATGAACTGTGGGCCGGGTTTGACTACGACCGGGCTTTCGGTGACCATCAGATAAACGCCTCCGTGCGGGGCATGCGGGCAACGCGGATTCCTTTCAGCACCATTGACGAACGGGTACAGGGGTTGTCGGGCCGGGTGGAGTACAGCTTCCGGCAGCGGTACCTGCTGGGGCTCACAGCGGGCTACTCGGGGGTAGACAATCTGCCGCCTGGAGATCGTTACGGCTTCTTTCCGGCCGTGTCGGCGGGCTGGATCGTGTCGGATGAGAAGTTTCTGGCCGGCAACCGGGTCCTGAGTTACCTCAAACTGCGGGCTTCCTACGGGCAGAGCGGCAACGGCAACGTGGATTTCGGCCGGAGATTTCCGTACCGGACTTCGTACGTCCGCAGTTTTACCGGGGGCGGTTACCAATTCGGCAACAGTTTTTCGACTACCAATTCGGCCCGGGAGTTCAGCATCGGCAACCCGCTGGTTACCTGGGAAACCCTCACCACCACCAACGCCGGCGTTGATTTTGATCTGTTCAAGAGTGCCCTGTCAGCTACGGTGGACGTGTTTCAGAACCGGCGCACCGGGATTCTGACGGCTCCCTCCGTCCCCTCCATCCTGGGCCAGTTTACCGGCAATGAAGAGGCGCTGATCAGCGATGTCAATGAAGGAATCGTAGAGAACAGGGGGATTGAAAGTTCCCTTTTCTACAACCGGCAGCTCGGCCGGCTGGCTCTTTCCCTGAACGCCAACCTGCTGCTGTCAGCGGACAAAATCGTGAACCAGGGCGGCCAGTCGAGTCTGCCCGCGTACCAGAGTTCCATCGGACATCCGGTGGGCACTTCATTGTACTACATTTCCGACGGGATTTACCAGAACACCGACGAAATTGCGGCGCACGGGGTCACCTCTACTCTATCCGCGAACCTAGTGCCGGGAGACATCCGCTACATGGATCAGAACAGCGACGGGGTCATTGACGCCTTTGACCGGGTACGGCTGGATAAAAGGTTCACGCCGGGCAGTTATTTTGGCTTCGGGACCGTGCTCCGGTACGGCATATTTGATCTGAATGCCCAGTTTGCGGGCGTTGCCGGCCGGACCATAGACATCAGCAACGTGGTGATTGCCGGTCCCAACGGCTTTAACCGGGAAACTTTTGGCCGCTGGACCCCGGCTACGGCCGCTGCGGCGCAGTACCCGCGGCTGGGACTGGCTGATCAGGGCCATAACCGGGCTCCGTCCGATTTCTGGCTGCGGGACGGTGATTACGTGAAGCTCCGGACCCTGGAGCTGGGCGTTAACCTGCCCCGTACCCTGGCCAGTAAAATCAGAACCCAGGGGGTGCGCCTGTACCTGAGTGCCTACAACGCCTTTACCTTTACGAAACTCAACCTGAATGTAGACCCTGAGTTGCCGTACGCCGGCCGGCTCAGTGGTGCGTATCCGTACACCCGGACTTTCTCCGTGGGCTTAAGCGCCGAACTATAATCATTTCATCAAGGCAACCCCTACACTGTCAGGTTCTTATCCTGCATCTGATGTCTAAAATCCAATGTCTCCCTTCTTATGATAAAGATATCTGTAAAAATAGCAGCCTGTTTCTGCCTGCTGTTGCTAAGCCTGCCGGCCTGTAAACAGGACTACCTGGAATACGATCACGTGATAGACGGCACCCTCGGAGGGCCCGAAATCTGGCGGTCCAATGAACACGCCCGGGGGTTTTTGAATACGGTTTATTTCGGGGCGGGGAACAGCATCAACCGGTTCGGCGAATCCTCCTCTGATGTGGATCTGGCAGTAGGCCGGTTCGGGGAACTGAACCGCGAACTCAGCTTTGCGGCGGGCAGCGATGAGGCCGTCAGCGCCAACCTTGGTTCCCGGATCAACATTCTCAACAACGGCAGCTGGGGCCCGACCCGCACGTATGATCCTTTCTACGGCGAAGGGTATCACTTCCTGCGCCGGGCCAATCTGTTTCTGGAAAACGCGCCCACCAGCGCCATCCGACCCATCGGCAATTCCGACATTGCTTCCCTGATGGGAGAGGCTTATTTCCTGAGGGCTTTTTTTCATTTTGAACTGATGAAGCGGTACGGAGCCATTATCCTGGCCCCCCGTTCCTTCAGCATCGAAGACAATCTGAACCAGCCTAAAAACACGTTTGAAGAAGTGGTTGCCCAGATTGTGGCCGACTGCGACGAAGCCGCCGCCAGAATTCCGGCCGCCACCACCGCCCAGCAATCCGGTACCGATAAGGGGAGAGCCACCAAGGCAGCGGCCCTGGCCCTGAAAGCCCGGGCTTTGCTTTACGCAGCCAGCCCCCTGAATAATCCCGCCGGTGATCCGCAGAAATGGCAGGCCGCGGCGGATGCAGCCGAGGCAGTAATGGATGGAGCAGGTGCCGGCCACGGACTGCTGACCTACGCCCAGTTGCCCAATTTGTGGAACTACGGAAGCTTGCCCTTCAACCAGGAAGTTATTTTTGCGGCCCAGTCGGTGAACACCGCCATTATTGACAACACCAATGCCCCGCCCAGCTACAACAACGGCCTGGGACGCACCAACCCAACCCAGGAACTGGTAGATGCCTTTGAAATGCGGACGACCGGGAAAGTACCCGTGGTAGATGGCGTGGCAGACCCCTCTTCCGGCTACAACCCGGCCAACCCGTACGCCAACCGGGATTCCCGGCTGGCCCTGTTCATCAACTACCACGGCAAGGTTTTCAGAAACGTTCCCATCAATGTGATAGAAGGGCAGAAGGATAACAACCCTTCCAGCCAGGTGGGCCGGGTCACCCAGACGGGCTACTACCTGGGCAAGTACATGAGCACGGGTACCGGCGCCAACCGGAAAGCCTGGGTATACCTGCGGTACGCCGAAGTGCTGTTGAATTACGCCGAGGCGCTGAACGAAGCGCAGGGACCGGTTCCGGAAGTATATGCCGCCATCAACCTGGTCAGGCAAAGACCGGGGTCGGCAGCCGCTTCCCAGAACCCTCCCCTGCAGAGCACCAATCCGGCCGGGCCGGCTTACGTAGAGCGCAGCAAAGAGGCGATGCGGTTACGGATTCAGAATGAACGCCGCGTGGAACTGTGTTTTGAAGACCACCGGTTCTTTGACGTGCGCCGCTGGCAGAAAGGGGAAGAGTTTTTGAATAAACCCGTCACGGGCATGCGGATCACCGGCAGCGGCACGAACCTGACCTACACCAGGTTCGTGGTGCAGACCCGGGTTTTCCGGCCGGAAATGTACCGTTTTCCGTTCCCCCAGACCGAATTGAACTTCACCCCGAACCTGGAACAAAACGCGGGATGGAATTAGAAGACAGATTTCAGACAGGAAATGTGAGACAATCACGTTGAGTAGCTGAGCGGAATGCGTTTAGCTTATTCTCAGTCAGGCAACGGTTAAAAAGGTGTGTTTCCCCCTCTCATTCCCTCCGGGAATGAGAGGGGGAAACACTGGTTAAAGTAGTATCTTGCGCAGCAGTCATTACCTAACGTCTCCAGTCTCAAACTCAAGCTATATCCATGACTATCCGGAGGTTTCTTTTCATTTTACTGCTGGGTACGATTTTGCCGGCGTGTTCGGGCAAAGTCAGGGAAGGCGCGGAAACAAAAGCAACCGGAACGGTTCGGCCCAACATCATTTACATCCTGGCCGACGACCTGGGCTACGGCGACCTGAGCTGCTACGGCCAGACCAGGTTCAGCACGCCCCACCTGGACCAGATGGCGGCAGAAGGGATGCGTTTTACCCAGCATTACGCCGGCAGCCCGGTGTGCGCCCCTTCCCGGGCAGCCCTCATGACCGGCCTGCATACCGGCCACGCGCTGATCCGCGGGAATTACGAAACCGGGCCGAAAGGTTTTGGCGCCGGCGTGGAACTGAGGCCGGCGGATAGTACCTTGGCCGAAGTCCTGAAAAAAGCCGGATACACCACCGGGCTGGTGGGCAAATGGGGCCTGGGCGTGGAAGGGACCACCGGCGAACCCACCCGGCAGGGTTTCGATTATTCGTTCGGTTTTCTCAACCAGGGCCACGCGCATTTCTTTTACCCCGAATACCTGTGGCGCAACGGCGGGAAAGTAGAACTGCCCGGCAACCGGAACGGAAAACGGGAACAATACGTCCAGGACCTGTTCACGGAAGAAGCCCTCACGTTTTTGGAGAAGAACAAGGAAAACAAACAACCATTTTTTCTGTACCTGGCTTATACCATCCCCCACGCCGAACTGCTGCATCCGGACGACGAAGTTCTGGCGCAGTTCAAGGGCAGGTTTCCCGAGAAACCCTACGTAAAACCTTCGCAGGGCAAGCGGATAGACGACAGCCTGGGCACGTACAATTCGCAGGCAACTCCCCGCGCGGCTTTTGCCGCCATGGTCACCCGCCTCGACCAGCACGTGGGACGGGTATTAGACCAGTTGAAAAAACTGGGTCTGGATGAAAATACGATTGTCATCTTCACCAGTGACAACGGACCGCATCAGGAAGCCGGTGCCGATCCGGCCTTTTTCAACAGTGCCGGTCCCTTGCGGGGCGTGAAGCGGGATTTGTACGAAGGCGGCATCCGGGTCCCTTTTATTGTGCGCTGGCCGGGCACGGTCAAAGCCGGTGCGGTGAGTAACCACGTATCCGCCTTCTGGGATTTTATGCCGACCGCTGCCGAGCTGGCGGGCATCCAGGCCCCGCCAACCGACGGGATTTCGTACCTGCCCGAGTTACTGGGCAAACAGCAGCCACAGCACCCGTACCTGTACTGGGAGTTCCACGAGAACAAAACCTCCAGCCAGGCCATCCGGATGGGCGACTGGAAAGGCTTCCGGCCGGGTCCGTCGCAGCCCCTGGAGCTGTATAACCTGCAACCGGATGCCGGGGAACGGCAAAACGTGGCAGCCGCGCATCCGTCGGTGGTAGCGCAACTGGAGGAGTATTTACAAAAGGCCCGTACGCCGTCCGGCATCTGGCGTTTGAAAGACAATCAGTCAGCCGCCGTAAAACCTTTGCCGTAGCATGGAAGAATGGTACCGGATTGCGAATGAGCACGAGGTGGACTCCCCGGCCCTGCTGGTGTACCCCGGGCGGATCAGGTCTAACATCACGCTGGTTAAGGCGCTGGTGCCGGATGCCGCGGTGCTGCGGCCGCACGTAAAAACGCACAAGATGGCGGAAGTCACGCAACTGCTGCTGGCCGGAGGAATTACCAGATTCAAATGCGCCACCATTGCCGAAGCTGAGATGCTGGCCGGGGCTGGCGCCGCCGATGTTTTACTCGCTTATCAGCCGGCCGGACCAAAAATCAGGCGACTGGCTGCCTTGGTGGGGGCATTCCCCCGGGTGCAGTTTGCCTGTCTGGTTGACAACGAACAGACCGCCCGGGAACTGGCATCCGCTTTTGCCGGCCGGACAATGAACGTTTACGTGGACCTGAACGTGGGCATGAACCGGACCGGTGTGCCGCCGGAAAATGCCGTAGCCCTGTACCGGTATCTGCAAACCCTGCCGTCCCTGGGCGTAGTTGGGCTGCACGCCTACGACGGCCACATTCACGACACCGATCTGGCGGTCCGGCAGCGGCAGGCCGACGAAGTGTTTGCGCGGGTAGCCGCCGTCAGAGAAAGCCTCGAAGCCCTGACCGGCGCCCCCCTAAAACTGGTAATGGGCGGCACCCCCACCTTCCCCCGGTACGCGGGGCAGCCCGGGGTAGAAGTAAGCCCGGGCACGTTCGTTTTCTGGGACGAAGGGTACCGGACCACGCTGCCGGACCTGCTTTTTGCCGTTGCCGCCGTGCTGCTGGTGAGAGTGATTTCCAAAGTGGACGCCCATACCCTGTGCCTTGACGTGGGGCATAAGTCGGTAGCCGCCGAGAATCCCTTGCCGCGGATCAGATTTTTGAACGTGGCGGACGCAAAACCGCTCAGCCAGAGTGAGGAGCACCTGGTGGTGCGGGTGCCCGATGCGGACAAACACCCGGTCGGGCAGGTGTGGTACGGCGTTCCCTGGCACATTTGCCCCACGGTGGCGCTGTACGATTCCGTGTGGGTGGTGGAAGATCACCGGTGCGTAAAAAGCTGGAAGGTAATTGCCCGGGACCGGGCCATCAGCATCTGAGCAACCGGGCAAAAGTGACCGGGTGTTTATGTATAGTATAGTCCGTGCCCTTGCCAGGGCCGGGCTGGCACAGGTACGTAAGTTCTGTGAATTATTCCTGCACTTCAGTAAATTTTTCTTTATGACGCTACGGACAGACTGCCTGTTTATTTTTCTGTTAACGGTAATCTGGCTGTCACCGACCAGCTGTCAGGTCAACCGCCCGGAACAAAAGCAGGGCAGGCGTCCCCCGAACATCGTGTTCCTGCTGGTGGACGATATGGGCTGGAGTGACGTGGGCTGCTTCGGCAACCGCTTCGCCGAAACGCCGGCCATTGACCAACTGGCCGCCCGGGGCATGAAATTCACCGATGCTTACGCGGCCTGTCCCGTTTGTTCGCCTACCCGGGCCAGCATCCTCACGGGTAAGTATCCGGCTACGCTGAACATCACCGACTGGATCCCCGGCCGGCAGCACACCAAAGGCCCGCAACCCACGGATAAGCTGCTGCCGCCGGATTTCCGGCTGGAACTGCCCCTTGAGGAGCACACGCTGGCGGAAATCCTGCGGAAAAACGGCTACGCCACGGCCAGCATCGGCAAGTGGCACCTGGGCAAGGCACCTTTTCTGCCCAAAAATCATGGGTTTGATACCAGCATCGCCAGCTACCATTACGGTACGCCGCCGGGCTACTTCTATCCCTACCACGTGAATGATGGTTTCAGCCTGCCGGAACTGCGGGCGGGTGGCCGGGAAGGTGAATACCTGACCGACCGCCTCACCACCGAAGCCATTCAGTTTATCGAAGCCAACCGCGAAAAGCCCTTTTTCCTGTACCTGGCGCACTATGCCGTCCATATCCCCATCCAGCCCAGGCCGGATCTGCTGCAGAAGTACCGGCAGAAAGCCGGCTCCGATACGGCTGCCTTCAACCCCCATTACGCCGCCATGACCGGGAGCGTGGACCACAGCGTAGGCCGGATCACCCGGGCCCTGCGGGAAAAGGGGCTATCGGAGAATACCGTATTTATTTTTATGTCCGACAACGGCGGACTTTCCGTCAGGGAGGGGCCTCATACGCCGGCTACTTCCAATGCGCCGCTCCGGAAGGGCAAGGGACACCTCTACGAAGGCGGCATCCGCGAGCCCCTCATTGTGGCCTGGCCCGGCCGGATCAAAGCGGGTTCGGAGTGCCGCGTGCCGGTGAGCAGCGTAGACTTTTATCCGACCCTGCTGGAAATAGCCGGAATCACGGCCGGTACTCCGCCCGTGGACGGGAAAAGTTTTCTGCCGCTCCTGCAGGGGAGGCAGGGCGAACGGGAGGCTATTTTCTGGCATTACCCGCACTACAGCAACCAGGGCGGCAAACCGGGCGGCGCCGTCCGGCAGGGAGAC
The DNA here is from genome assembly GCA_030446715.1 of Cytophagales bacterium. Classification (GTDB taxonomy): domain Bacteria; phylum Bacteroidota; class Bacteroidia; order Cytophagales; family 172606-1; genus CADCTQ01. The sequence continues at coordinate 83,961 of JAUJMU010000009.1, read as the reverse complement.
TATAAGCTGATCGAATTTTACGAAGACGGCCGTCTGGAACTGTATAACGTGCGGGAAGACATAGGCGAAACGCGGGATTTAGCCGGAGAAATGCCGGACAAAGCCGCTGAACTGCACCGGCGGCTGCAAGACTGGCGTCGGGCAGTCAACGCCCGGATGCCCGTGCCCAACCCGGCCTACGGTCAGCCGGCCCGCCGGTGAACCGCCGGGTAGCTGCGCAATTTTAAATTGTGAATCTTAAAATTTTAAGTGATGGCATATCAAAAATACCCTATACACCATTCCCCTTACCGGCCGGCTTCCAGTTGCTGTTTGAGCTGGGCAATGCGCTCCGGGGGCAGTCCGGTGATCCGCGCCACGACTTCTTCCGGAAAGCCTTCTTTGAGCATATTCAAGGCCGTTTCTTGTTTGCCTTCCTCCTGACCTAGCGAGGGCGTCTTCTTTAATGTCAATGGTAATGGCCATCTTCTTTGACAGGTTAAATACGGTTTTGCCTAAATTTCTCAGTACAGCTAAACGTACCAGTTGCAGGGCCTGGACATGGTTATACAGCGCCGTGGCCTCCTGTTCGAGCTCTGCGCGTTGGCGGCCTGGTGACTGGAATAGCTAATGTCAGGCGTTAGGCGAGGGCTTTATTTTTTCAACTCTTTTTCTACTTGTTTCACATAATCCACTGTTACTTCTGCAATCTCAGCAATCTTCTCAACGCTTAATGTTTTATCTTTCAGCATTTTAATAATCATAGCTTTTTCTCTACTCTTCTGGCCTTCCTGGAAAAGGTAATCTTCAGTAATATTGTAGGTAAGTCCCATATCCTGTATCTGTTTTTGTGTTTCTTTTGTCAAGTTGCGTAGCCTGGCTAAAACAGCCAACTGGCGGATAAATTTTCTTAACGTAATTTCTTCTGCTCCGATTTCTTTTAACTTTTCTAATATCCGCCGGATTACTTCTGTGGATTTCTGCTTGTTGAAATCACTCAGAATAGCTAAGATTATCTCCTCTGGAATCTGCGAATTCAACAGGTTTTCGTAAGAATAGTCACGTAAGCTTTTCAGGGTAAAGCCGGTAAATACCTCGTCCGGTGTCAACCGGGTTGGCATTTTAGATGCCTGTTTACCCAAATAGATGACAAATTGCTTTATCGGTAGTTGATGCTTTCTGCGCAGCAATCCATAATACTCCTGCATCCGGTAAATCATCCCTTCTTCATCCTGGCTCTGAAATTCTATGTGCAGGATGAACTCTTCTTCAGTATCGGACTTCACAATCCGTATAAAGTCTGGCTCTTTTTCTATGGTAGTTTGCAGCTTGTCTTTCAGTTCGCGGCTATCCTTGATTTTAATATTCAGGTACTTTTCTGTCAGCGGTAAAAGTAAAGCAGCAATATTTTCTTTAAGTATCTTGTCGTAATCGTTAGCCAAAGGGTATGAGTTTTTCAGGAAAAGTTAATACTTTATTTGTTTCTTTTGCTCTCGCCTGACGTTGCGATAACTCCAGCTTTCCGCCGGACAGTTCCTCCAATTTAGCAATTATCTTTTCGGCAACCAACTCCCCGGACTCGTCCCGGAAGTCGGCCAGGATGGCCAGCAGTACCTCTTCGCTGTGATCCGACTGGAGAAAGGTCTGGTAGGGGAAAGGTTTTCAGGTCTACCAACCGGTAGGAGAAAATCAGGCTCCTGACTTGCAGCTGATGGTCCATTTGCGGCTTGTCCCTGCCTACGTAAAGCACGTACTGATGGACCGGCAGTTTCTTCTGGTAGTACAAAAAGCCGTAGTAGAGGAGCATCCTGGCAAGCATCTGCTTGTCATTTGTGCTCTGAAATTCGCAGTGCAGCACGAAAGGCTCTCCTGTGGTGGGAGTGACTTCCCAGAGTTGATCGGCTTCCCGTTCGGAAGTATACTGCAAATCCACCGGCAAAGGTTTGTACTGCCCCTCGGGAATGCCCAGTACTTTCCGGGCTACGGCCGGAAAAATGTCCTTCAGTACTTCCCGGAAAATCTTGTCGTAATCCTGCGCCATTGCGGTAAAACTATGCATTTGCCCCGGGTCCGTAGCAAGCAGAGTGGTTTCTTTACGGCAGCATTACTCCTTCCGGGCTACCTGTTCCCGGGGCAGCACCCCGGCCCGGCTGGCCCAGGCCTCGTAGAGGGCCGCCAATTCTTTTACTTTTTCCGGTTGCCCGGCGCTCAGGTCGGTAAGTTCGGAACGGTCATTTTTGAGGTTATACAGGTGCCAGGTGGTCTCCGGATGGCTGGAAACTATCTTCCAGTCGCCTTGCCGTACGGCCCGGTTGCCCACGTGTTCAAAGAAAATGGCTTGGTGTCCGGTCCAGGGCTGTCCTTTGAACAGGGGCGTCAGGCTTACGCCTTCGGTTGGCGTGACCGGGTTTCCCCGGAAGGCAGCCGGATAGGCAACGCCGGCCAGGTCCAGGCAGGTCGCCATCAGGTCAACCACGTGCGCCGGCCGGTGGTCTAGGGTGTTGGCTTTGATCACTCCCGGAAAATAGGCAATGAAGGGCGTAGCGGTGCCGCCTTCGTACTCCCAGTGCTTGAACGACCGGAACGGGGTATTGCTCATATTGGCCCAGGGGTATTGGTAAGCGGTAAAAGAAGCCGGGCTGCCGACCGGTTGGGTGTGGCTGGCCAGCACTTCCGGCGTAAAATTTTTGCCTGCGATGCTTTCGTGGCTGCCCCCGTTGTCGGATAAAAACAGGATGATGGTGTTTTGATCGGCACCGGTTTTCTTCAGGTGCTGCCGCAGCCGGCCGATGTTCTGGTCCATGCGGTCAACCATGGCGGCGTACACGGCCATTTTTTCGTCCCACGCTTCTTTTTCGCTTTCCGTCAGCGATTCCCAGGCCGGCACATTTTCATCCCGCGGCGACAGCCGGGTGGTTTTGTCGAGGAGCCTCATCGCCTGCATGCGCCGGTACCGTTCGGCCCGCAGGGTGTCCCAACCCCGGCGGTACTTTCCTTTGTACCGCGCAATGTCTTCCGGCAGGGCGTGGAGGGGCCAGTGCGGCGCCGTATACGCCAGGTAGAGAAAGAAGGGCTGTTTTTGGGTATTCTTTTCCGACAGGAACTTCAGGGCGTAATCGGTATACGCATCGGTTGCATAGAAATTTTCGCCCGTCGTGTAGGGGGCGTCATCCAGGGCAATGGTCAGGCGCTGGTTGGGCCGGTAGGGTTTGCTGTTGAAGTAACTGCTGGCGCCGTCAATCAGTCCGAAGTACCGGTCAAAGCCCCGCCGGCGCGGCCAGTGCTCCGGTTTGCCCCCTACGTGCCACTTGCCGGCCATCAGCGTCCGGTAGCCGCCCGCCTTCAGGGCTTCGGCAATGGTGACGCAGTGCTGGTTCAGGTAGCCCTGGTAGGAGGGATGCGGCCGGCGGTCCACCATTTCGCCGACGCCTGCCTGGTGCGGATACAAACCCGTCAGCAAAGAGGCCCTCGTCGGGCAGCAACGGGAGGCATTGTAGAATTGGGTCATTCTCAGCCCGCCCCCGGCCAGGGCATCCAGGTTGGGGGTATTGATTTCCGAGCCGAAGCAGCCAATGTCGGAATACCCCATGTCGTCGGCCAGGATGATGATGATATTGGGTTTGGCGGATGGTTTGGTTGACGGCGGGATCAGGCTGAGGAAGCCACCCGCCGTAAGCAGCAAAAAGGCAAGGAGAACGTACTGCTTCCGCATCAGTAGGGAGAGACTATATTTTAGCATCAAAAGACAAGATAAGTACTCAGACAAATTATTTCAGACTATTCATTTATGTAACTCATCAACAATCATCTCCAGCAACGAATAACCAATAACTACTTATTGACAATGAATTAATTTTTACTTCCCGATGCCAGCATCCGGCTGACGGCTTCATCGCCTTTGACGGCGTAGGCAGGCCGGGGATGGGCCGCATCAAAGACCAGCAGGGCAGGCGCAGTCTGGACGGTAACGAAGCTTTCGTCAATTTCGCCCCTGGCATTCTGCACGTTCCCTAAATCCAGCTTCAGGTGCCTGGCCAGAAAAACGTAGGCGCCTTTTCTTTTGTTAATGCCATAGTCATGGCCTTCGTCGGGCAGGTGTACATTTTCCACCAGGTTTTCTTTGCCGTACAGTTTATAAACGTTGCGGATGTAGGGATACTCTACTTCGGGGGTGTTTTTGGTCCAGTCATTGCCGTCCGACACCAGCAGCAGGGGGCGGGGGGCGGCCAGCGCCGCAATTTCGACGTTGCTGGTCTGGTGGCTTTGACTTTTGTGGATCGGCATACCGCTCTCGCAAACGCAGCCACCGAAGAAGTGCGCCGATACCATCACCACCGGCACCGAAACCGCAATTCGTTTATCCAGGGCCGTGAGTAAAAAAGTTTGCGTACCGCCGCCGGATTCGCCGGTTACCCCGATCCGCCGGGGGTCGGCCTGGGGCAGGGAAAGCAGAAAATCCACTGCCCGCAGGCTGTTGTTGGTTTGGATGGTAAGCGCCTGGGGATGCTGGTGGGAACACTGGCCGGATTCGCCGAACCCGATCATGTCGTAGGCCAGCACAATGGCACCCATGCGGGCCAGGGTCGCGCAACGCTTCTGCACGGCTTCGCCGTACCGCGGGATTTCCGTACGGCTGTGGCCGTGGGGCGCCAGAATCGCCGCGTAAGAAGCCTGCGGCCGGGTGGGGCGGTACAAATTGCCCGTTACGAAGAAGCCCGGAAAGCTCTCAAAAGCAACATTTTCTACGGTGTACCCATCATACGTCCTTTTGCTGTGCATGATGGGTTTCAGGGGCGTTTTCAGGGGATAGTTCGTCAGTCCGCCGCCCGACCGGATGCCCTGCCGGATCATTTCCGCCCTTTGTTCCCAGCTCTTCCGGTCGTGGTAGGTAGCGGCAAATTTTTCCAGGGCCGCTTTGCCTTCGGCTTCCGTAAAATAGTCGGCCCGGCACAGCAGGGAGGCAGCAACGCCGGGTTGCGCCAATGCGGCCGAATGCCACCCGTGGCTGAAGGTGGCCAGGACAATAATCAGCAGGAGAAAGCGCATTTTGTTCATACCTCAATGACCCATATTTTTTAACCGTCCATTCGTATTGCAAACAACCTGTTTTCAAAGCTCCTCGCCCGGCTTTGGCACCTATTCAGTGTTGGCTTTGGCACCGGCCGGCACCACGGCTTTGCCCTTGTTAAAGGCAATCCAGTCGAGGCTCAGCAGACTGCCGCCTTTTTCTTCGTTCCGGAAAACCAGGAAGACGTTTTGCCGGCCCCGGGTTTCTTTCAGTTCAATCCGGCCCTGCTGCCAGTTCGTTTTCCCGCCGGTGGGCGTAATAGCCACCGAACCAATCAGTTCGCCGGTGTCCGAGCCCAGCCGGACCTCTACCGTAGTGCCGGATTTGGTACCGGCGTACTGCAACGTGATCGAGCCGATGTGCGTCAGGTCAAGGTCGTTGTAGTAGACGAAGCCGTTTTTAAGCACTTCGCCAATGTACCGGCTGTCGCCGTCCTCGATCTTGCCGATCACCTTCAGAAAGCGGCCGTAGCCGGAGTAGTTCTCGGCCTGGATGCGCGGGGAGCGGAACGTATGTACCGCTTTGGCTTCCAGCGGCTTTACCCCGGGACCGCCCTTGTCCACGTAAGACGCCATGAGGAGAAAGGAACCGTCCGCGGGGCCGGAAGCCGGCGCGGCCAGCGTAAGCGTACCACCCGGCTGCAACTGGCGCGGCGCGGGTTTTTCTTCGGCAAAGGTGTAAATGTATCTGACCATTTCGCTGGCCGCTTTGGCTGACAGCGAAGGGTGACCTACCATGACAAACTCCCGTTTCCAGACGCCGCCGCCGCCGTTGATGATCTTGGCTGCCAGGCGGTCTGCCGCCGTAGGATCATCCTTGTAGCGCCGGGCAATATCCCGGTAACTGGGCCCGATGGAATTCTTATCGGGGGCGTGGCAGCTCCGGCAGTCACTCTGGTCCATGAGCACCTTGCCCGGATGGTTGAGCATTTCTGCCTGAGCGGCCGTTTCGTGTTGCTGGGCCGTGAGCAGGGGCGACAGGTTATCTCCCCCGGCCGAGTATTCAAGAAATATTTTCAGGTCAGCTGGCTTGATCTTGCCGCCCGGAAAGGCGCCGTCCTCGTGATCCTGCACCTTCACCTGGTATTTTACTTTTTCGGCGGGCCAGTAAAAGGTGGTATTGCCCGCCACTTCCACCGCAATCTGCGGCTGGGTGTTGCCGGCAATCACTTCCACCACCGATTCGGCTTTGTTGCCCTGGCTGTCGGTTACGGTCAGGCGGGTCTGGTAGATGCCCGGTTGAACAAACTCAAAAACCGGATCCGGTTCCCGGGAAGTTACCTCATCGGTATTGAGCAGGCGCCATTCGCAGGTCAGCGCGTCGCCGTCCAGGTCGCCGGTTCCTTTGCTGGAGAAACTTACCCGCAGGGGCACGGCGCCGGTACGCACGGAAGCGGCCGCTTTGGCCACCGGCGGACGGTTGCCGCTCACGTACGAAATGCGTACCAGCTTCGCATCCTGATTATCGCTGTACCAGCCTTTGCCGTACTCGAGCAGATACAGGGCGCCGTCGGGACCGAATTCCATGTCCATCGGCGAGGAAAAGGTACTGCCCGGCATAAAATGCTCCATGCTCTGGTAATTGCCATCGGCGTCCAGTCGTACGGCCTTGATCCAGTCGCGCATCCATTCGGCAATGAACAGGGTGTTGTCGTAGTATTCAGGGAACTGGTTCGAACGGGTATCCGACGGCTGGTAGTGGTACACCGGACCGGCTACCGCCGAACGGCCCCCGGTGCCCAACGCGGGAAACTCCGGACTGGCCTGGTAGGAATACCAGATCATGGGTTTCTGGATGGGCGGCAAGATGCTGGCCCCGGTATTGTTAGGAGAAGTGTTGACGGGAGCCTCCGGCTGATTGAAGGTGCCGGCCGTTTTGGTGGCAAAATCGTACTTGGGATACGCTTTGTTGTCTCCCACAAAATACGGCCAGCCGTAGTTGCCCGCTTTTTTCACCAGATTTATCTCGTCGTACGCCTCAGGGCCGTACCAATCCGCCTTGGTTGCATCCGGACCGATATCGCCAAAATACAGATAGCCGGTTTTGGCGTCTACCGAAAGGCGGAAAGGATTACGCGCCCCCATCACGTAAATTTCCGGCCGGGTATCCGGAGTGCCCTTCGGGAACAGGTTCCCTGTCGGAATGGTATAGGTGCCGTCCGGCTCGGGATGGATGCGCAGTACTTTTCCCCGTAAATCATTGGTATTGCCGGCCGTCCGCTGGGCGTCCCAGGCCGACCGGCCGGGTTGTTCATCCACCGGGACGTAGGCGGGTTCGGTACGCGGACTGCTGTTGTCGCCCACTCCGATGTACAGATTGCCGTCCGGGCCGAAAGCCAGACTGCCCGCCGAATGACAGCATACCTCCCGTTGGGTGGGGATCTGCAGCAGAATCTTCTCGCCAGTCAGTTCAAGGGCATTTTCGTCAAACACAAACCGGGAAACGTGCTGCTTCGGTGTCTCGCCGGCCGGCGAATAAAACAGATACACGAATTTATTCTCCCCGTAGCGGGGGTCCAGCGTAATTCCGAGCAGGCCGTCATTGATGCCCGTAAACACGTCGAAGGGGACTTTTACGCGGGATGCTTTCCGGGTCCCGGCCCGGTAATATTGCAGCCATCCTTTCCGCTCTATCCAGAACACGTTGTGGTCCGGGGTTACGGTCAGTTCCATCGGCTCCCGCAGGCCGGGCACCAGGATTTCCCTGACAAAGCGGTTTTCTTCCGGCAGCGGAAGCGGAATGGCTTCCGGGGCGGGGGCGGCAGTGGTGGTGGCAGTGGCGGCAGTACTCGTATTCAGATCCGTTCGCTTGCCGCTCACGCAGGCCAGCAGGCCGGCAAGACCGATCAGGGCGCCTTTGCGCAGGAACCGGCCGGCCGGGGGAACAGACGGAAGAGTTGTCATATTTCTACGGATCATCAGGAGTAAGAATTGGAATTATCAGGCGTCCGGTTCGCTTAAAGCCAGTAAAACACCTTGGCGTATTCTGCCTTTCCCCGGCGCTGCCCGGACAAAAGTATAAGACCCGGCCCGCCTTTTCCGGTACTATTTTATACAATTCGCATGTTATTTTGTACGCCGGCTAGCCGATGTTCGCTTCCCGCAGCATCGTGCGCAGCGTCTGCAAATCCCTTTTCATGGCCGCCAGCACTTCTTCGGCCGGCACGGTAAGCTGCTTATTTCCCTCCTGGGCGCCCCCCAGCGGGTACTCGAAGTGAATGGACATCGGCCCGGTGATGTTGTACTGCCTGACCAGACCGAAAAACTGCTTGAAATCCACCATGCCCTCCCCCAGCGGGACCTGGCGGTGCCGCCATTTGCCCTCCCGCTTCTCCCAGTAAAAGTCCTTGATGTCCATGCTGCTAATGTGGTTTTTGAGCAGGTCCAGCCCGTGTACCCAGGACATGCCGCCTTCGGCCGTGGCGTGCTTGGGGTCGTACTGCACGCCCATCCAGCGCGGGTCAACGTCTTTCAGGAGCACCCACAAATCCCAGACGGAAGCGCCTACCCGCACGCCGGAGTGATTCTGGTAGGCGCCCTGAATGTTGTGTTTTTTGTTCAGGGCAGCCAGTTCAGTCAGTTGCTTTTTAAATTTCTCCAGCGATTTGGCTACGCCCAGCGACGCATCGTACGTGAGTGGCCCGGTGCGGTAGCTTTTGATGCCCAGCTTGCCGGCTGTCCGGAGCACGGCCCCGGTTAAGGGGTCTTTCGGGTCTATCAGGTTGGTGGCAATCACGGGCACGTCGAGGCCCGCCTTGCGGATTTGTTCAACGGCCCGGGGCAGTTCGGTAACCGCTTTTTCCGGCTCTACGTGCCCACCCTTCCGGACAGTAAGGTCTATTCCGGCGTAGCCCATATCGGCGGCGGCTTTGGCCATTTCCGGAATATCCAGCCATTGCAGGTGCTTGGAGAAAATGCAGACCGGGGAACTGCCTGCCGCCGTTTTGGGAGCCGCTCCCCCCGGTTGCGTTTGCCAGGCGCCGGCACGGCCCGCGTTGCCAAAACCGGTAAGTCCGGTGGATAAACCGCTGACCGCCAGAGCAGCTGCTTTCACAAAATGGCGGCGGGAATGATTGGACGCGGATTCTTCCTTCATGGTTTGGGGTTTGTTGCTGGTGGGTCGTTGTGCGATAGGAGTGAGTAGCCGTTTGCCCATACTTCACACCGGCAGGCCGGTACGCCGTACCGGATTTATTACAGTGTCAATACGGGCCTATGATACTACGAAAAAAGGGGCGGAATCCAAAACGGCAACCGGATTCTCCAGCGGCTGAATACGCCGGCCGGCTTTATCAATTCCCGGCGCCGGGTTTCCGTGGAATGTTAAAAACTCAATGCATTTCAATGGCGCAGGTGCCCAGGCCGCCCCGGTAGAAAGTGAACTGCACGTTCGGATGGTCCGCCAGCAGTGACATCGGCACGGCAGCATCCGGAATCTTTTGGGAAAAAGGTGGTCAGCCGCTGCCCGAACGGATTGTCGTGCGTGGACTGCTTCCAGGCAGCAATGTATTCGAGTGCTTCGGCCAGGTAAAAATCTTCGGGCGTATCGTAGAACACTACCTTGAAACCCGGACGCGGGAGCGCCAGCATTTTTTCCGGCGTAAGCTGGGCCACTTCTTCGATAATGGCGCTGTCGAGGGTAGTGTAATCCCACCAGCCGGGGGCAATAGAGCTGATTTTACGGGGCATAAGGGTTAATTAAATGAGCCGTTTTTACCCTTTTAATCTACTGATTTTTTAAAAAGGTCTTTTAAATGTTATCAAGTTCGGATCGGACAGTTTGCCTAGCCGGGTAATTACGTCTCTTGCTTTATGGTTACTATCCGGTCAACTTTAAATATAGAAGATTTGACTCATAAGTATTTATTAATCTGCTCATATAACTTTTCTTGGGCAGAAGGTTTGAAAAGGTTGAGTGATTTTATTCTCATTAAATAAACGTGTATATACTTTATGTTCTTGATGCTTCTCTGCTTTCAACCTGGCAACAGCCTGGCTTATTAGTGAATCTTTGCCTGTATAGTCATGGATACGGCGGTACTCTATGACTGCCTGACCTTTTCTAACCCTCCATTATTTTGGGGGAAACCCACCCTTCCCTTCCCCGGCTGCCGGCTGCTCAACGGATTACTCCAATTAAACGAGCAGCACATGCAGTGTCTCTGCCATCAGGCTTCTGAAAGTCCAAATTCATATAATCACACCTCTACAATATAAAAAAATAATTCAATATAAAGCTTGATATATCCAAATAACCATCATATAATTGTATGGTAAAGTTATTATTCAATTATATTGAATTCATTACTAAACCATTTCCGCAGTAGCCAAAGAAATAATCCAGTTTACCCACTTCACTTACAAAAAACGGATATGAAAACACACTACTCCCCTAACCAACTCCTCTTCCTGCTGACTTGTGCCTTCCTGGTGGGGATACAAGGTCATGTTTTTGCCCAAACAGCCCGGGTCAGTGTGGACTGGAATACTACCGCAGGCGAGATCAGCCCCAAACTATGGGGGGTTAACGATGAACAGATCCGCAACCCTACCATTGCGGCCAACAGTGGCTTTAATCAGTATGTAACCCAGTTAAACCCTGAACTTATCCGGATTCACCACGCAAGCTTAACGGACCTATGGACCAATCCTACCACCAGAACCTGGGATGTAGCCAAGATCAAGGCCGGGTTTGGGAATGCTACCGGCTACGGCGACGCCAAGATTTTGCTGAACATTCCCAAGTGGCCCTCCTGGCTGGCTCCTACCAGTGGCCCCCTGCCAACCGCTAATGAGGAAGAGTTTACCAAACTATGCACCGACCTGGTCATTATCATGCGTGATTCGGTAAAGCGCGAAGTGGCCTATTGGGAAATCACCAACGAAAGGGAGGGTTTATACGAAAAAGCCGGCCGTCTACCCGACCTGTGGAACCTGGTAAATAAGATCGCGGCCGGCATCAAGGCCATTGATCCAAATACCAAAGTGGGAGGTCCGGCGCTTACCTGGCCTAATCCGCTCTGGGTGGAGAGTTTCATGGACATTTCCGCCCCCAAACTGGATTTTGTCACCTGGCATAACTACGCCTCGGGCAATCCTTCTACTCCCAATGATAGAATCTTTTTCAACTTACTCAACCAAATTGAGAAAAACGCCAAATACATGATGAGTTCCCTGCAGAAAAGGGGCTTGCAGAAAGAGACTTTCCTGACTGAATTCAACGTGCAGTGGACGTGGGACCCGTTTGAAGTGCGTCATACCAATCACGTGGGTGCCGTTTTCCAGGCTTGTGTCGTGCGCCGGGCTGCGGTTAATCACGTTACCGGGACCAACGTATGGCACGTGAAAGGCAATGCCTACGGGTTGATTGATGGCAATAACAATCAGCGGGCAACGGGTTCCCTCTACAATTGGGGCAACCGGTACCTGCACGGTCGTTTAGCCGGGAGCAGCGTGCCGGACTCTACCGTGGAAGTGTTGCCGGTACTACTTGCCAACGGAAAGCGGTCATTGCTCCTGATGAACAAAACCAGCCAGACCATCACCGTGCCGGGTGGCGGAAACCTGCTGATTCCTGCCGGAGGGGAAACCCTGCGGAGCATGCAGATCAATGAGAGTGGCATGCTGCCCGAGACGATTACTGTAACGCCCGGCGACCTGGCCCTGGCTCCCTATTCCGTGACGCTGATTACCACGGCAATTGAAGACAGCCAGGTGCCCTCGGCACCAACTGCTCTGAAGGCCGGTACCATTACTGATAACAGTGTAAATCTGTCCTGGACGGCTCCGACCAACAATGCAGGCCTTATCGGGTACGATGTGTACAACGGAAGTACCAAAATGAACACCGGCATTGTGACCACTACCGCTTACACGGCTTCCTGGCTGGATGGGGGTACGAATTACACCTTTACGGTGAAAGCAAGAGGGAATACGGGACTGGAATCTCCCGCCAGTGCTCCCCTGAGCGTTACGACTGCCCCTTTCGTAGCCCGGCCCGGGTCGGCCATTCTTACGCTTTCCTCGCTGGAGAATACCTTCTCCGGAAATGTGGTGAACGATACCGTGCAAACCACCACGGCGGCCAGCCGGGTAAACATCCGGCAAAATGCAGAACTGCGGCTGGCCGCGGCTGATCTGCCTCAGTACGAGCACGTATACGTGACCACGTTCAAAAGGTCCATCGTGCTGGCCGCCAATGCCACGTTCTCGGTAAAAATCAAAAGCAGTGCAAAAGTCAATTTGCGGGTGAAATTGTTTGACGACACCGGCAAGGAGGTAGATAACGGACAGAACACGCTGTACCTGGCCGGCGACAATGTGTACCGTACCCAAAGACTTGATTTTGCCCAGGCCGGATTCGGAGCGGTAAACGCCCGGAGCATCAAGGGGATCAAAATTTCCAACTTCAACGGCGCCCCCCTCGATGCCGTCATTTTCATGGATGACCTTAAGCTGGGCATCAAGCTCGATGACGTGGAGCCTCCTACGGCCCCAACCGGCCTGGTTGCGTCGGACATCACCCCGCACTCGGCTGCGTTGCGCTGGACGGCTGCCACCGACAACAAAGGCGTTGACGGGTACGACGTGTACGCCGGCAGCACCAAACTGAACCCTTCGTTGCTGACCACTCCCAGTTATACCGCTACGTGGCTGGAGTCTGATACTACGTATAGCTTTACCGTCAGAGCCCGGGACCTCGTCGGGAACGAATCCGTCGGCAGCGCCCCCCTGGCGGTTACTACCTTGCCTTTCGTGGCCCGCCCCGGAGCGGCCGTGCTCACACCTACTTCACTGGCGAATGATTTCTCCGGCAATGTGGTGAACGATACCGTGCAAACCACTTCGGCCAACAGTCCCGTCAGTCTGAAGCAGAACGAAGAATTACGCCTGACGCTGAACGATGTAGCCCAGTACAAGAACGTGTACGTGACCACGCTGCAAAGACCCGTTAACCTGACGGCCAACGCGGTATTTTCGGTTGACCTGAAAAGCAATTTTCCGGTGAACCTGCGGGTGAAGCTGGTGGATGACCAGGGCGAATCGGTGGATAATTCAAAGTTTACCCTCTACGTGAAGGGAACCAATGCGTACGCAACCTTTACGCTCGACTTCGCGGGGGGCTTTGGTTCGATCAATCCCAAGCGCATCAAACAAATACGGCTCATGTCCGTCAGCAATGCCGACAGTGCCGCCGTTCTGTTTATGGACCACCTCCGGCTGGGCAAACCCGATACGCAGGCGCCCACCATTCCGGGTAACCTGGCGGCTACTTCCGTTGCCCCTACTCAAGTAGAGTTAAGCTGGACTGCCTCTACGGATAATACGGAAGTATCCGGCTATGATCTTTACAACGGCACCACGCGGGTGGGTTCTACGACGGGTACCACGTTTACCGTAGCTGGTTTAACCTCCGCCCAAACGTATACCTTTTCGGTAAAAGCCCGGGATGAATCCGGTAATGCGTCCCCGGCCGGCAATGCCGTAACGGTTACCACCCCCGACAACGTGCCGCCCAGTGCCCCGGCCCAGCTAGCGGCTGCTTCCGTGACGCCGTACGGCCTGACGCTGTCCTGGCAGGCCTCCACCGATAACGTAGCGGTAACCGGGTATGAGGTGTACCAGGAAGGCGTAAAGGTGAATGCGGCCGCGCTTACGGGGACGCAACTGTCCGTTACCGGACTGACGGCTGGTACCGGGTACACCTTTACGGTAAAAGCCCTTGACGCCGCCGGGAACGGGTCGGACGCCAGCGCCCTGAGCGTCACGACCCTGCCCCCGGCCAGCACTACCTACGAAGCCGAAAACGCAACTTTATCCGGAGCCCAGGTGAGAACCGCCTTCAAGGGCTACTCCGGCCGTGGGTACGTGCAATTAGCCGCTCCCAGAGGCAATTCCCTTGAGTGGAATGTGAAAGGTATTTTCGCGGGCAGTTACCGCCTGACCTTCCGGTATACCCGCGCCGACGATGACAATACCGGTGAAGAAGGCTATCTGTGTCTTTCGGTTAACGGAACTGTGGTGAACAGTCGGCTGGCGTTTCCGGCAACGCTTTCTTCCGGGAGCTGGCAAACCGTAGCGCTGGGTGCTTCCCTGCTGAAAGGGGCGAATACCATCAGGCTCACTACGGTAGGAGGCGCCACCCCGCAGGTAGATTACCTGCTGGTTACCGATCCAACCAAAGAGCCGGTTGCGCAAACGCAGGCCCGTACAACCGCTACCTCAGCAGAAGCACCGATGTTGGCAGAAACCGAACCGGTCCAACTGAGCCTGTTTCCCAATCCAACTACCGATCAGGTTACCCTGCGCATCCAGGCAATAGAGGCCGGACCAGCCCGGATTAGGCTTACCGATCTTTTTTCCCGGCAGGTACAGGAAAGAGACTATTGGTTGCAGGCCGGCTCAAATAGCCTGGAAGTGAATGTAAGTGGGTTGCCGGAAGGTTTTTACCTAGTCACGGTAACCTCCGGGGGCAGGCTTACTACCAAAAAACTCCAGGTGAGGCGATAAGTATTTCCCCCTTTCTGCCCAATAAACCTTTGTTCTGCTTCCCGCGAATGGGAGTAGAACAAAGGTTTGTTTTCATCTTACACGAAGAGACCAGGATTTTTGAATCGTTGTCTGTTCCTCCATTGCTGCTGATTAGTCCGCTTTCTGGTATTTACCCTTAATTATTCACCTACTATGAAAAACAGATTATGGATTTTCCTGCTCAACTGCGTATTTCTTTGCCGGATGGCACAGGGGCAGACTACCACTACCCTTACTGTTGACATGAATACAATTGTCTCCACGGCCAGATCTGAATATTATTGCCTCAATTTCCAGCGGGCTCTTGATCCTGTAGTGGCTGGTAACGCCTCTTTCCAAGCCAGAGTGGGTGAACTTAAACCAAAAATAATACGGTACCACGCCAGCGAACAAATTAAAGAGGGTCATGCCTATAGCTGGATAGACTACACCAACAAAGTCTGGAATAAAACGAAAATAGGCAGTGTACTCACCAACAAACCCGCTTCCGCTACGGATGTCTTGATCACCATTACCGGTTGGCCTACCTGGATGGATACCAATAATGACGGCAAGCTGGACGATGATAAAAAAACGGAATATGCCTCCTTTTGCGCCGATCTGGTGGATATCGTTAACAACCAGCTCGGGCTGGGCTATAAAGTAAAATACTGGGAGCCTTTTAACGAGAAAGACGGCGGCGCCTACAAGGGGTCAAGTGACATGTGGCACCTGGCTGATATTTTTAAAAGATGTCACGATGCCATGAAAGCCAAAGACAGCACCATTAAGCTGGTGGGCGGCGCCTGGCGGCAACCCTGGGACAGTGACATTGATCATTTTCTTTACAATTTAGGCGGCCAATACCTGGACGTATGGAGCCATCACAACTACGGCAGCGGGGGCGAAACGTCCATTCCTGTTATTTATAAGAAAGCTAATTTCAACGGCGGCATTAACAACGTTCGTTCCAGGTTAAATGCCAGGGGCTTTGGTACCGTACCGATCTGGCTGGATGAATGGAATATTTACTACTCCTGGGACGCGCCGGGCTACCAGAATATGACCAATCACGTAGGCGCTGTATTTGATGCCCTGGTGCTTAAGAATCTGCTCAACAACGGCAAAGCGGACGCCGTATTTGCCTGGAATGCGGAAGACGGACGCTACGGAAAAATAAAAAGTGATTTCAGCGGTCTCAATCCGGGGGGATACGTTTTCAAACTCTTTGGTCAGTATGCCCTGGGAAGCGTAATGCGAACAATTTCGGACATTGATACGCTGGTTGACGGGCTTACTGTACGAAACACGTCTGATGGGAAAATGATGTTTGTGGTGATCAACCGTAGCCAGAATACGCAAAGGGTGAGCCTGAAAGCCGGAACCTGGGCACCATCCGCTGATCAGATACTGAAGCGGGTTATTTCTTCCGCCGGATACGCGGAGACTACTATTTCCTGGGCCAAAACCATCTCTACAAACACCTTTTCCACGCCGGCAAACTCAGTAACTGTATTTATCGCCACTATTCCCAGCGGTGCCCGGAAAGGAACCGAATCAGCCAAAGAAAATGCTTCGGTTGCCGGCAACTCTAAGTTGTCCGTACATCCTAACCCTGCATCGGGGATCGTTCACATCCGAATTCACAACCCAACGGAAGCGTTACGGGTAGCCGTATACGATCTGGCCGGGAAAAAAATAACGGATGTAAATTTCAGTAGCAGTGCCGATGCTGCCATCGACTTATCCAAATACCGTCCAGGCACCTATTTGATCAAAGCTTTCTCCCCAACCGGAAAGCCGGAAGTAGTCAAGGTTGTCGTACAGTAAAGGATTCAAAAACTGAATTTTCATACCTTACTACTTGCCACCCGCATGATAAAATTTTGTTTTTGTTTTCTGTTTACGTTGCTGTTTCTGGGGGCGGCTACCGCGCAACCAACGGAAACCCTTTACCTCTCCGGCACCGATAAAGATCACACGGTTGCGTGGGATTTCTACTGCACCGGCGGTCGCAACAGCGGCAAATGGACGACAATCCCCGTTCCCTCCTGCTGGGAACTGCAAGGGTTCGGCACCTATAACTACGGCCACGATAAAAAGAAGGGCGACGAGAAAGGGCTCTACAAACACACCTTTTCGCTGCCGCAGCATTGGAACAACAAGCGGGTGTACCTGGTCTTTGAGGGTTCCATGACCGACACGGAAGTGAAAGTGAACGGCAAACCGGCCGGGCCAGTGCACCAGGGGGCCTTCTACCAGTTCCGCTACGACGTGACGCGCCTGCTGCTGCCCAGCAGGTCCAACCTCCTGGAAGTGACCGTGAGCAAAATGTCGGCCGACACGTCGGTGAACCGCGCCGAGCGGCAATCGGATTTCTGGGTGTTCGGGGGCATTTTCCGGCCGGTTTACCTGGAGGCGTTCCCCGCCCAATTCATCGAACGGCTGGCCGTAGATGCCAGAGCCGATGGCACTTTCAGGGCAGACATATTTTTACAAGGGGTGAAAGACGCCCGGCTGGTGGAAGGACAGATCGAGACACCCGACGGCCAGCCGGTGGGGGCAGTTTTTTCGGCCGCCATTCCTAAAAAAGCCACTTCCGTCCGCCTGCAAACAGGGGTTAAGACGCCCAACCCCTGGAGCCCGGAGTTTCCCAACCTGTACCAGGTCAGGCTCAGCCTGAAAAATGCGGCCGGTACCGTGCATACCCTTACCCAAAAGTTCGGTTTCCGCACGGTGGAAGTAAGGCCCCGCGACGGCATTTACGTCAACGGCGTAAAGATCAAGTTCAAAGGCGTAAACCGCCATTCGATCTGGCCAACCTCCGGCCGCACGACCAGCAAGGCGCTAAGCATCACGGACGTACTTCTGATGAAGGACATGAACATGAACGCCGTGCGCATGTCGCACTATCCGCCCGACCAGCACTTTCTGGATGTGTGCGACTCACTGGGGCTGTTCGTGCTCGACGAGCTGACCGGCTGGCAGAAAGCCTACGACACGGAAGTAGGCCGCAAACTGGTGCGGGAACTGGTGATCAGGGACGTCAACCACCCCAGCATTGTGCTCTGGGACAACGGCAACGAAGGCGGCTGGAACCGGGAACTGGACCGTGAGTTTGCCAGGTGGGACCCGCAGGGGCGACACGTCATCCACCCGTGGGAAGTATTCAACGGCACCGATACGCAGCACTACCGGCCTTTCGGCTGCTGCACCGGTTCGCTGTTCAATGGCAACGAAATCTTTTTCCCCACCGAGTTCCTGCACGGCCTCTACGACGGGGGCCACGGCGCGGGACTCGATGACCACTGGACGGCCATGTGGCAACATCCTTTGTCGGCGGGTGGCTTCCTGTGGTGTTTTTCCGACGAGGGCATCGTCCGCCGGGATAAAAACGACAGCCTGGATACTGACGGCAGCCACGCCCCGGACGGCATTGTGGGTCCATACCGGGAAAAAGAGGGCAGTTTCTACACCATCAAGCAAATCTGGTCACCGGTTTACGTGGAGCCTTTTCACATTACACCCACCTTTACCGGCCAGATCACCCTCGAAAACCGCTACCACTATACCAACTTAAACCAGTGCCAGTTCGGGTGGAGTTTGGTGACCTTTCCGGCCCCGTCCGCCTCCGCCGGGGCGGGTACGGCTGCCGGTAATACCCATCCGGGCGGTCGCCTGCCTCCCGTGGACCTGGCCCCCGGTGGCAAGGGACACCTCAAGCTCCCTTTGCCCGCCGGCTGGCAGGCGGCGGATGCCCTGCGCCTGACGGCAACCGATCCCCACGGCCGGGAGATTTACACCTGGGTATTTCCCGTCAAACGTCCGGCCCAACTGGCCGCCGCCCTTACGGCTGCGGGTGGAAGAACGGGCAAAGTCACCGCGGCTGAAGACGTGGATTTTATCACCCTGACGGCTCACGGAATTGCCGTTAAGTTCGATAAGAAAACGGGCTTACTCGCCGGGGCAAACAACGGCAAAAGCGCTATTTCCCTGACCAACGGCCCGGTATTGGCTCCGGGCACGGCCCGCTTCGAAAACCTGAGACACTACGCCGACGGCAATGACTATGTGGTGGAGGTAAACTACCAGGGTGCGTTGCGCCCGGTCCGGTGGCGGATGCTGCCCGGGGGCTGGCTGCGGCTCGACTACCGGTACCAGGTCAAGGGCACGGTGGATTTTGCGGGAGTCAATTTTGACTACCCGGAAGCCAAAATCACCGGGATGCGCTGGCTGGGCGACGGTCCTTACCGCGTCTGGAAAAACCGGACGAAAGGAGTAGAACTGGGCGTGTGGGAGAAAAAATACAACGACACCCGCACCGGCGAGACCTGGCAGTACCCCGAGTTCAGGGGTTACCACTCGGACCTCTACTGGGCCATTATTCAGACCACCGAAGCCCCCATTACGGTAGTGTCGGCCACGGAAAATCTTTACCTGCGCATGCTTACCCCTACCCGGCAGCAGGGGGCCGGCAATAATAACAATACCGCACCCCCCTTTCCGGCCGGAACCATTTCATTCATGCACGCCATTCCGGCCATTGGTACCAAATTTACTGTGCCGGAAGCCTCCGGCCCCGCCAGTGAGCAGAATCAGTTCAGTCCCCTGCAACCCGAACCGGAGGCCACGTTGTATTTCTACTTCGGAGATCCATTCTGATTGTGCTGCGCTAAAACCGCTTTTTATTTTTTAATACTACGGTAGAAGACCTCACCCCCGGCCCCTCTCCAACGGAGAGGGGAGAAAAATCAGCGATGTTAAGCCCCCTCTCCCTGGGAGAGGGGGTTGGGGGTGAGGTCTGCTCCTGCGGTAAACTGACTCCAGGATTATTACAACCAGCGTAGCACCCAATCCGGTGCATCTGCCATTGCGCATTTGATCGGTACAAAATGGACCAAGATACAACTACATTATAATAAATAAATTCAATATAAAACTTGATTTATCCAATAGACTGTCATATAATTGTAATGTAAACGTATTATTCAATATTATTGAATATAAGCCTATGAAAAAGCTTCCCCACCACTGGCTGATTCCTTGCCTCTTCCTCCTCCTTCCGGGTTTTGCCCTGGCCCAAACCACCCTCACCGGAAGAGTGACCGACAATACGGGGCAAGCCCTGCCCGGCGTAAGCATCGTTGAAAAAGGCACCACCAACGGTACGGCCACGCAGGGTGATGGCAGTTACTCCATCCGGCTGGCTACTCCCGGGGCCGTTCTGGTATTCTCCTTCATCGGCTACGTGAGCGAAGAAATAACGGTGGGCAACCGCACTTCCGTGGACCTCTCCCTCCAACCGGACCTGAAGACGCTGAGCGAAGTGGTGGTAGTGGGCTACGGTACGCAGCAGAAGAAAGACCTGACCGGCGCCATAGCCTCCGTGGGCAATAAAGACATCCAGAAGGTACCCGTGTCGGGGTTTGATCAGGCCCTGCAGGGGCAGGTATCCGGGCTTCAGATATCAAATACCACCGGGGCGCCGGGAGCCAACACCAGCATCCTGATCCGGGGCGTGGGCTCCATTTCCGGGGGCAACGAACCGCTGTTTGTAATTGACGGCTTTCCGGTGACCAATTCGGGCATCGGCAATCCGCTCAACACGATCAACCCCAACGACATCGAATCCATTGACGTGCTCAAAGATGCTTCGGCCACGGCCATTTACGGTTCCCGCGGCTCCAACGGCGTGATCATCATTACCACCAGACGCGGCAAGGCCGGCAAGGCCCGCATTGAACTGGACGCATACGCCGGTTTCCAGCAGATGACACGGAAAATCCCGATGATGAATGCGCAGGAGTACGCGCAGTTTGTCATTGACGGCCGCAACAACGGCTGGGTGGATAATGTGCCGACGGCGGATATTACCCGCCCAAACAGCGGCCGGCCGGCCTCCTACCGCATTCCCGAAGAATTACAGGACCCCTCCGCCTTAGGGGAAGGCACCGACTGGCAGGATGCTATTTTCCGGAATGCGCCCATTCGCAACTACCAGTTATCGGCTTCCGGCGGCTCGGAAGGGCTCCAGTACGCGGTTTCGGCCGGGTACTTCGACCAGCAGGGCATTGTGCTCAACACCGGGCTGAAGCGGTACAGCTTCCGGGCCAACCTGGACGGAAAACTAACCGACCGGCTCTCGGTTGGCGTAAGCCTGGCGCCGTCTTACGTAAACCAGCAGAACTTGCCGACCGAGGGGCACTACGGCAACCTCGGCGTGATCCAGTCGGCCCTGTCCATGCCGCCCACGGTGCCCGTTTACAACCCCGACGGCTCCTACGGCACGCTGGTGCCCCCCCCCGACGGCTACTTTCCCGTGCAGAACCCGGTGAAAATTGCCAATGAGTACCAAAACCCGGCGAACCAGTTCCGGATGCTGGGCAATGCGTACGCCGAATACGAGATTATCAAAGATCTGAAATTCCGGGTAACGGCCGGCGCCGACCTGAATTACGCCAAAAGCCAGAGGTGGATACCTTCCACGTTAAGTGCCTCCGGTGCCGTAGGGGTTGCCTCGGCTGCCGCAGCCCGGGAAGAAAGCATCAACTGGCTGAACGAAAATACGCTCTCCTACCGGAAGTCGTTCGGTTCGCACAACCTGGATGTTGTGGGCGGTTTTACGGCACAAAAAGCTACAATTGACAGCTTGAGTGCCCTTGCCACCAACTTTCCGGATAACCTGGTGGAAAACATCAATGGTGGTGTCGTCAATAACGGCGGCCAGCGATTCCAGGAATATACCATCTTATCCTACCTGGCCCGGGCCAACTACAGTTTCCGCGACAAGTACCTGATTACGGCCACCGTACGCCGGGACGGCTCTTCCCGGTTCGGGGCCGATAACCGGTGGGGCACTTTTCCTTCGGCCTCGGTGGGCTGGCGGGTATCGGAGGAGAGCTTTATGAAAGGGCTTACTTTTATCTCCGACCTGAAACTGCGGGCCAGCTACGGCCTGACGGGCAACAATGCCATCGGCAACTACCGCGCCATCGGGCAACTGGCGGATGCCAACTACGTGATTGGGGAGGCATTGGCGCCCGGGCTGGGCCGGCGTTCCTTCTCAAACAATCAACTGGGGTGGGAATCCATGAAGCAGCTTGACCTGGGAATTGACTTGTCGCTCTTCGGGAACCGCCTGGACCTCACCGCCGATTACTACGACAAGCGCAATACCGACATGCTGTTCGTGGTTTCCGTACCCGCCGCCACCGGCCTGACCAGCGCGGTGGTAAACCTGGGCGAAGTCCAGAACCGCGGCATTGAACTGGCCCTTACCACCCGCAATGCGGTAGGCGCTTTCAAGTGGAATACCAATTTCAACATTACCTTCAACCGCAATACGGTGCTCTCCATGAGTTCCGACGCCGAGCAGATTTTCGGCGCCACTGCCAACCGGGGCAATACGCACGTCACGCAGGTAGGCTACCCCATCGGTGTATTCTACGGCCGGCGGCAGGAAGGTATTTTCCTGAGTGACCAGGAAGCGGCCGAATACGGCGTTCAGCCCCTGGCCCGCGGCGGTGATGTGCGCTGGAAAGACGTAGACGGCAACGGCGTGATCAACGACAATGACCGTGAGCTGCTCGGCAGCCCGCACCCGGATTACTTCTTTGGATTCAACAACACCTTTTCTTACAAAAACATCAGTCTCGACGTTACCACCAACGGCATGGTGGGGCACCAGATCTACGACGCCACCTTTATGATCAACAACTCCAGCGTGCAGAACAATACCAAGTACGTATACGATAACCGCTACATTTCGCCGGAGCAGCCGGGTGACGGCCGTTTCGGGCGCAGCATCCGGGGGGGACGCAACAACAACACCATTTATAGTTCGCAATACCTCTTCGATGGTTCGTACTGGCGCATCCGGACGGTTACCCTGGCCTACACCATCCCGGCGGCGCTTAGCCAGAAGCTGAAGTTGCAAGGCATCCGCCTGTACGCGACCGGCGCCAACCTCTTTACCCTGACCGATTACCAGGGGTATGATCCGGAAGTAAGTAACTCCGGGGATAACCTGCTGGCCTCCCGGGTAGACTTTGGTTCGTATCCAATGGCCCGCTCCTTTATCTTCGGCATCAATCTTTCCTTCTGACCCGCAAACTATCCAAGGACATGAGAGTATCCCTTATAAAACTGACTTGTCTGGCGCTTTTGCTGAGTGGCTGCGGCAAGGATTTCCTGGAGGTCGCGCCGGTGTCGGAGCGTACCGTAGCCAACTTCTACCGCACGGCGGCCGATTACAACAACGCCGTGGTGGGCACCTACGCCACGTTCAAACACCCGGGCTTGTACGGCAACGGCGGCGGTTCGCTGATCTGGCTGGGCGAAGTCGTGTCGGATAATACCGACATCGGAG
Organism: Cytophagales bacterium; assembly: GCA_030446715.1. Lineage (GTDB taxonomy): Bacteria > Bacteroidota > Bacteroidia > Cytophagales > 172606-1 > CADCTQ01. Next base: position 61,037 of record JAUJMU010000009.1, on the reverse strand, counting down.
CTACCCGGCAGCCCGTCAACGTAGCCTCCTTCGAGATTGAGGACCTTAATTTTTCGTTGTCAAATGCTTACTTCAATGCCGCCTGGACCGGACACTACTCAGGCATCAGCCGCGCAAATGCCATCCTGGACCGCATTGACGCCGCTACGTTTGATGAGGCGCTTAAAAACCAGTACGAAGGAGAAGCCCGCTTCCTGAGGGCCCTGTTTTACTTCAACCTGGTGCGCCTGTTCGGCGACGTGCAATTGATCACCAAGGAAATCAACGACCCCTTCGCCACCAGTCAACTGGCTCGTAGCCCGGCCGCAGAAGTGTACCAGTTCATTGTGGACGACCTTACGGCGGCCGAAGCGAAACTGCCGGCGACCATCACGGCCGCCAACGCAGGGCGGGCATCGAGTTGGGCGGCCAAAGCCCTGCTCGGCAAAGTGTACCTTACTCAGAAGCAGTACAGCCAGGCAGCCGCCAGGCTGAAGGAAGTAGTGGATGCCAACGTGTACAGCCTGCTGCCTTCTTACGCAAACGTGTTTAATCCGGCAACCTCTTTTGCGGCCAACCGCGAAATGATTCTGGCCGTGCAATATAAGTCCGGCCAGATCGGGCAGGGAGGCGCCCTGTGGTCATCCTGGACGCCCTTTAACGTGAATGTACCGGAGTTTGGCATTACCGGGGGCGTGGGGGGCGGCATCAACCGCCCTACTGCCGACCTGATCGCCGCCTATGAACCCGAAGACCAGCGGAAAGCGGCGTCGCTGGCTACGTCTTTCAAGGATGCTCAGGGAAGGGAAGTACGCGAGGCGTATCCGGTCAAGTTCCGGCAGTTGGGGATGCTGGCCGGTGATTCAGACGTGGATTTCCCCATACTGCGGTACGCCGATGTACTGCTCATGTACGGCGAGGCGCTGAATGAACTCGGACAAATGGCCGAAGCCCACCTATACCTGAATATGGTCCGGAAGCGGGCCGGTTTGGCCGACAAGGCCAACCTGGGACAGGCAGAGCTGCGGCTGGCCTTTGAGCAGGAGCGCCGGGTGGAACTGGCTTTTGAGAGCCAGCGCTGGTTTGACCTGGTGCGTACCGGACGGTACCTGCCGGTACTGTCGGCCAAAGGGTATAACGTGAAAGAATATCACCGGTTATTCCCCATTCCACAGGAAGAAACCGACTTAAACCAGAACCTGGGACAGAACGAAGGATACAACTAATGTTAAAAGCAATATTTTTATCCGTACTGATTGGCGGAGCCGTCAGTTACGATACCCCGGTAGATTCGCTGCCCCGGCCGGCCTGGAAGGAAATTGGAAAAATCAAACCACGCCACGCCCGGGAGATAGCTTCCTCCTCGTGGTCCATCGGCGGCGAAACCCTGGACCGGGACTATACCGACTATCATTCTTACAAAAAGTACCTCGGTCCACTGGGAGCCAAGCGAATACGTCTGCAAGGCGGCTGGGCCAAGTGCGAAAAGACCAAAGGCCAGTACGACTTCGCCTGGCTGGATGCCATAGTAAAGGATGCCTTTTCGCAAGGGGTGGCGCCGTGGATTGAACTCTCCTACGGGAACCCCATTTACGAAGGGGGCGGCGAGGCCAAACTGGCCGGCGGACTGCCCTCTTCCCCGGAGGCACTGGCAGCATGGGACAATTGGGTACGGGCTGCCGTAACCCGGTATAAGGACCAGGTGAAAGATTGGGAAATCTGGAATGAGCCGGATATTTCCAAAACCATCACCGGCGATGATTACGCGGCTTTTTACATCCGCACGGCCGAACTGATCCGGGGCATCCAGCCGGAAGCAAAACTGATGGCCTTCGGACTGGCCGGTCCCAACCGGCTCGAATACGTGGAGCCGCTGTTTAAACGCCTGAAAAGGGAAAACAAACTGAACCTCGTGGACATCCTGACCTATCACGGCTATTCGCCCAATCCAGACGATTCATACCCCACCATTGAAAAGCTGCGGCAGATGGTGTGGAGCTATAAGCCGGAAGTGGTATTCATGCAGGGGGAAAACGGCGCGCCTTCCACGCCCAGTGCCCAGACCATCGGCGCCCTGCGGCAGTTCGACTGGTCGGAACTCACCCAGGCCAAGTGGGACCTGCGCCGGATGCTGGGCGACCACGGCCGGGGCATTGCCACCAACCTGTTTACCATCAGCGACATGCACTACGCCGCCGGCGACCACATGACGGGCGTAAACACCAAAGGCCTGCTCAAAACCAACCCCGACAAAACCATCGAACGGCCCAAGCTGGCCTACCAGGCGGCTCAGTACGTATTCACCCTGTTCGACGACCAGATTGAGCGTACGCCCAATCAGCAGCCAAAGGTTGACGGAGAGAACATTTCCGCGTTCGGCTACCGCCACAAAGGCAACGGGGGTACGCTGGTAACGCTTTGGCGCAACGAAGCCCGTCCCGCCGATACCTACGAACCGAAGCCCGCCACCGTGGAAGTTACCGGCTCCTTTACCCAACCCGTGTTGGTAGACCTGATTACGGGCAGCGTGTACGAAATCCCCAAAACCCAGTGGAAGAAGGCCGGAAATAAGCATACGTTCTCGGAAATACCCGTCGCCGATTACCCGGTACTCATTGCTGAAAAGAGTCTTTTGCCAATGGGCTAAACGGCTACGTGGTTATATGTCTATAAAGTTGTCCAGCCATCTAAACAATCGATAATGCAAACCCTGCAAACTTTGGATTACGCGGCCATTGCGGTGTACATGGTCCTGATCGCCGGCATCGGTATTTTCCTGGGCAAGTACGTCAATAACATCGGTGACTACTTCAAGGGCGGCAGCGGCATTCCCTGGGTGACGGGGGCCATCTCCAACTTCATGACCAAGTTCAGCACGTTCATCTTCGTGGCTTACGCAGGCATTGCCTACCAGCACGGCCTGGTGGCCCTGACCCTGATCTGGAGCACCGTGCTGCCCGCCCTGTTTGCCGTGGCGGTTTATGCCAAAAAGTGGCGGCGGGCCGGCATCATGACGCCCATCGAGTACATGGAAACCCGCTTCAATGCGTCAACGCGGCAGCTATTCTCCTGGGGCGGCGTATTTTTCAAAATCCTCGACAACATGGTGCGGCTCTACGCACTGGGGCTTTTCGTCACGGCAGCCACGGCTGTTCCCCTGGAAACTTCCATTCTCGTGTGCGGGGTAATTGTGGCCCTGTACACGGTAGTAGGCGGCCTGTGGGCGGTAGTCATTACCGACGTGGTGCAGTTTATCATCCTGATCGTGGCTACGATGATTCTGGTACCCCTGGCGCTGACGGCGGCTGGCGGCCTGACGAAGATGGTGCAAACCATTCCGGCCCATTTCGATCCCTTCAACGGTCCCAAAGGTGCCCCGCTGTTCCTTTCGGTGTACTACGTGATGATCCTGATCAAGTACAGCGGCAACTGGACGTTCATTCAACGGTTTTACAGCGTCCGCGACGAAGCGGCCGGGCGGAAGCTGGGCCTGCTGACGGCGGTGTTCTTCTTTGTGTTCCCGGTCATTTTCCTGTTTCCGTCCATTGCCGCCCGGGCCATCCTGCCTGACCTGGCCAATCCGGAAATGGCTTACGTGAGCGTATGCCTGAAGTTACTGCCGGAAGGCATTATGGGCCTGATGATCGCGGCCATGTTTGCCGCCACCATGTCGGTGCTCAGCGGCGAGTACAACGTAACGGCGGGAGTGCTCACGCGGGACATTTACCAGCGGCTGTTCAACCCCAAGGCCACCGAACGGGAATCCCTCTGGGTGGGTCGCCTGATGACGCTGCTGCTGGGGGCCACGATTACGCTGGGGGCCCTGTACGTGGGCGGCTTCGGCGGGGCTTTCGAGGCGAATAAATTATTCACCGGGCTTTTCGCCATCCCGATGACCGTGCCGCTCATCCTGGGGGTGTTGCTGAAAAGGCCGCAGCCCTGGGGTGCCCTGGCTACGGTGGTCGTGGGGATTGTGCTGGGCCTGGTGCTCAATACCCGTCCCGACATTCCCTGGGAGGTGGCTACGCTGGTTGAAATCGTGGCCTGCGTGGGTATTTTCATGATTTCGGGCCTGGTCAGGAACCCTGATCAGGCGTACGGGGCCCGGGTAGAGGCTTTCTTTCAGAAATTAGCCACGCCGGTAAAGGAATCCGAGAAACCAAAGGTCAAACCGGGTTTTCAGCTGGCTATGACGCGCCTCTACGCCATTGCATTGGCTGTCACCGGGCTGCTCTTCCTGGGCATGAGCCTGCCTTCCGTACGGGAACTCAGCGGCCTGCTGGCCCTGTCGGCGGGTGTCCTTTGCCTGGCCGGTGCGACCGTACTCGTGTTCCGGGCCCGCAAAGCCGTGCCCGTAGAAAGTGTAGAAGAAAAGCCTACCGTGGTCAGCACCTGAAATCAGCTACTGGCGAACAACGAACAACTAGCAACGAACAACTCTTTCCATGGAAAACCTGCAAAATAAAGTCTGTTTCATCACGGGAGCCTCCGGTGGCATCGGCAAAGCGGTAGCCCTGCTGCTGCTCGAAAAGGGAGCCAAAGTATTTGACTTCAGCCGCAGCCGGCAGTTACGGGACGAAGTAGATCACCCCAACCTGCTGTCCTTCCGCGGCGACGTAGGGGACGAAACCGACGTACTCACCGCCTTCCGCAACTGCGAAGAAGCCTTCGGGCCGGTGGACGTGCTCATCAACAACGCCGGCGTGGGCGTACCCACCCTTGACCTTTCCCAGACCGACCTGGAAACGTTTGACCGGATGGTGAACACCAACATGCGCGGGGTGTTCCTCTGCAACCGCGAGGCGCTCCGGCACATGAAACCGCGCAAGCAGGGACACATCATTACCGTGGTGTCGATGGCCGGGCAGCGCACCAATCCCAACGCGCCGGTCTACGCGGCATCCAAGTTCGGGGCCCGCGGCCTGAGCAGCGGCCTGGCCGACCAGGTGCTCAAAGAAGGCATCAAGGTAACCGACATCAACCCCGGTCCCGTAGACAGTAATTACTGGGGCGACCGGAAGGTGCCGCGGGAAAAGTTTTTGAAAGTGGACGACGTAGCCCGGGTGGTTGCCTTTGTGCTGAGCCAGCCCGACTACATGCTGATCCGGGAAATCAATTTTGACAACATGAACTTTTTAGCAGGATGAATCACACGAAGGTACCCCAAAACGGCAACGACCCCTCCAACGGCACGGCCCACGTCAACGGCTTATACCCGGTTTCCATCGCCGAAATGCGGGAGCGGTATCTGCGGCTGTATACCGGCGCAGTAAACGACGTGCTGCGCTTCAACTACAAAATGCACGCGACCAGCCTGCCGTCGGAATACAAGCCGCTGCGGGAAGAAATGAAAATTGCCGGGCAGGCCTTTACCGTGAAAGGGGCTCCCGACATCACCACCGACGGCGAATTTGAACTCCGCGCCCAGATGCTGGAGGCTTTGCCCGAAGACTCGGTGGTGGTCTGGGACTGCACCGGCGACAAAGTAACTTCCCAGTGGGGCGAAGTGATGACCATGGCCGCTACCCGGGCCGGCTGCCGGGGCGCCATCATCAACGGGATCCGCGACACGATGTCCATCCTCGAACAGGGCTTTCCGGTATTTTACCAGTACAAATCCAACAACGGCATGCTGGGCCGCTTCCGGATGTACTACTACCAGAAGCCCGTCCTCATCGGCGAAATCATCGTGCAGCCCGGCGACTGGATTTTCGGCGACATCGACGGGGTGATCAGCGTGCCCAAGTCCATTGCCTACGACGTACTGGTGGCCGCCGAGCAGATTGTCCATAAAGAAGTAGACATCAAGGAGATGGTCAACAGCGGCCTCAAGCCAACGGAAGTAGTGGCCCGGGGCGGGTATTTTTAGGGAGATCCCAACGGTTTGTCCATTTACTTTACCCTATACCGAACGGGAATGCCGCTGCCTACAATCAATTCATCCGCCAAGTCAACCCGGGAGCCGCCCGCTCCGGAGGAAAAGCTTTTTCTCTCGGCCGGTGAAAAACGGGCTGTCCTCCACTCCCTCGCGCAGGGCGACGAAGTGATGCTCCGTTTCTTTACTGCGTTACGGACCCGGGTAACCCGGCGGACGGCTAACCCCGGCTTGCTGGGGCTGGGCGCCAATGTCCAATGGTGGTACCCGGCGACGGAGTATGTATCGGATGCGGCAATGCTTTACGCCCTGGAACCTTCCTCAACGGTAGCCGCATGGCTAAGGGACGTTACCCTGGGCATGGTTCGCCGTCCCGAACCGGATTGGGTGGGCCCCTGGTTCCGCGACCATAAGCAGCCTTACACGGGGCACCTGGAAACGGCCCACCTGTGCTGGGCAACCGCCTCCGCCTATGATTTGGCAGGCGATGTATTCACGCCGGAAGAGCAGGCGGAAATCCGGGATGCCCTGCGGCAGAAAGGACTTACGCTTTGCCGGCGGTGGCTGGAGAACAACAGTCACCTGGCCAACTGGCGGGGCATCATGACTGCGGGTGCGGTGGTGGCTGCGGCGGTTTTGGGGGAAAGGGATGCCCTGGAAGAACTGGTAGCCGAAGCCGTGCGCTGCGCGGATGCCTTTCAGCCCGACGGCTCGTACGGTGAATCGTTGCAGTACGGCAACTACCTGGCGTACGCCCTGATGCTGGCCTACGAGTCGCTCTGCCGGAAATACCCGCAGCTGGCGGCCAAGCTGAATGTGAGCAGCTACGCGAAAGGAATGCCCTGGGTAGTGGGCAGCATGCTGTACGCCAAACCGCTTTCCGGCTGGGGCGACGAGCCGCGGGCCCGGGCCGTTAATTTCAACGACAGCGCTGCCATTTTCCGGCCTTCCGGCGACTTGCTGTTGCACCTGGCCGCCCGCTGCGGGGAAACGTTGCCAACCGAAGCCGGATTGGCCCGCTATCTTTTCAATGCGTACTACCAACCTGTTCCGGATCAGGAACCGCATCACCTGGCCAGCTTCGGCTTCGTGAACGACTGGGGCTTTCTGACCCTGCCACTGCTCGTAAAAGCAGGACACGTAAAACCGGTTACCCCCACGGAAGCGCATCTTCCGCTGACCCAGTCATTCAGCAACGGCAATGCCTTTATCCGCGATGCCTGGGATGGCAAAACCGTCGTAGCCATCCAGGGCGGCAGTGATCCGCTGTACGGTCCCGGGCACCTGCACGGCGACCTGAACAGCTTTATGCTGGTGCACGCGGGGGAAAGATTGCTGGCAGACCCCGGCCACAGTTGCTACCGCAACCTGATTCACGGGCTGGAAAGTGCCTCGCAGACGCACAATACCTGCACGTTTCTCGTTGAGGGCGATGCTTTGGGGCTCCAGGAGGACTTAGCCAAGTCCAAACTGCTGGAGCAACAAAGCGTATCGGGCCGGCGAAAAATTTCGGCGGGAAAAGCGGGTCCACCCGTCTCCCGGGGAGACCGCCGGCTGATTGCCCAACGGATTGAAGAAGTATCCGTCGTCGGGGCTGAGGTTGCCGCTGCCTACGGTGACCCGATCCGGGAGTTTTCCCGGTTCTGGGTGCAGGCCGGCCCGCACGTACTGTTTGTCGTGGACCGCATCCGGGCGGCCCGTCCCGTTACCACCACCTGGAACTGGCTGCTCAACAACCGGGACGGAAAGTCGGTCGTAGAACGTGTTTCTGCCCCTCAACTCCAACTCTTACGCCACGGCGCCGGCTTGCAAATCTTCCACGCGGGCGGCGGTAACCCTTCGGGGCCGGTGTACGGCTACGTGCACGATGCGTACCACCCCGAGCCCAGCCAATTGGGGGAGGGCAAACCGGGCAGCGGCCTGCTTTACCGGTGGACGGAAACGCAGGCCCGGGCGTACCGGCTCGTGGTACATGCTTTTGCAATGGATGCTGCGCACCGGGTAGGAACCTGGCAATTTTCCGCCGGTACGGATGGCTACCGGGTCAAGGGCCTGCACGGGGAGTGGCAGGTACAAGTCTTAGGGCAAACGCCCCTGCAATTGTCCATTCACTCGCCGGCCGGCGAAAAGAGCTGGCAGGTAAGGGAAGAAAAAGATCAATTCATATTCGAACAAACAGCCTGGTAAATGCAACCACCGAATCAACTTTTTACCGGAATTGACCACCCCGGCCTGGCGGCTGAAGACGTAGACCAACTCGCCAGCTGGTACTGTGAGGTACTGGGCTACGAAAAATATTTCCGCCATGACAAACCCGTCTGGATGCTCCGGGCCGCCGACGGAACGCTGATAGAAATCATGCCCAAGGACAACACGCCCCGCCCGGAACGCACCACCTGGACACCCGGCTGGTCGCACCTGGCGCTGCGGGTAAGTGACATCGAAAAAGCCATTGACTACCTTGACCAGAAAGGGGTGACCTGGGGCGGAGACATTATAAATGCCATCGGCGGGGGCCGCGTCCGTACCTTCTATGACCCGGACGGAAACATGCTACAGGTTGTGGAGAGAAAATAAAGTGCCTAACCATCTAATCAAAGACTGAAAATGAACGCAGTATACTATAGTGGGAACAAGACATTTACACCGGGAGAAGCCCCGGCGGAATCGCTGCAAGCCGGCCAGGTACGGCTGAAGGTGGCCTACTGCGGCGTGTGCGGCACGGATGTGCACATCTACCACGGCAACATGGACAAGCGGGTAAAGATACCGCAGGTGATCGGCCACGAAGTATCCGGGGAAATTGCGGAAATCGGGCCCGGGGTGGAAGGATTTGCCGTAGGCGAAAAAGTAGCCGTGCGGCCGTTGCAACCCGGCGTGCCCGTGCCTTCCGACAACGGCTATACGCACATCGGGCAAAACCTCAAATTTATCGGCATTGACTCGCCGGGCGGCATGCAGGCGGGTTGGGTGGTGCCGGCGCATACCCTGCACAAACTACCCGCCCACGTTTCCCTGCAGCACGGAGCCATGATCGAACCCCTGGCGGTGGCTTGTCACGACATTCGCCTGGGAGAAGTGCAGGCCGGCGAAAACGTTGTCGTGATCGGCGGCGGCCCCATTGGCATCCTCATTGCATTGGTGGCCAGGCACAGAGGCGCCCACGTGCTGGTATCCGAACCCAATCCGCACCGCTTGCAGCTGATCCGTTCGCTGGGCCTGCAAACGGTTAACCCCCGGGAAGCTGACCCGGTGGCGGCAACCGAGGCCTTTTCAAAGGGCGCCATGGCTGATGTGGTATTTGAAGTATCCGGCGTAGCGGCGGGCGTACAGATCATGACCCAGCTACCCCGCATCCGGGGGCGCATTGTGATGGTGGCCATTCACCCCGAGCCGAAGCCGGTAGACCTGTTCCGCTTTTTCTGGCGGGAACTCCGGCTGATTGGGGCACGGGTGTACGAACCGCAGGACTTCGAAGAAGCCATTGGACTGGCCGCCGGCGGGAAAATTTCCCTGGACCCACTGATCACGCAGGTTTCGCCCCTCCAGCAAGTGCAGCAGGTATTCGAAACCATTGACCGCAACCCGGAAGGAATGAAGTATTTGCTCAAATGCAATTAGGCAGAATCCGGATTCCAAACGGTACGGAGCAACCGGCGGAGCACCAGGCCCGCCTTAGCTCTCCTGCGCCAGCCGTCCATTGATAGTAGCAGCCGCGTCCCGTAACTGGCTTATGATCGCTTCCCGGTGCCGGGGATTAAACCGGCTTTCGGGCAGGTAAATGCTGAGGGAGGCAATGACTTGCTCTTTTTTGCGAATGGGCACGGCAATCCCGACAATGTGTTTGGCGGAAAGGGTAAGCGCCATATCTTTCTGGCGGATGTGGCGGAGCTCCCGCAGCAGGTCATCTTTGGACTCAATACCGGTCCAGATATGGGGCTGTGGTAGTCCAAGCGCCTGAATCGTGGAATCCAGTTCCCTGGGTGGCAGGAAGGACATGAGCAAACGGCCGCTGGCGGTGGGGTAAATTTCGGTTTCCGTGTGGGTGCGCACCTGCAAATCCTGGTCGCTGTGCACAATGTGGACAATGAAACGTTTCCGGTTGCGCAGAATACCCAGCAGACAGCTCTCGTTGAGGGATTGGGTAAGCGCCTCCATTATCTCTTTGGCGGCGGGAACCAGGTTGTCGTGGTAAGCCAGGTTGCCGGTTAACTGGTAGGCGCCCGGCCCCAGCCGGTAACCGCTCTTACGCCCCGGGTGCTCCAGGTAGTTCTTGTCCACCAGCGTTTTTACAATATTGGCACAGGTGGACTGATTAATGTCCACTGCTTCGGCAATCTCGGAAAGGGAAACGGCTTGGTTGCCTCCCTTCGCCACGAAGTCGAGGATGTCTAATGCCCGGATAATAACCTGAATCATGAAAAAAGAAGAAGTTAACGAATTAATCGCAATATAGTTATTTATTCCAATTCAATATTGTTGAACAAAATATGTCAATATCAACTCTTTTTGATTTATCAGGAAAGGTAGCGCTGGTAACCGGCTGCAAACGCGGCATTGGAAAAGCCATGGCCATTGGGCTTGCCCAGGCGGGTGCTGATGTAATTGGGGTTTCCGCATCCCTGGAATCTTCAGGCAGCGAAGTAGAAAAAGCCATAACCGGGTTAGGCCGCAGATTTTACGCCTTCTCCTGTGATTTTGCGCAACGGAATAGTCTGTATGACTTTATCCGAACGGTCAGGACCCAATGTCCTCCGGTGGATATTCTGGTCAACAACGCCGGCACTATTCTCCGCAAACCCGCCGCTGAACACCCCGACGAGTACTGGGATCAGGTGCTGGAGATTAACCTGGATGCACAATTTATTCTAAGTCGGGAAATCGGCGCGGATATGATTGCCCGGGGCAATGGCAAAATCATTTTTACGGCTTCTTTGCTCACCTTTCAGGGAGGAATTAATGTTCCGGGGTATGCGGCCAGTAAAGGCGCCATTGGTTCGCTTACCAAAGCCCTGGCCAATGAATGGGCAGGTAAAGGCTTGAATGTAAACGCAATTGCCCCCGGTTATATCTCCACCGATAACACCGAAGCCCTGCGCAAAGATCCTGAACGCAGTACTGCCATTCTGTCCCGGATTCCCGCCGGGCGTTGGGGAGAGCCGGATGATTTTAAGGGCCCGGTTGTATTTTTAGCTTCCCGTGCATCGGATTACGTGCATGGCACAATTCTCACAGTGGATGGCGGCTGGATGGGCCGGTGACATTGGCAAACCAACCAAGAAAGTCTTTAACCACTTCTCGTCGGGCATAGCCGCTACAAGCTCCTGATCTAACTTATTTTCCTTCACTTATTGTGGATACAGGCTACCTGGATGCCAGACCCTTAGTAAAGAGCCAAAAGGATTTTGGAGTAAACTTGCTGGGCCCTACCCGACCGGACTACAAGTGGCAGGCAAAAGCCAGCGGGGATTTGCAGCTGATTGCTTTCAAGTGGATTGGCAAAAACAGCAAGCTGTTTGCCCGGAGGGAAAAACCAGTACTAGTTGATCTGCCTACACGCACCCTGATGGAAAAGAGATGGTTAAGATTGAGTTCGCTTAGAAAGACTGTATTGCTGGACCCTCGACCAGACCCGGGACTGGGGTCCGTGCTAGTTGGTCTATGCGACCAGTAACAGCCGCTTAATTGAATCCACCAGCAGAGCAGTATCAAGTAACGTGCTCGCAGCTTGAATTGGTTAACGAAGATAATCCTTCCGCATGTAAAACAGCCAAGACGGAGCTAAAACGGGGGTAATATTTAAAAATGCGTTGTAGCAATCTTCCCTGTAAATTCCTCGGCACGCAACTTGCCGGAGAGCCGTTTTTACGGGTGAAGCCCACAAAGGAATTTACCCGGATAGCCGAGGACTTGGATTCCCAGGTGAATGCTGAAGGCGAGCACGGATGAGTACCAGGGAAAGGATCAAAGTGCAGAAATTGGCCAACGATTACCTGGTAAAATCAGTGGAAACGAAGCAGAAAGCCGGCCAGTTCCTCAAGGAAGCATCGTAGAAGCCAGCGGTGGTACATCTACGGCTTAAATGGTGCATGAGGCTTTTCTTTTTCCAGGGTTGGGTACGATAAAACCGGCCTGGTCATTTCTACAAAAGGATTAAACTCTGCAAAGCCATTTTCGTGACTTTCGGTGTCCCGCCGGAACCCTTCGCCGGGCTTTGGTTCCCAGTTCAGAAAACGGGACCTATCCGTATCGCTGGCCGTGCTTTTTTTACTTTCCCCGTTGCCATTTACCGCCGTAACTCTGTATTCATACACCTGGCCTTCTCCCGGTTGTTTATCCATAAAGATCTGTTCACTGCCACTGTAAATCAGTTTATCAGTTGGTGCTTCCGCTTTCTTCTCACGGCGGTATAAGTGGTATGTCGGAGCGCCCAGTATTTCCCCCCAGGTTATTTTTATTTCTGCCCCATTGGGATTCACGAGCAGCCCTTCCGGTGCATGGGGTACTTGATCCGTGATATAAACGGGATATTCCGCTGAAGGCTCACCCACTCCCCCCGGCCCTTTGGCAATTACCCGGACGTGTATTTTGGTATCGTTCTCCAAACCGGAAATCGCAGCTGTCGTTTCCAGAGCAGTCGTTGCTGCATTTGCCCAGGTGAGACCACCGTCTTTACTCATTTGCAACTGATAATGGGTAGCTCCTGATACGCCATTCCATTCAATGACCGCACCCTGATTTTTAACAGTACTTTTCACAATGATGCTCGGGTCGGGCACCACGCCTCCGGCGGTCCATTGCCAGGTATGCTTCCCTGCCGGAACCTCTATAGTCATCTTATTCTTTCCAGCGGATGGATTCTCCACTACGTGCCCGTTCAGGTAAAAGGTAAAGGCATTTTTAGATTTTTTGGTCAGCGTAAAGATAAGTTTTACGGCCTGTGTACTCTGGAATTTACCCTGGTAACCATTGCGGGACGCCTGGCAACTGAGCCCGGCCTGATTATTTTCAGCTAACTCAATGACCATTCCGGGTATGCCTACTGTAGTGCCGCTAAATAAGGCCGCTGCGTAGTCTTTTTGGGTAGCCGATTGCTGAATAATACCCGCGGTACCCGTAAAACAAGTCCCATTCTTTGCATAAACCTGCCGGGTACTACTCCGAAAAACCTTCTCTGCACTACCCCCTTCTTTTACCACCTCACAGCCATACGACGTCCGGATTACTTTAATGCCCGGTTTATGGGTCACCACGGTGAGAAAATTGCCCTTGCCGTCGTAATACCGTCCTTTGATAGGCAATACCGCCGGATCGGTATGATACAGACTCTTAGAGGGCTTGATGCCGGCATCCAGGCCCACGGCTCCCGGTGTAACCTGGTGAATAGCAGGAAAATCATCCTCTGTGCCTACAAACCAGGAAAATCGGCCTTCAACCGCCTCATTGGCTACCTCATCGAATACCACTATGTAATCAGCACCGGATTGCAGCACGCTCCGGGAATGGTAGTCGGGGGCTGCTTCGCCATTGGCTTTGATGCTGGCCAGTTGAGCAAAATCAAAATCATAAAGCGGTTCGCTCAGGTCATGGCGGCCCACACTCCGGTACGGACCTATCGCCCGGTAGCCGGCTGCTTTTTTCACGCCAAAGTTGGTGCATCTTTCTACGTCGCCGAAAGGCCCGTCGCCTACGTCTTCTATCCCGTTATGACTGTATCGCTTGCCTTGAGCGTAATAATAAATTACCCCGTTGCCGCCTTTGCCGGCCCGGCCCCAGCGGTAATTCGGCCCCTCGTCAATCTGTTGCAGGTGCACGTACATTTCGTTTGCTGACGCAAAGCCGCTCCGGAGCACCACTCCGTACCCGGTGTATTTGGCCGAACGCAAATGCGGATTGGTTCCTCGATTGTTTTCCCATTTTCCCTTCAGTAAATCGCTCCAGAATCGGGTTTTGACCTTATCCGCCTCGAAAGGAAGATCCTGGGCGGAGGTTACCCAAAAGAGGTGTTCGGCCAGCAAAGGATTGTAATAAAAGAGTTCCTGCCCCAGGAGGCGAAAGACATCGGGAGGTGCTACGCCGTGGGCGTGGGCTCCTTGCGGCGGATACACCCGCTTGCTGGCTGCAGCTTGCAAAGGCGAGGTAAGTGCATTGAGGAGCCAGGCAGCGTGCATGGAAACGCCGGGTTGCAGGATGCGGTTGCGTCCGTCAAAATAATGATGCAACAGGTAACTGGTCCGGACCGTTGGTTGTAAATGGGCCCAGGTATAGCAACTCAGGTTTTCGGTCCAGCGGCCACCCCTGGCATCCCAGGCGCCTACCTCCGGACGGACGTGGTAGTTAAAATTCAGAGCAATTGATTTTTCGAAGTGATCGGCCATCTGGCCGGCCTGCGGGTGATCGGGAAAAAGGAAGGCTGATGTGCCGGGTACGCCTTTTATATCGGCCAGAAAATTAGGGTGGCCGCTGAGCAGGGTTCGTACGGGCATCAGGGCTTCATCCATACACACATAATTCATGAACAGGTACCGGGCCCGTAGCCGTTTTCGCCGCGCCGGATTCATTGTATTCGCATGCAGATCAAACAGCGGAGTGATATATTCGTAAAATTCCCGGGCGCCCACCGGGTTAGGGCCTTTCGACCGCTCGGACCCGGTCGCAACCTGGCTCAGTTCATTGGCAAGGCGGCTTTCCAGGTCAGCCAGTGTCATCCGGGCCGTTGCGTGTTCCGGTTTAAAATACCTGGGATACGTAAGTAGCGGAGCTTCATAATCCAGTACCCATTCTTTTACTTTATCCAGCGAAACCCAGCCGTACCAGCGCCGCAAATAATCAATGTGCAGCAGTGGTACATGGGTAGCATTTACCCGGGCAATATCCTTGTCGTGAGCGTAAGTAGCCAGCGCCGTAGACCGGCTGCCCGAAACCAGGGGAAAACGGTAATCCAGGATGCTGTCTTTTACATGAAAAGAGATGCTCAAATCCGGTTTGGAGCCCCAGACCGGATACGTGCCATCATTCCATTTTTCGGTGTCTTTGATGAATAAGCCAATGGTGGTATTTTGTTTTTCGTTCCAGAAGGCCGCCGTCGGCAGCCGCCACCAGCTGATCCAGTTATCGTAAGCAGCGATGCTAAAAGGCAAGCGGCCTCCCGGCCCGCTTTGCTGGTCAAAGGGCAGTTGGGGGTGTTTTTGGGCCGACGCACTGCCGCCAGTTCCGGAAAGGGGTTCCCAGACAATATTTTCGTACCCCTTCTTTTTGGAATCTATTACCTGATCTGCCCGGTTCGGGCAATACCGGTACTGAGGTCGAATTCCCTCCCAAACCAAACGCCAGGCGGCCGAATCTGCCGCTGCAAATCCCGTCATTTCTTCTTCCAGTTCGACAAACTCCATTCCGGCAACCAGCTTAATAGTGGCCTGGTAGTGTTTCCCTCCTTCAAAATCATATTGCAAGGTGTAATGAGCCAGCAGGGGGCCGGTATCTTTTTCCGTTACCGTGAGCTGAACCATTTTCAGGCTGGCGGGTATTTCGCCTCTTCCTAACCAGCTACCTGCCTTGCCAAACCGGAGGATTGGGGCCATACGCTTGCCAGCATTTGCCGCAGGAATTTCTACTTGCACCAGCCCATTGCTCAGCAGAATGCTTTCATCATTTTTACGGACCTTTACGACAGGCAGGTCTTGGTTTCGGGTGGCGACAGGCTTTTTAACCGTAGCCACCAGGCGGAAACGTTTGTCCCCACCGGATGGTAAATGGGATAAAAAGCAGAGTGTTGCTTTCTGTACCAACTGGTTGACCTCCACGATGTCCGTTAGCTGAAAAGGAACCGGCTTCCCGGTTGCCTCATCCAGTAGGGCAAGTTTGTCTTTAGCTGCACCGCTAGCACCAAAATCAATGCGGTATTGCAAAAGAGTAACCGGCCAGGCAAGCTGCGGATGGTTCAGGTCATCTTTCAGACGGATCACAAGCCCCTTTTCCTTCCAGTCAGCAGGGGCGATAAGGTCAGTGGCCAGTGCCTGAGCTAGCAGGCGGTTGGTATGGCTGTTCAGCAGGCAGCTCAGGAGTAAAAGCAGGCGCATCCAACGGACTTTTGTAGGCATGTTTAGTGTCTTAATTTTTTACGGGTTTGTTTGGGGGTAGCTCCGTGCAGGTAAAGACCCGACTTCATTTCTTTTAAAAATTCGTTCCGGACGTAAGGATTGGTTTCCAGGCGGCCGTCGCCCCAATCAGCCCACTGGGGGTAGCCGGACCAGTTCCAGTTGATGTAACTGAAAGCTTTGATGTGCGGATTGCGGTGGATGAGCTCAAAATACGGTTTAAACCACGTATTCCAGCTAAGTTGGCCGTCCTGTACGCCTACGCGGCGGGGTGTAGATTCTCCGATCATCATAGGCTTATTGGCTGCTAAACCTTTCTCCAGAAATGCCTTGGTTTTCGGATCGGTAAAATGCGAGGCACTGAACAAGTCAATTGCCCACCAATCCACATAGGCATCACCGGGATAAAACGGCTCAAAGTCAGGTTTGCCGTCGGTTGCAAAGCACCACACGGTAGCTACCTGTTCCAGCTGGTGCTTGCGCAATGCTTGGGTAATGCGGATAAAGGCTTGTTTGAAAGGCTCAGCCTGGTAGCCGTTCCAATTGCCGTTAAATTCGTAGCCGATGCGGATGAAACACGGTGCATTAAACTCTTTCAGCGCCAGGCATAAGTTTTCAATGTTGGCATCGTATTCTCCGGCGGCCACCCGGTGCTCGTAGCGTTCTTCCGGTTTGCCGTCGCGGGTCATGCTTAAGCCGACTTGCGGGATCAACTGCCAGGGGTAGGCATCCAAGTTGGTTTTTAACCTGGCAAACCAGCCTTTGAAATCCTTATTGGACAGCCCCGTATACGTCATGTACAAGACTGGGCGGGTAGTGCTGTCCATTGCCTGCACATACCTGGCAAATGCATCGGCTGACTGACCAGCCCCGCTGATGACCTGGCTTCTGGGTTCAAGGCGGGCTTTGTAATCCTTACGGGGAACAAAAGTGCCCACTGCCGCTGCTTGCCGGGTTAGCTGAGACGTACAGGATTGTGTCAAGAAAAGCACAAGTGACCAAAGAAGGAATACGCAGTAATTTCTATGCATGAGCTGAACGGACAAGTAAGGTTGTTGTACTCAAAGACAGGACAATTTTACGCTATTGTGCACAAGGAGAGAGTTCAGCGCATCGGAGCAAGCAAACGTAAGCCGGTTGCAGTTGTTAAAGTTATGCAAGGCCGTAACAGGTGCATTGGTGGCAGACCTTGATTTAAAGGAATTTTCCTTCCAGTTGGGATTAAGAAATTTATTAAAATTTCGGGCTGGCGTCCAGATTCCCTGTACATCGGCAATGGGAAGGCTCCACTGTAGAGGGAGCTGCGACGGCGATAGCTTTTGTGGGGCAGTTAACGAGATCGTAACGTATTCAATCCCGTTGGCTTCTACCCTGGAGGTAAAATCAGCTTTAAAGCATTTTAAATTGCTGGTTAAAGTAAAGATGTATTTTGCTGATTTAAACTCGGTCTTCGGGAGATTGTCCTGCGCCCAGACGGGAATAAAAGTAAACAGTTGCAAGAGAATGTGAATGATATACGTTTTAATTTTGAATATTAAGGGTTGAATAAATGGTCCTCCACTCGTCTTTCTCTTATTTATACAACCTGATAACACTGGATACAGTAACCGGGCGTGAATCGGATACGGAAACAAACCAATAGACCTTTTGCCCCTCCGTTGCAACGGGAAGTGTAGCTTCGTACCAGCCGTCTTTTGTCAGGGAAGTGGGCATATCCAACCACTTACGCTTCGTCCAGGTAGTGTCCGAAGTGCTGTAGAAAACCTTTGCCTGTGCGATGTCAGTCTGGCTCTGTACCCGAAACCGGATGGTACACTTTTTAGCATCCTGTTCCTGCGGAAAAGAGGAATTACCCAGGATGATTTGGGGTAGCGGGGCTCCCTTATCTTTCAGGTAATAATCGAAATAATCCAGCTCCATCTTCATCCAGCCTACCCGGTCAGCTTCTGCATTGCCACCCGGCACCGGAGCCGCATGATTGGCATTGGGTGCAAAAAAATGATTTACGGGGCTATTCATTTCATTCAAAGTGGCCATCACGGCGGGCGGATAAAACCAGTGATCGTTGGTAGCTCCCGCAATAAAGAAGGGCGCTGAAATGTATTTGGCTCTCCGGCCGGCATCCAGGTAAGTAAGCCAGGTTTTCCGCTGGGCTGCCGGCATATTATCGAGGTCTTTTAAGAAGGTGGAATTAACGTCATAAAACCCGGAGCCGTACGTGGAGAAAGCCGCGTGTACATACTCACCGGCTAATCCGGAAACCATGGTTGTCATATACCCGCCCCAGGAAATACCCGTCACGCCGATGCGTTCTTTGATCACATCCGGCTGGGCCTGAAGTAAATATATTCCTTGCAGGGCTGCCAGGACACCGTCAAAAATGGTACTATGTGTAATGTCCGGGGAAGCCGTAAAGCGATTCTTTCCGTATTCAAACGTTTTCCAGTGTCCGGAAGAATGAGGCACTTTAGCTGGGTTAGCCACGCCGGGCAAATCAATGGCAACCGCGATATATCCTTTGGCTGCCCACCGCACGGCTTTATCAACTTCCGCCGACCCACCGCCGCCGTGCAAAATCAGTATGCCGGGGTAATTACCGGCTTTACCCGGACGGGCAATGGCTGCAAAAATACGAGTAGGAACCGTACCGTTCGAAGTTTGGGTATCCCGGGAATGAAAAATTACCCGCTGTATCTTTACATCCGCACTATCTACCCGTTCTTCTCCCAGGTCCTTACTGATTTCAGGGGCCTTTCGGGTGAGATACGGGCAGAACGGGTCCGTTGATTTTCCGCCCGTACAAGGGGATACAAAAACGGTTTGGCGGGAAGCAGAATCGGGTGCGGGCGAATCACTGGTGGCTGACTGCACATTCCGGGAAACCGCATCTTTGATTACCGTCTGGCTGCTTTGCTTGCTTAACCGGTACCCAATATCGGCATTGACTACTATATTACTTTCGAAGATTGTCCCCATAATACCCAGGCAATTGCCTTTGATTGGTGTTTTGGCTTGTACCTGGTTCCAGTAGCCTTCGCCTTGCACAAAAGTAGCTGAGTTAGGGGTGTGGGCCTGCACGTAATTCCGCCGGAACTCTACCCCAATGGTTCCTATTCCAAACAGGGAATCAGGATTGACCAGGGCCAGCATGGTGCCGATAAAAGCCGGTCGTTTGCCGTTGGTATTGATTACCTTATTGTTTTCTACCACGGTATTCCACGATAGATTATACCGGCGGTACGATTCGTTCAACACCCGTTGATCTGACCGTAAGTAGATGCCTTCGGAGTTAATTAACGTATTGCCGACAATGGCCATATCCGTATTGCCGCAATAAATCCAGATGCCCCGGTTGCCATCCTGTAAATAATTATCTTTAATCAACCAGTCTTCGGACGACCAGCGCATGATCACGTAATGGCTGCTTTGATCGGGAATCACCTCCCAGGCTCTGTCCAACTGCAGTGTATTGGCCGTATTGCTCACAATGCGCCGCCACTGGCCCGCGCCCCGGCCCCGCACAATCGCTACGGCATCGGAGGTAGACAAGGAAGGGGTTCTGATGGTACCCCAGGTACGGGTAGCGTCGGAGAGCGTAACTGCCGTTGCCCTGCTTACGATCCCGGCATCCTGGTGCTCCGGGTTGCAGCCCTGGGTGCAAATGGTCTCTCCCTGGTTTCTATCTCCGATTGCTTTTCCTGCTACATCAAACCGGTTACTGAGCATGGCCACATCGTGGGTATAGTCCAGATTAAAGCCTCCGGTTTCTCCCTTGGGCGGATGCTCATCCCCCAGCCTTGTCACGTGGTTGTTTTCAATAATGCCATGGTGGCTGTCGCTGAAACCCAGGCGGCCCGCTGCATAGCGGATCCGATTGTTCCGGACGACAAAGTTCGTCGCACCGTTGCAATGCCACTGCCAGGGCCAGGTATTACGGGCATGACTTTCAAACAGGCAGTCGGTTATCACAAAACGGTCTACGTGACCCCAGGTAAGTCCCCAGGCTACGGCAAGGTCGAAACGGCAATGGGAGACAAAAAATTCAGCGCCACCGGCTCCCGGTTTTTTTTCAGGAGGCGCCATGTTTTTGAGGCTGTGTTTCCAGCTTCCACTCGTATTTACATTTTCTATATGGAGGCCATACAATCCGGTTAAGGTAGTATTCAGAGGCCACAAAATAACGACGCCTTCGGTTGTAGCATCCGGCCAGCCGCCTTTCCCGATCGGTTCGGTATAGGGAGGAGGGGTACCAAAGCCGTACTGCAGATGGGTTTTATCCCATCCGTCTCCTTTAAAACTACCCTCGACTGCATGGCCAATCCACTTCCTGAGGTAAACTTCAACTGATACGTGCCTTCGGGAAGATACACCACCCCTCCCCCGGCTTTATGCGCGAGGTCAATAGCCATTTGAATGGCTTCCCGGTCGTTGGCACTACCGTCCCCTTTGGCCTTAACCGAAAGCCGGGGGTCCGTTTTTACATTGTAGCTGTTTTTATAAAAGGTAAAATCAGTTCCCCAGGGTACCCGAAGGGCAAATGGATCGGGAGCTGCTGCCCGCCCCAACAGAGTTTCTTCCGCTATAGATTCCCCCCACTCTTTCCCTGCCCCGTTGCTTACCCTGATGTTGTACCGGACACCCGGCTTTACAGTTGCCGGAGCCAGCACTGTCAGCACATACGGTCCCCCCTCCACTACCTTGGCAAGCAGCGCTTTTTGTTTTTCGGAGCCTTCAAAACGCACGATCGACTCCCGGCCCGGCAGGGTCAGGTTACGGCCAAAAATCCGGAAAGGCTGCCCGGGCATAATTTCATTATATTCCAGGGTAACGGCCCTGGCCCGGTTTAAAAATACCGGCTTACTCAGTGCAGCACCGTTTTTTACCCATATTGCCACTAAATCACCTTCTTTAGTGGTGCTGTCCGAAGGCATCAACGCTGCCAGGTACTGATCCGATTGGCTGACCGTTTCCAGTTGCCGTTCTGGCTGGAGCTTCTTTTCAGAACCCTTAAAACAGTAAACCATACTTGGGGGTTCTGTCCAAAATTGTGTCCTTGCAGGCCAAAAACTTCCCCCGCCTGGCCGTTTCAGTATGGTTAAAGATGACCGGAGCCGGCGCATTCCCTTCCGGTTCATATGTGCCCGCAAAAAGGGTTGCAAACAGCATCAGCAGTACGCAATAGCGCAGAAGTAGTTTTCCGGGGTGTAACGGTAACGTAAGATTCATGCAGGCAACAGGTATAAGGTGGTGGACAGAAGTACGTATCAATCCGGAATCCGGTTAGTCAACCGGCCTGATCAGGCTGGATGTAGAAAGATGATCGGTTCCCCAGGCAGGCAGGTTTTCATCCGTGACAATGGCATACCAGTCCAGTTGTTGCCCGGCGGCATCGGCCGGAATAATGGCTTTGTAGTGCCTTCCTGCTTTTTGAGCGTCTATACCCATCCAGTTGCGTTCGGTCCATGAGGGATTGGCTACGCTGTAGTACACTTTTACAGCAACTAGTTTGGTATAGTCCGAAACGCCCACCTGCACTTGTACCCGGTCGTCTTTTAATCGCTTTACCTGACGGGAAATTACTTTGGGCAAAGGAGGCCCGGTCTTTTCAGGTAATGATTAAAGAACGGGATCATGCCATTGGTACCGGGATATTTAATTACGTGGTTATCGTTGGGAGAATACAACTGGTTAACAGGGCCTTTGATTTGAGCGAGTGTCGCCTGTACAGCCATCCAGGACCAATGCCGGTCGTTGGAAGCAGTGGCAATAAAATAGGGTTTGGTGATACGGTAGGCTCGCCTTCCCGGATCCAGGTACGTGAGCCATTTTTCCCGTTCGGCAGCAGGAAGCTGGTTGATATTTTGTTTTTCAAAAGCGCCTGCTTCAAAATTGCCCGAGCCGTATACCGCCCAGGTAGCAGCCAGATCGTTATTGATCAAACCGGCTACCATCGTGGTTGTATAGCCGCCCCACGAAGCACCGGCCACTCCCATTTTCGAGGGATCCACTTCCGGCTGGGCACGCAGCAAGTAAAAAGACTGCACCGAAGCCAGTACCGCGTCAAACAGGCAACTGTGAGTAACATCCGGATGAGCCCCTATTTTTGGACGGGTCAGCCAGGGGCCGGTGGTTTTCGGGTGTTTGTTTTTACCCCCTGCTACGCCGGGAATATCCAGTACCAGGGACACATAGCCCTGCAAAGCTGAACTTACTGCCGCCGGAATATCTGCTCCGCCACCCCCGCCGTGTAACCTGACGATAGCCGGATGTGGCCCCTTGCCAGCCGGGAAGGCAATAGCAGCAAATACAAGGGAAGGTTGAGGTCCCTGAGGAGTTTCAATCAGGCGGGAACGGAAAACCAGGCGATGCACTCGTATGCCTTCCGGCGTAGTTTCGGTGCCCAGGTCTTCTTCTATTTCCGGTGCTTTACCGGTAAGATAGGTTTGAAAAGGATCAGTATCCGGCAGCTTTGCTCCGCCCGGTTGACTATATCCTACCCGTACTTGTAAAAGTAGGAAAAGCACCAGCAGGCTTCGATACCCTACAAAAGGCATTTTAAGTGGAATCATGGAAACAGAAAAACAGGCATTAAGAAGACTTTCATTTTGATTGATTTTGTATTATGCGACCACCCACAGTTTCGATGTGCACCGGATGTATCTCACTCGGTAAGAGCGAAGTCTTATTTCTTGCTGGTTCATATCCTGTTTTCATATCCTTTTTCTCAACCACCTTCCCATGCCAGCTTTAAATGGAAATAGTTTCGGACTGGAATGCAGAGTTATACCGGATATCCTAAAACACAGGCATGGTTCAAACTGAAGCTCCGCCTTTGTTTTAGGATATCCGGACAGATGTATACTATTTATGAATCATCATCCGGGATCCTTCCTACCGTATTTACGGTAACTGCGCCTCCGGGCAGGTCCGTGCCGTCGGCTCTGACCAGTTTTACCGTATGCGTTTGGGAATTACCGGATACGATAATACGGCCCAGCGTTGTCACTTTTAGGGCAGTAGCCCCTACCGTAAATTTCATCCCCGTAAAGCCAGTGTAATTGTTTCTTAAGGTGCCTAAAGTAAGCCCGGTAGTAAAAGAGCGGTCTGCCGTTTGGGCAAATGCAGGAGCGAAAACTGCTAAAATTGCAATGGAGCACAAAAATAATTGGCCTGGCCTCAGATGAAAATTTACGAGTGGTTTCATAAGAAATGGGATTAAGCTGATTTGCGAATAATGGAAAAGATTAAGATGGTGTAGTATCCGGTGATTAGCGTTACTTACTCAAAAGACCAGAGCTTTAAGCGCATTAGCACCCGTTAAGCTTTTACAGAGGCCGGTAGTTCATTAGCAAAACCCTGACCGGCCGGGAAGCCTGCGCTTTGTTGGCCGATCAGGGCATTGCCCCAGTTGTGAAAAGACCGGCAATAGCATCAGCAGGAGGGAAAAAGGAAGCAGGCATCAAAGACTGCACTGCTTCCCTTCCAGGATTGCCTATTCGATGATACAGGTTTTGAAGGCAGTACAATCGCCCAGTTGTACACGCACAAAGTAGACGCCTTTCTGTACACCCGTCAGGTTAAAATCCCGCTGGTAGATGGTCTGGTCTTTTACTCCTTCCACTTTTTCAATAACCGCACCGCTGAAACGGTAAATGGTCAGCATCACGGGTCCGGTCGTTTGATCAGTTATGCGGATGGTAAACCTGCCCTTGTTAGGGTTCGGATACAGCCCGGTGGCTAAAAACAAGTCTACCAACGGATTGTCGTCTCTTCGGCGGGTAACCATCACCGGTGGGCTTTGAGCAGATTCATTCCCGGCCGCATCCACGGCCGTCACGTTAAATACGTAGGTGTGGTAGCCAAGGGGTCCATCGGTGAGCAGGGTCGTATCGGTTACCAGTGCCGTGTTTAGTTTCGTGCCGTCCCGGTATACATGATAACCCACCACCGCTACGTTATCCGTGGATTTAGTCCATCTTAGCAATACCTGGTTTCTGGGCTCCCAGGCATACATTACCAATGCAGGGGCAGTCGGCGGCTGGGTATCGGGTGTTTTTACACTTAGAGGCGCACTGGCAGGAGACACATTACCGGCCTGGTCTCTGGCCCGTACCGTGAATGTATACGTAGTACTTGCTTTCAAGCCGGTGACGGTATAACTGGTAGCCGTAACCAGCGAAGTACTCACCAATACGGAATCTCTAAACACTTCGTAACCAGCTACCGCCTCGTTATCCGTAGCGGCGTCCCAGGCAAGGGTTACGGTAGAATCCGTTTTAGCCGTGGCACGCAGATTGGCCGGGGCCGTAGGGGCTTCGGTATCGGGGAAGGGACCAATAACGGTTTTGACTGAACTGTGGGTTGCGCCTCTGGAAGGAGTCTCTCTAACCAGAATCGAGTCGGGCAGTCCGGATTGGTCGTTCCAGATTGTAGTCTGGTAAGCACCTTCATTTAAATAATAGGCATACTCCTTGTTGGTCGCTTTGTTTCCCTGGAAGATTGTACCGACTAAACCCGGTGTATTGTTGTCGGCACCGGCAGCTCCCCTTTCTACATTGATATAGTTAGAAAACTGTTCTGCCCTATTATTGCGAACGACTGTATTATAAAAGCTGGCGCCTATCAGTTCGGCTCCATCGGTAAAGGCTACTTCTAATTTTACTGAAGCATCGTACCAGTTCTTAGGTCCGTCCACGATATTATCCTCAATGCGGATATTCTTCCCGACACTGTGGCGGCCTTCTCTTCCCCGGTAATCATTCCGCACATAAATGTTTTCTGCATCCAGAAGTTGGTTGCCTACAATGGCTACATCCTGCATGGAAGCACTGTAAATCCAGATGCCACGCGGGGCGTCTTTTAACGTATTGCCTTTGACCAGCCAGTTTTCATAAAATTTCTCTTTGCGGGCAATGGTATAGGCACTGCCTGCCGTTGGTTCTACATCCCAGGGCTCAGCTACGGTTACGGTATTGGTGGTATTGGCCGTAATAAAGCGGGATTGTCCCATGCCTGCTCCCTGGGTAATGGTGATGAAATCCCCTACCAGACTGGAGGCAGTATAAGTTTTAGCCGCATCGGTAAGCGTGGTAGGAGAGCCGGCGGTTGCATTGCCTGCTCCTTTGTGAGGATAAGCCTGGTTGAGAATGGTTTCTCCATCATTGGCTTGAGGAAGCCTTCCGCCGGGTTCCAGTACATCAAACAGGTTGTTGATAATCGCTACTTCACTCATCTCGATATTAAACCCGCCGTATTCACAACAGCCATTGGTTGCTCCCCGTTGTGTTTTGATGGAACGGGCCCAGCGGTTGTTTTCAATCTGTGCCCGTGGCCTGCCTTTGGTTTCCCGGGCTGTACTGCCAAAGATAACTCTTCCGTCTGACCATTGAATGTAACTGTCTCTGATCCAGGAATCCTGAGCGTTTTCCAGGGATAATACATTTTTACCTCTCAGTGGTGTATGGAGCAGTTCAGAGTTAGCTATTAACACATTTTGACACCCTTTTAGCCCTACCCCTCCGTAAATCCGGTTTACGAACCTGCTTCTGAGGCTAAAAATATACGTGTTATTCTGAAGATTGGTCGCATTGAAGAATCCGATGCTATCGGAGACAAAAGAGAGGTCTATAAAGCCAATCCTGGATCTGCCACTTCCCGATATCATGGTACCTGTGCTATCAGCCGAGTTATCATATACCCGGGTAGCATCCATACCCTCTCCTTTCAACACCACATTCGATTGCATGGTAATGCCTCTCCCCTTCAGGTTGTAGGTTCCGGCGGGCAGGTAAAGCACGCCGCCGCCCCGTTTACTCACCGTATCAATAGCCGCCTGAATGGCATCCCGGTCATTGGCAATGCTGTCGCCCACGGCGTGCCGGCTCAAACGGGCATCCGTTTTAATATTGAACTCATTGCCGGAAAAAGTAAATTCAGCCGCCCAGGGCACATTCAGGTTCCAGGGGTCATTTCCGGCCGTCCTTGCTTTTAGCCGGGGCCCTTTGGCTTGCCCCAGGTCTCCACCAAAACCGTTGGATACGTAGACATCATACTCCTGGCCGGCTACCAGGCCTTGCGGGGCGGTAACCTGCAGCACGAAAGGATCATCGGACCCGGTAACGGCAGCCGGCAGGGAACCGCCGCCGGTGCTGACAAAAGTTACCCGGGAAGTTGCTCCCGGAAAATCCAGGTTGGTGCCGGCAAGGCGGAATTTTCTACCCGGATCAATTTCGGTCCCGGCCAGGTCCAAGGCCCAACCCGGATTGGTTTTATTGATAAAAACTTCATTCGTTTTGGTTGGGCCGTTCTGTACCCATACCTTGTAAAGGCCGAGTGGCATTTTTTTAGGGATCAGGCAAGCCACGTAGTAATTGGAAGCACTGATGGTATCCACCCGGACGGCTCCGGAGCCACCTACCAGTTCAACGAAAATTTTCGGATCGGCGCCAAAATCGTAGCCTTGCAAGCCGATGACTTCGCCGGGTTTGGCCGATTCGGTGCTGTTAAAAATCCGGGGGGTGGCAGCGTACAGTGAGCTGCTCAGCACTATACCCATTACCCAATGTGTAAAGAAAGTGCGTACGCTTCGGTAAAAGTTGGACGGTTGGGTCTTCATTGTAGAATCGGGTTTTAATTAAAAATCAGTTGAATGTTCCGAATTGGTTGGCTTCCGTAAAAGAGTAATAGTCCCCACAGAGCAGAACCCGTGTAGTTTGAAATGCATAGGTTCTTTTGCTTGCGTTTTAGGGTTGCCACCAGCCTTTTCATTCCTCAAAGACAGAGGCTTCGCAAGCCTATTGCTGCAAAGGCTGTTTTTTCCCGTTCCGCCGCCTGAAGCGAGACGGAACGGGAAGGAGATGATTAGAATCGGAAGGAAGGCGGCTCCCGGCTTAATCCGGATTCTGAACCACGGCAGGGTTGGCTCTTATTTCCGCATCCGGAATTTTCAGCAGTAGTCTGTTGCTATTCCAGGGAACGCCTCTGTTGCCCGGGATGTCCCGCTGCAAACGCCGCAGGTTATGCAGCCGGTCCCCTTCAAAAGCCAGTTCCCGTACCCGCTCCCTCCGGACTTCTTCGAGCAGGTTCGCGGGGGGATTGGCAGGATCCAGCGCTGCGTAATTAGGAATGGCCCGGTCCCTGATTAAGTTCAGGTCGCGGACAGCATCGGCGGGATTGTTCTGCAACGCATTGATCTCGGCCCGGTCAAGCACCAGCTCCGCCGAACGGATAACCGGAATATTCATGTTGACCACATCGTACTTTTTGGTAAACGTATTGCTGCCCACCGTGGTGAGCAACGCCGTCCGCCTTAAATCGTTCGCGGCGAAGCCGGCCTGGGTAAGAAAGGCGGGGCTGACCGCGAAGTGGGGCGGGTTGTTGCGGTCGTACCGGTATTTCTTGTTCAATCGCTGGCTGATCTGATTATTGGTGACCCCGATAAGCTCGACTATATTTTCGGTTACTACGGCTGCGCCAACCCCGGACGCCGTAAAGGGCGCCGTAACGTTGGCAGCCGTAGCCACCCCCGTGTTCCGAACCAGCTTAAAATCAGTTTCAATACTGCCGGGAGTAGCGCCCAGCACCTTGTTGATCTGAATCAGCGCCTGAGCGTAATCGTTCTGTTGAAAGTAGACCCGGGCCAGATACGCCGCTGCCGCGTAACTGGTGGCCCGGCCGCGGGTGTTGGCGGCGGGCAACAAACGCTCCGCTTCCTGAAAATCACGGATGACGAATGCGTACACTTCGGCTACACTGGAACGGCCTAAAGCCGGGATATCCGCCCGGGAAGTTACGTTCAGGACCGGATTATCCCTGATAATTACCCCGGTCTGGGGAATGTCTGATTGATAACCCCACTGGTGCCCGTATAATCTTACCAGCTCAAAGTAAACCAGGCCGCGGATAAAATGGGCTTCTCCCTTGAAGCGGTTGCTGACTGTCCCGGTAAAGGCGGGATCCGTAATTTTACCGTTCTCAATTGCGTACAGTACGTGGTTGGCATTCTGTACGGCGGTGTATCCCAACCGCCAGCTCTCCGGGTACTGCGCTTTCTCCATTTCCCGGTCGTACAATTCTTTATAGGGATCATCCGAAGTTACCTCTACCGTATTCATTACCAGGTGGTCAGCCAGCACTTCGGGCACGATTTTCCAGTTACCGGCCAGGGTGTGCCCACTGGCCACCGCGCCGTAAGCGCCCCATAACACATTGTCGAGGTCTTTTACAGTAGCGAAAGTCTCCTGACTGGTAATGATTGACTGGTCGGGCTCCGCTATAAACTGCTTACAGGCCGTCATACTGCCGGCGGCGGTTAGTAGTACTAGTAGAATTCTCTTTCTCATGGTCTTGCTGCGTGGTTAATTAAAACGACAGGGTAATACCGGCTACGAAAGTGCGCACCTGGGGCACTTCCAGGTAGGTGATGCCCTGCCCGAGGCTGCGGTCCAGGTTGGTTCCGGGATTGCCCGCCACTTCCGGATCCCAGCCCGGAAACCGGGTGAAGGTAAACAGGTTCTGGGCGGTCAGGTAGATCCGGGCATTGCTGAGCAGCAGCCTTTTGGGCAGCGCTTTGGCAAATGCGTAGCCCAGCGTGACGTTTTTAATTCTGAGGTATGAGGCGTCGTGCAGGAACCGGGTCGTGTTACGGCCGGCAATCGGGTCGTTGAAAAGCAGCCGCGGGTAACCAGTATCGGGATTGTCGGCGGTCCACCGGGTATAGGCCTCCGCTCTCAGGTTGTTGTCGCCGCGTACGTAGCTGAGGAATCTTTCTCCCTCGTCAAGCACCCAGTTGCCGTAGGCGAAAGTTACCAGCACACTTAGGTCAAAGCCTTTAAGGGTAAACATGTTGTTGAGCCCGCCAAAAAACCTGGGTGCCGAAGGCTTATCAAACTGCGGCACCCGGGCCTCATCCACCTGGGCGGCACTCAAGGCCGGAACCTTGTTTCCGCTTCCGTCATAAATCAATTCTGCTCCCGTATCCGGGTCTACGCCGGCCCATTCGGCCAGGTAGAAGGTCCCCAGCGGGTGGCCTTCGTACGTACCGATGTTCCCGTGGGGGGTAATCTGACCGGGCGCTAATCCGCCGGTACTCAATACCTTGTTCCGGTTATGGGCAACCGTAAAGTCAGTGTGCCACTGGAAGGAGCCGGAGACAATGTTACTGCTTGAAATACCCAATTCGAGGCCCCTGTTTCGTAATTTTCCCGCGTTCAATAACAGGCCCTGGTCGGTAATGCCCGCTGACAATGGGGTGGCGTAGCGCAGCAACAGGTCCCTGGTCTTTTTATCGTAGAAATCCACCGTGCCCCTGAGCCGGTTATGCAATACCGCAAAATCGAGCCCGACGTCCAGTTGGTGCTGGGTTTCCCCCGTCAGGTTAGGATTACCCAGACTTTGGTATTGCACGCCCGGCTGGTTCAGGTACCGGGAGTCAGCCGTCAGGTTCCATTGCTCCAGCGCCGCGTAGTTGTCCATGCCGGCATTACCCGTCTTGCCGTAACTGGCGCGGATTTTAAGGAAGTTTATTGTTTTATTCTGCTGTAGAAAAGCCTCATCGGATACAACCCAACCCACCGAAACGGCCGGGAATGTTGCGTATTTACGGTTGGCGCCGAACCGGGAGGAACCCTCGGTACGCACGGTGGCGCCTACCAGGTATCTATCCTTGAAAGCATAGTTTGCGTTGGCAAAATACGCCAGAAAGGCAAACTTATTCGTAACCAGGCTGGAGGCCGTGCGCGTGTTCCGGTAGGAGGCCGTGTGGGGCTCCCGCGAAAAATCATTGGTAAAACCTTCCCCTTCAAAGAAAAAGTGGGGATTTTCGCTGTAATAAAAATGGATGCCCCCCAAAGCGGTTAGCCCATGATTGCGAACGGCTTTGGTATAGGTCAGGGTATTGTTGAGGTTATAGCCGTTAACGGAATTTCTTTCAAAGCTGGCGTACGCCGTAGGCTGCCCTTCCCGGCCCGCACCCGATCCCAGAGAACCGGTTCTTATCCTTTTTGAGAGGTAATCCCGGGTGGAATGAAAATACATATCCAGGGCGGCATCCGACCGGAAGGTAAGTCCGGGAATAATTTTATACGCCGCGAACGCCTGGATGAACGTCCGTGATACGTGCTGCTCGTTGTCAAACTGGTTTTTATCCTGATAAGCCGCTACGTTACTTCCCGGCAGGCCGGTAGCCCGGGGGTTGTAGGGATTAAAATACGTCTGGTCTTCATTATACCAGGGGAATACGGGCAGATTGGTTTGCGCGGCATTGAATCCTCCCCCGGCGCCGTAGCCCACCGGCATACTGGTATAATTAATGATATTAAGGCCAACGTTGGCGCCCAGGGTTAGCTTTTCGGAAATATCGTTACTGATGTTTATTCTTCCGGTTGCCCGCTCAAAATCATTGCCCGTAACGATACCCGTTTCTTTGCGGTAGGAACCGGAAATATAAAAGGTAGTCTTTTCGCTGCCGGCACTGGCCGACAAACTCACTTGTTGCACCATTCCCTGCCGTAACACCTGGTTCAGGTGGTCCGAATGGGTGGCCTCGGCCCTTTCCCGGGTAAAGCCGTTCACCGTTGGCAGCGGCCCCGTCCCGGTATTTCCGCTGTTTACCCAGGATTCGTCCAGCAGTTGCAGATACTGCCGACCAGTCAGGCTGTTTACGGTACGGGCAGGACTAGTTACCCCCCGGTAGTAATCCAACCGGATGTCAGTTTTTTTCGGGCTGCCCTTCTTGGTGGTAATCAATACGACGCCACCGGCCCCGCGTGCACCGTAGATGGCCGTTGCGGCCGCATCCTTCAGTACTTCAATTGAGGCGATGTCGTTCGGATTTATATCCGACAGCGGATTAAAAGCCGCTCCCCAGCCGCCACCCATGCCCGGGGCCGGAATCCCGCGGGGGCCGGAAAAAATCGGTACGCCATCCAGTACGTACAAGGGGGCAGCCTCGCCCAGCAGCGTAGCCGTGCCGCGTACCCTGACCACAACATCACTGCCCGGCATCCCGTTCGCCTGGATGATATGGACGCCGGGTATTCTCCCCTGCAGGGCGTTTTCAAAGTTGGGCACCACCGATCTTTCTATGGCTGCCGAGGACAACGAACCAATAGACCCGGTTATGTATTTCCGGCGCTGTCCCAGGTACCCCGTAGGCACCAAGTCCTGCGGCGACAGGCCGCTCCGCAGGACATTCACCGTGTCCGGCACCGGAAGCGTGTCGGCCGGATTCGTCCGGGTAAGGCCTTTCCCGGTACTCTTTCCCAGCGGCAGGGTATCTTTTTCAGCAGCAAAAGGTAAGGGTATGGGATGGAGTACGTTACCACCGGCGGCGGCAGTAAGGCCCTGCGCCCAACTACCCGTACCGCAAGTCACTGCAATTAAAAAGCCCTGTAATAGTTGTTTGGTCATAGTTGTTTCGTCGTGGAATCAAATCGTGTACTCGTACTGCCGCACCTGCTTATTTTTTAATCACCAACTCCATGTATTCGGTAGTTGTACCCGTTGCACTGTCGAATATTCGTCTCGGAGCTCCGGTTACCCTTATGGCGGCGTAGTTAACTTCCGTATTTCTTTGAATCCGGGCCAGGTAATACTGGTCGGCCGCCGGCATTGACACGGCGCTCACTTCCCGGGCGCTGTTCCTGGTATACTCCGCTTCGTATTTATCCGGCGTCAGGTTAAAAGTTCTGGCATCCGATAGGATAAACTTTGTCCCGTTGGCACTCGTCCAGCCGGCCAAAACCGACATGCGCTCACCAGTCAGCCGGTTTACGCCGGGTTGGGTAGTGGCTACGATATCCTTCGTCTGTTCGCTGAAGGAGGCAGGAACACTTTTGCCCTCCGGCACATTAAAAGCACTGAAAGAAAAATAAGCGGCCGCCTCCGGATTGTACAGCCGGGCAACCAGGCTCGGAGGGCCCAGCATTTTCACCGTATAAACCTTTTCGTGCACCTGACCGGCGGCAGTGGCTATAAATTTGAATTTTATCTCCGACCCGGGTGCGGCATCCGCTGGGAGCGTATACTGAAATTCAACGAAGGCCGAGGCAAACACACCGGCCGACTGGGTAATGTCCGGATACTCGGGCAGGGCCACAAAATCGGCGGCGCCCGGCAGTTGAAAACGGACACCGAACCGGTCTACCGACCCGGCAGCGTTTACTTTCAACTTTACCGAAACCAGGTTGCCCGGATAAGCTTCCCGGTAGGTAGCGATAGGACTGAGCACAATGCCTTCGGCGGGCTGGGGTGCGTTCTCTTTCTGAGCGCAGCCGGACCACAAGAGCAGGGCAACAGACAACAAGAGCAGTAATACGGGGAAAGGTTTCATACGGAGGCAGGTTATCGTACCGGAGTCGTAGTAATGCACTAAATGGGATTTTGTTCTAAAAGCTTGTTCCGGACTATTTCGTTGGGATCATACTGGAAGATCAGTTTGTTGCTGTCCCAGGGCAGGAAGGTCTGGTCGGGGCGATCTCCGGCGGGTATGTCCTGCTTCATTCTTTTGAGGTTGTGCAACCGGTCGCCTTCAAAACTTAGCTCCCGGACCCGCTCCAGCCGGATGGTATCGAGCAGGGCGCCCTGCCCGATACCGGGGGTAAGCAGCGAAATACCGGCCCGGGACCGGATCAGGTTGCAATCAGCCACTGCTTCGCTTACCTTGCCGGCCAGGGCGTTGATTTCCGCCCGGTCGAGCACCATTTCGGCGGACCGGATCACCGGAAAATTAAAACCGCCGCCGGTGCCCAACATGTTAAACTTCCGGGTGATTACGCTGCCATCGGGGAAAGTGTAGAGCAGTTCTTTTTTTCGCAAGTCATTATCCGCCAAGCGGGCATCATTCAGAAAAGCCGTACTGGCCACTGCCCGGGAATTAGGCGCAGCCCTGGTCAAATCCAGCCGGTATATGCTATTGTCGCCGTTCCAATAGTTTGAAAAGCCTCCCCCGGTAATGGGACTGGTGGTTTGAAATATATTTTCCGGAGAGATGTCTTCCGGACCGCGGGTTGCATAAGGTCTTTTTATATCCGATTCGAGCGGATGCGCCGAGAGATTACCCGGTACCGGGCCGATGATCCGGTTGATTACTGCCAGCGCCTCCGGAAAGTTGTTCTGCTGAAAGTAAACTTTTGCCAGGTATCCCCTGGCCGCATCCTGGGTCGCCCGGCCGGCAAAATACGATGAATGCACCCCTACATCGAATGACGGGGGCAGCAGTTCTTCGGCTTTTAATAAATCCTCAATAATTAACTCGTACACCTCCGCTACGGAAGCCCTGGCTTTGATCTGGCTTTCCCGGTTCTCGACCGGCTCCTTGTTGATAATAATGCCCGGATGAGAATTGTCCGGCGTTTTGCCCCAGGGATGGCCCCATAAGCGAACCATCTCAAAATGCAGGACGGCCCGGATAAAATAACACTCCCCTATAATCCGGGCTTTATTGGTAACGAAGGCGTACTCGGTGACCCTGCCGCTTTCGGCGGCCCGCCTCACCAGCGCGGCGGCATTCAAAGCCTGGTAAATACTCCGTAAACGGTTGGAGCTTTCATTGGTACCATTGTTTGCCGTTTCGTCGGCAATCAGGGCCTGGTCACGGTTATAAAAATTCATAACACTTCTATCCTGCGCAGCAATTATTTTAACATGATCGGCCAGTACTTCGGACCAGAAAGTAAACCTTTGCCCGACGTACTGGGCGGTAATGGCGTAGGCATTGGTGAGGGCGCCGTCCATCCCATCAGCCGAGCCCAAAGCCTGGCTTTCCGGCACTGAAGTATAAGGGTCTATCTCTAACTCTTTCCGGCATCCGGCAAAAAAAGCCAGGGTTAGCACAAGCGCTGCAAATACTATATTTCTCATTGTAGGTTGTTGAATGAATACTTATTGCTGATTCGATGTTCGCCGGCGGCAGGGATATTGAGAGCCTCGTCCGTCCCTGTTAATTGGGTCAAACCTTCAGAAGAGGTTCTCCCCGGGAAGGCCAGGGTGTAGGTTTCAAAGACCGATATTGACGCCGAAAGTAAGGGTTTTTGACTGCGGCAGGTTATTTTGAATGACCCCGTAAGCCAGGTTTCGCGCCTGGTTGGCGCTGATGTTATTGCCGCCGCCGATGTTTACGGCTTCCGGGTCTAACCCGCCAAACCTGGTAAACAGCAACAGGTTCTGGCCGGTGATATAGATCCGGGCACTTTTCAGCCGCGCAAAAGAAGTCAGCCGGGCGGGCAGATCGTACGCCAGCTGGATGTTTTTCAAACGGAGATAAGAAGCATCGTAGAGAAACCGGGTGGTATTCCTGCCCCTCAGGTTGGTATTGACATTATCGTTATAGTATACTTTGGGTATAGTAGTGTTTTGCCCTTCGGTAGTCCACCGCCCCAGTATATCCGCGGATAAATTCCCCAGAAAGATGTTACTCCCGCCGTTCTGGTAATTGAGATTCGCCACGTAGCTTTGCTGCCTCTCCCCGGCGTCCAACAGGTAATTTCCGTATTTGTAGGCGAAAAAGACACTCAACTCAAACCCCTTGAAGGAAAAGGTATTGGTAATACCTCCGTGAAAAAGCGGCACCGGGGGCTTATCAAACTGGGGTTTACGGGCATCATTCAATTGCGCCGGCGTTAAAGAGGAGGCCGGCACTACCTCATTATTGGCATCCCGGATCAGTTCTCCCCCGGTAGCCGGATCCACCCCCACCCATTCAATCAAGTAAAAGGTGGGGGCCGACTGTCCCTCGTAGGTCCGGACATCGCCGCTGCCGCCGGTAACCTGGCCCGGCGTTAAGCCTCCCAGGCTTAGTATTTTGGTTTTGTAATGGCTGATGTTAAAGTTGGTCGTCCACTTAAAGGCCCCGGTCAGGTTATTGGAAGTAAGAGAGAACTCGATTCCGGTATTTCTCAGCGCGCCCCGGTTCTCCAGATAATTATTATCCGCGTAGCCAAAACTAAAGGGAGCCGGGATGGCCAGCAGCATCTCCCGGGTAGTGTTCCTGAACACGTCCACCGTACCCGAAATCCGGTTTTCCAGCAGCCCAAAATCCAGGCCGGCATCCATTTTTTCGCCTCTCTCCCAGTGCAGATCGGCATTTTGGGAGGTGCTGGGCACAATGAACGGGTCTCCTTTATAAGAAGAAGAGGAAGCCCCGAAGAACGTCCAGGTGGATGCCCCCGGAAAATTGCCGATTCCCGATGAGTTACCCGTCAACCCAATGCTGCCCCGGATCTTTAAAAAACCTAAAAAGCGGCTCTTGTTGAGAAAGTTCTCCTCGGAGAGAATCCAGCCGGCTGAAACGGCCGGGAAAGTGCCGAATTTCTTGTTCTTCCCGAACCGGGAGCTGCCATCGGAATTAATGGTAAAGCCAAAGAGGTACCGGTCTTTGAGGGTATAATTTGACCGGAAGAAATACCCCAGTAAAGCGGTGTTATCTCTCAATTGCGTCTGCGGCCGGTCTTCCACAAAAGCGGCCTGCGAAGGATACCTTAAACTGCTGTTGGCGAAAGACTCCCCCACCATGGATTCATACTGCGTATCGAGCTTCTGAAACCGCATGCCGGCTACCACCGATACGCTGTGGTGTTCCCGCAATACTTTGGTGTAATTGAAAAAGTTTTCGGTAAGATAATTATAGCCCACGTACCGTTGCAGTACGCCCCTGGCGAGTTGGTCATCGGCGAAAGGACTCGCATCGGTATTGCCCCTGACCCGTATGAGGCCCGACTGGTACACATCGCTGGTCTGATTATAGGTTTCCACGTTGGCCGTGGACCGGAATTTTAAACCGGGCAGGATCGTTGCTTCAAAAAACAGCGTAGCCAGGATGCGGATTTTTTTCTGGTTATTGGCATAAATATCCCGGTCCAGAAAAGCCACCGGGTTGAACCACGGATTAAAATACGTGCCGTCCTGATTATATACCGGGTAGATAGGCAGATTAGCGGTGGTAGCGCCGCCGAATCCGCCGGTTGTGATATTACTGCCCGATCCTAGTCTTTTCTCGTAGGTATAGGAAGGACTGATATTGGCTCCGAACTTGAGCGCCTTGGTCAGGTTATAATCCACGTTCAGCCGGAAGCCTACGTAATCAAAATCGTTGCCCCGCATGGTACCCTGGGTTTTCCGGTAGGTTCCGTTGATGTAGAAAGCGGCTTTATCCGTGCCGTTGCTGGCTGACAGGCTTACTTCGCTGGTGCTGCCCCGGCGCAATACATTATCCAGGTGGTTGATGTTGGTGGTGTCAGCCCGGCCCCGGTCAAAGTTTGGAATAGCTGGTATCGGGGTTGCCGGAAGGGGTAGTCCAACTGAGGCAGGATTACTGTAAAAAGTATTGCGCCAGGCTTCGTCCGCTATTTCCAGCAGTTGCGGACCGTTCAGCAGGCTCCTTTGGTTGGCTATTTCACTCACGCCGGTATAGACCCTTACGTTAAAGCTCGTCTTACCGGCTTTGCCGCGCTTGGTGGTAATCAATACCACGCCGCCCGCCGCCCGGGCCCCGTAAATAGCGCCGGCGGCGGCGTCCTTCAGCACTTCAATGGACTCAATATCATTGGGGTTTAAGTCCGTTAAAGGATTATTGGAAGTCCCTATGTCGCTGGTACTGATGGGGGTATCTCCGTCTCCCCGGTGGCCGGAAAGGATGGGCACCCCGTCTACTACATAGAGAGGGCCGGCACCCCCGTTAATGGTTCCCAGTCCCCTTACCCTTACCTGCACGGCAGCGCCCGGCACCCCGCTGGATTCGGCAATTTCCACGCCCGGCATTCTGCCCTGCATGGCACTCTGAAAGCTGGTCACTACCGACTTCTCGATTTCCTGGGCCTTCACGGTAGCGATTGAACCGGTCACTTCCCGCTTTGCCTGTTCACCGTACCCTACTACCACTACTTCTTGCAGGGATTTTATGTCGGGCTCCAGGGAAACATCTATTTTGGAGCGGCCATTGATAATTACCTCTTCAGTGGTGTAGCCAATGTAGGAAAAGACCAGTGTACCGTTCGCATGGTCGTCCTGTACCGAAAGGCTGTATGTTCCGTCCGGGCCGGTAGAGGTGCCAATAGTGGTTTTTTTCAGCGACACGTTCACGCCCGGAATGCCTTCGCCCGTATCGGAAGTGACTCTGCCCGTGACGGTTACTGCTAATACCGCCCGGGTTGTGTAGTTTTCGGCAGTATCTACAACAGCAGGATAAGGCGCTGATTGGTTCGTATGGTCAGCGGTACTTACAGCATTCTTACCGGGAAAAATTGAATAAGTCGTTTCATTGATTTTCTTAAAATGCAGGCGGTAAGGGCTCAACATTTTTTCCAGTATCTTTTCCACCCTTTTGGATCTTTCCGGTTTTATAGTCGCCCTTTTGTCTCCTACTACTTCAGGGTCGTACAAGAACGTAACCCCGTGGGTGGTTTTGATCTGTTTCAGAATCTCGGTCAATAACTGGGCCGGCTTTTCGGAACGGGCAGAGGGTTCCTGCTGCGGTAACGCGTGCCCCGCCTGCGAGGCAAATACCTGAGAATAAGCAATTTGAAAATGACCGTTTAGTAAAAACAATAGACTTATCCAAAACAGGCAAGTGCTGAGGCGGGTAGTGTTTTTGTGCATACTGGTAGTGGTTTTGGGAAAGGCTACGGGTTGTAATCAATAATGACGGTAGTGTTTTTATGGATTATAGCAAGGTCATAGATCTGGGATAAAGCCTCCAGCAGATCTTCTACCTTTTTAACCTCTATTTCACCGGTCAATTTTTTTGATAGCAGTGTTCTGTTTTTAATTTGTACTTCCATCCCGTACGTGTGGGTTAGGATGTCCACTACTTCCTGCAGCGGGGTATTATCAAAAATCAGTTTATTGCCCTTCCAGGCCGTATACCTTTCCGTATTCACTGTTCGCTTAAGGAACGCCTTGCTTGCTTCGGAAAATTCTACCATTTCCCCCGGTACCATCAGCAGGGACTGCGACCGGGCCGGATCAGGCAGCTTGCTGCTTACTTTCACTTTACCTGAGGCAAGCACTACTTCTGTCGTACCGGCGCGGTCATTCACGTTGAATCTGGTACCCAGTACTTCCACACTAAGGTTGTCGGTGTGCACAACAAATTTCTGACTACGCGACCGGGCATCTTTCTTTTTCCGGACGCTGAAATAAGCTTCTCCCTGTAGCCACACGGCCCGGTTCTGGTCAGCCTCCCAATCAGGGTTATAGGATAAGGCAGAGTTGGCGTTGAGAATCACGGTAGAACTGTCGGGCAAAACAACCGACAAGGTGCTTCCGTAGCCGGTGCGGTAAACTACCTTTCGGTTACTGATATACAGGGCAACTGCCGCACTAAGGAGTATAAAACCCACCAGGACAGCGGCTATTCTGGCGTAAGCCATAGGCCTGTCCAACGAGAAAAATACCTGTTTTGGCCGGATCGTTTCCTGCTTTCTCAGACGGGGTGCCAGTTGCAGCCAGTTAGACCATATTTCGTCCGGGCTTAAAGCCTTCCCGCTAAAAGTGGTCATCCTGACAATGCTAACGGCCTCTTCCATGAGAGGAATTTTCCCGGGATGATTCAGAGCCCATTCATCCCAGAACAATTGATCCTCTTCATCAGCGCGGTTTACCCAGTTTCTGAAAGAGATATCTGCGGCAAAATCTTCTGCCCGGTAGCTTTCGTAATTCACCTTTTGTAAGCAGTTAGGGTTAGTAGTGAATGAATTGGCCCTGGTCACTCAGGCATCAGTACGCCTGCAATAAGGGTGTATATTCTGCCAAGAATCTTTTCCTGCCCCAAGACAAGGATATAGAAACACGAGGCTATTTTTTATACTGGGTTTTTATTAACTTTTTTTTAAAAACTTAAATTAATTTAAGTTAGCATAAACTTGCCCGTTGCTAACCCCCGACCCCCCTCAGCGGTATGAACAAAATGGATGCG
Organism: Cytophagales bacterium; assembly: GCA_030446715.1. GTDB lineage: Bacteria > Bacteroidota > Bacteroidia > Cytophagales > 172606-1 > CADCTQ01. The sequence goes on along the minus strand of JAUJMU010000009.1, from coordinate 22,177 downwards.
GACAAAGAGGATAAGGAGCTTTGGCGATCTTTTACGCTTGGCAACGAGCAGGCACTTTCGTGCGTCTACTGCAAGTATTTCAATTACTTGTATAACTACGGCTTGAAAATCAGCGGTGATGAGGATTTTGTAAAGGACTGTATTCAGGAGTTGTTTCTCCATCTGTGGGAGAATAAAGGAAAACTGGGAGCAGTTCAGTACGTAAAAGCCTATTTGCTACAGGCATTGCGCAAAAACGTGCTTACTAAACTTTCCAGGGGTAAAAGACGCGCCTTGATCAGAAAGGACTTAGCCTTGTCAGAACCTGCCATTACGTTTTCGGCGGAAGACTTACTCATTCGGGAAGAAAAGGGCTGGCAGAAAAGCACCCAGGTAGCTGCCGCCTTAAACGACCTTACGGCCCGGCAAAGAGAAGCCGTTTACTTAAGATGTTACAAGGACTTAAGTTATGAGGAAATTGCGGTAGTCATGTCCATTAATTACCAATCTGTGGTGAATCACATTCACGAAGCATTCAAGGCGTTAAAAAATAACGAGGCGTTGAAAACTGTCATCAAGCTTTCCATCGTGATTACCGGTAGTGCTTGTAGTGTATTCTGATAAATTCTATTGAATAGTAGACTTTTTGCAAAATAATCGCTTGTAAACCAGCAATTTGCGCTTTATGCGATTGCAGTTTTCTCAGGAATAACGCTGAAAACCGCGTTTTTGCGTAAAACAGCTACTCTTATATTGGTGACTATCAGTAGTTTATTTCCACGGTCATGTCGCGCCAGTCGTGGGAGCCGTCCCTGTTCACGTCGGCCAGCCACTCGTTGTAAGCCATTGAAAAGAGACCAAATGAGACGAGTCATCTTAATAGGTATTCTATCAGTAACATTGGTAATGTCTGCCTGCCGTAATCCCCCAAAAAGGCAGGGTATTGATGCCTATACCATGAGAGATTACCTGTGGGTAGCAGATTTTTGGCGAAAAGCGGACGAAGAATTTAAGGTAACAGGCGTAAGTAAGTCCCCTTATATCATTCGGATCAGCGAAGGCAATAAACACTTAACCTTCATCGGGACGGCTCATACCCGGGAAATCACCCCTCAAGCAGATAGCATTGACCGTGCTTTTAGAAGGCTCCCACCTCAGATTGCTTTCAATGAAGGGGGGACAGATACAAAAACCTATGCCAGTCGCAATGAAGCAATAAGCAAAAATGGAGAAACAGGGCAGTTGAAATACTTATGCGATAGTATTGGAATCAAAATGCTGGACGGGGATTTAGACGTAGCCAGTGAAGTACAAGCCTTATTTGAAAAGCATGGCAGAAAAAATGTATTGCTGTATCTGGCCCATGAACGTTTCTTGGATCTGTATATTCATAATTGGATTGATACCACTGCTGGACTGGAGAAATCTTACCAAAAAGAGTTTGTGGATTACCTACAAAGGAATGCAGTAGCGCTGCGGGAAGAAGAAAAGCAGTTCTCCTTCATCAAGGAAGCTTACCAGGAGTATTTCAAAGAGCCTTTTAATATTAAGACCATTCCCACGGAAAAGTTTTACTTCCTCAATGACGGAGGTGAACTTACTCGGATTGGCAGAAGCTCCAAGGTGGTCCGCGACATTGGTTTACTTGACAAGATTGAACAAGCGCTTACCACTTATGACAGGGTATTGGTGGTATTTGGAGGAGCTCATGCAGTAGCTATAGAACCAGCGCTGCATGAAATTATGAAAAAGAAAAAGTAGAGTAAAGAACGGCTTACAACACCGCCCACTAACGACCACCGGGCCGCTTTAGCGCATTGCCAACCCGGGAGGCCTCGGCTGCGTGTGGGCTTGGTTCGTTCTTGGCACTGTTTTCGGGAGATAGCACCTTGCGGAGGAAGGCCCGCTTGTCTCCCACCGTTTGCAGGGCAATGGAGGGAATTGCCCAGTTCTGGTGCCCGCGAATGTCAAATTCCGAATTCTTCTGCCGGTTGGTGCGGGTGTAAAACAAGTGTCCCTTGTCGTCGATGTCGATTCCGATGGGGTCGGCTGCCAAGGGGCCATCCTTTTGATCCGGTCATCGGGCGTTGATCCGGTCATCGGGCGGTGGCTGCCTCCAGGCCGGCAGCAGGGAAAAATCTAAAACAAGTATCTCCGGAACTTTGGATTTTCCGGGTAGCGAACGAGATGCTTTTTTCATTCTAAGTGCGGAAAAACCAGCTTTGGAAGTTGGGCAAGCGTGAAGGAAAAGTTTGAGTATTGGTTGGCAAGCGTAGTTGCCACGCGCCAGGCAGCACCTGACCAGGAAATTATTGAAATCTTTTAAGGGAAACAAGCGCCTTCTTACCGGGCTTTCGCTTTTTGATTGCCAGGAAAGGCCTTCGTAGTGAAAAGCAGCCATTGTCGTACAATACGAAGTTCCGGGAAGAAGACTGCGGGAGGAGACGTTTTCGAAATAGTCAAAAATTTAATTAACTCTGCATTAAGTAATATAAAAAATACGTAAATTAATATCAGGATCCGGAAACAAGTGAAACCAGCAGCAGCAAAGTCCGCACGATTCAGGATGAATTCAAGCCGTTGAAAAGCTTAGAAGCACTGCACCGCTGACCGATTTGTTTACTGCCCGCACTACCACTATCGCACACCTACGTCATTTGATACTGAGAACGAGTACATTCCTTTTTTACCATCCGGAGCATCCATTGGTGCAAGTGCAGCGGGGGCCTCAGGAGAATGATTAGTTATTTTTTATATACGTTTTCCGCAGTCACCCAACCATAAATCAATACCTAACGAATAAACCTTTACCCATTGTGAATCAATCTTTTGAGGAGTTATTTCAAACGTATTATCCTCGGATATGTCATTTCTCCTTCCAGATAATAGGTGATCAAGCAAGCGCCGAAGACATTACGCAAAACGCTTTTATCACGTACTGGAACCAAAGAGATACGGTTGCCTCTTACGAAATGGCCATTAAGAACTTTCTGTACACTACCGTTCGCAATGCCAGTCTGAATTACCTGCGCCACAGGAAAGTAGCTAAGCAATATCTCGATTATCAGGACTCATGCCCGCTGGAAGAAGCGAACGTACTCGATGCCATCATCCGGTCTGAGGTAGTGGATGAGATATACGAAGCCATTCAATCTCTGCCCGAAAGCTGCCGGCGAATATCGAGAATGGGATACCTGGAGGGCATGAAGAACCAGGAAATTGCCGAGGAGCTAGGCTTGTCCATCAACACCATCAAGACGCACAAACAAAGAGCGCTGCAATTACTGCGCCTCAGGTTAAACCCGGCAGCTTTTGGGGTCCTGATAGTAATAGAGCAAATGTTCTGAGAATTATAGGGTTAAACAGGGTTGGCTATGGTATAATACCCATTTGTAGCAAGCGGCCTGCGGTGGACGTGCAAAAAAATAAAAAAAAATTCACATTGCTTGTCACCCGTTTTTACCGGCAGCGTGTCTTTATGGCGTCAACCCAGAATCAACTTGCATCAACACATCTACGAGAAGGCTGACCTGGTACTCAAATACCTCCGGGGAGATTTGAGTGCAGCGGAAGCAGATGAACTTCGCCATTGGCTTGCGCAGGATGAGCGGGCCCGCCTTTTTTTAGAATCCCTTGACGACGAAACCGCTTTTGTCAGGGAACTGGAGTTCCACGCTTCCCTGAATGTCACCGCGGCATGGCAAAAAGTAGCGGAGCAAACAGAGCAGAAAAAGGAGATAAAACTCGGGAATAGACTTCTCCACTGGAAATACGCGGCGGTCACTGTATTGGTTCTGAGCATTGGCTTGCTGGTTTCATACCAGCCCGGTCCTGGGAAGCCATCCTCCATTGCCCAGAAAAGGAGCCTGCCGAAGCGTCAAACTGATGTTTCTCCGGGCAGAAACAAAGCCCGCCTGGAATTAGCCGACGGGTCTACCCTGCTGTTGGAGCAGTTTTGGGCCGGGGCGGTAAGAGCGGAGGGCGGGGCAGTAATCACCAATCAAAACGGGCAACTCGTCTACCAGGCCAACCCTGTAGCAACTACCCAACCCGTTGGCTTCAATAAAGTAATTACCCCAAAAGGCGGCCAGTACCAGGTAATCCTGCCCGACGGCAGCAGAGTAACGCTGAATGCCGGGTCTTCCCTGCGTTTCCCGACTGCTTTCAGCGGCATTCAGCGCGGGGTAGAGTTAAGCGGAGAAGCTTACTTCGAAATAGCTAAGAACGGGCAAATGCCCTTTGTGGTACAGGCCGGAAAGGTACGCGTAGAGGTGCTGGGTACGGAATTTAATGTAATGGCCTACGCCAATGAATCATCCGTCAACACCACGCTGCTGGAAGGCTCCGTGAAGGTGAGTACGGGAACCGACAGCCGGATGATAAGCCCCGGGCATCAGGGCAGAGTCAGCGCGGGCATTGAAATCATCCGGGTAGATACTGAGGAAGTAACCGCGTGGCAAAAGGGCCTGTTTCAGTTTAATGACTCCGATTTACAGTCGGTTATGCGGCAATTGGAGCGCTGGTACGACGTAGAAATCGCTTTTGAGGGAAAAATTCCAGACAGGCATTTCAGTGGTTTAATCTCCCGCAATACCAACCTGTCGCAAGTGCTGAAAATGCTGGAACTCACCGGCGGGGTTAAGTTCAGAATGGAGGAAAGGAGAGTAACCGTCCTGTGAGGGCACCAGTGCGACAAACCCGGGCAAGACCGGCAAAAGCGGATGCGGAACCAAAGTAAGCCTCTATCCATCAACTTTCTTATAAAAAGCCAAGCAGAATACTTTACTACATGAACATGAACCTCTACCCCACCTGCAAACGACAACTTCATCCGCCCGGCGCCCAGGCAGGCGCATTCCGCCTTTTCAAGACCAAAACGTTTTTAGTGATGAAACTGGCCGCGATTTTAAGCATTGCTGCTTGTTTACGGGTAAGTGCTGCCGCATTTTCCCAAACCATAACCCTTTCGCAGCAGAACACCCCCCTGGAAAACGTGTTTAAGGAAATCCGCAAGCAAACCGGGTACCTGTTTTTCTACAACAGCGAATTGCTCCGCAAAGCCAAACCGGTCAGCATCAAGGTCAAAGACGCAGTCCTGGAAGAGGTGCTGGCCCTGTGTTTTGAGGAGCAGCCTTTCAGTTACACGGTCGTTGAGAAGACCATTGTGGTAAAGCCTAAGGCGACGGCCGGCGAGGTAGTGATGCAGGCGGCGGCAGTAGACATCAGCGGTAAGGTAACCGATGAAGACGGCACTCCTTTGCCCGGCGCTTCCGTCGGCGTAAAGGGAACCAATTTAGGCACGGCGGCCGATGCCGACGGGAATTTTAAATTAAGCGTGCCCGGCAGGGACAACGTATTGGTTTTCTCTTTCATTGGGTACCAGGCGCAGGAGATACCCGTTGGCAATCAGACTGTATTCAATGTGCGCCTGAAGCCCGATGTGAATGATTTGAACGAGGTAGTCGTAGTGGGCTACGGTACCCAGAAGAAAAGCGAACAAACGGCTGCCATCAGTACCGTATCGGGCGAAAAAATTACCAAGGCGCCGGTTTCCGACGTTTCCAACGCCCTGATCGGGCGGGCCACCGGCATATTTTCCCAGCAGCGGAGCGGGCGGCCGGGCGACAGCGGGGCCGAGATTTTCATCCGGGGACGGGCCTCAACCAATTCGGCCGCGCTGGTTATTGTGGACGGGGTGGAAAGGCAGGGATTCGGGGACATTGACCCGAACGAGATCGAGTCCATCAGCATTCTCAAAGACGCCTCTTCCACGGCTCTGTTCGGGATTAAGGGGGCCAACGGGGTAATCATCGTAACGACCAAATCCGGTAAAGAAGGCAAGCCCCAGATGTCGTATACCGGTAACGTCAGTTTGATGGGGTACACGGTATTGCCCGAATTCCTGGATGCCTACCACAGTGCCTTGCTGCACAACGAAGGTGAGGAGAACCTGATCAAATACGGATTGGTCCCGGAAGGCTACCAGAAATTGTTTACCGACGAGGACATTCAGACTTATAAGGACGGCACCGGCGACCCCCTGCTGTACCCCAATGTGAACTGGTACAAAGTGCTCACGCGCCCCGTCTGGCTCCGGACGCAGCACAACTTTAACTTCACCGGCGGGTCCAAACTGGCCAAATACTTTGTATCAGTCGGATACCTGTTTGAGGACGGCATGTTTAAGAACTTCAAAACGCCTTCCGGCTACCGGACTACGCCTTCCTTCACCCGTTATAATTTCCGCTCCAACCTTGATTTCAACCTCACCAAAACGACGGTGCTCAGCCTGAAACTGGCGGGCCGGCTGGAGAACCGCTACAGCGTGAGGGCAAACTCGGGTTCAGGCAATTTAGAGGATCGTTTCGGAAGCGGTACCGAAGGGTTGATCAGCCGGTTATCCGCCGTACCCTCCTGGGGGATTCCGTTCTTTCCCGAGTACACGGACCGCGAAACGGAGGAGGAAATCCGCCTGGACGATACCTACAACCAGATCGAAGACCAGGGCCGGTTAGGGATCAATACCTTCAATCCCTACGCCCTCATGAAGCGCAATGGCTACGTATCGCTGGATCAAAATTCGATCGAAAGCGTTTTCGTGCTCGACCAGAAACTGGATAAAATCACGAAGGGGCTCAAGTTCAGGGGTATCTTTGGCTACGATGCGTATATCCTGGGCGGCAGAGCCCAGGACGGTGATTTTACCGCGTACGGTCTCGACAGGGCTACCAAAGAACTGTTCGTTACCCGGGGCTCGTTCGAAGACCCGCTGAGAGGCCCTACCGTTAACCGCAGTGGGTACATTAAAACCAACCTGCAGCTGGGCTTCGACTACAGCCGGGAATTCGATAAACACAAGGTGACGGCCACGGGAGTGGCCCAGCGCGAATTAAGAGGCGTAGACGGCGGGCTGGCCCAGCACACCTTTTGCCAATCAGGGCCTGGTACTGCGCACGACCTATAACTACGCTGATCGTTACTTTTTCGAAATAAACGGCTCCTACAATGGTTCGGAGAATTACCCCAAAGGGGAGCGGTACGGCTTATTTCCGGCAGTTTCGGCGGGCTGGACGGTCAGCGAGGAGCAATTCATGCAGGGCATCAGTTGGCTGAATTACCTGAAAATACGGGGCTCCCTCGGGTTGATTGGCTATGCCAGTGTGGGCCGGAACCGGTTCCTGTACCTGGACGAATACAGCAACGGCGGAGGCACTCCAAGCTTCGGCGGGAATATTTCTAATATAAACAGCCGGTTGTTTTTTGGCAACCCGAGTAGTCTGAATTCTAACCCTAGTAGCCAGCTTCAGCTTTCCAACCCGGTAGTCTGGCACAGCAAAGTGGGCAACCCAAACGTGACCTGGGAAAAATCCATCAAGCGCAACATTGGCATAGAAACCGCCTTTTTCAAGGATAAGCTCCTGATCAATGCCGATCTGTTCGACGAGAAGCGGTACGATATCTTGCTGCCCCGGGACAACTCGGCGCCGGATATTTTCGGCGAAAGTCTGCCTTTCACCAACTACGGGGAGAATTACAACAAGGGATACGAAATTGAAGCCACTTTCCGGAATACGATTGGCGACTTTGAGTACCGGCTGTATGCGCAGTTGACCCACGCCGTAAACGAAATTGTGCTGACCGACGAACCGGTTAACCTGGCACCCAACCTGCGGAGAACGGGTCAGAGCATTGATCAGTACTTTGGCTACCAGGTAATCGGCTTTTACCAGAGCCTGGATGACATTGCTGCCAGCCCCGCCAGCAAAGTGTCGGGCCCGGTGATACCCGGTGATTTTAAGTACGCCGACATCAACGGGGATAACGTGATCAACGACCAGGACCGGGTTCCCATCGGGTATACGGACGTGCCCCGCAACGTTTTCGGCATCGAACCCAGTATCAGCTACAAAGGCATCGGGCTGTCGGCGCTGATTCAAGGCGTGAGTAAAGTCAGTTCTAACCTGATTTTTGACGGCAACGGCCGCAACCAGTACTACTCCCGGATGCTCGACCGCTGGACGCCCGAAAACGCGGTGAATGCCAACTGGCCCGCCATGCGGCCGGGCAGTTTGGGAGGCAATCCCAGTTACAACGTCAACTCTTTCCTGCTGCAGGACGCCAGTTACGTGCGGTTGCGGAATATCGAACTGTCCTACCAGTTTCCGGCGGCTATTATGGACAAGCTCAAATTGGGCAGCCTTCGGCTTTTCGTGAACGGGCAGAACCTGCTTACCTGGACCAAACTGATCGGCCTGGACCCGGAAAGCAACATCAGCCGGACGTATAACCGGCAATTCTTCAGTAATCCGACCTATACCTATCCGGTGACGAAGGTGTACAACTTCGGTCTTAATGTTCAGTTCTAACGCAGCCTCTTACCTATCATGAAGCATAACATTTACTTTCTGTTGCTGGGTGCCCTGTTATTGGCCACCGCTTGTAAGGAAGATTTTTTACAGAGAGACCCCGGTGCCCCGATCTCCAAAGAAGATGTTTTCAGTGACCCGCTGCTGGCGGCTCGTTTTGCGGACAACTCCTACAATTTCCTGATTGACGACTACGGCCGCATCAGCCAGGCGCAGCGGCACAAGGGCACTACGGGCCAGTTTTCGGACGAAGCCATTGGTTCCGGCGCGGCGGATTTCCTGCCCTACATGACGGTGATGAACCAGGGTAATTTTCTGGACCCGCTGGCCACCGACGTAGTGGAGATTTACACCCGCATGTACCAGGGCATCCGCAACGTAAACGTGATGCTGTCCAAACTGGAATCCGTCCCCTGGGATGGCTCGCCGAGCAATCCGCAACTGATCAAAGCTGAAATGCTTTATTTGAGGGGTTTTTTCTATTTTGAACTGGCCAAACGCTACGGGGGGGTGGTACTGCTGGACAAAGCGTTAGCTGCCGGCGAAAACCTTGATCTGCCGCGGAGTTCGTTCGACGAAACGGTAGAATTTATTTTAAATGACCTCCAGGAGGCGGAAAATCTGCTGGACACCCAGAGTGCCATTAACTATAACAACCAGAGGCCGAAAGAATGGGATGACCGGCAATACGGCAGGCCTACCATTGGGGCAGTAAGAGCCCTGCGGTCCCGGTTGTTACTCCTGGCCGCCAGCCCCCTGCACAACCCCGGCAACGATGCCGGCAAATGGAAGCAGGCAGCCGATGCCGCCAGGTCCATTATGGACATGGGCAGATATTCCCTGCACAACAACTACGCGAACTTACTGAACCAAGGCACCCCAATCAATGAGTATATTCTGATCAAAGTGAGAGGGCCACGTCCCTTTAATAGTGGTTTCATGCCCGATTTTATTATGCCCCCGAGTTCTGGTGGGGCACAAGGACTCCTGAATCCAACTCAGAACCATGTAGACCTGTACGAGATGAGCAACGGAAGGGCTATTACGGACCCCACTTCAGGGTACAACCCGCAAAACCCCTACGCCAACCGCGACCCCCGTTTCTACGCCAACATCATTTACAACGACATGACCTGGCAGAACCGGAAAATACAAATGTGGGTGGGCGGCACCGACTACCAGCCGGGTTCCAGCAGCTTTACCCGTACGCGCTACTACTGCCGCAAGTTGTGGCCCGAAGTATACCGGGGCGGTTCGACGGCAACGGCCATCCTGAATTTCGTCTTTTTCCGCTACGGCGAGGTATTGCTGAACTACGCCGAAGCCCTCAACGAGGCCGAAGGACCGGTGGCCGGCGTGTATGCCGCCGTCAACCAGATCCGCACCCGGGCGGGAATGCCTAACCTGCCGACTGGGCTTTCCAAGGAGCAAATGCGGGCCCGGATTCACAACGAAAGGGCCGTGGAACTGGCCTTCGAGGAACACCGCTGGTGGGACATTCTGCGGTGGAAAAAAGGCAAGGAGATCGTTGCGCCAACCATCAAGGCGATGGACGTGGTCAGAGAGGGCAACCGGTTCATTTACAACGTGGTGCCCATGGCGGCCATTTACCAGCGGGTGTTCGAAGACCACATGCACCTGTACCCCATTCCGAGGGCCGAAGTGGACAAAAGCCGGGGCGTAATGGTGCAGAATCCCGGTTGGTAACTCCAATGCGCATTCGATTTTGTGGCATTAGATGCCCGGCTGAGTGACCTACCCGGCCCGAAGTGTTACCGGAAACTACGTTGCCGCAGCCAATGCCCGCTTTCCAATTAGCCTATTACCAGAGTATTTTAACACCGAAGTATAAATGAACTATAAATTTATTCACCCCCTACTCTTCCTGTTGCTGGTGGCGCTGCTGCCGCCGGCCGTTTACGCGCAAGACGACAAGGAAGCAATCACTTTCTTCGGGCAGCTGAAGGATAAAAACGACCAGCCGCTGGCGGGAGTAACCGTAAAAGTGCAGGAAAGAGATATTGCCACGACGACTGATTCGTCCGGAAAGTTTTCGATTAAAACGGTCCCGAATGATGTACTGATCTTCCGGAAACGCGGGTACCTCACGGTGCAGAAAGTACTGGACGCCACCGTGGATGCTAAGGCAAGCCTGGATATCGCATTGGACCGGGCCCTGACCGATGCCGGTGACGACGACAACGTGGAAATCCCTTTTGGTACCCGTAAAAAAAGACAAATCACGACGGCCGTCAGCACGGTTAAACCGGACCAGATTCCCCTGGTCCCGGTATCCGACCTGAAAAATGTATTCGTTGGCCGCCTGCCCGGTCTGTACCTCAACCAGAGCAACACCCAGCCCGGCTCCACCACCGATGCCGTGGGCATCCTGATCCGGGGCCGCAGCTCCTACAATATTTTCAACAACAACACCAACGCGAGGGTATTGGTGGACGGCGTACAGCGCGAATTCGGGGATATGGATCAGAACGAAATCGAAAGCATTACCGTGTTGAAGGATGCGGCTGCGCTGGCCTGGTACGGACTACGGGGGGGAAACGGCGTAGTACTCGTTACCACTAAAAAAGGCAGCCCTGTCCGAAATAGCATTCGCTTTGACGTGCAGGGCGGTCTGCAAACGCCCCACCACCTGATCAGGCCGCTGAATTCCTACGACTTTGCAACCCTGTACAACGAAGCCCTGCGCAACGACGGAGCGGCCCCCATTTACGATCAAGCCGACCTGGATGCGTACCGCGACGGCAGCGACCCCTACCGGTACCCCAACAATAATTACATCTCGGAGTTCTTAAAAAAATCGGCCCCCGTGCAGCGGTATGTTCTGTCGGCAGACGGCGGGAACAACAACATCCGCTATTTCGCCTTGCTGAGCTACTTCGACCAGGATGGCTTATTCAAAGGCACCAAGTCAGCTGACTTTGACAGCAATATCGGATTCAAGCGGTTCAATTTCAGGGGCAACATTGATTTTACGGTCAACAAGGACCTGACCATTACCCTGAACGCCGGCGGCCGGGCCGAGAACCGCTTGTTTCCCGGGAGCGACGGCATAAGCACCAACGGGGCCAGTACGTTGCTGAGTTTGCTCTACAATACGCCGCCCAATGCCTATCCCATCCTGAATGAGGATGGTTCCTACGGGGGCAGTGCAGCTCAGGACCCAACCAACCCCGCCACGACGGGGTTCTCCACCAATCCCCCCAATCCGTTGGGGCAGATCCGGGACCGGGGGTACGTAAGCGCCATTGACCGGGTACTGCTGGCCACGCTGGACGTGCGCCACAAGCTGGATTTCGTCACCAAAGGGTTATCGGCCAATATCTTGTTTTCGTACGACGCCAACGGCACGTATTCGTCCGGGCTCAACAAGGACTACGAAGTGTACGACTTTGCGCGGGCTACTCCGGCCGTGTTCCGCAACAAAGCTCCCTTGGGCTACCGTACGGCTCAGTTCAGCAACAACAACCGCCGCAACGAGTTCTGGGCGGGCCTGGATTACGACCGGTCCTTCGGTGAGCATACGGTGAACGCCTCCGTGCGCGGACAACGCTTCCTGAGTGTGCAGCCCGAAAGGCTGGATTTCCGAAACCAGGGGCTGGCTGCCCGGGTTGACTATGGCTTTAAGCAGCGGTATTTCCTGGGAGTGGTGGCCGGTTATTCCGGCTCCGAAAATTACCCGGCAGGTAAACGCTACGGTTTGTTCCCGGCCGTCTCGGCGGGTTGGGTTATTTCGGAAGAATATTTCCTTCGGTTCAACCCGGTCCTGAGTTACCTGAAGCTGCGGGCTTCGCACGGGAGCAGCGGCAACGACCAGATCGGCGGCAACCGGTTCCCCTTCGAAAGCTTCTATTCCCGTAACCCCAACGGGGGCGGTTATGTATTCGGCACGGGTTTCTCGGCCAGCAATACGGCCAGCGAGACCAACCTGGGTAACCCCAACATTACCTGGGAAACGATTACGACCAGCAACGTTGGCGCGGATTTTAAATTTTTAAACAACGCTTTATCCCTCTCTGCTGACCTGTTCAAGACCCGCCGCAGCGACATTCTTACGTTCCCCCGTATTCCGGGCATCCTCGGTCAGAACCTGGGCTCGGTGAACGGCGGGATTGTAGACAGCCGGGGCGTGGAGGCCGCGCTGAACTACGACAAGCAAATCGGCCAGTTGGTGTTGTCCTTCAACGGCAATATTCTCTACGCCAGGGACGAGGTACTCGCCCAGAACGGGCAGGATGGCTTACCCGAGTACCAGCAGTCGATCGGTAAAATAGCGGGAGCTTTCGGGGTTTACCAGACGGATGGCATTTTTCAGAGCTACGAGGAAATTGACAACAGCCCCCGACAGACCCTGGCCGGCAAAGCACTGGCCCCGGGCGATATTAAATACAAAGATATCGGCGGGCCGGATGGCGGCGGTCCCGACGGGGTGGTGGACGGCTACGACTGGGTACGCGTCAACAAAAGGGAGTTTCCCAGTACCTATTTCGGGTTTGGTACGACCGTCCGGTACCGCATATTCGACCTGTCGGCTCAGTTCCAGGGAGTAGGTGGACGGACAATCGTTGTGCAAAGCATCGTTAATTCGGGGCCGTTCGCCCTGAACGAGGAGAGCCTGCAACGGTGGACGCCCGAAACGGCAACCACGGCAAAATACCCGCGGGTAGGCATTGCTGACCGGGGCAACAACACGACCACTTCTGACTTCTGGCTGCGCGACGGCGATTTTCTCAAGCTCCGTACGCTGGAAGTAGGCGTAAATCTGCCGCAGGCCCTGGCCAACCGGTACAAGATGCAGCGGGCCCGGCTCTACGTAAACGGATTCAACCTGCTTACCATCAGCAAGCTGGATTTGAATGTAGACCCGGAAATCCCTTTTGCCGGCCGCGGGGATAACTATCCCTACCTGAAAACCTGGACCCTGGGCTTGAGTGCCACCTTCTAATTGACAACCGCTTTATCTGCCAGTGACTACTATGCTAAAAATTAATTTTAAAATAACCGGATGGCTGTTCGTGTCCGTGCTGGCCTTTACCGCCTGCGAGAAAGAATATCTGGAGTTTGAATACACGGACGGGGCCGTACGGGAAGCCGACATCTGGAAATCCGACCGGCACGCCCGGGGCTTCCTGAACAATGTGTATACCGGTGTTCCCAACCGCTACAATCTGGATGGAAACGGTGCACTACTCGCCTCCGGCAGCGACGAAGCGGTTAATTCCAACTTCAATTCCTCCATTAATGTATTCAACAACGATACCTGGGGGCCCATGCGTACCTTCGACGAGCAGTATACCAGCATGTATACGAACCTTCGCAGGGCTAACCTGTTTTTGGAGAACGCTCCGACAAGCAAAATTAGTCCTGCTTCCGATATTCCGGAACTAATGGGGGAGGCATACTTTCTGAGGGCGTTGTACCATTTTGAATTGATGAAGCGGTACGGCGGCGTCATCATTGCCAACCGCACTTTCAAACCGGATGAAGTGCTGGACCTGCCCCGTAATTCGTTTGAAGAAGTAGTGGAGCAGATTCTGGCCGATTGCGATGAAGCCGCGGCCGTGCTGACTCCCTCCATCCGGGATCAATCGGACGGGGATAAGGGAAGAGCTACGCAGACGGCTGCCCTGGCCCTGAAAGCCCGGACGCTGCTGTACGCCGCCAGCCCCCTGAATAATCCCTCGGGTGACGCGGCCAAATGGCAAGCGGCGGCTGATGCAGCCAGGGCCGTGATTGATCTGAATAAACATTCACTCTTAACGGGCAACCAGACTACGCCGTGGAGCGAACTGGCTAACCTCTGGAATTATTCCACCCGGGCGTATAATGCCGAAGTGATATTTGCTTCCGCTGCCGACAACGTCAACTCCATCGAATTAAACAATGCCCCCATCGGCTACGACGGGGCACGCGGGCGTACCAACCCCACCCAGGAACTGGTGGATGCCTTCGGGATGCGCAGCAGCGGCAAGCCGATTACGGACCCTGCCTCCGGCTACAACCCGGCTAATCCGTACAATGACCGTGATCCCCGCTTAGGGCTGTTCATTATCGTGAACGGAGCCAGTTTCAAGAACAGACCCGTTGAAATTTACGCGGGTGGCAGAGATAACGTTCCGACCAACGTGAATTCTACCAAAACAGGGTATTACCTGCGAAAATTCCTCAGCGAATCAGCCGCGTGGGGAGTAGGGGCCACTACAAACGTAAGAAGGCCGTGGGTGCACTTCCGGTACGCTGAAGTATTGCTCAACTACGCGGAGGCGCTTAACGAGGCCCAGGGACCGGTTGCCGACGTATACAGGTACGTAAATCAGGTAAGAGCCCGCGCCGGAATGCCCCCCTTGCCAACCAGTCTTTCGAAGGACCAAATGCGGGAACGCATCCACAACGAACGGCGGGTAGAACTTTGCTTCGAAGATCACCGGTTCTATGACGTGCGCCGCTGGAAAAAGGGGGAGCAGTTTTTCAATAAGCCCGTGCATGGCATGCGCATCACCAGAAACGGGAGCAACCTGAGCTTCGAACGTTTCCAGGTGGAGAGCCGGGCTTTCAGCGAAAAAATGTACCGCTTCCCGATTCCGCAGTTTGAGCTGAATATTGCCAGTAAAAACCTGGAGCAAAACCCGTCCTGGTAACAGTATTGGACGAGTTGAGGCACTGCTGTACCGTGGAATGAATATCTGCTTCCGGCACCAAAACCCCAACCCTCCCGGGCATACCGGGATCGGGATAGAATTGACTCATAGCAGCGGACTCCAACTTAAATGGATCAATCACCGTTCTATCCTGTATTTCTTCTTACCTTACAAGTAGACTTGACCTGTTATCTTATGCCACTGAAATCTTTACCCCATTTGCCCCCGGCCTGCTCTTTTCGCCGGCGTGTGTTTTATTGCCTATGGTTCCTGCACCTGTCAGGGCTCGGACTGTTTCCCGCCCAGCCGCAGTCGGGCACCTGGCAAACCCTCGTCCCAAATGCGGGCTCGCCTGCCGGCCGGCACGAAGGGGCCTATGTACAGGCCGGCGATAAGTTTTACCTGCTGGGAGGCAGAGGCATTAAACCGGTTCAGGTGTACGATCCGGCAGGGCGAACCTGGGCGGATGCGCCGGCCACGCCCATTGAGTTGCACCACTTCCAGGCCGTTACCTTTGAAGGGCTCATCTATGTGGCAGGTGCCTTCACCGGTGAGTATCCTTCCGAGACGCCGGTCCCGAACCTGTATATCTACAATCCGCTCACCAGGCAGTGGCTGAAAGGACCCGACATTCCCCCGAACCGTCAACGGGGCTCGGCCGGAGTGGTGGTGTACAACCAAAAAATTTACCTGGTTGGGGGCATTACCAACGGGCATAATTCCGGGTACGTGACCTGGTTTGACGAGTTTGACCCCCTGACCAATACCTGGAGAACTTTAGCTGATGCCCCGCGTGCCCGCGACCACTTTCACGCGGCCCTCATTGGGGATAAACTCTACGCGGCCGGCGGGCGGAGAACGTCAGCCAGCACGGATCAATTGTTTGACTTAACCGTACCCGAGGTAGATGTATACGATTTTACTGCCAACCAGTGGTCCACCCTGCCCAATGGAATTCCTACCCAGCGGGGGGCTCCGGCTACTGCCGTGCTGAACGGAGAACTGGTGCTCATCGGGGGGGAAAGCGGCACTCAGGTAGGGGCACACCGGGAAACGGAAGCTTTGAATCCCACTACGGGTACCTGGCAACGATTGGCCGACCTCCAGGAGGGCCGGCACGGCACGCAGGCCATTGTCAGCAACGAGGCCATTTACGTGGTAGCCGGCTCCGGGCAACGCGGCGGTGAACCGGAACTTACTTCCCAGGAGGTATTTTACCGGTCAACCCCCACTGCTCCCGGTGGGGTAGCCCTGTCGGAGAGCTGGCTAGAAGGTCCTTCCGAAGTAACTTATGGACAAGTGGCCGTGAACACCACGCAAAACCAGACCGTCAGGCTGACCAACAGCGGGGGCAATCAAGCGATTGTTGTCTCCAGCCTGACGCTTAGCGGAAGCGGGGAGTTTTCCTATCAACTGCCCGGAACCTTGCCGCTGGTAATACCCGTCGGTAAAAGCCTGGAGGTACCTGTCAGCTTCCGGCCGCTCTCCGAGGGGAGTAGGTCGGCAACCCTGGCCATTACCCACTCTGGCAGCGGAGGAAGCAAAACAATAGCCTTGAGTGGCGGGCAAACCGGGGGAGGCGGGTTCAGCGGTTACTACACCATTCGGGCCCGCCACAGTGGGAAAGTACTCGACGTGCCAGGCGCCTCTTTAGAAGACGGTGCGGCGCTGATCCAGTACCAGGCTAGCCTGCCCGTCAGCGGGAACCAAAGCTGGCTGCTGGAAGCCACTCCGGACGGGTATTACTTCATCAAAGCCCGCCACAGTGGCAAAGCCCTGGACGTACCGGCCGCTTCGCAAGCAGACGGCACCCGTATTATTCAGTACGCTCCTTACGCTCAGGCTGCCAATCAACAGTGGAAAATTGAACCCGTAGCGGATGGCTACTACAAGTTAGTGGCCCGTCATAGTGGCAAAGTACTGGACGTAGCCGGGGGGTCTTTGGAAGACGGGGGCCAGGTTATCCAGTATACCGACTACGCGGCTACTTCCCCTAATCAGCAGTGGCAACTGGAATCAGTGTCGGCTACTGGTAGACTTGCCATTGCTGACGACCAACTTATAGGTGGGGAAGGAGAACGGGTAAACCTCTATCCCAATCCGGCCGGGGAGCTGCTTACTGTGCAACTTTCCGGCCCGGCCAGCCAGGTCAGCTCTACTAAGGTTACGGATGCAACCGGCCGGCAGTATTTGCAAAACGCCCACCGGGGAAGCGGGGAAAACCAACTTCTCCTACCGGTAGGTTCACTGCGGCCGGGCTTATACTGGTTACAACTGCAAATGGGCGCCACCAACAAGGTCATCAGGTTCAGTAAGCGATAGGCCGGTAGTCTCCCGGCAGAGGATTCTCAGGCGGCAAGCGTTGCATAGGGCGGACCAGATGCAACGCTTGCAATTCAACTTTGGTTTAATTTACTGCTGCTGCACGGGCTGGTGGTTTTCAGTACAATGGCCCCTTGGCCTTGCCTGTGGCGTGAAACAGCCGATTCGCTTCGATGGGTTTGAGGGAAAAGCCCGGTCCGCTCCACTGCAGTTGCAGGGAGGAGGCGCTTTGGGTCTGCCGGGCGTAGACCAGGTTGATCAGATGGAAGCCCTGTTCCAGGCGGACGGTGGCCTTTGCCAGCGTACCCGGTTGGTAGCCCCGGTCGGCATCAATGACTAACCCTTCGTGCAGGTGCAAAACGGCTCCGCCCCCGGCGGTCAGGGAGAAAGTGTATTCACCCGTTTCGGGTACTTCCAGCAACCCACGGCAGGCAGCTACTGCTTTCCCGCCGTTAGCCACCACCGCGTTCAGGGTTGGGGCGATACCCGTTTTGGTGGGTTTCCCGGACAGGCTGGCAATGGCTGGGGTCCAGGGAACGGTTGTCTCAAACAGTTGGTACGACAGACCGGTACTCCGTTCCGGTACCGAATCCAGGGCGGGTACCGGCTCCTGATCATAGGGCCGCACTGCCTCGGCATCGGGGCGGCGCAGTTGCAGTACCTTTCTTTTCATTCACTTTTGCAACCCATCAAAGTACGAATTGCTGCCGGCCAGATCCTTTGCCTCCCTGGCATCTGTGCGGGTGTCGTAAATCCGGAAATCGTCATCTGCCTTTTTCAGGTCCGTGCGGATGCCCTTATAGCCGTCGGGATGGATGAGCTTGCATTTGCTCACTAAGTCAATACTACTGCAATGTGGACATTTCCTGGTAATCTGAATCATATGCTCTTTTCACCTTTCTGCCTGAGTTACCAATTTCTGAAATCATTCACGTTTTAACCATTACCCGTTTTTTGTCGCCTTTGGCATTTGTCCCCAAACCGCTAAAAGTGATCTCCTCTGTCAAAACCTGGTTGATCATGTTAAAGTCGGGCTTAAGTATTTAGAAAGATAGTATTATAAATAGGAAGATAAGTTACAGTAATTGAACGAGGCGTAATATAGATTTACTGCCCCGGAAGAACATTTTGAATGTTCTCTATCCAAAAATATGCCGCGCCTGCTTACATGTTGGCGGCTGAATATAAGTTGCCGGTTAACCAGAATATTTTATGAGAAAGCGTATTTTGAAAACGCCTCTTTTGGCTGCCGCAATGATGCTGCTGGCAACTGTAATGGGGCAGCGCTCCCTGGGACAGGACCGGGGGCAACCCGCCGTGAGCCGGAAGCCGGTAAAGATCATCTACGACACGGATATAGACCTGGACGTGGACGATGCAGGGGCGCTGGCTGTGTTGCACGCCCTTGCCGACAGGGGCGAGGCGGAGATTCTGGGAATAGTGGTAAACTCCCCCACGCCCTACGGGGCATCTACCGTGGCGGCGGTCAACCGGTATTATGGCCGGCCTCATATCCCGGTCGGCGATATGCCACCCCTGGAGTATCTGTACGACCAGAGCTTCGACAAGTTCTACCGGAGCTACTCCGTCAGTACGCCCTACGGCAATTTCAACCTGCCGATCTTCCGGCAGTTCGACCACGGCATCAAAAGCAGGCAGAATGTCTGGGACGGGGTTGCGTTGTACCGGAAACTGTTGTCTGAGGCACCCGACCGGAGTGTCACCATCGCAGCGGTGGGTCTGCTCACCGTACTCGAAGATCTGCTCCAAAGCCCGCCCGATTCCTGGAGCCCGCTTCCCGGCAAAGATCTCATCAAGCTTAAGGTGAAAGAACTGGTTTGTATGGCCGGCGGCAACCAGCCCGCGCCGGGCCGGGCCACTTTCAACTGGGGCTTCGACGGACGGGGAGATGCCCAACGCATCACCCGCGGATGGCCTACGCCGCTGTACCTCTCCCCAACCGGGGGCAAGGTGGGTACGGGTGCCCGCTTATCAACCGAAACCCCGGAATCAAATCCGGTCCGGGTGGCTTATGAGCTGTTTCTAAAACCGGCCCGGCATAAAAACAGACCCAGCTGGGACCAGATTGCCGTGTACTACGCCGTCCGGGGGGCCGGTGATATTTTTGTGGAACCGCCCGGACGGCGCCTGGAAGTCACGGCCGAACGCATCGGGAACGGCTGGCGCGACGGTGCCTACACCTGGCGGGACGCCCGGCCGGGGGAACCCCTGCACGTCAGGATTGCGCAAAAGATAAGCGATGAGTCGCTGGCCGGCATCATTGAGGACCTGATGGTGCAGTTGCCCGCCCGGGGTGCGGGGCCCGCCACGCTGCATTCCGGGCAGCTTCCTGCTGCCCCTGTATCCTTCACCGGCACCCGCCGCGAGACCAGGGCAGCAGACCTGACCATCCTGCTCAATGAAGAGCCCATCAAACCGGAGGATGCGTTCATCATAACGGATCAGGAAACCCTGAAGTGGAATGCGCCCGGAGGGCAGACGCCGGAGGTGATCATGGTAAACGCCGCGCAGTCGCTGCCCGAAGCCAGCCAGCGTATTCTTAAATCCGGGAAATCAGCCCTGGTGCTGGTCCACGACCAGCACCGGGAAGTCTTTGCCTGCCTGAGGCAGGCCAGTCAGACTCCGCCCAAAAAAGGGACCGGGCAAAGGACAGGAACCGTCGTTTTCGTACTCACCAGACAGGACAAAGCGCCCTGGTACTCGGTTCAGCTGACCAACGCCAGATAAGTAGCCAGACGTCCCCTGAAAGCCACTCCCATGAAGTGCATTTGCCTTACGATCAAAGCTTTTCTGCTCGGCTGGTTGCTGACCGGATTGCCGGCCGCCGCCGGGCCGCCCGGCAGCCCCCGTACCGCCCGGATCAGTCAGTCTGCCGCCGGAAGGCCCAACATCCTTTTTGTTATTTCGGACGACCAGTCCTTCCCGCATACCTCCGCCTACGGGTACAAGGCCGTCCGGACGCCGGCTTTTGACCGGGTAGCCCGGGAAGGGGTCTTGTTTACCAACGCCATTGTAGCTTCTCCGGGGTGCAGCCCGTCGCGGGCGGCGCTGCTGACCGGACTCAACTGCTGGCAGCTTGAGCAGGCGGGCACGCACGCCAGCAGCTTTCCCCGGCAATACGTTACCTACCCGGACCTGCTGGCCGGGGCGGGTTATTTTGCCGGGTATACCGGCAAGGGGTGGGGACCGGGCGAATGGAAGGTGTCAGGCCGGCAAAACAACCCCGCCGGGCCGGAGTACAATACAATCAGATCAAAGGGTCCCGCCGGAATCAGCAATGTGGATTACGCAGCTAATTTTGCCGCTTTTCTGGCGAAGAAAGGCAAAAATGCCCCGTTTTGCTTCTGGTTTGGTGCCCAGGAACCCCACCGGAACTTTGAGAAAGGGATCGGTCTGAAACACGGCAAAAGGCTGGCCGACGCAGCCGTGCCGGACTTTCTGCCCGATACCCCCGGGATCCGGAGCGACCTGCTCGATTACTGCTTTGAAATTGAATGGGCTGATCAGCACCTGGGGCGTATGCTGAAGCTGCTGGAGGAGGCCGGGGAACTGGACAATACCCTGGTGGTAGTTACGTCGGACAATGGTATGGCTTTTCCGCGGGCCAAGGCCAATGTCTACGAGTACGGAATCCACGTGCCGCTGGCTATCCGCTGGGGCAACCGGATTCCCGGCGGACGTACCATCGGCAACGTAGTAAGCCTGACTGACCTTGCCCCCACTTTCCTGGAAGCCGCCGGCGTGGCGCATCCCGGTGCCGGAACCGGCGACCCGATGCAGGGGATAAGCCTTTTGCCGGCTTTGCTCAATCAAAAGAGCCGGGCCGGAGATACCTTGCGCACCGGGGTATACACCTCGCGGGAACGCCATTCTTCTTCCCGGTGGAACAATCAGGGCTATCCCCAGCGGGCTTTGCGCACCGCGCAATACCTGTACATCATCAACTTTGAACCCGACCGCTGGCCGGCCGGCGATCCTCAGAAACTGGAAAAGGATGCCGGCTCCGGCCGTTGGCAACCCGGCCCCATGCACGGCGGCTACCACGATATTGATGCCTGTCCTACCCTTGATTTCCTGATCGGACACCGGGAAGATGAAAGGGTGTCACCCTTTTTCCACCTGGCCGTAGCCAAACGGCCCGGCGAAGAACTGTACGACATCAACAAAGACCCGGGCTGTCTGCACAACCTGGCCGGTGATCCCCGGCACAGCCAGACGAAGAACGCCATGAAAAGCCGTCTGGAAAACTATCTGAAAGTGACCCGCGACCCGCGGGTGACCGGAAACGGGGAGGTTTTTGAAACCTACGAAAGATATTCGCCCCTGCGGGAGTTTCCCCCGCGACCCGCCGTAAAGCAGTAGCAGGTAAATTGACAATTGAAAATGAGTAGAATATTGATTTTCAGCTATTTGGTGTTTTGGATTGGCTTCGGGGCTTTGGCGGGTGAGCACAGCCCGCCAACGTCCTCGCCCGCGGGGCAGGTTTGATCCGGACGTCGCCCGGGAACACTCGGCGGCGTCCGGCTCCGGCGTGGTCGTGAACCCCCCGCGCCGGAGCCGTGCCCTGAGTCCCGGTTCCTGGCACGATGCCGCGATGAGCAACCACGTCTACCGGCTGACCGAGGTCGTCGGCAGCAGCCCCACCAGCGTCGACGACGCCATCCGCACCGCCGTCCGCAAGGCGGCCGAGACGGTGCGCAACATCGAGTGGTTCGAGACGCAGGAGGTGCGCGGCCACGTCGAGAACGGCGACGTCGCGCACTTCCAGGTCACCCTGAAGCTGGGGTTCCGCGTGGAGGACTGACCTCCTGCCCGGCGGCCACGTCGTCTTCT
>JAUJMU010000019.1 GCA_030446715.1 Cytophagales bacterium | reverse complement strand
GTTCTTCCTATGTGCGGGCTGGGTATTTACTTATGTGGTTTGTTAATAATCAATCTTTAATGCATTTGGTGGTAAATGGCCCTTATGGTAAATACCCCGTTTTATGATCCTTCGATTTTTTAACCGATTTCTACTTTTTATTGGTTAATAACTTGTCTAAAAAGAAAAGCGCCGCATCCTTTCGGTTTTATAAAATCCGATAAGGATGCGGCGCGGTCTATCCATAAAAATAATTCAGGACTGCGGTTGCTATTACCTGCATCCGCTGCCGGTATCCGCACCGGCAGCGGATCTGCCGTTTATTTCATTCGGCTAAAACCACAACCAATTGCATTGCAGATAAGCATCTCAATGAAGTTGGTTCAGCCCGCGTTTTGCCGGCAGGGTGCCCGCTGCTGATTCATCTGCTCTGCTGATAACGAATAACCCATAACCGATAACTATACTATGATAGACGATCTCTGGTACAAAAATTCGGTAATCTACAGCCTGGATGTGGACACGTTCATGGACGCCAACGGCGACGGTATCGGCGATTTTGAAGGTTTGGTGCGGCAACTGGATTACCTCCACTCCCTGGGCGTGGATACGCTCTGGCTGGCACCTTTCCAGCCTTCTCCCAACCGCGACAATGGCTACGATGTGGCTGACCACTACGGCGTAGACCCCCGCCACGGCTCCAGCGGCGATTTTGTCGAATTTATGCACCAGGCCCACAAGCGCGGCATCAATGTGATCATCGATCTGGTGGTCAACCACACCTCCGACCAGCATCCCTGGTTCCAGCAGGCCCGGAAGGGCCGGGATAATCCCTACCATAACTGGTACGTGTGGTCAAAGAAAAGACCCGACAACTGGGATGAGGGCATGGTGTTCCCGGGTGTGCAGGAAGCCACCTGGACGCTGGACAAATCAGCCAAAGAGTATTACTTCCACCGTTTTTTTGAGTTTCAGCCCGACCTGAACACCCACAATCCGGATGTGCGCACTGAGATCCGGCGGATTATGGGCTACTGGCTTCAGCTGGGCGTGGCCGGTTTCCGGGTAGATGCCGTTCCGTTTATTATCGAAACGCCGGGAGAACACCAGAAAAAGGAAATGCATTTTGAGTTCCTGCACGGGTTCCGGAAATTTCTGCAGTGGCGTAAGGGCAATGCCGTGTTGCTGGGCGAGGCCAACGTGTTGCCCGAAGAGACGCTGCCTTACTTTGGCGAACACGACAACGGGATTCACATGATGTTTAACTTCTACGTGAATCAGTATCTGTTTTTCGCCCTTGCCACGGGAGAAGCCAAACCGCTGGCCGGGGCGCTGCTGGCTACCAGAGACATACCGCACACCGCCCAGTGGGCCAATTTTCTGCGGAATCACGATGAACTCGACCTTGGCCGGCTGTCGGACGAGCAGCGGGAAAGGGTATTTGCGTGTTTTGCGCCCGAGGAGCGGATGCAGCTCTACCACCGCGGCATCCGCCGCCGCCTCGGACCGATGCTGGAAGGCAAGCGGCAGCGGATTGAACTGGCGACCAGCCTGATGTTTGCCCTGCCGGGTACACCAGTGCTGCGCTACGGCGATGAAATAGGCATGGGTGATAACCTCGACCTTGAGGAACGGGAGGCCCTGCGTACCCCGATGCAGTGGTCTGACGCCCCGCAGGCTGGTTTTTCGGATAATAAAAAGACAATTCACCCGGTCATTGACAAGGGGGAATACAGCTACAAAGTAGTGAACGTAGCCACCCAGCGCCGGGACCGTGATTCGTTGCTCAACTGGACGGCCCGCATGATCCGCATGCGGAAGGAGTGCCCCGAAATCGGGTGGGGCAAGTGGGATCTGCTTGACACCGGCAACCCGCACGTGCTGGCCATCCGATACGACTGGCGGGGCAATTCGCTGGTGATTCTTCATAATTTTGACAATCAGCCGCACGAAGTATTCATTGATCCAGGTGTGCCGGACAGCGATAAACTGTTTAATCTGATGCAGGAAGACGTCAGTGATTCGGATGGCAAGGGCAAGCACCGGATCAAACTGAAACCCTACGGCTACCTCTGGTACCGGGTAGGTGGCCTCACGCACCTGCTGCACCGTACAAAGGAGTAGGTAGTTACCGGGTGTGCGTTGAACTGCAAAAAGGTTGGATGGTTGGATGGTTAAATTGTTGAACTGACGCACGATTGCCTGTTATCCGGCCATATAGAGTGCGACATAACTTGTCGGAAAACCGGAAAACAAGCGATGGCATCCCGACCTCCTGCAACGCTGCCGCACAAACAATTACAAATTATCCACCAAAAAATCAGTCATCATATTATAAAGGTGGACGCGGGCCGCGCCCCTCACGCCGTGGGCCTGGTTCGGGTAATAGAAGGACTGAAACTGCTTGCCTGCACTGATCAGTGCCTGCGCCATATTCACTGAGTTCTGAAAGTGAACATTGTCGTCGCCGGTGCCGTGGATCAGCAGGAGCTTGCCTTTCAGCTTGTTGGCGTGATTGAGCGGCGAGTTGTCGTCGTATCCTTCGGGGTTCAGTTTGGGCGTTTTCAGGTACCGCTCGGTATAAATGGTGTCGTAAAACCGCCAGGTGGTAACCGGAGCCCCGGCAATGGCGGCTTTGAACTGGTCAGCGCCGATGGTGGCGCACAGCAAAGCCATGTAGCCGCCGTAACTCCAGCCGTGGATACCGATGCGGGCCGCATCCACGTAGGGCAGCTGGCCGAGGTATTTCGCCGCCTCGATCTGATCCTGCACTTCCAGTTTGCCAAGGTTGCCGTACGTGACCTGGCGGAAAGCAGTGCCCCGGCCACCGGTTCCCCGGTTATCTATGCAGGCCACCAGGTAACCCTTCTGGGCCAGTACCTGAAACCAGTAGAAGTTGCTGTTGTCCCAGGCATCGAGCACCTGCTGGCTGCCCGGACCGCCGTACACAAACATCAGCACGGGGTACTTCTGCCCCTCCACGAAGTTGACCGGCCTGATCATCCAGCCGTTCAGGGCAACATTGTCGGGGGTGTTGAACACAAAAAACTCCTTCGGGCTGATCTGGTAACCCGTCAGTCTGGTGCGCAGGGCCTGGTTGTCTTCCAGCACTTTCACCATTTCGCCCTCCGGCGCCCTGAATAACCGGACTACGGCAGGGGTCGCCGCCGACGAGTGGTAACTGAGGTAGAAGGAAAAGTCGGGGCTCATATCAATCCGGTGCGTACCGTTTTCGGCGGTCAGCTTCTTTTTATTCTTGCCGGTAAGGCCAATGCTGTACAGGTGCCTTTGCAGCGGCGACACTTCCGTTGAGGTGAAGTACAGCAGGCCGCGTTTTTCGTCCAGCCCCAGAAAATCGCCTACTTCCCAGTTGCCGCTGGTGATCTGGCGGATCAGCTTGCCGTTCAGGTCGTAGTGGTAGAGGTGCTTGTAGCCGCTCTTTTCGGAGGAGTAAATGAAACCCTTGCCGCTGCCCAGGTACGTGAGGTCGTCGGTGAGTTCGAGGTCTACGTATTTGTCGCTTTGCTCGGTAAGCACGGTGCGGGTCTGGCCGGTGCCGGGATCGGCGTGCAGGATGTCCAGCCGGTTCTGCAGCCGGTTCATGCGCCGGATGGAGAGAATACCGGGGCTGGCCGTCCAGTCAACGCGCGGAATGTAAATATCGGTGTCACGGCCGAGGTCCATTTTCACGGTTTTGCCGCCGTCGAGGTGGTACACCGAAATGCTTACGATTGAATTGGCTTCACCGGCCTTGGGGTACTTGAAGCGGTAATCTTTCGGGTACAGCGGCCCCCAGACCTGCATGTTGTATTCCGGCACCCGCCTCTCGTCAAAGGTCCAGAAGGCGACCTTCTTGCCGTCGGGTGACCAGTGAAAAGCTTTGGCAAACGAAAATTCTTCTTCGTATACCCAATCGGCACTGCCGTGAATGATCTCGTTGGCTTTTCCGTCGGTGGTGATTGCTTTTTCGGTGCCGCTGGCGAGGTCGGTTACAAATAAATTGTTGTCGCGGGCAAAGGCTACTTTGGTGCCATCCGGCGAAAAGGTCGGGTAAGACTGCTTGCCGCCTTCTGACAGCTTCTTTAAAGCTTTGGTTTTCAGGTTATAAACAAAATAATTGCCTTTGGTAGACCGCCGGTAAATGCCTTCCACCTCACTGCCGATCAGCATCTGGGTTTCGTCGGGGCCAAGTTTGTAATCATCAAACTGCTTCAGTCCGGCGGTGTTTTGCCGGAGCAGGTCATTTACGTTCAGCAGCGTTTCTACAGGCTGGCCGGTGGTGACGTCAAATTTGACCACAGCCCGGCTGCCGTCCCTTTCCGTGAGGGAAGTGTAGAACCGGCCGGTCTGCATCCAGTTGACGCCGCTGACGGTACGCTGGGCAAATACGTTTTTCTGCAGGAAATCTTCGACGGTGATGGTTTGCCGCTGCTGGGCGAAAAGGGGAAGGATCAGCATCCAGCAGCCGGTAAGCAGGCTTATTTTTCTCATAAATCGGTTTGGGTACAAAAAACAAGCCGCAAGTTAACCAAAGCTGAATTGTCAAATGGTGGAATGGCTGCATTGCTGAATGGATGGTATATGGTTGAAATGCCCGGCGGTTGAATTGCCGGATTGGCTCTGTAGGAGTCGTTCTTCATTATACCGGCATATAATACGTATCTATGTAACCATACCGCCATCCCATAAACTAACCATACAAAACCGTAGTTTTGCGGGTTTATGATTCTTATCCCTGCATGAGAGGACTGTATTGCGTTTTGTTGCTGGTATTATCCAACGTGTTCATGACCCTTGCCTGGTACGGGCATCTTCAGTTTAAGAAGGTGCCGGCTCTGGCCAACCTTGGTCTGTTTGCCGTGATTATGATCAGTTGGGGCACGGCTTTCTTTGAGTACATATTTCAGGTACCGGCCAACAAGATCGGCTACCGCGAAAACGGGGGCCCCTACAGCCTGTTTGAGCTGAAGACGATACAGGAAGCCGTCTCGCTGATCGTGTTTACGCTGATTACGGTTTACGGCTTCCGCACCGAGAAAATGGCCTGGAACCACCTGGTTGGCTTCGGCCTGATTGTACTGGCCGTGTTTTTTATTTTTAAAAAATGGTAGGCTTTGGTTGTTGGTTGCTGGTTATTCGTTGTTCGGTTTATATTACAGGCTGAACTTCTCCGGAGAACCGGACACCGAACAACTGATAACGAACAACTAACAACGAACTATGGAAATAACCGAACTGGACCGGATCAGGCTGCAGCAGCTGAAAGTGCAGCAGGTCATTGAGGAAGTAGGCAAGGTAGTGGTAGGCCAGGAGCGGATGCTGAACCGCCTGCTGATCGGGCTCTTTACCAACGGACACATTCTGCTGGAAGGCGTACCGGGGCTGGCCAAAACATTGATCATCAATACGCTGGCCCGGGTGCTGCACCTCGACTTCCACCGCATTCAGTTTACCCCCGACCTGCTGCCGGCCGACCTGGTGGGCACGATGATCTATAACCAGAAAACCGGCGAGTTTGAAGTAAAGAAAGGCCCCATCTTCGCCAACCTGATCCTCGCCGACGAGGTAAACCGGTCGCCGGCCAAGGTGCAGAGTGCCCTGCTCGAAGCCATGCAGGAGCGGCAGGTGACCATCGGCGATACCACCTACCCGCTGGACAAGCCTTTTCTGGTGCTGGCCACCCAGAACCCCGTGGAGCAGGAAGGAACTTATCCGTTGCCCGAAGCCCAGGTAGACCGGTTCATGATGAAGGTGTACGTCGATTATCTGGATAAAACCCAGGAGCTGGAAGTGATGCGCCGGATGGCAAACGTAAACTTCAGCGGCGATGTACGGACCGTGCTCGACAAGGGCGATATTTTCGCCATCCGCGACGAGATCAACCGCGTCTCCATTTCCGAGACCCTGGAAAAGTACATCATTGAACTGGTATTTGCCACCCGGCGGCGCTGGACTACGGGCTGAAGGAGGAAGCCGCTTACATCCAGTTTGGCGTGTCGCCGAGGGCCAGCATCAACCTCAACCGGGCCGCCAGGGCCATGGCCTTCCTCAGCGGCCGCGATTACGTGCTGCCGGAGGACATCAAGGAGGTGGCCCACGATGTAATGAACCACCGCCTGCTGCTTAACTACGAAGCCGAAGCCGACGGCATCAGTTCCTCGCAAATCGTGGAGATGATTCTGAAGAAAGTGGCCATCGGGCGGTAACGTGGCAACAAGCGGTAATTAAGTAGTTGTTGGTTATTTAGTTGTCCGATTGGTAATAGCCAAAACCTGATAAGAACAAAAAGCCGTATTGCCCTTGCCCGGATACTTAGAGGTGCTTAGGGAAAGAACCGGTAAATTTCTTTTCGGTGGGCAATGATAATAAAACGGACCATCAAGTCAGCCTCCAGTTCCACACCTACCCGATAGTCACCCAGACGGATGCGGTAAAAAGTTTTAAAACCTTCCATCTTTCTGAGCCCCGGAATCTGAGAGATTCTCAGCGGCTTCTATCTGCCCGATCAGGGCGGCTACCCGTTCTTTGGTGCCGGCATTGCGCAACTTATCGAGGCTCTTGTAAAAGGACTGGTCAAAAACAATGTTCATGCCCGCCGCAGCTTAGCCATTACCTCCTCCCGGCTCACGTTGTCACCGGTGCGTTGCTGCTGCATCAGGACTCCCAGAGCGGCATCCTCAAATTCATCTTCAGTAAGGTTTCGGCCCGTGCCGCCCATTTTATGGACCAGAGCCATAAGAAGTTCCACGTCTTCTTTGGAGGGTAATTGAATCAGGGCAATTTGCATACGCTAAAATACGAAAATGAGCAATAAGGTGTTTTGAGATGGAGATGATCCTGAAGAAGGTCGCCATCGGGCGGTAGGCAACACCGGAGAAAAGTACGGTGATCAGGTCCGGGGATGGCGGTTGTACCTTAGCAGGTAACGGTCCTGATGCAGACAAAATACTGCTGAAACCTTATTTATGTACCAAACAGGGCCGGCCGGCATATATTAACCAAATAAATATTTTCTGTTACCTCAGCATGAACCGCACGGCGGATTCTGCAAGACACTTAACATTAACTTAATCTTAGGGCCGTTTCAATAATTTTTATTTAATAGTGCCGCAACCATAAGCTAATAGTGTCCCGGTAGCTTTGCGGAAACATTCCAATATGTTACACCGCATATATTTTGTCCTATTTTTTTCTTTCTTTTCCATAAGCCTGTATGCCCAGACAGGTTCCGTAAAAGGCACTATCCGCGATGCAGTTACCAATGAAGCAATTATCGGCGCCAGTGTGGTTGTTGAAGGCACCACCAACGGCGCGGCTACCGATGTAAACGGCAACTACGTAATCCCAAGGGTGCCGGCCGGAAAAGCGGACATTCTCATTTCATACATCTCCTACCGGACCAAAAAGGTAGAAGGCGTTGTGGTGGAAGACGGAAAAGCCACCTCTCTCAATACTTCTCTGGAAGAAGATGTTACGCAGCTGCAGGATATTGTGGTGGTGGGTGTCCGCGAGGCCAGCACCGACCGGGCCGTAATCAACGAGATCCGGAACTCCCCGCAGGTGGTAAGCGGCGTATCTTCCGAGCAAATCCAGCGGTCAATGGACCGGGACGCCGCCCAGGTCATGATGCGGGTTCCGGGCATTACCATTCAGGACGGCCGGTTCGTGATGATCCGCGGGGTAAGTGAGCGGTACAATCAGGTAATGATCAACAACGCCATTGCGCCGAGTACTGAAATTGACATCCGTTCCTTTTCGTTTGATCTGATTCCCAGCAGCATGATCGAGCGGATGCTGGTATTCAAATCCGGCACGGCTGATCTGCCCGGTGATTTTGCCGGCGGCGTCATCAAGTTATTTACCCAGACTGCCGTAAACGAAAACTTTACCAATTTTTCTGTCAGCGGCGGCTACCGCGCCGGTACTACTTTCAATACTTTTCAGCAAAGCCGGACCAGCCCCACGGACTTCCTCGGCTTTGACAACGGCTTCCGCAAACTGCCCGACAATTTCCCGGCCAGCCTGAACGATGTGAGCGGCGAAAACGGTCTGAACGCGGTGAGGCAGTTGCCCAATAACTTTACCCCCATCCAGTCCACGGCTGCCCCGGACTTCAGCTTTGGCGTAGGTCTCGGCCGCCGCTTTTCCCTGGGCAAGATGGATATCAGTAATCTGACTTCGGTCAATTACTCCTACGGCTCACTGTCCGCAAATGTAGACCGTAACCTGTATCTACAGTTTGATCCGGAAACCGGTGCGCAAGGTGCCCCGATATTTCAGTACAACGATGATTTTTATGAGCGGAACAACCGGATCGGCGTGATTCACAACTGGCGTTTCGTGCTGAGCCCCCGGACCACGATTGAATTCAAAAACCTTTACAACCAGATCGGTGATCACGAAACCGTACTCCGTCAAGGACAACTGGTGTTACAGCGTCCCAATGATGAACTGCAGAACTACGGTTTCCGGTACAACGAACGCCGCATTTACAGCGGTCAGTTGCTGGGTACGCACAAGCTGGACGAAGACGGCCGCCGAACCCTCAGCTGGCTGGTTGGCAGCAACTACCTGCTGAGAAACGAACCCGACTTCCGCCGGTTCCGGACCTTCCGCCGTGTGGGTACTGAAGACCCGTTTGAAATCATTACCCCTTCGCGGAGTAGCTTGATTGACAATTCACGCTTTTACTCAAATCTGAATGAGTACAGCGTTTCGCACGGCTTGGATTACGAACATAAACTTGGGCAAGCGGATGCAGAAAAAGCACTTTCCTTTAAGATCGGCTACTATCTGGATTACAGAGACCGTTCTTTTTCGGCCCGGTACTTCTCCTACAATGTCCTGAATCCCCGGGCTGAGTTAACCGGGCTGCCGATTGATCAGTTTTTTGCCCCGGAAAACATTGGGCGCGGGAATGTTGAAGCAACCGAAGGGACTAATGTTTCCGACAGCTACTCAGGCACTAACCTGCTTACTGCCGGCTACGGCAGTATATCTATCCCCTTGGGCAAGTTTCACTTGTCTACCGGAGCAAGGCTGGAATTCAACCGCCAGCAACTGCAGAGCCGTAACAACGCGGGTGTTGCACTGAATGTAGACAACCCTATTCTGGTGCCAATGCCCTTCGCCAACTTGGCTTACGACCTTTCGGACCGCTCCCTGATCAGGCTGGCCTACAGCCGCACGGTAAACCGCCCGGAATTCCGGGAGCTGGCGCCCTTCCTGTACTATGATTTCGTAAATGAGGCCAACGTGACGGGTAATCCTGATCTGGAAACCGCCCGGATTCATAACCTTGACCTCCGCTATGAGTTTTATCCCCGTCCCGGTGAGACTGTTTCACTGGCTGGATTTTATAAGAACTTCAGCCGTCCGATTGAAAACTACGTAGCACAAGCCTCCGACGGCAACCAGCTTTTCTCGTTTGCCAATGCTGACCTTGCCAACAACGTGGGCGTTGAGCTGGAAGTCAGAAAATCACTGTCTGACATTGCGGCCGGCAGCTTCCTCAAAAACCTTTCCCTGGTGCTCAACGGCTCCCTGATTTACAGCCGGGTAGACCTCGGGGATGATCCTACGCTGATTCAGGACCGGGTGCGGGCACTCCAGGGCCAGTCGCCGTACATTGTGAACCTTGCGGCTTTCTATGATGACCAGGACCGCGGATTTGCCGTCAACGTGTTTTACAACGTGTTCGGCAAGCGGATCTTCCGTGTGGGCAGCGACATATTCCCCACCGTATACGAAATGCCCCGCAACATGCTGGACCTGACGGTGAGCAAAACCATCGGCGAACGGCTCACCCTGAAGCTGGGTGGCCAGAACATCCTGAACGCCCCTTTCCGCTTCTTTCAGGATTCGGACCGGAACCGGGAGATCAACGGGGTGGATCAGCTGATTACCGGCTACCGGCGCGGTGCACTGTTCACGGCAGGCGTACAAGTCCGGCTTTAACCGCAACCGGGTGATTATATAAAGATTGAGTAACAGTATAGTAACATCAGAAGTCTAATTTTGAACTGTCATTTTATCAAGTAACCATAATAACCATGAAAAAACTATTGAGATTAAGTCTGCTGGGCCTGCTGGCTGCTAACTTTGCCTGTAAGGATGATCCGGCTACCGGTCCCGGAACGGGAAACACCCAGGTGGTTGAGTTGTCGGGCAACCTGTCCACCCAAACCCTTACGGCTGCTAACCGTTACCTTCTGAAAGGCCAGGTATTCGTGCAGACAGGTCAGGTGCTGACCATTGAGCCGGGCACGGTCATCTACGGCGAAAGGAGAACCAAGGGTACGCTGATCATCAACGAGGGCGGAAGAATTGAGGCCAGGGGCACTGCCACCAACCCGATTGTATTTACCTCCAACCAGGCGCAGGGTGAAAGAGACCGCGGCGACTGGGGCGGCATCGTGATGCTGGGCCGGGCCAACGTAAACCAGAACCGTCCGGCCATTGAAGGCATTGATCCGGTGGCCCGTTTCGGTACCCAGAACAGCACTGCCAACGACGCCGAAAATTCCGGCACGTTACAGTATGTCCGGATTGAATTTGCCGGCATTGAACTTACGCCCAACAACGAAACCAACAGCCTGACCATGGGCGGCATCGGCAATGGTACCACCATTGACCGCGTGCAGGTATCCTACGGCGGTGACGACGGCTTTGAGTGGTTTGGCGGAACGGTAAACGGCAAATACCTGGTTTCGTACGCCACGTGGGATGACGATTTTGACGTGGATTTCGGTTACACCGGCAACGTACAGTTCGGAGCGGCCATCCGGAACCCTTCCTTCGCCGACCAGTCCGGCTCCAACGGCTTTGAAGTGGACAACGACGCAACCGGTTCCGCAGCCGTCCCGCTGACGTCCGCTGTGTTCTCCAACATAACCATCCTGGGACCGAGAATAAACACCCGTACCAGTCTGAATGGCAACTATCAGAACGCCATGCACATCCGCCGGAATGCCGCTATCTCCATCTTCAACTCAGTGATTACCGGTTTCCTGACGGGCCTGCGGCTGGATGGTGCCAACACGATAGCCAATTACAATGCCCGTACCGGAGTACTGGCCAATAATACCCTTATCGCCGTGGGCTCCGGTACCACTGCCTCTGTGCCGTTTGCAACGGACCAGACTACTGGTGTTGCAGGGATAGAAACCCTCTGGACGTCCAACGGCAATGAAGTGATACGGAATACGCCCGAGGCGTCGCCGGCTGCCAACCCTCCCGTTCCGACCAAGCCTGACTATACGGCCAACAACATCAATGAGCAGTGGTTCTTCGGCTCGTTTCCTTTGGGCCAGTACCCGGCTAACCCCAGTTTTACCATCACCCCGGCTAAAACCGCAGCCTTCACCAATGCCAAGGTATCCGGCCCTTTCTTCGAGAAGGTAGCTTACCGCGGCGCTTTCGGCACCACCGACTGGACTGACGGCTGGGCTAATTTTGATCCTGTTGAAGCCCGGTATGCCCAGTAAAACAGCTTAAATTTTGACTGTAAAAGACTTACCTTCCAAAGAGGTAAGTCTTTTGTTTAAGGGATATGTGAACATGAAGAACTTGATTTTCCGGATTTCTTTTTTTATCATCATCCTTGCGGGTACCGCCTGCCGGCAGGCAGCGCAATACCAGCCGGAAACGTATCTGTCCAGGGCTGAGCAGGAGCAGTTTCTGCAAAAGATTGCCCGCTACACCGCCAGACTCCCCAAGCGGGTAACCCACAAAGACAAATTCAATGCCCGCTTTGATGCCTATTATGATGAGGAGATGAAAAAATACGATGTGCAGCAGTATCACATCGGGCCCGACAGCACCCATTATTTTATGATTACCCGCCCGGCTCCGAGTCTGCGTGAAAAGCGCGTAGCCATCGGAGGCCGCCTGAAGTACGACCACCGGGGGAATATTGCTTCCTATGAAGAGGTATTCCGGACGTGGAAAATGGAGCAGGAGAAGTTGACGCGTAAAGGGAAAACTCTGTTTTCCACAATGGTGGAAACCGGTAACGTGGATGCATACCTGCCTGACAAACGGGAAGACGACTGGGTGGAGTTCCCGGATGGCAAAAGCTATTTTGATGTTGGAGCGCGGCGCTGGAAAGTGACCGGCCAGAGTGATTCAGTTGATTACCAGACGTTCTGAAAGGAGTTGAACGGTTAAGTGGTTCTGGTTATTAGTTGTTCGTTGTTAGATAAATAAACAGTTGACAGGATAACGTATTTCAGCCCGGCCGGCTAACCTGAAAAATCTGAACCGGAATTACTGCTCCGGTTTTTCTCATTTTAAGTCATCACCATGTTCAATGAAAAGTGACAACCCTGAATGCCCAACCGGAGTATAAAACAGAACCCACTAAATAATCCGGCAACTCCTGAACTTTTACGCAGCCTCTGTACCGGCAACAGGCACAGTTTTTGGTGCATGAGCAGAAGGTATTTTCCATCACCTTAACTCCAGCGGGTTTATGCGGTTTTTATTCATCGTTTTACTGGCGTTCACACTGGTGCGGATCGGCACCTCCTGTGATTTTACTGGGCAGACTGAGTCATCCGGTGCGGCGAGGCCCGAAGATGATATGAATGCCAGTGACAGGCCGGCCGATGGCGCTGCCGGCGAACCCGCTACCTCCGTCGCCAGTGGCATACAGCCCCTGCAGTACGATGAAATCAGGTCCGCGCGGATCGGGGTCAGCGGCAATGACCGGATGACCGTTTACAGCCTCCCGGGGGAGCTGATGTTTACTCCGGAAAACGGAGAAATAAGCCTGGAGGTAAAGCAGGAACTGAAGCAGATCGCCAATTCGATCAAAGAGCGGTTTCCGCAGGGCAGGGTGTACCTGTACAGCCACGGGTCCGCAGAAGCGGGAGCGCCGGATCAGAAAAGAGCCATAGAAGTTAAAAACTGGCTGGTGGTGCAGGAGCATCTGGACCAGGCCAGCGTATTTTTACCCCAAGCCGGTGAGAGTCCGTCCCATATGCCTGAACTGCAGGCAACCGGAGCTGACGGTTCATTCAGAATCGTAGCGGTTCATCCTTAGCAGCTGACCGGTTATGGAGTGTGCTCAGGCGCCCAAAAACAGATACAATTACCTGAAGGCCTATACCGCAAAAAAGTACTGGTAAATCAGATATACAATTACCAGCACGGCAATAAATCCGAGGCAGCCGATTCCGCCACCAGCGCCAGTCCGGCGGCCGCCGCCACCGAGCAGTCTTCGCAGCATAAAAAATTTAAACAGGTTTCTGAGCATTGGGGTATGTGATTGATTTACAGATTCAACCATTTACGGAGCCCAGGCAGTTTTGTTGACTGCGCTCCCCCTGCACGTAATTATCTGTCTGATTTACCTCCACAAACTTTTACTATTTCTTCGCTGATATTCTTCTCGTATACCGTTTCGGCAAACCAAAGAAAATATTTCACAAAACCGGAAATTTGTTTCCTGCAGGCCGGGTCCAGCAGATTGGCTCCGGCACCAGACTTGTTCTGTACGGATACTCCACACAAGGGAGTGGTGTGTAGGGTAGAAGAAAAGTTTTATAAATGGCAGCAATGATAATGGCATTATCATTGCTGCCATTGTAAGGAGGATACTTTTATCTGAATTTTACAGAGTTGGCAACTCTCTGAAAAAGTATCTCATGGCCCCGGTCATTTACATGGATTCCATCCATGTTGAACTCGGATTTTATCGTGCCGTCGGCCCTTGCTATATCGGTCCAGAAATCAATGGCTTTTATACCATAAACCTCCTTTGTTATCTCTTTTAACCTTTTCAGGGTAGTGCGCTGGGCCTGGGAGAGATTTCTTGGCTGAGTGGTGGTTATGTATACCGGAACCGGGGCTGCAGCATCAACCACCAACCTGTAGTTATTTAATACTTTATCAACCGGATAATTTAAGGCAATATCATTTGAGGGGAGATTGATGATGATCATTGTAGGCTTGTGGGCAAGAGCAGCCGTTATATTGCGGGCCAGATCCGGAGTGGGTCTGCTTTTTGTTTCTGCCGTTCCGGCAGGCAAAATATGATAAGTGGTATAACCGCCTGCGGCCAGATTTATTACTTTTCCGTTATAGGAGGGACTTTTTTGCAGGAAAGCTTCAAAACGGTTTACCCAGGAGTAATCAGGAGCTGAAGCGCCGGCTCCTGCGGCAGTTGATGAGCCTAAAACAACAATTACAGGCTGGGTTTCGGCGGTAAATTCGGGAAGCTCCGGTAAGACTACCTGATTCAGGGAACAGCCTGAACCAAAACAGAATAGTCCCAGAAGAATTTTACCAAGTATTACCCTTCCGTATTCTATGGTAGACCTTACGTACACTTTGCGCTTGCACATTCCTTTTTTTAATAAGGAATGTAGCTAATCCAAGGACAGTTTGCTAAAAATTTAGACTAAATGTATTTTTTCTTAGATGAACCGGATATTTGAGCCATCCGCATGGTGGATGAAAATCAAAAGCAGCAGCTTTATCTTACATTTGGGATGTGGCACAAAACAATGAGGTTTGATTATATCTGAAGGATCTTTTTCCGGCCCTTTTACCTTTGTTTGCAGAGATTCACAAAAAATCAGCGATTCAAGCGTTTGCCGGTAGTTGAACAGAGCCGGACTTATGGGTTTTGGCTTCCTTCCCTGAAGATATGCCTTCCAGCATCCTGTTCAGTTTCTGACTCAGTGGGTTTACCACCCTTTCCTGCAAGAGTACACTGGTTATAACTACCAGTAACAGGCAGGCAATAAAGGAAGGTATTGAGAGGGCAAATTGATTCTCTCTGAAAAGGGCAAATTCTTTTTTCAGGTTCTGTAAATCTCCAAGTATAGTCAAATCGTTTCTGGATAGGATAATCAAAAGCTGTTCTGTCTTTGCCCACCAGCTGAAAATGACTCCATGGCTCAGGAAAATCACAAGCGTGGCATTGCCGAGCCGGGTAAATAGCTTGTTTCCCAGAAGCCGGGGGATCCGTCCTGAATGAAAAGCCAGGGTGAGAATCAGAATCGCCTGAACAGGTGTAAAGAGCCCATTGTGCAGAAGAGCATAAGGAACATAGTCCGGCAGGTATGCCAAAGCCAAAAAAACCAGTACAAATGCCAGCAAAGGGGTGATTTTTCCTGTCAAAGGTCTGAGGCCGGAACCCGACACCAGAAAAGTTTTATAATCCTCCAGGAATATTTTGCATAGGGTAACACCTATGAGAAATTCCGGAAGTCTGATGAGGGGATGCCGGTGAAGTAAACCGGAATAGAAATAATCTCTGCCCAAATCAAAATAGATGTAAAGACAGGGATAAATGAGGTAAGAACCCCATAAAATCATCACCGTCAGCCAAAGCTGGCTGGTTTTAAAGGTATGAATGTAACGTGCAAAAGTGGGAAATACACAATAAAAAAAGACCAGGGCGGAGACAGACCAGGCAGGCACATTGATGGCCATAAAACACGGGTTCCATGCATCCAGCAGCAATAGTTGGGAAAAAAAGGCGATACATTTCACCAGAACGGCAGCCTCTACTCCATATCCACTCTCTATGCCCCTCCCCCAAAAGAGAGAAGGCAGCACTAATAAAAAGCAGAATATGTGCAGTGGATAAATTTTTACAATACGGCTGATGAAAAATTTCCTGAATGAAGTTTTGAGAAGACCTTCATTGTTCAGGTACACATAGCCAAGGATGAAGCCTGAAAGCAAAAAAAAGGTGCTGGTACTGAAGTAACCAGTGGTCACTATATTTCTTAGCCAGTCCGGAAGATTTTTTACGTAGGGATGCGCAAAGTGGAAGAAAACCAATTGTAAAGCCAGGAAGAAACGCAAGCCGGATAAGGCGGACAAATGGGGCCTGGAAGAAGGTCTATTAAACGAATTATCAGTTGGCATAAAGCAATAAACTGTCAGCTGCAAAATAACTCCTTTGCTTATTTACATACACCGGTAAAATTGACGGAAAAGTGACCAGGTAACATTTCAGGGGTTTTGCAACGACAGGACGCATAAAAGGACCTTCAGCACGATTTGCCTCATGGTGTCTGCAGATTGCACAAAAAAATTAATACATATTTTTAAAATATAAAATGTTTTTATTGAGTTTTCGGGTAGTAAATGGCAATGTAAGGCAGTTACCCGGGGAGTAGGACTGGCAAATGAATCATCCTGGACCTGGCTGTTCTCGTAAATAGAGGTTGGTCATTGGCTATTCGTTGTCTGTTTGAGAATGCCCTGGTGTAAACTGGCTGCAAACGGATTGCGCGGATAGACTAATATGGTCAGATGCTCTCACCCGCAATGGTCACCAGAATACCGGACACAAAAAAGGCAGCCCGCCGGCTGCCCTCTTTCAAATTGTTAATACGGTTATCCGGCAAGAGTTTCTACTGTCGGATAACCGGCAATCCTTCGATCCGTTCCGAAGTTCTGCTGTCCTCTGTCCGCACTTTTTCGTATCATATTTTCACCATTTCGCTGTTTCTCTTTTCGTATACGGCCTCGGCAAGCCAGAGGAATTCTTTCACAAAACTGGCTATGTTCTTTTCAAAGGCGGCATCCAGCAAATTCCCTTCGTCGTCAAATTTGTTCTGCACGGCAGGCACCAGCAGCATCTGCGGCACCGGATACGCGAATAATGCCAGAATCAGGTGCTGCAATGCAAGACCCGCCCGTACACCACCCATAGCTCCGGTGGTAACGGTCACAATGCCGATGGCCTTTCTCGCAAATTCGGTTTTGTTGAAGCTGTCCACTGCGTTTTTCAGCGCCGGCGAGTAGCTGCCATTGTACTCCGGCGTCACAAAGAGCATAGCGTCTGACTGGCTCAGAATGGCACCCAATTCCAGGAGCACCTGCGGAGGGTCGGGGTGCCGCGCCAGCGTTTCCTCAAAGAGCGGCAGTCGGTACCCGGCAAGATCCACAAGCTGAGGTTTCAGGTGCTCAAAGGGCTGCAGGTAATTCAGCAGGCCAAGGGCAGCTTTATGGGTCTGCCGGCCCAGCCGCGTGCTGGCCGAGATAATCGTAACATTCATATGGTAGGCCTTTCTGGTCAAGGGAAAGAGTAAGGTTAAACCTGTCTAACAAATAATGTACCCTTTGGTTCTGAAATTTATTTTTCTGCCGGGCGACACAGGTTACGTATTTTCTCTGGAAAAGCCGGCATGGTACCCCGGGCCCTTCAGGGCTTGCGGCCTGATCTTTTCCCGCAGGTGCCGGCGGTTCGGGTATCACGCCAGCATCTGCTGCACCGTCTGGATTTCGTCTTCCCGAATGATATGCGGTGCATTGGGGTAAAACCGCGTAGTGACGGCAGCACCCATCCGTTCGAGTACCCGGGCAGTTTCCAGCACCCGCTCCTTTGGAATGTGGCTGTCTTTATCGCTGCACCCGAGAAAAACCGGCGCACCACCAAAACTGCCGGTATAATCGCGCGGCGTACCCACAGGGCCGGTCAGACCGCCACTGAGCCCGAAG
Organism: Cytophagales bacterium; assembly: GCA_030446715.1. Lineage (GTDB taxonomy): Bacteria > Bacteroidota > Bacteroidia > Cytophagales > 172606-1 > CADCTQ01. The sequence continues at coordinate 31,258 of JAUJMU010000019.1, read as the reverse complement.
ATGCCGCCGTAGCTGCGCGGATTGCGGGCGGCAAACTCAAGCGTAAGGCAGGCACCCTGTGAAAACCCCAGCAGGTAGATCTGTCCGGGCGTGAATCCGGCGGCCAGGTACTTGTCCACCAGTTCTTCCAGCACCCGAAGCCCCGAAGAAAGTCCGGGTTCATTTTCGGGCATCGGTGCCATGAAAGAGTACGGGTACCAGGTATTGCCGGCCGCCTGCGGGGCCACAAAAGCTATATCCTTGTCCCTGGTTTCGAAGTAAGGGGCTAGTTGCAGGATGCTGCGGGCATCGGCACCCCGGCCGTGGATCATGATCATGATCCGGCGGGCTTCTTCCGGGGCCGTGCCCCAGGTCTGCATCAGGGTGGACCCGTGTATGTGATTGGTTGGTGTCATGGTGTTTTGGTTAAGAATGAAATGGATCAACTGGTGATCAACAGAATCGGATCCTAAACCCGATTCTGTTGATCACCAACCGGTCCCGATCAACGTTTCCTCAGAACCCTTTCAATTCGATTGGCTCCAGACCGGCTTCGATGGACGCGCGGCGCGGCTCGTACCACCCGGGCAGCATCAGTCTGGAGCCGAGTTCGTCCGGCTTTTCGTCAATGGCAAAGCCGGGAGGATTGGTGGCAATCTCAAACAGGATGCCGCCCGGCTCACGGAAATAAATGGAATGGAAGTAGTTGCGGTCGGCTACCGGCGTTACGCCCAGCCCCGCTTCTTCCAGTTGCCCCCTGATCTCCAGTTGTGTTTCGTCGCTGTCGGTGCTGAAGGCAACGTGGTGTACCGTGCCGGCGCCCTGCTGGCCCCGCAGGGAAGCCGTGGAGGCAAGCACGTCTACGTAGGTGCCGGGGCCGCCATTACCGGCCTGCAGCCGGAACAGCCCTTCTCCGTCGGCTACCACCGTGTGCTGCATCAGTCCGGTCAGCAGGTTCAGGGTCGGCTCGCCTTTGGTTTCGTGCAGGGTCACGCTGTGGAAACCCCTGATGGCTTTGTCGGGATCAATGCTGCTGTCCTGCCAGCCGGTGCGGGTATCTTCGTCGTTGGCGACCAGTTCGATGCCCAGCCCGTCGGGATCCTCAAAGCGCAGGTAAGTTTCATTGAAGCGTTTCTGCGGCTTGTCAAAGGCGATGCTGTATTTATTCAGCCGGTCCATCCAGAAGCCAAGCGATTCCGTCGGAACCGAGAAGGCTGTGTAGGTAAGCTGACTGGTGCCTTTGCGTCCACGCGGAATGGTGCCGTACGGAAAAAAGGTCATAATGGAACCGGGGCTGCCGGTTTCATCACCGTAGTACAGGTGATACACATCGGGCGCATCGAAGTTGATCGTTTTTTTGAGCAGCCGCAATCCTAATATGCCGGCGTAGAAGTTCAGGTTCTTTTGTGCGCCACCGGCCAGGGCAGTTACGTGGTGCAGGCCATTGATCAGACGTGTCATTTTTCTTGTGGTTTTAGGGTGATGAATATGGATTTACGGATACCCGGATTCAGCTGACGGGTTTTATGACCCTTGCCGGTAATGTCTTCTGCCAGCACAATGTCTCCTCTCCGGAAAGTTCTCTTCTCGCCGATGCTGGTGACAATTTCTATTTCGCCATCGGGTAATACGATGAACTGCCGGGCCGGAGCTACATGGAAGTGGTAGTTTTCGCCGGTGGTCCGGAAAGTCAGGCTGTCTACCGGGAAAGCATCTGAAAGAGAGCCAATTTTGCCTTTTCCGGTCAAAGAAACCTGAATTTGCTCAAACTGCGGATCTCCGGCATCGTCAGTAAATATCCGGGTGATGACCATAATATAAATGTATAGACATTTAATGTATATACATTTATATTGCCGGAATTGTTCCGGCTGTTTTGTCAGGGCAGAGAGCCTGCTGGTTCCGGAGGGGGATTTTCGTGGTTCGCCCGGAACTTTACCGGATACAGACAAAACCGGCTTCATCAGGATTTCGCCAGCGGATATGCCGACGACACCGGACAGAGTATGACAGCCTGTCTGCAAACACAGAAAAAAGTCATACAAACTGACAAAAAGGCTTATTGGCAGAGTTTTATTGCCCTCTGGAATAAAATTGGAATACGGCAAATCGTACAGTTTTAAACCTTTATTCAGTAAACCTAAAAAAGGAGGTAGTTATGACACTCGTAAAGTTCAATGACTCATTTCCGGCATTTTCAAACCTGTTCGACAACTTCTTTGGCCGTGACATGGACGAAATGCTTAACTGGACGCGGGTAGGTACGGCGGTTCCGGCCGTGAATATCCGGGAGGAAAACGATGTTTTTCACGTTGAATTAGCGGCTCCCGGTTTAAAGAAGGAGGATTTCAGGGTGACGCTGGATAACGGTCTGCTGACCATCACCGCCGGAAGCAGACAGCAGAACGAAGAAAATAATCCGGAAGGCCGGTATACCAAACGGGAATTTGCCTACCAGAGCTTTGCCCGTTCCTTTACGCTGCCCAGCACTGTGGAGGCCGACCAGATTGATGCCCGTTACCAGGACGGTATTCTGCACCTTGCCATTCCGAAGAAGGAAGAAGCCCGGCGGAAGGCTCCCCGCCAGATTGAGATTGCCTGATCTTTAAATAATGAAAAAAGAAGGCCGGCCGTATGGTTGGCCTTTTTATTTTAAATCGCAATTTGCGGGGACGACAAAACCCCACTGCAAACTTTCCCGTTGCGGGTAAGTTGAAAAGACAAATGATGGATTGGCTAGAAAGTTTAGATCCCCTCTGGCAGGCACTGGTGGCAACCGGCTTTACGTGGTTTGTTACTGCCTTAGGCGCTGCACTCGTATTCTTCTTTAAAACCATTAATCAGAAGGTGCTCGACTTCATGCTCGGCTTTGCCGCCGGGGTCATGATTGCCGCCAGCTTTTTTTCCCTGCTCGCGCCGGCCGTTGAACTCGCCGCCGAAAACGGGGACCAGCCCTGGATACCGGCCGTAGTGGGTTTTCTGATGGGAAGCGTTTTTCTGTACGTGGTCAATAAACTGTTGCCGCACATGCACATTGATGCCCTGAACGGCAAGGCACAGGGGCTTTCAACCCACTGGCAGCGGAGTATTCTGCTGGTGATGGCCATCACGCTGCACAATATTCCCGAAGGCCTTGCGGTAGGCGTGGCGTTTGGCGCTGCGGCCTCCGGCGTGAAAGCGGCTACCTTTGCCGGGGCCGTGTCGCTGGCCATCGGCATCGGCTTACAAAACTTTCCCGAGGGTGTTTCGGTGGCAGTGCCCCTGCGCCGTGAAGGCATGTCGCGGTTGCGGAGCTTCTGGTACGGCCAGCTCTCCGGCATTGTGGAGCCGGTTGCCGGCGTGGCCGGTGCCTACGCCGTTACGCAGATCCGGCCGCTGCTGCCCTACGCCCTCTCCTTTGCCGCTGGTGCCATGATCTTTGTAGTGATCGAGGAACTGATTCCTGAATCGCGGCGCGACCGGGACTCGGATACGGCCACCATCGGTGCCATCAGCGGTTTTGCCATCATGATGGCGCTGGATGTGGCGCTGGGGTAGGTGATATGGCTGGATGGCTGTATGACCCGCATGATGCTTCAGAAGCAAACAATCTGACAATGCAGCAATTAAACAATTCAACGATACAACTGAATGTATCCGCTTGCGTAAAGGAGGAAGTATGAACACGCAAGCATCAACCAACCGGAAAAATCTGCTGATCGCGGCTGGAGCGGTCGCAGCCGGTACGGCGGCCACCCTCTGGTTTCGCCGCACCAATCAGGAACATGATCCCCTGCCCACCGCTCCTCTGGTGGACCTGAACCAGTACATGGGAGAGTGGTACGAGGTGGCCCGCCTGCCGGTGTCTTATGAGAAAAACTGCGTGGGCACCAAAGCCATCTATACCATGCAGCCCGACGGCAGCGTGGAAGTGCTGAACTCCTGCTACAAAGGCTCCCTCGATGGTCCGCGGAAAACCGCAAAGGGCAAGGCTACCGTAGCTGACCCGCAGAGCAAATCCAAACTGAAGGTTTCCTTCTTCTGGCCCTTCCGGGGAGATTACTGGATTCTGGAAGTGGGCAACGGCTACGAATACGCCCTGGTAGGGGAGCCTTCCCGCAAAAACCTGTGGATTCTCAGCCGCACGCCGCAGATGGAACTGCAGCAAGTGCACAACCTCGCCGGCAAAGCCCGGCGGCTCGGCTTCGATACCTCAAAACTGATTTACACCGACCAGCCCGGCGGCAGGAGTGTGGGATAAATTGATTGCAGGACTACAGGACTGAATGCTGGTTTGATAGGGGATTGTTACAAAAGCAGATTTGTGAGCCGTTTAAAATAAGGAAAAGTATCCGGGAGCAGCCAACGAGTTACCATCCTGGTTATCTATCGCAGCAAAAGCTAAATGGGAAGGGCCGGAAGATGTTAAATCAGTCTTAAAATCACCAAACTGTTGCAATTCCACCCTTCCCCTCACACAAACCACTAGCTGATGTTGTAAAATCAGCTCCGGCCCTACGCTTCATGCCAGCTTTTGGCCTTAAGTTAACGGGATTGGAGCGGTGTTATGCACCGGCTTTCAATTCTTCGTCTATTCTTCATCAACCAGTTCAGTTAGGTTTAGCCCTGGATCCTCCATCACCTGTTCTACGTCATATTCAAAATCTTTCGGTAGGTTGATTGTAACAATCCCTCCAAAATCAACTTGCCAATACCCGCCTCGCTTTACCAACTCGTCTCACAATACCCGGTATTAGAAGTTGTAATATTATTCAAAACTTACATTTAGCTGGGCCCCAGCCTATGGCCCAACTAAATTACTGCTGCATAATAATTAGCAAAAAGGATTGCATTTGTAACAATAGCAAACTTACTCTACCCAACTATTTTTAAGTCTTGATAATCAAAACGTTGTAAAAAAAGTGACATTTTTCAGTAATAAGATCGGATTCAGGATGGAATTTTATCTCCTTTCCCTTCCTGTATGCTGGATAAATGCCCGGATTTCTTCCGGTGAAAGCCAATTTTTCCGCCTTTACTGGTTTTGTGGACAAAGGGAGAAAAATGAAAACTACGCTGAAAAAATGTAACTACCTGATAATTAGCATTTAAAAAAAGCTGAGTAGAGTATAGCAAACTCTATTGCCTAAAAAAATACCTGAATTTTTCAAAGAGATTTTGTCTTTAAAACATTGAAATCTTACACAGTATTAAAATTATTTTTTTACGAAAAAGCGGGGATAAGGAATTTTTCTTGATAGTATAGTGCCATCATTACACTGTGCTTTATTGATGAAAGTTGTACTTAAACAAGATTCATGAATAAAGACATAAACGTAAAAACAGCTATGAAAAAACACTTACGCAAGTTTGAAAGACTTGCCTTGCTGGCCGGTTTCCCGCTGCTGGTAACCCTGGCGCCCACCGAGAGTTATGCAGACGATGTGTGGGGATTCACTCTGGTCAATTCAAGTACCAATGCCGATTTGAGAGACTTGGGAAACGATGAGACCATTGATTTGAGCACTACGGGTCATCAGCTCAACATCCGTGCTAACACTAGTTCCGAAACGGTTGATTGGGTAGTATTTGAGTTGGATGGGAATGATAACTTACGCACCGAAGGGATGGCGCCTTACGCACTGGCAGGAGATACGGAGGGAGACTATTTCGACTGGACCCCATCCATCGGAACCCACACACTAAAAGCAACTCCCTACAACTCCTGGGGCGATGCTGGCACCCCGCTTACCATTACGTTTACGGTTGTTGAACAGGCACAACCGGAGCCGCAACCACAACCACAACCCCAACCGGTTCCTTATTGTAGTGCAGACTACGAAGAGCAGAATGGGGTGGTAATAGCAGAAATAGAAAACCTGCCGTTATCCGATGGTTGGCAAGTAAGGACAGATGCGGGCGGCTATACTGGGAACGGATATGCTGAGTGGGTATATTCTGATAACCTGTCCTCGCCGGGAATCGGTTTTATAGAAACAACTATCAAGATTAACCAGGCAGGTAAGTATCGCTTTTTCTGGTACAACAAAGTGGGGAAAGGCGATAATTCCACTGAGCACAATGACTCCTGGCTGAAGTTTCCTGATGCCAGCGATTTTTACGGGGAAGGCTCTCACAGGGTGTATCCTCACGGAAGCGACAAATGGCCCAATCCGGAAGGTGCAGGTGCAGACGGCTGGTTTAAAGTGTTTTCTTCCGAAAGTCTGGACTGGAGCTGGTCTACCTTAACCAGTGATCATAATGACTTGGCAATAGTCGCTGAGTTTGCTACTCCAGGGGTGTATAAGTTACAGATTTCAGCCCGCTCCGATGGCCACCTGCTGGATCGTTTTGCTTTGGTTCATGAGTCAGTTAGCACTGATTGGGCCCTGCAACTGTCCAATTCTGAGACCAGATGTACCCAGTCTTCCGCCAGACGTGCCGCTCCAGCAGTAACAGGCAGCCCATTTGAGAATAACCCCGTGATTACGGTTTATCCTAATCCTACGGCAAGTGATATAACCGTCAGTGGCCTGAGCGTTCAATCTGCTGATTTGGAGGTTTCACTTACCAATGGAATTACAACTTATCGCCCAGCCTTCCGGGTTGTTGGTCAGGACAAAGTACAGGTAGCGCTCGGCAATAGCAATGTAAGGGCTGGTTATTACATGCTGCGTCTAAAACACGGCGGGAAAGACTACTTCCAAAAAGTTCTTGTGAAGTAAGCAAGGTCTGTCTAGTGGTCAGGAAGCAATTATTTGAGGGGTGAAAAAGGCGCTATAGTATCAGCTGGTTTACCCCTCACTTTGACCCTTCCTGACCACTAGTCCTGAAATAGCTTTACAACAAAGCTCAGCAGGATGGCAGAAAAAAGTAAAAAGCAGCAAAGCAGTAAGCGAAAGATTGTAAGCAGGGAGCCCTACAAACGCAGGAGCGAGGCCGAAAAGCAAAAAATTGTCTATGAGGTCACTAAAGGGATCATCGGCATCCGGGCGGCTTGCCGCAAGTAGGGTCTGAACCGGAATACACTCAAAAACTGGATGGAGAGCATTTGTCTGCCCAACTTAGGGGACACTATTCCTGATGAGCCAGAACCCACTATGCCAACCAGTAACCCCAGCGACTCGCCAAACCGGCAACTAAAAGCACTCACCAAAGCCCTGGCCGAGGCCGAACTGAAAATCAGTGGTCTTCAGACTATGATCCAGGTAGCCGAAGAAGAATTTAGGATCAAGATCCGGTGGAGCGTGGTACCAAACAGTCAAACGGGAGCACATACGCTCCCTTATGAGGCAAAGTCATCCTACAGTAAGCCTGGAGCGTCTTTGTGCATTGTTTGAATGGACCGTTATGGTCCACTCACCCGTCAGGCTTACTACGAAGCAGCGGCTCACGAAAAAAAGACCAGTATCGCCGATATGGTGGTACTTGCTCTGGTCCATAAGCTTCGCAAGGACATGCCCTTGATCGGGACCAGAAAGCTGTTCTATCTGCTTGAGCCGGAGCTAGCCGGGCACGGGATAAAAATGGGCCGGGATCAACTCTTTGATCTTCTGGGCTTCCACGGCCTGCTCATCCGCAGGCGCAAACAGATGGTGAAAACCACTAATTCTCACCACTGGCTTAAGAAGTACCCCGACTTGATCAAAGACTTGTTGGTAGGTGGTTCCGGGCAACTGTGGGTGAGCGACATCACTTATATCAGAACCCAGCAGGGATTCAGCTACCTGAGTTTGATTACCGATGCGTATTCAAGAAAAGTAGTGGGGTTTTCGCTGTATCCAACTTTAGAAGCGGTAGGATGTATGAGAGCCTTAAAAATGGCGATTGCCAGCCGGAAACAGGAGTCTCCCTATATTCTCATTCATCATTCTGATAGGGGCATTCAGCAGACCCGATGTCGAGCCATCGTCAGGTCTGACTGCTGCCCGGATTACGTGAGCTTGCCGGAGGCAGAAAACATGGCCATCAGTATGACTCTGGACGGGTAGCCCTTACGATAATCCGCAGGCTGAGCGGGTAAATGGAACAGTTAAAAACGAGTTCTCCCCCAACAGGATTTACCGGCAAAGAAGTCCTTGAAAATGTTGGCACCAATAATTGTTTCACCCGTAACCAGTCCAAGGTAGTTGGTGATTTTCCGTCCGTCGAGGGTGTGCGTAGTGGTAATGATCATAGGTGTAAGGGTTTATCTGTCAATTCAGGCGGGTAAACGTACATCACCGGACTGCAGGTTTGCAGATAAGGAGTGATTTTCTCATTATTCACGCAATTCCCTGCTTTTTGCGGCGGTGCTGAAGTCCCCATTGAGCCATTTCGTCGAGAATACCCCGCAGGCTCCTGCCGTACTCGGTGAGGCCGTACTCCACGCGGGGCGGTACTTCGGGGTACACTTTGCGCCAGATAATCCCGTCCTCTTCCAGTTCCCGCAGTTGCTGGGTGAGCATTTTCTGGGTGATATCCGGAATGGTTCGCTTCAACTGACCAAAACGCAGCACGCCGGACTCCATCTGGTAAAGGATGCCCGGCTTCCACTTGCCGCCGATCACCTGCAACGTTTCCAGCACCGGGCAAGAACACTGCACGGCACCTTCAGATTTTTTTTTGAGAGTCAGCATAATATAAATTATTGAAAAACAGCATTAGTATATTTTTAGATACTATGCCACTATGTTGTACCTACTTGCGAATATAGTAGTACCTGACGAAATTTACAGCACATCAAAATTCATTTATTCACATGGCAGGAAAAATATTGATAACGGGAGCCACCGGTACGGTCGGCTCAGCCGTAGGGAAAGCGTTGCAGTCCAAAGGTGCAGATTTCGTGGCCGCTTCCCGCGAGGTGCAGAAGGTAAAGGAAAAGTTCGGCAGCGGCGTAGCGGCCATTGCTTTTGATTTCGCTGACCATTCCACTTACGAAAGTGCCACGCAGGGTGTGGACAAGGTATTTCTGCTCGGCCCTCCCGTGGACCCCGGCATGGACCGGTTGCTGACGCCGTTCGTGCATCACCTCAGGGAGAAAGGCATCAACCGGGTGGTATACCTGTCCGCTTTCGGGGTAGAAGAGGTGAAGGATTCGATGCCATTCCACGCCACACTTGAGAAGTTGCTGAAAGACAATGGTTTTGCCGTGACTTTCCTGCGCCCCACTTTTTTTGCCCAGAACTTCGGAAACTACGAACGGGACAACATCGAAAACCGGAAAGTGGTCTACAGCCCGGCCGGTCAGGGCAAGGCTGCTTTTGTGGACATAAAGGACGTAGGCGAGGTAGCCGCCAGGGTGCTGCTGGAGCCGGGGCATGAAGGAAAAGTGTACACCCTGACGGGGCCGGTTGCCTACAGCTACGGTGACGTGGCCGGCATCCTGTCCGAAGTCCGCGGCGAAACCATACACTACCCGGCACCTTCTCCGGAAGAATACGCGCAGGTCCTGAACTCGGCCGGTGCGCCGGAGTTTGTGGCCGGCTACATGAACAAGGTGTACGGGCTCATCCGCGACGGCCACGCCGATTACGCAAGTCCCGACGTGGAAAACTTACTGGGCCGCAGACCCGGCGACCTGCGGAGTGTGCTGGTGAAAGATTTGGGTAAGCAGGCGTAAGGAGGGGAGACGGGAGAAAAGGAGACCTGGGGTCAGAAGCAGGAGGCCGGGATGCCATCCCTTCAGTATGGGATCAGCGTGTCTGATCAGCGTCATTGCGGGGAGTCAGGACTGTTTTTCAGGGCATGCATGACGAGGCAACCTCATCCGGAGAGACGCCAAAGCTCCGGGTGAGGTTGCTTCGTCGCTGTTCCCGCTTTTCAAACCTGATCCCCGCAATGACGCTGACTACCTGCTTCCTTTAAAGGAACCGCTGCCCGGTTAACAGGTGCAGCCGGCTGGGCGATTAGTTTTCTTTGATCACAAATTCAACCCGGCGGTTCTGGGAGCGCTCCGCTTCGGTGGCATTGCCGGCTAAAGGCCGGCTGCTGCCGTAGCCTTTGGCGCTGAGCCGGTTTTCGGCTATTCCTTTGCGCATCAGGTAATTGGCAACCACAATGGCCCGGTGCTCCGATAACGCCTGATTGAGCCGCGGGTCGCCGACTCCATCGGTATGGCCGGCAATCTCGATCTGCAACCGGGGATATTTTTCCAGCGTGGTGACCAGTTTGTCCAGCTCAGCGTACGAATCCGGAAGCAGGATATACTTGCTCTGCTCAAAGCTGATCTGCCGGAGCACTACGGCTTTTCCCTTTTCCAAGCCTTCGAAGGTCTTTACTTCAGCTTTTACCACCTTTTCGGCCGTATTGCCAGATACCCCGGCCGTAATTGGCGGTGCGGCGCTGGCCGAAGCCGGTTTAGTAGTCTTTTCCGGGGCTGTGGCGGTAGATTTGACCACCGGCGGTTTCCGGATTACTACCGGTGTTAAGGGCACGGCCGGTTTGGCTGGCTTTTCCGGTGCATTCACCGCTACTGGTTTGGGCGTCAGGGGCGCAGGAGGGTTGAACAAATATTTTCCTGAAATAATCTCCCTTGAACGGAAGCCGGGAGTACCAGCCAGGGAGGGGTTTTCCCCGGGCATTTCCCAGAAGAGCTGCATCGCACCCGGCCCGTGGTGATTAAAATATTCGATTTTCAGGTCGTACGGCCCTCCCGCCTTTAGTTTCACCTGACGGGTATAGGTAGTCACCGACTGGCTGTGCCACTCATCCACGAGCAGTTTGCCGCCCAGCCACAGCCGGATGCCGTCGTCTACGCGCATGATCAGCCTGTAAGTACCCGATACAGGCGGATGAAGTTTGCCGTGCCACTTCGCCGAGAAGTTCAACTCATCAATTTCCGGGGCCCAGGTCTGGTTTGCCCATTGGTAGTTGATCTGCGGTTCGGCCCGCGACAGGATTTTTTCCCCAAAATGCGTCCCGCGGTAGTATTCGGCGTGTACCCCGTGGGGCGTAGGGTTTCCGGGTTCTTGCCCAACTCCGGCCAGTGCTGCATAACCCGAAGCCGGGTGGTTGTGGAACATCATTCCGGCAATGATCAGGAGCAAAGAGAAGTTCCGCATAGCAGTAGGGGTGGTTTGGTCAGGGCATAGTGCTAAGATGTTGGTTTTGCCGGGAATTCCTACTGTTAACTATATTTTTTGGCAACCGGTCAAAAAGGAGAAATAAACGGCTGTTGTCAGGCAATCAGAAGTGCGGAGCAACGCCACTATTGTACCGGGCAGGGGCAGAACCGGAAAGCCCGGGACTAAAATCCCCGGCATTTCCCGGTCTCTTTCCCGCCTACTTCTTCGCCAGAAAATGCACCGCCTCCACCAGCTGGTCGAGGGTGGGGATGCCGGAGTTACTGCATAATCTTAGCCCTGAAACTGCCCTCCGTGAAGCGGAGGGTATCGGGAACGGAAGGATGAGTTTTGGGATAACGGGCGACGGCCAGTGTAACCTGAAAAGTACCGGTGATCTCTTTGGTACGTTGGTCAACACCGGCAACGGTTACAAAGTTGTTTTCAGACTCCACTACCTTGTATACATCGCCAACCACGTCTCCGTCGTCCGTTACAGTAGTGTACCAAACTCCCGGCAGGGAATCCACCCAGCAGGGCTGGAACTGCTGAAGGGGGTACGTACCCGGTCCGGTGGGTATTTTGTTAAAAAGCATATCTTCTCTCCTGAAACCTTCTTTGCTGTAGGTGCCTATGCCAATCTCCAGGGTATTGAACGCGGCACAACTGCCGCTCCTTGACCCGACCGTGCTGGTTTGTCCGGCTCCTGAATAAGCTGACCAGGGCTGCCCGTTTTTTATGGCTGAAGCCACTCCCTTGTAGCGGGGCTGGGGTTCTTCTTTCTTGCAGGTAAACAGGGAAATGGCAAGCAGCAATAAGGGGATACTTCGTTTCATGGTAAACTGCACTTAACCGGGTAAAACCTCCCTTACCCGATAGCGGGCAGGGAGAGGTTGAAAAATATTTACTGATTCCTCTTCTGCAGAATTTTAGTATGAAAGCTTCCATTCGTAAACCGGACGGTATCAGGGTATACAGGCAGGGAAGGTGACTTGTAATCCATTATGAATGTTACACTGAACGTACCTTTGATTTCTTGGGTAGTCGGATCATAAGACGAGACAGTAAGCCAGGAACTTTCTGTCTGCAATACCCGGTACACATCTTTTCCCACATCACCATCGTCCTGAGAGGTGTTGAATGACGCAGCGGGGAGCGTGTCAATGTTACAGGGGCCGGGCCGGCCTTTCAACAGGTATGTGCCTTCCCGGGCCGGAATTTTACCAAAAGACAGCGCCTCCCGCATGAATCCGTCGGGATTGAACTTGCGCATGTTAATGCTGAATGTGTTCTGGTTGCATGGGTGATCTGACCGGTCGCTTCCCTCATATCCATAAATCTTGATGCTCCACGGCTGCTGAATAGCAGTATTGGTCATAAAAGTAAGCCAGGGCTCACCATTGGCAGTAGCCGTTACAAACCCCCAATTGGGAAATCGGGGGCGTTGTGCCTCTCTCTTACAGGTGAAAAAGGAAAAAGTAATCAGAAACAGCGCGATAATTCGTTTCATTGCGGACTGAATTTTAACTGTAGCGAATTAATGCAGACCTACCCGGTGCCAGACAGGTTAGGGCGATAAAGAGATTATCTGATCAAAATTAACCGTTTGGTCTGGGTGTAGTTTCTGGTTTTGAGGCGGCAGAAGTACAGGCCGCCTTTCAGGTTTCCGCTGCTGAATTCATTGCCGTGCCAGCCGGCCTCATACGTGCCCTCTGCCAGCACTTTTACGGTATGTCCTGTCAGGTCAAGCACCTCCACTCTAGCCTCCTGCGACTCGGGCAGGTAAAACTCAATCCGGGTTGTTTGGCCGAAGGGGTTGGGATAAGCGTCCTTCAGGGTAATCTCATTTGGTGCAGAAACATTCTCTTTGCCGGAATAGGCTACCCGGTAGGGGGCGCCGTCGCAGTAGTCGGTGTATACGGTGTGGAACGCCTGCGCAACCTGTCCGTCGCCAGAATGAACGACCAACTGTATATACAGATATTCATTACAGTTATAGAGTGTTCCGCCGGTAATCTCGCGGCTGTCTCCGTAATAGTAATTGAAGCCGTCGTAACTGAAATACCACTCAAAGCTATAGGGTCCGGTTCCGCAGGTGTACACGGCTTCCCAATTACCAGGCTGGTACAGCGGCAGGTAGCCCGGCCCTTCAATCCATGCTCTCAGTCCCTGCACGGTCGGCCGGAAATCCGCAATTATTCCGTTGGCATCCCTGATTTGACGGGCGTTATTATTAGTATTCCAGGCCCCGATGGTAGTATTCTGTACTTCTACCTGCGGGTTAGAGAAATACATCCGCGGTGACCAGTTGGGCCGGATCTGGTGCATGATCGTATACCATCTTTGCTGGTTCAGCCAGCCCGTCCGGAAGGCGTACCCGTGAGCATCGCCAGGCGTGTCATCTCCGCAGTCAAATCCAAACTGGGCACAGGGATTATAAATATTGCTTTGCTGGTGGCGGGCGCCGAATAAATGCCCCAGCTCGTGGGCAAAGGTGTACGAAGCAGTAGCCTCCTGCGCTTCTACAATAGCATAGGCATCTGGCTCACTTGGTCCGATCAGTCGCACAACACCAAAAATGCGGTCCCAAGTATTCGGTTCAGTATAGTCGCCATCCGTCATAAGTACCACTAAATCCGCCGCGGTCTGATCCCGCAAGGCTTGCACGTCAGCGCGGGCTGCGAGCATTGTGACATCATTAAATATACCAAACTGGTTCTCCTGAAAATCAATCTCTTGCCGGCCGGCTTCCTCGACAGTAACAGGAATGGCGCTTCCCCGGAAGGCATCATTGGTCTGACCCATTACAAGATCAATCCGGGCATTGAGGCCGTCCCAGTTCATGGCGTTTAAGGCGGCCGGCGTCCCAGAGCACCAACACCCGCACGGGGCCGGCAGGACAACCCGCAAAACGAGCATTTGGGCTTCCTTTGCGTCCGGAACCGGGGGCAGGAGCAGGAGGTGTGGTTGGAGCAGGAGATGTGGCTGGAGGAGGAGCAGACGGAGTGGCGCATTCGCTGGGCGTAAACTTGCTCAGGTCTACCGTAATGAGCGCGTATACGTCTTCTCCCAGCGCGTGAATCTCGTATACCTGGTCTTCAGTGGTGATTTGTCCGCTTAATTGGCCGTCCCTCGCGTGGATGGTGAGGGCCCCGTAACGGTCTGTGAACTCGCCGTACCAGTGATAATCTGTTTCTGATTTGGCTTCTACGCGTTTTGCCCGGGCGGTAAGCGCACCGGGGAGGCCGGGAATGGAGAACGTCAGTACGCCTTTCCTTTGCATCTTTGGCAGGCTGCCCAACTGCACGTACTGGAACTTCTTTATTTTGTCCCACTTTTCAAGTTTACCCGACCTTTCCCTCTGAGCTGGTTTTAGCTTTTCTTTGGTAACGGTAAGCGGTTGGATGAACTGGCTGTTGCTGCTTTGGCTGAATGCCGGAATAGCTGCACTCACCTGGATTAGTACCAGTAAAAATACTTTGAAATAAGGGAGTAAGATTTTTTGCATAATAGGTTGGGTTTGTGAAAAACAGATGGTGAAAAGGCCTGACTTTCTGATAACTATAATTTAACTATCAGAGGTCTGATTGGGTAAGATGCTATATCATAAATAAAATTTATTGATGTGACAATAGCAAGTTGTCGGGTAAAATTTTTTGCAAAATCTATAATCCAGAATTGCGCAACTACTTGCAGCTACTTTTTCGCCAGAAAATGGACTGCATCCACCAGCTTGTCGAGGTCGGCCAGTGAGGTGTAAATGTGCGGCGTGACGCGTACCCCTTTGATGTTTTCCCAGACAATGGGCGAAGTGTGAATCTTGTACCTGCCCAAAAGCGTACTTTCCACGGCTCCCGGCTCCATGCCTTCGATGCCGAAATTGGCAAGGGCGCAGGAAAATTCCGGTTTCAGGGAAGTATTCAGCCGGAAGCGGGGCAGGTCCTTTACCTTTTCCGCCCAGTAATTTTTCAGGTAGCGCAGCCGTTCTTCCTTGCGTTTGGTGCCGATGGAGTTGTGAAACTGCAGCGCCTGTCCGATGGACTGCTCAATGGGAAAGGACCGCGTGCCCAGCACCTCAAACTTGCGGATGTCGGGCGACTTTGGTTCATTGTTGGGAAACAGCGGCCACAGATCCCTGATCTTTTCCTTTTTCACGTACAGCATTCCCGAGCCGAAAGAGGCCGAAAGCCACTTATGCAGGCTGGTGCCGTAGTAATCGCAGCCGAGATCGGGAATCTTGTAGTCGAGGTGGGCAAAGGTATGCGCCCCGTCCACAATCACCTCCATGCCCCGCTGGCGGGCAATGTCGGCAATCTTCCGCACCGGCAGAATCTGCCCCGTCCAGTTGATCATGTGCGTGATCATGACCACCCTGGTTTTGGGCGTAAAGGCCGCCACGAACTTCTGCACCATCAGTTCGTCGTCTTCGGTGGGCAGCTCCAGATTGACGTAGTTGAGCCTGATGCCGTCGCGCATTTCGCGTTGCCGCCACGCTTGCAGCATGTTGGGGTAATCCTGCCGGGTGAGCACCACCTCGTCGCCACGTTTGAGGTTCAGCCCGAAAACGGCCGTGTCCAGCGCCTCGGTGGCGTTGCGGTTGATGGCAATTTCTTCGGGGGAGCAACCGGCCAGCAGCGCCAGTTTTTCGCGCAGCGGCTCCCGGCCCTGGCCGAGGATGCGCCACATGTAATACGTAGGCGCTTCGTTGGAGTAGCGGTTGTAGCGGTCCAGGGCGTCCTGCACCACCAGCGGCTGCGGACTCACGCCACCGTTATTCAGGTTGATGATCTGCGGCGAAACGGTATAGGCCCGGGCAATGACCGACCAGTAGTCTTCATTCCGGGCGGCCTCGGCGGGGGAGAGGTCACTGACCCGCCGGCCGGCTTCCTGGATGGATGCTGCAAGGGCAGGGTCGGGCGGGAGCAGCGAAGCGGCACCGGCTGCAAGACCGAGTTGGCGGATAAAGTGACGACGGTTGGCCATGGGAATAAATAACCGGTAGAGAAAGCGGTGATCGGTAAGATTACCTTAAACCGGCACAGTATCAACAAGAAATTTTGTAAACAATAACAATAATTGTGTAAGCAACGAAGGAATACAGGATTTAATTTTGACAAAAAAACCAACAGTCATGACTCCTCCTGACTTTGCTTTGCTGAACAGCGGCCTGTTTCTTTTAGCCGGCATGATCACTGGTGCCTGGAAACACCAGAAAATACTGCATTCTCCGCAGCGCCGGGCTCCCGTTTACGTTGACATTGCCCACCGGGCCAGCCTGATGTATAGTTTCGCCACCCTGGTGATCTGGAAGCTGGCAGAAACGGCACCGTTTCCAGTGGCCATCACCTGGTACGCAGTGGTGGCTCCGGTTGCTTTTTTCCGGCGGAAGCTTCAGGTCGGTTTTCGGGATGTATTTACTGATCTTCTTCGAGATCAGCGGCGTAATGCTGCTGGCGGGTTTGCTGGTAAAACCGGGATGATTTCCGGTAGCTATTCCCTTTGGGGTGATAGGCTTTAGGTTTGGATAATGAGGTTTTCAATATGCTGGAGGATATTGACAAGTTGCTGCTGGGGAACAAACTGTTTTTGATGGAGTAAGCCGGGGAGTTGGTCTTCAACAATTTATGAAATATGGCCCGAAAGGGAATAGATGAAGAAAACCGTGAGTTATTCCGGGCCACTGATGCAGAACTTCGGACTTGCATTCCCAAAGACTTGCCCAGAATTATGAGTATTGACCAGTGGCATCACAAGGAATACGGCTACTATGAAGGCCAAATCATTGGTACTAAGCCAAGCAATTACGAAACTTACCAGCTCATTGCCGAGATACTTGTAACCAAGGATACCACCAAATGGAAACCGACTCTTGAACCGACCAATGATTGGAGGAATTGGCCTGAGGCAGGAGGATTATAAAGAAAAGAAATCAGGAAGAACCACAGGTAACACCCGCCGACAACCGGTGCGCCCCAACGCAAAGCCAAAGCATGAGCACACGGTCTGCGGGGGTATTTGGTCCGTTGCCTGTAATTTAATGATATGAAGCAAACCTTGTTGATTTTCGCTTTACTCTTGCCTTTACTAGCCACTAAGGAAATCCCAATTGCCGAAAGCGGACACTGGCAGGAGCCGTACTTTCATAAGTTGAAACCGAGGTTCAAATACGTGAATCTAAGTCGTTTTACCAATGAAAAACCAGGCTACCAGCACGAAGTCAAGCTGCCCAAAGCAGACTCAGTTACCTACCGAAAGCTGTTTAAGCAAAGCCGGATCTTTACCAGCTATGGGGATCAACCAGCGTTGTATTATGCCTTTTATTTTTCCACGAAGGTCATACTAAGTAAGTCCACCTCAAGGGTTATTTCGCGGTTACGTTGGTCAATGAGCGCACTGAATGGAACCGGTCCTTGAACTCCATCAAGTAAGACTAAATCATTTTCTGCCCTTGCCCCTGAGGAGTTGGCCCGCAACCAGTCGGTGAGTTCACCCTGAAAACCTTTCCCAACGGCCCTTAAGTAATCGGTGCAGCGACGGAATAGTTTGGGCAGGATCAGGTTACCTCCCGGGCCAATGCTCTCCTGGTCTTCCAGCACGAAGGACGCCGTATCATCGGTGCTCCACAGGCCGCTGCCGTTCTGGCGGGCCAACCGGGCGACTGGCTTCAAACTGCGGCGGTGTAAGAGGGGGGTGGAGGTATAGACCGTATAATACGCCAGACCTTCCTGCAGCAGGAACCAGTTGAGTGTGCGTGGCAGCAGATCAAGACCCACAAAATTCCAGTCGCTCAACTGAAGGCCATTCTCCTCAGCAGCCGCCGTTTCCTGCTCATTGAGCACGTAGCAGACCGGGCGGCCGTTGGCATCTACCCCTTTGGTTAAAATCAGCCCCGGGATGCTGGCCGGCGTGGAACTTACTACTTGATTTCCACTGCCCCCGCCGTAAGTAACGGAAGTAAAGCCTAATTGCTCGAGCATTTTATCGCGTACTTGCTCCCCCAGAGGTTGGGCAAACTTCCCGTAGTGCACTTCCGGGGTATCGACGGCTTCAAAGCGCAGCTGGACACTCCGGTCGGTACGCGAGGGACGGATGCGGAAAGCCCGGAACAAGTCCTGGTAATCATCCGGGTTGTGGGCAACAAAACGCACGGAGTCGCCGTCAGGCTCTTTGCCTTCAACCACGAAGCGGCCGGGGATGGCTTTGTAAAAAGGGACAGACATTTGACAGAAAGGTTAGGTTGCTGCGTAGATTTAGGGAAAAGCAGGTCCAAGATTAAAAGAATCGGTGTGGGGCTCAATACCTAAACATCGGTATTCTCTACTGCAGCCACACCGGGTTGGTCAGGGCGAGCATGTCACCCTGCGGGGTACGTGCTTCCACCCGGAGATACCTGGCCGACCCGGCCGGGACGTCCCACCCGAACTGCCCGGAAGCCGCCGTCGCTTTTCCCGTCCTCAGCACGCCTTTGTCGGAGTGCAGGGTAATTACGGCCTCAGCCGCACCCTGTAGCGAAAACTGCACCCGGATGGATTTTGCAGGCGGGGCAACAAGTTTTTCGCCAATGCCGGCAGTGGCGTCGCCACAGGCAGCGACCAAAGAAAGGCTTATTTTGTGATCCCTCGCCAGGTAAGCTTTGCCCGCTTTCAAACCGGCCATCACATCCTGCCGGGAGAGGCTGTTGGCATAGACGATGGTTTGGGGAATACCGAGACGATTTTCCCGGGGATTCATTGTGTGCGTATCGCTGGCCGCAATCGCAAGTTTTATTTTCCCCTGACGCAGCAGTTGGTCCCACCATTTTACTGCCTGCTCGTCCAGTTTATCCCAGGGGCCGTTCCATACCTCGATGCCGTCAAAAGGACCAACGTCAAAAATAAACTTGTTGGCATAGAAAGGATGGTTGACGATGGCCAGACCGTTGTCATCGTGCACCCGGTGGATGTAGTCCCCAATAACGCTGTCCTGGGGGGAATAGCGCCAGTCAATGTAGGTTTGGGGATTTATCCCGATGGCGTTCCAGTGGCCAAAATCGGTAGTAGTCACTTCTTCGCCGTTTAGTACCAGCAAATTCCTGGTTGGATACCCGCCCCAGGAGAGGTTGGCACTGTTGGTATTGTGCTCGGTAGAAACAATGAAGTCTAAGCCGGTTGCCAGGGCTTCATTCACCAGTTCCTGCTGGGTGCGTTTCCCGTCGGAGTGGTAGGTATGCATGTGCAGATCGCCCCGGTACCAGCCGGGCTTGTTATTCACCGTTTGGGCGGCCGGAGTCATCTGGAAGGGAACCCCGTCCGGCCCCGGAGTCAGGGTAATTTCGAGTTTCCAGTCGATTCCTTCGGCAGTTATCGTGGAAGCATACATGATGATATTCCAGGTTCCGGCATCGATCTTACCGGGAATGTAGCTGGTGGAAGCTTCACGGGCACTGATGAAAAACTCCGTCTTGCCGCCGCCCGACCAGCCCCTGAATCCGGCCGGGTTGCCTAACTGGTACCCTTGCGGACCGTAGATGCCCAGGTTCAGCACGTTTTTGCGTTGTGCTTGCCCGGAATACGTCTGTTTTACGCTTATTTTGGCAATTCCTTCCGGAACCGCAAAGGGTACGTAGAATATTTTGTATAGATCCCCGGCCGGTACGTGTCCCGAACGGGTTATTGCTAAATTATCCTGTGCCGAAAGTTTGGTTACCCCGAAAAAAAGGCAAACAAGGGTAGTAATAAGATTTGCGTTTTTCATTTTGCCAAAGCGGTAATGATTAGTTGTAAATGGATCATTCCCGGCTCTTAATGGCTCTTTGCTTTTTCTTTCAGCAGTGGATTCTCCCGAAAAAAAGTGCCATCCGCAAAACTGATTTTGTAATCGGACTTGAAGTGGCGGCTGGGAAGGTAATAGTCCGTGGTGATGATCTGCGCCCCCGACCGGCAGGCCGCTTCAAACATGCTTTTATCGTTGCTCCGGGCTTCTTTCGTGTTGGCATCGGCACGGGTCCGGATGATGTAGCCTCTTTTCACCAGATCCTGGATTTTGCTTAAATCCTCTTTCGGATCGTTCATGATCAGGATGGCAGCCTGGGGACTGCCCGGCCGGGCATTTACAAACAACATGCGTCCGCTTAAAGAGGGGTTATTCTGCGTGTAGGCTTCCAGTTTCTCCCCTGTTTCATCCAGGATAAAGATGAATTTGCCCCTTGCCGCTTTGAGTTTTGGCCAGTTGCCTTTTAAAACGGCGCTTTCCAGCGTCTGGTGGTCTCCTCTGATCTGATCCGGCGTAAGTACTCTTTCCCGGCCCAGGTTCTCCTCAATGGCTTTGTCCAACTGCTTAAACACTTCCGAAGTAAATTTTTCGGGTACCGCAAAGCCCGGCTTATCAACGGGTTGGTCTTTGGCATTGACCGTAATGAATACCGGCCGGTGGTCCGGATGTTGTTCCGACCAGCTTTTTAGTTCCTGCAGGCACTTTTTTAACGTCAGACAGTTGCTGCGAAAGTCAATCTCCTGGATGTGCAACACTTTAAAGCCGGGTTCCTGCATCAACCCTTCCGGGTCAAAGGGCTCTACCCCAGTGCCCTTACCCGCCCATTCGAGTCCTTTTGGATGCGCATATTTGCCCCCTTTGGCATCGGCATACACATCTATTTCAAGGTTGGACAGGCCCAGCGAAAGCTGGTCAGGTATGGGGATATGGCTGTACTCCAGGCCCTCAGCCAGGGCAGCGTTGGTTTGCCTGAGGTAGGCTAGCAAGGGGGCATCAATTGCTCCTTTGTAACTGTTGTGCGATCCGATCACCTGGATCTGATTAAGCAACAAATCATCAAAGCGACTGGCGGGGCGGGATTCGTTTGCAGAGCCTTTACCCTTTTTCCGGCTGTCTTTTTCTTGCGCCCAAACGGATAAGCCCAGCAAGAGGCAGATAAAAACCGGCCATAGCGTACGCATGGGTTTACTCATGTTTTTTTCTTTTAGGTAAAATTCTGCTCTACCCTTCCGCGCAAAATAAGCCGGTCCAGCGCCGAGCCTTTGATGATCCCCTGGTTGTTGAGGTAGTTGACACTGGCTTCGTAGCTGGTTTTTCCGCTGTTGGCCAGCAGGGCAATGTTATGATTATGGGAAATACCGGTCCGGCTCACCTCATTTTGCCAGTTATTGTCGGCCCCATCGTCGTCCTGCGGATTGACAGACTTATTGTTGGCGGCCAGGTACTCGCCCAGCTCACCGGCCGATAACATCTGAATTTGATTGGAAACATTTTCTACCGCCGCGTACCCGTTATAAGAAATAACAGGCTCTCCGGCTTTGGCCCGGCGCGTAGTAACAATAATTACCCCGTTAGCCGCCCGTGAACCATAAATTGCGGTGGCCGAAGCATCCTTCAATACGTCAATTGACACAATATCACTGGGAGCCACTACTTGAATGGATGCCCCCGGCACCCCGTCAATTACGTAAAATGGCTCCTGGGCAGCCCCGGTACGCAAGGTGGAAGGCCCCCGTAAAATAATGGCCGGATTCGCATTCGGATCGCCGCTACGGGAAATATTTAACCCGGCCACTTTGCCTTGCAGCAATTGGTCGGGTGAGTTATTGACACCGGCATTGAATTCACTTGGCTTTACGCTGGTAATGGCCCCCGTCACGTTGCTTCTGGTCGCAGCGCCGTAGCCTACCACCACTACTTCGGAAAGCTTTTCGGCACTCACCTCCATCGTTACCTCTATCTCGCTGCCATCTGCGATCCGTTCCCGGGACTGGTAGCCAATCATGCTGAAAATGAGCACGTCGTTGCGGTTCGCCTGGAGACGGAACTTCCCATGGGCATCGGCAGTGGTTCCCCTGGTCGTATTTTTCACCACTACCGAGGCACCGGGCAGGGGGCCATTCTGATCCCGGATGGTACCTGTCACGGTTATTTCCTCCGCTAAAGCAGCGGGTTGGACAGAGGGCCTGGCAGCGATCAGTTTGCCAAGCGGTGTAGCCTGGGCCGTTGTAAAGGACAGCAGGCCGCCGCATAGCAGGGCTGCCAGTCGCAGGGGAGAAGTCTTCCCGGATGGGTAGAACTGTTTTTTCATAGCATTGAACATAAGTGGTTTAATAAAAATCTTGTGAAAGCCTGCATCGGGCAGGAACAGAATGGCTGATGACGCTTTGCAGCGCTCAATATCGTAATGAAGGCTGGCTCCGGATAAAAATAATACCCGTCGAACGTTGCCGGCCAATCAGGCGGGCAAAGCTCCGCACGCACGGCTTAAAGAAAGCCGTATAAAAAAATCAATATTTAAGTTTGAAATACGCCCTGTACTCCCGGGTTGTTTTCGGGTACAAATAGACCACAAAAGCCCCGGATAAAGCTTTTCAGGGTGTTATGAATGTGTGTAAATATGACTTTGGATTATTTAAAAATTATAACGGTTTGATGATATGCAGGTAACACTTGAAAGGAGGAAGATTGGGTATACTTCTAACGGCAGATTGTAGGAGTCCTCAGGCGCATAAGCTACCTTATAAGTAAGACTACAGTATCAACTGAAGGATCACTTCTGATGAACCTTGCAAATCACTACGGGGAAGGGTAGAGGTATCGATGACCGCGTACCCACGCTCAAGCGGTACCCGGGCCAACTGATAGTTGTCCCTGCCTCCGGTTTTGAAGTGATTGGTGGTGGAGTCCGGATTTTCACCTTTCCTGCCGGCTCCATTGCTTTCCAGGTAATGTCCAGCTTATTGCCAGAGTGGTTTACGTCCATTCCGGAAAGGGAGATACTGCCGGTCAGCGGCACACCGTCCGGTTCCGGGCTTATTTCCGGAGGGATACTGATATTCATGAACCGGGCAATGGCGGGCATTATATCCACAATGTCCGGGGTATAGTACCTTGGGTAGCTGTTAAGCTGCGGATGATTGGTAACAATCCAGGTGCTCCGCTGCCGGGAGATTGTCCGCCATGCGACTTTCCGGTCTGCTCATCCCGGCCGTGGTCAGTGGTGACAAAAATCAGCCACTCTTCCTTAAACCGTTTCTGCCGCTGCCGGACGGCCTGTGCAATCCGGCCGATCTGCGCATCCATTTTTACTTTCATTACCTGTATACCTGTCACTAATACCTGTCACTGTCTCCGTACATATGACCCATGTCATCAGGTATATTCAAGATATACCCACGAAAGATCAGGTGCCTTGTAGACTCTCCGGATACAGACAGGTATGAAAGAGACAGGTACAGAAAAGACTGATGCCGTCCTTTGCGGGAACGGCATCAGCTTATTCACTGGAAAAATGTAGAAACCGGCACTATGCCGGACTTGTGCCGGCTGCTACTTTTTGTACAGCCGGATGGTTTGGGTTGTCCCTCCGGAAGATTCAATCATGACCATATAAAGCCCGGTCCGGAGCTTAGAGCCGCCCAGATCCAGTTCCAGCTTATCATCGGGATGCCGAAGCGTACAGGTGGTGCTGTATACCTGAATGCCGTAGCTGTCGTACACCTGCACCTTTACGGCCTGACCGGCAGCCTGTGAAAAGGCGAGGCTTACCTTGCCGGTGAAGGGATTCGGGAATACTGTTGCCCGCAGTTCCGCTGATCCCGCGGCCGCCGGAGCAGAAGTCACCCTGCTGTCCGATTCCGAATCTGTAACCTCGAAGGAAACAGTGACCGATTTTCCGGCTACTCCTCTGCCTCCGGGCAGCGAATAGGGGGTAGCGGTAAGGGTATGTCTGCCAACCGGCAAGGAGATGGGAGCGTAATCGCCGTTTTTGTCACCACCGAATGCAAAGGGTACTCTGTTGTCCTTCTTATATCCTTTCTGGCCGTTGAAGTCAAAAACAACGCTTTTAAATTCCGGATCTGCAAACTCGGCCCGCACATTCAGTTGCCGGGAGGGGAGACTGGCAAGGTCAATCACCGCATCGTCTTTCAGCTTCATCAGGTCCTGGTCGTTCCCGGCGTTGACCAGCGTAAAGCCGGCATAGCCTTCAATGGGCACGGTGCCCAGCGGGGTGTGCAGCCTGACGCGGATAAATTCGTTGTCATCGGGAAGTCTTTCGCCCACGTGCCGGCCAATGCTGAAGGGGTAATTGTTGTCATTTACCACCACAATCTGGTTCTCATCCAGCACCACTACGCTTTCAATGGTGACAAACGGAAAGGCAAACCTTTCGCCAATGCCCACGTCGCCGGGCAGCCCCGGCTCCGAAATGCCGTAGCGGTCCTGAATGTTGAGCAAATCTACCGCCAGCCGCTTGCCGACCGGATTTCCTGCTTCGCCCAGTTCCACTTCATAGATGGCCTTAAACCCATTCAGGTTGCCCTGCGAACCGTCCCGCTCAATCACTACGCCGCGATTCGGACTGAAGAGATTGAACTCACCAATGGCTCTGCCCCGCGGGTCCAGTTTGTACCCATAGCGGGTGCCGGTGTATTCCTTCTTCTCCAGATCAAAGGCGTGAATGAGCAGGGTTCCGGTGTTATCGTCGGCGAGAGGCTGCTCCAGCATGGGCAGCAGGCGGTTGTTCCAGTGGTCGTACGCCATGCCTTCAAAACCGCCGCTGCCCCGGGCCCGGAAAGGGTTGGTTGCGACAGTAGACCGGTAGGGCCAGTACAGCCCGGCCAGCCAGGGCGTATTCTCGCTACCCTGTGGTTGCAGATTGGTGCCGTCACTGGCCTGGCCCACCTTCGGAAAATCGCCAAACAGGTAAGCCGTCCGGATCTGCGGATACTGCTCCTGTACCACCAGCAGCGTCCGGAAATCAAAGCTCTGAATGTCGGCCCGGTCCTGAAGTCCGCGGGCTGCAATTACGTCGGCTACCGCCCGGGCAAAAGGTTCGGGGGCAACGGTCCGGCCGGCAAATACATCGCCTTTCGCATCGGTATCCGTCCGCGGATTGATTTTGGTCTCGATGTTGAACCGTACCCGCTGCGCATTTTTCCAGCGTTTCTCCGCACCGGGCTGGTCCTTGCCGGCCCCGGTCCGGTAGTAGTTTACGTAAAAGTCAACGAATGCAAACAACTGCGCCAATGTAGGCATCACGTAGGGATCCATGAGGCTGTACTGCGCCGCAAATGCCACCGAAACCGGTGAAAGACTGCGGTCATTGGTTTGCAGGGGGCGGTCTCCCAGCAGTTTATCGGCAATAAAAGTGGACTGGATCTGTGCAGCGGTCAGGTCTTTTACCAGGACTTCTCCGGCGAATTCGTACGGAGTACCGTCGGCACGCCTTACTTTGGCGGCCTCAATATGCGGATCGTGGTCCAGTACCGGCACGCCGTCCTTGCTGATGCTGCAGTCGGTTTCCAGCGTGGTCAGCAGCTTGTCCAGTGCCACTTCCATGGCCGGCAGGGTGTTTTCGGGTCGCAGGTTACGGCTGCCCCGGTGGCCCTGGGCATCAAACTTTGTAATATCAAGCAGTCCGTCTGGTCCGACAAAATCAGGCTGACCGTCGTTGTTGCCGTCGTAGCTGTAGGCGACCTCAGCCAGCAGGTCGGGACGGTCCGAAATAATGCCGTTTACCCCGATCCGGATCAGGGCTTCCATGGAAGGCTTGTCATTGACAGTCCAGGCAATAACCGGGTAGCCGGCGTTCTGAATGGACCTGACGTTGAAAATATCACTGGATGCCGCTTCCAGCCCCGAATTAGCCGGCGGATTGGCCCGGTCCGGTGCTCCGGTCTGCGGATTGTTGTCGTTGATCAGCGGAAACCAGGGCGAAAACACGGGTGTCTTCATATTCTTGTTCAGCTGAGCATGAGTCCGCACGGCGTTCATGATGCGGATGGCGCTGCTCTCCTCGTTGTACGGGTTCTGCGGGGCGCGGATTTCCTTGCCGGGATTGTCAAAATCAGGCAGCGGGATCGGGGCGTCCAGCAGCTTTCCGTAGGCGTCGGTGTGCAGCAGAAAGGGTCCGAATTCATCGCCGAACCAGAAGGTGCCATCATCCGCCTTCTGGAAAGATTCAATGTCGAAATCAGCCCCGGTCAGTATTCGTTTATTGGTAAAGTGGTTAACAATCGCAAACGGAATTTTTTTGTCCGGGTCGTGCAGTTCAATGAAGTCCCGCACCCTTACGTCGCCTTTGCCGCCGTTTTTCCGCTCATACCGGGGCCGGATGGTATACACCCGCAAGTGGTAATCAGCCGAGTTTTCGAGGCTGCCGAACCCATTGTCTGACATGGCCAGGTACGTGCCGTCTTTGTTGTCGATCACCGACGAAAAGCCCTGCACCGGCTGCTTGTTCAGGAAGGGGACCGGCTGCTTGCTGACCGGGCCGGCACCAATGTAGTTGCCGGATGTAGGACCGGGAGCAAACGTGGCTGCCGGTAATACAGCCCGGCCGGTCAGCACATTGCCTTTCGTGTGATAGGCGGGGCCTTCCGGGGTTTGCCCGCCATTGTTCTGGGCGAATACCTGGGCGCAGAGGGAGATGCCAACTGCCACGGCAGCCGCTTTTTGCCACCAGTGCGAGGGAGAGTAGCTGATTGAATGCATAAAAGAACTGGATAAGTGGAAGAAATTAAAAGTTTGCCAAAGTGTGAATTATTGGCCGGCTTGTGCAACGTCCGCGGATCAAGTAATTGTTACATTTTCTTTGCGGAAATGCTACCAATGTTGCCTTACGGTGAAGCAGAACAGGAGCGGGACCAAACCGCATCGGCAAATCGTTTGCCCGGGAATCCATTGGTAATCAATGACAGGCGTGTTTGCCGCTGTGGCTTTCTGGTGGTCCTGATGTCTGATGGATAATGGCGTAGGGCTGAAAATACCGGCAATTGACTTCCTGAAAAGTAGTTTTTCGGGCTCAGAGAGGGGAAAAAATTTATAGAATCATAACACAATAATAATCGCAGGATAAAGGGGAATAAAACCCACAGCGAAAAGAATAATTTTCTTTCTCTCAATTGCCTCCTGTCACTCATCCTGAGGCCGGACCATCCATGTCACACCCGGCTTGACGGGCAGAGAAACACGAAGAGGACCAAAGTGACAGGGAGCTGTTTTCCGGGAAACCGCACATTTCCGGTTACCCCGGCCGGTACGCAGTTACCGGAGCAGATGTTATGAAGTTTTGGTTAAGTTTTGGTTACCCCCCGGTTAACTAAAAAGTAAATGAAGGTATTGGTAAATATCTGTTTTGCAAATGGTTATCCTGTTGTTTGTATTCTGTATGAATAACAGAATACACCATCTGATAAAGTCAGGTTAAAGATGGGATAACAGCCCGTCCCTAGCTTTGGCAGGTATTCATTTCACAACCCTTTTCCTTTAACCACTATGAAAAAACGCGTATTGCTGACCGCAACGGCCGGTATCGGGCTTGCCTTTCTGCCCGCCTGCGAAATTTTCGACCAGATTGTGGACCAGGTGCCCCCGGTGTCGGCACCTGTTATGTTAAAGACCACCTCAGTAACTCCGGCGTTGATCAGAACGATGCCCGGTTTTGGGCATGTGCAGACGTACTCCATTATCAGCAGCGACGACAAACTACCCGAGTCGCCGGACTTTATGTTTGGCGGATCAGCAGACGGAGCCGGCTGGCTGAGAACGCGGGATGGCAAAGGGTTCCTGTACATCACCAACCACGAAGACAACTTCGCCGTGTCCCGGATCACCTTTGACCAGAATTTAAAGCCGGTAAAAGGGGAGTATGTGCTTAATTCAGACGGTGGTCAGTGGCGGCTCTGCTCGGCTACTCTGGCTACGCCGGCCGAACATGGCTTTGGCCCCAGCTTCATTACCTGCGGGGAAAGCGGCCCGGAGTCCCGTACGCATGCCCTTGATCCCTTTGCCCCGGTCAATGCGCAGGCCATTTCGCGCGAAAAACCTGCCCTTGGCCGCTGGAGTGCCGAAAACGCAGTGCCGCTGCCGAAAGATGCCTACTCCGGCAAAACGGTGATCATCATCGGCGACGATGACTCCGGCCCCAACAGCCGGGGAGTCGGTAACGGCGGACAGGTGGTCCTGTACATGGGCAACCAGGGAGACCTTGACAATGGCCGGCTTTACCTCCTGAAGCGGACCAACGACGATCAGCGCGAGATGGATATGCGCACCGGCCAGGATTACGACATTGAATTTGTGGAGGTGGAAAATCAGCAGATGCTTACCGGCGCCGAACTGAACGCCAAAGTGGATGAACTCAGGGCCATTAAATTTGGCCGGGTAGAGGATCTTGATTACCGCAAAGGCAACGGAGCCAACAGCCGCGAAATTTACTTTAACGTAACCGGGCAAAATAATACCGGAGCCAACGCCGGTACGTATCCCAATTATCCCCGTTCCAAGTACGGACGGGTATACCGCCTGGTGCTGAATCCCGAAAATCCACTCAGGGGCAAGCTTCGCCTGATGCTCGACGGCGACGACCGCAACAGCAAGGCCGGCATGTTCCAGAACCCGGATAACATCGTGGTCACCAAAAACTACGCTTACATTCAGGAAGACCCGAACCGCTACGAAGATGAAACGCATGATGCCTACATCTACCAGTACAACCTGAACACCGGCGAATTCAAAGTAGCCTTTGAACTCGATCACCGCCGCAATGAACAGGATGCCGCCAGATACAATGCCAGCCGGCCGGGCGGCGGCGGTGATCCTGAGCCAACCAACCCACCATACCTGGCTTCCGCACTGGGCTCTTGGGAATACGGGGCCATGGTGGACATTTCGGACCTTACCGGCATACCAGGCACTTTCTCCATCAACATTCAGCCCCACACCTGGAGAGGAGAGAAATACCGGAATCCGGATGGCGGTTCGCTCCGGCCGAATGAAGACCAGGCCAGCCAGATGATCATTGTACGGGGCCTCGCCCGGTAAACGCAGCCTTAATCCGGCCTGCCATGGCACTTCTGCCGGCGGGCCGGATTTTCTTCCCGATTCCCAAATGCCTTTCCCTAAAGCTGCTGCTTCCGCCATGACCCATAAACTGTTTCTCGTTCTTGTAGCGCCATTTCTTTTTTTCCTGCTGGCACTTGGCTACTGTGTGCCAAAAAAGCAAGAGCCTGATGCCGCATCTGCCCGGGTGAAGGGGGAATATGAACTAGACATCAGTCGCCTGGATAATGCTCTGGCAAGGCTCAAATCGGTGGTAGCTGCCAATGCACCGGCCGGAGAAATTCAGCGGGCCTTTTACGACGCCCGGCTGACGTACAAAAAAGTGGAATACCTCGCGGAATATTTTAACCCCTACACTGCTAAAGCCATGAATGGCCCACCCGTGGATGAGGTGGAGGAAGATGACCCTAACCAGATTGTGGTAAAGCCAACCGGTTTTCAGGTAGTGGAAGAACTGCTGTTTCCAGAGTATGACGCTGCCAACCGGGAAGAAGCCCTGAAGGAAATCGGAATCCTGCATTCCAGCGTAAATCGCCTGCGCCTGGTAACGCAAACCACCCCAATGGCCGACCGCCACATTTTTGACGCCATGCGCCAGCAGGTGTACCGGGTGATTACCCTCGGCATCACCGGATTTGATTCACCGGCTGCCGGGTATTCATTAGCTGAGGCAGCCGCTGCGCTGTCTTCCCTGAAGCAGACTTTTCTGGTGTATCTGCCTGACCTTTCGCAGAAATCACCTGAGCTGGCGGCACGGGCCGTCAAAGCATTTGACGAAAGTATAGACTTCCTGCAACAGAATACCGGTTTTGACCGCTTCGACCGGGCTGTCTTTATTGCAGATTATGCCAATACACTCTCATCGACACTTGCCGACGCGGGGGAGGCTCTGGACATACCGGTGCCGGCCGGGGTCAGGGCAGTGGCTGCCGGTGCCCGAACTTTGTTTGACAAAGACGCCTTTGATCCTGACTACTACGCCCCCGACCACGATGCCCACCTGACAGCCGCCCGGGCCGGATTGGGCAAAATGCTGTTCTTTGATCCTATCCTGTCCGGCAACAACTCCCGGTCCTGCGCCTCCTGCCATAATCCGGAAAAAGCGTTTACCGACGGGCAGACGAAGAGCATTGCCTTTGATTTTAAAGGGCAGGTCAGCCGCAATTCGCCCACCATCCTGAACGCGGCACTGCAACGCTCCCTTTTTCACGACATGCGGGTGGTTTTTCTGGAAGATCAGGCAAGCGATGTGCTGGCCAATGAACAGGAGATGCACGGCTCTTTCGGGAAAGCGGCAGCCTTAGTGGCCCAAAGTCCCGAATACCTCGATATGTTCCGGAATGCTTTTCCCGAAGGAGCAGGACAAGCTGCGCCGGATGCCGTTACGGAGCAGCAGATGAAAGTAGCCATTGCCAGCTACGTCCGTTCCCTGACGGCTATGGATTCCCGGTTTGACCAGTACATGCGCGGGGACAAAACCCAATTGTCCGCAATTGAAAAAGACGGCCTGAACCTGTTTACGGGCAAAGCAAAATGCGCCACCTGCCATTTCCTGCCCCTCTTCAACGGCACTGTGCCCCCGACCTTTGACCATACTGAAGCAGAAATCATCGGGGTTCCGTCCAGCGCTGACACGTTACGGCCGGTGCTGGACCCTGACCTTGGCAGGTACCACAGCTTCAGAATTGATCTGCACAGATTTGCCTTCAAGACGCCTACATTGCGGAATGTTGCCCTGACTGCTCCCTACATGCACAACGGCGTGTACAATACGCTGGAAGAAGTCGTTGACTTTTACAACAAAGGTGGCGGGGCCGGCATGGGCATTTCCGTTCCCAACCAGACGCTGCCAGCCGAGCCCCTGCACCTGACCATCGGGGAGAAACAGGCACTGATTGCATTTATGGGAGCCCTCACGGATACCTCTGCCGTAGGGAGCCGGCCCGATAAATTGCCCACCTTTCCCGCCCGGACGGCACTGAATAACCGGTTGGTAGGGGGGAGGTATTAATTTTGATTCCTGTGGCGGTGTGGCGGCTTTTCCTGATAATCAGCAGCGGTGTATATAATGCACTGTCTGTGCCTGGCCAGCCGTGAAGAGATTTTCCTCCCAAAATAAGTGAAGAAAAATGTAAACTGGCAGATTGCCTGTTTTTTTTCCCGGCAGCCCTCCTGAAGAAGATGCAGCATAATGATCAACGGCTGCAACAAAACACTCTTTTCACCTCCCGGTCAAGTTATTTACAGGTTGAAGCCATTCAGGGAGTTGAGGAAAATTTACTGGAAGGAGGCAATAGGCCGGTTAAAAAGTTAATTTTAAAACTGTACTTCCACGCAAGGCTTAACTTTAGCCGCAAGTAGGATGCAGAAATTAAATATATTTCACCCTGCGTCATCAGGCCATGATCAGCTATGAGGCACTGCTTCGGGCACTT
>JAUJMU010000018.1 GCA_030446715.1 Cytophagales bacterium | reverse complement strand
CAGCCCCGCGTGATCCGCACCATTCAGGACAAGCGCGTGCAGAAGGAGTTTTACCGGACCAACAAAATTCCCACCTCCGGCTTCGTATTGATTGACCGCCCGGAGCAAATCCGGGAGCACGCCGGTTTTCTGCCCGCTTTCCAGAAGCTGGGCACAATGGGCTACGACGGCCGGGGCGTGCAGCGGCTCCAGTCGGTTGATGATTTACCCAAAGCTTTTCCCGGGCCCAGCCTGCTTGAAAAGGCAGTGGACGTGGCAAAGGAGATTTCCGTCATTGTAGCCCGCAATGAACGGGGCGAAGTAGCCGTATTCCCGCCGGTAGAACTGGTTTTTCATCCGGTGAAGAATCTGGTGGAATATCTGCTGGCCCCCGCCGACGTAGACGAGTTTACCCTTGCCCAGGCCAATGAAATTGCATTAGGCGTGGCCCAGCATCTGGAGATTGTGGGGCTGCTGGCCGTGGAGATGTTCGTGACGCCGGAAGGGGAGGTGCTGGTGAATGAATCAGCGCCGCGGCCGCACAACAGCGGCCACCACACGATCCGGGCCAACTATACCTCCCAGTTTGAGCAGCACCTCCGGGCCATTCTGGGGCTGCCCCTTGGCGATACCGACACCCTCACCCGGGCCGCCATGGTGAACCTGCTGGGCGAAGAAGACCACTCCGGCGAAGCCTTTTACGCCGGCATGGAAGAGATTCTGCAGATCAATGGGGTATACCCGCACCTGTACGGCAAGCGGTTCACCAAACCTTTCCGCAAAATGGGGCACATCACCATTCTCGATGATGATATTGAAGAACTGAAGGAGAAGATCAAGCGGGTGCAGTCCACGATAAAAGTAATCACCAGCAACGAACAACGAATAACCAACAACCCCTAACCCCCAAATCCCAATGGTCGGAATCATCATGGGCAGCGAGTCAGACCTGAAGATAATGACCGCCGCTGCCGAAGCACTGCAGGAACTGGGCGTGCCCCACGAAATCACCATTGTATCGGCGCACCGCACGCCGAAGCGGATGTTTGAATACGCCGAAACGGCCCGGGACCGGGGTCTGAAAGTGATCATTGCCGGTGCCGGCGGCGCAGCACACCTCCCGGGCATGGTCGCCTCCCTGACCACGCTGCCGGTAATCGGCGTTCCGGTAAAATCTTCCAATTCCATTGACGGCTGGGATTCGGTGCTGTCCATTCTGCAGATGCCCGGCGGCGTGCCCGTAGCCACTGTTGCCCTGGACGGTGCCAGAAATGCCGGCATTCTGGCCGCCCAGATCATCAGTACCTATGATCAGCAGGTGGCCGACAACCTGCAGAGGTACAAGAATGGACTGCGGCAGAAGGTGGAAGAATCAGTGGAGAGGCTGAAGAAGCGGGAGAAGTAGCCGTTTTTGCAGGCATCCACGCGTAAAAAATTTAGTAAATGCCGTTATCAAAGCTCCGGGCAGTTGAGCCTTAGCGACTGATTTTCAGTTAGCCTTCGGGAGACTGAATTTTATTTCTTCAGTTCACTTGCCACTTGCTTTACATATTCAACCGGTACCCTGGCAAGTGAGGCAATTTTTTCAATTGTCAATGTGCCGTCTTTCAGCATTTCAGTGACAAGTTCTTCTTTCTCTTTCTTTCTTCCTTCCTGATAAAGATAGTCTTCGGAGATGTTATACAGAATTCCCATGACGCCGATCTCTTTTTGGTATTTTATCGTAGTCGTTTGCCAATGACCGGCCTGTTTTGTTCAACGAATATAGCGCCGGGACAGCACATTTTCAGCGGACACTAAATAAAATACCGGCATACAGTGACTGCGGAAGGTACGTTTCCGGAAAGGTAACCGTTTAATCTCTCCTCTTTTCTCACACGTTGCACCTGAAAAAGAGCAAATAAGGTAAATTTACCTTTCACCACTGCTTTTGAGCCGGTTCAGGCATTATCCATAAAGAATGAACAGCCATAAATATGTTTGCATACACGGGCATTTTTACCAGCCCCCCCGCGAAAATCCCTGGTTGGAAGCCATTGAAATTCAGGACTCTGCCCACCCGTTCCACGACTGGAACGAACGGATCACCGCCGAATGCTACGCCCAGAATACGGCTTCGCGGATACTCGGGCCGGGTGGAAACATCGTGGACATTGTGAACAACTACTCCCGGATGAGTTTCAACTTCGGGCCTACGCTGCTTTCCTGGCTGGAACAATACGAGCCGGAAACTTACCAGGCCATTCTGCAGGCCGACCGCGACAGCCTGGAAGCGTTTTCGGGACACGGCTCGGCCATTGCCCAGGTGTACGGCCACATCATCATGCCGCTGGCCAGCCGCCAGGATAAAATCACGCAGGTACACTGGGGAATAGCTGATTTTGAGTACCGCTTCGGCCGCAAACCAGAGGGTATCTGGCTGGCCGAGACGGCCGTAGATACCGAAACCCTGGAAATACTGGCCGAATATGGCGTGAAATATACCCTGCTTGCCCCCCGGCAGGCCAAAGCAGTCCGCAAAACCGGTACTTCTGCCTGGCAGGATGTTTCCGGCGAACGGGTTGACCCACGGATGCCCTACCAGTGCGTACTGCCATCAGGCCGCAGCATTGCCCTGTTTTTCTACGACGGTTTTATTTCGCAGGACGTTGCCTTTAAAGGGTTGCTGAAAGACGGAAAAGCATTTGCCGACCGGCTGACCAGCGCCTTTGCCCATGACAATGCGCCGCAACTCGTCCACATCGCCACCGATGGGGAAAGCTACGGGCACCACCACCGCCACGGCGACATGGCTCTGGCGTACTGTCTGCACCACATCGAAGCCTACGGGCTGGCCCGGATCACCAATTACGGTGAGTTTCTGGCCATGTTCCCGCCTGCGCACGAGGTGCAGATCTTCGAAGACAGCTCCTGGAGCTGCGTCCACGGTGTCGAAAGGTGGCGCAATGACTGCGGGTGTAACACCGGCGGTGAACCCGGCTGGCGGCAGCACTGGCGCAAGCCCCTGCGTGAATCCCTTGACTGGCTCCGGGAGAACCTGGTCCGGATCTACGAAAAAGGGATGGCCCGTTTTACCGCTGATCCCTGGCAGGTACGCAATGATTATATCCAGGTTGTGCTGAGCCGGAATACCGGGCACGTACAGCTTTTCCTGCGGAAATACTTCAGCCGCACGCTGAGCCCGGCTGAACAGGTGGACGTGCTGAGGATGCTGGAGATGCAGCGCCACGCCATGCAGATGTATACTTCCTGCGGCTGGTTTTTCAACGAAGTTTCTGGCATCGAGACCATCCAGATTTTGCAATACGCCAGCCGGGCCATTCAGCTGGCGGAAGAAGCTACGGGCGAAAAGCCGGAAAACAGTGGCACCGGGCTGGGGGAAATGTTTGTCCAGAAGCTTGGGCAGGTACCCGGCAACCGGCCCGAATACGCCAACGCCGCCAAAATTTACAGTCTGCTGGTGCAGCCCGCCCGCCTGGACCTTGCGAAAGCGGTGGCGCACTACGCCATTTCTTCGCTGTTTGAGGAACATCCGGAACACATCCCGCTGTACAGCCATCTGTACCGCCACGAAGTGTACGACCGGCTGGAGGCCGGCGTGCAGAAGCTGGTGATCGGTGAATCGCGGGTAGAATCAACGCTGACCACCGAGGAAAGTGAAGTCAGCTACGCAGTGTTGTATCTGGGGCAGCACACAATCATTGCCAATGCCCGCGAAAACATGCCCGCCGGACAGTTTGAGGAAATGCACCTGGGCATCCGCAACGCATTTCTGGCCAGCGACGTTGCCGAGGTGATCCGGCTGATGGACGTGCATTCCCATTCGCACCGCTACTCGCTGCAGCACTTGTTCAAGGATGCCCAGCGCAAGGTAATTGACCAGATGATGCAGGCGACCATGCGCGACATCGAAGGGTCTTTCCGGCAGGTGTATGAGCACCATTACCACATGATGAACCTGATGAACCGTGCCGAGGCTCCGCTGCCCGGCGTGTTCCGGAGCACCGTCGAATTTGTGCTGAATGCCGATCTGAATCAGATTTTTGAGTCCGAACTACCCGATACGGAGGAACTGAAACGGCTGGCCGCCGAAGCCAGGCGGTGGAAGGTAGCCCTGGATTCGAGTTCGCTTGGCTACGTGATTGCCCGGCGGGTGGAGGCTTTCTTCCGGGAGTGGGACGTTAAGCCGAGTGTTTCACAACTCGCTTACATCGTGCGCCTGCTGGGGCTGCTGCGGCAGCTGGGGCTCCGGTTTGACCTGTGGAAAGTGCAGAACGAATACTACTTTGTCGGCAACCGCTACTACGGCGAGATCCGCGACCGGGCCGAAAAGGGTGAGGGCATGGCAAAGCAGTGGATTCACTACTTTACTGAACTGGGGACGCTGCTGGAGGTAAGGGTGGTGTAAATAATTGAAAATGGATAATTGACAATTGAAAATAGGGATGCAGACAGGGAGAATGTGCCGTCTACGCGCCTTTGCGAAACACGGCCGTTTCAAGGGCCTTGATCCGCTCTTCGTAATCAGTCATCCTGCCCAGATCGGACCGGACGCTTCTTACTTCCCCATTCAGTTCCTTCAACTCTTTTTCAATATTATCCAGTTTGTCCAGCTTGTTGAGTACCAGCGTAAAGGAGCGGTCAAAAGCCCCCCGCATTTCTTTGATTTCCACCACTACATCGCCCAGCACACTGACAATGGCGTTTAACTCATTACGGTTTTCATTATCTGAATTTTCCATAAAGTAAAGATACGGATTGCTTGATGGTACCGGCAAGTAAGAGGTACACCTGTAAAATCTACAGGAGAAATTCCTTCAGAGATAGTACTCATCCACATCCAGGCTGCTGCCGCAGGATTGGCAACTGAGCTCAAAGCCGCGGGCTACCCGGATCTTAAGGTCAAGATCCTTTAATTGTAAAATCCCGAGCGGCTCGTAAACTTCACTGTATCCGACTACCCAGTGTTCCCGGCGGCTCCCGCAGCCGGGGCAGTGCCGGATCAGTTTATCCCCCACCTTGTAAGGCGGCGTACTCATTGGTTGCTCATTCGGGAAAGGACCGGTGTGCGACATGCCACAAAATAAAACAGGATTTTCGGATTTATAGCTACCTGCCGGATAAATAATCGTGACTGGCATCAGTCATTTCATTAAACTGTCCCGCCGGCAACTACCCCCGGTCTGAATCCGTATTTGTCGGAGGCATTCCCGCTTCCTGCACCAGCCGGTCCGTCTGGCTGCAACAACCCCGAAAATCAGATCAGGTTACCCCATGCAGATACCACTAGCCACTTACCGCATTCAGTTTCATAAAGATTTTGGCTTTAATCAGGCCACCCAGATAGTAGATTACCTGCACCGGCTGGGCGTACAGGTGATTTATGCCTCACCTATCTTCAAAGCCGCCAGCGGCAGTACCCACGGCTACGACGTTGCCGACCCGAACCAGATCAATCCGGAAGTCGGCACAGAAGAAGAACTGAACGAACTTTTCAGTTCCCTGCGCCGCCACGACATGGGCTGGCTGCAGGATATTGTGCCCAACCACATGGTGTTCAGCACGGAAAACGCCCTGCTGATGGACGTACTCGAAAAGGGCTACCATTCCCCGTACGGCCGCCACTTCGACATTGCCTGGAATCACCCGAGCCA
The DNA here is from genome assembly GCA_030446715.1 of Cytophagales bacterium. GTDB lineage: Bacteria > Bacteroidota > Bacteroidia > Cytophagales > 172606-1 > CADCTQ01. Next base: position 47,050 of record JAUJMU010000018.1, on the reverse strand, counting down.
AAGCCTCAGGCGGCGGTTGCTGGTGCCGTTTCTGGGCGTGCCTTACTACGAAGCCCTGCACGAAGGGCAACTGGAACTGACTTACCAGGATGGCCGCTTTGCCGTGAAGTACTACGACAACTACTTCCCGCTGAAAATTGAATCGTACCCGCTGCTTTTCAACGTGGAGGGGATGCCCTGGGACGAAGCCCAGCTGCAGGAACTACAGACCGCCACCCACCGGATGGTAGAGACCTTTGCCACCATGGTAATGGCTCAGGACCGCGCCGCCGCCATGGATGCTGCCAAAGAAGTGCTCTGGCAGGAATACAGTTCCAGTCCTCTTTTCCGGGAGCTGGTCGGGAAGCGGCTGGAGATCATGAACCGCGACAAGGAGCAGTTCCACGAAATCATGACGGCCCAGTACTACCGGCTGGCTTTCTGGAAAACTGCGAACCGGGAAATCAACTACCGCCGGTTTTTCAACATCAACGAACTCATCAGCATCCGGGTGGAAGACGCTAAAGTATTGGAGCAGACCCACGGGTTGATTTTCAGAATGCTGAAAAGGGCCGTGGTGGGCGGCGTCCGCATTGACCACATTGACGGCCTCAACGATCCGCTTACCTACCTGAAGCAGTTACGCAAACGGGCCGGTAAGGAAGCCTACATTGTGGTGGAGAAGATTCTGGAGCCGGGTGAGCAACTCCCCCGCAGCTGGCCGGTAGAAGGCACCAGCGGCTACGATTTTCTGGCCCACATCAACGGCGTATTCTGCGACCCGGCCCACAAGGACGCTTTCGATGATATTTACGTCCGCTTCACCGGCGTCCGGACAGAGTTTAAGGACATGCTGTTTGAAAAGAAAAAGCTGATTTTGGAACGCCTGCTGGCCGGTGACCTTGAACGGCTGATCTTCCAGTTCCGGAAACTATCTCAATTTGTGCCTGAGGGTTCCGACCTGCTGGCTTCTGACCTGCGGCAGACCCTAACCGTGGCCCTCTGCTTCTTCCCGGTGTACCGCACCTACATCAATTCGGAGAAGGTCCGGCGGCAGGACCGGCACTACATTGAGGAGGCACTGCAAAAAACGGACGAACGGTTGCCCGGACAAAAGCTGGCGGTGCAGTTCCTGCGGAAAGTATTGCTGCTGGAGTTGCCCAGGGCCGTTTCCACGCCCCTCAAACGAAGCTGGATACGAACTGTGATGAAATTTCAGCAGGTCACCGGCCCGCTGATGGCCAAGGGTCTGGAAGACACTACATTCTACATTTTCAGCCGGTTGCTGTCGGTCAATGAAGTGGGCGGCAATCCGGAGGCCTTCGGCTTGTCGGCGGAAGGGTTTCACCAGTTTAACCAGGAGCAGCTCCGGCAGTGGCCGCACAAGATGAACGCCACTGCCACCCACGATACCAAGCGGGGCGAACACGTACGGGCCCGTCTCAACGTGCTTTCGGAAATGCCGGAAGAGTGGGAGGCCAAAGTAAATCAATGGCACGAACTGAATAAGGGCCTGAAGCAGGAAACAAACGGCACATTGCTGCCCGACAAAAACGAAGAGTACTTCATTTATCAGACGCTCCTTGGCTCGTGGCCGTTTGAGGACCGGTTGCCCGAAGACTATCCGGATCGCATTGACGAATACCTGACCAAAGCCATGCGTGAGGCCAAGGTCCACACCGACTGGATCAACCAGAGCGCCGCCTTTGAGGAGACTTTGCTGGGTTTTGCCCGCAGGCTGCTCGATCCGGCGCATGGCTTCAGCCGCGAATTTCTGCCATTCAAGAACAGGATTGCCCACTACGGAATCATCAATTCATTGTCGCAGGTAGTGCTGAAGATCGCTTCTCCGGGAGTGCCCGATATTTACCAGGGCTGTGAACTGTGGGATTTCAGCCTTGTGGATCCCGACAACCGCCGTCCGGTGGATTACGGCCTGCGGAACCAGTATCTGACAGAAATAGAGGCCGTATCGGAGAATAAACTGCCCGACTATCTGCCGGAACTGCTGGAGCACAAAACCGACGGCCGGATCAAGCTTTTCACCGTTTACAAGACCTTGCAGTGCCGCCGGCAGTTCGCGGAGGCCTTCCGGCAGGGCAGTTATACGCCGCTGGCCGTTTCCGGAAAACACCCGGAGAAGGTGATTGCCTTTCTCCGCACGCATAACAATCAGCGGATACTGGTAGTGGCACCGCGTTTCCCGGCCCGGTTGCTGCCCAAGGGAGGGTGGCCTTTCGGAGAGGCGGTCTGGGGCGACACGGCCCTGAATCTCTCCGGAGAAACGGATGGCCTGACGTGGACAAACATTTTCACGGGAGAACGGGTAAAAGCGAGCGAAAAAGTAAATTTGGCCCAACTCTTCAAACAATTTCCGGTCGTGGTTCTGACCAGTGAAGTAGTTTGATTTACGGGCAGTCCGGTACCCGTATAAGCCCTCTCTGCACGGCCATCCCCGTTCAAGATTTTACATTCAAAATTTTTACTTTCTTAAGTTAATTATGCTCCAGAAACGTTCCAGCGGACTCCTCCTGCACATTACTTCACTGCCTTCCGCCCACGGCATCGGCGACCTCGGACCCGAAGCTTACCGGTTTGCCGATCAACTGACCGAAGCAAAGCAAAGTTACTGGCAGATTTTGCCGCTTTCACCCATTGAGGAGGGACTCGGAAACTCTCCGTACAGCAGCGCCTCGGCTTTTGCGGGTAACATCCTGATGATCAGCATGGAACGGCTGGCAGAAGAGAGGATGCTGGATGCAGCTGACATCCTGAGTACACCTAAGTTGCCCAGGGGCAAGGTAGATTACGCCGCCGTGCGGAAGTTTAAAGAGCCACTGCTGGACAAAGCTTTTGACCGGTTCTTCTTTGAAGCTGCTGACCGCCATGCCTACCAGGCCTTTTGCCACGAACATGCTTACTGGCTCGAAGATTACGCCCTGTTTGAAGCCCTCACCAGACACACTGGCATTTACGACTGGAGCCAGTGGCCCGAACCCATCCGGGACCGCACTGCTGCGGGCCTTGCCGGATACCGCGACAAGCTTTCTGCGGAAATCGAACGGGTGAAGTTCCGCCAGTGGCTTTTTCTGAAGCAGTGGTTTGAGCTGAAAGCCTATTGCCTCCAAAAAGGCATTCAGTTTGTGGGTGACCTGCCTATCTACCTCAACTACCACAGCGCCGACGTATGGTCGCACCCCCGGGTATTCAAGCTGGACGGGAAACATAAAGCTTTTGTCGTTTCGGGTGTACCGCCCGATTATTTCTCCGAAACCGGTCAGCTCTGGGGCAATCCCGTCTACAACTGGGATTATCTGAAGGAAACTGGCTACGAATGGTGGCTGCGGCGGGTGAGTTACAACATTCACCTGTTCAATCTGGTGCGGTTTGATCACTTTATCGGGCTGGTAGCCTTCTGGGAAGTAGATGCGAAGGAAAAAACGGCCATCAACGGGAGGTGGGTAGACGTGCCCACGGAAGATTTTTTCGCCACCATGTTCCGGCACCACCCACACCTGCCCATCATCGCCGAGGACCTTGGCATTGTGACGCCGGCCGTGCGGAATTTCATGCGCGACAATGGTTTTCCGGGCATGAAAGTGCTGCTGTTTGCCTTCGGTGATGATATGCCGCACAACCCGTACAGCGTCCATAACCACGTAGAACACTGCATCGCCTACACCGGTACGCATGATAACAACACGACCCGTGGCTGGTACAGCAAAGACGCCGACGCCGCCACCCGGCAGCGGGTGGCCGATTACCTGGGGCAGTCTGTAAACGAGAAGAATATTGCCTGGCAACTGATCCGGCTCACGATGCAGTCGGTGGCCAAAGTAACCATCTTTCCGGTGCAGGATGTACTCGGACTCGACGAAAAGGCAAGGGTCAACGTGCCCGGCAAAGCCGACGAGAACTGGGCCTGGCGGCTACAGCCCGGCCAGTTCGACGACGGGTCGGTGCAACGCCTCGCCGAACTCACCCAACTTTACGGACGGGAGTAGCAAGGAAGATTGTGCTCCCTTACTTATAAAAAATAAAGCCGCTCCCAATATGGGAGCGGCTTTACAATCAAACAAGAAACCCTAAACCAGAATGGGTACTACGCTGCTGCGCCAGACTGGCGGTCAGCAATCGTTTTCTTTAACTTGGCAATGGCCTTGTCGGCTCTTTCGGTATCGAGCTTATTGATGCTGCTTACCATTTTTTCCTTTTCAGCCGTTGTGACCACTTCGTTGTTCAGCAACAGCAGGATTTCAGCTTTCTGGCGCGTGGTAGCCGGCTTGAAATCCGGTGTTTCCGCCGGAGTAGCCTCCACGCGTACGGGCTGATTTTCCCTGGCAGGAGCTACCGGAGCTTTGGCGGGCTGCTCCTCCCGGCCGGGGCCAGCCATATAGTCCATTTCCTCGGCCGGAGTAGGCTCGTAGCCGGCCGCCCGGATAATCCACGCCAGTATGTTCCGGTACGCCTTACCGATAGCCCGCGTCTGGGCCATGCTGGCAATGGCAAACTCCTGATAATATTTTTTACCATGCTCTTTGTTGGAGCAGATGGCAAAGCCAGATCCGATGATCTGTTCGGTACGAAGATTGAGCAGTCTGACCTGAGCTTTGTACTTGATTTCGTTCTCGTCGCTCAGGTTGGTCAACTCCTCCACCACGGGCAGAATACCCAGCCTCGAGCCGGCGTACTGCCAGCCCTCTACGTTCACATACTCTTTGCCCTGGATATTCAGAAACAGCTTGTTTTCTTTAATAAACCTGGCAAGATCCGTGGCCAGATGAAGCGTTTCATCCGAACGGGATATGTCGTAACTTTCAATCTTTCTCTTCCCGGTTTTGTCGTTTTCAGTACTCATTGATATAGTTATTGCCTTTTATATACAAACAGGCAAAGGGTATGAATAGTGCATTTTTTTGAAAAAAAAATATGAATTAAGCGCCTGTCTAGCAACTGGTTGTATTTAGTTTGAAAATATTTTATGCGTCTCTTTTGCCGGTTTGTTTATCTAGTGCCCGACTGTAAAAGTCACTTTGCTGTTTTTTATTACCTCGCCAAGAAACAGGCTGGGAAAGAGCGGCCTGGTATGTGCTGCAAGGGGTATAAATTCACAGTCGGCAGGCAGATCGGGCCAGTGTTGTTTGCGTTTTACAGACCTGTGTTTGCAAAGCGGGTAAGGCACCCGGCAAAACCCCCGGTTTCCCCTGCAAGGGCTACTAATTACCTGTATGCGCCGGCTACTCTTTCTGTTTATTCTGATCTTCGGTTCGCCTCTCCGGGCTCAAACCCCGGCAACTCCGGAGGATAGCCTTGAGAAAGCCCTGCCTTCCTCAGCGGGGCAGGTGCGGGCTGACCTGCTCAACAAGCTGAAGGAGCAGGAAAGGCACGAAAGCAAGATAAAAATTGCCGGAATGCAGGCTGAGTTTGAAGAAGAGAACCGGAAAAAGCTGGAGCAACTCAAGGAACAAAAAAGGAATCAGGCCCGGCAGCTAAGCCGGCAGAAGACGATGGGAAACTTTCTGATTGTCCCCATTACGCTTGCAGTGGGTTTACTGACGGTTTTGCTTAGCTTTATACCGGCTAAAAAACCGATCCAACAAGCGTTTGCTGGAACAAAATGGAATCATCAGCCGGCAATATGAGGAGCTGAATGAGGCCAACAACCGCTTGAATTTATTGAACGTCAGGCTGGTGGAGCCGGAATCTGAACTGCGCAAGTCCGACGAAACAAAGGATAAGTTCTTCTCCGTCATTGCCCACAACCTGCGAAGCCCGCTGGCCACATTTACGGCTTTTTTGTCCGTTTGATACCAGACCGGATAACCAGTTGCTGGTAACCGTATCGGATAACGGTATGGGTATCCCGGCCGGAAACGTGGAGAAGTTGTTCAGAATGAATTCGGGCGTTACTACTCCCGGTACGCAAAATGAAAGCGGCACCGGCCTCGGGCTACTTCTGTGCAAGGAGTTTGTGGAAAAAAACGGGGGCAGGATCTGGGTGGAAAGTGAAGAAGGAAACGGCTACCGGTTTAAATTCACCCTTCTCCGCTACCTTTCCTGAAAAGTGTTGAATTCTGAATGTTCACCCAAGCGGGAGCTTACCGGTCAGAATCTGAAATTGGATACCCCTCGCAAAAAGTAAAGCCCGGAAACGCTTCCGGGCTTTACTTTTTGCGGTTAAGCTACTTTGGTTTCGCTGATTTTACGTTCGATCAGTTCAATGGCCTGTCCCACGGTCTTGATTCCTTCGCCTTCCGTATCGGGAATCCGGATGTCAAATTCCTGCTCAAACTCCATGATCAGTTCAATATAGTCCAGAGAATCAATGCCCAGATCGCGGATAAAATTGGCGGAAGATTTAATCTGAGAAGCGTCGAGACCGCATTTCTGGACCAGCATCTCGGTTACTTTCTGTTGTACGTTTTCCATAAAAAAAAGAGTTTTATGCGTTTTGTGATGCGTTTGACGTATTGTTGCTTTTCTGGATAAGACGTGCAAGTTACGCAGCAATAATTGAACCATCAGGACCTGTTCTGGCTGCTTTATGTCCAATTTAGCCCTAAATCCTACAAAGGCTGGCGGCCAATGATCAGTTCCTTGCCGGTAAGCAAAAACACCTTGTCAGGTATTACAGTAACATACAGGGGCTTAATACCGTCTGGTAAATATACACTTCGTACCTTTTCGTTATACAAGTTCAAAAAAAATATTCGATCGTCTTGCACAAAGAATAATTCATCACGGTATAGTTCAATAATGCCGGATAAAAACCGGCTTATTCTCTTCCGGAAATTACCTGCATTGTCGAATAATAATACACCGTTACGGGGGTCGTTCAGAAAAAGTATGTTCTGGTATTCCCGGATAGAAGTAAACTGGTAGTCACGCCGGTCGAGCACCAGCTCCAGTGGTACATGAATAGTTATCTGGCGCGTGACGGGATTGTACTTTTTCAGACTGAAGTCGGTGTCGTCGAAGAGCCACAGCTGGCCGTCGGGAGAAAGTGTGGCCAGCCGGGCAAAGCCGCCGTCAGGAAGGTTGAGGAGCACTGGTTTGGCGTAGCCCGGCAGCGGGGTCAGAAACCGGTCCAGCAGGCTAAATTCCTGCAGGTCGCGGTAAAAGCAAAACACCCGCAGGCCCTGCCCTGCCTCCAGCGAGGTAACCTCTGCCACCCGCTGTGGCGAATATGAATTAACCACTACTCCCGCAGTGTCGTACATCCGCACGGTACCTCTCTGGTCACCGGTGAAGAGATTGCCCTGCGCATTCACCGACACGGCAAGCGGTTTGGGAATAGCGACTCTTTTGCTTACCTGCAGCACCTGAGCGCAGCTATAACTCCACGTGGATGTCCCCAGTACCACCGCAAGGGTCAGGATACGGCAGGCAGTGGCAGATGGCATAAAGAGCTTACTCAAACGTCTTAAGGGTTAATTCAGCGCCGTCGAACTGGCCGTAAGTATAGTGATTTACCCATTCCCCGAGATTAATGTACCGCCCCGACTCACCCACCGGCAAATCGAGGGGCAGGTGACGGTGACCGAAGATATAGTAATCGTGGTGCTCCCGCGACTCTACTTCCCGGCAGTAGGTCCAGAGCCATTCATCTTCACCCAAAAACTTGTCTTCTCCCTTTTTATTGTTGGCCAGACGGCTGTTGCGCGACCAGGTATGCGCAATCCCCATGCCGAGATTGGGATGCAGCCGGGCGAAGAGCCACTGGGCCACCGAACTCCGGAATAATTTCTTCAGTGCCTTGTAGCGTCGGTCCCCCGGACCGAGTCCATCGCCGTGGCCGATCAGAAATTTCTTTCCCGCAATCATGAATTGCTGCGGTGCCCGGTGAATATGCACATTCAATTCCTCGGTGAAGTAGCCAAACATCCACATATCGTGGTTGCCGGTAAAAAACACTACCGGAATGCCGGCGTCGCTTAGCTGCGCCAGCTTGCCCTGCAACCGGATAAATCCCTTTGGTATGGTGTGGCGGTATTCAAACCAGAAATCAAATATGTCGCCTACCAGAAAGATGGCACCGGCCGTAGGGGCAACGGCATCCAGCCAGCGGACGATTTTCCGCTCACGCAGCCGGCTGGTATGGTCATCAGGGACGCCCAGGTGAAAATCAGAAGCGAAATAAACTGACTTACCGGGTAGAAGGGGTACTGAAAGTAAAGACTGGGTCAGCAACGCCGGACAGAATCAATAGTTAAGAGAAAGGGAGTATAGGGTAGTGAGAAATCTTTGGATGACCTTGTTTCTTGAAAGAAGACTGACTCTCCACAAAGCAACTCATGTCTTGATACTTAATACCCAATACCTGGTACCTGCTTTCAGCCTTCCACCAGAAACAGAATCAGTTCTCTGGGGCCATGGGCACCAAGTACAAGCGTTTTTTCGATATCGGCCGTACGGCTGGGACCCGAAATCATTGAGATCATGGAAGGCAGCCGGTCACCGTATTTATTTTGTACCAGTTGCAGGCCATCTTTGATGTCGTTCACCAGCTGCGAAGTATAGGCAACCACAATGTGCACCGGCGGATAAATACTCAGCCGGCGACCCGCGGTCTGTCTGGAACTAACCATAATACTGCCGGTGCGGGCTACCAAAGCTTCGCAAAGAGTAACCCCTGCTTCAGCATTCAGAAACCTTGAATCATCGGAGCGGAAAGGTACTTCGGCTTCGGTCAGCAGGTGCATGAGTTCATTTTCCCACACGTAAATTTCCCGGAGCCCCTTCTTTTGCATGAACAGCGACAGATGGGCGAGAAAATCAGCGCGGCTTTCACAGAAGAAAAACTCACCTTTGTTGAGGATGAACGTTTCGGCGAAGGTAACGGTGGCGTCCTGATTGCTGTGGGCATAAACCGAAGCGGTAAAATCGGGCTTTGGCATGGGCTTATCGCCAGGCTTTTCGAGTGCCTTTCTGATTTTACCCAGTATATTTTCTCTGGATTGCTGCGACATGGGTCGGGAGTGGTGGTAGTAGGCTGTAGTGTATGCCGGTCAGAAAGCTATCCTGCCGTTGAACTTTAAAAATAGGCCAAAATTGTGAGGCACCAAAGGTTCGCCGGTATCCAAAAAAGAAGCGCAGGAAATAATCCTGCGCTTCTCGTGGTAATTTGGGCCACCGCAATCATTAAAGATCTTTCAGCGGCAGATTACCCGGCTCGGGCGGCAGGCCAGGCATTGCCGGTGCCGGTACGTTTTCTTCATTTTCCCGGGCCAGTTGGTCGGGGTCCTTTACGCTTCCGTTCCGGCCGTTCATGTGAGCCTCGTATGTTGTCTGGTGACTGAACGGACGCTTGCCGATCAGCCGCTCCAGATCAGTCTGGAAAATAATCTCCTTTTTCAGCAATTCCTGGGCAATGATTTCCAGTTCGTTGCGCTTCCCGGTGAGCAACCGCTTGGTATGTTCGTACGCCTGATCAATAATGCCCCTTACCTCGTCGTCAATCGTTTTGGCAGTAGCTTCGGAATAAGGCTTGGTGAAGGAATACTCCGACTGTTTGGAGTCGTAAAAGGAAACATTCCCGATCTTATCATTCATGCCGTATACCGTTACAATTCCGTAGGCGACCTTGGTAATTCTTTCCAGATCGCTCAGGGCACCAGTTGACACCCGGCCAAATACAATATCTTCCGCAGCGCGGCCACCCAGCGTCATGCACATTTCGTCGAACAACTGCTCGTAGGTATACAGGAACTGCTCACGCGGGAGATATTGCGCGTACCCGAGGGCGGCAACGCCGCGGGGTACAATACTTACCTTCACCAAAGGGTCGGCGTGCTCCAGAAACCAGCCGGCAACGGCGTGACCAGCTTCGTGGTAGGCCACAATCCGCTTCTCTTCGGGAAGGATGAGTTTATTCTTTTTCTCCAGACCACCAATTACGCGGTCAATGGCATCCTGAAAATCCTGCATGTCAACGGCCTGCTTGTTGCGGCGGGCGGCAATCAGCGCGGCTTCGTTGCAGACGTTGGCGATTTCAGCACCGGCAAAACCCGGCGTCTGAGCCGACAGTTTTCTCGGGTCCACTTCCGGAGCCAGCTTCAGCGGCTTCAGGTGTACTTTGAAGATGGCTTCGCGGCCTACAAGGTCAGGCTTGTCAATGCTGATCTGGCGGTCGAAACGGCCCGGACGAAGCAGGGCCGAATCAAGTACATCGGGGCGGTTGGTGGCCGCCAGAATGATTACGCCGGAATCGGTGGAAAAACCGTCCATCTCTACGAGCAGGGAGTTCAGGGTGTTTTCGCGTTCATCATTGGCACCCGGCATGGAGCCGCGTCCGCGCGAACGTCCGATGGCATCCACTTCGTCGATGAAGATGATACAAGGGGCTTTTTCCTTGGCCTGCTTGAATAAATCGCGCACCCGCGCAGCACCCACACCCACAAACATTTCCACAAAGTCGGAGCCCGAAAGTGAGAAGAACGGCACTCCGGCTTCGCCGGCTACTGCCTTGGCAAGCAGGGTCTTACCTGTTCCGGGAGAACCCACCAGCAGTGCACCTTTCGGGATTTTACCGCCGAGGCTGGTAAACTTGGTCGGGTACTTGAGGAAATCCACGATTTCCTTGATCTCTTCCTTGGCTTCGTCGAGGCCGGCTACGTCGTTGAAGGTGATCTTTACCTTATTTTCGGCGTCAAACAACGCCGCTTTCGATTTGCCGATGTTGAAAATCTGTCCGCCGGGGCCGCCTGCGGTAACGCGGCGCATGAGCAGCCACAGACCAAAGAACATCAGAATCAGAATACCCCAGTTGACCAGAAAACTCGTCAGGTCGTTGCGGGGCTCCACTGAGTAGGGAACCTCTTCGGGCAGCTTTGCCTGCAATTCGTCAAGATCTCTCTTGAAATCTTCAGCCTTGATGATCTGGAACCGGTAATGGGGACCCTCGTAGGGAGAGAATGGTCCACGGCGGGTCAGGTCGTCCTGATACTTCTGGTTGTCTATAGCTTCCCGCTTCAGGGTAACTTCTACTGCATTCTGGTTGGGAATAATCACTATATCCTTTACGTCGCCGCTCCGGAGCATCTTCTCAAAACGGCTCTGGGTGGTATCAAGCGTAGCAGTACTTTTATTAAAATAGGTGATACCCAAAATAAGCAGCAACAAACCCGCAATCAGCCATATCTGATAACCGGGCCGCTGAGGCGTTTTGGGTAACAGTTTTTTCTTACCGTTATTATTTGAATTTTCAGCCATTTTATCAATTGTTCATATAAAGATTCACTGTTATACTGCAAACACCATTGCAGCCTGCTTTGTTTCCTAGGCACCGGCTCCTGCTTCTACGTGTGTTACCTCGGCATCACCCCACAGGTCTTCAAGCGCAAAAAAGCGCCGCCGTTCCTTTTTAAAGACATGAACGACCACATCCACATAGTCGAGCAGAATCCATTCCTTGTTTTCTTTGCCTTCCTTTTTGCCAGGGTTCTGCCCCGACAGTTTATAGACCTCTTCTTCGACTGAATCAGTAATGGCGTCTACCTGCGTATCCGAATTGCCGGAGCAGATTACAAAAAATCGGTTACCGCACTCTTTACATTCCGAAGATCCATGATTACAATATCAGAGGCTTTCTTCTCCTGCATACCGTGAGCCACCGCCTGGCTCAGTTGTTCAGAGTCTATGCTGACTTTCGTTAATTCCATTCAATTTGAGTAAGTTGCTATTACAAAATTAAGAAAATGTGTCCGGAATCGTCTACCCGGGACGCGGACTACCTGAGTTTAAAGACGGACAACTTAACTAAATATTTTATGGCCGTATGGTTAACCCGGTCAGATAACAATTTTTTTGTGTACAATAATCCACCCAATACACTTTTTATCGGACAAAAATTTCCTTCCTGCCAGCTTGTCATTCGACCAATGATTTACTGCAGGAACTGACTACCCGTACAAACGTTCCCGAGGGGACGGTGGTTATTACTCATCACCAGACGGCAGGACGCGGACAGCGGGCAACGCATGGGAGGCCCAACCGGGGCAGAACCTTACTTTTTCAGTGTTGCTCAAGCCCGTTTTTCTGGCTGCCACCCGGCAGTTTGATCTCAATATTGCCGTGTCACTGGCTATTTTCCGGATGCTCTCCGCCTGTTTTCCGGGTAAAATCGCCCTCAAATGGCCCAATGACCTCTATTACCAGGACCAGAAGATGGGCGGCATTCTGATCGAAAATACCGTAAAGGGGACGAATCTGGCTCAGTCAGTGGCCGGTATCGGGCTGAATGTAAACCAGCTGGAATTTGCCCACCCCAGAGCCGTATCCATGCGGAGCATCGCAAAACAGCCATTTGTGCTGGAGGAAATCCTGAATGAACTGCTGGAGCAGCTGGAGCTACTTACCTGCAACTCCGCGCCGGCCGCGGAGGAACTTCGGAAAGCTTACCTGAACGCCCTGTATGCCCGCGACCAGCGGAAGCTGTTTCGGGTGGGAGAGGAGATTCGGGAAGGTACTATCCGCGGAGTGGATTCCACGGGACGCCTGCTGGTGGAGATGGAACACGAATCCCGTTCCTTCAGCTTCAGGGAAATTGCTTTCGTGTGGAGTAGGGGGAAAGAATAATGCTGAATGTTGAATTTTAAATTGGTTGCTTTCCAGCGTAATGAATGCCGCGGAGCGATAGAACGACGAATGAAAAGGCTGCGGTAAACCTTATCTCGGCTTTAGCATTAAGCCGCCCAGACAAGAGCTTGCTGGAAAAGCAGTAGCTGTTGTGTGGGTATTTTTTCAATGTCCTCTTCCAGAAGCAGACATTCAGAAGCAGACATTGAAAAACTGCTACCGGTCCATAAAAGCTTTCTTACTGAAGCTTTCTTGCCGAAGCTTTCTTGCTGAGGCAATTGCATCAGAAAAGGCAGGCTGCTGTTTGTCACCCCCAGGCAGCCGTGCCCACAAGGTAACTTTCCTTTCCTATGTAACCGGTCAGCCAGTAAGGTCACCGGTGAAAATAAGGTGTAAATTCCCCTTGAGCAATCTCTCTGCCCCGGCGTCTCTCCAATGTCTGGTCAATGGCTGCAATTACTGGCCCTGCCGGCAGAAAGCAGGCTGAGAGCAACTGTAAAAGAATCCGGCCGCTTCCAGTACACACCACTCCACCAGGCTCAGCACCCGGTGATACTTGTGAAAGTTCTTTTCTTCTTTCAGACCCACCATGCGCAGCACCGCACTCACTGTACGCCTGGCTGGGCAGGCACTGCTCCGGCTGACAACAATGGTGCCGGAAGACGGGCCTGGAAAACAGTCGCTCAAACGGTATTATTACCCTTGAGAACTCACCGGCTGGTGTAAGCATGGCAGAGCTTGTCTGGCGATAAGTCTATACCGCTTACCCTGCTGATGGGTTCTTCTTTCCCTCAAAAGCTAAAGTCGGGCTAAGCCCGACTTTAGCTTTTTCATAATACAATCTGCGAAACTGCCTAAACAGGACCAGTTCTGAGAATCATTTTCTGAGAATCATTTTTAAATGTCGGGTTGAAAACACGCTGTTCAAAAATTGAAAGCACCTTAATTTCCGCCGCAGACGCAGGTTTTTCTGATTTCCAAAAATGCTGAAGTCGAGCTTAATGAGCACTTTTTTTAAGCCGGTCTGTTACGCCCGGTAAGTATAAGGCTATCCCTGCTCATTGCCGGCAGGCAGGTACTCAATGAATGAGTGCTGTCTGCAAAATACAGGTTGTCTTCTGCTGATTTACCTGAGCAAGTACTTCCATTTAATAAACCTGCTTATTTTCAGGTATTCCTGTGCCGGACAGTTGAATCTTACAGAGAATGGTAACGTGCATAAAAATACATTTTTTTATCCGTACCGGAGGAAGTTTCGGCCTGGCCAGGGTTACGTGTAAAATTTGTCAGCGACAGTAAGCGGGAATCAAGCATTAATTATCTTAACAAAAAAATAACATGGATATACCGAAACTCTGTGACATAACCTTATTTTTAAGCAAAAAAGTGAGTTTGTTTTACCCATATTTTTTACAACCCTCTCCAATGTTAATTTTTTTGCGGATGTATCTGTCTAATGGATATTTCTACCGGGTGCACGGAGGACAACTGCCGTCACTGCTGTTCACGTGGTGGATTCATTTACTGAATCCGGGTACTTCCTGTTTGATTTGCTTTCACTTAACCCTTACCTGTTTTTTTCACCAATCACTTACCCATTATGATGCACAATTATCACTTCGGGAAAACTTCCCAACTCAGCGGCCTGGGCGTGTTCCTGTGGCTGCTGCTGATTTGCCCGCAGTTGCTCGCCCAGGACAGATTGTGGGGCTTAACCAGTGCTGGTGGTCCCCAAGGGGGAGGTACGGCTTTTGCCATCAACAGCGCCGGGACCGACTTCACTGTTAAAAGAAACTTTATTAACCTAAGTGGCGGCCCAGCAGCCGGTTTGGTGCAGGGCAGGGATGGCAAACTGTACGGGCTGACATCCGGACAAAATTCATCCGGCGCTTTTTACCGGGTTAATCCTGATGGGTCCGATTTGAGAGTATTAAGAAGCTTTAGCAACCAATTAAGCATTGGTGCCGGAGGCTTAACCTTAGGGAATGACGGGGCGTTTTATGTGGTAAACCAGATAGCGAACAATATATTTAAAATTAATGCGGATGGCTCTGGTTTTACCGTATTGAAGTCGTTTAGTTCCCAATCTGGAGATTATTATCCGGTTGGAAGCTTGGTGCAGAACAGCAGCGGTGCCCTTTTTGGCGTTACTTTTACCACGGTTGGGAGTTCCGGAAGCGGCTCTGTCTACCGAATCAATCCAGACGGATCGGGTTATACTGTCTTAAGAAGATTTGATGGTAGTGTTGATGGAGGCAGTCCCCGGGGGAGCCTGCTGCTGGCGAGCAATGGGATATTGTACGGTACTACCAGTGCGGGGGGCGGCAGTGGCTACGGTACGGTTTTCAGAATCAATCAGGACGGATCCGATTTTCAGGTGCTGCACCGCTTCAGCGGGGGCTCGGACGGAGCTGGTCCTGTCAGTGGCCTGATCCAAGGCAGCAATGGCGCGTTATACGGTACCACGTTTGGAATACGTACTTTTTCCAACATCCAGAACGGGGGCACCATTTACAGGATCAACCCCGATGGGACGGGATACGTGGTGCTGCGGAAACTGGGAGGCCCGGACGGGATACTTCCCGATGGCCCCCTGCTGGAGGGCATTGATGGGGCGTTTTACGGCACGACTACGCGGGCAGGCAGCACTGACGGGGGTACTCTATTTAAGATCAACGCCGACGGTTCGGGCTTTGCAGTAGTGAGAAACTTAAATGGCAATGGGCAGAGCCCTTCTCCTGGCAGAAACTTAGCACAAACCAGCGATGGTACCCTCTATAGCGCAAGCGGCAGTATTGTGTACTCCATTAAACCGGATGGATCGAGCTACACGGTATTAATCAACTTTGCCGCAAATCCCGATGGGGCCAATCCCCGGAGTAGTCTTCTGCAGGCCAGCGATGGCACTTTTTACGGCACTACCCACCAAGGCGGCCCAGCCAACGCTGGCGTAATCTTTAAGCTCAATGCCGACGGGGGTGGATTTAGCGTACTTAAAAGCTTTACTGGGTCCGATGGAAGAGGTCCGGTGGGCAAACTCATCCAGGGCAGTGACGGCGCCCTCTACGGGGTAACCCGGGAGAGAGGCAACAATCTCTACGGTACTATCTATAAGATTAACCCTGATGGCAGTGGTTTTACCGTACTCAAACACCTTACTGATGCCGAGGGGCGTAATCCCGACGAGGGAGTCATTCAAGGGCATGACGGGGCACTGTACGGCGTCGCTTCAGGAGGCAGCGGTAACGCCGGGACAGTTTTCCGACTTAATCCCGATGGCAGCAATTTTACCGTGCTTAAAAACTTCGCCGGGGGCAGCGAAGGGATCAGTCCATCCAGTGGGCTACTGCAGGCAAGTGATGGAGCCCTGTACGGCACGACCCTCCAAGGAGGTATATTTGATAGCAACGGCAATAGTTTTGGAACCATTTATAAGCTCAACCCGGACGGCAGCGGTTTTACCGTCCTAAAACGTTTCTTCCCCCTCGAGGGAATCTTTCCAAGAGGAACCTTAATTCAAGGACTTGATGGGGCACTCTACGGAGCGGCTATAACCGGCGGAGCCAATAATGGGGGTACAGTATTTAAAACTAATACCAACGGCAGTAACTTTACTGTACTCAAGTCTTTTACAAGTAGTGCGGAAGGGTCTAATCCAGCTGTTGGTTTAGTACAGGGAAGCACCGGAGTCCTGTACGGACAAACGGAAAGAGGAGGTAGTAACGGCGCAGGCACTATATTTAGGCTGCTTCCGAACGGAACGGATTTTACCGTGCTCAGAAACTTAGACGAAACAAGCGACGGGGCTAATCCATCAGGCCGGCTTACAATCCAGCGCAGTCCAGCTAGTGCCACTACGCTCCGGCTCAACGCCGGTGGTACTACCTACAGCACTGCCAGCGGCAATGTTTTCAGTGCCGACGGCAGTTTTACGGGGGGCAGCACCTTCAGCGTGAGCAGTGACATTGTCAACACGGCTGATGATGCCCTCTACCAGAGTGAACGGTTCGGCAACTTCTCCTACAGTCTGCCCCTGCCCGGCGGCAGCTACCAGGTCACCCTGCACTTTGCCGAACTCTGGTGGGGAACGCCAGCAGCAGGCAGCGGCGGGGCTGGTTCGCGCAAATTCAACGTGGACGCGGAAGGACAAAGAAAGCTTTCTGAGTACGACATCTTTGCCAGAGCAGGCGGGGCTTTAAGGGCCGTTACCGAGAGCTTCACCGTCTCAGTCACCGATGGAGTGCTCAACCTTGCCTTCACTAACGGCTCTTCTGACCAGGCCAAGGTATCGGCCATTGAAGTGGTGCCGGCCACTAGCAGCCCAGGGTTTAACGGCTACTACACCCTCATTGCCCGCCACAGCGGCAAAGCCCTTGACATTCCCGGTGCTTCTCTTGAAGACGGCGTCTCTCCGATCCAGTACTCAGTCAACACTCCCGTGAGTGACAACCAGAGCTGGCTGATTGAACCGGCCGCAGATGGCTACTACACCATCAGGGCCCGTCACAGCGGCAAAGCCCTGGACATTCCCGGTGCTTCCCTTGAAGACGGGGTCTCTCCCATCCAGTACCCAGTCAACAGTCCGGTGAGTGACAACCAGCTCTGGAAGATCGAATTGGTGGGGGATGGCTACTACAAGCTGGCAGCCAGGCACAGCGGCAAGGTACTAGACGTGGCGGGAGCATCGCTGGAAGACGGGGCGCAGGTGATCCAGTACTCAGACTTTGCCGCTACGGCCCACAACCAGCAGTGGCAGCTCCAGCCGGTGACCAGTCCGGCCAGAGTTGCCGCCTCCGGCAGCAAAGCGGCCCCTTCGGAAGCCTTTCAGCTTAAGTTATATCCCAACCCGGTTGAGGACCGCCTGACCGTGCAGCTTCCTTTCGCCGCCAGTCAGGTCAGGGCTACTGCCGTTACTGATCTTACCGGCCGGCAGTACCTGCACAACGCCCATAAGGCAGGCGGGGGGCAGCAACTCTTCCTGCCCGTTGGCTCGCTGCGGCCGGGCCTGTACCTGCTGCGCCTGCAAGTGGGCAACACCAGCAGGGTGGTCAGGTTCAGCAAACGTTAAAACTCTGCCTGCTAACGCTCTGCCTGCTGACCCTATGTCTTCATTTCCCCGGTGAGGGCAGAGTGGTAAGAGAAGCCCCCCGGTAAGGACAGTGACTACTGCCCCTGCCGGGGGGCTTTCTTTACCGGAGGGAAATATTACTGCCTGAAGCTTGAGTAAGCAGGCAAAAGTAATCCGGTGTCCCGGATTTTAACTTCTTGATCAAAACAATTGATAGTCAATGGATTATTCCAGACATTCAAAATCTAAAATTCACAATTCAAAATTGCGCAGCTACTTAAGACTGTCCTTCCGCCACTGCCGGAGGAGTTGGCTGCGGCAGTAAGTGGCTGATCAGAGAAAGAGAGCAGGACTGTTGCCCTTCTCAGTAATGGAACGTTGATTGTTACGATCCTTGGAAGGTTTACCAGATTGAAAAGCCATTCGTGCTGTATGTGATCAACGAAAACGGGCGGCTGCTAATGGCCAACCTTGTACTGAACAAAACTTTTGCGGACATGCATTGAACCAATGCTGGATACGTCCGGGGCCCTTCAGGATCCCGACCTGCTTTGACCGGCTCAAGGCAGGTATGCGCCCCGGCTGCCTGTCGGACGCACTTACCCGGTTCCCATTTGTCCGGGACAGAAAACTGAAAATTTATAACATGCCCTCTCGCCCCCAATCATTCAGGCTTTTGCTCCCCAATGGTACCTCTCCATAAGGAATGCAATGGCCGGAACTGATACTTCCCGTTAGTATTAGTAGCTTTGTCTTAATTCCTTAATCCTGATATGAAGCAAGGCGGCCTGTTCTACGTATTGTATCCCTTCATTTATCTGCTGGCTTCGCTTCCCTTTGCCCTGCTCTATAAAGTATCTGACTTTTTCTATTTCTTGCTGAAAATCAGTGGTTACCGGAAGGCAGTGGTTGTGAGAAACCTCAAAAATTCCTTCCCTGAAAAATCAGATGCCGAGATTGAGTCCATTTTTGAAAGTTACTACCGCTATCTGTCCGATCTGATATTGGAAACGCTGAAAACCCTCAGGATGACAAGGCATGAAGCCCTGGAACGCTGTCATTTCAAAAACACGCCATGGCTTGACAAGCTATACGAAGACAAAAGAAGCATCATTGTGGTCATGGGCCATTACGGCAACTGGGAATGGGCCGGGCCGGCTTTTACCCTGAGCACCAGATTTCAACTGAACGTCATTTACCGTCCGCTCAGCAATACGTACTTTGAACGGATGATGACCGGTATGCGGACAAAATTCGGGACGCGGATTACCCCGGTGCAACTCACGTTGCGGGAGATGGTAGCCACCCGCAATGAGATCACCGCCACGGCCCTGGTGGCCGATCAGACGGCTTCACCCGAAAATGCCTGGTGGACTACCTTTCTCAACCAGGATACTGCCGTATATGTGGGACCGGAGAAACTTGCCAGAAAGTTTAACTATCCGGTGGTGTATATGAACGCAAAGCGGATCAGAAGGGGTTATTACGAAGTGACGCCGGAGTTACTGTTTGCCGAACCTAAAAACACGGCCGACGGCGAAATCTGCGAGGCTTTTATGAAACGGCTGGAGCAGGAAATCAACAGTGACCCCACTACCTGGCTATGGTCTCACCGGCGGTGGAAGCACGTGAGAAAAACAAGTGACCGAACTTTGGTGTGAATCAAAGAGTTATACCTTTGATAAATGAGTGATAGATCAATCTGAATTAAAGTACGCAACGGATTAAAATGAGAACGAGTAAAGACCTGATCTTAGCAAGTAAAGAATTCGCGAAAGAAGACCGGAACAGGAGTTGGGTGGAAACCATTATGACGCTTTTCCTCATGGTCTTTTTCCTTTCCCTGACCTTTCTGGATCTGCCGGTTGTGGTCAGGCTCTCTTTCAGCATCATCTGCGCATTGTTCTACGTGCGGATGTTCACCATTTACCATGATTACCAGCACCATGCCATTCTGCAAAAGTCAAAACCGGCCGAACTGCTGATGAAAGCCTACGGGATTTTTATCCTGACCCCCCAGAACATCTGGAAACGGTCCCACGATCATCACCACAATCATAATTCAAAGCTTACGATTACTGCAATCGGCTCTTACCCGACAATATCCAAAAGCCGCTTTTTGAGTTTATCCAAACGTGACAAGAAAATCTACCTGCTCAACCGGCATCCGCTTACCGTCATTTTTGGTCATCTGACCCTATTCATTTACTGGCTGAACTTCAAATCGTTTACCCAAAGCCCTAAAAAACACCTCGATTCACTGGCCGCCCTGGTAATCCACTTTGGTAGTGCAATAGCGATTGGCTATTTCTTCGGGTTGGAAACTTTCTTATTCGCCTGGCTGATTCCGTTCTTCCTGTCGTTTGCCATCGGCTCTTATCTTTTCTATTCCCAGCACAATTTTCCTGATGCTAAATTCAGGGAAAACCACGACTGGAAATACGATTTTGCGGCGCTGGCCTCCACCAGTTTCATGACCATGCACCCCGTCTTCCACTGGATGACCGGCAACATCGGCTACCACCACGTTCATCATCTGAATTCAAAAATTCCCTTTTACCGGCTTCCTGAAGCGATGGAAAAAATGCCGGAATTACAGCAGGTGTCTACCACTTCCTGGAATCCGGTTGACATGTGGCGTTGCTTTCAGGTAAAACTGTGGGATAATGAGAAGAGTAAAATGATCACGCTGAGTCAGGCGTATCAGAATTAAACTTCACTGGATTGGCAAATATTCATGACTGGCTGTCATCATGTAGCTGATCACGGTATTTAGGCTTCTGCTGTAAGCGAAAGAAGATTACCTTTTAGTCGCCTAAACACCTCCTGCTGCACTTCCGTCTTGCGTTCAGCCCTGCGCATTCCCTGAGTCCGGAATAAAACTGTAAATGCCGGTGAACAAAGGCAAAGTTCCGGGTTCTCATTTCTCCTTTACTGAAGCAAAGTGCCTTGACGCAATACGGAAAGGTCCCTGTAGCATAAAATTACTGTACCGGATCTGGTAAAAATATATCCCGGCGGGCAGGTCCTTTCAGCCAATGAATAAAAGCTGCCGGAAGCAGGCTGAATTTATATGCCTTCCCATACGGGTCACTCATCCCGTTAAGACCTGTTTAACCTGCTGGCCGCCGGTTAAGTACCAGACCTGCTGCTGCCAGTGCCAGCGATAAGCAGGCGTCCACCCCCGGACCAGTAGCCTGGCTAAAAATACTTCTCACCTGATGCAAGCGTCTACGCCTGAATGCCCGGTGCAGCTACTGACAACGGCATTTTCAGGCGTCCGTGCCCCGACCCGTACTCCGGACGAAGTTAACCTTCAGGTCAGTCCTGCGAAAGTCTGTTAACTGACTATAGACTCAATCACTTCCGCAATGGCCTGCAGCAGGGCAGTATCCACTTTGACTTCTTCCAGTCCTTTGGCAGCTCCCGCCGCCGCCCGGTAGTTGCCTTCTTCATCCGGCTCAAAATTGAACAGCCGGCCGGCAACCTCCACCTGGAAAGTATAGCCATAGCCAGCCCTGATTACCCGGCAGGGAAAAGACAACTCCTGTCCTTTGTAGGACACGGGAATTTCGAGTGAATCATCCATCCGGCAAAATTACCCGATTGGCAGCAAGTTCACCCAGGAAATTTATGCCGGAGTGAAAGACTTTATCCGTGGCCGGCACCTGGAGCAGGCTTTCCCGCCCCTCACGATTTTACCATTTGTCACAGTTTGCAGCCAGCCGGCCAATCCTGTTTGGATGGAGTAACCGGATCAAGGTATATTCCCGGCCAAAAGAGACCAACGTAAAAATTAAATGTTCTGGGGATAACCTGCCTGGTACCGGACGGGCAACGGATAATTACCAACCAGAAACCAACCTGATAAAAGAGAGAAAAAGTTAAAAAATATTCTACTGTTGACATAGGGTTGTCACTGGTTACCTTTTCTTTGTAGCTTCAGTTGATTATCGGCAAGAGATTGTCACTCATTAAATATTCTGTTTATGAATACAACCGGAATGCCCGCCACCCGGAAAGGTTACGCCAACTACGGCCGCACGGTTGAGGTCTTCCGGACCTCGGTTCCCGACGCCGGTGAGGCTTCCCTGCTGCTGAGGCAGTTACGCAGCCGCTTCCCGGACTGGCTCATGAACTTTGACCTGAGCGACTGCGACCGCGTCCTGCGCGTAGAGTCACCCGGCGGAACCATTGATTACGGCTACATTGAAAATCTGCTGCAAAAGAACGGCTACCACTGCGAACCGCTGCCTGATTAACAGAAGCCTTTCAAAATTCTGCCCGGATCCTGACCCGTCAGGCAGCCCGGCAAACTGAATCCAAATCATCTCCCCGACGTTTTACTATCCTGTAAGGCAAAATCAACCTGCAGGTCCGGGGCCCGGTACGCCGGGCCTCCGGTTGCTGTTGCATTAAAAGAATCCTTTTCGCGCCCTGATTTTTCCAATGAATCCGCTCCGCAAGCAGAGATTTGCCCTAAGTGCCTTTTTCCTCCTTTCCGGCATCAGTTTTTCCAGCTGGACTTCCCGGATTCCGACCATCAGAGCGGCGCTCCACCTGAACGAAGCCCAGCTGGGCACCATTCTGCTGACCATGCCGGCCAGTGCGCTGATCGGGCTTCCGTTGTCGGGCTGGCTGGTCACCCGGTTCGACAGCCGGGTACCGCTGACCGTGGCTTTTGCCCTCAATGCCGCTTGTCTCCCGCTGATCGGTTTTGCCGGCACTTCCCTTTCACTGGTCACGGCGCTTTTCCTGTACGCCCTCAGCATGCGGATTTTCAACATTTCCGCCAATACGCAGGCCATTACGCTCCAGAAAAGGTATAACCGCAAGATCAATGGCTCCTTTCACGGCCTCTGGAGCACCGGAGGCATCATTGGAGTAGCCATTACCACTTTGATGATTTCGCTGCAGATCTCCATGATCTGGCATCTTTTGGCGGTTTCAGCGGTGGTGATCCTTTTTGTTCTCCTTTCTTTCCCTTATCTGCTGCGCAGCGACCGGGCCGCCTCCGGCAACAAACTGGCATTTGGCCGCCCTGATCCCTATATTCTTTATCTGGGTCTGCTGGTATTTCTGGCGGCCATCTGCGAGGGCGGCATGTTTGACTGGAGCGGTATTTACTTTCAGCAAGTGGTAAAGGCCGAAATTTTCACTTCCGGCTACCTTATTTTTATGATTTTCATGGCTCTATCCCGGTTTGTATCCGACCGCGTAATTGAGAAAACAGGAATGCCGGCCACATATGCGCTGAGTGCCGTGTGCATCGTATCCGGCATCAGCCTTGCCATTATTTTCCCTTCCTTCTGGCCGGCCATGGCCGGGTTTTCGCTGGCTGGTTTCGGTACGGCTCCGGTGATTCCGATGACTTACACCCTTGCCGGCGCTTCAGAGAAGTATTCACCGGGGCTGGCCATTTCCCTGATTGCCACCTTCGGCATTGCCGGCATGCTGACCGGTCCGCCGCTGGTCGGGTACATTGCGCATGCCTTTAACCTGAAGGTATCGTTTGCGGCATTTGCGCTGGCCGGCCTCCTGCTGATTCCGGTTTCGCGTCTGTTCTTCCGGCTCAGGTAAACTTTCATCTGACCGGCTTAGCAGTTGGTGCAATTGAAATATTTTTCACTCCTGCTGACATAGGGCTGTCACCCATCCTGCTTTTCTTTGTAGCTTAAATTCTATCAGAGTTCTCATCAGCGTTGGTAAGCCCCCGTTGTTGTCCGACTGGCAGGTATCCCGACCGGAATATCCGGACCTGACAGGACTTTGCCAGGCGGCTTCTGCAGACTCCGGTATTTCTCTCTGCTGTTGTACCCTTGCCTTCTCAAACCATAAACACCCCTTATGAGCACCAGTGCCACTACAGCCAGTAAAGGTCAGAATCTTTACAGCCTCCTCCGGCAAGCCCTGAAAGGAGGAGAATACGACTACACCCAGGGGAGCATCCGCAAGGCAATCGTCCTGCTGGCAGTTCCGATGATTCTGGAACTGAGTCTTGAATCCGTTTTTGCGGTGGTGGATATGTTTTTCGTGGGCCGGCTGGGCGAAAATGCCATTGCCACCGTCGGACTCACCGAATCAGTGGTTGCACTTGTGTATTCGGTGGCCATCGGCCTGAGTACGGCGGCAACGGCGGTGGTGGCCCGGCGCATCGGCGAGAAGGACGGCAATGGGGCCTCCCACGCCGCCATGCAGGCCATTCTGCTGTCGGTGGCGGTCACGGTTCTGATCAGCGTTGCCGGCATCTTGTTTGCCCCGCACGTACTGCTGCTGATGGGCGCCAGTCCGGAGGTGGTGCGCGAAGGAACCCCATTTGCCCGCATCATGCTGGGCGGCAGCGTAGTCATCATTCTGCTTTTTCTGATCAACGGCATCTTCCGGGGAGCCGGCAACGCCGCCATTGCCATGCGCAGCTTGTGGCTGGCGAGCCTGTCGAATATCCTCCTGTGCCCTTTGTTTATTTACGGCATCGGTCCGTGGGATGGCTTTGGCCTCACCGGCGCGGCCGTTGCCACTACCCTCGGGCGGGGCATCGGGGTCCTGTACCAGTGTTATTTTCTGCTGAAGGGCAGCGGAAACCTGCGGATAAAAACTTCTCACCTCAGACCGGACTTTCCGGTAATCACCAACCTGATCCGCATCGCGTGGCCGGCCACCTTTCAGTTTCTGATTGCGTCGGGTAGTTGGGTGGTACTGGCCTGGCTGGTGGCGACCACCGGTGGCACCAGCGCCACGGCGGGCTACCAGATCGCCATCCGTAATTTTGTGTTCTTCATTCTGCCGGCGTGGGGCCTGAGCAACGCCGCCGCTACGCTGGTGGGGCAAAACCTCGGGGCCGGCCAGCCCGAAAGGGCCGATAAAAGCGTGCGGCTCACGGCAAAGTACAACGCCCTTTTCATGACGGGTGTTACGGTCACGTTCCTGCTCTTTGCGGCTCCCATTGTGGGCATATTTACCCGGGATGCCGCCGTACACCAGATCGGCGCCCTTGCTTTACGGCTGATCGGGTCGGGGTACATTTTTTACGGCGTCGGCATGGTGATGATCCAGGCAATGAACGGGGCCGGCGATACCCGCACCCCTACCCTGATCAACTTTGCCGGCTTCTGGCTTTTCCAGATTCCGCTGGCCCTGCTGCTGGCAAAAGGGCTGGGCATGGCCGAAACGGGTGTATTCATCTCTATTCCCATTGCCGAAACAGCCATTGCGGTGGCCGCCGTTGTTTTGTTCCGGCGGGGAAAGTGGAAGCAAGTGAAGGTGTAAAGAAGGGTTTTATGGCTTATCTTTGCAGCCAAATTTTTAATCATGATTTCGGTTGATTCAGTTACGGTAGAGTTTAACGGTCAGGCGCTGTTCAGCAACATTGGTTTTAACATCAATGAAAATGACCGGATTGCCCTCATGGGCAAGAATGGCGCGGGCAAATCCACGCTGCTGAAAATTATTGCGGGCGTCAACAAGCCTACCCGCGGCAAAATATCCGCTCCCAGGGATGCCGTGATTGCCTACCTGCCCCAGCATCTGCTCACGGAGGATGATTGCAACGTGTTTGAGGAAACGTCCAAAGCCTTTGCCAAAGTGCTGGCCATGAAAAACCAGATGGACGAACTCAACCGGCAACTCGAAACCCGTACCGATTATGAGTCGGAAGAATACTACAAGATCATCGAGCAGGTATCTGAGCTGAGCGAAAAATACTATTCGGTAGAAGAAATCAATTTCGACGCGGAGGTAGAAAAAACCCTGCTGGGCCTCGGCTTCGTCCGCAGTGACTTTGGGCGGTCCACCAAAGAGTTCAGCGGCGGCTGGCGCACGCGCATCGAACTGGCCAAAATCCTGCTGCAGAAGCCCGACCTGATCCTGCTCGACGAGCCTACCAACCACCTCGACATTGAATCCATCCAGTGGCTGGAAGATTTTCTGGTCAACAACGCCAAAGCCGTGATCGTGATTTCCCACGACCGTACTTTCGTGGACAACATCACCAACCGCACGATTGAGGTTACGATGGGCCGCATCTACGATTACAAGGTGCCGTATTCGCATTACCTGCAGCTGCGCAAGGAACGGCGTGAACAGCAGCAGAAAGCGTTTGAGGACCAGCAGAAGCAGATTGCTGACATTCAGGAGTTTATTGACCGGTTCAAGGGCACTTACTCCAAAACCCTGCAGGTGCAGTCGCGGGTGAAGATGCTGGAAAAGATGGAAATACTGGAAGTGGACGAAGTAGACACTTCCGCCCTGAACCTGAAGTTTCCGCCTGCCCCGCGTTCCGGCAATTACCCGGTGACCGCGGAAGGCCTGACCAAGAAATACGGCGACCATACGGTGTTTAAAGACGCCTCCCTCACCATTGAACGCGGCCAGAAAGTAGCCTTTGTCGGCAAGAACGGCGAAGGAAAATCCACGCTGATCAAGGCCATCATGGGCGAAATCAATTATGACGGCAAGCTGCAGCTGGGCCACAACTGCCTGATCGGGTACTTTGCCCAGAACCAGGCCTCCCTGCTCGACGAAGACCTGACCGTGTTCCAGACCATCGACCAGATTGCCGTCGGCGACATCCGCACGCAGATCAAAAACCTGCTGGGTGCGTTCATGTTCAGCGGCGATGCCATCGAGAAAAAGGTACGGGTGCTGTCGGGCGGCGAAAAAACCCGCCTCGCCATGATCAAACTGCTGCTGCAACCGGTAAACCTGCTCATCCTCGACGAACCGACCAACCACCTCGACATCCGCACCAAGGACATCCTGAAGGACGCCCTGAAGGCTTTCGACGGTACGCTGATCCTGGTGTCGCACGACCGGGATTTTCTGGACGGGCTGGCTACCAAAGTGTTCGAGTTCGGCAACAAGCGAATCAAGGAACACTTCGAGGACATCACCGGCTTCCTGAAGCTCAGGAAGATGGAAAACCTCCGCGAGATCGAGAAGAAGGCGGTGAAGTGAGATTTCAGACCTTTCGCTCAGCCGGATTCTGATGGCGCGAAGCTGTGCTTCGTGCCTTTTTTATTCATACCGCCTCCGGCGGAACCAGCTATGGGTGAACCTGTTGCCGCCGCGGTGTCAGCCTATGGACTCATCTGGTTCCTTAAGCTCGTTAAGCCCGACTACCAGACGCGGGCTGCCATACCGTTTTTTGTGATCCCGGAAAGCTTCTTCCACTGCCTTCATCTGTTTGTTTTTGTGTGCACCTGGTGTGTGCACCGGGTTGATAGGTTTGCCCCGACAGGCAGCGGCAGCAAGCCGCTCTGCTAACGTCCGGGGCTTCACAGAGAGCGGCAACGGGAAAAACCGGCTCCGGTTGCCGGATCAACTCATAACTCACCCTCAGGTCACCCGGCTGAAAATGGAAACAGCTTCCATAAAATCCCGCGCTCCATTTCCAACTGCCTGACTTTCTTTCTGAGCTGCTCATTTTCTTCCGGCAGCCGGAGCGAAAAGTCAGTTTTCTCCCCTTTGGCGGCTTCTTTGCCCTTAGCTTTACGCTTGCTCTTCCGGGCGTAAATCAGGTTCCCGCTTACGCCTGGCGATTTGGATATTTGACTGACAGCCCGGCCGTTTTGGACCATCCTGAGCACTTGCGCCCTGAAGTCTTCGTCGTACTTGCGGCGCCTTTTGAGAGGTGGTTTCTGGTTCATAGCTTGTCTGAGTTAAGCAAGGAATCTGTCTCGCTTTTTTAGACCACCTCAGTGTTCCCTGGGCAGTTGAGTCGCCTCGTGGACCAAGCGTTTGGCCTCATCAAATACCTCGCGTTTGATGGCGACATTGTCCACCAGCACAATCACCAACTGGGACTCCCCGTCGTCAAGGGCCAGGCTGCGTGCGTGCAACTGGTCGTGGATGTGCCTGGCTGGTGGGGACGTACCAAAATTGCCGACGATGCCTTCACCCGGCGGCGTGATGTTTATGATACTATCTTTCGGGAATTGGTACGATTGTGCTTGCAATGAATGATAACCTAAGACAACCATCTTACCTCCCACTCAAGGAATCATCTCCGGGAAGGCTGTGAATGCCTCAGCAGGAGTTAAACCGCCGCGTATACTTTCAGATTGCTGTATTCGGCAACCAGGGGTGCCATCTGCCGGAACCCGATCTTACCCCCTTGCAGAAGCGGACCGTACGTTTTGCCGTCGTCCAGGTAGCGCAGTACCGGCAACCCGTTGATGAAAAAAGCGACTTCTTTTTTCCGTTTGATCAACTTGATCCGGTACGGAGATTTGGCATCGGCTACGGAAGGAATGGGGTCGGCGCCCTGGGTCACCATGTGGAAGCCGTAGCTCTTGCGCAGGTTACAAAGATGAAAGGCCCGTTCCGATTCGTACCTTCTCCGGAAATACGACATGTGAAAAGCATTGATATCGCCGTGGTGGTATTGTTGGTATTCCCCGGTTCGTTTTGCCAGGGCAGCATCAAATAAATCTTCCCCTTTTTTACCGCCGGCGCTGAAGAACAACATGCACAGGCCCGGTTCGCGGAGCGGGTAAAACTCCCAGGTAATGGCCACGTCCGGCGGAAAGTCCTGCGGACACCAGAACAGGAAGTTGCTTTTCTGGCCCAGGGCCGGGTCCAGCCGGTTTTCCAGGCGCATCCGTCCCGCCGGAAAATGCACCAGCGCCTGGCCTTCCATGCGGAAACCGGCAACGTCTTTTTGGGTGGCCAGGGGATTTTCGTACAGGAGCTTCCCCAACGGGTAATCTTCTTCTGAAAAACAGGGATACCGGGGCGCGTCCGTCTCCGTCCGCGGTGCCGGCAGCGACATGCCGAGACCCGCCCGGAGGCACGACTTCAGGAATGCCGTTCGGGACAGGAGGGATGGCCACATGGCACGTTTACGTTAAGGGGTGCTTGTCTCAATTCAGAAGGGGGGTGAAAAACATGCCAACCGTCGGGTTTAGTTTATACCGTCGGGTTTATACCGTCAGCGTTTTGCGGTACTCGCTGGGCGTCATGTGTTTGAGTTTTTTGAACTGCTTGTTGAAATTGGCCAGGTTGTTAAACCCGCATTCGTAAGCCACCTCTACCACGTTCCAGTCTTTTTCCGACAGCAGCTTGCAGGCGTGGCCGATCCGTACGGTGTTCAGGTACTCCACGAAGGTGACCCGGTAGTGCTCCTTAAAAAAGTTGCAAAAGGTAGTGACTGCCATATTGGCCACCCCGGCGATTTCCGGGAGCGTGATGTCTTCCTGGAAATTGCGCATGATGTACTCGTTGATTTTCCGGAAATGCTCCGAGGATTTGAATGATTTATTCTGCACAAACACGGGACTGGCCAGCAGTTCGTATTCGGTTGTATGGGCCAGTGTATCAAAAATAGTAAACAGGGCCGACAGGCGTTGCAGGCCGTTCATGGTCAGCATCTCGCCCATCAGGGCGTTGATCTGCTCCCGGGCCTTTCCCCTGATGACCATGCCGCGGTTAGACAAACTCAGAAAGTGCATAAAGGCTTCCATTTCCGGAACCTGCATGAAACGTTCCCAAAAAATCACTCACAAACTGAATCACAATGGCGTCGGCTAAATAACCGGCCTCCCCGTTGACGAATACCGGGTCGTTTACCCACACGTGCGGCAGCATCGGCCCCATGAACACAAGGTCGCCTTCGTCAAAATAACCGATGTGGTCGCCCACCATGCGGCGCCCGGTGCTTTTACGGATCAGTACCAGTTCGTACTCCGGATGGTAATGCCACGGGTAGGGGAAACAGGTGCCCGACTCATTGAATACAATAAAGGATTTATCAAACTCCTGGGGCAGCCGCCGTTCAACTGATTTCATTATGCCTGTTGATTGATATTGTATATAAGCCCGATTAAATGTAAAAATTTAAACAAAACGCCGCATAGCTTCTGAAAGATAGTATCATAAATGTAAAGAATAGTAACAGGAATTCAGAGGGGTAAAATCTACTTTTGTTGAAACGCCGGTTCTCATCATAGACCTGGCTGAACACCGTGCTTATTCTTCCGGATCAGTAAGCAGGCCGGTAAAATCAAACACACAAATACAACGGCCGGCTCTTGTCTCAATACTAAAATCTAATGTCTCAGTACCTTTTTCCCTATGCATAAACAAAAAATCAATCATCCGGACCGGGAGCCCGGTTTTGTGACCGGCGCCTACTCGGATGGCGTGGTAGCAGGCGGATTTCTGTTCGTGAGCGGACAGGCCGCCGTGGATTTCAATACGTCCCGGTTCGTGTCTGGCACCATTGAAGAAGAAACCCACCTGACCCTGCGCAACATCAAAGCCATCGTAGAAGCAGCCGGCGGCTCGCTGGAAAACACCGTGAAGTGTACGGTGCACCTGGCCGACATTCAGGATTTTGACCGCTACAACCGTGTGTATGCGGAATACTTTCCGGGCATCAAGCCCGCCCGCACCACGGTGCAGTCGGTACTGGCGGAAGGCATTAAGGTAGAAATCGATTGCATTGTAAAACTCGACGCCTGACCCGGGTAAGTAGTTGTTGGTTGGTAGTTGTTCGTTGTTGGAATGATAAGTTACCCGACAACCAGCAACGAACAACCACCAACGAACAACAAATAACCAATAACGAACAACGAACAACGCATGTCACCAACCAATAACCCGGACGAAATCAGCATTGGCGTGATCGGGCTGGGCCTGATGGGAAGCAGTATTATCGCCGCGCTCCTGATGGCGGGTCATCCGGTAAAAGCCATTGCCCCGCTGCGGAGTGACCTTGCGGAAGCACCCAGGCGCATCCGGGAACACCTGCGGCACAGCGCCGAGTCGGGATTGCTGACCGGGCCGGTCCGGGCGTACGAAGCCCGGCTCACCCTTTCGGAAGATTACGCCTTGCTGAAAGACTGCCGCCTGGTGCAGGAGTGCGTGATTGAGGTACCCGAAATCAAGGCAGGTATCTACCGGAAGGTCGCCGCAATAGTGGACCGGCATGCAGTTATTGCCAGCAATACCTCAGCCATCCCCATCAGCCATCTGCAGAAACAGGTGCCCCATCCTGAACGGTTCATGGGCATCCACTGGGCCGAGCCGGCGTACATGACCCGCTTCCTGGAAGTGACCCGCGGCCAGCTTACCGCGCCGCAGTACGCCGACTGGGTGTGTACACTGGCTGGCGGCTGGGGCAAAGAACCCACCCTGCTCCGCAAAGACATCCGGGGGTTCATCACCAACCGGCTCATGTACGCCGTGTACCGCGAGGCGCTGGCTTTGATGCAGCGGGGCGAGGCTACGCTGGAGGACGTGGACAAGGCCTTTCGCTACGATGCCGGCTCCTGGATGACGCTGATGGGCATTTTCCGGCGGATGGATTTTCTGGGGCTTCCCGATCAGTGGGAAATACTCAGAAATGTATTTCCCAAACTGTCCAATGAGGAGGGCGTGCCGCCCCTGATGCAGGAAATGATTGACAACAATGCCCGCGGCATCCATAATTTAAAAGGATTGTTCCCCTATTCGGAAGAAGAAGCCCGGCAGTGGGAGGAAGCTTTTGCCCTGTTCAATCAGGACATATTCAAACTGGCGGCCCGGTATCCGTCCGAACCGGACAGCATGAAATCAAAAACACCCTTATGACCAGGCTCAGATCGTACCTCTATCCGCTGATTATTCTAGGCATCCTGTTTTTTGTATTCGGGTTTATCACCTGGGTGAACGGAATTCTGATTCCGTATTTTCAGATCTGCCTGGAGCTGACCAACTTCCAGTCGCTGTGGGTGGCCTTTGCCGCGTACATCGCTTATTTTTTCATGTCCATTCCCTCGGCCTGGATTCTGAAGTACACCGGTTACCGGAGAGGCATGGTCACCGGGCTGGTGGTAATGGCGGCGGGCACCGCCCTTTTTCTGCCGGCGGCCTATTCCCGCACGTACTTTCTTTTCCTGACCGGCTTGTTCGTGACCGGTACCGGGCTGGCTCTCCTGCAGACGGCCGCCAATCCGTACGTGGCCATCATCGGACCGCCGGAGAGCACCGCGCAACGCATCGGCTTCATGGGCCTGTCCAATAAAATCGCCGGGATCCTGAGTCAGCGCATCCTGGGGGCCGTCTTCCTGCTCAATGCCGACGCCATTATAGACCGCGTCAGCCGGGCCGGTGCCGCCGAAAAAGCCCGCATCCTGGACGCCTACGCCCTCAAAGTGGTTACCCCTTACCTGGTGATTACCGGGGTGCTGTTGCTGCTGGCACTGATGATTGCGTTCTCGAAGCTGCCCGAGATCAAAGAAAGCGGCAGCGAAGCTACCCCGCTGAAGCCGGCCAAACCGGGGGTGCTGGGGTATCCTTACCTGGTGCTGGGGGTGCTGGCCCTGTTCGTTGCGGGGGCCTGCGAAGTCATCCCCATTGACGGCATCATCCTTTACAGCCGTTCACTGGGCATTCCCTTGGAAGAAGCCCGTCATTTTGCCGAGTATACGCTCTACGCCATGCTGCTGGGCTATCTGGCCAGTACTATCCTGATCCCGCGTTACCTGTCGCAGCAAGGCGCACTGGCCCTCTGCGCCGTTATGGGAATCGGGCTGAGCCTGGGCGCTTACCTGGGAGAAGGCATGGCTTCCGTGATTTGTCTCATCGGGATGGGCTTCGGTGCTGCGTGGCTCTGGGGCACCATCTGGGGCCTTGCCATCCGGCAACTGGGGCCTTACACCAGGATCGGATCGGCCTTGCTGCTCATGTCGGTGGTGGGAGGCGGCATTTTCCCCCTGCTGTTCGGCAGCCTGATTGACCGCAATCCCGCCCACCCGCAAACGGCCGTACTCATGCTGATTCCCTGTTACCTGGTGCTGCTTTTTTACGCCGTCCGGGGCTACCGGATCAAAAGTTGGAAAAACCGCCCCGCCAGGCAGGAAAGCCAGCCGGAAAATGATGAATTAAAACCCGCGTAACACATGGAAACGACTCTTACCCAAAAGATAAGCTACGCCAAATCAGCGGCGCTGCTCGAAAGGGCGAAAAAAGTACTGGCCGGCGGCGTGTCTTCGGAGTTCCGAAAATACAATCATCCGCATGCCATCTTCTACACCCACGGCAAAGGCAGCCGGATCTGCGACGTGGATGGCAATGAATACCTCGATTTCACCCTGAGCCAGGGCCCGCTGATTCTGGGCCACTCTCACCCGCACGTGCTGGACTCCGTGCAAAACTATTCGGGGCAGGGACAACTCTTCGCCGGGCAGCACATCCGGGAAATTGAGCTGGCCGAAAAGCTCAGTACGCTTATTCCTTCGGCCGAGCTCATGCGTTTTTGCCTGGATGGTTCAGAAGCGGTGCATACGGCGCTGCGGGTAGCCCGCGCCAAAACGGGCCGCGGCAAATTCCTGCGCTTTGAGGGGCATTACCACGGCTGGCTCGACAATGTCTCCTGGGGCATTTCAACGCCGTCGGCCGGGGTCCTGGGCGACCGGGAAAACCCGGATGTGTACCCGTGGAGCGGGGGATTGCCGGAAGGAGCCCGGGATGAGTTTTTCATTCTGCCCTGGAACGATCTGGAACTGGTGCGCCAAATGCTGGCTGAACACCACGCAGACGTTGCCGCCATCATTACCGAACCGGTCATGTGCAACAGCGGCTGCATTCTGCCGGCCGAAGGCTTCCTGCCGGGCCTGCGGGAGCTGTGCGACCAGTACGGCATCGCCCTCATCTTCGACGAGGTGATTACCGGTTTCCGGGTGGCGATGGGCGGAGCGCAGCAGTACTACGGCATTACGCCCGACCTGTCGGTTTTTGCCAAGGCCTTTGCCAGCGGCTATCCCATCAGCGCCATTGTGGGAAAAAGAGAATGGATGCAGTTGATTGAGGAGGCCAAAGTGATTCACGCGGGTACCATGAATGCGGGCAACCCCACCGTGGCGGCCGCCCTGGCTACGCTCGAAGTACTCGAAGCCGAACAGCCGCATGGCCGTCTGTTTGACTATGGGCAAAGGCTGATGGCCGGCCTCCGGCAGGCCGCCACCGAAACCGGCCAGAACCTGTTGGTGCAAGGGCTGGGCCCTGTGTTCCACTCCGGATTCACCGACTGCAAAGAGGTAAAAGACTACCGCGATACGCTGGCTTACGATAAGGCTAAGCTGGGCCGCTTCATTGCCGGTATGCACGACCGGGGGGTACGGGTGATTGGCCGGGGACTCTGGTACATCAGTGCCGCGCATACGGAAGCCGATATTGAGCAGGCGATTGAAACCGCAAAAGACGTATTACATGTCCTGTAGAGGATGTCCTGCAGAGGAGCAGTGGATAGAGAAACAGTGGATAAAACAAGCGTTATAGAGGGCATGGCAAACCAACAAAACTTTTTTTATGAACCATATCAAGGGAGAAGAGAAAAGACCCGTACTCATTACGGGTAAGGAGAAACTGGCCTGTAGCCTGACCGTTTGCTTACTGCAAGCCGGCCACCGGGTCACGCTGCATACCGGAGAGGGCCTTAAAGCACTGGAGATCATCCGTACGCACCTGGAAGACTTAAACAGACTCTCGCTGAGCGCAGTTGATCCGGGGGAAGTTACCATTGTTGATCAGCCGGATTACCGGATTGATTATAGTTTGGCCATTGCCCTTACCGCGGAAGCTTTACCGGAGAAAAAGGCCGTAATTGCCCAACTGGAAAAAGGATTGGCCAGTCACGTACCCATCGCAGTCAACACGGAGAGCATCCCCTTGAGTGCCATTCAGGGAGGGGCAAAACATCCGGGTCGCATCATTGGCGCCAACTGGGTAGAACCGGTGCATACCACTTCATTTCTCGAAATCATTGCCGGCGATCTTAGTTCACCGGAGGTAGTGCAGGAGTTCTCGGCTTTTGCCCGACTGTTCTGGGAGAAAGACCCCTACGTGGTTCGCAATTGCGGTATCCGGACCCGGCTCATGGGAGCTATAGTGCGGGAAGCTTGCTTTCTGATTCAGAATGACTACGCTTCCGTAGAAGACATTGACCGGGCCTGCCGCAATGATGCCGGGTATTACCTGCCTTTTGCCGGTAATTTCCGCTACATGGACCTGATGGGAACGGCCGTGTACGGGATGGTGATGCAGGACCTGAACCGAGAATTGTCAAAAGACTGCCATCTCCCCCGTTTTCTGGAGGAAATTATTGAGCAGGGCGGCCTGGGTATGGAAAACAACCGGGGTTTTTACGCCTACCAGCCGGGTGAACCGGAGAGATGGGCCGAAACATTCCGCCGGTTCAGTTACCAGATTCAGCAACTCATGAACAAATACCCATTCAATTACCTGCCGGAAAGCGTTCCGGTGTAAGCAGTATTCATCTGTTCGGTATTAAAATGATGAATACTGAACAAGGAATGATGAATGATGAAGGAAGACGGGTGTACCATCCCTTCATCATTCATCATTCCTTGTTCGATATTTTACATTCAACATCCAACATTCAACATTCATAATCCCCCACCTTCCACTCCATGAAGCAGCCGTTCATCATTGATGCCCACCTGGACCTGGCCATGAATGCCCTGGAATGGAACCGGGATTTGTCCCGGCCGCTGACCGATATCCGGCTGCGGGAAATGCACCTGAAAGACAAGCCGGACCGGGGCAAAGGGACGGTTTGCCTGCCGGAATTAAGGAGAGGAAGAATTGGACTGGTCGTAGCTACGCAACTGGCCAGGTACACGCCGCCCGGCAGTGCCCTGCCCGGGTGGCACTCCCCGCAACAGGCCTGGGCCATGACGCAGGCCCAACTGGCCTGGTACCGGGAAATGGAAGCCCTGGGGGAAATGGTGCAGATCAGAGACCTGCCCGGACTGGAGAATCACCTGCAATTATGGAACAACGCGCATATTCCGGATGACACGAAACCGGTGGGGTATATCCTGAGCCTGGAAGGAGCCGACTCCCTGGTAGACATTTCCTATTTGCACAAAGCCCACGCCTACGGTTTACGGGCCGTTGGGTTATCGCATTTCGGCCCCGGCCGGTACGCACCGGGCACCAGAATGGAAGGTCCGGTCACGCCGGCGGGCCGGGAGTTATTGCGGGAGATGGGTAAGCTGGACCTCATTCTGGACGTGACGCATCTTACCGACGAAGGATTTGCACAGGCGCTGGAAATGTACCAGGGACCTGTCTGGGCCAGTCACCACAATGTCAGAACGATAGTTCCCACGCAACGACAGCTTACCGACGAACAAATCAGACAACTGATCGGGAGAGGGGCCGTTATCGGCGGGATGCTGGATTGCTGGGCTATGGATATCCGGTTCATTGATACCGTTTCGGATCCCTGGCAATTGAATATTAAACTGGAAAACATGGTCGATCACTGGGACCACATCTGCCAGATTGCCGGCAACAGCCATCACATTGCCATCGGCAGTGATCTGGATGGCATATTCGGCACCGAGCAGTCGCCCTGGGATTTAAATTCGGTGGCCGATCTGCAGCAGTACCAGCACATACTCGCCAGACGCGGCTATACGCCGGCGGATATTGAAAACATTTTTCACGGAAACTGGCTCCGGTTCTTAAGAAAAGCCTGGAGCTGAACAAGCATTCAGAAAACCATCCGGCAAGCATGCATACTCAATCCTTTCAGGCGGGTGCCGCCAAAGTGGACATTACCCCGCCGCTGGGCACTTTGATCAATGGTGATTTTGTTACCCATTACGCCCGGTACGTACACGACAGGCTTTACGTCAGGGCCCTGGTGCTGCAGCACGGAGCAGCAGTGGTGGCCATTGTGGTAGTGGACATTTGTGTAATGGACAAAGCGTTTCTGGACGCTGTGAAAGCAGAAATCCATGCACAAGCCGGCATTGATCCGACCCATACGCTTATCTCCAGTACCCATACCCACGCGTCGGGGTCCGTGGTCAACCTGCATCTGGCCGCTGCTGATCTGCCTTACCGGCAAACCTTACCCGGGTTAATCACCGGGGCGGTAGTGCAGGCAAAAATCAAGGTGCGGCCGGCCAAGCTGGGCTTTGGCGCCGTGGATGTACCGGAACACGTGCTTTGCCGGCGCTATTTCATGAAGGATGGCTTTGTCTCCCGCAACCCGGTTACTGGTCAGGCAGAACCGGTGAAAACGAACCCCTTTGGCAGTGAGCATCTGATTGACCGGCCGGTTGCCCGCATGGACCCCCAGGTAAGTTTTCTGGCGGTGCGGGGATTGGACGATCAATGGATCAGCCTGCTGGCCAATTACTCCCTGCACTACGTAGGGGATTGGGAAAATGGGACCATCACTGCCGATTACTTTGGCGTCTTTTCGGAAGAAATCAGGCGTAAACTTGGAGCAGCGGATGATTTTGTGGGTATTCTGAGCAATGGCACCAGTGGGGATGCCAATATCTGGGATTTCCGGCACCCGGAGCGTTACCCAAAGGGTCACTTCGAAAAAAGCCGGTTGATCGGAGGCCAGTTGGCGCAAAAGGTGTATGAAGCGATGGGGGATATAACCTGGCAGACAAACCCCTCGGTTATGGCCTGCTACCTCGACCTGCCCGTTGGCACCAGAAAACCTTCGCCCGCGGAAGTAAGCGCCGCCGAAACGCTGGTGGCAGGGAGTGACTACGAAAACTTCAGCGTTGCCCACGGGGATGCCCTGCAAAAACTCTATGCCCGCGAACAGGTTTTGCTGGATACTTATCCGCATACTGTCCCTTTTCCGGTGCAGGTGCTCAGCATCGGCAATGGCATGATTGGTGCGTTAGGGGGAGAGTTTTTTGCGGAAACCGGATTGTGGCTCAGGGAAAACAGCCCGGCAGGGCATTATTTTACGATTACCCTGGCAAACGGTTTTGCGGGTTACGTACCGCCGGCCCACGAAATAGCCCGGGGCGGTTACGAAACCTGGCGCTGCCGGACAAGTTTTCTGGCCCAACATGCGGAAGAGGAGATACGCATGAAAGTGGTAGAAGTACTGCGTAACCTGGCATCTTGCTAAATCAGTTTACTACTCCCTTATTGTCCTCTCCCCCTATGTCCAGAGTCTGTAAGCTGCTGCTGCTGTTTGGTTTGCTGAGCGGCGCCTGCCGGCAATCCCCGCCGTTCGACATCATCATTAAAAACGGCACGGTTTACGACGGTACCGGCACGGCTCCCGTGCGGGCCGACATCGGCATCAGCGGGGATAAAATCACGGCGGCGGGGGATTTAGCAGCCGCCAAAGCCGGTACGGTCATTGAGGCCGAAGGCCTGGCCGTGGCCCCCGGTTTCGTTGATCTGCACGTCCACCTGGAGCCCATTTTTGAGTTGTCCACCTGCGAAAGTCACCTGCGGCAAGGGGTTACCACTGCCCTGGGCGGCCCGGACGGCGGGGGTGAACTGCCCCTGGGCCGCTACCTCGATTCCCTGGCCGGCGTGGGCGTGGGCATGAACGCAGGCTTTCTGGCCGGGCACAATACAGTGCGCACGCAGGTAATGCAACTGGAAAACCGGTCCCCTACCGCCCGAGAACTCGAGCAGATGAAATCGCTGGTGTCCCAGGCCATGCAGGAAGGGGCTTTTGGCCTGTCTACCGGACTGAAATACGTGCCGGGCGCCTACTCGAAGCTGGAGGAAGTGGTTGCCTTATCGGCAGTAGCGGCCCGGCACGGCGGATTTTACACCTCGCACCTGCGGGAAGAAGGGTTAGGCCTGCTGGAAGGGGTACGGGAAGCCATTCAGATTGGCCGGCAAGCCGGTATTCCGGTCGTGCTCACGCACCATAAAGTGGTGGGCAAACCCATGTGGGGCGCCAGCGTAAAGACGCTGGCAATGGTAGATTCGGCGCGGGCCGCCGGGCAGGACGTCACGCTGGACCAGTATCCGTACACGGCCAGCCAGTCCACCATCAGCCTGCTCATCCCCGCCTGGGCCTTGTCGGGCGGCAAAGAAGCTTTCCGGAAACGCCTGCGGGACCCCGTGCTCGGCGACAGCATCCGGAGCGAAGTGTTGTTCAACCTTCAGAACGACCGGGGCGGCGGCGACCTGAGCCGGGTGCAATTTGCAAAGGTAGTCTGGCAGCGTGATCTGGAAGGGAAAACCCTGGCGGATTGGGCGGCTGCTTCAGGCCTCAAACCGACCCTCGGAAACGGGGTGGAGCTGGTGCTGCGGGCCCAGCAGAACGGCGGGGCCAGTTGCATCTACCACGTGATGCACGAAGACGACGTGATCCGCATCATGCAGCACCCGCAGACGATGATTGCCTCCGATGGAAGACTTACCAAAATGGGGGAAGGCTCACCGCACCCGCGGGCCTACGGTACTTTCCCGCGGGTGCTGGGGCATTACGTCCGCGATACGAAAGTACTCACCCTGCCGCAAGCCATCCACAAAATGACCGGTATGCCCGCCCAAAGAATGGGACTGACCGACCGGGGAAAAATTGCCCCCGGTATGTTTGCCGATCTGGTCATTTTCGATCCGGCTACCGTCGGGGAAAAAGCCACCTACGCCGATCCGCACCACTACCCGGCAGGCATCCGGTACGTGGTGGTAAACGGCACATTTGCCGTAAAAGACGGGGTACTTACCGCAAAGAAGGCAGGCAAAATCCTTTACGGGCCCGCCAGGCAGAAGATCAGGATGAAGCCATAAATGACAAGCGTGATTCAATATTTTTACGGGCCTGCTCCCTGCTGAACACTTGCCATTGACCGGGCCAGCCGGGCCTCCGGCTTCAACTTAGCCGGATCATACATCCGGATCAGGGCCCGGGCCAGCACCCGGGTCGCGTCAATCAGGGGCATGCCCCGGTAGGTTGCTTCTGGCAGGGCCAGTGGCATTTCGGTACAGGCCAGCAGTACTGCTTCCGCCCCCTGGAGCTGCATCCCGTCCATTGCCTGCCTGAGCTGCCTTCTGGCGGATTCGATCCCCTTGCCGCCGCCCGCTTTGATGCCATAAACGGGATGGTAAACCGCATTGTGTACCAGCGCCGTCTGTACCGCTTCGGATGGGACCGTACACGCAAAACCGGCTTCTGCCAGCTTATCGGCGTAGAGCCGGCGTTTGTAGGTGCCGGTAGTGCTCAGAATGCCGATGTTGGTGCCGCTCCCGAACGTAGTCCGAAGGGAACGGACCGTCTCATCCACCAGATGCACCAGTTGCAGGGTACTGCTCCGGGCTTCCAGTTCCTCTCTGATGGTATCGAATATTTCCGGCGCGTGGGCCGTGTTGCAGGGAATGCCAGCTACCGTAACGCCGGCTTGTTCCATTTGCCGGCAGATGGCGGCCATGGCAAGGCCCGGATTAACCGGCGCCTTTCCTTCCAGATAGTCTGTCCGGTCCGCGATCCGGCCGGGCAGCGAATACAGCAGTACCGGCAGGTGCTCCTGATCGCTGCCGGCAACCGTTTCTTCGATGATTTTTTTGACCAGGTCGGTCCCTGCTGCCGGACCAACCCCGCCTACGATTCCGATCATGGGTTTTTGGGCTTACTGGGTGGTTGTTTTCAATTCTCTGAGCAGTTGGATGGCGGCTTCCACCAGCATTTCCCCCCCGCCGGGCGCCACCCGGGAGTTTTCCACTTCGTAGCCGCCCTGCCGGAAGGCTTTTTTGTTGGGCACGTACGCAATGGATTGGTTGGCCAGTTCAACGATGATCGTGTTCTCAAACGGGGAGTTGTTTTTAATGCTCAACCCGTGCTCCACGAACATCTCCCCGGGCAGGGTGACAATGGCCGTGTTGGCCGTCAGGCGGAAAACCTGCACTTCCAGCGGCATGGTGGCCACGTTGCCCTTTTTCCGCTGTTCTGCCAGCCAGAGAATCCTTTTCTTCTTCACGTTATCGAGGAATTGCCGGCGCTCACCCGGTTCTTCACTTCTTCTGGAAAGCTTAGCGTCATCCACCTGCGTAGCCCAGTTCAGTTCGGCCCCGGTAAATTGCTGAAGGGGCACGTTTAAGATCCGGGAACGGGCTGCCAGCATGGGTGCTTCTTCCGCCAGCCGGGGCAGTTCCCGCTGAATGGCCCGGTACACCGAATCGCCTACCTGTCTGGCTTTGGTTTTGTGGCCGCTCTGCGGACCCGGTTTGGAGAAATCCCAGTGGTTGATGTTGCCGCAGGCGCCGGTCAGGAAGACGGACTTGAATTGTTTGCCATAATCCCGCTTGAAGGCTTCGTCTATCCAGTAGGGGAAATCGGCGCTGACGGCCTTCGGCGAACCGGCGCCGGTGTTCTGGTACACGGCCCCGTATTCTTTTACAATGTCCAGGTGCAGTGCAAAATTCACCAGCGAGGAGACCGGCTTCCCCGTTGCGTCGTAAAACAGCACAACGCCTACGTCCGGGTCAATCGTGCCGGCCGGCCGGACAATGTCGGGGTTGAGAAACATCGGGTTGAACACCACTGAGCCGTCCTTCATGAAATACCGGCGGTTGAACGACACGTGAAACTGCTGCCCGGTGCCCGATTTCAGCGTAACCGGCTGCAGGGCCGCCTGCGCCTGCGTGATGGCTTCCACCACCGAACCGGTAAGGTCTTTATGGGTGCCGGCCATGTGCGTATGGGTAGCCGCCAGCGTGATGTTGCGCAGCGGAATGCCGGTTTTCTGGGCCGCTTTTTCCCGGGTGGGGGCGATGATGTCGTTAGGGAGCGAAGTAACGTCGCATTCCACGAGGGCAAACTGCTCGGTGCCCTGGCGGAACACCACCGCTTTCACGTGAATGGGGTCCAGCACTACCGCGTCTTCACCGGAAATATTCACCACGCCCACGCCTACTTCCAGCGTAGGTTTAGGCGGGGTTGGTTGTCCAAAGGTAAGGCCGGCGGCTACCGTCAGGCCGAGCAGGGTAATTATTGTTTTTTTCATAATCCACGCTATTGTTTATGGTTTACGGACCGCATCATTCCGGCAAAAAGCCGGGCTTTTATAAGTGCGGTTTTACCGGGCGTGATTTTCGATCATCCGGTCAAATTGCAGCGGCACGGGCTTGACCGTCCGGGTATGGTCGGCGTAGAGTTTCCGCAGTTCTTCCACCACGGCCGGATTGTCTTTGCTCACGTTAAACCGTTCGGAAGGGTCCACCTCCAGCTGGTACAGCAGCGGCGGGTCCTGCACCACCCCGGCTTCTTTGCCGGTGGAAGATCTGGTGATGAAATGGATTTTCCACGGCCCCTTCCGGATGGCGTACAGGTCGGTCTGGTTGTAGTAAAAAACCACGTCACTTGCCTTGTCGGCTTTGCCCGTCAGAACCGGGTAGATATCCACCCCGTCCAGTTCGCGGTCCTGCGGCAGGCGGGCTTTGGCCAGATTCAGAATGGTGGGAAACAGGTCCATGGTGGTGGCCACTGCTTCGCAGGTCCGGCTGGCCGGCACCGTGCCCGGCCACCAGGCAATGGCGGGCACCCGCATCCCGCCTTCGTAAGTCGTT
Organism: Cytophagales bacterium; assembly: GCA_030446715.1. GTDB lineage: Bacteria > Bacteroidota > Bacteroidia > Cytophagales > 172606-1 > CADCTQ01. The sequence goes on along the minus strand of JAUJMU010000018.1, from coordinate 5,127 downwards.
TTTTTTCCTTCGTACAGCAACCCGGCCGAACCGCCCGATTCCCGGTGCACGTCCTGAATGGTGGGGCCGTTGTCGCTGGTAAAAATGACCAGCGTGTTTTTGTCCAGCCCCTGCTCTTTCAGCGTCTTCAGCACCTGGCCTACGCTCCAGTCGAGTTCGGCCACCACGTCGCCGTAGAGGCCCCGCTTGCTTTTGCCCTTGTACGCATCGGAAACTAACAGCGGCTCGTGCGGGAAGTTGTTAGGGTAATACAGAAAGAAGGGCTTGTCCTTGTTTTTGCGGATAAAAGCAACCGCTTCGTCGGTGTAACGTTTGGTGAGTCCGCGCTGGTCGGGATTCTCTTCGACTACTTTTGAATCTTTGTACAGCGGCATGGGCGGATACGACTTGTTGCGGGCCGGAATCATGTCGTTGGAATACGGAATGCCGAAGTAATAATCAAAGCCGTGGTTGGCCGGTAAATATTCGGGCAAGTGCCCCAGGTGCCATTTGCCCACGATGCCAGTGGTGTAGCCGGCCACCTTCAGGGCTTTGGCAATGGTAATCTCACCGGTGGGCAGGCCGCCGGCCGAATAGGGAAACAACACGACTTTCTGTTTGCCGGCCATGCCGTTCCGGACCGGCAGGCGGCCCGTCAGCAGCGCGGCCCGGCTGGGCGAACATACGGGGGCAGCCACGTAGAACTGCGTAAACCGCATCCCTTCGGCGGCCATCCGGTCCAGATGGGGCGTGCGGATGGTGGGGTGTCCGTAACAACTCAGGTCGCCGTAGCCCAGGTCATCGGCGAAGATGACGATCACGTTGGGCGGACGGACCGGCTTTTGCGGCCCGGCCAGAGCCGTACCCGCCATACTGCCCAGCAGCAGGATCAGGCGCAAGGCCTTTTTCGGAAAAGACAAGCAGGGAGAGAATTTCAAGTTATTGGTTATTGGTTATTGGTTATTGGTTATTGGTTATTGGTTATTGGTTATTGGTTATTGGTTATTGGTTATTGGTTATTGGTTATTGGTTATTGGTTATTGGTTATTGGTTATTTCATACGACTATTCATTTTTCTGTTTCTACGTTTTGGGAGACCTCACCCCCGGCCCCTCTCCAGTGGAGCTACGATTAGGATATATTTTATAAATTGCTGAAAGTCAGCGTATTGCCGCTCCCCTCTCTTTTGGAGAGGGGCCGGGGGTGAGGTTCTAAAAAGGCTAAAATCAAGAACTTAAGCTCATTTTAAATTCCTGCCCGGTTCCCTTTCCATTTTGTGTCCTGATCGTAGCTCTCAGGGAGAGGGGCTGGGAGTGAGGTTTCTGCAAACGCAAAAACAAATGAATGTCTAATCGTATACCTCACAATTTTGCAGCTACCTGATCATCAGCGCTTGATTAGCTTCCGGAATAAACCACTGCGGCAAACGCTGGTCCAGCGTAAGCGAAACGGTTTTGGGATCCGCTCCGGCCGGTTTATGCACCACCACTTTCCAGAAGCCGGGTTCGAAACCCCTTTCGTCCGGCGTAAAGCGGGACGCGGCCGTTTCGGTGGTATTCAGTTGCCCTGCTTTTTTGCCGCCTGGCGTGTACACGTCGGCTACTATGCCGCGGGCAAAGCTCATTGTTACGCCGAAGTCCTTTACGTGCTCCGGCACGTAGAAATACAGGGGCAGCGTCGCTCCGGCTATGTCATGGGCTTCGATGCGGAAACCGTCAATGTACCGCACGCTGTCCCGGTTGGCCTTGTAGGCCACGGCCGCGCCGGTCACTTCCAGTTGCATCGGCGACTTGCGCGTGGGAATGTCCATCAGGTAGGTTTTGCCGGCTTCCCCGGTAAATGCAATGGTGCGCCCTTCGCGTACGGCGCCGGCGCTGATCGGATTGGCGGCGGCATCGGTCAGGGAGTAGCGGATGAATTCGCCCAGCGTATTCAGGGATTTTACGTTTACCGTCACTTCGCCGGAAGCCGGCACGTGCAACAGCAGCCGCACCGCCCCCAGTACCGGCACGGCCGGCGTCCGGACGGCGGAACCGGTACCGGCCGTAGATACCGTTTTCACGCTCAGGGATTTGCCCGTAGGCAGGAAAAAGCCCGAAGAGAGGGCCGTAACTTTCAGATCGGTCGGATCGGTTTCGGTCAGGATTTTATCTACTTCCGCGTCGCTCCGCGTGAGGGCCGACTGGTAGTCAGGCGGGAGCAGGGCCAGACTCCGCAGGTTGTACTGCATCAGGGAAAGCACCTGCCCGAACAGTTCCAGCCGTCTTCGTTGTCCGGCATCCTTTGCCTTAGCCGCCCAGGCATCCAGGTAGTGTTTCTCGAGTTGGCGGTAGCACGGGGCGTAGATTTCCTTTAAATGATCCGGGGACAGGCTGTAATTGGCTTCGGGGTGGCGGTTCATGTACGCCCGGTAAGCGGTGTCGAGTACGGCGTACAACTGCGCAATGTGGGGCGCGGCGGCTGATCCATAGGCTTTCCCGTAATATTCTCTCAGAATGTTATTGGCATCCAGCTTCGGGTTCCACTTCATTCTGGCAATGGCGTAATTGCTGGCCCCGAACACGGGCCACACCGGGCGGCCGTACACGTAGGCGCCTTTGAAGCCGTATTGCAGCAGCCGGGGGAAAATAAAATTCAGGATGTCGGGGGCCGGCGGCATGATGGTGCCGTTGTGCTGCATGATGGCCGTGGGCAGGTCGTAGTAATAGATGTCGAAGCCATCCCTTTTGGATGCCTCGCCCCATGTTTTCACCAGATACTCCCAGTTTTTCTGGGTAGCCGGCCGGTACAACTGGTAGCCGTAACTGATATTGGTCGCCAGCATGAGGGCCAGATTGGGTTCCAGCTTGGGAATGCCGCCCTTGGGCGGGTAGAGGTAATTGGCATAAATGTAGCCGCCCAGTTTGTGATCCGGGAATTGTTTGCCGACGATTTTAGCCACGTCATTGTAAAACTTCAGTACCAGCCGGGTGCGGGACACTTTGCCGGACGGGTCTTTTTCCAGCAGCGCTTCGGCTTCGGGGCTGTTGCTCCAGTCGCTCTCCCCGGCAATGCCGTCGGAGGGCGAAAGCGAATACCATTTCAGATTGGAGTCTTTGCGGAAAGCGGCCATTACGGCATCAGCATAGGCCTGCACCAGTTCCGGGTTGGTGGTTTCCAGCTTGTAGCGGTCGGCGGGGGGTAAATGTTTGCCGTTGATGCTGGCAAACCAGGTGGGATGCTGCGCGTAGGCCGAAGCCGGGATGGTGTACTGCCAGGCATGGTTGTACCGGAGGTCGGCCACTTTGGCCAGTTTCAGACGCCCCGCCCATTCTTCCACGGCCGGCCCGATCCCCAGATAGTGTTCATCCCGGTAGTCGAAAGGCGAACTTTCGGTGCGGTCAATGGCGGGAATGTTAAGATCAGCAATCCTGGGTATGTATTCGCCGGCTTCTCCGGGCATGAGCCAGCGGACGCCCACGTAGTCTTCCAGAAACGTGTACACGCCGTTGGCTGTGCCGTGGCTCACCCCGCCGGATGCGTTCACCGCACCGGTCGGCGTATCGGGTCCGTAGATGTACAGGTTTTTGCCTTTGGTGACGATCCGGAAGCCGTCATTCACGATGCCCGCCGTATCCAGACCGGCCGCTTTGAGGGTTGCCGTACGGCCTACGCTGATAAAAGGCCCGGCCGGTACTGCCCTATCCGTTACCAGCCGGGGCGAAAGGTTGGCGGCTTTCTGCAGGTAGTGCTGCAACGCGCCGGCGGCTTTTCTGACCGATTCCGGGGCGGACGGGTCCACCAGAATGGCATAGGCCGTCTTGCCATTCTTGCCAATGGGCAGTTTCTCCTGAGCCGGCAGCAGACCGGACGGCAGGCCCGTGCCCAGCAGGACCACGAGAAAAAAAATGGAGGTTGTTTTTTGAGTCATGAGTGGTGGTTGGCAGTTAGCTGGTTAGTGGTTAGTCGGTTAGCTTTTCCGGAGTTGCATACCGGGATACGCAGTTCTTTGACCTCCTCTCATCAACTCCTGAGCACGGGAGTGCGAAAGAAGCAGGCACAGCGCGGGGGCCGGGGGTGAGGTTCAGAATAGGAATCTACCGGAGTATAATGGGCTACTTTGTGAATCTGGGGTATTGGTTCCGGCAAATGTATATTCTGCCGGTTTCAATTACTGCAACTTTTTTTTACATTCATAATACTATTTTTCAGAAAAATGGTCGGGTCTTTCTTCGGATACCGCTTGTTCCCGGCAATCCCACCGGGCCGGGCCGGAGGCAGATCAGCGTAAAAAGCAGGTAGCGGACCGCTGCCGCTGCCGCGATTTGTATTTTTACGGGCATCTCTTTACCGGTAAAGATACCAGCGAACAGAACTGTATGCTAAAAATACAAAATACGACAAGCGGGACAAGCGGAAGGCCCGTTTTGAAGCACTGCTGCTGTCCCACTGCTCCCGTACACCGGATTTCCCGGATGTCCTAAAAGATAGTATCATAAATGTAAAAGATAGTTACAGCAATTGCCCGGCGTAACGGGTACATTGGCCACTGAAAGCAGCGTGAACAACGGACAACTAAAACCGAATGCCTCAATCAATGGACAACAGAAGAGAATTCATTAAAAAAATGGCCGCGGCCGGAGTGCTGAGCACCCTTCCGGATGCACTCTTATCCCAAACGCTGCCCGCCCCGAAAGAAAAAATCTGGGGCTCCCTCATGCACCTGAGCTTCAACATGTGGGAAGACCACGACCGGCTGAAAAATGACGGCAATACCAACCACCAGGTGCGGGTATGGGACAGCAACCTGCGGCTGAGCGAATCCCTGTGGGAGGAGTCTCTGAAGAAAATGGTGGCCAACGGCCTGAACATGGTAGTGATTGACCTGGGCGACGCGGTCAGATACGACAGCCACCCCGAGATTGCCGTGAAAAATGCCTGGACCCCGGCGCGGCTGCGGAGTGAACTGGCCAAGGTGCGCAAAATGGGCCTGGAACCGATTCCCAAACTCAACTTCTCGGCGGGTCACGACCAGTGGCTGGGGGATTATTCCCGCATGGTGTCCACGCCCACTTATTACAAAGTGTGCGGGGAACTGATTGCCGAAGTAATCAGCCTGTTCGATAAGCCCCGCTTTTTCCACCTGGGCTACGACGAGGAGAATGCGCA
>JAUJMU010000008.1 GCA_030446715.1 Cytophagales bacterium | reverse complement strand
CCGCTTTTTTGATCTGAAAGAGTATAAATGAGGGGATGGTTATTTGTTGCTGGTTATTCGTTGCTGGTTATTCCTTGTTCGTTGTTTGATTTTCAAAGCATTCATAGTAGACCCTTAACTGCGCCGGCAAAACGGGATAGCCTCATTAACACTGAACCTAAAATAATCCTGAACAAAAGTCAGACTCGGTCAGGCAGATGCTAAGGCTCCGGCTGACCCTTCAGCGTAATCACCCTTGACCAGTCGCTGTATCTGTTTTCTCCAAGCACGGCCCGTACCCGGTAAGACAGTTGCCCGATCTGTAATTCCATCAGTTTGTCGCGGTTGAGCATTCCCTGCTCCTTTGGGTTGGTGCCTGCTGCAACCTGAATGCGGAAGCATGGCTCTTTGCGGCTCCGGAGTTTCGGTGAAGTGCCCTCTGAAGTGATCACCTGTAACTCGTATGACCGGGCTTTGGGATATTCCTGCCAGCAAAACTTCCAGAAAGCAGACCAGGCAATCTGATCCCCCGGAAGGTCTTTTACTTCATCTTCGAAGGTAGTCACGATGCCCGACACGGGAGGCAGTGGCCCCTTTTGCTCCCCGGCAGCCGGTTTTGAATCACAGCCTCCCATAAGGGCCATCAGCAGCCCTATGGTCAGGATAAAGCCTGACTTCTTCCAGGGAAGCCCGGCTTTGCAAAATTTTGTGGACATGCTTTTTACCATTCTACCTGTCCCGATACTTTGTCATTTGCGTAAATGGTCCTATCGGGAATTACCGTTCCGGGTTCTACATCAGAATTCACCACTGCGCTTTTCTTCCCGATTTTTGCGCCCTTGCCGATCAGGGAGCGGAAAACAATCGCCTCGTCTTCCAGCACTACGTCGTCCTCAATAATGGTTGGCTCTTCACCGGTACCGCCACCTAAAACGACCCGGCCCCCGCCGTGTACAATCGAATTCTTTCCGTAGGTCACGTTATCACCCACCGTAATGGATTGTTCTTCCAGCGCGTGGAAGATCACACCGTCATCCATGCGGGTGATGTTGCCGATGGTAAAAGGCTCACCTTCGTCGGCCCGGATGGATATTTCGCTGCCCAGCCGCTGCATGAGTTCATCGGGTGAATTATCCATGTACACTTCTCCGATGATCCGGTTGCGGTAGCCGGGCACCCGGGTGGGGCTGCCAGCCAGGTCGGGCAGGTCACGGTGCGGATTGAAGGTGGTATTGCCCGGATCGTAGTTGATACCTTGCACGTTGGAGGGGTTTTCGCGGTAGAGCCGCGTATACTCCCGGGCAAGGGCTACGTTTACTTCCAGCACTGCCTCATTGAATTCGACATCCGCTTCCACCAAAGCCCGCACTTTCCCCAGGGCAGGATTATCGGCTTCTTGCTGCGTGGTCACGTTTTTACCGGGCAATACGATAAAACCGCTCCTCAGCCTTACGCCTGGACCCACGCGGGCCAATGCCGATACGCCGGTATTCTTCTCCAGAATGGCCCCGTCAATCTCGCAGGAAAAACTCAGAAACACCTCCTGGTCATCATCCGGATCAGCCGGAATATTGCTCCCTGCCACCCCTATCCGGGCGGGGCCTTTTACGGTGCACCCGTGCGCCAGAATCACCCTTTCGCCAATTTCCACGCCATCTTCCAATCCAATGGCATGCATTTTCTGCACGTCGGCCTCAGAACGGTTATAACCCGCGTAAATGGTTACGTTATCCTGCACATTGGTTTCATTTTCAATGCTGATCCGGTAATGCGATTCCCTGCCACCGCTGTAACTGACTGCCATTACCCGGCCCCCTTTATGGTTGCTTTCATCCGCAAGCAGGCGGGCAAAAGGTCCGATGTAAACCTGCTGTCCCAGCAGTATGTGTTCCGCCCCGGTGATGGTGGCGGTAGGATCGATGAACGTGGCTGTTCCGGCAGGCGCCGTGAGCGGCAAAACAGGGCGGTTCTGCGGGGTTGGGCTGTAACTACCCGCCGGGGTATCCGGGTCCAGCGGTTCGATGATATCTTCAAGATAGGAGCAGGAAAACAGGGTGCTCAGCGACAGGCTTAACAGAAAGGCTGTTCCCCGGGAACGGAAATAAGGTTGGTGTACTATCTTACCAGCATGTAAAAAAAGAAAATTTTTGTTCATGGAAATAGGTATTTGGTGCTACAAAATGCATTTAACCTTGGTTACAGTTACCCATTCCGATAGGGAATCAGTTTAGAAGCTTTTGCTGCCTGCCGGCTTTGGTTCCCTGACCGGAGCAGCCACCACCAACGATAAAGCCGTTGCAGTTCTCACGGACCGCAACGGCTTTATCCTTTTTTGTCAACATACATGTTCTCCTTTGGTCATCAGCAACTTAACTAGCAACCACCCCTGACCTCTCCTTCTGAAAGAGGGAAAGGTCAGGGGTGGTTCTCCTGACGGAGAAGGCTGATATATTGAGAGTAAAAGGCTGACAAGTCTGAAAACTGATTAAGCAGACATCCGGCATTAGATTACCGCCCGGAACCTTCAGAAACACCGGTTCAGTGCTCCCTTTTGCGCCTTTTACCTGCATCAGCGCTACTGCGGGGTAATGGTGATTTTGATTACCATGTTTTTAGCCGGGATGGTAAAACCGGGGTGACGGTCACTGGCCCGTCTGATCATGTTTACCGTATCGTCCGGCCCGACATTGGTGGCCATCGGGTCCTGCACCGGCTTCTGGTAGGGTCCGGTACCCGGAGCGGTGTCCGTTTCTGTTCCGGCATCGTAGAGTACCAGCTTGTCCGTCATGTCTCCGCTGACAGGGCTATTGCCATTGAAAAGAGCTAATCCATTGTCGCCGAACGCGTAAAACCAGTCGTTTGACTGCACGAACATGGTCTGTAATTGCAGCCTGTCACCGGGCTTTGCGGTCACGGTGAAAGTGGACACCTCTCCGGCAAAAAGAGCCGGCCCCATGTCTGGTCCGCCGGGCGAATCAAACGTTCCGCTCATGGATACCTTTGAATTGTTTTTCAGATCCATTGCTTTCATCATCGGAAAACCATCCTCGGCGATGCGTGCGGTTGCATTATTCGCTGGCTGGTCCACGTGGAACATAGGATTGTCACCCATATAAACAGCGTAGGCTCCCGGTGAAAGCGGAACAGTGCCCCCGGCCCGGTCAGAGGTAATGGTGCCGGGCATCGATACGTTCTCGACGCGGACGGTGAATTTTCTGGCCCTGGTGTTGTCCAGCTCATTTTCCAGGTCATCGATCAGGTCACAGCCCGAAAACCCGGATAATGCAGCGGCAAGGCAAATGGTTAAGATTTTTCTCCTCATGACGTTAGTTTTAGAAATGAATAAAAGTGAAATCAGCTATAAACCGCGTCGTTTCTTTTCAGGAAAACCTTCCGGATTTGGGTAATCCGGAAGGTTTGCGACACGTTTCTTTTCCTGCCAGATGGAGGCGATTCCTTTACTTAACATTTTACATTTCCTTCTTCTTACTCACTTTCCAGATCACGCCGGTGCCGGTTTTGTAAGTATAGGGAGGCCGCCTGGACATATCAATCTGCACCACGCCGTAATCGACGATATACATGGCGCCGTCCGGACCAAACTTTACGTCGAAGGGTCTTTCAATGCCCTGACCGGCCTTGCCCTGCATGGAAGCGGGTCCGGGTTGTCTGTTGCGCACGAATGGCATTAACTGGCGGGTAACCGGATCTACCTTCACTATCTGCGAACCGGCCGGTGCCTTGCCGCGGAGCGGATTGGTTGGCGGAGCCAGATCACCCCATTCGGCGATGAACAGATGGCCGTTCATATCGCCCCAGGAAGCAGGCGCTACGTCCAGCAGACTAGGGGAAGAGTTGAACTCGTGGCGGCCCACTACCAGCGAACGGTCAGGAGGGGTAAGGCCGCTGGCCTGGTGGTCAATCACAAAACCAAGGTTCTTGCCCTGCGGCTGTCCGTTCACGACCACCATTGCCTGCAGGCTGTCGGGCACCTCAAATTTGGGATCAGTAAGTGCTTCACGACCAGCCGAGAAATCGGGCACTCCGTACCACATGCCCTCCTTTACCTTCAGGGTGGCATCCATGTAATCCTTCACGGGCCGTGAGCCGCGCACATCATAGCCGTTTTCGGCCGCGTACATGTCTCCGGTCTGCTTGTTCCACGCAAGGCCGATCAGATTGCGGAAGCCCCAGGCGTGGGTCCTGATGGTGCCCATCGGGTTGTTGGGGTCGAAAGACAGAATTGAGCCCCCGCAGAGGGTTACGCCCTGAATCACCTGACCGGGAGTAGTGGGCGTGCCGAACGGCACAAATGCACCGGTAAGGACTGTGTCACTGGGGTTGTCCATGGTGCGGAAGTCCGGCGTTTTGAAGTTGCGTCCCACCAGCACGATGTCCTGGCAGGGGCGGGCTTGCACATCCGGACTTGCCATGATCCAGGGGCCGACGGACATATCCATCACTCCGGCATTGCCGGCAAGGCCAACGGCTATGTACATGCGGCCGTCGGGGCCCATCCTGATGTCGTTGATCTGGTGTTCGGACTGATTGTCAATGATGCCGGAAAAGAGTTGCTGCACCTGGCCGGCTTTGGTAGCCATTGATACGGCTCCTGTCAGGTCGTTTGCCCGGTGGGTAAAGTAGAAGGCACCGTTGTGCCAGGTAAGTCCTACCACCGATCCGTTCACACCCTTACCCGTCAGGTTCACCGCCTCGGTGGCCTGTCCGTCTTTCACCTGCATGATCCGGATGGGCGCTTTCTGTTCCGGCTCAAGGCCACCTCCGGCTTCGGCCACGAACATATTGCCTTCATTGTCCCAGGTGATGCTGGTGGGCAGGTTGAGTCCTCCCACTACCTTTTCGATCTGGTACCCGTCGGGCAGCTGCACCAGCGGATATTTGTTTTCCGCCTCATCGGGCAGCTTTTCAATCAGGTCTTCCAAAAAGGCACAGCCCGAAAGGGCAACGGCAAAACTGAAAAAGGTAACCAATGAAAACGCGGGAATAGCGCGGCGAAAGCTGGATTTGGACAGGTTTTCCTTCCACTTTGAGGTCCTTGCTGATAAGTTGTTTTTCATAAGTTGTAAGTAGTTTATTGGTGAATCAAGCAATTTTAGCATCGGCTCCCTTACTAATCTCTCCATCTTCCCTGGCAATCACTTCTTGCTTCCCAATCACTTCTTGGAAAGCAAGAAGTGATTGGGAAGCAAGTACCTGGGATCTTTGTAAGACCTTTAGTACCTGCTGCTTGACTAGCTCTTATTTTTACTAATTCCTAATGCCTAATGGCATCTACTTGTTTGTTTTTGTGACTTTCCAGATCGCACCTGTTCGTTCCGGCCACTCAAAGGGTAAGTGTCCATGTTCAATGTGCTGGAGAACGATTAAATGCTGGCCGAAATCGACAATGTACATGGCTCCGTCAGGTCCAAACTTCACATCATAGGGTCTCTCGATCCCCTTGCCTATCGCCCCTTGTTCAGAAGCAGGTCCAGGCTTGGCATTGTGAATGAAAGGCTCCACTTGGTTAGTGGCAGGATTAATGCGTACTATTCTGTTACCCACTGGCTTATCACGCAGAGGATTGGTGAACCAGGCCATATCACCCCATTCAGGAACAAACAGATGATCTGCGTACTCTCCCCATGAATCAGGAGCCACATCAGGCTTAGAGGGAGATGAATTAACCGGGTGCAGGCCCGCTATCAGAGACTTGTCGGGCGGAGTGAGTCCACTGGCCTGGTGGTCAATCACAAATCCAAGCTTTTTCTCCTGCTTTTTGCCATTGATAAACACGGGTGCCAACAGTTCACCGGGGGGTTGAAACTTGGCATCAGTGACTGGCTCAAGTGCAGCGGAAAAATCAGGTACTCCGTACCAGGCATCCTTGCGAACCCGGTAAGTGGGATCGTACTGGTCTTTGATGGGCCGGCCGGCGGCAACATCGTAGCCATTCTGGGCGGCAAACATCTCTCCTTGCTTGTTCCAGGCCATACCGATAACATTGCGGAATCCCCAGGCATACATCTCAAGAGTACCCTCCGGGTTAGCCGGATCAAACACCATGATGGCACCTCCTGGCTTCTTAACGCCCTTGATCACCTGCCCCGGCTTGGTCGCAGTGCCGAAAGGAACGAAAGCACCCGTCGCCACCGTGTCACCAAATACATCCTTGGTGAGGTAGTTGGCTACTTTAAAGTTTCGCCCCGTCAGCACAATATCCTTAGCCGGAGTGGCGCGTGCCGTAGTCGGATTCTTGAGGACAAAGGGTGTCATGTCTTGTGCCATAACTGCTGAGTTACCACCAAGACCTGAGGCAAAATACAGGCGTCCGTCCGGGCCTACTCTTATATCATTAAGCTGGTGGTCGGTCTGGCTGTCGACAAACCCTCTGAAGAGTTCGGTTACCGTACCGTCAGGTGTCATACGGGAAACGGCGCCGGTCATGTCATCAGCCCGGTGGGTAAAGTAAAGGGCACCCTTGTGCCAGACCATGCCCGATATGGCGGGATATATGCCCTTTTGCTCCAGATTAGCCACTTCTATCGCCTCTCCGTTTTCTATCCTCATGATCCGGGCGGGCGCTGGCTCATCCAAGAATGCCCCTCCGGCCTCGGCTACATACATCCGCCCCTGGTCATCCCAGGCCACGGAAGTGGGATAGGTAAGCTCACTTGCTACTTTCTCAATCTTGTAACCCCTGGGGAGCTGTATAACGGGAAATTGAGCGGATGGCTCAAAGTTCTGCTTAGGGCGTTCCTCCTCATCAAGTAAATTTTTAATGGCTTCGCAGCCCGAAAGCACAAGGGCAATACTAAAAAAAGCCGCGACCCAAAAGGTCGGCATTGCCGGGTGAAAGCCTGACTTTACTTGAGACCCATTTTTTCCCCACCTTGAGGTCATAGCTGATAACAGGTTGTTTTTCATAAATGTAGCCGGTTAAAAAAAATATAGAAGAATTATAGAATTAAGTATCCTGCATCCGGCAGGAAAAAAGAAGCCCATCCTCCTGCCACAACTGGCAGGGGTTTTCTGTTGAAGGATCATCCTTGCCGCTACATTGATCAGGAGCCGACAGTCTCCCGTCTAAGAGACAATAAACATAGAGGCAATGGCGGTTACTTCGGCTCTGGTCAGCGGCTCGTCGAAAGACTCTGCAATGTCTTCGCGGCTGATCATGGGATCATTGACCACCATGGTCAGATCCACCCCGCCCTGCACTACGTTGTCTTCACCGGCGTACACTGCCGCCACGTTGCGGTCCCGCTCGGTTCTCAGGTGCCAGCTCTGCACGCCTCTCAGGCGGCGCACCCTTGCCGCGTGCCGTGCTTCCACCGAGTGGATCTGCAGGGCAGCCGTCAGCACGGCGTCGTTGCTCATCAGATTGGCTGCCTGTCCCTTGTAGGCTCTCACACCCGTATCTTCAAAAGCCTGCGCCAGACTCAGAAACTGGCCGTAGTTGGCAAAGGGCATAAACATGCCGCCGGCCGTAAAGTCAAACCCGGGCTTTTGGATGGGCATGCCGCCAAGGGCGTTGATTGTCTTCATCAGAAAGTCCACGTGCTGCCGCTCGTGCTTGCCGATCTGCATGAAGACTCTCTCGGGCGTGCCCGAAGGGATCACCCCGGAGTCAAGGGCCATCTGGTAGAAATCTGCTTCCAGATGCTCCAGCAGCAGGGCAAAGTTGAGCACGTCCACCACACCGCTGCCGCCCTGGGCCATTGCCTTTTTGGAAGAAGCCACCGTGGCTGCACCCACTGTGAAGGTGCCAAGGGCCAGCTTCCTGCCAGAGTCTCCCAGCGAACGGAATACGTCCCGCCGGTTGGAAAGATCCGTATGCTCTTTCAGCTTTGCGTCTTTGTTATCGAGTGATTCGATGAGATTGAATATGTTCATGATCTTGAGTTTTGTTCAGGTGGAGGTTACATGATTCTGCTTACGTCTATATCGGGCAGGATATAAGGGGCAGCTCGGGCAAGCACCTCGTCAGGAGGCAGGGCCAGGTCAAGCCCATTCTCATCTATAATATCATCACCGGCAAAGGAAACCGGATTTCCGGAGCCCGGATCGTAGTTGTCCAGAATCTCCCGGAAATACGCCGCGTGGCGGGCTTCCACCGACACGATCTTGCCGGCAAGCAGCAGATTGGCCGGGCTGGAGAGGTATTTGCCCGCGCCGTTGTAAGCGGCTACGCCAAGGTCCTCAAACATGCTGGCTGTGCGCAGCACCTGATTGCGGTTGCTGAAGTTGATGGAGCTGAAATTGAACTTCAGATCAGGAATGGCATCATTTCCCAGAACGGCTTTGAAAAATTCCACGTGAACCACCTCATGGTTGCGGACTTCCGTGAAAAACCGGCGGTCAGCGGAAGTAAGCCCGTTCATAAAACTCTGGTTGTTCACCGCCATGGTGAAAAAGGCGGCTTCCAACTGTTCCAGCGTGTAGGCGTAATTGAGCACGCCCTTGTCACCGCTGGAAAGACTGATGAGCTCCTTGACTGATTTGTCGCCCACCTCATCGAGAAATTCATCCAGATGAGAATTGCAGCCGGAAAGCAATACTGCTGCCGAAGCAGTAGCCATGCCGGCCGAACGCAGGAAAGAACGGCGCCGGAAAAACGCAGGAGCAGCCGCATTCTTCTCATTTTTTGCGTCAGAAAAAGTTTTTTGCATAAGACTTAAGGTAAAAGGTTAAGGCAATGGAAAACCAGATTTAAGGCAGGCGGCTCGAAGGGGAATACCTTATTTACGCCAAAGCCAGATGTCTGGTTTTCAGATCAAAAGCTATATCCATAGATTGTTGGAATAGTCAAATAACTAACTTTGCAACCCAGTTACTGTCCTTGGCTGAAGCCGGGACAAAATGTTGAGTCAGAGATGAAAGACGGTTGATTTCTTTCCTTTTATGGAATGTCAGCTTTCGGCTGCATCAGTTAAAAATTCACTAAAAATTATAAGTGCAGATTACAGGTACTGCTGCTTGCCAGATGTGATTTTCCTGATGTCCTATTCCTGTATTTTTTAAAATTGTCATGTATGCGGCAACTCGTTCTTTTAAGGAGAACCGGTTGCAAGAGAAATCAAGCAAGAAAACTTAAACTTGTTACTTATGCTCAGCCGGCAGCGGATCAACAAAGCCTAAGGATACAAGAAATTTGTCGGCGAGGACGACTGTCTTTAAATAATTTTCCTGGTTTTGCTCCTTGTAGTTAAAAAATCCGTGTCCCTGGTCTTCGAATGGCGTCAGTTCACAACGGTTCCCGGCCGCCAGCATTTTAGCCTGAAATTCCTGTACATTTTCGTAAGGCACAGTTGTATCAGCGGTCCCGTGGAAAATAAGGGTTGGCGGCAGATTTTTGGTAATGTGATGAACCGGCGAGGCCGCTATGGCTTGCGCACCCAGTTTCTCCGCCCCGTAGCCACTGGCTGAGGTATTAACGACCGGATTAAACAGGATTAATGCATTTGGCCTGGCACTAACTGTGGTAGCCTCACCTGGTTCATCAAAACCGGGCAAGGTAGCCGTTGCCGCCGCCAGGTGCCCCCCGGCCGAGCCACCGCTGACGATAACGCGACCCGTATCAACGCCCAGAGATTCAGCTTCTTGCCGTAACCAGCGCACGCACGATTTTGCGTCGGCAACGGCTTGTAAAGGAGTTGTTTGGTGACGTGATGCTACGCGGTAATCAGCCGTAACGGCAATCATGCCGCGCCGGGCAAAGTACTGACTGTGTTGTTGGAACTGGCTTACTTTTCCACTATTCCAGCCGCCCCCGAAGAAGAATAAAATGACCGGGTATTTTTTGCCCTGCCGGTAATCAGGCGGGTAATAAACGTAAGCTTTCAAAACAACGCCATTGATCTGCTTATAGACTTTCTCTTCGGGCCTGATAGCAGGCTGTTCCTGAGAGAATGATGGCAGACCAGGAAAAACAAAGAATAGCAGCCACAAACTGAGGCTCGTATACCTACATTTTGGAATCATAAGGGACTAGGTAGGGTTCTTTTTGGCTATAAATCTTATTTTGTGCCCCGGTCGAACGTCAGCGCACCTGATTCCTGTTTGAAAGCCGCTATTTTAGCTTCCATTTCTTTTACTTTTTCCGGCAGCTGCCCGGCTAGGTTCACTTTTTCGCCCGGATCAGTTTGCAAGTCAAAAAGCAGGATGGGGTGGGGAGCTACTTCTTTCAATTTATTGGGTACGCCAACCGTGCCCTTATAAGGCAATTTCAATTTCCAGTTACCTGAACGGTAGGCTTCTAACCCGCTACTGTAGATATAAGCAAAATCACGATCAAATGGAGGGGTTTTACCTAACAGCACACCGGATATATCCATTCCGTCCAGGCTATGACCCGCAGGTAACTGACTATTCGTTAATGTGACCAGGGTGGGCAACAAGTCCATAGTAGTACCCAATTGACCGGTAGTTTGACCGGCTTTGATGCGGCCTTTCCAGGAGACGATGCCCGGCACCCGCATGCCGCCTTCAAAGGTGGTTTGCTTGCCTTCCAAAATAGTACTCCGCTCCTACTTTCTCTAATTGACTGGCCAGGCCTTCTGCATCAAAACTATTCACCTTTTTATTCCAAAGTTCCACCCGTTCGGCTTCCGTATCAGCCTTTGGCACCTTTAAATAATGCGTAAATAAGCCCCAACCCGCTTCCTGCAAAGGGTTGGCCGGGGTTTTTGCAGGGGCCGGCGATATGGCTCCTTGCTGGGCATATCCTTCGACTATCAGCCCAAACACTAAAACAAGGAAAATAAAAGCAGTAGTTACGCCTACTCCTGTCGCATACTGATATTGGTTCGCTTTAGTCATAGTAGTTCATTCGTATCCTTTTATTCCGCTACCACCATCTGGTGAATGGCAAATCCAGGTACGTCTGCTTCGAGGCGACCATCCTTAAATTGCCAGTTTTGAATTTCCTGGTTTTGGGGTTGCAACTTTACCGAGGCAGGCTTTACGGGCAGCTTTACCGAAATATGCGTGGCCGGCACGGGCGGGATATTGGTAATTTTATAATACTTATGCCAGGTTATTCTCAGCAGTTCCCGCTCACCCTCCGCGTGATTGACCAGGTGGATGATATGCTGATTATTTTTCCGGCGCAGCACTGTTTCCACCGTGGGCGGGGCATCCGTTACCAGTAAGCGTTGCTCAGTAGGTAGGGCTTCTGCCAGTATTTCCGCCAGTAAAGCAGCCGGTACCGGGTAGGGTGTGCCCTTCTCCCGGCTTACTAACGGCATCAGCACCGCCATTGCTTTTCCTTTGCCTACCGGGTAGCTGGTCAGCAAGGGGTATTCGGTGCCCCGGGCCTCTTTTGCTTTTAACAGAACCTGCGCCCCCCGGGCCTGAGTACGGTAGAATTTGTGCGTAAACGTGTGCGTTTGCTTCTTACCCGCTACCCGTAAATCGGTGGCTGCTGCCGCGCTGTCGGGCGGAGCAATCCCCAGTAGTTCGGGCATCCGGCCGGCCATCACTCCCTGCCCGGTAACCAGGATCGTACCGCCCGACCCGGCGTATTCCCGGAGCGCCTTTACGTTGCTTTCGCTCAGGGCAGCCGGGTTTTCTACCAGCACCAGTTTGCTCCCGATTGCCCCCTCGTCCAGCTTGTATTCCGGCAGCATTTCGTAATTCAGGCCGGCCTGCCAGATATTATCAGTCACCGGCACCATATACCCACCGTTTTGAAAAGCGTTAGGCAAGGAATCGGTGGCCGCATAATGCGCCGTGGCACTGTACAGGAAAGAAATATCCGGCTGCCGTTCTGACTGTAGAAGCCAGGGCTGGCGGGCTCTTAGAAACGGCGCCACCACCTCGCGCAGATGCTCCCCCATGGCGGCGCTGATGGCGCTTTTGGAATCGGGATTGTCCCAGCCGTTGTAACGGCCGCCGTTGGCTACTATAATGGCCATTTCCTGCTCCAACTGCCCTTTTGGTTTGGGCTGGCGCTCTTTGCCATTGCCCCCGGCCAGGTGCACCGTGGTCATAATCTCGAAGGGTTTGTCCTGGTTATCGTACCAATGCGCTTCCTGCGAGAGTTCTTCCACCTCATTGCCAAAATCGGCCGTAAAATAATCCAGGCCTTCGTAGGGTTTTTCGGGCATGTGCATCGAATACGCCAGATTGATGGTGACGAGGCAGTTGGGGTCTTTTGCCTTGATCCTGTCTACGGTTTCAGCCAGGAACTCGCGGTAAATCTGGCGCTGCATGTCTTTGTAGGCAGTCCAGCCCGGCTGATTGGGCGTAGCGGGTGCGGACAGGCCTTTTTCCTTTTCAAACCGGGTTTTACAAACCTGGCAGTAACAATTTTTAATGGTAAAAACCGAGCCATCAAACCAAAGGCCGTCCGGCTTATAATTGGTCATAATTTCTTCGATCATGGGCCACAAATACCCTTCCGCTACGCCGGAGTGGTAGCACAAGGCCGCGTCCTGGAGCTTGCCCTCGGCGTTTACCCGGTTCCACTCCGGCTTGCGGGTCTGTACTTCCAAATCGCGTCCCAGGTTATAATAAATGGAATAGTGGTAACCGTCTTTCCGGGCAATGTCGCGCCAGATTTTCAGGACGTCGCGTTCGTACCTGGGAGGCGTCCAGCCGATTTTGGTCGGATAAGAGGCGTAGCCCGGCCGGCCTTTGGCGTGGATCTGGATCGCATCCGGCCTGGACAAGGCAATAATGCGGGCCGTTTCCTGCGGGTCGGCATTCTTACCTACTTCCGTATCCACTTTGATGTGGTGATCCTCGTGCAGCATAAAGAGGCTCTGCGCAAACCAGTTAGCGGCCGGCGGCGGTTCGCTGCCGGATGCCCCGTTAGTTGAATGATCAATGACCTGGGAAGAACGGCAACCCAAAGCTCCGGCCAGCAGCAATGTATAAAAGAGACTCTTGTTCATGCGAAGTTTTAAATGGAAAAGTGGCTTACCTGCTAAGCCACTCAAAAGAGAACGATTGAATGCATCTTATTAATGCGAATCGAGAGCTGAAAAATACCGGTCATTTTCCTCAATGGCGCAGGTTTGAAACCCCACGCCATTGAGGTGGAGCCTATCCGGTTGATTAAACGCAATTTTGGCGTTCCAACCCTCCATCCGCATTTTGTATTTCAAGGGGTCTTGCCCGGCCAGGGGTAATTATTTTCACCGGCAGTTTCTTCCACAAAGCCCTTGGGCAACGTTTGCTGCCAGGCCAGAACGGTTGCGGCCATTTTATCCACCACTTTTCCGTTCTGGGCGGCCACGTTGTTTACTTCCGAAGGGTCTCTCGTCATGTCGTACAATTCTACCCGGCTGCGGTCCGGGTTCAGCAGCAATTTCCAATTGCCGTCGCGGATGGCCAGCATGGGGCTCTGGTTCCAGATGTGGCCGAAGATGCGGTAGCGCCACTCCCACATGATGGGCCGGGTGCGAACGCGGTTCTGGCCCAGTAAAATGTCACTTACATCTTCCCCATCCGGTTTTACATCCGGCGGCACTTTGGCGCCCGCCAGTTGAGCCACGGTAGGTAGAAAATCAACGGCTGTCACGACCGACTGCGTATTTACCTTCCCGGCCGGTACGCTGCCCGGCCAGCGCACGATAAAAGGAACCCGCACCCCGCCGTCGTACAAGCTGCGTTTGCGGCCGCGCAGGGGACCGGCGCTGCCTACCCCGCTGTGGCTGGCATTGAATATTTCAATTTCTTCCGGACCGTTGTCACTCGAAAAAACAACGATGGTATTGTCAGCCAGCCCTTTCTGCTGCAAGCCCTCGAGCAGGCGGCCCACCTGTTTATCCATTTCGGTAACGGTGGCGTAGTAGATCTCCCAGGTGCTGCGGTGCGGAATCTTTTTGCCCGGCCCCATGCCCCGGTATGGCTCCATCTGCTCTTCGGATGGATTCAACGTTGCGTGCGGGTCAGCAAACCAGGTATTGATGTAAAAAGGCTTGCCGGCATTTTTTGAAATAAAATCAAGGGTGTGGTCCACTACCGTTTTCGAGCTGGTGGGCCGGGCTTCCGGTTTCCAGATGCTCATTTCGTTTACCTCATCCGGGTCGGTATCAATCTTGCGCACATCCAGACCGTAGGCGGCAGCGCCGGGTTCACCGGGTCCGCTGCCCAGGTGCCATTTGCCGAAGTGGGCCGTGGTGTAGCCCTGCTTTTGGAGCAAATCCGTCACCGTAGTTACATCAGCGTCGAGCCAGTCGGGCATGTCGCGTTTCTGGTTCAGCCTAGGATCGAAGTGGCCGTGAACGCGGTGGCGGGCCGGAAAATGACCGGTCATGAAAGCCGTGCGGCTGGGAGAGCAAACCGAGCCGTTGACGTAAAACTGGGTAAACAGCGTTCCCTGGGTCGCCAGCTTATCAATATTGGGCGTTTTGACCCGCTTATTGCCGTAGCAACCCAGATCGCCCCAACCTAAATCGTCGGCAAAAATAAAAAGGATGTTGGGTTTTTGGGGAACCTCTTTACCCAAAGCATTGGCCGTACCAGCTGTTTGTAGTCCGATACAGACGGTAACTGCCAACCATACTATAAGCGTATATTTCATCAGGTTAAAAGTGGTTTTGTTTGAGAAGACTCAAAATCCGGAACAACAACATCCTGCACTTATTTACTGCTGCCGGAAGCTTCCGGGGCCGGTGATTCTTCCTTCTTTTTTATTTCCAGTTCGGCTATAGTCCAGGCTTGATTTCGGGCAGCGTCCTGCTCCCTGACCTTTTTTACCTCCTCGGGCCTGACAACCGGGGAGAGGGGCGCGCCGCCTTTGCGGACGGGCTGGCCGAACTCGTAGCGGATGTAACTGACCACGGAAGCAATCCACTCGTCGCTGTTGTGGGACATAGAGGGCATGAGGCTGGAGTAGGTCTTGCCGTCAATGGGTCCGGTTAAGCCGTGCAGTACGATGCGGGTAGCCGTGTTTGTCTCGGCAAACTGCAGGCGTTTCGACCCCACCAGGGCAGGCGCCGTCAGCAGGGGTCCACCGGAGGCCAGTCCTTTTCCGTCCGGGCCGTGGCAACTGCCGCAGAGCGATTTGAAGATGGCCGCTCCGCTGAGGATTAAACTGCGGTCCTCTTTTGGCATATCGGCCAGCCGGGCACCGAATGTTCTCACGTCTTCATTCTTGTCCAGGGCGGCTTTGGTCGCTTGCAGCATCTGGTGATCCGGGTTACGGTCCAGCAATTCCTTTATTAATGGCTTGGCTTTCCCGGCTTTGCTGCTGTAGAGGGACAAGAGCAACTGCACCCGCACGTCGTCGTCGGCATCATTGATCAGTTCCCCCACGGCCCCTATCATTTGGGCGTCGTTTCGCTTCAGGTAGGGTTCACTGATCCATACGGCCGTTCTCCTGACCTGGGGGTGGGGGTGCTGTAGCGCCTTGAGAACGGTTTCCTGATCCATTGCCTCCAGCCCTTCCAGGGTCCACAGGGCGTGGATCACGGCCAGGTGACCAGGCTTTTTGACGGCGGGAGCAGGCCCACCGGCGGCCATCTGTCTGAGGGCCGGGATCACAGATTTGTCCCCGAGCACAATGAGCTGTTTCTGGGCGTTATCCCGCCACCAGCCGTTGGAATGGTCCAGGTAGGAAAGCAGCCTGCTGCTTGATTCGTTCAGCATATTAGGCTTGGGTCCCCGTTTGTAGTCGTCGTGCACTACCCTATAAATACGGCCGTGGCCGGTATTTTTGGCCAGGCCCAGACTGTCAATCCGGTTGCGCAGGAAAGACCCCCGCTTGGTCCAGTTGCCCTGCTGGATGATGCCCCGGTGCATGTCCACGATGTACAGATTTCCGTCGGGACCGGTAGCCGAGTTTACCGGCCGGAAGTTCAGGTCCGTGGAGGCGATAAATTCCCGCTGGTGGTAGGCGTTTTCCAGGACCGTTTTGCCCTGTTGGTTAATTACCTTCGCCCGTCGCACGATTCTCCCTACGGGTTCACAAACAATATAGTCTCCCACCAGATCTGCCGGCAGACGGTCGCCCCGGAAGATGGACTGGCCGCAGGCCCCGGTAAAATGATTCAGTGTCACATCAGGCCGCAGTCTTTTGTAGCCCCCCTGCACATCGGGCGTAGCCATCACGGGCCATACTTCCCTGAACGCCTCGCTGTACTGGTCGGGAAATTCAAGTCTTCCGTAGACGGGATTGATCTGAAAACTCACTGCTGGTCTTTCGCCCCCGGCGCTGGAATAAAACAAGCGGCCGTAGTCATCGTGGGTGAGGCCCCACTGCGAACTGGAGCCGCTTGTGATCGTATCTACCCTGAGGACCCCGTTCGTGTAGCGGAACCGGACCGGATCGTAGGTGAGGTACATCCAGTTGTCCAGGTTCCAGTCCAGGCCGCTGCGCTGGTGCTCCATGTTGGCGTCGTTGACTACGTACTCCTCATTCCGGTGGAGCGCCTTTTTCTCATCAGCTTTTCCGTCGCCGTCCGTGTCTTGGTAGCTGTGGATGGCGATGGTATTGGTTTCGTTGACCAGCAGTTCGTTTCCCACGCACTGGATCATTCTGGGCAGGAGCAGACTGTCAATAAAAACGCTGCGCTTATCCATTTTACCATCATTGTCCGTGTCTTCCAGCAGCGAGATGCGGCTTTTGGGTTCCTGTTCCCCCGTCGCATCCGCGTCGAGCATGTAAGTGATCATTTCAGCCACGTACATTCTCCCATTCCCGTCCCAGGCAACCGCTACGGGCTCCTGGACCATGGGTTCGCCCGCTACCAGTTCCAGCCGGTAGCCTTCCGGCAGGTGCATCGTTTTCAGGCTTGCTTCCGGCGACAAATACACCCGGGAAGGGGCAGGAGTAGGAGTAACCGCAGGTTTTGCCGCTGGCTGATCAGCCGTATTCCTTTGGGGAACGGTACAGGTAAGAGCGGCTATTGACAGCGTTGCCAGACTTACTTTAAAAATTTTATTTTTTATATTTTTCATCCGGGTCACTAAAAAAAGGAGTTACGCAAATCGTATGGTTAAGGCCAGGTTGCGATTGACGGGGTTATTACTATTATCTGGCTTTTCCTTTCAGCTTGATGGCAGTTATCGAATGGGCCGGAAAAGTATAGTCAAAAGATTTGCCTCCTACCGGCATGGTTGATTCCTGAATAGATACATTACGGGGATTCTCGACGGTGTTAAAGGAAGTATAGCCGGGGCCGTTCAGGGTCCAGACCGTTGCCTGGCTGTCAGAGAGGCGATACTTAGCCAGTTCAACTGAGGCAGCCACTGCATCGGCCCGGTCGCGGTTGAGTACCATCAGGTACACGTTGCCCGCTGCGTCCTTGCTGGCCGAGACGTGGAGCTTAGGCAGGGAGGTACGCCCCTTGTTAAGCTTTTCATAGAACGCATTGGGCACGATGGGCCGGGCCGGATTGTTGGTGATGGAGGAAGCAATCCGGGTAGGGCCGAACTGATGGGTGAACATTTTGTACATGTACCCGGCGGGAGATACCACAAAGTGCGGGGCCGTACCGATAAGCCCGGTGATGGCGTGTTTACTGGTTAAAGCCATGTTCAGGTCAATGGCGGCCATCACCATCCGGGCCCCGTAGAGGGCGTCGTCCAGCGAAACGCCATATCCCTGGGTAATATCGCGCAGGGCAATTCCGTATTCGGTAAAGAGAATATCCACCGAATCTTTCCGCCGGGGACTTACCGTCCTTCGGATCAACGCCAGCGTGTGCCGGGCGCTGTCGGCCTCCTCGTCGGAGTTGGACAGGATCAGGTCGTGGTAATTGTCCATTGATTCTTTGGTGGGCATATTCCAGAAGCCGGCGTAGGGATGGATACTCACGCCGTCATAGGGGGAAGTTGCTCCCATCGTCTGGATAAAATCCCGGTCAATGAGGCAGCTGTACACCCGCACGGTGGGGTCCACGGCTTTCATGGCCCGGTAGTAATCATCGTAGCCGTCCCGCGCGGAAGTATAGCTGGCCCGGATCGTGGCAATGGAGTCTTTATGCAGGGGCAGGTTCCCGTGGACGCCGTCCCCGAAGGTGATTTTACCCGTGTAGCTATCCAGCACGTAGACGTTCTCCGCGCCGTGATCCCTCAGATTGTCCACCCGCTGCCAGGGAATCCCGCCTACGTACAGCGAATCCGTGCCGGGCAGAATGGGGGCGTAGCGGAGGTATTTGACCTGGTTTACGCCGTAGTTGCTCTGGGCCGCCCGGATGGACTGCGCATCAAACTCCCCGACCAGCTGGCGGGTAAAGCGGACCGTGTCCCCGAAACAATACTTGTACGTATGGGAGTGTCTGGATTTGCCCTCCAGCCAGAAGTGCTGCCTGCCGCCGATGTACATTTCGTTGCCCATCTCAAAGTATTTTACTCCGTAGGGCTCCGGATGCCCGTTATGGGCCCGTACCTGCGCCCAGGCTACGCCCCCGTTCGGATTCGTCCCTACGGGAGCATTCACGTACTCCACCAGGTCGGCGGCGTCGGTGGCGCTGCCGGTACCGAAATTGTACATGTAGATGAACGTAGAACCCGTTTTCTCGCAGAACCGCAGGGCTTCATCCAGCCCAAAGGGTACCGGCAGCGGACCGCCCCCCCCGCCGGCATCACCGCCGGCCGCTCTTCTCCTTCCTTCCCAGGTGTGGCCTTCAATGACGTTGGCACGCTTCTCGGGGGGACCAATCGTTCTTTTCCAGTAAAACGCATCGGCCGCCGTACCGGCCGGGTACCGCAGGGAGCGAAAGCCGATGTCGGTATACGTTTTTATCAGGGGAGACTCCTCCCCTTTTTTGGGTTCCCAAAGGCTGATATCGTAGTCAAACCAGCGTTGATTCAGCCCGTAGATGCCCGGATGGACCGGGCCTGAATTAGTAGCGGGATTAACTTTAATCACCGTTTTCTGGGCGGCTGACTCGGTGGTGGACAGCCAAAGTCCCAGGCCTACACACAAAGTAACTTTAATAATACGCAGTGAAAAATGGAACATATGAACGTGATGTTTGCGAGGGATAGGTTTTAAATCATTCAAAAGACTTGTTTGTAGTTGATTTTCAACAGGTTGTACTTATTTTCAGGAAAACCACCCCTGTCCCCTCCTTATCAAGGAGGGGGACCGTCAGGAAACTTCCCCTGATCCGGAGATGGTGGTGCAGACTCCCCTCCTTGATAAGGAGGGGCCGGGGGTGGTTTTCGGGTAATTCATTGATTTACAATAACCAACAAGTCTAAACTAAAATTTGGATTACCCCGCCCCGAAAATAAGAAATTCTGAAAAAGTCAGTCCGCCTGTAAGCCCGGCTGGATGCCCGTCGTCTTGCCCGCCTCTACTTGTTTGGTGAACTCCCCAACCAGCCTGGCGTACTGGGCCTGGCCGGCCAGGTTGACCGTTTCCTGCGGATCAGTCCGGTGGTCGTACAGCTCAGCGGCTACTACCTGGTGATGGTCCTTATAATCCTGCCACGACACAAAACGGTACCGGTCGGTGCGCATGGCGTACCCCATCAGATTGTCCTTGCGGGGATACTGGCTGAAGGCCGCTCTTTTCCAGGGCTGATCCGGCTTATCCAGCAGCGGGGCGAAACTGTGTCCCTGCAGATGCGCCGGCAGGGGCAAGCCGGCCAGTTGCGCCAGGGAGGGGTATATGTCTACAAACTCTACCAGGGCTCTTGTCTTTTTACCCCTGGCCCCCATGCCGGGCACCCGTACAATCAGAGGGGAACGGGTATCCACCTCGTAATTGGTGTGCTTGCACCACTGGCCGTACTCCCCGAGTTTCCAGCCGTGGTCGCCCCACAGGACTACAATCGTGTTTTTATCCAGACCCAACCTTTTCAGCTCCTCCAGTACCATCCCGAGCTGGGCATCCATAAAGGTAGTAGCCGCGTAATAGCCGTGCATCAACTCCCGGGCTTTCTCCGTTGAAATCGGGCCTTCTGGCGGAATATCGGTGTAGGCACGTAGCTCACCGGAGTTGGTCATGGCGTAAGCGGGGGCATGCTGCGCACTCTCGTCATGGACCGGTAATGCAAACTGTTCGCGCCGGTACCGGTCCCAGTACTTTTTGGGGGCCACAAAGGGTAAATGCGGCTTGGCCATCCCTACCGCAAAAAAGAAGGGCTTGTTGCTGGCCTTGATCCCGCGTAGCATCCGGACGGCCTTCATCGCAATCTGGGTGTCTTCGTAGAGTGAATCCGGCAGATCAGCGGCTTCGGTGGCGGGTCCGCTGCCTTTCGCGGCGCCGGCATTGGCTTCGGAGATGGCGACGTTTTCGGGCAGTAAATACCCCCGCCAGCCCTTGCCTTTCCCTTTGGGGGTGTCCGGTTTTTCGCTCCACGAGAGCTCGTCGTCCAGGTTGTTGTGGAAGATCTTGCCCACGCTCACCGTGTGGTACCCATTGTTTTTGAAATGCTGGGGCAGCGTAATCACGCCGGGTACCGTTTTGCGGAAGTGGGTGACCAGATCGTATACTTTGGTGCCGTCGGGCCGCAGACCGGTCAGCAAGCTGGTGCGCGACGGGGAACAGACGGCCTGCTGGCAATAGGCCCGTTCAAAGACCAACCCTTCGGCCGCTAACCCGTCAATATTGGGCGCCTGCATGGCTTTCACGCCGTAGCAGCCCAGTTCCGGCCGCAGGTCATCAATGGCAATGAATAATACATTATACGGCGTCCTGGGTTGCCGGGCCGTGGGCATGGCTGCTTCCGGCGCTGAACGGAAGTAACTCAGGAGCGGCAGCAGCAAAAGGAAGAAAAGTACACCTATTGAAAAAGAGTAAAAGGGCTTGTGCATAACATAAATGGAAGAGGTTGTCAGGGTCAGTTCTATGCTAAAATGTTTGCGTTAAAGACCACCGGATCTTCCTGAAATCTCCTTATTTAAACGGGGGATCGCTTTTTCTGACACCAGGCCTATATCTATTATCCGAAAGGATGGCTGATCTCATTAAAAAAATGAAGGTATTTTATCTGGTAAAGGCTGGCTCTGCAGCATCAGCACAACTTTCGTATTTTCGAAAATTGCATCCAACATTTACTGTTATGTATACCATTTAAATCCTGTCTTTACCTGAGAAACTAAAATAAGCTCTTTTTCCGGAAAGGGAATACCTGAACTGTACATACTGCATACATTGATACATTGTTTTTCAATACAGAAAAACAGCCCGCATACGGCTTTGCCGGCCTGTACGCGGAGGATGGCTGCCAACTTTCCGGCGCAAAAAGGAGGTGTGTACTGCCCGGGGGCAGCCCTTACGCTATTCAGGTAAGGCGGCACTCCCTCCTTTTTCAAGCAGTACGGTCATCTCCCTGACCAGCGCGGCATAGGCCGGATCACCGGCCAGATTTACCTTTTCCCGGGGGCCTTTCTGATAGTCGTACAATTCGGTAGCGATCACTTCCCCGGGTTTACCGGCAGGTCCGCGTTGCCACCGGGTGAAACGGTAGCGGTCAGTACGGACCGAGTAACCCATCACGTCCCGGTTGGGATACTGATCCCTTTTATAAAATTCCCTCGTATGCTGACTGAAGGCGGCCGGTTTCCATGGTTTTTCCGGACTCTCCAGCAGGGGAACAAAGCTCCTGCCTTCCAGACCGTCAGGTACCGGAAGTCCCGCCAGCTCGCACAAGCTGGGATACACGTCAATGAGCTCCACGATTCCGTTTGTTTTTTTACCCGGCTGTTTCATGCCGGGATAGCTCAGGAGTAAAGGCACCCGGGCATCCAGCTCAAAATTGGTGTGTTTGCCCCATTCCCGGTATTCGCCCAGCTTAAAGCCGTGGTCACCCCATAAAATAACAATGGTATTTTCCTCCAGTCCCAGACGCTGCAGTTCTGTGAGCACTTTTCCGATCTGGGCATCCACAAAGCTCACGCAGGCGTAATAACCGTGTCTCAGGTGGCGGGCCAGGGTGTCGCCGACTACGCCCGGCGGAATAGTGTAGGCAGCGCGCATTTCGCCCGAATTGGTCAGGGCGATTTCGGGCATGTGCCGGGGATGATCCGGGTTGTCAGCCAGTTTTATGTCAGCCGCATCGTACAGATCCCAGTATTTCCTGGGCGCTGCAAACGGCAGGTGGGGCTTGCTGAAGCCAACGGCCATAAAAAAAGGTTGCCGGCTGTTTTGCACCTTTTTCAGCGCCTCCACGGCGTGTTCGGCAACCTTGCCGTCCAGGTAGGCATTATCGGGGGCATCGGCCGATTCGTAGGCCGGACCTTTTTCTTTGTTTTTCACCCGGTCCCGGTTTTCCTGCTTCACGTACCGCTCCCCTTTGGACGCCGGCCACCAGGAAGGCTCACTCCAGGACAAAGAATCGTCGAGCCCATTATGAAAAATTTTCCCCATGGAAAAGGTATGGTATCCCTGCTGCCTGAAATACTGCGGCAGCGTTACGGCGGCCGGAATGGTATTTCTGAAATGGGTTCTCAGATCCGTCACTTTCGTGGTAGCGGGCCGCAGACCGGTCAGCAGACTGGTGCGCGACGGGGAGCAGACGGCCTGCTGGCAATAGGCCCGCTCAAAGACCATTCCCCGGGCGGCCAGCTTATCAATATGGGGCGAAATAATGTGTGACTGGCCGTAACAGCCTAACTCGTTGCGCAAATCGTCGACGGCAATGAACAGGACATTCACCGGCTTTTTACCCGGAGCCAGGCGGTTTTGTGACTGGGCAGATGCCGGAAGTGCGACCCAACAACTGAGCACATACCAGATCAGGATGGAGTAAGGCAGTTTTTTCATAATGAAATAAAACACGTATAAAGATAATAAATCGTCCTGAGGCGTAAAAAGAGGATGGTAAGTCCGGCTTCAGCGCAACAGGACTTGCCGGCTTGGTACCGGGGCAGGGCCGGTGCTTTTGTAACCGGTCATACCGGGTTGCCATAGCCTTACTGCCGCTGCAATCCTTATAACAGCTTCCGTAGTGGCCTCCTTAACCGCCAAAATCATCCTGGTAGATTAACTGACCGGCGGCGTTGGACAGCCTCACGTAGTCAATAAACCCATTACTGGTCAGTTTGTAAGTAATCCCTTTTATCTTGCCGATGGTATGCTGGTACATGGTTGAGTAAAGGAGCGTGTTATCCAGAAACACGTTTATCTTCTTGTTTTTTACTTCTACCCGTACAACCCGCCACTGCGTAAAATCCTGTTCAAAAGCGGAGAGGTTATCGTGGCTGCCCCGGAGCAGCTTATCTGCGAACCGTACGCGCACAATACTCATGCAGCCGGGCCTGGCAAAATTGATTCTCACCTTATCCTGTTCGCCCTGTAAAATACAAACAATGTTATAACACCGCGAATGAATCAGGAACGGATTGATCCGCAACCTGGTTTCGTACACCATATCATCGCCTGATACATTCAGATCCTGAACGTAATTGTGTTCAATGGCGTACGGTTCGGTGGTATCAGCCCCGAACAGATGGGCCTCCTGGGGCGAAACGTTGAGTACTCCCCTCTCAGCCGTATTACGCCGCACCGGATCGGTATCTCCCTGATAACTTAAAAAGCTACTCCAGCCTTCGCTGGTAATATGAGTATTGAGAGAAGTGAACCCTTTACCCCCGATAGCCAGGGTAGGCATATAAAAACCGGGGCGGAAGTACGTATGCGTAATAACGTGTTCATCCTTGTTTAAAACGGTCCTGGTACTGTCCCCGAAAAGCAGATAGACGCTACCGGTTTTAATCATAGAGATGTCATAATGAAAGCGTACCGTATGCGGGGCGCGGCCCTGCAAGCGTTCGCCCCGAAAGGTTACTTTGTACTTTAAATGCTCAATGCTTTGGGAAGAGGCAAAAAAAGCGTACCCCAGCCCGGCAAAAAGAATACAAATCAGCAGAAATGCGGCTCCTCTCCGTTTATTGGTCCCTGAACGGGCCTGCTCCGTGGCTGCCGGCCGGCCACGCATCCGCCGGGAGAGAAACGGGTGGATGGTCGGGAACAGGGGCGCCCGTAACTGGCCTCCCGGCCAGGGCTGGGGGCGTAAGTGGGTTTTTTTCTTTGTACTCCTGCCAGCTCTTATAACCCAGAAAGATGGCCAGTGCATTTTTAGTCTCCAGTTGCGGATTGTACTCTTTTTTATAGGTTTTAGCTCGGCCAAACAGGCGTTTTAAGGTAACCACGCTGATGTGTATGCGTGAGGCATCAAAAATCTGTTCACTTAATTTTTCAAATTCTTTATTGGTCCAGCTTTTACTCACCCCCCAAAGCAACTTTTCCTGCAGGTGTTGCAGGCACTTGTTAAGGTAAAAAGATTCATACATGCCTTTTTAGTTTAATGCCTGGCGTATTTTTAACGTTTCCCTGGATGAATCCGGCCGTAGCAGGCGCCTGCAAGCAGTGGTACGGGTATCACCTGTAGCAGCGGGTGACTGTTAGTGTTCTTATCTGCATAGGTTTAGTAAGTGACGCTTTTCTTTTCATTCCGCTCAAGGCTGCTTGTCCGCAACGGATAGGTTACGTTTCCCGGTTGACTTACCGCTTCCGGAAAGGTCAACCATTGTCTTACCTGCACTTTTACACCGGAATGGCTGACTACGTCCGGATTGTTTTGGGGCTGTTTCCGCCCGGAGTAACCGTGAATTAGTTGCATTTTAGAACCGTTTTGGTTACTAAATCTATATAAAATGCCGTTTTCTAAAGCAAAATGTACAGTTTTTCTGTTCATTCTTATCTGCTGACTTTGCTCTTTTTTTGACTGACGTATTCACCGGGCACCAGGCCGGGTATCGGTAGCTTTGAAGGCTGCCGGTAAGAAACCGGCGATCATCAGTAAAACCACTCCAAACACCTGCTAACTTAATGCGTATGCAAACACAAAGACCCAAACAACGGGCCGGATTCAGCATGGTATCCCGCTGCCGGTTTATGCTCACCCTTACCTTTTTAGGGCTGAGTCTGGCCGGGGCTACCGCGCAAGATTGTCCGAACTGCGCTCCCGGCAGCCCAATTGCCCAGGTCCCCGGGGGCGATGGCCGGGTATCCATTATTGATACCGACTATCCTTATCCGGGCAATGCCATATTTGTGGCAGCCACCGGAAATGATGAGACGGGCAATGGCTCCGAGGGCAATCCGTACGCCACGGTTGGAAAAGCCTTCACGGCGGCTTCTCCGGGAGCCACCATTGTGATGCGGGAAGGTGAGTACCGGACGGGAACCAACCTTACCGACGTGAATAAGCGGGTTACGATCCAGCCCTATCCGCACGAAAAAGTATGGTTCAAAGGCAGCCTGGAGGTATCAGCCGGCTGGACCGCAACGGCCGATAACCGGTGGACCAAGAACGGACTGCCGCGCCTTACTACCGAGAATGTAGCCATTGGCAGTTTCTGCCCGGACGGAACCAATACTTGTTCCCTTGATCCCAACTTTCCAATGGCCAGGTACCGGGAAATGGTCTTTATCAATGGCGTAGCCCAGCGGCAGGTAGCTACCCGCGAGGAGGTAACTTTGGGGGAAAACGAGTTCTGGGTGGATAGGGGTACCCTGGCGGATAATGCGCGTGATAATAACGGTACTTACGTGCTGGGTAAAGATCCCACCGGTCAGGTAGTGGAAGTAGCCTCCCGTGAAACAGCCTTCAGATTCACGGCGGCGGGCAGTGTGCTTCGCGGCCTCGGATTTCTGCACTACGCCAGATGGAGTTTTGAGGTAGCATCCCAAGACATGCTGGTTGAAGGCAATACGGTGGCTTACAGCGCCGCCGAAGGCGCGCGAGCTTCCGGTGGAACGGCGGGCAAGAAGTTCTTTGTCAACCGCAACATTTTCAGCTACAACGGCAAGAAAGGCTTTCAGATGTACAATGGCAATGAGTCCATTATCGAAAACAATGTATTCAGTTACAACAACACGGAAAACTTCCGGGTTAGCTACGGAGCCGCCGGGTTTAAGATCATGCGTTCGCCCGGCGCCCACATCCGGGACAATGTGTTTGAAAATAATTTAAGCATGGGATTCTGGATGGACATGGGCAATTACGGGATGAAAGCCTACCGGAACCTGTCGCGCTTCAACCAGGCGGCGGGCATCTACTACGAAGTAAGCACGATGGCTACCATTGCCGGCAATGTGTGCGTGAGCAATGGCACGGGCATTTTCATCGTCAACTCCAACAATGTAGCCGTGTACAACAACACTTTAATTGATAACGTAAATAATATTCTGATCATAGACGATAACCGTCCGCTTCACGCAGAATTCGAAAGGCTGCCCGAAGATGACTGGAACGTAAGAAACATTGACCTGGTCAACAACCTCATCTCCAGTAGCCGCACTGATCGCAATGGCCGCGGAGTGACGGCCGACCAGCGAAGGACTTGCGCGGCTACGCAAACTGACCCGATAGTAGACCAGATGGATTACAACTTCTATTATCGTCCAGGCATAACAACCCGAAACCAGGTGCTGATCCAATGGAGAAATACCGGCTGCACGGCCCTTATTCCTTACAATGATCTGGCTGCTTTTCAGTCTGCCACTGCGGCGGGTGGGGCTCCGGGCAAGGAAGTGCATGGAAAAGCCATTGACAATCAGGCGCAGAATCCATTCTTCGACGTACCCACGGGTAATTATCAGTGGAGCGATTTTGAGCTCAGGGCTGGATCACCGGCCCGGGGAGCCGGCACGCCGGTAGTTGATTCGATTGCAGAACTGATTGGGGTAAATCCGGGCGTGGCTATTCACGTGGGTGCCGTCCAGACTACTACGCAGCAAGCCCAGACGATTACCTTTGCGGCCCTGCCTGATAAGACGTTCGGCGACGCTCCCTTTACGCTTGGGGCTACTGCTTCCTCGGGATTACCGGTGAGCTTCAGGGTGGTTTCCGGTCCGGCTACCCTTTCGGACACTACCCTTACCCTGACCGGGGCCGGTGTAGTGGTAGTGAAAGCGGCGCAGAGCGGTAATGATTCTTACCAGGCTGCCGTAGAGACAGAGCAAAGCTTTACCGTAAAACCCGCAGGAACGGGGTTATCGGCCGTTTACTTCAGCACCATGAACTTTGCCGGCCCTGGTCTTACCCGTACCGATGCCACGATCAACTTTGATTGGGGCACAGCGGCACCCCATCCATCTATAGGCGGCGATACGTATTCAGTCAGGTGGACCGGACAAGTAATGCCAGAGTATTCCCAAACCTATACGTTCTATACGCAATCCGATGATGGCGTAAGGCTCTGGGTAAACGGCGTACTGCTCATCAACAATTGGAGTGAGCATGCAGAAACCGAAGACAGCGGCACCATCACGCTGCAAGCCGGCCGGAAGTACGACATCAAATTGGAATATTACGAAAAACTAGGCAATGCCGTATGCCGGCTTTTGTGGTCAAGTCCTGCCCGGCCTGAGCAAGTCATTCCCCAGAATAGGCTCTTCCCAGTTGCTCCTAAGGTGGTTTCAGGCCAATGGGAGGGGCAGTTAAGCGTATTGGTTTCGCCTAACCCGGCCAGCGAATGGCTGAAGGTAGAATGCCAAGCCGTGCAGGCGGGTGAGCTGACGCTGACGTTTACCAGTGTGCTTTCGCAAAAGAGCATTCAGCTTTCCAAAACGGTAGCGGCTGGACTCTATAGCCTTTCCATACCAATAAGCCACCTGCCGAATGGCCTTTATTATCTTACGATTCGTAAAGACGGAATGCAGGTAATCGAAAAAGTGGTAGTAGCCCATTGAGTGGCAGGCAGTGATGCTTTTTAGAACTGATTTTGGGATTGTTATAGAGTTATAAAAAACAATCAATAAGTTCAAGTTTTTATTTTAGGACTTACGCAAAAGCCAGGGAAGGATTGGCTAACTCCTTACGCAGATAGTCATCGGGAAGCTGTCGTCTGAGTTGATAAACGGTTTCAGAGGTTTGATAAGCTGGTTGTTTGAAGCGGAGTCAGGTGAGGGCAGCCGAGGCAATGTGGTTGCGCTGGCTGCGACTCAAGCGGCACTGGCAGCACTCAAGGCCGGTAATCTGTTTGTCTTCGCGGTGAAACTGCTCAACGGTCCGCAAATACCGCTTTTTGCTTCGGCGGCAGAGGTGTCTTGTTGAGTTCTTGAGCATGTCTGTTACAGGGT
This sequence comes from Cytophagales bacterium, assembly GCA_030446715.1. Lineage (GTDB taxonomy): Bacteria > Bacteroidota > Bacteroidia > Cytophagales > 172606-1 > CADCTQ01. The sequence continues at coordinate 257,303 of JAUJMU010000008.1, read as the reverse complement.
CAATCCTGGTTTTGCCGTCTTCACCGGGGTTGAAGATGCGGTAGTCGATGAGCCGGAACCCACTCGTGCCGGGGTTGAAGCAGACGCGGCTGACCACCCCAATGCCTTTGATAATGCCATGGGCGCTGCCTGAGTACTGCCGCCGCACCAGCCCAATCTTATGGGAGTGCTCTTTACTGAGTACTGTGTCATCAAACAACACACAGCCCACAGGGCTGAGTTGAATCTGATGGCGTACTTGCTGCCAGAGTTGAAAGGGGCAAACCGGCTCGCCCTGAGGAAGTACTGCACGTTGTCGTGGGTGAGTCCCTCAAAGTGATCAGCCAGGTACGTACACGTGTGGGTGATCTGACTGCTGAGCAGAAACTGGCCGTAAAGCCGGGTAGTGGCTTTCAAAGCGTTTTTACTTCGAGTCAACCCTTTTGCGTAAGTTCTGAAAGCGTAAGAAATGGCGATTCTGAATGCGGCAAATCAGGTGCAAAAGTTTGTGTACGAGCCGCTGCTGACCCGTTAAGGGCAGCAGCGGCCCGGGGGGCTAAGGCATTACCTGGTAACCACCAGCCTGGTGGTCATGCGCTTGTAGCCCTGTTCAACGCTAAGGGTGTAGATTCCCGCTTTGAGCGTATGCAAAGGCAGGGTTACTCCCCCACCGGCGGGCCAGGCCGCTTCCAGCCGGAATACTTCCTGGAAGAGATTATTATGCACCACTATCCGCACATTTTCTGCGTACCCGGCTGCCAGTCTTACGTAAACCATATCGCGGGCCGGATTGGGAAATAACAACACGGCCAGCGCCTTCTCTGGTATGGTAACCGGCAGTTTGGCTACAGCCTGAGCAGGGGCGGCAAACAACCACCGTCTGGCAATGACCTGCCTGGGCAGGGAAGCGCCCGACCAGGAGAGTTTAGCGGCCGCATTGCCGTCGTTCTCGTAGTACTCCAGCTTCAGGTCGTACTGCTGACCGGCTTGCAGGCTGATCCTGCCGCTGTGCTCCTGCAGGCCCTCGTGCTTCTTCCACTGGTCAATCAGTAACTTCCCGTTCACCCACAGCCTTACGCCATCATCGGTTGAGGTGTGGAACGTGTAGGCTCCCGACTCTGGCGCCTCTACCCGTCCCTGCCACCGGACTGAGAAAGTATTCCCGCTCATGGAAGTACCTGGCGCGCCGGTTCCCCAGTCGAAGTTGAGGGTGGAGTCTACCCGGCTGAAGCTGCTCCCATTAAAATGCTTGCTCTTGTAGTAAGTGCCCAACAGGCCCGTTCCTGCGGCCAACGTAGTAGCCGGGGCGGTATTACTGTACGGGGAAGCCCCGGCTTCATTGACTGCCTTTACCCGGTAAAAGTAGGCATTACTGCCCGTCAGGTTCTTATCGCGGTAAGCGGTTACACCGGCGGGTAGTGTAGCAAGCTCCCGGAAGCTGCTATCGTTACCGGCTGACCGCTCCAGCACAAAGCCCGTTTCGTTACCCGACTGGTCGCTCCAGCTTACCTCGATCTGGCTCTGGGACTTAACGGAACTTGTCAGGTGGGCCGGAGCGGCCGGAGTAGTAATTCCACTCAGCTTAATTGCCGTGATGGAGTGCGGCGGGAAGGTATGCTCGAAAGAAGTGGCCCCTACCGGTTGATGCGACTCCTGAATGCTTACGTTATTGGGGTTGGCCGGTGTATTAAAAGACAAGTAACTCGGCCCATTTAAAGTCCAGACCGTAGCCGGATCGGTCAGGTGATAGCCGGATAGCTGAACCGAAGAAGTGACGGCATCTTCCCGGTCCCGGTTGAGCACCATCAGGTACACATTCCCCTGCGCATCCTTGCTGGCAGATACGGCCAGCTTGTCCAGGTAGGGCATGGGTTTGCCCACCCGGGTCAGGTACGGGTTGGCTACGACCGGTCTTTGCGGGTTATTTTCAACCGTAGAGGCAATCCTGGTAGCGCCAAACATCCGGCTGAACATCTTGAACATGTAGCCGGTAGGCGAAATGATAAAATGAGGGGCATTGGAAATGATGGTAGGCGTTAAACTGTGCTTGTTGGACAGCGGGGAGTCTTCCGCAATGCAGGCCATCACGATACGGGCCGAAAACAGCGCCTGATCAATCGAAGAGCCGTAACCGGGGGCGATGTCAAAAGCCAGCCCGTACTCCGAGCAAATGATCTGCATGGAATCGCGCCGGTCAGGACTTACGGCGGCCCGCATGTAGTCTTTGGTGTGCCGGATGCTGTCGGCCTCTTCGTCGGAAAGCTGCATGATCAGATCGTGGTAGTTGTCTACCGTTTCGGTTCTGGGCAGGTGCCCCGGCAAGGCGTAGGGGTGCATGGCAATGCCGTCGTAGGGGGAGGCGCCCATCGTATTGATAAAGCGCCGGTCCACCAGGGAACTGTATATTTTAATGGTCGGGTCCACGGCTTTCATGGCCCGGTAGTAATCATCGAAGCCATCCCGCTTGCTCGTATAGCTGGCCGTGATGACGGCATTGGCCGGCGGAATATTGCCGTGGACCCCATCGCCGAACGTAATCTTACCGCTTGTTTCATCCAGCGTATAGACATCTTCGGCGCCGTGATCCGACAGACTGCTTACCGGCGTCCAGGCAACCTCATTTACGTAGATCGTTGCCGTTCCCGGCAGCACCACCGGGTACTTGATGTACTTTACCTGGTTGGCCGTGCCGCGGCTTCTGGCCGTGCTTACCGAGTGATTGGCGTATTCGCCTACGCCCTGTTTAACGAAACTCACCTCGGCGCCGAAGCAGTACTTGTATTCGTAGCTGTAGTTCCGGGGGGTCGTGCCGTCGAGCCAGTAGTGCTGCCGGGCTATCGGGTACATCTCGTTGCCCATCTCAAAGGTCTTGATGTTGTAGGGCTCGGGATGGCCGTTCCGGGCCCGTTCTTCGGCCCAGTCCTTCCCCCCGTTGGGATTAGCCCCAACGGGGGCATTGAGGTACTCCACCAGGTCGGCCGCATCATCCGCACTGCCGTTGCCGAAATTGTACATGTAGTTGAGCTTCGTGTTGTTCTCCTCGCAGAACCGGGCGGCTTCGTCCAGGCCGAAGTGCGGAAAGGCCGAGGGCGTATTCTCTTGCCAGGATTGCCCGTCAATGATGTTGGACCGGTTTTCCAAAGGCCCAACGGAACGTTTCCAGAAAAACAAGCTGGCCGCCGTACCCGCCGGATAGCGCATGGAACGCATGCCCACTTCGTTGTAGACGGGTACGAACCTGGGTACGACCGCGCGGGTAGCCGGGTCCCACATGGTGGAGCCGTTGTTTGTAAAACGGTGATTGGACCCGTATATCTCCGGACGGATGTTTCCGTTGCTGGTCGCCGCGTCAATGCTGATTACCGTGGGCTGGGCTAAGAGCATTCCTGCCGGCCCCAGCAGCATAAACGCAGCCCTGATGACTGTGCGTGGCTTTATTGGAAAAAGTGTTCTCATGTAAATGGTTGTTGTGAAGTGCTGAGCAGCGGTTAGCAATTAGTGTTTAGTTGTATTGACAAGAAAGGTTATTTCGACCTTAGCGTTATGAGATCCCCTCCTGGGAGGGGTTGGGGTGGGTTCTTCCTCCCGATCGGTGATAATAACCTCCTTTGTCAATACAGTTAGTGTCTAGTGATTAGCTTATGGCAGCAGGGTATAAAGTCGTTATGAGTGATACTTACCCCTGCCGGAGCGCTCATTCTCTGCTGCCAACTACGACTGATCCGCAAAAGTCTCTTTCGAAGTTTGGGCATAAAAAGCCGGCTATACGAACCACCAGCTTTTTATGCGGCCATAATTGCGGATGCATTCTAAGGCAACTCGTGTAAGCACGGGACCAAACCAGTCTATCTACTCCCAGCCGGGATTCTGGGTAAGGTTGGGATTATTGTTGATATTGCCCTGACCTACCGGAAACAGCCATTTAGCGGGGTCCGGCAGCTCGGGATATTTGGCCCCTAAAACCTCATCCACCCGTTCGGTCCGGACCAGGTCAAACCAGCGGTGCCCTTCAAAAGCCAGTTCCAGGTACCTTTCCTGCTCAATAATCAACCGGAACTCTGCCTGGGAGGCGTTGGCGGCAACCGGCCGGGCCAGCGTACCGTTCTCCAATCTGCCGAAAGCCCTTTCCCGGATCAGGTTACCCCTGCTTTAGCCCGGATAAATAGAGGAGAAAACGCAAGAAGCCTGTATACGTTTGCAACATGCTGCTGCTTTTTTGTTTCTTCCCGGCAAGATTGCCTCTTACGACGGGAGATTGCACATCAACTATTTTTATGCCGCCCGCGCTCCACCCCAGGTTGTACCGCTGCTCATTGTTGTAGTTGATGTTATCATTTTCAATCACGGCAACCTGAACGCGACAAGAAGCGTGAGTTTATTTATCCACCACCAGCCTTTTGGTGGCCACGCCTTCTTTAGAAACCAGTTTCACTACATAAATACCCTTTTTGAGTTTACCAATGCCCAGGGGAATGCGGCGCTCGCCGGCCGTAACCGGTACCGTATTGTACAGGACGCGGTTGGAATAAGCATCCGTAAGTTCGACTTGTACATCTTGCTGTGTACCCGAGGCAAATTGCAGGGTTACTTCGCCCGCGGCCGGATTGGGGAAGAGCAATAATTCCGGGGCGGGTACTACCGCTGTTGAAGAGAGCGTATTCGTATTGGCATTCAAGGCCTTGACCAATAAAGCGGACAACTTGGAATTTTCCTTGCCCGCAATGAATTCAAGGGTTAACTCGCCGTCAGTAACGTTGACCGTGCGTACAATGTCCAGCGCCGCGTAGTTACCCGCCTGGGCGTATATATCCAGGTTGCTGACTACTTCCTGGCCTTCCGCAGCCACGCTGAACAGGCGTTCGTCGGCGGCAGTGAAGTAAATCTCCGCCAGTTTAATGCTTATCTCGTAAGAGCCATTCGTCACCGGAATACGGTAGTTGAAACTGCCGTAGCGTTCACTTTGGTAGAGTACTTCATCAGCAGTACCCGCGATAGAATTACTGGTAGCGTAAACCTGACCACCCGTAAAGCCGGTGTCACTCTGAAAAAATGTGCCATCGCTGTCGGTGTATCCGGCGCCACCGGCGTTCACGGCGAATACTACGGCTGCATCGGCGCCGGGCGTTACGGTGAGGATAACCTCAAACTGGGTATTGCCGGTATAACCAGGCGTAGCAGCCTGTAAAGTAGCCGTGTAGGTACCAGGCGTTAGTCCGGCGGCATTGGCTTGTATTTCTATTGGGGCACCCAAAGGTCCGGCGGTTCCCGCAGCATTCGTCAGGGTAAGCCACGGGGGGGTATTGCCCGGATCAATGGTGTAAGATGCCTCTCCGGACAGGGTCCACAGCAGATTTTCAGCGGTGGCGCTTTGCCCTTGTACCGCATCCAGGGTTACCTGCGACGACGAAAAGCTGACAAAATTACCCGGAGTACGGGCAATCCGGCTGTCGTGCGCAGCTTCTTCAGGCACGGCGCCGTTATCCAGCGCCCCCTGGGCTACAATCAGCCGGTTGCCATCAATTACTTTGGCGAAAGGAGCAACCAGCGTTGAGGGTAAGTCACACTGCTTACTCCAGCCATTACTGGCCGGGTCGTACGTAAGTACATCGGCATAATCAGTATTATCATCGCTACCGCCCACGATGATAATTTTGCCGTCCAGTACGATGGTGCCCGGTTCGAAGTGCGAACGATTGCCCGGCAGATCCGCTAACCGCGTCCAGCTATTGGTTGCCGGATCATAGGCGTGCAGAAAGGGCGTATTGCTGCGGCCCCCGTCATGGCCTGTCTGCCCGCCAATGGCATAAATTTTGCCCCCGGTAGCCGCCCCTCCCAGGTGATTACGCGGTTCCGGAAGCGGGGCAGCTGCTTGCCACCCGGCTGCCACATCGTCCAGGTCCAGTACGTAGTGATTGCCCGTATCCGTGTGACGGTCAGACAACACTCCCCCAAAAACGTGAATTTTACGGCCCAGCAGCGCGGCAGCGCCCGAACCGCAGGGCGCCGGAAGCGAAGGGCCAAAATCCCAGGTATCAGTTACGGTATTGTATACCTGCACGGCATCGGTAACCGGGCCGGGATGGTCGCCCTCAAAACCACCGATGAGCCAAACGGACTGATCTGCTACCACTGCTCCTACGTGGGTAACCGGGCGCGGAATCGGCGCCAATTCAATCCATTGGTTGTTCTGCGGATCGTATACTTCCGTCCGGCTGCTCACCTGCAAGTTGCCGTAGTAGCCGCCAAACGTGTACATGCTGCCGTTTACTACGGCACTCTGACCTTCTTTTCGTCCGACGGGGGAAGGAGCCAAGCTTGTCCAGTCGCAGCCGGCTGGCGGCGATGCGGAGGATTTCAGTACTTCGATGGCCGATACGCTGGGTTGGTTAATGCTGGCCGTAAAGTCAAGGGTCAGGGTTCCGTCGGTGACAATTGCTTCGAATGTTTTCACCACCGCCGTCATGGCGCCCGCTTCCTGGTAAATATCGTAATCAGTAAGGGCTGGCTGCTGCTCGATAGCCACGCTGAAAACGCGGTTTCCGGCGCCGCCAGGTCCACCGTCAGTGGCGCCAAAATAGATTTCCGCAAAGTGGAGCCGCACCGTGTAAGCGCCAGGGCTAACCGGAATGTTGTAGGTAAATGAACCCGCATCCTCAGAAGTGCTGCGTTCTTTCAGGTAGAGCAGATCATCGTCGGTGCCCGCAATGTCCGCAATACTGGGATTGGTAAATATTTTACCGCCCGTAAAAAAAGTATCCGCTTCAAACACCCTTCCCCCGCTAAGCATTTGACTGGTCCCCCCGCAACTAACCCGGGTGATCACTTCTTCGGCAAGCATACTTGCGGCATCAGTATGGGGAGTGCTGCCCGGCCGCTTGTGGCTGGCCAAAGAAATGTGGTGCGTAAGCAAGGATACCGTAAAAAAGCTTGACAAAAGCAGGGTTGTTACAGGTTTCATCCGGGTTAAAGGTTAAAGCAGTTTAGATTTTTATCATGAGGGGGGTGAGTACATCGTTAAGTAAAGTAAGTTGAGAAGCGTAATTGTTGGCGTTTTCCACCCACAATTTTCCTGAACTTACTTAGTTCACGGAGTACTGAGTAAATATATACATTATAATTGAGTAGTGGATTTTGCCGCATCTGCCGACGGGTAAACGGGGATTTGCCGGCAAAGTACCCCTTTTTACCAAATTGTGCTGTTGCTTCTATACAAACAGGCTGTCTGGACTTGCCAATACCCGGGGGTTGAAAAGCCGGTGAAGAAAATAAGTACGCATGTAATGGCAATCAGGGCAACAAACAAAAGGCTGCCTGGTCTGCATTCTACTATTTCAGAATGACCATTGCAGACTGCTGCCCTTTCCTGAATGAGTAAGGCCGGGTTGTAGATAAACTACTTCCCGGCTGAGGGGGGTACAGACCAACCCACCTGCCAGGTAATGGAGGAGGCAGGCGGCAGGATTAGTGTTCAGGGCTCAACCGTAATCATCCGGACGGCTTCTGATCGCAGAACTTCTTTGTCCTTTCCGTACTGACTAGCCATGAACGTTACCGTATAGGTACCGGGGGTCCTGTAAGTATATTCATAAAAGCCGGGTCTGACCGGAAATTCCCTCCCGGGGGCTGCGTAGTCAGCCCGCACCTTGCCGGGGTCACCGGTATACAGCGCCAGGTACGCCGCGTAGGTGCTGCAATTGAGAAAGGTAACAAACTGGCCGGCCTTTACGGTGTTGGTTTCCACCAGCTTACCTTCGTCATCCTGCACGTTAACGGTAAAACAGGCGGCAGGCGGCCCGATTGTTTCCTCGCAACCGGACAGGATAAAAATCAAACCGGTCAGACAGGTTAGCAGCGTGCGCCGGGCAGAATAATTATTTATGATTATAGCTGAATAAATTAATTTCATGGAAATAAGTTTAAGCCTCCTGACAAAGATGAACCTTTTAAAATCCTACACCCGGCACCGGAATGGCATCAATTACGTGTATTACCCCCCGGAAAGCATTGACATCGGGGATTACTACATTGGCCGTACCGAACCGGAAAGGAGCACCGGTTATGGTTACAAATACGGGCCTGCCTGCCCTGGTAAAATTGGTGCGTTCTGTTGCACCGGTAAAATAGGCTTGGTTTCGTTTGCCAGCTCCTTGCAAAATCAGGAAATTAACCAGGTTGGTTAATTTTTGCGTGTTCATATTTGCTACCGACCGGTCGGCCGGAAACCGCCTGAAGTAGTCGGCAAAAGCGGCGTTGGTAGGGGCAAAAACCGTACGCAGGCTGCTGGTTCCGTTGAAAAAAGCCTTTAGGGTCGCATTGGCGGCTGACACCCGCCCGATGGCCGCGTAGAAAGTGCTCAAATCCGGGTCAGCTTGTATCGTCTGACGAAGTGATCTGATATTTACAGTGGCCGGGATCAGCAGGGAATCAATGGTATGAATAGCCCCGTTTACGGCAAGTTGCTGATTGGTTGCCGTGGTAGTAGCTTTATTGTTCAGCCTGATTCCATTGTCAAGTGGGCTGATGGAAATAGCGGTTCCTTCCACCGTGTTCACCGCCGGTAAAGCCTGCAATTCTGCGGTCGTTAACTTGACGGCGGGTACCAGGTGGTAATTCATAATGGCAGTCAGCATATCCAGATCGTTGCCCAGTTCGGTAATTGAGGCAAAGCCCTCGTGCCGGGAGGTATCGGCCAGAAAAAGCCGTAAGCTTTCATTAGCTACCGGGAAAACCGTGTAGGTATTCCCGGGATTATTTAAAACTTTAGAAAGCCCTGCCCGGCTTAACCCGCTCGAAAACACCGAAATGGAGGTATCCGGCAGTATCTTCCACATGATGCTCGGCTCTAACGTAGGGTAGTTTTCTTCCGGCTCGCAACTGCTGAACATAGATAAGCCGGCGTACAACAAGGCTATTAACCTTATATATTTATTTATGGATTTCATCTGTCTCGGTTATTTTGATAAAACTTATCACTTTTGGTTGATGACGGCCAGCCGGCCAACGCGTCTTCATGAGCTGGCCAGCGCCGGTGTACGCTGAAGTTTACGCAATGGCCGCTCCCTGAATCTGTCCGGTCAGTAACCCGGGTTCTGGATAAAGCCCTCCGCTATCATCCCGTTTTGAATGGGCCAGTAGCGCTGCCGGTTCAACTTGTCGGGGGTATCGGTCAAGGCCGGCTGCTTTGCTTCCAGTTGATGGGTACGCACCAGGTCATACCACCGGTGCCCTTCAAAAGCCAGTTCCACAAAGCGTTCATTGGCAATTGCTTCCCGGACGGTTTCCTGGTCGGTGGCGGTAATACGCTTCGTATCATCACCGCCAAAAGCCCGGTCCCGGATAACGTTCAGGGCCTCCAGCGCCTCCGCCGTACGGCCCAGTTCATTTAAAGCTTCCGCTTTGATCAGGTACATGTCGGCCAGGCGCAGGATTTTCAAATTATCGTCCTGCTCGCGCCCGGTGCCTGACAGAGTACCCTGGTACTTATTCACGTAGTTCAGGTTGTTCCGGGTCCAGGGCGCTACCGCCGGGGTGCCGGTGTTCTGAATACTCGCCTCTTTCCGTAAATCACCGGGTACGTAGGCATTGGCAATGGCCGTGGAGGGCGCCAGTTGATGTTGGCCGCCGCGGCCTAAAGTTGCCGGGGGCAGAAACTGGCCGGCAATCTGGCTGCTCTCGTTGAACAAATAACTGAACTGCAGCTCAAAAATGGCTTCTTCGGTGTTGCGGCCGGTAAAAATGGTGCCGTACGCAGTGCCGGGCAGCAACCGGTACCGGGCCGCATCGTCAATTACCTTTTGGGCGTAGACAATGGCCGGCTCATAAAACTCCGGTAACCGTTCATAACTGGCCCGCCAGAGGTAAACCGACGCCAGCATGGCCCGCGCCGCGCCTTTGGTGGCCCGCCCGCGGGTCTGTACCGCCGAGGAACCGTAATCCAGGGGCAACGCCTCTTCGGCGGCCAGCAGGTCCTGCCCGATCTGCACCAGCACGGCGTCATCCTTGGGGTAATTGGGGTGGTCGTAAAACTTCTGGTACTTGGCCGCCGGCTGCAGGCTGTCCAGGGTAATGAAAGGGAAGGTGATGAGCGGCACGTTGCGCCAGTTCCGCACGGCGTTGAAATACATCCAGGCCCGCATAAATTTGGCTTCCCCGATCAGCTGCTCGCGTTTTTCGATCCGGGACGGAACCGTTTCGGGCAGTCTGGCGGTGAAGTAGATCACATTGTTGGCCGCATTGATGATGTCGTATGTATTTGCCCAGGAGGGGTCCGGGTTGTTGGAGGTCTGGAGGTTGTTGTTCACTAAATTTTGCCGGGCGGTGCCCACGCCAACCTGGTATAGGTCGGAACGGCCGTCGCCCCGCAGGATCAGCCAGATGGGATTATTCTCATTGCCAATTACCTGGGCGCCGTCATACAAACCGATCACCGCCCCTTCTGCCTGCGCCAGGTCCTTGAAGAAGCTGTCGGACGGGATCACGCTTACCGGTTCCTGTTCCAGCACCTCGCAGGAAAAAACGCCCATCAGTGCACAAATCATCCCCAGGTGCAGCAGTTGCCGCTTAAGGTTTTTAGCATCAGGGGCCCGGTGCTTCCATCCGGTGCCGGCGGGCATTATTTTGAATGCCTTATTTTGCAGAACAGATTTCATGGATTTCGTAATTAAAAACCGACATTTAAACCTACTACTACGGTGCGCGCCTGCGGGAAAGAACCGTAGTCAATGCCCAGATCGTAAGGATTGCGGCTAAACGTGTTCACTTCCGGGTCCCAACCCGAGTAATTGGTAAACGTGAGCAGGTTCTGCCCGGTGACGTACACTTTCAGGTTAGCCATTTTGATCCGGTCGGTCAGCGTTTTGGGCAGGGTATAACTCAGGGTAATCACTTTTACCCGCAGGTAAGAACCGTCTTCGATGAACCGGCTCTGCGGCTGGTTGCGGGACTGGCCCTGAAGGGCAATCGGCACGCCGGTTACGTCGCTTTGCTGGCGCCAGCGCCGCAGCGTATTCCTGCCGGCATTGTCGTAGCTGTCCATGCCTTCCACAATGGCCCGGCTGGCGTTGAAAATATCGTTGCCGTAGGTACCCTGCAAAAACACATTCAACTGCCAGTTCTTGTAGGAGAAGTTGTTGGTGAAGCCGCCCGTGAAAAAGGGCTGGGCGTAGCCGATAATCGTATTGTTGATATCGGTGCCATTGATCAGGTTATCCCCGTTCAGATCGTCTACCAGGTAATCGCCGGCCACCAGGACCTGGCCGTTGCGCAGCCCGGTCGGGTTATCCTCATCCGCAGACAAGACGCGGATCGCATTCAAGCCCATGAGAATACCGATGGGTTGTCCTTCCTGGATGTTCGATACGGGCCCGTTGATGTTGAACCCTTGCCGGGCCACGGTTGACCGGAAGGAATCGCCGAATTTGAGGATTTTATTCCGGTTGAAACTGATGTTAAAATTGCTTTCCCACTTAAAATTTCCCACCAGATTATTGCTGTTGATGCCAAACTCCAGCCCGCGGTTCTCGGTGTCGGCATCGTTGCGCCACACGTTGTTGATGCCGTAGGGCTGCGGCAGCGACCGGAGAATGAGCAAATCTTTGGTGCGCTTCAGGTAGGCTTCCGCTACGAACGTAATGCGGTTGTTGAGCACGGCAAAATCCAGGGCCACGTTGTACTGCGTCGTGGATTCCCACCTTAAATCCGGGTTGGCCACTTCGGTCGGGAATACCCCGCCGAAGCCCACGTAATTGCGGCCGGCTACAAAAAGGCCGCGGGTGGCGTACTCCGGAATGTCCTGGTTGCCGGTCGCCCCCACGCTGCCTCGGAGTTTTAAATCGGAAATAAACCGGACGTTTTGCATAAACGGCTCCGACGAGATCCGCCAGCCCACCGAGGCCGACGGGAACACGCCGTAGCGGTTATTCCGCCCGAACTTCGAAGACGCATCGCGGCGTACGTTGGCCGTAAATAAGTATTTATCCTTAAACCCGTAGTTGATCCGGCCGAAAAGGGATTCAATCCCGAAGCCGCGTCTTTCGGAAGTAGCCGTCTCCAGGATCGGCCCCCCGTTTACGGTAGTAATATCGTCGCTGGAGTGCCCGGACGTTTCGCTGCGGTTGCTTTCGCGCTGGATTTCCTGCTGCTCGTACCCAACCAGTACACTTACCTCATGATCCTGGTTGAAGGTTCTTTTATAACTGAGGGTATTGCTATTGGTCCAGCTTAAATTTTGCGTGGCGGCGGCGCTGGCCCGCCGTTCGCCCCGTTCCGTAGCCACCGAGCTCACGAACCGGTTATCCCGCTGGTTCAGCAGGTCTACGCTCCATTGCGTCCGGAAAGTCAGCCCTTCAATGATGTCGTATTCGGCGTGAATGCTGCCCAGTAAACGGTTGCCTTTTGAATTATAGTCAATGCCGTTGGCAAGGGCAATCGGGTTGTTGAAGGAACCACTCGTGTTGGTGGTGAAATTATAAGAACCGTCGGGGTTGTAAACCGGTACGAAAGGCAGCATCCGGATGGAATTGGTGAGCACCGACTGTTCGTTATTATCGGAAGTGATGCGCTGGTTGTCGGTCCGGGTAAAGGAGAGGCTGTTGCCGATCCGCAATTTCTTATTTACCTCGTAATCCAGGTTGATCCGGGAAGCTAAGCGTTTGAAGCCGGAGTTGATCACAATCCCTTCCTGGCCGAAATAGCCCAGGGTAACGGCAAATCTCAGTTTAGCTTCCCCGCCCCGGAAACTCAGGTCGGCGGTGGTAATGGGGGCCGGCCGGAACAGCTCTTCCTGCCAGTCGGTTTGGTTGCGCGGGTCGTAAAGGGCGGCGGTGTCCTGTAAAAAGATGGGCAGGTTCTGGTTGGCATTGCTGGTCTGGTCGTAAAACAATTGCACCAGTTCGCGGCTGCTGAGCATTTCCATCTTTCTGCCCAGTTGCTGTACGCCGTGGCTCACGTTGGCCGTTACCCGGGTTTTGCCGGATTTGCCGCGCCTGGTTGTAATCAACACCACTCCGTTGGCGGCCCGGGCCCCGTAAATGGCCGAAGCCGAAGCGTCTTTCAGGATTTCAATCGATTCGATGTCGGTGGGATTGATGTCGGCCAGGGCGTTGGTGCCCTGCTGGCCCGCGTTGATTTCGGAGAAATCGCCGGTGGCAATCGGGATGCCGTCTACCACGTACAGCGGGTCGTTGCCGGAACTGATCGAGGTGGTGCCCCGGATGCGTACGGTAACCCCGCCGCCGGGCGTACCCGAGTTCTGAATCACCTGCACGCCGGGGACCCGGCCCTGGATCAACGCATCAATGCCGGCCATGGGCACGCCTTCCAGCTCTTTTACATTCACCGACGAAACCGAACCGGTGATATCGCGGCGGTTCTGAGCGGGGCCGTAACCTACCACCACTACTTCCTGTAAGGATTTGATGTCCGGCGTCAGCGACAGATCTACCCTGGTCCGGCCCCCGATGGGTACTTCCCGGGTAACGTACCCGATGAACGAAAACACCAAAACTCCGTCTCCGTCCGGAACGGTAAGGGTATAGTTGCCCTCCGGACCGGTTGCCGTTCCGGTAGTAGTGCCTTTGAGCACAACACTCACCCCCGGCAGTTCTTCTCCCGTGTCGGAAGTCACTTTACCCGACAGGGTGACGGGGGCGGACGGGGTAGTTTCGACAAACCCCGGCAGCGGGTCGAGCAGGGCTTGCCGGGTGGTATCACCGGACGGCTCAATTCCCCGGTTCTTAATTTCCCTGAGCAGCCGCTTGTTGTTTTTGGCATAAATCAGGTACTGGTTGTCCTTTAATCTTTCAATCTTCAGGCCCAGCGGTGCAATGGCCTCAGCCAGGTATTTTTCCAGGTTCTCGCGGTTGAGCCCATTGGTTTGGATGGCTACGTACTTATTCTTGAGTGAATGGCTGTTGTAGCTGAAATACACGTGCTGTTTAGACTCGATCTCGGACAGCACGGATTTTAATTCCCGCTTACCGGCTGGCTGGCTGACGGTATTTCCGTCCTGCGGCACCCGGGCAAAGGCCACTTCCTGGGCCCCGGCCGGGGTAGCCATTACCCCCGTTGCGAGGCTGAGCATGAAGGCGAGTAAAATGTTGAGTGGCTGTATTTTTTTTCTCATGTCCATTATTCCGGTAGCGTGGGAGCTTGATTTTCGGGCTGCTGATCAATCACAATCTGGTTGCCGTCGTGGGTTACGGCAATATCCAAAGACCGGGACAGCACCTGCAGGAAGAAGGAAAGGTCATTGGCGGGGAAATTACCGGTGAAAGCAAGCTCCCGTAAAGACTCATCCCTGAATACCACCTGCAGTCCGTAATGATCCTCTAACCGGTGGGCCACTTCCCCGAGGGGCGTATCGGTGAAGATGAGCCGGTTGTTTTTCCAGGAAGAGTACAGGAGGGGGTCTACTTTCTTCCTCGAAAACGAGGTCTGCTGATTGGAGTACTCTACGTAATCTCCCGGTTGCATGAGCAGGTTATTGTCATTGTCCTGGTCGTTTAACTTTACTTTTCCTTCCGTCAACACCACTTTCGTTTTTCCCCGGCGGTTGTTCACATTAAACTGGGTTCCCAATACTTCCACCTGTAAATGATCCGTATGGACGATGAACCGGGCATTGCCGGCTCCCGGCTTTTTGCTGACGTGGAAAAAGGCTTCCCCTTCCAGCCAAACCTCCCTTGCCTGGTCGGAATGCCAGGCGGGAGACAACTTCAGGGAAGAGTTGGCGTTCAGAATGACCCGGGAGCCGTCGGGCAGCGTGATCGTCTCGGTTTCGGCAAAACCGGTCGTATACCGGGTACCCATCAACTGGTTGATTATCAGCAGGAGAGCCGCTATCAGCAGAAATCCGGCAAGGCCGGCAGCCATCTTCTGCCAGGCCGGGAGGTAAGTGGCAAAGACCGGCCTCCGCAACTGCCGTGACCGGGACGGCGCTGTTTGTCCGAAACCTTCTTCCCGCCGCAAGTGACTATAAATATTTGTCCATACGGCCTCCTCGCGGCCGGCAGCAGGAGCGTCACTGTCCTTACTCATTTGCCGCACGATTGCTTCGGCTTCCCGGATAACCGGCTCTTTTTCCGGATGCGCCTGTAGCCACCGGTGCCAGAACCGGGCTGTATTGGTATCCGGCGCCAGAACCCATTGTTGAAAATGCTCATCCAAAGCAAAGTCTTCGGCCGAGAAGTCAGAATAATCCATATGAGGGGAGGGAGGAAATCAGGCTAAACGTATGCTTCTATCAGTATTATCCGGGACGGCGGGATATCTCATCAAAAATTTTAATTTATTTTATAAAGATTGTAATCTCTCCGGGAGGCCGGGTAAATTTCCTGTAGAATAAAGCCAACTTACCGGAAGGCATACCAGCCACGCTTCTCTGCTGCGGGAAGGGGAGAATAACCGGGCGCGGAGGAGCGGAGGAAAAGCAGTCAGCTCATGATGAGCACGAGCAGCAGGAAATAAATTTTATGAATGCTCTTTTGCAGCAGGGCTACCGATTTGGAGATCAGGTTATACACAGCCTCGACGCTGATATTCATGACCGCTGCCACTTCCTGGTAGCTCAGGTTGTTGTAGAACTTTAAGTAAACAGCTTCTTTTTGCCTTTTGGATAAATGCGACAGGGCACGATTTACTTTTTCGTGCTGCTCACTTTCCGTCTGCCGGCTGATGAGTTCAAATTCATAGGAAACCATTGTTTCCGTGTCGTATTCTTCGGGAATCTCCTGCTGATAGAGTGACTTTGTCAGCGCCGACGTTTGTTTGAAAATGCGCAACCGCAGGGATTTGAGCAGGTAGTTTTTAACGGAGGCGGGTTGCTGAAGCTGTTGCCGGCCTTTCCATAAGCCAATGAATAAGTCCTGGATACAATCTTCGATCAGGTTGATATTGGGGGTGAATTTGCGGCCGTACCGGTACAAAAGACTGAAATAATTGCGGTACAGAAGCTCATACGCCTGCTCATCACCGTCCTGGAAAGCCTGCCACAGACTTTTTTCATCCTTATGGGATTGATCAGGATTCTTCATGGACCAGGTGAAATAAAACTTCTCTACCGTTTATTGTTACCGGATGGAATCAAGGGCGACTCCGACAGTATTACCCAAGTATACGCATTAGATACGGTATGTACTACTGATAAAATTAAATATTTTAGCTTAATAATGATATTTACAAATGAGAATTTTGCTTTAAGTGCCGTGACACCTTCCAGGGCAAGTTTGCGGGAGAATAAACTCGTCCTCTACCAGGGAGGGCCTGCTTTGCTTGAATTTTTAACCTCGCTTCGGAAATCCCGACGGGTAAATCCAGTTGCAGCACACCGGGGGAAAGCGTCCGGAAAGCCAGTTCGCGGCCGTTCAGGCAGGCGCGGTACTGGTGGTGCGGATTGAGGCTGACCACCAGGCTGCGCTTGAAAATGGCCGAGGGTCTGCTTACGGTTCAACGACCAGGATGGAATGAATGGCGAGCCGGGGTACGGCAACGGAAATTGTATTGTTGGAGAAGGTGTAGGCCAGCGTTTCGCCCTCTGGTTGCAGGGTTACGCGGGTGGGTGCCTTTGTCGCGTGGATACGGATCTGCAAAGGACCCAGCGGGGGCACTTCGTCGTAGCTGAATACGTGCTTGTTGGCGTGTTCGCCGGCCACGTTGATTAAATTCACGGCCAGCTTTTCGCCCAACTGGTTTACCGCCACGTGTACCAGATGCGAGCCGGTCACCTCTACCAGCGGGTCGGCAAACAGCTCGCGCACCAGGCCGCTCAGAAAATTCCGGGTGACGGTATTTTTGCTATCCGTGTAGGCACGGCCGACATTAAAATAGACACCGGCTATTTTCCCCTTCCCGTAAGGAGCAACCGACGCGGCCGGCTGACCGGGAAAACGTAAATCCTGCACGGTATACGTACCCCCGAAAGCCCGGGCCTTTTCGCCGAGCCGGGCCGCCCGGAAGAGGGAGCGCATACCGGCTATTTGGTGGTGATACCCCAACGCCAGGTTCCGGGTAGCGGTGTCTCCTTCCAAAACTACCCCCAGTTCTTTTTCGAACAGAGGAACGGTCTGCGCCCCGATTGCCAGCACCTTGCCGCCGCCGGAGGCGTATTGCAGCAGCTCCTCCCTGAGATCCGCCGGCAGGTAGTTCCACTCCGGGATGACCACCAGCGGATACTCGTGCAGGCGGCCTTTGACGTGGTGGTCCATCAGGATGTCCACCGTATGCTGGCCGTCCAGCAGCGCCGTCAGAATGCCTTCCATCGGTGCGAGTTCGCCGCTCCAGGGCCGGTATACGTGCGGAGTTACCCGTTTATAGGATTCGGACGGAAAGAGCACGGCAATTTGCCTGACCGGCACGGCCCCGTGGCAGAACGGCTGCCGGGCCCGGCAGAAACCGGCCAGTTCTTTCATCAGGCCCATCGTCCAGGGTTGGATGGAAGCATCCTTGTTCTGCTTGAAATAGGCTTGAAAACCACCGCCCATGGCCAGTACCTGCGCGGCTTCCTGGCAGAGCTGCACGGCGGATTTGGTACTCGTTTCCGGTTTGCTCCAGTCTCTGGTAAAGCTCCAGGCCATCAGGTCCCAGGGCTTTCCCTGGTGCGCCAGGCAGCGGGCCTCAAACGCGGCGCTGTTGACGCTGTTGGCCGGCTTGAGGTCACCCGAAAGAAAATCCACGTCCACATCCACTCTCTCGGGCATGTGGGAAGAATACGCCCAGTTGCCGGTAATTTTGAAGTTTGGGTTAAAAGCGTGCAGGGCATCTACGTAGTGTCCCAGGTATTTCCGGTAGGACTTCCGGTGAAATTCCAGAAAATCACGGTAATGCGGGTCCGCCGGTGACCGGGGAACTGTCCCGATGCCCGTCTCCCGCCTGAAATTAGCCAGGGCCGCTTCGCTGTAATCCGGGATTACGCCCCAGCATTCGCCGTCTACCCAGGCACCGTCCACCTGGTAGTCTTTACTGATTTCTTTCAGTTGGGGAATCAGCAACTGGTCGGCGTAGGCGCTGTGCAGCGAAGTACTCCGTTTATCCTTCACTCCTTTGGCGTTGATGGCCGCCCACTCCGGATGCTTCCGGATGGCTTCCTGGTCTATCACCCCCGAATAATGCACGTACAGGGCGACGCCGTGCTTCCGGGTCACTTCGCGCCACAGCTTCAGCGGGTCCTGGGTAAAGCCGCCCGCCGGGCTCCCTGCTTTGGTGGGGTAGCTGGACAGGCCCGGGTGTCCTTTGCAATCCACCTGCACGTAATCCGGCTGCACGAGGGTAAGCAATGAATCAATCATGGCGGCGGTAAGCGTCTCCCCGATTCTGGTATGGCTGCCGTTGGCGTGAAAATCAAAATGCAGGCCGAAGAACCGTTGGGGTGCGGGCCGGGGACTGCCTCGGCCCGGTTTAATTTGCGCCGGCAGGCTGCCGGCAGCGAGGTAAACATATAAATAACACAACAATAGTAGAAGTCTTTTCATCGGCGCCGTGGTGACTAAATCTGCGTACCCCCTTGCGCCATTGGTCAGGCACAAGGGGGGCAGTGTTTATGCATCAAGATAAGAGACTTGTTAACGTTTGATAAACAACGGGTTAGCAAAAACCACCCTGTCCCCTCCTTCCTTCAAGGAGGGGACAGGGGTGGTTCTCCACTGTAAATCCGCATCTTCCTGAAAGTCAATAATTAACAAATCTAAGGAATAAGCGAAAGCCTTATTGGGATTCCCTACTCTTTTCTGACGATCAACCGGGTAACCACCTGTTGGCCGCCTTTTTCAATCTTCAGCATGTACACGCCGGCTCTCAGGTGGCGTACCGGTAAGCGCAACGTTCCCTGGCCCGTTACGTTCCGTTCCACCGTCAGCACCGGGCCGTTAAAGTGATCATACACCGTTATCCGCACCGGTCCGTCCTGGGTTAAGTTCAACTGCAGGTTGATGAACTCACTGGCCGGATTCGGATACAAAGAAGCAGACCACTCCAGGGTAACCGCCTTGTTGGCGGTCGCGGTGACAGCGGACGCGTACAACTGGGTTTGGGGCACAATTTGTTCCGGTTGTGAGGGGCTGCTCCACCGCAACTGCACTCTGGCTATGCTGTCATTTTCGTAATATTCCATTCTGATTTCGTAGCGTTTATCCGCTTCCAGGGCAATGGTAGCCGCATTGGTTCTCTGGCCCCGCTGCGTCCAGTCGTCAATTAAAAGTTTCCCGTTTACCCATAGCCTTACGCCATCGTCGGTAACGGTTTGAAAGGTATAGGTTTCCGAATGCACGGCTTCCAGTTGTCCCTGCCAGCGCACCGAGAAGGTATTGTGGCTCATGCTGGAGTCGGGCGCCCCCATTCCCCAGTCAAAATCAACGGTGGCATCCACCCGGGAGAAGCTTGAGCCGTTGAAGTCCTTGCTTTTGTAGTAAGTTCCCGTTAAACCCTTGCCGGCGGCCAGCGTAGTGACGGTTACCGGGTTGGATGGGGTCTCTCCGCCCCGGTTATAACCCGTAATCCGGTAGGTATACGCCGCACCGGCGGCAAGGCCGGTGTGTTTGAAGGCAGTGGCATCAGCTGCCAGAGTAGCCACGGTTTCAAAGGCGCCGCCGGCTACGCTTCTTTCCACCCGGTATCCTTCTTCATTATCGGCGTTATCCGTCCAGCTTAAACTGATCGTCCGCTGGGAAAGAACGGTTGCGGTCAGGGCGGCGGCGGCGGGCGGATCAGGGAAGGTAGTTGCCGAAACCGGATCACTGTAAGCGGAACTTCCCGCCGCGTTGAGCGCTTTCAGCCGGAAGAAATAAGTAGTATTACCGCTTAGGTTTACGGCACTATACGAAACGGCATTGGCGGCAGTCGTATCAATGGCCGCAAAGGAGGAGGCATTGCCTTCAGACACCTCGATGACAAAGCCGGCTTCGGTGGCCGAGTTATCCTTCCAGCCCAAATCTATCTGGGTATTCGATACCGCAGTTGCCGCTAACGCCAACGGAACTTCCGGCGCTTCGGTTTGGTAAGCGCCCATATCCACCGCTACCCCGGCGGGCAGACCCAGCGCCGCGGCTACGTCGTCCGGCAGCGGCGCCCCGGCCCGGATGGCCGGAGAACCGGACCTTAAACGATAATCTCCCCGGGAAGCATTTACAAAGAACACGTCCTGCGCCTGCCCTTCCCGGTAGATGGAATGTTGCTCAAACTGCGGATAAGCGGCCCGGAAACCGGCTAAGGTTGGGAATTTAATTCCCAGTGTGCCACTATTGGTACAATCATCATCCGGAGCCGGCGCGTAGCGTACTACATTTTTAGGACTATTGGCATCCGTGCGGTAATAGGCATTGTGGTCCAGTTCTGACACCATTGCCTGCTCGTCATTGCAGGGCCACTGTTCGAAATCCAGCATGGCGAAAGGTTCCCTGGTAGGCTTTCCTTTGTACAAAATGTTATTCTTCAAGATATTGTCGTACGATTCCCAGTCAAAGCCCTGACTTCTGAGGGTGGCATTGGTATTGAGCCTTTCGGTATCCTTCACGTAGAGGTTGGTGTTGTTGTTGATCAGCGTATTGTTGTACACCTTTGCCTTGCTGGTGCCGCTTACGGCAATCCCGGTTCCGTTTTCAATGCAGGTGTTTCCGGCAATGATGCCGCCCTGGGAAATTTCGAGGAAGATACTGAAGGCAGAGTTTTTCCGGGTAAGGTTATTGACCACTACCGCGTTCAACACGTTGATGTCAATCCAGATGCCGGCCGCCCGGTTGTTTTCCACCAGGTTATTCCGAACCACCAGCCCCCGGTTAACACTTGAGGTGTTGGCGGTAATTTTAGTGCCGGCCGCATCCCACGAGGCGGAAAAACCTTCAATGTTGTTGTAGCTGATCACGTTGCCTTCCAGTCTCAGGTTGCTCCCGCCGGATCTGATCCCGAGGCGGCCATTATAGCTGGTAATGTTGCCCCGGAAGGTTACGTTGGGGGCAGTCAGGTTAACGCCCGTAATGGCGTTCCAGGCAAAGGTATTGTTTTCCAGCACGGCATCTCTGGCATTCTGGTAGAAGGCGGAGTAAGCAAAATGGGCAAATCCAATTCCCCGGATCACCAGGCCGTCCGCCGGACCGGGATTTCCGCCGGAAATACCAAACGCCCCTTCAAAAGCAGTGGCTTCTATCAGTTTACCCGCCGGATCATCGCCGATGTAAAGCTGGTCGGTCGCGTAGTCCACGTAAAACTCGCCCGGGCCTACCTGTTCTTTCTGAAGCACCTGCTTCACGCTCTTTCCATTGATGAAAACCATATCCCTGGCGGCCGTAATGATGGAAGATTCGGGATATTTGCCGTCGGGTTTGTTCACACACCTGGGACATCTTACCGTATCCGACTCAAACTGGTAGGGCCAGTTCCTGACCCATACCGCCCCATCCTGGGTCCAGCCCGTAGAAACATCCAGACTCCCCTTCAGCCAGGCTTTCTCGTGCGGATAAGGCTGGAGGGTGAGCTTTTTATTAAAGCTGGTACTCCGGTTTAAGGAAGTATTGCCGTCAATTGCCCGATACAGACCTTCGCGGTAATTACCTTCCCGAAGGACAATCTTAGCGCCGGCAGGAGCAGTGGTAATGGCTTTTTTCAAGGTTTTCCAGGGCTTGCCGATAGTACCGTCTCCGGTGGCATCGTCCCCATTGACCGCATCCACGAAAAGGCCGCCGGTGGGATCGTAGTCGGTATCCCGGATGGTGACCGTACCGTCACCCGAAGGGGCATCGGTGATGTCGCCCGGTTCGGCACATTCGAGGCAGTTTTGCGCATCAGCCGAATGGGCGGCCAGGCATACGAGGACGGCTAACAATCCGTACCGGACAGTAGTCAGGCCTTGCCGGAACTTTTGAATTAAAGGTAAAGTAAGGGTTTTTAATTGCATAAAGATTGTTGTTTGTAAGGTGAATGAGGAGATGAGTAAATGGGCGGATGAGACTGGTTAATACTCAATTATTTATATAAATCAAAAGTGATGAGACGCCTGCCTCCGCATTTGGTTGAATCATTCAATTCACTGAAGCCGGCAGCTTTTACCGTCAGCTTCAGTGGATTGAATGATTTACGGAGTAATCCATTTATACTTGCAGAGAGATTACCGGCTGATGAGCAGCTTTTTAGTGGTGCGCCGGTTGCCCTGCTGAATTGTGACCGTATACATACCATGTTTGAGGTAAGCTACGGCTGATGGCAACTCTTCTCCTGCCTGCAAGGTCTTTTCCAGGCGTAGTACTTCGCGGGACAAACTGTTGTGAACCATTATCCGTATTGGTTGCTCATCACTGACTGGCACTTGCAGATGCACTACCTGAGAAGAAGGATTAGGGTAGAGGCGGACTGCATCAGCCATTAGCTCTGCTGCAGACGATTTATCTTCACTGGCTGTACAATCCGGGTTAGGAGCGCCGTATTGCACAGCTCCAATGTCGTAACCGCTTACTTCGGTTAAACCAATCAGTCTGGCCACACCGTCTTCAACCGCCATTGCTTTATCTCTGGCCGGTGAAGTTTCCGGCAGCCGGAAATCTCCCTCTCCTGAATTAAAAACGCCGTGCAAGGAGACGGATATTTACCATCCGCATAAGGACGCCTCCCCATCGGGAGACCTGTGCAGGTAACCAATGCGTAATAGAATTTGCGTACATAATGGTAATGGTTTAAGTGAAATGATAATTTCGGTTTTTTGTTAATACTCAGGTAAGCAAGGTGATAAGGCACTTAGGGCATCACCCCAGGCGTAGCCAGGTTGTAAGTACCGGACAAAGGCCTTTATCCGGGCAGAGGAACGTTCCTGGAGGGATGGTGCGTAGCCGGCTGGAGAGTACCTGTCCTTCTGTAAGGATTATCCACCGGGAGGTAAAACCTCATCAGAAAATTTTATTTATTTTAGCAGAAATTGACGTACTCCGGGGGGAGAGCCTAAGTTTTTATAAAATAAATCCAACAAATCCCCGTTTAGAGCGGAAACCCCGCGAATGTATATTTGATGGGCAAAGGCGCGTCAGGAGGGCAATTGTAAATGAACCGGGGTGAGGGCCGCCGTTCGTTCTCTCATAAAATAAATCAAGTTTTTTAGTGAAATATTACCAACCCGCGGATAATACTTAAAAGGAAGCGCGCCTTCCGCGTAAGCGTCCACAGTGTACCACCCACCAAATCATATCTTGCTGCCTATGTCGTTTTCGTTCTTTACAACTACCTGTTTGCTTTTACTGCTGGCGCTGGGCCCGGGCCCTGAAATACCCGCAGAAAAAAGGGCACCGAAAGCTCCCCTCCCCAACATCCTGCTGGTGATTGCCGATGACTGGTCCTTTCCGCACGCGGGCATTTACGGGGACCCGGTCGTAAAAACGCCCCATTTCGACCGCATTGCACGGGAGGGGGTGCTGTTTACCAACGCCTACTGCGCCACGCCTTCGTGCACTCCTTCCCGCGCGGCGCTGCTAACCGGTCAGTATCCCCACCGGCTCCAGGAAGGCGCCAGTTTGCACGGCTTCCTGCCCCGAAAATTTCCCAATTATACGAGCCTCCTCGATTCGGCCGGCTACGTGGTGGGCATGGAACGCAAAGGCTGGGGACCGGGCAACCACGAGGCCGGCGGGTATGCGCATAATCCGGCCGGCAAAGCCTACCCCAGCTTCCGGGAGTTCTTCGCAAGCGTACCGGCCGGTAATCCGTTTTGTTTCTGGTTTGGCAGCCAGGACCCGCACCGGGCTTACGAAAAAGGTACGGGCGAAAAATCCGGCATGGACCCGGCTAAAGTACGGGTTCCGGGATGGCTGCCCGATACCCCCGAAGTCAGGCGGGATATCCTGGATTATTACTTTGAAATCGAGCGGCTTGACCGTGATCTGGGGGACATGCTCCAAATCCTGGAGAACGCCGGCCAACTGGACAACACCCTGATTGTGGTCACCAGTGACAACGGCATGCCCTTTCCGCGGGCCAAAGCCAACCTCTACGACAGCGGCACCCAAATGCCCCTGGCCATCCGCTGGAAGGGGAAGATACCGGGGAAACGGGTAGTGGACACGTTTGTCAGTTTAGTGGATTTGGCGCCCACTTTCCTGGAGGCCGCCGGTCAGCGGGTGCCGAAGGATATGTCCGGCGCCAGCCTGTTGCCCTTGCTGACGGGAAAAGGAAAATATGAAGAAAGAAAAATGGTTTTTACGGAGAGGGAACGCCACGCGTATGTTCGCAAGGACAACCTGGGGTATCCGTCCCGGGCCGTGCGCACGGAAGACTTCCTCTACATCCGCAACTTTCGTCCCGACCGCTGGCCGGGAGGCGATCCGGAACACGTTTTTTCGGTGGGTACTTTCGGGGACACGGATGCTTCGCCCACCAAAGAGGTGGTGCTGCACAACCGAAACCTGCGGCCCAATCCTCCGGAAGGCGGAAACGAGACTCCGACGCGGAGTTTCTTTGAACTGGCCTATGGCAAACGTCCCGCGACCGAGCTGTACGATCTGGCCGCCGACCCGTTCCAACTCAATAACCTGGCGCAAGATCCCAAATACAGCAAAAAACTGAAAGAGTTAGACCGGGCCTTAACCGGCTGGATGACCCAAACGGATGATCCCCGGGCGACCAGTGATGACGACCGGTGGGACCAGTACCCGTATTACGGATCGCCGGTTCCTGCTCCCGTTCGTTGATAAAGCGGCGGGATGAGTTGCGAAAAATGCCTGAGGCCGGAGAAATCAGACAAAGGAATGCCACACATACCAAATAAGTAATCATGCCAGATCAAGTATAACCTCATCAATTGATAAAGTACTGTGAATCAATGCTTCATTTGCACATCTGCCTATATTTAAATCTACTCATCTACTTAATCGTATTTTAACAGAGCATGAATTCCCTACGAAAATACATTTATATCCCCATTACCTGTCTTACCCTCTGGCTAGGCTTATATCCGCTACCGGCCCAACCCCGGCGGCCGAACATCATTCTGATCCTTTCGGATGATCAAGGCTACGGCGACCTGGCCTGCCACGGCAATCCCCTGGGTAAAAACGCCTAATCTCGACGGGCTGTACCGGCAGAGTCTGCGGCTGACCAATTACCACACGGGTACGACCTGTTCGCCCACCCGGGCCAGCCTGATGACGGGCAGGCATTTCAACCGGTTAGGCGTCTGGCATACGGTCATGGGCCGCTCCATCCTGCGGGCAGGGGAAACGACCCTGGCCGAGGTATTGGGCCAGAACGGTTACCGGACGGGCATCTTCGGCAAGTGGCACCTGGGCGACAATTACCCCTACCGGCCGCAGGACCGCGGCTTTGAAGAGGTGCTCGTGCACGGGGGGGCGGGGTGGGGCAAACCCCCGACTACTGGAACAATGACTACTTTGATGATACGTACTTCCACAACGGGCAGCCCCAGCAGCATAAGGGGTACTGCACCGATGTCTGGTTCGGGGAGGCGATGAAGTTTATGGAAAGGCACCGGAACGAGCCTTTCTTCTGCTACCTGCCTGCCAACGCGGCCCACGCCCCCTACCACGTGCCTGACTCCTACCGCAATCCCTATACGGGCATCCCGCAGGTGCCTAATCCCAACTTCTACGGCATGATCACCAACCTGGATGAAAACATCGGACGGCTGATGGAGAAACTACAGCAGTGGGGGCTGGCCGAAAATACCATCCTGATTTTTACTACGGATAATGGCACTTCCTATGGAGTGGGTGTGGAAGTGGGAAAAGATGGTTTTCAAAACGGGAAAGGCTTTAATGCGGGAATGCGCGGGGTAAAAGCTTCTCCCTACGAAGGGGGGCACCGCACGCCGTTTTTCATCCGCTATCCGGCCGGGCAAGTAGCCGCAGGACGGGAGGTGACTCAGTTAACCTCCTGCATGGACGTGATGCCCACCCTGCTGGAACTCTGCGGCGTCATCCCGAAGCCCTCCATTGCCTTTGACGGCAACAGCCTGGTACCCCTGCTCAAAGGCAATGTCCGGCAATGGCCCGCCCGCACGGTTATCGTGGACACCCAGCGGGAGGATTTTCTGGAAAAGTGGAAGCAGTCGGCAGTGATGACTGACCGCTGGCGGCTGATCAACGGCAAGGAGCTCTACGACATGAGAAGTGATCCGGGTCAAACGCGTGACATAGCTGCCCGTTTTCCCGACACCCTGCAAGTGTTGCAACAGCAGTATGAACAGTGGTGGGCAGACGTTTCCCGGCATAAGGACGAATACGTGCGCATTCCGCTGGGAGACAAAGAAAACCCGGTAGCCCTTACCAGCCACGACGTGCACCCCGACACCAAAGCCATGCCCGCCCTGGAACCAGGAGATGATCCGGAAAGGCAACGTGCCCTCTACGGGGGCCTGGATGGTAGACGTGCAGCAGGCCGGAACTTACCGGGTGACGCTTCGGCGGTGGCCCGTTGAGTCAGGTCTTGCCAATGCGGCAGCGGCCCCGGCCGGAGAACCGGTTCCGGGCGGGGAGGCTTACCCGGCCGGAACCCCATTTAGCTGGAAGAGCGCCCACCTGAAGGTAGGCGAAGTTACCCGGAAAGCAACTGTTTCAACCGGCGGGGAGGCAACCACCTTCCGGGTTGAGCTGCCCAAAGGCCCTGCCAGCCTGCAAGCCTGGTTTACCGATGAAAAAGACACCAGAACCGGGGCTTTCTATGTGTATGTGGAGCGAATGAACGCTGCCCGGCAAAAGTAATTTTAAATAAAGTCAGGACTTTCTCAAAACGCTTCGGGTTGCCGTTTGTGAGACACAAACGGCGGTCCATACCCTACACGTGACCGTGGTGGGTATCGGCCGGACCGTGGTCAGTGTCACACTGACCACTTTTGAGAAAGTCCTGAAAGTTTGAGAAAGTCCTGAAAGTATGAAGTGCAGCCCTCCGGGCGGACACGTACCGCCCCCGCTGTCGTCCCGGCAGTGAGCAGTAATGAGTAACCCTCCGGGCGGAGTTACTGGCCCGGAAGGCCACAATAAGGGCGGCGGCCGGAACGGCGGAACGGGACGCCGGCAACCACAATACTTTGAAGAGTAAAAGCAAACCACTCCAATGAAATCCATTCCTTACTACGGCGGGTCCGTGCTGTTGCTGAAGGCCGTTATTTTACTGGGCACCTTACTGGCACCGGCTTTTCCCAAAGCCCAGCCAAAACCGGCGCCCCGTCCCTACAACGTCCTGTTCATTGCCGTGGATGACCTGAACAATAACCTGGGCTGCTACGGCCATCCCCTGGTAAAATCTCCTAATATTGACAAACTAGCCGGAAGCGGCGTAATGTTTCAAAGGGCCTACTGCCAGATTCCCTGGTGCAGCCCCAGCCGCTCCTCGCTGATGACGGGATTACGTCCGGATTCGGTGCAAGTCTTTAATCTCCAGACGCATTTCCGCTCCACCGTGCCTGCGGTTACTACCTTGCCGCAATTGTTCAAAAACAACGGCTACTTTTCGGCCCGGGTCGGCAAACTCTTCCACTACGGGGTGCCCGGCGACATCGGCACCAGCGGACTGGACGACAGCTTATCCTGGCATACGGTGGTCAATCCCAAAGGGCGGGACAAAGCCGAAGAAGGCAAACTGAAGAATCTAACCCCCAGCCGGAGCCTGGGATCATCCCTTGCCTGGCTGGAAGCGGAAGGCACTGATGAAGAACAAACCGACGGAATGGTCGCCGGCGAAGCAATCCGGCTGCTGCAGGAAAACCAGGACAAGCCCTTTTTCCTGGCGGTGGGATTTTTCCGCCCGCACTGCCCCTTCATTGCTCCTGAAAAGTACTTTGATTTGTATCCCCCGGAAAAAATTGCCTTGCCCAAAGGACCGGCCGGCGACGCAGCGGACATTCCACCGGCTGCCCTGTGGACTACCCCCGCCAACTGGGGGCTAAACGAGCAGGACCGCCGGGAGGCTATCCGGGCTTATTACGCTTCCATCTCCTTCGTGGACGCCCAGGTAGGCCGTTTGCTCAATGCCCTCCGCCGGTTGGGGCTGTCCGATAACACAGTGGTAGTGCTCTGGAGTGACCACGGCTATCTGTTGACCGAGCACGGCCAGTGGATGAAGCAGAGCCTGTTTGAGGAATCGGCCCGGGTGCCTTTGATTATTGCCGCACCCGGCGCGGAAGGCAACGGAGCCGTGTGCCCCCGGACAGTGGAACTGCTTGACCTGTACCCGACCCTGGCCGGGCTTACCGGGCTGCAGGCGCCTCCCTACCTGATGGGAAAAAGCTTAGTCCCCCTGCTCGGTAACCCTACCCTGAAATGGGACAAGCCGGCCTATACCCAGATCAACCGGAAAGATCTGATGGGACGGAGTGTGCGTACCGGGCAGTGGCGCTATACCGAATGGGACAACGGGAAAGCCGGCACGGAACTCTACGACCACGGGAAAGACCCGAAGGAGTATACCAACCTGGCCAACAATCCGGCTTACGCAAAGGTGGTGACCCGGATGCAAATGCTTTTGCATCATCCGGGAAAATAGCCTTATGGGCGGCCTCCGCGCAAGGAAGCGCAGCGTTGGGGTGCGTTTACCGCCGGGCATCAGCCGGATATCCATAATGAGTCGTAACCGATTGATTTACAGAAACACTGCCTTATGAAGTCTCCTGCTACTGAAAAAAAATCCCGCCGCCGGGTGCTGAAACAACTACTGGCCGTAAGCGTATTCACCAGACTTGCCCAGGCCCGGTCCTTTGCCGGCGAAGCCAATGCTTTTTACCAAAGGTTGCAACCAGCGCCGGCAGGAGGAGGCTTTGCCATGAAAGACTACTGGGTGTGGTGCGGCTCGGTGATCCGGGGGGAGGATGGCCGATACCACATGTTTGCTTCCCGCTGGCCCAAAAGCTTGCCTTTCGTGCCGCACTGGGTGACCAGCTCCGAAGTGGTAAGGGCGGCTTTGCCAACATGACCCGCACCTGGAACATGGTCATTCCTTTGGGGTAGCAGCCGGACAGGAGATGTTAGATATAAGACCATGCAGCGGCTTCATTCTATCGGTATATTGCTATATTTACTCACCCACTTACTCACTACTTGAATGCAAAAAATTTGGTTTATTGCCTTTTCCATTTTCCTGTTCCTGACGCAAAGTGTTCTCGGGCAGTCGGCCCGGCTGGAAGGTCTGGTCGTGGACCAGACCAGCCAACAGGCCCTGGAATTCGCTACCATCTCCCTGCACCTTTCGGGGGACAGTTCGCTGGTGAACGGCGTAGTTTCGGGACCTGATGGCCGGTTTGCTTTCGAAAAACTGCGGGAAGGCGAATACTACCTCCTCGTGCGGTTTCTGGGCTACGATGCCCGTACGGTTGCCGGCGTCACGCTGGCCAGAAACCAGCGGCTTGTCCTGCCCGCCACTGGCCTGCTGGCCAGCCAGAAACTACTGGACGAGATTGTGGTGCAGGGCGAAAAAGCGGCTGTGTACCATAAGATTGACAAGCAAGTCTACCGGGCGGGTCAGTTTCAGGCGAGTCAGGGCGGCACGGCTACGGATGTAATCAAGAACCTGCCTTCGGTTTCCGTGAACGGCCAGGGCGAAATCAGCATGCGGGGCTCGACCGGGTTTCTGGTGCTGCTGAACGGCAAACCCGTCCAGGGCGACCCCGCTACGCTGCTGAGCCAGCTGCCGGCCAATGCCATTGAGAACGTGGAAATCATTACCGCCCCTTCGGCCAGGTACGACGCCGACGGCAAGGCCGGCATTATCAACATTACCACCAAAACGGGGGCGGCCGACGGACTATCTCTGGTCGTAAATGCGGTCGCGGGTTTGCCCAGCGTGGAAGATTACGACAACCAGGAAAAGCCCAGGCGGTACGGTGGCGACTTTACCCTGAATTATAAAAAAGGCAAGTGGGACCTCTCGGCCGGGGGCAGTTATAACCGCAATGACAACGCCGGCCGCCGCGTGGGGGAAGTCAACACGACCATTGGCAACCGGTTTACCAGTTTTCCTTCCGTGGGGGAGCGGAGCTTCGACAAATACAACTACTCGGCCCGGGCCGCGTTGGTATTCACCCCCAACCCCCGAAATTCGTTCCGGGGCGGCTTCTACCACGGCATCCGCACCGAGTACCGGCTGGCCGACATCGGGTACACCAACACGGCCACTGACCTGACCACCGGCAACGTGACCGGGCAACTGAGCTACTTCAATTCGAACCTGGTGAAGAAGCGCGGCCGGTTCTCCATCGGCAACCTGGATTATTCGCACACCTTTGCCAATAAATCCACCTTGTCGGTCTCGGGTCTGTTTGAACACGACCAGCTTTCGGGCTTTACCAAAAACGCGAACCTGCGCAGCGTAGAGTCAACCGACACGCTGCAGTATACCCTCAATACCAACCGGCGTCCGCTTACGGGCTCCCGGCTGAAAGCCGATTACGTACGCAACCTGGGCAGTGGCAAGCTGGAAAGCGGCTACCAGTACCGGCAGCACCAGGACGAGGGTGATTTTGCGTACCTGCAGAAGGAAGGCAACTACGAGCCCTTCACCTATTACCCCGGGTTCAGCGGGGAGGTACGGGTAAAAAATGTCATCCACGCCGTTTACAGCCAGTATTCGGGTCAATACGGGAAGAAGCTAAGCTACGTAGGGGGCCTGCGCTACGAACACGCCGACCGGCAGCTGACCCTTGGCCCGGCCAGCCGGCCTTTTCTGCTCCGGCTGCGCAACTTCTTTCCCTCGGCTAACGCCTTGTACCAACTCTCGGACCACTGGCAGCTCAAGGCGGGTTACAGCCGGCGGGTGCAACGCACGACCAGCTTTGAGCTCAACCCCTTGCCGGAGCGGGAGCACTCCGAAACCCTCGAGCAGGGCGACCCCAACCTGTTGCCCGAGTTTGTCAGCCTCTCCGAACTGGGCGTGGTGGGTAACCTGGCCGGCGGTTCGGTGTTTGCCACGGCCTATTACCAGGGCATTAAAAATGTAGTGAACCGGGTCAACAGCGTGTACGCCGATACGGTTCTCAACCGGATTTATACCAATGCCGGCCGGGCCCGGCGCATCGGGCTGGAAGCAGGACTGGACGTAAAACCCCTCTCCTGGTGGAGCCTTTACCTGGGGGGCAACGTGTACGATTATCAGATTACGGGCAGTTTGTTCAACAATTCGGTTACCGTGAACAATGGAAGTTTGGTGTACTCACTCAACGTCAACACCAGCTTCCGGATTTCCCCCACGGTCCAGCTGCAGGCAAATTTCAACTACCTGTCGCGGCGGGCCACTGCCCAGGGTGAAGATTCCCGGTTTTACTCGCCCAACCTGTCGCTGCGCAAAACCTTTTTAGACGGCAAGCTGGCCGCCACCCTACAGTGGCAGCACGTGGACTTAGGCTTGCTCCAAAGCAACGAACAGCGCATCACCACCCGCGGCCGGGATTTTTACACCACCACCAATTACATTTACGAGGTCGACGTCTTTATGCTCAATCTTTCCTATACCCTCAACCAGCCGGCCCGCAAGGTGAAATTTACCGAA
Source organism: Cytophagales bacterium (assembly GCA_030446715.1). Classification (GTDB taxonomy): domain Bacteria; phylum Bacteroidota; class Bacteroidia; order Cytophagales; family 172606-1; genus CADCTQ01. The sequence continues at coordinate 225,872 of JAUJMU010000008.1, read as the reverse complement.
AGTGAATTTGGGGAGAAAGAGTTTTAAGGGGAGAGTGAACTACTGGTTGAATTTAATATCGTGTTGTGAAAAGAATCCCATTTTTTAATGCTTTTCTTCTGGGTAGTGCTAAAAACAGCGTGCTGCTCTGAGTTCAGAATCACCCTTAAACCAAGTTTTCGAAGTTCAGGTAGCCCCCTAATCAGGTAGCCCCCTAAGTTGTGCATTACCAGGAATAATAAAAAAATTCAGCTGGCATCAGTACAAGAAGGGAGAATCTTGCCCTATGTATATAGTAAAGCAATCCATTGTATTTTATAATGGAACAGTTACACTATAGCGACTTTTCGCTGAAAGATTTCCTGACTGACGCATACTTCCAGCAGCAGACCTTACGTCAGCGGCGGGAAGATGACCTGTTCCGGGAAGAGTTTCTGAAAGCCACCCTCCACCAGCGAACTCCGATTGCAGAGGCAAAGGCTATCACCGGCTCCCTGCGATTCGGGAAAGACGGGCATCGGACCGACTGGCAGGTGCAGGATATGCGGAACCGGATTCAGACGCCTGTAGAAGCCTGTAAAAGTTCGGTTGAACAGGTCGGAACCCAGGCTGTATTACCGCTTTGGCCCGATCCGCTCTCTGGATGGGTAGCCGCGGTTTTTATCGTCGTATTGGTCTGCGCAACAGTTCTTTTTCATGTATGCCTTTTCAACGAGACCTTTGGCAATGCTCAAGTTAACCTGTTTCCAAACCTGACCCGCGGAGTACCAGATAGTATATATTGGTCTTTACGTAAACCAGGCACCGGGACGCTATACCGGTCTGGCCCGGCACCTGACTGATCCGGCCGGTAAGATTTACATGCGGGCCTTAAAAAAACCAAACAACACGGCAGGGCATTCCATACTGGCACTAGTTCAAGTGTTCTAAAAACGGGATTAGGTCGGTAAAAAGAGACCTCACCCCGAATCCCTCTCCTCCAGGAGAGGGATTCTAAAACTCCCCTTCTCGGTTGGGAGAAGGGGTTGGGGATGAGGTAAAATAAGCCTACCAATTACCCCTTTTTGAGTACTGGAATATTGCGTTAATAAGAATTACCGCTAACTACATTGTTAAGTAAGTTTATATATCATTAGCCCCTGCCACACTGTCATTCCCGGAGGGAACCGCAGCTCGGCGAAGCCAATCTTCGTGGTTTTGGTCAAACTCCACTTTACACCACAAAGATTGGCTTCGCCGAGCTGCGGTTCCCTCCGGGAATGACAGTAAGGAAAGATGGCCCAAAAGTATTAACCTACTTTCTTAACAGTATACTGACTACGTTTATAAAAGTGAATTTGCTGAAAAAGATGATCGGTTTCTGGTTTTTAGTGACCACTGTTCTATCGCTGAAGGCGCAGCCGAAAGTAGACAACCGGCCTAACTTCATCATCATCTATACGGATGATCAACGGCGCGATGGGTTAGGAATCAATGGCAATCCGGTAATCCAAACGCCCCTGCTTGACCGGATGGCCAAAGAGGCGGTTCGGTTTACCAATGCCAATGTGGTATTTTCTCTGTGCAGCCCCAGCCGGGCCGCTCTCCTGACCGGCAGATACGGGAGTGCAAACGGGGTGTTGCACCTGGAGAGCGCCCTACGGAAGGGAGAAAAGACCATTGCCCATTACCTGAAAGAGGCCGGTTACCAAACCGCCGTCTCGGGCAAGTGGCACATTGACCAGCGCCCCAAAGCGGTGGGCTTTGATTTTCATGCTTTCTTTGAAGGCAACGGATCCTATTACAACCGGCTGATCCACGACATGGGAAAGGACATTAAGCCCGAAAAACACTGCGATGAATACTGCGTAGATCGTTCAATTGATTTTTTACAAGGGGCGGTGAAAGAGGATCAGCCCTTCTTTTTATTTCATTGCACCCAGCTTCCGCACATGAACGGTGAATTGAAATGGGATGCCAAAGAAGAGACCCTGGCCAAGTATAATACTGCCGGTATGCCCGTGGCCAAAAGCAGCACGGATGACTTAGCCAATAAACCGGATTACTTAAAGCAGGTCAGGAACCGCACCCAGGCAGCCGCGTACGGTTACCCGCGGCCGCGGCGATAAGCAGCACACGAAAGAATATTATGCAGTAATATCGGAGATGGATGATGCGCTGGGAAGGCTTTTTAAAACCATTGATACACTGGGGCTACGGAAGAATACCTATATCATCTTCATGAGCGATAATGGTTGGATGTTGGGAGAACACGGGTTTACCAGTAAAGTCCTTCCCTACCGGCCTTCGACTCACGTGCCTCTGTTTATGCACGTACTGACCAGTTACACCCTCGATTTTATGGCGGATAACGCCAAGCGGGAGCAACCCTTCTTCATCTGGCTTTCTTATCTGTACCCGCATACCCCCTACGAAGTCCCGGAGCCTTATTTCTCCATGTACAAAGATGCCCGGCTTCCGCCCTTGCGCGTGGAGAAAGAGGGACTGACGGCGGCGAACAAACCGTTTCGTCAGGTATTTCACCAGGAAAATAATGACCGCCTGTTGCCTTTTGATGCGCAGCGGGTGGAGGCCATGCGCAAGGCGTATTACGGGATGGTCACGCTGGTGGATGATGAGGCCCGTTTTCCGGGCATTCATCTGCGCATCTGCCTATCATTTCATTTACTTAGCTACTTACCCAAGCGCTTCGGCTGCACTATAGCCCTCAGCAGGAATGATTGCCCGGGTTTGAAGTAAGCAGTAAGAGGCAGGAAGCAGTTTCTGCCTCTCGTTTTTAGAAGCTCCCCATCCGAAAGAAACCCTAACCTTCGGGCAAATAACCGCAATCAAAATTTTGAAACGTCTTTGAAACAAGTTTGCTACGGGCTTTAGTGGATTTGCCCTAGTGGATCCTGGTATATTTATAAGGCGGTGCGCTACTCAACAGACAGTAACGCTCTTGACCTGATCCATTCCCTAAATCACGCTTGTATGAAAAAAGCTTACGCCCGAACCATGAAAAAAAGAAACCAGCCACCAGCCGGAAACGACCGGCTGCCCTTTAATGCGAAGTCGTTAGCGGGTTCGCTGCTGACGCTACTGGTCCTGCTTGCGAGCCTTACTGATTCCCGGGCCCAGGGGGGCATTGCCGATGCCGTAATCGGGGAAACGGCCAATAACCTGGCCCCCGGCGACAGCATTGCCCTGATTAAAGACACCCGGTACGAAAAGCCCCCGGGGGCCATGTATGTGTCGCCGCGGGGAAATGATGCGACCGGCGACGGCACGGAAGCCAGGCCGTTTCTAACCCTTAAAAAGGCAATTACCGCCGCGGTAGCCGGCGGTACGGTTGTAATGCGCGGAGGAACGTACCGTGCCGCTGAGATTGATGTAAACAAACGGGGCCTGGTGATTCAGCCTTACCCGAACGAAAAAGTCTGGTTTAAAGGCAGCCGGGTAGTAACCGGTTGGGTGCAGGAAGATGGGTTATGGGTAAAAACCGGCGGGACAGTTTACATCCCCACCAAAAGTGAAGCTGGATGCGCGCAGTGCATTGATCCCAGGTTCCCGACGGCTAATCTGCGGGAAATGGTTTTTTTCAACGGGAAATCGCTGAAGCAGGTAAACGCCAAATCTAAGATTACCGAAAACACCTTTTACGTAGAAAGGTCAAGGGAAACGGCTAACCAGAAATATTACCTTAAAAATGACCCCACCAACAGTGAAGTGGAGATCACTTTTTCCAATACCGGTTTAAAAGTGGTTAGTCCGGATGTAGTGGTCCGGGGCCTGGGCTTTACGCACTATTTTGGCGCTTCTTTACTGGTCTATAGTCCCGATGTCGTTCTGGAAAATAACACCTTTGCCTGGAATTCCGAAACGGGGGCCGGTGTACTGGGCCGGTACGGCGGAACCAACCGCGTGGTGATCCGGGGCAATAACTTTACCTACAATGGCCGCATGGGCCTGAGCGTGCAAAACACGGACGACGGCCTGATTGAAAACAACGTGTTCAGTTACAATAACATTGAGCGTTTTGCCAACTGGTGGGATGCGGCCGGCACGAAGATCATTTTCTCTAAAAACGTGCAGGTCCGCAACAACTTTGCCCTCAATAACTGGAGCATGGGCATCTGGATGGACGTAAACGTGCTGAATGCCAGGTGTATCAATAACTTTACCCTCAACAATGTGTTTGGCATATTCTACGAAGTATCCAAAGGTGCCGAAATTGCCGGAAATATTTCCGTAGGGGATGCTTCGGGGATCGCCATCAGCGGGGCTTCGTCGGTAAAAGCCTACAATAACACGCTGATCAACAACGTAAAACCCATTTACGTCAAGGACACGGACCGCAAAAACATGAATGCGGAAGAAGTAGTCCAGGGCATTGACTGGGAAACCCGCGACGTGGAGATCTTCAACAATATTTACTCCAACGCCACAGCGAAGGAAGACCCGTTTGCGATGGTAGACATTGGACAGTATCCGTGCGACGCCAGCGACCCCATGATCAAGGCGATGGACTATAATTTTTACTACCGCACCCTTGCGGGTAAACCGGTTAATGTTCTAAACTGGAACCCGACCGGTTGTGCCAATCAGAAGTTTACCACCCTGGCCGCGTTCAAAGCCGCCGTGCCGTTTGAACAAAATAGTAAAGCGATTGATGATGAAGCGGTTAATCCATTTTTTATCGATGCTGCCAACAGTGACTATCGCCTGAAACAGGGGTCGCCGGCTATTCTGGCCGGAAGGCCATTGTCTGAATCCGAGGCGGCTTTGCTGGATTTGCCGGCCGGCGTACCCGTAAACATGGGTGCCAGCCAGGGCTTCGTGGTCGTTCCGCCGGCCCCGGCTGTCCTTACGGCTACCGTCGTTTCACAAAGAACCGTAGCCCCGGCCTGGCAGGATAAAGCTGACAACGAAACGGGCTATAAGGTAGAAAGAAGCACGGCGGGAGGTGAATTTGTTACCGTGGCCACCCTGGCCGCCGACGCGGATTCGTATAAAGATACCGGCCTCTCGGCCAGTACGGGTTATACGTATAAAATAACCGGTTTCAACGAGGCGGGGTCCTCTTCCTCTAACCAGGAAACGGTTACGACGGCGGCGGCCGGAACGGGTCTGTTGGCTACTTATTACAAAAGCAAACACTTTAACGGCAGCAGCTTTACCCGCACCGATGCCACGGTAAACTTTGATTGGGGACTGGGCTCGCCGGATGCCAGCATGAGCCACAACACCTTTACCATCCGGTGGGAAGGCCAGGTAGAAGCAATTTATCCGGAAACGTATACCTTTAAAACCATCACCGACGACGGCGTACGGCTGTGGGTAAACGGCCAGTTATTGATTGATGACTTTACCCACCGGGGATTGCGCGGGAACACGGCCAGTCTGGCGTTGGAAGCCGATAGAAAATATACGATCAAGCTGGAATACTACGAAAATGACGACCAGGCAGTAGCGAAGTTGCTGTGGTCGAGTGCGGGTCAGCCGGAAACGATTATACCCCAGACCCAGCTTTTCCCGGCTGCCCAACCAACGGCACCGGCAGTTGCGGGAGAGCCGGCTTCCGGTGAAGCAACGCTAACGGCATATCCGAACCCGGCCTCCGGCACCGTAACCCTTTCCTTTACGGCTGAATCTGACGGACAGGCCACCATCAGCATCAGCACGCCCTTTGCCGGGGTACAAACGCTCAGCTACAAAATAAGCTCAGGTCAGAACCAGCTGACGATTCCGGTGAACCATTTAAGGCCCGGCCTGTATTACTTCAATGTTTCCTGCGGGAATACGCACGTCTCGAAGGGAGTAGTGGTAACCAGGTAAAACCGCTTAAAATCAAACCCGCATCCCCTGTCCGGTTTCCCGCCGGACAGGGGGTAATAACCGGTAAGCAGATCACCACAATTCCCTTAGACCACTCCTTTGTCATTCCCGAAGGGAATTCTCTCAGCGAAGCTAATCTTCGTAGTACACGGATAGCAATGCTCATGCAACGAAGATCGCTGCTGATTCAAATACTGCCAGATAAAATTCCCAAACATACCCTAAGAAAGGTGGCCGAAGTCCTGGCTGCCTTTTTCAATTCATGTAATACTGGCCGATGATATGGGCTACTCCGATTTGGGCTGCATGGGTTCCGAAATCCAAACGCCGGATATTGAAGGGCTGGCGGCAGGCGGCTTGCTGATGACCCATTTTTACAACGCGGGCCGGTGCTGCCCCTCACGGGCATCGCTGCTGACGGGACTCTGCGCGCACCAGGCCGGGGTGGGTGATATGACCGAAAACCGCGGTTACCCGTCCTGCCGGGGCTATTTGAATAAGGCTTGCGTTACAGTAGCCGAAGCGTTGCAATGGGCCGGTTACACCGCGGCGTTGGCCGGTAAGTGGCACGTGGTAGCAGATCCGAACGGGTTTATAAAGCAGTCATGCCGCAAATGCGGGTTGGAGCGTCGCCAGCAAATACTATCATTTATTTAGGATGAATTATAAAAAAAACAGTATATTTATTTCTTTATTCCCGCCTGAAGCGCTGATAAGCTATGAATCAAGGTTTCCAGGATAGCAGCGATGCTTGCATTTGGCTGGCCTTTAAGCGGGGCAGCGAAAGCGCCTATACACAGATTTATCAGTCCCTGGCCAACAGCCTCTTCAATTACGGCTGTAAGCTCACCAAAGACCGTGACCTGGTCAAGGATTGCATTCAGGAAGTGTTCATCAACTTATGGCGTTCCAAAGAGAAAGTCGCCGATCCGACTTCGATAAAGGCTTACCTGTTTAAGGCCCTGCGCTACGAGATTGCAAGGAAGCTACACCCCCGGTTATCCCTCTCGGATTTGCCCCCTGACTACCATCTGGAAATGGAATTGTCGCCGGAACTGTACCTGATCCGGGACCAGAGCCTGCCGAGCAGCAGGAAAAGCTGCTGCAGGAAATCGAAAAGCTCCCGGCACGCCAGAAAGAAGCCATTTTTCTGCGCTACTTCGATAATTTAAGCTTTGATGAAATTGCCCTCATTATGGGCGTCGAACAGCGGTCGGTGTATAAACTGGTTTACAAAGCCATTGATGCCCTGCAACTGGGCATGGTAAAAGTAAATGTGCTGGTGTTACTGGGCCTCTTTTCGCAGCGGGTCATCACTTAGGGCAGGCGTTCCGTCCGTATTTTTTAAACAATATTATTTATTTAAAAAATACTTATTTTCCGGAGGGTCATTTTGGTGGTTTTCCTACTTATGGAAGTGTAGGCACCTGGAGGCACCAGACGCCCTACGCACCACCGCATGAGATACCCCGACTTTACGGCTAAAGATTTTGTGCTGGATGAAGCGTTTATCCAGTGGGTAAAAGCACCCGATGCGCAATCCGACGGATTCTGGCAATCGTGGCTGCTGCAATACCCCGAAAAAGCGCATGAGGTAGCCGAAGCCCGGTTATTCATCCAGGGCCTCCGGTTCCGCCGGGATGCACTCACCCCTGCCGAGTTCTCCGAGGTCTGGCAACATATCGAAGGGGCCCGCCGGCAGCCCGTGCGTTCGTCTACAGTCCGCCGGTGGCCGGCGGTTAGAGCCGGGTGGCGGGTGGCGGCAGCAATAACGCTACTGATAGCCCTCGGGGTAAGCGTTTACCATTCCCGGAAAGCACCGGTGCCCCTGGTGGTAACTACCGGTTACGGCCAAACCAAAAAAGTGCGCTTACCGGATGGTACGCTGGTAACGCTCAATGCCAATTCTAAACTTACTTACCCCCAGCATTGGGACCGCGGCCAGGCCCGTGAAGTATGGCTGGAAGGCGAAGGTTTTTTTCAGGTGACCAAAAAGCCTGACGCCCGGAACGCCCGGTTTATTACCCATACCCAACTGCTGGATGTAGAAGTGCTGGGCACCCAGTTTAACGTAAAAAATCGCCGCGGGCGCACCCAGGTTTTGCTAACGGAAGGAAAAGTAGCTTTAGCCAATAATGCCCTGCCTGCTGATACCAGCCGGGTGCGCTTACAACCCGGCGACTTTGCCGAACTGTCGGCCGGCCGGCAACGCATTTACAAAACCAGCAAAATGCCGGCCCGGTACAGTTTCTGGCGCGACAACACCTACACTTTCCATAAAACGCCCCTCGCCGAAATTGCCCGGTTGCTCGAAGATGATTACGGCTTTACGGTGCAGTTTAACGACAAAACCCTGGCGCAACGGGAACTAAGCGGCGAAATGCCCATTGGTGATGTAAACGTTCTGCTCACGGCCATTTCGGAATCCATGAACATCCGGGTAACCCGTCACCGCACGAAGCTTATCCTGGAAAACAATCCCCCGGACTAAGATTTCCCGCCGTACATCCGCTCCGCTGCCTCTATCATCAACCTGAAAATAACGCATGAACTGATGGCTACCCGCTCCAAAAACTACTGTTACCTGCTGCTCTTCGGCGCCCTGCTGGAAACGCCGGTTTCCCTGGCTGCCCAGGGCCTGCTACTGACCCAGGATGTAAAAGTCAAAACCAGAGAGGCCACGGGCAAACCGCTGGTGCACGTGCTCAACGAAATAAAAGCCAGATATAAAATCAGCTTTTTATTCGAAGATAAAACGGTGGAAGGCAAAGTCATGCGGGGGGATCTCCGGTACTCCGGCAGCGTGGAAGCGGTACTGGATCAATTGCTGCCGGGGCTTCACCTGAAGTACAGGAAAATTGCCGAAGGCGTTTTCGTGATTTCCGGGAGCAGCCACCCGGATAGCCGGCCGGAAACCCCACCGGAAGCGTCTTTACCGGCCAGGGGAGCCCCGCCGGCCGGTAACCCGCAGTCCCAAACCCAAGCGGTTGCCAGTATTACGCTTACCGGCAGAGTAACCGGTACGGAAGGAGGTGCCGGCTTGCCCGGGGTAGCGGTGGTTTTAAAAGGAACCACCAGCGGCACCGTAACCGACGGCGACGGCAGTTACAAGCTGACCATTCCGGATGAGGCGGCCGATGGAATTTTAGTTTTCTCTTTTATCGGCTTCATCTCGCAGGAAGTACCCATTGAGCGTAAAGCAGTGGTAAATGTGGCCCTTGCCACCGATACCAAAGCCCTGGACGAAGTAGTGGTCGTGGGCTACGGTACGCAACGGAAAAAAGACATTACCGGGTCGGTCGCTTCGGTTCCGGTGGAGCGCCTGAAGGACCAGCCCGTACCCAACGTGGAGCAGGCGATAAAAGGGCAGGTAGCCGGGGTGCAGGTTACGCAGAACTCCGGCTCGCCGAGCGGCGGGGTAAACATCAAAATCCGGGGTACGAGTTCCATTACCGCCGGCAACGAACCCCTGTTTGTCATTGACGGCTTTCCGGTTACCGCCGGCGACCGGGGCCAGGGCAGCGTGGCCAACGGGAACCCGCTCAACAATATCAACCCCAACGATATTGAATCCATTGATATTCTGAAAGATGCGTCGGCCACGGCCATCTACGGTTCGCGGGGCTCCAACGGGGTGGTCATCATCACCACCAAATCCGGCAAGTCAGGCAAGGCCCGCATCTCACTGGATGCCTACGCGGGTATCCAGACCATCACCCGGAAAATTGACGTATTGAATGCCGAAGAAATGGCCGGGTTGCACATTGATTCCCGGAACAACGGCTGGCTCCAGAGCGGCGGCAACCCGGCTACGCCCAACGAGCAACGCGGACGCTTCACCATCAGCCCTTTCTGGTTCGATCCGCAGCAATGGCAGCCCACCGATTACCAGGACGAAATTTTCCGGCAAGGGACTATCCGGAATTTTAACCTGAGCGCCACCGGCGGCACCGAAAACATCCGGTATGCGCTTTCGGGCGGCTATCTGAGCAATAAGGGCATTGTGATCGCCTCCGGCATGGAACGCTATTCTTTCCGGTCGAACATAGATGCCAGCGTAAATGATAAAATCAAAATCGGGTTTAAATTCAATCCGTCTTACACCGTCAACGACCAGGTAAGATCGGACGGTGATTTTAACAGTGGCCTGGTGCATCAGGCGCTGCTGGTTGTTCCCAACATCGGCCCTTACGACCCCAATGAGTACGGCGGCTACTCCAACCAGAATGCGGCCCGTTCGTACCTGGGCCAGGTGGGTGGTTTGGGCAACCCGGTGGCCCGGGCGCTGGAAGACGAGTATACCCTGGACCAGGGAAGGGTTTTGGGCAATACCTTTTTGGAGTGGGAAATCACCAACGGCCTGCGTTTCCGGACCATGGTGGGGATTGATGCGGCCTTCAACCGGACCCACGTGTTCAACAGTTCAATCAACGGCCTGACGGGTGCGGCGCCTTCGACCATTCCTTCCGGTACGGCTTCGTCTTCGCAGGAACTCGACTGGCTGAATGAAAACCTGCTGACCTACGAAAAAACGCTTGGCGGTAAGCACCGCCTGACCGCCCTTGCCGGTTACTCGGCCCAACGCAACGATTTCCGGCTGCTCAGTACCTCGGGCACGCAATACCCGAACGACGACGTGCCGTACGTGAATGCGGCCGGTATCATCAACGGCGGTACCGAACAGCGCGCGCAGTGGAGCCTGCTTTCGTATTTTACCCGGCTCAACTACGCCTTCGCCGACCGTTACCTGGTAACCGCCACCCTGCGCCGCGACGGTTCTTCCCGCTTCGGCAGCAACCGCAAGTACGGTAATTTCCCGTCGGCCGCTTTCGCCTGGCTCGTGTCGGAAGAAAGATTCATGAAGCCGTTTCCGTTCATCAGCAGCCTGAAAATCCGGGCGAGCTACGGCGTTTCGGGGAATAACAGCATCGGTAATTATACCCACCTGGCCGCAACCAGCAACGTAGCCTACGTAACCGGCAGCGGCCAGGTACTGGTAAATGCGACCCGGGCCGCCGGCCTGGGCAACCCGGATTTAACCTGGGAGACCAAAGCCTCTTACAATTTCGGACTGGATGTATCGGTGCTGCGGAACCGGATTGATTTTACCGCGGAATACTACCGGGCCAATACCGACGGCTTGTTGCTGAGCGTCAACATTCCTTCCGTTTCCGGTTTTGGGACCCGCATTGAAAACATCGGCGAGGTAGAAAACAGTGGCGTTGAACTGGCCCTGAACACCCGCAACTTCGTCGGCAATTTTCAGTGGAACAGCAATGTGAACGTGTCATTCAACCGGAACAGAGTGCTGGCTCTGGGGGGATCGGCCAAAGATTTTATTGACGGCACCGGCACCCGCAACGTGGTGGGCCAGCCCCTGTCGCGCTTTTACCAGCGGGTAACGGATGGGATATTCAATACGCAGGCCGAGATAGATGCCCACGTTCCGCAGGACAATAATCCCAGGCCCGGCGACCGGCGCTTTAAGGACGTGAACGGCGACGGCAAAGTGGACAACAACGACCGCGACTTTGTCGGCGATCCGAACCCGGATTTTACCTTCGGCGTCACCAATAATTTCTCCTTCAAAGGCTTTGAGCTGAGTATTCTGGTGAACGGCTCGTACGGCAACGATATTTATTATAATACGCTGTTTGCCGCCAGCAACCTGAACGGCAACATCAACAACAACGGCATTGTCCGGAACCGCTGGCGCTCCGCCGATAACCCGGGAGACGGCAATATTCCCAAAGCGTTGTTCGGCTTCTCTACCTTACCCGATGTAGGCTCCGATTTTTACGTGTTCGACGGGTCTTATCTGCGGGTGAGCAACATTACCCTCGCCTACAATGTACCGGCTGGCTGGATCAGTAAAGCCCGGTTAAGCAATGCCAGGCTTTATGTAAGCGGGCAAAATTTAGCTACCTTCACCCGGTATCCCGGCTTCGATCCGGAAAACGCCATCGGGGGCGGCTCCCTCAGCTTCGGCTTCGACAATGGCCTCTATCCTTCGGCCAGAATACTTTCCCTGGGCTGTAACCTGACTTTTTAGCGCGTTAAGCAAGGCCGTAGCCCACCGGCCAATAAAATAAGTTGACAACATGAACGGTACCATTATGCGCAAATTCCCTAAAATACCAGCCATCCTGTTCGCCATAACCCTGCTATCCGGCTGCCAGAAAGAATTTCTGGAACTGGCCCCACTCGACCAGGGAAGCGTTAATTTATCCTTCAAGAACCCGGAAGACGCCAACCGGGCGGTGCTGGGTATTTATGATGCCGCCCAGCAGGGCATCACCGACCTGGCCCTGCTAACCGAACGGACCACCGACAACGCCACTTCCCAGGCCAGCGTAGGGCTCAACAATGCCGGCGGCGACATCCGGGAACTGATCTTTTACCAGTTTACGAGTGAAAACGCCTACATGCGCAACATCTGGAACAACCATTACGCCGGCATCGCCGCCGCCAACCAATTGATTGACCGGATAGAAGGCATCCCCTTTGCCAACGAGACGCTGAAGGCGCAGTACACCGGCGAAGCCAAATTCCTGCGGGCTTACTTTTACTTTAACCTGGTGCGTTTTTTCGGCGGGGTTCCGGTTTCCCTTACCGAGGTCAAAGAGCCGGCTCAGGCTTTTGCCCTGGCAAGAAGTTCCGAAGAAGCGGTTTACGAAGCCATCAGCCAGGACTTAACCGATGCCCTGGCGAATCTGCCGGTCACGCACAATTCAACCCACCTGGGCCGGGCTACCCAGGGTGCCGCCAAAGCCTTACTGGCCAAAGTGTACCTGACGGATAAAAAACCGGAACTGGCCCTGCCGCTTTTACGGGAGCTGACGCGGGCGCCTTACACGTACCGGCTGATGGCCAACTACCCGGATGTTTTCAGTGCCGACAATACCGCCGAATCCATTTTTGAAATTCAGTTTCTGAGCGGCCTTACTACCCGGGAGGGCAATGGTCTGGTTACCTTTTTTATGTCCAACGACGCTACGGTGGGGAGAGATATTTACGGCGCCGGGTACGTAGGCGGCAACGGTGGCGGCCTGGCAGTTGCTACCAACGATTTGTACAATAACTATACCGCCACCGATGCGCGCCGCAGCTTCAACTTCCTGGTGTACCGGTCCAATGCGGAAAGAGCCAACCTGAACCTGGTGCGCAAATACTACCGGCTGCCGCCTTCCGGCTTAGGGGGTGCCGACGACAACGTGATCATCCTGCGTTACGCCGATGTGTTGCTCATGCTGGCCGAAGCCCTCAACGAAACCAGCCAGGGACCAACCCCCGAAGCCTATGAGGCCGTAGACAAAGTAAGGCTCCGGGCTAAAATTCCGGCATTAACCCGCGACCTGGACTACGCATCGTTTAAAACGCAGTTGCTGGAAGAGAGAAGACTGGAACTGGCCTTTGAATTTCACCGCTGGTTCGACCTGAAACGCTTCGGTAAATTGGTGGAGGTATTAAAAGCGAAAGACTATCCCATCCAGCCCTTCCATACCCTGTTTCCGCTGCCGAAAAGCCAGGTAGACATTAACCCGGTCAACATCACGCAAAACCCCGGCTATAATTAACGGGCGGCAAAAAAATAAGCCGCTCACATAAAGTAAACTACCAACCATCCGCAGGCCTCAGCCGTGGAACTGGCGCAATCAACCGAATGAATAGCATGAATCATAAGCTGAAATGTTTAGCGGTCGGATGGATAGTGGTAACGGGGTGTACCTTGCGGAGCGCTGACCAGAAGCCGGAACTCAACCGGGACTGGCCCACCTACGGCGGCAATCATGCCGGCAACCGGTATTCGCCCTTAACCCAGATAAACACCGGTAATGTGAAAAATTTACAGGTAGCCTGGATGTACGATGCTTCCGAGCAGTTTGCCGGGAACGAACCGAAGCCTTCGCGGGCCATGGAAATCCAGTGTCAGCCCATCGTGATAGACGGCATTCTGTACGCGACCACCCCGGGCCTGAAAGCGTTTGCCCTCAGAGCCGCCACCGGGGAACCGCTGTGGAAATTCGACCCGTTTACTGATAAACAAGCCCGTTACCGGCCCAACCGGGGCGTCATGTACTGGGCCGACGGCGGGGACAAGCGCATCCTCTACGTGGCCGGCCCCCACTTGTACGCCCTCGATGCGAAGACCGGCAAATTGATTGACTCCTTCGGCAAAAACGGGAAAGTAGATCTGCACGACGGCCTGGAGACGATCCCCAACCGCGAGATCAAGGATTTGGCGATTACCTCTACCACGCCGGGGGTTATTTACAAAAACACCGTGGTGATGGGTACCACCGTGTCGGAATACGGCGACGCCCTGCCCGGCCACGTGCGGGGCTACGATGTGCGTACCGGCCGGATCGCCTGGACGTTCCATACTGTGCCGCAACCCGGCGAATTCGGTTACGACACCTGGCCCCCGGAGGCGTATAAAAAAATAGGCGGTGCCAACAGTTGGGCCGGCATGGTACTCGACGAGAAACGGGGCGTGGTGTATCTGGGTACCGGCTCACCGTCGGTGGATTTTTACGGCGGGGCCCGCCAGGGCATGAACCTGTTTTCGGACTGCATCCTGGCCCTGAATGCCGAAACCGGCAAAATGCAGTGGTATTATCAGACCATCCACCACGACCTCTGGGACAATGACCTGCCTTGTCCGCCCAATCTGGTGCGGGTAAAACATAACGGCAAACTGGTGGATGCCGTGGCCCAGACTACCAAAGACGGCCTGGTTTACGTACTGGACCGCGATACCGGCGCGTCCCTGTTTCCCGTCGAAGAGCGGCCCGTCCCCACGGATGGCGTACCCGGCGAACATCCCTGGCCCACCCAGAAGTTTCCCCTCAAGCCGCTGCCGTTTGCCCGCCAGGTGTATACCGAGGCCGATTTACCCGATCTGACGCCGGAGGCGCGTGCTTTTGCGGAGAAACGCTTCCTGGAAACCCGCCGGGGGCACAAATACATCCCGCCCTCCATTGAGGGCACCCTGCTTTTCGGGATCAGCGGGGGCGCCGAATGGGGGGGCAATGCCGCCGACCCGGAAGGAATTCTCTACCAGAACGCCAATGAGATGCCCTGGGACTTAAAAATGACGGATATTGCCAGCCTGACCAGGGAAAGCGCGTCGCTGGGTAATTCCCTCTACCTGACCAACTGTTCGCCGTGCCACGGTTTGGATAGAAAGGGCAGCGGGCAGGAGTATCCAAGTCTCCTGAATATTGACAAGAAGCTGCCTTTTAAGGAAATTTTGTCGGTTTTAGAGACGGGCCGGGGCCGGATGCCTTCGTTCCGGCACCTGCCGGAAAAAGAACGCACTGCTATTGTCGCCTTTCTGGTGAACAAAGAAAAAGAAACCAGACTGGTTAAGCACGAAGACGACCATAGCTTATCCGGTCCGCCGGCGGCTAGCGAAGACGATTTTCCGTACGTTCCGCCTTACAGCAATAACGGGATGAAAAAATTCAAAGACCCGCAAGGCTACCCGGCCATCAAACCGCCCTGGGGCACGCTCAATGCCATTGACCTGAACACCGGGGAATACGTGTGGCGCGTGCCACTGGGCGAATTTCCGGAGTTAACCAAAAAAGGCATCCCGATTACCGGTACCGAGAACTACGGCGGCCCCATCGTGACGGCCGGCGGCCTGGTCTTTATTGCCGGTACCAAAGACGAACGCATCCGGGCTTTCGATAAAAAAACGGGCCGGGTGGTTTGGGAATACCAACTGCCGGCCGGCGGGTTTGCCACGCCCTGCACCTATATGGTCAATGGCAAACAATATATTGTGATTGCGGCCGGCGGCGCCAAAAACGGCCATAAACCGGGCGGCAATTACGTTGCCTTTGCTTTGCCGGAAGCGTCCGCAAAAGATAAGGCCGCCCCCTCTAAACCGGAACAATCGCGGTAACCGGAACCCAAAAGAAACGGAAATAAGCCATGAACTGGACCCAAATTACTGACCCATTCAACAACCTCGCGCTATCGGCTTTGGTAGCGGCAGCGCCGATTGTCTTTATATTCTGGGCGCTGATCATCAAAAAGATGAAAGGGTACCAGGCGAGTTTAGGCACCGTGGCGCTGGCAATCGTTATTGCGGTGCTGGTTTACCGGATGCCGGCAGGACTGGCCCTTTTGTCCACCGCGCATGGTGCCCTGTACGGCCTGTTTCCGGTTTGCTGGATCATCATTACGGCCGTATTTCTCTATAACATCACCGTCAGAAGCGGTCAGTTTGAGATTGTCAAAAACTTCATGGCTTCCATTACTTCCGACCGGCGGCTGCAGGCTTTGTTGATTGCTTTTTCTTTCGGGTCTTTTCTGGAAGGCACGGCGGGCATGGGAACCCCGGTGGCGATCACGGCCTCCATGCTGGCGGGTTTAGGTTTTAATCCCCTGTATGCCGCCGGCATCTGCCTGATTGCCAATACCGCGCCGGTAGCGTTCGGGGGCGTGGGCATCCCCATCATTGTGGCGTCGCAGGTTTCGGGTTTACCGGAAATGGCGATCTCCCAGCTGGTAGGCCGCACCCTGCCTTTCCTGTCGGTGTTTATTCCCCTTTACCTGGTGGTGCTGATGGCGGGCTTTAAAAAAACCCTGGAAGTATTACCGGCTATTCTGGTTTCCGGGATTGCCTTCGCCTTTTTTCAGTGGTTCTCTTCCAACTACCTGGGACCCATGCTGCCGGACGTGATTGCCGGCCTGGCTTCGATTGTCTGCCTGATGATTCTATTAAAGTTCTGGAAACCAAAGGAAATCTGGCGGTTTCACGACGAACCCGCGCCGACGTTCACTCCCACCCATGCGTATTCCAGCAGTCAGGTGGTCCGGGCCTGGTCGCCGTTTATCATTTTAACCGTCATGATTATTGCCTGGGGCCTGCAACCGGTAAAGGATGCCCTCGACTATACCGGTCTGATTAAATTCAACATTCCCGGACTGCACCAGGCAATCCGCAGCGAAGACGGCGGCACTTTAATAGCCCAGACATTTAAATTCAATTACTTATCAGCTTCCGGTACGGCCATCCTGATTTCGGCCTTTATTTCCATTCCCCTCATCGGGTTGCGGTTTACGGACGGTATCAAAATATTCTTTTTTACCCTCAACCAGCTGAAATTTCCCATTATCACCATTGCCGCTATTTTAGGCTTTGCTTACGTGGCCAATCATTCCGGGATCACCCTTACCCTGGCCAATGCTCTGGCCAGCACCGGCTTTTTGTTCCCGTTCTTCGCCCCGGTACTGGGTTGGCTGGGCGTGTTTCTCACCGGCTCCGATACCTCTTCCAACGCCTTATTCGGCAAACTTCAGTTTGCCACGGCGGCCGCCATCGGGGTTGATCCACTAGTAACCGTGGCCGCCAATGCTTCCGGTGGGGTGGTGGGTAAAATGATTTCGCCGCAGTCCATCGCCATTGCTACCGCGTCCGTGGGACTGATCGGCCAGGAATCGAAGTTGTTCCGGTTTACCGTCAAACACAGTTTTATAATGCTCTTCGCCATCTGCCTGATGACCCTGGCCCAGGCTTACGTGCTGCACTGGATGATTCCGGCTTACCGGATGCTGGACAGTAAAAATGCCGGTCCGGCTCCGGCTATTTGGCAAGGCTACGCTTACCTGCTGCTCCTGGCCGGCTTGCTGGCCGCGATTGCAGCGGCGGTTCTCTTCGCAGCCAGGCGAAAGCCGCGGCCCTACGACGTAGCCGGCCGGCCGGAGTAGGGAAGGCGCTTTTTCCGGACGGGTAAACTTCAGATAAAAATTTATACGTCATTGATAAGTGCCCGAACGAAATCAGTTTATACTATTATTCATGTAAACCATTAATAAAAAGGCTAATCGCTACTTATGAACGAACCGCTATACAAATACATGAAAGTGGGACTGGTGCATTTCATGGCTTTCCCGGAAACGATCAAAGGAGAAGGACCTGTGCTGGAAACCATCAGGAAGCTGGCCACTGATGAATATTTTACGGCCATTGAAATCACCACGATAAAGGACCGGACCACCCGGCAGCGCGTAAAAAAAATGCTGGAAACAGCGCACATGACGGTAGTGTACGGCGCCCAGCCCCGGCTCCTGACCAACGGGTTAAACATAAATGACCTGGATGAAGGAGCCAGGCAACGGGCTTTGGCCAATCTGAAAGAAGGCATTGATGAGGCCTTCGAAATGGGCGCCGCCGGTTTTTCTTTTCTGAGCGGACAATACCAGGAAGCTACCAAAGAAGCCGCCTACGCCGCCCTGGTGCAGTCCACCAAAGAAATATGTGCCTACGCCCGGAGCAAAGGGAACATGAAGATTGCCCTGGAAGTGTTTGATTACGACGTTGATAAAAAAAGCTTGATCGGACCGGCCGGGCTGGCCCTGCGCTACGCCCGGGAAGTGAGAAAAGAGTACGCCAACTTCGGTCTGATGGTGGACCTGAGCCACATTCCGCTGATCCACGAAACGATTGAAGAATCGCTGTTGCCGGTGAAAGATTACATTATCCATGCGCACCTGGGCAATTGCGTGGTGAAAAGCCCGGATCTGCCCGGCTACGGTGACGTACACCCCCGCTTTGGCTTCCCCAACGGGGAGAATGACGTGGATGAAGTGGTGCATTACCTGCGGGTGCTGCTGGAAATTGGTTTCCTGAACCCGGAAAATCCGCCCATCGTCAGTTTCGAAGTCAAGCCCTTCGGCGACGAAGACCCGGATGTGGTCATCGCCAACGCCAAACGCGTCCTGAACGAAGCCTGGAGCCGCGTGTAGCCAGCCACCCGTAATTACCGCATACTGCCCGCAAAAAGTTTTCCCCACAACGATTGCCTGAAAACAGCCCCGCATGAAGATTGTAGTACTGGATGGATACACCCTGAACCCGGGTGATTTAACCTGGGACGGATTGGCGCAATTGGGCGCGTTGACGGTACACGACCGGACGCCGAAAGATAAAATCCTGGAACGTTGCCGGGGCGCCGAAATCGTCTTTACCAACAAAACACCCCTCCGCGCCGAAGTGATCAACCAACTGCCGGCCTTGCGGTACATCGGCGTACTGGCTACCGGTTACAACATCGTGGATACCGAAGCGGCGAAAAACCGGGGCGTGGTGGTGTCGAACGTGCCGGGTTACGGGACTGCCTCGGTGGTGCAGCTCACCTTTGCCCTGCTGCTGGAACTGTGCCTGCGGGTGCAGCGCCACAGCGACTCGGTAATGGCCGGCAAGTGGGCCCAATCGGCTGATTTTTGCTTTTGGGAGTATCCACTGGCAGAGCTGGCCGGCAAAACCATGGGCATCATCGGGTTCGGCCACATCGGCGGACAGGTAGCCGACGTGGCAACGGCTTTCGGAATGAATATCCTGGGCCACAGCCGCCGCCGTACCGACCAGGCGCACCGCAAAAATTTCCAGTGGGCCGAACTGCCGGACCTGCTGGCGCAATCGGACGTGGTCAGCATTCATTGTCCGTTGCTGCCCGAAACCCAGGGCCTGATCAACCAGGAAAGCCTGGGGCAGATGAAAAGGTCGGCTTTTCTGCTCAATACTTCCCGCGGGCCCATCGTGGTAGATGAGGACCTGGCCGACGCCCTCAACAACGGAGTGATTGCCGGCGCCGGCATTGATGTGCTTTCTGCCGAACCGCCTCCTCCCGATAATCCGCTGTTTAAAGCGAAGAATTGCCTCATTACGCCGCACATTGCCTGGGCCACCAAAGAAGCAAGAGCCCGGTTGATGGCAATTACGGTAGCTAACCTGTCGGCTTTTCTGGCCGGGAGCCCGGTGCACGTAGTCAATCCATGAGCGGCCAACGGCGCCGTTTACCGGTACGATCCGGTAAAAGCAACGGTTATGGTCTTTAGAACTGAGTCAACGCCTGATTAAAACCACGGAAACCGAGGCTGGCGACCAACCGGCTGATGCTGATCGGATTCTTTTTTGGGGAAAGGTACGGGGTTGTTCCCCGTTAACAATGGCCTGAAAAATCTTTTGCCGTCCAGCCAAAGACTTTCGGGAAACTGCGTTGCTCCGGGGGCCGCCGGGGCAATAACGGGAGTTTTTAAATCTTACCCCGCCGGGGCGGGGATTGCGGTACCTTAAAACAAGCCAAAATTATGAATCAGTCGGTACATTCTGTTGAACGGCGGCATCTTAATGACTGGCCGCGCAGGCATGGTCTGCTTTTTAAAAAACTACCCGTGCGGGTGGGAACGGTTTTACTGGGTGTACTGGCAACCTCCATTCCGTTGTTCCCGGCCGTACCCGCTAAAAGCTTGGCAATCAACCGGGTAGCAATCAGCCGGGAACTCCCAAAAGAATCGCCTGGGGAACTGCGCCGGGACGTTAAAGGTCTTGTTTCGGGCCAGGTAACGGATAGCAATGGAAGTTCCTTAACGGGCGTCAACATCATCGTGAAAGGCACCACGACCGGCACCACGACCGATTCCCAGGGAAAGTATTCGATGGATGTGCCCGGTAACAGCACGCTGGTTTTTTCTTTCATTGGGTTTGAGACGCAGGAAGTCGCCGTAAATGACCGTGCTACAATCAACGTGGTGCTACGGGAAGACAACAAAGTCCTGGATGAAGTAGTGGTTACGGCGCTGGGCATTAAAAAAGAAGCCAAAAAGCTGGGCTACGCCACGGCAACGGTAAATACCGAGCAGCTCACCACCAACCGCACGCCCAACGTGGGAAGCAGCCTGCAGGGGAAAGTAGCGGGCTTGAACGTATCTACGCCGGCCAGCGGGCCGGGGGGGTCGGCTAAACTCCGCATCCGGGGCCAGTCCTCTTTCGGCGGCGACAACTCCCCGCTCATCGTCGTGAATGGCATCCCGATTAATAATTCCAGCATCCCCACTGGTGCGCGTAATACGGAAAATCCCACCGGCGGGTCTTCCGACGGCGGCGACGGGTTGCAAAGCATCAACCCCGATGATATTGAATCCATGACCGTGCTGAAAGGAGCCGCCGCGGCGGCGCTGTACGGCTTCCGGGCGAAAGACGGCGCGGTGATTATCACCACGAAATCCGGTGCCAAAACAACCGGTATCGGAGTTTCTTACAACATGAACTTCCAGGCCGATGAAGCCCTTGATTATACCGATTTTCAGTACGAATACGGGCAGGGGCGCAACGGGGTGCGGCAGGCAACGGCGGCGGAAGCCAAAGCTTCGGGCACCTGGGCTTTCGGGGAAAAATTTGATGGCCAGCCCACTTTTCAATTCGACGGCTCTCTGCAGCCTTACTCGCCGCACCGGAACCGCATTAAAGACTTCTTCCGGACTGGCACCAGCCTGACGAACTCAATTGGTTTATCGGGCGGAAACGAGAAAGGAAACTTTAACTTTTCGCTTGCCAATACCGACGCCAGGGGCATCGTGCCCAACTCCGATTTTCACAAGAAAATTGTAAATTTTGGGTTAGCCTACAAATTTACGCCGAAGCTTTCCGCGCAGCTGAACGCCAATTATTCCAATGAATTCAACCGCAATCCGCCGCAGATAAGCACGCAAAGCCACAGTATTCCTACGACCATTTATACCATGGCCAACAGCATTGATGTGGAATGGCTCAAAAACCGGAAAGATGCGGATGGCAACGAATTGTCCATTTCTACCTTTAACCGCAACAATCCGTACTGGGTAGCTTACGAAAACAGTGAGAATATCCGGCGCGACCGCATTTTCGGCAATGCCTCCGTCCGCTACCAGTTCACCGACTGGCTGTACGTGCAGGGCCGCATCGGGCAGGATTACTACAACCGGCCATCTGACCGGTACATCCCCACCGGCACGTACGGCAACCCGATCCCCGCCATCGGATTTTCCGGCCGGTATTACCAGGATGCCACTGCCTTCCGGGAGCGAAACCTGGATTTTCTGGTGGGCGGCAACCATACGTTCGGGGCTTTCGGTTTGGACGTAACCTTCGGCGGAAACCAGATGAAGCAGGTCTACGAAAACCTGGGTACAGCCGTCGAAGGATTTTACGTCCGGGATTTGTACACCATCGGCAACGGCCAGGTGAAAGCGCCCTTTTACAATTACAGGCAGAAGCGGGTCAATTCCCTGTATGGCTCCACCGAGTTCTCGTTCAAGGACTTCCTGTTTTTAAACATCACCGGCCGCAATGATTGGTTCTCCACTTTAAACCCCCAGTCGAATAGCTACCTGTACCCGTCGGTCAGCACCAGTCTGGTACTCAGCGAGGCTTTTTCTTCGGTGCCTGCCTGGCTTACGTACGGGAAACTCCGGGCGGCTTACGCCGAAGTGGGCGGGGACACCGAGCCTTACGCTGACAATCTGTACTACTCGATTAACGCGAATCCATTCAACGGCGTACCGCTCGGCAACATTGCCAACGCGGTGAGTCCGAACGCGAATCTGAGGCCACTGAAAGTAAAAGAAGCCGAAGCAGGCCTGGAGTTGAGAATCCTTAATAACCGGGTCAGCCTGGATGTTACGGTGTACCGCAAAAATACCGTAGACGAAATCCTGAACGTGGATATTTCCAATGCCTCCGGCTACAGCCAGACCAAGGTAAACGTGGGCAAATTACGGAATCAGGGGATAGAATCATTACTTACCCTGGTACCCGTAGAGAAAGGCGCTTTCCGGTGGGAAACCGTCTTTAATACTTCGTACAATATCAGTAAGGTGCTGGAACTGGCTAACGGCCAACAGGTATTCGACGTCTCCGCCGGGCAGCATTTAGGCTTGGTATCGCACGAAGTGGGCCAGCCGCTGGGTTCCGTACGGGGCTTTGACTATAAACGCGACGAGCAGGGACGCATTCTGACCTCCGGCGGAAAGCCTTTGCAAGGAGAACTTACCAACTTTGGCAGCGCCATTCCGCGTTGGACCGGAGGCTGGTTGAACACCTTCACCTACAAAGGCCTCCGGATTTTTACCCAGGTTGATTTCAAAGCCGGGGGCGTCATTTTCTCCAATTCCAATTTTAACTTCCTGCGCCACGGGTTATCTAAACAGTCGCTGGTAGGCCGCGGGGGAGGCGTTGTATTTGACGGGGTCAATGCCGACGGTTCGCCCAATACCACCGCCGTGCCCGCCGACGAGTTTTACGACAACTTCCGGGGCAAGACCATTGCCACCCCCTTTATTTATGACGCGAGCTTTATCCGGTGGCGTACCCTTTCGGTGGGCTACGATTTAGCGCGGGTAATCAATAAACCTTTGGTAAAGGGCATGACGCTTTCAGCCAGCGTAAACAACGTATGGCTGATTAAAAAATACATTGACAACCTTGACCCGGAGGCCCAGGTATCGGTATCGGATAATTACCAGGGCATGGAGTACCACGTGCTCCCGACCACCCGCAGCTACGGCCTGAATTTAAACGTTCGATTCTAACACTACGCAAAGCGCAAATCCCATGAAAAAGATAGATACCTGCCTGGCGCTGCTTGCATTCTTTTTGGGCGCCAGCAGCTGCGACCGGAATTTTGAGGAAATCAATACCAACCCGGTTCTGCCCACCACGATGGACCCCGGTTACCTGTTTTCCAATGCCCAGTTTACCTCCGTGATTTCTACCGTTGATTACCAGAGCCAGATTGTACAGCAAATCATCACCGCCGTGGGAGGGGCCCGGGAGGGCGGAAACCGGAATGTAGACTACGACCCCAATACCCGTTCCGCGTTTAATGCCTTATACACCGGCCCGGTCCAGCTGCTGGCCGACGTGCTGAAGCAGACCAGGGACAATCCGGGCCGCAGCAATCTGTACCAGATGGCCCGCATCTGGCGGGCGTACGTGTTTCAAATTTTAGTTGATACCTACGGTGATGTGCCGTATTGGGAAGCGGGCCAGGCCTATTTGGGCGCGGTCAATCTGCCCCGGTACGATGCCGCGCCCGATATTTACGACGACATTTTAAATGAGCTGCAAGAAGCTACCGGGGCCCTGGACCCTGCCGCACCCATTGAAAAAGGGGATCTGCTATACAAAGGCAATATTGCGCAGTGGAAGCAGCTGGGCAATTCGCTCTTATTACGGGCCGCCATGCGCCTGAGTAAAGTAGACCCCGAGAAGGCCCGGCAATACGTGGCGGTCGCGGCCAACCCGGCGAATGGCGGCCTGATCCAATCGGTTGCCTCAAACGCCATGATTGTCTACAACAGTACGTACAACAGTCCGATCACCGGTATTTTCCTGAACTCCGACCGGTTTAACCTGTACCTGGGCAAGCCCTTTGTGGATTACCTGAAAAGTACGGCTGACCCCCGCCTGAAGGTAATCGCGGTGAAGTACGCCATTCCGGCCAATCCCCTGGCAACGGCCGGCGCGGAAGACACCAACCCGGCCAACCAGGAAGGCATGCCTTACGGGTACAACGAATCCACCATCAGCACCGCCCCCGGCTACCCGGGTAAAATAGGTTCGGCCTGGAAATATTCCCAGCTCAACCGCCGCACGCTGGGTAAAATTGACGCCCCGGCCTTCTTCGTGACCGCGGCGCAGACGCAATTACTGCTGACTGAGGCCGCCCACCGCGGCTGGATTGCCGGGGACGCGGCAACGCTGTACAAGGCCGGGGTACGGGCACATATGGACCAGATGAGGCAATACGATGCGTCGGCTGCCATTACGGCTGCCAGTCAGGAGGCTTACCTGGCGGCGAATGCTTTTAACCCGGCTCGAGCTTTGGAGCAGATAAATACCCAGTACTGGATTGCCTCTTTCCTGGACGGGGCCGAGGCCTGGGCCAATTTCCGCCGGAGCGGTTTTCCGGAGCTGACGCCCAATCCGTATCCGGCAGCCGATCCATCGGTGAAAGGAAGTTTTATTCGCCGTTTGACTTACCCGGTGAGAGAAGTATCGGTTAATGCGGCTAATTACCACGCTGCGGTGGCCCGTATGGGACCCGATAACCTGGCTACCCGCATTTTCTGGGATAAATAACCTAATTTACCAAAAGAAGCCCATTGGCCTCGATCCATTGATTCATGAAAAGTGTTGTAAAACAAATCACTGAAGCCCACCAAACCCGGGAGAAAGCCGAAGCTGCCAGCCGCCAGGCCGAAACAAACCACCCTGCCACGGCTGAAAGCCGGCGGAGTTTCCTGAAAAAGACGGCCCTGGGTGGACTTTCCCTGAGTGCTTTCCTGTTTTCATCTATTGAAGATACCCTTGCCCAGACTACGTCTAACGTAAACCGGGCCTCTAACCCGTCGGCGTTGAAAATAACCGACCTGCGCTATATCCTGGTTACCCATTTAGGCCGTCGGATTCCCATCCTGCGAATGGATACGAACCAGGGCATTTATGGCCTGGGCGAAGTGCGTGACGGAGGTGATGAACGCTACGCGCTGATGCTCAAAAGCCGGCTATTGGGCGAAAATCCCTGTAACGTAGAGAAACTATTTAAAATTATTAAACCCTTTGGGGGTAACGGACGCCTGGGCGGCGGAGTAAGCGGGGTAGAAATGGCCCTTTGGGATCTGGCGGGTAAAGCCTACGGGGCGCCGTGCTGGCAAATGCTGGGCGGCCGCTACCGGGATACGGTACGCTTATACGCTGACACCCACGGGGATAAAGACTTCGATAAAATCGTAGCTTCCGTCAAGCATCGGATTGAGGTACAAGGGTTTACCTGGCTGAAAATGACCCGCGTCCGCAATATTCTGGTGGATGTGCCGGCCGACAAGCGGATTCCCGAAGTGGTGCGCTACGTAGAAACCCTCCGCAAACACGTGGGGTACGACATTCCCATTAACGTGGACCACTTCCGGGACCGCGATATGAATACAATGATCAACCTGGGCAAAGCCCTCGAACCGTACCGGCTCGCCTGGATGGAAGAAGTGATTCCCTGGAACCTGACCGACCAGTTAAAAACCGTTACCGAGTCCATTAACGTGCCTACCGCTGCCGGCGAAGACATGTACCTGCTGGAGCCCTTCCGGAAAATGTGTGACATTCACGCGGTGGACATCGTCCACCCGGACCTGGCCACGGCTGGTGGACTCCTGGAAACCAAAAAAATCGGTGATTACGCCCAGGATAAGGGCATCGGGATGGGCCTCCATTTTGCCGGTACGCCGGTTTCCTTCATGGCCAATGTACACTGCGCCGCCGCCACCGAAAACTGCCTGGTGCTGGAGTACCACCCCGACGACATTGAGGAATGGGCCAGAATGGTCAAGCCAACCGGTAAGCTGCCCTTGATTACCAAAGGATTCGCCAACGTGCCGCTTGATGCGCCGGGTTTAGGCATTGAATTGAACGAACCCGAAATGAAAAGGCTGCTGCACCCGACCGATAAAAGTTTCTTTGCCCCCACCACGCAGTGGAACGAGAAGCGTTCGTCGGATGGTTTGGGCATGTCTACCAATTAAAGGGAATAGTTATAATAGGGTACATCTGGTTGATGGTTCCTAAAAAGAACCTCACCCCAACCCCTCTCCTGGGGAGAGGGGGAATAAAAGCGCCGATTTTTCTCCCCTCTCCCCAGGAGAGGGGCCGGGGGTGAGGTTTTAAAACAGCTTCTTGCAATAATTAAAAAAGCGGCAGATCCATATCTCTACAATAGACTCGAGATGAAGAATAGATACCTTTTAGTGTTGTTGATTACCTGCCTTGGTATGAGCAGGTTGCAAGGCCAGACGGCGCCGGCCTATACCCTGCTGCTGAAAGGCGGCCACGTCATTGACCCCAAAAATAAGCTGAACGGGATCATGGACGTAGCCCTGAACGGGGATAAAATTGCCCGAGTAGCCAAAGACATTCCGGCCGCCCAGGCCGCCAAAGTGGTGGATGCTGCCGGTACGTACGTTACACCGGGCCTGATTGATTTGCATACGCACGTGTTCGTGGGCCCGACGGCCGGCGTGTTCGCCAACGGGATTTACAGCCTCTCGCCGGACGATTTTACCCTGGAGTCCGGGGTGACGACCGTAGTAGACGCCGGAACCTCGGGCTGGCGGAACTTTCCCCTTTTCAAGCAGCAGGTGATTGATCAATCCATCACCCGGGTGTTAGCCTTTTTAAACATTGCCGGCAGCGGTATGTCCGGGTTCCCCACCGAGCAGGACATGAACGACATGGACGCCCGCATGACCTCGCTGGTGATCGGGCAGTACCCGGAACTGATCGTCGGCGTTAAAATCGGGCATTACCACGGCAGCGACTGGGCGCCTTTCGACCGCGCCCTGGAAGCCGGGAAAATGGCCAACGTGCCCATCATCATCGAAGCCCACCTGCCCAAACTGCCCTTAGAAGAAATGCTCAAGCGGATGCGCCCCGGCGATATTTTTTCCCAATCATTTAAGAAAACGTCCGCCGACCGGGTATCGGTAGTGGACGACCAGGGCAAGGTGCGGCCTTACGTGCTGGAAGCCCAAAAGCGGGGGATTTTGTTTGACGTGGGGCACGGCGGGGCCAGTTTCCACTTCAGCGCCGCCATACCCGCCTATCAGCAAGGGCTGAGGCCTACTTCTTTCGGTACGGATCTGCACTACAAGAGCATGAACTCCGGCATGAAAGATATCCTCAATGTGCTGTCCAAATACCTGACCCTGGGTATGACGATGCCCGAACTGATTGCGGGAGCTACCTGGAACCCGGCTACGGCCATCAAACACCCGGAACTGGGGCATTTAAGCGAAGGGGCCGTAGCCGATGTAGCCGTGTTGAGCATCCGCAACGGCAGCTTCGGCTTCCTGGATGCGGCTAACGCCAAAATAACAGGCAAGCAGAAACTGGAATGCGAACTGACCATCCGGGCCGGCAAAGTTGTGTATGACTTAAATGGCCTGGCCAGCACGGCCGGTTTGTCGGTGCCCAAATAAGCAGGTTATAATCCTCCTGACCCACGTACCAATCAGCGCATGACACACCAAACGCATCACAGGGAGCAAGCAGTCTTGCAGAGCAATCTTGAAAGAAGCAGGCGGCTTCGCTGCCTCGCCAGGGCTATAGTATTAACGACAGGCAGTAGTGTTTTCCTGCTGTTGCAGGCACTGCCGGCCTCTGCCCAGACGCAATACCTAAGGCAATCCATTGGGCAGGCGCCGGAAGTACATACGCACGTTTCAACCAAAACGGCCCGGTACCAGCCGCTGTTCGGTGTTGGCTCAGCCAACAGTGAGGTTGTGAAAGCAGTAAAACACTACGGGCTCCTGTCCATCGACCCGGACGGCGAAAGCAGGCCGGTCAACTATAACCGGGAAGAGGTAGTTTATTACGTGCTGGCGGGTACCGGCCTACTGCGTTACGGCAACCGGGAAGTTCCGGTCAGCAAAGACGATTTTTTCTACTTGCCCATCGGCGCCCGGCACGGTTTCGCCAATCCGCGGGAAGATACGCTCCAGTTGATGGTAATGGGCGTGGAAATACCGGCTAACGCAGCCGTAAAGCCACCGCCCCGCCTGCCCCTGGCGAACGCCGGCCAAGTTGCGTTCCAGCTCCTGCCCCAGAGTAACCACGGGCCCTCCAGCCGGTTCCAGTTGCTCCTGGGCAATACCAACAGCAAACGCGACCGGCTGGCAGCGGCTAACCAAATCAACAGCCTGTACGTCATTGATTTTGACCCCGGGGGTACCAATATTCCGCACCGCCACGAAAACGAAGAAGAAATCTATTTTATGCTCAGAGGTAACGGCGAAATGGTAGCCGGGGAAACGGCGGAAGGGAAAGAAGCCCGGCATCCGGTCAAAGCAGGCGATGCCTTTTTCTTCGCCAGAAATACGCTGGTCGGCTTTTACAGCTCCCCGGATACGGATACGGAACATGCCCGCATCCTGGCGGTGCGGGTGAAATGTCCCCAACTGCCGGAAGCATCAGCCGAAAAGAAATAAATTAAAAATAGTAAATCAAGAAGTTCAGCAAACCAATACTCATGAAATTCAAATTTTCCATTTTATTAGGCGTACTCATCGGCTTGTACTGCCCTCATGCTCTGGCCGCTCAGACCATCCCGAAAGACGAATTAATTTTCCTCACCTCGCAGTGGAAAGGGGAACGTTTTCCGGATGGGCGTCCCAAAATTCCGGATGATTTGATTAAACGTGCCCGCAATATTGGGATTGAAGAAGCCTGGACGGTGTTAAACAACGAAGGATACAAAAACCAGTTTGAGGGCAACTGGAAAATGGTGCACGACGACGTGCCCGTGATTGGCCGCGCCCTCACCGCCCGGTTTATGCCCAGCCGCCCGGACGTGGAGGAAAGCATCAGGGAACGCGGCAAGAAACAAGGCCGCCTGGGCAATACCAACGCCTGGCCGATAGATGTACTTACCAAAGGCGATGTGTACGTAGCCGACGGTTTCGGGAAAATCGCCCAGGGTACGCTGATCGGCGATAACCTGGGCAATTCCATCTTCGCCAAATCGGGTAATGGGGTTATCTTCGACGGAGCTGCCCGCGATTTAAAAGGTTTGGCTCAAATACCGGGATTTAATGCTTTCGTGCGCGACTTTGACCCCTCGTTCCTGGAAGGCGTGGTCCTGATGGGCCTCAATACCCCCATCCGCATTGGGCGAGCCCTGGTGTTGCCCGGCGATTTGGTCATCTCGGAAAAGGAAGGCGTCCTCTTCATTCCGGCGCACCTGGCCGAAAAAGTAGTAGCCACCGCGGAGTTTATTGCCCTGCGCGATAAATTCGGCCACGCCATGCTGAAGGCCGGCCGCTACAGCACCGGTCAGATTGACAGCCAGTGGACCGATGCCATTAAAGATGATTTTATGAAATGGCTTGGCCAGAATCCCAACGAACCCAAGCTGACCCGCGCCCAGCTGGATGAATTTATGAGCAAAAGAACCTGGTAAGCCGGTTTTCAACATTTCAACTGAGCCTTTACCTCTACTCTTAACCAAGCCGTACCTTGACTACGAAAACTATTTATCAATTATTCCTGGGGCTGGCGGCCCTTTGTCTGGCCACCGCCCTCATCCTGGTTTTTAATGGCGCCATTGACCGGGCGGGACCTCTTTTTATCGGCTTCTTTATCGCTTTAGCCATTGGGTTCCGGGGTTTTACCCATCTGAAGGGGTTTGCCTACACCATCATGATTTTTGCGGCCGTCACCACCGCCCTCTGTTACCCGGGTTATTTCGTGGAATGGAACGGGTTCAAATTTGCCATCCTCATTACCCCCCTCATCCAGCTGATTATGTTCGGGATGGGCACTTCCATGAGTCTGGGAGATTTTGTGGGCGTGGTCAGAATGCCGAAAGGCGTAATCATCGGCGTATTGAGCCAGTTCATTATCATGCCTTGCCTTGGTTTTACGCTGGCCAGCCTCACTGAGTTTCCGGCCGAAATTGCGGCCGGCGTAATTTTGATTGGTTGTTCGCCCAGCGGCATGGCTTCCAACGTAATGGCTTATCTCGCCAAGGCAAACGTAGCGCTCTCCATCACCATCACTTCGGTCACCACGCTTTTGGCGCCGGTCATGACGCCGTTGTTGATGAAAATGCTGGCCGGAGAATTCGTGGAAATTGACGTATTAAAAATGATGTGGGACATTATCAAAATGGTGATCATTCCCATCGGAGCCGGGCTTCTTTTTAATAAATTACTGAGTGGCAAAGCCAAATGGCTCGATACGGCCATGCCTTTGGTTTCCATGTTCGGCATTGCTTTTATTATTGTCATTATTACCGCTGCCGGCCGTGATAGTTTATTAGCCATTGGCCCGGCGCTGATAGTGGTGGTGCTGATTCACAATTTGTCAGGTTACACACTGGGCTACTGGGCTGCACGTCTGTTCAAAATGAGTGAACGCGATTGCCGTACGGTTGCCATTGAAGTAGGCATGCAGAATGGCGGACTCGCCTCCGGACTTGCCAAAGAAATGGGGAAAATTGCCACGGTTGGTTTAGCGCCGGCCGTATTCGGCCCGCTGATGAATATTACCGGATCGGCACTGGCGTCTTACTGGCACCGGAAACCGCCCAAAGACCAGGGCCCTGCCGTAGAAAATGCGCCCGAAGCGGCGCCAGCCAGCAGAGAAAAACTTACGGATAAAACAGTTTCCTTTAACGGATTATGAAGCATCACGCTTACCCGAAAATTCTACTTTTTACGCTCTTGGCCGTTGCCACGACCGCTGCCTTCGGTCAGGGGCAAAAAGAGAAAGCCTACACCGAAGACTGGAATTCGCTGAGCGGGCACGATGAAACCCTGGAATGGTTTAAAGACACCAAATTCGGCATTTATTTCCACTGGGGCGTTTATTCGGTGCCCGCTTTTGGCGACGAATGATATCCCCGGTGGATGTATTTTCCGGGAAGGCCGGAGCAACCGATGGTGCGGCCACTACTTTTAAGATAACCATCCGCCAGAGCGCAAATGGCAGGAGATCAACTGGCCTATGAAGTAGAAGTCTGTTTTTCCCGTGCCGGAAGGCACTACCGGCGGCCTGTTCTTCGGAATCACAAAACTCCAGCCGGGCCAGGTAGGGGAAGAGTATTTCATGACCCGCGGGCACTTTCACGCCCAGTCAGACCGGGGCGAGTTTCACTGGGGCATCCGGGGAGAAGGCAGCCAGTTCAGCATAATACTAAAATGAAATTAGCAATGCGTATATTGGTGAAATGAGTGGCAAAAGCAAAGATTACCCGAGCTTAATCAAGGAGAGTGTCGCCGAGCTACAAGAGATGGAACGCACCCAAAAGCACTCCCGCTACCGGGACTACGTCCGATTTGTGCGCTACCTGAAAGAAGGCACTTCGACCACTCAACTAGCAGCCGGCGAAAGAATCGGCCTAAAGGCACGCCAAAGCCAGGTGCTCTGGCAGCGCTACAAGCAGGAAGGTCTTGCCGGAATGCTTACTTATCCTTTTGAAGGGACAGCAGGCAAGTTGAGCTACAGTCAGATCACCCGCCTGCGGGGCCTTTTTAGGGATGCTACTACGCCTTTAACTCAGCAGCAGATCGCCGACTGGATCAAAAACAGCTTTGGGGTAGGATATAAGCAAAGTGGCATCAGTAAACTCTTCCAACGCTTAAAGATCAAGCTCAAAACCGGCCGTCCCAGCAATGTGCGGAAGGATGAAGCAGGTGGGGAAGTTTTTAAAAAAACTTCTCTTCTCTGACTCAATCCGTGCCTGCCAGCAGCATCTGCTTTCAAGATGAGATGCGCTGCGGCACGCGTACGGATACCCAAAGAAGATGGATGCCCCTGGGAGAGCGGCCTATTTGTCCCATCAGGATCGGCTACCAGTTCGGCCATTTGTTC
Source organism: Cytophagales bacterium (assembly GCA_030446715.1). Taxonomy (GTDB): domain Bacteria; phylum Bacteroidota; class Bacteroidia; order Cytophagales; family 172606-1; genus CADCTQ01. Next base: position 193,879 of record JAUJMU010000008.1, on the reverse strand, counting down.
ACGGCCATTTGTCCTTACAATGGTGACCTGTTTGCCGTCTTTCTACCTGGTATGACTACCGAGTGCTTCCAAATCTTTACCCGGCAACTCCTTGAGCACACGGCTAAAGCCACTACGCTGGTGCCCGACAAAGCCGCTTGCCACCGTGCCGCTAAAGCACAGACCGACTTAACGCTACTCTTTCTGCCTACCGCTTATCCGGAACTTAATCCCGTCGAGCGGTTTTTCAAGGAACTGCGCCGACAACTCAAATGCCGCGTCTTCGAAACGCTTCATCAGGTTGAGCAACGCATTGAGCTAATCCTGCATCAGTACTGGCAAGAACCTAAACTACTCATCCAGACTACCTTGTTCCCTTTTCTAAATACGCATCAATAATTTCATCTTAGTATTAATGAGTCGCGACCGCCGTGTACGCACCGAGAAGATGCATCCGGGCAGTTTGCATTACATACCGGCGCACACCGCCCACCGGGTTGCCAATACGGGTTCAGCCTTGTTGTCGTTCGGGGCTTGCTGGCCCTCGGATGCCGGCCACGATTATGAGGAAATTGCCAGAAATGGCTTTGCGGCAAGATTGGTGAATAGAGATGGAAAACCGCGACTCGTAAAAGCGTAAGCATGAACGTGATTGGTATTGATCTTGGCGGAACCCGAATAAAAACAGGAATCGTTGCCGACGGCCGCCTGCTGGCCAGCGCCGTGATGGAAGCGGCCGCCGGGAAAGGACTACGGGTTCATTTGCCTTTCATCAAAGACCACATCCTCCGGCTCATGAAGCAGACGCACACCGGACCGGTTTCCAGCCTGGGCATGGCTTTCCCGGGGCTGGTAGATACCGGTCAAAACCGGGTAATCGGTACCAGCGGCAAATACGAACATGCGCCTGCCCTGGATTTGGCCGCCTGGGCCTGCCAGGAATTGGGTATGGCTTTCAAGATGGAAAACGACGCCCGCCTGGCCTGCCTCGGCGAATGGAAATACGGCGCCGGCAACGGCAGTTCCGATATGGTCATGGTCACGCTGGGTACCGGATACGGCACGGCTGCCATTATAAACGGGCAAATACTGCGGGGAAAACATTTTCAGGCGGGCATTCTGGGTGGGCATTTTATTATCGACTTTACCAATAAAGACCGGATTTGCAGTTGCGGCAAGTATGGCTGTGTGGAAGCAGTGGCTTCTACCTGGATGATCGGAGAAGCGGCCCGCAAAAATCCCCTGTTTGAACAGAGCCGCTTGAAGGAAGTTAGCAGAATAGACCTGGCCGCTATTTTTGACTTGTCTAAACGAGGCGATGCATTAGCGATGGTGCTTCAAAACCATTGCCTGAAAGCCTGGGGGGTGGGGTTAGTCAATTTGATTCACGCCTATGACCCCGAGGTAATTGTGATCGGAGGCGGCATTTCAAATGCGAGTGACACGCTTATACCTTATTTCGACCGATTTATTGCCGAAAGAGCCTGGTGTCCCTGGGGGCAGCCACTGATCCGCCCGGCGCAATACCCCGATACGGCAGCCATACTGGGTGCCACCTTATTATTTGAATGCTAACCGTTTATGAATACAACCGGATCGTCTAATTACGATAAATATCCCTTTGTTCCCGTACCGGGATTTGAAGAGGCCTGCCGGCAAGGCTGGGAAGCCATCGGGGAGCAACTGCAAAAAGAGCGGGGCCGGTTTGCGGGCAAAAAGATGGTGGTAGCCGTAGAATGTTACGTGGGCGTAAACCAGGAGGAAGTGTTACCCGCCTTTATCCGGGCCCTGCAACCGGTACACACCTGCCTGGCGGAGGATGCCCATAAAAGTCCGGCCGAAATTGACCAGCTGGTTTACCCCGACGTAACCGATGACCGCGTATTTGGGTACCTTACCCGCCTGCACATCACCGATTTCTTCGATAAAAACCGGCTTGCTAAAGCGCAGAACATCCTAAAAGCCATCACCGAAGGCGTGGTTTTACTTTACGGTACGGGTGCTTCTTTGCTCGCCGAGGCCGACCTGTTGGTGTACGCCGATATGCCGCGCTGGGAAGGGCAATTGCGTTTTCGCCGGAACGAAGCCAGTAACCTGGGCGCCGAAAATAAAAATGAAGACGGGGCCCTCCAGTACAAACGGGCTTACTTCGTAGACTGGCGGGTAGGCGACCGCCTCAAAAAGACGTTGATCCATAAGTGGAGTGGGATTATGTGCTGGATACCGTAATCCCCGGGCAACCCAAAATGGTCAGCGGCGAGGCCGTGCGGACCGGCCTGCGCGGGGCGGCTACCCGGCCGTTCCGCGTGGTGCCCTTCTTCGACCCCGGCCCCTGGGGCGGGCAGTGGATGAAAGAAGTGTGTGATCTGGATCGCGCTGCGGTTAATTATGCCTGGTGTTTTGATTGCGTTCCCGAGGAAAACAGCCTGGTGCTGGGCTTTGGCGACGTGCGCTTCGAAATACCCGCCCTGAACATGGTCTTCTACCAACCCAAAGAATTATTAGGCGCCCCGGTGTATTCCCGGTTTGGCGATGAATTTCCCATTCGGTTCGACTTCCTGGACACAGTGGGAGGCGGCAACCTGAGTTTGCAGGTGCATCCCCTGACCGAATACATCCGGGAACATTTCGGGATGCCCTATACCCAGGACGAAAGCTATTACATGCTGGATGCCGCCGAAGATGCCTGCGTATACCTGGGCCTGAAAGAAAATGCCGAACCAAGGCAAATGATGCGGCAATTGCGCGAATCACAAACTACTGGACAATTTGACGCGGAAGCGTACGTAGCGAAATGGCCGGTAAAAAAGCATGACCACATCCTCATCCCCGCGGGCACGGTCCACTGCTCCGGTACCAACGGCATGGTGCTGGAAATCAGCGTCACGCCCTATATTTTCACCTTTAAATTATGGGACTGGGGCCGCGTCGGGCTGGACGGCAAACCCCGGCCGATCAGTATCGCCCACGGGGAAAAGAACATTCAATGGAACCGCACTGCTTCCTGGACCAAAGAAAACCTCTTAAACCGGGTAGAAAAGATAGCCGAAGGAGAGGGCTGGGTAGAAGAACGGACCGGGTTGCACGAAACTGAATTCATAGAAACCCACCGGCATTGGTTCACCAGACCGGTGCTGCATAACACCCACGGCATTGTCCATGTGCTCAACCTGGTGGAAGGGCGGGAAGCACTCGTAGAGAGCCCGGGCGGGGCATTTACCCCTTTCGTAGTGCATTATGCCGAAACATTTATTATTCCGGCTCAAGTAGGCGCTTATCGCATCCGGCCCTACGGGGAAAGCCAGGATCAGCCGTGCGGAACCCTCAAAGCCTACGTACGGACCAAAGCGTAATCACCAACCAAATAATACGATCATGCAAAATGGGTAGTGCTACAAATAGGGTGCTGCTCCAAGTTCAAAACCACCCTTAATACCACATTGAACCAAGTTTTCAAATTCAGGTAGCACCCTATTTGTAGCACTACCCAAAATGTAGACTTAGCCATTCCGGCTGACAAGCCACCCGTCAAATTTGTAGAACGACCCTGGGGCTCTTTTAAGCAATTTGCCCACAACGAGGCCTGCACTGTAAGCCTCATGACGGTTATTCCCGGCCAGCGGCTGAGCCTGCAATCGCACACCCGCCGCGCCGAGTTGTGGATCGTGCTGGATGATGATGCCACCATCCAGGTGGGAGACACGATCCGCACCTACCAGGCCGGCGACGAGATCTGGATACCGGTGAACGAAAGGCACCGCCTGTCGTGCAGCGGCGAAAAGCCCATCCGGGTCCTGGAAGTAGCCTTCGGCGACTGGCAGCAAGAGGATATTAAACGCTACGACGATGATTATAACCGGTAGCCCGGACTCTCTTGAATCAGCCATGATAAAAAGCATTCAAACCACTGGCTTTATTTGTTTCGCCGCGGCGCTGGGCGGCTTGTTGTTTGGTTTTGATACGGCCGTTATTTCGGGTATCATCGAACTGGTGAACCGGCAGTTTACGATGGACGCGGTGATGGAAGGCTGGTTTGTAAGCAGCGGTTTACTGGGCAGTATTATCGGCGTGATTGTGGCCGGCTTGTTAAGCGATACCATCGGCCGTAAAAATGTATTGATCCTGTCGGCCGTACTTTTCCTGGCCTCCGGGGTAGGCTGCGCCTGGTCCGGTTCAGCGGCAATGCTGGTCTGGTACCGGCTGGTGGGCGGCATCGGCGTGGGGGTAGCTTCCGTTATTTCGCCGATGTACATTGCCGAATTTGCGCCGGCCCGTTCCCGGGGAAAAATGATTGCGCTTTATCAATTGGCGATTACCGTCGGCATCTTACTGGCTTATTTCTCGAATGCCTTTTTGGCAGACCTGGCCGCCAGGAGTCAGGCCAGTGATTCGCCGTTAAGCGCACTCTTGCAGAAGGAAGTCTGGCGGAGCATGTTCCTGGTAATGGCCATTCCTTCGCTTCTCTTTATGCTGGCGCTGTTGCTGGTGCCCGAAAGTCCGCGCTGGCTGTTGTTACGGGGCAAAACCGGCAGGGCTTTGGCCATTCTGCAAGCCGTTCGGGGCGAACCGGCCGCAGCGGCTGAATATACCGCTATAACCGCTTCGATGGTAAAAAACAGGCAATCCGTACGTACCGTGTTTAGTAAAGACATCCGTCCCCTGTTGCTCATCGGGGTACTGCTGGCGGTGTTTCAGCAATTCAGCGGCATCAACGCCATTATTTACTACGGGCCTAAGATTTTTGCCGCCGCCGGCCTGAACACGGAGGATGCCCTATATTCCCAGGTGATTATCGGGGTGGTGAATGTCGTTTTTACCGGCGTGGCTATTTCCCAATCGGATAAACTGGGGCGCAAACCCTTGCTGGTTCTGGGATTTTCGGGCATCATCAGCGCTTTGGTGGTAGTAGGCGCCTGTTTTTATACCGGTTATACCAATGGCCCCTTGTTACTGGCGATGCTCCTGCTGTTCATTGCCTGCTTTGCCCTTTCCCTGGGCCCCATCACCTGGATTCTCATCAACGAAATCTTCCCGGGGGATGTACGGGTAAAGGCCGTTTCCCTTTGTACTTTATCCCTGTGGATGGCGGTATGGCTGGTCAGGCAGTTTTTTCCCTGGCTGCTGGAAAACGTGGGCGCAGCGGGGGTATTCTGGATATTCGCCGGTTTCAGTGCCTTTAACCTACTGTTCTGCTTAAGAATTCTGATGGAAACCAAAGGGAAAACGCTGGAAGAAATAGAAGGCATTTTTGTAGCCGGACATTGACGTTCGTAAAACCGGTTCAATTACGGATATTTACCGGTTCGGTACATTTGAACAGATTTTAATCAGAAATACATGAGCATATTCAACCCCGTAAGATCACTTGTTCCCGCCGGAATAGGCTTCGTAGTATGGCTGCTGGCAAGCGCCGGAGGCTTCGCGGCCACGCCGCCCAACATTGTCTTCTTATTTTCCGATGACCAGACTGCCGCTGATTTAGGTTGCTACGGCAACAAAGCGGTTCGTACGCCTAACCTGGATAAATTAGCCGCCGAAGGCGTGCGCTTTACCCGCGCTTACGTAGCCAGTCCGCAGTGCAGCCCCAGCCGCGGCGCCTTGCTGACCGGGCGGGTACCGCATACTACCGGCTCCTCCCGCTTGCACGTAGATGTATTGCCCGAATTTCCTTCGGTTGTGGAAGCGCTCAAAAAGCAGGGCTATTTTACGGGGGCGTACCGCAAGGTGCACCAGAAAGGCATCGAGCAGCAGTTTGATTTCAAGGGGGATAAAGACCTGACTACTTTCTTCAGCCAGCGGCCCCGGAACAAACCGTTTTTCCTGTGGTTTGGCTCCACCGACCCGCACCGCCCCTATAAGCCGGGCGCCGTGAACCCGCCCCACGACCCTAAAAACGTAAGGGTACCCGGTTTCCTGGCCGATACGCCCGGTACCCGCCAGGACCTGGCCTACTATTACGATTACATCACCCGCTTCGATCAGGACTGCGGCCAGATACTGGCCCTACTCGAAAAGCAGGGCCTGACCGGCAATACCATCATTGTGGTGTCGAGTGACAACGGCATGCCTTTCCCCCGGGCCAAAGGCACCCTGTACGAAGCCGGCGTTAACGTGCCCCTCCTGATTAAATGGCCCGGTCAGGTCAAAGCCGGCCGGGTAGCCACCGACATTGTTTCGCTGATGGATTTGCCGGTTACCTGGCTGGAAGCCGCCGGCGCTCCCCTGCTGCCCCGCATGACCGGCAAATCGCTGGTGCCGTATTTAAAAGGGGGCACCCAACCCCTACACGAGTACGTATTTACCGAACGCAACTGGCACGACAACTGGGAACCGGGCCGGGCCGTCATTTCCAAAAAGTATAAACTCATCCACAACTTCCGGCCCGAGGTAGCCCCCATGCCGACGCTTGACCGGTTGACTTCGCCCGCTTTCCAGGCCATTGATAGTTTACATAAGATGGGCGGCCTGGCTCCCAGGCTGAAGCAATGGTATTTTGGGGCACCCCGCCCGGTAGTAGAACTATACGACCTGGAAAAAGACCCCGGCGAATGGCATAATCTGGCGGCTGATCCGGCCTATAAACAAGTGGTGCTCGATTATCAGAAAATACTGGGCGACTGGATGAACCAGACGCACGACTTTTTACCCGCGCCCCGCAACTCCTTTCCCGGGTATCATTACAATGATGCGTACGAACCGCTAAACGCGGAAAAGCTGTAGTGAAAATGTTGCGATTCGTATTGCTGCCAGTAGCCATTCCGTTGTAACCGTACGCTTTCCGTACTGTTGTGCCCGCCGGGCTCGGCGCACTCGCCGCGAAGCCAGTGTTTCTGGTACCGGCTTTTATGATCCGATCAAGAAAATAGTTAAAAGAAAACTTAAAAAAGTTCAGTACAAAAGGAGCATTACCGGCACTTGTCTGTCCGGAAGGGCTTCTCCATTTATTGTATCCGCGTTCCACCGGAATTTTACCGGCTGTTTCTGACCCGTACGGACTTGAACTGCGCGTGGACCAGCGCAGGGGTGGACGCGGGCCCTGCCGGGCGGCTATCCTTGCCTGACTGTAAGGACTGGTCCGAAGTGCAGCCCATAAACAAAACAAAATTTTAACCCAAATCAATTTCAGCTGTATGCTTCAGGTGTGGATTTCTATCTTCTTTGGGTTGTTGGCGGCCGCCTGGCAGCCACCCGGGCCCCCGGCACCCGTGAAGAAAAACGTGCTCTTTATTATCGTTGATGATTTAAACGCCGATATGAGCACCTACGGGCACGCGCTGGTAAAAACGCCGAACCTGGACCGGCTGGCCAAAAGAGGGGTTAAATTCAACAAAGCCTACTGCCAGGTTCCCCTCTGCAACCCCAGCCGCGTGTCGATTCTCAACGGGCTGCGGCCGGATACCACGCAGGTATTCGGCAACAGTACCTATTTCCGGGATCATCTGCCCACTGCCGTTACCATGCCCATGTTCTTTAAGCGCAATGGCTACGTCACCGCCCGGTTCGGCAAAGGCTTCCACGGGGTGCCGGCGAAAGACAAAAGCCGGAAAAACATCGAAGACGAGCCCGCCTGGGACCAGATTGTCTACCCGCCCAAAACCCACGTGTACAATGAGCAGAAGCTGACCGACTACACGCCCGGCCGGCACATTGCCGCTACCCTTAATTTTCTGGCCGCCGACCCGGTAGCCGACAAAGACATGCTGCCCGATACCCAACTGGCCGATGAGGCCGTAAAGGCGCTGGAAAAAGTAAAGGATAAACCTTTCTTCTTTCTGGTAGGCTTCCACCGCCCGCACAGCCCCTACATTGCGCCGAAGAAATACTTCGATATGTACAAGCTCAAGGATATTCACTTGCCCGACGAGCCGGAAAATGACCTTGATGATGTGCCGCCGGTGGCCCTGTGGACCAATCCGCCGTACTGGGGGGTCACCGACCCCCAGAAAAGGAAAGAAGTGATCCGGGCCTATTACGCCTCTGTTTCTTACATGGACGCCCAGATGGGCAGGGTGCTCGATGCCCTGGACCGCCTGGGCCTTACCAAAAGTACAGTCATTGTTTTTGTGAGCGACCACGGTTATAACCTGAGCGAACACCGGCAATGGATGAAGCAGAGCCTGTTTGAGAAATCGGCCCGGGTACCGCTGGTGATTGCCCTGCCGGGCGGCAAAGCGAAAGGGAAAGTAAGCGAAGGGCTGGTAGAAACAGTGGACCTGTACCGGACCCTGGCCGATGCCTGCGGCTTGCAGGCCCCCGCCTACGTGCACGGCAAGAGTCTGGTGCCGCTGCTCAATAATCCTGATACTGCCTGGAATTACCCGGCCTATACCCAGGTGGCCCGCAAAGGCCTGATGGGCCGCAGCATCCGCAGCCAGCGTTACCGCTACACGGAGTGGGCAGACCGGGGTGCCGAGCTGTACGATTACCAGAAAGACCCCAGAGAATCAGATAACCTGGTTAAAGACCCGGCTTATGCGGCGACCATCGCCGGACTGAAAGCATTGCTCGGTAAAAAAATCAGCAACCGGTCCGATGTACAGGAGTAGCAAACCGCCGGTGGCTGCCGGTAAGTTGCTGCCTTTCTGGTCGGGATTATAACTGTTGAACAACCGATAAAAGATACCATGTCTCCCCTTATTACCCAACACCTCAAACGCTGCCTTGTGTTTGGCTTTTTAGCCGCCCCACCGGCTGTACTGACCCACTTTACAACCCGCAGACAGCGGCTCAACCGGTTCACGACACGCGGGACGGAAAGCTAATTTTATAAACCAGTCTGACAACGCAGGCCACTGTATTATCATCAAATGAGTAAAAGTTCGTCCTAATCTGACATAAACAATGCAAATAATAACGCTATGAATCAATTCTTACTTAAACACTGCAGGAAGCTCTGCTTAGCCGTATTTTTCACTTTTGTTCACCTGATACTATTTGCCCAGGGTGTAACCATACAGGGCAAAGTTACCTCAGAAACCAATGAAGGACTTCCCGGGGTCAGTGTCGGGCTGAAAGGGACCACCACCGGAACGGTTACCAATGCACAAGGCAATTATACCCTCCCGGTACCGGACGGCAACGGAACCCTGGTGTTTTCCTTTATTGGCTATACTCCCCAAGAGACACCCATCGGTGGTCGTACCAGGGTCGATGTAAGTCTCGTACCCGATATTCAATCACTGAGTGAAGTAGTCGTAGTAGGGTACGGGGATCAGGACCGGAGAGACATCAAAGGATCAGTATCCACCATTAAAGCCGAAGACATTGAAAACGTGCCGGTTCCCACGGTGGATGCCCTCCTGCAGGGAAGGGCCGCCGGCGTACAAGTCATCTCCAACAGCGGCGCTCCCGGCTCCGGCATTACCGTCCGGATCAGGGGCACTACTTCCATCAATGCGGGCAATGATCCGCTCTACATTGTGGACGGCGTTCCCATCGTTTCGGGCGACCTCTCCGATAGCCGGATACAACCGGGAGTGGGTAATTCGCAGGGGCTTTCTTCTTCCAATGCGCTGGCCGATATTAATCCGAACGACATTGAATCGATTACGGTGTTAAAAGATGCTTCGGCTACGGCGATCTACGGCGCCAGAGCGGCCAATGGCGTAGTGATCATTACTACCAAAAAAGGAAAGGCCGGCAAAACTGCCGTTACCTTCAATGCGACCCGGGGCGTCCAGACTCCGCCCAGACTGGATCTGCTGCAAACGCCGGAAGCCATTGAGCTTTTAATGGATCAGCACATTAACAATAATAATGCACTGCCGGTTATCTTAAGGGATACAACTGCCCTGTTAAAATACAATACGGACTGGCAGGATGAATTGTTCCGGACCGGTACCTATAATACGTACGACCTGGCAATGCGAGGCGGTACCGAGAAACTCCGGTATTCCTTATCCGGCGGATACCTGAATAACAAAGGCATTGTCATCAACTCCGGCTACCAAAGGCTGTCTACCCGTCTGAATCTTGATTTTAACGTGAATGACAAGCTCCGGGTTTCAACCAATACCGCTTATACGCGGGGTATTACCGACAGAATATCCGGCGACAACAACGAAAGAGCAGTGTTGATCAATTCCTTGCGTAAATTTCCCTGGACGCCGGTGTATGATACCACCGGAAACGGCAACTACAATTATAATCAGCTGGTAGCCGGTACCAGTAACAACAACCCCATTGCGCAGGCGAAGGAAGTGGATTGGACGACGAAAAGTAACCGCCTGATTCAGGCCCTGACGGTGAATTATGAGCCAATCAAAGGCCTGAACCTGAAAACCCAGTTCAGCGCCGATATACTAAGTAGCCAGGATAGTTATTTCCAGGGCGGCCGGGCCTTGCAGGACGGTACCCGGCGGGCGGTGAATTCACAAACCGACAATTTTCAATGGACCAGCACCAATACCATTACCTACAACAAAACGCTGAATGGGGTTCACTCCTTTTCGGCCCTGGCCGGCAATGAAATCACGGCCTCCCGGATTGATTTAGCCCGGGCCGTGTCTACCGGTCACGCCAATGACGTGGTGAAGACGGTGACGGCCGGCGCCCAATTTGAAAGCCCCTTTACGGATGTCCGGAAGGCGGGCCTGATCTCCTTTTTCGGGAGAGCAGCCTATGATTTTAATAAGAAGTATTATGTCGAAATAAATGCCCGGAATGATGCCTCTTCCCGCTTTGGCAGATTGAACCGGAATGCCTTCTTCCCTTCGGCAGCCGTTAAGTGGCGGATCAGCGCCGAGCCTTTCATGCAAAATCTCCCCTTTGTTTCGGAATTAAGCATCCGGGCCAGCGCCGGACAGACCGGTAATCAGCAGGGAATACAGGAATACGCTGCTTTTGGGTCCTATCAAACCGGCAGAATCTATGCGGGTCAATCCGGTATCATTCCATTACAGGTAGGAAGTCCGGAGTTGAAGTGGGAAACCACCGACAAGTTCATGCTGGCCGTGGACCTGGGGCTGATGGAAAACCGGATCCGGCTCACCTCCGAAGTATACCTGCACCAGACGCACGACTTACTCATTAACCGGCCGGCTCCTTATGAAAGCGGTTTAGGGATAAACAACGTCTGGCAGAACTCGGGCGACATTCAGAATCTGGGGCTGGAACTGGAACTGAACACCATCAATATGACCGGCAAGTTTAAGTGGAACACGAATTTTAATATTTCTTTTAATAGAAATACCATTCTGAAACTGCCTACCCGCAATGCCCGGACCTGGGGCGCCGGATTCAACGGTACCGGCGGATCCTCCACGACCATTATTTCGGTCTTAAGAGAGGGCGAACCCATCGGCGTACTGATGGGCCGGCAGGCGCTGGGGGTACTTGCTTTAGATGGCAACAATGAGACGGCCATATCCAGGGCAAATAATGGGGATGATGTGATTGGAGCCGGCTACGTAATTTCCCGGGACGGAAACCTTGATAATGTGATTAACGGGGACGATGACTGGTTTCCGATTGGCTACGCGCAACCGCTGTTTACCGCCGGGTTAACCAACACTTTTACTTATAAGAATTTTACGCTTAACGTGCTGCTGCAATCTACCTACGGCAATGACGTGTTCAATTACGGCCGGGCGGTAATGGAGGAAATGGATGACGACAACAACTCTAACCGGAATGTATTACGCCGGTGGCGGGGCCAGGGACAAGTAACCGATATTCCGATTGCCCGGCAAAACTTCGACGGAAATAAAGTTCCCTCCCGGTTCATCGAAGATGCTTCTTACCTGCGGTTAAAGGCGGCTACGTTGAATTACATGCTTCCGGCCAGTGTATTAAGCCGGTTCAAAATACAAAGTATAAAACTGTTTGTTGCCGGAAATAACCTGCTCACGTTCACCAATTACAACGGGTGGGATCCCGAGGTGAACGCCTCTGCCCGCAATCCGGCGGCGCTGGGTATTGACTACGGAACCTTTCCGCAATCCCGTACCTACACTTTTGGAATTAATCTTGGATTTTAATTTTAACTGCTGATGAAATTTTCGATCAAATACATACTCGTACTTTTTTTCGTACTGGCTTCTTCCTGTAAAGAAGTACTGGAGCCAACCCCCGAAAATTTAATTGCCCCGGAAAATTTCTTTAAAACCCTCCCGGATCTGGAAGCGACCGTAATCGGCGCTTACGACTGGATTCAGGGCGCTGATTTGAATGCAGGTAGTCATGCGGGTGGGCAACTGATTCTACGGGGTGAATTATTATCCGATATGTACCGGCAGGGGCCGGGTGGTACTTTTGCCAACCACCTGAATGTGAATGTGAATACCAATCAGAATCCATTTGCTTCCTACCGGGAAAATTTCCGGGTAATCAATACGGCCAATAATGCGATGACGTACGGCGCCTCCATTCCGGTTCCGCCTGCTGCCGAGGCCAGAAAGCGGCATTTGCTGGCGGAAGCCAGGTTCCTCAGAGCCTGGGCGTTATTTGATCTGCTGCGCAACTGGCGGAATGTGGCTTTGCTGACCAAACCCACCGAAAGCTATAGAGATGTACTGCCCACCAAACAGTATATGTACGAACAGGGCGTAACCAACCGGGCCAGCAAAGAATTTGAAACTATCTGGCAGGTAGTCCGCGACCTGACCGAAGCCGCCCCGGATCTTTTTGTTTCCTATACGGCGGCCGGCAACGATATAAATACCCGGGGCCGGGCTACCCGCGGGGCCGCCCACGCCCTGCTGGCCCGGGTGTATTTGTGGCGAGCCACGTATGAAAGCGAAGCCCTCTCCCCCGACAGCGTGAATTATTGCTACCGGCAAGTGATCCAATGGGCCGACAGCGTAGACAATCCGGCGAAGACGACTCTGTATGATTTGGTGCCGGGAGCCCAATACGGCACTCTTTTCAGTACGAAGAACAGCAGAGAATCGATCTGGGAAATTCAATACAGCGGGGCTACCATCGAAACCCAGGCCCTCCGGGGGATCTTTCTGCCATCGGTGACGGGCGGGGTTACCTACGGGGGAGGATTCCACCTAAGGTTGAATCATGAAGGACGCTTCGTGAGTCCGTTTAATACCGGCACGAGTTCCTATAATAACAGTGCTGCCCAAACCGCTATGGCCTGGGATACTTACCAGACTTCGCAGCGGGACACGTACATGGATGGGTTTTACAAGAGTAGCAGCGATCCGCTGGCCCCGGAAGTCCAGGTGACAGACCTGCGGAAAGCGGCCAGTATCGGCTATTCCAACTTCTTTTTCACGTCTACGCCCAATACGCTTAATCAGAGTGTACAGAACAATTCCCGGAATCGATGGTACCTGAACAAATATCCAGGCACGGTCAATCCGGCCGGCGGGTTTAATTCGGACGATAACATCAAGATGATCCGGCTTTCGGAAGTGATTCTCATGAAAGCCGAGGCGTATAACGCACTGGGTGAGCTGGACAATGCCACCATCCACCTGGGCCGGATCAAAGACCGGGCCGGCATTCCCCGTGAATTTTGGGTGCAGGAGGACCCATCCAAAACTCCGCAGGAGAATATGCTGGAATCCATTCTGGATGAGAGGATGCTGGAGTTTGTCGGCGAAGGCGTCCGGTGGTATGATCTGGTCCGGACCAACCGCATAAAAATCGAGTTTGAGGATGCCGGTTTAGCCGTTAAGGTAGACAACCCCACCCGTATAGAAAGGCTCAATACGATACCCATTCAGCGGGACCGGATTATCGCGTATGAGCTGACCCAGAATCCGGGGCACTAAGCCGCTGCTAAAACATTAGGATGAAAACTTTAAGGATTATTACGAAAATGAAGATCTTGAATAAATCAGTTAAAAGAATAGCCATTATACCGGCGCTGGGCCTGCTGGCCGGATTGCTGGCCGCCTGTGAAAAGGAGCCCGACATCGTAAGGCTGGAGCCCAGCGTAGCCTGGAGGATCTTCGCCGACACGAGTATGACTACTTTCGTCGAGTTTCTCCGGTCCGATCAGTTATTGCCGCCGTTGAATGACCTTGGAAAAAAACATACGGTATTTGCCCCTGGTAATAGCGCCTTTGTCGTTTTCTTCAATGATACGCTCAGTCACGAAGGGTTCGACACCTATGAAGAACTGAATGCAAATGAAGTAACCCTGGTACGGGCCATCGGCAATTACCACGTGGTAGAGGGCGCAAAATATACTTCGGCAGACGTGCCAACCACCGATTCGGTGGCTACCCGGAGGGGCAATAAAATTAAGGTGACGCGGGATGGCGTCGGTATAATCGTAAACAATACGGCCCGGGTGATCGAAGAACGAACCGTACCGTCCGGCAGTGCATTCATCGTAGACAAAGTACTCGTCCCCGCTTCGGTTAACCTGAAATCGTTAAGACAAACGATAAAAGTTGATTCCAATACGACGACCTTCGCGGCGGCTTTAGACCGGTTGGATGCCATAGCCAGTAGGGTGACCACCGGCACGGGCACTGCGAAGGCGCAGCAGGTACGGGACAGTGCCGGCGCCCGGGCGATTATCAATTTGCTGAACGGCATAAATAGCACCCGGACCGTATTTGTTCCCAGTGATCAGGCATTTGAGGAATTTTTTACCACGTATCCGGACCTGCGGAGTATTGACCAAATGGCTCCGGCTAAATTAATTAACCTGGTTAATAATCATATTCTGAACGGGACAATTAAGCGGTTAGTCAGTAGTACCGTTGTTGCGCCCGCCGTCATCAGTTTTACCGGCGCCAATGAGGCCGTAGTGTATAAGACCAATGCGACTACCCAGGGTACGGTAAAAATTACCAAGTCTCCCTTTACGTTCGGTACGGCCAGTGTTGTTCCGGTCGAGAATTATACTTACCGGGGAGTCTACTACGTCATTGATCAGGTGCAGACTGTTAATTCAACCGGGTATTAATCAAACATTTAAAAAAAACATGAATCAGATCAAGAAACTATATCGCCTGCTGTTTGTTGGATTAATCACGGGGCTGGTCTCCCTTACCGCTTGTGACGAAGCCGTAATATTGCAGCCGGAAGCCTGCTTCACCATGAAAAGGGACAGCGCCGGGGTGCAGACCGACCTGGCTGAAGGGGGATTTATCTACGCCGGGGAAAGTATTCTTTTTTATGACTGCGGCTCTTTCGACTTCGCTACTATTTATGCGGGTACGCCCGGTAAGGACTATGATAATAGTTCGGCTGAATCGCCCAGTTATGGCACGGACTTTCCGACCCGCGGTTTCCTGTCTGTCACTTATCCGGACGCGGGTACCTATACGGCAACGCTGATTGCCACGAACTATTCCGGGAAGGAACCCCAAAGAGCTTTCAAGCAGACGGAAATCCGGGTGTTACCCCAGCCTTAACGCAGCCAGTATATTACGGTACATTACTGCTGCGCGTTTAGCTTCGCTGAGATAGTTATAGCGCGGAGCCAAGCCTTTCGCCTCATAGACGCGGAAGCGCAGGCAGGCGTGCCTCATGCTGAGAAGTACAAAACCCGCCTGGTAAAACCTGGGCGGGTTTTATGGTTACTCTCTAATAATACCCAAACCGGTAAAATCCCGGTTTTCTTATTTTGCGCCTTTGAAAATGGTAAAAGGTTTCCCGTAACATCACATCACTCCTTATACCCGGATGAATCGGGTATTACGTATAATACAATGGATAAAGGGCTATTAGGCGATTTATTGCGATCATCGAACAAACGTGCATCGCCCATCTGCGCGGCATTACAAGAGTTGCCGCGCAGATGGGTAGGTATCGGAGTTTGCTGGCTCACTAAGCCTTTCCCTGGCTGGAAAAGCGGAATCAATGATATTGACTTTTATAAGGAACACCGTTAATAGAAAGGGTTCTGAACATGGGATGGGTGAAATACTCCTCCCCGCCAAAGATGAATCCATAATAGGTAGTAGCAATAATGCCGGTACGGGGAATAAACTTGAAGTCACCTGTTCTGTATAAGAACGAAGAACCATCATAGGGTAAAGCATCATACGACCAGAAATGATACACGTTATTGACTTGCTTTTCCAGTAACAGCGTTCCTCCTAAGTCTTCCAACAGATATATATCTGCAGCTGGCCGGATATTCTTTTGGTTACGAGCTGCGAGCAGGTCGTCACGGACCTGCTCGAAAGGCAGTACTCTGGCCTGGGTACTGATAGTGACATCATCGTGATGGGGCACAAACCAAGTAGCTGCATCAATCACGCGGTAAAACTCGGTAAGGGTAGTGTTATCCGGATACATAAGCTCTTTGCCGCGTCTCACGACCGGAATCAGGTTGAGGGCTTTCAGGTAGTTGTTATTCAAGGCTAACTGCTTGCAGTCGGAGAAATAACGGTCAATGTTGGCGTAGGCCATCTTGCCCAGTTGTTCTACGGTGAGTAGTTTGTAGCGGTCAATGGTGTCTAACTTAATGGGCTTCCAGTGGATCTTGCCCGTCTTCTGGTCGCCTAACACGGAGAGCGTGGTGAGAAACTCACTGCCGATATTATGATCAATGGCGCTCATGTGATTCTTCTGCCACTCATCCAGGTTGGCATTCCGGTGGTAAAACACGTTGTAAAGCACTACCTCGAAGTCCTTCTGATCGTGCCTGCGCCGGTTCTGCATCACTACTTCTTTCACTGTAGCCGTATCTACCTCGGTAAGCAGGACGTACTTGATGGGCGGATACCGGAAAGCTTCCTGGGCTACTAAGCTTTCTAAGCTGGCTGTTACTATCAGTAGTATAAACAGTAACTTTTTCATATTGAACTTTGTGGGATCTCTAGTAAAAATCCGGCTTCTCCGGTGAGGGGCAAGCCGGATCAGTGACCGGTACAGAAAATATAGCTAAAGACTACGAAATCCAGAGCAGTACGCCTTTGATCAAGTGCCACTTACCCTCTTTCTTTTCCAGAAAGTATACCTTCCCCGATCCGCCCGACGCTTTCCCTTTATAAGACATTGTGTAGCAAACGGCTTTGGTATGGTCCTTTGAGAAGATTACCGGGGAGAATAACAGCGGACCCGAAGAGTGATATTGATACGTCCGCACATACCAGGGGTTGTTGCGTCGCAAATAGGCACGCAAAACGTTAAAGAATGTTCGTTTAAAAGTATAAAAGATTAACCTGCGGTCCGTGTGCTTACGGAGCAGTCTCTTGCTGAGCCGGATGGTAAACATGTTGGTAGTATCAATATCATCGAAAAACTGCCGCCACTCCGGGTCCTGCCGCAGCTTCCGGTGGGTGGAGTCCCAGAAGGAGATGCCCCCGCGCTGGCCCTTGAAATCGTATTCCTTAAAGTAAGAATCAATGTATGTATCCCGCCATACACCCACTGTTCTGTGTTGATTGTAGTAGTTAATGACTGCGGCACAGACTAGGTGGGTCTCTCTGACTAATGCCTGGTTGCGCAAGCCAAACCGGGTCAAGGGGTCTACTTGTCCTTGTACCGGAGTCAGGGAGAGTAAGACTAACAGGAAACCCAGGCCGGGTAGTAGCCGGAAAGGAAGAAGCGGCCCGGAGAGTATCCGGGCCGTAAGTTTAGGTAAGTTATCCTTGTTCATCACGCACGCTTTTATTACGTTACTCAACTGAAGACCTCAACACCCTTTCACCCGGGTTGAATTGTCGGTGTTATTCTGCTCCCGGTTGTTCACCTCATTAACCCGGTTTTTGCTTGCCTCCGGGGCACGCTGATAAAACCCGGTATCCTGTAACCCGCCCCACGTCAGATCAGTGCAATACTGGAGCAAGCTATTGTAATCGCCCTGGGGTCGGATGTTATTCGTACTGGCGTAATTAAATAACACGGCGGCCATCTCGCCTGCATAACCAGAAACGATTTGGTCGTGCTGGGCTACATTCTGGTTGCCTAGTTGACTGCCGTTGGCATCATACAGCAAAGTATGGGTAAGTTGAAAGTTTTCGTTGCCCACCGCCAGCGGGCTGGCCAGCCCCCAGGTAAAGTAGGCGTGCATGGATTCGTGCAGCAGGGTCCGGGCCACGGCCAGGTCGGTAGCGCTATTGAGGCAGGGCTGGTGCAGCGTGATGATAATGTCGCCCGCCGTAGTCGTGGTCGTGGAAGCATTAGGTTGTTCATAGGTATCAGTCTCTCTATTATACCGAACAGGTACAATTCCTTCCCGTACAGTGATAGGGATGTCAGGTCTGCTGCTCAACTGACTGAAGATCACGTTCACGTCAAAGTTCGCTGCCCGGGTCAGGTTTGCCAACGCCTGGGCCATATTACCGGCATTGCCCAGTTGATTAAGCAAAGCGGTTATGCAAGGTCTGGTGCCGGGAGCAATCCTGAACGTTTGCGGGCCAACAGGGGCAGGCGGCGTAGGCGTAGGATCAGTCGGAGAGCCCCCGCCACCCCCGTCAGTCGGAGGATTGGGATCATATCCGCCATCATCCTCGGGTAAGCCATCATCGTAGCAGTCTTGGTATGACCGGTACCCCTGGTCGCCCCATTCGCTGCAATTGGTATCAATACCCAGCGACCGGCCGAAGGCTTCCACTTCCTGCTGCATCTCAAAATGAGTGGCCCCGGCTGGCACGAGGAAGGTAAACCGTTGCAATTCTACTATAACCGGATCTAAAAAATCCGAGGAACTCGAACCGTAAACCCAGCAACCCCGCACAAAGTCTACTTCCCATATTTCCCCGCAATATGTTTTCTGGGTGCGGCCCTGCTTGGCAGTTGTTGGAGAACTAATCCGGCTGATCTTTCTGCCATTCTCATAACGGTAGCCGTAGAGCAACTCGCCTTGCCAGTTCTTAAAATTTTGTAATCCCGAGTAATCCTCCTTTTTAATCTTAGATTGGTTCTTCTGCCAATACGCATAGTCAGGGGCTGCTTCCATGACCAGATACAGGTACTGTCCGGATGCATCCCTGTCAATGATCAAGCTGGGAAGCGGCAAAGGGTACACCTGTTTGGTAACCGGATCATAGCCGTAATTTTTCCACCCCCTTGAGTAAGCTAAGGGCACATGCAGGTAAGGCTTTCCGTTCTTGAGTTGTTTTTGCACCGCATGTTCCCACTGCGGCTTACTTTCCGGGTACCTTTGGCGGGCATTTTTCGTGGTTGGGCGAGCTGGAGCCTCACCCGATTGTACGTGCTGCTCAAACCAGGCTTTGGCTTCGGCAACGGTAATGTTGCCCGCAGGCGCTTGGCAAGAATCAACAATCAAATCAATTGCATTCAAATAACCCAGGCATTACGCGTCCATGTCGTCCCGACACTGATAAGGGTCCGGCCGCCCCCGTTTGTGTCTCACGAACGGCTTCCGGAGTACTATTGCGTAAGTCCGGTAACCACGGAAGGTAGCTCAGTCTTCTTTCAGCAGAACACGCTGAATGAACCATTGACCTTGTTTTATTATAATCATTTACTTATCTTGTCCCATTTATAATCATTTACTTATATCACTAATCCCACGCCTGCATGAAGTCCTTTTTACTTATCATCCTGTTCAGTTTTTTTCACTGGCATAGTAGCCCGGCAGCAGCGCACAGTTTAACTTCTTCCGGGCCGTTGCCAACAACACCGGCCGCTCCTCAACGGGCCGGCGTTACACCCCCGCAAACGGTTCTTCCGGAACCGGAAATTACCTACAACGCCCCCGGTGTTTATAATGGTGGCTTGCGGGGTAATAAACAAGCAGCCTTAATTACCGGCCGCGTAACTTCCGCAGCAGGGGAGCCCCTGGTCGGGGTAAATGTGTTGTTAAAAGGCAGCGCATCGGGTGCGGTAACCGATGTTGCCGGTAAGTATCAGTTAACAGTACCGGACAGCAAAGGGGTATTGGTCTTTTCTTTCATCGGCTACCTTACCGAAGAAGTACCGGTCAATGACCGGAGCGTAATAGATGTAACGCTGGTGGAGGATATCACATCATTAAGTGAAGTAGTAGTAGTGGGCTATGGCACCCAGAAGAAAGCGAATTTAACCGGGTCCGTTTCTACGGTAACGGCCGAGCAGGTACAAAACCGGCCCATTACCAACCTGGCCTCCGGTCTGAGCGGCGCGGTTACCGGCGTTTCGGCCGTGCAAACCTCCGGGCAACCGGGCAACGACGGCGTAAACTTGCGGGTGTTAGGCACCGGTACGCTTAACAATGCCAATCCGTTGACTATCGTGGACGGCATTGAAGCGCCCATCGGCAACATCAACCCCAACGACGTGGAGAGCATGACGGTGCTGAAAGATGCGGCCGCTTCCGCCATCTACGGGTCGCGGGCGGCAAACGGCGTCATTTTGATAACCACCAAAAAAGGCAAGAAAGGAGCGCCTTCGTTTAATTACAATACGTACTACGGCATCACCAGGCCCACCGACTTCATAGACATGATCAACTACACGCCCACGATCATGGAGCTTACCAACGAGGCGCGGGTCAACGCCGGTACACCTTTGTTATACGATCCGGCTTTTATCCAAACGTACAAGGACAGCGCCGGCATTGCACCGGTTCGTTACCCCACCACCGACTGGTTCAAAGTGCTTTTTAACCAGGGCCACATCCAGGAACATAACCTGACGGTAAACGGCGGCAGCGATAATATCTTGTATAACATCTCTTTGTCGTACCAGGAAAATAAAGGGATCATGCCCACTACCCAGTCGCACCGCCTGGGGGTGCGCATGAACCTGGATGGTACGATCAACCCCCGGTTCAAGTACGGCAACAACTTGTCGGTGATACCGGAAAAAGTTTCCGGCCGGGAAAACCTGACCAGTATATTTGATTTTATGGGGGCGCCCGATACGTACCCTTACTACGACGGCCGTTACGGCGCCCCGCAGGATAACCTGACCCTGCAGACCAATAATGGCTTAGCTGACTTAAATTCTAACACTCCCACGCAAATCCGGTTGAATTTACTGGATGTGGGTTACCTGCAGTACGAACTGCTGGAAGGTTTACTGATAAAGGGTACGGCCGGGGTAAATTACCAGCAAAGGGATATCAATTCGTTTGCCGTCCCGGTGGAATACTGGAATTTCAGAACCAATACCATCTCGCAGCCGAAAGGGCCGAACGGGGCCAACGCCAGCAGCAGTTTTAACCGGACGTTACACGTTACGCTAAACAGCATCTTAACCTATACCAAAACCCTGGCGGAGGTCCATAATATTTCTGCCCTGCTAGGCTACAGCCAGGAGACTTCGGATAGCAGGTCGTTTTTTGCAACCGGAGGTAAAATTTATACCGAATCTACGCCGGTGCTGGACGCCGCCCTGGATTTTAAAAACGTAGGCGGCGCCGTGCAAAATTGGCGGATGCGTTCCGGTTTTTCCCGCTTAGGCTATAATTACCGGGGTAAATACCTGCTCGAAGCGAATTTCAGAGCGGATGGTTCTTCCCGTTTTTCGCGGGATTACCGCTGGGGTTACTTCCCCTCTTTTTCGGCCGGCTGGCGGGTAACCGATGAGCCCTTCGCGCAACCCATTACCAAAGTGGTGAGTGATCTTAAAATCCGGGGCTCCTGGGGAAAATTAGGCAACAATGCTCTTTTTATAGGCGGCGATCCCAACAGGCCTGATAATTATGCTTACCAAAACTTATACAGCAGCCGCCAGAATTATAACTTCGGCGGACAACCGGTGGTGGGCGTAGCGCCTACCGGCATTCCCAATGAACAGATTCAGTGGGAAACGACTACCATTACCAACGTAGGGGCCGACATCGGGTTGTTCAATAACCGGGTAACGGCGGAAGCCGACGTATTTAACCGCCTGACCGACGGTATATTGTACCAACTGAATGTACCTAACTACATCGGTAACCTGGACGGCCCCTTCGTAAACCTGGCCGAGGTCCGGAACTGGGGCTGGTCGTTGGCGGCCAGGTACCAGCAGAAGGTAAACGATTTTGAATTTGGCCTGGGCGGTAACATTACCAGCATCGAAAACGAAGTAACCAAATACCAGGGGCCCAATGTGCGTACCGGGGTAGCCAATACCAACGGTAACTTTATTGTGCAGGAAGGATTGCCGATCAATTCGATTTACGGGTACAAAGCGCTGGGTATTTTCCGGTCGCAGGAAGAAATAGATGCCGCGCCGGTGCATACCGTGGTAGCCAATAACCCCAGAGTAAGCACGTCGGTAGGCGACCTGCAGTTTGCCGATGTAAACGGAGACGGCCAGATAACCCCGCAGGACCGGACGGTAATCGGCAACGTGAATCCGAAATATACCTACGGGCTTAACGCCAATGTAAGCTGGAAAGGGCTGGACTTATCTTTATTGTTCAACGGCGTAGCCAAACAGGACGCGTTACTAACGGGCCAGTACTTCACGTGGGCGCCGGAAGGGTCATCGGGGCGTAAAATTAATGCCGCCTGGCTGGACCGGGTTACCCCGGAAAATCCGAACGGTTCGATGCCGCGCGTGGTTAACTTAGGCAACAACGCCAATAATAATGTTTCCTCGTTCTGGATTACCAACGGCGCCTATTTGCGGCTGCGCAACGCGCAACTGATGTATTCACTGCCCGAAAATGTAATCAGCCGGATAAAAATGAAAGCTTTGCGCGTTTATATAAATGGCCAGAACCTGATTACCTGGACTAAGTTCAAAGGCAATGACCCGGAACAGGCGCCACTCAATACCACCATTAATTTTCCGAATGTGAAAGTCTATTCACTCGGCCTGAATGCCTCCTTCTAATGTATTAACTGACCCAACCATGAAAAAGATTAAACATATCGTAAGCGGTCTTTGCCTGCTGCTGGCCACGACGGCTTGCGAAAAAGATTTCCTGGAGACCGTATCGTCCAATCAGATTGCCGAGAAAACCTTCTGGAAAACCGAGGCGGACGCCACGCAAGCGGTTAATGGCATCTACAATGCGTTGTTACACGAAGATTCGTTCGGCATGTTCATGTTCAATGATATTCTCACGCCCATTGCGGCGCATACCCAAGGACAAGGCAACTACACGAATGCTTTGACTTTCCCGAACGTGAGCACCACCAACGATTTAGCCGCCCGGCGCTGGCGGGCCCTGTACCGGGGCGTTTACCGGGCAAACCTGGCCCTGGAAAGAATTCCGGGCATGTCTATTAATGAGAACATTAAAAGCCGGCTGATGGGGGAAGCCCAATTTTTGCGGGCCCTTAACTATTTTTACCTGGTGCAGTTTTTTGGCGACGTGCCGTTATTTATTACCAACCCGGGCATTGAAGAAGCCCAGACGCCGCAAATGACCCGTACCCCCGCGGCCGAGGTAAAGGCCCAGGTTTACAAGGATTTAGAGGAAGCGTATGCGGCTTTGCCGGTTACTTACCCCAAAGCCGATGCCGGGCGGGCCACCAAGTACGCGGCTTTGGCTTTAAAAGGCCGGGCTCAGTTGTACGACGAAAATTTTGCCGGAGCCGCTCAGAGTTTTAAGGAAATCATTGATTCCAAAGCCTATGCTCTATTTCCGGATTATTTCGGGCTGTTTAACTACCGGAACGAAAACAACTCCGAGGTGATCTTTGATATTCAGTACAGCAACGTGACCGGAACCGGTACCGGCAATGTGTTCGAGCGGTATCTGGGTAGCCGGGAAGCATCCAGTAACGGCTGGACCTGGATGGGGCCCACCGTTAACCTGATTGACGCCTACGAAATGAAAGATGGTTTGCCTTACGACAAATCGCCCTTGTTTAACCCGGCCAAACCGTACGATAACCGCGATCCCCGCATGGACATGACGGTAATCCGGCCGGGGGCTACCTTCCGGGATAAGATCTTTTCTTTAAACGCGGCCAACACCGGCGCCGCGTACATCCGGTACGACCAGCGTTCCAATGCGAACCGGCCCGGCTACCTGGTGCGTAAAGCCCTGAGCGACGATGCCACGGGTGCGACCCTCGATTCGCCTACTAATCTGATCCTGATCCGGTACGGCGACGTACTGCTGATGTACGCCGAAGCGCAGAATGAAGTGGCCGGGCCGGATGCCAGTGTCTACGCTGCCATTAACGAGGTGCGTCGGCGCCCCGGGGTAGCCATGCCGGTAATTGCTGCCGGCAAAACCAAAGACGAAATGCGCGAAATTATCCGGCACGAACGGGTGGTGGAAATGGCGCTGGAAGGGCATTATTTCTTCGATTTGAAGCGCTGGGAATTGTGGGATAAAGTGGATTTAAGAGTACGCCGCCCCGCTTCCGATACCGATATTATCAATCGGGTAGATGCGCAGATGAACCGGGTGGTATTTCCTCATTATTACGTACTGCCCATTCCGCAAGGCGATGTTGACAACAATCCTTTGCTGGAACAGAATCCGGGATATTTATAACCGGGGGCTCAACGATGGTTGGGTGCAGGCTGATTTTCCGGGGGTGATCGTGAACGATAAAAAGACGGAACGGGAGGCATCCCGAATCTTTGCCCGGCTGAAAGGCCGGGCAATTTTTTTACCGGGCAGATTACTTTTTCAATACCCGGTGGAAATTGCTTTACAATATTTATTTATATATTTTTCCAAAATAGTTCAATACCCGCGGGCTTAAGGTTCATCCGGTAGAGAAAAGCCCTTTTTTGTGTTGTCATAAAGTCTGTCTATGGCTGAAAGGTATACCAATTGTACGGATGCATCCATCTGGAGAGCGTATCAGGAAGGAGATGCCCATGCTCTGGTCTTCATCTATCAGCAGTGGTATCGTGATCTGTACAGTTACGGATATAAGATCTCCCGCAACAAGGACCTGACCAAAGATTGCATCCAGGATATATTTACGCAGTTGTGGCTCAACCGCGAAAGGGTGAATGCGGTAGAAAAGATAAAACCGTATCTGCTCAAATACCTGCGGAGGCAACTCATCAGAAAAAATGACCAGGGATCGGTACTGGCCGGTATTGAATCAACCCGTCAGGCTGAATTTGAGCTGGTTCTTTCGCCCGAAGAGCTGGTGATCAGCGAGCAGATGTCCCAGGAAATCAGGACTAACCTGCAGGCGGCCCTCGGCAAACTATCCAAAAGGCAAAGGGAAATTATTTACCTGCGTTTCTACGAAGATTTAAGCTACGAAACCATTGCGGAAGTAATGGTTATCCAATACCAGTCGGTCCGCAACCTGGTTCACGAAGCCATGAAAGTCCTCAGGGAGCATCTTGGGTTAGTGGTGCTCCTGGCGCTGAACGAATGGTAATAGCCATTCTGTTATTCAAAAATAATTTAAAAAAAACTTAAAAAAGTTCAGTACAAAAGGCGCATGACCGGCACTTGTCTGTGCAGAACCGCTCTTCCATTTATTCCCGTCCTTATATGGATTCCCCCTTTGACCAGGTAGAGGATTTTCTATCCGATGAATCATTCCAGGCGTACGCCAGGCGATCTGACCCGGCCGCAGTGGCGTATTGGGAAGCGTGGATCAGCCGCCACCCCGGCCGGCAGCGCCAGGCTGAGCAGGCCCGGCTGATCATCAGCCGGCTCCGTCCGATTGCGGAGTTTCCCCCGGAAGATTTCGGGCAGGAACTGCACCGGTTCCAATCCGTTTTACAGGCCCATCCGCACCGGGAACCGGCGCGGGAAATCAAGACTTTACGTCTCATGCACTGGCGCCGGATGGCCGCCGTATGGATCGGATTGCTGTTGATGGCGGGGATCGGGTACTGGGGGTTCAGAAATTTCGCCCCGAATACAATTGCCTGTCATACCCGCAAGGGGCAGCAGACTACGGTTACCCTGCCGGACGGCTCCCTGGTGTCGCTGAATGAGAACAGTTCGCTGCGTTTTGCCAGGGAATGGAAAAGAGATTCCCCCCGTCGGGTATGGCTAGACGGCGAGGCCTATTTTGACGTGCGCCATGCGCCTCCTACAGGGAGTGCCAGGTTTACTGTACATGCATCGCAGGTGAGTGTAGAAGTATTAGGTACCCAGTTTAACGTCTGGCAGCGGGCAGAAAAGACGAAAGTGGTGCTCAGTTCGGGTAAGATCAAGCTGAAACTGGAAGAACAGCAGGCCACCCTGGAAATGCGTCCGGGCGAGCTGGTAGAAGTCTCGGGCGTGACTGACCGGGTGGTCCGGAAACGGGTCAACCCGCAGGTCCATACCGCCTGGCGGGAAAAACAGATTGTGTTTGACCACACCACCCTCCAAGAAATAGCCGCCGTGATTGAAGACCGGCATCCGTATAAAGTCGTCGTTGCGGACAGCGCCTTGCTGGGCCGCCAATTTACCTTCCGCCTGGTCAACAATGACCTGGATTTACTGCTGAGGACCCTGGAAAAGTCGCTCGATTTAAAAATAACCAAGCAGGCGGAGACCATTACCATCCGTGAGGCAGCCCGGTAGCCTTTGAATTCCTTTCAAAGTACCCAGGCTGATGAAGGGTAATCTTTTACTTAAAGCAATAAACTGATTATCAACTATTGACATTTACACGTCTGCATATCAATTCATTTACTCATCTACTTGTCCATCTTATCTTTGTAACCTGATGAAAAAGAATCTACTCACTTCACCGGGCAGCCCCTTACTGTGGCTCGTTTGCCCGTTTTTAGTCAGTTTTTTCGGCTGGGGTACGGCGTTTTCCCAATCTTTTGCCCTGCAAACCGAATCCGTAAAAGTCCAGCAGGAAGCGGTAATTCCCCTGGAGAAAGCGTTGTCAAACCTGGAAGCCAGGTACCAGGTGGTATTTGGGTATGAGAGCCACCTGGTTGAAAATCACCTGGTAAAGGCCGGGCAATGGAAGCAGCAGAAGTTAGAAAATGCGCTTACGGCACTGCTGGTGCCAATACACCTTACCTACGAACAGGTGGAAAAAAATGTATACGTGATCAAAAAAGCCGGGCCGGCCAGACTCAACTGGCAGCCTTCCGGAGGAGAGACTGAAGAAAAGCAGGCGCAACCCTTATCTCCGGCTTACGCGGAGGCACTGGCCCGCAATATACCAGTATCCCTGGAAAAAACGGCGAGGCTAACCGTTACGGGCACCGTTAAGGGTGAAACCGGAGAGGGGATACCGGGGGTTAGCGTCGTCTTAAAGGGAACCTCTACCGGCACGGCTACCAATGCGGAAGGCAACTATTCACTCGTGGTTCCGGACGGCGCCGGCACCCTGGTATTTTCTTACATCGGGTATAACACAGAAGAAGTTCCCATCGGCAATCGCACCACGATTGACGTGAGCCTGGTGCCGGATATTAAATCCCTGACCGAAGTGGTGGTAGTAGTCTACGGCACCCAGGAGAAGCGGGACGTAACCGGTTCAATCTCTTCCATCAAAGCCGATGAAATTCAGAATATTCCCATCCCCAGCGTAGAGGGCCTGATCCAGGGCCGGGCCGCCGGCGTACAGGTAAGCCCCAACTCCGGGGTGCCGGGCGCCGGCATCAGTGTGCGCATCCGGGGAGCGGCTTCTATCTCGGGCGGCAATGAGCCCCTGTACGTAGTAGACGGCGTCCCGTTGAAAGGGGGGGATTACGGGGCCAGCGTGGGACAAAGCCGGAATGAATTTAACCCCATGTCGGACATCAACCCCAACGACATTGAATCCATTGAAATCCTGAAAGACGCCTCCTCGGCGGCTATTTACGGGGCGCGGGCCGCCAACGGCGTGGTGCTCATCACCACCAAAAGAGGCAAGGCCAATAAAACCGCCGTCACCCTGAATTATTCGACCGGTTTCCAGGTCCGGCCTTTTAAGTATGACCTGTTAAGCAGCGCGGAGTTTATCGAGTTTTACAATGAAGCGCACGCGAACGTAGGCGTGACGCCGGCCGTGAATCTAAGCGCTTTTGGTTACGACACCGTCAACACCGACTGGCAGGATGCCCTTTTCCGGAATGCTCCCATTTCCAGCTACGATATATCCGCTTCCGGCGGCAACGAAAAAAGCCGGTTTGCCCTGAGCCTGGGGTATTTCGATCAGGACGGCATTATTATCAATACCGGCTACAAAAGGTTATCGGGCCGCCTGAACCTCGACCACGACATCAGCAGCAAAGTACGGATTGGCGCCAGCCTGTCGTATAGCCAATCCACTACCAGCCGCATTCAGGGCGACGATACCGGCGTAGCGGTTTTTATGCGCACCGTGGTTCAACCCAGCGTAGTCCCCATCTACAATCCGAACGGCTCGTATCACTTTCCAACCATTAACCTGATCAACATCAATCCCTATTCGGTGGCGAAAGAACTGCAGAATACGGCTAAGAATAACCGGGGCATCGGCAACCTGTACGCCGAATTTGATATTTTAAAAGGCCTGAAGCTACGGTTAAGCGCCGGCGGGGACCTCTTGTTTTTGAATGAATCGCTGTTTAATAATTCCCGGGTATTCGCCGGCGGCGGGATAAGCGCTGTGGAAGTAAACATCCAGGATTTCTCGTGGCTGAACGAGAACGTGCTGACCTACGATAGAACGTTCGCGGAAAAGCACAAATTCAGCTTTTTAGTGGGTTACAGCCAGCAACAGACCCGGTACAGCCGGTTGAACGCCAATGGCACTCAGTTTGCCTTCGATGAAATCCAAACCCTGAACGCCTCCCCCAGAGTCGTCGGTTCTTCCAATAAAACCAGCAACGGCATCGAGTCTATCTTCGGCCGGGTTAATTACTCCCTCAACGATAAATATTTATTCACGGCCAACTTAAGAAGGGACGCTTCTTCCCGGTTTCCGGCCAACCGGAAATACGCGGTATTCCCTTCGGTATCGGCCGGCTGGCGGGTATCTGCCGAACCGTTCATGCAGGGCATTCCTTTCCTGACGGATCTGAAACTAAGAGCCGCCGTGGGCGAAGTGGGGAACCAGAACATCGGTGATTTCCGGTACCTGGGCAGCTATTCGCTTAACAACAATTACCTGGGACTGGGCGGGGTTGCCCCGGCCGATATCATTAATCCCGATTTAAGCTGGGAAACGACTTTGTCTTATGATCTCGGCCTGGATTTGAGCTTGTTTAACGACCGCGTCACCTTCACCACCGATTTTTACTTAAAGCAGACCCGGGATCTGTTGCTTTCCGTACCGTTGCCGGTGCAATCCGGTTTCGGTTCTTCGCTGCAGAACATCGGCAGTGTGGAAAACAAAGGGATGGAGTTCTCCTTGTCCAGCGTAAACATTGACCGCGGCGCTTTTAAATGGAGCACCAACTTTAACATTGGGTTTAACCGCAACAAAGTGACCCGCCTCAACAGCCCCGACGCCCAATTGACCGTTGGGGGCGGTAACCAGATCGGGATCGGGTCGCCGGCCAGCGTAGCCCGGGTGGGCCTTTCCCTGGGTTCGTTGTTTGTGTACGTTTTCGACGGCGTTTACGCCACTACTGATGAAATACCGGCTACGATCAAAGCCCAGAACCGGAACGTCAGCGCCGGCGACGTCAGATTCCGCGACCTGGACGGCAACGGCATCATCAACGAGGATGACCGGATTATCGTGAACACGCTGCCTAAATTTACCGGCGGGATTACCAACAATTTCTCCTTCAAGGGCTTCGACCTCAGTATATTCGGGCAGTACGTATACGGCAACAAACTCTATAACACGACCGTAGCCAATCTTACCTCCACGACCAATGCTTTTAACCAGTTGCCTCTGGTGAAAAACCGCTGGCGGCAGGAGGGCGACGTTACAGACGTGCCCCGTTACGCCTGGAACGACCCGGGCAACAACCGCCGGACGAGTACCCGTTACCTGGAAGACGGCTCCTATTTCCGCATCCGGACCGCATCGCTGGGGTACGTGCTGCCTTCGGCCCTGGTGAACCGGATTAAGCTCAACCGGGTACGGATTTACGCCACTGCCACCAATTTGTTCACCATCACCCGGTACACCGGGCTGGACCCGGACGTGAACAACGTGGGGGGCGGTTCGGATAATCCGGTCCAGTCCGGGATTGACCACGGGAGTTACCCCAGTGCCCGTACGTTTATTTTTGGTCTTAACTTAGGCATTTAATCTCTTCGAAATGAAAAATATACTAAGCTGCCTGCTGTTATTCGCTTTTCTGGTTACTTCCTGCAACGTAACCGATCTGAAACCGGAAAGCTCCATTGCTTCAACCCAGTTCTGGCAATCCGCCAGACAGGCCGAAGCCGGTATTGTCGGGGTGTACTCCGCCTTTTTTACAATGGCCCCCCCAACGCCCCGCTGTACATGAGATATTTATACTGGGGAGAAGCCCGGGCAGATGGGAGCGATCCCCGAAACGCCGGCCAGGATGCAGGCGTTTCGGGGATCGTGCTGAACCGGCTGGGTCCGGGGCTCCGGTTACGTAGCCAATTGGGCTGAACCCTACCAGATGATCAACCGGGCCAATAACGTCCTCAGATACGTCCCCGGGATCACGGATGTCGCCCTCACCCCCGTCCGGAAGGACCAGATACTGGGCGAAGCGCTTTTTCTGAGGGCCCTGAATTATTTTTACCTGGTACGGCCTTCGGCGACGTGCCCCTGGTAACGGAACCCTCCGTATCGTTGGAACAGAATTTTCAGACGCCCAGAATCCCTAAGGAAGTGGTGCTGGATACCATCGTGGCTGACCTGATCAAAGCCGGACAAATGCTGCCGGTCACGTTTTCCAGCGTGGCGGGGCAGGGCAACGATAGGCGCGGCCAAAGCTTTACTGACCAGTGTTTACCTTTGGCAAAAAGAATATCTGAAGGCCGCAGCGAAAGCAAAGGAGGTCATGGATATGACCACTATCTATCAGCTGGAGCCGGATTTTGCCACCATTTTCAAGGAAAACTCCCGGGAATCCATCTTTGAGATTC
The DNA here is from genome assembly GCA_030446715.1 of Cytophagales bacterium. Lineage (GTDB taxonomy): Bacteria > Bacteroidota > Bacteroidia > Cytophagales > 172606-1 > CADCTQ01. The sequence goes on along the minus strand of JAUJMU010000008.1, from coordinate 163,218 downwards.
AATTCAGCAATGAAACCCAGGATAATAACCGGTTTCAGGTTTTTTTCCTGCCCCAGCGGCCCGGCGTTTATCTGCTGGCGCCGAGTGCGAAACTGCTCAATCCGGTAAGCGGGTTTGCCGCCAATGATAAAAGAAGGCCGGTGTCCATCGGTGTCAGCACTACCCCTATCTTTAACAGAGCCGGTATTCCGTACGTGAATAAATACACCGGTACCGTGACTGCTACCAACAACATCAGCGATGCCAATCAGATATTGCTCCGGCTGGCCGATGTGCTATTGATGCGGGCCGAAGCGCTGAATGAGTTGAATACTAACAAAACGGAAGCAATTGCGCTGGTAAATCAGATCCGGGACCGGGCCTTCGGTGACGGCGTAAACCCGGTTGCCCCTACTGCCACCCAGGCCGAGCTGCGCGACATTATTCTGCAGGAAAGGTACGTGGAGCTTGCTTTTGAAGGCCACCGCTGGTTTGACCTGGTCAGGACCGGGCAGGTAGACGAGGTACTCGGCGCTGATTTCCCGGAGCTGCTCGATCCGGAAAAGTGGCTGTTCCCGATTGCGGAAAGTATCATCAACGCCAATCCCAACATCACTCCGAATCCGGGATGGCAGTAAAAATGATTCATTTCTGCCATTATATTCTACTGATTGATGTTGTTCAGAAAGTATAGCTTACTTGCATTTATTGGGTTTTTGTCCTTATCCGGCGCTTTGGCCCAGCCTAAAAACGAAGTTCCGCCGCGCAAGCGCCGGGCCGATTGCTGGTTTGGGTTGCACTTTGATTTTCACGCGGCTAAAAGCAATGCGAAAATCGGGGAAACCCTGACCGTCGGGATGCTGGATTCGGTGCTGGCCACCGTCAGGCCGGATTACGTGCAGGTAGATTGCAAGGGGCATCCGGGTATCTCCAGTTACCCGACCAGCGTCGGCAATCGGGCGGCCGGTTACGTAAAAGACCCGCTCCGGCTGTGGCGCGACGTTACGGCCAAACACGGCGTAGCCCTTTACGTGCACTATTCGGGCGTGATTGACCAGGAAGCCATCCGGCAACATCCCGACTGGGCCATCATCAATGCCGAGGGGAAGCCGGAACACCGGCCTACTTCCCTGCACAGCCCCTACGCGGATAATTTGATGATTCCGCAATTGAAAGAACTCATTACCGAATACGGCATCGACGGCGCCTGGATTGACGGGGAATGCTGGTCGCTGGTGCCGGACTACAGCGAAGCTTCGCGGCAAAAATTTGCGCAGGCAACTGGTCTCACCGGGCTGCCACGCAGCCCGGACGACCCCAACTACAAGAAATTCCTGGAGTTTAACCGGCAGGCGTTCCGGCAGTACTTAAACCACTACGTGGATGAGTTGCACCAATTCAACCCCCGGTTCGAGTTAACCAGTAACTGGGCTTTTTCGTCGTACATGCCCGAGCCGGTAACGGTCAACCTCGATTTTTTGTCCGGCGATTTAGCCGCCATGAACAGCGTGAATTCCGCCGCCTTCGAAGCCCGCGTACTGGCGCCCCAGGGCAAAAGCTGGGACTTGATGGCCTGGAGTTTCAGCAAGCAACGCGACGGCGGCACCTCGGCAAAAACACCGGTACAGTTGCACCAGGAAGCTGCCCAAATTATGGCGGTGGGCGGCGGTTTTGAGAGCTATTTCAAGCAGAACCCTGATGCTTCCATCCAGCCCTGGACCATTCCGGCCATGAAGTCCATTGCCGATTTTGCCCGGGCCCGCCAGCCCTATTGCCAGAAAGCCAGCGCCATTCCCCAGATTGCGTTGCTTTTCTCCAATGCCGGCTGGCAACACCGCACCGGTAACGTGTACCGCCACGGGGACGGCGTTTTAAAACCTATGCAAGGCATTCTGACGGCCTTGCTGGACGGCCAGCATACCGTGGAAGTGCTCATGGAACATCACCTGCGCGGCCGCATGGGGGAGTACGGGTTAATCGTCATTCCGGAATGGGCGTACCTGGAGCCGGCTTTCAAAGGGGAGTTAGTGGAATATGCCCATCAGGGTGGCAAATTACTGGTAGTGGGAGCCGAGGCGATCAAGCTATTCGAAAAAGAATCAGGCGTTACCGTTTCTGCGCCACTGGAGGAAAAGAAAAACCAGTGGATTGGCTTCGACAAGCAGATTTTCGGAATGGTAGGGGCGTACCAGCCAGTAACCCTTAACCCCGGTACGCAGGCACTGGGGAGTATGTATAGTCGCCAGGATTTGCGTTTTCCAGCCGGGGCGTTGGGTTCGGTAGCCGCGTGCGGCCGGGGAAAAATGGCGGGTATCGCCATGAACTTCGGGGTGAGCTACCACGAGTCGCAGACGGCCGCCGGCCGCGATTTGCTCAGTAAAGCCGTGAAGGAGTTGTTTACCCACCCTGTCGTGGAAGTAAAAGGCTCGCACCTGGTACACGTTACCCTTAACCGCTTAGGCAATAAAACCACCATTAACCTGGTAAATACGGGTGGCCCGCACGCCAATCCCAACGTGCTTTCTTACAGCGAAGTGCCGCCCGTTGGTCCGTTGGACGTACGCATCCGGTACGCCAGAAAGCCGGCAAAAGTAATGCTGCAGCCGGAGAATAAAGCGTTGGATTTCCGCTACGACCGCGGACAGATTGTACTCACGGTGCCCAGGGTGGATATTCATTCTATCGTGGTGATCGAGTAAAGGGATGAATTGCGGCTTTACGAAAAGGCGCAATTCGGGTTTTCAAGTAGAAGGGTTGACTTGCCCTCACTGCGGGAGTAGTCTTCATGGTCATCGTAACTCCAGTAAGCACCGCTTCCGCTACTGTTGCAGGGGGTGCTAAATAAAATATTACGATGACTTGACGGGGACCGTGTTTGAAGGCCCGGTTTGTAACCCCGGGCAGGAATAAAAAACTTGAAAGAATTGAACTGCCCTGATCCGGGCAGTTAAGCGGGAAAAGCCGGGCCTTGCTGCCCGGCGGTTGGCGCCGCGCCTGTGACCCCGTTACTTTTTCCAACTGCCGTAATCCTCTGAGTTGGGCTATTTGTCTATCATCAGCCTTTTGACCAGCCGCTTGCCGTCCACGGAAAGGTCAATCAGGTAGAGGCCTGCTCTGAATCGGGACACGTTCACCGGTACCGTGTTTTCTCCGGCCTGTACCCGGCAGGTAAGCCGGCTTACCTGCCCGGAAAAATTTTCTTTCACCACAACGGAGCCGGATTGCTGCCGGGCTGCCGTGAACACCAGCGTTACCCAGGCAGTGGCCGGATTGGGGTACAGCCGGATGGCCATCTCCTCCTGCCAGTAAGAACCTTCACCGGGACTGGCTACTGCGGCCGGATAGAGTTGCGCCTGGGGGATGACCTGCTCAGGCTGGCCGGCGCCCGACCAGTAGAGGCTGGCCAGGGCTTGCCCGTCATTTTCGTAATATTCCATTTTGATAGCGTACCGCTTGTCGGCTTGGAGAGTTATTGCGGCCGAGTTTTCCCTTACCCCCCTTTCCGTCCAGTCATCAATCAGCAATACCCCGTCTACCCACAGCCTTACTCCGTCGTCGGTTACGGTTTTGAAGGTATAGGTTTGGGAATAAACAGCCTCCAGCTCGCCTTCCCACCTTACTGAGAAAGTGTTATGGCTCAGGGAAGCGTCCGGGGAATCCTCTCCCCACTGGAAGTCTACCTGCGGATCGGTTCTGGTGAAGCTTGAACCGTTAAAGTGTTTGCTTTTGTAGTAACTGGCCAGTAAGCCGGTACCTGCTGCCAGCGTACTGGCTCCGACTTCATCGGAAGGACTCTCCCCGCCGCTGTTATGGGCTACTACCCGGTAGCGGTAAGCCGTGCCGGCGCTAAGCGCCGTATCCCGGTAAGAGGTGGCATTGGCCGCCAGGCTGGCTACGGTTACAAATAAGCTATCGGTCGCCCTTTCCACCCGGTAACCTTCTTCGTTGTCGGCCTGGTCCTGCCAGGTAAGCTCTATGGTACGCTGGGACAGCACATTGGCCGTCAGATTACCTGGTGCTGCCGGCGCTACCGTCTGCACGGCTCCCATATCAACAGCTTTACCTGCGGGTAAACCTAATAGCTCGGCTACTTTAGCCGGCAGGGGTGCACCTGCTTTTATAGCCGGAGAACCTGCCTTTAACACATACGTGGTATCAGCAAAGAATGGATTAGCTGCCGGTCTGTATGCTGCAACAGAGTGTGTCTCGTAATTCGGAACGGCCGCTTTAAAGGCATCTAATGATTTATAATTTACGGCGTTCCACTTGTAGATATTGGCATCATCATTAGTGGAGGTGCGGTAGTAACCATTAAAATCACTCTCTTTTACCTGCAAAGCAGCCGGAGCAGTATTCTCCATCCATAAGCCGGTGCTGGTAACTACGATGTTGTTTTTGATAATATTGCCCCGCGTGATCCAGGTGCATTCCCGGCTGTTGTTATAAAACGGACTGCCCGGCTGCACCGATGAAGCTAAGCGGGGCGAGTCTTTCACGTAAAAGCCCTTGCCATTGGCGCTGACAATGGTATTGTTCCATACTTCTGAGGAATCCCCATCGGCGATGGCCACCCCGAAGTTCCTATTATCGATGAGCAGATTACCGGCAATCAGCGTACCGTTGCTTAACTCGGAGAAGATACCGAATCCGTTATTTCTTTTTATTGTGTTGTAGCTTAATTCATTGTCTATCACGCTTATATCAATCCAGATGCCGGCCCCGTTATTGTTTTCTACCACATTGTGCCTGATGCTGGTTTTTTTGCTGTTAATTACTTTTATCCCGGCCGCCGACCATTTGAGACTGTAATTTTCTACGTTATTTTGGTAAGATATATTGTGTTCTACCAGGGTTTCTTTAAGGTTATTTCCACCCATCCCCTGTTTGCCGTTATAGGCAAAGGTATTGCCTCTGATGATAGCCGTGGGCGCCACCAGGCCCGCGCCCGCAGTACCATTCCAGGCAAACGTATTGTTTTCAAGCAGCAACCCTCCGGCACAGACTACTTCCAGCCCTTCATCGGCAAAATGGGTAAAGCCGATGCCTTTCATGGCCGTGCCATTAGGTACCCTGAACTCTCCCCCAGTGGGCGTCTTGCGCATGATGGGCGAATCGTAGCGGGTAGATTCGACTCTGCCCGTCGAGGGATCGGTACCGATATAGAGTTTATCTGCGGCATAATCGACGTAAAACGTGCCGGGGCCTACTTTGCTCAGGGTGTCCACTTGAGTGAGGGCTATATCATTGATAAACACCATATCCCGGTTATCACACAATGGGTTGGTGCCGATGTCTTCCTTTACGGTAGTTCGGGGAAATTGGTAGGGCCAGCCAGCGTGCACCCATACCTGACCTAGTGGTTGCCAATCGGTTACTACGATACTGCCTTTGATCCAGGGTTTTTCGCCCGGATAGGCCTGCAAGGTGATTTTATTAGTGATTTTGCTCTGATTGACCGAGCGGTACTCGCCGCCCCGCAGAATCACGGTGGCACCAGCCGGCGCCGCCAACAGGGCCTTACTTAACGTCCAGGGCGAAGCGGGACTCGTGCCGGTGTTAGTGGCTACACCCGGATTTGAGGCGGCATCTTCCGGGGCCACGTAAATGACTACGCCACTACCGGGAATGAGATAATTGGTTTGCTTCAGTTCTACCTTTTGGGCCCAGAGCTGACCGGCGGACACATACAGCAAGGCGACTAAAAGAAGCCATTGGAAGGGACTTGAACAGGTAATTTTTGCTTTCATCTGATTTTATTTTAAGGGTGGGATTAGTGAATAAAATTTGCAGCGTAAACAAAGCTCAACCCGTACCACTTACCCGGCCCGGCTGATTGTACGGGCCGGGTAAGTGGTACGGGTAATAAAACCTTTAACGGGTAACGAGTACCTTCCGGGTGATGCGTTCGGTTCCTTTACGGATGGTGACAAAATAAAGTCCGGGGCTGAGGCTACTCACGTCCAGCGTTACTGCCTGGGGTCCGCTGGTGAGTACTTTTTGCAGGCTGATCACCGGCTTTGCTACCGCGTTGGTCACCGTGATGGCTACCGGTTCAGCAGCGCCGGCCGCAAGGGCGATGTGCAGCTGCTCGCGGGCCGGATTCGGATACAGCCTTACTGCCGCCTCCGGGGTTGTTGCTTCCCGTATTGTTTCTGCTTTTGCCAGTTTGGCCGAGGTGGTTGATCCGGGGTCGGCCGTATAGTCTACAATCAACTCGGGTTTGTTTGAGGTCGCCTCCGAGGAGTTAAATGTGGCATGTACCGTAGAACTGGTGGCTCCTTTCAGCACAAAGCTTACCGTGGCAGCTCCGTTCGCCTGCTGGGTTTTCAGATAGTTACTCACGTCAAATTCAAACCATTGGCTGACAGTGCCGCTGCTTACGGTATTGGATGATAGCACCGAACCGGCAGAAGCTGGCTTATTGTTCCAGTTCAGGGTGGACTCCACCCAGCCGGTAGTGGCGCAAGCAAACGCCTGTACTTGTACGGCAGCTCCATCCGCAACCAATTTACCGTATATCCTTATCCGGGCATTGGTTATGTCTCCTGCCACATTAGCTATATCAAACTTAAGGAAGGCTTCTTTGATGCCCGGGTCCGTACCCAATTTAACCTGAAACTCCGCATCACTGCCGTAGTTGGTAGTAAGGGTGGCTTTGGCGGCATACGTATCCGCCCCGGCAATGATGGCTTGGTTCTGGAAAGCGCCCATATCTACCACCACTCCCGCGGGCCAGCCCAGGGCCGCCGCTACGTGAGCCGGAAGAGCCTGGCCGGCGCCAATCGCTGCCGAACCCGGTTTAAGCCGGTAATTGGTGCTGCTGATAAAGTAAGGGTGGCTATCCTGGTTATAGAACGCTTTTGAATTTACTTCGTACCCGCTCACGGCGGCTCTGAAAGCGGCAAGCGTGGTGTACTCTCCGGTATTATTCCATTTAATGATTACATCAGTATTCGTGGCGGCGCCCCGGTAAAACCCATTGTAGTTACTGGCCTTTACCTGAAAATCAGCATCCGCCTTGTACTCCAGCCATAATTGATCAGTAGTGGATATGATATTGTTTTTAATAATATTGTTTTTGGTGATCCAGGTAATTTCGTCCGGATATTCAGGACCAGCTAAACGATCACTATCCTTAATAAAAATACCTTTTCCTATAATGGTATTATTCCACACTTCCGACGAATCGGTATCGGAAATGGTAATTGCAAAATTTCTGTTATTCACGAAAAGATTCCCGGCAATGATGGGTTCGTTGCTTAATTCAGCAAAAACCCCGAAGCCTTCATTATCCTTTATGGTATTATTTACCGCTTCGAAATCATAGCAGGAAATATCGAACCATAAACCAGTGGCCTTATTACGGGTTCTTTCTATGGTATTATGCCTTACTTTTACGTAAGGTGTCCTGATAATTTTCATCCCGGCCGCACTCCAGGTGTTTTTGAAGTTTTCAATGTTATTTTCATACGCATGGTTATACTCCACCAAAGAATTCTTGAGGTTATGCCCCCCCAGTCCCTGTTGACCATTATAAGCCATGGTGTTGCCCCTGATAACAGAGGTTGGGGCCAGAATTTCAATGCCCGTTACCCCATTCCAGGCAAACGTATTGTCTAAAAGCTGCAGGCCTCTCAGAGAATTCAGTTCTACCCCATCCGCAAAATGCGAAAACCCAATGCCTTTGATCGTTATATGATCAGCATGAAAAAACTGAGATCCTGTACTGGGATTTTTATCGAGAAATGGCGTTTCATACCGGGTAGATTCCACTTTCTTATTTACCGGACTGGTACCGATAAAGATCTTATCGGTAGCGTAGTTCACGAAAAATTTCCCGGCGGTCACTTCGGCCAAAGAAGCTACCTGCTTCAGGGAAATGTCATTTACAAACAGCATGTCCCGGTTATCGGACATCAGAAACAGCGAATCAAGATTCCTTACGTCAATGTCACTCTCGGGGAATTCCGTAGTCCAGTTATCGTATCGCCAAACCGTACCCCCGGCTCCGTTGGTAGTCTGGGTCCACGTGCTCAGTACGGTACTGCCCTTGATCCAGGCATTTTCATCCCCAAAAGGCTGCAGGGTAATGGAATTAGTGATCTTTTCCTTGTTTAGCTGGCGGTATTCACCGCCTCTTAATACGACTACGCAGCCATCAGCGGCTTCGGCCAACGCCCGGGAGAGGGTCCAGGGGGATGCCTGGGTACCCAGATTGCTGTCTTTTCCGGTGGGTTCGGGGGCTACGAATTTAACGCAACCGGAAGCGGGTACGGGATAATTGTGGGCTTTAATGGGTACTACCTGTCCGTAAACGGGTGGTACCAAAAGCAGACCGACAAGCGCAAAAAGACCAGACGTTTTTTTAGTAAATGTTTTTGGGTCCATAAGTTTTTAGTTGAATCTTTGAAGTAAAAGGATTTATAAGTATTTAAATTTTTTATTGAAGTAAATTTAGAAGTATTTTTTCCTGTACCCTACTGAACAGGGTAGACAGAATCTTAATCAGTGCAGGGAATGCTTGAGAAGGGAAAAGACGGGCAGATGCAACCAAAACCGGCCGAAGAAAAGGGTCGTCTGAAAGAGTTGATCAGAATGTTGATCAGAATGTTGATCAGAATTTCAAAAACTCATGAAAAAGAGGGCTATATTTCGATCTGATTGCGCTGCATTTTCGCCCGGGATGCGTAATTTAGAAGAATACCTGGCTTGCTTTATTTGGGATACCCGGAAGAATAACACAACCGGTGTTTTCGTATCGCAAAACCTGTTCGGTCTGTAAACTTTGGTGCAATGCCGTTGGAAGAACCTTTCTACCTTAACCGGTGTATTCAGCAAATCGAGGAAAAACAACGCTGGGGACTAAGCAAGCATTGGAAAAATAAGGAATACCAGAAGCTGAGTGAACAAATAATTGAGGTTTCAAAGATATACATCAGTTCGATCACTTTGAAACGCTTGTTTGGCAAGGTAGAAACGAGTAAGGACTACAACCCTCAGCTCGATACCAAAAATGCCCTCGCCCTTTACCTGGGTTACGAGGATTGGGAAGATTTCAAACGACAGAATCCGGTCACCGTACCTGACCGGGAAGGGTTGCCTCCCTTGAAAGACTATGACAAGCTTAGTATAGCAGACAGTGGCAGGCTTACTGCAGAGGTGGTACGGGAAAAAAAACCTAAAGCCGTCCCGGAAGCGGGTAACAGGAAGAAACCCCGGGCACCGATAAACCTATGGCTCCTGGCTCCTCTGGGTCTGATTGCCGGCTCGGCTATCGTTTACGCTGTATTCTATTTCTATAGTTCTGGGGAACCAGGCACGGCAGGAACCGCCACGTTGACCGCTGTTAACATAAAAGCTTCCGTGCCTTTCACCCCGGTCTATGAATACGATATTTCAAAAGTAAAAGCCGATAGTGTATTTATTGAGTTTGGCGATAAAACGAAAGAGTTGCTGCCCAGGGACCAGGACCGGATTGCCTATACCTACCTCATACCTCATTTTTATAAAGTAAAGCTTACCGCAAAAAAGCAGACACTGGCCCAGTTGAATGTCCATGCCCTGAGTAATGGGTGGAAAGGGGTAATCTTTTATACGAACAATCGCCATCACGGGGTACCGGTAGATAATCAACAAGTTTTCAGAAAGAAAGGCGAGTTGTACATGTCCCAGAAATACATTGATTCCATTGGGATCAACCGGCTTTCCTACTGGGTGTCTTACCGGAATATAGACGATTTTGCGGCCAGTGGCGACCAGTGTACGCTCGAAACCCGGTTCTTGAATAAGGATAGTACCACTGAATGGAAGTTTTGTGATGTAATTACTCAAATTGTCGGAGAAGAGGGCGTGCACCGCTCTCATTTCTTAAACCCGGGCGTAAGCAGTCATGCTGAAATACGGGCAGGCGAGGTGAAAGTGTTGGGTAAATATAAAGATCTGGCCGCTTTTGGCCAGGATATGTCGCAGTGGCATACGGGTCGGATGGAGGTAAGAGATAGAAAAGTAACGTTTTATATGGATGGGAAGCAGATCTATACCCTCAGCTATACGGTGCCAATAGGGAAAATCAAGGGAATTATTCTCACCACCCGGGGAACCGGGTCAATCGATCATGTGAAGCTGTTTGATGGGGAAGACAAGCTGGTATATGAGGATCATTTTGAGTAAGTAAACATGAGCATTGGGCCACCTTGCGCCGCATCAGCCATTTTAGTAACAAAAATTTTAAACATACTATAAAACTATATGAATTCTCCCTGGCTGGCAGCAAGAGCATTTATAAAATTATTAATTTTTAATTGATCGTTAAATATGCCGCATCACTTTTTAGCTTTTTTGTTTGTTTTTATAGCCTGCGCCGGGCCACGCTCTACGAGTCCCATAAATGCCCAGGGTAAAGTGCCCCCGAAAAGCTTGCCTAATATTGTGTTTATTCTGGCCGATGATATGGGGTACGGGGATGTGCGAAGTTTTAACTCCGAATCGAGGATACCTACGCCGGCCCTCGACCGCCTGGCCGTTGAAGGCATGAAATTCACCGATGCCCACGCCCCCGGTTCCTGGTGCGTGCCTTCCCGCTACGGTTTCATCACGGGCCAGTATCCGCTCCGCAAAACCATGGACGTGAAACGCGGCAGTTTGGTCGCACCGGATCGCCTTACGGTTGCCTCCCTGCTGAAGCGAAACAGCTACCACACCGCCATGATCGGCAAATGGCACCTGGGCTTCGACGGGGTGAAGGATTGGGATCAAGCAGACTACAGCCAACCTTTCCAGGGTGGCCCGTTGGACCGGGGGTTCGATTATTTCTACGGCATGCACGCTTCCCTTGATATACCGCCTTATTTTTACATTGAGAACCGGCGGGCCGTAGAAGCGCCTACCGATACCATTGCCGGGAACCAGAGCCCGGATGCCACGAGTACTATTTCCGGCGCCTTCTGGCGGGAAGGCAAAATAGCACCAGGCTTCAAGCACCAGGAGGTATTGCCGGATTTTACCAGAAAAGCCGTTGCATTCATGCAAAACCACGTCAAAGAGAAAAAAAGGCAGCCATTCTTTCTGTATTTCTCCCTGACGGCTCCGCATACTCCCTGGGTGGCCCAAAAAGAGTTTAAAGGTAAAAGCAGCGCCGGGGAATACGGCGACTTTACCATGCAGGTAGACGATGCCGTGGGCCAGGTGCTGCAAGCGTTGGAAAACCTGGGCCTTGCGGAAAATACCCTGGTCATTTTTACCAGTGACAATGGTCCGGTATGGTTCCAAAAAGACATTCAGAAGTTTAGCCACCGGGCAGCGGGCCCGTACCGGGGGATGAAACTGGATGCGTACGAAGGCGCCCACCGGGTCCCGTTCATAGCCCGCTGGCCGGGTAAAATAGAGTCCAATACCTCTTCTTCCCAAATGCTCTGCTTTACCGACATGCTGGCCACCTTTGCCGCCGTGGCAGGGGATACGCTTTCGGCGGAGGTCAGCCGGGACAGTTATAATTTATTGCCGGCTTTACTTGGTAAAGGAGCTGTCCGGCGGGAAGGCTTAATCATAGAGGGGCACACAGTCCGGGAAGGGGATTGGAAACTGATTCTGGGCAATGGTACCGGGGTATTGCAGCGGCAGTGGGGTCTGGCAGAGGCGCCGCCCGTGAAAGGAGAACTGTATAACCTGCAAGAAGACCCGGGTGAAACCATGAATCTATACACTAAATACCCCGGGAAAGTAGCCCAGCTAACCATGCGGATGGAACAATACCGGGCGGAAGGAACCGCCGGAACGGCACCTGATCCCACTAAGTAAATTTTGAGAATATGCGTTTAGTAAAAGAATTTCTACTTGCCCTGCTGCTCGGAGGTACTCTTCTATGGAGTGCAGGCAGCCAGGCGCAGCCAGTCACCCGCTCCCGGCCCAACATCCTCTGGCTTACCTGCGAAGACATGAGTGCCCACCTGCCTGCTTACGGGGACAGTACGGTAGCTACGCCTGCTATTGACCGGCTGGCCAGGGAAGGGGTTCGCTTTACGGGGATGTTCTCGGTATCGGGGGTGTGCGCCCCGAGCCGTTCGGCCATCATCTCAGGGATGTATCCCACCAGCATCGGCACCCAGCACATGCGCACCAATACCAGCTACATCGCCAAAGAGTACGATATTCCCTCCTACCAGGCCGTGCCCCCGCCGGAGGTAAAGTGCTTCCCCGAGTACCTGCGGGCAAACGGCTACTACTGCACCAATAACTCGAAAACCGATTACCAGTTTGGCGATCCGGTGACGGCCTGGGACGAAAACGGCAACCAGGCCCACTGGCGGAATCGTCCTGAGGGCATGCCTTTCTTTGCCGTGTTCAATTTCATGCGCACCCACGAATCGCAGATTTGGGTGCATAAGGACAAACCGCTGCGCGTGGACCCCTCAAAGGTGAAGGTGCCGCCTTACTACCCCGATACGGAGATAGTACGCCGGGACATAGCCCGGTATTACGATAATATTATGGTCATGGACTCGCTGGCCGGCGCTATTATCGGGCAACTGGAAGCGGATGGTTTACTGGAAAATACGATCGTGTTCTTTTTCAGCGACCACGGGGCGGGCTTGCCCTGGTATAAGCGCGAACTCTACGACCGGGGCCTGCACGTGCCACTGATCGTCCGCTTTCCGGGGAAAAAAGGTGCCGCAACCAGCGAGGATGAACTGCATAGTTTTGTGGATTTAGCCCCGACGATGCTTTCGCTGACCAATACGCCCATTCCGGCCCATGTGCAGGGCCAAGCTTTTTTAGGCGGCAAAAAGGCCAAAAAGCCCCGGGCTTATATTTACGGAGCCCGCGACCGGATGGATGAGCACTACGACCGGGTACGGGTAGTGCGGGACAAAAAGTATAAATACGTGCGCAATTTCCAGCCCGACAAACCCTACTACCAGGACCTTGCTTACCGCAAACAAATGGATCTGATGCAGGAAATCCTGCGCCTTAAAGACACCGGGCAGTTACCGGAAGTGACAAAACGCTGGTTTGGCACCAAATCCGCAGAGGAGCTCTACGACCTGGAGAAAGACCCCTTCGAGCTCAACAACCTGGCTGATAATCAGCAGTTGGAACCGGTAATGAAGCGCATGCGCAACTCTTTGGAGGAGTGGATGCAGAAAATGGGTGACCAGGGAGCCGGAGCCATACCCGAAAAAGAGATGGTTAGTCTCATGTGGCCCGCAGGCCGGCAGCCCGTGACGGCAACGCCGAAACAAACCGTGCTAAACGACCAGCCAGGCCGGCAAATCAAGCTTAGCTGTCCTACGGAAGGAGCCTCGATTGCTTATCAGGTAGGCAAGGAAAAAGGGTGGCAGCTCTACACCAAACCAGTTGCCGTTCCAGCCGGACAACCCCTGAAAGCCAAGGCCATCCGCTACGGCTACAAAGAAAGTGAAGAAGTAACCTTTACCCCACATTGATAAATTCATCTGATTATGGCTGTACACTTTCCCCGACTCCTCTTTCTTGTACTCCTGTTAACCGGGATAGCTGCTTGCCGGGGCGGCAAGCGTACGGAAGGATCGTCATCAAAATCAACTCCGCGTTCCCCTAACATCGTATTCATCCTGGCCGACGACTTAGGCTACGGGGATGTGGGCTGCTACGGACAAAAGAAAATCCGTACGCCCCGCCTCGACCAAATGGCCGCCGAAGGGATGCGGTTTACCCAGTTTTACGCCGGCAGCACGGTATGCGCCCCTTCGCGCTGCGCCTTGATGACGGGGCGGCATACGGGACACAACTACATCCGGGGCAACGGCGAAGTACCCCTGCGCGGGCAGGACACTACTGTGGCGCAGTTGCTCCAAAAAGCCGGCTACGCCACGGGCATGTTCGGCAAGTGGGGACTGGGGCTGGCAAACACGCCGGGTGCACCCCAGCACAAAGGCTGGGATGAGTTCCTGGGACACCTCCACCACAGAGCCGCTCATTTCCAGTACCCCGATACCTTGTGGAAGCTGGAAAACCGGCAACTGCAACCGGTAGCCCTGGACGGGAAGACTTACGCCAATGATTTGTTTGTAACCCAGGCCCGCACCTTTATGGAAAAACACCGCAAGGAGCCTTTTTTTCTCTACCTGTCGCTTACCATGCCGCACGCGGAGTTGAAAGTGCCCGATGGCTCCCTGAAGGCGTATCTGGACGGGAACGGGAACAGCGTATTTTCCCCGGAAACGCCCTTCCCCGGGCGGCACTACGGTGCCCAGCCCACCCCTCATGCGGCCTACGCAGGCATGGTAAGCCGGATTGATGACTACGCGGGTCAGGTACTGGATGGGCTCAAAGCGCTGGGTCTGGATGAAAACACGGTTGTCTTTTTCTCCAGTGATAACGGCGTACACGTGGAAGGCGGCAGTGACCCGGCTTATTTCCAAAGCAGCGGTCCCTTACGTGGTGTCAAGCGGGACCTCTACGAAGGCGGCATCCGCGTGCCCCTGATCGTCCGCTGGCCGGGCACCATCCGGGCCGGCAGCCTGAGCAGCCACCAGGGGGCATTTTGGGATTTTATGCCTACGGCCACCGGACTAGCCGGCGTTCAGCCCGTGCAGCACCACGACGGGATCTCCTTTGTTGCGGCCCTGACGGGCCAGGGAGAGCAGCAAGCCCACCCTTACCTCTACTGGGAATTCCACGAAAAGGGTTTCGCCCAGGCCGCCCGTAAAGGCGACTGGAAAGCCGTGCGGTTTTACCAGAAAGGTAAACCCGCTCAAACAGAACTATACAACCTGCAAAACGATTTAGCTGAACAGCTTGATGTAGCGCCGGCTCATCCGGCAGTCGTACAAGAGATGGAAGCTGTGATGGATCAGGCGCGGAATAAACCAGAACACGCCCTGTTTCAAACGCTGGAAAAACAGCAGTGAAAAGTGCAGGTATACTCCGGGCACTGTTCACCCTGTGTAATTAAAAGTAAGTTCAGGTTAAAAAACAAAATACTTATGCCTTTCTGTCGCTTACTGGTAGAAAATACAAAGCTGTTAGCCGCACTATCTATCCTAACCGTATGACGAAGAAAACACTGGGTTTAATTATTCTTTTGCTGGGCCTTGGTATTTACCGTACGCCTGCCCGGCAAAAGCCCAACATCATTTTAATTTACGCCGACGACTTAGGCTACGGCGACGTGAGTTGTTATGGGGCCACCAAAATCAAAACGCCGCACATTGACCGGCTTGCGGCGGAGGGCTTACGCTTTACCCGTGCCCATGCTTCTTCAGCCACCTGTACGCCTTCACGCTATTCGCTATTGACGGGGCAGTACGCCTGGCGTAAACAGGGCACCGGCATTGCCCCTGGTGATGCCGCTGCCCTTATCCAGCCCGGCACCACTACCCTCCCTTCCGTACTGCGTAAAGCAGGTTACGCCACGGGGGTAGTGGGGAAATGGCACCTGGGATTAGGTCCTTCCGGGGGGCCCGATTGGAATGGGGACATCAAACCCGGCCCCCTGGAAATTGGCTTCTCCTATTCTTTCCTGATTCCGGCTACGGTAGACCGGGTGCCCTGCGTGTACGTAGAAAACCACCGCATCGTGGGGCTCGATTCCGCCGATCCGGTGCAGGTAAGTTACCAGGAACCGGTTGGCACGGAACCGACCGGCAGGCAGCATCCCCAACTGCTGAAGATGAAATTTTCGCACGGGCACGACCAGACCATTGTAAACGGCATCAGCCGGATCGGCTACATGACCGGCGGAAAATCGGCCCGCTGGAAGGATGAAGACATTGCCGGCGTGATCACGGGAAAAGCAAAGGCTTTTCTGGAGGCGCACAAAGCCCAGCCTTTCTTTCTGTATTTCGCTACGCACGACATCCACGTGCCCAGAGTGCCCCATTCCCGCTTTGCCGGAAAAAGCGGCATGGGTCCCCGGGGTGATGCCATTCTGCAACTGGACTGGTGCGTGGGGGAAATCCTGCAAACCCTGGACCGGCTGAATCTGCGGGAGAATACAATAGTCCTTTTCAGCAGTGATAACGGGCCCGTGCTGGATGACGGATACGTGGACGAAGCCGTGACCAAACTGAATGGACATACGCCTGCCGGTCCGTTGCGGGGCGGTAAGTACAGTGCCTTTGAGGCCGGAACCCGCGTACCCCTGCTGATCCGCTGGCCGGGCCGGGTCGCACCGGGGGTATCAGGTGCGCTGGTGAGTCAGGTAGATTTTCTCGCTTCTTTTGCTGCTTTGACCGGGCAGCAACCCGGAACCCAGGAAGCCCCCGATAGCTTTAACCAGTTGGAAACTTTACTGGGCAAGAATAAGCAGGGCCGGGAGTACGTCATCGGACAAGCCTTCAACAATACGCTTTCCCTGATCCGGGGAGACTGGAAATACATTGAACCCGGTAAGGGACCCAGGGTAAACCAGCAGGTGCAAATCGAACTGGGCAGTGATCCCCAACCTCAGCTCTATAACCTGAAGCACGATGTCGGAGAGAAAACGAACGTAGCCGCCGCCCACCCCGAGGTAGTACGGCAACTGGCAGGGATCCTCAGAAAGGTGAGAACCGACGGACGAAGCCGGCAGTAGCGTAAGCTTAGGCTGGCGTTGGTGCATTGAGCAGGTTTGTTAACCGGATTACAGCGGGCTACCCCTTTGCCAGACAACTGTACCTGGTAGTGGGTACGGAACCGTTCGTCAGGCAGGTAGCAGTCGGTGCTGATAAACTGCGCTCCGGATGATAAGGCGGCTTCCAGCCGGCGGTAATCTCCCTGCCGGGCTTCTTTGGTACCCTCATCGGCCCGGGTGCGGACCAGGTAGCCACTTCGCACCAGTTTCTGAATGGAATCCTGGTACTGCACCGGGTCGTTGAGAATGACAAAAGCGGCTTCCGGTCGTCCCGGCGGAGCATTCACGAACATGACCCGGCCCCGCAGGGAAGGATGGCCTTGCACGTAAGCAGCCAGTTTTTCACCCGCTTCACCGAGGACAAAAAGCACTTTGCATTAACAGGTGGTACCAGCAGAATGACTACCACAAAGACAATGGGGAGGGCCTGGACTACTACAAAGTGGGCCTTACGCTGGGGGCCGGCGACCTGGGCGTTTTTGTGAATGATTCCATCGGGTATATCCACAATTACCGCTCCTGGGAGATCCTCGACAACGGCCCCCTGCGGTCGGCTTTCCGGGTGAAATACGATCCGTATACTTTCCGGGAAATCACCGTAACGATGACCAAAACCATCTCCCTTGACGCCGGTGCCCAGCTCAGCCGGATGGATGGGGCGACAGAGGCGGCTCAAATCGCGTACAACACCTGGAGGCCTTTCTTGAGCAAGGGCGTGAGCTGCGCCTGCTTCTTGTTGAGCACGATTCTCTTGTTGACGGCCGACGCGGTAGGGTAGGGGTATATTTTGCTGAACAATGCGTTGATGCCAATGCCCTCCGCGTTGGCCAGCACGAGTTCCTGAAACATCTCCCCGGCGTTCGGGGCTACCATTGAGCCGCCCAGCAGTTTAGGGTTCTGATTGAGCAAGCCGCCGTTTTCCACGTACAGAATCAGCTTGCCGTACTGGTAGTCTTCCACCACCGCCCGGTCATCCTCCTCAAAATCAAGCGTCAGCTTTTCGTACGCCGTGCCCTGCTCTTTCAGTTGCTGCTCACTGTAGCCGAAAGTAGCTACCTCGGGGTCGGTAAAAGTCACCCAGGACATGTGCCGGTTATCGAGTTTTTTCTTCAGCGGTGAAAGAAAGTTGTTCAGCAGCAGCGTGGCGTGCTGCTCGGCGGCGTGGGAAAACTGGAGCGAACCGGCTACGTCGCCGCACAGGTACACGTGCTTATTGGTGGTTTGCAGATGACTGTCTACTTTGACGCGGCGTCCTTCGGTCTCGATTTCGCCCTTGGCCAGATCCAGTTCTTCCCAGTTGAGCTCCCGGCCGATGGCCACCAGCACCGCATCAAAAGGCAGTATTGCCTCGGGGCCGTCCCCGGTGCGGACGCGCAGGTGATTCGGGTCGGGGAACGCCACTGCCTCGGCTCCCAGGTAGAACCGGATGCCTTCTCCCCGCAGCCGCTCGTGCAGCACGCGGGCAATTTCGGGGGCTTCCTTATCCAGAATCATCGCTTTGCTGTGCACCACGGTTACAGCCGCGCCCAGCCGCCGGAACGCCTGCGCCATTTCAATGCCGATGGGCCCGCCCCCGATCACCAGCAGATTTTCGGGCAACCGGGTAAGGTCAAAAATGCTCTGATTGGTCAGGTAATCTACCCGCTCCGCCCCGGGAATGGTCAATTTACGGGGACGGGAGCCGGTGGCAATCACGATGTTTTTGCCTTCGTACACCTGGCCGCCTACCCCGATCTGATCGGGCGCCACGAACTGAGCCGTACCAAGGGCCACGTCCAGGCCCATTTCCCGGAAGAACTGCGCGTTCTCGTGCTCCCGGATGATGGCCTGCCGGCTTTTTACGTACGCGGCTACTTTCCCCATGTCCGCCTCTCCCCGTACTTCCAGCCCAAACGCTGCCGCCTGACGGGCCTGGTGCACCTTGCGGGCCGCGTGGATCAGCGCCTTACTGGGTACGCAGCCGTCGTTGAGGCAATCCCCCCCAATGGCGTGGCCGGACTTGTCTATTAACAATACCTTAAAGCCGAAGGTGTGCATGGGCAGGGCCACGCTCAGCCCGCCCGAGCCGGCCCCGATCACAATCATGTCGTATTTTAGCGGCGCGTTACCGGTTGCGCTTGCCTGGGGGGAGTGAGACGTTGCCGGAGGATGCATATTGAAAAATGGTTCTGGGGTTAAACTTCTTTTTTGGTTTGCTGCCTTATTTTTTGCAGCGTGGCGTACACGCCGTACCCTGCCAGGGCTGCTATCAGCAGGTACACCCACGGGGGTATGTTCTGGCCGACAATGATCAAATACAAATAAGCGGACAGAAAGAAGAAGCCCGTGAGCAGGACCGGCAGCACCACCGGTTTTTTACGCCGGAGGTTGCGGATCAGCCAACCTGAAGAGAGCAAAAAGAAGGGAATGGCACCCACGTAGATAGCCCCGAAAATAAGGGGATTCACGTGGTATTTTTCACCCAAACCTAAAAACCAGTCCTTTACGTTGTACCACCATTCCATAAGCCGTCAGCATTTGATTGAGTAATGTATTGTACGTGGATGCGAATGCGGCTGCCAAACCAGCGGAGGCTACAGCCCTACGGAGTAGTCGTAGCCCCGTTCAGCCCAGTAGTCCGGAGGCCTGGTGTCGCTGAATTGGAGGGTACCAATGCGCTTTAAACTTTTCACGCCGTACTTTACGGGAATCACCAGCCGCAGGGGTGCCCCGTGCGGCGGGGGCAGGGGCACCCCGTTCAACTCGTAGCAAAGCAGCGTTTGGGGGTGCAGCGCGCTGGGCATGTCAAGTCCCACGTAGTAAGCTCCGTCGGGCGTCCGCATCCCCACGTAGGGCATCAGGTCGCCGGGGTGGTTCAAGTCGGGTCCTTTCCCGCTGCGGGTACCCAGGCCGTATTTTGCCGCAAAGTCCGAAAATTTAGCCCCGCCCCAGTGCTGAATCTGGCTCCAGCCTTCAATGCACTTAAACTCAAAGACCAGCTCCGTTCTGGGCAATGCTTTGAGGTCGTCCAGGGTAAACTCCCGGACGGTCGGCCGCCGGCCGGGGGAGGTAGCGTTTTCTACCCGTAGTTTCCAGGCGGAAACGTCAAAATTGTCGTCCGGCAAACCAATGCTTCCGTTCACCCGGGGCTGCCGGACCGCTTTGCTTACGGGAAACGTGGGCACCAGCCGCGCCGGGCCGACCAACGCTTGGGTGAGGGCAGCATTGGCGTCCAGGACGCGCCGGAAGGGGCGCGGAAGGCCTTCTTCCGGGGGCTGAGCCCTCACCCAGCGCCACACGCCTACCGGTACCAGGCTGGCCGCGCCAAACCACAAAAAGGATTTCAGCGTACGGCGGCGGACCGCTGAGTTGATTTCCCGGTCCTGATTCCCGGGTGCATCCGGCCGGTCTGCGGCGGCGGGTTTCTTTTCCATCATCATTACAATTTAGAGTTAACGGGTAGCGTTGGCGTTCAACTAAACCTGGTGCGGTGGTTCCACGGCTGAAGGAGCCTCTTTTTCGGTTACCACTTCAAACCCGGCCACCATGGCCCGGAAGTTGTTCCAGCCCGCCCGGATCACCTGTAAAAGGTGAATGATAAAGAAGAGTACGTAGCCGATGGTCAGGGCAAAATGGAGTAGCCGGGCCGTTTGGTAACCGCCCAGGAGGCCGGTCAGTCCGGCCAGTTGCGTAGGCTTGTAGATGGCCAGGCCCGTCAGCAGCGAGCCCAGTCCCATGCCAATCACCGCCGTGTAGGCAAGGCGCTGGGCCCCGTTGAATTTCCGGGCCGGGGGCAACTCCTTCCGGAGTCCCAAATCGTGCAGGGTCACCCGCCAGGCCTCCCGCCAGGAGTGACGGTTGGGCAGCAGGTAGCGCCACTCGCCGGAAAACAGCGTGTAGCCCACGTACAGCACGCCGTTGAGGACAAACAGCCACATGAATACAAAGTGCCAGGACATGCCTTCGGCCAGCCGGTGGTGCAGGCGGAAATACTGGTAGAAAGCGTCCGGAAAGAATGAGACCAGCGGGTAACCGCCGATGTTGATGCGGTAGGGGTCGTAGGCCCAGTAGATCAGCAGGCCGCTCCAGATCATCACCAGCAGCAGCGGGAAGTTGACCCAGTGGAACCACCGGACCGCCAGCGGGTGCTTGGGTACAATTCGTTGCGTAATGCGTTGCATAACGGGAAGTTGATGAAGGTTGAACCCATTCTTGTAGTCTACAATCCGTTCCACAATCAAGAAACGCCGTTACCGGCGGCCGGCACTGCGGGTGCGTGCTCCCCCGGGAAGGTTGGGAAGTCGCCTACCCGGCCGGTCATGCGTTCCCGGGCGATTTTTTCACTCATCCCGAAGGGATGGTTGCCGAAGCCGTGCCGCATCATGGCGATTGCCTTGGCGACAACCTTATCCTTGTCGCGCGAGTCAATCAGGGCCATCACCGATTGGGCAATGACCGGCACGGAGACTTCCATCCGCATGGCGTCGGTAACCAGCCAGTTGACCTCCCCGGTGTCTTCTACGTAAGCGGGTACGGGTTCCAGCCCCATCGTTTCCTGGCAAACCTGTTCCATCAGCTCCACCAGCCAGGACCGGATCACCGAACCGTGGTTCCAGCAGTGCAGGACTTTGGCCAGGTCCAACTGTTCCCACTGGTAGTGCCGGAGCAAACTCACCCCCTCGCCGATGGCCTGCAGCATGCCGAACTCGATGCCGTTGTGCACTAACTTGACAAAATGCCCCGAGCCGGATTTACCCGTGTACACGCAGCCTTCCGGCACGGCCAGGTCTTGCAGGATCGGCATTACTTTCTGCACGGCGGCGGCGTCCCCGCCAATCATGAAGCAGGCGCCGTGGCGGGCCCCGGTCATGCCGCCGCTCGTGCCGCAGTCGAGCCAGTACAGGTCTCTGGCCCGTAACGCTTCCGCCCGGCGCATGGAGTCGCCCCAGTAGGAGTTTCCCCCGTCCACGATGATGTCTCCCGCCTCGAACACGTCGGCAATCTCCGCCAGGAGGGTATCCACGGCACCGCCGGCGGGTACGTACAGGAAGACGATCCGGGGCGCGGGCAACAGTTGCTTCAATTCCACAAAATCCCGGGCCGGCTGCACCCCGGCTTCCTGTAGCGCGTCCGGGAAGGTGAACTTATCCAAGCCCACTACCCGGTAGCCTTTTTCCCGGGCTTGCTGTGCCAGGCTGCCGCCCATAATACCCAGCCCGACAATGCCAAAAATTCTACTATTGTTTTCCATGGGTAATAACGGTTAGTATAGGGTACAATTAAAAGGGGCAACGTGAAAAAGCCCATTCGTATTGGATTTAAAATCCGGCAAAAAGACTGTTTAATGCTTCGGCCAGCGTAGGATGGGCAAAGGTGGAGTCCCGGAGCGCCTGGTAGGAAAGATTACCCATCATGGCAATTTGCAGCATCGCCATGATCTCCCCGCCCTCCATGCCCAGCACGGCCGCGCCGAGGAGTTTGTCCGTATCCAGGTCCACCACGGCCTGGATCAATCCCCGGGTTTGGTCCAGTTCAATCGCCCGGGCCACGCTACGCATAGGGAGCCGGGCCGTCTTGGTGCGGTAGCCCTGCCGGCGGGCTTCCGTCTCCGTCAGTCCCACGCGCCCTAGCTGCGGGTCGGTGAACACCGTGTAAGGTACCATGCGGTCCCTGGTGCTGGCACTGCCCCCGTCGAGCAGGTTGGTCCGGATGATCCGGTAGTCATCGTAGGAAATATGGGTAAAGGCCGGTCCGCCTTTGATGTCCCCCAGCGCGTAAATGCCGGGCTGACTGGTCTGTAGCTGGTCGTTTACCCGGATAAAGCCTCCCTCGTCTACCGCTACGCCGGCGGCGGGCAAATTCAAAGCATCCGTATTGGGTTGCGTGCCGGCAGCTACCAGCAGGTGCGAACCCGTAAACCGGCACGTAGTTCCGTTGGCTTCGGCCGTGATCTGAAGGGTGCCACCGGTCAGGCGGGTGACCCGCTGCGCCTGGGTGTGCGTGTGCACGGCAATGCCGTCCTGCCGCAGGATGCGTTCCATTTCGAGAGCCACTTCCGGGTCCTCGCGGCTGAGCAACTGCCCGCCCCGCTGCAGGATGGTAACGGCACTGCCGAACCGCCTGAACATTTGCCCGAATTCCAGCCCGATATACCCCCCGCCAAGGATCAGCAGGTGCTCCGGGATTTCGGCGAGGTCCAGGAGGGTGCGGGACATCAGATAGTCCAGTTCCGCCAGCCCGGCCACGGGGGGAACGGCGGCACGCGTACCGCAATTGATAAAAATCAGTTCGGACTGCAAGGAGCGCCGGCCACCCGTCCGGAGGCGTACTTCCACGGTTTGCTTGTCCTGGAAGGCGGCTTCCCCGTAAATCAGTTCCAGGCACTCGTAGTGCGCAAACTGTTCTTCCTGCGAATGCCGGAACTGCCCCACTACCCGGTTCTTGCGCTTCAGCACCTGCGGCATGGCTACGGCTACTTCGTCTCCCGCGTATACGCCGTAGCCGGGCAAACGCCGGGCCAAGTCAGCGGCATGGGCCGAAGCGAGCATGGTTTTGGTGGGCGTGCATCCGTAGTTGATGCAACTGCCCCCCACGAAGTCCTTCTCTACGACGGCCGTCTTGATGCTGCGTTTGCCCAGTTCGTACGCAAGCGGTCGGGCAGCCTGGCCGGCGCCGATGATAATGGCGCCAAATCGTTGCGTAAGTCCATTTAAGGGTCTTTCCATGTCATATCCCATTATTTCTGTCAACCGGTACCCGCTAAACCACCCGGTTTCCATCCGTTACGGCCTATCCCTTTCCCTGCACCCGCCAGATGGAATCAGTAAAGTAGTGTTTTGAGTCAAACAAATGCCCTTCTACCGCAAAACCGCAGTCCGCCGCCAACCCTTCTACCTCGGCTACGCTCAGTTTACGCGAGTTTTCGAGGTGAATGGTTTCCCGTTCCTGAAACTCAAAACGGCGGCCGAGGGCATCAATGTACACGCGCTGCGGCTCTAAGCTAATCAGGTAGCTGCGGACAGTTCCCGAGACCGGATCGTAACTGGCGTAGAAATCAAAAGCGTCCGGGTCAAAGTTGCCGCCGAGTTCGCGGTTGACGCGGCGCAACAGATTCCGGTTGAACTCCGCCGTTACGCCCTGCGAGTCATTGTAGGCCCGCGAGATTACCTGCGCGTCCTTTTTGAGGTCAAAGCCGATCAGGAGCAGGTCATGCTTATCCAGTAACTGCCAGAGGCGGAGCAGGAATAAACGGCATTCCTCATCCGTAAAATTACCGATATTAGCCCCCAGCAACAGCACCAGTTTCCTGCCGGCGACTTGCCTGGTTATCCACTGCAATCCGGCCAGGTACTCTCCGGCAAAAGTACAAACGCTTAACCCCGGGTACTGTTCGTGCAGCCGCCGTTCCAGCGCCTTGACGGCGCAGGTGGAAATATCCACGGGAATGTACCGGAAGGAAAGCCCGTTCCGCCAGAAATGATCAATCAGAATCCGGGTCTTCGCCCCATCTCCCGCCCCAAGGTCAATCAGGTGGTAATGTTCCGGTCCGAGCCGGTTCCGCAGCGTTTGTTTGTGATACGCCAGAATCTCGGCTTCGCACCGCGTCGGGTAGTACTCCGGCAGTTGCATGATCTGCTCAAAGAGCCGGCTTCCCTCGGCATCGTAGAAGTATTTGGAGGGAATGGCTTTGGGAAATTGCTGCAAACCGGATAGTACGTCGAAGGCGAACGCGTCCCGCCCGGCGGTAGCTTCTTTACCGTTTACAGAAGGCGGGAGGGCGATTTCAGGTAGCATCATGGGAACGGGCCGAAGGGTTTGTTGCTTGAATTGCGGTTGAGCAGCGGGGGAACCGGGTGACGGGTTCCCCCGCAATGAAGTCACTGGATCGTTACCGGCCGGCGTTGGTCGCCGCTATCCCTTGCGTGGTAATCGGGAGGCCCGACACCCCGCTGGCCGGTTGCAGGGTAAGGGACCCGCCTTCGCCTACTTTCCAGCTCTGAATGGATCCCTGAATGGGAATGATGTTGTAAGCGTACCCGGAGGTAAACGTTATATCCAGCGGGTCCACCGCATTGGCCGTGCCCACCGGGGGGGTCTGGTCGCCGGCAATCGCAACTACCGAAGTAGGCGTCAGCGGCGTCAGACTCCCGTCACCGCCCAGTGCAAAGCCGCAAATGGCCCGGCTGTCGGTAGCAACGGCGTACAGATACCGTCCGTCTGCGGATATTCTGATCCAGCACCCGGCTGTCGCGTTCAGGGGAACGGCCGCGTTGACAATGGAGGCCTGACCATCCCGGTCAAACCGGTACGTGGTAATGGTCGCCCCGTTCAGCGCCGGTCTCCGGTTCGGCGGCGGGGTCAGGTTCAGGTTTACCGTGTGCAAAAACCCGTAGCTGTCAAATACGCCGCTGAAAGGGTCTTCACCGGCCGCCGCCGTGGGGCCAGTCCTGGTGTCAAACACCCGGGGCGGGCCGGCTGCGCCATTGGCGTCCACCACGTAGGAAACCACACTGCTGTTGCGCGCCTTTTCGAGTACGGCCAGAATCCGGCCGTCGGGACTAAAAGCGATGGTTCCTTTGGAACTGGACTGACCGCTGACGGGCTGGTTAGAACCGGGTATTGCAGATAAACTGCCGTTGCTGCCGATGTAGAAGCCCTGAATGGAGCCGGTCGTGCTGTCTTTGGTAACGCCGGGCACGTTATCCGTGTCCACGCCGCCCGAATTGACCACGTATAACAGTTTATTATCCGGACTTACGGTTAAGGATACCGGATAGGTTCCGCCGGAAGCAATCACTGAGGCTCTTTCCAGCGCAGAACCGTTGACCCGGAAAGAAGTGACGGTGTTGGAACCGGCATTTACCACGAATAAGTTTTTGTTGTCCGGACTCAATACCACCGAGTACTGGGATACGATAGCGTCCCGGCCGATGGGCAAGTCCGTGCGGGGGCCGCTGCCCCGTCCGCCCGTGCTGTATTTTCCCGTTTGCGTTAATTGTCCGTCGGCACCGGTTCTGAATGCCACTACCTCATTGGCGGAAAGCGCATTGGTCATCGTAAAGACAGCCCCGGCCGCGGGGGTCTTTTCCCGGTCAGGGAATAAATCAAACAAGTCGGCCTGGTCGCAAGCCGTTAACAGGGCCAGCGTCAACGCCAGCAGGGATAGGGAAGAGATGAATTTTTTCATGAACAGGCGTTTGTTATTAAAGGGATCTTTATGTTGAGTAGGTGATCGGAATACTTTCCGGAGCGTGGCAAACCAGACCGGGTTATTTACGGAGCGGCGATGCAGTGCGTCGCCGCTCCGTAAATAAAGCATGGTAACCGGTAATGGCCATCTAATCGTCGGTTACTTGCGGGCCATGTACCCGGGCAGGGGCTGGGCGATAACCGGACAATTGATGATCAGATTAGTAGGCATCAGGCCAGCCACAAAACCGTTCGGCTGGCCCATGTTGCCCGCAAAGCTGGTTACGTAACCCTGCTCCACCAGATCGGCTAAATCCTCAAAGCTGGTGATCCGGCGGCGCTTGCCGGCGGCAATGGCTTCCTCAGTCCACATGCTCACGTGGGCATCCCACATGGGAGAGTAGTTATTACCGAACTGCTTGCTGTTCTCGGGGTCCAGCGGAAAGACGTTGATCGGATCGCGGTCCCCGTCCACGATGGTGGAATTCAGACCCTGGCGCTGCGGATTGTCTACCCCGGTTTCTCCGTTGGCGACCGGCGAGAAAGCGAGCAGGGCTGACTCATCAAACTCGGTGCTCAGCCCGAATGTGGGCAGGTTGCCCAAACGAGGCGCGTATACTCCCTTCTCAATGGTGGCCGCTACCGGGTCGGAAGCATCCGTGACCAGGTGGTAGAAGAACTGGTCGCCGCCCTGGAAGCCGTCCAGAATCTGCAGGGTGATGGTTCTCCGCTGATAGTCAATGGCTACCGCCCGGTCATGCCGTCCGGTGCTGTTGGCTACAATCTGGGCATTGAGCACCGAACCGCTGGGCAACACCACCAGCGAGGAATACTCGGCATCCCCTACCGCACCCGGCTGCGCTACTGAGGGCGGAAAGGTAGAAGTAGTACCCGCGGCAAGTACGCGTTCGGGGCTGAAATCCACGTCCCCCTTGAACTTGATCTTACCCCGTTCAAAGGTTACTTCCTGGCTGCCTTCCGTATCCCGGCCGAAGACCAGCTTGGGGGCGAAATTCACGCCCAGGATTCTGGCTACGTAGTAGTTGGCGGCTTCCGTGACAATGTAGTAGGTAGGCTGGCCGCTGGGCCCGATGCCTTCCAGCAGGGGTAGCGTAGTGGTAGCCTTTTCAAAATCAATGGCCAGGGCATTGGGCAGAAACACGTTCTGCTCCCGGGTAAAGCGGGTCCGGCGGGCATTCGAGAAACTTTCTTTGCTTACCCCGGCGGCTTTGGCGGCTTCGGCCACTAAGCTTTCTGCCTCCGCAAGGGCAGCTTTTTCGTCCAGCTTTTTACTCAATGCTTTGTCGGCTGATTGAGGAGTGGGCTGCTGCAGTGCAACGTCGTCTTTACAGCTTACCAGGCTCAGGCTGGCCGTAAGAAGGACCGCACAAGATTTCAATAGAGTTTTCATAAGTGGTGAATTGGGGTTTAAGGTGAAATGATGAATGGATTGGATGGGTTAAAGTGAAAATGAATGATAAGGCTAAGTTAGCCTGCCCGGTTGCCCTGCTTTGTCACTTACTGGACATTGCGTGATTTTGCGCAGTAAATTTTCCCGGATTTCTATCTTTTTCCGGCTGTAACAGATGTACCCTTCGGCCTCCAGTTGTATCAGGTAGGTCGTGATTTGCTGGCGGCAGGTATTGAGGATGCAGGCAAAATCCTGGTGGGTGAGGAAGTTATCAATCACTACCACACCGTTTTTTGGGTAGCCAACTGCTTCGGCCAGGACTCCAAGGAAACTGATAAGGCGTTCTTTGACTTCTTTAAAAGCCAGATCAACGAACTTCCTGGCCAGCCCCTGGTAGCGTTCTACCATAATCCGCATCAGCAGCCAATCAAAGGCGGGTTGTTTTTGCAGCAGTTGTTCAAATTGCCATTTGGTAATTACCTGTACATCTGCCTCCGTCAGCGTCAGGGCAAATTCATCCGTTGCTGCTTCTTCCGGAAAGTAGCTGCCAAACAGGTCACCCGGCTTTAGAAAAGCCGAAGTAACCTCCCGTCCGTTTTCGGTGTAATAGCCCAGCCGGACAAATCCTCGTTTGATTAGAAAAAGCTTTTGCGGGCAGGAGCCACCCAGGTAGATCAGGTCGCCCTTCTTGAAACAACTCGTGGTGAAAGTTGTCGTACCCGTTCCTTTTTCTTCCGACTTGTAGTTTTGCAGTAAGACTGCAAAATCTGATACTTGGGATAATCTTGAAGTAGCCATAAGCGTAAAAATTATGCTTGGATAAAATTCACCGACCCGGGCAGGTGGTTCACTGGTCAGAATCCGGCTAGTCCCGTAAAGGTCCGGGCCTTGAGCAAATCATTTTTGATGCTCTTTCGGTAGGTTAACTTTCCGTCGGCACTGATTTCGTAGACCGCAATTTCTTCCAGTGCTTCGGCCACCACGTACAGATATTTGCCGGTAATCTCCGCGTCCAGCAGAAAAGCCCCCTGCCCCAGCTCACCGGCTACTGCCTCCAGCAAAGTCAGCGAACCGTCCGGGTGCACCTTCATGCTGCTCAGGGTACCGGCCGGCGCGTTGGAGATGAAGGCGTACTGCTGGTCGTCGGTAAGCTCGACCCAGCACGAAGCCGTTTGCCGGGTAGCTACGCTGCGGCTGATAACCTGCAAAGTACCATCGGCATTGACCCGGTAAGAAGAAACTGCCGATCCGCCGGGTGCGTTGCCGAATGCTTCGGACACAATGAAAGTACCCCGTTCGGTGAAGCCCGCCCCGAAGGGCGTCCGGCCGGCCGAGGGCTGCGGCAGGGGATCGCCGGGTTTGCCGTTTTCGTCAAGGGAGTAAACCACCAGGGTGTTGGTTATTTTTTCCGATACAATCACAAATCTGCCGTCGGGCGAAAATTCAATATTACCGACCAGATTTTCTGCCGTTCCGTTCTCCCCGGCCAGCCCCGACAACGGCCTGGTGGAGCCGGGGATGGGGGTTAGCTTCCCGCTGGCGCTGACGTAGAATCCGCTGATGCTTCCCCCGTTACCGGTGTTGGCCACGTAGAGGAGATTTTTGTAAGCGGCCAGACTGTTGGGCGTTACGCCGCCGCTGGATACCGCATCCAGCAGGCGCAGGCCCCCCGTTCCGTTGATGCCCATCGAAACCACCTCGTTGCTGCCCGCGTTGACGGCAAACAGGAAACGCCGGTCTTCGCTCAGGATCAGCGGGTCCTGGGAATCCAGCGGGTTAAGCATGCCGGTTTCGGTGGTCCTGATGTTGGCGCCGGTTCCCCCCGTTGGGTAAGCGCCGGCGAAGACAAGCGACCCGTCCGGCATCCGGGCAAAGGCTACAATCTGATTGCCCTCCGGATCATTGGTCATGGTAAAAATGGCTCCCGCTGAGGGCTTGTTTTCCCGGTCCTTCAATACATCAAGCAGGTCGCCCTGGTTACACCCGGCTAAAAAGGCAAGCGCCAGTACGCAGAGAAAACGGGTGAATGTTTGGCTGTCAGTGAAGGAATGTCGTTTCCGGGCCGGTTGGTTGAACCCGTGTTTTGGGGCAAAAGGGGTTGGCAAGGTTTTCATGAGGTGCGTGGTTTGGTGAAACAGGTTGTTGCCACCCGTATGTCAAGCGCCGTACCAGAAGGTAGAATGAGAAGTGAATTACCGGTATAAAATGCGCAGGATGCCCGCAGGAACCGCTTTTCAAAATTTTGCTCAAAGTTTTGCAACTTTTTTGGAAGGGGCGGTGCTCCAACATAGTGGAGGTATACAAAAAAACTTCTCCGTTATGGTGGAGTTCAAGGGCTTATGCGTAGCTTTTGTAAGTAATGCCCCTGGTTCTCTCAACCCGGCCGCGTTGGCGTCCACTGCCACTTTGATTGTAACCACTCCCTACGCCTGATCCCATGCCGTTTATCCCGCCTCAGAAAAGAACTTTTAAGGGGTTTTACCCCTCATTTTACCGGTTTATCGGTAGCCTATGCCTGGTGGTCGCGTTGCCCGCCGGCCTTTGGGCCCAAAATTCCCAGGTGGATAGCCTCCAACAGCTGCTCACTAAGGCCGGGCAGGATACCAACCGGGTGAACATCCTCAATGACTTATTGAAATTACAGGCAACTACCCTTTCCGAAGGGCAAATTGATTCGCTGGCCCGCGAGAGTATTGCGTTGAGCCGGCAGCTTTCTTATGCCAAAGGTCAGGTGGTCGCTTTATTGCGTCAGGCATTAAGCTTGATTTTGAGAGGAAACTACGCCCTGGCCAAAAAGTATTATGACCGCGCGCTGGCGGTGGCCGAAAAAGACCCGGACCTCACCCTAAGACTGCGCTGTTACAACGATCTGGGGGCTTATCACGGCGAACTAAGCGAATATCCGGAGGCAATCCGTTACTTTACCCGGTCAGTCGGGCTGGGTGAGAAACTAGGAAACCGGCAAGCCGTTCTTTTTGGCTACCACAGTATGGCCAACATCAGCATGGATCTGAAACTGTACGAGGAAGCCCTGAAGTATTGCCTCAAGGGAGAAGAAATATTAGAAGATCATCCTGATGGCCTTTACATCCTTTGGGAAAATACCGCCAGAGCATATACAGAGCTGGCGCTGGAAACGCCGCAGCAGAGCAGAAGGGATTCCTGCGTAAGAAGAGGGTTAGCCTACGCCAGAAAAGGGTTAATGGCTGCCCGCGCAGCGGGGAATGATGCGTTTACGGCCTCCTTTTACCTGACGCTGGGGAATTATTATGCTTCTCTTGAAAAAAACTACGCAAAAGCCCTGGATCGCTTACGCAAGGGCCTGCATTACGCCCGCAAGGCTGAGTACGAGAATATAATTGCCAGTCTTATGCTTGCTACGGCCCGGGTTCATAAGGATAAACGGGAATTTGCCCGGGCGCTGCCCATTGCTTTGGAAGCATTGAAGAAATACGAACAGACGGGGGCCAGAGCATACATTGCCCAAACCGAGAGACTTTTGGGCGAAATCTACCACGGCGCAGGCAACGCCCCGCAGGCCTATCGTTACGCCAGTAAAGGCGCTGCCCGGCAGGATACGTTGCAGCAGGAGGAACGGACCAAACAAGTAGCCAGTCTGCAAGCCCAGTTTGCGTTTGATCGCAAGGAGTTTGAAATCCGGCAACTCCAGCAAGCCAATGAAATGCAGCGGGTCAAAAATGCCCAGCAAGCTACCGTACGCAACGGGTTGATTGCAATCGCCGCCCTGCTTTTTTTGCTTTCCGGGGTGCTCTACAACCGGTTTCGCCTCAAGCAAAGAACTAATCTGGCTTTAGAAGCCAAGCAGCGGGAAATCAACCAGCGCAACGGGCAGTTGCAGACCTCCCTGGAAGAGAAAGACGTGCTGCTCAAGGAGGTCCACCACCGGGTGAAGAACAACCTGCAACTGATGTCGAGTCTGCTCAGCCTGCAGCAGCAGGCTACCCAGGAGCCGCTCATCGCGGAGGCCATCCAGGAAAGCCAGAGCCGGGTCAAATCCATTGCCCTGATTCACGAAAAACTTTACCGTTCCCAGACCCTGTCCCGGATTGATTTCAAAGAGTACGCCGGGGAACTGGTCGCTTCGCTGGTGCATTCGTTCCGGGGCCAACAACCCATTACCTATTGCATTGAAAGCGAACCCGTGCTGCTGGACGTAGACACGGCCGTCCGGCTGGGACTGGTGATCAACGAACTGGTGTGTAACGTGCTCAAACACGCTTTTCCCGGCAACCAGGCCGGCCAGATCCGCATCGGCCTCACCCAGCCCCAGGCGCATACCTACGAGTTGCAGGTCTCGGACACCGGCGTGGGCCTGCCGGAAATACCGGATATAGAAACCGCTCCTTCGCTGGGACTGCGGCTGGTAAAAGCCATCACCCGGCAACTGAACGGCTCGTTGGGCATTCACAACGGGCTGGGGACCACCTTTACGCTGCGTTTTTCGGAACTTCAACCAATTTAAGCTTTTAATCCATGGCAAACCATCC
The DNA here is from genome assembly GCA_030446715.1 of Cytophagales bacterium. Taxonomy (GTDB): domain Bacteria; phylum Bacteroidota; class Bacteroidia; order Cytophagales; family 172606-1; genus CADCTQ01. The sequence goes on along the minus strand of JAUJMU010000008.1, from coordinate 131,561 downwards.
TTTCAACGGCTCCCAACCAGCCATTCTGGTGGTAGAGGACGACGTAATCGTGGCGGAAGACTTAAGGGGTTTGTTAACCGCTTTTGGCTACCACGTACCCAGTATTGCCCTCAATGCAACCGAGGCGCTGGCCGCCGTAGCGCAGCACCCGGTTGATCTGGCCCTCCTGGACATCTCCCTGAGCGGTCAACAGGACGGCGTAGCCCTGGCCCACCTGCTGCGCGGGCAGGAAATTCCTTTTGTGTTTGTCACGGCGCATTCGGACGCTAAAACCCTGGAAGCCGCCAAGCAGACCCGGCCCTACGGCTACCTGGTGAAACCCTTCAGCCGGCACGACATTCAGCCCGTAGTGGAGATTGCCCTCTACCAGCACCGCAACGAACGGCTGGAGAAAAGAGTGGCGGCCGAGCAGTACGAAAAAGAACAGGCCCTCACGCAGTTACGGCTGCGCAGGCTGGAGGGGGAACAGGCCCTGCTCCTGCAGATCAGCAACGCGATTGCCACCATCCGGGACAAGTCCTCCTTGTTGCACTTTATTGAAACCCGGCTCACGCCTATTTTCCGCCACCTGGCCTCGGGCGTTTTTATCGTGGATACTTCCCAAAATTACCACTACGACCTGATGGTGGAGTATGACCGAAAGGAGGTCAATGCAACCATCAAACGGGACGTGGGCAATCATATCCGGCACGGAGGCACCGCCGTGGAATACCTCATGCAACAGCCTGGCCCGGGCATTTACAACCTGGAAGCGCTTGAGCAGCAGGGATACGGTCATCCGCACTTTCCGATTATGTTCGCGGCGGGCATCAAGGCTTGCCTGGCGGCCGGTATGAAAGCAGGGGGGGAAAGTGTCGGTTTATTCTGCCTGTGCGCGGCGGACACTACCGATTTCAGCCCCGCCCAACTGCCTTTGTTTGCCGCTATTGCGGAGCAGGTAGCCGCCGCCGTAAGCAACATCTTAGCCAACGAGGAGATTCTGGAACGGGAGCAGGAAAAAGCCCTCCTGCTCTCGCTGAGTGCGGACATGGCTGCCCTGCGGAACCGGGAAGAGTTGTACCGGGTAATCATGAAAAAACTCCGGCCCTTGATCGGTTTTGACGATGCGGTAGTCATTCACTGCACGGATGACCAGCAGTACTGCCATAGCTTTCTGACAATGGCTACCCCCGAGAGAAAGGCCCATCCCGATTACAGGCAGGTGGTTACCCGGTTCCTGCCGGTAAAGGATACCTACTTTGAGCATTTTCTGGCGCAGGGGGATATTTACGTGTGGAACGTAGCAGAGATGATGACCCGTTACGGCCATGCGGATATAGGCCTGCGGCTGATGCAGGAGACCGGGCTGCACCATACGGTGAACATGAAGCTGCGGCAGGGCGGCCAGCTGCTGGGATTGTTTCAGTTTCACTTTGCTCGCCCGGAGGGTATTCAGCCCAAAAATTTTCCCCTCTACAAAAGCATTGCCGATCAGCTTGCCGTTGCCTTCAGCAACATTCTGGCCACGGAGGAGATTCTGGAACGGGAGCAGGAAAAAGCCCTCCTGCTCTCGCTGAGTGCAGACATGGCTGCCCTGCGGAACCGGGAAGAGCTGTACCGGGTGATTATGAAAAAGCTTCGGCCGCTGATCGGTTTTGATGATGCGGTAGTGACCCGTTGCACGGACGACTATCAATATTTCAACCACTTCCTGACCATGTCTCCCCCCGAAAGAAGGGCCCATCCTGCTTATAAGCAGGTAGTGAGCCAGTTCTTCCCGGTAAAAGGCACTTACTTTGAACATTTCCTGGAGCAGGAGGATTTTTACGTGTGGAACTTAGCAGAAATGATGACCCGTTACAATCATATGGGCCTGCGGCTGATGCAGGAGACCGGGCTGCACCATACGGTGAACATGAAGCTGCGGCAGGGCGGCCAGCTGCTGGGATTGTTTCAGTTTCACTTTGCTCGCCCGGAGGGTATTCAGCCCAAAAACTTCTCCCTTTACAAAAGCATTGCCGATCAGCTTGCCGTTGCCTTCAGCAACATCCTGGCCACGGAAGCACTGGTGGAGCAGCGGGAACTGCGGGAGATGCAACTGGCCGTTAACAATGCCGTGATTACCCTGCCTGACCAGGAATCCATGTTTAGCAGCGTAGCCGGGGCGATGAACCAGGTGATTCCCATAGATATGCTGGGCGTACTACAGATTGATCCGGGCAGCAAACAAATCCATTTGCAGAGCTTCCTGAAAAAAAACAATGCTTTTGCGGCCGTTCCCAGGCATAATGACCCGCTGCCTGCCGCGCTGACAAAACCCGGAACCGATAGTGAGGCGGCTGCGCTAACCGGCATGTTTACCCAGGCCGCCGTGCTGACGGGAGAAGCCTACCTGGCCCATTGTGCGGGGAACCCAATCGCGCAGTTCGCTTGCCAGACCTGGGGCATCCGCTCAGCCATTTACCTTCCCATCCCGGTGCACGGGCCCGCCTGCCAGGCTCTGCTGCTGGGCAGTAAAAGCCCGTACGCATTCGTGGAGAAGGATTTACGGATGATACAGGAAGTCTGCCCGCAGATTGCGCTGGCTACCGACAGGCGGAGGGCTTTTGAGCGGATTTCCGCTTTACAAGCCCAGGTGGCGCAGGAAAACGTGTATTTACAGGAAGAAATTAAACACAGCCACAATTTCACCGAAATGGTGGGGGAAAGCGCCGCCCTTGGAAAAGTACTGGCCCAGATCCAGCAGGTAGCCCCCACCGACGCCACCGTGTTGATTGAAGGGGAAACGGGAACGGGCAAGGAACTCGTAGCCCGGGCGGTGCACAATGCTTCGCGCCGGCGGGACAAAATACTGGTGAAGCTCAATTGTGCGGTCCTGCCCGCCCAGCTCATTGAGAATGAGTTATTCGGTCACGAGAAAGGCAGTTTTACCGGTGCCTTTGAACGACAGATCGGCAAATTTGAACTGGCCAACGGCGGCACCATCTTTCTGGATGAAATCGGAGAGTTGCCGCTGGAATTGCAAACCAAACTCCTGCGCGTGATTCAGGAAAGAGAGATTGAACGCATCGGCGGGAAAGGGCCAATTACCCTGGATGTCCGCCTCATTGCCGCTACCAATAAGCGTTTGGAGGATGAAGTGCAGGCCGGCCGTTTTCGCGCGGATTTGTTTTTCCGCTTAAATGTATTTCCCATTCAGGTGCCGCCGCTCCGGGAAAGGCAGGAAGACATTCCGGTACTGGCCCTGCATTTTGCCCAAAAATACGGGCAAAAAATGGGCAAGAAAATCAGACAGATTCATGCCCAGGCGCTGGAAGAGCTAAAAGCTTACGCCTGGCCGGGCAACATCCGGGAACTGGAACACGTCATCGAACACGCCGTCATTGTCTCAGCAAGCAGTACGCTGCAACTGGGCCGGCCCCTTTCAAAAACAACGGCTCTCCCGGAAGAGAATGTCAGTCCTCAAACCGATCAACCATCCTCGTCGCTGCCCCGTGAGGCGGTGCGGCCTTTACACGAGTTTGAAAGAGGGTATATCCTGCAAGTGCTCCAGCACACGGGTGGCCGCATCCGCGGCAAAGGCGGGGCGGCCGAACTGTTAGCCCTTAAACCCACGACTTTAGAGGCAAAGATGGCCAAGCTCAACATTCAGAAAGAGAAGATTTTTAAGTAAGCCCGTACGCAGCCGCAGATACTAAAGCTCCCGGTTGACGCAAAAAGGACGGGCACCCACGTGAGGCGCACTCTCGTCATCAAGCGGGACGATAACGAGTGAGATCATGAGGGTTGATCGGCTGGTTTGGGTTCCTTTTTCAATTCCCTGCCAATCCCTACGGGTGTCCGAAACGCGTATTGCCCCGCTACCGTCCCGGCAGTGAGGAGTTCTCTGCTCCCGCCCCCCTCCTGGCGGTGGGGAGTGTCTGGCCCCAGGCTTTTAAATGGCCTGGCAGGCAAAAGAAGAGTTGCTGCCGGGACGGCCAGCAATGGCGGCCAGGGCGGTAGCAATGGGTAATGGGTTAAGCATCAAAAGCAAAAGAGTCTGATGTAAGCACAGGTTAACCGATGCAACCATTTTACTGCAAGGAGGGTCAACAGGAATTAGAAGTGGAGATTTACTAACCTTTATTCCTGAGAATTATGAAAACAAAACAAATCTTCGTTGCCCTTATTTTAACTGGCAGCAACTTTTTAAGCGCTTGTTCCCACTTTGATTCTTTCAGGGAAATACAAGCGAAGCTTGACTCCAGGCAAGACAACTGTCCTCCCGACAGAGTTTGTACGGCGGTTTTCGCCATTATTTCGGCTAGTGTTAAATATCCGGATAACACGCCTGTTGTCTTAGACACTTACAAGGTCATCCAAACCGCTACCGGAGCCGATAAGACCCCAAAGTTAAGCCCAACAGCCTCGGAAGCTATGCGCCAGTCCGGCACTTATCCCGTAACAACCGATGAGTATCAGAAAGAGTGGGTCGGCCAGAAAGTGGAATTAGAATTTATCGGTTACAAGGACGGAAAAGAACCGGTAAAAAGAAAATTCACCGTCAGCGCCGACTGCTGCCACGTAACCCTACTAGAGGGAGAGCGCCAAATTATCCTTGAAAAATAAGTCGTTCCTCCTCCCGTAGTATAACGCACGCAGCAGTGTAATTGCTTTATTTGCAAAAGCCTCTTAAGCACTCGTTTGGGAGGCTTTGCTTTTTTAGTACCCTAACCTGGAATATAAAAACCCCGCTTTCAGGCGAAGACTTTAGTTGAAAAGGTAAGCCAGAGCGGCGCCCAACCCCTCCTTGCGGGTTGGTAATCCGGTCTTCCCCGAGTCCGTCTCTGCCTTTTGGGTTGACCACCCGGTCCCGCGGCAGATGATGTTCTCCCCCAATGCCCAAAGCCCGGGAAATTTCAGTGACCGGCTTGCCTGCCACCATTTTCAGCCCTTCTGCCCCTAAGTCAGAGTTGTACTTACGGCGCTTTCTGGTGCTTGTTTTTGCGTTATCGTGTACCAGTCTGGTAAACCACGCGCCGGGTCCCGGGTGCGGTTACTTGTACCCGGCCGCTGCTTTTTCATTCGTTGCCGGCCCGGTTAGTAGCTGCTTCATGCGGTTTACGGTTTCGGCGTGTTCGGGCTTGCCGGCTAAATTCGTCTGTTCGTTCGGGTCCCGGTCATGATCGTATAGCTCAGCGCCTTCCCGGCCTTCGTCCCATTCCGTGTACCGCCACCGGGCCGTCCGGACGGAATTGCCAAACTTGCCGTTCGCCATTTTTACGGTCGTCAAAGCTTTATCTTTTACGGTCCGCTTCGGATCATCCAGCACGGGTACGAAGCTGACTCCTTCCAGTCCCTCCGAAGCGGGCAGTCCGCAGAGTTGGCTGAGCGTCGGATACAAATCAAGCAGTTCCACAAATTGCGACGAAACGGCGGGTTGTTTGCCGGGCGCGGCGACAATCAGCGGTACGCGGGCTGTTTCCTCAAAAGGCGTGTGTTTACGCCACAAGCCGTGTTCACCAAGCAGCCAGCCGTGGTCGCTCCAGAATACGATAATGGTGTTATCGGCTAATCCCAGACTATCGAGTGCATTCACTACCCGTCCGACCTGCGCATCCACGAAACTCACCGAAGCGTAATACGCCTGAATGGCCCTCTTCTGCGCCTGTTGGTCCAATCCAAAGTTGGGCGGGTTGATGGTGAGTGCCATCGCCGGAATGTCCTTCCGGTCGTGGGCTGCGTCCTGCGGCAGCACAATCTTATCCAGCGGGTAGAGGTCAAAGTACTTCTTGGGCGCCACGAAAGGAGGGTGCGGCCGGAAAAAACCCGCGCCGATGAAAAAAGAGGTGTCCCGGTGCGTTTGCAGGAGCCGGATGGTTTCCGTGGCTACCATCCCGTCGGTCTGTTCTTCGTCAGTTCCGTCAGCGGCCAGGTAAGCCAGGGCACCGCCTAATCCTTCCTTGGGCGTCAGGTTGGTGAGCCGGTCTTCTTCCAGTACGTCTCTCCCTTTTGGATTAACCACTTCCGCCCAGGATTGCGGATCGTCCTTGCCGCTGGTGCCGATGTCGTTGGGTACGCCCATGTGAAAGATTTTGCCCACCCGCGCCGCGTAATACCCGTGTTGGCGAAAATGCTGGGGCAAGGTCACTACGTCCGGCAGGACCTTGCGGAAAGCGTCCTTTGCCCGGAACGTCTGGGTTGTTTGCGGACGCCGTCCCGTGAGCAGGGAAGCCCGGCTGGGAATGCAGATCGGCGACTGGCAGTAGGCCCGTTCAAACCGCACGCCCCGGCTGGCCAGGCGGTCAATGTTCGGCGTTTGCACCAAAGGATGCCCGTAACAGCCGATGGCGGTGTTCAGGTCATCCACGGCAATAAACAGCACGTTAAACTTTCGTTCTCGTTCTGTGCTTTCCGTCGCCGGGCGCCCTTTTGGATTACATCCGGCAAGCGCCAACGTGAGCAATAGGGCACCCGGTAAGCGCAGATTTTTCAGAATAAAACTGTTCATGGTGAGGCAATTTGAATTTTAGATAGTATTGTTTTAAGTCGAACTGAAAATGCAATAGCAGAGGCTTGGCTCGGCCAATGCTGCTTATTTGGTTGATGAGATGGTCAGGCCCGGCCGCTGGTCCGTCCGGAAAGGCGCCGCGGGCAAGCCTTCCCGGTTATACAAATTAGCCCCCGCCGGGTTATCCGCCCACGCGTACCGCACGGCTACGGGATTGGCAACCTTATCATTCCACACCACGACCGTATTGCCTTCAATGGTCGCCTCCGCCCATACAAACGGCTGACCGGCGGCCGCAATGGCAAAGCCGGTTAATTTCCCGCCGTCTTTTACCGTCAGGCCCGCGCCAATGAGGTCGAAGGTGAGCCGGATTTTATTTCCTTCCGTCCGGATGGATTGGTACACGGGGCCGGAATGAACAAGCGCTTCGCCGTAAGCAATCTTTCGGGCGGCCAGTGCCAATCGCCGGGCTACTTCCTGTTTGTTGCGCGGATGAATATCATTGGCTTCGCCAATGTCAACGGCGACGGCCATGCCGGTGCGGGGAACGGTTAGCGCCATTTGCTGGGCTTCCCGCAATTCGGCCCAACTGCTCTCGGCCGGCATCGCTTTAGGGGCATAAAAATTAGCGAGTTGAACAAACAGAAACGGAAAATCTCCCTGGGCCCACTGCCGCCGCCAGTCTTCGATCAGGCGCGGGAAAAGGGTGCGGTACCGGTAGGCTTGCTTGGTGTTACTCTCTCCCTGGTACCAGCTTACGCCTTTGATGGCACCGGGAATCAGCGGGTGAATCATGGCATTGAACAACAGCGTTGGTTTACTGTTTGGCCCGACCCGTTCCGGTGGGGGAGGCAGGTCTTCCGTGCCGATTTTGTATTTCCAGATTCCGGCCAGGGAAATTTGCTCATCCCCCGCCTGGAGGTATACTTCTTCGGGCTTTCCCCACATGCCTCCCCGGCTGCCGTAATTTTCGATGCGGACCACCAGCGTATTCCGGCCCGTTTTTACCAGGTTAGCATCTACGGGGTATACCCGGTAGGCCCGCCGGTCGTCAAACGTTTCACCTACTTTCCGGCCATTCACCCAGGCGATGTCCGAATCGTCGACGGGACCCAGGTGCAGCACCACGCGCCGGCCGGACAGCTTTTCCGGCAGATCGAACCCGGTGCGGAACCATACGGCGCCGTGCGAGACCGCCAGGCCCGCGTCCTGCCACAACCGGGGCACTGCCACTGTATCCCAGTCCGACGCATTCCAGTCCGCAGCGGCCCACTGCGGACGTCCCTGCTGCGTACCCCGGTCGAATGAGGAAAGGTTTTTTTTCCAGGCTGCAAAATCTTGTTCGCCGCTCTTTTGTAGTTTTTCCAGTTCAAAATCCGGCAGACCGGCTACCTCCGCCCGGTATTCCGGCAGGGTAGCCATGGTTGCCGGGCTGATCCACGGTTCGATTCTGGTGCCGCCCCAGGAAGCGTGAATCAAGCCGATGGGAACGCGCAATTGCCGGCGGAGTTCCCGGCCGAAAAAATACCCCACGGCCGAAAAGTCGCCCACCGTTTCCGGGCTACCCACCTGCCACGCGCCGCCGGCCAGATCACGTTGGGGGGTAGTGCTCATCGTTTGCGGCACGGTGAACAGGCGGATTTGTGGATCCGTTGCGGCCGCTATTTCCCGCCCGGCGTGATTGCTCTCCTTTACCGGCCATTCCATGTTGGATTGCCCCGAACAGATCCATACGTCGCCCACCAGGATATCTTGCAGGACAACCGTATTCTTGCCGCGAATCACCATCGAATGAGGGCCGCCGGCGGGCAGCGGAGCCAGCACTGCCCGCCAGTAACCCGATGAATCGGCGGTAGCGCGTACTTCCTGAACGGCAAACCGGACCGTGACCTGTTCGCCGGCGTCCGCCCATCCCCATACCGGAACCCGTTGATCGCGTTGCAGCACCATGTGGCTGCCAAACACGCGGGCCGGCCGGACCTCCGCCCGGGAGAAGGAGCAAGCGAGCAGGCAAAACAGCGTTCCCAGTAGTTTCATGGCGTATTGGATAATCAATGAAGGCAATGCGGTGCGTAAAATGATAAACTATTGATTCCGGGCGGCGGCCACTTCTTCGGGGGCTACGGCGGCGCTCTGGTTGCCGAAACTGCTGCGGATAAACGTCAGTACGGCGGCCACCTGCCGGTCGGACAGAAATTTATAGGGCGGCATCTGCTCGTGGTAGGGCTTGCCGTTTACTTCAATCGGTTTGGAGAGCCCGTACAGCACCGTCCGGATCAGCGTATGCTTGTCGCCGTTCACCCACCCGGTCCGGGCCAGCGGCGGGTACAAGCCCGCCACGCCGGTGCCTTCGGGTTGATGACAGCCGGCGCAGTACTGCCCATACACGGCAAGGCCGGTTTCCGGAGCGGTAGCCGCTGTCAGCTGAACCGCCGGTTTTTCTTCCCGGTAAGGAGCCGCCAGGGGCTGGAGCCAGGCCACCTGTTGGGGAGTTACGGGGGACAATCTGATGATCCGGTCGTCGGACGGGCGGGGAAACTGGTCGTACAGTACCGGAAAAAAGCGGGGATGCCAGTCCCGGTTGCTGGTGACCAGGTACACATCGCCGGCCGGCGACACGCACACGTCCCGGATGCGTCCGAAAACTTTGGGAAAGTAGATTTTCTCCGTCAGAATGCGGTCGCCGCTCCCGTTTAACTGCAATACCCGCAAACTCTGATTCTTTAAACTGCCCATAATCAGGCTGTTCTTCCACTCAGGTATTGCCTCGTGATTGTAAAAGACCATACCGGAAGGGGCAATAATCGAACTCCACGCCAGCAGCGGTTCGGCAACGGCAGAATCGGCGCAGTACCGTTTTTCGGATTCCAGGTCGCAGAAGCCCATGACGTCGGGCCAGCCGTAGTTGCGCCCCTTGCGGATCAGATTGACCTCATCGTCATTGTCCGGGCCGTGCTCTGATTCGTAGAGCTTACCGCCAGGGGAGAGGGCGAGTCCCTGCGGATTCCGGTGTCCCCACGACCACACCAGACTGCCGCGGACCGGATTATCACCGGGTACGGTGCCGTCCAGGTTCATCCTGAGTATTTTCCCCGACAACGAGCGGATGTCCTGCGCGGCTTTCGGGTTGCCGGCCTCACCGGTTGAAAGAAAAAGCTTCTCGTCGGGGGTAATCACCAGGCGGGCGCCGTTGTGAAACTTCCGGCCCGGAATGTCCTGCAGCAGAATCTGCGGATGGATTAACGTATTTTTTTCGTAGGTGTAGCGCACCAGTTTGGACGACATGGCAGAATCGGGCCGCAGGTATGTATAGTCCAGGTACACGGAAGGGTGCTTTTCAAAATCGGGGTGCAGCGCCATGCCCAGCAATCCCTGCGATTTCTGGTACAAAACGTCGGTCAGTTGCAGCAGTACGCGCCGTTCGCCGGTTTGGGGATTGAGCCGGTTGACCGTTCCCCGCTGTTCCGTGAACCACAACCACCCGTCGGCCCCCCATGTAATCTCCCAGGGTACATCCAGACTATCGGCTACGACCGTTGCTACCACCGGACTGCCCGCCCCGACCGTGGTATGCGCCACGTAGCGGGATTGAAAACGGGTTTGCTCTTTGGTCAGCTTGGGCTGGCAACCCAGCAGGAAACCACTGAGAACCAATGGATACAGGCGGGATGCTTTCATGGCAGTAAGGTTTTTATTATTTCAGTAATAAAATCACGGCGGGAAGAGAGGGACATCGGGTTCATGGGGCGGTGGTTAGTGGTTTTGTCCGGTGATAATTTCGCCGATTTGGACGTCGTCCCACCAGGCCGCCGTATTCCAGGTCCGGATGCCGAATTTGCCACCGGGCAGCGGCGCGGCGTCTTTTACGTCGTGAACCCTGCGCCCATCCACGTAATAGCGGATACGGCCGTTCAGCACCGCATACACCACCTCGTACGTACGGTCCGCCACGGCCTTTTCCGCGTGGCCGCTCAGCATCCGGAAGCCCGGGTTTTTTCTGATCCGGGTGTGGTCGCAGGTGAAGGTGGCAATGTAATTGGGAAAGGTGTGGTACTCTTTGTACGCGCCGCTTCGGCCACTCGCCGGACCGGTTACCAGCGGGGAGCTGTCAGTGGCCCGGGCGTGACTGATCAGGTTAAAGTTGTTTTTGTTGTCCGGACGGCTGCTTTCCGCCCGGACTTTGAAGCGTACAATTACATTGGCGGGAAGGTCCGGTCTGAACCAGATCGTGGCCCCTTTGGCGTCAACCACCCGCAGTCTGCCGCCGGAAACGTCGGTGGTGGTCGCGTTGCCGTTTTCCGCCAGCCAGTTTTCCCCGAAAGATTGCTGATTACTAAAATCTTCCCTGAACAGCCACGCCACCGGGTAACTTTCGCCGGCCACCCGGAACGTATCGGCGGGCTGGACGGACCGGTGCCCGGCCGGGTACGCGGGAAGCCGGGCGTGGGTGAGGGTATGCCCGCCGTACGAACCCACCAGAAATTCCGGACGGTAGCTCCGGCGCGGGGCATCGGCCGGATAAGCCGTAGCCGAGGAGATCAGGCGCCAGGTGGCTTCGGCGGGCAACCCCTTCCGGTGGTGGTAATGGTTATACACCAGTTCATAGAAGGGTTTGGGGTCGCGGACAATTACCCGGCCGCTGTTTACCGGGTTAGCGGCATTCCGGCAGAGTTCCCGGTCGTCGGGCAGGCCCGGCTCCCCCAGCATCCAGGGAATATGGTATTCGGCTCCTTTCAAAAGCCGGTTATCGAGTTCCCCGTACAGGTCAATGCCCTGTTTCCAGGCCATTTCCGCGCCCAGGGCGAGGGCGGCCAGCGCAATTTGTGCGTGCGACAGGTCCCGGCAGGTTTCGTAGTTGAATCCGTCGGGCGCAATGTTTCTGGGCAGCAGTTTCCGCCAGGCGGCCACGCCGTTCTCAAACTTCGTCCGGTCGCTCAGGAAGATTCCCATCGCCATCCGCCCGGCAACGGTCCAGGCTTCCTGGTTGTTGTTGGACTGGTTGCTGTTTTCCGGGTAGCCGCGGGCAATGACCGGCCAGAACACCTTTTCAATCAACTGCTCAAACCGGGTGATTTTCTCCGGCGCCCAGCCTTTGTAGGTGTATCGGAGTATTTCCGCCGCGAACAGGCCCGGCAAGGGACCGGAACCGGCCCGGAACAGACTCGTGCCCGTCCAGGACGTCAGCGTGGACGCCCAGGCATCCAGAATCTCAATAGACTTTTCGGCGTGGCGAACTGCCCCGGAAGGATTCCGGTCCTGTTCAATGTACCACTGCCAGGCGTGGCTATACGCCGCCTGCATGTCGTTGCCCAACTGGATCATTTCCGGGCTTTCGGTGGGGCCCGTTTTGCCGGAGCCTTTATCCGTTACAATTTTTTCGTACGGGCGGGCCTGGTAATCCAGGCGGCTCAGCCGGCGCATATCTCCCGACCGGATGAAACCGCCGGGGTATTGCCGCAGTGTTTCGTAAGCGGCCGCCCAGGGCGCTTCGCCTGCCGTTACTTTCTGCCGGATAAAGGCCAGTTCGTCCCGGTTATTGATTAATCCAGGATGGATGAATGACTGCGCCGAAATACTTTTACTTAAAAGAATACATAAAAGCGCCAACCACCTGCTTTTGCCTGTCTGTTTCATACATCAGGGAAAGGTTATCTGAAATTTACCGGCGCCGGTTTCGTATCCCGCCGTTTACTCTTCAACCGGCAACGGATAGTTCTTAGACGCATCGTCGAGCAGCAATACCCAGTCCTGGCCAATACCATTGGAAGGTGGAACAAACAGCTGACTTTTCTTTCCATCAAACTCGCCGATGGGGTGCACTACCCCGACCCTCGGGTCAAACCAGTGGGCTTTTACTTTGGCGGCCGACAATCCGGAGAGCTCCATCATCACCGCAGTGCCCACCGGCAGGTACACAAAGGCATACGTGCCCGCCGTATCCCGGGTAGCTTTCACTTGTTCTACGCCCAGGCCTTGCGACCTTCGGTTGATCAGGTTCTGATCAGGAATCCGGTCCAGGTAAGGGCGGGACAGCATCAGATCACGCAGGAGTACCATTTGGAAAGAGGCCGGTGAATGCAAGGCTTTGTACCAGGGCAAATCTTTCCCGTTTTCCTGCCGTTCTCCTTTCTGCACCCAGGAAACAAAACTCCGGTGGCCGTAGGTGAACCCAAACGCCCCGGAAAATACCGACCAGTACGCGGCCCGCCGCACATCCCAGTCGCTGATCCTTCTTTCTTTGTATTTTTCCCTTTCGTGTACATTGGCCTTCAGCGACATGGAGTATTCATAGGCCACTTCCGAGTCCAGGGTCGGTTTAGGCGGCGTTTTCGCGTAATCACTGTCAATGGCTACGTAATTGGTAAAATCAAACCGCGTTCCCGTCTGGATCAGGTTAAAATCCAGCCAGGGTTCCCCATGCAGGTATTCCGAGGAAGACGTGCCCCAGCCTTTGGGATGATAAGACATGAGGGTAGTGCTGAAGTCAGCCTTTCCGTCGTACCCGCTTTTTCCATTCACGCCGTCCGCTATGCCTTCGGCCATCGCCTGTACCATCTTTAATCGGGAAGGGGTATCTACGTACCGGCCCGCCTGGCCGGGGTCGCCGCCCAAGATCCAGAAAATATGGTTTTTATCTTTGTACCGGTTCCCTAAAAAATAGCCGTATTGGTAGGCGTTGGCGGGGTCTTTTTCCAGCGGGTGATCACTGGGTACGCTGTTGTTCCAAACGGGGAGTAAGGCCAGGTAAAACCCGTATCCGGCGGCCTGGCTGACGATAAAATCTACCATGTCCCAGTAGTCATTGTCCGGTCCTTTCTTAATCAAAGGCTTGGTATAATCACCCTGCTGAAAAGGCTCGTGTCCGTAGAAATTCTTATTCCCGTGGTCGGTGATGACCGTCTGAATCACATTGAACCCTTTTTCCGACCGGCTTTTCAAATACTTCGTGACGGAAGGCTGCTCCCTGGTTTCTTCCCGGCAGGCACCCGAAATAAGACCCCACGCCGTATCGCCAAGCCAGAAAAAAGGCCGGCCGTCTTCCGTGATCAGATACCGGCCGTTGCCGCTGATCCTGAGCGCGGCCAACTGCTTAACGTTGCCGCCCGAGTTGTTGTCCTTGTTGTCACGCTGCGCGTACGCACACCGCAGGGTAAGCGCAAAACCCATTAAAACCAGGTACTTCTGCATCATTTTTTACTGACAAGTATTACCCGTGTATCCCGGGTTCTGACACATCCGGGAGGGATTTACGTCTATCTGACTTTGCGGCACGGGTAGAAGCACCTGGTGGGGCTGCATCACGCTCCGGGAGTTGATGGCCCTGAAGTGGGCATTCATCACGGCCACGGCCTTGCCCCAGCGCACCAGATCAAACCACCGGTGATTTTCGAAGGCCAGCTCGATTCTTCTTTCTTTTTCAATGGCTAGTTTCAGGCCCGCGTAATTCAGCCCGGCGAGCGGAGCCAAACCGGCCCGGGTCCTCACGGCATTGATGGCTTGAAAAGCGTCCGCGGTGGGGCCGCCGGCTTCGTTCAAGGCTTCCGCGTACATGAGCAGCACGTCGGCGTAGCGCAGGACGGGCCAGTTGGAGTCGCCGTCAAAAGCCAGGGCCTGCGGGAACAGATACTTCTTCACGAAGGTTTGCCGGACGATGTTTCCCTTGGTATCCACGTATTGGGAATCCATCGAGGCCGTAAACCTCCGGTCAATAATTCTACCCGCTTGGTCCCGTTCGTAGGTATTCAGAAATTCCTGGGTGGGCACATTCTGGTCGTTGCCGGCAAGTACGCCGAAGACGACTATAAAATCGCCCCGGCGTCCGAATAAACTGGCAAACGGACTCCCCAGGTCGAATCCCCCGGTTCTGTACTGAATTTCAAAGATGGACTCCCGGTTGTTTTTGTTACTTGGCCCGAAATTGCTGGCGTAGTTGGGCAATAATATATAGGTATTGAGGTCAATTACTTCCTTTAGTTTCTGGGCGGCGGCTTCGTACTGCTTACGCGTCAGGTATACTTTGCCCAGGAGCGTCATCGCTGCTCCTTTGGTGGCTCTGCCAATGTCTGTGGACGCAGTATAAAATGTCGGCAGGCTGGCTTCTGCCGCCAGCAGATCGGCGATGATTGCTTCGTACACGGCCGCAGCGGGTTCCCGGCCGGATGCAAAGGCTTCCTGCTGGTTGGTCACTTCGTGAAGCACCAAAGGAACATCCCCAAAGAAGCGCACCAGGTTAAAATATTGGAGTGCCCTTAAAAATCTCGCCTCACCCTTGTATTGTTCCTTGAGGGTCGCATCCATCGGGATGGGATCTATCCGGTCAAGCACTGCATTGCACCGGGCAATTCCCTGGTAGGTGGCCGTCCAGGTGCGCTCAATGACGGCGTTAAGCGGGTCAACGGTAAAGTTGTCAAAATTAAGGGTGCTGGTGCCGGTGGCCGTGGTGTTATCCGAGGGAACTTCCGCCAGGTAGAACTGGCTGTTGTATTGCCCGTCGGACGCCAGGGCGGCGTACGCCGATTCAAGCGCAATTTTGATGTCTTCACCCGTCCGGTAAAAGTCCCTTACCGGCACCTGGGATACCGGCGAAAGGTCCAGAAAGTTGTTGCACGAAATCAGGCCCGTACAACCCGCGAGGAGGAGGGCATATTTTAGTAATGTTTTCATGACCAGCGCGTTAAATGCCTACGGTAATTCCTAAAGTATACATCCGGTTGAGCGGGTAACCGCCTAAATCCACGCCCGGCGTCAGGGGATTATCCTGTCCGAAGCTGGCTTCCGGGTTGTAATTCAGATACCTGGTGAAAATCCAGGCATTCTGAACATTGGCGTACACCCGGAGGCGGCCAAGGAATATTTTTTTAGCGGCCGCTGCGGGCAGGGAGTAACCGAAGCTGACGGTCCGGATGTTCAGGTAAGAGCCGTCTTCTACCATCCGGGAAGAAACTTCCGTATTGAATCCGGTAGGGGCCCGGTTTGCCCGGAAGTATTTGCCCGGCTGTTCGGCAGACCGCCACCGGTCTGCGTAGTCGCCCCGGTTGTTTCTGGTGCTTTGCAGATGTCCCAGGCCGGTTAGGGTCAGGTTAAACACGTCCATTCCCTGTACGCCCTGCAGGAGTACGCTGAGGTCAAAATTTTTGAACGAAAACGTATGGGTCATTCCGTAAATAAAATCGGGCAGGGCATTCCCGATGATCGTCCGGTCGTCGGGGGTAATCACACCGTCTCCGTTCACGTCTTTGTAGCGGATATCACCGGCCCGGGACCCATTGCGGCCCGGAACAACCGGATACCGGGTAAGCTCTTCTTCATTGAGGAAAATGCCTTCCTGCTGAAATCCGAAATAGCTGCCCGCCGGGTGCCCGATGGCGGTAATGTGCGTGTTGGGCTGGCCGCTGCTGGCCCGGATCGGGTCTCCTTCCGGGCCCAGGGCAAGCACTTTGTTGGTATTAAAAGAGATATTGAAGTCGGTACTCCACCGGAAAGCCCGGGTCAGATTTTTCGTGTTCAGCACAAATTCCCACCCTTCGTTCTTAATCTTGCCCAGGTTCTGCAACAGGACTTCGTACCCGGAGGCGGAGGGCAATTGCACGTTGAGCAGCAAGTCGTACGTTATTTTGCGGTAGTAATCCCCCGTAATGGCGACTCTCCCTTTGAAAAGTTCTGCTTCCAGGCCAATGTCCAGCTGGCGGTTTTTTTCCCAGCTCAGGTTCCGGTTGGTCAATGTAGCCGGTGCCAGACCGGGCGTGATGGCCGTACCCCGCACGTAATTGCTCGCCTGGAGCAAGCCCAGGTGGCCGTACACGGGAATCCGGTTATTGCCCGTCAGCCCGTAACTTCCCCGGAGTTTCAGGTCGTTCACCACCGGTGAGAGGCCCCGCATAAAGGCTTCTTCCGAGAGGCGCCACCCCGCCGAAACGGAAGGAAAAGCCCCCCACCGCACACCCGGCCCGAACCGGGAAGAGCCATCCCGCCGGATGGTGCCGGTGAACAAATATTTGCTTTTGAAGGCATAATTGACCCGGGCTAAGTAAGACAAGAGGGTCCATTCGGTGATGGCGTGGTCGCCGCCGTTGATCTGCCCGGCGCCCAGGGTCGGCACAAAATTATTCGGAAAGTTCTGGGCATTCATCAGGTGCTCCTCATTGTACTGGCGCTGCGCCGTAAAACCCGCCAGCGCGGTGATGCTGTGCGCGTTGTTGAACGTCCGGGTGTACGTTAAGGTATTTTCGTTCAACCAGTTGTAGCTTTGGATACCGGCAAGGGAACCCCGGGCGGGGGCAGAGCCCCTCAGTTGCGCGCCGGCGCCCAGCACGTTCGGCCGGAAGATGTGGGTGCTTCGGTTGCCCAGGTCAACGCCAAAACTGGATCTTACGCTGAGACCTTCAAGGATGGCGTACTCGGCGAACACCGTTCCCAGCAACCGCAACTGCCGGCGTTTCTCGTGGTAATTTTTCAGTATCCAGACCGGATTTTCGAGGTTAACCCCAAAGTCCGTGTTCTGCCCGTTGGAATAAGTGCCGTCTTCGTACTGGACCGGCAAGTTGGGGAACATATTCAGGGTCAGGTTGATGATCCCGTCGTTCTGCGTAGCTCCCTCGGTGTTAATGCCGTTGCCCCGGGTCAGACTGGGCGTCAGGTTAATTCCCGCGCGCAGCTTTCGGGTCAGGTCCGCATCCAGGTTTACCCTTGCCGTAAACCGGTCAAAACCCGTTGCCATTACAATGCCCTCCTGGTTGAAATAGCTGCCCGAGATCAGGTACCGGGTTTTTCGGTTCCCCCCGAAGCCGTGAGCATGTAATTTTGGGTGGGCGCCACCCGGAATATGGCATCCTGCCAGTCGGTCCCCTCGCCGATGCCGGACAGGTCCTGAAAGGCCGGCGGAATCCGGTTGCCGACGTCCCGTACTTCGTTGGGGTCGGTGGCGGAGCCACCCCCTTGCACGTGCGCCCGGTTGCGGGCTTCTACCGACATTTCGGCGTATTCGCGGGCATTCATCAGGTCAATTTTGTTGATTACTTCCTGCAAACCGGTATAAACGTCCAGTTCTATTTTTGCGGCGCCCGCCTTTCCGGTTTTGGTGGTGATCAATACTACCCCATTGGCGCCCCGGGACCCGTAAATGGCCGTTGCGGAGGCGTCCTTCAACACTTCGATGGATTCGATGTCACCGGGGTTGATGGTATTAAGAGGATTGAAGTCATGATCATAACTTTGCTCTATCGGGAAGCCGTCAATGACGTAGAGCGGTTCGTTGCCGGCGCCAATGGAGCCCGTTCCCCTCACCCGGACCGTCACGCCGGCTCCCGGCGCGCCGTTCGTCTGCGAAACCTGTACCCCGGCCAACTGGCCGGCCAGCTTCTGGTCCAGGCCCGCTGCCGGGATATTCCTGATTTTCTCGGCGGATACGGAGGCCACCGAGCCGGTTACGTCGCCGCGCTTCTGCGTACCGTAACCCACCACGACTACTTCGTTCAGGGCTTTGATATCCGGAACGAGACTGATGTCAATCACGCTGCGGTTGTTAACGGGCACCTCTTCGGTGACGTAGCTGATAAAGGAGAATACCAGGGTCCCTCCGCCACCGGGAATGCTGAGCGTGTACTGCCCATCCGCGTTAGTGGTAGTGCCCAAAGTAGTTCCTTTCAGCAGCACGTTCACTCCCGGCAGTCCGCTGCCGCTTTCCTGGGCGGTTACCTTCCCCGAGACGGGCACCTGGGCTAGCACACTGGTTGATAGTCCCATCACTGCAATTAAGGTCAGTGCTTTGTAAAGAGCATGCGAAAGGAAAAGTGCCTTCATGGGGGTAGTGGTTGAAAAGGAGAATGAGTACTTTCTGAGAACCGGGCACAATAATTATATTTATTATTTACATGGTTATAAATCCTGACCGGCAGCCCCATCCACTTCCCGTCTAAATAAATCCGGGGAACTACTTAGTAACAGACCATCCACTGCATAAAAAGGGAACGGCTGATCCTGCTTCCCTCAGCAGTCTATTCCCTTAAAATACATATTAATCCACATTTAACAATACACAATAATTAAGTAATTGTATACAATTATTGGATGTAAGTCAAGGCAATATGGTAAATAATTGTGGATTTTTTAAACTTTCTCCTTTTTTTACTTGCCAACCGGATGATTGCGTACCGAAATAAGGATAGGCAACTTCCAGTGCGCACTGCCCAGTCCCCATTGCTTTTTTACCCGTAGCACTGGTAGTGGGGTAACAATTCAAAATAAAAACAAAAGATGTATTAAGAATTACGTAGTATTTGTATACAATTGTATTTCAGAAGTAAGAGCCTGCTACCCTGCCGGGAAAAGCTTTATTGCCAACCCCCGCGTGGTCATCCTGCATGAGGATCTTAGTAGTGGAAGACTGGCAATACTTTGCCTTACGGGGATGGTTCTTGGAGACAGGTAGGGAAAGGCTGGTATAAAACCTCACCCCCCGGCCCCCTCTCCCGAGGCGAGGGGAGAAAAAACCGCTTGGAAAAACCCTGTTTTTAAAGTCCCTCTCCCCAGGAGCTACGATTAGGACACATGGTTCCTGGAGACATTTAGGGAAAGATTCCATTGAAGCCTCACCCTAAATCCCGGGACTGACGTCCGCTCCTTTCGCACTCCCGTGCTCAGGAGTCAGGGAGAGGGACTTGACTGCGACGCTTCTGCCCCCCTTCTCCCAGGAAGAATCCCGAAGGGATCAGCGAAGCTAACGGGCCGGGGGATGAGGCTTCTTAAAGACTTTTCCCTAAATGTCTCCAAGAACCGGACACACTTCATAAGTACCTGTCTGTTAATATGTTACAAATACACTCTCCCGAGGAGAGGGGTTGGGGGTGAGGTCCTGCAACCGGTAATTCCCTATAAGTCTCCAGGAACCTCCTAATGTGCGTAACTCCTAATATACACCTACGTTTACCAATATGCTGTCGTGTACCCTTACCCTGATCAGCTTCAACTCTTCTGCTCCATGAAAAACTATTTACTCTCCGCATCTATCGCTAATGGTCTTGCTTTGAAAAATGAAAGGGCCGGCAGCAGTTTCTACCGGCTTGCTTTTTTACTATTGGCCTGGGTCATACCTGTACCAGCAGTATTAGCGGATGACTATGATCTGATGCGGGAGAAGCACTACACGCTTTTAACCGGAGGCGCATCTATTAACATTGGTGACCCCGATATAGCAGCTAAAATTGATTTTATTGAAAACCGGGCTAACTCGCTGTGGAACAGTATGGATAAAAGCAGCGAGAGGGCCTATTTGTGGAGTGGGTATACCGATAAAAACAGCGGGTCGAATGTAAATGAAACCTACAACCGATTACGGGAAATGGCGGTAGCTTATGCTACTACTGGTTCCTCTCTAGAGGGAAATGCAACGTTAAAGACCGACATTGTACAGGCCATGGACTGGCTGTACGCCAATTGGTACAACGAGACCAGGCCCTACACGGGTAACTGGTACGAATGGGAGTTATCTATTCCGTTTTCCCTCAACGATCTGATGGTGCTGATGTACGGTGACCTTACGGCAACCCAGATTAACAACTACGTAAAAGCTATTGACCGGTCTAGCCCTGATCCAACCAGATACAGTTATAATGCAGGAACTTCCACGGGAGCCAACCGGGTTTGGAAGTGCAAAGTAGTGCTGCTGCGGGGGGTAGTAGGCAAAAGTCAGTGCAAGGTAGAAAGTGCCCAAACGGCCCTTAGTCCTGTATTTGACTACGTAACTTCCGGAGACGGATTTTATGCGGACGGCTCTTTTGTGCAGCACGGAAAGTATGCCTATACCGGCGGGTATGGTACCACCATGATCAGTACGCTTCCGGAAATAATGGAAGTATTAAAAGGATCGCCCTGGCAGGTAACGAATAATAATGTGTACAAATGGGTGTTTGATTCATTTGAATCCGTTTTGTACAAAGGTGGCCTGATGGCAATGCTGGAGGGGCGAGAAATTGCCCGGTCCGGGGCTGAAGAACACAAAAAGGGGCATAATGTTATTGATGCAGTTGTCTTTTTATCACAATCCGCTCCCACTACCAGTATTGGCTCGGGCTATCCTGCAAACCCGGCGTTAGCCCTGAAACGAATGGTTAAGTACTGGGTGCAAGCAGATAATTTCCGTACGTATACTCCAAGCACCATCTATAAGTTGGTCCGGTACAAAGCCATTATGGCCGACGCCAGTATTACTCCCAGGGGAGAATTGGTAAAACACAAGCGATTTTACGCCATGGACCGGGTAGTGCATTTGCGTCCGGGATTCGGCCTGGGGCTGAGCCTGCATTCAAGCCGGATTTATAATTACGAAAGTATTAACAATGAAAATACCCGCGGATGGCACACCGGCGATGGCATGACTTACCTGTACAACAATGACTTGGGGCAGTTCAGTGACAATTACTGGCCGACAGTAGATGCGTACCGTCTGCCGGGTACCACCGTCCTGCAATCCACTACCGCGAGTCCTGGCCGTACCAGCGATGATCCCTGGGTTGGGGGAGTAGCTATCGGCGGCATTTATGGCGTAACCGGTATGCGGCTGCACGTGGGCAATCTGTATGCCCGGAAATCCTGGTTTATGTTTGACGATGAGGTAGTAGCTTTAGGGGCCGGTATTTCCACCGTTGACGCTAAAGTAGTAGAAACAGTAGTAGAGAACCGCAAAATTAACAGCAGCGGCAATAATACCTTGACTGTGAACGGCACGGCAAAATCCACAAGCATAGGATGGTCAGAAACCATGACCGAGGTAAAATGGGCACATCTTGCGGGTACCGTAGCCGGCGCCGACATTGGATACTTCTTTCCGGTGGCAACTACCGTAAAAGCGGTACGGGAAGCCCGCACGGGCAAATGGTTGGACATTAATCAAAACAGTGGCGTTGACGCGACGAGTTATACCAGAAATTATCTGACGTTATGGCTGGACCACGGCATTACACCAACCAATCAGACTTACGGCTATGTACTCTTGCCGGGCAAATCCAGCAGCCAGGTGAGCAGTTACGCGGCAGCCCCGCACGTAAGTATTCTAAAAAATACCAGTGAGGTACAAGCCGTCAAGGAGAATACACTTAACCTGATCGCGGCTAATTTCTGGCAGGATGCAGTAGCAACGGTGGATGTTGGAACCAACTACCCGGCCTTTATTACGTGTAACAAACGTGCTTCCATGATGGTAGATGAGAATAGCGAAGACATTGAAATTGCCGTGGCCGACCCCACCCAACAAAATACCGGAACCATCGAAATAGAAGTAAACAAGCAGGCTTATAGTACAATCTCTAAAAATGCCCGGATTACTGTTCTTCAGTTAAGTCCTACCATTAAGCTATCCGTTAATGTGAATGCCTCGGGCGGGAAAACGTACCGGGCTAAATTTAGTCTGACTTCGCCGGTCCGTCAAAGCCTTGATGACTCCCTTTCCGGTGAAGCAGACAATGCGGTAACTATATCGCCCAACCCGGTCAAAGGAGAGTTTACCCTCACGTTTCCGGCCACTTCCATTCAACCCGCCAAGCTAAGAATCGTTGATAGTCAAGGGGATGTGGTAAAACAAATAACTGTTGTACCCGTAACTAAAGGCATTAATCACCTGAAAGTAAATGCTTCCGATTGGAGCAGCGGCCTGTATGTCATTCACATTACCTTGCCCGAAGGCACAATTAGCAGGAAAGTAATCATTCAGAAATAATCAACCAATAGCAAACCGGTAACCCCTCATTGATTAGCTTTTGAATGGATCAAAAATTTAGCTGGGCATTGGGGTGAATAAGTACAAATTAAGTACGCTCCACCTTAAGTATCACTGGATCGAGCCTAAAGACTTTCTTTCCAAAGCCAACCTTGATAATGCCTTGAAAAATCTACTCGCTTCCTTTGGCAATAAATACCGAATAACTTTCGCCCAGCCACTTACTCCACTTTGGTCAGCTCTATGCTTTTCATGTCTGCCACTTCCGAACCCGGGATCTTGCTTGCCTGTAAAAGCAGCGTATGCGCTCCGGCCGGTATGAAAATGGTTTCCTGAAAGTCAACCGTGGTAAAAGGTTTTTCTTCCACTCCGGCGGTAGGTGGCACCCGGTTGGGAATCTGATAGGCTTCCGGGTCAAAAGGCTGGCTGATGGTAGTGGTAATAGCTTTATCCAACACTTGTACCTGAATGCTGGTACCAATATTTTGTGCCGGGCAGGAAGTATACCGCATGCTTACCTGGTACCGGCCGGGCTTGACGGCTTTTATTTTCCAGGAAATAGTATCCTCAACTGACTGCCAGCCGGTAAGCCAGTCGTGCGAATAACCTTTTTTGCCTTTATAATGAATTTTGCCGGTAAAACGTGCCTCCGTAGCCGGTAGTATGACCGTTGTTGCCTGATCATAGCCTACCGCAATGGGTGCGCTTTTTTTGGTGCCTTTTGCTGCCTCCTGGTACCATTTTGTATAGGCAGCCGTTAGTTGCTGCACCAAAGCCGGGTTTTGTTTGGCGATGTCTTGCTGCTGGAAAGGGTCTTTTGAAATATCGTAAAGCGCCACTTGCCCCTCTTTTCCGCGCACCAGCCGGTGGGTTTCGGTACGAACGGCGCTGGGCACTTCATTACCCACGTTGGTAAACAACATGCGGTCAGGCCAGGCTGCTTGCGCGTTTTCCAGCAGCGGCACTAGGCTCTTACCATCCAGGGCAGGCCCTTTGGGCAAAGACAGGCCGCACAATTCTAATAAAGTAGGAAAAACATCAATATGGGCGCTTAGCCGCGACACCTGCAGACCGGCCTTAAGCTTCCCGGGCCACCGGATATATAGCGGCACCCGGGTTCCGCCCTCATCCATGGAAGACTTCTTCCCTTTCAGGTTTCCGTTATAGCGGGCAGTAGCCGGCCCATTATCCGTCATAAATACAACAATGGTATTGGCGGCCAGCTTTTCCGTTTCCAGGAAGGCCATCAGGCGGCCCACGTTGTCATCTATGCTTTCGCACATGGCATAAATGCTGGCGTCTTTCGTATCGAGGCCCTTATGCTGATAATTTTTGAAATACTTATCGGGCACCTGAAAAGGCGAATGGGGGGCATTGTACGGCAAATAACAAAAGAAAGGCTGTTGCCGGCTTTCTTTCATAAATGACATGGCCGAGTCCGTGAGGATATCGGTAATATATCCCTTCGTTTTAACCTGCTCCCCATTCCGGTTTAGTTCGGGATCAAAATAAAAATTAAAATACCCGCCTAAAAACCCAAAGAAATGGTCAAACCCCTGACCATTGGGATCTTCTGGATAATGTTCGCCATTGTGCCATTTACCAAAAGCACCCGTACGGTAGCCCGCTTGCTGCAAGGCTTCGGCCAGGGTAACTTCGGTAGCCCGCATGGTTTCCTTGCCTTGACTTACCCCCGAGGTTCCGGTGCGGATGTGGTAGCGCCCGGTAAGCAAACTGGCCCGGGTTGGCGAACAGACGGGAGACACGTAAAACTTATCGAAACGAACCCCTTCCCTGGCTAGCCGGTCAATATGGGGCGTCTTGAGAATGGGGTTGCCGTTACCGCTGAAATCGCCCCAGCCCTGATCATCCGTAAGAATAAGCAGGATATTGGGCTGAGCCGGCTTCATAACCATCCCTGCCAATACGAGAAACAGGGTTAAGAACAATAAGGGCAGTCTTAGCAATTTCATCACTATTTTCTCTTTCATTATGAAACATTGTTTTTCTTCAGCCAATCAATCCGGAGTAGCAGTCCATTCGCTTCTTCAGGTAAACTATCCGGTAGTGCGTAAATACACGACCCAATCCTGGGTATCCGGCAAGCTGAATGAGGTTGTTTTCCCGCCTTTTACGTCTTTCAGGGGCGTATCTTCCCCGGTGGCAGGATTAAAACGCCCCGCTTCGTAGGTACCCTCCGGCAGGTCTATCGAAAACGTTCCGCCGGTGGCTGCATAAATAATGTACTGCTTACCGGGCTGTGCCAACACATAGGTCCGGTTTCCGGACTTAACAAACGCATTGTGACTTTTCATCTGCCAGTAGGCAAACTTCTTTTTGGTAAAGAAATCAACCAGGTTTCTTATGTCCGTATATTCTTCAGGGTTTTGCCACTTACCCGTCATGTAAGGTCTGCCGCCATCCGGGTATAAGTATTTATCACCGGCGGCGGCATAACCACCCGCCGCATAAATGCCCCACATAATCTGCCGGTGTTTTTCGCGGGTCATGGCCACAGTATCCTTCCCTCCTACGCTGACATCGCGGTGTTCGCCAATGTAACCGTATTCATCGTTTACGACCGGCAGGTTGTGGCCCAGGTTATAGACAATGCTGGCGTTGCCCCATTCGTCGCCGTTGCGGTATTTGGTCTTACCGGTTTTAATCCATTCGCTGTCGTCATTGGTTTGTTGCTTGTTGCGTACCCCGTATTGAATAATGGCGTGCGAGAGCCACGGCTGGCCGAAGAACTCAAAATCAATGCGGGTACGTTGATGCACGGAAAGCAAGCGGACGGTTTTTCCTTCCACGGCCCAGGGATCCTCTTTTTTGGTGAGGCGGCCCATGATATTCCAGAACTCTTTCGGACGGGTAGAATAATTCCACTCGTTGATCAGGCACCAGATCACGTTCGGATACGCCGCGTAGCGGGCAATGATGTAACGTAAATACCTTTCTTCGTCCTGCTGCGTACCCAGTATTTTGCGGGGAAACACAATCAGGTCGGCGATCATCCCCCGGTCGTTCATGTATCCGATTACTTCGTCGGCTTTCCGGAAATGCGCCAGATTCAAGGCGTTGCCACTATCACTCATTCCCGTGCTGACAAATTCAGGAGTAGACGCTTCACTTAATCCGCCGTTGATGTGCATTCTGACCTTATTCATCCCCTGGATCAGCGTACTGTCAATGGATGTCCGCCAGTTGCCGCCTGATTTGGCATAAGAAAGAAGGCCGTAATACGTTTGTCCGAACATGAAGTAACGGGTACCGTCGTCGTATTTGAAATGGTAGCGGTATTGTTCATCGCGGCGCAGAAAACCATGCGTCCCCGGACGGTTTGCCGTACAGGTAATGGAGCCGCTCTTACGGTTTAAGCCCGCATCAGCCGAATGGGTAGTATATTTCCACGTTCCTTCCAGGGTAGGCGTAAAACGGATTACAAACCGGTTTTCTCCGTCCCAAAAGCCGTTTACTTCTTTTTGAATGCCGCCCGGTCCCGTAATGGTAGCCTTAACACTGGCCTCCCGGTAGGCATCAGCATAAGATTGCTGGGCAGCCAGCACAATTTCGTGCACCGACCATTTGGGCACGGTACGGGTTTGGCCTACAGCCGGATTATGCCCATAAGCCCATACCAGTATTGCTGCTGCCAGGCGAATGAGTGCAGGGTTGATGAAGTAACGGAAGGAATAAGCGGGAATGGTCAACGCGGAATGGACTAAGGTCATGTATAAAAATTAGATAAGTTGGAGAATTTTTTCCGGGTAAATATCGGTCTGTCCTTACGGAAGGGCCCGGTAGACCTTTAGTTTTTTATAAATCGGACCCGGAAAGGCAAACCAGATTTTCCCGATACCATCGGTGGAGAGAAAAACGTATTTCAGCTCACCGGTACGCTGCCCAAATTCTACCGGGCCAAAGATCTTTTCTCCTTCCAGGTAACAGGTCAGTTCCGAATCAGTCCATTCGGCCCGCCAGGTATAGGTAGCCCTGGGGTCCCAACTCTTTCTTACCGCGAAAGGCGCTTTTTCCTCCCGGGAATCTTTCCCGCGGGCCGCCCATAAGAGTTTTATTCCCTGGCCTCTTTCGTTGCCGTACTTTTGCTTTCCGGCCCTGAAATTGATAAAGGGCTCTCCGGAATTAGCCTCAAACGAATTACCGGACCCGATGCCGTATACGTTGAAGAAGTGATTCTTGCGTCCATTGGCCTGGGAAATAATATCAAAGTTGGTTACTTCCAGTTCAATGGCTCCCGCCTGGCCCGGCTTGAATCCGTCCGTTAAACTTACTTTCAGTTGGCTCAGCGTATCGGTGGATTGCCAGCCGTTTGGCACAAACTTTCCGCTGCGGGCTTTGATGGCATAGCCAGCCGCAGTCTTTTCACCCGTGAGGCTGATTTCTTCCCGGAGCACCAAAGGCGCTTTTTCCGCAGGCTTAAAAGAAAGGTCATCCGTCAGCAGCAGTTTGTCCAGTTTGCAGCCGTCTTCCCGTTGCCGGAACGTCAGCGTATGGGTTCCGGCCGGGAGGGGAAGGCGAACAATCTGCGCTGGTTTTTTATCATGTACCGGCGCCCATTGCCAGGCGGGACTCGGGGGAATGCCGTTCCATTCAATCCAGTTGCCGTTGTCTACCCGCACCCAAAACGAATCGTCATTGCCTTTAGGCGCGAGTACCCTTCCCCAGAGGGTGTAGGTTGCGGCTTTGGGAATGGAAAAAGTCAAGCGAGTAATGCCGTTGGGCACCTCGATGTACCGGTCCCCGGAAGCTTTGGGATGGGCCGCCACGGCAATGGGCGCATTTAAAGCCGCCTTTTCCGCTTCCAGCCGGATATGCTTCCCGTCTTTTGCTTTCGCATTGAACGAAACTGCCCTGGCCGGGTTGAACTGCCCATCCGCCGTAAGCAAGATCCCATCTAATTTGGCCCCGTTTTCGTGATAGGTTACGTCCAGGGAATGCGGACCGGCCGCAAGGGTTGTGCGCAAGGCCTGCTTCGTCTGGTCGTCACGCATCAGGTTCCATTGCCAGGCATCGCCTGCTTTCAAGCCCTTCCATTTGGTCCAGGGACCCTTGTCGATCCGGAAATAGAAAGCATCGCCCTCTTTTTGAATCAGAGCCCGGCTGTACAGTTGGTAGCTGCCGGCTTCCGGCACCTCAAAATCCAAACGGGCATACCCGTCGGGAACCCAGATGTAAGCGCCACCGGATGCGCCGGCGTCGGTTACTTTTTCCATCGGAGCAGCTAAATCGGCGTTTTCCGCTTCCAGGCTCAGATACACATGGTCTTGTTCTCCGGGCTTTGCATCCGCTGCGTTTTGCGCTTGCGTTGAAGCAACCTGGGTAGCTAACAAACAGCTTATCCAAAAAGACAGGATTGGTTTCATGAGAATGCGGTTTTATCAATTGCCGGCGAGGCGGCCGGCGCCGGAGGGTTTAAAAGACAGATCATTGGTGATCAGAAGCCGGTCAAGCTGGGTACCCGGTTCCCGTTGCTTGATCTTTAAAGTGTGCTTGCCCGCAGTCAGGTTGAAGGTGACGGTGTTTTCGGGCGTATTGGTTTTAGCGTGTACATCGTCCCACACCCAGGCATTGCCCCGCGGAAGATCATTCCATTTCACCCATTGGCCCTCATCGATACTTACCAGAAAAGAATCGGCGTGTCCATCCGCCGCCAGCACCCGCCCCCATACTTTGTACGTGCCCGGCTCGGCTACCTCGAATTCGTACGTGCTGAACTGATCGGGAATCCACACGTATTTTCCGCCGGAAGCCGCCGCCTGTTCTTCAACCTGCATCGGCGGGGTTACGTTGCCGTTTTCGGCCTCCAGGTAGAGGGTGGTGGCCGCACTCGTGGCCTGGGCAGCCGGGTTCAGTTGCAAGTCATCGGTGATCAATAACTGATCAAACCTGGAGCCGTCTTCGTGATACCCCACGGTCAACGTATGGTTGCCGGCCGCCAATTTGAATTGAGCCACTTCTTTGAGTTTGTCATTTTTCACGGCCTCCCACTGCCAGGTGCTTTTGAGTGCGTTGTGGTTCCACTTAAACTTCTCGCCTCCATCCATGCTGATGAAAAACGAATTATCGGCGCCGCCCGTAGCCAGTACCCGCCCCCATACTCTGTAAGTGCCCGGTTTGGCAATGGTAAAGGCGTAAGTAGCTTTGCCGGCCGGCATGTAAATGTGTTGCCCGCCCGAGGCCGCTTCGTCTTTTCCCAACCGGAGCGGCAGGCTGATCTTTCCGCTTTCGGCCTCCAGCCATAGCTGCTCAGTCTTCGGGGGATGGCTCCTGACCTGG
Source organism: Cytophagales bacterium (assembly GCA_030446715.1). Lineage (GTDB taxonomy): Bacteria > Bacteroidota > Bacteroidia > Cytophagales > 172606-1 > CADCTQ01. The sequence continues at coordinate 103,086 of JAUJMU010000008.1, read as the reverse complement.
CTTTTGGAAGAAGCCCCGGTAGCGGCGGTTTGCTGGCCCTGGCAAACGGGCAGTGGGCCCAGGCACAGCGTAGCAGCCAGCAATACGTTGATAAAGGGCGAACGGTGAATGTGCTTCATATAATTATACTTAAGCCAGGTCAGGTACCTGATCTGGATTGCTGACCGGATTACTTGGTAATGGTAATGGTTTTAAAGAGGGTATCGGTTTTCACTTCCCCGGCGTACACCACGTTGGTAGCGATCAGGGCAACCGCATACGTACCGGGTTGGCGGTATTTGTAGGCAATTTCTCCGTCTGCTACGTTGATGTTTAAGCCGGTATTCAGCGGATCAGCCGTCTTTTTTTTCTCATCATAAGCTACTTTGGAACCGTTGATATCATGCCCCTGGTCGCCCGTCCAGAGGGTATATCTCCTGGCCGGGCTGCATAACACGAAGATGACGTTGTTGCCCACTTTAGCCGTCTCAGCGGGCTGACGTTCACCGGGCGCACTTTCGACGAAAATATCAAAACAAGCCCGTGGGCTGTCCACCGCTGCTTCCTCCTGGCAGCCCGTGAGTAAGCCCCCGGTAAGCAATACCGGGAGGAAGGTCAATAGCACGTAGGTAGTCTTCATGGTTTCTGTTTGGTTAAGCGCAATCGGGAAACTACATTTTAGGGGTCGGGCGGGCAATCTTTACGGCTGACGGGCAATCACCGTCAGTGCAAAGCCGGATAACAGTCCCAAATCAATAGCCCGTATTCTGCCTGAGCACGGACGGGTACAGCTGAATATCACTGAGCGGAATCGGGAAAACATGCTGGAAACTTTCTACTTTATAGCCGGCTTTCTGATTCCGCTCCACTAAAATTCCGTGCCGGGTATAATCGCTGTGGCCGTGCCCTTCAAAGCACAGCTCAAAGATTCGCTCATTAATAATCGCCTGCCGGAAGCTTTCTTGGCCTAAACCGGCTAAAGGAGGAAGTTTCGCCCGGTTTCTTACCTCATTGATCCCCCGGTAGCGATCCGCGGCGCCCATCTCGTTGGCAGCTTCGGAAAAAGACAGCAGTACATCGGCGTACCGCAGGATAGGTATGTTCAGGTTCGCGTGGGTAATCCGTTCCGTTTCGGCAGTCGTGCCGATCAGGTATTTGCCGGCCAGCGGGTACCTTAATTTTGAATCGCCGAGCTTCACCGTCGTTCTCCCCTTCGTATAGCTCACAATCAGCGAATGCTGGTACCGGACGTCTTTCGCGGTATCGCCTTCTCTGATCCACAACTGGTTCAGGGCAAGTTCTCCCGCGAATTGATACCGGCCCTGCATGTAATCCGGAGAGGTAATGGCATTGACCCAGGAACCGATGGCTTCAAAGCCGACGGTTTCTTTCTGGATGGAAAAAATATGCTCCCTGCCGTTCTTCTGGCTGTATATAAAGTTGTGGGTAAAATCAGCAAACAGGTCAACCCCGAAGGCCGCTTTGTTATCGATGATTGCCTTTGCCCGGTAATAAGCTGAATCCCATTCCTGCGGACTTACGTTTTCCACGCCCCACAAGGCAGCGTTGGCTTTGTTGTGGGTGGCCAGTCCGGCGCGCTGCAGAAAAACTTTCACCAGCAGCGCCTTGGGCGCCAGTTTGGTTACCCGGCCGGGCTGAGGGGGCGTGTCGGGCAGGTATTGCTCGGCAAAGTACAAATCCGCGAAAATCAGATTCCATACCTGCTCGTGGGTGTTCACGTTGGAGGTAGTAAAAACCTTATCGAGGGCTTCGAGGGTGTTTATTTCAAAATCAATGAGGGGGACGTTGCCGAAAAACTTAACCAGCGTGAAATAAAACCAGGCCCGCAGAAACCGGGCTTCGGCGATCAGGCGGTTTCTGGCCCCTTCATCGAACGCAGCCTTGCTGATGCGGTTGATGGCCACGTTGCACCGGCCGATCCCGCTGTAGGACGCGGTCCAGAACTCTCCAATTGTGCCGTTGTTGGCATCCCACGAAAATTCATTCAGCGGGTCAAAGGCGTTGTTGCGGGCCAGGTCAGTAGGAAGATCGGCCAGCCTTAAAATATTGATATAGTAGTCGTTCTTGCCGATTACATCGTAGGCGGCCACCACGCCGGCAAAGGCTTCGCTTTCGTTGGCGTAGAAATTTTCAAGCCGGATGTTGGAGCGGGGCTTTTCTTCCAGAAAATCTTTCCCGCACCCGGTGCCCAGCACGAGTAGCAGTCCCGCAAGGAAGTATCTGTGGAATCGGTGGATTGTGCTCATTTTTTTACGTTTAGTAGAAATACCGGGTAAGTAGAGAGTCATTGGCTTTTAGCGGTTAGCTGAAAACAGGATCAATACCATTCTTATGTCTTATGTCTCGATACTAAAATCTGGTGTCTCCTTGCGGATCAGAATCCCAGTTCCAGTCCGACCGTATAGAGTCTGGCCAGGGGGTAAGCGTATTCTTCACGGTCAAGCTCCGGATTGACCCCGCTGTACCGGGTAAAAGTGTACACATTCTGCCCGCTCAGGTAAATTCGGGATGTTTTGAAGAACCTGGCCAGATTGAGATTATAGGTTAACCGGACGCTTCTTACCCGTAAGTAAGAACCTTTTTCAATGTTGCGGGTAGAGTTTAAATGGGCCCGGTTGCTGGTGCCGAAAGCGGCCCGCGGGATATCCGTATCCGGATTTTCGGGCGTCCACCGCCGCTGGGCCACTGCCCGGAGCTGGTTGGTGTTGGGGTCCATGCGGGAGAGCACGTTGTAAGTCAAGTTCTCCACGTCGTGCCCGTACATGCCCTGCAAAAACAGCGAAAGCTCAAGGTTTTTGTAGGTTAGGGTATTGTTAAGGCCGTAGATGAAATCGGGATTGGTGTTGCCGGTAATCACCCGGTCCTCGGCGTTGATGGTGCCGTCCCCGTTCTGGTCCACGTAGCGGGCATTACCCGGCACGTCGCCTTTTTGGACGGGGCCGGCCCTCAGCTGCTCTTCATTTTGAAACACGCCGTCGTACTGGTAACCCAGCAGCAAACCCAGCGGTTGACCGATCACGCGGGTACCGATTACTTCTCTGGCATCTCCCAGCGACAGCAGTTTATTCCGGTTGATCGAAAAGTTGCCGCCAATTACCCACTTCAGCGGCGATTCTACCGCTACGGCATTCGCGGAAATTTCTACGCCCCGGTTTTCCAGACTGCCGGCGTTCAACAAGGCCGTGGAGTAGCCGGAAACGGACGGAACGGCAACCGCTAATAAAAGGTCCTTTGAGATTTTATGGTAGTAGTCGGCCGTAACCGAAATTCTGTCCCTTAAGAAAGACATATCCAAGCCAAGATCCAGTACCGAAACCGTCTCCCACCGCAAATCCGGGTTGGTGATCCCGCCGGGATAATAGCCGATCACCAACTGCCCGCCGTACACGTAGTTCGTATTTTCCAGTAAGGCAATTGATTTGTAAGGTCCGCCGCTGTTGCCGGTGATGCCGTAGCTGGCCCGGAGCTTTAGTTGTTCAAATACGCCCAGGTTTTGGATAAAGGGTTCATTGCCCAACTTCCAGGCTACCGCCGCGGACGGAAAAAAGGACCATTTGTTGTTTTCACCGAAGGTGGAGGAGCCGTCGGTCCGCGCCGTTAACGTAAGCAGGTACTTGCCGTTGAAGGTATAGTTTAACCTGCCCAGGTACGAAAGGAGGGACCATTCCGAAAAATTGGTTGCGGGAATGCCGGGCAATTCTCCCGCCGAAAGGTTATGGGTCCCGAACCGGTCCGTTCCAAATTTAGAAGTTTCTATCGAGGTTAAGTTGTTCTGGGCTTTTTGGACCGTATAGCCGCCCACCAGATTGATGGTGTGCTTATTCAGCACCCGGTCGTAACTCAGTATGTTTTCGTTTAACCAGGATTGGTTTCTGCGCATCGTAACGGTTGCGTAACCGCTTTTATTGGCTCCTTCCACCAGGGTCCGGGGAACGTAAAAATTTCTTTCCGAATGGGTGAGGTCACCGCCCAGACTTACTTTAAACGTAAGCCCTTTCAGAATTTCCACGCTTGCGTAGGCACTCGCCAGAATGCGCGTATCACGCTGATCATCCGTTAGCTCATTCGAAATAGCCACCGGGTTGTCCCGGGGAAGATTCGAAATCCCGCTGATGTTGAACTGTGCGTACGAACCGTCCTCCAGTCTGACGGGCAAATACGAGGGTACCGTAAGGGCAGAAGCGGTAGTAGAAACGTGTCCATCCAACCGGTTGCCGCCGATCTGGGCCACGTCTTTTGCGCTGCGCGTAATCATCAGACTGGTGCCTGCTTTTACCCGGTTTAAAAATTCAAAGTCAATATTGCTGCGCAGCGATCCTCTTTTCAATCCCGATCCCAACAGAATGCCCTGCTGATCGTAATAGTTGCCCGACACCAGGTACCGCCCGAACTCGTTCCCGCCCGTTACCGAAAGCTGATGGTCCTGAATAGGTGCTAACCGGAATACTTCGTCCTGCCAATCGGTATGGGTGGTGAGGGCATCCGGCGCCGGCAGTTCTCCGTCCCCGAATAGTTTTGTTTTCCCATCCGCTTCGGCCGCCTCATTGTACAGGTTTGCGTATTCGGCCGAAGTCATCAGGTCTAAGGTCTGGTCTGCCTGCTGAACGCCGTAGTAACCCTGGTACTCAACGCTGGCTTTTCCCGGTTTGCCCCGTTTGGTGGTGATCAGAATCACCCCGTTGGCGCCCCGGGAACCGTAGATGGCCGTGGCCGAAGCGTCTTTGAGAATTTCGATGGATTCGATGTCATTGGGATTGATGCCGGCCAATGGATTCTGGGAGCCGGAAGCCCGGAAATCGCTTACATCTTTGCTGTCGGCAATCTGGTCGTTGGTGATGGGAAAGCCGTCCACTACGTACAGGGGCGCATTGCCGCTGGAGATGGAGTTTTGGCCCCGGATCAGAATATTCACCCCACCACCGGGTTGCCCGGTCTGACTCACCTGCACGCCGGCCACCCGCCCTTGCAGGCCCTGGTCGAGGGAGGCCATCGAAACTTTTTTCAGATCCTTTTCTGAGACGGAGCCCACCGATCCGGTCAGGTCACTTCTTTTCTGGGTGCCGTAACCTACCACTACTACTTCACTCAGGGCTTTGATATCGGCTACCAGGCTCACGTGAATGGTGGTTTGCGCGCCCACTGTTACTTCCTCCGTTACGTAACCGATGTAGGAAAAGGAAAGTACCGTTTTCGCGTCAGCTACCCGGATGGAATAGGCGCCATCGGCATCCGTGGTGGTACCGTTGGTGGAGCCCCGGGCGAGTATACTCACGCCGGGTAAGCCCTCTCCCGTTGCCTGGGCCGTAACCCGGCCCGTAACCGCAATATCTGCGGGGGGTGACTGGTCAACGGAGGCAGTAGGAGTGGAAGACCCTTCCGCCGCGGGCAAACCTTCCGAGGGCTGCGACCAGGACGTACTTTTGGGGAGGGACGTTTCTTTAGGTTTAGCTTTGATGACGTAAGTCTTGTCGCCAATCTGCTTATACACCAGGTTCAGGGGCGCCAGCAGTTCCTTCAGGGCCAGCTCAACATCCTTTTCCCGCTGCCAGGCGCCAGCCGCCACGGTTTGGTTATGGACCAGGTTTTTCTTGTAGCCGAGCACCACCCGAAAACGGTTCTCCAGGTTTAACAAGGCGTCTTTCAGCGAAAGTTGCCCTTTTTCCTGGAGGGAATTTACTTCCGGGGCGTGGTAGGCAAAGGATTGGGCAAGGGCCGGAAACCCGGTGGAACCCATGAACAACAGCAGGAATAGCTTTTTGCGGAGAGCTTGCCTCAGCAGCGACGGGCGTAAGTGGTGCGTCATAAGGGTAAGGGTATAGAATGACTACTTCGGAGAATTGCCTCTGATCGTAATCTGCCGGGCTGCCGGGTCTACCTCCACCTGGAAAGACTCCGAAAGCATCCGCAGCAGTACCTGAAAATCATCGGTAAGCGGCTTGAAGGTGATCTGTTCCGTCAATACCGTACTGTCCGTAACCTGAACGTTGTAGCCGTAACGCGTCTGGATCACCCTGGCCACCTCACTCAGGGGCGTTTCGACGAAAATCAGGCGGTTATCCTTCCAGGAGGTATACACCCGCGCATCCACCCTGCGGGGTACCGGCCGGGATGGCTGCCCGGTTAATTCCACGATTTCCCCCGGCGTCATGACTACGGGTTGGGTAATCGTTTCCCCATCCAGCCGGATTTTGCCCGAACTGAGTACAATTTTGGTTTGTCGCTGCCGCTGCCACACGTTAAAGGTGGTTCCCAGCACCCGGACGTTTAAACCGGAAGCGTGTACTACAAAAGTGTTTCGGGCATTTTTGGCGCGGCTTACCTCAAAATAAGCTTCTCCCTCCAGCCACACCTCCCGGCTTTGCTGCTCATTCCAACCGGGAGTCAGCGTAAGCCGGGAATGGGCGTTTAAAACGACCGATGAGCCATCGGGTAGCGTAAGCGTCCGCGGCTGATGAGTGGCCTGATAAACCAGGGGCTGGGGCCGGAATACCTGGAAGAAGTAGAAACTGCCGGCTGCTGCCAGCAGCAACGTGATGACGGCGGCTGCCCGCTGCCAGTTTCTCCACCCGGGGGCGTACACCGGCGCGGTTTCTGACTGCCTGCGGAATTTAATGAGCTGCCACATTGCGTTAATTTCGACCGGATCCAGTTCATCCTCATCCTGGTACAGCAGGAGTACCGTTTCCCGGGCTTCCGCTACTGTTTCCCGGCATTGGGGATGCTCACTTACCCATTGTTCCCAAAAGGCGGGGTTCTCCCCGAACTGCACCCACCGCTGGAAATGCTCGTCCAGTACAAATTCACGCACGGTAAAATTCTCGTAGCTCTCCATAATTGGATAATAGCAGTAATAGCCCGATTGATCTGGTACTATAATCCAAATGCATTGGCTTATAGTACCAAATAGGAGAAAAGATGTGAAGTGACCCTTCGGGATAAAAATTTTTTTGCGTAGCGAAGGGGGAATACCCGAAGGCGTGATTGAATAAAAGGGTGGTCAGGCCATCGGCAGTTCCAGGAAAGCGCACCGCAGCAAAAGGCCGGCAAGGGCGGGAAGCATGTTTTTTTGCAGGGCGTCAATGGCCTTGTAGATCAGCTTATACACCGCACGCGGGCTGATGGACATTATTTCGGCAATCTGGGCGTACGCTAAATTCTCGTAGAAGCGGAGGAATACGGCTTCTTTCTGCCGCAGGGGCAGTTGCCCGATCCCATCCGCCAATCGTTGCTTTTTTGCCTGATCCTGCTGCTGCTCAATTAATTCCTGCTCAACGGAAGGATTCGACTCCGCAAGCAGAATCTCTACCCAGAAGGCGGAGGAGGCTTGAATAGCCAATTGTTTTTGGGCCAGGATGCCGCGTCGGAGCACGCGGAAAAGATAGTACTTAATGGAATCCGTCGGGGAGAGTTTGTGTTTACTGGCCCACAAATACACAAACATATCCTGAATGGCATCTTTTACCAGCTCCCGGTCCGAACTGAGTTTGGTACCGTACCGGAAAAGAATGCTTACAAAATGACTGTACATGTACGAATACGCTTCCTCACTTCCGCTCCGGAATGCCGCCCAAATCTCCCGGTCAGAGCAGTGAGTATACGCTTTGTACATGGATTACGACTGTTTCCTAATACTTACACAAGCTGACAAAACTTTTAACGTTGGCCTTTTATTATTTCATGTACCTCTGCCGGTGTGAAATGAATTCAAGTACTGTTTTATGATACGGATTGAATTCGGGATCGGGAGAATGCCTGACGGCGGTATGGCAGGCGTATTATAGCCGGTTTGAAACATATCGTGGTGATAAACGAAATAAGCATTCTGCTGCCAGACTTGATAAATGTGCAGGATGTGCTCGTGCGGGTAGGCGGCATCTTTGGGTCCACCAAATTTAGGCGTACCGTTTCTGGCCGGTTCATCATCAACAACCGGCTTCTGGTATCGTTTCAACAGGTAGGCAATCTCATGAGGTGCAATTTCCCAGTGATTGCCCACGGACTGGCGGCTGGTATGAGGAGTCAAAAAATCCAACGTTTCGTTCTGTACCCGGTCGCCCAAAATTCCTGCTACGCCCGGCGAGTTGGTTACCAGCCGCTTAGCATCTACTGATTTTACCGTCTTAACATGATCCAGTACCCGGTCTGATAATTCATTCCAAATCTGAATCACCACGTTACGATAGGGCAGCAGTTCTTTGGTAATGGCGGCCACTGCCTGGTCGGAAGCGGCAGGTGTCAGCCGGATGTCGTTGTGGTAACTCTCCTGTGAAAAAAGAGCTACCTCGATAACCATGCCCAGTGCGTCCGCATCGCGAATAATTTCCTTTAGCCGGTTTACGTGCTCCATTCGCAGGCTACCGTCAGGATGGTACAAAGTGCTGTTTGGACCACTATCCACAAAGCCGTTTTTATTGTCCCACTGCCCCCATACCCGCAGCACATTAATGCCGTAGCGCCCGAATTTTTCCAGCCATTTTTTGCGGTCAGCAGAACTTTTATTGAAAGCCGGGTTATAAATGGCATTAAAAAAGCTGATACCCGTGAACGGAAATGGTTCATTGTTCAGCAGGAACCGAGTTCCCTGGATAGTCAGTTCATTTCCCTGTGCGGCAGCGGGAGGCAGAACGGCTACCAAAAGGCCAAGTGTCAGCAAACAACAGGATGCAGCAATCCTCATAGTCAGGTCTGGTTTAAAATGCGAATTAAGGGTTAGGAATTAATTAGACTAATTCAATAGGAAACTCTGAACTCGCAGAATAAGGGAAAAGTATAAAACCAGCGAGAAACTTCCCCAACTGGTTTTTCATCGGCAACTGGCCAAGCATCGAAGTACACTTTGGTTATTACCATAATGGTTATCACCACAATTCTTACAGATTACCGCACTCAGGTAGCCTTCCTTATCCTGCTACCGGATACATTACAATTTAAATGAAGTTTTTTGTTAGAAAGGTTCTATTTTTAAAAGGGCGTACGAAGGTCACCGGGTAGCAAGCCTGGTCTGGTCTGTGCGTTAATCCTTTATTATTCTGATAAAAGCATTAGCTGGCCGTAGCAGCGCCCAACCCGTAGCTTCATATCGCTTCCTGTTCACTCTTTGCTTTTTTGCGAATTACCTGGAGGGCGGCGTTGGCAATATCCTGGGGTGTCATTTGGTGCAGGGCAAATAGCTCCTCAATGCCGCCGCTTTCGACAAATTGGTCCCGCACCCCAATCCGGTGAACCGGTACGGGGTGTGCTTCGGCCAGTACCTGGCTCACCGCGTCGCCCAGGCCGCCATAAATGGTTGCATTTTCAGCCGTAACGGCGCAGCCGGTCCGAAGCGCAGATTCTACAATCAACTTATTGTCAATGGGCTTTACCGAAGCCAGGTGCACGACTTCCGCCTGGATGGCTTGCTCGGCCAGGATGCCGGCTGCCTCCAGGCAAAAGTGTGTCATCACGCCCGTTCCGAACAAGGTAACATCACTCCCCGGACGGAGCACCACGCCTTTGCCCCACTCGAAGCGGTGCTCCGGGCCGAACAGTTCGGGCACGGCGTAGCGGGTAACCCGGAAGTATACCGGGCCGGGCGTGGCCACGGCGGTTTTCATAATCTGGCGCAGGTCTTCGTTGCTGCCGGGATCGGCCACTTTCATGTTCGGCAAGGCCCGCATCACCGCCAGATCCTCAATGCAATTGTGCGATCCGCCCGCCCGGCTGGTGGGAACCCCGCAGTAGGAACCGGGAATTTTGACGTTGATATTGGGAAAGCAGATGGAAATGGCAATCTGATCCAGCGCCCTTCGGGAGGCAAAAGCGGCAAAAGTGGAAGGGAAGGGCACAAAGCCTTCGAACGCCAGACCGGCCGCGATGCCAAACAAATTCTGCTCGGCAATCCCTACCTGCACGAACCGGTCCGGGAAGGTCTGCTTGAATCCGGTGGCTTTCGTGGAAGTGTGTAAATCTGCGTCGAGAAAAACAATTTTGGGATTTTCTTTTCCCAACTCGATGAGTGTTTTGCCGAATGCGTCCCGGAATTCCTCGGTATTTGTCTTATTCTCCGCCATAAAATGTTTCTTTTTCTACTGCTTTTTCCAGTTTACTGTACCCTTCTTCCGGATAACCGTAGTTGCGGGCTACTTCCCGCAGCATGGCATCAGCCGTTTCCGGGTCCGGGGCGTGGGTGTGCCATTTGTAATTAAACTCCGCCTGCTCGATTCCTTTTCCTTTTACGGTATGGGCAATGATCACGACGGGTGACCCGTTGGCTTTGACCCACCGGGCCGTGTACAAAGCACGGGCTACCTCCTGCAAATCGTGGCCGTCAATCTCGAGCACGTTCCAGCCGAAGGCTTTCCATTTATCGGCAAACGGCTCAATGCCCATCAAATCCCAGACAAATCCTTTCGCCATTGCCTTGTTATAATCTACTATCGCAATCAGGTTGTCTAAGTGGTAATGCGCCGCCGACATGGCCGCTTCCCACACGTTGCCTTCGTTGCACTCTCCGTCACCTAAAATGCAAATGACCCGGGAGCGGGGATTTTCTTTCCGGCGCAGTCCCATGGCCATGCCCACGGCCACCGAGAGCCCCATCCCCAGCGGGCCACCGGTCGCTTCAATGCCGGGGGCGCTTTCTATGTGCGTATGCCCTTCCAAACCCCCTAGTTCACAGTATTGGTAAATTTTCTCCTCGGGCATAAATCCTCTAAGGGCCAGCACGGCGTACAGGGCGGGGGAACCGTGGGCTTTGGACAAAATAAGCCGGTCCCGGTTTTCCAAAGACGGTTGCTCCGGGTCCAGCTTCATGTCCTTGAAGTACAAGACGGCCAGCAGTTCGGCCATTGAGAACGAGCCGCCAATGTGTCCCCACTGGCTGTAAGCAATCATTTCAACCGACAGCCGGCGGATCTGGTAGGCCCTCTCCTGCAAGTGTCGTAATTCGTCCGTTGTAAGTTGCATCATAAGTACATTTACGCTTACAATTGTATACAATTATTAGCTACTTGGCAATGCTATTAAGAAAATAAATTTTTAATCGCTCAGCATACCCCTATTTTTTGATTGGTAGCCGTTAAGGGGCGGGTAAAATAAAAAACTTATTGTATTTTAAATTACCAAATATTTGTATACAATTGCTTCCAAAACAAAACTTAACACCAGTGAGCCACCCAAGGGAACCTGCCGGCTTATTCCATCCCGTTCCGGCCGTACGGACGTTGCCCGGCGCCCGGGAAACGATCCGGGGTCTTAATCAATCCGGGGGGATCAAGCTGGTGGTGCTCGATGACGATCCTACCGGTTGTCAGACGGTACACGACGTGAAGATTCTCACCACCTGGGACCGGGAAACCGTAGCTGAAACCGCCGCTCACCACGATATCTTTTTTATTCTGACCAATACCCGGGCGTACGGCGCCGAAAAAGCGGCTGCCCTTACCCGGCAGATTGCCACCGTACTGACCGGGTGCATTCCTGCCCATGCTTTACGCATCATCAGCCGGAGTGATTCTACGCTCAGGGGGCATTTTGGGGCGGAGGTAATGACTTTACTGCAAACGTGCGGACCCTTCGACGGGGTTCTGATCATTCCCTTTTTTGGAGAGGGAGGCCGGTATACCATTGACGGAACCCATTACCTGGAGCAGCAGGATGCCTTGGTGGAAGTGCACCGGACTGAGTTTGCCCGGGACCCGGTCTTCGGGTACGCCCATTCCTACCTGCCCGCCTGGGTAGCAGAACAATCGAAAGGATTTTGGACGCAGGAAGCAGTAGTAAAAATTACCCTCAGTGACATTCGGGAGGGCGGCGTGGAGCAGGTCCATCAGATTTTGAAAAAGGTAGAGGGAACGGTTCCGGTCACGGTCGATGCGATGCGTGATGAAGATTTGGAGGTGGTTGCCCTGGCCCTGTGCCGGTCCGAACAAGAAGGAAAGCGTTTTTTGTACCGGACCGCGGCTTCTTTCGTAAAAATCAGGGCCGGCATTGAGGATAAGGCATTATTTGAGCCCCTGCCGGTAGCGACCAAAGGATTAATCGTGGTGGGGTCACACGTTCAAAAAACGACTGAGCAGTTGCAATGCCTTCTGCAGGAAGATAACCTGGAACGGGTAGCCGTGCAACTGGCAACCATTTTTTCGGACGCATGTGCCCGGTACCTGGGTGAATTAACGCGGCAGGTAGACCGTTGGCTAAGCGCCGGTCAGTCAGTAGTGGTGTATACCGAGAGGGAATATGCCTTACAGGGTGATTACGAAAGTCGCCTCAAGGCGGGGGAAATCATCTCGGACTTTCTGTCAACCCTGGTGAACCAGTTAACGGTGGCCCCTGATTTCATCATTGCCAAGGGCGGAATTACTTCCCTGGACGTCGCCCGGAAAGGACTTCACCTGACCGAAGGGGTGGTAGTGGGACAAATCGAACCGGGCGTACCCGTATGGCAGTTGGGCAAAGGCAGTAAACATCCGGGTATGTTGTACGTGGTTTTTCCCGGAAACGTGGGAAATGCCCAATCGCTAAAAAGTGTATACACTAAACTGACTGGAAAATGATCAAAACAATAACTGAAAAAATAGGGCAAATTAACAAAAAAGCCTGGGAAGAAGCGTACGAGACCATTGAACACCTCATTCTCACGATGCAGATGGAACCGGGGGAGGTAATCACTGAAATGGCGCTTTCCGAAAGACTGAACATCAGCCGGACCCCCATCCGGGAGGCCATTAAGAAACTGGAAGAGAAAGGATTAATCGTAACCAAAAACGGCCGGAAAAAAGTTTACATTCTCACGATCAAAGAAATCGAAGAGATCTTTGATATAAAAATATATTTAGAGGGAGCCGTAGCCAAATGGGCTGCTTTGCGCGGCGAGGAGGCGGAATTTAAGGAACTCCGGAAAATTATGGCTGAAATGAAAGCTTTTACCGCCGAAAAACCGCAGAACGAGGAAAGCGAAGCCCTTCGACTCAAAAACTGGCTGGCCATTGACCGCAAACTTCATGGTGTGGTATTTAAAATGGCTAAAAACCAAAAGAGTGAGAACATTATCAAGAATATGAACATTCAATGGCACCGCCTGAAAGTGGGAATGCTGGCCTTAGAGGGACGGATTGAAAAAACGGTAGCGGAACACGAAGCATTTGTCCAGGCTATTTTAGAGAAAAATCCGGAGAAAGCCGAACAAGCCATGCAGGAGCACATGAAAAACGTAAAAAGGGAACTGATCAAGCTGATGAAAGTCTTCCATTACCCCTCTGCCTAAAGCCGGTAACCTGATCCCAGCCATGATTCATCCCACGCAAACGCCGGAAAAAGCCCTCTCCACGCCACCCCGTAACTGGTACGAACGCACCTGGCGCTGGTGGGTGCTGGGTACCTTGTTTTTGGCTACCTTCATCAACTATTTCGACCGCCAGACCTTAAGCGTGGCGATTGAACCCATCAGTGAAGAATTCGGGCTGGACAATGCCGGGCGCGGCAAATTGCTGGCGGCGTTTGTGTACTCGTACGCCTTTTCCCACCTGTTTATCGGGATTCTGCTGGACCGGGTGCGCAATATCCGCCTGTTTTTTCCCCTGATGGTCACCGGCTGGACGATCAGCACCATGTTGGTAGGGCTGGCTACTTCCTATTCCGACGTTCTGTGGCTACGCTACCTGTTGGGGGTGTTCGAAGCCGTAAATTTTCCCATTTGCCTCCTGCTGATTGCCCGTATTTTTCCGGCCAACGAACGCAGCCTGGCGGCGGGTATTTTCAACAGCGGCGCGGTACTGGCTACGCTGGCGGCCCCCAAACTCGTTATTTTTTTCTCGACGTACTACAACTGGCGTTACAGCTTTTTTGCCACCGGTTTGCTGGGCCTGCTGTGGCTCGTGCCTTGGTTGCTGATTTTCCGGCATCCCGAACGGCGGGCATTGCACTGGCCCGCATCCCGCGCCCCCGAGACTGCTTCCGTTACCGGAGAACGGGTTAGCCTGGCCGATATATTCCGGTCGCCGGCTTTCTGGGGGGTTACCCTCATCGGCGTAGGCATCATCCCCGGGTGGTACTTCATCTCGCAATGGTTGCCCTCGTACCTGACCCAGGCCTGGCAAATGCCGTACGACCAGACGCTGGGCAATAAACTAACAATTATCTATTTGGCGCAGGACCTGGGGCTTTGGGTAAGCGGTGCCCTGGTATGGTGGCTGGCAAAAAAAGGGGTATCTATTCTGCGCAGCCGGAAAATAGTCATTGTGGGCAGTTACCTGCTGATGATGTCTATTTTGTTTCTGCCGCAAATTACGTCAATTACCTCCGGCCTGGTCTTACTGTGTGCGTACGTGTTCGGGCTGGCGGCCTGGCAGGCTAACCAGCAGGCATTTAAACAGGATATAGCCGCCCGGCGGGTAGCCACGGTAGCGGCACTGGTAGGTTTCGCCGAAACGGGTTTTAGCGCCTTCCTCGTGCAGAAAGTGGGAGAGATGACCCAGGAAAGCGGTGGTTACAATGCCATATTTGGGTTGTTAGCCGTTTTCTTCACCGTGTCGCTGGCGGCGCTGTTTTTCCTGCTCCGGCCTAAATGGCTGGAAATTAAGTAAACCACTTTTTTTGCCGGGGTGCGGTTTCTAAACGACGCATTCCCCATTACTAATTTGAATGAAGCATAAATTTATACTACGTTACATTGTTCTGGTGGACCACACCCCCCACCCCCCTCTCCTCATGAGTGGGGGGAGCAAAAATGCGGTTTTTCTCCCCTCTCCGGGGGAGTGGGGCCGGGGGTGAGGTTCCCCAAAACGCAAAAACTGATTAATGTACCGTAGAATAGCATCAAGCATTCACTGTGAAGCAAGCAACCGGAAACCGTATTACAGAACGAGAATAACAAAACTGCTATGAAAGTCAACCCTGATGCCATAAATCCCATTCCCTTATTTGAGGCGTACATGCAGGTAACGGGGGTTCCGACCCTCACCGAGGAGCCCGGTCCGGACCCGCAACTGAACGGAAAAAAGCTGGGGGTAATTAACGGCTCTTCCTGGGTCAGTCTGTGGTCTACTTACTTTGGCAAACATTTGCTGCCGGGCGTAAAAATCATCAACGTGGGCAACGAAGCCGTGCAACTTAACTTTATGCAGGCGCACAGCCGCGGAGCGGAAGGGCCACCGCAGATTAACATCGACTTGTTCACGCAATACGCCAAAGACTTGTTTGATCTGGTGCAGGTGGATGCCCTGCTGATTTCCTGCTCCACCATGAACCGGGCCTTCCGCCAGGTGAGCCAACGAATGGCGCCGGTAGGCGTACCGGTCATCCAGATTGACGAAGCCATGATGGAAGAAGCCGTCCGGTCGGAAGGAAAAATCCTGGTGATTGCCACCCACGGTCCTACCGTGCAAAGCACCCAGCAATTATTGCATGAAACGGCGCAGCGGTTAGGCAAAACGGTGCAATTTACCGGTGCTACCATCGAGGATGCGTTTCATGATCTGGGAGCGGGTCGGATTGCGGAACACAACCAGGCCATTGCCGACACCATCCGCAACGTTCAAAAAAAAGAACAGATTGATATTGTGGTGCTGGCCCAGCTCTCCATGAGCGTGTTTGCTTTTTCGTACCCCGATCCGGTAGCCGAATTCGGCGTCAAGGTATTAAACAGCGGCGAAACGGGTTTTCGCCACGCGGGAGTCATCCTGCGGGCCAGGTAACAACGAAGAATTGATTAACTTGCTTTAAATCCATTGTTCTCGTATGAGAAGATATTTACACATACCCTTGTTTGTGCTGGTGATGCTGGGGACGGCCTGGGGGCAAACCACCGGTACGCCAGGCAAAAGCCGGGCGGGTACCCCGCGGCCGCCCAACTTCATTGTCATCTTTGCCGACGATTTAGGCTACGGTGACCTGGGCTGCTACGGGCATCCGACCATCCGCACGCCTCACCTGGACCGGATGGCCCGGGAAGGCATGCGGTTTACGCAGTTCTACGTAGCCGCGCCCGTGTGCACGCCCAGCCGGGCTGCATTGCTCACCGGACGCTTGCCCATTCGCAATGGCATGTGCGGCAAGCGGGCCGTCCTGTTTCCCAATTCCGCCGGGGGCTTGCCCGAAAGCGAAATCACCATTGCCAAAGCCCTCAAGGCGAAACAATACGCCACGGCTTGCATTGGCAAGTGGCACCTGGGGCATTTGCCGGCGTACTCGCCCAACCGGCACGGATTTGACTTCTACTTCGGCATTCCCTATTCCAACGACATGATTCAGGCAAAAAATGCCAGCTATCCGCCCATGCCGTTGCTCCGGAACACGACGGTGCTGGAAACCGAGCCCGATCAGCGCCAGCTCACCAGGCGGTATACGCAGGAAGCCGTTGCGTTCATCAGGAAAAACCGGGATCAGCCGTTTTTTCTCTACTATCCCAACAACTTTCCGCACATACCGCTGTTTGCCTCTGCTGACTACCAGGGCAAAAGCGCCCGGGGCCTGTACGGCGACGTGGTAACGGAGCTCGACTGGAGCGTGGGGCAAATTCTGCAAACCGTAAAGGAACTGGGCATTGATGAGAATACACTCGTTATTTTTACCAGTGACAATGGTCCCTGGCTGCCCCAGAAAGAAGAAGGCGGTTCGGCCGGGCTGTTGTTTGAGGGCAAAGGCTCCACCTACGAAGGCGGGATGCGGGTACCGGCCATTGCCCGGTGGCCCGGCGTCATTCAACCCGGACAGGTAACCAATGCCATTGCCACCACCATGGACCTGCTGCCAACCCTGCTCACCCTGGCGGGCGTACCGCTGCCCAAGGACCGCCAACTGGACGGAGTAGACCAGAGCCCGGTACTCCGCGGCGAAAAACCGGGGGTGCAGGACAAGGTGTTTTACTACAACGGCCGGGAGCTATACGCCATCCGGAAAGGCGCCTGGAAAATGCACCTGACCACCCGGCCTTCGTACTCCAAAGAGCCGCCGGTGAACCACGATCCGCCGCTGCTGTTTCAACTGGAAAACGACCCGTCGGAAAAGTACAACGTGGCTGCCGGTCATGCCAACATCATTGCCGATCTGATGGGGGAAGTGGAGCGGCACCGCGCTGGAATAGCGCCAGTTCCTTCGCAGCTGGAAGCCGTTATCAGCGAAAAATAATTGTCGGAAGGGCTCGTCGGAAGAACCTTTACCAGGTTTCAAACCTGTAAAGGTTTTGTTCTGTTTTATTCCGGGAAGTGAAGACGCGGTCTATATATACTCACCACAAAGTGGTTTTCGGAAAAAAGAGGGCAGAAGTTATCGGCCTCACTCAGGTAACTTTTGAGAGAGGACACTCAAGGATCTGGAATTGTAAGCTGAGCAGGTTTTTGAGTTCGTACTCATACTCGTCCAAATGGTCAAAGAAATGGAAGATGGCCTGCTTGAATTCTTTGAAAGAGGGATAGAAAGTAAGGCCGATGACTTTTTGTTTCATAAACCCCCAAAGTTGTTTCTGTCTTTCTTAAAAATAATCTGATGCCAGATTTTAAAAAACAATTGCTCCATGTATTAAACGAAATCAAAGCAAGCGGTTCTTTTGTGAGTACGGGCAGCAGTCGCTTTCTTTTCCCTGGTTTGGAGGTTCAGGGAGTTGGTGAGATCGGTTTCCCTATCAATCCTCTGGAAATAAAAGCGATGATAAAAACTGCCCGTAAAGCTCCTTTTGGCAAGGGCAGCAAGACGGTGCTTGACACAAACGTGAGGAGTGCCTGGGAAATTGATGCAAGCCAAATAACCTTTAACAACAGCGATTGGAATAAATTTATTGAAAACCTTATCGAACATTCTGTTAAGCCCGGTCTGGGCATTGGGGAACATACAGTATCGGCCAGTTTTTACAAATTACTGATCTATGAAAAAGGCGATTTCTTTTTAGCACATAAAGATTCTGAAAAAGAAAAAGGGATGTTTGGTACGCTGATTATTGGCCTGCCTTCTAAACATAGCGGAGGAGAATTAACTGTAAAATTTGACGGAAGAACAGAAACAATAGATTTTTCTGAAGCCGCAAACCAATACCAGATACCATTTGCGGCCTTTTATGCCGACTGTGAACACGAAATCACACCCATTACCTCCGGATACCGGGTATGTCTGATTTATAACCTGGTACAAAATAAGGGCAGGGAAAAAATACAGCTTCATCAATTGGGTGGCTATGCCGACAGGCTGACTGCTATTCTGAAAACTTGTGAAGAAGACCGGAATATTCCGAAAACCGTACTGTTGGGGCATCAATACACGCCTTCAAATTTTACCATGGAAACGCTCAAGCTGAATGACCGCCCTAAAGCCGAAGCGCTCCTGCGGGCTGCGCAAAAAGCAGGGTTTTACGCCAAATTGGGCCTGGTTACGTCCTATCAATCCGGCGAGCTGGAGATAGATTACCGCAAGGGTTCATCCTCATCGGGAAATAGAAAAAGGTATTATGATTATGACCACTATGATGACCCCGATTTGGAAGAATATGGTACGATGGGAGAAATATATGATGAGGGCATAGAGATAGAGCATTGGATGCCCGAAGGTATACCGGCCCTGAGAAATATCAGTTTTGCCGCAGAAGACCTCATTTCGGCAGTCAAATTAAATGAGGGAGAGCCTGCTGAGAAGCAAGCGGAAGGCTACACAGGCAATGCCGGTATGGAAATGCAGTATTGGTATCATTATGGAGCAGTTTTTTTGTGGCCTAAAAAATACCAGTATGAAATGCTGGCCGGTCTGAGTCCGGAAAATAAACTGGAATGGATAGCTTATTATAATAAACATTGGAATGCTGTTGAACCAGCCGAAAAAGCATTGATCAAAAGATTGGCTGAAGAAGGTTTAGATGAAAATAACCCAGGAAAACATTTGGATTATAGTCCGCTGGCAGATTGGTTGATCAATCTGAACGATGAAAAGTACCTCAGTGAAGAAGGCTCAGTTTTTCTGATAAACTATTTCGGGCTGATTTCCATTGAACACTGGAAAAAATTGCCTGAAACCTATCCGGTTGGCTGCTTTGAAAAAATATTCAGCGCTGCCGGAAAGAAGGAGCAGTCATTCACCATTCAGCATCTCCTTTCTGTCTTAAACGAATTGCCGGATACCGGTAAATACAAGGCGTTTGTAATGAAGCAAACGGATCAAATCCCTGAATACCTACATGCTTTAAGGCTTTCTGACGAATCAGAACATGCCATGGCAAAAGATATTTTGCAAAACGCGTTTAAACTGAGCAAACTCAAGGCCGGGAATAATGCATGGCAAAAGGTTACCACTGAAGCTTTCACAAAAGTATTAACCAGAAAATATGTGAATGATGTTTTGGTGGGAGCAACGCTGGAATGGGATACAGAATCGGCCCTGGCTACCCGGATCATCGCCGTTTGCAAAAAAGACCTGACAGTCCGGGTTAACAATAAACCCCTGCCTCCGGCTGACTGGTCAAGGCCATTACCCCAATCTTCCGGCAGTTATAAAAAAGTATGGGCTCTTTTAGCCGATTTTTTACAGTCGCCTGTACAACAGGTTTTTGATTATCGAAAACCTCAGGCTGGGCGGAGCGAAATGGAAAGCGCAATTAAAAATGTAACCATTGATCTGAGGACCGAGACAATCAGAAAAGGGTCGCCCCATACGCTCAGGCTCATTAAAACCCAGGACGCTTATGAAAGAGACCTGGCCGAATGGAAAACAGATGTTATGTTATTGAAAAAGGTGAACGATTTCCAACGGTTTGTTAATGAATAACTTAGGTTAGAAATAATGCAGCGTTCTTTCATTGATCTATAGGCCGGGTCGTATCCTTTCGGAAAAACCTTTCGGATTTGGGTAATCCGAAAGGTTTAACGACACTTTTCTTTTCCGACAAGTTAAGACGCCGGCTATATTATACCGTTGGGCGGCGTTTAGCGTGTGGAATTGGAAAAGTCTTTAATTTTTACCACTACCAAAAATGGAGCAGCCACGGGGCCAACTGCCGGTTCTCCGGTCTGCCGGGGAGTTGCAAAATCAGGTTTATGTCCGTAGAGAAGCATAGTCCGGGACTACGCTTAACAGGGTATCAGAAATGATTGTGCCGGCAGGCTGCCCTTATGAGGGGGCCAGCCTGCCGGCACAATCATTTCTTTATGTTATTACCGCTGAATAAGCAGTTTCTGCGTAACTGCTCTGCCCCCCACAGTCAGGTGTACCACGTACAGGCCGCCTGCCAGATGGGCTACATTCAGTACCGGCTCCCCACTTAGCTGTTTACTCAGCAGTATCCTTCCCTGCAGGTCAGTTATTTTTACTGCAACTGCCCCCACCCCATCCAGTTTCAGGGTTACTCTGTCCGTAGCCGGATTGGGAGAAAGAAGTATGGCAGGGGAGGCTGTTTTCTCTGCCGCTGCCTCAAAACCTACCCGGGCCGAACTACCCGGAGTGTAAGACAGATTATCGGTAATCAGCAGCTTGTCCAGCATTGTCCCGTCTTCCCGGTAGGCCACTTCCAGACTGTGAGTGCCGGCGCTTAAACTGAATGTCACCGCTGTGTTGGCGTTATTGGCATCGTGTACATCATCCCAGCCCCAGCTTGTAAACAGGGTAATGTTATTCCAGTTGATCCAGTTGCCTCCGTCCACTCTTACCCAGAAAGAATCATCGGCATTGGTAGGCGTGAGTACTCTTCCCCATATTTTATAGGCGCCGGCCGAAGGCACTGAAAAGCTGTAACTTGCCTTGCCGGTAGAAGGAGCAGCGGATGTACTGTTGTTGCCTGGTGCTACGGCTATATAACTGCCTCCGGAAGCATTGGCATTACTGTAGATCTGCATGGGGGCAGTAATCGTACCTGATTCTGCTTCAAGCGATATGAAGGAAGATACGGTAAGTGTTTTTGAGAACCGGTTGTTGGTCTCGTTGCTTTCGGCAATCCGGTTGATGTCATCCACAACAGCTTCTACCATGTAATTGCCCGCTGCCCCAGCCGTCCAGCTGATCCCACACGCATTGGCCGTTACCGTACGGGATGCCCCGGCAGCCAGTGAGGCGGTAGAATTATCCGAACAGGAAACAAAGGCACCGTTCACCGAAAAAGCGACCCCGTGGATAACGCCGGCCGGCGTGGCCATACCGCCCTGGTTCTTGATGGCGGCTGAAAAAGTAACTGCATTGCCGGTAGCCGGACTGGCCGGGCTCCAGGTGATATCCGTGCGATGATTTTCTGCTGGAAACCAGAATCAAAGTTCCCGCTTCAGAAGGGGGTGTTCCCTGTTTTGATGCTTTGATCGAGGTGACCGGGAAGCATTCCAGGGCAAACGTAGTATTCGTAAAACCGGGATCTACCAAATACGTCAAGCTGAACTTTGCGGAAGTAGGCATGAAGGGGGTGTTTCATAACCTGAGCAAGTTCGGCAGGGACCTGACCGGCTGGCGCAGCATCCGCATTGAGGTCAGGCGTAAAAAGGTTAAAATATTTTTTGAGGACGAACTGATCAGGCAACTCTCCTATAACAAGGACATAGGAGCCATAAAGGGGATCAGCCTGGGCTTTAAAGGAACCGGTTCGGTTGACTACCTGAGGCTGTATGACGGCGAAAACAAACTGGCCTACGAGGATGAATTTGGCAATCCTTCTGAGAGTCAGTGACTTCATTCATCTGTTCGGTTCCTGTAGACCTATAGGGAAAAACTAAGTAATCCCCAATCCCCTGCCTGTCCGGCAGGCAGGGGATTGGGGTGGGGTTCTGTTCACATGATTCCCTGAATGTCTCCGGGAACCATCAGTTCCGGAGGGCTTCTTTTTCCGGCTTCACCAACTGCCTGACATAGCCGGACAAAGCTTTATTTCCTGCTGCTGCCTGCATGCCGGGAGGCAGTGTCCGCACATACCAGTTCACCTGATACTGTAAAGTTTCCCCGGGGTGCAGGGTCTGGTAAGGGCCCTGGTTTTCCAGCTCAATGTACTGCCTGTTTTCGTGGGCAAATATTTCCACCTCTTCTTCCTGCGGGGCTGCCCGGGAGGAGGCTATGTCAGGAAACTGCTTGACCAGCAGGATACCCTTGCAGACATGGGCCAGCCAACCTTCCCGGCCGTTCATGAACAGTTTCTGCCGGTCAGTGATCCTGTCAAAGTCATAGGCAAACCAGATGATTCCCGATGAATCCTGCACGGCCAGGTTTGACCGCAACGACCGGGCATCTCCTTTCGGGAAAAAGCTCAGGCCACCGGAAGGCACCCTGGTTACTTCCCAGGGTGCCACCTGTTTATCGGTTGCGGATATATTTTTTATCGTATAGGTAATCCGGATCAGCGTATCCTTTGCCCGCAGGGAGATGTTTTTACCGAACTGCAACCCGCTTTTGCTGTCTTCCCCGCTGAGCAGTTGCAGACCGGCATGGTTGATAACGGCCTGGTAAGGGTCACCATCCAGCGCCGGGTATGGCGGCCAGCCCCAGTCCCGCTGCGGCGAGGGCCAGAAGGTGGAGCCATAGTTTTCCGGGTGGGTATCGGGCTGCCCCAGTACCTCCTGCCCGTTTAGTTGCAGGGAAGTAATCCTGCCGGAAAGGTTTGCATCAACCTGCAGGCGTATGCCCGGCACAGACAGGGTATATAAGCCTTTATCAGATGTAATGGTCTGGATGCCGTTTGTTTCCGGCTTTGTCTGCCGGGCCGGGCGGGCACAGGCATACAGGCAGGCAAAGGCCAAAGCATGGAGCAGGCAATGGATTACATTTTTACGTAACATACGGAAGGCGACATGACTTGCCGGAAAAGATACGACACAGTCTGTAAGTGGCTGCGCCATTTTAAGTACCCGTGCAAAAGTAAACCAATCTTTACAAACCTGCCTGTCTCTGCCTCGCGCCGGCACCCGCCCCTGCCGGCGAGGCCTGCGATCAGGACACATATAGAAGGCGTCACCACCTTGCGGTCCGGTTTCCGACAAGTTATGTCGCGCTCTATATCAGGACTTTCTCAAAAGAAGGTACTGTTGTACTGGTCCAGGCGTCCACGCCTGGACTACCTGCCCCGTCCGCCTGTGAGGTAATCCTGCCCGTAACCGTACGGGCCCACGCCGGCAGCATCAGGATAATCAGCGTAAGTAGTTTTTTCATCCGGTAATCTTTTGATCCCTTCCGGGAAAGTTTGAGGTAGACAAACAGGCAGGCAGGTGCCGGCTCCATACTGTTTCAGTACAGATGGTCCGGGTCCGCATGAAGTGGACCAAATAAAGCAATCTACCTGAATACTTAAAGTAATTATCTGATTTTTGTTTTTTATGACGGGTTATTTCAGGGGAATGACCATGCTCCACGACTTGGTCATATGTTCGTACCCGCCCCCGCCGTTGCCGGTAGCAAAGAAAATATGGGTGGGCCGTCCGTCCTGAATGAGCAGTTGGGGGCGTTCGAGTTGCCCCTGTACCGTGGTCTCTCTGTTGTCCCAGCGGATGGTGCGGGAGTAGGCTTTGGCCGGGCGGGCAGTTTCCCAGCGTACGCCATCCCGGGAAGAGGCCAGAATGCCGCCTCCTTTCTCGCCGCTGATGCCGCCCTTCATGTCTTTCATGACCATGTTGTAGCGGTTGTTCTCCCACCAGATGTAGCCGTCTTCCACGTGGTCGCCGGTCTGGTCGAAGTTGAAAATGGGTTCCGAGAGCCGCCGGAAGGGCTGGCTGAAATGGGGGGCCGTGGCCACACCCATCCGCAGGAGGTCTTTCTGGTTGGCCGACGATTTGTAACCGAGCAGAATGCGGCCGTCTGCCCGCACGCAGGGGGCCGCGTTGGTGGTCATCAGCCCGTCCCACTTGCCGGGGCGGGGCTCCAGAACCGGTTTATCCGACCTGATCCAGGGGCCTCTGACCGACCTGGCGGTGGCCAGCCCGATGCGCTGGTTCTGCCGGGCCTGCCGGTTTTTGGGCGAACCCCAGACTTCCGGATTCTCCGGCGTGGGCATGGGGCCGTCATAGGTGGTGCCCGTGTAAAACAGGAGATAGGTGTCTTTGTGCTTGTGAATGGTGGGATTGTGCGTCATCCTGCCGTCCCAGAAACCACCGTCCCGGGCCGGCAGAACCACTTCCTCAAACTGATAAGGCCCCTCCGGCCGGGCGGCCGATGCCCGCACCACCTCCGAATTGAGGAGCCAGTGACCAAAGAACGAAAGCGAACCGGGCCACCGGGAGGCGAACATGTGGAAGCGGTTGTCTTCTCCCCGGATGACTGAACCGCACCAGATCCAGTACCCCGGCAGCGAGAAGCCCCCGCCAACCGGGGCAGGGTGCAGCCGCCTGAAAAACGGGTTCGCCTCGTCTGGGTACAGCCGGCCGGGAGCCAGTCCCATTACGCCGCCGGCCAGCAGCCGCCTGACGGCCTCCCGCCGGGGAATTTTTCCCGGAAAATCAAATGCGTCCTTCATTCTGTTTTCGATTACCAAACAACAATCTGCCAGCTGTATTGACAGGAAAGGTTATATGGCTGAATGGTTGAATGGTTGTATGCAGCCGGTTATCTGACTATGGCCTCACAGCCACCTAACAGTTTAACAGTTAAACAATTTAACCATACAGCCCTTGGAATACAACCTCATTTGGGACAATCAGCCACTAGTACTTTGTAACCTTGATTATTATAAGCAAATTATCTGAATAATATAAACCAAAGACCGCATATGAACCAAGGGATGCGGTCATTCACTTAAAATTCATAATTCAAAAGCTAGAATTCAAGGTTACGCAGTACTAGCTTCTGTCTTCCTGCTTATTTCCCGTTTCCACCGCCGCTCTGCTTCCCGCCGTTCAGCGTGAGGAGGTATTCGGCCACATCCGCCAGGTCCTGCCCGTTCAGCCCCAGCGCACCGGGTTCGGGCATGATGCTGGTGGCAAACTGCTTGCGGGAAGCAATGTCGGCGGCCCTGATCCGGTGGAGCTGCCCGTCGAGCCCTTTGATGATTACCGTCTCGCCGTCGGCCTGCAGAAAGCCGGAGGCAGTGGTGCCGTCCTTGCGGGTGATGAGCCATGATTCGTAGCCGAAAGCCATCCCGGCGCTTGGGTTCACAATGGCGTCGAGCAGGCCGGACTTATCGAACTTCTTGCCGATCAGCGTCAACTCCGGCCCGATGTCATTTCCTTCGCCCGAAACTTTATGGCAGGCAGAGCACCTGCTCTGGAAGACGGCTTTCCCCTTCACTGCCTGACCGGGCGTTTTGGCGATTCTGGGAATGGAAAAAGCGGCCACACCGCCCGGCCGGACAAAATAGTCGCTGGCCAGCACCCGCACCGACTGGTCGGGGTTGGTGAAAATCACCTTGCTGACTTCAGCAATCACTTCTTCGGGCAGTTTTTTCTCAACGGCCAGTCCGATCAGCATTTCGCCGCCGGTCTTGTCTCTGGCCATTTCGGCAGCGGCGGCCGCTTTTTCCGGCACCGGCAGGGCGGGGTTCAGCACCTTTGCCCGCAGTTCCAGCATTTTCTTCTGCGCTTCCGGGCTCATGGCCAGAGCCTCCGCCGGCAGTTCGATGCCGAATTCGCTCCATTCGTTGCTTTTGCGGTACTGCAGCCACCAGAGGGCCTGCTCCCGCACGTCGGGCAGGTTGCTTTTGGCCAGCACGGTCATGGCGTCGGCGGCCCGCTGGTCTTTGGTAAAGCCCAGCGCCACGATTGCCTTTTTGCGTTGCTCCGCCGGCAGTTGCGCTGAGGAAGCGCGGACGCTGAAGGCCTCAACCGCTGCTGCCGGATGCAGCCGCCAGGCGAGGCCTTCAAACTGCGGGCTCCACTGCAGCGGTTCCCCGCCTGACTCGGCTTCCAGTACCGGGTAGATCTGTTGTTCTTTTCCGGAAAGCGCCGTACCGAGGGCTTCCAGGTACCAGCGGTCCTGACCGTCGTACTGCGCGGCCAGCGCGACGGCAAGGTCTTTTACCTGCTCAAAGGGCAGGTCTCTGAGTGCCACGGCCACCTCCCGCCGGACCGCCGGGGAGGGGTCGCGGCTCAACTGCCGGGCGTACGGCAGAATATCCGGCTTCACCTGCCGCAGGGCGCGGAAGGCGGTGATCCGCAGGTTGGGGTCATTATCGGTGAGGAGCTTTTCTACCTCCGTCAGGCCCTTCGGCCCCAGTTGCGCCAGCAGCCAGGCCGCCCGGGCCCGGTGGTACGGGTTGGACGACGACAAGATTTTCTTCACGTCCCTGATCACTTTCGGCCCCTGGGCCGCCAGCAGCCCGAAGCCCGAGTGCCGCACGTTGACGGCCGGGCTCAGCAGGGCTTCGATCTGGCCTTTGGTAGTAGCGAGATTGAGTTTGGGACTGGCAAGTTTTCTGCCTTTGGGCGTGATCCGGTAGATGCGGCCGTGGGCGGTGCTGTCGCGCATGCGGTGCCCGCCGACCACCGGGTCGTACCAGTCGGCGATGTAGAGGGCCCCGTCCGTGCCGATGGCTGCGTCACTGGGCCGGAACCACTTGGTCTTGTCGGTGACCGGGGCCCGGCTGCTGGCCGCCTCAATTTCGTTTTCCGGCAGGGAAGTGATGAAGTTGAGCCGGTTGAGGCGGTAACCGGCCCCTTCCGGCTGGGGCTGGTAGCCCAGCACCACGTTCCGTCCTGACTCGCAGCTCAGCAGCAGGCCGCGGTAGCTTTCCCCCAGCAGGTCGCTCTCGTTCAGTACGATGCCGGTGGGGGAGCCAGCCCCGGAGTTATCGCCCATCGGCAGTACGCCGGGGTCTTCCTGGTGCCAGTGGGCCGTGACCGTCTCCTGACCCGGGCGGCGGTCGGCCTGCCACCTCCGGGACCCGTCCTCGCTGAAGTAGCCCTGGTTGGCACCCTCCATGAGCCAGGTGACCCGGCAGCCCCGGTTGCCGTCGTCGTCGTTGTCGTTCTGCCACAGGTTGCCGTAGGAGTCCACGGTCATTTCGTAGGAGTTGCGGAAGTTGTGGCCCAGCACCGCAAGGCCGGTGCCGTCCGGGTTGACGCGCAGGGCAAGGCCTCCCACCCATTTCTTGCCGTCGTCGCTGACCAGACCCGGTTTATTGTTTTTGTTGTAGGGGGAGCCGCCGTTGTACATGCTGCCCGACCGGAGTTTCCAGCCGGCCTTGTCAGTGACCTGGTGGGGACCGGCGTTGCCGGTATTGAAGTACCACCGGCCGTCGGGCCCCGCCAGCACGGCGTGGAGGCTGTGGTCGTGGTCAAAGCCGCCGAAGCCGGTCAGGAACACTTCCTTTTTGTCGGGTTTATCGTCCCCGTTCCCATCGGTATAGACGATGACCGCCGGGGCGCAGGAAACAACTACCCGGTTGCCGATGACGGCGATGCCCAGCGGGGCGGTCAGGTCTTTGTCCTGCACGAACACTTTGGAAGTCTCGGCCACCCCGTCGCCGTCCTTGTCTTCCAGGATCACCACCCGGTCGCCTTCCGGGTGGGTAAGCCGCTCTCCGGGCTTGTTATTGTAGAGGCGGTAATTTACGGCTTCCGTCACCCACACGCGTCCCCGGGCGTCTACGTCCATGTTGGTGGGGTTGTAAAACCGGGGAGACTCCGCCCACAGGGTGGCCTCCAGGCCGGCCGGCAGGTAGAGCCCGGTTTCCGCCGAGTAGCGTTTGCCGGCGACCAGCGCCGCAAGTTCCGTTTTGAAAGTGTACGCCGAGATGCCGGTGAGCAGCGCCCCGGCAAGGATAAGTTTAAATTTCATGAATCGGGCTATTGTTTTTAAGCAAACAGGCACGGCCTGCGAAAAAGGAAAGGTACGGGAATATGACGGTATCCGCTGCCTTTCAGCCGGCAAACTTCAACAGGAGGTTCACCCGCCGGCAGACCTCCCGGCTGAAAGGCAGCGGGCCGGCGCTAATCCGCCCTGACAATCACTCTCCTGATGTAAATGCGGTTGTCCACAACGAGTTTACAAAGATACAACCCGCAGTTAAATCCCGCTGAATTGAAATCAAACATGTGGTGGCCGGTCTGCATCACCCGATCATTCAGGTATATCCTCACTACGCTGCCAGTGGAATTGATGAGCTGAAGACTCACCTGCCCGGGGCCCGGATTGGTGGCGGCCTCGTTCATGACGATTTTGGCGGTAGGATCATAGGCACGCACGGTCTTGAACCAGTTGGCCGTCTCCCGGATGCCGAGCCGGTTGGTGATGACATTGTTGTTGATGATCTCGTTCACTACGTCCCATGACTCCATGCTTCCCCGGTTGTGGTACATGATCTGCCGGATGTGGTCGTTTACCCGGCGCTTGAGCAATGCCGGCTCATTCAGGATGGAAGGCGCAAACACATCCGGGGGGGCTATTGACACATTGTCGCCCCGCTGCCAGATGAGGGTGTGCGCCGCTACGTCGAATCCCCGGCTGCGCAACCACCCGGTTGCCGCCTCCGGATTCCACTGGCTCTCCCAGGCTCCCCACTTGTAGCTGTTTGCCGGGTAGACGTAGCTGAAGCCCAGTTTCTGGAGTTCTTCCATATATCTTCTTTTGTTCGCCCTCAGGGCTTCGTTGTCCCCGGCATTGATGCTCAGGTAGGTTTCCGTGACGGCCGTGCCGAACTTGAAAGCGTTCTTTTTCATTTTCACTTCCACGGTAGCGCCGCTCAGGGGGCTTCCGGCTCCGTTGAATACCTGAACGTTGATACCGGCCGGCCGGAAGGAATCAATCCGCTGCTGCGCCTCCGCCCGCCAAGGGGCCTCCGGTTCACGGCCCGGGTACGAGAAGGTAGTCACGGGCAGCAGGCGGATTTCTTCCGGGGTGAGACTGCCGTAATCGGCTATCACAATTCCCCCAGCTCAACGGTTTGGGGATGGTAACCCAGGTGAAAGGCCAGCATGGTTTCCAGCCGGTACCGGGAGACAAAGGCGAAGTCAAACTTTTGCCATTCGCCGTCGGGCGCCGCGGCGATGGGAATGTTGGCGGACTTTCTGAAGTTGGGAACAGTTTCCTGTACGGCAAACGTGGCTGTTTTAACAAAGGGGCGGAGATGCCCGGACCTGCACATCCTAGGCATCGGAGGTCCATCCGCCGTTGACTGGCTTGCCTTCATACAAGCCTGGGATAGCCTCCTGCCTGAAGGCCTCAAAACCGAAGGGTTCTTTGGTTTTCATTTGTCCTGTGTCTGTTTGAAAGGTAGTCTTTTAGTTAGCTTCTCTGACACAGTTCATTGTACAGTCTCGGTATGAGTTGTGATAGCCTGAATATGTATCCCAGGTAACCCTCACCGGTATCTGAGGACTGGAAGCAAGTAGCTCCTTCCCTGCCCTCTCAGTATTGGAACGTTTTGTGTTACATTTATCATCCCTGCTTACCTTTTGAAATATACCCGGAATGTAGAGCCAACGTCTACCTGACTTTCTACTTCGATTCTTCCGCCGGCGTTCTCCATTATTCTTTTGACAATGTAAAGTCCTATCCCGGTGCCTTCCACGTGGGCATGCAAGCGTTTGAAAAGGCCGAATATCTTCTCTTCCTGGCGCATGTCCATCCCTAGTCCGTTGTCCTGCACGGAGAGCACGTGGTAGTCTCCCTGCTGCCGGCAAGTGATCCTGACCTGGAGCTCCCGCTCCGGGGAACGGTACTTGATGGCATTAGAGAGCAGGTTATAGAGCACACTTTTTAGATTCTTCCGGGAAAAGAGTACGGTGGCGCCATCCAGTTTTATGGCTACCTGGGCCTGCGCTTGCCGGATCTGGGGTGCGGGTCCTCCTGCACTTCTGCCAGCATGTCCTCTATAGCGATTCTATCTACGTCTTCGCTGCTTTCTTTGCTGATGCGGGCTACTTGGGTTAAGTCCCTGACCGTTGCCTTAAACCGGTTCACCGAACCGTAGAGTAACTGGTAAGTCCGCCCAACTGCCTCTTTCTGTAAAACTTCCGTGCCGATCTGCTTCTCCAGAGCTTTAAGCAAGCCTTCAATGTTTAGAATGGGAGCTTTCAAGTCATGGGAAGCCGTGTAGACGAAGTTATCCAGATCCTCGTTTATGTGATGTAAATCTTCATTGCTGCGGGTCAGTTCCTCCTCCTGTTGTTTGCGCTTGGTTAAATCCGGGTGATTTTGGAAAAACCAAGCAGTCTGCCCGTAGGATTGATCAGCGGGGTGATGATCACATTGGCCCAGAAACTGCTGCCGTCTTTGCGGATGCGCCACCCTTCGTGCTCGAAGCGGCCTTCCTGCCTGGCTTTTTTGAGCTCATAATCCGGAAACTGTTGCTCAATGGCCTGCAGGGATAAAACACGGAAAAATGCTTACCAAGAATTTCATTCATCTTATATCCCTTGATTCGTTCCGCCCCAGGTTCCAGGAACTCACCCGTCCGGAAGGGTCCAGCAGGAAAATGGCGTAATCCTTCACGCCCTCCACCAGCAGGCGGTACCGCTCCTCACTTTCCCGCAGGCCTTCTTCCATCAGTTTCCGGGAGGTCGGGTCCCGGGTGATGACCGAATAGCCTATTTCCTGGTGCGCATCATTATAGAGCGTTGAGATACTGGTATTGGCCCAGAAAAAAGAACCGTCTTTCCGTTTACGCCAGCCCTCCTGTTCAAAATGGCCCTCTGCTTTAGCAATTTCCAGGCTATAGGTCGCCATCCCTGACTGCACGGCATGATCGGGATACAAAAGGGAAAAAGGCTTGCCAATGATTTCCTCTGCTTTATAGCCTTTGATTTTTTCCGCTCCCAGGTTCCAGCTGCTCACCATTCCCCAGGGGTCCAGCAGGAAGATAGCGTAGTCCATGACCCCTTCCACCAGCATCCGGTATCTGGCCTCACTCTCCTGGATTTGCAGTTGGTGTTTTCGTCGTTCGGTTAAATCACGGGTGATCTTGGCGTAACCAACTGGCTGGCCAGCCGGGTCCTTGACGCTGGTGATGATCACGCGTGACACCACCAGGTGGAGCCATCTTTGTGTTTTCGCAAGCCTTCATGTTCAAACCGGCCGGCTTCGTTTACCTTGGCCAGTTCGTAAACAGGAAATCCACTCTCCACCAGGTCCGGGGGTATAAAGGGAAAAGTGCTGACCCACTGCCTCTTTTCCAGGTAGCCCATCAAGCGTTGGGCCCCCGTATTCCAGCTCAGAATGTTGCCTTGCAAATCCAGCATCAGGATCGCATAGTCTACTATGGTATCCACCAGCCAGTGGTATATTCGTTCTTGCTGCATGCCCGTAAAGATCGAGTAGCTCTTTATGTCAGTGAGGAAAGTATACGGATTCCTGTCACGAAAGGCTTAGGCTTAAACCGGGGCCTGAAGTGAGAGACAACCGCTCATACGGGTATCCGGTTAATATGGATATCCAGTACGGGTCGATTGGTTCGCCACAATCAAAAGGTAATGGCCCTGTAGGAGTAACCAAAGGCAGACTGATAGCGTATAACAGAGGGTCAGTGAATTGAACGCCACCAAACCTGCTGCGTTCAGCGCGTTGACTTTCTGATCATGGCACTCAGTCCGGTAAACTTACTGGCTTACTTCACCGTTGAGCAACCCATAGCTGATCCCCTGCCTTACCCCTCGTCTAGTGCCGGCCTTGTACCAGATTGTACCAGATTGACTGCGGAATACCCAGATCAGCGGTGCTGCAATCGGAACAGACGCAGGAACATTTGGGGTGGGGATTTTCAGGTAAGTGGAAGTAAAATCCAACCGGAACCCCTGCTGCTTCCGTTTATGGAAAAGTTATTGAAAAAAAGATTTATGCGCAAACAGATCATTGAGCAAGCCTTCCCGGAGGAGGTATCCCATACCGGAGACTGGATAAACACGGAGGAGCTGGCCCGGGTGGAGCTCTCTTCGGAAGCGCAGGGTTATCCCATTGAAGCGGCACTCTCACTCCAAGCCGGATCAGGGTGGCGGGCCGGATCACCAGGACCGCAAGTGATTCGTCTCCGCTTTGAAAACCCTATCACTTTAAGCGGTATTTACCTGCTTTTCGAGGAGCTGGCGCAGGCCCGCACCCAGGAATTCGTGCTGAGCTGGTGCCCGGAGGAAGAACCTGCCTGCAAGCAGATCGTGCGTCAGCAGTATACTTTCTCTCCGCCCGGCACTACGCGTCAGGTGGAAGCCTACCAGGTCGATCTCCGGGGCGTGAAGGTGCTCGAGTTGAAGCTTGTGCCCGACATTACTCATGCAGTTGCCCATGCTTCCCTTTTGCAGTTACGCCTCCGGTAAGAGTCTGATGTTTCACCATTGTCCCTTACCTTTACCGTAATCCTGTAACCAACCCATTATATTAATATGGAGAGTCCCGATGGCAGCATAAATCCTCCCCAGGACAAGCTCCTGCAACTGGAAGCGGAAAATCAGGTTTTGCGCGGGGAAAACCGACAGTTACGTGCTGATTACGCTAAGGCACTCTTCAAACTCGAAGCACAGACCGCCGTTGAAAAACGGTACGAGGAAAGCCAGTCGCGTTTCCAAACCATCTTCTACCAGTCGAAAATGGGCAATAAGATCATTGCTCCTGACTTACGCATCCTCCAGATCAATGATGTTTTCAGGCAGATGTTGGGCTACCCGGAAAAGGAAATCATCGGCACCAGGATCACTGCCTTTGCCCATCCGGATTTTGTCCATCACTGGCAGGAGTTGCAGGAAAACCTGTGGACCCGGCAAATCCCTTCCTTCCAGATCGAGACCTGCCTGGTGAGGAGAGACGGTTCTATCCTGTGGTGCCAGGTAACTTCCATGATTTTCCGGGATAACGGAGAAACTTTGGGGTACACCATTGTGGAAGACATCTCCAGGCGCAAAGCCTTGGAGCTGGATCTGAAAAAGCTCTACGAGTACCAGGAGACGATGGTCCACATGGTGGCGCATGACCTGAAAAGTCCCATCAATACGATCACCTCCCTGACGGGTTTTCTCAAAAGAAACCTGCAAAAGCTGCCACCCGAGCCAGGCTTTGAAAAGAAGGAGCAAAGTCTCCTCTTCCTCCGGATGATCTCCGATACCTGTGAAAAAGCCTATGCCATCATCAAGGATTTGCTCCTGATCGGAGAGCTTAAATCAGACCGCGATTTTGAGAAAATTGACCTGACTCCCTATCTTGAATCCCAACTGGCGGTTCTTGGCGTGAATGCCCATCAAAAGGGAATAGTCATCAGATTTGATTCGCCGACGGCACCCCTGTACGCTTCAATCAATAAGGATAAGTTCATGCGGGTGCTGGAAAATCTGCTCTCCAACGCGGTAAAGTTTACTGAGCCGGGTGGCCAGGTAACCATATCACTCAGGCAGGAAGGCCGGAGGGTAATTCTGCAAATCAGTGATACGGGGATTGGTATTCCGGCCCATTTGCAGCCTACCCTCTTCAACATGTTTACCAAAGCCGGCCGGGAAGGCACCCGGGGGGAAACTACTACGGGCTTAGGCCTCTACATCGTCAAACAGATTATGGAGATGCACGGAGGAACAATCCGGGTAGAAAGCCAGGAGAACGTTGGTACTTCCTTTTCTATTGAATTGATGCACACCGGGCCATAATCTACAAATAGCCTCCGATTCATTGGGTTTCCCCTTTTTCGTGTAGGCTGAGAAAAGACCCGGCAGCCATCCGGTACTGCCCTCTGTTTTCAAATTGTCCGGGCTCAGACAGCCCGGCGCCGAATGATCCCTGCGGGACTTTACCGCTTGAAATAGAC
This sequence comes from Cytophagales bacterium, assembly GCA_030446715.1. Classification (GTDB taxonomy): domain Bacteria; phylum Bacteroidota; class Bacteroidia; order Cytophagales; family 172606-1; genus CADCTQ01. Next base: position 69,524 of record JAUJMU010000008.1, on the reverse strand, counting down.
CTTGAAAGCAGAGCCCACGTCAACCTGGCTTTCTACTTTGATTTTTCCTGCGTCATTCTCCAGCATCTTTTTGACCATGTAGAGCCCGATTCCGGTCCCTTCTACATGCGCATGCAAGCGTTTGAAAAGGGCAAATATTTTCTCCTCCTGACGCATGTCCATGCCCAGTCCGTTGTCTTCTACCACAAGCACCAGGTAGTCCTCCTGCTTATGACAAGCGATTCTTACGCGCAACTGCCGGTTGGGGGAGCGGTACTTGACGGCGTTGGAGAGCAGGTTGTAGAGAATGCTTTTTAAGTTTTTCCGGGAGAACCGTACTGCCTCCCCGTCCAGCTGTACTGCTATTTGTGCGCCTGCTTGCCCAATCTGAGGCTCCAGGTCCTCCAGCACTTCCTCAAGTACTGCCTGCACCGGAATAGAAGCCACGTCTTCGGTACTTTCCTTGCTGATGCGGGCCACCTCAGTCAGGTCCCCGATGGTTGACTTAAACCGGTTTACGGAACTATAGAGCAGCTCGTAAATCTGCCAGACGGCAGGCTCTTGCCGGGTCTGGGGACTGAGTTTGCCCTGTAGCGCCTTCAGTAAGCCCTCAATATTTAAGATGGGGGCTTTTAAATCATGGGAGGCCGCGTAGACGAAGGTATCTAAATCCTTATTGGTCCGGTCCAGGTCCTGATTGATGCGCGTGAGTTGGGCATTGGTCAGGGCTAATTCCTCGTTGGAAGTCTGAATCTGCTCATTAATCCGTAATGCCGGGAATTTTATTCAGTGTTCAAAAGTAAGGGTAAAGCGAAGGAAAATACAAGTGATATCCGTCTGAGGGAGGTCGTTCAAGAAGGGTTAAATGGGGGTAAGTTCGGAATACAACCCGGCATACCTGTATTTTTTGTGCAGGCTCTCTTCATTTTACAGACCTTGAACGCACGGTTGAGGTCTGTAAAATGAAGTGCATATTGACTTGGAATCAACCTGATGATAGTTAAATATGATAAAGGACAGGAGTTACGCAAAGTTCAGGATGAACTCCCTTTGTGCCTGTAAAAAGAGCTGACGATGGAGTGCATAAAAAGAATCCGGGAATTGGTCCCTGACCAGGGCCGTGAGTCGGATGAAAGCTCTCGGGGCAGCAAACAGATGAGTTTTAATCGGGGAAGTGGTCCTGACAAAGAAGTACTCAATGTTACAGACCTGCTTGCAGGTACGGTGAAATACCCCGGTCTGCCAGTGTTGCTGACGGGCTTTGGGAATTCGTGCGGTGCCGCACCCTGCAAACAAAAGCCCGCCCGGCGGGTCCGGCTCCGGCGGTTCGCCCGGGCAGCTGCCGGCAGAAGAGGCAGTTAACTGTAAGGGTACATCTTACTTTTTGCCTGCTCCGGCGGCTGTCCTGGCTACCCGCCCAATACCAAACTGATCTCCCGCCTTTACCACTCTGTTGCCGGCAATATGCACTTCCACCATTTTCTCGCTGGCTACGCTGTTGTAAAACTCATCCCGCAGGGTGAGCAGGATTTTCCGGGTTTTCCCCTCAATTACCTCACCACTTGAGGGGTAGGCGTATTTTCCATCCATGCTGAAGGTAATCCACCCGGGCATGTCCTGCAGGGGGATGGTGGTCAGTTGCTGGTAAGGTTTTGTGGCGCTGAACACGTGCAGGCGCATGTTGTGTCCATCAGCTACCCAGACTTCCTGCTCATCCGGGGTAAGGGCGATGCCGTGGCTGGGGTTCCCGTGCCGCCTGACCGGTCCCATATTCCATCCTTCCACCACAATGCGGTCAAGCAGTTTACCACTCTTCAGGTCTGCCACCTCAAAGCCCAGCAGGCTGTCTACCGTGGCGTACACCAGCGTTTCGGCACTGTTGATCGTGAACGGACGGATGCCATTGCCGAAGGGACCTGCCTTTCGGACAATGGTATGGGTTTTGGGATCGGCTATGTGGAGGAAGGGCGAGGCAATGTCAGCTAAATACACCTGATTGCCGGACGGGCCGTAGACAGTATTGTGGGCTCTTCTGAACACCTCAATTTTCCTGATGATATCCCCCGTCCGGCAATCCACTACATTCCAGAAGCTTTTCTCCAGGGAAGGCAGATACATGGTCATGCCGTCCGGGGAAATGGCCATCCGGTCCGCCCCGCCGTCAAAAGCTTTCTCCCAGACCACTTTCTCCGTCGTCAGGTCAATCCGCTGCAGGGACTCGAGGGTGCTCACATAAATGCTGTTGAGCGGCACACTGACTGCGATCCCTTTCACATTGGAAGGTTTTCCATCGGCCCGCAATCCCTGCGTTTTGATCCGTCTGACAAACTTATGCCCGTTGTTCATGTCAAAGACCAGTATGCCGTGGCCGCCGTACCCAAGGTAGTTGCGGATGCCCGGCACCGCCACATACAGGTACCGGCCCGGTTCGGGGGCATTGGTTCGCAGGGCAGGGTGAGTCTTCAGCGAAGATACCGCACCGGCAGAAAACAGTAAAGCCGTGGTGCAGAGCAATACGATTAGGGTAGGGTTATTTGACCGCATGACCGAAGGAATAAGTATGTTTTTGTCAGAAGCTGGTGCATCTCCGGTTTGGTTTATGATATGTCTGGTTACCGGATTCCTAATGATCAATCCGGAGATGTATTACAGCGAATGTACCCCATTTGCCGCAACGCATCCTCCCATCCCTGCAAGGTTTATGAAAACTTTACGGGTTTAGTACCCAACCGGTTTATCATGGACAGCGCTGCCTCTGACAGCAAAGGAAAATACGGCTGGAAATAAATTGCCGCCCTGTCCGCGGGAAAGGCCCGCAGGGTCCGGCATCAGCGCCGGTCCCCGCTGCCGATCCCGACCTCGGTTTTCGGAGTAACGGCTTCTGCCGGCATATTCTCCTTCTTTTTGCCCACAATCAGACGCATGGCACTGTTGTAGCTGAAGTAATTCACTGCCCAGTTGAAAAATACCCATAGCCGGTTGCGGAAACCCACAATGGAAATCAGGTGAATAAACGTCCAGATAAGCCAGGCCAGAAAGCCCTGCGTGCGGTATTCCCTTCTGGCAATTTTCAGATCTGCCACCGCGTGGTTCCGGCCGATGGTAGCCATGGCACCTTTGTCGTTGTAGGCAAACCGCTGCGGTGCCGCTCCTGCCATCAGGCGCATCAGGTTTTTGCCCAGCAGCCGGCCCTGCTGCATGGCTGGCTGCGCCATCATGGGATGCCCCTCCGGGTATTCTTCCGTGATCATGGCCGCAATGTCCCCGATGGCAAACACATTTTCATAACCTGCCACCCGGTTATACTCATCAACCATCAGGCGGTTGCCTTTGCCGATGCTCTCTTTCCGGAGGCCTTCGGGCAAGGCCCCTGCTACCCCGGCCGCCCAGATCACCGTCCGGCTGATGATTGTCTCGCCACTGTCGAGGGTTACGGTGTGTCCGTCGTAGGACTTCACCCGGCGGTTCAGCCAGACTTTCACGCCAAAATCTTCGAGGTACTGCAGGGATTTACGGGAAGCCTCCTCCGACATGCCCTTCAGCAGCTGCGGTCCGCTCTGAATGAGGTGAATGTCCATCTTGATGAAATCCAACTCCTTGTAGTCTTTCGGAAACACGTGCCTGCGGAGTTCGCTCAGGGCGCCGGCCAGTTCAACGCCGGTAGGCCCCCCGCCCACGATTACGTAGTCCATCAGGCTGTTGAGCAGCTCTTCATCTTCGATCTGCAGGGCTTTTTCGAAATTCGTGAGAATGGTATTGCGCAGGGCAATGGCGTCTTCCACGTCCTTCATCGGAATGGCTTTCTGCCCAATCTGTTCGTTGCCGTGGTAGTTGGTCTCGGCCCCGGTGGCAATCACCAGGTAGTCGTAGTGCAGCAGTCCGATGGAGGTTTCCACCATTCTCTTTTCTGTATCCACCGACTGCACTTCGGCCAGGCGGAAATACAGGTTTCGCTGATCCTCAAAAATTTTCCGGAACGGATAGATGATGGAACTGTCCTCGATTCCGGCGGTGGATACCTGGTAGAGCAGGGGCTGGAAGGTATGATAGTTGGTCCGGTCAATGAGCACCACCTGTGCATCTGCCCTGCGTAAGGCCTTGGCCAGTTCGAGTCCGGCGAATCCTCCGCCTATGATCAAAATCCGTGGTTTTTCCGTATCGGCAATTCTCGCTTGCGCTGGCATCATATTTTTTGGAATCCGTCTGTGGGGATTGGTATGTATACCTTTAATGTCCACAGAAAGTTGACATGCGGAACAAGAGTGCCGTGGTCAGCCTGCCGTTGCCGGTACAGAGCCGGAAATATTACCTTTAATTTATTGGGACTAATTCTAAATAGTGGATAATCTTGCCCCGGGATACGCCAGGGGATCCTTCCAGTCCAACCATTTTAAAACCTTATGTCCAGGCTGCCTGCTCTTCCCCCAACCGCTCTTTATAGAAGCTTGTTCGTGTTGATTGTGAATGTCCTGTCCGTCCGCGCCCAGGTCAGCATCGGAAAAACCGCCATCCGGCCGCTGGATCTCCCCCAAAGTCTGACCGTGATTGACCGCGCTATCATGGACCAGCAGCGAGTCCTGCGGGTGAGCGACGTACTCCACAACACCAGCGTCGTGTACGTAATGGGCACTACCGGAGGCACGCAGGAAGAGATTGCGGGACGGGGTTTTGCCTTTGGCAGCAACAATACCTTTAAAAAATCTCCATGATCACAGTACCCATGCCACAGGGCTGAGATTTAAAGCCCTGCCAATTTCCTTTTGAACCCATTTTAGCTGCTCTTCCCATGAAAGTATTCTTCCGGAACATCCACCTCTACCTGAGTCTGGCCTGCGGGCTGGTCATTGCCATAGTCTGTTTTACGGGGGCCACCCTGGTGTTTGAAAAAGAATTCCAGATGCTGCTTTACCCCGAACGGTACCGCGTTGACACCGGCACGAGCCGGGCCCCGATCGGGCAGATGGTAGCCGCAGTGGAGGAAAAAGAAGCCGGAGCCAAAGTGTCGGCCGTGAAAATATACAACGATCCGGCCCGCACCGTGGAAATAGCCTACCGGAAAGAAGAGGGCCAGCCCGGCGAAGGGCGGGGAGAAAAGCGGGAAAGCGCCGGAAACCACGAGGCACGCAAGGCACCCGGGGGAGGGTCCGGGAAGGCTGCCGGAGCACACGGCGGGGGCAAAGGCGGACCCCAGCCGGGAAAGCCAGGTGGTAACGGGGGAAGCAGTCAGGCATTTGTAAACCCCTATACGGGAGAGGTAACCGGCCTGCAAAGCCAGCGGAGTCCTTTCTTTTTCACCATGTTTTCGCTGCACCGCTGGCTGCTGGCCGGGGATACCGGCAAGTTGATTGTGGGCATCAGTACGTTCGTGTTTTTGTTTATTCTCCTCACGGGGATTATCCTCTGGTGGCCCCAGAACAAAAAAATCCTTCGCCAGCGCCTCAGACTGAAGCTCGACGGGGGCTGGAAGCGCATCAACCATGACCTGCACATCGTGATCGGATTTTACACGGCCATTTTTTTGTTCGTCTTTGCCTTTACGGGCCTTGCCTGGTCTTTCCAGTGGTTCAATGACGGCATCTACCGGATCACCGGCACGGAAAACGTACGGACGGAGCCGCCGGTATCTACCTTCCGCGAGGGGGCAACTGCCGTTGCGTTTGATCAGATTTTTGCGGCCGCCCGGCGGGAAGCACCCGGCGCCGGCTTTTACAACCTTCAGGCACCCAAAGATGCCGAAGGGGCGTTTTCCGTACAGGTGATGCCCCGGGATGCGGCGCACGAACGGGCTACGGACCAGCTGTTTTTTGACCAGTACACAGGTGACCTGATCGGAAAAAACCTGTTCACAGAAAAGAATTTAGGCCAGCGGGTAAGGGCCACCTTTTACCCGGTTCACGTGGGCTCCATTGCTGGCTTGCCCGGCCGGATTGCGGCGTTCCTGGCCTGCGTGGCGGGAGTAACCTTTCCGGTCACCGGAGTAATTCTGTGGCTGAACCGTCTGAAGAAAAACGCCGGAAGCAGCCGCACACCAGGGACACAGAAAGTTGGCCGGCAGGTTGCGGGCCGCTCCACCTGAGTAGCCCTCAGTGAGAAACCATAGTGAAGAATTCAAGCCCAAAAGTATGACCAGACTGACCTGAACAAGCGTAAACACCCCGTACAGCAAGCAGGATATCCTACCGGAGAATCCCAATACGGCAACCTGATCCGGAAAGCCCCGGCCGGCCTTTCGGGTGTTCCCCTACAAAGCAGGAGGCTCCACATTGCGCAATCCGGTAAAAATTCTGCGCTCAGATTAAACCCTTCCGGTGATTAAGCGGTTACTGGTCATCAGGTGTTCGTTGTCAGGGCAGCACTGGTTTGGTACCCGGAGAAGCATCAGAAAAACAGCTTGCTTCTCCGGGAAAGAACGCAACCACATCAGGGCTATGAAGCTTGTTTTCATCGCCTTAATTATCATACCTGCCAGACCAGTGCCTGAAAAACAGAACTTTATCCCCTTCCGGCCCGCTCAATAGCCGAACGTTTTTCTTCACAGAAACCTGCCACTGGCCAGCCTCATAGTCCGTTTGGATTCTTTATTATTACACTTCAGCAGACAAGACCTGCTCTCTTGCTACCCACTACTTCCGGGCGGGAACTCCTCTTTTACGCCATGCCAGCGTTGCAGATTGCTTCTGTTTCCGGTCAGTGAATCGTGGTGCGTGTCATCCGGGCAAACTCAACTGCTTTGCCAGAGACAATCTGCCTGATTTTAGTTTACCCAAACCTGAAGGTTACAATGAAAAAATCGCTGCTCCTGTTTTTGTTATGTGCCGGCCTGACGCTGAGTCCGGCAATTGCCCAGACTGCCCAAACTACTGCCGCGGCCGGAGCCACTTTCTCCAACCCTTTGAAAGTACAGCTGGGCGACCCTTACGTGTTGCATACCGGGGGCATGTATTACATGTACGGCACGGGAGCAGGAGCGGACAAGGGGTTTGCGGCTTATTCATCCAAAGACCTTGTCAACTGGAAAGCCGAAGGACAGGTTTATTTTCACGACAACAAAAACGGCTGGAGCGATCCGGAGGCAAGCTGGGACGGGGCCTACTGGGCGCCTGAAGTGTATGAGGTACGTGGCAGGTTTTACATGTTTTACAGCGCCCAGTGGAAGGAGAACCCAACCAGGGAAGTGGAGAATTTCCGCATTGGGGTGGCCGTGGCCGAAAAGCCTGCGGGACCTTTCATTGATATTGCCGGCAAGCCCCTTTTTGATCCCGGATATCCCATCATTGATGCCAATGTATTTTTTGATACCGACGGCAAAGCCTATCTGTATTATTCCCGGGCGGCCTACAAACATCCGGTGGAAAGCCAGGCAGCGGATTTAGCCCGGGAAAAAGGCTGGTTTAAGGAGATTGAAGAGAGCTGGGTATACGGCGTCGGACTCAAACCTGATTTTTCCGGGGTTACCGGCCAGCCGGTTTTGGTGCTGCGGCCACCGGTTCGCTTAAGCGACAAGCAGGCAGAATGGGAAAGCCGCTCCGTTACGGCCCGCGAGGTAAACCGCCGGTGGACGGAAGGCTCGGTTACGTTCAAAAAGGACAACCTGTATTATATCATGTATTCGGCCAATCATTTCGGCGGGCAGCATTACGCCATCGGGTACGCTACGGCCACCTCGCCTTTAGGTCCGTATCAGAAAGCGGCCAACAATCCGGTATTGCAGAAAAATACTGACAAAGGTGGCTCCGTAAGCGGCACGGGGCACAACAGCATTGCCTACTCGCCGGACGGCAAGGAAATGTTCTGCGTCTACCACGGAAGAACCGCAAAAACGGGAGAGGAAAGGGTTGTTTTTATTGACCGCATGCAGGTAAAAAATGGAAAAATAACCGTTTCCGGCCCCACCACCACGCCGCAAAAGCTTCCCTCAGGCGTGACAACGGCGGCTGATACCGATTGACAGGCGTTGAAGCCCCTGCCACCCCCGGTAAGGCTGTGCAGGATCAGTCAGCCGGGCATTGAAATTTTCCGGTCAGCATTCTGGTTAACCAGTTACTACCTTTTTACCGGCATGGAGATAAACGAAGAAGACTTTGACAGCCAATTCAGGGAAACCCTGGAAACGGTGATTCAACAGATGGCGGATCATCCGGGAATCGGACTGAAAGAATTCTACAGCATGACCTGTTTTCTGGAAAATCTTTCCTTTTTTGGTCCCGTGATTTATGGCTTGTTGCGGAAGCCGGAAGAAGGATTATGAGTTCCTGACGGGCTGCGACGGTCCGGATGCGGCTTTAGCCTATCTGCTCTTTTCTCACCGTTCACAATCGCGCGGCTATCCGTAACCACTGCTGGGGTCAGTATGCCTTCAGGACCTTCCAGAAATCCTCAGCCAGCACCCTGTCGTCAATTTTTACATATACCCGAATCTGACGCTGCTTGTTTTCGGGGGGTGTCATTGCCGTTTCAACCCTGCACAGCAGGGGTTTCAGGTAAGCCTCCACCAGGGCAAGGTCCCACATGATCCGTTTGGCATCCTGCGGGTTGTGCTCCCGCCAGCGGTTTTCCAGTATCTGTTCAAGTGGCCGCGTTTCATCCAGCCGGGCGTAGGTATCCTCCCGGCCAAACTGCAGGGGGAAAGCAGCTTCCAGGGGCATCACCGTAAAGTCCAGCCCGGGCAGGTAGTCGAAGGCATTGAGATCGTTGCGGATGTTGAACTCACTCTTGTTCCAGACTTTGCTCTGGGGGTTGTATCGGGCACCGAGTGAAAAGACCCGGATTCTGGGCAGAATCTCCGGTGCCTGCATCACCGCCGTAGCGATGTTGGTCAACGCACCCAGGGTCAGTACGTGCAGTTGATGACCGGCCGGCAGCGCTCTGGCGGCGGCGATCATGGCACCGGAAGCCGCCGAGGGCCGGGCATCCTGCTGTCCCCAGGCGCGGCCGGTGGCTGATGACATTGGGCGGTTCTGTTAAGTTTTTCAACCGGTTGATCCCGTCCGGCGGGGTTGGGGCAACCGGAGATACCGGCCTAAAAAGGGTCCGGCACCAAGCCAAGGTAAGCTGCAGTTGCAGAAAGGCCACCGGACTGCCACAAAAAGAGCCTTCCCCACGATTCATAAGTTAACAAATTGGTAAACTTAAGGTCACTGTCAGTAAAACTGAGCCCTCTACCTTTGGCCCTGGTCTATTCATCACATGAACAGGCGGCTATCCAGCCTGATGCGTAAGGTACTCCAATAAAAAACCGGAATTGCGCCAACAATTCCGGTTCATATAAGGCCTTGCCTGCCAACCATCCGGTTTACAAACATTCTGCCGGCTACCATAGGTAGTCAGGACAGACCTTCTTTTGTTTAACAAAACCGTGAAGTTTTATTAACCACTGCAAATGTATGAAAAATTGTGTACCCCCGTTTATTCCACCTGATTACCTGCAGGCTGCCCTCCGTTTTTCGCTGATCTGGATGCTGGTGGTCACCAGCCTGACAAGCGGCTTTTCCCAGTCAGCCGGTAACGCCTCAAAATCGGTGCAGGGCCAGGTGACGGACCTGAAAGGGCAGCCGCTGCCGGGCGTAAACGTGGTCGTGAAAGGCTCCACCCAGGGAACCATCACCGGTCCGGAAGGACGGTTCTCCCTCCAGGCACCCGAAGCGGGAGGCATGCTGGTATTTTCCTTCATTGGTTTTCTGACCGAGGAGCTTTCCATCGGGCAGCAGTCCCGCTTCACCGTAAAGCTCCGGGACAATACCCAGCAGCTGGACGAAATAGTGGTCACGGCGCTGGGGATAAAGCGCGAAGAGAAATCCCTTGGCTACGCCGCCCAGACCCTCGGTGACAAAGCCGTCAGCGATGCCCGGTCCAATACCTGGGTATCCTCCCTTTCCGGCAAGGTGGCGGGCCTGAATCTGGTAGGTACCGGCTCGGGGCCCATCGGCTCGGCCCGGATCACGCTGCGGGGAGAATCCTCGCTGAACCTTGACAACAACCAGGCGCTGATCGTGGTAGACGGCGTGCCGGTCAGCAACCGGATCACCGGCACCGGCCGGGGGGCGCACCTTGCTGCCGACAGCCCCGTTGATTTCGGCTCGGCAGTATCGGATCTCAATCCCGACGACATAGAGAAAGTTACCGTTCTGAAAGGACCCGCAGCCACGGCACTTTACGGCAGCCGGGCCGCCAACGGGGCGCTGATCATCACCACCAAATCGGGGCAGCGGAAGGAAAAGGGCCTTGGCGTAACCTATAACTTCAACACCAGCTTTGACCGCGTGCTGCGCTGGCCTGATTACCAGTTTGAGTACGGGGAAGGCCGCACGGACGATTATTATTCCTACCTGGACAGCGAAGACGGCACAAACACCAGCACCAACGTGTCAGCCGGCCGGGCCTGGGGACCAAAGTTCAACGGACAGATGTATTACCAGTACAATCCCGCTGCTCCGGACGGAAAACCAACCGAACGTACCCCGTGGGAGCCCTATAAAGACTACATATCCGGTTTTTTCCGGACCGGCCGTACGACTTCGCACAGCCTCTCCCTTGACGGCAGTACGGACAAAAGTTCAGCCCGGTTATCACTCACTTACCTGAAAAATGAGTGGATTGTGCCCAACACCGGCTTTGAAAGGGTCAACGCTGCCTTGTCGCTCAACCACCGGATATCGGATAAGCTCAGAATCAGCTCAAAAATCAACTACACCAACAAACAGAGCGACAACCTGCCGCTGTCGGGCTACAACAACCAGACGATCATGTACTTTATGATCATCGGTACGGCTCCCAACATCAACATCAACTGGTTTAAACCCTACTGGGAGGAGGGCCGGGAAAACGTAGAGCAGCGCAATCCCTTCAACACTGGTCCTGACAACCCCTATCTGCAGGTGTACCAGATGCTCAACCGGGTAAACAGGCACGGGCTGATCGGCAACCTGTCGGCCACCTATGAATTCTCCCCCCGGCTTGACCTGACGGTCCGGTCAGGCCTTGATTTCGGCTACGAAGACCGTTCCCAGCAGCGTCCCTACAGCATGACCAAGTATCCGAAGGGCATGTACCGGGAGCAGAATGTATTTAATTACGAGAGCAATACCGATGCCCTCCTTTCCTACCGGGGCCGCATTGCGGGCGCAATCCAGTATTCTTTGTCGGCCGGAGCCAATGCCATGTCGCGCCAGTACAACTTCAACGGTACCTACGCCGACCAGCTGGGCATGCCCGGCGTCTACATGATCAGCAACAGTCTGGATCAGGCCGTAGCCGATCCCAGCCGGTGGCGGAAGGCAATCAACAGTCTGTACGCGGCCACGCAGTTCTCCTGGCAGGGGCGCATCTTTCTGGATGTGACGGGCCGCAATGACTGGTCGAGCACCCTGCCACAGGGCAACAACTCCTTCTTTTATCCTTCGGTCAGCACCAGTTTTATTCTCAATGAACTGCTGCCCCTGCCGCAGGCCGTTTCCTTTGCCAAGCTGCGGATGTCGTGGGCCCAGGTGGGCAATGACACGGATCCTTACCGGACCGCCCGCTACTACGACAAGATTTACAGCAACAGCTTTACCAATTCGCCTACCTTGTTCAACGCCGGGCTGAAACCCGAGATCACCTCCAGTTACGAGGCCGGGATTGACCTGAGGGTGCTCAACAACCGGCTCGGTCTGGACCTGACCGTCTACCACAACAACACCCGCAACCAGATCCTTGCCGTGCCGGTTGATCCTACCTCGGGTTTTGAAAGAAAGGTTATCAATGCCGGTCTGATCAACAGCAAGGGAATGGAAGTGCAGCTGACGGGCAAGCCGGTAAGCACCAGCGGATTCAAGTGGAACACCACCCTCAACTGGTCGGCCAACCGGAGCTACGTAAAGGAACTCACGGAGGGAGTACCGAGCCAGATTCTGGGCAGTCACAACAGCAACGTAACCATCGAAGCCCGGGTGGGTGGCCGCATGGGCGATATGTACGGACAAGGGTTTCAGCGCACTCCGGAAGGCCAGATCATCTACGCAGCCAACGGCCTGCCGGCGGAACTGGACCCGGTAGTACGGTAGTGGGGCAATGCTTTTGCGGACTGGAAAGCCGGACTGCTCAATGAATTCACAGTGAAGGGATTCCGGGTCAGCGTCTTGTTTGACGGCCAGAAGGGAGGCAGCGTATATTCGCAGACGAACCATAAACTCAACACCCTCGGCAAAACGAAGGTTACCCTGCCGGGACGGGAAGGAGGCATCGTCGGGGATGGGGTGGTACGTCAGGCCGACGGCACATTCCAGCCCAATACCCGCACCGTACCGGCCATGAACTACTACGATGAGTACTACAAGATCAGAAATGCCGAAACCAATATTTTTGATGCTTCCTTTATCAAACTGAGGGAAGCACGCATTGCCTGGAGCCTCCCGGCCGGGCTTGTCAGCAAAGTGGCCATGCAGGAGGCCACCATCGCCCTCTACGGAAGAGACCTGTTTCTGTTTACCCGGTTCCCCGCCTTTGACCCCGAAGTGGCCATGCTCAACAGCGGAACCATCGTGCCGGGCGTGGAAATGACCCAGTTCCCCTCCACCCGCACCATGGGGCTGAATCTTACGGTAAAATTTTAATCCACTCCCACCCAGCGCAAGCCACTATGCTACCTGTTAAAAAAAGACTTACCGCATTTTTATTCCTGTGTCTGGTAACAGTTTCCTGCACAAAGGATTTTGAAGAGATCAACACTGATCCCAACCGGCCCCGTGAGGTGTATCCGGGTGCCATTCTGGGGCAGATGCAGTACAAGTTCGTAAACACCAGTATCGGCGGAGCGCGTTCCTTCACGCACGAAGTGATGCAGGTAACAGCACCCCGTTCCAGTACCAACAACGGGCTGCACCGCTACCACGTCACCGAAAATTCCGGCAGCGGCCTGTGGAGCAACTTCTACGGGTACATGACCGACGCGGAGGATCTGTACCGGATCAGCGAAAGGCTGAACGAGCCCAACTATCAGGCCATTGCCCTTATCTACAAGTCTTGGGCCTATTCGATTCTGACGGATGCCTTCGGGGATGTTCCCTATTCACAGGCCACGCGGTTAACGGAAGGACTGGCCACTCCGGCTTTTGACAGTCAGAAGGATATTTATGTGCAGTTGCTCGAGGACCTCCGGACGGCTAACGAACTGCTGGACGACAGAAAAGCTCTGGCTTACGGCGGGGATCTGGTGTACAATGCCAACACCCTGTCGGGCGGCAGATCGGCTGGCATTCTCCGGTGGAAAAAATTCTGCAACTCCCTGCGTCTGAGGCTGCTGCTTCGGATTTCAAAGCGTGACGGAGAAATCAACGTGACCGGGCAGATTAACTCAATAGTGAGTGATCCGGCCCGGTTTCCGGTTTTTACCGGCACTGCCGATGATGCGATTCTCCGGTACCCCGGCTCCTACCCCTACTTTAATCCCTATTTCAACGCCAGAACCCTTGACTGGAGGGAATCGGTCTACTTTACTGAGTTTTTCATCAATCAGATGAATGCGGTGGAAGACCCCCGCCGGGCCATCTGGGCGACGCAGGTGAGAGTGGGAGATAAAAACGTGTACCAGGGCATTCAGAGCGGCTACGAGAGCAACGTTGAGTACAACGTAAACCGCAACTCCAGCTACAACGATCTGCTCAAGACCCTGCCGCAGCTGGGTATCATGATGACGTATGCCGAACTGGAATTTATCAAAGCCGAGCTGGCCCTCAGGGGTTTTACCACCGGTGGGTCAGCCAAAGAGCACTACGAAAACGGCGTATCGGCATCGATGGTACAGTGGGGAGCAGTCATGCCTTCCGGCTTCCTCCAGCAACCCGGAATCGCTTACGATGCCGCGGGCGGCACAGAGGATCAGCTCGAGCAGATCATGCTGCAAAAGTATTATGCCCTGTTTTTCAACGACTATCAGTCCTGGTTTGAAAAACGGAGGACCGGCTATCCGGTACTTCCCCGGGGTGCCGGTATTCCGGCGGGCAACCAGTTTCCCTCCCGCATCCTGTATCCGCTTTATCTCCAGTCGCTGAATCCGCAGAATCTGGCCGCTGCCGCGCAGGCCATGGGCGGCGACGAAAGCACCAGTAAGGTCTGGTGGGAAAAATAATTCATCCCCAACCGTAAAACATATGCCCGCCAACCCGTTAAAATACCTGTTTACTGCCTTCCTGTGTCTGGCCGGAAGCGCAGTGACCGCTCAGCCTGCCGCAAAAGATACTGCCGGACTCCGGACGCTTATTGTCATGTTTGATGGGCTCCGGCCCGATTACATCACCCCGCAGCACATGCCCCGGCTGCATGCCTTTGGCAAAAAGGGGAGCTACGGGAAGCACAATCACAGCGTTTTTCCCACCGTCACCCGGGTTAATTCCGCTTCCTACGCTACCGGCTCCTATCCTTCCAGACACGGCCTGCTGGGCAATACGGTGTATTTTCCTCAGGTGGATGCCACCAAAGGGCTCAACACGGGTGAGGCAGCCGAACTGATGCGTATCTCGGAAGCGACCTCCGGAAAACTGCTGATGACGCCCTCCCTGGGAGAGATTCTGCAGTCTGCCGGGCACCGGCTGATGGTATTCAGCTCGGGCTCTACGGGTCAGGCACTGCTGCAGAATCATAAGGTAAGCGGAGGCGCCGTGGTTAATCCCGATCTGATCCTGCCTGCCTCACTGGAGCCGGAGATCGTAAGGGAAATCGGGCCGCCGCCAGCCGCTGCCAAACCCAATACGGCCCGCCACAAATGGGTAACCGATGCTTTCTGCCGGTACAGCCTGGCACCGGATGGTCCGCTGGTAAGCGCCATCTGGTTCTCTGATCCGGATGCAACCGCCCACGCCGAGGGCATCGGCTCGCCCAAAGCCATGGAATCCATCCGGATCGTGGACCAGCAGTTTGGCCGGATTCTCGATTCACTCGGGAGCAGGGGACTTGCCGGCGCTTTCAACATCATCGTCTCTACCGATCATGGCTTTGTGACTGATGCGGGGAAGGAAAACCTGACAGATTTTCTGATCCGGGAAGGATTAAAGAAGGACAGAGAATCCGGAGATGTGGTGGTAGCCGGGGGAGCTCTTTACGTCAAAGACCACGACGAAAGCGTGATCCGGAAAATAGTATCCCTGCTGCAGGCACAGGAGTGGGTGGGGGCGCTTTTTACCAGGTCTGCCAAACCCGGTGCAATGAAGGGATTCGCCGAAGGCACGCTGTCATTTGAATCCATTCACTGGAACAATGCCGGGCGGACTGCCGATATTCTGGTGGTTGAGGACTGGGATGACCGCAGGAACGCCTTCGGCTATGCGGGTACCAGTTTTGCCAGAGGGATAGCCGGACACGGTGGCTCCAGCCCCTACGAAATCCACATTCCGCTGCTGGCCTCGGGTCCCGGGTTCAAGAAGGCCTTTGAAGGTAATTTGCCCACTTCCAACGTTGACATTGTGCCCACCATTCTGCACCTGCACAAGATTGCCGTTCCTCCGGATATGGACGGGAGGGTAATGGGGGAACTTTTGGCAGAACCCGTTCACCCGCCTGCTGAAGGAGTAAAAAAGGAAACCATCAAAACATCCGCAAAACATGCATGGGGAACGTATAATCTGGTACTGGAAAGATCGGCTACGGGAAAACATTATTACGTTGATCTGACCAGAGTGACCAGAAGCTTTCACACTGCGGACAGGAAGTAGAGCAGTCGCCAGGCTGAATCTCCACCAGACTGCTATAAGCCATACACCGGCCGGCACCAGGCCACACCCTCCGGCTCCTGGCAATGGCCTGGTGCCGGCCGGTTTTCACATGGTTCGCTGTTGCTGGTTTGCAGTGGTCGTTACGCGTTAGTATCCACGGGGCGCTGATGGCCGGTTTCCTCATTTTCAGAAAGTTTCTCTATCTGGCAGTACCAAAACTAAAAGCCTCCCGGTTGATTGGGAGGCTTTTCCTATAAACTCAATGCCAGGCCTTGTGTTTTACTACTTCCTTTGCATAGCATGTATCAGTTCACTTTGTCTTCTGTCTGCATAATACCTGTTGGTGGAGAGAAATGACCGCGTATCTGGTCCGAAAAACTAATAACCAACAACCAACACCTGCCCGTCCCTACAGCCTCGGGTCCAGCGGCTCGCTTTCGAGTGCCAGCACGCCGAATACACATTCATGCACTTTGCGCAGCGGCTCTTTCCGGACAAACCGCTCCAGGCCTTCCACACCGAGGGCAAACTCCCGCAGCGCCAGTGAACGCTTGGCACCCAAACCGCGGTTGCGCAGCCGCTCCAGGTTGTGGGGCAGCGTGTACTCGGGTCCGTAGATGATGCGCAGGTATTCCCGGCCCCGGCACTTCACGGCCGGCTGCACGAGTCCCTTCCGGCCGCGGGTGATGTACTCCAGCGGCTTGATCACCATGCCCTCGCCGCCCTTTTCCGTCAGTTCCGTCCACCACTGTATTGCAGCTTCCCGCTCCTGCTCATTGGCAAGGTCCACTACCCGCCAGGGCGTGGCAGTAAAAAGCTGCGGATCGCCTGCGCAGATTTCCCGGATGTTCTCCATGTGCCAGACGTGATCCTTGTCTGTGTGCACGGCCCCTTCGGTGGCCAGAATGTGGAAAGGCGCCAGCCGGTAGTCATCCAGTGAATGTACCGGCCAGCAGTACCGGCGGTAGGCGTCGGTAAAGTGCAGCGCCATGTCCTTGCGGCTTTCGTATTCACTCAGGAGCGTATCTACTGCGAGTCCCTGACTGCCGGCCTTTTCCAGGGCAGTCATTACGGCGGGCAAAGCCGCTCTGGCCGCGGAGCCCACGGCGGCGTACTGGTTCTCCAGCAGCGCCTGCGCCTTGGCCGACCACGGCATCAGTTCGCAGTCCAGGCACACCCAGTCAGTCGTGAACTTTTCCCAGAAACCGGTTGCCTCCAGGCATTGCCGCACCCGTTCCAGAAACGCCTTTTCCAGCTCCCGGTCCGTAAAGAAACTCCGGCCGGTACGCGTGTAGCAGATGCCGATGCCTTCTCCCTGCACGCCGAACCGGGTCTGTGCCGCCTCCAAATTGCGGCATACCACTACAATGGCCCTTGACCCCATGTGCTTTTCCTCACACACTACTTTGGACACTCCCTGCGCCGCGTAGTATCCCAGCGCCTCGGCCGGGTGCTCCAGGTAACCGGGCAGCCGGCTGGTTTCGGACGGCGACATGGTCGGCGAGAGGTAAATCAGCCAACGCGGATTCACCGCAAACCGGCTCATGATTTCGAGGGCCGTCGCCGCGTTTTCCTCCCGGATGGTGACGTTGTGGGCCAGTCCGGTGGCAATGATCCGGCGGCCCAGCACTTCGTCAATATCCAGCAGGTCGTCACTCTGCTGCTGCGCGGTGAGGCCGCTCTCCACTTCCTTGAAATAATTCAGGGGTCGGGCCGGCTCGTAGTGCATTTTAGCAGCCGGCACGCTGACCAGTTCATGCTCGGGGTACCGCAGCGCCGTGAGGGAGCCCCCAAACACGCAGCCGGTATCAATGTCAATGGTGCCGTTGAGCCACTCGGGCCGGGGCACGGGGGTATGGCCGTACACCACCATTGCCCGGCCCCGGTAGTCAGCGGCCCAGTTGTAACGCACCGGCAGGCCGAATTCGTCGGTTTCCCCGGTGGTTTCACCGTAAAGGCAAAAAGCCCGTACGGCTCCCGAACCGCGGCCCTGCATTTCTTCCTTCAGGCCGGCGTGGGCCACCACCAGTGTGCCACCGTCCAGCACGTAATGGCTCACAAGTTTGTCCAGAAAAGTCCGGAGCTGGCCCATGAATTCACCCGGTTCGCCGGCCAGTTGCTCCAGTGTCTGGCTCAGACCGTGTTTGAGCTGCACGTCTTTGCCGTTCAGCTTGCGGAGCAGTTTGGCGTCGTGGTTGCCGGGCACGCAGAGCGCCGTTCCGGCACGGGTCATGCTCATTACCAGTTTGAGTACCGCAGGCGAATCGGGTCCTCGGTCCACGAGGTCGCCGAGGAATACCGCGGTGCGGCCCGGTAGCGGCACCACTTCCACGCCAAAGTTTTCGGGCGTTCCGGGCACGGAGCGGATCTGGTAACCCAGCTTTCCGAGCAGTTGGGTCAATTCTTCGTAGCAGCCGTGCACGTCGCCGATGATGTCAAACGGACCTGTAAGGTGCGTCAGGTTGTTGTAGAGCGGATGACGCACCACGGCCTCCACCGCATCCATTTCTTCCGCTGACTGCAGCACGAAAATATGCCGGAAGCCTTCCCGCTTCAGGTTTTTGAGCGAACGCTTCAGCTGCGACCGGTGCTGGACAATCACATGCCGTCCGAAGTTGCGGTCGGGCCGGAGATCGTTGCGGTCCTGACAGATCCGTTCGGAAATGTCGAGCACTATTGCCACGGGCAGGCAGTGGTAGGTGCGCGCCAGTTCGAGCAGGGCTTTGCGGCTTTCTTCCTGCACGTTGGTGGCGTCTACTACCGTAAGCAGCCCGCGCTTCAGGCGCTTGGCCACGATAAAGTGCAGGAGTTCGAAAGCATCGCCGCTGGCCGCCTGGTTGTTTTCGTCGTCGGATACTATGGCCCGGCAGGCATCCGAAGACACAATTTCGGTGGGCTTGAAATGTTTGCGGGCAAAGGTAGACTTGCCGGAGCCGGAAGCCCCGATCAGTATCACCAGCGATAAATCAGGTATTTGAATTTGCATGAATTAGCGGTAAGCAGTTAGTTTATTAGCGGGTAAGGGTAAAAACGGCCATCTGGGAGGGGGCACCTACGGCTGGCTCCTCCGGGCCAAGGGGCTGGAATTGTACAGAATAGCCGTGTCCGGCCGCTACTTTTTCGCCCCAGGCACTGAACTCGGCGCGGGTCCACTCGAAGCGGTGGTCGCTGTGGCGGAAGGTGCCGGCCGTCAACCTTTCGTACTGCTGGTTGTACTCCACGTTTGGGGTGGTGATGACCACGGTACCCGGACGGGCATGGCCGAACACGACTTTTTCAAAAGCGGCCAGCCGGTCGGGTTCCAGGTGCTCAATCACTTCCACCACGGCCGCGGCATCAAAGCCCGCCAGCCGCTTGTCGCGGTACATCAGAGAACCCTGAATCAACCCGATCCGGCTCCCTTCTCTTTCCGGCAGACGGTCCAGCTTCAGGTTTTCCCGGGCCATCTCCAGTGACCTTGCCGATACATCCATGCCCAGAATCGTTTCAAACTGCCGGTCGCGGAGCAGTAGCCTCAGCAGCTTTCCCTCACCGCAGCCCAGGTCCACCACTCGCTTTGCACCGGAGGTTTTCAACGCTTCGAAAGCGGTCTCCAGCCGTTGCAGGTGCAGCGACTGCCGTTTTGCCCTGATCTCTTCCGGAACCTCAACGGCCTCGTCTTCCGGTTCGCCTTCTTCAAGTGACGCGAAAGCCTGCCGGGTGAGTGCGCTCAGATTCTTCAGGTACCGCCGCGTAATGCCTTCCCGCTCCGGGTGGGTCTGCAACCAACCGGCACCTTTTGCCAACAGCTTTTCTACCTCATGCTCCCCGATCCAGTAGTGCTTGTCGTTGTCCAGCACCGGAATGAGCACATACAGGTGGGTAAGCAGTTGGCGCAGGCGCACCCGGTGCCGGAGCGTTACGGTGAAGTAGCGGCTCTGCCCCCACTCGGGGAACTGCTCATCCAGCGGATACCCTTCCGCCTGCACCTGATAGCCCAGCGGCTCGAAAAGCCGGCGCAGATACGCTTCGCCTCCCCGGGCGGGCAGCACGGACAGCGTTACCTCCAGCGGCAGCGGCTGTTCCACCAGTTCGGGACGGTCTTTGCAGATACCGTTCATCGCCGTGGAAAAAGCCTTTGATAAAGCCACACTCATGAATGACGAAGCTACATAGGGCCGGTCGTTGACGTATTGTTCCAGCGCAAAATTATCCCCGGCCGGTCCGCGGTTGTTGCGCACGAGGCCCACCGGATCAATGTCGAGCAGCAATGCCACAGTGCAGCGTTCCGGCGTAGCTTCCGGGTAAAAAATGTGGGCATTTCCGGCGGATAGTTCTACCGACTGCACCCGGGCTGGGTTTTTATGCAGCAGGTAACCCAAGTCGGTGGCCGGAAAGTGGGTATTGGTGATGGTCAGGAGCATGGAAAAAAGGAGTTGCAGGTTATTGGTCGTTACTTGTTGTGTATCGTGTCACTATCAGGGTATTTTCATTGCTTCTCCGGTTGTTTTCTTCTCCTCCAGTGAGGACCGGATCAGTTCAACAATCATTTCCCGGTAGCCACTCAGCGGCAGTTCATTCTCCTGTTTCAGGATCCGCCGGACAACCGGAGTCTCTTCTCGCTTTACCGGATTAAATCCTCTTTGGATACTCTGGTTCCAGTAAAATCCAATGCCCCGCTTCTGCCATGCCGGGAGGTCATTATAGTTGATCTCCAGATCAAAGAGCAACTGATTCTTCTCGCCCACGGAAAGCCCCTCCACTCCTTTGGTCGCTTCCCCGGCTGACTTGCCACTTTCCCTGAGCTTCCAATAGCACCAGGCGCTCAAAGAATTGCGGTGGGCGTCTTCGGCCCGCCAGCTGAAATAATCAGCCGCCTTTTCTTCGTTGGGAAGCAGGCATAACCGACAATCAAACGCCCCCATATGGCCAATGGAATAAGTAAAAGCGGCACTGGCTTCTCCGGCAAGTATTGACAGCAATTTGCGGTGTTTCCGGTTGAAGGACTGATCATCACGGTGAAAAAGCAGAGATATTTCGTCACTCTGTACATATCCATAGGTTATATTAGCGCCACCCTGCATCAGATGCATTACCGCAGCCGCCATAGCATCGCGGAACCGAACGTCAAATGGCTTTTCCAGATCTAATGTTTCCTTAGTCAGCCGGGTAAAGCCACGGCCGTCCATCCGGGCGACGATGAACATATCCGGCGGCACGAACTGGTCAAGAGCGGTTTCATAGAACCGCATCTGACTTTCAAGTTGGGTGAATTTCATTGTTCATACTTTATATCTGTATAAACCGGGCTTTTCCGGGCCTCTTTCCAGAGACTATCTCCCCTTCTCCCATTCCCGGTAAACGGTTTTCCTCAGTTCCACCAGCAGCCGGTTGACCTGCCCGTAATCCGGCTGGGCGGGCAACGCCGACTGGGCGTACAGGCCATCAATCCGCTCTATTTTTTCTTCAGCCATTGCCAGCAGTTCCTCATAGGAAAACTCGCCCCGCCGGACCCGCAGCAGAAACTCCCGGTCAGGTCGCCGGACGATTACCTCGCCGGTAAGGGCAATTTCTTCAGCCATATCCAGCAGGCGGATCGTATGCATCATGTTTTTGGCGTCGTAGTTTTTGCCGTGCTGCAGGGTATTCTGGTAGCGTTCCTCGTTGCGCTTCTCCACCCATTCCCAGTACTCTCTGTAATCCCTGCAGTACGAAGAGTAACCTTCCCGGTTGAAGAAAAGATAGCCCGCCGGCACTTCCGTTTTGGAAATGCTGCTCAGGGCTACGTCATTGGAATCCGCCTTGCGGGAAATGCCGTGGTAACCGAGCCGCTCCTGTCCATTCGTCTGCTGAGCCCGGTGGTCGTAGAAGAGGGCGTACATGTTTTTCAGGTGCGGCAGGTTTACCAGACCGCAGTATTTCTGCTGCCAGCCTTTGCCGGCCAGCCACATTTTTACGGGCATCGAACCCTGCCCAACAGGCACGAAGCAGAAGTCCGGGACGTCTTTCCGCTGAGGCTCCACCGGGTTGTGAATCTTTTTGTTGAGCCCGCGGGCCTTGCGCACCTGCGACATGGCGTAACCGGCAAAGCTATCCCTGCACAGTCTGGACAGGAACATTTCCGGCCGCACCAGCTCCATTACCGGATGGCGGTACAGCACGCAGTCTTCCGGAGAACTGAGCAGTTCGAGCAGGTTCGGGTTATTCCGGCAGAGCAGTTCGATGAAACGCTTCAGTTCGTAGTACACCACATCGTTAGAACGGTTATTTACCTGCTCCACGTAGCCGAGGCCAAAGTACTCCTCTTCGGGCAACACAAACACGCCCTTGATGTCGGTATCCGATGAAGGCAGATGGGTGCCGTAGGCCCGGCTGCCCGAAATGCACTCCAGCAGGATCAGGTTCCGGTTTTTGAGTTCGGCAATGGTCAAAGGCTGCATAGTTTGTGGCAATGATTTTTCAGAACTGAATGCGCTAATTTACCCATTCACCCGCGCCGGGGCACAAGTCAGGAAGATTTCCTGACCTGGTACCCGCGGGTGGCATTCATCCTTTTGCTCCGGTAGTGGGTCTCGAACCCACCTTAGCCCGTTCCAGGGAGGCTGTGGGCCACGGAAGCATCCTCCCATTATCACCGCTGCACTATCCAATGTGCCAATCAGAGTTGGATGAATACCTGTATTTTTAGCGGCAAGTGGTTAGTGATAAGTTGAAAGTGAAAGGCTGTGAATCAACCTACTACACTAGCCACCTATCGCTAACCACCTGTCGCTTATCACTTTTCTGCTGTGAGGGAGACGCATCACCAATCATGCGTCTCCCTTGCCTCCATGGTTGTCCCGGCTGGATTTGAACCAGCGGCCTTTGCCGTATCAGAGCACTGCTCTACCCCTGAGCTACGGGACAATGGACCAGATGCGGTTGTCCGGGAGGGATTCGAACCCCCGACCTCCCCGTTGTAAGCGGGGCGCTGCTAAACCAACTGAGCTACCGGACAATCAGGCTGCGGACGGGGCTTCACTCCTTCCGCTTACTTTTGGGGTGCGACGGATGGTACGCTTCGCCCCAGGCTATCAGTAATAGATTGCCAAAAGAGCCTGAATAGCTTTTGGCCTTTGAAAAAACAGTTGCAGGCTGCGGGTTTTCGGAGCCGATTAGCTGCTGGTCTGGGTGGAAGTTCTGCAACTCCTCTGTACTCCCGGCGGGATTCGAACCCGCGGTGACCGGTAGAAAGCCGGTTGACTTGGACCACTTGTCAACGGGAGCCTGTATCTCCCCGTCTTCGGAAGCTGTGTTGATTGACGGATTCATGTTTGTTTCGGTTTTGGGTTATCGTCTTCAGGTTGCGGAAGCGGGATTCGAACCCGCGAGGCCCGAGGCAGCAGCTTATGAGACCGCCCAGATACCAGCTTCTGACATTCCGCAGTTTTAGTGGTAAGTGGTTAGTCGTAAGCAAAACACAGTGTGTTATAACCTCCCACTTACGACTTACCACTTATGACTTTTAAGTGCGCCCGGGGAATTTCGAAATCCCGGCCCCCTGATCAAAAGTCAGGTGCTCTGCCTCTGAGCTACAAGCGCTTATGCAATGATAAGCGTGCGCCTGGAGGGAATCGAACCCCCAACCTTCTCATTAAGAGTGAGTAGCTCTGCCGTTGAGCTACAGGCGCAAAAAATACCGTTTATCTCCTGGTTTCATTATTCCTGTGATTGCGTATTTATTTCTTCTGATGATTTGGCTATAGTCTGTTTCTGGTGCACCCGGCAAGACTCGAACTTGCAGCAAACTCCTTAGAACGAAGCTGTTCTTCCAGTTGAACTACGGGTGCGCTGGTTGCGTACACCCGGTTGGAGTCGAACCAACTACCTGCACCTTATAAGAGTGCTGCTCTCACCGCTGAGCTACGGGTGTAGGGTGTCGTATTCTCCTTATTCGATCCATGGTTTATTGTTATTTGTTGTGTGAGGAAGAATCGAACTTCCAGGGCCCGAAGGCTCCGGTTTTACAGACCGGCCCGCTTCCACTTACGGACTATCACACAGTAATCAGCGTTGTTTCTTGCGGAAAACTGTGGTTACGATCCACACCCTCCGCTTCTTCAGAGCGGCGCTTCCACCAGGTTAGCTTGCACCCCATTTGGGTAATCATTTTGCGTCGGCAGCAGGACTCGAACCTGCAGCCTATCGGTTAACAGCCGATTGCTCCGCCATTGAGCTATGCCGACGTATGGCAGAGGGTGCAGGGTTCGAACCTGCGAGGCAGTGACGCCTTCCTCTTTAGCAAAGAGGCTCAATAAACCACTCTGACAACCCTCTCTGCGGTGCGTACGGGAGTCGAACCCGCTTGAATATTTCCGTGACAGGGAAGCGGCCTAGCCATCAGCCCTACGCACCATCGTTCAATGTTTTCCGAACTGGTGCCTATTCACCCGGCAGGCCGGTAAAATAAAAAGGCCCGATTGTCCGTCGGGCCTTCCACAGGTAGCAGTATAGATACACTAGCTACATGATCGCCCGGAACCGTAAGGATCGTTTTTACCCTCCCGGCTGATGACTCCGTATTTTATGGTTTCGTTTCCCAGAAGAATGGACATACTCCTCCCGGTATCCTGCCGGTAACACGCAGGAAAAAAGTTAAAAAACATAGCAAATCTTACATGATCTTCCATAGAAGCCACGGCTCATTTTATCTGAAATGAATACGGAATATGGGGAAGTATGAAAACAAAAAAACCCAACTTTTAGTTGGGTCTTCGTATAGGATAGTACTGCAGAAACTATCTCATACCCGACCCATAATTGTGGAAATAACGCTTATTGCCTTTATCTGACTCATTGTACGCCATATCCATACTCCTCGCGATCACGGCTGGTACCGCTAGCCGGAAGCTTACGAGAATGGATATGTGTTGAATGTGTGACATTGCGTTGGTCTTAACGGAAGCAAAGGTGCAAAAAAGGAACAATACAGCGCAAGTATTTTTTAATATTTATTTTGAAAACTTACATTTTATTTTTCATCACTGGGTTCAGCGCACCACTCCCTGACGTCCTTTCATCTGCTGCTCACGGGCAGCAGCAGTTTCCTTAAGGTAGTCTGATACCGGGGGTTTTCATTTATACCGTTGTGTCCCTGTCCGGGGAGGGTAATGAACTGATCAGTTGGCTTGAGGTGCGCTTTCAACTGCAGGGCCACCTCAAGCGGAATGAGCTCATCGGCCGTGCCGTGAAAAACAACGATGGGTACTCTGGTATCGCGGACAAACTGCCAGGTGCTGAACTTATACTTGAACAATACTGGCGGCAGAATGGCGGTAAGTACCGGAAAGATTCGTTTCGCAAGGCCCCGCAGGCTGTAGTAGGGCGTTTTGAGGATAAGCATCCGGGGATGATTGACCGAAGCCAGCCTTGCCGCCGCCGCCGTACCGATGGAGTAGCCGGTGATCACGATGCTGCTTTCGGGGTAGTTTACCTTCAGTTGGTCGTAGGCCGCCTGCACATCGGCGTAAAACTGCTTTTCGCTCCTGATCTCTCCCCCACTTTTGCCAAAACCCCGGTAGTCCAGGATGAACACATCGTAACCCAGGTCCGTGTACGTTCCGGCAATGCTTCCCCAGCCAGCCAGTGATCCGGCGTTGCCATGCAGGTAAAACACGAGTCCCTTTGCCGTGTCAGCCTTAAAGAGCAACCCGTGCAGACGGGTACCATCTTCAGCTTTAACAGTCAGTTCCTCAAACCGGTCGCTGAAGGGGAACCGGTAATCCGCAGGGAGCTTCTGCGGATAGAATATCAGCTTCTCCTGCCCCATATACACAACTCCGCAAACCAGCAGGTATATTGCCAGCACTACTCCAACGATCCAGATCATTCTTCTTTTCATTTGTTTTGCCGTCCGGCTTACTTCAAACTCCCCGTCAGATAGACTACTTTATCGGGATATTGAAAAGACTCGTCAAGAGGCCGATCATCTTTTACACCCTCAACGGGCTTTACTTTCTATTCTTTGCCTTTTCCGGAAGAATATCTCTCCGGAGGGAAGCAGCAAAGCCACCGCGTCTATCACTGCAGATAATAAAGTAATCTTTAATTGTGTACTCACTTCCTAAGTGCCCGCATGTCTGGAGGCAGCAGATTCATTCCGTGAAACACAGACAGCCAAAAATAGGCTGCCTGAAACGGTTGGTCCGACAAAACCTGCGCGTTGCTTTCAGATGTACTTCCGGACCAGCTTATTTTGCTTTTGGCCGTATGTGATCACCTGCTCCCTGACTACCTTGCCTCTGTATTGTAGAGACGCCATGCATGGCGTCTCTACCTTTTGCCATCAGACATCAACTCACTATGCCGTCCGGAATTATCAGCACCCCCTTTTTAAAATCAATCCTTACCATTGGCATTGCCGCCGTATGGTTGGTCAACGGGTTGTTCTGCAAAATACTTCATCTTGTCCCCCGTCACGAAGAAATTGTATCCCGGATACTGGGGGAATCTTACGCCGCGCCTGCTACGCGCACCATCGGCTTTCTGGAACTGATGATGGCGGTCTGGATGCTGAGCGGGATCCGGCCGGTTCTCTGTACCTGGACACAAATCGGGGTGGTGTCAGCTATGGTGCTGCTGGAAGCCGTGCTTACGCCGGAACTGCTGTTATTTGGCCGGGTCAACCTGATTCCGGCCGGTCTCTTTGTGGTTGTGGTGTACCTGAACGGGTTTGTTCTGGGCAGGACGGCTACCGGCAAACCTTTTCCAGGCAGCACTTCCGTCTCCCGGTTTTAACCCTTTCCATTTCCCTCATCTATCACTGCCGTGCCATTCTCCCTGAAAAATCACCCCTTTGGCGTGGAGGCTTTCTTCCAAAGCTCCCTGGTGCTGACCTACGCCCTGCCAGAAGAGCAGCTGAAGGAACTGATTCCGGAATGTCTGACCCTGGACACTTTCGGGAACCGGTGGGCTTTCCTTGCCGTAGCCATGGTAAAAACGCAGCACCTGCGGCCCAAAGGTTTTCCGGAGTGGATGGGTCATGATTTCTTTCTGACCGGATACCGGGTATTTGTGCGGTATACCACCCGTCAGGGCAAACGGCTGAGAGGCTTGTACATCCTCCGCTCCGAAACCGACCAGTGGCGGATGAAACTGCTGGGCAATCTTTTTACCCACTACAATTACTCGGCCACCGATATTGCTTTCTCCCGCACCAGTGACACCATCGGGGTATATTCCGAACGTTCTGATCTGGACATTGCCGTCCGGGTAAACACGCCGGATGCCGCCCTGCCGGTTGGTTCTCCCTTCCGCGACTGGAAGGAAGCCCGCCGCTTTGCCGGCCCTTTGCCCTTCACTTTTACCTGGAACCCCGAAACCAAGGAAGTGCTGATCATTGAAGGGGTAAGGCAAAACTGGGTACCCGGACCAGCAGAGGTGATCCGAAGCAAGGTTGGCTTTATCGGGAACAGCAGATTCACCGGGGCTACACTGGCCAGTGCTTTTCTTGTGGAAAACATTCCCTACTACTGGAAGAAAGGAGAGCTGGAAAAATGGCAGGGATAAAAAGAAAGCCTCTGCAGGGCGTCGCCAACATCATCCGGTTCAACTGGCATTATTACGCTGCCGCCATCCTGCTGATCGGGGCGGGCTTGGTCATCAAGACGTTCCTGCCGGAATGGATGCGTACCCTTGCAACCCTGTTCATTCTGCTGGCGGCTTTCAGCCTGGTCATCTCCCTTGCCGTATCCTGCTACGTATATGATCTTTCGGGACTCTATTCTTTCGGCTGGCTGCCTGATTTACCGGTTGCGCAGGCAAAAAGCATAGTGAACATTCACGCGGGTTTTGATGAAACAAGTGCCCTGCTGATGCATAAATATCCCCGGTCGGCGTTGCGGGTATTGGATTTCTACGACAAAAGCAAGCACACGGAAATCTCCATCCAAAGAGCCAGAAAAGCCTACCCGGCCTTTCCCGGCACCCAGACAATCACGACCGGCAACGTTCCGCTGCCGGCCGATTCGGCAGACCTGATCTTTCTGATCCTTGCGGCCCACGAAATCCGGGACTCCGGAGAACGCATCCATTTTTTTGCCCAGCTGCAAAACGCGTTGCGGGCCGGCGGAAAAGTCGTGGTCGTGGAGCACCTGAGGGATGTGTATAATTTCGTGGCATATACGTTCGGCTTCTTTCACTTTTACCCCAGAAAGGCATGGCAGCGGGCCTTCGGCAAAGCTGGCCTGCAGCAGGTGACTGAAAGCAAAATCACCCCTTTCCTATCCGTCTTTATTCTTCAGAAAAATGGCACTGCATCTTAAAATTATTGGCATTCTGTCGGTCCTGCTGGCCCTCGTGCACGTGATCTTCCCCCGCTACTTCAAATGGGACAGCGAACTGCGTCCCCTTAGCCTGATCAATAGGCAAATCATGTACGTGCATACTTTTTTTCTGGCCTTTGTGCTGCTGCTCACGGGCCTGTTGCTCCTCTACGCGACCGGTGACATAATCGGGACCAGATTGGGCAGGCAGCTGGCTTTCGGCTTATTCCTGTTCTGGGGCGTGCGGCTGGGGTTTCAGTTTTTTGTCTACTCCCCGAAACTGTGGCGCGGGAAGCGATTTGAAACAACGGTTCATATTGGCTTTGCCTGCCTCTGGACCTACTTTACAGTAGTGTTTTTTCTGGTATATTACCAGACTGTCTGATGCCCGACTGACTTTCCGGCCTGATCATAATCAAAGCATTTTCCGAAAGGAACCGTGCAGCTCCCAAAATAAGTAAGCGGACAAAATTACAGGGTATTTTGAATCCTGGCCTTTTGAACAATAAGTAACTGACAATCAGTAGGTGGTTTTTAAATTCAGAATTCAGAATTGCGCAGCTACTTAAGCGGATTTGGAACTAGTTGACCGTTTCTATCGTAGTCCCTGTATCCTGAACCGATTTTACATCCCTTCCCCCGCTACCGGTCATTCCTGCCGGCACTCATCTTATGCAACACGAAATTACTGAAGTACGCAGTCTGACAATACAAGATTACGCCGACCTGAAAAGCTCCATGCTGGAGGCCTACAGCCACTGGCCGGGGGCTTACTGGCGGGAACACCAGCTCAAAAAGCTGCTGGATATTTTTCCCCAGGGCCAGCTTGGCATCAGTGTAAACGGGAAAATTGTCGGCTGCGCCCTGTCCATCATTGTCAAATACAACCGGTTCGGCGACCAGCATACCTACACGGAAATTACGGACAATTACACCTTTGACACGCACAATCCGCAGGGCGACGTGCTGTACGGGATTGATCTGTTTGTCAGCCCCGAATACCGCGGGATGCGACTCGGCCGGCGCCTGTACGATGCCCGGAAAGAACTTTGTGAAGAACTCAACCTGCGGGCCATTGTTTTCGGCGGCCGGATTCCCAACTTCCACAAATTTGCCGACGTACATTCTCCCAAGGAATACATTGCCAAAGTAAAAAGTAAAGAAATCCACGATCCTACCCTCTCCTTTCAGCTGGCCAACGATTTTCACGTCAAAAAGGTGCT
The DNA here is from genome assembly GCA_030446715.1 of Cytophagales bacterium. Lineage (GTDB taxonomy): Bacteria > Bacteroidota > Bacteroidia > Cytophagales > 172606-1 > CADCTQ01. The sequence goes on along the minus strand of JAUJMU010000008.1, from coordinate 40,358 downwards.
GAAGGGCTACATGCCCGGCGATGAAGAATCAAAGGACGTAGCTGTTTTGCTCCAGTGGGACAATATTTACTACGCTGACCCGACCAAAACGAGTGAAAGCAGGAAAACAGTTCTGAGGCTGGGCCTGGTGCAGTGGCAGATGCGGCTGTACAAATCCATTGATGAACTCTACGAGCAGATCGAATACTTCGTGGATGCAGTGTCGGCCTACCGGAGCGATTTTGTGCTCTTCCCCGAGCTGTTCAACGCCCCGCTGATGGCTGAATACAATCACCTCTCCGAAGGGGGCGCCATCCGGAAAATAGCCGAACAAACCGACGCCATCCGGCAGAAGTTTCAGACGCTGGCCGTTAATTACAATGTCAACATCATTACGGGCAGCCTGCCTTCCATCCGCGAAGACGGCCTGTACAATGTAGGGTATCTCTGCCGCCGCAACGGGAGTTACGAGGAGTACGAAAAGCTCCACATTACCCCCGACGAGTACAAAAGCTGGGGCATGAAAGGCGGCACCAGGCTGCAGACCTTCGATACCGACTGCGGCAAGATCGGCATCCTGATCTGCTACGACGTGGAGTTTCCGGAATTATCGCGCCTGCTGGCCCAGCAGAAAATGGAAGTGTTGTTTGTGCCATTCCTCACCGACTCCCAGAACGGTTATGCCCGTGTACGCAACTGTGCCCAGGCACGGGCCATCGAAAACGAATGTTACGTAGCCATTGCCGGCAGCGTAGGCAATCTGCCCAAAGTGCATAATATGGATATTCAGTACGCCCAGTCAGCCGTGTTTACGCCCTGCGATTTTGCGTTTCCGCCCAACGGGATCAAGTCAGACGCGACGCCCAATGCGGAGATGATCCTGATTGTGGATGTAGACCTGGAGCTGCTCAAGGATCTGCACGCGCACGGCAGTGTCCGAAACCTGAAAGACCGCCGCACCGATCTGTATGAGCTTACTTACAAAAGCGAAACAACATCCAGAAAGCCGGTAAGCCTTAACCTGCTTACCAAGGAACCGGCAGGCCTCACCAGAAGAGAATAAGCAGCTGCGCAATCATGAATGATACAGGACTTTCTCAAAAGGCTTCCGGGTTGCCGTTTGCAAGACACAAAAGGCGGTCCGGAAACTTTTGTGGTCTTCCCGTTTGCCGTGCTTGCCTTCCCGGTAAGTTGTGACGCTACCTGCCGTTACCTGATCATACCGGTAGTATCTATTTTGACGCCCTCTGCAGCTACATAAAATCAGTCAGCTCTGAGCTGCAGGATACACGCTGCGTCTGGCCATATTCCGCCGGAGGCGGTGTGTATGGAAAGCACGAAGTAAAACTTCGCGCCATCGCAGCACCGGCAGGTATGGTAAAGGTTACCGCTGGTAACTACCAGAGTAGTGTCTCCTTACGATAGCGCGAAGCTGTGCTTCGTGCTTTTTATTTTTAAACCTCCGGTTTGCGGATAACATCGTTGCCCCGCAACGACGCAAAATACAGATTCTAATTCTGGTAAGTCGTGAGGTTATCTGCAAGTAGCCGGGCATTCCGGCAGCATCTATGCAAATAACTAATAACCGATAACCGACAACTCCCTAAAAGCTCAGCTCAATCATCTGGTGGCCCCGCAAAACGGGCAGGGTGCATTCGGTGCGGCCACTCTGGTAGTTGAAGGCCAGCGTTTTGCCCTCCGGCACCAGATTTACTTTGGCCGGCCGCTTGTCGGTCCGGATGGAAATGCGGGTATCGGCCAGCGGTACGATGTCTTCCACAATGTCGAAGTCATTGCCCCGCCGCTCCGGTACGTAGTAGAGCAGGTGCAGCACCTGACGGTTGGCACCTTTTTGTTCGTTGAGGGTAGCAATCAGGGCAGTCGGGCTGTCCGGCACCCGCACCAGTGGCTCGGGCAGGAGTATGTCCAGGGCATTGAGCAGCAACTGCCGGCACCAGCGGGGCGCGTTGCGGGCATACTGGGTAAAGACCGGGTGCATGAAATAGATCACGCGGCCGTTCTGCACCACACCCGGGTAGCCGGCCTTCCCCGCCGAGGGAGTGTGCTTGTGCGAGTTGTAGTGCTCCCAGGTGCGGTTAAAGTAAGGCACGTTGGTCTGAGCCAGCACCTTGCCGGAGGTGGGTTTTACCTGCATCCCTTTCAGGTACATCACCAGCTCGGTGTCGGGCAGGTCTTTGCCGATTCCCTTGCCGTTGACCACGATAAAGTCGGGACTGTAAGGCGCTTCGCCCACCAGTTCGACGCCGAAGGCATTACCGGCAAAGCCTTTGCCATCCGGAGTGAGGCCCGACTGGTAGCTGGCAATCAGGGAGCCGCCCTTGCTCAGGAAAGTGTTCAGCTTGTTCTGCAAAGCAGTGTCCACCGGGATCACATCGGGCATGATGAGTACTTTGTAGCCGGAAAAGTCCGACTGCGAATCCACCACGTCAAACTGGTGCTTACCCTCCTGTAGCATCCGGACGGCGCCCATCATCTGGTCGGGGGTGCGGGATCCGAGGTTATTGACGGTAAACTCTTCGGCGCTGAACACGCCTATATCGGTGCGGGCCGCGGCGTTCACGCACCAGGGTTCCTTGCGGGCCACTTCTGCGTATACTGAGCCGATCAGGTCGTAGGTGGCCGCGTCGGGTCTGCCCTTGGGGTGCAGCTGGTCGCCGACTGAACATTTGGCGTTGAGGGCCAGCATGGTGAAGCATTCAAACTGCAGGGCCGCCTGGTTTTTGAGCGAATGGAAATCGCCCCACGAGGTGTGAAACTTGCCCGTCATGCCCATTACGTCCTTGCCCAGGTTACGGGCGTAGCGGGCCGTGAGCGGAAAGTGCAGGTAACCCCAGCCGCCCGAGGGCAGCGACTCCAGCTCCAGGTGGCTGAACGAAGACAGCTCCGGCCGGATGTGCGGACCCACGTGGCCGCTGTTGAAGAAAATGGCCGTCTTGGGGTCCAGCTTCCGCACAAAAGCGGTGATGTCAGCTTTAAACTCCTGCATCACCTTACGGTAAAACTGGTGGCGCACCTCGGGCTTCTCCGGGTCCAGACCTGCTTTCAGCATGGCGGCCACTGCCTCCTGATTGGCATTGGGCAGTATGTGGTGAATATCGAGGAAGAGACCATCTACCGGTACTTTCTCGAACAGTTCAGCCAGGTAAGCCTTCAGAAAATCCCGGTAAGGCGTCAGCACGCACAGGTGCTTGTAAAAACCAACGTCGAACGGGCCCGGCGAACCAATTGGCCGGTTCTGCTCATCCCGCATCAGCCACTCGGGGTGTTTTTCGGCCGAATACTGGTCCCACTGCACGGTTACGTATACTGGTACGCGGATGTCCTGCCTGTGGCAGGCATCAATCTGCTCCTTCAGCAGGTTGCGTTTGAGGAAGGGATGCCGTCTCTCGGGAAACTTGCTTGTATCGTGGTAAATCAGGCCGTGGTGGCACCGCCCGAAGCAGGTCACCGAATTGACCGAGGCTTTCTTCATCACGGCCGCAAATTCGGTAGGATCAAACTGCGTGGCTACGTCTTCGATCAGGCCGCTGGTATGGTAATCCAGGTGAATCTGGCGGAAGCGTAGGCCGGCACCCGCCGGCTGGTCATTGGCAAGGGCCCTCTGCACGAAAGGATCGGCTACCAGCAGACTGGCGGCCGAAAGAGTGGTGGTCTTGAGAAAATCTCTGCGGGTGTTCATGGGAATATACATCAGGATTGACGGATTAAAGCGCGGTCAAGGTGTACGTAGCCACCATCCACGTGAATGAGCTGGCCGGTGGTGTGGCTGGATTTTTCCGACAGCAGGAAGGCCGCCATCCGGGCAATTTCTTCGCTGGTGGTCATGCGGTTGCCCAGCGGAATGCGGTCGTTGATTTCCCGCAGTTGTTTGTCGGGGTCGGGCAGGGAACTGAGCCACCGTTCGTAGAGGGGCGTCCAGCATTCGGCCACAATAATGGCGTTTACCCGGATGCCGTACCTGAGCAGTTCCACGGCCCACTCCCGGGTAAGGGCGTTGCGGCCCCCGTTGGCAGCAGCGTAGGCCGAAGTGCCGCCCTGGCCGGTTTCGGCCGTTTTGGAACCGATGTTGAGGATGCTGCCCCGGCTTTCCTTCAGGGCCGGCAAAGCGTAATGTGCCATCAGGTAGTAGTGAACCAGATTTTTGTGCAGCGAGGCCATAAAGCCCTCATAGCTGCCGTTTTCCAGCCCGATTCCATCATTGGCACCGGCATTGTTCACCAGTCCGTCAATGCGGCCGAAGAGGGAGAGCACCTTCTGCACGGCGGCTTCCGGAGCCTGGGGCCGGGTGAGTTCGGCCACGACCTGAGCGGCTTTTCCGCCCTCCGACTCTATTTTCCGGACGGTAGCCAGGTTGTCGGCTTCGCTGCGGCCGGCAATCACCGGAATCGCCCCTTCGGCAGCCAGTACCCGGCAGATGCCTTCCCCGATGCCTTTGGCGCCGCCCGTTACAATGATTACTTTATCTTTCAGTTGTAAATCCATGATTAAATGATTGGGATAACTTTTTGGGAGAAAAACCCGCCGGACGTATGCCATCCCTCATTTACAGGGAAACGCCGGTTTTCCAGAAGATAAAATCGTCCTGACCCAATTGCATTGCCTTGGTCAGGTACTGACCACTGGCCAGCCCGATGATGTATTCCATGATTTCTTCCCCGACTTCCTCTACCGTTTCATCACCCGTAATGATGGTGCCTGCATCTACGTCAATGATGTCTTTCATCTTCCTGCTCAGGATCGTATTGGAGGAAACCTTGACCACCGGAGAAACCGGGTTTCCGGTAGGCGTACCCAGGCCGGTGGAGAAAAGCTGGATATGCGCCCCTGCCCCTGCCATGCCGGTAGTGGATTCTACGTCGTTGCCCGGGGTGCACAGCAGGGTAAGACCAGGCCTGGTGGCATAATCGCCGTAGCCCAGCACATCGGTAACCGGTGATGTACCTCCCTTTTTAGCCGCCCCCGCTGACTTGATGGCGTCGGTGATGAGCCCGTCCTTTATGTTTCCCGGCGAAGGATTCATGTCGAAACCTGACCCCACGGCCTCAGCTTTTCGCTGATATTCCTGCATGAGGTAAGTAAACCGGCCGGCTGTTTCGCCGTTTACGCAGCGGTTGAGCAGTTCCTGCTCCACGCCGCATAGTTCCGGAAATTCGCTTAGAATTACCTTTCCGCCCAGGGCGGTCACAATATCTGCCGCGTGCCCGATGGCCGGGTTGGCCGAGATGCCGGAAAAGCCATCCGATCCGCCGCATTCCACCCCGATGGTGAGTTTGCTCAGCGGGGCGGGCTGACGCTGCTGCTCATTGAGTTCCATCAGTCCCAGAAAGGTAGCTTTGATGGCGGCACCGAGCATTTCGGCTTCTGAAGGCCACTTCTGCTGCTCAAAAATGTGCAGGGTTTTACTGAATTCCGGGGACTTTTCCGCAATTGCCTGCTGGAGCAGCGTCGCCTGTGCGTGCTGACAGCCGAGGCTGAGCACGGTAATGCCCCCTACGTTGGGATGTACGCAGTAGCCGGCCAGCAGGCGGCACAGGTTCAGGGCATCTTCCCGGGTGCCGCCGCAACCGGCATCGTGCGTCAGAAATTTGATGCCGCTTACGTTCGGGAAGAGCGGATTTGCCTGGGTTGCGGGTTTTGTGTTTTCAACGGTCAGGTTGCCGATGGTTTGCCTGCCGGCACCGCTCCGGTAAAAGTCAGCCAGTACTTTCACCTGCTGCCGGTAACTGCTCGGCTGCGCGTAGCCCAGTTCCTGCAGGAAAGCCTCCTTGAGTACGCCGATATTGCGGTTCTCGCAGAACACCAGCGGGATCACCAGCCAGAAGTTGTGCGTACCTACCTGTCCGTCGGGCCGGTGAAAGCCGTCAAACCTGCGGTCCTGCCAGCGGGTCACGTCCGGCGGTTGCCAGGTATACGAACCGGTTTTGCCGGAATAACCGCTGGCGGCGTGCACGAGGTTAAACACTGTCAGCAGCCCGCCCCTCGCCACGGGCTGGGTCATGGTGCCCACCAGAATGCCGTACATATATACGGCCTCGCCGGTCTGGAGGGCCGAAAGCGTAAACTTATGCTTGGCCGGTATGGCTTCGGCCAGCGGAAAACCATGATCGGCCAGTTCAATCCAATGCCCGGCCGGAAGATCGGTCAGCGCCACGGCTACGTTGTCTTCCGCATTGATTTGCAGGTAGGTTCTTTTCATACGATTGGCGACCCGTGAAGGTCATTAGGGTAATTGAGCAGCTGCGCAGTTGTAAATTTTGAATGGATACTCAATCTGGTGATCTGTAATAACTTTTGATTCTGTAGTAACTTTTGGTAAAAATACCCATTTCAGGATGCTGGATTGGTTCTGCCTGCCTCAGATCCGGAAAACAATTATTCCGCTCACGCAGGTTGCCTGTTCTTCCCCTTCACCCGGCTGCCGATGGCGGCGTACCAGCCTACGTACACAAAGCACAGCAGCGGCACCCGGAAAGAAGCCGGGGTAGTAAACGCATCGGCAAGCTAACCCATAAACGGAGTAAACAGGGCGCCTCCACCACACTCATGATCAGAAAGGAAGAAGCCTGCTTGGTCTGGGTACCCAGGTCCTTGATGGCCAGCGCAAAGATGGTCGGAAACATGATGCTCATAAAGAAGTTGACCAGCAGCAGGGCGTAAGCCACTCCATAGGCGGAAATTTGTCAGATGGAAAAAATGTTACTCATCGCTTTACAAATTAGTTGCATTATATCAATATAAATTTGACCAAAATTAGCCAATACTGATACTATATTAACCTATAAAACTCAAGATAAAGTATATTGCTGTTTATATTCACGTATATGAAGCCTGCGTTTCTAAAAATAGTCACTCACCATGAACAGTCTTTTTCCGTACGAATGGATAAAGTGCCTTATTTCCTCAATCAGTGGCACTACCATCCTGAGCTTGAACTGACGCTGATCCGGAAAGGCTCGGGTACCAGACTGGTAGGAGACAGTGTTCAGCATTTCTCTGAAAACGATCTGACGCTGGTAGGCACCAACCTTCCGCACCTGTGGCGAAGCGACGAAGGGTATTTCCGGGAGGAGCCGGGCCTCTTTTCGGAAGCCGCGGTGATTCATTTCCGGGAGGACCTGTGGGGAAAAGAATTTCTGGCCCTGCCGGAAATGAAAAGCATCCGCGGCCTGCTCGACAAAGCCCGCCGGGGACTGAAGATCACCGGCTACACCCGGGCAAAGGTCAGCCGGCAGATGGACCAGATGCCTGCCCTCTCCGGCCCGGACCGGCTCATTATGCTGCTGAGTATTCTGAGCCAGATTGCCCTTTCACAGGAGTTGGAAGTGCTTTCGGGGGTGCATTTCGGGAACAGTTACCAGAAACTGGATGCCCAGCGGATCAACCATATTTATAGTTATACCCTCAACCACTTCTCCCGTGCAATTACCCTGGAAGAGATTGCGGCCGTAGCCAGCATCAGCCCTTACTCGTTTTGCAGGTACTTCAAGAGCAAGACCCGGAAAACCTTTTTCCAGTTTCTGAACGAAATCCGCATCGGCCACGCCCGCAAACTGCTCATGGAGGATAAACTCAGCGTTTCTCAGATTGCCCTTGAAAGCGGCTTTCCGAACCTGGCGCATTTCAACCGGAAATTCAAGGAAGTAACCCGGCTGACGCCCCTGAAATACCGTCAGCAGTTCAAATGACCGGGCCATTGTGACCGGCCGTTTCCGTACCCGGGCAAAAGTAATCCGGTATTTGTATTTCCAAAGTAATCCGGTATTTGTATTTCCGTAATTATCTGATTGCAAGACGTTTATTTACCAAACAACGAGTAACTCAGCAGTTTTTCTTTTGCGGAATAATGCAATTTTTAGTGCTGAGTAATGGTATAACCCGGTCTGGTTTTCTTGAAAATCAAACGGTTTTGCCCCGGAAATATAGCTAATACTCTGCCTGAAAACACAATGCCTTTCCTTGATTTCCAAAAGAGAAACTGCTGAGGCGAGATCATTTTTATTCCGCCTCAACCGGCCGCCGTAAGCCGGTAAGTCTTTCCGGCGGTAACGGCAAACTCCAATACTCCCTCTCCGGCTACGCGGATTTGTACTGCCTTTCCGTTCAGCGTTATCTTCACCGGCCCGTCGGCGCGTATACGGCAGGTACCATTCCGGCTGGCCCCAATGTCCGACTGCGTCAGCTTTCCATTGCGCCATTGCAGGGCTACTGTATAGCCGCCCCGGCCTCTCAGTCCCTGCACCCGGCCACTTGCCCACTGCCCGGGCAGTGCCGGCAGCAGAGAGAGTTCGCCTTCGTGGCTTTGCAGCAGCATTTCAGCCAGGGCCGCCGCGCCGCCGAAGTTGGCATCAATCTGGAAAGGCGGATGATCCCCGAACAGGTTGGGTAAAATGAAATTTGCCAGCAGCGCCTGGTAGTGCTTGCCCGACTCCTGTTTGTCGCCGAGCCGGGCGTAGAACAGCGTGAGCCACGACCGGCTCCAGCCCGTGCCGCCGCCGCTGCCCAAGCCTGTTCCCCCGGCGCTCAGCCTTGCATCGAGAGCTTTGCGGGCCGCAAGGGAAAACTCTGGCGTCTGGCGGGGCGTGATCTGACTCGCCGGGTAGAGGCCGTACAGGTGCGACATGTGCCGGTGGCCGGGTTCGGGTTCCGCGTAATCTTCCATCCACTCCTGAATACGGCCGGTTTTGGGGCTGATCTGAATCGGGGCCAGCCGCGAGAGGGCGTTTTCCAGTTCTTTCCGGAAGGCGGCGTCAAATGGCTGATTTTTGCCCAACACCTCAATGGCTGCCAGGCAGTGGGTAAACAGCTCACGGGTAATCTGCAGGTCCATGGTGGCCCCGTAGGTGAACATGGATTCGGAGCCGTCCGCTTTGCGGAATCTGTTTTCTGGAGAATGGGAAGGATTGGTCACCAGTTTACCAGCCATGGGCAGACCAGCCGGCACTTCCACCAGAAAATCAAGCATAAACTGGGCAGCTCCTTTCATCAACGGGTATCCCCGCTCCCGGAGAAATTGCTCATCGCGGTTGTACAGGAAATGCTCCCAGGGGTGGCGGGCCAGCCATGCCCCGCCCACCGGCCATACCCCGTGCACTCCGTCAGCAGGGGGTGTATACCAGAACAGGTCTGTGAGGTGGTGCACCACCCAGCCCCGGGCACCGTAGTGGACTTTGGCGGTCCGGGCTCCGTACACGGCCAAGGAGTCCATCAGCGCAAACAGCGGAAGGTGGCATTCGGGCAGATTGGCGACCTCGGCGGGCCAGTAGTTCATCTGCAAGTTGATGTTGGTATGGTAATCTGACTGCCAGGGAGCCGTCATCAAGTCATTCCAGATGCCCTGCAGGTTGGCCGGCAGATCGCCGGGCCGGGAAGAGGCAATGAGCAGGTAGCGGCCATACTGAAACAGCAGCGAGGAGAGGTAGTCGTCAGTGCCCCCGCCCCTCACCTTTTCGAGCCGCTCAGCGGTGGAGAGGGCAAACGGATTGGTGGCTTCTCCCAGTTGCAGGGCTACGCGGCCGAACAGTGACTGATGGTCGCGGATGTGCGCCTGCCGGAGTGTCTTGTAGCTTTTAGCCGCGGCTTTTTCCAATAGTTCATGGCTGGACCGCTGGGGATCTTTGCCGCCGTAGCTGGTGGCCGCACTTATCAGCAGCAGCACTTCGTCGGCACCGGTAACGGCAATTACTCCGTCCTGATTGCTTACCCGGCCCCCTTTAGCCACGGCCTGCACCCCACCGGCAAAGCGGATGCCGTTTTTCCGGCCGGCCGCGTCCACCGCCGGGGTCTGTCCCTGCAACAGCAGTTGGCTGGTACCGGCTACAGGGGCAACCGAATGGTCGTTGCCTTCGCGGGTGAGCGAAATGCGGGCCGTAATGCTGCCGGGCTTGTCGGCGGCCAGCCGCACGACGATGATCCCATCGGCGTGAGAAGCGAACACTTCGCGGCTGTACGAAACACTGCCCGCTTTGAAACGTACCCGGGCAAGGGCCGAATCCAGACTCAGGTCGCGGTAGTACCCCGACACGTTTTCGGGCAAACCCGGAAACTCGATGAACAGGTCGCCCAGGGGCTGGAAGGACTTCACCCGGCTGGTGGGTGCGCCCATCAGCGATTTGCCCGCCAGCTGGGTAGCCTCTTCGTTTTTGCCTTCAAAAATGAGCCGCCTCACTTCCGGCAGGGCTTTCAGGGCTTCGGGGTTGTTGCGGTCAGACTGGAAGCCGTCCCATACACTTTCTTCGTTGAGCTGAATGCGTTCCCGGCCGATGCCGCCAAATACCATAGCTCCCATCCGGCCGTTGCCGATGGGCAGGGCTTCCACCCAACCCTGGCGCGGCCCGGGAGGTTTCTGGCCGTAGGGAACGCCTTCCGGTTGCCAGGCAGGCTGCCGGTACCAGAGCACCTGGGGAACTGGTTTGGCCGTACTTTTCTGGAAGCCGTGAACGGGAATGGCAATGCCCGAAAGCAGCAGGAGCGAAAAAAGGAGGTTATAATGTTTCATTTAAATGAAATGCATTTGAATTTATGATGGTGGCTTTTCTCCGGAAGAACCACCCCTGTCCCCTCCTTCCCTCAAGGCCTGAGGTTTACTCACAAGTTGAAGACTTTCCTTCTGTTCAGCTTTGTCTTCTCCTCAGTCAGGATATTTTTGACTTATCCGGTTCAAGTATACATTCTTGTGAGTCTTACTTTTCTTTTGCTTGCCCAAAAGAAAAGTAACAAAAGAAAAGGGCAGCAGCAACAAAGCCGGTTCCTGCGGTTTGAAAAAGGCCAAGCCCGCAGACCTCCGGCCACCGCACAGGCTAGGAACCAGCCGCGCCGTTGCTGCACCCCCACCGCACCCGCTTCTATGACTGTTACCCGCCTTCTGCGGGAATTCCTTCAGTCAGTGAACCCTTCAATACTTGTGGATAAACCTTAGCCTTTTTAGCCTTTAAGGAACCCGCCTGTCGACAGACAGAAAGGGGTGGTTCTCATCTTCAAAATCTAAGGATTCCCTCACTTCCGGTTTTTCTGCACAGTCTTCGCTGGCTGGCCCATCACTCCGGCTTCGTACAGCGCCGGCAGGCCCAAAAGACCGCCCCAGTGGTAAAAAGAGTCACTCCGGTTGATGGGGTCAGCGGGGTCAATGCCGTTGCCGGTGATGGCGTTGTAATTTTCGTGCACCATGCCGGTTTTCAGAAAAGTCTTGAGCAACAAGGCATTTGAATTGCCGGCGAGGTCCTTGCGGGCAGCGGGCAGGTCGTAGTTGCGCATGCCCAGATACACCAGAAAATTGAGTGGCCCCCAGATCCGGCCGCGCCAGTAGTTTTGTTCGGGGTAAGCCGGGTCGTTGCGCGGGGCCGAGGGCAGCATCCACTCTCCGTGAAATTCTTCCCGGTTGAAATAATGCTCTTTCATCATGCGGGCTGCCTGCGCGGGCGTAGCTACCCCGGCCAGCATCGGGTAAAAGCTGGTGGGCGATATGCGCGGATTGGGTTTGCCCGTATCGGTGCGGCGGTTGAGGAAAATACCCGCTTTCTCGTCCCAGAGGCCCTTCAGGGCAACCGAGTACTGGTCGGCTCTTTTCTTCAGTTCTGCCGCTTCTTTTTTCCGGCCCAGCACCAGTGCCATTTCGGCAAGGGCGTTGCAGTCGGCAATGTAGAGGCTGGTGAGCCCCACGTCGGCCTGCTCCATCAGGTGGGTCTTCTTGTTGAAGGGGATTTTATCAAACATGGGTGAATTGTCCAGCCCGGATTCGTAAGCTGCCCCCTGCCAGTTGTTGGCGGCGTCGTCATCGTAGGGAGGCGGCAGCGAATCGGAGCCCCAGTGGAGCAGATTGTTCTGACTCCGGTGCTCCGGCCACCACCGGTTCCAGGTCAGCAGGTCGTCAAAGAGCAGTTCGGGCAGCCAGCTTTCGCCGTATTTCCGGTAAATCTCGCGCACCACCATACTGCCCACCGGCGGCTGCGAACGGTCGGGTGAGCCAAGGCCGGCATCCCCCACGTAATTGGGCACCATGCCGTACTGCCGGATGCCTCTTGTCACTTCCACGGCATTGGCATAGGCCAGTTCTTTGTTATCCACCGAGGCCAGCATGGCACCAAAGTAGGTATCCCAGCAGAACAAGACTGAATTGCCCCCGAAGAAGGTGTTCCAGAAGCGGCTTACCGGAGTGATCACCTTCCCGCGTACGGGGTCGTAAATGGTATTCCATGCCATCACGCCGTGAATGGCCCGGTAGGTGTCGGAACGTTCCCCCCAGGCGGCAACTTTTTTCACTTGTGCTTCCTGCTGACGGCCCACAATCCGGCGGATGTCTTCCATGCTTCTGGCGGTGCCGGTATAAATGCCCACCGGCCCGTCGAGGCGGAAGGCTAGGTAACGGGCAGATGCGGCCACAGATTCGCTGATGACGGGCTTTGTCGCCCCGACGGTTATGGTTTGGGTGCCGGTTTCGGCCACCAGTGTTTCTCCCTTCCGGGCAATCTGACCGAGCCGGTTCCAGAGCATCCCTCCTTCCAGCACCAGATGCGGCGGCCGGCCGGGCAACTTCAGGGGCGTCACCAGCAGCACGAGATCGTTGCCGTCGGTGGCGCTTTCCACCCGCAGTTCGCTGCCGTTCCACTGCAGGGTCAGGGAAGTATAGCTGCCATCCCAGGCGTGCGGACCGGGAATAATGGTTTCGGGCCGCTTTTCCTTCTGCGAAATGTAGGCTTCCCGCAAGTACCGCTGGCCGGTAATACGGGTATCCTTCAGGGTGATGCTGAGGGCAAATCCTTCGGGCAGGCGCACGTGAGAGAGCACACTTTCGGTATTCCAGGTGTTCCAGCCACTGCCCAGCCGGGCCTGCAGGGAGTCATAGCGGGCCTGCGGCGACTGGCAGATGCCAGCCGGTGAAAGCACAAGAAAAAGGAAGAGCAGCGGGATAATTCGCAGGGCAAAAGACATAAATGAAATCAAGTGGTTATTCGGATGTACTGATAAGTCGGGAAGAAAGCTACAAAACCTTCAGCCGTACCTGTATCCTGCCCACGCTGCCAAAACCGTTGTGCCACTGCGGTTCGACTTTATCGGGGTTATTGCCATCAAAAGCGGTAGAATAGATCGTATACATTCCCTTGCCTTCGTCAAGCAGACACAGCGGGGTCCGGGGGTATTTGATCCACGCAGGAAGGTTTTTCAGTTTAATGAGCTGTTCTTTTCCCCAGTGGATACCGTCGCGGGAACACGAATAGCCGATTTCGTTCTGTTTCCCGCCATCGTACAGATTGATGTACAGATCAGGTGCTACTTGGGTAACGACCGAATTCTCAATAAATACCGGATTGATTTTCAATGGGTTCAGCTGGGGCTGGCGCACCCATTTGCTGGTAAGGCCTCCCTGGGCTTTGGCCATCCCGGCGTAGAAGATGTTCTTTTCACTGCCTCCGCCGCTTCCATCCGAATTCACATGCTGAGGGACATTGTTGGAGCCATAAATTGCCCACCATTCCTTGCCTACCTGGTAGGGGTAGAAGGACAGGATCAGGCCGGGACCTTCCCACCACTCGGGTTTACCCGCCATTTCAATCCAGCCGCCTTCCCGGTAGGGCCCGCCAATTCCTTTTTTTCCCTTCACCTGAGAATCATACCGGAAAATCTTTCCGCTCATGTTGAAAACGGTGGTGGAATTGGCCTTCCGGCGGTAGCCTACGTGGAATACACTCCAGACCTCACGCTCCGGATCATACACCACCATCGGCGACCACGGCGACATGCGGTGAGTCGTGTCGTTCCAGTTCCGGTTGGTTTCCACGATGGTCCCGTGCCGTTTGAAATCAAAGCCATTCTTGCTGGTCCAGATGCCCAGGCGGGTAGCGGCGGTTTTGGGTTCATCAAAGATTTCAGTGGTAAACAGGTAATACACGCCTTCTACTTTCTGGCAGGTGCCTCCTTCGAAACCGAACTTATTGTCTTCAGCCCCTTTGTAGCCCTTGCCGATAACTGGTTTGGGATGGATGGAGACCAGTTCCAGTTCAGCCAGAGGCTTCTGTGCGAACAGAGAGAAGGATGACGAAATCAGAATCAGGCTTAAAAAGCTTTTAAAAATGGTTGTCATGTTCAGAACCCGGTGTTTTTTAAGCATAAAATCTATTTAGCGGACAGGGTGTACTTCAGGATAAAGTCAGTAATGGGCGACGGGTCGGTGAGGCCGTGCGTATGGTCCACGCCAGGTTTGACAATCACCCGGATGCTGCCACCCAAATCCTTATATTTCTTTTCTATTACCGAAGTGTTTTCTTCCATGGGGACTATATCATCGGCATCACCGGTGACGTGCAGCAGTGGTATCCGGGCTTTGGCCAGCACGGCCAGGTCGTCAACCGGATTGTGGCGGTAGTTGAACGCTTCCAGATCGGTTGAAAAACCATACGCCTTCCGGCACTTCTGCCACTCGGCGGGGTCGCCTTTGCTGGTGCCAAATCCGCCAGGCCAGCTTTTAAAGTCGCAAACGGGAGCATCGGCATAGATGCAGGTCACCCGGGCGGGGTTGGCGGCAGCCCAGTTGTAGGCATACAGCCCGCCCCGGCTGATTCCCTCCAGGGCCACTTTGCTGCTGAACCCGTACCTGCTGGTCAGGTGCGCGTAGAAGCGGTTCCATATTGCCACGGCCTCCGGACTGCCGAACCGGTCCACGGCACCAAGGTACACCACGTGCAGGCCCCTGGCCAGCAGCGTGGAGTCTACGTTGGTTTTGTGGCCGAAGAACATGGCATTCCAGAGCCAGGGCTTGCCTTTGGCGGCCAGTTTTGGCACCACAACTGTAGCGGGCATTCCCTCAAAAGTAAAATCGTAACGGTCAAAGCCGCACCAGCTTTTCTTTTCGCCTTCATACGTCTGACATCCGGCCGGATTGCCAGCCAGCAGCATCAGGATCAGTCCGGCGGCAACAGGGAGTACGTATCCGGTCATGAGCTTTACCGGCTTGTAAACTTCAGTCATTGAGTTGCTTCTAATTATTAACTACCTGATAAGCATGAATTTATGAAAAAAGCTATCATAATAAATACCGGCAGGTACTATGACCTGCCGGTACGTCCTTCCATAGCTATATTCTTCTCTATCGCCGGATCACCACCTTGTGGGTAATTACCCGGTCGTATTTGTATACCTGTAGCGTATAGACCCCCGAAGGCAGATTCTGTACTGCTATTTCCAGCACATTATTTCCGGCCTGTAAAGCAAAGCCTTCTTCAAAGGCCACCACCGACAGGTTGCTGACCAGTTTTACATTCGCCCTCTGCTCCCGCTCCGCATTCACCCGTACGAATACCTTGCCCGAAGCCGGATTGGGATAGACCTGCCCCTCCGTCGGCTCTCCGGACTCTGCTCCCGATCCGGCCGCCGCTACCCGGGCACCGGCCGCGCATCTTACCGCACTGCGGGTAGCCGTAGCGGTACGGATCTTGCCGTCAGGTCCGGCAATGCTCCACGAAGCGGAGCCTCTGGACGGGAAAGTAAGGCTGATCACGCTCCGCACGTCTCCGGTTTCAAACATCTCCGGCAGGGCTACTGCCTGTTGCGGGGTGACGTAATTGGAAGCACCAGCGGCAATATACACGGTCATGCCCATATCATTCTTGTAGCCGAACCGCGCCGTAAAAGTGCCGTTGCGGTTGTCGGTGACACATTCCAGTACCGGCTTCACGCCCCTGTCGCGTTCCGAGGTAACTACGCTGAATGTCTGGGAAACCGGGGCCGCGGCAAGGTAATGCTGATCCCCCGCCTGAGTCGCCCGGATGGTAACCGGTCCGATACCGGTTGGGGTAAGCATAGTACCGGAAACAGTGGCCGGCCCGGAAAGGATGCTATAACTCACCGGCAGCCCGGAGCTGGCAGTGGCCGTCAGCTCGAAAGGACCTGACTCGAACGGATAATCAGCCAGTTGGGCGAAATTAATCGTCTGGCTGCCCTTTGCCACCGTCACTGTAAACTGTCTGGTGGTCTGGTTCACGCCTCCATTTGCAGTACCGCCATCATCGGTTACAGTTACAGTAATCACTGCAGTACCGGCAAGCGTGGTTGCGGGTGTCAGTACCAGGGTCCCGGTAGCTTCCGGTGAAAGGTAGGTAACCGAAGGGGCAATCAGAGCCGGATTTGACGAAACGGCACTTATGGTCAGCGTTTGCGTCTCAAAACCGGAGCCGCTGCCGATTCCGGTCAGAGAAACGTTTTGCGCTCCCGCATTGAAAGGCAGGGAAAGGCCGGCTATAGTATTCAGGGCCGGCGCGTCATTGACCGGCTTGATGTCAATGGTGAAGGTCTGCGGCGCACTGGTGTTCTGGTTGGGCATCTCATTTGACCCGTTGTCTTTTAATACAACTGTTACTGTTACCACTCCAAAAGCACCCGGTTTGGGCTTGTACGTCAGCGTTCCGGTGATTGCGTCAATGGCGGGCAACTCCTCAAACAGTTCTTTTTTGTCCGCTTCAGCTTCAAATGTCAACTCCTGCGTCAAATGGGGATTGCCATCACCCATACCGGTCGCAAAATTCTTAACGGTCTTGCTGCCGGCGTTTTCCAGCGTTTCTACCGTAGTCTGCGACAAGACAAACTGGGGCGCGGCATTGACGATATTACCGGTCGAACTTACATACAACACCAGGTTACTGCCTACCATACCATCCATATCCGGATTAGTACCATCATTCCGCTGGCTCCAGGTAGCCGGATAGGTAGGCGGGGTTACCGGCTGCGGTGCCGGGTAAGGCAGCGACGGGGCACCCCGGTCCAGGATCAATGTCTGCCCATTCTGGGTTTCTTTGACCAGCTCCAGGTAAGGTGTTCCCCAGCGGCCAGTGTATTCAAAGAAATTAATAGAAGCATCGGAATTTTCCACTACGAACATGGGCTCATTGCGCGAATCGGAAAGAGAATATACGTAGGCCCCGAATACTTCTATTCTGGCATTGTTGCGGGCAATTACAATCTCTGCGTGTCCTTCGGTCTTCAGGCCCAGCGCCCAGAAGGTGCCGCCATTGACAATAATTTTAGCGGCATCCCGCTCGGGGTCAAACTGGCGGGCCCACACGTTCGCATTATTGAAAGTAAACAGGCCATCCCGCGAACCGGAAACACTTTCGAAGTATACTTCACCGCCGTTGAAGGTGCAGCTGCCCAGCGTGGTATTCCGGAATACCAGGGTACGGCCACTGTTGTTTTCAAAGTGGGTAACGCCCAGGCAACCGGCACAACCGTTGGTGGTACTGCCACCCATGGTGAAATTCTCCAGTACGATTACCGGTGAAGACCCGCTCTCGACGATAAACAGAGTAGGCACCGGAACATTGGTTTGTGTGTGCAGGCCGTTATAAGGGGCACCCATACTACCCCCTGCACCTATAATGCGCCGGATGCTGCCGCGGATACGGACGTAGACATAATGCGGTAATCACCGGGTATAAACAAGGTAGTGGCTCCGGCACGGCTGCCACCGGGCAGGGTGGCATCAATGGCCGCCTGAATCCGGGGGGCATCGTCGTCGCAGGGCCGGCAGGGGTCAGTTACATTGCAGACACCGCCCGGCGTGGCCCCAAAGGCTTCTACATTTACCCATGTGGCCGGATCGTCCCAGGGCACGGTCGGGGTTTCGTTTACCGGTAATCCTAAAGTAGTGGGTGACGGTGTGGCAAACAGGCTTACGGGGGCATCAGAGGTCCATTCGGTTACGCGTGTGGCGGCTACCGGTGACTGCGGATCAGTAATGGCCCCGTTGTATCCGGAAGTAACGAGGTTGCGTACCAGCATTTTGGCCGTTGCTCCGTTGCGGACTGCCCAGGGCCCGGTACCGCCCAGCTTGCTGTCCAGCAGCACCACATGGCCTGATTCATTGACCATGGCCTCACCTGCACAGTTTTCTACCCTTAAATCGCGGATAGACAATACCTGCCGCAGGTTATAAAAGCCGGCTACTTTCTGATTGCGCAGGGTAATGTGCTCATAGACTTCGCTTTCAATGGCAAAGTCGGTGCGGATTCCAATGTTGAAACCATCTACCAGTACATCTTTGGTCAGGTTGGGACCGTTGGCGCGGCTGTGGCCTTTTTCGAGTCCCACCAGCCCGTTGCCGTCCCCGGATTTGATCGTCACGTTGTAGAGCCCGCCGTAATTGTTGCAGTAATGCCGCAGCCCGATGGTACCCGCGTTGCCGCTGCCGGTATTTATGGTCACGTTGTGAATGGAGTTGCCGAACCGGTCGGGGCTGTCTTCACCGGTAAAAACGAAAGGCTTGGGTTTGCCCGGGTCGGAAAACCCGGGGGCGTTGTCATCCAGTTTGAGAATGACGCCCTCCCGGCTTTCCCCCCACATGATGATGTTAAGCCCGCCTCTTCCCCGCTTTGGAGCCGTTTCCAGGCTGATGTTGGGGTTCCAGGTGATGCTGTCGGCAAACCGGTACGTGCCATTGGGAACATACACAAAGGAATTGTTTCGGGACAAAGCCAGGTTAAAAGCGGCCGTGGCATCGGCTACGCCGGTAGGGTCAGCATTGAAGGGAGGCAGGGTGATATTGAGCACCTTGCCCGGCAGGGTCTGGCCGGCGCACGACAGGCTGGAAGGCCCCGTAACCGGATAAGGAAAGTTTCCGGCTAAGGCCGCACCAACTGTTATGCTGTTTCCGGCATTGGGCGCACCACTCTTGTTTGCACTCTCAAACAGTACATCGTTCAGCTGAACAGCCTCCACCCCAATCTGACTGCCGGTGCTGGCGTATGGTGAAATATTGGCTACCAGAAAGAAACTGCCGGTACTGCCCGGATTGATCCGGATCGGCAGGGCCGGTGCAAATTCCAGCCGCTGAGGGGCTGTAATAGAAGGTACAATTTTGCCCACCTGTACCGCCGTAGCAGGGTTAAATGTATTACCGGCTGAATAATACAACCGGTATCCGCCATTAATATCACTTGCCCGAAAAGTGGCCGTAGTGGCAAATCTCAGACCGGTAAAATTGGCGTACACCCCGCTTACGGCTACCTCTGCCCGGTATAGTACTACATCTGCCGTCCCGGCCGGCGTATTCACTACTGCCGGGGCCGGGCTGCTGAGGGCAATGGCCGGCGGAACAGAAATGGTCTTCTGCGGGCCGGCAGCCGCGGTACCCGTTGCCTCTCCCAGTACAAACCTCACCTGAGCGGCATCCGGGGCTTGTATACTTATTTTATTGCCAATGATTGCATTTGCTCCGATATCAGCTACCAGAAATAAGGTACGGGTGCTGCCGTTGGATAGCCGGACCGGTACCGCGCTGTTAAATACCAGCGTTTGTGCGGCCCCGGTGCCGGCAATGGCCGCGCCTACCTGCTTGTCGGTTATAGCATCGAAGGTCTGGTCGGTAGAGAAGTAGAGCCGGTAGTTGGTGGCATCGCCGGTGCCCGTGCCTGCCGCTGCTGTTCGCAGGGCAATGCCCGTAAAGTCCGCATTGGCTACCGAAGTACTTAAATTCAAGCCGTACAGCACCACATTTTTTGTACCAACGGCAATGTTCTCAGATGGCAGTGGAGAAACGGCCAGGGCAATCTGCGGCGGGCCTGAAATGGTACTGGTGGCTTTGGTAAGGGCTCCGGTTTTTACCCCTTTCAGAAAGATAATCTCATTTAGTGCCGGCGGGGAAACCGCTACAGTATTTCCCAACGCCGCTCCGGCACTGGTATTGGCTACCAGAAACAGATAACCCGATGAGCCGCCGCTGATGAGGACCGGCTGGGCAGCGGTGAAAGAAAGTGTCTGCTGGTTTGAGGCTGCCGCTACCGCAGTGCCCACCTGCCGGGCCGTGGAGATATCCAGAAAATCCAAGTTGCTGTAATACAACCGGTAGCCGCCGGTAATGTCGTTATAATCCGTAGTCGTTACCGGAATCCTGATGCCCGCAAAAGAAGCATCTGCATTGGCTACGGCCAAATTCATTTGGTACAGCAGCTGGTCGTTTGCGCCACGCGGCAGGTTAAGCGCAGCCGGCAGGGGCGAACTCACCCCAATCTGCGGGTTGACTGCTATGGTTGGAATCGGCTCCGCGGGGGTGATAACTGTCCGGCTACCGGGAATAGTAGTATTTGAAGCATTGGTGGCATTGTAACTCATGCCCAGGGTGCGTCCGACAACGGCATTGGGCGCGATGTCTGCCGTGAAGTAAATATAGCGGGTGGTGCCCGGCGTAAAATAGGCAAAGTAGCGTATCGGATTGCTGATCTGGCTGATCCCCGGCATTTCGTAGTTAAGCAGGGCATTAGGGGATACCCCCGTACGCCAGGTATTGAGCAGCACGGCAGTAGCCGGATCAAATATCTCACTGTCAGAAGCCCAGAGTTTGAGGGCGGTGTAATCGCCTGGCGAGAAGGTACCCGGCACATTGACGGAAATCCGGTAGAGTCCGGTGGTACCGCCGGTCACGGATACTTTAACCGTACCGAGCAGGTTATCAGACGTCCCTTGCAAAAGCTGAGTGGCCTGGGTGCGGATGCCTTCGAGGGTTACCTGGGCCGCGCCGCTGGCTATGGTCTGCATTCCGCCGCCGGGCAAACTTGCCGGTCCCGCACCCGCCGCAAAAGTGGTGCCTGCCGGCAGGTTAGCGGCTACCGACACGACCCTTACAGTGGTGCCAAGGGTTGCGCCTGACTGTGTATTGGTTGTTACAAATATCGAACGCGTCTTTCCCTCGCGGATGCCGATGGGCAGGCTGTTGGAATTGATGGTCGGGGACGCTACCGAAGGGGTGTTGATGGCATTGCTCATCTGCTGGTCGATTGGGTCGAGCAGCTGGTCTTCTGAAAAAACAGTCCGGAAATTATTGAAGTGAGCGGTTCCGGTGCCGAGCACGGTGCCGTCAAGCGTAAACGCGAGGATGGCACCGCTGTTGCCGTCACCGAGTTGGGTTGAGGCACCGGTGGCGGTTATATCTACCCGGTAAAGCTGCAATTGAGAAATCCCGCGTTCTACGGAAGCCGCTGCCGGTACCGCTGCAGACAGGCTGATGGTGGCGTTACGGAACGTCTGCAGGCCCGTAGCCGGAAAGTTTACCGGGGCTACTGACGGTGTATTGGCAAACACAAAATTCGCCTGCGTAAAGCTGTTCAGCCCGACGGTACGTCCGATGGCAGCCCCGGCAGCAATATCCGCGGTAATGAAAAGCCAGTGCCGGCCCTCCGGCAGGGAAAGCGATGAGTTAAAAGTGGCATTCAGGGTTTGCCCGGTGCCGGTACTTGAAGGCACCACGGTAGACACCACATTTCCCGCTGTTACATTCTCCAGCGTGTTGATGTTATTTTGGAAAGACGGCGTGTTGTTCGCGCCGGCCTGGCTGAAGTAATGCACCCGGAAACCCCGCGAGGTGCCGCTCAGGGTAATATCAGAAGTCAGGTAATTGCCCGAAGTGGTCAGGCCGGTAATGCCATTGAGCGTGGCCGTACCTCCCGCCACGTCTGCCTGGAATATGTAAAGCACCCGGTTGCGGTAGCCGGGCGATACATTAGCCGTTTCCTGAGGCGTACCGGTGATGGTCACTGTCTGGCCGAATGCCGGCAGCAGCAGCAGATTCAGCAGCAGCAGGAAGATGGATCGCAGCCATACCGTTTTGATGATGAATGAAGTAAGTGTTTTTTTCATAATTTCATTGGAGAGGAAAATCTGTCAGGTCGAAAGATTAGTCTATATTCATTTTCCCGCTATCTGGCCTTCTCCGGCAGAAGACTGCCCAACAGAATGACGGTTCCCTTATTTTTCGGACAAAGGCAAGCCCGGGGCACGCCGGAAAAGCGGGCAGAAGAGGCATTGAGTCTGAATTTCAGAGTGGATATCCTCTGTTACCGGAGGGTTGCAGATAACCAGGATGAAAACAAAGCCCTGATGGGTTCATCAGGGCTTTGCCGGGTTAACTACTGCACCAGCGGGTTGCTCCACCGGTTGGCGTGGTAACGGAGATCAAATCCGTAGCCGGCAAATGTATTGCCGGGTGAAGGCAACGTCCGGAAGCCGGCCGTCCAGATGGAGTAGCAGCTGTTGGCGTCGATGATCATGTTGGAGCGGGCAGTGCCGATGCGGGTGGTCGTGCCGGCTACGCGTACTTCCATGGTGTACGTACCCGGATCAACCTCAATAAACTCCTGCACTCCCTTTGACCGGAGGTTCCTGGCGATGGTTACCGGCGCTGCAACGCCTCCGGTGATCACCACATCCACCGGACCGGCATCGGGCGAAAAGTTCATGATGCGCAGCTTTGCCTTGCCGGGTGAGGGCAGCGAAAGGTCATCGGTGAGCACCACTGCCTCTACGTTCTGCACCGTACCGATGGCGTACACGGAGTAATAAGTGTCAGCCTGGGTATCGAAAGTGACCTGAGCCACGGTCGCACCAGGACCGGGAGGGTCAGTGCCGATAGAGCGGGCCGTATCCATCCGGATGGTCATGGTGCCGGGAACAAAAGCCCTGTACCCAGTAGACCATGGAAATTTGAGCGGTGAATTATTATAGTTAACCTCATTGAAATAAGGATAGACAGCAATCTCCCGCCGGGCGAGCTGTGGCTGGGCGGCGCCGTTTGGAGCCGCGTTTACGAAGATAATTTTTGCCTTGTCGGGCTCAGAACCCAGTCCGACGGGTTCTTTTTCGCAGGCAGTCAGGGCAATAAGGCTGGCCGTCAGAAAAGCCAGGTATTTATGGATGTGTAGTTTCATGAACGTGTTCGTTTAAGGGATGGTAACCTTGCGTTAACGGCCGGCATAACCCGGGTTCTGCTCCAGCCTGGGGTTGTTGATCAGTTCGATGCGGGCAATGGGCAGCAGGAGTTTTTCGGGCGTGAAATTCTCGCGCCGCTGATTCACCTTGAGCACCTGGGTGGCGTAATCGGCACCGTAGCGCTGCAGATCAAACCAACGCTTGTTTTCCATGGCCAGCTCTTTGCGGCGCTCCGACCGGATGATGTTGCGGTACTGCGCCTGGCTCAGGCCGCCGCTTATGTCCCGCATGCTGGTAGTGGTCAGCGGCAGGCCAAAGGCACGGCGGCGCAACTGGTTGAGGTAGTTGAGACCGGTGGCATCCAGCAATCCAAGTTCATTGGAAGCTTCCGCGTAGATCAGATACATCTCGGCCATCCGGTAGATCGGGAAGTTGACTTGCCCCACCGCACCGGTGCCCACCACGTGGTGCTTCCAGGTCAGCCAGCGCTGGACTCCACCTCCGGCTAATGCCCGTTGAAAATTAACATCCCGCCGCAAATCGCCAGTTTCGTACTCCTGAATGAGTCCGCCCGTGAAACCAGGTTCGTTGTCAGGACTGGCGTTGTCGGTGGGCCGGTAAGCCGCAAGGCTGGGATTGCCTCCGTTGGTTTCACTGGCCGCCCCCATGATAAAGGCGTAACCATTGCCCTGACTAGACGTGCCGGTTTCCCGGCCTTCGTTTGAAAACTGCACTTCAAACAAAGATTCGGGGGAGTTTTCTATACCACCCCGGCCCGGAAAGTTGGCCACGTAGGTAGCGTTCAGCCGCTTGCCGCTGCCGGTAATTACCTCCTGAGCCGTATTGCGGGCATTTTCATACTGCTTCAGCGTCAGGTACACGTCGGCAAGCATGGCTTTCGCAGACCCGCTGATGGGCCGGCCGGTTTCGTTGCCGGCACCGCTGCCCGACTGACGGCCGGGCAGCAGGGCGGCCGCTTCAGTGAGGTCAGTAATAATCTGGTCGTACACCTGGTTGGCCGGGGTGCGCGGAATATTTACCTGGTTGGGGCTGGTGATCGGAATCAGGTGCATGGGCACGTCGCCAAAGAGACGGACCAGATTAAAATATGCAAAAGCCCGCATGAACCGGGCCTCACCCAGAAACTGATCCTTGAAGGGCTGGTTGGCAGAATTAAGCGCCTGCCCGGCGGACAGCGTAAGGGAAGGAACACGTTCAATAATTACGTTGGCCCGGTATATCGTGCGGTAAAGCCCGTCCCAGAGGTCAAAAGACATCTGGTTGTCGGCCGGAAGCTCAAAGTAATCCAGCTGATTGTAATTGCTCGAGGCAATCTTGCTGTCAGTGGCCATTACGTCGTCGCTGGCGTAGTCCACAAACAGCAGGGAATTATTGCCCCGGTACAGGTTGCCGCCCGTCAACTGGTTATACAGGCCGTTGGTGGCGTTGAGGGCACCACCGAAGTCGGTAAAGGAAGCATCAATGGTCTGCTGGCCGTAAGGCGTAGGCTCCAGCATTTTGTTGCAGGCAGGCAGGGTCAGGCTGATGGCCGCGGCCAGACTCAGAATGCGGTGTATGTTTTTCATATCTTGAAACAGAGATAAGGTAAAGCCGGTAAGAGGAGATTAAAGTCCCAGATTGATGCCAACCATCACGGTTTTCGGTACTGGGTACGCCCCGATGTCCACGCCGTTGGTGGTTACGTTGGAGCCAAAGCTGTTCACTTCAGGGTCCCAGCCGGTGTATTTGGTAAACGTCAGGAAGTTATTGGCCTGCACGTACACCCGGGCCCGGCTCATTTTAGCTTTTGAGATCAGGCCGGTGGGCAAGTCGTATCCCAAAGTAATCGTCCGGATGCGCAGGAATGAGGCGTCTTCCAGATAGCGGTCCGAAACCGGCAGCGGGTGATTGGCACGCGGCGCGTGGATACTGGTTACGACGCCGGGCCGGCTGGGCAGCCAGCGGTTGTTGTAGTGCTCACGCCACACGTTCTGCTCAAAGGTTTCTGACTGGAGGCGGGGCTGGTTCCAGAGCAGGTTACCGTACTGGAAGTTGCCGATTACATCCAGGCTTACGCCTTTAAAGGAAAGCGTGGTACCGAATCCGCCGAAAAAGTCAGGAAACGGTGAGCCGGCCCACACGCGGTCCTGATCATCAATAATGCCGTCGCCATTCTGATCTACCGGCTTCAGATCGCCGGGTGCAAAGTAGGGCCGGTTTTCTCCGATCGCCATCCTTGGTGCGGTACCGGCTTCTTCCCAGGTCTGGTACTGCCCCTGTTCCTGTATCACCCAGAAGCCGCCGATCGGGTGGCCAACTTCGGTGCGGTTGATATTGGTGCCGATCCGGTTGATGTTCGCTCCGTTGATAAACGGAACGCCGAGGCTTTCCACGCGGTTCTGGTTGGTGGCAATGTTGAAGTTAGCTGACCAGCGCAGGCTGTTGCGGTCAATGATCACTGCGTTGGTGGCAAACTCAAAACCCCGGTTGCTGATGCTGCCCAGGTTGGTAATAAAGCTATTGCCCACCCCGGAAATCACAGATAGCGGCGCCGCTCCCAGCAGGCCCTCGGTACGCTTGTCGTAGTAGTCGGCCGTCAGCGTCAACCGCCCGTTGAAGAGGGCAAGGTCAATGCCGGCGTCAAACTGCTTGTTGCGCTCCCACTGAATGTCGCGGTTTTCAAAGCGGTTGGGGGCCGTGCCATTGACAACGTTGTTACCCCACACGGTATTGGCACCGCCCATCAGCGGCAGGTACAGGAAATTGCCGATGTTCTGGTTGCCGGTTGTGCCGTAACTGACGCGCAGCTTCAGTTCCGGAAGTTCAACTATGTCTTTGATAAACGGCTCCTCTGAAATGCGCCAGCCCACTGAAACGGATGGAAACAGGCCGTACTTGTAGTTGGAGCCAAAGCGCGAAGACCCATCCCGACGCAGAGTGGCTGTGAACAGGTAGCGGTCCAGCAAACCATAATTCAACCGCACAAACTGCGACACCAGGGCGTTGTCGGTTCGCCCGCCGGAAGGAGTACCCACAAAGGAAGGCATATTGCCAAGCTGATCCAGTGCATTGCTGGGCGAGCCTTGTGAGGAAACAAACAGGAAATGTTCAATAAACTGCTGGGCCGAAAAGCCGGCCACCGCATCAAAATTATGGACGCCGAAGTTGCGCTTGTAAAACAGCAACTGCTCGGCCAGCCAGTTAAAGGTACGCGGCTGACTCACGGTCAGTTGCTGGTTGTTGTTGATATCTATGCTCCGGCTCCAGATCGGATTGCGGCTGCGCAGGTCATTGAAAAGCAGGTCGGCCCCGAACATGGATTTGAAACTCAGACCTTTGGCAATATCCAGTTCGGCATACAGGCTGGAAATCATGCGGTAGCGGTCTGAGCGGCGTTCGCGCTCCATGATATTTGCTACCGTATTACCGCCGCCTTCGTGGAGCAGATTGCCGTTGGCCACGTTGTTGGGCCGGCCGGTAAAGTTGCCATTGGCATCCCGTACCGGACTCAGGGGTGATTGCGGGTAAAGCAGCTGACTCTGAAAGAATTCATCCGTATCCGCGCGGTTGTCGGTGGTATAGCTCAGGGCCGTGCGGGTGCCGAACCGCAGCCGGTCGGTAGCCTTGATGTCGAGGTTGGCCCGGCCGGAGTATCTTCTGGCGTCGGTATTGATTACGATGCCCTGCTGGTCCATAAAGTCGGCGCTGGTCGAAAAGGTGATCTTATCCGTGCCGCCGGTGGCCGACAGGCTGTAGTTCTGCATGGCCGCCTGCCGGAAGAGCTCGTCCTGCCAGTCGGTGCCATCGTAGTTATACAGATAGGGATTCACAGCCCAGATGTCGAATACATCATTGCCGCGGGTACCCGCATTGCGGCGGTGTTCGAAGATCAGCCCCATGCGCTCCCTTGCGTTGGTCATGGGGATTTTTTTCCGCAGCGACTGTACACCGTAGTAGGCGTCAAAATTGAGTTGGGTGCGGCCGGCCTTGCCCGAACGGGTCGTGATCAGTACCACGCCGTTGGCGGCCCTTGCGCCGTAGATAGCCGTTGCCGAAGCATCTTTGAGTACTTCGATGCTTTCGATATCATTGGGATTGATGCCAGCCAGCGGACTGGAGCCGTTGGAACTGGCGCCGCCGGTACTGCCTTCGTTGCCCAGCCCGATAGAGTTGGCTCCTTCATTCCACACTAGGGGCACGCCGTCAACCACGTACAGGGGCTGGTTGGCACCCGATCCGCCGGTGGAGTTAACCCCCCGGATACGGACCTGAACCGCTCCGCCCGGTGCGCCGCTGGTCTGCTGCACCTGCACGCCCGATACGCGCCCCTGCAGGGCCTGATCGGGGGTAAGTACCGGCACCTGACGGATCTCGGCGGCCGATACGCTGGCAACCGCACCGGTTACGTCACGTTTCTTCTGCGTACCGTAACCTACCACAATTACCTCGTTGAGAGTTTTTATGTCAGCCACCAGGGTGACGTCGATCACCGAACGGTTGCCCACCGGCACTTCCTCGGTGACATAGCCGATAAAGGAAAAAACCAGTGTGCCGTCGCCGTCCGGTACGGTCAGGGAGTAACTACCGTCGGTACCGGTAATGGTGCCGTTGCTGGTGCCTTTCAGCAGGACGTTTACGCCGGGGATACCCCCGCTGTTGTCAGTGGAAGTTACCCTGCCGGTGATCGTGAGGGCAGTAGCCGAAGCTGTATTTTCTGTATCCCCTTCTGCCGGCACGCCCGAGGCCGAAGTATTGCTGTCGGGCTTGCGGACTATGGCTTTTTTAAGAAGGACCTGAGTGCCCAGCAATTCATACTGGATCTGCAGGGGTTTGAGCATTTTTTCCAGCACCCGCGAAAGACGGTCGTTTTTCGCGTTGACGGAGACTTTCTGGTCGAGTTGCACAAATTCCTGGCTGTAGCTGAACTTGAGACCTGTTTTTTCTTCCATTGCCCGGAGCGCCTCCCTCAGCGGCACCTCCTGTAAACGGAGGGTGATATTGGTATTGAGCATGTCCTGCGAATACCCGTCACCGGCGTAGGCAATGCCGGTAAGCATAATAATAAGACTGATCTGGGTAAACGTGATCCTCATGATTCTACCTGTGTCCAGGTATTTTTTTGGACTTTTTTTCATACATTTGATTGCTTTGTTGATTTTGAAGAGACAAAGATTCCCCTGCCACGCTGCGAACGTGGTATTTTCCTGAGGGGGCAGGTCCTGAACCGGAATGCTGACACATTCCGGTTCATCTTTTTCGGGAAAGTGGGTGAAAGGAGTCGGTTTCTAAGTCATAGGGTAAGTTTTAGGTAGTTTCTCGTATTGCGCAATTTTAAAATAGTTATTCCTCCGGATCAGGCTCCGTTACGGGGCAGCCTTCTCCCGTTACGATCAGCCGGTTGTTTTCTGTCTCGTACCCGGCATTGATCAGGCTGCAGGTCATACGCATCATCGTTTCAAGGGATTGTCCACTCAGATCCACCCGCACCGTGCAGCGCAGAATGTCCTCATTGCTGGTCACGATGCTGACGTTGAATTTCCGGCTGATCTGCTTGAATACTTCCTCCACGGTTTCTTTTTCAAACACGAGCCGGTTGTCCTTCCATGCGTTGACGGGCACGGTTTCTTCTACGGCAGCTTTTTTCAACTCGCCGCTTTCGCGCAGGAAGGTCGCCTTCTGGTCACGGGTCAGGATGTAATCAGAATGGGCATTTTTCTTCAGTCCCAGCGATTTTTGCAGCGATTGCAGGCTCAGTACGGGCAGTTGGCTCTGCACAGCTACCTTACCTTCCATCACCGATACTTCGAGCCGTTGGTCGTTGTCGTAGGCCCGTACGTTGAAGCGGGTACCGAGCACCCGGGTCGAAATCTGACCGGCATCTACGGTAAAAGGTTTGGCCGGATTACGGGCTATCTCAAAAAAAGCCTCTCCCCGCAGGAAAACGGCTCTTTCGGTCTGGTTGAACTTTTCGGAAAGCCGCAGTTCGGTCTGGCTGTTGAGCCACACCGCACTGCCGTCGGGCAATACCTGCCGGACAGGCCGGGAGGTGGTGTTGCGGAATACCAGCGTAGCCGACGCTGGTGGCTGGCTGGCATAAAACTGCACGACCAGCAGCAACCCGGCGGCAAGCGTAAGCATGGCCGCCACCTGCACCCACGTCCGGGTCCAGAGGGGTCGTACGGTCAGGCCCGGAGCAGGGGCAACCGGCTCCGGGGCAGCCTGCCGGATACCAGCGTGAATGTTGCGCAGCAGTCTCTCTTCGGTTCCGTCCGGGAGCCCGGCTTCCAGACCACCATCCTCATCAGTTGAAGAATCTGTCCGGTGCCATTCCGATAAGGCCTCCTGTTCTTTGGCAGAATAGTCTCCGCTCAGGAATTTAGCCGCAGCATCGGTGAATTTTTTACGGAGCCTCATGCCGGAAGAAGATTTGGAAGGGTGTTTTGATGATATAGTCCGGCGACGGCACCTTCTCCCCTATTGGGGCCACAAAAAAATTTATACTCTTTCCTGGCTGAACACAATAATAAGGATCAAACTCTATCACTTTTCCGGTGGCAGGGTGTTGCGGACGGAGTGCGGACGAAATCAGGCGGATTTGAAAAGTATCAGCCTGCGCACCCTGGAAAAGCTTTAAGGCAGACTGTGCAGGAAATTGTGCTAAACCGGGCCCAGGGAAAACGACCAGACCCGCTGCACTATCCTAAGATAAAAATAATAAGGGCAGAGGTGATAAAATCCTTCAGGCTGATGCGGAGGAGCCGCAGGGCCTTGCCGATGTGGTTCTCCACTGTCTTTTCCGAAATATCCAGTCTGAGGGAAATCTCCTTCTGGCTCAGGTTGTCGTGCCGGCTCAACTGAAAAACCTGCCGGCATTTTTCGGGCAGTTTACTGATCTCCTGCTCAATGACTTCCTGCAGGTCATGAAAGAAAACTTCATCTTCGGTGGTATTGGCGTACATGGGCCGCAGGGCAACGGTTTGCTGGTACTGGTGCTGTACGCGCTCCTTTTCAAAAAATTTGATGATCATGTAACGGGTTGCCATCCCCAGGTAGGCACCCACTGAGCCGTGGATCTGCAGGTTCTCCCGCTTCATCCACAGGCTGATGAACAGATCCTGCACCAGCTCCTCGGCCAGTTCGCGGCTGCGCAGCTTCTGGTAAGCCAGCAGGTAAAGCTTGCGCCAGTATCTCCGGTAGAGAGCGTCAAAAGCGTCTTTTTCTCCTCTCCGGAGGAGTCCGATCAGCTCTTCATCGGTGTGGCAGGTGATATCCAAGGTGCAAAAGTGAAGGATAGCAATCTGAATTGCTAGCAATAATGACAATTTAAATCAAAATATAACAAAAAATCAACAACTTTGGCTTATCTGAAGGGGAAAACTCCGGAGGCCGGGTTTTGTTCATTTATCAGGTGCCTGAGATTCGGGCAGCAATCAATCAGGAGCGTTATACCCTGCCGGAATACCAATCAGGCCGCTGCACCGTTATGTTCCCGACACCGGAAACGTATAACCGGAGGGTAAAAAGCTGCTTCCAGACCTTATCACTTTTTTTGGAAAAATTTTTACCTTTTTCATTACCGGGAATTGTTTTTTGAATGGCTGCGGGAATGGGAAAACGAACACCCCCAGTTTCCGGCCGATCCGGAGGCAGCCATCCGTAAATTTCAGGCAAGGCGCCGGGGCCCGGTCAAAGAGTGGTAACCAGTTCGCTGGCAGGGCATTTCATTATTTTATTATATTGGGCAGCTGATTTTATGAACCGTATTCACGGAACAAATGATAACCACAATTACTTAGCTACATTACTACAGTGTTAAGGAAGTGTGTCCATACTTTCAGCCTTCCCAACTGTTATCCCCAAAGGACCTTGGTGGTGTAGCGTAATGATTGTCTTTTACTGCGAAGGTCCTTTGGGGATGACAGGAAAATATAAACCAATATACTACGGTACATTCCCAGACGGGGCCTCATCCCCCGGCCCCTTCTCCCAAGGAGAAGGGGAGCCTTAACGGCCATTTCCGAAGCCCCTCTCCCAGGGAGAGGGGTTGGGGTGAGGCTTTTATCAGGAAATGTACCGTAATATAATAAACCAATTTACTTGACACTGTACTTACTCGGTGCGCAGTGATTTTACCGGGTTCCGCAGTGCTACCTTGATGCTCTGGTAACTCACCGTCAGCAGGGTAAGAACAACCGCGGCTACGCCTACTGCGGCAAATATCCACCATGCCAGGGCAGTGCGGTACTCATAACCCGCCAGCCATCCGCTGAGGAAATACCAGGCTGCGGGCACGGCAATGGCAAAAGAGATAAGCACCAGCCCCACAAAGTCTCTGGACAGCAAGCTCCAGATGCTCATCACCGTAGCACCCAGCACTTTCCGGACGCCAATCTCTTTGGTGCGTTGCTCGGCAAGGTAAGCTGCCAGCCCGAAAAGCCCCAGGCAAGAGATCAGGATGGCCAGACCGGCAAAAATGCCCGCCAGTTTGCCAATAAGCTCTTCCAGATTAAACTTCTCCGCGTACCGCACATCGGCAAATGCGTAATCGTACGGATAGGCGGGATTGTACTGGTTAAACAGGGCCGTCATCCGGGTCATGGCCTCCTGCGTAGCTACCCCCGGGGATATCCGGTAGAGCATAACACCCAGCGGTCTGGGTGCGCAGGTAAACAGGATTGGTTCAGCCGTACCGTAGGGATTCTGGATCAGGGCGTCTTT
This sequence comes from Cytophagales bacterium, assembly GCA_030446715.1. Classification (GTDB taxonomy): domain Bacteria; phylum Bacteroidota; class Bacteroidia; order Cytophagales; family 172606-1; genus CADCTQ01. The sequence continues at coordinate 8,960 of JAUJMU010000008.1, read as the reverse complement.
GGCTATCCCTACGATGGTAAAATCGCGGCCGTGCCAGTTCACCTGCTGGCCAAGAGGCTCTTTCAGCCGCATCCGCTTCACGGCCGTTTCGTTTAAAATAGCACTGCTGGTGTCGTTTTCGCTGCGGAAATCCCTTCCGCTTTGCAGGGTCATGCCCATCGTTTTGAAATAATCTTTCTGCACGGTGATAAAGCCCATCTCCACGTACTCGTTGGCCAGTTTTCCCGGCCAGCGATTCAGGCCGCCGTGCCACCAGACTTCAGTGGCGGGGCTCGACGCCTGCGTTACGCTTTCGGCAAGGCCCTGCCGCAGCAGTTCGTCCCTGAGAATGGAATAGTTCTGCTGCAGTTCGTTGTTCAGGTTGGTAACCACCAGCCGGTTCAGGTCATAGCCGGTGGGCCGGTTGCGGGCATGCTCAATCTGCCGGTAGACGACAATGGCGCCGATAATCAGCGCAATGGAACAGCTGAACTGCGTTACTACCAGCACCTTGCGGGGCCACGATGCAGTTCCCAGCCGAAGGGCACCTTTCAGCACTTTCACGGGCTCGAAGGAAGAGAGGTAAAATGCCGGAACACCCCCCGCCAGAAGGGAAGTAACGCTGACGCCCATGAGCATCACCAGCCAGAAAACCGGGTTTCCGTACGGGATCGCCAAAGGCTTGCCGACCAGTGCGTCAAAGGCCGGGAGCAGCAACTGCGCCATCAGCAGGGCCAGTCCGAAAGCCACCACCGTCAGCAGCAGCGACTCGGCCAGGAACTGAAAGATGAGCTGTCCGCGCCGGGAACCAACTGCTTTGCGGATGCCCACTTCCCGGGCTCTTTTGGCGGCGCGGGCAGTGGTCAGGTTCACGAAGTTGATCGAGGCAATCACCACCACCAGTATGCCGATCAGGGTGAACATACGCACGTAGTCCAGCAGTCCGCCCGTCTCTTTGCCGTTCACGTAGTTGGAATACAGGTGCCAGTTTTGAAGGGGCTGCAGAATCACCACTGAATTCATGGCGTTGAAGTTGGTGGTTTCCGTTTTCTCAATCGGGCCGATTTTGGCGGCTACCTGCCCGTAAGAAACCCCCGGTTTGAGTTTGACGAAAATCTGAAAGCCGTTTTCCCCGAAGCCGCCCGTGCGGGCCTCCTTCACGTCTTCATTGGTAGCCTCCAGATGCGCAAAGGGCACCAGAAAGTCGAACTGCAGGGACGAGTTGGAGGGAATATCCTTCAGAATACCCGTCACCGTGAGGTCACTCTTATTGTTGAACCGGAGGATTTTGCCTACGGCATTGGCCGTACCGAACAGAGTCCTAGCCGTTGACTCGGTCAGCACAATGGAATAAGTATCTTTCAGTACGCTTCCGGCGTTACCCGCCAGCAGCGGGTAGCGGAACATTTTCAGGAAATCACTCCCAATGTGCCCGCCTCTGATGAAAAACTTCTTATCGCCAACCTTGATACCGGCATCCCCCATGTAGGTGCTCTCGGCTACGTATTCAATCCCGGGGACCTGTTCCCTGAGGACGTTGGCCAGTTTGAGGGAGACAGTGGTAAAGTTGAGCGTATCGCCGTTGCTGTTGAAGTTGCGCCGGACCTGATACAGCCGTTCGCCCTCGGGCAGAAACCGGTCGTAGGAATACTCGTGGTGCACCCACAGCCCGATGAGCAGGGCCACAGTCAGACCAACGGAAAGGCCGCCAATGTTTATGAAGGAATAGCCTTTGTTGCGGAGCGAATTGCGCCAGGCAACGGTGAAATAATTTCGCAGCATATGGAGGTGAAGGGTTTGGTGTGGATAAACATTTTTCTGAGCACGTTTTTTCACGAAAGGCGGCAGCACGGAAAGCACACTCCAGAGGTAGCGAAGCTGTGCCCGCCGTTTCCCGTTCCTTTCGTACCAGCAGGCGTATAACTCAGCCAGGTCACCTTCTACTTCTTCCTGGGTTTCGGCCGGATGAAGAGCAGAGAGCAGCCAGCGGGCAAAGCCGGGCGGTTGTGGTTTGTTGTGGTGCAGACTCATAGGCCGGAAAGTTTAATGGCGTGAGGGGGTACCAGTTGCCAGAGCTGGCTTCGTAGCTGCTGCACTTCCAGCAAGGCGCGGCTGCCCGCACCCGTAATGGTGAAAAGACGTTTTCTGCGTCCGCCCCGCTCCTGAGTGGCGCCACCCAGTTCCGACTGCACGAAGCCTTTTTCTTCCAGCCGGATCAGCGTGTTGTGCACCGCCCCAAATGTGACCTGCCGGCCGGTATGCTGCTCCAGTTCCTGGCTTACGGTCACCCCGTAGGCACCTCCGTTCAGGATGGCCACCATCAAAAGAACTACTTCCTCGAATTCCCCCAGATACGTTCGCCGCATAGAAATACTTGGTTTTACAGAGGCATGACTACTTTCCGGAAAAGAACCGGGCCACCAACTCCTGCCGCTTCTCATCATTCAGCAGGTTTGTCTGGCAGGATCACAAACCCGCTGCATCAGGTAATAAGTCATTAGTCTATATTTTATCGTTCAAATGCCCTGCCAGAAAGCACTAAAGCTCCAGCCGGCGTTTCTGCGGCCATTTAATACTTCCGTGCGCTGTTCATTTTGTCCGGAACTGAACGGAACTGTCCTTTGGCGAACAGCAGGTGTACGGATAAGTCACTGCCGGAGAAACGGCCCTTTTGCTTACTTACTGATAAGTAAGTAGATTTGCCGCATGAGCGGTAAAAGAAGCGCAATCCTTGACCTCGGAGAAATGCTGATCCGGACGAGGGGTTACCATGCCTTCAGTTATCACGACATCTCCGGGCCGCTCGCCATCCGCAACGCTGCCGTTCACTACCATTTTCCCACCAAGGCCGACCTGGGGGCCGCCATCATTGACCGGAATATGGCGCAGTTCGGGGAACTTACCGCCAGTTGGAGCCACTATCCGGCCGGTGAGCAGTTCAGACTTTTTACGCAGATTTACCTCGCCAGCCGGCAGCAGGGCTGGGTCTGCCTGATGGGTGCCCTGAGCCCGGCCTGGGATACCCTGCCCGGCCCCATGCAGGCGAAACTCCGCCAGATGGGAGAAGAGATTCTCGACTGGCTGACCGGATGCCGTGATAAGGGCAAAGCGGCGGGTGTTTTTGGCTTTGGGGAGCCCACCCGGCAAAAAGCGCAGCTGGTATGGTAGTGTCCTGCCTGCTCTCTTCGCTGCTGCTGGGCAAGGTAATGGGAGAAACGCTTTTTCAGTCTATTCAGGAGGGCGTGCAGGAGAGCGTCTGAAAATTCTGCGCCTGCTGCCTGTTCACAATAAATATTCGTTAGATAAACTGCAAAATAATGCCCAAAAGAGTAGTAATTACCGGCATAGGTGCCCTTACCCCGCTGGGGAATACGGTAGAAGCCTTCTGGCCTAACATTGTCAACGGTGTGAGTGGGGCCGCACCGATTACCCGGTTCAATCCAGCAGCCTTCCGTACACAGTTTGCCTGTGAACTCAAAGGCTTTGATGCCGCTCAGTACCTGGAAAAAGCCGAACTGAAGCGTACCGACCTGTTTACCCAGTACGCCCTGGTAGCGGCTGATGAGGCCATTGCTGATTCGGGCTTTGACCTCAAACAGATCTCGCCCTTCGAGGTCGGCGTGATCTGGGGCTCGGGTCAGGGAGGCATGGATACCTTTGAGGAGCAGGTAAAGGAATACGTAAAAGGGAACTTCATCCCCCGGTTCAGCCCCTTTTTCGTGCCGCGGCTCATCACCAACATGGCCTCCGGCATGATTTCCATCCGCCACGGCCTGATGGGCATCAACTACACGACGGTATCCGCCTGTGCCACTTCCAATACCGCCATCATGGATGCCTTCAACTACATCCGCTGGGGCAAGGCAAGGATCATTGTCACGGGTGGTTCCGAAGCGCCGGTCACGGAGGCTTCCATGGGTGGCTTCAATGCATTGAAGGCAATGTCTACCCGCAACGCCCATCCCGCTGCTGCCTCCCGCCCCTTTGACCAGGACCGCGACGGTTTTGTGATGGGTGAAGGAGCCGGGGCACTGGTGCTGGAAGAACTTGAACACGCCACCAGACGCGGAGCCAGAATCTACGGAGAAGTCGTCGGGGCTGCCATGACGGCCGACGCGTACCACATGACGGCTACGCATCCGGAGGGAACCGGAGCCCGGGAGGCCATGCGGCTGGCCCTGGAAGAGGCCGCCCTGACCATCGGAGATGTGGACTATCTGAATGCCCACGCCACTTCCACTCCGGTGGGCGACCTGAGCGAGTTGAACGCGGTGGCGTCCCTGTCGGGTGACCGTACCAGCAAAATGGCCATCAGTGCAACCAAATCCATGACGGGGCACCTGCTGGGGGCAGCCGGGGCAATTGAAGCCATTATCTGCCTGCTCTCCATGAGGGACAGCGTGATTCCGCCCACGATCAATACGACCCGGCTGGACCCGGCCGTGCAGGCGGGCCTGCAGATTGTGACCGGGGAGGCCATCGAACGGAAGGTGAATATTGCCATGAGCAACACGTTTGGCTTCGGGGGCCACAACGCCATTGTTGTTTTCAAAAAATTCCAGTGAAGTGACCGGCCTATATTTCCTTCTGGAAAGAGACTACATCCAGCACTTTGCCAAACTTTTCACCCACATTTTTGAAATGCGCGCATTTGGTAAAACCCGCTTTCTGAAACAGGGCGATGCTTCCCTCATTGTCCCCGGAAATGGTTCCGATCAGATTTTTCAAGCCGCTTCCGCTGGCTTTTTTCTCCAGCCAGCCAAGCGCAACCTGCCCGATGCCTTTTTTGCAGAATTCAGGCTTCAGGTAAACGGTCACCTCGGCAGTCCGGTCGTAGGCCTGCCGCTTTTTGTGGTACGTCAGGAAGCAGTACCCGGCGATATCCGTGTGGGCAAAGATCAGGTATGACTTGTACACGGGGTGTGCGGTATAAAGAAACTCCTTCAGCTGGTCAACGGAGACGGGCCCGGTGTGAAACGTCGCCGTCGAATTGGCAACGTACCAGTCGTAGATTTTTTTCACTTCGGGCAGGTCCTGATCCCTGATTTCCTCAAATTTTATTTCCATACGCAGTATTGTGGTTCGTTTGGGTGCCGCTCCTTCAGCTCTGATCCTGCACCGCATAAAAATACGTTTCCGCTCCTTTGCTATAAGCAATTTACCGTCAATAATTTACGCAGTGCTTCACAATTAAAATTACGCAGTCACATAACTGATTTACGGATGGGGCAGTTATATTACGGGAGAAATATTCCGGCATGCGGGTTCCAGTGTTCACCTTCCCCAAATATACGCTGCTCACTCTGCTGGCGGCAGCACTGATCCTGAGCCTGGCAACCGTACTGTTTATGCAACAAAAAACCTTTGGCAAGCATCCCGCGGCCGGCTGGAAAGAATTGTGCGTTCTCCTCATTACAAAGACGGCTCTTTTCAGAATGTGTATCCCACTGAGGTTACCCTGAAGAATGCCTCCTACTCTAAAATGCTCCTGGACTTTTTCAACAGGCCCGCCTCAACCAATCCTCCGAAAGCTTTGCCTTCGGTGAAAACAGACCTGCGTGAGCCCGAAGACGACAAGCCCGTGATCGTTTGGTTTGGTCACTCCTCCTACCTGATCAGGCATCAGGGCGTGAGCATTCTGGTCGACCCGGTCTTCAGTGGCAATGCGTCGCCGGTTTCCTTTTTCGGCAAATCTTTCCCGGGCTCCGACGTGTACGGGGCGCAGGATTTCGGCCAGATCGACATGCTGATCATCTCCCATGACCACTACGACCATCTGGATTATGCCACCATCGGGCAGCTTGCCCCGAAAGTAAAACGTTTTTACACCCCTCTCGGCGTTGGGGCACACCTGGAACACTGGGGCGTACCCGAAGACAAAATCCTTGAAGTCGACTGGTGGGAACAGCATACCGTTAACGAAGGCATCCGGCTGAGGGCCACCCCGGCAAGGCACTTTTCCGGCCGGGGCTTCAGCCGGGGCAAAAGCCAGTGGAGCTCTTTTGTACTGGACCTGCCCGGCTACCGGCTTTTCCTCGGGGGCGATTCGGGCTACGATGACACCTTCAAAAAGATTGGCCGGCAGTACGGCCCCTTTGATCTGGCCCTGCTGGAGGCCGGGCAGTACGGCGATGACTGGCCTTATATTCACATGCTCCCCGAGCAGACCGTTGATGCGGCCCTTGACTTGCGGGCAAAGGTGCTCCTGCCGGTCCACTGGGGCAAGTTTGTGCTGGCCAACCATGCCTGGAATGAGCCGGTCCGGCGCGTTGTGGACCGGGCACGGGAGAAGACGCTGCGCGTCACCACGCCCCGCATCGGGGAAGCAGTGGTGCTGGATGAAACTTATCCCGACGCGCAGTGGTGGAACTTTTAGGCGGGTCCGTCAAGCGCTTCCCTGCAGCAAACACGTACGGCACATTTTTCTCCTCAGATGCGCCGGGTATCCATACGCACGGCCAGGGCCGGTCTCCTTGTGAGGAATGTTGCTCCTCATCAGTCATCCAGACTTTCGAGGTACAGGTCTTCCACCTTTTTTCTGGCCCAGGGGGTTTTGCGCAGAAAAGTCAGGCTGGAGTTGATGCTGGGATCGTTGATAAAACAATTGATGTTGATCCGGTACCCCAGTTCATCCCATCCGTAATGAGCCACCAGGTGGTTGAGTATGGCTTCCAGGGTTTTCCCGTGCAGGGGATTGTTTGGCTGTTCCTTCATTTCCGTTCCGCATTGAATGGACCCGGCGAATTTACTCCTTTTTGCCCGTAACTCTCCCTCCGGCGTCCCGGTCAACGCTTTCCATCGGCTCACGGAAAATAAGAAAGATACTCTCTCTCCTGCCGCAAAAAAGCAGTCTTACCGATAAAATCAGCACCTTTGCATTTCAGGCAGCGTGATCTGTCTCACCTTCTGATCCCCACGTCACACTGCTTATGCCAAAAATTACCCTGCTCTTCCTGCTGATCATCTCCCTGCCGGCAGTAGCCCAGACCGGCGGCGGCTACGGAAAAGAAATAGCCGCTCAGCGGCAAAAGAAAGACAAGCACTTCCGGAAAGGCAAGGACTCTCCGGTGCCGGCCGAAGAAAGGCGGCGGTTCAGAGGCCTCCACTATTATCCAGCCAACCCCGACTGCCGGGTAGAAGCTCTGTTCGTGCGGGATTCTTCGCAGGCTCCTTTCGGGATGAAAACCTCTACTGACCGCCTGCCGCTGTACCGCAAATACGGTGAACTGCACTTTACCCTCCACGGAAAGCCGTTGGTGCTGACTGTGTACCAGAATCTGGAACTGATTTCTCAGGAGAAATACCGCGACTACCTGTTCATTCCCTTCACCGACCAGACCAACGGCAACGGCAGTTACGGCGGTGGCCGTTACCTTGACTTCCGGATTCCGGCCAGCGAAAAAGTAGTCATCGATTTTAATCTGGCCTACAATCCTTACTGCTCCTACAGTTCCCGTTTCTCCTGCCCGGTGCCGCCGGCTGATAACAACCTGACTGTTGCCGTAGCGGCCGGCGAAAAGACTTACAAGGAACACTGATCCGGAAATAAATGTCTAAAACAACCCGTTGACTGTCAGTTGTTTTTGATCAAAGAGTCAAAATCCGGAACACCCTGTAATTTTGCCCGCTCATTTAATAACTGAAAACCAGTAACCCGATCAGTAATCGAGCCGGTAGGCCGCTACGCGGTTTTTCATAAAGGTCGGCACGAGCAGCAGCTTTTGTTCGGGAATGTAATCAATATCAGCCGTATTGGAAGATGCTCCCTGGGTATTCAGCAGCAGTTGTTCCTTGCCGTTCCGGATCAGGTACACCTCGCCCTTCCAGCGGCTGGCAATGAAGGTGCTGTCGTCAATCACCACCAGCCCGTCGCCTCCGGTCACCACTTCATTCACGGCGGTGGCGCTTTTGTCGTTCCGGTTGTACTTCCGCATGCCTTTGGCATCCAGCAGAAACAGGTCGCCTCCCTTGCTGAAGGCAAGTCCGTTGATACTTTCCATGCCTTCGGCCGTGGTAGTGACCTTGCCGTTTTCCAGCATGTGAATCTTACCGGTCTGCATGTCGGAGAAGTACACATTTTTACCGTCGGTGGCGGCATCGTTGAGGAATTTAGCGCCGGCTACCGGATAGCGTTTTACCACCTTCGCGTTGTCGAGGCTGATTTCTACCAGTTCGTCAACGTCGGTGACGTATAACCTGCTGTTCAGAATGGCCATTCCTTTGGGCGCATTCAGGCCGCTTACCCACCGGAGATCGCTGACAGTGCCATCCGGCTTCAGCCGCGAAATAGAGCCTTTCTTATCTTTCTCATTGGGTTTTCCTTCAATGTTGCTCGTGTAGATCATGCCGCCTTCCGGATGGTACAGGGTAGATTCAACGGTGGTAAGCACCGTATCCGTTTCCCACACTTTGGTCAGGGTCGGGCCGGCGGGCTGGGCGGCAGTGGTTGCGGTGGTGTCGGCGGTGACGCTGCTTTCGGTACTTTTCTGTTCTGAACAGGCGTAGAAGGCACCCGAAATCAGGGCAAGGGCAATCATCTTTTTCATAAGAGGGCGGTCTGGGGTTTAAAAAGTTGAGGTGATCCGGTTCTGATTCTGACAGTCACTGGTAACCCCCCGGCTGCACGGCCAGGGGTTGGCAGTGGCTTGAGTAGCTGCGCAATTTCAAATTATGAATTTTAAATTTTGAATTATCGGGTAACCTTCTGACTTTGAATAAGCTGATATCATGGTTTTAAATTTTAAAATACCTGATTACTTCTGCCCGGGTACTTATGTGCGAAGAATAAAGTAAAGAAAACCCATAATAACGGTTGTTTGCGTAAACCCGATCCCTGTTACCCACCGGATGATAGCTACCTTAAATTCGCTCATCTGAATTTTCAGCTCGTAAACATCCTTTTTGGTGGCGAAGTTTTCAACCTTACTGCTAACCTCCGATTCAACCTCGCTGGTAATGTAGTCTACCAGCGTCTGGGCTTC
>JAUJMU010000007.1:311788-322793 GCA_030446715.1 Cytophagales bacterium | reverse complement strand
GTGTGGGTGTTTTGTTCCTGCGCTTGTCCTGCTAAAGTGGTTTTATTGTCGATTTATTTTTTTTGTTATTGTTTTGCGGATTTTTTTCTATGCGCTGTTTGTAAATAACCAGGAAGCAAAATTTGAAATTGGGTTGTTTATCGTCTTGCGTTCCCACGTTACAAACCCGGGCCCCGCCTTTCTGCTAAATTTCTCCAGGAACCTTTCAATTTAAAATCTAAGATTCAGCATTCAAAATTGCGCAGCTACTTATTTCTTCTGCCGGTACTTTTCAATCAACTGCAGGTCGGCCTCCGAAACGTCCACCATTGAATAGGTCTGCGCTCCGGTAAGGTTCATCTCATCGGGTATATCCACCATATTCCCGTAACGCGACCCGTCCATTGCCTTGATGATGAATATGGGACCTTTTGCTACAGTTCTCAGCTTTTGCATAATTACCTTCCGGATTCCGCCCGCCGAAAAATCCGTCTGCGATACTTCCGGATGTCCGGTTCCCGGGTAGTAATACACCTGGTCGTTTTCTCCCAGTACAAGGATGGTAGTCCGGGAGGCTGCCACCTTTTGAGTACTCTTAGCATTTTCCGGCATGTTCAGCTGCATGGTTTTGGGCTTGCTGAAGGTGGTGGTGAGCATGAAGAAGGTGATCAGGAGGAAGGCAAGGTCTACCATTGGCGTCATGTCTATTCTGGTAGAAACTTTCGGTCTTCCCGCTTTGGGATAGTTGGTCGTAACTTCGGCCATGATGGAGTTGGTCTTGAGGGTGAAAGGATGAATGGATGAATGGGCTACCTGATGCTGACTTCTGCATAGATGCACCAACCCGTTGCATTCCATAACCTCCCCACGGTGCCCCGCGTTAAGAGGGGAGGGCTTACCGGACCGTTTTCCGAAAGCCCCATTTTTTACCCTTAACCCGAACCGTTATGCAGGAGCAGAAAACAGTAAATGAGTTTGATTATCAGGCTTACGTATCAATGGAGCCCGAGTCGCAGGAGGCTTACCTCCAGATTTGCCGGAGCCTGCTGGAAAGCGGGACGGAAACGACGGTCGTAAACGGACCGGATTCTGGTCTCAGGATTAACTCTGTGGATGAACTCAATGAGTATCTCCAGCTGGATTGACCTGCTGCCGGAACACCGCCTGAACCAGTGACGGCACCCGCCTGACGATGCTGTCTGGAAAAGTCCCGGAGAGACGGACTGTTCACAGTCTTTGCGTACCCCCGGGGTTTGGTCCCGCAGGAGCATGCTGTTCAACAGTACGCTCCTGCGGATTTTTGCTTTTCTCAACTCCAGACTCCCATAAATTCCCGGTAGAAGAATAACCAGTTTTTATAGAAATAAAGATATATTAGAAGGTATCTCTGCAAAACCTTTCCCATGAAACCAATCTTCCTCCTCCGGCTGCTGGCGCTGCCCCTGCTGCTCCACTTTTCCCTCTCCGCCCAGACCACGGGCAAAGACTTCATGGACAATCTGCCCGGCCACCCCCGGATATTGCTTTTGAAAGGCGGGGAAAGTGGCATCAAGGAGACGGTGGCAGCCGACCAGACCTGGAAAAAGCTGCACGGTGCCGTTCTGGAAGAGTCCGGTAAAATAACTGACCTGCCCCTGCTGCAAAGAATTCAGACGGGCCGGCGGCTGCTTTCGGTTTCCCGGGAGTGCCTGCGGCGGGTATTTTACCTTTCGTACGCTTACCGCATGACGGGTGAAGAAAAATACCTGAGGCGGGCCGAAAAAGAAATGCTGGCCGTGGCGGCCTTCAGCGACTGGAACCCTTCGCACTTTCTGGATGTGGCCGAAATGACCATGGCTGTGGCCATTGGCTACGACTGGCTGCACGCCGGCTTGCCCGAAGCGTCACGGGCCACCATCAGGGAGGCCATTCTGAAAAAAGGAATAGAGCCTTCTTTGCAGGATAAAAACAACGGTTGGCTGAAGGCATCGCACAACTGGAATCAGGTATGCAACGCCGGCATGACCTACGGTGCCCTTGCCATTTTTGAAGACCAGCCCCGGCTGGCCCGGCAGATCATCAGCCGGAGCATCGAAAGCATTGCCCTGCCCACCCAAGATTACGCCCCGGACGGCGCCTATCCGGAAGGGTACGGGTACTGGGGCTACGGCACCAGCTTTCATGTGATGTTCAACAGCGCCATTGAAAAGCTGGCCGGTGCCGGTGCGCGGCTGCCCGAAAACCCGGGATTTTTTAAAACAGCCGCCTACCTGCAGAACATGACCGGCCCGTCGGGCAACGCTTTCAACTACTCCGATTCAGGAGCGGACGGAGAAATACAGCCGGCCATGTTCTGGTTTGCCAAAAAAGGGAATGACCCCTCGCTGCTCTGGGTGGAACGTGACCGGCTGGTAAAAGAAAAAGGGGAGGCCTACACCCGTGAACGGCTGCTGCCCGCGGCGCTGGTCTGGGGGAGTGGCATCAGTCTGGCCCGGATTCCGGAACCGGCCCGTAAAATATGGGTTGGGCAGGGGAAGAATCCCGTGGCGCTGATGCGTACCTCATGGACGGACCCTGACGCCATTTACGTCGGACTGAAAGCCGGTTCGCCTGCCGTCAACCACGGCCACATGGACGTTGGTTCGTTCATCATGGAGGCCGGCGGCGTAAGGTGGGCCATGGATTTCGGAATGCAGGAATACAATTCCCTGGAATCTAAAGGAATTGCCCTCTGGGGAAAGGACCAGGACGCCCAGCGGTGGCAGATATTCCGCTACAATAACCTGACCCACAATACCCTTACCGTAAATGGTGCCCACCAACTGGTAAACGGCTACGCAAAAATTACCAGCCACGGCGGGAAGCCCGGTTTTATGTACGCCACCACCGACCTTTCCGAAATATATAAGGGACAACTGGCATCGGTGCGGCGGGGTGTTGCCATTGCGGATGGACAGTACGTGGTGGTAAAGGACGAGTACAGGTCAGCCGGAGCAGGCACCATCCGCTGGACCATGCTTACCCCCGCGGAGGTACGGATTACCGGTAAAAACGAGGTGGAACTGACCAAAGACGGCAAAAAGCTGATCATGCGGGTGCAGCAACCGGGCAAGATTACGCTGAAAACGTGGTCCACCGACCCGCCCAAAGACTACGACGCACCAAACCCCGGTACCACACTGGTGGGGTTTGAGATTAGCGTGCCGGCGAATACGGGTGGTGAAATTACCGTGCTTCTGATTCCCGAAAAGGTAAAGGTCACCAAAAAAGTAGTTTCCCTGCAGGACTGGTCAAAATGATCCAAAAGAGCAGGGGGGCAGGACAAGTTTGGTTTCCCGCAGATTTACGCGGATTGAACCGCAGACCTGCCAGCCGGCAGGCTGGTATTCGCCGATGAAAGGGGAATCAGCGTGAGAAATCAGCGTAACCCGGCGGCTGGTTTCGGGAAGTTAACCCCAAAACCAGCCGGACCGGAAGCCGGAACTGAGACATGTCCGGTGGGGCGGCGTTACTCACTCCGCAGGCTTTTGACCGGATTGGCCCGGGCCGAAGGAAACGCCTTTACCCCTACGGCTCCGAGTGCAATGACGACTACTGTCACTCCAGCAGCAGCAAATAACTCCCACCCCAGGTTAATCCGGTAGGCAAAATGCTCCAGCCAGAAGCCAGCTGCTTTGTAGCCCAGCGGAACCGCCAGCAAAAAGGCCAACGCCACCAGCCGGGCAAAATCTTTGCCCAGCAGCAATATAATGGCGGATACCGAGGCGCCTAATATTTTCCGGATGCCAATTTCTTTGGTGCGTTGCTCGGCTGAAAGGGCAGCCAGTCCGAATAAACCTAAGCACGAAAGCAGGATGGCCAATCCGGCGGCGCAGGATACAATCTGCTTGTGACGAGCCTCCTGCTGGTATTCCTCCGCGTGCACCTGGTCCATGAACTGGTATGAGTAGGGGTACACCGCTTCGTTTTTCCGGTAGGTTTTCTCCAGCAAGGTCAACGTCTGGGGCTGGTTTTCAGGGCGTATTTTCACCCAAAGCTCCCCATACGACTGTTGCGGCCACTGGTGCAGCACCAGTGGCTTGATCTTCTGCTGGAGCGAAAGAAAGTGGTGGTCTTTCACTACGCCCACTACCGTGTAAAAGTGCAGGCTATCGCCTGCCTGAGCCACCCGCTGGCCTACCGGATCTTTCCAACCCGCTTCACGGGCAAAGGTCTCATTGATTAGAACTGACTCGGCCGAATCAGCGGAAAACGCTTTAGAGAAATTGCGACCAGCCACCAGGGGGATGCGAAAAGCAGAAAGGAAGTTTTCGTCCACTTTAAACAAATACGTGTCGGCTACCAGCCTGGGGCCGGCCTGCATCGTGTTTACATATATACCCTCTGACCGGGCTGCTACCTGGAGTACATTCGGGTACTGGCTCAACTTGTCCTTGAACACCTGCAACTGCCGGTCCCCATTACGTGGCAGGTAGATCCGGACCAGATTCCGGTTGTCGTATCCCAAATCTTTGTGCGTCAGGTAATAGAATTGGGAGTGAATTGTAAGCGTCACAATGATAAGCAGGGTAGCCAGGGAAAATTGCACCACTACCAGACTCTTGGCAAATACGTGCCGGCCGGTCAGTTTCTGCTTCCCGTACAGGGCCGTGATGGGCGTAAAGCCGGAAAGTACCCAAGCGGGGTACAAACCAGCCGCCAGCGTAGTGACCAACATCAGGCCCAGGTAACCGGCTACCAGATAGCCGTCCAGCAGGTAGTTAAGGCTCAGCTTTTTGTTCACAAAGGTGTTGAACACCGGCAGGGCCAGATTTGCCAGCAGGATGCCCAGCATAAACGAAATCATACACAGGAGGAACGCTTCCCCCATAAACTGTCTGACAAGTTGGCTTCGCCGGCCCCCGACAACCTTCCGGACACCCACCTCTTTGGCCCGGCGGAGGGATTGGGCCACGGTGAGGTTCACAAAGTTGATGGAGGCAATCAGCAGAATAAATGCCGCAATGCCGGAGAGAACGTACGTAACAATGGCACTGCTGCCGTCCACTACACCATTGCCCATGCCGTATTCCGGGCTTAGGTGAAGATCCATGAAGGGTTGCAGGCCAAACTCATGTTTGGCTTTTAGTCCATACTGCGCCAATTGCGCCTCCATTGCTTTTCCGGCGTGCCGGTTAAACACGGTAGTCATTTTAGCCGACACTACTGCTGGGTTAGCCGCCGGGTGCAGCAGCGCAAAGGTGTTCAGGTGCATAGTCAGCCAGTCGTCCCGCCGCTCGGTATTCCTGTTTTCCTCAATAGCAAAAGGCAGGAGCATTGTGAACTTCAGGGAAGAGTTAAGGGGAGGCCGCTCCACTACCGCCGTCACCGTGAAGTTTTGGTAGGTTTCTCTGTTTAGTTTAAGGGGCAATATTTTTCCTACCGCGTGGGGAGTACCGAAGTATTTCTCGGCCAGTTCTTCCGTCAGCACCACGGACTGCAACCCTTGTAAGGCGGTACGGGAATTGCCAGCTTTTACGGAGAAGGAAAAAACAGACAGGAAATCTTTGTCTACGTACACAAACCCCTCGTTAATCTCCTCCTTGCCTTTTTTCACCAGCGTCCAGCCGGGGCTGTACCGGACTATTTGTTCAATCTCTGGTAGTTCCCGTTTAAAGGCTGGCCCTATAGGAGTACCCGTAAACCCGTTTTTGTGCTTCTGGTTGGTCTTCAAATCTGTGAGGGTAGACGTAACGCGGTAAATCCGACTGCCTTCCGCGTGGAAGCGGTCATAACTCAGTTCGTCCTTGGTAAAAAGCAGGATCAGCATACAGCAGGCCAAGCCCGTGCTTAACCCGAGGATATTAATGGCAGACAAGGCCTTGCTCCGGGTCAGGTTCCGGAAAGCGATGGTCAGGTAATTACGCAGCATAGCAAGGTGAAGGGTTTGGTTAGGATAAGCATTTTTGGGAGCACGTTTTTTTACGAAAGGCGGCAGCACCGAAAGTACACCCAAAACGTACCGGAACTGAGCCCGCCGTTTTCCCTCTCTTTCGCACCAGCAGGCGTACAACTCAGCCAGGTCACCCTCTACTTCTTCCAAGGTCTCGGAAGGGTGCAGCCAGACGAGCATATTTTCTGCCCAGCGGGGAGGTTGCAACTTTTCGGGATTCTGGCTCATAAGCCGGAGAGTTTAAGGGCGTGCGGCGGTACCAGTCCCCAGAGCTGGCTTCGCAGTTGCTGCACTTCCAGCAAGGCCCGGCTCCCGGCCGCCGTGATGGTAAACAGGCGCTTCCGGCGGCCGCCCCGCTCCTGCGTGGTGCCGCCTAATTGGGATTTCACAAAGCCCTTTTCCTCCAGCCGGATCAGCGTGTTGTGCACCGCGCCGAAAGTGACCTGCCGGCCGGTCTGCGCCTCCAGTTCCTGGCTTACGGTCACCCCGTAAGCCTCTCCGTCCTGAATGGCTACCAGCAGCAGCACCACCTCTTCAAATTCGCCCAAGTAGGTTTTTCGCATGGGTCCGGTAGATTGATGCCGCAGGCTGCGATTAGTTTATATTTCCCCGTACAAATCGTTTGCCAAATCCGGTAAAAGGCTCTGCATACGCCGGAGAGGCCTTTTCGGAAGGGAAGCGGCGGCTGATTTTGTTCGCTTCCGGACAGTGGCCGTCCCCGGGCGGACACGGCGACAAGCATTTTTCCGGTTCAGAAACGGAGGCGGCTCTTCGTTCCATAGGATGGAACAGATCTGATACAGGAGTAGGAGCTATCCCGGAGGTATAAAAGGTTGGAAGAAACGGAAATGGTTTCATTTTCCCGGCTTGGAGGGACGTAACCCCAGGAAGATAGTTCCGTCCCTCCGGGACGGCCTGCGTTCAACCTGCAATAAGAGATGATGAAGCAAAGTAAGTCCCCGGTCCCCTTCCTCCGGTCTCCCTTTTTATTATCCATCTGCTTCAGGCACATGTTTGCTGATGGTTTCGCGCATGTGTTCGCTGTCCCAGGCGAGGTCGTTGGTGGAAAGGATGTTTTGCCGGTCTTCGGCCAGCAGCTGCTCCTGGAGTTCGATTTGCTGGCGTACACTGAAAATATACTGCTTCATGTCGTGCCGTTCGCCGGCCAGCTTCCGCAGGGCTTGTTCGTCGTACTTCAGGAAATTCTGTCCCGCCCGGGTAGCCGAGTAGCCCCGGTGGCCCAGCGACCGCAGCACGTCCACGCCGAGGCGCACCGAAGTGTCCACCGATTCGCGGTACAGGTTTTCTACGCCCATATCCATCAGTTCGTAAGCGTCAAACCGGTCTTTGACCCGGATCATGATTCTGAGGTGGGGGAAATGCTTCCGGACGGTTTCTACCAGACCTGCATTGATTTCGGGTGAACTGATGGCCGAAATCAGAATTTTTGCTTCCCGCGCCCCGGCGGATTCGAGCAGGTCAAACCGGCTGGCATCACCGTAGTAGACCTTGAAGCCCATTTTCCGGAGCAGGTCTACGCGGTCCGAATCGTTGTCAAGCACGGTTGCCTCCACGCCGCTGGCCCGCAGAAACCGCCCGATGGTGCTCCCGAACTGCGAAAAGCCGGCAATAATGACCGGGTTGTGTTCGGATATGGCATCGGCTTCCCGGGTTTCGGCGGGCAGCGTTCCGAGGCGCGGCACCAGCACTTTTTCGTGGAGCATGAGCAGCAGGGGCGTCAGGGTCATGCTGACCGCCGTGACCACCATCATGCGCTCCATCCATTCGTTGTCCAGAATTTCCAGCTGATTGATGAAGGAAAGCAGCACGAAGGCAAACTCGCCCACCTGCGACAACCCGAAGGCAAACCACAGGTTCTGGTCGGTGCCCAGCCCGAATACGCGGCCCGTCACCAGGAGCACCAGCGTTTTCAGGACCATCACGCCCAGCACCAGCGAGACAATGCCGGCCGGATCACCGGCTACGAGGCTGAAGTTGATGGATGCCCCCACGGCGATGAAAAACAGCCCGAGGAGCAGGCCTTTGAACGGTTCCAGATCACTTTCGAGTTCGTGCCGGTACTCACTGTTGGCAAGGATCACACCCGCCAGAAAGGTGCCCAGCGCCGGGCTTAGTCCCACCAGTTCCATCAGCCAGGCCGTGGACACGATGATCAGCAGGGCCGATGCCGTAAACAATTCCCGGAGATGGGTGCGGGCTACCAGCCGAAGCAGCGGCACAATCACGAACCTCCCCGCGAGGATCACCAGCGCAACGGCCAGCAGTACGCCCAGCGTCTGCATCCAGCCGGGCAGTCCGCTCAGCAGGGATTGGTGACCGGCATCCCCCGCGCCGGCGGCCGGGAGAGCCAGCAGGGGCAGGATGGCCAGGATCGGAATGACGGAAATATCCTGAAACAGCAGCACCGCAAACGAACTTTGCCCGCCGGCCGTCCGCATCATTCCTTTTTCGTTCAGCGTCTGGAGCACGATTGCCGTAGACGACATCGCCAGCGCCAGGCCTGCTGCCAGCGAAGCCTGCCACGACAAACCAAGGAACAGGGCGGCCGCGGAAATCAGCGCCGCCGTGAGACAGATCTGCAGCGTGCCCATGCCCACAATCATGCGCCGCATCCGCCAGAACTGGGCCGGTTCCAGTTCCAGACCCACCAGAAAGAGCATCATCACCACACCAAACTCGGCAAAGTTCATGATGTCGCGGCCTTCCTCACCGATGAAGCCGAGCAGAAAGGGGCCGATCAGGATGCCCGAAAGCAGGTACCCCAGCACTGAGCCGAGGCCAAGCCGCCTGGCAACTGGTACGCACACCACGGCCGCCGTAAGGTAGACCACAGCCTGCATGAGGAAATTTCCGTTCATATGGTTACATCCTGGGTTTGGGTGATCCAGTCGTTGAGAAAAAGATACTGCTGTAACCCTTCCGGCCGGAAGCGGCCCTCCAGCAGGCGGAGCAGCAACTGACTGTACTGCCCGGCCTTCTGCAGGAGGTGTTCGTGGGTGAGCCGGTGCGTGCCCTGTACCGCAAAAGGGGGCAGGTAAATCATTTTGCAGAGGTGAGCCGTCTGATCGAAGGGTGTCAGAAATTCCCGGATCGTAAAGCGGTTGTACCCTTCACGGCTGTACACTTCGCGGGCTCCGCCGGTAGTGATTGCATTGAATGCAATTTTTCCTTTCAGCGCGGTTCCCCCCGGACCGTAGGCCCAGCCAAATTCCAGCACCATGTCTATCCACTGCTTGAGCAGGGGCGGGGCGCTGTACCAGTAAAACGGGTGGTGCCAGATGATGACGGAATGGTCCAGCAGGAGTTTTTTTTCGTAGGCCACGTCTACATTGAAATCCGGGTACCGTTCGTAAAGGTCGTGGAAGGTAATGTCAGGGTGCGGGGGAATGCTCCGGGTGAGGGCAAGGTTGGCCCTCGACTTCTCAACCCGCGGGTGGGCAAACAGGATCAGGATCCGTTGTTCCATTGGTCTGGTTAAGGGGAGTAAAACATTGGAAATCAGGGCTGGCAGCAGTCCTGCAAAAGTCTGTCCGGCCGGCAGCTTCCCTGAGTGCTAAGCTAAGATTTTTTGGTTCATTGGAAGCTAACCAAACACTGCCTATTTTAGTGAATCCGGCGGCGGTTCTGCCTGCGGGACCTCTGCAACAGAAAGTCAGAAGTTTATCCCAACTCAACTTATGAAAAAAACAATTGTTTCTCTGCTGGTTGTACTTTCAGTTTCGGCATTTACGGCCACCCAAAAACCAAAGTGGGTTTCTCTTTTCAACGGAAAGGATTTTACCGGCTGGACGGTGCGGGGGGAGCAGGTGAAGAATGACTACCGGATCGAAAACCGGGAAATCGTGGGCACCTCAAAGCCCGGTTCCCAGAATACCTTTTTGTGTACCGAGAAGGAATACACCGATTTTATTCTGGAGCTGGAAGTAAAAGCCGATACGGGCATGAACTCGGGCATCCAGTTCCGGAGCCGGAGTCTGCCGGAGTACAAGAATGGCCGCGTGCACGGTTACCAGGCCGAAATTGACCCCTCGGCCCGCGCCTGGAGTGGCGGACTCTACGACGAGGCCCGCCGGGACTGGCTGGTGAACCTGAAAAACAACCCCGAAGGGCAGAAAGCCTATAAAAAGTTTGACTGGAACAAGTACCGCATTGAAGCGAAGGGCAGGCAGGTGCGGATTTTTCTCAACGGCGTAAAAACCACCGACTACACCGACACCCTCCAGACCAGTGGATTCATTGCCCTGCAGGTACACGGGACCAAAAAGGAACGCCCCATGGAAGTCCGCTGGCGCAACATCCGCCTGGCCGAATTGCCGGGGAAGTAGGGGCTGGTAGTATTGACAGATGAGGCTGTATCCTGATGGATGGCTGAATGGTCATTTCCCGAACCTCCGACCATTCATTAATTCAACTATTCATCACCCCGACCCCCGTACGATCAGCTCGGTCTTCAGGGTGCGGATAATCGCCTTCCAGTCCGATACTTCCCGGTCCATACGTGGGGAGTTAATACTTTAGAAAAAGAACCCGGGTACAGCAACTGACCTGGGAAGGAACAACAGATTCTGCGCCAGTGTTCTTTCCGGCAGCAATAAAGGCAGGTAATCGGACAAGTTTATCTGTTCCTGTTTGATTACCCCCCCCCCCAACTTGTCTTTTGTAAAGTTTTTTTTGAATTTTTCTCAAAATGATTAAATTGTGCCTTGCCTGAGCAAAAGTTAATCATTTTATGATTTATCAGTATAGTGAAAGCTCCCGCACGTTTCCAGCGGCCAGCCCGATACTTTTGCTCTGGTGATTACCAGTTTTGCTTAATCTCAAGGTCTTCATCAGTTTCACCGGAATGGAGGAAAACGCTGCTTTACCTGACCAAATGGCCGAATCCCGCTGGGAACTGCTCCGGCAGGGCAATCAGGTGGCATTCGGGCAGCTTTACCGCGGCTTTTACCGGGAGTTGTACGGCTACGCCCGGCGGCTCGTTCGACAGGATGACGAGGCCAGAAACCTGATTCAGGAGCTGTTCCTCTCCCTCTGGGAGCGTCACGAAGCGTTGCCCGAAGTTGCCTCCGTAAAGGCATACCTGTTTGTGTCTGT
>JAUJMU010000007.1:0-311688 GCA_030446715.1 Cytophagales bacterium | reverse complement strand
TGCCCCCCGGCAAATTGATTATGACCTCTGGGAAGGCCAGGATTCGGGCACTTTCGTTTTTTCAGCTGAGGATTTCTTGATGGCCGGTGAACGGGAAGAAGCCGTGAAGGCCCAGTTGGTGCAATCCATCAATACCCTTCCCGAACGGTTGCGCGAGATTATTTACCTCCGGTACTACCAGGATCTTTCCATCGGGGAGATCGCCGAGGCCTTATCCCTCAATTACCAGTCCGTGGCCAACAGCCTGCAACGGGCTTACCGGAGCCTGCGGGAAGAAAAAGGCTTGCGGATGCTGCTGCTTGCCGGTTCAATGCTGCTTCCTTTCATCCTGCTGCTGGTTGCAAACTGACTGGTGCAGCCGGATATCCTTTCTCTTTGAAATTTTCTCAAAAAAAATTTCCGGCAGGTGAGTATACTTCCCCTAAGTAGGGTCTTTACTTTTAGGAGCGCAAACTACCCGCATGCAGAGCCGCAAATCATCTTCCAAAAAGAACCTCTTCTGGGATTTCCGGACGCCGGGAGGGGAGGAGGCCGGCGATAAACCGGCTGAGGCCGGGCAGTTGCGGTTTGCCAACCAGCTTTCCGGCGAAGCCCCGGTAACCGATGAACACGTTGAGGAAGGCTACCGTGATCTGATGGAGAATATTTCGCGGGGAGGAGAAGCCCGGAGGCACCGCCCATTTTTCATCTACCACATTGCGGCTGCCGTGGCCGGGCTGCTGCTGATGGCCTTTGCCGGAATTTATACCTACCGGTATTTTGCAACTGCTACCGTCCAGACCACCTATGGCCAGACACGGTCCCTGCAACTGCCCGACGGCTCGGTAGTTACCCTCAATGCCAACTCTACCCTCCGGTACCATTCTTTCCCAGGCATGCGTGCTTTACGGGAGGTAGAGCTGGAAGGGGAGGCCTTCTTCCGGGTGAAGAAGGCCGGAAAACCCGGAAACCGCGTCAAGTTCGTGGTCCACACCGATGAGCTGGACGTGGAGGTACTCGGAACGGAGTTCAATGTTTCGACCCGCCGGGCGGGTACGCAGGTAGTGCTCCAGAGTGGCAGCGTCCAGCTTAGCCTGAAAGGCCCCGGGCAGGAAGTTATCCTGATGAAGCCCGGTGATCTGGTGGCCGTTACGGGTAATTCGTGGCGGGTAGAGCAGAAGTTGGTTGACCCCCGGCAGTACGCCGGATGGCAACACCACGAATGGGTGCTGAACAACGCTCCTCTGCGGGAGTTAACCAATAAAATCGAGGACAGCTTCGGGCTGAAGGTCGAGTTCGCCGACACGAATCTTGCCGGGCTGCGCCTGCACGGACGTTTTCCGTCGGATAACCTCAGCAAACTGATGCAGATTCTCTCCGCCTCGGCCGGTGTGCAGGTAAGGCAGGAGGGCAATACCCTGATTATCCAGTAATCTTCTCATTCTAATCCACTACCCTATGTTAAAATGTTTTACGCATTTTACGGGAAAGCTATTGCTTTTTCTGTACCTGGCCGCGGGCAGTTACGCACTCCCCGGACAAGAACTGGTGATGGCCCGCCATGCCGGCTCCGACCAGCCGCAGGCGGGAAGTCAGGAGTCTGTGCTGCTGAAAGACGCCCTCCGGCAGCTGGAAGAGGAGCACGGCGTTACCTTTACCTACGTCGCCGATCTGATTGCTGATCAGCGGGTAGGGTCCGCGAAAACCCGGAGTAAAGGCGTTGCGGCGGCGCTGAAGGTGCTGCTGGAAGGCACCGGACTCACTTTTCAGAAAGTAGATGACCGGTATTACGTGATCCGGCCTGAGGCAAAACCAAAAGCTACCGCTCCGGATGCGCAGTCAGTTCCCAAACCAGCTGCCAGTGCGGCTGAAAGTATACCGGCGACTCAGGCAGCCACCATCACCATTACCGGCCGGGTAACCGCGCAGGAGAACAACGAGGCGCTGCCGGGGGTGAACGTGCTGATCAAAGGCACCACCGTCGGCACCACCACCAATGCCGAAGGCCGCTACACCCTGCCCGTACCGGATGAGCACGAAAACGGCACCCTCGTGTTTACCTACATCGGCTACACCGCTACCGAAGTGCCCATCAACCGGCGGACTCAGATAGAGATAGCCCTGGCAGCCGACATAAAGTCCCTTTCTGAAGTGGTAGTGGTAGGCTACGGCACCCAGAAAAAAGTAAACCTGACCGGTGCAGTTGAGTCTATTGACGCGGCCGAAATTTCCCGCCGGCCGGTGGCGCAGGCTTCCGCGGCCCTGCAGGGCATTGCGCCGGGCGTGACCATCACCCAGCGTTCCGGGCAGCCGGGCCGCGATTTCGGCAACATCCGGATCAGGGGCGTCGGTACGCTGCCCGATGATGGCAAAAACAATCCGCTGGTGCTGGTTGACGGCGTGGAAATGGACATCAACAGCATTGATCCCAACGTGATTGAAAACATTTCGGTGCTCAAAGATGCGGCCTCGGCGGCTATCTATGGTTCAAGGGCGGCCAACGGCGTTATTCTGGTCACGACCAAACGGGCCAAAGACAACCTCACCTCCGTAAGCTACAGTACCTACATCGGCGTGCAGCGGCCCATGAATCTGCCTAAAATGGTCAATGCCCTCGACCACATGCGGATGATCAACGAGGCCTATACCAATGTGGGCCGGCCCGCCCTGTACAACGATCAGATCCTGAACGACTACCAGACCCTTGGCCCTTCCAACCGCGACTTATACCCCGATACCGACTGGCAGAAACAGGTGCTGACCGGCTCGGGCCTGCAGCAGAACCACTTTATCAGCGTAAACGCGGGCACCGACAAACTCCGCGTGCTGGGTTCCCTTGGGTACCTTGATCAGAAAGGCATTATTGAAAACAGCCGCTTCAGCCGCTATACCTTCCGGATCAATACGGACATGACCATTTCGCGCAAACTGAGTGCCCTGCTCGACCTGAGTCTTATTGGGGCCAAAACCACCGAGCCGGGCCGCGATGCCGGTAATCCGGGAGGCGGAGCCAGTTATGTGATTCACTGGATGAACCGGATACCGGCCAATCAGGGGGGGATTTTGTCCAGCGGGCAGTGGGGAGAAGGCTGGAACGGCGACAATCCGATAGCGGCGGCAAAAGAGGGAGGCACCCGGGTAGACCGTTCGCCCACGGCCCAGCTGAATTTTACCCTGCGCTACAAGCCGCTCAGTTGGCTGAATGCCGACCTTACCGTAGCGCCGATCTTCAACTCCCTCTATTCCAAGCAGTTTGTAAAAGCGGTGCAGACGTATAAAGAAGATGGTTCGCCCAGCTTTCTGGTTCCGTCGCGGAGTAACCTTGCCGAACTGACCAACCGCACCACCAATATGACAATCCGGGGGCTGCTCACGGCGGAAAAGACGTTCGGCAACCATAACCTGAAGGCGCTGGCTGGATACTCGCAGGAAGATTCCCGCAACGACTGGGTGCGGGCCTTCCGGGAAGGCTTCGTACTGCCCGATTACCCGATGCTCAACTCGGGTGCCGCCGACAACCAGCAGGCTACCGGTTCAGCTTCCGAATGGGCACTGCGGTCATACTTCAGCCGCGTCAACTACGATTACAAAGGCAAGTATCTGTTTGAGCTGAATGCCCGCTACGACGGATCGAGCCGGTTTGCCCGCGGCCGTAAATACGGGTTATTCCCCTCGGTGTCAGCCGGCTGGCGTATTTCGGAAGAACCGTTTATGGTGCCGCTGCAAAACGTGATTTACAATCTTAAGCTCCGCGCTTCGTGGGGGCAACTGGGCAACCAGAACATCGGCAATTATCCATTCGCTTCCTTTATTGACCTGAACAGCAACTACGTACTGGGCAAGCAGGTGGTCGGCGGGGCGACCCTCAACGATATGGCCAATCCGGAAATTACCTGGGAAACCACCGAAATGACCAACCTCGGCATTGACATTGGCCTGTTCAAAAGCCTTGATCTGTCCTTTGACTACTACATCCGCCAGACCCGCGACATCCTCTACACCCTTGACATTCCCAAGATTATCGGGCTGAACGCACCTTTCCAGAATGCCGGCGTAGTCGAAAACAAAGGCTGGGATCTGGGGCTGAGTTACAAGGGGAATGTTTCCGCCTTCCGGTACGGCGTAACGGTAGCCTTGTCGGACGTAAAGAACAAGATCATTGACCTGAAAGGGGTAAACCGGGCCGGGCTTACGGTGCAGCACGAAGGGTACGCCATGAACTCCATCTACGGCCTGCAGGCAATGGGGCTGTTTGCTTCTGACGACGAAGTAGCTGCCTCCCCCAAACAATACGGCGCGGTGAAAGCCGGAGACATCCGGTATAAGGATCAGAATGATGACGGCGTAATCACGGAGGCCGACAACGTAATTGTGGGCAATACCATTCCCCGCTACACGTACAGCACTACGCTTTCAGCCAGCTTCAAGGGATTCGATCTCAACATTTTTCTCCAGGGTGTGGGCAAAGCCGACGGGTACCTGTTCGGGCAGGGCATTATGCCTTTCTTCCTGGGCGGCACCGTGCAGGAGCAGCATAAAGACCGCTGGACCGCCGAAAATCCCAACCCCAACGCTACATTTCCGCGGTTTGCCTTCAACGAGGTAAACAACGAGAAGCATTCCAGCTTCTGGCTGAAAGACGCCTCTTACCTCCGCCTCAAAAACCTGCAGCTGGGTTATACGTTTCCCCGGCCGCTGGTCCGGAAAATCCGCCTGCAGCACCTGCGGCTCTACCTGACTGGCCAGAATCTGCTGACCTTCGACCGGTTCTGGGACGGCTTCGATGTGGAGGCTCCGGTGGGCAACGGGGGGTATTATCCGCAGGTAAAGGTGTACACTGCCGGACTGGATGTCAGATTCTAACCACTAAAACCGCAATCAAGATGAAAAATATAGGCTACAAGTGCGTTTGTCTGCTGGTGTTGTTTCTCTCCGCTTCCTGCGAAGATTACCTGGAGCGGTACCCGCTGGACCGCCCCTCGGACCAGACATTCCTGACCAACCAGAGTGAACTGGAACTCGCCGTAAACGGTTGCTACCGGTCCCTGTGGTACCACCCCAGCGACGGCATGACGGCCATGGCCCTGCTCGACGCCGCCTCCGACATTGGCTGGGACCGGAACGGCAGCCACCTGCAACTGCTCGGCAAGGGCAGTCAGGACGCCAACAACAACTGGACCGGCGGCGTCTGGACCGCCTTCTATCAAGGGATCGGACGGTGCAATTTCGTACTCGACAACACGGACCGGCTGGAGGGTAAAGTAGCTCCCGATGTAATTGCAAAGGCCCGGGCCGAAGTCCGCTTCCTGCGTGCTTACTTTTACCATCAGCTGTCGGAGTACTTCGGTGCCGTCCCATTGATTACCAAATCCCTGAGCCTGAAAGAATCCCAGGTGCCAAAGACGGATAAAAACCAGGTTGTCGATTTTCTGCTGACCGAACTTGATGAAGCCGCCCGGGACCTGCCGGCTACTTACAGCGCCAGCCAGTTTGGAAAAGCCACCAAAGGAGCGGCATTGGCCATCAAATCCCGCGTGGCGCTTTACAATGGCCGCTGGGACGTAGCTGCGCAGTCGGCCAAAGCGGTAATGGACCTGAACGTGTACCAACTTCACCCGAACTACGGTGAGTTGTTCTCCTACGCGGGGCAAACTTCGAAGGAAATTATCTTTTCGGTGCAGTACCTGAAAGGCGTGCAGACCACCACAATTCCCCGTAATTACCTTTCCCGCATGGCGCAGGGGTTTTCCAATAAAATCCCCGTGCAGGCGCTGATCGATTCCTATGAAGCAACCGACGGACTCACTATTGACAAATCGCCGCTGTATGATCCCAAAAATCCTTTTGCCAACCGTGATCCCCGGCTGGGTTTTACCGTTGCCGTACCGGGTTCAGTTTTCTTCAACTACCAGTTTGAAACCCACAAAGACAGCCTGCAGGTATGGGACTACAACCAGACACCGGCCTGGAGAATCGCCAATACGGAGGCTACGCATGCCTTTGCCACTTTCTCCGGCTACTGCTGGCGCAAATACACCGATATGACGGATAAAGTGGATGTGGCCAATTCCGAATTGAATTTCATTCTGGCCCGCTACGCGGAAGTACTCCTCAACTACGCCGAAGCCCGGATTGAAGCCGGTCAGACAGATCAGTCGGTGTACGACGCCATCAACGCCGTACGGGGCCGGCAAAGCGTAAAGATGCCGCTCATTACCCCGGGTAAATCGCAGGAGGAGTTGAGAAGCATCGTCCGTAAGGAAAGGAAATACGAACTTGCCGGCGAAGGGCTGAGGCTTTTCGACATCCGCCGGTGGCGCATTGCGGAGCAGGTAATGACCGGGCCGCTTTATGGACGTATTCCCAACGGGTTGCTGGCCACTGCGCCGGTTATTGATGCCAATGGCACGCCCAGCTACGTCAATGTTCCTAACCGTGGCCAGATGCGTCTGATCGAGCAGCGGCAGTTTAATCCGGCCCGGGATTACCTGTGGCCGATTCCCCAGCTGGAAACAGAGATCAACCCGCAGCTGGAGCAGAATACCGGTTATTAACGGGAGAGCAGCATTCAGTAAGCAGGAGACAACCGGAAGACTTCCGGGGCTTCTGATCATAAAGTAAGCAGGTATGCTGTTTTTTATCGGATCGCCTGCCTGTCTTTTAGCCCGACACCCGATCAACCCTTACTTCATTTATGAAAAGACGAAATTTCCCCGCTGTACTGAAAATTGAGGTCGTGGCAGGGGAAAAGCGTCATTCGGATAAATCAACGTACAAAACAGACTTTATCCAGTACCACAACCTTACTTGTCAATTCAGGTAGCCTCTTTACAATCAAAAGAGCCATTACCCGCAAATGACCTTTCCCGATGAAAATAAAAGTTAATTGTCAGCTCGTATGATCAGAAATCTTTTCTTTACCCTCCTTGCCAGTCTCTTTATTCCCCGCTTTGCCTCCGCCCAGACGGTTCCCGGTCAGGTAGACGTGTGCGTGTACGGCGGCACATCGGGCGGCGTGATTGCGGCCTATACGGCGAAGAAAATGGGCAAATCGG
The DNA here is from genome assembly GCA_030446715.1 of Cytophagales bacterium. Classification (GTDB taxonomy): domain Bacteria; phylum Bacteroidota; class Bacteroidia; order Cytophagales; family 172606-1; genus CADCTQ01. Next base: position 304,654 of record JAUJMU010000007.1, on the reverse strand, counting down.
TGCTGTTGATTGAGCCGGGGCGGCACCTTGGCGGCATGTCGTCTGGTGGTTTGGGCCGTACGGATATCGGTAACAAGTACGCCATTACGGGGTTGGCGCTTGATTTTTACCGGCGCATCGGGCAGCATTACGGCACCTTCGAGCAGTGGATTTTCGAGCCGCACGTGGCCGAAAACATTTTCAAGGATTACGTAAGCCGCGCATCCTTACCGGTGCTGTATGCCCACCGGATCGTATCGGCGGCAAAAAATGGCAACGGGTATCTCCAGGAAATTACGCTGGAAAATTCGGAGAATCCTGCCGCTGGCACCAACCGGAAGGTGAAGGCAAAGATGTTCATCGACGCTACCTACGAAGGCGATCTGATGGCCCGGGCCGGCGTGTCCTATACAGTGGGCCGGGAGGCTAACAGCGTCTACAAGGAAACCTTCAATGGGGTGCAACTCATGCACGGGCACCAGTTCCCCGATGGCATTGACCCTTACCGCACGCCGGGTAACCCCGAAAGCGGCCTCCTCTGGGGCATCAGCCCGGCAGAACTGGCTCCTGCCGGCAGCGGCGACGATAAGGAACAGGCGTATAACTTCCGCATCTGCCTGACCAGTGATCCGTCCAACCAGATTCCCATTACCCGGCCGGAGCGGTACGACTCCACCCGCTACGAACTGCTGGTGAGGCTTTTTGCGGCCCAACCCAATAAGCGGAAGCTGGACGACTACTTTATCTGGACGCCCATGCCCAACAAAAAAACAGATATCAACAACCGGGGCGGCTTTTCCACCGATATGATCGGCATGAACTACCGCTGGCCCGATGGCACCTACGCCGAACGGGACCGCATCTTCCAGGACCATGTGGACTACACCAGAGGGCTGCTCTATTTCTACATCAGCGACCCGCGGGTGCCCGGAGAACTGCAGCAGGAGGTACGCAAGTGGGGCTATCCCAAAGACGAATACCAGGACACCGGTGGCTGGTCGCCGCAGCTGTATGTGCGCGAAGCCCGCCGCATGAACGGAGAGTACGTAATGACCCAGCGCCACTGTGAAGGGAAGGAAGTAGTGCCTGACGAGGTGGGTATGGCTGCCTACCAGATGGATTCGCACAACATCCAGCGACTGGTGGTCAACGGCATGGTCAGGAATGAGGGCAATGTGGAGGAGCCCGTACCAAGTCCGTTCCCGATTGCCTACCGGTCAATCATTCCCAAAGCGGCTGAGTGCAAAAACCTGCTGGTGCCGGTGGCTTTGTCGGCCTCGCACATTGCCTACGGCTCCATCCGCATGGAACCTGTCTTTATGGTGCTGGGTCAGTCAGCTGCCGTTGCCGCCGTATTGGCTATCGACAAAAAGCAGCCCGTGCAGCAGGTAGACGTAAAAGCCCTGAAGGCAAGTCTGAAGGCCGATCCGCTGGCGGATGGTTCGCTGCCCGAAACGCTGGTGGACAACGAACAGAAAGATCAGGTCCGGATTACCGGAAACTGGGCCACCGATCTGCGGGAAAACGGCCGGTATGGTCCTTCCGTGCTCCTGCACCCCGGCAAGGATGCTCCCGCGGGGTCAGTCCGGTTTACGCCCGACCTGGCCCGAAATGGCCGGTACCAGGTGTACTTCTATTATCCGAGGATAAAAAATGCCTCCTCCGCGCTGCCCATCAGCGTGTATGACGGCAATACGACAAAAACCGTTACCCTGCGCCAGCAGGACGTGGTGATCGAAGGCCAGACTTCCGGTGGATGGGTGGGGCTGGGCACGTTTACCCTGCCCAAAGGCCGCAAAAGCTACATTGAAATTTCTGCCAGAGATGCCGACGGAATAATTGCCGCTGACGCAGTGCTGTTCGTGCCCGAAAGATAAGGCCATCGATGTCTGGGACTTCTCACGGGGGTGCCCGCTGACTACGCAGGAATATCCGGTAGCACCCCTTTATTTACCATTCCCTTCAGGAGATTGTTTGCAGATGGATTTGCGGCAGTATTCACTGTTGCGGGCAAGGTCATTGGCGGAGAGGATATTTTGCCGGTCTTGGGTCAGCCGTTGCTTCTGCTGTCCGATTTGCTGACGCACACTGAAAATGTACTGCTTCATGTCGTGTCGTCCGGCGGCTAGTTCTGTGGCTGATCCGGACGTCCACGCCCGGACGGCTCTCTTTGCCCGATGACCGGGCCTTCTTCCGGAGCACGGGCTGTTATATGATCACCCCGACCCCCGTATGATCAGCTCCGTCTTCAGGGTGCGGATAATCGCCTTCCAGTCCGATACTTCCCGGTCCATCTGATCCAGCAGCAACCGGGCGGCCGTTTTGCCCATTTCCCGCACGGGCTGGGCTACGGTGGTCAGCCCCGGTTCAATCAGCGCGGAGGCGTAGTCATTGCTGAACCCGACTACGGCAATGTCCTGTGGAATCCCAAGTCCCCGGGCTTTGATCACCTGCATGGCTTCAATGGCGGTTGGATCGTTGATGGAAAACAGCGCATCGGGCGGTTCGGGCAGATCGAGCAGGTGCTTCACGTAAATGCGGGCCTTTTCGGTCGAAAGATCATACGGAATGATCAGTTCTTCCCGGATGGGCAGGCCGTGTTTCAGCAGCGCATCGCGGTAGCCCTGCAAGCGCTTCCGGCTGATACTGAGGGAGTCAGGCCCGGCAAGGTGGGCAATACGCCTTTTGCCGGTACCAATCAGGTGTTCTACCGCCCGGAACGCCCCGTCGTAATCGTCTACCACCACCTTAGGCACCTGCATCTCGTCACAGACACGGTTAAAAAAAACAATGGGAATGCCTTTTCTCTGAAAAATCTTGAAGTGTTCAAAGTTGCGCGACTCCTTGCTGACCGATACCATCACCCCGTCTACCCGGTTGGCCAGCATCACCTTCGCATTGGCTACCTCTGTTTCGTAGGATTCATTGGACTGACTCACAATCACATTGTAGCCCGCTTTTGATGCGACTTCCTGCGCCCCGATCACGATCTGCGGGAAAAATGAGGTGAGAAACTCCGGAACAATAATGCCCAGCGTATTGCTCCGGCTGGTCACCAGACTCAGCGCCAGCATGTTGCGCTGGTAATCCATCCGGTCGGCCAGCGCCAGCACCGCCTTACGGGTTTCCGGGTTCACGTTCGGATGGCCGGTCAGGGCCCGCGAAACGGTGGATTTGGAGATATTCAGTTCACGGGCAATATCAATGATGGTGGTCTGGTGCCGCTTCATGTCAAGACAGGGTATGTTTTCGAATTAAATTTAACTTTTCCAATAAAGCAACTGATCCGGTCCGGAAAGAGTCATGTATGGTATTGGGAATGTTCCCAACGTTTGGGAACATTCCCAATATAAAAAATTAATCATTCACTTGAATTTTTGTATTTATCAACTTTTAATTAGTACTGATAATTTCTGAAATTCAGTTCTGCCAGTGAATTTGAAAAAGACACACCTGCTTTTTGCTTTGGCAGCAAGGGTTGCCTTTCTGCCATCAGCCGTTTTTTACTACTTCAGGTTTGTACTTAAACAGTAAATTTAATTCAAACAAAATCACGTATGGGAAATGTTGACCACAACCGCAAAAGGAAAATTCTGTTCCTGATGCTATTTACCTGGCTGGCGCTGCTACCGGTGCTGGCCCAAAGTACCCGCAACGTAAGCGGCCGCGTCACGGCAAAAAGGCCCAACATCGTCCTGATCGTGGCAGATGACATGGGTTTTTCTGATTTGGGCTGCATGGGCTCCGAAATCAATACCCCCCATCTTGACAGTCTGGCAGCCAGCGGATTGCTGATGCCGCAGTTTTACAATGCCTCCCGGTGCTGCCCTACCCGGGCTTCTCTCCTGACCGGGCTCTACCAGCACCAGGCCGGCATCGGTGACATGGATCAGAATCTCGGCTTTCCGGCTTATCAGGGTTTCCTCAACGACCGGTGCGTCACCCTTGCCGAGGCGCTTAAAGCCGGTGGCTACACCACCGCCATGACGGGGAAATGGCACGTGGGCAACGCACCCGAACACTGGCCGATGCAGCGGGGATTCGACCATTTCTTCGGCATTCCCCAAGGCGGAGGGGTATATTTTTATCCACCTCTCCTTGACCGGCAACTGTGGCTGAACGGGCAGCAGATCACCCCGGATTCAGCTACCTTTTACTCTACTGATGCCTTCAATGATTACGCCGCATCATTCGTGGAAAAACAGAAAGGCCAGGCAAAGCCGTTCTTTCTGTACGTAGCCCACATTGCCCCCCATTTCCCGTTGCAGGCCCGGGCTGAAGACATTGCCCGCTACCGGGGAAAATATAAAGCTGACTTTCAGTCTTTCCGGGAAAAACGGTTCCGGAAGCAGAAAGCAGAAGGCGTGGTTACCGCTGCCGCCCGGCTTTCCGCTCCTGATGCGGAGGCCGGTAGTTGGAATCGCCTTTCTGAGGCCGGCAAAGATTCACTCGACCTGAAGATGGCTGTTTATGCGGCTCAGATCGAAGTGATGGACCGGGGTATCGGCCGCCTCATCGGGAAACTGAAAGAAACCGGGCAACTCGACAATACGCTGATTCTTTTTCTCTCCGACAACGGCGGAACCAGCGAAAAGCCGGGTAAACCCGCCAACGCGACGGGTCCGGCCGGTTCACCGGCAAGCTGGGAAGCATACGGAGCCGCCTGGGCCAATGTCAGCAACGTGCCCTACCGGCTCTACAAGCATTGGGTACACGAAGGCGGAATTGCCACGCCGCTGATCGCCCGCTTTCCGAAGCTGATCCGGAAAAAGCGGATTGATTACCAGACAGGCCACGTGGTGGATATCATGGTTACCTGTCTTGAACTGGCCGGTACGCCTTATCCCCGTACCTTTAAGGGAAAGCCGGTGATCCCACCGGAGGGCCGGAGCCTGGTGCCGGTTTTTGAAGGGAAAAAAAGACAGGGACATCCCGCACTTTTCTGGGAACACGAAGGCAATCGGGCAGTTCGGGCGGGAGAGTGGAAGATGGTTTCGCAATTTCCGGGAAACCAGTGGGAACTGTTCCGGCTTCCGGCCGATCCTACGGAACAGGAAGACCTCAGCCGGCAATACCCCAATAAAGTAAGGGAGATGGAAGGGGCGTACCTCGCGTGGGCCAGACGGACAGGCGTAGTAGCCTGGGAGGATATTGTAGCGGCAAGGGAAGGGAGAAAGTAGTACTGGTAAACCGACTGTGAAATGGAAAGCAAAAATTACAGACTGAATACTGTGAAAAATCTGCGTTATTTTTTGAAAAGTTCGGTTCTGCTCCTGTCCGTGCTGTTCACCTTTTCCACCCCGGCGGTTGCCCAGCAGAAAGTTTCCCTTGCCAACGCCAACCTGCGCGTGGAGTGGCAGAAGAAGGGGAGTGGCTACCACATCAGCCGGATTGCCCTTGCCGAAGGAGGCAAGACCACCGAAATGCCGCTTCCTTCCGGTGAATACACCGTGCTGTACTCTGCCGGCAAGCCCGATTCGCTGCCCCTGTCCGATCAGGTGGGCGAACACGCGAAGAACTTCCCGGAGCCCATTTACAGATACATCACCGGCACCTGGCAGAGTAACCTGAAGCCGGTGCCGATGAACACGGCCGGTACCGCGCTGCAGTTTTTCCCCGCCAAAGCCCAGGCCGCCGGAGCCGACCGGATTACCTTTACCCACCAGACGAAGGAGGCACAGATGGAGGCCGTCTGGCAACTAGACCCGGCTTACGCGGGAGATATTCTGGTGACGCTGCAACTGACGGCCAAAAAAGCCGGCTATTTCTCTTTAGCCACCCCAACGCTTGCCACCCTCACCGAAAAAGACCTGAGCTGGGGCACCATTCCCGGCCACCTGCAGGGCAAGGCCTTGCAGGACGACCTCGTGCTGGCCTACGCCTACGGGCAGGGCATTCCCCGTAAACCGATTATCGTGCGCGACCGCACCGCCAGCACCCTTTCGCCGCTGCTGAGTCATAAAAACGGACTTACGCTGGCCGTCATTCCCGACCCGGGTACGGGCCGGCATCCCTGGGAGAAAGACAAGAACACGCACGGAGAGTGGCACCTCGGCCTTTCCCTGATGAACCGCCGGGCCGGGCTTACGCCTACCGCTTACCATCCGGTACTGGGCGAGAAAGGATCTTTCCTCAATGCCGGCGAAAAGAAAACTTTTTCCTTCCGGTACAGCCTGCGGAACGCCGACTGGTACACGGTTTACAAGCATGCCATTTACGACGTGTACCGGTTCGGCGACTTTCTGCCGATGAAGGAAACCAGGCAGTCCCTCACCGACCGCATCCAGACGCAGCACCGCTACGTGACCAGCGACTCCACGTCCCTGTGGCGCGTGGAGCAGTTCAAGGGCCAGCCCATCGGGGCGCAGGCGTACCTGGGCGGCGTGGTCGGTTCGGACAAGGATGCCATGAAGAACTCCGACTACGGTGCCATGTGGATGCTGACCCGGATTTCCGGCGATTCGACCCTGGCCCGGACCCGCCTGCCGTATGCCCGCAACTTCAAGCTGATGCAGCAGCAGGGCGAACCGGGCTTTTTTCAGGGAGCCGCCGTGGGGCAGTATTACCTGAGCAAAAGCAATAAATTTACCGAGGAATGGGGACCGTACGTGGAGCCCATCGGTCTCACCTATTACACCATGCTCGACATCGGCAACGTGCTGCTGTTTCAGCCGGATGACGTGCAATTGAAGGAGCGGCTGCGGCTGGGCGCGGAAAAGCTGCTTTCGTGGCAGCACCCCGACGGGCATTGGGAAGTAGCCTATGACCGCGAAAGCGAAAAGCCCCGATTCACCGAACTGAGTGACCTGCGGCCGACTTTTTACGGACTGGTGGTGGCCTACCGGATGCTGGGCGATACCCGCTACCTCAACGCCGCCCGCAAGGGAGCCGACTGGTTCGTTACCAACGCGGCAGATAAGGGCCACTTTCTCGGCGTGTGCGGCGACCTGCGTTTCGTGCCCGATTTCGCCACCGGCCAGAGCGTGCAGGCCCTGCTGGATCTGTACGACATCACAACCGATGCCCGCTACAAGGATGCGGCCCTGCGCACGGCGCAGCTATACACCACCTCCATCTACACGCACCCGATTCCGACCCGTGAGAAGAAAATTGTAAAGGGTACCGCCCTGGACGACTGGCAGATCAGCCAGGTGGGGCTGAGCTTTGAACACGGGGGCAGCGTCGGTTCGGCGAGTACGAACGGCCCGATCCTGCTGGCGAGTCACGCCGGTATGTTCGTGCGGCTGTTCGGCATGACGGGAGATTCGCTGTTCCTGGACATGGCCCGGGCTGCCGCCTGGGGCCGCGATGCTTTCGTGCACGAGCCGACCGGTGTCGCTTCGTACTACTGGCGGACCATAAACGCCGGGGCCGGTCCGTACCCGCACCACGCCTGGTGGCAGATCGGCTGGATCACCGATTACCTGCTCTCCGAAGCGGCCCTCCGTTCGGGCGGGAAAATCACCTTTCCGCGGGGTTTTGTGACGCCGAAGGTGGGGCCGCACCAGACGTACGGCTTCGCGCCGGGGAAGGTATTCGGGCAGGAAGCGAGGCTGTTTTTACCCGCCGGACTAGCCCGGGTAGCCGATCCGCAGGTGGATTACTGGGGAGCCCTTGCCACAAATTCAAAACGGCTCTACCTCCTCCTGCTCAACAACGACGACAACGCCAAAACCACAACAGTGCAGCTGGGTGCGGACAAACTGATGCCCGGTGGCAAGGCGAAAATCCGGAAGGCTGAACTGCTCAACGAAGCGGGAAATAGGAAAGCAGACCTGCCGGCCACCGGCGAATGGCAAGTTGACTTGTCTGCCTTCGGGCTCGCCGTAGTAACCATTGATTACGAATAATTCAAAATTGCTGTTTCATAACATGAACACCACAATTGATACCCTGGTTATTTTTGTTTTTTCCGCTTTCGTGATGGGCATCGGTCTGCTCTTTGCCCGCACGGGCCGGAACCTCAAATCCTTTTTTGCCGGCGGAGAAGCCGTACCGTGGTTCATCGGGGGACTATCGCTGTTTATGAGCTTCTTTTCGGCGGGCACCTTTGTGGCCTGGGGATCCATTGCTTACCGGTACGGCTGGGTAGCCATTACCATTCAGTGGACCATGTGTCTGGGTGGCCTGATTACGGGATTATACCTTGCGCCGCGCTGGAAAGCTACGGGAGCGCTGACGGCCGCCGAATTCATCAAAGAACGGCTGGGGAGCACCGTACAAAAAAGTTTCATCTACATTTTCATGCTCGTGTCCCTGTTCATCAAAGGCTCGGTGCTGTACCCGGTGGCCAAACTCGTAAGCGTTTCCCTGGGCTTCCCGCTGGTGCCGAGCACGGTGGTGCTGGGGCTGTTTATGATTGCCTACACGGCCGTGGGCGGATTGTGGGCCGTAATGGTCACCGACATTCTCCAGTTTGTGATTCTCACGGCGGCCGTGGTGATTATTCTGCCGCTGGCCACCAAAGCGGCCGGCGGGCTGGAAGCTTTTACCCAAAAAGCACCCGACGGATTTTTCGAGCCCCTCAACGGCGAATACACCCTGGAGTTCGTGCTGGCCTTTGCCCTTTACCACATCTGCTACATTGGCGGCAACTGGACCTTCGTGCAACGCTACACGAGCGTTGACAGTCCGGTTTCGGCCCGTAAAGTTGCCTTTCTGTTCGCGGGTCTGTACCTGATCAGCCCCATCATCTGGATGCTGCCGCCGATGCTCTACCAGGTCATCAATCCCGGATTGCAGGGCCTCGATACCGAAAACGCCTATCTGATGGTCTGCCGGCTGGTGCTGCCTTCCGGCCTGATGGGCCTGATGCTGACGGGCATGTACTTCTCCACGTCGGCCTCGGCCAACACCACCCTGAATGTGGTTTCGGCCGTTTTCACCAATGACATTTACAAAGGTTTGCTGAACCCGAACGCCTCCGACCGGAAACTGATGAACGTAGCCCGGGCTTCCTCCTGGCTCTTCGGGGTAGGGATGATTATCATTGCCCTGCTGGTGCCGGCCGCCGGGGGAATTGTGGAAGTAGTGCTCAGCATCGGCGCCATTACGGGCGGCCCCCTGCTGGCCCCGCCCATCTGGGCCCTTTTTTCCAAACGGCTTACCGGCCGGGCTACCGGCTGGATTACGGGCGTTAGCCTGGTAGTAAATTTAACCGGGAAAATCATTTTGCCCCTGCTGGCGGGCTTCAAGCTGACCCGCGGGCAGGAAATGATGCTGGGTGTAACCCTGCCTTTGCTCCTGCTGTTGGGTTACGAGGTGTGGGCCGCCTGGAAGGGCAGGACGGAAAGTGAGGAATACGGGCAGTACCTGGCGGCGAGAAAGCAGAAAAAAGCCGATCAGATGCTGGAAAGCGAGGAAGAAAAAGAACAGGTACACCAGCAGAACCGTTTTGGCCTGCGGGTGATTGCCTTTGCCCTGGTCTTTACGGCGTTGCTGCTGTTTATCCTGAGTTGGCTCACAACGGCGGGCACGGGTCTGGTTGCCGGCATTGCAGTGGTGATCCTGCTGCTGGCCTACATTCCCTGGCGCGCCGCCAAACAATTGCGTACTGCTCATCAAGCCCTTAAAATAAACTCCTGATGCGTTTTCTTCTCCAATTATTGGTTCTCCTGCTTTCGCTGCCCGCCGCGGCCCAGTACACCATCCGGGAGCCCGGTGCCATTCCGCTGCACGGGGACTGGGCCTTTACCCTCGACCCCGTGGCTACTGGCGAGGCGGAAGGCTGGTACGGGACCAACCATCCCATCCGCCTGTGGGATAAAGTGCAGGTACCCCACTGCTTTTCCGTGGACAAGCGGTACTTGTTTTACACCGGCAACACGTGGTACCGCCGCACGTTTCCCTGGCAGCCCGCCGCCGGCAAGCGGGTGCTGCTCCACTTCGACGCCGTCTATTACGGGTGCGGCGTCTGGCTCAACGACCGGAAAGTGGGTACGCACGAAGGCGGCTACACGCCTTTCCGTTTCGACATCACTGACTTCCTGAAGAGCGGCGAAAATACTCTTGCCGTGTCCGTGGATAACAATACGTGGCGGCGCGGCACCATTCCGGGAGCCAGGGATGAATACAAGGAAGGCGACGGCCCCGGTGGACAGTTCCCCGGCTGGATCAATTACGGCGGCATCATCCGGCCGGTGTACCTGACGGTGGAGCCTGGAGTGTACGCCCAGAACGTGAAGGTGGAAGCCGTGCCCGATCTGGCGAAAGGCACCGCTACGCTGCGCGTCAAAACCCGCGTCCGCAATACTACTAGTCAAGCCGCCACGCCTAAAATAAACTTTCGGGTAGAAGGGGCTGGAAAAACAATTCCTTTAAACTGGAAAAGCCAGCCTGCATCCGTTGCTCCCGGCCAGACGGCCGTGCTGGAGGCCCAAACGATTCTCAAAGCCGCCGACGTGAAATTATGGAGCATCGACCAGCCGAACCTCTACGCCCTCCGCGTGGTGCTGGCCGGCGACACGGTGCAGACGAACTTCGGCATCCGGAAGGTGGAAGTCCGCAATGCGCAACTGCTGCTGAACGGCAAGCCCATCCGGGTAGCCGGTGGCAACCGCGTGGTGGATTACCCCGGACTCGGTTCGCTGGAGCCCGACTGGGTGGTGGAAAAAGACCTGCGCCTGATGAAAGAGGCTGGCATGGAATTCAGTCGCCTGACCCATTACACACCTGCCGAAACCGTGCTCGACTGGGCCGACCGGAACGGTATGCTGATTATCACCGAAGCCGGCAACTGGCAACTCACCCCCAGGCAGATGGACAACGACACCATCCGGACGAAGTTCCGGGGGCAGTTCCGCGAAATGGCCGAACGCGACTGGAACCACCCCAGCGTAATTGCCTACAGCGTCGGCAACGAATACCTTTCCGAGCAGCCGGCCGGGCAACGCTGGACGAAAGACATGATTGCCTGGGGCCGGGAGCTCGACGATACGCGGCTTTTCACCTTTGCCTCCAATCGGCTGAACACCCTGCCCAAAGCGCCGGAAGACGAGGCCAGCCAGTACGTGGATTTTATTTCCGCCAATATCTACCGCAACCACGCCACCGTACTGCAAAGAATCCACGAACTGTACCCCGATAAGCCCATTCTGATCAGCGAATACGGCCGCCGCGCCGACACCGACGGCGGGGAAGCCGCGCAGGTAACGCATCTGGAAGAGATTTTGAAAATTATCCGGGATATGCCCTACGTGGCAGGCGCCTCCTGGTGGACCTTTAATGATTACCAGAGCCGCTATCCCGGCACCAACCCGAACGGCTACCGTCCCTGGGGGCTGGTGGACCCCGACCGGAACCCCCGGCCGTTGTACGACTTTCACCGCCGCCAGATGGCCCCGGTCACTTTGGAAAAAGTGAGCAGCCTGCCCGGCGAAAACGGACAGTTTCAGTTGCGGCTCCGGGTGACGGCGCGAAATGATTTTCCGGTCTATGCAGTCACCGGTTACCAACTGAAAACGGAAGGCCAAACGGTGGCAGTGCCTTCCTTACAGCCCGGCCAGAGTGCCGAAATAGTAGTACCCGTGCGTGGCTTCTCGCAGAAGCAGGCCGTGCAGATTCTCAAGCCCACCGGTTTTCCCATTCTTCACCAACTCATTGACCTAACGAATGATTCGCGAACAAGCAACCGATAGCCGCACCCTCCGGACGGAGCATTTTTCTGCTGACCTGGTGGTAGCAGGCGGCGGCCTGGCCGGCACCTGCTGCGCCATTACGGCCGCCCGGGCCGGAACCAACGTAATTCTGGTGCAGGACCGGCCCGTGCTGGGCGGCAACTCCTCCAGCGAAGTGCGCCTGTGGGTGCTGGGGGCTACCTCGCACATGGGCAACAACAACCGCTGGGCCCGCGAAGGCGGCGTGATTGACGAAATCCTGGTGGAGAACATGTACCGGAACCCCGAGGGCAATGCCATTATTTTCGATACCATTCTGCTGGAAAAAGTGCTGGAGGAGCCCAATATCCGGCTGCTGCTCAATACGGCGGTTTTTGAAACCCAAAAATCCGATCCCGAAACCATCCGCGGCGTGCGGGCCTTCTGCTCCCAGAACGGCACGATGTACGACCTGAACGCGCCGCTCTTCTGCGATGCTTCCGGCGACGGCATTGTAGCTTTTCAGGCGGGGGCTGCCTTCCGGATGGGCGCGGAGTCGAAGGAGGAGTTTGGAGAGAAATTCGCCCCCACGGCCGAATACGGTGAATTGCTGGGCCATTCGCTGTATTTCTACTCCAAAGACACGGGCAAACCGGTACGGTTCGTGCCACCCGCCTACGCCTTGCAGGACATTACCAGAATTCCCCGTTACCGCCGGTTCAACGCCAAAGAACACGGCTGCCAGCTCTGGTGGATCGAGTACGGGGGGCGGCTGGATACGGTGCACGACACCGAAAAGATCAAGTGGGAACTCTGGAAGGTGGTGTACGGCGTGTGGAACCACATCAAAAACTCGGGCAACTTTCCCGAGGCCGAAACCATGACGCTGGAATGGGTGGGCTACATCCCCGGCAAGCGGGAAAGCCGCCGGTTCGAGGGCGATTATATCTTAAAACAACAGGACATTGTGGAGCAGCGCGAACACTACGACGCGGTGGCTTTCGGCGGCTGGTCCATTGACCTGCACCCGGCCGACGGCGTGTTTTCGGAAAAGCCCGGCTGTAATCAGTGGCACAGCAAGGGTTTGTACCAGATTCCGTACCGAAGCCTGTACAGCCGTAACCTCAACAACCTCCTGCTGGCCGGCCGCATCATCAGCGTGTCGCACGTAGCGTTTGGCTCCAGCCGCGTAATGGGCACCAGTGCCCACGTGGGGCAGGCAGCGGGGATGGCGGCAGCGGTGTGTACGAATAAAAAAATAGCCCCAAAAACGCTAAGTCAGGAAAACTACATCAGCTTGCTTCAGCGGGAACTGCTGAAGACCGGCCAGCACATTCCCGGCATTCCGCTGGCGGATGAAGCAGATTTGGCACGGCAAGGTTCTCTTACCGCTTCAAGTGAACTGATTCTGAAGGAATTGCCCGCCGACGGACCTTTTCTGCCCCTGCAGCACCCCTCGGCGCAAATGCTGCCGGTAGCGCCGGGAGAGATGCCGGGGCTGACCCTTCGGGTGGAGGCAAAGCAAAATACGGAACTGGTGGTCGAACTGCGCCGCAGCAGCAAGCCTCAGAACCACACGCCGGACCTGACCCTCGAAACGCAGCGGATTCCCCTGCACGCCGGTCTGCAACCGGTAACGGTTTCTTTTCAAACGGAGATTACGGAGCCCGTTTACGTTTTCGTGTGTCTGATGCAGAATGACCACGTGCGGGTACAGTACAGCCTCCTGCGGGTGACGGGAATCTTATCGGTTTTCAATCACTCCAACCCGGCCGTGTCCAACTACGGCAAGCAGGAGCCACCCGACGACATCGGCGTGGACGCCTTCGAATTCTGGACGCCGAAACGTCGTCCGGAAGGGCTCAACCTGGCCATGCAGATCAGTCCCGGCATCCGCCTGTTTGGTCCCGAAAACCTGCGGAACGGCACCAACCGTCCGGTTTCCCGGCCCAATGCGTGGGTAGCCAGTCCCGGTGATACTGACCCGGCCATAACGCTGTCGTGGCCCGAAAAGAAACGGATAGGTCGCGTAGAACTGACTTTTGACACCGACTGGGACCACCCGATGGAGACCGTGCTGATGACGCACCCGGAATCGGTCATGCCCTTCTGCGTGAAGGAATACCTCCTCTGCGACGACCGCAACGAGAAGATTCACCACCGCACCGGTAACCACCAGACGCGCAACACGGTCATTTTCGATACACCCGTGGAAACCAGCCGCCTGACCATTCACCCCAAAGGCACCCACGGCGGCACCCCGGCGGCTTTGTTTGAAGTGCGGTGTTACGGGTAAGGGATTGGGGGTTAGGAGTTAAGGGTTAGGAGTTAGGAGTTAGTGGTAGGGGAGTAAGTGGTAAGGGAATAGGAGTGATGAGTACGCCGGCACTGATTCAAGCGTCCACGCTTGAATCAGTGCCGGCCTTACGTACCAGGCACCAGTATGCCCGCTGGTTCGGGCTCCCGCATGCACCCGCATTTCCCTCAGCGTCACGCATGCCCCCGTTTCATCTGACTATCCGGTCAGCCCCACTTTACCGCGCCATGCGTATTTTTACTTTTATCCCCTTTATCTTTTCTTCCTTCACCAGTTCCAGTACCTTCCGGGCTTTGGTGCGGTCCACGGCCACGAAGCTGGCGTGGTCGCCGATCTCGATGCGGCCGACTCCTTCTTTGGGCAATTTGCCCTTCTGGGTCAGCAGACCCACCACGTCGGTTTTGCCGATCTTCTCTTTTTTACCGGCCGAAAAATGAATGGTCACCCACGGTGGGGGCGGGGGCAACGGGGCTTCGGGTGCTTCTTCCGCTTCCGCGGGGCCGGTCAGGTACGGCGGCACGGTGTCTTCCTCTGCGATCAACAGGTATGCCTTTCCTTCGGCGTGCATCCGCGCGGTGCGGCCGTTGCGGTGCACAAACGCCTCCGGGGTGTCGGGCAGCTGGTAATGGATCACGTTGCGGATTTCGGGAATGTCCAGTCCGCGGGAGGCGAGATCGGTGGTGATCAGCAGCCGGGTACTGCCGTTGCGGAACTTGATCAGGGCCCGTTCCCGTTCGTCCTGCTCCAGGCCGCCGTGGTAGAGGCCGGTAACCAGTCCCCATTCCGACAGGGTGGAATGGATGCGGCCGGCCGCGTCGCGGTGATTGCAGAAGATCAGCGTGGCCTCGTTGCCGATCCGGCAGAGCAGGCGGAAAAGCGTTTCCAGCTTGTCGGCGGACGTGGTAGCAACCTTTTTAAGGGCCAGCCCTTCGGGAGGCGCGCCGGTCAGGTAGTTCAGTTCGACGGGCTTTTGGAGGCCCACAAATCCGGGAATGCCTTTCATGGCAGTAGCTGACAGGAGGGTGCGCTTCCGTAAGCCGCTCAACTGACTGATGATAAACCTCATCTGTTCCTCAAAACCCAGTTGCAGGGATTTATCAAATTCGTCCAGCACGAGCCACCGGACCGGATCCGGCCGGAACGTTTCCCGGCGCAGGTGGTCGGCAATGCGGCCCGGCGTACCGATCAGCACGGCCGGCGGCTCCGACAGGTTGTTGACTTCCGTGGGAAAGGGGTGTCCGCCGTAGAAGCAGTTGACCTTAAAGCCCGTGCCCATGCGCCGGAACACGTCTTCGGTCTGCAGGGCCAGTTCGCGGGACGGCGCCAGAATCAGAGCCTGAATGCCGGGCGTTTCCGGGTCCAGTTCTTCCAGCATGGGCAGCAGGAAGGCCAGCGTCTTGCCCGAGCCGGTGGGAGCCAGCAGTACCACATCCCGGTCCGAACCGTGGGCTTCCAGCGAAGCCAGCTGCATGGGGTTGAGGACGGCTATTTGTAACCCTTTCAGGGCTTTGGCGGTTCTTGTGGGATTTTCGGACATTTTTTGGAGGCAGGTCTTCGGGGATGAAACAAGGGACTACTTGCGGCAGTCAGCGGATGCAGAAATCGTGACCGGATGCAATAATCTATTCATTGGGTGAAAATACGGAATTCATCCCGCTGAGGAGAAAGTATATAGCATTCATAAACGATTTGTGGTTTTCCTGAACCTCACCCCCGGCCCCTCTCCTCGGGAGAGGGGAGAAAAAACCGCGTTGAGGCTCCCCCTCTCATCAGGAGAGGGGGCCGGGGGTGAGGTCCTTCAGAAGAATGTACCGTAGTATAGGAGAAAGTATATAGCCTTCATAAACCAATAGTGGTTTTAATCCGCGCAGATTTTGAATTCTCTGTGAAGTTTCACCGGGCAGAATGCTGCAAGTCACCCCCTTTTGCTTTGTTATATATGGTTATAGTTTTTGGTAAAAGTCGCAGATATTCAGCTTGTTACGAATTATTTTTATAGGCATGTTAAAAAATGTTAATTCCGCGGACGGCGCAAACGCATCCCGCAGGTATGGTGTTGGGTAATTGTAGGTAATCAGGGGGAAGGCTACGAATATAGAATTGAGGAGAAGCAGGGTGTGCCGCAGGGTACACCCTTTTTTGTTGCCCGGCTGAGTGAGGTTTTATAAAGCCGCAATCTCCGGTAATAAACTTTTTTCCGTTTCTTGCCAGCCGGCCCGGATGAAGCGCGGCGGAGACCACCATGACCCAGTTTATTCTCTTCGATTTCGACGGCACGCTGGTAGATTCCCGGGACATTGCCATTAAGGCGTACAACCAAATTGCCCGCAAACACGGCTTCCGGGTGGCCGGCGCCGCCGATCTGGATCACCTCCGGAAGCTGACCATGCCCGAAAGGGCCCGGCTGCTCGGCGTTCCGTTGTACAAGATTCCCTTTCTGGCGGCCACTTTCTATAAATTATACCAGAAGGCAGACGAAGAACTTTTCCTTTTTGACGGCATCCGTGACCTGCTCCTCCAACTGAAAGGGCGCGGTTACCGGCTAGCCATTATTTCCTCCAACTCCCAGGGCAACATCCGGCGGCGGCTGGAAAAACACAAAGTAGACGGCATTGAGGAAGTATATTGCTCCAGCAACCTCTTCGGCAAGGAGGCGGTCATCCGGCGCTTTCTGAAGACTTTCCGCCTGCAGCCGTCGGAGGTGATTTACGTAGGCGACGAACACCGCGACGTGGTGGCCTGCAAAAAGTGCGGCGTAAAAGTAATCTGGGTGGGCTGGGGCTACGATTCAGTGGAGGCCGTACAACCGGAAATGCCGGACTACATGGTAACTGCTCCGGCGGAGATTCTGGCGATTTTGTAGCCCCACCCCCGGCCCCTCCCCGAAAGGGAGGGGAGCCGTGCACAACCCGTGCCGGTGAAAGGGAAAACGAGGTTGGCAGCCGCCTTGTTTTTCCGGCAGAAAAACCGGTGCGTGCGTATATGCATACACTTGTTTGTCTTTCCTTTTCAGGAAGGTGGGTCATTACAGTAGAAAAACCACCCCTGTCCCCTCCTTGAAGGAAGGAGGGGAACTGTAACAACCGGCTGTGTGACAAGGAGAAATGCAGGTTACGTACGCCTTTTCCGGATACAGAACAAGGTTCCTTTGAGTTCCCCTCCTTCCTTCAAGGAGGGGACAGGGGTGGTCCTTATGCTGACACATGATTTATCAAACCCGGAAACGCAATGCCTTGCGTCTCTGCCTGCCACCAGGGCATCCTGCCGGTGCGGTTACGCCCTGCCTTCCACTACCGCAATCTCTTCTTCCGTGAGGCCGTAAAGGGCGTACACCAGCCGGTCAATTTCGGCTTCCGGGGCGGAAGTATCGGCTTTGGGGTCGGCGGCTTTGGCGGTGAGGATTTGATCTACTTTTTCAGTTAGAAGGATATTGGATTCAGCAATACGAATGGGAATTGGAATCTGGCCGAAATACTGAAAAATGAGTTGGTATCCGTTCTGAATAGCTGTACAGTAATTGGAAATCAGGTACCACCCCATTTTAGAATTAAGCAATGCAAAAAGGGCTTTGTCTGCTTTAGTAATGATCCACATGGAATCATTACAGTACAAACCTTGCTCATCGTAAATAAAAGCTGGCTTTACTTGGAACTTTTGATACATGATTTTTGGCTTAAGAAATTCTTCGTGATAATCAACGCTGTCTTGAATCTCAAACCACTTATAGCTTCCGGCTTTTCTTCCCGTCCATTTTCCACCAATGAAATCTTTGGGTTGCGGTTCAAGCTGTTGCCGGTATTGTTGTAAATGTGCCTTGATTGCCGGATATTGTTCAATATCAATGCCTCTTCTTGTAAAAATCAGAAAGCGACTTGGAATTGGTAAAGCATAGGGCTTGACGTCACGCCCCATTAGAACTGGCTTTATTATTTCGGCACTTTTTTCATCCTCAGCAATTAATCTTTCCCTAGTTTCTTCATTTATCATAAAAGCTTCTGTAAGGCCGGGCTTAATTCCGTAAAAAGCCTTCCCTTCAACATACTGACTTAATGGAATCACATTAGCAGAAATCTTAGTTTTTATACCTTGCCTTTTTGAATCTACAATTGCCCAACCGTCATTGCTCAGGCTTTCTGAAGGAATTTTAAAGACAGTATCATTAATATGTTCACCCAATCCTTTACTATACTTAAGTGTATCAAGGTTTACTGCGTTGAATAAAGGAAGTGGACTGAACTTTTGAACATGAATGATACAAGGATAAGTGGTAGCATCATCAAAAACCTGCAAATCGCCAAAGTCTGTAATCTGAATGATTCTGTTCTCTTTGAAAAACTTTCTCAGCCCTAGCCCGTAGCCAGCCCGCATCCATTTGTTAGGCATGATGAAAATAAAATTTCCTTCAGGCCGCATAACCTTAAAACCCTGCTCCACGAAAAACACGTACAGATCAGCCGTGCCGGCGTACGTCTGCGGAAAGGTTTTCTTAAGCAGACTCTTGGATTCGCCCAGGTCTTCCTGCCGGATGTACGGCGGATTGCCGATCACCACGTCGAAGCCCACGTAATTGCCCTTTTCGTCCAGCACTTCCGGAAACTCAAAGCGCCACTCGAAGGAGCCGCGGTACAGCACATTGCTTTCCGCGTCGGCCAGTTCGGTTTCGGCCTGGGCAATGGCTGTGTCGAGTTTCACCTTTTCGGCCTCCACCAGCACGGCATCGCGGAGGGTGTTGCCGAAAATATCCAGGTTGTTGTCGAGCACACTCCGCTGGCCCCGCAGCGTGGCCAGCTTCTTGCGGCGCGGGTCGCGGTTGCTCACCGTCTCCCTGAACTGCCGCTTGATCTCCCCGATGAACGCCTGCAACTCCGCCTTGGCCTCTTTCGTGCGGGCTTCCTTGTAGGCCTTTACGGCGGTTTTGTAGGTCCGCAGGCTGAACTTCTGCCGGGCAAATACTTCCGAAAGGTCCTCCGTGAGGCTGAACTTGCTCAGCAGGCTGTTGCCCTGCTTGATGTTGATGTCAATGTTGGGCAGGGTTTCCAGTTCGGCAAAGCCCGATTCTTCGGTGTAATAGGCGTGCTTGAGCAGTTCGATCCAGAGCCGCAGCCGGCAGATCTTGACCGAGTTGGGGTTGATGTCGACGCCGAACAGGCAGTTTTCGATCAGCGTCTGCTTTTCGTAAAAAAAGCGTTTTCTGCACCCGTTGGAGGTCGGGGCGCACCTTGCCGGAAGGCAGCACGGCGTAGCCGAACGGGTCGTCGTTTTCGTCGGTCACCACCAGTTCGTCGTTCACGATGGTGACCCTGTACTCGCGCAGCCGCCGGCCGTGCTCATCCTGCAAAATGCCCAGGTCCGACTTGATGGCCAGCAGTTCGTTGAGCGCCGACACCAGAAAGTGCCCCGAACCCACGGCCGGGTCGCAGATGCGCACTTCGTTGACCAGCGCATTGGCTTCCCGGGCGTCGGTGATCCGGTTGTAGAGGTCGTCCAGCGTGGTACAGGCCCAGCCTTTGGCCTCGTTGAACTTGCCCGTCACCGCCTTCCGGATGGTTTCGCGGCACATGTACTCGGTAATGAAGCCGGGCGTGTAAAAGGAGCCGTCCCTGTAGCCGTTGATCTTCTCGAAGATCAGCCCGAGCACCGAGGCGTTGATGAGGGGCCGGTTTTTTTCGGCCACCGATTCGCGGCTTTCGGAGGCAAAGTCGTAGGCGTCGAGGAATGCGAACAGGTAGTGCAGCGTATTGGCTTCGGCGGTGCCCTTCCAGGCGGGGTTTTCTCTGAGCACCGTACTCTTGTACGGGGGCATTCCGAGGCTGTCGTCGAGGCTGTTGATGCGGATGGTTTCGTGCTCCAGTTCTGAAATCTCGAACAGCGAACTGTTGAGGTACGGGATGCGGTCAAAGTCCTTCCGGATGGCTCCGGTACGGTCGGCGGTGCGGCGGGCCAGCACCTGAAAGAAAAGCTTGTGCAGCACGTCAAAATCGCGGATGCGGCCGGTATCCAGAAAGCGGTACGTCCGGTCGTTGCCGTGGTAGCGGATCAGCTGCGATTCGAGCAGTTTGAGAAACAGAATCCGGTTGATCCAGGTGATGCAGAGTTCGAGGGCAATGGCCAGCGTCTGCTCCCCGCGGGTGTTGCCGTAGCTTGCCCGGTCCGGGAAGCGGTCCACGATGTCTTCCACCTCCAGCGTGTTGATCGTGTTTTCGAGCAGCGAACCGGCGTCGCGGCGGCCCGGCTCCCGGCGGCGGATCAGCTTTTTGCCGCCCTCCTTTACCTCTTCCAGGCCGATCAGGTGCAGCAGTTCGAGGTAAAACCGGGGGTTGAGCGTGTTGCTGTCGGTGGCGGCGGGCAGCTTGAGCAGGTGCGCCGGGGAGAGCATCTTATACAGGGCCAGCAGTTTGCGGTCGTCGGCGGTGTCGGCGTTGCGTACCGTCTGGTCGTACTCCCGGAGGTCAAACCAGGTAAAGGGGATTTCTTCGGTAAGACTCCCCAGAAAGGGCCGCGCAATTTCATTGTAGAAAAGATCGTTGCTGGTGCTCACCTTCTGACCCGTCATCCACGCCTTGTATTCCTTCACCAGCGCGGGGTTGCGGTAAAATACCCGTTCAAACACGGCGGCGTCAAAAATAAACCATTCGTAGAGGTTGGTGATCACCAGGTGCCGGATGTCGCTGTTTCTGCTTTCGATCCGCTCCCGGAAATAGTACAGGATGAGTTCGTGCATGGCCTTGGCGTTGAGGTTTTCGCGGGTGACCATTTCAGTCCGGTTGGCGGGCCGTTTGGTTTCAAACAGGACGCCGGCCGGGGTGGCGGCCTCCCTGCCCGTGTGGATCACAAAATCCGTTTTGCCCTTGGTCGCCACCAGGTAAGCGGGAGCGTAATACACATTCTTCAGAAAATCCATCAGGTGGCCCTTGGCGTTTTCCTCGCTTTCCTTCTCATTGATGCGGTTAAAAAGCAGGGTATACTCACGCTTGAAAAGCTCAATCTGTTCACGGCTGACATTCTGGAGGCGGTAGGCTTTTTCCAGCGACTGGGCGGGGCTGAGCACCGAAAGCTGCATAGGCAGGGGGAGTTGGGTCGGATTGCGAATTTAGGGGAAAAAAGGGAGGAAAAGGAAGGCAGCACCGGTCCGGGTGGGGCAGCCGGGCCCGGGCAGCAGGCATTAAAAAACGAAGGCAGCCGGGACTGGATGTAAAATGCCGTTACTTTGGGCTGGCTGAAGGAAAGGGGGTGATACGACCCGTGCCGGAACGGCTAATGGTGCTGACCGGTTAGTGCTCTTCCGGTTTGAAAAACCTGCCTTAAAACAGAAGCAGGAAGCGGACAGACCTGATTTAAAAATACAATAGACTTGTTTGTAGTTGATTTTCAACAGGTTGTACTTATTTTCAGGATAACCACCCCTGTCCCCTTCTTAAAAAAGGAGGGGGACCGTCAGGAAACTTCCCCTGATCCGGAGATGGTGGTGCAGACTCCCCTCCTTGATAAGGAGGGGCCGGGGGTGGTTTTCGGGTAATTCATTGATTTACAATAACCAACAAGTCTAATGCATACGCCAGGGTACCGGTATTTTTCCCCAAAGGCAAGAATTTGTACGGACGGTACAACTTTGCCGGTCCGGTCGTCGTTACTCAGGCGTTTGCGGTTCCATTCTCAGATTCAATTTGAAAGATCCAAAGAATCATATGGTGACCAGGCTGATGGCTCTGGTAAAAGGATTATGGTACAGCATTCTTTCTCCTGTTTTCCGGCTGGCGGGCAGTGGGCTTCTGCGGTTCACCCGCGGAATCGGTTCCACCTTCCGGCAGGTACGTGACTATGACTGGCGGGAGGCAAAACTCCGCGACTTCCGGTTTCTGTGGCGGTTTGCCAAACGGGCCACCGTGCCCGTGCTGATCGCCGGTGCCGCTTTTTACCTTTCCGTTTACTTCGGGCTGTTTGGACGGATGCCCCCGGTTTCGGCCCTGAAGGCGCTGCAGAACCATACGGCTTCGGAAGTGTACTCGGCCGACAGTGTGCTGCTGGGCCGCTACTATATTCAGGACCGCACCCACGTACCCTACGAAAAAATTTCCCCGGATGTGATCAAGGCCCTGGTGGCTACCGAAGACGTCCGCTTCTACGAACACAGCGGCGTTGATGCGCGCAGCCTCGCCCGGGTGATCGTGAAAACACTACTCCTCCAGCGGGAAAGTTCCGGCGGCGGCAGCACCATCAGCCAGCAACTGGCCAAAAATCTGTATCCCCGCCGTAAGTACCGGTTTATCCGTACCTCCATCAACAAGCTGCAGGAAATGATCATTGCCCGGCGGCTGGAGAGCGTTTATTCCAAAAGGCAGATTCTGGAGCTGTACCTGAACACGGTGCCCATAAGTTGATCTGTACGGCATCGAAAGGGCCGCTGAACGATTTTTCAGCACCGATGCCAGCACCTTGTCCGCCACTCAGGCAGCCGTATTGGTGGGCATGCTCAAAGCCAACACCTCCTACAATCCAAAGCTGAACCCGGAGCGGTCAAAGCAGCGGCGCAACGTGGTACTGAGCCAGATGGCCAGATACGGGTACCTTGACCCGGCCAGAGCCGACTCCCTGAAGGAAACACCCCTTAAAATCAAGTACCAGTACCAAACGCACAATGATGGGCTGGCCCCCTATTTCCGGGAGCAACTCCGGCGCGAACTGGCGGCCTGGTGTGCCAGAACCAACAAAGCAGACGGTACGCCCTACAACCTGTACACCGACGGACTGAAAGATTTATTCCACTATTCATTCAAAAGTGCAGGCCCACGCCGAAGCCGCCGTCCGTACGCGAATGGCCGCTTTGCAGAAATCATTCGACGCCCACTGGAAAGGCCGCGACCCTTGGGAGAGCGAAGAGGTGCTGCTTTCGGCCATGCGCCAGACGGTACGCTACAAGGAGTTAAGGGAAGAAGGCTTGTCAGAGGAGGAAATTCTGCGGGAATTCCGCCAACCGCTGCCCATGAAAGTTTTTGCCTGGAAGGGGAGTTCAGAAAACCCTCACGCCCTGGATTCGCTCCGGTACTACCAGCGGTTTCTCAATACCGGTCTGGTCTCCATGGAGCCCCGTACGGGTTACGTACGGGCATGGGTGGGTGGCATTGACCACGAATATTTCAAGTACGACCACGTGCGGGCCAAACGGCAGGCGGGCTCTACCTTCAAGCCGGTGGTGTACGCGGCTGCCCTTGAGCAGGGAATTGAGCCCTGCACTTACTTTCCCAATACCCGCGATACCTACGCCCAGTACGACAACTGGTCGCCGCGTAACGCCGATGGCCGCTACGGTGGAGAATATTCGATGCGCGGCGCGCTGGCCCATTCGGTGAATACGGTTTCGGCCAAAATTATCGTACAGGCCGGCATCGGTGAAACCATCAATCTGGCCCGGCGGCTCGGCATCCGGAGTGACCTGCCTGAAATTCCCGGTCTCGCCCTTGGCGTGGCGGAAATTTCGCTGATGGAAATGGTAAGCGCCTACACGACCTTTATCAGCAACGGCTACCAGACCCCGGCGGTGTACATAACCTCCGTCGTGGACCGGACCGGTAAGGTTTTGCGGCAGCACCAGCCCCGGGAAAACCGGAAACAGGTAATATCCTACGCCAATGCCGATGTGATGATTGCGCTGCTGCGGGGCGTGGTGGAAGAGGGCAGCGCCGCCCGGCTGCGCAGCGAATACGGCCTTTCAATGGACATTGCCGGCAAAACCGGTACTACCCAGAACCACGCCGACGGCTGGTTTATCGGCATCACGCCGGAACTGGTCACTGGTGTATGGGTTGGCGCCGAGAGTCCGATGGTACATTTCAGAACCCTTTCGCTAGGTCAGGGTGCGGCCACGGCCCTGCCGGTATGGGCGGATTTCATGGGCCGCCTGGGCCGCGACAGGGCTTTCCGCACGGTAGCCAGCAGCCGGTTCCGGCCGCTGCCGCCGCACCTGCAGGCGCGGCTGGAGTGTGCGTCTTTTCTGGACGATGCGCCGGCAGAGGGAGAACCGGGAGACTTTTCGCTGGGTGGCCTGGTGGACAAAATATTCGGTAACCGCACCAGAGACGAACAGGCGCAGGAAAGAACCCGGCCGGAACAGCAGGTAAAGCAGGACCGGCGGGAAGAGGAAAAGCACCGCCGGGAAGAGGAACGGAGGCAGCGAAGGGAAAGAAGGCGGGAGCGGAGGGAGAGAAGTGAGTAGGGAAGACAGTGGTATATAAAAAGGGGCCAGGGGTATAGGGCTGAATGGTTAATTTATTTGACTTGTTTGTGGGTGGTAGTCACTCCTTTAATTATTTACCCAACCTGAATCATTGTGGTATAAATAATTTTTTCAAATCTGTTGTGAGGATAGGGCCCGGAGAAAATTGTTCTCCAACCAAGGGGAAACAATAATGGGGCGAGGCAGTTAATTATATTTAACTAATTTACATGATCTTCCACCCCTTCCAACCCAACCCTTTCACTGATGAAATCCTTTTTTCTTCCGCTGGTGATGCTGCTCGGGCAGGTCGCCTTTGCCCGGATCGCCCTTCCGGCGGACACAGCCGACTATGCCTCCCAGCTACGCGGCCGGCGGGGCCTTGAACTGTACTTCATTCAGAATCACGTATTTTCGGGCACGGGCAGCATCCACGCCCGGCTGCGCGAAACCGATTATCCGGTCCCCGGCAACTTCCAGGTGTTCTGGGGCGGGGGTGTCCAGTACCGGCTCGACCGTGTGCTGGTTGGTCTCGAACTGGCGCACACCATCAATCCCTACGGACCCCGCACCAGCGAAACGGCCAGTACCCGCCGCAATGCTTATTCGGTGCAGCTGCACGCATATTATCCATTTTACCTGAACAATGACATCCGGGTATATCCTTTTCTGGGAGCAGGCGGTATGGAAACAATGCTGACCCTTACCCGCAACACACCCGAGGTAGATTTTAACCAGGTATTGGCGCAGCCCGGCAATGCCGTCTCGCTGAATCACTTTCAGAGTTTCGTGAATATTGGTGTCGGGTTTGATGGCATTGTGGAGAAAGTGGGTTCAGGCATGCTGGTCAACATGCGGTTCGGCTACCGGGCCGGCGACCTGAGCAAGTGGTACTCCGATCACATGCCGTTGCGCAATGCCCCGTCAGACCGGCTGAGCAACTTTTACCTGCAGATCAACCTCGGTTACGGCTGGAACTGGCTGAGTGCCCGGCAGCGGGCCATGGCCGGCCGCTAACTAAGGCTACGGATGGGTGTTCATCAAACCAGCCACTGAACCGCTGGCCTGAATCGGGGAGTTAGTCAGACGGGTTTCTTTGCTGATTCAAGCGTCCACGCTTGAATCACTGCGAACTTTTGAACGGATATGGTTTTAGTGGTGCCGGGCCGGGTGGGTGGGATATATTCCAGAAAAGC
Source organism: Cytophagales bacterium (assembly GCA_030446715.1). Classification (GTDB taxonomy): domain Bacteria; phylum Bacteroidota; class Bacteroidia; order Cytophagales; family 172606-1; genus CADCTQ01. Next base: position 279,358 of record JAUJMU010000007.1, on the reverse strand, counting down.
GTACATCTGCAAAAAAAACTATGTGACCTGCCCACTTTACGGGCCCGCCACAAAAAAGCAGAGAGGATCAGAAGTATGGTCCTCTTTGCTTTGCCGGTTGGGAAAGCGTGGCATCGCCAGTCACCCGTCCGGAGTCTGGAAGTTATACCGGACTCCGATTCCCCCCTGCCCGAACATAAACATCGGGTGGTCCACAACTTCAGCGAACAGGTTTACATCGGTAAACAGGGAAATTGGTGATCTGGGAATCATGTATTCCAGACCGATTACGCCGTCAAGACCAGGGTCAGTATCGGTGCGGCGTTCCCCGGTGTATTTCCACCAGCCGTCGTAACGATAGTAAGAATACCGGACTGGGAATTCTTATTGCGGGAATTTTCCTTGTTGGATGAACGGCCAGGTGAGGAAGCCTGCCCGTTATTGTGATTGTTTTCCACCGGATCACCCGATACGTAACCCGTCTGGCCGTTGTACTCTACCTTGTACCAGCCGTCGCTGCTTTTTTCCAGCACCTTCACATTGGCTCCCGCCGGAATGGTGGTCATGGCCGTGTGGCTGGTGCCCGGGACTTTGCGCATGTTGGCACCGGCAGAAGATTTGATCCGGTGACCCGACTGGGCCGAAACGAAGCCCGGTATGGCGGTGAGCAGAAAAGTGATGATGAAAAGGGTAGTCTGTTTCTTCATGAGAGATTAGCTGATTTTTTATAGTGCCGTAAAAAAGGTCATATGCACAGAAACTCTGCTTTAAGAATGTTCCACGGCCTTACCCGTGTATCGGACAGGCCCGATAGCGCCTCCGGGCGGCAGGTTACCGGAAAACCGTTAATTTTCAGGAGAAACCAACCACATGCCGGATATGAACCGAAGACCCTCACGTCAGAAAATCTCCTTTACCAAAATACCCGTCTGGGAATTGTACTGGTAGCGGCGATGCTGCTGGTCAGCTGGTTTTTCAACAGTCTCTTCTCCGGGCCGAAGCAAGGCACCCAAACCAGCAGCTGAACGAACAGGCCGTGCTGAAGGCACACGAGGCAGTGCGGCAAAAACTGGGTGATTCCCTGACCATTACCTTTCCGGCCAAACCTCAGGTGGAGAAAACGGAATCAACCCTGTTTACGGTCCGTTCACAGGCAGTGACCACTACGCGGCGCGGCGAACAGCGCAGGCGGTCATGGATCGTTGCGCTGCAATACAAGGAAAAAGTGGCCCGGACGCACAGAAGTGGGAGGTGCTCTCCTGCGACATCGGGCAGTAAGGGCCGTAAGGAACGCAGAACTCTGTTTTTCTATAACTTTTTAAACATTTTTTTACTTTTCTGGCATTAGTGGTACCTACTCTGTCCAGCTATTTTTATTGGTTGATAATGAGTGGCTTGAATAATTATCCATCGCAGTAGGGCTTTGACTCTGTTGATCATCCATTCCGCCAGCAGTTGCTCAGAGGGAATACTTCCCGGATGGTGTCAATGCCCTTTCGGGTGAAACTTTTCGTTTTATAACCATGCTTTTTAGTTTTGATCTTTTGCACTTTCCGGTGAATATAGATGCCCATACCAATAGAGATACTGTAAGCGATGCTCACCAGTGCCACCAGCTTTTTAAGCCTGGAAGAGGCTTTCAAGTGAGTTTTTTCCAAGTCAAATCCTCTTTCTTTAAAAGACTGAAAGCAGGTTTCAATCGTCCGGCGTTTGCGGTAAAACTGGCCCAGGTATTCTACGTTCGCCGTGCCAGACAAAAACAGGTAATCTCCTTTTTCCAGGGGCTTCACCCAAGCTTGTCCCCAAATTCCGTCTACCATACAGTCTTTGAGTCTGATAGGCGTATCTGCCTGAAAGCAGAGTTGGCCTACTTGTATTACTTGTCTGTCCGGGCGACGAATCAAATGGTGTTTGGGTAGACGCATGACAAAGAGTAAATGATTGTCTTTTAAGTACTTCCTCCACTTATGTCCGATAAATTCCCGGTCCCCCACCACTAAGCCAATCCGTTCCCTGCCCGGGAGAGTTACGCACAATCTGAGCAAATCAATCCGGTTATCCGCTGAGGAATTCCCACTTTTGTTATCCAACCACTCCCACTACAAAGGCATTTGCATTGAGCCCTGCCCGGCTGGAATCATCAAAATATTTACCTGACAAGAACCAAAGTCCCATTCAGTCCGGTCAATACATAACCGGAGTTTACCCTTAGCCGGCAGCAGACTTGACAGCAAAGCGGCTACAAAGGAATAGTTTAAATCTACTTCCCGGAAAAAGTCTTGAATCCGGACCTCATTACTGGTCAGCTTCGCCCTGTCATTCAAATGGTGGGCTATCCCGCAAAACTGAACATTCCTGCTTTTTATCAATCCTATCGTGAACATCCCGACAAATTTCTTCCGGGCTACATTCTTTACAATTGGGACTTTTTCTACGCATTGGCTGATTTGCTCAGCGAAGCCTGGCTTCATGGGAAGGTATGAATTTGGTGTTTAGTCACTCCAAAACTCAGCCTTCCCTTCCTTTTTCCCAATTTTTAGCTGGGTAGAGTAGTTGTCTGGACAACCTCATATTACAACACCGGAGACTCTTGGCCAACTTTTGTCATGTACTCAGCAGCCTGATATAAATCCTGCTTCTTTTACAGATTATCGGGAGACTTTATTAACTTTGGGAATGATCCAGCTTTCAGAATTTTCTAAACTTGATACTTTCACTAAAGCCGGCTATGTAGCACAGTACGGAAAACTGCTGGCCGACAGCAAACTGGAAGGATGCGGCAAGAGACTGTATGCTCTGGGTAAGTTTTACGTGGAGATGCTTTATGATGTCCGCAGAAACCGCACCCTGGCTCTGACTCCGTTACAGAGCGTTGACTCACTGGAGCAATGGCTGAAGGCAATAAGCCTGAAGGATCTACATTTGCAGAACCGGGACTGATCAGGCGATTTATACAGTCGGTAGTTTGAACCGGAAAGAAACTGTCCGCCAAAACTGCAAAGCACTGTTTCCCTCCGGCTGATTTCCATCCGGAAAGGAGCGGGGTCACAGTCCCGCTCCGGGACACAGAGCGGATTTACCTCCTTTCCCCGGGGCAAATAAACTCTGATGTCATTCCCTCCGCCCGGCCATTGGAAAGCTGAAAACAAATACCCGGAACGGAAAACAAATCTTCTCCCGGCTGCGTAAAAATCCTGCAGTCGCGGTAAATATTGACTGCTATCCGGACCTGCTAATGAATATGCCTGAAACAGAGGTCAAAGTATTGATTTTTTACACCGCTGCAACCTGTACCAAGGGTCGTGTTACTGATCGTGCAATCGGATGAAGGAAAAAATACCAAACATTATTCATTTTATCTTCGGCCTCAAAAAGGACTTTGGAGGTAAACCCTTTTCACTGGTGCACTTCCTTGCCATTCAGTCCGCAATAGAAGTAAATACACCTGACCAGATCTATTTTCACTACCAGTATGAGCCGGCCGGCTACTGGTGGGAAAAGATCAGGCCCCTTTTGAGTCTGAACAAAGTCATCGCTCCCGAAAGCATCTTCGGTAATCCCCTGCATCACTTTGCCCACAAAGCCGACGTGTTACGGCTGGAAGTTCTGCTCGGGTACGGAGGGGTATACATGGATCTGGACACCATCAGTTTACGGCCGCTGGCGGAGTTATGCAATCACAGCAGTTTTCTTATCGGCAGCCAGCTCAGCCATGAGCCCTTTTCCCTGCGGATGAAAAGAAGCCTCAGATCGGGAAGTCTCACGCCGCTTCTGAGCGGAAAAACAGGTCTTTGCAACGCCGTAATGGCTGCCTCCCCCGGTAATCCATTTCTTAAAATCTGGTACGATTCCTACCGCTACTTCCGCTCCCAGGGGCGGGATGAGTACTGGCACGAACATTCGGTGATTGTACCCCGGCAGCTGGCCAGCACCTATCCGGGACTGGTCACTGTAGCCTCCCCTTACCGGTTTCATTATCCGATCTATACTGAGAGTGGCCTGAAAGATCTCTTCGAGCACTCACGGGTATTCCCGGAGGCTTACGTCCACCACCTGTGGGAAACCCTTTCATGGGACCGGTATCTGCAGCACCTGACTCCGGAAGATATCCGCACCCGGGATACTACCTACAATCTGATTGCACGCCGGTTTCTGACCGCCTGTTCTCCGGGCTATTATCTTTCAGCCTGAGCCTTGCCTTCCGGCAGCCCGCCGGGTCGCTATCATCCCCTGAGTGAAGGTTTCACCGGTACCCTGAAAAACAGAAAAAATACCAGCCGGAGGTTCCCGGAATGTATGGGTTTCGCCCGGCAGCTGATTTACTGCTTTGTCTTTCGCACAAAAAGCAGCGGAATAATCGACATAAGAAAACTTATTATTATAATTTAATTAAAATTTTAAGGTAAGTTGTTAACGGGTACCAGCCTGAAGCACTTGCCAGACCAGGTAGTGGGTTTCTGCGCGGGCCTGGGTGATACGGGTAATCTGTTCCCGCTTGTCTGTGGCCTTCTCAAAGGCAGTAAGGTATCCTGCTACTTCCGTTTGCAGTTTTGAGCGGCTCACCTGACAGCGAAGCGCTACCCTCAGACTTGATTGCTCCTCTATTACTGAGAGTAAGGTCAGGGCTTCCTGAACCAGGTCCGAAAGCTGACGGGCACCCTGATCAGTAGTAGGCAGGTTCTGAATACGGGCCGCCAGCCCGCGCAGCTGCTGAAGGGGGTTTAAGGGCATCAGGTCAGGGAGTGGAAACAATCTTCGCGCTAAGATACCCAAGATACATCACTGCCCCATCAAAGAGTGCCAGATTCCGCTTATCTTTAGTTGTTTATGTCCACACCCACTCAAAGGCTTTCCTTGCTGCTTTCCCTGATTCAGAATTGTGCTGCTACCGATCAGGGTGCTGGCGAGATGGAAAAGCTGGTGCAGGAAGTCATTACCGGGCTTGATCCCCTTGCTAAATCAACAGAACTCTTGCTTTCTATCCGGGCTAAAGCTGCTCAACGGGGGCTGGAGACTGACGTGGTGCATTACCTGAAGCAGTACTGGTTCACTGATGACAAAGTAAACCGTATGAGTAAGCTCGCTCAGGCCCGCTCCCAGGCCTGCCTGCTCCTGGAGCAAGTTATTGCCACCGCTAAAAAGTAGACCGGCTCCCTGTCAGCCTGCTGACTCACTTTACCAACGTTGATTATGCCGACTGAAGCCGGCAAGTGCTGCTTTTTTCCACCTGCTCCGGCACCCGGGTTTGCGGCCGCCAGGACTAAGCGGGATGCAGCCCAGGAAGGTGAATCTAGGGAGTGTCCTCCAGGTAGCTTACCTTTGAAGCCTTACGTTAACCCACTTTCCTGCTATGAACCTGACATTCGAACAAGCTTCCCGCGCCATTAAGGCCGCCAAAGACAAAGCCCAGGAATCAGGGCTGTTAATGAACATTGCCCTGGTAGATCAGGGAGCCAACCTGACAGCTTTTGCCCGTATGGACGGCGCCTGGCTGGGTTCGGCTGACATTGCCATCCGCAAAGCCAGAACGGCCCGCTACTTTGACATGCCTACCGGAGAGCTGGGCAAGCTTTCCCAACCCGGAGGCAGTCTGTTTAACATTGAACACTCCAACGGCGGGCTGATTACTTTTCCTGGTGGGATTCCTATTCAAAACAAAGAAGGAGTGATTATCGGGGCTATCGGGGTATCGGGTAGTACGGTGGAAAACGATCACCTGGTAGCCCAGGCCGGAGCCAGTGCAGTCAGATAACCTGCTCAAGGGCAGTCTTAAGCTTGCAAGCCGGGCTGCCCTATTTCCCTTCAATCCCCTTCCCTCTCCCTGAAGCAAGGTTTTTGTTGACACGGTTTTGGCAGGCCTGCTACCGGTAAAATCAGCGGCCAAACATAGAAGGGAATCAGTTTTAGCAGATAGCAAAAATATCTTATAACTCATTCACTGTTTGTGCCAGAGCATAAGTTTATAGGCTATCATAGTTGACTACTCAACTCGTGTGCGCAATTCTTAATTCGGGTGGAAAAAAATAATCTCCAGGTGTGGCTGAGCACTAAACTATAACTGAAAAACCCAACTAACCATTTTAAACCCCTGGTTCTGCTCAGGTCTGAACTACTATTACTTGCTAATCCCCTTTTACTTGCTGGAAATGGATAAATTGGTGGCATGCAAGCACACCCTTCCGATTTACGTTACCCAATTGGTAAACCCGTACTTCCTTCTGCCCGGATCACACCAGCCGAACGTGCTGTTTTCATCGAACAAATTGCCGCCTTACCAGTTCAACTTACGGTCGCTGCCCGTAAAGCGGGCGGAGAAAGACTGCAGTTCCCCTACCGGGTTGGGGGTTGGACGGGGAGACAGGTATTGCATCACTTAGCTGATGTGCATATGAACTTCTACTTTCGCTTCCGTTTAGCCTTAACTGAGCAGCATCCTGCTATCCCAGCTTTCAACCAGAATGCTTCCGCTGAGCTGGCCGACGTAGAAGCCACTCCAGTAACCGTCTCGCTCTCCTTGCTGGAAGCCTTGCACGTACGCTGGACTGTTTTACTCTGGCACTTGACCGAAGAGCAGTGGCAGAAGAGCTTTTTTCATCCAGTCTATCAGAAAGATTTTACCCTTGAGCAAGCCTTAGTCCAGTATGCCTGGCATGGACGGCATCATTTAGCCCACATTCACCTCTTATCCCTTTCTTGAACTATTACCAGGCTTCCTGCCTCCCTGTCTTCTAATACGAACGTTTAAAGTGACGGTTGAAGCAACCTGAATCCGCTCTTTTCTAAGTGTCCACTTTTTTGGGTGAAGTCCAGCTCTCTGTATTACCTGTTATATGTAGTTATAAAAGCGCTTATAAAAAGAACAATCTTAAATATAAAGTTGTGAGCAAAAACCTATTACGAACCACATTTATCCTCTGTTTTCTGAGCACATTTTTATTTTCATCCTTTGTACTGGCTCAAACGGATGTATTAGCCACTTTACGGGAAGGTCATCCACGGATTATGATTACACCCGATGAACTAGCCACACTCCGTGACCGGATTGCTAATGATGCTATGGCCAAAGCCAATTATAATGCGTTAAAAGTAAGTGGTGAGAAAATGATCAGAAAAAATGCGGATGGCAGTTATGACGAATCCCGTCTTCAACGCGTAGTCATAGAAGGAAGACTCTTGGAGGTAAGCCGTCAGGCATTGATCCGGGTAAGTTTGGTGGCAGGCTTGTATTTATTGGATGGCGATCCCAAATGGATTGATTTTGCCAGAAGAGATCTACTGGATGTTTGTAACTTCTCTGACTGGAATCCAAGTCATTTTCTGGATGTAGCTGAAATGACCATGGCCGTGGCAATAGGTTATGATTGGTTATACAATGAACTTACCATTTCACAAAGGGAGACGATACGTAACGCCATTATTTCGAAAGGACTCAATCCGGGGCTAACAGCTTTTAATAACAGGGCTTTCTGGGTAAAAGCACATACCAATTGGGGACAAGTATGTAATGGAGGGCTGGGAGTAGGAGCGCTTTCTATAGCCGCTGAAGCCCCAGACGTAGCCCAACAAATTCTCAATCAGGTACCTGTTAATTTAAAAGAGGTCATGAAGCTATATGCACCAGATGGTGCTGGTGATGAAGGTGTTAATTACTGGAGTTATGGTACAATGTACACTGTGCAATTTATTGATGCCGCACAATCAGCTCTAGGCGAAGATTTTGCACTAATTGCTATGCCAGGCTTTGAAAATACAGGTTCTTATTATATTCAAATGCAGGGGCCTCTCGGTAAATCATTTAACTATTCTGATCAGGGAGATAGCCCAGCTACGGCTCCATCTATGTTCTGGTTGTCGAATACATTTAACAATCCTTATTACAGTCAATTTGAATTCAAAAGAGGCCGTGGCGGCATTTGGGGATTGCTTTGGTACAATCCTGATATGTTTACTCAAACAAGTTCAAAACTACCATTAAATGCCTATTTCGGACGTGTAGAAAATGCCCTTTTTCGTTCCGCGTGGGATCAGACAGACGCATTTTATGTAGGTTTCAAAGGTGGGGACAATGCATTTAATCATCCGCATCTGGATCTGGGATCTTTCGTTTTTGATGCGATGGGCCAGCGATGGGCCATTGATGTAGGAATGATGAACTATTCATTGCCCGGAATCTGGAATTCCAGCACGCAAACCGGCCAGAGATTTACCTATTATAGGGTTAAAACAGAAGGGCATAATACGCTTACCATCAGCAGTCAAACTCAGGAGCCATTGAATTTTGCCAATCAGTATTTCAAGGGCAAGGCACCGATTGTGGCTTTTAAGTCTTCAAAAGACCGCTCTTTTGCCGTAACGGATATGACCGATGCGTATCGGTCTGTAGAAAGCCTTTTGTCTAATGGTGCCAAATGGTTCGATGACCGCAGAGTAACCAAAGCATGGCGGGGTATGGCTTTTTTGAATAACAATCAGGTGCTCATTCAAGATGAGGTAACAGCTGAAGTGCCAGTGGATATTGTCTGGAATTTTCATACCAAAGCAGCTGTCCGTATAGACGGCAATGTAGCTATCCTTACTCAGGGAGGCAAAACCATGAAAGTAGAAATTCTGGCTCCTACATCAGGGGCAAGCTTTCAAACCATCGCTTCTGATCCGATAGCCCAGCGGCCCAGTTGGGATCAGAATGCAGGTGCCAACTCAACTAACCTAATTATTCGCTTGGCCCAGAAGACTACAAAAGCTACTATTGCTGTACGGTTGATTCCCGAGGGTAGCACAGATACAGCTCCCCCCGTTGAATCTCTTGCCTATTGGATTGATGAAGCTAATGATCCGGTTAAACAGGTGCCTTCTTTAGCGGTTGCCTCCGTAAAGGCAAGTGAGGAGCAAGATCCTAATCTGGCAGCTAACACTCTGGATGATAATTTAACAACCCGTTGGTCAGCCCAAGGTGATGGGCAATGGATTCAGTATGATTTGGGCTCGATCAAAAAAGTAAGCCATCTCAATATTGGCTTCTATGCCGGAAATATCCGTACCACTTCCTTTGATATTAAGGTCTCTATAAATGGAAGAAAATGGTTAACCGTGTTTAGTGGATCCAGTAGCGGTACCACTCTCCAACAAGAAAAGTTTGACTTTAATAACATATTTGCCAGGTACGTACGTATTGTGGGGCACGGCAATAGTCAAAGCGATTGGAACAGCATTACTGAAGTGGACGTATATGGCCCGGGCAGAAAACATAATTCCCCAGAAGATACGTTGGCTGAAAACCCGGATACAAATCCAAATAAAATACTGGCTTATCCTGTTCCAGCTACAGATGTTATTCATGTAGGATTATTCTCGTCAAAGGCCCAAACCATCCGAATGCAATTAATTAATACTTTGTCTGAAGTAATGCTTACGGAGGAGCAAGAAGCAGAGCAGGGGGACCAACAACTTATTTTACATGTAGATTATTTACCAACAGGCATCTATTTCTTGTCGGTTGAAAAAGATGATACACGTATTGTAAAGCGTATTATAATTAGGAGGTAAGAACAAAAGAGATAGCACATAAAAAAGCCGGTAAGATGTGAAGGTTCAAAAGATCCGCTACACTTTCCCGGTTTTGTAAATTCTTAGATGAATACATTTTTCCGGCTTCACCCTGCCCAAAGCCTGTTCCTCTTGAATGCCTTTTTGTTACTCACAAATGTTTATGCGGCGGTGCGTCGAGCATCCAGGCTAGGCCGGACTGGCCCTGCCCGGCAGTGGACAACCGGTAGCAGGGACTTACTTTCCCATCCCGTCAGAGATTTAATAACTCTGCTACTTTTTTGAACCTTTCGGCGCCCGAAGCGTTCATGACCAGTTTTCCCAATCCGGCCTTTGACCGTACTACGTTTAAGTACCGCCTCGCCTCGGATGCCCACGTAACGCTGAAGGTTTTCGATAAAAACGGGACCCTGGTAGCCATTCCGGTCAAGAATGAATTCAAGCGTGCCGGAATGTACGAAGTGATTTTGCCTTTGGGTAAATTCAGGAACGGTACCTACTACGTTACGCTGGACAACAATGGCAGGTAATGGTACAAATTAATTGAATGGTTAACTTAGCAAAAAGTTAAGTAGCCATGGTTTTAGAAGCTCGTGTTTGTGGATGTTGTGGCAGTATCAACATTGTTAGGAATGGTAAGAATGCTAGCAGACAACAGCGTTATAAGTGTAATGACTGTGGGGTAACCAGAGTACTGGACTCACTACGCAAAAGCGACCAGGTGGATTTATCCCAAGTGCAAAAGACATATGAAGAACTATAGTAGTTTTCGCTCTACTGGCCGCATCTTTGGGGTGAGCCACGTGACGGTGCAACGCTGGCTTAAAAAAAAGCCCAAGCCTTGGCTCTCTTCAAAGAAAGCCTGCGGCCACCAGCCGCCGAAACGGTACTGGAGGTTAGACGAAGTATTTACCTTTGTTGGGCTCAAAGTCAAGCAGATCAGAATCTGGATTGTGCTCTGTAGACAGACCCGGCAAATCGTCTCCTTCTTCATTGGCGACGGTTCAATGGCATCTTGTAAAAGGCTCTGGCGTAAGTTGCCCTACGCTTACTTGAAGTCCAAAAGCTTTTCTGACTTCTGGAAAGCCTACAACTGTTTACCCGACTCTACTCACCAAAAGGTGGGAAAAGAAACGGGAGAAACTGCTCACGTGGAGCGGCTCAACAACACTATCCGACAACGCTTTAGCCGCTTGGTGAGAAAAACGCTTTCCTACTCCAAGAAAGAGTATATGCTTAACCTGCATTTCAAACTTTGGGCCTACTCTTACAACCTCAATACCACTTAATTTACCCAACACCTATCAACTATTAAGTACCATTACCAAAGTTGAACATGGACCGCAGACCAGGGTCAGCACTGGGGTCCGCCATTGCTGGAATTAAACGCTACTACATTCTTTATCATAAGTTGAGAGTAAAATCGGTTGACCTGGCTGGCGAGGTAGTAGAATTAGGTGCCGGCTTATGGAACTGCTATAGCAAGTTAAAAACTGCAACCGCCTGATAAGCAATAGAGACAAGTCTATTGACAGGCAGCCATTGGCCATCTTCATCTGCTCGGCTTACTATCCCTTAGCCTTGAGAGGCAGACAGAATGCTGGTAAAACTGGCCTTTGTAAGATTGTCGCCGCAAGGAAGGTGTGGGAGTAGTGGGTCTGTATGACCTTTGAGGTAGCAATCAGTAAAGCAATAGCCTGGCTACTGACCCCTTGCTACTGACCCCTTGCGCAAGCCCGCCTTCAGCCCAGGCTACCCCTGATGCTAGCCAGGAGCAGTTGAGGCAGGAACCGGATTTAACCCGGCAACTAAAACCGAGCTATGTGTGACCTGCCACTTCAGCTAGGCTGCTGCGTTGTCATCCACACTTCACAATCACTACCAACGGGCCAACCATGAACCATCTTACCTAACAAGAGTGATTCGTAACAAGAGTGATGGTGAATCACTCACAGGTGTATAAGTGAGTGATTCTGTGCTGGCACTCCTTCTGCGAAAGCAACTATTCTCTTAACATAAGATGTCTTTTACTCAATAAATTTCTTTTACTGTAATGAAACTGGAAGCAAAAAACAAGTTTAACAAGGTCTACTATACCGTCGAGTACGACAAAGCAAGTAAGCATATTTACGGCAACTGGGTGGGCTTTGTCACTGTGGAAGAAGTCAAGGAAGCCTGCTTGATTGGCTTATCCCTCCTGGAAAAACACCGCTGTCCCTACATGCTCAATGACAATAGTCAGATCACCGGTCCCTGGAGCGGGGCCAACGAGTGGATCGCTACCGTGTGGATGCCCCGGGCGTTAGCCGCCGGACTAAAACGGTTCGCCCACGTGGTCTCCCCCAACATCTTTGCCGCCATGTCCGTCGAGCAGCTAGTGACCAAAGTAGAAGGAATGGGCTTTGAAATGCAAATCTTCCAAAGCAAGCAGGCGGCCAAAGAGTGGCTTTTCTCGCCTCAACCGGTTATCCATTAACTCGTGCTGCCTGTTTTGCTATAACTTCCCCTGCTGAAGAAACACCACTTCTTAGCAGGGGATCGCTTTTATCTACTTGAAGGCTCCTGTTGTAGCCTTATTTCTCCTCACGCTACGAAAATAAAAGTATCCTCTGCCCTTCTCCCAAAATCAACCTTTTGCTTTACGGGTATCAGATTTATCAGGCCTTATAGCAAGCGTCACCCCTTGTCTTACCCTGGCCAAAGCTCCGGACTCCGGCCAGGGTAAGCCCTTCTTTTTATACCGGGAAGTGATGAGGCCTGTTATACAAGACCTGCTGTAACTTTCCGTACTGTATTGTCGGGGGAAGACCAGTGCCCGGCTTTCAGCACTACCGTTACTTGATATGAGGATATTGGTTGGCAAAGAAATCAATCTTATCCTGTACACCTTCATAAAAAAAGAATACTTCACCTTTCAGACCTTCTGTACGGTTGGCCTGGATCATTTCCGTCAGGAATTGATCTGTTGGCAGATAAGGCCCTATTTTTAATAAAACCCCCGGAGTAAATAACCCGATCCTGGATTTGAATAAAGGTTTCTGCTGCTGCAAAGTTGTTTTATAGGCATCGATGTTATAACGATAAATCTGTGGCATAACCCCGTCCACCCAGCTGCTATCTACCCAGGTCGGCCAGTCCTGTAAATATTCGTTCAGACTAAAGGGGTAAACACTGGGAGCCATGATAATCTTCACGGACGGCTTTGCCAGTTTTACTTCCGTGTAAATACGTTTCATAAAAAGATTCAGCTTTTTTGCCCGCCATTGCAGCCAGCCGGCATCTTTGGTATTGGTTGGGGGATCGGCACTACCATTTTCGGCTTTATAAAGTTTGACCGTGTAAGCGTCATAGCCTCCTTCACTGGGCATGGCTGGTAAGCGGTCGTCACCCTGGATGCCATCCACATCATATTTTGCGACTACTTCCATAATCAGGCTCATTAAAAAATCCTGCACTTCAGGATGAAAGGCATTCAGCCAGTCAAAGCCGTTTTTAACTACCAGGCTTCCGTTTATATTTTGACTGGCCCATTCGGGTTTGGCCCGAAGGATTGCGCCCCCATTTGCGCTGTAAGAAGCAGAAAACCCATACTCAAACCAGGCATATACTTTCATATTAGCGGCGTGGGCTTCCCCGATCAGTTCCTGCAAAGGATCTCTTCCCTGGAATGCTTCTGAAATTGGTCTTCCAATCAGATTTTGCATAACCGTGCTGGGGTAAATAGTACGGGCATTATTATAAACCACGACGAAAATGTGGTTCATTCCGGCTGCTTTAAATGTGGCAACCATTTGTTTTATATTATCGGTACTGTTTAAAGCCGTGCTTGCCGTGGTGGTTACCCAGGCACCTCTGATTACATCCGGATCTGCACGAGGCGGCCCGGGAGATGGGTTTTCTGATAATTGATCAGTTTGCTTACAACCAAGCAAAAAACTTAAAGCTGCTGAGCAGGCAATCAAATGAAGTGGTTTCATGTAGTGTTGAATTTTATACATAAGAAGAAGTATACGGATAAGGAAGTATACGGATAAGAAGGGGTTAAAAGTAATATTTACTCCCTTCCGGGCGATAAATTGTAAAGGCTCTGATCGGGTTTCAAGTTGTTAACAGGGGTTGGCTGGACTAAGATTTGGATGAGGGAGTGCAGCAGTGCTTTACCCCTTGCTTTACCCCTTTTTCTCACGCTATGGACCAACCCGAAGAAGCCTGAATACAAGGGCAGCTTTTCCTGACAGATGCCCCTGTGGGGTCTGAGCCAGGAACGCAACAGGGACCAGAAGCTTTCAATGGTGTTAACGTGGACTTCACATGAGCCAGTAAAATGACCCTCTTTCGTGCCTTTTCCCTACCCTTTGGGACACTAATTTTTATACCAACCAGGAGTCTCAAAAACCGGTTACACAAATCAAATTAACGAAAACCCCTCCAGGCACCGTTTTTTGTTACGGTTTTGAATAGGCTGGCACTTCAAAGCAGTGCCCCCGGATAAAGTCAGTCAGGGACCCGAAAACCAAGTGTAACTTAAGTTGGCAGGTGACCAGGTGACCGGCTTCCTGCTGGCAGAAGACCCGTACGTCATCTTCAAAAGGTAAAATACCTGACCCCTTCAAAATCTGGGCTTGGTGCCGGTGGCGGCTCCCTTTTGGATAATCCGGTAAGTCAACCTCCCTGCGGTCTGCTTTGAGCCGGTTACAGAGGTATTCCACATCAGTTTTCCGAAAAATGGCTACCGAAAAGAACCGGCCACTAGCCCGGAAACAACCCGGTTGTAAGAGAAAGGCTACCTGATTGGCAGCAGTAGTAAAGTCTTTCAGCAGGTCTTGCGCCCATTCGGCTGGGGTAAAGAAAAACTTACGTTGCTTTAAGTCAAATACTGGCGGAGCGCCGGATTCTTTGCGGTTAGCCTGACTGCGGACGGTACGTAAGGCAGGCATGAGGGAAAATGGGGAATAAATTTTTTAAAGCAGCTTGCAAAGTATTACAGTATATCGTAATATTACGATATACTATTTAAAATTATGGGAGTCACCAAGACGCAGAATTTCTCCGGGGCTCAGAACCGGGTAGCCCGGATTGCCAAAGTGTTGGGGCATCCAGCCCGGATTGCCATCCTGGAATATCTCATTAAACAACAGGTCTGCATTTGCGGGGATTTAGTAGATGTCCTTCCTTTGGCTCAGGCTACCGTATCCCAGCACCTGAAAGAATTAAAAGCGGCAGGCTTAATTAAAGGAGAAGTGGAAGGAACCAGTGTTTGCTATTGTATCAATGAGCCGGTGTGGGAAGAAGCCCGGGATATTTTACTTAATCTCTTTAACCTGCCCCTGTCCAATGCTTCCTGCTGTAAATAGTACAAAACAACTCCTGTTATGAACACTCCTTATTCCTTTCTCCCGGCCAAACCACAGGACCGGGAATCCATTGTGACCCTGCTTGGTTCAGTAAACTTGCCGGCAGAAGATTTACCCCAGCCTTTGGATACCTTCCTGATTGCTACTGAAAGTGGAAAAGTAGCCGGCTCAGTAGGTTTGGAACTTTATAAGGAGTATGCCCTGCTACGCTCACTGGCCGTGGCTCCGGCTCAGCAAGGAACCGGACTGGGAAAAGTACTGTATCAGCAGGCTATGCAACTAGCGGCAGAACAGGGAGTAAAGGAAGTGTACCTGATTACGGCCACCGCTGCCCTATTCTTTGAAAAACAGGGCTTTACTGAAGTGGAACGGGCTGTAGTACCGGTGGCCATTCAAAAAACGGCTCAGTTCAGCAGCATTTGCCCGGCATCCGCTACTATCATGCAAAAGCAAATCCACTGATTTTTTACTCTATACTATCGTAAAAATACAATTTAACGATTAATTTTATGAAAACTGACAACGAATTAAAACAGCTGGTCAAAGAGAAGTATGCCCAGATTGCTCTTCAGAGCAAGGAGGAAAATGAAACCTCCTGTTGCGGAGCCGGCTGCGGTTGCAGTAATGACACTGGCTATCGCAATGATACGGCCGTAATGGCGGAAGATTATGCGCAGCTGCAAGGGTATGTATCCGGGGCAGACTTAGGGTTAGGCTGCGGATTGCCAACGGAGTACGCTCAGATTAAAGAAGGTGATACCGTACTGGATCTTGGCTCGGGAGCCGGTAATGACTGCTTTGTGGCCCGTTCCATTGTAGGAGAATCGGGCAAAGTAATCGGAGTAGACATGACTGAGGTCATGATTGAAAAAGCCAAGCGTAATGCGGCTAATCTGGGATTTACCAATGTAGATTTCAGATTAGGGGAAATTGAAGATTTGCCTCTGGGCTCTGACCGGGTAGATGTAGTGGTGAGTAACTGCGTGCTCAACCTGGTACCCGGTAAGGAGCAGGCTTTCAAGGAAACCTTCCGGGTACTCAAACCTGGGGGCCACTTCAGCATTTCGGATATTGTACTGGCAGGACAGTTACCGGAAGGCTTACAGCAGGACGCGGCTATGTACGCTGGCTGTGTTTCCGGTGCCATCCAGCAGGATGAATACCTGGAAATTATCCGGAAAGCCGGTTTTGTAAATATCCAGGTTCAGAAAAAGCGACGCATTACCCTGCCCGACGAAATCCTGCTCCAGTATCTGACTCCGGAAGGTGTAGAAGCTTTTAAGAACAGTGGTACGGGTATTTTCAGTGTAACGGTCTATGCCGAGAAACCCCAGCCCGGCTGCTGCATGCCAGGAACCGGTTGCTGCTAACCAATGGCAAACAGCTTTATAACCTTATTCTTTTGTCTTCAGCCTTCTGTTAAATAACACCATGCATTCCCCCGAAACCATTCAAACGCTGATTGTGGGAGCTGGTCCGGCCGGATATACGGCCGCAATCCATGCGGCCCGGGCCAATCTCAAACCGGTCATGTACGTTGGCCCCCGTCCGGGGGCCAACGTACATGACCACCAATGACGTGGAAAATTACCCCGGATTTCCGGAAGGAATCACTGGCCCTCAGATGATGGAAAATCATCCCGATGCGCAGGGTGTCGTGCTCAGTAGGGGAGCGGCCTTCAAAGCCTGCCCGGCAGCCCATGGCGTAGCGGCCGGTGGGGTCTGCCCGTCACTTGTCGTAGCAGCCAAACCAGCAGGGGTGCTCCCCGTCGGTGATGCGCCTGACGGGAAAGGGTTCCGGCTGGCGGGGTGCCCCCAGGGACGGTTGAACAAGCAAGGCACTGCCTGGGGCAGCGGAAGCTTTGATGAAGTCTCTTCGGGTGGTCATCAGTAAAATTGCGCTATTGAGCTGCATTGATGACAGGGAATTTACCGATTGGGAAAATTCACCGGAAAACGGGACTTCTTATTCAAGAAAGGGCTGGTTGAATTGGGTTTTAACCCAATTGCCGGGTTTCTTCACCTTCAGCAGGCAGATAAATCTTCCACTGTTTCAACGGCTACTTATCAACCTGTGTACAAACTGTATTGGTTGACCTGAATCACTTCCGGTTGATTTGAATCTGCCGCAGGCGCATGGAAGGTCCTTTCGCAGTACGTTTTTAACAAGTGCAGGTGACGCTGCACTTCCAGGGCGGTCTCCTTTTGGTAAGAACGGTCCAGCAGCCAGCCTAAGAGGGGCCAGTGGTGGTAGTGGACTTCCAGCCTCGCGTTCGTAGCGTTTCAGGTGCGCATGGAACCGTGTGAACATCACCCCGGCCTGGGCGATCACCTGCCCGACGGCTGGTACGTGCGTGTGCTTGTAAAAAAGAACGGCATCCCCTTCGATTTCCGAAACCGTCATGCCCAACTGGTCCGCATCAATCAGGATTTCGAGCAGTTCAGCCACAATGTGTCCGCTGTGCCGCACTTCCGTTTCGTGCACAAACTGCGTAAAGCCGCTGATGTCGGGGATAAAAAGCAAAGAAGCCTGGTCGCGCATGGAGTGGGAGAGCAATGGTCCGGGATTAGTTTTCCTGAAAGGATGAGTATTGTTTACCACTCCCGCCTGAGCCGGCGGACGGGCATGAGGCAAATATGCAAAGGAAGAATGAGGCGCTTTGTCGGGCGCACGACATTTGGGACCACCGGCATCCTTTACCTTTATGGAACAAACAGGTATTCTCTCCTGCGGCCCGGTAAGCAAACGACCGCCCAGGCTTAACTTCAAACCGGTATGACCCCAATCCCCAAAGCACTGCTGTCCGTTGCACTGCTGTTTTTATGCTCCGCCTGCAGCGGCCCCTCTTCCCAGGCCCAGCGGCAGAAACCCGATCAGGGCGTGAGGAAAGTAAGCCTCGACGCCCCCGCCGGCCGGGCCATAGCGGCATTTGCCGAAGGCTGCTTCTGGTGCGTGGAAGAAGTGTTTGAGGCCGTACCGGGCGTTGATTCGGTCATTTCCGGGTACGCCGGCGGCAACACCCCGAATCCCACCTACCAGACGGTAGGCAGCGGCCGGACTGATCACGCCGAATCAGTACTGGTGTATTACGACCCGCAGGTAGTTGCCTACGCCGAGCTGCTGAACGTTTTTTTCGCTTCCCACGACCCGACCACGCCCGACCGGCAGGGCCCTGACGTGGGACCGCAGTACCGCTCCATTGCCTTTTACCGGACTGCCGCCGAGAAAACCGGGGCGGAGCGGGCAAAATCAGCCCTGGAAGCAGCAAAGACGTTCAAAAAGCCCATTGTCAGCGAAATCCTTCCCCTGACTGCCTTCTACCGGGCCGAGGATTACCACCAGGATTACACCAGGCACCATCCCGACGACGGGTACGTAAGACAAGTGTCCGTGCCCCGGTTCGAACGGTTTAAACGTACCTATAAAGGCAGGCTGAAATCCGAAGCGGCCCACTGAACGTTGGTATGGCAGGGAAGGGAACAATCAAACCCTCCGGCAGTTAACAAAGTAGTTTCCAATAAAAATTTAATCAGATGCGTATTTGCAGTTTAGTGCTCCTGTTAAGTTTAGCCGTGTGGGTAAGTGCCTGCGCTCAGTCCAAAGAAAAGCGGGTGGCGGCAGTGAACAACAAAGGAGCCAGTTCCCCTTTTCCCGCCGCTGAACGGGTGGTGAAATCCGACGCCGAATGGAAGCGGATACTGCCCCCGGAGCAGTACGAAGTGACCCGGCAGGGCGGCACCGAGCGGCCGGGCAGCAGCAAGCTGCTCGGCATTAAGGAGAAGGGCGTTTACCAATGCGCTGACTGCTCCCTGCCCCTGTTTACTTCCGAAACCAACTTTGAATCCGGTCCCGGCTGGCCGAGCTTCTGGGCTCCGGTCAAAAAAGAAAACGTAGTGGTTGCCAGTGACAAGAGTTTTGGCATGAGCCGCGATGAAGTACTTTGTGCCCGCTGCGAGGCGCACCTTGGCCACGTGTTCGACGACGGACCCGAACCGACCGGCCTGCGCTACTGCATGAATGGCGTGGCCATGAAGTTCAGCAAGGAATAATGAAGGGTTTGTTTCAACCAAAACAACAGCACAGCAATGGAAAAAGAGAGTGAGTCTACCACGATCCGGCCCGCTGCCCCCGCTGACATGGATGCCCTGATGACGCTCATCGGGGCAGTGGGCCTCTTCACGCCCGATGAAGTCGAAGACCTCCGCGGCATGTTGACGGACTACTTCGCGGGCACCGGTGGCGACGACCACTTTCTGGATCACCGACGACGATCAGGGGCTGAGGGGTGGCGTACTACGCACCGGAGCGACTGACCGAGGGTACCTGGAACTTGTACTTCATCGGTGTCCATCCCGACCGCCGCGAAGGGCGCGCTTCGGCGCTGCTGGATTACGTGGAAAGAGCATTGGCGGCCCGTGGCGAACGCCTGCTGCTGGTAGAGACTTCGAGCCTAGAGACCTTCGGGCGTGCGTGGGCGCTCTACCGCAAGTGCGGCTACGACGAGGAAGCACGCATCCGCGACTTTTACGCGGCGGGCTCGGACAAGATTGTCTTCCGCAAGGCATTAGTGCCCTGGAACCCATGAGCCGGTCATAAGGCCGGCAGAAGGTTCAGACAGGATATATGCAGCGTGTTTGTGGCGGGCCGTCGGTTTGCCCCAGGCGAGAGCTGGTTTGGGTCGTTAAGGGTTGAGTATCAGCAATCGGGCTGGTACGGACAAGGCTATGGTGTGTACTGGAGCGTGTTGCAGGACAAAACCGCAGGATGCCTATGATTTCACCTTTTATTTCGTGCCGGCAGGTCAGGTGCTGTCCCCTAAACTACGCGTTGGGCTGATGTACGGCCAATAAGTCTCCCATAAGCTGCGAGCCACACAAATGGTAGCGGAACTTTTCCGGCTGATCAACCAAAAAATAGTTGTTCACTTCATCTGCTTGATAACCAGGAATAGAATAATTACTTTCTGCGCTATCAAGAACCAGAAGCCAGTCGTTGTCTTGCTCAGTTTTTCCAGGTGGATCAAGCTGCTGCTCCTTATCGGTGGAGAACTTTCCAAAAGACTTGTTTTTAAGCTTACCGGCAGAACTGTACGTTTTGCTATCCCGAGGATTGTACCACCAGGCGTAGCACTTTCCGCCCGCGACTTTGGAAAAATCCACGGTTATTTCCCTGCCGTTTGTAATGTAACTGAAGTTACGCAAGAGGAAGTTGGAGAGAGGAAAACAGGGTATAAATTTAAGGAAAACCAGCCGTACGTGTATGGACTTTGTATCCCCTATATTTGTATCCCCTATATTTGATATCTACACCGACTACCTGATTGTGAATCCGGGCCAGACGACCGCTACCGGGTTGGAAGCATTGTCAGAAGGCAAAATCAAGCATGATTCCATTACCCGGGCTCTGAGTGAGAAGGATTACACCTGGCGGGAGTGATGGCTGGCAGTAAAGCCCTTTGTCCGACAGGTGGAGTCCCGGGAAGGGGTATTGATTTTAGATGATTCAGTGGAAGAAAGGCAGTACCTGGAAGAAAATGATATTATCTGCTGGCACCGGGACCATTGTCAGAACCGAACCGTGAAGGGGATCAATCAACTTACAGCTCTTTATTACGCCAATGCGGCTTGCCTGTCAGCAGGCTATGAGATTATTAGACCTGCGGCGAAATAAGTCACTGATAATCAACGAAATAAATTAATAAAATTTTACTCAAAAACGTGGTTTCCAGCACTATTCCTAATAAAACTGCAACCGCATTTATTGTAACTTGTTGTTTTACAGCACTTTATTTCGCCGCAGGTCTATTGACAAAACTGAGTGGGTAAAAGACAAAAAAACAGGGAAAGACAAACGCATCAGTACGGTCAGTAAACAAGAGCGGTTTCGCCGCCTGATTAAGCAGAGTATTACCAATGGCCTTGTATTTGCCTATGTACTGGCCGACTGCTGGTTTTCATCAGCCGGGAATATGAACTTTATCCACGGGCAACAGCGAGAGTTTATCCTGCCGCTCAAAGGCAACCGTAAAGCAACTTTAAGCCTGCAGGACAAACGCGAAGGCAAGTATCAGCCGATTGAATCACTGGCACTGGAAAAGAATCAACTGCTTTCCGTTTACGTGGAAGGAGTGGACTTTCCCCTCCTGCTCACTAAACAAGTCTTTCAAAACAAAGATGAATCCGAAGGCATTCTTTATCTGGTGACCAGTGATTTGACGGCTGATGCCGAAAAGATCCAAACCGTCTGTGCCAAACGTTGGAAAGTGGAAGAGTTCTGCAAATCCGTTAAGTCCAATACCAAGCTGAACCCGTGTTTAACTCATTTGAAGAGTGGTTGAAATATCAGAAGGATAAAAGGTAAAAAGATGAACAGCTAATACCAGCCACCAACGACCAGCCAAAGCGCATTTCCAACCTGGGAGGGCATGGCGTCGGGTAGCCTTGATGCGTTAGGCCCTATGCAGAAAGGATAAAAAAAGGGAGGGAATAACTATTTTTGATGTATGGCAAAGAAAGATACATCAACCCCTCATGGCGCAGGATTATGATAAAATATTCCGGGAAGTGCTCAAAGACATCTTTCCGGTGGTAGCCCGCAAGGTACTCGGTATCGCTCAGGGGAAGTACCAGCCCCTGCCGGGGGATATGCAGTACACCTCCGAAAGGGAGGCCGATCAGGTATGGGAAGTAACGCCTCCTGCCGGTGAACCTTTCGTATTGCACTGTGAGTTTCAAAGTGCCAACGACAGGCAGATGCTCTCCCGGATGCTGCTCTACCACGGCTTTCTGTACTATCAGAGAAAAATGCCCGTTCACCAGTACGTGATCTGCGTGGGTAAAGACAAACCGGAGATGGAAAACCAGTTGCAGTCGGACAGGCTCTCTTACAGCTACCAGTTGATTGACCTGAAATCCTTTTCCTATCAGACCTTTCTCCAGTCGGACCACAGCGCAGAGGTACTGCTGGCCATTCTGGCCGATTTCCGGGGCGAACCCGGGGAGTTGATTGCCGGAAAGATAATTGCTAAATTGAGGGAACTCTCCGGCGGAAAACTGGAGTTGTCGCAACGGGCCCTGCAACTGGTCCGTTTAGCTGTACTGAGAAATTTAGGCAAAACCGTATTTAACCTGTCAAAGAAGATGGCCATTACCATTGACATCAGAGAAGATGCCCTTTACCAGCTTGATCAGGAGGAGGGTCTGCAAAAAGGCAAGGAGGAAGGTAAGCTGGAAGGCTTGCACAAAGGTAAAGAAGAGGGTCTGCTGAAGGGCAAGGAGGAGGGTAAATTAGCCGGCAAGGAAGAGGCGGTACTCGGTATGCTCAAGGAGGGCTTCTCTGAGCAAGTAGCAGCCCGGATCACCGGACTGCCCCTGGAACGCGTTGCCCAGCTCAAACAGCAACTGGAAGCCGGGCAGTAGGGGCGTTACCGGGCCTTCTTCTCCGTGACCGGTCCTTTCCCCTACTGGCACAGGCATCCGCCGGTGCCTCTCTTTCTGGAAGTGTCCCGCTTCTCCCGTACCGGTAAGGACTGCACGTACAGTTGGCAGGCTGCCTGCAAGCGGACGCACCCCGATAACGCGAAACTTTGTTTCTTTTCAAACCTCCCGATTGTGAAAAGAAAGTTTTCCGGCACCTGCAGATTGCTCTCACAACCGCCAGAGGCGGGAAAGATAAAAACTCGTAGCAGAGCTTTGCGCTATCGGGGATTTTCAGCTGATGAATCCCTGAAAATTAAATTGATCATGCACTGCTACGGAAACACAATTCTTTCAACGCTTGATTCGCATACCAAACTAACCCTTACTTTTGCGCCACATTCCACGACCACATGCAACTGATAGACGGTAAAAAAATAGCCCAGGACATCCGACACGAAATAGCAGGCCAGGTAAAGGAAATACAAGCGGCCGGAGGCAAAGTGCCCCACCTCGTAGCCGTGCTGGTGGGCAACGACGGTGCCAGCGAAACCTACGTCAGCCACAAGGTAAAGGCCTGCGAAGAAGTGGGTTTCAAATCGTCCCTGTACCGCTATCCTGATACCATTTCCGAAACAGCACTCCTGCGGGCAGTGGAAGATATCAATCACGACCCCGACGTGGACGGCCTGATCGTGCAACTGCCCCTGCCAAAACATATTTCGCCCGACAAGGTGACCGAAAAGATTCTGCCGGAAAAGGACGTTGACGGTTTCCATCCGGTAAATCTCGGCCGGATGGTTAAAGGCTGGCCGTGTTACCTGCCCGCTACGCCCAACGGCATTGTGGAACTGATTAAAAGGTGCGGCATTCCGACGGCCGGTAAAAACTGCGTGGTGCTGGGCCGCAGCCAGATCGTAGGCCTGCCGATGACCATTCTGATGGGACGGGCTTCGGAGCCGGGCAATTGCACGGTGACCATGTGCCACAGCCGGACGCAGGACATTCCCTCCGTTACCCGGCAAGCGGATATCCTGATTGCCGCCATCGGCAAACCCGGTTTCGTGCGGGGGGATATGGTGAAGGAAGGTGCTGTGGTGATTGATGTAGGCACCACCCGGGTAACCGACCCGGCCAGAAAATCCGGCTTCTCGCTGAAGGGCGACGTGCTGTTTGAGGAAGTAGCCCCCAGGTGCAGCCACATTACCCCGGTGCCGGGTGGTGTGGGGCCGATGACCATTGCTTCGCTTCTGCAAAACACCCTTCTGGCTTCCCGGAAAGCCATTTACGGATAAGTTTACCAACCCGGTTTTTCCAACAGGTTAAGACGTAGTCTGTATCTGCCGGAAACTTCCGGACCGCCGCCAGAATTTCAACGGACGCTGTACAGGCCTTTCATCTGACCAGAGTGCATTTTCTCCAGGGTGTCCAGCCGTGCCTCATAAAAACGGATGTTTTCAATCAATTCCTGGTTGCGCCTCAACAGCACATTAAACCGCTCCTCTTCTTTTTTCTGTATATCGCCCTGTAGCCGGGGCGACGCACAGGATGCCATTAACAGGATGGATACAATCCAACAGCGCATAGGTATCAGCAGTAAATGTATGTACTGGTAAAAACGCGCAGCATATTATATTGTTTAGGACTTAAATTAGAAAATAATTAAAAAAACGCAAAAAAGATTGAACTTTAACCATAGATACGGCAGTTCATTGAAAAAGCCTGTTACGGATTCTGCCCGGGCTTGTTTACTTTTGTGCCGAAAATACAATCCTTTACGCAATTGGAAACGTTGCCCGTTACCAGACTGACTTCAACCCTTCCTTTGATGGAAGCCTTCTATACCATTCAGGGAGAAGGGTTTTATCAGGGCAAAGCCGCATACTTTATCCGGCTGGGCGGCTGTGACGTTGGCTGTCACTGGTGCGACGTAAAGGAATCATGGGATGCCGATGCGCACCCGCAGATTACCATTGATCAGATTGTGGAGGAAGCCGCCAGACACCCGGGCCGCATGGCCGTGGTAACGGGTGGCGAACCGCTGATGCACAACCTGGACGGCCTGTGTGAAGCCCTGCACGCCGCCGGTTTTCAGACCAACATCGAAACTTCCGGAGCCCATCCGGTATCCGGGAAGTGGGATTGGGTCTGTTTTTCCCCTAAAAAATTCAAGGCACCGCACGAAAGCATTTACCCGGCTGCCGACGAACTGAAAGTTATCATCTGCAACCGGAGTGATTTTGCGTGGGCAGAGTCCTTCGCGGACCGGGTCCGGAACGGATGCAAGCTTTTTCTGCAACCCGAGTGGTCACAGTCCCCTAAAATGCTCCCCCTGATCGTGGATTACGTGAAGGAAAACCCCCGCTGGGAAGTTTCCCTCCAGATTCACAAATTCATGGATATTCCTTAGGGAAGTTTGGGAGTTATAAGGTCTAAAGTATAGACTGGAAGGATTATGGATTATTCAAATTTTCATACACCCACCCCAACTCCCCAACACTTAAACGCTCTGACACCCAAACCTCTCAATTCTCCTCCCCAATCAGGCTGTAAACTTATTGAGGGCGTTGGATAGGTCGTAAATCTGGTTGCAGGAAACAAAAAAGTTTTTTTCGAGCACTTCTGCGTGCAGGGTTTCGCTGCCTTCATCCCACGCATACTGGATCACGATCCCGAATGGCCCGCGGATTACGCCGTTGGTGCCGGGAACGCTGAATCCGTTTTTTTCCAGTTCGCCCTTCAGAGAGTTGAATACATTTGCGTTTACGCCGTTATAGGATACCGGTGAACAAGCCATAGTCAGTATTTTTATGTAAAACTACCTGAACATTACGGATTCTGACCGGTTTGGTTTGGCACCAGCATCTGACCCTCCGGCCATCAGCTGCTAGCTGCTGCCCGGCTGACCATTTACACAAAACGGGCGGCAATGATCAGCCCGAGGCCCACCACGTAGGAAATCAGCATCAGGTTGAGCAGGCGGCCCGTGCCTTGCGGGGCGTTGCGGAATTCTTTCCAGATGTAGATACCCCACAAAGCCGCTACTACCGTTGCGCCCTGACCTAACCCGTACGATATGGCCGGACCAGCTTTGTCCGAAGCAATAATGCTGAAGGACATGCCTATGCACCAGATCATACCGCCCAGAATCCCGATCAGGTGATTACGCGAACTGCCGCGGAAATAATCGGAAAAGGAGAGGCGTTCACCCATGAAAGGTTTCCGCATCAGCAGGGTATTGAAGATAAAATTGCTGAAAAATATGCCCAGCGAGAAGAAGAATACGGCGGTGTACGGACTCAGCTTGCCGGGCAGCGGGTCTTCGAAGTCCGGGAACATGGACGCGGCCACGAACCGGTAGAAGAGGCCCATCATCAGGCCGCTGACCACCGAAAGAGCCAGTCCTTTGGTGGAAACGGTGCCGGCATGGGCGGCAGTTTTGCGGTAAGCCGAGGCATTGAGCAGAATGGCAACCGTGATCAGGGCTACACCCGCAAAAAGCACCAGTGCATTGCCTACCGGCGTACCCAGGTAATTGACGATTACGCCCAGCACCAGGGCAATGCCGATCCCTACCGGAAAGGCCACTGCCATGCCCGCGATGGAAATAGCCGCGACCAGCAGAATGTTGGCCGCGTTGAAAATCACCCCACCGAGTAAGGCCGAACCAATGCTGCCGGCGTCCGCCTGGGCGGCATCGGCAAGGAACGGCCGGCCGGAGTCGCCGGTGCTTCCCATGGTGAAGGCAAACAATACAGCCAGCAGCAGGATTCCGATGGTGTAATCCCAGTAAAACAACTCAAACCGCCAGGTACCGGCCGCCAGCTTCTGGGTGTTGGCCCACGAACCCCAGCAGAACATGGTAATGATGCAGAAGAGCACCGCGAGGGAATAACTTTGGAGGATAAACATGGGGAATGGAATTAAGTTATGCTGTGCAGAATATTGTAATGATCCACTGATACCAGGATGAACATGATTAAACAGATGAATCGGAGGATATTTATTTGATAATTAAATAGTTGTATACCATCAAATACGTGGTCTCCAATTCATATTAGTATGATTACCGTGCCGACGCATATACCCGGCGATTGCTGAGGCTTTGGCAAATGATTCCACGGGAGCCATTGTATTATATATCATTCATGTCGGTATCCGGAAAAAGAATGAAGCTGGAGTTGTTTTACAATTCGTGGCGGTTGGGAGCCGAAGCCTGAGCACCCATGCGGGTAACGGAAAGGGCTGCGGCCCGGCAGGCAAAGGATATGGCTTCTTCAATAGGCATTTTCTGGGACAGGCCTACGGCAAGGGCGCCATTGAATACGTCGCCGGCAGCCGTGGTGTCTACCGCCTGCACGGCCGGGGCCGGAATCAACCGTTGCATCCGGGGCGTAAGTACAAAGGCACCCCGCGGTCCGAGGGTAATCACTACGTTCTGAATGCCCATTTTCCGCATCGCCTGTGCCGCCTGGTAGGCCGAAGGCTCATCGTGTACTTTTATCCCGGTCAGAATTTCGGATTCGGTTTCATTCGGCGTGATCATGTAAAGACGGGAAGGTACGTCTTCGGGCAGCGCGTAGGCGGGAGCCGGATTGAGAATGATCTTCCGCCCCATTTCGTGGCTCTTCCGGATGGCGTATACCACCGTCGGCAGCGGGATTTCGTGCTGGAGAAGGATTACCCCGGCGTGGCTGATTTCGCTCAGGGCCCGGTCAATGTCCTTAGGCAGTAAATTGCTGTTGGCACCCGAAGCCACCACAATGCTGTTTTCGCCCTTGGCGTCAACTGTGATGAGAGCCACCCCCGAGGGAAGAGAAGAATCGGTAGCCATAAAGTCTGTGTTGATCCGCTCCTGAACCAACTGGCTCACAGCCTGCTTGCCAAAAATATCGGTACCTACCTTCGCAACAAGGGTAACCTCTCCGCCCAGCCGGGCAGCGGCTACGGCCTGATTGGCACCCTTGCCGCCCGGGAACATAAAAAACTGCCCACCGATAATCGTTTCACCGGGGGCGGGAAACTTATCAGCCTTGATGACCATGTCGGTGTTGGCGCTGCCGATCACAATAATTTTTCCCTGCATATTGGCAAGTTGAAAAAAATGTTCAATAAAATACCTTTAAACTTCAAAAGATCAGCGCCAAAAGTGTCATGTACACGAGCTAGATGAAATATACAATCAAGTTTCCACGAGAAGTTCCCTTTTACGTATTTGTCTAAGGTCTTGATACTAAAATCTAATGTCTCCGCCGCTTACCTGCCGATCAGCGCCCCGGCAATGGTAGCCGTCATCAGGGTAGTCAGGGTGCCGCCGACAAGGGCCAGCATGCCGAGCCGGGAGAGGTTCTGCTGCTGATTAGGAGCCATGATGCTGATGCCGCCGATCTGGATGGCAATGGAGCTGAAGTTGGCAAAGCCGCAAAGGGCATACGTGGAGATGACCACCGAACGGGAAGAAATGGACCCGGCCGTTTTCATATCGGCAAGGCTGAGATAGGCTACAAACTCATTGATTACCGTTTTCTGACCCAGCAGACTGCCTACCTGCAGCGTATCCTGCCAGTCGACCCCGATCAGCCATGCCAGAAGCCGGAAGCCCTGGCCAAGAATGTACTCCAGCGAAAAACCCCGGAAGGTGTTGTTGGTGCTTTCCTGCACCCAGGCATTGAGGCCAGTCCAGCTGCCGACCATATCCATCAGGAAGTAGTTGATCATGGCAATGACCGCAATAAAGGCCAGCAGCATGCCGGCAATGTTAAGGGCCAGCTTCAGGCCGTCCGAGGCGCCGACGGCCATTGCATCGATCAGGTTCACGCCCAGGTCCTCCTTGTTGACCTTCAGTTGCGTATCAATCTTATCCGGTTCTGTTTCCGGAATCAGCATTTTGGCAACCACAATGCCGGCCGGGGCACTCATGATGGAGGCCGTCAGCAGGTGCGAGGCAAACTGGGCCCGCGCCACCGGATCGTCGCCGCCGAGAAAGGAAACAAACGCCCCCAGTACGCTGCCGGCAATGTTAGCCATGCCGCCCACCATCAGACAGAACAGTTCGGACTTTGTCATGCCCGGAATAAACGGCCGCACCAGCAGGGGAGCCTCCGTCTGACCCAGAAAAATATTACCAGCCATGGAGAAGCTTTCCGCGCCCGATAAACGCATGGTCCGCGACATCACCCACGCGATGCCATAGACAATTTTCTGTAGAATGCCGAGGTAGTATAAACCAGCCGTGATGGTGGAAAAGAAGATAACCACGGGCAGGATCTGAAAGGCAAAGATTACGCCCAGCCGGTGCCGGGCCGCCGGATCAGTCGGGCTGTAGCTGATGGCAAGGCCACTGAACAAAAATTCAGCCCCCGCTTGCGAAAAGTTGAGAAACCGGACAAATCCGTTGCCGATGGATTCAAAGAGGGTGGCTACAAAGTCGATCCGCAGCACGAGCAGTGCAAAGATCAGCTGCAACAGGATGCCGGTGGCGACCAGTCTCCAGCTGATGGCCTTGCGGTCTCGGGAAAAAGCAAACGCAAGCCCGACCAGGACCACCAGGCCCAGCAACCCTCTGAGGTATTCCATGTCTGAAAATATGGGTAGAAAAGATGCAGAATAAGCGTATCCGGAAAAATTGAACCTTTAAAATTAGCAGGATTTGGGCAGGAACAAAATAGCAGGGGAGGGCGGTGAATTTGACTGAGTCAATTTTGGATTCCTCTGTTTACTTGCGCATCTTACAATTTTGAACGAAATTCTATGTCCGACGCCACAACTACGGCTGCTCCCCAGAAAGCACTTAATCTCCTTGACTCCTCCATGCTGATCATGGGCTCCATGATCGGTTCGGGCATTTTTATCGTTTCGGCCGGCATGGCCCGCGACCTCCAGTCACCGGGTCTGCTGTTGCTGGCCTGGCTGGTAACGGGAATCATCACGGTATTCGGCGCTTTGAGTTACGGCGAACTGGCGGCGGCCATGCCGCAGGCCGGCGGTCAGTACGTGTACCTGAAGGAAGCCTACAGCCCGATGGTGGCTTTTTCCTACGGCTGGACGCTTTTTGCCGTGATTCAGACGGGGACCATTGCCGCGGTGGGGGTGGCTTTTGCCAAATTTACGGGCGTGTTTTTTGATGCCGTTTCGGCGCAGAACGTGCTTTTCTCGATTGGCAGTTTCAGCCTTTCCGCCCAGCAACTGCTGGCGATTGCCTGTATCGTTTTGCTCTCCCTGCTCAATTTCCGGAGCGTAAAGACAGGAGCCTTTGTGCAGAACCTGTTCACCTTTACCAAGATAGGCGCTTTGGCTTTGATGATTGGTTTAGGTTTGTTTGCCATGTTTACCCGCACCGGACCATTGCCCGTAGCCCCTCCGGCCGCAGAAACCAGTGTGCTTGATCTGGCACCGCTGGTTTTCCTTGGCGTGTTCTTTTCCGCAATGGTCGGGTCGCTGTTCTCTTCGGATGCCTGGAACAACATCACCTTTACGGCGGGTGAAGTGCAGAACCCGCAGCGCAACCTGCCGCTTTCGCTGATCATCGGCACGGGGTCCGTGACGCTGATTTACCTGCTGGCAAACCTGGTGTACGTGTACAACCTGCCGCTGCAAAGCATCCAGACCGCTCCCGAAGACCGCGTGGCTACGCTGCTGATGCAGAATATCCTCGGCCCGTCCGGCGCTTAT
Organism: Cytophagales bacterium; assembly: GCA_030446715.1. Taxonomy (GTDB): domain Bacteria; phylum Bacteroidota; class Bacteroidia; order Cytophagales; family 172606-1; genus CADCTQ01. Next base: position 249,395 of record JAUJMU010000007.1, on the reverse strand, counting down.
TTTATGGCGGCAATGGTGATGGTTTCCACGTTCGGCTGCCTCAACGGAATCATTCTTTCCGGGGCAAGGGTGTACTACGCCATGGCAAAGGATAACCTTTTCTTCAAACCGGCCGCCCGGCTCAACGGCAACGGCGTACCGGCCAATGCCCTGATTTTTCAATGCGTATGGTCCTGCCTGCTGGCCCTGAGCGGCTCCTACGGCGATCTGCTTGATTACGTGATGTTTGCCGTGATCCTGTTCTACATTCTCACCATTGCCGGCATCTTTATCCTCCGCCGGACCCGCCCCGACATGCCCCGCCCTTACAAGGCGCTGGGCTACCCGGTCATTCCGATCATTTATATCCTGCTGGCTACCGGTTTCTGCGTGAGTCTGCTGGTGTACCGGCCGACGTACTCCTTCTGGGGACTGGTGATCGTGCTGCTGGGGGTGCCGCTGTACTACCTTGCCCGGAAAGGCTTCGCCGGGAAAAAGGGTAAATTTGTTTAATCTGCTGCCGGGTAGTGTTTATTTACCTGTTATGCCCAATTGAACGATGGAATACAAACGTCGAGAGGTAAAAAGAGGCTATTGGTATTATGATGAAATCCTCAAGAAGGGAGTAGCCATCATTGCAATCAACTATGACTATTGGTATGAAATCGATAAAGCCGATGGGTTTGATGTGACGGACCAGCATCCGGTTCTCAATGAAAATGGGGAATCATTCATGATTGGGTGGTATGATGCGGAATTCAAAACCATAGAAAGTTACCATGATGCAGGCATTAACCTAGAGGACGCCATTGCCAAGGCCGAAATGATTTTAGGGCAAAAGATAGAATGGATTTAAGAAGAAATAACTAGGGCATAACACCAAACCCTACGTCCAGCGGCCTGCCTCACCGCAGGGCCAAAGCAGGAGGGCACGCCGTCGTGGGTTTTTGGTCCGTTAGCGGCAAGTGTAAAACGACATTGTACAAAAAGGAAACTAATGCAAGAAACATACATACAAGACGAAATATTTAATGGTAATAACTTTGTAAAAGAACCTTTTACAACAGGGAATACGAAAACTGCATATTCACCAACTGCAGCTTTGCTAACTGTGACCTTTCTGAATTTAAGTTTGTGGATTGCGAGTTCAACGGTTGTAATTTAAGCCTGGTAAAACTAACTAAGACCTTATTCCGGGACACAAGGTTCAAAGATTGCAAAATGTTGGGGCTTCGTTTTGATACTTGTAATGAATTCGGGCTTTCATTTTCCTTTGACAATTGCCAGCTTAACCATTCATCGTTTTACAAGACGAAAATCAAAAAGACAATTTTCAAGAAATCGCAGTTGCAGGAAACCGACTTTGCAGAAAGCGACTTAACAAGTGCCGTGTTTGACAACTGCAATTTGATGCAAACCATCTTTGATAGCACAATACTTGAAAAAGCTGACTTTAGGACTTCATACAACTATTCCATTGACCCTGAAACCAACAGAATTAAGAAGGCAAAATTTTCAATTTTAGGTGTTTCAGGACTTTTGAACAAATACGACATCGTGATAGAAAAATGACACCAAAAATCGAAACAACAAACGAAAAGAAATTAATAGGGAAACGACTAATTATGAGCTTAGTCAACAATAGAACAGGTGAACTTTGGAAAAGCTTTATGCCCAGGCGGAAAGAGATAACTAACAATCTGACAAATGATTTAATTTCAATGGCGATTTACAAGCCGACACCCTTTGCTGAATTTAAGCCCGCAAACGAATTTGAAAAGTGGGCAACAGTAGAAGTTGCCCACTTTGAGAACATTCCAACTGATATGGAAACATTTACCTTGGCGGGCGGACTATATGCAGTTTTCTACTATAAAGGGTCAAGTGCCGATCACTCTATTTTCCAATATATTTTTGGAACATGGTTACCAAATTCGAACTATGATTTGGACGAAAGACCACATTTTGAAGTTTTAAGCGACAAGTACAAAAACAATGACCCTACATGGGAGGAGGAAATTTGGATACCGATAAAACCAAGACAATAACACTATGCCGCTAACACCGTCCACTCCGGTCACCGGCCCTTTCCTTGCGCCTGGCTAAGACAGAAGGCCACGGTGTGCGTCAGTGCTTGATTCGTTATTCCTTATTAGCTTTTCAGGACGTGACACCAAACTACAGGGAAGTCTGCCCGTCTGGTTACTGAACCCGGAAGGTTTTCAGAACCGTTCGTGTTTATTCAACAAAACGTCAATACCTCTATGGAACGCTTTGAACTTCATTTTCCCGAAACCCTGCAATTTGATGACGATGCCTTTTTTGCCTTCTGTCAGGCCAATCCGGAACTCAAGCTCGAACGGACCAAAGACGGAGAGATAATCGTTATGGCACTTACCGGAGGAAAAACAGGGATTAAGAACTCTGAAATCATTGCAGAATTAACACTCTGGAATCGTCAATCCAGACCTGGTTATGTTTTCGACTCATCTACGGGTTTCCGGCTGCCCAACGGCGCTACCCGTTCGCCGGATGCAGCGTGGGTGGCTAAGGAGCGGTGGGAAGCCCTGACCGAAGTCCAGCAGGAGAAGTTTCCGCCGCTGTGCCCCGATTTTGTCATTGAACTGAAGTCAGAATCTGATGGGCTAAAGTCAGCCCAGGCGAAAATGGGGGAATGGCTGGAAAACGGCTGCCGGCTGGCGTGGCTGCTCGATCCGCAGGAAAGCAAGGCGTACCTGTATCAGCCGGGACGGGAGGTGGAGGAACTTGAAGGTTTTACGCAAAAGCTTTCTGGGGTGGAAGTACTGCCGGGCTTTGAGCTGGATCTGAAACTGCTTCGGTAGGGACGTTGGGCACAACTTCATCCGGCAGGGAGAAGATACATCTCTTTGCGGACTTAGCGCCTTTCCTTAGCGCCTCTGCGTGAAATCAAAAATCCCTGAAGTGTCCTTACCGGTTGCCTGATCCTTCTCACTAATGACTTCTGACTTCTCACTACTATCCCTTAGCTTTGCCACCTTTATTGACCACTTAAACCTATTGACCATGTCAAAAGCGGAAATGCATACCGACAAGGGCGTGATGAAGATCGAATTCTACGATCAGGATGCGCCCAATACAGTGAAAAACTTTATCACCCTCGCCAAAAAAGGCTTTTACGACGGCGTTACCTTTCACCGCGTCATTCCTGACTTTGTGATTCAGGGCGGCGACCCTACCGGTACCGGCAGCGGTGGCCCCGGCTACAAGATCAAGTGTGAGCTGACCGGCGGCAACCAGTACCACGACCGGGGCGTACTTTCGATGGCCCACGCCGGCCGCGACACGGGTGGCTCCCAGTTCTTTATCTGCCACAGCCGCCGCAACACCGCCCATCTTGACCGCAACCATACCTGTTTCGGCAAGGTAGTAGAAGGGCAGGAAGTAATTGATCAGATCCGTCAGGGAGATAAAATCACCAAACTGGTAGTGACTCAGGATGAGACAGTAACCACTGCTTAAAATACAGATAGTCAACCCGGTACAAAAATGTCGCTGCCTCCGGAATGGGCAGCGACATTTTGTTATTTCACCCCGATTCAGTAGCTGGAAACCCGTTTTATCGGGCTTGCTTCTTTTTGATCGTGAATGACTTAGTAGAAACGACTACCCCCAGCCCTTCCTCCGATTAAGGTTTACCCTATACTACGGTACATTCCGGCAAAGGACCTCACCCCCCGGCCCCCTCCCTGGGGAGAGGCGGAGCCACAGCGGCGTTTTTCTCCCCTCTCCCTGGAAGCTACGATCAGGACATATCTTTTAACTGACTGTAAAGCAGTCACGTGTAGCTCCCCTCTCCCTGGGAGAGGGGGCCGGGGAGTGAGGTCCCAGAAAGGCAAGAATCAAAGCTTCAGGCCGTTTTTGTATTATCCTCTACCCGCCATTCAGTTTTTATCCTGATCGTCGCCCTGACGGGGAGAGACCAGAAGTGGGGTGTCAAAAAAGTATACAAACAAGTCTATGGCTTAAACATTAACCATAGATGCAATACTTAGATTTAGTGCTGCGCCTTTTGAAGGAAAGCAATGGTGTGGTTCACGGCTTCCCGGGTGGCACCGGGCAAATCTTCGCCAGCAAAAGGGTGCGTTCCTCCAAAAGTATGGCCACCACCTTTGACCAGACAAAGCGTGGCACCTCCGTGCAAGCCGGCCAGTTCTTCTGCACTTTCCACGGGCACCGTCTCGTCAGCGTCCCCGTGAATGACCAGCAGCGGAACCCGTAACTCACGGGTGGCCTCCCGGATGTTCAGCCGGTTCTGGTGCAGGGAATAGTCTTCAAACAACTGGTAATAAAGTGGCATTTGCTGTCTGGTCCGGCTGTTGGCAACGTAGACCACGCCATCGGCCCGCCATTCTTTTTCGGAGGTGCCCCGCCAGAGATTGGCAAAATCCGCCACGGCTGCCCAGGTAACTACCTTTCTGACCCGCTGGTCTTCCCGGGCTTTCAGGATGGCCAGTCCGCCGCCCCGGCTGTGACCGACAAGAAATACCTGACCCGGATCAGTTTCCGGACTCAGTTCAGGAAACTGCCCGGCGGACAAGGCATCGATCAGGGTGCCGATGTCGTCCAGTTCAATGGAAAAAGTGTTCCTCCCAAACGCCTCCAGATCCGCAAAGTCATTTGGCTGTTCCGGCGTTGTGCCATTGTGGGACAGATTGAACTTGATAAAGAGAAAGCCCCGGCTGGCAAACTCGCCGGCAATGGGTGGAAAGGTGCCCCAGTCTTTGAATCCCTTGAAGCCGTGAATGAAAAGAATAACCGGTTTGGGCCGTCCGTCCGGGACAAAGGTAGCATCGGCGGTGATGGATCGGGAGCCGTGAGGAGATGGCAGGGTGAAGTGGTGTTGCATAGAAATAACTCAGGAGTCTTTCACGAATTGGATATTTCGCCGCAAACCTTCCAGTTTGGTGCGCTTCACGGCGGAGTTTTTGAAAACTTTACCAAAAACCTCAGCCGTGATCTCTTCCCAGTCACTCTTTTTCATCTCCATCAGGCCGGAACCGGGATTGAACTGCGGTTCCTGATGTGGTTTGGCAAAGCGGTTCCAGGGGCACACGTCCTGGCAGATGTCGCAGCCGAATATCCAGTTTTCAAACTTGCCTTTTACCTCCGCCGGAATCTGCTCCTTCAGTTCGATGGTAAAGTAAGAGATGCACTTGCTGCCATCCACCACGTAAGGCTCGGTAATGGCCCCGGTGGGGCAGGCGTCCAGGCAGCGGGTGCAAGTGCCGCAGTAGTCTTTCACCGGCCCGTCGTAGTCCAGTTCGAGGTCAATGATCAGTTCGGCGATGAAAAAGAAGCTGCCCGTATCGCGGTTGATCAGGTTGCTGTGCTTGCCCACCCAGCCGAGTCCGGCCCGCTTCGCCCAGACTTTGTCCATCACCGGTGCCGAATCCACAAAGGCGCGGCCGTTTACTTCGCCGATTTCCCCGCCGATGAACTGAAGCAGTGTTTTCAGCTTGTCTTTGATGACGAAGTGATAATCGGTGCCGTAGGCGTACCTGGAAATTTTATACCCGTCCGGTTCCGGCGCAATCTCCCGTTCCGGGTAGTAATTTAACAACATGGTTACAACCGACTTAGCCCCGTCTACTAAAAGCCGCGGATCAAGCCGTTTGTCGAAGTGATTGGCCATGTACCCCATCTGGCCGTGCATGTTCCCGTTCAGCCATTTTTCCAGCCGGGGTGCTTCGTCTTCCAGAAACTCTGCCTTTGCCACGCCGCAATACCCAAAGCCGAGTTGGGCGGCTTTTTGCCTGATAAGCTGGGTGTAGTTGGACTTGAGGGAGGGCAACATCCGATAAAAATACACGTTTCCGCAGTAAGATAATGCAGATGCGGGAGAGTAGGTTCCCACCCCCTGGTTTCTCGCAGATTTTCGCGGATAAGGGCGCAGATTTCCGCAGATATTTTTCATCTGTCTCCCGTCTCACATCTAATAGCTCAGATAATGAAGGCAGTTATCATTACCCAACCCGGTGGGCCGGAAGTATTGCAGGTGCAGGAACGGCCGGTGCCGGTGGCCGGACCCGGGCAGGTACTGATCCGGGTGGCGGCCGCCGGAATCAACCGTCCGGATGTGGCACAGCGAAAGGGGAAATACCCCGCTCCGCCCGATGTGCCACCGGATATTGCCGGGCTGGAAGTGGCCGGTGTGGTTGAGGCTTGCGGCCCTGGTGCATCCCGGTGGCAGGCTGGTGACAAGGTTTGCGCCCTGGCAGGCGGTGGTGGTTATGCCCAATACGCGGCAGTGGACGAGAGGCATTGCCTGCCCGTACCGGAAGGATGGAGTTTTGAAGAAGCCGCCTCGCTGCCGGAGACAGTGTTTACGGTGTGGCACAATGTTTTCCAGAGGGGAGGGCTCCGGAGCAAGGAAAATTTTCTGGTGCACGGCGGCAGCAGCGGCATCGGCATCACGGCCATTCAACTGGCAAAGGCCAGGGGGGCCCGGGTTTTTGCCACTGCCGGGACGGAGGAGAAATGCCTTGCGTGTGAAGAACTTGGCGCCGAAAAGTGTATCAATTATAAACTATCCGATTTTGAGGATTCCCTGATGAAAGTCGGGCTTGACGTAATTTTAGACATGGTGGGAGGGGACTATATTCCCAAAAACCTCCGCCTGCTCCGCCCGGATGGACGGCTGGTTTTTATCAACGCCATGAACGGAGGCAAAGGCGGATTTGACGCCCTTGACCTCATGCGCCGCCGCCTGACCCTTACCGGCAGCACCCTGCGGCCGCGGGATGCAGATTTTAAGGCTGCACTGGCGGCTGATGTGGAAAAAAATGTCTGGCCGGTCATCGCCGCCGGTGAGTTCAGATCAGTGGTTTACAAAGTGTTTGATATGGAAAATGCCCCGGCTGCGCACGCCCTGATGGAAAGCAGCGAACACATTGGCAAAATCGTGCTGCGGATGGAGTGACGATTTCAGGGCCGCAAACCACGGCAGGTCAGTCATTCACCGTCCCGCCGGCAGGCTGTTCACTCAGGGGCTCCAGGGCTTTGGAGTTGCGGATCAGAACCGCGTACTGAAAGGCCGCGGTGACGATTTCGGTTTCATTGTCAGGGGTTAGGCTCTGGCCGGGAATCAGCACTTTCACCTGCGCCAGTTTTGGAGAACCTAAGTAAGGAGAGTTCTGACCGGCCAGCCGGAAAATAGTGATTGAATTTTCCCGGGTAACCGCTTTCAGGTCCTCAATGCCGTTGACAAACACCAGCGGACCGTCGCTGTTGCCCCAGCTGGTGTTAAAATAGGGCTTCCCCTTGCCAATGGCGGCCGGAACCTGCTTCCCCGGCATCATATTCTCGCTGTCCAAGGCATAGATATTCAGCGAAACAACTTTGTTCCGGAAAGGGGACGCTTCATTTTTAATGTGGGCGGCGAAGGGTGTAATCCGGTGTTCGCGCTTCATTGGGATTTGCAGGGTATGAAAAAAGCCCCACAGACCGTACAACTTTTCGTTTTCCAGCCCAAAGGCACGGGTAACTGCTTTCAGGTTCAGGAACATCACGCTGTCGCGGTTGGTGTTGGGGTTGTAATACGTTAAGTTCCGCAGGGTATGAATCAATGGAAAGTCTTCCCGGACTGCTCCACTTTGGGACAAAGTATCCTCTTTTGTATCCTCTTTTATTTCCTTCAGCAGCTTACCGGCAACTGCCCCGGCTGCTGCAAGGGCCTCGTTTCCTGAGGCGATGAGTTGCATCAGGGTATCCATGCGCGGCGCAATCTCCGCCCGAAAACCGGCCTGCTGGCGGAGCTGCTGTAAAAACCTGTGCGTCACCGCTGCATCCTGAATTTTGTCCACCCCGACAATTCTGATCCTCCTTGCGGGAGGCAGGGACTGATTCAGGGCCCGGATTCTCCTGATTTTGTCATAGAAGTTTTTGTTTCCCCATTGAGCATTCATCCGTACCCAAGTGCTGAAAACGAAGGCCAGCAGTTGCTCATCGCCGGTCTGGAGGTACTCGTTGAGGAAATGGGCCTGGCTGTAATCTGCCTCCGCCAGATAATGCCTTACGCCGGCTTTTTGACTGAGATGTTGCAGCAACTCGTAATCCAGTTCCTGCGGCATGGCAAACCCGTGCGCCTCGCCCAGCAGAAAGATTTTGTTTGCGTAAAAAGCAGCATCAAAAAGACCAAACTGGTTGGACGCACCGGGCCGGATGGTTTCCATGTTTTTTTTCAGGTAATCCTGGTGGACGGTACTTTCGCCGCCCACCGCCAGCAGGCTGTACAGCATGTAGGCGATGGTACCGGCAATGAGCAGCCCGGGCGGGGTCAGGACAATGGCAAGCAGAATCTTTCTGGCAATTTTTTTCATGGCGATGCGGGTTAAAACGGTCTCTCAAATGTAGAAAGCCGTAAAACCTGCCGCCGGAAAAAGGGCTGATCAGGAAGGAAACGGGGCCAATGGAAAAGGTCGGGGACGAATGGGGCAGACTGTGGGGCAGTTAGCTGGCGGAAAAATAAGCTTTTACCGTTGCTGAGTAAGACCGGGCTACCGGCACCGGCGCTTCGTAGCTGTCAAAGAAAAGCTTATACCCCTGCGCATTGCCGGCAACGGATTGAATCCGGTCCAGATTGACCAGGTAAGACCGGTGGCAGCGGATGATCCGGGGATGATGGATCTGGCTTTCCAGTCGGCTCAGGCTGCTGCGCAACAACGTTTTGGTAAGCTTCCCCCTTTCATGGTGGAAAAATGTACAGTAATTGTCACTTGCTTCGATAAAGAGCAGTTCGCTGGCCGGTAACACAAGTTTATCCTTTTGGTTATCGGCCACGAGCACCAGCGTTTGAATGTCTTCGGTCAATTCAGGAGTTGGCCGGAGAATACTTTCTTCCGGGGACCGGTATTTCCGTAACAGGTAGAGATAATTGACCAAAACCAGTAGAATTGCCGGAAAAAGTCCCACCAGAAAAACCACCGGGATCATGTACGTTACCTGAAGGAGGGTAAGCGGCATTGAGCCGGTCAGCGAGCCGTATAGGGTACTCAGAAAGCCTCCGGCGGGAATCGGCAGCAGGTTCCACAGCAACTCTTTCCAGACTGTCCACTGCGCCTCCCGGAAAACCGATGGCAGCAGTTTGGGAAATACAAAGAAGTTCAGAAAAGAAGTGACTGAAGCCACCATACCAAAGCCCGACAGGATGAGCACTTTGTAGGGGTGCTGCCAGTTGTACGAACCAAAGGGCTGGAAGACCACCAGCACAAAAGTGACGAACAAGCCGACAAGCAGGGACTGGATAACGGCTTTTTTAAGGTTTGGGTCGCTGAGTGGGTAGGGTTGCTGAAGAAAGGAAAGCATGGGAATGGGTGAATGAACCGGCAAGGGAGACTTCACTGCTACTGCTAGTCCAGCTCTGGCAGTTTGAGGTCGTTGAGGACACTCTTTTCAGCCATCAGCTTCTCAATGTCTTCGGCCTTCCGCGGGGCGGTAGCAGAGAGGTTTTCCGGACCAGCCTGGGTAATCAGAATGTCGTCCTCAATGCGGACAGCAATACCCCACCACTTTTTGTCGCAGGGCTACCCTCCGGAATGTAGATGCCCGGCTCGACTGTAATGACCGAGTTTACCTTCAGCGGACCGTAGGTGCCCCGGTCGTGCACGTCCATCCCGAGGTAGTGCGAGGTACCGTGCGGAAAGTACAGGTGCTTGTTTTTCAAGTCTTTGATGATGCCCAGTTGAACCAAGCCTTTATTAATGATTTCCGCGGCGGCTACGTGCGGGTCCCGGAAATCGTTTCTCCCGGCAGGCGGCGATGCCAGCCTCCTGAGCCCGGTACACCAGGTCATAAATGGCCCGCTGCTCCGGGTTGAACTTTCCGCTGGCGGGAACAGTGCGGGTTACGTCGGCAGTGTAGCCGTGGTACTCCGCGCCGATGTCCATCAGCACCAGATCCGTGTTCAGCTTTGTGCGGTTGTTTTCAATGTAGTGCAGTACGCAACCGTTGTTTCCCGCACCCACAATGCTGGGGTAGCCTTCAAACTCAGCGCCGTACTTCCGGTACACAAACTCGTGGATGCCCTGCACCTCCCGCTCCGACATGCCGGGGTGCAAGGCTTTCATCACTTCCTGCTGGGCCACGGCCGAAATGAATACGGCTTTGCGCAGAAGCTTGATTTCTTCCGGCAGTTTGGTTTCGCGCATCTGATCCATGAAACCGGGCAGGGTGTAGCCGTCCAGGTTGGTTTTGGGAACTTTGGCCACCACCCTGGCCCGGGCTTTGGCGTCGGCGGCCTGCACGAATTCCTTCAGCACGGGATCGTTTTGCAGACTGGGATAATAACTCTGATAGTTGCTTATCGTCTGGGCTGCATTGACGCTATTATCCTTACCCGAATTCCGGAGCAGTTCATAAAGGGAATACCGCCGGGCATCGTAATCCGTGGGGTAATTGGTTTTCTGCCGGAAGTCCCGGATCAGGTCGTACAGGTCAGCGGAGTCTTTCTTGTCGTCCCGTACGTCATTCCGGAATTCGTGGAAAAAGACTTTACTGAAGTTGCGGAAGTCCGGAGCGGTGGCGGCAAATTCTTTATTCTCAGCTACCTTTTGGAGTCCCAGTGTCTTACTTGCTCCTTCGGTGCCGAGCCGGCGGCCAGCCCACATTTCGGCTTTCGGGTCGCGGCGCTGAACGTACAACATTTCGTGGTAAGTTTGGCCCGCTGCATCTTTCTGGGGGTCGGCAAAAAGCAGCAGTACCGCGTGAGGCTCCCGGTAACCGGTCAGGTAGTAAAAGTCGGGATCCTGGTGGTACACAAACTCCACGTCATTGGCCCGGTTGCGGACCGGCGCTGCGAAAAATACGGCTACCGAATTGGGAGGCAGCATCCGCCGCAGGGCGTCCCGCCGCTCCTTGTGGAAACTGGCCGTCAGATAATCGGTTGGTTCATCGGAGCTTATGGTAAAAGCGGTAAGTACCGCCAGAGAGAGGCTTAGCAAACTGATGCGGCGCAGAAAAGACAGAATACGAATCATCCGGGAAGCGGTTAATCTGAAGGTTCAGCTGGAAAACGCGTAAGAATACAAGATAATAAAATCTTTCCTGTCCGTTGTTATTTTCAATAGGTGCCGCTTTCCGGGGGTGAGGAGGCATATCAAATTTTTCACTCTTCTGTAAAAATTAATTACGATTGGTCCTGTACTTTCTAAAAAATTTATAAAAATTTGGAAAACAGCAGAATAGGACCTATTTAGTAAACACAGCAGCCAAACCTGAGGCCGGGTATTTGCGAATAATGATATAAAAATACTTCCATGAATGGTGGTTCCCTGTCGATTTCTCAATCTGATGGTAATTCATTCAGTAAAGCCCCTCTTTACGATGAAACCAGGCGTCTTTTTCATTGCATCAATACACATGATTTTGAGGAACTGAGCAAGCTATGCGACGATGATTTTGGCATCGTGGATATTGATCAGGAAGGAAAGAGTAAGGTTATACCTGACCGGACCAGCTGGGAAAACTGGTTCAGCAATTTTTTCGCTCAGATGGAGGCAATGGAAGCCGAGGCTTACACTGAAATTATGAATTACCGGGTGCGTACCTATCCCGCGGTAGCCTGGTCAGTAGTGGATTTTTGCCAGCACCTGAAAGTGCAGGGCCAGCCGATGAAGTATTTCTGCGCCGCCACCATTGTCTGGAAACTAACCCCCGACGGGTGGAAAGAGGCCCGCTGGCACTGTTCCCTGATTGACGGCCCACTGCCGGCGTAGCCCTTGCCCAAATGACAAAAGTGGTGGTTGTATGGTTAAATTGTTATATGGCTGAATTGTTAAATGGTTGGATGGTTGGCTGACCGGCATGATCCTTCAAAGGCAGACAATGCTGACAATGCAACAAGTTAGCAATTCAATCATATAACCATATAATCATTCAAATTCTTATTTCCTGAAAATCTTCATGACTTCCGGCAGCATCTGCTCTGCCCATAACCCGTACTGCCGGCCCGAAAAGTGCAGCCCATCCGAAGCCACGTGTACCGCATCAACTGCCGCCTGCCGCGAAAGGGGCGTAATGTTGAAAAATTTCACTCCCGCTTTGCGTGACTCCTGCAGACAAACGGCATTGAAGGCGTCAATTTCGGCCGCAATCCTGGCCCGGTCGCGTCCCTGGGCGAAGGGCGTTACTCCCCAGTCGGGAATGGAGACCACAATGACCCGGTTGGGCTGATTGCCGGCGTACCGGATGGCGGTCTGGAGCAGTTCACGAAACTCAGTCTGGTAGCGGTCCAGAGGCTGGCCCCGGTACTGGTTGTTTACGCCGGTCAGCAGGGAAACGAGGTCGTATTTTTTAGAGTTCCCGCTTTTCCCGATGGCTTCTGCCAGTTCGGCGGTGGTCCAGCCGGTGCGGGCAATGATGTCCGGCGGGGCCATGTCAATTCCCTTTTTACGAAGCATGGCGGCCAGTTGTACACTCCAGCGGTCTTTGGTTTCCACACTTTCGCCGATGGTATAAGAGTCGCCAAGCGAAAGAAAGGTGTATCTGTGGGCGGCGGGAGTGGGGGGGTGGGGCATAGGGTCGCTTACCGTTTGGGTGATCAGGACAAAGAATGCCGAAAGCAGCAGGGTAGAGCAGAGATACATGAATTTCCGGGAGTAAACGCTTCGGTGGCTGAGTCTGCGGAAGATACGGGTGATCCTCCAGATTTCAATAAAAACTGATGATTCAAAGCTTTCTCACGTGTCAGTTCAGGCAAAGGACAAAGCCCCTGCTGAACGAATCTGCAGGGGCTTCAACCAGTAAAGCAATTTCGGAAGAATCAGTTGTTGGCGACGCTTTTCATCTGGTTTTGCAGTCGCTGGTTGTCGTAGATCCGGCGGTCGAGCACGTAGCTGCTGTAACTGCGGACCTTTTTGTTGCCATACAGCGTGTAAGCCTTGTCGCTCCATGCCTTGGCTTCATCCAGGCGGCCGGTCACTTCCAGGGCAATGGCCAGGTTGTAGGCAGCTTTGCCAGCGGTTCTTCCGCCTGAAGTTGCCACAATCTGTTCCCAAAGCAGGGCCGCTCCGTCCCAATCGTTTACGTAAGCCATCCGGAAAGCAGGCTTCATGCGGGAGTCGCCGCCTTTCTTGTAATATTCTCTTTCTACGGTGATCCAGGCCGGGGCAATCCGGGCGGCGTACTGTTGCCGATGGCGTAACTGACGCGGTCAGTGGCTTCACTTTTATTGATCAGCGTAGCCAGGGCAGCTTGCGGGGAATGCCCCACACTGGTCCAGAAAAGAGAGTGCCGGCCCAGAAACTCATCGCGGATGCTCCTGTCTTTTAAATCATACAACCGGAAGCCCATTTTCACCTGTACCATCAGATTGGCAACGAACTCCGTCCGCTTGCGCACGTTGCCCTCCTTGTCTTTCTCCTCAATCGTACGGGTAGTCGGGACAATCTGCGTGTCGGTATCAAAAGTTTCCACCACACAGAGGGCGTCTGCTCCGTATCCGGCGCAGATCTTCTCTACTTCCGCCCACTGCAAGGGAAACAGAGACTTTCTGCGAAAATTATCTCTGCGAAGCTAATCTGCGCCCTTATCCGCGTGAATCTGCGGGAAATCATAATCTGCGGGAAACTCTTTTCTGCGGGAAACAATCAATCTCTTTGAAAATTTACCGCTTGCCATTCCGGTCTTTCCGGCAAGTTGTGACGCTATCTATAGTTATGAGGCCTCGGGGATTGTCACCCGGCAGGAGCCAAACGACTGCGGGAAGGGAATAAAAAGAATGTTTTAAGAATAGATTATAACCTATTAAACAACTGGTTAGCCAGTACAGCTTCATCAATCACCTGAATATCCAGCAGCGTATCCATCACATGCTGCAGCACATTGTCTGTCAACTCCTGACCGGAACGATCCGCCCATCGGGTATGGGCAAACCAGGCGGCAACATCCTCCGGCCGGATGGCGAAGCGTTCTGAAACAATCCGTACGGACTGGGAGCTGCCTTTAAAGTTCTGACTTGACTTTGCAATCACCTCAAGCATCCGGCGTAGTGATTGGGTGTCCTGCTCAATTACCTCTATCCGCGCGGCAATCACGAAAGAAGGCCATGGCGTGGGACATTCGCCTACCCGCCGGAACTCACCGTTGTCCACCAGCGGCTGGGTCATGGTTTTTTCCCACATAAAAGCATCCGCTTCACCGTGCCTGAATGCTTTCCGGGCTCCGGTCAGGTCACCGGCCAGAACCAGTTGGAGGGCTTCCGGGTCCCAGCCGCGCTGCCGGGCGTGGACGTAAGCCATCAGGTGCGATCCGGAACCGTACCGGCTGATGGCAAACCGTTTTCCCTGTAATGCCTCCACTTCGTGAAAAGCAGACCCGGCCGGTACGTGAATGCCCCAGATCAGGGGAGAAACTACGTAAGGCGCAATAATCTGACTCGGGTTGCCCTTGCAGATGCCGGCCACAATGCCCTCGGTCAGCAACACGGCTGCGTCCAGATCACCGCTGCGCAAGTCCCGGATCATAGCACCCGTACCGCCGGGGTACTCCCGCCAGTGAATGTTCAGGCCTTCCTTACCAAAAAGCCCCTGCTGAATAGCAAGGTGCCACGGCAGATTGAAATGTTCGGGCACACCGCCCACGGTGAGTGTTCCTTTCTCTGACATCTGCAACTATACGTTTTCCGCCGGAATCGGTTTGCCGGCTTTTCAATTGCTGCCCACCAGAAACACGGCGTTGCCAAACATCAACTTTCCGTTCTGCCAGAAGGCACGGAAAAGCGGACTGCTGTTGATGTAGATCATCTGGCCCCGGCCCAGTTCCTGCACGCCGAGGATAAAGGTATCTTTCAGCTTTTCTTTGGCCTTGCTGCCAGCGAAGCCACTTACGTAGCTGTCCTTTTTGAGGTAGCCCACGTTCCAGCCTTTGGCCAGAAACTCGTAATCAACTGCATCGCGCAGCAGACTATAATAGGTGTTGCCGTAGCCAAAGGCCAGCGGGTGCGTTTCATCGAGGGTGACGCGGTACACAGCCCCCGGTACCTCTTCGCGGAGCATGTCCCTTTCCCGGTTGGCGAAGGTGGAAATTGTATCATACCGGGACACAGTTGCGGACTTATCTGCCTTTTTTTCAGGCTTTTTACGCTTTACTTCAAAGTCGGGGCGGTCAGCAAAAAAACCAACTGCACTCTCCAGCGCAATCACCCGTCCGCCCGCCCGGACCCAGTCTTTCAGGGAGGTCAGCATGCGGTCGTTGATGATGCTGCCGTAGCTGCCCGACGGCATGATCAGTACGTCAAACTGGTTCAGCGGAACCATTGGCAGATAGCCCGTTTCCAGCACCGTAACGGGGTAGCCGATCTGCTGCTCAAAATAGTGCCATACCTCCCCGAAGCCCAGCGAAGAAATGTAATTGCCGGCCAGCACCGCCACCCGGGGCGCCTTTACGTAACGCACCCGGTCGGAGCCGAAGTCGGAGCCGGTGGTTACGAAGCCCGAGGCAACCGGAGTCACCATAACCTTGAGGGAATCGGCCGTACGGCTCACAATCCGGTCAAAGGCGGTACCCATCCCTTCGTTGCCGGTACGGGTAATGATCAGGGTGCCCCGGGGGTATTGCCGGTTGCCGGTTTCGAAGGGAGCTTCTGCGCAACGGACCTTCACCTTTTGCCTGAGCAGTGCCGACATAAACTGAATGTCGGGTACGCCACTCCAGCCGGCAAGGTAGGCATATGGCCTGCTGGTCGCCGCAGCCGGACTGGCCACTGCTGCTGCCGGAGCCGGTTTGTCACCCGGGGTCAGGCGCGTTTTGGTGGCGTAGGCGTCCAGTCCGAAGGAATAGGGCAGCGCCCACGAGGTGATATCGTAGGTGACGGAATCTTCCAGCGCCGGATCAGGCTCCATCAGTACTTTAAGAAGCACTGCCTTTGGCTGAAAAGCACTGACCACCAGATCATTTTCTTCCAGCTTAGCCGATTCAGTTTTACCAGTCTGGTAGCGGTAACCGCTGACCGGGCCGCCCTTGCCGGCGTAGCCGAAGCGGATGCCCTGTCCGGTCAGAAAATCGGTGAAGGCAGTCAGGCGGTCTCCGGCTCCCTTTGCTTTGAAAACGTACGATTTGAATTTTCCCGGAGGGTTGCGGGCGGCATTGCGGAAATAGCCGGCAAACTCCCGGATGATCTCGTCGCTGTTCGACGACACGGCCTCTACCGTGGCAAGGCTGGCCGTGTGGTGGTGGGCAATCCGGTCTTTCAGCGTGAGGGTGTCGCCTTCATTGCGCAGGATGCCGAGCCCGGCCCGGCCCGAACCGCCCTGTTCGTAAGTCATGCCGATTGCGCCGTTGAAGGTAGGCCACGTATCGCCGTAGCTGGGGTAAAACAGGTCGAACCGCTCGCGGGTAAAGTAAAGCCAGCCGTTGGCGTCAAAGTATTTGCGGTTGTAGTCGCCGATCAGATTCTGAAACTTGCGCTGGAACGGTGTGATTTCCTGATGGAAAGGTTTGGCGGCCGGAGAAAAATAGTAGGGGTTATCCACGCCCTGTTCGTGGAAGTCGGCGTGGAGGTGGGGCATCCACTGGTTGTATAGCTGGATGCGCTGCCAGGTCTCTTTCTGGGTCATCCAGGCCCAGTCGCGGTTGAGGTCGAACAGGTAGTGGTTGGCGCGGCCACCCGGCCACGGCTCGAAATGCTCACGGGCGTAGGATGAAATATCGAAGGGTTTACCCGCCACCTGATTGTACCACTGGACGTACCGTTCGCGGCCATCAGGGTTCATGCAGGGGTCGAGCAAAACCACCGTATTGTTCAGGTACTCCTGCATTTTTGTGTTCTGGGTATTCAGCAGATCATAGATGACCTGCATCACGGCCTCTGATGATACAGACTCATTGCCATGAACATTGTAGCTCATCCAGGCAATGGCCGCTTTGTCGGGGCCGGGCTGGCCGGGCATCAGTCCGATGCTTTTGAGGTGGTTGGTGCGGATCGCCTCCAGACGGCTCATATTGTCCGCCGAGCCTACCACCAGCACCACCAGCGGACGGCCCTCATATGTTGTGCCGTATTGAACCAACTTTGCCCGGTCAGGTGCCTGAGCAGCAGCGTGTTCGGTATACCGGATGATGTTGTGGTGCGGGGTGAACTGTTCGCCCAGAGGGTAGCCCAGAAAGTGAGATGGAGTTTGCAGGGGCTGCTGAGCCTGCAGGGTTGGAGAAAGGAGCAGCAGGAAAAAGAAAAGAATTTTTTTTGACATACAGGCTGTGCAGAATTTCTGATGGTTCTGACCTTCCAAAATGAGCAATAAAATCCGCTTGCGCAAATCGGAAAAGGTACCCTGAGCTGCCTCTCAGCCCTTCACAGGCCTTCACAGGCAAAACGGAAGATTTTGAAAGGGCAGCTATCTGGCTGTATATTCGTGATTGCTTTCCTGCAGTTTTCAGCTTTATTTTCCGGTAACCGATATCTGCAAGTTCCTTGTATGGCTCCTTATCTGACCTATTTTCCTTCCCCGATCGGTTTACTGGAGATTGCCAGCACTGAAGAGGCTATTACTTCGGTTCAGTTTGTGGATGGGAAGGCCCGGCCGGAATCGGCCCTGAATCCGGTGTGCCTCCGCGATTGCCGGGCGCAGCTGGACGATTATTTCAAGGGGAATCTGAAGGATTTTGAACTGCCGTTGCAGTTTGAGGGCACACAGTTCCAGATGCAGATCTGGAATGAACTGACTAAGATTCCGTACGGGAAAGTAACCTCTTACTTTTCGCTGGCCCGCAAGGTGGGCGATCCCAACGCAGTAAGGGCCATTGGTAATGCCAATTCAAAGAATAAACTTTGCCTGGTGTTGCCCTGCCACCGGGTGATCGGCAACAACGGCAAACTGGTGGGTTACGCCGGCGGGCTCACCCGAAAGCAGTGGCTGCTGGAACACGAGCAAAGCCATTGCGGCTTCCGTCAGCTTAAACTGTTCTGAAGAAAAACGGACTCAGATAACAAATAACAAACAGCAAATGCGGCTAATAAAGCCGCATATCAATCAATTTATAGCATCATTCATTTAAAATTCATCATTCAAAATCTAAAATTTACGGTTGCGCAGCAGTAATCCGACAAAATTCCAAATCAGAAGTCTTAACTTTAAGTAAAATGAAATAAGCAATGGAAGGTATTCACTTTCTAACCGATGATCAGAACAACCGCATCGCTGTACAGATTGACCTGCGCAAGTACGGGGAGCTTTGGGAGGACTTCTACGACGTACTGATAGCTGAGGCTCGCAAGGATGACGAGAAAGTCCCTTTAGAGCAGCTGATGGCCGACTTGAAAAAACAAGGCAGGCTGACTCAGGATGCCCGCTTACCAGGTAGTAGTCAGCAAACCGGCGGCTAAAGAAATCGAAAAGCTGTCCGCTGACGTGGTCCAGCGCGTCATTCCTCAGGTTGCTGCCTTAGCTGATGACCCCCGTCCGGCAGGGTGCAAGAAGCTTAAAGGCGGGAAAAACCTGTACCGGATCCATGTCGGTGACTACCGGATAGTCTACTCGGTAGAAGATGCCGTGCTTGTGGTAGATGTACGCCGGGTAGCTCACCGGCGGGATGTGTACGGGTGATAAGTATACCCTTAACCTGTTCTCAATACCAGGAGAAAAGACCTCCGACTGCACTACGCCTGATTCTGATTCCCACCCTTCATCCGTTTCAACGAATGAATAACCAATAACAACCAACCAATAACCGATCAGTATACCTGCCGGCGCAGGAGAGTATGCTGATTATTGAGAGATTTCCCGGTTTGTTCGGCCTTCCGTAGTTCCTGCACTGCCTCCACCCATGACAGCTGAGCACAACGGGTGCAGCGGACAATGGGAGCACTTTCACTCATCATGATATTGCCGCAGTCGGCGCAGGCAAAATGCTCCGGCACGGCTGTTTCCAGCACAAGGTCTCTTTCCTTTTCGGGAAGTACAGAGAGGCCGGGCTTTGCGTTAACGGTGGTGTACAGGCTGAATTTGCCGTTGGTCTCCCAGAATACCCGCCGCACCTGGCCCAGGTGTTCAATGCCCTGGGTACGGAGAAATTCAAAAAGGTGCTCATGGGACATACCCCGTTTCTTCATGGTTTCAAACTTCAGGCGGCCGTCTTCCACCAGTGTCACTACTTTTTCGGGAGTATCTTCGGTGGCAACTGCGGCAGGCTTCTTCCGTTCAGAAATGAGAAGCTGCACGAAAAGCAGCGTAAAGACAATGGCGATCACCGGAATCAGGCCAAGTGAAGGCAAGAATACGATCCCGCCGAACACGGCACCTGCGGCGACAGCGCCGGTCAGACTTGCCGCACTCATTCCGGCGGCTGTACCCCGGCCGGCGATCCGGGTGACCAGCAATACGGCAAGGATCAGAATGAAAAGGCGAATGGCCAGCTCTACCAGAAATGCCGCAGAAGTGTTGCCAATCAACATATTTTGCCAGTCGAGGCTGGCTATATCTTCTGTTTTCATACGAGTGATTTTCTGTATTGAATCATGTGTTTTAACCGGGAAGCTTTTCAGCTCCGGCAAAATGACTCCTGTCTTATACGTCCCTGCGGCCAAAGAGGTATGGTTTATTTCCTTGATTTTGTTAAATGATTATTAGAACGTATTGATGACCAACTCATTGTAACTTTGGAGGAATGCTGTAAATTCAACAAGCGCCCACAAAAACCATTGACCGGGTATAGCGTTGAAAAAGGAGCTTTCCCGGAAAGGAAGATTTTGTCTGACCCAACCTCATCGCCTTTCTTAAGCAGGCAGAATTCTCCGGTATGATTGGTTTATACTTTCTGACCTGAAGACTAAAAGTCAATCGTTTAGAGCGCCATTCAAAATCTAAAATTCACAATTTAAAACTGCGCCGCTACTTATGACCACTCCCGCTCAATCCGCCGCCCGGCCGCGCTCCCAACCGCCTTGCCGGCGAAACCAGCCCGTATCTGCTGCAGCACGCCAACAATCCCGTAAACTGGTATCCGTGGGGACCGGAGGCGCTGCAAAAGGCAAAATCCGAAGACAAACCGATCATTGTGAGCATTGGCTACTCAGCCTGCCACTGGTGCCACGTCATGGAGCGCGAGTGCTTCGAGAACGAAGAACTGGCCCAGCTGATGAACGAAAATTTCATTTCCATCAAGGTGGACCGGGAAGAACGGCCCGATGTGGATGCCATTTATATGGACGCCGTGCGGGCCATGGGCGTTCACGGCGGCTGGCCACTGAATATATTCCTGACCCCCGATGCTAAACCATTCTACGGCGGCACCTATTTTCCGCCGCAGGACTGGGCCAGCGTACTACAGAGTATCACCGAACATTTCAGGACCAGCTACCGGGAGAAAATCGAGGAGTCGGCGGATCAGTTTGCGGAGCATATTGCGGTGACGGACAGCCAGAAGTATGGCCTCTCGGCGGGTGAGGCCACTTATACGGCCGCCGAAATGGACCAGATGTATGACAAGCTGGCTGCGCGGTTTGACCGCGAACACGGCGGCATGAACAAAGCGCCCAAATTTCCGATGCCTGCTATTTACTACTTCCTGTTAAGATACTACCAGATCACTCAGCGGGTGGACGTATTTGAGCAAATCAAACTCACCCTCGACCGCATGGCGATGGGCGGTATCTACGATCAGGCGGGAGGAGGCTTTGCCCGTTATTCGGTAGATGCAGAGTGGTTTGCGCCCCATTTCGAGAAGATGCTGTACGACAACGGGCAACTGATCGGTTTGTATTCTGAGGCTTACGCCGCCTTCAAGGACGACCTGTACCGCGAAATCGTGTTCCAGACGGCAGCCTTCGTGCGCCGGGAAATGACCAGTCCGGAAGGCGGGTTTTACTCGGCTCTGGATGCTGACAGTGAAGGAACAGAAGGCCGGTTTTACGTCTGGACGGACCAGGTGGCGGCAGGCAACCGCCGGCATTCCGGTACCGGAAGACATGACTACGGATCTGTTCCGGGAATATTATAAGGTTACCATTGGCGGCAACTGGGAGCATGGCTGCAATATCCTGCACCGGTCGATGCCCGGGGATGAGTTTGCCCGGCTGAACGGCCTTGATCCGCTGGCTTTCAAAGTGGCCCTGCGGGCTTTCAATCAGAACCTGCTGGCCAAAAGGGAAGCGCGGGTGCGGCCGGGCTGGATGACAAAATTCTCTGCTCCTGGAACGGGATCATGCTGAAGGGCCTGGTGGACGCGTTCCGGGTATTCGGAGAACTGAGTATGCTGGACCTTGCCCTGCAGAACGCCGTTTTTTTGCGGGATCACCTCCGCAATGGCAATGGGTTGTTCCACTCATGGAAAGGGGGCCGGGCTACTATTGCCGGCTACCTTGAAGATTACGCTTTTGTCATTGACGGCTACATTGCCCTCTACGAGGCTACCTTTGCCGAAGAATGGCTGGAGGAGGCAAAAGTACTGACTGCCTACGCCATTGAGAATTTCTTCGATGAGCAGGAAAACCTCTTTTTCTTTACCGACCGGAATGCCGAAAAGCTGATTGCCCGCAAAAAGGAACTATTCGACAATGTCATTCCGGCTTCCAATTCTGTGATGGCCACCAACCTGCACAAGCTGGGCCTGCTGCTCGGCAAACCGCTGTGGTCGGCTTTGTCGGACAAAATGCTCTCGCAGGTGAAAAAACTGGTGCTGGCCGAGCCGCAGTTTCTCTCCAACTGGGCCAGTCTGTTCTCTTACCGGACCCAACCCACGGCGGAAATTGCCATTGTCGGCCCGGAGGCGCAGGTGTACCGGCAGGAAATTGACCATATGTATTACCCCAACAAGGTGCTGGCCGGCACGGTTGGTGAAAGCCGGATGCCGCTGCTGGAGAACCGGGAGGCCATCAACGGGCAAACTACGCTGTACGTCTGTTTCAACCGCACCTGTCAGTTGCCCGTGTACACGGTCAATGAAGCGATGGCCCAGGCAATGGGAGTAGAATAATATAATTACGGATTACGGATTACATAAAGCAGTACTGCACCCGATCAGCCGCGGTGCCTGAAGCGGCGTAATCCGTAATTCGTAATTTTTCTCTATTTCATAAAGTTACCGAGGATGCCGCCGAGCATGTCCGGGGAGTTTCCCTTATCCTTGCTGCTTCCGGAGTTTCCGCCCATCAGGCCACCTAAGCCCGCCAGACCGCCACCTCCCATCAGGCCCCCGAGCATACTGCCGATGTCCAGGCCGCCTTTCTGTGCCTGAGTGACCTGACCATTCATCATGTTCATGATCATCGGGATAGCTGCCATGGCAAGGGTGCGGGCCGTCCCCTCCGATATACCCAGCCGGCTTGCCAGTTTGCCCACCACTCCGGGAATCATGCTGTTTACTGCCGGATGACCAGCGTTCGTTTGACTGCCCGAAAGCATTTCCATGATCCCGGAGGTTTCACCGGACTGCGCCTGGTGGGTCAGTTCTTCCAGAATGGTTTGGCCCGTGACCCGGGCGGTTTCCTGCGTATCCCGGTTCTGCAGCTCAGGTTGGCTGTTTACCACGCCGGTCAGGTTTTCTTTTGCGAGGTTGATCAGGCTATCCAGCATAATACTTTGGGTTTGGTTTGGTGTATGATGGTAGCATACGGCTGACATGGCGTACGGTTGTATCCGTAGCTGTCCGGCAGGAAAAGAAAAAATCCATCCCCGCGTAAGGAGGATGGATTTTGAAGCCGGAAGAATACTGCTTTAAGTAAGCAGGCAAAATTACAGGGCATTTTGGATTTTAGCTTTTTGGCTAAAAAGGTCTGACTGTCAGAGGATTACTTTGGTATTCAAAATCTAAAATTCACAATTTAAAATTGCGCAGCTACTTATAAGCTGATGCCCGGGTGAAGAACCATTATTACCTCAGAATGTACAGCTTGCCGTATTCGTGCTTAAAGGCCTTGTCGGCAGCGGTGGCCCGGTGCTCAACGGACTGGCCGTTTATCCGGGTAATGACCCGGTACAGGTAAACGCCGTTGGCCAGTTTGTCGCCAAACTCATCGGTGCCGTCCCAGGCATAGGAGCTGATGTTGTTGCCGATCC
Organism: Cytophagales bacterium; assembly: GCA_030446715.1. Taxonomy (GTDB): domain Bacteria; phylum Bacteroidota; class Bacteroidia; order Cytophagales; family 172606-1; genus CADCTQ01. The sequence goes on along the minus strand of JAUJMU010000007.1, from coordinate 226,389 downwards.
GGATCGGCCCGAGTTCATCCTGCGTAATCTCCCGGACCACCTTGCCGCTCACCGTCATGATCTGAACTTTGATCTGGTCGGGAATATTGGCACCGGTAAGGGTGAATACAAAGCGGGTGTTGGTGGAGAACGGATTGGGGTAAGGATAGAAGTGCGTGATCTTCGACTCGTTCACAACCTCAAAACTGATCCGGTACGGCTGTGTGCCCGACACGTTGCCGCTGACGTCAGTTCCCTGAACCCGGAGGGTGTACGTACCATCAGGCAGGTTTTTGGGATTGTACTCCAGCAGAAAGTTGTTTTCCGGTCCGGCCGGTACCCACCTCACGTCGGTGCTGCCGAGGCTGATCCGCTCAAATGCGCAGCCCTGACAGGGTTTCTTCAGGTAAAGTTCCATGCCTGCCGTGTCACGGCGGATCTGAATGCGGTTTTCGTCCTTCAGGCTCACGGTAATCAGCGGGCTGGGCGCGACAATATCACCGTCCATGATCCGTACGCCGTCGAAGGTGACATCCAGCACCGGGTGAATTTGGTCACGGACCACCCGGAAGGGCACCTCCATGATGTTGTTGGCGTAGTTCTGCTCCGGCAGCAGCCGCGGATTCACAAATACCTGCAGCCGGTTGTCTCCGGTCATGCTTTCCGTCCGGACGGGAATGGAGAAGGTAATCGTTTCGCCGGCCGCCAGCGGTTTTATTTTGAAGCTGAAAATCTGCTGACGCCGGGATTCAAGACTAAGCAACGTGTATTGCACCGTCAGTGAGTCGGTGAAGTCCCTCAGGGAAATGTTCTGGTAAACAAAGGGCAGGGAGAACTCCTGTCCCTCAAACTTTTCCGGTACCTGGTAACTGGCGGCGTGCGTTTCCGGATTGATCAGGCCTTCCGGCACGCCGGCAAAAATCACCTGCCACTTATTCAGCTGGGGCGGCGTCAGGTTAACCGGATCAGCCACCCAGAGGCGCAGCTTCAGGTAGGGATATTGTTGCGAACTCACGAAGTCAAGGTCTTCCGGGCTTGCCTTTACCGAATCAGTCACGACAGTTTCCCTGCCCTGCAGGTCCACGCCCAGTACTTCCAGCCGCCAGTTGTCGCTGCCGCCGGTTTCGGACGGCAGCACTTTGTGGTACAGGTTGCCCCACAGACTGGCAGGTCCGACTACCGATGAAGTGATAAAGCCGCTGGTGCTTCGTCCGGTCAGGGTTGTCCGCAGCGAAATGCTCTGGGCGTCGGGGCTGGCACCGTTTTCTGTACCGGCCAGTATTTCAGTTGCCGTGCTTGGGGCAGCCCCTTTTCTGCCGATGATGATATAAGGATGACCGTTTTGCAGCGAGGCTACTTTGGCAGGGTCGGCACCGATGCTGATCAGGTCCTGCCGCATGGCCGCCGACCAGGTACCGAAGTTGATGGTACCCGTCGTGTAGAGCAGCACATAATCACCCGTTTTTACCTTTTCGAGGTAAGAATGTAAACCATTGGCGGCCAGAAACCCGTTGGACAAAAAGTTGGTCACCAGCGGGTCGCGGCCGCAGATCAGGTTGGGGAGTACGGAATAAGGCCGGATTGTTGACTTGTCGAAAGCAACTGCCAGCAGGTTATCCGTACCGCAGCGTCCCCCGAATACCACCAGTCCCTCATTGATGGCCATTTCCACCAGCTGGTGGGAGCCCGGCTGATAGGCGGGGCCATAGGTAGTTACCCGGATGCGGGATGTTACCTCCGGGAATTCCCATTTCTCAGTTGGCGAGTTCCGGAGGACCTGATTCAGCCCTGCCTTCGAGAATTGCGGGAACCGGCTCTGTGACCAGCCTTCCGGACTATCTTTGATGTAGATAAAGGAACTCGCCGCCCACGTATTTTCCGGCCCTTCGGGCTGGTCGGCGTACCGGATGCGCCAGTAATACACGGTGCTGTCGTGACTGGCGGCGCTGCTGAGCAGGTTTGCTTCCCATGAAGGCAGTAATCCGGCAGTAAGGGTAGTGCTGCGCTTGCCGGGGCTGGCAAAGGTGCTTGTCGTATCGAGTTCAAGTACGTAGCTGCGTTCGCGGACGGGGTTAGCCGTTGACTGCGCGATGAACCGGACCGGCTGCCCGCTCACAATGCTGTATTCCCGGGGAAACAAGGGCACTGCACCCACGGAAGGCAGTACATAATCAAGGATGACATTGTTGTTGGTTTCGTTCAGTTCCGCAATTGCATTTTTCGGGTCAAGATATACCTCAAACCGCTGGGAGCCGCCCGAAGAAAGGCCATTGGTGCGGACCGTGTAATACAGCGTGTCCTGATAATAAACCGGATTGTAAAAAATGGTATCAAAGGTTTGGGTGGTGCCGTCGCCTAGCACCCGCCGCACCGTAACCGGTAGTTTATTGCGGTTGATGCTGCCAAAATTGGATACAATGATGCCCAGCTGAAAGGAATCCGTTACGGCTGTAATGGCGCTATTGTCGAAGGATTTGAGGAAAATCTGGTCGCCGCTGGTGTAATAGTCAGGTTTGGTGAGCGGGGCAATGCTCACGGCCGGGTCACCCTGCAGGGTAATCAGTTCGGCGTGGGTCATTTCCAGATCATAACCCGTAATGCCGTCCGCAAAGCGTTTGATGCTTTCCTGCTGAATGACTCCGACGGGTTTTCCGATGAATAAACTGTCGCCGAAGGCCGTCTGGTAAAACCAGTCAGAGTAGCGTTTAAGCGGAAGGGAGTAACCGACGCCGCTGTGGGCCATAAACAGAATGGCTCCCCGGTCGGCGGTAAGGATCCAGTCTTCGCCCACGGTGTACTCCCCGCTGAAAATGTCACCCGCCTGGCAGCCGTTCACCAGGATCATCGGGTACTTGCCTTTGTTGCGGTAGCCCTGAATATCCGAAGAAACACTGCCGATCTCAATATCCGTCACGCCGCGACCGGAATGGCCGAAAAAGGTGATCAACCCGACTCCTTTGTTAACCTGTTCGGAAACATTGATGAGCTCCACCGAATTGTCGGTTTTTTTGGAGAGCGTAGTCACTTTGCCACCCAGAAAGGTGCCTTCCGCTACCCGCCGGAAATCATCCGTGAATAATTTGAAAAGCTGCAGTTCCGTCTGGGTGCGGCCACCACTCAGGTGCAGCAGATGTTTTCGCCAGAGGGCATCTGCCGGGGCGGCTTCGTGCTCAATTACTTTGTTGAGGTAGTTGGCTACGTGCTGGGGATTGACCGTACTGATCCGGCCGGTAGGAATGGCCGGTACAAATGGCAAACCTTCCAGCCCGGCTGTGAGGGCCACATCCGTTCCCGGATAACCGCCCGTGGGCACCAGGTCCTTATTGTACCGGTCGGGGTCTTTGCGCATCCGGAAGGGGTACTGGCTTTGACCGATCAGCAACAAAAACTGGGGCTTGCCTTTTTTCAACAGGTAATGGGAAAACCGCCGGATGGCAAGCGGGGAGAATTCACCGTAACCAAACTGGTTACAGAGCAGATCCATATCCACCACCAGCGTGTCGTAACGGCCTCCGGCTGCTGAGGCCCGGTAAGCCGCGTAAGCCCTCACCACATCGGGATGCCCACCTGCCGGCTTCATCAGGTTTTTATGGGAAATGATAATGTAATCGGGAATGGCGGGATTGATGTTCCGGAACCGGACCCTTCCGATGGAAGCCGGCGTAGCCTCGGCCTGACTGGTCAGCAGCAGCCTGAGACCAGAGGTTGCCCGGTCGGTTACGGCGGTCAGGCGGCCACTGCTGGTGTTGGTGGTGATGCGGCGCAGTGCATGGGGATTGGTAATGTCGTAGAGCACTGACTGCGCCGCCGGATTACTGATTTCAAAGTAGGATTTTGCGTCCGGGTTGGGCCGCAGGTAGAAATATTTACTGCCGGCACGGCCCGCATCGGTCTGCTGGGGATACAACAGCCGGATATACGACACCGATGCAGCATCGTTGTTTGCATCCGAAAAGCCGTTTACCCGCATCCGGATTACCACCGCACCGGTGCTGCTGATATCCGTCCATTCCAGACTGGTTTTAAAGGTTTTGCTGGTATGATAGGCAAACTGCACCGTGCCCAGGGATCGCAGACTGGTGGCCGACGGGCCGGCAAGAATTTCCACGTTGTGCTGCAGGTTGATCCGTCCGGCGAGCAGCACTTCAAGGTCCGGTTTGGGGCCGGAAGTGACCATGCCGGTGATCCCGGAAAGCGTATAATCAATGCTGTTGAACTTGTTCACGTTCAGGCCCGTCCAGCCTTCTCCGGTATCATAATGCCCGTACTCGGCCTCATTCCGGATGGAGCCCGGCTGGTAGCGTTGTCCAACCGAATACTGGTCGGTCAGCAGGAGAAGTTTCTCGTCCAGGTGATAAGTTTCCGCCGGAATATCTGTCAGATTGGCTTCGTAAAAATTCTCCATCCGCCTGCCCAGGCCGTTGTCGAGCCGCCAGGTGATAAAATAAGCCGCTGTATCCGAATACAGACTGTAGTGGGAGTGGGGAATCTCCTTATTATATATGTATAGCTCTGCATCCAGTGTACCATCGTTGCGCTGCCCGTAGAATTCCACGAAGTCGCCCTGATTGAATACCGCATCACCTTCCCCGTTCACAAATATCGCCTGCTCCTGCCCCCGGTGAAAAAGCTGGATGCGCCGCGGATCAACGGTTGCCACCGGAAAACCGGCCGACTGGAGATCACCCCTTGTCAGGCGGTAGATACCCGTCCGGGTAGTGGGGATTTTCCAGTACTGCTGGTTGAAGTTGATCCATTCATTGCCAAACGTCTGGGCAGAGGCATTGAATCCTGTCAAAAGGAATGAAAACAGGACCAGAACGGAAAGCATGAAAGAACCCGATGCGGATGAACCGGCATTGCGCCTGTCAACCAGGTTCTGTTCATTCCTGTATCTGGAGAAAATGTTGCTTCGTACGCAGAGAAGATTCATTGCTGAATGATTAGCCAGTTTAAAAACCTGCTTTCAGGGAAAAAACGTGGGAATAGGGTGACTGCGACCGGTCTCCGATGTCGGTCAGGGCGTAGTCAATGCCAAATTTGCCGAGCCGGAAGCCGAGGCCGAAGTTGGGCTGGAAAACAGTGTAGGTGGAGCTGTCAAAATTTTTGATCCGCTGCACCTCACCGGCACCCAGCCGGAGAAAGGCCACATTCCGGTAGCCGGCTTCCAGGCCAATCCGGGGATCTACCGATACTGCTTCTGACCGGATCAGGACGTTGCGGCGGCCGTCGAAGGTAAAATCGGCGTCGGCGGCGGCAAGCAGGGAAAAGGATTCTCTGAACCGGAACGTACGGGCCACCCCCGCTGATAGCTTCGGCAGGGTAATTTCGATTGAATTGGCCGTCAGGCGGTTATTTGTCTGGTTATAGACCGTTTGCAGCAGGGAGGTATTGATGGACCAGGCATTGAAGGTGCTGGTGACGTCCCGGGCCATGAGGCCAAAGCGCCAGTTGCGGTGTTTGTACAGCAGACCGGCATCGAAGCCAAAGCCCCACGCATTGGCAAAGCTGCCGACGTTGCGGTGAATGATTTTTACGTTGGCCCCGGCCTTTAGTCCGGGAAGTTTCCGGATCTTCCGGGCATAGGAAACCAGAAAAGCGTAATCAGCCGCCGAGAAGAAAGTGATGTTGTTGTAATTGATGGCACCGCTGGCGTCGAAAAGAAAGCGGGTGTCGGGAATATCATCCACGCCGAATCGGATCGCCGAAACGGCAAGGTGGCTGACCGAATCTATCGGGGTGGCAAAGCCGGCATAATCGTATTTGGCAATACCCGCAAAGTACTCCGCGTGCATGAGGGAGACTTCGTAGCGGGTGGGGATGTCCAGCAGACCAGCCGGGTTCCAGTAGCCGGCGGTTACATCACTGGCAATGGCCGTCTGGGCCTTGGCCATGCCCAACCCCCGTGCGCCGATGCCGATGGAAAGAAATTCGTTGCTGTACTTGGGGGCCGTGGCCTGGCTATACAGTAAACAGGGAGTAAGCAGAAACAGGAGGGAGCAGAATAGTTTCATTCCGGTAGCGGCAGGCAAGTTTTGGATGGGTCAAGTTACATACAAAACTTACCTGCTGCCAGGTAAACGCTGCCCCTTGTCGCTTGCAGGTAATAAATCGGGCTGTTTTGTTTTTCTGCTATCCCAATCACGACAACCGGAATGGGAGCTACTTTCTGAAAAAGGCCAGTACCTGCGCCTGCGCCACCGCCTGATGCTCGGTTCCGGCATTGATGAGCACCAGGTAAGAGGCGAGGCTGCTCAGGCGCATATCGCGTTCCATATCTCTGCCATTGTAACGGAAAACCTGCCTGAAATGCACCGGCACCGCGAAACCAGCCTGTTCGCACACCTGCATGGCCCGGCCCAAAGCACCGGACAGGTCTTCAAGGCTGTTGCATTGCAGCATACCGGCTACCTCGGTGGCGTAATGGCATTCGGCCGCGGAAGGCTCAGGTTCCGGAAGGTTAGCTTCCCATTCCCGGAAGGTATCATACGGAATAAGCATGGCTGTTTCTGTTTAGCTGGGCTGATTGTTTGATTAACTCCATTTCCTGATCAGAAATATGGGCGGGCAGGTGCAGCTCTGTCACCGCATACAAGTTGCCGGACTGCCCCGGCTTGTCGTAAACCGGCATTCCGAGCCCTTTGAGCCGCAAGGTTTTTCCGTTGCCGGTACGGGCCGGTATGTCCACCTTGATGTCCCCCTTCAGGGTAGAAACCGTAACTTTCCCGCCGAGGACGGCAGTATAGATGTCCACGGGAACTGTTACGTACAGGTCGTCGCCTTTGCGCTCAAACTTTTTGTTCGCCTCAATCAGGATGGTAATGAGAATATCCCCGTTGGGACCGCCATTGAAACCCGGACCTCCTTTTTCGCGCAGACGGATGGTCTGTTGGTGACCAATGCCGGGCTTGAGCTTGATCCGGAGCGGCTGCTGGGTGTGATCCGTCGTGATCAGCCGTTCAGTGCCGTGATAAGCTTCTTCGAGGGTGATATGCATTTCGGCATTGTAGTCCTGACCCTTGCCGGTTTTCCGGCCGCGGTTGGCCTGCTGGCCAAACAAACTTTCGAAGAAATCAGAGAAATTGCCTCCGTTTCCGAAAATATCCCCAAACTCACCCGTGGGTCGCTGCCGGTAACCACCCTGGCCACCGGGGCCAAAACCGCCTGCTCCGCCGTTGGCCTGGGCGTATTTCCAGCTTTCGCCGTAGGCATCGTACTGCTTCCGCTTGTCAGGATCACTCAGAACTTCGTTGGCTTCGTTGACTTCCTTGAATTTCTCTTCCGCTTTTTTGTCATCCTTGTTTTTGTCCGGATGGTACTTGACCGCCAGTTTGCGGTAAGCCTTCCGGATGTCTTCGGGGGTAGCACTTTTGTCCACACCCAGAATCTTATAGTAGTCTTTATATTCCATCTTTTTTGCTCGCTTTTGTTTTACCTGTAAACAAATTTTGTGATTTGCAGATTCCGGGCAGTAGCCAAAAAAAGGATACTATCCTGTACGAAAATGATTTTTCTTCGGATAAGGATGGCAGGAAAATTTTATAAAAGTCCCGAAAAAACGGCATTCAGCGGATTTTGAAACATTTCTGTTAAACTTTGAAACATGTCTGTTACCCAAAACCGGATTGTGAACCTACCTTTGCATCACTCCGGACGAACACCGGATTACCCTTGTTCAGCTTTTCAACCCAATCAAATCAATTTATACACAACCTAAACAAAAATCACTTACAACCATGAAAAAGACACTTACCTTTCTGAGCGCACTGATGTTGGTCTGCCTGCTTTCCTTCAATGCCTAGGCCCAGTACGCCAAAGGCGACATTACCGCCAGTGCCGGTATCTCCCTGGGCCTGATCGGTTATGGCGGCTATGGGTATTTAGGGGGAAGTTATTCCGGGTTTTTACCTCTTACAGCTAATGTAGAATACAGCATCAATGATGCCTTCGCAATTGGGGGTTATGCAGGATATTATGGCCGTAGTTATAAAGATGCAGGCTACCGTAACCGCTTTTCAGTCACTTCATTTGGCGCACGCGGTACGTATCATGCAACACCTGTAATCAATGAACTACTGGATGCCAGCGTTCCCGAAGAAAAATGGGACCTGTATGGTACCTTATTACTAGGCTATAGGGTATACACTTATAAATGGGAAAACACCACGGTTGATTTATCAGGGTATAACAACGGAGGATTCGTTGGGGGACTGGTAATAGGGGCCCGGTATTTCTTCTCACCCAGGTTTGGTGCATTTCTGGAGCTTGGCTGGGGTACATACGGTGCTGCTTCGATCGGAATTTCCGGCAAGTTCTAGTTTCATTTTAATACAGGAGTTACGATTGAAATTTGCTCTTGTAAAGGGATTAGAGGGAATTATTTTCTCAAAAAGGAGAGAGTTCCTTAACGCGGTTAACTTTAAACCTCAGGCCATGATTTTACAGACTTATGCGCCCTCTCCTCTGCTCAGCGGATACGTCCGCCAGTATCTGCGCTTGAAATCCACTTTAGCGCTGCCTGCTACTACTTCCTTCATTCCCCGGGGCCTGAGCACGCTGGTCTTTGTGCTGAACCCCGAAGAGGAGCACGAATTCCGGGTTGTCCATCCGGTGGCAAAGGCTATTTACGACCAATCCGATATTTACCTCTTCGGCCAGACCACCAGCGTGTGGTTTAATGAAGCAAGCGGGTGCTGGGATATGCTTTTTGCCGTGCTCCAACCAGCGGGTATGTACCACCTGCTGCGGGAAAAGGCCGGGGCAGTCACCGATCAGTATACAAGTTTAAGCGCGTGGTATCCCGAGTCGAAACTGGTCAGTGAACAAGTGGCTGCACAAAGGGATATTTACGCGCAACTTAACACCATTGACCGCTTTCTGGTCCGCCTGTTCAGCCGGGCCTCTCCGAAAGCCGGTGAGGTAGACAGTGCCTTGTTTCACATTCTCCGCTCACAGGGCGGAGCAGGCATTGAAACCATTGCCCGGCAGGAACGCATCAGCCAGCGGACCCTGCACCGCAGGTTCACCGAGCAGGTAGGTCTGGCTCCCAAAGTCTACGCCCGCATTGTCCGTTTTCGTTCCCTGATGCAGTACGCCCTTGCTCACCCGCAGGCTTCATGGCTGGATCTCACCACCCGCTACAATTTCTACGACCAGGCTCACCTGATCAAGGACTTCTACCACTTTACCGGCAGTTCTCCCGCTCAATACCTCACCAAAAATCAGCTGATAGACGACCAGTTTCTGAAGAAAATCTGAGTTGGCCGATTTTTACAATGCATTCCTGAGGAAGTATGCCCACTTTTAAGCTGGCATTCCAGTTTATTCTTCTGCTTTATCATTGCCGGCTTGCTCGCTTGATAAAGGCTTTGCCTATTGAAGTGCAACTACTTACGTTCTTAACTTAATTATGCCCATGACTACCGATCCAAGCCCCACCTGAACACCCTGGCCCCGCTGTGGGACATTGCCGCCCTGATGGCAGTTCTTTTCCACGCCAGAAACCCTGTTTTACCTGTGTGCTGCTCACAAGGCAACAATGATAATATACCTGTTTCCAGGTATTGCATCGGATGCGGTGAGGCGGCAATTTTAATTTTCTGCCTTTCTGATGGGGGCGTTTTGTCCTGAATTTTTTCAACTGTCTTCTTTAAGCCTCTATGAGAGCGTTACTCTGCCAAAAGACCTGTTCTGCCTTGCTGCTGTCGCTGCTTCTGTGGACCGGCTTTACGAGCGGTGCCACTGCCCAGGAGGACACCTTTTACCGGGACCCGGCCCGGCCTCAGCGGGGGTACTGGAAACTGTTTACTCACGCTGCCTCAGCAAGTACCACCATCCGCTTCTTCGACGGAGACGGAAGGCTGCTGTACGAGGAAGTATTCACCCGACAGTACGTGAAACTTACCGGTCGTAATATAGCGGCAATCAATGAAGCTTTTGACCAGATCACCTCTCAGAGCCTTCTGCGCTCAAGGGTTACTGCCACTGACCTGCCGGCAGACCCCCGGGAAAGGCTACCCGCCCCGGCCGGTCACCAGACCGGGTCCGGCACGGAAACGGCAGGAGAAAAGCCGGATGCCGGTATCGGCGTAAGCCTCTTTGCGGTGGGGAGTACGGGCAAGCTCAAACTGCTGATTGAGAACCCCCGCTGCCGGAAGCTGTACCTGTGCCTGAAGGCCGACAACGGCAGAATCATCTATTCAGAAACCACGAGGCGGCCCGGGTACATGCGCACCTTTGATCTGACGGGAATTCCCTCGGGAAAGCACACCTTCCTGATCCACTCAGAGGATGATACATTTTATCACTCATCAGCCATTCTGGTCAGTCCCCTGGCCAGATCCGTGCAGATTAGATCAGAAAAGTCCGGTTCTGATCACCAGCCGGTAGCTGATCACCAGCCGGCTCTGGCCGGAGAGAAAAACTTCCGGTGAGAAAACAGTCACGGAAACTCCCGGTCAGATTCCCTTACCGGCCGCGTTGCGGGTGAGCCGGCAGCAGAAACAGAAGACTCTCCGGAAAGATCTTTACCGGATGGACCCTCTCCGGAGGAGAAAAGAGCAACAACCCGAAGGATATGAAGATCGACCACGGTAATTCCCTTATATTCCTGCCCGGTCAGGACTTAGATGAATTCAGATGGATTCTGGCTTCTTGTATCAGCCTGCCCGTAGTGGCTGCCCGCCTCTACGGGGGCATCAGCCGCCTGCATACCCGCCGGCTGGAGAAGAAGCTGGGTGGGGCACTGGCTCTGGAAGAATGGGAGGTGCACGGGCTGAGGAAAATCAGGGAGGAACTGGCCCATCAGCTCAGCGGCAGGGATCTGAAGCCGCTTGGGGAGTGAGAAAAAAGACTTACTTGGCTCCCCCTCTCATCAGGAGAGGGATTCAGGGTGAGGTCCTGCAACCGGTAATTCCCCCAATCCCTCCAGAAACCGATTTTTATCGCTAACAAAGGTTGGAACTACCGATTAGGGCCTAAAGTAAGACAGGAGCATTCAGGGCCTTAATTTTCAAAGAGTTGTATAACTAAACGACCATTGGATGAGATTAAAATCTTAGTCTCAAAAACTCATCTTAAATAGATTAGAACGACGAAAAATAACTGCATCTCATGATTACCGGCTACATCCGGCTTTGTAAGACAGACTATCTTACTTCAGACCCGAACCGGTAGTTCCAACCTATGTCAAAGGCAGCGAAGGCGGGAATGCGCGGTGAATTGCTTTATTGCCCCTTACCGGGGCGGCCGGCCTTTAACGCTGCACTCCAGAGGCAATACCGTTGGCTGCTACAGCTACCGGTATTTACCGGGTACTTACCAGCCCCTGAGGAGTTAAACCGCTCCGGCGTTGAGTATTCCCTTACCGGTGTATGATCAGATCCGGTTGGTGAGCTAAACTGAGACAAACCACCAGGGGCTGCTGAAGTACACGGGAGTAATCTGACAGGAGTTACGCAAAGTTTAGGATGAACTCTCTTTGAGCTTGCAAGAAGAGTTGTCGGTGTAAAGAGTAGAAGGAATCGAGTATCTGATCTCTTACCATTGCTGGGAGTCTGATAAAGGCTCTGAGGGCACCAAACAGGTGCGTTTTAATGGATGAAGAAGTTCTGACAAAGAATTTCTCAATGTTGCATACCTGCTTTGAGGTGCGGTGAAAGACTTCGGTCTGCCAGTGCTGCTGATGGGTTTTTTCAAACTCAGCGCGGGTGATAAATTGCCGTTTTTCCTCATCGGGATGAAAGTACACGTAGTATCTCACGTTATTGTCTTTGTCAACTGTCTGAAACACTTTCACGAAATCAAACTCTTTGAGGTGTGTGTACAGGCCTTCAGCAGGAATACCGGCTGTACACACTGCTGATATTCTCCGGCACGGGTAGAGATAATGCGGTTTTTCTCAATGCCAGACAGAAAACTCAACTCCTGGTTTCTCAAGAATTTGAAGTTAGCTGTGGAAGCATACCAGCTGTCTGCCGTTACTACTTTGGGACGAAGACCCCACTCCAGGACTTCCTGACCATTTCCTGAAAGTAATCATTCCTGGTTTTACCCGGGATTTGTCATACACCCGGAAGTTTACCGGCAGACTTACCCCTTTTATATCCGTATACAACAAGGTAATCAGCCCGGTTCCTTTCACTACCCGGTGGTGCTTGCCTGAATATAAATGGGTGATCAACTCTGTCTCCGGCTGAGCATAAGGCTTATCCAGTACTGAATCATCTACCGTTAATGTGCCCCCGGCAGCCACTAAATGTACTGCTGCTTTCTCATAAAGGTCTCTGCCCCCGTAACTGCCCTGCAACAAAAAGCGGTTCACCTCATCGTGAGATACTTCCAGAACCTGGCCTGCCTTCACGCAACTGCTTCCTGCCGGACTGCTTAACAGATAACTCATGTACTCCTCGATTGTCATCGTCTCAATCGTTTTTGCTCAAATTTAACCTCTTATCTTTATCCCCTGCGTAAGTCCTGTTAATACACTTTCTGCCTGAGGCTACGGTTACGGACCGTAGCCTTTTGGCTTTACAGCCAATTGATCAAGTCCCGGAATAATATGCCTGCCGGTTTCTGGAATGTAACGGGAGTTACTGGTGCCGGTATCAGATAACTCAGATTTCAGAAGTTTGCCAGTACGTTATTGGTAAGGGGGGATTGAAACAGGTATAGCAAGGAGGGCCGGCCAGACGTTGAAAAAGTTCAAAGAGTTAACGTTTCAGGTGTGATCTGGTTCACACAGGGTTTGAAATAGTCAAATAGGATTTCCATCATTTCCGGTGGGGAGGCAGCGGTTTTCCCGTAAGTGAGCATCTGGATGTGATGTTTCACTGCTTTCCGGCGTTTGCTTTCGGTTTTTTCTTCTTTCTGTGAGTTTGGCGGCTGGTAGAAGAAAACGCCCTTTATTCCTATAAAAAAGTCTTTGTGGCGGTGTCTGATGAATCAATTCAAAGAAAAAATGCTGTTAAAAATCCGTCCCGGTTGCTTTAAAAGCAAGCCATTGTATTAACAATAATTAATTTAGCCGGCAGTCATCAGGTAAAACCTGGCCTGGAATTCCCGAAAACAGTTAAAAACGGTCAAAAACGCTGATTTGTACCATCTGCCCCAAAATTTGCAACGTGCCGGTTAACAATCAATGAGTGATAAAATTACCTTTGCAGCACTCCGGAAGATGACGGTGGAATTTCAGCTTTTCAGCCAAATCAATTTCTACAAAAACTAAACAAAACGTTAGCTAAAATGAAAACAACGATTACCCTTTTGTGTTCCCTGGCAGTAGCCTGCCTCCTGTCTTTCACCGCACAAGCTCAGTACGCCAAAGGCGATGTAACGGCCAGTGTGGGACTTTCTCTTGGTGTACGTGGTGCCTATGGCAGCGGCTACGGCTTTGGTGACAACTACTCCGGATTTTTACCCGTTACGGCCAACATAGAGTACAACGTTTCCGATGTTTTTGCCATTGGTGGTTATGGCGGTTATTACGGTCGTTCCTACAGATACTCCAACTACAACTACAGAAACCGGTTTTCGGTTACTGCATTCGGTGCCCGGGGTACTTACCACGGAACACCCCTGATCAACAAACTGCTGGACGTCAACATTCCCGAAGAAAAGTGGGATTTGTACGGAACGCTGCTGCTGGGTTATGAGATGTACACAGTTACATGGGGTGATGACCGGTTTAGACAAGAAGGCTACAGCGCCGGCGGATTTGTTCCCGGACTGGTGTTTGGTACCCGGTATTTCTTCTCTCCGAAGTTTGGCGCCTTCCTGGAGCTTGGCCGTGGTACATATGGTGCCGCCTCCATTGGTATCTCCGGCAAGTTCTAGTTTCATTCTGATACACTTTCTGCCTGAGGCTACGGTTACGAACCGTAGCCTTTTGGCTTTAAAATCAGATTGTTAAACTTCAAAATAATAAGCCCTCCGTCTTCGTTTTTCAGGAATGTGGTAAATTGCTTTCCTTATCAACGGGTAAAGAGTTGATCCCCGGACATCATGCATAAATGCTTCTCTGCGGTTCTGGTGCTTCTGTTATTGTTGACCGGGGGCACATCCTGCCTGCTGGCTCAGGCTAAACCAGCCGATGTACAGTCGTTTACCCTTCCCAACGGGATGAAGTTTCTGGTGCTGGAAGATCATTCCATCCCCAACGCCAATATGTACCTGTTCTGGAAAGTGGGCTCCCGCAATGAACATCCGGGCATTACCGGCCTTTCCCATTTTTTTGAGCACATGATGTTCAACGGGGCTAAAAAATACGGTCCTAAAATGTTTGATCAGGTCATGGAGGCAGGGGGCGGAAGCAACAACGCCTACACCACCGCCGACGTAACCGTTTACACCAACTGGTTCCCCGGCACGGCCCTCGAAACCATTTTTGATCTTGAATCAGACCGTATCCGGGACCTGAACTTTGATGATGCAATGATTGAAAGCGAAAGGGGAGTGGTACTTTCCGAGTGGCGTACCGGGCTTGAAAACAGCAATTACCGCACCCTGCACCAGCAGATGCTTTCAGTTGCCTTTTTTGCCCATCCCTACAACTGGCCGGTCATCGGCTACGAGTCCGACATCCGCAACTGGCAGAAGGACGACTTGCAGCAGTATTTCAGAAACTATTATGCGCCTAACAATTGTGTGGCAGTGGTTACCGGTGATGTGGAGGTCGGTCAGATCCGGCAACTGGCAGAAAAGTACCTCGGCCCGGTAGCGGCCCAGCCGGCCCCCCGTAAAGTACACACCCAGGAGCCTCCGCAGCAGGGCGAAAAGCGGTTCATGATTCAGAAGGACGTTTCCTCGCCCAACCTGATGCTCGGCTGGCACGTACCGCAGGCAACCTCACCCGATTATTATGCACTTAGTCTGCTCAGCGATATTCTCTCCGAAGGAAAATCCTCCCGGCTTTACCGGTCTCTGGTGGACGGCAGGCAACTGGCCACCCAGCTTTCTTCGGATATGCCGGTCAATCTGGACCCTTATCTGTTCACCGTTTTTGCAGCGGCCGCTGAAGGCGTCACGGCCGAAAGGCTGGAAAAGGGTATTCTGGAGGAAATTGAGAAGATCGGGCGGGAGGGCGTAGAAGAACGGGAATTGCGGAAAGTAAAGAATCAGCAGCGCGTAAAACTTTTCCGGCAGCTGGAAACGATCAGCGGCAAAGCCAATCATCTGGGCACGTATGAAGTGTTTTTCGGGGACTACAGCAAATTATTTGCGGCACCGGCAGAATTTGAAAAGGTGAAAGCCGAAGACATACAGCGGGTGGCTAAACAATACTTCACCCGGCAGAACCGCACCGTGGGCATTTTGCAGGCCCGGGTGGACTGACCGGTGACGGGCGGCAGTTTAAAATGGAGGATAAACAAAAAATACGATCAGGCAACCAGAAGGCAAAATGGCAGACAAAAAAGGAGAAAAATCTATTAAACCATTCCGGAACGCATTTTTCCTCACCGTTGTGCTGCTGGCAGCCATGCTGCTCCCTTTTGCAGCCGCAGCTCAGGACAATACCTTCAGGCTGCCTGCTTACGAAAAATTAAAGCTGAAGAACGGCCTGACGGTTTACCTGATGGTACAGCGGGAGGTGCCACTGGTCTACGTGCGGGCAGTATTTCCGGCCGGTGCTGCCAGAGACGGCAATCAGTCCGGGCTGGCGTGGCTCACGGCGGAGTCGCTGACCTACGGCACCCGCAAAATGACCAAAGAGCAGATTGAAGAAAAAGTAGAATTCCTTGGGGCCAGCCTCACTACCATTGCCATGACCGAGGCCGCTTATCTTTCCTCATCCTTTGCCGCCCAGGATACGGACGAAATGCTCTCCCTGCTGAAAAGCGTGGTGGCTGAGCCAGTATTTGATGCCAAAGAAATCAACAAACGCCGTACCCGGATGCTGGCCGAGCTGAAGCAGGCCAAAGAGAAGCCCCGTGAGGTGATTGGCAGCTACTTTTCGCGGTTTCTGTTCAATGACCATCCGTACGGCAATCCGGTGAAGGGCACCGCGGAGGCAGTGGCAGCGCTGCAACCCAGGGACGTGCAGCGGTTTTACGCGGCTCATTACAACCCGGAGGGTACAGCCATTGCCATTGCAGGTGACTTTGACCTGCGGAAGATGCGTAGTAAAATCCGGAAACTGTTCAGTGACTGGCAGCCTGCCCGGCAGGAAATAGTGGCAGGAGCCGCTACCTTCAGCCGGGATGCGGGCACACCAACGCAAGCAAAAGTGTTACTGGTCAACAAACCGGACGCAACCGAAACCACTTTCCTGATCGGCGGACCCGGTATCACCCGCAATAATGAAGATTACGTGGCCGTGCAGGTGGTCAATACCATTCTGGGGGGACGGTTTACCTCCTGGCTCAATGACGAACTGCGGGTCAATTCGGGCCTGACTTACGGGGCCAGCAGCTATTTTACCACCTACCAGCAAGCAGGGGCTTTTGCCATCAGTACCTTCACCCAGACGGCCACTACCACCGAGGCCATTGACCTTGCCATGAAGGTATACAACCGCCTGCACACCGAGGGACCGGACCCAAAAACACTTTCCTCCGCCAGAAACTACCTGAAGGGCCAGTTTCCGCCCCGCTACGAAACTTCCGGACAGCTTGCCGGCCTGCTGACAGATATGTTTCTGTATAATTTTGACCAATCTTTTATTGACACTTTCAGCCAGAAAGTAGACGAACTCACGCCGGAAAGGGCCATGGAGATAATCCGGAAGTATTTTCCCCGCGAAAATCTGGTATTTGTGCTGATCGGAAAGGCAGACGAAATCAGGGAGAAAGTCAGTAAATACGGTGAAGTGACCGAAAAGGCAATCAAGCAAGAAGGATTCTGAGAAGCCGTTTTAAAATCTGTCTGATGATTGAGGACAAGGGTAAATATCGAACAAGGAAGGTTGAAAAAGGAATCACGAATATCGGACAAGGAATGTCGAACAAGGAATATCGAATACTGAACAGAAAGGACGAATGCCGGACAAGGAATGATGAATGCGGAAGGGAATTACACTGCTTCAGTATTACTACTTCATCATTCGATGTTCGATGTCTGATGTTCGACATTCGATATTCGACATTCCTTGTTCATCATTCCTTTACCTGTTTCTTGTCCGGCATTCATCCGGGATTCAGAATTGCCGGGATACTCAGGTAGTTGTCAGGGATAAGGCAGAAGGGCAGACACATGGGTCTGCCCGTACATGAGGCGGCAATAGGGGTAGATCCATGTGTCTGCCCTGATTACTTCTGAAATACAATACAAACGGGGCAGGAATGATCTCCTGCCCCGTTATCTGTGATGTTTACTGCTAAAAAACCGGCACATTGTCTGTCTTCCAGAGTCTGACGTCTCCCGTCTCAAATCTAACTATTAACCAGCCTGAAGCCGGAAACCTACCTGCGGCCGGTTGGTCCGGTCGTTGTTTTCCTGGAATGCATTCACGTCTTCCAGAGAAATGGCGCTTACTACTTCAGGTGTACGTTCCGTGGCCGTGAGCAGAGCCATGCGCAGGTGTTGTTTGCGGACGGCAGCCTGCACGATTTTACGAACCGAACGGGCGTTGCCGAAATATTTATCCCGCCGGTCATGCATATCCGTGAGGTGCTGGCGAAGGTACTTTTCGGCTGATTCGTCCGGCTCCAGACCTTCTGCCTTCAGCATGGTAACCGCTACTTCGTAAAGCTCATCGGCACTCAAATCTTCAAAGTGAAGGGCCTTGTCGAAGCGTGACTTGAGACCAGGATTTGCCTCCAGAAACCGGGCCATATTGTCCGGATAACCAGCTACCACTACTGCAAACTGGCCGCGGCGGTCTTCCATCTGTTTGAGTAATGTTTCAATGGCTTCTTTCCCGAAGTCGTTTTCACTGCCGCTGCTCAGGGTGTAAGCTTCGTCGATGAAGAGTACGCCACCGATTGCCTTCTCAATGGTGCTGGCGGTCTTGATGGCCGTCTGGCCAATGTAGCCAGCCACCAGCGTCTGCCGGTCACATTCTACCAGGTGACCGCGTTCCAGCAGCCCCAGCGCCTTGAACAACCTGGCAATGATGCGGGCCACGGTGGTTTTACCCGTACCGGGATTGCCCGTAAATACCGTGTGCAGGGAAAACTTATGCAGTACGTCCTTGCCCGATTCGCGGTAGAACTTCACCAGTTTCACCAGTTCGATGAGTTCAGTCTTGATGGCAGTCAGGCCGGTAAGCCCGTTCATCTCTTCCAAAGCTTCATTGAGCAGCTCGTCGTCAATGTGAATTTCGGGAAGCGAATGATTCCGGTTCTTGAACATCGATTTGATGTCGTCTACGGTGATCTCCTTCAACTGAGCCTGCGTAAGGGACTGCATGTCAGTGGACCGTACAATTCTCAGCCCCATATTCATTTTGGCCTCTTCCACCCAGGCATTCACCAGACGGGCATTGCCAAAGCTGCGGTCACGGTTCCGGTAAGCTTCCACGATTTTTTCCTGCATGAAAGACCGGGCGTCCTGCGTGAAGTGCACCTGCTTCTGCTCGGCCTTCAGTTCGGCGATCTTCATCAGTTCCTGGGGCAGGTAATCGGGGAAGTGGTAAAACAGATTGAAGCGTGACTTCAGACCCGGATTTGAATCCAAGAAGACCTGCATCTGCTGGGGATAGCCAGCCACCAGAATGGCGATGTCACCCGGGCCGTCAGACATTTCCTTGATCAGGATTTCAACTACTTCCCGGCCAAAATCCTGCTCGTCGTTTTCGCTGCGTACCAGTGAGTAAGCTTCGTCAATGAACAGGATGCCGCCGCGGGCTTTGTCAATCACTTCTTTTACCTTAGGTGCCGTCTGCCCGATGTATTTGCCTACCAGCTCGGCCCGGCCTACTTCCATTACGACTCCTTTGGAGAGCAATCCCATCTTGTGGTAGATCTTGCCAAGCATCTGGGCCACGGTCGTTTTGCCAGTGCCGGGATTACCCGTAAAAACCGTATGCAGGCTGATTTTCTGTGACTCCTCAAAACCCTGTTCCTGACGTAACTTCAGAAATTTAAGGTAGGAAATGTAATCCGCGATTTTGTTCTTGATCTCCGAGAGCCCGATCATGCCCTGCAACTGCACCATCACGTCATCCAGGGATTCTTCTTCAGGACGGGGGGCCGCAATGGTTTTGTTAGGGGGCGTCAGGAAATGCCCGCCACCGGCGTAGACCTGAGGAATGCCCTGTACCCATTCTTCGCCTACTTCAAAGGGAAGAACGGCAATGGGCGTATCCATGAAAATAACTTCCAGCGTGTATTTGTCCTTGAACCAGGTGCGTTTTTCGGAAGCTCCCCAGCCGGTGGTCACGCATACCAGGTTGTTGACACCTTCAGGATCGGGTTCAATCAGCCGGTGGTAAGCAGTGCTGCCTTTCAGTTGACCAGTATCATTATAAAAGTTAAACAGCAGCTCACAGTTCCATGACTGCGGCATCAGGTTGATGAAATTAAACTCAGCGAAAATATAGCGGGTCTCCTTGCTTTGAAATTGGGTTACATAAACCCGCTGGTCTTTGGGTGCTCCTTCATAGCCGCCTTCGTACATCTTGACGGAGTCAACCACGAAGTAGGGGTTCATCTCGTCAGAAACCAGACCGGCTTCTTCCACGTGAAAAGTCTTCTGGCCCACCATAGTGCCATCAATGCTGGCCTCCCAAAGGTAACTTCCTTTCTTCCAGAAGGCACCCGGTTCGGCCATGCCCCAGCTATGGCGGGCCATTACCACATTTTCCTCTTTGGAAACATGCCGGTCGATTGTCAGATGGCAAAGTTCGTTTTGCTGCCCTTCGGCGCCCAGGGAATAACATTTAAACTCAAGCTGGGCATCCCATTCCTCTTCATCAAACTTTTTGTTGAAAAAGGAGAGTTCACAATAAATATAGGTCGTCTCCTGATTCTCAAACACGCTCCGGTATTTCTTGGAGTCACCTTCGAAAGTTTCAGTGGAAGCGTATGTCTTGAGATCTCTGAACTTATAATTGACAGCCAATGGATTGATTATTTAATGGTTTAATCCTGTTTAATTACTCAGTCAGGTTGAAGCAAACTATAAGCCATAATGGCTCATATAAAATATAAAATAGCAGTATTTTGAGAAAAGGCCAAATATGCTCCGGCGCTGATCGTGGTTCAGAGAACCCAATCCTGGTATTTTGAGCGGATTGCCATTCCCCTGGTACCCGGATTATCTCTAAATTATTTTTTCTGCTCAGGCAAGTTAACCGAATCATAATGTACTTGCCCGGTAAATCACCCCTTAACCTCACATGCGCACGGGATCATCCGCTTTTTAACAATATATCTACGGCAGGCCAGCCCACTCCGATTCGGAGTACGTAACATTTTTGGTAAAGTGCTCTAAGAGTTTTAAACCCCAAACCGTATTTACCTGTTTAATCTAAGTTTATGAAAAATAGGGAGAATAAAAAAAATGGAAGATTATAAATTGGATCAAAATCCGGTAAAACTTACAACTGTCAGGCAAAAAAATGATCCTTCAGAGGTTACTAATTTAAGGATGCTTACGCCGCGGCATCATTCTTCCGACAAATTCCGGAAGGCATCTTCTGAGGAGAAATCTTTGCTGATGGAACGAAACATGTACATCGCGCTGGGGAAAGGGAATGGTGATCTGATTGGCTTTGAAAGCCTTGAAAATGCTGTACCGGATGTCGCTTTTCAGGTTTTCGATCCGCCAGACATTGTAGGTCCAGAAGAGCAGTTCAAAACGTACGCCACTGTCACCAAAATCCTGAAGCCGCACAAATGGTCCGGGCTTCTCCACCACATCACGGTGGGATTTGACACATTCCAGCAGGGTTTTCCTGACCACTTCGACATCACAGTCATAGGATACTGATATCGGGATGGTGAAGCGGGTCAGCTTTTTGTTGTGACTCCAGTTGACCACGTTGTCTTCCAGAAACCGGGAATTGGGGACGATGATCGTAATGGCGTCGCGGGATTCAATTTTTGAAGTTCGCAGTCCGATGGAGGTCACCCGGCCGATCAGGGTGTTGATTTCGACAATGTCACCCACGGTTACGTTGCCCTCGAAGAGCAGGATCAGGCCTGATACCAGGTCTTTGAAGGTCTGCTGCAGACCCAGACCAATGCCTACCAGCAAGGCTGCCGAACCGGCCAGCAGGAGGGACAGCTGCACGCCCAGCGCCTGAAAGGCCAGCAACGTGGCTACCACGTAAACAAAGTACTTGACCAGCTGGATCAGGGTGAACTGGCGGCCTTCGTCAATGGTACTTTTCCGGAAGATGCGTTTTTGCAGAAACTTCCGGAGTGACCACACCAGCAGGCGGCTGACAGCAAAAATAATCACCACCACCAGGATGTCGAACAATGCAATTTCGAAGTCTTTTTTATTTTAAGGATAGGCAGCTCAAGAAAACCTCTGATCCTTTCGGCCATAATTAGCATCGGTAGAAGAATGACTGACTATTATACAACAAAATTGATGTTTCTGTTGTAGTTATATAAGCTTTATGCACTTAAAAATGTCAGACCAGCTGGTCAGGCAGGGTGCGGTGGAGTTGGTTTTTGGGCTTACCCTCCCGCGCCCTGCGTATAAATATGCAATTTTTAACAACGGGTTTAATTTTACAGCCGTTGAAAACAAAGAAGCACCGGGGAATGCCGGCGCGTTTTGAACAAAAGAGAAGCTTATGCCCAGATGGCTGCGGTTTATTGGTAAGGGATTTCAGTGGATAGCCATCCGCGTGGACCGTGCCCGCTATGTAATCAAGCAGCGGCTGGGCTGGCTGCGCTGCCCGGTGATTTTGCCTTACCGTGGCTTTGGCAGCAAAACCGAAGTTTACCTGAAGGGGAGGGTGTTGGAGGATAATGGTCTGGCCAAGCCGGCAGAGCGGAACAGCATCTGGCACAACATCGTGGCAATGTATAAGCGGTATGTCAGCAACGAGATACCTAATGTGCGGGTCCGGGCCGTATTTGAGGGGCAGGAGCAGGTGGTGGTAACCAACGAGATTGGTTTTTTCGAGGTTCGGTTCAGGTTCCCGCAGCCTTTGTCCAGCCACCGCGACTGGGTGGAGATCAAACTGAGTTACTGGATCAGGTTGTGCCCAACCAAAAGGAAGTACGGGCCGGAGGATCCGTGATGCTTGCCCAGGAACACCATCAGTTCGGCATTATTTCCGATGTGGATGACACGATTCTGGTTTCCAATGCCACTAACTTTTACAAGAAGATCAGGTTGATGATCTTCAAGAATGCCCGCACCCGGTTGCCGTTTGAAGGTGTAGCCTCCTTTTATAATGCTTTGCAGAAGGGACGCGACAGAAATTCTTTCAATCCGCTTTTCTACGTCTCCAGCAGTTCCTGGAATCTCTATGATCTGCTGGTGGATTTCTGCGAATACCAGGGCATACCCCGCGGTCCATTCATGCTCAGAGGTTCGCGGCTCGATCAGTTTACCTTTTTTGCTTCTATTCACAAGGAGCATAAAATGGCTAAGATCCGTCAGATCCTCACCACCTACTGCGACCTGCGCTTTGTCCTGATCGGTGACAGCGGGCAAAAAGACGCAGAAATTTACAGTCAGGTTGTAAAAGAGTACCCCGGCCGTATCCTGGCTGTGTACATCCGCGATGTAAGCAATGAAGAACGCGATGCGGCCGTGGAAGCCATTGCCAATGCGGTGCGACAGTCAGGCGTAGAGATGCTGCTGGTGCGCAACACCGCCGAGGTTGCCCGGCATGCCCGCATGAGAAGATTTATTGCACCGGAGCAGGAATCGGAGGTTAAGGCCGAAACCCTGAAGGACCAGCAGTCTCCCGCCGGTATTTCTGAAATGCTGGCCGGCAAAACCGCCTGAAACATTCCCCGTTCTGCCGCTGACCGCATTGTAAACCCTTGCATTCCGGCGCGGCAATAATCATTTCTCCGGTTCATCAGCCGCCGGAAGCTGCTTTTCTGGTGTCTGAAGTTTACTTTCTGCCGTTCAGCCCTGTTTTCTGCCTTTCAAACCGGTTCCCGTGCCATCCTCCAAAATCACGCAAACAGGGGGATTTGGTACTGGTTACGGTGTGGTATTTTTACCATCAACACACACAACACACGCTCTGAAAAACCTTTGTTATGATTCAGCAAAACCTTCGCACAGCCGGCCGTTCAACCGGCATTGCCCTCATGTTTTCTATTTTGTTCAGTGCTGCAACCACTGCCGGGCTCTCGGCGCAGTCCCACGTATACGCCCGGCACTTTACCAGGCCCGAAAAAACCCTGCCTTTCAAGCCGCATTCTCTTCAGGTGGCGGTCTATCAGGTGGATAATACCTCTAAGTTCAAGGTTCACTTTGAAAACCTTGCGGATGCTCCGGTACTGCTTCACATCAGAAACTCAGACAACAGGGTAATTCACTCTGAAGTGGTAAAGGATAAGAAGTACGTCCGCAAGTTTGATCTCGACAACATGGCCGACGGCAGTTATACATTTGAAATTACCAACAAAGAGGAAAGCTATACCAAAGAAATTCAGCTCGAGACCCTTTCTGCGCGGACAATTCAGATCAGGGAATAAGGACAGGCAACGTGACCGGATAAACTGAAAAATATTTGCCCGGTAACCCGCAACTATTGGAAAGAATTCGGAAAAAAGCCCGGAGTAGCATAAAAATCCCCCCTATTGGGGGAGGCGGGCGAAAAAATGGGGTATTAACTTTCCTGTAGTTAAAAATTATCCCCGATTGCCTTCTGATCACCAAAGCCGCGCAAAACTGAACAATTATGGAAGCTGCCATTGCCCGACTGGACAGAGTTGATCATCAATTACTTAACCTGCTGCAATACAATGCCAAAGTTACCAACGCCTATCTTTCCCAGAAAATAGGCTTATCGCAGGCTGCGGTCTTTGAGCGGGTAAGGAAGCTGGAAAATGCAGGTTACATCAAAAATTACTACGCGCAGGTTGACTCGGCCAAGGCCGGACTCCTGATGACTTTTTTCGTGCAGATTTCTCTCGCTTCCAGTAAGAAAGACTGCGTGGACGCGTTTCTGGATAAAGTGGAGAACCTCGGTGAAGTAATTGAGTGCCACCACATTACCGGCTCCGGCAACTTTCTGCTCAAAATTGTCACGCAGGATCTGACCAGTTTTCAGACCCTGATTATGGATGAGATGAGCAGTCTGACGGACATTACCAATATCGAATCAATGGTGGCATTGTCGTGCGTGAAGGACAGCAAGGTGATGCCTATACCGGTTGATTGAGTAGTCCAGGCGTGGATACCTGAACCAGTGCAGGAGTCAGAATCAGGATTTACGGGATTAAAAGATAAACCGGATATGATCCTAAAATCTTTTTATCCTGATAATCCTGTAAATCCTGATCCGCCGCAGTCGCCCGGCTCCGGCCGGGTGACGGTTATTGGCAGGCAGGGCCTCCCGGCCCGTGACTTACGCAACGGAGGCAGGATGAGTTTAGTCTCTCGCAGCTATTTGCAGAAGCTCTGTTTCATCCATTTCGTGCATGGCCTCCGCTACGAATTCCTGTGCTTCTTTGTAACTACTGATTCTCACGGTGACACTGCCCGCATCATCAGGGCCGAGAGGTAAGCGCCGTAGGTGCCTACTGCGTATCCCAGAATGGCCAGCAATACCCCGACTGGTGCCAGCGCCGGATGAAACGCCGATGCCACCACCGGAGCCGAGGCCGGTCCTCCGATCAGAGACTGGCTGCTGACGGCGGTAAAAAAGAAGGGTGCCCGGATCAGGCGGGACGTAACCAGTATCACTGCAGCGTGAATGCTCAGCCAGATCGCCCCAACTACCAGCAAACCGGGCCGGTCAGCAATGGCAAACAGATTCATGCGCATGCCGATCACCACCACCAGCAGGTAGAGGAGCAAAGTGCCCATCCGGGAAGCGCCGGCACCTTCCATTTCCTTTGCCCTGGTAAAAGATAAAATCAAGCCGAATGTAGTAGTGATGACGACAATCCAAAACTGCTTGGAAGTCATGCTGAACTGCGCCAGGTAAGGCGCATTGACCTCAATCCAGGGAACAATGGCATCAGCCATGAAATGGGCAAGAGCCGTCGGAATAAACGCAATAGCCACCAGCCTCACCCAATCGGCAAAGGAGGGAGTCCGGGCGATGCTGGACCGGTAATTTTCGATTTTTTCGCGTACGCCGTCAATGGCCGAGCTGTCAGCTCCGGTGCGTTTGTCCAGGCTGGCCGAAATACCGGCTCCATACAGAAGCACCGCCATCCACATGTAGCTCATGATTACATCCACGGCAATGGTGGCCGAAAAGAGCCGGTCCGATGGCAGGAATATTTCTTTCATCGCTACCTGATTGGCACCCCCACCGATCCAGCTTCCCGCAATGGTAGCGAGCCCCCGCCAGACGGCATCAGGACCAGTGCCACCCACCACTTCCGGCGAAATATGCGCCATGATCCAGACTGCTGCCGGACCACCCAGTACAATACTCACTGCGCCTGCTCCGAACATGATCAAGGCTTTGGGCCCCAGTTGCCGGATGGTTTTAAAATCAATATTCAGCGTTAGCAGCACCAGACTGGCGGGCAGAAGATACTGCGTTGCCACGCCATACAGGGCAGACGTAGAACCGGGGATGACGCCGAAGGAATTAAAGAGAGCGGGAATAAAATAACAAAGCAGAAGGGAGGGAACATACCGGTAAAAGCGAGGCCAGAATCCCGTTTTCAGCGCCGAAGTCTCCGTGACAAAATACAACACGGCAATCAGGATTCCCAGTACTACTGCATCGTTGGTAATCAGCGGTGTGGCCGGCGAATCCGGCAGGTTCAGATTGACCTGACACAGCATAAAAGACAAAATGCCGGCAGATGCATCAGCGGAAAGGGAGCTCATTGAGATAGGGATAAGGCGCAATATTAGGCAATGGCAGGGACAGCGTTCGCGCAACCGTCAGGAGAAACCTGTAACTTCCTGCGCATTAAGGAACAAAAGAAAACTATCTCATATGCGGGTAATCGCTGACATTCCCCATCCAGCCTGTAAAATCACCCTTTTTCACTGGAATTCAAAATACCTCATCAAGCTCGAAAGAGGGATGGTGGAGCAAACCTACAAGGTGAGCCAATTTGACCTTACCGGCGAAGAGGAGGCACGGAAACTGCTCGACGAAGCATTCATCTCCGAAGTAGTGAAGCGGTTTGGAGAAATGGAGGCGTCGCTGGGGAATGCGCTTGGCCGGCTGTGAGGCCTCCGAAGGGTCAGTGAATATAAAAAACCGTTCTTTTCGAACATTACGTAATAAAAGTTGGTATATGGATTGAGAACTGAAGGGGAAACAAAAGACTTTTGTAGATAAACAACAAAAGACGGTCAACGGCCGGTTTGAACTTAACATGGCTTACGCAGAAGATATTCTTGATCAATTATTTCCGTCAGAACTTTCTCCCAACGAACCAATTCTGCACGAACCCCTGCGGCGCTCCCGCAACGAAAGGATTGACTACCGGCAGTGGAAGCGGTTCAGGGGCTACCGGGCCATGAGCAGGTTGTTCAAAGAAGCCTGCTGGTTGAAAAAAATGGGCATCCGCTGCTCTGTGAATGTGCATCTGTTCCAATCACAGGCTGCCAACGCATTTTCTATTTCCTGCAGCGAGTTCATTGACCCCAGGAATTTTCAGCATTACTTCGACTTCCTCAGAGAGCGGGTCCTGTCGATCGGCTACCAGCCTCACCGCTCCGAACGTGAATTTCTGGACCGGGTGCTCTACGTCGAAACGGTAGAAAGACATTCTTTCAAAATTCCCGATGAAGAAAATGACCAGGGAAAGCTGGTGCAGCTTTACGGACACATCTACCTCGAACTGATCCGGGTGAATGACCGCCCGAGTTACCTCCGTCTGATGGTTACCAAGGTCAGCGATACACGCTTTGCCCCTCCCAGGCACTTCGAGGAACTGATGAGTAGGGTAATGATGTAGCCTTAAGAATTTTAAGAAAAACAAGGAAAGGAACAGTAAAACAAAAAGGCCCGGGCCATTCCCCGGGCCTTTTTGTTTGCCGGAAGAGGTCAATCAGATTCTGAGCCATTTACGCAACAGAGCTTCCTGCCCGGGAGTAGCCGAAGGGGTTCTCTCCAGCCGGTAGCTGATATTTGGATTTTTCAGCAGGGTTACTTCCAGATTCTGAATAATGCCCGCCCGGCTGACCATCATCGTTACTTTCTCGCCTACCTTTTTGCCCGTGATAAACCGGTTGGGATCGCTTTCAATCCGGTAGCCATTGATGGCAATGATTTCGTCGTTCACGTTCAGGCCCGATTCGTAGGCCGACGTGCCCCGCTGGACTGCCGTCACAGTCATGCGACCACCGGAAGGTGAAACGGTGGCGCCAAGGAATGGTTCGTTGCGGGCAGTTTCGCTGAGACGCAGACCGGCGTAGCTGAAGTACCGGTTGTAATCAATGGGTTTGGTGCTGTAGATGTAGTCGCGGAAGAAATCCGTCATGCTCATTCCGGCTACCTTTTCAACGGCCTGCTGCATCTCAACGTCGGTAAAGCCACGTTTTTGTTTCTTGTAGTACTCATCGTACAGAAAACGCATCACATCATCCAGACTCCGCTGACCATTGGAACTGTGCATGATCTGCAGGTCGAGCAACGCCCCGATCACAGCGCCTTTGGTGTAGTAGGAAATGGTGGTGTTATTAGAATTTTCGTTGGGGCGGTAATACTTGATCCAGGCATCCCAACTGGACTCCGCCAGCGACTGCACGGTATTGCCCGGCGCATTCTGAATGTTACCAATGCCGTTGGTGAGCAAGGTCAGGTACTGTTCCGGTGAGTAAAAGCCGGCCCGGCGGGTAATGAGGTCATCGTAATAAGCCGTCAGCCCTTCCGATACCCACAGCAGGTTCGTGTAGTTTTCGTTGTCGTAATCAAACGGCCCAAGGGCTTTCGGACGAATCCGTTTTACGTTCCAGAGGTGAAAATACTCGTGCGCCACCAGGCTGAGGAAACCAGTATAATTGGTTTCGTAGCCCAAACGGGTGGTTTGCAGGGTGGTGGAATTGAGGTGTTCCAGCCCGCCGCCACCGGCATTGAGGTTGTGTACAATGAAAGTGTAATTCTTATTAGGGTTCTCGCCCACCACTTTGCCGGTTTCCTCCACAATAGTCTTCATGTCCTGAATCAGGCGGTCTTTTTCATAATTACCCGGCCCGTACATAGCCACGGTGTGCGGAATGCCCAGGGCATTAAAGCTGAAAATCGTCTGATTGCCGATTTCAATGGGCGAATCAACCAGTATATCAAAATCGGGCACCGCCAGCACCCACTTGTCCTTGCCCGCCGGTGAAAGACCAGTGGAAATTTCTTTCCATTCCCGGTAAGGTTTGACGGTGAGGGTGGCAGGCTGATTCTGCAACTTATCAACGGCCATAAAAACGGCCGCCGGCTGCACGTAACCGTGTGTTGCGTCCAAAAAAGGCGTCCTTACGCTGATTTCGAACGCGTATACCCGGTAACTGACCGCCACTTGGTCAGCACCGCTGCTGTATACCCGCCACGTGTTTTTGTTGATTTTTTCAGACCGGATGGGCCTGTTGTTTCCGGCACTGGCAGTAAAGCCTTCCACATTGCGGGCAAATTCGCGCACCAGGTAGGAGCCCGGAGTCCAGACGGGCATTTTGAAGTCAATGAAATCCTGCTTGTGCCCGCTGACGGCTATCCGTACTTCAAAGTAGTGGGTGTGCGGCTCGTCCATGGACAGGACGTACTCAATACTGGGGGCCGCCGGAGAGGCAGCACTAAGGCATACCATAACAAGGGAAAGGATCAGCCGGCCGGCTGCGAAAGAAGGCATCTGCATTATTGAGGAAGAGTGGGGTTGGTGGTTATACAACAAGTGCAAATTAAAAATTCTGGCTTTGGAAGCCCGGTGCGTTCAGCCCTGAAGAAAGGCACTCAGGTTCGCCTTGCAAAACGGAGCATACACCAGGCTTAGGATTTTTCACCGCTCAGTTCCCTGAGCCGGTTGCGGACTACGCTGGCCGACACCCCTATACTCACTTCGTATAGTACGAACAGAGGCAGGGCCACCAGAACCTGACTGATAATATCCGGGGAGGGCGTAATGATAGCTGCCAATACCAGAATAACAATGTAAGCATGTTTACGGTACTCCTTCATCAGCGGCGGATTGATTACGCCTGCCTTGGACAGGAAAAATGCCACAATAGGCAGCTGGAACATCAGACCGCAGGATAGCGTCAGGGTAACGAGAGTAGAGAAATAGGAGAGAATGTCAAATTCGTTGGCGATGCTCACATCTATCTTGTAATTGGCAAGAAAGTTTATGGTCAGGGGCGAAATAATGAAGTACCCGAACGCGATCCCGAGCATGAACAGCAGCGTTACGAAAAAGGTAGCGCCCCTCGCGGCCCGGCGTTCGGCCGGATACAGGCCCGGTTTGATGAAACGCCAGACTTCCCAGAATGCGTACGGAAAGGCAAGAATCAGACCCACCAGCGCCGCAGTGGTAATAGCCGTGGTAAACTGTCCGCCTACCTGACGGCTTTGCAGAATAAAATCAAGTTTATCCACGCACAGACCCGGCGTACCCAGATAATCACCAAGTTTGCAGAGCATCCGGTAGGTCCAGAAGTCAGTGCGGGTGGGCCCGAGCAGGACGATGTGAAAAACGAAGTGCTGGTTGAAAAAAGCGAGCATGGCGAAAACGAAAATCGATCCGACCGAACGGATGATGTGCCAGCGGAGTTCTTCCAGATGATCCAGAAAGGACATCTCCTTTTCTACCGGTACATCGGGTAGCACTTCACCGTTGAGCCCGTTGTTTCCGTAAGGCTTCACTGTTTCATTTCCTGGCAATTCCATACTGATACAAAGGTAGCTAATGTTCGGGTATTTAATCCGCTCGGATCATTTACTCCTATATACGTTTTTCCTGACCGGCCAGATTTCTGAATAAGCAGGGCCGCAACCAGACAGGTAATTTCGTCAAAGGTAAATATTTCGCCAGCGGCTACGGCCGGGTGGCGGGCTGACGGGAAGGCGTGATTTCCTGCGCAAAAACACAGGGAAACTGTCCCGTACACCATTTGTTTGACCCAAAAAAACGGGACACGCAGTCAGCGTGTCCCGTAGGGTATTTTTGAAAACGGAAAACGGCTCGAGGCTAGCCTTTTGCCTGGGTTCCGGCTTTCTGAATGCTTGCGTGGGTATTGGCTGGGCTCTCAACCTTCGAGTACGTCGGGCAGGTATACCGCCGGGCACAGGAGGATAATGCAACCGAGGCAACGAAAGCAAGGAGGACAATTTTCTTCATCTTATTTATGCCGTTAGTGTTTATCACAAGCTAAAAGTAATCAAATAAACATTACCTTCTTTTCAAACCTGGAGTCTATCCCCATATTAACGAAAAAATAGTGTAATGTTTTGATAGACACCTCTTTTTTTATCGGGGAAGCGTCTACTTGTAACCCAGAATCCGAAGCATGGACTCACTCGTCTGCTCGGGCGCAAACAGGCGGCTTACTATTTTGCCATCCGCGTCCCGGTCAATGATAACGTGCTTGGGAGCAGGGATCAGGCAGTGCTGAATGCCTCCGTAGCCTCCGAGGGACTCCTGGTAAGCCCCCGTATGGAAGAAGCCGATGTATTGTGTTTCGCCTTCATCAATGCGAGGTAAGAAAACTTCTGAAGTATGCGCTTCGGAATTGTAGTAATCCATGCTGTCGCAGGTAAGCCCGCCCAGATTCACCTTGTGATGGGGGTTATCCCAGTTATTGACGGCCATCATGATGTACTTCTGGTTCAGGCCCCACGCATCGGGCAGATGCGTAATGAACGAACCGTCAATCATGTACCACAACTCTTTGTCGTTCTGCAGCTTCTGGTCCAGCACGGAATAGACAACCGCCCCGCTTTCGCCGACGGTATAGCTGCCAAACTCAGTAAATATATTGGGCACCGGCACGTTGTTCTTTTCGCAGATCCACTGGATGTTTTCGATTACCTGCTCGGCCATGTATTCGTAGTCGTACTCAAAGGCAAGGGAAGTCTTGATCGGAAAGCCTCCGCCGATGTCAATGGTATCCAGTTCCGGGCATATTTTCTTCAGTTCGCAGTATTTGTATATAAAGCGGCTCAGTTCGCTCCAGTAGTAAGCGGTGTCCTTCATGCCGGTATTGATAAAAAAATGCAGCATTTTCAGGGAATACTTGGGATTGTCCCGGATCCGCTCTTTGTAGAGGGTATTGACGTCGTTGTACCGGATGCCAAGCCGGGAAGTGTAGAACTCAAAGTTGGGCTCTTCGTCGGCGGCAATCCGGATGCCCAGTTTCACCGGACCCTCTACCGAAGTATCGTAGGCGTCGAGTTCCTTGAGGTTATCCAGAATCGGGATGCAGTTCTGAAAACCACCGTTCAGCAGATCACTGATGTTGCTGGTGTACAACTCCCGCTTATAGCCGTTGCAGATGATATAGATATCCTTGTTGATCTTTCCTCTCTTATGAAGGTCTTTGATGATCTCGATGTCAAAAGCGGAAGAAGTTTCCAGGTGAATGCCGTTCTTCAGCGCCTCTTCGACCACAAACTGGAAGTGTGAGGATTTGGTGCAGTAGCAGTACGTATAGCTGCCCTTGTACTTGAACTTCTTGATGGCACCATTGAAAATGCGCTTGGCATTCTGAATATGTTCGCTGATTTTGGGCAGGTAAGTGATCTTCATCGGGGTGCCGTATTCCCGGATGATGTCCATCAGTGGCACACCGTTAAAGACAAGTTCGTTGTTTTCTACACGAAATTCTTCGCTCGGAAATTCAAAGGTTTGTTCAATCAGATCTATGTAGCTCTTCATCTTTGGAGGCTAGTGCTTGGAAAATTTTAAAGGTGCGAAAATGACATAAAATCACAATCTTTGCAACGGACGTAACATAAATTTAAAACGCCCCAATCCTGAAAGTTTTCAAAATCCGGGCAGGCTTTCCCTGCCGGGCAAATCAATCAGGAAACGCACCCCGGGCGGGTAATGTTCCGGCAACCACAGGTAATTTTATTTCCGTTTATGCAAATTGAACTGGTTTTACAACGATTTATCAGTCAGGGGATTACTGAACTCTTCGGCTTTCACGTGGCCCCCCCGGAAATTTCCCTGCAGGCGACCCGCAAAGACTTTGAAGGGTCACACACCTTTGTAACCTTCCCCTACGCAAAGCAAACCCGGAAAAATCCTGCCCAAACCGCCCAGCTGATCGGAGAATATCTGCTGGATAAAACCGGGGTGGTGGCAAAATTCAACGTGGTGCAGGGCTTCCTGAACCTCACCCTCACCGACAAGGTGTGGCTCGACCTGTTCCGCGAAATAGAGGCCGACCAGAATTATGGTCAGTGGCCCGGCAACGGCCAGGCCGTGATGGTAGAGTACTCTTCGCCCAATACCAACAAACCGCTGCACCTTGGTCACCTGCGGAATATTTTTCTCGGATTTTCGGTTTCCCAAATCCTGCAGGCTAGTGGTTATAAAGTATTCAGAACCAACGTAGTAAACGACCGGGGCATCCATATCTGCAAGTCCATGCTGGCCTACCAGAAGTTCGGGCAGGGCGAAACGCCGCAGTCGGCCGGGATGAAAGGCGATCACCTGACCGGCAAGTATTATGTGGAGTTTGACAAAGCCTACAAGCAACAGACGGAGGAACTGAAGGCCGGGGGCATGAACGAAGAAGAGGCCAAAAAAAAGGCTCCCGTCATGCTGGAAGCCCAGCAAATGCTCCGGAGGTGGGAGCAGGGCGAGCTCGAAGTGGTCGAACTCTGGAAAAAGATGAACGGATGGGTGTACGAAGGTTTTGAACAGACCTACCGGCGGATCGGCGTCTCTTTTGACAAAACCTATTACGAATCCTATACTTACCTGCTGGGCAAAGACATTATCGAAGATGGCCTGCAGAAGGGAGTTTTCTTCCGCAAGGCCGACGGTTCGGTGTGGGCCGACCTCACCGCCGACGGACTCGACGAGAAACTCGTGCTGCGCAGCGACGGCACCTCCGTGTACATCACTCAGGACCTGGGCACGGCCGACCTGAAGCACAGCGATTTTGGCATGAACAAGTCGCTCTACGTAGTGGGCAACGAGCAGGAATACCACTTTCAGGTGCTCTTCCTGATCCTAAAAAAGCTGGGGCGTCCATATGCTGATGGCCTGTACCACCTCTCGTACGGCATGGTGGACCTGCCGACGGGGCGGATGAAGTCGCGGGAAGGTACTGTCGTAGACGCCGATGACCTGATGGATGAGATGGTGGAAACGGCCCGGATGCGGACGCAGGAACTGGGCAAGATTGAGGAATATACAATAGAATTCGCCAATAATCTGTACGAAATGCTGGGGTTAGGCGCTTTGAAGTACTTTCTGCTCAAGGTTGATCCCCGGAAACGGATGGTATTCAACCCTGAGGAGTCCATTGACTTCCAAGGCCATACGGCTTCTTACATTCAATATTCCTACGCGCGTACTTCCGCCATCCTCCGTAAAGCCAAAGGGGATAACCTCAGTTCTGCCTGGTCGGAGCTAAAAGAGCTGCACCCGACAGAAAAAGATCTGATTGCCCTGCTGGCTACTTATCCCGACCGGGTGAAAGAAGCCGGGGCCGACTACATACCGGCCGTTCTGGCCCAGTTTGCTTACGAACTATCCCGGGCCTACAGCCGCTTTTTCACGGAAGTTTCTATTTTCAGCGCAGATACCGAAGCCCAGAAGCGGTTCCGGGTAGCCCTTACTGCCCAGACCGCCCGGATGATCCGCAAATCCATGGCCCTGCTGGGCATCGGCGTACCGGAGCGGATGTAGGGGGAGTCGGGGAGTTGAGTGTTTAAGGGTTTGGGAGTTTGTATGACGGAATATTGAACAAAAAGCAAAAGTAAAAGTGTTTTTGGGTTATGACTGAAGTAAAAGACAAGTTGCAGGCCCGTACCTCACGCCGGAAGGCGGTTCCGGAGGCGCTGGTGTATGAGCGGCTGCCGGATGGGACGCCGATTTATTACCGGGGTTACAGGGAATATGTAAAAGGCACTAAAAACATTGAATCCATCGTGGGCAGCGGCTACCAGCAAAGTTTTATCATCGGATGTATTTTGAAGTTTCTGTACATTCAGTTACCACCGGATTTTCTTGTTTTGACCAACGAATTTGGTTTCAAAACCCGTAAGAAAGGCTGGCGCAATCTGGACATTGCCGTGTACGAAAAGGCGCGACTGAAAGGAGTGCCGATGGAGGATAAATACCTTTCCATCCCGCCCAGACTGGTCATTGAAGTGGATACCAAAGCCGAACTGACTGAGATGCCCATTCCGCAAAATTACTATCACCTCAAAACGGATGAGTTGCTGGGTCAGGGCGTGGAAAAAGTGATCTGGGTTTTTACCGCCAACCAAAAGATTATGGTCGCCGAATCCGGCAAGGACTGGATCACTTCCGGCTGGACCCGGGAAATACTAATCACCGCAGATATTTCCCTGATACTTTTGAACTTAGTTGCCGAAAATCAGTTGTAATGGATGCAATCACCTTCCGACTAACCTGACTCTGAAAATCTTTACCTAAAAACCTTTACCTATGAATCTGACTGCCTTGACTGCCACGCTGCTTGTTGCCTTTTTCGGAATGATCACCAGCAACCCCGCCACTGAGCAAGCCGATGATTCGGCTAAACCGAAAAAATCGTTCTACAGCTTTAAAATGAATTCCATTGACGGAGAGCCGATTGACTTTAAGAAATACAAGGGAAAAAAAGTGCTGCTGGTAAACGTTGCTTCCAAATGCGGCTACACCCCGCAATACGGAGAACTGGAAACACTGAACCAGAAATACGGCGACAAACTGGTCATTCTTGGTTTTCCGGCCAACAATTTCGGCGGACAGGAACCCGGTTCCAACGAAGATATTCAGGAGTTTTGCCAGAAGAATTACGGCGTGAAATTTCAGATCTTCGAGAAGATTTCCGTGAAAGGAGAAGACCAGCATCCGCTTTACCAGTGGCTCAGCAAAAAAGAACTGAATGGCTGGAACGACGAAGCGCCGAAGTGGAACTTCACCAAGTACCTCGTGAACGAGAAGGGCGAACTGGTGAAGGTATTCCCTTCCAAAGTGAAGCCGACTGATCAGGAAGTCATTGCTGCCATCAACGGTCAGTAACTGACCCCTTTTGCTACAGACTTCAGGGGCACGGGTGGCTTCTGAAGTCTTTTTCATGTCCGGAAAGCCCGGCCCTTACCCGGGAACAAACAGTTTTATCCGGCTGGAGGGGAGATTCACCTTTTCAGTAGCTGCGCAATTATAAATGGTGAATTTTAGATTCTAAATGTCTGAAACAACTCACCGAATGTCAGGCGTTTTCAATCAAAATGTTTAAATCCAAAATACCGGAATAACTTTGTCCGCCTGATTAATTTTCCGGACAA
The DNA here is from genome assembly GCA_030446715.1 of Cytophagales bacterium. Classification (GTDB taxonomy): domain Bacteria; phylum Bacteroidota; class Bacteroidia; order Cytophagales; family 172606-1; genus CADCTQ01. The sequence continues at coordinate 190,949 of JAUJMU010000007.1, read as the reverse complement.
TGTGGAAAAACCTCCGGTTGTCAATTCTGAATTCATCCAAATGAACGCTAAAGCCTGGCTTTCGGCTGCCCGTCCCCGGACGTTACCGCTTGCCCTTGCCAGCATCGGCATGGGCAGCTTTCTGGCTGCATCGGTCAATGCCTTCAGCCTGCGGGTCTTTCTGCTTTGCGCCTTCACGACCATTTTTCTGCAGGTACTCTCCAACCTCGCAAACGACTACGGCGACTCCGTACACGGCGCCGACAGTGCCGGCCGGCAGGGACCGAAGCGAGCCGTTCAGTCCGGAGAAATCACCTCCCGGCAGATGATGACCGCCATGATTCTGTTTGCGGTACTTTCCCTGTTTACCGGCATCTGGCTGCTGTACGAGGCACTGAAGGATGCTCCGGCCGCCACCATTGGCTTGTTTTTCGGGCTTGGTCTCTGCGCCATTGCCGCGGCGGTTACCTATACGGCCGGAAAAAAACCGTACGGCTATGCTGGGCTCGGCGACGTTTCGGTGCTGCTGTTTTTCGGCCTGCTGGGGGTATTGGGCACGTTTTACCTGCACGCAAAGGCCTTTAGTCCCTCCCTGGTTCTGCCGGCGCTCTCCTGCGGCTTTTTTGCCACGGCCGTGCTGAATGTCAACAACATCCGCGACATCGAATCGGACCGGAAGGCTGGGAAAAAGTCGATTCCCGTCCGGCTGGGGCGGGAGGTTGCCGTCAACTATCACTGGTTTTTGCTGGCCGCGGGATTTTTCTGCGCCCTGCTATACGTGTTCCTGCATTACCGGACTCCGTGGCAACTGATCTTTCTGGTAACGGTGCCCTTGCTGCTCCGTAATGCGGTGGCAGTGAAACGAAACCGGACTGCTGCCGGGCTGGACCCTTACCTGAAACAGATGGCCCTCACCACGCTGCTGTTTGTGCTGACATTCGGGCTGGGACAGCTCTTGTAAATAAGCTGACGGCATAGCCTTTGCGTGAAAGGTTATTTCCCGCAAAGGCCGCAAAGTTTTTCGCAAAGAGGGCAAAGAATCAGGTCCGGTGAATGAGGCGGTCTTCCTGCTCGGATGCCTTCAGCGCCTCGGCGAGGTCCATCCGCAGACGCCACTCTTTGGGCCAGTAGTTGTTTGCGCGGTTGTTGATCCGCTTTACCCAGCCGAGTGGCAGGTTGCGGTAAGATACCAATCCCCAGCCGTTGGGCGACCCTTCGGGCAATACATCTTCCCGGCGGAGGTAACGCAGCGCCGTTTCGGGCTCTACCTCCTGCACCGGAAATGTTTCCCTGTTCAGGTGGACCGAAAGCGCCAGTCCCGGCAGAGGGTTTACGCCCTTCCGGATGATTTCGGCTACTTCCGTGCCGGCGCTCACTATTTTCAGATTTCCGGCGATCTGCTCCAGCGCATTCATGCTGCCGTCCGGCAGCGCCAGCAGCCTTTCGTTGTGTCTGATCCAGGTGTAATCTGCCTCTCCGGAGAGCCATCCCTGTACCATGTCCATTTCCTTGCGGGTGGCTGGTGTTATAGCTTTATTGCGGCTCCGGCGCGGCTGGTGCAATTTTCCGTTGGTCTTTCTTACGGCGGCCATAAATAACCCTTCGCCCCGGGTCCGGTGGGGCCAGAACCGGTAACCTTCCAGCTTGCCGGCAGTGACTTTTTCCACGCCCCAATCCGGATTCAGCGGTACCGGCACATTTTCCACGCTTTCATTTTCCAGCAGCCACTTCAGATTGTCTTCATTTTCGGCTTTCTGGTAGGTGCAGGTGCTGTAAATGAGCACGCCACCAGGTTTGAGCGCATCCCAGGCATCGGCAATAATGCGTTGCTGGCGTTGGGAGCAGAGCTGTACGCTGGCCTCCGACCATTCTCGTACAGCTTCGGGGTCCTTCCGGAAAAGTCCTTCTCCTGAGCAGGGAGCATCTACCAGCATCACATCGAAAAACCCGGCCAATGACCCGAAGTGAACCGGATCGTTGTTGGTCACGACCACATTGCCGGTGCCCCATTTGGTTACATTTTCGGCCAGAACATTGGCCCGGGCACGGATCACCTCATTGGCCACCAGCAAACCGCCTGCCGGCAGCAGCGAAGCAAGGTGAGTACTCTTGCCGCCCGGGGCCGCCGAGAGGTCAAGCACCACCGGGTCTTCCACGCCATGGATGGCTTCCCTGAAAGCCTGCTCCAAAAACATGGAATTAGCTTCCTGCACGTAATAACCGCCGCCGTGCCACCACGGATCAGCCGCAAACAGTGGCCTGACCGGCAGGTAAAAGCCGGTATCCGTCCAGTCAACAGGTTCCAGATTGGGAGAGGAAGTAAGCTTCAGTGGGTTGAGCCGGATACTGACCGGGGCCGGCTGCCGCAAAGCTTCGAGGAATGCCGGAAACTGTTCTCCCAGTGTTTCCTGCACCCGGTGGATGAAGGCAGGAGGTAAGGTAAAGGGGAGGGGTGCGGACATGTTTTTGAAAAGCGAGGAGTGAGAATGTTTACTATTGATTCAGGTAGTACGCCGTGGTAAACCATATGGCGTTTTCGGGCTGGCCGGTGCCGACGTCATCCAGCCGGTACTGCAGCCCAGCTTCCACTTTTTGTTTGTTGCTGAAGAACCAGCCGATTCCCAGGTAGAGCCGGTTGCCAGCGAATCTTTCCCACGCGTTGAAGGAAAGCAGCACTTCGTTCGAAGTAATCAGGTACTTTTCGCCGGGGTCAAGGCGCTGCCCCTGCAACGGAAACTCGTACGCCAGCCGGTAACGCCACCGGTTGATGAATTCATCATCTTCAAACCGCTGCTCGGTCCGGATGCGGTGAGCCAGCCGCCTATCGCCGAGGAAAGACACAAAGGCAACCTGCTCCATGATCCGGTGTTCACGGCCCGGCGACTCGTCGAGCAGATCGTTGAAACGGAAGCTGTACCCCCCCGAAAGCTGCGTGGTAGTCCAGAGTTTATAGGTGCCAAAAAGCTGCACCTGGGTATAATTGATCTGGTAGCGGGTTCCGGCACCTTCGCCCGCCGGTTCATTGAAGGTTTGCTGCACCGATGGTTTTGCGTTGAAGCTCCAGCGGTCGGTGAGTTTGCGGGTATAGGAAAATTCAGGTTCAAACTGCCATAAAAATTGTGGCTGGCCGGCAGCAGCGGCTGGTAAAGAGACCAGCCATAGACAGCGCACCAAATTGCGGAAGGTATACACAGGTTTTGGGCTTAGTAAAGAATATTGTCCAGCGGGCGACGTACAATGGGGCGTCTTTTCACCAGCTTCCCGTCCGGATCAAACAAAAGTTCGTAGCCGTCGATTTGGGAGCCGATGCGGCCGTCGGCTTCAATCTCGTACCGCACGGTCAGTTCACCAAAATCATTGTTGATAAACTTGCCGATGACTTCGGCATCCGGCTGATCAGATTTACCCGCCGAGAACTGAACCTGCGTTCGCCGGATGCGGTGCCGGTCAAATTCAGTTTCCATTTGGGTTTCCACCTGCTGGCGGATCTCCCCAGGCAGCGTCCGGAATTTCACCAGCTTTTCAATATCGAGCAACGAACCGTCCTGCTTAAATTCAATGCTGTAAAAGTCGCCTTTCCATTGAAGTTTGCTTTCATAGGTAATCTGCTCTCCGTCGGTTTCCTGGTAGTGACGTACCCGGAGGGCATCCTTCAAAACCGGCTGAAGCAGTAGCATGGCTTTTTCGGGCATCTGGTGCGGCTGGATGGAGGTTTCCATCTCATTTTTTACTGCCTGGGCAAGTGCATTTCCGGCCGCCGGGAGCAGAATCAGCAAAAGCAGGTATTGCCTGAAGTGCATCATTTATAAGTTGAAAAGGTAAACGGTGGCGTCAGTATACCGGAGACCCCATTGCCGGTGTCCGGCAACGGATTGTTTTTGGCTGATACTTTGAACGGTATCCGCTTCCCGTGGTTGGGACCAAAAAGAGTCCTGAGAGGAGTTTTGCGTTTTGCGGGGCGCAGAACGGATTCAGGCGGGATCTGCTATTTATTGGCGGGGCAGAAAAACCGATTATAGACCAAAACCTTCCGGGCTTTTAAAACCCGGAAGGTTTTTGGAAAATAAGGGGACCTTCTGATCAGAAGATAAACTTCGTGGAAAGAAACTTCGACTTGTGGCCTTCCACAATATCGTTGAGAATCTGCTTGTTCTCCTCCGTCATTTTGGTAGCTACCAGCGTACGGATGGAGAAGGAGCGGAGGGCATCTTCCACGGAGAGGGTACCCGGCTCACCTGGTTGACCAGCGGATCAATCAGCCGGGCAATCTGGCCGGCATCGGTCCCGAAAATGCTCACCTGCTGCCCATGGTCAGAGTCAATGATGTACTGGATGGGCTCTTCGATGCTGTCGAAGGGCACCACCGGTATGATCGGCCCGAACTGCTCCTCGCGGTACAGTTTCATTTTTTCGTTTACGGGGTACACCACCGCCGGGTAAAAGAAAGACTCATACACCTGGCCGCCGTCGCGGTTGGTCACCTGGGCGCCGTGGGTCCGGGCATCTTCCAGGCAGGCAGTCAGGTAGTCGGGTTTGCCGGGTTCAGGCAGGGGTGTCAGGTTTACGCCTTTCTCCCAGGGCATGCCCACCTTCAGCTTGCTGATCTCTTCGCCCAGCCGGTGCAGGAAGCGGCCGGCAATGCTGCGGTGCACAAACAGAATCTTGATGGCCGTGCAGCGCTGCCCGTTGAAAGACAACGTGCCGAGAATGCTTTCCTTCACGGCCAGTTCCATATCGGTGTTTTCCAGCACGATTCCGGCATTTTTAGCGTCCAGACCGAGTACGGCCCGCAGGCGGTTTACCTTGGGGTGCATCTTCTTCAGCTGATCGGCCACCTTGCTGGACCCGATCAGCGTGAGAACATTGATCTTGCCGGACTCCATCAGGGCGGGTACTACTGAATTGCCCCGGCCGTAGATCGTATTGACTACGCCTTTCGGAAAACAGGCGCGGAAGGCCTCCAGCATCGGGTAGTGCAGCAGCGTACCGTGTTTGGGCGGCTTAAACAAGATGGTATTGCCCATCAGAATAGCCGGAATGAGAGTGGTGTAGGTTTCGTTCAGCGGGTAATTAAACGGACCCATGCACAGCACCACGCCCAGCGGCGAACGGCGGATCTGCCCGATGATGCCCTGCTCGATCACGAACCGCGACGAGGCCCGGTCCACATCCTTGAGTGCATCAATGGTATCGTAGATGTATTCTACCGTGCGGTCAAATTCCTTGTTGGAATCGGCCAGCGACTTTCCTATTTCCCACATCAGCAGGTTTACCACTTCGGCTTTCTTTTCCAGCATCCGGGAAATGAAATTTTCCATGCACCTGATCCGGTCGGCAATGGACATAGTGGGCCATTCGCCGCGGCCGTTGTCATAGGCTTTCACGGCGGCATCGAGTGCTTCCATGGCTTCACCGGAGGTAGTGAGTGGATAGCTGCCAATTTCCTTCCGTTTCAGTTCACCATTTTCGCGTACGTATACCGGCGACAGCACCTGGTGGGTCGTACCGTCCCAGGGGCGCATATGGCCGTTGACCAGGTATTCGCGCTGATGGACGGGCTGCTTCAGCCGGAACTCTTCGGGAATCTGCCCCGCTTCCGGAAAAATATCCGCAACGGGAGAATCAGTACTTGCAATCATGCCAGCAAAGGGGTTGAAAGGGTTAAAAATGAGATGCGCCCAAATTAGTTAAACATCAGGGGAAATGAAAGCAGGTAGTGAGAACGGGAAAAAAGGAGAGCGGAGGCCTGATGGATACTGTTTGGTTCTTGGAGACTTATAGTCAATGGTCAGGAATAAGATGGAGAAAAGAATACCCGGATGGACTGGGATGGCAGGCTGGTATTCGTATTTTTGTCCGGGCTGCTCCCTGGTCCGGCAACCTTTTCCAATTGTCCATTTTCAATTTTCGATTTCATTATGCCTTCATGGTTTTTATGCAAAATCCGTTACCGGAAAGAAGCCGAAAACGGTAAACAAGTCACCATCAACGAATCATACCTAGTAGATTCGGTTTCATTTACCGATGCCGAATCCCGGATCTACCGTGAACTGGAAAGCATTGTCCGGGACTTTACCCTGACCGGGGTAACCCCGATGCGGCTGGCCGACGTATTCCACTACGAGGATGCCGAAACGTGGTTCAAGTGCAAGGTGAGTTACGTGTCGCTTGACGAGAAGAGCGGCAAGGAGAAGAAAATTCAGAACATCATGCTGGTTACGGCGGAAAACGTGAAACAGGCTTATGAACGAATTGAGGAGAGCCTGAAAACGATGCTGGTGCCGTTTGACATCACCGACATCAATACCACCAACATCATGGAGATTTTCCCCTACTACGCCGAAGAGAAGATTCCTTCCAACTTCCGGCCGCTGGCCGAGGTGGTGGCTGAGCAGGAGGGGTAATAGGCTATTGAACCAGATTACGGATACGAAAGCCCTGACCAAACGGTCAGGGTATCCTCATTGTGGTGTTTATCCGGATGAGTAATAGGATACGTATAAGAGAATAATGTTCTACAGTATAATGCACGGTTAACGCCTTTTACTCTCTGATCAATATGGAAGTTGTAATCCCTAAAACATTGGTTTACGAGGAAATGGATGAGTTTCCCATTTTGTATAAAAATTTCCACAAAGTAATTCATGGCAAGGCATCTGCCGAAGAGATTGTGGGTTCAAGTGTATCACAGTCTTTCGTGGTGGCGGCCATTTTACGTTACCTGTTCCGTAACGCAGATGACCACAAATACTGGATTGCTACCAATGAACCAGGTTTGCATATCCCGCCGGGAAATAATTTATCGGCAGATATTGCCATTTTTGACCGGAGCATAGGGAAACTAGACGTGAAGAATTTTAATTATGCCGATTTTCCGCCCCAAACGGTAATTGAAGCAGACATTAAAGCCGACCTGTCGGAATTTGCTTCCCCTACCGACTATTACCGCAAGAAAGCCCGGAAGCTGGAACAGTTTGGGGTAAACAAAATCGTGTGGGTGAATACCCAGTCAGAGACCATTATGTTTGGGCAGAACCTGACGACCAGCGACTGGAACGATGCCTTTGAATTACTGCCCGGTTTTACTATTTCCATCGGGCAGTGCGTGAAAAATTATTTGTAATCCGGCTAAGGACCCTTGACAGATAGCAGGTTATCCCTGTTTTTTGTCCTGCTTATAGAAGGCGTCTCATCTTTTCGGAGAAAACCTCTAAGGTTTACAAAACCGTATGTAATGGGCATCATTGCGGGGAGTGGGGTTGCTTCGTCCCTTATAGGTTTACCGGTAGCGTTCTTTCCCGATAAGTTGTGACGCAGGCTATGACACGATATAATCCTGTCGCAACCCGGTGCCCGGATACTGCTTTGGAGGATGCAAAAAAAGGCAGCAAGGTGTTTCGGCCGGCTGCCTTTTTAAACACTTATACTCAGGAGAAAAACTGCCGGTATCCGTACCGCTCCTTTGATCCGGACTGCCCGACCTCCTGACATTTTCAATTGACAATTATCAATTAAAAACTACCTGTTGCCCAGATTGTCGGCCCGGTTGTTATACTCATTAAAGATAAGGGAAACTGCCTCGGCAATTTTTTCCCGGTCCTTGTCAAATATCTTTCCATCCGTAATACCGGAGGCGTAGCCCTGCCATACCATTTTTCCGGTTGTGCGGTCTACCATCTGAATGATTATACTACCGGCATCCAGTTTGTAAGTCCGCTGGCTGTCTACATCGCGGAACTCTTCGGTGCCCCAGTAGCCGGTTTCGGTACCACCGGCAAAGCCCTTGATTTCAACGGGCTTGTCAAACACGCGGAAGTTTACGATCAGATCCGGATTCTGCTGCGCCATGTCATACCCCCTGGTTTCAAGTTCGTGCCAGACATCATGCTTGATCAGATTCTTCAGCACATAATCATTCAGGAAGAATAAGCCGTTTTTAGTCTGTACCTGAGAGGCGAAGCCAAAAGTTTTATACTTACTGAAGTCTGTGTTCAGTGCCTTGTCAGAATTTACAATCATCCCACCTTCTACTACCCGGTTGGTGTTGCCATAAGCAGTAGTACCAGCGGTAGTCTGGGCGTAACCAAAGTTCCCCATACAAGCTACCGCTACAATCATCAAAATCTTTTTCATACCATTATCGCGTTTGGTTAAACATATCATCTATTATACATTACGCATATGGTGAAATGGGGTTTGTAATTTTACCGTTATTTTGCTGCGGCAGGATTTTGTTACTGTAGCTGCTGCACCCGGAAAGGCAGGAAATATTGGAAGGATGCCCCTTAAAAAGAGCCTAAGAAGCAATGAGTTATACCTTGGAAAGCTTGGTTTATCAGGCGGAAAATATACGGAGCAGCAGCCATCAGGAGGAAAACTGCCAGCCGTCTCTTTTTTGGTTTATGACTTTTCCAGACGGGGTTCAAACGGTCAACTTTGCCTTGCCGGTTGGCCTGCTTCATTGAGCAGATCGAGCAGGGCGTCTTCGATGTGGGTGGGGTCGCCGGAGTGGTTCAGGTGACAGCCGTTGGGGACGAGTTCACCGGAATTCCAGCGGAACACGAGGCGCTTGTTTACCTTTCCTGCTTCACCCGGGTAATGAATGGAAATCTCGTAAATCGGATCACCGAAACCATCAAAATAGGCACAGTTGATTCTCCAGGAGGCTCCGGCACGCCGTTGGGCAATCATATGGAGCAGGTCCCTGAGGGTTTGGGTGCTGGTCATGGAAGAAGAAAGAGTTGACTGCTAACGGGTTAAATTAGGACCTTATATAAATGTACAAAAAATTGCAGGAAAAATGCAAGCCTCAGCGGGCAGTATTTCTGTTCATCCCCCATTCATTGGTTAACTTGCGGGGTGCAGAACAATTATTACTATTTGCGGCAACTCTCGGCACATCTGGAAAGAAAGCTGACCGGCTGGATACTTGCCGTCTGCTTCAGCCAGGAAAAAGATGAAGTGGTGCTGGGTTTCTGCCGGGGGCAGGAAGAGTTCTACCTGAAAGCAGTGCTGCGGCCTGACCTGGCCTGTCTGGTTTTTCCAGTGGATTTTAACCGGGCCCGCCGCAACAGCGTGAACCTGTTTGAGGAAATCGTCAATCTCGAAGTGACAGGCGTCGTGCAGTACGAAAATGAACGGAGCTTTGCCCTCCGTTTTACCCGCGACTACCTCCTGTTATTTAAAATGCACGGCAGCCGGGCCAACCTGATCCTGTTCCGGGGGCAGGAGGCAATTGAGCTTTTTAACCAGAAGCTGGTCGCCGATGAGGCCCTGAAGCCTGACACTTTGCACCGGCCACTTGAGCAGACCTACGGGGCTTTCCTGCAGCATAACCGGCAGGTGATGCGCATGTACCCTACGCTGGGCAAGCTGGTCAACGGCTATCTGCAGGATTCCGGCTTCGAACCGGCAGGTGATGCGCCTGTACCCTACGCTGGGCAAGCTGGTCAACGGCTATCTGCAGGATTCCGGCTTCGGCAGTTTAGCCCCCGAAGCGCAGTGGATAATGCTGCAGGACGTCGTCAAAAAACTGGAAAATCCCACGTTTTATATTACGCTTCTCGGCGAATTGCCCACCCTGTCCCTGCTGCCGCTCGGGGATGTGCAGGAAACCACTGCTGATCCGGTGGAGGCGGCCAATCTGTTTTACTCCCGCTACGCCCGGATTTCCTTTCTTGACCGCGAGAAACGGGAGGCAGTGAAGAGTTTGCTGAAACGTAAAGCCCAGACGGAGAGTTACCTGGCCAAGACCTGGGAAAAACTCAACGAACTGGAAAACGAAACCCGGCACGGGCAGATGGCCGACATCCTGATGGCCAACATGCACCAGATTCCGCCGTTCTCGGAGTCGGTGGAACTGGAAGATTTTTACCGCAACCGGACCGTGCGCATCAAACTTAAAAAGGACTTGTCAGCGCAACGGAACGCCGAAGTGTATTACCGGAAAGCCCGCAATGAAAAAATTGAGATCCGGAATCTGGAAGAGGCTATTGCCCGGAAAGAAGGCGATCTGGCGGAAATTACCCGGCACCTGACTGCCACTGATGCTTTTGAGAGCACCAGGGAACTGCGGAAATACCTGAAAGAAAACGGCTTATCGGGTGAAAAAACCGCCGATACACCTGAGCAGCTTTTCCGGCAGTACGAAATGATGGGCTTTCAGATCTGGATGGGACGCAGTGCCAGGAACAATGACCTGCTCACCGTGCAGTTCGCCCGCAAGGAAGACCTCTGGCTGCACGCCAAAGACGTGAGTGGTTCGCACGTAATCATCCGCCACCAGTCGGGGCAGAACTTTCCGGACCCCGTGATCCGGAAGGCGGCTGCCCTTGCCGCGTGGCATTCCAGAAAGCGCAATGATACCGTTTGCCCCGTAACGGTCACGCCCCGCAAATACGTGCGGAAGCAGAAAGGGCTGCCCGAAGGAGCCGTCATTGTGGAAAAAGAGAAAGTCGTGCTGGTTCGCCCCGCGGATTGGGGAGATTCGATTGATAATTGACAATGGAACAATTGACAATGAGGCAGGCGATGCGTTGCCCTGGGTTCTGACCGGGCTTCTTACCACTGTACAGACGCCATGCGTGGCGTCTCTTCTTGCTATCAACCTTAGTACAGACGCCACGCATGGCATCTCTGACAACTATGCTTGCCGTTTTACAACGTGTTTCTGAGGCTTCGGTTACCATTGAGGAACAGGTGAAGGGCCGGATCGGGAAGGGGCTGCTTATCCTGCTGGGCATTACGCACAGCGATACGGCCGACGACATTGCCTGGCTGAGCAAAAAGCTGGTGCAAATGCGCATTTTTGGTGATGCAGAGGGCAAAATGAACCTCGCCCTGTCCGATGTGGGCGGCGACATTCTGCTGATCAGTCAGTTTACCCTCCACGCCAGCACCAAAAAAGGCAACCGGCCTTCTTTTATCGGAGCGGCCCGTCCGGAAGTAGCAGTTCCGCTTTACGGGCAGATGATTTCGGCATTGGAGAAAGAGTTGGGCAAGCCCATTCAGACGGGTGAGTTTGGTGCCGACATGAAAGTGGCTTTGGTTAATGACGGCCCGGTAACCATTGTGGTTGATTCCAGGAACCGGGTGTAGTGGCTGCCGAAAAATTTTCCAAACACCTTTCCCGTGCGCTTCGTAGTAAGAAGGGCTTACCCATAAAACCACTACTCATGAAAAAAAGACTGGAAGACAAAGTAGCCATTGTGACCGGCGGCGGTGCAGGCATTGGCGAGGCAATCTGCAAGAAGTTTGCGCTGCACGGCGCCAGAGTGGTCGTGTGCGGGTTTATGGACGATCCGGTGGAAAACGTAGCCAATGAAATCAAGGCTTCCGGCGGAAAGGCGATTCCCTTCAAAGGGGATATTTCGGTGGCGGCCAACGCCAAAGCCTGCGTGGAACTGGCCGTTTCGCAATTCGGAAAACTGGACATACTGATCAACAACGCGGGAGTATTTCCCGCGGTGGGGTTTATTGAAGAATTTCCGATTGACAAATTCGATTACCTGGTCCGGAACAACATTTACAGCACCATGATGATGACGCATTTTGCGGTGCCTCACCTTCAGAAGTCAAAGGGCTGTATCGTAACGGCCGGCTCGGAGGCGGGCATTGACGGCGATCCGCAAAATGCTCCCTATTCCGGCACCAAGGGGTTTAATCACGCCTTTACCCGGGCCGTGGCCGGTGAGCAGGCCCAGTACGGCGTACGGGCCAACGTGGTTTGTCCCGGCCCGATTGACACCGCCTGGACGCATGCTGCCAGCAGCCCCATGACTACCAAAATGCAGGAAATGTTCCTTTCGGCCACGCCGATGGGACGCAGAGGCACCCCTGAAGAGGTAGCCAATGTGTACTTGTTTCTGGCATCCGACGAAGCCTCGTACGTGACCGGGGCCCTGTATTCAGTGGATGGCGGTATCACCATCGGCAAAGGTCCGCAGGGGCTGATGGCCGATTCTGCCATGAAGAAGCAGCCGGAAGGCGAACTGAAGCTGAAGCATTCGCATGATGGTGACTCCGTGCGGCACGTCACGGACAAGGAAGGCGTGATGGACGAGATTTCTGAAGGATTGGAGAAAGTCTCCGGCTGGAACTGGGGGAAAATTCTGGCCGGCGCCACCCTTGCGCTGGTAGCCGCCGGACTGGCCACCGTTGCTTCGCGGCAAATTCCGGCCGGAGACAGTACCGGTGAAGATGCCGGCACCAACGTAACCGGCAGCGCCGGACCGGGCAATGCATCCAGGCCCCGCGGATCGGCCGTGGAGGACCAGACCCTTGAAACTTCCATGCCGCCGGCCGATGTGCCTTTCCTGAACGAGGATTCACCGCTCCGGACCGGAACTTCCAAACGGCCGGATATGCCCGGTGCCGGAGGTTCAATGGGCCTTCCGTAACCCTTCGGGAATCACCGGATGAGCCGGTATTCCGGAAAACAGAAAGACGCTGTCTCATCAGGTGGCGTCTTTCTGTTTTATGAGGAAAGGTTTGAACCCGACGCCGCTGATTACCTGCTGAAGCCGTTTCCGATGGCCAGATTTTGAAAGCCTGAAAGATCACAAAGTAGCCAGCCCTTACTTCTCCAGCCACTGACGGGCCTTCAGGATCAGGACGCAGCTCGGGCTGTGGGTAATCAGGCTTTCGTTCACCATCCGCAGCACCTCCCGGTAGGGGACTTTCATAATTTCCAGTTTTTCGGTCGCCTCGCGGTGCGTTTCCCGGAAGGTCAGTTTCCGGGCCAGAAAAAGATACACCGGGCAGTTTACAATAGAAGTGTCAAGGTCGGTTTTGCCAAGGTCAGTCCAGTTTCCGGACCCCTGTGGAAGCCATGCCTTCGCCAGGGCTTTCGGGCGGTTAAATCCGGAAACTGAAAATCATTGATTTGCCGGGTTATCCCCGGTCGGTGGCTCCGAAACCCGGATCAGAACTGCCGCTTGAGTGTACATGCCGGTTTTCTTCATCCTCCCGGCCGCCATCGTGTGGCTTATGGTGGTCGGCCGCATACACCGGCTGCTGATTTTTGTCCAGCAGCGGGTGAAATTCAAACTTTCCCTGTTCTTCAGCCGCGGCCGTGGCCTGGCTGTTGTCCGTCTGGGAATCGGGTTTCTGAATGTGATCCGGAGTGTTCATAGAAATGTTTTAATGACTCGTAATCCGGATACGGAATTTCAGGGGGCCAGGGTTCTCTTTTCCCAGGTATATAGCCCTCAGCACAGCTCCGCGGTGTACTAGCGCAAAAAGGGTCAGCAACTTTGGCGTACTATCCGGTTTTGAAACCGGGATGGCCGGTGATTCGGCAACTGCTGCAGGAGTCCTTTCCCCACATACAGCGGAACCGCGTCAGGGAGTCACCGTCAGCAATGGTCACCCTGTACAAAGGATAAGGTACACCGGCAGACGGTGACCTGAACTTTATTGTTTTTTCTGGCCGGAACCTTTCTTTTCAGCATTCCGAATGGCTCCCGGCTGAGTAACTTCGGTTTCGGCCGGCTCGGCGGTATTGCCCCAGCCTGCCGGTTCACTGTTGGTACCGGTGCTGTCAGCAGCGGGGACCACGCCACCCTGACCCTGGTCTTTGGCCGGACTGTTGCTGAAATAGGGATCGCCGGTTTTGACCACTCCGTCTGCAGGAGCAGGGGAATTTGGTGACGGGTCGGGCTGACCGATGCTGGAGCGGCCGGAATCACGGTAACCAGATTTGTTTCTTTTCTCTGCAACCTGAGAAGAATTTACGGCCGGCCGGGAATTGCCCATGTATTCGTACCGGCTTACCTCTGCCGGCAGTGAATTTCCGGAGGGATCATACTGCCCGATGCTGGCGCCGCCCCGGTCGTAGATGACCCGCCGGCCCGCCTCGCGGTTACCAGAGGCGGTATTGCCCGAAGGCGCATCCGTAGTTACGGTAGTAGTATCCGCAGGCGGAAAATCGTTCCGGTTCTCATTTTGTCCGAAAGCCATGCCGGTAGCCAGCTGAAAAAGCAGATAAGCTGCCAATGATTTTTTTATGAGGCTGGATATTGGTTTCATAAGGAAAAGTTGTAATGATGTAACGTATCAGGGATTAAAAGCAAAAAGGCTACGGGCCCAAATGATCCGTAGCCTGTACCGGCTGGGCGGAATGGTTTGCCCGTACCCGGCCTACTGGCTGTACACATTTTTCCGGGCGCTGTCATTGGGGCTAACCTTCCTTGGTTCTACAGTGCTGGTGATTGAATCGGGGCCGGTGCCCTGCATTCTGACGCCGCTGGTGTCGTAGGCAAGTCCCCCGCCCGGGCCGGTGTCAATGGCCATCGTATCCTGAACCGAGTTTGCATCCGCCGATGCAGGGACGTCTTCTTCACTATCGTTGCGGGCGGTGTCGTTGCAGGAAAAAAGCACAGTACAAGCCAGAGCAACAGCCAGCACCGAACCTTTTTTATAGTACTGGTTAAATATTTCGAGTCCTTTTCTCATGTCTTTTTCGTTTAGAATGGCTCTTGGCCGGTTTCTTTTACGGAAAAGACTAAGCAGGACCCGTGGGGTAAATACGTATTTTTAAAAACAGTAACTTATACGGATTGAGTTTTCCTCATTTTTTACAGCCATCCTTTCCGCCTGAACCAGAAGAAGATGCCAAGGGTAATGACCGCCATTAGTCCAATGGCGCCGGGGTAGCCCCAGCGGTACCTGAGCTCGGGCATGAGATCAAAATTCATCCCGTAAATCCCGGCAATAAAGGTGAGGGGCATGAAAAAAACCGAAAAGATGGTCAGTACCCGGATCACCTCGTTGGTGCGGTGGGAGGCAAGGGAGAAGTAAATGTTGAACAGCTGATTGGTGTTGTCGGAGAGGGTGTCGTACATCGTCAGGAGGCGTACGTAAAGATCGCGGGTGTCGCGGGTATTGGGATTGTTTTCGGCCGGATCGTCAATGTTTTCAATCACATCGCGGGTCAGCAGCAGCATCCGGCGGATCAGGTCAATCTTCCGTTTCTGAAAATAAAGTCCCTTGAGCACGGGTTGGGTTTTTTCCTTCAGGAAAATCCGGTCTTCGTAATATTCCAGTGAACGGGAAAGAATATCCGCCGGGGCTTCGTAGGTGAGCAGCGAACCCCGCACCACCCGGTTCAGCAGGTGAAAGGCGCCCCGGCAGCGGCCCGTATCCACAATATCCGCTTTTATGTCGTCAATAAAAGTCAGCGGCTTGCGGTGAACGGTGATCAGAAATTTTTCGGAGTAGAAAATTGCAACCTTGTTGGTCAGTTCCTGAATGGTATCGGCTTCTTCCTCTGGGGTGTCGGGGGTGTAAAGACGGACAATCACAAAGGACGTATCGCCGATGAGTTCGTACTTGGGCAGGTGACCCGGCTGGAGGCAATCTTTCAATGCATTGGCGTGCAACTGGTACCGCGAGGCAATTTCCTGCAGTTCTTCCGGCAGGGGGCTTACGATGTCAAGCCATTCAAAACCGGATTCTTGTGTAGTTGCATGCTGCTGAACCATAATGTAACTGCCGGACGTATAGGTAGTATGAAGAGTGTGGGCCGGAAAGCCCTGAAATTTACTGCGGCAAGATAGTGGAAATCGCTGTACCTGCCTGCCAGCGCAAAAGCAAGATATACAGCCGGAGAAGGGAGACAAAAACTTCTGAGAGGCCGGATGGGATCTTTCACTAAGCTGTGAAAGTAACGGTTAAAAAATATAAGAAAATGAAACTTTATTAATGAATTTGAGTAAGTAGGGAATATATAACTTAATATTTTTATAACCATGCGATTCATTTCAACTAAAGCCCACGGGGTGTTGGATTATCTGGTGGGGGGGCTGCTGATTGCAGCTCCCTGGTGGCTAGGCTTTGCCGAAGGAGGCGCGGAAACATGGGTTCCGGTGGTATTGGGTGTCAGTGCACTTTTATACAGTCTGCTGACTGATTATGAGCTGGGAGTGGTGAAAACACTTTCCATGCCCATGCACCTGATGCTTGATCTGGGTTCGGGTATATTTCTGGCGGCTTCTCCCTGGATTTTCGGGTTTGCCGACCGGGTGTACCTGCCGCACCTGATCCTGGGTATTATGGAAATCGGTGCTTCGCTGATGACGGACAAGGTGCCTTACAAGGGAACTGACCGTACCCACGGAACCAGCGGCCGCATGGCTGACAGCCGGATGTAGAAAGACGGACGGAGTTGACTGTTTTTCATTTGCCGGAAGGTAAAAAATCCCGGAAAGCAGAAAAAGGAATTAAAGACCGGATAGTGAAGTTGGTTTGTGCAGCAGGTGCGGTTGGAAGAGGGGAAAAGTGAAGTGGAAGAGTGGAGTTGACGTTTGGTTAAATTTGGTTGTGAAGTTGGAAGGAGAGTAAGGGTGTGGTTGGATGAAAAAAGGCGGGCTAACCGGTTTACTGGTTTACCCGCCTTTTGCGTTCTGCTGAAATCTGTATGGAAAGCGCCGGCACTTTCCGGGAAGTTAAATACACTGTTAAGGAAGTAATTTTATAAAATCCTGTCCCTCCTCCCGGTGTCATTCCCGGAGGGAACTCTCTCAGCGAAGCTACCACGAAGTAGCAGCGAAGCTGATCTTTGCGGTTGAAGTTATTGATTCCCTGTCAGTACAGAGATTCCCTCCGGGAATGACAGTAAGGAAACAGAGCTGAAAAGTAACAACTTACTTGGCTAACAGTGTATTAAATGGGAAAAGCACTGAAGTTTGCCGGCCAGCTACCTATAAATCCGTCTCCGCCGGGTCCGGACCAGCGGTGTGCGGACGGTGGCTGCGGTTCATCCAGCCGAAAAGGTCATTTCTTACCTCATTGGAAGCATCTCTGGCCACCTGTAGTCCGGTACGCATCCGGTCGGCACCTGCCTGACGGGCTGACTGCACGATACTGCGGACCACCTGACCAGAACTTTGCCGGACGATCTGCCCCAGCATGGCCGAAGCCTCACTGTAGGCCGCCCGCCGGACCACCCTTGAATCAAAATGCCCCATTGAACTGCAGTAACGTTTGGCAATCACCCCCACCGCAGCGTCAGGTAGGCATTGATGGTTCCTTCCAGCACCGAATCCATCACAAGGCTGCTGATCTGGCCGAGAAAGGGCACCGATTTTACTGCCGAATTTTGCAGTACGCTGCCCATGATTGGCTCCAGGTGGTGCGAAATGTCAATGTCTTCAATCTGCGACGCCAGAAAAGTAGTAGTGCCTACGTTGGCGTACAGCCCGACAATGTCCTTCAGCGCCGGCCGCTGGTAGTAAATGTGCGCCACCTGCCAGATCATCCGGGTGTGGGTAACCAGCACGGTCAGGGCATCGAGTTTGCCGTTTTGCGAAATAGCCGTGGTCAGGAAAACACTTTTGGCCGTGGTCTGGATCAGGACATCGGCCCGGCTTTCGAGTACGGAAAGTGCCCGGGAAATTTCGGTTTCCTCGGTCCAGTTGTAGTTTTCGCCCCGCAGTAACTTGTTTTTGAAAGCCGCTTGCCGAGCGCCTGCAGGTAAACTGCCCGGGCTTCATCGTTTTCGGGAGCCGGCAGGGGCTTGGGCAGCCGGAAATAAAGCACGACCGGAATCGCAACCAGGGCCCCGAACAACAGAATCAGGGTCCAGAGTACTGCCAGCCCGAAACCGGGGTGAACCTCCCGCGCCAGCAGATACACGCCCGAAATCTGGTTGACCACAAACAGCACGAAAGCCACCAGCACCAGCAGGAAAGGCAGATGAATAAAAAACGAAGTTGTTTTCTCATAGCTGATCAAAAATAACTTACAAAGCCGCGTGCAGGTATTCCTGCAAGGTCTGAACAGCGCCGCGCCCCCGGAGGTTCATCAGGTGGCGGGAAACTGTAGCGGCAAAGCCGGGCAGTTTGCTCAGGTCGGTGCCCCATAGCGCAGTGTCACTCAGAATCTCCATTACAAACGTATCCATATTCTCCTCACCCAAACCCTGCCACTTCTGGTAGAAGTACTCCGCCGCCTGGTCGTTGACCGGGTAGGGCTTCCCGTTTCGTTCCCCATAATACTTGCCATCTGCTTCCCGCACGACCCGCATAAAGAGCAGATACGCCGCAAAACCGAGTGCGAAAAGGGGAGGCGGCACGTTGTATTTCCGGTAGTAGTTGAGCAGCGTCTGCACGTTGCGCCTCTTCATTTTGGAGGTGTACTGCAGTGTGATGCTGATCAGCGGATGCACCAGGTAAGGATTCCGGAAGCGGTCGAGTACTTCCTGCGCAAACGTTAACGCACCGGCTTCGTCCACCGGCACGGCGGGCACCATTTCCTGCCGCGATACATTGGCAATAAACAGGCTCATCTGCGGGTGGTTCATGCAGTCGCCCACGGTGTCAAGTCCGCAGAGGTAGCCCAGCCCGACGCTGATCGTATGGACGCCGTTGAGCAGGCGCAGCTTCCGTTCGCGGTAGGGCGTAATGTCGGGTTCGATGATCACACCGGAGTCGGCTTTGCAGAAAGAAAGTGTCTCTTTTACTTTCTCATCGCCTTCAACCGCCCAGAGCCGGTACACTTCCGACACGGTAAGCAATTCGTCACGGTAGCCGAGGCGGTCAAATATCTTTTCGGTTTCTTCCTCGTCGGGCCTGCCGGGCACAATGCGGTCCACCAGCGAATTGCAGAAGGTATTATGGTTTTCGACCCACTCCCGGAAGTCGGGATTGAGCTGATGCCGGCTGATTTGTTCCAGCACAATTTCCCTTAGCAGGCGACCGTTGTCCACCACCAGTTCGCAGGGTACGATGGTCATGCCGCTTTCGGGAGAGCCGCCGAAAAGCTTGAACCGCTCGTAGAGAAAGGCAGTCAGCTTGCCCGGAAATGATACCGGCGGCATACCGGACACATTATCCTCCTGCAACTGAATGCCGATTTCGGTGGTGTTGGAGAGAATGACCCGCAACTCACTGTTGGCGGCGCATTCCAGCACGGCGGGCCAGCCGGTGCGGGCCGAAATGGTACGGCTGATGGACGAATTGATGATGAATTCTTCCACCGGTTTGCCTTTTTCAATGCCCCTCACGCAGTGGGTAAACAGATTGTCCTGGTCCCCGAAAGTATCGGCGCTGCCCGCGTCCGTGGATTTGACCACCACCACCCGGCCGTTGAAAATTCCCTGCCGGTTGGCCTTGTCAATGAAGTAATCCTGCAGGCCGCGCAGCAGCACGCCGGTACCGAACTGGAGCACTTTTTCCGGGAGTGCCAGCACGGCCGGCGTGGGCAGGGCAACAGATTGGTTGGCAAATAGGGATTTGTTTTCCAGGAGGCCTTTGCTAAGTTTGCTTGCCATGAGTGCTTGTGGTTTTTTATTATTTTACGAAAGAAAATGCGGTATCCGGTAGAATTTTTCCTTGCTTTGGTGCTGACAAGTTTCGCGGCTTTCGGGCAGAAAACCAAGCCGGCCCTTGCCGCAAGCAGCCCTTTTCCGGTAGGAGCAGCCCTCAGCCCAAGGTACCTGCACAAGCATCCGGAATATACCGCCGTGGCCATCCGGGAGTTCAGTTCGGTCACTGCCGAGAACGCCATGAAGCCCCGCGGCCTGTCCCGGGGACGGGGCAAGTACCACTGGTCCACCGCTGATTCACTGGCTGATTTCGCCCGGAAACACCGGAAACAACTCCACGGCCACACGCTGGTCTGGCACGAATCGGTGCCGGAGTGGGTGAAATCTTTTAGTGGTGACCCGGCGGCTTATGAAGCGATTCTTCAGGAATACATCTTTGATGTCGGAACCCATTTCCGGGGGAAGGTAAAGAGCTGGGATGTGGTCAACGAGGCCTTGTCAGACTCGGCCGGTGCCATGCGAAAATCGGTGTGGCTCACGCACCTGGGCCCCGGCTACGTGGCCCGCAGCTTCCGGTACGCCCGGCAGGCTGATCCGGATGCAAAGCTGTTTTACAACGAATATGGCGTGGAATACGATTCGGTGAAACTGGCCGCTGCCCTCCGCATGGTGGACGATTTCCGGCAGCGGAACGTTCCCCTCGACGGCATCGGGCTTCAGATGCACATTTCCATCAGTACGCCCGAAGCGGGCATCCGGAAAGCCCTGCGTGAGTTTGCCCGGCGGGGATTGCTGGTACACATTTCCGAGCTGGACGTACGGATCAACACGACAAAAGACAGCCTGCTGAACGAAACCCCGGAGCTTTTTGCAAAGCAAGCCGAAAAGGTGCGGCAGGTAGTCCGGGCGTACGTAGAGGAAGTGCCGCCGGCGCAGCGTTTTGCGATTACCACCTGGGGCGTGGCTGACCCGAACAGCTGGGTGATGAAATTCCGGAAAAAGGAGGATTACCCGCTGCTTTTCGACAAAAATTACCGTCCCAAGAAAGCTTATTTTGCCTTTCTGGATGGCCTTACCCCCAACCCCTCTTCCAGGGAGAGGGCAGCCGGAAGGAAGCCGGGCCGTGGGGGCCAGACGGGAAATTGAGTGCCGCCGCAAAAAAAGCTTCGGGCCAGAGTAGAATTTTCTGTTTTCTTCCTTTATCCTTTTGCCGGCAGAAGCAGGCCAGGAAAAGAAGTCAGGTACACAACCAAATCATTTTTATCCTAAACCTCTGCCGCCGCGACCCCAATTTTCAATTGTTGATTATCAATTTTCAATTTGCAGAATATGTTAGAGCAAACCTGGCGCTGGTTCGGTCCGAATGATCCCGTCAGCCTCGCCGACATCGGGCAGGCCGGGGCCACCGGCGTCGTTTCGGCCCTCCACCACATTCCCAACGGGCAAGTCTGGACGGTGGAGGAGGTCCGCAAGCGCAAAGAGATGATCGAAGCCGCCGGCCTGACGTGGTCGGTGGTAGAAAGTGTGCCGGTGCACGAAAACATCAAAACCGGTTCGGGCCGCCGCGAAGAATACATCCGCAACTACCAGGAATCGCTGACGAATCTTGGCACCTGCGGCATCCGGACGGTCTGCTACAACTTTATGCCCGTACTTGACTGGACCCGCACGGATCTGGCTTACGTGGTCGAAGACGGCTCCAAAGCCCTGCGGTTTGACGCCGACGAGTTTGCCGCTTTTGAACTCTTTATCCTCAAACGACCCGGTGGTGAGGCCCATTACCCCGCCGGCCGGATTGCCCGGGCCAAAGCCTGTTTCGGGCAACTGACGGACGACGACGTAAAGCGGCTGACCCGCAATATCATTGCCGGTCTGCCCGGTTCAGAGGAAAGCTTCACGCTGGAGCAGTTTCAGGAAGCCCTTGATACCTACCGGCACGTGGGCGAAAAAGAACTGCGCGAAAATCTGATCTACTTCCTGCGGCATATTGCTCCCGTGGCGCAGGATGCCGGCATTAAACTGACCATCCATCCCGACGACCCGCCGTACCCGATTCTGGGCCTGCCCCGCATCGTGAGCACCGAAGCCGATGCCCGCTGGCTCACCCAAACGGTAGACATTCCCGCCAACGGAATCTGCTTCTGCACCGGCTCCTACGGGGTGCGGCCCGACAACGACCTGCCCGGCATGGTCCGGCGGCTGGCCGGCCGGATTCACTTTGTGCACCTGCGCAGCACCCAGCGCGACCACCTGGGCAACTTCTACGAAGCCAACCACCTGGAGGGCGACGTGGATATGTACGCCGTCATGCTGGAACTGGTAAAGGAGCAAAAGCGGCGCGGGGCGGAAAATCCGATTCCGTTCCGGCCCGACCACGGCCACCAGATGCTCGACGACCTACACAAAAGACGAACCCCGGCTATTCGGCCATCGGCCGGCTGCGGGGGTTAGCTGAACTGCGCGGCCTCGAACTGGGCATTGTGCGGATGCTGGAGGGGTCGCAGGAGCTAGGTATTTGGGTGAGGGGAGGGTGTGGGTATCTATAGATTGGGGCGAATCTGGCCACCGAGCAGCTGCGCACCTGCTGCCGGCGCCGGACCTCCTTGCTGGAGACCGCCGCTATGACTACCCAGAAGATGCAGAAGTATCTCCGGTTGCTCAACTTATGGTTAGACATTTTCATCAAGGACATAACCGGACAGACGGGAATGTCCATCATGGAAGCCATCTGTCAGCGAGAAACCGATCCGAAAAAACCAGTTACTCTCAGACATGGTACCTGCCGCAAATCTGAAGAGGAGATTGCCAGGGCTCTGCAGGGCAATGGCCGGAAAGATTACCTGTTCGGCCTTGAGCAGGAACTGGCCCTGTACAAAGTAGTGCAGGAGAAGATTGCGCTTTGCGATAAGGAGATTGAAAAGCTGCTCAAAGAGCAGATTGGGGCCGATGAGACAAAGCAGTCTCTGCACACGGACGCCAGGCCCCGCAAGCGGGTAAACAAGAATGCTCCCAAAAACATGGATCTGAATCAACTCTCGTATCAATACTTTGAGGGGGTGAATCTGATGAATATCGAAGGCGTCAGTCACGCAACGGTGATTGCCCTGATGAGTGAAATGGGGCCGGAAGGCATTAAAAAATTCGGTTCGGCCAATCACTACATGCAACACTAGCCACTCCAATCACCGGCCCGCCCCACCGTAAAGTCGAAGCAGGAAGGCACGGCGTCGGCTGCTCATGTTCCGTCAGCGGCGTAACCGGGTAAACTTACCCGCACCCCTTATAGGACTTGAATTTAAAAGTGATCCGACACCACGATTGTAGTACCAGCCACCCGGATTTGTCATACTTATCGTCTGGTTTATTCTCTTTACCCTGCCTGGAATCAGTCAATACAACCTCGTGCAGAGTCAACAGACTCAGGGGCAGTTGGTTGTTTGCCTTGGCTTTTTTATAGTCGTAGTCTGGACCAAAGTGAATAGAGTCATAACATGCCTACGCTTTTGATGCCGGCCTGGACCTGAACTCTTTTGCTTCGTATTTTTTGGGAGCGTACAGGAAGCCGAAAGCTTCAGCGCCGTCTTTTTCCGAACATTTGTGGTGGATTTTATGCGCCCGGATCATCCGCTTCAGGTACCTGTTGCTGGCCCGGAAACCGGTTTTTACCCGCTGGTGCACCAGCACGTCGTGGAACAGCACGTAGAAAATCCCGTAGGCAGTGATACCCGCCCCGATCCATGCCAGAAACTGCAGGTGATCATACTCCAGACCATAAATCAGACACACCGCCGCCGGGATGCTGAACACCAGTCCGAACAGGTCATTTTTTTCCAGTATGCCATCATAGGGAGCGTGGTGCGACTTATGCCACGACCACAGAAAGCCGTGCATGATGTATTTGTGCGTAAACCAGGCAACTCCCTCCATAAACAAAAAAGTGCCCACAAAAATCAAGATATTCACCCAGAGCGGAAGCATTGTTTATTGTATGGTTATATGATTATATGGTTAACAATGCAACTATCCATCTAATATTCAAGCAAATGATCGCGTACGGCTTCCATCAGCCACATGGGGGTGGAAGTAGCCCCGCAGATGCCAACCCGGTCATTGGGCGAAAACCAGCCCGGCTGCAGGTCGTCAACCCGCGATACAAAGAATGTATTGGAGTTGGTATCCTTGCACACGTTGTACAGTACCTTGCCGTTGGAAGACTTGGAGCCGGACACGAAAATAACCCTGTCGAACTGCCGGGCAAAGATACGAAGCTCTTTGTCGCGGTTGGAAACCTGCCGGCAAATCGTATCATTGGCGGCTACCTGCACACCGGCTCCGGCCAGCTTGTGGGTGATTTCGTAAAATTTATCCGTGCTTTTGGTGGTCTGGCTGTAGAGGGTAATCCGTTCGGGCAGGCTGGCCGTATCAAGTTCGGTCAGGTCCTGAAAAACCACGGCCTTGTTGTTCGTCTGGCCAAGCAACCCCACCACCTCGGCATGGCCATGCTTCCCGTAGATATATATCTGCTCGTTCTTATCGTGGGAATTCTTGATGCGGTTCTGCAGCTTGAGCACCACCGGGCACGAAGCGTCAATCAGTTCAATGTTGTTTTGCAGGGCCAGCTGATAGGTGGAAGGCGGTTCACCGTGGGCCCTGATCAGTACCCGCTCATTGCGGAGCTGCTTCAGGTCCTCGTGGTTAATGACCCGCAGCCCTTTTGCCTCAAGCCGCTTTACTTCTTCATCATTGTGCACAATATCGCCGAGGCAGTAAAGATAACCCTGCTCGTCCAGAATTTCCTCGGCCATTTCAATGGCGTAAACTACACCAAAGCAGAAGCCGGAACTGGAATCAATAACTACCTGAAGATTTAGCATAACCGTATAACCAACAAAATGGGGAAAGGTTTAATGCATGATAAGTGTTCCGGTAACTTTACTGCCCTCCCAAAAACTGCAGTGGTTTGTCCGCATTCTGGTAACAGGAGCGTACAGAGTTGGGTTCCTGACCGGGGGCGGCACACGGGTTTCTGTATAATTTAGCGAGTAAATCATAAAGATGCAAATCTGAGGAAGTTATTCAGGATTCAGTATACTGTCAACGGTGTGTCACCGGTGGTCTGATGCTCCTCATCCGCAAGCACCAAATCCGATCTTGTGAGTCAAAAATTGCTGGAAGTCAGCGGAATATCTAAAACCTACCGCAAGGAAGAAGGTCCTGTGCTGCAGGAGGTATCCCTGCACCTGGAAGCGGGTCAGCTGCTGGCGCTTGCCGGAGAAAGCGGCAGCGGAAAAACCACCCTGCTCCGGCTGATTGCGGGCCTTGAAGAGCCCGACAGCGGCAGCATTCACCTCAATGGAGAGCCCGTCGCTGGTCCTTCGGAAAAACTGATCGCCGGACATCCGGATATAAGGGTGGTGTTTCAGGACTTCAGGCTGTTTCCCAATATTTCGGTAGAAGAAAACATCCGGCACGCCCTCCGGAAGTACGAAAAGGGCTACCGGGAGCAGCGGCTGCGGCAAATGCTTTCACTGACCCGGCTGGACTGCCTGAAGAACCGCCTGCCCCGGATGCTGTCGGGAGGAGAGCAGCAGCGGGCGGCACTGGCCCGGGCCCTCGCCGACGAACCGGCGCTCCTGCTGATGGATGAACCTTTCAGCAATCTGGATCACGTACTCAGGCGCAACCTCCGGCGGGAGATCCGGGATATACTGGCCGGGAGTGGCTGCGGCGTGATCATTGTCACCCATGAGCCCGACGATGCCCTTTCGATGGCCGACCAGATTACCCTGCTCCGGGCCGGCCGGGTACTGCAGCAGGGTTCACCGGCAGAGATTTATCACCAGCCGCGGACGGCCTACGCGGCCCATTTCTTCGGGCGGGCCAACATCATTCAAGTCAGCAATCTGCTGCCATTGCTGCAGAAAGAAGAGGCCGGCCGGCAACTGGCCGAAGCGTTGATTACCCACAGAGACAGTGCCTTGTGCATCCGGGCAGAAGATCTGGCGGCCTCATCGCCTGGCCGGGCCCATTTGACCGGAAAGGTACGGAGCATCCGGTTCTTCGGAGCCTTTGAAGAAGCCACCCTTGCGCTGCAGGAAGATATGCAGATTACTTTATTGATTCCGCCGGGCAGTCTGCAACCCGGGCAGGTAACAGGAGTTCATATTGCCAAGAACAAATGGCACCTGATAAAGGAAGAGTAGCGGTCAGTGGCAGGTAATCCTGATTTGGCGTGCAGTTATTGAAAAAGGGTACGTACCCGCAGGCACACACCCTTTTCAAACTACCATCCTCATTAATTACTGATTGCTCCTGGTACCGGAAGTTCCTTTCTTGGGAGTGGTCTGTGAGCCGCTCTGGGTGCTGGTACCTTTGGTCCCGGTCGGCGTGGTTTCAGTGCCCATGGCGTCGCCGCGCTTATCGCTGGTGCTGTTGTGCTGGCTGCCATTGTGCAGGGTACCGCTGCCGGAGGTGGTATCCTGCTTATTGCCCGAGGTACCGGTAGTGCCGGTGGTTCCGGAAGTACCGGTGGTTCCGGAAGTACCGGTGGTTCCAGTCTGGCTGGGAGCCTTGTGCACACCATTGCCGTACTGCTGGTTCTTGCTCCGGGTGGTATCCTGCTCACCGGTGTTGTACTGCCGGCCGGTAGTGGTCGGGTCAGTTACAGTAGCCGGCGCATTCATATTGCTGCCACTGTTGTTACCCGTGTTGCTGTCGTTCATGGTGCCCGAGCCGCTCTGGGTGTTGGTAGTGCCGGAGTTACTGCGGTTGTCCATGGTGCCGGAGCTGCTGCCGGAATCATTCATCGTGCCCGAGCGGTCACTGTCGGTGGCACCGCTTTGGCTGCCTGAGCTGTAAGTTCCGGTGTTGCCGCTGGCTCCGGTCTGTGAGGCAGTACCCTGGTTACAGGAATACAGGAAAGTCATGCCGGCAGTAGCTACTGCCAGCGTGCCCTTAGCGGCCAGTGAAGCGAGCTTTTTTATATCAAAATTCATGATTGTCGTTGATTTGAAAATAAATTGTACTGATCAAATGGTTTGATTTTACCAGTCAGGACCGTCTGGCCGGCAATTTTCCGGACCAGCCGTACCGTGCGCTGCTGCTTATGTGAATTGACACAAAGGTTGTTACAACAGGTTCCCCTCCCCGGAGGGGTTAGGGGTGGGTTTTTGCCCTCAGGATGAGTAACAACCTCCTTTGTCAGTACACTTACGCACTACTTATGCGCTACTGTTTGTTGGCAGGGACATGTGGGTTTGTCCGGTCATGGGGCGTACCCGATCCGCCGCCGGTAGTGCCGCCGCTGCCGCCCGTAGCCCCGGTGCCGATCGAAATCGTGTCACTGCCGGCTGGTGGCGTGGCAGTGCCAACCCTGCCGATCGTGTCGCTGCCGCCTTCCCTGCCGTTGAGACCCGTATTCATGGAATCTGATGGCGTTACCGCTGGAACTTCATACTCAGTATTGTCAGCATCCGCGCCGGTCGCCTGCTGCCGGTTTTCGCAGGAGTACATGAATGTACCCGTTAGTACCAGCCCCATGAAGGTACCCTTCGCCAAAAATTTTTGAATTCGTATTGTTTTCATCCTCGTCCTCTTTTTAAATGGCCATTGAGCGTTTCTGCCCGGTTTCATCTCCGCTAACTGAAGTAAATTCCTTCATCCTGATGCGATCAGGTTCCTCTTTCCGCATCAGTCAGGGGGTAGAGTATTCCGGAAATTTTCCGGAACCGCCTCAAAGCCAGGTACGTTTACGGGATCAACTTCCGGAAGATGCACTCACACATTCAATTGCCCGAAAATTAGTACTTTATACTTAGGTACTAATACTGGTTACCGGGAGGCAAAAAGGAGGTGCATGGCCGGTGTATGAAAGGCCCCGGATGGGTTGGGACATCCGGGCCGGTTCGGCAAGTACTGAATCCTTACGGAGCGCACCGGGGGATGGTAAGGAAATTGCGCACTACCGGGCCGCCGCGTGGAGTGCATTGGCAGACAGGCTTTTGGACGCATCCATCCGGGTCACCGGTTGGTGGCGGTGTTACCGGGGACAAGAAAATTTATTCAGACTTCAGCCAATTTTCGGGAAATACGTAAACATGATCTGAAGCAGAAAAAAAGAACTGCCATGATTAGCTTAATACTGGCCGATAATTTTCCGATTGTCCGCGAGGGCGTAAAGGCGCTGTTGTCCGCTGAACCTTCCGTACAGGTCACCGGCGAAGTGAGTTTACTGGAGGAACTGCCCGATATCCTGAACCGGGGGGGGGCAGACGTAGTGCTGATCGGCGCAGATGCTCCCGACAAACAGACGCTGAGTATGGTGCGGTCGCTGAGCGAAAGGCATCCTGCCGGTAAGATTCTCATCTGTTCGCGGTCCGAACAGGAGAGCGATGTTCTGCAGTTGCTCGATGCCGGCGCCAGCGGCTACGTACTGCGGAACACGGAGCCCGAAGAATTGATTTTTGCCATCCGGACTTTAGCCAGGGGGAATCCGTATATTTGCTCCAAAATCACCCTGAACCTGCTGCGTACCCTGAACAACGGGGCTTCCGGATTGCCGAAGTTTGGCGGCAAGCGGCTGGATAACCTTTCGCGGCGGGAGTTGGAGGTACTTGGCCTGATCGCTCAGGGGCACACCAACGCGAAGATTGCCGAAATGCTGTTTACCAGCAAGCGCACCATCGAAACGCACCGGCAAAACCTGCTCGAAAAGACCAATTCCAGCAATACCGCTACCCTGATCCGTTACGCAGTGCTCCGGGGGCTGATCCAGTAGCACTTTCCTGAACCCAACTGCATGCAAGAATCATTACCCCATATGCGGGCTGCCATTGAGCAGGCCCGGAAAGGAAGCACTCCCTTTGGCTGTGTGATCGTGAAAAAAGATGCAGTAGTCGTATCGGCGCACAACACCGTATCGCAGGATCAGGACGTAACCGCCCACGCTGAGATAAACGCCCTGCGCCGCCTGCACGCCCAGAAGAAAAAGACGGACCTGTCGGGGTACGTGTTGTACACCACCTGCGAACCCTGCCCCATGTGCATGGCTGCCATTCTGTATGCCGGTATTTCCACGGTGGTGTACGGGGCCTCCATCACCCAGGCAAAACACTACCTTCCCCAGATCGACATCGCCTCTCCGGAAGTGGTAGCCCGCAGTCCGCTGAAGGCGCTGATCATTCCGGGAATGCTGCAGGCGGAGTGCCTGACGCTGTTTGAGGAGTTTTCAATCAGTGGTAAGTGATAAGCTGTAAGTGGTCAGTGGTCAGTAAAGTGGGAGCGGACATTCAGCGATTGGTCCTGATCACTGACCACTTACCACTTAATTTCTATATTTGTGACTATACCTAAAACCTGTTTCTAATTTTTACACATCATGAGTGGACAAAAGATCACCATCAGCAACGGCAAATTGCAGGTGCCGGATAATCCGATACTTCCTTTTATTGAAGGCGACGGCACCGGTCCTGATATCTGGGCCGCATCCGTGCGGGTATTTGACGCAGCCGTAGAAAAAGCCTACGGTGGCAAGCGCAAGATTCAGTGGCAGGAAGTAATGGCCGGCGAAAAGTCCTTTAACCAGACCGGCAACTGGCTTCCGGATGAAACCCTCACTGCTTTCCGGGAGTATCTGGTCGGCATCAAAGGTCCCCTGACTACCCCCGTTGGCGGTGGTATCCGGTCCCTCAACGTGGCCCTTCGTCAGGAACTTGACCTGTACGCCTGCCTGCGTCCGGTGCGTTGGTTTCAGGGGGTGCCTTCCCCGGTGCGCCAGCCCGAACTGACCGACATGGTGATCTTCCGCGAGAATACCGAGGATATTTACGCCGGTATTGAATTCCGCGACGGTACCCCGGATGCCGAAAAAATCAAGAACTTCCTGAAGGAGACCTTCCCGCAGGCATACAAGAAAATCCGTTTCCCCGAAAGCGTCAGCATCGGCATCAAGCCCGTGTCCAGAGAAGGCACCGAGCGGCTGGTGCGGGCGGCCATTGAGTACGCGGTTCGTCATAAGAAGCCCTCCATGACCATCGTGCACAAGGGCAACATCATGAAATTTACCGAAGGTGGTTTCCGCGACTGGGCTTACGATCTGGCCAGGCGGGAATTCGGCGCCGTGGAGATTGACGGTGGTCCGTGGTGCAAGCTGCCCGGCGGCACCATCATCAAAGACAGCATTGCCGACGCTTTCCTACAGCAGATTCTGCTCCGTCCGGCTGAGTATTCAGTCATTGCCACCCTTAACCTCAACGGCGATTACATTTCCGACGCCCTTGCCGCGCAGGTGGGCGGGATTGGGATTGCTCCCGGCGCCAACATCAACTACATGACCGGCCACGCCATTTTTGAGGCCACCCACGGCACGGCCCCCAAGTACGCCGGTCAGGACAAGGTAAACCCCGGATCAGTCATCCTCTCGGGTGCCATGATGCTGGAATACCTTGGCTGGCAGGAAGCCGCCGACCTGATTTACAGTGGTCTGGAAAAGTCCATTGCCGCAAGGCGGGTCACTTATGACTTTGAACGCCTGATGGAAGGTGCCACGCTGCTGAAGTGTTCCGAGTTTGGTACCGAGATCATCAAAAACATGAACCCCGTGGGCGTATCGGCTTAGAATTATTCCTGACTTTTATAGGTGAGCCTCTGGGAAATCAATTCTCAGGGGCTTTTTTTTACAAAGGCTGATAAAGCGTTGCTCTTGGAGGAGCCGGCCCGGAGATGGATGTTCAGGTCAGTGCAGAAGCAAATAAGTTTTAATTTTTACGCTTGTAAAACAACTTGATTATGCGATATTGTAGAGAGGCGCATGAATCGTGAAAGAGCCTGTTCCACAAGGTTACTGCTGGGTTGACAGGGAGGAACCGGGTGCAGTTTGGAGCCGCTGTAAGACAGGTAAACGAGTATAGTGTTTATTTTAATGTTATGGGTAACCGAAGAAGAAACACGTTTGGCGTGACGAGAAGAGGCAGGTGAAGTCGAAAAGTGCCTAGCCCAAAGAGCAGAATCAACGGTTGCATAACCAAACAAGGCTGACGCAAGGAAGTATGGCAGGCAGTCAACAGCTGAATCAAAAAGACGTTTGGCGACCCGGAACAACGTTGTAAAGAGACGACGAAAGCCGACAGTCAGCAAAAAAATTATAAATTGAAAGGAAAGGGTTTACCCATAACACTGCTCACGCCGACCACCGGGCCGCTCCACCGCAGGTCTGACGCATGAGGCCGCGGCGTCGGGTGGTCTTGATGCGTTGTGCGTCATCAAATTAAGATATGAGAATTAAACGTATAATTTGGATTACACTAACATTCATGGTATTGCTCAGTTGTAAGAAAGAAAAGGAGCCGAATCCATATTTAAAATTGTTGGGGAAATGGAACACATATGAATCCGTAAGAAAAGGAAATGTTTGGCCTGGTCCTTACAATTCATTAACAAAATATCTCAATGACCACGGAATTGAGATAGATATAGACAATCAGTGGCACCCAAGATATTTCAATCATAATGATAGTACTTGGGTAACTGGATACTTCTACCTGCCTTTCGAGATTAAGAATAATAGCCTATTTCTTAAAGAAGTCAATCAACACACAAATAACATTTATAATGTTACAGAATTTAAAATAAGAAGACTAGATGAAAAATATTTATGGCTTTACCGAGACTCATTAGGTGGGATTGAATATCATTTAATTAAAGCTAAAAATTAAAAGACGAACGCATAACACCAGCCACGGCCGGCCAAAGCGCATAGCTACAGCAGGAGGGCATGGCGTCGGGTGGCTTTGGTTCGTTAGCGGCAAGCAAAATGATAAAAAATCCATAGATTAGATAAAACTAAATTTACGACAATGAGAATAGATGTAATCAATATTGATAACGAAATTTTAGGAGGAACACCTGTATTCCGCGGCACCAGAGTACCTATAGAAACACTTTTTATGCATTTAGAGAAAGGAATCCCGTTAGAGGAATTTCTTGAAGACTTTCTACCGTTACCCGTGAACAAGCTGTAGAAATATTGGACATAGCGGGAAAAGTAGTTTCATCGAAAAATTTCAAGCAGATTTATGAGAATATTGTTGGATGAAAACTTGCCAAAAAGGTTAAAGAAGGATTTTCCTGACCATGAAATTTACACTATACGGGAAAAAAGCGTGGAATGGAAAGAAGAATGGAGAATTGATGTCTTTGTTGAAAGCTGCTGATTTTCACATACTGATGACTTTCGACAAGAACTTACCTTTTCAGCAAAACTTCAACAGATATCCTATTACCGTATTTGTATTAGATGCGGAAGACAATACTTATGCAACACTTAAAGAACTTGTGCCATCAATAAGAGAAAAGCTCGGTAAGCAGCTTTTACCGGGACCAATTGTAATAAAGAAATCATGAAAACAAAGGCTGTGCCGCTAACCCCGCTCACGCCGACCACCGGTGCGCTCCACCGCAGGGCCTCACCATGAGCACCCGGTATGCGGGTGGCATTGGTCTATTAGCGGCAATTTGGGTTTAGCATTCCCGCGCCGTCAAATGGATTACTTGCTTATCATTGATGTTTATTTTTACTGATACGACAGCAAGTAACGAAATGAATTATAAAGACTTTGCGGAGCAGATTATTGCTTTACAAAATGCTGATTTGCAATTGCGTGACGAACTCATGCGCGACGGGCAGCTTTTTGACGGGTACAATAAGCAAATGGAAAAGTTACACAACGAAAATGCAGAGGTTTTAAAAAAGGATAATTGAAACGATAGGCTATCCAACAATTGATAAAGTGGGTAAACAAGCCAACGATGCTTGTTGGTTGGTCATTCAGCATTCAATCGGGCAACCGGCATTCATGAAAGAATGTGCAGTTCTTTTAGAAAAAGCTGTTCATGAAAATAAAGCCGACCCTAAACAATTAGCCTACTTGACAGACAGGATTGCCGTTCTGGAAGGAAGACCACAGTTTTACGGGACAAATTTTGATTGGGACGAGAAAGGAGAATTGAGCCCCCGCCCTGTGTACGGCATCAATAAAGTTGATCAAAGACGAAAATCAATAGGATTGAATTCACTTGAAGAACAAACGAAGATTATTAGAC
The DNA here is from genome assembly GCA_030446715.1 of Cytophagales bacterium. GTDB lineage: Bacteria > Bacteroidota > Bacteroidia > Cytophagales > 172606-1 > CADCTQ01. Next base: position 158,608 of record JAUJMU010000007.1, on the reverse strand, counting down.
AGCAGGCGATTGAGGAGGGCCAGGAGCCACCCGCTGATATAAACGAGAGAAAAACTATACAACGCCTGGAGAAAAAATGTCGGTTGGACAATATAAAACCCCTAAAACAACTTTTAAATTTTCAACTCCTCACCGATAACCTCAAAAAGTTGAACCTGCCTCTACTGATTACTTACGGAGGCAAAGATCATAGTGCTCCTTTCGATGATTATCTGAGGGTTGAAATGATCCGGCAGAGAAAGCGAAACTTTAGCTTCAGGTCCTGTTCAGGACTTGAACACAATTATTTTAGACTTAACCCTGATGGGCAACCGGACTATAATAACGTGAGTTATCGAGGTAATTAATTGATAGAGAAACACTTAAAGCAGAAGTCCAACACAGTTGCACAAAGAGTAGTTTAAGGAATTGTCACAAACCAAGAAACTACTACAATGAGAACCATACTGGACAGCTTAAAGTTAGTTGAAATCTTCATTGCCTGCGATGACTTTTGTAAACAATTCGAGCAGTACTCTATGCAAGAGAACGATGAGCCGCCGAAACAAAGACAGATGAGCGATAGTGAAATGATGAGCATCCTGATCTTTTACCATCATTCGGGCTTCAAGTGCTTCAAGTACTACTATGAACAGATCATTTTAAGAGCCATGCGCGGCTATTGAAACCACTTATGCCTATGCGGCTTTTGTGGCTCAGATACCAAGAGTCAACTTTGTCTTGTTTGCTTTCCTTTCGGCTTGTCGTTTAGCTGCCACTACGGAGGCCAATTACGTTGATTCTACCCCCTGGTAGTGGCCCACAACCGCAGAAAACAGAGCAACAAGACCTTTAAAAACCTGGCCAGAACCGGTAAAACCTCTACTGGCTGGTTCTTTGGCTTCAAACTTCATGCGGTCATTAACCAAAAAAAGGGCAATTAGTCGTCTTCCGCATCACTACGGCTAATGTAGCCGATAACAACCATGATCTGCTCGAAAAGCTTACTCAAAACTCAAAGGCTTTCTCTACGGAGACAAAGGGTATCTGACCGGGCTGGCGGCCAGACTCAGGGAAAGAGGACTGGAAATCGTAACCAAATACCGAAAAACAATGGGACTGCAAGCAATCACTTACAAGAAAAACTACTATCTCTCCCATCGCGGACTGATTGAAACCGTATTTGACTGTCTCAAAAACCTCTGCGACCTGGATCACTCCCGCACCGGAGCCCTTTGAACTTTTTTATCAACCTCTGGTCGGCGCTTATTGCCTATACCTTCTTTGATCAGACCCCTTCCATTACCCCTTTCAAAGAACGTATTGCCCAATCCTGCGAAATTGTAGTTATCTAAGAACCTACTATATAACTCACGTTATAATAACTTCAACCGGGACCGGGCAGCAGTTGACTGGAATAAATGGCTTAAAATTGATTAAACTCTGTAAGGCCCCCCAACATTAAGCAGCCCGGCCGGCACGCCGCCCTACCGCAGAGCCACATCAATTCATTATTTACCTGAACCACATTTCCTTTCCGTCACCATCCATGACCTTACGCTTCAGAACATTTCCGCCGGCAGTACTCCTGCTGCTCAGCCTGTCCTCGCTTCATGCATTTGCCCAGCCGGAGCAATTCCAAAAAGAAATTGAGCGGATCGCCGGCACGGCCAAAGGCAAGGCCGGCGTGGCCGTGATGGACCTGCAGAGCCGCGAAACCTTCACCGTCAACGGCAGGGAACGGTTTCCGATGCAGAGTGTGTTCAAGTTTCCGCTGGCCCTGCTGGTGCTGGATCAGGTGGACAAGGGCAAACTCGCTCTGGAGGAGAATATCCATGTTACCAGAGCCGACCTGATGCCCGATACCCACAGTCCGGTGCGGGACCAGTACCCGGATGGAGATGTGGATCTGCCTTTACGCAAACTGCTCCGCTATACCGTTTCGCTGAGCGACAACAGCGCCTGCGATATTCTCTTCCGGCTGGTGGGTGGGCCAAAAAAAGTGGAGACCTACATGCATGGGCTCGGGGTGAAAGGAATTGCGGTTGCCGCCGATGAACACCAGATGCACCAGGCCTGGGAAGTACAGTACACCAACTGGTGCCAGCCAGCCGCCATGCTGCAACTGCTGCATCTCTTTCACCAGGGGAAAGTTCTTTCTCCCGACAGTGGGGCACTTTTGCTGAAATTTATGACCGAAACGCCAACGGGCCCCCGGCGGATCAGGGGCATGCTGCCCGAAAACGCGGTAGTTGCCCACAAAACGGGTACTTCCGGCACTAATCCCAAAGGCATAACCGCCGCCACCAACGATGTCGGTATTGTAACACTGCCCAGCGGGAAAAAGGTTGCGGTAGTCGTTTTCGTCTCGGATTCCGCCGGCGGCATGGAGCTGCGGGAAGGCGTCATCGCCCGGATCAGCAAACTGGCGTGGGATTATTTCCCGGGACGCCAGTAGAAAAACCCATTACCGGACACGCATCCTGGTACGACGGGCCGGCAGGAGCAAGCTTCGCGGCCCCGGCTGAAACAAGCGTCCACGCTTGTTTCAGATGAGTTCAGATTCAAAACCTGCTGTTCCTGACGTTCACGCCGAAATCAGCAGGTAAGGCCGACACCAGATTAACCCCTCCCGGATCTGGTTCGGGCGTCTCTGCCCCGATCATCCAAATTCACCCAGCCTGCAATCAATAATGTCTCCTCTGATCAGACTCAATTTATTTTTTCCGTTGCTCCTGCTGATGGGCAGTGGCGTCCTTTCGGGGCAAACCGTCTGGTAGCCCGGCTTGATTCCCTGATGGCGAGCCCGGTCGCAAAGGAGTTCAGTGGCGCAGTGCTGATTTCCCGGCACGGAAAACCCCTGTACACCCACAGCCGCGGCTTTGCCGGAACTGACCGGAAGACGGCCATCCGTCCGGATCACCAGTTTATTCCCGGCTCCATCAGCTAGCAGTTTACGGCCGTGCTGGTGCTGCAGGAACGGGATGCCGGGCGGCTCCGGCTGCAAGCGGACTTCCCGGACTGGGACACAGCGGATACTTGAAGGGCTTCAACGCCAGCAATTTCTATTACCCGTCCACGGGAATGGGCATGGTGCTTTTATCCAACACCGATCCGAATCCGGAGGACATCGGAAAGACGTATATCCTGCACGGTCAGGTACGGGAAATCGTGTTGGAAACGACCACAAAGGGAGCGGGCTCCGGCCACCGCTGAATTTTTTTCCTGGCTTCTGCCGCCCAGCCTGATCCTTAACCCGTGACAAACCGTATTTCAGGGCATGACCAACGCTGATTCTGCTCTCGCCCGGCTGCTGATCCGGGTGCTTTGCGATACCCGGCCCGCCGGGGTCGCGGACGGTGCCTTTCTGTTTGCCCAGACACCCGATAACCAGGAGTCAGTGTTCGTGGCGGCCGGGCAGTTGCTCGATGCCAACCTGGTGCGGCGGGTGATGTTCGTGGAAACCCCGCCCATGAGCGGATATCCCGGCTTCCGGGCCTGGCAGACCGCCCTGCACGGGCAGGGCATCGGAAACCTGCAGATCGAGGGCGTTACGGGAGTGGACCCGGGAATCCTGCACACGCTGATCGAGGCCGAAGCAATGGTAAAGTTTGCCAGGGACCGCAATTACCGCGGCCTGTACGTGGTGTCGCCTCCCTTCCACCAGCCCCGCGCCTTCATGACGGCCGTAACCGCCGCCCTGCGCCACTATCCGGCGCTGAAACTGTACAGTCAGCCCGGCGCGCCGCAGCCCTGGGAGGAGTCAGTGGTGCATTCGCAGGGCCGGACGCGGGGCTCCCGTTTCGCGTTGATCGGCGGAGAACTGGACCGCATCCGGAAATACAGCGAGAAGGGCGACCTGGCATCCGTCGGGGAGGTGCTGGCCTACCTGGAGCGGCGGGAGAGCCAGACCGCCTGAGTGGCCGGTGGTTAGTTGTTGGTGGTTAGTTGTTGGTTGTCCGATAAGTAAACGCTTCAGCGTCATCAGGCTGGCGCAGGCGTCCGCCTGTGCCTCCCTTCGGGGAAGTTTCCGCGTCCTGCCGCCTGTCACCTCACGGCTGCCGGAAAGTGGTACGTGCAGAATGAGTATACTTTACGAAAGGGAGACACTTCATTTACAGAGGCACAGGCGGACGCCTGCGCCAGCCCTCCCGGCACATGCGGCTCTCCCGGCAAAGATTATGCTTTGCCCCCGTTCCCGCAAGGTGCAACCTTGGGAACGGGCGAAAGTGGTCAGTGTCACACTGACCACTTTCGCCCTGTAGTGCCGGACCGCCATTTGTGTCTCACAAACGGCGGTCCGGAAGTGTTTGAGAGAGTCCTTTCCCTTTTAACCGACAAAATCCGGACCGCTGAAGGCCGGATTCGGATACTCGTAAAAGCCTCCCCCTGATTTGATCCCGAGCCGCCCTGCGTCTACCATCGCTTTGACGTAGCCCACCAGTTTTTGCAGTTGCGGCTTGTTGTGGGTGCCCTGTAGTTCCATATTGGTTTTGGTTACGCGGTAAATCGTATCAAGGCCGATCAGGTCAATGATGCCCATCGGACCCATTTTGGTTTTCAAAACCCCCATAAAAGCACGGTCCACGTCTTCCGGAGAGGCTACCCCATTGGCCGCCAGGTTGAGCGCCGAATTGAGCAGCGGCACCAGCATGGCATTAAACACGTAACCGGGTGATTCTTTGTGCAGCGGGATCGGAATCTGCCGGATGCTGACGGCAAAGCCGGTCACGGTCTGCACCACTCCGGGATCAGTGCCGGGGTGCGGCATGATATCCACCACGTTGGAAATCCAGATGTGCGGGTGAAAATGCAGGGCCATGAACTGCTCCGGCCGCCCCGTTGCCTGGGCAAACATGGAGGGCAGCAGGGTGGAAGTGTTGGTGGTCAGGATGGTGCGTTCCGGCCATAAACCGCTGAACTGCCGGTAGGTCTCTTCCTTCACGGAAATGGTTTCGGGCACGGATTCACTTACCAGATCGGCCTCCCGGGCCGCCCCGGCGGGATCGGTGGTGTATTGTATTCTGGCCAGCACCGGTTCGTTTTCGGCGGGTGCCAGGTACCCCGTTTTATTCATCATCTGCAGATGCCCCTGCTGCCGCCTGCGGGCCGTTTCGAGACTCTTCTCGCTGATGTCGTACATGGTCACGTGGTAGCCGCACACGGCCGAGAGCAAACCAATTTCCCGACCCATGGTGCCGGCCCCGAGGACCGTAACGTTTCTGATGTCTTCTCTTTTCATAGGGCAAAGTAAGCAGCTGCGCAATTTTAAATGCCAAATTTTAAACGAAAAAGGATAATTATCTCCCATGCAGAGGCATAGCTCCCGGAAATCAGAATTTAAAACCTGTACCTGATTCTGCAGTAAGGGTGCTGGTAAATGAAGTCCGGCAGGCGGGCAACTGCCGCGTGGTCCTGCCACGCAAAGACCTGCCCAGCGGCATGTACCAGTACGTATTCAAAGCAGGTAACTATACGAAAACCCGCAAGCTGGTGATTATCCGGTAAAGGGTAGTGGGTTGGATTCCAAAACGGGTTCAGGACTCCACACCTGACCCCGTTTTTATTGGTTTTGCCACTCTCCTCTATTTGTACCAAGCCCTTAAGTAGCTGTTAGCAATTAGCTGTTAGTGGTTGGCATGATAAGACACTGAAAATCAGCAATCTGCTAAATACAAAACACCCTATACTTTTGCTCCCGTACTTATATATTTGAGCCGGCGCCGAAGTCCGGCCTGCGACCAGCCGGGTATCTGCCTGCTTTTTCCTAAATTGGCTATCGGCCCCGATTTTATCTTTAAAAATCTGAAAGACTTTTTAATTGCTGCCCGATGAACTTACCTAAGGCAATGAAAACAGGATTGTTTGGATGCCTGTTTGCCGCTTTTGTGCTCAATACCGGGGGAATCCTCTGTGCCCAGCCGCTGACATCCACCCAGCGAAGAACGTATGCCCTGGAAGTAGAGCAGGCTTTTCTGCAATTGCTGAACACCAACTATCCGCTGGTGATTGACCGGGAAAACGGCGGCTTCTATACCACTTTTACCCACGACTGGAAACTGACCGGCAGCCAGGATAAGATGATCGTCACCCAGGCCCGTCATACCTGGCTACCCGCAAAGGCAGCCCGGATCTACCCCGGCAACCGGCACATAGGGGAGGCGGCAGAGCACGGTTTCCGTTTTTTAAAGAATGCTCTGTGGGACCAGGCCAACGGCGGCTTTTTCACCTGGGCCACTGCCGCCGGCAAGCCCCGCAATCCCGACGATCTGAAGACCGCCTACGGCAACGCTTTCGGCCTGTTTGCCCTTGCCGCCTACTACGAGACTACCGGCGACACCGCCGCTCTGGACCTTGCCAAAAAAGCCTTTTACTGGCTGGAAGAATTCAGTCACGATGCCAGGCACAAAGGCTATTTCCAGAACCTGATGCGGGACGGTACCCCGGCCTATCTGGCCAAAACTACCAGCAAGGGAATGTACGGCCCGCTGCACTACAAGGACCAGAACAGTTCCATTCACCTGCTGGAAGCCTTCACGGAACTCTACCGCGTGTGGCCCGATCCGCTGCTCCGCGACCGGACCGAAGAAATGCTCACCCTCATCCGCGACCGGATTACCACCGACCGGGGGTACCTGACGCTTTTCCTGACGCCTGACTGGAAGCCGGTTTCGTACCGTGACTCCTCGGAGGCCGCCCGTAAAGCCCATTACGCCATTGACCACGTGTCGTTCGGACACGACGTAGAAACTGCGTACCTGATGCTGGAAGCCTCGCACGTACTGGGGCTGGAAGAAGATAAACGCACCCCGCTGGTTGCCAAAAAAATGGTAGACCACGCCCTGCGCAACGGCTGGGATGCCAAAACGGGTGGCTTCTACGAAAGAGGGTATTACTACAAAGGGGCAAAAGCCATTTCCATCATTGACAGTCGCAAAAACTGGTGGGCGCAGGCCGAGGGGCTGAATACCCTGCTGCTGATGGCGCTGAAGTACCCGGATGACCCGATGCAGTACGGAGAAAAGTTCCGGAAGCAATGGGAATACGTGCAGCGGTACCTGATTGACAAGGAGCACGGCGGCTGGTACGAATGGGGCCTCGACAAGACCCCGGGAGCCAAAACTGACCACAAAGCCCACGCCTGGAAAGCCGCTTACCACGACGGACGTTCCCTGATGAACATGCTGCAAAACCTGTAGCCCGACGGGATGCCGCCGCCGGCACCCGCCGGGCTGGTCATGATCCGGAGCGGGTCCGGCGGGGCTAGGCTGCAATGGAGCCGGTCAACTGATGACCGGAATCTGCGCGGATACGATGTCTATAGCATTCCTAAATCAGTTGTATTGCTGCTACCTGCCGTCTTTGGCCTTCCTGCCGTTTGTGAAGGGAAGGGGCTTATACAAACCAAATAGGAATGCTATAGAAGTCATCACAGGCAACAAAGATTTCGACTAACTTTAAGCTGTCCGGTACAATTCTCGTTGTGGCGAGTACTTGGTTTCTGACAATTCCTTAAACTGCTCTTTGTAAAACTGGGTTGACTTCTTGCTTTGATTAATCCTGCATCAATCCATTACCTCGATAATTCACGTTTCTTAGCAGGGCTTATCCCTCCTAACCAGTTTACTGACCCAGGGTGGCCACTAGTACCACCCTTCGGTCTTCTGGCTTTACATCCACTAAGTCAAGTGAGGTCGGATAGGTATCTTTGTAAGTGATACTAATATTTCCTAGTGAAAACGCAGGATTGAAGGTGCGTAGGGGTTGCTTAAGGGTTAGGTTCCAAAGTGGTGCTATACTATCGTTCTTTGCAACAAACCCTTCCGGAATCTCAATTGTCGCAGTATCGTTTTGAGCCGTAAGTTTGAGGTGAATCTTGGCCGGATACGTATAAGCAACTCCAGTGGCACCGGGATAGAAGCCAACAAATTGTACACCGACCCCCTCATCAAAGGTTGCCTGCTGCTTAAATTGCAGCTCTACTTCCTGCCCAAATACTGCTTTGATCGACTCGGGCACTACTGTTCTGCTGGCATCTTTACAGCCGTTAAGCAGCAGACACGTTCCTATTACTCCTAAAACAATCGTTCTCATACCAATAGGTTATTTTAAAATTATGAACTTTTTAATAAATCTTCTTCGATTGGATTCAAATATACACATATATACGCCTTTCGGGTATAAAGCGGCATCAAAAGTAACCTCATAAATACCTGGCTCTTTGTAGTTTTCTTCAATAGTAGTTACTGATCTTCCGAAAATATCCTGTAAGCTTACTTTAACGTTTCCTGGCTTATCAACCAAATAGTGAATAGTAGTGCTGCCCCTAGTAGGAACTGGGAAAACTTTTAAGAGTTGTCCCGTTTCGAAAGGGCTGTTAGAATAAAATTCTAATTTCTTTTCCGCACTCACCCTGTAGGTTTCCCCATCGCAGAAGCTACTGGGATATACACCCACGATGATACCATTGGTCGCACTCGACCCATAACCATTCTCTGCTCGCACTGAGAGTGCATAGGAACCTGTATATTGAGCCGTAACTGTGCAGAATCTACCATTTGGCGTAATGAATAAACCCGGGTCGGCTGTCCATATGTATTGAGTAGCATTTGGTACATCATCTACAAAGAATTCACCGTACTGGTATTCGCAAAGGTAATCCGGGCCGAAAACAGGACCTGGCATATCGGGTGCTGTACAACCAATGGCAGTGGGGTCAATGTTTGGAAAAATACCTACGGCCCTCCAGGCGTTAAATGTTTGCAGAGCTTCATTGGAGCACTGACCAAACAAATCTATAGCCGCTTGCACAGAACCGTTTGCAGCATCTTGATACTGAGAACCGGCATTAAGGGTGATAAGATTAAGGTAGGCGATTCTGGCTGCACTATTGATATCAATAGGCGAAACAGTTACCCCGAAACGGTTGCCTCCCTGCGTGAGCAAGTAAAACCAGTTGTTTTGTACGCCGCTATTGACGTGAACCCCTCCGTTATCCCGGAAACCAGTATACCAAAACCCACTCTGCTGGTAAAAAGTTGGGGAACCCGCCCAGTTTTCTACTACCGTACAGTCCTCCTCAAAGGTTACGGGAATGGAGTTGGGATCACTCATGGAGCGAAGTCCACCAGCGATAGGGCCTTCACCAATGGTAAACAAACGTCCCAAATCGTAGCCGTGGTAATAATACTCCACTACCGTACCAAATATATCTGAGAAAGATTCGTTTAAAGCTCCTGATTCTCCAAAGAAAGTTAAATCAGAAGTAAACGTTGTTACACCATGGGTAAATTCATGGGCTAGAATATCCAAAGATACCATTGGATTGCAAGTCAACGACTGACCGCATGTAGTACCACCTGTCCCAATCCAAATTTCATTATCAATCCCTAAAAAAGGATCGAATACATAAGCTGCATTACAAGCAATGTTTAATCGGTTAAAGCCCACCCGCATAAAACGGTTATTTCCATCAGTACCTCTCCGATTGTGACGAAAGCGAAAATAATCATGGGTAACCTGGACGCCCCAGTGAGCAGTAGCTTCCATAGAATTGCCCCAATCCGTATTGTTGTTTCTAATTCTTCTGTATCCGGGATTAAACCCTGAATTATCCCACCTTTCCGTATTAATATTATGGCAATCGTCTTCTAACACACTATCGAAATTAGGGAAACCCCGCTTGCGTATCTTAACACCCCGGTCCGAACCATCATAATACGTATCTACTGAACCCCCGTCGCATTTTCGAATTTGAGTAAAGTTTTTAAGTACTGCTCCAGTTGCAGCATCTACGTATACTCGACGTATATCAAAAGCAGGCTTCTCAATACCAATGGAAAAAGCATAGGCTAGTTTGAAGTTACTCTTGTGCAAATTCCCATTATAGAGTAAAGGGGTAATAATAAGTTCACCCTTTGGCTTTAAAGCGGCTAAGGAATCTTTCGTTCGGGAAGAAAGTGTATCACTCCAAGGCTCCCAGATGTATCTCTGGGCTTTGAGCTGAGTTAAAGCCTTTTGAAGGGCTTGCTCGGGGGATAGGGCTGCCTGAGTTAGTAAATCTAAGTCCTCTATAATTTTGCCGTGGGCAGTAGCAGCGGAGGCATTTCTAGCTTTTACAACAAATTCTCCCCCTTCCACTTTTATACCCTTATAATACTGTTGAAACCTGTGCAGAACCTGACTTATACTGTCTATCTCTTCCACCTTTTGCAGTATCATCTCATCACTCGCACTAAGCCCAAAAGCTTTTTTGTGTAATGCAAATAGCAGCTTAGAATTCAACTTCTTAGATTCTTTCATTTTTAACCAGCCATTCCCATAAATAGCATCCGTGATTTCTTGTAAGTCCTTATTGTCCTTCTGGGCTGCTTTAGGAGTGTACTTGCTGTTTTGCGCATAAGAAGATGCACAAAGGAGCAATAGCAGCAGATGAACAATTTTCTGCAACAAGTTACCAGTTGCAAGTCGGCGATGGGTAAAAGTGTGGAGCATAGTAGTTATTAGTTAAAGGAATAAATTATGTAATTTGTGCTACTGCAAACAGGTTATGTGTAAGCAAGCGAGTGCTTATAACTCCCTGTACAGAGTGGTTTAGCAATTGAACATATAGCATCAATACCTCTGTTGTATTAGGAGTCATAGCAGAAGCAAGCCCCCTCTAAATAGGGTCCGGTTGCTACCACAATTCATGCATGAAAGCAATAGTATTGCAAGCCTATTGGTGATTGTTATTTTATGTTACTCTGGTAGATAATCCGGCTTTGTGCGAATGACCCTCAAGAAGTGTAAATGGTTGCAAGCCTATAGTCGTCTTTCTCTGATGGTAGTGTGAGGCTTGGCTTCCTGCTGCAACACCGTATAGCAGCTTTGTCCCGAGCAAGAGCAAGAGTGAAAATGGCAGAATGAGCGTGGAATTCCTATTCAAAAGGTATTAATCTTAATACCGGGAGTATTAAAATTAATACTATTTGTTACCATAAAAGTAGTATATTAACACTTCCTCTTTTCAGGGTTATGAGTATTGGTAACAGAATTCGCCAAGCACGCCAACAGAAGGGTTATACCCAAGAATACCTAGCCGAGCGATTAGGCTTTACTCAGGGTGGTTATCGTAAGATTGAAACTGATGAGGTAAAACTAAAAGTGGACACCCTGCTCCAGTTAGCCCAGTTGCTGGAAGTAGCAGTTAGCCGGTTGCTCTGTGAGCCACAGCCCCAGTTTCTCTCAACCAGCTCCAGGCAGGTAAACCAATCGGATGATAAGCCCGATTTAAGTTCACTTTCCTCTCACTGGAAGCGGGAACGCAGGCTCTACGAGCAACTACTCCGTAGTCAGGAAGCTCAGTTACAACTGCAGCAAGACTTACTGGCCTGCTGCCAGGAAGAGCTGTACGGGTTAAAAACCTCCTTGTTTGGAACCGGTGGGCATTCCTCTTCCTACTGCCCTAAGGGAGAAGTTGCCCGAGGACTGCCATACAGTCAGTCAGCAGCCAAGGAACTGCTTTACCAGGACTGAGCACTTGGAGGTCTACTACGAGGCCGGGCATGGATGGCTCTACAAAAGCTGGCAACACGAGTTGACGCTCGAGTGCATCCAGCAGGGCTGTGAGGTAGTCTATAGCATTCCTATTTGGTTTGTATAAACCCCTATCCTCCCCAAATGACAGGAAGGCCAAAGACGGTAGGGTGCAGCAATACAATTGATTCAGGAATGCTATACTACGCCGGCAGGCGGATCGGCTTCGCGCCGCTGGCCCGGTTTATTGTACCCGACCCCGCGTACAATGATCCGGCCCAGGTAAGCGTGGTGGCCATAATGTGCAGGGAAACATTTCACCGGCCGCTCAGGTAGCGGGAATAAAGTAATGTGTGCAGCGGGAAGAAATTGTTGAATGGTTGAATTGTTATATGGCTGTATGGTCATTTCCGGAACTCCAACAATTTAACAGTTAAACCATACAACCATGTAACCCTACAACCATAGTTAACGCTTGATTTACATAACCACTACCTTTCGAATGATTTCAGTCCACGAAGCCAAAAGCCTGGTCCTCAGTCATACGCCTCCGCCGGTACCCGTCAGGGTTCCGCTGGAACGGGCCACCGGGCTGGTGCTGGCCGAAGACATTTTTTCGCCCCTCGACATTCCGCCCTTCCGGCAATCGTCCATGGACGGATATGCCTTCCGGTGGGAGGGTTTCCGCGCCGGAACGCCGCTGCCGGTAACCGGAACAGTACAGGCCGGGGCAACCTCCCTGCCGGCACCCGGACCGGGCGAAGCCGTCCGGATTTTTACCGGAGCCCCCGTGCCGGAAGGTGCCGATACGGTGGTGATGCAGGAAAAGGTGGAGGTGTCAGGGACAACCATCCGGATTCTTGATCCTGCGATCAGTCCCGGAGACAATGTGCGGCCCCGGGGCTCGCAGACGGCCGGCGGAGATCTGGTACTAAAGGCCGGCGTCCGGCTTGGTCCGGGCAGCGTCGGTCTGCTGGCCGGACTCGGCCTGACGGAGATAAACGTCTTTGGCACTCCCCGCACCGGCATTCTCCTGACGGGCAGGGAACTGGTGCCGCCGGGCCACCCGCTGCAACCCGGACAGGTGTACGAAAGCAACTCTTTCAGCCTCAGGGCCGCCCTTTCCGAAGCCGGCATTGCGCCGCATCTGATTGCAAATGTGGACGATGAACCGGAGCAGACTTTTGAGGCCATTGCCTCGGGGCTGGCTTCCTGCCAGCTGCTGCTGGTTACCGGCGGCATATCCGTCGGCGATTACGATTTTGTGCACGGGGCCCTCCGCCGAAATGGCGTAGAAACCATTTTCTATAAAGTGAAGCAGAAGCCCGGCAAGCCCCTGTACTGCGGCCGCAGAGGCGATACGCTGGTATTCGGACTTCCCGGGAACCCTGGTTCGGTGCTCTCCTGTTTCTACCAGTACGTGGTGCCGGCCATCCGGATCATGACCGGCCGCGACCCGGGTTTTGCCCATGAGCTATACCGGAAACTGGCGGGGGATTTTACCAAAAAGCCGGGCCTGACCCACTTTGTGAAAGGCCGGATTACCGGCGACGAAGTAACCGTTCTGCCCGCGCAGGAATCCTATAAAATGAACGCATTTTCAGAAAGCGACTGCCTGATCCAACTGGACGAAGACCGGTACAAATTCCGGAGGGGCGAACCCGTGCGGGTGTATCCCCTGAATCAGTTCTGGCAGTAGGATAATTGATAATTGATGATGAACTTAACCCGCCATAGCGCTGAGAAATGGAATTGAAAATCATTGCATTTGGAAAAATAGCTGACATCACTGCCGGCAAGGAGTGGCAGGTAGCAGGTGCAGCCACCACGGCCCAGTTGCGGGAGCAACTGGAAAGCCAGTTTCCGGGACTGCGCGGCATGACCTACCAGATTGCCGTTGACAAGAAAATTGCCGCCACCGATACGCCCATTTTCCCGCAGTCTGAGGTTGCATTGTTGCCACCATTCTCCGGCGGGTAAAAGTATAAAACGATGAGTTCATCTGATCTTTCGGGCCGGTACGGGCGGCAGATGCTCCTGCCGGATTTCGGAGAGGAAAAACAAAGGCGTCTGCTGGCCGGCAGCGTGCTGGTGATCGGTGCCGGCGGATTGGGTTGTCCGGCTCTGCTGTACCTTGCCGCCGCCGGCGTCGGCCGGCTGGGCATTGTAGATTTTGACCGGGTGGAAACCTCCAACCTGCACCGGCAGGTCCTGTACAACGCCGGGGACATTGGCCTGTCCAAAGCCGAAGTGGCCGCGGCCAGAATCAGGGCGGCTAATCCGGATACAGCAGTGGACGTGTTCAATACCCGGATAGACACGGGCAATGCCCTCGGCATCATTGCCGGATACGATCTGGTGGTGGACGGCTCCGACAATTTCCCCACCCGCTACTTGGTCAACGACGCCTGCGTGCTGCTGGGCAAGCCGCTGGTGTACGGCTCGGTGTACCGCTACGAAGGACAGGTAGGGGTTTTCAATTTTCCGGATTCCGCTACGGGCACCCGCCTCAGTTACCGTGACCTTTTTCCCCGTCCCCCTGCGCCGGAAGAAGTTCCCAACTGTGCCGAAGCGGGTGTGTTGGGCGTATTGCCGGGCATCATCGGCACGATGCAGGCAGGCGAAGCCATCAAACTGCTGACCGGACTCGGAGAGCCGCTGGCCGGCCGGCTGCTCACCTGGCACTGGTTGCATAATTCGTTTTTTGAATTCAGACTAAGCCCTGATCCGGCAGGGGTATCGGCTGCTCCGGAAAATGAGGCAGCGTTTAAGAAGACGGATTATGACTTATTCTGCGGTCAGGAGACGGGGCGGGTAAAAGAGGTGCTGCCGGAAGAATTTGAAAGGCTGGCGGGTGAAGAAAATTGGCTGGTGATTGATGTGCGCAACCCCGGCGAGCAGCCGCGGCTGGCCGGCAGGCCTTATCTTTCCGTGCCCCTTTCCGGACTGGAAAATCGCCTGCCGGAACTGCAAGGCGCCGAAAATCTGCTGGTGTTCTGTCAGGCAGGGGCAAGGAGTCTCAAAGCGGCAAGGATCATCAGCGAGAGATACAGCCACAAAACAGTATGCAGCCTCAAAGGCGGCATCAACGCCTGGGCAGACTATCAGAGGCGTCAAGGAGAATCAACTGATCATCTTCCGGGAAATCAACAATCCATCCCATGAAAGAAGCCAACAAACGAAATACATTCCGGGAGGGACCAATCAGCCCCGCCTTTATCGCTGAGTCCATCGCCAGACACAGCAGCAAAACCGATATCGGGGCCCACAGCATTTTCCTTGGCCAGGTCCGCAACGACCTGATCGGAAACCACCAGGTGAGGGCCATTGAGTACACCGCCTACACCGAAATGGCCGAAAAAGCTTTTCACGTCATCCGGGAAGAGGTTTTTGCGAAATACCAGCTCACCTGCATGCACATCTACCACAGCATCGGCCGGGTAGAGGCCGGCGAAATATGCCTGTTCGTGTTTACTTCCTCCCGCCACCGCCGCGACGCCATTGATGCCTGCAACGAAGTGGTGGAGCGGATCAAAAAGGAGGTGCCCGTCTGGGGTAAGGAACTCTTCGACGGCGAAGACTACGAATGGAAGGTGAACCGGTAATCAAATAACAGATAACAAATACCGAACATCGAACATCAAACATCGAATAACCAATCCTCCCAATGGTCAACATTACCCATAAGTCCAGTACCCTCCGGCAGGCAGTGGCCCAAGCCACCGTCAGCGTAAGTTCGCCGCTGACCATTGAGGCCATTGTCAACCGGCAGGTGCCGAAAGGAGACGTTTTTGAAATGGCTAAAACGGCCGGACTTTTTGCCGTAAAACGCACCAGCGACACCATTCCCGACTGCCATCCGCTACCGGTGGAATATACGGCCGTGCGATACGAAATCAGCGGGCTGGATATTCTGATCGAGGTGGAGGCGCATACGGTTTACAAGACCGGCGTGGAAGTGGAAGCCATGCACGGTGCTTCGGTGGTGGCCCTCACGATGTACGACATGCTCAAGCCGATTGACAAGGGAATCGAGATCCGCAACATCCGGCTGCTGGAGAAGAAGGGCGGCAAAACAGACTTTGCCCGCAATGCAGAAGGGCCGCTGACCGCCGGCGTGATCGTGTGTTCGGATACCATCGCGTCGGGCCGCGGCGAAGACAAGGCCGGCAGGGCAATTATCGGGAAGCTGGAGAAAAACCACGTTTCCATTCTGGATTACAGCGTTGTTCCCGATGAAAAGGAAGCCATTGGGGAAAAGGTGAAGGCGCTGGTGGCCGCCGGCTGCAACATGATTATTCTCACCGGAGGCACGGGCCTCTCAAAGCGGGACGTGACACCGGAAGCCATCCGGCCGCTGCTCGACCGGGAGATTCCCGGCATTGTGGAAACCATCCGCGGGTACGGTCAGCAGCGTATGCCGTATTCCATGCTTTCGCGCAGCGTGGCCGGCCTGATCGGCAAGACGCTGGTGCTGGCACTGCCCGGCTCCACCAAAGGCGCAAGCGAGTCCATGGATGCCGTTTTTCCGGCCGTACTGCACATTTTCCGGATCATTGAAGGAGCCCGGCACGAGTAAAAAGAAGCGGCAAACCGCATCCCAAAGAGATAGCCGCGAAGTTTTAAAGGCTGAATTCCACTATCCCGGATGATTGCACAGCGGATGGATTTGCGACTGCATCAGTCAATCAATCCGGATTCCGGAAGCACTGCATTACCCTTAGATTTGTGATTAACAGAATGTAAAAAATATTTTCTGGTTGGTTGGGTGAAGCACATAGTGGTTTCTCATTTTTTGGCGTTATTACAGAATCCACTCCCTCCATCCTGATTCCATGCTGTCCGCTCCCCAACGCCTCCTTCTGCTGGTATTGATCAGTATGTTACTGCCCCTTGGCTTGCACGCTACTCACCTGAGGGGTGGGCAGATCACCGCCGAACGGGACCCGACTTCCTCCAATCCGCTGACTTACCGGTTTACGCTGGTCCTGTACCGGGATAAAACCGGAGTAGACCAGCCCAGAGCCCAGATCGACTTCGGAAGCGGCACCATTTCACCTGAGGTTGGCTTTTCAAACCGGCGTGACTTGGGCGGGTTTGCCAATACTGAGGAACTCACCTATCTGTTCACCCATACGTATCAGGGGGGAGGGGACTACAAGGTATCCTTTACGGAACGTAACCGCAATGATTTAGTAGTCAACATGTTTCGGTCAGTGGATACGCCGTTTCACATTGAAACCGAATTTACCATAAATCCCAATCTGGGTCTGAACAATTCAGTGGTGATGCGTAACCCGCCCATTGACCGGGCTACGGTGGGGCAGCGTTTCTGCCACAACCCGGATGCTTTTGACGTTGACGGTGACAGCCTCTCCTTCCGCCTGGTAGTTCCCCTGCAGAGGAACAACGCTACTGTAACCGATTACCGAGCGCCTAATGCCGTTACACCGCTGGGCACGCCCGAAAGCGGCAGCGGAACACCTACCTTTACCATCGATCCCGTCACCGGAGAAATCTGCTGGGATGCTCCCGGGACGCTTCGCCGGGGTGGCGGCACCATTCAGGGACCGGGTGACTATGCCGAGTACAATATTGCCTTTGTGGTCGAAGAATACCGGAAAAGGGCGGATGGAACGTACGTAAAGGTCGGCACCGTCCGCCGCGACATGCAGATCCGGGTGGAATTTAACCCCAACAAGCGGCCGGAACTGATTATTCCCAACGACACCTGTATCGTAGCCGGCACGGATCTGAGGGCTTTTATCCGGGTCACTGATCCCGACGGGCACCGGGTGAGCATCGGTTCGGAGAGCGCCATCTTCTCCACCAACCGCCTCATCTTCCCCAACCAGCCTCCGGCCACCCTTACCCCCTTCGCCAATATAGTAAACCCGGTTTTTCAACCAACCCGTCCCAATCCGGCCGAGAGTGCCTTCCGGTGGCAGACCGACTGCCAGCACGTGCGGGCGCAGCCCTACGCGGTCGTGTTCCGCGCCGAAGACGACCCGCCACAGATCAGTCAGCGGCTTACGGACACGAAGACGTGGCTGATCCGGGTGGTGGGTCCAAAGCCGACGGGCCTTAGGGCCGTGGCCTCGGGCCGCTCCATGCAGCTGAGCTGGGACCCGTACCGGTGCCAGAACGCCTCGGAGATCATCATCTGGCGGAAGACGGGCTGCCAGGCCGACGTGACTGACCCCTGTCAGACAGGTCCGCCGGCCGGCTACGTGGAAGTTGGCCGGGTGCCGGCCAGTGCCTTTTCGTTTGTGGACTCCAACCGCGGGCGGGGCCTTGAGACGGGCGTGGAGTACTCCTACCGCATCTCGGCCACGTTCGGTCCTCCGGCCGGGGGGCAAGTGCCCCCTCAGAGGCCATCTGCGTGAGGCTCAGACTGGAAACGCCGCTGATCACCAACGTGTCGGTGCTGCGCACGGACGCTTCGGCGGGCGAGATACTGGTACGCTTCACCCAGCCGCTGGAGATAGAATGACCGGCGGCAGTTTCCCGGTCCCTACCGCTACGAATTATACCGGGCAGCGGGGCTGACGGGCACTGGTTTCAGTGGTCCTGCGGTGATGAGCCGCACTTTCAGTGACATCTCCACCGGCAACGACACCACCTTCACAGACCGGGGTCTGAACACGGAAGCCAGCCCGTACCGCTACGTGCTGCTGTTCTACAGCGGCAGCCAGTTCAAAGACTCCTCCCGGGTGGCTTCCTCGGTGAGGCTTTCCGCCACCCCCCGGCCGCGGGCCATTGAGCTCACCTGGCAGGCAGCAGTGCCCTGGGACAACACCGGCCAGACTCATAAGATCTACCGCATCAGTAACCGCAATGAACAGCAGCCGCAGTTTCTGGCCGACGTGCCCGTCACCCGGAGCGGCTCCTTCCGCTACGTGGATCAGAATCTGAGTGAAAACGAGGAGTACTGCTACAAGGTGGAGACCTTCGGGGTCTACGGCACAGTGCCCATTGCCCGGCCCCTGCGCAACTTCTCGCAGATCATCTGCTCGACGCCCCTGGACACGATCCGGCCCTGCCCGCCGCAACTGACGATTGATCCGCTGGACTGTACTCCCTGGAGAAGCCCAATCAGGCGGCCTTCTGTCCGCTGACTTCCTTTGCCAACCGTCTGGAGTGGAGCTATCCCGAATCCGCAAACGGGGTCAGGTGCGACCGTGACGTGGTCAAATACCGCATCTACTACTCGCGCTACCAGGGAGAGGGCGAGGAATTTGTGCTGCTCGACTCGGTGGTATCTGCCTCGCCCATGCCGCCTGCTTTCTACGTCCACGGCAATCTGCCCCACTATGCCGGCTGCTATTACGTAACGGCCGTGGACAGAAGCGGAAACGAGAGTGCCCCCTCCAACACCGTCTGCAAGGACAACTGCCCTTACTACGAGCTGCCCAACGTGTTCACCCCCAACGGGGACGGCTCAAATGACCTGTTCACGCCCTTTCCCTGCCCCCGCTTTGTGCAGTCGGTGAGCTTTGTGGTCCACAACCGCTGGGGCAGAAAAGTCTTTGAGACCACTGACATCTCCCTGCGCTGGAACGGCAGAACGGGCAGGGGCTCGGACACCGAAGCCGGTGAGGAGCTTTCCTCCGGGGTGTACTACTACCTTGCCCAGGTGAGATTCTTCCGCCTCCGGAGGGAAGATGAGCAGGTCACAATCAAGGGCTGGGTCCACCTGCTCCGATGACCGGATAATGGAACAGGGAAGTTTTCACCCTTGTGCCTGATGACCTTGCCCGGGAAACCTTTTGTGATTAAACTTAGCTTCTGTTTCAATCTGTTTTACAATTTATCTTCCTTTCCATATGTCCTACTCTCACAATAGCTGGTCACGGCGCACTTTTCTGGGCACTTCCCTGATGGGAGCCGCCGGGCTCGGCCTTTTGCCAAACCTTTCTTTTGCCGGCACCCCCAGTGACCGGATCAACCTGGGGTTTATCGGTCTCGGGCAGCAGGCCATGAGTCTGCTCAGGTCTTTTTTGCAGGTGCCGGGCGTCCGGGTAATGGCCGGCTGCGATGTGTACGGCGTAAAACGCAAGCGTTTTGAACAAGTGCTGACAACCCACTATGCTGCGGAGAAAAAGAAGCCCAAAATCCGGACTTTTGAAAAGTACCAGGACCTGCTTGCCGCCAAAGACATAGATGCCGTAGTAATTGCCACGCCGGATCACTGGCACGCCCTCATTGCCATTGACGCCTGCAAGGCCGGCAAAGATATCTATCTCGAAAAGCCCCTCACCTTCACCATCCGCGAAGGACAGGCCCTGGTGAAAGCCGTACGGCAAAATAACCGTATTCTCGGCGTGGGCAGCCAGCAGCGCAGCGGCAATACGTTTATCCACGCCATTAACCTCGTGCAGGAGGGGAAAATCGGCAGCATTCAGCGGATCAATGCCCACGTAGGCAGTCCGCCCAAGCCTTACGACCTGCCCGAGGAAAAGGTGCCGGCCGATCTGAACTGGGAAATGTGGCTCGGTCCGAATCCTTACGTACATTACAACAGCAAACTGAACCCGCCTGTTTCCCTCAATCCGCCCGAGAACGAGAAGCTCTGGGGTGCCTGGCGCTGGTTTAAGGAAACCGGCGGCGGCCTCACCACCGACTGGGGTGCCCACATGTTTGACATCGCCCAGTGGGCACTTAACAAAGACAACAGCGGCCCCGTGGAGATTATCCCGGCTGGCTTTCAGGATTATGACCACCTGACCTACCGCTACGATAACGGCGTGGTCATGACCGAGCGGCCTTTTGATGAGCAGAAAACGCGGGGTGTGAAATTCTGGGGTTCTGATGGTTGGGTTGAAGTATCGCGCGGCTGGCTGAAAGCCTCTGACCCGATGCTGCTGATGAAGGAAATGGCTAAAGACGACTCTCCGCAGGGCAAGGTGCCGCACCAGATGAATTTCATCGAAGCAATGCGGTCCCGCAAAGATCCGGTGGTGCCGGTGGAGACCGGCCACCGCACCTGCACGGTCTGCAACCTGGGCAACATCGCTTACGAACTGAAGCGGCCTTTGCAATGGAATCCGCAAAATGAAGATTTTGTGCAGGACGCAGCGGCCAGCAAAATGCTGCACCGGGATTACCGGGAAGGCTATTCGCTGCCGGTGTAGCAGGAAATTGTGAATGTTGAATTTTGAATTAAGATTAAACAGCACTGGTCCGGAGGGCGACGTCCGGACCAGTGCTGTTTGTAGGATTAACCTGATAACCCCCGGGTCTGATCACTCTTCCTTGAGGCATTGGGAGGAACTGATCCGGGAGGCGCTGAAGGCTTGCGTACCTACCGTAAGTCCGGCTATCAACAGGGCAATTGCCCCGGCAGCTACAAAATACCATGCTTCCAGCTCAATGCGGTAGGCGAAGTTGTCGAGCCAGCCCTTTGCCAGCAGATAACTGACCGGCAAAGCAATGAGAATGGAGCCAAAAACAAGTTTGCCAAAGTCGCCCGAAAGGAGGTAAATGATGCTTTTTTCGCTTGCCCCGAATACTTTCCGGACGCCGATTTCTTTTCGTCTCCGTTCGGCGGAGAAAGCGGCAAGGCCGAAGAGTCCAAGGCAGGAGATCAGGATAGCGAGCCCGGCAAAATACCGGGATAAAACCGACACCCGCTTCTCTGCCGTATAGAGGGCCTGGTAGTCCTGGTCGAGAAACTTGTAACCGAATACGAAACCGGGGTTATAAGCTTTGTAAAATTGCCCGAGTCGTTCCAGCGTCTCTCTTTCCATTCCGGGACTGATCTTGACCACCACCGTGGAGGTAAACTGACGGTCAATCCGGAAGGCGGTGGGCGTAACCTCCTGATGCAGCGACTGGAAATGAAAGTTTTTGACCACTCCCAGAATTTCTATGCCGTTCACTACTTCGCCCACGGGGTTTTGCATTCCCATTGCCTCCGCAAAAGCTTCATTTACCACGATTTTGGTGCTGTCTGATGCAAAATTCCGCGAAAAGCTCCTTCCGTATTTAAGCCCGATGCCCAGCGTTTCAATCATATCGTAGTTAACGCCGAGGCTGCTGTGTTCTACATTTTGACTTCGGCTACCAGATTTACTTCCACCACCGCCTCCGCCACCGGCAGTATTTCCCCCGGAAGCCTTATAAGGGTTGATGATGTAGCCAAACATGCTGGAGGCATTCACCACACCCGGAATGTTCTTTACGCCGGCAAGAAATGTTTCTGCGTTGTCGGCTACTTTTCCTTCCGTTTCAAAGTAGATCAGATTGTCTTTGTCGTAGCCAAGGTTTTTGTTCTGCACAAAATCAATCTGTTTGTACACGACCAGCACCGAAACAATGAAAATGACCGACAAGGCGAATTGAATAACCACCAGCCCCTTGCGGACCAGCAACTCTCCGGCCGGACTGCTGAATCTTCCCTTGAGAATCAGGGCCGGTTTAAATCCGGAAAGGTACAAGGCCGGGTAACTGCCCGCCAGCAGACCCGTCAGTACCGTAATTCCCAGAAAGACGGAAATAAGCTTTACATCCAGCGGTAAGGAAAGTGCCTTGCCGGTAATTGAGTTGAACTGCGGCAGTACCAGCGCCACCACCAGCAGGGCCAGCAGCAGCGACAGAAAAGCCATCAGCAGCGACTCGCCAAGGTATTGAAGAATAAGTGTTTCCCTGCCGGCACCTACCACTTTTTTAATGCCCACCTCACGGACTCTCCGGGAGGCCTTTGCCGTGGACAGGTTCATGAAGTTGATACAGGCAATAAGGAGGATAAATGCGGCAATGACCGAAAACAATTTTACGTATTCGATCCGGCCCCCGGCTTGCTGCCCGTTTACGTAAGTGCCGTACAGGTAGCGTTCCGAGAAGGGTTTGAGGAACAGCGTGATATGGCTGGCCTTTTCGTTTTTACTTTTAAGCACCCGTGCCAGGGTACGGTCAATCTGCCCTGGATCAATACCTTCTTTCAGCACCACAAAGGCGTGAAAAGGACTGTTTGTTTGCCAGTTGGCCTCTTGTCCCATATTCAGCAAGTCGCGGAACGAAGAGAAAGTCAGCACAAAGTCAAACTGTTCGGTAGAATTTGCCGGTACACCTTTAAAAATACCCGTTACCAGACAGGACCTCGTGAATCCGGGCAACTGCCATTCCACGGTTTTGCCAACCAGATTCTCGGTAGTGTTGAACAACCGCATGGCAGTTTCCTCAGAAAGTACAATGGCATTCTTGTCCTGCAGAACCTGATTCTCGTTTCCTTCAAGCAGATTGTAGGAGAAGACGCTGAAAAAATCTGTATCGACATATTTCCCCACTGCCCGCACATTTTTTCCTGCTACCCGCAAGGTGAACCTGGGAAAAAAATCGGGAGGCGTAACGGTCACGGCGCTTTCCACCTGGGGTATTTCCCGGGCACTGGCTTCTGCCCAAAGGCCGGAGGCGCCGGTTTGTATACCACCGCCTTTTTCCCGGTGTTCCATCACCTGAAAAAGCCGGCTGTCTTTCTGATGATATTTATCCACTTGGAGTTCGTCATTTACCCACAGGTATATCAGTAAGGTACAGGCCAGTCCGGCGGATAACCCGATCAGGTTAATGAAGAATGTACCTTTGAAACGGCGGAAATTACGATAGATCAGGAGGAAAGTGTGATGGAGCATAGGCTTGGGTCAGTAAATCGGAAGGCTGGAAGCGTTTGCGTTTTTTTTATCAATACTGGTGCCATTGTCAAAAGCTGCCCTGATTGCTGCTGTTTTACCGGTTGCGCCACCCGCTGGTGTTCACAACCGGACAAGTTTTGAACGAAAATGGACAGGCCGGCCGGATGTTGTAAAGAAAAACGTTTTGGTTCAGGCAGCGATGTTGCTGGATGAATTAAATGCCCTATCTGAACAGGAAAGTGCAGAATAACGTCATTTCTTCCGGGCAGTTTTACTACCGTAGACCGTCTGGCCGGGAAAGGTAAACCATTATGAAAGTTATATCCCGATCATCTTTTACTTCCCTTATATGATTATGGAACCCGAAAAAGACGGCGTAAAAACTTGTTACGCCCCGGACCGCGCCGCGTGGCGGGAGTGGCTGCGGCAGCACCACGCTGCCGAAAAAAGTGTCTGGCTGATTATCTTCCGCAAAAGCAGCCGGACGCCGAGTGTGTATTACAACGAAGCGGTGGATGAAGCCCTGTGTTTCGGCTGGATTGACAGCAAAGCCAACAAGAGGGACGGGGAAAGTTCATACCAGTTTTTTTCGAGGCGGAATCCCAAAAGCAATTGGAGTGCGGTAAACAAGAGGAAAATAGAAGACCTCACAGCGCAGGGGCTGATGACCGAAGCTGGCCTGCGGATGGTAGAACTGGCCAGGGAAACCGGCACATGGAATGCCCTCAACGATGTAGATGACCTTGTCATCCCCGACGACCTACGGGCAGCTTTTTCCGACCAGCCGGAGGCGCTGCGCAACTTCGAAGCTTTTCCGCGTTCGGCCCGCCGGGGAATCCTGGAGTGGATTCTGAATGCGCGTCAACCCGCTACCCGGCAAAAAAGAATCGGAGAGACTGTAGCCAAAGCGGCGCAGAACCAACGGGCAAATCAGTACCAGCCGAAAGGATAAAGGCTCGTTTGCTGCTGGTCGCCGGTGACGTTTATAAACAGGACTTTCTCAAAAGAGGTATTGTTGTAGTGGTCCACGCCTGAACCAGCAGGGGCGCCCACGCCTGAATC
The DNA here is from genome assembly GCA_030446715.1 of Cytophagales bacterium. GTDB lineage: Bacteria > Bacteroidota > Bacteroidia > Cytophagales > 172606-1 > CADCTQ01. The sequence goes on along the minus strand of JAUJMU010000007.1, from coordinate 134,417 downwards.
AAGATAACGATACCCAATTTTTGAGAAAGTCCTGAAAAAACCTGTGGACTGCAACCTTTTCCCTGCCGGCAACCTCTCTTGGAAAGAGGTGGAGGACGAGTCTGGTTCATTGAAAGATTTCCCGCAGATTTTCGCAGAAATTTTTTAAATAGCCGGTCAGAAGTAAGCCGGCGTGTTTAAGTATGGGAGCAGAATTACAGGGTATTTTGAATTTATACTTATGGAATATAAGTTGTTCATATACAGTCAGTGATTGAATCATTGAGTGATTGAATAATTCTGTAATTCAAAATTGCGCAGCTGCTTATCCGCGTGAATCTGCGTCCTGATCTGCGAAAATCTGCGGGAAATCTTTTCTCAAGGCAACCTTTTTTGGAAAGATTCACCGGTTCCGCAGTGTTTTGCCTGGTTTACCGTCACCTGAACCCATAATAACCCGGTATGAAGAGTGTTCCGGAAAGGAACGCACCTTGACCGAAACCGGACGGGCTGTTAAATGAAAATGCCTCAGATTCTCAACCAGGGGCCTTTTTCAATCTGGTACTGTACTTGTAATACGATTTATTCCTTCCGGGATGCAGGCATCCTCATACAGTATCGCAGGGTCGCAAGACCGCTCCGGCGATATAAATACACACATAAAAGAATCCATTACACACACTTAACCTTTGAAATCATGTTCAACTTTCAGACCGTAAGAGTCTCTTGCATGGGCGTACTGTCCCTGCTGATGCTGCTCTTTACCGGTACTGTGGCCGTGGCCCAGTCCGGAATCAATCCTCCACCCGACGAAGCCTTTTGGCACCTGCGTACCGATCCCGCCACGCGGAGTACGCTGGTGCAGTTTTACGACCCGGAGCACCGGCTTTTCTACCAGGAGAAGCTCGCCCAGAAATACCTTAAAGTCACGCCCCGCACGGTTCGCATGCTGAACCGGACCCTTGCCAGGCTCCTGCAGGTACACGACAGAAACCTGGTTGCCAGTCAGATGAAATCCGCCCGGATGTTTGCCGGTGCCGGGCAGTCTCACGAAACTGTGGCAGAAAAGCCGCCCCTGATCCCCTGGGCAGACAATGCACCCGAAGCACCCCTCATGTACCGCACTGCGGTACAGGCAGCGGAAGGTGAATCGAAGGTGATTGTCCGGATCGCCAACCCCGGCCGGGCCAGGGTGTATATCCGGCTGGAGGAGGAAAATCCGGATGGAATTTTCTGGAGTAATCCTTATCTGTACTTTGAGCGCACGTCCCTGCCAAGGTATCTGCGCAGCATTAACTTATCAAGGGTGAGAACGGGCATTTACCGGCTTTATATCACCCAGGGACCAAGCCGCAAGTATTACCGGGTATACATCAGTGAGGGAAAAACCGGAAAAACGGTGAAGGTACTCGATGACCGGAACTCTTAGCCGTTCCCGGAAAATGTACGCGTATCTGAAGATTTTTGCCGGAAAGAATAATTTTTGAGAGATGACTGTGTTTACCGGACTCCTGCTGCGTTGCGGCAGGAGTTTTTTGAATTTTTCCCTTTACACCACCGTCAGCAGCCGGTTGCGCACCAGCAGACAGGCCCCCATCACGCCGGCTCTCTCCCCGAGTTTCGACATTTTCAGCTGCGTATCGTTGCTCACCAGGCTGAGGGAGTATTTGTTGATGGCACTTTTAACCGGCAACCGGATGTATTCTTCCGTTTCGGCGAGGCTGCCGCCCAGAATGACCAGTTCCGGGTTAAACAGATTAATCAGCAGGGCTATGCCTTTGCCCAGATTTTCTCCGATTTCGCCGATCAGTTCAATGGCCAGCATATCGTCGCTGTTGGCCGCGGCAATGATGTCTTCAAACTGAATTTCTTCCAGTGACTTATTGCCGGTAAGCACCGACGATGAACCCTGCCCGATTTTTTCGCGGAACATGCGGGTAAGGGCCCAGCCCGAGGCTTCGGTTTCGAGGCAGCCCTTCTTGCCGCAGTGGCAGATAATTTCGTTGCGGAACAGGGGAATGTGACCGAATTCGCCGGAAAAACCGGATTTGCCGTAGTAAAGCTGCCCGTTCATGACAATGCCCAGTCCGATGCCGTGATCGAGGTTGAGGAAAAGTACGTCTTTTTCGCCGTTCACGGCACCGGCGCAGTATTCGCCGTAGGCCATGGCCCGCGAATCATTTTCGAGAAAGACCGGGATGCCGACCCTTGATTCGATGATCCGGCTCAGGGGCTCTTCGTCGAAGTAGAAAAAACTGTAGCTGTAGCCGGTGGCGTAGTTGATGCGGCCCGACAGATTGATACCTGCTCCGAGGATTTTTTGCCTGGGCACCGGAAGGCCGGCAATGAAATCGTTGATGAAGGCGCACAGTTCTTCCAGAGAATCCGGAGTGTTGGTGAGGTGGTAGGGTACCCTTTCGGCCACTTTCACCAGATTTTTCTGCAGGTCCGACAGGCCGATGTTGATGTGAAACTTGCGGACGTCCACCCCGATGAAGTAGCCCGAATCCGGGGCCAGCCCGTACTGGTTGGGCCGGCGACCCCCGGTAGAATCTACCTTTCCATATTCCTGGACCCAACTGTCCCGCATCAGTTCACCCAGCAGGTTGGTGATTTTCGGGGTGCTCAGTTTCATCTCTTCGCACAGGTCGCCGATGGTGGCATTGCCGGTATTGGCGAGGCGGGAAACGATGGATTTCTTCAGCTTGAAATTCTTGTAGGCGACCCCCGAAATGGTGTCTTCATTCAGTTCTTTCAGGAAAGTCTTTTCCATAAACAATACGTGAAACAATGCGTGTGTTGAGCGGAAAGATAGTAAACCGGATTCAACTCCCGTACCCCTGGCCATTTACCGGAAACAAAATTTAAAAATGGCGATTTATGGTGGCATCCCAAAGAAATTTTGATCTAAGACAGGAGTAAATCACGCGATTATTGAAAAGGTGAAACAACTTAATAAAAAATTTATAAAAAGTTTGGTCAATTTTAAAATTATATCTTAATTGGTGCCTTTCCTCCACCCGATGCATCGTTTGATCCCATATCTGATCCTGCTTTTAAGCGGAACACTGGTCTTTCCGTCGGTTGTCCGGACGCATCCGGTTGACCTGCTGATCATTGGCGGCGGGGCCAGCGGAACCACGGCCGGGGTGCAGGCGGCCCGCATGGGCGTAAAGACGCTGATTGTGGAAGAAACCGTTTGGCTGGGGGGTATGTTAACTTCGGCCGGTGTATCGGCCATTGACGGAAATCACCAGTTGCCTTCCGGATTATGGGCGGAGTTCCGGCAGAAGCTGTACGACCACTACGGCGGGCCGAAAGCCGTGGAAACCGGCTGGGTGAGCAATACCCTGTTCGAACCTTCAGTGGGGGACAAGGTGCTGAAGGAACTGGCCGGCCGGGAAAAGAACCTTACCGTCTGGTACAGCACAGCGTGGCAGGAAGTGAAGAAGGTAGATGGCGGCTGGCTGGTGACGGTGCAAAGCGGCAAAAAGAAGCGCGAAATTCGGGCAAAACTGCTGCTGGATGCCACTGAACTGGGCGACGTACTGGCCGCGGCCGGGGCCAGGTACCGGATCGGGATGGACAGCCGGCTCGATACCGGTGAGGAATTTGCCCCCGAGAAGGCCAACGATATTGTTCAGGACCTGACCTACGTGGTCACGCTGAAAGATTATGGCAAGGGAGCCGACAAAACCATTCCGAGGCCCGCCGGTTACGACGCTTCCGTATTTGCGTGCAGCTGCGACGTATCAGACCCCGCCGGCCCGGATAAGCCCAACAACAACTGCACCCAGATGATGCAGTACGGCCGGTTGCCCAACGGCAAATACATGATCAACTGGCCCAAATGCGGCAATGATATTTACCTGAACCTGATTGAAAAGTCACCCGCCGAACGGCAGGCGATGATCCGGGAAGCCAAACTGCATACGCTGCGCTTCCTGTACTATATGCAGACAGAACTGGGTTTTAAGCATCTGGGCATCGCGGAGGGAGAGTACCCCACCCGCGACGGTCTGCCGATGATCCCGTATCACCGCGAATCGCGCCGGGTGAAGGGACTGGTCACCTTTACCCTTAACCACGCAGCCCGCCCTTACGAACAGCCCGAGGCACTTTACCGCACGGGAATCGCCGTGGGCGACTATCCCATTGACCACCACCACGCCAAAAATCCCGAAGCCCCGGCCATTGATTTTATCCGGATCAAAGTGCCGGCTTACAACGTGCCCCTGGGTGCTTTGATCCCGGAGGGCGTAGACAACCTGATCGTGGCCGAAAAAAGCATCAGCGTGACCAACATCGTGAACGGTGCCACCCGCCTGCAACCCGTGGTGCTGGGGATCGGGCAGGCTGCCGGTGCCCTGGCGGGTATCTGCATCCGGAGCAGAGTCTCGCCGCGGCAGGTCAGTATCCGCGAGGTACAGAGCGCTTTGCTGGACGCCAGGGTCTATCTGATGCCTTTTATTGATGTAAAACCGGAAGATCCGCATTTCAGGGCGGTGCAGCGCATCGGGGCTACCGGCATTCTGAAGGGTGCCGGCGTGCCTTATAAGTGGGCCAACCAGACCTGGTTTTACCCGGGTCATCCGGTGAGTGAATACGAACTGGTTACGGGTCTGAAAGCCTGGTACCCCCGGCTGGCCGCGGTGCCGGCCTCCGGCAAACCGCTCACGCTGGCATTTTTCGGAGAACTGCTGCAAACCCTGAAAGGGGAGGAGGCCCTGCCCGGAATTACCGGTGCCTGGGCCGGGTTCGGTTTCCGCGGATCGCCGGAGCCGGACCTTCCGCTCAGCCGCGGCATGGCGGCCGTACTGACCGATCATTACCTGAATCCTTTTGCCGTACCGGTTGATTTTACAGGACGGATTATTTCAATTCCCTGATTACCAATTCACTTAAAAACAACAAGTCTGGTTATGCGAAGAAGTTTTACGAAAAGAACAGAACGTCCGGCTCTGGCAGTTGCGCACCGGGACCGTAGTTCGAAGAAGCAGTTTTTGATGCTACTGTTGCTGGCATTGCTGGCACCGGTTTACGCAGTTATGGCGCAGCAAAAGCAGATTACCGGCCGGGTAATATCGGCAAGTGACCAGACCGGCCTGCCCGGGGTAAACGTGATTGTGAAAGGGACCACCAATGGAACCACCACCGGCACGGATGGATCATACCGCCTCTCTTTTAACGGCGGCAGTGATGCAGTGCTGGTGTTCAGCTTTGTCGGGTATACACCCGAAGAGGTAGTGGTCGGCAACCAGTCAGTGATTGACGTGGTGCTGGCGGAAGACATTACTACGCTGCGCGAAGTGGTGGTTACTTCACTGGGCATAGAAAGGGAAAAAGCTTCCCTCGGCTACGCGACGCAGTCAGTGAAGGGCGAAGACATTACCACGGCCCGCGAAGTAAACGTGATCAACTCGCTGCAGGGCCGGGTGGCCGGTATGCAGATTTCCCAGTCGGCCACCGGCGTCGGCGGCTCGTCCCGCGTGATTCTGCGCGGCGTCAGTTCGCTGACTGGTACCGACAACCGGGCCCTGATCGTGGTGGACGGTATTCCGATGGATGATACCAACAACCGCACCCCGGGCCGGTTCGGCGGCATTGATTACGGCTCCGGCATTTCTACCATCAACCCGGACGACATTGAGACCATTGACGTGCTGAAAGGCCCCAATGCAGCGGCTTTGTACGGCGAAAGAGCCGCGGCGGGTGTAATTATGATCACCACCAAGAAAGGTTCCGTCCGGAAAGGACTCGGCGTTACCCTCAATTCAAATGTTACCTTTGAAAACCCGCTGGTACTGCCTGAGTTTCAGAACGAATACGGCCAGGGCGTAGGCGGCCAGCTGCCCGAAGGTCAGGATGGCGTGACGTTTATCCCCCGCAACATCGAATCCAGCTGGGGACCCCGCATGGAGGGCCAGCCGGTACGCGACTGGACCGGACAGATCCGGCCCTATTCTCCGCAGCCGGATAACATCAGGGATTTCTACCGCACGGGCACTACCTATACCAATACGGTAGGGGTGACCGGTGGCAATGAAAAGGCAACCATGCGACTCTCGCTGTCAAGCCTGAACAACAAAGGAATCATGCCCAACAGCAGCCTTGACCGGTTGCTTGTTAACCTGCGTTCCACAGCCAACATTACCGATAAGCTGTCAGCGGACGCCAAGATCACCTACACCCGGCAAAGTGCCTTTAACCGGCCTAATCTCACTGACAATCCGGACAACCCGGTGTATGGGTTTCTCTTTATGCCCCGCAGCATCCGGCTCGACGACCTGCGTACATACCAGGATCTGAACGGCAATCCCGTCACCTGGGCGCAGACCGGCGTAGACCCTTCCAACGGCTACCTTACCAGCCGCCGTCAGAACCCCTTCTGGTCAGTTTACAAGAATACCAATGAGGATGTGATGAACCGCCTGATGGGCTTTGTGTTGCTGAAGTACGATTTCACGAAATGGCTGAGCCTACAGGGTCGCGTAGGTACGGATTTCTATACCCACCGGATAGAAGAACGTACGGCAACGAGAACCCTTTTTGAAAGCTCCCGGGACCGTGCCAAGTATGTACTCACCACGCACACCGTGCAGGAAACCAACGCCGATATCCTGTTATCTGCCAACCACCAGCTATTCCCTTCTCTGGGAATCAGCGGCAGTGTAGGCGGCAACATCCGCTACCGGAAAAATGAAGAAGTAGGGGCACAGACATCCGGTCTGAACCTTCCTGACCTGTTTACCATCGCCAATGCAGCCGCCCCGGTTCCGCTGTATGGCATATTTGAATTACAGACCAACTCGCTGTATGCAGCGGCACAGGCGAATTTCCGCAATTATCTTTACCTCGATCTGACCGCGCGGAACGACTGGGCGTCTACCCTGCCCCGCGACAACTGGTCTTATTTTTATCCGTCGGCCAACCTGAGCTTTGTGCTGACTGATGCATTTAACCTGAGAAGTACGCCGCTCAGTTTTGCCAAACTAAGGGCTTCGGTGGCACAGGTGGGTGGTGCAGCGCAACCCTACCAGCTGGCCCTCAACTACGCGCTTGGATTGCCGCACGCAGGCCAGGGTACCTCTGTCATCCGTAACCAGCTGCCCCTGATCGGCCTGAAGCCGCAGATTACGCAGGCAATTGAGTTTGGCGGCGATATCCGTTTCCTGGAAGATAAAATCGGCCTTGACGTAGCTTGGTATAAAAAGAATACCTTCAACCAGATTTTTACGCCCCCGATCAGTGCCACCTCCGGCTTTACAAGCACCGTAATCAACGCCGGAAACGTACAGAACTCCGGAGTGGAAGTAATGATGAACCTGACGCCGGTGCGTCTGGACAACAGTCTGCGCTGGGACATTTCCGTGAACTGGGCGCGCAACCGTTCCCGGATCGTTTCTACCAGCAGTGGGGTGGATAACTTTTTCATCGGAAACGACCGCAACGTAACCGTGGCTGCTTCTCCGGACCGGCCTTTCGGCGACTTCCGCGGACGTGGTTTCCAGCGGAATGATGAAGGACGGGTTATAGTGGATGCTCAGGGATTGCCGCTGATTGCTACCCAGGACGTGGTGATCGGCAATTATATGCCCGACTGGTTTGGCGGCATCAACAACGTGCTTACCTACAAAGGCTTCCGGATGAACTTCCTGTTTGATATGCGCAAAGGCGGCGATATCCTGTCCCTGTCCAATATTTATGCTTCAGAAAACGGCAACGCAAAAGCAACCTTGGCAGGCCGGGCTGAATGGTATGCGGGCACGGGTGGTATCCTGGTGGATGGCGTAATGGAGAACGCCGACGGAACCTTCAGTGAAAACGGTACTTACGTGAACCCTGAATCCTACTGGCGCCGCATTGCTACCCAGAACGGGGCCGTGGCCGAAGCTTTTGTCTATGACGGCACGTTTATCAAGTTCCGGGAGTTTTCACTTGGCTACACCTTCTCCCGTGCCCAGTTGAAAAAGCTGCCCGTATCGGCGCTGACTTTGTCGCTGGTAGGCCGCAACCTGGCGTTGCTGCGGAAGCATACGCCTGGTTTGACCCCGATGTGGCCAGCTACAACAACTCCAACGTGCAGGGGATTGAATCTGCTTCCTTCCCGAGTACCAGAAGCTATGGCCTGAACCTGAACGTGAGCTTCTAAACAGAACGGAGTTGTATCAGCCGCAGGGTAACGATACCCTGCGGTTTATCCCGACGAAACAATTTTGACAAAAGGTTTTTAAATCAGAAAAATGAAAATAGCCAGATATATCGCGCTGAGCCTGCTGCTGGCAGGCACCAGCTGCACTGATAAGTTTGAGGAAATCAACACCGACCCGAGGACCGCAACGGCCATCGGGCCGAACCTGCTCTTCACCGGCGCCCTGCGGAGTGGTACCCTTAACTATACCTTTTATCAGATCGGACAAAACCTGCACGCTGATATGTACGCGCAGTATTTTGCCAACAATGCACCCGATTTTCAAACTGACCGGTACGAATCAAATCCGGGCTGGATAGCTACTTTCTGGAATGAATACTACTCCAACTTTATTATAAACACTCAGGAAGCAATCCGGCTGGCGAGCCAGGACCCTCAGGCAATTAATAAGGTGGCTCAGGCCCGCATCTGGCGGACGTGGCTGTTTCACCGGGTTACTGATTACTGGGGCGACGTGCCTTATTCAGAAGCCGGCAGAGCATTGAACGGCACCGTCCGGCCAAAATACGATCCGCAGGAGGAAATCTACACGGACATGCTTAAGGAGCTGAAAGAAGCTGCGGACCAGCTTGATCCCGCTCAGCCGGTACGGTACGGCTCTGCCGATATTCTGTTCAACGACAACCTGGACCGCTGGCGCAAATTCGCTAATTCTCTGCGCCTGAGGCTGGCACTCCGCATTTCCAACGCCAATCCGCCGCTGGCAAGGCAGGTGGTCAGCGAAGTGATGACCCAGAACAATCTGATCTCCAGCAATGCGGAAGATGCCCGGATGGTTACGTTCCCGACCGGACAATTCATCAACCGGAATCCGCTGGCGATTCTGTTCAACTTCAATGAATTCCGGGTGAGCAAAACGATGGTTGATTTACTGACCAGCCTCAACGATCCCCGTTTGCCGGTATACGCGGCTCCGGTGGCAGGAACTGACCCTCCGGTTTACCGGGGGTTGCAGAACGGGCTGAATGCCGTGCAGTTGGGTCAGGCGGAAAATGCCCGGGCTAACTTCTCGGGCATGGGTGCGACGATAAGGGCTGAAGGCGCACCGATTGACATCCTGACTTACCCCGAAGTGCTCTTCCTGCAGGCAGAAGGTGCGCTGAAGGGATGGGGACCGGGTGATGCAAAAAAATTCTATGAGGATGGTATCCGTGCTTCCATGAACCGGCGCGGTATAACCAGCGCCCAGGCAATCAATGATTACCTTGCCCAGCCGGCTGTAGCCTATAACGGTACCCTTGAACAGATCATCACCCAGAAATGGCTGGCGTTGTATCCCAATGGCTTTGAGGCGTGGGCGGAGTATCGTCGCACCGGATTTCCCCGTTTGCTGCCCATCCCCAACCAGGGCGAAACCGGTGGACAGGTGCCCAACCGGGTACGCTATCCGGCGGCCGAGCAGAGCCTGAACCGGGAGAATTACGAGGCGGCCGTTGCGCGGCAAGGACCCGACGTGATGACTACCAAGGTATGGTGGGACAGAAGACCGTAGCGAAACAGGAGGGCAGGCAGCCGGAAAGGTTTGCCTGCCCTTTTATTATCTGCCGTTTCTTTTCCTGGCGGAATAAAATCACTTTTTTGCGAATAACCTACCTTTTACTCCCGCGGTCCGGTGAACATCAGCGTACTCGACATTACGATTATCTTCCTTTACCTTGCCGGGATTCTGTTTCTGGGTTTTTACATTTCCCGTAAAGCCTCCAAAGACCTGCAGTCCTATTTTCTGGGCGGCAACCAGCTGAAGTGGTATTACCTGGGCCTCAGCAATGCCTCCGGAATGTTCGACATCTCGGGCACCATGTGGACGGTGAGTATTCTATTTATTTACGGCCTCAAAAGCGCCTGGATACCGTGGCTGTGGCCCGTCTGGAATCAGGTGTTCATTTTCGTGTACCTCGCCATCTGGATGCGCCGCTCCAACGCCATGACCGGCGCCCAGTGGATTACGTTCCGCTTCGGTGAAGGAAAAGGCGCGAGGCTTTCGCACATCATCATCGTAATTTTTGCCGTGGTCAGCGTGATCGGCTTCATTGCGTATTTTTTTGAAGGCATCGGCAAGTACTGCACTTCTATTCTGCCCTGGGACCTGAGCCTGCAGATCGGGTCGTACCTGCTGTCGTCGGAGCGGTCTTACGCCCTGATCGTCTGCCTGATCACCACGGTCTACACCGTAAAAGGCGGCATGTACAGCGTAGTTGCCACCGAAATCCTGCAGTTTTTCATCATGACCTTTTCCTGCTTCGTGATCGCCTACTTTGCTTATACCACCGTGTCGGCGGAGCAGATAGACGCCGCCATTCCGGCCGGCTGGAAAGACCTCCTGTTCGGCTGGCGGCTGGACCTCGACTGGTCGGCCACGTCCCTGCCGGCCGTAAACGACAAGATTGCCACTGACGGATTTGACCTGTTCGGGGCGCTGTTCATGATGATGCTCTTCAAGGGAATATTTGCCTCGCTGGCCGGACCCGTGCCCAGCTACGACATGCAGCGGGTACTGGCCGCCCGAACCCCTTCCGAAGCCGCCAAGATGAGCTTCAGCACAATCTGGGTGATGTACATTCCTCGTTACCTGATGGTGGCGGCGTTCGCCGTGCTGGCCCTGGTGTACCTGAGTCCCGAAATGAGTAAAATGGGCACCAACCTTGATTTTGAAAAGATCCTGCCGCTGGCCATCAATCAGTTTGTGCCCTCCGGCTTCCGGGGGGTGCTGCTGGCTGGATTTCTGGCGGCATTCATGGGTACGTTTTCGGCTTTTGTGAATGCGGCCCCGGCTTACATTGTCAACGACATTTACAAGAAATACATCAACCCCACGGCTTCGCAGCGGAAATACATCCGGCTCAGCATCCTCTCGTCCATCATGCTGGTGGTGGTGGGCATCATCTTCGGCTTCAATGCGGCTTCCCTGAATAAACTCACCCTCTGGATCACTTCGGCGCTGTACGGCGGCTACGTATCGGCCAACATGCTCAAGTGGATCTGGTGGCGATTCAACGGACTGGGGTATTTCTGGGGCATGCTGTTCGGGTTGATTGCTTCCACGGTCAAGCTGTTCGTATTTCCGGAAATTGTGGACATCTATGTGTTCCCCCTGATTCTGGCTTTCTCCATGCTGGGCTGCCTGACCGGTACTTTCGTGACGCCGCTGGAGAACCGGGAGGCGGTGAAGAATTTTTATAAGCTGACGCGTCCGTGGGGCTTCTGGGGGCCGATCAGGCGGGAAGTCATGCAGGAAGACCCGGCTTTCGTGCCGAACAAAGACCTCAGGCGCGATACGGTTAACATTCTGGCCGGTATCGTGTGGCAGTTTGCGCAGGTGGTGATTCCGATCTATTTCATGATCCGGGAAAACGGGCAGATGCTGTTCTGGATCGGTCTGCTGGCGCTGACTACCTGGTGGCTGAAGAAAAACTGGTGGGACCATCTTGCGGATGCCGACCGGCAGTGGGAAAAAACCGCCAATCCGGATGCTTCCGCTGCATTGACTGAAAAAGGAGCAGTGGCGAGGTGAGGGGTTCCTGACCACCCCCGGCCCCTCCTTGAAGGAAGGAGGAGCCAACAGTGGGTTAGCCAATAGAAAAATATCTCTGCTTACTGTCATTCCCGGAGGGAACTCTCTCAGCGAAGCTGATCTTGTTGAGATCCATTGCTCTTAGCCTGTTTTGAAAAGATTCCCTCCGGGAATGACAGCAAGTAAAGGGTAAGCTGAAAGGGTAAGGGACCTCTGTCAGACCAGCTTAAATGTTTAAGTGCACCTATGAAGATTACCGGCACGTTCCTCGACGAAATCTCCCACGACATTCCGCACCAGAACTGGGGACGGGCCGAGTGGGATCAGGATTTCGGGCACATGAAGGCCGTTGGCATTGACACGGTGATCCTGATCCGCAGTGGCTACCGGCGGTTTATCACGTACCCGTCGGCCTGCCTTCAGAAAAAGTTTGGCTGCTACGCCCCGCCGGTTGATCTGGTGGAAATGTTCCTGCAACTGGCCGGTAAGCACGGCATGACCTTTTACTTCGGCCTCTACGACAGCGGCCACTACTGGGACACCGGCGACCTGACTCACGAAATTGACGCCAACCGGTTTGTGATTGACGAGGTCTGGCAAAAGTACGGCCACTACCGGAGCTTCGGCGGCTGGTACCTGAGCACCGAAATCAGCCGCCGCACCAAAGGGGCCACGGAGGCCTTCCGGACGCTGGGCATGCAGTGCAAGGAGGTAAGCGGCGGCCTGCCCACCCTGATCTCTCCGTGGATTGACGGCAAAAAAGCGGTAATGGCGGCCTCCTCCGGATTGTCCAAAGAAGATTCCGTTTCGCTGCGGGAGCACGAAGAAGAGTGGAGTGAAATTTTTGCCGGGGTGCAGGGGGCGGTGGATGCGGTTGCCTTTCAGGACGGCCATGTTGATTACCACGAACTGCCGGACTTCTTTGCGGTGAACAAACGGATAGCCGACCGGTACGGCATGCAGTGCTGGACCAACGCCGAATCCTTTGACCGCGACATGCCCGTCAAGTTCCTGCCCATTAAGTTTGAAAAGCTGCGCCTCAAGCTGGAGGCAGCAAGGCAAGCCGGGTATGACAAGGCCATTACTTTTGAATTTTCGCACTTCATGAGTCCGCAGTCGGCCTACCCGCAGGCGGGCCACCTGTACAACCGCTACCGCGAATACCTGGATCAATTGAAAATTGACAATTGAAAATTTTGTCCGGGGCCATACGGGTCCGGGGCTCATTAAAGCAGACAGAGATAATTTTCATCCCTTTTTTCGCCATACCCAAAAGCTAACAGCCAATCGCTAACAAGCTAACAGCTAACCATGAAACAGTACGCAGAGCTATACAAACAGGAACTCCTCCAAAACATCATTCCGTTCTGGATGCAGCATTCCCGGGACCGCGAACACGGCGGCTACTTTACCTGCCTCGGTCAGTACGGCAAAGTTTATGACACGGATAAATTTACCTGGCTGCAGGGCCGGGAAGTCTGGCTGTTCTCGATGCTCTGCGACAAGGTCGAACGGCGGCAGGAATGGCTGGAAATGGCCCTGCACGGTGCCCGGTTCCTTGAGCAGCACGGCCGCGATGCGGATGGCGACTGGTACTTCTCCCTCACCCGGGAGGGTAAACCACTCGTGCAGCCGTACAATATCTTCTCCGATTGTTTTGCAGCAATGGGCTTCGGGGTACTCAGTAAGGTGCAGCGCAATGACCACTACACCGACATTGCCCGTACCACCTTCGGCAAGATTCTGGAACGGCGGCACAACCCGAAAGGAAAGTACAGCAAGGCATTTCCGGATACCCGTAATCTGAAAAACTTCGCCCTCCCGATGATTCTCTGCAACCTGTCGCTGGAACTGGAGCACATTCTGGATAAGCAAGTCGTAGACCGGCTGATCTCCGAAGTGCTCCACGAGGTGATGGAGGTGTTTTACCAGCAGGACCTTGGGCTGATTCTGGAAAACGTGTACGAAGACGGCTCTTTTTCTGACTCCTTCGAAGGGCGGCTGCTCAACCCTGGTCACAGCATTGAGGCCATGTGGTTTATCATGGACCTCGGTGTGCGGCTGGGCGACCGGAAGCTGATCGAAAAGGCAACGGACATTGCCCTGCATACGATTCAATACGGCTGGGACGAGGAATTCGGCGGCATTCTTTATTTCATGGACTGCAAGGGCCACCCGCCGCAGCAACTGGAGTGGGATCAGAAGCTCTGGTGGGTACACGTAGAAACGCTGGTGTGTCTGGCTAAGGCTTATCAGCTCACGGGCCGCGAAGAATGCCGCCAGTGGTTTGACCGCGTACATGAGTATACCTGGAAACATTTCCGCGACCAGTCGTACGGGGAATGGTTTGGGTACCTCAACCGGCGCGGCGAAGTCCTGCTGCCCCTGAAGGGGGGCAAGTGGAAAGGATGCTTCCACATTCCGCGGGCCCTGTACCAGGTCTGGCAGACGCTGGAAAAGCTGCCGCAGGAAAATCCAGGCACAAAAATTCAGATAGCAGATAATGGTTAATTGTTATATGGCTGACCGGTCATTTTCTGAGCCTTCAACAATTCAACAGTTAACCAATTCAGCAATTCAATCATCCAACCATTCCTGCAATAAAAGTCAGCAACAACAATTCCAAGTGACTACAATTCGTTTTCTTCTTGTCCTTTTGCTGGCTGGTTGCCAGTGGGCCGATGCCCAGACCAAAACTTCAAGTCCTGCCCCGGTCAAAGGCGTGTGGCTTACCAACATAGCCAGTCAGGCTATGGACTCCCGCGAAAACCTCCGGGCCGCGGTGAAGCTTTGCGCCGAAAGCGGCATCAACAACATTTACGTGGTTACCTGGAACCGGGCCCGTACGCTGTATCCGAGCCAGGTCATGCAGCACGAATTTGGCGTACCGATCATGGAGCGGTTTGCCGGCCGCGACCCGTTGCAGGAACTGATCGAAGAAGCCCACAGGAAAAACATCAAAGTACACGCGTGGTTTGAGTTCGGCTTCTCCTCCTCGTACCAGGAAGATGGCGGCGAGATTCTGCGAAAGCACCCGCACTGGAAGGCCATTGACCGCGACGGCAATCTGGTGAAGAAAAACGGCTTTGAATGGATGAACGCCTTCCACCCGGAAGTGCAGGATTTTGTGCTTTCGCTGGTGATGGAAGTGGTACGCAAATACGACGTTGACGGCATCCAGGGCGATGACCGGCTGCCGGCCAGTCCTTCCACGGCCGGCTACGACGAATACACCGTTGGCCTTTACAAGCAGGCACACCAGGGGAAGACGCCTCCCCACGATTACAAAGACCCCGGCTGGCTTACCTTCCGGGCTGATCTGCTGAACGTGTTTATGGGCCGGCTGTACAAGGAAGTGAAGACCGCCAAACCCGGTATGCTGGTTACCATGGCACCGAGTATTTTCCCGTGGAGCAAGGAAGAATACCTGCAGGACTGGCCCACCTGGGTAAAGAACGGCTGGGTGGATTATATTTTCCCGCAGGTGTACCGCTACAAACTCGACGCCTATACCAAAACCCTGGAAGACAACCTCAAATTTATGCCCACCGGCCAGCTGGATAAGTTTTACCCCGGCGTATTGCTCAAAGTGGATAACTATACGCCTTCTCCCCAAATGCTTTCCGGCATGATTGAGGCAAACCGCAAAAACGGCGTAAAGGGAGAGGTTTTTTTCTTCTACGAGGGACTGAAACTGCACCCGGATTTTTTCAAAAAGTACAGGAAGAAGTAAAAGCTTCCATCACTAAATATAAAAAGCCTGAAGGTATCTGACCTTCAGGCTTTTTAATGCGATTACAACCAAAATTTAAACTTTAACCCATACTACGGTACATGTACCAGTTTCTGCCTCTTCAGGGACCTCACCCCCAACCCCTCTCCCTGGGAGAGGGGAGTCACAACGATCTGATTTACAATTGGTCAAAAAAATGTTCTGATCATAGCTCCCGGGGAAAGGGGAGAAAAACGCCGCTGTGGCTCCCCCTCTCCCAGGGAGAGGGGGCCGGGGGGTGAGGTCCCTTGCCGGAATGTACCGTAGTATAACTTTAACCTTTTCCGGAAGCCTCAGCCTGTTTGTCCTGGGTCTCCAATCTCCCGTCTCACTACTATTTCTCAGGCAGCTTTCCGCAGTTCCCGCTTTTTCAGGGTCACTGTAGCATGGGCTTTTTCCTTTGGCAGTCTGATAATTCCCAGCAGATTAAACAATTTGATTACCTGGTAAGCCGGGTCAATTTCGTACCACTTGAAGGCGAAGTTGGCGCGGTTGCCGTAGGTGTGGTGGTTGTTGTGAAAACCTTCACCCATCATAAAAATATCCACCGGCATCAGGTTGCGGGAAGTGTCCTTCACCCTGAACGTGATATAACCGATCTTGTGGGCAAACCAGTTGATGATGGCACCATGAACGGGAGACATCAGGAAGTGAACCGGCAGCAGCAGGAACCAGAACAAATTTGGCGCAAAATAAATGTAGAACAGGCTGTACAGCGTTCCCCAGACAAGCCTTACCCAACGCTGGGAGGCAAAGTCATCAAAAGACTTCCAGTCAGGTACGTTTGCCGTAAACTTAGGGTCTACCTCTGCCTTGCGGGTGCGGATAGCGTTGTAGAAAGTATAGGTTTTCCACATCATATCAAATATGCCCGTGCTGTACCTGGGGGAATGCGGGTCTTCTTCCGTATCGGCAAAGGCGTGGTGCATACGGTGCATGACGCCGTACGCGTAGGCACTCAGGTAATTGGAGCCCTGAAAGATGAACGTCAGCACGAAGAAGATCTTCTCCCAGGTCCTGGACATGGTAAATGCACCATGGGCGGCGTAGCGGTGCAGGAAAAAGGTCTGGAAGAACAATGACCCGTACCAGTGAACCGCGAAGAATATAAGGATAGCGATCATAGCTTAATGTTTTGTGCAAATATCCGCGCTGCGGCTCATTAAAGCGAGCAAAAAAGGACGACCTGTTGATATCCACCGACGACCTGCACAACTTTCTGACTGAACAGTTAGGTAATTACTAATTGCAGATCGCGGTTATGGTCAAAATGAGAGGGAATAGACTGTGACCTTCAGTCCCATTGCTGAGAGTACGAATGATGTCAATACCCAAATATAGCAATAGTATATTGGTTGTGATACCGGACCCGCAAGGTTTGGAAACCCTGCGGGTTATAGGGGAAGTGTAACCACAGATCAGGTATTTATGCTATATCAACTATAAACCGAACAGATGAAATTCCCCATTCGTAATTCGTAATTAACTATTTAGCCAGTCCTTGAATGTTTGCACTCTTTCGCGACTTACGAATACCTCCTCCTCTTCGGGAGGGTCCAGTTCCAGCCGGAGGCGGCCGTTGAAGTGGTGGTGAATCTTGCGGATGCAGTCGAGGGAAATCAGGCGGTTGCGGCTGATGCGGTTAAATTTTCGGGCGTCTACCTGGTCGGTGAGCTGGTCGAGGGTGGATTCGATGATGTACCGCCCGTTGTCAAAGGTGATCAGAAAGCTCAGCTTCTGGTCACTCTTGAAATAGGCAACTTCCGAAATCCTGACCACTGAAAGGCTGTTGCCCTTCTTGACCAGAAAACGTTCCCTGAATTCTTCCCTGGGCTTTTCGGGCGTAAACCGCAGCCCTTTTTTCCCCAGCCGGTAGGTCTGGTCTTCGTATTTTTTGAGGGCAGCCTGCAACTCGTCGGGATCAATGGGTTTGAGCAGGTAATCAATGCTGTTCTGCTTGAAGGCCTGCAGGGCGTAGTTGCTGTAGGCGGTGGTATAAATGATGGGCGCCTCGATGGGGAGCTGGCGGAAGAGTTCAAAACTCTCCTTGTCTTCCAGCTGAATGTCCGAAAAAATCAGGTCCGGCTCCGGATTGTTGCGGAACCACCCGAGGCATTTTTCCACGGAGGGCAGAATGGCCATCACCTCGATCCGGGGGTTAATCTTCCGGAGCAGGAAACTCAGCTTTTCGGCCGAAAAAAACTCATCCTCAATGATTACTATTTTCATAGGTCTTCAGTAATGCGGGGCAAGCCTACCCGGAATACTTCCCCGTCGTTTTCCATGACAATGGGCTTGCCGGTTACGTATTTATACCTTGCTTCAAGGTTGCGCAGCCCGATGCCGGTAGATTTATCGCGTGAATACTTGATATTCAGACGGTTCTCGACCCAAAGGATTTCTTCCGATGAATAAATGCGCAGTTTCAGCGGCTGATTTTCTGAAATGTGATTGTGCTTGATGGCATTTTCAACCAGCAGCTGTACCGACATAGGAAGCACCCATGCCGACATATCTTCCAGCTGTACGTCCAGCATCACTTTGTTGTAAAACCGGACGTTGAGCAGAAAACAATACGCTTCCACCATGGCAATTTCCTTTTTCAGGGGCACCTGCTTTTCGTCGTTGTGTTCCAGCACATACCGGTACACCTGCGCCAGCCGGTTGATGTAATGGTCGGCCAGTACGGGATCTTTGTATACCACTCCGCTCAGCACGCTCAGGCTGTTGAAGAGAAAATGGGGGTCCAGTTGTTTCTTGAGGCTTTCCACCCTGGCAATCAGGTTTTCCTGGCGCAGCGTTTCCTGTTCCAGCAGCGACTGTTTCCATTTGGCAAAAAGGAAAGCGCCTTCGTTGAATGCAATAAACAGCAGGGCCAGCAGAAAAGATACAAAGATGTTTTGCAGCACCACGCCCACAGTAATATTCACCGAAGAAACCAGCCCGCTGTAGGTGAGAATGCCGATAATGAGCATCAGCGAGGAGAACACAAAAATACTGCCTATCTCGTAAGCCAGGTGTTTGCCGATGCTCCTTTCCCAGGGGAAGAAGTACAGCACCAGCGCCTGGATCAGCTTGCTGCCCTCCCAGATCACGTAGGTGGTAAGGGTAGCTACGATGACCGAATGCAGGTGCTCCTGAGAGCCCAGCTGCATGGGGATGAAAAACGTAGGCACCAGTATCCCAAAGGACAATGCCCCCATCAGCGCCGTCCACTTGACCCGAAAAGTATAAGTAAATTTTTCCGTCACCCTTTTGTTGGTTTCCACTGGAACAGACTCCTTCGGATTTTGCCTCCGCCGGGAGGTGATGCGACAAAGATAAACCTGATAAGTAGCTGCGCAATTGTAAATTATGAATTCCCGCCTGTCCGGAATGCATCCCTCTCCTTCCGGTTATGTCACGGTCTGTAAAAATAACTTTTCTGCATCCGCAGGAATTCTCTTACGTATAGCATTACAGGACAGCCAGTTTTGGCAACAGCTTTAATCAGATCATCCACCCGGCATCTTCTGATAGTGCCGCCACAATCTGCACTGATCTGGCCGGGCAGCCATTTTCAGTTATCAATTTTCAATTCCTTTCTATGGCATATCCCAAACGAAACCGTGGCTTTGGCCCCAACCGGAGAAATCAGCCGGCAATAAGAGGAAGGAATACGGGTCGGGTGGTACAGCCGGCCGGCAGGGCAACTGCCAGCCGGAAGGTAAAGGTTTACGGCAAAGCCCGGCGGAAAAGGGTGGAGGCCGGCACTGCCGTAAAGGGAGCCCGCAACCGGCTGAAGAATTTCCGGCAGGCTTCCATCCTTGCAGTGGCAATCACCGGATTCATTTTGCTGCTTTTTGCCCCCGATGAGGCAGGCCTCGCCGCGCAGACCGACAGTCAGGCACCGGCAGCCGTAGATTCGGTGGCTGTTGCGGGCAATACCGCCGGAGAGACAACGGGCAAGGCCATACAATCAAGCCGCCAATCGGCCGACGAGGCAATCGGAGCCTTGCAGGGACTATGGAACAGCTTTTACCTCAACTTCCCCAAGTTTTTGATTGCCCTCGTGACGCTGGTGCTGGCCTGGGGCCTGGTGTGGCTGCTGAGAAATCTGCTGAAGAAGGTGCTGGGGCGCTGGCACAGTTCGGGGGCCATCATATCCCTTGTTTCCATAGCCGTATGGCTTCTTGCGGTTGGCGTGGCCATCAGCGTGGTAGCGGGCGACATCCGGGCATTGGTGGGCTCACTGGGCCTGATTGGTCTGGCCCTGTCATGGTCCCTGCAGACGCCGATTGAAAGTTTTACGGGCTGGCTCCTCAACTCTTTTCAGGGGTACTACCGCGTAGGCGACCGGGTCAGGGTAGGAGAGGTGTTCGGGGATGTTTACCGCATTGATTTTCTCACTACTACCGTATGGGAAATCGGGGCACCTTACCAGCCCGGCTTCGTACACGCCGAGCAGCCCACCGGCCGCATGGTTACCTTCCCGAACAACGAAATTCTCACCGGTACGGTCATCAACCTGACGGGAGATTTTCCTTACGTGTGGGACGAACTGGCCGTGTCCATTGCCAATGAATCGGATGTGAAAAAAGCGATGGACGTACTGGAAAATGTGGCGCTGGCGCTGCTGGGCAGCTACATGGTGACTCCGGCCCGGCAATATGGCGTGCTGCTCAAAAAGGCCGGACTGGATGACGCCGTACCCGAAAAGCCGCAGGTATTCCTTTCTGCGGATGATTCATGGACCAACGTGACCATCCGATACCTGGTAGGGGCCCGCGAACGCCGGAAATGGAAAAGTGAACTGACGCTGCGCATCACCCAGGAGCTGAACAAACCGGAGTACCGGAAGGTAATCATCCCCGTGTACCCCCGCCAGCAGGTGCAACTGATCAGTCCCGAAGGCTTGCCGGTGGAAATAAGTGGTAAGTGGTAAGTCATAAGTGGTAAGTCGTAAGTGCTGAGTGGGCAGTAACAGTTGGCAGACACCAATGTGCGTACACGCCAAACCCCTTACAACTGGTACAGACGCCATGCATGGCGTCTCTCCCCACTATCAGACGCTGACTGCCTTCATCTTCGCGAGGGAGGTCCGGGCGACTTTCAGCGGATCCTGACCGTAGTAAGTTTTGTTGAATACCTCGAAGGAAATAATCAGGGGCCGGTCGTGGGGACGGATCGCTTCCAGAATGCGGCGCACCGGTGCCGCGCCGTCACCCGTGTAGATGCGGTCAGCATCGGTAATGGTAGCCGGGTCGGCACCGGCCGGATAATCGTTTACGTGGAAAATCTCAATGCCGCCTTTGCCCGCGAGGTGCAGGCTGTCGGGGCTGGAACCACCCTTGAAGAGGTGATACACGTCGAGCAGCATCCGGGCCGACGGGTGGCCGCTTTCGGTGGCCACGTACAGCACTTCGCTCAGGCGGTTGAGGTTTTTGGAAAAGCCCCAGAGTTCAAGCTGCGGCATTACACCGGTCTTTTCGCCCAGTTCCAGAATGGCCCGGTACCGTTCGGCGGCCCGCTTCAGGTCGAGGCCGGGGGCCTGGGTAGCTCCCGCCGGCGGAGCGGCCGTGCGGTTACAGCCCAGTTGCGCCAGCATCTCCATTTCCCGCTTCAGTTGTTCAATGCCTTTGGTGCGCGTAGCGTCGTCGTCCACGATCCACTGGGCGAAGCCTATGGCGTTTTCTACCTTCAGTCCCAGGTCATTGATCCGCTTGCGGGCATCGGCAATGGTACCGCCACCGTCCAGAAACTTCTGCAGGGAGTCCATCCAGATTTCCACTGAACGGAAGCCGGCTCTGGAGGCCACTTCCAACTCCCGGACAAAGCCCAGATGGTGCCCCCGGATCGTGCTCATGTTCAGGCAATACACAAGGGAACCTTTAGGGGGAGAACTGGCATGAAGGGAAGCCGGCAAAAGGGATATCCCTACCGTAGCTCCTAATCCTTGCAGGAGCTGGCGGCGGCCGGGCAGTGGTGGTAAAGACATAGGAAGGGGGACGTTTACTGGCCTTAAATTATTATTTTCTCCCGATAAATCTCACCCTGGCTCCGGAAAAAGCAAGGCAGGCCGGGCTTCCGTGCAGTGGCCAGATTCCGGAACCCAAAAACCGGAAGGCCGTAATGCTGCTCATAAGCCCGTTAAAAGCCCGCAAATTTGAGGAACCGACATTTGGAAAATGAAAAATTAGTCCGTAATTATCCGTCATCTTTGACAATATGTGGCAAACCAACTTATCTCCCATCTGGCACCAGATTTCTCTTATCAAGCCTGCCTACGAAGAATTCATTGATCCTTCAAAAATAATTTATCAGTTGGAAAATGAGGCTGGTCAGCTAAGGATTTTCGCCTTTCCGGAGCACGACGATGAGAAGAAGCAGATCGGCAGCGCCGATGTCACAAAACTGCTCACGTACCTGAAGACCAGCACCAGTTTTCCGCAGGAATACAAGGATTTTATGGATGGGGAGCCGCACGCTTTACGTGCGCATTGAGGCATTTGCCAGAAGAGTTTTTCTGGCGCGGATTCAGTAAATTTTCGTCCGGTTCACAGTTCAGACTACAGATACAAAAAGACCCTGACCACGCCTGCCAGCAGCAGAATTTGTGAGCCGATCACCACGATATCCACCAGATTGGGGTTGAGTTTGGAGGGGTCAAATTGTTTCATGTGCTGCATAAGAGCGGAGTTTGCAACCTTTATAAAGAGGATAGACGGAATGGTATTGCAATAACCGGAAGACTACGCAATTGTTTGCAATCCAGTGAGTTTTCAGGCTTTGGTTACGTAAGGAGCAAACGTAGTCAGGCAGCTGTGATCTGTCAAGGACGCAGGACCGGCGTAGAGCGGGCAGCAGGCAGATCCGCAGATTGAAAAGGAATGTTATCCAAGCAACTCGCCTATGGCCACCTCTTCCGTGTAGTAATTGATGTTGTCGGCGTCTTTAAAGGCAATAATGGTAAATATCCCGTCCGTCTGGGTGTCAATCCAAAGCTCCACGAAGAAAGTATGTACGCTGTACAGGCTGATGTGGTAAAAATGATCCTTACGGGTCATCAGATATGTACCTTTTTGTACAGGTAACTGGCTTGCTGGTTAAGCCGGAGTTGGTTGAATTCGCTAAGTTTCATGGGAATTACTTAGTTAAGTATACGTGCCAAAGAAGCGGACAGTTACATCTGTCCTACAATATATGTAATTTTTTGTTTACTATTTCATATAATTTTTCCACACCCGGGGAAAGTGGATGCGTTTTTGAAACTCCGGCGAAAACAGTGGTTGCACCGGACCCGGAGCAATGCCATTAAACTGCCTCAGAAACAGGAAAGGCCATCACAAGCAGTGATGGCCTTTCCTGTTTCTGAGGATGAAAGTAAAAAAATCCGTTCCTGAAATTTTTTACCGGCCGGTGTTGCCGTTGCGGCTTTCAATGATGTAGCCATCCGCAAAAAGTTTGTATTTATCAAAAATGGAGCGGACTGCTCTCTTCAGGTACCGGTCGTTTTCAAGGTTTTTGTCGCTGAATACGCCCGAAGCATACCCTTGCCATATGGTCTGGTGGGTGCGGGCTTCCAGCAACTGAATAATCAGCGTGCCCTTATTAAGATTATATTTTACGGGATCATAACCCACATCATTTTCCTCCGTCTGAATCCAGTTTTCGATATCAGGCTGCACAAAGCCCTGAAACTTCAGATCATCATAAAATATCTTGTAGGATACCAGCAAATTAGGCCTCTTTTTTGGTCTGGCGGTATCCGTGCACGTCCATCTGGTGCCTGATGGCTTCGGCAATAACCGGATTGTTCATGCTGGAATCCTTGTCATCAAAGGGCATATTGTCTACAAAGGTATAAGAATTGTATTTTTTGAAATTTCCCTTGTAACTGTAATCATATTCTACCAGAAAACGGCTGTCATTCATGCAGCCCATTGCCGCCGTCATTAAAATCAGAAGAAGAAATGTAGTAGTGAACTTCATACGATGTGGAAGATAACAATTGCGTGTATATGGATATGGTATATTACAATTTATCGCTGGAGAAGTTGTTGCCGGTTCAGATACACGGAATGGCCGGATTGAAAAGATGAAGGTTGATTTCGCCTAATTCAGAGCTATATACGAATGAGCGGGAAAGCCAGGTTTTTAATTTTCTGTTATTTTACTGCCACCGCCGTTAAATAGTGAAAATAACTGATTTTATGAAAATTAACCAAATAATTTCAATAGTATTTGGATTTTTCTTACAGCAGGCCTGCGCCTGGCAGGAGCCGGGCGGAGTTACCTCTGCCCGGGACGCGGGCCAGCGGTATGAGATCCGGGATTCCCAAAGTGCAGACGGCACCGGTAAGTTTTACATGGGCCGCGAAATTGCTCATGTGATGGGCCATACCGGTGCCGGCTGGCTGGAGCGGCCACGCCGCGAACGGGAAGAACGCACCGACCTGCTGCTGAAGGAACTGAAACTGGATGCTGCCGGCGTAGTGGCCGACGTGGGAGCCGGCAGCGGGTACTTTACCTTCCGGATGGCGCCCCTGGTGCCGCAGGGAAAAGTGCTGGCCGTAGATATTCAGCCAGAAATGCTGGACGAAATCCGCGCACGGATGAAAAAGGCCGGTACCCGTAATGTCGTCACGGTACTGGGCACCGTATCCGACCCCCGTCTGCCTGCCGGCAGCGTGGACCTTGCCCTTTTTGTGGATGCCTACCACGAGTTTTCGCACCCCTACGAGATGATGCAAAATGTGGTAAAAGCTTTAAAGCCGGGTGGCCGCGTTGTGCTGGTGGAATACCGGGCCGAAGACCCGGATGTGCCTATCAGGCCCCGCCACAAGATGACTGAGGCGCAGGCAGTACGGGAAATGGCTGTAGTCGGCCTTGAGTTTGCGGCAAACGTGAAAAGCTTGCCGCAGCAGCACCTCTTGATTTTCCGCAAGCCTTGAGTAGCTGCGCAATTTTAAATTGTAAATTCCTGCCTCGCCGGTTTACCCCGGCCTCGCCGGCAGGCTGAATTTATACTCCGGTACATGTTCTTGTTTCTTCCGGCAAAGAGACAGCTCAAATGGCAGCGGACAAAGGGTAAAGTGAGTAGTTTTACCGCATGGCACAGGACTATGATAAGATCTTCCGGGAGGTGCTCAAAGACATTTTTCCGGCAGTAGCCCGGAAAGTACTGGGTATTCCCTCCGGAGAGTATAAGCCTCTGCCGGTAGACTTACAATACACCTCGGAGCGGGAAGCGGATCAGTTATGGGAGGTAGTTCCTTCTGGGGGAGAACCCTTCATCCTGCACTGCGGGTTTCAGGCCGGCAACGATAAGCAGATGCTCTCCCGCATGCTGCTGGTTGATTTAAGATCCTTTTCCTGCCAAACGTTTCTGGAATCCTCCGGTAGCCGGGAAGTGATACTGGCGATCCTTGCTGACTTTGAGGGTGAACCAGCCGGCTTGATTGCTGAAAAGATTATCAGTAAATTGGAAGAACTCTGTGAAGGTAAACCGGAGTTGTCGCAACGAACCCTGCAACTGGTTCGTTTAGCCGTATTAAGAAACCTGGGTAAAACCGTATTCAACACCGCAAAGAAAATGACTATCATGATTGACATCAAAGAAGACACGCTCTACCGGGAAGTTTATCAGGAAGGCAGACAGGAAGGCAAAGAAAAAGCGGCCCTGAACATGCTCAGGAAGGGGATGACCACCGATCTGATCAGTGAGATTACCGAGTTGCCGGCCGGGCGAATTGACCAACTCAGGCAGCAACTGGAAGCCGGACAATAGGTATACAGACTTCTTGTCTGTGTACATACGGAATGCCGCCGACTATCTTTGTCCGGGCGGTTAAAATACTCTGATATGTTAAACACGGTTATTGAAAGGTATTGATTTCGTACTTTGCCATTCAGCATCAGATAAACTTATGGACCGTACGGGCAAGATTTTATTCACGGTGGTTTTTGGGGCAGTAGCCTTCAGCGGAGTGGCCCTTGCCGGGCAGGACGGCAGAATTCCCTTTTCTCTGAACTCTCCATTCCATGCTGCAGGAGAGCTGGCCGATTCACTGCTTATCCACCGCTGGCCGGGCGACCCGATGCCGGTGATGGTACCAGACATGAGCAGACTGGCAAAGATGCCAATGATGAAAATGGATAGCCTGCCCCTGTCTCCGATGCCTGTTTACCGGCCCCCGTCCCAGGTGCCGCAAAAGCTGGATAAGGGGGCAGAGGGCAAGTTTTAAACCGAGACAATTCTGCTATCCGTTTTTCAGGAAGAGGAAAGATCGTCCATATCTACCCTTGCTATGATACAGGGCACAGCCGGAAGAAATGACGGGAATGAAGTGGAAGTGCAGCAAAAAGCCCGGCAGAAATACTTCGCACCGGGCTTTTTCATTTATGTCTGATCCGATTCCCGTTGTCTGAATGTCCGTATGGCTCCCAGTCCTTCAACCATCCAGCCTACAGCCGGTTCATGGCGTTCAGATCTTCAAACGCGGCTTTGAGGCGGCTGATCATGCTTTCTTCTCCTTTGCGCAGCCACACCCGCGGGTCGTAGTACTTCTTGTTGGGGCTCTCCGGTCCTTCGGGATTGCCTAACTGGGTTTGCAGCCAGGCTTTCTTGCTTTCGTAGTAGTTGCGTATGCCATCCCAGGTAGCCCATTGGATGTCCGTATCGATGTTCATCTTGATAGCGCCGTACCGGATGGCCTCGCGTATCTCTTCGCGGGTGGAGCCGGAACCACCGTGGAACACAAAGTTAACGGGGTTGGGACCCGTACTGTACTTCTTCTGAATGTGGTCCTGTGAATTTTTCAGGATAATGGGCTGCAGCTTTACGTTGCCGGGCTTATAGACGCCGTGCACGTTGCCAAAAGCCGCCGCGATGGTAAACTTATCACTGATCTGGCGCAGTTCTTCGTAGGCGTATGCTACCTCTTCGGGTTGGGTGTATAGTTTGGAGCTGTCTACGTTGGTGTTGTCCACGCCGTCTTCCTCGCCGCCCGTAACGCCGAGTTCAATTTCCAGGGTCATGCCCATTTTGGCCATCCGATCGAAATAACGCTTGCAGGTTTCGATGTTTTCGTGCAGCGGCTCTTCGGAGAGGTCCAGCATGTGGGAGCTATACAGCGGCTTGCCGCGGGTTTGGTAGTGTTTTTCACCCGCATCCAAAAGGCCATCAATCCAGGGGAGCAGTTTTTTGGCGGCGTGATCCGTGTGCAGAATTACGGGTATGCCGTACAGTTCGGCCATCTGGTGCACGTGCAGGGCACCGGAAATGCCTCCCGCAATGGACGCCTGCTGCTTGTCGTTGGCAAGGCCTTTGCCCGCGTAGAACTGGGCACCCCCATTGGAGAATTGTATGATGACCGGCGAGTTCACCTGCCGGGCTGTTTCCAGTACCGCGTTGACTGAGTTGGTGCCCACAACATTGACTGCCGGCAGGGCAAATTCATTCTGGTTGGCGTAGCGGAGCAGATCCGTAACGGCATCACCGGTCACCACGCCGGGTACAATTTTGCTGAGTATTTCGTTCATGAGCGGAGGGTTGGTTTCCTGTTTGCAAAAAAGCAAACTTAACGGGTTTGCGCTACGAATAAAAGATTTTTCGTAAGTCGTTTACGCAAAGGCAATAAGAGGCAGCGTCAGGGCACGTTTATTGCAGAATTTTTTATTCCTCCGCACGATGGGCTAATTTGCCTCTCCGATACTAACTATGAAAATTCCCTGTTGCAAGTATTTGCTTATTCCGGCCTTGCTGCTGCTGACGGTTTCGTGCGCCGAAGAAGATTGCACCAATCTGGATGATCCGCTGCTGACCATTGAATTCAAAACACGGTCTACGACCGCGGCCGGCCAGCAGCGGGAGCGGGATACGAGTCTGGTGGTACGGCACGTGTATGGGGTGGGCATGTCACCGCAGGATTCGCTGGTGAGGCCGGGCACCTACCGCAATCTGATACTGCCCGTTAACCAGCGTACCGACACCACCAGCTTCCGGATTCTGTATTACCCTGCCGGCGATACGTCCCGTACGGTGAGGACGGGTACGATTTCGCTGCGGTACCGCCGGCAATCTTTCTTTGTGTCAGATGTGTGCGGCTTCAATGTCAGGTTTAATGACCTCGATACCATCCGGGTGGTCATGCCGCCCAATCAGTCACTGGTAATCTTCAAAAACACGGTAGATGAAGCCAATACGCCCAATATCCGGATTTATTTTTAGTCTGCCCGTACTCTTGCTGCTGACCTGCGTCTGCGGCATGGCCCAGACAGCACCCGCGGATACCCTTCCCCAACGGGGCATCCGGCTGGGATTCGACCTGTCCCGGATTGCCAACTACTACATCACCGGACGGAAGGTACAGGGGCTGGAATTTTCAGCGGACCTGGCTCACCCAAAATTGCTTTACGTTGCCGAAGCAGGCGTGGCCAGTATTTCAAAGAATCAGCCCGGTTACCAGTTTGCCACAAACGGGTACTATGGCCGCCTTGGGATTGAGCGCAATATGTTGAAAGGGGGCAAGGATGTGATGTTTTTCGGAGCCCGTTATGCGTTTGGCGTTTTCAATTTTCAGTCGGACCGGTTTGTGGCTCCTGATCGGTACTGGGGGGATTTTGAAAGCAGTATCGGTCAGCAGAATTTTACGGCACACTGGCTGGAGGGTGTCAGTGGCCTGAAGGGCAATGTCTGGCAGAACTTTTATCTGGGCTTCACGGTCCGGTTTAAGTACAGGGTATCCCTCAGCGGCGATCAGGGCCTTGGTTCCATCACCATTCCCGGTTTCGGTGACGCCGCCCGGCGCAGTGCCTTCGGCTTCAACTATTACGTTTTCTACCAGATTCCCTTCCGGAAATAATTTATTTCTTTGCGAAAGCTTTGCGCCTTTGCGTGAAAGCGCCGATGGTTCACGCAAAGGCCGCAAAGCTTTCGCGAAGGGTGCAAAGTTCTCTTATTTTCCGCAAACAATACGCCTGACTACCGGTTTTTAATCTGATGAAAGGCGTAAAGAAGGCGCACCTGCCCGAAAAAACCTGTCCGGTATGCAGCCGGCCTTTCAGCTGGCGCAAAAAGTGGGAGCATTGCTGGGCAGAAGTCCGGTACTGCAGTGACCGCTGCCGCCGGGACAGAGGCCAGATCCCGATTAACCAATAGCAAATAACTGATTTCCTGATGTATATGACCACCTTCAGTGCCTCCGACATTGCCGGCATGGAACGATTCTACCGGGTAAACCTGATCAATTCGCTAAGCGGCTTCAAAAGTGCAAATTTAGTGGGTACGGTCAGCGGGGAGGGAGAGACCAATCTGGCGATTTTCAGTCAGGTGTTTCACGTGGGAGCCAATCCGCCGCTGATGGGCATGCTGGTAAGGCCCGACTCGGCAGAGCGGCACACGTTGCGCAATCTGCTGGACACCGGTTATTTTACGCTTAACCACGTACACGAATCTTTTTACCGGCAGGCGCACCAGACTTCGGCGCGGTACGAGGTTTCCGAATTTGAGGCTTGCGGCTTCACGGCGCAGTTTACCGATGCCCTGCCAGCTCCATACGTGGCCGAGGCTCAGGTGAAGATCGGCCTGCAACTGGCGCAGCGTACTGATATTGCCCTCAACGGCACCATCCTGATTATCGGCCGGGTACTGGAAGTAATGATGCCGGAGGATTGTCTGCTGGGGGATGGTTATCTGGACATTGAAAAAGCCGGCACCATAACGGCGTCGGCTCTCGATGGGTACCATATAACCCAACGATTAGCCCGCCTTGCCTACGCCAAACCAAACCAGCCGGCACGGGAGGTTGGGGGGTGAATGGTTGCATGGCTGTATGGTTGAATTGCTTGATTGCCTGCTTCTGAAGGATCATGTTGGTCAGCAGCCATCCAACAATTTAACAATGCAGCAATTCAACCAACTAATTCTTTGGAGCTATTTTTTTGATTTCCCGTTTTACCTCCTGTAGTTCATCGCTGAGGCGCTGCACTTCGTTTTCGAGGTAATAGGCTGATTTTTCCGTATCTGCCAGCCGCTGTTCGGCGTCCATCGGTCCGGAGAAGTTGCCGGTAATGCGGCGTTTTACCTCCCAAACGCTCCGCACATCTTTTACATCCACTGAGAAGTAGGGGTGAGCCCGGTTGTCAGATTTAAGCTGCAGGCGGGTGCCGTGGTTGACCACACGTTTGCAGTACACCCCGTCTACAGTAACTATAATATAAATGTAGTTGCTTTTGATTTCGCCGGGGCCTTCCAGCTGAGATGCCACCAGTACGTCATGGTCGGCAATGGTCGGGTGCATGCTGTCGCCATAGATCCGGATGCCCACGTAGGTACGGCCCGGCCGCAGATCCGAAAGGTAAATGCGGGTCATATTCTCCTGATCGGTGTCGGCAAAGCCGTTGAGCAGGGATGCATACGCATATTTATCCACCAGCGGAATCATCTTGCCTTCCTCCCAGTCTTCCATCGGCCGGTAGAGCACAGCCGGCGTCAGGGCCACGTCCGCCGGCACTTCTTCGGCTTTCTGGTTGCGGAACATGATGCCTTCACCCCGCAGCAGCCAGTCGGAGTTGACTTGCGGATAGTGCGTCAGAATGTCGTGGAGAGTATCGAAACCGGGCTTATTCTTCCGGTTGATGATGTTGTAAATCTTATCCCCGTTGTTGTAGCCGAGTGTTTTGGCCATCTGGTAGGGCGTAATGTCCAGTGCCTTCAGTAAATCAGCAATTGCCTGATTGATATCCATAGGGTCCGGTTTTATATGGTAAAGTAGCTTCAGATGGTCACCTTAAAATATAGTCTGTATAAAATCAAAGGCGACTGTTCTGACACAAATGTATACAAGCAACCCGGAATTGCAATAAAAAAATAGAAATATTTGTAAAAACAAGTTGTGTTTAGTAGCGTATATGTGCTTATGCGGGTAGTGTATACAAGATTTTGACCAATGATGATACGGTTTTTGCTTTTGTAAGTGCTTGTAAATTAAACCTTTCATTGGCGAGGCCAAATATTTGACAAAAAATTTCTTATAAAGACTAAAAAAATATTTGCATGATAATTTTTTTATCGCTTAATTTACACAATAAATAACGCGAAGGTGGCGGCATTGAAATATAAAATAAGGTGAGTAAAAGCTGGTCTTCCTTTAATAAAATCGCTAAACCATGCAGTGTACGACGAGTCGGTTTGCCGGATTATATCTTTTCCGGCTGATGAATGGAAAGACGCTCCGGACCCGGTTCAGTCCACGGGAAATTTCCTGCCGCTACCTTTTCATGGCCCTTGACGAAAGGGGAAACGTCCGGGTGGTGCTTTCGGAAGAAGTGGACTTTAAAACTTTTGAATACGTACGGCTGCGCTGACCATCAGGCACCGTGCCATTGAATACTTTCCTCCATTTTCAGCTTTTGACCATATAAAACGATGAAAACCAACAATCAGAACCTCTCCGATGAAAATCAGTCTTCTCTTTCCGCTGAACAGAAAGTGGAAAAGGGAGCCCCGGCCCCTAAACGGAAAGTAGAAAGCTATGACATTTCCCGATCCGACGAAACGCTGCAGCTGGCCAGCGACGTAGCCCGGTTTATCAAGGAAAACAAGCTGTTCATGAACATGCAGGGCAAGGAATACGTGAATGTGGAAGGCTGGCAGTACGCTGGTTCGCGGTTGGGAATTCTGCCCATTGTGGAAGAACTCACCAACCTGAGCGACGGACAGGAGGTAAAATACCAGGCCCGGGTGCGGCTGCTTAACCTGCGCAACGAACAAATCATCGGGTCGGGCTTTGCCATCTGTTCCAATAAGGAACCCGGCAAGAAATTTTTTCAGGAGTTTGCCATCGCCAGCATGGCCCAGACCCGGGCCATCGGCAAGGCGTACCGCAACATTCTGGCGTGGCTGATCCGGGCGGCAGGCTATGATCCTACTCCGGCCGAGGAAATGGAAGCTTTCCACAACAGTGGAAGAGACAACGGCAAGCAATACAGTGAACCGGCTCCGGTAAAGCAGGAGAGCACTGAAGCCCCGGCGCCGGTTACGGCCGTACCGGTAGGCAGCCCGGAGCCGGAAGCCACCGTACCGATGGCCACTACCCGCCAGAAAGCTGAAATTCTCCTTCTGCTCAACAATGATGTGATCACGAAGGAAGAAAAAGAGAAAATGATCGGCAGCATCAATAAGCTGGACCGCGACCGGGCCGACAAAGCCATTGACAAGCTGAAGAAGATCATTGCCCAGCGGCAGTCCGGTCAGCCGGTGCAGCAGGTAGCCTGACCTGAATGCGGATGCAGGGGCCGGCGTATCACCGATAGCCGGCCCCTGCCCGAAGCTTAATCAGTTGTCCGTTATCAGTTGTTTGATTCAACCTGTTTTCCCAAACCTGACACCGATGAAAACCCTTACCGGCCACCAGACCACCATGCCTTATCTGATCGTACCCGATGCCCGCAAGCTGATCGGTTTCCTGACCGATGTGTTTGGTGCGGAAGAAACTTTCTGCGTACCCGGGACCGATGGCGGCATCCTGCACGCCGAAGTCCGGATCAGCGACTCCACCATTCTGGTTGCTGATGCAACGGATGGATTCCGGCCTACCACTGCCGGGCTGTACGTGTACGTGGACGATGCCGAAGAAACCTACGTGCGGGCGCTGGCTGCCGGAGGCACTATCCTGATCGAGCCTCAGGACAAGGACAATGGCGCGAGGTATGCCGGGTTTACTGATCCGTACGGCAACAGCTGGTGGATCACCACGCCGCTGGCGTGGTACTGTGTACTGACTGTTAACTGATGTAGCATGATGAAATGGCTTTTTTCAATGCAATGCTGGTTCCGCGACTTTCTGGAGCAGAGAGGGATTGACCAGCAGATGGTGTTCCGGCTGGAATCGCCGGGAGCCCTGCAGGTGGTGACGCTGGAAACGGTTGGCGCCTGGCTGGCTGACCTTGACGGCGACGCGCAGGAGCGAATCAAAGAGAAACTGATTCAGATTGACCTGTCCGGGGGTAGTATTCTGCCTTTTCTCCGCCACATTGCCCGGCTGATTGTGTCTCAGCCCGCCGTAGGAGAGGCACGGTGAATCAGCAGGTACATTTACTGAGAGATGCGGAATAATAAACCTTGCCAAACCGGAAAAAGAGTATATACCTGCAACCTTTCCGGCGGAAGGTATGTTAAAAAAAGAGTTCCTCAGGGAAAAACGTTCTTTACTTTATGGGGTCGACCGGTTTTGACAGCATGTGCAGTTCGCAGGTAAGCATGCCGGGAGTTGAGAGGATCTCCTGATAAAAATTCTTTCAAACAATAAAAGGCGAAGAAAACTACGCCCTTGCTGCCTAATTGAGAATTAGCTGGCATGTGTCCCGCCTCTCCTCCGCGTTGCCGGGGAGGCATCCGGGGCATCATCACGCGACGCTGGTTACTGTGTAGTCATGGCACGGTAACGAGACTAAATGACTAAGGTGCAGGTGCTGGTTGTGGCAGCCTTGCCTTCACCCGACAATCCAATTGCCAATAAGCATGTAGAAAGCCTGATGGCCTCCTTGTCTGGACGAGGGTTCGAATCCCTCCGACTCCACAAATCCGATTTCATCCCATTCAAAAAGCCCCGAATCTTATGATTCCGGGGCTTTTTTGTTTTTAAGCTTTTCATTCGATTCAATAAATCTCAAATAAAATGTGAGCTATACGGTGAACAATATTGATATTTGTGTCTGTTCACTAGAATGTGTTAATCGATTGTTTTACAAGTAATTAACGTTATATTAAACTTGGTTTTCCAGGAAGGATTTAGTATTTTTAAGCAGTGGTTTCTTGTTCACTAAGCCTAACTGCTTACCCTTATGCACCACCATACCTTTGTAGTAACCTTTCTGGTCCGGCGTAACCGGGCCAATGCCAATGGCGAAATTCCCATTTTTGTTCGCCTCATCGTGGATGGCAAAGCGGCAGAGATTGCCAGTAAGCAGTACGTGAAACCCGAATTGTGGAGTCCGGAAAAAGGAAGGTTGAAGGGAAACTCCGAGCAAGCCAGAACGATCAATACGTACCTTGAAAATAGCAAGATTAAGCTCACCCGGATTTTCAACCGGCTGGAAGAGCAGGAGGTGTTCATTACCGGGGAGCAGATCAAGAATCTCTACTTAGGCAAATCTGGCAAGCAGCGCACTCTGCTGGAAGTATTTGATTACCATAATAACCAGATGCAGGCCCAGGTAGGGAAGGAGTACGCTCAGGGGACATACAAAAGGTTTGAGGTAACTAAGAAGCTGGTTGGGGAATTCATTCAGCATCAATACGCAAAAAGTGACTTGTTTTTGTCGGAGCTAACCTTTGAATTCATCAGCAGTTTAGAGTTTTTCTTCAAAACTGTGCGTCAGTGTAACCATAACACGACAATCAAATACATCACTAACCTGAGGAAGATCACCCACCTGGCCCTGCTGCACGGCTGGCTGGAGCAAGACCCCTTTATGAAGTTCAAATGCTCCTTCAAGGAAACAAAGCGCGATCACCTGACCGAGGAAGAACTGGCACTCTTGCAGAAAAAGGAGTTTGACATCGAGCGCCTCGGGCAGGTAAGGGATGTTTTTGTATTCTGTTGCTATACGGGCCTTGCTTACGCTGATGTACATAAACTTAGTGCAAGTCAAGTTAGCAGAGGAGTGGACGGCAAGTACTGGATCTTCACGGATCGAACCAAAACCAAGACGGCTTCAAATATTCCTTTGTTATCACCTGCATTGGCGCTGATAGAGAAGTACAAAGACCATCCGGAGGCCGTCAATAAGGGCCGCCTCTTTCCTGTGTCGTCCAACCAGAAGATGAACGCCTACCTGAAGGAGATTGCCGACCTGTGCGGTATCGCTAAAACGCTTACTACTCACGTAGCCCGCCATACTTTTGCTACGACTGTCACCCTTACCAACGGTGTACCACTGGAAACAGTAAGCAGTATGCTAGGCCACAAGAATATCAAGACTACCCAGATTTATGCCAAGGTAGTTCAAAAGAAGGTAAGTCAGGACATGGAGAAGCTCCAAAAACAAATTACTGCCAAAACTCCTGCTGATCAGAAAAAGCGGGCTGTCTGAGCGATACAAGTAGGTTAAAGATTCCCAATGTAACCAGCAGCAGTGCAGCAGGTTCGATTCCTGGCTAGAACAGGCATAGGAGATGAAAAGGCTACACTTCAATGAAGCTGATTGTTTAAGATCCGTAATAAAAAATGGTAGCTAGCAGGATTTTCGTTACTTTGATTTGTGTAACGAGTTTTTGATACACCCGGGTCAATATTGGCCGTGGTAAATGAAAGGGTAGGAAAGAGGGCACACAAAACGGTAGTTAAAGATGCTCTTTTTAAATCCTCCACCTTTACACCGGGGAATACCACACTCACCATGGTTTTCGCCCTGACCATTCCCTGGGAAGTTCGGACCTGAAATAATCTCCATGTCGCTCTACAGCGGGTACTTGGGTGGAACGCTCCATGGGAAGGTGATACTTCTCTTCGTACTGACGCAAATAGTCAATTACTTCGTCCCGGTGCGGATATGCATCACGACCGCGGGGCATGAGCCAGCCGGACAGGGAACTGTGTTCGGCCGGGGAAAAAGGTGCAGCGAGTCCCAACCGTGTTGCCAGGCTCCTCCAGGCGCAGGCTGCTCGTCGAGCAGCACGAACGATAAGCCGGTTCGTCCCATAAAATAGCCCGTTGCCAGCCCACTCTGCCCCCCTCCGATCATTACCACATCTGCGGCTTCCACACGGGTTACTTAGGCTGTGCCGTAAATTCACCTTGCCGCTTTAAGGCTACATTCACCAGCAGAATCAAGACGGGTACTTCGATCAGGGGGCCCACTACGGCGGCAAAAGCCTGCCCCGAGTCAATGCCAAACACAGCAATGGCAACGGCAATCCCGAGTTCGAAGTTATTGCCGGCAGCCGTAAAAGCTAGCGACGTTGCTTTCGGATAATCCGTCCCCGCCCTTTTGGCCAGGTAGAAAGCCGAAAAGAACATGATCACAAAGTAGAGTACCAGTGGTATGGCGATGCGCACGACGTCTAAGGGGATGGTCACGATCAGGTTTCCTTTCAGACTGAACATGACCATAATGGTAAAGAGCAGGGCAATCAAAGTAATGGGACTGATTTTGGGAATGAATACCTTTTCGTACCATTCCTTGCCCTTTGTCTTTACCAGCAGGTAGCGGGATAGCATACCGGCCAGGAAGGGAACACCCAGGTAAATAAATACGCTCATTGCTATTTCGCTGATGCTAACCTCGACTACGCTGCCTTCTATTCCAAACAAGGGGGGCAGTACGGTAATGAAGATATAGGCGTATACGCTGTAGAAAAGCACCTGGAAAATGCTGTTAAAGGCTACCAGCCCCGCTACGTACTCCCGGTCCCCCCGGGCCAGATCGTTCCACACAATTACCATGGCAATGCACCGGGCAATCCCGATCATAATCAGTCCAACCATGTACGCCGGTTTATCGGGCAAAAGCAAGATAGCCAGTAAAAACATCAATACGGGGCCGATCACCCAGTTCTGGAGCAGCGACAAGCCCAAGACTTTGGTATTGCGGAACACGCCGCCCAGTTCTTCGTAGCGCACCTTGGCCAGGGGCGGGTACATCATCAGGATCAGACCAATGGCAATGGGAATGTTAGTCGTGCCGCTGGAGAAAGAGTTTATAAACCCCTCGGTTTCCGGTACCAGGTACCCCAGCAGCACTCCTGTGGCCATGGCCAGAAAGATCCATAGGGTCAGGTAGCGGTCCAGGAAGGAAAGTTTTTTCTTTTGCAGGGTGGGAGCAGTCATAGGGGTTGGGATAATGGTTATTTCAATGCATGGAAAAGTCTTTGGCTCTGGCCTCTTCCCGCTCCAGGTAGTTTTTGAGCCCGCTGATGCGTCTGGATGTCGGGTAGAGCATTTCCGCTTTTTGCAACCAGTTGCGGGCCTGCCCGAGATCCAGACGGTTATAGTACCGGATGGCCTGGTTGACATATTGCAGCCCGGCCAGCTCCTTCAGACCGATGGGCTGTAAAAACTGATACGGGCAAACGTCTCCCTGAGAAACCGTACACAAGGCGGCCTTTGCGCACCAACCCGTTGAATCGGGCCTGCTGTAACGGGCTACTCGTCTTGCCACTGCCCGCTTACTGAACACCAGGCCGGCGTAAGGGTCAGTAGATTCCAGCATCATTTTTTTTCCGGGCCGGTATTCCACGAGTAAGTACAGGTGAAAGGGCGTTTCGTAGAGCTGACAGCGATAACCTAAGTTTTCCAGCAGCAGGGCAAATAAGGCGCTTGCCGATACGCAGTTGTACACGCCTTCCTTCACTAGCCGGCTGAAAGGCTCATAGGCTACGAACCGCCGCAGAAATTGATGATGGGTATTGTGAAACACCCACCTGAGGAAACGTACGGGGTTGGTAGTGGGACTTCTTCGGGCTTTTAACGCTTCTACATACCTTGTCAGAACAGTTTTCGCCTGCTCGTATTCCTGCCCGGCTACGCTGCTGTCGGCCACTAACAGCATCGCCAGCGGATCATCCGGTAAACATGGCTGGCCGACTGCCAGCAGCTGTCCCTCAGACAGGGAGTGAAAAGGCGGATGAGGAAGCCGAGCTTTGAGGCCCTGACCGGGAGAGAGGCCGGGCGAAAGCAAGTTCAGGCAACAGACCAGTATAAACGGAATGTTCTTCATACATGCTTACAGTGGGTTCTGGTTTGGCAAGATTCAGGCGCTGGTGTTTACCTGGCTGAATGCATAAAGCAGCTCGCGGGCAATCTGCCGGCACCGCTCGGCGTATTTAACCGCTTCCTCCGGAGTCCCGTCAAATGCTTTGGGATCCTCGAAAGGCAGAGAGATGCGAACAGCTCCCGGAATGAAGGGACAATTTTCGTCGGCATGCGTACAGGTCATCACCGCCCCGAAATCTGTCGTAGGATTTCCCCCTTCGTCATATATTTTCGAAAAAGCACTTACCGGGGGTTGTTCTTCGGTGTACTGTACCAGATAAACCGGATTGGGTTCCTCTCCCGTCTTTTCCACTTTGAATCCGGCCTCCTCAATAGCCCTCACGGCTCTGGGGTTAAAGGCGGTGGCTTCCGTGCCGCCTGAGTAGGTCTGTACACCCGGAACTTGGAAACAATAAGCTGCTACCTGTGCCCAGAGCTGAGACAGGTGGCTTCGGCGGGAGTTATGGGTGCAGATAAAGGTGAGTTGTACGGACTGGCTGGCGGCTACTTTTTGCTGCACATACCGGGTAAGTGCCCACAGCTCCTCTTTTCGTGCGGCCGGTATCTGGTCGAACTCCTTGAGGGCGGAAGCCACGTAGGCGGTAAGTTGGGTGAGTAACTTGGAGTGAAGGAGGGTGGGCTGCATCATGTAAACAGGGTTTAGGGTTAAAGGGTAACGGGTGCGGGTGTTTCCCGTGTGACCAGGTAGCGTTCTGCTTCCAGAGCCGCCATGGCCCCGGTGCCAGCCGCGGTAATGGCTTGCCGGAAATGCTTGTCCTGCACGTCCCCGGCGGCAAACACACCCTCCAGGTTCGTCCGGGTAGAACCAGGCACGGTGAGAATATAGCCCTGCTTATCGGTGGCGATATACTTGCTGAAAGGAGACGAGTTGGGATGGTGACCGATGGCAACGAAGAAGCCTTGAACGGCTATCTCTTCCACTTCATCAGTTAGGGCATTGCGGGTACGCACGCCGGTTACCTCTCGCTCCCCAAGTATCTCCTCGGTTCGGGTATTCCAGTGGATGATGATGTTGGGCGTATTTTTGACCCTGGTCTGCATAATTTGGGAAGCCCGCATCGAATCTTTCCGGACGAGCATATGCACCGTGCGGCAGAGCTTGGAAAGATACAGGGCTTCTTCGCAGGCCGTATCTCCCGCCCCGACAATGGCAACGTCCAGTCCCCGGTAGAAAAAGCCGTCACACACGGCACAAGCCGATACCCCGCTGCCGTTGAGCCTCGCTTCGGACGGAAGTCCCAGCCACTTGGCGGAAGCTCCCGTGGCAATAATTACTGTGTCGGCCGTAATCGTCTTTTCGCCGTCTACAACCAACCGGTAGGGACGCTCGGAGAAATCCACATCAGTGATCATTCCAAACCGGATATCGGTGCCGAACCGCTCGGCTTGCCGGCGGAAGGCTTCCATCATCTCCGGACCGGTAACTCCCTGCGGGAAGCCGGGGTAATTTTCTACGTCACTAGTGGTCACGAGCTGCCCTCCCAGCTGGGAGCCTGCGTAGAGCACCGGGTGGAGGTTGGCTCGGGAGGCGTAGATGGCGGCCGTGTAGCCGGCAGCACCCGCGCCAATGATTAGAGTTTGAATGTGTTCCATTAGTCTAATGAAGTAGCCTCCTATTTAGGTTTTTTAGGAAGTTGATTCCAAATACCGTATCGAAATCTATTATCTTTCTTTGCGCGTGCCAACCATTGGCATCATGCAACACTTACAGTTTAGAAGCCAGCCCCTGTGCTCAGACAGTCTGAGTACCTTGAGCCTCTATCTTAATCATATGCCAAGTGTTCAGGATTGGCGTCTCCATGTTCAGCTGCCCCTGTCCATTCTTACTGTAGAAGGGGACAAACTATTTCCTGACCAAGTAGTTGACAGGTTGGAAGGGGCTGGTAGCAAGCTCCAATGCATGGATCAGTAATTCTGCTAACAGCATCCACTGCCTGGTGTACAGCAGGTCGGCTCGGGCTTCTCAGCATAGACAGTCACGCTGAAAATGCCCGTGCCGCTGTCCTTGAAACTTTCCAGATCCTCCGGGGAAAGGTACTGTAGCAGAATGTCGTCGGGCAGGGTAATCCGGCGCTGCTTCTGCACCTGAATGTTGACAAAACCAGCCTTACGCACGATGTCGAGATATTCCTCCCGTTGGATGGCGCCCGACACGCAACCGGCATACATGGCCGCATCCTGCTGCAACCCTTCGGGTAACTGGCCGGACAAAACAATGTCAGAAATGCTGAAGTGACCGCCCGGTTTAAGGACCCGGAAAGTTTCGGCGAAGGCTTTTTCTTTGTCCGGTACCAGGTTGAGCACGCAGTTGCTCACCACCACATCTACCCGGTTGGAAGCAAGAGGCAGGTCTTCGATCTCTCCCAGGCGGAACTCCACATTGTCATAGCCTAGCTTTTGGGCATTACGCTTGGCTTTCTCAATCATCACTTCCGTCATATCCACGCCGATCACCTTGCCGGTTTCTCCGACAATGGACCGGGCCACGAAACAATCATTACCCGCTCCGGAACCCAGATCCAGCACGGTTTCTCCTTTCTTGATTTGGGCGTACTCAGTAGGCAGGCCGCAACCTAGTCCCAGATCCGCATCGGCTACGTAGCCTGTAAGCTGACTGTAATCCTCGGCCATCACGGCTGTGTCGTTCGTGCAGCCGCCGGAGGCCCCACAGCAGGACGTTTCGTTTTGCTGCTTGCTTTGCAGGGCAATCTCGGCGTACCTGGATTTAACGATTTGCTTGAGTTCGTTTTCGGTTTTCATTTGTTTAATCGGTTAATTGTTATGATACGATATATGAGGACAAAAAAAGTTAAAGAATGCTACGCCGCATCACCGTTGCGGAGGAAGGGCAGGTGCCCGAAAATTGGCTGGTACTTTGAATGGAAAGGGGAACTTCCCCCCGGTCCACTTTTTGGAAGCCTTGCTTCTCGAAAAAAGGAGCGGCTGTGGTGGTAATTAAATACAGCTCCCGAACCCCTTTCTGCAAGGCCAGATTCACAGCCGCCTGGTAGAGCGCTTTACCCATACCAGTGCCCTGGTGCTGCGGATGAACTGCCATGGAGCGTAGCAAGGCGTAATCTCCCTGCAGTTCGAGCCCTGCTGAACCCACCACTAAGCCTTCTTTTTCGGCCACCAGAAAGTTGTCCAGGGTTTGGGGCAAGTCTTCAACGGGCAGTTTCACGGCCAGGAGCAGGGACACAATTGCCGCCCGCTTTTGGGGCCCGGCTGATTGAAGGGTATATTCGGTAGTGATCATCATAACTTGCCTTTAGTTGCAGCAGGAAGTATTATTGAGGGGCGCATTGAACAGGTTGAGGAGAATGTCCCGGGCTTCCTCCCATACCGGTTCATTGATGCAGTAGCAAACACTGGTCCCTTCGATTTCCCCCTTAATCAGGCCACTGTTCTTGAGTTCCTTCAGGTGCTGGGAAACCGTGGCCTGCGCCAGGGGCAATTCATCCACTAAATCCCCACAGATACAGGTTTTTTGCTTAATCAAATACTGCAAAATCGCAATCCGGGCGGGATGCCCCAGCACTTTAGCTAACTGCGCCGTCCGGTTTTGCCCTTCAGTGAAATTTTGCGTCTTGGTGACTCCCATAGTTAATTCAAATAATATATCGCAATATTACGATAAATATTTTATATTCGCAATCGTTGATCAACAAATTTTCTGATACAAATCACTCTTCCATGCATTTACTTATCATCGGCGGCAGCGACGCGGGCATTAGTGCCGCCCTTCGGGCCAGAGAACTCGATGCCCGGGCACGTATAACTCTGCTTCTGGCCGACAGCTACCCGAATTACAGCATTTGCGGCATTCCCTACTACCTGAGCGGAGAAGTCACTCACTGGCAGAACCTGGCGCACCGGAGTTTTAACGACATCACTGCACTGGGTATCCAGATACAAATCAATGAAAAGGCTGAAGGGATTGATCCGGCGGCAAGGCGTGTCTGGACACGGAATGGTACAGGTGAAACCAGGGTATATAGCTATGATAAACTAATTCTTGCTACTGGTGCAGTGTCTATCCGTCCTGCTATTCCCGGAATGGACTTAGCCGGTGTGTTTACACTTCGTTGGATGGAGGAAACGCTGGCGTTACAAACATTCCTCGAGCAGCGCCGCCCGCGTACAGCCTTAATTGTCGGGGGAGGTTACATCGGGGTTGAAATGGCTGAGGCATTCACGACCAAAGGTTTGGAAGTAACCGTGGTAGATCACAATCCGACCATTTTGAAGACGGTTGATCGTTCCTTTGGCCAGTTGCTTGAGGGGCATCTGAAAGAGAAGAGAGTACAGGTTGTTACGACGATCTCGATTACCGCCATTGAGCAAAAAAATGCGTCTACCCTTACTGTAACCGGAACCGGTGGTTTCAGGCAGGAAGCCGAACTTGTATTAATTGTGGCGGGTGCCCGGCCGGAAACTGCGCTTGGTGAATCAATTGGTATAACAACGGGCATGAG
Organism: Cytophagales bacterium; assembly: GCA_030446715.1. GTDB lineage: Bacteria > Bacteroidota > Bacteroidia > Cytophagales > 172606-1 > CADCTQ01. The sequence continues at coordinate 92,710 of JAUJMU010000007.1, read as the reverse complement.
GGGGGCGATGAGAGTAAATAACCGGATGGAAACAGGCGTTCCCCATGTGTACGCGGCGGGGGATTGCGTGGAGACCTGGCACCGGCTGTTGGAAAAATACAGCTATCTGCCGCTGGGTACTACGGCCCATAAACAGGGTAGAATTGCCGGAGAAAATGCCATAGGTGGCAATCGGTCATTTGCTGGTTCCCTTGGTACCCAGGCAGTCAAGATATTTGATTTGGTGGCAGCCCGCACGGGTCTGAGTGATCGGGAAGCAGGCGAGGCAGGCTTGTCGGCAGTAACAGTGCAGACGGAAGCCTGGGGCCATAAAGTCTACTATCCAGGCGCCAACAAACTGTACATTAGAATCACTGGTGAGCCTCACTCAGGAGAACTACTGGGCGCACAACTGTTGGGCAGTATCTCCTCGGAAGTAGCCAAACGCATTGACGTGCTGGCTACGGCTCTCTACCATAATATGACCATTGACCAAATTAGTGACCTTGACTTAAGCTATACTCCCCCCCTTGGAAGTCCCTGGGATGCGCTGCAAATGGCGGCTCGGTCTTGCCAAAAAGCCACAAGCAGGGCTGAATAATTCGGTCTGTTACTGAAAGTTTCCATTCTGCCCCCGGAACACCAACCGCAAGCAATTACCGCCAATATGCGACATTCCTTTAGGCACCAGTAGGCCAAGCTCCGAAAGGCAACAGCAAGGTTAAAAGCCATAACGGGTTAAGGAAAACTAACAGCTGCTGCACAATGGTACAAATCCACCATTACTGAAAGAAATAGAGGTGACCAAATCTAACGCCTGTAATTGTCGCCTTTATATTACTTCGCCACTTAACTTGTAAGGAAACACCTCACATTATACCCCGGATTGTACCCCCTTCACAGTTCCGTCCAACCCTTTAAAAGCTGTCCTTTTTTTATTGGCCCACGAAAAAGAGCTTTCGCCAACTATTTATCAGCAAAGCTTAAAACTTCTCAAGAAGTCAATCCTATAATTCAAAACAGCTATTGGATGGAAACACTACTAATGTTATTACCCTATTTTGTTCCGCTTGCCAGCGTGTTAACGCCCTTGGCGCTGGCACTGCTCCGCCACCGTACCGCAAGGATGTTGAATAACAACCGGGATGTAAAAAGTGCAAAATTGACTTTATTCAACTACCAATTCGAAAAGTTTGACCCTGTGTCTGTCAAGACAAGACCTACATTACCGAGGAAGAAATTCACCGGTGAGTAGCTGGTCAGCAGTAAACTGTACTTAGAACCGGTTACCCTTCAAGCAACTCCCTCAGGAAGACCCGCTCCGGGAAGGGTTACTGTTTAAGGGTACTACGGGTACCATGACCTAGATTATTTCCCGCGGTGTAGCCTTATACCAAGTATCCAATTACCACTTAAGAAAGGCTAAGAAAGGGCCTAGCCATTCTGCTCATGCCGTAATGAGGAACGTTGATTTAGTGAGAGGGTAGGGGAGCCTTGTTCCTTTTCTGCTTTTCTTTGCTTGGTCTTGATGCCCTACATAAAAAGATTGATTTAAGGGAAGATATCACACTTCGCTTTACTTGAAGCGTAGTGGCACCAAGGCTTTGATGCTGATATTACGGCCAATATTGTACACACCGCTACGACCCGTAATCTGATTATCGTCTAAGTATCTCAAGCGATTCTGGTGATTCTGATAGGCCTTATTAGTCACGTTCTGTGCCGTGACATAAAGGGAAAGCAGCGTGTTTCCCGACCCATTCAGTATGTCCGTTCCAAAACCCAGGTTCAGTAAACCATAATCCGGCGTAGTCCTTTCCGTGTTGTAAGCAAGCAGAACCTGATTCTGTGGCCAGTAGTATTCAAAATCGATAAGGAAATACAGGTTAGTCAATGAGCCTTCCCATTTCTGGCGGGTAAATTTCAGGGTAGACGTGAACCGGGGCGCCGGCATGAAGGGCAGGTACCTGGCAGAGTCATTCTTTGCCGACAGATTCCGGGCCCTAACCAGTGAAAAAGCACTGGTGAAGCTGACCCACCGGGCAGTTTCCGGATTCAGGGTGGCGACCAGTTCCCCGCCCCACAGTTGCGCGTTCCCTTGCGTGTAGCGGAAAGTAGGTACGTTGCTCACCGAAGGATTGACAATAGAATCCTGCCCCTGGCTGTTAAGCACTTTCTCCGAGTAGCTGTAGTTCTGAATCCGGTTCTGGAACAGGGCCAGGTCTACAAACAGGCTGTTGCTCTCGAAGGTGAATCCTAAATCGCTCTGGAATGATACTTCTGACTCCTGGTCCGGATTGCCGATCTCATAACGGAAGGTGCCGGCGTGCTCCCCGTTTGAGGATATTTCTGATACGCTGGGCGCCCTGAAACCCCTTGCCAGGTTTGCCTTCACCGACAGCTGTCCGGTAAGGGTGTAGACGGCTCCCAGGCTACCCGTTGCATTGGCAAATGTATTGCCAAACCCTTTGAACCGTTCCTCAACCGATCCTGCCGGTGTGGTTTGGAATTTGCCTTCGGCATCCACGTAAAGCTTTTGGATGGAAAGGGCTCTCCGGTCAGCCCTTACGCCTCCACTGATGTTAAGCCGGCCGTACTTTTTCCGGGTGAAGACAAACAACCCGTTATCCATCAGATGATAATCGGGATATAGGGACTCTTCGCCCCGGTTGTTCATCTGCTGGTACATGCCGTTGGATCCAATCGTGGTTTCCCAGCCACTCACCGCAGGCAGGTTGTAGCGCAGATCGTAATAAAGGGTCTGGAGGAAGAAATACAGGGTAGGCACCCCCGGCTGGAACACGTTCACGTACTCCCGGCGGTGGTTCTGGCTGTAGCCTGCGTTGAAAGAGAGCGAACTGCTGCCCAGGGTAACGTAATTGTTGAGCGAGATTTTGTGGTTGCCCAGCTGCTGGTAGGAGGACTGGTTCATGCGCCGGGAATCGAGTTCCTGGGAGGATACTGGAATTAAAGCCTCTGTGTTATCACCTACCCGTACCGTTCTGGTAAAACGCCCCAGGCTATCTCGTGTGCCGTCGATAATGTTGATGTTTTGGTTAAAACTGCTCATGTACAAATGGGAGTAGCCCCATTTACGGGTGACGCCGATCATCCCGCTGCCATTTGTTTCATTGTAATTAGAGCCAAACACCCTTCCGTCGTAGGGGTTGCGGTAGTTGCCCGCATTTTTGTGGCTTCCTCTTGCCCGCCAGACCAAGCCGTTCTGATTGCCCGTCACCATGCCCGAAAAACCCACCATGCCGTTATTGCTCTGGTAATTGGTAAGCACGCTGCCCAGCACTTTGCCTTCTTCCGGGTGGGGTGCTGAAATGAGGCTAATCACTCCCCCCAGTCCGTCTGAACCGTACATCAGGCTGCCTGCTCCCCGGATCACTTCGTAGCGATCCACTGAGTATTCGTCCACCTGAATGGCGTGCTCCTCGCCCCACTGGTTGTCTTCCTGACGGATGCCGTCGTGCATGGTGATGACCCGGTTAAAGCCAAGCCCCCGGATCATGGGCTTGGACAATCCTACCCCCGTGCTCAACTGGGACATACCAGGCAGTTTGCCTACGGCATCAATGAGGTTGGTCGAGCTGCTTTGCAGCCATTGGAGACGCGACAAGGTGGCAATGGGCACGGGACTTTCCTTGATCAGGGTAGTGGCGGAGGCACCCGTAACCACTACTTCGTTCATCTGCAGGGCAGAAACAGCCAGGGTAAAATCCTTTTGCAGGCTTTCGTTCAGCGTCACGCGCTGAATCACCGACTGATAGGAGAGCGAGCGGACCTCAACGGTAAAAGTACCCTTTGGCAAATTCGTAATCCGGTAGCTGCCATCAGCGGCAGTTGAAGTTCCTTTCTTCAATTCGGTGATGTATACGGAAGCGCCAATTACCGCTTCCTGACGTTGCTCGTCCACCACCTTGCCAGATATACTGAGTTGGGCCAGCAGGGGGGTAATGGGCAATAATAAAGCGAGGAGTAGTATAAGTCGTTTTTCCATAGGGGCCTGGCGGATATACCAGAAGTGTACGCAAATCTAGATTTAAGTTTCAAGTAATCCAAACTTATTTTTAGACCTGTCTAAATTTATAGTTCGATCCTTTCCTTACCTTTGCAAAAAAGGGCTTATGCACACTTACACGGAGGAAAATTATCTGAAGGCCATTTACAAGCTTTCTGAGCACAGTGAGGAGGAAGTGACTACCAATGCCATTGCCGAATTGCTGGAGACTAAATCCTCTTCCGTTTCTGATATGCTCCGTAAACTGGCTGAGAAGGACCTGATTCACTACACCAAATACCGGGGCGTCACCTTAACTGAAGCAGGCCGGCAGGTTGCCGTTCGGATCATCCGCAAACACCGGCTGTGGGAGGTGTTTTTAGTGGAGAAACTGGGGCTGGGCTGGGAGGAGGTACACCCGATGGCCGAAGAACTGGAGCACATTGATTTCGAGCGGCTCATCGAACGGTTAGACGCTTTCATGGGCTACCCTAAACGCGATCCGCACGGAGACCCCATTCCCAGCGCCAGCGGAGAAGTGGAAATGCCCCGGTCCTGTAAACTGAGTGAAATGAACCTGGCAACTCCCTTACTGGTAACGGGCATCAGCAACCATACAACTGCCTTTCTGCAATACCTGGATAAGCTGGATTTGGGCTTAGGAACAAAATTGGTGATTGATGAAATTATGCCGTTTGACCGTTCAATGCTGGTCACCATAAATCAGGGCAAGCAACTGCACCTGAGCCACGAAGTAGCCAAAAACATTCTGGCGGTTGTCTCCGAATCCCAGCGTTAGAAGCATAAGGCAAGGATGCCTGGAAAAAGCGTAAAACAGAAAGTATATTTCCTGACCTCGACCTATTCAGGGCACTGTGCGGGTACTGCCAGCGGACGAGTTGAATTTTATGACTATGTTCCTTGTTGACTACTGTGTCATCAAACCAATACGTAGCCCTGAAGTGCTAAGCTGAACCTGATGGCGCACTTACTGCAAGACTTGATGGGGTAAAACCGATTCGCTTTGAGTAAGTTCTGCGTATTGTCATGAATGAGCCCCTCAAAGTACTCAGCCATATGTACAAGTGTAGTTGATTAATAATGGCTAGCAGGCAAAAAAGAAGGATACTCTCTCCTGAAAAATAGCAGAGAGTATCCTCCAATGTTGTATCTTTTCGTTAAGGATGCTTTTAACTTACCCCTTTTAGGAGCAACAGCTTTTGTTTTGCTGTATTGGTGGACACTTAACGCTGCCATAGGAACAATAGACGCAACAGTCCCCCGGCTCCGGTTTGAGCAGGGTATGGCATTGCTGGCACTCGTAGAAATACTGGCAGGCATCCGTTGGCATTTCTTCTTCCTGCTCAAAGCCACAATTCAGGCAGGTAATGATTGATTTTAGAAGAATCGTTTGCATGAGTTTTATAGGGCTTTTTGAGAAACAGCTTTATAGCCCGTGGAATCAATAGCTTTCTGAAGGTCTGCGACAGTGACTTTGGCGGGCTCGAACTCTACGACGGTATTAGATTTGTCATAAGAGGCTTTCACCTGCACCACGCCGGGCAACTTGCTTACCTGGCTTTCCACATGTTTTTCGCAGCCGCTACAGGTCATGCCCTTTACCTTGAATTCCACCTTTTTAGCTGACTGCTGCACGAGACTGGCGGTCTGCTGCCCGGATTCAGGGTAAAAGATGTGCGCGTAGCTTGGGAAAGTCAGCATGAGCACTGCAAAAACAGTAACCAAGCCTAAGAAAGCCTTAGAAGCTATAAAGGGCTTTCTCTCTTCGGTTTCGCAGCCGCAAGCGTGTGCTTTGGCCGGTTTCAGGGTCTGGTACCAAGCTAAGCCGATGGCTCCAATAGTAATAACGGTCAGGTAGGGGTGTAAGGGTTCCAAAAAGGAAAAAGTGGCGGCAGCCCCTCCCACACCCGCTATTAGTGCCACTAATGGTGCTATACAACATAGAGAAGCTGTAAAGGCTGCTAGCGTACCCACTCCGAGTATGGATTTAGCATTTGCTTTCATGAGATGGTGTTTAAGATTTGTTTGCGATCAATTAACCCGAAAAATGGAGCAAGCAGTGTTTGGAAGGCCGGTTGCAGAGAGTAGAAAACGGTTTGCCCTATTTTCTTCGACTGTATAACCTGGCCATCCCTGAGCTTGCGTAAGTGCTGGGAAATAGCTGAAATGTTCATTTCCAAGATGTCGCTTAAGTCACACACGCAGAGCTGTTTTTCCTGATGCAGCAAGAACAGGATTTTTAACCTTACCTCATTGCCTGCCAAGTTTAGGGCATTGGCCAACTGCTCAACGGACTGGTCAACGTCTTTGATCTTAGCCTTACAACCCTCAATCTGGGCAGCATCAGCAAAAACACGGATACAAGAAGAATTATTCATAAGGCAAAAATACATTATTTAAGTATTTAAGCAAATTCTAAAATAAATACTCCTAAAAGGAACGTTGGAGGCACCAGGCCAAGATGTCTAAGAAAAGGCAAAAAATAGCCGGTATATCTACTACCCTAGCCTGTTCAGTCTCTTCTTACTTTCCCGCATTGACTACTTTTTGGAAGGCGCTAATGGACCCTGACAGGTCCTCTTTGGATTTGATGAGCAACGAATGAAAGTAGCCGTATGCTTTTCCATGTACGATTTGGATAAAGACCTCTCCCTGCTCAAGCAGCGCAGGGAGCGAAGGGACGCTCTCCCTTTGCAAGGCGGTAACAACGGCCATTCTCCGGCCTTTACGCAAGCCGAATATACTAAAGGCAGAAAAGAACTCCTCCAGTTCCTCTTCGGGTATCTCCTGGAGCCGGTTCAAAGTGGTAGTTGCCGCTAACACGTACTGGCCAAACGGCTCATCATGGTCCGGATGCGGCCGGGCCGGGACAAAGCCTTTATCAACCCCCATTCCCTCAAAATCATTTGCCAGCACCTCATAGCGAAAATTCACATTTTGGATATCCGTTAGAAAAGGGAGCTTTCGTAGATGAGGGGAATATTTCAGCAGAACACCCGTTTCTAATCCGGCAGTTAAAAACGAGGCAAAGCTGATGCCAAAGGCTAAGTCGCCAGGAGATGGACTTACCGCTGCCGGTCCGGTATTACGCTGTTTTGCCTCCGGTTCATGTTCACCTTGCAGGGTACTCTCATACCGGTGCCCTGATACGTACAGATACGTAAAGGTGTTCTCTTTATACTCTTTCTTAAACGGCAGATCCATGAGTAACTATTTGTTTTTATTCAAGGTACACGCTTAGTAACGCAAACAAGGCAAAACCGCTCACTAAGGAGATTGCTGCCCAGTTTGATTCCGGCCGTTGATGTGCCTCGGTAAGCATCTCCTCTACGGATACTAACAGGAGTATACCCGCTGTAAAAGCAAGCAAACTGAATTTGAGCAGGTCTGATCCGTTGCGAACGCCCCAGTAGCCGACGGTGGCTCCCAGCAGGATGGGGATGGCAAAGGAAGCCGATAGCAGCAATCGTTTGCCCCGGGTAGTACTCTTATTTTTAAAAGTGGCAATCGTGGCAAATCCTTCGGGAATATCGGCAGGAAGTTGCCCTAATGCGAGCAGAAAGCCCACTGATGTCGCTACGGTTGATCCTGCTCCGATCATGATGCCGTCACTGAACAGATCCACTGCCACCCCAAAATAAATGCTCCACATGCTACCTCCCGTGCCTTCACCCCCGAAACGGCTCCGGACGTAATCAATAGCCCTGTCAATTAAGAGGAAAAAGACGCCGCCTCCCAAAAAGGCCAAAACTGGCACCCACGGAAGATTCACTTCCAGTGCCTGAGGCATTAATTCTAAACCTATCACTGCCAGCACAATGCCGGCGGCCAGATGAAGCGCTAAGCTTAGGGTACGATCAGAAACGGTAAAGACTTCCGCCAGCACGCCTCCCATAAAATTACCAGCAGCCGGCATAGCGGCAAAGGCAAGTACCTTTAAATACTCATCCATCTTGCTCCGGTTTGGTGTAAGGTCGGGATTAAGCTGAATCAATTCATCCCTTTTCCTGGTGTAAGCTCTTTTCCTGCACCCACCTCAAGGCTTGCTCCCGCCCGGAGAGGTCAAAGTACTTGATTTCGGCACTGCTAAAAGGCTTCATCAGGCTTGTCATCCATTCCTCCCACCTTTTGTCACCGACCATTGCAATCTTTTTGTAATCATCAGCGTGCTTTGCATCAAACTTCAGGTCCTCTAACAACCCTTTTGGCTGCCAGCCTTCAAAATCCTCCATTTCCCAGTAAAGGCTAATCTTACCGTACTGACGAATTTTGCTTTCAAATTCAGGAATCAGACTTTCATAGTCATTCTGGTCGAGTTTACCAGTGACCCTGATTGCTATTAAATCCCCGGCGTGTTCATTCAGATATTGGTACATAGAAGTTGTTTGGATTTGATTTGTACCATTGATTACGCATGCGGGGAACACTTGTTCATTTTAACACCAGATTATTGCCGGAATTTGTCAGACAAATTAAACCAGAGTGCTGCAGGGATAAGGCTTAACGCGACGGCACTATTTCCACAGAAAAGGGAATAAAGAACTCATGGTTGCATTACCATGGTCCATAGTAATAGCCACAGTATTTCGCCAGATAGCCAGAATAAGCGAAGGTTGGCACTTGTGCTGAGTTTTTCCTCTCTTTACCTGATAGCTGAAGTAACAGGTAGAATTCTGACTAAAAGCCTAGCGCTGCTGGCCTACGCTGTAAACACAATAAATGACATTGGAGGACTGGCCCTTGCTCCGATTGCCATCAAACTGGCCGAACGGCTTTCAAATTCCCGAAGGACCTAAGCCTGCCGGCATGCATCAGGTTTTAAAAATATGATTGATTGAGCATAAGAATCAAGAGGCTCAGTAGCAGATATACTACAAACTTTTGGAATCTTTTGGTTGGGCTATGATGATCACACATGGTATAAGTCTAACACCCAAGGGGAATATTTCGTTTCTGTGAAGCCAAAAGAGCCCAAGAAGGTCTTCTGCACTGCTCTTGACGCTTGTTGTTCCTTTCATTCGCCCGCTTGAGAAGCAGATCCCTGAAAAACCTGCAGTACTCCGAGAAGAACAGTAGCCACATAAACCAGATAAGTGATAGGAAAAGTAATGACTTGCCGGTGGGTAATGCCGTATTGGTAGTTTCTTCTGCCCTATTGATAAAGGAGTATTCCGAAACAGTTTAATAAGCAGCGGTGATGGCTCATTTAATTGCGATTTGCTTACTTCATTATTGTTTACACCTTAAGCCACAACTTGCTGATATAAAAAGTTAAAACGGGCAGTATTGTGAGTTGAAGCAGCGGCGACAGACCCACTTGTAGGAAGGGCACCACCGGCATAGCTTCTGTGTAGCTCCACTCTCCCCGGGATAAAGCCCATTTTTCAAATAAAATCGCCAGTAAGCCGCCGGCAAGCATGATTAAAAGGATAGATTTCCAGTTCCAGTGCCTGACCCAGTAGAAGTCCTGGAGCACCCCAGCGAAAATCAGGTAAAGCGCCAGGATGGCCACTGCGTCTACCACTGTCGCTATCAGGCACATGATAAAGTGCTGGTAAAACCCTTCATACCCCTCGTATAAAAAAGCCTGAGCGTTTTCCCAAACCAAATTGGTCAGGAAGCCAACCAGTAGGATCCTCCATACTAAAGGCCATTTATGCGATGTTTTTACTTCCAGATTTGTTTGATGAGCCATATAATTACCAGCATAGAAATAATAAAATCATGTGCGCCCCAGATCCACATCCAGCCCATTTCGCCGCAGCATCCATTCATCATAGTTATAAACGTGTATAGTCAGGTAAGGTAACTGCCACTAATTTTTTTCTGCCACTTTTTGTAGTCATGACGATGAGATGAGCCGGTAAAGCCTTCTTTCTTATTCTGACAGTCCCCCCGGAGACTAGCTCCCTTACTTCACGTACTTGTCCCATAATCCGTACGTTTCCGTTTTGAGCCCTCTCGGAATGGAAAGGGCAGCAACAGTAAGCCCGGTTATGGCGCTGCTGATATTCAGGGCCAGTGTACTGTCGGGCACAAACCAGGGCCAAACCGCTACCGCTAATCCGAGTAAAATATTCAGGTAGCGTCCTGCCCTTACTATCTCTCCCATGCAGGTCACGGCCACTACAACGATAAGCGCACCTCCCATGTGGTTGATGTCGGCTGCCCTTGCTTCAATGTTCACCCCAAAGACTGCCGGGGCAACCATCAGCCACAGGCCGATTACCGTTGACACTACCAGCGTCCAGGGGAAGCTCATCCCCCAGATCGAAGCCATAAACACTTTGCCTGGCTGTTGCGGCAGGGACATCAACTCCGGTGAACGTTCATCTGAATTTTGTTCAAAAGCTTCACCACCCTTCCAGAATACTTCCCATAGGTTGTCTCCCCGGCGCTTTGCCTGCACCATGTGCTGTCCCATGGCTGTTACCTCATCTAGCTGTAACGGAATCATGGGCAGCATAACAGTAGCAGTTGCCAGGCACAGGGTGCACCAGGCACCCACTGCCAGAGGCTGGGAGATGACCAGAAAAATGCTCACGAACCCCAAGGGGATAACCAGGATACTGAAGAAGAGCACCATCCAGGGCATGGTGCGCCAACGGGAAGGCGAGCCCATAAATCCCATCAGGAACTCCAGCGTGTAAGCAAAAGAACCCAACGCCGCATCAGACACGGGCCAGGCGTGGGACATGCCGGAGTTCAGTACCTCCCGGGTGCTGTTTCCAAAGAAAGGGTCCCAGGCATGGTCAATGTAGCCGAGTTGAAAGGCACCCATATAGCGGGATGCCAGCCAGCCAATGAAGGCCAGTACGATCATGATCCAGCGTTGCGGCCAGCTGGAGGGGTTGTAGCTCCAGCCTGGCGGTGTCTCGGAGCCCATCTTCATGTACATGATCATGTTGGGCATCCCAGGTATGAGAATGGCAAGGGCAATCACCAGCACACCAACCAGCGTGCCGTTCAGGTAAGCAACCTCCGAGGGCGACCAGAAGAGCAGCGGTGCCATGCTCAGCCAAATGCCAATAAAGCAGCATATCCAAAGGCTGTAGGGGCGGTTAGGGGTTAAGGACCGCCATCCGAAGAAGATCAGGCCAAGCCCGCTGATGATGTCACTCCACTTCATAAAGCTGATGCGCTGGCTCAGGCTTAACCATACTTCCCTGCCCCCGCTGGGCTCGGTTACCGCTCTCCCATAATCGAAGGTAAGTGGCGATAGTACCATCCAGATACCCAGCATCACGAGTGCCCAGTAGACCCAGAGGGTCTGCATGTGGTGCATATGCAGCATCTGCCTGCGCATGTCATCCGACATCATCATATTGTGGTCTCCGCCCTTGCCCTGTTGCTGCTCACCATCATCGCCCATTTCATTGGGGTGGTGCATTTGAGCCATGGGGCGCGTGACGCCCCTCTTGCCCATCCCACCGCCTTTCACTTTATCGCCGTGACCGTTGTGCTCTTCTTCCATAGTTGGTTTTATGTTTGGTCGTGAAGTGAGATGAACTTTTAGCCATTTTTGGCCTCCTGCTCTTTTGCCAAAGCAGCTGGCAGGTCCAGGTCGTTTTCCTTGTACCAGCCGATAGGGTCTTCCTTGAGCTTAGCAATGATGGTGGGCAGGGTGTCGAGCAGCCGGTACCGGGGCTCCCAGCCGAGCAGGTCACGGACCCGGGAAATGTCAAGCTCGTAGTGGTCGTCGGCCCTGTCTATCATCCACGGTTTGATAAAGGCATCCCCGAGGAGATTCATACCATAGGCCCCTGCTTTGGCAAGCGGTGCCGGTACTTCATAAGTCTTCCATTCCTGGCCGTGCAACAGGCGCCCTATTGTATCCTGCAGGTCCTGATAGCCTGGCGTCTCGGGTTCACCAATGTTTAAGGCTATTTCCCCCGGAAGCACATCTCTCCGCTCCACTGTTTTCTCCAGGGCATCCACCAGGTCCTCCAGGTGCAGAAACACGTTGCCGTGGGAGGTATCGCCGGAGTAGAAGTGGCTTGTAAACTGTTTCTCGTATATGCGTTGTATCTGATGGGCAATGGGAATAGAGTGCCCCTCATCGTCATAAACACCGGCAATACGCAACAGCACTGCCTTCATGCGGCCCCTGTTCTCACGAATCACTTCTTCAGTGTCTACCTTTGATTCAGGGTAATCCCACTTCGGCTCTAAAGGGCAGTCTTCGCTTATCTTCTGCCCGGGAGACGTGGGCTTATAGATCAGGTTAGTGCTGGAGAACACGAATTGCTCCACCTCGAAGTCCTGCAGTACGCGTAAAAGATTCTCCGTGCCTTTTACCGTTATCTTTTCGTACAGCGGACTGGACTTTCCGGAGAAATCATAGTAGGCTGCCAGGTGAATGACGGAAGCTATCTTGTCACCGTAGCCGTAACGGACTCGCTCCAGAGCCGCCCTGATGCTGTCTTCTGAGGTAATGTCGTAACACACGCACTCAGCCTCTTTGGGAGGAAAGGGGTAACCGGTGTTGTCCAAACCGACGAGGCGGTATTTCTCCGAAAGCCTCTTGATGATACTTGTCCCAATAAGCCCGCTGCTTCCCGTAACAATGATGACCTCCTTACCGGAGGTCCGTTCCCCTGAATTATCTGTTAGACTCATGTTTTGCTTTTGCTGAGAATGTAAGACATAAAAAAGTATAGAAGATTAGGCAGCTATACTTGCGACTTGCGGAAAATTAAATTGTTGGGTCCGGGTATAGTTAAAAGGTGCAAAGCAGGACAGTTTCGGTTTTAAAGATCTGTTCAAAGGTATGCTGCCATAACAAAAATCCTGATACAGCTTCCTACGTGCTCTTCCGGCATCCTGAAAGGCTGTCGGAGGAAATCATACTCCGTATGTTCTACCGCTCAGCCAAGCTTTCTTCTCCTGTTCTTACCTTAAAGACCGACCCGCTCTACTTCCGAGACATAAATAATCCCGTCCCCTTTCTCCCCCGCGCCGCCGTATTCGTGAACAAGCTTTACGATCGTTTCCACATCTTCTTTTTTGCATAAAAGCCCCAGCTTGGCCATTTTGCTGTGGGTGAACCGGATACTTCAGGGAAGGACTGGCATCTGACTGGTGAGTGTCTCCCCCACTGCCTCTCTACTGGCTTCTTAACAGCCGCCGCCGGAGCATTTTGCTTTGCTTTAATGCTTGCCAAGCTTGAAGCCGGCCTTCTCCACCACCTGCTGCATCTGCTCCGGCGTCACCGCACCCGGGTCATAGGCTACGGTGGCCAACGCGTCGGCAAGGCTTACCTCCGCCGACTTCACACCCTCCAGCTTCGTCAGCGACCATTGCACGCCACTGGCGCAGCCGCGGCGGGTCATGCCCTTTACGGGGAATGTTTCTTCTATTACAATGGCGGTTTGGTTCCCATTTTAACTTTGCTTTTCGTTTTCCATGATTGTTGTACTTTCAGTTTAACATAATTATCTATTAGCAGCTTTAGCTGCCGGGTCTTTTAAATTCCTTCACGGCCTCCCCCAGGTCATAGACGGGGGTTTGAAGAGACTTCTCCAGGATACTGGCCCCGATGGCTGATCGGTAGCCGCTCGCGCAGTGGACCACCACGGGCTTGTCTTTGCTGATTTCACCCGCCCTGTCAGGTAACTCCGGCAGGGGGATATACATAGCCTCCTTGAAAATCTCGTCATCCTTTACCTCTGATGCATGGCGCAGGTCTATGATGGTAAAATCCTGTGGGTGCTTCCGGAACTCATCGAGGTCTATCTTTGAGCTGCGCTGCTGTCCGTAGGTGGGCGCCGGCAAGGCCCCTTTGATGTTTTGCTCATAGCCTATCTTTGCCGCCTTCCGGATCAGACTCTCCAGGGCCTCACCGTTCTTCGCCAGCAGATAGAATTCCTCTTCCGGTCCCACAAGCGAGCCCAGCCATGTCTCGAACTTTTTTCCGTCCATGATGTTGATAGCGCCGGGGAGGTGCCCCGCCTTGAACTGCCGCTGCGGGCGTGTGTCCACCACCAGTACACCCTGCTGAAGCGAGGCGTACTTGTTTAGCCGGGGCACTGCTTCCACACTCTTACCGTAGGCTGCGGCACCCTTTCTGTTCAGAGCCACGTCGTAGCTGAAGTAGTTGGGGATATAGGGCTGCTCTTCCTGGAGCACTCGGACAAAGGCGTCTTCGGACATAGGCTGAAGCGCATAGTTGTGTGCGGCTTCCCGCCCGATAGTGCTTGCTGGAAAGGTCGCTGCTGATGCTTTTCCCACAGAGGGAGCCAGCACCGTGCGCCGGGTACACCTTCACGCCCTTGTCCAGTTGCATGAGCTACCTGACGGGTCGAGCGGTAGAGTTCTCTTGCCATTTCCTCCCGCCTTGTGCGTGAATTATCGGCATCCTCCCGCAGATCAGGCCTGCCCACATCCCCCACAAAGAGCGTGTCCCCTGTGAACACAACCTGCTCTTTCCCCTGCTCATCCGTCACCAGAACGCTGATGCTGTCTGGGGAATGGCCGGGCGTGTTGAGCGCCCGGAGGGTTACCTTTCCCACCGCAATTTCATCGCCCTGGTCAAAGGCAGTGTGGGGGTAAGTGGCCTCTGCAAGCTTACTGACATAGACAGGAGCACCTGCTGTTTGGTGCATCTCAAGATGCCCGCTCACAAAATCGGCGTGCAGGTGCGTCTCCACAACCGCTACGATTCCTGCCCCGTGCTGCTCTGCAAAGTCCAGGTACGGCTGCGGGTTCCGGGCCGGATCCACAAGCGCTACCTGCTTTTCGCTCAGCACCGCGTAGGAGGCATGGGCCAGGCCCTCGTCATAAAATCTTTTAATACGCATTGTTGTCTATCTTTGGTTAAAGCACTTCATTTTTACGGTACTCCAGGAACACCGCGTCAAGTTTCTTCCCAGGTGTTGCAGGTATGACGGGTAACCCTGAGACAGGTAGGCTGAAGCTTATGAAGGGAAAAGCAAGGAGAACCTGCCAGATGAAGCCGTACCACGCTTCAAGCCTCTGCCGCTACTTGGCCTTATCTCTTTACAGTATAGCTTTCCGCTCCTCGTATTCCCGAGTGGTCATTTTACCGCTTGCGTATTTCATTTGAGGAATGTCCAAAGGTGTTTCTTTGTATACTCTTGTCCGTGACGCAGGGAAGAAAAAGATGGTAAAGATCAAGATGATCCATATGATCCACTAGACCAGGTTCATCCCATCACATGATACTCATAACCCATATCAACTTAATTTAAAAGTTTAACATGATGCTTTTATTTATTGTGTCACTGTATGGTTCAGCACAAGCAGGCGTAGTCTGAATCTACAGCCACTCTATTGCTCTTTAAACGTCTTTGCCTTTAACCGCAGGCTATTGGTCACTACCGATACCGAACTAAAGGCCATAGCCGCGGCCGCTATCATGGGATTAAGTAAAAAACCGGTAAAGGGGTAAAGCACGCCCGCTGCAACGGGGATACCAATCAGGTTATAAATAAAAGCCCAGAACAAATTCTGCCGGATTGTTTTCACTGTTTCTTTCGAGAGCCGGATAGCCGTTACAATGGCGGCCAGATCCCCTTTGATCAAGGTTATTTTAGCACTCTCAATGGCAATATCGGTCCCGGTCCCCATCGCGATCCCCACATCGGCCTGGGCTAATGCAGGTGAATCATTGATACCATCTCCTACCATGCCAACGATCAATCCTTTTGCTTGTAGTTCTTTCACGTACCGGGCTTTGTCGGCCGGCAATACTTCGGCGATGATATGATCTATGCCTACCTGCTGACCAATCGCTTGCGCCGTCTGCGGGTTATCTCCCGTTAGCATATACACGGCTAACCCCATCTTTTTCAAATCAGCCACGGCTTTGGCAGAAGTTTCTTTAAGGGTATCGGCTATCCCAATGAGGGCTACCGTTTCCTTTCCTTTCCCTACGTACACTACCGTTTTAGCCTCCCGGCTTACCTGATCAATCTTTTGTTTGAGGGCTGGGGAAATCATGACTTGATTTTCCTCCAACAGCCGCCGATTACCAATGAAAAACGTCTCATTCTGGTAGGTGGCCTTTACGCCTTTGCCAGTAATGCTCTCAAAATTATCCAGACGAACTTCTGTTGAAGAATTATTACTGCCCTGTGCTTCTAGCCAGGGATTAATGGATCCATCTCTAAGAGCTAAGGCAGGGGTAGATTTCTCGGCAGGATCCATCTCTCGGGTTAAAAAATTGACCACGGCCAGGGCCAAGGGGTGTTCTGATTGAGACTCAATGGCGAGCAGCACCCGTGAAACTTCCGACCGCGCTTCTATCCCTACATTCCAGATCATATCAGTCACTTCCGGCTTTCCCCGCGTGAGGGTGCCTGTTTTATCTACCACAATGGCATTCAGCCGGTGCGCTAGCTCCAGGCTTTCGGCATCTTTGATCAAAATTCCATTTTCGGCTCCCTTGCCGATCCCCACCATAATGGCCGTGGGAGTAGCCAGTCCCAGGGCGCAGGGGCAAGCAATGATCAGGACCGTTACAGCGGCAATAAGGGCATAAGTGATCTGGGGTGAGGGCCCCCACAGGTACCAGGCCGTAAAGCTGATCAGTGCGATCCCAATCACGACGGGAACAAAGACAGCCGAAATTTTATCAGCCAGTTTTTGCAGGGGTGCTTTACTTCCTTGCGCTTCCTGTACCAACTTGATGATCTGGGCAAGCATCGTCTGGCTGCCAACTTTCTGGGCTACCATTTTAAAACTCCCTGTCTTGTTAATCGTCGCACCGATCACGGTATCTCCCGCCTTTTTTTCTACTGGAATAGATTCTCCGGTAAGCATGCTTTCATCCAGCACGGATCTTCCTTCCAGAATTTTTCCGTCTACAGGCACTTTTTCACCGGGCCTGATGATGACTATATCCCCTTGCTGTACCTCGCTGATCGGAATCTCCGCCTCGCTGCCTCCCCGGATAACCCGGGCCGTTTTGCTGCCCAGGTTCATTAATTTCCGGATCGCCGCCGAGGTTCTGGATTTGGCCCTTTCTTCAAAGTACCTCCCCAGCAGGATCAAGGCAATAATGACGGCGGCCACTTCGTAATACACGTGTGGCTCTAACCCCTGGCTTCTTAAATACTCTGGGAAAAAGGTATTAAAGGCACTAAACAGAAAGGCGGCTCCCGTTCCCAGGGCAATCAGCGTGTCCATGTTAGCCGATAAATGCCGGGCTCGCTTGAAAGCGATAACAAAAAAGTCCTGACCGCTCCAGAAAATCACGGGAATACTTAGGGCCAGCATGATCCATTCCGCGTAAAGGATTCCAGGGAAAAACATGGCGATCAAGACGACCGGAACCGAAAAGACTACAGCCAGGATAAGCTTTAAGCGGAGATTTTGTAGTTGGTTGGCCTCTTTTTCTTCCCCACTGGCGGCATCCCCTTTCTGGTCAACGACAAGATTGTAGCCAATGTTTTTGAGGGCCTCCTGCAACTTCCGATCCGGAGCCAGGGATGGGTCATGCTCTACCAGGACGCTGGAATCGGCAAAATTTACCGCAGCGGTCTTTACGCCCTCTACATGCGAGAGAATGCTTTCCACGCTTGCGGCACAGGATGCACAACTCATTCCCTCCACTGCATACCGTTCTTTTACTATTGACATACGAAGACTACTGACATTCTAACTGATTTTTTCAATATCGAAACCTACTTGTTGAACAGCTGTAATGACACGTTCCTCATTCAGCTGATTTCCCGCCACCGAGAGGACTTTATCCCGGCTGTCGGTATCTACGTGCCACTTCTCCACAGTTTCTTCATTATTGAGATAGTAACTAACCGTTTTCACGCAAGCCTAGCAGTTAATGGTTGTCTTGTATTGATGCGATTCCATGAGCAAATAGGGTTAATGATGAGAATTACCTATATAGTTCAGGATTACCTGCCGATTAGCAGAAGCAGTAGGAAGGCCAGTCCGTTTCCTGGTGGCCTTCCGGGAGCTATCTTAGAGGGAAACAGTAGCCGAGCAAGCCTGTTCACATTCGCGGCACACCCGGGCGCACTCCTTACAGTGCTCAGCTGTATGCTTTTCGCATTCTTCGGCGCATAGTCTACAGATTTCAGCGCACTCGGAGAGCAGGTGTTTGCCGTGGGGGGAATTACTTGATAGCAACCTGGCGGTGGTGGCACAAACCTCGGCACAAGCCCGGTCTAAGCGAATGCAAGGCACCATCATTTTAATGTCATTCTCGTCCAAACAAGAATCAGCACAGTATTCGCAGGCGTCAACGCACCGCCATAATTTTTCAATCACCTCCTGGTTTTGTCTCATGGTTTTGAATGTTAAAATTTAAGCATGAACCATCATTAGTACTAGACATAACGGCCTGATAATGAAATGGGTTGTACAAAACCTCGGAAGAAATGTATAAATTTCCGTTCTGTTTTATGCGAATGTTTCTTTTCCCCCTGCAATCTTCTCCAGCAGGTAACTCAGAAAACACGAGGGCCCATCCTTACGGACAGGCCCTCACTCCTCACCTGTTTATAATAGAGGACTACTCAATACTGACTACTTTTTCATGTCTTGTTCCAACACTTGCTTTCGCTCTTGGTATGCTTCCGTGTTGATAGCTCCGGCAGCATACTTCCTGCGTAGTATATCTAGTGGACTGGCAACTAAAGACTTCTTATCCGGGCTGAAGACCAGGTCAAATAAAAACAGGACCAGTAAACCTATAAAGAGAAGGGAGCATAATATGTCAGCTCCTAAAAATTGATATTCCATAATCTTAGTTTTTGATGATTAATATAAACGTGAAACTATTCTTTAACTGCCCGTTACCGGTAGTATTCCTATGATAACCTCAGTGCAAACAGGGTGAACAGCCTGGCCTTTCCCTGCAAGTACTATGATAGAAAGCTATTCACCCCTTCCTTTTCTGCTGTCAGTTATTGATTTTGGTTTGCCTCATCGCTGTTCTCTTTGCTTGAAGTATCCCCCTGCTTGCCTTGTTTGTCCGGGCCGTCCATTTGATGGCCCTTGGGGTTACTTTTCATGTTGCCCATCATCTTCATGCAGCAATTACCCATCCCATCAGTCTTCTCCATCTTACTATCCGATGAACCATTGCTCATCATGCTCATACAAGCTTGCATCATAGCGGTCTCCTTGGCTTCTTTTTGCTGTGGCTTAACCTGCTGGGCATAAATTCTTAAGGAAAAGAACATAACTAGCCCTAATGTGAATAATCCGAATATGATCCTTATTCTCGTTTTCATAACTTTTGTGTTTTGCATATTGATACCTGTTTAATTATGATTTTTGAATTATATCTGCTAGTAAAACCAGTATGACTGTCAATTAGTTGTATATAATTCCGGAACAAGTGTACAAGATTATGTACTATACCGCATCCAGTGGGGTTCGCTTCTGGTCTTTACATTCCTTGTACTGATTCACAGAAGTTCCAGTCACATTTTTAAATTGACTTGATAGATGATGAACGCTACTATAACCCATGCGGGACGCGATCTCGCTCAGGTTCATCTGGTCGTATTCTAAGAGTTCCTTCACTTTTTCTATTTTCTGGAGGATAATGTATTTTTCAATAGTGACTTGCTCATGTTTTGAAAATAGTTTACTTAAACTACTGTACGACCTTCCTGTTTTCCGGGCAATGTAATCCGAATTACGAATGTTCTGAGCGGGCTCTTTTTGGTGGTGGACCAGATCAATAATGGCCAGTTTGATTTGCTCTACCAGTTGGGTGTCTTTATCAGCTATTATTTCAAACCCATGTCTATCTAGTACCTGCCCTACGGCTTCTACCGTTTGGGAATTGGCATTGAAAAGGGTAACCTCACCTAGTTTTTTGATCTCAAACGCTACACCTAGTTGTTCTAATTCATGACTAATGACTGTAGTGCAACGGGGACAAATCATATGTTTCACATGGAGCGTTATTTTTTCCATTGATTTTATGTTTTCAAGTGAAAAATCAATTGTATGCTTTCAGGCGGAATGACGCAAAAGGCAGTAGTAGACGAGCATCTCCAGGAGTCCGCTTCCAGCGGGCTTATCCATAAAAATTTCCGCTTCCAGGTTTATTCAGGCTCACTCTGCCGGAAGACATGGGGATACAATAGATACAATACTTCCCCGGCCGAAGCCGGAGAAGTAGAACTCTTCAGGGGGAAGCCAATTTCTCCTTAGTTTCCCCGCAGCTAAGCATTTTTTGGCCCATGTACGGATTTCTAATCTCAGCAGTCTTACTAATCCAGGAAGCCTTTGCCATTGGGCAGTATTGGTAGTACGCTGTTTCGTCGTTGGCTCCGAAAGCCTTTACCAAGGCAAAGGTGCTGGCCGAAAATCCATCCAGTTGCTTGCGCTGCTCGGCTACAGATCCTGCCTGCACAATGGCTTGAGCCTGTTGTTTCAGCAGGCTGGCTTGCTGTTCATAAAAGGCTTTCTGCCCGGCTGAGAGTTTGCCGGCATCTACCCCACTGAGTATCTCCAGAACACCTTGCGCGGCTTTTGTTGCCTCGGCTGTCCGGGCCTCCACCAGGGCATCTTTCACTTTCAAATATTGCTGGTAAATGCTTTCAATCTGCTCTTTGAAGGAAGCCTCTACTGCCCTATAATCAGGTGCTTCTGTGCCAGAGGAGCCGTTGGTATTCATGCTGCCCATGCTTTCCTCAGGCTGATCACCTTCCATTGTTTCAGCCATTTGGCTAGCCTCATTCTGGTGCTGGTCAGTCGAAGAATTACAAGCTGTAAAGCCTAAGGAGAATACCGTCAACACTCCCGCTGCCAGTATCGATTTTAAGATATGATAGTTCATAGGTAATTGGAATTAAAAGTTTTATTGATTTAAAATCTGCATTCTACATCTCCATCCCGGCCATAGGGTCCGAGCCTTTCCGAAGCGTGTACTCACTATGCAGCAGATAGGCCCCGGAAACTACAACGCGGTCACCCGGCTGTATGCCTGAAGTAATCTCGATGGCACGGGCATTTTCATCTCCCGTAGTGACCATAGCAACTTCAAACGTATTTTCGCCCGTCTGCTTCCATACATAAGCCCCCTTGGAATCGCGCAGCACCGCATCCATTGGCAAAGCCAAAGTTTGGTTTTTCTCCTTCTTCAACAGTACATTCGCTTGCATACCGGGGAGCAGGCGCCCATTTGGATTGGCTATTTCCAGCCTTACCAGCACAATCTTGGAATTAGCTTCCAGCGCCGGATTCAGCCCTACCACCTTGCCCTGGAAGCGCCCGGGCATTCCTTCCACTGTTATACCTACCACTGCGCCTTGTTCTACCCTAGCCCTTTCCGAAGAGTACAACTGTGCCTCCACCCAAAGGGTAGCGAGATTGCTTAGGCTGACTATCCTGCTACCTTCGCCCACGTATTGACCCTCGGTAACCGCAATTTCTTGAATGATCCCGGCGGAAGGGCTAAAGAAGGTCACTACCGGACTGGGTTTGCCAGAGGCAGCTAACTTACTTAATTGACCCTTGGTCATTCCCAAAAGTAGCAGCTTTTGCGCGGCTGCTTCCACCAGGCGGCTGTAGCGGCCTGCCGGGTCACCCAATTCCCGCTTCTGGGCTAGTGCCAGCAAGTATTCATTTTGCAGGGTCTGCAACCCTTCGCTGTAGATATCCACCATGGGAGCACCTTTTTGAATGGTTTGACCCGTTTGTTTCACGTACAAGCGTTCAATGCGTCCTTCAACCCGGCTGCTGACTGTTTCCGTCAAATCTGGGTTCACGGCCAAGGTACCCGTAAGTAGCGTTCCCTGTGAAAGCTCCCCGCGGCCGACTGTATCGACCCGGATATTGGCCAACCTGATTTGTCCCTCACTGAGCATGAGTTGATTTGCCTCCTTATGATTTCCCTGACTTGCTTGCTCGTTCTTGACCACTTTTACTAGTTCCATGCCGCAAATGGGGCACTTGCCTGGTTCCTCTTCATGCACCTGCGGGTGCATCGAGCAGGTGTAGTATTCTGATGTCCCCTTCTGGTGGACGTGATTTTTATCCTTTTTTTCTGACTTGCAGGCACTCACTCCTCCCATTACCAGGAGCAGCAAGGCTATTAAGTTTCGTTTCATTTTCATTTTCATTTACAGTTGGTTGAATTCTGATTCTTGGCATCCTTCTGATCAATTACATGCTCCTATTCCAAGTGTACAAAGGCTTCACTGTCTACCAGGTACTGCGCATTAGCAGCCACTTCATCTTGCGCAGTAAGACCTGATAAAATTTTCACCCAATCCTGGGTACGCAGACCGGTTTGCACCTCAACCGGTGTTAATGTTCCCCCTTCCCGGCGAAAAGCTACCTGCCGGCTACCCAAATCCAGTACGGCGGCACGGGGAAGCCACAGGCCTGAGTCCGATTCCACCCGCAACTTTCCCGAAAGCAAATTGCCCACCAATAGGTTTCCGTTTGGATTGTCCAGGTAAACCCTTAAGGTAGCTGAGTTCTGACCCGCCCGGTAAAAGGGTTCAATTAAGTCTATCCGCCCCGTAAAGGTTTGACTCGTATCATTCTCCATCCGGATTTCTATAGGCTGTCCTTTGCGTACCTGGTTAATGTCCCCTGGATATCCCCGGAAGACGGCCCATACTTTTTCGGTATTGACAATCTGGAATACAGGTTGTCCCGCACTTACATAAGCCCCTTCAGTAAGAGAAAGACTGTTGTCAGTTGGAGGATTAGAAGTTCCCGCTTGGGAAGCAGTCATCCCCGTAGCTTCGTCTCCGGATGGCATCCTCCCACTCATTCCGTCCATCCCGCCACTGACTGAAGAAGCCGCAGGCATGGCTGAACCGGAGGAAGCAAGTGGTGAGAGAGCCGGCAGCGCTTCCACTAAATAGCCCTCGTAAGGGCTATAAACAGCCAGGCGGTACTGAGGTTTACGGGTTGCGGCAATGTGGTTGATTTGTGCGGCAGAGAGTCCCAAAAGACTTAGTTTTTTCCTGGCGGCGCGAAGTAGCGCTTCATTATCATGGTCACTGCCAAGCAGGAATATAAATTCTTCCTGAGCCGTAACAATCTGGGGGCTGTAGATATCAAAGAGCTTCTGGCCTTTTTTAACCGGCTGATAATTGTAACGGACGTAGAGTTTTTCGATCCGTCCCCCAAAGCGGGCGGAAATGACTTGCACCCGGCGGGTGTCGTATTCCACGCTCCCAGGTAACTGGAGCGGTACTTCTTTGGTGCCCTCTTGCGGACGTACGGTCCGGATGCCCGACACTACCGCAGCATTAACGGGCTTGAGGAGATCCCCCAGCTCAGTGGTTAAAGTGTCTTTAGCAGCAGCGCCTTCTTTTTTAACCAGGTCCATTCCACAGATGGGACAACTGCCCGGTTTGTCGCGTATGATCTGTGGGTGCATGGGACAGGTCCACACCCCGGAATCCGCATGCACGTGCACCCCTTCCGGGTCCGAATGTTTCCGGACGTTCTCCTTACAGCTACTCAACAGCAGTAGCAGAGGGAGGATGAACAGGAGGACCCTGATTTTATTTTTCAAGTTCTTTTTCATAGGCGATTTGTAATTTTAAAAACGCTTCCATTGTGTCCAAGTACTGGATCTGCGTCATTTTCAAAGTGTCCCAGGCATTGATGACCAGAGGCAATTGGGCCGTATTTTGCTCGTAGGCCCGGAGCGTGACCTCATAATTCTTCTTTAAAGCAGGTAAGATCTCCTGTTCATAATTTTCGATCTGCTGCCGCCTGGTCTCTATGTCAGCGATCAGGGAAGCCAATGTACCAGTAGCCACATTGAGAAGACTCTCTCGTTCCCGCTCAAGGGCTTCAATTTCGTAGCCAATGGCCTCCTGGTTAGCTTTGTACTTTCTGGCTGACCAAGGCGCGATAGGGACTGTAACCATACCCATCAGCGTAAACTGGTTGGGCATCCTACCCAGACTATTCATGTGGCTATACTGGAGGCCGAATTCCGGTTTTCCTTCCAAGGCTTCCCGCCGCTGATTCAAGCGTTGCAAGCGTATGGATTGCTCCAAACTTCGTATGTCACTGCGGCTGGCAGCCAGGGCTGCCGTATCGACCAGAACGATTTTACGGGTAATATCCAGGGTAGTATCCACGGTATAAACCTGATTCTTGGGCACGTTCATCAGAGTATTCAGAGCAATATTTTGCTGCCGGATCTGATTGAGGAGAGCTGCATGGTCATTGAGGTGCATGCCTAAGCGGGCCTCTGCCTCGTATATGCTGTTGAGCCCGCTTTGATTATAGGGATAGCGTACCTGGGCCAGCTTGATTAAAAAGCGAAGCAACTCTTCGTCTTCAGTTAACACGGCATCTTTCTTCCGGAGCACTACCCACTCGTAATACAGCGTTTTGGCCTGGGCGCGCAGTTCATTATAGGCAAACTGCTGATTGGCCCGCTCCACGGCCGAATGCGCCTCCAGATAGTCCCGCTGAGCCCGTTGCTTGGCCGGGTTGGGAATCATTTGCTCTACCGATAGCATGGCCATGCCCTGCTTCTGGCCATTATTCATTTCTATGGCCCGTGATTGATTGTAGGGCGTCATCCAAAGCCCTGCACCAAGACGTGGTGCATCCCAACTGGTAGCTCCTTTGGCATAGGTATCCATGGCTTTAGCCCTCCATTCAAAAGCTTGCAATTGCGGATTGGTTTGTATAATCAGCGTGAGTACCGAATCCAGGGGTAGAACCGGGACGTGTACCGCCCCTTCCACCTGGTGTGTCTGTGCCGGCACAGCCGGCAGCAGAAAAACTACCAGCCCAAGCGTATATATATATATTTCCAACTTCTTATTCATCAGCCTTTTATTTAATGTTTAACTTCCAATACATCGATCTTTCCAAATTTTTTAAGCTCATACTCTTTGGTCATCAGGAATATCAGGGGCGTGACCAGCAGAATATGCGTGGAGGAAGTAAATACGCCTCCGATCAGGGGTAATACAATGGGTTGCATGACATCACTTCCGGTTCCGGTGGCCCACAAGACGGGCACTAGTCCAAAGAGAGATACCGACACAGTCATAAGCTTGGGACGCAGGCGTTTGGCTGCTCCCTGAAAAACAGCTTCCTCTAATTCTTTTTTCGTAATCGTTTCCCTGGAATTGCCTTTCCGGGCCACCAGTTGCTGCATGGCATCATTGAGGTAGATGACCATAATCACCCCCGTTTCTACGGCAAGGCCAAACAGGGCAATAAAACCGACCGCTACGGCAACCGAGAGGTTTACACCATAGAAGTAAACCAGGTAGGCGCCGCCAATCAAGGCAAAGGGAATGGTAATCAGACTCAGAAAGGCTTCCCTTATGGAGTGAAAGGCAAAGTACAAGCAGCCGAAGATGACCAGCAGCACAATGGGCAGAATAAGCAGCAGTGTTCGCTGACTACTAATCAGGTTTTCGTACTGCCCGCTCCACTCCAGGTAATACCCACTGGGGAGGGTACCGGAAAAGCTTTCCAGCCGCTCCATAGCCTCTTTCACAGTACTTCCTAAATCCCGGTCCCGAACGTTGAATAACACGGCCCCCCGAAGCATAGCATTTTCGGAACTGATCATGGGTGGCCCTTCGGTGAATTTGATTTCGGCTACTGACGAAAGCGGTACTACTCCGTAGGCAGCGGTTTGGATCGGGATGCGGCGAATTTCCTCCAGACTGTTACGGTAGTCCTGCGCCAGCCGCACATTAATGCTGAACCGCTGGCGGCCTTCGATAGTATTAGCAATGGGCGTACCCCCGATGGCCGTTTCCACGACCTGGTTTACCTGGTCCACGCTGAGTCCATACCGGCCAAGCTGGTCACGGTTCACATCGATTTCCAGGTACTTGCCCCCCGTAATAGGTTCTACATACAAATCCTTTATCCCTTCTACCCCTTCGAGTGCTTCCTTTACCTGAGTGGAAATCTTATAAATGCTGTCTAGTTGCTGACCGTATACTTTTACACCTACGTCCGTGCGAATCCCGGTAGAAAGCATATTGATCCGGTTGATGATGGGCTGGGTCCAGCCATTTACGACCCCTGGTATCTGCAGCTTGCTGTTTAGTTCAGCAATAATGTCGGACTTGGTGACGCCTTCCCGCCATTGGTCCTTAGGTTTCAGCAGCACAATTGTTTCAATCATGCTGATGGGGGAATTATCAGTGGCCGTAGCCGCCCGGCCGGCCTTTCCCAGCACACTTTCCACTTCCGGCAAGCTTTTGATGATCTTGTCCTGCACCTGCAGAATGCGCTTTACTTCACTGTTGGAAACATCGGGCAGGGTAACAGGCATAAACAGAATGGAACCTTCATTCAAGGGTGGCATAAACTCAGTTCCCAAACTCAGCAGCATGGGTATGCTTACCACCAGAGCCAGGACATTGATACCAATGGTTGTCTTGCGGTGGCGAAGGCACCAGCGGATCAGTGGCGTGTAGAGGCGTTCCAAAAACCGGTTCAATGGGTTTTGTTCTTCCGTCTTGAATTTGCCCTTCATGAAAAACGTAATCAGCACCGGAGCCAACGTGACAGCCAGAATCGCATCCACCACGAGAATAAAGGTTTTGGTAAAAGCCAGCGGATGGAAGAGCCTGCCTTCCTGACCCGAGAGTAAAAACACTGGTAAAAAGGAGGTGATAATAATCACCGTTGAATAAAATATCCCCCGGGATACTTGTTTACTAGAACTTTCTATGATTTGGAGCCGCTCTCGATTATTCATAACCGTTAGTTGTTTTAGGATCGTTTTATTTAGAAACCAGTCTTTCCTCTTCTTCCTGTTTTTGCCGCAAGGCCAAGTTGCGGTACGAGTTCTCAGCCATCACAATTCCGTTATCCACGATTACTCCAATGGCCAGGGCAATTCCTGTCAGGGACATAATGTTGGAGGAAATATCAAAAGCATTGAGCAGGATAAAACTGGTAGCAATGGTGACTGGAATCTGGATTATAATGCTCAAGGCACTGCGCAAATGGAACAGAAACACGATCACTATCAGCGACACGGTAATCATCTCCTCGATAAGGGTATTCCTGATGGAGGTGACGGCTGATTCAATCAAGCCACTGCGGTCATACACGAGCCGAAACTTCATGCCTTTGGGTAAGCCCTTTGCTACTTCCAGCATCTTTTCCTTTACCCGGTCGATTACCTGATCGGCATTCTCCCCGTAACGCATCACCACAATACCCCCTACGGCCTCCCCCTCCCCGTTCACATCAAAAATCCCTAATCGGGTTTCCCCGCTCATTTGCACCGTAGCTACATCTTTGATGCGAACGGGTATAGCGTTCTGGGTTTTGAGGGAAATGTTTTCCAGGGAAGCAATGTCCTCAATGTAACCGGTAGTCTTGATAATGTAGCCCATATCACTCATCTCGAACTTGCTGCCCCCGGCTTCATTGTTATTACTGCGCACGGCGCCAATGACCTCTGGCAGGGAAATGCCGTAATAGGTCAACCGGGTAGGATCAACTGTCACCTGGTATTGCTTTTGAAAGCCGCCGAACGAGGCCACTTCACTCACCCCCTTCACGGTTTGTAGAGCAAACTTCACGTACCAGTCCTGAATAGCCCGTTGTTCCCCCAAGTCCATCCCGGGAGCATCCAAAGTATACCATAAGATATGGCCCACTCCAGTACCGTCGGGTCCTAACGTAGGAACTGCTCCCTCTGGGAGTAAGCGAGAGGCGTAATTGAGCCGTTCCAGTACCCGTTCCCGGGCCCAGTAGATATCGGTGTCCTCTTCGAAGATGACGTACACGAAGCTCATTCCGAACATGGATGTAGCCCGAACGTTTTTGACCTTGGGAATTCCCTGCATGTTTGTCACCAGTGGGTAGGTGATCTGGTCTTCGATAATTTGGGGGCTACGTCCCATCCATTCTGTGAAGACGATGACTTGATTTTCTGATAAATCGGGAATGGCATCGATTTTACTGGTTTGCACTGAGTACAGACCCCAGGCAAACAGGCCGGTGGCGATCAGTAATACCAGTACCCGGTTCCTTATTGAAAAGGCAATTAATTTTTCAATCATAGTTTTTGGGGTGGAAACGAATAAGTGGATGGAGTCGGCTTTCCGAGTACAGTTACCCATACTAAGGCGTGAAAAGCCGTAACAATATCAGACAGCCGAGAAAGGGGAGATATGCTATTTCATTCTAAGGAGGCTCTTACAGATGAATAGCTTTGTGATTGCTCCAAAGCAAGGACAATGGCCTCGGCAGAAAGCTTTCCCTTCTTCAGGTCCGGGAAAGACAAGCGTATCAGATTAAGAAGACTTGGTATAAAATACCAATTACTCTACCCGAGCGGGGAGGTGGAGAAAGGTAAACAGGTTCAAGTGTGAGGGCAGCCGTTACCCGAAAAGTAGCGAGTACCCAAAGAACAACTGGTGAAATAGCCAGTGAAAGCTGTTTATGGAGGCTTTTACTATGATGCGCATCCGTAAATGCTTCTGATTTCAGGAGTAATTTCTCCAAATCGCAACACGCATCTTTTTGCGGAATACTACCCTTGCAACAGCAATTTTCCTGATGCCCAGCAACAGTAGTCTTGTCCATAACCGGACAATAGTACCTTGTGATGGTAAATCCCACTGAGGCAATCAGTACGGTTACAATCAAAAGGAAACTAATACTATTTCTAATTGCGGGTAACATTTATCCTTTTATCAATTATAAAAACAGACCTGAACAGGGGCACTCTATAGGAATAGGGCAAAAAGAAGCCTTCACGCTAAAAACCTATATTTTAAATGGTTACGGGAAAAGAGCAGATTAAGTTAGGATTCCAACTTAATAAATCTGATCCGCCTGTAAGGGAAAATTCCCCAGGTGCTCCCGTAAGAGGGCATTGGGTAGAACGAGCAGTGTTCCCTCGCCTTGCCTAGCGCACCAAGCCATTTTCGCCCCTTGCTGACAGGGATATCCCTTCAGGCAACTTTTTTTGTCTGCAACCCGGTAGGGACGCTTATAATTAGCCATTGAATAGAATGCGCTATAAAATGCTGGTGCACAACAAGCCGAAGCAGCTTCAAGGAACTGGTTTATAGCACGGCCGGAGGGTATTGAAGCGAGTTTGTAATGATGCCGCTGGCCAGAGACTTCTGCCTGGGTTGACAAAAGAATGTGGTTCGTACTAACGTCCTGCGCGTGCATTAGCCGATGTTTATAATCTGCCGGTAGCTGAGCCTGACTGATGAGGGGAAAACCTAAAATAATGCTTGGAACGACAATGAAAAGAGAAGATTTCACGGGAAAAGAATATAATAGTAAGAAAGTAAGCAAAAGCCATAGCGCTATCTTAAGCCTGAAGGCTTGGAAGCAAAGGGGCAGGGGGGATACAAATATCTTCCCGCCACGCCCGGCAAGTCTTACTTACTACTAAATTCTAAAGGTCCTGACTAGGATTGGAATATCCCGTGTGAGGGTGGGAGCTGCGTAGACAGCCAAGGGTTGCTTTTCCTGGATTGCCGCCTGGAGGTACTCAGTAATAAAATTTAATACCGTAACAATGCCTGCTGCCGGTAATTTTATTCCTTCCATCTGTACATCCGAGTCAGCGGTTAATTTAACCGACTGAAACTCCTGCGCAAAATGCCCGGCTGGCATTTCCGAGCCGCAGCAATGATCGGCCCCTCCAAAATTAATCTGGGAAGACATTAGTAAGCCATCACAGTAATTCTTAGTGATTACAACTCCTGTAAACGACATCAGGAGTGTAAGCGCAAGAATAATATGTAGGACGTGCTTAAACATACTTTCAGAAGAACAACCAGTTATGTAACTGTTACAAAGTTAACACCAAGGGGACAAGCGGCCTTTACACAATTCTATAAATTATGTATATAATTTTTGTAGGTTTATGTCTATCACACATCGAATTGGTCAAACAGCCAAAGTATGTATTTCATTCCTGCTCTGCATGATCCATTTGTTGTTCCTTTCTTCCTCCCGCTTGATAACCAGATTCCTGAAAAACCTGCAGTACTCCTAAAAGCACAATGGCCTGTGTAAACGAAGGGGCAGGTTCCCAACCGGAAGTCCCGCTAAAGCTAAGGGCAGAAAAGCAACTGTTAGTGTAACGGCATGATCGCCGGTCACGCTGGTAACTGAAGAAGTGACTTGCCTGATTCGGGCTACGTTGCAGGTGCAAAAATTCCGGTAAAGCAGCTAAAGCAGCAAATGGCCAAGGCATAAGCGGCAAGAACCATGTGAACAGAAAAATAAGACGGCTTACGGGATTGTCCGCATTCCTGGGATCAGCCGGGCGACAGTTTACGGTTATCCGGAAACAATCAGGGATAAACAGACTACCTGCCAAAAGTTATATAAGCTGTGTCCTGAGGATCGATTCAGCGATTTTACGGGCATCTTCTTTGATGTAGGGTAAAAGTGCAAGTAAACCGTAACGGAATCCGGCGAAATAAAGGTGGGAAGCTTTTGCGGATACACTATTTTCAAGGAGCTGAGGTTGTCCTTCTTTGTCCAGCACATTAAGGTGTCCTAGTAAAACTGTTAATCCATGCTGGTATCCGGTGGCGGCAATGACAGTATCTGGTTGTATTACGGATTTATCTTCGGGATAGCATGGGGGCCTTCGAATTTTTGCACAGCACTTACTACCTCTATTTTCCTCGATTTCAGAGCAGCGATGAACCCCCGATCTATGGGTGGAGAATAATAATGGTGACGCATGTCTGATAAACGTTTAGCAGAGCGCGGCAACCCATGGGGACAAATCTCCGAAAGAGATTCGTTGTAATGCCCAGCCAAGTTGATCAAGAATGTGATCTGGAAAAAGGCTGATAATCAGCCCTGGGTAGTGATGGAAATCCCCAGGAAGGTTTCCGGAAGAATCAGCGGCGGGCAACGTATGGATATCCATATTTTTGAACATGCTGCCTCAGCGAGTTTACCGGCAATCTCGCAGCCGGAATTGCCGGGATCCCACAACAAGTACATTTTTGTTCTCAAATGGATGCGGGTTTTGGTAATCGGCAGAGTGCAGGAATTGCCCTGAGTAGCCTTCCAGTCCCTCCCATGGTGGCACAACAGGAACGTTGTCATGGCCTGTTGCCATAACAAGAAAGCGGCAGCTGAATTCACCTTTTGTGGTTACAAGTAACCACTTGCCTCTTTACACAATCGACTCCCGGTACTTTGGTCTGGAACCGGGTATCGAGCTGGTAATGCTTCCAATAGCGCTGAAGGTACTCTATCCATTGCATTCGGTTCGGGAACCGCTGAACTCTCTTCTCAAGAGAAAGTCCCGGCAGTTCAGAAAGCCATCCAACAGTATTAAGTTTTAGTCTTCGTAACGATCTGCCCAACGCTGCCCTACCTGGCGGCCACGCTCCAACAGAATCACTTTAATGTTCCTTTGTTTCAATTCTTAGGCCGACGGCAAGCCCCGCTGCGCCTGCTCCAACGATGATGGTTTCAACATATTCCATTATTGAATAAAATCTTGAAATAGGATTGGCTTCTTCTTTTTTAGTATCTCTTCTAATACTTGTAGCAAACAAGTAATATCTTGAAATATAGGTGAGAATCAGATCAGACCGCTTAGCCTAATGCCTTGCTTATTGTTCCGGATGGAGTAGAGTGGTTTAATATGTTTCATTTGCCATCTGCTCAAATAATAAGCAGATTAGCGTCGGCTGATTCACTCCTGTTGGATATCAATGGTAATATGCTCGGTTTTCAAAAAGCCAAAATCCTTTTGATTTGTTCCTTAAGTTTTCACTATCCCGAAATCTTTTAAGCCTTTGGCCGTAACATGGGTAGATACTACTGCTTTTCCTTGTTGAGCGACCAGATATGCAGGTGGGACACCTCTTTTACGTGATCCAGCAGCATATTTTCTGGCGTAATTCGGGAAGATTTACATTAGGGGACTTGCTGGAGCATGATTTTAATGGCTTTAACCAGTTTTGTCCACACAAAAGCCAGTACGGTAACATTAATGACAATGGCCAGGATGGGATCAAGAATGGGAATTTTTACGAAAAACAAAATGATACTAACTATCAGTACAGCTGCCCAACCCACTGTATCTTCCATCAAATGAATCGTCATGACCTGCTTATTCATTGACTTGCCACCCTTTAATTTCAAGGCGGCTATTCCATTCATGATAACCCCTAAAACAGCCATACCTAACATCCACTCCACCTTTGGCATTTGTGGGTTGATGATTCCTTTGACTGATCTGTATATGATATAAACAGAACCCAGCAAGAGGGCAAAGGCATTTACCAGGGCACCCAGCAGTGAAAATCGGGCATACCCATAAGAGTATTTATCCGTACTGCCTTGCCGGGATTTATTTTCAAAATACCATCCTTACGCCCAGCGAGAGGGAATCAGCGAAATCATGAATGGCATCCGACAGAATGGCAATACTACCCGATATGATTCCCCGACTAATTCGAGAATAGAAAAAGTAAGTAGTCAATCAAAATTAGGATAGGAAAAAGGTTAAGTCAGGTTCAGAGAAATCAAGAGTAAAAGTGGTCCCAAAGCCGGTCAGAATTTGGGAGAGCGCCTGGTTGAGCAGGACCAAAGAAAGGTAGTCCTGGGCTTTGCGCCAGCCGTGTTTGATCTGCTTCCAGAGTCTTTCGATGCGGTTGAGGTGAGGGCTGTACCGGGCAAGAAAAACACATAAAGCCCTTTTGTTTCCCACTCTTGTTGTTTGGCTTGAAAGGCAGCACTGGTGTGAAGAGGGGCATTATCGAGCACCACAAGGGTGGGTAGTTGAAGGGTTTGGGCAAAGTCAGTGATGGAATCAATAATAAACTGCGAATTGAGACTTTCCCCTTTCTGATAGCTGGTCAGCGCTGCTGGTGGTGGAAAAGCAAGCCAAACACGTTTATTCTACCACTATGCCGCGATAAGATACAAGCCTGCTGGCCCTTTTTGATCCACCCGTAAGGAACCGTAGGCATGAGCGGAAAACCACTCTTCATCTCCAAAACAAAGATCAATGTAACCGGCTTGGGCCAGCAGCAGTAAAGTCAGCAGAGTCAGTCGTTTCTGCTCGTATTCATTTTCATCCTGCAAAGGCTTTACCCATTTGCGGAAGCGTTTCCAGCGGTAACCACTTTTTTAAAAACCGCTTCAATGTACTCTCACTTAAAGAGTGGCCCAACTGCTTTTCGATCTGCTCTTTAGCCAGTTTTACGCGCTGATTTTGCTTTTCGATCTGCTCTGCTATCACTTGCACATGGAACTGATTCTCCAGCTTGAGCAAGGCTTTCCTGCCCCTGCCGGCTGGTGTTGCAAGCCCTTCACCCCAGCATTTTCAAAGCGGTTCATCCACTTGTAAATACTTAGGTCCTTGACTTGAAACATCCGGGCCAGTTGTTGCACCGAGTGGCCTTGATGAGACAAAAGAATACTTGGCACCGATTGCCGAATGAGTGGCTTTTTCCCTTTTTATACCCTTCTTCTAAAGCCTGTTTCTGCTCCGGGGTGAGTTCTTTGATGTAGCGCATACCCCAAATTTACCAACTTCCGATTTCTTATCCCTATTTTTGATTCGCTACTTAATAAATATTTGGAAATAGCTTTAAACTCTGAATTTGTATTTTCGCAAGCGAGAGACAGAGTAAGTGGTATTGGGACACCGGATTTGCACCTTATAGAGATAAGGGATTTTTTAATCCCACTTCCACCATTGGCTGAGCAACAGGAGATTGCCAGCCGTGTAGAATCCCTCCTTGCCAAAGCCGACAAGATCGAAGCGCAGTACAACAAAGCCAAAGCCTACCTGGACAAACTTCCCCAGGCCCTGCTTGCGAAAGCCTTTCGCGGGGAATTGGTGCCGCAGGACCCGAATGACGAACCGGCTTCGGTGCTGCTGGAGCAAATACGGGCCGAAAAGGATGGGAAACCGAAGGGGAAGAAGAAAATGGTGATGCAGGGGGAGTTGTTTTAACCGGATGTACGTTAAAGTATAAGCAAAAACAATCTTATGGCTGGCTCCGCGAATAAACCCTCCGACACGAATAGTCCTAAAGAATTAGGGGCTTATTTCCTGAATTTCTCCCTGGAAAACGTACGGTCTTTCGGTGCCAAACAAACCTTGCGGCTCACCGACAAAGAAGGCCAGCCCGCCCGCTGGACAATCATCCTGGGTGATAATGGCGTTGGCAAGACAACACTTTTGCGAGGATTGGCAGCAGTGAGCTCAATTACCACTCCTATTTCATATCTTCCAAAATTCAGTAAATCAGGTAGGGGCTTAGGATCAACCCATAAATCCGGTCGAGGCGAACGACGCATGAAATTCAACATGGATCCAACTACTGGTTCGGGTGGGTTCCTGGCTTTAACTAATATGTACGTCTCTATTGCACCTCTAGGGTCGAATTATTTCGTGCGGGACGAGAAACTGGAAGCAACACTAAAATGCGAATATATTTTAAGTACCGGTTTTGGAGAAAAATCAGTTAGGTCTTCTGATTCCAAATCTATTGAACCTCGCAAGACTGGCTTAAAAATAGAGGAAGGTTTCGCTCAGTTTCTCCAAGATACCGAATTTTACAATGATGCCTTTAATTGTTATGGGTACGGGGCAGCCCGAAGAATCGGCAATTCGGCTATCACCAATACTGTAGTAGACCTTCCATCCGCGAATTTATTCAATGATGAGGCTGTGCTGTTGAATGCTGAGGAATGGCTTATTCAGGCCGATTACAAGGCGCTGCGCGAAGAAAATACCCGAACAGCAAAGAAAAAAAACAAGGTGATGAGCATCTTGAAAACGCTGCTTCGGGGTGAGGTAAGTGAGATTCGCATTGAGAGTAGTGACAAGGTTCCGCAAGTGCTTTTTAAAACCCACTACGGCTGGGTGGGCCTGCATGAACTGAGCCTCGGTTACAAAACGCTGATTGCCTGGATGGTCGATTTCGCCAGTCGCATGCTCGACCGGTACGAAGATGCTGATAATCCCCTTGAGCAGCCAGCAGTAGTACTTATTGATGAGATTGACCTTCATTTACATCCCAAGTTGCAGCGGGAGTTAATCCACTTTTTGACGGAGACATTTCCGCGAACGCAGTTCATTGCTACGGCCCACAGTCCCCTGATTGCTCAAGCCGCTGAAGACGCCAATCTGGTTTTGTTGAAGAGAAAAGGTAATCAGGTAATCATTGATAACGATCCTGCCAATATCCGAAATTGGCGAGTAGATCAAATTCTCACCAGTGATTTATTCGGCCTGGAAAGTGCCCGTTCGCCCAGTACCGCCAAGCTTTTGGAAGAAAGAACGAAAATTTTATCAAAAAGAGCACTTTCCGGCCGGGATGAAAAAAGATTGAAGACCCTGGAAAGCCAGATCGGGGAACTGCCGGTAGGGGAGACACCAGCGGAGGAACGTGCTTTTTTGGCCATTGACCGCATTGCCATGATCCTTGCGGACTCGCAAAAGTCTACCGGAGAGGATGCGTCCAATGAATCAGCAAAATAGAATACGTTTTTTTAAGCCTCTCACGGAGATATGATTCAGGTAATGAAATCTGCCGTTCCCCCTGCTGTACTGCTGACGGAGGGAGCCGCAGAAACTTTGCGGAATTGTCAGGCTTACGATGCCAGTCCCGCTGATTACCACGTTCCTGCGAAGGGTAAAAAGTTTACCTTTGACAACGAGATATACGGGCACGAAGACGTTAAAGCACAGTTGATCCGGGACCAGCACGAGAAATGCTGCTTCTGCGAAGGTTCTTTTCTAGCCCACGGATTCGGAGACGTAGAACACTTTCGGCCTAAAGCCGGCTTCAAGCAAAAAGCCAAGAATAAATTGTCGAAGCCCGGTTATTACTGGCTGGCTTACGAATGGAGCAACCTCTTTTTCTCCTGCCAAATCTGCAACCAGCAATTCAAGAAGAACCTGTTCCCCCTGGTGCCCGGTGCCACCAGAGCGATCAATCACCACAGTGTACCCAAAGAGGAATCGGTTGCCGATACCTTACTGGTAAATCCTGCCCTGGATGATCCCGAGCAGCACATTGGTTTTCGCCAGGAAGTTCCTTTTGGTAAGACCGATAAAGGCGAAGAATCTATAAATGTTTTTGGGTTAAACCGCGAAAAGTTGAACGAAGCCCGACGAAAACATTTGAAAGAAATAGAGAAAACTGCAATTGTTGCCGAAATTCCAATAGAAGAGCTAAGCGGCGAGAAGGTTGCTGCCATCCAGGAAGTACTGGGCGGTGTTTCTCTTCAGGAATTGAAAAGTATCATAGAGGAGGCCAAAGCATTTATCGCAAATGCAGCCAAGCCATCCGCACTTTTTGCCGGAATGACAAGGAGTGATTTTTCCCATTTGCCGAGGCAGTAAACTTCTTTCCCGTACTACTGCTCCCCCTGTATCCCCTCCCTCACGTCAAATTTGCCGTCTTTTACCTGAATAGTCTTGTTTCTCGTCACATCCACGAAAGTGCCCGAGAATGTACCGGCATAGTGTTTCCCTTCCACCTTGGTAATTGTATAGGTGGTTGGTCCCCAGCCAAAAAAGGTATCGAGGCCATTCTGATTGCCGTTCACTTCCAGCACGGCATCTTTGTACCGGTTATTATCCTGGCTGCTCACCGTGTACGTACCAGGTTTGTCCACCCCATACAGGTACAGATTCAACCGGATGCCGCCGGTGTTTGATCGGGAGGAAATGAGCAGCGCGGCGTCACTCGTTGCGGTAGCAGCCGTTTTCTCCACAAGGAAACCGGTCGCTTCCCAAGGCTTGCCGTCCAGGCTCGCCGAAAGGGTCATGGGGGTGGCACTGGGTTCATCCTCCTCATCTTTCCGGCAGCCGGTGAAGGTGAGCTGGCCCAGCAGCAAAAACAAAAGGAGAAAGAAGTTTGTCGGGAGTCCCCGGGAAAAGAATGTCCGGTTGTCTGCTTTCATAGTGGTTGTAAGTATGCTATTAATCAATCGCAATCTGCTCCAGTGCCTTGCGGTTCAGATAATACTGCCTCGACTGATCAACCTGCTGCACAACCGCTGACTTCTGCGTGGCTTCCTGCAGCAGCTGATCGGCCTTTTGTTTCATCTGCACCGACTTAATCATGTAATCGTTGGCCATCTTCTGGGCCTTTATCCGTTCACCCGTACTCATCCGGTGCTCCCCGTCTGCGTTCACCTGCGCCGCTAAATCTTCGGCCAGCCCGACGAACCGTTCCGCCAGGCGCTTATAGGTCATGGCCGTGGCCATCTTCCGTTTCTGGGCGGCTACGTGAATGGAGTACGCCTTGGCTTGCTGCTCTTTGGCCTGCTTCAGGTATCCATTCAGGGTGCCGCTTTCCTCGGGCCGGTAGGCGCCCGTACTGGCCAGCAGGTAGTTGTACAACCCATCGGCATTGCCCACCGAAGCAGGTTGGCCGAGGTACGCCCCGTACTCCTCCATGAATGGTAGATCGCGCCCATAATCAACGGGCGAACCGACCCCGTACACTTCTTTTAATATACGGCTCAAATCACTGATGCGCAACTTTTGAAAGTCCTTTACGCTGTAAAGCCCTTTTTCGATTTGTTGCTTTAATTGCAGTAACGCTGTTATTTGCGCATTCGTATTTTTATTTTCCCCAAATATCTTTTCCAGATTGACCTGCTGGCCGTATTGTTTGGCGTAATCCTGCACCCATTTTGCAAGCTCATTGAGCAACTGCTTGTTGGACAGTCCGTCCACTACGGGTATCTGCGCCCGAACCAGCAGCGGGCAGAGGCACAAAAGGCAAAGAATCAGTAGCTTTTTCATGGTGGTCACTGTTTTTAGGTCAGGGAGTAAAAGGTATTTCGAGCAGGCTTTTGCGGAAGAGGGCATTGTGGTACGTCTGGTCCACTTTATGCTGGTGTTCACTCTTTTCCAGGGTTTCGGTGATGAGCCGGTCCGCTTCCGATTGCAGTTCCAGCGACTGCTCCAGGTTGTCGAGGGCAATGCCTTGCACTTCGATGCGTTCTCCCGTGGTCAAGCGCAGGCCTTGTTTCTCAAACTCCAAGGCGTAGGCGGGTGCTTCCGCTGCTGATTCTCCTCCTGGCAGCCCGATGACGGTTTGGAATAAACCAGCAAAGTCGAAGCCGCTGACTACCTCTTGCACGGCCTCCCCGATCTTGTCAGACTTGTCCCCGCCGCCCCCGAACAGGTTATCTGTGTCTCCCAAGCCTACCTTCCGGCGAATGTCGGCTGACCAGTCTCTGATCTTTTCGGACAGGTCAAACATATCTTCCAGCCCCGGTATCCCGCCCCCGATGTCGGGCAGGTCCGAAAACAGATCACCGATGCCCGTCATGGACCAGCTTCCTTCGATGTTTACTTTTTGGGAGAGGTCGGCGGCCTGCTCCCGTAAGTCAACTGAGAGCTGGTGATACGAAAGCGCCGCGTGCAACGCCCTTTTGGCGGCGTCTACCTCCACGCCATACTGCCGGATGGCCTGTTGCTGGAGGAGTTCCGCACTTTCCTGGTAAGTGGCGGGAGCCCGGCCGGTTATCTCGCCGTAGAGAGAAGCACTGCCGACCATAAAGTCGTACACCTCATTGGCCCCTTCAACCCCGGGAAGGGCGTCTTTCAACAAGGCGTATTCCTCCAGGAAGGGCAGGTCTTCCGCGTAGAGTTCATTGGTCACGGCAATCACCTTCTCAGTGATTCTCAGGATGTCATGCAGTTTCAGATTTTCAACCTGCCTCACGAGCATCAGTTCCTTTTCCATATCCTCGTCCATTGCCCGCAGCTCCGTGTGCCGCGCCCGGATCTGCTTTGCTTCTAGGAGCACCTCGACCAGCTTCCTGAGTTTATCGGCCTGTACCACCTGGTCTTTCTCCATGAGAACCTGGTTCGTAATAAATTCTAGGATCAACCGGGGAATGTCGGTAACGGGAATGCCGGCTGCAAACGAGGCCCGCGAAAGCAAAAGAATCGCCATACACACCACTAGCTTTTTCATGGGTTGACTTTGGTTTAGATTATTGTTTGAGGGATTGCGGTTCCAGAAGCACCTTGTAGCCGTCCGAGAGGTAAATGAACTGCTGCCGGCCGTGGGCGGCGCCCCTGATGGCACCCCGGGCCAGCGTAGAACTGGCCCTTGCCAGGGAGCCGTAGGGAATGTTAGCGCTCAAGTCACCCACTGCACTCGTCAGGGAGGATAACGTTCCCCGTCCCAGTTCGGCTTCCACCGCCGGCTGGTCCTGAAATGAGATACCGGCAATCAGATCCGGGTCATAGCAATTCATGGATAAAAGGACACCCGCCTGGGAGCCACCGGTGCCGGCTACCTTCGCCCGGAAATTCGAGAAGGTAATCCGACCCTTGCCAAAGTCGGCAATGGCCGTAACCAGCGTATTTTTGGGAAGCATTCTGCCGTTCGAATAGCCATCCTTCAGGGTGCGAAACGTTACTTTACTGCCTGGGGCAATCTTGTGCTCCCCGTGCACAACCGCCGGAATTAACTCGCCGGCAATGCCTCCGGAAGCCGGTTCACTTGCTACCCTTACCCGGCCAGGAGAGGCAGACGGAGCAAAAGTAGGAGAGGGATTATTGGCTACTACGGCAAAATCAGAGGCCCTCACCGTATTGAAGGGGTCAGCCGGGAGGGAAGCGGAAGAAAAGGGTTCCTGTCTGTCCGCTTTCCGGGTAGCGTAGCCCGGCCGGCGATGGTTCGGTTTACCCTGCATTCGTTTCACTCCGCCTTGCTTTTTTGCTCCTGCCGGCGAAACGGCAACGCGGGACGAATCTTTTGCTTTGAGCATTTTGAGCAGAGCAGCCAGGGAATCAGTAGCATGTGATTCGGACGGAGGTTGACTGAGAGCTTGCTTCTTGCGGACGTCATACAGGTTCTCCCAGTCCATAACAATGTACTGGAGGGCCTTGTCTTCCCGGGCCAGTGCCAGCGAATCCCGGTATCGGTTCTTTTCTTCCTGTTCGTAGAGCTTGGTGAGGGCGGCCGGTTTGCTGCTGGTCGTATCGAGTCGTTCACTGCGGGAAGGAGGGGTAAGTCCGATCTGCCGCTCTTTCATCAACGCATTGAACTGGCGCACAAAGTACAAAGCCACGATCAGCAGTACGAAAGCCCCTGCCACCCGCAGGATGAGCTGCCGCTTCCTGGAGGAAGCAATTGCCGCGGAGCGTTTACTGGTTATTTTTTCGAGGGTTTGTTTAAGGGACATCGCTTTGAGAATTGGGAAGTGGTTCATTGGCTGCTTCTGATTGCGCTCTACCGGCATTATTTGGGGAAGCCAGGAAAATGCTACGGGCGATTTTCCTGGCCGGAATGATCCCCGAAAGCAACCGGTTGCCGTCCGCTTCCCGGACGACTACTTCCAGAAAGCCTTTGTTCGTGCCGGCGTACAGCGGAAGTGCGTAGGCCAGGCACTCCTTACCCTGCGGTGCAATCGCAGTGGCTGCCTGTTGAGCCAGTGGCTCCACCACATTTTCTTGCGGGACAATTCTTCGGCGGGATTTTTTCGAGCGGCGTTCCTTATAGGTAAAGCTCACGTAGTCCAGTTTGTAAGGAACGGACGTGTTGTTCTCGACATCTACCAAAACGTATACCGCCTCGCGGTCCACGGCAAGGTTGCTTACCGTCATCTTTATCCCACTATATGCGTACCGGGCCAGTTTCCTTTTCTTCTGCTTTTTCAAAAACTCCAGTTGCTTGAGATACACCATTCGGGGCCGGGTTACTGTTTGGGCTGCGTTGATTCCAGCCGGCATAGTCTCCACCAACGTATCAGCCCTGTAATCCCAGAATATTTTGTCAGGCTGGCGCTTACAGGCAATGTAATGAAGGTAGATTCTGTCCCCGGTTGTCCTGACCAGGAGGGAAGAAGGGGCAACGCTGGCGCTTAGCGGCTTCAGGTAGAGCATGTTGCCACTCTCGATCTTGCCCACGTAGCCTTTGGAGCCCAGGTCCATCACCGCTACATTCTCGGGGAAGATCATGTACGTGGTCATTCCGCCCGATACAAAGACTGTATCGTAGGGCGACTCCCTGGTCTTGTTCTGCGTTAATGAGGGCTCCGAAAGCAACACGCAGAGGGCTAAACATTGAAAGAAAAAGCTTTTATAAGCGGTACAGGATGGTCTCTTCATTAGCGTACTGGTTTAGGGGAGTAGGCTTTGTAGTCGAAGTTGGTGATGAGCAAGCCGAAGGGATTGGCTTCCGAGCGGTGCGTACGGATCATCTCGAAGTCGGCGGCAATGGGGATGAGCTGCGACTCGGTATCGTACTTGTATAGCTGCCGGGTGTAGATTGAGCCTTTGTAAGGCTCTACGCTCACGTCCACTACTACCGAATCCACTTCTATTTCCGTGCGGCTGTTGAAGCGGGTGTAGTGCTCAAGGATACCTCCCTTTTTCATGCGGTTGTAAAGCCGGGCGCCCACCTTTTTGTCTACCAGCTTGAGGGCCGCATTGATGCGGTCGTTGTAATTGCCCGCATCATGAGAGTGCATCAGGGACATGAAGTTCCGGGCGTGGTTCCTGGCTTCGTACACCGTCGGGCGGTAGTTTCCGGTAAGG
The DNA here is from genome assembly GCA_030446715.1 of Cytophagales bacterium. Classification (GTDB taxonomy): domain Bacteria; phylum Bacteroidota; class Bacteroidia; order Cytophagales; family 172606-1; genus CADCTQ01. The sequence continues at coordinate 51,245 of JAUJMU010000007.1, read as the reverse complement.
GTAGCAGGCCACCGTACCCCCGTCGGAAACGACGTACACCCTTTCCTGGCCGTCTCTTTTGGCAATAAAGTAGGCGGCCGCCCAGATGAAGTTGGAGAGGACAAGCAGGCCCACTGCCGTGATGGCAATTGCCTGGGTGATTTTGAAAGCTTTGTTAAAATCAGGCGCAACGATAGGCGCCGCGTTCAGGCCAGTGTTCATTGAATGGTATTTTTGGTGTCAGGATACTACTTCGTAAGGGGTGTAAGCCGGTGCCGGGAGCGGTACCGGACGGGGTTGCGGAGTAACGGGCAGTTGCCTTACCGGAATGGAGGAGGCATTGGCACCCGAAAGCGGGGGAAGCGGACCGCCTCCCGGGGGCAATCCTACGGGAGAGCCGCCGCCCAGCAAACAACCGCCGCCGGGGCCTAATGCAAGGGGCGGATTAGGTCCGGTGGGCAAAGCCGGCGAACCGCCGCCACTCCCGCCACCCCCTCCGCCGCTGACAGTTGCCAGGGCGCCGCTTCCCGTGGAGACAGACCCGGCAGCTCCTGCACCGCCGGCTATTTTTCCGAATGCCCCGGCGCCGAAGGCTGCTACTTTCGCGCCCGAGGCTACCACCCCGGCCAGTTTACCGAAAAAGCCACTCGTTGCGGCATACCCCACAAAGTAGGAGGTCAGGCTGGGTACCAGAAAGTACATCAGCACGCAGACGACGTTGATGAGGATGGAATCCATGAAGGCCGTCTCGCCGCTCCGCATCGCGGCGTCAAACACCGTCTGGTTGTAAGCCACGATGATTGAGTCCAGCACCCGCAAGGTCACCGACCACATGTGCACCACAAACCAGCCCCGGAACCAGTGCCCGGCCACCTTTTCCATTCCCGGAAACACCGACAGCGTCAGCGACAAGGGGCCAGCCACGGTAAGAAAGGCCAGAAGCATCGCCCGGAGCTTTTCGTAGCCGAGGCGGATCACCATCGTAGCACCCTGCTCGATCAGGCTCACCAGCCAGTACTGCAAGCCGAACTGGAAGTTGAAGGCCCCCTGCGCGAAATCCAGCAGCCGGTCCATGGGCGAGGCATTCGGATCGGGATCGGCCGGCTTCAGGGTGACTACCGAAGTGGCGAAATTGTTGAGCCGGGTCATCAGACCGTCGGGGGCCGGAACCAGGTTCCTGAACCCTTCGATTGCCCCGGTGATGATGTCCGTCAGTTCCACGTAGTTGAACAGGATGAACCAGATCACTACGGCCCGGATGATAAATCCCGGGTCCAGCATCATCTCGCTACCCGTGAACACGGCCCGGATGAGGGCAACGATAAACCCCATCAGCATAAAGGCCGGTACCAGAAACAGGCAGTTGGCCCGGATCTGGTTCATCAGAAGCTCGACCAGGCTCAGGAAACCGGCGTCTATCTGGCCCCAGTTGTTCATGAAGTCCTCCCTTCTGATACCACCTCCTTTACGGGTGAAGGGCTCTTGGCGGCAGACCCTTCAGGATTTACTTTCCTCATCTGCTTCCACTCAATGTACTGATTGACGGCGGCGTGAATGTTGCCGCCGAACTGCTTTTGCAGCTTACGCAGGTAGTCCCTTTCTTCGGGCTTGGAAGTAAGAATGGCATCCATGGCCGGGGAGACTTCCATCAGGTACACCTTGGCGTAGTCACCCTGCTTGATGAACAGTTCCCGGTAGCCCTCCGGATCGTTTCTGCGGATGGATCGGATGAGTTGCACTTCGTGATCGGTAAACCCAAGGTGCTGGGCAAGTTTTACAATCTCCGTCGCGTCGGTGTGGTTGAGGATGATCTGCGTGGCGGCGTTTTGCAGGATGGCGTGCCCGATGGGAGAAGAAACGATTTCGTGGATGCCCTGCGTGATGATGCACATGGCCCCGTTGTTCTTCCGCACCGTCCGGTACATGGATTCCACAAAGTCTCCCATTGAATCCGATAGCATGCTCCATGCCTCGTCCATGTAGAAGTACTTTCGCCCTTCGGGGTACTTGCGGATGACGTCAAGGGCCAGTTCCGTGATGAGCAAAGACACAACCGGGTAGAGCATGGGATTCTTCTTGATCCGGGCCATGTCGAAGCAGAGGAGTTTCTCTTCGGATACGTCTTCGTGGGTAGCCGAACTGAGCACATCCCTGTACTTGCCCGTGGCGAAAGGCTCCAGCACGATCAGGAATTCCGTGAAATCAAAGGTCCGCGAGAGACGGGCATATTCTGCCGGATCATTCTTTTCGAAGCCTTCCAGCCACCCGTAAAACCCGGGAACTGAAGGAGGAACGTCCGTGCGCTGCTCCATGTACTCTTTATTATAATGAGTGTAGTACCTGGGCAACAGCTTGGTAAACACTGCCCGCTGGGCCTGGTTGATCTCTCCCCTTGCACCCTTCCAGATCACCGAGAACAGGGAAGTAAGGAAATTGATTTTATCCCCGGACAAACGGTAGGTGCCTTCCTCGTCCCGCTCCACCAGGAACGGGTTCAGATTCAGGGGCCGCTCCGGGTCATATTCGAAGTATTTTCCGTCCAGGGCCGTCATCAGGCTCAGGTACGTGCCGCCTACGTCAAGGATAATCTGCGTGTATCCCAGCTCGTAACGTTGCACCACGAGGCTACCGATCGTGTAGCTTTTACCCGAACCGGAAGGGCCGATGGTGACCGAGTTCTGGTTGTTGAGGTTCGTGTTGAACAGCTTTACCCGGAGCGGATTGCGGAAGCGGTCGCAGAGCAGTTCGTCGCCTCCTGTTACCTGCCGGTAGTTGGAGATGAAGTTCTGGTAGAGGGCCGCGTTGTCCCCCGTCATCAGGAGTTTGCGGTAGTTGTGGAAACCGTTGCCAGGGGCATTGCTTATAAAGAGATTCGCCGTGTCCATCGTCTCCACGAAAGGCGTTGTTCCGCCCATTTGCCCGAAGGCTTTCGCCACTTCGTGCACGTAAGCCTGCCTCACCTGGTCGTCAGTGTCCCACACGGTGACCGAAGCATTCACGTGCAGAATGTTCTGGTTGTGGGTTCTCACTTCGTGGGTAAAAGAGGTGATCTCCTCCGTCTTCTTGAGGTTATCCTGCGTGGAGAGAAAGTCCATGAACCGGTTGAGTTTGTTTTCCGAATCAAGGGCCTTCAGCGTTTTCTCCGTATCCAGCACCGTTGCCGATACGGAGAGCATGTGCGGCATTTGCAGGTAGTGCGTAAGTGGATAGATAAAAGGAGAAGCAACCCCCGTCTGATTGTGTACGGCACTCTCCACGATACCCGCCTGGTGGAGCATCGAGATTACATTCAGCTTCTTTTCCCCCAGCACGGCGCAATTATCCGAGGCGTGGAAAGGACGCTGGAAAGTGCCTGGTACCGGATCAAACTCCAGGTTGAAGTACATCCGGTACACGGCTGAGAGACCTTCCTCATCGAGCGGCTGGGCGCCGATACCGGCCGCGTTCAGCAGGCCGGTAAACTCCCGGGCCAGCCGGGGCAGGAGTTCCATGCGCCCTTCAATGCCATCGAAAGGATTGCTCATTCCGAAGGGCTTGCCCCAGGCGAAGAGCGTATTGACCGGATTGGAGTCGGGTTGCCGGGCGTGGCCAAGCGAAAGAAACAGGTAACTCTGATGCTGCAGCACGAGCCGGTTGTAGAAGTGGTTGATGGCGCTGCGCTCAAAGAAGGTTTTGTCGGTGTAGTTTGCCCGGTAGGGCTGGTAGTAGTAGAAATCCAGCTTCTGCACGGTAGCGCCCACCGGCAAGGTTTTACAGGCCCCGACCCAATAATCAGCTATTGCCTGGTACCCGCTCGCCGGCAACTTCTCCATCTCCTGCGGGGTAATCCGGAAGCCTGCGGCCACCCGGCCGTCCTTTAAGATGAGTTGCCCGCCTTCGAGGGCAAAAACGGGCAACAGGTCGTCAATTGTTTTTCGCACGAAAGTAGCGTTTAGAATCACTCTCACATTTTAACCGGCTGCCGGGCATTCATGATGCTGTGCGCCGTAGGCTCGTAGGGGTGACGGCGTTGCAGCAACTTGAAACTGAGCACGGAAGCCAGGTACGAAGGGTGCCGCTTGCCGGCGGCGTACCTGAGCAGGAAATAACCGCCTGCTACCAGTACCACTGTCAGATGGTTGAACCAGCGGTACTGCGGGGTAGCCAGTTTCAGCAGGCTGCTCACCACGATCATCATGACCATCCCCATCACGAGCAGCCCCAACTGGTACATGGGCAGGCCCAGCACCGTGGACTTTTTTTCGAGGTAGCGACGTGTTACCATAGCTGTATTATCTGAATGATGCCAACTGCCTTTACTGACCTCCGTACTGACCCGCACCGACACCACCCAGCGAAGAGGCAATGTCCTCCACGAAGTAGTTGAAGCCGAACCAGAACAGGGCGATGATGATGGTGTAAAGCACATTCCGCATGGCCGTAGGGCTGCCTCCGGCGAAAGCTATAACAGTGCGGATCGCAGCCCAGATAATGGCACCCACAAAGAGAATGTTGGCAATCAGTTTGATTTGCTCCACCAGTAGCTGGAGGCCACCCGCCGTGTTCTGGGCGTGGGCAAAGGAGACAAAAAACAGCAGTACTACTGCCATCTGCCATTTTCTGGCAGGGTTTACGGGGTTAGTAAGCATTGTGATAAAGGATTGGGTATGATGAAAAAAGACTGTTTTCAGGCAATCTTCCGGCACTACTGTAGTCGGAGCGCCTCGGCATCCAGAGAAGGATAGGCCCTCTTGATCGGCTGTTTCGAGAGTTCCCCGGCGAAATCAGCCGGGTTATGCTTTACATTTTCCGGCATCTTTAGCAGGCTTTGCAGATGCGCGATCATTTGCTGGTTCTCGGCTTTAATCTGCTTGCCGTCCGATACATGCAGGACCAGGGACTGGTTCGTGAACTCCGGCCTGCTGCCGGCCGAGGCGTACCAATAAAGCATTAGCAAGGGGAGAGGGGGAAGCAACAGTATCGGCAAAAGCAGCAGTAGCTGGGGATCGTATGCTTTCGCCGCAATGAAATCCCTCAGATTGGCCAGCAATTCCGAAAGGGTGTAATGGCGCAGGATGATAAAGCTGCCCAGCATCAGAGCCCCGAAAATGAGAAGCCCCGCTACGTAAATTCTTCTGACTCCCATGGGTGATGTCTCCGGACCGTTTACTTGGATTTGTACTGGTGTTGCGGTAAATTAATGTCAGTATAATGCGGATAATACCGCGCTTGAAGCCTTTTCAAAGATATTTTGATGGCAGCTTTTGAAAAAGAGGCATGGTTACAGATGAAACCATTTAGAGCAAAATAGAACAAAATGGCACCAGTTAGAATTTGCGTGTACGCGAAGGATATCCAGAAAATGACCGGCAAAGGGCAAGGCTACGCCCGGCGGTTGATTAAGCGAATCAGGGAGGCCAGCGGTAAGGAGATGGGGGATCAGATTACCGTCTCCGACTTTTGCCGCTTCACCAGGATGAAAGAAGAGGAAGTGCGCCCCTTTCTGGTAGACTAGCAAAAGGCACCAAAAGGTATTTGCCCTGGACCAGTGTGGCCATTATTCATAAAATTTGATACTTTTTGACTCATTTTTTTGTGTCCCGCCGCTATTTCTTGATAAATATCAAGTGTATTTAATTATAAGGGTGCTACTTTTATATAAAGTATTACAAGGCGATGCACCTGAAAGAATAAACCGAAGGGGATAGTAAGATTGCTCCGGTAAATACCGCTCCCGCAATTACTTCCCCCGCACAAAAGTCTCCACTAAACCATCTACGCAGATGACCCTACAAGAACGTTGCTACCGCATCCTGGGAGAGCTGTATCCTTTTCGCGGCGATGAATTCTACTACCCCATCTGGCATTTGCTTCGCCACCTGGATGATGACGATTTGCGCTTTCCCGAGTACGATGCGATACTGGATGAATTGTACAAGAACGGATATGCGGTGGTGCTGCACGGCAAAACTGACTTCACCACGCATGCCCTGAAAATTACCCCCGAGGGCGTTGCCTACTTTCAGAAGCTGCGGGCGGAAAAGGAGGCCATTCAGCGGGACTTTCATCAGCGCGGCGGATCGGATGGATTACAACCATAGTCGCATGAACTACAGTTCCAATCAAAAGCAAACACCCTACAGCTATGTACACTCAATTATTCAACCTCATTGCCGACATCCAACCGGTATCGGCCGCCTTACAGGAAGCCCTGCCCTCTTTCTTAATCCGGGAGAAACTGCCCAAAAAGACTCTCTTGCTCCGGGAAAGCAAGGTGTGTGACCGGCTTTATTTCATTGAAAAGGGAATGGTGCGCGCATTTTACCGCCATGACGGCCAGGAAACTACGGATTGGTTCATGCAGGAGGGGGACTTGATTATTTCGGTCTATAGTTTCTACCTGCAAAAGCCCAGTTTCGAAAATATCGAACTGCTCGAAGACTGTACGTTGGTCTCAATCCCTTACCAGGACTTGCAGAGGATTTACCAGCAGTATCCGGAGTTTAACTTCGTAGGCCGGATTCTCACGGAACGGTATTACGTGCGCGGAGATGAGCAGGCCATTGATCTCCGCTGCAAAACGGCCGAGGAACGCTACGAGGCATTACTCGAGAAAAACCCGGAGCTCTTCCACCGGGCTCACCTGAAACATATTGCGTCTTTTCTGGGTATGGCTCCCGAAACGTTGAGCCGGTTACGCGCAAAGAATAAGTAACCTGATCCGGTCGCCCCCTTTCGTACGGCATTTTTTTTCTGGCACCTAAAATAGATTCGAAAGTAAATCCCTCAATATGATGTCAAATTTTTTAACCGGCCTTTTTTATGAAAAAGTGCATCACTCCAAAACTTTTTATTTGCCAGCTTTTCGTGTTCTTCCTGTTGGGTTGTCACCGGGAGGAGCAAAAGGTTAAACCTGTTATTCCAGACAAGGACATTACAATGGCAGATGCCAGGAACTGGTTTGAAACCAACCAGTCGGCCCCTTCCGGACGGGTAAACGGAGAGTTGCCCGAACGGAAACCGCTTTGGGACAAAGCCGAGATGATCCCCCTTTCCAATGGTTTACCGGCGGTAAGCGTACCGCTTGAGTATGAATCTGGCGGACTCGGCATTGGTGGGTTAGTGCGGCTGTTGCTCTACCGGGAGCAGGGGAGTTTGCAGGCCCGGATTATGAAAATGGTAAGTGATTCAGCTTCCTTCTACGCCAATGATGAGAAAATACAACTGGAGAACTTTTCAGGAATATTGACTTTGCACGACTGGCAGGAGAAGTTTCTCAGCGGAGTAAGCTATCAGAACGGCAAAGTCATTGGAGAAATATCCGTCCCGAAGACTTCCGGGAGATCAGGGGGTGGATGCCAACTGGTTACTGTTACCTTTTACACCAAAGTATGCGTAGGCAGGTATTGCGAAACGCACGTGGACGGCGAAATGCAGTACATCGAATGTGACGGCGGGGGCGGAGGAGGTGGTCCGCTACCCAAAGGGCCAATCGGAGGAGGTGGCGGGGGCGGAGGAGGCACCCCTGAACCGCGGCAACCTCTCCCGTATACCTTCCTGAAGTCGAGATTTTCTCATACCATTCCCGGCCAGGAGAAACCTGCAATTGACCTGAGAAGATACCTGGCCTGTTTTGGGGTAAACACGGATAATTCTACTTACCAGATCACCGTTTACGTTGATGAACCTTCCCCTGGCAGCGGCGATACCAAAAACGGCTTGAACGTGGGCCATACTTTCGTGGGCTTCAGGAAGAATTCGGCCGATGGCTCCTACATCGAGCAGGTGTTCGGGTTCTACCCGGCGCAGTACTCAACGGGTTGGGTAAACTCCAAATTTTCAAATAATGGCGGCTCCCACTACTCGGTAAGTGCTACTTTTCCGGTAAGTGCCGGGCAATTCACAAGAGCCTCCAACGCCGCCCGGTACATGACCAGCGAGATGTATAACATATTCGACCAGAATTGTACGGACGCCGTATTCTCTGTTTTCGATGCAGCCGGTATTGGCTTGCCCAAAACCCAATCTTCTTTTCCCTATGGCGTGGATGCCGGCTACTCGCCGGGACAATTGGGCCTCGACCTGCGGAATAACGCTTCCCGATATCCCGTTAATACCTCCGGTGGGAATGCCCCCATCAGCCTGGGGCCCTGCTAGGTTTGGACTGGCTCCGTCGATTAATTGATGATGACTATGCGCAGAGGATTGTTGCTCTTATGGAAAAACGGGCTGGCTTACCTGCTGGGTTTGCTGACGGCCAGCCTGTTTTTTCCCCTCATCCTGATGCTGGTGGAACCGGATTCCACCTACGGGTGGTGGTTTATGCTGATCCTGCTCGGATCAGGAATGGCCAGTGTCTTAATTCCCGCACTCCTCATCATTGTCTTGTTCAACATCATTGTTTTCAGGGTGGGGAATACGTTCGCCGGGGTGGTTCAGTACGTGTTGCTGGGATTTGTGTTAACTGGTGTATTCTTTCTGGGAAAAGGCCTGCTGTACTTCAACGGCGACTGGGGGGTACTGCTCCTCAACACCCTGCTCATGAGCAGCAGCGGAGGGCTTTTTGGATTCTGCCATTATCGCCTCACCCGCAAGGAACAATCCCTGGTTGCCCGGTAAGTTTCAGACCAACGGCCCCCGGATTAAACATTTAAAAGTGCATTGTCATGAAAATAATTTGCTTGTTGATCAGTATGACGCTCGGAGTTATGTCCCTGAGAGCTCAATCCGTACCTCTGACTGAGGAAGAAAAAAAGCGGGTAGAACTGGTGCGTTCCTTTGGCGGGTACGTGCAGAAAACACCCTGGGAGCAACTGGATGCCGAGTACTTGCAACGGTTTATACACCAGTCCGACTCCTCCCGGGTGGAAGGCAGCCGCCCGTGGAAATTTTACAGGGCGGCACTTCAGCAACTGGACCTGGCGCTCAACGAAATGAATCTGGCCGAATACGACGCGGTACCGTGGAACAAGTTTTCTAGTCCGGGTAAACTGCCCAAGATGGTATGGGAAGCCGAACCGATCACAAGTCTGATGGGAAGGCCAATGCCAACGGGTAACCGGGAAGCCGAAATGGCCGAAGGCCGCAGGAAGCTGGAGAATATACTGGTCATCTTCAGGAAAAACGAACCGGGCTTACCGCTGTACTATGTTTTGTTTGATGAACAGACGGGTAAGATTGCCTCCTGGGTGCTGATCAACCAGGGAGGATTGCATTACTTCTGGCTGCTGTGAGCCGTGCCATCAAAGCCGTTTTGCTCAGGTAGCACCTCGTATTTTTTTCCTCTGGAAAGGTTGGGTTTCCGCGCGGAATAGCCAGGGCGTACCAGGGTAAGCTACTCAGGAGAAAAGGCATCGCGATGCCTGCTGCCGGGCTTACGATCCTTCCAATATGTTGACCGAAGCGTTATGCACCCCTCTCCAGGCATGCAGTATGAGCTGATGTTTCTGTACCGCGTCATTGCGGGTGATTTGTCGCCCTTAGTAATGACGGCGGATGGATATGCCGGATACCGCTCCTATCTGCGCGCAAGATATTCCGGGTGGATTACCCGTTACCGGGTGCGGTTCCGGAAGCGAAAGCATCATTACCAATTGATAGAATGGCATGTAGTTAATACCGCTCAACCGGAAAGTATGCCTGCCGGGGGCGACACACCCCTTCAGGATGCGGATGCTTTACAAGCTCAACTGGTCGGCCAGGCAATGGTGGCTTGTAAGGTAGCGGCTGCGGATGTTACCGATACAGAGCTTTACAGTGAAGGAAAGGGTTTTACCCTTTATCTGACCACCTCCCGGGAACTGCACCAGCTAACGGCAGGGGAAGCCCGGTTCTACTACTACTTGGTGGCTGAGGAAGTTGTCCGCATCCAGGCCGCATTGTTCCAGAGCGTATTCAGCCAACCCACCGGGGAAGCCATCCGGCAGTACATCGAAAAGCATCAATACGGCCTGTTTTCCCTGGGCCGGCTGCTGCGCGAAAAGCTGCTGGCAGGGAAGTTAAGTGTTCCTGTTGAGGACGTTGATTATTCGGTACCCGCCATTTACTGGGAAATCTACCGGCAGGTACAAGGCTTGTACCGTTTCCTCGAGGAGCATTTTAGTTACTACGTGAGCCAATCGGTTCCACTGCCCGAGTGGTATTTTTCCATCCGCCCATCTTCTGAAGGGGCCACTATCGGGCAGTTGAAGAAGTCCCTGCTGGAGAGCGACTTGCCTACGCTCCTGGTCCGGTGCCTGCTGGTGCCGCTGGACCAACTGGCCGGCCAGCATACGCCCGATCCCACGGCGCTTACCCTGCACCGGCTGGGTTACCTGCGGCGCCTGCTCGAAGAACTGCTGCATTACCGGAAGCTTACGGGCGGACAGTGGGAAGAAAAAGGGGTGAGCCGGCTCTTGCAGGAGCTTAACTTCAACCACCCCCTGTTTTTTGACTACTGCACCCGTCAGATAGAAAAAGAACTGGAAGGGGCTGAGGAGAAAGGGGAGCGGCTGGAAGGTTTATGGTTTCAACTGAAACGATACAAACAACGTCCCTCGGCCAATCAGCTCATCTACAGCTCCCGCCACCCGGCGCTCCGGGACCAGATCATCCAATGGCTCGAAGAGGAAATCCGCTATTGGGAGAAAAAGCAGGCCTTTGCCCATGAGGTGGAGCAGCAGAATGAACCCGATCAGGGCAATGATAAAATTCAAACCAACCTTTCCGTAGCCGAACTGAGCTTTCTCACCCGGGTGCTGTACGAGACGGGTGTATTCGCCAATCCGCAGCAGAAAGACATCCTGCGGATCGTCACCCGTAGTTTTGCTTCCGTAAAGCAGCCCCGCATTTCCCTGCAAAGTCTTAAAGCCAGGTACTACGACTCCGAGGAGTCTACCCGCCGGTCCATCAGGGCGCTTGCCCAACGAATTATCCGCTACGTGGATCAAGCCGGCGGCTAACCATTTTTACCCGCCTCCACAAGCAGCTTATTCGCTGAGAACGTAGTTAAACTCAAGCTTTTTCCGGTCGCGCATAATCAGTTCCTGCAAAGTTGCCGTGAGCATGGCTACGGCCAGGAAAGCGGCATCGCCGGTCTTTTCTGCGTACGTTTCCGATTCATCCGTGTCATCATTGATGTAAAAATAGGAGGGGATATTCAACGTCCCGCTGACCAGGTTGGTGCGGAACCGGTACATCTGCTTGATGCGCTGCAAGGCGTCGGCTTTGTCTCCCAGCAGTACCCTGGATTTTTCGTAAATCTGTTCCACCACCCCCTGTTTCCCTCGCACGTACAGGGCTTCCAGCCCTACCAGCGACCAGAAGAGCACGGCACTCAGGTCGTTGGGATAGTTGTCAAACAGGTACGTAAAGGCGTGCAAGGCTCTTTGCACGGGCGTAGTGCTGAAATTGTCAAAGGCTTCCATGTCCTCCAACACCCACTGCCAGGCCTTGCGGATGGGAATGTCGTGAAAAGCCGGCCACCCGTCACGCTCCACGAAATAGCGGGCTTCCCGCACGGGACTGGTGAGTTGCTTGGTCCTCCCGTACGGCTTACCATTCAGCGCCACTACACCGGCATCGGCGTGTACCAGGCCCGGTTTGGCCAGTTGCAGCGCCACCAGAAAGTCGTACACATTCTTGGTGTAGGCGTCTACCAGCAGGTCTTTTAGCACGGAATCGTCTGCTTCGGTATAGGCTTCTTTGCCGGGCAGCCTGTATTCCTGCTCATCGGAAGCAGCCGTCAGCCGGGAAGCTATTCTGAGAATACGGTCGTGCGTGGTAATGCCCGACTGATTGTGAAAACGGGAAAGGTTTTCTTCCGTCTCAAGGTCCGGTACTACGACTTCCAGCCGGACTTTGGCCTCCCCGAATTCATCGGCAAAGAAACTGATCTGGCCCGACAGCTCCGAAAGCTCCGCGTACGCATCTGTGAAGCGGCTCGTCAGGTTTTCGGGCAGGGCAAAAGGCACAACGAACGGAATGTATACTTCAATCTGGTAGCTGGGCATGAAAAGACTCGTTAACGGGGAGCCGCGGGTAGGGCGGACTGTTAAGCACTACCTATTCCCGCAGGCAACCGGTTAAATTATTACGCTCCAGCAAACTAATAAGTTCTTTCAACATCCGGTAGCCGAAGCCGTCCAGTTGCAGGAGCTGATGGGCCGGGTAATGCAGCAGGTCCCGCAAAGTTTGGAAGTGCAGCGTCTGCATCATCTGTAAAAACTCCGGGCTGACCGGGAGTTGGGCCACCGGCTGGTCGAGAACCTCATCATTCACCGGATGAAGACGATCGGAAGGGAGGTAAGCCATGCGGTCAGGGATAAGCAGTGAACCTCGAAAAAAAGGGTAGCGGTATAGCAGTACGCAAAAATGCGTCGTCCCCGGAGGGCTAAATTAAACGCTTAATGTAAAAAATCAAATTTTTTTTGATCGTATTCTTCTGATTTTCAGTGGGGTGACCAGGGGTGACTCGTACCTGGTCACTGTTTTGGCTTCCGTTGGCGCTTTTTCTTTGTGCCCATTACCAAACAACCCAAACAGGTATGCCTGCCAACATTGTCACCACCGAAGACCTGCACGTTTTCAAGCAGGAATTGCTGACCAAACTCAGGGAATTCGTCAGCACCCTTCAGCCGCCCAAGTGGCTCAAATCTCCTCAGGTCCGGAAGCTGCTCGGCGTCTCCCCGGGCTCCTTACAGAACCTGCGCGTCAACGGCACGCTGCCCTACACCAAAATAGGCGGGGTGATCTACTACGCCTACGAGGATATTCTCAGGGTGATGGAGGAAAACAAGCGCAACAAGCTATGGTAACCGAAAAGCAACCCTTCATCAGTTCCTACGCCCACCTGCCGGCCGCGATGCAGGGGGAGGAGACGTTGCCCCTGACGGTGAAACTCCTCTACGGGGAAATCGTGGGCCTGTGCCGCCAGACGGGTTACTGCTGGGCTACCAACGCCTACTTTGCCGCCCGGTGCCGGGTCACCAAACGGACGGTCTGCCGCTGGCTTACCCTGCTGCAACGGAAAGGCTACATTGGGCTGCGCGTGGAAAAGGGGAAGGGAAACCGGCGGCAGATTTTTGTTGACGGCCCGTCCCGTCCCTCCGTGCCGGCTGCCCCAGCCGGACCGCTGCCCCTAACGACAGGGGCGTCCGGAGGTATAGACAACCCTGACCCCAGCTATGGACAAACGGGTGCTGCGCCGGGGCGTGACACCTTATATAGTAAGAATTATTCAATGAATAGTATAGGGAGGACGTGTACCCCAGTGCCGGTAAAATGGGTTAGGCTTTTGCCGCAAGCGGAGATCACCGGCCGTCCTTCCGGGGAGCCGGCAGGGTTGGAGGGCGAGCTTCCCTTCCCCCCGGTTGCGGCCGCCCCCCCTTCCCGAAAGTCAAAAGCAGCCGCATTTGTGCCCCCTTCTCCCGAAGAGGTGCGGGCTTACATGCAGGAGAAAGCAGTTCAATTGCCGGCAGGCGAAAGGGAACGGCTCGCGGAACGGTTCTACAACTACTACCAGGCCAACGGCTGGAAGGTGGGCAAAAACGCAATGAAAGACTGGCAGGCTGCGGCCAGAAACTGGATTCTTAACCAAAACGAACATGGACATTATCAGCAACCTGCTGCGGCGGATCGTCGCCACGTCAGCCGGGACAAAGACTACCACGAACCGCTTTAGCTTCGAAGACTGCCTCCAGTTCCTGGAAGGAACGGGCAAAAAGGTGTACGGCGAAGGATTCCGGATTTACCCCGAAGACCATAGGCTGATCTTCACCCTGCTGGTATACTTCCTGGAGGACGGGGAGAACGCCCAGAAGCTGGGCATCAACCTCCGCAAAGGCATCCTGCTGACCGGCCCGGTGGGCTGCGGCAAGACCAGCCTGATGCGGCTGATGCGCTACATGCTGCCCCGGGAAAAGACCTACCACCTCAAAACCTGCCGGGAGGTGGGGCTGGAATTCAACGTGGAGGGCTACAAGGTGCTACAGCACTACGGCAAAAACGCACTGTACTGGCGGGAGAACGGCTACGTGCCCAAGACGTACTGCTTCGATGACCTGGGCTCAGAGGGCATCAGCCGGTACTACGGCAACGAGTGCAACGTGATGGAAGAAATCCTGCTGACGCGGTACGAGTACTTCATTTCCAACCACATGGTAACGCACCTGACGACCAACTTCAGCAGTTCGGAGCTGGAAAAGCTGTACGGTAGCCGGGTGCGGTCAAGACTAAGGGAGATGTGTAATCTGGTGAGCTTTGGGAGGGAGGCGAAGGATAGGAGGTATTGAGTTTTAAAACGTACTTTTTAAATAGTATACTATAAAGTCAGAGGTCAATTATAGGTTGTGTAGTCACTTGGTTTGAGCTTATTAGCTGGTATGATAATGGCAACAACATAATCAGGATAACGATTCGCTATTCTATAGTAAGGCTTGAGTGAAAGAATTTCGAATAAATTTTTAAAGTTATTTACAGGTCCCCCATCTTTCTTAGTGCTTATGTCAAATACTACTAATATTCCTATTTGATTATAGGGATGAGTATACGTTTGAATTTGGGCAATAAAATCAGATTGAATAGTATCCCAGGTAGGTGGTTGTTCAACTATTTTTACCTCTATAGGAAAAGTCATTTCATTTTCTCTGTAGGTTATATCCAATCTTCCACGGCCAATGACATCAGACTCTTCAAAATGATAATATACTGCTCTAGCACCAGCAGTTAATTTTTCGTATAGATGTTTATGAAACGTCTTTTCATCACTTATTTTAGAGTTATAAAGATGTGGAAAGAAGTCTCTTGGTTGAACGAGTGATTGGAATGCATAACGAATGACTTCTGACAATACTGCTAAAAAAACAGCAAGTTTCTTGGTCGGATAATTGAGTAGTAGTTGTTTGATGCGAATTGTTAAACGATGTAGAACCTCGTCTCCTGCTGGAAATCCAGTTTGGAAATCAGTGAGAACAGGTTGGCTCCTCAAGCGGTAACGGGTCACTAATTGCAGAATTACTTGCTCTACCTGTAAGCCCTGCTGGTGCAGCATATATAAATCTTGTGCTGCTTCTTCACAGCTTACTTCCGGAAAAAGTGCACAAAGCGCAGCCGCGTGCTCAATGGTTGAGGAACTTTTTTTTTCGTTTCGGGTTTGAATCCTTTCTCGTAAGTCCAGCAAAAAGACTTTTAGGTCTGATTCTGAGTCATTTAGTTCAGCAACAATCGAATTTACTTTAACCAGTGTTGCAGATAAATTTTGTGAGTAATACTGGTTTAGAATGAAATTAGTTGCATTATTATTGAAATGCCTTTGTGTATTTACAAAGCGTATACTTAATGAGTCTATTGCAGTAATATCATTAAATCGCTTGAATAACTGTGAGAACTCTTTCTTATAATCAACCCATTTTGGCTCGGAGGAAATGTGAACAGTTATCCTCCATAAATTGTGTAATTTCTGATATATGTGCCACTCATACATATCTGATTCTTCATGCCAACTCCAAATGCGTTGTTCCCATAACGCCGTTGACAGGCTATGCAACGTTTGCTCAAGTAATTGATGCTGTTTACTCAATAGTTCTACAATAAAGTGAGTAACTAATCTGAAAAAATGAGCGTCCCTGCGGTTTTCTGTTTTATTTGAGGCTGATTCGAACATAATGCGTGCCTCTTCAACTTCTTTTAAGAATATTGTTTCGTCTGCTTCGCCGGTTCGATAAAGTAAGTGAATCAGCCCTTTTCTGTAATAAGCCTCCGATACAACTTCGGCATCATTGCAAGAAAGTGCTTTCTCAATCTCTTGGTAGGCCTCCGGATCATCGCCGTAAAGCAAAAATAAATATTTAATTTTAACTACTACAACAAAGCTATCATCCGATAAAGAAACGTCTTCTAGTAAGAAGTCTTTAGTAAACTCAGGACGGATCGCTTCTGTAAATGTCAGTTCACAGATTGACTCAACTGCTCTTTTCTTTATGTATAAATTAGAGTCGCTCTCATAGACCTGTCTGAAAAATCTTTTGATGCTTTGACGACTAAATAATATGGTAATATCATCCCACTTAAGTGTGTCCATCCACTCAATGCGTTCATCTAAGGGAAGTGAACGGAACCAGTTATAGTCTAGCGTATGCTCCAATGTCAATTAGAAAAAATACTCCTTCTCTCTTCGAACTTCTACTTTAGAAGCATCAACTGCATTAGTCAATTCCCGTTGAGCAGTGCCAACGAAAACCTGTAGCTGTTTGCCAAATTCTCTTTCAATATAGGCAAGAGTATCTTTAAGTCCTTCAATAAAGGGCTGATCTCCTTCTTCCTTTGCTGGAGAGTCTAATATAATGAAGCGTGGATGTCTTCCGAATTGATACTCCACATCCATTTCGATAAGAGCAATATACAAACCTAGCTTTGCTCGCAACTTCTCACCTGGGGATATCTCATCAAAGGAGAAATCTTCACTGTTCTTTCTATAAGATACCCTGAAATTAGTTGGAGCAACTTCAATTTTCTCATACTTATAAAGACCAAAGGCATGTAGTTTTTTTAGATATAAAGCTTCAAACTGATGGAGGAGTTTTTGACTCTTCACAGCACGTATTCGTTGCAACTCCTCGCGTGCAACGTCTAAAACTTTAATCTGATGCTCCATGAGCTGTTGTTCAGTGCTGTTTACGTGTATATTTTGAGCAAATCCTTTTAGCTTTTCCTCTAGTACTCCTCTACGGCTTGCCAGTGATAATGATTCCTGCCAATTCTTTTCTAAATCAAATGTCGTAGACACTTGGTTGAGTTCCTTCTCCAATGCTGTTATTTCATCTAGAATAGATGGTAAGCGGATTAACTCAATATCTTTATTTAAGCTTCCTATAAGTTTTCCGTTATTCTTAATTTGGGCTGTTATTTCTTGATGTTTTATTTTCAAGTTATATTGATCTTTTTTCAGCTGAATTATAGCGATTTCAAGCTGCTTTAATTGACTTTCTATATTAGTTAGGTCAATTGGTTGGCGTTCTATTTCGTGGTCACAGAGTCGACAATGTCCTGTTTCTTTTTCTTGAAGCATTTTGCTTTTTTCTATCTGGTGACTACAGCCAGGGCAAGTTCTAATTTCAAGACTGCTGAAATAACCGCCTATCTCTAATTGCTCTTGAAGATTTGTGATTCTACGCTCTCGCTTTGTGATTTCAATGTCAAACTCCTTTATTTCCTCTACAACTTTTCGTATTTCCCGCTCTAATAAAATAGTAGTGCTATCATGTGTTTGTTTACTCTTTTCCAGCTGGTTTATGCGAGTTAGTGCATCTCGATATTTTTGCCTGACACCTTCAATCTTTCTCTCAAGCCCTTGACGGGCAGTACTACTAGCCGCTTGGCGCTCTTTTTCTAATTCTTGTTGCCGGCTTTGAATTTGCTTTAATTCTCCTGAAAGCTTTTCGCCCTCTTCCTGCTTATGCTGATCCGGCAAAGTACTGGCAGCTTTCAATAAGCCGAGCTTATTTTGTAGGTTCTCCTTTTTAATCTTTAAACGATTAATTGGATAAGTAAGCTCCAATCCCAGCAGCATTTGAAAAATAAGTTCAGATTGTTGGCCGTAGAACAAAACATCGTAATCATTCGCTTCTAAATAAATTGATTTGAAGTACGTCTTCCATGTGGCATTTGAAGTTAATAAGTTGGGGTCATCTTTTTTGCTTGAGTGCTGTGTCCACTGTAGGGAGTAGTAATCCAGTTCTTTGAAGAAGAACGTTCTTACATATTCCTCATATCTGCCAATTCCCCCTTCGAATAGTAAGCACGCTGCCCGCTGAACTTCATCCATTTGAGCAATAGCCTGCTTGGTTTTGCTATACAATCTAAATTCATAACTAGCCTGTTTCAAAACCTGTGCACTTACTGAAACATGTACAGTGAATTGATTAAGCCCTAAACCAAACTCTACCCATATTTCTTGTAACCATGTAAGTACATCTTTAGAAATTCCATTACTGCCCGTCAACGCCAACTTAGCAATATTAAAAATGGAAGACTTGCCTACTAGATTGTCCCCAACCCAAAGGTTAACCCCAAGTTCGAACTTTCTTGAATAATGTATAGGTACTCCTGATCCCTTAAGGCCTTTGAATTCAATTGAAATTATTTCTAAGCTTTTGCCTATGGATAAGGGACTATCACGTTGGTATGCTTCTTCATCCAACGATAATATAGTTCTAATCTGTTCTTCGGGTAGAATACTTTTTGTTTGTCTTTCAACAAATTTAACTAATTTTTCAAACTCAGTGCTCATAAATTTTCTTCAAATAAATTATAAAATTTAGTTCTAACTTGTTCTTCTACATCGGCAATGTAACTCCCAAGCAGCGTTTCTCTATACACCTCAATTGCATACTGTCTTTCTTTTAGTTCGCTGGCTTTTAAATCACCAAAAAATTGCTTAATTAATTGGCAACGGGCGAAGTACCATTTTGCCGGTTCTATGGTTCTAAACCCCTGCTCGATCTTTTCTGCCCCATATTTTGTTAAAAAGTATTCCTTGCGAATGTCTTTTAAGCCAGCACTCCTTAGGCTCTTAAATTCAATTAGGTTCACTGCTTTTAGGTAGGCAATTACATCATCTAACTCTTCATAAGCTCCGTAAAAGAAACGTTTCATCTCATCTGTTCGAAGCCGGGGTTCTTGATCTCTAAAAATAGATTTAACAATCTCTCTTACTTCATCAATGGTCGGATTATTCGACTCCTCATAAGACCTCAGTAATTCGAAGCAAAGGTATCCAGGATAACGAATTAAAAAGTCAATTTTCTGAATCTTAGTCTCTGTTCGGAATACTTTTACTAATTCTGGACTTGCTGGATTGTTATAGTCATCCGAGAAAAAGTAGAGAATCAGCAGGATTCGGAGCCTCTCCCTATATGGGTTTAAAATCATAATAATTCAACTTAAATCAATGCTAAATTGTATGTATTTTAGGACTTACGCATTTAAGATTATTTTGTAGTATGATTACCAAAAAGGACTACGTTGAGTACTTAATCAGTACGCCATTTAACTACACTTGTACTAATATGGCCGACCATAAAGACCCGATCAGCCATGATACCGGTTTCTCAATAAGGAACATTTTCATTCAGGCCATTTATGGGCCTTAGTGGCTCCTTACATTGACGATAAGCCCGATGCCTTCCTGATCGTCGATGATAGTGTACAAGACAAACGATACGCCCGGTTTACTGACTTAGCAAAACGACAATACTCTGGTAATGAGCATGGTATAGTAAATGGAATCAACCTGGTGAACCTGGTTCATTCCACAGGTAATGAGGGCGATTTCTTCCCGATTGACTACCGTATTTACCATCCTGAAACTGATCTTAAAACCAAAAATGATCACTTTCAGCATATGTTTCGCCGGGTAATTACTCACAAACAGCTTAAAGTCAGGACTATACTTTTCGACTCGTGGTATAGTTCAGTTGAGAATCTCAAACTCATTCACCGGGCCGGTTGGACATTCTTCACTACACTGAAGAGCAATCGGATGGTATCGCTTCATCGGGATACAGCTTATCAGCACTCAGACGAGTTGGATTTTTCGGGTTCAGCCGCCGTGCCGGGTTTATCAGTGAAATCAAAACAGGTTCCTTTTTTGGTCAGACTCTTCAGGATAGTAGCCCCAAACGGCCACATTGATTGGGTCATTACCAATGACTTAGAGCAAAAAACGAATCGTTTTGTTGCCCAAAACAAGACAAATGTTCGCTGGCAAGTTGAAGACTTTCATCGCAGTTTCAAACAACTAACAGGTTCTGAACGGTGTCAATGTCGCAATGCCCAGGCCCAACGCAATCATTTGGCCTGTTGCTACCACGCCTGGATTTCACTCAAAGCCAAAGCCATTGAGACTTGCAAAACGGTTTATCGGCTTCGCACCGGGTTATTTGAACAGTACCTCAAACTCGAACTACAAAACCCACAGATTAAAGCAATTTAACTCTTTGCGTAAGTCCTAGTATTTATAATTGTTCCCTCTTTAATCACTAGACCTGCGGCGAAATAAAGTCCTGTAAAACAGCTAGTTGCAGTAAACGTGGGTGCAGTTTTATTAGGAATAATGCTGAAAACACCGTTTTTGAGTAAAAATGTATTAGTTTACATCGCTGATTATCAGCGGTTTATTTCGCCGCAGGTCTACTTGTCATTTTTAATTGAGATATGAAGTACCTGCTGTTGCAGCTCCTGCTTGGAAGGCAGGTACAACTGGTAACGACTGGCAAAAATCTGCTCATTGTTCTGGGGAAGGGTTATTTCTACCATCGCATCGTTCTTCTCCTTGCAGATGATGATGCCAATGGTTTTGTTCTCATTCTCTGTTTTTACGAAGCGGTCGTAGTAGTTCACGTACATCTGCATCTGTCCTAGGTCCTGGTGCTTCAGTGTCCCGATTTTCAGGTCAATCAGCACAAAGCATTGCAGCAGGCGGTTGTAGAAGACCAAATCCACGAAATAGTGTTCTTCGTCGAAGGTAAACCGTACCTGGCGGCCGGCAAACAGAAAGCCTTTGCCCAGTTCCAGCATAAAATGCTCCAACTTGTTGATGATGGCTTTTTCAAGGTCCGTCTCCGAATAAGCTGCTTCTTCCTTTAAACCCAGGAACTCCAGCACATATGGGCTTTTGATGGCATCTTCGGGTTTTTCAATCAACTGTCCCTTGGCAGCTAGTTCTTTCACCTTGTCGTGATCCTTGCTGAGTGCCAGCCGTTCGTACAGGGAACTGTTGAACTGACGCTGCAACTCCTTGATGCCCCAGTTGTTTTGAGCGGCTTCTATTTCATAAAAGTCCCGTTCCTCCTCCCGCTGAATGCGACTGAGCAAGACGTAATGTGACCAGGAAAGCCGGAAGGGGGTTTCTGTAGGTGATTCCAATTTCCGAGAAAGCTTCTCGGAAATTGGAGCCTCTTCGGTGGATACGATCCGGTGGCGGTAGGCCACATAGAACCGGCGCATGTTCCCCAGGTTGTCCTCTGAGTATCCCCGACCAAATGCCTTGGTCAGTTCCCCACTCAGGTATTTGAGGGTCTGGGTGGCGTAGCTTGCCCTTTGTTCTCCCTGCTGTTCATCCTCCACGATGTAGCGGCCGATGAGAAAATACGTGAGCGTCATCGTGCTGTCCACTTGGCGGACCACCGACGCCCGGGCTGTTTCGATGAGGCTCTTTATGGTTTGCAGCAGTGCTTTATTCATGCTTCAAAGGTAACGTAATGGTACTATAACGTGAGTTATATAGTAGGTTCTTAGATAACTACAATTTCGCAGGATTGGGCAATACGTTCTTTGAAAGGGGTAATGGAAGGGGTCTGATCAAAGAAGGTATAGGCAATAAGCGCCGACCAGAGGTTGATAAAAAAGTTCAAAGGGCTCCGGTGCCGGGAGTGATCCAGGTCGCAGAGGTTTTGAGACAGTCAAATACGGTTTCAATCAGTCCGCGATGGGAGAGATAGTAGTTTTTCTTGTAAGTGATTGCTTGCAGTCCCATTGTTTTTCGGTATTTGGTTACGATTTCCAGTCCTCTTTCCTGAGCTCCGCCGCCAGCCCGGTCAGATACCCTTTGTCTCCGTAGAGAAAGCCTTTGAGTTTTTGAGTAAGCTTTTCGAGCAGATCATGGCTGTTATCGGCTACATTAGCCGTAGTGATGCGGAAGACGACTAATTGCCCTTTTTGGTTAATGACCGCATGAAGTTTGAAGCCAAAGAACCAGCCAGTAGAGGTTTTTACCGGTTCTGGCCAGGTTTTTAAAGGTCTTGTTGTTTTCTGCGGTTGTGGGCCACTACCAGGGGGGTAGAATCAACGTAATTGGCCTCCGTAGTGGCAGCTAAACGACAAGCCGAAAGGAAAGCAAACAAGACAAAGTTGACTCTTGGTATCTGAGCCACAAAAGCCGCATAGCATAAGGGTTTTTCCAATAGCTGCGCATGGCTCTTAAAATGATCTGTTCATAGTAGTACTTGAAGCACTTGAAGCCCGAATGATGGTAAAAGATCAGGATGCTCATCATTTCACTATCGCTCATCTGTCTTTGTTTCGGCGGCTCATCGTTCTCTTGCATAGAGTACTGCTCGAATTGTTTACAAAAGTCATCGCAGGCAATGAAGATTTCAACTAACTTTAAGCTGTCCAGTATGGTTCTCATTGTAGTAGTTTCTTGGTTTGACAATTCCTTAAACTACTTTTTTGCAACTGTGTTGACTTCAAGTGTTTCTTATCAATTAATTACCTCGATAACTCACGTTACTATAGTAAACGGTTCCGGGGAGTCGGGCCTTTAAGCAAGGTTATTGGCAGACAAGAGGTGGCATAAAATATACCACAGCGCTACTTGCTGATCTACAATTTAATCAGATTACCAGCTTTTTGCCGGTTTTACATACAACATTTATAATCTAGCAGGCTTCTTTTTAATGCATAAAGCTTCCCCAAGGCTGTCATCCCTCTCTATTTGAATCCATTCATTTTTAGCAAAGTTAGGAGACCGGTTCGGACTCCGGCAAAAGACTACCGCATAAAGCCTGCTCCCTTACCCTGGCTGGTTTATTCAGTTTCCTGTTTGCCTTGGGTCCGTCCCGTCTCCTTTGTGCATGGCAAAAAAGAATGTTTCACCTAAACAACTTACTGCCATGAAACGCAAAACCGCTTCCACCATCGCCGAAATCGAATTGGTGTACCGCAACCGGGTCCCTGCCGCTCAACGTCCAAGAGTTACCTGCTCCGAATCAGCTTACCGCATCCTGCTGGAGAGCTGGGACCAGAGCAAAATCTGCCTGCTGGAACAGTTCCGCATCCTGATGCTCGACCGGAGCAACCGGGTCATGGGCTCCACGCTCATCTCCACCGGGGGCGTTGCCGGCACGGTAGCCGATCCCAGGCTCATCTTCGTTACCGCCCTTAAATGTCGTGCCTGTGCCATAATCTTAGCGCACAACCATCCGAGTGGCAACCTCACGCCCAGCCACGCAGACATGGACCTGACCCGCAAGCTCAAGCAAGCCGGTCAGTGGCTCGAACTGCCCATCCTCGACCATCTGATCCTCTCAACCGAGGGCTACTACTCGATGGCCGACGAAGGCACCCTGTAAAGGGGATAGCCTCCCGTTCCGCAAGCCGCCGGCCCCCCGCCGATGGTAGGGCGGAGGCCTGTAAATGGAATAAATGATTCTTTGTACCGGGCGATCCCGGACCCCGCCTTCCCGATTTCGCGCTCTTTGTGGCCTATGTTCCCGGAATGCCGTTCCCCTACCGGCTCTTCTCTTTCCGGGACACATCCTATCCCGCGTCCACCGCACAGGTGCTGCTTACACCGCTCCCGGCCAGTGCGCTCAAAAAGGCTCCGTCCAACTGTACTCCCTCCTTACTCCGCCTTTTTGCCCGACAGTGTACTCCGCACCTTCCCCTTTCTATCGTTGTATAACGCAATACTTAAATCCTACATATACGTTGGCGAAATTGTAAAATATTTACCATTTTGGACGTAATTTTCTGCCTTAAGGCTTTGATATTATGTAATATATTCGTATATTTATCTAAGCAATAACGAGTAGTAAGCCTAATTAAATACGTTTAGTGCCATATTGAACAATATAATGGCCATTCTAAATGTCAGGTGATTACTAGTATTTTACACATTGGTTGCTCTCCCTTCGAAAATTCACCAAACCTTTTATAACCATGACTACCCAAACCCAAGTCTCATCCAATGGAGCAGCAACCGAGGCAACTCCTGCACTGCCCGCCATTGCCGGCGGTAACCCTCTGGCCGTTACGGGCAAATTTCGCTACCTGGAAGGCCAGCCCAGGCAGTACCGGGCCGATGCCAAAGCCGGTAACTTCAACGTCAACGGGGGTAATCCCACCCGAGACAGCCTTTCGTTCATTCCCATGGCTTGGCGGTTCTTCGAGGACGACATTCTGCAAATGGGCCGCAAGAAGTGGGTGGAACTCTTCTTCGTGGACGAGAAGAATTGCGTGTCTGCCATCCTGTTCCACGGCTACAGCCGCGACAACCTGGAGAAGCTGGCCCGGGACCTGTTCTACGAAGACGTGACCCTCTCGGACGTGAAGATTACGGCCCGGTTCGTGGCCAAGAAGAACGAGAAGCAGAAGCCCGCCATCATCTACCACATTGCCGGGTTTGAGGTGGACGAAGTAGCGGGTCCGGAAACGGTGAAAGGCCTGCATGACTTTGCCGCAAGCCACAAAATCTTCCGCGTCGAAACGCTTTCGGATACCTGCCTCCTCGAGGCGTACCACCACTACCACCTGCCCGCCCTGGTGCCGGGCAGCGAACCCGGAGAAGCCGCCGCTTAACGGAAAAGGAGGGGAGCAGGTGGGTGCCTGCTCTCCTTTCTCACCACTATTTTCCCCGCCGTACTTCATCCCTTTTTTTCCTATGCAAACCCTCATTTCTGCGCCGGAAGAGTCGTCTTACTACTCGGTCAAGCGCATCTCCAACAGCGACCTGGACCTTGCCCGGCACCTGATCATGGGAACGCCGCACTACAAGCCGAGGGCCGCCCTTCGTTTCGGGCAGGCCCTGCACGAGGCGGTACTGGAAGCCCACAGATTCGACCTGAGCCGCTACCCGGACGTGGATTCTGTCTTGCTCCAAAAATGCATCCGTTCCCTGCACCAGTACCCCTGCTGTGCGCGGCTGCTGGAAGGCAAACGGGAGCACGAAGTGTACTGGACGGAATTTTATACCGGGATAGCCTGCAAAAGCAAACTCGACGTGCTGGGCACGGACACGGTGATTGATCTAAAAACCACCAATGCCCGCACCCAGGCCGAGTTCGAAGGGAACGCCCTCCGGTTCGAATACGACCGGCAACTGGCCTTCTACGCCGACAGCGTAGCCGCCCGCAAGATGGTGCTGATCGGCATTTCCAAGAAAGTGCAGAAAGTGTTCGTGCTGGAGACCACCGCCCGGAGCAGCTTTGCTGAGTGGGGCCGGGCCAGGTATCGTTTTATCCTGCTCAAGATCGGACAACTAAACCTGTTTGACCAGATATGGAACCTGAGAAACCCGTAGCCCGCTACCAACTGCACGTAAAGCCCGAGCCGCTTGCCAAAGAGGAGGTTTCGGTTTGCCAGCGGCTCCATGCCCATGTAGCGGCCGTAAACCTGATCAACGAGATGAGCACTTCCTCTAAGTTTGACTCCCTCAAGAGCCTGTTGCAATCCCTCAACGGGCTGCTTTCCGAGAGTGGCGTTCCGCTCTTCGGGGGCCGCCTGGAAGGGGAACACATCCACGTGTACCCTTTGCAGCGGCCCGCCCGACAGCCCGACGTGGCAATCATCAGTTACCTGCCGTAGATATAACGGCTTCCCATTTCGCCCACTTTCGGGCATCAATCCTTACCATCTTCATGAGAAATATCATCCGGTTCCTGCGTTCGGAATCCTTCATCTTTACGGCCATATTGTGCGTCCTTGTTTCCCAGATCCTGCACACGGCCTGGCTGTTCAAAGCGGTAAGCCGCATGAACCTGTCTTTTGACGTGGGCGGCTGGCAGTTTACCGGCTTCAACTGGCTGCACGCTTTCCTGTGTGCTTCGGCCATTGAAGCAGCCATCCTGATGTTTATCCTCAACGGCAAGAAGCGGGCGGCTCAGCTCTACGCCCTGGCCTCGTTTGCCGGCAATCTGCTCTATTACCAGCACTGGAACAATTCAGTAGAATCACTAGTGGCCTCGACGTTGATCAGTGCCATGCTCTCGGGCTCGGTGTGGTACTTCTCGGACCTGTTCGCAGAGAAGCTCGAAACCGGGGAGGAAACAGTGGAGGTGCCTGAGCATTACGCTTGTCCCGAATGCGGCAAAAGTTACCCGACTGAGCAACAGCTACGGGGGCACCTGAGCGGCCATGCGCGTCAGAAAAAGAAGCCGGCCGAGGAGAAAGAACCCGCAAAGGTATTGCCCCTGTTCGAGGCGGGGCGGTAGGAGAGGACTGGGCCGGAAAGAGAGAGACCCCACCAGGTATAGCGTCACGAAAAGTCGCAGCCGGTGGGGTTTTTCCGTATTCGAATGGTATCATACTGCACCATTGAATATTAATTTGTAAAATTGACGTACGAGAATGATGTCAAAATTTATTAAACTGTAATATTTCCGTATACACCCTCCCGTGCATGGTACCTGTAGGTGAGAAAATCAAAGCCCTGGCCAAAGCCAAAGACCTGTCCATTCCCCAGTTTGCCAAAGCCCTGGGCTATGAGCGGGCCGATAACTTCTACAGCATTGCCAGCGGAAGATCCAAACCGGGCTGGGAGATCATTGAAGCCATTGCCCGAACGTTTACGGACGTGAACCTGGACTGGCTGCTCAGGGACGATCCGGAAATGTTCAAATCCCAAACGGTAGCTTATCAGTCGCCTGCCCCTACCGTGGTAAGCGAGCCGGGCATCGAATTGCTGCAAGTGGAGCTCAGGGGGAAGCAAGCGCAACTAGAGGAGAAAGAGAAACGGCTGGCCGATAAGGACAAAATAATTGAACTGCTGGAAAAGGCGCTGAACCGGTAGGCAAAATGGGGATATGATGCCTGTATTTTTAGCGGCAAGGCCGAGAGTTTATGCCTCAAAAGTGTGTTTTAAAATCAGACCTTACCCTGCCATTGGACAACCCCGTGCCCCATAAAAAAAACCCTCGATTTTCCGCCCTAAAACGTAGTAAAACGTAGCAAGAAGGAGTGACAGTAGATTCTCAAAATACTTCATTTTGAGCCATTTAGTACCATAAGGAGTAGATTCGGACGGGTAACGTGCTGACTTTCAATGCTCCTTTGTAGATTTTGGGGCAATCTACTTCTCATTATGCCTCTTATCCGACCTGCGCTTAGCACTCCGGTAGCCGCCTTTGCGACGGAAGAAGCCACCACTACTTTAAGAATCAGTACGGGCCTCAGGGACCAGGCCAAAACGTATGCCGGTACGCTGGATGTATCCCTGAAAGACTTCACCGAAAATGCCCTTTGGTACTTCATTCGATACAAGCTAAACCCTGTGACAGCCAACCGAGTGGAGGACGTACCCAAAGAAGTACACCGGCTCCGCAACCAGGTGGTGGGCGTGCTCAAAACTCAGGAAGCGCAGTATTCGTCCCCCTCCTGCAGGAAGTACACGCCCTGCATGAGCGGCTGCAGCGGTAGCCGGAGCAGTGGAAGGGCTGAGCGGGTATTTTGCCCAACTCCACCAACTGCTGTTCAAGATCAAAACCATTCAGGACATCAGCCTGACGACTTTGTATTACCTCTCCGGCCAGGAGGAAGGATTGGTGAAAGAAGTAGCAGCACAAAACAAGCAGCGGTTTGAGTCAGAGATGGCGCAGTTCGAGCAGCGCCTGAAGGAGCGTTTTTAAAGGGACTTCTGCGATAACCATTTGTCTTTTTTCACCATGATCACCAAAATCTTAAAGCCGTTCACGAGCGGCCGGGCAGTCTACCACAACAAAGGGAGCTGCTCCAAACTGCTCAAATACCTGGACCACGAAGCAAAAGGGTCCGGGGAGCGCGCCTTGTATTTCAACCAGTCCCGGACCAACGTTCCAGCCGGGGAGGTAGCCGCCAGCATTGACGGGCACGCGAAGGGCGTACGGGCCACGGCCGCCAAGTTTTATTCCTGGTCATCAGCCCTCCGAAGCGGAGTTGCGGCACCTGAGAACGGCAGTGGTTCCGGCGGGAGCGGCTCGGAGCGGTTGCAGCACTACACGCGAAGGGTCATGGAGAATTACGCGGAAGGTTTTAAGCTGCCGGATGGAAAAACACCCAAGGGGGAGGAGCTCGTCTGGTTTGCCACTTTTCACCACGGGCGGGTGCATAAAGGAAACGACCAGGCCGTTCAGGAAGGGCTTGCCAGGGGAGGGCAGCGGAAAGCGGGGGAGCAGACCCACGTGCACGTAATCGTGGCGCGCCTTGATTGCAGCCGGCAATTCTCCTTTCCCCTACAAGCAGCAAAGAGACTTTTTCCGTTCAGGACTGGCAGCAGCAAAACGCACGGGATTTTACCCGCATGTTCTCCTATGGAAAGCAGACATACTTTGCCAAAGAGGACCAGAAGGAACAAGCAGAGTTGAGGCAGCGGCTGGAGAAATTCATCCGGACTCGAGGCCTAGACCCGTCATATCTCAATGTGGATCGGGTGGCAGGTCTGGCCAGGGAAAGGCAGTTTAACTGGAAGTTCTACCGTAACCTGTCGGTACTGGAAAACGCACTGTCAAAAGGCCTTCAGCCCCCGACCCGTACGCCATGCTAAAGGCTTCAGCCGGTCACCAAAAAGCAGCGTGTGGTAATGCACGAGCCGGCTCAGAGAGGGAAACCAGCACTTGTACCGCTCACAAGCCGGCTCCCGGAAGACTTGCAAGCAGGTAAGGGGGTAAGCGGAGGGGTTGAGGCTAAAGCAGGAAGAGGTCACTCTATTGACAAAGTCTCTGCCCAGGAGATGCGGAGTCCGGATACTGGTAGCTTGAGCCGCTCACTGAGCGTCTTCAGCGATCTGATGCGGTCCATTGCCAGCACGGCAACGGTTCATGGTATTGACACTTCCTGGGAGGCATTTCCCCGGCAAAAGAAGCGAAGGGGACAAAGCCGGGGGATGGAGCCTCAAACTTAACCCAATACTAAAACTTGATAGACCCTGCTAATTTATGAATGGAACCAATCAAGCGGCTACGCTTTACCTGATTGCTGGCGGACTACTGTTTGTGCTGGGCGCCGAGTATTACTTCCTGACGATGGAACCTGCTCATACCCTTTGGTATCTTTCGGCGCTTACGTTTTTCACCAGGGGAGGCAAGTTCTTTCGCATTCTTTTTCTTGTTTTATACCCGCTATGTTTTGCCTTGGCCGGCCGAACTCTTGCTGAGGAGAGGCGTTCAGAGAAATCAAAGACCAGGCTACCCCTCTGGCTTTGGCTGCTGCTTTACTCATCAAGTGCCTGCCTGCTCTACACCATTGACCGCAACCCGTATTATCAGGCGTTCTATCCTGTCTCCCTCGTAGGAACGGTACTGAGCGGCTACCCGCTGGGAAAGAGACTGCGGTCCCGATCCGGTCGGGAAAGTCCCATCAGCAACGACAGGCGAAAGCAGGAAAACGAGTACTCCTTTCACCTGAAGGGGAAAGATGGCAGCTGGGTCAACATTGTAAGTCCTTTTCGGGGTGTTCTGGTAGTTGGGGGAGCCGGATCAGGCAAGAGCTATTCGGTGGCCGAACCCATCATTGCCCAAGCAGCACAGAAGGGGTACTGCGGCATCATCTATGACTTCAAATTCCCTACCCTGACTAACTTCGCTTATGAGCAGTATGCCAGGGCAAGCAGCGGAGTGGGTTTCTGGGTTGTCAATTTTGAAGACCTGGAAAAGACCCACCGGGTGAATCCGCTTAATCCCCGCTACATTCCAACTGCCGCCCATGCTTCCGAGTACGCCCTGGCGATTATCAATAACCTCATCCCTGAAAGCATCCAAAAACCTGACTTCTGGATTCGTTCCGCTCAGGCACTGCTCACTGCCACGATCTGGTACCTGAAAAAGCATCATCCCGGTTACTGTACCCTGCCGCACGTAGTAAACCTGCTGGTGGGAGAAGATCACGAATCGCTACTGGAGTTACTCCGAGAAGATTATGAATGTGCCTCCATGATCCGCAGCATCGTTACGGCCGTTGATCTTAAGGCTTCCGGTCAGATAGCCGGCATGATTTCCAGCCTCCAGGTGGCCCTGGCCAGAATCAACAGCCCTGAAATATGCTACGTGCTTTCGGGAGATGAATTTGATCTGGACATCAATCATCCCCTCTCCCCTAAGGTGCTATGTATTGGCAGCAGCCCTGCGCTCTCAGACACCTTTGCCCCAGTTATTGCCTGCCTTATAGCCGTTGCCACCAAGCAGATGAACCAACAGGGAAAGCGGCACAGCTTCATTCTGCTGGACGAGGGCCCGACCCTGTTTATTCCCAAACTGGACCAGATCCCCGCAACAGCCCGTTCCAACAAAGTCGCTACCATTTACATGGCCCAGGACTTTTCGCAGATGAAAAAAGAATACGGCCAGAATGAATCAGAAGCCATTACTTCCAACCTAAATAACCAGTTATTCGGCCGGGTAGCTTCCCTGCCCACTGCCGAGTACGTGAGCCGGCTGTTTGGCCGTAAGGAGCAGCTGGTGCGTAGCGAAGGCAGATCGGACAGCAAACCGGAGTCTTTCAGCTGGGGACTGGATGGAAGGTCATATTCCGGCACTCAGGGTACTTCCGTATCTTATTCTCTCCAGGAGCGGAGCCTGGTTCACCCTCAGGAGTTAATGCAACTTGAAGTAGGGCAGTTTATGGGGACTACTGTGGAAACGGAGGGTCCTAACTTCAATGTACATTTCGCAAAACACAACTACAGAAGCGGGGCAATTCCGAACATCAGCGAAGAGGGAGATGCAGAGCTTAATTTTCAAAGGATTGTTATGGAGACGAAGGCGATTATCAGGGGGAGGCTAAAGCCAGCTTAGAAAATAGAACTAGTAGGATAGAAGGAATACGCAATACTACTACAGCTAATCTATGAAGGTTCGAATGATGCTTTACAGTTGATATGGCATAATAGCGTACCATAAGGATTGTATAGAACAGCGGCAAAATAGGGCCAAATCAGGGATGGAAATGAAGGTAAAATATGCAAAATTGGTCCAGTGAACTATAGGGTGAACACGAGTAATTGTATTGAGTAATCAATTGGTTTTCAGTATTAAAGGGTAGCGGTTCGAATCCCTCCGACTCCACAAATCCGATTTCATCCCATTCAAAAAGCCCCGAATCTTATGATTCCGGGGCTTTTTTGTTTTTTAGCCTCGCGTATCTTGTAATACTTCTCAATCTGTATGCAACACATTCGGTTACACGATCTGTAAACCCTTATTGTGTAACCGAATGTGCATTATTTTTGAAATTTGAAGCTTTTTGCTGGTGTTTGAGGTGTCTTTTGTGTATCTTGTAATATACCCTGTTCACCTGATTTCACTTGTCGGCCAAATAACACACTCATTCTCGTTCAACTTCTGGCTTCGCCGGGACGTACGCTCAGACAAGAACGAAGGATACATCTCTGCCCGCATTACCCTTAATGGCAAAAGAGCCGAGATTGCTGCCAGCTTTAAGATTGATGCCGACCGCTGGAATGTCGCCGCCGGAAGTGTGAAGGGAAACAAGGAAGACGCCCGTACTATCAATGTTCAACTGACTGCAATCAAGAACCGCCTTAATGAAATTTATCTGGATTTGCGGAGGAACCAGCCCGACGTACTGACGGTAAAGTTGATCAGGAATACTTATCTGGGAAAAACCGGCAAGCAACGCACTTTGCTGGAGGTGTTTGACTACCATAATCGTCAGATGCAGGCGCAGATAGGGAAAGACTACGCCTTGGGTACCTACAAACGATTCGAAACTTCTCAGAAGCTAGTACAATCGTTTATGAAGCATCAGTACGGTAAGAATGATATGTATTTGTCGGAACTCAACCACAAGTTTATCTCCAATTTAGAATTTTACTTTAAAACTGTTCGTAGTTGTGCCCACAACACGGCTATAAAGTATATCACCAATCTCCGTAAGATTGTCCACTTGGCCTTAATCAACGAGTGGCTGGACAAAGATCCTTTTGTAAAGTTCAAATGCACGCTGAAAGAAACCAGGCGGGACCACCTCACTGAGGAAGAATACACTTGATGCAGGAGAAAACATTTACGACCAACCGGCTAAGCCAGGTGCGGGACATTTTCCTGTTTTGCTGCTACACGGGTCTTGCGTACGCCGATGTGGAGAAACTAAGTTCTAACCAGATCGGGCGGGGTGTAGATGGTAAATCCTGGGTTTTTACTGACCGTACCAAAACCAAAACCGCTTCTAACATTCCTTTGCTGTCTCCTGCTACGGCACTACTGGAAAAATACAAAGACCATCCGGAGGCCGTCAGTAAGGGCTGCCTCTTTCCTGTGTCATCCAACCAGAAGATGAACGCCTACCTGAAGGAGATTGCCGACCTGTGCGGTATCGCTAAAACACTTACTACCCATGTAGCCCGCCATACTTTTGCTACGACTGTCACCCTTACCAACGGTGTACCACTGGAAACAGTAAGTAGTATGCTGGGTCACAAGAATATCAAGACTACCCAGATTTATGCCAAGGTAGTTCAAAAGAAGGTAAGCCAGGACATGGAGAAGCTCCAAAAACACCTTACTGCCAAAACTCCCGCTGATCAGAAAAAGCGGGCTGTCTGAGCGATACAAGTAGGTTAAAGATTCCCAATGTAACCAGCAGCAGTGCAGCAGGTTCGATTCTTGGCTAGAACAGGCATAGGAGATGGAAAGGGTACACTTCAATGAAGCTGATTGTTTAAGATCCGTAATAAAAAATGGTAGCTAGCAGGATTTTCGTTACTTTGATTTGTGTAACGAGTTTTTAATACGCCCAGATCGATATTGGCTGTGGTAAATGAAAGGGTAGGGGAGCAGGCACGTAAAAGGGTGCTTACGCAATACATGCAGAATTATCCTCCAACTGAGCAAACACCAGTTCAAAGAATAAGGACAACTCTCGTTGTAAGTCTTTACGCCAAAGCACGGTTAGCTGCGCTTTCCGGGGAATGTCCTTCAATTGAATGTACTTGATGCCCGGGCGGGTACGTTCCGATAAGGTTTCGGCTTCCCTTCGTCCAATATCAGCCAGCAGGGTGACAAGGAACTGGGCCATAGAGTTGACCCGGCCGCGCTTGTCAAGCGTTTCCAGTTTATAGTTGTAGACTACCAGGCTCACCTTATGTTCATGTAAGAGTTCAATCACGTCCAGCAGATCATGGGTACGCCTTCCAAGTCGGGTCACTTCACTGATGAGGACTTTCTGCACCCGTTTAGCCTCAACCAGAGAAAGTAAGCCCTTGATTCCCTGCCATTTGTGAAGGGGGCTCTTTGCTACCCGATGCCTTTTCCTCAATGATGGTCCCTACTTTCCAGCCCTGGCTGTTGACTTACTCGGTTAATTCCGATACCTGACGGTCCTGGGCCGTGTCCATTGAATCAATTCAGGCCCGAATTGCGGTTAAGAAATTACCAATTTCATAGTTGATCCGGTATTCATTGGACACAGCCCAGGACTGTTCCTTGCTGTATACGCGAACGGACACGACTACTATCATACTCACTTCTTGGTGAGCCTATGAAGTACGAAAAATAAGGTTAAGCAATAGCAGAACCTATAGTACCTAAATCGCACGAAAAAAATCTGGATAAATCAGGAAAGAAACGGGTAGTAGCGGGTAAAGCCATGCCTCTTGTACGCATGCAGCGGACCGCCGGGCAGTTGCGGGAAAATACGCTGTCGGATTAACAACCGGGTTTATGAGATACCGCTCCCTTCTGAACACTGCGCTGATCTGCCTGAGCCTTACCGCCGGCCGGACTGGTTGCGCCCCGGCCCAGACCAGGCATGACTTCATGCATGCGCTGTACGATCAACTGCACGAATCGCCGGAGCAGGCTAAGTTCCGCAAAATAGCCCCGATACCCGCCGGCGTTGTCTATATCCAGCGACCGGGGGAAGGGGAGGCCGAAATCCGGAACCATTTCCAGACGATGAAAAAACTCGGGTTCACGGCCCTGAAAGACATTTTACCGGTGGATGGCTGGACAATCGAGCAAATCCAACTCATTGCTCTGGACGAAGGAATCATTCCCTGGTGGTACGGCGAAGGCGGCTGGAAACCCATCACCGATGCGTTGCTGAAGCAGCTGAACCTCTCGCCCCGGCTCTCCATGGCCCAGATCCGTAACCACCCGCGGATGCGGGAATACCAGCAGGCCGCCCTGAAGGAGCGGATCACCCGAACCATCGGATACACCAAAAAAAGCGAGTCGGGAAAAGCCATCCAGAGCCGCAGCACCGCTTTTGACCCCACCATCGGAGGCCGGGGGCTGGAATTGTCTGACAAAGGCAAAGCCGCCTTCGTGGAGTGGGTAAAAAAGCAGTACGGAACCATCGAGTCCCTGAACCGGGCCTACAACACCCGGCACGCCGACCTGCAACCGAAAGGCGGCCACGTATTCCAATCGTGGGACGATTTTGCCAGGCGCTGGGAGGGGTACAACCCGCGCGAGTACCGGATTTTGCGGGATGTTTTCCGGTTTAAAGCCGATCATGGGTTGCAAACCATCCGTGAAACAGCAGCTCGCTTTAAAGCCTTCGACCCGGATGCGCCCTTCCGCGGAGGAGGAGAACTCGGGCTTTTTTTACCCCAGTCCTGGTACGGGGTGGACCTGGAAGGCATTGCGGGACTCATGCAGGAAGCCGGTTCCTTTTACCCGTCCATTCATTATTCCTGGCACTTCGATCAGGTTGGCAACGAACTGGTCCGCCCCTTTTACATGCAGTCTTCCTTTGCCAATGATCTTTTCAAAGGCGGCTGGTCGGGCGCCTGGGAATGCAGTGGCGGACCCCAGCAGTTCGACGGGGAGAAGACTGGCCAGGACAAGGGTTTTTACGTGGACGAAGGCACGCTTACGCAGTTTTTCCTGAGTCAGATTGCCGCCGGCTTCAAGGGGTTTGGCGTCTGGAGCTGGAGTACCCGCACGGCCGGTAAAGAATCGGGAGAGTACAGCCTGCTGGACCGCAACAACCAGGTGACGCCCCGGGCGGTACGAGTGGGCCGGATCGGGCAGGGGTTGCAGCAGTACCGCGACGAACTCTGGCAGGCGCACAAGGAACCTCTGGTGGGTGTATTGTACGACTGGGACAACGAAGGAATATGGGCCGCCATGTCCATCAAGGGCCGGGAAGCGTTCCGGACCAAACCCATCGAGGCCCGCATCGGCGTGAGCCGGGCGTTGATCAATGCCAATGTGCCATTTGAGTACGTAACCACTACCGACCTGCGCAAGGGACTCGGCCCGCGGTACCCGGTGCTGTACCTGCCGGTCCTGCTGGCCGTGAGTCCGGAGTTGCTCGCCACGCTGAAAGCGTACGTGGAGGCCGGGGGCCGGCTGGTCATGGACATGCCCGGCGCCTGGTACGACCAGGAAGCCAAACTGCTGCCTACAGGCAAGGGAAGCCCCTTTGAACAGCTCTTCGGCGTGACCCTTGACGACAACCAGTTCTCGGGATTCAACCGGTCGCTGGAAGTGGACGGCATGCCCTTTACGGGTTCTTTCGTGCACATGACCCCCACTGCCGCCCGCGTGCTGGCCGCTTTCAGCAACGGCAAACCGGCCATTACGGAGGCTAAGCTGGGCAAGGGCACCGCCGTACTGATCGGCTACGCCGCGTCGGGAGCATGTACCAAGCCGGGCCACCCCCGGGCTGAGCAGCAACTGCTCAAGTATGCCCTGGGCGGGCTTTCTGCTCCTTATTCCTGCGATGGAGCCCTGGTGTACCGACTGGCTGCCCCGGAGGCCGACCATTACTTTTTCATCAACGATGGGCCGGCGGCCTCCGTACCGTTCCAGACCCCGGCCTTCCGCTACCGGTCGGCTACGGATGTATTAACCGGGGAAAAAATTTCTCCCGGGAAAGCCATTCCGCTGGCGGCTTATGATGGCCGCTGGCTCCGGTTTGAGAAGTAGCCAGAACGAAGCTAAGCCAAAAAGATGCAGGGGAAGTGTTTGTACGCACTAATTCATCTGGTACTTTTTAAACAGTTATTTTGATTTTATAGTAATAGTAGTACCTTACTCATCAGCAACGCAAGTAGCACCGTCCGTACACATATGGAGGCAGCAGTTTCCTTCCGGCAAGACCAAGACCTATGGGCAGCCTTTCAACGGGGTGAAGAAACGGCCTTTACCCGCCTCTTTCACATTTACTACAACGACCTGTTCAACTACGCCCTTAAAATCGCCGGGGACGAGGCTTTCGTGCAGGATGCCATCCAGGAGTTGTTCATCACCCTCTGGCGTACCCGCGAACGGCTCGGCCCGGTAAAATTTTTGAAACCCTACCTGATGAAATCGCTGCGCCGCAGCGTGATCCGGGGCATGACCAAACGCCGGAACCGCCGGCTTCAACTGTTAGGCAAACCAACTCCCGACATTGTTTTTTCGCCCGAAGAAGTAACCATCCGGGACGAAACCTCCGGTGCCCGGAAAGATTTCCTGCTCGGGCAACTCAACAACCTGTCCCGGCGGCAGCGAGAGGTGATCTACCTGCGCTACTACGATGATCTCTCCTACGACGAGATTGCCCAGGTGATGGGTCTGCACTACCAATCGGTGATGAACCACCTGCACAAGGCGCTGAAAGCATTGCGCAGCAACCAGAGCCTGCGCCGCCTGGTAGAAGTAACGCTGGCCCTCTGCCTCAGTCTGCAATGATCTTCTCCCCGCCCTTTTTGCACTTTAGAAAAATTTTTTGGTAAAAAACGAGTAGTAGGCGAATCCGCTCTTCCTCTTGGGGGAAAAATCCGGCAACCCGCCGGCCGACCCCTAATTCTCTACTGCCGTGATCCGACGACTATTCCCCCGACGAAAAAAAGAAGAGCCGCCCGACGAACTGCCCGACGGCCTGGCGTTCAAGCCCAGGCAACTCTCCTA
This sequence comes from Cytophagales bacterium, assembly GCA_030446715.1. Lineage (GTDB taxonomy): Bacteria > Bacteroidota > Bacteroidia > Cytophagales > 172606-1 > CADCTQ01. The sequence continues at coordinate 14,700 of JAUJMU010000007.1, read as the reverse complement.
CGATCAGGTGCACGAACAATGGGATAAGTTGCAGCACCGGATCGGCGCAACCGGTCCCGTCCGGACGGGTGCCAGCCCCGGGTGGTCCTACATCCTCCGCACGGCGGCCGTCCTGACTGGCGTCACCCTGCTCGGCCTGCTGGGTTGGTGGTACTACCAGACCCGTTCCTTTACCCGGCTGGAAGCGGGATACGGCCAGATTACCCGCGTCACGCTTCCCGACGGTTCAGAGGCGGTCCTCAATGGCAATTCTTCCCTCCGCTACCGCAAAAGCTGGCGGCCCGGGCAGGTTCGCGAAGCCTGGCTAGAAGGCGAGGCGTTTTTCCACGTCCGCAAGCAGTCAACGCTCACCCGGTTCCTGGTGCACACTGGCGGCCTTCAGGTAGAAGTGCTGGGCACGGAGTTTAACGTATCGACCCGGCGCGGCCATACCGAAGTGGTGCTGCACTCGGGCGCGGTGAAACTGGTGGCCGGCTCGCCCGGCAAAACGGTGTACATGCAACCCCGCGAACTGGTCCGGTACTCCGAAAAGCGGGTGGAATTCCGGAAGAAAAACGTTCATACGGAGCAGTACCTGGCCTGGCAGCACGGAAAAATGGTATTTGACGATACCCCGCTGCAGCAGGTAGCCCGCATGTTGCAAGACACGCACGGCCTTACGGTCCTGATCGACGACCCGGCCCTGGCCGGCCGCAAAGTAACCGGGGAAATCCAGACCCGGGACGTGGATGTACTCCTGGCGGCGCTGGCCACCCTGCTGGACGCCGGCGTCCAGCGGAACGGCGACGAGGTAACAATTACCAGTTTTTAGCGGAGCCCTTAGGCGAAAGCCCTTTTTCGCTTCACCGAAAACAAACGCTGAGCAACAGCACCAAACCAATCTTCAGTTGTCACTACTTCATCGAAAGCCCCTTTCCTATGCAAACAAACGTCTATCTCAAATGGTTGGGCAGATTAACGGCAGGTCTGCTCATCGGTACGGCCGGGTGGCAGGCCCAGGCCCAGCAGATTGCCTCCCGCCTGGAAAACACCCCGGTACGCATCGGGCAGGGCGGCGAAGCCCGGGTATCGCTGCTGGACGCCCTCGAAGCGTTGAAGGAACAGTACAACATATCACTCCTTTTCGAACGTCGCCACCTGGAAGGGAAACTGGTGGAAAACACCCCTGCTGACACCGGCATTACGGCCGACGAAGCCCTGGCCCGGTTGCTGCGAGGCACCGACCTGCGGCACGAAAAAATTGACGAGAAGGTTTACGTGGTACTGACCGGGAAGGAAAAGAGCCGCCGCGAACGTCGCAGGCCGGAAAGCAAGGGCGGGGTTGGCTACTCGGCCGGCCAGCAGCCGGACGGCACGGTGCACCTGGGGACTGCCCCGGTAGCCGCACCGCTGCCCCCGGACGCCCCTGCCGTCGACCTGACCGTGACCGGCACGGTTACCGGGGAGAACCAGGGACCGCTGCCCGGGGTGACGGTCACCGTAAAGGGCACCCAGAACGGGACCATTACCGACGCCGACGGCCGGTACCGCCTCACGGTGGCCGACGAAAACGCCGTACTGGTGTTCAGCTTCATCGGCTACCTGACGCAGGAAGTACCCGTGGGCAGCCGCACCACCATTGACCTGAACCTGGCGCCGGACATCAAAACCCTGTCGGAAGTGGTGGTGGTGGGGTACGGCACCCAGCAAAAGCGGGACGTGACCGGGGCCATTACCTCGGTGAAGGGCGCCGACCTGACCAGGTTCCAGTCGCCTTCTCTCGACGCCATGCTCCAGGGCCAGGGTACGGGCATCCAGGTAAACCAGGCGACCGGCGTGCCCGGCGGCCCGGTGCGCGTACTCATCCGGGGCATCAGTTCGGTGTCTTCGGGTACGGAGCCGCTCTGGGTAATCGACGGGATTCCGATCAGCAACCCGCCCGGGGGCATCGGGGGAGCAAGCCGCGGCACTTTACCCCAAAACCCGCTGGCGACCATTAACCCCAACGACATCGAATCGGTGGAAGTGCTCAAGGACGCCGCCGCCACTGCCATCTACGGATCACGTGGCTCAAACGGGGTCATTATCGTCACGACCAAGAGCGGCAAGCAGGGCCGGCGGAGCCTCAACGTTGATTATTCGGCGGGCATCACCGACCTGACCCGTACCCCCGCAGATATGGGGTTCGTGAACGGGCAGGAGTGGATTGACCTGGTCAACCTGGCCCGCCAGAACGCGGGGCTCACCACATCCATCACGGATGACAATAACTTCAACAACCTGCCCGGACTGGCCATCCGCCCGGCCGACGCCCCGCCGTACACCGCCGGCCTGATTGCCAATACGAACTGGTTCGACCAGATTCTGCGGCAGGGGAGCTTTCAGGAGATGAACCTGTCGGCGTCCCGCGGGTTTGAAAAGGGCAACTTCTTCGTGTCCGGCAACTACCGCAGTGATAAAGGCGTGCTGCGCAACAACGACTTCGACCGCTTCACCACCCGGGCCAACCTGGAGTTTGAACTGGCCAATAACCTCAAGACGGGCATCAAGCTGAACCTGGCGTACTCCCAGAACGAACGGGCACCCAATGGCGGACCACCCGCTGGCAACGACCAGGTAGCGGCCGGCGGCTTCAGCCAGGCAGCAGGCGGGTCGCTACCGATCTTCCCGGTGTACCTGCCCGAAGGCGGCTATTTCGCCCCGGCTACAGGAACCAACCTGGCGGCTACGTTCGACCGGGCCAATTACCGCGACGAGTTCGAAACGTACCGGGGCCTGGGCGGCATCTACCTCGACTACCAGGTGCCCTACCTGCGGGGACTTTCCCTGCGCACCGAGTGGTCGGCCGACATCCAGTACGCCAACCGGCTGTACTGGGCCGGGCCGGCCCTCCGCCCCGCCAGCCTCAGCTACTCGGAGGTCAACAACAACCTTACGCGCAATTTTAACTACAACTTCTACGGCACTTTTAACAGGACCATTGCCAGGCATCACCACCTGAACCTGGTGGCGGGCACCGAGTCGCAGCGGTTTTCGGGCCGGGGCGCCAACCTCTTTGGCGAAGCCATACCCGGCACCAACCAGGACTTTGGCTCTCCCACCGTGGTGACGCGTTTTCCGTCGGCCGGCTTCGGCGGGGAAAGCTACCTGCGGGCCTACTTCGGCCGCCTCAACTACAAGCTCAAGGACCGTTACCTGCTCGGGGCCAGTTTCCGCCGCGACGGCATTTCAAACCTGACGCCCGAAAACCGCTGGACGAACTTCGCTGCCCTGTCGGCCGGCTGGATTCTTTCCGAGGAAAGATTCATCAAGAACAACCTGCCGTTCCTGAGCCTGGCCAAGCTGCGGGCCAGTTTCGGGCAAACCGGCAACCAGAACATTCCCAACACCATCGAGGCGGGGTTCGTCAACTGGCCGGTGTACGGCACGACCACCGGTACGCTCATCGTCAACCGGCCGGCCATTACCAACCTGCGCTGGGAAATCACCAATTCCTACGACGTCGGGTTTGACTTTGGCCTGTTCAACGACCGCCTCTCGGGCAGCGCCGGGTACTACCAGCAAAACGTGAGGGATCTGCTCTTCGAAGTGCCGGTGGGGCCCTCGGTGGGGTTGAACTTCGGCTCCAATGCCATCTGGGCCAACGTGGGCGACCTGCGCAACCAGGGCTTCGAGTTCAGCCTGACTACCGTGAACCTGGACCAGGGCGGTTTCCGGTGGACCACTTCGCCAACCTGACCACCAACAGCAACCGCCTGATGGCCATCAACCCGACCGACGAAAGGGGCCAGGGGTGAATTCGGGCCTCACCCGCAACATCAGCGGCAAGCGGCTCAGCACCTACTTCGTGTCGGAGTACGCCGGCGTGGACCCGCAGACGGGCATTCCCCTGATCTACGAGATTGACCGCGACTACTTCAACCAGACCGGCCAGACCCGGAAAACCGGCAACGTCATTCCGGCCAGCCGTGCCAATATGCAGAACCACCGCATCATGCAGGACGACAAAACCGGCCTGCCCACTTTCTTCGGCGGCTTTACCAATACCTTTTCCTTCAAAGGGCTCGAACTGCTGGCCCTGTTTACCTTCCAGGGCGGCAATTACCTCTATGACAACGCCGAAGTGGGCAACCTGTACGTGGGCCAGGGCGGCGGCACCCTGCGCCGGGAGTTGATCGGCAACACGTGGCAGCAGCCCGGCGACGTCACCAAGTACCCCCGCCTGATGTGGAACAACGCCTACAACATCAACAACGACGGCAACCCGGTATTCAACGCGAACGGCACGCCCAACAACAACACCAGCTACTTCCCGGGCGGCAACCAGCCGCTGGACCGGTTCCTCTACAAAGGCGATTTCATCCGCCTGCGTACGGTGCAACTGGCCTACAACGTGCCGCGCCGGGCTGGCCAGTCGCCTCAAACTGCAAGGCCTGCGGGTGTTCGGGTGAGCGGCAACAACCTGCTCACCTTCACGTCCTTCCGGGGTTGGGACCCGAGCAGTTGAGTTTTAGCGGCGATGCCCAGTCGCGAAACCTGCAGCAGGGTGCGGTGGGCAACGTAGTGCCGCAGTTGAGAATATGGAGTGCCGGTGTCAATGTTACCCTCTAACCCCGTTCCCTGATCCCATGAAAACCTCCCATACCCTCCCGTTCCTTTTGCTCCTGCTGGCGTGCCTCACGGCGGGCTGCAACGACGAGAATTTTTTCGAGCAGCAGTTCCGCCGCCGCAGCCGCCCATCCAGACGGTGGTTGACCCGGAAAGGCCGTACGGCGCCTATTACGCCCTTACCGGTTCCGGGGCAACCAGTCCAACTTCGATGCGCACGTGGTGTACGCCGCCGCGGCCGGCGACGAGTCCCGGTTTCTCACGCTGGGCGGCAACATCCAGGACGTGCGGGAACTCTACGACCGGAGCAACGCCATTGACAACGGTATTCTCAATTCCGCCTTCACGCCGTCATACGGTTCCATTGCCAGCACCAACACTGGATTCAACTGATCCGGTCGGGGGCCCTCAACAACCTGTGGACGCCAGCAGTTGCCCCGCATGGAAGGGGAACTGCGCTTTCTCCGCGGCTACAACTACTGGCTGCTGGTGCTGTTTGCGCCGCCCTACCAGCCCGGCGCCGCAACGAGAGCCGGGTACTGCCCTGCGGCTGGAGACGGTTACGGGGCTGGCCGACGCCAACGCCCCGGCGGGCACTACCCGGGAGGTGTACGACGCCATTGTGGATGACCTTACCCGTGCCGTGGACCTGCTGCCCGCCGACACGGTGGGAACCGGGCGGCCAACAAGCTTGCCGCGGCCGCCCTGCTGGCCTGGGTGCACTTCCAGATGGGCGACTTCGAGGCGGCTGAAGAGGCAGCCACGTTCGTGATCGAGCAGAACGGCGGCCGGTACGACCTTTTCGGAAGCGCCGATTGAGCCTGGAACAAGGGGTGGAAGGCGGCGGTAAAGAGGTGATCTGGTCGTACTCGATGGGCAACACCCCGGCCCGCAACGGCCTGGGCGGCTCCACCTCCAACTGGAAAGTGCCCCGCCGGTTTGCCATGGTCAACTACCAGGTCGCCAGTTCCAACAACACCATTCCCGGCAACGGCGGTGGCGGGGCGTCGGCCCGTCCCACGGACCGTACCCTGGCCATCAGCAACCACATGCTCACGCAGGTAGGCTGGCTTACTCCCCAGGACTCGACGCCACCCCGTCGGCCCTCAACGACCGGCGGTTTACGCAGTTGTACCAGTACGTCCCGGGAACCGACCCCACCATTACGGCCCTGCCGCGCCGCCAGTACTTCATCAATAAGTACTACCGCGGGCCGCAGGAGTCGTGGCGGATAGGTGCCGTTCCCCTGCTGCGGCTGCCCGAAATGTACCTGACCCGGGCCATCATCCGGCTGAACCGGGGCGACGCGGCCGGGGCTGCCGCCGACCTGAACGTGGTCCGGGCCCGGGCCTGGAACCAACAAGCCGCCGGTGAACCTTATACGCCCCTCGCCGCCGGCGCCGTTACGGCCGACCTGATCCACCAGGAACGCTGGAAAGAGATGGCCTTCGAAGGAGACCGCCTGCACTACCTGCAGGCGCTGCAACTGCCCGTTCCGAACGGCGACCGGGGTCCCGGCGCGATTCCGCACAATGATCCCTCGCTGCAATGGCCCCTGCCGCTGCGGGAAAGAGAACTAAACCAGGGTCTGTGAGTAAACATGAAATCGAGGAAAGTCATGAAGCGATACCAGAAATACCTCCTTTCCGTGCTGTCAGGCGCGGGCCTGTTGCTTTCCGGCTGCCGGGAAGAAGATACGACCCGGGTGGCGCCGGCAACGGCCCGGATGCTGTTTGTGCACGCGGCGCCCTCGGTAGGCGAAAACGTAGAGGTCTATACCAGTGACGTGGTCGTATACGGCAGCAACAACCGGAAGGCCAGCCTGGCATTCGGCGGCACGGCCGCCACCAATCCTACCGCCGGGCAGCGCCCCGTCCGGCTCCGGCTGGCCGAGGCGGAGGCCGACGCCCTGCGGGCGGAACTCGCCCTGGAGGGTTACGGCTACTACACGGCCCTCATCGCCAATACCGACCCCAACGATGCCTCGGCCTCTGCCCCGGTAGGCGTAGCCCTGCTGCAGGACGACCTGACCCCGCCCGCGGGCGGCAACGTGAAAGTCCGCTTTGTCCACCTGGGCGTCGGCGCCCCCGCCGTAGACGTGTACGCCTACGCAAACCAGCCCGGGGCGGTCACGCCGGCCACGCCCGCGTTTGCCAACAAGTCGTTCGGGCAACTGGCCCCGGGAGAGGGCACCCTGGACCTGCCCGCCGGGGGGTTCGGCGCCGTCACGGCCGCGCCGTTCGCCGAAATACCGGCCGGCAACTACCGGTTGGAGGTACGCCCGGCGGGAGCCGATCCGGCTACGCCGGCCATCCTTTCGGCTACCTCCAGCCTGACGGACGGCCGGACGTACACCATCCTGGCCCGCGGGGCCTTGAGCTCCCCGGCCGGCAGCAGTGGCCGGAGCCTGGGGGTGCAGGTGGTCGCGCACGACCCGGCGTTGTATTGATACGGATGTTCGATAAAAATGCCGAAGCCCGTTCCGTCAGGAATGGGCTTCGGTGTTCACGGAGAAAATGTATGAGCGATACAAACCTTCGGGCATCGCACATCGAACCCCCTCACTTCAACCGGTTCTTGAGAACCAGGTAGCTCAGGTTCTGCCGCTCCCAGTGGGCCTGGACGGCCGGGGGGGCCGTGTCAATGCCGCTCAGGGCTGCGCCCAGCACCAGGTCAGGGTCGCCGTCCCCGTCCAGGTCGCCGGCGTCGAGGGTGAGCCAGCGGCCCGCTTTGCTTTCTTCCAGGTAAAGCGGGGCGAACTTCGTGCCGCCTTCGTTGCGGAGGTACACGAATCCCTCCTGCGGCTGCTGGTAATAATCGGCGAAATGGGCCACGGCCGCCAGGTCGGCGTCGCCGTCCCCGTCAAAGTCCGCCGCCGCCAGGCGGTACACGCCGTTCATGGGCCAGTGGTATGCTTCTTCGTAGCGGTCCTTGCCCGCGTACCGGTAGACCCGGATGCCGTGGTACGGGCGGAGCCGGGGCGGGTTTTCGGGGTAGTCGGCGTGGTCGCCGTTGGCGTACACAATGTCCTCGTGCCCGTCGCCGTCCATGTCCACCAGGCGGAAATCGGTGGAGCCGTAGGTAGGCGGAAAGGATAGCAGGGTTTTCTCGGAGAACTGCCCGTCGCCCCGGTTGTAGTACAGGTAGATTCCTTCGCGGGCCTGCCCCATCAGCACGGCCACGTCGGGCAATCCGTTCCCGTCAAAATCGCGTATTTCCGTGCGGATGGCGCCGGGCAAAGGAGTGATGCCGCGTTTTTGGTAGGTGCCGTCGCCCTGGCTGCGAAACCACGACAGGCCGCCCAGGTTGCTGCCGAACTCACACACCAGCAGGTCCGGCCGGCCGTCGGCGTCCAGGTCGGCCACCTCCGAGAAGACGGGCCGCTTCAGGCCGGTCAGCACCCATTGCGCCTGGTACGTGCCCCCCCGCTGCCGCAGCTGCCACACCGACCTGGTGCTGTCGTCGAGGGGGGTGAAGCTGCCCATCATGGTGACCAGCAACCCGTCTGCCGCCTCGGACAGATGCACGGGGTAACCCGCCAATTGGGTCCGCCGCAGGGTGGTAGCCCCGGCATTTTTATGGGCAAACGAACTGTCGGAAGCGTTGGCCAGGAAGAATCCGCCGCCCGTCGTTTTCACCAGCGTGACGCCCGGCACCGGAAATTCCGGGTTTCCCTTCGTAACTTCGAATTGTGCCAGCCGGGGCATTGCCGGCAGACGCGTTACCCGCCCGGGTGAGGGGCTGTCCGGCGCCAGGTTCGTGTAGTAGTCAATGATCTTCCGGTATTCCTCCACGGACGCCACCGGGGCCGGAGGCACGGTCCCCATGTACTGCAACTCCCGGTACACGTGCGCCGGCATGGGAACGTAGCCCCGCAGCGGGTCCTGGTACAAGCCCAGGTACCACGCCATTTCGGGCAGCACGTGCCGCCCCCAGCTGGTCTTGTCCAGCAACCCGGGTTCGGGCAGCAGGTGGCAGCGGCTGCAATGCCGGGCGGCCAGTTGCCGGCCATCGTGGACCTGGGCCGAATCGGACAACGCCGTGGTGGGGGACGCCCTTTCGCGGTCCCGCCGGCCGGAGCAGGCGGTCAGGGCGACGAGTAGTACGAGGACAACCGCGAAGGTTTGCCGTAGCCGGGGCATCTCCATGAGGGGCTAATAATACTCTTTTTTCCCGCATAGTCCGGGCTTGGGAAATCTTTTCCGCGCCAAACGAGTAGTAAACGGGCCGGCCGGTCCTCTTTTACCCCAAACGGCTCCTGGCTATTTTTGCTCCAAACGCGACTCCCATGATGAACACTTCACGCCGTCAGTTTTTGCAACAGGCCGGCACCCTTGCCGCTTCCCTGCCGCTGGCCCCGCCTCCTGGTAGTTACGCAAGGGTGACCGGGCCGGCTCACGGGCACGCCGAAGCCCCCGCCCCTACCCCCGCGCAGCGAAAGTGGATGGACTTGAAGGGCGGCCTGTTCGTGCATTTCGGCATCAATACGTACTACGACCTGGAGTGGAGTGACGGCACGCTGAGCCCCGTGCGATTTAACCCGACGCAACTGGACACCGACGGGTGGTGCCGCGTGGCCAGGGAAGCCGGCCTCCGGTACGTAGTGCTGGTCACCAAGCACCACGACGGGTTCTGCAACTGGTCTTCGAAGTACACCGACTATTCGGTCAAATCCTCCCCATACCAAAAAGACGTGGTGCAGCGGCTCGTGGACTCGGCCCGCCGGCACGGGTTGGCCGTGGGCTTCTACTATTCTCTCTGGGACCGCCACGAAAAAAGCCATGACACCGACGAACGGAAGTACGTGGATTTCATGAAGGGGCAGCTCGAAGAACTGCTCACCGGGTACGGCCCTGTGGTGGAACTGTGGTTTGACGGGTTCTGGAAAAAGCAGCAGAGCGGCTGGACGAAAAAAAGCGACATTGAAGGCGAAAACGTGCCCGCCGACGCCCGGAAGGACCGCAGCGAAGCCTTTATCAACGCCTGGCGGATGGAGGGCGCCTACCGCTGGCAGATGGACCACCTGTACCAGTTCATCAAGGCGTTGCAGCCCGGTTGTCTCGTCATGAACAACAGCACCACGGCGTACCCCGGCGTGCCCCTGCACCCGGTGGACATCCGCAGTGGTGAAAAGGCCACCCGGGCGGTGGCGGATCAGAAAGTGTGGAAATGGCTGGGCAAAGACCTGTACCTGCCCATGCAGATCGAAACCACGCTTTCGCAAAAAGGCGACAAAAAATTCCCCTCCGGCAACTGGTTCTGGCACGAATGGGACCACTCGGTAGCTACTCTCGAACAGATTCGCGGCTGGCAGGCAGTGGCGGCCGGCATGGAAGCCAACCTGCTGCTCAACGTAGGCCCGATGGCAAGCGGCAAGCTGCGGCCCGAAGACGAAAAAGTGCTGCTCAGCCTCGGGGGCGGCAAGTAAAAGCGAAGCAGCCCACCGGGGAGTGGGAAAATTCTTTTTCAACGAACGCAATTCGATGCGCATAAAACTTGAAATGCAGCCTTATCCTGCTTACTGCATCCGAAAAATGATTCACTGCAGCGCAAAAAACACCTTTACACGAAGCAGTACCGGATGCCTGTTGCTGCTCTGCCTTACCGCCTGGTGGGGAACCATTCCCCCTTGCCGCGCCCAACCGGCCCTTCGGGGCAACGTGGCGGGTTTTGCCGACAGCACCTGGACGCCCCGGGTGCAGGCCGCCGAATGGAAGGAAGGCGGCGAACGGGCCGCGCCGCGGAAGCCCACCCGGTACCACCAGTCAACGGTACGGGTGCTGCCCGGGCGGGCCGGTCTGCAACTCACCTGCTTCGACAGCACCGGCTTTGCGGAAGCCGTAACGGGTGCGCTGTGTTTACCGGCCGACTGGCAAGCGTACCAAACCCTGCGGGTACGGGCGGCAAATTCCTCCCGGGCGCCCCTCCGCGTGCGGGTAACGGTGGCGGGGGTGCGCGGCCTGCTCAGCAGCGAAAGCACCCTTCCGCCCGGGCAAACGGGCACCATCTCGACGGACCTCCGCGACCTGCCCCTGACGGCGGGTGTGGAGGCACCCTTCCAACCGGTTGCCTTGCGCATCGGGGTACGGGTCGGCACGTATCCGGCCGAAGTTCACCTGCTGGACGTCGAACTGCTCCGGGCGGAAGGGGCTGGTCCCGCCTCCGTGGCCGACGCTTTCGGACAACGCATCCGGGGCGAATGGCCGGAAAAAGTCACCCACGCGGAAGAACTCCGGGCCCACCTCCGGACCGAAGCGGCGCAACTGGCCCGCCACCAACCCCTGCCAGACCGCCTCCCGGACGGCAGTCGGGCGGGCGGCGGCAAGTTCAACGCCACCGGCTTTTATCGGGTGGAAAAAGCCACGGCCGATCAACGCTGGTGGTTCGTAACGCCCGAGGGCAACCCGTTCTGGTCGCTGGGCGTCACGGGCGTACGGCCCCGGAGCGAACTGCTGCTCACTGACGTCACCCGGGTGAAAGGCCGGGAGTTTCTGTTTGCGGTCCTGCCAGACCGCACCGGACCGTTTGCCGCCGCCTGGCAGGGCGACTACCTGAGCTTTTACTACTGGAACCTGCTGCGCAAAAACGGGACCATCGAAAGCTGGCGGAAACGGCTGGCGCAGCGACTGCCCGGGTGGGGCCTCAATACCCTCGGTAACCGGAGTGGTTCAACGGTGCTGGCCAACGCCCGGATGCCCTACACCCGCACCCTGCAAACCAACCAGAACCCATCCCTCAACGTGGCCCGCAACCAGCCCGACGTGTTCGATTCGCGGTGGGAAACCTTCGTGGACAGTCTCTTCCGGCGCAAAGCCGCGCCCCACCGGGAGGAAAAACTGCTGATCGGGTACTTTGTGGACAACGAAATGCCCTGGCGGCACCTGGAACTTCTCCGGGCCGCGCCAAACGCCCCGTTGCGCCGCCAGTGGGCGCAGTACCTGCAAACCCGCTACGCCTCGGCCCTGAACCAAGCCTGGGGGAGCCATTTTACGGACTGGGCGGCGGTGGCGGCCCTCATGCCCGAAGCCCTGCCGCCGCACAAAGCGGCCAGCCGCGACCGGCGGGCTCTGAGGCCCGGTACGCCGACGTGTACTTCCGCGTTGTGTCCCGTACCCTCCGCAAGCACGACCCGAATCACTTGTACCTGGGCTGCCGGTCCGTGCGCCTGCCGCCGGCGGAAGCTATTGTCCGCGCGGCCGGCCGGCACTGCGACGTGGTTACAGTCAACGTATATTCCCTCTACCCGGAACCCGCCGCCATGCAGCAGTGGCACGACTGGAGCGGCCGGCCCATCCTAATCGGCGAACACCACGTGCCCCTGCTGAGCCAACGGCAACTGCCGCCGTTGTACCGCGCCTTTGCCGGGGCTGAACGGGAAAAACGGGAAAGCTATTACAAGACGTACGTCGAAACGTTTGCCCGGATGCCGTTTTCGCTGGGCAGCCACTGGTACCAGTTCGTGGACCAGCCGCTGACGGGCCGCGGCACGAACGGCGAAAACCAGGTGGTGGGCCTTGTGGACATTACCGACCAGCCCCACCCCGCACTGCTCCGGGCGTTGGAATACGTCAGCCGCCGCATTTACGACTGGCACCAGAGCGGGGTAAGGTAACTGAAGCCAATAAAAATTAGCATTTATTAGCATTTATATGCTGCTATCCCTATTCCCCCGTTTGCAACGCCCCTGCATGTTCACAACGGTGCGCCGTGCCGCCCGGCTTTGTTGGGTACTGCTTGCCTCGCTGCTTTGCCACGGCCCCACCGGGGCGGAGGAAATGCACCCCCGTTTGTTCATTACCCCTGCCCGGCTGGCCGAGATCCGGCAGGCCATCGGCGTGGAGGGCAGCCACCACCGGGAGGCGTTCAACGCATTACGGGAGAAAGTGGACCAGAACGACATCCGGCTGTTCGGCGCCACGGAAACGAACTGGAACTACGCCCGGGCCTATCTGGCCCAGTCGGCGGCCTTCCTCTACCAACTCACCGGCGAACCGCGGTACGCCACCCAGGCCTTTGGGGTAATGCAGGACATTTTACTGCAATCCGACCCTGACCGGCGCGGCCCCGACAACAACTACCGGAAAACTGACCCCGACGGCCGCGGCATTGACACCAACTACGGGCTTTCGCGGGCCACCGTGGGCCAGGGGCTGGCCTACGCGTACGACTGGTGCTACCCGGCCTGGACGGCAGCGCAGCGACAGTTCGTGAAGGACCACCTGGACCGGGCCCTTGACGCCTGGGAAACCTACCGCCACGCCAACATGGAGAGCGAACACCGGGGCTCCAACTGGGTGGCCGTATGCCGGGGTGGCGAACTGGTGATGCTGCTGGCTGCGTACCGGGACCAGCAACGCCCGGCGCGGCTCGGTTTTCTGAAGGACGAACTGCACCGGCACATCCGGAACGGCTATACCCCTTCGGGCTTTACCCAGGAGGGCATCGGGTACTGCGCCTACGCCGGGCTGTTTCTGCTCCCGGCGGTGTACGCCCTCGAAAGCACCGGCGACCCTTCGCTGCGGGAAGCCATCCGGGACCGGCACTGGTGGAAGTGGCTCATGTTCGCCGGTTCCTTCCTCACCAAAGACGGCCACCCGATGGTGCTGCAATCGGGCGTGGCCGGCGAGTATGGCGACCAGCAGGGCTGGCCAAGCCTGCTGCTCCCCTCCGTAGCCCCGCAACACCTGCCTCATTACCTCTACTTCTACGACCGGTACACGGGCTGGCAGGCGCCCGGTACGCCCGGCCAGAAATACGAACCACACAGGGCCGGTACGGTCTGGAGCCTGCTCTACTACCCGCAAGGCACCACGGCGGTTGACCCGACGGGCCTCCCTGCCTTCCGGGGGCTGGCCGACGACTCCGCCGGGGTGTATTACTTCCGCAACCGCTGGCGCGACCCCGGCGACGTTCACCTCTCCCTGCTGGCCGATACCCGCCACCACTCCCACGCGTGGGACCAGGCCGAAGCCCTGCAACTTACCCTCAACGGCCTGGGTACGGGGTGGATCAGCGGCCCGGGCAAGGAACGAAACGACTCCCTCTTCAGCACATTGCTGGTCAACGGACGCAACCACCTGCCCCGCAAAGGCACTTCCCACACTGGTGCGGGGGGCCGGGCCACCTTCCGGCCCGACGGTGGGGGCTACGCGGTGGTATCGGGCGGGCAGAAGTACGACAGCCTCGGGGTAAGGTTGGCGAAGCGACACCTTGAAGTCCGGTTTCCGGCAGAAGTACCCGCCCTGCTTTCCGTCCGCGATCAGGTAGAATCAGCCGCTGCCCACGCCTACACGGTGAACCTGAACCTGGGGAAGGCGGGTCTGGAAACCGGCCGGGGGGCTGATGGCCATCCGGAATTTACGGTATTTGGAGCCGGCAACGCTCGGCTCCGGGGTTGGGTGGTACGCCCACGAGATGCGCAGGTACACGTGGTGCACGTAAAACCCTCCCCGCCGGCAACCGACACCTGGCAGGTGCTCCAGATTACGACGCGGGGACAGGACCGGGATATTTGGGTGGTCATGGCGTTGGGAGAAGACCTGCCGCCGGTCCGCATCAAAGCCGGAGGCCGGAAGAAAAGTATTACGCTGGGCAAGACTAAGCTTTCGTTGCCGGGCGCCGGGAACCTTTGAAAATAGCAGCGAGTTCAGGATTCTCTAACAGATGCTGGAGAACCCTGGCTTTTGCACGGCTACCACCTGATAAGTACCTTCCAAATAGCGTGTTACTCAAACTGCTTGCACCAGCAATTGGTGGTAGTGCCCAGAGGTGTATGATTAGGGATTCTGGGGGTTGTATTTATCGAAGATGATGCGGTTGTAATTATAGACGAAATCGGTAAGTATGTCTTTTAGCGGTTCAAGGGCTTTAGAAAAGGAAAGAGTTTTACGAGTGAGTCGCCCCAGTCGGTTTCTCAAAGTGGCCCAGAAACGTTCAATGTGATTGGTCTGTCCTTCCTGCTTGCCACACTAACTTAATGGCAGTCTATGAGGTTCACCCAAAAAATAAACACTTGGAAGAGAGTCAATTTATATTGCTTCAACCGTAACTTTAAGTAGCTGCGCAATTTTAAATTGTGAATTCTGAATTTTGAATTATTGGGTAATCTTCTGA
>JAUJMU010000025.1 GCA_030446715.1 Cytophagales bacterium | reverse complement strand
TGGGTGCGTTTCAAAATTACGCGGCCAAAAATCGAGGCCGAATATCCTTCGGGAAAGTGTGGTGGAACATGCCGAAAGGGCACGTATACTACCCAGTTTAAGGTCCGATTTTACCGCAATCACGGTTGAGATTCCTCAGCGGCCAAATAATATTCTTGCACTATTTCAAGGTGCGTAATTTTGAATCACACCCTTTTTGAAGTCTTCGTTCTCTAAAATTCCCATTCCTTTCATGTACGCCAGCATCTGATCCATCGAGTGGTGGCGCAACTGTTGTTGCAAAAACCGCAGATTTATACCTTCCCTGACTGCCATACAAACTCCCGTGTGCTTCCAGCTATAAAGTGTATGGCTGCGGGACATGCGCAATTCCCGCAGAATGTTCAGGTGGTGGCGGGTAAAGTGATTAGTTGATACGTGTGTCAGAGCCGGCACTCCCTGCGAACCAAATACAAAGTATTTGTCAGGGTATTTAAGAAGTTCAGTGTTCTTGATTGCCTTTACAAGGGGAGGCGGTATGAGCACAAATTCAGATTTCCTGTTTTTTGATATGTCGCCTCTTATCAAGATTTTTTCTTCCCAGATGTCTATATCCCCGACTTTAAGTAACCTTAACTCCTTGGGCCGGATAAAACAGTAATACATAAACTGCACAAAGAGCCAGAGCTGCGGATCACGGGCTGGTATTTCTTCCTTTAATACTTGCTGCTGCGTCTTTTTAAAGTATAAGCTCCCCTGTTTGTCCATTTTCAGCTTTTTAATGGCGCTGAATGGATTTGTCTTAATTATGTTTCCCTCCTGTAGGTGATTGAAAATGGTCTGCATAGTACTCAGAAAGTGGTTTCGGGTAGTATTGCTCCGACCATTCGCAGTCATTTCCTCAAAAAACGGTTTCACCGAATCGCTGGTTAGGTCCGAAATGTCCTGATTATCTAAGCCCTTTTCGTGCAGCCAGCGAAGAAAAGTTCTTGAATGATTGGTATAGGTTCGGATGCTATCAGGCCTTAGATGAGCTTTCTGAGAGGAAAGAACCTGATTGCAAAAATGACTGATGGACTGATCAGCTTCCTTAACGGGACACAAAGCCTTATCCTTGGCATAGCCTATAACATCCTCATATATAGCCGAAGAACTATCCGTAAAGGGCGACCAGCCACGCCTCAGCCTGCGATTAAGATTGGCAGCTATTCTTTTTCCGTGCTCCGTTCTTTGTGAAATTGTTGGGAGCTGGTGAAAGCCGTCATAAACTTTAAACCGCTGCATCTTATCCGTCTGTGGATTACGGAAAGAGAAAAACACAAACCAGCGTCCATTCATTGGCTCCTTCGGGATATGGAGCTTAGCAGTAATGGCTTTTTTCTTAAGGTCATTGCCTAGTTGAGTTGTGGCCCTCCCCGGCGCACGGAAACAACTTTTGCAATGTCTGTCCTTATTGTCTCACTTTTATTAAAAACCCCCAAATTTCACAGATTTGGGGGTTTAGTGGAGAAGATGGGACTCGAACCCACGGCCTCTTGCATGCCATGCAAGCGCTCTAGCCAACTGAGCTACATCCCCGGCTGATTGCGTGCAAATATACGCGGAATGCCCGTATTTCAAAAAGGACGGACTGCCTTCACAAAAATCTTTTGGTAATACTCCTTATACAGATTGTCCTCGGTTACCCCGCGGCTCGTGCTGGCGTGGATAAACGTAACCTCCCCGCGGCCATTCACAACGGTAACCATGCCAACGTGTGTAACTTTATTGCCAATCTTCTTATCGCTGAAAAACACCAGATCGCCGGGCTGGACATCGCGCAGACGCACCTCCCGGCCGTACTCCGCCTGTTCGTAGGAAGGGCGGGGCAGCGAGATGTTTACCACCTGGAAGGAAGTGCACAGCAATCCCGAACAATCCATGCCGCGGCGGGTGGTGCCGCCGTACCGATAGGGAGTGCCGATGTAAGAACGGGCTGCTTCAATCACTTTCGTGGCATCGGCGGTAGCATCGGCACTGCGTCCCCGGCTGGCTGCCGGACTTTTGCCCGCTGAGCTGGTTTTTGCGCCGCTGCTTGGCCGGCCCCGCTCTTTTCGCCGGGCGGAGTACTGCCCCTGAGAGGCAGAGCCACTCCGGCTGCCCCGCTTTTTCTCGTAGGTGAGGACCGAAAGCTTTTTTCGCCCGCCGGATTTTGAACTTTGACAGGCGGTAAAGGAGATTGTTAATGCGAAGAATGCCGTCAGGAAGCAGGTAATCTTTCGGGTACGCATTAATTGAAAAGAATTGCTGGTTTGAAGATATATCAATAAAACCTGTTTTTAAATCATTTATTATAAACGGCAGGAAAATCTGCTTTTGCCACCCAACAAAAAGGTTATTTCTTACGGCGGGACAAAGGGGCCATTCCTTTCGCAAAACAGGCTTTTGCTATATTTAGCGATTCTTCCGCAGCTGAGACCAACTGGTTGGCGGAATAAACTTTTTCGGCAGCAAACTTGTACTGTTGTTGCTTGCACTGATCATCCAATTTCTTCTTTTCAGGATTCTGTTTATGAAAAAAGTCCTCTTTGCCGGCCTGCTCTTATCCCTGATGGCCTCGTGCCGTACCGCCCGTGAGTCTGCCGGCCTGGTTGATACGAAAGGCCTGATTACGGCTACCCAGCAGACGTACGCCCCCGACAAAAGGGTTGCGCTGTTTAAAGTGGAAGCATCGGATATGCCCAAAAAGGGAGGCGTGCTGCTCAAAGGCGAAACCAATCTGCCCGAAGCCAAAACGCACCTGCTCTCCCAACTGAGCAGCCGCAACGTAGCCGTCACCGACAGCATTCAACTGCTGCCTGCTCAGGAGCTGGGCGGGAAAATTTACGGTGTTGTATCCCTCTCGGTTGCCAACCTGCGCAGTGAGCCCCGCGACGCTTCTGAACTGGCTTCGCAGATGACACTGGGCACGCCCATTAAAATTCTGAACAAAAAGGGCAACTGGTACCTGGTGCAGACGCCCGACGGCTACATTGCCTGGACCGACGCCGGCGTGCAGTTCATGGACAAAGCTGCCTTCGATGCGTGGCAGAATGCTGATAAACTGATTTACCTCTCCGTGTACGGATTTTCATTCGCGCACCCTGACCGGAACGCGCAGACGGTGTCAGACCTCACCGCGGGCAACGTCCTCCAGTTAACCGGAGAACAGCAGGACTTCTACAAAGTCAGGTTTCCGGATGGACGGGAAGGCTTCGTGCCAAAATCAGAAGCCAAACCGTACCAGGAATGGATTTCTTCGCTCCGTGTAAATGAGGAGTCGGTGGTAAAATCGGCCATGAAATTTATGGGTGTTCCCTACCTCTGGGGCGGCACTTCTACCAAAGGGGTTGATTGCAGCGGGTTTACCAAATCGGTTTATTTCATGAATGGCCTTGTGCTGCCACGGGATGCTTCCCAGCAGGTACACGTGGGCGACCTGGTTGACACTTCCGGTGGATTTGATTTGCTCCGGCCCGGCGACCTTCTCTTCTTCGGCCGGGCAGCTACCCCGACTGCGACGGAACGGGTGACGCACGTAGGCATGTGGATCGGCAACAACCAGTTTATTCACGCCTCCGGCAGGGTGACCGTATCTTCCTTTGACCGGAGTGCGCCCAACTTCGATGAGTTTAACATGAAGCGTTTCCTGCGGGCCAAACGCATGCTCAACACCAGCAAAGACGACATCATCAAACTGAGCAGTGCCAAACTTTTCTGAGCCAGAAGCTAATCAAGTAGTTATTGGTTGTTCGTTGTTCGATTTTTCCGGAAGCAGACACTGATATTCGACTCCCTGAGCACCGAATAACCAATAACCAACAACTACTCACTTTCTCCCCGCTGCAATCCTCAGTACCTTGTCCATTTCCCGCCGGATGTCGTTGGTGGGGGTGGTAAAGTTATTGTGCATAAAACTGAAAATCAGAATCTTTCCTTTCGTGGTCACCACGTAGCCGCTCAGACAGTGTACGTTGCTCAGGGTGCCGGTTTTGGCAAATACAAACGGCTTATCGTCGCCGTACCAGTTGCGCAGGGTGCCGCTGCGGCCGCCAGCCGGCAAAATGCTGAAGAGTCTTTCCTGCGGAATCTGCCGCTGAATTTTCTGCAAGAGGGAAATCATGGTACGGGGTGTAAACAGATTGTACCGCGACAAGCCCGAACCATCCACCCACACCGGCGGGTCGGGCAGGTCAGCCAATAGATTTTGCCTGGCATAGCTGATCATGCCCTCCGTACTCAGCGAATCAAACAGCAGCGAGGAGCCCATCAGCAGCAGTTGCTCGGCAATGAAATTGTCGCTGTCCTGCATCAGCTTGCGGTACAGGGTATCGGCGGGGATGCCATACAGTACCTGAGTGCCGGGCAGCGGCCGGTAACTGGTCCAGCTTACCTCCCGCCTGAGGGTATCGGCCAGCAGTTGCATGGCCAGCGGCACGGAATAGCGGAAGGGAACATCCTGCGTGAATGGCCGGGTTACCGTGCCGGTGTGATAGATAAACCGGTTGCTCTCCAGATCACGGATAAAAATTGAATTTGCCCGCCGGCCCGGCTCTCCGGTGGTAACGCCGGTACGGAAATAATCCGGCTGTGCCCGCAGCAGGCCAGTTGCTTCTCCCGAAAACCGCACAATATTACCATAAATGGGCAGGGCCGCCTTTTCCGGCGAATAAGAATCGTTGTAATCATCCCAACTCCAGCCCGCGCCGTAGTGGGGTACCGGCTGCCGCTCCTGCACAAAAACAAGCCTTTCCGGCCGGTCCTTCAGTAAATTGTACACCGCCGGATTCTGGAAATCGGGGTGTAGCAGGGATGGGTCGCCGGTGCCCCGGAAAAAAAGGGTATCGTTCAGAACCGCGTATTTCAGCGCCGGCACCGAGTCGCCCAGTACGCGCAGGGAGGTATAGAAAGTAAAAAGCTTGGTGTTGGAGGCGGGAGTAAAATACTTGCCGGCGTTCTGTTGCACCAGCATCCGGCCGGTAGCCGGGTCAAAGAGAGCGAAGCCGGTAAAGTGCCGGTTGAGGACGGTGGATTTTTTCAGCGTCCGGCGGACTTTGGCTGTCGGGCCGCAGGCAGAGAGAAGAGCGGCTGAAATCAGCCAGAGGAGGGTAATGCGGTACATGAATCGGGCTGGGCAGGTAGATAAGCCCGAAAGAAAGTGACTTCTTTTCACTACTGCAACTTTTGCGGCATTATCAGCATTAAGCAGTAATTATTGCCTGCTGCTTACTGACAAGTGACCACTGATTTTTCAGCTTCGGCGCGTGAGGTTTCTCCCTCAAATTCCCGCAGCAGCGTAACAATTTCCTGAATCCGCGAAACCATCTCGGGCTGTTCGTTGAGCAAACATTGCGCTTCGTCCGGGTTCTCACGGATCAGGTGGTGAATTTTTGCCAGACT
>JAUJMU010000017.1 GCA_030446715.1 Cytophagales bacterium | reverse complement strand
GCCTTTTCATTGTCCGCTACAACCTCAGTAAATCAGCCTCTACTTAACCACTACCCTTTTATTTTTAATCTAGTAAAACACGAAGTCTGGCTGAAGTCCTCCCATGAAAAAGATCAGCATTTTTGCCAGTTAACTCAGTACAAAAAAAATAGCATTATAAGGGAACTGGAATACGCGAAGCTTGGAATATCGCGCGACAAACTTGAAATAATTCTACAATCGGACTTTGTGCCGACAGTTGATCCGATAGCTACATATTTTAACTCTCTACCATCAGCGCCCGGAACAGACGCGATAAACAAACTGGCCTTAACAGTCTCAGTAGATGACCCAAAATTTTTTAAAGAATGCATTACGAAATGGTTGGTTGCTGTAGTAGCGAATGCATTAACGCCTATAGGCTGCCAGAACCACACTTGTTTTGTCCTTACAGGCAGTCAGGGCAAATTCAAAACGACGTGGCTCGAAAATTTATGCCCCCCATCGCTTCGGGAACATTATCTGTTCACCGGCCAGATAGACCCGCGAAATAAAGACTCTCTGCTGCTTCTTACCTCGTACCTGTTTGTAAACGTAGATGACCAGATGCACGACTTGAACAAGCAGGACCAAAATGCACTTAAATCTCTAATTACATTACCCTATGTTAGGATGCGCATGCTATACGAAAAAGGGTATTCTAATCTTCCACGTCGAGCGTCGTTAATGGCGTCAATAAATGGAAACGAATTTTTGCACGATACAACGGGATCCAGAAGGTTTCTCCCATTCGAGGTTAAGGAAATAAATATAAATAAAGCAAAAGAGCTGAACATTAACCAAGTCTGGGCGGAAGCGCTAAACTTATTTAAAAGTGGTTTTGAATACTGGTTTAACAGCCATGAACAAGAAATTTTAGCGGAAAA
Organism: Cytophagales bacterium; assembly: GCA_030446715.1. Lineage (GTDB taxonomy): Bacteria > Bacteroidota > Bacteroidia > Cytophagales > 172606-1 > CADCTQ01. Next base: position 89,512 of record JAUJMU010000017.1, on the reverse strand, counting down.
CAATACGAATTTTGAAGCAAACGATATTGAGCTGGATGTACTATTAAAGTATTATGCACCCTGCACCAGAGCTTCAGCAACGCATTATTTAACGCCAGCCGAAATTCACGCGCGTTTGCAAACGCTGACTGGTCTAAAACTTAGCAGCAGAAAAATCGGAAATGCATTAAGCCAAATAAAATTTGAGAAATGGCAGCAAACCATTGCCGGTGTGAAAATCAGGAAGTGGTCATTGCGCGAGCGATTACCAAACGAAATTGAAAATTCTGAGACCACTCCTTTTTAATTTACTTTACCCTTTTCTGAAAAGCAAGTAGTTATCTAGTTACTTTATTGGCTGAAATCAAAATAACGCAGTTTTTATATCTGTTTCTCTTTATAGAGAAGTAGTTACTATTAGTGATAAAAGGCGATTCTGAAGAGTTAAGAGATCGGTTAACTACTTTAAGAGTAACTATTAGCACAGCCCCCCCAAGGGGTAAAAATCCTTACCACGAAACTGTGAAACACACGACTTCTAAGGCTGTCGAGAATTACATAAAAGCGTTTGATGCAGAATCTTTTATTGTGCAGCTAGCGCACGAAGATCGCACCTTACATCCTCCCCTCCGGCTCTCTTATACTCCAGACCAACTTTTAAATGCTGTGGGCTTTTTACGGGAACGGAATAGAAGGGGCTATAACATCTATGCCAGGCCTTTAGGTTATAGATATATATTACTGGATGATTTAAAAAAAGAAGTACTTGCTGACCTAGCGGTGCTAAAGCCAGCGGTGCTGATTGAAACCAGCCCTCTTAACTACCAAGCCTTTCTCAAACTGGCGGAAGTACCACCTGATCGGGAGTATGCAAGGAATATCTGTTTACAGATAGCCGAAATGTTCAACGCTGACAGGGGATCAGCCGAACCAGACCATGTGGGGAGGCTTCCGGGCTTCACAAACCGCAAGCCAAAACACCGGCAACCAAATGGGTATTTCCCTTATGTTATTTTGCATAAACATATGAACCGCGTTTCTCCATTTTTACCCCTTGGGGGTGCGTGTGCTAAAACCTTCCAACACCCCAATCCGCCTTCTAACATTAGGGAACCCTTGCAAGACCGCAGTCTTCGTGACTTTAAACTATGCTGCGCAATGCTACATCAGGGCAAGTCGGAAGAAGAGATAGCAAGCTTTCTTCGCAATTGCAGCGAAAAAGCCAAAGAGAGGGGAGAAAGATACATAGCCTTACTACTGGCCAGTGCTCACCGAATTACTGGCAGATAAATGACTTACCACTTTTAAAATAGATGCTATGGCTAAGTTTCCCAAAACCGACATTCGCCACAAGTATCCTAGTACCAAGTCTTCCATTGCTGCCGCGTATGGGATGGATTGGCGTACCGTATACAAAATCCTTAAGGAAAACGGGCTCTCCATCCCTCTTAACTCTAATGTGATTACCCCAAACCGGTGGCGTCGAGTCTGTGAAATTCTGGGCCATCCCATAAAATGAATTATTTTATGAGGTCAAGCCTTTCGCTGCACTCCAAAAAAATTAACATATTTAACACTGGAAAAACTATTGCAGCATTTATGTCAGAAGCAGATAAAACTGAATTTGAACGCAAAAAGGCGGAATTGCACCAGATAAAGGTAGATTTGATGCAGTTGAACCGGGAAAAACAGGAAATTATCCAGATTCTTGGCAAAGTAGAAACAATGAATCAGAAGCTGGCTCTGGCGGATAAGATAAAGGAAATCGAACTGATCCGGCGGGACCGGGCCAAGTACGAACTGGAAAGGATGAAGCTAAAAATTGATTTAAATCGTAGAACAAAATAACAACGGGAAACACGCTGCTTGCCCTTCCTATATTTTGTCAGCAACAATTAATATGCCTCGCATTCAGTTAATATTTTGCAGGCGTTTACCCTCCAAAAAAGGATAAAGATCCATGAAACACGCCATGCACAAATCCGCGATACGGACCTCTTCAAATTTTACCTGAATCGTTCAGGACTGATGATGTGAAAGGAGAGAAAACTTGATTTAAGTGTTCAAAATCGCTGTCAGTTCCTTTCAGCGTTAGTTCAAATGCACTGGCTGTCGCCGCTATCCACAAATCGTTTTTTCCCATGTTGCGCGGGGTACCCAGATACTGGATTGTGGGGTGTTTACGCTGGCTGTAGGCATCGATGGCCACGTACCGGTCGAGAATCACCTCATTATTTATATCAAGCACAATCAATTCTGCCAGTACTTCTTCCATTTTAGAAACGCGCAGCGGCCCCCATCCTAATTGCAGGGCTAGCGAACGGATTTCACCCACGGTTACAAGGGAAATGGCTTCGTCTTCATTGCCGGGATTCACCAGATTCCGGATTTTTTCGCTCCAAGGCTGGTGTCCCGGATAATGTACACCAGAATGTTGGTGTCGTAGAGAACGGCCACGGGAAAACTACTACTTCTGGTTAAGGATTTTTTCGACTTTTTCATGTCCCGGTCACTGATCCGGATTGTGCCGGCTATCTTTTCGGTAACCGGCTGGTGTCCGATTTTACGAGCATAGGCTGCCAGGCCGCCAGCCCTCATAACCGCATTTGCTGAGTGCACGACCAATTTTTTTTGTGGCTCAGACTTGGTTTTAGTATTCATGAAGCGCCTCCTTTCATATCTTAATGCTACAACAAAAAATTGAAAACAGAAAGTTGCACACTGCCAATCAGGTAGAAAAGCAACCTCACGTGGTGCCCGGTCAACTGCTTATCCCCAGACCCGTAGCCAGTTGCAGTAAAGTGGTATTAAGAAACAACTTATAAGGATCAGATTGAGCATGTCTGTAGTAAACCACGGAACAGCTTTTTTCCGGTTTGTCTGTTACGGCAGGACAGCTAAAGCTAATAAATATAATTTTTCTTCTTTATTTCTCCACCACCTGCGCTTACATACAATAACCTGCTAACCGCTTGTTCCGGCCCCGTATATTGCTCCAAATGGCAGAAATATGGGCCTCTTTTTCACCTTCACACCTTGAAAAAGCGAGAGCGTTAACCGAAGAATCACGAAGTATTTTTGGGAGACACTCGCAAAACAAACAGCAATTCCACTGCATAATTTCAAAAGCATCATCAGAGAAATTGGATACGATGATGATCAGACATTTTTTCAAGGCGCGAAGCTCATCACATTGTCCTTGCCACACGTGCCTGGTACCTCTACCATTTTTCCGTCCTTTCAAACAAATACAAATAATTTATGGCTATTACACGTCAGCAAAAAAATCAGGTACTGGAGCTTCTGTGCGGAAGGCCTGTCTTTTAGAGAAATTGCCGCTCAAGTAGGAATTGACAAATCATCTGTCGGAAGGATTTTAAAAGAGATCGAAAATGAAGACGATCCGGATCACGATGATATGGAGAACACGTCTGTAATGTCCCGTAATCAGGATGCTTTACCTCAACTAAAGGTAAAAGACAGCGAAAAACTGTCGCTAGGACGGCTCCAACTGGAACTGAGCCACAAAGAAAATATGGCGGACAAGGAGCTGCTGGCAAAGGAGCTAGAGCTAGAAGAGAAGAAACACCAGTTGGTAGCCCAGAAAGCGGAAAAGACAGATCGCCTTAGGGATGAAAAACGCAAGCAGCAGCAGGAAAGACTGGCCCAGCGCAAGCAGACATTCGTGCGGCGGTTCCGGAAGTTAGTTGAGGAACTGGTAGAGTACGGTCAAGATTTTGAATGGGAAATAAAAGACGTGGAAGCCCTGCTCAAAAAATCCGCTGCTTTGCAGGAGTCAATCGAAGACTTTTGTGACGAAAAATTATTCATCGATTACGAAGATTTGCTCATTTGGGACATTCTGGAATTGATCAGGGAAGAGGTTAGTGATTTGTACAAAGAATGGTCTTCCCGCATTTTAAGAGCACGGGTTATTTCTTTCGATCTTGACGATGATTTGATGGAAGAGTTAGAATCGGCTGCTGAGTTGGAAGACTTCCATACCCCTGTGCCGGATGATGATGACGAAGAAGACGAGGAAGACAGCGAAGATGAAGATGATGACGAAGACATGGACGAAGACGATGATTATTAACGGATTCCTGCTTATCAGTGTCGCTTTTTTATCTTAAACCGGACAAATATGGAGGAGCCAGTTATCATCCTGACAACTTATGACCACCTTACCGGCAACAAAGTCGGGTGGGATAGCGAAGGCAATATGTACGTGTACGACCCTCTGGAGATCAACGGCCTTGGGAGCCTGGGCAAGTGGCAGTTGGCAAAGGGTATCAAAAAAGTTGTTAAAAAGGTTGGCGACACCATTGGCAAGGGAGTTCGGTTTGTAAACCGGAATATCAATCCGGCTACCATTCTTATCCGCAACGGCTGGCTCGTGGCAATGAAGGTAAACCTCTTCAACGTTGCGAAACTTCTAAGGTGGGCTTATACAGATTATGCCACTGCCAAGGCAAAAACCGGTATGAGTCAGGATCATTACAACAAGATCAAAAAAACGGCCCACGATCTTGAAATTATATACTGGCAGGTAGGGGAGAGAGAGGGATAATCTGAAAAGGGGTATCCTGAACGGGAAAGGCAACCGGGATCGCCTAGTGCCAACCGTCAACTCCCGGTAACTTCAGCCAATGATCAGGAGGAGCTGCGCCTGCTGGAAGCCGATGCAGACAGTCTGGAAGGCTTGGAGCCTTGGGCCTAGAACCGGCTTCCGCATCACTGGCCGCAGTCTCATCGGCAGTGGCCGGAGTAGCTGCTAAGCTTAAGCCCATCCTGGATGCTCTTACGCAGGGTAAGCAGGCAGTAGCAGAGGTAAAAACGAGTGTTTCAAGCTTTGCTCCGTCAAAGCCAGTTACTCAGGCCGCAGCTCCTGTTTATCCTACCCCTGTACAGCCGGTTTACGCTATGCCACCGGCCCCCAGTGTATCAAATATGATACTCCCATCGTCTCAAAATCTGAACCCTGCACCGGCACCGCTACCCCCTCCGGAGAAAAAATGGTATGCATCGAATGCCGTACTGATTGGGGCCGGTGCAGTAGCCGTATCAGGCGTTGTTGCTTTTGCAGTTAAGAGGCAACCTGCCCCCAGACCGGAAATTTCCGGCCTTCTGCTGTCCAGGGACAAACAAGCCTTGGGAAAAAGACACGGATCAGTTAGAAAACAGAGGGAAAAGACAGGAAAGAGACGATAAATAAGGCTACTGTTTATGTCTCATATTTGATACGGGACGCGTCAGACAGTCTCAGAAAATATATTGCCCTACTGGCATATTACGACTGAAAGGGTACCTTGTGGGTACCCTTTCTTTATTTTATATCAGCGTCTTTTTTAGCTTTTGCCCGGCCCTTCTTCCTTTGGGGTTGCAGAGCAGCATCAGCTCGCTCTTCCAGTTCTTCACGGCTCATTTTCGGAGTAGCAGCCATCAGCTTGTGCTCAATCCGGGCTATTTCAGCCATTGGGGTAGGTGTCTTTACAGTCTTTATCGCCATATTCAAGTGTTCTTATAAAGGTATAACTCAATCCAAACATTTTCAATTCGTTCTCTTCGTTCCTGATTGCAGTTTAAAGTTAATGCTCGGGGATCGGCTCGTAGGGCTGTTCCTTCATCGCCTTCCGGATAATACTTTCCAATGACGCATTTACTTTGCTCATATGTTTTCGCTCCCAGTAGGCCATTCTCCGGACGTACTCGTCACAGTCTTCTGCCAGATAAAAATTGACTTTCTTCCTCCTGATCTGATCGGCTGGCCCGAAATCAGAGGTAGCCGGTAACTCAGGCAGCAATACCGGCTCCGGAACCTGATGCAGGCTGTCACCTGTTACTGCCTGTCTGGCGTTACACTTGATTTTCTCAGTGTGCAAAGACTTTTGTTGCTTGTATTGGGTCATGGCGTGTATAAATTTAGGTGGTTAAAAGCTAGTAAATTTATACATGCAAGTCAACGGCATCATTCTGGCTGGTGCTTATTATAACCCTGTTAATTCTGAATTTGCAATTGCAAAACCCGTACCTTTAGCTAAGTAAACCTAAATCATTCTTAGATCACGTTTTATTTGTTGTAGTATTATAAACTGTAAGGAGGTGCACCATGAATACTAAAACCAAGTCTGAGCCCAAGAAAAAACTGGTCGTGCATTCTGCTAATGCGGTTATGCGGGCCGGGGGTGTGGAAGCATATGCCCGAAAGATCGGACACCAGCCGGTCACCGAAAAAATAGCCGGCAAGATCCGGATCAGTGAACGGGATATGAAAAAAGCCATTAAGATTCTTAATCAGAAGTAGTTTTCCCATGGCTGTACTCTACGACACCAACATTCTGGTTTACATCATCCGTGATTCAAGTTTAGCATCAGGTATTTCTTTCGTTTCAGTTTATTTTTCACATTTATGTCAAAAACGCGTTCTGCTGACGGGACAGATCCCAGGACAAACACAAGCTGGAAACATGCTATCATAGGCGTGTCTTTCGATAACATAATTGCCATTAAGAAAAAAAGGGCTGGCAAAGAGGAACTGCTGCTGACCGAGACTGACCGGGAGCTAATTAACCATATCAAAGCTGGCAGGCCTACCCTGAAAGAAATATTATAATTGTATTGGTGTACGTCATTCCTTTAATTAAACTCTCAAGATGTATAGTTTCAAACTGCTCTTCACCCATACCTGCCAGATGTCTCAGTTAGAAAATTAATGCTTTACAAACTAAGCAAGGGCTTTGTATCTTTGGTGTAGGGCTAAAACGAACAGACCTAAAGCCCCTGCTGACAAAGCTCATTGCTGATATTGTTAGCTACGGGTGAACAGGGAATCGACTAACCGACTGAATCGGCTAAGAATTCGGCTGCGGTTGCGTTAGGCAGGCTGGGAGAATTAAAGGGAGGGAAAGTAAGGGCAAACAGTATTACACCTGAAAAGTGGAAAGAGATTACTAAGAAAGCGGCTGAAAAACGCTGGAAGAAAAAGGACTAGCGATTGCTAGTCCTTTTTCTTGTTCTAACTCATTCCAAAATACCTTTTGGCTTCTGTATATGCTCTACCCAATTCCTGAAATTGAGTAGCACTCCCTCCCATATCGGGATGCCACTGTTTCGCTAATTGATAGTATGCTCGCTTAGTTTCTGACCAGCTAGCGTTAGCTGAAACACTCAATACAATACGCCAAAATTGGGGTGTTTCATTTTTATATTCCTGCCTGGGAGGTGGTTCTTGTCTTGGTGGTGGCTTTTGTTGCTCTGATTGTGGTGGTGTGGCTTGAAACATTCGCATGAATGGCATGTTTAAATTTTGTGTCATCTTGCGGATGCTTATTACAGATAAGCCAATAGTTCTTAGGTTGCTCGCTATTGAGTTATAGGTATCGCAACTAATAGCATACCACATTGATTGGCTCCCCGTCAACTGAAACCATATAGCCACTCCAGTATCAGTGATCTTAGGTTGTTTAGCGGAAGGTAACCCGTCTTTTTTTAAGACAGCATTTGAAGATATAACTATCTTCTTCGCCCCTAACAGTGTAAGTTGCTTTACCGCGTACGAGTAGGCGGTGTCAAGTGTCATGGCGTATTGATTCGGCCTCGGTGATTTCGTGCGCTCGCGTAAGACAGGCCATTGCAAAGGATATTGCGGTATCATTATCCGTATACTGAAGATTTTGGTAAACATACTGTCGTTTTTGACAATAAAAAAGATGCAATCCATCTCTGCAACTGCCAATTTTTGGCAGAAAAAATACACCCATACCACCACACCCAAAGGGATACACGCCAAAATATTATTAAATCATATTTAAAAACATGTATATAATATGCTGATAAACAGTTGTTTATAAAATTATAATTGCTTTGATAATATTTTGGTTTGAATTTGGTTGCATTTTTAGTTTTGGAAGCGTATTATTGTACCATAAAAAAAAAACAAAAACATGAACCAAGACAACCAAACGCAAGAAAATGAAAGAAAGAAGATAGAGCGAAGTGCCGCTTACCCAAGTTTTACTATTGAGCAATCGGTAGAATTTTCCTGTCAAGTCAAAAAGCTTTTTTAAAAGCTGTTGTCCCCCGTGAGGAAATTTCGGCCGTGTTTGGTAAATCTGACGTTAAGCGAGAGGTATCAACGGCTGTACAGTATGGGCTTTTAGAGAAATTAGCGGGTGAGGGGTATAGGATAACCCAATTAGCTGAGCACATATTTGAACCTATTTCTCCAGAAGAAAAAATAGACAATTGTGCAGAATGCTTTAAAAAACCTAAACTGTACGGAGAACTGATAGAGAAATATAAAGGTCATACGTTACCTGCTGATGAGCAGTTACGTGTAATTCTTTCACGTCAGCATGGTATAACCAGCGCAGCAGCCCCCGCAAGCAATAGAAATTTTTCTTGAAAACGCTCTTTACGTTGGTCTACTGAATCAACAACGTGTGCTAATGCCTACGGTTTCGACTGAGTTAGTTGTTAGGAGTAAAACAGATCCAGTAGATTCTGGCAAAGTGACGGAACCCAACTCATATGTTTCTGACACTAGTATGACCCGTCATGCAGAACACGCTCCAAGCAATATTTCAGAGTCAAACACCAAGGGGGGGGAATCTAAGCAGCCTTTTTTGCCAGATGACCTGAAGGGGTATATCAAAAATAACAATCCCTTTGAGTAACAAAAAACAGCTTTCTTAACCTATCCTGAATCAATCAGGGCAAAAGATATCAAAATACTATCAATGCAAATTGATCAGCTTGCACTGACTATTGATGAGGAATAGTTTGTAAAAAAACGCCCCGTTCAGACTGCCATCTGACGGGGCTAATCGGTGATAACGCCCACACCGTGACGTTCGGGACACCATCTATTCACCACTAACTACGCTAAATCATGTCTGCCAGACGGAAAGAGCGCGACGGTGATGAGTTCATTTACACCCCCTATATTACCATAAAAGGTAAGCGGATTTATCATCCGAAAGGTGGAGTATTTCGCATTCCACTAGAGCGCTTAAAACGCCGTTAGTAACGGTCTAGTAGGGGTTGGGTCAAGGATTCAACCCTACTTTTTGTTTTTTCTTTTTTGGCGGTTTCTTTTAAGTTATTACAGCCGGTAGTATGCAAAGTTATCAGCCTAATATTCAAAGGAAACCTCTCTTATATCCTCGATCGCCATTTGGCCGATTCGGTGTTTCTGCGTGTCCATACATAACAGGCAAGCACCCAAATCTAACCAGTCAAATCTAAAACGCAAGAACAGGGCGAAAATTTTAGGCAAAACTATGTTCAACATCGTAGTAAAATCAAAAACGTAGCTGATGACGCATTATCTATAAAGATTAACACTGATGCCATTTAATAAAAGGTACTATATCCGGGTGGCAACAACAAACTAACAGGATGTAACCAGACTCACTATATCAAGTAGTGAGTTTACCTCGTTGGAAATTACTAAAAACTGCCCCTATTGCGCAGAAACGAACAAACTCACTACTTCACTACTTATTTTTAAGATTTCTACCAATAATCAACGTTTTTAAAGTTCCGGAAACTGATTTTTGAAGGGTGCGTTTCAAAATTACGCGGCCAAAAATCGAGGCCGAATATCCTTCGGGAAAGTGTGGTGGAACATGCCGAAAGGGCACGTATACTACCCAGTTTAAGGTCCGATTTTACCGCAATCACGGTTGAGATTCCTCAGCGGCCAAATAATATTCTTGCACTATTTCAAGGTGCGTAATTTTGAATCACACCCTTTTTGAAGTCTTCGTTCTCTAAAATTCCCATTCCTTTCATGTACGCCAGCATCTGATCCATCGAGTGGTGGCGCAACTGTTGTTGCAAAAACCGCAGATTTATACCTTCCCTGACTGCCATACAAACTCCCGTGTGCTTCCAGCTATAAAGTGTATGGCTGCGGGACATGCGCAATTCCCGCAGAATGTTCAGGTGGTGGCGGGTAAAGTGATTAGTTGATACGTGTGTCAGAGCCGGCACTCCCTGCGAACCAAATACAAAGTATTTGTCAGGGTATTTAAGAAGTTCAGTGTTCTTGATTGCCTTTACAAGGGGAGGCGGTATGAGCACAAATTCAGATTTCCTGTTTTTTGATATGTCGCCTCTTATCAAGATTTTTTCTTCCCAGATGTCTATATCCCCGACTTTAAGTAACCTTAACTCCTTGGGCCGGATAAAACAGTAATACATAAACTGCACAAAGAGCCAGAGCTGCGGATCACGGGCTGGTATTTCTTCCTTTAATACTTGCTGCTGCGTCTTTTTAAAGTATAAGCTCCCCTGTTTGTCCATTTTCAGCTTTTTAATGGCGCTGAATGGATTTGTCTTAATTATGTTTCCCTCCTGTAGGTGATTGAAAATGGTCTGCATAGTACTCAGAAAGTGGTTTCGGGTAGTATTGCTCCGACCATTCGCAGTCATTTCCTCAAAAAACGGTTTCACCGAATCGCTGGTTAGGTCCGAAATGTCCTGATTATCTAAGCCCTTTTCGTGCAGCCAGCGAAGAAAAGTTCTTGAATGATTGGTATAGGTTCGGATGCTATCAGGCCTTAGATGAGCTTTCTGAGAGGAAAGAACCTGATTGCAAAAATGACTGATGGACTGATCAGCTTCCTTAACGGGACACAAAGCCTTATCCTTGGCATAGCCTATAACATCCTCATATATAGCCGAAGAACTATCCGTAAAGGGCGACCAGCCACGCCTCAGCCTGCGATTAAGATTGGCAGCTATTCTTTTTCCGTGCTCCGTTCTTTGTGAAATTGTTGGGAGCTGGTGAAAGCCGTCATAAACTTTAAACCGCTGCATCTTATCCGTCTGTGGATTACGGAAAGAGAAAAACACAAACCAGCGTCCATTCATTGGCTCCTTCGGGATATGGAGCTTAGCAGTAATGGCTTTTTTCTTAAGGTCATTGCCTAGTTGAGTTGTGGCCCTCCCCGGCGCACGGAAACAACTTTTGCAATGTCTGTCCTTATTGTCTCACTTTTATTAAAAACCCCCAAATTTCACAGATTTGGGGGTTTAGTGGAGAAGATGGGACTCGAACCCACGGCCTCTTGCATGCCATGCAAGCGCTCTAGCCAACTGAGCTACATCCCCGGCTGATTGCGTGCAAATATACGCGGAATGCCCGTATTTCAAAAAGGACGGACTGCCTTCACAAAAATCTTTTGGTAATACTCCTTATACAGATTGTCCTCGGTTACCCCGCGGCTCGTGCTGGCGTGGATAAACGTAACCTCCCCGCGGCCATTCACAACGGTAACCATGCCAACGTGTGTAACTTTATTGCCAATCTTCTTATCGCTGAAAAACACCAGATCGCCGGGCTGGACATCGCGCAGACGCACCTCCCGGCCGTACTCCGCCTGTTCGTAGGAAGGGCGGGGCAGCGAGATGTTTACCACCTGGAAGGAAGTGCACAGCAATCCCGAACAATCCATGCCGCGGCGGGTGGTGCCGCCGTACCGATAGGGAGTGCCGATGTAAGAACGGGCTGCTTCAATCACTTTCGTGGCATCGGCGGTAGCATCGGCACTGCGTCCCCGGCTGGCTGCCGGACTTTTGCCCGCTGAGCTGGTTTTTGCGCCGCTGCTTGGCCGGCCCCGCTCTTTTCGCCGGGCGGAGTACTGCCCCTGAGAGGCAGAGCCACTCCGGCTGCCCCGCTTTTTCTCGTAGGTGAGGACCGAAAGCTTTTTTCGCCCGCCGGATTTTGAACTTTGACAGGCGGTAAAGGAGATTGTTAATGCGAAGAATGCCGTCAGGAAGCAGGTAATCTTTCGGGTACGCATTAATTGAAAAGAATTGCTGGTTTGAAGATATATCAATAAAACCTGTTTTTAAATCATTTATTATAAACGGCAGGAAAATCTGCTTTTGCCACCCAACAAAAAGGTTATTTCTTACGGCGGGACAAAGGGGCCATTCCTTTCGCAAAACAGGCTTTTGCTATATTTAGCGATTCTTCCGCAGCTGAGACCAACTGGTTGGCGGAATAAACTTTTTCGGCAGCAAACTTGTACTGTTGTTGCTTGCACTGATCATCCAATTTCTTCTTTTCAGGATTCTGTTTATGAAAAAAGTCCTCTTTGCCGGCCTGCTCTTATCCCTGATGGCCTCGTGCCGTACCGCCCGTGAGTCTGCCGGCCTGGTTGATACGAAAGGCCTGATTACGGCTACCCAGCAGACGTACGCCCCCGACAAAAGGGTTGCGCTGTTTAAAGTGGAAGCATCGGATATGCCCAAAAAGGGAGGCGTGCTGCTCAAAGGCGAAACCAATCTGCCCGAAGCCAAAACGCACCTGCTCTCCCAACTGAGCAGCCGCAACGTAGCCGTCACCGACAGCATTCAACTGCTGCCTGCTCAGGAGCTGGGCGGGAAAATTTACGGTGTTGTATCCCTCTCGGTTGCCAACCTGCGCAGTGAGCCCCGCGACGCTTCTGAACTGGCTTCGCAGATGACACTGGGCACGCCCATTAAAATTCTGAACAAAAAGGGCAACTGGTACCTGGTGCAGACGCCCGACGGCTACATTGCCTGGACCGACGCCGGCGTGCAGTTCATGGACAAAGCTGCCTTCGATGCGTGGCAGAATGCTGATAAACTGATTTACCTCTCCGTGTACGGATTTTCATTCGCGCACCCTGACCGGAACGCGCAGACGGTGTCAGACCTCACCGCGGGCAACGTCCTCCAGTTAACCGGAGAACAGCAGGACTTCTACAAAGTCAGGTTTCCGGATGGACGGGAAGGCTTCGTGCCAAAATCAGAAGCCAAACCGTACCAGGAATGGATTTCTTCGCTCCGTGTAAATGAGGAGTCGGTGGTAAAATCGGCCATGAAATTTATGGGTGTTCCCTACCTCTGGGGCGGCACTTCTACCAAAGGGGTTGATTGCAGCGGGTTTACCAAATCGGTTTATTTCATGAATGGCCTTGTGCTGCCACGGGATGCTTCCCAGCAGGTACACGTGGGCGACCTGGTTGACACTTCCGGTGGATTTGATTTGCTCCGGCCCGGCGACCTTCTCTTCTTCGGCCGGGCAGCTACCCCGACTGCGACGGAACGGGTGACGCACGTAGGCATGTGGATCGGCAACAACCAGTTTATTCACGCCTCCGGCAGGGTGACCGTATCTTCCTTTGACCGGAGTGCGCCCAACTTCGATGAGTTTAACATGAAGCGTTTCCTGCGGGCCAAACGCATGCTCAACACCAGCAAAGACGACATCATCAAACTGAGCAGTGCCAAACTTTTCTGAGCCAGAAGCTAATCAAGTAGTTATTGGTTGTTCGTTGTTCGATTTTTCCGGAAGCAGACACTGATATTCGACTCCCTGAGCACCGAATAACCAATAACCAACAACTACTCACTTTCTCCCCGCTGCAATCCTCAGTACCTTGTCCATTTCCCGCCGGATGTCGTTGGTGGGGGTGGTAAAGTTATTGTGCATAAAACTGAAAATCAGAATCTTTCCTTTCGTGGTCACCACGTAGCCGCTCAGACAGTGTACGTTGCTCAGGGTGCCGGTTTTGGCAAATACAAACGGCTTATCGTCGCCGTACCAGTTGCGCAGGGTGCCGCTGCGGCCGCCAGCCGGCAAAATGCTGAAGAGTCTTTCCTGCGGAATCTGCCGCTGAATTTTCTGCAAGAGGGAAATCATGGTACGGGGTGTAAACAGATTGTACCGCGACAAGCCCGAACCATCCACCCACACCGGCGGGTCGGGCAGGTCAGCCAATAGATTTTGCCTGGCATAGCTGATCATGCCCTCCGTACTCAGCGAATCAAACAGCAGCGAGGAGCCCATCAGCAGCAGTTGCTCGGCAATGAAATTGTCGCTGTCCTGCATCAGCTTGCGGTACAGGGTATCGGCGGGGATGCCATACAGTACCTGAGTGCCGGGCAGCGGCCGGTAACTGGTCCAGCTTACCTCCCGCCTGAGGGTATCGGCCAGCAGTTGCATGGCCAGCGGCACGGAATAGCGGAAGGGAACATCCTGCGTGAATGGCCGGGTTACCGTGCCGGTGTGATAGATAAACCGGTTGCTCTCCAGATCACGGATAAAAATTGAATTTGCCCGCCGGCCCGGCTCTCCGGTGGTAACGCCGGTACGGAAATAATCCGGCTGTGCCCGCAGCAGGCCAGTTGCTTCTCCCGAAAACCGCACAATATTACCATAAATGGGCAGGGCCGCCTTTTCCGGCGAATAAGAATCGTTGTAATCATCCCAACTCCAGCCCGCGCCGTAGTGGGGTACCGGCTGCCGCTCCTGCACAAAAACAAGCCTTTCCGGCCGGTCCTTCAGTAAATTGTACACCGCCGGATTCTGGAAATCGGGGTGTAGCAGGGATGGGTCGCCGGTGCCCCGGAAAAAAAGGGTATCGTTCAGAACCGCGTATTTCAGCGCCGGCACCGAGTCGCCCAGTACGCGCAGGGAGGTATAGAAAGTAAAAAGCTTGGTGTTGGAGGCGGGAGTAAAATACTTGCCGGCGTTCTGTTGCACCAGCATCCGGCCGGTAGCCGGGTCAAAGAGAGCGAAGCCGGTAAAGTGCCGGTTGAGGACGGTGGATTTTTTCAGCGTCCGGCGGACTTTGGCTGTCGGGCCGCAGGCAGAGAGAAGAGCGGCTGAAATCAGCCAGAGGAGGGTAATGCGGTACATGAATCGGGCTGGGCAGGTAGATAAGCCCGAAAGAAAGTGACTTCTTTTCACTACTGCAACTTTTGCGGCATTATCAGCATTAAGCAGTAATTATTGCCTGCTGCTTACTGACAAGTGACCACTGATTTTTCAGCTTCGGCGCGTGAGGTTTCTCCCTCAAATTCCCGCAGCAGCGTAACAATTTCCTGAATCCGCGAAACCATCTCGGGCTGTTCGTTGAGCAAACATTGCGCTTCGTCCGGGTTCTCACGGATCAGGTGGTGAATTTTTGCCAGACTCGTTGATACAGACGAGATTGGCAGCGATGGTGGGCATAATGGGATCAGGGTTTGGTTCAGGTTGGCTCAAAAAAGCGGAACGCACGGGTGCCGCTTAAGGGGCAAAGTATGGTATTTAAGCGCAAAGATCCAAGCCGGTGGGGGAGGAATGGCTAATAAAAACAGATCAACGGATGGAAGCAGACCATAGCTGATTATAAAGGCCATAATTCTCCTCATCGAAGCAGACAAAAATAATTGTCTGGAAAGCATCCGGGTGTTCCTCCAGAAATCTGCCCACTGTCTGGTGTACCACCTGGGCGGCCTGCCGGAGCGGATAGCCGTACACACCGGTACTGATATTGGGGAAGGCCACCGACCGGCAATTGTTTTCGACCGCAAGCCGCAGGCTGTTGCGGTACGCATTGGCGAGCAGATTTTCCTCTCCCTGCCCGCCGCCACGCCACACGGGGCCTACGGTGTGGATCACGTATTTTGCCGGCAGCTTTCCGGCCGTAGTGATCACCGCCTCGCCGGTGGCGCATCCACCCTGCCGGGCCCGTATCTGCCGGCAGGCTTCCAGAATTTCGGGTCCGCCGGCCCGGTGAATGGCACCATCCACGCCGCCGCCGCCCAGCAAAGAGGAGTTCGCCGCGTTTACCACTGCATCCACCGCTACTTTGGTAATGTCACCTTTAATGATCTGGGTGGAAACCATAATAGTGGTAAGTGGCAAGTGATTAGTGGTAAGTCGGGGTAGATAAGTTTCCGGATTTAACTTATCACTTACAACTGGCCACTTACCACTCTTTCAGGCGCTTTGATAATTGGAGGCTACGCGTTGCTGTTCGCTGAGTACATGCAGGGTACGGAGCACTTCGCGGTTGGAATTCAGATTGTACCGGGCCGCCGTTACGTTGTTGCCCACCTTCAGGGTATAGGCGTTGGGGTACGGCGCCAGTGCCTTGAAGATATCTTCGTCGGTAAAATCATCACCGGCCGCAAGGGCAAAGCAACCCGGCAGCTTTTCAATGATCCGGGTGGAGGCGTGCCCTTTGTTGATGCCTGCATTCTTGAGTTCGATCACTTTGTTGCCTTCCATAATCTGCAGGCGCATGCTGGTGGTATACTGCGCCAGGGTGTCGATCAGTTCGTGTACCCGCATTTCGGCGAGGCCCTGATCCGCTTTGCGGTAATGCCACACCAGTGAAAAATCCTTTATTTCGATAAACGATCCCGGGGTACGGTCCACAAAGAATTCGAAAATGGGCATCAGTTCTTCTTTCCAGTCCTGGTCAATAAAGTCGGCCTGCGTCCATTCCTCGCCGGGTTCGCGGGACCAGACGCCGTGTTCGGCCACAATCCCGATGTTGAGGTGTCCCAGCCATTTTTCGAGAGTATTCTTATCGCGGCCGCTGATCACCACCACCTGGTTGTCGGGGTGGCTGCTCAGCCGGCCCAGCAGGTTGAGCAGGTATTCATCCGGAGCCACTTTCTGCGGGTCGTCCTGAAAGTCAACCAGGGTGCCGTCGTAGTCGAGCAGCAGCAGCCGCTTGTCGGCTTCGTTGTAGGCCTGCACGATTTCTTCCAGAATCTCTTCGCTGAATTTTTTGCGCTTGATTTTCTCGGTGGCCTGCCTTGCTTCCTTCAGACGCGTCATGAACACCTCCGACCACCGGTGTACGTTGTAGCGCTTCAGGGTCTGCTGCATGGCCGCGTTGCGCGAAATCTGTTCCTGCGCCGGCATGGTCAGGGCTTTATGAATGGCCCGCACAATGTCGTGAACGTCATCGGGGTTCACCAGTACGGCTTCCATCAGTTCCTTGGCGGCACCGGCCATTTCGCTCAGGATCAGTACGCCGGTCTGGTCAGTTTTGGAAGCAATGTACTCCTTGGCAATCAGGTTCATGCCGTCGCGGAAAGGTGTGATCAGGGCAATGTCGGACATATAGTACACTGCTGCCAGCGTATGGAAGGGCAGGGCCCGGTAGAAGTAGTGAATGGGAGTCCAGCGCAGGGTGTTGTACTTGCCGTTGATGCGGCCCACGGCTTCGTCGATATGCTGCTTCAGCTGGTTGTACTGATCCACGGTGGCGCGGGATGGCACCACAATCGCCAGCAGCGTCACCTGACCCTGGTATTCGGGGAACCGCTCCAGAAAACGCTCGAAGGCCTGAATCCGCTGCAGGATTCCCTTTGAATAATCGAGCCGGTCCACGGAAAGGATAATTTTATCCTTGCCCAGTTGCTGCCGCAGTTCGATGATTTCGCGGATGGTTTCCTTCTCAAATACGGCCTTGGCAAACTTATTGTAGTCAATCCCCATCGGGAAAGAATCCACCTCGGCTACGCGGCCAGGCAGCGTGATGCGGCCGAGGTAATTGTCGTGCCCCAGAATGCGGGAAGCGGCGCTGAGAAAATGCCGCACGTAGTCGTACGTGTGGAAGCCCACCAGATCGGCCCCCAGAATGCCCGACAAGATTTCCTTGCGCCACGGGCAGGAACGGAACAGTTCATAGGACGGGAACGGAATGTGCAGGAAAAAGCCGATGGTCGCATCGGGAAAAGCCTCGCGGAGCATTTCCGGCAGCAGCATCAGCTGGTAGTCATGCACCCAGAAAATATCGTCGGGCTGGGCAATCTTTACAATTTCATCCCGGAAGCACTGGTTTACTTTTTTATAAGCTTCCCAATAGGTTTTTTTATAAACGGTGTACTGCTTGAAGTAGTGAAAAAGCGGCCAGACGGTTTTGTTGCTGAATCCTTCGTAGAAGTTTTCGTAGTCGCGGTCACTGAGGAAAACCGGCTGCAGGTTATCCTTGTTCATGCGCTCTTTCAGCGCTTCCTCATCTTCAGTTTTGATGGTCATGCCCGGCCAGCCCACCCAGTAATTTTCGTTGGTACTGGTCGAACTCAGCCCCGTAGCCAGACCACCTACACTCTGTTCGTAAATGTAGTTGCCATCTTTGACTTTTACGGAAATGGGCAGCCGGTTGGATATGGTGATGAGTCGTGGCATAGGAGAAGTGTGGTTTTAAGGGTACGGGCTGCTCAGACTGATGCGCTGTTTTGTTCCTCCAATATACGGGAAAGCTCCGGAAAACGGTACAAAAACGGCTTTAAATAGTCTTTTAGTGCCACAAAGTGAGCCATTTGTCTATACTTTCTTACCGCCGTTCGGATTCGTATTTATAACCGCAGCCTGATCGTCCGGTCCGGCGTGACCGTTGGTCTGCGGCAGAGCCACTACCTCTACGCGGGTACGCGGCAGGGCGTCGGGATGGTTTTTCTGCAGGAAAGTGATCATTTTTTCGCGCACCTCAGCCCGCAGCGAGAAGGTATTCCCGCTGTTGGTAGAGCTGACCAGTAGCCGTACCTCGATGGTTTTTTCCTTTACGTCGGTTACCTGCAGTTCTTTTGCCTTCTGGTCCCAGAGCGGACTTTCGCTGAGGATGCGATCCAGTTCCTGCCGCATGGCCTCAAGGGGGGCATTGTAGTTGAGGTACAGAAAAACCGTCCCCAGCAGGTCCGTGGAAACGCGGGTCCAGTTCTGGAAAGGTTTGTCCAGAAAGTAGTTGATCGGTACGATCAGCCGCCGTTCATCCCAGATCTTTACCACCACGTAGGTAAGGTTGATTTCTTCCACCCGGCCAAATTCTCCTTCCACAATCACGGCGTCGTCGATGCGGATGGGCTGGGCTACCGCGATCTGAATGCCCGACAGGAGATTACCCAGGGTTTTCTGGGCCGCAAAACCGATGATGATACCAACTACCCCCGCCGATGCCAGCAGACTGACTCCCACCTGCCTGACCCGGTCAAAAGTGAGCAGGGCAATGGCAATGGCAAAAAGCACGATAATAAATACCATTATCCGCTCCAGAATTTTAAACTGAGTGAACACCTTGCGGGCCCGCAGGTTATCTACGGCCGATACGTCATAGTGTCCCACGATTGCCTCCCTGGCCGTAGCCACCACCCGGATCGCCAGAAAGGCACCGGAGGCCACCAGACCAATGGTCAGAATGTGGAGAATGGGCTCCTTCAGCGGAAAAGCCAGCTCGTAACTGGTAAAGATCACCGCCAGCAGGATGATCACGTACTTGAGCGGCTTCTCCAGATAAACATCCAGCAGGTGTACGATCGGCGGGAACCTGGACCGCAGGCTCCAGCGCTTGAGTACGCCGAACACGGAGCGGTGGACGAAGTATCCGGCCAGGGCGGCCAGCAGTATGATGACCGCCGCGCCAATCAGGCCCCACCTTTCCTGAAAGGTGAGAATGAAGTCTTCTAACTGGTTGTTGGGGGTTTCATCCATAACAGCAGCATTACTTGAATATCAGCAATTGTTTATCAGCATCTTCCGGAGAAGGCAAAGTTAGAACGGAATGGCGTATTTTTGTAAAGTAAACTGAAACTGAATCCTGTATACGGGCCGCCCCGGCGGAATCATGCAAAAAACAATGAGTAAATTCAGTCAGCCCGAAAAGGTTATATACGTATGCGTGGGCAGCAAATGCGGCAAGCGTGGCAGCAAGGAAATGTGCAGGGAACTGAAGCACCTGATCAGGGACAGCGGCCTGAAAGACACCGTCGGGATCGTGAAGACGGAATGCACGGACCGCTGCAAGTTTGCCCCCGTACTGTCGGTGCAGCCGGCCAATGTATGGCTGAAGGAATACGACGAACGGGATGCACCCCGCATCCTGCGGATCGCTACCGAAGATTGAATCAAAAAGCCCCTGCCGTTGAAGTCAGGGGCTTTTGTGCTTTTCATAAAGTGCGGTTGTGTGCCGGCAGAAACTAGGCGCCGGATGGTTCGCTGTCGTATTTGATCTTGCTCACGTGGCGGTCAATTTCCCAGCGGCCGGTTCCTTCTTCACCGATCACGTCAAACAATTCGACGGCACGGCGGGCCACGTATTCTTCTTCACGCTGCTCGCGCAGGAACCAGTCGAGAAACTGCATGGTCATGAAGTCCTTCAGCCGCAGACACTTGTCGGCAATGTTGTTGAATGATTGCGTGATGGCGATCTCCTGCTCCAGGGCATCTTCAAACACCTCACGGAATGAGTTGAATTCCAGCTTGATGTTGTCAATGGTGGGAGAGAGGGCAGTGCCACCCAGGTCGCTTACGTACTTGAAGATACGGAGCATGTGCTCCCGCTCCTCATCCGACTGCTTGTAAAAATAGCCGGCGCTGTTGTCAAAGCCGTTCCGGTCGCACCAGGACGCCATTGCCAGATATAAGGAGGAGGAATGGGCTTCTTTCTGTATCTGCTCATTCAGCAGAGCTTCGATTTCAGCCGTCAGTGAGCTTTTCAGGCGCAGTAAATCTTTCATCTTAAGGGATATTTTCTTTGGATAACGTAATTTAAGCAGGAGAGGTTCTAAGCCCCAAATGAAATGGCAGCAATTTGACCCGGACGGGAGAAATTTATAACCATACTGATTCCAAATTACGGAAATCAGACTGTGCAGAAATGATAGAATGCGCTGTAATGTACTTGCAATCTGACGTTTATGTGCAAGGCAGAACTTGTTTCTTGCGCCGTATTCTGATGGGACAGGCCTGCTTTCAGACGGCCTTTACTGCCACGCGCCGTAGCCGGTCGTGGAGGATACTGTTGAGTTCAAGCATTACCTTTGCCCCGGCCAGCAGCTCTTTGAATGCAACGATCTGCGGCAGGGTAAGCACGTAGCAATTTTCGCAGGCGCACATGGTGATGATTTCAAGGTCGCAGGCCCGGCCGGGATCAGAGGCCATCTTTGCCAGATCAATCCGGTCCACAATGGCTTTCAGCCGGAAAAAGCATTTTACTTTGTACCGGATCGTTTTGCCGGAAAATTCAACGTAAAGGCAGTTTTGCGTGTCAGACTGGTAGACACAACCAGCGTCGGTGCGGAAAACTTCCTGAAGTCCGTTGGCAAGGGGCAATTCGATTTTCATTTCGGCTGCTGACGTTAAGCAACACAAAAGTACACCTTATTTGTAATCAGTCCAAATAAAGATCGTCATTATATCCGATGGTAAATGTCATTTTTACTACAATACCCAATACCTAACACCCAATTTCACAACCTATGGCTTTTATAATACCCGTCCGGGGCATTGAGCCCGTTTTTGGCAGGAATTGTTTTCTGGCGCCCAATGCCACCGTAGTCGGAGAAGTAGTCATGGGCGGGGAGTGCAGCGTATGGTTCAACGCCGTGGTGCGGGGCGACGTAAACTCCATTACCATCGGCGACCGCACCAACATTCAGGACGGTGCCGTGATCCACTGCACGTACCAGAAGTTTAAAACCGTGATCGGCAACCACGTTTCGATTGCCCACAATGCCGTCGTCCACGGCTGTACGCTGGAAGACGAAGTGCTGATCGGCATGGGGGCGATTGTGATGGATGGCGCCACCGTGCAGAAGGGGGCAATCATTGCCGCCGGGGCCATTGTATTGCAGCACACAGTCGTGGAAACGGGCAGTATCTGGGCCGGTAACCCGGCAAAATTCATCAAAAAAGTCAGCCCCGAACAAAAAGAACTCTTTCTCCGTACCGCTAACAATTACGTGATGTACAAAGAGTGGTTTGATTCAATTGACAATTGACAATGGTACTTGTCCCGGACAAGTCCCGTTTTTTCATGAATGAATGTAATGAACTGATTTTAATCGTTTTATCTTACTAACATCGAACAACTAATAACCAGTAACTAATTATGTGCGGAAGATATGCCATTTTACTGGACGCAGCGCAGGTGGAAAGCCAGTTTGCGGCCCAGGTGGAAGGAAACTTCCCCGCCAACTTCAACGCGGCCCCGGCCCGGAACCTGCCCGTTATCACCAATGAGAGCCCCGGACGGGTGCAGTTTTTCCGGTGGGGACTTATCCCGGACTGGGCAAAGGAGGAGAACGCCGGTTACAAGATGATCAATGCCCGCATGGAAGGAATCACTGAAAAAGCCTCTTTCCGGAAAGCGGTGCGGCAGCAGCGGTGCCTGGTGCTGGCCAACAGTTTCTACGAGTGGCGGGCTGCGGGGAAAGTCAAGACACCCTACAGCATCCGGCCGACGGACCAGGAACTGTTTGCGTTTGCAGGCATCTGGAACCGATGGGTAAACCGCGAAACCGGCGAAGAAATCCCCACTTTTGCCATTATCACGATGGAGGCCAATCCTTTTATGCAACGGTTGCATGACCGGATGCCTGCCGTGCTGCCGGCTGATACGGCTCACCGCTGGATTGATTCCAAAGCTTCATTCGAAGAAGCATTTGCGCTTTTACAGCCTTACCCCGCCTCCCGGATGCGGGCCGTGGAGGTGAGCCGCCAAGTAAACAAGGCCACCAACAACGGGCCCGACCTGATTACCTGCGTGGGAGATATCATTGAACCGGTTGAAGAAGGCAGGGCGGCGGGTGCATAGCTGGTACGACTCCGGAGAAGTGTTTTGGTGATACAAGTAGCTTTTAATGCTATAATTGCAGCACCACCCCCATCTGCATGCGCCAGTTTCTGCCCGGACTCCTCTTCGCCGCCCTTTGGGCCTCGGCCTCCGTTGCTACCAAGTTTGGCATCCGGTCCGCTGACCCGCTGGTGCTGGCTAGCGTACGCTTCCTGATCGGGGGCACCGTTATGCTGGGGTACGCCTATCTGCGCCGCCACCGGCATCCCTTGCCGCAGGGAAACGAATGGCGGCAATTGCTGATCTTTTCGGTGCTCAATACCACTATCTACCTGGGGGCGTTTGTGCTGGCCATGCGGGAAGTTTCCGCCGGGATCGGCAGCCTTTCTACGGCCACCAATCCGCTGTTCATTACCTTTTTTTCGGCCATCTGGCTGAAGCGAAAGTTACGGTGGTACGAAGCGGCCGGCATCGTCCTGGAGTCTGGCCGGTGTAGGACTGGCGACGTGGCCGCTGCTGGAACGCAGTTATGCCACGGTCAGCGGCCTGCTCATTCTGCTGGGCGGTATGGTGTCGGTATCACTGGCAACCGTGTACTATGCGTCCATTCAATGGCGGCTTCCGGCAATAGTGATCAACGGCTGGCAGGTGCTGCTGGGCGGACTGACGCTGCTGCCGGTTACACTGATCTGGGACGACTTCGGGGCTACACGTCTGGATGCGCAATTTTGGGGAGGCGTACTCTGGCTGGTATTTCCGGTGTCAGTGGCGGCGCTGCAGTTGTGGTTTTATCTGGTAAAGCAGGATGCAGTAAGAGCGTCCCTGTGGCTTTTCCTTTGCCCCATCTTCGGTTTTTTATACGCGTATGTGCTTTTGGGTGAGCCGGTTACCAGGTTGACATATCTGGGTACGGCGCTGGTGCTGGGTGGCCTGTACCTGGCGCAGCGGGATAAGTTCAGGCCGGCAGAGAAGAAAGTGACTGTTTAAAGTCCTCATCGAATTTTTCCCCGGCTTCACCGAAGCCGCGGCGTGTTTTGCGGAATAGCGCGGATACCTGCTTTCCCTTACAGGTATCTACGGTTGTAGGAGCAAAATACTAATCCAAATGACAACTCCGATGAAAGCTTTACTCTCTGAAACAATTTCTGGTCTGTTTCCTCACGCCGGTCCTGCTGATTCAGTGGAACAACCTACGGAGTCCATGCAGGCTCTGTATACAATGCCCTTTGATCCTGAGCAGCTTGTCCTTTGTTTTCAGAACTGGCAATACTACTCACCCTGTAACCGCTACTTTGATAAGTCTGAAGAGTGTAACCTGGTCTGGTTTGAGAGAACTAACTATTATATCAATGGCCGGACCTTCCGTCGTCCGGTGGTGCTGCTCGACTTTATAGGCGACTGCCTGTCGCTGGGCATCGAAATCCGCTGGAACAAGGAGATGGCCTTTTCTCTTTGCCGCACCATGGCGGCCTAAGGGCGGGTCCTGAAAAATAAATCCTGATTTTATTTTTTGTTATTTTTTTAAGCCGGAGGCGGAAACGCAGCCGGCATTTTTGTTTCTGCCCCCGTCGGTTGATAAAGCGGGTTCCCCTTGGTTTTTTATCTTCTGTCCTGCGTCTCCCATCTTTCATTTCATTTACAGAAAGAGGAGTATTTTGACCCTTTTGGTGTTATAGGGTAGATAAAATATCCTAAAAGGCAGTACCGATGGCCGACGTGCATTCAGAGAAGGTGAGGAGTTACAATATGTCCAGAATCAAGGCAAAAAACACCAGGCCCGAGATTCTGGTCCGTAAGTTTCTGCATGGCAAAGGATTGAGATTCCGGCTGCATCCGGCGGGCATGCCCGGCAAACCGGACGTGGTTTTACCGAAGCATAAAACGGTTATATTTGTTCACGGCTGCTTCTGGCACGGGCATACCGGTTGCCGGTACTTTGTGGTGCCTAAATCCCGGACGGAGTTCTGGACCGAAAAGATCGGTTCCAACCAGGTACGCGACCAGAAAGCAGCCCATGAACTGACCGCAGCCGGCTGGCGGGTGATTACGGTGTGGGAATGTGAGTTGAAACCGGCCCTGAGGGAACAGACCCTGAACCGGCTGACTGATACCATTACGGGACCGAACAACCAAAAAGATGAAATACAGCAAGGTCAGAAGTCTGCTGGGAATTGAGCCGGGCAAAAAGGACGATTTGCGCCTGGCGGCCTTTACCCATTACCTCCAGAATTACCACACCCCTGCCGGGGAATTTTTCCGGGAAGCTGCCGGCCAGTACGTCCGTCAGCGGTCTGCCGAACTGAAGCTGGGATACGTTCCGGCTCTGGAGTCCCTGCTGCCCGACCGGTGGGACGTTGCTTTTCCCCCAAATGTCAATCCTGATTTTACTTTTATTGATTTGTTTGCCGGCATCGGCGGCTTCCGGGTGGCGCTGCAGAACCTGAACGGCAAGTGCGTATTTACCTCCGAGTGGAACAAGTACGCCAAACAGACCTACGAGGTAAACTTCGGCGAGGTGCCCTTCGGCGACATTACCACTATTGACGAAACGCAGATTCCCGGCCACGACATTCTGACCGCGGGCTTTCCCTGCCAGCCTTTTTCGCTGGCTGGCGTCTCAAAAAAAAACAGCCTGGGCCGGGAACACGGCTTTCTGGACCAGACGCAGGGAACCTTGTTTTTTGACGTGGCCCGGATTATCAAAGAAAAGCGCCCCAAGGCTTTTCTGCTCGAAAACGTCAAGAACCTCGTCAGCCACGACCGCCACAAAACCTTCCCGATCATTCTCCAGACCCTGCGGGAACTGGATTACCACGTGCACTACCGGGTGCTCGACGGCAGGCATTACGTGCCCCAGCACCGGGAGCGGATCGTCATCGTCGGTTTTGACAATCAGCTTTTCGACGGAAAGGCAGACTTCCGTTTTCCGGCCCTGCCGCCGGTGAGCAGTTGCCTCGCCGATATTCTGGACGATGACGAAACCTTTACCCGGAACTTTACCCTTTCGGATGAACTCTGGAGGTACCTGCGCGACTACGCCGAAAAGCACCGCCTGAAGGGCAACGGCTTCGGCCTGGCCGCCCCCGGCTGCATTACCCGTACCCTCAGTGCCCGCTACCACAAGGACGGCAGCGAGATTCTGATTCCCCAGCACGGTGCCAATCCGCGCCGGCTGACGCCCCGGGAGTGCGCCCGGCTGCAGGGCTACCCTGATGACTTCCGGATTGTGGTTTCCAACACGCAGGCATACAGGCAGTTCGGTAACTCCGTGGTGGTGCCGCTCATGCAGGCCGTGGGTGAGGAAATCCTCCGGACGCTGGGCATCCGGGAGAATAGACCTTACCTTCCGGAGGTTGCCTCAGGTCCCGTTGTGGGGCAGGCGGAGCTATTGCTTTGAGGATCCGTGCAAAAGTATAGGGCATTTGTCTTTTCGTAATGATTTGATTATAAGACGGTTATTTGTTAAATAACGAGCAACTGACAACCAACAACTACTTAAGCGGGGCGTTGTTTGATCCGGCCGGATGTAACACAAACGTGTCAACCACCTTTCAGTGAAAGAAGTAATCATAGTGGCAGGTGCCAATGGTTCAGGCAAAACCACTTTTGCGAAAGATTTCTAAAAGAGAACGACTATTATTTTGTAAATGCAGATGAGATAGGGGCTACTCTGGAAGGGCAGGAGGGATTCCAACTGAAAGCGGGCAGGATCTTTTTGAAAAAGTCCAGGAGCTTATAAGGTGCTGGTTTCTTCCCCGCATTACAGGTGACAAAAGGAAATCCCTCTTTGCGCATCTACTCACCATACAGCAAGTATTTCGCCCTTACCTTCCGGAACTTCCCCAGTCCCGGCTGCCAGCTGGTGCGGATCTGGCTCTCCGTCTTGCCGGCGATGATCTGTTTGCGGAGCAAATCCGTACCAGCCAGCAAGTCGAACGTTTTTCCGAAGTAGCGGCTCTTGTCCGGAGCCTTGCGGTAGAATTCCAGCAAATACCTGAGTTCCAACTGACGGATGGCCTGTAGTGCCTCCACAGGTGTATCCGACAGGTCGTAGCCCCGGCAAACCTGCCCTTCGTACTCCGGCTTCTGGCTCATGGCGGGTATGGATTTAGGAACGAATTTAGCGTTTCCACCCTTGAAAAAGGGTGTGCCAAATTGCTGGAATGGCTTCAACGTGCCCCGCCCTTCGCTGACATTGGTCCCTTCAAACAGGCAGATGGAAGGATACAGATAAACCGACTTCATGTCCGGCAGGTTCGGCGAGGGTGGCACCGGCACCTGATACTTTGCTGAATGGCTGTACCCGGCGGCTTGAACGACTGAAAGCGTACACTGCACCCCGTTGGCCAGCCACTTCTCCCCGTTGATCATCCGGGCGTATTCACCGACGGTCATGCCGTGCACCACTGGAATCGGGTGCATGCCGATAAAAGACCGGAAGGTGGTGTCGAGCACCGGACCATCCACGTAGTAGCCGATGGGATTGGGCCGGTCGAGCACCAGGAGGGGAATATCGTTCTCGGCGCAGGCCTCCATCACATAGTGAAGGGTCGAGATGTAGGTGAAAAAGCGTACGCCCACGTCCTGAATGTCGAAAATCATCACCTCTACGCCGCGCAGGTCTTCTTTTGAAGGTTTCTTGCGGGAACCGTAAATGGAGTAAACCGGAATACCGGTGGCGTCGTCCTTGACAGTGGTTATTTTCTTGCCCCGCTCCACATCGCCGCGGTAGCCGTGCTCCGGCGCAAAAATGCCTTTGATGGAAATGCCGCTGCGCAACAGTGTATCCACCAGATGCACGCCGTTTACCAGGGAGGTCTGGTTTACCACCATACCCACTTTCCGGTTGCGGAGAGCCGGCAGGTATTCTCCCATCCGGGCGGCCCCGACCTGAATGTCACTGTGCGCCAGGGCGGGCAGGGAAAGGCTCAGGACCACCGGCAGGAGGAAGGCAGATACAAGGACAGGCTTTATCATAAAGGTTGACCCGGAAAGTTTAAAGTAAATCCTGCAACGATGATGCTTTCAAAAAGTAATGGGCAACTACAATGGTGTATCAGGACATACGCAAAAGTTGCCGGAACATGAGCAGCCGACGCCGTGGCCTCTCGCATCAGCTATACTGGTTCGCGGCCCGGTAGCCGGCGTGGACGGTGTCAGGCGAGGGCTTTTTACTTTTTCAATTCTTCTATTTGTCTGACGTATTCTGCTGACACTTTTGCTAATGCAGCAATTTTTTCAATTGTTAGTGTTCTGTCTAACAGCATTTCCATAATCAGCACCCTTTTTTCTTCCCGGCCTTTTTGCTCCCCTTTAGCCAAACCTTCCTGATAGAGGTAATCTTCAGTAATATTGTAGGTAAGTCCCATATCCTGTATCTGTTTTTGTGTTTCTTTGGTTAAGTTTCGTAATCTGGCAAGTACAGCTAATTGCCTGATGTACTTGCGCAACGTACTAAACGTACTAACTGATGTTTGCGGCGCAGCAAGCCGTAGTATTCCTGCATGCGGTAGATCATCCCTTCCTCATCCTGGGTCTGAAACTCCAGGTGCAGGATGAACTCTTCATCCGTATCTGTTCTCACAATCCGGATGAAATCGGGTTCCTTCTCAATGGTGGTTTGCAGTTTGTCCTTCAGTTCGCGGCTATCAATGATTTTGATGTTGAGATATTTCTCTGTCAGCGGAAGCAGCAAAGAGGTTATGTTCTCCTTGAGTATCTTGTCGTAGCCGTCGGCCAGTGAAGTATCCGTTTTTCTATACAACAAGCAGCTAAGTAATTGACAACGAAGCTTTTGAAAACAATCTGGTTAATTCATCCTGATTTAAGTTCAAGGCCTCCATGCGTCTTTGCACTTGCCGTAATCCGGCTTCCCTGGTTTTTTGGTTATTTTCTTTAATCTGACTTTTCTTATAGGGCTCGGCTTTCGTAATCATATTCCAGATAATGACGGCCAGCTTTCGGGCAGTGGCAGTTATGGCGGCCACTCTGCCCTTTTTACAGGCAATTCTTTTAAAAGAAAGGAGTACGCTCATGATTCTTTTGATTGCCAATCGAGTTAGCTGCCTGCCTTAAGGCAGTAGCTATATAGGATTTACCCGAGGGAGTGCGATGACTGATGATGCGCCCGCCACTGATTTTATTGTTGGGAACCAACCGCAGCCAGCTGGCAAAACTTTTAGCGGATGCGAACTTATGGATATCCTTTCCCAGGGTAGTCAACAGGCAAAGAACGGTACTGTGACTGATGCCTGCTATGGCAAAAAGATCGGTTTGGAAGTACTGCCAGGCAAAATCGGAAACGTTAAAAGCAGGGGTATGCTTGCTGCTCTTTTTCTTATTTTCTTTTCTTGCTTCTGGGCTGGTTCGGCAACGGGCTCTTCTGGAGCACCTCTTAGTAAAGCCTGTTCAATCACCTTATCACACTCCAACAGGGCTTTCTGGCAGAGCTTGTAAAAATCCAGGGCTGCCTGCAATTCAAATAACAACTCCTGCCTCCACCAGCCGTGCAGGGATTGGGCGATTTCCTCTTTGATTTTTTCATTCGTACGTCCACCAAAGAGGCTAAGTAATGCGGATCCCGGTTTCCCGCTAGAATTGCGTCTATAATGGCAAGCCCGGATTTGCCGGTAATGTCACGGATGGCTGCATCGAGCCTGATGTTCATTAGCCGAAGCGACTTCTGCATCTTATGCGTATAGGTAGCCAGCTGTTCAATCAAGTGTTGGCGATGATAGTAGTAGGTACGAAACTCCTGCAGGGTATCGCTCAGCAGAAAACTACCTGACAATAAGCCCAGTAGACCTGATGCTGCGCATCATCGGTCTATCATGGAGTTTTTGAATCCACATACAATCAATGACATCGGTTTTACGTCCTTGCACATTCCTGGTCTGGCTACCGCCGGCCAATAGCATTTCAAATCCAGCTTCTTGCAAGGCATTGAAGAGCGTTTGCCGAATGGAGCATTTTCGCTCCATAGCTACCGGTGCTTTCCATAGCCACGGAAGTAATCCCATACTCACGCAGATGCACAATAAGCTGCTCATGATCCTGGGTGTACACGCCAAAGGACCGGACATTTTCCTTGTTTTGATCTACCGCTACCACATGGCTGCGGGAGCCCACATCAATGCCGGCGGCATGAGGATTAACGACTGGAAGGGCGGGGGCTTGCTTTCTCATACTGTTTGAAGATTATAGCGATGAAATAGCTTCAGGGAATGTATGGATGAATAAGATTTTTTCTATTCGGGATTCTCAAAGGAGATCACCAGTCAATTCAACAAATGCCTCTGCAGTGAACAAAGGCCGTATACATTCCAGCCCAGATTTGGGGAAGGACTTTTAAGTACCATTAAGTTGATGAGCTTATCGCTGAAGCAGTGACAAGATAAGTAAAGTGTTTAAGCCGCTATTGCCCTGTTGTCATTCCTATTCAATAGCGCCAGCGCAATCCTGTGATTTCAGGAGAAGTTACTGCTTTTTGTTTCTTTTGCTCTCGCCTGACATCCAGACACTGATAACGGTACAGACACCATCGTTTGTGTCTCACAAACGGCTTCAAAGGTTTTTTGCGTAAGTCCCACTCCCTTGCATTTCCGCCAAACCTTCCTCTCAAACCTCCTTCAAAAACGCAGCCGGTCTGGTCCGGGCGGCTTTCAGTGTCTGGTAAAGCACCGAAAGCAGGGCAATGACCGATACGGCGGCACCCGGCACCAGAAAGTACACCGGACTCAGCGGCAGGCGGAAAGCGTAATGCTCCAGCCAGAAACGGACCACCCACCACGAAAGAGGCCACGCCATCAGGTTGGCCAGCAGCACGGTCAGCATCAGGTCTTTCAGCAGGAGCCGCGCAACGGCAAATGTATCGGCTCCGTGTACTTTCCGCACCCCGATTTCCTTTGTGCGGCCGGCAATGGCGTACGTGGTCAGGCCGATGAGGCCGAGGCAGGCAATGAGAATGGCCAGAACCGCAAATAAGGTGAACACTTCCACGTTACGGGCCTCCTGCTGGTACTGCTGATTGAAGAAATCATCAAGGAAAAAGTAATCGAGGGGCTGGCCGGGAAAGGCTTTCGCGTAGGCTTTTTCCACTGCGGAGAGGGTAGCCGGCAGATTATCCTTTACCTGTATCCGCACCGAAAGGTAGCCTTCTCCCAAGGAATCGGGATACAGGACAATGGGTTCAATCGGGTGCTCCAGCGACTTGTTGTGGTAATCTTTGATCACCCCGGTGATGGTGAGCTCCGGCGGCCGGCCGTTGAGCAGTACCTTTTCGCCGATGGCGGCTTCCGGACTTTCCAGCCCCACCATCTGCAGCGCCTGCTCATTCAACACTACGGAACGCCCTTTGTCGGTGGCGGCAGAATTTTCCGAAAAGCCTCTGCCCGCCAGCAACTGGAGCCCGAAGTAGGGGATGTATTTTTCATCTACCCCCACCAGAAAAACGTTGGTATTGCCTTTTTGTTCACTGTTCCGCCGCCTCATGCCGCGCGTGGTGGTAATTTCCCGGCCGGGGATCGCCGTTGAGAAAGCAACTCCCTGAACGGCCGCCGGTTTGGTAACCTCCTGCCGGAAATGGTCCAGGTTGCCGCCTGATCCCGGTCCGGCGGCGCCCGGCGTTCTCAGCACCAGCGTCTGTTCCAGCCGGATGCCCAGGTCCTGGTGGCGCATAAAGTAAAACTGAGACAGCACTACCCCCGTGAAAATAGCCAGCGCAACGGATGCCGCAAACTGCGTAGTGGCCAGCAGCTTTCTGGTGTACAGCCCCCCGGCCGTATGCCTGATTTTGCCCTTCAGCGCCTCTACCGGCTTGTAGGACGACAGCAGTATGGCCGGGTAAATGCCCGACAGCAGCGAACCAGCTATCCACGCGCCGAGGGCCGGCAGCCAGAAAGAGGCCCGGGTGAACAGGGAAAAATCAACCACGCCACCCGTAACGCGGCTGACGTAAAGCGGAATGGCTAGTACGATCAGCACCATTGCCAGCAGCAGCGCCATTCCGTTGGTCAGAAACGCCTGCACCAGAAACTGCGCGAATAGCGCCGGACGTCCCGCCCCGATTGCCTTCCGGACGCCGGTTTCGCGGGCTCTTTCCAGTGCACGGGCCGACGAAAGATTTACGTAATTGACCCACGCAATGACCAGAATCAGCCCGGCCATGATCAGGAGAAAATTGACCGTCCGCTCCGACCCGTTCACGGAGGTTTCGTAACGGAGATGGGACGTCAGGTGAATGGCTTTCAGGGGCTGTAAAAATACTTCGTATTCGCATTTCTCCCCGTTATACTTTTTCAGAAAGGCGGGCAACTTTGCTTCCAGTGCCTTTGGATTGGTGCCCGGCCGGAGCTGGACGTACGTATAAAACTGGCTCCAGACCCAGCTTTTCTGAACGCTGCCCGTGCCCAGCGACGCGTAGGAGAGCAGGAAATCAAACTGGAGGTGGGAGTTGCGCAGCACATCTTCCATGATACCCGTAACCGTGTACGCACCACTCGGACCTTCATTCTGAATATCAACGGTTTTGCCAACCGGATTTTCGCTGCCAAAGTACCGGGTGGCGGCGGATCTGGTAAGCACTATAGTCTTTGGCTCCCGGAGGGCAGTAGCTTTATCACCCTCGGTCAGCGGGAAGGAGAACATGGAGAGAAAAGCAGGTTCAACGTAGTAGCCCCGCGATTCGTTGAAAGAAACCTTGTTGCCTGACTTATTTACGTAGGTAAGCACGCAATAGGGCACTAGCGTTTGGATGTGAAATACCCGGGTGTACGCTGCCACCTCCGGAAAGTCACTGGCCAGGGCAGGTCCGAAAGCGGGTACATTGGAGGCGTACAGTTCATCGGGGTTGCCCCCTGACAGCGGCTCCCAGCTGAACGGCACCCGGTAAATGTCCTCTGCATTCTGGTGAAAAGTATCGTAGCTTTTCTCGAACAGCACAAACTGCACAATCACTAAAAAGGCGGCAAGGCCGGTGCCCAGCCCGGTCAGGTTGATACCCGTAAAAAGTTTGTTCCTCCTGGCCTCCCGGGAGGCGGTAAGGAGATAATTGTGCAGCATAGCCAGGGGGGGAGGGGTTGGGTAAGGCTGAATAATTCTTCTTTTCCGGGCGAATGGATTCAGGAACCGGAGCACGTCCAGCCAGTACAGCCGCCGTGCCTGCTTCAGGCCGTAGTCTTCTGTTCTCCGCCCGAAAAGCTCAGCGAGGTCGCCCTGTATCTCTTCCACTTCGTAGGTGTTGAAGAGGAGCTCGAGCAGGGCATCGGCAAGGCGCGGGGGGCGGTCATGAGGTGTTTTTTCTGGCTGCTCCATATTTTAAAGCATTTTAGTTCTCTGGTCATCACAAGCTTGAGAGCCGTTGTAATACCGCGTGGCATTATATTGCCCCTCCTTCCCATACTACTGCCGGAATGCGGTTCCAAAACTGGTTGCGCAGTTCGCGGGCTTCGCGGAGGGCCGTTTTGCCGGCGGCCGTCACCCGGAACAGCCGCTTGCGCCGGCCGCCCCGCGCCTGCGTGGCACCGCCAAGTTCCGACGAGACAAGCCCCTTCTCCTCCAGCCGGTACAGGGCCGTATGCACCGCACTGAGGTGAGCCGGCCGGCCGGTCCGGATGTTGATTTCGTCGGTGATGGAAACGCCGTAGGCATCTTCGTGCAGCACGCAAACCGCCAGCAGCACGATTTCCTCAAACTCCCCCAGGTAGGTTCCTTTCATGCGGCTAATTTATTTACTTCATAAATGTAAAACAAATAAGCCGGCTTATTTCAGTTGCATTGAGTACCCGGGCGTAAGCCATCAGGGGCTTACGCCGACCGCAGCGAGTCTGCCGGGTTGGCCAGCGCGGCTTTGATGGACTGGAAGCTCACCGAAAACAGCACAACCATGAGTGATAGTGCACCCGCCAATCCAAACACCCACCATTCCATGTCAATGCTGTACGCAAAATTGCTCAGCCACTCCCCGGCGGCATACCAGGCAAGCGGCACGGCTACTGCCAGGGCAATGACTACGGGCTTGATGAACTCCCGGGAAAGCAGCACCACAATGACCGAAACGCTGGCTCCCAATATTTTGCGGATACTGATTTCCCGGGTGCGCTTCTGGGCCGTGTAAGTGGCCAGCCCGTAAAGCCCCAGGCAGGAGATGAAAATGGCTATCCCCGCGAAGTACCGGAACAGTACCCCCGTGCGCTGCTCGGCCTTGTAGTACTTGTCGTATTCGTCGTCCAGGAAGCTGTACTGGAACGGGTGAGCCGGGCTGTACCGCTTCCAGAGCTTTTCGGTGGCGGCAATGGCCCGGGCCGCATCCCGGCCGGTGGTCTTGATGTACAGTTTTCCCCGCCAACCTTTATGCCGGTAAAACACCATGGGCTCAATGGCCTGGTGCATAGATTTGAAGTGAAAATCGCGCACCACGCCGATGATGATGCCTTCAGTGCGCCAGAGCTTGAAACGCTTGCCGACCGGATTGGTAATGCCCGCCCGGCGCACTGCTGTTTCGTTGAGGATAAACTGCGCAGAATCTCCCTGAGCACCCTTGAAACCTTGGCCCGACAACAGTTGCAGGTTGAAAAACGGCAGAAAATCGGACTCCACGTTGGCCGTATACACCGAAAACATCCGCTCCGGGTCTTTGCCGTCCCAATCGGTGTCGCCCGTGTCGTTGCGCAAGTCGAGCATGTTGCTGTTAGAGGCCGTCACGCCGGTAATTCCCGGCTGCGCCTGCAATTCGGACCGGATGCTCTCGTAGTGTTTGCCCATGTCGCCCCGCATCCAGAAGGTGAACACGTTCTCTTTCTGATACCCCAGTTCCTTTTCCCGCATGTACTCCAGTTGCCGGCCGATGATGAGGGTACTCACAATCAGCACCACCGAAGCGGTAAACTGGCCGGTAACCAATAGCTTGCGGAATGAACTTCCGCCCCTGCCCGCCACCAGTTTCCCCTTCAGCACGTGCAGGGGCTGGAAGGACGAGAGGAGAAGCGCCGGGTAGACGCCGGCTACCAGCAAGGTGACCAGCAGGGTCACTCCCAGGCTGACGAACAACTGCGTATTCTCTACGCTTAGCGTGAGCTGCTTGCCTGACAACTCGTTGTACATGGGCAGCAGCAGCCGGATGAGCAGGCACGCCAGCAAAAACGCCAGGGTGAACACCAGGGCCGACTCGCCGATGAACTGACCGAACACCTGCCCGCGCCCTGCCCCCACCACCTTGCGGATACCCACCTCCCGCGCCCGTTGCGTGGCCTGGGCCGTGGAAAGATTCACGTAGTTTACGCAGGCGATAAGCAGCACCACTACGGCTACAATGCCGAAAATGCGCACCATTTGCATGCCGGCTTCGGTCCCGTCGGGATGGTACAGGTGCACCTGGTGCAGGGGCTGGAGTTTGGTGGTAATTTTTGAGGCCATGACCGCGTCGGGCAGGTTAGCCCGGTTGATGGCCGTCAGCCGCTGGCCCACCGCCTGCGGGGAGGTGCCGGGCTGCAACCGCAGGTAGGTCTTGAAGCCGGAATTCCCCCAGTCTTCGTCAGGGCTCTTCCAGCGGGTTTTGTGCAGGATCTCGAAGGGAAAAAACACGTCGAACCGCAGATCCGAGTTGGCCGGAATGTCGTTGATCACGCCGGTCACGGTATAGTAGTCCTTCCCGTTCACGAGTACGTTTTTACCAAGCGGCTCGGCCGCACCGAAATACCTGGCAGCTACCGACTGCGTAATGACGATGGACTGCCTGGTGGGAAACGGGTTCTTGTCGTTTCCCTTCACAACGGGAAAATTAAACAGCGTAAAAAATGCCGGGTCTACGTAGCCGCACTGCTCCCCGGTAAATGTCTTGTCACCGTACGCCAATACGCCCACTTCGGTGTTTTCAATGGTGCGCACTGCCTGCACCACGCCGGGCACCTGCTGCCTTGCAGCCACGGCCACCGGCCCCGGTGCGTAGCCGTAAGTAACCTGATTGCCGCTGACGTCAATCTCTCTCACCACGAGGTAAATGTGCTCCCCGTTGCGGTGAAACCGGTCAAAGCTCAGTTCGTCCTGCACCCAGAGCAGCAGCAGCACGGTAGTGGTCATTCCCAGGGCGAGGCCGCCCACGTTGATGGCCGTATAGGTTTTCCGGCGCAGCAGGTTCCGGACCGCAACGGTAAAGTAGTTTCGCAGCATATCGGTGTGGAGGGGTTTGGGGGAAAGGGAGTAGCGGTTTTTACGGGCAAAAGATGGCAGCAGCCCCAGCACGTTGAGCACATATTTGCGGCGGGCCACTCCTTCCCCGTACAGTTCGGCCCAGTAGCCGTACAGTTCCAGCAAGTCGCCCTGCACCTCCTCCCGGTCCCGGGGCGGACAGGTTCGTTCCAGCAACTTTACGGCCCAGCGGGGCGGGCGGGAAGAATACTTCTGATCAGGCATACGGATAGGTACAGCTATAGAGTCCTGTTAATCTTTTCATTCCCAAAATCAAGGTTCAGACTACGCCCAGCCGCAGGGCCTGCGGATGCACCTGGCTCCAGAGCCGGGCACGCACCTGGTGAATCTCCTGCAGGGCCTGGGCGCCGGCGGCAGTTACCGAGTAAAAGCGTTTCCGCCGCCCTCCTCTTTCAGCCGTGGCGCCGCCCATGCCGGAAGCCAGAAAACCTTTTTCTTCCAGTCGTTGCAGGGTGGTGTGCACCGTGCTGAACGTCACCGAACGGCCCGTTTGCCGCTCAATTTCTTGGGTAACCGTCACGCCGTAGGCCTGCCCGAACAGTACGGCTACTGTAAGCAATACGATCTCCTCAAACTCCCCCAGGTACACCCTTTTCATAAATGGATTATTTTATAAGATTTTGCCGGACAAATAGCCTGCCAGAAAATGAAAAAGCGCGCAGAAGCCCGGGAAAGGCCTTTTCCGGGGAGGGAAAGGGGTAGGAGGTGTCCTGATCCGGACAGCAGGTGTGCGGTTTGGGGCACCGGCCACAAAACAAAAAACCGGAGGGTTTTCAATAACCTTCCGGTTTTTGCGGGCGACAATTACTGGGCTTTGGCCGGAGACACTTTGAAGTTCACTTCGGTGTTTTCCCACAGCATGGCTACCTGACCGTTTTTGTTGATGTTGAAGGTCAGCATCTCGGTGGGCTTGGCCGTTTTCTTCGGCTTCACCTTTACGCGCAGGGCGTCCTGCTTCTCGTCATAATTGAAGGCACCCGACTGATTGGGTACTTTGTTGAAGATGACCGTCCATTCGTTCTCCCCGGGAATGGTAAAGAGACCATATTTCCCGGCCGGCAGGGGTTGTCCTTCAATGTTGACGGCGTTGCTCACTTCAAAAGTAGTGGCTTCGTTGGCTCCGGTGCGCCATACTTTGCCGTAGGGCTCCATTTCACCGAAAATCTTCCGGCCTTTTACCGAAGGACGGCTGTAGTCGATGGTAACGGTGGTGTTGCCCACCTTTTCGGTGACTTTGGCGGGAGGGCTGGGCCGCTTCGACTTGTCGTCCTGACCGAGGCAGGAGACGGACACAAAAAGCATCGCCATCCAGATAACCGGTAAAATTCCTTTTCGGGCTGCAGTGATGTTTGAAACTTTCATTTGAATGTGGGTTTATAGAAAAGATGAAGGTCCAATTTACACCGGAAAACCGGAATGGGACAAGTATTAAGTGATCAGCGGAGTTATTCTATTTTGATGCCCGTCTGGTCGGCAATGGCTCCCTTGAGGCCCCAGCCCCCGAAAGTCTCCGAAATGGCAATCCACAACTCGTTGCGCCCTTTTGAGAGGCAGGTATACTTCGTCATAATAACCCGCCAGGCCCAGAAAGCGGTAGTCGCGGGACATAAACTCATCGTGGCCGCTGTAGAGAATCTGATCGTTGAGGTATACCTTGGCACGGTCACTGAAGCCCAGTTGCAATCTTTTCACCTGCGCCTTATCTGACTGGATCACCACGCGGGCAAAGGACGTATTATGCGTCTCCGACATCTCTGGTCCGGTGGCAAGGTTCACCATTCCCGTCACTCGGCTGGCAGCGTCTGCCACTTCAATCCGTTCTTCTGGCTGGCCGGTAGTTGCAGCACATTTTCCAGATTCTTCTCCCGGAAAAGCGTCTGATACCTGCCAGCGGAGCAATGGTGCCTTCCGAGCCGGGGCGGCTTTTTTGGCTACGCTGATCATCGGCGGCTTTTCGGAAAGGGTATAGCTGAAATTGGCGGCGGGCACCGCCCCCGAGGGAAATGGTACCGGGCCGCATAGCCCGCTTCAATTCGGGCACAAATAAGGCAGGTTTGTTCATGTCATTGATGTACACTTCCATCTGGCCCTCCTGCAATACTAGCTTAACGTGCATCCACTCATTAAACAGGTATTTTACCGGGGCGTTGAAGCCTTCCCCGTGGTAAAGCTGCCACGACTCCTTTCCATTGTATACGGGCATGTGTATTGCGTAGCATCGGGATTGCCCGACTGGTGGGACCGCATGTAAAATTCCTCGTGATTTTTGTCATCCTGCTTCCGGAAGGATACGCCGATGAAAGCCCGTTCCTGTGGAAAGGCCACATCGTACTCAATGATTCCATTCCGGAACTGCACTTCTTTCAGGACGGCAGGGCCTTTCCTGAGGTGAATGGCCTGCTTACCCTTATATTCTTCCGGGTGTACTCTCCGGCGCTGAAGTCCCAGTGTTCCTCCGTAAAGGGCACCACCGTCTGAGCGCGCTGCCCACGGATGGCAACAGCAGCAATGCAATAATTAATACCCATAGCATTTGATTTAACGTTTTCATTTCGGTACTTTGATTGAAGTGAAAGGATGAACCGAAAGTGGACAATGCAGGCCGGAATGTCCATTCAAGCCCGTTCAACTTCTGTTCAAGTGCGTGCAAGGCTGCCGGGAGCCAAAAAGTAAACCAATGATAACCAGCAAAACCATTTCGGGCCGGATGAACAAATCCTGCAGCAATGCCTGAAGGCGATTGAAGCAAAGATGGGTTGGGGGCAGGCGGCAAGCTGACCACCGGCGATTTTGAACGGCTGAGTGATGCCATTGCCCACCGAAACCGGAATTTCCCTGAGCGTAACCACCCTGAAGCGGGTGTGGGGCCGGGTGAAGTACGAATCCCGCGCCGACCGAAACCACGCTGAATGCACTGGCCGTATTTGCCGGTTACGAAAACTGGCAGGACTTAAGTGTGCTGTTCAAGATAGGGTGGAGGTCTCTGCCGAAATTTCTTCCCCTGTTACCGGCGTCGCGGGGAATGTCAGGAAAGAACCAGCCTGGCAGCGGCAAACCCGGAGTCGCTGGTGGGCCCGGGGCTGCTATTGGCGTGGCACTGGCCGGCGTGCTGGTGTTTTTCCAGAACCATTCGGCACCCTGCCACCTGATCCGGCCGATTATTCCTTCAGCTGACGGCCGGTGACCAGAGGTATTACCCAATTCAGTCGTATTCAGCTACGACGCCTCGGCTTCCCCCACCGACTCGGTATTTATCCAGCAGTCATGGGATGCCCGGCGCCGCCAGTTGGTGCCCAGAAACGGTCAAAATCATACTTCAATCTATTACTACCCCGGCTTTTTCAGGGCCAAACTGGTGGTTGGCGGCCACGTGGTCCGGGAGCATGATTTATACATTCCCTCCGAAGACTGGGTTGTTGCTGTAAAACAGGAACCTGTACCCGTGTACTTTGAGCAGAAAGAAACGGTCAGAGACGGCGTGCTGCACCTGCCGGTGGCGGCCATTGAGCGGCAGAACATCCCGATGCAGCCAAAGCCTCCGGTGGTCCGGTACCGGCACGTACCCGACCTGCAGGGCCTGCGTAACGACAACTTCATCTTTGAGACCCGGTTGAAAAGTGATTACAGCAGCGGCTCCGCCGCCTGTCAGAATATGGACATTATCATTCTCTGCCAGGAGGACATTTTTGCCATTCCCCTGAGTGCCAAGGGCTGCATTGCTAATCTGAGCCTTTACATGGCGGGCCTCCGGGTGCCCGGCAACGAAACGGATCTTTCGGCCTTCGGCTTCGGGCAAGACCAGTGGGTAACGGTGCGGTGCGAGGTGCGTGACCGGCAGGTGCAGCTGTTCGTAGACGGGCAAAAGGCGTACGAGGCTACTTTTCCGAACAAACCGGCACAGGTAGTGGGCATCAGCTACGAATTTGAAGGCACCGGCTCCGTAGACTATACCCGGTTTAGCCGCCTGAACGGCGAAGTGGTTTACGAAGAGGATTTTGGGGACAGGGAAACTTCGGGTAAGCAATTACCTGACAGGCAGTAAATTTCCTTTGGGAATACATAATTGTGTAGGCCTGTAATCATAAGGCTAACTACTCACCGATCCAATTCTGTTCCGTCTTCATCTTAGGAGTGACATTTCCACCACATCTGTAAGAAGGAAAAATACCCGTGAGTCTTACTTTTGACTTCGCAGAACTATGTTCGGTACATTCGGCTCCCGCCTCCGTGCCCTTCGCATTCACATGCTCGGTTGTGGCCACCCCACAGGCAGGGAACCTGCCACGCGGTTGCTGCACCCCCACCGCACCCGTTTCGCCGACGGCTCCCTCACTCTGGACTGAATAACGTAGTGGTTTGTGGGTAAACGTTAATCTTTTATGCCTTATCAGGTGGAAACCCAGTAGTGAGGTAAAAAGCTATTCAATCATCCCAACATCTTTCTAATAACTCCAGTCCCGTTTCCAGGTGTCAATGATGTCGAAGGAAACCTTGTAGCCGGTCTGCGGGGCGAGGCGGTTCGTTTGCGACACCACGCCGTACACGCCGAGACGCAGGCGGCGCCGGGCTCCCAGCTTGAAGATGCGTTCCACGCCGCCGAATACTTCCGAATACCGGTACCCGTTTTCAGCCAGCCACATCGTACCGGCACCAGCCACGGTGCGGATGCGGGTCTTTTTGATCAGCGGTATGTTGTTGATCATTGCCCCGTTGAAGTGGTGGATGTAGTGCGCCTCAAAAAACAGGTCGGTGGCCGAAAGGGCAGAATCCAGCAACTGAAAGGAGTGCAGCGGATCGGAATACAGGAACGGATCGGACCGCCGGAACCGCTTCAGGTCCACGTAACGCAGGTCGCGGCTATTCACAAACTTTCCAGCGGTGATGTTGTACCGCGAGTTGCCAAGGGTGCTGAGGGTCAGATTCTGGTCCACCGCAAACTCAAGGTAATCAAAGTCGATGTCGCTGCCTGCCAGGCCATTCCAGCCCCGCCGGTGGACCATGCTGAACGTTGGGAACCGGCTGCCCAGCACTACTTTCTGGTTCGGTTCGCGCATGTACCGCTGCCACGGTGTGTAGGATAACCGCAGTGTGGTGATCAGCGCCTGGTAATTTTGGAACTCAATCGGGTCGTCTTCCTTAATGACCCGGTTCAGGATGGAGGTGCGGTCGAAGTTATCCACCGAATGCCGGTTGTGGTAACCCAGTTCGGCACCCAGGTAGAAGCCATTGAACAGCTCAATCCGGTGAAACAGGTCAATGTGTTCGTGCAGAATGAAGTTGGAAATGCGCAGCTGACTGAGGTAGGCGTCGAAGCTGTTGATGGATTGAAAATTGCGGCCCACCCGGACCGAAAAATCGCCCAGCCGGTAGGGGTTGTAGCGGGTCCAGAAGTTGAGGCTGCCGTTCCAGTCAGAATTCTTCAGACCTACGTTGAAGGTGGCTTGCGTATTGAACATCCGGCCGTTCTCAAACCGGCGGAAGTACCACACGTTGGTGCCCAGCCGGAAACCGCCGATAACTTCAAAGTTGATCATGCCCAAGATCGGCGCAATGTAAAGCTGGCTTTTCTTGGCCTCTCTCCGGAAGCCGATACCCTGGTAGATCAATTCCCCCGGCGTGATTTTATTGAATTTTGCCTCCATGGAGTCCAGATAGGCTTTCGTCTTGTGGGCCGCCTCCACGCTGTCGCGGTATTGGATCACCTTCTGCTGATCGGAAGAAAGCGCCTCCGGCCGGGTTCGGTTCCAGAACGTTGAATCCTGCCCGTAGGCTTCTTTGGTAGTAACGGCCACTTCGTTGCCGAAGAAACGCGAAGGAAACGCATAATCCCGCTGGTAACCGGTAAAATACAACACCGTATTGCCCCGGAAGGCGCGGCCTCCCGCTTTGGTTTCGTACGTAAATTCCTGACGGTTGGGTAACCAGAGGTCTTCAGCGATCTGCTCGTAAGTCTGTTTGATGGTAAACCTATCGTAGAACCGCAAGCCGCCCTTTTCCATGGTCAGTTCGAGGCGGTTGATGTTCCAGAGGCTGTCGTTTACGTACACGTAGCCGTGGCAGGTGGCGTCGCCGGTCTTGCGGGGCGTCACCTTTATTTTGTACACAAAAAGACCATTTTCGCGGGTAGTCTCCTCCAGCTTGTATTTGTAGGACAGGATCGCAAACCGGCTCACCGGCGAAATGACCGGCACTTCGGCAATGCCCTTCAGGCTGACCAGGTTGTGGTAAAAATTAAAGTCAATTTCACTGAATAATGGAATATAAAGCCCCCCTTTATTGCCGTAAGCTTTGTAGCCGGTACGTTCCTCCTTGTATTTATCGGGGTACTGGTAGTTGAGTACCAGCTGCATTTCCACCAGATTGATATTTTGCAGGCGGGCCTGCTCCTTTTTCCGCTCTTCGGCAAACGGGTCGGGTGGCGGACCGGACCGGGAGAGGTCGTCACTTTCGTCGGGGGCCGGCTTCTCCTTCTTTTTCTTCGGGTCCACCACCTCCGTGGCCTTCACGTACACATCAGCCCGGTAGCTTTGCACCCCTTTCAGGTATTTCTCCTTATTGGCAATTACGTTCTGGATGATTTCGTAGGCCGGGTCTTTTTTGGTCGCCTTTACCACGATTTCGTCAAGTTCGGTGGTGGAAAGTGCCAGCCTTACGTCTTTCACCAGCGGCCCGTCGCGTACGACCACCTCTACGGTTACGGACTGGTAGCCGAGGGAGGAGTATACTAAGTGATACACCCCGGGGTCAAGCGTGAGGAAGTACCGCCCCCTTTCGTCGGCCGCGGTGCCGTTGGCGTGCTCCCGGATGAATACATTGGCGTAGGGAATGGGTTTGCCTTCCTGATCGTACACGTGTCCGCTGATGCTCTGCGCGAAGCCACCCGTTGCCAGCAGTGACAACAGCAGACCGTTGATCAGTAGTTTGGTAAAACTGTTCAAGAGAAGGATGTTTTCCTCTTTAGAATGCAATAAATCGGGTACTGGTTGCCTACCCCGGGATGAATTTCCGGTATAGAAAATCGCGGATTGGTCCGTAACGCGGAAGAGCTGCGCCTGAATTTACAAAAAGAACTGCACCTGTTTATAAAAAATTGTAAACAGATTGGTTTTTATTTAACAATCAGCACTCGCTCCGAAAAAGTATCCTGAAGATGGATATACCAGAAGTTCCTTACTGTCCGGCTGCTGTCCGGTTGCGGACAATGGCTGTACGCAAATATGTCCTTCTGCACCTGAGGAGGCATTAATTCCGTTTGGCACCGGTATTGTAGTTCCGGTAAAGGCGCATTGGTAAAATATTCGCGGCGCCGGCCGGTAGCGGTTACACCGCTGGCAATCACATTTTTGCACACACAAAACACCTTAACCTTTTACACTCAACCCATGCTTCGTAACTACCTGACCATCGCCTGGCGCAGACTGCTCAAGCAACCGATGTGTTCTTCGATCAAAATGGGAGGCTTTGCCCTGGGCATTGCCGCCTGCCTGCTGATTTCCCTGTTTATCCGCGACGAGCTGAGTTACGACCGCCATTACCCGGACGCTGACCAAATCTACCGGGTAGTGGCAGAATATAAGGAGGATGGAGATCTGCTGAAAAGCGTTTACTTCCCCGCCCCGTTTGCCGGGGTGCTGAAGGAAGAATACCCCGAGGTGGAAAAGGTGGGCCGCATCAATGCCGGCGAATTGTTCGGAGCCGGCAGCAATCAGATCAGACCGGCTGACCGGAAGGAGAGTGCCTACGAAGAGGGCTTTGCCTACGCGGATCAGGAGGTGCTCGACATTCTGGGTACCCCGATGGTGTACGGCGACGCCCGGCATGCCCTGGATGCTCCCAATTCCATTGTTATTTCGCAGCGCAAAGCGGAGAAATATTTTCCCGGCCAGAACCCGGTGGGCAAGGTAATGTACCTGAACAACGACCTGAAGCAGCCGCTCACCATCGGAGGCGTTATGGAAAATTTTCCCGCCAATTCGCACCTGAACTACGACTTTCTGATCACCATGAGGGGCCGGGAGCTCTGGGAAGGGGAGCAGACCTACTGGCGGGCCCAGAATTATTTTACGTATGTGCGGCTGAAGCCCGGCACGGATGCCGGCCGGCTCTCCAACCTGCTGGACGAAATCACCAAAAAATACCTGGTGCCCGCTGAGCGGCAGGCCGGCAACGTGGATGCGGGTAACATGGTAAGTAAACTGCACTTTGATCTGCAGCCGGTAAAGGATATTTACCTGAAATCAAACGATATTTTTGAGGATGGCTTATCCCGCGGAGACATCCGGCTGGTATGGCTTTTCGGCGGCATTGCGGCGTTCATTATGATTCTGGCCTGTATCAATTTCGTAAACCTTTCCACGGCCAGATCGGCCAACCGGGCCGTGGAAGTAGGCCTGCGCAAGGCCGTTGGCTGTGACCGCCAGAGCCTTGTCACGCAGTTTCTGGCTGAGTCTCTGCTGTTCAGCTTCCTTTCTTTTGCGCTGGGTATGCTGCTGGCGTGGCTGTTTTTGCCGCTTTTCAACGACCTCGCCTCCAAATCGCTGACGATCCCGCTGAATGAGTGGTGGCTGTTGCCACTGATGACGGCCGGGGCTGCGGTGACCGGCTTACTGGCGGGTCTGTACCCGGCATTTTATCTTTCTTCCTTCAAACCAATCAACGTACTGAAGGGAAGACTCGCCCTAGGAAGCAAAAAATCGTCCATGCGCAGTGCCCTGGTGGTGTTTCAGTTTACCACTTCCATTGTCCTGATCATTGGCACATTTATCATTTACCGGCAGATGGGCTATATTCTCAATAAAAAGGTTGGCTTTGACAAAGACCGGATAATACTGCTGCACGGTGCCAATACCATGGGCGACAAAGTACATTCCTTCAAAAAGGAGCTGGTTCAGTTGTCGGGCATCAAACACGCCAGTATCGGTGATTATCTGCCGGTAAAGGGCACCAAACGGAACGGAAATACTTTCTTCATTGAGGGTAAAT
The DNA here is from genome assembly GCA_030446715.1 of Cytophagales bacterium. GTDB lineage: Bacteria > Bacteroidota > Bacteroidia > Cytophagales > 172606-1 > CADCTQ01. The sequence goes on along the minus strand of JAUJMU010000017.1, from coordinate 45,011 downwards.
CGCAGGAGGAGAAGGGCGTTGGCGGCCAGATGTGGAGAATAGATCACGACTACCTCCGGACCCTGGGCATAAAGCTGGTGGCCGGCCGCAATTTTTCCCCCGAAATGCCAACCGACTCTGCCGCCGTGATCATCAATCAGGCCATGGCAAAGGAACTGGGGCTCGACAATCCGGTAGGCAAGCGCATCCAGAACTGGCAGCCCTACACGATCATCGGCGTGGTGGAAGATTTTCACTATTCTTCCATGAAGGAAGAAATCCGGCCGCTCTGCCTGACCCTGGGACACAGCCCGTCCATCATCTCCCTGAAAGTGAATACGGCGGACCCGCCCGGGTTGCTGGCCTCGGTGACGGATCTTTGGAAAACGTTTTCTCCCGATCAGCCGATCCGCTACAGTTTCCTCGACGAGAAGTTTGCGGTGATGTACAAGGACGTACTGCGCATGGGACGGGTCTTCTCCACCTTCGCGGTACTGGCGATAGTGGTGGCGTGCCTTGGTCTGTTTGCCCTGTCGGCGTTTATGGTGGAGCAGCGCGGCAAGGAAATCAGCATCCGGCTGGTGCTGGGGGCATCGGTAAAGAGCATTCTGGCCCTGCTGTCGCTCAACTTCCTCAAACTGGTGCTGATCTCCTTTGCGATTGCAGTGCCCATCGGCTGGTACCTGATGAAAAAATGGCTGGAGGATTACGTCTACAAGACGGATCTGAGTCCGGAAGTATTCTTGTTGGCCGGCCTGACGGCGGTGATCATCGCCCTGCTCACAATCAGCTACCAGTCCATCCGCGCCGCCCTGATGAAGCCGGTCAAAAACCTGAAGGGGGATTAAGGCAAGGGCTGCGTGGGGCTGACGTGGCTTAGCTTGGGTTTGTACCTACTGGGTCAAGCGTCCACGCTTGACCCAGTAGGTACCCTTGCAGGAATCAGACAGAGTTGTTGTCACTGGTTCTGATTGGAGTGTCCACACTCCAATCAGGAAGGAGCCTGAATCAGCGGGTATCCGGAACCGGTTCGTTTTTCTCTTCCAGCACAAATGAGTTTTTCTCAAGTGCCCGTCAATTGTTTTTCCCGGTCTTTGCACCCGCTATATAATCCTTCACCACCTCTGCCACTGCCGGTGATTTCAGATTATGCCCCAGCCCCCGGGTGGTGATCAGGGTGGCGTTTTTCCAGTTTTCCAGCAGTTCAAGCGCATTCTGGTACGGGGTTTCCGGGTCTGCTTCGTCATGGATGATCAGGCCCGGAACCGTCACTTTTCCGGCGTAAGCCGGGAGACTGATTCCTTCCAACTGGTGCCGGACGTGGGATTGAAATTCATGTTTTATCTGCCTGACCGTGTGCTCCCGGAGTTTCAGCGCGTCGGTGTAAAAAGCAAAAAACTCCGCTGCCCGGCTCGGAGAGGCCATGGCTACCACCTTGCTGACCGTCTGGATATCGTAATGGGCCATCGCGTAGAATACCGAAATACTGCCAATTGAGTGCGCTACCACCGCATCGAATCCTTGGTAACGCTCAATCAGCAACCAGATCAGATAGGCGTTCAGAGGCACCGTAAACTGATCGCCGCCGCTTTGTCCGTGGCCGGGGGCATCAAAGGCAACCAGCGTGTATTCCTCCGCCGGAAGGCTTTCTACATACTTTCGCCAGCGGAAAGAGTGGCTTTGCCAGCCGTGCACAAACAGCACCTTTCTGGGTCCGTTGCCCCATTCGTAAAGCCTGACCGGGGTGCCGTTGAAGTCAAAATCCGTTTGCCGCGCGGTTTGAAAAAATGCGAGGTGATGCTTTTTTAAAGGGCTCCGGCGGGGCTTGCAAAAAAGCCGGAAGCCGGCTCTCCCGCCGTTTTTGGGGGAAATCCGGGTAAGAGTGTTGAGGTAAATTCCAATGAACCGATACATCAGCGTTTTCATGGACTGGAAGTTTTAGATACCGATCGGTACCAATCTGGATAAAATTTTTAAGCTTTAATCTGTTCGATCCGGGATTGCAGATGGCTGATCACCAGTTTGATATCTCTGTTGCTCTTCCGGATTTTACTCATCAGAACGGCCCCTTCCAGAGAAGCAATGAACACGGTGGCAAACAGAACGGGGTCCGTATTCTCTTTCAGCTGACCGTACCGGATCCCGTTCCGGATGATCTTTTCCAGCGAAGTCTGGAGGGTATCCAGCAGTCCGGACACTTTTTTATTCAGCCCGGGTTTGGTGTCATCCGATTCAACCCCCGCATTCAGAATGGGGCAACCTCCAATGATCACCGGATTCTGAATGTAGGACAAGAAAAAGCCGCAAATCGCATTCAGCTTATCCGGTGCATTGGTATTGCTTCGGATTACCTGAGTCAGCTTTTCCTGTATGTGCCGGGCCATGAAGTCATACGTACTCTCCTCCAGCTCCTCTTTGTCTGCAAAATGCCGGTAAATGGCACCCTTGGTCAAGCCGGTGGCTTCCGTTATATCACTCAGCGAAGTAGCCTTAAACCCCTGGGTGTTAAAGAGGGAAGCAGCAATGGACAGTATCTTTTCCCGGGTGATTTCGGAATTGCGCATGCGCTAAGATACCAATCGGTATCTTAAGTTGCTATGCTTTGTCAGAAAATATTTTGCTGCACGGCGATATACGGATGTGGTTTACCGGCTGATGGATGGAGAGGGCAGTAGGCCAGGACTGGTCCAAGCGTCCACACCTGGACCAGTCCGGCTTATATAACGGATCAGGGCTTGGCATTCGGTGGGGGATTTGTTGTTCGTCCAGCCCCTGAACAAATGCTGATTAAAGTTATAATGTTCATTGATGTATTTTAATGCTGATTAGCAACTTCGTTTGAATAGACAGATGTCAGTCTTGATGTTTATACAAGTTCAATATCCATTCTTCGTAACAAACTGTCTTGTAAAGTGTAAATGTGCTTTACTGTTCCATCAAACATCAGATTACCCTGTAAATCCTTCACTATTTGGTGAACACTGATTTCTAACGTTCCATCCGGCCTTTCATTAAACCCGGTTGGCTCAACCTTGGGATTTATTTCTGTCCATTGTCTTGTCCAATATTCCCTTATTTCATTGTGTCCACTTACATACCCCTTCAAATGCTTTCGGCCATTGAACATCCGGATGCATTGTTGAAAGCGCTATATCAATGTCTCTTGTATTGAAGGCAGCATACGCTTTTGTAATTGAGTCTTGGGTTTGCTTTTCCATAATCACGATTTTTTGTTTTACGATACATCCTTGCATAACGCACAACTCACGAATAGAAGAACCTTTTGGCTCGTTCAAAGCAAATGTACAAACTTGAGTGTATTGTTCAAGACCTCATAATATATTATACAATACACTGATAATCAGTTATTAACGTGAAGTAATAATTGCACTTGCCGCCTTGGCAATACAACATGCGTACTTCGCAGAACGTATTGTCAGTACAGGTGACGAAAGTTTTTGCGCACCTGCTCCGTCAGCTTGTCCGTCGGGCTTTACGTTGCGGAGTTGCCGGTTGCTTACGTGGGTATAACGCAGGGTGATCTTAATGTCATTGTGGCCGGGTAGTCTGATGGCGCGAAGCGCTAGCTTCGTGCCGCATGTTTTGCAACCTCTGGTTGCTTATCGCTGCCGGCAACAAGTTCACCCGTAGCCGGTTCCGCCGGAGGCGGCAGGAATAAAAAAGGCACGGTTAGCGCTTCGCGCCATCAGAGACTATACCTGATTTTAAGTATCCGGGCAAAAGTAATCCGGCACTGGTCTTTTGGTAACAATCTGATTGTAAGACGTCTATTTGCCGAACAACGAGCAACTAATAACCAACAACTACTTAGTATTCCTGATCAGATCAAAACAGGTTTCAAGCTCCCTGTCCCGGTCCAGCAGGAGGTCTTCCGTCTGGTGCTCCGGAATTACACCATGTCCGGCTGCCTCCCCCGGGGAGACTGCCAGTTCGTACCTGCCCAGGGGAACAGCCAGCCTGATGCCGGAGTGTGGCAGTGTCAGCACAGGCGTGGCAAGGCTACAGTTTCCGTAGTAACCGCCGCCTGCTTCACGGCCGATAAAGATTCCCCGCTTATTGCTCCGGACGATAGCGGCAAATTCAGCCGCGGCTGAACCGGTTCCTCCGTTGATGAGGATGTATACGGTTCCCGCTGAAGCCATCCGGCCGGGGCTGCTGAAGGTCTAGGCCGGAATGGTTCGTATAAACATACCCTCCATCTGCTTCCCTTATGCCGGCAAGGTAACCGGGGGCTGCCTTCAGCAGGGGTAAATCCCCAACCGACAATCTGTTTAACAAGGCAGTATCCGTAGTGGCAACTGAAATACGCCTGTAGTACCGGAAGGGCTCACTGGCCAAATAGGCGTATAACAAGGCTCCGTATTCATCTCTGCCGCCCTGATTATCGCGCAGATCAATCACCAGAGTCCTGATCTGTCGCTCAGCAATCCGGCGAAACGTTTCGGCCAGAAAACCCGGAAAGTCCTGATCCGTTGCCAGAGAGGGAATTTTCAGAATCATAGTTTGCAGCGGCTCATGGATCCGGGCCGTTGCGTATCCGCTATCAGAGTCAGTACGCTCCCTTCCCGCCAGCCGGACTGTGCGCATCTGCCTGCTCTGATCCCTGATTTTTACCTCAAAAGTGTCCGCCGGTTGCACATACCGGGCAAACAGTGCGGGAAATCTCTGCCGGAGGAGAAACGATTTATAGGTCTGGTTGTATCCGTCCGAAGCAACAGCGGCTCGGATCTGCCGGATGACCTCCGGCAGGTTATGGCCATTGACGGATACTAATTCAGAGCCCCGGGTGATTCCTCCGAAATCCTTACAGACCAGGGCCGTATCACCCGCTATCCAGAGGTCCAGCGGAAACTCTCTTGTGAAGAGGGCATTGTATTCCTCCGTTGCAAGGGACGGGTATAATACGGTATGACTGCAGTGAATCTGTTCGATCAGGGGACTGAGCTGCCTGAAAAAGTCTGCTTCGGAAGTCGTCTTGGCCAGTTTGCCCTGCAGCTGGTCAAAGGCCCGGTCCAGACTGCTTTTGTCGGTGTACCAGTTGATTCCCGGATGAATCTTTTCCAGGCTTTCCCGCAGGTAAGCAAGGTCTTCGGTTAACTGGCGGGCCGTGTATACCTGCCGGGCCAGGGCCTTGCCGGTGAGGTGCTTGCGCCGTTCTGCCTCCCACTGCCCGTTGCTGATCCGGAGGCGGCGGGCCACGTCCGCTAGGGCGGTATCCGACCGGATGAAGTTTACATTGGCCCAGGCCGATTCCTTGTTCTCGTATTCCTTTTTGATGAAGTTCTGCAGGGTTGGAATATTGCCTACGTCGGCAATACCAGTACCTCCATCCGCTGCGGTTACCGTACTGGCAGTGGTTGTGGTGTCGATAGCGGTAACGATGCGTTCGGAATGGAGCTTCAGCGAATCCATGCGGCCCTGGACCAGACCCATGAAAACCAAGGCAGCCGAAAAGTCGGTATCAATCACCAGACTGCTCAGATACCACTTTTTACCGAACTGCCGGTAGGTAGTAACCCACCGGTCCTGCCCAACCGTAAGGCGCTTGGGTGACCGGCTGATCGTCTGGCCTCCCCAGCTTTGGTGGGTCTTGAGAAAGCGTAAACCGCGCGGACTCACCTGGTGCTCCAGTCTGACGATGGCATCTGACTCAGCATCAATATAGATGGTGCCCTTCAGCAGGGGTTTTCTCACCTGCTTTTTCTGATCAAAGTCAATCACGTACACCTCTTTCGAATCCAGAATGCTCATTTGCCTGAAGTCGAAGGTGTAATACCGGGCCAGATCACTTTTTTTTTTGGGCGTGATGCCCAGAAACATCTTCGGATCGGGTAATTCTGTTCCCGAAATGTTTGTCCAGCCAAAGGTGTAAAAGCCTCCTCTTGAGGGACTCCAGAGCGGGGCTTTTACCTTTTTGTCTTCCAGGTAACGGGCGTCAAGGATAGTGGTTGACTGCGACTGACCCGCTCCGACGGACCGGAAAGCGACTTCCAGTAACTGAATAACGGAGCGGTCAGCGGTTACGTATTCCCGTTGAAAACCCTCGGCTTTGTAGGGTTCAGAAGGGTAATTCCGGGCCACTTTTTCAAGACTGCGGATCACGATCTGCAACGGATCCGGAGGTCTGACGGTCACCTCCTGCAAATCTACCGGCTTTGGCTCCAGGGCAATGGCCAGTCCGTGCTGATCCCTGTTTTGCCAATTTAATTCGACTGATTGGTAGCCTAAATAGGAAAAGGACACTACCCGGCCCGGTGTGCCAGCCGGAATCCGGAAAATAAAACCGCCGGTCTGGTTGCTTGTGGTGCCGATGCTGGTACCGGCTAGCCGGATCGGGGCGTAAGGCAGGGCTGCACCCGTGGTTTTGTCGGTGACTTTGCCCGACAAGGTAATGTGGGTCTGAGCGTCAGCCGGAGGAAACACCAGCAGGAGGAGCAAGAGAGGGATTAGCTTCATGAAATACACACCTGAATTTAGAAATTGATCAGACGGCTCCTCAAGATAAGGGCTAATCATTCAGGTGATGCCGGCAAGTGTGTTAAAAAATGTTAACGCCTTAATGGATTACCCGATCCGGCTGAGCGAAAAAGTCTAAAATCTCCCGTCTCCAATCCCTGATGGCGCGAAGCTTTGCTTCGTGCCGCCTGTTTTGCAACCTCTGTTGTGCTTATAGCTGCTTGCTGCCGGCAACAGGTTCACCCGTAGCCGGTTCCGCCGGAGGCGGCAGGAATAAAAAAGGCACGAAGCACAGCTTCGCGCCATCAGAAGAAGCCGAACGCAGTTGACGCAGTCAACCCGAATGGCTCCGCCAGGCATTTTTATGGTATACTTCTTGCGGAAGTGAAAAGATAGGGAGAATAGGGGTAAATTGATGGGATGGAAATCAAGAAGTACGCTGTTCTATCGAAACTCCCGAAGACCAAGTTCAAACGCTACACTGGTGTAAATAAGGATGTTTTCCAGGTAATGGTCAAGTTGGTAAGCGAACATGAGCAAAAACGCAAGAAGAAAGAGGGTCGCACGGCTCATCTGAGTATCGGGGACCAGATTCTGATGGCGCCTGAGTACTATCGGGAGTACCGTACCCTGTTTCACATCGGCACCGATTATGGTTTGGACGAATCAAACGTACAACGCACCGTAGCAAAGATCGAAAGCATTTTGATCCAGTCGGGCTACTTCAACTTGCCGGGCAAAAAAGTGCTCCTGTCGGCTGACAAGATTCAAACCATTCTCACTGATGCTACCGGAACGCCGACGGCAAGACCCGAAAAAAGTCCGAAAGGGTCGAAAGATTAAGGGCTCTGCCAAGCGCAAACGCAGCTACTCAGGCAAAAAGAAGCGATTTGTCAACAAAACCCAAGTAGTCGTCAATGCCCATACCAAAGAGGTAATCTGTCTTGATTTTGCTCCAGGGGCTTGTCATGACTTCAAACTCTACAAGCAAAGCAAGCTCAGGATTCATCCTCAAATCAAACTCAAAACCGATTCAGGCTACTTAGGCGTAAAGCGTTTGCACCCCAACCCGGAATTGCCACAAAAGAACACTAAACTCAAAAAGCTCACCAAACAGCAGAAAAGACACAATCGCCAACTGGCCCGTGAACGCATTGGAAACGAACACGTGATTGGTAAACTCAAAATATTCAAACTTCTCGGGTACCGCTATCGTAATCATTCCCGTTTTGCTTTACGCTTTACTTTGATTGCTGGCATCTATAATGCACACTTAAAAGCAGCTTAATTTACTTTCGCAAGAAGTCTGGTGTAAAAGAACAATCTTTATCCCGGACAGGCCTTTCCGGGATGACAGCGAGAGTAGAAAAGGGGCCTGGTCCGTAAAGAGGCGTTGGTCCGGCAAAGCCAAACCGGGATGTACACCGTCTCATTTTTTAGTGGAGCGATCAGTTGGTCATCAGATACTGGCTGGCGCGTCTGCGCACCAATTTATTCACTTGTCCGTTTACGACTTATAAAAGTGATTCATATAACAAATAGTAGTTTATCTTTTCTTCAATGATTGCCCCTTACCCCATGCGTAAAATAGTTACTCCCCGGCCGTTATCAGCTGGCAAAATGGCGTTGTTATTATTCCTCCATACGGTTTTGTTTACCATTACCGGAGCTTCGGCACAGTACATGAGCGGATCAAGGCCGAATAAAAAAGCCAAATTACCACCCAAGGACCTGAAAGGTGAACTGCTCGAAAGGGCCCGCTACAGCTTCTCGGTGAGTAGTTTGAAGGGCGCTTCCGTGCTGAACCCCACCTCTCTGCAGTTCGGGCCCGACGGGCGGCTGTACGTGGCTCAGCAGGACGGTATTATCAAAGTATTGACCATCATCCGCAGGGGACCCGGCGATTACCAGGCCACCAGTGAGGAAGTAATTGACCTGATTAACCAGATTCCCAATCACAATGACGACGGGTCGCCGGCTCCCGGCATCCCGGTCCGGCAAGTTACGGGCCTGCTGGTAACCGGTACCGCAGCCAGCCCGGTGCTTTACGTGGGTTCCAGTGACAGCCGGATGGGTGGTCCCTGGGACACCGGCGGCGCCGATCCGAACAAGGATGTAAACCTGGACAGCAACTCGGGAATCATCTCCCGGCTGACCAAAACCCCGGGCGGGTGGGACAAGGTAGACCTGGTGCGGGGGTTGCCCCGTTCGGAGGAGAACCACTCCGTGAACGGCCTGCAACTCGATGCGCAGACCAACGTGCTGTACGCGTCCATCGGCGGGTTTACCAACGCTGGTGCCCCCTCGGCCAGCTTCGCCCTTGCCAGCGAGTTCGCCCTGGCGGCGGCTATTCTGTCCATTGATCTGAAAAAGATCGACGCCATGCCCACCGCAGGGACCGGCAACACCAAATACAAATACAACATTCCTACCCTGGACGACCCCACCCGTACCAATCTGCCCAATGGAACCGACGTGGGCGACCCTTTCGGCGGCAACGATGGCCTCAACCAGACGAAAATAGTGCCCGGAGGACCAGTACAGGTGTATGCCCCCGGCTTCCGGAACGCTTATGATCTGGTAATCACGCAGACGCCGGGCAAAGCCCGCCGCATGTATGCCATTGACAACGGGGCCAACCAGGGGTGGGGTGGGCACCCCGATAGTGAAGGCGGCGGCGATGTCACCAATAACTATCCGGCCGGTGAGCCAGGTTCGTTCGGACCGGGAAAAAACGACCCGCAGGTCAATAACCTGGATAATTTACATTACATCGGCAACCTGGATACGTACAAGCCCGGCAGCATGTACGCCGGACACCCCAATCCGATCCGGGCCAATCCGGCGGGAGCCGGTTTATACACTGCCGGCAGCGGGAAGGGCGTATGGCGTACCAGCAAAACCGGTCCTGATCCGCTGCCGGCAGACTGGCCTCCCGTACCCCTGGAACTGGCCAATCCGGTGGAAGGAGATTTCCGGAATCCGGGTGAAGCCAACAACGCCATGCTGACTTTTACGATCTCTACCAACGGGATTGCCGAATACACTGCCTCTGCTTTCGACAACCGGCTCAAAGGCAATTTACTGACCGCCTGCTTTGACGGAAATATTTACCGGATTACGCTGAACGAATCGGGCACGGAAGCCACCAATCCGAAGGGCAAGGAGAGGCTCATTCAGGATTTTCCGTTTGCGTCGGGTTTCGGCAAGGAGCCCATTGACGTGACGGCGCAGGGGGATAACGATATTTTTCCGGGCACCGTTTGGGCAGTTACCTACCTTGGTAAGGAGCTTACCGTTTTTGAACCCCAGCCTTCTTCCCGTTGTTCCGGCACGTACAGCAGGTCGGTGGACGATGACGGCGACGGGTACAGCAACGCCGATGAAATTGACAATTTATCCAACCCTTGCTCGGCTGCCAGCCGGCCGGTTGACAGCGATTCTGACCTGATCTCCGACCTGAACGACAACGACAACGACAACGACGGGATTCCCGATTACATGGATGCCTTTGCGGTAGACGCTAAAAACGGGCTGGACACCAAACTGCCCCTCAAGTATGATTTATATAACGGCGACCCCGGCACCGGCTTATACGGAGTAGGCTTCACCGGCCTGATGGTGAATAAAAATCCAGGGTACAACCTCGTTGACCTGTACGACGAGCAGAATCTGATTGCGGGCGGAGCAGTAGGGGCGTTTTCAGTGGTGCAGGTTACCCCGGGCGACGCCTTGGGTAGAGCCAACAACCAGGAAAATGCGTTCCAGTTCGGAATCAATACCACTGCCCTGTCGGGCGTCTTCGACGTACAGGCCCGGATGCTGGGTCCATTTTTTAACGGCAAGAAACCGCAGAACCACCAGTCGCAGGGCGTGTACATCGGAACGGGAGATCAGGATAACTACCTGAAAGTGGCGCTGATTGCCAACGGCGGCAGAGGCGGCATTGAGGTGGTATATGAACAGAATGGGGTGGCCAGAAGTACGGTTTATCCGCTTGCCGGCGGCGTTCCCGACAAAATCATGGATTTGTATCTGACGGTGGACCCGGCCACGGGAATCGTGCAGCCCAAATACTCACTGGAGGGCGGACTGGTATTCCCCGTTGGTTCTCCGGTGGTGGTGCGCGGCGCCCTGTTGACCGCCATTCAGGAGGTGCCGGCCCTGGCGGTAGGAATAATTGCTACTTCCCGCGGGGCCGGCCCCTTTACGGCGTCCTGGGATTTTGTTACCGTGGCCAACGAGACCTGGCAGCCCCTGCCGCCAAAAACGGGCACCCCGACGGAGCGGCACGAGAATGCCTATGTGAAAGCCGGCGATAAGTTTTACCTGTTGGGCGGCAGGGGCTTACACCCCGTGCAGGTATATGATCCGGTAACCCAGGCCTGGACAAGCGCCGCCCCACCCCCCTTCGAGATGCACCATTTCCAGGCCGTCAGCCTGAATGGGCTTATCTACGTACTGGGGGCCTTCACCGGTGAATACCCGGGCGAACAGCCCGTACCCAATGTATACATCTACAATCCGGCCACCAATGCCTGGGCAACCGGCCCGGCAATTCCGGTAGCCAGACGCCGCGGAGCGGCAGGCGTTGCCGTGTACAACAACAAGATTTATCTGGCCGGAGGAATTGTAAACGGTCATAACGGTGGCTTTGTGCCCTGGCTCGACGAATTTGATCCGGCTACCGGAGTCTGGCGTGCCTTGCCCGACGCCCCGCGGGCCCGGGATCACTTCCACGCCGCCGTAATCGGGACCAAATTATACGCTGCCGGCGGACGGCGCACCTCAGCCGGTACGGGCCAGATATTTGAACTGACGATACCCGAAGTGGATGCGTATGATTTTTCGACGGGCTCGTGGACTACTTTACCCATTGCCATCCCCACGCAACGGGGGGGCTCTACTGCAGTAGCGGCAGGCAATGAGCTGATCGTGATCGGCGGGGAGAGTGGCGTTCAGGAAACTGCCCACCAGCAAACGGAGGCCCTGAACGTAACCACCAACGTCTGGCGGCGACTGGCTGACCTTAAGCAGGGACGCCACGGAACCCAGGCCATTGCCAGCGGTGATAGCCTTTACATTGCCGCCGGTTCGGCAAACCGGGGTGGCGGGCCTGAATTGTCCTCCCAGGAAGTACTTTCCTTAGCAGTTCCTGAAAGGAATGCTACGTCCGGGTCTCAAATTGGCAGCACCTTCAGAATCAACGCGGGAGGGGAGGCTTACACTGCCATGGACGGCAGCATTTTCAGCGCTGATCAGTACGCAATGGGGGGGGAAACGTACACAACGGTTGGTACCAATGATATTGCCGGAACTGACCACGATGAACTGTACCGTTCGGAGCGTTTCGGGGAATTTGGCTACCACTTTCCGACGGGCAACGGTACCTTTAAGGTAATTCTGCATTTTGCGGAAACCTTCTGGGGCGTTGCGGTGCCGCGGGCAAACGGTTGTTTAGTGTAGACATTGAGGGGCAGCGCATGCTTACTGATTATAACATTTACGCCAAAACAGGCGGCCCGATGAAGGCTATTCAGGAAACAGTTACCGTTAAGGTTACTGACGGAGTGCTAAACGTACTGTTCTTGAAAGGAGCAACCGATTTACCGAAAGTATCGGCCATTGAAGTGATCGGGGATAAGAGTAATGCCGACGTGCCCGCACTCATTTTTCCTAACCCTGCTGAAGACTATTTAACGGCCAGCCTCCCCGGTTCCGGCGGCCAGTGTTACGGCAACTTCTCTTGTTGCCATCAATGGCAGGCTCCTGCGGAGGAATGGGCACCGGGTAACGGGGGAAAACCAAATTGAGATTGACACCTCCGGTTTAAAGCCAGGGTATTACGTGCTGAGAATAGAAGCAAAGGAAGGCTACCGCAGCAGCGTTAAGTTTTTAAAGCTATAACGCTATGAGGCATCTGCCCGGTTTCGCCTAAGGGTTCTTGCGGTGCGTGCCTTGCCGTAGTCCGCCGACCGGGCCGGCACCTTTTTTTTCGGAAACCCTATCCAGGCTTGTACACACTCTGTATTCCCAACGGGCGTACAGAGCGTGTACAAGCCTGTACAAGCCTGTTTCTACCAATACCCGGACTAAATGAAGTAAAAAGTCTGGTGAATGTAGTTCACTGAATAAAAAAAGCAGATCTCGCCTTGTTTACTAAAGAATTTGCTCAATTCATTAATTAACAGATTATTAAGCAAATTCACAAAATTTCACCGCCAGATACGCGACTATCGTTCTGAAAATAACATAATAAATAACATAATAATAATCTGTACGTTCTTCTTTGTTATTGTAAAAGCGCTTATCTTTAAAATATAACCAGCTACTTTTTAAATTTTGTCACCCAGGTAAGTTTTTGTCATTCTTTCACTTGCTATGATTTAGTTCAGACCAGATTCACCCGGCGTAACCTTATGTTCTCGCGCAGAGTTTAATTGCTAGCCTGCTCAGGCATGAGCGGCAATCAGGACTGCGATAAATGGTTTGTCTGACTGAGAGCCGGGCTCGTGCGTACTGCTGGACGCACGGAGCAGGAGGCCGCAAACAATCCAACTTAGTCTAGTCTTAATCTAGTAACGCTGCTACCCGGTTTCCGGGCGGTCATCACTCTGTCCAACCCGTTTTTCAACTCAACCATTTATAACTCTATGAAAACAACGATTCTACACTACTATCAATTTGCCAGGACAGCAATGCTTTTGTGCGCATTGATCCTTTTCGCGGGTACTACTGACCTGTACGGGCAGGGGAACAGTCAAGGTAATGGGCAAGGTAAACAGATCAAAGGCCCGGAACGGGAGAAGTACATGGGCAAGTACAAGTTTGAGAAGAAACAGCCTAAATTACCGCCAGTGGACTTGTCGGCCGATCAACTGGCCAAGGCTAAGTTCAATTTCAAGGCCAGCGCCCTGAAAGGAATTAAAGGCAAGGCGCCCAAGCCAAAAAACCTTGCCGGAGGCCGGGTGGCCGCGGTGCAGGGGACCGATGGTCTGGAAGTAGCGTTGGACAATCCCACCTCGTTACAGTTCGGGCCGGACGGCCGCATGTACGTTGCCCAGCAGAATGGTCTGATTAAAATATATACCATCGTGCGGAACGGGCCGAACGACTACTCCGTCACGGGGGAGGAGGTCATCGACCTGATCAACCGGATTCCCAACCACAACGACGACGGTTCTCCGGCTCCGGGCATAACCTGGAGGCAGGTAACCAGCCTGGTGGTGACCGGTACGGCCGCCAACCCGGTGCTTTACGTGAGTTCCAGCGACAGCCGCATCGGCGGGCCCGACGGCGACATGAATCTGGATACCAACTCGGGCATTATTTCCCGCCTTACCAGGACGGCAAGCGGCTGGGAGAAGATGGACCTGGTGCGGGGGTTGCCCCGTTCGGAGGAGAACCACTCCACCAACGGCATGCAACTGGAAGGCAGCAGGCTTTACGTTGCGATTGGTGGTTTTACCAATGCCGGTAGCCCATCCATCAACTTTGCTTATATCACCGAATACGCCCTTGCTGCCGCCTTTCTGTCCATTGACCTGGCGGCAATTGATGCTTTGCCCATCCGGGGAAGCGGGGACAACCGGTATAAGTACGATCTTCCTACACTTGATGACCCGACCCGGGCCGGCAACCCCGATGCCAACGACCCCTTCGGCGGCAACGACGGCTTAAATCAGGCTAAGATTGTGTCAGGCGGACCCGTACAGGTGTTTGCCACGGGTTTCCGCAACGCCTATGATCTGGTCATTACCAAAACTCCGGGCAAGGAAAGGCGCATGTACGTAATGGATAACGGGGGCAATCAAGGCTGGGGCGGGTACCCGGCCAATGAAGGCGGCGGCAGCGTGACCAATAACTACGTTCCCGGTGAACCCGGTTCCACGGGCCCAGGCACCAATGACGCGCAGGTGAACAACCTGGATAATCTGCATTACGTTGGCAATCTGAACAATTACACGCCGGGTACCTTTTACGGAGGACACCCCAATCCGGTAAGGGCCAACCCGAGAGGGGCCGGCCTCTACACCCACAATGGTACCGGCGCATGGCGGACCAGCACCACTGGCACCAATCCCTTGCCCGCCGACTGGCCGCCCCTGCCGGCTGGTATGGCTAACCCGGTAGAAGGAGATTACCAAAACCCCGGAGAAACGGACAACGCCCTGCTGACCTTCGTCAGTTCAACCAATGGATTGGTAGAATACACCGCTTCCAATTTCAAAAACGGCCTGCGGGGACAACTGCTGGCGGCGTCATTCGACGGGAACATTTACAAAGTTTCGCTGAACGAAACCGGTACCGACGTAACCAATGCCCGGGGAGCCAGGAGACTGAACCAGGACCTGCCTTTCGCCTCCAACTTCGGCGCCGAGCCGCTTGATATCACGGCTCAGGGGGACAATGATATTTTTCCGGGTACGATCTGGGTGGTGTGTTACCTGGAAAATTCTATTTACGTATTCGAACCCGAGGAATCCACGAATTGCACCGGCACCTACAGCACCGGCATCGACGACGACGCGGACGGGTACAGCAACGCGGACGAGATCGACAACGGCACCAACCCTTGTTCCTCCGCCAGCAAGCCCCTGGATTTCGACAAGGATTTGGTATCGAACTACAACGACCCCGACGATGACAACGACAAACTTGCCGACGACGCCGACTTCTTTCCGCTGGATGCCGCCAACGGGTTAAACACCACCCTGCCAATCGGGTACGAACTGTTCAATAACCATCCCGGTACCGGGCTGTTCGGACTGGGATTTACGGGACTGATGCTGCCCAAGCAGCCGGGTATAAATTACCAGGATCTTTATGAGGACCAGAACCTGATCGCGGGTGGGGCAATCGGGGCGTTTTCGGTGGTAAATGCCAGCGAGGGCGACCCTTACGGGACGGTCAATAACCAGGAGAATGCTTTTCAGTTCGGCCTCAACGTCACTTCAGGTACGGGTTCCTTTACGGTACAAACCCGGCTCCTGGGGCCTTTCTTCAACAACAAGACCCCGCAATTTTACCAATCGGAGGGCGTATACATCGGCACTGGGGATCAGGATAATTATTTGAAGATAGTACTGGGCGCCGACGGACAAGGCGGCGGCCTTGAAGTGCTCTACGAAAACAACGGCGTACCGGACAGCTACATTTATTCCCTGCCGGGCGGGCTTCCTTCCGGAACCCTCGACCTGTACTTGTCGGTGAATCCGGCGACGGGGGTAGTGCAGCCCAGGTACGCCAAGAACGGCGGTCAGCCGGTGGACATAGGCGCTCCCATCAAAGTAAGCGGGGCGTTGTTAACGGCAATTCAGAGCACTCCGGCCCTGGCAGTCGGCATTATCTCCACTTCAATTGGGTCTGCTCCTTTTACTGCTACCTGGGACTTTGTCCGCGTCTACCGGAGTGATGATACACCCCAGGCTCTGGCTGTGGCTGGTACCCTGGCCGGTACTTACAAAATTACGGCCCGCCACAGCGGAAAATCATTGGACGTTCCCGCTGCTTCCTACGACAACGGAGCCGGTATCGTTCAGTGGGCGTACGGGGGCGGACCTAACCAGCAGTGGAGAATAGAACCGCTGGAAGGCGGCTACTATAAAATCACGGCCGTACACTCCGGAAAAGCATTGGACGTGCGGGATTACTCCCTTGCCGACGGAGGAATCATCCAGCAGTATGACTGGAATGATACGGATAACCAGAAGTGGAGCATTGTTGACGCGGGAGAAGGGTATTATAAAATTATATCCAAGAACAGCGGAAAAGCGTTGGACGTAGCTGCTGCCTCCTACAACGACGGAGCCGGTATCGTTCAGTGGGCGTACGGTGGGGGGGCCAACCAGCAGTGGAAGCTGGAACAGCTTTCTGCCAGCAGCCGGGAAATTACTGACCTGGCAAGAGAAAGCACGGCAACGGACCAGGTGTTATTGCAACCCAACCCGGCCAGTAAACAAGTGCAGGTTGTGCATTACGCTGACGCTGCAGGCGAGGCAAGCATTCTGGTCAGAGATGCCACCTCCCAGCTTCAGGCTACCAAACGCTACCGGGTACACGCCGGCAAGAACATCCTGACCCTTAGCGTAAGTAGCTGGAGGAGCGGATTGTATTTTCTGGAGTTGAATACGGAAGGTCATCGCGTTACCAAAAAGCTGGTAGTTACCCATTAACCAGGAGGGCAGTTGCCCCGCTTTGTATCGATACTCCGATCGGGAGGCAGGAGGTAACTGATTAAGTCAGTACGAAGCCTTCGGATACAAACGGGTAACGCACTGCGGTTCAATGCGGAATAAAGGCGTATCAGCCGTCTGTCCATACTTCATCAGGTATGGGGATGCGGTTGATACGCTTTTGTTGAATAGCCATACTGGATGCGGAAAGGTACAAACCAACGGCCTCTGATGGCGCGAAGCTCTGCTTCGTGCTGCTACTTTTGCAACCTCCGTTGTGCTTATAGCTGCTTGCTAGCTGATGAATCAGTGCCCGACGAGCCTTCGGCTCCCCTCTGTGAGCAATTATCTTCCCGGGAGCAGACCGTCTACGGCATGGCAGATGGATCGGTGCTGCCTGCTGAGCAGGGCTGGCAGGAAACCAAAGCAGGGCGTGTGTTTGCCGCCCAACCAGCACCAGTGGCCCAACCAGCGCTGTAGCACGGCCAATACCTCTTCTTCCGTTACCCGCTCACTCCTCATAGCCTGCCGTAAAAAATGTCCGCGGTACATGAGCAGGGTGGGCTCCGCTTTGATGAGCCCGCTGAATGCCTTGAAACGGACCGAAAGCCAAGTAATGGCAAACTGCAGGAAAATCAGCAGGGCAAACGCCACAAGGCCATCGGTAAGCGCAACGTCTTTAGAGAGTAGGACCGTAGCCAATATAGAGCCTAAAACAACCGTTACGATAAAGTCAAAGGCATTCATTTTAGAGAGCGTCCGCTTCCCGGAGGCTCTCAGTAGTAAAATTAAGCTTCCATACGCCACTACCCCAATGAGTACGATCCGGAAGACACTGCTCCAACTGTTAAAAAAAATGTTTTCCATAGGTCTTTTTCCCTCGAATAGAAGGTGTTATACTAGGTGACAAGCATCTTTTCACTGGTGAAGGCAAAGACGGCAGACGTAGATCTAGTGGTCAGGAAGCAATTATTTGAGGGGTGAAAAAGGCGCTATAGTATCAGCTGGTTTACCCCTCACTTTAATCATTACTGACCACTAGTTGTCTTTTTGCCTGCGTCTCTGTCATTGAATTAGGCTTTAGGGGGATGCATTTTGGGGAGAAGCCCGGCAGGAAACTGGCTAAGCGCCGTAAAAACGCTTCTGCCGTAGGAGCTTAACGTCTTTGTGCAAAAGTATCGCCCTGCTACCCGTGGGGAAATGCTCAAAAAGGTCTATC
The DNA here is from genome assembly GCA_030446715.1 of Cytophagales bacterium. GTDB lineage: Bacteria > Bacteroidota > Bacteroidia > Cytophagales > 172606-1 > CADCTQ01. The sequence goes on along the minus strand of JAUJMU010000017.1, from coordinate 27,161 downwards.
ACATGTAGATTCCGGACACCTTCTCCCGGAAGCGTTCCGGCGCGCAGTCGTTTCTTCGTTTGAAAAGTCCATATAGTGGGTGGCATTTCCTTTGGTAAAGTAAAACAACTCGTAGTGCTGGTGGGCGTGGGGTGAGCTGTAGAAAGCCTCCTGTTGGGTCTGGTAATCGGTTCGGTAAAGTTGAAGTTGCACGCTACATCTTAGGTCTGGTTACATCAAAAAAGTGGCTTCGCCAGTGGAGGCAAGGTAGCGTTTTTAAACACTTAAGTTGCCTTTTATGGGTTAGTGTCAGTAACGGGTTGCTGACTGGTCCTACTGATCTAATCGCTCACCCCCCGGTAATCTACCTTAAAGAGCAGTAGCCTTATCAAATCCCCCTGGTAGCATTTGTAAAGGTGCTGTTTTAACCGCTTTTCAGCAGTAAACAGACCCGGGCGAAACTATCCATTGCTCACGTGCCCGGCAACTATCACTTTATGCGCAGCAGACTAAGCTTGCTTTTGCAGAATGTGCTGTCCAGCCTCTGGTTTGTGCCGTCGCTGATTGTGCTGGCCCTGGTGGCGCTTGCCTTCGCCGGTATTGAGTTAGATATTCGCATCAAAAGCGAACAACTCAAAACCTGGCCTGCCCTTTTCGGGGCCGAAGAGGAAGGTTCCCGCAGTATGCTTTCGGCGATTGCCGGTTCAATGATCACGGTGCTGGGGGTTACTTTTTCCATCACCATGGTTACCCTTTCGCTGGCTTCCAACCAGTATACGCCCCGCATCCTGCGCAACTTCATGAATGACCGCGTCAACCAGGTGGTGCTGGGCGTGCTGGCCGGCATATTCATGTACTGCCTGGTGGTGCTCCGCACGATCCGGGGCGGAGAGGAGAGAGGATTCATCCCGTCAATTTCGGTTGCTTTCTCGGTGGTGCTGGCCCTGGTAGGCATTGGCTTTTTAATCCTGTTTATCCACCATATTTCTACTTCCATCCAGGCCTCCAGTATTATTCCTTCCATCGCCGGGGAGACGCTTAAGGCAGTAGACCATCTATTTCCAAAAGAGCTGGGAGAGGAACTTTCCCCGGAAGCATTGCCACCAGAACCCGACGAAAGCATCAGGCGGGCCTTGCAGGGCACCGGGTGGACGCCCATTCTAGCCCTTAAGAGTGGCTATATTCAAGGCTTGGATGCGGACACACTCTTAAAATTAGCCCAATCCAATCAGGCTATTGTACGCATGGAGTACCGGGTGGGGGAGTTCGTGGTGGAAGGAACGCCCCTGGTGTCGCTTTCCCACTGCCGGTTTGCGTCAAAAGAAGTTTCCCGGACAGTAAATAAAGTGTTCACTTTGAACCGCTACCGCACAGTACCACAGGATGCGGCTTACGGCATCCATATCCTGGTGGACATTGCCTTAAAAGCCCTTTCTCCCGGCGTAAATGATACGACTACGGCGACTATCTGTATTGACTACCTTTCGGCGATCCTTGCCCGGCTGACCAGGCGCAGCATTGAAGAGCCTTACCGCCTGCATGAGGGCAAGCTACGGGTGATAGCCAAAGGCCCATCCTTTGAGCGCCTCGTCCACCTGTCTTTTGACCAGATCCGGCAGAATGCAGAGGGAAACGTTACGGTAGTGAGAAGTCTGCTCAGAATGGTGGAAGTAATCGCCAAAGGAACCAGAAACAGGCACCGGCAACACATCCTGCTCCGTCAGGTTGACTTACTGGCCGATACGGTTTCCCGCTCTGTTCCCTCCGGCTATGACCGGGTCAAACTGGAAGAATACCTGGAGCAGGTGCGGGCCGAGCTTCTGGGAAACATGCTTTAAGGGAATAAAAGCAGGCGGGGGTTATTGCCTTAAAGCATATTGCGCCTGATTAGCTGCCGTCCTTGAAGAGCAATGGTTTGGAAGAGCAAATGTTTGGGCGTATCTGCTCAGCGGGAGCAGAGAGTTGTGGTTTTAACGCATGTCGCTCTTGGGGAATAACACTTTCCCGGGCTGCTGGCGTAGTTCTCCGATAATCCGCTTGAAAAGCCGGTTCTTTACGCGGCCCGATTCTTTGGATTCCACTACGTAACGCACCACTACTTCCACCCACGTGTTGGGATTGCCCCGGAAAATAACCGAAGGTCTTTCCCTTACCTCCAGTTCATCCACGGGGGTATCGGAAAGCACGTTGCGGAATACCCGTACCCTTCGCATCATGGCTTCACCCAGTTCAGCCTCCACCACCTTTTTGATCGTTTCTTCCACGTAAGCCAAATCACTTTCGTAGGCTACGTAAAACTTGATTTCATTCCACAGATAGGGAAACAGCGGCCAGGAATAGTTATACACGTACTCATTAAACACTTTGGAATTGGTAAACCGGATGATTCTCCCGCTGGGATGATCCCCCGAAAGGTAATCTCCGCCAAACTCCCACAGGGTCGTATCAAAGTAATTCAGCTCGATTACGTCTCCAGTTACCTGGCCGATCCGAATGCGGTCACCTACTTTGTAGGGCCGGCGGATCATGATGTAGATCCAGGCAAAAAAGCTGGAAATCGGGTTTTGCAGGGCAAGGCCCAATACCAGCGAAATAAGTCCCAGCGACACAATGGCGGCGTACCAGTTGACAAACAGCACGGAAACAGCAATGAACAGGATCAGCAGCGCCGATACCAGATCAATTACCCGCTTGAGGTTGTATCTGGCCGCCGGGCTGCCGATCTGCCCGTACAGCAGGGACCTGGTCAGCCGCGCCAGCAGCAGGACAACCATCGAAAGCAAAAGACTTACCGACAGCTTCTGCGAAAGGATCAGGTAGCGGTTGGGCAAAACCAGCACTTTAAGGGTGACCAGGTAGTAGAGCACGCCGGCAGCGATCAGGATTACCAGGTAGACCCCGACGGCTCTGCGGGCTTTCGGCTTCAGCACCGGTTGCTCCTGCGGTTGTTGCTCCAGGGCGCAGGCTTCCAGCGCCCTTTTTACCCCTGGCTCCTGCTTCAACTCATTGGCTTCGGTCTGTTCGGGGCTATCCATACGTTTCATTGCTGATGGTGAAGGTGTTGCTATTGTGCTGGGATCAGACAGGAATCCGGCCTGAGTGGCAGCGTACCTGGGTAGGATTTGGTAGTAAAATCCTTAAAACCGGCATTCTCTGAAACCACTGATTTTGAAGGGCATGAATCAGAGTGACCTCACTCCAAACCTATTCCTTCTAAAAAAGCATAAAGGCTTCTTGAAAAAGTGTAATTCCTGCATTATAACTTGCGAACTGTAGTCATTCAGGTTGAGAAAAATTCAAATGACTCTCTAACCGGGGGCAGCCCCCGGAGGCGTGAACAGTCAGAGAAGGGAATGGAAGCAGGCGTTAAAACATCACTACCCGCTGCTACTTTTAATTTGGGCAGTATTTACCTGCCGGCAGTTAACTCTCCGGGTGAACAGTCCGTTTTTATAGGCTTAGACAATCTGCTGTACTTGCAGCTAAACAGCCAACTGATCATGCGTATACTGACTATCGCCCTGGGGGCCCTATCTCTGGTTGCAACTTTGCTTCCTTTCATTGAGGCACCTTACTGGTGGATCAGAATATTTGACTTCCCCCGTTTACAGATTGCCGTCCTGTGCCTGTTGAGTTTTGTGTTAGGCTTCTTTTTTCTCAGGGGCCGCTGGCAGTTGAAAGCAGTCTGGCTGGTGTTGCTCCAGGTAGCTTTTTTATACCAGCTACGGCGGATTATCGTCTATACGCCCCTCTACTCCACTCAGGCAAAGGAAAGTAATCATGCCACCAGGGACAACAGCTTCAGGCTACTGATCAGTAATATCTGGATGAAAAACCGGCAGGCAGACCGGTTCAGGCAGTTGATACGGCAACAGGACCCGGATGTAGTGCTGGTCACCGAGCCGGACCAGTGGTGGGAAAGGCAGCTGGCCGGGCTGGAAGAAACGTTTCCTTACCACATCAAGCAGCCCCAGGACAACACCTACGGCATGATTTTGTATTCCAGGCTTCCCCTGATAGGGCAGCAGATCAACTTTCTGGTGGAGCCGGAGGTGCCCTCTTTTTTCACCCGCATTGTGCTTCCCTCCAAAGATACGGTGGATTTGTACTGCGTTCATCCCCGACCGCCAAAGCCAGGTGTTCCATCCTACGAAAGGGACACGGAAATACTACTGGTGGGCAGAAAGATAAGACAGCGGGGCCGCCCGGCGATTGTGGCAGGAGACCTCAATGATGTGGCCTGGTCGGGCACCTCCCGCCGGTTTAAGCAATACAGCAGTTTAGCGGACCCAAGAGAAGGCCGGGGGCTTTACAACACGTATAATGTGCACCTGCCGCTGTTGCGTTACCCGCTGGACCATGTTTTCTTTTCCCGGGAATTCGGACTCATCACGCTCGAGAAGCTGAAAGACATTGGTTCTGACCATTTTCCCATGCTGGTTGAAGTCAGCTTCGAGCCTCACACCAGTAACGTGCAGCACATTCCCAATGCCAGTGAAGAAGAAAGAGAAGAGATCAGGCAAACCATCCGGAAAGGTCAGTGATCTCGCCTGTTCGTGTCGGATTCCTTGGCTTGATAACCCGAAAGACGTACTACCCCAATTAAAACTTTTAACTAGAATATTTTTTTAAAGAGCCAGATCACCAGAAGCACAATCAAAACAACGCCAATAACCGCGGTCCAGATGCCGGCTTCCAAAATGTCACCCACTACCTGACAGCTTGCCAGCCCCAGGCTTAAGAAAAGGAAAGTAACCAAAGTGCTGAACGAAATGTACTTCATAGCTTTAAAAGGTTTGATTATTTTAATTCAATCACTAAACGGCTGACCTGTAGTTCCTGTGCGTTAGTCAGGTCGTATTCAAATGTTTACGGTTATTATCCGTGCAGGTTTAAAATTCACAGTAAAGCTTTAAAATTCACAGGTAAAGCACTGGAAATGAAGGTTACAAAGTCCGATTAAAGAGAAAGCGTCCTCTTGCTCCAGGCTTTGTTTACCCGTACTTCAACCGCTTTGTTTGGCGTGAAGGAGTGGTAAGACCAGGGTTTATCGCCACAACCGCTGCAAGTTTTAATCCCGGTTTATTGTAACCTTTCTGTTTTTACCGGGGTAGACCCAAGAAGAACCAGGTGGATAAAGGGGCAGGATTATGGGAAAACTTGACTATGAAGCAGAACAACCGGCGCTTATCGAGAAGGATAGGGAAAGCTTCAGCAAGCGGGTATTGATTACGGTCGGTATTGTAATCCCTGTCATCCTGCTGCTTTTGCTGTTTGGCTTTGCTTTCAAGGTGTTGCTGCTGGTGCTGGCAGGCGTGCTGTTTGCCGTTTTCTTCCGGGGCATTGCCGGCTGGATCTCAAACCACACTAAGTTATCAGAAGGCTGGTCACTACTGATAGCAGTAGTTGGCGTGGTGGGACTCATAGTTCTGGCCGGCTGGCTGATAGCTCCCCAGGTAGGTGAGCAGGTAAACCAGTTAAGTGAAAAATTGCCCCAGGCTGTAGCCAATACCCGCAGTCAGCTGGAACAAAAGCAGTGGGAAAGCAGCTGCTCGACCAGATCCCAAAAAGTCCCGAAAAAGTATTGCAAAGAGGAGATGGTTGGTTTGAAAAGTCTTTCGGATTTGTCTCTTCTACCTTCGGCGTACTGGCCGATCTGTACGTGATCCTGTTCATCGGGCTTTTCATTATGGCACAACCCAAGCCCTACCGGCAGGGGATCGTGCACTGGGGCCGGTCAGGCATCGGGACCGGGCCAGACAAGTCTTGCATAAGCTAGGCGTTACCCTCCAGCGGTGGATTGCCGGCAAGCTGCTCTCCATGCTGGTAGTGGCCGTACTGACGACCCTGGGCTTTGGCTGCTCGATGTTCCGGTGGCTTTGGCCCTTGGGATTATTGCCGGCTTGCTTTCGTTTATTCCCAACTTTGGCCCCATCATCGCCCTCTTGCCCGCCGTACTGATCGCCTTTACGCAAGGGCCGAATACGGCTTTGTACATAACCCTGCTGTACATGGGCGTGCAGGCGGTGGAAAGCAACCTGATCACCCCGCTCGTACAGAAAAAGATGGTGTATCTGCCACCGGCCATGATCATCATCTCGCAGGTGCTGCTGGGGATACTGGTGGGAGGATTGGGACTCATCCTGGCTACCCCGCTGATAGCAATTCTGATGGTACTCATTCAGATGCTCTACGTGGAAGACGTGCTTGGGGATTCCGTGCAGGAAAAGTAGGCATGAGCCTTTTTGTATTCACCACTGACGGGAGTAGTCATTTACCCTGAGGCAACACGCATTCATACCGGAATGGACAGAAAAACAAAAAATGGATTAGTTGGCTCCCTGCTGTCAACGGCTGCCCTGGTGCTGCTGGATGCACTCCTGCTGGAGCAGTACTTTTTTAAGGTAAAACGCTTCTGAGTTTCCCCCTTTTTGGTGTAGGGTGAGAAAAGATAAGGCAGCCATCCGGCATTGCCCTTTGTTTTCAAACTGTTCCGGGCTTAAGCAGCCCGGCGCCGGGTGCCCTGGTTTTCTGTTGTACCACACCTGAATGTATTCAAAGATGTCTTGTCTGGCTTTCGGGTCTGCAACTGGCGGTGGCAGACCAGTTCCTGTTTGAGGGCAGCCAAAAAGCTCTCCATGCAGGCATTATCATAACGGACCTGAGATCAGATCTCATCTGAGGTTCGCCCAGCCCACTGCTTTCCGGGAAAACGGACCAGCTGCTGACATCGTCTGCTGGTCCAGTCCAATACTACTGCAAGCTACAGCCAGCCTTCCCTTGTCCACAGGTAAGTAATACCGGTAAGCCACTTCTCATCAGGTTTAGTGGCGCTGAATTCCTGATTGAGCTTGTTTTCAGCCACTGGCAGGTCGTGCCTGGAATCGGTAGTGACGACAAACTTTCTTTTTCTGTATCTAAACGTTGATTATCTTCGGCCAGCGGCAATCCGGTGGTTCTTCATTAACCTGGCCACCCGGTTCTCCGGGCAGATTCTTCCCTTTTCCTGCAAATCCACACGGATACGAGGGCTCCCATACGTTTCACGACTCTGCTGGTGGATCACTTTGATTTCTTCCACTATCCGCTGGTTTTCCTGCTTCCGGTTACTCTCCGGCCGCTTTTTCCAGCTATAAAAGCTACTCACTGATACATCCAATGCCCCGCACAACCGCTCCGGCGAATACTCATTCCGATGCTCCTCAATGAAGGGGTATCTCTCCAGGAGCGGTTTGCGGACCTCAGGTGCACGATCTGACCGGCAGGTCCGGGATACCCACCGCTTTTTTAATATCTCTGCCGTTTCTTTCAGCCGCTGATTCTCCCGCTGCAACTGGCGTAATTCTTCATCTGCCGTGTGCCCCTTACCCGGAAAGGCTGACGACCCGGTAACGGGCATCGTCAGGGCCGCTCACCCTCATCCTCCTGTTGCTTCTTCCGGCCCCCGGGCACGCTTGGTTGTAATCCGGGATTGCGGGCTGTTTGCGTTACGTTCCCCTTTTGCCGGGCCAGCCTCACAGCCTCCTCCTTGAACTCTTTCGTGTAGGGCTTCCTGCTTGCCATTGATAAAGTGGGTTAGAGCGTGGAATATACTCTTTTCCCTTCCTCCACTTTTACCGGCGAACTCCAGTGCGGCCTTGTGCGGATATCCTATAACTCCTGCCGCAACCGTCACTGTCCCAAGTGTCAGAACCTGGACAAGGAGCAGTGGATGCTCTCTCGGGAGAATGAGCTGTTGCCCGTGCCTTATTTTCACGTGGTCTTTACCCTGCCCGATAAGCTCAACCCGCTGGCTCTTCACCAGCCAGCCCGGTTGTATAATCTCTTATTCGAAGCAGCCTGGCAGACGATGAAAACCTTTGGAAGCGATCCAAAGCACCTGGGCGCTCAGGCCGGCATGATCTTCATTCTCCATACCTGGGGACAAACCCTCTCGCTGCATCCCCACCTGCACTGCATCGTACCAGGAGGCGGCATCACAAAGTCAGGAAAATGGAAGCTGGCCAGAAGCAAAGGCAAATTCCTCTTTCCCGTCAAAGCCCTAAGCCGGGTCTTTCGGGCCAAGTTTGTGGCCGCATTACCGAAAAGCTTTACTGGTTTAGATTCAGCTTTTTATCAAAGCCTGTTTGAAAAGCCCTGGGTGGTATACGCCAAAAAACCTTTCCCGGGCCCTAAGCAGGTGATCGAATACCTGGGACGCTATACCCATAAGGCAGCCCTTTCCTATCACCGGCTCCTTGCCCTTGACAAGGCCCAGGTCACCTTTGCCTACAAGGATTACCGGCAAAGCGGGGTCAAAAAACAGATGCGACTGGCTCCCCTGGAGTTTATCCGACGGTTCTCCCTGCACATTCTCCCTAAAGCTTTCGTCAGGATCCGTCACTTCGTCTTCTTAAGCAGCCGTGCCAAACCCCGAGTCTTGCCCTTACTGCTGGGGCAGCTGGGTAAAGAGTTCGTGCCCTTAAGCCGGCAAGAGAAACGCCAGCAGGCCCGGACCCGCTTAGGGCCGGACCTGATCACCTGCCCCTGTTGCAAGACCCCTACCCTGGTCACGGTCTGCTGCTTTATCCGTGCCGGCCCCATGCCTAAGAGCTTACCGGTTGCTTTGAGCTAATGACATCTGCTATTTTTACCTGCCTAAAACCGGCAGGCTGAAACGCTGTTGCCTAACGGGAAAAAAACAGCTCTCAAAACCGCCCCCTTACCATTTTGCCCCCTGCAAAAACTACCGCTGAGTTACCTCCGGCCACTAAAAAAGCACTCCTGTCTCCAAAAGTGCTTTCCTGTTTTGCTGCTTACAGTCAATCTTTTTGATTCTTCCCCTATAAGTCTGGCCCCGCTCCCTCCGGTTACGTGCAACACCGGCTTCAACGCTTGGCCCTACGGACCGCTTGAAGCCTTAGTTGTTAGCAGTAGTTATTTGGTACTCTTCTGAAGCAGGGTTTGCAGAATGATCATTCCTTCTTCCCAGGGACCTACATTTGATTGGGCATTAATGTGTCCTTTCCGGCCCACATTAACCAGTTCACTGCCCCACGCCTGGGCAAAATACTTGGCTCTGGGTAAAGAAACGTAAGGATCGTTTTCACTTGCTACCACGATGGAAGGGAAGGGCAGCTTCTCCACTGGCATGGGCGCAAAGTTGCGCGTCACCTCCGGCGTGTGCCCGGGGGAATCAACGTCGGCCGGAGCCACTAATAATGCTCCCTTCACCCTGGCGTCAGGATGGGCCGATACCGCCCAATGCAGCACGAGCGAAACACCAAGACTGTGAGCAACCAAAAGGGTAGGGGAGTCAATTGCCAGCAAAGCTTCCTGGAGCCTCTGCAGCCACTGATCCAGCCGGGGTTCTTGCCAATTGTCCTGCACGAGTTTACGCGCCTGCGGGAAGGCCGCCAGCCAGTAACTCTGCCAATGCTCCTCTCCCGAGCCGCCAAGGCCCGGTATGATCAATAGCGTGGGTTCCATACTTTTCTCGCCTTTTAGTGGAATCCAAGCACCGGGTGAGGCTGGTATAGTTCCTCCAGTTGGCGGATTTCATCCCCGGTTAACTTGACCGATACTGCCCCGACGGCATCTTCCAAATGGCCGGGTTTGCTGGCGCCAACAATCGGGGCGGTTATCGCCGGTTTGCTCAACATCCAGGCCAAAGCAACCTGCGCACTGGGTATCCCTTTTTGCGCGGCTATTTCCGAAACCCGGTTCACAATTTCAAAATCGACATCCATGCCGTATAGGGATTTGCCAAAAGCATCCGTTTTCGCCCGTTCGGTTTCGTTTCTTTCTTTGGTTCTTTTGCCCGTCAGTAAGCCGCGCGCCAGGGGGGACCAGGGAATCACGGCAATCTTTTGATCCTGGCAAAACGGGATCATCTCGCGTTCTTCTTCGCGGTAAATGAGGTTATAATGCGGCTGCATGGAAACAAATCGGGTCCAGCCGTGCAAATCGGCCGTATAGAGGGCTTTGGCAAACTGCCAGCTGTACATGGAGGAAGCGCCAATGTAGCGGGCCTTACCGGCTTTTACCACATCGTGCAGTGCTTCCATGGTTTCCTCGATGGGCGTGTGATAATCCCAGCGGTGGGTCTGGTAAAGGTCTACATAATCAGTGCCCAGCCGTTTGAGGCTGCCATCAATTGCACGCATGATGTGCTTGCGGGAAAGACCTTTGTCATTAGGACCAGGTCCCATTGGGTTAAACACTTTGGTAGCCAGGACCATTGCATCGCGTCTGGCAAAGTCCCTGATTGCCCGTCCCAGCACTTCTTCACTGGCTCCAGCCGAATACACATCGGCTGTATCAATAAAATTGATTCCCAGCTCCAGGGCTTGTTGAATAAAAGGCCGGCTTTGTTCTTCGTTTAAAGCCCAGGGCCAACGTTCAGTTGGCTTGCCATACGTCATGGTGCCCAGGCAGATTCTGGATACCATCATGCCCGTGTTACCAAATCTTATATAATCCATAGAAAACACTGGTTGAAATTGCATTTTTTCCTTCAACAGATGAATTCTATGATACGGAGGGGTGCCTAGACAAGTTCATAAATGCTGATTACTCATCCTCCTTAAAGACGAGTTTGTTTATTCTGGACTTGCTACATTTGACTGGAGACGGTTTTTAAGCAGATTTGGGGTAAACCCAAAGGTAATTATGAAAACAAGGCGAATTTTTGACGAGACATTCAAACAAATGGCCGTCGGGTTGTCGTGTGCAAAAGGGTCCGTGCAGGAAGCCGCCCGGGAATCGGGTATTGATCCGGGCCGGATCACCCGGTGGCGGCAAAGTCGCAATAGTCCCGGCCAATCTTCAAATGCCGGACTGAGTGAGGAGCAAAAGCAGATCAGACAGTTACAAAAGGAGTTGAAAGAAGCTCAGCCGGAACGCGGTATTCCGGATCCGGTGCTGACAAGGTCTGCTGGTCCAGAAAGGCGGTCAGCATCTTCTTTAGGGGAGACGGGAAATATTCAGGTTTATAGCGCAAAACGCCAACCGGTTTCCCATTGAGAAGATGTGTAAGGTGCTGAAGGTGAGCAGTAGTGGGTACTGTTATTGGCTGAAAGCACCGGGTTGGAGTCAGCCAACTCAACCACAGTAAGTCAGCAGATCACATCCGGCAGGTACATTGGCAAAGCCGGGGCCGGCAGGCAAGTCCCCGGATTGCCATTGAGTTGCGGGAGCGGGGCGTGAAGGTATCGCGTGGCCCGGTGGACCCGGATGCAGGCTCTCCCGCAGGTCCATGCATAAGGCATCCATCAAAGTATCCTCTACAAAAAGTACCGGGTTCAGACCACGGATTCTACACATGACTATCCGGTGGCTGAGAATCTGTTGAGCCGGGAGTTCACGGCGGAAAGGCCGGGGCAAAAGCAGGTGAATGGATCTGGTTAGATCCATTGACATCACCTGTATCCCTGCTGGCGAAGGCTGGCTGTACCTGACAACCGTGCCGGACCTGACAACCGTGCCGGACCTGGCGGACGGCAAAGTACCAGGCTGGGCGGACCTCAGATGAGATCTGATCTCAGGTCCATGAGTGACACCCTCAGGGCCGTTGACACAAGTATAGCAGCCTTGCGGCCCCTGAAAACAGGAGTACAGCGGGTAAGCTCTTATTTCATTCCGATGGCGGGGTTCAGGCAAACCCGATGTCGGGCCATCGTCAGGTTTGCATGCCTGCAGTGAATTCCGCAATCAGTTGAAGGGCTGCCGGTTGTGCAGAGCATGAGTCGCCGGGGGAACGCACCTTGGATGCCCGATCCGACCGGCAGGTCCGTTGGGAGAATGCAGTGGCCGGGAGCTTTTTCAAAACATTCAAAAGTGAACCGGTGAACCATGTTGATTTTCACACGCGGGCCCGGGCCCGCTTAGCTGCGTCCGGATATACTGAGGGCTGGTACAATCGTCGGCGGAGGCATTCAAGCCCTGACTACCAGGCCCCCGCTCATCAGAAATCACATTTTTACACCACCCCGATGGTTCACCCCGATGGTTGCCTGAAAAAAATCTCCAGTGTACTGTTGCAACTCTAGGTGCCTGTTATTGAACTTTTCCGTGCGTTGATGCGGATAAATAGTTTTTGCCGGATCATCACCGGACGTTTATTATTCTTACCTTTCACTGATTCTGTCGCCTGACCTTGCCTTGACAAAAAGGTGCCGGTTGAAGCTGAGAGGCCCTGCGGAGCTTCTTGTGCAGTTATTATAGATTCAGAGCAGCAAAAAAGATTATAAACAATGAAAAACCTCAGCCTCCTGCTGGCAGCCCTGCTGGTGCTTGCAGCGTGTGAAAAAGTAGAAGCACCCCTTCAGCTGGAGTACCCAAGCTTGTACCGGGGCGTACGTTTCGAAAATACGACCAGTGTCCGTCTGTTCACCCAAAGCGGCGAGATCACTGATGCCGGGCTGATCAACCGTTTTTCGGAACGCTTCGGGGAGAATTTTCTGTACCCCAACAGCCTGAGTACCCAACCCGCCCAGGCAGATTCAATCCGCCTCCTGACGGCTACCGACGCTCAGATAAAAGAAGGCAATAGTTTTAAAAACCATATTTTAATCATAAATGGGAGGAATCTGTCATTTGTTCCTCTGGATACAGCCAGGGCACAGGGAGGAAGTGAATACGAATTTAATCTCCACAACGCCATTGGCGTACGTAAACCGGCTTACCAGAAAAGGAATCAGGTTCCCGGACCGGGAGGATTCATTACGGTATATGATCTGGTAGTGGAAAAATTTGCAACGGCCACTCCTGAGCAACTGGATTTTTTGGTGATTAATTACGTGCTGAGCCGGGGCGGCGGCCTTAACCGCAGCGTACGAAAGGTTAGCTTTAACAATCAGTTTGACATGGATGCACATAAGCTGCTGCAGACCGGCGATACGCTGGCGGTGCAGGAGTTTAAGCTGAGTTGTCAGAAAGACTGAAACGTTTCCTCCTTTTGGTTGTCACACCTGGGAAGCATTCATTTTCACCGGACCCGCATCACAGTTTTATAAATCTGATTGTCAGTTCTTTTCATGACAGATACTTTTTTCAGGCGAACCACATGGGCTGTCAGTTGTGCCCTGTTGATTCTTTCTTTAACCCAGGATTGCTATTGTACCCGCGACTGTCACGGTCCGGTAGTCGCTTTGCTGGCTGGCTGGATGGGAGTAATGGTTGAAGCCGGAACACTCCTGAACGGAATCATGGAGGTTTTCCAGAGTGGTGAATTTGCGGTAAAACAGCCTCTGGGTGCCACATTTACGTGGCTGGCCAACCCACTGCTCCTTGCTTCGTGGCTGTTTCTGGGAAAAGAACCGGGAATGGCCCTGCGGTTAAGCTTACCGGCAACTCTCCTGACCTTGTCCTTTTTACTATTCGGGCAGATCATCAATGATGAAGCCGGTCATTACACCCGGATTACCGGCTACGGACCGGGCTACTGGTTGTGGGTGGCAAGTGCCGCGACTGCTTTTCTGGGCAGCCTGTACCTGACCTACGGGAAGAGAAAAGAGGCGCTCACCAACGCTGGCTGATGCCGGTGCCAGGCATCATAAACAGAATGAATAATAAAACCCGGGTTAAGCATAAAAGCCTGAACCGGGTTGTATTGTCTTATGTCTCCCGTCTGCAATCTCCTGTTCCCAGATCAAAGACTCTCTTTAAAGGTATCTCCCTGGTTCAGGTCACCCGTTTCGAAGCCCCGCCTGAACCAGTACATCCGCTGCTCAGAAGTACCGTGCGTGAAGGATTCGGGTACTACGTGACCCTGCGCTTCCTGCTGCAACCGGTCGTCGCCGATGGCATTGGCCGCGCGGAGGGCTTCTTCAATGTCGCCGGCCTCCAGGTATTTCTTGTTGTAGTGGGCAAACACCCCGGCCAGAAAATCGGCCTGTAACTCCAGCCGTACCGAAAGGGCATTGGCCTCGGCCTTACTCAGGCGCTGCTGCTGGTTGTGCACCTGGCCGGCAATACCGAGCTGGTTCTGGATGTGGTGGCCCACCTCATGCGCAATCACGTACACCATGGCAAAGTCGCCGGGAGCCTGAAAGCGGTCCCGCAGCTGCTGGTAAAAGCTGAGGTCAATATACACTTTGCGGTCGGCGGGGCAGTAGAACGGGCCACTGGCCGAACTTGCATTACCGCACCCGGACTGCACCGCCCGGGAAAACAGCACCAGCTTCGGCTCTTCGTATTCACGACCCAGTTGTTGCTGAAACTGCGTATTCCAGACGTCTTCCGTGTCCTGTAAAACAACTTGCACGAACTCGGTCATAGGGTCATCTGCGGCGGCCGTGTTGCCCTGGGTACTCACCCCGCTTTCACCACCCATATTGATGTATTGCGAAGGATCACCGCCAAAGAGCAATCCGAGCACAACCAGTATAATTCCGCCGATTCCCCCGCCAATCGCCATTCCTCCACCTCCCCCGCGGCGGTCTTCGACGTTTCCGCTTCTTTGTCTGCCTTGCCAACGCATGATATATAGAGTTTAAAGAGTTAAAAAGTAAAAGTAATAGGGTACCCAATTGCATCCTATTATACTATTTCCCGGAAAAATGGTTTTGCCCGTCGCTTACCGCACCTTTTCCATGCCCAGTGAAGACGGCGCATCCTTTTCACCGTTGCCCCAGCCGGGGTTTGGTTTTGGTCCCATTTCGAGGGTCAGTTCGCCACCGGCGGCAATTTCTTCGTGGCGGATGAATGTGCGGGTAAAAGGCTGGCCGTTGAGCTTCGCTGCCTGGATGTAAGCATTCTCCGGCGACTGGTTGTTGGCCCGGACCGTAAACTTCCTGTTGCCCGGCAGCGAAATGGCCGTCTGGTTGAACCACGGGCTGCCCAGCACGTACTCCGGCGTACCCGGACAAACGGGATAGAAGCCCATCATGCTGAAAACCAGCCACGCCGACATCTGGCCGCAGTCTTCGTTGCCGCTGAGGCCACCCGGTTCGGCGCTGTATTCGGCGCGGATAATGTCGCGGATGCGGCCCTGCGTCTTCCAGGGTACCCCGGCGTAGGGGTACAGGTAGGCGATCTGGTGGTTGGGTTCGTTGCCGTGCCAGTAGTGGCCGCCGTTGAACAAGGTATCCAGCTGCTTTTCAAACTTCTTCGGGCCGCCCATCAGCCGCATCAGCCCGGCCACGTCCTGCGGCACGTAAAACGTGTACTGGGCCGCCGACCCTTCGGTGATAAAAGAGGAGCGGGGGGCGTAGGGATCAAAAGGCGTGGCCCACCGGCCGTTGGCGTAGCGGCCGCGCATAAAACCGCTCTGGTTGTCGAATACCTTCCGGTAATTGGTGGCCCGCTGAATCAGCCGGGCGTAGTCCTGCGACTTGTTCAGCCCTTTGGCCATCTGGGCCAGCACAAAGTCATCAAAGGCGTATTCGAGGGTACGCGACACCTGCTCCCGCTTGTGGAAGGCATCCCAGACGGAGTCTTCCATCGGCACAAAGCCGTAGGTGAGGTACGAATCCATGGCCCGGCGACCCTTGCCGGAGCGGTAACTGGCGGTGTCTTTATTGGCCTGAAAGGCATTTTTGCGCATAAACTGGTAGGCCGTGGCAAAGTCAAAGTTGCGGATGCCTTTTACGTACGCATCGCCGATGGCGGCCGCGGCGTGGTCACCGATCATAGCGGCGGTGTAGTGGTTCCAGCACGGAAATATGGGTAACCAGCCGCCCTGCCGGGCTTTTTTCACCAGTGATTCCATCATGTGCGCCGTGCGGGCAGGTTCCAGAATGGTCAGCAGCGGATGCACGCCCCGGTAAGTGTCCCACAGGGAATAATCTTCGTAGTAGTCGAAGCCTTTGGCCTGATACACGGTGCTGTCGTCGGCAAAGCCGGGATAGGAGCCATCCACATCGCTGAAAATGCGCGGCAGAATTTTGGTGTGGTATAAGCCCGTGTAGAAAAGTACTTTATCATTTTCAGTACCGCCTTTCACCTGAACTTTCCCAAGGGCGTTGTTCCAGGCGGCGGCGGCACCGACTTTTACTTTGGCGAAATCGAAGCCGGGAATTTCGGCCTGCAGGTTCTTGCGGGCCCCTTCGAGGCTGGTGAAGGAAGTGCCGATTTTCACCCGCACCACCCGGCCGGCTTTGGGCGCAAAAGCCGCGTAGGCCCCCACCGGCGATTTTGCGCCCTGCGCGGTTTTGGAGGATGCAGTGGTGATATTGCCGTTCCAGGTGCCGAAAGAACTGAATGGCGTATCGAACACGGCCACAAAATAACCGCTGAAGCCCGCCGGTTCGCCCCAGCCCTGGTAAATGCGGTGCACCGGGTTATAGCCCACAATTTCGTTCTTCCCGGGGTGAATTTCCACGAAGCCAACTCCCTCATCGCTGTTGGGCTCGATCACGATGTACTGCTCCCCGGCTTTGGTAAAAGTAAAACTGAACATGCCGGCCCGCGTGGTACCGGTGAGTTCGGCGTTGATACCGTAATCATCCAGCGTTACGGAGTAGGCGTAGGGAGCGGCCTTTTCCTTGTCGTGTGAATAAGCCGAAGCCCTTTCCGCCACGCCGGTAACGAGTTTGCCCGTCATGGGCATGATGGTGACTGAGCCGTAGTCCTGGGTGCAGGAGCCGCTCATCCAGTGGCTGCCCCGGAAGCCCTGGATGCTGGTTTCCTGGTAATAGTAGGGCGAAAGGCACTTCTGCTCCGTGGCGTGGGTCTGGGGTGTCCACTGGGTAAGTCCGTGCGGTACGCCCACGGCCGGAAAGGTCTGGCCCTTCAGTTCGGAGCCGGCCTCACTGTGGCGCCGGGCACTTTCGGTGGTGCTGGGGGCCGTTCCGATCAGGGGGTTTACGTAGTCGGCGGGCAGTTTTGCGGCGGTGTTTTGTCCGGGTGCCTGTAGCCCAAAGAGGCAGGTGCCGGAAAGCAGCAGGAGGAGGGAGTAAGCAGCTTTTTTCATCACAGGTATTTTTTCAGGTTGAATAATCTTCGGGGCGGATGGCTGGAAGGGAAAAGGTCAGTACTTGTGTGTGCGCTACGACTCCGGTGCAGAAGCCGCATTGACTGATTGCCTTTCCTTTTCCTGACTTCGCCGGGCGTACCACAGCACCAGCACCCCCATCATTACCGCCGGAATGCTCAGGATCTGCCCCATGTTCAGGGCCATGCCCTGCTCAAAGCCGGTCTGATCATTTTTCAGAAACTCCACCAGAAAGCGGAAGGTAAACAGCAGGATCATGAAAATACCGGTAATCATGCCGGTGGGAATTACGTTTCTCCGGTACTTCCACAGGTAAAAGGTAAGGCCCAGCAGGAACACGCAGAACAGCGACTCGTACAACTGCGTGGGGTGACGCGGCACCACCGGCAACAACTCCGGATCAGTTTCCCGCACGAACAGAAAGCCCCACGGCACCGAAGCAGGCAGGCCGTAGATTTCGGAGTTCATCAGATTGCCCAGCCGGATCATGGCCCCGCCCAGGGCAACGGGCATCACCACCCGGTCGGTTACCCACAGGAAAGACTGATCAGGTTTGCTCCGGGCGTACAGATACAGGCCAAGGAAGATGGCAATGGTGGCACCGTGGCTGGCCAGGCCGCGGAAGGGTGGCGTGACCAGGCTGCCAAACCAATCCAGCGGATCACCCAACAGGAGTTCCCATTCGTAAAACAGAAAATGCCCCAGCCGGGCCCCGATCACTATCCCCGCAATGCCGTAAATGGTGAGCTGGTCAACGTCTTTGGCAGGCTTACCTTCCTGCCGGAAAACGTAATACGTCAGTTGCTGCCCCAGCACAAAGCTGAAGGCGAACAGAAAACCATACCACCCAATGGGAATCTCCGTGCCGAAAGCCCGGATGGTGAAGATTTCGGGAGAGACGTCCCAGATGATTTGAGCAAACATCAAATTAATTACGAATGACGAATGACTGATTACGAATGAGGTTGTATCTGAGTGGCGGTATGGCTGTTTGGTTGGAGGCTCGGGAAATGCCCGTTCAGCCTGACATCAATTTAACAATGCAGCCATATAGCCATTCAACCATAACCTTTCTTGTCAAAAGAACGAATGACTAATGACCAATTTTCCCCTGCTGCATCCAGTGAACCTTGCCGAATGATGCAGGACTGAACACGCCTTCCGGCAGGGAAAGGTTTACTTTCACGTCTTTGTATTCTTCCAGCTGCACTTTTTTGCCGTCAGCGTAAAAGACAACCTCCGTTTCGATCCAGCCGCCGGCAGGAAAATGAATGGCATACCGGTTTGGGTTGGCGGACAAAATACGATTTATCCGCCAGATGCGGAAGGTTCCGGGGGCGTTTCCTCCAGTGGTTTCTCGCAGATTTCCGCAGATAAGGGCGCAGATAAACGCTGATCAGGAATAAATCTGCGAACATCTGCGGTTCAATCTGCGGAAATCTGCGAGAAATAGAAAACCTGCTTTACATAAACACCATGCTCAGTACGCCGCTGAGCATGATGATTTTGCACCAGGTGCTCAGGTAGCCAAACTCGCGGCGGGTATCGGCGCGGTTGAGCCGCCAGGTAAGCCAGGCCACGGGCAGAAACACAAACAGAGAGAAGTAAAAGATGATCCAGTCCTGGAGGTAAAAGGAAAGCGAAAAGAGAATGATCAGAAAAGACAGGATCAGAATGTACAACAGCGTTTTGGTGCGCCGGATGCCCCATACGATGGGCAGCGTCTGGCAGCCAAACGAGGCGTCGCCGCGCAGGTCTTCCATGTCTTTGATGATCTCCCGGATCAGCGAGATGAAGAATGCAAATATGGCAAAGGTAACCACCAGAAACCCGTTGCGCGGCTCGTACAGGATAATGACCAGCAAGGAAGCGGCCGTCAGCAAGGCCACGGTGAAATTGCCGATAAAAGGCAGCCGCTTGAGCTGGTTGGAATAGAGCCAGAGCGTGAAAGTTGCCAGCAAGTTCACCAGACCCACTTCCCAGCCCACCAGCAGGCCCAGTCCGATGCCCAGCACGTTCAGCGCCATGTGAATGATGATGGCCTGCCGCCGCCGCAGAATGCGCCCCACCACCACCCGCCGGGGCTTGTTGATGGTGTCAATCTTGATGTCGTAATAGTCGTTGATGATGTAACCGGCTGCTGCAATCAGCACCGTAGAGACGGAGAGTAGAAAAAAACGCAGGTCCGTCAGGTGACTCAGCCATTCTTCTTTCGGCCCCACCAGAAAAATCCGCACCAGGTACTGCGTCAGCACGACGATGAGCAGATTATTCACCCGGATGAGCCGGAGGAAGCTCTTCATCAACATGCGCCGGTACCGCCATCTTCCGTTCATCAGCCAGGGGATTTCCACTAAAATACGGCGGTTCGGGAGCATAAAAAAGCCACTGCGAAAGATGCCGGTGAAAAGCCCGGTACTGGCCGGAGACTTAGTGTTTATGCAGATAAGCGTAGGTAAATCCGAATACGCCACCGGCCAGGGCCGACAACAGGAAAAAAACCACCATGCTGAACAGATAGGTAAGCAGGGTTTTCCCCCAGCTTTTCCATCCGCGGTCTCCGAAAAACTGATGCATTGCCCAGATCAGGTAGGCGTTGCTGATCACGTAGAAGCCGTAGAAGGTCCCCAGGTGAGCCGCTCCTGGCATATCAGCGGCGAATAACGCCGTCTGAAAGGATGCAATTGCAAAGCTGACGCCGTAGGTATACAGCGTGAAAACCAGCAGTTCGGTGTAGTTGTAGTTCTTCTTGCGGTAAAAGACCCACAGCGACCAGGCCAGTATGAACAACAGGACTGTGAAAATAACTTTAATATTTTCCGTGAAGAGGTTGTTGAACGACAGCACGGCTTCCTTCTGTAGTTTTTCCGGGGAGGGCTTGTAGCCAAGGCCGGAAGTCAGTTCCCTTGACATTTCAAGCAGATTGACGTTCAGCACTTCTGATACCACGAAATAGAACGTCAGCATCAGCAGGTAAAATTGTACGGGCTTCAGGTACGGTTTCCGCCGGCCGGTCAGAAACTGGTTGACGGCGTGGCCGGGCCGGAGCAGCATCTCCCGGAAGGTGAACAGGAATCCGCTGTCGGTACCCAGGTAGTTATGGAAGAAATCGGATGCCAGATCCCGCATCAGGAAACGACCTCTCATGTGCTTCTGCCCGCAGGCGGGACAATATTTCAAATCAACTGGGGTGCCGCAGTTGGCGCAGGCCACCTTTACGGGTATTTCTTTCCCGAACTGAACGGGAAGGGACGGTTTGGTGAATGTTTCCATTTTCTGCGGTAGAATATAATCTAAATTAGTTCTTTCCACCCATTATCAGAAATCTTCAATTTTCCTTACCTTTACGCCGCTTAGGGGTGCCCCACTGTACGGGCTGAGATCATACCCTTTGAACCTGATCCGGGTAATGCCGGCGAAGGGAAAAGCGAAGCCAGTCACCTCTGCCCATGCGGCAGGCTTTCCTAAGCAAATAAAAGCCTCCCCAACCCCTCCGAAGGAGGGGCCAGTAAACCCACGGACCTGATCGGGACATAAATTCCTGATTCTGTCTGAAGCCTCTCCGAAGGAGGGGTTGGGGAGGCCAGATCGGGGGTGCCCCACTGTACGGGCTGAGATCATACCCTTTGAACCTGATCCGGGTAATGCCGGCGAAGGGAAGATGGTAACTAAACAACGGGAATGCCTTACCCCGGGCAATTCTCCATGTTTAACTCTTTTCATTTCTCTGTTATGCAAAAAGGAATGTTTGCTTTGGTGCTGCTGATGCTGTTTGCGTCCGCCGCCAGAGCCCAGTTTACCCTGTCTGGCACCGTAAAGGAAGCCGGCACCAATCAGCCCCTGCCCGGCGCTACCGTTTCGCTGAGCGGCACTTACCGGGGTACCGCTACTGATCATCAGGGTGTTTTTCAGATTCCCGGCTTGCCGGCGGGCAAATACACGCTGATCTTTTCCTTTATCGGCTTTGCGAAGGAAACCCGGGAAATTGACCTCCGGGGTGATCAGATTGTCCATGTTACTTTGGTTAAGTCGGCGGTGATGGCCGAGGAGGTAACCGTAACCGCCACCCGGGCCGGTGCCAATACCCCAATGGCCTTCACCAACGTAAGCAGTGAGGAAATCAAAGCCCGCAACTTCGGACAAGACCTGCCGTTTCTGCTCAACGAAACGCCCTCCGTGGTAGTCACCTCCGACGCCGGGGCGGGAGTGGGTTACACCGGCATCCGCATCCGGGGCAGCGACCCGACGCGGATCAACGTCACCGTCAACGGCATTCCGCTCAATGATGCCGAGTCGCACGGCGTGTTCTGGGTGAACATGCCCGATTTTGCTTCTTCGGTGGATAACATTCAGATTCAGCGGGGCGTGGGCACCTCCACCAACGGGGCCGGGGCGTTCGGGGCCACGCTGAGCCTGCAAACCGAAACGCTGAACGCGGAACCTTCGGCCGAAGTAAACAATGCCTTCGGCTCCTTCAACACGCGCCGGCACACGGTGAAGGTCAATACCGGGCTGCTGGGCGGCAAGTGGGCTTTCGACGGACGGTTGTCGCGGCTGGTCTCGGACGGTTACATTGACCGGGGCAGCTCCGACCTGAGTTCGTACTTCGTGTCGGGCGGCTACTACGGCACCCGCACCACGCTGAAAGCCAACGTTTTTTCGGGCAGCGAAACCACTTACCAGTCGTGGTACGGCGTACCGGAGGCAAGGGTGAAAGGCGACGTGCCCGGCATGCTGGCCTATATCGAACGAAACGACCTTTCGGAAGCGGAGGCGCAGAACCTGCTCCGTTCGGGCCGCAATTACAACTACTACACCTATGACAACCAAACGGATAATTACCGGCAGGACCACTACCAGCTGCTGTTTTCGCACGAGCCGGGCCGAAACTGGAACCTGAACACTGCCCTGCACTACACCCGGGGCCGCGGCTACTACGAGGAGTTCCGGCCGGGTGATGCCTTCTCTGATTACAACCTCCCGGACTTCACCATCGGCGACTCAGCGGTCAGCAGCAGCGACATCACCCGGCGGCGGTGGCTCGACAATCATTTTTACGGTGCTACCTGGTCGGCCAGTTATGCCAAATCGACTAAATGGAATGCGGTGCTGGGCGGCGGCTGGAACCGGTACGACGGGGTGCATTTCGGGGAGGTAATCTGGGCCCGCTTTGCCGGCAACTCCGACATCCGGCAGCGGTACTACGAAAACGACGCCTGGAAGAATGATTTCAACGTGTACGGGAAGGTTAATTACCAGGTGTCTGAGAAGCTCAATGCCTTTGCCGATGTGCAGTTTCGCCGGATCGGCTATTCCTTTCTCGGCTTCAACCAGCGGCTCGAAAATGTGCAGCAGACGGTCCGCTACAATTTTTTCAACCCCAAAGCCGGTCTGACTTACGCCCTGAACAACACCTCCAGCCTGTACGCCTCTTACAGCGTCGGGCACCGGGAGCCGACCCGCGACGATTTCACCCAGTCTTCGTCCGACAGCCGGCCCCGGCCCGAACGGTTGCAGGACTGGGAGGCCGGTTACCGCCGCCAAAGCCAGAAATCGAAGCTGGGAGCCAACCTGTACTACATGAATTACCGCCATCAGCTGGTGCTGACCGGCCAGATCAACGACGTGGGGGCCTATATCCGTACCAATATGCCGCGCAGTTACCGGGCCGGCATCGAACTGGACGGGGCCGTGCAAGTGCTCAAAAAGCTGAATTGGGCCGCCACGGCAACTTTGGGTCGCAACAAAATCCGCAACTTCCGGGAGTTTTTGGATGACTTCGACACCGGCGAACAGCGGGAAATAGGGTACCGGGAAACCGATATTTCCTTTTCCCCCGGCTTCATCGGCTCCAGTACGCTTACCTGCACGCCGGTTAAGAATCTGAACGTGACACTGGTCAGTAAGTATGTAAGCCGGCAGTACCTCGACAACACCTCCGGCGAAGACCGGAGCATTGATCCCTTTTTTGTGAACGACATCCGGGTGAATTATTCCTTCAAAACCCGGCTGGTCAGGGAAATCGGGCTGAACCTGCTGGTCAGCAATGTGTTCAATCACCTGTATTCTTCCAACGGCTACACTCTCGGCTACGTGACCGGCGGGGAGCGGATCACCGAAAACTTCTTTTATCCGCAGGCGGGAACCAACTTTCTGGCGTCGGTGAATCTGAGGTTTTAGGAGGGGAAATTTTCACGCAAAGGCGCAAAGGTTTACGCAAATACCGCAAAGGTTAATTTCATTTGCGTTCTTTGCGGTTCCATTTGCTCCTTTGCGTGATTTCACTATGAATCTTCTGTTCCGTGGGAAAACGACAACTCCGTATCTTCCGAACTGATCTTGCAAACCATCAGGCAAACCTGCCTGGTAGGGAAGCCAACATCCTGCTGACCAATCAGACTACCCTGCACGGGTACATTCTGAAGCTGGATGAGAACTGGCTTTTTATCCGCGACCTGCGCCGTAAAGAGCATAAGATCAGCCTGACTGAGGTAGAAGAAATCATGCTGGACCGGGAAACCAAGTTTTGAACGGATCACGTACCGGATCATTTGGGTGAAGCAAGCGGGGCGCGGACACCTGCACCAGTTGTAGGGGATTCGTCCACGCTTGCACCATATGGCGTCATCCTCTGAAAGGATATTCCTGGTGCAGGGCAATGATTGTCGTACACTACGAAGATCCTTTCAGGATGACAGTCTGAGATTATACCTTATTGTATCCTCTGACAGGAAAAGAATCTTTCGTAAAAAAATTTTCAATTCTCAATTCTCAATTCTCAATTCTCTTCATGCTCCTCAACCGCATCCACCACATAGCCATTATCTGTTCGGATTACGAAAAGTCGAAGCACTTTTACGTGGAGGTGCTGGGGCTCCGGATCATTCGGGAAGTACACCGGGCAGAGCGGCAATCCTATAAACTCGACCTCGCCGTGGGAGATACGTATCAGATTGAACTGTTTTCCTTTCCCGATCCGCCGGCCCGGCCTTCCCGGCCCGAAGCCCGCGGCCTGCGCCACCTTGCCTTTGAAGTAGACAATCTCGCAGAAAACATCCGGCACCTTGCCGCCCACGGCATCGAAACCGAACCAATCCGGGTTGACGAATGGACCGGCAAACGCTTCACCTTCCTCGCCGACCCCGACGGCCTGCCGGTGGAGTTGTACGAGAAATAGTGGTTAGTGATGAGTGATTAGTGGTAAGCTTAAAGTAGTGGGCAGCAGACAGCCACCGAACACTTACCACTTACAACTAATCACTATCTTTGCAGGCTTACGTATGCTGACGAATCTACTTATCAGGAACTACGCCCTGATCCGCGAACTGGAGATGCGGCCGGACAAGGAGCTGAACATCATCACCGGCGAAACCGGTGCGGGTAAGTCCATCATGCTGGGTGCCGTGGGCCTGCTGCTGGGCAACCGGGCCGATACCAGGGTGCTGTACGAACCTGACGAGAAGTGCATCATTGAAGGCAATTTCGACATATCGGAGTACGATCTCCGGTTGGTGTTTGAAGAGGAGGAGCTGGATTACGAGGCCCTGTGCATCATCCGCCGGGAAATCAGCCCCAGCGGCAAATCAAGGGCCTTTATCAATGACACTCCCGTAAATCTGGAGACGCTGCGCAAGGTTGGCTCCAACCTGATGGACATTCACTCCCAGCACGATACGCTGATGCTGGGAAGCAACGAATACCAGCTTTCCATTCTGGACGCCTACGCCGGCAATGCGGCCGTTTTTAAAGGATACCAGTCCGCTTACCGGCAATTCCGCAAAGCCGAAGAAAATTATAAGCAGCTGGCTGAAAATGCGGCTACCTTCCGCAAAGAACTGGACTTCAACAGTTTTCTGCTCGAAGAGTTGCTGGCGGCAAAGCTTGAATCCGGCGAACAGGAGCGGCTGGAAGAAGAACTGAACCTGCTCGAAAACGCGGAAGATGTAAAGCTGAAGCTCAATGCCGCCATTGATACTCTTTCCAACTCCGAATACGCGGTAAACTCCAGCCTGCGCACCGTAATCACGCAGGTAAGTGCGGTCAGCAACCTGTCGGAGCGGTACGCCGCCCTGCGCGAACGGCTGGAAAGTTGCCTGATCGAACTGAAGGACATTGTCTCCGAACTCGAAAGCGAGGAGGCTGACGTGGATCTCGACCCCGAACGGATTGACCAGATCAACGACCGGCTCACCACGATTTATAAATTGCAGCAGAAGCACTCTGTCAAGAATGTGCAGGAGTTGCTGGAAATTCAGCGGGACCTCGACGAAAAAGTGGGCCGCGTGCTGAATCTCGACGAAGCCATTGCCGAGGCCAAAGCAAAAGCCGAAGCCAGCAAAGTGGAAATGCTGCGGGTGGCCGGTGAACTTTCCAACACCCGGCAGGCGGTGATTCCGGCCATTGAAAACGAACTGAAAGAGCTGCTGGCCGAAGTGGGCATGCCCAATGCTTCCGTCAGGATCAGTCACGCCACCTGCAAGCCGGCCGGCACCGGCACCGACGAAATCAAGTTTCTGTTCAGCGCCAACAAGGGCATTGCCCCGCAGGACCTGAAAAGCGTGGCTTCCGGCGGCGAATTTTCCCGCCTGATGTTCTGCGTCAAGTATATTCTGGCCGATAAAACCTCCCTGCCGACCATTATTTTCGACGAAATTGATACGGGTATTTCCGGCAGCATCGCCCTGAAGCTGGGCAAGATGATGGAGGACATGGGCCACCGCCACCAGGTGATTACCATCACCCATTCCCACCAGATTGCCGCCCGGGGCAACGCGCATTACTTTGTGTTCAAGGATACTTCTTCGGCCAAAACCATCAGCCGCATCAAACGTCTGTCCGATCAGGGCCGCATATTTGAAGTTGCCCGCATGATCGGCGGCGAACCCCCTTCCAAAGCTGCGATCAAAAACGCCAAAGAGTTTCTGGAATATTAGGGAGTTTAAGGGTTGAGGAGTTTGGGAATTTAAGGGTTTGGACGTTCAGGAGTGGGTGGGAGAGGCAGAAAGGTTTGTGAATAGGGACAAAGTTATAACTTTGGACCCTTGCATTCGGGATAGATTCTGAACTCCGGTTCTCTCAACCCCAAAGTCTTAAACCCTTTAACTCATAAACTCCCAGGATATGCCTTACAACCTGCTGCAAGGAAAAAGAGGAATCATCACCGGGGCGCTGGACGAAAACTCCATTGCCTGGAAAGTGGCCGTACGGGCCAAAGACGAAGGCGCTCAGCTAGTCCTCACCAACGCCCCGATTGCCATGCGCATGGGCGAAATCAAAAAGCTGGCCGAGTATTGCCAGGCTGAGATCGTACCCGCCGACGCTACTTCGGTGGAAGAAATCGAAAATCTGTACCGCAAGTCGCAGGAAATTCTCGGCGGCCCGATGGACTTTGTGCTGCATTCCATCGGCATGAGTGCCAACATCCGCAAGGGCCGGTCCTACGGCGACATGAACTACGAATGGTACATGAAGAGCCTCGACGTATCGGCGCTGTCATTCCATAAGATGCTGCAGGTGGCCGAAAAGCTGGATGCCATTGCCGAGTATGGTTCCGTGGTTGCCCTGTCGTACATCGCCGCCCAGCGCAGTTTCCCTGACTACACCGACATGGCCCAGGCCAAGGCAATGCTCGAATCCATTGCCCGCAGTTACGGCTACCGCTACGGCAAGCTGAAAAAAGTACGCGTAAACACCGTTTCGCAGTCTCCCACCAAAACCACGGCTGGCACCGGCATCAGCGGCTTCGATGCATTCTTCGAATACGCCGACAAGATGGCACCGCTGGGCAACGCCACCGCCGATGACTGCGCCGATTACGTGATTACCCTTTTCTCAGACTTTACCCGTAAGGTGACCATGCAGAATCTCTACCACGACGGTGGTTTCTCGGGTGTGGGAATCTCGGAAGATATTGTGGATAAGATGGGTAAGTAATTGTAGTATTTTACTCCCTGATTAAAAGAATCAGCCCCGTTGGATCATCAGCATCCAGCGAGGCTTACTTTTGGAAGTGGTTGACAGTTAAACGATTCCCGGTCAACCCCCGATGGCGCGAAGCTCCCTTTCGTGCCTTTCATTCTTCCGCCTCCGGCGGGAACCGGCAGCTTTGTTGCGTGTCTGGTCCGCCGTGGGCAGGGAATACAAACCAGAGGTTTGAAAATGAAAGGCGCGAAGCTCTGCTTCGCGCCATCGGACATAGCCAATAACGAATAACCAACAACCAATCACTATTCCCCCCCCCTTTCGGCCAGGTTCAGGTGCAGTTCGT
>JAUJMU010000006.1:352500-473584 GCA_030446715.1 Cytophagales bacterium | reverse complement strand
ACGGGGTGGAATTGCACGGCGCCAACGGTTACCTGATCGAACAATTTATTGCTCCCAATGCCAACCAGCGCACCGATCAGTACGGTGGCAGCATCGAAAACCGGAGCCGGTTCCTGCTCGAAATTGCCGGACAGACCGCGGCGGCCATCGGCAGGGAAGAGGTAGGGGTTCGGCTGTCGCCGTATGGGGTGTATAACGACATTGCCCTGCACGATGAAATTGACGAAACCTACGCATACATTGCCCGGCAATTGGATGCCCTGGGCATTGTTTACCTTCACCTGGTGGACCACTCTTCGCAGGGCGCACCGCAGGTTTCCCCCCAACTGGTCAGCGACATTCGCCGGCTTTTCAGGAATGCACTCATTCTGAGCGGCGGTTATGACCAGAAGCGGGCCGAAAAAGACCTGCTCAGCGGAATGGCTGACCTGATTGCCTTTGGAAAGCCCTTCATCTCCAATCCCGACCTGCCGGAACGCTTCCGGACCGGAGAAGCGCTGACCCCTTACGACCCGGATACTTTCTACTCGCCCGGTGAAAAGGGATACACCGATTATCCGGCCGTGCTGGTGCAAACCGCCTGACCGTACTGAGGGATCAGGTAGCTTTCTGTTTGCGAAACTCCGGGTTCTCCGCTTTCCTCCCAGTGCTCCCGCAAGGCTCAGCCTTGCGGGAGCACTGGGAGGGCGGTTTACGGGCATATTAGTCATTCGTAATTACTCTCTACCCTTTGTTATTACGCAGTGCTTTCAGGTAAGCCATCAGATTGTCCAGTTCTTCTTTTGAAATCTGGTCTTTGCCGAAGGCGGGCATAGCCCCCAGTCCCAGCCGGATCTGCAGCCGCTTGGGAGGATTGGGAATGTGGTTGATTGCCGGTCCCAATCCGCCTTCACCCTGCGGGTGGCATTTCTGGCAGTGCTCCATAAAGATTACCTCACCTTTTTGTACGCTTGCGGTTTGGGTATCGAGTGGTCCCTTCAGCGGAAGACTACGGCGGTAAGTACAACTGGCAAATACGATCAGCAGGCTGACCAGCAGGGTTCCCAGGAGGGATATTTTATTATTTCGGGTCGTTTCCATGACTAGTTGCCTCCTTTGGTTATTTTCCACAATACACCAGTGCCTTCCACCGGATGCGTTTTTTCTTTGGTTACCTGCATGATGCCGAAATCCACCACGTACAGGGTATTGCCGTCGGGGCTGAATTGCACCGCATTGGGTCTTTCAAAACCGCCGCTTTTCAGCCAGCTTGCCGGGCCGTTCTTCTTGCCCTTGTTCACGGCAAAATCAGTAACCACTCCGTTGGTCGTATTCACCTTCACTATCTTGTAGCCTACCGGAGAAAGAACCTTCCCTACGTTGGGAGCCATGTCGCCAAACTGGGCGATAAATGCTTCTCCCTGCTCACCAAAGGAGGTGCTGCGCGCAAAATCGAAGCCATTGGAGGAGGAGTGGACGCCAAGCACGGCAGTTGGCTTTGGCGGGTCATTGGGGTATTTTGCCAGCACCGGCTTGGGTTTTCCTTCACCGGGTACTTTAAATCCTTTAGAATCAACTGGCCTGCCTGCCGAGTAGTCTGGCCATCCGTACCAGGTACCGGGTTTTATTTCCCAGAGTACATCGCCGGTGCCCCAGACCGGGCGGCTGCCCCTCACGTCGTAGGCGTTTTCGGTAATAAACAACCGGCCATCCGGGGAGTAAGCCATTCCGTAGGGATTCCGCAGCCCCCATGCAACCAGTTCTGCCGGTCCGCCCGAAACCGGTATCCGCATGATGGCACCTGAGCATGGCAGTTGCCCGCTGATGACCTGGTTCTTTTTAGCCGGGGTATTGAAAGGCAGATAGGGGCCAGTTCGGGCTTTATCATCAGGGTCGTCGGTAAGTACGTTGTCCGTTTTATAGTCTCTGCCGTTCAGGGTCACATCCTGACAGGGAATGTCGTGAAAGTCCGGCTTGCGTTTCAGCCAGCCGAATTCAAGATTATCCTTTCCCACTACGCCTGAGTTAGTGGCTGTGCCCTGGCCAAAATACACGTAACCGTCCCGTACAACCGGTCCGTTAGTATGGTGGTCGCCGTAGCTGGGCAAACCAGAAATCATGGTTGTGATCTGTCCGCCCGGATTCACCCGGAGGATTTTACCACCTTCCAGCACACCACCTTCAGAAATGTAGAAGCTGCCCTGGTGGAAAGTAACGCCGTTCCAGGGGCCGTTTTTGCCACCGGTGGCGACAGTTACCTTGCGGCCATCGGGTTCAATGCGCAGCAGGCGCGGCTCGGTCCACTCTTCGCCGTACGAATACCCTGACTCCACCACATAAGGGGTGCCGGAGTCGTCAAAGGCAATGGCGGAGGGGAAAGTCAGATTAGTAGCGACTGCTTCGATTTTATAGCCGGCGGGCAGGGCTATATCGGAGGGATTGGGTCTGCGGGCAGGAATCTCTTCAATGTCACCGCCACCGTTTGCATTGCGTATACCGTAGCAACCCGACATGACGGCTGCCAGCGAACACGATAGGTAGAACGCCAGTAGTTTGATTTTTCTCACAGAATTAAGGGTTAAGTACAATTACTTATTGGTGTATAACTACTTATTCTACTGGCGGCGGCGGTATTAAGTTACAGGATCATTGAGGCAAATTTGCGAATCCGGTAAATGGGCGGAGAGGCTGCAACGGGAAAGAGATTAACTTCTTCGGGTAATACCGGTAAGCAAAGGGCCATTATCTTTGCTTCCCTTCGGGGACGATTTCCGGCTACCCTTTGTTATTTTATTGAATTCCCCGCAACGTTTCTGATCATGTCTTACCTGTACGTAAAGGCCCTGCACATCATTTTTATCGTCACCTGGTTTGCAGGATTGTTTTACATGCCCCGCCTCCTGATTTACTTCGCCGAAGCCGCCGACCGGCCTGAACCCGGGAGGACTGTATTACAGGAACAACTGGCGATGATGCAGCGGCGGCTCTGGTTCGGCATCACGTGGCCATCGGCAGTGGTGACGCTGATTTTCGGCACGGCTATGGCGTACCTTTATGGGGCCATTCCCGGCTGGCTTTGGCTGAAGCTGGGTTTTGTGCTGCTGCTGTATGTATACTTCGGGTGGCTGCACGTGATTTTCCGGCAGCAGCAAAGCGGCGAAATCCGCTATACCTCTGCGCAACTGCGGGTGATCAACGAAATCGCCACAGTCTTCCTGATTGCCATCGTGTTTCTGGTTGTGCTCAAAAATGCCCTCAGCATGCTTTGGGGGCTCGCCGGACTGTTTGTCTTCATCCTCGTTCTGCTGGTTGCCATCCGAACCTACAAACAGCTCAGGGAGAAGAAGGGGAAGGGAAACGAGGTGGTCCGGTAAGGCCGGATGGTGCAACCCGCCGGGTTCAGCCAAGGTATGCTGCCTTATGAGTATTTCTGTGCATTTCTGGTTTGCCGGTTCGCTGAATGATTTTCTCCGGAAGGAATTCCGCGGCCGGTCATTTGTCCATTCTTGTCCGGCTGCCTCAACGGTAAAGGACGGTTTTAAGCCATTCATCCTCACCCGTAATGTTCTCCTGCTGAAACGCAACCAGGTGCAATGGGGATACTGGCTCTGGTCACAAAACAGTGAGTCGAAAAAAATGACGTATCCCACCGGCTGGAGCCGCAAACAAAAGCCGGCTTTCATCAGTTCTTCGGGTGTGAAGCCTGTAGCAGAATCTACTGGAGAGGTTCTCATTTTGAACGCATGAAGCAGCTGGTCCGGAAGCTGAAGGAGGGAATGGGCGAATGATTTTATAGTCTGATGGTTGTAAAAAATGTTGGGTCCGTCATTGGAATGATTTGCGCATGAATTCTGTTATCGGCCGGGAATTGTTTCACAGAATCTGTATTCTGACCAATGAACAAATGATCTGAAAATTAACCCTGTACCCAACCGGTGGATAGGCAATGCGCCAGCACCATTATGATTCCAAGGCCCCGAAAGCCGCCTTTTTTGTTCAGAAAGACCAAGCGGTTCAGCCTGGACGGCAACAAATAAATATTTATTTTTTTTGCTAAAAAAAGATTACTATTACACTATGAAACCAATCCAGATTTTACTGGTCGAAGACAATCCGGCGGATATCTATCTGACAAGAGAAGCATTGAAGGAATCAGACGTTGAGGTGGAGTTGAATGTGGTGGAAGACGGCATGAAAGCAACTGATTTTCTGCTTAAGCGGGCCGCCTATCACTCAGCCGAAACGCCTGACGTGATTCTGCTGGATCTGAAACTTCCCATAAAGGACGGCCTCGAACTGCTGGAAGAAATCCGCCATAATCCTTTACTGAAAAGAATTCCGGTGGTGGTGCTTACCTCTTCGGATCACGAGAAAGACATCAGCCGTACCTTCTCTCTGGATGCGACCTGCTACATCACCAAACCCATCCAGCCGGACCAGCTTATTTCCACTATCAAGCTTACCAGTTCACTTCACCTGCTCAGTCAGCCCTGATTGTTGCTCCGCGGTTCTTCAAGATCTTAGAAATAGCCAGCTGGTCGTCAGGACCAGCTTTTTTTTGCTCTTTTTTCCTGAGGCCAGCCTGTAGGGTCAGGTCTGGTTTTTCGCTCAACCTTACTTCATTCAGGGATTTATGCCGTGCTTCAGTTTCTCAAGCGTTTGCTTCAGCGCCTGGTTGCGGCGGGTCCGCTGCCAGATCACGGGCGGGTAGGCCCGTTCGGGGCAACTCAGGTCGCCGCACCGTTCGCAGGTTTCGTTCACGTAAACCGGCTGGGCAGGCGCATCTGCCAGAAACCGGGCGAGGCTCCGGAACGACTCATCAAGGGTAAACCACAGCGAAACGCTGCTGTTGTGCCCTTTGGGCGGCGAAGGTTTGGCAAGGGCCAGCACCCAGTACTGCTTTCCCGTATCCATATACTCAACTACCTGAGACCGGCAGAGGGCTTGTCCGTTCCAGATTCCCGATGCCTGTAGCCCGGCCAGTTCCTGAAGGATGGTTACCGCAACACTCCGGCGGCAGAAATGCTCATTCGCCGCCCCGTGCAGGTTAAACATCGGGTCAAGGTTCAGCTCTTTGGTAAGGCGGAAATGATCCTCACCGGCCTTGTGATCGAACCGCAGGAAGAAGAACTGGCTGATACCCGCCTGGCTGGTCATCACCTGGCTGAGCCGGTGCAGAAATACCTCCGGCGTGGCGTGAAACGAATACATGAAACGGAGCAGCGCATCGGGGTTCCAGTGCGGTCCGCCGAACAGACGGGGCAGACTTTCGGTCAGCGCCTGGCGGGGCACCAGGATGGCTCCGGCAAAGTAGGAAGCCCGGAAGTTGTTGAGGACCTGTTCGAAGGATTCTGCCTCTACCACGGAAGAAACCAGTGGCCGGTCTGTGATCTGCAGGTAGTGGTAGCCCATCTCCCGGCCATAGGTAAACGCAAGCTGTTCGGGTTCCAGGGCGTTGTTGACCAGCAGCACCTTCCGGGCTCCCGGTACCAGCACCGACCGCAATCCTGACAACTCCGGACGCTCCTTTTCCTCAAAAGGCGCAATCTGGTAATCAAATTCGCTTTCCAGAATCTGGCGCAGTTGCCGGTAATCCAGGGACGGAGCAGACGCGGGCAGGTGCTGGTCCAGAAATTCTCCGGCCGCGGTTTCAATGTCTTCAAAATAGTTGTTGTGCAACTCCTGATAGGAGCGGAGGGCCGAAAAGTAAAACTGCTCCACGTTCATGCCGTGGCTGCGGCTGATCTCAATCAGCGTGTTGATAAACGAACTGATCCGCGACGGAGCATCGGAAAGCATCTGCAGCAGGTCAGCCGGTTCGATGCCAAACCACTCCAGGGGCAACTCCTGGAGAATGTTGGAATTGAGCAGCTCGGCTATCGGCTCCAGCTTTTTGCTCACCTTCAGCGATACCAGCGAATCGTAGTCAGTACCCAGCGCCGCGGCAAGGGTGAAGATCTTCTCTGACTTCGGGTATTTTTTTCCCTTCTCAATTTCGTTCAGGTAGGACGCAGAAAGCCCCGACCGGGTAGCCAGTTCGTTCAGCTGGATGCCTTTTTCCTGACGGAGCTGCTTCAGCTTCAGGCCAAATATTAACCGGACCTTCTGGGAGTTGGTAGTCATACATCAGATTTTTCCGGCAAAGATAAAGCAAACTCAACTGGCAGTAAATATTTTGCTTTTAGCGAATATTCGCTTTTTAAATTTAATTCGCTTTATTACTTTTGTCGGGGCTTTTCCAGCCCCCGGATGCCCGTACTGCTTTACCAATGCCAGTAAAATTACCAACTGCTAATCACCATATCTTATGTCACACGGAATGATTGTGAAATCTACCACCGGAATTACTACCCAACCCATCGCCAGCCTTGGCCTTTCGGGCTGCAGCCCCGTATTTTTAAACCTGCCGCCGGCCCGCCTCGTGGAACATGCCATCCGGTACGGAGAAGGCGACCTGACCGACAACGGTGCCCTCATGTGCCGGACCGGTGCTTTTACGGGCCGCTCTCCCAAAGACCGCTTCATCGTGCGCGACGGGATGACCGGCAGCACCGTCAACTGGAACCCCGTGAATCAGCCTTTCGCGCCCGAAGCCTTTGCCCGGCTGCACCGGAAAATGCTGCAATTCCTTCGGGGCCGCAAAGCCTACGTCCGCTACGCCTGCGCCGGCGCTTCGGCTGACCACAAGATCCGGCTGGCCGTTGTGACCACCCAGGCATGGCAGAATCTTTTCTGTCACCACCTTTTTCTGCGGCCCGAACCCGCCGAACTGGAAAATTTTGCACCCGACTGGACGGTCTACTCAGTACCCGAATTTGAGGCTGACCCCGAAACCGACGGTACCCGGCAGAAGAACTTTACCATTATCGACTTTTCGCGCAAAACCGTGCTGATCGGCGGCACGGGCTACGCCGGAGAGATCAAAAAAAGTATTTTTTCGGTCCTGAATTTTACCCTGCCGCTGAAGGGCGTGCTGTCCATGCACTGCTCCGCCAACGTGGGGCCGGACGGCGACACTGCCTTGTTTTTTGGCCTTTCGGGCACCGGCAAAACCACCCTGTCGGCCGACCCGGAGCGCCGCCTGATCGGTGACGACGAACACGGCTGGGCGGGCACCGAGGTATTCAACTTTGAGGGCGGCTGCTACGCCAAGGTCATCAACCTGACCCGCGAGCAGGAGCCCCAGATTTTCAACGCGATCCGGTTTGGTACGCTGCTCGAAAACACGGTTTTCCAGCCCGGTACGCATACGCCGGACTACGCCAGTCAGTCGGTTACCGAAAATACCCGCGCCGCCTATCCGCTGCACTACATTCCCGGTGCCCTGCAACCTTCCACCGGCCATTTCCCGCGGAATATTTTCTTTCTCACCGCGGACGCATTCGGCGTGCTGCCGCCGCTTTCCCGGCTTACCACCGGGCAGGCGATGTACCACTTCCTGTCGGGCTATACCTCCAAACTTGCCGGCACGGAAGTGGGCATTACCGAGCCGGTTGCCACTTTTTCGGCCTGTTTCGGAGCGGCCTTCCTGCCCCTGCATCCCTTCAGCTATGCCCGGCTGCTGGGCGAACTGCTGGAAGTCTACAACGTGAAGGTGTGGCTGATCAACACCGGCTGGACCGGCGGGGCTTACGGCACGGGCAGGCGCATTTCCCTTGCCTGTACCCGGGCGATGATCAAAGCCGTGCTCAATGATCAGCTGGATGGCGTCAGGTACCAGGAACACGATATTTTTGGCCTGCAGATGCCGGTCCAGTGCGCAGGGGTACCCGCGGAACTGCTGAACCCGGAAATCATGTGGGCCGACAGGCAGGCCTACCGCAAACAGGCTGCAAAGCTGGAAGAATCTTTCCGGAAAAATTTTACTACCTTGGGTAAAGAAGAAGAATTGCTGGCCGTTAAACTCCACCTCCAAAAAGCTTAAGGGTATGATTGAAAATCAGGATAAAATTGCCTTGCCGGTCGGCGTGACCCTCGACCGGTTCATCAAGCGGAACGAAGATGCCTTTCCCTTCGCAACCGGCGAACTATCCCAGTTGCTCCGCGACGTGGCCCTTGCCGCCAAGATCGTGAACCGGGAAGTAAACCGGGCTGGTCTGGCTGGCGTAACCGGACTTTTCGGGGCCGAAAACGGGCACGGCGAAAGCCAGCAGAAACTGGATGTCATTGCCCACATCCGTTTCCTGCGGGCCTTGCGCAACGGGGGAGAAGCCGCCGCCGTGGTGTCTGAGGAAGAGGATGAAGTGCTGGTGACCGGCAACGAAGGGGCCAAATATGTAGTGGCCATTGATCCGCTGGACGGCTCATCCAACATTGACGTAAACGTATCCATCGGCACCATCTTCTCGATTTACCGGCGCATCTCGCCGATCGGGACCCCGCCTGCGATGGAAGATTTCCTGCAGGGCGGTAACCGGCAGGTAGCGGCGGGTTACGTGCTGTACGGAACCTCCACCATGCTGGTGTACACCACCGGCCGGGGCGTATACGGCTTCACCTATGATGCTTCCCTGGGAGAATTTTTTCTTTCGCACAAGCAGATCACCACGCCCGGTACGGGCAGCATCTATTCCTGCAACGAGGGCAATCTGAACGATTTTCCGGATACGGTCAGGAGTTATGTCGAAGCCTGCCGGAGCCGCCGATATTCGGCCCGTTACATTGGCTCACTGGTTGGCGATTTTCACCGGAACCTGCTAAAGGGAGGCATCTACCTGTACCCGCCCACGGCCAGGGCCCCCAATGGCAAACTGCGCCTGCTTTACGAATGTTACCCATTAGCCTTTCTGGTAGAGCAGGCCGGCGGTATGGCCACTGATGGCACCATGCGCATCATGGACCTGCCGATCAGGCTACTGCACCAGCGTGCACCGCTTTATATCGGCTCCAGGGAAATGGTACTGGAAGTGAGCCCGGCGTTGAGTGATGCAGAGCATAGTGGCGGACCTATGCTTCAGAAGGCGGAACTGCCAGTTTCCACCGCCATTTCCTGAGTAATCAGTTTTTTTCAACCGGTCAGATTTCACCAGATGCCATTCCCCGGAATGGCATCTGCTTTTCCGGTCGCTTCATTCAGTTTTGAGGACCAAACATTCAGTGGAATTACCAAAGTATTACAAAATAATATTTTATAATCAGCACCGGTCTTTTATAATTTGTTTCAGCGTTTTGCGCTTGCGGAATGAATGCCTAAATATGCAGAGGCAGTTCAAGGCTTGCAGCGTATTGCGGCCGGCAAACCATTTCTGATTTTTAACCTCAAGGATCCTTTATGAAGAAAAACTACAGTTTCACCCTTTTCTGGGTGTGCCTGCTGCTGGTGGCTTTCACCGTACCAGGCTTTTCTCAGGTTTTACGGGGCCGGGTAACCGATGCCCAGTCCGGGGAGGCGCTGCCGGGCGTATCGGTGGCCATTGCCGCTTCGGGTCAGGGCACCGGCACCGACAACGCCGGAAACTACAGCCTCCGCCTCTCACCGGGCAGCTACCGGATTCAGTACTCCTTCATCGGCTACACGACCCTCACCCGCGAGGTTACCATCGGCAGCAGCGATGTAACGCTGAACGTTGCCCTCAGCCCCAGCGTACAGTCGCTGACTGACGTGGTGGTGGTGGGTTCCCGTTCCACGCAGGTCCGTTCCAGCGTCGAAACCGTGGCTCCGGTGGACATTATCTCGAGCCGCGAACTGCAGGCTACGGGTCAGGTTGAACCTACCCAGATGATCAATCTGGTGGCACCGTCCTTTAATTCTTCCCGGCAAACGGTAGCGGATGGCACCGACCACATTGACCCGGCAACCCTGCGCGGCCTCGGGCCCGACCAGGTGCTGGTGCTGCTCAACGGCAAACGGCGCCATAACCAGGCGCTGATCAACGTGAACGGTACCATTGGCCGGGGCTCCGTCGGCACTGACCTGAATACCATTCCGACGGCGGCCATCGAACGGATCGAGGTGCTCCGGGAGGGTGCCGCTTCGCAGTACGGATCCGATGCCATTGCCGGCGTGATCAACGTGGTACTCCGGAAAGACACCGGCACCACCGGCACGCTGCACCTCGGGCAGTTTTACCAGGGCGATGGCAGCACCGGCCAGCTGGGGCTTTACCACGGTATGAAACTCGGCAGCCGCGGTGTGCTCGGTGCGGCCATTGATGTCCGGCTGCGCGGAGCCACCAACCGGGCCGGTGACTATACGGGACCGGTGTACGTGAACTGGAACGCAGGCCGTGGTGCCAACGAAACGGAAGCCGACTGGCTGGCGCGGCGGCAGAACCTGTTTAATCAGGACCGGGCCCTGATCGCCGAAAGGGGTTTTGACCTGTCCGACAACATGCAGATCGGTCAGTCGCAGGTAGCCAACTTAGGCGGGATGCTGAACGGAAACTACCGGATCAGTCCCCGCACCGAATTCTATTTTTCGGGCATTGCCAACTACCGCCGCGGTCAGGCTGCCGGGTTCTACCGGTATCCATTCCAGACCACCCAGAACATTTCCGAGATTTACCCGAACGGTTTCCTGCCCCAGATTCATTCCACTATCCTTGACCGTTCCATCCTGGCTGGAATTGGTGGTGATCTGGGCGACGGCTGGCGCTGGGACCTCTCCAATGTGTATGGCGGCAATGCGTTCAGATTTGACGTGAAGAATTCACTGAATGCCTCCCAGTTTGCGCTGGGCGCCGCCGCACCGACCGAATTTTACGCCGGTACGATCCGGTTTAATCAGAATACTTCAGATCTGGGAATTTCCAAGGATTTTGGATCAGCCATTGGGCTGAAATCATTCAACGTGGCTGCCGGATTGTCTTACCGGCTGGACAATTACCAGATCGAGCCCGGCGAGGAAGCCTCCTACCGGAACTTTGATCTGGCGGCCATCCCCCTCCGCGCTGGTGGTGCCCAGGTGTTTCCGGGCTTTCAGCCCGATAACGAGGTGAATACCAACCGGACAGTGGTGGCGGGCTACGCAGACATTGAAACGGATCTTACCGAACGTCTGCTCCTCAACACCGCCGGCCGGTACGAATACTACAGCGATTTTGGAGGGAATCTGGCCGGTAAACTCAGCGGCCGGTATAAGTTTGCCGATTTCTTCAGTCTGCGGGGCACTGTTGCCAACGGTTTCCGGGCACCGTCCATTCACCAGCGGTTCTTCAGCGCCATTTCAACGGTGTTCGTAACCGTGCCCGGTCAGGGCCTGCAGCCGCGACAGCAAGGTACATTTCCCAATGGCAGTGCGGTGGCCCAGGCATTTGGCGTTCCGTCGCTGGAGGCCGAACGGTCTCTGAGTTACAGCCTGGGGATTACTTCACAACCGCTTTCCAACCTCAGCGTTACGGTTGATGCCTACCAGATCGACATCAATGACCGGATTATTCTGACCAGCGCCTTTCAGCGGGGCACTGCCGGGATTGGTCCGCGGGTAGGAGAATTGCTGGATGCCGCCGGGCAGACGGAAGTACAGTCGGCAACTTTCTTTACCAACGCCGTCAGCACCCGGACGCAGGGCATTGATATAGTGCTTGCTTC
Source organism: Cytophagales bacterium (assembly GCA_030446715.1). Lineage (GTDB taxonomy): Bacteria > Bacteroidota > Bacteroidia > Cytophagales > 172606-1 > CADCTQ01. The sequence continues at coordinate 462,076 of JAUJMU010000006.1, read as the reverse complement.
TGATTACCAGGTCGGCAGCGGAACCTTAACGCTGGCGCTGGCCGGCAACATCAACCGGACGGAGGTAAGGGGCGACCCGAAAGTTTCTGAGACCCTGCCCAGCGATGTGTTCGGCAATGAGCTTTTCAACCGGCTGGAAAGATCACGGCTCGAACTGGCCCAGCCCCGGAATAAGTTTACGCTCAGCGGCAACTATCAGATCGGCAAATGGCGGGCTTACGTACGGGCAACGCGGTTTGGCGAGGTGACGGTGCTGGATATTTCAAACCCGGTGCTCGACGAAACCTTCAGCCCCAAGGTAGTTACCGACCTGAGCGTAAGTTACCAGCTGCTGCGCAACCTCGGCGTGACCATCGGCGCGAACAACCTGTTCGATGTGTATCCTGATCCGTTGCGGCAGAGGCAGTTCCCTACGCCTGACGATCCGACCACCCTCGATAACTCCTCCTTCGGCCGGTTTGTGTACAGCCGGGCTGCCACGCAGTTTGGCTTCAATGGTGGCTATTATTTTCTGAACCTGACCGCCCGGTTCTGACAGGCTGATTGAAAACCGGTGGCCGGACCAACCAGGCTGCTGATTCAAGCCGGATAAGAAAACGCTTTTCCTTTCTTTGATTCAGAAGGGAAAAGCGTTTTTTTTTGTCATCGCGGGGGTACCGGAAAGAAACGCCAGTTCTGAACAGCGTTGAGAGATTTTCTTTTGGCATACCCGATACCCGCCATGGCTTTTCGGTCCGGGCTTTCGGGCTATCGATCCAAACCTTTTGAAGGAGCCCGCCTGTCCGGCAGGCAGGAGGCCGGGGGTAGTTTTTGAATCACTCATTGTCTGTCAAACATAAACAAGTCTATTATACGGATTCAGCGGTCCGGGGAACCTCACATTCCGGGCAGACCATGGCGGCTGCATAAATGGAAGGCCGGGTTGGTCAACTTGTGGGCGTATAATCCGTACACTCCGGGAGCCGGGAAGTACTGCCGGCAGCAGCGGGCGCACCTCTTCAGCGTTGATCAATACCAGATATCCTTCCGGTTTCAGCAATACAGTCCGGACTCTCCTGAAGGTTGCCCGCATCTGCTGGATACGAATTTTTTTCGTGAGTCAGGGTAACCGGTATGGATAGCATCCCGAATCAGGAATGAACCTGAAAAATTTGTTTATTCCGTGTTCGGATTAAGCGGGTGGCAGCCGGCCTGCAGCTACAGTAGAAAAGGCAAACGGTATACTACGGTACATTTCCTGTGGTAACCCCACCTCCGGCCCCTCCCCTTGAGGGCTGCGATCAGGACACAAAATGGAAAGGGAGCAAGTAGTATTACATAAAGGTCTGAAAGTTTTGGTTCTGGCCTTTCAGGAACCTCACCCCAGCCCTCTCCCAAGGAGAGGAGAGCCTCAACGGGCTAGCTTACATTTAGTTGCGAAATGTGTCTTGATCCTAACCACTCGAGAGAGGGGAGCCAAAAAATCCCGTTTTACAGGGATTTGTACCGGCCCCTCTCCCAGACTTCTAAGTACGGGAGTCCGGAAGGAGCGGACGTAGTCCCGGGGATTGGGAGTGAGGTTCAGATGCCGGATGTACCGTAGTATGGGCAAACGGTAAAGGAAAATTCAAAAAAATGCGGCCTGCAACGGGAGCACGCAGTTGGCTTCACGATAGGTTTGGCCGGAGGGCGGCTGAGGCGGTACAGCTTTCCTGCCGTAACCCATCTTTCAGCGCCATCTGCCGGTGAAAGCCAGGGAGTCTGGCGTGGTCAGCCGGGAGGGGCTTTAGCGGAATCACCGCAACATTTATAATCCGAAAGAGTATAAAAAACTGGTATTGCCGGGTGAGGTAGGTTTTGAGTGGCCAGGCAGGCGGCAAAACGGGTAAATTCCATCAGAAAGAGCGTCTAATGATACTGAATGACAAGAATGCCGGTCGTGCCGGTTCGCGCAAACACGTAATTTCCGGCCGGCTGGATCGGATGTTCATCGAGCTCAGCCGTGTGTTTCACTTCCTGGTGCGTTTTTTCCGGGAGCTGTTTATGCCGCCCTATGAATTTAAGGAGATTCTCAATCAATGTTTTGAGATAGGCGTGCGGTCACTCCCGCTGATTTCCCTGACGGGATTTATCATGGGTATTGTGTTCACCAACCAGTCGCGTCCGTCACTGGCCGAACTGGGAGCCACTGCGCTGCTGCCAGCCCTCATTGCCGTTGCCATTGTACGGGCACTGGCCCCGCTGGTAACGGCCCTGATCGCTACGGGCCGGGTTGGCTCCAACATCGGTGCGGAGCTTGGCTCAATGAAGGTAACCGAGCAGATTGATGCCCTGGAAGTTTCGGCCATCAATCCGTTTAAGTATCTGGTGGTGACGAGGGTGCTGGCCACGACCTTTATGATTCCGGCGCTTACCATGTATACCGCCTTTGTGGCACTTCTGGGCGGATATGTAAACATCAACCAGAACGAGCAGACCAGTTTTGTCAACTACTTCCAGCAGGTATTTGAGGCGATTACCTTTCTGGATATTTTTTCCTCGGTGACTAAATCCTTTATTTTTGGATTTACCATCGGAATTGTTGGTTGTTACAAAGGGTACAATTCATCCAAGGGAACGGAAGGAGTAGGCAGGGCCGCCAATACGTCGGTGGTGACGTCCATGTTTCTGATTTTCATTGAGGAACTGCTGGCCCTTCAGGTGATCAACGCGTTACGGTCTTTATAGGCAGGAATATGAACAAAGCAAAATCATTTATTGACTATAGCAAGACGGTACTTTCCATCAGGGGCTTACGCAAATCTTTCGATGATTTTCACGTACTCCGGGGAGTGGATCTGGATCTTTTTCAGGGCGAGAACCTGGTAGTGCTCGGCCGGTCGGGTACGGGCAAGTCGGTATTGATAAAAATTATTGCCGGGCTGCTCAAAGCCGATGAGGGCACTATCAACGTGCTGAGCAGGGAAGTGAGCCGGCTCACGCCGAGGGAACTGGATGAGCTGCGCCTGAAGATTGGCTTTTCTTTCCAGAACAGCGCTTTGTACGACAGCATGACCGTGCGCGAAAACCTTGAGTTCCCCCTGACCCGTCACATAAAATCCCTGAGCCGGGCGCAGGTTAATCAGGAAGTGGATTCCGTACTGGAGGCAGTAGGGCTTGCCCAGACGGCCAGCCAGATGCCCTCCCAGTTGTCGGGTGGGCAGCGCAAGCGGATCGGCATTGCCCGGACCCTGATCCTGAAGCCCAAAATCATGCTGTACGACGAGCCAACTGCCGGTCTGGACCCGATTACCTGCATTGGCATCAACAATCTGATCAATGAGGTGCAGGAGAAATACCATACTTCTTCGATTATCATCACCCATGACCTGACCTGCGCCAAAATGACCGGTGACCGGGTTGTAATGCTGCTCGAAGGGCAGTTTGGCCGGCAGGGAACATTTGAAGAAGTGTTTGATACCCAAGATGAAAGGGTTAAATCTTTTTACGATTATAATTTTACCAACTAAACCAATGAGTACATCAGATAATAAACGGGCAGTAGTGGTGGGAATCTTCGTATTCCTCGCCATTGTAATTTTTGTAGCCGGGGTGTTTGTCCTCGGCGGACAGCAGAAACGGTTTGAAAAAACATTCCGCGTGAGTGCTGTTTTTGATAACGTGGGCGGATTGAAAGTGGGCAGCAACGTGTGGTTTTCGGGCGTGAAAATCGGTACGGTGCGGCAGATCCGCTTTTCCGGCACCTCACAGGTAGCCATCACCATGAATCTGGAAGAAGATGTCCGGAAATACATTCACAAGGATGCACTTGCGCGGCTGAGCTCAGAAAGTCTGATCGGCAACAAAATTGTGGAAATTTACGGTGGCAGCCCTCAGGCCCCCACCGTCGAATCAGGTGACCGGCTGGGCACGGCCGTTGCCCTCAGCACGGACGATATTATGGCTACGCTGCAGGAAAACAACAAGAACCTCGTCAGCATCACCAGTGATTTCAAAACGCTTACTTCGCGGCTGGTGCAGGGAGAAGGCATGGCCGGAGCCCTGCTTTCTGACTCTACCCTTACCCAAAACTTCAGAGCCATGCTGGCCAATTTGCAGCAGGTTTCGGCCAATACGGTGAGAGTATCCCGGGATCTTGCTCAACTTTCCAATAAGTTTGATACGGAGGGAGGTCTTGCCAACGAACTGCTGACGGATACCACTGTTTTCATCGGCCTTAAAAATTCGGTACAGCAACTGCAGCAGACATCTGCATCGGCGGCTCAGCTTACTGACAACCTGCGCGAAACCACCAGCAAGCTGAATGAGAAAAACAACGCCGTCGGCCTGCTGCTGAATGACCAGCAGTTTGCGGGGCAGTTGAAAAGCACAATGGGAAATCTGGAAACCAGTACCGAGAAGCTGGACGAAAACATGGAGGCCCTGCAGCATAACTTCTTGTTCAGGAGGTACTTCCGGAAAAAAGACCGGCGGGAAAAAGAGGCCGCTGAAGCGGTTGGGAACCAGCAGCAGCCCGAAGATTCAACCACTATAGCACCTCATCAGGTAAACAGGTAGCGAAGCCGGTCAAGTAGCCTTGATGAAAGCCTCTCTATAATAGGGAGGCTTTTTTGTTTCATTATTCCTTACCATTTTATAATAATTCAGTTCTGCTTTTAATATGTTTACAGTACGGGCCTGTGGTCGGAAGCAGGCGCCGGTCCATTTTACCCGTCCACCACCCGCCATGCTCAAATCCACCCAGTCAGATTCCGGCAGTAATAAGAAAGCCGTTGCTGCAAGTAAGTCCTTCCTGAAGCCCCGTCTTTCTGGCAGATCCTGAACATGAATTTTGGCTTTTTCGGGATCCAGTACAGCTTCGGCCTGCAGCAAACCAACATGAGCCCTATCTACTCCTACCTCGGGGCTGATCCGGACAACCTGCCTTTTCTCTGGCTGGCCTGCCCGATTTATCATCGGGGCAATTGCCTCCGTCAGTGCCATTTTGTATTCGGTTTTCACGACCAGAGAACATCCGCTGACGGAAGCTGAAATTGCCGGAATCCGCAGCAAGCCAAAAGGTATAGGCCACACCTTTGCCGAAATCGGCGACGCTATCCGGGATATGCCTCTCACAATGAAGCAACTGGCGCTGGTAAAGCTGTTTACCTGGTGCGGCATGTTCTGCTACTGGCAATACATTATGTTGTGTCTGGCCCGCACTATTTATGGCACCGCCGACGAACAGTCAGCCGGCTTTGCAGACGCGCAGCTGCTGACCGGAAAGGTGAACGGCACCTGCAACATTGTGACCTTCTGCAGTGCTTTTCTGCTGGCTGCCATGGCCCGCAAAACAGGTCCCAAAGTTGTACACATAGCGGCAACCGGGCCGATGAATACGTTCAGCACGGGTACGTGCTCTACGACCAGTTGCTGCGGGTATGGGCCCTCCGGCTGGCAGGAGACGACTACATAAGGTCAGACTGGCAGGAGAAAGCGCTGCCGTCAGTGAAGTGATCAGCCGCAACTACTGGCATACGATCTCCGGACACCAATCTCTGTACGCTCCCAATCTGATCCACCAATTGAAGAATGCGTCAGACAAGGTATTACCACTGCCGCCCGGCGACTGGAGGGAAAACTATAAAGGCTCTGGTAACAGCTTTTAGGGTTTTAAAGACCGCGATGGTATCAAGGGTTGGCAACTGTAAACCGAGTTTTAGATTTTCAGGGTTTGCATGAGTTGTTTGGGTGCTTTCCCGGGTAGACTTGCTGCAAATACCCGTTACCTCCTAACCAAATGCCGGACTATTTATCGTAGGGTCATCCAGATCCGGTAAAGGTCTTTTGGGATTTTCCAATCCTCATTTGAATCATAAATACAGGACTTTCCGAGCATAGCACCTCCGGTCTTTACCCCGCGGGAATACTCTCCGGATGCCTACCCGGGGAGGCAATGCTGGAAGAAGGGAAAAGCTGCTTTTCAAACCCCATGATTACTTTCGGGTCCAAAATCTGGAGGTTACCTCTCAAGGGGGTCAAGGTTTTTAGGTAAATAATAGGTGTTTATACTAATTATTCTAAACTTTTGTGACTATTAGTAGGTATAAAAACGGATGCTTTACAAAAACTGCGTTTTGGTCTTATAACATTGGTATTTTAAAATAACTGCAACTTTCTGGATTATTGTCTGCCGGTTTCCGGCATTCGGGATGATTTGGAATAATAAACAGGTACCTTCCGGTCTGATGCAGTGTTCAGGGCTGGTCGGATTTACGGTCTGCCGCCGGTTGCAGAGAATCAAACTGGTTAAAGGTCGGTGGCAAAGCCGGGTTGAGGGTAATTCCGTCTATGAAATCAACTTCCAGCATTTGTTCAATAAAGGGAGACGGGCATTGCGACAGAATGACCAGTACTCTCTGGTAGGGTTTGGTCCTTACCACTTCTTCAAAATAATGCCTTGCCTCCTCCGGGTCAAAGAAATACTTTTCTTCAATCAATTTGCCCGTGGTATGGCTTATTTCAATCTTGTATTGCATCTTCAAAAACAATAGCTAAAAAATCCTTCACCATTCACTGTTTGAAAAACGAAAAAATTAATAAAAAGATGCGCCCAGAACGAATCTTTCATGTTTTTGGAAAAAAGGGTTGTAAAGGGATTTAAACTCAAAACTTTAAAATTTAGCAGTAGTTTTAATCAGTAATAAAACTACTGCTGATAAGCCAGCATTCCGATGGATTCCCATTGCATTCGTTTTTAGTCCCTATGATTTTGATATAATTGAGCAATGAGTATATGTATAATGATATTTAAAGCAGAGTTGGACAAACATCCGGGTCTGGGTCAAGTGCTTGCCGGGCTGTCACTGGGCGTCAGGGAACATGAAACGGCTTGCATTTACTTTCCCCAGCCGGGGAATTTGCTCCAACTGGTTGGTATACTGAATGATAGGAAAGCCAGCTACGGAATCCAGTCAGAAACAGAGCTCAGGTATGATGAGAATGGGCAACTTAACGTTGAAGAATAAATACGGTAAGTCAAACTGCGACGCGAAAACCGAACCACTGGCAAGCGCGATCTGCAAGCCAGTCCGCAGTACGATCCGGCCCGTATTGAGCAGTTCATCCGTTTGCACCGGCAGTTGCTTGGGGAATGTCAGAAAAGTGGAGTCGGCTTGCTGTTGGGCTCCGATGCACCTCAGGTATTTAACGTACCCGGCTTTTCCACGCATCAGAAACTCGAATACAGTGAGGTGATTCATGGCTGCCCAAAGCCTGGCTGGTGAGCAGCATGAAAAAGCTGGAAAAGCACTGATCCGGCGCACCGATAAATTATATTCCCGAATCTGCCACTTTAGCAGGGGTTAGCCGTAAAAGCAATATACCCTTCCACCGGCCATGAACAAACTCCTGCCTCTTGCTATGGCGTTTGCCGCTGCATGTCAGCTGGCTGTCGCTCAGGTGTCGCGCAGTACACTCCCCTCCGGCAACAAAGAAAGCAGCCCGGTTACCAGTCCGAAAGGCGACGGTTTCAAAGCTGAATATTTCAACGGATCTGATTTTGAGCGAAAGGTGCTCACCCGCGTTGACCGGCAGATTGACTTCTTTCTGATTGACCGCAGCCCGGCACCCGGCGTTGATGCGGGTTATTTTTCGGTACGCTGGACGGGTCAGTTTTACGCCCCGAAAACAGGCAGATACCGGTTCACCTTTGTGGCCGATGACGGGGTCCGGCTTTGGGTGGGTGGCAAATTGATCATCGATCAGTGGCACCTCAACCGGCCCACTCCGTTTTCGGGCGAAGTCAGTTTGAAAGCCCAAGGCTTGTACAGCCTCCGGATCGAATATTCTCAGATGAAACCCCGCGCTGCTGTAGCCCGGGCAACCTGGTCATTTGAAGAGGAGCCGGCCGGTTTGCTTACTGATAACAATGTTTTCAGCAAGCATCCTGCCCCGCTCCCGACTGCCGTGGTTGCTAAAAAAGAACCCGTAAAATCTGCTCTCTCCAAGGCATTGGTGGCAAAAAAAGCATCTCCTGCCAAGGTGCAGCAACCAGTAGCGCATGGCTCCACCCTCCCGTTGTCAGGCAATAAGGCTGAGCCCACGGAGGTCATTGACCCGGCAATAGCCCTTGAGGCAGTGAGGTCAGTTTCTCCGAAGTTTATTTTCTTTGACCAGGGCCGAAGTGACCTGCAGCCCGAAACTTTTGTTGAGCTGGACAAACTGGCGGCAATGCTTCTAAAATACCCGGACGTAAGGGTTTTCCTTACGGGCCATACCGACAACGCCGGGGATTTTATGCTGAACGTTGCCTTGTCAAACGAAAGGGCAAGGACAGTTGCCGGCTACCTGTCGGCCAGGGGCGTGGTACCGGAGCGAATCACGTGGAAAGGACTGGGCGGCGTATACCCGGTATCACCCAATACCACAGAACAGAACCGGCAGAAGAACCGCCGCGTAGAATTTATCTGGCAATAGACCGGATTTAATTCCTGTCCGGACGTAACAAATCCACCTGCTTTACAGGATATGCCCCTTTTAATCCCTGATAACGGACAAAGTAGCTATTTGTAAGAATGTTACCTTGAAAAGTGAAAAACTTTACCCAAAACCTCCTAAATTCTTACAGCCATGATTATCCTCTGAAAAAGGATAATCATGGCAAATGGAGGTCAAAGGGATAATTTTTGCATGTTACCTCTGTGTTATCAAGTATATTAAGAGAGGTAAACATTACACCTGTGGTGATTTTCCAGGGGCGCGGGCTGGTTTGAAATGGGAAGAAAGTTTCCCAAATTGATGTCACAACGAGATTACATTATGGAAATATTTGTCGTACACATTGCAATTGCCATCATTTTCGGCTTGATCAACCTCAACAGCATCCGGCAGACCCGCCAGATGCCAAGCCCCGCCCCCCACCGGAATATGACCGTAATAAGATAACTGTTTCCTCACACGGTCCGCCGCGGGGAAGTTTTTTTCAGGATTTATCCTGCCAGACCTGGCCTGCTCACTGCAAGCCTTTCTACTCGTTACGTCTGTCCTATTCCCATTGCCCATCTCCTCCCCGACCCGGAGTTAACTGTTTTTTCTGCCGGTTCACGGCTGTTCAGGTGGATTACCCGCTTCATTTTCATAATTCAGCCGGGCCGGTCATGTTCCGGGTGAAGGCTGGTCCATTCAGGCAAAATCTGGGTTTTTCAATACTCAGCTGGTCTTCTGGCGTGAACGGCCGTATCCATCGCGGGTTGGCAGGCAACGGGTCTGGCAGGCGCAGGTACCGGATGCCAGAACCAGCTCAACTTCAGCGGTGAAACGCACGCAACACGTAAACAAGGTGCTTTTAACCTGCTGGGGCAGGACAGTAGAATTCACAAAAACGGGTGCATCAGCGTGAAGCGGACAATCCATTTTTCCAAGAAGGGAAGTCAGACTTTCGTGACAATCCTTCAGCAGCTTCTGCTCGTTATCCGGCAGATCGGTCACATTGCAAAATCCACCATTCCGCGATATTCTTCCGGGAAAAATCAACTCCATCGAAAACAAAAGGTAATTCAAACAAATGTATACATTTCCACCAAATTCGGTCCTTGTCGTTTTTGGTATCGGGGCGTGCTACGGTTGACTTATGAAGTACGTCTCATTCTATTGCCCGTTCAACCATGAGGGTTATAAAAAAATGTCCTGCTGCCCGTGGCGGAGGCGGGGAGAGGCGTTGTCTTTCAACACTCCATGAGGCAGGCCAGGACGCCGGCGGAGCCAACCCGATATCTGAACAAGAAATTGCCATTGGTCATTTCCGGAGGTTGCTTTCCCCTGATACCCCGCCGGAGGTTTTATCATATTTTATTTGGGGGTGTGCCCTTGTAAACGGTGACACGCTCATGGCCGGAGTTGCCGTACGGGATAGTTTTCAGAAATTGCTTTTCAGGATTATAATCTTTGCATCACCTGCTTTACCATTGCATCCTTCCAGGTGAGGTAGTTGCCTTCCAGGATTTTTTCCCGCGCCTGCCGCACCAGCCAAAGGTAAAAAGTCAGGTTGTGCACGCTGGCAATCTGGGCCGCAAGGTATTCGTCGCTGACCACAAGGTGACGCAGGTAAGCTTTGGTATAACTGGTACTGGCGTAGCCGCCCAGTGCCTCGTCAATTGGGCTAAAGTCGTTTTTCCACTTTTCGTTCCGGATATTAATAATGCCCTGAGTTGTAAAAAGCATCCCGTTGCGGGCGTTGCGGGTCGGCATTACGCAGTCAAACATGTCCACGCCCAGGGCGATTCCCTCCAGAATGTTGGCAGGCGTGCCCACGCCCATCAGGTAACGGGGCTTGTCTTTGGGCAGAATGTCGCACACCACTTCCGCAAGTTCGTACATGACCCCGGCAGGTTCCCCGACCGACAGCCCGCCGATGGCATTTCCTTCGCGGCCGAATGAAGCAATGGTGTCGGCTGACTGTACCCTGAGGTCCTTGTACACGCTGCCCTGCACAATCGGAAAAAGCGTCTGACCGTACCCGTATTTTGGTTCGGTGGCGTCAAACCGGTCACAGCAGCGTTTCAGCCAGCGGTGCGTCATTTCCATTGATTTCCGGGCGTACCCGTACTCACAGGGATAGGGCGTGCATTCATCAAACGCCATGATAATATCGGCCCCGATGGTCCGCTGAATATCCATTACAGACTCGGGCGAGAACAGGTGCCGCGAACCATCAATGTGCGACTGAAACGTAACGCCCTCTTCCTTGATTTTGCGGGTGCCCGAAAGCGAATACACCTGAAAGCCACCGCTGTCGGTGAGGATGGGGCCTTTCCAGCCGTTGAACTGGTGGAGGCCACCGGCACCTTCCAATACCTGCAGCCCAGGCCGCAGGTACAGGTGGTAGGTATTGCCGAGAATGATCTGAGCCTGAATGTCAAGTTCCAGTTCCCGCTGCCAGACCGCCTTCACGGATCCCACCGTCCCAACGGGCATAAAGATCGGTGTCTGAATAGTGCCGTGATCCGTGACAATCTGGCCGGCCCGGGCCTTCGACTGAATGTCAGTGGTTTGCAGGGTAAATTGCATCTTTTTGGGAAATTGGGTGCAAAGATAAGCCATAATTGCTTTCCAGCCACGGTTTACCGGACCCGGGGAACTGTTGCCATATTTTTTGCATTGAGAAGAAAAATCACCCATGGAAACGCATTTACCCGCTGACCGGCAGTATTGGGAAGAAAGGTGGCAGAAAGGCCGGACCGGCTGGGATCTGGGTCAGGTTTCGCCGCCGCTGGAGGCCTATCTGAGCCAGCTGATGCGCCGCGATTTATCCATTTTGGTTCCCGGTTGCGGCAACGCCTGGGAAGCGTCTTACCTTGCCGGGGCTGGGTTTTCGGATGTAACCCTGCTGGACATTGCCCCCACGGCCGTTGCCTCCCTGCGGGAACGTTTTGGCGGAAAGGTAAAAGTTCAGCTCGGGGATTTCTTCCGGCAGGAGGAAAAATATGATCTTATCCTGGAGCAGACATTTTTCTGCGCCCTGCCACCGGAACAGCGACCAGCTTATGTACGTCAGGTACACCGCCTGCTGAAATCGGGAGGCAAACTGGCGGGGGTGTTATTTAACCGTAACTTTGACGGAGCGGGGCCACCCTACGGTGGCAGCATGACAGAATACAAAGAATTGTTTGAGCCCTTATTTGAGATACTGGTGCTGGAATCGTGTTATAATTCAGCAGCACCCCGCCAGGGAACCGAAGTATTCATTTTATTCCGCAGGAAGCAAACCAATACCTCAGATGAAAATTGAACAGATTTATACCGGATGCCTCGCCCAGAGTGCCTACTACCTGGTGTCGGGAAACGAAGCCGCCATCGTGGACCCGCTGCGCGAAATCAAGCCTTACCTCCAGCGGGCCGAACGGGACGGTGTCCGGATCAGATACATCTTTGAGACCCACTTTCACGCCGATTTTGTGTCGGGCCACCTTGACCTTGCCAAAGCCACCGGGGCCGTGATCGTGTACGGACCGGGTGCCCGGCCCGGGTTCGACGCCCGCATTGCCCGGGATGGGGAAACCTTCCGGCTGGGGTCCATCAGTGTTCAGGTGTTGCACACGCCCGGCCATACCATGGAATCCGTTTGTTACCTGGTAAGGAATGAGCAGGGCAGGGAGCATGCCCTGATAACCGGCGATACCCTTTTTATCGGCGATGTGGGCCGGCCTGATCTGGCCCAGCAGGCTGCCGACCTCTCGCAGGAACAACTGGCCGGGCTGCTGTATGATTCGCTGCGCAACAAAATATTCCCCCTCGGCGACGAGGTGCTGGTGTATCCGGCGCATGGTGCAGGCTCCGCCTGCGGCAAAAATATGAGTAAGGAAACCGTATCTACCATCGGGCAACAGAAGGCTGACAACTACGCCCTGCAGAGTGATATGACCCGGGAGGAATTCATTCGCGAAGTACTGGATGGTTTGCAACCCCCTCCCGCTTATTTTCCGCTCAATGTAAAAATGAACCGGGATGGCTATGAGTCCTTTGACCGGGTGCTGATCCGGGGAACAAGACCGCTCAGTGTAACCCAGTTTGAAGAAGCCGCCAACCATACCGGTGCCCTGATCCTGGATACGCGCAAGCCGGAGCAGTTCACCAGGGGATTTATTCCCAATTCGGTCAGCATCGGAATCGATGGCTCCTTTGCCCCGTGGGTGGGTGCCCTGGTCTCCGACCTGCAGCAGCCTCTTCTGCTGGTGACTGAGCCGGGACGTGAGGAGGAAGTGGTTACGCGGCTGGCCCGCGTGGGGTACGACAACGCAGTAGGTTATCTGGAGGGTGGTTTTGCTGCCTGGCAAGCCTCTGGCCGCGAGGCGGACAGCATTCCAACGATTGGTGCCAGTGAGTTTGTTTCACTTTACCTGCAGCCGCCGCAAGTAGTTGCCGACGTCCGCAAGCCGGCAGAGTTTTCGGAGGGCCACCTTGCCGGTGCGTTGAATCTGCCGCTGGATTGCATCAATGAAAATATGCACGAGTTGCCCAAAGACCAGCCCGTGTACGTGCACTGCGCTGGCGGCTACCGGTCGGTTATTGCCAGTTCCATCCTTAAAGCCCGTGGCTGGGATAATCTTGTGAACGTAGCCGGGGGCTTTGCAGACATTTCAAAAACCGGGGTGCCGGTAGTGCAGGAAAGTTATTCCACAGCCCCTGCATCAGGCCACTATTAACCACTAACGAATAACCAACACCTTGCTGAAGCACCCGTCTCTTCAAGTCATCTGACCGCCCCGGAGTTGGGCAGGGAAATGACAAATTGAGTTCCCTCATCAGTCCTCAATCATGCGGTTATACATCAGAGCAGTCTGAAGATCCGTTTCCTCGTAGCTGAGGTTCAGCAGACCCTTAATGGAAGAAAGCGGTGACCGCAGGTCGTGGGAAACCTTGCAGACATAAACTTAGTCCGGGGATCAGGTATTATCAGGGGTTGTACTGGCGCAAGGCTGCTGTCAGGAGAAAAGGAACGCGGGGAGGCTGGCGACTGCACCTGGAATGATTTGTCCCGGCTGGCAGGGATTTGATGGTGAAATGAAATGATCAGGATGTAAATGGTTTGTCTGGAATTGGGATACCCTTCTGGGAGTTGGAGGAACCTGATGACTTACTTTATAAGGGCTTCTTCAACGCTGTTGCAGTACTGAATGTCGTACCGGGTGAAGCTGAAGGAAGGATGGTTCCTGGCAATCTTTTCGCGGCCAATCCGGACGCTTTCCACGAAAAGGCGGTCCTTGGGCAGAATTTTCCGGTGCGATTTTACGCCTTTCCTGAGCATCTTTTCTTTCCACTCAACATGGTACCACTCCATGCTCGGCTGGTGAAAAACAGTCAGGTTGCTTTTGTCGAAAATGATTTTTTCTACTTCTCCCCTGGAGGCAAAAATTTCTATTTCCCCGAGCACAGCCTTGAAGGTATCAATAGGGACATAGGCAGATTTGAACCGGAGAATGACGGCAAAAGAATCTTCCACGTATTGGATGTGCGCAAATTTTGAATCGTTGATGAGGGTGAATACTTGCATGGCTTAAAAGTTTGATAGAAAACGGGGTTGGTGACAAATATCATTAATTGTGCCAGAAGGGTATCACTGATGAATACCAAGCCTCATATGGATTTGTTTTGGGTAAGTACTTCAATTGCAGGAGGATGGGAAAAAGAAATGTCAGGTTAGCGCCCGGATTTGAAAATGCGGAGAGGCTTTTGAAAAATTATTTACTATAAGAGGAAAAAAAATGCCGGCTCATAGCCAAAAAACCCGGAAGATACGGAACGGACCCATTTTTGATACCTATCAGGAAATTTTGTCGGACCATGCAGGTTTTTTTGCAAAAATGCCCTCGGTTTCAAAAGTATAACCCGGTTTGCCGCATCCTTACTCTACCCAGCTATTTTTAAAAGCTAATTATCAGGTAGTTACATTTTTTCAGCGCAGTTTATTTTCCTCTCTTTGTCCACAAAACCAGAAAAAAAGCTCACCCCAAGAATTCCATCATACGTAAAAAGGAGATAAAGTTCCATCCTGGATCTTATTACTGAAAAATGTCATTTTTTTACAACCTTTTGATTATCAACACTTAAAAATAGCTGGGTAGAGTACGCCTCAGTAAAAGTCTTATTACCGATAAAAAAGCTGATCGTAAAAAGCGGCAGCCTTTGACGCGATTATAGCATTTTTACCATATTTGTTTAAGTTCCTGAACCTAAAATCTCCTTTTTGGCCTATGACCAATCAACACAATGAAAAAAGAAATTCCGGAGGGTAGTACTGATTGATGACAACCGGGCCAGTAACTTTCTGCATCAGTGCCTTGTGGAAGAACTTGCCCTCTCAGATGAAGTAATTGTTTTTCAGAACGGGCAGCAGGCGCTACAATACTGGAATAATCCCGGTAATCAGGATTTGCCAGGCGACGGGAAGGATCTGGTGCTGCTGGATGTCAATATGCCCGTAATGAACGGTTGGGAACTGCTCGACGAACTGGAGAAAAATCACAGCGACTACCTGTGCCAGAACACCGTAGTCATGCTCACCGCCTGCCTTCAGGATTCCGACACAGCCCATGCCCGTAACCTGACCATCCGGGGCGTGCTCGAAAAGCCTCTTGACGAAGAGAAAGTATTTGCGCTGCTGGAAACCCTCTCCTGAAATGTACCCCGGCGCTGCCAGTTCCGTTTGCGTTCAGCACCCGGTAAAAACCCGGTCGACCGACTGTAAAGTTACCTGTCTTTTCCGCCCAGATTTTGTATTATTTCCTCTGTCAATGACTTTCGCTGAAAGAGCACATCCCTCACCGGGAACCTGCCGTATATATTTCTGAATAATTTATTATGAAATCGGATCACAATTTATTGCAGGGGCTGTCCGGTGAAATAACTGCCGGGCAGCTTGGTCCACTTGAGGGTGGAGGCCGGTCGGGTCATGTACAGCAGCCAGTGATGGTGCCAGATACCGAAACAGAACTTTTGGGCAAGCTTGTATACATGGAAGTTGTAAACTTGATGTATGGCTTTACTACCTCGCTGGGCTGACAAATCCGGACCAGCAATCCCCCACAACTGCTTCCTACTGCTCGTCCAGATGGGACAGTACCTCCCGGAGTTGCTCCTCCGTGAGCGGCTTGTTGATAAAATGCGTGATGTTGTATTCCCTGGCCCGCTCAATGTCCTTGGGATAGGCGGAAGACGTAAGCAACACGATGGCCGTCTGATCGGCAACGGGCAGCTGACTGAAATGCTCAAGAAACTCAAACCCATCCATCACCGGCATGTTCAGATCCAGAAAGATCAGACCGGGAGGCGACATGATTTCAGAAGCAGTTTTTACGAAGTCAAGGGCTTCTTGTCCGTGGTAACGGACCTGAATGTCAAAGTTGGGATCAATTTCAAGTAGCAGGAGTTTTGCCAGATAATTGCTGGCAGGGTCATCGTCAACCAGCAGAATGCTAGGATTTTTCTTCATATCAAGCAACAGAGTATACCAACCATATGGTCAGTTACTGACCTTCTACGTTCTTTAAGCCTTTGTGGCTATTTATTTTTGATGGGTTCAGTGAACCAAAGCCTGTTTCATTCCGTACGGGTGGTAAAAATAACAAGATCCTCTGCAAATCATTGCCCCTTCGGGAGAAAACTTTATCCGGACGTGGTTAACCCGGCGAGAATATACCTCTCAGGCAGCCTACGGGCCGGAATATGTTACCTTTAAATGAAACTCAGGATATACGCTGGCAGGATGAATAATCAAATTTGACCGATCAACCAACTTTATACTCCTATGAGTAGATATATAATAGAATTTCCGGACAATTATTCCGTATTTCTTTTATCAGTCTCTGTGTCATTTTATGGTCTTCTGATGCCTCAGCGCTGGTCTTTTCATCGGTAAAGGATGGTGCATGGGAAGATCCATGTACGTGGTGGACCAACTGTGCCGGGCTGGTGCCGGTTCCCGGTGTAACTATTCCTGGTCCCGATGACGATGTGACTATCAGTAACCGCCATAACGTCAGGCTGCAAACGGATGCTTAAATATCAACAACGGGGTTGGCAGCGACCCTACCATCCTCACGGTCGGCAGCAATGCCACACTACGCATTACCGGCACCATGACCATCAATGCCAACGGCTGGCTATCGAGGGCGGAGGTCTGGTATATGTGGATGGCAGCACCTGCGTAAAGAGCAACGGGTCGGTCAACATGACCGGAGTCGCGGGCACAGGACTGGGTTCATTATTCATCAAAGGTTGTGTTACGGTGGGCAGCGGTTGTTCTGATAACATTCCGGCACAACCGCGCGGATGATCCGGGTATTCAGCTGTTCAGTGCAGTGGGTGTTCCCGTAAGTCCGGCTACTTATTCTGTCAGTGCGGCACCTTACCAGTCAGTGCTTACCCTGCACCAGCGGCTCAAAGAAGGTATTTACCTTCTGAAGGTACGGAGCGGCGGCATCGTTACAAAAAAGATTGTGATCCGCTAGAAAGAAGATTCAGCATCTTCATAAAACAAAAAGGATGCCTGGTTCCTTACCGGGCATCCCTTTTTGTTTTATGCCTCCGTTTGCGTGGGTACAGCCTAAACAACCAGTAACGCCTCAATCGTGCCGGAGGGACCGGACAGGGTTTGCCCTTGCCGCTTTCCACGTCTGAAGGCTGACCGTCAGCAGGGCAATGAGCAGCACCATTACCGCCGGGATTGCAAAAAGACCCGCAGTAATATCAATTCTGAAGGTATAGCCACTCAGCCATTTACTTGCACCAAGGTAGGCAAGCGGTACGGCAAGCGCCGTAGCCAGCAGCACCAGCCGCAGGAAATCTTTGGATAGCAGCACCAGAATACTCTCTGCGGATGCGCCCATCACCTTGCGGATGCCTATTTCCTGCGTCCGCTGAACGGTTGTGAATAAGGTAAGGCCAAACAATCCCAGGCACGCCACCAAAATTGCCAGCGAAGCAAACAGGCCGAAAACCCGCCCGAACTGATAATCTGTTTTATACTGCTGATTGAAGAATTCATCGAGAAAGAAGTACTGAAAAGGGCCGTCCGGCCAGACCTGTCCGTAGATTTTCTCCACCTGCGCCAGCGTCTGCGGAATATCTTCGCCGCTGATTTTAATGGAATAATGGCGGCCCGCCCTTGGGTTCAGGAGAAAAATCATAGGCACGTAATCCTCCTTCAGGGACTGCTGGTGGTAATTGTTGATTACCCCGACTACGTCATACTTGTAGTCATTGCCGTATCTGATCTTCTGGCCCACCGCCCCCTGAGGTCCGCTAAACCCAAGCGCCTTTATTGCTGCCTCATTGAGAATTGCCGCCTGTTCATCGGTGCCAAACTCCCGGGAGAATGCCCGGCCTGCCAGCAGTTTAATTCCGAAGGCATTGATAAAATCGTAATCCGCCCAGATCAGGCTGAATCTCGCCTGGTTTTCTACATCCGTTCCGACGCGCCGGATGCCCCGGTCGGAGTAGGTACCGGTGCCCGGTACGGCATCAGTTGTGGTAAAGCTCTTAACCTGGGGCAGTTGGATGACACCGTTCCGGAAAGCGTCAAAGTTTTTATCGAATTGCTTAAAATTCACCACAATCGGGTTTTTGACCACCAGCGTCTGGCTTACATTCAGGCCCAGATCCCTGTTGCGCATAAAGGCGAGTTGCTGCTGCACCGTAAAGGTGCCCACTATGAGCAGCAGGGAAATCACGAACTGGGCAGTCACCAGACCCTTGCGAAGCCATGCTCCACCCGGTGAACGGCCCCATTTGCCCTTCACTACCGCAACCGGCTGGTAAGCTGATAGCACAAACGCCGGATAAAGACCCGAAAGGAGCGTGCCCACTGCAAGCAAGCCGCCGAAAACCACCCAGAACCGGTAGCCCTGCCAAAGCGTGAACGGCAGTTCTTCTCCGATGAACCGGAAAAAGACTGGCTGTACGAGTTGCACCAGCGTAAGGGAGAGCAAAAAGGCGAATCCGTTGAGCAGCAGTGTCTCCAGCATAAACTGCCGGATGAGCTGACCACGGCTGGCCCCCACCACCTTGCGTACGCCTACTTCGCGGGCTCTTTCGAGGGTACGGGCCGTAGAAAGATTGATATAATTTACCCACGCAATCACCAGAATAAACAGGGCAATTACGATCAGAAACCAGATCATCCGCATGTTGCCGCTTTCATTCATCTCCTGCTTTGCTTCGGCCCCAAGGTGAATGCTGCGAAGCGGCTGGAGAAAGAAAGATTGGGCGGCGTTGTCCTTTTTCAATGCCTCGCCCCGGTACTTCCGGATGAAATCCGGCAGCTTCGCCTCCAGCGCTTCCGGGGTGGCTCCCGGCTTCAGCAGCAGGTAAGTATAGGCATCAGAGCGTCCCCGGTCGGTGTTTACTTCGCTGCCCAGAGCGGAGTAGGGCATCAGGAAATGAAACTGCTGGTGCGAATTAAGGGGTACATCTTTAAATATTCCCGTAATGGTTTTGGGCTGATCCCGGTTGCCGGACCGGAAATGGAGGGTACGCCCCAACGGGTCTTCGTTACCGAAACGCCTTTTGGCTACCGATTCTGAAATCAGTACGGAACCGGGGTCGGCAAGAGCGGTCAGCGGATCACCCTTCAGCATCGGAAAGGAAAAAACCGATAAAAAGGAAGAATCCACAAAATATATCTTTTCCTCCTTGAAGCTGACCTGCCGGAATTTTTCGGCGGCCAGCCGGGACCGCGGCGTTTCCGGCACCACCAGAACGGAGTATTCCTGGTCCGCAGTATCCACCACCGGATTGGCCGGATCGGGAATGGAGGTGTCGTTCACCACGAACTTGTAGGAATACCGGCCCGGTGGCAGTTTCAGCTCCGCCTGCCAACCTGCTGCGGTTTGCTTCATCTCGTTTTCAAACCGGCTCCAGCCATTGGCACTTACGGCAAGCCTTACCCGGGTCGAATCCTCAAAACCTTTCAGGGAAATGGAAACCGGCTGATTGAGGTCAGGAGTCAAGCCAGCCGTGTGGGTCACCACCACGTCACCGGCCCAGCTGCGCATCCGGGTAAAGTTTTCCACTTCCGGAAAATCCCGCAGCATCGCCGGGCCAGTGGCCGGGTGGTTCTGGGCTATCCTTTCTTCCGGCTGCCCATTGACCTTCCACGTTGCACCAACGCGGTAAATGCGGTCTGCCTTCCGGTGAAAGTCATCGTAACTCAGCTGGAAGGTTACGTACTGCAGCACAATCAGGCAGGCCGCCAGCCCGATGGCAAGTCCGAGAATATTGATCAGCGAAAAGGTCTTGCTTTTCAGCAGATTACGCCAGGCGATGAGGAGGTAGTTGCGGAACATAGAATCAATTATGAATGACTAATTACGAATTATGAATGGTCCGTAGGGGGCAGGCTGCGGAGAAGGGGGGTTAACGCTTCCATTCTGCATGCTCTGCTACTCATACCTCAAGGCATCGGCCGGATTAGACCGGGCGGCTCTCAGGGTCTGGAGGCTGATGGTCAGCAGTGCCGTAAGCAGCACCAATAAAGCCGGCAGGATAAAGAACCACGGCGTAAAGCCGATTTTGTAGGCGTAATTTTGCAGCCACTTATGCATTACCCACCAGGCAACCGGCCAGGCAATCAGGTTGGCCAGCAGAATAAGCCGGATAAAGTCTCCGGACAGCATCACCAGAATACTGACAACGGAGGCTCCCAGTATCTTCCGGACGCCGATCTCTTTGGTGCGTTGAATGGTGGCGTACAGAGATAATCCCAGCAACCCAAGGCATGCCACCACAATGGCCAGTACCGAGAAGGTGAGGGTGAGGCGACCAAACAGAATGTCGTCGTGGTACTGCCGGTTAAACCGTTCGTCCAGGAAGAAGTACTCGAAGGTATTGCCGGGGAAAAACTGCAGGTACTTCGCTTTTACCTGATTGATGGTCTGGGCTATCCCTTCCGGCTGCACTTTGAAGGAGAAGTAGTTGTTGGTGCCATAAGTGGGGATGAACACGACCGGCTCCAGTTCGTTTTTCAGGGACTGCTGGTGGAAATTCTCCATCACGCCCACTACGTCCCACGTTTTGCGCCAGAATTTCACCTGTCGGTTTACGGCCTGCTCAGGCTGTAGGAAGCCCAGTAACTCAGCCGCCTTCCGGTTGATGATTACTGAAGTTACTTTTGCCCAGTCCTCCTTGTGGTCAGTACTCCGGAACTCCCGGCCGGCCAGCATTTTGATGCCAAACACCCGGATGAAGTCATAGTCTACGTGAAGGTTGCTGCTTGACAGGGTCTGATCCGAGTTGTTGCCGGCAAGTTGCAGGTCAAACAACCGACCCCACCGGTCGCCGGGCATCCGGGCCGAAGTAGCGGCATCTTTGACCGATGCCAGTTTTTTGACCTCGGTTTTGAGGCTGTTGGCTTTGTGGATAAAAGTGGAATCCCAGGGAGTCTGACCCGGTCCGTATACGACCAGGGTCTGGTCGAGCTGTATGCCCAGATCCATCCGGGTCATGTACTGGATCTGGTAGTACACCGTACACGTGCCCATAATCAGCGCAATGGAGGCTGCGTACTGAAACACCACCAGGCTTTTGCGGAGCACAATTCCTTTGGATGATCTTTGGAACTTACCTTTCAGGACCACTACCGGGCGGTAAGCCGACAACGCAAAGGCGGGGTAGAAGCCCGAAAGGAAAACACCAGTGATGATCACCCCCAGCAGGAGCAGGGGCGTGAGCATTCCACCGTAGCCCTTGCCCAGCAGCAGGGAGAGGGAAAGGTTTTGTTCCAGCAACCCGTTGAACAACGGCTGCACAAACTGAACCAGCGTAACCGCAAACACCAGCGCCGTCAGGTTAAGCAGAACTGATTCGGAGAGAAACTGCTGCACCAGTTGTGACCGCGAAGCACCGGCCACCTTGCGGATGCCTACCTCTTTGGCCCGTTCCATGGCCCGGGTCGTGGAAAGGTTGATATAGTTCACCCAGGCAATGGAAAGGATGAAAAACGCAATGACCAGCATGGCCCATACCGCCTTGCCGTTTCCGGTTTTACCAATCTCATATTCCAGATCCGGGTACAGGTGAGCCCGTGTGAGGGGCTGCAGGGAGAATTTTTCGTCACTGCCCGAAACCGTGTTGCCTTTCAGATACCGCTGGCTGAATGCCGGAAACCTGGCTTCCAGTTGCCGGTAACCGGTGCCTGGCTTCAGTTGCAGAAAGTGGTAAAAATCTGAATTGCGCCAGTTGTTATCTGCCCCGTTGTTCATCCAGCCCACCAGCGTCTGGTAAGAAATCAGCATCTTGAACTGCAGCAGGGAATTCTCCGGCACGTCCGGCATTACCCCGGTGACCACGTACGGATCTTTGTCCATCTCAACAAACAAGGTCTTGCCCAGCACCTGATCGTAGCGGTTATCCTGCAGGTGGAAATACTTCCGGGCGAGGCTTTCTGTAAGAATAATCCGGTGCCCTTCCTTCAGGGCAGTAGCCGCATCGCCAGCTACTAATGGAAAGGTGAAAATCTTCAGAAAAAGTGTCGGCGTAAAATAACGTATGGGGTGTTTTTCTCAATAAAGAGTTCCCCACCCACTTTTACCGTAGCCCGGTTGGTGGTAGGAGTGGTCCGGGTATGGTGCACAATTTCCGGAAAATCTTTCTGCATCGCCGGGCTAAGGCCTACCGCCGGATAGGTGATCGTGCCGTGCTGGATCAGTTTTCCGTTCTGGTACCGGTCATTGACCACCCGGTAGATGTCGGGTGCATGCTGATGGAAGTGGTCATAACTTAATTCGAAGCTCACATACTGGAAGATGAGCAGACAAGTAGCCATGCCAAGGGCTAACCCAAAAATGTTGATAAATGAGAAAATCTTGTTCTTCCTCAAATTTCTCCAGGCAATGATCAGGTAGTTGCGGAACATATTGTCAGAATCAGGATTTACCGGATTAAGGGATGAAAAGGATTACCGTCCGGATCAGGCTTTTCAGGATTAAGAGATTATCGGGGTTCTCTATTTTGAATTCTGGAATCCTGTTTATCCTTTCATCCTGAAAATCCTGATGCTGACATTCCGTCAAGCCCTGTGCCAGATAACTAAAAAGCTGAAAATGAGCAATGTGAGCAAGTGCCTTTAGAATAATTGTTCCGTTTCGGAACACCTGCTTGTTTCACCCTGGAACAACGGCTAATTTAACCAGCCATTTACAATCATTAACCCACAGGGCCTCAATCTCTTGCTGGTTCAAATTTTTTACCATCGTGTCAGAAAAGATTAATGGGAAAATACTGGTAGTGGACGACGACCAGCACGTGCTCTACACCGCTAAGCTGGTGCTGAAAAACAGTTTCACCACCGTGCAGACGGAAAGTTTTCCTTCGCAGCTGAGGCCGCTGCTGCAGAAGGAGAAGTTTGACATAGTGCTGCTGGACATGAACTTTGCCCCCGGCCAAACCAGCGGCAAAGAGGGCCTATTCTGGCTGAAGGAGATCCGGGAACTCTCCCCGGAGGCGAAGGTGGTGATGCAGACCGCCTACGGCGACATTGATCTTGCCGTGCAGGCCATGAAGGAAGGCGCCATTGATTTTCTGGTGAAGCCCTGGGACAAGGAAAAGTTACTCACTACCGTAAAAACGGTGCTGCAATCGGGCCGGCAGGAGGCAAAAAATACGGGCCGGCCGGAGCCTGAACCAGCCGGTATCCTCACCCGGTCGCCGGCCATGCAGGCCGTACTTGGGACGGTGGAAAGAGTGGCCCCTACCGATGCGGCAGTGTTGCTGCTGGGCGAAAACGGCACGGGCAAAGACCTGCTCGCGGGTTACATTCACCAGCTTTCGGGGCGGGCCTCCGAAGATTTTGTAAAGGTTGATCTGGGGGCCATTACGCCCACGCTGTTCGAATCTGAACTGTTCGGGCACGTGAAAGGCGCCTTCACCGACGCAAAGGAAAATAAGCCGGGAAGGTTTGAGATAGCCTCGGGCGGTACGCTGTTTCTGGATGAAATCGGTAATCTGGCCCTGCCGCAGCAGGCTAAGATGCTTACTGCCCTCCAGAGCGGTACCGTGGTGCGGGTGGGTTCGCACCAGACCATCAACGTAGATGTAAGGCTGATCAGCGCCACCAACGGCAACGTGCCGGCCATGGTGGCCCAGGGCCTTTTCCGTCAGGACCTGCTTTACCGGATCAATACCGTTGAAATTACCATTCCGCCCCTGCGGGAGCGAACTGAAGATATACCTTTGCTGCTAAAACATTTTATGGGCGTATTTGCGGCCCGCTACCGCAAAACCGGCCTCTCACTGGCTCCCGATACAGTAGCTTACCTGCAGCGGTATCCGTGGCCCGGCAATGTGCGGCAACTGGAACACGCCACTGAACGGGCCGTAATCCTGAGTGAACGAAAAGTGCTTGGCGTGCAGGATTTTCTGGGGCACGCGGCCAGTCAGCCCCAGCTGGAGCAGGGAGACAGTTTTCACCTGGAGGCCATGGAAAAGCAGGCCATCCGGGAGGCCATTCAGAAACACCGCGGTAATCTGACCAAAGCAGCCCTTGAGCTCGGCCTGGGGCGTACGACACTTTACCGGAAAATCAGCAAGTATGGCCTTCAACCGTAACTTACGGCTCAATGTTGTGCTCCGGATTGCCGCCATTCTGGTGGCTGGATACGCCGGCTTTTACGTAGCCACTCAGACGCACTTCTGGCTGGTGTCGTTATGGCTGGGGCTACTGGTAACCGGTCTGCTGGTCAACCTGATCGGCTACGTGGAACGGTCAGACCGCGAACTGGCCCACTTCCTGCTCTCCATCAGCCAGAATGATTTTTCGGCAACCTATCCTCCGGGCAAACCGGGCCGCGAAAATCGCCTGCACGAGGCTTTCCGGCAACTGATGCTTGTGTACGGAAGGTTGCGCGAAGAACGGGAAACCCACCACCAGTATCTGCAGACCGTGGTGGAGCATATCAGTCTTGGTCTGGTGGCTGCCGAAGAAACGGGAGAGGTAAGGCTCATGAACCAAGCCGCCAAAAAGCTTTTCCGCAAGCCTTTTCTGCACCACCTGAATAACCTTTCGCAGGTAGACAAAACGCTGCCGCAAACCCTGATGGACCTGCCTTCCGGCGGCCGCCGGTTGCGCAAGCTGGTGCTTGATGGCTCACTGATGCACCTGTCGGTTCAGGCCACCCGTTTCAAGCTGCACCAGCGGGGGTACGTGCTGTTTTCCTTTCAGGACATCCGCTCCGAACTCGAAGCGCAGGAAGTGGAGTCGTGGCAGAAGCTGATCCGCGTTCTGACCCACGAAATCATGAATTCGGCCATTCCTATTTCTACCCTTTCTTCGATGGTCAGTGAAATGCTGGAAGACGAAAACGGCCAGCCGACCACCCTTGCGGGAATGGACGAAGAAAATCTGGCCGACCTGCACGGCAGTCTGCGTACCATCGAGAGCCGCAGCCGGGGACTGGTTCACTTTGTGCAAGCCTATAAAAGTCTGACCCAGATGCCCCGACCCAAACTGGAACCAGTTTCGGTGCGGCTGTTGCTGGAGCGGGTGAGCCTGCTGGCCAACTCAACCCTTGTGACCAGAGGCATCCGGCTGTACATCCAGCCGTCCGACGCGGATCTGTTCATCCAGGCTGACGTGGGAATGATCGAACAGATCCTGCTGAACCTGATCAGCAACGCCGCCGATGCAGTGTCTGGCAGAAATAGCCCCCTGATCAGCCTTGCCGCCGAAAAGCAAGCCGATCAGATCCGGATTACAGTTACAGACAACGGGGCCGGCATGAGTCAGGAGGTTCAGGAGCAGATTTTCATCCCTTTTTTACACCACCAAACAGAGCGGGACCGGCATAGGGCTCAGTCTTTCCAAGCAGATCATGCTGGGGCACGGCGGCAGGATTCTCGTTCAGTCGGAGCCCGGCAAGGGCAGTAAGTTTGTGCTGGAGTTTTAAAAATTCAGGTTTACTGGCAAGGGGGTAGTTGTTGTATGGTTACGTGGATGGATATATGGTTAAATGGTTTAATTGCTGAATTGTCGAAAAAAGACCGTTCAGCCTGACAACAATTTAACCATTCAACCATACCACTCTCACTTGATGTGCCGCTTCAGCTCTCTCTCTTCCGGAGTGGATACCGGTGGCTGGAGTTTATCGAGTTTGTTCATGACCGGGGTAGCCAGCATGCCGTGCAGGATAATCGAGAACAGGACAGTAAACGCAGTAATTGACCATATTTCTTCCTTTTCCGCAAATCCGCCGTTTTCGATGGCATAGGCCAGGTAAAAGAAGCAGCCGATGCCCCGGATGCCGAATCCGGCAATGATCCACCGTTCGGGCCTTGTGGTTTTGGTACCGATCAGGGCGACCCAGCCAGCCAGCGGTCGGATCACCACCACCAGCAGAACACCCAGCAGGGCACCCTGCCACGTCAGTTCGTCGAGTATGCCGTTGACCAGTGCCCCGCCGAAGAGAACCAGCAGGATGATAATGAATAACTTTTCGATCTGGTCGGAAAAATCGTGCATCTCCCGGTGATACTCGTGGGTCCGTTCGCGGTTGCGGAGGGTAATGGCCGCAATAAAAACGGCCAGAAAGCCATAACCATGCACCAGCTCGGTGACTCCGTAGGAGGTAAGCGTTACGGCAAGGGCCACAAAGCCGTAGGCATCGGCCTTGATCTCAATTTTTTTGGGCAGCCCGAAGATCAGATAGGCCAGTGCCTTGCCCGCCAGCCAGCCGAACACCACACCGACCACGATCCGGTACAGCACGTCCATCCAGAGCCAGTCGAGCAGCCGTTCGGCCAGCGGGGCAGTAGCCGGCAGCAAAGCCAGCGACAGATGCACGAACGGAAAGGCCAGCCCATCGTTGAGTCCGGCCTCGCCGGTGAGGGCAAACCGGACGTTATCCTCGCCGCCTTCATTGGGGTCGCCCACCTGCACGTCGCTGGCCAGCACCGGATCAGTCGGGGCCAAAGCGGCAGCCAGCAGCACCGCCGAGGCCGGCACCAGGCTGGCAATCAGCCACCCGGCAAGGGCAAATGCGGCAATGGTCAGGATCATCGTGATCAGCACCAGACGGAGCGGAATGGCCCAGCCCGGGAAGGAAAAACGCCGGTCGATTTTGAGGCCTGTACCGGTCAGGGATACGATGACGCACAGTTCGGTGAGGTGCGTTACGAATGTCTTGTGGATCAGCGGATTGGGATTGGGCAGCTCTACCGGCAGTTGGTAAAGCAGCATCCCAAAGGCCACGAACAGGATCGGGTAGGAGAGGGAATACTTCTTTACCAGCGAGGGCACCCAGGCCACGGTGAGGATCGAAATTCCGAACACTGCCAGCAGTAAATTGTAGGAGTCCATCAGGGGCATTTAAAGTGTCAGTGGTGTTCTACGTAAAAAGAGGAAAGGCAGTCACGGACTTTGTTCCGGTATGCATCAAATATTGACTTTCAACTTTCGCAATCTCTGCCCCTTTTTGGGTAAATTAGTCCTCTTTAATGCCCTTCTCCACCACTATGCAATCCAGATTAATTGTCGAACCACAGGCCGAAAAACTCTCCGGAATCGTGAAGCGGATTACGTTTCACAGTCCGGAGTCCGGTTTTACGGTATTGAAGGTAAGCCCGTTTTCCCGGCCTTCCGAAGAAGTGGTCGTGGTGGTGCATCAGTCGAAGGTGTTTGCCGGGGCCACCATGGATTTTTACGGCGAGTGGGGTCGCCACCCGCAGCACGGCGAACAGTTTAAGGCCAATAAAGTAGTGGAACGCAAACCGGCTACGGCCCATGCGCTGGAAAAATACCTCGGCTCGGGGCTGATCAAGGGCGTTGGTCCGGTCACCGCCTCCCGGATCGTGAAGCACTTCGGGAAAGACACGCTGGATGTTTTTGAAAACCAGATCGAACGGCTGGTGGAGGTGGAAGGCATTGCCCAGCTCAAGCTTCAGATGATCGCCAAAGCATGGCAGGAACACCAGGAGATCCGGCACGTGATGATGTTTCTGCAGTCGCACAACATCAGTACGCTGTTTGCAGTCAAGATTTACAAGACCTACGGCAACGATTCCATCCAAATCATTCAGGAAAACCCCTACCGGCTGGCCGCCGATATTTACGGCATTGGTTTCCTCAGCGCCGACAAAGTGGCCCTCAGCCTCGGCCTGGCTCCCGACGCGCCGCAACGCATCAAAGCCGCCATTGACCACGTGCTGCAGAATGCCCGGGAAGAAGGCCACTGCTACCTCACCCGGGAGCAGATTCTGGAGGGCGTACAGGAACTGCTGGGGCTGCCGCCCGACAACCCGACTGAAACCCTGCTGGACGGACTGGCGAAGGAAGATGCCCTCAAAACCCGCCTGCTGCCCGACGCCGAAGGGCACATCCGCACCTGCTACTACGCACATTCCCTTTTTTACGACGAGAATTACCTGGCTGTCACGGTCAAGGCCATGGCCGCGGCCGAAAACCGGCTGGACCGCCGGCAGTTGAAAGAAATGCTGGATGATTTCTGTGCCGTGCATACCATCAGCCTGAGCGACGAGCAGGAGGGGGCCGTGCTGGGCATTGTCACCCGGCGGCTATCGGTGCTGACCGGCGGACCCGGCTGCGGCAAAACCACCACCACCAAAGCACTGGTGGGCCTGCTGCAGATGATGAGCCGCAAAGTGCTGCTGGCGGCTCCCACCGGCCGCGCCGCCCAGCGGATGAGCGAAGTAATCGGCTGGGAAGCCAAAACCATCCACCGCCTGCTGGAGTTTGACCCAGCCACGGGCGGCTTCAAGAAAAAGGAAGAAGAGCCGCTGGACTGCGATTTCCTCATTGTGGACGAATGTTCGATGCTGGACGTTCACCTGTCGGCCTCGCTGCTCCGGGCGGTGCCGAAGCGGGCCCAGGTCGTGCTGATCGGTGATTCGGATCAGTTGCCTTCGGTGGGGGCCGGTAACGTGCTGAAAGACATTATCGAATCCGGTCAGGTGACTCTTTTCCGGCTGACCAAAATTTTCCGGCAGGCGCAGGAATCGCTGATCATCCGTTACGCCCACCAGATCAATCAGGGGCAGATGCCGAAAATTGATTCTCCTTTTCATAAGCCGGTGCTCTGGCAGGAAAAAACGGATTGCCTGTTCATCGACTCCGAAGAAGCCAGTCAGGAGCAGATCCGGTTCATTAACCGCGTAAAACGGCTCGCCGCGGCTCAGCCAAAACCCTATTCCTTTCCGGAAGAAACTACAGCTTCGGTAAGTATTGCGGCGGAAGAAGAAGTTGCCTACGCGCAGGCATCCGCTTTTACCATCCCCGAAAAGTTCCGGCACGTAGACATCGAGCGGTTGCAGGAAACCAATACCCGTCCGGAAGAACTGAAGGAAGTCCTGAAGCGGGTGCATCCGTGGTCGTCGCTGCACTACGGGCTGTCGGCCACGGACATGATCAAGCGGCTCTACACCAGCACCGTGCCTAAGTACGCCGGCTTGGGTACGGAAATCCAGATTCTGTCGCCAATGACCAGGGGCAGTCTCGGCACGGCCAGCCTGAACACGCTGCTTCAGGAAGCCACCAATCCGCCCCGGCCCGGGAAGGCGCAACTGATGCTGGGCAGCCGGCTGTTCCGCGTGAGAGACCGGGTAATCCAGAAGCGCAACAACTACGACCTTGGCGTGTTCAACGGTGACATTGGACGCATTACTGAAATTGATAACGAAGAAATGACCTGCACCGTCACCTACCAGGCGGGCAAGGAAACCAAGGCGGTGGTGTATCAGCGGGAGAGCCTTGCCGAACTGGAACTGGCCTACGCCATTACGATTCACAAGTCGCAGGGCAGCGAGTTTCCGGTGGTAATTATTCCCCTCACTACGCAGCATTTCTCGATGCTTTTCCGGAACCTGGTGTACACGGCTATTACCCGGGCCAAAAAGCTGGTGGTGTTCGTTGGTACCCGCACGGCCCTCAGCCTCGCAGTAACCAAACAGAACACGGCCACCCGGCAAACAGCGCTGAATTACCTGCTGCGGGAAGGGGTGAAATAATTGAAAATTGATAATTGACAATGGGGGGAGTTACGGGTTATTGGGATTCGGGAGCAGCTTCCTGCGCATCTGTCATCCCCGCAGGGGATCTTTGTGGTGAGGATTGTCTTTGCCTTTATCTGCGAAGATCCCCCGGGGGATGACAGCGGATCATTAAGTAAAGTTGATCAGGCGGGCAAGAGAAACTTCGGATCGGAAGGAAGCAGATACCCGGTAGCCTTAGTCTGATCCACTTCAATCCTGAGTGATTATACTTGTTTGCTTTTGAAAATGAGTAAGTTATTCTTAGGAAGAGAGAACCACCCCTGTCCCGTTGGCCTGGCCGGTTCCTCCGGAATTCCTGAAGGAACGAAGGGAACTTGGAGGAAACTCTACCTGTATCCGCAAAAGGTGGTGCAGACTCCCCTCCTTTTGAAGGAAGGGCCGGGGGTGGTTATTATAGTGGATCGAATCACAAAGTAGACAAAAAAGGGATATAAGGTAAAAACGTATGCCCAAACGATCCCATGTCGATACTACTTATCCCAAAGATGCTTTGGATCGCTTATACCGCAGTGAACACGATGGTCGAGTAAAGGAACGCTTACTGGCGATTGTACTGCTTTATAAAGGGGAAAGCATTACCTATACGGCTTACACCATCCAGGTAACCCGTCAAACAGTAACTACTTGGTTGAAGAGTTGGAACAAGGCTGGCTACCAAGGAATAAAGCCCAGCTTTAGTGGCGGTTATGCCCCTAGGCTGAGCCAGAAAGAGTGGGATGAACTGGTGGAGCAAATCAAAGGGAAGGGATATGACATTGAGCAGGTACGGCAAAAGATTCAAAAGGAAAAAGGCGTAGCGTATACCTACAAGATGGTCTGGTACAAGTTGCGTAAGCAGTATAAGTTGCCTTACGGGAAGCCGTATATGCAAAACCAGAAGATGCCGGCTGAGGCTGCTAAAGAGATTAAAAAAAAGTAGGGGCCTTTCTGGACCTGCATCCGGAGGCAACACTAGGATTTGTCGACGGGAGCACTTTGCAAAACAAACCTAATCATACTCGCATGTTAGCTACCCCAGTCTGGTCTTATCAACAGGAAGGCCGTCGTTCTCAGCCCTTCTTTGGCTTTATGCCCCTTTCGGGCCAGGCGTGTGTAGAGCCGGTGCAAAAAGCCGATGCTCAGGCAATGGAAGCGTTTCTGGAACGGATCAGAAAGCAAAACAATGATGATAGACCCATTGGACTAGTACTGGATAATGCCCGGATTCACCATGCCTACTCAGTCCAACAAAAGGCCCGAGAGCTTGACATCCACCTGCTTTTTTTGCCCCCTTATTCGCCTAAGTTCAACCCCATCGAATTCCTCTGGAAGGATGGTAAGAGAACCCTCTCCAAACTTTCGGATTTTGCCCAAGCTAAACAACAGGCCCGGCAGGTCTTTCTGGAATTGATCTGGCAAAGAACTTCCTCTTATGCCAAAGCCTGGTGTAACCATTTCGTTAGTTAAGTATGTGATTAGAATCACTATAAACAACCCATTGACTGTCAAATCAAACAAGTCTGTTATTCCGAAAGAGTGTGGGTGGCAGGTATTTTATGGTCATAAAAAGAAGAAGCCCCCTGCTGACGTCAGCAGGGGGCTTCTTCTTTTATTACTTCTTACTCAAAGCTCCCTCCTTTTCCAGCACCAGCGTAACCTTGTTGAAGTCAGCCGCGGCGTTGATCACCTTCTGGAATTCGGCGTAGGCGCTGATGGGGTACTGAATCTTTTTGTAAAATTCCTCCACCGTAATCGTCAGCACCCGGCCGTCCAGTTTGTAGTCTGACACGAAGCCCATGCTGCCGTTGTCGAAACTGACTTTGCGCCTGAGGCTTTCCTGCCCGGCCAGCCGGTATCCCTCCGGCAGATTGATCCGGATGACCCGGGTGTAGGAGTGTACGTTGCCGATGTCAATCGGGTGCTGGCGGGGCCGTTCGTTGTACATTTCCGTTTGGAGACCGATCAGTTCCCCTACCTTCACCAGCACCTTGTTGTTCACCCGTTCCAGAATGCTTTTCATTGCAACATCAGCCGTAAGAATAAAGTCCTGGTTCACCTCGGCTGAATTTATGTTGAAGTTGGAAGCATTCACGTTGGTTGCGACAACATCTTCTTTCAGGGATTGCTTCAGCAGGCCGGTTACCATCCTGGTACGCTGTTCGGCATTGCCAAGGAAGTAATACGGACGGAAATGCGCCGCCTGGTAGCCACCCATTTTCCTGACATACTTCAGATTCGCCTGGTCTGCTTGGGCAGTAAAGGTGATGTCTGCTTCCATATTGTCATAGTTCTGCTCCACCGGGGCGGCAG
Organism: Cytophagales bacterium; assembly: GCA_030446715.1. GTDB lineage: Bacteria > Bacteroidota > Bacteroidia > Cytophagales > 172606-1 > CADCTQ01. The sequence goes on along the minus strand of JAUJMU010000006.1, from coordinate 430,276 downwards.
GGATCTGACTGATATTGGCAAGACCGGTTCTCATGCTGCCCAGCGTAGCGGTACTGATAAACATGGCATCGGTGCCCTCAAGGGTAAAATCATACATGCCGTACCGCAGGAATGCATTTTCGGGGTCCATGTACTTCTGCGCGTTTGGAAAATAGAAGAGATACTTGTCAAGAAAATTCCAGGTATCGAAGTCCCGGTCAAACTTTTGCTCCAGGCGGCTACAGCCAATCACGATTTCAAACGGAATGTTCATGATCTCGAACAGCCCCACGTACAGGCGGATCAGTCCGGTCTGGGTGCCGAATTTCCGCTTCAGCACGTCTTTGGCATTGCCGTCTTCGGCGTCTTTCCGCAGATTGATGTTGGTCTTTACGTAATTTTCCACCGCCCGGATGGCCTGCTCCTCCGGCAGACCTTTTATTTTTTCCTTTGCCACAAACTTTGTCAGGTCTTTGGCCGAAGCGTCGAGGCCAAGGTGCAGGAAGCTGTAGATCCGCGAACCGGCATCGTTCCAACTGAGAATCCGTTTGCTGCCATTGAGTTCATTATAGGCTAATTTATATTCAATGCGGGTGCGGTTCGCATTTTCGGCCGCATACTTTTCTTCCAGCAGGGCGGGTACCTTGCGGGAATGAAATGTCAGCATCCGCTTTTCGCCCACGGTGCTGCTGTCCTGCTTCGTGTATTTGCCGTTGTAGACTTTGCCTTCAAAAATCAGATGTTTGGGCGCAATCAGGTGGAATTCGCTTTCCCGCAGCGGGATGTCCTCCTGCACAATCTCAGCGCCGAACAGACTCATGCTGCCCTTCACCAGATACATCAGTTCTACTTCGCCGCCCACTTCAAGGCCTTCCACCGCGAGAATCTTGTAACGGCGTCCTTCCTCCTCGATCTCCTTCACTGCTTCCGGACCCACTTCCTTCACTACGCCGTTGCGGCTGATGCCCCGGGCTTTTACCATCAGCAGGCTACCGGGATCAGTCACCGGCAATACCAGCTTATTGAACCGCTCCACGGCCGTATTGCCGCTTAAATGAATCCGGCGGTAGGCACCGTAGTACCGCTCCGCTTCATCCTTGCTGTTCATCAGGTATTCGATGTAGGTCTTCTCCTTCAGGACAACGCCGGTTTCCTTTTTCTCCTCGGCGGTAAGCGTCGCAATGGTTTTGTCCACTTTGCTATCCAGACCGAGTTTCCTGAACTCAAGCTCCTGCGCCCAGCCCCCGGAAATGCAGCATAGGGAAAGTGCGGCGGCAAGGGTCCGGAATAAATTTTTTGGTTGATGTATCATGATGTAGGTATTAGGAATTGGGTGTTGGGAATCAGGTAGTCTGATGCGCTACTTTTTCTTCTGGATGGAAAGGTTTTCGTTATAGGCTTCGTTGAGCCGCGTGATCATCTCGTTCCACGCCCCGAAATCTTCTTTGGCGAGCAGCAGGCTTTTGAGGAAAATCTGGTTTTTAAGAACGACCCGGTTGCCTTCATGTACGTAGGTCAGTTTAAAACCAAACTTTTCGTGGGAATAAGACTTATTTTCGGGCAGGTGCGTCAGCCGGTAACCGGCAGGCAGATGCACGATGGTGGTGAAATCATCCGAGAAACGGAAATCCCGTTCGTAGGGCAATTTCCGGGAGTCGTCGATCCGGGAGTTCTGCAGCGGGCGGCTCAGGTGCGGATTCACGTACTGCTCTGACCCGATGGTGCGTACGTAGTCCGGCACCTGAAAACCATAGCTGAAGCGCAATGGCTGGTCGCGGGCTTTGAGGTCGCTGCCGGTTACTCCTTCTGCCTTGCACTTATTGGTGCCCCGCGAAAACATGGATTGGTAGAAATCTTCCTTCTGGGCGTCGGACAGGCCCGCCAGCTTGTACTTCAGGTCCATCTTCCAGAGCCCTTCGTAGGTGCTGCGTCCTTTGCCCTCCACACCGGAATCTTTGATCCAGACCTCGACTGAATCGCGGCGGAAGTTGCGGGTGTGTTCTACCTCAGGTACTTCGGCAATGGTAAAGTCTTTCTCCGACAGCATGACCAGCGCCTGCTTGCCCTGAATGTGCGTGGTCGGCAGACCGAAATCAATTTTGTCGGCCGTGGCATCCAGAAAAATCCACTGACCGTCCCGCTTCACGGCCGCAATCATGTGATTGTCTACGCCTAAAGAAGGGTTTTCGCGGTACTTGAATGGTATCTCGCGGGTGCCGATCCAGACGGTGTGGGAAGGAATTCCGGCCCGCTTCAGCATCGAATTGAGCAGGCTGGCCATGTCCTTGCAGTCGCCGTACCGCTTCTGGTAAACGGAATTCGCGTTGCGGGGCACAAATCCGCCAAGGCCGTCTTCAAAGGCAATGTACCGGATGTGGTCCTGCACCCAATAATAGATGCTTTTGATTTTTTCGATTTCCGTTTTGCCTCTGGTCAGCGAATCCACCATGGCACCCAGCTGGCTGTCGGCGGTGTGGTCCACGTCCCGGATCAGGCTTACGTAGTAGTTGAAGAGTTTCTTTTCATCCGAAAGTACTGGTTTGGTTATGCCATTGAGGGTATATTCTTCAATGAAAAGGAACACCTGCGGCGCAAAATACCGGAGGTTCGGGGCGTCGGATTCGTAGGGATGCGCCGCCACGTCCTTTACCTTCCAGGAGTAGGTTGTCTGGCCCCGGCTCTGCGTGGTCTGGAAGGTGACGCCGTCCATATTTCCGTACGTTTTGTAAGAAAGCTTTACGGCAGAGGGGAAGGTAACCGAAAAGTCGCCGTTCAGCACGGGGATGTAACGGCCGAACATAAAGCCCGACAAAGTGTGCGGATCTTTGATGATTTCCCGGTACCGGACAGTGCCGATAGCTCCTTTTTTAACGCCCTCAAAATTGAATTTCCGCACCATCACATCGTCAAAAAAGATTCCTCTGGAAGAAGGTTTTTCCGTTTTGATCTCTTTCACCGGCACTTTGCGGTACCGGCTCCCTTCGGGCAGATACGTAACCGCCTCCACATCCAGAATGTCCTGAAAAAACTGGGAGTACCGGATGCCGTGGCTGGCGTACCGGCTGGCCTGCTCATTCATGAACAAGTACTCCTCGTGGTGTTCACATTCAATCTTCAACCCGCTGGCGGCCGTGGTGATGGTGATTTTCTCGCCTTCCCGGAGCATCACCAGCTCATCATTGGGATATTTCTGCTGCAACTGATTGAGGTCTGCCTTGATCTGCCCGAAAGCAGAAGGGCAGATCAGGCAAACCAGCAGCAGACCTTGTAAAACTCTACTCATAGGGTTGATCATAGACATTGTTTCGTTTTACCACTACTTTTCCAGAGGCGTCGTATTCGCGCTCCACACCGTGCCGGAGGTCCAGCAGGTAGGTGGTTTCGCGGGCTAGGTTGCCATTTTCCCGGTATTCTTTCCAGATTCCGTTGCGGTTGTCGTAGAAAAATACCTCAATCCGCCTGGGTTTACCGTTGGCGTAGTACTCTTTGGTTTCGCCGTGCAGAACTCCTTTGGCGTAAGCTTTTTCCGTACAAAGCTGTCCGTTGGGATAGTAGTACCGCTGAACCCCGACCCGCTTGCCGTTCTGCAGCTCGCCTTCATAGGAAACCTTCCCGTTATGGAAATAAGCCTTGATCTTACCGGTGCCGTTGGGAACCGGAATTTCGGCGGTCCACCCGCCTGATGCATCGGGGTGGGAATAGCTGCGGACCAGCCCCCGTAAATAGAGGAGTCGGAACTGCGGCGTACCGTCTTCGGTGAAGTAGGTAAAGTAGCCTTCCCGTTCGTCGTTCTTTTCGCTGCCCTCGGTTTCCACTTTTCCGTTGGGGTGCATCCAGCGGATATGGCCTTCAGATTTACCATCCCGGTAGCAGGTAGAAAAATCCAACCGGCCTTTTTCGTCCCAGGTCTGGTAGGTGCTGTCGGGCCGTCCCAGAAAATAGAAGGCCCGGGAACGGAGTTTGCCATCGGCGTGGTACCGTTCGGAAGGACCGTGCAGGCTGTGAAATTTGTAAAAGGTTACTTCACGTGGTTTACCGGAGGGATAAAAGTCTTTTTCCTCGCCGTCCTTTTCGCCGAAACGGAAGGTAACCTTCTGCATCGTCTTGCCATTGAGGTGCTTCAGCTCCACGGGCCCGCAGCCTCTGGCAATTGCTGCCTGGTGCAGCACCTTGCCCAATGTATCGTATTGGATCTCCCGGCTGATAATGCCGTCCTTAAAAAAGATTTCAAGGTATTTTTTGCCGTCCGGGTGGTAGTATTCCTGCGTTCCATCGGGTTCATCATTGAGGTAAAAGCTCTTCTCCTTCAGCTTGCCATTCACGTAATAGGTCCGCCATTCACCCTGACGGGTACCGGCGGCATACCAGCCTTCCGCGGCCAGCTGGCCGTTGACGTGATACTTGCGGTGCAGACCGTCCAGCTGGCCGTCCCTGTATTCCTGCTCAACAGAGGTAGAGCCGTCGAAGAAATAATATTTTTCAGCACCGGTCTGCTTGTCAGCCTTATAAACACTCTCATTGGACAGGTATCCGCTTTCGTGGTAGTATTTCCACTTGCCATCTGTCTTGCCATCGGCCATCAGGCCCTCATTCTGGGGAATCCCCGAAGCGTACATCGTTACCCAGCGCAGCTTACTGCCGCGGGCCGACTCTTCACTTTTTACCTGGCCCTGCTTGTCAAAATAGCGGTACTTACGGATCTTACCACCTTTATATTCTTGTTCAAAATAAAGCTTGCCGTCGGAATCGTATACTTTCGCCATCCCTTCCATCAGCCCGTTCACGTTGTTGAATTCCTGATTAAGCGTGCCATCCGCGAAGAACAACTTCCAGGTACCTTCCTGTTTTCCGGCGCGGAGCATGCCTGCTTTTGCCACTTGTCCGTTGGTATGGAACCATTTCCATTCGCCGTCCATCAGGCCGTCAGTCATGGTGCCCTGTGCGGCGGGTTTGCCATTTTTATGGAACGAACGGTAGGGGCCGTGCTCCTTTCCGTTCCGGTAGCTGCCTTCCTCAGCAAGGGTACCGTTCGGATGGTAATTCCGGTAAGGGCCTTCCTGTTGACCGTTATTGTAGTTGCCTTCGGATTTGAGGGTCTGATCGGGGTGGAAGATTCTGGTCTGCCCATGCCTTTCGCCATTCTTATAGGCGCCTTCAAATATTTTGCCCCTCCGGCGGAATAGGCCACAAATTTTCCGTCGCGTTTGCCGGCAACGTAGCGGCCTTCCCCTTTGGGTATGCCGCCGGGATAGAAGGACTGGTAGGTAAAGTCGGCGCCGGGAACGGTAAACTTTTCGATCTGATCCAGTTCCCGTTGGGGTAGAAGAAGCGCCACTCACCCGATTTCTTTTTCGTCGGCTGTATAAACTCCTTTGCTGCGCAGGTAGCCTGATGGATAATAGACTTGTTAGTTGTTGATAATGAGCGAAGTGGCTATTTTTGCTAGTAAAAGGCACTAAAATGAGCTTGTCATATAAGGATATCCGCACGGATCGGCAGTGGCGTTCGGCTACGGGTCTGAGTGAGCAAAAGTTCACTTTCTTAGCCGCCCAGTTGGGCAAAGTATACCAGGAGCGCTACGGAGTAAGTCTGCAAGAGAAGATGCGCAATGTAAAGCAGCAGTTTATTTTCACTACTTATGAAGAGATGCTCTTTTTTTGTTTTGTTCATCTTGAAAAACACGCTTACCTGGGACAATGCAGGATTAATCTTTGGCATTAGTGGTGGGGATGCACACCTGAACTTGACTCGGTTTTTCCCCCTTTTACAAACTGCTTTGGAGCGGTTAAGCTGCTTGCCGGTCCGGGATTTGAAAGACTGGCAGAAACTCCGCCCGGAGTTTTCCAGGCAGTTGGTCTTGCTCATGGATGGTAGTGAAGTAGCCGTGCAACGGCCTGTGGATGAGCAGCAACAGGAGCAGGCCTTCAGTGGTAAAAAAAGACATACCCGAAAGCTACTCCTGCTGAGTACGACCGATAGACGGATTTTGTACGTGAGCAAGCTCTATAACGGCAGTGTGCATGACAAGAAAATGGCCGATCAAGAGATCAAGGATCAATCAGCAGTGTTCGAGTCAAAAGAGTTGCGGGTAGATTCAGGCTTTTTGGGAATAGGCAAAACGCTCAAGGATTGCAAGGTGGAGATACCGGAAAAAAAGAAGAAAAAAACAACAACTTACCCTCCAGCAGAAAGAAGCTAACAAAGAAAAAGGCAAGAATAGAATCAGCATTGAACATGCCATTGGTGGCATGAAAAGATACCGCTTGATTATGAGAGAATCAGAGTCAGAAAACTAGCGCTGCTGGATACAATAGTAGGGGTATGTGCTGGCTTTGGAACTTCCAATCCAGCTTCTCCCTCATTCCCAACCACTAACAAGTCTAATACGATTCAAAGGCACCAGTATAAATCTTCTTCTTTTCGTCTTCCTTTTCGGCAATCATCCGCAGCCGGCCACTGGAGTAGTACAGGTGGCGGCAGATGGTTTCAGTACCGGTTATTTTTGACTTTTTGTACCCGTTGACCTGGCTGAACGCTTCAGCGGCCCAGTCGCGGAAAAGCCGGATATCCTTGTCGTCTTTCTTGTATTTGGTGGCGGCGGCATTATCTACCGGTGCCATGATGTAGTAGGTGAAAGCTTCATACGGTCCGCTTTGCCACAGCTTGCGGTACAGCGGCGCGTAGGTGCGCACCCAGAAGTCACCGGAATTCTGGGGAGCAGCCGGTAGTTTTTCCAGCACCAGCTGGATTTGCCTTACCGCCTTGTAACCCATTTTGGTCTTGAGTTCATACCCGTTGTTCAGCGCCAGCTTCGACCGCACCAGTCTGGTTACTTCGGGGAATGCATCGGTGATCCCAACCGGCTGGCGGGCGGCTGTCAGGTATTTTTCATCGGTGGTAAATTTTTCGAGAAAAACCAGTGCAGGAGCGGCCTGACCTGACTCTGGTTGGAGGACCAGAAACGTCATCAGTGACAGTACACCCTGTACGGGGTAGCCGTTTTCGCCACACAGGCGGCCCAAGGCAAGGTGACTCCCGGTATGGAAAAAGTACCGGTCAATGGCGGCCTGAAAAGACTGGATCGCTTCGGTAGTCCGTTTCAGCCGTTCCAAAGCCACGCCCTGTTCGTAGTACAGCTGGTGCGAATGGGGAAACTTCTCCAGTCCTTCCTTATACACTGTCAGCGCCTTTTCTGATTGGCCGGCACCATCGAGGGCATTGCCGAGTTTCAGATACAGGTCCTGGGTAAAGGCAGTATTTGTCTTCAGGCCCTCCCGGGCAGCTTCAATGGCTTTTTCGTAATCTTTCTGCGCTGTGCAGGTCAGGGAAAGCTCCGACAAAGCCCATGCGTAGTTGGTGTCGTTCCGTGAAACCAGCCGGTACCGGGCAATGGCTTCATCGTACTTCTTTTCGTCGTGCAGCTTAACGCCTTCACCGATGAGCGTACCGGAAGCCACCAGCGGGGGTAAGGTTGATTGTGCCAGACAACTCAGGGATAGACCGGCCACCAACCATGTCAATAATATTCTCATATTTTTATCAGGAGGTAAAAATCAAAGCAACTGTGAATTCCGGTTCTTTGCAACGGAGGGCAGGGGCAGGTGTCGCCGGAGCAGGCGACAATGGAGTGGGTTTTTCATTCCAGCGGGTAGCGGAAGCCCAACCTTTGCCGGTCAGGAGCTGTTTAAAGCAAGGTGTTGTATGTAACAGATCGCTGATTAACAGCAGATTATCTGAGAAAATACGAATTTTCCCGGCAATTTAGTGCCCGATGTTACCTGAGAAGACTTTACAATTCTTTTGACAACTTGCTGCGTGTCCCATCACAGGTTTGCAGGAGGATTGCCGGGTGTTAAGTTTTATTTACGCTGAGCCTGTCAATAAGGGATAAGATGATGCTGTGACCGCCAGTGCTTTCTAAGTTTAACCGTTGCAGCTATTTCAACAGAGAATTGAGAAGGTGTTGTCGGATGGCCTCAAGTTCCTTCAGTTCCCATTCTTCAAAAGGCAACTGGCGGTTGAGCTTTCCCACCAGCCTTGTTCTGTTCCGCTTACTCTGGTTGCCGTACAAACGGGCAGAAACCGAATGGAGGTGCAGGGCAGGAGACATTAACCATTTCGGAAAGTAGACCATAACCACTGGCGTTTTCCTAAATGATGCATACTGTATCCAAAAAGTTGCTTAAATGAAAGATAAAATAATTCAAGTTTCTTTTTTATTTATCGTAATATTGTGATATAGTGATTGAAAAATGGGTATAACTAAAACGGAACATTTTACCAGCCGGCAAAACCGGATCGCAGCCATTGCCAGGGCCTTGGGGCATCCAGCCAGAGTTGCCATTCTGGAACACCTGGTAAGGCCACAAACCTGCGTACGCGGAGACCTCGTTGATGAACTGCCGCTCGCGCAGGCCACCGTGTCGCAGCACCTGAAGGAACTGAAGAATGTGGGACTGATCAAGGGCGAGACCGAGGGCACCAGTGTCTGTTACTGCATCAATGAGCCGGTCTGGAAATAAGCACGGGAGGTTCTCATGCAGCTTTTCCATTCACCGCTGCTGTCAGATAAATCCTGTTGCTGATCCGGTTGTTAAGACAAAAAGGATCAACTCCTTAGAAATAATAAAATACATAACCACTTATTCTGAAACACCTATAATTCAATAATCATGATCGCCGGGAAATCATTACGGACTGCCGCTCCGGAAAACCATGCCTCTCTTATTGCCCTGCTCAGTTCGGTTAATCTGCCTGTCGCCGGCTTGCCCCCGGATCTCAACAACTTTATAATCCGTCAGGAAGCCGGTGAGGTGAACGGATCAGTGGGGTTAGAAATATCCTGGTCTTGTACTTTACTCCGGTCTCTTGCAGTGACTCCTGAGAAGCAAGGCAGTGGCCTTGGAAAAGTTCTTTACCGGGCGGCCGAAGAATACGCTGTCCGGCAAGGGGTCAGTGACTTGTACCTGATTACAACCACGGCTGCGGATTTTTTCGCGAGGTAAGGCTTTGTGCCGGTAAATCGCGACAAGGTACCGGCTGCAATCCGGAACACAGCTCAGTTTCAGGGACTCTGTCCTGCTTCGGCTACCCTTATGCACCGCCGGCTGGGCTCAGATTTTGATTAAGTTCAACAGCAACCCTTCAGATCAATCAGACTACATCTTATGGAAACTACCACTCAACCCCGACTGCTTTCATTACTGGAAAACTACGTACAGGCTGCCCTGACTGAATCTGATCAGATTGCCGGATCACGGAAAGCGGACCTGGAGCCACTTACAGCTTATGTTCAGACCAGGGTACGGAAAAATCAGCCGGTACAACTGACCTTTATCTGCACGCACAACTCCCGGCGGAGTCATTTTGCGCAGTTGTGGGCTCAGGTGGCGGCCTGGCACTACCAGCTGCCGGACGTAAAAACCTTCTCGGGCGGCACCGAAGAGACGGCTTTCAACCCGAAGGCAGCAAGAGCCATTGAAACAGCGGGCTTTTCCGTTGAAAAAACGGGTGATGAAAACAACCCGCTTTACCTGGTCAGGTACTCAGATAGCCAGCCGCCACTGAAGGCCTTTTCCAAAGTATTCGACCAGGGGGGAAATCCGGCCGGTGACTTCGCGGCCGTAATGACCTGCACCCATGCCGATGAAAATTGCCCGTTCATTCCGGGAGCAACCCGGATTTCATTGCCTTACGAGGATCCGAAAGCATTTGACGGCACTCCTCTGGAGGAGGCAATGTACGCAGCACGATGCCGCCAGATTGCCCGCGAGTTGCTTTTCGCTTTCAGTCAGATAAAGTCCTGAAGTATCAACCCTTTACCGGAGACAATCCCGATTCTTTTTCAGAGCCATGACAAATCCAACGTTACAAAGTAAAAAACTTTCTTTCCTGGACCGTTACCTGACGTTGTGGATCTTTCTGGCCATGGCATTGGGGGTTGCGGTTGGCTACCTCGTACCGGGCACTGAAGCTTTCATCAATTCATTCTCACACGGTACTACCAACCTGCCCATCGCCTTCGGATTGATCCTGATGATGTACCCACCTTTGGCCAGGGTGCGCTACGAAAAGTTGGGCGAAGTGTTCCGCAACAAAAAGGTGCTGGGCCTATCGCTCCTGCAGAACTGGGTGATCGGTCCGGCGCTTATGTTCTTTCTGGCCATTTTTTTATTGCCCGATAAGCCCGATTATATGGTTGGCCTCATCATGATCGGCATTGCCCGCTGCATTGCGATGGTGCTCGTGTGGAATGAACTTGCGAAGGGTGACCGGGACTACGTGGCTGGCCTTGTTGCATTCAACAGCATCTTTCAGGTGCTGTTTTACAGCTTCTATGCCTATATTTTCATCACCGTATTGCCACCGCTGTTTGGGGTAGAAGGAGGCGTGGTTGAGGTAAGCATCAGTCAGATTGCAGGGAGCGTATTCATTTACCTTGGCATACCGTTTCTGGCAGGTATTCTATCGCAGTACCTGCTGGTGAGGTCAAAGGGGAAGGAGTGGTACGAGAAAGTGTTTATTCCGGCTATAAGCCCGGTCACGCTGATTGCCCTGCTCTTTACCATCGTGGTCATGTTCAGCCTCAAAGGAAACCTGATTGTAACCATTCCCTTTGATGTGGTCCGGATTGCCATTCCGCTGGTGCTGTACTTTGTGATCATGTTTTTTTCGGCATTCTATATGGCAAAAAGGGCTGGAACGGATTACCCTCAAGCCACCTCCCTGGCATTTACGGCGGCCGGTAACAACTTTGAACTGGGCATTGCAGTAGCCATAGCCGTGTTTGGCATCGACTCCGGCCAGGCATTTGCGGCGGTGGTCGGGCCGCTGATCGAGGTGCCCGTGCTGATTCTGCTGGTAAATGTAGCACTCAGGCGGCAGGGTCAGTTTGCGGCTGCCCGTTAAGTAGCTGCGCAATTTTGAATTGTGAATTTTAATATACTACGTTACATGGCCTGCCAAAAGCCTCACCCCAACCCCTATCCCAGGGAGACTGAGGTTTACCCACAAGTATAGGACAGTTATCTTCAGAGCGGTTTATATTCTCCTCAAGCAGGAAATTCCCACCACATCCGGTTCGAGTAAACATATCCGTGAGTCTTACTTTTGACTTCGTCGAACTACGTTCGGTACGTTCGGCTCCCGCCTCCGTACCCTTCAGGGTTCTCTTGCTTGCCCAAAAGAGGGCAAAGCAAAGCTTTGAGCCAGCCCGCGCCATGACGTGCTTCGTGCTTCTTGTTTTCAAACCTCCGGTTTGTGAAAAGCCGGTAAGGACTTTCTCAGAAGCGGTCAGAAGTGTTCAGTGTCCCACTGACCACGGCAGCAGCGCCGCCGGTTGCGAGACACAACCGGCTTGTGAAGAACTCCTGAGAAAGCCCTGACAGTTCTGCTGCGCCTGTAGCTTGCCGCAGGCCGTAAGGCCGCCGGAGGCGGAAAGCATCAAAAGCACGAAGCAGAGCTTCGCGCTATCGGAGATTGCGTAAAAGCTTGCCGGATTAATACAAACTACAAAACTTTTGTCGTCTGTCTTCTCCTCCGCAGTTCTGATCTTTCCGACACCCTGAAACGTCAACTTTGATTATATCCATCAGGTACAGCCGGTTTTGTTTCCTCATTGGTTACGCCCAACCCGCATAAAAATTTCCCAGCGGACCGGCTTCATCTGGGTCAGGTCACCCCACGCCTGTTTGATTTCGCCAAAAACCCGCTGAAGCTCGTCTTCTCCTTTTTCCTTCAGGTACTTCTGGGTGGCTGACCACGACACCATGTAGCCGATCAGCTGATCAAAGGTAAGGGCCTGATTAATGCTGAAACCGGGTGGCTGTACCGGCTCGAAAGGGAACGGTATTTTGCGGTAACGGTCGGTTAAGATTCCAATCTGCGGCGCCCAGTAATCCTTCAGCAGGTCGTTGTGAATGTAGTCGGTCAGTTTCTGGACCGGCGCATCGGTGGTGAGATGCGTATAGCCCCACGCCGCAAAAATGCCGCCCTTTTTCAGCACCCGCTGCACTTCCGGAAAGAATTTATCGTACTCGAACCAGTGCAGGGCCTGGGCCACCGTTACCAGGTCCACGGACTGATCCTCCAGACCGGTGCTTTCGGCCGGCGTTACCCGGTAAGTGATTTTCTGGTGCTTCTCAGCCTTATCAATCAGCGCCTGGCTGATGTCCGTCCCGATGATTTTATTAAAATATTTGGTGAGTGAAAGAGCTGCCTGACCGCTGCCGGTAGCGCAGTCCCATACCACCTCGCGGCCCGGACTGACCGAAGCCAGGAAATTAAAAAGTGTGTCCGGATAAGTTGGCCGGAACTTGGCGTAATCATCCGCCTGAACGGAAAAAAGATCGGTATTGGCCATGTTTTCTGAGTCGTTGCCCCAATTGTACGCAAAAACCTCTCCCGCGATTCAAGCCGGATGAGGTTTTTGTGGAAAACACCTGCCCGACAGTCTCAAGCGGACAAGCCTACTTCACCGGCACCTTGCAGGTGACAATGTCCACTCCAATGCCGTTCGGGTCTACGATTGCAAAATGCCGGTCACCCCATGTTTCGTCCCGCAGGCGTACCTGAACCGGCACTTTCAGACTTTGCATCCGGCGGTACTCGGCGTCCACATCAGACACTTCTACCGTAAGGTAAACTCCTTTTCCACCAAAGGCCGGCCGGAACAGAGGGTTTTGGCCGGGCTGGTCCGGCAGCAGAAATGAAAGGGCACTGCTGCCATCCGGACTGTGGAGCAACAGGTACCAGTCATTTTCAAAAGCTACCTTGTAGCCCAGCAGGCTGGTGTAGAATTCTTTGCTTTCCTTAAGTTTTGGCGTAACGATACCGGCGTTTATTTTCATGGCTTTAGGGGGTGGAAAAGGCGGCTGGTGTTTCGCGGCTGGCTCCCGCCGCATGAAGGATAGCAGGCCCAGCAGCAGCGCGGCCAGCAAGCCGTTTAGCAGAATGGCTTTCATAAGTTTTGTATGGGTTTGGTTTGTTTCTGATCAGAAGTCCATGACTGGTTTGGTTAAAACCAACCCCGGCCCCCTCTTTGAAGGAAAGCTGTGCTTATTCTTCCCCCGGTAAAAGGGTGAAGGTCCAAGTCATTTGGAAGGAGGGGCAAGGGTAGTTCAAAGATGTATTCGCACCTTGGTGAACAGGTCAGCGGGGTCAAAAGCAAAAGGAGGTGAGCCTACTACCGTATTCCCACCTGCACTTCCGTCACATTCGCATCCGGGTCGGCTTGGCTGACGTTGATGTATAATTCCCGGTCCAGACCAGTAGGGTGCAGTCCCTGTTCGCCGATGTAACCAAACAGTTTCTGGTACGTGCCGGGAATATCCGTCCACGGACCTTCGTGCACTGCGCTCAGACATTTGAAGGGTGCAGTGTGCTGGAAGGCAAACTTTCCCTGATAGTCGTCTCTTGCGGCAGCTACCGGCAGGGCAATCTGTAACGTGAAAGTAGCCTCCGGCTTCATGTCGAAGCCCACGTACTGCCAGTAAACCGGTCCGGTAATGTCAAGGTCAAGGGAGGCCGCCTCCTTGTAGAGTTCCTTTGCCACGACGCCAACCAGCGGGGTGAGGCCGCTCAGGTTCGTTTCCAGGGAATGGTAGAAAAAGGTTAGTGGTTTTACTACTTTGATCTGCATGGGCTTATCGGTTTGTGTTGATAATGCAAAGCAAAGGGGCGGCGGTGACAACCCTATGTCAGCAGGGTTTGGGAATAGGAATGTTTTTTTGATAATGAAGAAAAACTTCTTCTGAAAGCGTCCGCATTTCCTCTTTCAGGGCCTCAGGCTCAATTATATCCACGGAGTTACCCCACAGCAGGAGCCACCGGCCGAAGTGGGTGACCGAACCGTACAGGAAGGTCATCAGCACACTTTCGTCCTCCGGCTCTTCTTCGATCAGCCCGTAGTAATACTTTTGCTCTCCCATGTAACGAAGCAGGTTTTTCTCAAAACGTACCACCATTTTCTGCACGCCGCGGGGCTGCATAAACCGGTTGATGTATTGCTGCAGAAAATCTTCCTCCCGCTTGTGGAACGTGACCGGAAGCACCTGCATGGTTTTGATGCGGTCAATGCGAAAATTCCGGATGGCGTTCCGCAGGCGGCACCACGCAATCATGTGCCAGCTATTGCCAAGGTAGCACACCCCGACCGGCTCTACCTGCCGCCGCGATACTTCATCCTTGTAGCTGGAGAAGTATTCCATTTCGAGCACTTTGCGTTCGGCCACGCCCTGCTGGATGGCGGCCAGGAAATGATTGGGAAACTGGTCCGGAGCTTTTGGCGTGAATTTCGCCACCACAATTCCTTTATCAAGCGACTCCAGGTATTCTTTTTCCTTCACCCGCAGCACCGCCCGGATCTTCTGCATAGCCGCCGAAAAATAGTTGCCGACTGACTTATCAGCCATTTTCTGGAGCAGCTTTTCCCCCGTGAGCAGGGCGGCGGCTTCCTCCTTGCTGAACATCACCGGCGGCAGGTGGTAGCCCTCCATCAGAAAGTAACCAAGGCCCGCTTCGGCCCCCACGGGTACACCGGCTTCTTCCAGTGCCTTCACGTCCCGGTACACGGTGCGCAGGCTGATGTTGAACCGGTCGGCGATTTCCCGGGCTTTTACAACTTTCTTGGTCTGGAGCTGGATCAGAATGGCGGTGAGGCGGTCAATGCGGTTCATAGAGCTGGTTTAAGCCGTTAAAAAGTTGCAATTGCCGTTAAAGAAGGTAATGAAATTGATAAACCTTATTTCTTCCGGATGAAGAATTATTGTAAATTTCCCGAGACTAAAATACAGCATCCTCCTTTATGAAAATCAGATTTTTACCATCATTTCTCTCCTTATCCATTTCTTTTTTTGCCTTGTCTTCCTTAGCTGCCCTTGCTCAGGCGCAGGATTCCCTGGTGCGGTTCAATGAACTGACCTTCCTCTCGGATTTTGAGAAAAGTGTGTTTCTCAAATTAAAGAAAGACCCAACCCAGGCCGATGTACTGTCGCTGCTGCTGGCCAGCTACCCGACTGCTTCCGCCGACATGCAAGCTTCGGCTGAAAGCAAAATTGCCCTCACTGTGAACGAACTGAAGGCAAAGGCTACCAACAAAAGCAACGCGAAAAATATCAAGCTGATTTATTCGCGGGTGCACGACACCTACTTCCGGAAGTACGAACTGGAAAACAACTTCGGGGAAGTCTTCGGGAATGGAAATTACAACTGCCTTTCAGCTTCGGCCTTGTACGGCCTGGTGCTGAGCCGGCTGGGCATCCCGTTTTCCGTGAAGGAAAGGCCGGATCACGTGTATCTGGTGGCTTTTCCGGCAACGGACAAAATTCTGATTGAATCCACCAACCCCACGGGCGGCTACCTTCAGCTGAACGATGCGTTCATGACTGCCTACCTGCAAAACCTGATGAAGGCCAAAATGATCTCCAAAGCCGAGTATGATTCCGGCTCAAAAAGTGACCTTTTCAACAAATATTATTTTTCGCAGGAAGAAGATATTTCCCTGAAAAAGCTGGCCGCCCTCCAGTATTACAATCTGGGAATTTACGACCTTGGCAAGGAAAAACACAGTGAGGCTTTTCAGCATTTTGCAAAAGCCCGGTTGTTATATCCCAGTACCCGGATCAATTACCTGCTGCAGGCGTCACTGGCCGAACTTGCCTCCCGGTGCGAATATGACAAGGTAACGGATGCCCGGTACATCGTGATGCTGAGCCGTTTCAATGCCTCCGGAAAAGAATTGATGGACCGCAAAGCCTTGTCGAATGAATTTATCCGGCTGACTAACCAGCAACTGATCAACCGCGGCAATCAGACCCTCTACGACCAGACGTTCAGTTACCTGAAGCACGAACTGGAAGATACGGCCCTGCTGAAGGATATTGAATTTGTGTACAACTACGAGTCGGCGCGTATTGCCCTCAACGGCGGCAAAACGGCGGGCATCACCGGGAAACTGGACCGTGCGTACCAGATGGAGCCGGATAATGCCGATGTGCAGGCAATGATCACCGGATACTTTTTCCGGTACCAGCTCAAATCTTCCAATCCGCAGGAGATTCTCAATACCCTTGACAAGCAGGTGAAAAAGTATCCGTTCATGGCCCGGAACGAAAATGTAAGCCGGATTTCCGGAAGCTGCTACCTTGATCTGGCCGGGCAGGCATTTTCAAAAAACAACCTTTCAAAAGGGGAAGAGCACCTGACGGCTTTTGAAAAAATCGCGGCCCGGGAAGAACTGAATGTGGAGGAGCATTATATTGTGCGGGCCTATATTGAAGCTTCTTCTGCCTGGTTCCGGGCGGGTAATTACACCAAAAGCAAAGCTGCCCTGAACCGCGGCCTCAAACTGGTGCCGGACAACTTCATGCTCAGGGAACGGCTTTCGCAAATCAGATAAGTCCGGAGAGGATTTGCAGCGCATTAATTAAGCCTGAACTTTGAATGAGCCCGGCCTGCTGAAGGGTCTGATTCCATCCTGCAAATGGGAATCGGACGCGTCAGCAGGCCGTTTCCTTTTTCAATAAAAATTATTCAGTGATACATTCAGCTTCCGGGCAAGAACCAGATCTTCGCCGGAAGTTGTCTTCGTTTTTACGATCAGGGTCGCGGCTTCCGTGTAAGAGGCGTACCGGGGTACGTTGTACACGTGTTCAAAATAACCTTCCTTCTTCCGCAGCGGAAACATGGAAGGATGCATGTACTTGCCTTCCAGCAGCGTGCCCAGGTACACCTGATCGTCGGGGCGGGGTTTGCTCAGCCGGACCCGGTAGCAGTATTCACCCTTCAGGGCAAGCTGGTTAATTTCTTCTACGGTGAAGGTTACACCCGGCTCAAGGGGCTTGCCGTCTTCGGTGAATTGCTTGGTGCCGGTGCCCGGATAGCCGTTGCGGTACCAGGTTACGTTTTTTAACTGACCGGAGGGATAAAATTGCTTCTGTTCTCCGTCCAGCATTCCTTCCTTGTAATGCATTTCCTGCTTTACCTTTCCATTCGGAAAGTAAGCAGTATAGGTATTGTGAAAACGGCCTTCGCGGTAGAAACAAGCGACCTTCAGATTGCCTTCCTTATCATAGACTTTGGAGGTGCTGTCCTGCCGGTTCTTCTTATAGAAATCCTCTGATTTTACCTTGCCGTTTTCGTGATAAAAGGTTGCTTTTCCGTCCCGCTGCCCCTTAGTGTAGAAAGTTTCAGACTGCAGCCGGCCGGTTGGGTAATAGGACTGATAAAGGCCGTCAGCCTTGCCCTTTTTGTAGTTGATACGGGCCTTGACCACGCCGCTGCCTTTGTAGTGAATGATCTTCAGGCCGTTTTTTCCGTCAAACGTACTTTCATTGTGGCAGGCAAACACCGCCAGTAACATCAGCAGCGGAAACACTGCAGAAATTCTTGCTTTCATAGATGCTCGTAAATAAATTTTAACGCGGTGGTGAAATTAATCAACTTCCGGAAAAATTTAACCGTACCGGCAAAGTTACTGCTGGCAGCGATGTAGGTATTTTCACCCGGCGGAAAAAAAAGGCTGCGAAGTAAAGCCTTCGGCAGCCATTTTTATTTTCAGGAGCGGATCGAGTCTAATGTGTCAGACTTCCGATCCGCTTATGGCAGATTGCTTCGCTGATTTCCGTCAGGGCAGCGATTTCTTCGTCAGAAAATTCATACGGAACCGGCTTTGCAATGCCGAGGGTGCCGTACAATTCACCGTTCAGCAGCAGGGGAGAAGCCAGCGAACCTTCCATCTGGGTATCTTTAGCGGAAGGCCGGGCCACGCCTGACTCGTCTGTCTGAAGATTGCAGACCTGCACCGGCTGCCGCCGCTCAGCTGCAATGCCTGCCATGCCCTTTCCGATGGGAATGGTTGTCATTTTAGGCAATAAAAATGCTGGAATGCCAACCTGAGCGGCCAGATGCAGCATGCCGTCGCTGGGTTCCAGAAAATGAAGCGTGCCCGTGGTGCAGTCAAAAGTCTCTAAGGTTTGGTTCAGTATCGTTTGCCAGTCAGGGGCACTATTTCCCTGAAGGGTGGTGAGTATGGTGGTTGTCTGGATCATAGTAGCTTGCAGGGATTTGGGGTAATTTTGGAATTTGTAAAAGAGTTCTCAAAAATAGGGATTTCTCCCCTTTTGCCTTTTCCGGTGCAACCTTTGTGCCCTGTGCTTTGTAACTCCGAAAGAAGAATGGAAGTACAATAGCCCGGACTTCCCTGCCAATCCCAACCATTGTAACCCAACAACTATGATCAGAGCATTTTACGGAAACGGCAATCAGCTTTATTGGGAGAAGAATCCGGCCGAATTACGCGGCAACACCAGCGACACCCTGATCTGGGTAGACCTGCAGTCGCCTGATCCGGAGGAGCGCAGGAGAGTAGAGGCTGAGTTTGGTATCGAATTTTTTACGCCTCAGGAAGCAGCCGAAATCGAAAGCAGTTCACGGTATTTTGAAGATGCCGGAGGATTTGAAGCCAACACTGCTTACCTGGTGCAGGAAGACAAGGTATACAAAACCAAACAGGTGTCTTTCATCCTGCGGGGAAAAACACTTTTTACCCTCCGTGACGCTGACCTGAAATCCTTTGCCGAAACCGTCCGGAAACTGAAAACCTACAAGAAAGACGCTGCCGGCAAAGCCATCCAGATCTGGCTGCTGCTGATTGAAACTCAGGTGGATCTGGATGCTGATTTTATTGAGTACCTGACCCGGGTAACCAATACCGTCAGCAAAAGACTGGTAAAGGAAAAGGACATTGACGAAGAAACCCTGCTCCGGATTGCGCAGCTTCAGGAATATACCATTCTCATCCGGGGCAGTATCATGGATAAGCAGCGCCTGGTGTCGTCGCTGAGCCGGAGTTCAATGGTTGAAAAGCCGGAAATTGTGCGCTTGCGGGTCATTATCAAAGACATCAATTCCCTCCTGCAGCACACGCAGTTCAGCTTTGAGCGGCTCGAATACCTGCAGAACACCTTTCTGGGTCTGGTCAATATTGAGCAGAACCAGGTCATCAAAATCTTTACTGTGGTAACGGTGGTATTTATGCCGCCGACCCTGATTGCCAGCATTTACGGCATGAACTTCGAAGTGATGCCCGAATTGCATTGGCGCTTCGGCTACCCGTTTGCTATTGGCATGATGATATTTTCGTCGATGGCATTTCTGTGGTTTTTCAAGCGGAAAAAATGGCTGTAGCTCTGCGGGTGCGGCTTGACGCAGCTACTACATTTTCGTTTCCGGGGAAAGCAACTGCTGATAGTGGGGATTTTCCGGTTGCACCGTAAAGGTATTGCCCGTGATTTTACCGTACCGGCGCAGTTCCTGCTGCACACCGGCGAGTGCCTGAGCTGCGCTGCTCCCGGTGCCGTTGATGGCTGGCATTTCAGTAACATAGGCCATCCATTCATTGGTATTCAGCTTTACGAACACGACAGAAACTGGTTTGGTGGAAGGCTGAATCAAATCACGCATAAAGGTTACGATTTTACCGAACATAGTTTTTTATGGTTTATGGGTTTACGACAGCCGCAAAAAGGCTAACCGTCAGTAATGAACTCAAAATAGAAAAATTATTTGAAAAAATAGGCTTAAAGAAAGAGATATTTCCGGAGTTGTAAATATTTAACGCCAACATGCGTGCCGGAGATTCACAATGTGTACGAATAATGAACCGCAGACCATCAGACAGCCTGCCTCATTTTGTCTATAGCAAACCATAATTCCGGATTCGGCGTAAAACGATTCCATACCCAAACCATTTTTCCGTTATGAAGTCTCAAGCTACTACCGGCCCTGAAGCCGGCAATATGGAAGAAGTCATCCGGCTGACCAGCAAGCTAAAAAGCATGGTGGAAGCAAATGACGGTCTGATTCCTCAGAAAAAGGAAGATGCCCTCGCATGCCTCATTAGGATGGAAGAAGGCCTTCATACCGGTACCACCCCCGGTAAGTTACAATTTGATGACCTGATGAAGGCAATAGGCGAAGAGGAAGCAATTACTACCCCCGCACTCCTTCTGGGCGAAAAATGCGGCTACCTGCCTTCCCTGTAATGATTCATACGCCCCTGTATTTCAGCATTTAAACCCGGACAGTATGAAGGATCTAGAAGGTAAAGTGGCACTCATCACCGGTGCCGGTTCCGGCATCGGAAAGGCCACAGCATTGCTGTTTGCCCGTCAGGGAGCACAGGTTGCGGCATTGGGCCGCAACGCCGAAGAACTGCAGGCAACAGTAAATATGATCACCAGGCAGGGCGGTAAGGCCATTCCGGTAACCGCAGATATTTCCGTTGCCAGTCAGATGGAAGCCGCAATCGGGGAGGTTAACCGCCAATGGGGCAGACTGGATATTGTTTTTGCCAATGCAGGAGTAAACGGCGTCTGGGCTCCCATCGAAGATATTTCTCCCGAAGAGTGGGATAACACAATCAGTATCAATCTCCGGGGCACATTTCTGACAGTGAAATATGCCATCCCATTGCTGAAAAAGCAAGGCGGTAGCATTATCATCACCTCCTCGGTAAACGGCACCCGCATTTTCAGCAATACCGGTGCTACGGCCTATTCCTGCACCAAAGCAGCTCAGGTGGCTTTTACGCAGATGGCCGCACTCGAACTGGCCCAACACCGCATCAGGGTGAATGTGGTTTGCCCCGGGGCCATCACCACCCAGATTGATGAAAACACCGAAAAGCGAAATCTGGAAGAGATAGATGTTCCGGTGGAGTTTCCGGAAGGGAAAATTCCCCTAACGGATGGCAAACCCGGTAAGAGTGAACAGGTCGCTGACCTTGTCCTGTTTCTCGCTTCGGACCGCGCCAGCCACATCACTGGCACTCCCATCTGGATTGATGGTGCGGAATCCCTGCTGATGGGGTGAATTTAATTGACAATCTCAATCCCTGTCTCCAGTCTCGGGTATAGCCTCTAAAGTCCCAATAAATGGAAACGCTTGCACTGATTGCGCATAACCAAAAGAAAAACGAACTGCTCGGGTGGGTAAAGGATCACCGGGAGGAGCTTAAAAAATACAAGCTCATCGGCACCAGCAGTACAGCTGAATTGCTCAACAGCATTCTGGAAATCGGAGTTGAACCATTCGGCCACGGGCCGCAGGGAGGCGACATTCTGCTGGCAGCCAAAATTTTAATGGATGAGGTACACCGGGTGGTGTTCTTTATGGACCCTCACACGCCCCACAGCCACGAACACGACATCCAGACGCTGATCCGCACGGCCGTCAGTAACAATATTCCGCTTGCCCTGAACCGGACCACCGCTGATTTCCTGATTATGCAGGAGCCGAAGAAGAAGTAGAATTGACTACTTTGGCTGAAGCATAAAGTCTGAGTGCAATTCTGTTGTCCGCCCGAAATCAGCCGTTCAGGACCGGGCTTCTCCTAAAGCGCCAGAAGCTCTTCCGCAAGACGGGTAAGGCCGGCAGAGGCTTTATCCGCAATCAGTTGGAGATTGGGTCGCTTCCGCACCGGGGGCGGATTGGGATCTACCACGTATTTGGGGACTTCGTCGGCTACGTAATCCATCAGACCGGCCGCCGGATAAACGGCCAGTGACGTGCCCACCACAATAAAAATGTCGGCAAGCGCCGCTTCCATTACGGCAGTATCCATCAATGGCACTGCCTCCCCGAACCAGACAATGTTTGGCCGGAGCTGAGAGCCTTTTTCGCAATGGTCACCCAGCTTCAGTTCCCAACCCTCCATGTCATACACAAGTGACGGATCAGCAGTGCTGCGGGATTTAAACAGTTCGCCGTGCAGGTGAATGACATGAGTGGAACCCGCCCTCTCGTGGAGGTTATCCACATTTTGCGTCACAATCACGACGTTGTATTTCTGTTCCAGTTTTGCCAGTGCCAGATGCCCGGCATTGGGTTTGGCCTGCAAGCCGTTTTTGCGCCGCTGGTTGTAAAACTCCAGCACCAGCTCCGGGTCTTTCTCAAAACCTTCCGGCGTAGCCACCGCCATGACATCGTGTCCTTCCCATAGGCCATCGGCGTCGCGGAAAGTAGCAATGCCACTTTCCGCGCTGATTCCGGCACCAGATAAAACGACAATTTTCTTTCTCATGGAAAAATGAGATTTTACCGTTCCCTTTCTAAGCTTTCTTTGTCTTAGCCGCAACCTTAGGCTTGGATGCCGCCGGAGCCTTGGGTTTGGCGGCGGCCTTTACCTTTGGCGCTGCTTTCGCTTTGGGGGTCACCTTCGGCTTGGCAGCTTTGGCCGCCGGTTTGGCTTCTGCCCCTTTTGCGGATGTTTTGGCCGCCGCTTTACCGAACCTGCCTTTCTTCTCCGGCGCTTCGGCCGCCAGTTGCAGGCACTCTTCCAGCGTCAGACTCTGCGGGTCTTTTCCCTTCGGAATTTTTACGTTTTTATCGCCGGCCACGATGTAGGGGCCAAAGCGGCCGTTGAGTACCCTGATTTCCGGATTTTCGGGAAATTCCTTGATGAATTTCTCGGCATCTGACTTCCGCTTGGCTTCGATGATTTCCACGCCCCGGCTATCTTCGACCGTAAAAGGATCATCCGTTTTACCGAGGGAGTAATACTTGCTTTCGTGCTTGATGTAGGGGCCGAACCGGCCCACGGCTACTGTCATTGGCTTGCCTTCAAAAGTGCCGATTTCACGCGGCAGTTTGAACAGTTCAAGGGCTTCTGCCATGCTGATGCGCTCCATTAATTGTCCCTTTTTCAGACTGGCAAACCGCGGCTTCTGCTCGCCTTCCGTTTCGCCGATCTGAACGTATGGACCAAAACGGCCAAGTTTTACGCTCATTTGTTCGCCGGTATCCGGGTGCTGTCCAATGGTGCGGGAAGTACCTACCGACGACCGCTGCACGTCCTGCGTCACATCCACCCTTTCTTTAAACCCAGAGTAAAAGTTCTGAATCATGTCTTCCCAGGGCATTTGCCCCCGTGCAATTTCGTCGAGTTCGTCTTCCACGTGAGCCGTGAAGGAGAAATCCACCACGTTGGGAAAATGCTGCACCAGAAAATCGTTTACGATCATGGCTACGTCCGTGGGGAAAAGTTTGCTCTTTTCCGCACCGGTGATTTCCTTGTGCGTAACCGGTTTGATCTGATTCTGCTGCAGGGTAAATTCGTTGTAAAGCCTTTCCTTGCCCTCCCGGTCCTCTTTCAGCACGTAGCCGCGCTTCTGTACGGTAGAGATGGTAGGCGCGTAGGTAGAAGGACGCCCGATGCCAAGTTCCTCCAGTTTCTTCACCAGACTGGCTTCCGTATACCGTGGAGCCGGCCGGGAAAAACGCTGCGTGGCCTTCATCTGGTTCAGGCCCAGTGCCTGCCCGATGGTAAGCGGCGGCAGCATGCCCTTGTTCTCTTCATCGTCTTCGTTGTCCGTAGACTCGATGTAGACTTTCAGGAAACCGTCAAATTTGATCACCTCGCCGGTAGCGACCAGTTCTTCCTTCAGCGTGCCGTCGGCATTGAGGCCTTTGGGGTCAACCGGGGCAGCCGGCTTGACGGAAATAGTGGCCGTAGTGCGTTCCAGCCGGGCATCGGCCATCTGGGAGGCAATGGTCCGTTTCCAGATCAGTTCATACAGGCGCTGTTCGTTGCGGTCGCTGCTGACGACTTTGGCCGCAAAATCAGTAGGACGAATGGCTTCGTGAGCCTCCTGAGCCGATTCTGATTTAGTCTTATACCGTCTGACCTGCAGGTAAGGCTGGCCGAAACTGCTTACGATTTCGTCGGATGCTTTCCCGATGGCCTCCTCCGAAAGGCTGGTAGAGTCGGTCCGCATATAGGAAATTTTACCGGCTTCGTACAGTTTCTGGGCCAGTGTCATTGTCTGGGCTACCGAAAAGTAGAGTTTCCGGCTTGCTTCCTGTTGCAGGGTGGAAGTTGTAAACGGTGCCGCGGGTGTTCTTTTGGCGGGCTTGGTTTCCAGATTCTTTATGGAGAAAGCCGCGCCAATGCATTTATTGGAGAAAGACAACGGCGGCTTCTTCCGTATCAAAGTTTTTAGGCAGTTCGGCGGCCATGGTTTTGCCCCGTCCCACGTCAAAAATGGCGGTAATCTTATAAGAAGACTTAGCCTCGAAGGCCTCAATTTCCCTTTCCCGCTCCACCACCAGCCTTACCGCAACGGATTGCACCCGGCCAGCCGAAAGTCCCATTTTAATCTTTTTCCATAGAATCGGCGACAGCTCAAAGCCTACCAGCCGGTCCAGTATGCGGCGGGCCTGTTGGGCATTTACGAGGTCAAGGTCAATGGCGCGCGGCGACTGGATTGCGTTCAGGATCGCGCTTTTGGTGATTTCCCGAAAAACGATCCGTTTTGTTTCCTCATCTTTCAGGCCCAGCGCCTCCTTCAGGTGCCACGAAATAGCTTCTCCCTCGCGGTCATCGTCAGTGGCAAGCCAGATAATGTCCGCTTCCCGGGCGAGTTTCCGCAACTGAGCAACCACTTCCTTTTTGTCATCGGTCACCTCATAGCGGGGCCGGAAGCGGTTCTTGACATCAATGGCTTTGTCATCCTTGGGCAGATCACGGACGTGTCCAAAGCTGGACTTTACCGTAAAGTCCTTGCCAAGGTATCCTTCTATTGTTTTCGCTTTCGCGGGAGATTCAACGATCACCAGGTTTTTCGCCATATATGCGGAGAAATGAAAAGTCTGTTTTTTATTACAAAATGCTGCTGAAGGTAAACAATGCGTTCGCAAAACAGGCTTCCAAGGATGAGTATCAGCCGCATGTTTACAGGTATGTTGCCTTATATAACAGGAAATGCCCTCTTATAGGTTGCGCCAAAGATGGGTATTTTTTAATAAAAACTAAATTTCTCGTTCTGGCCCGGGCAATGAGAGATTAGAATTTTCATTAATTTTCCTGAAGAAAGGAACAAACCCTCAGGCAAGGTTTCACGTCTGCCGGAAGCATAGGGGTTACCTTTTTACCGTACAAAACCTGACCCATTTTTATGACTAAACATCTTTATCTGATGCGCCATGCGCAGGCTGAGACTTCGTCGCCGATGTCTAAGGACTTTGACCGGATGCTGACTTCCACGGGCATGTCCGAAGCCACCAAAATGGGGGAGAGGTTGTCACAGTTGCAGGTGAAGCCGACGCTCATCCTCACCAGTTCGGCTGACAGGTGCGCCCGGACCGCCGAGCTGCTTGCGGAGCGGTTAGGTTTCGATACGGACGCTGTGGTGCAGAAATCCGAATTGTACGAAGCCTCGGTACGGTCATTGCTGGCAGCCATAAATGGCATTGACGAGTCTCATTCCAGTGTATTGCTGGTAGGACATAACCCGGCCGCCACCTACCTTGCCGAGTACCTCACACGGTCTGAAATTGGCTCCATACCAACCGGTGGCGTTGTGCATATTGAGCTTCAGGGGCAGAAATGGGCTGAGGTAACCGGGCAGTCGGGGCAGCTGATCTGGTTTGAGTACCCGGAAAAGATTTCGGAAGGGGAGGCCTGATCCGGCTCCCGTGCAGGAGTCCGGAAGGCAGGAAGACAACCCGAGGAAATGGCATTTTAGCGGCTGGGCGGGCATACCTGAAGGCTGTCAATCCTGCTCCCAAAGGCACAGATGTAAGCAAAGGAGGCAAATTTCAATTTATTTGGGCCAGCAGCAGCCCAAAAACGGTTACTACTGAGCAGTCTGCAATATAAAGTATGGCTTCCTGCTTCAGGAGCTTGTAAGAAATGCCGGATGCGGCCTTTTTTTAAAAAAATTTACCCTTCAATACGCGTAACTATCTTCACCAATGAGAACTTTTCTGGTTTTGATCCTGATCCTGTGCGGTTACCCTTTGGCAGCGGTTGCTCAGGAAGCTTCCGGCAACAAGATTTTAACTTCCACCCCGGGATCCGATATGATTGCCAACTCCGTGAGGGCTTACAACGAAAAGGACATTGAAGCTTATCTGGCCTGTTTCAGCCCCGGGGTGGAGGTATACAACGCCGCCGGTGTGCTCATGTGCCGGGGCAAAGAGAAGCTGCGCGAATCATTCGGGGTCATTTTCCACAATCAACCCACCGCCCGCCGTACCATTCTTGAACGGATCAGCAGCGGCAACCGCATTGTGGAACGGGAATTGGTGGCAGGCATCAAGGGCACTCCCGATGCCAGTGTAACCTCCATTTATGAGTTGGAGAATGGCCTGATCCGGACATTTTATTTTGTTGCTGAGTTTTGAGCAAGGGAGCACAAGTAATCCGTACTTCAGATTTTGACTTTTTGCTTATAAGATACTAATAATCAACGGGTTGCTTTAGATTTGCAAAATCTGAAATTCGCAATTTAAAATTGCGAAGCTCCTTAAACCGGATTCCGGTTCTGTTTCAGAATACAGGCAGTGATATTGTCATTGCTGCCCTGCCCAAGCGATTTCTCCACCAGTGTCTGCGCCGTGTTTTCTGTTCCCTCCTGCACGATCTTCAGAATTTCGCTGTCGGTCAGGAAATCGTGGACACCATCAGAAAAGCTGAGAAGCCACTCCCCGGGGTGAAGTTGAAACGGCCCCTTGATATCAAGCCTGAGTGTATCGGGCGGCTGACCGATGGCGGAGGTCATACGGGCGCGGTAGGGATGGGTCAGAGATTCTTCTTCCGTCAAAGTACCTGCGTCAATCATTTCCTGCACCATAGAATGATCTTTGGTCAGGCGGCGCAGCCCCTTCTGCGGGTGATACAGATAGCTGCGGCTGTCGCCGAGGTTCACGGTGTGGTAGGCGTCTTCAATTACCAGAAACCCCGTGAGGGTAGTGCCCGCATTGCGGTATGCCGGATCTTCCTGCCCGTACTGCCATACCTGCCGGGCTACTGAAAGCGTATTTTCCTTCAGGAAAGCCTCCGGATCATTCAGGTGGTTCGTTTTGTCGAATGCATTGCGGAAATGCTCCACGCACAACCCGCTGGCCCAGTCGCCGTGCCCGTGTCCGCCTACGCCGTCCGCTACCAGCATCAGCGCCACCTTCTTTTTCTGCAGGATCAGCAGGCTGTCTTCGTTGACCGGCTTTTTGCCGGCAACGGAGTAAGACTGCACCGCAAAGGCAGGTTTGCCAAAAGAGCCGAAGGTATTGAGCAGGCGGGAAAGCAAGGGAAAGGGAGTTAGTGATGATATGTTAGTGATTGTTGGTTATTCAATTTAAAATTTCAGGTAACCGATTTGTCAATAGAATCAGACCATCTGATTAATTTTAGCCTGCCGGCTTAAAATCCAGAGGATCAAACAGCCGTCATCCTGAAAGGATCCTCGTGGTGAAGACAGTGTATCGTTTTTTCCGGCAGACTCATTCAGGATTCTTAGTGATTTTAATAGATTTTTATGGTGGCAAATTCCGGATTGCTGATTTTAATCAAGCTTTCCTTGGCTGATCTGTTCAGGAGTTTAATTTCTTTTTCCCGATAAATCGCAGTTTGCACATTGGGATATTCTTCAAAATACAGCAGATCGTAGCAATAATACCTGCCAGCAAATGTCCGACAATCACCCCGGTTGCTCCGGTGTTCTTCAATCCGGCGCACTAAATCATTGGTTACGCCCACGTATAATGTCGTCCTGCCAGGATTGGAAGTGATATAGACAAAAAAGCTTTGCAAGTGGGTGGTTATTTTAAGGACATCCTTCTGTCATCCTGGAAGGGGCTTGGCAGTGATCAGAAAAACTCTGTTTTTCACTACGAAGATCCTTTCAGGATGACAATCTTGTGGGGACAGGGCAGGCGGTATTGCTTTTTATTTTATTAGTCTTGTTGCAAAGTTTTCATTCCTGAAAAGAACCGTCATCCTGAAAGGATCTTCGTAGTGGAAAGTGCTGATTTTCTTCGGTCGAGAAGATTGCTTTCACAACTACTGGGCTGAACTTCGTTTTTTTCGGGATGACCCGGCCCGTGTGAAAAGAAATCCTCAACAATATATTCATTCAGGCTAACATACAAACCTCCTACGCCTTGAATAGCTCCGGAATCAGTATATTATCGAGGTAGCACATGCCGATCAGGATCAGCAGGGAATGCTTGTAGTCGAAGCTGCCGCCGGAGTTACGGGCATGGATGTACTCAGGATCGTAGGTGATGTAATTGATCAGCATCCGGCGCAGTTCCGGCATTTTCTCCCGCAGTACCCGCGTATTTTCGATGATCCCCGAGTCGCTTGGTCCGGCAAGGTCCAGAAACACCTTCAGGAACTTTTCAAAATTGGCGAATTGGGCCGGAATGCTGTCGAATCGTTCAATGCGTTCGAGGTGTTCGGGCAACACCGGATCAGTAGCCGCTACCGGCTGGCCATTGTACACAAATCCCTCTTCCCCGAACAGGTCCGAAGCGTCGCGGCTGCGTTCATCCACCACCACTTTCCGCTCGGCTGACAAGCCGAAGGAGACTTCCGATTTGTTATCGCGGCGGATTTTGTCCTCCTTGATCAGCCGGATATTCTCGGAACCTTCACCGAAGCCAGCCTTGAAGCACTGGTTGTAGTAGCCAACCGTATCGCCTTTGCCGATAAAGCTTTCCAGCCAGTCGAACATGCGGCCGCCCTTGCCAAACGGAAAAAGTTCAAAAGTGGTGACATTCTGCAGGTTCCGCTCCCGGATGGTTTTCCCGGCCAGTTGTCCGGCGTAGAAAAGCACAAGGCCGCAGATAAACGTGGGCACGGCAAACACGGCCCTCGCCTCGGTCTTGTTCACGTAGGGCGAACCCGACTGGGCCAATGCCTTGTAAAACTTATCAAAATCATCACCGCGGAGGCGGTCCAGGATGGTATTGAGGTAGTACGGCGCAATCTCCGGCTTGCGCGTCATGTCTTCGACGCCGATCACCTTGATCGGGGAGGCGTTGGACGTGGCAAAGTAGTAAATCGCCTCCCGTACCGCCGCCGATTTCTGCGTTACCTCGGCAAGTTTTCCGGCCGACAGCCGCAGCGAACTTTGTTTCACAAGCCTCGGTTCACCCCCTTCCCGGGTCACGAGCAGCACGTTGCTCGTACTGCCGCCCACATCAAGGCCCACCATCATGTTGTCGCCGAGCAGCGAAAGTCCCCCCTTGGTCAGGGCGTAGTTGCATACGGCCTCGGCTTCGGTCAGCGGCTGTTCTGACAGGTTGATGGTGGTATTCCGGATCGGGTTGATCTTGGAGATTTCTCCGTACAGGAAACCGTATTGCCGCCTGTCTTTGGGCGAAAGAGCCCCCGGAAAGGACCAACGCAGCTCGGAAGGCTGCATTTCGTTGACGTACAGTTCGGCGCATAGCTTCAGCCAGAGGGTTTTCAGGAAACCTTTTTTGAGGTTCATTCCGGCTTCGTCGTTGTGCCACTTCAGGTTGTAGTATAATTCTCCGGCGTTGGTGCGCATGAATGAATTTTCCATGGCCAGTACCCGGATGTTGGGATCGAATACGGGCAGTCCTCCGGCGATTTCTTCGGTTTCCATTCCCGGTACCACGCTGAGCCGGTTATGTTGCTGTACCCACGTTTTCAGCTGGCCGTTGTTGATGTGGTCGTTCTGGAAAAAATACAACTCGTGCAGGGAAGCGAATTTATTTTCATTGCTCAGCACTTCGGCACCGACCAGAAACACACGACGGTTCTGGAACTCGAACGGCTTCACCCCGGCCCCGCCGATGGAAAAACTCAGGCAGGAGTTGTTGGAGCCAAAGTCAATGCCGATAATGGCCTTGCGGCTGCGGATGTACTCGGGCGTGTGGGTGCTGGAAAGGTCTTTCAGCTGGTCACCGGGGCGCTTTACCACCAAATAGCCGATCACCTGATCCCGGCCGCCGGTGTTGCGGCGGATTTCGAGTCCGGCCAGCGGCTTGCTGAACCGGAAGACCTCGTATTTGTGCAGATCACCAGCTTTGTCCACCGGATGGTGCACGAGCTTGGCAAGGTGCATCCCGTTGTCATAAGTCTGATCGCCGTACAGCAGGTTGCGCTGGTTGTCAGTAATGATTTTCAGCTGGTAATTATCCCACGTTTTGAAGAAGGGCACCATCTTGACGGATGTGTCGTTCACGGGCATTTCGGAGTACAGGTAGTAGTTCTGCCAGTGTTCCGAAATGAAATCAGGCCACATGATCACGTGGCGGCCCGTATCCATCGGCTCAATGCGGTACTCCCGTTCAATGGGCGTCATGTGCTTTTCGCCGACGTAGAGCCGCAGCCGCACCTTCAGCTTGTATTCACCGGGCTTCAGTTCGGCATAGAGCTGGTGAAAATCCTTGCGGCCCTGCAGCAGTTCGGAGAGATTGTTCTGGAAGAGCAGAACGGCATTTTTGCTCAGCGGCAGGGGGAAGTACAGGTCGGCGTTGCGGGCAAGGTCGCGGACTTTCAGGTAGTACACCTGCGCCTCGTCGAGGGACTGCGACTCGTCCTCGGTGAAGAACTGCGAAATGGTTTCAGAGTCAAGCAGCAGCGTCTTGGGATCAATTTCCACGGCCCCGGCCTGTTCGTTGAGCGTAAAAGCATTGTTGAGGAAGTAGTACACCGACTTTACGGCAAACAGATCCGTGAAGGGCTGATGGAAGTTCAGTTCGCCGTCCAGCGTGCCGGTCTCCTCAATATTGGGTGCCTTGGCTTTGATTTCCCCGGCAAATTTCTCGGTAAACTCCCGCAGGCCGAGCAGCGGTAATTCAGGTTTGCCGGCGCGGTTGCGGTTGATGTTTTGCTCGAAGGCGGGAATGCGCGAGGCAATGTTTTTGACGAGCAGGTACAGCTTTTTGAGGTCGTCATGGCCCAGGTTGCCGAAGGTCAGCGGGTCGTCGAACTTGCCGTTGCGGTACCAGGCAATGTCGCCGGAGTCGGGCAGGTTGGTATAGGATGCCGCCGGAAACACCAGAGAATACGGGGAAGTGCCGCCGATCAGCTTTCCGTTGTAATAGATCAGCTGCACGCCGGGTTTGATGTTGGGGTCGTTGCGGTGCAGGGCTTCGGGTTCCGTCCAGAGGTCCACGTCGTCGAACAGCATCCGTCCCAGCGACGAAGGCACGGAATACAGGTTATTGATGTTCCCGTAATCCATCGGCACGGGAGCCGATACTTTGATCCGGTTGGGGAACAGGGCCAGCGTGGCAATCAAACCTTTCCACTCGGCCACCAGCGAATTGTAAAATTTGATCAGGCCGGTGGTGCGGATGTTGGGGTCTTCCTGCGTGTATTTGAGGGCAAAGCCAAACAGCCGGGCTCTGGCCCAGGGCGTGGGCACGCCGGAAATCATCGTATTCAGCGTAGCGGCGTCAATCTCGCGGGTGGCGACGTCGCCGGTCTGGATGCCCTGAATATATGGTTTCTGCTGGTCGAATCGGTTCCACTTGCCCCGGTCGCCGGTGCGTACCTGGGAGCTTTGGATGAGGAGGGATTTGGTCATAAGGTGGGTAAAAAATATTGTTAGTAAAGGTGGTAAGTATATTGCCCTTCTGACGTTTTCTGCTAATGTGTTTCTACAATTAATTAGGGCTTACTTTTAGTAGTTCCATCCATCTGCTGGATTCATCCACAAATCCACCACCAAAATCATTAGTCAAGGTTCCATCCTGCCGAATTCTGATATTCTTGATTCTTTCGGAGGCCTTCGCATTCAAACCGTCAATGTAGTAGATGTTTACGCTCTGGGGTTTTATCTCCTTGGTAAGAACTAAATACCGTAGTTTATGGATTAAATACTCACTATGTGTTTCCACGATAAAGTGAATATTGAACAGATTATTTGCTAAACCAAAAAAGTCAGCTAACTGGGACTGTAATTTAGGATGTAAGTGACTCTCTGGTTCTTCAAGCAATAAAAGAGTTGTATTATACGTATATGCTTTTTCTTTTTTTGGTTCTTTCGGCTTTTTTGCACCTCCAAAATCCAGATCAAACTCAATTGTGCTTAGTTTTTCAACCGATTCATTAGCAATAAGAACGGTTTTTATAATTATGGGAAGTAACTGTGCATAAGCAAACCCTAAATCGGCCAAGCTGTATTCCTTGCCTTTGCTTTTGATCTTAACGATGGTTCCGATACCTGGCAGTCTTTGCACAACCAGTTCATCACCAATTCCAAACTCACTCAACCACTTGTTGAGAAATGCTTTTTCATTGGATCTTAGCATGTCATATCGCTGCCCTAAATCGAATAGAATTGCATCAATTGAATGGGATTCTGAGAATCCATATATTCTTTTTGATTCGCCCCGGAATGCACCTAAATGATGAATGTTCTGGATTAGATGTAGAAGGTTGTCTAGTTTCAGAGTTATCCATTCGTGTATATCTGAAGCCACACTATTCAGATTCAGTATGTCATCAAATACGTAATTCATCGCCTTGTACCGATAGTCAAACTCGTCCTCATCTTCGTCAATCTCTCTCCCATTATAAGCTTCAAAAAAAGATTGACCTTCTTCGGATTCCCAAAAATCTTCTTCGAATAACCAGTTCCACAAATCAGTATTTATATTTGCTTCCAAGAAAGCGGGAAAACGACTAGGGTGCATGTCGTTAGCCTTGCCTTCTAATGATAGGGTGATATCGTCATCAATGCTTGAAGAAAGCGAAGATAATTCGTAGGCCGAAGCGGCTAGTTTATGCCTCAATTCATTCTCGTCAAACAGATAGTTGTATTTGTTATTTTTCTTTTCAATAAAGTTTTGAAGATTTATATGTACTTCAATTCTTTCGTCAAAAGGCAGATGATTATTGAAATTGCAGTTAAACTCTAATATGTTATAATATTGTTCCCCATGAATAAGGCCTAAATTCAGGCCCTTCAAATATGCTTTTTCAGTAAAGTTCGGGAAAGGCGCATACCTCAGATCAAAACAAACCTTTTCCTCTGCATTATTCTCCTCTGCATTGTTTTCTTTTACATCAGTTGTGCAAACAAGAGAGATGTTTATGGAGTTTTCCGGTGTGTCCTTATTTTTTGTGGAATTGAAATCGCCTAAATTGTGCGTTCCTTGTGCAAAATTCAAATCAGAAAATACGCTTAGCTGTAAATTGTTTTTGAGCACTTGCAGCGCTTTGAGAAATGAACTTTTGCCTGAGTTGTTCGCGCCGGTGAGAACCGTGATTTCCGAAAAATCAATGGTTACTGGTTCTTGGAAAGCTCTAAAGTTCGAAAATTGCAACTTGTTAAAGTGGGCCATTGACTTATAGGTTTTGGTTTCGTTTTACGCCGTTGTTCGTGTCTTCATTCAAAATGAATCATGTAATTGCAGCTTATTTTTTCTTGCCAGGTACTTGTCATTACGCGTGTGCTCAGAACTCATCGACTAGTTGAGCATATTATTGTTGGTGAAAACACCAACAACGGTGCATCCAAAACGCTGCCTTTACCCCTTCTCAAGTCATTTGTCCATATCTTCCTGCGTCAAGCCTTTCTGTTGCCATGCTTCATCAGCGGCCTGTATGGATTTACGCGCATAAAATTGCGCCAACTGATTTTTTAGTTCCTTCAGGTCCTCCTCTGACAAGTCCGTTGCGTAAAGTTTCAGGAGTTCGATCTGAACGTTGGATAACGGTGAATTAGGAAGTTTCATCGGCATGAATTTTTAGCTTTTCTCATTGTATTGAGCGTCACGGCGTCAATTTCGCGGGTGGCGACGTCGCTGGTCTGAATGCCCTGAATATAGGGTTTCTGCTGGTCGAAGCGGTTCCACTCGCCCCGGTCGCCGGTGTGTACCTGGGAGCTTTGGATGAGGAGGGACTTGGTCATATTAAGTAGCTGCGCAATTTTAAATTGTAAATTATGAATTTTAAATGATGCTGTAAGGCATCGATAAATAGGTAGTTATTCTCAGAAAAGGTTTAGGCCCGTTAAAATCTCTGATTGGCCTAAAGCAGATTTCGTATCCTTATTTTTTTGACTGTAATTGTGACAAACCTGCCAAAAAGGTCTTTGCCTCTGGTCTGAAGCAGGTGAATCAGTACTTTGGTAATTTCTTCCGTTTCTGAGAAAGTGTAGCGAAGCAATAGTACGCCTGATGGTTTTTGGTCGTAGGCAAAGACCAGATCACCGAAGTCTTTGTCCTCCGTTAAGATAAGCCGGGGAGGATTGAGCGAGATTTGAGTTATTTCGTGATCACTCAGTCCGCGCTGATTTTCATAAACAGAAAAAACTTCAATGCCTGCCTCGCGCAAAGCTTTAATAATGAGTCCGTAGACATTTTCGTCGGCCAGAATCATGCAACACTGTCAATGATCTCCTCATTTGCAATGACAGCCGCAGCGTATTCCAAAGCCGCGTAAATCTGAAAATCCTGCAGGTGCGGATAGTTGGCCAACAAATCAGCAACTGTTGCCCCTTCCGAAAGCTTTTTCAGAATCAGCTCCACACTGATCCGGGAGCCTTTGATTATAGGTTTACCACCCAAAATATTCTTGTCCCGGATGATGATGTTTTGAAAAGCCATATTTCCTACCTTAAAGTTTCCCCAAGCTTAAGCATAGTCTTTTGACAACGCTTTTTGCGTACAAAACTTAATAATGCATATTGCCAAATCTCTTTGTCCTTTGCATTTGGATTAAGGTCTGACTTATGTACATACTCAGCCGTATTCCACAAACCGAAGTAGTAGGGCAAGTTTACATCTATCAAGAATGCAGGCATATCAGGCAGCAATTTCCCGGATACTGAATTTTCTTTCCATCAACCGGATAGCAAAGTATTTACAAGCCTGTAAATCTTCTTTTTCCAGAGCCGGGTATTGATATAAAATTTCTTCCTCACCCGTACCGGCAAGTAAAAAATCCAATACAGTCTGAACTGTAATGCGCAAACCTCTGATGGTTGGCTTGCCATTGCATAACTCATCATCAATAGTTATTCTGTCCAATATAGTATTCATCATTTAATTTTAGTTTGGTCTGCTTTTCTTGCGGCTAACAAGTGTATACAACATTATTGTTTCAGATGCTATAGTAATAAGTGAGGAAATCTTTAATTCTCATTGAGCCGATTACCCATATCTTCCTGGGTCAGACCTTTCTCCTTCCATGCTTCATTGGCGGCCCGAATGGATTTGCGGGCGTAGAACTGTGCCAACTGATTTTTCAGTTCCTTCAGGTCTTCTTCAGACAAACTGCAGCATAAAGCTTCAAGAGTTCAAGCTGAACGTTTGAAAGTGGTGGAGTTGGTAATTTCATGGTCTTACTGTTCTTGTTTTTAATTTTATAGCTGGCCGCAGCCCAAAAGTTTCTTTAGTCATCCGGCAAGGGAAAAAAGTTCGAGGGTTGCGCCCGCGATATAAGTCTCGATTTCCTGAATTGCCTGCAGGATGTGTTGCAGCCTTTCCGGATCACCAGGTTTGCCTTTCATAAATCAATTGTTTGTCCCGGTCAACATACGGCTGGAGGTTTCCGGAAAGGGCATCCTGC
Source organism: Cytophagales bacterium (assembly GCA_030446715.1). Lineage (GTDB taxonomy): Bacteria > Bacteroidota > Bacteroidia > Cytophagales > 172606-1 > CADCTQ01. The sequence goes on along the minus strand of JAUJMU010000006.1, from coordinate 394,959 downwards.
GCAACCAGGTCTACGGGGCGGCCAAGCTTCTCTGCAATTTCCCATTGCATTTCTACAAACCCTTTCCGGCAGTGTCTTTGCCCTTTCTGGCCCCTTCTTCTGCTTTTCCGGCAGCCAAAGCTGTCTTCCCGCTGGTAGTTTACAACTCCCTTATAGTTTCTCGATCTGTTCTATGGATAACCCGGTCGTTTCAGCAATAATTTGCAGGTCCACGCTTTTTTGTTTGAGCCGTCCGGCGAGTTCAATTCGCGCTTCCCGCCACCCTTCTTCTCTTCCTTCGTGCTTTGCCGTTTCGAGTACGCTGTAATTGTCCCAGTAGACTTTTAGATTTTCTTCGTACGTTTTCATCTCTTCGGGGGTTAATTTGGCCAGTTCGGCTTCGCTGAATAATTTCTCAAATACCTTCTCTTGCAACTTCAACGGTCTTTCCTGCAATTTGGGCAGGTTCTTGAGTACGTACAACCACTTATCAAAATGCGTGATCAAGTCTTCTTCCCGTTTCCTGAAGCGGGGCATTTCCAGATATATAAACGTGAGTTTGTCGTAAAAGACTTCGTATGTCTGCTTGTCCAGTAATTGCACTTCCCGCACGTACCGTTCCTGACCACTCCGGTCGGGAAAAGAGAAATTAAGGATGCAGATGGTGTAGACGGCCTTCAGGTAGTAATCCCACTCCCCACCCCTGGGTGCCTGCTCCTGCAAAGGGAAGGTGGCGTAGAAAATACTGCGGTCTTTGAAGTACAGGTGACTTGCTTTCTGAATTTCGATGATGAATTTTTCGCCCTTCTCGTTTTCGCAGTACAGATCGAATACGGCCTTCCGGTCCTGTTCCAGCCTGCCTTGATGTTCGGTGTTCAAATACGTAAGGTCTTTGATGTGCTCCCGTTCTCCCAGCACCTGATTGAGAAAGTCAATCAAAAGTTCCTTATTAAACTCCGTGCCGAAGAGTTTCTTGAAGCCGAAGTCGGTGAATGGGTTGATGTATTTGTCTTTTCTGCTCATGTGTTCATGCGTGACGTGTATTGCTAATTATACGTCACCTTCAGCAATTCCATCCATTTGCCCGATTCATCCAGAAAGCCGCTACCGAAGTCGTTGGTCAGGCTGCCGTCTTCCCGGATCCGGATGTTTCTGATCTTGCCGGATGCCTTCGGATTCAGGCCGTCAATGTAGTAGATATTTACGTCTTCGGGCTGCATCACCTTCTTGAGAACCAGGTACCGGAGCTTGTGAATCAGGTATTCGCTGTGGGTTTCAATGGCAAACTGAATGTTGTACCGGCTGCTGGCAGCGGCGAAGAAATCAGCCAGTTCGGCCTGCAGCTTGGGATGCAGATGGCTTTCCGGTTCTTCGATCAGCAGCAGGGTAGGGTAGTACATGATGTTTTCATCCCACCGTTTGAGGGCGTCGGACTCACTTTCGTCTTCATCGCCAAGGTCAAAGCGGATTTCGCTCAGTTCGTTAACGGCCGCATGAATGACCAGAATCACCTTCAGGATGATCGGCAGCAACTGGGCAAACGCAAAGCCAAGGTCGGTCAGGTCGTAGAGTTCGCCTTCCCGCTTTACTTTCACGATGGTACCGATGCCCGAAAGCCGCTGGACAATGAGTTCATCCCCGATGCCGAACCGGCTGATCCAGGTATGCAGGAAAGTCCGCTCGTTGGGTTTGAGTTTGTCGTACCGCTGGATAAATTCAAACAGAATTGAGTCAAGGGAATTGTCGTCTACCAGGGAAAAAATCCGCTTGGAATTGCCCCGGAAGGCGCTCAGGTGCTGAATGTCGGCAATCTGGTTCACAAGGTGGTACTCCATCACCGGCTCGATCCACTCCTGCATCTTATAGGTCAGCCCCGAGATGTCCAGCACTTCGTCAAAAATGTAATCTGCTGCTTCCCGGCGGTGATCCATTTCGTCATCATCCGGATCATCCGTGCCGAACTTGCTGTATTCCAGCAAAAACATCCTGCCGCTCCCCGACTGCCAGAACTCGTTTTCCCCCAGCAGGTCCCACATCGCAAAATCGCCCAGCGGGGTGAGCAGCAGGGAATCTACATTGGAATAATCGCCCAGTTTACCGCTTACGCCTTCTACGGAATACTGGTACAGGCTCAGGTCCAGCGTGCCGGCAAAACCGGCAAGGTTGGCGTTGGCCTCCGAAAGCTTGACGGCCAGTTCACGTTCCTGCAACAGGTATGAATATTCCTGAAATTTATGCGTGATAAAATTTCCGATGTTAACGGTAATGGAAAAAGATTCAACCGGAAACTGTTCGTCGTCCACCATCCGTTCGATGCGGATGAGGTCGGCTTCCTCGCCGTTGTCCAGCCAGCTGATGCCCAGAAAGCGGATAAAAGCTTTCTCGGGAAAATTCGGGTAAGGGGAGTAGTGCAGCTCGGTCCGGATGGTATCCTCGTCGCCGGCTACCATGTCCAGGGTAAACTTGAGGGTATTGTTGCCGGTGCTGCTCCTGCTTTTGGTAGAACTGAAATCACCCAGATTGTGATTGCCTACCGCAAAGTTCAGGTCATGGAAAAGCCCGTTTTTCAGATTTTCCTTCAGCAGCAGCAATGCCTTGAAGACTGAGCTTTTGCCCGAATTGTTGGCCCCGGTCAATACGGTGATCTGCGAAAATTCAATGTTGGCAGCCGTATTGAAAACCCGGAAGTTATCGAGAGAGGTTCTTTTTAAATTGAACATAGTGTAGGAGTGGTTTTCTTCAGCCAGCACCGCATTTCCAGTCTGAGTGCTACAATTCAGACAATTTTCAATTGCCCATTTTCAATTTTCAATTGACTAAAACCCGTACAACTTCACCAGTGCATCGTACATCCGCTTGATCAGCTTTTCACTTTTGCTGGCAAAGGCACTGTCGGTCGTATCCTTTACGAAGGTTTCCTTGAAGCGGTCGAAGGGACTGGAGAAAAGCCCGGAATTGAAATTGTGGCGGTTGTATTCGCTGGTTTTGGGGAACAGTTTTCCGTAGTCAAACTTCCGGAAATCGCGGGCCGTGGAGAGGCCGAAAAGCTCCGGATTGAACATGAGCCGGTCGCCGCCGCCCGTAGACCGGTAGAGTTGCCGAAGCCAGCCTTCCCGCACCTCGTCGTTGCTGATGCGGAAGTGAAACAGGCCGAAGTATTTGTACGCCGCGTCAAGTTCGACCTTGGAAATGTCCTCGTAGCCGGTGATGTTTTTGAGTTCGCCCCGCTGTGCACTGGCAAAAAAGTCCGTCGTGTCGAGGTTGACCAGAAACGACATGGCCACCAGAGCGGTAAACCGCTTCAGGAATACGCCTGACGATTCGTGTTCAGGCAGGAAATCCTTGAAGTCCAGCCGGCCGCTTTCGTCCATTGTGCGGAAAAAGTACTGCACGCCGTTCTTATCGGCCTTGATCTTCTGAAGATCCGTATCGGAGGTTTTGAAGAAGTCGTAGGCGGCAAAAGCCGAAAACAGCTCGATGTAGTGCGAATCGTTGCGCTGCCGGGCACCGCCGGTGATGGTGTCAGTTTCGGACTGTTCCGTTTTGAAGTCGTTGGTAGGCGTGCCCAGCATGTAGAACTTCTGGTAGGCCCGCTTTACGCTGAGGTCATCTTCGTAAAACATCATCGCCGCCTGCGAGTTCATGGAGAAATTCTTGGAGTCGGCCACCACCCGCTGCGCTTCCCGGCTCGACTGGGTAGGGGAGATGAACGAAAAGTAACTCGTCAGCAGCGTAGCCCCGATGTAGAGCTTGTCCAGGGTCTTGCCCTGGTGGCGCTTACGCACGGCCGTGTCGAGGGCTGCCGGCATCACCGGAATGGAAGAAGCCCCCGTGCCGCCGAAGACAGAGCCGAGAATGAACAGCTTTACCGTACCTGCCGTGTTGGCGTTGTACAATTCGTCAATAAACGACGACACGTGGCCGCCCGGGTTCCGGTTCACTTCGTCCAGAATGGCATGGTACATCAGCAGCGAACCTACGTGCGTCTGGGCGCGGTAGCCGTGCTTGAGGTCGAAGCTCTGCACGTTTTCGGTGAAGAGCAGGCTGGCAAGATCGCGTTCCGTTTCGCCGGCGTAACTCACCCTGGCAATGCGCTGGAAGGAGCCGGTTTCGGTGCGGGAATAATCCGGCGAGAAACTGTAGAAGTTGATTTTGGCGGAAAAAAACGTGTCGGCGTGGGCCTGCTGGGGTTTGTTTTCGCCCTTCAGCTTCACGTAAGCATCCACCAGTTCCTGCACCCGGGCAAAGTTGCCGTTTTCAAGGTCGGTGTCGAGGGCCAGCATGTGGATTTCGGAGTTGTCGAACATGCCCATGGCGCACAGGTGCACGAAAGACTCAAGGCACCGCATGCCCGTTCCGCCGATTCCGATGATAAAGTATTTGTTCATTGGTCAGTTAGTTGTTTGACATTATTTGCCTGTCGCGTCATTGCGAGGATCGGGATTGGAAGGCGGGAAGGGCGATGAAGCAACCTCTTCCGGAGAAATGAATCTCTGATCAGGCCAAAGTTGCCACCCCTGCTCTTTACACCATAACACATAGTCCTTATTAATCCAGCAATTTATTATTCAGATCCTGCCAATCAGGATTTATGGACCGGATCAAATCCTCTTTCTTTTTCCGGGAGCCTCCTTTGATTTGCTTCTCCCTCAGAACAGCCTCTTCAATGCTGTGAAAAGCTTCGTAATACACAAGTTTATCAAGATTATATCTGGCCGTGAAACTGTTCGGGTACTTCTTTAATTTATGTTCATTCAGCCTTGATTGAAGATCCGACGTCACTCCAACGTACAAAGTAGTGTGATTCTTATTGGTCAGAATATAAACTGCCCCGCCGTGTTTCATGGCTGATGCTGATTGTGGGTTCGCTTACCCGATTCTCCGGAAGAGGTTGCTTCGTCGCCCTTCCCGCCTTCCAATCTTGCTCCTCGCAATGACGGCAGGTGACAATTGACAATTCTTAATTGTCAATTGTCCATTAATGAATCCTTACTTCTTCCCCGGAAATATTGTTCCGTATTTACTGTTCTTCATCAGCTTGCTGAGGAGAAAACCGCCAATGAGGTACACCACAGCCAGCAGCAGCGTACTCAGGTAATTGACCATCGAAAAACGGCTCTGCAGGTTGGGCGCAACTTTTTCGGATACTATGACCATATTGTACAGGAAGAAGGAGGCAATGGCAATAAACCAGATGATGAAAAAGGCAGCCCGGCGCTTACCGGCATCTTTTGGATCGCGGCCGCCTTCCCACTGGATGAGTTTGGCAACCAGCCATGAAATGCCAATGAAGATAATGGCCACGATAACTGCAAGCAAATAAGTTTCGTAAGCCAGTTGTTCAAGTTGCCGCGGGTTGCGGATGGTGATGACTTGCAGGAGAATGGTGCTGATTTTCATGTTGGGGTTTAAAGTTCAGTCGGGGCTTTTTATGGATAATTTACTAAATGGTAACCAGGGAGGTGTAATTTTGAAGCACCCATAGGTGCCTTCTGTTACTGAAAAAGGTAATTCAGCAAAGACCCCTATCCCTCCTGACGGCTGACGTCAGGTTCTGCTATCTTCTCACTCCTGACTTCTCACTCCTCAATACAACTCAATGTAGTACGTATATACCACCCGGTCCTTGAGGTTGATGCGCGAGAGGGCTTCGGTGAGGCTGGCGGTCAGGGAAGGGACTGCAAAACCACGGGCATCGGTCCACTGCAGGGCGGAGAGCATCCGGGGATCAAACTGGGGGCGGGCCTCCCGAACGATCACATCAGCCTTGTACATGGTCTGCCGTTCTACGCCGGTAAAGTTAGGTGCAACTGCACGCCGATCTCTTTCTTTCCCGGATTGTAAGCCAGATTAAAAACATCTTCCACCGGGGCGGGCTGGTGGTAGGTGTATTTTTCTTTGCTTCCTCGTCCGCCGGGTTCAGGAAATTGTAGTACTCGGTGTACTCGGTGGTAATGTCATAAGTTTTCAGGTCCAGCTTCAGGTCCGGATAGTTGACGGGGGCATTGTCAGGAAAGGCTATAGAAAACGGGTGTCTTTGGGATTGTAGTCCGGAATTTTCATCAGGTCCTTTTGCCGGAACTGGTAATATTCAAATACCGGATGCATTAACCTGCCACTGCGGCACCGCATTGTCGGTGGCACCGCCCACGTTGGCCTTGTCGGCGTAATCTGACCGAAGGGCAAGGTCTTCGGCCGAAAAACGGTAATGCTTCAGGTCTCCTGACTGCCAAAACCGCGCTCCAGGGGCCGGTTGATCAGGGAAGCCGGACTGGCCGTGAGGGCTTTAGGGGTGAAAACAATCGTATACACGTGCTGTGACTGCGACTGAGATACCCATGCACTTTGTTTGGTAAAAGGTTTGGCGAATATGTCGATGGCGTTGCCGTCCCACAGCCAGTTTTCAAAATAATTGACCGCCCATGAGGAAATATCGATGCTGGTTTTATAGGTTTTGCCGTTCTGCACGATCTGCAGCTCCTGCGTACCCTTTACCAGCTCAAAATCGGTGATGAATACCGCCGTCTGGTTGCCGTTGGTGATCTGGCGCACGGGTTCGTCGAGGACGGAGCGGGTTTCGGTATAGTTGCCGGTGTTCCAGGGAATATTTTCGGTAGCGTTGATATCAATGTGGCGGGCGGTCTGCCGATCCGACCTTGTAGTAGACCGTTTTGGGAGAATTGGCCATCAGCAGTTCCCGGATGAAATCGGCCGAGGCCATGATTCCCTCGTGCATCCCTTTTGAGTAATCAATGTAGACAGCCAGGGAATCGGTAGCCGACCGGGCAGTGGCCTGAGCCACGTACTGGCTGTGAAACTGAGTGAGGTCTTTGGGTTCAACGGCGTATTCGGCGCGGTTTCCGCAGGCAACCCTTTGCAGGCCGGTGGCCAGCAGCAAAAGAGGGCGTATTTTCATCAGAGGCGTCGGGTGTGAGTTTATGGCCTTCAAAATAGTGCTTTTTCGGATGAGGTACCAAAATCCGGCCGGGCAGTATACGGATTGAATCCTCCGGGTGTTTGCACCCGCAAATTGTGGTTTTACAATTGAGTTAACGGAAAGGATAACGCCTGCTTCACAATAAGGTTAAAGTAAAAGAGAGTACTTAAGGGTAGTAATTCAGTTCATTATTAACCCAGACCGGCCCATGGATGCATTCAAAATGATTCTCGAAGCGGTTGCCGGGCTTGTTTTGTTTCTTTACGGCGTATCCCGTCTGTCGGAAAGCCTGCAGCGTCTGGCCGGGGACCGGATGAAAAAATCCTGGCCACGTTTACCAAAAATCCGCTGGCGGGAGTGGCAACGGGTACGGTAGCCACCACACTGCTGGATTCTTCCTCCGTAACGATCATCATGGTCATTGCCCTTGTTAACGCCGGACTGCTCTCTTTCGTACAGTCTCTCGGCGTAATTATGGGGGCCAACATCGGCACCACCATTTCCAGCCAGATCATTGCTTTCCGCCTGAATGAATACGCTTCCATTCTGCTGGTAGCCGGCTTTCTGATGCACTTTATAGGCAGAGGGAAGAAACTTAAGGATGCAGGACTGGTTATTCTGGGCATTGGACTCATTTTCTACGGGCTGGAAGTTATTGGCCGGGCGGCGGAACCCTGAAGTCTTACCAGCCTTTTATGAACTGGATGACCGGCCTGACCAATCCGTGGTGGGGCGTACTGGTGGGATACGGTAGCCATTCAGTCGTCTTCGGCCACGCTGGGTATTATCATCATTCTGGCGTCACAGGGGCTGGTGCCGCTGCCAACCGGGGTAGCCATTATGCTCGGGGCCGAAATCGGCACCTGTGCCGATACCCTTGTAGCTACCATCGGCCGTAACCGGGAAGCCATCCGGGCTGGTATTTTTCACCTGCTGTTCAACATCTTTACGGTAATTATCGGCGTTTCTCTGGCGGAGGGCTGGCTGACGCGGCCGCGCAACTGGCTCCGGAAGGTGATGTGGCCCGGCAGATTGCCAATGCCCACGTGATGTTCAATGTAGGCGGTGTTTTCCTCTTCCTCCCGTTTACGCCCCTTTTTGCCAAAGGCCTCTTTTGGCTGGTACCGGAAAGAGCAGCAAAACCGGGATTATCGGCTGCCTGACATCGTAGATCAGGCACAGGCTGCGGGAAAATAAATCTTTAACGCTTAAAATGTTACATATTAACAACATGATCTGTATTTATTAAATTTTTTATCACCATTGGATTTGGCATCTTCGTGGACCATTCTGCTTCCGAAACTTTTCCACTTTTTTATGCGAAAATCCTGCTGGCTGCTGGTGTTCTTTTCTTTTATAGAATTTTCCTACGCACAGAAGCATACCATCAGCGGTTACCTCAAAGATGCCCTTTCGGGTGAAGTGCTTCCTGGTGCCAATGTATATGACTACAAGTCTGGCAAGGGGACCAGCACCAACAATTACGGATTTTACAGCCTCACCCTGCCACAGGATTCGGTCCGGCTGGTGTTTTCATACGTGGGCTACGCCTCAGTTCCGCAGAACTTTACCTTTCTGCAAATACGGTGATCAGCCACAACCTGCAGCCGGTAACGGAACTCAATGAAGTGGTGGTAACTGCCGAAAAAACGCAGAAGATCCACGAAACCACTCAGATGAGCACCATCGAAATTCCGATTGCGCAGATCAAGGCGCTGCCGGCCCTGCTGGGGGTGGATGTGCTCAAAGTCATTCAGCTTTTGCCCGGCGTTCAGTCGGGCAGTGAAGGGTCTGCCGGCATTTACGTGGGGCGGCAGTCCGGATCAGAACCTGATTCTGCTGGACGGCACGCCGCTCTACTACGTAAACCACCTCGGCGGCTTCTTCTCGGTATTCAACGCCGACGCCATCAGCAACGTGAGTTTAATGAAGGGCGGCTATCCGGCCCGGTATGGTGGCCGGTTATCGTCGGTGATTGACATCCGGATGCGGGAGGGCAACATGAAAAAGCTGCACGGCCAAGGCGCCATCGGGCTGGTAGCCACCAGGCTTTCCCTCGAAGGACCAATCATCAAAGACCGGACTTCGTTTATCTTTTCGGCCCGCCGGACATTTCTCGATCTGATCATGCGGCCGGTTTCAAAAATGGCTTCCGATAACCAGGGCTCCTTCGGCTATTACTTCTACGACCTGAATGGCAAGATCAACCACATCATTTCGCCCAAAAACCGCCTGTACCTGAGTTTTTACAGCGGCGACGACCGTTCCATTACCCGCATCCGCGAAAAGTACCAGACCAGCAGCAACGTTGAGAATGAATCGCTGGGCCGCTTCAAACTGGCGTGGGGCAACGTGCTTACTTCCCTCCGGTGGAACCACGTTTTCAACGAAAAGCTGTTTGGCAATTTCACCGCTAATTATACCCGGTACCGCCTGCTGATTGAATCGAGGCAGGAAACCAAAACCCACAATGCGGACGGTACCACCGCGCAAAGTTCCCTGTTCGGCTACAATTCCGGCATTGAAGATTACAACGCGAAGGCCGATATGGAATGGTACCCGTCTCCCGGCCACAGCGTCCGGTTCGGGGGCAATGCCATCCGCCATACCTTCCGGCCGGGCATTACGGCAATCCGGTCCAGTGATACGGACGCCCAGTCCAGCGACACCACCTTCGGGGCATCCAATATTGGGGCAGTTGAAACGGCCGCTTACCTGGAAGATGACTGGGAAATCGCCAAACACCTGAAGGCAAATTTTGGCCTGCACTTTTCCACATTTTTTGTAAACGGCAAGCAGTATTCTTCCCTTCAACCCCGGATTGCCGCCCGGTATCTGTTTCCGAAAGATTATTCGCTGAAGGCTTCCTACGCCACCATGCAGCAGTACATCCACCTGCTTACCAACTCCGATGCCGGTCTGCCGACCGACCTTTGGGTGCCGGCAACCGGTCTGGTGAAGCCGCAGTGGTCGCAGCAGTGGGTGCTGGGCGCGGCAAAGTCATTTGCGGACAATGTGTACGAGGCCAGTGTGGAAACCTATTACAAGGACATGCGCGGGCTGATCGAATACAAGGAGGGGACCAGCTTCTTCGGCAATACCGCCGACTGGCAGCAGAGCGTCGAAACCGGGGGCCGCGGTACCTCCTACGGTCTGGAGTTGCTTTTGCAGAAGAAAACCGGCCGGCTCAACGGCTGGGTGGGCTATACGTGGTCGCGGACGTACCGGCAGTTTGAGAACCTGAACTTTGGCCGCGAATATCCCTTCAAATACGACCGCCGTCACGACACCGGCATTGCCGCCACTTACAGGATCAACGACCGGATCAGTATTTCCGGCGACTGGGTGTACGGCACCGGCAACGCCACCACGCTGGGCGTGGCCCGCTACCCGGTAATCGCCGACCGGCCGGCCAATAACTGGCCGGGCAGCCGGGAGTGGCAATATTTCAATCAGGCGCACGTATACGAGGGCCGCAACGGTTTCCGGATGAGGGCTTACCACCGGCTGGACCTTGGCATCAGCTTTACGAAACAAAAGCGCTGGGGCGAACGCACCTGGAACCTTGGCCTCTACAATGCCTACAACCGCCAGAATCCCTATTTCTATTTTCTGGATTACGACAAGGGTCGCCGCCGGCTCAAGCAGTTCAGCCTGTTTCCGGTCATTCCTTCGTTCAGCTATAATTTTAAATTCTGAGTGATGAAGATATCTGCCGTTTTACGCATTTCTCTGCTGCTGGCACTGCCGGGCCTGCTGCTCAGCTGTCAGAAGGAGGTATTTGTTGATTTTCCGGACCAGAAGCCGCAAATCGTAATCAACTCGCTGTTCACCCCCGACAGTCTGTTTACCGTGCGGGTGTTTGGCACCCTGCCGTTGCTGGACGCCCGGAGTTACGAAGTGCTCAAAAACGCCATAGTGGTGATTTACGAAAATGATGCGGAGGTAGAAACCCTGCCTTACAACGCAGAACAGGAATATTACCGCAGCAATTCTTTCAAGCCAACGGCTGGTCGTGTTTACCGGGTGCGGGTAGCGGTACCCGGCTATCCGGACGCAACGGCTCAAAGCAGCGTTCCGCTGCCGGTACCAATTGCCAATTTTGTGTACAGGGACTCGGCGGGCGTAGACCAGAACGGGAGCTTTATCAGTTCGGTCACGTACACATTTGAGGACCCGGCCGGAGAAAGCAATTTTTATGCAATGCAGGGGACTTTCGACTTTATGCATGTGAGGCCCAACTTTGCTACCGCAAAATTTGACACCATCCGTGGTTTCAATTCCCTGTACCTGTACAGCGATCAGCCAACGGTGAAGACCTCAGGCTATGGGGGCGGATTGGCAATGGTGGATGATCAGCTATTTGACGGGCAAAAGCAAAGTGTGGTCCTGAACTTCTATCCGGGATGGAGCACACCCAACCGCAACGCAAAAAGAACATACAGGTTCTACCTCAAAACCGTAAGCAGTGAATATTTCCGGTATTTCCAGAAACTGCAAGGACACCTGACCAACCAGAACTTCGACATTTTTGCCGGGGAGGCGGTGCTCATGCGTACACCAACGTGGAAAACGGCTACGGTGTTTTTGCGGGGTACAGTCAGGAGACGGTGGCAGTGGTAAAATGAAATTTTATAAATGAGAAAGGGGTACGAAGCCGGCTTCGTACCCCTTTTCTGGCACAACGTATATCTACAGGACTTTCTCAAAACGCTTCCGGGTTGCCGTTTGTGAGACACAAACGGCGGTCCATACAGTATATTTACCGTGGTCAGTGTCACACTGACCACTTTTGAGAAAGTCCTGATCTGAATTCTTACTGCGTAACTGTAAAATCTTCTTGTGACACGCCCAACAGGCCATTGGTCCGGACGGAGATTTTCATTGAGCCGGGAGCTACATTGGAAGGCACTATCGCCGTGATGCTGGTCGCCGTTGCCTGGGTGATGGTCGTCTGGACGGTCCCGAAACTGACGGTGTTGCTGTAGGTATTCGGGCTGAAGCCGGTTCCGCTAATCGTTACCAGCGTGCCGGGCACTCCCGAAGCAGGTGAGAAACCGGTCACGACCGGCGCCAGTACTGTAAAGTCTTCCGCAGAACTTACCGTCTGACCGGCCGTTGTCACGGAAATCTTCATTTTTCCCGAAGATACGCCCGAGGGAACCAGAACCCGTATGGTGGAAGCAGTCATGCTCTGAATATTCCCCGAAACCGAACCAAACAGAACCGAAGAAGAGTACTGCGACCCGCTGAAAGAGCCGCTGATGACCACTTCGGTTCCAACGGTGCCTGACGCGGGGAAGAAGCCTGTAATCTTCGGCGACTCAACCGTGTATTCCTGCGCGGCGGTTACCGTATGCACCCCGGTAGATACAGATATGGGGTAATTTCCCAGCGCCAATCCCGTCGGTACCGTGGCTGTGATGCTGCTGGCGGAGGCGCTGGTAATGGTCGCGGTCTGGGTTCCCAGTTTTACAGTATTCAAACCTCCGTAATATCCATTGCCCGGATTAAACCCGGTTCCGCTGATGGTAAACGAACTGCCCGGCAACCCGGCAGCAGGGTTCACCGAAGAGATGGTGGGAGGCGTGATAACGAACTCACCCGGCAACTCGGTAGTCTGCCCCAGGGCCGTAAACCGGACTTTCAGCCGCTCCTCAGTCACGCCGGCCGGCACAACCACCGTCATGCTGCCCGGGGTAAACTGGGTGATGGATGCGTTGGTATTGCCGAAGCTGACGGATATGCCATAATAAGCGGAAGACTGAGGCAGGTTATCACCGGTGATGGTAATAGTACTGCCGAAAGTGCCCGTTTTTGGCGAAAAGTCCTTGGCAGTAGGAATCACATTGAATATAGTGTACCCGTTCACCTGCTGGCCGCCAACTTTTACCGTAACCGGGATTTCCCGGTTGTAGTAATTATTGGTGCTGATATTGGAAGGCACCAGCACGACAACGGTCGAAGGAGTGGCCTCAGCCACCGTTGCGGTAGCATTGGCAAATTTCACCTCAATTGTACTTTTATCGCCAAAGTGTGATCCGGAAATGGTGATCCGGTCACCGGCGCGGCCCGAATTGGGGGCAATACTGGTAACAGACACCACCGGCAGCGTAACGGTGATTGTACTGCCGTACACGGTGCCTTTCTCATTGGTGAGGTAAGCCCGGGCAGTAACGGTTCTTCCCCAGCTACTGGACATCAGGCCCGTAACTTCCTTTTCAAAAGGAGCAGCGGAGACATTCCTGCCCAGTGATACTTTCACACCCGACCCGAGGTCCGGCGTAAATTGTGAGGAATACACGAAGCCGAAATCTACGACCGGGCTGCTGCCAACCTGAGTGATGCTTCCTTTGAGAAAACAGGAGGTAGACGAGGTAGGGCGGGCTTCGATGGTTTCAACTTTCGGAAAGATCTCTTCGTCCTTTTTGCACGACAGCAGGAACAAAACGCCCGCCAGCAGGAACAAAACACTGATTTTCGTTTTCATGATGGTTGCTCTCTTTTTTTAGAATACATATCCGATCCGGATGCCATTGATCAGACCAGGACCGGCAGAAAAGCTTCTTTCGTCGTTTTTCACGTTGTTACTGTTCCCGCCGGGAGAAGTACCCGCTGAGTAAATGGTGGAGACATCCACATCCTTGAAGCGGGTGCTGGCAAAGCCGAGGGTAAACTCATAGCCAAGGAAAAAGTTGCGGGCCATGTAGAAATCAAACCCGGAAACAAGATTGGCCCCGAACCGGATAAACCCTCTTTCAGTATAGGAGGTGGACGGAGGAAACCCGGGGGTATAACTGGTTGCTACCCACGCCCCTTTCACTTTGGTGGTCACCCCGCCGTTGACGATTTCGTCGGACGACGATTTGTTGGTGAAGGTCAGTTCCGCCCCGATGTATGGCGACAATCTTCTGGTGCCGGTAAAGTGTTTTTCCAAACCAAAATTCAAACCCCAGGTGCCCGACTTTCTCAGGTGTTCAAAGGTAGTAGGATTGGTGCCGTAGGGCTGTGTATTATTTACCTGATTCCGGACGCTGCTGGCGGCGAATGCGAGCCGGATGGCAAGGCCATCGGAGGCGAAATACCTGAATTTCACCTGATTGAGCGCATTGTTAAAGGCGATATCCCCCCGGAAAGGATTCACATTCAACTCAGTAGCAACGTTTCCCCTGCCAGCCTTGAATGAATCTGCTCCGGAATTTACCTGTAACGAATCCTGAGCTGACACCCCCAGGAAGGGAATAAAACAAAAGAGGGAAAAAAGAGTAATTTTTTTCATTCAAAATGTTGTTTGATGGATTAAAATTGTAAAGAATAGGAGCAGGAAACGTAAAAAGTTGGGAAGAAGTGGCAATCCTGAATCTGAATAATTCTGCTGGACGTTCACTCAACCGGCTTTTACCGGAAGCCGAAATATAGTTTGCTGTGAATGGCTTTTGCAAATCAAAATTAACAACTTGAGTACATGATTTTTCCGGACCGTAAATAATCAGGTGCCCGCTGGTTTTTCCCTGGGAGCAGTACATCTTTGTAACTTTGGACCGCCACCCCAAACCAACAAGCTCCGATGAACCGCCGACTTGCTCTCTACGTGGATAAAGACTTCATGCTGGCGGGGGTAAAGCCATTCGATACCTTTACCCCCCTGACCGCCAAAGGCTACGCCCGCATTCCCCTTTACTTCTTCGTGGATACGGCAGCCAACCGCATTTTCTACGGCGACCGCTACCAGCCTGATTTTGAAGACAACCTGCCCGATACCTACGGTGATTTCCTGAATATCATTCTCGACGAAAAAGCGCAGTACCGGGTGTTTCACTACACGGTGCCGGTGGTGGAGCTGCTGAAAGTAGTGATGGACGACATCCGGCGGGAGTACCTGACCGTGCTGGGCGAACTTACCAATGCCCTTGATCCGGCCGCCCGCATTCCCGTTGCAGTAAGCTGGTCCGACGGAGTAGGGGAGGCCTCCCGGAAGGTATTTACGGACTACCTGCGGCGCATCGGCTACGACCCCGACGATGCCGTTTTCGTACCCACCGAAACGCTGGCCCTGAGTCTTTTTGCCTCCAACCACCTGACGGCGGGTGTCCACCGGAAAGTAGTGGTGATGGAAGCTTTCGGCGACGACCTGCATTATTCCCTGATCCAGTGCTACAATGCCGCCTCCGTGGAGCGCACCGGTGCCCATACTTATCCGCTGCTGGGCGTAGACAGCCGCGTGAACGTGATTGCCACCTACACCGTCAATTACGTAAATGCCCGCCGCCGTCTCCTGCAACACAAGGAGGAACTCGAGAAAGAATACCGCCGCCACTTCCGCTTCGCCCGCGGGTGGACCCGCCAGCTGGATACCGATTCCCGGCCGTTCGTGGAGGTGAAAACTGATTTTGCAGTAGAACGGGGTGTAGACAATAAGGTCGTGCTGAAAAAGGATGAAATCGAGCAGCTGGTAACCTTTCAGGTGCGGCACGTGTCGCAGAGTTTCGAGTTGTTTCTGGAACGGGAAAGCCAACGGCCCGAAGACGTGGACAAGATCATTCTGCTGGGCGAAAGTCTGCGTAACTCAGCCGAGCTGCGGGCCGAGGTGAGCCGCTTCGGGAGTGACAAGATCCTGATGAGCGATGACCGCACCGAGTACGGCATTCTCGACGGCATATTCCTGCGGAAGGCTTATCAGGAAAAGCCGCAGTCGGCTCCGGTTGCACCTGCAATGCCGGACTTCAGCCAGACCCTGCCACCACCGGCAGCCACTCCGGCCGGTTTTGATACGGTGATCATTTCCTCGCAACTGGCGGCCGGGGCACAACTGGAACTGGGCTGGAACGACCGGCTGATCCGGGCAATGTTTATCGGTAACAACCGCTTCCTGATCGTGCAGCACTTCAAGTCGCAGATCATCACCGGCGACCAGTTCACCATTGACACCCTCCTGCTGGGCCAGCGGCCGGTTTTCCGGAACATCACCCGCAACAACCAACCCCTCGGCGATTACACACCCAGCGGCGTGCTGAACGTGCTGAAGAAAGTGTGAAAATAATTGACAATTGAAAATAAGTTGAAGGGGACCACCTTTCAGGAAATGCAGCTTGCGGGGAAGGCAACTGCTTTTTTCTTTGGGAACCTTCCGGCCATCCAACAGTTTAACCATTTAACAATCAATCCTTCAACCATGCCAGAACAAAAAATCAATGCTTCTGCCGCCGGCACTTTTGCCATTGGCGGCGACCTGACCGTCAACCGGATGGGCTTCGGTGCCATGCGCATTACCGGAGAAGGCATCTGGGGACCGCCCAAAGACAAGGCCGAAGCCATCCGGGTGCTTAAAAAGTGTATTGACCTGGGCATCAACTTCATTGACACGGCCGATTCGTACGGGCCTTACATCTCCGAAGAATTGATTGCCGAAGCACTGCACCCGTACCCGCAGGGGCTGGTCATTGCCACCAAGGGCGGCCTTACCCGTACCGGCCCTAACCAGTGGCCCATCAATGGTCATCCCGACCACCTGAAGGAGGCGCTGGAAGGCAGCCTGAAACGCCTGAAAACCGACCGGATTGACTTGTACCAGCTGCACCGCCTCGATCCGAAGGTGCCCGCGGAGGAAACCATCGGCTTCCTGAAAGAAAAGCAGGAGCAGGGCTACTTCCGGCACTTTGGTATTTCGGAGGTAAGCGTGGAAGACCTGCGCAAAGTCGAAGGGATGATTACCATTACCTCGGTTCAGAACCTCTATAACCTGGCCGAACGCCGCTGGGAAGACGTGCTGGACTGGTGCGAAGAGCGGAACATTGCCTTTATCCCATGGTACCCGCTTTCCGCTGGTGGCATCGGTACGCAGCAGGCGCTGAAACACGTAGCCTCCCGCCACGGGGCCAGCGAATACCAGGTGGCCATTGCCTGGCTGCTGGCCCGGTCAAAGGTAATGCTGCCCATACCCGGCACTTCGTCGGTGAAGCACCTGGAGGAAAATACGGCCTCGGCCGCTCTCGGGCTCACAGAGGAGGACATGCAGGAGCTCTCCGCCGGGGAGAAAAGAGGGAAATAGATTGTTTTCCGCAGATTTCCGCAGGAAAAGTTTCCCGCAGAAGGTTCTCACTGATTTTCACAGGAAAAATTTCTCGCAGATCTCCGCAGATTTTCGCTGATTTCATATTAATCTCCGGGAATCTGCGACCTTATCCGCGGGAATCTGAGAGAACCTTCTTCTGCGAGAAATTTTTATGATTAACTCCGTGATTCTATTTCCCCCAAAGAGAAAACGGATTCCCGACCAGGCTGGAGTTATAATACCGCTGATCTTCCGTTACTTCTGCCCCGGCCCACGGCGGCAGTTCGACAGGTTGATCTTCGCTGGCAAGCTCCACTTCCGCGACCACCAGCCCGGTGTTGTCCCCGCTGAATTCGTCCACTTCCCAGAGCATTTCCGCATAAAGTATTTTGTAGCGGATCTTTTCAATCAGTGGTTTTTCGCAAAGCTGATCCAGCAACCGTTCGGCTTCGGCGTGTGGTATCTCATATTCAAACTCACTGCGGCTGGCCCCCACCGGTTTGCCCTTGATGGTCAGGTATGCTTTTTCTCCCGCCGTCCGTACCCTGACAGTCCGCTCCGGGTGGCTGCTCAGGTAACCCTGCCGGTACGCCACGCCTTCGGCACCCTCTTTCCACGAGGTGTCCTTTACGAGAAACTTCCGCTCGGTTTCAATATTCATAATCAATGGGCCTGGGAACAGTTCTAACCTAATCCTGATTACCGCGTATGCACCTTTCAGGTGAAAACGAACCGGTACCCAAAGGTAGGGCAAAGGTCAGTTTTCCGCCTTTGAACCTATAAACATTCCGATAGCCGGGGATTCAACCCCCAACCCCCATGAGTGACAGCATTATATTTTTTTCAATTATTGTTCTGGTGTCCGGCCTGCTGCTTTACCGGCTTTTTACCCGGAAATCGAGGCGGCGCAAAGAGATTCTGAAGCAGGAATTTCCGGCCGGATGGCGGCACACCCTCCAGTCGCGGGTGGGCTTTTACCACACGCTTTCGGAGGAAGAAAAAAAACGATTTGAACAACTGGTGCAAACCTTCATCGGGGAAAAACGCATTATAGGCATCAAAACCAAAATTGACGATACCGTGCGGGTGCTGGTAGCGGCCAGTGCGATTATCCCGGTATTTGGCTTTAAAGGCTGGGAGTACGACAACCTGGGCGAGGTATTCGTGACTGAGGGGGCGGTAGGAACGCGGCAGGTGGATGAGCAGGACCAGAACATCATTGCCGGACAGGTGCAGCCCTTCCAGAACCAGCACTACATGACCATTTCCCGGTCGGCGCTGGAACAGGGCTTTTCTGACATGAAAGACCGCCAGAACGTGGGCATTCACGAATTTGCGCACCTGCTCGACGAGGCCGACGGGGTAGTGGACGGCGTACCCAATGCCTATCTGCCGGACGAACTGGTGCAGCCGTGGAAGGAAATCATGGACCGCAAAATGCAGGAAATCAAGAAGGGCGAAAACAACATCAACCCTTACGGGGCAACTTTACCGGCCGAGTTTTTTGCGGTGATGACGGAGTATTTCTTCGAAGACCCGGCCCGGCTGCAGAAGAATCACCCCCGTACCTATAAATTACTCACCAAAGTATTCGGCCAGAATCCCCGCCTGAAATACCGCCTCGATTTCAACCAGCTTCTGAACCCCAACGGCCGGCGACTCGGCCGCAACGAACCCTGTCCCTGCGGCAGCGGCGAAAAATACAAAAACTGCTGTCTTGACGCGCAGGAGGCATGAAACGGCAGAAGCTTCGCTGCTGCTCCCCTCTCCCTGGAGCTACCATTATGACACATGGTTCCTGGAGACATTTAGGGAATGATGTAAACCAGACCTCACTCCCGCCCCTCTCCCTGAAAGAGGGGAGCTACAGCGAGCTGATTTACAGCAAGTTAAAATATGTATTCTGGTCGTATCCCCATTGGGGAAGGGGAGTAAGAATAGGCGTTTTTTCAAGTCCCACCGCCAACGGGGAGGGATTCAGAGTGGGATTTTATCTGGTTCTCCCTGAATGTCTCCAGGAACCTGACATATTTCACAACTAACTGTTAGTTAGATCGTTGCGGCTCCCCTCTCCCAAGGAGAGGGGTTGGGTGAGGTTTCAGAAAAGCTGAAATGAACACTCAGGACTGCTTTTCCCGGAACCTCTGAATAGCTTTTCATTTTGTGTCCTGATCGTAGCTCCTTGAAGAGGGGCCGGGGGTGAGGCCACCGGTGAAACTCCCCATACTGCCAGACCCGTACCAACTGCCCTGGTGCAGGAGAACCTTTTTCACATCTCCCAAAAAAATCTGCCACTCTCTTAAAACTATTCCTCCCGCTTCATCATCTTTATCTCAGTTAAGCCACCCCACACTGCATGACTGACGAAAGGCCACTGGTTGAGAGTGCCATCCGGGGGGAGTTGTACGCCTTTAACCAGCTGATGAAAAGCTGGCACAAGCGCATATTCAACTTCACGTACCGGTACCTGAACGATTACGACGAGGCCTCGGAAGTGACCCAGCAGACCTTTATCAAGGCCTATCAGGCGATCCGGACCCTGAAGGACCCCGGCCGTTTCAGGGCGTGGCTTTATATAATCGCCAGCAACAGTTGCCGGGCCCACAGCCGGAACGCAGGCCGGCACCCGACTGAGTCCATAAGTGGCGGTTATCTGGCGGAAACGGAGCCGTGGCAAAAAGTGGCTGGTAGCGACAATCCCGAACGGGCCCTTGCCGGCCGGGAGTGGGGAGAGCTGCTGCGGAAAGCCCTGACGCTGATCCCTGACGAGCAGCGGCTGGTCATTTTGATGAAAGAGTTTGAAGGACTGACCTTTCCGGAAATTGCCGATGTGCTGTCGGAATCAGAAAACACGGTGAAGTCGCGCATGTATTACGGGCTGAAGGCCCTGCGCAAAGTTTTGGCAAAGTGGAACATTACGAAGGAAGCCATTCACTATGAAGAATAAACCATCTCCGGAACTGCTGATAAGTTACCTCTGCGGTGAGTTGCAGGGGGAAGAGAAAAAATCGTTTGAGGCCCTGTTGACCGCTTCCCCGGAATGGGCCGCCGGACTGGAGGAGACCCGGCAACTGCTGGGCAATCTGCACCGTTTACCCGACGTGGAGGCGCCGCCCCCGCCGGTGTTCCTGGAGCCGCTGCCGGCACAGGAAGAGGTAGCCCGGACCAGACCCGTTCCGGTCCGGTACCTGAGCCGCTTTACGCAGGCCGTACTGGCAGTAGCCGCCAGCCTGACAATGCTGCTGGTGGCCGGCTCCCTTACCCGTACCCGGGTGACGGCGGACGGCAACGGACTGGCCGTTCGCTTCGGACCGGTGGGAGAAGTCTCCGTACCTGACAACCATTCCGAAGAAATCCGGAATACGCTTGCTGCCTTGCGGTCGGAAATGCAGGCGCTGAAAGCGGAGAAAGCACCGGATCATTCCGGGCAGTTTTACCGGGAACTGGCCGGCCTGAAGGTGTCGCTGAACGAACTCAACCGCCGGGTGGCCGCTCAGGCAAAAGAGAAGGAAGTACAGACGGTGGCCGGCCGGCCGCGCCGCCAGTTGTCCGACGCGCAGATGAAACAGATCATGGCGGCGCTCTCCGACGAAAACCTGCGCCTGATCGAAAATGCCTTTCAGGCGGCCAGCGAACAGCAGCAGCGGCAGCTTCAGGAGTCGCTGACCAATTTTGCCCGCTACCTCGACCAGATCAGGGCCGAAGATACGGAACTGGTGCTGGCCAGCATCGAAGAAATGGACCGTAAATCAGAAGTCAAATTCCGGGAAACCGAACAGGTAATTGATGCGCTTCTGGAATCGGTGCAGACTGCCCCTCAGAGATAGACATACCCAAACCAATCGCTATACTGAAATACTTTTATCTACTCACCTTATTTAACATGAAAACATTGCTTTGCTTTCGCGCTTTTTTGTGCCTGCTGGCGCTGCTGGCGGGATGTTTTACCACGGACACCTACGGACAGAACCCTACCGTAGACCGGGACCGGATGGAGAGGGACATTGACATCATGGAAAAAGTGCTCAACGAATTGTTCAAGAACAGTTCGGCCGCCAACCGGTCACGCGCCATTTACATCTCCTCCGACCGGGGTGCCCAGGGATCTTATGTACCCGGCTACGGCGTGCTGTTCATTGCCCCGGCCTACTCGGTGCGGATGGGTTCGGGTTTTGCCTACACCAGTTCCTCATCCTCCTCTTCAGTGACGGTGGTAAGGCCTGCTCCCAACGTGGTTGCCGGCAGGGCGCCGGAGGTTCACGTGGTGCAGACAGATGAAAGAGAGAAAGTAAAGGAGAAAGCGAAAAACGAGAAGGATAAATCCGGTAGAAACGATGCTCCCCCCAAAGACCCGCGCATCATTGCGAAGAGCAGGACTGACAGCGTTCTGCAGGCCCATACTGCCCTGATTACGTCGAATATGCGGGAATTTCTGGTCAATTACGCCGATGCCATCGGACAGCTTTCGCCCAATGAACGGGTAATGGTCGTGTACAACGAGAATGCCCGGAGTGGTCACAGCTTTATTTCGGGTTGTAATGATTGCGGACCAGAAAGCATGCCCCGCATCAGCGCCGAGGTAAAGCGGGAAGATCTGGCCAGCTACCGGGCCGGCAAACTGAACAGGAAAGACCTTGAAAGCCGCATCCGCATTAATCAGGACAACCAGAGCCGGGAAAATTTTGCGGAGTATAAAGTTTTTGCCGGTATTCTGCAGTCACTTTATCCCGTCAGTCAGGAAGTTTCCTACAAGGTGAACAACATCAGTTACCACCTCCTGCCCAGTTTTGGGGTGATCTACCTGATAGACATGAGCCTCCGGCACGAAGGCAGCACAGTGGTCCGGGTCAGGTCGGGAGAGACCTTTGCGACCGCCACCACTTCTTCGGGTGGTAGCACGACCTCATCGGTTACCACAAAAGCCCAGGCGGATTCTGCACTCAACCGGGTAAAGGAAAATGCTTATGTTCAGTTTAAGAAAGACATCCGCGAGACAATGCTGGATTACGGCCGTACGCTGCGGAATCTGTCCGCGGATCAGGTGATCCTGCTGAGTGTGGCGTTGCCGGCCTGTAAAGGTTGCAACGTGCCCGAACGGGCCAATGTGTCGGTGAAGCGGTCCGTGCTGGAAGCCTACGAGTCCAATAAGATGAGCCGCGAACAGGCGCTGGAAGCGATTTCGATCGGGGAGAAGTGAGAAGTGGTCAGTGGTTAGTTTTTAGTTGTAAGTCCAGAGTCGTAAGTCGTAAGGAGACAAAGGGTCAGGATTGATTACCCGTTATGATCACCAAAGAAAGAGTTAGGCCGGCATTGCGCCGGCCTTTTTTTTGTGCCCTGTGTTCCGAAATTCTTATTTCTGTTTATTCAACCATTCCCTACCTAATAACCCATTCTGATCTTTTCTATTTTTTTCTTGTAGTTGACAATCTGAATGTACAGGCCCTGCAATTGATCCGTACCGGCGGAAGCCTGGGGCGCAGATTGTTCTCCGGAGGGCAATCTGGCATTGTAGCGGTCAATCAGGCCATTACAGTCGTCAACCATTTCCTTTATCTGACCGTCGTCTGTAGGGGAAAGTTTCAGTTTTTCAATCGGTTGGAGCAGATCCATAAAGTTGGGTAAGGCTAAGTTTATCCCTACAATATAGAACAAATCGGCAATTGCTGAAAATCCGTTTTTCAGGCGGGTGTGTTCCGCTGCGAAGTGGCTCCGGCAGAAGTTCCGTTGTCAGCCGGGCCTGACTCCGCCATTCCTTACCAGACCACCACCGGATCGGGAGTGCCGTCGGGGTCGTTTTTTACGAAACCCCGGGAGGCTAGACTTTTGCCCCTCAGCAGCAGTAAGCCGGCCACGTGCGGGGCTGCCATGGAGGTTCCGCTCATCACGGCGTAGCCGCCATTGAGGTGGGTGGAGAGAATCCGGACCCCGGGGGCGCAGTAGTCTACGGCATCATTGCCGAAGTTGGAAAACTTTGCCCAGGTGTCGGTGCTGTCCATCGCCGAGATGGTAAACACATTCTGGTGGTTTACCCGGGCCGGGGAGTTGAGTGAGGCCATTCTGGCATCGTTGCCGGCCGCCACCGAAAACAGAATGCCTCTCTGGGCGGCAGCCTGCACTTCGCGGTCCAGCAGCGCGGAGGCCTCATTGCCCAGACTCATGTTCACTACATCGCCGGCCTTGCCATTGCGGCTCACGTGGGCCACGGCGCTGATCACTTTGGAAAGGTAGCCGTCTCCCTTGTCGTCAAGTACCTTGAGAGCAATCAGCGTCGCCCCTGAAGCAACGCCCAGCGTACCGATGCGGTTGTTCTTCGCCCCGATGATACCGGCTACGTGGGTGCCGTGGCCATTGTCGTCATCGGCAGTTTTGCCGGGCACGAAAGAAAGGCTCCGGGTCTGGTCTACGTTCAGGTCGGAATGGTCGAGGTCAATGCCGGTATCAATCACCCATGCCGTTTTGCCGGTTCCGTCCGAGTAGCCGGTGCGCCGGACGCCCCACGCCACCCGCCGGGGTTCCACTACCGTAAAACAGGCCGAAAGCGAAACGATCCGGTCCGGCTCCACGGCTTCCACGGCGGGGTCACTTTCCAACATTGCAAGCTGACTATTGTCGAGGTGGGCAACGAAACCTTTTACTTCACCGGTCAGGTACCCTTCCACCGACTGTCGGTCAATCCGGTGCCGGCTCATAAAGCGGTCCGTAAAAGCAGCCACCCGGGCATTGGAAACGCCGGCCGTAGCATCGGGCAGCCCATTGTCGCGGTAAGCCACAATGTACTGGCCGGGGACCGTCCGGCCGTGCGCAATGGAGGGGCGGGTAAGGCATTCCTCTTCGGGCGAAACGGTCCGGTCACGGCTGCACGACGCCATCAGAAGTAATGACAAAACCACGGCCACCGAGGCCCGGGCCGGGCCAGAAAGATCATTCATTTACTGTTTATTTACACCTGTGAGGTAAGGCTCGGTCGTTAGGCGTCGGGGAAAGGCAGGAAAGTATTTTTACGATTAACGTCAGAAGGGGGCGCAGAAGTGCCCTCCTCCGGAGGGAAATTTCGGTCGGGAAGGATGCAGAGGTGCAGGCGTGGGCGCCTGCACCAGTTGAGGAGCACCACCCATCACTGATACAAGCGTCCACGCTTGTATCAGTGAGTTCATCCAACCATTCAGCAATTCAGCAATTCAACCATCCAAAACGCTACCCCACTGTTACAGCCGTCTCCTGTTGGGTGTGGCAGAGAATCCGGCAGAGGCACTTGACCGTGATCAGGTACGTTGGTTTTACGCCGATGGTGCCGAGGCTGCCCGAGGCAAGGGTGGCCCCCGTCACCAGTGGGTTATCCGAGGCATAGTAGGCATACCGCACCTTCACATCACCCCGGATGCTGCCCCGGATACGCGACTGGGCCTGAATGGCCTTCTGGTAATGCGCACCTTCCATTTCCAGCCCGATGGCTTTCCAGGAGGAGTTGCGGAAATAGGAGAGAATGTCCCGGTTCTGCAGCGAAGTGCCCAGCACCGTGATCATCGCCCCGTCGTACACGCTGACGTTTTCCCCGGCGAAATCTTCCATGGTGAATTCATTTTCCAGCGGATAGTTATCGGCCGTGCCCTCAAAAATGTGGGAGGTAGGAATCATGATGTCGCCCTTGTCGCCGGTGAGAATGCCCGCCTTGCCCATGATAGAGACCGAGGCAACGTTCATCCGGTACCGGGTGGCGGCGTCGGAGTAGGGTTTGAGCAACTCGTCCATTGTCTCAAATGCCTGTTCGCCGAAGGCATAATCCATCACCAGAATGACGGGCTGCTGCTCCTTTACGTACTCCGGATTGAAGGAGAGTTCAGGAGGCAGTTTCCTGAGGTTCAGTTTGGCCGTATCGATCAGCTGCACGGCAATGCTGGTGCCCGAGAGGTCTTCCAGTTCATGCAGGCCGTTTTCGGTCGCATACGCCGCCACCTGTTTGCGCAGGGCGTGGTTTTCGGACCGGCTGAGCTGCAGGGCAATTTCGTACAGGTCGCCTTCCGGCTGGTTCTTGCCCAGGGCGGCCCGAGCATACAGTGCATTCATCACGCTGTGCGGGTTGGCACTGATAATGTGCAGGGGCCTTTCGTGCAGGCCCTGGGTGAGCAGGTAACGTTTGATGTGGCTTGCCCACCGTTCGCCGTACAGGTGATGGCCCACCCGTTCGCGAAGGGTAGGCGTGAAGCTGATTTCCCGGTCCTGATTTTTTGCCTCTTCCCGGTGAGAGGTTTTGCCCAGCCCGTACACGATCTGGAACAGACCGGTATTCGTGGTGGGATTTTCGAGGAAACGGCGGTAGGCTTTCTCCGTTTCGGCAAAGGTGCGGCCAAGGATGGTGCTCACGTAGGTGAGGGCCAGTTCGCGTTCGTCATCATCCACCTTGCCGCCTGACTGGATAATGGCTTCCAGCTTTTCCCATTCCCGCGTCATGCCGCCCCGTTCGTGGAAGGCGTGCTTCCGGATCTTGTCGGCTTCCATGAACATAAACGTGAGGTGGGTGAGAATATCGTATATCTCGCTGCGGCCGTTGGTGACCTCAACCACCATCTGCTCCTCGTCCACGCGGTAGCAGTTGCGGCGGCGCTTAGCCGGTACCAGCACCGGAAAACTGGAGGAAGCGTAGCCTTCCTGCGAAGTCAGCGTGATGAAACGGCACGATTCTATGCCCCTGGGCAGGCGGTCCATCACGTACACGAGGCCGTCCAGTTCCACCTTCTGGGGGTCATTTACCGAGCCATATATTTCGGGGCGCAGCGTGAGCAATGCCCGCCGCATTTCTTCACCCGACACCTTCGACGGCTTGTAGTAACCGCGGTTGAAAAGGTGGCGCATGGTGATGTAAAGCCTTTCGATGGCAGCCCTTGATTCCTGGGCTCTGGTCAGTACCAGGTGCGTGTTGGTATTCATGTTTTGAAGCTGGAATGTTCCGGTTCAGGCGAAGATAAGCGCAATAATGATTTTGTGAGGCATCTCGGGTGAAATTCCGGTGAGGTCTTTGCCACGCCGGCTATTTCCTGCCTGCCATCCGGGTCTCGGCACACCGGATACCGTGTTTTCCGCATCTATCCGTAGTAAATGGAAATGGTTAGTATAAAGTGGTATTTTATTGGTTTTCAGTGCTTAATATAAACATTTAGTGAAAAGGCACCGTAACTACGCCCTGACCGCTGCCTCGGACGGCAGGGCATTTTTTAACCTCTATTTGTATCACAATGCAGAGGCTGCCTGACAAAGGCTACCTCTGCATTTTTCCGGGACAGCCCCTTATGAACAACACCATACCGCTTAGCTGTAAGCTGAATATTGTTCAGCAACAGAGAGAGCATTTAGAGGAAACCCTGCGGGCTTTTGCCGCCGCATGCAACCTGATCTGGACCTACGGAATTGAACACCAGACCAGCCAGCAGTGGGTGCTGCACCAGGGCTGTTACAAGACCATCCGCAGGATGTACGGGATTCCGGCCAGTCTGGCAATCCGGGCCATTGCGCGGGTGGCTATTGACCTCCGGCTGCGGAAAGCCGGCACTTTTCCTTATGCCCCTGGTTTCATTGCCTTCGATTCGCGGTCCTTCATGCTGCACCAGCAAGACTGGTCGGTAGGCCTTACGCTGCTGCACGGGCGGGAAAAATTTCACCTCGATATTGCGGGCCGGCAGCAGAAACTGCTGGAAGAGTATGCCCCGGCTTCGGCCGTGCTGGTGACCCGGTACCGGAGTTTTTACCTTGAATTTACGCTGGCGGGCAAAGCAGCCCAGGTAGGTCAGCCGGTACGCCAGACGGGTCTGCTGACTGCGCCGGCAGCGGTGCTCAAGAGGTAATTTTATAGCGGTACCTGACCACAATCCGGCACTCTGCGGCCAAAACTTCATAGCTGCGCAGCTGCGACAAAAGGCGTCGGAATGCCTCCGGAAAGCTGCTGCCTTCCGCCCGGATGTCAGGATTTTCTTCTACCTGGCCGGTGCATTTGAAATTCAGAATTCACCATTTAAAATTGCGCAGCTACCCGATCAACCCGCTCTCTTTGATTCCTGCCGCAGTACTTCCGGACTGCCGGCGTCGCTGAAGATCAGCCTCCGGATGCGTTCAATGTGCGATTCAGTTTCTTCGATCTTGCTCTGATACATCTCTTTTACCGCCCCGGCGTTCCTTGATTCTCCCGCAATCAGGACCAGCATGTTTCGCCGCTCCTCAAGAATGCGCAGGGCAATCCACAAAGTTTCTTCCAACTGTTTGTCCTTGTGGAGCAGCACCGATTCGGCCACGTGGGTGTGGCCGGTATGGCAGCGGAGCCGGGTAATGCTGCCTTCCTTCATTTCCCAGAGAATGCCCCCGCAGTCGGGGCAGGTTATCGGCGAACGGTACCCCAGCGGTTCCACCTGTTGGGTGCCGGCCGGCATCCTTTCGGCAATGGCGGCTTCGGCTTTGATGTCGTCGGGAATGGTATGCGGGTGCGTTTTGCGGTGTACCAGTTCTTCAAGCAGGATTCCGATTTCGGCCACGGGCAGGTTGTGATCTACTTCCATGTGCAGCAGCACGTTGGCCGGCATGTTGGGGTAAGGCGCATCGTTGGGGTCCTGCACCACGGTGATGCCGCCGCTCCGCCGGATGGCTTCCATGCCCACCGTGCCGTCATAAAGCATACCGGTGAGCAGAATACCGATTACCCGCGAATCGTGATGGGCCGCCGCCGAACGGAACAGGGTATCAATGGCGGGCCGGAAACCGTTTTCCCGCGATCCTCTGGTGAGTTGAAGCCGGTTGCCCCTGAACATCATGTGTTGATCTGCCGGGGCAAGGTAAACGGTGCCCGGCTGGATGGTCTCGCCGTCCTCGCCGGCTTTGCAGAGAAGAGCGGTGTGTTTTTGCAGGATCTCCACGTGGATTTCCGTTGAAGAGGTCAGGGCAAGGTGCTGCACGATGAACAATGCTGCCGGGAGATCCTTTTTCAGGGGCTTCAGCAACTGGCGCAGTGCTTCGAGTCCGCCGGCCGAGGTACCGATTACGACAATGTTGTGGTCAGTTTTTCCACTCATAACCTCTTTTACGGGAAGAGTCAGGGGCTGGTTGGTCAGGTACCAAATCACCTGAACTGCTGTAAAGGAGCAGGACCAGCCAATAGGTATAAGTGTCCGCGCGGCGGAAAAGCTTTACAACAATCAACCGGAAACTACGGAGCATCATGCCAGAACTACTGATTTTGCTTCGGCATAAGAAGGGCTCAATACATTAATTTAACTTTACAGCCAGACCGGTTCGGGTGGAGACGCCTGAGACCGGTCAGCTGCCCGCAGCCGGAATGATAATACGGGTGAACCCTTAATCACTATTCTGTTAGTCATTACGCGCCGGATTTTTTTATATTCAGGCGAAAGCGCCCCGGCACTGTGGCGGCTTCGGGTGGACAGGAGTACAAGCATACATTATGGAAGAAAAGAAAATACCCGCGCCGGATGCGGCTTCCGGCGGTGATAATGAATTGCAAAGCCTTCTGCTCCACCGGGGAGGAAGCTTATTCGGTGGGCATCCTGATCCGGGAGTGCATGCAGAAGCTGAAGATCAAAACCAACCTGAAGGTACAGATTTACGCCACCGACCTTGATCCGGAAGCCATCCGGCGGGCCCGCAGCGGGGTGTACCTGTCCAACATCTCCAACGACGTTTCAGCCGAAAGGCTGGAAAGGTGGTTTGTCCGGCGCGATGATTTTTACCAGATCGTGCAGGAAGTACGCGAAATGGTGGTGTTTGCCGGGCATAACCTGATCAAAGACGCCCCTTTTACCAAACTCGACTTGCTGTGCTGCCGCAATGTGCTCATTTACCTTGCCCCGGAACTACAGAAGAAGCTGCTGCCCATCTTCCACTATACCTTGTCGCCGGATGGATTCATGTTTCTGGGGCCTTCCGAAACCATCAGCGGGTTTGAGAAACAGTTTGCCACTGTAGACTCCAAATGGCGGGTATACAAACGCCTGGACCACAGCCTTGCCCCCGGCCGGATCACCGGATTTCCGACCAACTCCCGTACATTTACGCCTGCCAGTGTCATGCCGGCCATTCCCGAACGGCCTTCCGGCAAAATTTCCGTCTCCCTTGCCGAACAGACGCGTAAGCTGCTGCTCGAAAAACATACACCCGCCTCGGTACTGATCAATGAGAGCGGCGGCATCCTGTACGTAAACGGTCAGACGGGTCACTACCTGCAGCTCGCCACCGGCCAGGCCGACATCAACGTGTTTGACATGGCCCGCGAAGGCCTTGCCGGCGAACTGCGCAGTGCCGTGTTGCGGGCAAATACCCAGAAGCAGACCATAGTGGTCAGCGAAGTGCTGGTGCCCGACGGGGAAACTTACCGGCCGCTGAAGCTGACCATAGAGCCTTTGGAGTACCCCCGGGAACTGAAGGGACTGCTGCTGGTCAAAGAAGGGGAGACTCAAAGGAACAGTCGTCGGGAATCAGCGGTAAAAGACCTGATTCCGGACGCTATTTTTCTTTGGTATCACTTAAAGGTTTGGCCGGAAGTCTGGTCCGTGACGGATATTCTCACCAGGTAAAGCCGGAAAAGCCAGACCCAACTACCAGTGGCTGACTGGTAGTTGGGTCTGTCAACTTCTACTTCCCTGTGTCAGCTGCCTTCCATCTTCTGATCTCCGGCATCTGGTCTCTCCTTTCCCGTTTTCCTTCCGCTCAGGCCGGTTCATCGGTAACCGGGGCGTTGGCCCGGATCAGGCCTTTGGAAATGCCGTAAACGATCAGCGTAGCCGTGTTTTTGGCACCCGTCTTGTCGAGCAGGTTCTGGCGGTGGCTTTCAATCGTGCGGCGGCTGGTAAATAGCTTTTCGGCGATTTCGGCGTTGGTATATCCCTGTGCAATGAGGTGCAGCACTTCGGCTTCCCGTTTGGAAAGGTCGCCGGTACCTTTTTCGGACGAATCGGCAAAGCCCATTGGTATTGTATGCTGCTGAAGATCCTTATTACGCTTGAGCAGGTTCAGACTGATTTCGCTGCATATAAACCGTATTCCCTGGGCAGCACGCTGAATGCCAAACACCAGTTCTTCCGTACCTGTGTTCTTGAGGATGTACCCCATGGCACCGGCTTCCATAATTCGGTAGACGTAGTTCTCGTGGTCCAGCATGGAAAGGGCCACCACCTTCACTTTCGGGAAACGTTCACGAATCTGTTCCATTGCTTCAAAACCATCCATCACGGGCATATTCAGGTCCAGCAACACAACATCCACTTCCGGGCGGGTGGCCAGTATCTCCAGCACCTCAACGCCGTTGGAAGCTTCCCCTGTCACGTTGAGCTGAGATTCCCCTGAGAGCAGCGCCCTAATTCCGTCCCGGATGATCTTGTGATCATCAGCAAGTACTATATTAATCATGGTGCTATATTTTGGTTGCAACAGGTTACAGGACGGAATATACCGCAATTAGTTTTCTGAGAAAAACACAGGTGTGCAGGTAAGTGGGCCAGCGCGCTGATTGGCCGGTTTTGCCGGCAAAAAATAAAGATGAAACCCAGACCAGCGTTATTCCAGAAAAGTGAACAATTCTCAGGCACGTTCAGAACCTGAAAAATAAAACGCAACTCCCGGAGTTGAATACGATCTGACCTGACCGGCAGGTATCTGCAAAAAAGGCAGGGACAAGTACCTCTTTGTGAATGCACTTGTGCCTGCCTGCTGCTCCGTGATTTTAATCCGGATATATAAAAACTTATGATCTAAACCGCTCCCCCGACCATCAGGTTGTGGGGAGTAGCCAAACGTGCGCCAAAAAATGCCGCCGCACCGGCCAGCAACAATCCGATAAAACCGTAAATGCCGGCTTTGGAAGTAGCTTCTGCCGCTTTGTCACTTGCCTGAAGCGCCTTTTGTTTGGCTTCCTGCGCCGTCTGACCCACCTTTGCTCTGGTATTCTGGTACGTGTTGATCCAGTTGTCCACAATGCGGGCTGATTCAGCCCGGCTCTTGCCGGTGCGGGCCGCTACCACATTGATGGCGGCATCGCGGTCTACTTCACTGACTACATCCTTGCCTTCACTGAACAGGCGGTCAATCACCTGATCCATCGTCTGATCAGCCGCCTGCGGGTTCTGGGCTGCGTTGCCGGAAGCGCCTTCCACGTACTCACCGGTACGCTGGGCTCTCTGCTCAAGGTTTCCCGGCTGCAGATCTTCCTTGCCCGTCTGGGCAAGCAGTTGCCGGCCTTCCCGCTTGAGGTCACTGAGATCAATGCCACTGGCCTCGGCCTGTTGCCGGATGGCCTGAGCCGCTTCCGGAGCCACAGCCGAAATACCCTGACCGACCAGTGAGGCAGTAGTGCCCAGTACGTTACCCACGCCGCTCATGATCCGGCCGACGGCGGTAGTCAGCAGATAAAGCGATACCATGGTAAAAAGGCACCAGGTCAGTACGCCATGCAGTGAACTGTCCAGCTTGCGGGGTACGCCGGCAAGGTGTCCGGCTACGTATCCGCCCGCAAACAGGGCCAGCAGCATGGAGATGGCCCACCAGATGATGGCTCCGGTTCCCAGGCCCCTCAGCGGATTGGCTTCTTCCATCGGGTCTACTGTACCCATTCCGATGCCCAGCCCGAGTAAGCTGAGGGAAATCTGTACGACGAGGGCCACCAGGGCTCCGGCAAATACTGCACCCCACGATATTCGTTTGGTAATCACACCTGCGGTTGCCTGAGCGGATGCAGCAGGTGTGCTTCTGTTGTATTCATTATTGTCTGGTATGATGGTAGCCATAACATGGATCTTTTGTTTGGTTAAAAAACTTTTTTAAAATAGTGGTTTTCCTTGGTTACGGTCAAAAACCGGCCGGGTGGACAAAAACGGGTATAAAGTTTTTAAATTCAGTATTTTTACGGATAATGCCTGTATTTAACCGGGCAAGTTATCAGAAACCGGCGACGTTTTACCGGGAGATACTGATTCGCGTGATGCTCAGAGGAAACTCAGCTAAGGGTTCGTCCGGAGGGGGAAGCTTGCTCCGGAATGGACGCCGTAACTAAACCCCTTTCTCTACAACTTCAGATCGTTAAATGCAGTAAACGAACACTAACACATACCAGCCAGCAACTATGCAACCTGATGACATAATCAAAGCGGTGAAGAAGGAAGGGGAAGTGATCAAAGGGGAAGAAACCAAAGACAAGCAGTATTCCAGCGAAAATACCTATCCTGATCCGGCGGCGGCGAATGAAGCCTTTGCCCGCTCAAAACAGAAGCTACTTGATATAAACGCCTGGTCGGACCTGCCCGGCATCACTTCTGCCTTTGTCCTGCACGACCACCAGGGGCAACCGAAGCCGGCCTGCCTGCCGGAGCCCGGTGATTTTATTTTTATTGACCTGCCCGGACCGCTGCCCGAAAACTGGGTAAGGATCACTGCGGTCCATTCCGGTGAAAAGGAAGCCGAAGTGGTGGTGCAGCCAAGCTACAACCCCAAAAGCCGCGAAGGAGCCGCCCGGGGTGAGACCGAGCATTTCTTTTCCAGTGAAGCCACCAGTACGTTTCGCGTCCGGCTGGACGGCAACACGGTCAGCGCATGGGAGATCGGCCGCAACGAGAGAATCAACAACCAGGGTACGGAGGCCGGTAACCGGAGCGTAATCAATACGCTGGTGGCAGAAGGCGGCTGGGCGTTTTTCCAGCGGATGCAGTGGAAGAAACTGACTGAATACCTCGTGCATCTTCAGGACTGATTTTTTGACCCCGGTATTGCGGCCGCTTTTAGGCGTGAATTTTTTTGCGTTAACTTAAAGGAGTCGTATAAGTGAGTTGCTTCTCCTGATCATCAGCGCAAAATACAGCATGAAGCGTAACCTGATTCCCGCCGTTTGCCTGGCCCTGGCAATCGGACTTGCCGGTCTGACCCTGCCAACGCCGTTGCCACCCGGCGACAATGGCTGGCCGGAATACCTTGGCGGCCCTGACCGCAATCACTACTCTCCGCTGCGGCAGATCACAGCCGCCAACGTGAACAAACTGAAAGTTGCATGGGAGTACCACACCCGCGATTCCGGGCAGATCCAGTGCAACCCGATCATTGTAAACGGCACTCTCTACGGCATGACCGCGGCCACGCAACCATTTGCCGTAGATGCCGTCACGGGCAAAGAAATCTGGCGTCGCCGCGACACCACCAATGCCGGGAGGCTGAGCTCCAGCCGGGGCCTGACTTACTGGGAAAAGGGATCAGACAAGCGCATCCTGTTTACCAACGGGCCGTGGCTCTACGCCCTCAATGCCCTTACCGGCGCACCGGTTACTGCTTTTGGTGAGAACGGCCGGATCAGCCTGAAGACCGGTCTCGGCGAAACCGCAAAGGATAAATTTGTTATTTCCAATACGCCGGGTACCGTATTTGAAGACCTGATCATCATGCCCCTGCGCCTCTCTGAAGGCGCTGATGCGGCGCTTGGAAATATTCAGGCTTTCGACATCCGCACCGGTAAGCTGGCATGGGTATTCCGGACCATTCCGCCCCCCGGCGAGTACGGGTACGAAACATGGCCGAAAGAAACTTACAAAAATACCGACGCAGGCGGTGCCAATAACTGGGCCGGCATGGCCATTGACCGCAAGCGGGGGATCGTATACGTGCCCACGGGTTCGGCCGCATTTGATTTTTACGGCGGCAACCGGGAAGGGGAAAACCTTTTTGCCAACTGCCTGCTGGCCCTCGATGCCCGCACCGGCCGGCGGCTCTGGCATTTTCAGCTGGTGCACCACGACATACTGGACCGCGACCCGCCTGCCCCGCCTAATCTGCTGACCGTTACCCGCAACGGCAAACGGATTGATGCCGTTGCCCAGGTGACCAAGCACGGGTATGTCTTCGTCTTTGATCGCCTGACTGGCACGCCGCTTTTTCCGGTACGCGAGGTGCCGGTGCCGGCCTCCGACATACCCGGCGAAAAAGCATGGCCTACCCAACCCATTCCCGAAAAGCCGGCTCCCTATACCCGCCAGACCCTGACTGAAGCCGAAATCAGTCCGTACGCAGGCAACCGGGAAGAACTTATTGCCACCTTCCGGAATAGTCGGTCGGAAGGGCCTTTTACTCCACTCAGCGAAGCCGGTTCAATTGTTTTCCCGGGGCTTGATGGTGGCGCTGAGTGGGGTGGGGCCGCGGTTGATCCGGATGGTATTCTATACGTTAACAGCAATGAGATGGCCTGGCGGATCGCACTGAAAAAGGCCGGTTCCGAAACCCAGCTGGCCAGCCTCAGCACCGGCCACCGTCTTTACCAGACCAGTTGTACGCCCTGCCACGGCCCCGACCGTAAAGGGAATGCTGCCAGTGGTTTTCCTTCCCTTGTAGACATTGGCAGCCGCCGTAACCGTGAATACGTGCATTCCGTGATTGCGGGCGGCAAGGGAATGATGCCGGCGTTTTCGGCCATCCCGGCCGAGGAGCGGCAGGCCCTTGTCGGGTTTTTGTTTGGGGATGAAAAGGAAGAAGCCGGTATGGGGCAGGCAGCGGGAAATAAAGTGGTTTATAAAAAACCTGTATCGCCTTACCGGATTTCAGGTTACACTAAATTTCTGGATGACGACGGCCTGCCGGCCATCAGTCCGCCGTGGGGGACGCTGAACGCCATCAACCTCAACACGGGCGAATACGTCTGGAAAACCGTATTCGGCGAGTACCCTGAGCTGACGGCGCAGGGAGTCCCACAGACTGGCGCAGAAAGCTACGGCGGACCAGTGGTTACGGCCAGCGGCTTGCTTTTTATCGCCGGTACCAAAGACGGCAGGTTCCGGGTATATGATAAAAAGACGGGCAAATTACTCTGGCAGACGCAGCTTCCGGCGGCAGCCTTTGCCACGCCGGCCACCTACCAGGTTAACGGGAAGCAGTACGTAGTGGTGGCTTGCGGCGGCACCAAACTCAACGCACCCAAAGGCGACAGTTACGTTGCGTTCGCCTTGCCATAGGAGAATCTTGCAGAGAGCGTCACAACTTCCGGGAAATGGAGGGATACTATCGCTCCAAGCGATGGTATCCCTTGCATCTGGGTCACCGACAGGTTATGTCGCCTTCTGTATTACTTCACAGTCCTGAAACTTTTATCCTTACCGGCAATTGATTTGTCTGAGACCATGAACAAAATGAAAAAGCTATTATTACTGATACCGCTTATTCTCCTGACCACCCGTTCTTGTGCAAAATGTGGCATGTCGGGGCTTGAGTTCTGGCCCGTTGGCAAAACAATCAGCAAGACACCCACGCTGATGATAGAAGGCTACAGTAGCAGTCAGAAAATCATAGCCGGGTTGAATCAGCAACACAAGGTATATCTGCGGGCCAAAGATCATACCGTACCCTTGCAGGTACAGGAGATACTCAAAGGCCGGCTTTACCTCACACAGGCCATTCTGTAGCCGGTCAGAGCATTACAGGCCGGAATAAAATACCGCCTGGTCATTGAAAACCTCCCCAATTTTGCCGAAGCCCTCAAACGGCAGGACCCCGTAACCGGCGGGTGGGAACATGTTGAGTGGACAGTAGTGGCGGAGGTGGAAACGGAGGCTCCGCAGTGGCTGAGTCCCCCGAAGCAGACCGGCAGTACCTGGAGTGAGTACGGTTGTGGGCCGGAGGTTTATGTTTTGTTCGATGCGGCTTTACAAAGCCAGTCGCAGGTTTTGATCCGGACAACCCTAAGCAATACCCAGACAGGTCTCACAATCACTTATTTCCTGCGGGCAGAGGAAGGACAACTAAAAGTAGGACACAGTATGTGTTCCGGTGCCTTTGTGGTCCGGGATGGCAATATCTACGAGGTAACCTTTGATCTTTGGGATGCTTCGTCTAAAATCACCACGTGGACCGGAGAAGGCATTGTGTTTGCCGGCCCGGCTAAGAAAAGCTAGCAGGCTGCGCAATATTCCATTGTCAAGTTTGCGTGTGAATTTTCAGACAAGCGGTTGATTGGCAGATTTTTAATGGGCGAAAATTGCTGGTAACTCAGAACCGCCGGATTAACAACACCCGTCTGGTACCCTCCAAGGCTTGATGCTGAGCGGTAATTGTAGATTGAGCAGAAATTGTTCAGTTCTGAAGGGGCTTTCTCCACCCCGTGGAAAAGCAGGCTGTGAGCCCAACCTGCGGTTTTTATACAACCTGCGGTTTGCGGGGGCTGGCCAAGGTCTGGCTGGCCACCTTTCAAAAAGTCCTGTCTGATAAAGTTTTCTGCTTCTGGCCGAAAGCAATAAAGCTCCGGTGAGGGAGCTTTAGACAAACTTTGGAGGCTGTCCGGGACATTTCCCGGTGCAGGAGACAGCGGACCGGCCTTTGATATGATTAACAGGAAGTCAGTACGGTGCCCAGGAGCAGGTTAGCCTGCTGGCGGGCGAGATTGAAACGGGTAATCTTTTCTACCTTTTCCTGCTGACCCCAGTATCCTTCCTTGTAACGGTTCAGTTCACTTTCCAATCCTTCCAGAGCTACCTTCTTGCGGTTCTGGAAAAAGTCATGCTTTTCATTATCGAAGTTGCTCAGGATGCTGATGGACTGCTGAAGAAGATGCTCCAGTTGCACGGCTTCCTGCTCGGTAATGGAAAGATCTACAATCTGGCTGCGGATCGACTTGAGTTGTTTTACAGGCTGAGTGCTCATATTGAATGTTGCGTTAAATTGTTTGCGAATTGTTTGAAATCTTACATGCGTGTCTAACCTGTATACTCTGCCGGTGCGTCAGGTAACCGCTGATCTTTATTTTTCTGTATATTATCTTTTCTTTCTTACATGGTACCCCGTCGGATTGCCTTAAACCTAATTTTCTGAAAGGGGCTACACCTGTTTAAGAAGTATATCTGCACTGTATTTCATCCAGTTCACTGCCGTTTTCCGGAAAAGAAGGGTAGTTTGTTTCCTGAAAAGGAGTATTTCTTTTCATTTCTGTATCAGTTGTTCCGGTGCCTTGCCTGAATTCAGGGATTCTGGTTGCCCTGTCGGGTCACATTTTGTAAATCGCCTCCGGTCAGGCGGGTCTGAAGGACAACGTCAGTGAAAACATTTTATCAACGGTGCCATGATCCGATCCTGCCGGGTTCAAGCCCCGTATGGAAGCGTTGACTTGTGCCACCCAATCCCGGATGGCCTTGTTTACGTAAAGTGCTTTCATCAATGAAAGAATGAATGCCGCATTCTTTCCTGAATTTTTATCAACTACTTCCCGCGGCAACCAGAACGTATATGGCAAAAAACCAATAACCAGAAGTATCTGGAAATGATGGAAGATGCTTCTGGTTTTATGTTTATGGGCGGTGACCAACTGCGGCTGACTTCCTTTCTGGGAGGCACGCCGCTGATGGAAAGACTGAAAAAGCGGTACACGAACGAGAACACAATCATTGCCGGTACCAGCGCCGTAGCCGCGGCCCTTTCCACGCCCATGATTTATACCGGTGAAAGTGATGGCGGTTTCCGGAAAGGTGACGTTTTTATTACCACTGGTCTGGAATTTATGCGCGGCGTGGTCATTGATACGCATTTTATCAGCTGGGGCCGGATCTCCCGGATGACGCAGGCCATAGCCACCAATCTGGAGTGCATCGGCATCGGTTTGGAGGAGGATTCGGCCATCTTTTTCACGGAAGGGCAGGAGATAGAAGTGCTGGGAAGTGATCTGATTGTGGTGGTGGACGGCAAAGGCATGAGCCGTACCAACATCGCAGAAATTGACCCCGGCGTACCGGTGACTGTCCGGGATCTGAAGATTCATATGCTGGGCCGGGGAGACCGGTATACCCTTTCCGTCCAGTCCCAGCAGCATAAATAGTGGCTAGCTGAATTGTCGGAGGCCCGGGAAATGACCGTATAGAGCCTGACAACAATTTAACAATGTAGCCATTACCTTTCTTGTCAATACAGCCAACGGCTACTTACCCAATACTCCAGAAATATGAACGAATTTGTCATAGTGGTACACGGCGGTGCCGGAGCGGTTAAACCCGGAGAGTTGTCGCCCGCCAAAGAAATGATGATTCAGCGGGGACTGGAGGAGGCACCTGAAGCCGGCCGGATGATACTGGGTAATGGAGGCTTTGCCCTGGATGCTGTGCAGGTGGCCGTCCGGAGCATGGAAAACAATCCGCTTTTCAATGCCGGCCGTGGGTGGCTCCGTGCTGAATTTTGACGAAAAGCACGAACTGGAAGCTTCGATTATGGATGGCAAAACCCTGAAAACCGGAGCCGTTACCGGCCTTACCACGGTCCGGAATCCGGTTTGCCTGGCCAGGGCCGTAATGGATCGATCATACTGACTTTGTGTTTCTGAACGGTCAGGGAGCCGAGGCGTTTGCCCGTGAAAGGAATTTTGAGCTCGTAAGCAATGAATACTTTTTTACTACGGAGCGTCACGGAGAATGGATGAAAAAACGAAATCCGGGTGAGCATACGGAAGGCAACCCTTCCCCGTCCGAGGCTTCATTTGGCACGGTGGGCGCCGTTGCGCTGGATGTCCATGGTAACCTTGCCTCGGCGGCTTCCACCCCTCACCAATACCTGGATGGGCCACGTCATCGAGCATATTGCCCTGCACATTCAACGGCATTTATAAAAATGGCGAACTGATCGAGCCCGGCGACAACACTGGCCCGATCAGTACGGGAATTATCCTGGAAAAACCTGATGTTGACTTTGCAGTGCTGGAGTGTGCCCGGGGTGGATTGTTCCGGTCCGGACTTGGCTTCGACCAGTGTGACGCCGGCATCGTTACGAATGTAGCCGCCGATCATCTGGGGCTCGGCGGGGTCGATACGGTCGAAAAAATGGCCAAGGTGAAAGCTGTCATTCCGGAAACGGTGAAACCAAACGGCTACGCGATCCCGAATGCGGACGATCCGCTGGTGTATGCCATGCACGAGAGGATAAAGTCAAAGGTCGCTTTTTTCAGCTTGGACAACCAGAATCCGCACATCATGGCCCATAGTGTCAGTGGTGGTCTGATCGCGGTGGTTGAATCAGGTGTGGTCGTGATTTTTGATTCGGACAAACGCATAGAAATTGCTCCTGTTAATGAAATACCTGCCGCCTTCGGAGGTACGGCTCCTTATATGGTTGCAAATGTATTGGCAGGCGTTTTAGCGGCTTGGGTAACCGGAATTGATGCCACAGATATCCGGAAAGGCTTGTTTGGTTTTGTCCCCTCTGCTTAGCTTACACCTGGCCGGATGAATCTTTTCCAAGTTGGAAGCCGTCAACTGCTTGTAGATTATGCCCATAATCCGGCCGCGCTCCAGGCGCTTGGTGAATACCTGCGGAATGTAAAGGAAACTCCATGAATTGGAATTGTGACCGGGGTGGGAGACAGGCGGGATGAAGACATTGAAGAAATCGGCCGGCTGGCTGCCGGCTGTTTTGATGAAGTTATTATCCGCTTTGACAAAGATTTGCGGGGGAGAGCCTCCGATGAAATTCTGCAATTGCTCATGCGTGGCATCCGGAAACAATCCAGCCATACTCCGGTAAGGATATTTCCAACGGAAGCTGAAGCAATCACTATGGCGCTGGAGAATTCACCGCCAAGAGCCTTTATAGTGGATTGCACTGAAAAAGTGGCAGATACACTGGATCTGATGAAAAGACTATGTGAGGAGAGAGGCGGTTCGGAAGTAGCAGGGATGCAGAATGAGAAAGTTTCTCCGCCGTTCGTAAGTGCACCAAATACCCATGCATAAAATCCTGCATTTCGTTACCAAACAAAAAAGCCCGGCTGATACATATCAGCCGGGCTTTTGGTTTAAATCCTGACAAGGTGATCAGGTAAAGAAGAATATGAACTCAATGTTCTTTTCAATAATTTCAGAGCAAGCTGACCGGACAATTAGTACGGCTCGGCTGCACGTGTTACCACGCCTGCACCTGCCGCCTATCAACGTGATGGTCTCTCACGGTCCTTCATGTGGATGTCTCATCTTGGGGTGAGTTTCGCGCTTAGATGCTTTCA
Organism: Cytophagales bacterium; assembly: GCA_030446715.1. Taxonomy (GTDB): domain Bacteria; phylum Bacteroidota; class Bacteroidia; order Cytophagales; family 172606-1; genus CADCTQ01. The sequence goes on along the minus strand of JAUJMU010000006.1, from coordinate 355,005 downwards.
GCGCTTATCTGCTCGGAGCGTGGCTACCCGGCAGTGCACCTGGCAATACAACCGGCACACCAGAGAGCTCCTCCGACCCGGTCCTCTCGTACTAAGGTCAGCTCCCCTCAGACATCCCGCGCCCGCAACAGATAGGGACCGAACTGTCTCACGACGTTCTGAACCCAGCTCGCGTGCCACTTTAATCGGCGAACAGCCGAACCCTTGGGACCTTCTCCAGCCCCGGGATGTGACGAGCCGACATCGAGGTGCCAAACCTCCCCGTCGATGTGAGCTCTTGGGGGAGATCAGCCTGTTATCCCCGGCGTACCTTTTATCCTTTGAGCGATGGCCCTTCCATGCGGAACCACCGGATCACTATCTCCGTCTTTCGACCCTGCCCGACTTGTGGGTCTTGCAGTCAAGCCCGCTTCTGCGATTGCACTCTGAAAGCACGGTTACCAGGCGTGCTGAGCGGACCTTTGAAAGCCTCCGATACTTTTTTGGAGGCGACCACCCCAGTCAAACTACCCGCCACACACTGTTCTGATCACTCAGTTAGGCTCTAGGCAAGGCAAGGGCGGTATTTCAAGATTGACTCCACCGGGCCTTGCGACCCGGCTTCGCAGTCTCCCGCCTATCCTACACATGCCGTGCCCAAAGCCAATGTGAAGCTGTAGTAAAGGTGCACGGGGTCTTTCCGTCCCGTTGCGGGTAAAAAACGGCATCTTCACCGCTGCTACAATTTCACCGGGCTCACGGCCGAGACAGCGTCCAGATCGTTACACCATTCGTGCAGGTCGGAACTTACCCGACAAGGAATTTCGCTACCTTAGGACCGTTATAGTTACGGCCGCCGTTTACCGGGGCTTCAGTTCAATGCTTCGCCTTGCGGCTAACATCCCCCTTAACCTTCCGGCACCGGGCAGGTGTCAGACCCTATACGTCATCTTTCGATTTGGCAGAGTCCTGTGTTTTTGGTAAACAGTCGCCTGGACCCATTCGCTGCGGCCTCTCTTATTGCTAAAGTAGGCTCCCCTTCTCCCGAAGTTACAGGGTTAATTTGCCGAGTTCCTTAGCCGTGACTCACCCGGGCACCTTGGTACATTTATACCCGACTACCTGTGTCGGTTTGCGGTACGGACCAGTGCACCATACTGTCTGCGCAGCTTTTCCGGAAGCTCCTCCGCGTGATTATCCCCCCGGCCGGAGCCGAAGGGTACTATCCCGGCCAAAAGCCGGTTCAACGCACTATTCCGTCAGTGCGCACACGCATGCTTGCTCCGTCCCTGGCAGACTGATGCACCGGGTGCGGGAATATTAACCCGCTTACCGTCGGAACCCCGCTTTCGCTCATTCCTTAGGTGCCGACTGACCCTGATCCGACTGACGTTGATCAGGAAACCTTAGTCTTCCGGTGACAAGGGTTCTCACCTTGTTTATCGTTACTCATGCCTACATTTGCTTTTCCGCACGCTCCAGCCCTTCTCAAAAAGGACCTTCTCCGCTCTGCGGAATGCTCTCCTACCTAGACTGTATAAATACATCTACCACGGCTTCGGTGCTGTACTTGATGCCCGTTTATTATCGGTGCCCCGCCCGCTCGACCAGTGAGCTGTTACGCACTCTTTAAAGGAATGGCTGCTTCCAGGCCAACCTCCTGCTGTCGCGGCAGGCAGACTACCTTTGTTCAACTTAGTACAGACTCGGGGACCTTAGCCGGTGGTCCGGGTTGTTTCCCTCTCGGATGAGGACCTTAGCACCCTCACCCTCACTCCCGGTGCGGTCTTACAGCATTCGGAGTTCACCCGAGATTTGGCAGGATGTGACTCCCCCCTAGTCCTGCCGGTAGCTCTCTACCTCTGTAAGACCCTTTGCCGGGGCTGCCCCTAAAGGCATTTCGGAGAGTACGAGCTATCTCGGTTTGATTGGCCTTTCACCCCTACCCGCAGGTCATCCAAAAACTTTTCAACGTTTACTGGTTCGGTCCTCCATGACCTGTTACGGCCACTTCAACCTGCCCGCGGGTAGATCACCTGGTTTCGCGTCTGCAGCAACTGACTGTATGAACGTTACCGTTCCCTGCGCCCTTTTCAGACTCGCTTTCGCTGCGGCTGCGTGAGTCCACTCACTTAACCTTGCCAGTCACCGCAACTCGTAGGCTCATTATGCAAAAGGCACGCCGTCACGGAATCTATCACTAGATCCGCTCCGACCGCTTGCAGGCGTACGGTTTCAGGTACTTTTCACTCCGTTATTCACGGTACTTTTCACCTTTCCCTCGCGGTACTGGTTCACTATCGGTCTCCCGGAAGTATTCAGCCTTGCCGGATGGTGCCGGCCGCTTCAGACGGGGCGTCTCCGACCCCGCCCTACTCAGGATACCCTCACACCCCATGCACTCCCCCTGTACGGGGCTCTCACCCGCTGTGGCCGGCCTTCCCAGACCGTTCCAGTTGATGCATCAGGTTAAAGAGGGTCCTACAACCCCTCCTGTGCCGTAACACAAAAGGTTTGGGCTCTTCC
>JAUJMU010000006.1:0-350000 GCA_030446715.1 Cytophagales bacterium | reverse complement strand
TATCTCAGATAAGGAATGATTCAGATTCTGAACGCATGGTTCAGAATCATGAACCAGACTTAAGGTCCGCTGTCTTGCTGTTAACTATTCAAAGAACGTGTTCTGCCTCGTCTGGCAAAATTGGTATTCCTTCCATATAAAGAAATGGCTTGAGAAATACAGTGCATTTTAATTTTGAATCCCAGTCAGACACGTAACCGGGAGAGAAGAGATCATTTGTGTTATTTAAACAAATGATTCGGGCTAAAAAAGTTCAGATCAGTTTAAAAAGATAGTAAAAATTTTCTTGATCTGAACTTTCAAAAATGATTAGAAGCGAAATTGTATACTATATACAATTTACTCAAACCATTTTGTTCCCGTGTATGAAGGCAAATAGTAGATTTTTGCCCGGAAATGCATCATTAACCTATAAGCAAAAGATTTTTGATTAATGTTCTGCAAATATAGGTAAATAATATTGCTTTCCAAAACCCGCAAAACAAGAAAAAATCGAAAATTCTGAGATTTTTAAGATTTCAAGCTGTCTTTCTGGTTGTTGCATTATTTATAAAATAATGCGGGCAGATTTGTTCCGGGTCGCAATTAAATTTTGAAAGTCTTCTCCATTGTTCTGTTGCAGAGATACTAATCGATGGAGACCGGTAAAACAAAACCATGTTTCAGCTTGCCTGGTTTTTCCTGCCTTGATCCTAACCCGCCTTCTTTATTGAAAGTTCCGCCACTGCCAGAAATCGGTGGAAAGCAATACTCCGGATACTTGGAACAGTAATCATCCGGTTTCACTGCTCAGTACGCAGCAGACGGTACAAAAGTTCAATATCCAGATCCTGGAAGTGACGGATTATATGGTGCGTGTTGATTAATTCTTCGGCAGTGTGGGTAGTTGTGATGCCGATCACTTTCATACTGGCATTCAGTCCGGCCTGCACACCCAGCAGGGCATCTTCAATTACAATACATTTTTCAGGCGGCCTATTTAGCCGGGAGGCTGCCAGCAGGTAAATTTCCGGATCCGGCTTTCCCCGCCTGACGTGCCGGGCATCTACAATTTCCCGGAAAAACTCTCTGGTGCCTGTGCCGTCGAGGGTAAATGATACATTGGTGTAAGGCGCTGAGGTAGCAATTGCCGTGGGTACCCCATGCCGCCGGAGCTCCTGCAAGAAGGGAATAAGACCTTCAGCAGGCTTCAGGTAGGGGCGGTATAGCTCCCGGTAAATGTCTTCCTTTTCCTCGGTGTATCGGTGGACCTCTTCAGGAGAGAGTTCTCTGCGGAAAAGGTATTCGAGTATTTCCCGCGCGATCCGGCCATTTACGTAGCGCGTCAGCTCATCATCACTCAGATGAAAGCCATATTTGCCAAACGAACTGCCGCCAGGCGTCAAAATGGTAGCTGATGTTGTCTGCCACTACTCCGTCCATATCAAATGATACGGCGAACGGCTGCTCATTTATCATGGTTTTTTGCCCCAAAGCTACCCAGATAAAAGATAACCCGATCGCTAAAAATAATGACTCAAATTTTTGTAACCCATTGAGAATGTAGTTAATTTGAGAAATTACTGAAGTATTCAAGGATCTTATGTCTGATCACAAATCACATTCCCGTCGTGCCTTTATCCGCAAACTGGGCGGAACCACCGCGCTGGTGGCCGGAGCAACCACAGCCTTTGGCGCCAATTCTTTCAAAGAAGAAATCCTGCAGCAACCAAAGCGGTTTTCTCCGAACGATAAAATCCGGATTGCCGGAATAGGGATGGGTATCATGGGTTTCGGGGACGTTAAAACTGCTCTTCAGGTGCCGGGTACTGAACTGGTAGCCGTCTGCGATTTATACGACGGACGCCTGACCCGCAGTAAGGAAATTTTCGGCAAAAGCGTATTTACTACCCGCGACTACCAGCAGATTCTGAACCGCAAAGATATTGATGCGGTAATCGTTGCCACTACTGACCACTGGCACGACCGGATTTCCATTGACGCCATGAACAAGGGCAAAGCGGTGTATTGCGAAAAGCCGATGGTTCACCAGATCGCAGAAGGCCATGCCGTAATTGCAGCCCAGCAGAAAACGAAAAAGCCCCTCCAGGTGGGCAGCCAGCGGATCAGCAGCCTGACCCATGCCAAAGCGCGGGAATTTTACCGGGCCGGTGCCATCGGCGAACTGAACATGGTAGAGGCTGTCATGGACCGCAGCGACGCCAACGGTGCCTGGCAGTACTCTATTCCGCCGGATGCTTCGCCGAAAACAATTGACTGGGACCGCTTCATTGGCGATGCTCCGAAAGTGCCGTTCGACCCGGTGCGGTTTTTCCGGTGGCGCAACTACCGCGACTACGGTACCGGCGTCCCCGGCGATTTGTTTGTACACCTGATTACCGGGCTGCATTACATTGTGGATTCTAAAGGTCCCATCCGTATTTTCTCCAGCGGTCAGCTGGCTTTCTGGAAAGACGGCCGCGATGTTCCCGATGTTGTAGTGGCTATCTTTGATTACCCCAAAACTGAAACTCACCCGGCCTTTCAGATGACACTGAGGGTCAATTTTGTGGATGGGGGAGGGGGTGGTTCGCACACCCGGATGATCGGGTCGGAAGGCGTGATGGAACTGGGCTGGAGCGATGTAAAACTGAAGCGCAACAAAATCTCCACTACTCCCACCTATGGTGGCTGGGATTCTTTTGAAACTTTCCCCGAAGCCGTGCAGAAAGAATTTGTCAGAAACTACCAGACCAAATACGGAATGGAAATGCCTAAGCGGACAGCTCCCCGGGAGGAGGTATACAAAGAGCCCCAGGGGTTCAATGACCGCTATGAGCACTTTGTCAACTTTTTCGACGCTGTCCGGACCGGGAAACCAGTGATTGAGGATCCTGCCTTTGGCCTGCGGGCTGCCGGGCCGGCCCTTGCATCCAATATGAGCTACTTTGAGAAGAAAATCATCAACTGGGACCCGGAGAATATGAAGGTGACCAATATGTAGGGAGTGGCAAGCAGCTTTACTTCTGATGGCCGGATTGGCATCATCCCTTTTTATATCAGATTCTATATCAGAGTCCGGAAGAGTCAACTTCCGGATTTTTTGTGCCGCATTGTAATTTTTATTCTCCCGTTTCGCGTTTGCTGTATACGGCACCGGATTCAATTGAATTATTCAGAGAGTTTATTGAAATAAAGAGGCTAATTGATTACATTTGGTAAACTGATTTTCAATAATTCCTTCATTGGCAGGACTTTACCAAATGAAAAAGCTGACTTTCCGATTGATGTTTGTTTTTTCCCTTGCTGCTTTCCCGGCAGCTCTGCTGAATGGCCTCGGAGGATGCGGACGTCAAACCTACGGCAGTGACAGTCTGCTTGCCGTTTTGCCCGAAGAGATAGATTTCAATTTTCACGTAAAGCCCATATTATCAGACCGTTGCTTTGCCTGCCACGGCCCCGATGCCAATAAGCGGGAGGGAAATCTGCGGCTTGACACCGAGGAAGGGGCGTTTGCCGCCCTGGACAGCCCCGGGAAACGTCACGCTGTTGTAGCCGGGAAGCTGGGAAAGAGTCACCTTTTTGCCCGCATCATTACCAAAGACCCGGAAGAAATCATGCCCCCGCCGGCTTCTAATCTTCAGTTGTCGGAATACGAAATAGCCCTGCTGGCCAGATGGATCGATCAGGGCGCAAAGTGGAAGGAACACTGGTCATTCATTGCTCCCCGGAGGCCCGAAATGCCAAAACTGAAAAACCCGGGCTGGGCTAAGACAAAGCTTGATCATTTTGTACTGAAAAAGCTGGAGGAAAAGGGCTTGCAACCCTCTCCGGAGGCCGCAAAAGAAACCTTGCTGCGGCGGGTAACCTTCGACCTGACCGGGTTGCCACCCACGGTTGCCGAAGTGGATGCGTTCCTGAATGACACTTCGCCTAATGCCTGGGAGAAGGTGGTAAACCGGCTGCTTTTATCGCCACACTACGGAGAGAGGATGGCGGTGGAATGGCTTGACCTTGCCCGGTACGCCGATTCCCACGGATATCAGGATGATGGAATGCGCAACAGCTGGCCCTGGCGCAACTGGGTGATCGATGCCTGGAACAGCAATCTGACCTACGACCGGTTTATGACATGGCAACTCGCCGGCGACCTGCTGCCCAACCCGACCAGAAATCAACTGCTGGCGACTTCCTTCAACCGCAACCATTCGCAGACGCAGGAAGGCGGCGTAGTGGATGAGGAATACCGCATTGAGTACGTGGCCGACCGAACCAATACGTTTGGCAAAGCCTTTCTGGGACTGACCGTGGAATGTGCCCGGTGCCATGACCATAAATACGATCCCATTTCGCAGAAGGATTATTATTCGCTGTCGGCCTTTTTCAACAACAACCACGATTCGGGCATTATCCCCTACAACGGAGAAGCCTCGCCGACACTGATTCTTCCCAGCCGGGAAGCGGAGCAGAAGCTGAAGTATATCCGGGAAAAAATCCAGCCGCTGGAAGAAGCCATTCAGCCCCAGAACTACCGGCAGAATTACCTGAAGTGGCTGGCAGCTGCCCGGCAGTCCCCGGGCAAATACTTTCTTACGGATCGCCAGCTGATGGTAGCCATGTCCTTTGAAGACCATCACGATACAATTCATCTGAAAAATTCAGCCCCTACCAAAGTAAAAGCCAAAATGTCCGGTGACCGCGACCGGAAGCCCAGGGTAGTGGCCGGAAAAAAGGGAAAAGGGCGACAGTTTATCGGTGATGCCGGGTTTGAACTGAGCCGTGAGGTGGATTTTGACCGCCACCAGCCTTTTTCGGTCAGTACTTGGGTGAACCTGCAGAAGGATGGAGAGGAAGGAACCATTTTCGCCAAGTGCAACGGCGAATTTGAAGGGTACCGTGGCTACCGGGTATTGCTCAATCCGGACAATTCACTCTCCGTGTCGTTCAGCTATGTCTGGCCGGCCAATGCCATTGATCTGAAAATCCACGAAAAACTGAAGAAGGATACCTGGCACCACCTCGCCCTTACCTACGACGGCAGCAGCAAGGCCAGCGGGGTCAGGTTGTTTCTGGATGGCCGGGAAGCCAGCCGGACGGTTTTAGTGGACAATCTCCGGAAAAGCATTCTGTACGGCGAAAAGAAAAGCCACTGGTCAGATATGCCGTTTATGCTGGGTAAGGATATGCGCGGCAGTATTCAGAATCTGGTGATTGATGAATTTTCAATCTATAAACGGCAGTTGAGTACGCCTGAAGTGCAGGAACTGGCCGGAGGCCAAACCACCGTTGCGTCCCTGCTGGCTCAGCCGGACGCCGACCGGAATCCGTTGCTCTATCAATATTACCTGCTCAACCATGACGCAGAATATGAGGCGAAGCTGGCCGACCTTGCCAGATTCCGGGACGAGGAAAACCAGCTGCTTACCGATCAGCCCGAGGTGATGATCATGCGGGAACGGAAGGAGAAGCTCCCCACCCACATCCTTGACCGGGGGGCTTATGACGAACCAAAGGAAAGGGTAAACCCCAACACGCCCTCCAGGCTGATTGCTTTTGACAAGAAACTTCCGCAAGACCGTCTGGGCCTTGCCAGGTGGCTGGTCGATCCGAACCACCCGCTGACCTCGCGGGTAACGGTTAACCGCTTCTGGGGCATGTTCTTTGGCAAAGGTTTGGTGGAAACGGTGGATGATTTTGGCAACCAGGGCAGCCTGCCCACTAACCCTGAACTGCTGGATTTTCTGGCGACTCATTTTGTGGAGTCGGGCTGGAACGTGAAGGCACTTCTGAAGATGATCGTGATGTCGGCCACTTACCGGCAATCATCCGTTCCCACCCGGGAAGCCCTTGCGGTTGATCCGGACAATTCCTTTTTCAGCCGGGGCCCCAGCTTCCGGTTGTCGGCGGAGCAGATTCGCGACAATGCCCTGGCCGCCAGCGGGCTGCTGGTTCGGAAAATAGGTGGACCAAGCGTATTTCCATACCAGCCTTCGGGAATATGGGAGGCTCTTGCTACCCGTAATACGACGCACTACGAACAAGGCAAGGGCGAAGATCTTTACCGCCGCAGCCTGTATACCGTCTGGAAGCGCAGTTCCCCGCCGCCGTCCATGATGAACTTTGATGCCCCGGACCGCTACCTCTGCGTGGTGAAGCGCCAGAAAACCGCTACCCCCCTGCAGTCGCTGGTGCTGATGAACGATCCGCAGTATGTGGAGGCGTCGCGCAAGCTGGCTGAACGCATGATGCGGGAAACCGGCAATACTCCGGAAGCGCGGATCAGTTATGCTTTCAAAGCCCTTACGTCAAGGCCCCCGCGTCCGCAGGAACTTGAACTGATGAAGGAACTTTACGCCGGAGAGCTGGAAGTTTTCCAGCGGAACCCAAAGAGAATCAAAGAGTTGCTGAGTATCGGTGAATCAAAACGGGACAATACCCTGAATGCCGCCGAACTGGCAGCCTGCACAATGGTCGCGACCACTGTCATGAACTTTGATGAGTTTGTGATGAAGAGGTAGGCGGAAAGCCGGGAGAAAAGGAGACTGGATTTGGAGAAGATGGTTATATGGTTGTATGGTTATACGGCTGGACTGTGAGGCGCAACCAGCAAAGTCAGGAGATACCCATTGTCAATTGTCAATTTTCAATTTAAAAATCCGATGAAGCAGGATCACGAAATTGCCCAGCAGTTCAACCGCCGCGAATTCCTGAAGGGAAGTGTGCTGGGTTTGGGGGCTGCGGCTTTGGGTTCTTTACTGAACACCGGCCAACCCGAAGCAGCGGGCCGCGGCACCCTGGGAGGTGCCGATGATCCGGGTGACTTGCTTCCGCACTTCGTGCCCAAGGCAAAAAGAGTGATTTATCTGTTTCAGAGTGGGGCACCTTCCCAGCTGGAACTCTTTGATTATAAGCCTAAACTGCGGGAAATGTTCGGGCAGGAACTGCCGGATTCCGTACGGGGCAATCAGCGGCTTACGGGCATGTCGTCGGGGCAGCGTTCCTTTCCGCTTGCCTTCGGAAAGTTCCAGTTTGCCCGGCACGGACAGAGCCGCGCCTGGATCAGCGACCTGATGCCGTACCACACCCAAATTGCCGACCAGGTATGCTTTATCAAATCCATGCACACGGAGGCCATCAACCACGATCCGGCCGTTACCTTCGTGCAGACCGGTTCGCAACAGGCGGGCCGGCCCAGCTTCGGCTCGTGGGTAAGCTACGGTTTGGGCAGTGACAATCAGAACTTACCGGCTTTCTGCGTGCTGCTGTCCAAGGGCAAGGGTGGCGACCAGCCGCTGTACGCCAAACTGTGGGGCAACGGCTTTTTGCCCTCGGAGCACCAGGGCGTGATGTTCCGGTCCGGAGCCGATCCGGTGCTGTACCTCAACGACCCCGCCGGCATTGACCGCAACAGCCGCCGCCGGATGCTGGATTACCTGGCGAAAATGCACCAGGAGCAGTATAACCACATACTCGACCCGGAAATCAACTCCCGCGTGTCTCAATACGAAATGGCCTACCGCATGCAGACTTCGGTTCCCGAAACCATGGATGTTTCCAAAGAGCCTGCCTACATCCACGACATGTACGGTCCCGAATCGCGGAAGCCGGGTACTTTTGCCGCCAACTGCCTGCTGGCAAGAAGGCTGGCCGAAAAGGGCGTCCGGTTTATCCAGCTCTACCACCAGGGCTGGGACCAGCACGGCAATCTGCCCAGGGACATCAAGATTATGGCCAAAAGTACGGATCAGCCGTCAGTGGCGCTGATCAAGGACCTGAAACAGCGCGGTATGCTGGATGACACCCTTGTGGTCTGGGGCGGCGAGTTTGGCCGGACCAACTATTCTCAGGGCAAACTGACGCCCGAAAACTACGGCCGCGACCACCATCCGCGGTGTTTTACCATCTGGATGGCCGGGGCGGGCATCAAGCCGGGCTTTACCTACGGCGAAACCGATGAATTCGGCTATAACATTGTCAAAGACCCGGTGCATGTTCATGATTTTCAGGCAACCGCCATGCACCTGCTCGGCATTGACCACGAAAAATTGATCTTCCGTCACCAGGGCCGCCGTTATCGGCTTACCGATGTAGCGGGTAAGGTGGTGAAGGGAATATTGGCTTGAAAGGGTTGTATGGTTAACTTGTTGGATGGCTATATGGTTAAATTGCTTAATTGCTGCATTGTTAAATTGTTTTCTTCTAAAGCATCATGCCGTTCAGACAGCCATCCGACCATATGACCATTCAACTATATAACCCTGTAACCCTATAGCTTTTTTTTATGACCAACCACTCCAATCCGATCAACCGCCGGAATTTTTTAGGAAAAAGTGCCGCCCTAGCCGGTGCGGCCTTACTGCCCCCTTATGCATTATCCGGCAAAAACAAGAACGAAACCATTGGCCACGGATCCCACCGGTACCGGGTGGTAAATGGCTGGGGCGTACCTGTTTCCGGCACGGCACCCGTAAAGGACTGTCACGAAATGGTACAGGACAAAAAGGGCCGCCTGATCCTGCTGACCAACGAAACAAAGAACAACATCATCATTTACAATAAAGATGGAAAAGTGCTGAACACCTGGGGCCATGATTTTCCGGGTGCCCACGGCCTGACTTTATGGAATGCCGGCGGAGGGGAATTCCTGTTTATTACCGACCATGACCGGCACGAGGTGTATAAAACTACTCTGGATGGTAAAATTCTGATGACGCTTGGCTATCCGGTGGAAACGGGAAAATACGCCAATGCCGGTGAATACAAGCCGACCGAAACGGCCATCGGACCCAACGGCGATATATACGTGGCGGACGGCTACGGAAAAAGTCTGATTATCCAGTACAGTCCCAAAGGTGAATACATCCGGCACTTTGGCGGCACCGGTGATCAGGCAGAAAACATCCGGCAGGCCCACGGCGTATCCCTCGATACGCGGAACAAGAAAAATCCTACGCTGCTGGTTTCTTCGCGCCAGGAAAACGCCCTGAAGCGGTTTACCCTGGACGGAAAACACATTAAAACGATAAAATTGCCCGGTGCCTACGTTTGCCGTCCGGTGATTCACGGACAAAATCTGTACGCGGCCGTGCTGGTCTCGAAAATGCCCTGGACTTCCCGTTCGGGCTTCCTGACCATCCTGGATAAAAATGATAAGGTGATTTCAAATCCCGGAGGCAGTGAACCGGTTTACCAGGGTGGGGAGCTGCAAACCTTGTCGCAAACCGTAAACCTGTTCAAGCATCCCCATGATGTGTGCGTGGACAACGACGACAACCTGTACGTGGCCCAGTGGAATTCCGACAAAACCTATCCGGTGAAGCTGGAAAGGGTGTAGGAACATGTTTTACCGCCGAAGAAGGCAAATAAAATTAAATTACAACATGGAAGACGCACTGCTGAAACCACAGATCACCAGGAGGTATTTTACGGTTGAAGAATACGAGGAACTGGTGCGCAACGCCGGTGAAGGGGAGAGGTACGAGTATTGTGACGGTATTATTTATCCGGTGGATGAATACACTACTGATTCCCACAATCAGATTGTTCAGAATGCTGCCGATGTGTTAAAAGCTTATTTTTACCCAAGGGACTGCCGTGTTTTTACTGAAAATGTCAGGCTACTATTTAACGATGAAAAGGAATACCGTCTTCCTGATGTAATGGCTACCTGTTCCGACCGGGACAAACAATCCCGGAATGAAAAGCGGGACCCGGTTATTCTGGTAGAAATCCTCTCCCCGTCCACGGCCATGCAGGACCTTGCGGGGAAAGCTGATTCTTACCGGAAAATCGGGTCCCTGCAGGCATATCTGGTCATCAACCCGGCCGAGGTTTGGGTACGGGTATACGAAAGAGGGCCCGACGGAGAATGGCTGGCCGACAAAGCCTTTACCAGCCTGACGGAGATCATCAGGATCAGCAAACTGCAACTGGATGTACCCTTGCAGGACCTTTACCGGTTTGTGGAACTGGACCAAACCAACCGGCACCCGTGACTTTTACAGTTAAGTATTTGTGCTGAAGTAATCCGCCATTTGGCTTTTTATAAATAGTTGACCAACAGCCTCCTCTGTCAAATAACGAATAACCAGCAACTATTCACAAGTTAATTGAACAGGAGTTAACCACTGTCCGATGCCCAAAAGCCTCTTTCAACATAAACGCAACGTGTTGCTCTCTACCGGAATACTGACCCTGCTGGCAGTAGTCGTTGCGCAGCCATGGCACTGGCTGGAGCCGGAGGTGGATTTCAACACGCAGATCAAGCCGATCCTCAACAAAAACTGCATTGCCTGCCACGGAGGTGTGAAGAAGGTGGAGGGTTTTTCGCTGCTGTTCCGCCACGAAGCGGTGGCCCCGACCAAATCCGGCAAGCCTGCCATCATTCCCGGCCACGCCGACCAGAGCGAAATGATCCGCCGGCTCACGTTGGAGGACCCTGAGGAAAGAATGCCTCTGGACGGACCTCCCCTGAAAGAGGAGGAGATCAAACTGCTGCGCAAATGGATTGATCAGGGAGCAAAGTGGGGAGAACACTGGGCGTACCAGCCCGTACAGCGTCCTGAAGTTCCGAAAGAAAGCAGCCTGCCCGCCCAGGCGGGTGTTGGGGAAGGGGAGAAGAAAAAATGGGCAATAAACGAAATTGACAACTTTGTGCTGGCAAAGTTGAAAGAAAAGGGTCTGCAACCTTCTCCGGAAGCCGACAAGGCAACGCTCCTCCGCCGGCTGAGCCTCGACCTCACCGGTTTGCCGCTGACCCTTGAAGAAACCGCGGCCTTCCAGCGGGACAATGCACCCGATGCCTACGAAAAAGCCGTGAACCGCCTGCTGGCTTCGCCCGCTTACGGTGAAAAATGGGCGGGAATGTGGCTTGATCTGGCCCGGTACGCCGATACCAAAGGTTACGAACGTGACCCCGGCCGGCAGATCTGGCGGTACCGCGACTGGCTGATCAGGGCCTTTAATAAGGACATGCCCTACAATCAGTTTGGGTAATGGTAAAGATCAAACTGATTTGTAGAGATTGTAACGGACAATGAAAAGTCGGATGACCAGCTCATTGTAAAAGTCAGACTTAGAAAAAGAAAGCGTTTTTCGGGTGAGTCTTCCTAACCACTGGCGAATGGTGTTATTCCAGCGTTCCATGTGGTTGGTTTGCCCCGACTCTTTACCTGATTTCTGATGCTGGCCGGTCTGCTGGGAAATGAAATTGTAAGCTTCCCAGAAGTCAGAAAAGCTGGTTTGGTAGCGGAATCTTTCCGGAATCCTTTGCCAAAGCCTCTTACAACTTTCCATGCTGTGATCCCCGATATAGTAGGCAATGATCTTCCTGGTCTTTCTACTAATCACCGTCCAGAGCCACCGCTTTTGGCTTTTTTTTTGACAAAATGCTGCAATTCGTCGTATTCGAGCACATCCTGCTCAGCAGGCACATCCGAAAGGGTAGACTCCAGGCCGGGATGCTTATCACCTTCCTCCCTGAGCCATTCTGCCAGTGTTTGACGGGCTATGCCAAACGTGCGGGCGATGCCTCTCATACTGGGCCGCTCAAAGTAGACTTTCAATATCTCGGCTTTGCGCTCCTCACTGTAGCGGGGAGCCGCATCCAATGTACCGTACTTATCACAGCTTTTGCAGTGATACTTTTGTTTTCCGTTCTTTACATCATGGCCGTTACTGACCAACTCTTTACTTCCACATCCAGGACAGGTTTTAATAATGGCAATCATGGCTCTTTGAGGGCTTTTACCTTAAGTTACCCACTTAAACTCTCAGTTACAAATTTACCACTACCTCAGTTTGCAGTGGAGCAACTCGCCGGCGATCTGCTGCCCGAACCCACCGACGACCAACTGGTGGCTACGGGTTTTCACCGCAATACGATGACCAACGATGAGGGGGGCACCGAAGACGAGGAGTTCCGGGTGGCCGCCGTGATGGACCGGGTCAATACCACCTGGGACGTATTTGGGGGCACAACTTTTTCCTGCGTACAGTGCCACAGCCATCCCTACGACCCGTTCGTGAACAAGGAGTACTACCAGTTCATGGCGTTTTTCAATAACACCCGCGACGAGGACGTAACCAGTGAAACACCAACGCTCCGGTTTTATAAACCAGCTGATTCACTTAAGCTTGAGGAGATCAAGACCTGGATCAAAGCCAGGAATGCCCGGCCGGAGCAGGTGCGTGATCTGGTGCAGTTTGTGCGGGTCATTGAACCAAAAATCAACTCCCACGATTTTGACCAGCACGTAAAGGCATCCCTGCTGGATGCCAAGTACTTTGGGGTGCAGCACGGCGGTTCGGCCCGGATCGAAGCCGGCAACCTGACCGGAAAAAGCCGCCTCGTGATTAGCTGGGGTGCCAAAAGCAATGGTGCTACCCTGACCATTCGCCACGACAGCCTGACCGGGCCGGTTTATGCAACACTGCCCGTGCCGAATACCGGTAACGCGTGGAAAGATACGGTTCTGGTTTACCCCCTGCCGGAATTACAAGGCCGGCACGATCTTTACCTTTCGCTGGATAACCCTAAAGATCCCAAAAACTGGGTGATGATCAGGTGGGTGGCTTTCAGGCCCCACCTGCCCGGCCAGCAGGCCGGTAAGCTGGATGAAACGGACATGAAGCTGGTCCGGCTGCTCAACGCTAAAACAGAAACAACGCCGGTGATGTGGGAGGGCACCGGAGACATGGCCCGGAAGACCCACGAATTTTTACGCGGCAACTGGCTGGTAAGAGGCGACGAAGTAAAGCCGGACGTCCCTAAATCCCTGCCTCCCATGGCAAAGGAGCTTCCCCGCAACCGGCTGGGCCTCGCCCGCTGGATGACAAGCCGCGAGAATCCGCTTATGGCCCGGGTAGCGGTCAACCGGATCTGGGAGCAACTTTTCGGCACGGGCATTGTCGAAACGGTCGAAGACTTTGGCACGCAGGGAACAGGGCCCACGCACCAGCAAATGCTCGACTGGCTGGCCGTGCATTTCATGGAAGACCAGCATTGGAGCCTCAAAAGCCTGCTGAAAGGGATTGTAATGTCGGCCACCTACCGGCAGCAATCGGCAACTTCTCCCCAGATTCTGGAAAAGGACCCCTTTAACCAGTCGTTGTCCCGGGGTCCCCGCGTCCGGCTTTCCGCCGAGCAGGTACGGGATCAGGCACTGGCCGTCAGCGGGTTGCTGAGCACCAAAATGTACGGCCCTTCGGTGATGCCTCCGCAACCGGACGGAATCTGGCAGTCTCCCTACGACGGGGAAACCTGGAAAGTGGCGGAAGGGGAAGACAAGTACCGCCGGGCTTTGTACACGTATTGGAAAAGGACTGCGCCTTAGAGTGTGTTTAAGAATTTAATTGGGTGTTCTTGCCAAAATGATGTCAATAAAGGCTAATTGCATGAAAGCCAGGGAAGATTCTACTGTTTTCTCAAAGTCCCGGCTGAGCCTGCGGAAGAAATTGAACCAACCGAAGGATCGTTCTACTTGCCATCTTCCGGTTTGAGGGACAAAACCTTGAGCCGACTCAGGCTTCTGGCTTACTTCTACTTTCCAGTGGTAGTAGTCAGCACAAGTGGTAAAATCGCCTTTGTACGCCTTGTCGGCCCGGATCAGAGCCAGCCGGTCAGTAGCCTTATCAAGTTGCCAAAGCAGTTCAATACCTTCTTGTCCGTCCTGCTTGTTGGCCGCTGATACGTGCAGGGCTAAAGGCAGGCCCAGCGAATCAACGGCCAGGTGCCTTTTTCTGCCGTTGACCTTCTTACCCCCATCAATGCCCGTGTCTAAACTGATCAGACTGCCCTTCCTGACGCTTTGCGAATCAACGGCCACGGCCGATGCTTTGGCGGGTCTGCCTTGTCTTTGCCGCTCTTGTTCAACCAGTAAGCTTAACACTGCCGACCATACTCCGTTCTGTTGCCACTTGCGGAAGTAGTAATACAAACTCGGCCAGCCTGGATATACACAAGGACTTTCTTCCAGATTACGCCACTGAGTGCCCGTTCTGGTGATCTTCAAAATCCCATTGACCACTGCTCTTAAACTGTGCTTACGCTTTCTGCCGTTGTCAATTGTTTTTTCAATAACTTCCCATTGGGAATTGGTCAATGGGGTAAACCGTTCACGTTTGAACCTGAGCTTAACTACTACCATAACTAACCTGAGATTTGATAACCACAAGTTAGGACCAATTCCCTTTTCAACCCCTTGTGCTCAACCCCTTGTCAGTTTCGCAATTTGCCCCCTCTCAGATTTTAAACACACTCTTATCCCTCCATGGTTACTTTCGACAGTCCCAGCCGGGAGTTTTGCCAGTTGCGGCGAATCCGCACGAATACGCCCCTGCAGGCGCTGGTTACATTGAATGACCCGGTTTACGTGGAAGCGTCGCGCAGACTGGCAGCTTGGATGCAGGAAAGGGAAAAAACAACGGAGAGGCGGGTGAGTGCCGGCTACCGCCGCATCATGGGACGGGAACTTTCACCGGCTAAGACGGAGGTGCTCGTAAAATTATTCCAAGAAACGGAGAGCTACTACCTCAAGCACCCGAAAGAAGCCGGTGAACTGCTGGACAGCAAAATAAAAGGGGTGCCTCAACTGGCGGCCCTTACGGTAGTGGCAAATACAATTCTGAATCTGGATGAAGTAGTGATGAAAGAGTGATTTTTATGGACAAACTGCTGCGGGAATTACAACAAAAGGGGCTGGAAAGCGATACAAGACGGCATTTTCTGCAAACCTGCTCCACCGGACTGGGGGCACTGGCTCTGCAATTTTTTATGGGAGGTTGCGGGAAATCCGAACCCAAAGCTGGTGCAGTTGCGGCTGCTTTGCCCGCCGATGCCATGGGAGCCCGTCCGTCGCAGTTTTTTGCGAAGGCAAAGCGGGTGATTTACATCCATCTTGCCGGTTCGCCGTCCCAACTCGAGCTGTACGATTACAAACCCGAATTGCAGAAGTACCACGGCAAAGACTGCCCGCAGGAACTGCTGGCCGGTAAAAAGTTTGCCTTCATTCAGGGAACGCCTAAAATGCTTGGTCCGCAGGGGAAATTCGGACAACACGGCCAGTCAGGTGCCTGGATTTCGGATTACCTGCCGCACCTGCAGGGCGTAGCCGATGAACTCACGTTTCTGAAGGCCATGTATACGGATCAGTTTAACCACGCCCCGGCCCAGCTCATGATGCACACCGGCAGTGCCCGGCTCGGCCGGCCCAGCCTCGGTTCGTGGGTGACCTACGGGCTGGGTTCAGAGAATGATGACTTACCCGGCTTCATTGTGCTGGCTTCCGGTGGCAAGCAACCCGACGCGGGAAAAAGCGTGTGGGGCAGCGGTTTTCTGCCCACCGTCTACCAGGGCGTTCAGTGCCGCACGGAAGGCGACCCGGTGCTTTACGTTTCCAACCCTGACGGTATGAACCGGGACATCCGCCGGAAAACCATTGAAGCCATCAACGAAATCAACCAGCAGCAGTACCAGACCGTGAAAGATCCCGAAGTGCTGACGCGTATTTCGCAGTACGAAATGGCATTCCGGATGCAGGTTTCTGTGCCCGACGCCATGAATATCAAGGGGGAGCCGGAGTATATTACCAGCATGTACGGTGTTGACCCCGAAAAAGGATCATTTGCCCGCAACTGCCTGCTGGCCCGGCGACTAGTAGAGAGAGGTGTGCGGTTCGTGCAGCTCTTCGACTGGGGCTGGGATACCCACGGCACCAGCAAGGACGGCTCCATTGAAATCGGCCTGCGCGACAAGTGCAGGGAATCAGATCAGGCCGTGGCAGCCCTCATCAGGGATCTGAAACAGCGTGGCCTGCTGGATGATACCCTGGTGGTCTGGGGCGGTGAGTTTGGCCGCACCCCCATGCAGGAAAACCGGGACGGTCAGACGCTGCCCTTTATGGGCCGTGATCATCACCTGGAGGCATTTACCGTCTGGATGGCGGGAGCCGGATTAAAAAAAGGCTTTTCCTTCGGTGAAACTGACGATATTGGCTACTATGGCGTGAAGGACAAGGTGCACGTGCACGACCTGCAAGCCACCATATTGCACCTGCTCGGGTTCGACCACGAAAAGCTGACTTATCAGTTTCAGGGTCGTCCTTTCCGGCTTACGGATGTAGCGGGCAAGGTAGTGAATTAAATAATTGCCTGAACAAATTAATTTCAAAGCACATTTTTTACCCTTGAAAACCTTTTATACCCTTCTTATTTTGTTTTCCGCAAAGGTCACAGAGAAAGATGCAAAGTTCACTGGCAGCGGCCCGGTCAGTCTTTGCCCCAATCTTCGGCGCCCATTGCGTTTTCTGGCAATTGCCCTTTTTCTGCTGGGCTCCACGGCTGCCACCGCCCAAAGCGCCCATTCCGGAGAACCAGCTGAGATACTGACTTTCATCGGCCGGTTTCACCCGTTGCTGGTTCACCTCCCGGTTGGTTTTCTGTTTGTGGCCTTTCTGCTGGAAATATTTTCCCGGTTTAATGCGTACCGCGAACTCCGTCACGCGGTTACCTTCATTCTGTTGCTGGGGGTAATCAGCTCCGTAGTGTCGGCGGTGATGGGTTACTTTCTGTCCCTGAGTGGGGGCTACGAAGAAGATACGCTGTTCTGGCACCAGTGGCTGGGCATCGGTGTGGCCGTTACGGCACTGATTGCCTACGTTATCAAAAAGAACGCCGACCGCCGACCAGCTTTTCCGGGAGCCCGGGCTTATTTTCCCGTTTTTCTGCTCACCGTATTCTTTACGATGGGAGCAGGGCACTACGGCGGTTCGCTTACCCACGGCTCTGATTACCTGACGCAATACATGCCCCAACCCCTCCGGACCATCGCCGGTCTGCCACCCCGTCAGAAACCGATTCAGCCCGTGCCAATCACCAATCTGGCGGAGGCAGTGGTGTATCGGGACATCATTCACCCCATTGTGGAGACAAGGTGTGTCGATTGCCATAACCCGGACAAGAAAAAAGGCGATTTGCGGATGGATAGTCCGGAACAGCTGCTGAAGGGGGGCGAAAACGGACCCCTGTTTGTGGCTGGCAACGCAACGGGCAGCGAAATGGTCAAACGGCTGCTCCTGCCCGAAGAGCATGACGACCACATGCCGCCAAAAGGGAAAAAGCAACTTACCAAAGAGCAGATTGAGCTGGTTAAGTGGTGGATCGCGACGGGTGCCTCTTTCGATAAAACTGTGGCGCAGGTGGAAGCAACCCCCGAAGTAAAAGTAGTACTGACAAAGCTCGGCTCCGGCGAAGCGGAAGAGAAACCTTCCGGCGTAATGACGCTGACTGCACCACCGGCTGCCCCGGCTGCAGTGAATCAATTGCGGGAGTCTGGATTTTCTGTAACACCTGTGGCACAGGAAAGTAGCCTGTTGCAGGTGAAGTACTGGCCGAAGGCGCAATCAGCTGGTAATTCGCCCTATCAGATAATGGCAAAACTGACACCGCAGATTACCTGGCTTGACCTGAGCGGTACCCAGCTGCCCGACTCGGCCTGGCGAATACTGCCAAATTTAACCAACCTGACCCGCCTGCACCTGCAGGGTTCCAACGTGACAGATGCCCAACTCCCGCTGCTGAAAAACCTGGACCACCTGGAGTACTTGAACCTGTACGGTACGGCAGTTACTGACGCCGGGCTTATGCACCTGCAATCCCTCAAAAATTTGACAAGTCTCTATCTGTGGCAGACAAAAGTGAGCCCCGAGGGAGTAAAAGAGTTGCAAAAGAAGTTGCCGGCATTGCGTGTAGATACAGGTTGGGAGGAAAAAACACTTTCACCTCAGGATACGCTGGCTTCTCCGAAAAAAGGCGCTTAAATGTTAACTTTATAACCAACCATGATCCACCTGACAGCTTTCCTTTCCCTGATTATCCATCTTTCTTTATTCAGCCTCACTGGTAATTCTCCTCAACAGGGTGCCAAGTGGAAACCCCTTTTTGACGGCAAAACCCTGAAGGGCTGGCACACCATCCCGGGTGGCAAATGGGAAGTGATCAATGGCACCATTGTGGGCACCAGTCCCAAAAGCGACGAAAGGCACGGGTTGTTGGTGACCAATCAGAAGTACCGTGACTTTGTAGCCAAGTTGAAATTTAAGGTTTTGAAAGGCGACAGTGGCTTTTACTTCAGGATTGATGAAGTCGGTGGAACCGTAGGCGTAAATGGTTTTCAAGCTGAATTGGATGACCAGTGGGAAACCGGAGGCCTTTACGAAACCGGCGGCCGTGCCTGGGTGACCAAACCCGACAGTGCCAACATTAAGAAGTGGACCAAACTTACCAAAACCGGCGTGCAGGACTGGAATGAATTAACCGTTTCCGCGGAAGGAGCCAACATAACAGTATGGCTTAACGGGAACCAGGTTTCGCAGCTCACCAATGACCCCGGCCGCCGGGAAGGCCACATTGCCCTGCAACTGCACGGAAGCCAGGATATGCACGTTCAGTTCAAGGACATCCGGATTCAGGAGAAAAAAGGCGGGTAGCTGTTAGTAGGAAGGAACAAAAGTGGCAAATGAGTAATAGGAACCCACCGACTTAGCAGATAAGAACCTTCATTCCCATACGGCCATTCAAAAGCTGAAAGTTATATTCTTTAAAGCCGCCGGTTTTAACCGATGGATTTTAAGAATATAACTTTACTTTATTGTTTCTTAAAAACTATATTGTTCCTCCGGTCTTCTGCCCGTTCCAGTGATTATTATTGCCGGGTGGGCAACGACTTGCCACTAACAACTATCCACCAACCACTTCCTCCCATGACTCTCCTTAAAGAATTTAAAGAGTTTGCCATCAAGGGCAACGTACTCGACCTTGCCGTAGGTATTATCATCGGTGCAGCCTTCGGCACAGTGGTCAACTCGCTGGTGAATGACATCATTATGCCACCCATCGGACTGGTGCTGAAGGGAATCGACTTCCGGAATATGTACCTGCCTCTTGATCAAAGCACGGTTGGTATTGGATCGCTGGAGGAGGCTAGAAAAGCGGGAGCAGTGATTGCCTACGGAAATTTCATCCAAAACTTAATCACTTTTTTCGTCTTGGCGTTTGCTGTCTTCCTGATGGTAATTGGAGTTAATAAACTGCGCCGGAAAGAAGCGGCTAAACCTGAAACGGTTCCACCCTCACCGACCCGCGAGGAAATTCTGCTCACCGAAATCAGAGATGCGATCCGGGCAGGCCGCACGCCGGTTCAGGAAGGACTGGAATAGGTATCTTTTCTTCCCTGAATCTTACAAGGGTTTTTTACAGGCCGGTTGTATACTCCGCCGGCAGGGGTTTTCTTTGCGGCATTGACCCTGTTCCTGCCCGGCCGATGCTGAGAATTACCCTGCTTGTTCTGTCTTTTTGCCTCTCTTGTCAATTGTTTGGTCAGGACTCAGTAGCCGTAGTTCCCCGGGATACCAGTTACTGGAAGTACAAAATTACGGCCGGAGCCAATTTTAACCAGGCTTCGTTCAGCGGAAACTGGAAGGCAGGCGGCGTCAATTCAATTGCCCTTGGTTCACTCTTCCGGGGCCGGGCTGATTATGCGCGTAAGAAGCTCACTTTTACCAATGAAATCGAACTCCTGTACGGCGTCTTGAACAACGCCGGTCAGGGGCAGCGCAAGAACAACGACCGGATTCTGGTGGATTCCAAACTTGGATGCAAGTTTTCGGAGAAGTGGAATCTGTTTGCCTCGGCGAACTTCCTGACCCAGTTTGCGCCCGGTTACCAGTACGTGAAAGACGGCCAGGGCGTGGAGGAGGCGCAGTTTATTTCAAAATTTATGACACCCGCCTTCCTCACCACCACCTGGGGATTTGAATACAAGCAAAAAGATTACTTCTACATCCGCCTCAGTCCGCTTGCGCCGAGGGTTACCATAGTAAACGATACAACCGTGTACCGCAACGTGCCGGCTAACTACGGCGTGCCCGTTGGCAGACGCACCCGCTACGAATGGCTGGCGTTGCAGGCACTGGCCAGTTTTGACAAGAATCTGAAGGAAAACCTGAACCTGAAGTTGCGTTACATGCTGTATGCCAATCTGCAGGACTTTGCCTTCAAGCGCGTGGACCACCGCCTCGACCTTGTTTTTACCTCCAAAGTCACCAAATACGTCAGCGTGAATCTTACGGGGATACTGCTCTATGACATAGATCAGGATGCGGACGTGCAGCTCAGCCAGACCACGGCAATCGGACTGGTGTATTCGTTCAACAGGAAAATCAGGCAGAAACTGTAGCCGGAGCGAGAGGGAGGTTTTTTGCAGCGTATGCCACCAGCTGCCTTGCTGCCTCCCCGGGTGACAGGCCGGCCACGGACAGGCGGTGTACGGTTTCGGGATCCCGTTTAGAAAGGCCAAACAGGTAAGCCTTGTCGTAATAAGTAAGTGAAACGTCGGCCGCGGTGGCGTAGTCGCCGGTAGCAAGTGCCTGCATAGCCCGGTTATAGTGCTGTCCGCCCAGCCTTTTGTGAATACGTTCTACGGCCTGCGTCAGCAGTAAGGGCTCGCAGCCGGTGTACATGCGCACCAGCCGCACGATCCGTTCTTCCTTTGGCACCTCCAGAAAAATAACCGGGGCCTGACGCATGCGGTTAAAAAAGGGGTTGGGAATCCGGACAGTACCAATGGTGACGCTTTCGTCTTCCAGCCAGATGCGCCGAACCGGGTCAAGCGTACAAAGGGAGGCAAAAAGATTGTTTTCGAACTGTTCGACGGTAGGCTGGGGAGCCTCGCCAATGGCCCCGAAGGAAGAACCCTTGTGGTGCGCCAGTTCCTCCAGATCCACTACCTGTTCGCCAAGCTGCCGCAACTGATGCAGGATTTCAGTTTTGCCGCTGCCCGTCTGCCCGCCCAGCACCACCAGGGGCAGGGATTTATCGAAAAACTGCAGCGCCTCCTGCCGGAAAGCCTTGTAGCCATTTTGCAAGGTGCCGGCTACTTCCATCCCCGCGGTCTGCAGGAGCCACGCAAAGGAGGCACTCCGCATGCCACCCCGCCAGCAATGCACCAGCACTTCACCACCGGGGGCAATTTTGCGGGATTGTTTCACAAAACCTGCCAGCTTGGGACCAATCAATTCAAGCCCGGTCAGTACGGCCAGGTCGCGGCCTGCCTGTTTATATCGCGTACCTACCTTAGCCCTTTCCTCATTGGAAAAAAGGGGAATGCTGACCGCCCCGGGAATGTGTCCATCCGTAAATTCTCCGGGCGAACGGACATCAATGACGGGGGTAGTTTGCGCCTTTTCCAGAAACCGGTGAATCGGAAGAATTTCAGACATATCGGATGAGGCACTGTTTGTGTACTCCTGCAACAAATCTACCCGTCCTGAAAGTTTACTTTTTCTCAAGCGGAGCCGCCGGATTGCCGAAAACCGTACCACTCGGTTTTACGGATTCAACCACAACCGAACCGGCACCGACGCGGGCACTTTTTCCAATCGTGACGCCCGATACTACCGTTGCACCGGATCCGATGAAAGCACCGTTCTCCACGGTTACGCCGCTGTTGATGATGCTGCCCGCGCCGATCTGGACGTAGTCTCCGATGGTGGCTGTATAATCCACCACGCAACCCGTGTGCAGTACGCAGTGACTGCCCACTCTGGCATTGGTGCCGACGATGACCCCGGCCGCAATGAAGTTGCCGTGGCCGATGCCGGCCGTACCGGCAATGTGGGCCCGGGCATGGATGGCATTCACGGGCATTATCTTACGCCGCTCCAGCAGCATTTCGGTCAGGCTCCTGCGGTAGCGGTTGTCGTCAGAGGCTACAAAGGCCTCGCACTTTTTGCCGATGAGCTTCAGGTAGCCGTCATCATCCGTACTACCCATCACCGACACGTCCTGAATTTCAGTGTTGTGCAGGGAAGTGTCATCATCCAGAAAGCAGTAGACCACCACACCGTTACTTTGAAAGATTTCGAGAGCCACCGCTCCCAAACCTTTGGCGCCCAAAATAATGACCGGATTTTCCATCGGTAAGCGTTTATGAGTTAAAGGGTTCAGGAGTTTAAGTACCCGGTCAGAATCAGGTATAAGTTCTGAATTTTAAATTACGGACAGTTATACTTCTCCTTCTCAAAGAGTTGCATCAACATTTAAAATTCAAAATTCAGCCTTTAAAATTGCGCAGATGTTTATGAGTCAATAAGGTAGCAAAATAATTACTTATACTGACTCATTTCCTTCCATCACATAGTTTTTGGATAATCAGCCGGATAAGCCCAAATTAGGAAATATGCGCCACACGGAGGCCTGGTTTTTACCGGACAGGGCGTAAAGTCTTCCGGCGCTGGCAGCGCATCATCTCCTCATTTTCCATTTCCAATTGTCAATTTTCAATCAATAAAATGCTTTTCCTCCGGCTCACCTTCGAAAGCTTCCGTTTTGCCTGGCAGGCCCTGCGATCCAATCTGATGCGGACCACCCTTTCGCTGCTGGGCGTCACCATCGGCATATTTGCGATCATTGCCGTATTTACCATCGTGGATTCGCTCGAGAAGAATGTGAAGGAAAGCATGTCTTTTCTGGGCGAGAAAACTATGTATGTTTCCAAGTGGCCTTTTATTTTTACTCCCAATACACCCTGGTGGAAATACTTCAACCGGCCGGCCATCAACTACGCCGAATACCGCCATCTGTCGCGTCAGGTGGTCAATGCAGAAGCCCTGTCAATCATCGACAGCCGCGGAAACCAGACTTTCCGCAATGGCAGCAACAGCATTCAGGGGGTATCCGTACTGGGAGCAGCCGAAAATTATGACCGGGTAGTGGAAATTCCCTTCGGAGATGGCCGCTACTTTACCTTTCAGGAGCAGGAATCGGGACGGGAAGTGGGCATTATCGGGTATAACATCGCCGAAACGCTTTTTCCGGGCATGAACCCGCTGGGGAAAAGTTTCCGGGTGAAGGGACTAAAGTTTGTGGTAGCAGGCGTGCTGACCAAACAGGGGACCGGCGTTTTAGGCGGTCCCGATTTTGACAATACCTGTTTTATTCCTTATAAGACATTCGAAAAGATGTTTCACACCCGGCGGTCGGAGCCTACAATTGTGGCCAAGGCGGGTGAATCTGATCCCACAATGGATCAGCTGGAGGCCGAACTGACCGGGCTGATGCGGTCCCGCCGGGGCCTGAGGCCGGTTGAGGAGGAAAACTTTTCCATTAACCGCGCTGAAATGATCATGACTGCGGTGGAAGGCGTTTTCAGTGTACTCACCATTGCCGGCTGGGTGATTGGGAGTTTCTCCATTCTGGTAGGCGGCTTCGGCATAGCCAATATCATGTTTGTATCAGTCAAGGAGCGAACCAACATCATCGGAATCCAGAAATCACTGGGTGCCAAAAACTATTTTATCCTCTTCCAGTTCCTTTTTGAAGCCGTTTTCCTGAGCATATTAGGGGGTGCTGCCGGGTTGCTGATTGTGTACCTGATCACCTTCATCCCCTTCGGCAGTCTGGAAGTAGAGCTTTCTGCCAAAAACATTATCATTGGCTTGGGCGTATCAAGCGTAATTGGCATTTTGTCGGGAATCATTCCTGCTGCCGCCGCTGCCCGGCTTGATCCGGTCATTGCAATCAGGTCGAAGTAGGAATGAAAACAGAATTTTTTTCCTGAAACGGCTTGCTTCAGCGGGAGTAAATCCGATAGTTAAACGCCTTAAAACCAAAAAGTTCATGCGCTTAGGTTGGATAATCCTGTTTGGCATCATTACGCTGGTCCTCCTCTTTTCTGGTTTTTACCTGTTTGGCAACTACAGCAAAGGCAGCCGGGCCGGCACCGTGGTCAAGATGAGTGAACGGGGTGTGGTTTTTAAAACGTGGGAAGGACAGCTGAATCTCGGTGGTTTTTCCGGAGAAACCGGCAGTCCGGCTTCTTCACTCTGGGATTTTTCAGTAAGCGGTGGTGAAAAAGATGTGCTCAAAGCGCTGGAAGCTGCTTCCCTGAGCGGCACCCGCCTGAAACTTTACTACCACGAGAAGTTTGTGCAGTTCGACTTCCGGGGAGATACCAAATACTTTATCTATCAGGTAGAAACGCCGGATGGAAAGTTGATTGACTGATCTTTTTCCGTTAAATCCCATTTGCCGACGTCAGCACGACCGGCTTATCCTCAGTGATCAGGATTGTGTGTTCGTGCTGCGCCACGAAACTCCCGTCTCCGGTGACCAGCGTCCAGCCGTCTCCCTTCTCGTGCACGAAGATGGCCCGGGTGGAAATAAAAGTTTCAATGGCCACCACCGTATTTTTCCGGAACCGCCGGCGGTCCGACTTCTCCGGGTAACAGAGCAGATCATGGGGCTGTTCGTGCAGGCTGCGTCCGATTCCATGACCGGCAAGGTTGCGGATTACCCGAAAGCCGCTGCGTCTCGCTTCATTTTCGATGATTGCTCCGATTTCGGAAATTCTGACGCCACCCCGGATATTGGAAAGGGCTTTTTGCAGGGCCCGTCTGGAGCAACTGATTAAAGGATTCAGGTTACGGAGATCGCTGCCCAGCACGAACGACCCGCCGTTGTCGGAATAGTAGCCGCCCATTTCGGCCGATACGTCAATGTTTACCAGATCGCCTTCTTTCAGAATTGCACCAGCCGAAGGTATGCCGTGGGCCACTTCAGTGTTCAGGCTGATGCACGTATAACCCGGAAAGCCGTACGTGATTCTGGGTGCCGGCCGGGCTCCGAAGCCGCCCAGAATTGTGCCGCCGTACTCATCGAGTTCAAGGGTGGACATACCGGGCCGGGCAAATTCCCGCATTTTTTTCAGCGTCAGGCCGACTGCTTCGCTGACTGACTGTAAGCCTGTAAAGTCTTGCTGAGATTCAATGGACATGGGAGCGAAGGGTTGGAGAGTTAAAGTGTAATAATATCGAACATTGAATATCGAACACTTCTGTTATCAGTTTGCCAGTTCCACCAGCTTGTTGACTGTGTTCCAGTTGCGGGTGGTAGCGGTGGTGCCCAGTTTCTTTTCGAAGAATGCATTGGTCAGTTTGGTTTCGCCGTATCCAGCGGGGATGTACAGGTAAACTTCCCGGCCAGTCACTTTGAACCGGTCATGCCCAAAATCGGGTTCACTCATTTTCCGTACCCCTTCATCCGCCGGCTGGGTAGCCAGAAAGGTAATGTGGAGTCTTGCGGTGTCAATGTCTTCCTTGGGCAGGAATGGCAGACTGGCAATGGCAGTCCGCAACTCCCCGGGTGTGCGGATCACCACCGGTACCCGGAAGCCGTACGCGGCCAGTAGCTTCTCCTCAATCTGCCCGGCAAGGTGGACCGGATTTGTCTCTTTACTTTCGAAGAGAACATTTCCGCTTTGGATGTAGGTCCGGACGTTGGCAAAACTCATTTCCAGAAAAAGCGCCTTAAGGTCTTCCATCCTGATTTTTTTCTGCCCGGCCACGTTGATGCCGCGGAGCATGGCGATATAGGTGATCATGGTTGATTGGATAAGGTTTCGGATTGTCTGGTGCCCCGTTCCTGCGTCCAGTAGAACAGACCGGCTGCCGCCGCAGTGATTCCCGATAATCCCGCCAGCACCAGAAAGGCACCGTTCCAGCCTACCCGCTGCGCCAGCAGGCCGGTCAGCCACAGCGAAAGCGTGCCGCCGAGGTACCCGACTCCATCTACCAGACCCGACGCCGTAGCCGCGCCCTTGCGGCCCCCGGCATCCAGCGACATGGCCCCGGCAAGGAAGGAGTAAGGCCCGAGGAGCAGCAGCCCAATAAGGGAAATAAAGAGCAGCGGCAGCCAGCCACCCGAAAAATCTCCCGTCATCAGAAAAAGAACCCCCGTCATGGGCAGGCAGGCCGCCAGAATCACCACGCCCCGACGACCTTTTGCCACGGTATCAGACAGATAACCAGCCCCCAGAATCGAAACCATACCGAATACGGGAAAAAGGGAACCCAGTTGCGAGGAGGCAGACTCTTTCAATCCGGCCACTTCGTACAAATACGTGGGTACCCAAAAGTTAAACGCTTCGCGAATTGCCGTAAGCCCGAAAGACATCACCAGGATCAGCCCAAAGGAGAGGCTCCGGAAGTAGGGTGTCAGCAATTCCTTCAGGCTTTTGGCCCTTTCTTCGGTTCCTGCTTCGGTGAAGAGATTATCCGGGTTTACCGGCGGGGCCGCAAAGCCCATCCGCTCCGGCGATTCCTTTACCAGAAACAGATCCATCACGCCGATGACCGTCAACAGGCCCGCTGCCACGAAGAAGAGTTGCCGCCAGTGGAGGCCGAAGGCAATCAGCTGACCGAGCAGCAACTTGGCTATAATGTCGCCGAACAGGAAACTGAGGCTGAGCAGCGCCATGATTTTCCCGTAGGACCGGTACGAAAACCAATGGGCCGTTACCTTCACCAGCCCGCCCCAGCCCATTGACTGCACGGCACGGTTGAAGGCCCACGCGGCAAAGAAAACCGCCAGTCCGGTGCCCAGCCCGAAGAGAACCGTAGCGAGCACGGACCCAGCCATGCCCAGCAGGAAAACTTTCCGGCCGCCGATAAAATCCCCGATTACGCCATTGATGACTTTTCCGATTGAGTAGAACACAACCCCCAGCGAAGCAATCTGGCCCATTACCTCCTTGTTGACGCCCCGATCCGCGTACTCGCTGATGATCAGCGGCGTAGCCACGGCCAGATTGGAGCGGCAGATGTAATAGCCGCTGTAGCCGATAAAAAGCCCCGCCACCGTAGCGGATTGCCAGAACCGGAAAGTTCTGGCGGAACTGGCAGACGGGGAGCCATTGACTTCGGGCATGCCGGCAAGTTAGCCAAACCACTCACCATTACCGCCCGTATTTACTTTCAAAGTAAGCATAAGCCTCATTGAGACGCTGCGAAACCAGTTCCGCATACTTTTTCTTTTCCGGGTCATTGGGAAACCGGTCGGGGTGGTATTTTTTCATCTGGCTTTTGTACGCCTGCCGGATTTTATCAAAGGAAGCACCAGCGGGCAACTCAAGGGCACGGTAAAACCTGGTCTCCGGATCTTCCTTTGGTGGGTTTGGCGGTGATCCCGCACTTCTCTCCGGATCAGCTTGCCAATCCGTAAATTTTTCCGATCTTGAAGAGGGGTCTTCCGCAGGCAGGAGAGAGGAACGGAGCAGCCGGCCAAACCGGCGGAAAAGACTGGACATGGGTTACGAATCGTTATTTTGCTGACTAAGAATACAACTTCTATTTCATAAACGCTAAAAAGTAACCGTATGGGATTTCTGAGCCGCTTCCTCGATGTATTCCGCTCCAACGTGAACGATGCCTTAGACCGGGCCGAGGACCCGGAGAAGATGATCAAGCTGATGGTACTGGAAATGGAGGAATCCGTGGAGAAAGCCAATCATTCGCTGGCCCAGGCAATGGGCACCGAAAAACGCCTCGAACGCCAGTACCTGGACCTCCGGAAAGGTTCGGAAGATATGCAGAACAAGGCCATGACGGCCCTGAGAGCTAACAATGAACACCTTGCCCGGGTGGCCCTCACCAGAAAGGGTCAGATGGAAACGCAGGCCGCCCAGTACAAGCAGATGCACGAAAGCGCCGCCGCCACTACCCGTCAGCTGAAGGACCAGATCGGACAACTGAAGTCTAAACTGCAGGATGCCCGCATGAAGGAAGCCACCCTGATTGCCCGCAGCAAAAACGCCAAAGCCCAGTCGGAAATGGCCAAGCAACTGAGCAGCATCGGCAACCATTCCTTCGCCAAGTTCGACAAGTACGCGGAGAAAATCCTCCAGCTGGAAGCCGACGCCCAGGCACTTACCGAACTTTCGGCGGCTGATTCGGGCAAGGACCTTGATTACCAGTTCAGGCAACTGGAGCAGAACAGCAAGGTGGACGACGAACTGGCGCGGCTGAAGGGGTTGCTGAACGGGTAGGTTGTAGGAATCAGGATTGTCCCGATCAGGATTTGCGGGATTAGAGGATGGGCGGAATTGATATAGCCCTTGAGCAGGCAGGCACAATTATTCTGGTGTTTTAAATTTAGCTATTTAAGTTGTAAGTATTTGAATGATAACATATTATAATTTCATTCAAAATTTAAAATTACTCGGCTACATATAGAGAGCGTCACAACCTTTCGGAAAAGGAGGGATGCCATCGCCTGGAGGGATGGCATCCCTTGCGTTCCGGTTTCCGACAAGTTCTGTCGCCTTCTATAAAACACTGCTCCTTCCTAGTGGTCCCCCAAGGTTAAAGTGAGGGCTAAAATTGTGAAAAATACTTGGGAAAATGACCTGGCGTACCCCTCATATAATCGTTGGAAGACCACTAGCCGGGAATTTCCCGGATCGGAATTCTAAGTAAACTGTAATGTAATTGGTGTTCAAAAGGACGGTTTAACGCTGATCAAATACGATTTTGGAAATCCGGAAGGTTTTCCCCAAAGGATACGATGCGGTCTGTAGTTCTATTTATCCTCTGGCTCCATTTGTCAGCACATCACCGTTACCCGCAAGAATGTGGCCGGAATAGAAGTGACCTCCTCTGAATTGCTTTCGTTCTGACTCTCGAATAAATCTTCCAGTTCCCGCTGCAGATCAGAAGCCTTGCCGTTCTTCCCGGCTGCTTCAAAAGCATTCATGGTGGGGCCGTAAAAGTGTCTGAACCGGTCAACAAATTCCTTTGGCGAAAAAAGTGCAATAAAGGTATAGGTATCCTGCTCAAAAGTGATATTTTCTTTGGCAATACCCGCACTGCCAAACCGTTCAATCACGTGGCTTTCTACTCCCCACAACATGGGGCTGATAAATCCTTCGGGTGGTGGTGGCGTGTAAGCAGAACTGATCCGGAGTATCTGCGCAACCAGGGTA
The DNA here is from genome assembly GCA_030446715.1 of Cytophagales bacterium. GTDB lineage: Bacteria > Bacteroidota > Bacteroidia > Cytophagales > 172606-1 > CADCTQ01. The sequence continues at coordinate 321,208 of JAUJMU010000006.1, read as the reverse complement.
GGATCACTAGGAATCCAGTTGCCCATCACGATTCTTCCTCCGCGGCGGGTTACCCGGACCATTTGCTTTGCCACTTCAAGCGGCTTTGGCGCAAACATGGCACCGAAAATGCTCATCACTAAATCAAAGCTTTCATCCTGCAAATCCTGCAGATCAGTAGCATCCCCCTGCTGAATGCTGCAATTGGTAAGGCCTTCCTTCCTGATCCGCTCATTGCCCGCCTTTACCAGATTACCGGCAATGTCAACCCCAAGCACTTGGGCACCTGATTTTGCGGCCGGTATGGCAGTAGTGCCATCCCCGCACCCAAGGTCCAACACTTTAATGCCTGGGGTAATACCCAGCATAGCCACCAATGCTTCTCCGCTCTGCCGCATAGTTTCGGCTATCTGGGTGAAGTCACCTTTTTCCCATAAGGCTTTGTTTGGATTCATTACTGGTGGAGGGGTAGCAGTTGGCTGCTCCATTGTTGATTCGTTCATGGCTTTGGTCTTTAAAATGAATAATCAGTTTAACTTTCACAGGCAAACAGGGAGGAAGCAAGGCAAACAGATCTGGGGTACAACGGCAAGACGGGCAGCGTTCCGGGGCTTCTTTATCCCTGTGTTGGAATTGCGGTAAGGCAGAAATGTGGTTGTGAAAATGAGGGTTGGCGCAAATTCTTAAAAAACACGTTCTTCAGGTGCCCGCCCTGTTATAAGGCTTTTGGCTATTGAGGCGCTGCCTGATGTTTTATAAACGGATAATTTCTGCCTTCAGGGAATACAGAATAGCCAATACGTCTTTTTTCTCGTCCGCCTTATAGTGGTTCGCCTCCATTGCCTGCATTACATCATCAATGACGGCTAAAAATTCTTGTTCGGAAACGTTCATGCCTTTATGCGCCCCCACCATGCCTCTTCCGTCATACCTCTGGGGTCCGCCGGCTCCGGCACAAAAAGTTTATCGTATGCTGCCTTATCATTGCAAAGCGTTCCGGGTTGTCCTTCAAAGGCAGGTATCTGGCATTGATAACCGGGTTATTCATGTGATGGTCCACAATGTCATCCACCAGCTTTGTAATCCCTTTTGCTGCACCTAATCTTTCGTAGAGCGTCGTTGTCATGATGATTGTCTTTAAAGTTTACATTACTTATAAAACAAAGCTACAATCATCGTTAAAGGTCTAATATCAAATTTGGATCAAAAACAAGCAGTTTTGGTTCAACCAGGCATGCACTTAAGCCAATGAATTGTATTTCAGTCTGGTATACACGTAATCAGACGGCGAAATGCAGTACCGGTCTTTGAAACACTTGGCAAAATAGGAGGGACTGTTAAAACCTGCCATAGCCGATACTTCAGAAATATTGGCCTCATTTTTTTTAAGCAGCTGTACGGCCTTTTTCAGGCGATATTCTTTCAGGAAGGCATTCGGAGATTTTCCGGTTAAATCCGTAATGCGGCGATACAGTTGCGATTCGCTGAATCCAAGCGTTTTAAAATCCTCAACGCCCAGATGTTCACTGCTCCATCTGCTTTCGGTAAAGTCCATCAGCGTGTGAAGAAATGATTCATCGGAAAAGGATAAAAAATAGACCGCCCCACTTTCAGCTATTGAGCTTACCTCTTCGTTCAGGTAGAGATCTTTTACTCCGGCAGAAACTATAATGGGAGACTTTCCTGCTTCACACATTCTTTTTGCTGATCTGATGGCTTTTTCAAAAAAACATTTTCTCTGGTTACCGGGCTGCCAGCACTTATCCCTATTTTGATTCCGATATTGAATTGATCTTCAGCAATCAGGGCATTGAACTGTAACCGGATTTCTTTTGCGCAGTCTATTGCGCGGGAAACCGACTTAAATGAGGCAAGCACATAATCCGTATTGGATTGTGCAATTCTGCCGCTAAAGTGGTTGATGGTTTTAGATACAATTTCATTGTGTTTCCGGAAGAAATGGCCGAAAGGAACCAGATTTTCTTCCACTAAAGAGTGGTACACTAATTCGATAGCCATGATTGCCCTGAAAGCGGGATCATTGATCACATTCAGTTCTTCATTACTGCTTTTTTCTGGGTCTTCGATTCTGCCCAGAAAAGATTCCACAACTTTAGGGTCCACTCAATCACCCGGTGAGGCACTTCACCGTGTGCCTGCCGGTGCATTTCGTGAATTGCCCCCTCATCGGGTGCTTCAATTAAGCAAAAGGCTGTTTTCCTCTGATCATCAAACCAATAGGTTAACCCCGGCAGTTGAATTTATGCTGAATTTTTAAATCCTGCTGGTGAAGCTGTGCTACATTTTCAGCAGTGACTGTTTCGGATACGTCATGACGGTCCATATAAATCGGCATAAACTTTTTGGTTCTTGGAGAGATTTAGGGAAAGGGAGAATCAACCGAAAGCGGTCTGGACTCTTAGTTTGAAGTTGTTGAAATTGCTAAAGCCAAAGGCCCTTCGTTTGATGGACTTGATTTTGTTGTTAATGCCTTCAATGATGCCGGTGGAATAGCGTCCCGGAAGTAGTTAAGGATATAAGTTTTCTCAGGTAGCATAGAAGTTGACAAAATCAGTAAGGAAACGATTGGCCGTCTCTTCAAGTTGAGTCAGCCAGCGTTGTATTTGCGCTTGGGCCTGCTGAGGATTCAGGTCTGATTGGAGAAGGGCTCTGAAGGTATTTTTGGCCTCATAAGTAGCTTTGAGCAACTGGTAGTCAGGTTGGGCAAACAAGGTATGGAGTTGTTGCTTCTGGGGAGCGGTAAGCCGGTCAGGGTTTTTGAGCAGCAGCCATTTGAGTTGCTTTAGCTCATGGGCCCTGGGATACTTTCTGCGCAGGTAGCGGCGGCAGTTGTCAACGGCCTTTTGCAAACGGGAAAAGAAGTGGAACCGGTCGGCTACAAGGACGGCATTAGGAAACACTTTTTAGCCGCATTCAGATACCCTTCCCACATATCCGAGCAGAAAAGCTTGATCTGGGCGCAGAAGTCAGGGCCTTTGGCCTGAAAATACTTCACCAAGGCTTGCTTGCTACGGTCTTCGGGTAAGTCGAGCACCTGTCCCGTGTCCAGGTCTACTACTACGGCTATGTAATGCTTGTGGCCTTTCTTCAGGGCAATCTCATCAATGCCTGGCCGGCTTACCCGGGCAAAGGCATTGATGAGATTGACTTGTTTTCGGGCGTACTTTTGAAAAATACGGTTCACCGTCTGCCAGCACAGGTTTTCCCGTACGACTACGTATTGCAATTCCACCCCCTGGCTTAAATCATATAACCGTTCGGCGTACCGCTTAGTGACGCTTTCCCTGGGGTCAAAAGAAAACTGCTCGTAAAAATGCCGGTTACAGTCTTTACACACGTACTGCCTGGAGGTAATATACAACCAGACTTCCTTCCCCGAGATGGATAAATCCTTCACCTTTCGCTCATACGTTTGTTTAACACAATTGCATTTTTGCAAGCACACCGGACAATAACCTTCAACTAATCTGGACTCACAATACACCTCTATCTGAGTAGCACCCACTACTACCTGATTCACTTGCAACTCTTTCAGGCCCAGTAATTCCTCATATACCTGATTCATATCCATCACTTAGGCTTCCCTTTTGTCTGTAATTTGAAGCTTTTCCCTAAATCTCTCCAAGAACCTCATTTATTTTAAGCATGATGAGCGTGAGCCATAAGGATTTCAATATAGTGAACTTTGAGGAGTTTGTTGCCCGGTATATGGATACTGACACCGAACCCTTTGCCTTCCAACCGAATGCCATCCGGATCTATCCTCTATCCATTGCTTCGTCACTGATCAAGCCTCCTACTCCCCTTTTCAGAGCTGAATACAATTTTTTACTGCTTTTCCGGGATGGTGGAGGCAGGCAGCAGGTTGATAATGAAATTCTTGAACTGCACCCTAACGATGTTCTGTTTATCCGGGAAGGCCACCTCAATGCCGTCAAATACATTGATCCACGGACGGACGGGTATTACATCTACATAGACAGCACCCTGCTGCCCCGGATCTTTACAGACAATGCTTTACTCCATCGGGTCACTTTTTATCCCAAACATTCCGTTTCAGCATCCGTGATGGAGTGGCTTTGCAAAGGGTGCGAAATGATTGCCCAGCAAAAAATGGATAATTTGTATTGCAGGGAAATCCAATGTTCTTTGCTCAAAGCGGTTGTTTTAAAACTTGCCGAAGCATCGGCAGATACCCTATTCAAACCAGACAGGCAATCGGAAATAACGATGTTGTTCAAAGAGTTGTTATACAACAATTTTATACAGAACCGGGAAGTAAAGTTCTATGCTGATGCGCTGGCCGTCTCGGAAAACTACCTCAACCGTTGCGTAAACCAGATTACCAACAAACCACCCAAGCAACACATCAACGAATTGGTGATTGCCCATAGCAAGGTGCTTCTGCAGGATCGGGCAAAAAACATCGCTCAGATTGCTTTTGCGCTCAATTTCTCAGATCCATCCTATTTCGGCCGGTTATTCAAGCAATTGACTAACCAGACGCCCACCAAATACAGAAGCGCCTTTATGCAAGATTTGTCCGGATAAGCGCACGATTCCTCATAACAGAACCCCAATTCTTCTCTGCAACTTTGCGCGGGCATTTGCAAAGGCAAACATGCAGGTGCGCACGCAAACCAGATGAGACTATCTCTACGCATTTGTGCGGTGTTTCTTTTTTCAGGTTTTCAGCTCGTTGCCCGGAACAAGGGGGCCCTTGCCGGATCGGGAGAGCCTTTGGTTGGGGTAACCATCCAGGTGGCAGAACCCAATCTTGCCACCGCCACTAACCCCAGCGGGTTTTACAGCTTTAAAGACATTCCGCCCGGAACCTACTGCGTCCGGGCATCCTACGTCGGTTACCAAACGCTTATCAGGTACAATGTGGTGGTACGGTCCGGCGGCACCCCGGATCTCAATTTTGAGCTGAAGGAAAGCCAGACCCTGCTTGAAGATGTCGTTGTTACCGAGGCAGTATCATTCAACCCCAAACGGTAATTCAAGTCAGTAATATTGCCAACGATACACCCCTCCCCGCCTTAGGCATTGTGATCGGTTTTTAAGTTTTAAACCCACAAGCTGATGTCATAAAAAGTCAAAGGCAGAAGCTGTTACACGCAAATTTTTAATCCCAGACCCTATGCTATTGTATCATACGTTGGCCATCGGTATTATCCTGATTACGAACACCCTGACTGCATCCGGCACTTTTGGCCAGCAGACACTGGGTGTACAAATTTCAAACGTCCGGAAAAACAGCGGAAAGATTGTCGTCGAAATTTATAACACCGAATCAAGCTGGCTGAAAAGCCCCTTCCGGAAAACAGTACTACCCACGAACGAAGCCATCAAAACCGCTTCATTTGATGTACCCCCCGGTAAGTATGCCATCTCTGTTTACCAGGATGTAAATGAAAATGGTGAACTGGACCGTACATTCGTCGGTATTCCCAAAGAGCCCGTGGGATTTGGTAATAATTACAAGCCGTTTGGTAAGCCCAGGTTCGAATCGGCCTCCATTGAATACAAGGCTGCTTCAAAGCCGCAGGAAATAAAGCTGTTCGAGGCATTTTAAAGGAACGCCCCAACTCCGGCAGTCAATTCTTTTATTTAATAACTACTGAAACAATGAGTAAATGGACTATGGAACGAGTGCCGTCGCAGCGGGGAAAATTTGCCATCATTACCGGGGCCAACAGCGGAATTGGCTATGAAACCGCCCTCGGATTAGCTAAGAAGGACGCTATGGTGGTGCTGGCCTGCCGGGATATGCGGAAGGCAGAAGGAGCAAAAAGCAGAATACTTGAAACGTATCCTAAAGCAAATATCAAGCCCATGAAGGCGGATATGGCCAGTCTTGCCGGGGTAAAGCAATTCGCGAAACACTTTCAAAGTCATTTTGATAAGCTAGACCTGCTGATTAACAATGCGGGCATCATGATGTCGCCCTATAAATTGACTGAAGACGGCTTTGAAAACCAGTTTGCCACCAACTACATGGGGCATTTTGCCCTCGCCGGACTGTTGCTGCCATTGCTTACCGGCACCCCCGGTTCCCGGGTGGTCACCTTAAGCAGTTTGTCTTATAAGTGGGCTGAAATTGACTTTGATGATTTGCACGCAAAGAAACGGTACAGCAAGAGAAAAGCCTACGGACAAAGCAAGCGGGCCTGCCTGATGTTCGCCTATGAACTACAGCGCCGGTTATCTGCCGCCGGTTACGGTACTCTGTCGCTGGCAGCCCATCCCGGACTTTCCAAAACAAATCTGGACCGGTATTTTCCGGCCCTGATCCGGCCATTGGGGGCTTTGTTTCTACAAAATCCGGAAAAAGGGGCACTCCCGGTTTTGTATGCGGCTCTGGCGAATGATCTGAACGGAGGCGAATTTATCGGACCGGACGGTTTTCAGGAAATGAGAGGCGATCCGACCGTAGTGAATTCTGATGCCTATTCAAAGGACAGGAAGGTTGCCCAGCGTTTGTGGAGGGCCACTGAAGAGATGACCCATACGTACTATTTGGGTGAGGAAACCCATACATGGAAGCCATAAATAATAGGCACCCGGAGCCCCGTTTCCTGACCGTGCCGGATCATCCCATTGCCGGCCTCCCGCGACATTTCATCTTCCGATGGATGGCCGCTTCCATCGGCCAAAAAAGCACTACTGCCCTCTTCATCTACTTTAGAAAATAATCATGCAGTAAACGGATCCTGCCTTTCCCAAATACACCGGTGTGCTCGTCGTAGGAGCCGGTCCGGCCATCAGGCAAAGAGTAGCAACAGACGGCAGGTAGGGTTGGAAAACAGACAGCTACACCGGATCTGAAAAAATCCGACGAAGAGTTGCCTCGGGTAAATCACCCCGCATGCGATGAAGACTACTCATGATGTATGGCTTTGTACTTGTACCAGGGCAATGCCCGGCTTAGGGCAGATACGGTTGTAGTTCGCTATTTGGCCAAATGACCAAAAGCTAGTTCTATCAAGTAGGGGCCAAACATTGCTGTTTTGTAAGCTCTTCTTTCTCGGATAGCATGTTAATTGAGAAAAAGGTTGTTTTTATACTCTGCCGATTGTGTCAAGCCCTACAGATCCAGACAGGCAAAAACTCAGGAACCGTAACGCAAAACGTTCCAATAAAGAGCCGTCTTCAGGCGGAACAACCAACGGGTAAATAAGTAGTTTTACCCCATGGCGCAGGATTATGATAAGTTACTCAAAGAAATACTCCGGGAAGTATTTCCTGCCATTACCGAAAAGGTCTTAGGCATCAAGGTCAAAAGAATCGATACGCTCCCTTTTGATTTACAATATACTACTGAGCTTAAAAACCGATCAGCTCTACAAAGTAACGCCTCTTACGGGTCCTGTCTTTGCTTTACACGTGGATTTGCAGACGAAGAATGACAAAGCCATGCCTGCCCGATGCTAGCATACTGTGGCTTAATTCACTTACTGCATGGATTGCCCGTACATCAATATGTTTTGTATACAGGTAAGGGTAAGATGTCCATGCCAGCTACCATCGCCTTTCCAGCATTTACCTACCAGTATCATTTACTGGACATGCGACAGTTCCCTTATCAGACTTTTTGCAGTCACAGCAGCCGGAAGAGGTACTGCTGGCAATTATTGCTGATTTTGGGGAAGAGTCAAGCCGGTTGGTAACCCAGAAGATTTTACGTAAGTTGAAGGAACTTTCGGGCAGTGAAGCGGAATTATCCCGGAGAGTAAAGCAGCTAAGCCGGCTGGGAACATTACGCAATATAAGTACAGTTATCATTCAAGAAGCACTTGCTATGGCAATTACACTGGACAAAACCAAAGATGGCCTATACTTGCTGGGTAAGGAAGAGGAAAAGGAAGAAATTGCCTTGAACCTGCTCAAGGAAGGGTTAGCCGAGGAAGTAATCAGCCGAGTGACGGGTTTATCGCTTCGGGAAGTTAGTCAATTGAAGCAACGCCTCTCGGGCAAGCAGTAAAGCTCATCCAACCCATGGTTTTAGTGGGTGCTTTTACGAGAAAAATGATGCCATGCCTTGATATGAACACATTCCTTACTAGGACTCTCTTTATTTCTCCTCAAATTTCAAGCTGGATACCGTTTTTCGACTACTGGCAAAGGTTTCGCTTTATACTAGTGGTCCCCCAAGGTTAAAGTGAGGGCTAAAATTGTGAAAAATACTTGGGAAAATGACCTGGCGTACCCCTCATATAATCGTTGGAAGACCACTAGTGGTCCGCCAAGGCTAAAGTGAGGGGTAAAATGGGTATGTTTGGCGGAAAAAAGGATGGCAAAGAAATATCGGGTACAACTTAAGGCAGAGGAGCGGGCTCAGTCAGGACAATTAATCGAGTCCAGAGATAGTAAGAGCCGGCAGGTGAAGCGGGCCTATGCTTTGCTTGCAGCGGATGAAAACGGGGATAAGAAGTGGACCGATCAGCAGATTAAGCAGACTTACGGGTTGAGCATTGCCGGCTTAGAACGACTGCGGGAAAGGTTAGTCACCCAGGATTTGAACACAGCGCTAATGGGTAAAAAGCGCGAGGTGTTTCCAGAGAAACTCTTTACGGGAGAAGTGGAAGCCAAGCTCATTGCCCTGCGTTGTAGTAAGTGTCCTGAGGGCTATAACCGCCGGACACTGCAACTACTGGCCGATCAGATGGTGAGTCTGGGCTATGTGGAGCACATGAGCGATGAGAGTGTACGGGTGATGCTAAAAAAACCAACTCAAGCCCTGGCAAATCAAGAGTTGGGTGATTCCCAGTGGCCGATGCTGCTTTCGTATGTCAAATGGAACAGGTACTCGATGAGTACGCCAAGCCATACGAGCAGGACTACCCGGTAGTGTGCTGGATGAATCGCCTTACCAACTGGTGAGTGAGAGCCACGGCAAAGTTTTACCGACTCCCAAGGGGTTGTTCATACCGACTATGAGTACCAAAGGGAAGGGGTGGCAGACCTCTACATGATTGTTGAACCCTTAGATGGCTACCGAGAGGTGTTGGTGGAAGACAATCATAAGAGTCACACCTATGCCAAGGTAGTGGCCCACCTGGCGAGCAGATTTATCCAACGGCTAAGTGCATCACGCTAATTGAAGACAATCTGAGTGCCCACAAACTGGCCGCTTTGTACGAAATCTTCCCCGGAACGAGCCAGAAATATTATTGAAAGACTCCACGTGGTACGTACACCGGCTCATGGTTCCCTGGCTTAACATTGCCGGGTGTGAATTATCCGTACTCAAAAGACAAGGCATTGCCCAGCGCGTAGCTACCAAAGAAGAGCTACAAAAACAAGTACAGGCCTGGTACCAGCAGCGTAATCAGAAAGAAAGTAAAGTGGACTGGCAGTTCACCACCAGGCAAGCACGGATAAAACTTAAACGACTTTACCCCTCACTTTAGCCTTGGCGAACCACTAGTACTACAGCGGCAGTTAAGTTGGTAACTTAGCGTAGCACTAATGAGTGGACTATCATGAGCGAGATGACAGCGGAGCGGGAGGCAGAACCAGAAGCACTACATGGCAGGATTGCGCCTGCTTTTCACGCTCAGAGCCTCGAAAAAGAGCATTGGGATATTTGAAAGGGCTCTTAAGCCAGTGTGAGCGAAAGAACGGCTGGCAACTGGCAGAACAGTCAGGGGGAGTTGAACCCGGACGGAGGCAACGCTTGCTCAACCAGCCGACTGGCAGAGTGAGCAGGTGATGAAGGCGCTGAGAGGATATGTGGCAGAGCAAACAGGATCACAAGAAGGCGTATTGATCGTCAATGAGACGGGCTTTCTCAAGAAGGGAGATCAGTCGGCCGGAGTCCAACGGCAATACAGTGGCACAGCGGGCAGAGTCGGGAATTGTCAGATTGGCGTGTTCTTAGCTTATGCCACCCAGAGTGGATCGGCCTTTATTGATGGGCGTTTGTATTTGCCCAAAGACTGGCTCGGGGACCGGCAGGGGAGCAAACTGTCAGGCATCGCCGTGCAAACCAAGTTTGCCACTAAACCAGCGCTGGCCCGGCAGATGATCCAAACAGCAATTGATGAAAAAGTGCCTTTCAGGTGGGTGACCGGCGAGAGTATCTATGGGGGAGATCGCAGGCTGAGGAGGTGGCTGGAAGAGCAAGAGGTGTCTTTTGTGCTGGCCGTGCCCAGGAATGAACCTTTGTGGGTTGAGGGCTTCAGGCAGTTGCCCGCCAGTGAGATTGCTCAAAGGCCGGGCCCAAAGACTGGCAGCGCTTACCGGCCGGGAAAGGGGCCAAAGGACCGCGCCTCTATGACTGGGCAGTAGTGCCCCTGTGGCGCCTGCAGGTGGCAGCGGAAGCCCACTTGGGTCACTGCTTACTCCTGAGGCGGAGTCTGGAAGACCCCGCTGATATAGCTTATTATGTGGTTTTTGCCCCTCGCCAGGAAGCCTCATTAGAACAATTAGTCAAGATAGCCGGCCAGCGCTGGCAGATCGAGCAGGGATTCGGGTTAGCTGAAGGGAGTGCGGACTGGATCACTACGAAGTACGCAAGTGGCAGGCCTGGTACCGCCATATAACCTTAGCCCTGCTAGCCCATGCTTTCCTGGTAGCCGTACGGGCAAAAGAACTAAAATAAAACACTGCCAGTGATGAACTCATCGCTTTAGTCTGCTGCCGAAATAAGACAATTGCTCTGCTGGCTATTGCTGTTTAGAATGCCCTTGGCTGGGCAAGTCCTGCATTGGTCCAACTGGAGAAGAAGGCATCAGAGAAGGGCCCAAAAGTGCCATTACAAGAAACGAAATGCTTCCCCTCCTTAAATGCCGCTGTAGTACTAGGCCGTGTCTGATGAATAGATTTTGAGGTAGTAGCGGATAAAAGCCAGTTTGATCATCGAAAGAAACTGACGGCCAGTTTCTCGTAACGGGTGGCAATCCTACGGCACTCTTTGATCCAACCAATGGACTGTTCCACGGCGGCTCTTTTCTTATAAGTGTCTTTGTCGAAGCGGTAATGGGGCCCCTTCTTGCGGCGCTTTTGCCTTCGGGTAAGCGCCTTTCAGGAATCATTGCTTTGATGGCTCTTTGCCGCAAGCGCCTTTTGAGTTGAGCTGAATCATAGGCTTTGTCAGCTACAATTTCTTTGGGTCTGGTGGGGGGCTTGCCTTTGCTTTGGGGAATGTTTACCTGTTCGGGCAAGGGATGAAATGAGGCGCATCCCCGGCCGCCCCATCGCTCAAGAGAGCCGACAAAGGAAGACCCTTACTATCGCATAGCCAGTGAATTTTAGTCGAAAAACCGCCTCTGCTGCGTCCTGACGCATGATCCTGTGGCTCATGCTCTTTGGATTGGGGCCCCTTTTCAAGCCGGCTCCTGCTGCCGACTTATGGGCTCTGATGGTGGTAGAGTCAACCTGCCACAAGTCAAAATCGATCCGCCCCTGCTCATTAAGCTTCAAGAGCAGCCGCTCCAGAATGCGATCAAAAAAGCCACTGATGCGGTAACGCCTGAATCGGTCATACACTGTTTGCCAACTTCCGTAACGTTCCGGCAAGTCCCGCCAAGGTGCCCCACTGCACAACACCCAAAACATTCCGTTCATCATCTCTCGATGGTCCCGCCACTGACCACCCCGTTTGCCCTTGCTGCTGGGAAACAGATCGGCTATTTTCGCCCACTGCTTATCTGCTAATTCATACCGTCTCATTCTTACCCATACGGCTGATAATCGCCTTCCGTTGGATTCATCAGACACAGCCTAAAATACCGTTGCTTGGAAGTTCTTTTTACCCATTTATTCCTCTTTGCCAGACAATCAAGCTTACTGGTAAAATGGATTGTCTGGTAGAACGTTTGCAAAGAAGAAACCTGTTTTGCAAGCTTCCCATTCTGCTTGTTGAGCCCGAAAGGCCGCACTCGTGTGCAAGGGCGCATTGCCGGGTACCACTACGGTGGGTAGGTGAAGGTTTTGAGCAAAGTCGGTGAGACATTCGATGATAAAGGCTGAGTTAAGGCTTTCTGTTTTCTGATAGCTGATAAGTTTACCCCTGGTGGAAAGCAAGCCAAACACGTTCACCCGTCCTTTGTGCTGAGAAAGAATACAAGCTTGCCGGCCTTTCTTGATCCAGCCGCAGGGCACAGCAGGCATCAGAGAGAAACCGCTCTCATCGCCAAAACACAACTCAATGTACCCGCCTTGAGCCAGCACCAGCAGCGTGAGTAAAGTGAGGCGTTTTTGCTCATATTCCTGTGGGTCCTGCAAAGGCTTTACCCACTTACGGAATCGTTTCCAGACGTAACCAATTTTTTTAAAAACCGTTTCAACGTATTCTCGCTCAAAGAGTAGCCTGACTGCTTCTCCAAATGCTCCCTGGCTGGTTTCACCCGCTGATTCTGCTTTTCGGGTTGGGCTTCCACTAGCTCCACATGGGCCTGGTTTTGCAACTTGAGCAGCGGTTTTCTTCCTTTGCCCGGCTGGGTTTGCAAAGCCTGCACCCCACCATCTTCGAAGCGATTCATCCACTTATAAATGCTCAAATCGCTTACCTTGAACAGACCGGCCAACGCTTGTACTGAGTAGCCTTGATGGGACAGCAGGATGGCTTGGCAACGGATGCGGAACCGATGGCTTTTTCCCTTCTTGTGACCTTCTTCCAGATCCTGTTTCTGCTCTTCACTGAGTTCTTTTATGTAACGCATACCCCAAATTTACCAACTCCTCTTTTCCTATACCTATTTTTGGATCACTACTTAAATTGTCCGGAGAGGGGTAAAACTTCCGGTCAAAAGGAAACTGCTGCGGTTTGCCCTGTAGTTGCCAGAAGTGGTAAGGATGAGACGCAACCTCCCCGAACGCATCCGACACCGTCACCCGGTAGATACTCAGTACCGGGTACGGGCAATTGTGACTCAGATAAGCTGCCTGATCAGCTCCTTTGCTTTTTCGAATTTCACCTCCCAACTGCCGGGTAGTTCAACGAAAGAAACATTGTGCCTGATCAGCGTTTCCCGGTGGAAGACATCAAGCCGGTCCCGGTCGGTGTGGCTCAGCCGGGTACCATCCTGCACGTAAGGAACATCGGGCGTCAGGTACAGGCAGAGGTCGGCTTTATTGGCGGCGTACAGATGAGCCGGTAAATCAAGCTCCCGGCCGAAGGTAAACATTGCGTACGACTGGGTAATGTGAATATCCGTATCCACAATCAGCAAGGGACCGGAGTCTGATATGGCCGCTTCTATTCTTTGGGCGTGTTCAACCGCTACCCGGCAGAGGTCCTCCTCAGTAAACACGTTGGAATCAGCAATGGCTTCCCGGCCGTATTCTGGTACGTACCCGGCACCAAAGTGGGCGGCCAGTCGCTGCGTTAAGGTGGTTTTTCCGGTTGATTCTGTCCCCAGAACAACCACTTTCCGGCTATACCAGGGTTTTACTGCGTCAGGCAGGTAATGCCAGTTTCCGGCCAGGTTCTTTAGGATAGCAGAAGCCGAGACAGGGGTTATGCTGCGTTCCGGGTCGTAGGGAATGTGCCTGATCCCCATATACTCAGCTACGAAGTCACCGTACGGCTCCGAAGTGACAAGGACCCGGGCATCGGGCAACACCTCCCTGAATTTTGCGGCCCACAACATGGAAACCTGCCGGGAACTGACCGACGTGTTGGGTAGTTCCGACTCCCGGTAGGAGAATATCCGGATGGCCATGTTTGGGCTTTTCCCGCAGGTTTTTTCCAGCCACTCCTGCCGCACATGTGGTGGTATGCTCTCCCGGTCGCTGCAGCAGATCAGCACCGTGAGCAGATCGCATTCTGCAGCGGCAAAATCAATCATGGACTGGTGTCCTTTGTGGAAAGGCATAAACTTGCCGAATACGAATCCTTTTGTCATAGCTCCCCGGCTGATTCGCTGGTAAAGGTAAGGGGTTTAGGCGGTGAATGGGTGACAGTGGCACTGTGACCTCCTCCCAAATTCAGGACCGGGCTAAAGCAGAGATCCGGAACTGATGCGGAGTCACAAATCAGTTTCCGGAATGTTCAGGTGATTTTTGCGGCTTGCACGGGGCCTGTTTCTAAGGGCTTTTTTCATGCGCTGAATCGTGCGGTAACCAGGGTAACCATGGTTTGCCGGTCCCGCACGATCCGCTTTTCTGCATCCGGCGGGCGGGGCAATCCGGCCTGAAAAAGATATGCCACCAGTCAGTTTCCGGCCAGAATTCCGGTGGCTGAAACGGGTAAGGAACGGGCAAAAATCCGGGTTATGAGGAAGCACATTTCCGGATCAAACCATTGGCTTCAGCCCTGGTCACCTCCGTTACCAGGGCATACCCGGGTATACTTTAGCACATGTAAACTGCTCTCCTTTCTTGGTCAGGCAAGTTGTATGTGTTACCTTAAAGTGGCTTGACTTATCAGTGACTTTTCAGCAACACAATCAGGCAACACAAAATGAAATACCCGCTCTCATTCCTTTTGCTCCTGCTTCCGGCCCTTGCCCTTTCGCAGGTATCGCTGCAGTATCCGGCCGGTTCCCCGCCCATTGGGTTCGGGGCCGGAAAGCTGGCTCAGGCACTGGAGGCCATGGGACAGAAAGTAACCGTGAACGGAGCAGGTAAAGGGAGCAGCATCACCATCCGGCTGCAGCCGGGTCAAGCAGGCATCGGCAGGGAAGGTTTCCGGATAGGCCGGGAAGGAAAAGGAATCGTGATCCTGGCGGCTGATCCTGCGGGTGCCATGTACGGGGCAATGGAGCTTGCCGGGGAGATCCAAACGGGAAAAAAGGTGGAGCAGGTAAAGGAAAGAACCGTGAACCCGCACTTTTCGGTGAGGGCTCTGAAGTTCAACCTGCCGTGGTCCCCCTACCGCTACGGCCCCTCAATGGATCAGCACCTGGAGACGTGCCGGGACCTGAAGTTCTGGGAGAAGTTTCTGGACCAGATGGCAGAGAACCGCTTCAACGTGCTTTCCCTCTGGAACGTGCACCCGTTTTCGTTTATGGTAAAGCCGGTGAATTTCCCCCTGGCCAATGACTTTTCTGAAAAGGAGACGGAAGAGTGGCAGACCTTCTGGAGGTCGCTGTTCCGGATGGCAAGGGAGCGGGGCATTGAGCCGTGGATTGTCAACTGGAACATTGCCGTATCACCGGAGTTTACAAGGGCTTATAACGTACAGGAGCGCAATGACACCTCGGCTCTCGTAAAGCGCTACACGCGGGAGGTGGTCACCCAGGTAATAAATGAATACGAAGACCTTGCCGGCATCGGCATCACGCTGGCCGACTGGATGAGTAACTTCAGATCTGACGGATCTTCCCTGCCGGAGATGTCACCCAAAGACCGGGAAGACTGGATCGGAGAGACGGTGGTAGCGGGCATAAAAGCGGCAAAGCGGCCGGTAAAGTTTCTCCACCGGTCAGTGCTTTCAGCCGACCCAAAAGAGATGCGGCGGGTAATCACAGGTGCAGAATTACCCGATACCACGCTGGTAGAAATCAAGTTCAACTGGTCCCACGGTCACTCCACTCCCACCCTTGCCCTCACCCACGACTCCCACTCCGGGCAGCAGGATAACGGCTACTGGAATCCCCTGCCCAAAGATTACCGCATCCAGTGGATGGTGCGCAACGAAGACTTCTTCATCCTCCGCTGGGGACAGCCGGAGTTTATCCGCCGCCACATTGCCCTGAACAATCACCCGTACGTGAACGGCTACTTCGTGGGATCAGAAGGCTACATTCCGGCCATGGACTACTCCCACCTTGAAGGAAACGGAAAGGATAAGCACCGCACCTGGGACTACGCTTTCCAGAAACAGTGGCTCTTCTACGCCCTCTGGGGAAGATTGCTCTATGACCCCTCCACGCCGGATGCCGTCTTTGCCTCCCGGCTGGAAAACCGCTACGGCAGAGGCACCGGCAGACCGCTGCTCGAGGCATGGGCTGCCGCCAGCAGGATGCCCCTCCGGCTGGCTTCCTTTTTTGCCGCTACCTGGGACTATACCCTCTACTCAGAAGGCTTTCTTGCCCCCATGCCCGCCAAAGGGCTGCACGACAAGGTCTCCTCCTTTATCTCGGTGGATGAATTGATTAACCACCCCACCCTTGATCCGGAGCTGATGTCAGTCAGAGACTACGTGCAGATGCACGTGGAAGGAAAATCCATTCCGCAAGGCAAAACCACTCCCCTGCAGTTGGCAGATGCCTCCGAAAAAGACAGCCGCCGGGCTCTTGCCCTTGTCCGGCAGATAAGACCCAAAGCCACCGGCACCCTCTCTTGCGAACTCGATGATCTGGAGACATGGGCAAACCTTGGACTGTACTTTGCCGCAAAGCTGAGGGCCGCGGTGGCTCTTCACACATTTCAGCTCACCGGAAATACCGGACAGAAGCAAAAGGCAGTACAGCTGCTGGAAGAATGCCTGCTGCACTGGAAAAAGGTAAGTGAGATCACCTCCGCCCACTACCGCGAGGTGCCTTACATGGAAGGGCAAACCTTCGGCAGTTCCACGGACAATTACTACAAAGACGCATGGCGCTTCTCCTGGCAGAAGTTCCTGCCCCAGGCCCAAAGGGATATTCAGCTGGCAAGGGATGCAAAAGCAAATGGCAGCAAATAGCTTTTTGCTAAAGCAAAAATTGCTTTCCCGGCAACAGGCTGAGTGAAAGTTTTCTCCGACTTGTTCTGCCTTCTTAAAATGTTTATAAAATTATTTTTGAAAAGGCTTGACTTGTATTACTCCGGCAATTTATATTTGTGACATGAAAAATATGTTTCTCCACCGGCCGCAGCAACCCCGTCGTACCGCAAGGTAGGAGTGCTATGGCTATGGTGAAACAATAAGACATTATTACTGACCCAGCAAAAAGCCCTTCTATACGCGTATAGGAGGGCTTTTTGCTGGGTTTTTGTTTGTACCGGGTAATGGAGGAGTCCGGTCATCCTCGCCTGCTTTGGACGCAGGAGAACGCAGGTTCGAATCCTGCTTACCCGACTTTTGATGCCGGACAAGGCGGTTTTTATACGTCTGATTTTAGGTAAAACATAAAAAAGCTACTGCTCAGCTTGACTGGCATCGCTTTGCCTTATTAAAAAAGTACAACTCACTTGCGGGTCGTCTAACGGCAGGACAGCAGGCTTTGAACCTGCAGATGGTGGTTCAAATCCACCCCCGCGAGCCATTACACGGTGCCGGTGGACCAAACGGTCAGGTCGCCTCTCTGTGAAAGAGGAATGTACGGGTTCGAGCCCCGTCCAGCACCCTTATTTTTGAATACCGGACACGTAGCTTAACTGGAAAAGCATCACCCTGCGACGGTGAAGAGTGGAAGTTCGAGTCTTCCCGTGTTCACACCTGATTTAATATCTGCATGGCTCCGTCGTCTAACGGAAGGACAACGGTCTTCGACACCGTCAGTGGAAGTTCGAGTCTTCCCGGAGTCACTGAAATTTTACCTGACTTGTATTGAATTCCCGTATTGCATTTGCGTCATGAAAAAAATCCACCTGTTATACCTCGGCCTTTTACGCTACCTGACGGGAAATGGAGGTTGCCTTTTGCCGGATTTCTAGCAGAAAGCATCCAGCATTAACCGGTCGGGGCTTTTTTATTGCCCCCGTAGCCCAATTGGCAGAGGCACTGGTCTTAGAAACCAGCCAGTGTGCGTTCGAGTCGCACCGGGGGTACCAAAAAAAGCAGTCGATGTGTACAAATAGTCTAAGAGTGTGTTTAAGAATTTAATTGGGTGTTCTTGCCAAAATGATGTCAATAAAGGCTAATTGCATGAAAGCCAGGGAAGATTCTACTGTTTTCTCAAAGTCCCGGCTGAGCCTGCGGAAGAAATTGAACCAACCGAAGGATCGTTCTACTTGCCATCTTCCGGTTTGAGGGACAAAACCTTGAGCCGACTCAGGCTTCTGGCTTACTTCTACTTTCCAGTGGTAGTAGTCAGCACAAGTGGTAAAATCGCCTTTGTACGCCTTGTCGGCCCGGATCAGAGCCAGCCGGTCAGTAGCCTTATCAAGTTGCCAAAGCAGTTCAATACCTTCTTGTCCGTCCTGCTTGTTGGC
Organism: Cytophagales bacterium; assembly: GCA_030446715.1. Lineage (GTDB taxonomy): Bacteria > Bacteroidota > Bacteroidia > Cytophagales > 172606-1 > CADCTQ01. Next base: position 303,178 of record JAUJMU010000006.1, on the reverse strand, counting down.
CGCTGATACGTGCAGGGCTAAAGGCAGGCCCAGCGAATCAACGGCCAGGTGCCTTTTTCTGCCGTTGACCTTCTTACCCCCATCAATGCCCGTGTCTAAACTGATCAGACTGCCCTTCCTGACGCTTTGCGAATCAACGGCCAGCCGATGCTTTGGCGGGTCTGCCTTGTCTTTGCCGCTCTTGTTCAACCAGTAAGCTTAACACTGCCGACCATACTCCGTTCTGTTGCCACTTGCGGAAGTAGTAATACAAACTCGGCCAGCCTGGATATACACAAGGACTTTCTTCCAGATTACGCCACTGAGTGCCCGTTCTGGTGATCTTCAAAATCCCATTGACCACTGCTCTTAAACTGTGCTTACGCTTTCTGCCGTTGTCAATTGTTTTTTCAATAACTTCCCATTGGGAATTGGTCAATGGGGTAAACCGTTCACGTTTGAACCTGAGCTTAACTACTACCATAACTAACCTGAGATTTGATAACCACAAGTTAGGACCAATTCCCTTTTCAACCCTTGTGCTCAACCCCTTGTCAGTTTCGCAATTTGCCCCCTCTCAGATTTTAAACACACTCTAACTGTCGGAATGGCAGACGCAACTTCTCAAAACCTGCTCCTCTTAAAAGAGAGTTAAAGGTTCAATCTTCGGGTGCAGGAGTTTGAATTACGCAGGCACACTTTGTTTAATAATTTACTGAGTGGTAATGCGGGTTGCCCAGATTCAACCCGCTTATCAGTTAAAAGCCGGAAGTACCTAAGGTCACCCGTCACTAAGGTCACCTGAGTTTCCAGGTCAGGCGTACGGATTACTGTTTTGTAAGCTGATCCAACGTTTTAAGCAGGACTGGTATGCGGTTTTCCCCCGCCATCCGTTGGATACAGTCCGCCGCCACAACTATGTCTATACCTGCACTGGTAACGTAAAGAGGCCGGTTGCTCCTGGATAATACGGTTGAGCTGACCCACTGATTCGGGAAAGTGGTCACCCGGGGAATTCCGGGCAAACTGACCCACCTCGGGGAAAGGCAGATGGTTTACGCAAAAATGCTTTGGTTCCGGGGCAACAATCCCCTGGAACGATGGCCAATCACCGTAAACCCATGCACCTGATCCGACACCTGCTTGAACTTCAAAAAGAGGGAAAGTCCATCCGGCAGATGAGCCGGCTGCTTTCTGTTTCCCGCAATACCGTCCGCCACTACTTAAGGCAATTAGCTGACACTCCATTGGCGGTCTTGCCCGAAGAAGAAAGTGGCCAGCAGTTGGAAGGGCTGCTGAAAAAGTCCGGGAGTGATGTTACTTCCATGAACCGGTACCGGGATTCAGAGAGCCGGTTTGAAGAGCTGGAAAAAGAACTTATCCAGCCCGGGGTGAACCGCTACGTGCTCTGGCTGGAATACAAGCAGCAGGTTGCGGAGGGCTACCAGTACTCCCGGTTTTGTTACCACTATCAGCAGTGGCGGCGCAGCAGACAGGCCACCCTGCATTTGGAACACAAGGCAGGAGACAAGCTTTTTGTCGACTTTGCCGGAGAAAAGCTGCATCTGACTGATCCGGTTACAGGGGATATCCAGCCGGTGGAAGTGTTTGTTGCTATCTTAGGCTGCAGTCAGCTTACATATGCCTGTGGCGTCATCAGCCAGCGTAAAGAAGACTTTCTTGCCTGTCTGGCCCGTGCCCTTCATTACTGTGGTGGAGTACCTCAGGCCATTGTGCCCGATAATCTGAAAAGTGCTGTCACCAAAGCCGACCGCTATGAGCCCGAACTCAACGAGTCGCTTACTGATTTTGCCCTCCACTATCAAACCGTGATTCTACCCACACGGGTAGCCAGGCCGCGTGACAAAGCGTTGGCAGAAGGAGCCGTCAACATTGTTTACTCCAGGGTATATGCCCCTTTACGGAAACGGGTATTCACCAGTCTTCAAGAACTCAGCTTTGCGATCAGTGAACTAGTTGAGCAGCATAACCAGAAACTCTTCCAGGGCAGAAGTTACTCCCGCCGGCAGGTGTTTGAAGAGCAGGAAAAGGCTTTCCTCAAACCACTGCCCACTACTGCCTGCGAGCTTAAACACTACCAACAGGCTAAAGTGCAGAAGAACGGACCCTCGACCAGGCCGAGACTGGGGTCCGCCATGTCAGGCAGGACAGTATTAACCTGGTTCAAGTAAAAGCGATTTTGGATAAACAAGGTTGGGTTGGTCCTAAAAACGTAGGGCAACAAGCCAACCAAGCCCTGTTCCTTGTCATTCAGCATAGCGATCAGGCTACCCAGGAGAAGTATCTGCCGATGCTGAGGGAGGCAGTCAGAAAAGGAGATGCTCAGGCCAGTTCCCTGGCGTTGCTGGAAGACAGGGTAGCACTGGGGCAAGGGAAAAAACAACTCTATGGCAGTCAGATTGGATTTGACAAGGCAACCGGTAAACCTTATGTTCTTCCTTTAGAAGATCCCGCCAACGTCGATAAAAGAAGATCCGCCGTAGGATTACCACCCATGGTTGAATATGTACGATACTTTGGCTTTACCTGGAATGCGGAGGAATACATAAAGCAACAGGGTAAACAATAGAAGAATTACTATAACACCAAACCCTTCGACACCGCTTCTGATTCAAGCGTCCACGCTTGAATCAGAAGCGGTGTACCGGTTCAGGCGTCCACACCCCAGAAATGCCATCGTCTTCTGCAATTCCCGCGATGAGCCGTTTGCCTGCATGGAAATCTGTTTCAGCTGTGATCAGTTTTCAGCTTTTCCAAAGCGGTTTCAGACCGGAGAATTTTGTAATCAGAAGTTTGAATTGCTTGAGGGCTTTTTTCGCAGTGCGGGCATAAGCTACGGGTTAGTACCACCTTATGATAAGGAGGAAGTGTTATTTTTGGGCGAAAACGGAAGCTGAATAAAACCACCCGATGAAAATTCACCTGCTCGGCGCATCAGGAACCGGAGTGACTACCCTGGGGGAGTATGTATCGAAGACGTTGGGTTACCCGTATTTTGACAGTGACCGCTATTATTGGGAATTGTCTGACCCTCCTTTTACCATCAGACGTAACCCTGAGGAACGGGATCACCTGATCAGGGTTGATTTGTCCGGACACACGGACTGGATATTCGGCGGCTCAGTCATAAACTGGGGGGAAAAGTGGCCGGCCGAATTTGATCTGGTGGTGTTTCTCTGGCTCCCATCAGCTATCCGGATAGAGCGGCTCAGAAAAAGAGAGGCAGAAAGATACGGAGCGGTGATCTTTTCTGACCCCGTACGAAATCAGCAGTACCGGGAGTTTATCCAGTGGGCTTCCGGCTATGACACCAATACTGCCCGGGGGCGCACGATAGCCGCGCACCAACAGTGGCTTGAAAAGCTGTCCTGCCCGGTCCTGCGACTCGAAGGTGACCTGTCGGTAGCGCAACGGACGGAGAGAATTATCGAAAAGATCAAGGAATACCACCACTGACCACGAACGAAAATGAAAAGATCAGCCGTATCCATTGTGCTTGTTTTGCTGTTTAGCCATTGTACTGCGCAGACTCAGTCTGATTTACGTGTACGCGTCGATTCTTTGATCCGATACGAACTGAAATTTGAGAAGGAAGCAGTTCAGGGACCGTTCCTGTCTGACAGAATCATGATCAGTGGGCCACTGACCTCTCCGCAAGGCAGTCAGGCGGGTGCTCCGGTGGCCAATACGCTCCTGATCGACAATGAGCCCCTGATTGTTTTCAGTGGGATAGTGGTGGATAAAAACACCCTGAATCACTTTGCCCTGAAGGATACCAGAAAAATCAGTGTACTCCGGCCCGGTCCGCAGACAGTAGCAATGTATGGATCAAGATCCGTGAATGGCGTGATCGTGATCGAAGGAGCCGGCAAGAAGGTATCTGATCAGTTAAAAGCGTTGCAGAACCGTCTGTAAATTCACCCGGCGGGGCACACCAGCCTTTCTGACTGAATCCTGATCCGGATTTTTGCGGATGGAAACCTTCGTTCTGCAATGGACAAACGGGATTGGCCGGTTCACCCCGGTTTACGCTTCAAGGCGAAGGAACGGCTTCCGGTTAACTGAACCGGAGATGCAGTAGCTATAAAACGGAAAAGGCACCCGTATCACTGGTTTGCCATTCAACCGGACGAGAGTCGGGTTGGATGGCCAAAGAGGAGAAATTTACCAGAAAACACATAGATGGAATTGCAATACAGATCCGCTACCCGGGCAGACCTGGAGGAAATCATCAGCATGCTCCTCGACGATAAGCTCGGAGCCGGACGGGAAAGCCTGCAGCTACCCCTTTCGCCGTCTTACGAGGCAGCCTTCCGGGCCATCACGGCCGACAAGAATCAGGAACTGACCGTGGTTGAGCTGGAGGGCGAAATTGTGGCTACCTTCCAGCTGACCTTTATTCCTTACCTGACCTACCAGGGCGGGCTCAGGGCCCAGATTGAGGCCGTGCGGGTGAAGGCCGTTTACCGGGGGCAAGGTTTGGGAACGGCCATTTTTCAATACGCAATCGGGAGGGCAAAAGCAAAAGGTGCCCACCTGCTGCAGTTGACCACCGACAAAAAACGGGTGGAAGCGAAAAAGTTTTACGAAGCTCTTGGCTTTGTTGCCTCCCATGAAGGGATGAAGTTGCATTTTAAATAATTACAGACCGCGTCAGGTGCCGAGCCGTTACTCCGGCTCCGCCCGCACAGACGCACAGAACGGGTCGGGTTTACCAGAAAGCTGGAAGAAGAAAAACAGCGTCTGGAACTTGCCCTCTGGGGAGGTAACCTTGGCCTCTGGGACTGGGACATACAAAAGGGGAAGGTGGTAGTACTCGGCAGTGGCAGAGTAATCAGCCGGGATGCGGAAGGAAAGCCCCTGCGGATGGTGGGAACCCACATAGACATCACGGGCCGGAAGGAGTATGAGGGAAAAATGCTTCATCTCAACGAGGAGCTTGAACGGAAGGTCTCGGAAAGAACCGCCCAGCTGCAGGCAGTAAACAAGGAACTTGAGGCATTTTCCTATTCCGTTTCCCACGACCTCCGTTCACCGCTCCGCAGCATTGACGGGTTCAGCAACGTATTGCTGACGGATTACGAAAATGTACTCGACGAGGAGGGAAGAGAGAACCTGCATACCATCCGGTCAGCCTCCCAGCGGATGGGCCACCTGATTGACGACCTGCTCAAGCTCTCCCGGGTATCCCGCACGGAACTGCATTTGTATTCGGTGGATGTGTCAGGCATGGCCGAAGAAATCCGAAACGAGTTGCAACGGGAAAACCCCGGACGGAAAGTAGACTGGCAGATTGCACCGGGCCTGACCGCCCGGGCCAATGGTCGTCTGTTGCAGATTGCCCTACAGAACCTGCTCAGCAATGCGTGGAAATACAGTTCCAAAAAAGAAGAAGCCACGATAGCCGTCAGCCGGGTCACTACCGGCAGGGGAGAGGCCTTCTGCGTGAAAGACAACGGCGCCGGCTTTGACATGCGGTATGCATCCGGGCTTTTCAGGTCATTTCAGCGCATGCACTCCAGCCGGGAGTTTGAGGGTACCGGCATCGGACTGGCCATTGTCCACAGGATCATCCTCAAGCACGGCGGGGAAATCTGGGCGGAGGCCGAACCAGACAAAGGTGCTGCTTTCTTCTTTACCCTGCCGGACCAGAGGGTGTACTGACAAATGAGGTTGTATTCCAATGGCTGTATACCCGGACAATCTCCTCCGGAAAAGGTGAACGCTTTTCCCGAAGGAACTGTTTTGCTTGAGGCACTCAGGACCGGCAGCAGTTGCCAAAGTAAAATACGGGGCCGCAGCAAAGGTATTCTGCAAAATAAGGTAACTTTAGGTCTTCCCCGGGTCAGGGAAAAACAACAAGTTCAAGATACAATACAGTTATCTGATTATCAACAGTTTAATTAAATATGGCAAAATCGCAGCAAACGTTTAGTAAAAAAGAAAAAGAAAAAAAACGATTACAAAAGAGGCAGGACAAGGAGCAGAAGAAGGAAGACCGGAAAGCTAACTCCGATAAAGGAAAAGGGATCGAAGAAATGATGGCCTACGTTGACGAAAACGGCAACATCACCTCCACTCCTGTTGACCCCAAAAAGAAGCGGATTACGGAGCAGGAAAACATCCAGATCGGTATTCCCAAACAAGCCCCTGTTGATCCGGCGGATCTGATCCGCACCGGCATTGTTACCTTCTTCAACGAATCCAAAGGATACGGATTTATCAGAGATCAGAAGACCCAGGAGAGCATTTTCGTGCACATGAAGGGCCTGCTGAATCAGATAAAAGAAAAAGACAAAGTCACTTTTGAAGTTGAAAGCGGTCCCAAGGGATTAAACGCCTACAACGTAAAGATTGCCTAGCGGACCACCGCTGCCGGCTTATATTTCTATTACCATCAACAAGCAGATACTACCCTCTGACCTTATTCTTCCTTGTGGCGGAAATCGAGGTTGTGGAACACAAACAAACGGATGGCGTGGGCGTTGTTAAAACGGTTGCCGGCCGGCAGTTGCTGGAACACATTCAGGTAGCCCAGCTGGGCGTTCAGATCAGGCCGGAACTGGTAGCCGATTCCCAGAAAAGCCCGGTTCTGATCGAAGTAGTTGTACGTGATTTCCTTTCCCAGATTGATGTGTAGTTCATCGTTGAGCACCAGAAACGGAGCACCGGCCGTGATCTGCCTGCCCTTCAGCGGCACGGTGAGCAGGAAGTTATACCGCACCCGGTGGTTGAAGTTATAACCCTCCTGCAACTGGTCGTTGGTCACCCGGCGGCGGTACCGCTGCTCCAGCCGCAGGTACTGCATGGTGGCGAATCCCTTGTGTACCCCGAACCATTGAAGCTGCTGCCACGGCCGGTGCTCCGGCCACGCCGTCTGGCTGCCGGCCGCCGGATAATGGTGGATGTACGCGTAGCCTCCCGTGAGCCGCACCCGGTCTGAGAAGTAATACGTAAGGCCGGCCCGGGCAATGCCCAGCGACCAGCGGTCGAAGAAATTATCCGTCCGGCGCAGGTGAATATCTGTCCAGATACCCAACTTCGGAGAAAGGCGGGTCTGATTGAGGTAAGCCAGCCAGGTTTGTTTCTGTTCGGTTATTTGTTTTGCGGGCGTCTGGGCAAGGAGGCCGGCGCTTGCAAGAAAGGTTATAAGCAGCAGAAAGTGGCGTAAAGGCATTGTTTCTTCCTCGGTTCAGGTCAATTAAGTAAGCGGGCAAAATTAATTCGGTATTTTGGATTTTCAGCTAAAAGAGTATGACAGTCAGACGATTACTCTGACATTCAAAATTTAAAATTCACAATTTAAAATTGCGCAGCTACTTATCTGGTCAGTAAGTCATCAACGGTGAGGGCGGCATAGTATAAGCCTTCTATGGTTAGGTAATGAGCAAGACCCGCGGCGGCACTGATGCCAATCCAGGTGATCATGCCGATCCTGAAACGGTACATGGCCACAAAGGAAATCATAATCCAGATCAGGCTGAACCAGTCGGTAGCCGCAAGGGAAACGCCATCCGGGAATGCAACGGCCCGTCCGAAATACACGGCCAGGTTGAGTACCACGCCGACTACCGCAGCCGTGACCAAGCCCAATGCTGCCTTTACCTGCGTGTTCTGCCGGGTCCGTTCGATCATGGGGGCACCGGCCAGAATGAACAGAAAACAGGGCAGAAAGGTATAGAAAGAAGTGATAAACAAGCCGGCCGCGCCGGCCAGCAACGAACCACCCGCATGGTTGTAACCGGCCATGAAACCAACGAAAGCCAGCACCATGATCAGTGGTCCGGGCGTGGTTTCGCCAAGGGCCAGGCCGTCAATCATTTCTCCGCCTGACAACCAGCCCAGCTTTTCAACAGCTACCTGCGCCACGTAAGGCAGCACCGCGTACGCCCCGCCGAAGGTCACAAAGGCAGCTTTGGTAAAAAAAAGTGACAGCTGGTTCCAGAAGGAAAAGTCCGCAGCGAAGGAATAGAAGAGTCCAAACGGAATGATCCACAGCAGGAGAAACAGGGAGATCTGTTTAAGCAAACGCAACGGATTGAAGCCCGTGCCTGCCACCACCGAATCGCGGTTCAGGTAGTAGCCATTTTCATCGGCTGCCGTTTTCGCAGCATCCTTTTTCGCCGCAATCAGGGCCGGGGAAAACTTCAGCAGGAGCAGGGCCAGACCGATGGTGCCCAGGATGATATAGGGAAAAGGAACATTCAGGAAATAAATGCCGGTGAAGCTGAGGACAGCCACGGCGTAGTGCAGCGGTCCCTGCAGCGACTTTTTTCCGATCCTGATCAGGGCCAGAATCACAATGGCGACCACGGCAGCTTTGAGGCCGTAGAACACCGAGTACACCCACGGCAGTGTTCCGAAAGTGACGTATACGGCACTCAGCCCCAGCAGGATAAACACCGAAGGCAGCACAAACAGAATACCCGCCACCAGTCCGCCCCGGACGCCGTGCAGGAGCCAGCCCGTATAAATGGCCAGCTGCTGCGCTTCCGACCAGGCAGCAACATGCAGTAGTTGAGGGCGTGCAGAAAGCGGCTGTCAGAAATCCAGCGTTTCTGGTCTACCAGGTAGTTGTGCATGATGGCAATCTGACCGGCCGGGCCGCCGAAGCTGACAAAGCCCAGTTTGAGCCAGAACAGAAATGCTTCCCGGCAGGAGGGCTTCTCAGTTTTTACCGTGGTTTGTTCCATAGCGTCACTCTTTACGATTTGCTTTCGACGAATCAGGGCTTCCCGCACACTGCGGCTCTCCGAGTCGGCTATGCGCATCAGCGGCGGGCTGGAAGGTCGGCTTGGTGTTGCACGAAACCTTCGGTAGCTCTGCGTAGCCCCCCTCTGTGTCCACTCCATCTGTGTCCGGACCTGCCTACCCACCCCTGCCTACTGGCCCGGCGGCATGGAGTCAGCCGTAGTTGTCTCCGCCATGCAGTTATGGTCTCCAATATATGGAGAAGTTTGCCTAAACGTAAACTTAAAACGTATGCAAACTTCTCAGAATCCCCCTTTTCCCACTTTCCGGCTGAAAGTGAAACGCTTACCCCTTTTGAGGCTCCCGGGCCGGCAGCTAAAAAAGGCAGACCCCTGCAGTGTCAGTGTAGTGGCCCGGGCTTGTGCTCAGGTAGCCGGTTTTGATGACCTCTATCATCGCCTTGGGCGCAAGATCGTGCTTTCGGGTAAAAGCATGAGCACCCTGAAAAGCTACGGCCGCCACATTGCCCAGATTGCGCTGCACTTCAACTCTCTGCCTACTGAATCAGACGCTGAACAACTGCAGGATTACCTCTACCTGATCAAGTCCCGGAGAGCCCCCCCGGATACGTACTTCAAACACGCTGTCTACGGTCTCCGCTTTGTGCTCCGTCTGGAAGGCCTTGATGAGCGGGTGGTGGAGTTGCCCGAGCTGAAAAGAGACAAGAAGCTGCCCGTCGTTTTGAGCAAGCAGGAGGTAAAGGCCCTGCTCATCGCCCCAGTCTTACTTAAACACCGGCTTTTGCTGGCCCTCACCTACGGCTGCGGCCTGCGCTGCAGTGAGGTGAGGAATCTGAAAGTAAAAGACGTGGATCTGGACCGGGGCATGGTCCGCGTCCGCCAGGGCAAAGGCAGAAAAGACCGCTATGTTCCCTTAGGCCAGATGCTCAGAAGAGGCATGCTCCGGTACCTGGAAGCCGAACAGCCAAAGGAGTATCTCTTTACCGGCAAGGATCACAGCTCCCAGCTTTCCCAGAGAGGCGTGCAGTGGGTGGTGAAGGAAGCCCGAAAGAAAGCCGGAATCCTCAAGCCCCTCTGCGTGCATACGCTCCGCCATTCCTATGCCACTCACCTGCCCGAGGATGATCTGGATATCCTTTCCATCAAAGACCTGCTGGGGCATAAAGCCATTGAAACCACGCTGATCTACCTGCACATTGCCCGGGTCAGACCAGCTGTCTCTCATAGTCCTCTCGATACCCTCTATGCTCCGGTAACTGCTGCTCAGCCGGCTCCTCAGGCTCCGGCCAAAGGCCATACCCGGCAATGGGACCCGCCTTTGAGCTGGCGCAGATTCTCGAGCAGCACTGGCCACAGGTGGAACAAGCCGCTTCCATCAACAGCTGGCAGCTGCGCACGCTGAGTGCCCTCAGGCAATGCCGCACGGCGGCTCTGGGCGGACACGTGGATGCCTGCTCGGAGTGCAGTCACGTCCGGATATCCTATAACTCCTGCCGCAACCGCCACTGCCCCAAATGCCAGAACCTGCAAAGGGAAGAGTGGATGCTCTCAAGGGAAAACGAACTGCTGCCCGTGCCGTATTTCCACGTGGTCTTCACCCTGCCGGATCTGCTCAACCCGCTGGCCCTGCACCAGCCGGCCCGGCTCTACGGATTACTATTTGAAGCGGCATGGCAGACGGTGAAAGCTTTTGCTTCAGATCACCGGCATCTGGGTGCTCAGGCCGGCATGACCGCCATTCTCCATACCTGGGGACAGACCCTGTCTCTCCATCCCCACCTGCACTGCATCGTACCCGGGGGCGGCATCACCGGGAGTGGCAAGTGGAAGCTGGCCCGCAGTAAGGGAAAGTTTCTCTTTCCCGTCAAAGCCATGAGCACAGTATTCCGGGCAAAGTTTGTGGCCGGACTGCGGAAAAGTTTTACTGATCTGGATCCGGCTCTCTGCCCGGCTCTGTTTGGAAAGCCGTGGGTGGTGTACGCCAAACGACCTTTCTCTGGTCCAAAGCAGGTGATTGAATACCTTGGCTGCTATACCCACAAGGTGGCCATCTCCAACCACCGCCTGCTGTCGGTGGAAAAGGAGCAGATCACCTTCTCTTATAAGGATTACCGGCAGGAAGGCAAAAAGAAATCCATGGGCCTTGCCCCGCTGGAGTTCATCCGCCGCTTCTCCCTCCACATTCTGCCCAGAGCTTTCGTCCGGATCCGCCACTTTGGCTTCTTAAGCAGCCGCGCCAAACCAAAGCTCTTACCCCTGCTGATGGCGCAGATGGGAAAGGAGTTTGTGCCCCTGAGCAAACAGCAGAAAAGGGAACTGGCCCGCGCCCGGCTGGGACTGAACCTTTCCACCTGCCCCTGCTGTAAATCTTTCACCATGCTCACCGTCTGCTGTTTTATCCGGGCCGGACCAGCCCCTCTGGCCGCACTGGCCGGGGTAAATGCACTGGCCGGGGCACAGTAGCTGCTGCAGGCTTTTTGCCTGCCCGTGAAGGGTGGGCCGGATTGCTGTTGCCTGAAGGAAAAAAACAGCGCTCAAAACAGCCTCCCTCACCCTTCCGGCTGCTGTAGAAACGACCGCTGAGGTACCTCCGGCCGCTAAAAAAGCACTCCCGTCTCCAAAAGTGCTCTCCTGTTTTTGCCCCTTACTGCCGCCCTTTCTGATTCTTCCCCCATAAGTATACTTCCGCTACCTCCGGTCTCGTGCAACACCGGCTTCAACGCTGGGTCCTGCGGGCCGCTTGAAGCCTTAGTTGTTATAGCGCGTTTTCATCTGATTTTTATTTCCTCTGTGTTTTCTCCTGTTTCAAGACTTTATCCACTCAACTACTTCAAAATACGGGTTTTCCTCAAATATTCCCTTTGGGGTGATAGGCTTTAGGTTTGGATAATGAGGTTTTCAATATGCTGGAGGATATTGACAAGTTGCTGCTGGGGAACAAACTGTTTTTGATGGAGTAAGCCGGGGAGTTGGTCTTCAACTTCTTTCAGGTTACGCTTATGGTCGGCGTGATGCAGACACTTTTGCCGGAATAAGTGGATCAGGTATTCTGCCAGATTGAGTTTGGGAGAGTATCTGGGGAAAAACTCAAAAACTACTTCTATGGTTAACTCTTTGGCCTGCCTGCCAAACAAGTCCTGCATCTTCTGCTTGCGGGCAGGATTGTTATCCGGGAATATATGCGCTTTTGTGAAGCCCCGGGCTTGGAGGGCTTGGCTTAAAGCGGGCATATAGCAGGCTGCCTGCCCGGATCGGGCTTGTTTTTGTGCCTGAAAGAAACACTCTGCTGAAAACATCTCTCTGGCCGATGTTACACTCGTATCAGGTCCGGCTGAGAGTGCATTGACCCTTTCTGCTTTTTTTCATTGGTTTTCACTTTCGGTCTGGTGTTCTTTTCAGCCCAGCCGTAGGAAGTGGCCGGTTTTTCACTTATTGAAAATGCGTCATATGCCACTACTGCCGTCCTTTGGTCACTCTCTGAAAGCGTCTTTTTGAAGCTTTCCCGAAAGGCTTGCTGTTCCTGAGCATCGGCATTGGCATAATCAGCGTGGGCTTTCTGATGGGATAAGTCCATGCTGGCCTGGCCGGCGGTCCGGAGGCCCTCAAAGACAAAGAGACGTTAGCGGAATTGTCCGGGAAGTTTGAAGTCCACCCTACCATGATTGGGAAGTGGAAGCAGGAGTTTTTAAGCCGGGCCGCCTCCATATTTGAAAAGCCATCAGACGCTCAATCTGAGGAGCAAATCGATCCGGACCAGTTGTACGCCAGAATCGGCTGGCTGGAACGAAGCCGAAGATGAACAACGTATCAGGTCCAGAAAATGAGTTTCTAAAAAAAAGCTTGAAGAAACTGGGTTAAAGGAGCTACGGAGCATGATCGATACGAACAGTAAACTCAGTGTAAGGACTCAGTGCCAACTGCTGGGGCTGCACCGAAGCGGCTTGTATTACCAGCTGGCAACAGAGACGGAAGAGAACCTACAGAACCTACGGTTAATGAGGCTATTGGATGAGCGGTATCTAAATTACCCCACTGAAGGGGTATTGCAGATGCAGGATTACTTGCGGGCTCAAGGCTATGTGGTTAATCACAAGCGGGTAAGGCGCCTTTTAAGGAAAATGGGCATCATGGCCATTTTCCCAAAACGGAACCTAAGCAAGCCGGGCAAAGCCGAATACGTATATCCCTATCTGCTGCGAAACCTGGAGATCAGCCAGAGTAATCAGGTCTGGCAGGTGGACATCACTTATATTCCAATGGCCAAAGGGTTTATGTACCTGGTAGCAGTCATTGATGTATATAGCCGGTTTGTCGTCGGCTGGGACATTTCCAACAGTATGGATGCTGATTGGGTGGTAGCTACCCTGGAAGAAGCTCTTGTTCGTCACGGAAAGCCCCTTATTGTCAACTCCGGTCAAGGCAGCCAGTTTACCTGCAAAAAATGGGTAGAGTGTGTTTTGGGCCATCACATTCAGATCAGTATGGACGGCAAAGGCAGAGCCATTGACAACGTTTACATTGAAAGGCTATGGCGAACCGTCAAATATGAAGCGGATCAAATTAGATCCGCATGTTTACCTGAGCCCACCTGAGAACGGATGGGAGTTATACCAGGGCCTGAAGGCTTTCTTTGAAAGGTACAATTACCAGAAGTATCACCAGGGCATTGGCAGGAAACTGCCTGCCTCAGTCTATTACAGCTCTCTGGCCAGTAGTGCCTGAGTCAAAATTTCAACTTGAAATCCCCAATTACTGGTCCTAAAAACGGGGAGTACCTCACCTCCCTGCAGAAACAAACAAAAGCCGCCAAGGAACAGCTAAAGAAAGTCAATCAGCAGATCAAGGAACTGCTCAAGGCGCCCGAGCTGGAGCCGCAAGCCAAACTCCTCTGCTCAGTACCGGGAGCAGGTCTGCTCATTGCTGCCCATGTGATTGCCTGCTCAGAAGGCTTTACCAAGTTCGCCTGCTGGCGCAAGTTTGCCTGTTACATTGGCTCGGCCCCTTTTCCCCGGCAATCCGGCAGCAGTATCAGAGGCAGAACCAAAACCTCTCCCATTGCCAACCGGAAGCTGAAAGGACTAATGACGATTGGAGCAGTCAACATGCTCCGCCTTGATACTGAGTACCGCCGCTACTACCAGCGAAAGCTCAAGGAAGGAAAGCCTCACATGGTCATCCTTAATTCCATCCGCAACAAACTCTTAAGCCGCATGTTTTCGGTTGTTCGCAGAAACTCGCCTTACGTAGTTCTGCAACGCTGATAACAATAACACTTAACCGACCTCTCTAGGCTTACCCAGACTGGTAGCTTCCCCCGCTTAGAAGCCTTTTCAAGGGGAAGGCTCCCCCTGTCAAGGGCAGCCTTTTGGCCGCTAGTGCGAAGGCGCTGCTTGCTTTACCCTTGACAGGGGGAGCCGACCCTTAACTTTGCTTCTGAAGGGGGAAGCGGAAAAATCAGCTCTTGACTTCAGGGCCTTTTGGCCTAAGGGATACCCTTGTCTTTAACCAAACCGGATCTTTAAAAAATTATATCAAAAAGCTTGACTTTCTAATAGAACGCGGTGTTAGCCGTTCGGCCTTTCTCTTCATTGTTTTTTCATTCGTTGACCTTCGGCTTTCGTCGTCTCTTCCCGGCTTTCATTCCGCTGGCCAAACGTCTGTTTTATCTGTTGGCTGACTTCCGGCTTTGTCAACTCGTCTCTGCGTTGTTTCTGGCCGGAACCGTTATTTGTCTTCGTTGACTGCCGGCTACGATTCCTGTTTTCGGGCTTGTTTCCTCACCCAGCCGTTCATTCTGTTCGTTCGACCCGGACTTGTTTCCCTTTCCCGACTTTCGTTTCCGCTCCTGTTTTTCCTGCTGTTTCTCCCAACTGCCAAACCAGTTGCTACTGGAGCACCTTCGCTCCATGTGTCCCTGTCTGCGGAGAACAAATCGGCTGACTGCTCCATTCTATAGCCCCGCTTACTTGACAGCAGGGCCTGAGCCCGTTGCCCTTCCCGGTGATTGTCACTCTCCCGGTAGAGTCTCTCCAATTGCTGCTGCTGCTCCTGAGTTAGTTTTACAAACCGCATCCTGAAATCCTTTTTCCCGCAAAGCTAACACAAATGAAAATACCCAAAACCTTCTGCTCGGGTACTTAATACTCTGTAATCCAAGTTTCAGGGTATTTTGCCGGATTTGAATTTAGTCTGAAATCTGCGTCAGCCCCATTGGCAGAAACTATTTCATTTTCTGTTTCCGGATTAGCATCACAGATTGAATGATTGTCGGCATTCACCTTCTGATAATGCCGGTTAAGCTTCTGGCGGACTGAATGGAGAACTGCCAGGTGATTCTGATTTGTTTTTCTTCCCGTTCCGTGATCAGGGCCAGAACCTGTCTTTCCGGTTCATCCTGCGTGGGTATGCGGCGGTTGAGACACTGGCGGGCCAAAGCAGAGAACCCGATTCCGATCATGTTCAGCCAGGAAGCAGACCTGGGCGTATAGTAGAATTCAAACCGCTGGGCCAGGGCAAAAGCTTCCCCGGCCGGCAGATGCGCACAGAAGGCACTTGCGTTATGGGTGTTGAGATTATCCTGCACGAGTCTGATCTTATGAGCCGAAGGATACTTTCCGGCCAGTGCCTGCATGAAGAGGGTGTATTCTTTTTTTGTCCTTTGCCTGTGCACCTGTCCGGGTCTCTTACCAGTCAGGGGTTCAATCGCCGCCAGTAAACAGCAGGAGCCGTTTTTTGCATAGCCGTAATGCTCTTTGCTGACCTGACCAGCCTGCATGGGCAGGCCTGCCACTACCTCTCCGATGAGAAAGCAGGGTCTTTCGTCAAAACATATGACCGGGTACTGTTCATCATAAGCCAGACTGCAGAGCCAGAGCAGTCTTTCCATCAGGGCAATGAACACTGAACTTACTACCCCGATGCACCAGGTGCGCTTCAGGTGAGGCTTCAACTCGTTTTTTTTAACAGCTTGCCTGCATAATCATGCGAAAGATGGTCACACTACGCCAGCTCCACTGCTTTACCGGCCAGTAGTCTGAGCGTCCACCGGCTATGCCCCTGAGGAGGCTGAGAACAGGCAAGCGCCGTAATCTTTGCCCGCTGTTCACCCTCAATCACCACCGGCCGCCCGCTGCGGGCTTTATCGGTAAGAAAGCTCAGTCTGTCACTCCGGTACTGATTGCGCCAGCCGGCCACCGTATCATTAGCTACTCCAAGGGTGGCGGCCACCGCTTCCAGGGTTTTGCCCCGGTCCAGTTCCAGCAAAGCCGTTGCCCGCCTGAAGGTTTTTACCGGCAGGCTTCCTTTCCCCAGTAATTCTTCCACATACTGCCGATCCGTTTCCGTTAACTGAATATGTTGTTTCTGCATTTTTATCTGCCTGAAAGTATCAGGTAAAAATACCAGAAAACTTGGATTACAGTGTACTTAGTAACGGTTGAGAAATAAGTGTCGGATTTGAGGAGAGAATAGGTAGGGGGTGTTGTTGTAGGGGAAAGCAGTGACAAACCATCCACAAAAGCCAAGTCGAATGAGGGGTACATATAGTAAGGAAATAGAGGCAGATATGGTGTATCTGTTTTCGGTGATGGAGGAGAAACATAAGCGGCATTATGCCTCCGTGGAAGCAATCAAACTAGGTCATGGGGGCATCAAGTATATCAGCAATCTGTTTGGCATGAGCCAAAAGGCCTTGGAGCGAGGCATCAAAGAGTTAAAAAAAGAAATTGCCTCCCGCTCGGCACAAGACGGGCGGGAGGCGGACGAAAAGCAATCTTAGCTAGTGAAGCGCTGGCGGGGGAATTTCTGGCCCTGATCCAGATGCCCCTGGCGGGTAATCCTCACAACGGGCAGCAATGGACTTATCTGACTCCCCGGGAGGTAAGTATTGCTATTGACTACAAAAGGACGATCAGTGAGTGCTTATACGGCAAGAGGCTTGTTTAAGCAGTTTCACCTGGGCCGCCGTTCGATGCGTAAAAACATAACCATTAAGCAGGCGCAAGGCCGCAGTGAGCAGTTTGAGCGCATTGCAGCCGTGCGTAAGGAGTATGAGTCGGAGTTGATTTTAAGCATTGACGGCAAGAAGAAGGAGTATTTGGGGGAGTTTTACCGCAAGGGTTCAGTGTACGGCCAACAAGCCGTTGGTGCTTTTGACCATGACTTCAACAGTGAGGCCAAGGGCCTGCTTTGTCCTTATGGGGTGTATGATGTAGGGGCCAAACAGGGCTGTATCCTGCTTGGGGAAAGCCGGCAAACGGCTGATTTTGCCGTTGACTCGCTCAAACTGTATTTGCAAAGGTATGTGCTCAATCAAGCAGCTGCCCCTCAAAGACTGCTGCTGTTCTGTGACGGAGGCGGCTCCAATGGCTCAGCCAACCGCCTCTTCAAGTATAATTTACAACGACTCGCTGATGCTACCGGCATTCACATAAGAGTAGCCCACTACCCGCCCTATTGTTCCAAATACAACCCCAGGCGGATCCCGCCTGAAGGCGGTGGTCCGCTAACACCGCTTCTTTTCCCATATCACCCGCTGCTGGCAAGGCGTAAGGCTGGAAAGCATCACTCAGGTTCGGGCACTCCCCCGACGGAAGGCTAAGTTCACCCAGAAAGTCAAAATCAAGGTGGCTACCCTGAGGAAAACCTACAAGACAGGAAAGAAAGTAGCCCAAAAAGTCTTTAACAAGCTTAACATATTTCATGACCGGGAGTTAGGAAAATGGAACTACTGTATTGTTCCTAATCCTAGTCCCTAACTTACCACCTTTAAATCCGACACTTATTCTTTCACCGTTACTTAAAGTCGAGATAAGCCTCAACAAACCTGACCGAAACTGAGAATAGCCCCCTGCTCTCCGTTTTGGTAAAAGAATCTTTTTTCGTTGATCGGATATTCATCACCTGAGTATCTTGAGTCCGCCTCGTTCCGGATCAAATGAAGCAAGGGAAAGACAATAATCAATGCTATGGTGGGTAATCCGGCGTATGGAACCCATGGATTCCGGGAAACTGACCCACCTATTGGGAAGGCAGATGGTGAGGTAAAACAAAGGTACAAATAAGAACCGTTACTGGTAAGAACCGTTACTGGTAAGAACCGTTACCGGGGCTTTACCGCTTTTTCCGCAATGACTCGCCCTTGAGTTCGATGCGGTGTGCCTGATGCAGGAGCCGGTCCAGAATAGCGTCAGCCAGCGTAGGATCACCAATGTAGTCGTACCACTCCTTAACGGGAAGTCGGGAAGTGATGATCGTGGAAGCTTTCCCATGACGGTCCTCCATAATTTGCAGCAGGGCGAGCCGTGCCGGCTGGTCCAGGGAGCTGCGGTCCCCAGTCATCAATGATCAGAAGGTGCTGCTTTTCAATTTTTTCAAGTTCTTTGGTATACGAGCCGCCGGCTCTGGCCAGATGGAGCTTGAGCCAGTAGAAGTTTGTGCAGATTGAAGTAAGCCACCTTCAGGCCCAGACGGCAGGCCTGACGGCGCCAGGAGCAGCCGTTGGATAGCCAGAAAGCTTTTGCCACAACCGGTGGCACCGGTGATGAATACGTTTTCATTCCGGCTGATGAAACTTCCGTCGGCCAGTCTGATCCACTGCCCCGGTTCCAGATTACGAGCGGCTGAACAGTTCACTTCTTCAATGGAAGCCTGGTAGCGGAAGCGGGCTTTTCTGATAGCTGATTCGGTTTTGCGGTGGTTGCGGTACTCATACTCCGAGTCGGGTAACCGGGCTGGTAGTTGCCCGGTGGGAGGTTGCTGGTGGATGGGTAGTTGGAGAAAGGCCTCAAAGGTCTGGGCCATGCCTGATAGATGCAGCTTTCGACAACTACGTTGGCAACCTTCGCCTCTCGGCTTGGTTGTGTTCTGCAGTTGCCTGATTGTTCATAAGAAAGGGTTAAAAAGTGACTGATTATCGAATTGACAGTTACTGGTAGACTTGTTTGCCGCGGATGTTTTCGTGTTGCAGCGTGGCATCAGCCGGCAGGGTAAACTCTTCGGGGATCTGCTCAAGGCCTTTATCCAGAATGGAACGGACTGGTTTGTAACTCATCCCACCGTAGAGCAGGGCCCTCGGGCAGGCCTTTTCCGGACCTAAGATCACGATCTTATCGTGAGGTCCGGCAGTCTTTGCCTGCTTTCTTCTCCAGGCTCAGTATTCCAATGCAGGACTTATAGGCCTGCTCAGGATGGGCTCTGCTGGTGAGCAGCACTTCCACTGCCTTCTCAGTACATACCCCAATACCGGAAGCCCAGCGGCGGAACTTATCGGGGTTCCAGTCGGACCTCTACGACAAAGATCGGCTCTGCTACCCACTGGTGATGGGAAGGCAAATGCTCTTTATGAGTGGAGTAGCCGTGCTTTCTGATATTGCGGCAATGAGTGGCAATGCGTTCATAATGGCAGTAGATCTCTACCCACTCACAGGTATAGATGAGTTTGACTGCCTTGCCAATGTAGCGGTAAGGAACCGGGTAGTAGTGTTTGTCGGCCGACAGCAGCACATGGCGGACCCCAGTCTCGGCCTGGTCGAGGGTCCGTTCTTCTGCACTTTAGCCTGTTGGTAGTGTTTAAGCTCGCAGGCAGTAGCGGGCAGTGGTTTGAGGAAAGCCTTTTCCTGCTCTTCAAACACCTGCCGGCGGGAGTAACTTCTGCCCTGGAAGAGTTTCTGGTTATGCTGCTCAACTAGTTCACTGATCGCAAAGCTGAGTTCTTGAAGACTGGTGAATACCCGTTTCCGTAAAGGGGCATATACCCTGGAGTAAACAATGTTGACGGCTCCTTCTGCCAACGCTTTGTCACGCGGCCTGGCTACCCGTGTGGGTAGAATCACGGTTTGATAGTGGAGGGCAAAATCAGTAAGCGACTCGTTGAGTTCGGGCTCATAGCGGTCGGCTTTGGTGACAGCACTTTTCAGATTATCGGGCACAATGGCCTGAGGTACTCCACCACAGTAATGAAGGGCACGGGCCAGACAGGCAAGAAAGTCTTCTTTACGCTGGCTGATGACGCCACAGGCATATGTAAGCTGACTGCAGCCTAAGATAGCAACAAACACTTCCACCGGCTGGATATCCCCTGTAACCGGATCAGTCAGATGCAGCTTTTCTCCGGCAAAGTCGACAAAAAGCTTGTCTCCTGCCTTGTGTTCCAAATGCAGGGTGGCCTGTCTGCTGCGCCGCCACTGCTGATAGTGGTAACAAAACCGGGAGTACTGGTAGCCCTCCGCAACCTGCTGCTTGTATTCCAGCCAGAGCACGTAGCGGTTCACCCCGGGCTGGATAAGTTCTTTTTCCAGCTCTTCAAACCGGCTCTCTGAATCCCGGTACCGGTTCATGGAAGTAACATCACTCCCGGACTTTTTCAGCAGCCCTTCCAACTGCTGGCCACTTTCTTCTTCGGGCAAGACCGCCAATGGAGTGTCAGCTAATTGCCTTAAGTAGTGGCGGACGGTATTGCGGAAACAGAAAGCAGCCGGCTCATCTGCCGGATGGACTTTCCCTCTTTTTGAAGTTCAAGCAGGTGTCGGATCAGGTGCATGGGTTTACGGTGATTGGCCATCGTTCGGGGATTGTTGCCCCGGAACCAAAGCATTTTGCGTAAACCATCTGCCTTTCCCCGAGGTGGGTCAGTTTGCCCGAATTCCCGGGTGACCACTTTCCCGAATCAGTGGGTCAGCTCAACCGTATTATCCAGTTGATAAAAAGCACAACGGTGGCCACGGCCAGCAGAACCGGATACAGAAGCAGACCCGCCAGCGGGCCGCCGCTGTGCATGTCACGGGAAATCTTATATCCGATCCAAAGCGAGTTCTGCAGATACAGAAAGCTGCCGGCAAACAGCAGCGCTATTCTGAGGCCCGTTGCCAGTCTTTTCATGCCGGTTGCCTTAGTTATTAGCTTATCCTGTGCCCTGACTATGAGGTAAACCAGATAAAACGCCGCTACATTTACTCCGATAAAGATACTGTCTGAGGTACTCCCCCTTTTTTAGGACCAGTAATTGGGGATTTTAAGTTGAAATTTGGTTTCAGGCACTACTGGCCAGAGAGTCATAATAGACCGATACGGGCAGTTGTCTACCGAGGCCTTGATGATACTTGCAGCAATTGTACCTTTCAAAGAAGGCCTTCAGACCCTGATACAACTCCCATCCGTTCTCGGGTGGGTTCAGGTAAACATGCGGATCTAATTTGATCCGCTTCATATTTAACCGTCCGCCATAGTCTTTCAATGTAAACGTTGTCAATGGCTCTGCCTTTGCCGTCCATACTGATCTGAATGGTGTGGCCTTGCAGGCACTCAACCCACTTCTTGCAGGTAAACTGGCTTCCCTGATCAGAGTTAATAATAAGGGGCTTACCATGACGGGTAAGGGCTGCTTCTAATGTAGCTGCCACCCAATCGGCTTCCATACTGTTAGAAATGTCCCAGCCGACGACAAACCGGCTATATACATCAATAATGGCTACCAGGTACATAAACCCTTTGGCCATGGGAATATAGGTGATATCGATTTGCCAAACCTGATTACTTTGGTTGATTTCCAGATTTCTCAGCAGGTAGGCATACACGTATTCGGCTTTGCCTGACTTGCTTAAATTCGGCTTTGGGAAGATGGCCATCAAGCCCATCTTCCGCAGAAGGCGCCTTACTCTCTTGTGATTGACCTGGTAGCCTTGAGCCCGCAAGTAATCCTGCATCTGCAATACCCCTTCAGTTGGGTAATTCAAATACCGTTCATCGGGCAGCCGCATCAACCGTAGATTTTCCTCCGATTCTTCAGCCGACTGGTAATACAACCCGCTTCGGTGCAACCCTAATAACTCACACTGAGCCCTTAGACTAAGTTTACTATCCGTATCGATCATGCTCCTTAGTTCATTTAGCCCAGCTTCTTCAAGCTTTTTTAAGAACTCATTCTCTAGCTCCAGCCGACCGATTTTGGCGTACAACTGGTCCGGATCAATCTGCTCCTGATGCTCAGCTTCCGAAGACTTCTCAAATAGGGAAGCGGCCCGGCTTAAAAACTCCTGCTTCCACTTGCCAATCATCGTCGGGTGGACTTCAAACTTCCTGGACAATTCCGCTAACGTCTCTTTGTCTTTGAGGGCTTCCGGACCGCCGGCCAGGGCCAGCACTGGGGTCCAGCTACTTGGCAGAAACTGGAGCTGTACTGTTTACGTTTTGTTTCATTTGACCACTATTTTAATCGCTGTTTTTGAGCTTAGCTAGTGGTCCTAATTTTGGGGAGTAGCACAGTCAGTCCGGGCATTGAAGTTGAACTGAAAGGACGAAAGATCAAAGGTAAAGGCCAGCTTATATCCTTCCGTCAGGCTGAGAGCTACCAGTAAAGATGCTCCTGCCACATATTTGAAGGCGTAAGCTCCGGACACGAACACAACTGCCTGAAGGACAGGTATCTGAACAGAAGCTCAACAACAATGCTGAAGGCTTCAGAAAGCTCAAGGCCTTTTGTAAACGGCAGGGCTGTGACTTTGGAGCAGAAACACTCGTGTGCATGGAGCACACCGGGCTCTACACCCCAAGACTGGTGCATTATCTTCCCGGCCGGCAGGTGAATGTATGGCTGGAGCATGCCCTGCAGATCAAACGGAGTATTGGTCTGGTACGGGGAAAGGATGATAAAGCAGATGCGCAACGAATTGCCCGCTACGCCCTTCTGCAGCAGGAAAACGCAGTACTGCTGAACCTGAGCGGAATGACACTGGAGAAACTCAAAGATCTGCAGGCTAACCGCAACCGGCTGCTCAAGGCCCTTCACTCGCTGAAAGTTTCCCTCAAGGTGCTTCTGGTTGATCCCCAGTCAGGTAAAACCATGGAAAAAGTCAACAAAGAAGCCATCAAAGGATTTGAAAAGAGTCTTGAGCAGGTGGAAGAGAAAATGAGTGAGTTCATTGAACAGGATGAAGAACTCAAGCGGAAATACGACCTGCTCACTTCCATGCGGGGCGTGGGCAAAGTGCTCACCGTCACGCTGCTGATCTACACCCGTGGCTTTTCAAAACTTGATGATCCCAGAAAACTTGCCTGCTACTGCGGGGTAGCACCCTTTGAATACAGAGCGGCACCTCGGTGAGGGTAAAACCGGCGTGTCGCTCTTTGCCAATCAGGAGATAAAACGCGTGCTTCACATGGCAGCCATTTCAAGTGTACGCTACAATGAGGAACTCAAAGACTACTGCCAGCGCAAAGTCAGTGAGGGTAAAAACAAAATGTCGGTAATCAACGCTGTCCGAAACAAGCTCCTCCACCGCATCGTAGCCGTCATCAGACGCGGTACACCCTACGTTCCGGAGTTGAATAAAAATTAGAACAAAATCCTTGCAAGACTCATAGATTTCGGAACATGAACAGCCGGAACGGTGGCTTCATGCTATGGCCATGCGGTGAGGCAGCCCCGTTATCGGTCTGTTTAGTGTTAGGCGGTGTTATTCCTCCTTTATCTTATAATTGATTCAGGCAAACATTAATTTACCTTTCGGTTGAGGGATGGGCCGGCCTTTTAATTGAGCCGTTTCAATCCATTCATCAATAACCACTTCCACATTGGTGAGGGCCTCCTGATAGGTTTCTCCATCGGCAGCACAACCTGCCAGTTCGGGAACTTCAGCGATGTAAGCTTCATCCTGCTGGCTCCAGTAGATAATTATCTCATATTTATAGTTACTCATCGTCTTCCTCTAGCTTAAGTTGGTACTTCACTATAACGTTTCTTACTTGTTTTACCTGATAGGGTTTGGCTTTTCCGGCTTTAGGTTGAAGATTAAGGATTTCTTCTACCCCCTCTTTGGTCAATATATGATGACTGCCTTTGATGCGTTCCTCAAAGCCTAGCCGCAAGAGCAGATTGCGCAACTCATCAAAATCAATATTGGCATCTGAGGTTCCCCGCAGGAGTTTAATCAGCAGTTTTTCCAGTTTGCTCATTCACCTAAAGTAACAATAAATATGCTTCCTTTAACCTACAAGCCTCTTTTTTCTTAATACCGCCTAACGGAACATGGCTAACCTGCGCCGTGGCCTCCCGCTTTGGCCCTGCGCTGAAGCGGCCCGGTGACAGGCTTAGCTAATGTTAGCCACCGGTTTTGATTCCTTTTGTTTTTTGTCTTATCCAATCAACAATCCCTGCAAAACTTATCCTGCCGGATGCAACTGCATATTTCGGTGGATGTTGACCCCTGTCTGCGGCCAAGCAGTCCCCCCTTTTCGGTGATGTTGACCCCGGGGTCAAGATGGCCGAAACGTAGTAGCTGAGCCTTAGTTGGAGAAATAGTGGAATGCGGTTGATTAGTGGTTAAATCCACTAAACTTCCAGGCCAGTCATGTCGGCAAAGCCACGGACCTCTACGACAAAGATCGGCTCTGATCGATGTCACTACTCAAACAACTCTTACGCCTCCGTTCCCAAGGTTGTGGGATCAAGGAGATCGCCCGGCAGACGGGTAACTCCCGCAATACGGTCAGAAAGTATCTGCATTTGGCCGATTCAAGTGGGTATCCCCTGGAAGTGCTATTGGCTCAGCCGGAAGGGGAACTGGAAGCACGGCTAATGCGCAGCCAGCCGGCCCAGAGCAGTGAATACCAGGCACTGGAAGCACACAAGGAGTGTTTTCTCAAAGCCCTCAAGGAGCCTCACGTCACCAGGTGGCACCTGTGGGGCGAGTACCGGCAAGCTCATCCTTTGGGCTACGGCTATACCCAGTTCTGCCACTACTTACGTCAGTGGGAGATGCCTCTCAAAGCGGTTATGCATCTGCTGCACCGTGCGGGAGAGAAGTTATTCATTGACTTCACGGGTGACAAACTCTCAATCGCAGAACCTGCTACCGGCGAATTTAAGGAGGTAGAAGTACTGGTAGCGGTGTTGGGCTACAGCCAGTATACGTACGTGGAAGCGGTTGCTTCCCAGAAACTGGAAGACTTTCTGGAAGCCTGCCAGAACGCGCTGCGTTATTTTGGCGGATCTCCCAAAGTGATCATTCCCGATAACCTTAAGTCGGCCGTTACCAAAGCCAATCGCTACGAGCCGCAGCTCAACGAGACATTTGCCGATTTGGACCTGAGATAAAATCTCATTTTAGGTCCGCCAATCATTACCAGATGGCAGTCATGCCGGCCAGACCTTATAAGCCACGCGATAAGGGACTGGTTGAGAACGGCGTGCTCAATACCTACCGCCGCATCTTTGTTCCCTTGCGCAACCAGCGCTTCTTCTCACTGACGGCCCTCAATCAAGCAATCCGCTCCCAGCTGGAGTTGTACAATCAGACGCCTTTCCAGCGGGAACCAGACAACAGCCGTCAGCAGCGCTTTTTAAGTGAGGAAAAGCATCTACTTACGCCGCTACCTGTGGAAAGCTATAGTCTTAAGCGCAGCCAGCAGGTAACGGTAATGAAAAACTGCCACATCCGACTAGGCCTGGATCAACATTACTACAGTGTGCCCTTCCGCTACATCGGCCAGAAAGTCCTGCTGCAGTTTACCCACCGGCAGGTAAGCGTTTTTCACCAAAGCCAGCTTATTGCCCTCCATACCCGAGACCGGCGTGCCCACCGCTACTCAACGCTCAAAGAACACCTGCCCTCCACGCATCAGTACGTAAGCGAGTGGTCAGAGGCGTTCTTTTTGGAACAGGCAGAACGGATTGATCCGGCAGTCAGAGAGTTCATTGCCGGTCTTCTGGCTTCCAAACGCTACCCCGAACAAGGCTATAAAAGCTGCTCAGGTGTACTGGCACTGGCTCGTAAAACGGAAAAGGCCGTTTTTATAGCCGCTTGCCGGAAAGCAACGGAGCTGGGTGTCTACAGCTATCCCTTCCTCAAACGCATGCTGGAGAATGGCTTTGCCGGCTTATCGGTCACACTTGCCGATGATTACCTCACGCCGGAGCACGAAAACATCCGGGGAGCAGCAGCCTACCAGTAGTCCCCTTTCGGGCAAGATCCCAACTCAATAACTGTCCCCTTTCCGGCAAGATTGCAACTCTATAACTCTTTTCATTAATCCATTTAACTAACGCCATCCCTTTATGAACCAACAAACCCTTGCCCTGCCGGGCGAACTCAAACTCACCGGCATGCAGCACATGTTTAAACACCTGATCGAACAGCGAAAGGCCGATACGCTGACTGCTGATGAACTACTCTCCATGCTGGTACAGGCCGAATGGGAAGACCGCCAGCAACAGCGCCTGGCAAGGCTTTTCAAAGCCGCCCGTTTCCGCTACCAGGCTGCCGTAGCCGAAGTAACCTTTCCGGCCGGCCGGCAACTGGATAAGAACAGCTTCCTGCGCCTGTCGGATGCGGGCTTTGTGGCAAGAAAGGAAAACGTACTCATCACCGGACCAACCGGGGTAGGCAAAAGTTTTCTGGCTTCTGCCCTGGGACACCAGGCTTGTCTGAAGGGCTGAAAGGTGGCCTACTTCAACGTGCAGAAGCTGTTTGCCAGACTGCAACTGGCCAAGTCCGACGGCACTTACCTGAAAGAAATCAACCGCATTGAAAAACAGGACTTGTTACTCTTGGATGACTTCGGTCTGCAACCCCTTACGGCTACTCACCGCATGGACCTGCTTGAAATCATCGAAGACCGGCACGGCAGAAGGTCTACCATCATCTGCTCCCAACTGCCCGTATCCAACTGGTACCAGCTCATCGAAGATTCTACCATTGCCGATGCCTTACTCGACCGGCTTGTTCACGGGGCACACCGGCTGGAGATGAAGGGAGAATCCATGCGGAAAAATCACTAATATTGTCTCAACACCGCATGCGTTTGCTTACCCGCATTCCCTGATTCTCCAGCAGGGGTCAGCATCACCGAAACAGGTGGGCACCATCACTGAAATACACACCCATCCGCCGCATCATCTACACGACTAATACCATTGAGGGCTTTCACCGCCAGGTCCGCAAAGCAACCAAGACCAAAGGCGCCTTTCCCTCCGACATGGCCCTACTCAAACTTATCTACCTGACTACTCAAAACATTGCTAAAAAATGGACTATGCCCGCTCAGAACTGGAGCTTGACGCTGTCCCAGCTTTCGATTATATTTAACGAGCGACTTAAGTTGGACTTGAAAGTGAGCCCCTCGGGACCGGCGGCTTGATGGAGCCGCCAATCCCGAGGAGCGATAACTGTACTCCAATTCCCCCTGACACAGTTCACTGTACACTCCCGGGTGGCTGGTAATTTTGGCTATGACACTTTTATTGTTTCTGATGCAACAGCAACCTTTGATGCTGCTGATGAGTTGATTGACTTTGTAGCTACTCAATGCTACAAGCCGGATAACCATGATTTGTTGGAAAGTCAGGATTTTGCACAGCTTCCGGATTATGTCCGCCACATGATATTCATTCTCCAGTCAGGGGCTAAAGAAGCCTCTTTGCCGTCACTGACCAGCACCCGCACGTTGCCTAAGTGGTCTTTTAACTCGTAACTCTTAGCTCCCCTTTGTCTGGCGTAGTACACCTGGTTGGCTTCTGGTTCGCCCTGCTCTATTTCCAATACGCCTCCCGGTGGAATAATAAGGCCATTACCCAGGGTGAGCTTCTTGCCCGGCTTTACTACGTACCTCTGGCCGGTGTACTTGGTAAGGCGGTAATCCTGCAGCACATACACGGTGTTGGGATCCTGGGACAGGATGAGGGTGGATCGGGAAGGGTCAATAGGCAAGCCCGTCCGGTAGCTGCCCAGCCGGTCACTGCCGTAGAAGGGCTGCTCAGTGAGGGTAAGTTGCGTGCCGTTGCCCTCGTAGATAGCCATCGGATTGCCCCCCGCATCCCGGACATAGTAGCTTGTGGTGGTCGTGCCCGCTTTAGACTCTTAGCCACGCGGTTACCGGCCGCATCGTAGAGGTAGCGCAAGGCCGGTTTGGGATTAGTCACTCCGGCTTTGGGCCTTACTTCACTCACCTTCCCGTACACATTCCAACTGATGTCGTTCTCTTCCTTAGAATCACTCGTCAGGTTGCCTGTCTCATTGTAGCGGTAGCTACTCACTCCTTCCAGATCATCTGGGTAGGCAGTTGCTGCCCCCGCCTCGGTGACACTTTCCAGGCGGTTGGTGAGCTGGCCGGTGGGCGTTTGGGCATAGCGGTAGGCTAAGTCATCCAGTAAAGCCCCCGTATGGTCATAGCGCTGCAGGGTTTGCAGGTTGCCGTTGGCATCGTAGCTATAACCGGTTTGCAAAGTAGGGGTAGCTTCCAAGAAATCAGAAAAAGCGCCACAGCACTCTTGTAACCACTTGTATTAAAACATGTTATAAGCCGCTTTTTGTATTTTGAGTCTTCAATCAGGCTTATAGCTTAATCCACAACTCCAGCGCGTATAAATTTGATGGTGCTTAGATTGACGTGTAGCAAATAGATACAGATTATTTTGCTACACGAAAGCCGTGGTACTTTTTGTACGAACTTTTAATTTAACCCTAACTATTGAAAAGTGGCTGACAGAAGAATTTTTGCCATTAATGGATTATGCATTCTGCGAAGCACCGAAAGGAAAAATTACTCACTATCAGATACTTAAAGAAAATATATGCTTAAGTTAACAACTATGGTGACAACACCAACCGCGTGAGATTCTTGTCAACTCGTGTTATTTCATGGGGTTTTACGTTTTTGAAGCTTTGGAGAGATGGCCGATGCTCCATCTTCCCGAACGGGCGGGTTTCTGTGTGGACGTTTCGTCCAGCAAGCGCTTAAGTTCTGCTTGCATCAGCGTCAATCCGGTCCGAGCACTTGGCTGGTTAATGATATTTTTTATTTCGTGCGGATCCTTTTTTAAGGTCGTACAGTTCGTCTTGGCCATTAACTCCTAGATAATGAATGTATTTCCACTGGTCGGTGCGCACGGCTTTCCATGCGGGATACGGCTCCGTATTGGTGGGTACGAACTCAGTTAAAAACGATTGGCGCCAAGCCGCGGGCGTTTGGCCTTGCAGCAGCGGTAAGAGCGAGCGACCTTGAATGTTGTCCGGAATCGGTATATTGGCCAGTTCCAGAAACGTTGGCGCAAAGTCGATATTGAGTGCGAAGGCATCTGATGTGCTGCCCGCCTTGATCCTCTTTGGGAAGCGAATAAGCAGCGGCACGCTATACTTTCGTCGTAGGCTAATCTCTTTTCGCCCAGGCTGTGTTCGCCCCAGAAGTAGCCGTTATCACTAAAAAACACCACGACAGTGTTATCCAACTGTCCGATTTCTTCTAAGGTTTTCAGGATGCGGCCCAAGCTTTCGTCAACCGCCATCATCGACCTGAGGGTTTTGCGGATAGTCTCATCCAGAGGGCGAAAAATCGCCTTTATTCGGTTGATTCGCCGCTTTGGCCAGGCCGGCTTTAATAGCCGGCTTGCCTTCCAGGTCGCCAGGCAATGCGGGTACGCCAGGGCACGGCACTTGCACTGCGGATGATTTTGGCATCTGCAAACTCTTTGGCAAAGCGCGGTGGTGGCGTATATGGACCATGCACGGCTTTGTGCGCCAGGTAGAGCATGAACGGCTTGTTGCCGTGCGAACTTTCAAGAAGTCAACGGCGTAGTCGGTTAAGATATCGGTAACGTAGCCCTTAGTGGGGGTCTCGGTACCATCGATGTTCAAGAATGGGTCGAAATATTCGCCCTGTCCACGCAGGCAAACCCAGCGATCATAGCCGGGCCGCTCGGTGGCGTCTTGACCCATGTGCCACTTGCCAATGTGAGCCGTGTAGTAGCCTGAATTGTGCAGCAGTTGAGGGAAAGTAATGAGGCGGTGGCTCAAGGCGTCATAAGCCGAGTTCTTAACCACGCCGTGGGTATGCGGGTACTGCCCGGTTAAAATGCTGCCACGAGAGGGAGAACAAACGGGAGTGGAAACGTAAGCGTTACGAAACGCCATACCTTCGCGAGCCAGGCGATCGAGGTTAGGTGTCTTGATCAGCGGGTTGCCGTCATTACCCATCGCACCCTTTCGCTGGTCATCGGTTAAGACGAATAAAAAGTTGGGCCGCGTTTGAGACTTCAAGCCTTGTGCGGAGGCACTTTCAAGGTTAAAGAACGAGGTGGAGGTTAGCAGTGCGCAACTTGCGGTCAGGCCGTATAAAAAGCTTCGTAAGTTCATATTTTCTTTGTGGTGATCATATTTAGGTAATCTCTTA
Organism: Cytophagales bacterium; assembly: GCA_030446715.1. Taxonomy (GTDB): domain Bacteria; phylum Bacteroidota; class Bacteroidia; order Cytophagales; family 172606-1; genus CADCTQ01. The sequence continues at coordinate 273,308 of JAUJMU010000006.1, read as the reverse complement.
AACTTCAATAATGTCAATGTGCGAGGCAGGTTTTGTTTTGCCCTCAGCCGTTATTTCAGTAAGCTCTACTTCACCATCAACGCCAAAATCATTTTTGGTTTCTTCTCGCCAAATGATATATGGTTGATGACAGTTGCAGTAATCCGCAAATGCATTAACTCCGCGTTCGCCAATGATATGGCTTGGTAAAACAGTTTTTGACATACAATACTGGTAGTGGTAAAAGATCAAACTGATTTGGTAAGGTTGTATCGGACAATGAAAAGCCGAATGACCAGATCATTGTAAAAGTCAGACTTAGAAAAGAAAGTGTCTTTCGGGTTAACCTTCCAGGCCACTGACGAATGGTATTGTTCCAGCGTTCCATATGGTTGGTCTGTCCTGATTCTTTACCTGCTTTCTGGTGCTGCCCCGTCTTTTGGCAGATAAAATTGCAGGCCTCCCAAAAGTCAGAAAAGCTGGTCTGATAACGGAATCTCTCAGGGATTCTCTGCCAAAGCATCTTACAGCTCTCCATACTGTGATCGCCAATGTAGCAGGCAATGATTTTCCTGGTCTTTCTGCCAATCACTGTCCGGAGCCACCTTTTTTCGCTTTTTTTTTGGACAAAGTGCTGCAGCTCGTCATATTCGGGCACATCCTGCCGGGTGGGCACATCCGAAAGCGCAGACTCCAGGCCAGGGATGCTTATCACCTTCCTCTTTGAGCCATTCTGCCAGTGTTTGACGGGCTATGCCAAACGTGCGGGCAATGCCTCTCATACCGGGCCGCTCAAAGCAGGCTTTCAATATCTCCGGTTTCCGCTCTTTACTATAGCGGGGAACTGCATCAAAAGTACCGTACTTGTCACAGCTTTTACAATGGTATTTCTGTTTTCCATTCTTTACATCATGACCATTACTAACCAACTCTTCACTCCCACAGTGAGGACACGTTTTAATAATCACGATCATACTTCCGGTTCGGCTTTTTCCCTGATTTACCCAACTCATCCCCCAGTTCCAACCTTACCACTACCCAATACTCTTTGGTAGAATCTTGCAAGGGAAGAATATACCGTTATCACCTGGTTCAAGACAAAACGTACAATCATAGATGTTTGAACGGCGTATATCTGCCCAACACTATTTAACAGCGAATATATAAACATTTCTTAAATAGGTACCGATAAGTAAATATGTCGGTACTTATCCCAGAATCGGTGCCAAGGCAAGGCTACTCTATAGGGATGGCAGAGGATGCTCAATCAGGCATCTGCTCCATGTAGTCGCGTTCCGTCTGCTTTTTAATGTAAAACTGAGTTGTCTCAAACTGCTCATGACGGAGCTGTCGTTGTACGTGGATGGGTGGGTTTCCCCCCAAAATTGTGTAGGGTGAGAAAAGATCAGGCGGCCATTTGATACTGGCCTTTGTTTTCAAATTGTTCCGGACTCAGGTAGCCCAGCGCTGAGTGCCTTCGTTTTCGGTTGTACCATACCTGGATGTATTCAAAGATATCTCCTTTCGCCTCCTTTCGGGTCTGGTACTGGCGGTGGTATACGAGTTCTGTTTTAAGGTAGCCAAGAAACTTTCCATACAGGCATTGTCATAACAGTTTCCCTTCCAGCTCATTGAACAGGTAATTTTATTGTCTCTGAGCAGCTTCTGGTAATCGTTGCTTGCGTACTGAGAGCCTCTGTCCGAGTGATGCAGCAGCCCCTGCTGTGGTTTTTCTGGCCAGCAGGGCCATCTGTAAAGCATTCATTACCAGCCCTCTTTCCATGTTTTGATCCATCGCCCAGCCCACTACTTTCCGGGAAAACAGATCCAGTACCACGGCCAGATATAACCAGCCTTCCCTTGTCCACACGTAAGTGATATCAGTGACCCTTCTCATTGGGTCTGCTGGCAGCAAATTCCTGATTGAGCTTGTTTTCAGCCACCGGCAAGTTGTGCGACTGGAATCTTCGGTGGTGACGACAAACTTTTTCTTTTCTGTATCTAAACGTTGATTATCTTCGCTTCCGCCCAGCGGCAAAGCTGCTCACCGGTGGCTTTTCATTTTCCAACCTGGCCACCCGGTTCTCCGAGCACGAAATACCTTTTTCCTCCAGATCCGCATGGATACAGGGACTGCCATACGTTTCACGACTCTGCTTATGGATCCCACTGATTTCTTCCACCTCCAGCCCAAGCTGGTTTTCCTGCTTCCGGTTACTCTCCGGCCGCTTTTTCCAGCTATAAAAATCAGCTGCTCACCGGTACATCCATTACCATAAAAGCTGCCCCGCACACCTGTTTATTCCGCTCCAGCGGATGTGTGTCTTCCGGTGCTCCTCAATAAAGGGGTATCTTTCCAGGAGGAGGCTTGTGAAGATACCCACCGCTTTTTTTAATATCTCAACGGTTTCCTTTAACCGCTGGTTCTCCCGCTGTAACTGGCGCATTTCTTCGTCTGCCGTGTGTCCATGGAAGATTACCCGGAAAGGCTTTTCCCCATGATCCGCCAACTCCTTCTTCCAGCGCCGGAGCACACTGAGCTGCAATCCCAGATTGCGGGCGGTTTCCGTTACATTTCCGTTTTGCCGTGCCAGTCTCACAGCCTCCTCCTTAAATTCTTTCGTGTAGGTCTTCTTGCTTGCCATTGGTAAAGTGGTTTTGGCAGAGCGTGGAATATACTCTTTTCCCATCCCTCCACTTTTACGATTGGGAAGCCCATCTGTTGCTTGCCCCATCACTGCTGCCGGCCGATACTGCTTTTATTGATTCTTCGACTCAGTTGTCCACTTTTATTTGACGACGTACATTCACAGAATACATGACGAGAGTAAAAAGCGCGGACCCCAATCAGGGCACGGTCTGAGGTCCATGGCAGTCCCAGAATCACCCGTGAGTTGAAAGAACTCGGTATTCGGGCTTCACGTCCACGAGTGGCCAGGCGGACCCAGATGCAGGCTCTGTCGCAGGTCCATGAAGAAAGCCAGTATCAAAAGTATCATCAGGAAGAAATACCGGATGCAGACCACTGATTCTAATCATGAATATGCTATAGCTGAAAACCACCTCAACAGAGATTTTTCTGCCCAGGTCACCGGACAGAAGTGGGTATCAGATCTGGACCTGCGAGAGAGCCTGCATCCGGGTCCGCCTGGCCACCCGGTTACGCGATACCTTCACGCCCCGCTCCCGCAATTCAATGGCAATCCGGGGACTTGCCTGCCGGCCCCGGCTTTGCGTATGTACCTGCCGGATGTGATCAACTAACTTACTGTGGTTGAGTTGCCTGACTCCAACCGGGTGCTTTCAGCCAATAATAGTACCCACTACTGCTCACCTTCAGCACCTTACACATCTTCTCTGGCAGGGAAACTGATTGGCGTTATCGGCTATAAACCGGAATATTTCCCGTCTCCCCTGGAGAAGATGCTGACCGCCTCCATAGAATACCGCGTTCAGGCTGAACTTCTTTCAACTCCTTTTGTAGCTGTCTGATCTGCTTTTGCTCCTCACTCAGTCCGGCATTTGAAGATTGGCCGGGACTATTGCGACTTTGCCGCCACCTGGTGATCCGGCCTGAATCGATACCCAATTCCCGGGCCGCCTCCTGCACGGACCCTTTTGCATAGGACAACCCGACGGCCATTTGTTTGAATGTCTCGTCAAAAATTCGCCTTGTTTTCATAATTACCTTTGGGTTTACCCCCAAATCTGCTTAAAAACCGTCTCCAGTCAAATGTAGCAAGTCCAGTGGAAGGATTGCCACCCGGTACGAGAAACTGGCCGTCAGTTCCCTTTCAATGATCAAACTGGCTTTCATCCGATATTAACTGAAAAACTATTCACCGGACATAGCCAGGCTTAGCGTTTTTGAGTACGCTTTACTGGTTAAAGGCATCCTCACTTCCTAGCCGAGAAATGCCCGTTCAATCGTCCAGTAAAAAGCCGTCAGGGCAATCAGCAGGGACACGGGATACACGATCCGCTTGCGGTACCAGGCTTTACGGCTGAACCAGCGGCCGACCAGCAGGTAGGCAAGCAGAATTACTGTAATCTGCCCCAGTTCAACACCCAGATTGAACGTAAACAGAGCCGTAATAAAATGGCTGGACGGTAACCCCAACTCACCCAATACCCCCGCAAATCCGCAACCGTGAATGAGCCCGAATGCGAACACAATCACTGTACGCCACCACTTCAACTGGTCGGTATACAAGTTCTCCACGGCAACAAAAACGATGGAGAGGGCAATGATGGGCTCCACCACACTGGCGGGAGGATCAATTACGCTGGCCGCGGCCAGCCCCAGTGTGATGGAATGGGCCACGGTAAAAGCAGTGGCCTGCCAGAGTACGGTCTTCAGGCGCGGACTTAAGAAATACAGCGCCAGCACAAACAGCACGTGATCAAAGCCCTTGGGCAGAATGTGCGTAAAGCCCAGCTGCAGGTACAGCCAGGCGGCCTCTGATCCACTTAGTTTATTTAATTCCTCGGGAACGTGGGCGAAGGATGCCGTGGAAAAGAGTCCAAAAAGCACCATCAATAAGAAGTTGCGTCTTTGCGAAAAAAAATTGGCTCCGGAACTCCACCGGGCCAGTCCCTGATCTCTTTTGCCTTGCATAGAGTTTTCTTTTTAATTTCTGGCCAGGTAATCAGGCGCTTCCCATACGGATTGCAAATGCAGAAACGGATTGACCGACAAAGATTTATCCACCAGTTCCCTGCCTGCCTCTATCGGTCCGTTCTTCATTTTTATCAATCCGGCCCGGTAGAGCAAAGTCGGTTTTTGCGACCCGGTCCGGAGGGCAAGGGCGATGTACCGGTCAGCTTCGGCGTAAGCGCCCCGTTTGTAGTGCACCCAGGCGAGGGCTTCGTTCACGTCAATGTTCTGCGGACGTCTCCCGTATTCGGCCTCCGCGTGCCGGAGGGCCAGAGCGGGTTGGTTCGTTTTTAAATAAGCGTAAGCCAGTTCCAGGTCGGCGTAGTGCCCAATCTCGTTGCCGGGGTCGTCTTCGCCCGTGTGTCCGTCTCCACTGAGTTGGGCAATCAGTTTCTGGTTAACCTTAGCCGCCTTTTCCGGCTGGCCGCTCAACTGATACACTTCGGCCATTTGCCCGGTAAAAGAAGGATCCTGCACGGAGCGGGCTGCCTTTTCCAGATACGCGATTGCCTCTTTGTAATTCTTCTTTGTTTTTTCCATCCGGCCCAGCCCGGCCATGGCATAGGCGTAGTGAGGCCGTTCTTCCAGCGTTTTCCGGTACTGGTACTCAGCCTCCGGTAACTTGCCGGTTTCTTCGTATAGCTGCCCCAGGTGCACCCGGGCCCAGGCCGTCTGTTCGAGCCCCGGCTGACCAGCTTTTACGGCCATGTCCATTGCCTCAATGGCACCCGGATAATCTCCGTGGATCTCCCGCAGGTAAGAAATGCGGGCGTAGGAGCGGATGTCAGGACGGGCCGCAATCATTTTTCCGGCCATCTCCACCGCTTCAGGGTAGTTGCCCGTTTCCACGTAACCATCTACCAGCAGCCCGTAGGCAAAAGCGCTGTACGGATTGAGTTGCACCGCCCGCCGGGCAATGGGAATGGCTTCGGCAAAATGGTGACCAGAAAGGTATACGGTGGCTTTGCCGCACAAGGCGTCGAAGTGATCGGGTTCTTTCTCCAGTACCTGGTTGAGCAGTTGCAGGGCCGCCGGGTCATAGTAGGCATGGTCGCCGGTAATCCTGCCTTCCTGAATGTATGCCAATGCCAGTTGCAGACTGGCCTTTTGATCGCCGGGTTTTTTGCGGAGTTTGTCTCTCAGTCCTTCGATGGCAGCGCGGGTATTGAGCCATTCACTGGCCGGGGTAATGGCTACCTCACGGGGTTTTAACTGGGGTACCTGCTCTTTCTTGCCAAACACCAGTATCAGAATTACCAGGGCGGCAAATGCGGTAAAAAAAAGAGGGTAAAAATATTTCCGGATCATAATGGGTAGGCGTAAGGTTGCATGAGGGGGAGAGAAAACCTGCCGGAAAGTCCGGCAGGTTTAGTAAAGGCTGTGCTCCGGTGACGGGCAAAGGAGTCTACTTTTCAATCACCAGCTTGGTGTTCTGCATGGTGCGGCCATCATTGTCCAGCGTAACGTAATAGGTGCCGTTCCTGAATTTACCCAGTGGAAGATTCACTTCGTACACCCCGGCGCTCCTGAATTCATTCTTAACCGGTATGGCTACCAGGTTCCCGTTTTTATCGAAAACCTTCAGCGTCACATTGGCATCCGAGGCAATGCGGTACTTAAACGTGGTCCGGTCAATGGCCGGATTCGGGAAAGTGGTCATGAAAGCTTCCGGTGCCGAAAGGTTCATCGACGCCGCCGCCGGTAGTTCGGCCCGGCTGGCAGAAGCTGCCATGGCGCCCCCGTTGGTCGTGCGGCTGGCTTCTCCCTGCAGGCTCACGCCGCTCGGCGGCTCAGCCTGGTATGGAAAGCTTTTCTTGAAGGGAACATCATTGGCTTCCACTCCCGTCGTAAAGGTAAGCACATCAAGCAGGTCCTGCGTTACGGGGTTGGCGCTGCCCTTCTGGTAATCATCGTACCACAGGCCGATGGCGGCCAGCACGATACCACCCACAACCTGCAACTCAATGCGGGTCACGTCATCCTCCAGGCGGCGTCCGTTGGGAAAGCCGTCCATGTTGGGAATAAACTCAAGTTTCTGCGACATGTTATAGGGGGCAGTGGTGAGGCCCAGTGCGGCCGCCTGTATGAGTCCCAGTGAACTGAAGTTGGCGTCATTACGAGGCGTGGGCGGCACGGCCATGTTCAGCCGGAGCATATCCCCGAACGTAGGCAGGAAATTGTGGATGAAGGGTTTCCCCATTGAAAGAAATTCTCCACCCAGCTTGTTTACGGCTAACTGGTATGGCCTGAGGTTAGGTACGCCCGTCATGAAAATCGGCAGCAGGTCCGTGGCACGGGGATTGTTTCTGCGTACCAGGTAGCTTTGGAATAAGTTCGGATCAAAGGCAGTACCCGGAGTGGCAGTGTTATTGATCACCGAAAAGAATACGCCGTCGCCCCCGTTGCGGAAATCCCAGTTGTTCTGCAGCGAATTGCTCTGAATCCGGAGCTTGGCCAGTCCCGGCACGGCGCCGCCGAACTTGGAGTCGTCCATGTACAGGGCCAGTTCGGGGTTGGTGAAGTACTGGTCAAACTGACCTTCTTCCTGGTAAGGCGTCAGCGCATTCCAGTAGTCCTTTTGCCCCTGGGGAATGATTACCTCGTTGGTCAGCGGCATGCCCAGGCGGGATACCTGCACGAAGTCGCCCGAAACCGTTTCGGTACCGTCGCCGTTGAGCACCTTCATCTTCGGACGGCTGGCCGAAGCCCACACGCCGATGACGAAATCAGGATCGAGGATGTTTTTGGCCATGCCCGCGTTTTTGCCGTCCTTCTGCAGGTTTTGGATGGGCACCTGCAGGGCAATGGTGAGTACATTTTTGCCCTTGAGGGCATCTACGGCATTCTCCGGCCGGATACCGCCAATGTCAAAAATTCCGCCAAGGTCCACAAAGAACGGATCATCCACCGGGCCGCAAAAGATCTTTTCGCCCGTACTGGCCATAGTGATGGCCGAGTTAACCAGTGCTGAGTAGTTGGTATTCAAGCCAACAGGACTCTCAATGGAACGGGGTCCGATATTTGGCGGGGGAACTTTGCCATCTGTTACAATGGTCGTAAAGGACTGGCCCCCATCGGTGCTCTTCTCGCAGGTGTAGGTGTTTTTGTTGTTTTCCTTGCCCAGGCGAATCCGGAAGAAAGTAGTAGGGTCTTCATCAACTCGCTTGAAGGTAAAGCGGTACGTGATGTCGTCGCCCCTGGTCGTGGCCTTGTTTTTCACGTGGACTTCGTAGCGGATGTTTTCCCCGAAGAAGTGATACTGGGGACCCGCGTCGGAAGAAATCAGCGGCACGTAATTGGCAATCAGCGTAACCGTGTTTGGATTGTCCGGGCTGCGGAACGCGTACACGTCGGTGTTGTCGGCCAGGGGGTCGTTGGCAATCATGGGCGCCTCCCGGTGCGAGGACGCATCCAGGAAATCGTAACGGGCAGCCATCACGCTGAGCGCACCGATTCCCATCGCAACCAGACCGGTGCGGAGGTGTTTTTGGGTAAGCTTCATACTTGTAAGGGTTTAAAGTGAAACATAAACGAAAGGGTTAAAGGGTAATTGATTCAATAATTGCTCTCAACAGAAAGCAATGCTTTTGAAGGTGCGCGTATGCACACCTTGTTGTTTCAGAAGAAATAACTCAGGCTGGCCCGGGCGAAAAAGGGCGTACCGGGCGTAAAGTGAATTTCGGAAACGGGACTGGCCTCGTGCTGCAGGCGGGACCCGGTATCAAACTGGGCTTCCCGCCAGGAGGCATTGGTCAGGTTTTCGACCGAAATGCCCAGTTCGTACCGGGGCCGGGTGTAGTTCACTACCGCGTCCGCGAGGAAGTACCCTTCCGCTACCACGCTGTTGCCTTCGTTGGCCGGCCGGTCCGACAGGTAACGGTAGCGCAGGCTGCCGTTCAGGCCGCTCTTGAGCCGGTAGCTCAGGCCACCGATGCTGGTAAAGGTGGGTGCCAGCGGAATGTAATCCGATCCTCTTTCCTCGCCCAGGGCGCGGGGCCGGGTATAGTTCAGGTCCACATCCGCGTAGAGCCAGTTCAGTAACTGGTAGCGAACCGAAAGATCGGCCCCGTAACGACGGGTTTTGCCGCCCGGTTCTACAATCCCTTCGTCGCCCACGTATACAAACTCCTGGTCCAGATCCAGCCGCCACAGGGCCGTGGTCAAAAGCAGCCGGGGGAAGGGTTTGAAAACTACGCCCACGTCCGCCCCGTAGGCCCTGGGCAAAATCTGCTCCCCGTTTTGGGGCACCACCACCCGGGTATCATTGGAGTGGAAACCCATGCCGGTATTCACAAACAGCCGCAACCGCGGGCTGGGGTCGTAAAACAGGTTGAGTTTAGGGCTCACCGTTGCCCTGGTTACTCCCTGCCGGCGGAAAAGACTGTCCAGTCCGTCGGCATACACGAAATTGAAGGCGTCTACCCGCACCCCGCCGTTCAGGGTCAGCCCGGAAGAAAGCAGCAGGTTCTCCTCAATGAACGCGTAGGCGTTGGTCTGGTCAATATCTCCGAAGGAAACGGGAGCGGTCGTAAAACGCCGGCCCCGGGTACGGGACAGCTCACTGTTTTGCACCTCGTCGTAGCGTACCCCGGCCCCGGCTCTCGACAACAGCCGTTTTCCCATCACGACCCCTTCCCGCAGGTAAGAGCCCTGGTAGCCGAAGATGTTGCGTCCTTCCTTCTGGCGGATCTGATCGCCGTTAACCGGATCGTTGAGGAAAAAGGTAAAGTTCGAGTAGAGTTCAAAATCGTAACGGATGAAGTACAGCTGATTTTCGAGCGTACCGCCGTCGGGTAACACCTGCAAAAGTTTGATGTTGGCGTTTGAACGGCGCGTACTGCCGCCCTCCGTATCGTCGATGGCCCCGAACCGGCTGATCATTCCGCCGGTTACGGCCCGCCCGGGTATTTGCCCGGAGGCGTCCCACTTGCTGCTGAAGGTGGAAAAAGAGACGTTGAGCAGCTTATTGCCGTCGAGGTAGTGGCTGTATTTACCAAACAGGTTCAGCCGGTTGAATTGCTGGGGGGATTGGAAGTAGCCGTTGGAGAACAGGTACTCGGAGGCGATGTAGGCATTCTGGTTGCGGCCCCTGGCCTTGTCACCCAGCAGGTCCAGCATGGCAACGGCCCGGTAGGTGTCAAACTGGCCGGCTTCCAGTTTGACCAGATTGTTCTTCAGGGCGTTACGGGTCTGGAAGCCCACGTAACCGGCCGTAGTGAAGTCCCCTTTATCGGCGTAGTAGGGACCTTTGCCGAAGTCAATTTTATCGACCGTTTCCGGGATGAGAAAGTGCAGGTCCGAATACCCTTGCCCGTGGGCGTGGGAGACCATATTCACCGGCATGCCGTCCACGGAAAGGTTAATATCCGTGCCGTGGTCAATGTCAAATCCACGCAGGAAGATCTGTTCGGCTTTACCGCCCCCGGCGTGCTGGGCAATGAACAGGCCGGGCACCATCCGCAGCATGTCCTGGGCCGAGCGGGTAGGCCGCAGTTTAATGTCTACGGCGCCGATGGTACTACCGGAAGAACTGCCGGGCATGCCACCCGTGACGGCGACTTCCGAAAGGGACAGGCTGGCAGGAGCCAGCTGCAACGTCAGGGAAGCGACTTCTCCGTCCTTTACTTCCACTTCCCGCAACAGGGATTCGTAGCCCAGAAAGGATATTTTAATCGTATGGTTTCCCGCGGCCAGGTCTTTAAAGGTGAACACCCCAAACTCGTCCGTGGTGGTTCCCTTGCTTCCGTCCTGCAGCAGGACACTGGCTCCGGCAAGGGGCTGATTGGTCTGCTGGTCGTACACGGCTCCCCGGATGGCGCCGTTATGGGCGAATACCGGAGAGGTGATGAATAATAACTGGAAGAGGAATAAACAGATGTATCTGGACATAGGGGTCCTGTAGAAATAGCAAAGCCATTCTGAGCAGAATCTTTCCGCAGGAGTCACCGGAAGGACGCACTATGCAGCCGCTAAAGAGGGCTGCCACAAAAAGCGTACAGAGAAGTACAATAAACTGAAGCTGAAGGTAAAATGCGAAGCCCTTAAGCGTCAGGAGGCGAGGAGTAGTCTTTTTTCATGAATGAGCTATGGATGTGATGTAAGTAGTTAAGCAAAATATATACGCAGGAAACTACCGGCCGGATCACCTTCTTGAAGAATATTATTTAAAGATAAATTTAGAAGATTCAGTGGTGACAGAGCAGTCTGTAAAGCTTATGCTTTTGCAAATAGTAACAGCTATAAACCGGCATGGACTTTAAAAATCAGGACCGATTCGGCAATCCACAAAAAGTTTTCCTGACTGCTAGGAGGGATAGTAGTAGTATTTCCATGTGAAATAGGATTTGTAAGGGCTGTTTTTCATACATACGCCACGCTGCACGAAATGGATTTTGGTATCCGAAATTTTTTTTTAGACTTACTGCTGGGCTGGATTTGTTGTACTGGTCATGGTCGGAAAGTGTGCTCTTCTCCTCCTGTTTACGCCCAATAAACCCGGCACCTGACACAGTACCTTTTTCCTGGGAGGCTTCCTTAATTGCAATTGCGTGTTTCGACTCTGCAACTCTTGCGCTACTTTCACATTACTGGGAATGCGGCCTTTTTACCGATTTTTTACACCTTTCCGGTTCTACTTCTCATAAGTGAGACCTGTGAATGGGATGAGTTGGTATTGTTTTACCTAGTTTAGGTTCCGGTCACATTGACTTATCATCTGCAATTCTTGCGCCCAGTTTTTGAGCAAAGACGTGTTCTTCCTCACATAAGCATTCAGTTTATCTAGTTGCTTGTTGGAAACGTATAAGTTGGCCAGGTCATAAAAGATTAATTTGAACTCGGTAAATACCAAAGCCCGGTAATGCAATGGGTTGCTGAGGTTGGAGATAAACTGTTTTAATTCTCCGGCAGCAACAGCGTATATCCTTTCCGCCTCGCTGGCTTGTCCATTCTTCCGCAGGGCGTTCGCTGCTACCCGGCTGCACAAACAATATTCCTGAACTGCAGTCAATATTTTCCGCTGAAAGAATGAGTACCTGCCGCAGGTTTCTGCCTGCTTCTGTCCAGACCTCAGTATAAAGCTCACAAGCCTGCGGATACTGCTTCTGGCTGAAAGCCTTATTCCCTTTTTTAATAATTTCTATCCATTCGTGTCCCATTGTATTAAGCTTGATTTATTTTCTTATATCATTTTACCATCTATACGATCTTTCATCAGTTTCACTACGCAAATGAGGTAGCTTCTGACAGGAGCAAGTTACTAACTTTTACTATAAATCTAAAAGTAAAGTTTTATAATTCTAAATAATAATTTAGATAAGCCTAAAATTTAGATAAAAGGATTCTGTTATCTTTGTGAAAAGCGCATTATGGTCAGCTACACGGAGGAAAATTACTTAAAAGCCATTTTCAAACTGTCGGAGAAAAACAAGGAAGAGATCAGCACCAATGCGATTGCCGAGAGTTTAGCCGTTAAAGCCGGGTCGGTCACCGACATGCTGAAGAAACTGGCAGAGAAAGGCTTAATCCATTACACCCCGTATAGCGGCGTGGAACTCACCGGGCAGGGAAGACAAACGGCCGTAAAAATTGTGCGCAAGCACCGGTTATGGGAAGTATTCTTAGTAGAGAAGCTGGGTTTCAGGTGGGACCAGGTGCATCCGATGGCCGAAGAGCTGGAACACATTGATTTTGATGAGCTGATCGAAAGACTTGACGTCTTTCTGGGCAATCCCAAGTTTGATCCCCACGGAGATCCCATTCCCGATGAAAAAGGAGAGTTTCAGCCTTCCGAATCCATCCGGTTGAGTGAGGCGGATACCGGGCAACGGCTGCAGATGATCGGCCTGGAAAACCATACCACTGCTTTTCTGCAGTACCTGGATAAGAAAGAATTGGCGTTAGGCTCCCGGATTGCCATCGTTGAAGTTGCTCCTTTTGACAAATCGCTTACAATCACCATTGATGGTGACCGGCAGGTGCACATAAGCCATGAAGTGGCCAAAAATATTCTGGTGGCCGTAAAGGAAAGCTGAAAGGCTCCTTCCCGGTTTGCTCATACCGCCGCAGCCGGAAAGAAGGTAGTCAGCAGCAGATACATATTGAGCAGTACAATAATGGCGGTGACTATCCAACTCACCATTCTGAGCAGGCGGCCGTTGGCAAAAGCCCCCATTTTAACGCTGTCGCCCGTAAAAATAACCAAAGGCACCACCGCAAAGCTTAACTGTAAAGACAAGATCACCTGGCTTAAAACCAGCAGGTCGCCGGTCCCTTTTTCCCCGTAGAGGATGGTGACTACAAGCGCCGGAATAATGGCAATCAGGCGGGTAATGAGTCTTCTCAGCCAGGGCCTGAGCCGGATGTTTAAAAATCCTTCCATCACAATCTGCCCGGCCAGGGTGCCGGTAAGGGTGGAGTTCTGACCCGAAGCCAGCAGTGCAACGGCAAATGCTATTCCGGCAAACTTCACGCCCAGTACCGGGTCTAATAATTTGTGGGCATCAGTAATGTCGGCTACGTGCTGGTAGCCGGTATCATGAAAGGCAGCGGCAGCCACAACCAGGATAGCGGCATTCACAAAAAAGGCTAAAAACAGGGAGAGCGTCGAGTCAATGGTGGCGTATCTGATTGCTTCCTTTCTTCCCGCCTGATTCTTGTCAAAATTCCGCGTCTGAACAATGCTCGAGTGCAGGTACAGGTTATGCGGCATCACGGTAGCCCCCAGGATGCCGATTGCAATGTATAACATGCCCGGATCGGTTACGATCTGGGGTTTGGGAAGCAAACCCCTGGCAACCAGCCCGAAGTCGGGATCGGAAACCAGGATCTCGTACCCGAAACACATGAAAATCATCCCGATCAAACCCGCAACAATTACTTCGAGCATTCTGAATCCTTTTTGCTGGAAATACAGGATCACCAGCACATCCACCACCGTAATGACCACCCCGACCGTTAAAGGAAGGCCGAATAACAGGTTTAAGGCAATAGCTGCTCCGATTACCTCGGCCAGATCACAGGCCGCAATGGCAATTTCGCATAGTATCCACAGCGCAAAGCCAACTGGTTTAGCGTAATGATCCCGGCAGGCCTGCGCAAGGTCCCTGCCCGTGGCAATGCCCAGCTTAAGGGCAAGATGCTGCAACAGCATCGCAAACAGGTTGGAGATGAGAATCACCGAAAGCAGGGCGTAGCCGTACCTGGCCCCGCCGGCAATGTCAGTAGCCCAGTTGCCCGGGTCCATGTACCCGACCGCCACCATTAGACCGGGCCCGGTGAAGGCTGCCATTTTTTTCCAGCGGGAGGCATTTTTAGGAACATCCACGCTGGCAAATACCTCGGGAAGCGAAGGATGCGTCAGGGCTCTTTTCCACCCTTTTTCGGAAGTGTCTGTTGTATTGATCCGGGTATGCATGAGCTGAGATTGGGGGTGCCAAATATTTGGGTAGGCACAAATGTAATAAGATATATCATTAGCCTAAATGATGATTTAGGTTATCCTAAATAAAAGATATTTATTTAAGTAAATAATTTTCAAAGAAGCAACAAAATCCTAGAATACGCGTATGGATGGTTTAAAACATATTTTTAGGTACGCCTAAATTTATATTTACATTATCCGAAAGTTTTGCCTAACTTGCTAAAAATAAAGCTTCTCATCTATGCTACAACACTTACGCTGCCTGTTCATCGTACTCCTGCTGGTACCGGGTATTGCCGGCTGGGCTCAACCGGGTAAAGGGATCATCAAAGGCAAAGTGACTTCGGGGGGAAGGCCGGTGCCATTCGTGAACGTGGTGCTGAAAGGGACGACAACCGGTACCACCACTGATGCTGCCGGTCATTACCTGCTGCAAAACGTACCCCTGGGCGAACACACGGTATTAATGAGCGGACTGGGGTACGAAAGCGTTGCCTACGCAGTAGAGGTCAAAGACAACCAGCCGGTTTACCTGAATGCGGCCCTGCGGGAAACGGCCGCCGCCCTGTCGGAGGTAGTCGTTACGGGTACTCTCAAGGAAGTTTCCCGGCTGGACTCACCCGTACCGGTAGAAGTATACACGCCCCAGTATTTTAAGAAGAACCCCACGCCGGTGCTGTTCGAAGCGCTGCAAATCGTCAATGGGGTACGGCCGCAACTCAACTGCAACATCTGCAATACCGGAGACATTCACATCAATGGTCTGGAAGGCCCCTACACGATGGTACTCATTGACGGGATGCCGATTGTGAGCGGCTTGTCTACCGTGTACGGCCTAAACGGCATTCCCAACAGCCTGGTCGAGCGGATTGAAATTGTAAAGGGCCCGGCCTCCACGCTGTACGGCTCGGAAGCCGTAGGCGGACTGATCAACGTGATCACCAAGAATCCCTCCAAGGCTCCCTTCGTGTCGGCCGATGTTTTTGGCACGAGCTGGCGGGAAATGAATGCCGACCTGGGCCTGAAAACAAAAGTGGGGAAAGCCGTGTCGCTGCTTGGCCTCAACTACTTCAACTACAGCAACCCAATTGACCGCAACGGTGACGGCTTTACCGACGTAACCCTGCAGAACCGCATTTCCGTGTTCAATAAATGGACCCTGAACCGCAGGGAGGGCCGGGTGGCCTCGCTGGCCGGCCGGTACGTGTACGAAGACCGCTGGGGCGGGCAGATGCAATGGGGGCCGGAACACCGCGGTGGCGACGAGATATACGGGGAATCTATTTACACCAACCGCTACGAACTCATCGGCACTTACCAGTTGCCCGTAACGGGCCAAAAGCTGTTGCTGAGCGGCTCATTCAACCGGCACCAGCAAAATTCAGTGTACGGCGATGTGCCTTACTTAGCCGACCAGCGCATTGCGTTCGGGCAGTTGACCTGGGATAAAAAATTGAACAACCGGCATGATCTGCTCGCCGGCGCTGCTGTGCGCTATACCTACTACGATGACAATACGCCAGCCACGCGCATGGGTGATGATTCAACCGGGATCAATCAGGCCGACCAGTTTTACCTGCCGGGTGTGTTTGTGCAGGACGAAATAACGCTCAGTAAGCAAACGCGCCTGCTGCTGGGAGCCCGTTACGACTATCACTCCCGGCACGGGAACATTTTTACGCCCCGCATCAACTTGAAATGGTCGCCCAACCACAACAACACCCTGCGTTTGAGCGGGGGCAACGGCTTCCGGGTGGTGAATTTATTCACCGAAGATCACGCGGCCGCCACGGGAGCCCGGCAGGTAGTGATCCGGGAAAATCTCCGGCCCGAACGCTCCTGGAACGCCAACCTGAACTACCAGAAACTGATCAATATTGGCAATACCCTGCTTTCCCTGGACGGTACGGCGTTCTATACCTATTTTACCAATAAGATCGTGGCCGACTACCAGACCAACGCCAACCAGATCATTTATGAGAACCTAGCGGGCCACGCGGTTTCGAGGGGTTTTACCTTCAACGCGGATGCCGTTTTTACTTTTCCCCTCAAGGTCAATGCGGGTTTTACGCTCATGGACGTGTACCAGGCAGAGCAGGACCCGGCGGGCGAATGGCAGAAGAACCGCCAGCTGCTGACTGAGAACTTTTCCGGCGCTTTCGCCCTCAGCTACACCTTCGAAAAGCAGCGGATCACGGTTGATTATACGGGCAATGTGTACGGGCCGATGTTACTGCCGGTACTGGGCGAGCTGGACAACCGCGCGCCGGTCTCGCGGACCTACAGCCTGCAAAACATTCAGCTCACCAAATCTTTTTCCAACGGCATTGAGGTGTACGGCGGAGTAAAGAATCTGCTCAATTTTACCCCGCCGGCCAATTCCATTGCCCGTCCGTTTGATCCTTTCGATAAGAACGTGACGTTTGGCGCCGATGGCACCGTGATTCCAACCGCCGACAATCCTTCTGCGCTTACCTTCGATCCCACCTATGTGTACGCGCCCAACCAGGGAATACGGATGTTTTTAGGAGTCCGGTATAGTCTCTATAAATAAGCAATCACTTTGGGGACAATCACAAGGGCTGCTATGGGAAAAATTATTATTGGGATTGCCGTGTGGCTGAACCTGGCTGGGCCAGGAACTAACCTGTATGCCCAATCCGCGGGTGTGAACTGGCTTTCCTTTGCGCAATTAGAGGATTCGATGCGGAAGCAGCCAAAAAAAGTCCTGGTTCAGGTGTATACCGACTGGTGCTCCTATTGCAAGCTCGCAGAAAGAAAGACCTTTAAAAATCCGGAGGTGGCCAGGTACCTGAACGGGCATTTTTATGCCGTTCAGCTGAATGCCGAAAAGGAGCAAACCGTACGGTTTGCCGGTCAGCTTTTCGGCTTTAAAGCTACCGGCAACGGAACCGGTATCCACAGCCTGGCGGTAGCCCTGGCCGGGCAAAAGGGTCAGGTGGCATACCCGGCCATTGTAGTCCTGGATGAACAGTACACCATTGTCAACCGGCAAACGGGTTTTGTTTCCCCCAGGCAGTTGTTGGACTGGTTGCGTCAGGCGCAGTTTTCTAAGAATGAATAGTGGCAATACAATGCAGCGAGCAGGAGGTTCTGACATAGTTTCCCGTGCAGGAACCTGGCCTCAGGATTGTCGCGACAAGTGAGATGAACTCAATCTTCAGCCGGGGAAACCGGCTTATCTACCAGTTTCCCTGATTCTCCCAACTTATTCAACATTAAAAACCTTAC
Organism: Cytophagales bacterium; assembly: GCA_030446715.1. Lineage (GTDB taxonomy): Bacteria > Bacteroidota > Bacteroidia > Cytophagales > 172606-1 > CADCTQ01. Next base: position 255,999 of record JAUJMU010000006.1, on the reverse strand, counting down.
CAACTCTATCCTTATGACACGATCTGAATTTATCCGTAACCTGGGCATGAGCAGCGGCGCCCTCATGGCCCTGTACTGCATGGGCGGCCTCACTGCCTGCGCCAACGAAGAGCCTAAACCGGCCGACAGGAGCGGCAAGCTGGACCTCTCCCTCGACCTCAACAGCACCGATTACAGCAAACTTCAAAACAACGGCGAATTCGTAATCGTCAAGGGTCAGCCCATCATTGTGGCCCGGAAAACGGACGGAAACTTTGTGGCCGTATCCAAGGACTGTACGCACAGGGGGCAGGAACTGACCTATCAGGCCAGCACCGACCATTTTAACTGCCCGTTGCACGGGGCCCATTTTTCGACTACCGGCAGCGTACTCAAAGGCCCGGCCACCACTCCCCTGAAACAGTACAAAACGGCCTTCAACGGTAAAACTAATACCCTGCGGCTATATGAGGAGTAACCGGAAGGCAGCCTTTCCTGCTGCCTTTTCTTCCATTTTTTACTCAGGCAACTATTTATGAACAAAGTACTCCTGCTGGCTCTGTGCCTTCTGCTGACAACCCCGGCCTCTACGCCCAGGATGACCTGTTGGGAATGCTGGGAACTGACAGCACCACGACCGGATACATTCAGGCCACCTTCAAATCCACTCGTGTGATCAATGGTCACTCGGTGGAGACGCTGCCGCGCAACCACCTCGACTTCCGCATTTCACACCGCTTCGGGCGGCTCAATTCGGGGCCCTACGAATTGTGGGGCCTTGATCAGGCGCGGGTCCGGATTGGCCTCGAATACGGCCCCACCGACCGTCTGATGGTCGGCATCGGGCGCAGTTCTTTCGGGAAGCTGTATGACGGGTTTGTTAAATTCAAGCTGCTCGGCAGACGGAAAGCGCGCTGGCTATGCCTGTTACCGTTACAATGCTGGGCGGCGCATATCTGACTGCCGAACGGTTTGCCCCCGAGTCAGGAATAACCCTGCAGTCGCGGCTGAGCTACAGCGGACAGCTGCTGATTGCGCGGAAGATGAGTGAGCGGCTTTCCCTGCAGTTAATGCCTACTCTGCTCTACCGCAACCGGACCAATTTTAACGGTGAAAGCAATCTGGTGACCGCCATTGGCGTGGCCGGCCGGTATAAGATCAGTAAAAAGGGTAGCTTTCAACGGAGAGTATTACGCAGTACTGCCCGACCAGCTGAACCCGGCCTACCACAACGCCCTTGCGGTCGGCTTTGACATCGAAACCGGCGGACACGTATTCTCCCTGCATTTTACCAACTCTCTGGGTATGGTAGAAAAAGCAGTTTCTGGCCGAAACCGAAGGACGCTGGGGAGAAGGCGATATTCACTACGGATTTAACATCTCCCGCACGTTCAGCCTAGCCCGCAAATCCAAAAGGAGTAATGGATAGTGAGTATTAAGACTTGCACCAGACTTTCTCCTGCACGATAGCCAATATTTAATACCCCAGACTCATTACCCAAACTTTATACTGCTACTAACTTCAATCCGATGAAAGCCATGAAACGAATACTGGTCGTGCTGCTGGCCTGGGCGTACGCGGGAACGGCGCCGGCGCAACATCTTTTCTCCGCCGGGAGCGGCAATGTAACCTTCTTATCGAAGGCGCCCCTGGCAGACATTGAAGCCCACAACGCCAGGGCGCAATCCTGATCAATACAACTACGGGGAGATAGCCGTGAAGGTACCCATCAAAAGCTTTCTGTTCGAAAACGGGCTGATGCAGGAGCACTTCAACGAGAATTACCTTGAGAGTGACAAGTACCCCTTCGCCACCTTCAAGGGCAAGATCAACGAAAACATGGACTGGGCAAAGCCGGGCACTTACCCGGTAAGCGCCACGGGCAAACTGAATGTGCACGGCGTGGAACGGGACCAGACCATCAGGGGCAAGCTCGGCGTGGGGAGCGGCAAGCTGCAACTGGATGCCGGCTTTACCGTGGTCCTGGCCGACCACAAGATCGAAATCCCGACGCTGGTGTTCCAGAAAATCGCCGAAACCATCGCCGTCACCACCCGCTTCGTCTACCAGCCGCACGTGAAGCAGTAACGGGTTGGGAAGGCTAAGTTTTTAAGGGTGATAAGGTGGAATGACAAAACTCTTTCACGAGCGGAGGCTATCCGGTTTCAAATGTTTGAGTCAAGGCAAACAGATGGCCGCCGGATTGCTTCAGCAGCAGGTAGTGCGCAATTTAAGGTGCTGTAGTTGAGGCTTGCTGTTTCAAATTATGCTGGCAGAGGAAGAATTTGATAGCTCCAATGTGATTGTCGAGTGTTTTGGAAAAGGATAGGGTTTCTCTCACGAGTCGAGAACATCTTTTGACGGAGGGTACAATTGAACCTTTCCACGTGGTTGGTGTACTGCTTTTGCTTACAGTACAGGTGCTGTCCCTGTGGAATGACAGTTTTGTAACTCTCCCAATCATTTTAAGCCGTATTTTTGAACTTGTTGGGTAGTTTCTCCCACAGAGCCCGGGCAGACTTTCGGCTCCGGTCTCCTACATGAAAAGCGATTACCTGCCTTGTGGCCCGGTGGATGACTAGCCAGATGTAGTACACATTGTCCCTTTTTCTGACAAAGGACCACAACTCATCGGCTTCATTATCAAAGAGTCTGATGTAGAATCGGTCCCCTTGCCTGACCTGCCTGACTGGAATATGACAATTGAGATCATCAGGCAACTGCCGGTAGAGTTGTTTGATGAATTTCAGCAGCCAGGTCAGCGAGATGTCCACCACCCGGCAAATACCCCTCAGCGAGATCCGCCCGGCTGGCAGCTTTTTGACCAGTTGCTGCTTTTGCGAGGAGATGAACCACTCTTGCCCTTTATCGACAAACTTGTATTTACAATCCTTACACTTGTGCTGCTGTTTCTTGTGGTTGAAATTCAGACCGTATTTCTCGTGCGTTTGTGCTCAGACAGCGAGGGCAGCGGATTGGTGAATCGCACATGTTCTTGTGTGGTTTTTGTTTGGCGACCCCAATTTAAACCCCTCGTTGTTTTTCTCCCAATCAGCACCCTGTTTTTTGCACTACCCAGCAGCAAAGCCCGGGCTTTTAAAAGCGCCCATTGGGTTAACCGACACATTGAAAAATAGGTTTACGAAATCAGGCTTTCTCAAAATTGCCGAAAAATTGTTTCTGATCCTTGTAACTTTTTGCTATTTGGGCAACTCTAAAGAGAAGATCGTCTGACATCAGGCACCATTCATTTTGTTGGATGCAAGCATCGCTTTTGAAATAACTATGAAAATGTATGGGGAAGTCTGACCCTCTGAAAAGCTGTTCCTCTGATTCTGAATTAGTTCAGAAAATAAAAGCGGGTGAGAAATGTTATTTCGAAATCCTGATCCGGCGCTACAACGGCGTGTTGTATAAGATTGGCCGCTCCTACCGTATATCCCACGATGATGTGCAGGACTTGATGCAGGAAACCTATATTGCTGCCTACCAGAACTTGGTGAAATTTGAAGAACGATCCTCTTATAAAACCTGGCTAATCCGCATTATGCTCAACAAATGTTACCACTGGGCTCAAAGGCCTGCCCATCGGGTAACTTCCGGTTTCTCAGAACTTAGCCCCACTGAGTCCAATTATACCCCGGAAAGTATGCTATATGCTGATGCCGGGCAGGAGATTCTCAACCGGGAACTGGGGGTGGTCTTAGAAAAATGCATTGAGAAATTGCCCGTAGAGTATCGTACTGTTTTCATACTGCGGGAACTGGAAGGTTTTAACATTCAGGAAACGGCAGCGGTGGCAAACCTTTCTGAATCAAACGTAAAGGTGCGCCTGAACCGGGCCAGGAATATGCTGCGCAAGGAGCTTGAAAAATGGTATCCCCATGCCACCGTGTACGAGTTCAACTTAATCTACTGCGACCAGATGGTAGAGCGGGTTTTTCAGCAGATATAGATACAAGGCAACAATCACTGTTCTTTTGTATGCTCAGCCGTGTGCACGCACATGAAGTGTATTGTAAACTGGAATAACGCTGAAAAGACTTGGGATTGTCCCTGCCACGGCAGCCGAATTATGATTGACGGCACCGGAATCGAAGGTCCGGCTATTATGAACCTGGAGCCAAAACGGGTAGACGTAGCTTGGGAGCATTTGCCCAAAGACGATTTTCCCCCGCATTACACGCTTAATAACCCCATCACCTAAACCCAGGATACCATGACTACCATTTACGCTTCTATCGGTTTTTTTGCCTTAGCCGCCCTGCTGGGCCTATACCTATTAAGCTTTGTCTTGGCAGGTAAACAAACGCCTAAAGCAATCGTTTTCACCCATGGTCCTATGGCTGTTATTGGCTTGGTGCTATTGATCATTTATATTACCGGAGACGGGCCTGACCCGTGGGAGAGCTTAACTTTGTTTGTACTGGCAGCGCTCGGGGGAGTCTACATGGTTTTCAGGGATATTACCGGCAAACCTATTCCCAAAATACTGGCAATAGGGCATGGTTTACTGGCTGTTTCAGGTTTTGTGCTGCTACTCATCTTTGCCTTCAGTAAATAAGTTGGTTATGCAGGACTTATTTTAGTAAGCAATATTAGGAATGGGAAAAGAACCCAATAGAATATTTATTTAGCCTGCCCAATAAGATAGTAAAACCTCTAAAAACTTCCCTTTCCGGGCTTAGTGGCTATCCGAAAGCCCGTTTACTATACTGATGATCAAATAATTACGCTATGAGATAGGCTATTTTCCGGATGGCCGCATAGTGTTATTCTACTGGCAAGTTGCGCAATCCCAAAGTCTTATTTAGCAGTAGGCGTTTACCCAAAGGAGAGGCCCAAAGTATCAGAAAGTCAGGCTGCCGCTGCACAGAACTAAAGAGGTTATAATAAACCAGTGCTAGAGCAGGGGTTGGGCATGGTGGTAGTTAAGTTGAGTGTGATTCAACAGACTTGTCGGGTATTGATTATCAACTATTTAAATGAACAGTTACTGCAGGGTAGCCTAATATTGGGCTGGTTTCCAGGTTCAAACATTGATTTTTCTACTTTTTCGGGCATTTGGACATAAAAAAGCTAATTCGTTAGAGCTGTTTATGTAATCCTATTTTTAAACCGCTTAAAACCAATCACAAACAAGTTCACAAACAAGTCTAGGCTGTGTCTGATGAATGGAACGGAAGGGGATTACCAGCCGTATAGTCAAAGATGAGACGGTATGAAATAGCAGATAAGCAATGGACAAAGATAGCCGACCTGTTTCCCAGCAGCAAGGGCAAACGGGGTGGTCAGTGGCGGGACCACCGAGAGATGATGAACGGTATGTTTTGGGTATTATGCAGTGGAGCCCCCTGGCGGGATCTGCCGGAACGCTACGGCAGTTGGCAAACCGTATATGACCGATTCAGGCGTTACCGCATCAGTGGCTTTTTTGATCGCATTCTAGAGCGACTGCTCTTGAAACTCAATGAGCAGGGGCGGATCGATTTTGACTTGTGGCAAGTGGACTCCACCACCATCAGAGCCCATAAGTCGGCAGCAGGAGCCGGCTTAAAAAGGGGGCCCAAACCAGACAGGGAGAGCCAACTGATCATGCGTTAGGACGCAGCAGAGGCGGTTTTTCCACTAAAATTCACTGGCTTTGTGATGGCAAAGGTCTTCCCCTGTCGGCACTTTTGAGTGAGGGTGCGGCCGGGGATGCGCCTCATTTTCACCGTCTCCTTGAGCAGGTACATATTCCCACAAGCAAGGGTAGGCCCAGAACTAGACCCAAAGAAATCGTAGCTGATAAAGCCTATGATTCAACTCAACTCAGAAGACGCTTACGGGAAAGAGCCATCAAAGCAATGATTCCCGAAAGACGCTTGCCCGAAGGCAAAAAGCGCAGAAAGAAGGGGCCGCATTACCGCTTCGATAAAGACACCTACAAGAAAAGAGCGGCCGTAGAACAGTCCATCGGCTGGATTAAAGAGTGCCGTAGGATTGCTACCCGATACGAGAAACTGGCCGTCAGTTTCCTTTCGATGATCAAACTGGCTTTCATCCGATTCTACCTTAAACTCGATTCATCAGACACAGCCTAATATTATGGGATACGAATGGATAGAAATTATTAAAAAAGGGAATAAGGCTTTCAGCCAGAAGCAGTATCCGCAGGCTTGTGAGCTTTATACTGAGGTCTGGGCAGAAGCAGGCAGAAACCTGCGGCAGGTACTCATCCTTTCAGCGGAAAATATTGACGCAGTTCAGGAATATTGTTTGTGCAGCCGGGTAGCAGCGAACGCCCTGTTGAAGAATGGACAAGCCAGCGAGGCGGAAAGGATATACGCTATTGCTGCCGGAGAATTGAAATTGTTTATCTCCAACCTCAATAACCCGCTGCCTTACCGGGCTTTGGTATTTACTGAGTTCAAATTAATATTTTATGACCTGGCCAACTTATATGTTTTCACCAGGCAGTCAGATAAACTGAATGCTTACGTGAGGAAGAACACGTCTTTGCTCAAAAACTGGGCGGAAGAGTTGCAGATGATAAGTCAGTATGATCAGAGCCTAAACTAGGTAAGACAATACCAACTCATCCTGTTCCAGGTTTACCAGTGAAAAACAGAACCGGAAAGATGTGAAAATTGATAAAAAAGCCCCTTCTGTCTGAACTTGAACAGGGGAATGTTCTTAAATCTGGCAGCAAGGGCAGTTTGATAAGTTCAATTGGCGGTTACTCATGTAGGGAGATCCTTTTGCAGAAGCACTACCTAACCGGTTTTAGGGTTGTGAAGGACGGAATCCACCCGGTTTTTTTAACTGAATGTGGGTTTATAATTGTTACTATTTGTAAAAGCCTGAGTTGCTTGCACTGCGCCCGTAAATCGTTTAATTTCATCTTGAAAAAATATTTTTTAAGAGGGTAATCCGGCCGGTAGTTTCCTGCGTATATATTCCGAACTACTTACAGTATAAACACCTAATCCTACATGAAGAAATATTACTCCTCGACTCCAGGCGCTTAACTGCTTCGCCTTTTCCTTCTCTTTGGTTTTTTCGACTTTGCTTTCGCCTTTTTCTTTTTGCGTTTTGCTTTCTCTTTAGTCTTCTTCTTTTTTGCTTTTTCCTTGTCCTTTACTTTGTCTTCCCTGTCGTTGTCTTTTCTTTTCTTATCCCAGTTGAAATCATTGCTGACCGGGAAGTAATACCGCAGCGAAATGTACAACGGGTTCACTTTGGTCAGGCCCTGATCTTCGGTGTTGTTGCCGGCCATAAAATTATAGCCGGTATTCAGGTGAAAACCCAGCAGACGAAAGCCCACCACCGGGCCGCCACCGTACCGGGCATGGGTAAAGTCAGTGAAATAGGCGGCATTCAGGCCGTAGGTAAGATTTACCCGGCCTCTTTTCATCCAGAAGGTAGCATTGTAACCCAGTACGTTGTGGCCGAAGTTGTAGGCTGCATTGGCTGAAAGGGCGTAAATACGCGGATTTTTGAGGCTGATGGTCCGCCAGTGGTGTTCGGCGCCGAACTCAATAAAGGTGTATTTGCCCCGCTGAACCCCCAGAATTGCCCCGAAGTTACGCTGCCTGAGTCTGGCCGAAAACAATTCCGGTGATTTCGGCTCCCAGAATGACTGGCACGAAGGCAAGTATTGTGCCGGTGCCGGCAAAAGCCCCGTGAGCAGGCAGATGGCAAAAAATAAAAGTCTGATTCTCATGCTGACTGGCTGGTATGAAGCATCCTGCTAAAAACGGCAGCGGACCGGTTTCATTGCGAAAAAAGAAAGGTTTGCTCACGAGCAAACCTTTCCGTTATGTAATAAAGCACCGGAGTGCCGTTATTTTTTCTCCTTCTGGCCGATCAGATTCAGTGCCGAACCGGCCTTGAACCATTCGATCTGCCCTTGATTATACGTGTGATTCACCGGAATAAGGTCTTTGGAGCCGTCAATGTGGTTGAGCACGACGGTTAACTGTTGCCCGGGAGCAAAGGTGGTCAGCCCCATCACGTCTATTGTGTCGTCTTCCATTACCTTATCGTAATCCGTGGGGTCGACAAAAGTGATGGCAAGCATGCCCTGCTTCTTAAGGTTGGTTTCGTGAATACGGGCAAAAGATTTTACCAGAATCACCCGCACGCCAAGGTGGCGGGGTTCCATGGCGGCGTGTTCGCGCGAAGAACCTTCGCCGTAGTTTTCGTCACCCACCACTACCGAACCCACCTGCATCGCTTTGTAAGCCCGCTGCACTTTGGGTACCTCGTCATAGGTGCCGGTGAGCTGGTTTTTTACATAATTGGCTTTGTCGTTGAAGGCGTTAAGGGCACCGATCAGCATGTTGTTGGAAATATTGTCCAGGTGACCGCGGTACTTCAGCCACGGACCCGCCATTGAAATGTGGTCGGTGGTACACTTGCCTTTGGCTTTGATCAGCAGCCGCAGCCCCATCAGGTCGGTGCCTTCCCACGGTGCAAAGGGCTCCAGCAGCTGCAGGCGGTCGGAGAGCGGATCAACGGCAACTGCTACCTTGCTGCCATCCACGGCGGGTGCCTGGTAACCGGCGTCTTCCACCGCAAATCCATTCACCGGTAGTTCAATTCCCTTTGGTTCATCCAGCCTTACTGCCTGCCCGGATTCATTGACCAGCGTATCCGTCAGCGGATTGAAGGTCAGATCACCGGCAATGGCAAAAGCAGTCACGATTTCGGGAGAAGCCACAAAGGCATGCGTATTCGGGTTGCCGTCATTGCGCTTGGCGAAGTTGCGGTTGAAGGACGTAATAATAGAGTTCTTACGGGTCGGATCATCCGAATGGCGGGCCCACTGACCAATGCAGGGACCGCAGGCATTGGCCAGTACCACGCCGCCCATCTCATCGAAAGTTTTCAGCAGACCGTCTCTTTCCGTGGTGTAGCGAACCAGTTCGGAGCCGGGCGTAATGGTAAACTCGGACCTTACCTTCAGGTTTTTGGATACGGCCTGTCCGGCAATGGAGGCAGCCCGCGTAATGTCCTCGTAAGAAGAGTTGGTGCAGGAACCGATGAGTCCTACTTCCAGTTTTTCCGGCCAGCCGTGTTCTTTAACCGCCTGCGCAAATTTGGAAATCGGCCAGGCTGCATCGGGCGTAAAGGGTCCGTTTACGTGGGGTTCCAGTTCCGACAGGTTGATTTCAATGACCTGATCATAGTATAGTTCCGGATTGGTGTATACTTCAGGATCGGCCCGCAGATGCTCTCTCACCTGATCGGCCAGAGCGGCTATATCAGCCCGTTCGGTGCCTTCCAGATAAGCTTTCATCTTGTCGTCGTACTCAAATACGGACGTGGTTGCACCGATTTCGGCACCCATGTTACAGATCGTAGCCTTACCCGTGCAGGAGAGACTTTCGGCACCCTCCCCGAAGTACTCTACAATGTAGCCGGTACCGCCTTTTACGGTCAGAATGCCGGCCACTTTCAGGATTACGTCTTTAGCAGCCGTCCATCCGCTGAGTCGGCCCGTCAGTTTTACTCCGATCAGCTTCGGGAATTTCAGTTCCCACGCCATACCGGCCATTACGTCCACGGCATCAGCACCGCCTACGCCAATGGCAATCATGCCGAGGCCACCCGCATTGGGCGTGTGGGAATCCGTACCGATCATCATGCCGCCGGGGAAGGCATAGTTTTCCAGCACTACCTGGTGGATGATACCTGCACCGGGCTTCCAGAAACCAATTCCGTATTTATTGGATACGGAGGCCAGAAAGTCATATACTTCCTTGTTTTGGCTCATAGCCGTATTCAGATCCTGCTCAGCACCGATTTTGGCCTGGATCAGGTGGTCGCAGTGAACCGTAGAAGGCACGGCCACTTTTGGTTTGCCGGCGGACATAAACTGGAGGAGCGCCATCTGGGCGGTAGCATCCTGCATGGCCACCCGGTCAGGCGCAAAATCAACGTACGTCTTTCCCCGGCCGATAGCCTGGTCAGCGTTGCCCTGGTAAAGGTGGGAGTACAGTATTTTTTCGGAGAGTGTCAGGGGCTTGCCCACTACCTGACGGGCAGCGGCCACCCTTTCACCCATCCGGGTATACACTGCCCTGATCATTTCTATATCAAAAGCCATATCTGTTTGGATTTAACTGATTTATACTGGTAAAAAATCGTGCCGGGCAAAATTATCAAAATATGCCTGAAGTAAAAACGCAGGGGAGGCCGGATAGAATCCCCTGCCCCGCAGTGCCCTCATACACCGGACCGCGGACGGGTGAATGATAATGGCTTGCGTCCAGGGCAGAAAATCCCGTGAATCCCTCTCTTTCTGCAAAGGTAACCCGGATTAAACCCACAATTGGAATTTTTCACTACATGGGTAATTAAAGCCAATACTTCCATTCCGCATACCCAAAGGGACCAGAGTAAATTTAAAAAACAGAAAAAGAATAATGGAAGCAATGGCCTACCCCTTCAGTTTGACAAATCAGCCGGTTTTGGGGTATTACGAAGGCAGCAGCAGCGCGAATGGTGCTGGCCGAAGGGCAGAGGCAGTCGCAGAAAAGCGGCAAACAACAACGGGAATCATAAAGCCCGGCAGTACCAGAATGCTTTACGGCCCGGCGAACCGGATAATAATTGGTTTTTAAACTACAAACATTACCAGTGTAACGGCTGGCCCTTGCACGGCCATCTTTTATAACCCAGGCAATCAAAAAGCATTATGAAGACGATCTATACAATAATTACCCCCATCTGCGCACTGCTGATCTGGCTGCAGGCTACTGAAGCAAGGGCGCAGCTGACGGTAAAACCAGTGGTCACCCACGCCAGCTGCAACGGAGGAGTTGACGGAGCAATCCGGCTGCAGGTAAACGGTACACCGCCATACCGGTTTGAGTGGAGCAATGGTGCCACTACCAAAGATATCAGCGAACTGAATGCCGGATCATACAAGGTAAAGGTCACTGATGCAAAGGGAAATGTGCAGGCAGCCGAGTTAATGGTCGGCAACCGTACATCAGGCACGCTGGAAAAGAAGCAGATCGTCATTCCGGCTGAAGGCGCAAAAAACGGGCTCATTGAGGTGCAGGTAACGGGAGGCAGCGCACCCTACACTTTTTTCCTTTCCGATTTTACTGATCTGAACAATATCAAAAGATACCAGCAATCAACCAGCGCTTTCAGGGGGCTGTCCAGAGGGAGGTACATGGTAGACGCCGTGGACGCCAATGGATGCACCACTTCACTGGCTGTCAGGCTGAGGTAACATAAACGCTTACACCTACTGATCGAGAAAATTATTCCGGTAATATGAGAAATTATTTACTGTTCAAGATATTTCTGCTGGTAATTGCGGCATTGCTCTCCGTAGGGGAAAGCGCAGCCCAGACCTGCGTTTCCTATCCTCCGAACTCTACTTCTTCAACCCCGGTTTCCTGCCGGGGAGGCAGTGATGGTACCATTACCGTTACAGTCGTACCCGGCACCAGCGGATTTCATTCCTTTCTGCTGCAGCGGTACGACATTGCCCAGAACAAATTCATTGATATACAGGGCCCGATGCCCACTGCATCCACTACTTATACATTTACCGGTCTTATTGCCTCCCAGCGTTACCGGGTAGTGACTTTTGATGCGGATGAGAGTAATTGCGATGCTCCGGCCAATACCGGTTTTATCACAGTATCACAACCCAACGCAGCACTAAGAATTAACCTGGTTTCCAAAACGAATATAGAAAACTGCTTTGGCGATGCTACTGGTGGCATAACTGTAACAGCCAGTGGCGGCAACAGTAATTACGAGTATACGATCAATGGAACGGATTATTTCACCAGCGGCACTTTCAGCGGCCTGGTGGCCGGAGACTATACAGTCCGGGTCAGGGATTCAAAAGGCTGTCTGGATCAGGTTGCTGTTGCCATCACCCAGCCGACCCGGCTGATTATATCCCTGACCGCCAAAACCGACCCGCTTTGCGCCGGAAGTACAACCGGATCAATTGCCATCTCCGCCTCGGGCGGTACACCCGGCTACCTGTATTCCCTTAACGGCCGCACCCCGGGTGCAAATTCAGCCTTCAGCAATTTACCAGCAGGTACCTATACCGTAGAAGTAACGGATTCAAAGGGTTGCAAAGCTACGTTGCCTCCGGTCAGTCTGACTGATCCCGCAGCATTGGCCGCAGCCATCAGCGCAAAGACCGATGTAAGCTGCAATGGCGGCAGTGACGGCTCTGCGACCGTAACTGTTACGGGTGGAACCGCTCCGCATACGCTGAGATGGAACACTTCACCCGCCCAGACCACTGCTGCTGCAACAAATTTGACTGCCGGCAGCTACACGGTTACCGTAACGGATGCCAATGGCTGTACCCAGACCGCTGAGGTAACCATCAGCCAGCCACCGGCCGTAGCAGCTCCTGCGGCATCAAACATGGTAATCTGCACGGGCAATCCGGTTCCCGCGCTGACAGCCGGCGGCACTGACATCAGGTGGTACGATGGCAATAACCTTCAGATTGCCTCCGGCAGCTCTTTCCGCCCCACTGTTGATAATACGGTTGCCGGCACCTATATCTACTACGTAACCCAAACGGTGGCAGGCTGTGAAAGCCCCAAAACCACTGTTACTTTAACGGTAAATGCGGTTCCCGCTGCCCCCGCCGCCAGTGATCCTGCCCCCATTTGCACTGGTCAGCCGATACCTTCCCTCTCGGCAACCGGAACGGGTATAGTCTGGTACGATAATTCGGCCACGGTATTGGGAACCGGCAACCCATTCACTCCAGACATTGATAATGCGGTAGCCGGTACCTACACCTTTTATGCTACCCAGACGCAGAATGACTGCGAAAGTAATTCTGCCGCCGTTACCATCACTATTCACCCAAGCCCGGCAAAACCAGTCATCACCGGTTTGCTGTCCTACTGCGCCGGTGGCAATACCCTGCTGACCTCAGGCGCCTCGTCGGGAAACCAGTGGTACAAGGATAGGACATTGATCGACAGTGCGACCGGCCAGACACTGACTGTCACCCAGCCCGGCCGCTACACCGTCACAGTTACCAACGCAAATAACTGCTCCGCTGCTTCGGACACAGCGACGGTTACGCAAACGCCTCAACCCGCCGCCCCGGAAGTATCCGATGTGACTTACTGTCAGGGAGCTGCTTCTTCAGCCCTTACGGCTACGGGCAACAATCTGCTCTGGTACAGTTCAGCCACCGGCGGTACCGGATCGGCCACGGCTCCGGTGCCCTCAACGGCTACTGCGGGTACAGTTGATTTTTATGTTTCTCAGACCGTGAATGGCTGCGAAAGCACAAGAGCCAGAATCACCGTTACTGTGAATCCAAGCCCGGCCGCTCCGGTTGCTTCCGGCAACGGACCTGTCTGCGAGGGAAGTACTTTGGATCTGAGGGCTTCCCCCATTTCCGGAGCCGCTTATAGCTGGACGGGGCCGAATGGTTTTACTGCAACCGGCCAGAACGTTTCCATCCCCGGTGCTACCTCCGCCCACAGCGGAACGTATACAGCAACCGTAACCGTGAGTGGTTGCACCAATGCTGCCACGGTGGATGTAACGGTGAATCTGCAACCGGCCACCCCGGTCATCAGCGGCGGTACTGCGATATGCGGTGGCAGCAGCACCGTACTTTCTTCGGGTGCGGCCACCGGTAACCAGTGGTTCATGGATGGTGCTGCCATTGACAGGGCCGTCGGGCAAAGCCTTACCGTTGCGACTACAGGCAATTACTACGTAGTGGTGACCAATACCGGCGGATGCTCTGCGCAATCCGCTGCGGTAACGGTTACGGCTGAACCAGGCTTTTCGGTAAGCCTGACCGGCACGAACCCAGGTTCCTGTTCGTCCAATGATGGTCGTATTACGGCAACAGCCACCCCGGCGGGCAGCTACGCATACAGCCTGAACGGTTCCGGCTTTTCCAATACGACCGGTGTTTTCAATGGCCTGGGTGCCGGTAATTACACAGTGTACGTCAGAAATACGGCCGGATGCGTGGTACAACAGTCTTACACTTTATCTAACGGAACTTTCAATGTGGCTGTAAGCACAACTGGTGAAACGGCCTGCGACGCTCTTGACGGTACCATCACCATGACTCCTTCCGGCGGTACCGGCCCTTACAAGTACTATGTCAGCGGGGGTAATGCGGATAACTTCCTTCTGGTAGCCACTTCAGATGAGCCATACCAACTGACGGGACTTGATCCTGTAACCTACTGGCTGCGCATTGAAGACAACAACAATTGCCGGTTTGAAAGTACGGCGACTGTGGCCAAATTTGATTGTTCTCAGCCAGCCTGTATGCTTACTGCCAGTGGTACACAATCTAATCCGACCTGCAGTGATCCGGACGGCGGTTCGATTACCCTGACCGCCGGCGGGGGAACGGCTTCTTATGCTTATTCGCTGGACGGGGTTACCTTCCAGAGCAGCAATGTCCTGATTGGTCTTTCGGCGGGCACTTATAATCAGGTTACGGTGAGAGATGCCGCGGGCTGTACGCAGGTGCTGTCCTTTACCCTGACTGCTCCGGCCGCTCCGGCTGCCCCGGCGGCAACCAGTCCGGCACCGGTTTGTGCAGGCAGTCCCGTTCCGCAGCTTACTGCTACCGGTTCCGGCCTGAAGTGGTACAGCGATGCCGCCCTGACCACCCAGGTTGGTATCGGCAGCCCGTTCACACCGTCCCTGAACAATACAGTTGCGGGTACTACCACGTTCTATGTGACCCAGACGGTGAACGGTTGTGAAAGCCGGGCTGCCTCAGTTACGGTTACCTTCACTGCACCGCCGGATTTCAACGTCTCAAAAACCGATCCTTCCGCCTGCTCCTCAGCCAACGGCTCCATCACGGTCAGCGGTGTAACGGGTGGAGACGGTTCTTACCGGTACAGTCTGAACGGCACTACGTATCAGGGGGGGAATACTTTTACCGGACTTGGCGGTGGTAATTATACCGTTTATGTCAGGAGCACAGACGGATGCGTGGCCAGCAGATCCGTTTCACTGGCAGCTCCGGGAGGCTTTACCGCCATGGTTACCTCCAGCAATGAAACCGGCTGCGACATGAGTGACGGTATCATTACCGTCAGCGGTCTGCCGGGTGCGGCCAATACTTACACCTACTACCTGAACGGGGAAGACAACGGGGCCGGCATCAATAATAATCTTTTCAGCGGGCTTATCCCCGGAACCTATACCGTGCTGGTCAAAGATCTCGATGACTGTACCTTCACCGCCCCGGCAACCGTAGGAACGGATTGTGTGACCGGTTGCAGTGTGAATGCCTCTGTATCGGCACTGGTTAATCCTTCCTGTAACGGTTCCGCGGATGGCAGGCTGACCGTCAGTGCGACCGGCGGCAGCGGAGTGTACGGCTACAGCAGAGGTGGGGTAACCTTTCAATCCTCTGCTGCTTTCACAGGTCTGCCGGCGGGAGACTATACAATTACCGTAAGGGACAGAAACAATTTAACCTGTCAGGTAGTGCTTTCCGGAATTGCCCTGAGCAATCCTCCGGCAGTGTCTGCTTCCGTGTCGGCAACTGATCCGACTTGCGTTAACAATAACGGTAGTCTGACGGTTAAGGCAACCGGAGGAGATGGTAACTACAGCTACTCCATTGACGGTGGCGCTACCTTCAGCAGCAGCAATGTATTTGGTAATCTGCCGGCAGGAACCTACACAGTAGCCGTAAAAGACGGTAAAAATTGCACCATTTCCCTTGATCCGGTTACCTTGAATGCCGGCGCGGGACTGACCGCTTCAGTCAGCGGGACCAACCCCACCGGCTGCAGCACCTCTGATGGTACGATTACCATCAGCAGTGTGACGGGAGGAACCGGGCCTTACAGCTATAGCCTGAACGGAGTAGTATATCAATCCGGCAGCACCTTCAGCAATCTGGGTGGTGGCAGCTATACCATATACATCCGTGATGCAAAAGGATGCCAGACTGCCAGGACCCAAACGCTGACGGCTCCGGAGGGGATCACCGCCAGCACCAGCTGGACGGCCGAAACCGCCTGTAACGCTGCCGATGGTTCCGTTACGGTAACCAATGTATCTGGTGCTGCCGGTCCTTTCCAGTATTTTATCAATGGAATTGCTGATCCGGATGGAAATGGAATCTTCCCAGGACTGGCACCAGCTACCTATACGATCCGGGTGGTAGCCGCAAACAATTGCGAATACACTACCTCAGTTACGGTAGGCACGGCTTGCACCACTACTCCGGTATGCAACCTGACGGCCGGCAGCAGCAAAACCGATCCAACCTGTGCGGATCCTGATGGAGGCTCAATTACTGTTACCCCTTCGGGTGGTACCGCTCCTTATTCGTATGCTTTCAACAGCACTACTTTTGTAGCGGGAACCGGTAGTTTCACCAACTTGCCGGCCGGAGATTATAACATCACCATTAAAGATGCCAATGATTGTACTTTTACTCTGAATACCATAACACTGGTGGCACCGTCGGTACCAGCGGCACCGTTGGCTTCAAACCCTGCTGCTGTATGTGCGGGAAGTGCAATACCAGCCCTGACCGCCGATGGTACGGATATTAAGTGGTATGATGAAAACAATGTTCAGGTAGCCACCGGCAGTTCATTTACGCCGGCTCTGGACAATACCGCGGCGGGTAATTACACTTTTTCTGCCACGCAGACGGTCAACGGCTGCGAAAGCAGCAGGACAACCGTTACCCTCACCGTCAATGCAGCTCCGGCGGCTCCGGCCGTAGCGGATGCAGCGTATTGTCAGGGAACACCGGCTGCGGCCCTTACGGCCGATGGCAGCAATCTGCTCTGGTACAGCATCTCCACTGGCGGCACGGGCAGCAGCACGGCTCCGGTACCGTCAACGGCAAGTGTGGGTACGACTGAATACTACGTCTCCCAGACCGTCAGCGGCTGCGAAAGCACAAGAGCCAGACTTGCTGTTACTGTGAACGGCAATCAGGCGGCTTCCGTAAGCATCACCGCCGACCAGACCAGCGTTTGCCCCGGCACGCCGGTCACCTTTACCGCAACGGCCACCAACGGCGGCACGGCTCCCGCTTACCAGTGGAGAGTAAACGGTACAAACGTAGCCGGTGCCACGGGTGCTGTTTTCACCAGCAGTACGCTGAGCAACAACGACGTAGTGACGGTAGTGATGACTGCCAGCGGAAACACTGCCTGCATCACCGGCAGCCCGGCTACCTCAAATGCGGTAACCATTGCGGTAACCAACAGCTTGGCCGCTTCCGTAAGCATCACCGCTGACCAGACCAGCATCTGTCCGGGAACGCCGGTCACTTTCACCGCAACGGCTACCAATGGTGGTACGGCTCCGGTTTACCAGTGGAGAATCAATGGCGCTGCCGTAGCCGGTACCGTCAACAGCACATTCACCAGTTCTACCCTGAATAATAACGATGTGGTAACGGTGGTGATGACAGCGGGAGGCAACAACATCGGTTGCATCACCGGTAGTCCGGCAACTTCCAACGCAGTAGCCATGACAGTGAGCAGTAACCTGACTGCTTCCGTAAGCATCACCGCCGACCAGACCAGCGTTTGCCCCGGCACGCCGGTCACCTTTACCGCAACGGCCACCAACGGCGGCACGGCTCCCGCTTACCAGTGGAGAGTAAACGGTACAAACGTAGCCGGTGCAACGGGTGTCACCTTCTCCAGCAGTACTTTGGCCAACAATGACCGGATATCGGTACTGATGACGGTCGGCGGAACCGGTACCGGCTGCATCAGCGGCAGTCCGGCGACTTCCAATGTAATTACAATGTCAGTAAGCAGCAGCTTAACCGCTTCTGTCAGCATTACTGCTGATCAGAATAATGTGTGTGCCGGCACGCCGGTTACGTTTACGGCAACGGCGACCAACGGTGGTACGGCTCCGGTTTACCAGTGGAGAGTAAACGGAACGGGCGTGTCCGGTGCCACGGGTACTGTTTTCACCAGCAGCACACTGAATAACAATGACGTGGTGTCGGTGGTGATGACAGCTGGTGGTGACAATACCAACTGCGTGACCGGTAGCCCGGCTGCTTCCAACGTAATCAGTATGGTGATCAAGCCCACCACTGACCCTTCGTGCGGCTGTAACCTGAGTATTGCTTCCACCACCGTGAATGCCAGATGTCAGGGGGATGACAACGGTGAGATAATGCTGTTTGTGATATCGGGTGGTTCGGGTTCGTATGAATACAGAATAGGAGATACTCCTTATAAGGATTCGCCGGATTTCAGGGGACTGGCAGCCGGTACGTATACCCTGACTGTGCGTGATAAAGTGAAGGATTGTAATGCCTCCACTTTGGTTACAATCGGCACCAATTTTATAATTGAACGTCTTGTCATAACCAGAACCCCTGCCAATAGGTGCGGCGGCACGGGTAGCATTGACTTTACGGAGATTTCAGGAACCGGGACACCCTACCAGGTAAGCATTGACGGAGGCGCCACCTACCATGAATGGCCGGCCGGCAGATTATTCCCGAATCTCAATCCGGCTACCTATCCGGTAGTCATCATGGATGCCAGTGGCTGTACTTACAATACCCCGATTGAGATAACCGGCATTCCGTCTGTAAGCCTGGCCGCAGCTGCCAGCAAGCAGCCAGGCTCCTGCAGTGCCGCCGACGGAGAAATTACACTGACCGTCACAGGGGGTACGGCTCCGTTCCAGTACTCGGTAAACAACGGTCCTGTTGCGGCCAATGCTTCCGGGAAAATCGGTCAGCTGGCACCGGGAGATTACGTGATCACCGTAAAAGATGCTTCCGGTTGCGAGGCCACGGCTACCCTTTCACTGGCCGTGGATCCGATCAACTTCACGGTGGATGCCGGGGAAGCCACCTGCGGAAATCCGACGGTGACCGTAAAGGCAGTACTGCCCGCAACGGCTGACGTAACCAGGTACCGGTTCAGTATCAACGGCTCTACTTTCCAGGCTTCACCTGAGTTCAGGAACGTGGCTCCCGGCATCTATACAATGCATGTACGGCTCAATAACGGAACTGCTGCCTGCCCGGCCACAAAGGAGTTTGCGGTGAACGGTGTTACAGCTATTTCTTACCGGGTAAGCCAGCTAAATATTGGTTGTGAGGGCGGAGAAAAAGGCAGCATTACCGTGTCGGAAATTACCGGTGGCACAACTGCCAATTCCAGAACGGAATACGGAATCAGCATTGACAACGGCGTCTCATTCCGGTACACCGGTAGCAATACCATCACATTCACTGATCTGGCACCGGGCAGCTACAAGGTGGTGCTGGAATACGGCAACGGTTGCCGCACACCCGCTCAGGATGTCCTGATCAGTTCTGGTGGCATTCCGTTTACCGTGAAGACCACGCCTTCCACCTGCGGTTCGCCGAATGGTACAGCCGAAGCTGAAGTGCTCAACAACACGGCCGGAAAGAGGTATTTCTACAGCATCAACAATACCAACTTCTTCGAAACGACGCTGTTTGTCAACCTGCAGCCGGGCGAATACCGGATGTACATCCGTGAAAATGCCAGTGACGTCTGCCCGAACATTCTGCCGTTCATGATCCCCGGTCCGGATTCGGTAAAGTTTGATATGAAGCGTCAGGGTTGCAACAACCTCGTGCTGACCAACATCCGCGGCGGACAGCCTCCTTACCGGGTCAGCATTGACGGCGGCAATACGTTTGTCAGCGGTAATCTGTTCACCAGCAGCTTTACGGTGAGCAACCTGCGCGACGGTGATTATGTAGTGGTGATTGCCGATAATCAGAACTGCCTTACCTTACCGGCCAACGTCCGGATCGGCAATACGCTGACGGCGAGGATCAGGGCAACCCTGTCGATGGCCGACGAGCCGACCGGTGAAATTCAGGTGCTGGACATCCGGGGCGGCAACGGTCCGTACGAAGTCAGCCTGAACGGCGCTGACTGGAGTCTGGTGAAAGATAATACGATTCCGTACGACACAACCATCAGAAACCAGCCGATTGGTCTCTATAACGTGTATATCCGCGATGCCAACGGCTGCGTGAAGGTTTATAATACCGAAGTGAAGGAAAGCCGGTTCCTGATCCCGAACATCTTTACGCCTAACGGCGACGGGGTCAATGATACCTTCTTCATCCGCAACCTGCCGCCGAGCACGATTGTGAGAATTGTGAACCGCTGGGGCAAGGTGATCTTCGAAAGTGCCAACTACCAGAACGACTGGAAGGGTGGCGACTATCCGGATGGTGTGTACTTCTACACCGTTAATATTGCGGGTGGCGGCACGTTTACCGGCTGGGTGCAGATCTGGCGGTAATCTTTCGGGGAGATATGAGGCGTGAGACGTTGGACAGGAGATATAAGTTTCTCAATAGATTACTGATCGCTTTAGATTTACCTGGGGAATAAGACAGAAAAGACCGGCTCTGGTTCAGATGCCGGTCTTTTCTGTTTAAACCGAAAACTTTACCGATCCTTGGTTGCCTGATGATCAGATTAAAACTAATTTAGATGTCAGGCAACATATTTATTTCCCAAATGGAAACCACCGTCAATGCAACTGCCACGCTGGATCGTCCGGCGTCAGGTATCCGCACCAGCCTTCCGGGCATTCCATTGTACATCTACGCGGTTGTTTTTTCCTCCCTTGCGGTTATGGTCGGCGTGCTGTGGGATATCTCCTGGCACACCAGCATTGGCCGGGACGGTCTTTTTTCCGCTCCGCACATCGCCATTTACTTAGGTGCAGTGGTGGCCGGCTGCTTTTCCGGTTACCAGGTGCTGAAAACGACCTTTGCCGGTACGCCGGCTGAAAAAGCTACTAATGTTCGCTTCTGGGGTATCTTTTACAGTTCTCTGGGGGCTTTGTTCTGCATCTGGGGGGCCTTTGCCATGCTCACCTCCGCGCCTTTCGACGACTGGTGGCACAATACGTATGGCCTCGGCGTAAAGATTCTTTCCCCGCCCCACACGGTGCTGGCATTGGGCATTGTATCCATTCAGTTCGGGGCCATGTTTGCGGTACTTGCCCTCCAGAACCGCGAGGATCACCTGCCGGGCTACTCCGCTGAGCAGATGGCCAGCCGCAATTTCCGGCTAAGGATCATGTACACCATCGCTTCCGGTCTGATCCTGACGGCTCTGTTTATCTTCAATTCTGAAAGCCTCGGGCGGCATCAGATGCACCATTCGGGCTTCTACAAGCTGGCCGCCGGCGTTTTCCGTTGCTGCTGGCTGCGGTAGCCCGTTCTTCCAAGCTCCGGTGGCCGGTGACCATTACCGCGGCCGTCGCCATGGCCTTCATCATTCTGATGAACCTGATCCTGCAGTTGTTTCCGGCCGAACCCAGGCTGGGACCCGTTCTCAATCACATCACCCGCTTTCAGGCCTTTGATTTTCCCCTCCTGTTTATTTTTCCCGCCGTGGGTATGGATTGGGTAAAGCAGAAGTTTGCCGGCAGGAATGACTGGTTGCAGGCTCTGCTGATGGGAACCTCATTTGTGCTTTTGCTCCTTGTATTCCAGTGGCCGTTCGCCGGTTTTCTGATGTCGCCGATGGCCCGCAACTGGTTTTTCGGGCAGGACAGCTGGTATTTTGACGCCGATCCCAACTGGCAGTATCGCTTTCAGTTCCCACCCTGGGACCTACAGCCGCCTTCTCAGTTTGCATTGGGCATTGGTATGGCCATTTTGATTGCCACCCTTTCTGCCCGGGTTGGTCTCTGGTGGGGCAACTGGATGCGCAAAGTGCAGCGGTAGTCCCGAAAATGCTGAATGTCAGATTTTGAATTCCTAATGGAGTGGCCGATGAAAATTTTTAAAACTGGTTTCAGCCCCCTGCTGACTGTCTTTTGCCTGCTGATTTCTCATTTTTCCCTTGCCCACATCGGCAGCCCGGGCGTGGTGTATCAGGACCAGGCCGGCCCGTACCGGGTGCTGGTCAGCATCAGTCCGCCGGACGTGATCCCGGGCACGGCACAGGTGACGGTGTTCGTGGAAGGGGAGGGGATCACCCGGGTAACGGCCCGTCCGATCTTTTTCCGTTCCGGTGATGAGGGAGCTCCCGCCCCCGATGAGCTGAAAGCCTCCCCCGAAAATCCCGGCCGGTACGAAGGCATCGTTTGGTTGATGTCCAACGGCTCCTCCAGCGTGCAGATCACCGTGGAAGGTGCCGGCGGCAAGGGCGAAGCGCTGGTGCCGGTCATGGCCGTAGCCACCGCCCGGCGGGATATGCCTCCCCAACTCGGCTGGATTCTCGGCGGCATTGCGGTATTTCTCTTCATTCTGATGGTGACCATCATCGGGGCCAGCGTAAGCGAGGGTACCCTCAGGCCGGGCAGCGAAATGACACCCGCTTTCCGGCGCAAGCGGCTGGTATACATGGGCGTAGCCGGAGTGCTGCTGTGCCTGATCCTGTACGGCGGCGGCAGCTGGTGGAAAGGCTGGGCCGACGACTACCGCAAGTACATGTTCAAGCCCCTACAGGCAATTACCGCGACGGAATCTGCTGCCGGCCGGCAAAAGCTGACGCTCCGGATTGACACGACCGGATGGGGAAAAAGCAATGGCCGCATCAGTTACCTGGTGCCCGATCACGGCAAGCTGATGCATCTGTTCCTGGTACGGGAGTCAGGCCTGAATGCCTTTGCGCACCTGCACCCCAGCCGGCTCGACTCCCTGACATTCGGCGTCACGCTGCCCACATTGCCGGCGGGGCGGTATAAAATCTTTGCCGATGTGGTACACCGCAGCGGCTTCTCGGAAACAATCATCGGCTCCGCCGATATACCCGCCTCCACGCCGGCCAGCACCGTGGCCTTTACGGGTACGCTTCCGGGAGATACCGAAGACACTTACATTGTCACTGACCCGCTGGACCGGCAGGGCTTTCTGCCCGCTGATGCCAACGCAGTGCTCTGCGGCAAACCCGGCGTAAAGGCCAGGCTGCAGGATGGCTCGTCCGTCATCTGGGAGCACCAGCCTAATCAGCCGTTTTCGGCCGGGCAGGTGTACCCGCTCAGATTTATGATCAATGCCCCGGATGGCAAGCCGGCTAAGCTGGATTCATACCTTGGCATGGCCGGACACGCCGTGGTGGTACGGGATGATGGCTCGGTATTCATTCACCTGCACCCGGCGGGCACTTACTCCATGGCGGCGCGGCAGTCGCTGGAGAAGCGCATTGCCGAAACTTCCCAGAAAGTCCATATGCCAGATGCCCGGCAGTTTATGGACAGCGCAGATCAGGTAATTGCCCGGCTGGATGCCCTGCCTGCCGCAGAACGCGAAGCCGTGCTGATGGCCGGAATGGGTCACGTGACGGATGCCGCCGGCAACGGTGAAAGCATGGAAGGCATGGACCACGGCAGCGAAGTTTCGTTCCCCTATACCTTTCCCCAACCGGGCAATTACCGCATCTGGGTGCAGGTGAAGCGGGAGGGTCGCATCCTCACCGGGGCTTTTGATGCCGTAGTAAAATAAGTACCGGCGCATCCTTTTGAAGCCCTGGAAGAATATTACCCTTTACCCTCATAATATGGACAGGAAGATAGCCTGTATCAGAAACAATTCTGAACTATTGATTAAGGATCATAAGTAAAAGAGAGGGGCTGACACCACCTGGCAGCAACAGGATTGCCTAAATTTGCGGGGTCAAACTTTGAAAGAAAGAGATGAGAGCAAGGTATATAAATCCTTATACTGATTTCGGGTTCAGGAAGATTTTCGGCGAAGAAGCCAGCAAGCCTTTGCTGATTGACTTTCTGAATGCGCTGTTGCCCGAGAAAAATAAAATCATTGACCTGACTTTTAAAAATACCGGGCAGCTTGGACTGACAGACCCGGACAGAAAAGCGATATATGACATTTACTGTGAAAATGACAAAGGCGAAAAATTCATTGTAGAACTTCAGAAAGCAAAGCAGAATTATTTCAAGGAAAGGACAATTTACTACTCCACTTTTCCGGTTCGGGAACAAGCCGAAAAAGGCGGGTGGAACTACAGTTTGAAAGCAGTTTACTGCATCGGAATTTTAGATTTTACTTTTAATGATTACGAAAGTGAACCCGAAAAAAGTGAAGTTGTCCATACTGTCAGACTGAAAAATCAGAATGGAAAAGTCTTCTACGACAAGCTGACTTACATCTATCTGGAAATGCCCAACTTTGTGAAGACAGAAAACGAACTTTCCAGCCGTCTGGACAAATGGCTGTACTTTATCAGAAACCTTGAGGATTTTCAGAATATCCCGGCAATATTCAAAGACGAAGTATTTGCACAGGCCTTTGAGAAAGCCGGGATTGCCAATCTTGGACAGGCAGAACTGGACAGGTACGAAAGCAGTTTAAAAGTTTACCGGGACCTGAAAGGTATTATTGACACGGCTTTTGGCGAAGGCAAACTTGAAGGGAAACTTGAAGTAGCCAAAGCGCTTAAAGAAAGCGGGGTATCAACAGACATAATTATTTCTTCAACCGGGCTCTCCAAAGAAGAAATAGAAAGGCTATGAAATCAAATGCAAATGCAGGGTGCCGGACCGCCTCTGAACAGGATTGTTCAGGTAGCAAACGAGCCGGAATGGTACCATTCCGGCTCGTTTTTGTCCTGCGCCAGGACTTTTTATGTTTGCCCTCAACCGGCAATAAACGGCTTGGCAATGGCCAGCACGGCTTGCATGGTAAGGGGTTCATCGAAAGCTTCGCCCACGGCTGAGGCCGGTGCAGTAGTGATGCCGGTCACATTCAACCCGCCCTGCATGGTGGTTTCTTCACCCGCATAAACGGCAGCCGGAGCGCCCATATTTCCCGTGATCCAGCCCTTCTGACCCCGGAGGCGGCGAACTTCCGATGCGTGTCTGGCTTCCACGGAGTGAATCTGCAGGGCAGCCGTTAAAACATCATTGTTGGCGATCAGGGCACCGGCCTGGCCTTTGTAGGCCCTCACTCCCGTATCCTCAAAGGCTTGTGACAAGGTGAGAAAGGTCTGGTAGTTGGTAAACACGTCCGGAAATTGTCCTCTGGCAGTAAAGTCAAATACGGGTTTGCTGACCGGCGTGCCACCCGCACCGGAGATGGCCGTTCTCAGAAAGGCAACGTGAGCCGTCTCATGGCGGCCGATCTGGGTGAAGATAGTGCGGTCACCGGCCGGAATCAGTCCCGGGGCGGCAAGCCCCCGGACGTAGAAATCATCTTCCAGATACTCCAGGGTAAGGGCGTAATTCAGTACGTCCAGTACGCCGCTGGCCGACTGGCCGTAGGCTTTCCGGAACATGCTTCCCATCACCAGCGGTACGGCCGCCAGTGCAATCTTGCCCCCGAAACGGAAAGCATTTCTGCGGGAACTGAGGCGTTCGTACACGTCCGCATCAGATTTTTCAATATCATTCAATATCTTATAGAGATTCATTTTTGTCAGATTTAGGATTAAATGAGCAATAGAATTTCAGGTTCGGCTGGCAATAACCTGCTGCCCGGACAACTGATCACCATTAACTGAAAACTGCTCAGGAAGTGGGAAGGTTACCGGCGTTGATCTGCGTCTTCACGTAGGTCCTGGCCAGCATCAGCACGTCGGTGGGAGAACGCTGGGCGTCGAGTCCGTTGGCAGGCGTAACGATGTCGTCTCCGGCAAAGTCCGCCGATTTGGGATTGAGCAGCGAACGGATCGCGGCCGCGTGCCGGGCTTCCACTGATACAATCTTACCGGCAAGGAGCAGGAAATCCGGGCTGGTAAGAAGCTTGCCTGCACCGTTATAAGCAGATACGCCTAAGTCTTCGAAAGTTTTGGCAGCACCCAGTACGCTGGCGCGGCTGCCGAAGTTGATGCTGCTGAAGTCTACTTCCAAAGCTGGAATGGCACTGGCTCCCAGGGCGGCTTTGAAAAAATCGCGGTGGGCGATTTCGTGGTCCCGGATGTCAGTCAGAATCTGCTCTTCGGCGGTGGTCATGCCCGAATACTTGCTCTGCAGTACCTGGATATAGAAAGCTGCTTCCAGTTGCTCGAGTGCGTAGGCATAGTTCAATATACCGGTATCACCGGAGCCCAGATCAACGCCACCGGTGGCCATCGGCGGGTCATTGTCTTTGCAGCCGGCCAGCACAATGGCACTTGAGGCCGCAGTGACACCGGCGTAACGTAAGAAGTTACGCCGGCCCACTGGTTGAGTTTCACTTTTCGCCAATTCCGTTTTCGGGGAGCCGGCAAAGTTTAATTTAAACATACAGATAGGGTTTAAGTTTAATAGAGAACTGCCCTTCCCCGATAGGGAGAATTGCCAAACCTACGGGGCTTTGCGGGGAGCGGATTTGGGAAATGGTAAATAAAAAATGGAAATGCACTTTGTGGGGAAGGGTTTAGATAAGCGGCGCTTTCCGGGCGGGGAGACTGATTTACAATTATATTTATCCCTGGACGTATTGGTTTGAGTACCACCCTGGAGGGTAAAACACCTCCGGCTGACCCACGGGAGCATTGCGATTTTCTGGTTAAATTGCCCTTGTTTTAATTGAAATTTCCATGAACGAGACGCTGCATAAGGAGATTCCCTCTCTGGATCTTGCCGACTTTACCTCAGGTGATCCTGCCCGCAAAGCAAAATTTGTTGAAGATTTAGGAAACGCCTTCAATACCATTGGTTTTGTTGCCATCCGGAACCACTACCTCACCAACGAACTTTCCGACAAGCTGTACGGAGTATTTCAGCGGTTCTTCTTCTCGCCGGAGGAGCAGAAGAAGAAATATGAATATCCTGAGCTGCACGGTCAGCGCGGGTACATCGGCCGCAACAAGGAAACGGCCAAAGGCTTCAGGACCCCGGACCTGAAAGAGTTTTACCACGTGGGTCAGAAGGTAACGGATAACGACCCGATCAGGAACGAATACCCCGATAACGTATGGCCGGCGGAGTTTCCGGAAATGAAGGAAGCAGCCACCGAAGCGTACCGCCGTCTGGAACGAACCGGCGTGGAAATACTGCGGGCCATTGCCCTGTACCTGGGGCTGGAAGAAAATTATTTTGACGGCAAGGTAAAAAACGGCAACAGCATTCTGCGGGCATTGCATTATTTCCCGATTGAAAACCCGGATACCGTACCGCCCGATGCCGTACGGGCCGCGGCGCACGGCGACATCAACCTGATTACCCTGCTGATGGGAGCCAGTGCCGAAGGCTTGCAGGTGCTGCGCCGCGACGGCAAGTGGATTGACATTACCGCTCTGCCCGAGCAACTGGTCGTAAACGTGGGCGATATGCTGGACCGGCTCACCAACAACAAGCTCAAGTCCACCATTCACCGGGTCATCAATCCGCCCCGCGAAAAAATGACTTCTTCCCGTTTCTCGATGCCCTTCTTTATGCATCCCCGTTCCGAAATGGACCTCACCTGCCTCCGGTCCTGCATTGACGCCGGGCACCCGAAAAGCTATTCCGACATGACGGCGGGTGAATTTCTGAATGAACGTCTGATCGAACTTGGGTTGAAGAAAAACTAATCCCTGATGGGCTACAGAAGGTTCTTTCGGCCTGTTTTGCCCAATTATACGCTGCCGCACCCAGGGGTGCGGCAGATTCGTTACATTATCTTTCTGAAAGATATACTCATCCTGGCCTTGAGTGCTTTCGGTGGACCGCAGGCGCACCTTGCCATGATGATCAAGCACCTTGTCTTAAAGCGGGCTTACCTCACCGAGGCCGAACTGATTGAGCTGAATGCCTTGTGTTCGGTATTGCCCGGCCCATCCTCCACCCAGACCATCACGGCCATCGGTTACAAGGTCGGCGGGCCAAACCTTGCCTACCTCAGCCTGATCGTGTGGGCACTGCCGGCCATCATCATCATGACGCTGGCGGGTATATCCGTATCTTATCTTCATGAAAACGGCATTTCGCTGGCTTTTACCCGCTTTATTCAGCCAATGGCGGTTGGATTTATGGTGTACGGCGGGTACCGGATCGGCCGGAAAGTGATCAATACGGAAGTCAGCGTGGGCATTATGGTGGCGGCTGCCCTGATATCGTTTTTCCTTCAAACGCCGTGGATGGCGCCGCTGGTGCTTTTCGGCGGGGGCGGCGTTACGGCGTTCCGTTTCCAGAAGCTGGAACGGAAGGAGAAAAAAGACCCCTTCCGGGTGAACTGGGCTAATTTTGTGCTTTTTATTTTCGTTGGCCTCACTGCCGCCGTTATCGGAGGGATCACCCGGTGGCTCCCCATCCGGTTGTTTGAGAATTTTTACCGCAACGGCAGTCTGATCTACGGCGGCGGCCAGGCGTTGGTGCCACTGCTGTTTACGGAGTTCGTCCGCTTTGAAAAGAAGCAGTACCTGTCGGCCGAAGAGTTTCTTTCGGGACTGGCCATTGCCCAAGTGGTACCGGGTCCTAATTTTTCCTTCACCTCCTTTATCGGCGTACTGGCCATGCGCGACTATGGCCTGGGAGGGGAGGTGCTGGGCAGCTTTATGGCTGCGGCGGGAATTTTCCTGCCGGGCACGTTCCTGATCTTCTTTGTCTACCATTTCTGGAACCAGCTGAAGCAGTACCGCATCGTGCGGGCTTCCCTGGAAGGGATCAATGCCGCCAGCACCGGCCTGATTGCCTCGGCAGTGGTGCTTTTGCTGCGCCAGCTGGACCACAGTTTACTCAACCTGGGCATCGTAGGCGTCACGTTTTGCGTGCTCACATTTACCCGCGTGCCCCAGGTGCTGATCATTCTGGCCGGTCTGCTGCTGGGAATCCTCCTGTAACCGGCTGACAAGCAACTCTTTTACCTTCGCGGCTGTATAAGGATTGCGACAAAGGAACAGATAAAGAAACATTTATGCGGGGAATCAGTAAAAAAACGGCGGTAATACTGGGAGTGATCGGGTTGCTGACCGGGGCGCGGCTGGCGTTGCCGTACGTGGTCAGGCATTACCTGAACAAAACCCTGCAGAACGACATTGAAGGCTACACCGGCAGCGTGCACGATGTAGACATTCACCTGATCCGGGGGGCTTACAGCCTGGACAGCCTCAAAATCCTGAAAAAGAACGGCAAGGTACCCGTACCCTTCATTGCCGTCCGGACAATTGATTTTTCGGTGGAGTGGCAGGCCCTGTTTGACGGGTCAGTGGTGGGTGAAATCACCGTCATGCAGCCGCAGCTCAACTTTGTGGATGGTCCCAGTGAGGCCCAGACCCAGACCGGCGAAGAAGGCAACTGGCGCGAAACGGTGGCAAAGTTGTTTCCGCTCCGGATCAACCGGCTGTCCATTGCAGACGGCGAGGTTCATTTCCAGAATCTGCACGCGAAACCTAAAGTAGATATCTATCTGAACGATTTTGATCTGGTGGCCCGCAACCTGACCAACAGCGAAGAAATCTCCAAAACACTGGTGGCCTCCATCAACGGTACCTCAAAAATCATGAAGGACGGTAAGATGGAGCTGCGTCTGGACACGAATCCGCTGGCCGAACATCCGCCGTTTAACCTTGATCTTTCGGTGGAAGGCGTGGACCTGGTGCGGCTGAATGACTTTTTCCGGTCCTACGCCAAAATAGACATGGAGAAAGGCACCTTCAGCCTCTATTCTGAAGTAGCTGGCGAAAACGGAAAATTCAACGGGTACGTGAAGCCGGTTTTCAAGGATGCCAAGGTACTGGACCTGAAAGAAGACGCCGACAAACCCTTCCGGATACTATGCGAAGCGGGCATCGGGCTGGTAAATACTATTTTCAAAAATTACCGGGAAAAGCAGGTGGCTACCAAAATTCCCATTTCGGGTGATCTCAGTAATCCTGATGTGGACACCTGGACCGCGGTGATAAAAGTACTGGAAAACGCTTTTGTTCAGGCGATCAACCCGGATCTGGACGGCACGGTGAATATGGGCAACCTGGGCAGAACCGAACAGGAACTGCGGGAAGAAGCGAAAGAAAGCAGGAAGGCCAAACGGAGAGAAAAGCGGGAGGGGCGGAAAGAACGGAGGGAAGAGAAAAAGAAAGAGCGCGAAGAGAAGGTTGCTACGCGGAAGTAGCCGGATAATGTTTAAAAATGACTGACGAAGTAGTGGAAGCTGAACCGGGAGCGTTGCACTGGTAGGCAGGGCTGGCGCAGGCTTCCACCTGTGCCTCTGCAAGCTGCTCTGCCGGGGCCACTTCCGTATGTGATGGGCGATAAACAGCCCACCGTTTTAACTGTGGGTGAAGAGTTACGGGCTTGGGGAAACCGTTTAAACAGTGTCCGCTGTTGCAGAAGTGAGACACTTCAGGGCAGAGGCACAGGCGGAAGCCTGCGCCAGTCAGGGGAAAAGGGGTACCAGGCAGCAAAACCGTTTAAACGGTTTCCTCAAAAAGGGAATCTTCCACCCACGGTTAAAACCGTGGGCTTTTCTACGCCTATCATAAACGGGATTTAAACCCACGCCCATTGAGGCAGAAGCCAACATTTTCAAACCCTTGATCCGCATAAAAACTTGCCTGCTTCGGGGTGAAAATATTTTCCCGCGGGTACTGCCCCGGTTGCAATTTTTTGCCCTCATCGGATGTTGATTCATTATCTGACCACTACACATTTCAATTAAAGATAATGCTGTTATCATCCCATAAATATTTAAATTCTTTCTATCTGTTTCTGCCCTTTTTGTTCAGCTTTGGTCTCCTTTTCGGCGGCTGCAAACAGGAAGCAGTGCCGGCCCAACCGGCAGACACTTATCTGGTAAATTCCGAAAAGATCGGCTCTTACAAACCTGCCGACCTGAGCCGGCGCCTTGGTAACGTGAACGGCGTGAGTCTGTTTACCCGTTTTCCGGTAAATGTGTATAAGATCACCTACCGTACCGCCGATGCCACCGGTGCGGAGGTAAATGCTTCCGGAGCCATTGTTGTACCTGTTACCAGTCAGCCGGTTGCCCTCCTGAGCCACCAGCACGGCACGATTACCAGTGACCAGTCGGCACCCTCCAACTACACGAGCAACAGCGAGGTATACGCGGCGGGTACCGTGCTTGCTTCTTCGGGTTACGTAGTGTCTGCTCCGGATTACCTCGGCTACGGCGCTGCCAATAATCTGGCGCATCCTTACGAACACCGGGCTACGCTGGCATCCGCATCGCGGGATATGCTGCGGGCTGTCCGGGAATTTTGCAAAAAGGAAAAGGTAAAACTAAACGAACAACTCTTTCTGACGGGCTACTCGGAAGGCGGATACGCCACTATGTCGCTGCACAAGCTGCTGGAAGAGGAGCACAGTGATGAATTTACGGTAACTGCCAGTGCCCCCGGTGCTGGTGCGTACGACAAGACGGAGTTTGCGAAATACATTCTCAACGGCGATCAGCCCCTCTCATTTATCAGCAGTTATCTCTGGGTGCTGGATACGTACAACAAGGTGTACGACCTGAACCGGCCGTACAGCTACTACCTGAATGAGCCTTACGCGAGCCGGGTGCAGCAAGATGGCACCAACGCCGGCATTGATACTAATCCACGGAAGCTGTTCGCGGATGAGTTCAGAAATTCGGTGCTGAACGGCTCTGACTCGAAACTGCTTCAGACTTTCGCCGATAACAACGTGTACGACTGGCAGCCCAAAGCCCCGGTAGCTCTGTTTCACGGCACCGATGATGATTTTGTGCCCTTCTTCAACTCGCAGAATGCCTACGACGCCATGCGCAAGCGGGGCGCCGAGCAGGTGCAGCTGATCCCGATCCAGGGCGGCAATCACTTTACCGCAGTGCCGCAGTTTGCACTGGGCATGTTCAGTTTTTTCGAGCAGTTCCGCGAAGTGCCTGAATAAGCGGATACCAAATACCCGTGAAAGCCCCGCTGCCCGATCAAAAGGCAACGGGGCTTTTTGTTTTAGTGAGTAACTTCTTTTTCTGATTATCAGTTAAATGGAAAAAGCGCTACAACCTCATTTTTGGAAATTTAAATACAAAAGTAGAATAAAGTATATGTTTTAATTTCTGATTTACGGGAAGTATACCTCTGTAAATCAATTAGTTAACCATTCATATTTAAAATTCAGCATTCACAATTACGCAGCTACTTGCCTATGAAAAAGGTTAAACTCTTAAAGTGCCTGCCGGCTATTCTTGCACTGGTTACGTGCCTGCTGTCACCGGTGCAGGCGCAGGACCGGCACAACCTGCTGATCGGAACGCAGTTTCCGGTGCAGTGGACTGCCGGCTACGAATACAGTTTTGATGAAAACCTTTCCCTCCGGGGGCAGTTTGGCCTGCTGACGCCTCCCTACGATAAGTTCATTATCAAATCCATGGAGGCGTTCGGCTTTAACCGCAAGTACAGCCGCGCCCTGGATGAGTCTTTTAAATTGGGAATTGTCGCAACCCTGGTGCCGCAGTACCGGTTTGGCAACAATTACATCATGGTTCAGGGGCAGTACGCCAGCCTCAGCGGGTCAATCACGCTGCAGCGGGCCGTAGAACTTTACCTGGATACGTCTTTGCCCGACTTAAGCGGAATCCCTTTCCTGCCTCTACTTGCGCCAAGCCTTACTACCCGTTCCAACCTGTTCCTTGCGGGGCTGGGGTACGGTCGCCGGTTTCCCATACCCGATACGCGGTTTTCGGTGCATACGGAAGTGGCTTTCTCAAAGATTTTCGGCTCCGGCAATCAGTTCCAGTCCAATCTGGGCACGCTGGACAATCTTTCCCTGGTGCAGAACTACTACCAGCAAATGAACAACCGGCTGAAAGACTCTTACCGCCGGTACGGCTACGTGCCCAGCCTGAGTGTGTATCTGGTGTATCACCTGGACGGTTCACGGTAGTGCCTGCCGGACAGGCGGGGAGTCATCATTTAAAATTGCACAGCCACTTATTCCTGCTCCACCAGCGCCGGCACCAGGACCCGGTTGGGTAAAGTGACCGTAAAAATAGTGCCGACCTGAGGCCGGGAAGAAACGTGGATGCCACCTTTCAGTTTTTCAACTACCTGTCTGGTGATGTACAGTCCCAGCCCCGACCCGTACGACTCCAGCGAGGCCCGGAAAAACATATCAAAAATCTTGTCAAGGTACATTTCATCAATGCCGAGCCCGTTGTCCTCCACGCGGATGTATGCCTGCTGCTGGTCCGTACGGATGCTGATGAGAATGTAGGGGTCGTGTACCTGTAGCCGCTGGTATTTGATGGAGTTGGAAAGCAGGTTCTGAAGAATAATGGCTATCCGCGACCGGTCCGAGAAAAATGGTTCTTCCGTCTGAATATCCGATACAATCCTGATCCGGTCGGCCCGTTCCATATACCGCAGGTTTTCCATGCATTCGGAAATGATCCTCTCAAAGTCCACTGGCTCAGTGGCAATGCTCAGACGGCTGTTGCGGGAAAAATTAATGAGGTCGAGGATAAACGTATCCAGTTTATTTACGCTTTTTTCGATCAGGTACAGCAGTTCCGGGTGTTTGGCCGGGTCGTCTTCCATCCGGATCAGGTTCACCAGCCCGAGGATGGACCGGAGCGGTGCCCGCATGTCGTGCGATGACCGGTACACAAAGCTGTCGAGTTCGAAGTTGGTCCGGACCAGTTCGTTTTCCCGCTGCTTCCGTTCGGTAATGTCCCGGGCAAACATGGCTACGCCCGTAACGGTGCCGTTTTCGTTCTGGATCGGATTGAAAGTAATTTCGTACCAGGTGCGGTGATACTCAGGGTCACCCAGTTCCTCCGTTACCGAAAACGCCTCCCCTCGCATGGCGCGGTTTAAGTGAGTCAGCAGGATGCCGCTGTCGGCTCCGAAGTGATCGTGAGCAGTGATGTCAGTGCCCACGGATACGCGCCGTCTGTAAGCCAGCTGCATGATCGTCTGATAGCTTGAGTTAAAAGACAAGTACCGGTACTGCGTATCAATGGCAAATATGCTGCTGCGGGTACTCTCAAGAATGGCCTGTAGCTTTTCGCTCTGCTGCTTTACCATTTTTTCGGTGCGCTTCCGTTCAGTTATGTCCGTCGTGATTCCTTCGAGCCGCACCGGTTCGCCCTCCTTATTCCGGATCATCTTACAGCTTTCGTGCATCCACCGGATTTCGCCGTTTTTACGGGTAATCCGGTACTCCGTTTCTGCTGCTCCCAGCCGGACTACATTTTCGTGGAAAGAGCCGTACGCCTTCCGGTCATGGCTGTGTACCAGCTGAACCCACTTCCGTTTGTCTTCCAGAAAAGAAGCGTCCGGGAACTGCAGCACCTGATCGGCGGCGGTATTGAGGTAGATTAACTTGTAATCAGGCATGGACACCGCCCAGATAATTTCATCAAGTGAATTGAGAATGCTGCTCAGCCTGGCCTCCGATTCCCTGAGCACTGCTTGGGTGCGGGTAGTGATCAGCACCAGGTGGCTGACGAAATAAAGAATAAAGGAAAGGGAAAGTAAAAAATTGAAGAGATAAAAGGCACGGAGGGTGGACTGGGGGATATTCAGCACAAATAACTGGTGATTGGTCAGGTCCAGCAGGCCGAGCAGCGCAAAGGACACCACCACCATCAGAATGATCTGTTTTTTGCCATTCAGGCCGTATACCGCCACTGTACTGCTGATCAGCGGGAAAAACAGAAGATAAATGCCAGCCTGACTGCCCAGAAAGGAAGCGGAAAGAAACAGAAAGACATTTGCCGATAAGTAGAAGATATACCGGGCAGCTTCACGTTGCTCACTCCGGCACAGATAATGTTGCAGCAGGTGGGCGGCAGTAAAAACAAAAAACAGTAGCCCGACAAGTTGCGTGCGGGCTTCGTAGCGAAAGAGCAGGTAAAAAACAAGGAGGGAAATGCCGTAGTAGCACAGCTGGCCCAGCCAGATTACGGGGCTGATGGCGCCTGAGCCGGGTTGTAAGAGCTGATCCTCTGGAAATAAAATCTTCCTTATTTTCTTTAATATCATGGAAACATATATTCGCCTTTCCGCTATCTGGTCACAAAGAAATAAGTGCAATCTGTCAATAAAAATTACCTGAAGACTTTCAAATAAAATTTACAATAGTAAGGCTGGTTATAATCAAAAATTTGGTCTGAGTGCAAAAGTGATTCACAAAAACTTCATAACAAAGTTTTGCCAGAACAATTATTTAAAACGTTTGCAATTTTAGCAGAAAATATTACACCCGGAAGTGCCGCTATTTCAGATCGCTGATGTTTACCCGGGTAGGTGTGTCCTGCCCCGAAATGATGCTCCGGGCGCTGAGGGCAATGGCGCGGATGGTGTTTACCACGTTGCTGATGTTGAGGGTTTCATACTCATCGTCCACCGTGTGGTAATATTTGTCCACGTCGATCTGGTCGGTGGATATGGTATGAGCCGGTACGCCCTGCCGGGCCAGCGTGGCGTTGTCGGAGCGGTAAAACAGGTTCTGCCCGGTATAGGGGTCAGGGTGAAAAGTAAACTCAGTGCCCTCCAGGTTCTTTTGGAGAATCTTGCCAAAGTCCGTTTTTTCGTAGCCGGTGATAAACGCGGCGTTCCTGCCAAACCTGGATTCCTTGCCGATCATCTCGATGTTGAACATGGCCACCACCTTTTCCGGGTCCAGTTGCTTTGAAAAGTACTGGGAGCCGTAGCCGCCGATTTCTTCGGCGGTGAACGCCACAAAAAGGATGGTTCTTTCGTTGTTGTTCAACGCCTTGAAATAACTTGCCAGCGCCATCACGGCCGTGGTGCCGGAGGCATCATCATCGGCACCGTTGGCAATGGAGTCGCCTTTTACGGGTGGCAGTACGCCAATGTGGTCGTAGTGGCCGGAGAAGATCACGTACTCATCCGGGCGGCTTTTGCCGGGGAGCATGCCGGCTACGTTGGTGAGCGGTAGTGTTTCTACCTGGTTGTTGGCTGATACCGAAAACGAATCAGGATTGATGGTCTGGGTCAGCACCAGCACGTAAGAAGGACCGCCGGGAGCCTCCAGACTGATGTTGCCACGGGAGTAGTAGTTCTGATAGCGGTTAAAAAGATCCGCATGCGCCGGATCAATCAGCAGGATGGCATCTTTCCGGTTCTTGCGCACTTCGCCCATTTTTTGTTGCAGGTTATCGGCGGGGCCTACGGGTATAACCGTTACGGTCGCCGGCTGATCCTTCCAGTCCAGCTTCGGGCTGCCCGACACGACTACCACCTTTGCCGGAGCTACGGGCTTGTTGTTGAGGCGTACCTCGGCTTTTCCCGGCTTTATGCGGTACACCTGAAAGGTCTGGTTGTAATCCTGCAGGCCCTGGAGCGGCTGCAGGCCGGTTTTCCGGAATTCACCGGCAATGAGCGCCGCCGCCTTGAGGCTGCCCGGCTCAAAAGCCTTGCGGCCCTTCATGTCGTCGGCAGACAGGGTTTTAAGCAGGTTATCTACGTAAGCCGGTTCAATGGCGGGAGCCTGGGCACAGGCAGCAGCTACCTGCAGCATCATTGCTACCCGGAAAAGGTTGCAGATCATTGTTTTAAGTCTGAGAGTGGAAATCAGTTATTTCCGCAAAGATAAAGAGATAGCCAATAACCACGACAAAAAGCCAATGACCCGAAAACAACTGCCTTCCACCTCTTGCGGCTTTTCGGGCAGGCACCAGCAGGCACCTGGGCCTGCCCCTGCGGACGACTGACCCCTGGTACAGACGCCATGCATGGCGTCTCTCCACTTACCACTTATGACTTACCACTTATGACTTACCACTTGTGACTTACCACTGCTAAATCAGCTTGTCACGCAGGGCCTTTTCGATGGCTTCGGCCTTGGAATGCACCTCCAGCTTGAAGTAGATGTTCTTGATGTGGGTGCGCACAGTCTCCTTGTCAATGAACAGCTCAGAGGCAATGGAAGAGTAGCTCTTGCCCCTTGCCAGATGCTCGAGCACCTCGGTTTCCCGTGCCGTGAGCGGGGAGTTGCGGTTCTTCTGGAAACTCTGCACCACCATGCGGGCAATGGAAGTGCTCATCGGGGCGCCTCCTTCCTGAATGTCTCTTATGGCCTCCAGCAGCCTTGCCGGCTGCATGTTCTTGGTCAGATAACCACCCGCTCCCGCGCAGAGGGCCTCAAACACCAGCCCCGGCTGATCGTAGACGGAGACCACGATCACGTTGGTTCCGGGCCGGGCCTTCTTGATCTTTTCAATGCAGGCAATGCCGCCCATGCCCGGCAGCTCGATGTCCATGAGCACCACCTCCGGCTGGTCCTCTTCCAGCTGGCGGAGGGCCTCCCGCAGGAGGCGTAAGAGCCCACCACCCGGTAGCCGTAGGTGGAGGAAATCAGCAAAGAAAATCCCTCCCGGATCAGCTTGTCGTCTTCGACTAAAGCAATTCTAATCGGTTTCATTTATGTCTAAGGATAGAGTGTGTGCAAGAACAGGGATTCAAGTTATCTCCTTTGTCCTGTTTTACCGGTCTTTTTGGATAAGCGGCGGATTTGGAGGGCGAAAATCCAAACCTGTCCTGCACTCACCGGACCTTAACCGCATGAAAAAAAAGTCCCTGCCGTTAAGACAGGGACTTTCTGCTGATTATCTGACCCCGGAACCGGAATTCCGGCTCTTCGCCGGGCCGGGGCTGCCGAAGCGGCTGATTTCAGGCTATTTCACGAACACTCAAATATCTCCTCATTTACGCCCAGCCGGTTTTTGGAACTGAGCCGCACCGGAAACTCCCACAGGTACCGGAGGTGCTCCAGGGTTTCCTGGGTTTCTTTGGGAATCAGTTTGCGGTCACTCACGATCTGGTGGGTAAGGTGCAGGGTGTTGGTGGTGTGCAGGTCTACTTTCTCCACCTGAATTTCGGGTACGTAGAACGTCCGCCGGTACTGTTCGCTGAGGGCTTCCCGCACTTTGCGGTAGCCGCGTTCGTTGTGAATGGCGGCAATTTCGTACTCATCTTCGTCTTCTTCATCAATCACCACAAACAGCTTCATGTCACGGATCACCTTAGGCGAAA
Source organism: Cytophagales bacterium (assembly GCA_030446715.1). Classification (GTDB taxonomy): domain Bacteria; phylum Bacteroidota; class Bacteroidia; order Cytophagales; family 172606-1; genus CADCTQ01. Next base: position 218,163 of record JAUJMU010000006.1, on the reverse strand, counting down.
GGTACTGCAGGATAAAACTGTCGTCGCGGAAGTTCTGCATGGCGTTATGCACCTCCTCCAGCCAGTCTCTGCCGGCCAGGTTCGGAAACCAATACCTGTCTTCTTCAGTAGGCGACTGGCAGATGCGCTTGATGTCCATAAAAATGTTGAATCCCAGCGTGTAGGGATTCAGCCCCGAGAAGTGCTTGCTGCTGTAATCGGGCTGGTACAGCACGGAACTGTGGCTGTGGATAAATTCCAGCATAAAGCCGTCATCTACGTAGCCTTCTTCGTACATCTTATTTACGATGTGGTAATGCACAAAGGAGGCAAATCCTTCGTTCATCACCTTGGTAAGACCCTGCGGATAGAAATACTGGGCCACTTTCCGCACGATCCGGATGATTTCCCGTTTCCACACCGGCAGGGTGGGGGAGTTCTTTTCCAGAAAATAAAGAATATTTTCTTCTGGTTCTTCCAGAAAATTTTTACCCGGCAGCGGTTTGGAATTGCTTGAAACGCCCGCCTGAGGCAAAGTCCGCCAGAGTTCGTTGTAGTTTTCGTGCCTTACGCTGGTCCGTAGTTTCTGCCGTTCCTTCTCCTCACGGGCCGAAAGTTTTGCGGGTTTGCGGTACTTGTCAATGCCGTGGTTCATCAGCGCATGGGCGGCGTCGAGTACTCTTTCCACTTCTTCCACCCCGTATTCTTCCTCACAGGCCAGAATGTATTCGCGGGCAAAGGCCATGTAGTCGAGAATGGAATCAGCCGAAGTCCACTCTTTGAACATGTAATTGTTGGCAAAAAAAGCATTGTGTCCCTGGCAGGCGTGGGCCATCACCAGCACCATCATGCAGGTGGTGTTGTTCTCCATGTTGTAGCTGATGCACGGGTTGGAGTTAATCACCATTTCGTACGACAGCGCGGAGCGGCCTTTGGTGTAGTTGTGCTGATTGAGCACAAAGTCTTTTCCGAACTTCCAGTGCGGATACGACGTCGGCAGCCCGATCAGCGAATAGGCATCCAGCATCTGCTCCGACGTCACGATTTCGATCTGGTTCGGATAGATGCTCAGGTTCAGGTGCTCTTTGCCGACCCTGGTGGTGATCTCGTCAGCGGCCTGCAGGGTATGATGGTCCCAGGTAGGGTTGCCGAAGAGTTGTTTATACATTTCTTTACTTAGCATTTAGCTGCATTGTTTAATTGCTGCATTGTTAAATTGCTATATGGCCGTATGGTTATATGGCTGACTGTTGGAAATGTGGTCGCATAAGCCAAACAATGCAGCAATTGAACAATGCAGCCATATGGCCATACAGCCATATAACTATTTAATTTTCCAGCACCTTGGCCTTCCGGAAAAGTCCCCGGAACACCGGCCAGATTTCGTTTACTTCGTAGATTTTACGTACTGAGAACAGCGTCTCGTTGGCTAATTTATGATAAGCTTTCCACAATGAACTGTTCTTCGACCGGTCACTGATTTCCAGATCGGCCATGTACTGCACGGTGGGCAATACTTCGTTCCGCATGATCTGTACGCACTCATCGGCATCAGATCAGACCATACGTCGTCGTCCGATGCCTGGCAGCCGTAGATGTTCCACTGGCCGTTGCTGTACCGTTCACTGATGATTTTGTTCATCAGCTTCAGGGAAGGCGCTACAACGGTGCCGCCGCTTTCGCGGGAATTGAAGAATTCTTCTTCGTCTACTTCCTTGGCAGCCGTGTGGTGCCGGATAAACACCAGTTCCACGTTTTCGTACTGCCGCGTGAGGAAGATGTACAGCAGCGTGAAAAACCGCTTGGCAATGTCTTTCTCGTGCTGGCCCATGGAGGCCGACACGTCCATGATGCAGAACATGACCGCCGACGTGGTTGGCTGGGGTACTGCCTCGAAATGGTTGTACCGCAGATCCACGTCTTCAAAAAACGGCACCGCTTTTACCAGCCGGTTTACCTTCTCAATCTCCGTTTGCAGCCCTTTCATTTCTACCGGGTCAACTGAGGCAGTAAGCTGAGTCTGAAGCCTTTCGAGTTTTTTCTTGTACACGCCCTGCAGCGAAATCCGCCGCGCCAGTGACTGCTGGTACGAACTCTTGACGTTGAGCCGGGATGGATTGCCGTACTTGATGAAACCCGCGCGGCGGTTCTCGAAGCTGTCCACGTTTTCCATGAACTTCTTCACCATGTTGGGCAGCTCAAGGTCGTCGAAGAAAAAGCGCAGAAACTCTTCGCGGGAAAGTACGACCACAAAGCCGTCTTCGGTAGTTTCGGGGCTGTTGGAACCGGGGCCACCCGAGCCGCCTTTGCCCTGCCCACCTTTTGGCTTGGGAACCCGGTCTCCTTCCGAAAAACGGTCGTTGCCGGGCCGCACGATGTTTTTAATGCCGGTCTCCGGGTCGTGCACGAAAGTAGGTTCGTCCACGCCCCTCACCGGCACCTTCACGGTGCCGCCCGTGCTGGTCTCGTGCAGGCTCTCCTGATTTACAATTTCGGGCAGCGCCTTTTTGATCTGATCTTCCACGCGCTTCAGAAACCGCTGCCGGTTGCTGATCGACTTGCCCCGGGAATTAAGGCGCCGGTCAATGATATTGCTCACGGGTTGGAATTTAAAATGATAAAATGGTCAGAATCAGTTGTCTGAATCAGGATCTACAGGATTAAAAGATTAAAAGGATGTTGATTACTATAATCTGGTGAATCCATTAATCCTGAGAATTCTGATTCAGACAATCCTTACGCCAGCGTCTTCCGTACTCTTAAGAACCAGTCTACCAGAATCCGGATCTGTTTGGCGGTATAGCCTCTGTCCTTCATGCGTTTCACAAAGTCGCGGTGCTTCTTTTCGTCCTCCTCGTTGGACTTGGCACCAAACGAGATAATCGGCAGCAGGTCTTCCGTGTTGGTGAAAATCTTCTTCTCGATCACGTTCTTGATCTTTTCGTAGGCATCCCACCGCGGCGATTTGCCGTTGTTGTTGGCCTTGTACCGCAGGGTGAAGTTGGTCACTTCGGCCCGGAAATCTTTCGGATTGGCAATGCCGGCCGGCTTCTCGATTTTTTCGAGTTCCTGGTTGAGCATCCGACGGTCCATGATTTCGCCCGAGTCGGGGTCGCGGTAATCGTTGTTCTGAATCCAGTAATCGGCGTACATCACGTACTTCTCAAAAATATTCTGCCCGTACGTACTGTACGACTCAATGTATGCTTTCTGAATTTCGTCGGCGATGAATTCCGCGTAGCGGCTGGCCAGCACTGACTTGATGACATTCAGGTATTTTTCCTCGGTTTCGCGGGGCAGCATCAGCTTGATTACTTCCTGCTCCAGCACGTACAGCAGGTGCACCGGGTTGGCGGCAATTTCCTCGCTGTCAAAGTTGAACACCTTGGAAAGGATCTTGAAGGCAAAGCGGGTCGAAATGCCGTTCATGCCTTCGTTGATGCCGGCCTCGTCGCGGTATTCCTGAATGGACTTCGCATTGGGATCAGTGTCCTTCAGCGATTCGCCGTTGTACACCCGCATCTTGGAGTACAGGCTGGAGTTTTCGGGTTCCTTCAGGCGCGTCATTACGCCAAACTGGGCCAGTATTTCGAGCGTCTTGGGAGCACAGATGGCCGCGTTCAGGGAGCTTTCCCGGATCAGTTTTTCGTATATCTTGATCTCTTCGCTCACGCGCAGGCAGTAAGGCACCTGCACCTTATAGATCCGGTCGAGAAAGGCTTCGTTCTTCTTGTCATTCATGAACTTGGCCCATTCCGATTCGTTGGAGTGCGCCAGAATCACGCCGTCGAAGGGAATGGCACCAATTGGCTCTGTACCCTTATAATTGTTCTCCTGGGTGGCGGTCAGCAGCGGGTTGAGCACCTTGATGGGCGCCTTGAACATTTCGACAAATTCCAGTATGCCCTGGTTGGCAAGGCACAGGCCGCCGGTGTAGGAGTAGGCATCGGGGTCGCTTTGCTGGTAGTCGGCCAGCTTGCGGATGTCTACCTTGCCCACCAGCGTGGAAATGTCCTGATTGTTTTCGTCGCCGGGTTCGGTTTTGGCCACTGCTACCTGATCCTGAATGGAAGGATACATCTTGACCACCTTGAACTGATTGACGTCGCCGCCGTACTCGCGCAGCCGCTTGGTAGCCCAAGGGCTCATGCAGGCAGGAATGTACCGGGACGGAATGTTGTATTCGGCTTCGGTTTCGGTTTTGTAGTCGGCAAACAGCCCCAGCGGACTTTCAAACACGGGGCTCAGTTCGTCGCCGGCCTTCAGTACGTATACCGGATTCTTCTGCATGAGCAGCTTGAGTTTTTCGGCCAGCGAACTTTTGCCGCCGCCTACCGGACCCATCAGGTAAAGGATCTGCTTTTTTTCCTCCAGCCCCTGAGCCGAATGCCGGAAGTAGGACACAATCTGTTCGATTGTACTTTCCATTCCGTAAAACTCCCGGAAGGCCGGGTACACTTTAATTACTTTATTGGAAAAGATCCGGCTCAGCGTCGGATCTTCGCGGGTATCAACGAATTCGGGATCACCGATAGCGGCTAAAATCCGCTCCGCTGGTTTGGCATATACCTTAGGATCTTTTCGGCAAAGTTCGAGGTACTCAGCCAGCGACAGTTCATTCGCGGCTGTATTATAATTGGTTTTGATTCTTTCTAAAATGCCCATAATGAAGTAAATAATTATATTTTTAAAAAGAAGAGTACAATTTCTTTCTATATAACGCCTCCTGATTGCCCTTATTCCTCCTTTGGTGTCAGTGAAACGTATTTATTTTTGTCCGGCTTCCAGAGCACATATATTCTTTTGACTGGTACTAACAATTTACACCAAAAGCGTCAAATTTGCGAATGCATCCCTTGCAGGATTCAGACTAGTGCCGGTACAATGAATAGAAATGATTTTCATTCATACATACGCAACGGCTGTTCATATGGGTTCGGCTAAAACGGTATGCCTGAAATTTTCTATGCCAGCCGGCTGCAAGGCCAATACTTTCCGGACCCTTCCATAAAAGATACCAATAAAAATATTGCCAAAAAAGCAGGCGTAGGTATTAAATATTTCCCCGGCCGGGAGAAGATTCGATTTTTGTTCAGGCTTTGCTTCCCCTGCCGGGTTGGTTATGTTTAGTCAATATTCTGTACGCCAGCCGGTTTGCGCCAGCCGGCAACGTGCGGTTATTCAGAGGGCGCAAGTAGAAACCAACCGTTTTCCGGCTCACCTGAACCAATCCAGTCATCATGAAAATCATCGGCATTGCCGCCGACCACGGCGGCTTCGAAGGAAAAGAAAAGCTTCTCATTCAACTCCGGGAAGCGGGCTACGAAGTGAAGGATTACGGTGCCCGTCAGTACGACCCTGACGACGATTACCCTGACCTGATCATTCCCCTGGCGGAAGCCGTGGCCCGGGGCGAGGCAGAACGGGGCATTGCCATCTGCGGCAGCGGCGTGGGCGCCTCCATTGTGGCCAACAAGATAGCCGGCGTACGGGCCGCCCTGATCACCGAAACCTACTCAGCCCACCAGGGCGTAGAGCACGACGACATGAACATCATGTGCATCGGCGGCCGGGTGATCGGCCCGGTACTGATCTGGGAACTGACGGAGGCTTTCCTGAAAGCTGCCTATATTGGGGGCGGAAGATTCGGGCGGCGACTTGATAAGGTGATTGCACTGGAAGCAAAAAAACCGGCTTCCGGTCCCGTGGGATAGGTTTGTTTCCCCCTTTTTCCTTACTTGCTACCCGGTAAGTTGTAAATGACAGGCTATCATGCAGGTAGCTCTTGTCTCAATACCAGGTTCTTATGTCCTGATACCAAACAACGATTTTCTATAGATGAAAAAGACGCTGCAATACGATTTTGGCATGGTTGGGCTGGGAGTGATGGGACGCAACCTGCTGTTGAATATCGCTGACCATGGCTTCCCGGTGATTGGCCTTGACAACGACCCGGTGAAGACGACCGTGCTGGAAGCCGAAGCAGTAGCCGGTACCAAAGTGAAAGGAACGGTTTCTGCACCCGAATTTATCCAAAGCCTGAGCCGGCCGCGGGCCGTCATGCTGCTGGTTCCGGCCGGCAAGGCAGTGGATGCCGTAGTGGAAGAACTGCTGCCGTTGCTGGAGCCCGGCGATATCATCATTGACGGAGGCAACTCCTACTTTGCGGATACCGAGCGGCGGATGGCGTATCTGGCGCAAAAGGAGATACACTTTCTGGGAATCGGCGTATCGGGCGGTGAGAAAGGAGCCCGTTTTGGCCCCAGCATCATGCCCGGCGGCAACCGGCAGGCCTACGAAAGGGTGCGGCCGGTACTGGAAGCGGTGGCCGCCAAAGTAAACGGCGAGCCCTGCGTTACTTACCTTGGTACGGGTTCGGCGGGCAATTACGTAAAAATGGTGCACAATGGCATCGAATACGGCCTGATGCAGCTGATCGCCGAAACCTACGACCTGATGAAGCGCGGCCTCGGTGTACCCGACGATGAACTCCAGCGGATTTACGAAAGCTGGAATGCGGGTGAGCTGCAATCGTTTCTGGTTGAAATTACAGCGCATATTTTCCGGCAGGGCGACGAACATACCGGCGAACGGCTGGTAAATCTGATCTCAGACCGGGCCCGCTCCAAAGGCACCGGCAAGTGGACTTCGCAGAATGCCATGGACCTGCAGGTGCCCCTGCCCACCGTAGACATGGCCGTAGCCATGCGCGACCTGTCGGCCCTGAAGGATGAGCGCGTGCAGGCAGCTAAAATGCTGGCCGTGCCTTCCGCCGGAATCAGCGAGAATGGCAACCGACAGCAGGTAGTTGTCCAGATCGGCAACGCCCTGTATGTGGCCATGATTATTACTTATGCCCAGGGAATGGCGCTGCTGCGTACGGCCTCCGAGGCTTACGGCTTTGGGCTCAGGCTCGACGAGGTGGCCCGGATCTGGCGGGGTGGATGCATCATCCGGGCAGCTTGTCTGGAAGATTTCCGGAAAGCTTACCAGATCAACCCCGGTTTGCCTAATCTGCTGCTGGACCCCACCGTCGCCGGTATGCTGAAAAAGCGCCAGTCCGACCTGCGGGCTGCGGTGACACTGGCCGTTGGTACGGGGGTGCCGGTGCCCGCGCTGATGGCTTCACTGGCTTATTTCGACGGCTACCGGAGCGGTACTTTGCCCACCAATCTGATTCAGGCCCAGCGTGATTACTTCGGCGCCCATACCTACGAACGGACGGACAAAGACGGTATTTTCCATACGCAGTGGGGCTAAGGCGGAGTAAAAGAGTTTGAGAGTTGAGGAATTTGAGAGTTTTGATTTATCCCCTCCGACTTCCCAACCCCCTAACTCCCTGACTTCTCAACCTCAATCCCTAATCCCTCCAAAATTCCCCAAATCCCAAACTCCTCATAAACTCCGCAATGAAATCAGGAAAAAAAGCCGAACCTACGATTGTGATCATATTCGGGGGCACGGGCGACCTTACCAGGCGCAAGCTGGTGCCTGCCTTCTATAACCTGCACCTCGACAACTCGATCGGCGAAAAGTTTGCCGTGATCGGCATGGGCCGGACCAAATATACGGATAAGACTTACCGGGAAACCCTCCACGAAGGCATCAGCGAATTCTCCCGGAGAGGCCGCCCGGACGATGGCCGCTGGAAAAGTTTCTCCGAATTCATTACCTATCTGCCTTCCGAAATCGGGGAGGAAGCATCTTATCAGCAGTTGGGTGAAAGGCTGGATGCCCTGGATGCAGCCTGGGGCATCAGGGCCAACCGTATTTTTTACCTGTCCATCGCGCCGCGTTTTATCGGGCCAGTTACTGCCAACCTCAGCAGGGCTAACCTTGCGGGTGATATTGCCAGAGACCGGATTGTGGTAGAAAAACCCTTCGGCCACGATCTGCAAAGCGCCAGAGAGCTTAATCAGCAACTGGCCAGAACGTTTCAGGAGTGCCAGATTTACCGCATAGATCACTACCTGGGCAAAGAAACGGTTCAGAACATTCTGGCGTTCCGGTTTGCCAATACCTTGTTTGAGCCGCTCTGGAACCGTAACTATATTGACTATGTACAGATTACCGTGGCCGAACAGGTAGGGGTAGAAGACCGGGGCGGGTACTACGAAGGAGCCGGTGCGCTCCGTGACATGATTCAGAACCACCTGCTTCAGCTCATGTGCATGATTGCCATGGAGCCGCCCGTGTCGTTTGTGGCCGACGAGATCCGCAACCGCAAGGTGGATGTGCTGCACGCCATCCGCAAACTGTCACCCGAAGATGTATCCAGGTACGCCGTGCGCGGCCAGTACGGTCCGGGCTGGATTGAAGGCAAAAAAGTGTCCGGCTACCGGCAGGAGGAGGGCGTCAGCCCCCAGTCGAACACGGAAACCTACGCCGCCGTACAGTTTTTTATCAACAACTGGCGCTGGCAGGGGGTGCCCTTTTACCTGCGCACCGGTAAGCGGCTGCAGGAGAAAGTATCCGTAGTAACGGTGCAGTTCCGTCCGGTACCCCACCTTTCTTTTCCCGGTGGCGTAGCCGATGGCCTGCTGCCCAACCGGCTGATCATGCACATTCAGCCTCAGATGGACATCCGCCTCCGTTTTCAGGCCAAGCAGCCCGGCCTGCAGATGGTGCTCAATCCGGTGGAGATGGTATTTGACTACCAGTCGTCGTACACGGATCAGGCTCCGGAGGCCTACGAAACGCTGCTGCTCGACGTAATGCTGGGCGATGCCACGCTGTTTATGCGGGCGGATCAGGTAGAAGCGGCATGGTCGGTGATCATGCCTATACTGGATACCTGGGAGTCGCGGCCGTCGCTGGAGTTTCCCAATTACGCCTCCGGAATGTGGGGACCCGAAAATGCCGAAGCCCTTATTGCCCGTACCGGCCATACCTGGGCAGTCAGTCCGGTTTCAAACGGCGAAAATGGGAAAACAGAGAAGAAGGAAACAGAGAAGAAGGAAGTGATAATTGATAAGGTGCCGGTCGTGAGTCGCAGGGGAGTGGTAAGTAGTAAGTCGTAAGCAGAGACGCCATGCATGGCGTCTGTACCAGGCAGGTGATCAGGGGCGGGAGGGAGAATGTATTTGTTATCTGCTATCTGTTATTTGAAACATGATTCACGTATTTGAAACAAAAGAAGAAGCCAGTGAGGCAAGTGCCCGCTTTCTGATCCGGGCCGCAAAGGAGGCAGTGCAGCGGGAAGGTCGTTTTTCGGTAGCCCTGACCGGGGGCAGTTCACCAAAAATACTCTACCAGTTGCTGGCCGCCGATCCGTTCCGCAGTCAGGTCCCCTGGGAGAAGACCCACATTTTCTGGGGCGACGAACGGAGTGTACCCCACGACAACGAACAGAACAATGCCCGGATGAGCTTCAAACTCCTGCTGGATCACGTGCCGGTACCCCCGCACCAGATTCACCGCATGTCGGGTGAGTTGCCTCCCGGCGAAGCGGCCCGGCAGTACGGGGAGATTCTGAAAAAACACTTCGGTGAGGAGGCGCCTCAATTCGATCTGATCCTGCTGGGAATGGGTGAAGATGGCCACACCGCCTCCCTGTTCCCGGGCACTCCGGTACTCGGGGAAAAAGACCGCTGGGTGGCCGAACTGTTTCTGAAAGGGCAGGATATGTACCGCATCACCCTGACGGCTCCCCTGATCAACCAGGCCCGGCAGATTGTATTTCAGGTATTCGGCGAAAACAAGGCCGGCGTACTGAAGCAGGTACTGGAAGGGCCAACCCAACCCGAAAAGCTGCCTTCTCAACTGATCAAGCCAGATAACGGCGAACTGCACTGGTTCCTTGACGAAGCCGCCGCCGGGCAAATAGCAAATAAAATGTACTGACTGTCCCTTACGACCTGCCTGGTACAGACGCCATGCATGGCGTCTCTGCTTACGACTCCCCTAAACCCTCAATTCCTTGCGGATTTCGGCAACGATTTGCTCCGGGCTTTGGTCTACACTCACCACCAGTTCCCCGTGTTGGGGCTCTTCCAGAATATCAAACTGACTTTGCAGCAGAACTGGGTTCATGTAGTGTCCCATCCGGCTTTCGAGGCGCCGCCGGATCAGGTTAAAGTCGCCGCGCAGGTACACAAACCTGACGTCTTTGGTGACGCAAAGGTAGTCGCGGTACGATTCCCGGAGGGCTGAGCAGGCCATCACGCCGGGCTTTTTTGTTTCGAGGGAGGTCCGGATCAGCGCCTGCAGGCTGGCCAGCCAGGGTGTCCGGTCCTCATCCACCAGGGGAATGCCTTTCTTCATCTTATCAATATTGGTAATTGGATGGAAATCATCCGCGTCGTAAAAGAGCCAGCCCAATTTTTCGGCCAGCAGCTGACCGATAGTAGTTTTGCCGGCACCCGTTACGCCAAATACGATGATGAACATGGGATTTAAATTGATAATTGAAAATGATTGCATTCGGATATGCTCTGTTTTCCTCTATAATATAAATGATGTCATGCAGTATTATCCTGTGATGTTGTAAATCATAGTATACTGATTATCAAAGCCCTCCTCCTATGACAACCAACAGCAACATAACCCCTTAAATACCCTGGCCCGCCACGACCCATTTTCAATTGTCAATCAGGGCTGTACGAAGTACAGTTAAGTATTATGATAATGAGCGGCTTACACAAAAATGCAGGCCGTATGAACCGTTACAGTTGCGGGAAAACAGAGCCGGTTTTCATTTAAAACCTTCAAACTTTGCCCCAGAGCAATTCAGTCAGGTCATTTTATTTAATCTCATACAGATGTTTATTCTCCGTAAGTACCTTATTCTTACTACCACTATCCGCATTTCGTACAGCCCTGATTGTCAATTATCATCCCGTCTTCCAGTCGCAGCGGAGCATACTGTACAGCAGCATGTCAACGTATTCGCCGTGCTGCCAGTAGTACTCCCGCAGTACCGCTTCCTGATAAAAACCGAGCCGCTGCGCCACTGCCCGGCTTCTGTAATTGCGCGAGGCGCAGAGAATTTCCATCCGGTTCAGTTTCAGATCCGTGAAAGCGTAACTGATCATCTGGCGGGAGGCCCGCGTCATGATCCCCCGGTCCTGATAGGCCTGGTCCAGCCAGTACCCCAGCGCGGCCTTGCGGTGCGCCTGACTGATGTCGTTGATACCGATGCATCCCACCAGGGTGCCATCGTACCAGATCCCGTGCACTACACCCTCACCCTTGAAGTATTTCTGCATGGCATCGTCAATGAATGCTTTGGAGTCGAGTTCGCTCCGGGTGGTTTCTACCCAGGGCAACCATTGGCGCAGGTGGTCCCGGTTGGCCCGGATCGCTTCGTACAGCGGCTGGGTGTCGGCCTTATCGAGCAGTTTCAGCCGGAATTCGGGACTGAGGGCGCGGCTAAAGAACATGGTTACTCCTTATATTAAGTATTAAGACGCAAGTATTGGGTATTGAGACAGGAGCTATCCTGAAAACAGCCGGCTCTTTGATAAACTTTATATTTTATTCTCCGGCCTTCCTTATTATCGGGAAAATAGTATCTGTCCGGACATTACTGGTCCGGCAGCCGTATTTTCGGTTCAATATTATCTGGCTGCCGGTTGCTTTATGCTGAAAAGGCAAAATATCATTTTAAATTTGTCGGGTTCAAAGTACTTATTTTCCGCTTAAATGAGAAAAAAATACCCGGTCTTATTGATTTTGGGCATTCTGGTCCCGCTGCTGGCTGCCCGTCAGGCAGCAGTGGATTCACTGGAGGCTGTATTTGGGAAAATCAACCAGGAGGTTTTGCAGAACGGGCAAGGTTACGAAACCCTCCGCCGGGCTACATCCGCCATTGGTCACCGCCTCACGGGCAGCCCCAATGGCCGGAAGGCAGAAGAGTTTACCTATGACCACTTCAGACAGTACGGTTTCCGGAACGTAAAATACCAGCCTTTCGACGTCGAATCCTGGATGCGGGATACCGTTTCGCTGGAAATAGTACCCCGCAGCAGCGACAACTTCCACACTTACCGGGCTGTTGCCCTGGCGCACTCTCCCGTACGGGCAGAGGTAAAGGGTCAACTTGTGGACGTGGGCAATGGCCTCGCGGCTGATTTTGACCGCGTAAAAGACCAGCTCCGCGGCAAGGTTGCCCTGGTGAACATCGGCCTTGTCGCCGCCGGCCCGGGCCTGAAGAACCTGCACCGTTCCGAAAAAACCGCTCTTGCCATTGCGGGCGGCGCCACCGGAGTTGTATTTGTAAACCAGGTAAAAAACAACGTGGTGCTTACCGGTACTGCCTCCGTAACCGGCCAGCTGATTTCTATTCCGGCCGTGTGCATCGGCATGGAAGACGGTGAGCAGGTGCGCCGGTGGATGAAGGAAGAAAAACGCCTCGAAGCGCACATTGACATGCGCAACAAGAGCCAGCCGATCAGGGCCCGTAACGTGATTGCCACGCTGAGGGGGGCTTCGCTGCCCAATGAGCGCATTATTATCGGCGGTCACCTTGATTCGTGGGACCTTGCCTCCGGCGCCATTGACAATGGCATCGGGTCATTTACCGTGCTGGAAATCGCCCGGGTGTTTCAGTCGCTGAACCTGAAGCCGAAGCGGACCATCCAGTTTGTCATGTTCATGGGGGAGGAGCAGGGATTGCTTGGCTCCGAGGCACTGGTGCAGCAAATGGTGAAGGACAAATCCATCCGGCACGTCCGTTACATGATCAATCTGGATATGGCCGGCAACCCGGTAGGTTTTAACGTAGCCGGCCGGGACGAAATGCTGCCATTTTTCCGGGAAACCGGCGGGCTGATCAGCCGCATGGATACGGTATTCAGAAATACCACCACCAGCCGGGCCGGGTTGCACAGTGATCACCAGCCTTTTATGCTGGAAGGCATTCCGGTAGCATCCCCGGTAAGCAACCTGAATCCGGCGGTGTACCAATGCTATCACGCAGACTGCGACCACTTCCGCCTGGTGGATAAAAACCACATGGACAACAGTGTCCGCTTTACGGCTATGCTGCTGTATGCACTGGCCGATGCCGATCAGCTGCCGGCCCGCCGGCTGAGCAGCGACCAGACCCGCGATTTTCTGGTGCGCAACCAGCTGAAAGACGAACTGATCCTGGGCCGGAAATGGCGCTGGGGGCAGTAACCGGGTGGCGGAAACACCTGATGTAAGATAATAGTAAAAAAGGCGCTGTTTTCAGCGCCTTTTTTCATTAATCAGGTGAAAATTCACAAAAAGGTAATTTCTCATTTTTTTAATTTTTCAAAGTGGATTTTAGAACTGATGGCTTAACAGGCGAAATAAAGCATTAAAGTTAGCATCACGTTTTTGAAATATTTTCATATTTAAATGTCGGCTGGTTTATTTTTATGTGATATTTTTTTCGTCAATAGTTAACATACAGCAGAATTTTTTAGGTAATATTGACGTAATAACCAAATATTATCTATCCATTACAACCAAACTTAACAATCATGATGAGAAAGCTTCTACTGCTTTGTCATTTCCTGCTTTTTGGCACCGTGATGCAGCTTGCAGCCCAGGAAAGGACAGTTACGGGCAGGGTTACCGCCGCAGAGGACGGTTCAGCTCTGCCCGGTGTGAATGTGGTGGTGAAAGGTTCTTCTGCCGGAACCATTACGGATGCCTCCGGCCGCTACAGTATCAGTGCAGGTGACAACGCAACGCTGGTGTACAGCTTCGTTGGTCTGACTACTCAGGAAATTGCCGTGAACAACCGGTCCACCATTGATGTGGCACTTGCGGCTGATATTCGCCAGCTCAGCGAAGTAGTTGTAACGGCCATTGGCCTGGAGGCGGACAAGAAATCGTTGGGCTATTCGATCCAAACTGTAAACGCCGAGCAACTTGTCAACGCCCGCGAAACAAATTTAGTGAATGCCCTGAGTGGCAAAGCAGCCGGTGTACAGGTGATATCATCGTCTGGTTCGCCGGGAGCTTCCGCCAACATCAGAATCCGGGGAAGCCGTTCCATTACGGGTGGGAATTCCCCGCTGTTCGTCGTAGACGGAGTACCGATCAACAACGACGAATCCGGTAATGAAGTAGGGGGCGTGGATCAGTCCAACCGCATGATTGACATCAATCCCAACGACGTTGCTTCATTAACGGTTTTAAAGGGCCCGGCTGCAACCGCCCTTTACGGAGTGCGTGCCGCCAACGGCGCCATTGTAATTACCACCAAATCGGGCAAGCTCAACACCAAACCCGTAATTACGTATTCGTCTGCCTTTACGCTGGACCAGGTCAATAAACTGCCCGAGTTGCAAAGCCGGTACGCTCAGGGACGGCCAAATGCAAGCAATCCCAATGCCCCTACCTACCGTGGGCCCGCGACGGCGGAAGGTTTCAGCTGGGGACCCCTGATCAGCGATCTGGAGTTTAACGGCAACGCTGAGTATCCATACGACAAAAATGGTAATTTGGTGCCGGTAGGCACGGGAAACGGACGCCCCGCCGTGGCGTATGATCCCTATACGTTTTTTGTGAACGGTACTACCTTTGACAATAACCTCTCCATTGCGGGCGGCTCGGAGAATACTACGTATTTTGTTTCGGCAGGTCGGCTTTCCCAAACCGGGGTAGTACCTACCGCCGATTTTACCAGAAATTCTTTCAGAGCTACGATTGAAAGCCGGTTCTCCGAAAAATTCACTGCCGGAGCTTCCGCATCCTACACCAATTCCGGTGGCTACCGGGTTCAGAAGGGCTCCAACATCTCGGGCGTGATGCTGGGCTTGCTCAGAAACACACCCACTTTCGACATCGGCAACGGCAAGGAGGGGCAGGAAGCGGCTGATTCACCCGATGCATACCAGTTGCCGGATGGTACGCAGCGGAGTTACCGGGCAGGTATCTATGACAGTCCTTACTGGGCCGTCAATAAAAATCCGTTCCGGGATAACGTCAACCGGGTTATTGGCAACATTAGCCTGAGCTACCGGCCGCTGTCCTGGTTAACTTTCAGCTACAAGCTGGGGGCCGACCATTACACGGACCGCCGTAACTCAGCCCTCGACATCAACTCAGCCGCCAATCCGACTGGTCAGGTACAACAGCAGGACATCAATTCGACGGACCTGAACTCGGATCTGTTGGCAATCATTAACCGGCGCCTGGGTGAACACCTCACCCTAGATCTTACCCTGGGCCACAATTACTTCGCGCAAAGTGCGGCTACCAACACGGCAATTGGCCGGGGACTGGGAGCCCCTGGTTTTTATGACATCAGTAATGCCAGCAGTGTGCAGGCGACCCGGCAGTTCGACCGGAGGCGGAAAATTGCCGGAGCGTTCGGCGACCTCAAATTAGGGTACCGGGAAATGCTTTTCTTAAACCTGTCGGGCCGTAACGACTGGACTTCCACGTTGTCTAAAGGGAACAATTCTTTCTTCTACCCGGCCGTAAGCGCAGGGTTCGTATTTACGGAGCTTGCGGGCCTGAAGGATAATGCGATACTCTCCTACGGTAAACTGCGCGCTTCCTGGGGCCGCGTAGGCAACGATGCGCCCGCCTTTTCTACCATCACGTATTACGGATCGATAGACGCGGAGGGAAACCCGGTTGGGGCGGCTATTGGGGGTGACGGCTTTATTGATCCACTGGTTTCTCCCTTGCTCGGGGTGTCAGCCTTTGAGCGGTCTACTACCCGGGGCAATGCCCAGCTAAAGCCGGAGTTTACGACTACGGTAGAATTTGGCGGAGAATTCAGGTTTCTGCGTGACCGTTTGGGCGTAGACGTTACGTATTACAATTCAAAAACGACCGATGCCATTATTGAGGTAGACGTGCCCGCATCCACCGGCTTTACCAGCGAGTTCAGAAACTCCGCCGAGATTGAGAACAAAGGCTGGGAGGTGGTATTGAATGCTTCCCCCGTTAAAACCACTAATTTTGAATGGGGTATCGATGTCAATTTCAATACTTTCACCAACACGGTAACGCGGCTGGCAGAGGGAGTGGACCGGGTGTTCCTGGCCGGTTTTACCGGAAGTTCTTCCAACGCCATCGCGGGCCAGCCTTTCGGCGTAATCTACGGCACCCGGTATGATAGAAATGACGAGGGACAATTGCTGATCGGAGCCGACGGATGGCCCTTGATCGCTTCTACCGATGGGCCTTTGGGTAATCCGATTCCTGACTGGACGGCAGGCGTAAGAAATACTTTTTCTTTCAAAGGGTTATCACTTTCCCTGTTGTTCGACATCAGAAGAGGAGGCGATGTTTGGAACGGTACGCAGGGTATTATCAATTACTTTGGTACTTCCAAGCTGTCGGCTGACCAGCGGGATGTTAAAGGGTACGTATTTGAGGGCGTGCGCGAAAGCGATGGCCAGACAAATACGACACCCGTAGAGTTTTATCCGAGTGCTCCTTTAAACAATGGTAGTGTAAACTTAATCAGGTGGACGCGTTACGGGTTTGGCGGGTTGACCGAAGAGAACATTCAAGACGGCTCCTGGACCCGGTTGCGGGAAGCAACCCTAAGCTACACGCTGCCCGGCAGTATTTTCGGTAATTCCAAATTTGTCAAAGGAGCTACCTTTACGCTGACGGGCCGTAACCTGCTATTGTTCACGGACTATACCGGTGTTGACCCGGAAACCAACCTTACGGGTTCTTCCAACGGAGTAGGTCTGGATTACTTCAACATGCCCAATACCCGTAGTTACGGTGCCGCTCTACGGGTTACTTTCTAACCATTACATTTCAAGCAATCACATATATGTTAAAGTTGAAAAACATTTGTTTGCTGTTGGTAAGTCTCTGCGCAGTAGGTATTTCTTCCTGTGATTTTGGGGACACCAACATAGATCCCGCCAGTTTGGCGGATGCAAGTCCAAAACTGATTCTGCCCGCGGCGGAAGCACAGAGTGCGTACAATGTCGGGGCGTTGGGCGGCAGAATGCCCGGTATTGTCATGCAATATTTTGCGGGTAATGATGCGCAGCAACTTGCCTACACCAGCTACAACATTGGCGAGCAGGATTTGAACAACTTGTGGACCGATGGGTTATACGGCGGGGTAATGAAGGATTGCGCCGTAATCATTGAGAAGGCCGAGGCGCAAAACAATCCCTATTACGCAGGTATTGCCAAGGTTTTGATGGCCCACGCGCTGGGAATGGCTACAACTTTCTGGGGAGATGTGCCCTATTCCCAAGCGTTTTCACCCGATGAGAACGGCAAACCCGCTTTTGATGCGCAGCAGGATGTATATGCTTCTATCCAATCCCTGTTGGACGAAGCCATTGCTGACCTGAGTGCTCCTGCTTACAGCAACCCTGCACCTCCCGCCGGAGATGACTTGATTTTTGGGGGAAATGTACAAAAGTGGATTGCCTCCGCCAGGAGTTTAAAAGCAAGGTATTATATTCATCTTACCAAAAAGGGAGTTGCAAACGCCGCCAACGCCTTAACAGCCATTCGCGCGGGTGCCATCACTGGAATCGCTGAGGAGCCGCGTTTTCCTTTCGGGGAGAGCCAAACGAATGCGAACCCGTACTATTTATTCGCCATCCAACGGCCGGGTACAATGGGAATTGCTCCTGCCTTTGATGCCCTTCTGACGGCTCGTTCTGATCCGCGAAAACCGTTCTTCGTGGAGAAAGGGAGTTTTTACGGTCCTGGTACTGTCTTTACACAACCAAGCTCTCCCTTACCTCTGATTCCTTATGAAGAAGTGAAGTTTATCGAAGCAGAGGCACTTGTCCGCACCAGTGGAAGCATTGCTGAGGCAGAAGCAGCTATGCGAGCCGCCATCCGAACCGTATGCAAAAAGCAGGAGTGGCAGCAAGTGCTACAGAGTCCTACTTAGCTGCAAGAGGGAATTTGAGTACGCTTACCGGTAGTGAAGCCCAGATACAGCGTATCATAGAGGAGAAGTACGTTGCCATGTACGCTCAGGCAACGTATGAAGCACCTGGACAGAACTATCGTAGAACAGGATTTCCCTCCATAACTCCTATTCCTAATGGAACAGCCAGTGGTTTGAATCCGGGCGGGCAAATACCCAGAAGATTTATTTACCTAACTCAGAGCGGCAAACGAACCAGGCCAAAACAGAGGAAGCAAAAACAAGACAAGGGGGAGATTTATTGAATGTAAACCTTTGGGCGTTCCAATAAGTTTTGAATAAATTTCTATTCTTGAAAGCCTGCATAAAAAGCCAGCGCTACGAGAAGACGGTAGCGTTAGCTTCGGTATTCATCGTTTCCACCTGTTTACGCCCACCCAGGTGACCACCACGCCGTACTGACCGGCGTAGTTAGTGCCGATATGCAAAAGAGGCTGCCCTGCAAAGGGCAGCCTTTTTTATTTTCTGTCAGGTAACCGGCACCGGCGCGTTGTAGCCGGTTGCAGGCGGATGAACCGGAGTAATGGAACGGGCATTTCAGCTCCAACCGGTGCTGAAAAATGAAAAAACCCTCTGTTTCTGGGCCCTTTAAAGGTATGCAACAGCCGGGAAACTGATTGGAAATAAATAAAAGACCAATCGAAAAAATTTACTGATTATAGAATTATATAAAGCAATTCCTTGCAAAAAGTAGTATAAAATTCAGTCAAACTGGAAAAATTAAGAATTTTCTTTGGTATACAAAAATAGATATACCCGATTTTGGATATATTGCGGGTTACAATTCCTCCTGAACTTTACATCCAACATTACAATCAACTCTATGAAGAGATTCTTACAACTGGTCACTGCTTTATGGATTGTGCTGCTGGCAAAGCACCGTGCTGCACCCCAGGGCCTCACCGTAACCGGACGCGTCACCTCCGCTGAGGACGGGGCACCGCTACCCGGAGTGACCATCCTTGAAAAAGTTCAACCAACGGAACCTCCTCCGATGCCCAGGAAACTTCCGGATTTTCTGTCGGCAGCAATGCGACTCTCGTCTTCAGTTTTATCGGCATGACTGCTCAGGAAATAAGCGTCAGTAACCGCTCCACCATTGACGTCAGAATGGCTTCGGACGTAAGTGCCCTGAGCGAGGTAATCGTGACCGGGTACACTACTCAGACGCAGCGTCAGGTAACCGGATCGGTGGCCGCCGTCCGTGGGGACCAGATTGCCCGGATTCCGCTGGCTACTTTTGACCAGGCCCTGCGGGGGCAGGTGCCCGGCGTGCTGATCCAGGCGCAGTCAGGGCAGCCCGGTGCATCGGCCTCCGTACTCATCCGGGGCAAAGGCTCCATCCTCGGCAGCAACTCTCCCCTGTACATCCTGGATGGCGTTGAGATCACCGCCAGTGATTTTGCCACCCTTAACCAGAACGACTTTGAGAGCATCAGCGTACTGAAGGACGCCGTGTCCACTTCCCAGTACGGCTCCCGCGGCGCCGCCGGTGTGATTGTAATTACCTCCAGAAGGGCAAAACGGCCGGGCCCGCCTGACCTACGATTTCCAGACCGGTTTTCCAGAGCACCTGAGAATAAGCTGCGGCTGATGAATTCGGAAGAAAAACTATCCTATGAACTGGCCAACGGCAACCCCGTTTGAATGGGAAGAAGAAGACCTGACCCGTCTGCGGCAGATCGATACCGATTGGGCCGACGTATTTTCCAGACTGGCCGCACCAACAGCCACGCCCTGAGCGTATCAGGTGCCACCGACAAAACGAGTATTTTCTATCCGGATCCCTTTTTGACCAGACCGGGATCGTTCGTACTACTGGCCTGAAGCGGTACACCGGACGGGTAATGTGGAAAGCACCGCCGGAGACTTTAATTTCGGCATAAATTCTACCTTTGGCTACTCCGATTTCACCAACACCGCGAAGACAACTCCGGTATTGCCACGCCCCTCAACGCCATCCGCTGGCTGAACCCCTACGAAAAGCCTTATGCTGACGACGGAAAGTACACCACAATTGTTTCCGGTCAGCCCAATGCATTTCAGGAGTTGCTGGAAAACCGCAATCTTAGGCAGCAGATCAAGGGTGTGGGTAATGTTTTTGTAGGATACCAACGTACCCTTCATCAAAGACCTGAGTCTGCGCACCAGCTGGGGCGGCGATTTCACCGGCAACGAAAGATCCCTTTTCATTGACCCCACTACTCAGCAGGGCCGGGCCAGTTGGGCAACCGGGGTAGCTTCAACCGCTTTTATGGCAAAGATTCCGCCACACGGGTACTACCTCCATCAGCTACGCGGCAGTTTGGCACCGATCACACCCTCACCGCCGGGTTGTACAATGAGGTCATTAAAAACAGCGCCAACAGCTTCTTCTATACCGGCTACGGCCTCGAGCGGACCTTTCGAGAACGAAGCGGGCATTACACGCCCGGCAACGCCACCAATGGTTTTATACCGGCAGTGGGCGGAGCCGAAACGGATGGCTTCAACCCAGATGACCGGATCTTCCCGGGCGGCAAAAATGCGTTGCTCTCCTTTACCATTATCAACTACGGCTTCCGGAACCGTTACTTCCTGACCTTGGGTGCCCGTACGGACGGATCGTCCCGTTTCGGCGAAAACTATCGTTTTGCCAACTTCGGTTCCATCGGTGCCAGCTGGATCGTATCGGAAGAAGCGTTTATGGCCGGCCTGAAGAACAGCCTGTTCAACGAACTGAAGTTCAAGATCAGCTACGGATCGGCGGGCAACCAGGCGGGTATCGGCAGTTACCAGGCCCGGGAACTGTACGGCCGGGGTGTACAACGGCGTGAGCGGCCTGCAACCAAACCCAACTGGCCAATCCGGACCTGCGGTGGGAGAAAAGAACTACCTTCAACACCGGAGTGGAAATGGCTGCCCTCAATGGCCGCGTGAACGCTACATTTGAATTTTACAACTCTCTGACGACTGACCTCTTCCAGGAAGACCGCTTTCCCTGACAACTGGTTACAGGAACCTGACCGCTAACGTCGGCAAGCTCCGCAACCGCGGGGTTGAACTTTTCCTGAATTCAGACATTCTGAAAATTAGCGATTTTACAGGAATGTAAATGCCAACCTGAGTTACAACCGCAATGCAATCGTGGCACTGGAAGGTGGACGGGAGGAGATCATTTCCGGCCTGACCATCCTGCGCGTGGGTGAATCCATTAATTCCATTTACGTGGTTCCCTACGCCGGCGTAAACCCTGAAAACGGCAACCAACTGTTCATTAACCAGCAGGGGAAGTAACCGAGGACTACAATCCCCACGATGACCGCGTAATCGCCGGTTCTTACGAAGCACCTTACTTTGGTGGTTTCGGCTCCACCCTCAAGTTCAAGGGTTTTGAAGTAAGCGGCTTGTTCAGTTTCGTGGCCGACAACTATATCTACAACAATGACCGGACCAATGTGGAGAACCCTGCCTATCTGACGGATAATCTCTCTGCAGCGTTGCTCACCGAGTGGCATAAGCCGGGCAGCGTTACCCGGATTCCCAGCAGGCGACGTTCCGTGAGTCCACTACCCATTTTGTGGAGAAGGGAAATTTCCTGCGAGCTTCCGAAACGTCAATGTTTCGTATTCTCTGCCTGTGAGCCTGATCAGCCGGGCAAAACTCAGCAGCGTACGGCTGTTTGCCCAAGGGCAAAACCTGCTCACCTTCACTCAGTTTCAAGGCTTTGACCCGGAGATTTCTGGTACCCTGAGCGGAGCCCAATACCCGGCCCTGCGCACGGTGACTTTCGGTATCAGCCTCGGGTTGTAATAAAATTTTCAGAAAATTATTTCCATGCAGCCGGATCGTGACGGCCGCCGGCAGGCCTGCAAACTTAAACTTCTCCTTCGGGCACGGGGATCTTCTCAGAAAAATGAAACTAAAAAGTATATTGATCAATGCCGGACTGAGCGGTGTGCTGCTCCTCGGGACCTGCCAGCGTGTGCTCGAAGTAGAGCCGCTGTTCCAGAAAGACGGTTCCCAGATATTTACCACGGTGCAGGACTACGAATTTGCCCTGACGGGTGCCTACGCACTGTTCCGCCGGACGGGTTACTATGGCAGTGGCGCTCGGACCACCGCTTTCTGGGCTTTGTTGCCCGACATGATGGCCGATAACCTTGTCAGGACCGGCGAAGACCTCGCCAACTGGCAGATACAGGTCAACTGGACCTATGCTACCGACGAAAATGACCTCGAAGTGGCATGGCAGGAGGCCTTTACGGTCATCAATCAGGCTAACCTCGTCCTGCGGAACATTGACCGCTTCTCGGCTGCGGAGGCCAAACGGGTCAACCGGATCCAGGGACAGGCGCTGGCCATCCGGGCCTACGCGCATTTTGATGTGCTGCGCTACTGGGGTGAGAACTTTGACCGCAACTCAACGGCAGCTGGTATTCCTTACGTTGAAGTAGTGGATATCAATAACAAGCCGGCCCGGCTCACGGTAGCTGAATCTTACAACAAGATATTTGCCGACATGGAGCAGGCCGAAACGCTGCTGGGTGACGTAGACGTGCCTGTCAATTCTGGCACCAGCCGGGCCGGTATTGATCAGATAGCCGTAAGAGCTTTTCTGGCGCGGATGCACCTGTACGCGAAAAACTACGCACAGGCCGAAAGTTACGCTACCCAGGTCATCACGGCCCGGCCGCTGGCCTCCAGGGCTGATTTCCCCAACATCTGGAAAGACGCTTCTACGGCCGAGGTAATCTGGTCAGTAGCATTCAATGCTGGTGAAGGATCGCCTTCCATCGGAGCCCATGCTGCCGCCAACAACCGGAACCGCTACCGGCCGGCCGCTGCCGTGGAGGCACTGTTTGACCAGGTGAACGATATCCGTTACCCTGCATATTTTGCTAGCAGATTGCTATCCAATGCCAGAAGACCAATTTTATATAAATACTTTAGCCGTACGGATGAAAAAGGCAGATTAGAAAATGAAACTGCTTTAACACCAGCAGATCAGCGGCCTAAAGGTGACAACCTCGTAAACTGGAAAGTATCCCGTACCGGCGAGATGTACCTGATCCGGGCCGAAGCCAGAGCCCTGCAGGCCGGCAAGGAAGCCGGCGCGTTGGCCGATCTCAATGCACTGCGGGCCGCCCGCATCAACAACTACACGCCTGCAATCCTGGCAGGTGCCGCTTTGGTGGATGCCATTGCCGTGGAGCGGAGAAAAGAACTGTTTGCCGAAGGCCACCGGTGGTTTGACCTGAAGCGTACTACCCGCACCATTGACCGGGGTGCCGGTGCGGAGTGCGGTGCCGGTACGGCCAACTGCCGGCTTACCCCTGCGTCCCGTGCCTGGGTATGGCCGATTCCGCAGCTGGAGATTAACTCAAATCCCTCCATGGCTGGTCAGCAGACCCAGGGTTACGAGTAGAGTGGTTACTGGTAACAGCTATTGAAATACCCGTTAAGCTGAATATGGCAAAGAGCCGGTACAATTCCGTACCGGCTTTTTGCTTTCCGGCCGGGGAAAAGAGGGCGGTTTTTAGTAAGTTTGAATGATATCTCTTACTGCCTGCATGCCCTTGACTGAGCTTACACCCGCCCCCGATAAAGAATCGGCTGCCGCCAGAGCCGAAACGCCGCTGATGAAGCAGTACAACCTCATCAAGGCGAAATACCCCGGCGCCCTGCTGCTCTTCCGCGTCGGCGACTTCTACGAAACCTTCGGGGAAGACGCCGTCAGGACCAGCAGGATTCTCGACATCGTCCTCACCAAACGGTCCAACGGAGCCGCTTCCGATATTCCGCTGGCCGGTTTTCCGCACCATTCCCTCGATTCGTACCTGCCCCGGCTGGTGAGGGCCGGTCACCGCGTGGCCATCTGCGACCAGCTCGAAGATCCCAAATCCGCGCAGGGCATCGTAAAGCGCGGCGTGACCGAACTGGTAACGCCCGGCGTTTCGTACCACGACAACGTGCTGGACGTCAAGCGCAACAATTACCTCTGCGCCCTGCACTTCGGCAGTGATGCGGTCGGCATTTCCTTTCTGGATGTTTCTACCGGCGAATTTTTTGCCTCCCAGGGCGATGCCGCCTACATCGACAAACTGCTGCAGAGTTTCAGTCCCTCCGAAGTGCTGCACTGCAAGGGAAAAAAGAAAGATTTCGCGGGCCATTTTGGTGACAAGCACAACACGTTCCACCTGGAAGACTGGGTGTTTGGCTACCAGTACGCCTACGAAAAGCTGACCGGGCACTTCCAGACCACCACGCTGAAAGGTTTCGGCATTGAAAATCTGAAGGAAGGCATTGTGGCCGCCGGCTGCGTGCTCCACTACCTCGCCGAAACCGAACACCACGAAACCGGCCACATCTCTAAAATATCCCGGCTGGACGAAGACCGGTACGTGTGGCTCGATAAGTTTACGATCCGCAACCTTGAGCTGGTGTATCCGCAGCAGGAGGGAGGCGTGCCCCTGCTGCAGATACTGGACCAGACGGTGACCCCGATGGGCAGCCGCCTGATGAAAAAATGGGTGGTGCTGCCCCTGAAGGAAAAAGCCCGGATCGAAGAACGGCTCAACACGGTCTCCTTCTTTACCGGTTCCGCCGACCTCCGCGACGAACTGCTGGGCTGCATCAAGGGCGTGGGCGATCTGGAGCGACTGATCTCCAAGGTTGCCGCCCGGCGGATCAATCCGCGTGAACTCCTGCAACTGAAGCGTTCCCTGCGCCAGATCATTCCGGTGAAGGGCCTGCTGGCGGAAGCCGGTCTGCCGCTCATGCGCCAGTTTGCCGACCTGCTCAACCCGTGTCCGTTTCTGCTGGAAAAGCTGGAGGCTGAACTGAACGAAGATCCGCCCCTGGTCACCAACCTCGGCCGGCTGATGAAAGACGGCGTGGATGACGAACTCGACGAGCTGCGCGGGATTGCCTTTTCAGGCAAGGATTACCTCATGCAGTTGCAGGCCCGTGAAGTCGCCAACACTGGCATCACTTCCCTGAAGGTGGCTTTCAACAAAGTATTCGGCTACTATCTGGAAGTCACCAATGCCCACAAGGATAAGGTGCCGCCAGGCTGGATCAGAAAGCAGACGCTGGTGAATGCCGAACGATACATTACCGGGGAGCTGAAAACCTACGAGGAAAAAATCCTGACCGCCGAAGACCGGATCTACAGCATTGAGCAGGCGCTTTTCAATGAACTGGTGCTCACGGCAGCCCAGTACGTCACGCAGATCCAGCAGAATGCACAGGTGCTGGCCCAGCTGGACTGCCTCCTGTCGTTTGCCCGCGTGGCTGCACGGCACAAATACGTGCGGCCAGAGGTAACCGAAAGCCGGGAAATTGCCATTTCGGCCAAGCCGTCACCCCGTGATTGAGCAGCAACTGCCGCCCGGAGAAAGCTACGTGCCCAATGACATCCGGCTGGACAGCGAAAACCAGCAGATCATGATCATCACCGGGCCGAATATGGCGGGTAAGTCGGCGCTGCTCCGGCAAACCGCCCTGATCGTGCTGATGACGCAGATGGGCAGCTTTGTGCCGGCTGGCGGTGCCACCATCGGCATGGTGGATAAGGTATTCACCCGCGTGGGAGCCTCCGATAACCTGTCGCGGGGCGAGTCTACGTTTATGGTCGAAATGACCGAGACGGCCAGCATCCTCAACAACCTCAGCGACCGGAGCCTCGTGCTCATGGACGAGATCGGCCGCGGCACGAGCACCTACGACGGTATTTCCATTGCGTGGGCCATTGTGGAGCACCTGCACAAGCATCCGCACCGCCCCAAGACCCTCTTTGCCACCCATTACCACGAACTCAACCAGCTGGCCGCTGATTTTCCCCGCGTGAAGAACTTCAACGTGTCGGTGAAGGAAGCGGGCAACAAGGTGGTTTTCCTGCGGAAGCTGAAGGAGGGCGGCAGTGAACACAGTTTCGGCATCCACGTGGCGCAGATGGCAGGCATGCCCAGGGCGTAGTGCTGCGGGCCGGCGAAATCATGCATCACCTCGAGCAGGACAAGATCCGCGACAAGACCAGAGAAAAAATCCGGGAGATTCCCAAAGCCAACTACCAGCTCAGCATCTTTGGCGGGCACGATCCGAAATTTGAGGTGCTGAAGGCCATGCTGGACGGAATTGACATCAACACCCTCTCGCCGGTGGAGGCCCTGCTGAAGCTGAACGAAATCAAGCTGACGCTTGGGAAGAAGTAATGCTTTGAAAATGAGCGGTGGCAGCCGGAAAGTGAAGGAGTGGAAGGCCTTTTTTTTGCCGCATGAGGAATTTTTTTATTAAAAATTCCTTGAAGTTTTTTGCGGTTACCCTATATTTGCATCCTTAATTCACGCGAAAGTAGCTCAGCTGGTAGAGCGCGACCTTGCCAAGGTCGAGGTCGCGGGTTCGAACCCCGTCTTTCGCTCTCCTTCGAAAAGCACCGTTACAGGTGCTTTTTCCTTTGGGACAACTACCATACAGTAGTTGAAGCCGGGATGGTGGAATCGGTAGACACGCGAGACTTAAAATCTCGTGGGCCTTAAAGCCCGTGCGGGTTCGATTCCCGCTCCTGGTATCTTAGGCTCAAACAAGAGCAAACAACAACAAGTAAAAAGCCTCGTTTCGTTAAGATTCGGGGCTTTTTACTTGGCTTTCTTTCCGTTGTTTGTCGTTGGTTTTACTTTTTTTGTCTCCCGCTTGTCCCCCGTGTCTCTTCTTTTGCTATATTGTAAAGCAAAGGAAACCAAGGGAACGTATGTCAATCACTCTCAGAAAGAAGATACTCAAAGACGGGAGACAAAGTCTGTACCGATCACTACGGGGAAGAGGGCAGGCGCAAGGAGTTTTTGAAGCTGTACCTGTTCAAACGCCCCAAGGATGAGAACGAAAAGCAGCACAACAAGGAAACGCTGAAACTGGCTGAAAACATTCTGACAAAAAGCCGGCTTCAGACCAGCTCCGAGGAACACGGCTTTGGCTCCCCGATCAAAAAGAAGATCAACTTCATTGAGTACTTTGAAAACTACGCTGCCACTTACCAGAAGAAGAACGTAAGGACGGTAGAAGGGGCGCTGCGCTACTTTAAAGCCTATCTGGGAGAGAGAACACACCTGCGGCCCAACGAGGTAACAGAAAGCCTGTGCCATGGCTTTAAAGAGCATCTGGAGCAGCATCTGTACGGGGAAACCCCGGCCACCTACTTTGCCCGGTTCAAACAGGTTCTCAGGCAGGCGGTGCGGGATAAGATATTCCCGGCAAGCCCCGCGGCGGATGTGCAGAATAAGGCCGGCAAGGGGCAGGTACGCAAGGACGTTCTGACGGTTGCCGAGATAAGGCAGCTGGCTGCCACTCATTGCGGGAATGAGACCGTACGGCGGGCCTTCCTGTTCAGCTGTATGACCGGCCTCAGGTTTGTGGATATTGTGGCCCTCCGCTGGAAGCACGTGGATGAGACGGCAATACGGGTCCTGCAGAGTAAAACGGACCTGTCCGTAATGATTACCCTCAACGCCACGGCCCGGATTCTGATGGGAGAGAGGAAAGAGCCTGACGCACCTGTTTTTGAGATGCCCACGGCCAACGGTACCAACAAGAACCTTCGGACATGGGCCGGCCGTGCCGGCCTGAGCAAACATCTTTCCTACCATGTAGCCCGGCACTCTTTCGCCTGCAACCTGCTGCTGAATGCCACGGACCTGCACACGGTCTCAAACCTCTTGGGGCATTCGGACCTGACCCATACCACCAAGTACCTCCGCACGGTGGAGAGTATGAAACAGCAGGCCGTAAACCGGCTGGAATTCGATCTCTCACCTACCAAAACTTCCTGATTATGAACACTCCAACCCAACAAACCGCACACGCCTTTCTTACCGTGTACCGGGCCCTGCCTGAGCAGGTACAAGCCGAGGTGCGCCAGCTTCTTTTGCAGGACGACGGTCAGGAGCCGGACCCGGGTCCGGCAGACCGCAAACGCCTGACGGACTTTCTCAGGGCCAACCCGGTACAGATGCCCGACGGCTTCAAATTCAACCGGGATGAGGCCAATGAGCGGTAAGACCTTCCTGGATACCAATTTTCTGATCTACTCCCTGGATGCGGGTAGCGGCAAGGAGCAGCGGCGCTGCACATTCTGAGCACGGAACCGGACCTGATGCTTTCTACTCAGGTGATCGGGGAATTTGTAACGGCCACCGTCCGCAAAGGCCGGCTCTCCTTTCCGGATGCTGCAATCCGGGCCGGTTACTTCATGAACGCCCTGCCGGTGGTCCTCATCCTGCCGTCTACCATCCGGCGGGCATTCGAAGTGAAGCACCGCTACGGGTTTTCCTACTACGACAGTCTGATTGTCGCTACAGCCCTGGAGAACGGATGCACCCGGATCTACTCGGAGGACATGCACGGCAGTCAGGCCATTGATACGCTTACCATTATCAATCCATTTGTCGGAATCTGATCTTTCACCAACCAAGGCTTCTTAGTACTACAGCGGCAGTTAAGTTGGTAACTTAGCGTAGCACTAATGAGTGGACTATCATGAGCGAGATGACAGCGGAGCGGGAGGCAGAACCAGAAGCACTACATGGCAGGATTGCGCCCTGCTTTTCACGCTCAGAGCCTCGAAAAAGAGCATTGGGATATTTGAAAGGCTCTTAAGCCAGTGTGAGCGAAAGAACGGCTGGCAACTGGCAGAACAGTCAGGGGAGTTGAACCCGGACGGAGTGCAACGCTTGCTCAACCAGGCCGACTGGCAGAGTGAGCAGGTGATGAAGGCGCTGAGAGGATATGTGGCAGAGCAAACAGGATCACAAGAAGGCGTATTGATCGTCAATGAGACGGGCTTTCTCAAGAAGGGAGATCAGTCGGCCGGAGTCCAACGGCAATACAGTGGCACAGCGGGCAGAGTCGGGAATTGTCAGATTGGCGTGTTCTTAGCTTATGCCACCCAGAGTGGATCGGCCTTTATTGATGGGCGTTTGTATTTGCCCAAAGACTGGCTCGGGGACCGGCAGGGGAGCAAACTGTCAGGCATCGCCAGGCAAACCAAGTTTGCCACTAAACCAGCGCTGGCCCGGCAGATGATCCAAACAGCAATTGATGAAAAAGTGCCTTTCAGGTGGGTGACCGGCGAGAGTATCTATGGGGGAGATCGCAGGCTGAGGAGGTGGCTGGAAGAGCAAGAGGTGTCTTTTGTGCTGGCCGTGCCCAGGAATGAACCTTTGTGGGTTGAGGGCTTCAGGCAGTTGCCCGCCAGTGAGATTGCTCAAAAGGCCGGGCCCAAAGACTGGCAGCGCTTACCGGCCGGGGAAGGGGCCAAAGGACCGCGCCTCTATGACTGGGCAGTAGTGCCCCTGTGGCGCCTGCAGGTGGCAGCGGAAGCCCACTTGGGTCACTGCTTACTCCTGAGGCGGAGTCTGGAAGACCCCGCTGATATAGCTTATTATGTGGTTTTTGCCCCTCGCCAGGAAGCCTCATTAGAACAATTAGTCAAGATAGCCGGCCAGCGCTGGCAGATCGAGCAGGGATTCGGGTTAGCTGAAGGGGAGTGCGGACTGGATCACTACGAAGTACGCAAGTGGCAGGCCTGGTACCGCCATATAACCTTAGCCCTGCTAGCCCATGCTTTCCTGGTAGCCGTACGGGCAAAAGAACTAAAATAAAACACTGCCAGTGATGAACTCATCGCTTTGTCTGCTGCCGAAATAAGACAATTGCTCTGCTGGCTATTGCTGTTTAGAATGCCCTTGGCTGGGCAAGTCCTGCATTGGTCCAACTGGAGAAGAAGGCATCAGAGAAGGGCCCAAAAGTGCCATTACAAGAAACGAAATGCTTCCCCTCCTTAAATGCCGCTGTAGTACTAGTCCTCTTTCTGTCTTATGGATAAGAATTTAGATTTTATCGGCACTATTTTTAATCATGGCCTTAATCCAGCCAAGATTGAGAAAAGCCTCAACAGCCGGTTTGAGATGGTTAGAGGTGATAAAAGCTTATTTCTGCGCACAATGAAATCTGATATTCACAGATACCAAGAGGATGTATCGATTAAAGCGGCTGGCATGGCTACGATGGGTACGATCGGAATTGCCTATTCTGTTCTAACCCGTACAATTGCCACCATCATTTTTGAATGGATCCAAGCAAAAGAAAAGGAAATACCTTATTCAGGGCCTGATTTATTCAAAGATGCCTCCCCTGAAGAGGCCAAACCTCATTATTCTTTGCTCACTGAGCTTGAGAAAATTGACTACGCGGATTATGATAAGATCAGAAGTGAACAGGAGAAAGCCTTTGCCGAAAACACATCAAGGCATCTG
Organism: Cytophagales bacterium; assembly: GCA_030446715.1. GTDB lineage: Bacteria > Bacteroidota > Bacteroidia > Cytophagales > 172606-1 > CADCTQ01. Next base: position 188,043 of record JAUJMU010000006.1, on the reverse strand, counting down.
GATATTAGAATTGAAATTTTCTTGGATCAGTATAAACAAACTGTCATAAAGGAGGAGTTGCTCAGGCTTGAAATAGCTATGACAAAGAAACGGATTGGTCTTTACAGAACCAATTATAAGAAGATTTATATTCAGACATTGAAGGGCGAAGATGGGAGATATGCTCTTGAACCCCACCATATTGATTTGATTCACAACCATTATGAAGGCATTTGGCCCATTGAGGGCACCCACCTTGATTTAATTATCCATCTGAAATATCTGGAATGGTTGATGTGGTTCAAAAAGGATGAGCAGAGGGAAGGTAAAGAGCCGTTTATCAATAAGGAAGACATTTATCCTTCAGAACTATATGAAGTGCTGTCCCCGAGCCCACAACCCTGTTCAGCAACAGCAACAGCACTTCATCAGGATGTTGTTGACATGGGACAGTCAAAGAGTGGTTTTTGTTTCAAGCCAGATAAAATCTTCAGGTGGCAAAAGTCTCCTGACGCATTAGCTACATTATTTGAAGGGCTGACAGATGCAAAGGTGATTAACTGTAAAATGGAGAACCTGCAAGCCATTATGGGATTAGAATGCAAAAACACTGTGCCCGTTTCGCTGCAGTGGAAAGGCGGACCCACTCTGTTATCTTATTTACTCTATGAGCTAAAACCTATGATAGATAAAGACTCCTATGACTTGAAGTGGTCTATTGCACAAAACGTCTTTTTTAAAGAATCGCCGGGAGATCTGGCAGGAACCAATCTGCCGGACCTGTTTAATAAAACCTTAGGAAACAAACAAACAAATGGCGGATTGGGTAAGCCTAAACGAGCCGGCATAATTGATCAGCTTATATCTGAGGTGAATAACAGGTAAGGGGCACCAGTGCCCCTTTTTTATTGTGGGACGCCCTCCCGGCTGCGCTCCTCAATCAGCAGCTTCTGCACCCTGCCGGCAATCTGATCATCCGTACGGGGATCAAAGGCCAGCAGCTCCGGATGAGAATACGGAATATACCACAGCCTTTCTTCCTGCCGCCACTCCATCCGGGCGTGGTAAATCAGCCAGTTGTCCGTAGCAGTCCAGAACGGCTTTGCAATGATTTCCCGGTAAGCCTGCTCCTGCTCCCGGTTGATGCCAATCAGCTCAAAGGGTGTAGGAAATGGTTTGATGCCGAACGGCGGCGGTGGCAGTGTATCCTGATCTTGTGTTATCATTGGATTACCGGTCTGATCTGCCCTGTTTTCATGTTGCGGCTGATCAGGGTGCCGTCCCCGCTGCATTCCCTGATCCAGATTGATACTGTGTTTTTCTCAAAACACCGCCTGCTGCCGGGTCATTGAAGTCAGGACTGATTTGTGAACCGTTTAAGTTTTTAAGTGCGTCTTTCAGTTATGATTGCCGTATTTTCTTCTGTTGTAATAATCAGGTATTCTTCCGTCAGCAGGTAATCAGGCCGCACCGGAAGGTCCGTAAGTACCTCAATCAGTTCCACCTGCACACTGCGTTTGCGCACATCCCAGGTGAACCCGTTAATCTTGTACACTTTGTTTCTGTGGTAGGTAATTCTGAGGTAATCAATGGGTAACACGTTACCGTCCAGCGTTCCCGTGATCTTTTCGTGGGGCCGGGCGGATGCCTCCACCCGGGCATTCAGCAGCAGGTCTGTCAGCCGTTCGTCCTCGTCGTAACCGGGGCGGGTCCACGCCCTTGTAAGTTCACGGGTGCCGTCAGCCTTTATCACCCGCCAGGCCGTGGGGTAGATCAGTTCCCTGTTCCTGTATTCGGGTACATCCGCATACTGCGTTACCACTTCTTTCCCGATCAGGGTATTTTTAGGGTTCCTTACCTCCGTCACGCTGCTTTCCTTTGCCGGCTCAACCCCCGTAAACAGCAGGCGGGCGAATACATTGTCAATCAGCAGACGGCCGTCTGATCCCGGTCCATTGGCAATCACGTCTATGGGAACCGGATTAAAACCGATGCCCAGATCAGCATCAGCCCCTCTGGGTTGCCGGGCGGTGTTTTTGTACTCAATGGCCAGTTCCGGATGGTAAAACACCGGCTGGTAAATCCTGATGGTGAAATCTCCTTCAGCGGGCGGATTGGGAACCGGAATTTCAAAGGTGTGCCATTCATCGTAGCTGTTGAAGGGAATAAAGATGTGACTCTGTGCACTGGGGGCCAGCTGCCACTGCAAAGGGTTTATCGACAGATAGTAATCCCCGCAAACGATATCAAAGTACAGCAGGATGTCAGCCTTGTAAAAGCTTATTATGGTCCGGTCGGCAGGTGCTCACCCTGGTGGAGGCACCGCCAGCCAGTCAGTCAGCCTTAGCCGGTGAACAACATGCCAGCCATCAGGTACACGGCAACGGCCGGCAGAAGGAGTCTGACAATTCCCCGGATGAGTCTGGCAGAAAGCTGGTGTATCAGGCCATTGCACTGGCCCATGCCCTCAGGCACCACCTCCGCGATACGGCTCCTAGGCCGGATATGGAACTTCTGCTCCCTGCCCGGCAAATCACTTACCTGCGCAGCCAGCCCATGCGCCCTTCGCCCTCCTGCACCTGATGGGACTTGAGTTGCAGCAGGTACGCCGGCAAGGGTGGGTGCACGCCTACTACGTGCCCCTGCTGGAGGAAAGCCTCAGACAGATGACGGACATACTGGGCGGCTGTGAACGCATCAGAAATACGCCCGTGCCCTTCACTTACTCGGTACTCACTCAGTCACCGCATCGTGGCCTTCTTCTGTTTTCTGCTGCCGCTGGGTCTGGTGGACACGGCGGGTGTGTTTACCCCGGTAGTGGTGTTTCTGGTATCGCACGCCTTCTTCGGGCTGGACGTGATCGGTGGGGAGATCGAAGACCTCTTCGGCGACTGTCCCCACCACCTGCCGCTGGAAGCCATTTGCCGCACCATTGAACGTCAACCTGAGGGGCATTCTTCAGGAGCAGCCCCTGCCTGCCCCCTAACCCCGGTAGACAATGTACTCCTGTAAAGAGAGGGAAAGGCTGTTCCTGCCCTCTTTTGAATTGAACCTTTTAGTTCACGTTTTGTGCAACTCTGTTCTATACAGAAAGTAAATTATTGTCCGATAAGTAGATTTCCCCTCATAGAGAATTAGCCGTGGACACTTGTCTTTAAGTTGTATTCCAGAGAGGCCCAAGCATAATTTGCTGCTCCTCTCTTTCCTGTGCTACCCACCGGTGCCATTCTTTTTCCAGTTTCACGGCCATCCCCGGACGAAGAGAAACAAAAGACCCCGTTCCCGTCAAGGTATTTACCAAAGAAACCGATTGGCCCGGATGCATCCGCCGGTTCTGGTAATAAGAAAGCAATTCTTTGATGACCTGCTGCCCTCCTTCACTTTCCATCAGAAAGTATACCAGCGACCAGGCAAGCGTACGAGGCATGGCAGAATTATTGTCCGCACGGGACCACTGCTGGTCAGTCTGCGCAAGAAAGGCTTCCAATGCCGGCAACCTGCCTGCCAGCAACCGTTTCTTCATCCGTTTATCCCTGTTAAGCTGAGGGCGCACTACTGTTACATTCCCCGACAGGTCCAGTTCCTCGAAATACTCCGATAACCCCTCACTCAGCCAACGCGGACAGAAGCCTTTCCGGCTCCGCAGTAACAAATGGCTGGTTTCATGGAAAACAATCTTCTTGAAAAGAGCGTTATTGGCTCCTCTCCATACCACTATCTCCCGCGTGTCATACACGTACAATCCGACGTGCGTGTTGACGGGGCTGGTCGTCACTTGCGCGGTATAAGCCATGTACGCATTGTGATCCCCAAAAATGCGGATTACGATGGGCATTTCCTGGGGAAAGGCGTAACCGAGCTGCGTAATATAGAACTTATACAGAAAGTGAATGCCCTTCCGCAGTTTAGCCTCTACCGGCGGGCTCAGGGCCGGACCATTTGTAATGAACCTGACGCGGGGAAGATGGGTTGTATCCCTTGTTAATGCTGAGGTTGCAAAAATAGCAGGCAGGCCAAAGGTTTCAAACGGGTAGCGGGAAGGCAGGTGCGCCTGGAACAGGTGGAAACCAGTGAGCAACAACACAAAAACAAAGGGCAACCGGGTTCTTTCTATCATGATCGGAATGATTGTCGGGCTCGGTACAAATACGATAAGCAGATGAATAGATTTAAGGAGATGCAGATGGGCAGATCACGCGCTGATATACAATAAACCACTCTCACCGGAACTTATACTTTATCTGGCCCGGATACCTGAAAGCTGCTTTTTTCAGTAGCAGGGGCAGTACACCAGCCCCTGGCCGGTCCACCGGAAAGTCAGTCTCCGAAATAGGTGTTGTAATGGGTATCGTATCTGTCCTTTTCAACAAAGCCGTCGTCATTGTCATCCCATAACCCAAAAACTCCGTCCGTGTACTCCCGCTCGGTAATCTTGTTGTTTCTGTCGGCGTCCCAGGCCGAAAAGTAGTTCTTATCTTTCAGGGCCGAGTTGAATTCATTCCTGTCCACCTGGTTGTCTTTATTGGCATCCCAGGAACCCCAGTTTTCGTCGCCTAAGCCAAAATTCTTAACATCGTCATTCCACTCGGTTTCCTCCAGCAATCCGTCATTGTCGGTATCCCACATGTTGTAATTGCTGTCGTTGAACTCATTCTCATCCAGGAAATTGTCATGGTTCAGGTCCCGGTCTTCGAAGAGATTGGCCGTGTTGAACCGATCAAAAAATTCGTTTGACTCAAACAGCCCGTCATCTGTTTTGGCTCCTTCCTCGGCGCCGGTTGTTTCCGTGTCCACTTCGTCGGCGTTTTCGGCTACCCCGCACGAGGAGAAGCTCAGCAGGCACGTTACCCCAATGCCCATAGCCATCCGAGTCCAGTTGTTTATCGCATTTGTTTTCATGATCGTAGTTGTTTAAATGGAAATTCATTTACGCTTACTACTACCCCTTACGGTGCAATTCTATAGCAAATCTGGAGGGAGTCTGAAGCAAATCAGGAGTGAGCAGCCCGATGGGCCGGCATACGGGGGACATGCATGCGGGGCTATGCTGCTCCACGCATCGCTACGGGCAGCCCGATAGCCTGCCGGTTCTGCCGATAGCCTGATCCATAAAAACGGGGGTGCTACCTGCTGCTGGCCTGGAACCTGGCTTCCATAAAGGCAAACAGGCTATAGCAGATCAAGCCAAGGGCTACGCCCCCCAGCAGGTAAGATCCGTAAAAGGAGTTCTCCAGGAACCGGAAGGCGTTCCGGGTACCACCCGACCGGGTATCGAGGGCGGCTCTCAGCAGCAGGTAACCGACGATGATCCACACGATGCCCCGGGCAGCGTACCCGGCTTTACCGGCTTTGATCATGGCTCTTTCGGCTTTATGCTTCAGGCCGGCCTCTTTTATTTTCCGCTGGTACCTCCCGGTGAGCGCCTGGTAGATGTAGTACACGCCGCCCTGGGCAATCACTACCGCTGACGCGATCACGAGCCACCGGCCTAAGGGATTTTGCAGCATTGCGGCGGTGATCGTCCGTCTGAGGCTGCCGCTGCCGTTTTCCCCGTCCGTATCGAAGACCAGTTCGCAGGCAATGAGTGCCAGCAGCCCGTAGGAAGCGCCACTGGCGGCGTAACGCAACCGGTAGACGATACCTTTGAGGCTGGTCCCTTTTCCCTCCGTGTCTTTGGCCGCCTGCAACAGTTTCCAGATGCTGTAGCACACCAGCCCCACCGCCTCAAGCCCCAGCAGGACTCTGCCGATCACGAGTTGCTCGATAAAGGACAACACGCCCTTCCGGCCAACGTGCCGGGTGGTGCTGCCCAGTTCGAAGGCCGCCATGAACGCCAGTACTCCCAGCAGGAAGTAAAGAATGCCTTTCGCCGTTAAGCCGGCCTGGGCAAAGTGCTTTACCCATTTACCGGGGACGGAAGGAAGGTATGATGCGATGTCGGCCATTCTGGTTGGTTGCCAAAAGGCTTTCCCCGTTGTGCACGTGAAAACGAATCTGCCCGTTGCTGTTGCTGTAGAGCGTATACGTTTGCGGTCCGGCCGCAGGTTACGCCGCCATTGGCGAAGGCGAAGCGTAAAAAAATAACTTTTATTTCCAGCCTGTGCATTAACCACAGACTTTCTACAGAATCACCCAGTACCTTGGACAAAATAAATTCGCCTCGGCCGGATGTACCTCTTTGCAATGCATTGAAAACCCCACGAATGCAGGGGCATTAACAGGATATGATTATGATGACTACCAAACCTTTATGCAATTGCGTCCATTTGAAATACGCACCCGGGCCCGGTCATACGGCCAGGCGCACTTCCGGGTAATCGGCCCGCATCAAAAAGACGCTTTGGCAATCACCCGCCCCTGGCAGATTCAGCACCAACCCACCTAACCATTTTAATCATGGAACCTAACCTCGTTGTGCGATTTGTTCACAAATCCAGCCGTTTCAGAGTCATCATTGAAAGCGCGCAAGGGCTGCACCTCTCCGGGCAGCAAACGGCCCGCTTATCGGTAGAGGGGGCTACGCTTGGGGACGCCTACGACCACTTCAAGCTGGCCCTCCAGGGTTTGCAGCGCGCACGGGTGATATCTCCCGGTATTGCCGTCACTTTCAGGTACGTAGTGCATTCGGCAGGTAAAGCGGCGCAGGCCGTCCGGAGCCGGTGACCAGGATACACCAGGCGTTCCGGGGGAATGCTCATTGCGGCCTCTTTTCTGATCCCGCCTACGGAACTGCTCCGCTCCCGGGGACTCGTGTTATTGTTTCACCATTTCAAATGCCGGTTGAGATGCACCAGCAAAACCTCACCACGCTTGCACTCACACAAGCAATGATCCACCTGGAAGCCAGCGTGCTGGCCGAGCAGGAAGAAGTATTGGTATTCACTGCCGGCTTTAATGCGCTCAGCAGTTCATCCAAATCCAGATTGCTTACCCTGGCCCGAAGGATATGGGGAGAGTATCTGCAAGGAGAAGATTGCCCGCCGGTGAATCAGTTGTTTGGACCGGCCGTTGGGGAACTGATCCGCGTTCTGATCAGCGCGAAGTAAAGTTCTGAAAAATGGCGTAATTGCGGATACCTACCAGGGTACCCGCAATTACGCATTGGCAATATCAAATCAGAAGAGAAGAATAAGACCGGGTTGGATCGCCAGGGCTCCCCCTACTGCTGCGGCTACCTCCGAGGCGGCTGCCGATGCAAAGAGCCACCAGGCGGCAGTTGCCGCCGCTTTCCGCACGTGTTCTGCTTTGCTGAGGGCTACTGCCTCGACTTGCGCCAGCCGGCTGGCTACTACCTGCTCCACACTTTCACCTTTCCGGAGCACTGAATTCCGCGCCTCTTCTATGATCCGCATCATTCTTTCGGCATCCTCCTTTGAAACGTTCTCCCGCGAGGAGAGCAGGGCAAGCAGCGTATCACAGTCCATGCGGCTCAGGCGGCTCTTTAGTATACCAAAGGTAGCAGCCGGATCTTGCAGAATGTGCTCAAAATCACGCTGGAGCCGGGTGTAGTTCAGTTCGGGCCGCTGCAACCCGTCGAAATAATGGCGCAACTTGTCTTCAAAACGGCCCTTCCAGCCGGAAGCATCCGTCTCGGGAGAATTGTTTGCCGAAGGGCCGTTGGAACGGATGGCATCCTGTCTTGAGTTGGGAGCCGCCTGCGTGCTGCCAAACTTTTCCATAATCGTTTCAATTGCTTTTTCGGCGTAGTGCACAAGCTGGTCAGCGCGTTGTTGCGGAATGTCCGGATGGGCCGCTACCAGGGCTACCAATGTATTGCGGTCCAACTGGCTGAGCCGGTTGCGCAACACCTCCGGCGTACTGCCGGGCGCGTGGATCATGACTTCCAGGTCGCGCTGCAAGGCTTCCGGGCTCACTTCCTGGCGACCCGAGCGGCGTAAGTATTCCCCCGGTTTTTCCCGGAGCCGCTGCGTGTCTTCCTCCCGGCCGGGCGTAAACGAATCAAACGCCCGCATGGCTTTATCGGGGGTACTGCCGCCGGATTGCGCAATGCCTTTCACCTGGTCAAATACTTCCGAGAGTTTGGCGACGTGCGCTTTGGAAAAGCCGGAATGCTGACTGGCTACGTCAAGGAAAGTTTTTTTGATCACCTCCCCGTTGCTGCCCCGGTCGGCAACCTCCCGCAATTCCACGTCGTCCAGCAGCCCCGCCAGTTCCTTGCGCATGCGGTCATAGTCGGGCTCCCTGGCCTGCATCCGGTCCAGGTAGTTCTCCAGTTTGTCCACCAGCTGGCTGTTGTCAAGGGCTCCGGTCTTCCTTGCGGATCGTAGTGGCCGCATCATCGATGGCCCTGCCGGTGCGGGCCTGGGGAGAGGAGCCAAAATACTGCTCACCGCCCGAAAGGAAGACCGGAGCCCCTGCAAGGCCACGTGGAAAATGCCTCCGATCAGCGTGGACACTGACTTCATCTCCAGGTAAGCCATCAAAGTAAAGAAGGCAGCCCAGATCACCAGGCCCAAAGTAACGCCAATTGTATTATCGGCTACCAGGCTGAGCTTTAAGGCCAGCCAACTGGCGAAAAAAAGCGAAAGGCTTACCGTGATCAGCGTCCAGATACCCAGCCCGCCGATTTTCACTACCGCCGACGTCTTATTACCGTGCCCATTCTCCGCATTTCGGCTGGAATGGGTATTCCCGTTCGCCCTTGATGGATCGTTGTGGTTGAAGCGGTTCACCTTGCCCACCAAGGAAATACCCGTAGCGGCCGAAAGGATGGTGAGCAGCACCTGGAAGCCAATGGTCAGCAGCACCCCGGCGATGACGCAGATAAAAAACTGGGGAGATTCAAACGACACGGGGGTAGCCACGGTTCCGTCAAATACCTGGGCAAAGGCAATTCCGCTTCCCCCTGCCACCAGGAGGAAAGCGAGCCCTGCTGTTTTCATGATTTATCTCTTTTTCATAAGCGAATTGATTGGTTTGAAGTGAATTGAAGAAAGTGCTTCTTGCCGGAGAAAACATTTCCAGCCGACGCCATTACTGCTCGTACTGATCAATAACCTTTACCAGCGTTCCCTGCTCAACCCTGGCCTCCGGCTGCATACCGTTCAGAATGGATAGCTCCGGGATCTTATCTTCCGGGGTGCCCAGCTCACGCAGGACCGCCGCCAGCGTACCGGCTTGCCTTACCCCTTTGATCCTGACCCGGTCCGGTTGCCGGTTTAGCTTTTCCAGGTCATCCAGCTTGCGGAAACTAGTCATAGTTGCTTTAAAGAGCGGAATATAACTGCTAAAATCTCTCTCATTGCTGATTCCCATGAGCTGGTAGATCGCATTCCCGTACTGGATCAGGTAGAACAGGGCCCGGACCTTCTGCTGGGCTTGTTTCTGCCAGGCAACCAGGGCAACGGCCGGCAAACCGTTTACCTGTACATTGCTGGACTCGAGCAGGGTAAGCCCGTTTTTCTGGATTACCGCCTCGGCCGCCGCTTGCAATGACTCTCCCGGTGCGAGGGTCATGGCCATCAGGGCCTTGCCACTCTTGGGGGCCATTTGTACCTGCTGCGGGGAGTTCTGCAAAGCCCAGTCGCCGGGCACCCGAAACTGGAATTTCAGCTCGGGATGGTAGAAGGTGTTCTGCTCCACGTACCCTTGCCGGGGGTCTTTCCCGTACACCATTCCGTCGATCATTCTCAGGTACCGGTTGCGATTGACCTCCGGGTCGGTCGCGTCGAGTTTGTCCTGCCACTCGGCGGCCAGCTTGGTGACGCGTTCGTACCGGTTGAGCGGGTCGGGATGCGTGGAGAGAAAAGCGGGCACTTCCGCAGCGCCGGTCTGTTTGGCCAAGCGGTCAAGCGTCCGAAAAAATTCGGCCATTTCCTGGGCATCGTAGCCGATCTTGGTGGAATACTCCACCCCCAGGCGGTCGGATTCCCGTTCGTCGTCCCGGCCGAACTTGAGGAAAAGTAGGCCTACCCCAGTTTGGGCAAGGTCAGCAAACTGGGAAAGCTCCGGGGCAATGACGAGCCCGGCCACCAGCCCTAACTGGGCCAGCAGGGACCGGCTGTAGGCCTGGGCTGAATGACGGGCGGCTACGTGGCCGATTTCGTGGCCCAGCACGCCGGCAAATTCGGCTTCGTTGTTGAAATGAGCCATGATGCCCCGCGTGAAGTATACGTACCCGCCGGGAACGGCAAAAGCATTTACCACCGGAGAATCCACAATCTTGAACTGGTAGGTCAACTCATCGCGGTGGGAGATATCAGCCATCCGTTGCCCCTTTTCCTGGATGAACTTTTGCAACGCTTCGTCCTGGTAGAGGCCAAAGTAACTTACAATTTCGGGGTCGGCCTGTTTTCCCATGGCAAGCTCCTGTTCCTGGGACAGGAGCACGAAGTCCCTTTTTCCCGTGACAGGATTCCGGGCGCAGGAACCAAACAAGCAGAATGTGAATGCCCAAAGGCACGGCAAGAGCATCTTTTTCATGGCATGAATCTCTATAGGATGAAGCGATATCCTATGAGTACGATGGCATTTTGGAGGAATTCTGAAGGCAGCGCGTATTTACCTTCAAGCCAACCGATAGCCTTACATCAGGTACGTGCCGGACCTGGGTGTTTACCGGCGACACTTACCTGCGGGCAGTAGAAATTTTCCTTCCGCGACAGCTTATGGTTCTTCTAAGGCGCCCCAAACGATCGGGAAGGAGTTGCCGGGATGGGCACAGGCACCTTTGGGTCTCCCCGTTCCGGGGACTCTTTTTATCTGCTTGCAGGAACCCTCCGTGGGTAAAAGATTGATCAGGAGTGCAGCCGGAGTGCTTGCACTGGAAGCAGAAACACCAGTCTTCTTTCTAGGGGACAAGTTAAAGTACTATCCAACGGTTTTCCCATTATAATTGCTGATACGGGCTGTTTGGTAGCGCGAAAGCGGTATTTGATCGAAAGCAGCATCACTTTGCTTCGCCCTTGGGTATAGAGGATAAGAAAAAGGTAAAATTTCGATAAACAAACGTGCGTGTTATGCAACAGGTGACTACTCAAAACAAGCATTACCAGATCGGCATTGACAAGGACAAAAAACGCGCTTTCATCACAATCATTGGCTTCTGGCGTAGCCCTGAGGAAGTAAGTGAGTATCTAAAGGATTTAGACCGGGCGCTGCTGCAGCTACAGCCCGGCTTTACCCTGCTTACGGACCTTTCTCAAATGAAAACCCATCCCCAGACGCTCAAACCGGTACACCTACAGGCTCAGCAATTATTATTGAGCAGGGGGTTGACCCAAACGGCGGAAGTAGTCTCCAGCAGCATCGTCCAGTTCCAGACCGAATCGCTTTCTAAGCAAAGCTCCATGCCCTTGCGGCAGTTCAACTCCTTAGAGGAGGCAACTGCCTACCTGGATGAAATCTCTTTGCTGCATACCGCATAATGGACTTATCCGTAACTGCTTGGCAGGAATGGGTATAAAAGACACTCACGCTGCTGAAGTTACTGCTACAGTAAACGAAAAGGTTCGATTTGTGAGGGGCAGTAAAATTATGTGGATTTATTCCCGCCTGTTAATGATGGTAATGCCCAAGGTCTAGCTCTTATCTTGGTTTGAACATTCTCAAAAGCCTACTGATGCGTGGCAGGCTTTTCGTGCAGCCCTGTCTTCGTACCCTGCTGCTTGGTCTTGCTCGTTGCCCTCATCCCCTAATTGACTGGCTACTACTGTACGTCGTCAAATAAAAGTGGACAACTGAGGGGGAAGGGAAGAGAGGGTTAGTTAACTTGTTTCACCCTCAATTCTCTTAGTTATGTCCAAATCCACACGCACAGCCGCTACTCAAGCTACTCCACCTGCACAAGAGTCTAAGAGTCTGCAAAGGCAGCTCCGGCAAAACAACCTGTCCTGTCGGTTATCAAAGACATTCAGCGGCAGAGCCGCAAGCAGTACTCTGCTGAGGAAAAAATACGCATTGTACCGGAAGGCCTTCGGGGCGAGTCGTCAGTAGCTGAAATCTGCCGCAGAGAAGGCTTGAATACCAACGGACCAGCAGACGATGTCAGCATCGGGTCCGCTGCTACCGCTGGAGTAAGGAGTTTTCAGAAGCGGGCAAGAAACGTCTGACGGGCGATACCCTTCGGGAAGCCACTGCTCCTGAGGTGCAGACGATGAAAACGGAGAACGAAGCCGGACCTCAAACCAGAGCTTGATCGGGGTCCAAAGCAACTGGTAGCTGAGCTGAGTCTGGAGAACAGGCTGCTAAATGGAGCTTGAAAGCGGAGCAGCAGACAAACCTTATCAGCACATGAAACAGGCCGGGAAAATGGAAATCATCACGCTGGCAGAGCAATCCCCGCTCAGCGTGAAGGCAACGCTCAGGGGAGTCAGCCATTCACCGCAGTACGTTCTGTGAGTGGTATAAACGCTATCCGGAAAAGGGCTATGACGGTCTGGCTGATACGCCGGTCATACGCCGGGGACACTGGAATGTGGATCGTATCTGATCCACTGTGCCGCCAGGGGAAAAAGAACGGGTGGTAGCACTGGCCCTGGACCGGCCGGACCTCTCATGCCGGGAACTGGCCTGGCATATTACCGATTCCGAAGCCTGGTTCATCTCGGACCTCAGACCAAGGCCTGATTTGGGGTCCAGTCTTCAGTTTACCGCATTTTGAAAACAGGGGCCTGATCACTACCCCAGCTTACAAGTTGATTGAAGCAGCAGATCATTTTGCCAATCCAGCTACGGCTGTTCACCAACTCTGGCAAACTGATTTTACCTGCTTTAAGATTCAGGGCTGGGGCTGGTATTATTTATCTACTGTGATGGACGGACACCTGCCACGCGTGAGCATCGGGTCCACTACTCCCGCTACATCTTGTCGTGGAACTGTGTTCATGGAGCGAAGCTGCTCCATTCATGCAGGCAGTGGATGCCGAACGTACACTTGAGAAAGCCATGCAGGCAGCAGGCTTGCCAAAAGAGCAAAGACCAGGGGTACTTACCGATAACGGCTCAGCCTGGACCCGATGCTGACATCTTCTGCTGGTCCGTGTCCAGATATTTGAAGGAGTACTTCAAGGAGCAAAACATCCGTCACACCCGTTGTGCGCCCCATCATCCCAGGTAGCCGGTCATGCTGAACGTGTGAGGTCCACCCAGGGCAAGACCGAACGTTACCACCCTTCCATGAAGAATCTTCTGCTATTGGAATTCTGCTACCTGCCTCAGGAACTGGAGCAGCGTATCGGCCAATGGGTGGAGTATTACAACCACCATCCTTATCACGAGTCGCTTGACAACCTGACCCTGGCTGATGTATTCTTTGGCCGAAAGCGAGAAACTCCGGCAAAGAGAAAAATCAAAGACCTTACCATCACCAAAAGAAGAAAAAGAAGTTATATTGGCCAGCAACTCCAAAACCCATGAATCCGCTCCTTCCCATACCCCTTCAGTTGTCCACTTTTATTTGACAACGTACACGGTTACCTGGGTAACGCCCACAGTGCCCACTTTCCTGCCCGACGAGTAGACGGCCGGTATCTGTTCGCGGCGGCTACGCAGCACTACCTGTCCCAGCAGGCCGGAAAAGGGACCGCACCACAAGGCAAGCTGGGAGACATTGTTATGGTACCGCCGGTCAAAGAAGCGCGGAAGCGGGGCGTACTGCGGAGCGTCGGCCCTTTTCCGCGGTTCACGGCTGCTGGCGTGGTTTGGCCCGATGGGCAGGAAACGCCGGTAGATGCAGTGATCTGGTGTACTGGTTTCCGGGCCGCCCTGGATCATCTGCAACCACTTGGGGTAGTGGAACCAGATGGAAAAGTAGCCACCTCCGGAACCCGCGCCCTGAAAGCGGCCGGGCTCTGGATAGTCGGCTATGGCAACTGGACCAGCTTTGCTTCCGCGACCTTAATTGGCGTAGAACGAAGTGCCCGGGAAACCGTCCAGGAGGTTGAGCAATACGTTCGGGAACACTTTTAAAACCCTTTCATACGATGCAATCCAATCCTTCTTTGACTTTACCCATTGATCAGTTGTGACTTGACTTCCGGGCTCCTTTGCAGAAGTTTGTCTTGAAGCAGGTGAAAGAACCCGCCCTAGCCGATGATATTGTGCAGGAAGTATTCTTCAGACTCCTCAGAAACACTGGTGAAGGTGTCGGTACTTTATTTCAGGTGGCCCTGATGAGCTTATAGACTTAGGATAATTAAATACACATTACTTCACCATTTGATTCTTTTAAGCCATTAAATTAAGAAAGGTGCGAACGTAATAGTAGCAGACGAACAAAAGGGCACAACCACTCACCAGTTGAATGCTTCGCCGGAGCCAGGTGAGCCTGGCCAGGCGCGAAACAGCCCCGGCAAATAGACCGACGATGAGAAAGGGCAGCCCCCGGCCAATCCCAAAAGTGAGGGCCAGCAGCAATCCATAAAGCGGGCTCTTTGTCGCGGCGGCTACCGAAAGTAATAGCAGGAGCGGGGCTGCCGAGGTGCCCAGGCTAAAGATAAAACCGTACGAAAATGCCCCACCAATGCCGGGCTTGCGCAGGGCATCCAACTGGGTCTCTTGCAAGCGAGGACCATAAAAGGCCAGTATGGCGGCCAGCAGAGAAAAAAGGGCCATGCCTAACGCCCAGTAGCGGCCAAAGGATTCGGTCAGGATAGCTCCCAGTCTACCGGCCAGGGCGCCCAGCAGCGTCAGGTTTACTGCAATGCCGGCAAAAAAAGCTAAGGCAATGCTCATTCCCTGCCGGGTGGTATTTCCTTGCGCGCTGGTGCTTGCCAGACCTGCCATCCCTAGTCCTACCGGCAAGGTGCAAGGGCAAACCGCACTGGCCACTATACCAGCCAGTAGAGCGGTGCCCAGGGCCAGCAAGGAGCCTTCCGAGAGACTTGAACCAAAACTGTGAAAAAACTCTTCAAGCGTCATTATAAGCTCTTTACTTCCGCGGCTTTCCCGGTCTTATAGCCTTTATCGCTGATCGCCTTACTGATTTGCCCGGTGGATATTTTTTCGTCAGTAAAGGTAATGGTCGCTTCCCGTTTTTCGAGACTAACCTCAACGTTTTGTACCCCATTCAAGGCTTTCACTGTTTTCTTTACCGTGGAAACACAGGAACTACAGGACATGCCTTCTACGGGCACTGTCACCTTTTTCAGGGATGCTTCCCTGGCCACTCCTTGTGCTTCTTTTTTGGTATCCTGCCCGCAGGAAGGAGTAATGAGGCCTACAACGGAAAGAGAAAACAGAAGCAGCAATTTTGGCATACCCTTTACGCTGAATTCATGGATTGCTTTCATACCTTTTTTACTTTTAAAGTTTAGTGGATTATAGGTGTTTCGAGTAGCTTCTTTCGCTTTGATCTTCATTTAAGCTTCCATGGCTGTAAACCCAGAGGCGGTAAGCGCTTCCTTCATCTGTTGCTGCTTCACTTTAGCCGGCTCATAACGCACGTACACCTGCTTTTGCGCAACTTTAGGCTTTACTTCCTGTACGCCGTTGAGCCCTTTTAAGGTAGTAGAGATTTTGCCGGCACACCCCTCACAAACCATATTGGGTACGCTGAATTCCACCTGAGCCAGGGGACCGGTTATTTTCTCCTCCGCCTGCTCAAGCCGGAGGGAGCGAATGCGAAGCGTATTGACCAGAATGGCAAAAATGCTCACAATCATCACCGCAATGGCCAGCAGGGGTGTAATAAAGCCCATTGCCGCCAGGGCCATTCCCACGATATTAAAGAGTACCGCTACGAGTACGTTTCCGGTCATGGTGCGGTAAGACGCTTTACCCAGAATCAAGGCGTTCACCACATCCATCAGCTTATCGCCGATTAAGATTACCCCCGCTGATTCAATGGCTACATCAGTGCCAGCGCCGATGGCAATACCCACATCGGATTGGGCAAGTGCAGGCGCATCATTGATGCCATCTCCTACCATTGCTACCTTTCTCCCGTTTTTCTGCAGGGATTCAATGGCCGCTACTTTGTCGGTTGGCAGCAGTTCCGCCTTTACCTCTCCCAGGCCCAGTTGCCCGGCAATAGCAGTCGCTACCGGAAGGGCATCGCCGGTCAGCATGACCGTGTGAATGCCTCGATGGGTTAGCTTTTTAATGGCCTGAGCCGCTCCCTGCCGCGGGGTATCCTGGAGCCCTACAATACCCACTATCTTTGTCCCCAGGGCTAATCCGATGACGGTTTTCCCTTCGGCACTTAAACGAATTAGCCCACTCTTGGCGGCCTGTGAAAGCGATACGCCTCTTTCCTCAAGAAAGGAGCGCTTACCTGCCAATACCAGTTCCCCTTGATAAGTCGCCGTGACTCCTTTACCAGGAATGGCCCGAAAATTTTCCACTTCCCAATTGCCGGCTCCTTCCCGCTGGGCATAAAACGAAATGGCTTGTCCGATAGGATGCTCGGATTGGCGTTCGATAGCTGCCAGCAAGGAGAGCATTTGATGCTTTGGGAGGCCAAAGGTTTCCAGATCAGTCACCGTTGGTTTGCCGTAGGTAAGCGTGCCAGTCTTATCAAAAACTACCGTATCCACAATAGAGAGGCCATGAAACACCTCGCTTGCCTTTACCAATAGGCCAATAGAAATACCTTTACCCCCGGCAATGGCAGCCAGCATCGGGGTAGTGATGCCCAAGGCACAAGGGTACCCCATAATGATAGTAGTAATGAGCGCTAGTGTAGCCTTTGTGAAGTCACCAGTCAAAAGGGCCCATGCCGTAAAAGCAAGACCGGCGATGATGAAAACCACCGGACCGTAATAGTTCATCAAGCGATCCGCCAGGAGCTCAATGGGCGGTTTGCGTTCGGCAATTGTACTCATAAGCCTGACGATCTGACTTAGAAAGCCGTCTTCCCCGATTTTGGTCACCCGGACCTGAAGGGCACCGTCTAAATTCATCGTTCCGCCGGTTACCTTATCTCCCGCTTCCTTGGTCACCGGTACGGACTCCCCCGTAAAACTGGATTCATCCACACTGGCTGCCCCTGAGATCACTTCTCCGTCCAAGGGTAATCTTTCTCCGGGCCGCACTTCCACCACTTCGCCGATGGTAATATCTCTGGTTAATACCTCCACGGTCTCGTTTCCCCTCAGTACTCGTGCCTTTGGCGGTTGCAGCGACAGAAGCTTCCGTACTGCTTCCGAAGCTTTTTTTCGCGTATCTAATTTGAAATAAGCAAAGAAGAGGTGCAAGGACATTAGCCAGGCCGCTACGGGCAAGAAATTTGGCCAGCCGGGATTGAAAAGAGATAAAGTGCCCACGATAAAAGAACCCCAGGCACCGGCAGATAAAAGGACATTGGCATTAATTACGCGTTGGCTAACAGCCATCCATGTTTTACGCAAAACGGGGTATCCTACCCACAGGAGAACAACCACGGCTACTGCGAAACTGAACCAGGCCCGGTAGTGGGCAGGCAAGGCAAACAGGTTGATGGGATCAATAAGCAAATCCAGGATGGAGAGTACCATTCCTATGGTACCCCGTTGCTTGATTACAGTAAATAAATCCTCATCCGCCTTGTATTGCTGCACCTGAGTGGCTGAGACACTATACCCAAGTTTTTCTACGGCTTCCGCCAGCTGCTCGCGATTGATCTGCCTGGTATCGGCTTCCACGAGAACGATGCCATGCACGAGATTCACCAGCACGCTTTTAACGCCGGGGTAACGCTTCAGGGCCGTTTCCACACTCATCGTGCAGAAGGAGCACATGAGCCCCGATACTTTCATTTGAACCGTTTCTGTTGCCATATATTTTTAGCTATAGGTAGCAATCACCTTACCTGGCACTCACAAGCAGGTAAGCACTAGGGGTAGTTTTCCCAAAGATGAAGCAGCAGGGGGGTGTTTGCCAAGGCCTACTTGAAAAATTATTCCTCCAAAGACTCATTATTTTTGGCTAAGTTCTCTTCAATGGCTTGGAGCTGGGAGATCACCTGGGCAATATTCTTTAATTCCAGCCTGGGAAACTCCGTGCGGATGTATTCTATCTTATCTTCCTGCCCGCAATTACCCGGACAGGCTACGGCTACCTTCACAATTTTCTGGGCTAGGTCTTTTCGCAGGGTATCATCGAGTACCACATAAATGGCTTTCTGCAAGGCGCCTTCCACAGCTTTGAATTGTACATTATAGAGAGCGTCACAACTTGTCGGAAAGATTCGTAAAACAGGCTTGAAGAAGTACAAAAGGCAAAGACGATGAAAAAAATAGCTATAGATGAGCCGGCCCGGCTGGAGCGGTTTGTAAAATCGTTTGGAGCAAGTCACAGTGAGGATTTCAAGGGGCTAGTGTTGAAGCTGGTTGAGTCGGGACAAAGTCTGAGAGTGTATCGGCTATAAGCGGGGTAAGCCTGGTACACTCTATGGTTGGGTAAAGGACTGGAATGAAAAAAGAGACTGGCTCAGACAACCAACAGGGGCAAGGCGGGAGCCAAAGCGCGCTGAATAAAGAGCAGAAGCAGGCGTTAAAGCAGAGGCTCGGCCAGGAGGACTCCCGGACGGCAGGGCAGGTACGCAATCTGGTCAAAAGCGCATATACGGAGTGAGCTACGGGCCGCGGCAGATGCAGGGCATCCTGAGGCAAAGTCAGGCTTGTATGGCTATAAGCCCCAGCCCGGGACTTTCGTCAGCCCCGGAAAGCCGACGAGAAACTCAAAGAACGATTACAGCCGTTGCCGATGCATCAGGCCTCAAAGGCAAGGGGATTTAGGCAGCTTTCCATTGGCTTTGCCGATGAAAGCTCGCCTCAGATTCATTCAAATTCTGCCCGGCTCTGGTCGACAAGGAAAGGGGTGATCAAAAAGGTCAATACCGATAAAAGAAGCAAAACAGCTTTGGCTTCTATGCTCTCAGGGCACGAGTGTCATTGCCAGTATGGGCAAAGGCAACCAGGAGACATTGTCAAAATGCTCACTTTGATCCGGGAGGCCAGCCCAGAGCCACAGACCATCATCCTCATGATCTAGGATAACCACCCGGCCCTTACCTGACTCCGCTGGTCGAACAGACAGCCAAAGACCTCCAGATCGTACTGGTGAACCTGCCCCTTACTCACCTGATCTCAACCCGATTGAAAGAATCTGGAAGCAAATCAAAAAACCATCAGTGAGGGCCGACCTTATTGAACACGTAAAACACCTGGAATACTTGATTCAATCGGCTTTCAGGGAATGCTCTGGTAAAAGTACGCTCTATGACTGGGTAAAGGACTGGAACGAAAAAAAGAGACTGGCTTAGAGAACCATCAGGGCAAAGGCGGGGGCTTAAAAGCGCGCTTAACCAAAGAGCAGAAACAGGAGTTAAAGCAGACGTTGGACCAGAAGGATTACTGGAGTGTGGGGCAAGTACGCAATCTGGTCAAAGCCCACTACGGGGTGAGCTACGGTAAGCGGCAGCTGCAGCGCATCTTAAGGCAATCGGGCCTGTATTGTTATAAGCCCCAGCCCCGAGACTTTCGTCAGCCCGACAAGGCCGATGAAAAGCTCAAAGAACGCTTAAGAGCCGTAGCCGATGCATTAGGCCTGAAAGGCAAAGACCCCGACAAGCTGTGTATCGGGTTTGCCGATGAAACTTCTCCTCAATTGCATTCAAATTCTGCCCGGCTCTGGTCCACAAAGAAAGGAGTGATCAAAAAGGTCAACACGGATAAAAAGAGACGCAACAGTTTTGGTTTCTATGCTTTGAAGGGCAATAGTATCATCAGTAGCATTGGCAAAGGCAATCAGGAGACGATGGTCAAAATGCTCACTTTGATCCGGGAGGCTAACCCGAAGGCCCAAACCATTATTCTCATTTGGGACAATCACAAAGCCCATCTGACTCCCTTGGTAGAACAGACGGCAAGAGACTTACAGATCGTACTGGTGAACTTGCCTCCTTACTCGCCTAACCTCAACCCCATTGAAAGAATCTGGAAACAAATCAAGAAAGCCATTAGTGAGGCCGGCACCGTTGAAGACCTCAAACAACTTGAACGCTTGATTCAGACCGCTTTTGAAGCCTGCGCCAAGAAGCTCTCTTTCGCCAAATCCTGGATTGAGAAGGTCTGGAATCAGGTCTTTGAGAATAATCCTATTCCCTTTTCCGACAAGTTGTGACCCCCTCTATATAATGAGAGTAAAAAGCGCTATGGCAGTCCCAGGATCACCAGTGAGTTGAAAGAACTGGGTATTCAGGCTTCTCGTCCACGGGTAGCCAGGCGGACCCAATGCTCAGGCACGTGCAGGTCCATGAAAAAAGCTAACATTAAAAGTATCATCAGGAAGAAATACCGGGTGCAGACTACTGATTCTGACTATGAATACGCCATAGCTGAGAATACGCGATAGCTGAAAACCACCTCAACAGAGATTTTTCTGCACAAGTCACCGGACAGAAGTGGGTGACGGATCTGATTGGATCCGGTGATCTGACTTATATCAGAACTGAAGAGGGATGGCTGTACCTGACAGCTATCCCGGATTTAGCTGACAGAAAGGTGGCTGGCTGGGCGGACCTCAGATGAGATCTGATCTCAGGTCCATGAGTGATACCATGAAAGCTGGTGATACCACCATAGCGGCCTGGAAAATGGCGGTCAGAAACAGACCTGTAAAGCAGGATCTGTTATTCCATTCTGACAGAGGGGTGCAGTATGCCTGTAACGATTTCAGAGAGCAACTGAAAGGATTGCCTGTACTGCAAAGCATGAGCAGAAAAGGCAATGGACCTCAGACCAAGGCCTGATTTGGGGTCCGCCGGGATAACGCAGTAGCCGAAAGCTTCTTTAAAACGCTGAAAACAGAGCTGGTTTACCATGAAGATTATCTGACAAAGCAACTCTTCATCCCCATTTTGTATGAACAGGTATTATTTTGGAATTCAGCATAGAACCTCGGGCAGTCTCTACAACTCATCCCTCAGCAGGGGCATGCTCATGCAGTGGGAACCACCCCGGGCCCGCGACAATTCGGCGGACGGCAGCAGGATCAGCGTGTCTTTGATCTTATCAGGGGAAGTTTCGCCCCGTTCAAATTTCTGAAGCAGTTCAGTGGCTCTGATCACTTTGAAACCCTTTTCGCGGAAAGCCTCGGCAGTTTTGTCGTTCCGGTCATAACCCACCACCACGCCGTCCTTCAGGGCGAGCAGGTTGCAGGAATCAGTCCATTGCTCGCGGGCACCGAACGGAAATTCATTGTTGCCCGAATAGATAAACTGCGTCCGTTCGCGGCAGCCGAGGTCGTTGCGGCTGATGTCTTCGAGCAGGTCTTCCAGGTACTCAAAATGCACCGGCCGGTCGCCGTGCTCCCGGGTAAACTGCATTATTTTCAGCTGATCGGTCACTTTCACGTCCTGCAGGCTCTCCATGAAGTCGCTTTCCTCCAGTTCCTGTCCTTTGCGGGAAAGGGCTCCGAGCAGCACCCACACGTTTTTTTTCACCTGCGTGAAGATCGTGTCAATGTGCATGTAGTCCCGTTTCCTGGGAATTTTCACCACGGAAACCTTGGAAACCACATCCTTCTCGAATAAAATCCGGATGACCTGATTTACGGCGTAGGCTGAGGTCCGTTCGCTGATGCCGATCACAAGGTGATTTTTACCCACAATCATCACATCGCCGCCTTCGAGGGTAGCCCGCTTGTAGTCCTTCTCGCCGTCCGGCAGCAGGAAGTGGTGTTCACTTTCGGGAATTTCAATGATCTTATCCCGCAGGTGCCGGAACATCGGGTGGTTGTAAAACACGTACTGCGTGAGCAGCGCCTCCCGGGTCCGGGCAATTTTGGCGGGCTTGTTGAGCAGAATGTGTCCGTTGATGGTGATGCCGATGTCGCGGGTGAAGATAAAATTGGGGATCGGGGCAAAGATCATCGTTTTGTCGGGCATCGTACCCGAGATCAGCGTCTTGGACAGCTCCACCGGCTCCATCGAACTGAGGGTGGCCTGCATCTGGTAGGAAACCCGTTCCACGGCGCAGATGGCAGCAATCAGCCGCATCTTGACGGTTTCGTCCAGCAGAATGTCAGCTAACAGAAACTGAGGGTCAATTACCTTGTCCGAGTTGAAATAATCGGGGTGGCCGGGCTTGTAGAATGCCCGTTTGGCGTCGGGCGCATCAATTTCCTTTAGTTTGCCCTGCACTTTGGCCGGGTCCAGAAAATAGAGCAGGATTTTGAGGTAGATATCATATTCGCCCCGGCGCATGGTTTCCAGGTGCACAATGTCTTCAAAGAGCCAGTCCTGCGCTTTGGAGGGTACCACCTTGCCAAGGCCGCTGTCGGGGCTGTGCACGATGACCCGGCGGAGGGTGCCTACTTCAGACCCCACGTTCACGTTCACCTGACGGGTAGTGCCCTTAATCTGTTCAGTATCAATCATAAAAAAACTTTTAGGTTGGTTGCCGGCAGTAGTGATCTATTCAGTCTGCTTTTTTTACCTTCTGCAACCCGGTGATGGCGTCCACCATCCGGAGATAACTCACCCGCTGACCCGTCCCGATGGATTCGTATTCAAAACCTTTTTCCACCCGGATGACTTTGCAGGGGCCGAGGCCGTAGCGCAGCGCCTCCACGACATCACCCTCCTGCAAGGCATTGTTGGAC
Organism: Cytophagales bacterium; assembly: GCA_030446715.1. Classification (GTDB taxonomy): domain Bacteria; phylum Bacteroidota; class Bacteroidia; order Cytophagales; family 172606-1; genus CADCTQ01. The sequence continues at coordinate 165,519 of JAUJMU010000006.1, read as the reverse complement.
AGGTCGGCCATTTCCGGCGTTGGCAGGGGCGGAGGCGTGTTCTTTTTTTTGAAAAAGTCAAACAGACCCATGAGGAATGAGCATTGTCAGATGCAGACGGTAAGTAGTTGTTGGTTACTGGTTGTTCGGGGGACAGGCAGCCGGGCCTGTCATACCGGCAAGATAAATAAAAACCCGCAGGCCGGGAAGCACGACTGCAGCAGGGAGGCAGCTATTGCTTCCGGCGTGTGGCGTCACTGATCAGGCCTGGTCTTCGGTAAGGCTGCCAATCAGGCATATTTTTCGATTACCTGCTCCAGTTGAGAGATGGGCACCACCCCTGACTGACGCCATTTGATTTCGCCGTTTTTGAATACCATCAGCGTCGGTACACTCCGGACCCCGTACTTGCTGGCAGCTCCCGGATTTTTGTCCACGTCCACCTTGATAATCCTGGCGGTTTCACCGATTTTATCGGCCAGTTCTTCCAGCATGGGGGCCATCATTTTACAGGGGCCGCACCAGGTCGCGTAGAAATCCACCAGCACGGGCGTATCGGAATTGATGAGTTCGTGAAATTGCATACCTTCTCGTTTTAGATCTTTGTGTGAGAACGTAAGGGTGGGGGGGAAAGGTTCGGGAGGGGAGTGGGATTGGTTAGGGTACCGGATTGGCTTTTTGATTCAAGGATCAGGACTTTGAGTTTCCTACACTCCACGGGTACTTTTGCACACAGAATCCTGAAACCGAGTGGTAACATATTTTGGCCTGATCAGATGATGAGGATGATTTTGCATGGTTGACTCATCTTTTTTGCCTGGCATGAATGTAGCCTTTACTGAATAGTTGCTCCTTTCTTATGGGTGAGCAAATGGTAGTTACTCCCAATATTGATATTTCAATCGTTTAAATATCAGCCGTTTATATACTAATATTGTCGGATTATTTCTATTGCCTGCCCTGTAACAGCTAAAGGCTTATAGAAACACTCTTCTTTGGTTGATACAAAGCAGGATTGAATTTTTTCTTTCCGCTTACTTCCTGCTCATATAAGGTATTCAGTGAAAATGGTATTATTTTGATACTCTCTCAACGAGCACCCTATGAAGAAATTCCTGCCCCCAATCCTGCTGGGATTACTGTGTCTTTTTTGCTTTGGCGGTTTGCCGGCTTTCGGGCAAACGTTTAGTGCTACAGGTATTATTACTTCCTTCAATGATGATGGAACCCCTGGGACCATTGTACCGGTACCCTCTTCAAATTCTTCTGATTTCTCGCTTACCTTAGAATTTAACCCGGTAGTTATCACCGCATCCCTGTTAAACGGAGGTAATGCAAAAGGTATCAAAATAAGTTACCGGAAGTCGGGAGCGAGCAATTTTAATCAAAAGACAGAGATCATCTATACTGATTTTTCGGATAACACTTATTTCCCCATATCTTATTATATTCCCCAAGGGCCTCACGATATCCGGATGGTTGCGGTATCTGACCCTGCCAGAGAAAACAGTGAGATAGGTACTCCCTTTATAATCCCAAGAATAACCATCAGTAATAGTCTGGCCGCCCCCACCGTTACCAACCCACCTGTTACATCATCTTCATCCGGTAATGAGCCTAATGATCCATTTATATTCAGTAACCCATGCTCAATTCCAATCCAGACTGCTTTTTACAACAACTCCGCTATCACAAGCATCCGCGTAAGATGGCGCAGGTATAAATTTGAATCCGAAAACTCCATTGGAAAGAACAGTGCAAGAGTGAGCGTACATGTTTCTCCGACTACCACTATTGCATTGGGGGGCCTGCTTCGGCAGAATCAGCATTACGAGCTGGAGAGTATCGGAGGTACGGGGACTGAGCCGGAGGGACCGGCTGTTCAGCCCCGGACGCTTCGGCAGAATCAGAATTACGAGCTGGAGATTATCGGAGGTACGGGTACTGACCCGGAGGGAAAAGATTTTCAGCCCCGGACGCTTCCGGCCATTGTTTACATTAAAACTGGTTTTGTAACCGGAAATATTATTGCTCAAGTTACCAATCCTCCCGATAATTCAACCGGTGTTTCGGTAACGCCTACTTTTACTGCATCAGCCCGGAGTGCTACCTGTGGTACTGTTGCCTCAGTGGTGTATGAGATCGCCACTGACGAGGCTTTCACCTCTATTGTTCCCATGTCCTATCCGGAAGTACCGGCAACCGGCAATTTTCAGTGGATACCAACTACCGCCCTGGAGCCACAAAGAACCTATTTTGCCAGGGTGGTCAGCGGGAGAGTAGCATCAGGAGGCGGAGGAGTTTTGAGCGGATTGTTGCCAAACCAGACGCCGATACCATACATTCGGTTTACCACCACCAATCCTTTAAATGTTACTTCTCCAGCTAACGGTGCTACGGTAGATGTGTGTGGTTTCCCTGTAACGGCTGACCCTTTTGCCGCTGCCACCAGACTGCTGGTTACCTACGCAGTCGGTTCCGGCCTGGCGGCCGATAATTCTATCTGGAGTACTTCCACTGTTATCAACAACGGAGTAACCATTGCAGCCTCTGGTGATGGTAGTTTTTCAGGGACAGTTCCTAAGCCCTCAGCTCTCAGACTTGAACCATCCACAGATTATACCTTGCGTATTCAAGCCTTCAACGCCGGAAATACTTTGATGACAACTGTATTGAGGACGGTCCGGACCAACCCCTCCAATACTACCTATAAGCCGGTTTTTGGTGCGGAAGAACGGGCTCCTGCACCTGACAATGCCATGGTGACGGTACCGGCTGATGGTTCAACGAATGTGGCCGTTACGCCCACCTTCAAGATAGATGCCTATAAAGGGTGTGCCACTGTCATTCCGACTGGTCCATCGGCTCTGCTTGGTCTGCTGGAAATCGATGTGACCGGCACTTCGGGTACACCGGCATGGAGCGGGGCCAATTACATTGCAGTTCCCTTCTTCAACAATAACCCGGGTCCTTACAATTACTCAATTCCTGAGGGTATGTCGTTGTTGCCGCAGAGGGGGTATGCCGCCCGGTTTACCTTCTATACCACATCCCGGCAGCCGGACAACCAGACAACCATCACTTTTACGACGGGCAATTACCTGTTGCCAACCAGGGTACTGCAGTTTAACAATGGCGCAAGCTTTGTCCCGTTCGTGAACGGAGCTTACCGCAATGGTGTGATTCAGCGGTTCAGAACCCAACTGATTGCGCAGGCTACTTTTTATGAGTGGCAATTCAGTAAAGACCCGGTAAACTTCTCCAATCCCATCACGCTGACGAGTCCAGACATACTGCTCGAGTTCAATGCAGCCGCCAATGGGTTTGAGTCAGGGGAGCGTTATTTTGTGCGAGTGAGAGGCCGGGACAATAACGGCAATGCAAGCTTGTGGCCTGCTGCTTCCGGTGCAGCCATTGTCAATTACCACCACCCATTGTTTGCGCCGTATGTGACTTCTCCTACGGTTGATAATCTCAATTCCCGACGCTTTACGGTAAAGTCAACCATAGTGGGCAACGGTACAAACTTCTTCTTTCAGATCGTGAAGGCCAATCCGGCGAATGACCAGACCCCTTTGGCTGACTTTGTGGATGGAAACTATTTCCAGAACCCACCTAACTTTCCCCAGTCAAATATGTCTTCCTTTTCTTTGACAACAGAGAGTAGCGGATTACCGGTAGAAGGTGTCGCAAATCCAGGCGGCAGTCTTTTCCATGCCCTCGACTGGCGGCAGTACTGGTGGGGCGTAGAAGTTCGCTTCAACTACCTGCAGATGCAACCCCAGACCAGATATCGGGTACGGGTGATAGCGGCCAGAATGGTGAACGGACAATTTGTGCAGCAGACGGATCTGGGACTGGTGGGCATCACCAACTTCGGCACAATGGGCATAACTGACCGGAAGCACCCGATTCTGAATATTGCCGATAATGAGACTGACGTCGAAAACCGGGAAAGCATGGGGTACACCCGGATCACTGTTCTGGGCTCAGCCCTGCTGTGGGACATCACCCAGTATCAGCTTCAGGTAAGCGAAACCTCCTTCAGCGGACCAGACGACTCTAGAGGTATTATTCAGAACATTGACGGCGTATCAGAAGGAAATCCGGTGTTCTTCGTGCCAGGGCTGAATTTTATGACCCGATACTACGTCAGGGCCCGCTCTCTGGCCAATGTGAATGGTGTCCCGCAGTGGTCTGCATGGTCCGATCCGGCGGAGGGAGGTATCTCCTTCACTACCAAGCGGGTACCCACTCCGGCTGGCATAAACCTCAATAATGTGACCAGCAACCGCAGCGCTCAGATTTCGGTGGGCCTGGTATCCGTGGCAGACCGCTACGAATGGACGCTGGAAAGACTTTCAGACGGGGCGGCTACGTACCCGGCAAAGGTAACCGACTGGGTAAATGCTACTTTCACAGAAAACCTGGTGCAGGGTGTTCAGTATAGATTGACTGTACGAGCCTTCAGCAGCGCCCAGGCACCGGATGATGCAGCGTACAGCCTGCCAATATCCACGACCTTCACCATCAACAGCAACGCCGCCCGGAACGCAAATGATCCGGCAGCGGCAGGCACAACTGAGTTCCTTTCTTCGGCCCTGTTCCCGAATCCTTTCCAGCGGGAGACCAGGCTGCAGTTAAATACCGGCTACGGGAAGGTACAGGTAAAGGCAGTTGGTCTGACCGGACAGGTAATGCTGCTTAAAGAAGCGACCGGCGGGGACGCTATTCTGTTAGGCCTTAACTGGCCGGTGGGTATGTACATCGTGCAGGTTGTTACTGAAAAGGGTGTGAGTGAGACGTACCGGATTGTGAAGCACTAAGACGGGGACAAGTTTATTCTGCAGAGGCTGGGGATATGATTTCTCAGCCTTTTTATTTTTTATTGGTACAGGACCTCGCGCAAAAAATTCAGAGCAGCGTTTGTGAGACACAAGAAACAGAAATATTGAGCCGCTCTCAGGTTTACGGCAAAAATAATTTACATTGCAGCCCATTCATCCGTTGGAATCCATAGCGGTTTTGCTCCGTATAAGAACTAGCTGTCAGCGTCGCCTGACTGAATATAAACCGGACAAATACTACGTCCGTTGTTTCGGGAGTATTGTTGGCGAAAGCCAATGGTAAAAAGCTCAGGAAAGGTTTCCGGATACCGGGTACAACGGAAGCGATAAAGTGGATTATTGCAGTTTGCCGCCGGATTTGATAAATGTGGCTTCTTCTTACAAGAATGGCAAAAAGGGTTTGATCAGGCACTGGGGTACGTTGCTGTCTGAATTAAATTGTTGCCTGGTAACACCGGATTTTCAAGGAGTTTGTTTTTGGGGAGCCTTTTTGCAAGGTTCGGCTGCCCGGGAAGCCGGCGGGAGAGGGGCCAGGACCGGATGAAGCCGTGAAAAAGTTGCGTATACCCTTTTAGCTAATTTTCCATGAATCCGTTACATTAGGCCGGAAATACTTTTGAAGACAATTGATTGATAAATTTTAGCTTCGGGAAAGTCTGCGCTTCAGCGCAGACCGGACTGAGGCAACTGACAGCTCCCGGAGCAATTTCTCCTTTTCCAGTCATCCAAATTTTAAGTAATACCCTTTATGAAAAAACAAATACTGATTTTTTACGCAGCACTGCTCTGCCTTGCCGGGCTGACTGTTGATCCTGCCTGGGCGCAGAACCAGAACCCTACCATTACTTACCCGACCAGTGGAACCAACGTGGACCCTGCCAATTTTACCGTTACCGGTACTGTCGGCAGCACCGGGATCAGGCGTGTCAGGGTTACTTACGTTAATGTGAATAACCCTGACGATACAGATTTCATTGTAGTGAATATTCCCCTTGCTCAGTCAACGGATCCAAACAGGGTATATTCGGCGAATTTTTCTGATTTTCTGACTACAGGACAAACATATAACATACTGGTCGAAACTTTCAGTAATATCAATCTTACTCCTCCTGCGGTTGGATCTGCTACTGTCACCAACATTCTGGCCGTTACACCGACAGCCCCGGTCACTACTCGGAGAATCTGAGCCTGTCAAATCCGTGCGGCTTCAGCTTCGGAATCAGTCCCTATCCGGGTGCTACTGTTTTTTCCATTCAATACCGGCTGTCGTCTGGTCCGAATTTCAATAATAACACCCTTCCATTTCAAGTAATGTAAGCACAACTGGTCCATACACTGCCACCTTCGGCAACACTCAGTTGCAGCCCAATGTCGCTGATTACCAGATGCGGATTGTGCCCGACTTGGTTGACGGTGTGTTTTCACCGATACGAGGAGCCCTGACCACCACTAAAAATTTTTCTACCGGTCCGGTGCCCAATGCCAGCCCCGTAATAACTTCACCAGCCAATGGGGCAACCAATTTGTCCATTTTCCCAACTATCACCATTGCCGCCTATGCAGGTGGATGCGGTACTATTGGCACCCCAATAGTAGAATTTTGATGAAAATGGTGATTTTACCGGTGCGGATTCAGTAAGTTCCCACTACCTACAATGTATCCGGTACGGGGCCTTATTCCGTTTCCTTCAGTCAGCCGCTTAAAAGTGGTACTACCTACTACGTGCAGGTGGGCTTTCCAGTAACCCTGAACGGAAAAACGGAGATTTACTACAATACCCAACCTTTTACCTTCAGCACGATTGCCGGCCCGGTGGTTCTTTCCCCACGGCTGACCAGTACAGCAGCCTGCCCACTTGTTTCCGGGTTAGCGTAGATGCTTATGAAGGGGCGCAGTCAGTGCGGGCAAGGTGGCGGCTTACCACCGAGACCACTTTCAGCGGTGCTTCCAGCTTTGTCAACGGAACCGGTCCTTACGAAGTGGCTGTGGCCAGACCTGCAGCCCACTACCTCCTACGTAATCCGGGTTGAGGCATGGAGCGGAACCGGAGGTAACGGTGTATTGCTGGGCTACACTGATTTTACCATTACCACCAATAACACTACCCCCGGCAGCAACCCGGTATTCGTCTATCCGCCTACCCCGGCTAACGGGGCCACCGGAGTAACGCTGAATCCAACCATCCGCGTAGCCCCATTTGCCGGTTGCGGGGATCTGGTGCAGCTGACAATTGAGGTCTTCCAGAACACTACCGGTACCCGGGTTCAGACCGTTACTTTCAACTCGACTCCCACCGGAAGCCAGCCATCCTCCTACGATTATTACGTTTCGCCCAGTCTGTTGCCCAGTACAGCCTATACGGTCCGGGCGACGTATGTCGTAAACAATCTCAGTGATTCCTTTTTTTCGGAAACCGGTTTCACTACCGGCAACTTCCTCCAGCAGACCCGGCCAGTCAGTTATTATAACAACGGAGTTGAAACCCTCTTTTTGAATGGTGCTTACCGCAATTCACTGACCCAGCGTTTCCGGGCGTTCCCTGTAATCGGAGCTGATCCGGGTTCTTACGACTGGCAGTTTGACGATGATCCCCAGTTCGGGTCACCAGTCGAATTTTTACGTCAAAGCGATGACTTTACTTTCAGCGCCACTGATCCACGTTTTGTGTCAGGTGCCCTGTATTACGTAAGGGTTCGGGCAACGGGCAACGGTACTTCCGGAACCTATCCCGAACCGGGCAGCCCAGCTATTGTGAGTTACCACCACCCGCTCTTCCAGCCGCAGATGACCTCGCCGGTCACCACCGACTGGGCGCAGCGTAACCAGCATCAAGTCAACTACAGTGGGGAATGCCAATGAATACTATTTTCAGGTGGTAAGGGCTACTGATGCCGGCCCTGAGGCTGATTTCAATAATCCTTCTCTCATCTTCGTAAACGCCTATGGAGGAAATACCACCTATGCGCGCGCATCCGGTGCCACTGTGGAACCAGTGCAGACATTAACTGGTAACGTAATTCTGAACAACCGTTGGCGCCAATTCGACTGGGGCGTTGAAGTATCATATGGTACGCTGCTGGTACAGCCCCGCACCCTTTACCGGAGCCGGGTAGTAGCCGTGCGCCGGGTGAATGGAGAGGTGGTACAGCAAAGCGTGATTGGCGGAATCACCACCTTTGGCACCATGGGAATTCCACCAAGGACCCACCCGATCCGGAACATTGCCGATGGAGAAGCCGGCGTAGAAAACCGGGAGAGCCAGCAATACACAAGAATTGTAGTAGTGGGACTGGGATTGAACTGGGATTTAACGGAGTATCAGCTGCAGGTCAGTGAAACCCCGTTTACGGATAATAGCACCGCACAGGGAACGGTTTATTCAATTGGGGAGTTACCCAGTATGATCCTCATTTCTTCGTACCCGGCCTGAAGTTCGGCACAAAGGTATTACGTAAGAGCCCGCTCCATCGGGACGGAAGACGGAGTGGCAGGAGAAGCTTCTCCCTGGACGGATCCGGTGGCTGGTGGTATCAATGAAGGAATTTCTTTCACCACCAAAGGGATGCCCGCCCCGGCTTACATTGACTTAAGAGATATTACCACCAACCGCAATGCGCTGGTATCAGTAGCACAGGTAGGCGTGGCCGACCGCTACGAATGGACGCTGATCCGTACTTCGGCTCCGTCAGTATCGCACCCGGAAAAGATTACGGATTGGGTGAATACCACCTTCAGCGAGTACCTCGTGCAGGGAGCATCTTACCGCCTTGAAGTAAAGGCTTTCGCCAGTGGTCAGGAGTCAGAATCGGCCGGCTACAGCCTGCCGGTGGTGGCGGAGTTTACGGTTGCCTCCAATGCGGCAAGGTCCTCCAATGATGTGGCTGCTGCCGGTACGGCAGAGTTCCTGCCATCCGTTATCCTGCCCAATCCGTTCCGGGAGCAGACGCACCTGCAGCTGAACACGGGTTATGAGAAGGTGCAGGTCCGTGCCACTGACCTTACCGGCAGGGTATTGATGGTGAGAGAGGCAACCGGCGGCGATACGATACCGCTGGGTCTGGAGTGGCCGGCCGGCGTGTACATCATTCAGGTGCTGGATGCCGATGGCGTAAAGGAGACCCGCCGGATTGTGAAGCAGTAAGTTAAAGTCTTTGCTTTTTTGAAAAGCCGTTTAAAAGAGATTCCGCATTTTTAAATGCGGAATCTCTTTTTTTCAGTCATATTGGTTCTCTTTTCCAGAGTTTATTCAGGTCAGGAGGAGTTTTTAATTATTCCCTAACTTCGCTCTAAATACTTTTTGAGATGTTTAATTTTCAATACGAGACCCCTAAAGTAATTGCCGAAATCGGCTGCAACCACATGGGGCAATTTGAAACAGCCATCGAGTTTGTTCAGCTGGCCAAAAGCTGCGGTGCCGACGTAGCCAAATTTCAAAAGAGAAATTCAAGGGAATTACTCACAGAATCTCAGTATAATGCTCCGCACCCCAATCCGTACCATGCGTACGGAAGTACTTACGGTGCCCACCGGGAGTTTCTGGAGTTTACCCAGGCCCAGCATGCCCAATTGAAAGCATACGCCGAAAGCATCGGAATTGGTTATTCAACTTCCGTTTGGGACGTAACCTCAGCTCAGGAAATCATTGAGTTGAACCCCCGATTCATTAAAGTGCCTTCCGCCTGCAATAACCATTTTGAAATGCTTCGGTTACTGAGGGACAATTACAGCGGAGACATTCATCTTTCCTTTGGCATGACCACCCAGGAGGAAGAAGAACTGGTGGTGCAGTTTTTTGAGGAAACCGGTCAGGCTAAGTCAAGGCTGGTGATTTACTCCTGCACTTCCGGATACCCGGTGCCTTTTAAAGACGTTTGCCTGCTGGAAATCAAACGATTGTATGACGTGTTCGGTAGCCGGGTGCAGTCAGTTGGTTTTTCCGGTCACCACTTAGGTATTGGCATCGATCTGGCAGCCTATACCCTGGGTGCCCACTGGATCGAACGGCACTTTACCAAAGACCGTACCTGGAAAGGTACTGATCACGCAGCGTCGCTGGAAATGCCCGGATTGCAGAAACTGGTCCGTAACCTCCACCAGACGCACGAGTCACTGCGCTACAAGGAAAACGAAATTCTGGAAATTGAAAGTTTTCAGCGCGACAAGCTAAAGTACCGCTCCCGCTGAACCATGATAAATGGCAAAAAGGTCCTGGCTATTGTGCCGGCCCGGGGGGGCAGCAAAGGTCTCCCTGATAAGAATATACTTCCGCTGCTCGGGCATCCGCTTATTGCCTACAGCATCAGAGCCGGACTGGGCTGCGGGTTAATAGACCGGACTATAGTGTCTACGGATTCCCAAAAAATTGCCGCCGTAGCCCGGCAGTATAGGGCAGAGGTACCCTTTATGCGTCCGGGCGAATTGGCTCAGGATTATAGCCGGGATCTCGAAGTATTTATCCATGCGCTGAAGTGGCTGGAAGCGCACGAAGGGTACCAGCCGGACCTGATCGTGCAATTGCGGCCTACCTCGCCCATCCGCTTTGCGGCAGATGTGGAAAAAGGAATAAAAGCGCTGGCTGGACATCCGGAGGCAACCAGCTTACGCGGGGTAACACCCTCACCCATCACGCCATTCAAGATGTGGTGGGCAGATGCGCCTGATCAGCCTATGCGGCCTTTGTTACACCTGCCAGATGTAAAGGAGCCCTTCAATGAGCCCCGGCAGGCGCTGCCGCAAACGTACTGGCAAACCGGTACCCTTGATATCATGAAGCGGGAAACCCTGCTCCAGCTGAATTCGATGACCGGTGATAAAATCCTGCCCTTCGTGATTGAGAACCAATACGCAGTAGATATAGACGACATGGGCAGTTTTGAACGAGCTGCCAGGATCATTCAGAATGCAGCATGCATAAAGTTTAATGATTAAACACGACGATCCCATCCTGATCATCGGTGCCGGCTCCATCGGAGAGCGGCACATCCGGAATCTGCTTTCACTGGGGTATCACAACCTGGTGGTGTACCGGCAACGAAACCTGGCCTTTCGCACGATCGGGGCAAATCAGGTAAAGGTGGTAACAAATTTTGCAGAAGCGTTAAGCCTGCAGCCTGAAGTTGCTTTTATCACCTCACCCACGGCTCAGCATTTGTCTCAGGCCATCGCCTGCGCGGAGTCTGGCATGCACCTGTTCATCGAAAAGCCGTTGTCTCATACCCCGGAAGGTCTTGAGCAACTAAAAGAAACAGTGGCACGGAAGGGAATCTACCTATACGTGGGATACATGATGCGTTTTCACCCGCTTGTCCGGGAGCTAAAGGAAATAATCCGGTCAGAACGCTTCGGTAAGCTGCTTTCCTTTACCACCCGCTGGGGCGAGTACTTGCCCGACTGGCATCCGTGGGAGGATTACCGCACCTCTTACGCGGCCCGGAAAGAGTTAGGGGGTGGCGCGGCCCTGACCTTGAGTCATGATCTTGATCTGGTGCTTTGGCTGAATGATGTTCCGTTAGATAAATACTACGCGTTGCCGAATTTCGCATCCCTGCTGGAAGTGGATGTGGAGGGTGGGATTGATTTTCTGCTTCGGTTTGTGAATGGGGTAACGGGGCACGTCCACCTTAATTTCTTCGAGAAACCGCCCTGCCGGTATATGCATTTTGTATTTGAAGGGAGTGCGGTTCATTTCGACTACTACGCCTCCGCATTGAGGGTTTACTCCAAAGCAGGAAACAACTCAGATGAATTGCCTAATTTTGACCGCAATCAACTTTTCGTTGATCAGACAATTCACTTTTTTAACCAGCTAAAAACATTCCGGCCGGAAGATTCCCTCCAGAACATTGAGGATTCAGCCCGGATCATCGGCATGTGCCGGCAAGCATGAACCACGCCATTTCTGTCGAAAGCAAAGTAATATTTCTGACCGGAGCCTTTGGCCTGATCGGTCGCGAAGTAAGCCGCAGTCTCCTGGAGCACGGCGCAAAAGTGATACTGGCTGATGTGAACCTGAAAGCTCTCCCAGCTGTGCATGATCAGTTGGCCGCGGTATTCCCGGAAGATGCGTTTCTTGCAACAGAATTGGATATTACAGATGAAGAGAGTATTGCACAATGTCTGGAGCGGATTGCCGGAAAGTTTGGCCGGATTGATGTCCTGATCAATAACGCAGCCATTGACGCCAAGTTCGATAAGCACAATCAGGGTTCGGTGAATGTCAGCCGGTTTGAGAATTATCCGGTTGAACTGCTCCAGAAATCAATTGAGGTAAATCTCACCGGCACGGTACGGATCACCCAGGCCGTATGCCGGCAGATGCTGAAGCAGGGGAGCGGCAATATCATCAACGTTGCCTCTACCTATTCACTGGTGGCACCCAATCAGCAGTTATATGACTACGGAGCAGGGGAGGAAATCAGGTACAAGCCGGTAGATTACATTGCCACCAAGTCATTCATTCCTAATTTTACCCGGTACATAGCCACCTTCTACGCAAAAGAGGGCATCCGCTGCAACGCCATTGTCCCCCACGGCATCTACAATGACCATGAGGATAAGTTCCTGCGTAACTTCAGCAAATACTCCCCATTGGGCCGCATGTGCGACCGGTCCGAACTGAACGGCCCGTTTATCTTTCTTGCCTCCGATGCCTCCAGTTACATGACAGGTTCGGTGATGGTAGTGGATGGAGGGTGGACTGCGTGGTGAGGCTGACGGATTTTGGAATAATCAGACCGCATATACAATTTAAAAAGCTGGTTTCATGAATAAGAAAGCACTTATCTGCGGCGTATCCGGACAGGATGGGGCGTATCTGGCAAAATTGCTGCTGGACAAAGGATACGAAGTACACGGCACCTCCCGCGACGTGCAGATGTCGGGCTTTGGTAACCTTGCCAGGCTGGGCATCAAAGATCAGGTCAGATATGAGTCCATGTCCATCAACGACTTCCGGAGCGTGTTTCAGATATTGAGAAAAATAAAGCCTGACGAAGTCTATAATCTGGCCGGGCAGAGTTCAGTTGGGTTATCATTTGAGCAGCCGGTAGAAACCTTGGAGAGCATTTCGGTGGGAACCCTTAACCTGCTGGAGGCCATCCGGTTTACCGAAATGCCCATCCGTTTTTACAATGCCTGTTCGGGTGAATGTTTTGGCAGCACCACCGAAGAAGGTGCCACCGAAGACACTCCCTTCCGGCCCCGGAGCCCCTATGCCGTTGCCAAAGCCGCTGCGTTCTGGGAAGTAGCCAACTACCGCGAAGCCTATAAACTCTACGCATGCTCCGGGTTGCTGTTCAACCATGAGTCACCACTGCGCCCCGAACGGTTCGTGACCCGGAAAATCATCGCTTCGGCCTGCCGCATCGCCGGAGGAAGCAAAGAAAAGCTGCAATTGGGTAATATCAACATCCGCCGCGACTGGGGGTGGGCCCCCGAATATGTAGAGGCCATGTACCTGATGCTGCAGCAGGACCACGCTGACGACTTCGTGATTGCCACCGGTAAAAGCTACGCACTGGAAGATTTTATCCGGATTACCTTCCAAAAGCTGGATATGGACTGGAAAGAACATACGCTTACCAATCCGGGGCTGTTGAGGCCTGCTGATCACTTTATGGGAGTAGGTAACCCGGGCAAGGCCCGCCGGGAACTGGGCTGGGCGGCCCGCTACCACATGCCGGATGTGGTGGAAATGATGATCGAAGCCGAGATGGGAAGTACCAGAGCCAAACGGCCGGTTATCGCCGGCCAGGCTGCCGGGTAAATTCAGGATTGATCTGGTTGTCAAGCAAAAGAATGAACATTAAACTTTTCCTGACCGACGTTGATGGCGTACTCACCGATGCCGGCATGTACTACACCGAAAGCGGTGATGAATTCAAGAAGTTCAATACCCACGACGGGATGGGCATCAAGCTGCTGATGCAGCAAGGCATCAAAACCGGCTTTATCACCTCCGAAACCACCCGGATTGTGGAACGGCGGGCTGCCAAACTCAAAGTTGATTACCTCTACCAGGGCACCTGGAAAAAACTGGAGGCAGCCCTTGAAATCTGCGCCAAAGAGAATATATCAATCAAAGAAACAGCGTACATCGGGGACGATATCAATTGCATTGAACTTTTGTCCAATGTAGGGCTGGCGGCTTGCCCGGCCAATGCCCTGCCGAAGGTAAAAGCCATACCCAATATCATTCACCTCGAAAAGAAGGGCGGTGACGGGGCTGTCCGGGAGTTTGCCGAGCTGATCCTTGCCACTTACACCACTCCATCGCTGAGGGGGCACCCTGACCACAGCACGTTGAAGGGAAATTAGGAGTCCGGGGCCTCACCCCCGGCCCCTCTCCTTGGGAGAGGGGAGCTACAGCAAGCTGGTTTACAGTGAGTTGAAAGATGTGTCCTGATCGTAGCTCTTTCGGAGAGGGGTCGGGGGTGAGGTTCCTGATAGCGCGAAGCTCTGCTTCGTGCTTTTGATTTTCAAACCTCCCGTTTGTGAAAAAGAATTCTTTTGCGGTTACTTTTTATCAGATGCCGGCAAAGCCGCCGGAGGCGGTGCGGCTGCGAAGTATGAAAGGGAGCTTCGCACTATCGGAATTCCGGAAGGTTTTTAATAACCTTTCGGGTTTCTGGTTCGGGCAAGTGCCAGTACGGAATTCTCAAACACTAAAATCATCACCTCCCAAACTCTTCAACCTTCACTTCTCCCGTCACTGCCTGCCTGATCCGGACCAGCTGCGTCAGCATCCCTTCCAGCTGCGCCAGCGGCAGCATATTGGCCGCATCGGATTTTGCTTCATGGGGGCGGGGATGGGTTTCGATAAACAGCCCGTCCGCACCGACGGCAATTGCCGCTCTTGCAATGGTGGCAATCAGAGCCGGGCGGCCACCGGTTACCCCCGATCCCTGGTTGGGCTGCTGCAGGGAATGCGTACAGTCCATTACCACCGGCACGCCGAATGCCTGCATTTCCGGAATGTTCCGGAAATCAACCACCAGATCCGAGTACCCGAAGCTGTTGCCCCGGTCGGTCAGGATTACGTTTGGGTTGCCGCAGGCTTTGATTTTTTCCACGGCAAACCCCATCCCGTGACCGCTCATAAACTGGCCCTTCTTTACGTTCACCACTTTGCCCGTTTCGGCGGCGGCTACCAATAGTTCCGTCTGGCGGCAGAGGAAGGCCGGAATCTGCAGCACATCCACGTACTTTGCCGCAAGGGCCGCCTGGTCGTTTTCGTGAATATCAGTGAGGGTAGGGAGGCCGAATGTTTCGCCCACCTCCTGCAGGATTTCCAGCGCCTCGGTGTCACCGATGCCGGTAAATGAATCCGTTTTGGTCCGGTTTGCTTTCCGGAAGGAGCCCTTGAAGATATACGGAATCTGAAGCCGGCCGCTGATTTCCCTGATCTGACCCGCGATCTGCAGGGCCATCTCCCGCCCCTCAATGGCGCAGGGGCCGGCAATGAGGAAAAAATTGTTGGCTGAATATTTTTTTAATATTGAAATGTGCATGGTTACCCGAATGAAAAGGGGAAATTACCCTTTTTCAACGGTGCACTACCTGAGCCTCGCCGGGACGGTTGTAAGAAAAGGAGGCGATTGTAATATTTTATCAGAATTAAATTTGCCATGGAAGGAGGTACGGATGCCATCCTTTGGCGGGATGGCACCGTAAGAAAGTCACTCGCCTCATAAAGACCCGCTCTCCCCGCAAATTGCTAATTTTGCCTCTCCCGAACCAACTGGATTCCCTTTTCCGGGTCAGAAAAACCGGCCCTTAGTCCTGAACTGAAAAACCAGCATTTAAAAATTTTTCCATGCCCCACGAAACTCTTACTACCTTCCATCAGCAAATGCTCGACTGCATGCGCGTAGAGGCGGAATCAAATCGCCGCTGCACCGACAGACTCGACCCAGTAGAGACGGAGAAAGCCGTGAGGCTGCTGCTGGATTGCCGCGGGAAAGTAGTGGTGCTGGGCGTAGGAAAATCTGGCATTATTGCCCATAAAATCGCCGCTACGCTGTCAAGCACCGGTACACCCGCCATCCACCTGCACGCCTCCGATGCCGTACACGGCGACCTTGGCCTCGTGGACAGCCGCGACGTAGTGATTGCCATCAGCAACAGCGGGGTGACCGATGAAATCGTGGCCCTGTTGCCCCATTTGCAGTTACGCAAAGTGCCCCTGATTGCGGTGGTAGGCAATACCAGCTCGACCCTTGCCGCCCACGCGGAGGCCGTGCTCGACACTTCCATTGACCGGGAGGCCTGCCCGCTGAACCTCGCACCCACCACCAGCACCACCGTTGCCCTTGCCGTCGGGGACGCCCTCGCCATGACGCTCATGCAGACCAAAGGGGTGACTTCCGATAGGTTCGCCATCAACCACCCGGCCGGCCGACTCGGCAAGCGGCTGGCGCTGAAGGTAGCCGGTCTCATGCACAGCGGCGACAAAAACCCCACCGCCGGCTCCGGTACCCGCTGGGCGGAGATCATTGACCGCATCAGCACCGGTAATCTCGGGGCCGTATCCGTGGTGGACAACGCGGGGCAGTTGCTCGGCATCATCACCGACGGCGACCTGCGGCGGCTGGCCGGGCGTTTTCCGGTGGATCGGTTCGAAAGCCTCACCGCGGCGGAAATAATGACGGCCCGGCCGGTGGTGGCCCGCCCCGGCATGCTGGCTTACGACGCCCTGCAACTGATGGAAAAACGGGCCGCCCAGATTACCGTATTGCCCGTAGTAGACGAGGAAAACCGGGTAATTGGCCTGATTCACCTCCACGATATCATCGGAAAACTGTAAATTTGTCCGCCTGACCAATTACTTAACCTGACGGAGGCTGACGTTCCTTGATTGGTAGCCTGCTACAGCTGCCGGACTTGTAATAAACATGATTACTGACTCTATCAAAACGGAAATACCCCCCGGCCGCAACGGCACCGAAGATCCCGAAGAAGACTGGACCATGGATATTGAGGCCAACCCCGGCCTGCTGGACATTGACCTGAAAGAAATCTGGCGGTACCGGGACCTGCTGGCCCTGATCGTGCGCCGCGATTTTGTGGCTTTTTACAAGCAGACGGTCCTTGGCCCCATCTGGCACCTCACTGAGCCGCTGGTGACCACCCTTACCTATGCCTTTATCTTCGGGGCAATCGCCAATATTTCTACCAATGGCCTGCCCCGGATTCTGTTTTACCTGCCCGGTATTACCCTCTGGACATTTTTTTCCAATACGCTTCTGAACGTAGCTGGTACTTTCAACGCCAATGCCGGTATTTTCGGTAAGGTCTATTTTCCGCGGCTGGTGGTGCCATTGGCAACTGTGATTACCAATCTTATTTCGCTCGGGCTTCAGATCACCCTTTTTGTGGCGCTGGTGCTGGTCTACCTGGGTGCCGGAGCCGATATCCGGATTACCCCCTATGCCCTTGCCACGCCGTTGCTGGTGCTGCTGGCCGGTGGAATGGGACTGGGGCTCGGTATGCTGCTCTCTTCCGTGACCACCAAATACCGCGACCTGCAAAAACTGGTATCGGTCAGTATGCGCCTGCTCATGTTTGCCACACCCATTATTTATCCGCTGTCCAAAGTGCCGGAAAAGTACCTCTGGATCATCCGGCTCAACCCGATGACGGCCGTGGTAGAGACTTTCCGCTACGTGTGGCTGGGCACGGGCAGCTTCGCGTGGGGCAATTTGCTCTACAGCACCTCGTTTATGATAGTAGCTGTCATATGGGGCGCTTTGGTCTTCAACCGCGCCGAAAAAGTAGCCATGGATTCGGTGTAGGTATTCGTTGTTTGTTATTGGTTATCCGTTGTTCGGACTAAGCCTAACCCGCCCGTGGCAGGAACCCAAAGCTAACCGCTAATCACTAACTGCTGATTGTTATTTGTTATTTGCTATTTGTTATCTGATATATGTCCGTAGTTGTTCGGGTTGAGAATGTTTCCAAGAAGTACCAACTGGGAAAGACGGGTACCCAGAGTCTGAAAGGGGATATCCAGCGTTGGTGGGCCCGCAAAAGCGGAAAAGAAGACCCCTTTGCCAAAATTGGAGAAGAGGATAACAACCGCAGCGGTGATTTCTGGGCGCTTAGAGACGTTAGTTTCGACATTCACCAAGGCGATGCAATCGGCATTATCGGCAAGAACGGGGCCGGCAAGTCTACTTTGCTCAAAATCCTCTCCCGCATCACATTACCCACCACGGGCCGTTTGCGCGTAAAGGGCCGCATCGCCTCCCTGCTCGAAGTAGGGACGGGTTTTAATCCTGACCTTTCGGGACGCGAAAACATTTTCCTCAACGGCGCCATCCTGGGCATGACCAAGCGGGACGTGCAGCGTAAGTTCGACGAAATCGTAGACTTTTCGGGCGTGGAGAAGTTCATTGATACCCCGGTGAAGCGATATTCTTCGGGTATGTACGTGCGGCTAGCCTTTGCCGTAGCCGCCCACCTCGATTCGGAAATACTCATTCTCGATGAAGTGTTAGCGGTGGGTGATGCCGAATTCCAGCGGAAGTGTATTGGGAAGATGGATGATGTAACTCGTAAACAGGGGAGAACAGTAATTTATGTAAGTCATGGAATGCAATCAGTAGTTGACCTTTGTAATAAAGCCTTGTATCTGGAAAAAGGAAAGCTTCGTATGGCAGGGCCAACAGAGGAAGTAGTTGCTTCTTATCTAAAGCAGGACAGTAGGGAAACTACTTCAGTTTATGAAAGACATTCTTCTGTCGTTGAAAAATTTCCTTTTATAAAGAGGGCATGGTTTGAAGACGAAGAGGGGCGACCGACAGAGATGCACAGAAATAGTCAGCCGCTTTCCTTAAAAGTGGAAATTATAAACAAAGAGCAGTTGGATACGGAAATATCGATTGCTTTTTTTGACAACTTTCAAACGCCACTCTGGAATTTTACTCACGCTATGTATGGGCTAAAGCCTATGCCGGGCGGTGAAAGTGTTGTGTGTGAATTTACATTCTATCCACCGAAATTAACAGTTGAGGAAATTTTTGTGCATCTGGCTGCTGGCCCAAAGGGTGGAACACCTTTCTATGATCATGTAATTGATGCACTTGCTTGCCGGGTAATAGATTATGACCGCGATCCCACACTGCCAAAATACCGAACTTGGCCGATCTTATGTGACGTTAATGTGAAATTTGTTCCCTTGGTTCAGCCACTAATATTCAAATGATAAAAGCACTAGTAAGAGGGATTACCCCTCCTGTTTTGTACCGCCTAGGTAGCAGACTCCTAAACAATAAAAAGTCGTCACCGGCAACTACAGTTGCCGGCAACCATCCTGTTGATCAACCGCCGCAAGGGCAGGATGAAGAGAAGCAGGGGTATAACCCGGAGTGGCATACGATCAAAAGCGGCATTCTGCAAGGGAGAGAATTCTTTGTAGATACCAAAGATGGGTATTGGCAAAAGGACATAGTGGAAGGGAACTATGACCAATTCTTCTTTGATTACTTAACTAGCCTTGATTTGAAGGACAAAGTGGTGTTCGAAATAGGGGCACATATCGGGTATCATGCCATGTGTTTTGCACAACTTGTTGGAGCAGGCGGAAAAGTATACGCATTTGAACCAAATAAATTTAACCGCGAAAAGACTAAACCTGATTCTAGATAAGAATCAAGACTTAGCAAGCCGAATTGTTTTAGTTGATAAAGCAATTTCAAATCAAGAAGGAGAAATCGAATTTAATTTCTCTTCGTCAATTGACAACAGGCATAGCAGTGGCAGTTTTGTGAAAGGCGCTCATACACCATTTGATGCTAATACTTATGAAAGTATTGGATTTGAAAGATCGAAGGTCAAGACTATTCTTATAGATAATTTATCCCATTTAGGAATCACAGAGGACCCCTATATAATTAAAATTGACGTAGAAGGTGCTGAGAATTATGTATTGAAGGTGCAGAAGAATACACTTGCTGAGGCTAAGCCGACGGTACTGATGGAAATTCATTCCATTTATAACATGTTCAATGCATATGAATTTCTAGCCTTTAGAGACTATAAAATTGATTTTTAAAAGAGGAATACGATGGAAGGTGCTTCATTGCGGCTACTCCTCGTTAATATAACTATGAACATTCTACAAATAGGCAATGTTGATACTTTAGGTCAGCGTTTTAATGGAACAGAACTGCATAAGCAATTAATAAAAGAGGAATACAATCACAGCATTGTGTTTGGGATAAGAGAACTAACGAAGAGAACACCTGGCGGTTAGCCGAAAACGTATCTTATAGACATAAAGCTGCTGTAAAGGCAGCCGAATATGAAAGTAAACTATCTCTTCAATCACTTCTATATCCATTCTCATGGCATTTATATTATGATAGCAGATTTAAAACAGCTGACTTAGCTCACTACCATTTGATACATACAGGTTTTTTTAGCATTAGTGCCTTTCCAGCACTAACTAGGAAAAAGCCATCGGTTTGGACTTTACATGATCCCTGGGCTATGACAGGCCATTGTGTTTATCCTTTCAATTGTGAAAGGTGGAAGATTGGTTGTGGGAAATGTCCTTCGCTAGATATATAATTTGCAGTAAAAAAGGATAATACAGCCTTTGTATGGAAGACTAAAGACTTCTTTTATAAGCATTCAAGATTAGATGTAATTGTTGCCTCTAAATGGATGCTAAAAATGGCAGAAGAAAGTCCACTGATAAACAGATTTAAAATACATCATATTCCATACGGTCTTGATTTAAATGTTTTTAAACCGACTGATTCTGATAAGGCGAAACTCAGCATGGGAATAAATCCTAGTACTATTGTATTATCGTTCAGAGCAACAATTAGAGGTTTAAAGGGATTGCCATATATCATTGACGCTTTAAAAAAATTAGATGTTAATAGTAAGATTTGCCTAATAACCTTTAATGAAAAAGATTTATTAAATCAGTTTGAAGATAAATTTCAGATATTAGATTTAGGATGGACTGAAGATACAGAACTTATATCTAGGGCATACAATGCAACAGATATTTTCCTAATGCCATCAACTGCTGAGGCTTTCGGGATGATGGCAGCAGAAGCTATGGCTTGTGGAAAGCCAGTAATTGCATTTAAGGGAACGTCTTTGCCAGAGGTAATCTTCCATCCGAAAGGAGGAATTGCGGTAGACCAGAGTTCCGAAGCATTGCTGAAACAAATTGAAGAATTGATCTCGAATAAAGAAATGAGAGAGAAGATGGGTGAGAATGCGCTTCAGTTGGCTAGAGAACATTATGATATCAATACATATGTTAATCGTCATATCGATTTATACGAAGATTTAATTCAGAAACGTAAGAGATGAGTGTTAAGGTCATCATATTAGGCGCAACCGGCATGCTTGGTCATACCTTAATGCAGCAACTTTCCCAAGTTCAAGGCTATACTGTTTCCGGAACTGTTCGTAAAGCAAAAGGATTAAACAGGTATTTCGACAAGAAGACAACCGAGAACATTATTCCCGGAATTGAAGCCAATGATATAAGTACGCTAAAAGAGCTGATCCTGAAAGAGAAGCCTCACGCTGTCATTAACTGCATCGGCATTATCAAGCAGCTTAAGGAGGCTTACGACCCGGTTACATCCATTGGCATCAATGCGTTGTTTCCGCACCAGTTGGCGGCTGTTTGCGCCCAGGCCGCAACCCGCCTGATCCACATCAGTACCGATTGCGTTTTCAGTGGCCTCAAAGGAAACTATACCGAGGCCGACCCCTCCGACGCGGTTGACCTGTACGGCCGGACCAAGTACCTGGGAGAACTGCACGCGTACGACCACTGCGTCACGCTGCGTACTTCCATCATCGGCCACGAACTGGAAACGCATTATGGTTTGGTGGAGTGGTTTCTGGCCCAGCAAGGGGAGGTAAAAGGCTTTACCCGGGCCATTTACACGGGCTTCCCTACCGTGGAGCTTGCCCGCATCATAGCCGAGTACGTACTTCCCGAGCCGTCTCTCAAGGGCCTGTACCAGGTAGCTGCCGATCCCATCAACAAATACGAATTGCTGAAACTCGTGGCCCACACCTACGGGAAGGAGATTCAAATCCGGCCGGATGATCAGTTTTTCTGCGACCGTTCGTTAAATGGGCGTAAGTTTGCAGACGCGACCGGCTACCAGGCACCGGCCTGGCCCGAGTTGGTGGGCCGAATGCAGGCGCACTTCCTTTCATCTTCTTTTTACAGGAAACCAGTTACAAGTTAATGTCTATTTTTGAGAATAAAGTAGTGGTTGTAACCGGTGGTACCGGTTCGTTGGGCAAGGTGTTTACCAAAAGACTATTATCGGGCCGTCACGGCAAGCCCCGCAAGATCATCGTGTTTTCGAGGGACGAAGCCAAGCAGCATTACATGCGGGTGGAGTACCAGCAGATGCGGAAGCGGGTGACCGACGAAGCCATCTATCATAATTTTGAACGACTCCTTGAATTCCGGATCGGCGACGTGCGGGACTACCACTCCGTGTGCGCCGTGCTGAAGCAGGCCGACATCGTAGTGAATGCCGCCGCCCTCAAGCAGGTGCCTTCCTGCGAATATTTTCCCTACGAGGCGGTGCAAACCAACATTGCCGGTGCCGAGAACATCGTGCGGGCCATCCGTGAACATAATCTGCCGGTACAAACGGTAGTTGGCGTGTCAACCGATAAAGCCTGCAAGCCCGTAAATGTAATGGGCATGACCAAGGCGCTTCAGGAGCGGATCTTTATTGCGGCCAATATTACTGCCTCCGAAACCCGTTTCATTTGCGTACGATACGGCAACGTGCTGGCCTCCCGGGGCTCCGTAATCCCCCTGTTTCACGAGCAGATCAAAAGCGGAGGGCCGGTCACTATCACAACGGAAGAAATGACCCGCTTCCTGCTGCCGCTGGAAAGGGCCGTGGATACGATTGTATTTGCGGTAGAACATGGCGGCGCCGGGGAAACGATTGTTCCGAAAGTGCCCGCCGCCAGTATGGTCAATGTAGCAAAGGCCCTGATCGGCGACCGGGACATTTCCATTACGGTAAATGGCATACGGCCGGGCGAAAAGGTACACGAAATCATGGTTTCCGACGAAGAAGCCTGGCGCGCTTTTGACCGGGGCGATTACTACGCCATAAAACCCATGCTGCCCGAACTTGCGGAGGCTACTCCGGCAAAAGCCTCCCTGCACAAAGAGTACAGTTCGGCCGATACGGTGCTTGATCTGGCGGGTACCCATCAACTGCTCAAGCAGTATAACCTACTTGTTGACCAGGAGGTAGAGGAAGGAGAGTTCCTGCGATGAAAGTGATGACGGTATTAGGCACCCGGCCCGAAATCATTCGCCTGAGCCTGATCATACCCCTGCTGGACAAGTTATGTGACCACGTAGTGGTTCACACCGGGCAGAATTACGACCGCACCCTGAACGATATCTTTTTTGAGCAACTAGGCCTGCGGCAGCCCGACTATATACTTGATTCCCGCTCAGACACTCTGATGGGCCAGGTAAGCAAAATTCTGGTGGGCTGCGAAGATGCAATGGCCAAAGAAAAGCCTGACAAGTTGTTGATCCTGGGAGACACCAACAGTGCCTTGTCGGCGATTGTAGCCAAAAGGACGGCCATACCCGTGTACCACATGGAGGCGGGCAACCGCTGCTTCGATGACCGGGTGCCCGAGGAGGTAAAAACCGCCGGATCGTAGACCACTCCAGTGATATCCTGCTGCCCTACACCGAAAGGAGCCGGGCCAACCTGCTGCGTGAAGGCATTGCGGGCAACCGGATTTACGTGACGGGGAACCCCATTAAGGAAGTACTCGATCACTTCGAGCCCCGCATAGCGGCCAGCAAAGTAATGAGCACTTTGCAGCTTACCGGCGGAAAGTATTTCCTGGTAACGCTGCACCGGGCTGAAAACGTAGACGTGCCCGAACGGTTGAGCAATTACCTGGAAGCACTTTACGCGTTGCAGCAGGAGTACTCAGTACCCATTATTTGCAGCCTGCATCCCCGGACCCGTTCTCAACTAGCGAAGCAAGGCAAGCACCTGGATGAGACCAGAATCACGGCCATGGAGCCTTTGGGCCTGTTTGATTTTGTGCACCTGGAGAAAAACGCTTTCTGCGTGCTCAGCGACAGCGGTACCGTGCAGGAAGAATGTTCCCTGTTTAATGTGCCGAATGTTACCCTGCGCGACGTAACCGAACGGCCCGAGACGATGGAGGCCGGGTCTAATTTTATTGCCGGGGCTGATAAGGATACCATCTTGCGGGCCGTGTGTGCCGTTACTGACAAAACTTACCACTGGGTGCCGCCGGTTGAGTATACGGTTCCCCACGTCAGCAAGACGGTAGCCAACATCGTTTTAAGCTACAAGCATTCATGAGCAATACTTTCAATCCTCTTGTTTCTATTGTAATCCCCGTCTATAACGGCTCCAATTACCTGAGAGAAGCCATTGACAGCGCCTTGGCTCAGATCTACCGTAACATTGAGGTGCTGGTAATCAACGACGGCTCCAGAGATGACGGGAAAACGGAAGCCGTTGCGCTTTCTTACGGCGACAGAATCCGTTATTTCGCCAAGGAAAACGGGGCGTGGCCACTGCCCTCAATAAAGGGATCGCAGAAATGCGCGGAGAATACTTCTCCTGGCTGAGCCACGATGATGTGTACTATCCTTCAAAAATAGAAGTTCAGGTTAATTACTTAGAAAAATTTGAAAATAAATTAACGGTACTGTATTCTGATCAAGATTACATAAACAATGACGGCGTTATAATTGGAGAACATGTATGTCCACAAATAGAAACCAGAAGCTTCAAACTTGATTTTATCCGGGGATGGATATTGCACTTTTGTACTACCCTCGTTCCAAGAGAATGCTTTAGGCAGAGTGGTGTATTTAATATTGAACTCATAACATCACAAGACTTAGAAATGATTTATAGGCTGTCATTGAAGTATAACTTTGTCCACATTCCTAAAAAACTGGTCAAAGTCAGACTACACGATATGATGGGACAGGTGAGCCTTAAAGAAACTGTGATAGCTGAAAATGATAAATTAAGGTTAAGTTTTTTAAAAGCTGTGTCCTTTCATGAGATTCAGAAATACTCAAGTGAGCCGCCAGGAGGGTACTTCTTGCGATTTGCAGAAATAATGAAGGAAGCAAACTACAAACACGCAACTAAATACGCTGCAAAGCTTGCCATTAAGGGGCTAATTAATAATTACAAAAATGATAATAAGGCTATGCTCTTTAAAGCCTTAACTATTTTATACCCTGATCTGATGGGGAAATATAAGAAAGTTAGAATAAAAATTAAGTTTGTTAAAAGTATTTTATAGTCAGGTAAATGAAAATATTGTGTTATTTAAATCACTTTTATGGTAAAAGCCTATACTTTGAAGGGAAGTCTTCTACCCAAGAATCATCGGTACGTAAAGAAATAATTGAAAAATGTATTGCGCAACTTGCTAATATTAAAGGGGTTGAAATCAAAATTTGTGGAATTGAGGGACATTCGCTAGTAAAACCTGATATAGATTTTTCTAACATAAAAAATAATCCTACCCTTCTCATATATGAAAGCTTGAATCATATGGTAAATTTTCTGGATTCATATGATTATTTTATTAATATTGAAGATGATATTTATCTTCCAGAAGAAACTTTCAACAACGTAGTTGAGTTTGACAAAACCGCCTTTTTGAACGAAGTGTTACATCCTAATAGGCATGAAACCGATGATAATGGTAATAAATATTGTGTGGACATCCTTGCGCTGGATAGTTGGACTTTCCAAAGAAGGAGATACCATGGAATAGAACTAAGAGTTGCTCTTAATCCGCATTCGGAATACTAATACTTTCAAGAGAAAAATTAAGATATGCCATAAGTCAAATTGACCTTAATTTTCGAGGAGTAATACTTTCGGCAGCAATGGAGTCTGCTTTTGCTCATTTTCACAGTCCCTTCGCGTTATACAGAGTTTATAACAATTTGGATTTTCATTATATAATTCATCTAGATAAATGGATTCCAACTTTTCAAAAAGAAGCTTCTAAAGAAGATGTTGAAGAGAAGTTTGAAAATTCGGACAACTTGTCTTTATATGGCGAAAGGCAGAAGGAGACAAAAATGATTCGTTATAAATTTAGATGGACTGATTTTATCCCCCCAATAATGGTAAAAATCCGTCACTCACTTATTGAGAAAACTGTAGCTTAAAATAAATTTTACTTCATTGCTTTTTGCACGCCTTTTACAGAGTTTTTAATAAAGTAATAAATCTTAAATAAAAGATTAATTGATATCAGAATTAGAAAAGCAGAGACTCAGTCAGGTCCGAAGGTATATAATGACTTATACAAACTTCTTGGGCAAGAATATTCAAATTGTAGATGCTCCTTCTTATCTGGCTGCTTACGAAGAGATATTTGCCAAAGAAAACTATCTATTTAGGTCAGTAAAGGATTCTCCGTTTATCATTGATTGCGGGGCCAACATAGGTTTATCAGTCATATACTTTAAAAAACTTTTTCCCGATTGTAGAATTGTAACTTTCGAGCCAGACCCGGTTGTATTCAATGCATTGAAATATAATGTAGGTCTTTTCGGTTACAAAGAGGTTGAACTGCACAAAAAGGCAATATGGGATGCCCAGACTGTGTTGCGTTTCATGGCTGAGGGAAGCGTTTCCGGGCGATTGACCAAGCCGGGCGATGCAGATACGGAAAGAGTAATTGAGGTAAATACAGCCAGGCTGAAAGACTATCTGCAGGGAGAAGTTGATTTCTTGAAGATGGACATTGAGGGAGCCGAAACACGGGTAATTAGAGATTGCTCAGATCAGTTGCGAAACGTGAAAAATATGTTCATCGAATATCATTCGCACGCTACCGAGCCCCAGACCCTGGATGAAATTTTACATGTGCTCAGGGACACCGGCTTTAGATACCAGATTAAAGAAGCATTTGTTGCAAAGCATCCTTTCGTGACGAGGGAGCCCCACAGTTGGGGAAATGACCTGCAACTGGACATTTTTGCTTACAGAACCTGATCATAAGCCCGGTATTATATTATTCTTTCCATGGATGAAGGTTATTCAGACGCCCACCGGCTGTGCATTATCATTCCTGCTTATAAAGCCCGGTATTTAAAAGATTCACTCGCCTCTATTGCCAATCAAACCGTAAAAGATTTCAAAGTTTACATTGGAGACGATCACAGCCCCGAAAATCTGAAAGATATCTGCCTGTCTTTTGCCGGTGAGATAGATCTGGAGTACCACCGGTTTCCTGAGAATCTAGGGGGCATCTCTCTGGTGCAGCAGTGGCAACGCTGCATTGCACTCAGCAAAGAGGAACCCTGGATCTGGTTGTTCTCCGACGACGACGTGATGGAACCACAGTGTGTGGAGTGGTTTTACCGGTCACTCAGTGATACCAAGGAAGCCTTTGACGTCTACCGCTTCAATAATTACATGACCGATGCAGACGGAGCCGTTACCCTGGTGAGCCCCCAGCATCCGGCCACCGAGAGCGGCTTTGATTTTGCCCGGGCCCGGCTGCGGGCCGAACGCATCAGTTCGGCCTGTGAGTACATCTTCTCCCGGCGGGCGTATTCCGAAAAGGCCGGTATTGTAGAATTTCCGCTCGCCTGGTGCTCCGATGACGCCACGTGGATAAAATTTTCCGGGAACCGGGGCATTTATACCATCGCAGGCCCACGGGTGCACTGGCGTACCAGCGGCCTGAACATTTCCACCAACGACAGCCGGCACAAAGGACCCAAAATGATCGCCCTGGTACAGTACCTGTACTGGCTGAATGATTGGATCCGGTCTACCAGCAAGGGCAGCCTGGATGCCAAGCTAAAGTTTGAGGAGCGGAAATGGCTTTACATGCATCTTGACTTACTGGATAGCTATCTTACTCCGCAGGATTGCCTGTATCTTGCTCGTCATTTCGGCAAGCTCTGGAACATTAATCCATTCAGGAGTCTGTTGAAGCTGGCTAATTATAACTATAAGCGGTACAAGAAGAGGCACAGGCGCAAATCCTGACAATAGGCTCTTCTAAACAAACTACTCAGTTAAATACGCAGACGGTGAAGGTAGCATTTCTCAGAGAGCAATTCAGCCATATGGGGCTGCACAGCGGCTATGACCGTTTGTTTACTGCCCTGGAGCAGAAGCTCAACAACAGCATCAGTTTGCACAGGTACGAACACGAACGGTACGGTTACTTTCACCTGAAGTTACTGAAATATCTTGATCGTAGAGTGAAAAGTACTCCCCAGCACTCCCTTACGAGTACCGGTGCCGAATGGAAAGCATTTCTGAAAATGCTTACCCAGCGCCCCCAACTGCTCCACCTGGGCTATGTGGAAAACCACTACGCCGTACTCAGGAAGTTGAAAAAGTACACCCGAACCCGTTACGTAGCCACATTGCACCAGCCGGCTGGCTGGTGGCGCCTGCGGCTACGCCCGTCATTAACCAGAAGTATTCTTTACAACTTGGACGCCCTGATCGTGCTGTCCCGTAAGGATGTGGGGTATTTCGAGCAGTTCCTACCTGGTAAGGTGCATTTTATTCCCCACGGCGTGGATACTGTTTTTTTCCGACCTGAGAAGAAAGAAGTAAACAAAGCGTTTCGGTGCGTGTTCTCGGGTCAGTGGCTGCGCGACGTCGAAACGCTTATCCTGGTGGTAGAACGGGTAGTAAGGCTGAAGCCAACCATCCAGTTTGACATCATATACCCGATGAGGCACCGGCTGGAAGGACCTTTGCTCAGATTGGCCCGGCACGAACAGGTGCATTGGCACTCCAGCCTTTCGGATGAAGACTTGCGGGACGTGTACCAGCGGGCCGATGTGCTGTTGCTGCCTTTGATAGATTGTACGGCCAACAACGCCCTGTTGGAGGCCATGAGTTGCGGGCTGGCCGTAGTAACTACCGATATTGGCGGAATGCGGGACTATGTAGATGATACCTTTGCTGACCTTTGCCCGCCCGAGGCAGTGGAGCAATTGGCGCAATGCATACTGGCACTTGCTCAGGATCCCGCTGCATGCGCCAGGAGAGGGGAGGGTGCAAGGGCTTTTGCCGAGCAGAACCTCTCGTGGGAAGTAGTTGCAAACCGGGTGCTTAACCTGTACAACGAGGTATTACAGAACAACATGTAGCCATTTGCAATTATGTTTTCAGTTAAATACTTGGGCAAAAGTAGTTTATAGTATGTTCGATAATAACATTCTGACCAGTAAGCAGCAGCCAGGCGGACAACGGATAACCAATAACAACCAACAACTACTTATCATTACAGCCTGCGGATGAATATTCTTTTTTTTACTCCCATGGCTCTCCGGAACGGAGCAGAAATGATGCTGTGGTATATGATGAAGAGTCTGGATCCTGAGCAGTACAAATGCGCGGTATTCAGCAAACAGCCTGGGGAGTTGCTTTCTGAACTTCCCAAGTCAATTCCGTATTTTGTACCGTCTCCGCCCAAGCCGAAGCCCCAACCCATTCCGCGCAGCCTGTTGTGGCGCGCCCGGAACAGGGTCTTCACCTACGCAAAACGAACCTTGGGCAAAGAGCGCCTACCGGGGCCCACACCTCTGCCCCGGCCTTACCTTGAAATTGTACACGAACAGGTTAATCCGGATTTCTGGTACATCAACACCCTCTTGTGTCAGGACATCGTCGCCAAGGCAGTGGAGCTGAAAGTTCCTTACGCCCTGCACGTACACGAATTACTGCTCCTGTACCAGCACATTTCCGCCAAAGACCTGCAACTCATGGTTGATCATGCCCATTTGCTGATCGGGTGTTCGGAGGTGGTTTGCGATAAGTTAAAAACGCTGGGTGGGAAAAACATCGCCCTTCAATACGAGTGCATCGACATTGAACGCATCAAAACCAACCCCGCGAAGGTTACTCAACTCAAAAAGAGCCTGGGCAGCGGGGATAAGTTCGTTTGGGCCATGTCAGGTTCGATCGAATACCGCAAAGGAACCGATTTGTTCATTGAACTGGCTCAATCCTTGAAGGAAGAGGCTGATTTCATCTGGCTGGGGCCTGGCTATTCAGGCTATGCCTACTTTATGGAGCAGGAAACCCGGCGCCGGAATCTGACCAACGTTCATTTTCTGGGGCAGCAGGTAGAGGACTACTACGATTACCTGAACCTGGCGGATGGCCTGGTGTTGACTTCCCGTGAAGACCCATTTCCGCTGGTGATGCTGGAAGCGGCTTCCCTAGGCAAACCCATCGTTTCGTTTCGTTCGGGCGGGGTGGTCGAATTCCTCCGCCAAGAGATGGGAACGGTGGTAGAAACCTTCAGCATTAAGGCGATGGTGCAGGCAATGCAGGACGTAATGCGCGGAAAGACAACTTTTAATGAGGAACTATCCAAAAGTACGGCCCAGGAGTATGACGTGAAGGCGCAGGTAAAAAAATGGGAAGCAACCATCAGGCAACATTTCGGAAAGCAGTAGCTTTCCTACAATAAACCCCCTAAAAAAGAAAGTACCGGTTATGCTCTCAATAATTATTTGTTCGGCTAACAAGGAGTTACTCAGGCAAGTAACCAAAAATGTCGAAAGGACTGTGGGCATTCCCTTCGAGGTAGTTGCCATTGAAAACAGCGATGGCAGATACGGAATCTGCGAGGCATATAACGCAGGAGCGTCCCAGAGCAAATACGACGTGTTGTGCTTTATGCACGAAGACATCCTGTTCCATACTGAGAACTGGGGGCAAAACGTGATCAATACGCTGGCCGACCTTTCCATCGGACTGATAGGAGTAGCCGGTGGGCAGGCAAAAACCCGGATTCCCGAGCCTTGGTGGATTCCTGCATACGACTTCAACAGAATTCACCTGATTCAGAGTTTTCCAAATGGCAGTCCGTCCGTGAAAGAGCTCGTGAATCCCTACAAGGAACCCATCAGCGATGTGGTTACCGTGGACGGCGTCTGGTTCTGCTGCCGAAAAGAGATCTGGCAGCAGAACCGGTTTGACAGCGAGACCTTCAAAGAATTTCACTTCTACGACCTTGACTTTGCCATGCAGGTTTTCCAAGCCGGTCACCGGGTCTGCGTGGTGTATGACGTGTTGATTGAGCATATTTCCCCTGGCAGCATCAACCGGTCGTGGGTGGAAAACGCGGTAAAATTCTCGAAAAAGTGGCGAAAGAAGTTACCGGTAGGGATCATGAAGCATGACGCGTACAAGTGGCGGAAGATGGAACTGGAAAGTTGCAAAAGTTTATTACTCTAATGCTTTCGGCAGATATTAAAAATAGCATTCTGTTCCGGTACTTGCTCATATACCTCTTCTCGAACAAGAGGGGCTGGACTTGGAAGAAAGTAGTCAAAGAAAAAGTGCGCTCTCTGGCCCCGGGGATGATAGATTCCTTCAGGAGTCAGATCAAGAGAACAGGCGGAACGCGCAGATAACTGGCTGCGGGAAGGCTGGTTATGGGCGGCTTCCAAACATGCCGGGGCGGCAAGGGAATTAAATCTTCGCCAGCCATAAATTTCCTCCCCATTCGTTGTAACAAAGAGGCATATTCTTAAAGGCGCCGGGGTGAATTACGTGTAGAAAATGGGAGAATAACTGGATCTGAAATTGGTCGTTGTACATCAGAAAAGCCCTGATGAAATAGTCCTCGTTCCAATTCCTTCCCTTGTATACCCAATCTTTCGGGTACTCGAAAGGATAAAATACATCGTGGAAATGAATATGCACACCGGGATTCAGGTTAGGAATTACGTTAAAAAGCAAGTAATGCAAATCGCTTCCCGTTTTTACCACGTGCGAGGAATCAATAAACAGAATATCATTTTTTTCTAACTGCTTGAACACTCTAACCCTTACATCCTGGACCGGCTTGACAATTACTTCCGATTTGGTTCTGTCTTCTTCACTTATCAATGAGAACAGGCGTTCGGGGTAAGGCTCTATAAAGGTTAAATTCAAATCCGGATGGAATAACGTGCGGGTGTCTAACATTACCGACGAAGAAAATCCAGACCCTACTTCAATGATTCTTTTTGGTTTCAGATACCGGATGAAAGAATATAACACAATGGCATCCGTGTAGGCGTAATATTCATTTTCGAAGTAGAACCGCAGGCCGGGTTCATGGGTCTTCCCGAAGGGAAGCTCCGGATAAAATTCTTCGAATTCCTTTAGGAGATGCAACTGGCCGGCAACGTTGAAATCAATTGTATATTCAAGCTCCTGAAGCGTTGTGCCCCAGATTTGGGTTTCACGGCTTTTTACGTATTGCAGGTCAGCGATGGGCGAATAATAATGCCCCGGCGGGAAAGCTGACAGGTTTGTTTGCGAGTGGATTGCAGCATTTGATTCTGCAAGTTCAGCTTTCACTGCTTTGAGAGCTGAACGAAGCTTGGTCACTTCCCCATGCAACTTGTTCACGTAAGGCAACTGATTAATGAATTTAATAAGCTGACTTTTCATTTCCTTTATTCAATAAAAAATGGTTTTGGGTGTAATATAGAAGATAATCCCGTCAGTAACGGTATTCAACTGCATCATCTGCCGCCTTGCTTGCAGCCCTCGGCGTTATTTGGCTATATTTGCCGCATACCATCACTCAAGTCTTTACATCTTTACATAGGGGCGTAGGTAGTAATCCACAATGCGCATTCTTATCTCCATCACAAACCTGATGGTAGGCGGTGCCCAGACGTTTGTACTGAGGCAGGCAACGGGGCTGGCAAAAAAACACAGCGTTTACCTCTACAACTATCGGTTTCCTCACCCACCAACGGACAAAGTGATTGATGCCAGTTTTCCGGCTGGAATCGAGATCCTTCATTTTTCGCTGCCTGCGCGGCTGGCACGCCTGATCCACGCCGCCGACCGGAGGCTGGCAAGGGCCGGAGCCCGGTTCAACGCCTTTGAATTTCTCCGGAAGGTGCACTTTTTATGGATTCTGCTGTCAAGGCGGATTGATCTGGTGAATTCCCATTTGTATCACTCAGATGCTTTTACCGCTTCGGGTTGCCCGGTGCTCCGGGTGCCGCTGGTGATTACCGACCACGGCGATTACCGGTACGTGGTCAGCCAGCGGCAGGCCACCGCGGAGGCAGTCCGGAAGATCTTCCGCGTTGCCGCTGCGGTGGTGTATATATCTGACTCTAATCTGGTCTCCATTCAACCCTATCTCTCTGGCTACCGCGGAATACTCCGTAAAATTTACTACGGTTTTGAAGCTGGCAATATCCTGTCTTCCGGATCAGTTTTGCCCTCCGGGCCGGTTATACCGTCAGGTGCCGTAGTGTTCGGCATGGTGGCCAGGGGGATTCCCGAGAAGGGGTGGGAAGAGGCTATTCTGGCTTTTCAGCAAGCTGAAAAAGAACTGAATGCGCCGGTTTTCTTAATTTTGGTGGGAGACAGTCCACATCTCCAGCAGTTGAAAGCACAGTATCATTCAGGTTCCGTTTATTTTACCGGCTATACTGATCAGCCCCAGCAATGGGTGCAGATTTTTGACGCCGGGCTGCTGCCTACGTACTTTCCCGGCGAAAGCTTGCCAAATACTGTAATTGAATACCTTGCCCTGGGGAAGCCGGTAATTGCAACGGACGTAGGCGGGATTGCCGAAATGATCACCGTGCCCGGTACAGGGCAGCAGGCGGGGCAATTGGTACCCATAGAAGAGGGGAGGGCCAGCGTCAAGGCATTGGCAGAAACTATGGCGCAGTACGCCAGTCAGCCGCACTTATTGCAGGAGCACCGCCAAAAGGCGCTGCTGGCATTCAGCAAATTTGATCTGAATGCGTGCATTACCAATTATGAACTCCTTTTGGGAGAAATTACAAGCAAAAAAATAGATGAAGTTACTTAACCTCGGGTGTGGGCACCGGTTTCACCGGGATTGGGTAAATGTAGATTTTGTTTCGACTGGTGATGGGGTAATAGCTCACAACCTAACCAAAGGGATACCCTTTCCGGATAATCAATTTGACGCGGTTTACCACTCCCATGTACTTGAACATTTTGCCAGGCGGGATGGAGAAGCATTCATGAAAGAATGTTTCAGGGTAACCAAACCGGGAGGGATCATCAGGGTTGCAGTGCCGGATCTGGAGGGGATTGCGAAGGAGTACATTGCTCAACTGGATGCCGTTACTGCCGGGAATGTAGACAAAATTGCTGATTATGAATGGATTATGCTGGAGCTATATGATCAGGCAGTACGAAGCCGGAGCGGCGGAGATATGGCCGCTTACCTCTTTCAGGATCGGGTGGAAAATCTGGATTATGTATACGGCCGGCTCGGCAACGAAGCCAGACAACTGAGAGAACAACATCAGAACAAAAAGAGTAAAGTAACCCGTAAACCAAAGGGTTCCATTCGTAGCCTGTTCAGATTACCATCGTTCAGAGGTATTTTGAAAAGATACCTGCTGGCCGGTGAAGAGCAACCACTGGCGGTGGGAAAGTTCAGGATGGGCGGCGAAATCCACCAGTGGATGTACGACCGGTTTTCACTGGGCAGATTACTGCAGGAAAGCGGTTATGCTGATGTCCGAAAACTTTCTGCTCTGGAGAGCAGTATTCCCGGATGGCCGGATTACAAACTGGATGCTGAAAACAACATGGTCCATAAACCAGATTCGCTTTTTATGGAGGCTACCAAACCACTCCGATGAAAGTAGTTCATTTGACAACCTGGGAACAGGGGGGAGCGGCAAAAGCCTGCGTTCGTTTGCATGAGGCATTGTTGGAACAGGGAATCGAATCATCGCTGCTGACCCTCTCAACCCCGACCGGTGCCATACCCCAGCATTTTCCTTACTTTGAAAATACAAACCTTCCGCCACTGAGTTTTTCCGACAAGGTTTGGCAACGCATAACAGGCAGTGCAAAGAGAGAAGTACAGGCCCAGCTCCGGTTAAAGGCACAGAGAAAAAAACTGGCAGATACAGTGCGCTGTCATTTTGAGTACTTTTCTTTTCCAGATTCAAAATACAGGCAAATAGGGGATCATCCGCTCGTCAGGCAGGCAGATATTGTCAATCTTCACTGGGTTTCTGATTTTCTGGATTTTCCTTCCTTTTTTGAGACAACCTCAGGGCAGAAGATTGTATGGACGCTGCATGATATGAATGCATTTACGGGAGGTTGTCATTATTCTGCCGGATGCCACCGACATCGGGAGGCTTGCCAGAACTGTCCCCAAATAAGCGATTCAGATTTACCTGATCAGGCAGAGACTTCGCTGGCCTTAAAAATGAAGGTTTTAGAGAAACCAAATGGTCTGAAAACCATTGTTACACCTTCCCGTTGGTTAAGCAGTTGTTCTTCAGCAAGTAAACTTTTTGGGCATCTGCCCCATTGCACGATTCCCTACAGCCTGCCGACGGAAATTTTCACACCGTTGGAGAAAAAGGCTTGCCGGCAGGTTTTGTCACTGCCCATGGACAAGAAAATATTGCTTTTTGTAAGCTCCCAGTTAAATAATACCAGAAAAGGATTTGATCTGTTGCTGAAGAGTCTGAGCATACCGGGGGGGGGGCGGGATCTGGTTATTTGTTCGGTAGGGGAAACAGATGCCACCCTTCCTGATTTGGGAGCCGAATATGTTTCTCTTGGCAAAGTTCAGGATGAGAGGCTGATGAGTATTGTATACAATGCTGCGGATGCTTTCGTGATACCTTCGAGGGAAGATAATCTCCCGAATGTAGTTTTGGAATCTCTGGCCTGTGGCACTCCGGTGATCGGATTTACAGTGGGCGGAATACCAGACATGATTCAGTCTGGAAGCAATGGGCTTCTGGTGGATAAAACTGAACCTGAAGCGCTGGCTGCTGCAATTAATGCTTTTGTCAATGGAGAGGTCACTTTCAGCCGGGAGGAGATTGCGTCAGCAGCCAGATCCCGGTATAGCCCCATTGTCCAGGCAGGTGCTTATATTTCAATATATCAAAACGTACTAGCCGGATAGAACTGTCTTTTCCGGCTGGCTGAACACCTCTCTTCAAACATTATCAGAATGTTGATCCTATTCTTGTTGCCGGCTTTTCTGCTTTCATGCCTTGCTGTACAGACTTATAAATCTGCTGCAGGAGAATGGTCGTCAAGCCGGGATGGGTTGTTAAAGGGAATATTTCTCTTTGGTGCCTTACTTGCAGTGGTCACCGAAGGATTGAGTGCACTTTCCATTGTCAACGAGGTAAGCCTGTCCATTGCATGGTTATTGATTACACTTCTGCTATCCGGATTGATTTACAAAAGAAGGAAATTTATTTCTGTCAATTTGCCGGAGATAAAACTAAGAACTCCCGGTCATCTGTTTTTACTGCTGGTAGGATTTATACTGTTCATACCCCTGATCGTAGGCCTTCTTTCTCCTCCCAACAACTGGGATTCCCAGACTTACCACATGGCGCGGGTGGTGCACTGGATCCAGAACGGGCATCTGGCGCATTACCTATCCCATATCACGCGGCAGCATTACCAGCCTCCCTTTGCCGAGATGGTTATCCTGCACCTGCAGATCCTTTCGGGAGGTGACCGTTACGCAAATCTGGTGCAGTGGGGAGCATGGATGGGGTGTATGGTTGGAGTCTCCTTAATAACGAGGCAACTGGGGGGAAATTCCTTTTATCAGATTGCCTCCGTCGTATTCGTGGCTACGCTGCCGATGGGGATTCTGCAGGCATCCAGCACGCAGAATGACCTGGTAGTCTCTTTTTTTGTGGTGAGCTTTGTGTATTGGCTGCTGAGGCTGAGAGAGAAGCTTTCTTCAGAAAATTTTTGCTTTGCCGGCCTGAGTCTGGGTCTTGCCATTCTTACCAAGGGAACGGCTTACCTCTTTGTTTTTCCGTGGCTGCTATGGTTTGCCTTTATTGTTCTGAAAAGGGAAGGGCTGTCAGCCAAACTCGTCAGAACTTCAATAGCAATGGCTGTGATTGCATTGGTACTGAATGCCGGGCATTACTACCGGAATATATCCGTATATGGACATCCTTTGGGCGGGACTGCCGAAGAAAGGGCTAAGTATTCAAATGCGGAATTTTCGCCGCGGGTACTGCTTTCAAACGTGAGCCGGAATCTTGTCCTGCATCTGGAAGCCCCTCCGGGCCTGAATCATTATTACTGGCAGCAGTTGCTTCGCCGGCCTACTCTGCAACTGCACCGCTCTTTAGGTCTGGATATTCATGATCCGCGCACCACCCTTGCCGGCGAACTGGAATTCAAGCAGGTATTTGGTAATCACGAAGATTACATTGGAAATTTCTTCCACACTATACTGGCGATGGGGTGTACATTGATATTGATTTTTCGCTGGCAAAGGGTTCCTGCCCTTACGAAGGTATATGGAGGACTGGTCCTGCTATCCTTTCTGCTCTATTGTTTCTACCTGCGTTGGCAGATCTGGGCACCCCGCCTCCATTTGCCAATTTTTGTGCTGTTGGCCCCTTACTGCATATTGCTGCTGTCCATGGCAGGACGAAAAGTGGTAAGCAGTGCCTTGGTGGTATTATTCCTGGCAGCTTTGCCTGCATTGCTTCTCAACGAAAGCCGTCCGTTGCTCCCTGCCAGCCGGAGTATCTTCAACCGAACCGGAAACAGCCTTCTGTTTGCCAACCGCCCGGAGATAGCGCACTCATTTGAGGGAGTGAAAGAATATATTGTACAAAAAAACTGTCGTAAAATCGGGCTGCTGTTTGGCGAAGATACCTGGGAGTATCCCATATGGTCTTTGATAGAAGTAAACCAAAAAAGTCCTTACCGTATTGAACATATACTGGTAGACAACCCGTCGGGGAAGATTGTAAAAGAAAAACTTTTTCAACCTGATTGTATACTGGTGGACGCAAATGTGCACGGGCATACCAGGCAGATCACACTGGGAGAGATACGGTACAGACCGGTGATGACTACGCCTTACCTGACAGTTTTTGAGCCGTTTTGACAAGGCTGGTCAAACTGATCTTTAAAGAAAGTATCCGGTGCGGGTGTTTTTTGGTTGTTCATTGATCAACTGACTTTCATAATTGCTAATTTTGGGATTGAAGTCGCTGTTCTTTCCCTTCCTCAACTTTTGTACAATCCCCGGTGATCTCCCTTTCCATCATTACCCCGGTATTCAACAATGTACAATACATCCAGCAGTGCATTGATAATATGAAGGAGCAGAATTGTCCCGCCGCCGAGCACATCATCGTGGACGGCGGATCAACGGATGGCACGGTGGAAATAATCCGGGAAAATGCAGCCGGATATCCTCACATCCGCTGGATTTCAGAAAAAGACCGGGGGCAGTCCGATGCTATGAATAAAGGAATCAGAATGGCACAGGGCACCGTTATTTCATTTCTGAATGTGGACGACTATTATGAGCCGGGAGTATTTAACCGGGTGCTGCCCCTGTTTCAGCACTTGCCTGAGCCTTCAATGGTGATAGGTAACTGCAACATCTGGCATGACGACGGCAGTCTGGTACGGGTGAGCCGGCCCCACCACCTCAGCATCATGGACTTACTGCTGCAACGGGGTGAGTTCCCCATGAACCCCACTTCTTATTTTTACCATAAATCCCTGCACGGCCTGACCGGCTTTTACAATGTAACTGAACACTTTAATATGGATGTAGAGTTTATCTATGATGCTGTTCAGCAGGCTAACCTGGTCCGGGTGGATGAAATATGGGGTAATTTCCGGATGCTGAAGGGCACCAAGACGAAGGACCTCGGTGACAGCGGCCAGTACTGGGACAATTACTATACCTTCCGCCAGAAATATGTCAGTAAATTGCCCGTCGCTTTGCGCTCCCGGTTCAGACTACAGTTGTATAAACAAGTTGCCGGCGAATGGCTGACTAAAAAAGGCCGGTCCGTAAAATATTATAAGAGCAGGCTAACTGGTAAAGTATCTTAATCCTTTTATAATTATGTTGTCTGAAGGTCTGGCTGGCGTTTCCGTAATCATCTGTACCTGCAACGGGGGCAAAAACCTGAAAGAGACGCTGACTTACCTGAGCAGGCAGCAGGTCCGGCCAGATTTAAGATGGGAGATTATTCTGATTGATAATGCTTCTACCGATAATACGGCACAGATAGCAATACAGACCTGGAGTGATTTAATGTCCCCGGTTTCGTTTGAGGTCCTGAACGAACCCCGGCCCGGCAAAAATAATGCAGTTGACACCGGTTTGCAGCAGGCCAGATACCAGTACGTACTGATTTGTGATGATGATAACTGGCTCGGTGAACACTACGTACAGACTGCTTTTGAAGTTATTTCGGCTGATCCGGAGACCGGCATGCTCGGAGGGCGGGGTTTCCCGTTTTTGGGGCGAAAAGCCGGTCTGGTTTGATCAGTTTGAAAATTATTATGCAGTCGGAAGGCAAAATCAGGTATCGGGAGAAGTGGTTACCAGTAAGGGCTTTTTGTGGGGGGCCGGGGCGGTTATCAACCGGGAAGCGTATTTCCAGTTACGGGCGGCTGGTTTCAGCCGGATCATCACCTACGAAAAGTATCCCCAAATTGCGCGGGGCGAAGACATTGAGTTGTGTGTGGCCATCCGGCTGGCTGGGTACAAGATCTGCTACAATGAGGAACTGCACTTTCAGCATTTTATCTCAAAACCTAAACTGACCTGGAAATATCTGACCCGGCTGGCAAAGGAGGGGGCAGCCATGGGGTTGATTCTGAGTCAGTACCGGCGGCACCTGAATAATCCTTCCCCGGCAG
This sequence comes from Cytophagales bacterium, assembly GCA_030446715.1. Lineage (GTDB taxonomy): Bacteria > Bacteroidota > Bacteroidia > Cytophagales > 172606-1 > CADCTQ01. The sequence continues at coordinate 125,950 of JAUJMU010000006.1, read as the reverse complement.
CAATCCGTACCGGTTCGTGGGTGAAATTGCTGCTCAGGCACGTTTATTCGGGAATCAGTTACAAAAGATGGAGATGGCTTCTGTCTGCCCCCGGTCAGGAGGGAAACGCGGAAGTTTTAAAAGCCCTGTTCGAATGGCATTCCCTGAAAGCAATAATGAGTTTCAATAAAGAGTTGGACAGAATATCCGCCGGGATTGGCCAACTTGCCGCAAATTTGCGTTCAACCCAATCTGTGGGCCAGAGGGAAAGTTCCGGATACCGATCATAGTGGCAGGCAATATAAAATAGTAAGATTCTCTGTCCGGATCCCTACACCATTAGTTAAATACCCGGGTAGAAGTAATTTGGTATTAGAAAAATTCAAACCGTGACATCAACTCATTTAAAGTCAACAGGTTAGATACTAATCTAAAATTCAGCATTCACAATTTAAAATTGCGCAGCTATTTAAATACATGCTACACATAAAGGAAATCATCAGAGATGCTCCTCCTGTCCACCAGGGAGAGACTGAAATGCCGGGTGGTTATGCGGTAACACCTCTCAGCGTTTTTTCTGATCATCAGCAGGAGAGTCTGGCCGCAAATGCCACTGCCTGCTGGGGCTTGGGGAGTCGGCGCTTGAGTACATATACAATCATGTAAATGCAGGAGATTATACCCTCGAAATAGGTTCGGGCATTTCGACGCTGGTGTTTGGCAGCAAGGGGAGTCATCATATTTGTATCACACCGGCGAGCGGGAAATCAGTGTGATCAGGAAATATGCGGCGGAGAAAAAAATCAGTTTATTGCACCACAGGTTTATCAATGAACTTTCCGAGGAGGCATTGCCAAAGCTTCTGTTGAATAATCCCCTGAATTTTATTCTGATTGATGGCAAGCATGCCTTTCCGTGGCCATTTATTGATTGGTTTTACTCGGTGGTTCACCTCCGGAAAAACGGAATTCTCATGGTGGATGATACTCATCTGCTTTCCGGAAAAATACTGTGCGACTTTATGAAAAAAGACCCCAACTGGGAGTTTCTGGAGATTCTGGACGGCAGAACGGAAATATTCCGCAAGACGACAGATGATGTCAGAAATGTTGCCTGGCATATGCAGCCTTTCCTGGCTGATCACTACAATGCAATGCAACGGGCTAAAAAAGAAAGCTTCTCTGGCAAAAAAATCAGCGTCAAACTGGGCATGCTGATGGCCGCCGCCGGGTTTAAGACCAGGTAGGGAAGTGCAAAACCACAAAATTTTATCCGGCTTTTTAACCTGCGCATTTTATTACCGGTGTGTAAAAAAAGTACTGATTGTTTCCCCGTCTCCCACTCATCCGCAAAATGCCGGTGACAGAGCCCGACTTTATGCTTTAATTCTATGGTTACAGAGCAGAGGTCTTGATGTGTACTTTCTCTATATCAGTGGTACTGAACGCGACCTGCCCTCCATGCAGGAATACTGGGGGCAAAAGCTCTTTTTTGTCCTTTCAAACCCACAGCATTATTCCCTCTGGCGGCGGGGAAAAAATCTGTTAAAAAAGGTCCTGAGGGTGAATCAGGTCAGGAGACAGCTGGTGTACGGTGGTCATATGGGGGTGGATGAAAAATATACGCCTTTTGTCCAAAAGCAAGTGGAGCAGATTCTTCAGGATAAGTCGTTCGGTATTGTAATCTGTGCTTACATTTTCTACTCCAGAATACTGGAAAGCTTTGATCACCGCACGCTGAAAATTATTGATACCATTGACGCTCAGTCTATCCGTGACAGGAGGTTTCTGCAGAACGTTTTCCACACTTCACCCCGGCAGGAAGCGAAGGCACTGAACCGGGCCGATATTGTGATGGCCATTCAGTCCCGCGAAAAAAGCTATTTCCAGACGCTCACAAGGCGGAAAGTAATATTGCTGGGGCATCCGGTTACGCTCAGACCAAAAAGTCTGTACCAGAATATCCGACGCAGGTTGGTTTTTATTGGTTCTGCTTACGAAAGCAACGTAATGGCAATGGAGTATTTTGTCAATGAGGTGTTCCCATTGGTGTCGGATGAATTTCCGGATACCCGGCTGATCATTGCAGGAAGAGTTTGTGAGAAAATCGGTAAATATGCCAACTGTACAAAACTAGGTCAGGTGGAAGATATAGCCAGCTTGTATGAACAAGCCGATGTTGCCATCAATCCGATTCAGGCCGGGCGAGGTCTGAAAATCAAAAACATAGAGGCGCTTGGGTATGCAATGCCTTTGGTGACCACCACAGTAGGTGCCGAAGGTCTGGAAGCCGGTATCGGCAAAGCGTTTCTGGCAGCAGATACCCCGGCTGAATTTGCCCGATGCATCTGCCTGCTTTTCTCCGATCAGAACCTTTACCGCTCAGTCAGTGCCAGTGCCTATGCTTTTGCGGAGCAGTACAACAAAGGAGCCTACGAGGAATTGAATCAGGAATTAAATAGCCTCTCGGAATGAAGGTCTTGTTTGTCAGCGACGATGCTCCCATGTCGGGTAACTGCAATGGAGCGGCTTCTTATAAATTCTCTCATCTGCAACTGCTCCTTGAGAGCCTGCCCGGTGCGGATTTTACACTCCTGAGCCTGATCAGCCGGGCGGCCAGCCCTGCGGCTGGCAAAGACCCGGCCGGTGCGGATGAACTGGAGAAATATTACCCCGGCCGCCGGTTCAAAAGAATCAGCCTGGACCTGACAAAGCATCCGGCGTCTGCCTTCCGGAGAAGAAAGAATCTGATCTCTTCTTCCTTTCACCGGCTCTCCTTTTTTTTCCCGCTGGCCAGCAGGCAGAATATTTTTTTGCTTGGAAAAATGATCGGGGATGAAAAGCCTGATCTGATCTGGACGGAGCAGTTGTTTGAAAACTTTCTTGTCCAAAAAACAAAAACCGGAATCCCGGTTGTGTACAGCCAGACGGATTTCATCTGGAAAATCAGAAAGCTGCGTCAACAGGATATGGGAGCCGGAAAAAAACTGATGACCCGGTTGTTCAGGTATGCTGAAACCGACTTGATTCGCCAGAACCAGTACATCGTGAGTGGCTCCCGGAGTGAACTGGAAGAAGCGGGCAAAATAAATCCGGGAGTAATTGCTGCCTACCTGCCTACTGCTTACGCTCCGGTTGAGAAATTATCCCATCCGGAAAATCTAACTCCGGCAGTGATTCACCTCGGAACCCTGAAAGCGACTGCTAACCGGGTCGGATTGATGCGTTTTCTTACCGTATGCTGGACCCCGTTGAAGAAAAGCTGGCCCGAAGCGCAGCTGGTAGTGATCGGCTCAATGGAGGCAGACAGCTTGAGCCAACTTAAGCCCCTGTTGCAGCAGGAGGGCGTCAGCAGCCTCGGGTTTGTGGCAGACCTGGAGGCTGTACTCAAACCCTACGATATCCACGTGATTCCCTACGAGTTTGATACCGGAACCCGCACGCGTCTGTCGCTGGCCCTCAATTACAATCAACTTTTAGTTGCCCACAGGAACGCCTGCCGGGGGATTGATGGACTCCGGCACATGGAAAATTGCCTGCTGGCCGGTTCCCTGGAAGAAATGACCAGTCTGATCACGGAGGTGCTGGCCGGGAAAACGGATTACAAGCCTATCGCTGACCGCGGCAGGCTGCTTTTTGACCAAGCCTTTACCGTTGAAGGACAGCTGCCCCGGATGAAATCTTTTTTATCCGCTATTTTTGGACAATGAAAGTAGGATTTGTTGTTCACTTTTTTGATTTCCGGAATGATGTCCGGCGGGTGATTGAGGAAGTTTCCAGCCAGATTGATCCGGAACGATTCCTGTCCATTTGCTGAGCGGTCCTGCATTCTGGTTTTCCGGACCTTTCATGTATCCTGATCGAAAATTTAGATTCTTCACTGCCGGAAAGTATGAATGCACTGTTGCAGCAGCCAAACACCAGATGTCCGGGTTTCGTACCTGATCTGTCAGCCTTATTGCTGCCCTATGATATTTTTGGTTATCCCTGATGAATTCAACACCGGCACCCCCACCTCATCATTTCAGTGCGGCTTAACTGACGGTTGGTATTGATAAGCACCTGGCAGGACAGTAGCGGTACTATCGGGCTGGAAAACCAGAAAAATAGTATTCTTGCAGGGGCACCAGAGGACCCCTTGGGAAATTGACCGGGTGATCAGCAGAGAAACAGATCACTTCAGCATTGCTGAAAAGGGCCGCAGGCGCTTTTAGGTTAAGTTTACCATGGAAGGGCAGCTTGCTGAAATAAAAAACTGAGGTTGTTTTGAGCCAATCATTTAAGGCCTAGGTGTAGTATTATCATGACTAAGAGAAACAGTTCCTTAAAGCGTTTTGAGGAGGAAATATCATGGGAAGAAAAAGCGAAAATCAACCCGCTGTACGCCGTAATGTCGGAAGAGATTTTTCAGACGGCGGAAGCAGAACCTACTCCTGAACAATTAAATTTATTTTATCACAAAGGAAAAAAAATCTGGAACAGGTACTTCGCTGACGTTTTCTCGCAATATTCTGATCCTGTCTCGGTTAAAGTGCTGGAGTACGGTTGTGGTATGGGCCGGGTACTGCACGTGCCAGCCTCTTCAGGTGCTGCCTGCATTGGCGTGGATATAAGTACCACCCAACTGGCTTTGGCAAAAAAATACATGCCCGGTCATGAAAATGCACGGTTTACACCAGTTTACACCCAGAATGCCATAGATGTGCCTGATAACAGCATCGACTTTGTGTATTCATTCGCCGTACTTCAGCACATTCTGAGAACATCTGATCTTCATTTTGCCTTTAGCGAGATGATCAGGGTTACCCGGAAAGGTGGCATGTTAAAAGTTCAGGTGCCGGTGGTCGCCCCTTATTTCAACCATAGGTACCAGTTCTTGAGAAGAATCAATTTTGAAGAAAAAAGCCTGCTGATTTATCTGAAAAAAAACTTCTTCAACATTCCCATTGTTCGTCTGGTCAGGCATAATAACTGGGGAGGAGCCGCCTATTACCAGGAATTTGAGAAACTTATTCATTTTTTGGAAACCCGGGCGGTTCACGTTAATCAGGTCACTTTTGATGAAGGTGGATTTGCTTTGAGCACTGCCACCAAGCTTTGAATGTATGCCTAAAATTGGAATCGTAGCCCAGTACCTGACTACCCGCAACGACATCAGAGAAATTATTCAGCGGCTGGCTGCTGTGCATCAGGTGGTGCTTTTTCTCCGGAAAGAAGACCTGCATACGGCGCCGGATGGGGTAGAAGTAAGGCAGATTATGGCCCGCCGACGTACCCTGAAAAATGAATTGCTGAGCCGGCTTTTTTACCTGTTCGGAAAAATTCCCCGCAGCCGGCAGAATTATTTCATTGTGGAGCAGTTTAAAATTGCAAATACCAGAACCTATCTGCTCTTAAGGCTCGAAAAAAAGTTGCTCCTGTTCCTTAGTCGTTTTACACCCCGGTGGATAAGTTACGATCAGTACATTGACTGGCTAAGCTATTCACCGATGACCTTGGTAGATGACGTTGAGTCCGTTCTGTGCTTTACTGAAATTTATGATGATTTTTTTTTCCGACACCTGGTGGATGCCCGGAAAAAGTTATTCGTGTACGTCTACAGTTGGGACCATCCGTGTAAAATGGTTCGCTTCTCCAGGCGGGTACATCAATACCTGGTCTGGAACGAGGGCCTTAAAGAAGATATGACAGACCTGCAGGGAATAGATGCCTTTAGCGTGAGGGTAATCGGATCATCGCAATTAGCCTATATTAAAGAATTCAGACAAGTTGAAGATGAACACCAGAATCCTTACGCATTTGAATACGTGTATTTTGGTTGTGCTACCGGCACCCCCCAACTGGTGCGGCAGGAGGTAAAGATTATTATGCAGTTGGCCGATGTTATGGCTGATCATTTTCCGCAACTGAAACTTGTGGTGAGGCCCTATCCCTTCTTAAGTTCATGGGATTTGTATGCGGATTTGCGTGAAAAGAAAAATATTTATTATGATGAAGACTACCGGGAAAAGGATACCGCATCCGCACTCAGCAGGGAGCAAATCTTCAACAAATTTGCAAAAATTAAATTTGCAAGGGCATTTGTGCATATTGGAACAACGATGGGGTTCGAAGCTACCTACTTTGATACCCCCGTGCTGATGGTTAATTTTGAAACGCCCGACAAAGGCCCCCTGAGCCTTCAGGGTTTTATACACCAGTACCAGAATGACAAATACCTTATGCCGGAAGGATATCCGAATGTGCTTTCCGATAAATCGGATTTTATGGAAAAGCTTACCAGCTTATGGAAAGCTCCTGAACCATTTCTGACATACAACAGGCAGGTGGCGGGTAGAACCAGGTTAAAGGATTTTCAAGAAATTTGTAACGATTTGTCGGACATTATTAACAATGACTATTGTGGAGGCATTTGACCGGGAGAAGAAAATCATTGCCGATGCGATCAGGCACAAGCCAATAGCTGCGGCTATGTTTGAAAAAAACTGGAACCGGTACTCAGCCGTAGTCAGATATGCAACAAAAAATATTTCAATTGACCCCTCCAGAACAATTCTGGACTATGGCAGCGGATTTCCCTTCGTATCCAAGTTACTTCTTTTATTGGGTTACCAGGTATGCAGTTACGAACCGTTTGCTTCAGAAGCAGAGCTGGAGATTGCCAGTTGCCTTCAGATGGAGAGGTTATATACGACAAGGATTCCTGCGGGGGAGCAATTTGGGTACGTTTTTCTGATTGACGTAATTGAGCACCTTTCGGTGATTAAGCAAACCATGACAGATGTGGCAGCAAGAACAGCCTCTGATGGTTATCTGATCGTATCTACACCAAACGTGATGCGGATTGAAATGTGGCTTCAGTTCGTTTTTCGCCAGACGGGGCATCCACAGCCCATTGAAACATTTGTTCGTTCAGATAATAACTATTCGAATCACCAGCGGGAATTTACGATGGAGGAATTAAATTACACATTAAGGTATTTTGGGTTTAAGTCACTATCCTATAAAGTTGAAGATACGCAGCCTAGTTTAGAAAGCCTTATGCAATACCATAGCCTGTTGGGGAAACCCACAGCGATTTTTTCGGTCCGGCAAAGACTAAAAAATTGGGCATATAGTTTTCTTAAAAGAACTTTCCCGCAATACTTTGCCAACAATTTGTTTGTTATCGGGCAGAAGCGAAAGTAACAGGATGAACAATTGAGTAGGTTTATAATTGGCAGCGGTTTTCCAATCTATAGTATTCTTCTGCGAAAATTTAGCAACATTTTGTGGACTTTTTATTCTTTCTTTTGTTGATTTTTTATGTTTCAAGATTATTTTCAGCCCAAAAAGCATGTGACCGACTACAAAAATGAAAAATGGATTACTAGTGCACAGCCATCTGTTTATTTACCCGGTAATCAGTCCGGCTCTATTCTGATTGCCATCATTCTTTTGGGAGTTATGCTAAGGGTTTGGTTGCTGCTGCAAAACCGCTCATTGTGGTTGGATGAAGCATTTCTTTGCGTAAGTGTAATAGAAAGAAATATTTCGGGTTTGATGAACCAGTTGGAGTATGATCAGAAAGCACCCTTCGGTTTTCTGGTCGTGCAGAAAACCGTTGTAAACTTACTGGGAATTCAAGAAATACCTTTGAGACTTTTTCCTTTCTTATGTGGTATTGTCTCCCTGGTACTTATAACTCGGTTATCTCGGTTTTATATGGGAGCTGTCGGGGTGATCGTTTCTACGGCATTGTTAGCATTTTCCTATCCCGTTATCCATCATGCGGTCGAAGCAAAGCAGTATTCTACTGAATTGATGGCTACTGTGGTTTACTACTATGTTTTAACTATATTCATCAACCGTCCTATTATTAAGAATGCCTTGATATTAGCTGGTACGGGAGCAGTACTGATGTGGTTGTCTTACCCTATAATTTTTATAATATCTGGTACTGGAATTGGATTTTTATTTTTGATCAATCAAAAAGTCCGGCAAGGCGATAAAACATTGATATTCCTGTTTTTATTGGTTTGCGTTATATGGGGTATAAGCTTTCTGACAAACTACTTTTTGTTCATCCGGAGTGGAGTTCAAACTGAATGGCTTATTTCTTGGTGGAATGTCCGTAAGTTTTTTATGCCCTTTCCTCCACGCAATGTAAATGATACGGTCTGGTTTTTTAAGACCACTTATGACTTGTTCCGCTACCCTTTAGGTCTCAACTTACTTCTGGTAAAGTCACCAATTTTGCAATTTTCTTATGCTGGATTTGTCACTTTATTTATTGGCCTTGTATTCCTAGCCAGAAAACAACCTTTAATATTCATTTTAATTATAGGTCCGGTTCTGGTAACTCTAATCGCATCCGGACTAAGACTATATCCATTTAATGAGAGACTGCTGGTTTTTCTAATGCCTCCTCTGCTGTTGGCTATCGGAATCGGAATGGAAATAATGCTGCATTCCATTGGTAATTTTTCTAAAAAAGGATGGCTGTTGTTGGTAATTTTTTTAGCTGTTCCTCTGGTCAACACTTTATACATCCTCAACAATCCGGAAAAGTTTTATAAGTCAAGCCAATTTAAAGAAGGTATAAGAGTGATATCGGAAAAAGCACAGGAGGGTGAATATGTATATTTGCATTGGGGAAGTGAGCCTTTCTTTCGCTATTATAAAAATCTTTACCCAATAAAGGGAAAACTTGTTCCGGGTGGCTCCCCTAGCAATTCTGCTTCCAATATAACCGAATACCTATCAGATTATAAATCGGAGTTCGATCCGTTCATAGGTGAAAAGAATGTGTGGCTTCTTATCAATACTGGTAATGTAATTAACTCTGTTTATGAGAAAAAAACAACTCTTTCAGAAATGAACGAAAAGACTGAACACGAAGTAATTTCTAAAATTTTGAATAGTATGGGTAAGTTGAGGTGGCATTATCAAGGAATACAAGTAGCGGTGTATAAATATGATTTTACGATTTATGAAGATAGGCTTCATTAAAACAAAAAAGTCAATCAACCTTGTCTAATTTGCAGATTATAAAAAAAATTTTCAGAAAGCTTTACCGGACTTTTTACCAGAACATAAAACGCGTCAGGATCTCCAGACAGGTAGCTTTCACTTCTCCTTCCCCCGAGGTAGATACCTCAATCCCGTTTTCATTACATACTCTGATATGTAAGCGCGACCTATTGATGGGAATCTGCTCAGCTAAGTCTTTGAATCTGGCTTGTGAAAAAGCCTTCCCTTGGGTGTTTCATGACGATGGAAGTTTAGGTGAGAAAGACATAGAACTACTGACTTTTCAATTTCCCGGGTGTTCAATCATTCCTTTTCATCAATCAGAAAAAGATGCCCTCGTCCGGTTCAAAGCTTACCCGAAAATACAAGCGTACAGACAAAAAAAGCGACTAATGCTGAAGCTGCTGGACATTGGTCATTATTCAAGGGGAAACAGAATACTATTTGTAGACACCGATGTTCTTTTCTTCAAACAACCGAAGAGCTGATGTTTCACTGTTATCAGGAGGACGGACCAGCAGTTTTTAACCGTGATCCTGATGATGCCTATATTTTTCCAAGAGAGATGATAAAAGAATACACAGGTGTTTCTGTATCCGAACGGTTGAATTCAGGTTTGTTTGTTATTGACAGATATGCATTAAATTATGAAAAAGTAGAACAGTGGTTATCCCGACTCCCTATGGACCAACCTTTTATAATGCATCGCATTGAGCAGACATTGTTTGCAATGCTGGCTTCAGATTCTTCTGGTGGAGTAAAACATCTTTCCTCTGCATATGATGTAGATCTGAAGAAAGCTATAATCAATGCCACCTGTAAGCATTATGTGGGCAAGATCAGAACCAAATTTGAACTTGAGGGGCTGACCTATCTGACTGGTAGTTGTCAGTTCATGAACCGATGGAAAAACTTCGCAAAATCAGTAAAATAATTAAAGTTGCCCAAAATAATTCTTTTTCTGCCCGATGCCGGATCAGCAAATCCTTTTCAGTATCAGTTAATTGAACTTCTGAAACAGAATGGATTTAACGTGGCCAGAGCCCGGTCACGTCATTTTTTTGCTACATCTGCGGCAGTCCGGCAAGCAAGGCCTCATGTATTATATTTTGACTGGATTCAAAGTTTCATTCTCGGAAAAACCTTGCTGGTAACGCTGATCAAGTGCTTTACCTTTGTACTGGAAATCAGTTACCTGAAACATTTCAAAAAGGCTCCCGGTCATTCATACCCTGCACAATATGCAGAATCATGCCGGTCGTTGGGTAAAAGTGGAGAGATGGATGACTTGGTGGTTTTTGCGCCGCTGTGACCGGATAAGAGTATATTCAGAAACCACCAAGCGGAAAATTGTAAGGCTCTACCGGATCAATCCGGGCAAGGTTTATGTCATTCATGATGTGCCTTTTCATCGTTACTACCCCGGTGAAGCAACCAGGGAAGAAGGGCGGCAATACCTGAACCTGCCAGCCTCGGCTTTTGTATATCTTTTCTTTGGAATGGTTAAGCCTTATAAAGGTATCGAAGAACTGATTTCCGCTTTTCTACAGATTGCCGGTCCGGAAGATTACCTGTTGATTGCCGGAACCAGTGACATGAAAGCATACGGACGTAGGATTGATGCCTTAGCCAGACAACACCCGAACATCCTTTTTCCCAATCAGTTCATTGACATGCGAAAGGTTCAGTATTTCTGCCGGGCTGCTGATGTAATGGTGTTTCCGTTTCGGAACGTTGAGCATTCCGGCTCGGTTGATCTGGCACTGTCTTTTGCAAAACCAGTCATTACGATTAACACCCCATTCATGCAGGCCTTGCTGAAACACCAGTCATACCTGTTGTTTGATCAGGTGAGCCAATTGCCCGAGCTGATGGTAAAAGTAAAGGATTATAATCTTCAGGAGATCGGGTCGCTTAATCTGCAAACAGCCGAAGCTTCCAATTACAAAGACTTCGTCAGGTTGTTTTGTTTGTAGCTGACCCGGCTTCCTGCTTCATTGGTTCGAGTGCGTTTCAAAATCCCGCCCCTTGTAAAAATCTAAGAATATTATTCTGCACCCGATAAGGGCTGAACCCGCTTTGGGCAAGATCAGCCGTAGAGTTGAATCAGATTCATGCATTATCCGTCCGTTTCACCTTATCAAGCCGAAGATAATTTGGGGTAAATTTTTGACCGTGTAATTTTGAAACGCACCCTCTGACTTCTTTCATGAACTTGTCATCTGGCTTTTCATTGTCCGTTACAATCTTTCCAAATCAATTTGATTTTTACCACTACCATATATGTTTCGGATCAGTTCACTTTAGGCAAGTGATTATATCTGCACCAAGGGATTCAAATAAGAAGCAGTTCAACTGGCTTGGCAGAACAAAAAATAACTATAATGGACCATATTTCAGGGTTTACAGGCAAATGTATTCCTCGCTTGGAAAAATGGAACAGCAGGACTACGGAGAGAAAGGATTTAGAGGGAGAGGCACAAAGCATTTGACGAGTAATATGCTGGTCGGCGTAGGGAGAATCAGCGGTAAAAACCTGCCGGCGAGGCGTTGTTGTCCGGCCTTTTTCAACCTCCGCGGTATAAGGAAAATCTAATTCAAACGTGCCGCTTGTTAAAATATGAACGGGTCAAACTCATATTACTTTTTCCCCTTTTTAAACTTAATCCGGCGAATAGTCTGATCAGGAACGGCTTTGCACTATACAGGGTATATCCAGCGAAAACAACAAATAACGGATATAACATTGTAAAATAGCGGTGCTCCCGGCAAAAGTAGTGAACAGTGATTAGTAATATATAAGGAATAACAATTGTGCCTAGTAAAAAGGGAAAACGGTTTTTACAACCAGCCAGTTGAATAAAGCCTATGATTCCCAGTAATACAATAACATTGTAGAATATGATGTAGATGCCTTTGATGAAAAATTGCAAAAAAGTCATCTCAATACGCGGTGGAAAGGGAAAAAGACCTAAGTGTTTCACAAAAAGAAACTTTACAGTCATTTCAACGTAGGAAAAGAAATAAAAACGCCAAGGGTGATGCATTTTAAATGTCTCAATATAGCGGTAACAATAATCAAGCGTAAGGGCTTTATAATGATTGTGCTCTTGTTCAGAAAGTTCACTGTTGAAGGTTTTTTGGTAATAGATACGTAGCTTGAGCAGGGAATCAACTGTAAAATCCGGAGTAAAGTCATTCTCTGAAAAAGGGATTCTTGACGTGTTTCCTTTCAATGATATATTTTCTTCTGTTTTTCCTCTGGCAATAAATTCTCCTTCCGATCCTTGCACCCAAGGCTGAAAATCGCCGCCGGTCATAGGAATAACTTTGCTGTTAAGCAGCAGTGTATGCTCCTCATATATCTCCTGATAAGGCGTTTGAAAAGGAATAAACTTACTTGTTTGTATATAGTTCCGGTAGGTCCACAAGGATAAGGCAATGGTAAGTGGCAGAGAGAATAAAAACAGATGCTGTATCAGCTTCAAAACTGCTGACCTGTTTGCAGAGAATGTTATCCAACAGAGAATAAGCAGCAACCATGCAAAAAATACGCCAGCCGCTGGCCTGATAAAAATAGACCAAGTGAAAAAAAAGCCGCTGATCAACAGGAAAAGATTGGGTTTACGAGAGGAAGCCGGCGTTTCATGAATGTCAGAACTTGCAAAATTGTTTTGTGTAAGAGAGACATAAAATCTCACAAAAAAGTATAAAGCAATGATAAAAAATGAAATAGATAAACTGTCAGAGAGTCCGTAATGGTCCAAAAGGGAATTAAACGTACTGAAAGCATATAATACTGTCACAATAATCTGTAATGTTCTTGACCTGAACAGCAAATAAACCATCCAACCGAGAGCAAGAACCGAAATACAGCTAACAGCAAACTGAAAAAGTATGAACGCGGACCGGGCGTATACCTTACCCAAAAAGAAGTAAAGAGAGCATAAACTGGCAGTAGGCCGGGCATCCTGTCGGTGTAGGGTTTGTAATTTTGGGATTCGCCGACTTGTGAAGTTATGGAGCTGTACCCGTGACCATCAACAAAAGCTTCGATTGGTCTGAAGTAGCCTTCCGTATCCCCATTCGGGACGAATAACAGACTGGTTTTCAGGGGGTAATTAATTTGAAACTGATAAGCGAAAAATATAAACAAAAAAGTTTGGCAATGAGCGCAAAAAAACCCCAGTTCAGATAGTGGTTGGAATGATGTTCCATATTAGTAGCACTGATTAAATGTAAGAAGGTGAATTTCTGAAGGACATACGCATAATATACTCTTCTCAGAGTGGTTTTCCGGATTTTATAGGTACACAGAACGGCCCTCTTTCAAGTAGAATTAGAGAGAGGGGAATCAAGGATTTGAAACTTGAGGGTGAGTAGACGTTTGAGTTCATACTCGTACTGGTCCAGATGCTCGAAGAAGTGGAGGATACTCGATTTAAATGCTTGGTAAGTGGGATGGAATGAAAGGCCGATGGCCTGTTTTTTCATGAACCGCCACAGCCTTTCGATGATATTGAGGTTGGGTGAGTAAGTGGGCAGAAACCACTGCTGAATCAAAGGCTGCCCTTCCAGCCACTGCTGTAGGAGTTGGCTGCGGTAGTAGCGCGCATTATCACAAATCAATACCAGCTTTTTGCCCGGGTTGTTCTCCAGCAGTTTTTCATAGAGGGTAATAGTGCTTTGGGCATTGACCGTTTGAGCTTCCACTACTACTGCCTCACAAGGATCTAACGCATTAACGGCCCCGTTGAGATTGACCCTTTTCCTGCCTGAGTTGGCCGCAATATGCTTTTCCTGTCCTTTTTTGATCCAGGCTTTGCTCTTTTGGGTATTGTGAGTAGGATGGGTAGCGTCGGTGAAATAGACCACCGTGTCTTGCGGCAACTCTTTAATCACCTGCTCAAACTGGGCTACAAACCCGAGCTGCTTTGCTCATCAGCTTTAGCTGGCACGAATATTCCACTTGCTTGTGGACAAAGTCGAGTTTGGTTAGAATTGCTCTTACTGCCGAGTCTGAGTAGTCTACCTTAAATTCTCCACATATCCAGTCTCCACCACTCTTGCCGTTGCATACAAGCCTTCCTGCACTTTTTGGTCCACCGCCTGGAGTTGCTCCAAGCTGAGTTCTCCCTGGTAAGCCACGTAATTGTCCTTTAGGTACCCATCGAGTCCTTGCTGAAGATACTTTCGCTTGTAGTTGCCCACTGTATCGGAATCAATTCCCTGGCTTACTGCGATCACTTCATGGGTATATCCCTCATCGAGCATGACCAGCACCGACAAACGAACATGCTGCTTCTTGTCCCGCGTCTGACGCCGTAGCTGCTCAATCTTTACCCGTTCTTCTTTGTCCAGTCGCATCCCTAACTTATACCCTTTTTGCCTATCTTGAGTTTAACCCAAAACCTCTTTCATCTCAGTATATATCGGTGAAAACACTGACCTGTGTCCGCACTTCGTCCCCTGCACCCCGGCGATCACCAGTCAGGCCGACGACCGCCGATTGTATCTCAAAACGGTTTTCTGATCTTTTTCTACATAAGTCCAGTTCTAATTCAAATTTATTCCTTATTTAACCTCCTGCCAAATTTCGTTTTGCTAATGCACGATGATTGGATGGAATCAAAGGTGTTAACTGTTTTTGGTACTTAGCCTGAATACATCAAGAAGGCTGAATTACCGCGTTGATTTACAGAAGACAAGTTCTTCACCTCAGGCACTGCATTACCGGCCGGAACCGGCAGTCCCCCTCGTGCTTATTTCACTGGCATTCCGGCTGGCTGGGGGAAGGGGGCCTGCAGAGTGTAAATCCTCAGCTGCCATTCCCGCAGGGACTAACAATGTACCTGCCTCCCGGTTGATCACCTGTCACATGGTGCCTGCAGACTTTACGTAGCAGGTCTGAAAGAAGTACTTGCCGACAATATTGTACCACTGGAAACGGTATTGTTATCCATTAGCAGACATAATACTCGGTTTGTTATGTTGTCTTACAGGCATAAATTAAACTTTGGGACAAGGAGTAATTTTTTGTGTTATTGTTCCATCGTAATCGGTGATTAATTTTAAATAATGAGACGCTTGATTTTACTGCCCGAAAGACCCGGCACAGGATCCGGTTATCAAAAGGCAGTTGCTGCTGATCTGGAAAGAATTTGCCCCACTTCCGCGGATACCGTTATCTGTTACGCAACCAGTCAGGACTGTCAGAAAGATACCGGAACCCGGTTCGTTCTGTTGCCCCGGCCATCCGCCTTTACCCCCAGCCGCGCAGTCAATCTGTTGTCGGGCAAGGTAAGCAGTGAACTATCCGCGTCCTGGATAGCCGGTTTTGCCACCGGAAAGGTATGGGATGAAATCATTTGTGGTGAAGTGATCTTCTACCGTGCCTTGCGGCAGTTATTCCCCGGAGAAAAAATACTGGTCCGGTTTCATAATCTTTTTATGGTCAGCCAGACCCGTAACCGGGTGCTCGGGTACCAACTGCCGCTGATGGCACGCCTGAATATCACCCTGCTGGTCCGGCTTGAAAAAGAGATACTCCGGGACCGGAAAGTGCTTCCGGTCTTTATTACTGAAGAGGAATGTAATTTTTTTCACATGCTCTATCCCGGAAGAGCTGCCTTGGTATGGCCCGTGGTGGAAGCTGCTGCGGTCAGCAAACTGGTTGTCAGTATTGTGCCGGACAGCCAGAGGCTGGTGTGGTTCGGCAGTCTGTCCCACCACAAGAAGTATGCACTGGAGTACTTCATTGCAAAGGTTTATACCCCTTTGAAACTGCAGATGCCTTCACTCCAGCTGCACGTGTTCGGCAGTGGCTCAGAGCGTTTTAACCGGCCGTTGGCAGGCATTTCGGGCCACGGCTACTATTCCGGTGAAGGTTTTCCTTTCGGGGGAAAGGCATTGTTTATCAACCCGGATCTGCTTGGGGGCGGAATCAAACTGAAAATTGACGCGTGGCTGAAAAATGGCATTCCTTTTATTTCTACTCCTTATGGAGTAGAAGGATACAAAATCAGCGAAAGCAGTTCCATACTGATCCGGGATATAGACGAATGGGCAGATGCAATTTCTGTTTACTTTTGTGGTCGTCAATGATAAAATGCCCTTCATGGTGAACCGGATGTCTTTAAGGAAGTATGCACATGTGATTATAACCGTCAAAAGACACCTGATGCATGAGCTGCCGGTTCCGGAGATCAGCGTAATCAGCCAGTTTCTAAAGAAGACTGATACTTGCTTTGATATAGGTGCACACGGCGGGTCCTGGTCAAAGCCACTGGCCGGAATCGTAAAAAACGGGCAGGTTTACAGTTTTGAAGCTTTACCCTATTATGCAGACATTTTAAGCGTCACTTTCCGCCTGCTCGGCTGCCGGAACATTCAGGTTTTCAACAAAGCGGTAGGAGATTCGGAAGAAAAAGTCACTCTTGTCTGGAGAGACGGCAACGGAAACCGCCTTACCGGAAAAACGCACATCCGGGGGGAGGCTGAAGCGTCTGAACATCTGCTTGAGGTTGAAGGTATCCGGCTTGATACATTCATGCAAAGTACGGGGAAAAGGAATGTCGGGTTCATAAAAATAGACGTGGAAGGAGCTGAGATGAAAGTGCTCAAAGGTTCGGATCATCTGATTGACCGGCATCGTCCGGTTGTGTTTTGTGAACTTGACCAGCGCTGGACCTCCCGCTATCAGTACAGTCCGGAAGATGTTTTTGAACACTTTTCAGGAAAAGGATATAATTCATTTATTATTGAAAGCAATCTTTCAGTCAAACCGGTAACCCAGACCACTTACCGGAATAAAGGCGATGTTTTGTTTGTACCCAGGGAAAGAGAATTGCCGGTAAACCTGACAGTTGACTATGAAAATTCTCCTTTGCAGTAATACGTTCGAGCACATTCACCACGGACCGGCCAAATTTGCCAATCTCCTTCTGGAAATCAACCGGTTGCATCCCGCCCACGAGGTCAGAATACTCACGGAGGATACGCACGGGGATCATCCGGAAAGCCAGCCGCAGATTTACAGACTGAAACTCCGTTTGCCGTTCCTTCTCAGGCCGGCAAGTCAGGTGATCAGGATGTTTCACTACTACAGCAAAGCCAGACGGATAGCGAAAGAGTATCCGTATGATGTACTGGTTTTCAACAACGCCTTCATCGGCTTGTGGGCTGCGTTTGATTCCCGCAAGCCTACCGTAGGCATGATCAATGACGAGAAGAATATAATGACTTCCCTGAAGGGTTTCCGGCCCGACCGGCAGTGGATCAGGCAGTTCATTTTCCGTGTTCCGGAGCAGGCTGCCGCCCGGCGACACAGCGGGATCATCACCAATTCAAACTTTCTGCGAAGAAGAGTAATCAGTGCTTATCAGGTGCCGGAGGAAAGGGTTAAACGGCTTTACAAGGCTATTGATCTTTCAGTCATTCCATTCCGGCAGGGAAGGCCATTCGGTGACCGGATCAGGGTTCTGTTCGTAAAAGCTGATTTCCGGACAGGCAGGCTGGATGTATTGATTCAGGCGCTTGGAAATTTGCCAGGGTATCGTTTTCTGCTGACTGTTATCGGGCCGGGCAAGCAGTATGAAGACAAAATAATCAGAATGAATCAGGGAGCGGAGAATGTACAACTCAATTGCCTTGGGCCTCAGTCCCAGAGGGTTGTATACGAGCACCTTCAAAGTCACGATATGTTTTGTGTGCCTTCGGATACTGAGGCCCTGGGCGTAGCCAATATTGAAGCCCTTGCAAGCGGTATTTCTGTGATCAGCACCCGCACCGGCGGGATTCCGGAAGTACTGGACAATGGCCGCAACGGCTGGCTGGCTGAACCCGGAGATCCGTCTGATCTGGCAAATGCCATTGAAGAGTGTATCAATTCCCCGCAAAAACGGCTGGAAAAAGCAATGCAGGGAAAGGAATTTGTGACCAGATTTTCCAAAGAAAAGATGGTCCGGTCGTTTTTGGAAATAATGGAAGAACTATGTGGTTACTGGCACCGTTCAAAGACAGGGAGACCGGCAGGTACGACTGGCATGTGATTCTTTTTTTTCTGAATACCTTTCTGGTAATTTTGGGTTACAGCCAGCGGGGAGCAGGTTTCCAACTGATAAAGGTTGGCCGTGTCGTTCTATTGGTCCTGTCTCTTGTTGGTTTATTTACCTTTGCTAAAAAACATTACCGGTTTGTGTTCAACGGAAACAAGAACTGGGTTTTTGGTCTTTTTGTGTTTTTTAATTTAATGCTGCTGGCATTCAGCGTAAATTTCATCAATAGCCTGACCCGTATTCTCACCTGGCTTCCCTTCCTTTTTTACATAAATTATTTTGTAGTCTATTTGTTCCGGAGGTATGAACCTGTCAGGGTAAAAATTATACTGGTCACCCTCTTTTGCTTCTCTTACCTTTATCCGCTGGCCATCATGTTCTTTTACGGAAATCCGGTGGTAAACCGTAACCTGTATGGTTACGACATTGGCGGCTTCAAAGCGAATGTATTAGGCTGGGCATCCATTGCCTTTTTCGTTACTGCTGTTGACCTGCTGCTGAATGGGAAGCCGGGCCTCTGGCTCAGGCGATTCCTGATTGCCGCAGTTTTCTTTGCCGTTTTGGCGCTGTCATCCACTGGTTCCCGCAGCAGCTACCTGTGTCTTGCCTTGTCACTGGTCATTCTGGTGGTCAACAGCAGGAAAATGAGTCTGATTGCCAAAATAATCACAGCCATCCTGATAACCGCTGCTACAACCTATCAGCTCGGGGTTCCGGATTCGGCTTTGAATAAACGTATTGAGAAATCAGAGAAACAACTTGAAGAAGGAGAGTACCGTTTTAAAATGGCCGACGTTGCCCTGGACACCATGCTCGAAAATCCGGAACTTCTGCTGACAGGGTTTGGATTTGATAACTCTATAGAAGGCATCGCCAGATATACCGGCATCACCTTTAAACTGCCCACCCACAACTCCTACCTCGAACTCTTCATCACCACCGGCCTGTTCTCCTTTACCTTCTTTATGGTGTTTGTGGTGCTGAACGCGGTAGTAAAATACGTCCTTTACGACATCCGGCGCTATATATTCCTGCCCACGTTCATGATCATTCCTTTCTTTGAATCCAATCTCAACGCCGGCCAGTTTTTGTTTTTCCCCTGGATGACGTTTATGTTTTACTACGTGCATTCGGGCTCCCGGCAGATACCCATTCCCCGTACTCCCGCCACTGACCAGAGGTTGGCCCCCCATCGGATGCCGGCATTGCCAGTGCAAGTCCGGCCTCAATCCCTGCCGGTGAAGTAAATATTTGGCTAGGTTTGCAGGCAGTTGCTGTAAACCCATGAAACAACTCATTCAATCCCTCCAGAACGGCGAAACCATCCTCGAAGAAGTGCCCCGGCCCCAGGTGCGGAAGGGCTACGTGCTGATCCGGACGCACCGGACGCTGGTGTCGCTGGGGACGGAACGCATGCTGGTGGAGTTTGGCAAGTCTAACCTGATCGAAAAAGCCCGCCAGCAGCCTGACAAGATAAAAATGGTGATGGACAAAGTGAAAACCGACGGTCTGTTGCCGACGCTGGAAGCCGTTTTTACGAAGCTGGGCGAGCCCTTGCCGCTGGGCTACTGCAATGCGGGGGAAGTGATTGAAGTGGGAGAGGGGGTGACTGATTTCAAGCCGGGTGACCGCGTGGCGTCCAACGGTCCGCACGCCGAGTTTGTGTGCATTCCCCGGAATCTGGTGGTCCGCATTCCGGAAAATGTGACGTACGGGGAGGCTGCTTTTACCGTGATCGGGGCCATCGGTCTGCAGGGTATCCGGCTGGTGAACCCAACCCTGGGAGAGACGGTAGTGGTGTCGGGGCTGGGGCTGATCGGACTGATTACCGCCGAACTGCTGATTGCCAACGGCTGCCGTGTGATCGGGTTTGATTTTGATGCCCATAAGGTAGCCCTTGCCAGGGAAAAAGGCATCGAGGCCTTCGACCTGACGGAGGGAGCAGATCCGGTGAAAGCTGTCATGAGCCTTTCCGGCGGCGTTGGTGCCGATGCGGTAATCATTACGGCCTCCGCAAAAGGCGATGAACTGATTGCGCAGTGTGCGAAAATGAGCCGCAAGCGGGGGCGGATTGTACTGGTCGGGGTGGTCGGGCTGCACCTGAACCGGGCGGATTTCTACGAAAAAGAGCTGAGTTTTCAGGTTTCCTGCTCCTACGGACCGGGCCGCTACGATGATGATTACGAGAAGCGGGGACAGGACTACCCCCTGCCCTTCGTCCGCTGGACCGAAAACCGCAACTTCCAGACGGTGCTGGCTGCTATTTCGGCCGGCCGGCTGGACGTGAAGCGGTTGATAACCGAAGAGGTAGACCTGGCTGATTACCAACGCATTTACGGCAATATCGGCAATAAAGCGTCCATTGCTTCCATCCTTACATATAAAACCGACTCCCCGGGTGCCACCTTCGTGAAGACCGGAGCTTCCCTTCTGCTTAAGGCAAGGGCAGCCTCCGGTGCCGGTATGGCGGTTGTCGGTGCGGGTAACTTCACCAAGATGACCCTGCTCCCGGCCTTGTCTGCCCTGAAGGCCAATGTCCGCTACATTGTCAGTGCATCGGGGGTGAGCGGCACCCATCTGGCAAAAAAACACGGCGTTGCCTACAGTTCCACTGCTTACGAAGATGTGCTGCAGGACCCGCAGGTGGATGCGGTAATCATCACGACGCAGCATAATCTGCACGCGGCCATGACGGTGCAGGCGCTCCGTGCCGGCAAGCACGTATTTGTGGAAAAGCCGCTGGTGATTACGGAAAGCGAACTGGCGGAGGTGGTGGAGGCTTACCAGGCGGGCAACACTTCCGTAATGGTTGGTTTTAACCGCCGGTTTTCCCCGTTTATCAGCAAGGCAAAGGTGCTGCTCGGGACCGTGACGGAGCCCATGAACCTTGTCATTACGGCCAACGCCGGTGCCATTCCGTCCGGCCACTGGACCCAGCAGATGGCAGTAGGCGGTGGAAGAATCATCGGGGAGGCCTGCCACTTTATTGATCTGGTGACGCACCTCTCCGGCAGCCCCGTCACGGAGGTAATGGCCTCGGCGCTGGGTCCCCACCCGCAGGGAGATTCTGACAATGTATCGGTGATTCTCAAATGCGCAAACGGCTCTCAGGGGGTCGTAAATTACTTCGCGAATGGCCATAAATCTTACCCCAAAGAACGGATTGAAGTCTACTCCGCCGGCCGGGTACTGGTGGTGGATAATTTCCGCAAACTGGAAGGGTACGGTTTCCGGGGCAGTGCCGTTGCCATGAGTGGCCGCCAGGACAAAGGCCACCGGGATCAGTTTGCGGCCTATATTGCGTTTCTGCGGAAGGGTGGGGCACCTCCCATTCCTTTTGAGCAGATTCTCAATACCACTCAGGCTACCTTTGCCGTGGTAAAAGCGTTCACGACCGGCCAGAAAGTGGGCATCCGTTCAATAGCTTCTCCGGCCCCGGAACTTGCATGAAGAACTGTTTCCTTTGTTTGGCGTGAGCCGAAATGTTTTGTTACCTTTGCGGTTCTAAATACTCTACAATCCGTTTTTTACTTATTAAATGGCTAAGAAAGACAACGTGGCGGCTGTTTCACAACCAGTCCAGAAAAATGATCCGGTGGCTGACAAATTAGCTGCCGGTGAGGATTTTCTGCACAAGAACCGTAACCTGCTGATTGGTGCCGTGGTGGCCGCGGCACTGATCGTCGGCGGCCTGATCGCCTGGAGTTACTACCGCAACATGAAGAATGAAGAGGCGCAGAGCCTGATGTACCCGGCCGTGTACTACTTCGAGGCAGATTCGTTGCAGAAGGCCCTCAACGGTGACGGAGCCAACGAAGGACTGATTGCCATTGCGGAAGACTACGGCATGACCAGGGCCGGTAACCTGGCCAGATTCTACGCGGGAGCTGCCTACCTCAAACAAGGCAAGTTTGACGAAGCCATTGAATACCTTGAAGATTTCAGTTCCGATGATCTGCTGGTGCAGGGCCGCGCCTACGCCCTTACCGGCGATGCATACATGGAGAAAAATAACACCGCCGAAGCGGCCCGGTTTTACAGGAAAGCGGCTGATTACAAGCCGAATGAATTCTTTACGCCTGCTTACCTGATGAAGCTGGGGCTGGCTCAGGAACTGAATAAGGACAACCAGGCGGCCATTGATACCTATGATCAGATCGTGACCCGGTATCCAAACGCTGCGGAAGCAGTGAACGCCAGAAAATACAGATCCAAATTACAAGCTTCGGTGGGCCAGTAACTCCTGTGCCGCGCTGAACATACGAAAGGATAGAGCCCATGCTTTATCCTTTTTCTTTTTATGGAATAACGAACATCGAATAACGAACATCGAACATGGCTTCAACCCTGAAAAATCTGAGTGAATACTCGGACCAGAATATTGCCGACATTTCCGGTAAACGCTTTGCCATTGTCGTAGCTGAGTGGAATGCGCAGGTAACGGAGGCCCTCTACAAAGGGGCGTACCAGACCCTGCTGAAAGAAGGCGCGCAGGCCGAAAACATCATCCGGAAAAGCGTTCCGGGCAGCTTCGAACTCACCCTCGGTGCCCAGTGGACTGCCTCCCGGAGCGATATTGACGCCGTGATCTGCCTGGGCTGCGTGATTCAGGGCGAAACGCGCCACTTTGATTTTATCTGCAATGCCGTTGCCCATGGGTTGACGGATGTAGGGCTGAAGTTCGACAAACCCGTGATCTTTGGCGTGCTTACCCCCGATACCCTAGAGCAGGCACTTGACCGGGCCGGTGGAAAACACGGCAACAAAGGCGACGAGGCAGCCATTACAGCCATCAAAATGCTGGGCTTCCAGAATTAAAGGGCATTTCATTAATTTTCCGGTTCCCAAATCCCTTATCAATCCCATTCTCCCTATGCTGCCCATTCCTTACCTGCGCGATAACCGGGAAGCCGTCATCAAAGGACTCCGGAAGAAACATTTTGCCAATGCCGCTGAAGCCGTGGAAGGCGTATTGTCCCTTGATCAGCGGCGGCGTGACGCGCAAACCCAGTTAGACAATACCCTTGCCCAGTCCAACAATCTGGCAAGGGAAATTGGCGCGTTGATGAAAGCCGGTAAAAAGGAAGAAGCGGAAGCGGCTAAAGACCAGACTGCTTCGCTCAAAACGCAGGCGAAAGAACTCGACGAGGCCATGCGTAACGCAGAGGAAGAGTTGCAACGCCTGCTGGTGACCCTGCCAAATGTACCCCACAGCAGCGTACCGGAGGGCCGCACCGCCGGAGACAATGAGGTAGTGCTTCAGCACGGCGACATTCCGCAGCTCTACGCCGGGGCCGTACCGCACTGGGACCTGATTAAAAAATACGACATCATTGATTTTGAACTGGGCGTAAAAATTGCCGGCAGCGGTTTTCCGGTCTACAAGGGCAAAGGCGCAAGGCTGCAGCGGGCCATGATCAATTTCTTCCTTGATGAAGCCCTGAACGCAGGATACACCGAAATCCAGCCACCTGTTTTGGTCAATGAGGCTTCCGGCTTCGGCACCGGCCAGCTGCCCGATAAGGAAGGCCAGATGTACTTTGCTCCCGAAGACGGGCTTTATCTGATCCCCACGGCCGAGGTGCCCATTACCAACCTGTACCGCGACGTGATTCTGGAGCCGAAAGATTTACCCGTAAAGAACGTAGGTTACACGCCCTGTTTCCGCCGCGAAGCCGGTGCCTGGGGAGCACACGTACGCGGCCTGAACCGCCTGCACCAGTTCGATAAGGTGGAAATTGTGCGGGTAGAACTGCCCGAGAATTCCTACGCCGCCCTCGAAGAAATGAGCGGGCACGTGCAGGGCCTGTTGCAGAAACTTGGTCTGCCATACCGCGTGTTGCGCCTCTGCGGCGGCGACATGGGCTTTGCTTCCGCCCTTACCTATGACATGGAGGTGTACTCCGCCGCTCAGGGCCGCTGGCTGGAAGTGAGTTCAGTCAGTAATTTTGAATTTTTCCAGGCCAGCCGGCTCAAGCTACGCTACCGCGACGAAAACAAAAAAACCAGTCTGCTGCACACGCTGAACGGCAGTGCACTTGCTCTGCCCCGGATTCTGGCAGCTCTACTCGAAAACAACCAGTCCGAAAACGGCATCACCATTCCCGAAGTGCTGCGTCCCTACACCGGCTTCGATCAGATTTGAGCCGGGCGACGGGCGACGTAAGATGGGAGATTGGGAGCAGGAGATATAGACCAGGTCGTATCCTTTCGGAAAAATCTTTCGGATTTCATAAATCCGAAAGATT
Source organism: Cytophagales bacterium (assembly GCA_030446715.1). Lineage (GTDB taxonomy): Bacteria > Bacteroidota > Bacteroidia > Cytophagales > 172606-1 > CADCTQ01. The sequence continues at coordinate 101,656 of JAUJMU010000006.1, read as the reverse complement.
TACCGACACTTTTCTTTTCCGACAAGTTAAGACGCTTTCTATAACTGAACGCAGTCTCTCCATCTGACCTCTCCGGTCTTACGTCTCCCGGCTCAAATCTTATTCTGGCGCCAGTGAGAATATTCCGGCTTTGCCCCCCTGCGGCTGAGGGTAGTCTCTGCCTACACCTTTTCCTTGGCAAAACTTTGTTTTGCCTCTTTTACTGTAAGCACAGGCGTGCCACGGTTCCAGACCGTGGCACGCCTGTGCTTAAAAAAGTAACTTTTTGGGATGATACAAAGGAGGGATGCCTTCTGTATCCCCATTCAAATTTGTCTAAAACTCGTACGACGACCGGTATTTTGGCATCACAATACTGGCGTAGTCCATATCTCCAAGGTCATCCTTCAGCTTCTGCATGGCATCGGGCTCCCCGTGTACCAGAAAAAGCTGCTTTATTCTTTCCTTGTCCTGGCTGATCAGAAACTTAGCTATGTCACCGAAGTCCCCGTGGGCACTGTATTCCTTCATCACCTCAACGGAAGCTTTGACTTCGTACGCTTCTCCCATAATATTTACGGTGTCGGCACCGGCCATAAGCTTGCCACCCAGCGTGGAGGGTTCGCAGTACCCGGTGATCAGAATCGTGTTCCGGGTATCGGAGATGTTTGCTTTCAGGTGGTGCCTGATCCGGCCGGCTTCCATCATTCCGGAAGAAGAAATAATGATGCAGGGTTCATCCACCAGTTGAATCAGTTTAGAATCCTCAGCCTCAGTAATGTAGTGCAGGTGGGTAAAATGAAACGGGTCCGGGTCATCGGTGCGGATGTATCCGAGCATTTCTTCGTTGAAACATTCCGGATGACTTCTGACAATTTCCGTGGCGTAAACCGACATCGGACTGTCTACGAAAACCTTGAAATCGCCCAATCGCCCCTCTTCCGCCAGCCGGTTGAGGGAGTAGATCGGTTCCTGCGTGCGGCCCACGCTGAAAGCCGGAATGAGCAGCTTGCCGCCTTTTCACCGCACGTTTCCATGACCAGCGCTTCCAGTCTGGTCTCTGTATTTTCAATCCCCGAATGGAATGCATTGCCGTACGCAGACTCACAGATGATTACATCTGCCTGCGGAACAGGCTGGGGCGCTTTCTGAATCCGGTTGGTAAACCGGCCGATGTCGCCCGAAAACGAGCAGAATCCGCTTCCCATTGTTTATCCGCACCAGATGCTTGCTGCCGGTTACCGTCTGGGCGACTCCGTAAAGAAATAATCAGTGGTTCGCTTTACCTGAAAAATGGATTGTTACGGATGTCCCTTCTTTTGGTTTTCCCGGCGGCAGGGTGCCGGAAGCCAGAATTTAACAAAGTTCAACTTTAATTAACCGGGCATTTGCGCAGCTAAAGCATCTGAATTTGAAAATCTGCACAAAAAGCGGGTTACTTTTCCGGAGAATGTAAACCAAGGTTGTAATAATTAAAAATTTTGATTCGGGTGCAACTTCCTGAGCAGAATGTGAATCTTATAGCCATAATTACCTCATCAGGAAAAAAGGAGGTATTCGCCGCGTAACGGGAAAACAGCAATAAACGGGTGGCTGAACGCATCAGGTACATTTACATTTGATTGTCCCAGGAGCAAGGGTGTCCGGAATCGGATATTTCCAATCGTAAACGGACACATATTCAGGAAAAAAGGGGCTTACCTGCGGTAAAAAAACATTTTCAGGTTTGGCATAGGGATTGGTTAAGTAAATCGGGCAAAACCGGAAAGAAAATAAGGTACTTTGTATTGCAAGGTATTGTTTATAAGACTATATTTGCCATAACATAGTAGTAAAACACACTCATTATGAAAACGCTGAAACTTTCTACTGTTGCCACTGCCCTTTGCCTGATCTGCATGAGCATGGGTTTTCCGAATCTGGAAGAGGAAGGAAAGGGAAAAGATCAGAGTTCCGGAAAGAAGTCTGGTACCACCTACATGCGTACGGCTTCCCTGGGCTGTTCGCGGGGTATGCAGCTGCCAACACCCAAATTAACTTCCGGGGAGGTTATAAAGCCGGCAGGAAAAGCCGAAAATCCGGTTTGCAGCACCGCTTGGGCGGCAAAATGTCAGAAAAAGACCGTTTAGCGCTTCAACCCATGCAGCTGAGGAATGCCATAAAAGAAACAATCCTATCTGGCGGGGGGCCTGATAGGACTGTTTAATAACACACTCACACCTTTGCTTGAAAGCTGCTTTGCTATAATTAACAGCCAAGATAAAGAAAAGTTCAGAATGCAGGGAAATCAGGTTAAGTTTTCTTGCATTCTGTTTTATTTTTCACCCCTTCCGTCCGTCATTTCTTCGGCCAGTTGCTTCCTTCGCCGAATGCGATGATTGTATTTTCGATAATCGCACAGCATTCGTGCATCTGCTCTTCGGTGATCACCAGCGGTGGAGCAAACCGGATCTTGTCGCCGTGGGTGGGTTTGGCCAGCAGGCCATTGTCGCGCAGGGCGAGGCAAAGATCCCACGCCGTGCGGCCGTCTTCCGTTTCGCGGATGTCGATGGCGTTGAGCAATCCCTTGCCCCGGACAGCTTTCAGTACGTCCGTTTTGGACCGGATGGCGTTCATCCGCTGACGGAAAATTTCTCCCATCCGGGCCGCATTTTCGATCAGCTTCTCTTCTTCGATTACTTTCAGGGCCGCCATAGTCACGGTGCAGGCCAGCGGATTGCCACCGAACGTGGAGCCGTGTTCGCCCGGCCCAATGGTGAGCATGATCTCGTCGCTTGCCAGCACGGCCGAAACCGGATATACGCCCCCTGAAAGCGCCTTACCCAGGATCAGTATATCCGGATGCACATTCTCGTGGTCCGAGGCCAGCAGTTTGCCGGTCCGGCCGATGCCCGTCTGTACTTCATCCATCATCAGCAGCACGCCGTACTGGTCGCAAAGTTCCTGTGCCCGGGCAAGGTAGCCGTCTTCGGGTACAAATACCCCGGCTTCTCCCTGAATGGGCTCAACCCAGAAGCCGCAGACATTCGGGTTTTTCAAAGCCTCCCCAAGCGCCTTCAGGTCGTTGTAGGGTATAACTTCGTAGCCCGGCATGAACGGGCCAAAATTGGCCGTGGCCACGGGGTCCGTAGAGGCAGAAATAACGGCAAGCGTACGGCCGTGGAAATTCCGCTGCACCGCTACGATAATGGCTTCGTTAGGCGGGATGCCCTTCACCTGATAGCCCCACTTGCGGACCAGCTTCAGGGCAGTTTCATTGGCCTCGGCTCCGGTGTTCATCAGCAGAACCCGGTCATACCCGAAATAATCGCACACAAAACGGGCGCATTCACCGAGCTGGTCGCTGTAAAAGGCGCGGGAAGTCAGGGTAAGCGTCTGCGCCTGCCGCACCAGGGCCTCAATAATGCGGGGATGGCAATGTCCCTGGTTGACGGCGCTGTAGGCCGACAAAAAATCAAAGTATCGTTTTCCGTTTACGTCCCAGAGGTATACGCCTTCTCCCCGGGCAAGAACTACCGGCAGCGGGTGATAGTTATGGGCAACATAGTTTTGTTCAAGTTCAATTATCCGCAGCGAATCATCAATGGCAGGTATCATAGGTTATTTTTTAAAATGCAAACATTCCTGGCCAAGCCATGGTTTTCAATCTACAAAAATAACCAGGGGATTCCAATGGATGAGCGGGAGAGGCTGTTCCTGAAGAACAAGGGGTTAATGCCGGAAGATTATTACTTTGACGAGCACGGCCTGCTGGTGTTTACGGGCTGTTATCACCTCAAGCGCGGTTACTGCTGCCGGAGCCGGTGCCGTCATTGCCCCTACGGTACCAAAAACGAAAAAACCGACCCGCCGGATAAGGCTTCTGATGCTCCGCCCACTGCTATGGGGCTGACCGAGTGATGAAGGTAGCGATAATTTAAGGTCATAATTTGTATATCAGCCGCAAAAAGAAGATATTTGCAACCTGATTTTAAGAAGCTAACCCTCATTGTCATGGCAAGAGTCTGTCAAATAACCGGAAAAAGAACACGTGTCGGAAACAATGTTTCCCACGCCAACAATAGAACCAAGCGTAAGTTTTATCCTAACCTTCAGACCAAGCGCTTTTTTGTTCCCTCAAAGGGGAGTGGATTACGCTGAAGCTATCTACCACCGCTATCCGCACCATTTCCAAAAACGGAATTGAGGCAGTACTGAAAAAAGCCCAGATAGAAGGGCTCAAGCTGGCCTGAGAATATCCCGCAAAACTTATTGAACCCTGTCGCAAACCGGTTTGCGACAGGGTTTTTGTTTTTGTCCGGCTCAGGCAGGTGATGAAGAAAGGGGAAGCCAAGTTGAATTGTTATATGGCTGAATGGTCATTTACCGGGCCTTCAACAGTTGAACAATCCAGCAGTTAAACAATTGTGCAGCTATTTAAGACTACTTTTTTTACTCAGAGGAGTGCCTGTGCCACAGCCGGGGATCAATCTCAAAGGGAGCACTGCGCAGGATCCGGATCTGAGCATAAGAATCATGCAGCGGATGCAGCAGGTAGTTGATTGACTCCGGCACTACTGCCGAAGGAACACCTATTGCCAGCACATGAGGATGCCCGAGCCAATCGGCCAGCAGCCGGTGACAGGTCTGGTAACCGGCCTCCTCGCGCGCCAGCCGGCAGGCAGTTGGCTCAACTGTTCGGGCGGATCGGGCAAAGTGAGCGTGAGTAAAAACAACCTGGGCAGGTCCCCGTAGGGCAATTCCGGCAGGTGGACCAGTTGTTCGAGCAGGGCCAGTTCCGGGCTGGCCGATGTGTAGAGAATACCCACCCCCGGAGGATTCCAGCGTCCTCCGTAGCGACGTGCTCCTTCAGCCGATAAGGGTGTGTCCAGAAACCGCTCCTTTATCAATCTGTACACCACCCCGTCCATCGGGTTGTACCGGCAGGCCACCCTCAGGCATAGACGCCGTGTTCTATGCGTCCAAGCACGGCATGAACCATGCTGAAGCCGGTAACCGTATCGAGTAAAGCCAGTGGGGCTTGCCGGCGAAGCTCGGGCAAGGGCACCCGCAGCCAACGGCCCAGCACCTGGGCCCGTCCATCGAAGACCTCCAGTCCGTGGCGAATCAGTCCCTCCAGCAGTAAGAGTCGCTCAGAGGCGTTGTTGTCCAGCAGCACCTCCGGCCGGAGCCGGTGCAGCGTCCGTTCCGAAAGAGAGAGAATGCGGGCCATGTCCTTATCGGTGAGTCCGGCCTGCTGGGCCAGTTCATCGGCTTTCCCGCGTTCCACTCCGGCCCGGGCCTGCTTGATGAGGGCAAAGTCGTCGCCCGCCAGATTGTTTTCAAAGAGTAATTCCATAGGATTGCAAATTGTCACTAATATAACTGCCACCTGGCATTTATGCAAGTAACGCCATTGTCTTGCAGTTGGTTTCAGGCATTTGCCGTGGAATACCAATCAAGTAGCTGCGCAATTTTAAATTGTGGATTCCTGCCGGCAGGTTAAATTTTGAATGTCAGATTAATTATGTTGCGTAACGCCTGTAAAATCCAGCATTTAAAATCCAGCACTCAAGGCTACCAGGCACTAGCTGCCCCTGGGCTCCTCTTTGTCAGTTCCGGGACTTTCCTTTGTTTTGATCTTATCAGCCCGCTTAACCCCCGACAGGATTTCAATGTTGATTCCGTCGGAAATTCCCGTTTTTAACCAATCTCTTTTCAAACTGCCGGGGGATTTTTCGACTTCCACAAATGTGCTGTCCTTCCTGAACTGCAGCATACTTTCCTTGATGGCCAGCACGCCTTCCTTGCGGTCGAGCAGAATGTCGGCGTTTTTATCCTTTACCGGGTTTTCTTTGGGTTCCATACTGCCCCTTTAATTGTCAATTATCAATTTGTTACTCGTCTTTCAGGGCTACGACCAGATTCACCTGAGCGGCTTTAGCGGCGGGGATCAGTCCGGCCAGAGCACCCATCACCACCAGCAGCACCACTGCGTGACGGCGATGGGCAGGTTTACCTCCGGATTGGCAAAGAACTCGCCTTCGGCCTTGAACTTCTTGAGCAGGTAATCCACGTCTGCAATCAGGCCGGTACCCGCCATCAGACCGAAGTAGCCGGCCGCACTGGTGATCACAATGGATTCCTGTAAAATCAGGCTGATGATTGGCTAAGAGCGTTGCGCCGGGAGCCTTGCGGATGCCGATCTCTTTGGTACCTTCCCTGACCACAATCAGCAAACCGAGGGCTCTTGCAATCAGCACCCATGCTGCCGGTATCCTGTCATTTGGGATGATTATTAAACTGCATCAGGCCAGTGGTTGGTTTGAACTTAACCTGTGAAATAAACTTCAGACTCAGTACAGTTAAAAAATAAAGAAAAGGCTCAATTTCAAATCTCATGCGATTTGATTCAAGAGGATCAAGTGAAAAATAAAGAGTGGAGAAAAAAACAGCAATAACCAAAACGAACCAGTGCTCAGAGGTGAGTTGTCGGAAGGAGAGCAACAGCAAGAGGAAGGTTAAGGGATAAACAACCATGTAGAGCGACAATTTCAATTCTAAAGTTTTGCCCAGAAAATTTATTTCAAACACTCCGGGCAGATCAAAAATGTCATGGGCAAACCAGAAAAGGTAGCCTTCGCCATCAGGCTTGACAAGTCCGCTGCCATGAAGAGCAAAATAATCACCCGGACTATCCATAAATTGAAAAAAACCTTTAAACACTTCCCTTAAGGAATTCTTCAGTTGGAAATTTCTCACAACATCCCGCATGTAAAGATCTGAAAGCGGGATCACGGTGATGTTATTCAGATCATCCTGATTGAGGATCCTTACCGAAGAATACTTTTAAAAGCGGGTTGTCTGGATCAACGTACTGCCTCAAAGGTGCTACCGACGACCCATAAGTGAACACATGTATTTTTGAAATTGTCTTATGGGGAGCTTTTTCAGGAATGTGAATACGCGCAAAATTAAATCCAGACCAGGAGGAGGATGTAAATTTTCCAAACAGGAAATAGTTTTTCAAATATACTCCCAGTGGAACTGCAAATAAGAGAAGGCTTACTACAACGTACTTTCTGGCAGCGCTATACCAAAACGGAATTAAAAATAATGCAATGACGAAGACATGCCAGGAAGCGCGGGTGAATGAATTGAAGGAAAGAATAAGGGTTACATAGATCAATTTCCGGTTTTTCGATATGGAAGGTGAAAATAGTACAAATAACAGCAGGCAGCTTGTAACGAAAATTATTGTAGAATTAAAGGGGTATTTAAAGTATATAAAAATTAATGGGTTAAAAAACAGAACGAACGTTACTATTTTACAATACTTAATATTTATGAATTGCAGAACCCGGTAAAATAAAAATAATGATATAAAGTGGAGGAAGGGGAAGAGTATCTCGAAGAAAGTATATTTATGACCTAAGGATACCTTGTCAGCAACGTAATGGAATATACTTAACCCGGGAGGGTTGGCGTGGAAGTACCATACGCTTGGCCAGAATTCAGAATAGAGATGCGTTTTGTCAATAAACTGCCAGTGCCAGTCAATATCAATTACATAAATACCGTTCAGATAAAGCACTGTGTAAATCAGTCCTGAAAGGACCAGACTGACCATTAAAAAAGTATCCTCAATCAGGGATTTTACTGCTGACATGATCATAGATAAATTCAAATATCAAAGGCCGATTTTCTCCGAAATAAGGTACTCATTGTTTTTGGTCGGATTACTGGTCGTGACCATCTCGCCCAGAAACCCAGCCAGAAAAAGCTGAACACCCACAATGACCGCCACCAGTGCCAGAAAAAACAGCGGCTGATCGGTGATGCTGCGGACGGTTTTTTGGAGATACAGGTTATGGTAGGCTTTATTGGCAATGAGAGCAAGCGTAATCAGAAACCCGAACAGGAAGCAGAACGTACCCATCGTCCCGAAGAAGTGCATGGGACGCTTGCGGAAACGGGTTACGAAGGTGATTGAGAGCAGATCGAGAAAGCCATATACGAAACGCTCCAGCCCGAACTTGGTGTAGCCGTACTTCCGGGGCCGGTGCTGTACAACTTTTTCGCCGATGCGGGTAAAACCATTCCACTTGGCAATCAGCGGAATATACCGGTGCATTTCACCGTAAACTTCAATGCTTTTCACGACCCGGCTGTTGTAGGCCTTCAGGCCGCAGTTGAAGTCGTGCAACCGGATGCCGGAGATACGGCGGGTGACGCCGTTGAACAGTTTGGTGGGAATGGTTTTGCCGGGCGGGTCGTAACGCTCCTTCTTCCAGCCTGAAACCAGATCAAACTTTTCCTCGCGGATCATCTGGTACAGTCCGGGTATTTCGTCGGGGCTGTCCTGCAGGTCGGCGTCCATGGTGATGACCACGCCGCCCCTGCTGGCTTTAAAGCCAACGTGCAGCGCCGCCGATTTGCCGTAATTCCGGTTAAATTGAATTCCCTTTACGCTTGGGTTCCGGCCGGCAATATCCGTCAGTACTTCCCAGGTACCGTCGCGGCTGCCGTCGTCAATGATGATTACTTCGTAGGTAAACTGGTTTTCATCCATCACCCGGGCAATCCAGTCACACAATTCCGGCAGTGACTCGGCTTCGTCTTTGGCCGGAATCACTACCGAAATGGTGGGTTTTTCAATTGTCATGCGGCGAAGTTAAAATATCCCGGCCATGATTGAAAATCGTTGACTACTCCTCAAAAATGCCTTTTTCTTTTTTCATCACGGCGGCTACGATCAGCGAAACGATGAAGCCGAAAATCAGGTAGGAAAAAACGTTGCTGATAAAGGTCTGGCCGGGACCGGTTTGACTGGCTCCCTCCACGATTTTATCAATCATTTCGCCCGAGACGTTGCTGCGTTCAAGCCGTTCGACCATATAATCGATCCGGCGCCTGAGCACGGATGTATCAATATAAAACAGATAAATTGTTTCAAAAAAGGCAATCAGGACCCCCGCCACCGCTGCAGTGAGAGTGCCTAGTCCGAGGCCTTGTCCGTAGCGGATCTGATTGCCATTCTGCTCCCGGAAGTTTTTGATGGCCAGTACAATGCCAACAATGGGGATAATGAACGTGAGCAGCGTAAGGGCTGTGACCGTATCCAGCTGGCCCGTGTATAGAATGATCTGGTAGATCATGAGGCACAAGCCGGAGAGGGCACCATACTTCAGGGCGATCTTCGCAGTGGAAGGAGTGGTGGTGGTGGTTTCCATTCGGGTTAAAGGTGGATTGAGGTTGAAAATCATTTCTGAGTCCGGGCTTTATGGCCGGTTGCCGGTGAAGTAACCCGGCAGAAAATCCTTTTCTGCTACCGGTCCGGCCGCGGGTGTCTGCGCATGATCATGGCGATGAGGCCGGTTGCAAAGAAACAAATGAAAAAGTTCTTGAGGAAAATATCCAGTGCTTTTGAAAAAGGGGTGACGCCCGGAAGGCTCTTCAGCAGGTTGCGGTAGTACCGGGCGTCTTTGATGCGTCCTGACTGGTAGTCTGCCTCAATCAACTTTCCCATGTGGTTGAGGTATTCAGAAAACAAATCCGGAATCCAGCGGGTGAGGCCGTAGATCACGAGGCTGGAGACCAGCGCCGACAGCAGCACCACCGGCAGGCCAAGCACCAGGCCCTGCCAGAAATGGAGTACACCCCGGTTGAGCCGGTCGCGGAAGTAACCCATGGCAAACAGCACGCAGAGCAGGATGATCAGCAGATCAAGCCGGTTCATCTCGGCCAGCGGGTTGGTGCCCGTTGCGTAAAGTGCAAGGAAATAAGTGAGTATCAGCGTTGCGCCCAGCAGACCAAACAAGAGGGCAATCCGCAGATAAATGTTTCGGGTCATAAGGGGAAGAGGGGGATGGTCGTATGGTTATATGGCTGTATGGTTGAATTGTTAAATTGTTTAACTGTTGAATTGTTAGAGGCCCGGGAAATGACCGTTCAGCCCGACAACAATTGGGCAATGCAGCCATTCAGCCATATAACCATTATAACCATTCAGCAATTCAACCATCCAGTCAGTACCATTTGAAAACCCGCATTCCGGCGAAGAAGCAAACCGTGCCGTAGCCCAGCAATACTACTGATTTTCCGGCTATCTGAGCCAGTCCGGCACCTTCATTGAACACCTTCCTGAGCAGGTCGGCCAGTATGGTGAGGGGCAGGTATTCGATAATGCCAGCTGCCCAGCCCGGAAAGTTGGTGTAGCTGAAGAAAATTCCCGACACGATGGTAAAAGAAAGGGTCACAAAATTAATCATGCCGCTGCCAACGTAAGTTTTCTGCGGCCGGGAAGCCACCAGTATGGCAATGCCACCGAAAGCGGCTACTCCGGATGCAAATACAACCGCAAACGCCAGGGGAGAGCCCAGTACGCTGAGCCCGAACAGCGTCCAGCCGAACAGCACAAGGAAACCAGCCTCAATCAAAGTCAGTACCAGCCGGGTAGCGAAATGGGCCAGCAGGAATTCTGTTTTTCGCATCGGGGTAGCCACCATCTGCCGCAGCAGTTTTTTGATCCGCCACTCGATTACGCCCCATCCGATGCCCCAGATGCACGAATTCATGATGCCAAGGGCGATCATACCGGGAATGAGAAAATCAATGTACCGGCTCCCCTGCGTACTGACCGGCCTTACCTCACTCCGGCCGGCAGATGCTTCCCGGAGTTCTTTTTCCAGCAGCAGGTACTGCGTACGGGCGGCATCATTGCGGGGGTCGAAGTGATAGGTGATCCGGCCCCCGGGCCTGGGCTCCAGGATCAGGGCAATTTCCCCGCGCTTGAGACTGAGCATGGCAACCTCCCGGGAGGTATAACGGAACGCAAACTGATTGAGCAACAGGGTATCCGGCCCCAGAGCCTGAAGTCCTGGCTGAAGCTGAGGCAGGTATTGGTTCTGCTCCACGGCCACCCGCGAGGTAACCGTCTCCTTTTCGGCAAAGGCAAGACCCAGCACCCCCGACAGGCCGATGGGAAATACCAGTGCCCAGAATAAAGATGCCGGCTCCCGCACAAACTCCCGGAACTGAATGGCTACCAGGTTCAGAAACGAGTTATTCATTTAACCTCCTTCCGGTCATGGCTACGAATAAGTCCTCCAGCGTCTTTTTCCGGCACTGAAGGGAAAGCACCTCGTTGCCGTGCCGGCTCAGCTCCGACAGCAAGACTGGCAGGGCATCAGTAATGCTTTGTACGGTAACGGTGCCGCTGGTTCCGGGCACGGTCCAGTGCAGTTCCATAAAACCGGGCAGGCCTTCCGGCAGGGTTTCGGGTACGCGGCGCAGGGTCTGAAATTCGATCAGTTCACCGGCCGAGAAAGTGTTCAGGAGTTCGCCAAGAGTGCCGTCGGCAAGTATCTTGCCCTGGTCCAGCACCACGACCCGGTCGCAGAGGTACTGTGCCTCCTCCATGTAGTGGGTGGTAAGAATCAGCGTGGTTTCACCTTTTTGCTTCAGTCCGGTCAGAATGTCCCATATCTCGCGCCGGGCATTGGGATCAAGGCCGGTTGTGGGTTCGTCGAGCAGCAGCAGGCGCGGCTCATTGAGGAGAGCAATGCCAAGGGCAAGTTTCTGCCGCTGCCCGCCCGACAGGTTCACGGTGTAGCTGCTTTTCTTTTCCTCCAGATTGATCATCTGCAGCACCTGCATGGACCGCGATCTGGGCAGGGCGAAGAAGCTGCCAAACAAATCGAGCGTTTCCAGCACCGTCAGCTTGTCGACAAAACGCGTTTCCTGCAGCGAAAGACCAATGATCTTCCGCAGCGTCCGCTGGTGCGTTGTCCAGGTTTTGCCATCTATCCGGATCGTGCCCCGGTCGGGTGCCTGCAACCCTTCGATCATTTCGACCAGCGTGGTTTTGCCGGCGCCGTTGGGTCCGAGCAGGGCAACGTACTCGTTTTCGGGTATCCGCAAAGTAAGGTTGTTGACGGCTACGTGGTCCTTAAAGGATTTGGTAACCTGATCTATCTCAATCAATTTCGTAAGGATCAGAAAAGCCTGCCATATTTTGCATATCAACCCGTGTGCATCAGGAGGTAACCTCCCGAAAAGCTTCTGCCGGCGAGAATTCAGCCGGAAACCTTACCCTGTAAAAGCGGTAAGACTTTGACAGGCGAACCAGCACCGGGGCCAACCCGATTTTTTATATGTTTACAGAACCCCGCCGGAGCACAGAAAAGGGGCTCAGCCGGACTTCCGGTGGAAATTTACGGCAGATTGTTCAGGAAAGTCAGATAAAAGCCTGCACGTTCCGATTCTTCTTACTAACCGTGATTTGCGGCAAAAAGAGCAGGGTGTATACATGGTTTTCGGCCCGGACAATCGGGTCAACAGATCAAACTTACCGGTAATGAGTGAAAATGAGTGATGAATGAGTACAGGTGGAAGGGCAGCTTACGGGCTGCCCTTTTTTTGCTGCTCCTCTCACGCACTATCCTTCACTTTACATTGCCGTTCCAAAGCCTTTTCTGGTGAATAGTTAACAGCTGCACAAGGATTACTTGTTTATTTCCCCGGAAACTTCGGAAGAAAAACCTCGTCGGCATAGCAGTAGACCCAAACCTCGGCCGGTTCAGCGGAGGCGACCACGGGGTGAGCAGTTTCACGAAAATGAGCAGTCGCATGGCGGTTGGGGGAAGAGTCGCAGCAGTTTACCTCGCCGCAGGTTTGGCAGACACGCAGGTGGACCCACCGGTCGCCGAGGTCGAGGCATTTCTGACAGACCCTCACCGAGGGAGCAACCGGAGTAAGGGCAGCAAAGTGGTCGCAGGGTTTCTGGAGAAGCGGCATCGGAAAACAGATAACAGATAACAAACAGCAGATAACCAGCCCGGTGGGCTTATTTCTTATTCCCCATCGCCTTACCAGCCTCGATAATGTCCTGGAGTTTGCCCTTACTGGTCATGACCATGCGGCTGTTGTGGAGCGTGTTGTTTTTGTTCTTGTCAACCAGCTTTGTCCGGAAGGTAAAGCCGTAGTCTACTTCATCAGGCTTGGTAACCATATTGAATCCGGCTTTCAGGCCCTCTTTCAGCGTCACTTCCATGGGCAGTTTCAGCACAGATTTTCCGTTGGCGGGAATATTTACGGTGGAATCAATGCTACCTTCGGCAAATTCTTTTCCGTCAAGAGTTACCCGGTAAGTAGTTTCGCGGAACCGGTACGCAAATACATTGGGATTGGTCACTTCCACGGTGCACAGAATACGGGTCTCTTTAAGCCCGAGTTTATTCAGGTCCGTGTCCAGTAGCTTTACCTTCGGAATGCGGTAGAGCGGCAATTCTTTGGAAAATTCCAGATTCAGCGGTTTGTCCTTCAGGAAGGGAAGTTGGGTATACACCTGCGCTTTCATGGTATATTCCACGCTGTCGCGGCCGCTGTTGTCAAGTTCCTTCAGCTTGCTCATCAGCTGCTGGTTCCTGATCGTGACCGGCAGGGTAATGGTGCTGCTGTCGTTGGCCCCGAGGCTTACCGGCTTCGGGTAGGTGCTTTTCATCACCTCGGTGCCGGCAATGAGGATCTGATAACTCAGGCTGTCGGCTTTGAACCCGACCGGAGCCGCGTTGTCAATCAGCACCGTCATGTCCGCGGTGGTTTTTTCCTCGCTGATGTTTTTGATCTGAAAAGCGCCCATTTCGATGCGGGGCTTGATAAATGTGGCATAAGGATCATCCTTTGACCGGCTGTACCACTTGAATACGAAATAACCTGCTCCCGCCAATACCAAGGCCAACACAAGCCAACCCAATTTTTTCATAACCCAACAGCTTTATTACCCAGTGTAAAACGCATGACAGCGCAGAGGGTTTAAAATTGTATTAAATAAGTGGTCAGCCTCAGCTGTGGATTTGTTTTCAGGGTTAAAATCATAATAAGTAATTATTGGTTATTAGTTACTCGTTGATAGACAAATAAACGTCTTATAATCAAATGATTACAAAAAGACCAATACCGGATTATTTTTGCATGGTTACTTAATCCGACGGAACTGGTCCTGTGATTTCATTTAATGATGCAGATAAAGAAAGGCTTTGGAGAAAAAACAGGCTCTGATGAGGTGCAGGGCCGAGAAAGTAACCTGAACAGAGGAACCGGCCTGGTCATTCAGCCATTGTCTCTCTGACAGGCATTCCTTGTGACTTCAGATTGGATGCAAGGCCTTCCGGCGACTCAAAAGTAACTCCCGCGAAAGCCTGTCCCCAGTTTCCCAAGAGTAAGATTCAGGCGCAAAATGACTTTTTGCTCTGGTTGAAGCAGACTACAATGGCTTTATTTACTCCTCCGGAAATGCAGAACCTCCTTTTCACAGCGGCGTGTGTCCAGGATCTTTCTGCAATAACCACCGCTACTTACTGGATTCTGGGCGGTATGCTATACTGCTAAGGCAATGGCTGACAGACTCAACGGATATTAAGAATATAAAATGCAGACCAGGTCTCTTTCTGCCTGATAGCTTTGGGCATCTGGTAAGGCGCGTCAGTGTTGACATATAAATTTCAAGGGGCGCATTCAGGTAAGGTAGAAATGTAAAATATATTAAATGACATTGCTTTAACCGGTAGCTTCACAGTTTCAGCAACGGACATTTTATTCCCGGTCACCATGCAGTCACAGGCTTTTCGCATTCCCTTCCTGCTTTGTTTTTGCCTTTTGCTTTTAAAAGGAACCTGCCTGAAGGCTCAGGATTTTCTCTGGGCACGTTCGGCGGGAGGTACAGACATTGACTACGCAATAGGAATGGCCGTCGATCAGGCTGGCTACAGCTACGTGGCCGGGCAGATACGGGGAACAGCGTCCTTTGTGAATAATTCTACCGGGGTTGCTACTACGCTGGTCAGCAAGGGTGGCAACGACATCTTTGTTGCCAAATACGACCCGGAAGGCAATCTGGTTTGGGCAACTCAGGGCGGCGGGACCGGTGATGACGATGCCCGGGGAATGACCATCGACAAGCAGGGCAACTGTTACGTCACGGGCAGTTTTCGCGGAAGCGCTACTTTTGGCACTACCACAATCACCGCCAACGGAGCTGCCGATATGTTGCTGCTCAAACTGGATACTGACGGCAATTTTGTTTGGGTAAAGAACGCCGCAACGGGGGCCGATGACCAGGGCGGGTACGGGATTTTCGTGGACGACGCCGGGGAAAGTTATATTGCCGGGCAAACCAAGGACAACGCTACCCTTGGCACCGTGCAAGTGATTAGCAAAGGGGGGCTGGATAGTTTTATTGCAAAATTTGACCACGCCGGAAATATAAAATGGGCCAGAGGAGCCGGAGGCACCGGCATTGATTATGCCCGCGGTATTGTCGTTGACGCTCAGGGAAACAGTTACCTCACCGGTGCATTTCAGAATACGGCAAATTTTGAGGGCACGCTCCTGCCGGGTGCAGGAGGGTATGATGTATTTCTGGCAAAATACAGCTCAGACGGGCAACTGGTCTGGGCGAAACGGGCCGGTGGGAGCGGAGAGGACATCGGGCGGAGTATAGCCCTTGACGCCGGGGGCAATATCTACTGTACGGGAGGCTTTGAAAACAGCGCCATTTTTGATGGTACTGCGCTGGTCAGTGGCGGCAGTACGGATATTTACATGGCCAGATATAATTCATCCGGCCAGCTCACCTGGCTGAGGAAAGCGGGTGGGACGGGCAGCGAATATGGATACAGCATTGCACTGGACCCGGCCGGCAACAGCTTTGTTTCCGGTTTTTACAGCAGTGCAGCCGCTTCTTTCGGGTGCAGCAGTATGGTCAACAATGGCTTGACTGACATTTACGTAGCAAAGTATGACCCGGCCGGTTCTGTTTTGTGGACAAAAAGTGCCGGCAGTACCAGCAATGATGCTGCATTTGGTTTGGGAATAGACGGATCAGGAAATGCCTATATCACCGGACAGATCAGTGGCCCGGTCAATTTTGGACTACAGACCCTCACAAGCAAAGGGGACCGGGACATTTTTGTTGCTAAAATTTTTTCTGTGCCTGCTTCAATTGCCCTTGCCGGTTTAGCTCCTTTGTGTTCCGGAAGTACGGGCACGGTTTCCTTCTCGGTCAGTTGCGCGGTGCCGGCCGGGGAGACCTATACGGTTCAGTTGTCGGACCCCAATTCCGGTCAGTTTCCTGTTACCCCCCGGGTAATCGGGTCGGGCAGCACTTCGCCCCTCAGCATTGCCCTGCCTGCCCAGCTCGTACCGGGCAATTACCGCGTAAGGGTTGTATCCGGAGGTGCAGTTGTTTCCAATGCGGAATTACTGACGGTACAACCCACCGCTTCTGCCGTCACGCTCTCGGCCGGTAATGTTGATGCATGCGGGGGTAGTGCCCTGACCTTTTCCGCTACTCCGCAGAACGGCGGCACCACGCCCCGGTACGAATGGACGATCAACGGAGTGAGCCAGGGCATTACCACTGCTGATGCCATTCAGGTACCCTTGCCAGGTTCAGGCTCCGCGTATGATCTCGTCGTGGGGGTTACCATGACGTCAAGCCTGCCCTGCACAGTTCCGGTTTCCGGTCAGCAAACCATCCGGGTAGATAAATCTCCGGCCATCGCCCTGCAGCAGCCAGCCAATCCCTACTGCCCCAGTTCTGCTTTTACGTTAAACTTTACGCCTTCCTGCCTTCCGGCCGGAGAGAGGTACACGGCTGAGGTATCCGCCCTGAACGGTCAACCCCTGGTGCCGGTGGTCGTGATCCCCGGCATCAGCCTTTCAAGCCCTCTGCAGGGCCAGCTTCCGGCCCAACTGGGAGCGGGAACTTATAGCGTCCGGGTAGTTTCTTCTGCAGGTGTCTATTCCAATCCGGCAGACCTTGTCGTCGCCGTCGGAGAAAGTCCAGCGCTTGCCATTGAAGTGGACCGGTCAATGGAATGTTCCGGTGGGACCCTTGTCCTGAAGGCGCTGTGTGCGGGTGCCGGAACAAATGCCCTTTTTCAATGGAAGATAAACGGAAAGAATTATGGCCCTCCTGGCAGCGGACCTGAGGTGAACCTCACAGGGCTTTCATCGCTGGAAAAAGACTCTGCCGTGCAGGTCAGCGTCCAAATGATACCCGCGGATTATTGTACTCCTCCGGTGACAGCCCGGGCTGATGTAGTCCTTCATCCCCTTCCCCGGATTCTTTGCCGCCTGCCGGAACGCGTGACCATCAGTGAGGAATCGTTATTTGAAGTTTCGGTCCGGAACGGCAGACCTCCCTTTCGGTTCGACTGGGATTTTGGAAACGGGCAAAGCCAGTCCGTGCCCGATGACTCAATCCATTACACCTATTCTTCGGAGGGTACGTACCGGATCGGGGTAAAGGTAACTGACGCCAGGGGCTGCCAGACCTACTGTGAACGGGAAGTAGAGGTGATTGCCCCGGTTAATTCGCCTCCGAATGTATTTACTCCCAATGGAGATAAACGGAACGAAAGATTCACCATTGATTACCGGGGCAAAGAAAAGTTTGAGATGTACATTTTCAACCGTTGGGGAAAGTCTCTGGCCACCATATACGACGGAATCAATGGTTGGGACGGCAACGGTTGCTCCAGTGGTGTATATTACTACCGCATAAAAGTGGCAGGCAGGGAATTCAAAGGATGGGTGACGCTGCTCAGGTAGCAGAGCATGACTTTGGCAAAAGTTTTTTCAGCTGATTTCAAATCAGGTTTTTGTAAGCGGGCAAACAGGTCCGGTGAGCAGGGTTTTAGCCAAAAAAGGCCAACCCGTTTTTCTGCTCCGGAGGGGTCAGAGGCCAGGCTTCAGAAGGTTTTCCTGCAGAAACTTCATTTCGGGAACGATGTAAACGGGCATCCGGCGGGTGATCCTGATCTGCAGGGGCCGACCCTTCAGGAAGGGCATATCCGTGAACACCTCCGCATTGAGCGTATAATCGGCACTGTCGCGCTTTCCCTCAAGATTGCGCAGGGTACTGAGCAGTTTGTGGTTATCGACGGTGACGGGAATGGTAATCAAAGTAGTATCGCCGGCTTTTACCCGGATTGGCTGCGTGTAACTGCCGCTGGTCACTTCGGTGCTTTCAATGTAGACGGTGTACTGCAAACTATCGGCGGTCAGCCCCAGCGGGGCCGTATTGTCAATAAGCAGCTGAACGTCAGCGGTGGTCTGATTGAGGTCGAAACTTTTGATAAAAAAACTGTACAGTTCAACTTTCGGCTCTGAAAAGGCAGCGGCCGGATTTCCGTCAAACTGCCGGTACCAACGGTAAGCCAACAGCCCCCGACAACTGCAAGGATCAGCAACAACGATAAACAACCAGCAATCCGCATAGTAAGCCTTACTCAATGGCAACGTGAAAACCTTTCAATTTGTGTGGGCATATGGTTGTATGGCTGTCTGACCGGCATGATGCTTCAGAACCAAACAATTCAGCCATCTAGCCGTCTAGCCTGCCATTTCCGTAATCAGGGCTTCAAACAACCCGGAGAGTTTGCCGTCGGCCTCCGATGCGATCTGAATGATTTCTTCAATGCTGATGGGCTGGAGGTTGTCCGGATCACATTCGTCGGTAACCACCGACACGGCTGCGCAGG
Source organism: Cytophagales bacterium (assembly GCA_030446715.1). Taxonomy (GTDB): domain Bacteria; phylum Bacteroidota; class Bacteroidia; order Cytophagales; family 172606-1; genus CADCTQ01. Next base: position 83,150 of record JAUJMU010000006.1, on the reverse strand, counting down.
GAAGACTCATGTGGTTGGCAACAATCACCTCGGGTACGGTAGACATGCCCACCAGATCGGCACCGATGATGCGCAGGTAGCGGTACTCGGCCCGGGTTTCCAGATTGGGTCCGGTTACGGCAGCGTAAACGCCTTCCTGTAGCGGCATGCCCAGCCGGCTGGCAATGTCCAGTAACTTCTGGTTGAGGGTAGCCGAGTAGGGCCGGCTCATATCCGGAAAGCGGGAGCCGAGTTCATCGTAATTTTTGCCCACCAGCGGATTTTCCGGCTGCAGGTTGATGTGATCGTCCAGCAACACCAGCGCCCCCTTTTTAAACCGGGGATTCATGCTGCCCGAGGCATTGGAAAGCAGCAGGTTTTTCACGCCCAGCCGCTTCATGACCCGTATCGGAAAGGTAACCTGCTGCATGGAATAGCCCTCATAGTAATGAAAACGGCCCTGCATGGCCAGCACTTTCCGCCCGGACACTTCGCCGTAAATCAGGTTTCCTTTGTGAAACTCAACCGTTGCCACCGGAAAGTGAGGAATTTCGGAATAGGGAATTTGCCGGATGATCTGGATTTTACGGACCATTTTCCCCAGACCGGTACCCAGCACAATGCCGGTTTCCGGATTCCGGATGCCGTTTTCCTGCAGAAAGGAAACGGTTTCGTTCAACTGTTGAAGCATGTCTTATTTTGGTTTGCGGCGGAATATAACTAAAATAGAAGCATACCAAAAAACAGGCCTGCCGGATTTTCCGGAACCTAATCTGCAATTCTGGCCTTATATAGCCAAACAGTTTTACCTCCTGCCGAGTTAATACAATTACAAAAATCATTTCCATTCATGTCCCAGACCTACTACAACCCGGAGGATCTCAAAAAATTCGGCGGCATCGGCGAATTCAGCAAACCGCTGGCTGACCAGTTTTTCAGCTACTACGGTCAGGTATTTGCCGAAGGCGAACTTTCTGCCCGCGAAAAATCCCTCATCGCCCTTGCCGTTGCCCACGCCGTGCAGTGCCCGTACTGCATTGACGCCTACTCTACCGACGCCCTCGAAAAAGGCTACACCGAAGGACAGATGATGGAAGCCGTGCACGTAGCGGCCGCCATCCGGGGAGGAGCCACGCTGGTCCACGGCGTACAGATGATGAACAAAGTGAAGGAAGTATCTATGTAAATTAGTGATAAGTGATAAGTTTCCGGACTTTCACTTACCACTTATCACTTGCCACTGTTTGTATGAAAAGTTTAAAAGCGACGCAGCACCGGCTGGCCTCGGCGGCCAGTCAGCTGGAAGTGCTGGGGGGATTACGCGACGGAAAGAGTTTCACTCCTTTTGAAGACAAGCTGGCCACGTTCGGCCTGTTTCCCCTCCGGCCGACGGGCATTGAGATATTTCAGGCCAATCTGGGCAAGATGTGCAACCAGACGTGCGGGCACTGCCACGTGGACGCGGGTCCGGACCGGAAGGAAATCATGACGCGGGAAACCATGCAGCAGTGTCTGGAGGCGCTGCGGCGGTTTCCGGCGGCAACCGTGGACCTGACCGGCGGGGCACCGGAAATGAACCCTGACTTCCGCTGGTTTGTGGAGGAGTGTACCAGGCTGGGTGCTAAGGTAATGGTCCGCTGTAACCTCACCATCATCATTGCCAACCCTAAATATTACGACCTGCCGGAGTTTTACCGCGACCATCAGGTGGAGGTGGTCAGTTCGCTGCCGTTTTACAACGCTGACCGCACCGACCGCCAGCGGGGAGAGGGTGTGTTTGTCGGTTCAATGAAGGCCCTCAAAATGCTCAATGCCGTGGGCTACGGGCAGCAGGGGAGCGGACTGGTGCTCAACCTTGTCTACAATCCGGCCGGGGCTTTTCTGCCGGCTCCGCAGCAGACGCTGGAGGGGCAATTCCGCAAGGTGCTCTCCGAAGAATTTGGTATTGAGTTCAACAGCCTGTTTGCCATCACCAACATGCCCGTGAGCCGTTACCTTGAGTTTCTGCTGCGCTCAGGCAATTATGAGTCGTACATGGAAAAGCTGGTCAGTGCCTTCAACCCCACGGCCGCCGCCGGGGTGATGTGCCGCAACACCATTTCCGTAGGCTGGGATGGTATGCTCTACGACTGCGATTTCAACCAGATGCTCGAACTGCCCGTGCAGGCTGCTGCGCAGCACATCTCCGGCTACAACGCCGGTGAGCTCAATGACCGCGAAATCGTGCTCCGCCAGCACTGCTACGGCTGCACGGCCGGGGCCGGTTCCAGTTGCGGAGGGGCCACGGCGGCCAGTTGAAGGGAAAAAGTACCTTCGGGCCCGGCTGCTTTTTGTTGGTTGTCCGGACTTCCCGGGTCAGTTGTGAAATGTATCCTGATCGTAGCCTTCAAAAGGAGGGGATTCTGACAGCCTTACCGCAGTCGCCCGGCTCCGGCCGGGCGACCACTATCTGAAGGGCCTCCGGCCCGGGTATTACCGTTGACGTATTATCTTTATCCCCATACTACGGTACATGTACCAGTTGCTGCTCTCCAGGAACCTCACCCCCAGCCCCTCTTCCTGGGAGAGGGGAGCTACACGTGACTGCTTTACAGCAGATTAAAAGATGTGTCCTGATCGCAGCTTCCAGTGAAAGGGGAGAAAAACGCCGCTGTGGCCCCCCTCTCCTGAGGAGAGGGGGCCGGGGGGTGAGGTCCTTTGCCGGAATGTACCGTAGTATACTTCATCCCTTCATCTTAAAGGTGTGTTATCTTAAGGGCGTGAATGGCAGGAAAGACCTGCGTAATTTATCCGCTGCTTCCCGGGGAGAATCAGCCCCGGTACCCGTACCGTTTGAGAGAATTTTCGAATCTCTGCCGCATCTGGCACTGATTCTTTCCCCTGAGCTGATGATCCGCGGGGTAAGTGATGCTTACCTTGAAGCTACCCTCAGCGAACGCGAAAAGATTGTCAGCCGGTATGTTTTCGATGTATTTCCCGATAACCTCTATACCCCTCAGGCCAGTTCGGTCAACAATCTGAAGGCTTCCCTTGAGCAGGTAATCCGGACGAAAAAAAGCCCACCAGATGCCCATACAGCACTACGACGTGCCCGACCCGAAAGCGCCGGGCCAATTTGCAGAACGCTACTGGAGTCCTTTCGCGTACCCGGAAAATACGCTGGCAGAGAAATCATCTGACCGTAACGGGTGTCCGGCCGTTCAATGCCGAAGCCGGTTGTTAAATTGCCCGGGCGTTTCCAATTGTTTTCCTGATCAGATACTCTTCGATGATTCACCGGCATTTTATTTTCCACAAGCCCGATGGGTGCCTGAGTCAGCTGGCCGGGGAGGTGAAAAAGAAGAAGCTGCTGAATGAGCTTTACGCCTTTCCGGCCCAGGCCATGTGCATCGGCCGGCTGGACGAAGACAGTGAGGGCTTGCTGCTGCTCACCACTGACGGCAGAATGAGTGAGCATATCCGGACGGCCGCCGTTGAAAAAGAATATTTTGTGCAGGTGGACGGTTTGATCACTGAACAGGCGCTGGCAAGGCTGCGGGAAGGGACAGAAATCGGGCTCAGAAACGGAAAGTATCAGACAAAGCCCTGTACCGCTTTTGCCCTGAAATCTCCTCCGGAGATAAGTCCCCGGAACCGGAGAATACGCGATGACCGGCATGGCCCTACCAGCTGGATTGCGGTGACCTTAACGGAGGGGAAATTCAGGCAGATCAGGAAAATGACGGCGGCCGTTGGCTTTCCCACCTTGCGACTCATCAGGGTACGGGTCGGACCAGTGCTGCTGGCAGATTTACCGGCAGGGATTGTGACGGAAGTTGATCTGCCAAACACTTCCCGGATTATACTTCCGCCCTGCCCCGGAAAGAAATCGGGAGGCGGCACGGGAAGGACATGAATAAAAATTGTTCAAGCAAGCTGCCCGGCATCAGGGAGAAGGGCATTTACCAGTGGGCCGACTGCTTACTGCCCCTGTTTGCTTCCGAAACCAAATTTGAATCCGGTACCGGCTGGCCGAGCTTCCGGGTGCCGGTAAAAGCGCAAAACGTAGTGGTTGCCAGTGACAAGAGTTTTGGCATGAGCCGCGATGAAGTTTTGTGTGCCCGCTGCGAGGCGCACCTTGGCCACGTGTTCGACGACGGACCCGAACCGACCGGCCTGCGCTACTGCATGAATGGCGTGGCAATGAAGTTCAGCAGGGAATAGCAATGCCGGGATTTTCCTGTTTGATCCGACTGATTTTCAAAGCCTTTACCGGATAAACAAGCAGAGTTACCTGAACGGGGTGCGGTATTTGTCTTTTGCTGAAGGGATGAATGCATTTGTGCAACTGAAACCGAAGCCTTCAAAGGAGGGGAACCGGTAAGGATGCAGATTCTGATAACGGAGAAGCCCTGTATTGATACTTTTCCTGATCGGCAATGGCAGTACTGAGTTACTTCTTGCCCGCGTCTGGCGGTGGCAAAGGCTTATGCCATAATCGGTATTTAATTTGATTGATTAAATGACATTATAATTATATAAAACTATTTTTAGTCAAAACAAAACGGTTATCAATTGTTGGTTGATATAGAAAATTTTTCAAAAAATTATATCAGATCATACTTTTCAGTTGTTTTTATGGATTACGCCGGATTGCGACAACTACTGTGTCTTGCTGAAGACTTTGAACGGGAAAATGGGGAGGAGAAGGGCTTTGACCAGCAAAAGTTTACAACCTGGCTGGTCTCAAAAGCCTTCGGGCGGGGAGATGGTCCCCAGCAGGGAGATGATCATTCAGGACAGGCCGGGGAACCGCTGCGAGCCGGATACATAGCCATGCTGCTGGGCTTTATGGGCCATTATGCCTCTTTTTACGCCCGGCGTGTGTTCCGCCACTCAGTAATTTATTCCCTTGATGATTTTGGCGTATTAATCTCGCTGCACCCCAACGGACGGCTCACCAAAACCGAAACCCTGAAGCGCTGCCGGCTGGAAAAATCTTCCGGCAACGAAGTGCTGAAACGTCTGCTCCGGCAGCAACTCATTCAGGAAACGGCTCACCCTGCCGACCGGCGCTCAAAGGTAATTGAACTGACTGCGAAGGGAAGTGAAGCTTTCGGTCAGGTTTGGGACAGTATCCTGAACATGAGTAAACTGGTCACGGGAGATTTATCGGGCGAAGAACAACTCCTTCTCCTGCAATTGCTGAGCAAGCTCAACCGGTTTCACCAGCCCATCTTTGAGCAAGGCAAAGAAGAAGAAATCGGGAAGTTACTGGGACTGAATCCGTAAAAGGGCCGTCGGGTGTACCGGATAATATTCTAAAGCATTCATGCCGCCCGAAAATCACCGGCTCCAGGTTGGTCATTCCCGGGTGTAGATCAGGGACCCGGTGCCTGGTTACGAAATTATGAACGAATCATTGGCGGGTATCCCCGCGTACCATCGGGTATTCACAAGATCTTTTGCCATTCATAAATGAATATCTGTCCGCCATATTTGCTTCCTTTAAACCCCTTGCCGGAGCAAGTGCCGTACCAGTTCACATATCTTAGGAGAATTGGGTTCAGTGAACCTGGGTGCCGGGCACTCGGCCTTGAACCGGTTCGGGGAGAAAGGCTGCGTCACTACCCGGATAGGAGGAGTAACCCCGGAAAGAGGCGGCAGAAGAAAACGCATCTATTCGCTTATCCCTGCCGGCAGCCAGGCATTGTGGGGGATCAGACAACTCCGAAACCGGATGTGGGACCTGATTCCCACGGTTACCCAACCTTAAAATCGCCTTGCCATGAACAAGTCTGCTACTGATAAAAGATCCAAACCTCCCCGTTGGGCCGGCTGCTGGAGCAGTTTTGTGCTTCTCATTTACTTTTTCCTTCGCCGGAAACCTGCTGCTCAGGAGCCGGAAGATAAATTCTGCACGGCACTGCCGGCCGGTCTTCTGCGCGCCTTCCGGAAAGGTTCACTGCGCACGCCAGCCGCCTCCCGGCAGGGTGCGATAGTACATGTACTGGTTCAGGGGGCATAATTTTTACCTTTTTATCCGGTAAGGTGCTTATATTGGCTGGTATGGAAAAGATTAACTCCACAGGAGGCCGGATCTGGTATTTACTTTTACCGGCATTTCTGTTGCTGACCCTGAGCTGTCGGCCGCAAGAGCCTGCTCCCGGCCGGGAGCAGGCTTATTATTACCCGCCACTCAGCGGTGATGACTGGGAAAGGACAGACGCAGCCTCGCTGGGCTGGGACGTGACAAAGGTGAATGAAGCTGTGCAGTTTGCCGGACAGAATCAGTCTACTGCATTCATCATCCTTCACAAGGGCCGGATCGTAAGCGAAACCTACTGGAAAGGCTGGAATACAGTTTCGGCAGGAGTAATTGCTTCGGCAACCAAAAGTATAGCCGCTACCCTGTACGGCATCATGCAGCAGCAGGGGCTTCTTTCGGTGGAGGAGCCGGTGACAAAATACATGGGCAGGGGCTGGTCAGAGGCATCCGCCGAAAAGGAAGACCTGATCCTGATCTGCCACCTGCTGAGCATGAGCAGCGGCCTGGATGACAGTCTCCGATACATAGCCGATGCCGGCACGCGCTGGTACTACGGGAATACGGCCTATCACCAGTCGCTCTACCTGATGGATAAACTGGCAGGTAAACCGCGGGATGTCTTCACCCGCGAACTGCTCTGGAGCAGAATCGGTATGCAGCATTCCCGCTGGCGGATCGACTCCCTGGCGGGGATAAATACGATGATCAGCAGCGGCCGGGATATGGCGCGCTTTGGCTTGCTGATTCTCTCCAAGGGGGAGTGGGCCGGAGAAAAGATCCTGCAGGATACGGCTTACTTTTCAGCCATGACCACTGCTTCCCAGCAATTAAATCTTTCCTACGGGTATCTCTGGTGGCTCAACGGAAAAAGTTCTTTTATGCTGCCTTCAGGAGAGAACGCAACAACTTCACCGGTTTATAACCGCAGCCTCATTCCGGCTGCCCCTCAGGACCTGATTACCGCCCTTGGCAGCGGCGACAGGAAGATCTACGTTGTACCCAGCCACGACCTTGTAGTGATCCGTCACGGGGCTGAAACCGGTACACCGGTTGCCGCTCTTTCCTCCTTTGACAATCAGCTCTGGGAACTTCTCTCTGCTGCCATCCGGTAGCCTGGTTATGTTCTTCGGCTTCCAAAGGATAAACCCAACTTTGGAGATTTGATGATCCGGCCCTGTCATTGCTCAGCTATCAGTCCCCGTTTTCACACAGTAACCTGCTTTCGGCCGAAACCCGGCTCCGGTAGTGGGGAAGGTTCATAGCGTGGACGGAACGGGAGTGGGGAAAAGGAGCGGCATCTGAATCCGGACAGTCACGCCGGGACAATCAGGATTTTTATCCATTGACAGGGCAAACGAATCCCCGAAAAGGTGGTGTAGCCGTTCCAGCGTGTTGGTAAGGCCAATGCCAAAGGAGAAGGAGGGCATGGCGCCTTCCAAACCGTTGTCCTGAAGGGCAATTTGTAAAGTATCTTCCGTGCGCTCACTTGCAGGCGAATTACGCCCGCTTTGGCATAGGGTTCAATGCCGTGTTTAAACGTGTTTTCCAGGAGTGGCTGCAGGAGCATGGGTGGAAGCAGGGCCTGCTCCAGCCCGGGCGGTACCACCCACTCCACCCGCAGCCGCTCTCCCAACCGGATTTGTTGAATATCTGCGTAGAGCTGCACCAGACGCAATTCCTTATGCAGCGGTACCAAATCCGCTACCTGTTCCCGGAGGCTGATCCGCAACAGGTCGCTTACTTTAAGGAGCATGGCAGTTGCTTTCCTGATTTGGCCCTGCTGCATCAGGCCGATAATGGTATGATGCACATTAAACAAAAAATGGGGCTGCAACTGCATTTTCAGGGCTTCTAACGGGGTAGAGAGGAGCAACTTCTAGGCTTTTTCCCGCTCCAGCCGCAGTTGCTCCACTTGCCCGTACGCGGCAAAAGCGGAATGTGCCCCCAGGATCAACCAGTACAGCAACAAACTGTAGAGGAGGTTAGTGGCCAGGGCCTTCTGCCACATTTGGGCAAATGAAACCGGGCAGATCAACCAGTTCCATAAAAAGCTCAGGAAGGCGGCAAACCCAACTGTGTACAACAGCCCTGACAGCAGCGAACCTGCCAGGTGAACCGGCAAGGCTTTGGCTACCGCGCCTGGTCGCATGGGGTGTATATTACCAAGCCGGAAGACCGCTAAAGTAACAGGAATGTAGAGCAACCAGCCCGTTTTAAAGGACAATGCTTCCCAAAAGTAAAACCGCTCTTCCCTGATCTGACTATGCAAGTAGTCTTGCCCCAGGGTGAAAAAAGTAATCAGTAGCCAAAAAAAGACAATAATCAGAATGGTGGTGCGGGTGATGCGCAAAGAGGTAAGTTATCAATTAGTTCAGCGTCAATTTGGTGAAAATAGGTATGCCTTTCAAGCCCTTCTTGCCAGGATATTGATTTTAAGGATAATCAGGAGGAATTAGCGGGCCAGGGCGAGCAGGAAGACAAAATCGATAGCGGATAGAGTACGGCCTGTCACCTTGTAAAAGGGTTTTCCGTTTGGTTGCAAAAGTGTTGCAAGGTCCTGTTTTACAAGTACGTATTGTAAATCATCAAATAATACTCCAATCCGTGCAGAAATGGTTAGCAGGGAGTCTTTCATTTCGTTGTCAGGATAATTGCGAATTATAAGATTCTGGTACTGCAATTCCTGGGAAGATGACGAATATGGTGGTGGCCGGGCTGCGTTTACCCGGCATCCGGCAAGAGTCCCTGTTCAGTGAACCCGAATGGCTGCCAGCGGTTCTCATATAAGCTGTACAAGTGGGTAAATCCCTCCTGGCGCAATACGCTCGCTGCGTAGGAAAACTGCCCGGTAATCTCCCTGGGGTGGTGGGCGTCCGAGTTGAGGGTCAGGGGAATTTTCAGATGGCAAGCTTCCGCCAGCACCCAGCGGCTGGGGTAAAGCTCGGGCGTTTTCTGCTTGTAAATCCCTCTGGTATTCACTTCCAGCAGCAGACCAGCCTGGGCAATGGCCTGCAAGGTGGCTAAAACTTCCTGCCGGTACCAGGACTCAGTTTCGCTGAACAGGCAGCCCCCTTCGTTTTGAATCTTAATCTTATCCAGGTGCCCCACCACTGTTGGAGGCTCCTGCTGCACCATCTGCCGGATAAGTTCATAGTACCGGCTCACGGCCCGGCGAACGTTACCGCCGAAGATTTCCCTCACGCCGCTCAGAAACACCTGGTGAGCTCCGTCAATTTCCCAGCCCGTTCCGTCTGGAAAGGTGTCTGCGAAATGCACTGAACCGATGCAATAGTCCAACCCCAGCTTGCCAATGCCCGGGTGCTGCGGCCCCAGCTTGCCGGGCACAAAATCCACTTCCAACCCCGCGTACAACTCCAGCTTGCCGCGGTAGCGGGCCTGTAGCCGGGCAATTTGTGCCAGGTAAGTGGCTACCGATTCGGGTTGCATGCCCCAGGTAACATCGTAGGGCAAGGGCGCGTGGGAGGAAAAGCCGTACGCCCATAGTCCCTGCCGGAAGGCTTCAGCGGCGTAAGCTTCCGGGCCGAATTTACCATCGCAGAAATGGGTGTGGCTGTGGTAGTTGGTCCAGGACATAGCTAAACAGAACATGCGTGGCCAGGCGGTATGGCACGGCCGGACGCGGGTAAAATAGCAGTTAAAGGGCAGACAAATAATCTCCGACTGCCCGGTGGGGCAAGGGCAGTCGCCCCGCGTCAGGTTCTGCTTCTGCCCGGATGCACTGGCTCGTACGCAGCAAGGTTGGAGTAAGTTGCTAAAATCAGCTTTCCTGCCTGTCTCATTATCCCCGAAGGGCTTGCCCACTAACATCCAACTGCTTCCAGGCACATTGGGACATATATCAATTGCCCGGCGAGGACATCCGGTACTCAACCCTTCGGCGCTGCCTGCGTTTGCAGGCTTAACTCAAAACAATCCTTTTTCGCCAGATGCCCGCCAGTCAAATCATTACCCAGAACCTGGATACCCTTTTCAGGGAAGCACCCCGCCAGGCGCTTACTGCGACCGATAAATGGGTAATATTCAGTGATCTTCATATGGGCGATGGCGGCCGCAATGACGATTTTCTGCCCAATGCCGCTCTGTTTACCTACGTACTGGAACAAAAGTACTTACGGGAAGGCTACCGGCTGGTGCTCAACGGAGACGTAGAAGAGTTGCAGCGGTATGCTTACCCCCGCATTGCCCGCCGTTGGGAAAGCGTATACACGCTGTTTGATGCCTTTGCCCGGCAGGGGCGGCTGGTAAAAATAGTGGGTAATCATGATTACGACCTGATTCTGAAAAGCAGCAAAGTGTCGCCCTACCCGCACCACAATGCCTTCGTGCTTACCTACGGTCTGCACGAACTGCTCCTGTTTCACGGCCATCAAGCCTCCTTGTACTACACCCGGCACAACGCTCTGATCGGGTTTTTCCTGCGTTACCTTGCCCAGCCGTTGGGCATAAACAATTACTCGGTTGCTTACGACAGCCGTAAACAATTCAAAATTGAGAAACGGGTGTATCAGTACGCCAGCCGCCGCAAGATTGCTGCGCTGATTGGCCATACGCACCGGCCTTTGTTCGAATCGCTGTCCAAAATTGATTCACTCAAATTCCAGATCGAGACGCTGCTCAGACAGTACCCCAGCCTTGCTCGCCGGGAAGCACGGGCGGTGGAAAAAAAAGTAGTCACTTTCCGCAACCAGCTCCTGAAGATGAACGCCAGCCGGAAGGCTGGTTTAGCGGGTAGCAGCCGCTACAGCAGGGACATCCTGATTCCCTGCCTGTTCAATTCGGGGTGCGTCATCGGGCACAGTGGCATTACCTGTCTGGAGATAAGTCAGGAATCGTTGACCCTGGTGCATTATTTTGACGAGCGGGTAAAAATGGCCCGGACCGGAGAAAGTGCCGGACCCGGTGTTGCCCTGGGCACCTCGCCCTACCGCCGGGCAGTGATTCAACAAGAGCCTTTGTCTTACATCTTCTCCCGGATTTCCCTGCTGACATAAGCTGCCCTGTGCCGGAAAAGCTATTGATTTCCGAAGCTAACGCTGGGGCAGGGTGTAGATGAGATATACCGGGTCTTTACCGATGTCCCCGTCAGTAACTGCCGGGTGGGTTTTCAAACCGGTAACCGGCGAAAAGAAACACCCGGCAGAGTCGGGCGGGTGTTTGCTGTTAAACCAAAGCAATCAGCCGGTCCTCTTCCTGAAGCCTGGTCCATGACAAGCTAAAGGAGAAGGCCTGCGACAGCACATGTACCTCCGGAGAATAAACAGCAGCAGCGGTACCGGCCGGCACTCAGCCTCAGGCACGCAGATTGTCAACATCCTGATTCCTTATTTTTACCTTCCGATCCGTTTGTATTCCTTTTGCTCAGGCCATCCTTCTGGCAGGTTCTCCTTCCGGCAGGAGAGCAGGTCTTACGGCAAACAGGGTCAGAATGGCCGACAAGAGCAGCGAGACGGCCATAAAAAGATAAGAAGCACCAAAACCACCGGTATAGTCGTTCAGATAGCCCACAAGGTATGCGCCGGCAAAAGAGCCCAAAGCACCCATGCTGTTGATCAGCGCCATGGCTCCCCCGGCCACATTGCGGGGCAGGATTTCAGGAATGATGGCAAAAAAGGGACCGTAGGGTGCGTACATGGCTCCACCCGCCACCACCAGCAGGCCCAATGACAGCCAGAAGCGGTCCGGACCGGCCAGATAAGAACCGTAGAAGGCAATGGAGGCAAGCAGCAGAAAGGGCCATACGAATCCTTTCCGGTTCTGGGTTTTGTCGGAGAAGAACGATACAGCCAGCATGGCTATGATGGCCAGCAGGTAGGGCACAGCCGAGAGCCAGCCTGTTTTCACAATGTCCATGTTTGGGGCAGACCGGATGATGGAAGGCAGCCACATGACAAAGCCGTACACCCCGATGCTCCACAGGGCGTACTGCAGGCTCAGGAGAATAACGGATCTGGAACGGAAGGCCTGGGCATAGTTTTTCACCGGCCGGATGCCCTGCTGCTCGGCCAGCAGTTTATCGGCCAGAGCCGTTTTTTCTTCCCGGGTCAGCCAGTCTGCCTCTGCGGGTTTGTCTGCTACCAGCCGCCACCAGCAGAAGGCCCACAGCACCGCCGGCAGTCCTTCCAGCACAAACATCCACCGCCAGCCAAGGGCACTGATCAGATAGCCCGAAAGTACCGACATCCACAGCACCGTTGCCGGATTACCCAGAATCAGGATGGTATTGGCCCGGGAGCGTTCTGCCCGGGTAAACCAGTTGCTCAGCAGAATGAGCATAGAAGGCATTACTGCACTTTCCACCACCCCCAGCATGAAGCGGATCACAATCAGAAGTGTTACGTTACTCACCAGTCCGGTTGCCGTGGCAAGGCCTCCCCACAGGATAAGCGACCAGAATATCAGCCTTCTGGCACTGTTGTGGGAGGCGTAATGAGCTCCGGGAACCTGAAAAAAGAAGTAGCCGAGAAAAAAAAGTGCGCCCAAAAGGGAAGACATAGCCGGCGTAATATGCAGGTCTTCGGCCATGCCGCTGGCTGCGCCAAAGCCAAAATTAGCCCGGTCCAGGTAGGCAAGACTATAGGTAATGAAAGCCACCGGTAAGAGACGGTACCATCGTGACCGGGCCACTGTATTTTCCATAACAAGAGTCCCCGGGGAAGCCTGAGCGGGGTGGTTTACAAGGTATACATTTCCCCGCCGGCAGTCAAGTGCAGCTGGTCAGGTGTAACCAATGAAATATACCGGTGATGGATACCGGTTAAATCCTACAGCAGGTACGGGGAAGGCACAGATCCCTCAGCAGTCCGCTGAATACCTGATCCGTATTCTTTCAAATATTCGGTGGATGTTTACCGGTAAGGTCTCTCACAAGGACCGGCCAGACAGCAAAAAGGCTGAATCTGCAGATTCACCGCCGGATCCTGTGACATTTTTTGTTTTCATCCGTATATTCGCTGGTTTGCTTTACCCATTGATATTTATTTCCGGGTGAAGCAATCATACCTGTCGGTTGCCGGCCGGCATAAACTTATTTAAATAACCTCTTGAACAGGATGGAAATATCGGAAGACGTAAAAAATGCCCTCCACCAGAAGCCTCACGCCACCCTTGGTGAACTGCCGGCCACTGCCATCTGCGGCAATGATATCAGTTCTTCCTGCCTGTATGTTTCGGCTCTTGCCATTCTGGCATCCGGACAGTATGCCTGGGTTACCCTGCTGATGGTAGCCGCCGTACTGTTCCTGTTCCGGAAAATATACGGCGAGGTGGTGGGTGCCCTCCCCCTGAACGGTGGTGCCTACAATGCCCTGCTCAACACCACCAGCAAGTCCACCGCTTCACTGGCGGCCTGTCTTACGCTGCTCTCCTACATGGCTACTGCCGTAATCTCGGCCAGTGAGGCAATGCATTACGTACACATTCTCTGGGAGGGGCTTCCGGTGATACTTGCCACTGCCGGACTGCTGGCTTTGTTTATGGCCCTTACCATCTCCGGGATCGGCGAATCGGCCGCAGTGGCCGTTGGTATATTCATTGTCCACCTGCTTACGCTCACCGTGCTGGTCATTGTATGCGGATTGTTCCTTTTCCGCAATGGCATGGATGTCTTTATTGCCAATAACCGGTTGCCGGTGGAAGGAAGCATACAGGGTGCCCTTTTCTTTGGCTTTGCGGCGGCCATGCTGGGTATTTCAGGATTTGAGAGTTCGGCAAATTTTGTGGAAGAGCAGAAACGTGGTGTTTTCCCCAAAACCCTGCGCAATATGTGGATAGTGGTGAGTGTATTCAATCCGCTCATTACTTTTCTGGCTCTGGCACTGGTGCCCGTAGCTGCAGTAAGCCAGCATCAGGAGGCCCTGCTTGCCTACATGGGTCAGCTGGCCGGCGGAGACTGGCTGGCGTGGCTCATATCGGTGGATGCCGTACTGGTACTGAGCGGTGCAGTGCTTACTTCCTATGTGGGCGTTGGTGGGCTTGTGCACCGGATGACCCTTGACCGCTGCCTGCCGCAGTTTCTGCTCAAAACCAACAAAAAAGGTACCACTTACCGGATCATGATCGCCTTTTTTGTACTCTGCGTTTCCATTCTGCTGATTACAAAAGGGGAACTGGGCGCACTTGCGGGCGTATATGCCCTGTCATTTTTGTCCGTAATGGCCCTTTTCGGCCTTGGAAACCTTCTGCTTAAGTTTAAAAGAGCACGGTTGCCACGCCCCGAGCGGGCCTCTGGCTGGACATTACTGATGGCAATTGTTGCCGTGGTGGCAGCCCTTTTGGGCAATGCCATTATGAATCCGGCCTACCTTATCGTTTTTATGCAGTACTTTATCCCTGCTGTAGCCGTAGTAAGCATAATGCTTTACCGGATACCGATCCTGAAGCTGACTTTGTATCTGATCAAATCACTCCCGCGTCCTTTCCGCCGGCTGCTGAGAACCGCCTCGATCCGAAAGGCCATTATCGGGATCAATTCCCAGCAGTTTGTCTACTTTACCAAAGGCCACAACATCATTGATCTCAACAAGGTTATGCTTTATATTCTCAAAAATGAGAACACGCACCGCATTAAAGTGGTAACCGTTGTGCAGGATGAGGAGCAGGTGCCCAGAAATCTTGCCACGGATATCGAAGTGCTGGACCGCGCTTACCCGGGTTTTGAGGTCGACATTGTGGTGATAAAAGGTGAGTTTGGCCCCCATCTCATTGACCGCTTGTCCGTTGAATGGAATATTCCTAAAAATTTCATGTTCATTGCCTCACCCGGAGACCGGTTTCCTTACCGGGTATCCGAACTGGGTGGGGTGCGGCTGATTATTTAGAGGGAAGGCTGAGCCGGGAATTTCAACTTCTATATCCGCAGCATTCATCTTTCCGGAGAATCCCCGTTTCCGGCAGCTGGCGGCTATCCATGCAACCGGTGTCGGGGCTGGGAATGCAGGCTGTCAGGACCGGATGCGCCTGTGTAAGCCCGTGCAGGCGGTGCCAAGAACAAAAACAAAAACGATCCCAAGCAAAAAGAGCATCACCGGACTGCCTGAAGCAATTGAAGGTTCGAAGAAGCATACAGTCTGGCCGCTTTGACGGGTATTGTACCACCTGAGGGGACGGAGGGGCTGCTGTTTTCGAACGCAGCGGGAGGCAATTTTTAAGAAGTAATCCGAACTGCCAGAAGGAAGTAATGGCTTCTGCTGCTGATTTAACCTTTCATTTTTTCTGATTAAACGGGTATGCTCTTCAACTCCATAGAGTTCCTGATTTATTTTCCGGTAGTGGTGCTGGTGTATTTCGGGCTGCCCTTCCGCTACAGGTGGGCGTGGCTGCTGGCAGCCAGCTGCTACTTCTACATGGCCTTTATTCCTGTTTATATTCTGATCCTGTTCTTTACTATCATCATTGACTATTACGCGGGAATCTACATTGAGAATGCTCAGGGCCTTTACCGCAAAAGGCTGCTTCTGGTGAGTATACTTGCCAACGTAGGGGTGCTGGCGGTGTTCAAGTACTACAACTTCCTCAATGACAACCTTAACTTCCTCTTTACGGGCTTTGCCCTTGAAAACCCTATTCCTTACCTGAACATAATTCTGCCGGTCGGGCTGTCTTTTCACACCTTTCAGGCGATGAGCTACACGATTGAAGTTTACCGGGGCAACCAGAAGGCGGAAAGGCACCTTGGCTACTACAGTCTGTACGTGATGTACTTTCCCCAACTGGTAGCCGGCCCGATTGAAAGGCCGCAGAACGTGCTGCACCAGCTCCATGAGAATCATTCATTTGATTATTTTCAGACGCTGGACGGACTGAAGCGCATGGTGTGGGGAATGTTCAAGAAAGTAGTGGTTGCCGATAATCTGGCCGTGATGGTAAACAACGTATACAACAATCCATCGGACTACGAAGGCGTGTCGGTGCTGATTGCCACCGTGTTTTTTACCTTCCAGATCTACTGCGATTTTTCAGGCTACTCCGATATTGCCATTGGTGCCTCCCAGATCATGGGAATCAGGCTCATGGAGAACTTTAACCGCCCCTACTACGCCAAATCCATCGGTGAGTTCTGGCGCAGGTGGCATGTTTCCCTTTCCACCTGGTTTAAGGATTACCTCTACATTCCCTTAGGGGGAAACCGGGTAGCTCTGCCCCGTCAGTATTTTAACCTGTTTCTGGTATTTATGGTCTCGGGCATCTGGCACGGAGCCAACTGGACATTCATTATCTGGGGTGCACTGCACGGCGGGTACCAGATCTTTGGCCGGCTCACCAGAGACTATCGTATGCAGCTGAATCACAGGACGGGACTGAGCCGCTATCCGGAGTTTTTCAAACTCTGGCAGGTGGCAGGCACCTTCCTGCTGGTAGCATTTGCATGGATCTTCTTCCGGGCCAGCTCTGTCCAGGACGCCTTCTATCTGGTGGAGCATATGTTCACCGGAATCGGCAACTGGAAAGAAATGTTCGGACCGGATATGCACCACGTGCTGTTTCTGGACGCCCCGCCCCGCATCTTTTTTACGGGAATAGCTGCCCTCTGGCTGATGGAATGCGTGCATCTGCTCCAGCGCCACGGCAGCATAACCGAAACACTGGCCCGAAATCCGGTTTGGGTACGCTGGCCGGTTTACTACGGTGCAGTGCTGGTGATTATTCTGCTGGGCAACTTTGGCAGCAACCAGTTTATTTATTTTCAATTCTGACATCAGGTTTATTTAGTCCGGTTAATCAGCACAAAACCAGCATGCACAGGATCTGAGGTGGCAGCCCAGTTAAGGATTGCTACCATAAACAGGTATAGGAATATGCAGGGAAGTTGGTTTCCGTTTGGGAAGAGGCAGGTCGGCAGGCATAAAAAAAGCATTACAACGGCCTTCAAAAGTTACCTCCTTTCGGCTTATTGCAATGCTCTTACAACTTCAGGTTACCTTTTAAACAGTTTGCTGAAGTTGCTTACAAGAGTATTTACGACCTTTCCACCAGTAAGATTACTGCCGGCCGTGATTTTTCTTAAAAGAGTTTATTTCTAAACCGGAGAAGGCTGGCGCAGGAGTAGATTGGCAATATCAGTCAAAGGTCAGGCCGCACAGACCTGGTCCGGTTCACCACCGGCTGATTTGCGTTGCACGCACGCTGGTCATAGTCAGCAGATGGGCCGCTGACGACAAGACGAAAATATAATGCAGCCATTTGCATCGCAAGCGACCTGACGGGCAGGTATGCGGGCAACGCAAATGGCTGCATTGAATAAAATGAGCAGTAGGGAAATCAGATACGTTCGCCGGAAAGCCGGTTAGTAGCGGTTGTTATTGCCGCCTCTTTTGTCGTCGCGGTTAAAGCCGCCGCCACCGCCGCTGCCTCCCTTGTTGTATCCGCCGCCGCCGTATCCACCACCGCCGCCACTGCCACCGCGGTTGAAGCCACCACCGCCGCCGCCACCGCGGTTAAAGCCACCACCTCCGCCACCGCTGAAGCCGCCACCACCACGCCGGTCATCTCTCTTATCTTCTGCCTTGTTTACTACAATGGTACGACCACTTAGTTCGGCTCCATTTAATTCTTCAATCGCCTTTTGAGCTTCCGCATCATCTGCCATCTCCACAAAGCCGAAGCCTCTGCTCCTTCCGGAGATTTTATCCATGATTACGGTAGCGGAGGTTACCTCTCCGTACTCTTCAAAATACTCCCTTAAATCATCATCCTGAACGCTAAAGGGAAGGCTTCCTACAAAAATTTTCATGTCTGACTGTTATTGTTGTTTAGTAATACTTTTTGCAAAGTAGCTTTATTTTTCCTTATATACGACACTTGTGGATAATTATCTGAAAACACCAAAATTATTTTCAAAACAGTGCTCCGGAACCTCTGGTGCAGACTCCCTGATTTCAACGGCAGCCTCTTTATTCCTTCATTGGTAATTTTCACCGGTTTGATCAGACCTTCTCGGTCGAAAACCATCTGGTCTATGCAGGTAACCCGGTGACTGGGATCCGTTTCGCCCGGGGGCCGGCGGTGGTAAACAATTTTTTTGACCCGGCTGGTATCCAGAACACGGGAGTGTTTTTTCCAGGTAACCAGATCCGGCGACGAGAAGGCATCAAAGAATACCTGTTTGTCAAAAGGAGCCGACCAGGTTGGGTAGATCCACCGGGTATTGCCGAAGATGGCCCCTTACGGGTCAGCGTACCAGCCCGGGAAAACCGGATTGCCGGACCTTACTTCTTTACTCTCTTTTTTGTTTTCCCTTTTCCAGCACCTGATCCGGTGGTGTTCCGGGCAGGTGTCCAGTGGATAATTCCGGGGAAGATCAGCAGACCTGCAAGTAAGGTTTTTACCATTTGCTTCCATTCAGCGCAGAAAATGTGTAGAATAATGCTCCGCTACGCTGACTGGCAATATATAATTTACTCGTTCCCGGAGGGGAGAGATGCCGGATTCCTTGCCGGAGAGGGGTGTTTTTCCCGGTCTGTAACGGGCTTTTTCACATTGTCCGCTGATCCGTAAATATCCACCTTTACAGCGTCTTGTCTGTCAGCCCTTCCGCCGGACAGGATGCATATCCTTTTCCACTACTGCCATACGGGCAATTAATTTTTAATTTTAAAATGGAATAAAACAATCCGGCCTGCAGGGATCATCCCTGCAGGCCGGACTTTTTGGTACGCTTGAAACCAGCTCAGTTTACCAATACAACCTTCTGCACATAAAAGGCTTTTCTGGTGATCAGGTGCACTGTGTATACATGAGGAGTCAACCCATCGGCCTTCAGGTTGTACTTATTCTTCTTGCCACCTTCAGTAACTCCCTTGAATAGCTGGCGGATCAGAGTACCCCGCATGTCATATAATTCCAGACTGACTTCTTCGGACTCTTTCAGGGTGAACTCCACCTGAGCATTCCTGGTGAAGGGATTTGGATGAACTTCAAGGAAAACCTTTCTTTCGGGTTCATCAGTGATTACCGGAGCCTCCGGAACAGAGGGCAGCGGAGAGGTCGGTTCCGAAGGGGGGGGCGGCACAGTTGCCACCGGCGGAGGTGCCGGCTGGGTCACTGCTACTGTGATGGATGCCGAAGCGGTGGCACCGGCATTATCGGTCGCTTTTACGGTCAGTTCGTAGGTGCCGGCCGCCACACCGTTCCAGGAATAACTCCAGCCGTTGGTGCCGTCGGTATCTTCGCCGATTTTAGTGGTTCCGGAAAAAAACTCTACCCTTGCCACCGAGCCATCCGCATCCGTGGCAGTGGTGCGGATGGAAATTGAAGCCGGAGCGGTAAACTGACTGTTCATTACCGGAGCGGTGATGATCACTGAAGGCCGCTGGTTTGCCGGAGGTGCCGGAGTAACCGGAGGTGCCGGAGTAACCGGAGGTGCCGGAGTAACCGGAGGTGCCGGAGTAACCGGAGGTGCCGGAGTAACTGGAGGTGCCGGAGTAACCGGAGGTGCCGGAGTAACCGGAGGTGCCGGAGGTAACCGGAGGTGCCGG
The DNA here is from genome assembly GCA_030446715.1 of Cytophagales bacterium. GTDB lineage: Bacteria > Bacteroidota > Bacteroidia > Cytophagales > 172606-1 > CADCTQ01. Next base: position 63,650 of record JAUJMU010000006.1, on the reverse strand, counting down.
AGTAACTGGAGTCACTGCTGCCGGACTGTGATGGATGCCGAAAAAAACGGTAACCGGCACCGGCCGGTGGTGCGGATGGGAGGTGCAGTAACCGGAGGTGCCAGGTTGGCACCGGCTGTATCGGTCGCTTTTACGGTCAGTTCGTAGGTGCCGGAGTAACCGCCACACCGTTCCGCTTTTACGGTCAATAACTCCAGCCGTTGGTGCCGTCGGTATCTTCGCCGATTTTAGTGGTTCCGGAAAAAAACTCTACCCTTGCCACCGAGCCATCCGCATCCGTGGCAGTTGCTCTGATATTGATAGTGGCCGGGGCCGGCAGCCGGGTGTTCATTACCGGAGCGGTGATGATCACTGAAGGCCGCTGGTTTGCCGGAGGAGTTACCGTAGTTGCTTCCACAGCCACTACAAACACGGGTGTTTCCGTAACTCTGATGGTAACGCTGCCATTGGTAGTATTCACTACCTGTTCAGTCATGTTGTCACTGCCGGCCTTCGGGGTATATATTTTTGCGGCAGCCGCGCTGCCAAGGTTCAGCGTATAATCAGCGGTCCGGCCTTTCTCGTCCGGTACTACCATTACATATGCCGACTTACCATTCAGTTCGTACCGGTCTACAATAGGGTCAGCGTTGATGGTTTCACGATAGTAGTATTCACCAAATAATTTGTTGGTCTGGTACAGGTAATCGGCCGCGGGCCGGCGTGTGCCGTCCCCATTGAGCAGGCCGCATGTGGAATACTGGGTTCCGGCGTTGACCACATCTTGTGCCATGTAAAAATAAACACCCTCAACCCCATTGCGGGCATAAAGCAGCGAAGTTCTCAGACTCCAGTCTGCCTGAGTTTCCAGCACGCTTTTGTTGCCGATGGCAATGGCCTTCTGAGGACTGCCGGGATGGATATCGTAACCCACTTCAGTATTCCACACGGGCATGCCGTAAGCCTCCTCATGGGCAAAGCGAACAAAACGGCGGGCTATTTCGGCAGCATTTGACACCTCGGGCGCAGCTCCCCGTGTCCTTGTTCCCGTTTGGGAGGCATTCAGATCATTGGTGTAATAATGATAATTAATCACGTCCCAGCACAGGTTTACCTTCCCATCGGGCTTGTAGCCCCGGTATTGCTTGCACCAGTCAATCATGCCTTTCACGTAATCAAGGTTTGGACTGGCCATTCCCTGCATTACAACTACCATATTGGGGTCGGCATTTTTAACTCCTACACCGGGTCCCATGGTATTTTTATGACCGTCATAGAATGCCGATAAATTAGCGGCATACTCCCGGCCAGTCTGGTAGGCCTGCCGTCCCTTCCACCATTTATCCCTTTCGTTTTCGCATTCAAAATACCTGATCAGGTCCAGCCCGATCTTAACCTGGTTTGGCTGATCATTTGTCCACCTCAAGGTTGTGCTCACACTTAAAAGGGAAGGATTTACTGATTTATTGCTTCCATACCGGGCTGCGTATTGAAACGCAACCTTCGCCTGCTCTATGTATGACTTGGGGTCATTAAGATCCTTGCCGAACCGGGCCGGGACATTTTCATGATCCCGCTGCTCAAGCGGATAGGTATCCACCAGCCACTTAGGCAAGGTTTTCAGACATGCCAGTACTAAAATACCCTCTGCTTTGCATCGGGCATAGATAACGTCATAGTTCCAGTTTCCACTGTAAGTCGGGTTAAAAGTATATTTACCTTCCGTATGCTCCAGCTTCTCCCAGTCCATATAATGGCGAAAACCCTTGAAGCTCTGCATAACTGACATTTTGCTTTCGTCAATTGCAGAGGTAGCCCGGGGATTTTGATAGTCCCACTCAAAAGCGTTGATTCCGGTGGTTTGTTTGAGTTTTATCTGTTTCTGGCTGGCAAGGAGGGCAGAAGATGCTGTACCGGGCTGCCGGCCGGGCTTGTGAGTACCGTAAAACTCGATTTCAGTCGGATAAGATCCGGAAGTAGTGATGACCAGGTATCTGGCATTTCTGACCGGCGTGTCCAGTCTGAAGCTGTTGGGCCGGGCCGGATAAGGCCCAACCCACATCTGGTACTGTTCGCCGGTAAATGTGGCAAATGACGTCCGGTTCCAGTTGGCATCTATGATGGCAAGGGTCATCGGGTTGTTCCTGAATATACCTTCGCCATCAAAGAACCTGATGCTTTCAATAACCATCTCCTCACCTTCCGAGAGTGGATAAATAATATCAGAACTGCTGATCAGTTTCCCCCAGCCGATCTCAGGCCCGGCGTTTGTCCGGCCGTCAAAAAGATCTTCAATTTTGTCGCCGTTGCTGTTTAAAGTATACCACCTGCTTCCATCAACAGGTATTTTATTACCAGGAGCCGGACCGGAAGGGGCCGTCTGGGAGAAACTTACAAGTGAAAAGAAAAATAGGACTAAAGATAGTGTCGTCTTTTTCATGAAATACATGGGTTCAATTTTATAGCTGAATATAAGCAACCGTACTGACTGTTGGTCAAATAGCTTCAGAGAAGGATTACTGAAGAAATGGACTCAATTATTTGCCATATCAGCAGGTATTTTCTTGTCCATACTTCAGACAGTCAGAGCTTATTTTCAAAACTACAATGGCTTACCTGCGGTCCACCTGCCAATATGGGCCCTGAAAGCACATTGCCAGCGAAGGCGCGTTATATAAATATTTTGATCCTCATGCTTTTTGTATTGGGTACTCGGGTAGGTTCCTGGCGCTTACCGGACTTTATCCCCCCTGGATGATATAATCAGTATCAGCAGAGAGGCAGGGTAAACTCTGTATAACCAGCGCTTTTATCAGGAAAATGTTTATTGTAGAAAAGGCTTCTGAACCAGGAGGTGGAGAAGAAGAAAGTGGGCTGATTTGCAGATCAGCCGGGATTTTGCAGGAAAGAAGAAATATTTTATTCCCCGGGCAGTCACCTGCCGTAAATGAAAGCAGGGAAGCACACAAGGCATTTGACAGTTATAGCATGGTGTCTGATTGATAAAAGAGGCAGATACCTTTCATCCGGCATGTAATGGCAGATCAAGTACTTGCAGCTACTGCTCACTGGCCGGTCAGGGCATTGCGCTTACTCAAAAAAAGTGTCTGGCTCCCTCATCAATGAGAAGCACCAAAACAAAAAAAACAGCCGGAAAACTGCATTTTGGTTCAGAATCAGTTGATCTCTGCCTTTATTCTGACTTTCAGGGAAGGAACGATCGGCCGAACTATCTGGAAAAGAGCATCGGATGAGGAGGTATATTATAGGTTGTATTACTGTTGATAGCATTACTTTAACGAATCAAAGCTGTACTTTGCATCGGTCCAGAATTCATCAAGAGCTATTAACCGGGGCTTCAGAAAGGAGATCAGGGCTGGCCAGTCTTCCCGATCGAATACATTGACCGGAGTGATTTCTTTATATATCCGGCTGATACTCTGGCCGTGTGCATCGGTAGTATGCAGTTTCCACTCCCAGTTCTCTTCCATCAGGCTCCCCAGCATGGTTTTCAGTTCGGTGAACTGCAGGAAAAACAGTTCCTGAACTCCAGGATCCGGGTGGGTAATTTCTATCCCGATACTGGCCAGGTGATTATCGGCATGCATGCGGAAGTATACGTGTTTTACTCCCGTTTTATAATTTAACCAATTTACCTTCACCCCCTCTGCCGAAGGATGCGGGGCAATATACCGCCCGAACGTAGTCCAGAATGACTGCCTGATTTGTGAAGCTTCTGCCTTTGAATACATGGGTGCCTGATTGTGAAAAATTTTCAGCCAATTTGGTCGGCAACTGCTTTTCAAACACCCATACCGGAGTCAAAATTCCTGCCTGAACCCGACGTCCTTGAGTGAATCTGCCCGGGGCGGCACGTAATAAGTGGAATCTGCCTGATGCACCGTCTGTTGATTGAAATTACAATCAAGATTCACCGAAAGGTTACCGGGAGCTCTGAACGGTGCTTTTATGAGATCAACCACCGGGTCGGCAAATGCCCGTTCCATGAATTCACCCGCAATGGGCAGAGCGGTCCGGGAGCCCGTGCCATTGGCGTCGCGGTAGTGAATGCGCATATCGTCGCCCCCGAACCAGACTGCCGTCGCCAGTTTCTGAGTCAGAATCACACACCAGCCGTCGGAATAATTCTGGGTCGTACCGGTTTTTGCGCCCACGCCGTTGCCCCGGGTAAAGCTGTACTGCAGCAGGGCCTGAGCCGAACCCCGGGCCTGAAGTCCGCTCTGCAGGAGATCAGTCATCAGGTAGGCGTGTTCCGGATTCATTACTTCCCGGCGCTGGGTTGTGAATTCCTGCAGCACGTTGCCGTAACGGTCTTCAATCCGGGTAATGATCCGGGGCAGGGCCCATACGCCGCCGTTGGCAAAAGTGCTGTAAGCCCCCAGCAACTCGTACACCGACAGGGCCTCCGTGCCAAGGCAGATGGCCGGGTACCGCCGCAGCGGACTGGTAATGCCGAGCCGCCGGGCATAATCAATAATGGTGGAAACGCCGATTTTCTGCGTGATCCGGGCCGGTACCGTATTCAGCGACTGCCCCATGGCCTGCCGCAGGATGACGGGTTCATTGGTATAAGACCGGCTGTAATTGCGGGCTGTCCAGTCGCCGATGGAGATCGGGGCGTCCAGTTCCTGCGTGCAGGGCGTGTAGCCCATTTTCTCGACCGCCACCGCGTATACAATGGGTTTGAACGCCGAGCCCGGCTGGCGGCGGCCCTGCTTTACGTGATCATATTTGAAGTACTGATGATTGATTCCGCCCACCCAGGCTTTGACGGTACCGGAAACCGGGTCCATGGACAGCAGTCCGGTATGCAGAAACTGCTTGTAGTACCGGATCGAATCAAGGGGACTCAGCAGGGTATCCATTTCGCCACTCCACGAAAATACCCGCATGGGCACGGGGGTTTTCATTACCGTCCAGATGGAGTCTTCCTCATCTCCGTACTGTTCTTTCAACTGCCTGAACCGGGCCGACCGGAGGGCAGCATCCCGGATGTAGTCTTTCCGGGGCAGACCTTCAGTACTCACCCAGGGCGTCTGTCCGCCGAGGTGCGCCACAAATTTTTCCTGCTGGGCAGCCATCTGCGCCGCTACTACTTCTTCGCCGTGCCGTTGCAGCCGTGAATCAATGGTGGTCCGGATTTTCAGGCCGTCAGTGTACAGATCAAAGTTGTTTTTGTTGGCCCATCGCACCAGTTCAGGCTCGATGTACCCCCGCAGGTAGGTGGCGAGGCCACGGCTGGCATTTTCGGGACTGAACTTCAGCCCAAGCGGCAGGCTGGAAAATTTTTTACAGGCCTCGTCGCCGATAAAATGATGATCCCGCATTTTCCGGAGCACAGAATTTCTCTTCCAGCGGGCTCTCTCCGGATGCCGTACCGGACTGTAGTGGGCCGGATTATTGAGCATGCCCACCAGCAGCGCCGCATCATAAGGCTCCAGTTGGTGCGGTTCTTTTTTCAGAAAGGAGCGGGCCGCGGATTTTATCCCATAGGTAAAGCTGCCGAAGTACACCGTATTGAGGTACATCGTGATGATTTCCTGCTTGGTGTAGCTGCCTTCTATTTTAATGGCCGTCAGCCACTCCTTGGTTTTGTCAATCAGAATACCTGATATGGGTCCGGTATTTTCGGTGCTGCGGATATTGTAGAGGTTTTTGGCCAGCTGCTGCGAAATGGTACTGGAGCCGCGTTTTTCTCCGATAAGCAGATAGACAGGAATGGCAAAAGTTCCTTTGAAGTCAATGCCGGAATGGCGTTCAAAACGGATGTCCTCGGCCGCAAGCAGGGCATTGATTACGTGCGGGGAAATTTCCCCGAAGTCTACCGGGCTGCGGTTTTCGGTAAAATATTTGCCGAGCAAAACCCCATCGGCCGAGTAAACTTCAGAGGCAAGGTCGTTGCGGGGATTTTCCAGCAGCCGCAGACTTGGCATTTTGCCAAACAGGTCAAACAGATTGGTGCTCACCGACCAGACATAAAAGCTGAAGAGCAGAAGACCAGAACAAAATACCAGCCAGGCCCGGCGGATTATCAGCTGATAATTTTTGCTGCGGCCGGAAAACCTCTGGACCATTACTGCTGGCAATTTTATTTTAATTCCCATCACTGTTTATGAAGCGGACGGATCGCGAATTCAAAGATCGGAAAAGTTACTGAGGTTACGGTATTGTTTAATTTGACCGGCAAATCTTACATAGGCGGGAAATTGCCTGAAAATTTACACGAAGGGTAAAACAAAGTTTTAATAGTATGATATTCAGACATTTATATAAACGTGATTTAGGATTATTACATGATTAAGGCAAAAAATGAAGTTTTCCGGCACTTTCTGATATGTACTTTTTGTACAGAATATATCGTTACTTACTCCGGTGCTCCCGGGCTTTCAGGTTACCAGTGCACCAGCAAAGCAGTATCGTTGCTATTTTTACACCACAAAATTTTAAAACGCCCTTCGCGGGTGTTCACCAGCCGGGTAATCTTATAATCTCATTATTCATATGAAAGGTATCATCAAGCAGATCAAATCAAAAAAGGACGAACTTACTATTGGCTCCGCAATTCTCGTTTTCACTTTTATCGTTGAGTTTGCCCGGTTTATCATTCATCATTAATTCTCTGAAGGTATATCCAAAAAGAAAGGCAGTAACCGCGGTTACTGCCTTTCTTTTTGGATCAGGTACTAAAAGTTATTACCTGCGGATATCTTCTCCGTGAGAGCGCTGCCATTCGCTCTGGAAATAGTCAGCATCTTCGCGTGAGCGTGGCTGTACACCCATGACAATACCGCCTTGCTTAACGCCCTGCTCATATTCCTGAGCCCGGTCTTCCGGAATACCGGCACCAATCAGTGCACCTACTACGCCACCGGTTAATCCACCGGCACCGGCACCGGCCAGACCCGCAGCAATGGGGCCGGCTATTACCAGACCAAGACCCGGCAGGGCAACGGCAGTGCCAATTGCGGCAATGGCTCCGATCACACCTCCAAGGGTACCACCAATGGCTCCGCCTACGCCGGCTCCTTCCAGAGCCTTGTTGCCCAGATCAGTGTCATCATCAGACTGTGAGTTGCCAAAATGTTTCTTGCGGGTATCATCCGACATCAGCAGGCTGACATCGTCTTTGCTGTAGCCGCGGCTCGAAACGGAGTTGTAGGCACGTTCGGCACTTTCGCGGTCCCGGAATAAGCCGGTTACCATACCCGGGCGCTCAGCACTGGTACCGTAGCCGGTTGTACTTCTCGTGGTGTTGTCCATAACTAAAATTTTTTAAGGGTTACAAATGGGTTGTAAGATCGATTCTGCTTATTATGCAGTGTTATGTAAGTACGGCGGCACCCAAAAATAGTTACAAGCCATACTAAATAACTACTGTTTGTTAACCTTGTCGTAATGTGAGCCGGATTGTACTCCGATTGCTTTGGCTGGTACTGCCGGTTCTGCTGACCGGCAATTGCTGCCTTGCCCAACACTTCGTGCAGCTTATCAGGAAGACCTCCGGAAGGGTCCGGATTTTTGAGGCAGGTGACCGCGTGCGGTTCCGCCTGAGGAATGCACCACTGCCCGGGATCGAACGCGGTCGGATTGAGGTGGTTACCGATTCGGGAATGTGGGTCAATGAGAGGCATATCCGCCTTGATTCTCTGAGTTACATCGGAGAAGGAGGGCTGGGAATCCGCATTGCGGCCGGTACGGCTTCCGTGATCGGGGGCGTACTCCTGCTCACCCACATCAGCGGAGAGAGCAATTACGGAGTGGTACAGTTCATAATCGGGCAGGTGCTTACGGGGGTGGGCCTGCTGGAGATTGTCATTCACAGCGTTAAACTTTTTACAACGGCCCGTTACGACCTTGACCGGAAGTGGAAACCCGAGATCCGCCGGTACCGCACAGATCCCGGATAGACCATAACTTTTACTTTGCATGCAAATCGGTTTCAACAAACCTTATCTGACCGGCAACGAAACAGTTTACATCCAGCAGGCGGTTGCGCTGGAAAAGATTTCCGGTGACGGGGAGTTTACCCGGCGCTGCCACCGGTTTTTCGAGGAAAAATACGGCTTCCGGAAGGCGCTGCTCACCACTTCGTGCACTGATGCCCTCGAGATGGCCGCTATTCTGATCAACATCGGACCCGGTGACGAGGTAATCATGCCTTCCTACACTTTTGTATCCACGGCCAACGCTTTTGTGCTGCGCGGGGCGAAAATTGTTTTTGCCGACAGCTGCGCCGACAACCCCAATATGGACGTACGCCGGATCGAACCTCTGATCACGGCGCAGACCAAAGCCATTGTGCCCGTTCACTACGCCGGCGTAGCCTGCGACATGGACGGGATCATGCAACTGGCGGACAGGTACAACCTGTACGTAATCGAAGATGCCGCCCAGGCAATTGACAGCTGTTACAAAGGCCGTCCACTCGGTAGCATCGGACATCTGGCTGCATTTTCCTTTCACGAGACCAAAAATATTATGTCCGGGGAGGGGGGCATGCTGGCCATCAACGATGAGCAGTTTATCAAACGGGCCGAGATCATCCGCGAAAAGGGCACCAACCGCTCTGCTTTTTTCCGGGGAGAAGTGGATAAGTACGGCTGGGTAGATGTCGGGTCTTCCTTTCTGCCGTCGGATATCATTGCCGCTTTCCTGTACGCCCAGCTGGAAAATCTGGACACCATCCAGAGCCGGCGCCGGCAGATATGGGAAAGCTACTACGCCGGGCTGGTCCCGCTGGCCGGGGCGGGGTTGTTGCACCTGCCCGACGTACCAGCTTACGCTACCAACAACGCGCACATGTTTTACGTGGTCTGCCGCACCGGAGAAGAACGCGAAGGATTACTCCGGTATCTGAAAGTCAATCACGTGCATGCGGTGTTTCATTACCTCTCCCTGCACAGCAGTCCCTTCTACCACGATAAGCACGACGGCCGTACACTGCCTAACTCCGACCACTACAGTGATTGTCTGGTGCGCCTGCCCATGTACTTTGAACTGACGGAGGATCAGGTGCGGCGGGTAACGGAAGCCGTAACCGGATTTTACCAAACGCTTACCCAACCATCTTTTCGATCAGCAGAATCAGGATATGAATCACTTTGATGTGTATTTCCTGAATCCGGTCGGCGTAGCCAAAGTGCGGCACCCTTACTTCCACATCCGCCAGCGGACCTAGTTTTCCCCCGTCCTTACCCGACAGGATCACCACTTTCATGCCCCTGGCTTTGGCGGCCCCGGCGGCACGGATCACGTTGGCCGAGTTGCCGCTGGTGCTGATGCCCAGCAGCACGTCGCCCGGCTGGCCGAGACCTTCCACAAAGCGGCTGAAAATAAATTCAAAACCGTAATCATTGCCCGTACAGGTAATGTGGCTTACGTCGGAAATGGCAACCGCCGGCAGGGCCCGCCGGTTATCGCGGTAGCGGCCGGAAAGCTCCTCGGCAAAGTGCATGGCATCGCAGTGGGAGCCACCATTGCCGCAGGCTATGATTTTTTTTCCGTTGCGGATGGCCTCCGCCATGGTGGTTGCGGCAGCCTCCACCGCAGCAAGGTGGGAGAGGTCGTTCAGAAACTGGTGGAGCACGTCGGCCGCCTGCTGTAATTCGGCGGCAATAAGGGCAGAGTGTTGCATGGGGCAAAATTAAAAAACCTCCCCGACCCGGAGAGGTTTTTTAAATGTTGTTCTGGTGGGAGTAAATCATTACTCCGGTTTCTGCCTGCTCATCAATTGAAAATTGTCAATTACCAAATGTCAATTTCTCCCGGGTAACCTACCGGGAAGAAGGCCGCTGACGACCATCTTTGTAAATGATCCTTTCTTTTCCGTCGCTTTCCCGCACCCGGATCACATCTCCCTCGTCGCGGGCAGAAATTACGTCGTCGCGGCTGCTGGCGCGGTCGTCGTACACGGGGCGGCCGGCTCTGTCACGGTCGAGGCGCTCCCGCTCCAGACGATCCTGTTCCATCCGCACCTGATCCATGCGGGCGCGGTCATCAATCTCAGTCCGGTCACGTGATACCGTGTCCCGCTCCCGTACAACTGTGCGGTCACGGTCAGCGCCTTCAAGGTCGTAAAGTTTTGCTTTCAGCTGGGTGTTTTCGCGTTCCAGCCGGTTGGTATCGCGTTTTACGCTCCACAGGTGAATGTTTTCAAACACGCTTTCCAGCATGAGCAGGCCAAAGCCCAGCAGTGACCAGAACATCCAGAAGGTGTACATGGTGGATTCTCCGAAGGTGGCGTTCAGGCTGCTGTTGTACAGCACCATCCCAATGGTTGCCAGAAACAGCAACGAATAGATGACGTATAGAAATTTTTTAAAACCGGTCATAATCAGATGAGGTTAGTAAAGGTTATACCATTCAGTCATTCTGATTTTACGTACTATCCGCTCAATTCGTTTAGGCGGTCCGAAAGATTTACCAGGAGCGGTCCCGTTGCTGACTTCTCCCGTCTCTCCCCGGCAGTCTCAGATCTGTCATCAGAACTCCTGCAGCCGCTGGGGAATATTCAGCCGCAGCGCCAGAAAACCAATGTACGAGTTACGGGTCCGCCCGGGAAGTTCGCTTTCCTGACGCCGGACAATGGCTTTTGCGTCGATGAACAGATTGTGCTTCAGCATGTAAGTGGCGGTAAAATCAGCAAAAGCCAGCCGGGTGTCTGCTCCCTGACCGATGCGGTTGCCGTACACCTGCTCGAAGGTGCTGTAATCGCGGCGCACATTCTGGCCCCAGTTGATGCCGGGGGTGTCCTCACCGTACCGGGCATAAATCAGCTTGCCGGTCAGGTGAAGCCGGTTAAGCGGCTGATACCGCAGAATGCCCACCAGCTCGTAGAAATTAGCCCCCAGCGGGTGTGCCAGCGGCTGGTTGTAGTGCGCATAGCTGGTGTAAATGGTTTCGTGGGCGTAGGTGTAGGGCCGGGCCACGTTGACTTCTCCCTGCAGGTCCAGATTGCGGATATTGGCCACGTCAATGTATCTGAGGCCGATCTGCCCGGCCTGCTTGTTGCTCCACCAGCCGTTGCCGGCCCGTACTTCGCTGAGCAGAAATTCATCCAGCACAAACTGTCCGTACAACTGCATGTGCCGCAGGAAGTTCAGGCGGAAATCGAGGCCGATTACGGAGTTGTCGAGGCTGCCCAGCTGCTGCTCCACGGAGCGGTAAAAGATGACCGGGTTCAGGTAATTGAGATCAAAGGCTCCGTTGCCGATGGAATCGCGCCCGAACACTACCGACTCAAAGAGGCCGATGTTCAGGTTTTTGGTCACATTGACGCTCAGGTGGTGAAAGGCAAGGTACTTTTTCGGGAAAAGCGCATCGGCAAAGTTGAATACGTCGGCGTTCATCTGCGTAAACAGATTCTGGTAGTTGAAGCGCCATACCCGGGTATTGAGTTTGAGAAAGAGGTAAGGCGCCGAAAAGTCCGACAGGATCATAGACCGGTACCCGTTGCCGATAAAGTTTTTGTCGTGGCCAAACTGCACCTGAACGGGTTTCACGATGTTGAAGGTCACATAACCCCGGGCGGTGAAGAAGTCGGTGCCGTTGGTCCTGAACCGCTTCCAGTAGCCTTCCTGCGGTACGGCATTGTAAAAGCGGGTAAAAGCATTGACGTACTCCGGAAAAATGGCCTGGTTGTCGGCCACAAAACTGTAAAAGCCGATCCGCTTCGCAATCATGCCCCGTATTTCGGCGCCCCGGGTGTTGGTAAAAATGCGCCTTCCGCCAGCCTCAGTACCCAGTCCGAAAGAAAGGACCGGATTGACATGTACTTCAAAATCATCGTCGCGGTGGTGGTACAGGTCAGATTTTTTCCGGTAAAAGGTATTGAAAACCGGATTGTTGCTTTCGTTTTCGGCGCTGTCGGCCCACTCCCAGTTGTCGTTGCGCAGGTAATTGAGGTTGAAGCGGTCCCGGCCGGAGAGAAAATTGTGGTTAGCGGCTACGCTATCTGCCAGTTGGGCAACTCTCTGCCGTTCGTAAGGTCTGATGTTGCTGAAAAAGCCGTTGACAAACCGGCCGTGTTTGATTTCGTAACGGTCCGCCAGGTAGTAGTCGGCGTTCAGTGGGGCGTATACACTTTGTGCCTGGGTCGGACAGGTAACAATGATCAGGAAAAAAACTACAATCAGCCGGTTGAGAGATTGGATCATGAGCAGTACTTATTGATCAGAAAATGTTTTTACACGGTTCAGAAAAATTCAAAATTGCGGCAAGATAGAAAAATGCGCACATTTGAGAGTGAACAGTTGTAGGTGGCAAGTGGTAAGGAAAACCCGATAACTTACGGACTTCTGCTTTCAACTGTCCGCTTACCCCTGTTCACTGATAACTAATATACTTACCACTTACCACTTATCTCTGCTTCCCTTTGTACAGACGCAATGCATTGCGTCTCTAACTTTATCTCCCATGGCCCCTTCCCTGACTATTCTTACTGCACAGTCCTCCGTAGTGCAACATTACATAGCGCAACTCCGGAATGTGGATGTGCAGGGCGACCGGATGCGATTCCGGCGGAACATGGAGCGGATCGGGGAAATAATGGCCTACGAATTATCAAAAGCCTTTCCGTATGATCCCGTTCAGGTGACCACGCCGCTTGGTACGGCCGCCACTCAGCGGATGCGCCACCCCATTGTACTTACTACCGTATTGCGGGCGGCCCTGCCCCTGTACAATGGGTTTCTGAATGTATTCGAAGAAGCCGAAAGTGCCTTTATCGGAGCGTACCGCGGACCGCACCAGGCTGACCATTCCTTTGAGGTGGAAATGCAGTACATAACTGCCCCGGACCTGAACGGTAAGATTCTGATCCTGATTGATCCGATGCTGGCTACCGGAAAGTCGATCCTGAAAAGTTACCAGGCCCTGCTGGCCTACGGAAGGCCGCTCCAGGTCCACATTGTAGCGGCCATTGCCAGCCGTCCGGGAGTACAGTACGTGATGGAACATTTGCCGGAGTGCCACATCTGGGCGGGAGCGGTAGACGAAACCCTGAACCACAAGTTTTATATCGTGCCCGGCCTCGGCGATGCCGGTGATCTTGCCTTTGGTGAAAAGAAGTAGGGGAGCATCCCCCTGAAAACTTATTATTCCGGGGCAACCTCCGGTGGCCTGCTGCTGTATAATGCCTTAGTAATCACTGCGGATTATTAACCACTATACAACAAAATCCATGGCAACATTTGATAATATAGTTTCTTCATCCCATATGGGCGGCAACTCCCGCCAGTGGATCGAAAAGCTGGCCCGGTGGGGCTTTGCGGCAAAGGGATTCGTGTACGTTCTGATCGGCATTCTGGCCGTGATGGCCGCCGTTGGCCAGGGTAGTAACAACGCCAGTAAGCAAGGCGCTGCCCAGATGATCTTTGATCAGCCTTTCGGTAAGCTTCTGGCCGTGCTGGTCGTGATCGGTATTCTGAGCTTTGTGGTCTGGCGGTTTGTGCAGGCTTTCAATAGCAAAGACACCAGCAATTCCAAAAACAAGACTATGCTGAAACGCGCCAGGTATGCGTTCAGCGGATTTATTTACCTGGCTTTTGCCGTCACCCTGATCCGCATGATTATGGGCTCCGGTGGCGGTAGCGGCAACGGCCGGCAGCAATTGGTAGGTAAAGTTCTTGAAATGGATTTTGGTCCGTTTCTGGTAGCAGCGGCCGGTATTGGGGTCATGATTGCGGGCATTTACCAGTGGATCCGGGCCTACAAAGAGGAATACATGGAAAAACTCAGTTTCAGCGGTGCACAATCCGGGATGCGCGAAAACGCCAATAAAATCGGAAAAGTGGGCTACGCCGCCCGCGGGGTAGTGTGGCTGCTGGTCGGCTTCTTCCTGCTCCAGTCCGGCCTCAACTCTGACGCCAGCCAGGCGCAGGGCTCGGGCGGTGCCTTCCAGACCATTGAGCAGTGGGGTGGTAGCTGGGTGCTGCTGGTTGTGGCACTGGGCGTGATAGCCTACGGCGTGTTCATGTTCGTGAAGTCAAGGTACTATCAGGTGCAGGCAGAGTTTTAAGCCAGCGAACTGAATATTAGTAAGGTACAAAGGAATGGTCAGCTCTGATCAGTCACTTTGTACCTTTTTTTGTTCTGTTGCCTCCCTGATCCCAACTCCTGAACAGGTAATTGCACCGGGTTGTTTTCCGGAATATTTTAGAATTGAATTTGACTTTGTTTGGAAAGTTTTAAATGATTTTTAGAAATTACAGGCCAACCCGTTCCTTAATTTCCAAGAATCCATGAAACAATCCTTTTTTTTCCTGCTTCTCCTTTGCCTTATGACAGCCACTGCTTTTGCACAGGGCAAAAGCAGCAAAGGAGATACTCAAGAAACCTTCAGGCAGTTAGAGAAACGCCGCTACGATCTGATGATCAAAAAAGACCTTGCCAGCCTCGGCGATTTGCTGGCCGATGACCTGGTCTATACGCATTCGAGCGGCGTAACCGAAAACAAGCAACAGTACCTGAAAGGCCTCTCGTCGGGAACGTCCGTGTACTATGCTGTGGAGCCCGAGGAAATGCAGGTGCGCCTGTATAGCAATACGGCCATCATTAACGGCATTGCCCGCGTGGACACCGAGGTGAACGGACAGAAAACCACCCTGCGCCTCAAATACACCGATGCCTGGGTGAAGCGCAACGGCAAATGGCAGTTCATGACGTGGCAATCCCTGCGGATGCCGCAGTAACATGATGGTTGAATGGCTGCATTGTTAAATTGTTGTCAGGCTGAACGGTCATTTCCCGGGCCTTCAACAATTCAACAGTTAAACAATGCAGCAATTAAGCAATTCAACCATACAACCAAATAACCGTTCCCTCCCGTATAAGGGAACATACCTACGGTTCCCGGTGAACCGAAAATTGATTTTTAACAAACCATTAATAGCTATGGGATTATTTGATTTTCTGAACAAAGGAGACAAAAAACCGGCCCCTCAGACAAGGCCGCAAGCCGCGCCACAATCGTCGCCGCTGGGGGCACCGCAAGCCCAGCGTCCGGCCCAGCCTCAACCGGCACCGGCCGCCCAGCAGGGACCGCGTTTTGAAATGTATACCGTAAAGGAAGGCGACTGGCTCTCCAAGATTGCCGGCCGCTACTACGGCGACGTACACAAGTGGTCAAGGATTTACGACGCCAACCGCGACCAGATCAGCGATCCCGACAAGATCAAGCCCGGCATGGTGCTGAAAATTCCTCTCGATAAGTAAAATTCAATTGAAAATTGAAAATGGGGAGCAGGCGTGGATAATACCATGTCTGGTTTCTCCACTCATCAGGATCGGGCTTAAACCCGATCCTGATGATACGCTGAAAAGACTTGCCCTTTCATGTAAAACGGCAAGTCTTTTTCGTTTCCGGAAACGGATTTAAGTCAGTGCCCCACCTTCTCATTCCTCACTTCCCGCTTCTTATTCCCCGGATTCCCGTATTTTCTGATAATTTTGCGGTCCCCGGCGGAGGGGCTTTTTTCCTTTTCCTGAAAGGGCTATCTGCCGGAATTGAATCAGTCCGGACAATTCAAATCCGACATAGCCAAACAACTATCAAAGCCAACGGCTAACACGCTAACGGCTAACCACTATTTCCATGCCCAAACAGAGAATTACGGTAAAGGATCTGCTGCAGTCCGACGCCCACGGCACCGATGTACACGTCAAGGGTTGGGTACAGACGAAGCGGGAGAGCAAAAACGTCGCTTTCATTGCCCTCAACGATGGTTCTACGGTGCACCACCTGCAGAGTGTAGCCGATGTGGCCCACTTCGGGGAGGAAACCCTGAAGAAGGTTACGACTGGTGCCTGCCTCGGCGTCACCGGTTCTCTGGTTCCCTCGCAGGGCTCCGGCCAGAAGGTGGAGGTGCAGGCGAAAGAGATCAAGGTTTACGGCACCGCCGACCCCGACAAATATCCGCTGCAGCCCAAAAGACATTCCATGGAGTTTTTGCGGGAAATCGGCCACCTTCGTCCGCGGACGCGTACTTTCGGCGCAGTGTTGCGCATCCGGCATGCCATGGCTTTTGCCGTCCATAAATACTTCAACGACAACAATTTTTATTACCTGCACACGCCGATCATTACCGGCTCGGATGCCGAAGGAGCAGGAGAGATGTTCCGCGTCACTACCCTCGATGCCAGAAAGCCGCCGCTGACCGACACCGGCGAGGTCGATTATAAGCAGGATTTCTTCGGCAAAGCCACCAACCTGACGGTTTCCGGGCAGCTGGAAGGCGAACTGGGTGCCCTTGCCCTGGGCAATATTTACACCTTTGGTCCCACCTTCCGGGCGGAAAACTCCAACACGGCCCGCCACCTGGCGGAGTTCTGGATGATCGAGCCGGAGATGGCCTTCTATGATCTGGAAGACAACATGGACCTTGCCGAAGACTTCCTGAAGTACCTGATCCGCTACGCCCTCGATAACTGCACCGATGATCTGCAGTTCCTCGAAAGCCGGCTGATCGAAGAAGAAAAGAACAAGAAGCAGGAAGAACGCAGCCCGATGCCGCTGCTGGAAAAACTCCGGTTCGTGGTAGACAACAAATTTGAACGGCTGAATTACACCGAAGCCGTGGACATCCTGGTGAGGTCCAAACCGGCGCAGAAGGGGCAGTTTGTGTACCCGGTTAAGTGGGGTACCGACCTACAGTCGGAGCACGAACGGTACCTGGTGGAGAAGCACTTCAAGAAGCCGGTCATTCTGGTCAACTACCCGAAGGAGATCAAATCGTTCTACATGAAGCAGAACGACGACGGCAAAACGGTGCGGGCCATGGACGTTCTGTTCCCTAGCATCGGCGAAATCATCGGCGGTTCGCAGCGGGAAGAGGATTACGAAAAGCTGCTGGGCCGGGTACAGGAAATGCACATTCCGATGGAAAGCATCTGGTGGTACCTCGAAACGCGGCTGTACGGCACCGCGCCGCACGCCGGCTTCGGCCTCGGCTTCGAGCGGCTGATCCTGTTCGTGACCGGCATGACCAACATCCGCGACGTGATCCCGTTCCCGCGCACCCCGCAGAACGCGGAGTTTTAAATTCGTCAGAATCAGGATTTACGGGATGAAAGGACGAACAGGATACCGGTTAATTCGATTCCTTTGCTCCATTCAATCTCCCTTGAGGATGAAGAGGATTTAAACTGATTGCAACCCTTTGATCCTGTAAATCCTGAAAATTATGATTCTGACATTCTGTTCATCTGTGAATTCTGATTAAGACAATGGCCGATTACAACCCGAAAGAAATAGAGAAGAAGTGGCAGCAGCAGTGGGAAGCGGAGGGGATTTATAAAGTCGAAAACGACCCGTCGAAGCCTAAGTACTACGTGCTGGACATGTTTCCGTACCCGTCCGGGGCGGGGCTGCACGTTGGGCACCCGCTGGGCTACATTGCCTCCGACATCGTAAGCCGGTATAAGCGCAGCCGGGGCTTCAGCGTGCTGCACCCGATGGGCTTCGACTCCTTCGGCCTGCCCGCCGAGCAGTACGCCATCCAGACCGGCCAGCACCCGGCCGTCACCACCGCTAATAATATTGAAACCTATAAGCGTCAGTTAAAGAAAATTGGTTTTTCCTACGACTGGGACCGCGAAGTCCGCACGTCTGACCCGTTATACTACAAATGGACGCAGTGGATTTTCATGCAGTTGTTCAACGGCTGGTACAACCGGGAAACTGACAAGGCCGAGCCCATTGCCGCCCTGGTCCAAAAGTTTGAACACTCCGGCAACCGCAACGTGCACGCCGTCTGCGACGAAGATACCTTTGCCTTCACCAACGAAGACTGGAAAGCCTATACCGAAAAGGAAAAGGCCGACATTCTGCTCAAATACCGCCTGACCTACCTCGCCGAATCCGTGGTGAACTGGTGCCCCGCCCTTGGCACGGTGCTGGCCAATGACGAGGTGAAAGACGGCGTGTCGGAACGCGGCGGCTACCCCGTCGAACGCAAGAAAATGAAGCAGTGGTCCATGCGCATCACCGCCTACGCCGACCGGCTGCTGCGGGGTCTCGACACCATCGACTGGCCCGAGCCGCTGAAGGAAATGCAACGCAACTGGATCGGGCGATCTGAGGGGGCGAGTGTGCGGTTTGGAGTGAACCTCACCCCCGGCCCCTCTCCTGAGGAGAGGGGAGAAGGCAACCTGCGTTCCGGATATCCCTCTGAGGAGGCGAGATCAGGGAGTGAGGTCAATCCTGCTTACACTTCCAGCCATGAACAATGGCAGCACGCCAAGCCAAAGGCAAGAGAATTGCGCAAAGAGCAGACGGAGGCAGAAGCTATACTCTGGAACGAGCTTCGGAATCAGAAGCTTGGTACAAAGTTCAGAAGGCAACACGCAATCAACGCTTACATAGTTGATTTTGTGGCAATTGACGAACAACTGGTCGTGGAGGTAGATGGAGGAATCCATCGGGAAGCGGAACAGGCAGCGTATGATACGCGGCGGACACAGTTGCTGGAAGAGTCAGGATTCGGGGTGATCCGGTTCACCAATGAAGAAGTAGCCAGAAATACCCCGGCCGTTGTTCAGAAAATCAAAGCCGTTCTGGAAAAAAGAAGAAAACCATCCGTTCAGGCCAACGCTCCATCAGCTCCCCTCTCCTCAGGAGAGGGGCTGGGGGTGAGGTCCTCTGGGGATGAGGCCCTTGAAGTCTTCACCACCCGCCCGGATACCATCTTCGGCGTTACCTTCCTGGTCATTGCCCCGGAGCACGAACGGCTGATGCCGCTGGCCCAAGAAGCACTGTCGCGGAATCCGGAGCTGCAGGAAACCTATGACAACCTCGTCTCTTACGTGGAAACCGCCCGGAACCGCTCTGAACGGGAACGGATGGCCGAGGTAAAAACCATTACCGGCGCTTTTACCGGCTTTTACGTGGAGCATCCCTTTACCGGTGAAGACATTCCCGTCTGGACGGCCGATTACGTGCTGGCCGGCTACGGCACCGGCGCGGTCATGGCCGTTCCGTCGTCCGACACCCGCGACTATGCTTTTGCGAAACACTTCAATCTGTCCATCGTGCCCGTGCAGGAAGGCGACCGGACGGATATTTCCGCCCCCGACTTCGATCCCAAAGCCGGTACCATGATCAATTCCGGTTTTCTGAACGGACTGCCGGTAAAAGAAGCGGTACCCGCCGCCATCCGCCGGATTGAGGAAATGGGCATCGGGAAAGGAAAAATCAACTACCGGATGCGCGACGCCGTATTCAGCCGCCAGCGGTACTGGGGCGAACCGGTGCCGGTCTATTTCAAAGACGACATTCCGCACCTGCTGCCGGAAAGCGAACTGCCGCTGGTGCTGCCCGAAATTGACCAGTACAAGCCCACCCAAACCGGCGAACCACCGCTGGGCCGCGCCAAAGACTGGAAATACTGCCCCCCAACCCCCGAAGTGGGAGTTGACCTCACCCCCGGCCCCTCTCCTGAGGAGAGGGGAGGAAAAGGCTCCCCCTTCGGGGGCGGGGGGGCCTACCCCTACGAACTGAGCACCATGCCCGGCTGGGCCGGTTCAAGCTGGTACTTCTTCCGGTACATGGACCCGCACAACGACACCGAATTCTGCTCGAAAGAAGCCCGGCAGTACTGGCAGGACGTGGACCTGTACATCGGCGGCTCCGAACACGCCACCGGCCACCTGCTGTACTCCCGCTTCTGGACCAAGTTCCTCTACGACTTCGGCCACGTCACCGTGGACGAGCCTTTTAGGAAGCTGGTGAATCAGGGGATGATTTCCAGTTATTCTTATTTTGTTGATTTTTATAAAGGCTTTGACCACGACACATATACTCATCCCATAGGTCATGGACAAGAGTATACTGTCTGTGCCTCCTCAGATTATTTTAGTGCTCATTTAAACAGTCATCATTTAGAATTTCGGGGGAAAGAAATTGTTGGTTCTCAAAAGAGAAGAAGAATTCCTATTGAGTATACTGACACAGGAAAACTATATAAGAGTTCTTTTGAAGAATTTGTGCATACTCCATTGTTCAAATCATATGACATAGAGATTGATATTAATTCAGGTGTGCTTTGGAAAACAGACGAGAAAGGTGAATACATCGATTTATATTCGGAAGTCGAAAAGATGTCCAAATCCAAGTACAACGTCGTAAATCCCGACGACGTAGTGACCCGCTTCGGCGCGGATACGTTGCGCATGTACGAGATGTTCCTCGGGCCACTGACCGATTCCAAGCCCTGGAATACCAACGGCATTACCGGCGTGCATAACTTCCTGCGCAGGTACTGGCGGCTGTTCCATACCGAAAAGGGCGACTTCACGGTATCTGACGCCGAGCCGGCCAGAGAGGAACTCAAAAGCCTCCACAAGCTGATCAAAAAGGTGGCCGAAGACATTGACAACCTGTCGCTGAACACCTCCGTCAGCGCCTTTATGGTGTGCGTCAATGAACTGTCGTCACCCAAGTGCAACAAGCGGGCCGTGCTGTCGGACCTGACGGTGGTGCTGTCGTCGTTTGCGCCACACATCACCGAAGAAATCTGGCACCTGCTGGGCAACACCGGCAGCGTAACCAGGGAACCGTATCCGGCTTACAACCAGTCGTATCTGGTGGAAGATTCCTTCGAATACCCCGTTTCCATCAACGGCAAGGTGCGGGCTAAAATGACTTTCCCCGCCGATACGGCTCCGGCCGAAATCGAACAGGCGGTGCTGGCCGCGGAAGCCGTACAGAAGTGGCTGGAGGGCAAGCAACCCAAGAAGGTAATCGTGGTGCCGAAGCGGATCGTGAACGTGGTGCTGTAGGGGTAGTTGTTGGGGAATTATTGCCGGGTTGTAAGAAGCCTGTCAGCAGCCTGCTCTCTCATCTGTCATCCCCGGAGGAGATCTTTGCAGTTGAAGTGAACGATTGGTGTACCTGACAAGGATCCCCTCCGGGGATGACAACCATTACAAACAAGTGTGGAAAAGGAAATAAAACCCCACTGGTGCCCAGCCGGTGGGGTTACTTTTCGGGAGGCCGCCAATCAAGTCCCAAATTCCTCCCCATGCACTACCGCCGCAAAATCAAAACCATTCCCATGCCCCTCCGGAGACCGGCTTTCGGGGTATTGCTGTTCGGGCTTTATGCCTGTACCCAGAATCTGCCGGTGGGGCTCCTCTTTGTGGCCGTAGCTGCCGTTACCCTCACCATGCACGAAGGGATAGAAATTGAATTTTCAGGGAAACGCATCCGGATCTATACTGGCGTGGCCGGCTTGCGGTTTGGGTCGTGGCATGGGTTGCCCGGCGTTGACCGGCTTACGCTGGTGCCAGTCCGGAAAACGTACACCGTCTATGGCAGCCGTACGGGCAAGTCTGCCGATTACCGGCAGCAGACCTTTGAAGTGCATCTGTATCCGCCGGGTTCCCGCGATCATTACGTGGTTTCGGCCGGTACTTATGATAATGCGAGAACGGATGCAGAATTCCTCTCCCGGCAGTTGCAGGTAATCAATGAAGATTTTACGGTTCCGGAATAATTTTCCACCTGCCACAGTTTCGGTTTCTTGCCGCCGGATGCAGGCTCAGGGTGGCGGAAACTGCCCGCGCCCCTGCACTTTGGGGAAGTCTATCCCCCCATCTTAGAAAAATTTGCAGATTCGTCTAAAATTTTCTTACCTTAGTTCAATTACTTTGCGATATCCGTCCGGCAGCACGGGATTTCAGGTTCCCTACTTCATTGTCCCTTTCTCTTCAGATGCATACCAGCGGAATGCCCCTATCGGAAGAAAATACCCACCAGTTATGGCGCGGCTTGCAGCTGGGAGAAGAAAAAGCCCTGCACGGTCTCTGCCATCTCTACCGCGACGACCTATACGGCTACGCCAAACGGATCATTCTGAGTTAGGAAGCGGCCCTCAATGCCATTCAGGAATTGTTTCTCCGGCTGTAGAATACACGGCAGACCCTTGGGGAAGCACATTCCGTAAAGGCGTACCTGCTGAGTACCCTCCGCCGGCTGCTCATGCAGGAAATCCGGGACCAGCAAAAATATACCTTGTGGTCCGGTGACTACGAAACGCAGGCTGGTTTCTCCGGCTTCTCGCCCGAAGACGTTGTGATTCTTGACGAAAGCACTTCCCTGAAAAAGGAACTGGTGGCCCGACTGCTCAACTCGCTCACCGACCGGCAGCGGGAAATCGTTTACCTGCGCTATTATGAAGACCTGAGCCTGCCGGAGATTGCAGAAATGCTCAATATCAACTACCAGTCGGTGATCAACCACCTCCAGCGGGCCTTCCTTAAAGTCCGTTCCCAGATCACCCCCGCCCAACTGGCCGCCCTGCTCTGCACAACCGGCTTGGCCATTGTATTTTCCGCCCTCGGGTAAATAAATTCATTTTGCGGGATTAGTCGCCTTGTAGTTGTCTGGCTCCGGCCGACAGCAGGAGTAGGTGCTCACCCGTATCTCTGCGGACCCACCGGAAAATCTTACAAAATTTTAGGAAAAAGTTTAAAAATACTGGGTTGAAAAACCCGGGCTTGCTGCTCTATACCCAAAACAGACAGTATCCAATGGAGCTATCCCCCAACCCCCGGAGCACACAACCAAAGCCCCTGTTCGGTGACCTCAGCCGGGCGACGGTGGAGGGGGCCGCTGACCCGGCAAAAGAATCTTCCATCACCAGAGCCGGACTACGTAAAACCGGGCCTTCTGCCTTCTTTACCCGCGAAGCCGAATACGCCCGGCTCCGGGAGCGGCTCGGTGACCCGGCCGGAAATGAAAAAGTACTGCGCAAAAAAAAGTTCTCCTCCGTCCGTGGTACCGGGCGGCGGCAGTGGCATTGCTGTTCACTTCGCTGGCGGTGATCTGGTGGTTGCGGCAGGCGACCGGACCGGTGGTGTACGCTGCCTCGGATGAATCGCAGCAGTTTGTACTGCCCGACCACTCGGTGGTGTACCTGAAGCCCACTCCCGGCTCAAGCTGGGAAAAACTGGGATCAGGCCAGCGGACGGGAAGTATGGCTGGAAGGAGGGGTACTTCGCCGTCAGCCGGAAACTGCAGGCGGTGAACGGGTAAAGTTTGTGGTCCATACCCCCGACCTCGACGTGGAAGTGCTCGGAACGCGGTTCAATGTTTCTCAAAAACTGGCCCGCACCCGGGTTGTGCTGCAGGAAGGCAAAGTGCAGCTCCGGCTTCGTGAAGCCGTACCAAAGGAAGTACTCATGCAGCCGGGGCAGTTAGTGGAATATTCCTCCCGGCAAGGCAACCTGGTGCAGAAAAGGGTGAATCCGCAGCCGTTTGTGGAATGGAAACGGGAGCATTGGGTGCTCAATAACCATACCCTCCGCGAAATCGCCATTCTGACCGAAGAGACGTACGGCCTTAAAGTATTGTTTGAGGATGATTCCCTCGAAAACCTGCGGCTCAGTGGTAAAATCGGCATCGGCGACGTAATGCTGCTGCTCGAAGCCCTTTCGGCCACGCACCCGGTCCGGTACGAAATACGCGGCAATCAGATTATCCTTAACCGAAAACAATAAAACCTCAACCGCTTATGAAACGTGTTTACCAAACAACCCGGCGCTGGGCTGGTGGCCTGCTGGTATGCCTGCTTAGCCACGGAGCCGCTGCCCAGCACCTGGCTTCCGCCCGCCCGATTACCGGTTCCGGGGAAAAGACCAATCCCGCCGTACAGTCTTCCGCGCGGATGGCCCTCACCGACGTGCTGTCGGAACTGGAAAAAGAATACAAGGTGTCATTCATCTACTCCCCCGAAGTGGTATCGGAAAAAGTAATTACGCTGCCTCTGCGAGCCAAAAAACTGCCTCAGCGCCTGAAAGAAGCCCTTGACAAGGTGAATCTTTCGTACCGCAGGCTGGACGAAGCGCATTACGTGATCATTGACAAAGCCCCGGGCACCACCGGCCTGCAACCAGAGCGCAGCCTGCCACCTTCACCGGAGTCCACCTCCTCATCCGGAGAAGGGAACCCGGCCGCGCAGATCACCCGCGAAACTGCCGCCGCACTGACCATTACCGGCCGGGTGACCGACCAGACTTCCGGAGAGGGTCTGCCCGGCGTAAACGTACTCCTGAAGGGCACCAGCACCGGTACCACCACCGGCAGCGACGGTAGTTACTCCTTAGCCCTGCCTGATGGCAGCGGGAGCGGCACGCTGGTGTTTTCCTTTATCGGCTACGTGACGCAGGAGGTACCCATCAGCAGCCGCACCACGATCAATATGGCTTTGGCCCCTGATATGCAGGCACTTTCCGAAGTGGTTGTAGTAGGCTACGGTACCCAGCAGCGGCGCGAAGTGACCGGCGCCATTGCCACGGTAGACCTGAAGGAAATTCAGGACATGCCGGTGAGCAACGTTGCCACTGCCCTGCAGGGCCGGGTACCGGGCGTGGTGATCCAGCAGGTTACGGGCCGTCCGGGGGCAACTCCCGCCATCCGCGTAAGGGGCTTCGGCTCCATTTCGGCGGGTAACAATCCGCTGATCGTGCTGGACGGCAACATCGTGGACCGCGACATTTTCAACATTCTGGATGCCAGTGAAATTGACCGGATTGACGTACTCAAGGACGCCTCTGCCACGGCCATTTACGGTTCGCGGGGCTCCAACGGCGTGGTGCTGATCACGACCAGAGCGGGTACGCCCGGCAAAACCAGCGTCAACCTCAACTACTACACCGGCTTCCAGCAGATCGAGCGGAAAATGGACGTGCTGAACTCACAGCAGTTTGCGGAGTTTTCCAAAGATGCCTTCAACAACGGCTACCTCGACAACGTACCCGGTGCCAATCTTAACGATCCCAATCCGGTGCGGCGGCTGCCTTCCGACCGCTTCCGGTACCCCCGCGGCGAAGAGTTTGCCTGGCTCAATTTCGATGATCCGCAGGCGGTGGCCAACCTGCCCTACACGGATTTTCAGGATCTGATCTTCCAGCGGGCTCCCATCAGCAACTACCAGGTAAACATCAACGGCGGCACCGATAAGGTACGGTACTTCCTCTCCGGCGGCTACCTCACGCAGGATGGAGTCGTGAAGCAGAGCAGCTTTGACCGCTATTCGGTCAGGGCCTACGTCAACGCTGAACTGCTGCCCAAACTCCGGGTTGGCCTGATCCTGAACCCTTCCTTCCGGCGGACCGCTGAGCCGTTAACCGATGGGCACTGGGCGGATAATGGAGTGATCAATGCCGCACTTTCAGCAGTGCCCATGGCGCCGGTTTACGCGGCCGACGGCATCACTTATTCCTCGCAGACTGAGCTTGCGGGGGCATACGGCTGGCCGGGCATCACCAATCCGCTGGCCAATATCACTGAATACAACAACACAATCCAGAACATGACCCTGCTGAGCAACGCTTTTGCGGAGTACGAAATCATCCAGGGCCTCCAGTACCGGGTTACCGGCAACGTCAACTTAGGGTCACTGCGCCGGGATGAGTTCCGGACCTCCCGCATGCCGCTCAATCAGTTGCTGCCCCCGACGCAGGCCTTCGGCGGCACGTCGTCCGGCCTGAACGTCAACTGGCTCTTTAACCAGACCCTCAACTACCGCCGGACGCTGGGCAGTGTGCACAATATTGATGTACTTGTGGGCATGGAAGCCACCCGCAGCAAGTCGCAGTTCAGCGGGGTGCGGGCCATCAACTTCGGCTCCGACGTAGTACGTACGCTCAACGCCGGCACTGTAAACAACACCAATGCCAACTTTGGGGACGGCGAATTTGCGGTAGCTTCCTACTTCAGCCGCATCGGGTACAATTACAAAGGCAGGTACATTGCCAACTTCTCCGTGCGCACCGACGGTTCTTCGCAGTTTGGTCCCGAAAACCGCTGGGGTACCTTCCCGGCAGCCTCCGTGGGCTGGCAGGCTTCCGAAGAGGAATTCCTCAAGCAGTTTTCCTTCCTGTCCAACCTGAAGCTGCGGGCCAGTTACGGCTTCTCGGGCAATAATGCTTTTGGCAACTATCCCTACGTGGGCCGGCTGGTAACGGACAATTACGTATTCAACAACGCCCTTGCCAGTGGTCTGGCCCCGGCCCTTGCCCTGGGCAACCCGCAGCTGGGCTGGGAAAAAAGCCGTCAGATAGACGCCGGGATTGACGTAGGCTTCCTCAACGACCGCTTTACGCTGATGGTGGACTACTACGACCGCCTCACCACCGACCTGCTCTTCACGTACCCGTGCCTACGCTGACCGGCTTCCGCGAAGTGGTGCAGAACCTGGGCAAGGTGGAAAACAAGGGTTGGGAGTTTGCGGTCAATTCCAAAAACCTGACGGGTGCCTTTGGGTGGAATACCAGTGTCAATATTTCCTTCAACCGCAATAAGGTCTTGGCCCTCGGCCCGAACGGCGACCCCATCCGGAGCGGTACCGGCATCGGCGAAACCAATATTACCATGATCGGCCAGCCGCTGGGCAACTTCTTCGGCTACCGCCAGCTCGGCGTGTACCGCGACCAGGCCGACCTTGATGCTTCGCCCCGGACGAATAACTCCCGCCCCGGCGACGTGAAGTACGCCGACCTGGGCGGCCCCAACGGTGTGCCTGACGGCATCATTGACGCCAACGACCGGACGATGATCGGCAACAACCAGCCCGATTTTATTTACGGCCTGACCAACAGCTTCTCCTTCAGGGGAATTGACCTGGGCATTTCCATTCAGGGCGTGCAGGGAGGGGAAATTCTGAACCTCAGCCGCCGGTTTTACGAAAACCTTGAAGGCAACTCCAACAACCTGACCACCGTACTGGACCGCTGGCGGTCACCGGAGCAGCCCGGCAACGGCATCACGCCCCGGGCCAACAGCCGGACCACCGGACTGAACAACGCCTTGTCTACCCGTTGGGTGGAAGACGCTTCGTACCTCCGCATCCAGAACCTGACCCTCGGCTACAGCCTGCCTTCTGCCCTGATGAGCAAGTACCTGCTCCAGCGGGTAAGGGTGTACGGGTCGGTGCAGAACCTGGCTACGTTTACCAGATACCTCGGCTACAACCCCGAAACCAGTAACTACGAAGCCACTGCCCTGACGGCCGGTGTGGATTACGGCGCTTACCCGGTGCCCCGCACGCTTACGTTCGGCGTAAATCTGGGATTTTGAGGAAATGCACAATTTTAAATGCCCTATTTGAATTTTAAATCATAAGCTCATGCGAACCAAAATATATTTTACCGGCGTGGCCCTGCTCTTTTTTACCGCCTGCGGCGAAAACTTCATTGACCGGAAGCCGATCTCCGAAGTAGCCACTACCAACTTTTACCGCACCGCCGACGACATCCGGATTGCCATTTCCGGTACCTACGCCGCCCTGCAGTTTCCGGGCAACTTCGGGCAGCTCTACGTTGCCGGGGATATCCCGTCTGATGATACCTACCCGGCCGTATCCGGTTCGGTTACCGATCAGGATGAGTTCGATAAATTTTACCTCCGTACCACCAATCCCTTCCTGCTCCAGCGCTGGAACGACGCCTACCGCGGCATTGCCCGGGCCAACGCCGTGCTCGACCGGATTGATGGCGTAACCATCAGCGAGCCGCTGAAAAGCCGGTACGCCGGCGAGGTTAAGTTCCTGCGGGCCTTGTACTACTTCAACCTGGTCCGCTTCTTCGGGGACGTGCCGCTGGTGCTGAAGGAAGTAGCCAACCAGCAGGAAGGCTATACCTACGGCCGCACCCCGGCAGCCGAGGTGTACGCCCAGATTGAGAAGGATCTGCTGGAAGCCGTCCCGGTGCTTGACCCCACCTACAGCGGAGCCAATGTGGGCCGCGCTACCAGCGGCGCGGCCAGGGCACTGCTGGGTAAGGTTTACCTCACGCAGCGGAAGTTCCCCCAGGCGGCTGCCGTGCTGAAAGAAGTAGTTGAATCCGGCGTGTACGACCTGCTGCCCGACTACCGCAGCGTATTCAGCCCTGACAACAAAAACCACCGCGAGTCGGTGTTCGATGTCCAATATCTGGGCGGCGGTCTGGGAGAAGGCAATCCTTTGCCCAATGCCTTTGCCCCCGAAAATTCCGGCAACAACGTAATTGCCTTTGGCGGCGGTGGCAACAACCAGCCTTCCCGCGACCTTGAAAACGCTTACGAACCGGGTGACCTGCGCAAGGCGGCCTCTCTGGCTACCAGCTACACCACCGCCACCGGCAGCGTAGTGCAGGCCCGTTACTCCCGGAAGTTTCTCGACAACCCGGCCGCCGTCAATGATAATAACAACAACTTCCCCGTGATCCGCTACGCCGACGTGCTGCTGATGTACGCCGAGGCGCTGAACGAGGTAAGTTACCAGCCAAACGGAGAGGCATTCGGGCTGCTGAACCGCGTCCGTCGCCGGGCCGGGCTGGGCGACCTGAATTCGACCCGCGTGCCCAATCAGCAGGCGTTCCGTGACGCCATCCTGCAGGAGCGGCGCGTGGAACTGGCCTTTGAGGGCCACCGGTGGTTTGACCTCGTGCGGACCGGTAAGGCGCTGGAAGTGCTGCGGGCCAAGGCAGGCGACATTGGCATCAAAACGACCATTACCGAAAACAACCTTGTATTTCCCATTCCCCAGAGCCAGATCGACATAAACCCCACCATGATCCGGCAGAACCCGGGCTACTGACCCGGGACAGGGCACAAAAACAACCATTGATGGGAACAGGCAAAAGGGGACGTTGTTCCCCTTTTGCTATTTGCAGAGTTGTGAGACACAGGAAGGCAGGATTTGCTTTGTTTTTTGTCGTAAATTATCGCCACAACCATTTGCATTATGATCTCCCGCCGAAGCGCCCTCCAAAAAACTGCCGCCATGATGGGTGTCACCAGTCTGGCCTCATTTTTCCGGCCCGAAGACGCCCTTGCCGGCAGGAGCCGCTTTTCCGTGGGGGCCTGTGACTGGTCCATCGGCAAGTCAAGTGATATCGGGGCCATGGAGCTGGGCCGCCGGATGGGGCTGGATGGCATTCAGGTGAATATGGGAAACCTTGCCAACGAAATGCACCTCCGCCAGCCGGAAGTGCAGCGCCAGTACAAAGACGCAGCGCGGAAGCTGGGGGTGCAGATCGGTGGCCTTGCCCTGGGCGAACTGAACAACGTACCCTACAAAGCCGATGACCGCACCGACCGTTGGGTAAGCGAAAGCATTGACGTAGCCAAAGCGATGGGCGTGAAGGTAATCCTGCTGGCGTTCTTCAATAAGAATGACCTGCGCAACGACCCGGATGGGCAGCAGGTGGTGATCCGGAAGCTGAAAGGGGTGGCTCCCAAAGCGGAGAAAGCCGGCATTATTCTGGGAATAGAATCTTATCTCAATGCGGCCGATCACCTGAAAATCACTGAAGCAGTGGGTTCACGGAATGTGCAGGTGTATTACGACGTCCGTAATTCCAGCGACATGGGTTACGACATTTACGAGGAAATCCGGTGGCTGGGCAAGGAGAAGCAAATCTGCGAATTTCACTTCAAGGAGTACGATGCCCTGCTGGGCGGCGGCATCGTGGATTTCCGGGAAGTCCGCGCGGCGGTTGACGAAATTGCCTGGCGGGGCTGGATTCAGATCGAATCTTCCATCCCCAAAGGCGCCGACACGGTGGAAAGCTACGTCGCCAACCGGGCTTATGTGCGGAAGATGATGGGATAGCCATGGAGAAATTATTAAGTATAGATTTTGAATTAACCACATATCTGACTGTAGCAGGAATTTCTCAAATACATTCTGCCCTGCTGGTCCGGTCGTCCACGTCTGGACCAGCTCCAGTGTCACCCGCAGCAGTTCTTCGAGAAAGTTCTGAAGGGGATTGCATCAAATGTGCAGGCGGGACATATTTTATAGCAGCAAGGGCTTCTTCTCATGCCGGGATTTATCTTCTCCTGGCTCCGCATCCGGCTGCCGGGGCCGGTCCTTCCCGGAGAAGGTGTACACCTTTCCGGTTCTCAGGTCGGTAATTTCCTTTTTCTCAAAATCGTACCGCAAGCCTTTCTGCGGATCGGTGTAGGTCAGGACCCGGCCGTTTTCGGGGTCCGTCTGCATCCCCCACATTTTGGGCATAGGCATCCGGTGAGGCCGCAGGTCGGTCTGGTAGGTGGGCATATCGTCACCCGGAAACGGTGATTCCGTTCCCTTTTTTTCTGCTCCCTGGGCGGGTAAGTCCTGCTTTTCCTGCTTCCGGGGGGGTGATTCCTGTGCCATGCCGGGGCCTGCCAGCAATACAACGCCGCAAAGGGAAGCCAGCAGACAAATATCAACCGCTTTCATGTAGAGTATTTTGATTTCAGAATGAACCGGTGAACCGGGTAGGGGTAGTTTTCTGGACAGCAGTGTGGTTAACTACAAAGATTAGCTTCGCTGAGATAGTTCCCTCCGGGAATGACAAGATGGTAGTCTGAAGTAATTGTAGTGATCTGCTTAGTGTGATAAAATTGAGTAAAACCTGTAAACTTCCCCAGTTAATCTATTGTAAGCTTTTTGCGGAGCCGCCGCATCAGTCTGGGAGGCTCCACCGGGAACCGCCGGCAGAAATTAATCCGGATGTTTCCGGTATTGAATGAGGCAGTACTGCGGTTTACCGGCAATTGGCTGCGCAGAGACAGATTTACCACCGAAATGCCGGCGTAGTACCTGGCGGAGTTATAACCGATTGCCACCCGCGCAGTGGTGCTGAGACGCAACGCGGCCCGGGTGATTTCTGCTTCCGGCTCCGCCTGCAGACTGGAAGCACCAACGCCGATTCCAGTCACCAGCGACAGGGTTAAAAAGTAATTTGTCCGGTAGACCAGCGTGTGCGCGTACCCGGCATTGGCACCGAGGCTGTATTGAAAAGACCGGTTGTATTGGATTCCGTCCAGAAAGGGGGTATTTGCCGCCGGAAAGGTAAGCGAGGAGTCTCCCTTTACGTCAATCAGGTAACATTCTCCGCCGAGCAGGAAGGTGCCGGCACTTTTTTTCTGCCATTCATTCTGCAGAAAAGCCGCCCGGTACGAAAAACGCCGGTGGTTGAAAATATAATGCAGGTTCAGGCCGGTACTGATGGTGCGCATATCGCCGCGCTGGGGGAAAAGCTGGTTCCGGTTCCAGTCGTCGATCCAGTTCTGGGGATTGGACAAGTAGTAGCCCTTATAGTACTGCAGGTACAGATCAGTAACCAGCTTTGGAAGGTAAATGTGAGACTGGGCGTCGATGTAGCGGGTATTGCCGTACAACTGGTCGTCGTCGTTCACGAAGGGCATGTTTATGCCCAGATTGAGGCCGAGAAAGTAATAGTTGATGCCAATCCCGACGTTGAGCCGGTCATTGGGCCGGTAACGCAGCTCCTGGTTCTGGTCGTAATCCCGGATATTAAAGCGGGTGTATTTCCGGGAGAAGAAAAAGCGGGTGGTGAGGTCGCGGGTAAAATCCTGAACGTAGCTGGTATCGATTGCAGATTTGAACAGGGTACCCCGCCTCTGGGAGAAGGCAGGGTTTTGGGTGCCTGTCAGAAAGAGCAGGGTAAGGATAATTCCCGAAAGTCTGGCATATGGAAAGAGCATCAGTCCGGTGGATACGCCTCAAGTATACGCAATTGTGGATCGGGCGGCCGGAAAGTACCTGTAGAAGCAGCCGGCCCTGCGGGCGGTGATCTCAACGTCGATCATGGCGGTATGCGGCAGGTGACGCAGGGCCAGCACCATGTTTTACGCTTACTTTGCCGGCGTGGCCGAAGGTGGTCGTGAGGGAGGCCCGCTGCATGTCCAGCGTCTGGGTGTAGTTGCTGATGCCGGCACGGCTCAGCCGGCGGCCATCCACTTCCAGATCCATATTGGCGAAGTCAAATACCTTCAGGATGTTGGATACGCGGCCCCGGCCGTAGGTGTCGAAGGCACCGTTGAGTACCACGTCCTTCACTTTCAGGGGCTCCGGCGACGACACGATGCCGGTCATGCCGTTGAGCCACCGTTACGCCGCAGTTGTAAAGCATCACAAAGCTGGCCCGAACCGAAGCCTTTTGCTGCGCCTATTCCTCCCAACTTTCAGGTCATTCTTATTGCAGTTTCTGACTTAACTCTGGTATTCAGACCATTGCGGAAGGGCCGGAAAATTCTTTCCGGAATGGTAAATATATTTGCAGATTCGCTTGAACTATCCGGTAGAAATTCTGTTAATTTAAGTGGTGACGGTCGTCACCGGCTGCAGGATAGAAAGACTCACTGGCGTCCCATACGTGTATATTTTTTCGAGCTCCTGTTTGCTTATGTATGGCTTTAAAGAAAGGAGGTACAAATGTCTAGTCCCAAACAAATTTTGTCACACGCTACCAATCACCAAACAGGTGTAGCCATCTGACGAATTCAGAGACGTTACCTTCGTGTGGTTTTGATTGGATCTCGTGCTGGTGAACTCACCGGCGGTGTCTGACAAAATTTAACCGAGGATTTTAAAGCATCCAACGCCTGGTTATGGGTTGGATGCTTTATCTTTTATGATGCTCAGGGTCAGATAGTTAATCACTTTCCGGATGGGGCTGGGGCGGAAGAACCGTTGCAGCGACTTTACCATAACTGGGTTTACCTGAGGCGAGACCGGCAGCGTGTACGGATCATTGCTCAGCGTAGTCTGGTAGCGGGATGTGCTCGGGGAGTGGGTGCCCGAAAGGTCGTTACCCGTATTCTGCACCTTGGACCGGACCGGAAACAGACACCAGGACCCGTTCCGGAAGTGGGCATAACTCCAGCGGACGGCCCACGAATCGATCATTCCCTTCTGCTGGCGGATCAGCATGGCCACCAGGTCTTCGCCTCCCTGCGCAAAGCCTTCCCTCAGCGCCCTGTCCCGGAAGAAAGTCTCATAATCTTTTACCTGCCAGTCGGCTTTCTCCCAGCGGTCCCTCCAGGTAGCCCAGCCCCACGACGAGGCCCGTGGCAGCAGCACCACGTCATCGGGGTAACCGGCCGGGATGGGAATGGGATACAGATATCCCGATACGGAGAAAACTTCCGGACTACCCCCGTAAGCATTCAGGGCATCGTTCATGAAAGAGAGGTAATCGCGGGAAAAAAGCAGATCGTCTTCCAGCACAATTGCCTTTCCGTGCGCCGCCAGCATGGATGTAACCCCCTCAATTACGGACCGGGCAAGTCCGCGGTTGGCGGTCTGTTCCCGGATTTCGACGCTGGCAAAGCCGGTGATGCCACGCAGGGAACTCCGGACCTCAGCTACTTTAGTGGTATCCGCCTCACTTTTGGGGCCATCGGAAAAAATGATCAGCTGGCTGTCAGCCGCCAGATCGCAGTGCCGGAGAGACCGGATGGTCTGCTGCACGTGGTGCGGACGGTTGTACACAAACAGGGCGATGGGAGCCAGAGGACGCATGGCCAAAGTTATGCAGGAATGGGTGGGAAGAAAAAATGGAAATTGTAACCTTCAGGGCCTTGTTCACGTACAAGACACTACAATAAAGCAAGAGGGGTTGGCTACGAATATATAATTACCATATTGGTGACACTGCAGAAGGATCAGAAGGGAAGGCAGAGTTAACCATACTGAAAACGTTAAAAAATATTGAAAAAGATACTGGTTGTATGGTGCTTGAAACCGTGCAACGCTAACCAAATAGAAGCCCCGACCTGTCGGGGCTTTGTTTTTTGTATTACAAGGCGCAGCAGTTTGAAGGAAAGACAGGGCAAGGACCGGAGGAATTTCCTTATTTACAATTAAGGTTGTTTGGAGCCATTGTGGCGGGAATTCCTGAAATATTTGTCAACGATAAGTTTATACTCTGCTTATCCGTATAAATTACGATTTTGAAAAATAAGTACAAATTTTTCAAATCTTTATTCTGGCTTTTCCGTAAAAGATCCTCGAACCATACAAAAGAAGCTTTGAGCACAATAGAAGTGCATACAATACACTTCTGGGGAGCATCACCGGAAGCCCGAACACAGGAAGGTTATAGCGGCTGATGGCATGAGCACCGGAGCCCAAAGAGCTGCAACGGCGGGAGATACAGAAGCCATCTGGCTTTCATACCTATCTCATCAGAATTTTGACCCGATTTCTCTGACAAATCAACTTTATCCCGGGTGGATTTTATCCTGCGGGATGGAAGGGGATAGACATAAAAATACGCCTGAAAAGAGCAGAGCCGGTTAATCCGGATAAACCAATAAAACCTTAACCTGAATAAATAAAACTGAACAAACAAAATTTTATGAACAAGCAGTGGATAAATGCTAAAAATCTGTTGACCCGGGGAATGTTTGTGTTGTCTGTGGTTTCAGTGACTGGCCTGTACTCTTGCAGCCAGGGAACCGGAACGAGTGATTCAGATGCAAATACTCAGGAAACCGGTACAGGCACCGGGACCAGCATGGGAGCCGATACAATGGGTACAGCTACAGGCGCAGCCGCTGATACCATGAATATGGGAACAGGTACTGGAATGGGTACAGGTACTTCAGGAACGGGTACCGGCACAGGCACTGGTACCTCAGGTACAGGAACGGGTACCGGAACAACCGGAACTGGTACAGGCACCGGGACCGGCACTTCAGGAACGGGCACGGGTACCGGGACAGGAACCGGTTCAAATCAATAAACAAGAGTACGGCGGTTAACGGCAATCCTGTCAGTTAACTGCTTTTTTGTATATAATCAATTCAGACACCGATCTCTTTAACCATCTAAAGTTATGTTTAAGATTGAAAGAACAGTAAAATCACTTATTGCCAAAGGCTTCTTTGCCGTATCTGTAGTAGGTATGTCGTTCATGTTTGCATGCGCACCGGGCACCAGCGCCCAGAGCGGCAACACCGGAACTGATACCTATGGCACCTCTGGCAGCGGAACAGGCACCTCAGGCTCAGGCACCGGCACTACCGGTTCCGGAACCCGCACTGGCACCGGAACCACAGGCTCAGGTACTACTGGTTCTGGCACCACCGGATCAGGTACTACCGGCTCCGGAACCGGCACCACCGGTACTGGCTCAGGCACTACAGGAACCGGCACCGGTTCTGGCACCTCTGGCAGCGGAACAGGCACCTCTGGCTCAGGCACCGGAACCACCGGTTCTGGTACTGGTACAATGGGCTCAGGCACTACCGGCAGCGGC
This sequence comes from Cytophagales bacterium, assembly GCA_030446715.1. GTDB lineage: Bacteria > Bacteroidota > Bacteroidia > Cytophagales > 172606-1 > CADCTQ01. Next base: position 28,613 of record JAUJMU010000006.1, on the reverse strand, counting down.
TCAATGGGCACGGGTACAACTGGCAGTGGCACTGGAACTACTGGTTCTGGCACCACCGGATCAGGTACTACCGGCTCCGGAACCGGCACCACCGGTACTGGCTCAGGCACTACAGGTTCCGGAACATACGGTTCTGGCACCTCTGGCAGCGGAACAGGTACCTCTGGCTCAGGCACCACTGGTTCCGGAACCCGGACAGGAACCGGCACTGGCACTTCAGGAACCGGCACCGGTACTGGAACTTCAGGCACAGGAACCGGTACAACCGGCACCGGAACTGGTACTGGCAACGGCAATCAGTAACGATAACGCTGGTAGCTGAAGCACCAGATAACATAGAAGTAAAAAGGGCGTGTACTTTCGGGTGCACTCCCTTTTTTTATCCGCTATAAAACACCCGTTTGATCCTTTCGCCGAGGCCCGTCATGATTTCATAAGGGATGGTGCCGCAACTTTTTGCCAGTTCCGTTACCGGCAGCTCACTGCCAAATATCATTACCTCATCTCCTTCCCCCGCCGGCACACCGGTAATGTCTACCATGGTCATGTCCATGCACACGCTGCCGATGGTGGGGGCAAAGTGTCCGTTGATCCAAACCCGGCCATTGCCGTTGCCGAGGCGGCGGTCAAAGCCATCAGCGTAGCCAACGGCAATGGTGGCAATGGCGCTGTCACGGGTAATCTGGCCGCGCCGGCCGTAGCCTACTGTCTGCCCGGCCTTCAGGTGCTTGATCTGCGAAATGGTGGTTTTGAGGGTTCCCACTGGCTGCAATCCGGCTGCATCGGCCGCATTGGCACCCACGCCGTACAAGCCGATGCCCAGCCGGATCATATCAAACTGGCTTTCGGGGTAATGCGCCACTCCCGCTGAATTGAGAATATGCCGGATGGGCTGGTAGCGGAGTACCCGGATAATCTGGCCTGACATTTTTTCAAAACGGCGGACCTGCTCCAGGGTAAATGCGCGGTACTGAAGATCGTCGGAGGCGGCGAGGTGACTGAAAAGAGCTGCCACGCGCAACTGCGGATTCTGCCGGAGCACGGACAAGAGTTGGGGAATTTCATCTTCCGCGAAGCCGAGCCGGTTCATGCCCGTTTCCAGTTTCAGGTGAACCGAGGCAGTTTGCCCGGTGCGGTGGAGATAAGAGAGAAGTTCTTCCAGAATCCGGAAACAGTAAATTTCCGGTTCCAGTCCTGCCGGAATCATCTGCCCGAATGCATCAGCCGACGGGTTCATCACCATGATGGGCAGCGTAATGCCTTTTTCGCGCAGCGCCATGCCTTCATCGGCGTAAGCCACCGCCAGGTAATCGACCCGGTGAAACTGCAGCACGCCGGCAATTTCGGCCCCGCCGCTGCCGTAGCCAAAGGCTTTTACCATTGCCATTACCTTTGTTTGCGGCTTCAGCTTCCGCCGGAAATAATTGAGGTTGTGCGCCAGCGCATCAAGGTTGATTTCCAGCACTGTGCCGTGCGTTTTACGCTGCAGCCGCCCGGCAATCCGCTCAAACCGGAAGGCACGGGCTCCTTTCACCAGCACCAGTTCGTCGCGGAATGCAGGCATGGCGGCCAGCAGCGATTCCGTTGAGGGGAAAAATAAGGCGTCGGAGCCGAAAAGATGTCCGTGCCGGGAGATTTCCTCGCCCACGCCCACCAGCCGGCTGATGCCTTTGCTCCGCAGCAGCCGCGCGATGCGGCCGTACAATTCGGCTTCGGGCAGACCCGACTGAAGCACGTCCGACAGCACCAGCGTTTTGGGCTTGCGGATGCCCTGACCATTCAGGAAATCCAGTGCAATGGACAGGCCGGCCAGATCATTGCTGTACGAATCATCGATCAGGTAACAACCATTCATGCCTTCTTTCCACTCCAGGCGCATGGACAGAGGCTGAAGCAGGCCGACCCGTTGGCTGACCGTTTCCGGGGCAATGCCCAGGTGCAGCATCAGCGTAATGGCGTGCATTACGTTTTCCAGCGAAGCCTCATCGGTGAAGGGAACGGTAAGGGAAAAATCACCACTTCCAAAACCAATGTCCAGCCGGCTTTCCCGCGCCTTTTTCTGCACCTGCTTCAACCTTACCGGAGCATCTGCCGCTCCCGACCAGCCGAAGAATGCCACCGTTTCGGGCAAAACCTCCCGCAGGGTCTGGTACACCACGTGGTGGTCGAGGCAGCAGATGACCGTCTGGCAGGCGTGGCAAAGCTGTGCCTTTTCGCGGATTTTCTGGGTCCGGTCCGTAAAACCTTCGTCGTGGGCGGGGCCGATGTTGGTAAAGATGCCAATCGTCGGACGGATCACTCTTTCCAGTTGCACCATTTCACCGGGGCGGGAGATGCCGGCTTCAAAAAGAGCCAGCGTATGGGTTTCGTTCATTTCCCAGACCGATAGTGGCACGCCTACCTGAGAATTATAACTTTTTGGGCTTCTGGCCACCCGGAAACTTTCTTCCAGCAGGGCAGCCAGCCATTCCTTCACAATCGTTTTGCCGTTGGAGCCGGTAATGCCGATCACCGGAATCCGGAACTGCTGCCGGTGGTGCGCAGCCACGGCCTGCAAGGCCGCCACGGTATTTTCTACGCGCAGCACATTGGCCTCAGAAAAATGGTTCTGATCAATTCCGGCTTCGTATTCGATCACAAACTGCCGGATGCCCTGGTCGTACAACTCCCCCACGAACCGGTGGCCATTGTGCCGCTCACCCCGGATGGCAAAAAACACCGTGCCGGCCGGGGCAACGGGCTTGCGGCTGTCAATCAGGAGATTTTCGACGGGAGCATCCTGGTACAAAGCCAGCAGTGTTCCGCCGGTCAGGGCGGGAAGTTGGTTAAACAGTAGCATCAGGCAAAGGTAGGGGAACGAGCCGAAAAGGGTGGAATCTGAACGCTGGATCTGACCCATAAGCAACCAACGCCCGGGCCGGGGCCGGGTGCAGCAAAAGTTGCGGCAATGCGCGCATCAGCCAAAAGCCGGTGCCCGGCCACCAAATGCTGCGGAACGTGCTTTTTTGTAACTTAGACTTTGTTTCAACCTCTACGGCAATGATCTACGGACCAATCAGCATAGACCCGGAAACCATGGGCGGTACCCCGGTATTTACCGGAACCCGGGTGCCCATCCAATCCTTGTTTGACTATATAGAGACCGGGGAGACGCTGGATGAGTTCCTGGAGAACTTCCCCACCGTGAAGCGGGAGGATGCAATTCAGGTGCTGCAGATGGCAAGCAAAACGCTGACATCAGAAAAGGTACTCCATGAAAATTTTGCTTGATGAGAACATGCCAACCAAAGTGAAGTATGACTTTGGTGAGGGCTATGAGGTGCGCACTGTCAGAGATATGGGTTGGCTGGGCAAAAAGAACGGCGAGTTACTCGGATTAGCAGCCTTTGCAGGCTTTGACATTTTTGTTACCCTGGACAAAAACCTGAGAAATCAGCAGAATCTTGACAAAGTGGTTCTCAAGTTTATAGTGCTGCTTGCACAAAATAACAAGCACCAGACGCTGCAGCCCTTTGTGGGCAGAATAGAGGAACTGTTGCGAAGCGGCACAGAACTGCCTAAACTTTCGGTAATCACTGCAGATTGACCGTCTGCCGCTGACATTGGCTTGCCAAAATACAGACTGGCGGGTAAAGACTTTTTTTTGCCCGCTATCCACCTTGCGGCTGTCAATCAGGAGGTTTTCGACGGGAGCATCCTGGTACAAAGCCAGCAGTGTTCCGCCGGTCAGGGCGGGAAGTTGGTTAAACAGTAGCATCAGACAAAGGTAGGGGAAGGGTACCTAAAGTGCCCGGACCTTCCTAAATTTGCGGGTCCGCCGATACTAACCAGAACAAAGTATTTGTTTCCGGACATCTGACGCTTATGGCCGCTTTACCGATTGTTAACCTGTCCAACTACCTGCTGATGAACACCGCCCCCAGCGTAATGCCCCGGGGAACCCGGCTGCACAAGGCAAGATTGTGCAAGCTGGAAAAGCTGGACCTCGCCGGTGCCGGGCTGGCGGTGCTGAAGGTAAAAAGTGATTCGGAGAGCCGGGTGTACCGGGTGGAGATTTCCAACTTCAACTACGGCCCGGTGGAATCGGAGTGCAACTGCCCCTACGACTGGGGCGGCATCTGCAAGCACCAGGTAGCTGCCGTGATGACCTTGAATGAGAAGCTGAAGGAAGAATCCGCCAAACCAGCCGTGGTACTCTTCCGGATGCTGGACAGTGAAGCGTACCTCCCGGCCCTCGGTGATGCCGCCCTGCGCAACAACTGCCCGGACGAAGACTGGAAGATTGCCACCAAACTGCCCGACCGCGTGGTGGTAAAAAGTGCCCTCAACGGCGTGGCAGAGTGCGAACTGACCTACAAGAAAGAGCCCTATACCATCCGCCTGACCGGCAGGGAAAAGGACGCTGTGCATACCTCCTGTTCCTGCAACGCCGAACAACCTTATCCGCTCTGCCTGCACAAGGTGGCGGCCCTGCTCCGGCTCCGCGAACAGTTCGGACCCAAAGCTTTCCTGATGATGAAGGACTGGACGGAAGAAAAGCAAAAACTGCTGGCCGAATACGGCTTCACCCTGGACGACGACCTGAAGGGCAGGTTTGATTTCAAAATCAATCCGGCCCGGGCCGAAATGGAACTGGTGCTCAAAGACCCCTCCCTGCACAAGCTGACCGCCGACTGGCAGGGACTGGGGCAACAACTGGTCGGGAGAGTAACCCGCAACGTCCCCGTAACCCTGCCCCCGAAAGCGGAAGATTCCCTCCAGCTGATCTACGCGGTTGAATTCCACAGCCCGGCCGCCCTGCCGGGCCAGAAGATAACGCCGCTGACCTGCAAGCTGAACCACAAAACGGGCAAAATGACCTACATCCGGGCACTTGGGCAATCCAATTCGGATGCCCTGCCGGTGGTTGGTCCGGAAGACAGCCGCAGCATCCGGCTGAGCGGCCTGATGGCTCCGGACGGCATTGCCAAACACCTGCAGGAGCTGCGCCTGCTGCCGCCTTACGGCTGGTACAGCTATGATTTCGAGGAAAAACTGGACGAGGAGTTAAAGCTGGAGGCCCGGCTTTACGAGGGCAGTCTGCTGGATGATCTGTTTACCGCCCTGACCGGCAAGCGGGTGTTTCTGCAGCCGGAAAGAACCTACAGCTACACCCACGACTCCCTGTCGCCCTGCCGGCTTTCCCCGGTGCGCCTGAAGCCGGAGTTTGTGGTAAAAGAGGATCAGGAATTTGTGTCGGTGGAAATATTCGTGCGCATCGACGGCCAGGCCGTGCCCTTCGCCCGGTGCGGCTACCGGAGTTACTGGGTGATTTCCTACGGCGGTGTACTCTACAAAATCGCCGGGGTGGCCGAAGCCAATCTGTTCCGGTACTTCTGGGTGCGGAAGGGCGTACGGGTGAAGAAAGACCGCCTGCCGGAGTTTCTGTCCGGATTTGTGCTGCCGCTGGCCGGCCACTGCGACATGGACCTGCAACTGAGCCAGCCCGTGCGGGAGGAGGATCTGGAATTTAAAAACCAGCGGCTCTACCTCCGCGAAGACGAACAAAACCTGCTGCTGGCTCCGGCGTACGTGTATCAGGCCGGCGATGAAACAGTTGAATGCGTGCCCGATGGCCGCCAGTACCGGTTTGCTGAAGACAATGGTCAGGTGACCCGCTGGAGCCGGGATGCGGAGAAAGAAGCGGAAGGGTACGGGTTCCTGATGTCGCTGCACCCGGAGTTCGAAAAGCAGGCCGGCCGGCCCGATTTTGCCATTCCCTTCGCCGATGTAATGAAGGAAAACTGGCTTTTCGGCGCTTTTGAAAAGCTCAAAGAAGCAAACGTGGAGGTGCTGGGTTATAATTCCCTCAAAAAGCTCCGCTATAACCCCAACCGCCCCGCCGTGCAGATGCGCACCAGTTCGGGCATTGACTGGTTTGATATGGAAGTGGAAATCCGTTTCGGCGACCAGCTGGCTTCCCTTGCCGACGTCCGGAAGGCGCTGCTCAAAAAGGAAAACACCGTTCAACTGGGCGACGGTACCATCGGCGTGCTGCCCCAGGAGTGGATCCAGAAATACGCCGGGGTATTCCGCCACGGCGAAGTGGACGGCGATTCGATCCAGCTCTCCAAACGGCATTTTTCGGTGATCGACACGCTGTACGACGAAATCGACAACGTGGCCGTGCAGCAGGAACTCTTCGAAAAACGGCAGAAACTGCTCAACTTTAAGGAGATAGTTGACGTGCCGCTGCCCCCCAACGTGCAGGCGCAACTCCGCGACTACCAGCGGGAAGGCTTTAAATGGCTGCACTTTCTGGATGAGTTTGGCTGGGGCGGCTGCCTCGCCGACGACATGGGTCTGGGCAAAACCCTGCAGGTACTCACCTTTTTGCAGGAGCAGAAAAACCGGACCCCCGGTGCCGCCAACCTGATTGTGGTGCCCACCACTTTACTCTCCAACTGGGAGGCCGAAGCCGCCAAATTCTGCCCGGACCTGAAAACGCAGACCTACCGGGGCACCACCCGCAAGTGGGACGTAGCTATGTTCGATGAATTTGACCTGATTATCACCACCTACGGCACCGTGCGCAGCGACATTCAGAAACTGCGGGAGTACCGGTTCCATTACGTGGTGCTCGACGAATCACAGGCCATCAAGAATCCCGGTTCGCTGGTTGCCAAGGCAGTAAAACTGCTCCGGGCCAACAACCGCATCGTGATGACGGGTACGCCGGTGGAGAACAATACCTTTGACCTCTACTCGCAGATGGACTTCCTGAACCCGGGTCTGCTGGGCAGTCAGGAGTTTTTCCGGGGTGAATTTGCCACGCCCATTGACAAGCACCGCAACGAGGAAAAAGCCCGCGAACTGCGGAAACTGATTTACCCCTTCATGCTCAAACGCACCAAGGAGGAAGTAGCCACCGACCTGCCCGATAAAACCGAAATCGTGCTGCGCTGCGAAATGGGCAAGGCCCAGCGGAAGGTGTACGAGAAATTCCGCGAAACCTACCGCCAGAAGATCATGAACAAGATGGCCGAGGAAGGCAAGGACAAAAGCAGCTTTCTCATTCTGGAGGGCCTGCTCAAGCTGCGGCAGATCTGCGACTCCCCGGCCCTGCTGAGCGACGACGAAGACTACGGTCACGATTCGGCCAAGCTCGACGAGGTGGTGCGGGAAATCGAAGAAAACGCCGGCCACCATAAGATCCTGATCTTCTCGCAGTTCCTCAAAATGCTCGACCTGGTGCGTGGCAAGCTGGAGGCCATGGGCATCCGGTACGAATACCTCGACGGTTCCACCGAAGACCGGGCCGACCGGGTGCGTAATTTTCAGGAAAACGACGTTTGCCGCGTATTTCTGATCAGCCTCAAAGCCGGTGGCGTCGGCATCAACCTCACCAGCGCCGACTACGTCTACCTGATCGACCCCTGGTGGAACCCCGCCGTGGAGCAGCAGGCCATTGACCGTACCCACCGCATCGGACAGACGCAGCCGGTGTTCGCCTACAAAATGATCTGCAAGGACACGGTGGAGGAGAAGATTCTCGAATTACAGGAAAAGAAGAAAGAAGTCGCCAGCGAACTGGTCAGCACCGAGGCCGGCTTTATCAAAAAGCTGACGCAGGACGATATTGTGGGGTTGTTCAGTTAGTTGTTGGTTATTGGTTGTTCGTTATTCGTTCTCTGCTCCCGCAAGGCTGAGCCTTGCGGGAGCAGAAAACCACCCACTCATAATTCATAATTCAGGGTTATGCTGCACTACTCCCTGACCACCTGAAAGTTCTCATCAGCCGCCAGCGGAACCTCAGTTGTGTCGCGGGTGCCGTCCTCATTCAGTTTAACGGCATAGAACTGGCCGTTCACCTCGTCAAATCTGCTGACCACAAACCGCTGGTCCTCGGGCGCATTGGACATGCTGGCCTGGTGCGAATCACTTGGATTGCTGGCTGAGTTGCCTGAGCTGTAATCCACATTGATGCTGGCAATCGGGGAGTTGCCCAGTGTCGTGCCCGGTGAATTGGTGGAATTGGGGGTGTTGTCAGCGGATGTCCCGCCACTCTGTTTGTCCGAGGTTACGGAAGTACCCAGCATCACCGTGTCGCCGATGCCGTAGCCAAGGATTTGGGCTGCCTGTTCCGCTGAAGCGTTTTGCGGCAGGCGCGATGAGGAAGCGTTGCCGCCGGATTGATTTTGTTGATTAGCCATAGGTAAAAAATTTTAGGGTTTGGTTTTAACTAACGGCACAATCGGGGTTAGGTTGAGGTATTTGCTGAATGGGGAGAAGTTGTTGCCGGGGACGAAAGGCATAGTCCCGGCCAAGGCCATTACAGCAGTGTCTGTACCATGATTTTCCGTAAATTCGGGCTTCCAACATCAGCGCCGAAGAGATGAAAGCCAGGTACATAAACCCTTACACCGACTTTGGTTTCAAGAAGATATTCGGAGAGGAAGCCAGCAAGCCGTTGCTGATTGACTTCCTGAATGCGCTGTTGCCCGAGAAAAATAAAATCATTGACCTGACATTCAAAAACAGCGAACAACTCGGGTCCACTGATATTGACCGGAAAGCGATATACGATATTTACTGCGAAAACGACCGCGGCGAAAAATTCATCGTAGAGTTGCAGAAAGCCAGACAAAATTATTTCAAAGACAGGACCATTTACTACTCTACCTTCCCCATCCGGGAGCAGGCAGAGAAGGGAGAATGGAATTACAATCTCAAAGCGGTTTACTGCGTTGGCATTCTCGATTTTACCTTTGATGATTACGAAACGGAGCCTGAGCGCAGCGAGGTGGTGCATACGATCCGGCTGAAAAATCAGAATGGAAAGGTTTTCTACGACAAGCTGACTTATATTTACCTCGAAATGCCCAATTTCGTAAAGTCGGAAAGCGAGTTAACTACGCGTTTAGACAAGTGGCTTTATTTTATCCGGAATCTGGAAGATTTTCAAACCATCCCGGCCATATTCAGGGATGAAGTATTCATGCAAGCCTTTGGGAAAGCGGAACTTGCCAATCTGGGGCAATCCGAACGGGACTGGTACGAAAACAGCCTGAAAGTTTACCGGGATCTGAAAGGGGTGATTGATACTGCTTTTGACGAAGGAAAAACGGAAGGCAGATCAGAGGGCAAAATGGAAGGCAAAGTGGAAGTAGCAAAGTCAGCAAAGCAAATGGGGCTATCAGTAACTGATATCGCCAAACTGACCGGACTCACCGAAGACCAGATCAACCAACTGTAACAGCCTGCGTAGCCACGGGCCGGGAGGCCCCGGTTATTGTCACCCGGCCCGAGCCGGGCGACTGCGGGTGAGAAGGAGTGGCAGAATCAAACAACCAATAACGAATAACCAACAACCTCTACTCCCCCAGCGGAAAGTTCACGGTAAACTCGGTGTTTCCCGGAACAGATTTCACGTTGATGACAGCCTGGTGGTTCTGGAGCAGCCGGTTGACCACGTCGAGGCCGAGGCCGGTGCCCTTGCCCACGGGTTTGGTGGTAAAGAACGGATCGAAGATTTTGGGCATGATCTCCGGGTCAATGCCCGTGCCGTTGTCGGTGATGCGCACCACAAAAAAGTTGCCTTCCTGCGAGGTGTGGATGCGCAGGGTTCCGCCCTCCGGCATGGCGTCAATGGCGTTGTCAATCAGGTTGGTCCACACCTGGTTCAGCTCCGAAACGTAGGCTATCAGTACCGGCGGGTCGGGCATAAACTCCGTCCCCACCCGGATCTGCTTTTCGCTCAGCTTGTGGTGCAGGATGGTAATCGTGCTTTCAATTCCCTTGTGCGGGTTGACGGGCTGCTTATCCGCCGCCTGATCCATGTGGGTATAGATCTTCACGCTTTCCACCAGATCTGAAATGCGGCGCGAGGCATCTTCAATTTCCTGCACCAGCCGCGCCGTCTCCAGGGTGCTTTCGATCCAGTTCAGCAGGGGCGGCAGGGCAGGCGGCGGAATCTGCCCCGACAGCATTTCGAGGTCTTCCACCGAGAAGCCGCTCCGGACGAAGGATTCGGCCAGAATAAAGCTGTCCTCAATCTGCCGGTCGTCCATCCAGCCCGTCAGGGCGTCTTCCTGTGCACTCAGCGCGTAGGAAGACAACCCGGAGGGCACAACCTCCGCTTTTTCGGACAGAAAGCCGGTAATGGATCCGATCTGGCGGGTAGTGATCTGCTGCCTGATCAGCTCGTACATCTGCTCCGGCAGGCGGGAAATGCGTTTCTTGAGTTCAGAAGTAGTCCGGGAAATGGCCGCCACCGGATTATTGAACTCATGGGCCAGCCCGGCTGAAAGCTTACTCAGCGAGAGCAGCTTATCCCGCTGCTCCTGCGCCCTGGTAAACTCCCGGATGCGGGAGGTCATCACCATCACGAGCCGCCGCACCAGTTGGGGGCATTCCCGTTCCATCTCCCGGAAATCCTTCCGGTGCAGGGCCAGCACCACCGTTTTCTGAACCGCCATACCCGTGCCGGCGGCTATTTTCAGCTGGGAAAAGGGGAGAAGGCCCGTAATGCTGCCCGCAGACAGTACGCTGGCCGGAATGAGTTGCCCGTTCTGCTCCAGCAGCAGTTGCACTTTTCCTTCGAGAAACACCCACATGTGGTCGGCCGGCTGTCCTTTCCGGAACAGGTAATCGTCGGGGGCCAGCTCCCTGATCACCGAATGTCTCATCAGCCATTCCAATTCGGAAGCGGGCAGTCCTTCGAAGGTTGGTATCCGGGATAAGGCTTCCTGGAGGTTTGGTATCGGCTGGGGCTGGCTGTCGGGCATGGTGAGGTAAATTCGTGAGTGGAGAAATGTTACGGGTCAGCTGAGGGATACGGGTAAATAAACCGTAAAGCGCGTATTGCCCGGAGCCGATTCTACTTCAATGGAGCCTTTGTGCTGGCCCACCACAATCCGGTGCGAGATTTCAAGGCCGATGCCGGTGCCTTTGCCGGGTTCTTTGGTGGTAAAGAACGGATCGAAAATGCGGTTCCGGATCTCTTCGGGGATACCGGTTCCGTTGTCCTGTATCCCGACGGCTACCGTGGGAGTAGTGGTGCAGGTAAAATCCTGAAAAGTGCGGACCGTGATCCGGCCGTCTTTTTCGGGCACCGCGTCAATGGCATTGTCAATGAGGTTGGTCCAGACCTGATTGAGTTCACCGCCGTACGCCTGGATGGGGGGCAGTCCGGGGCTGTAATCCCGGATCAGCTGAATGTTTTTGTGTTTCCATTTGTGCTTGAGTACCAGTATGGTGTTGTCGAGGCTTCGGTGCAGGTCTACGTCCTGCACCTGCGAACCCTGGTCCATGTAGGAATATTCCTTTACGGCCGTTACCAGCGCCTGCAAACGCGAAGTGCTCTCCTGCAGATCCTGCGCAAGGCGGAGCATCTCTGTTTCCTTGTGTACCCACCGCAGAAAATTATCCACCTGATCGGGCAGGAGCTTCTCGGAAAAGCTGGCCAGCAGATGCTTGTTGTAGCCCACTTCCACGAAAGCGGAGGCCATGTCAAACGGATCGTCAATGCCTCTCTCTTCCAGCCAGCCGATCAGGTCGTCTTCCTTGTCAGACCGGTCCAGCGAATCCAGCTGGAAGTTTTCCAGCCGCCGGTTATCCAGCAAGGGCTGAAACGGATACCCCGATACATCGATGCCCGGCTTGAAAATGAAGTTTTTGAGCATGGAAGACGAATGCTGGTCAAACTCATCGAGGGTGCTGCGGAGGCGCTGGGAAGCCCGCCTTGCCGCCGAGGCCGGGTTATTGAGTTCGTGGGCCAGTCCGGCGGCCATGGTGCCGAGAGAAATAAGCTTTTCGCGCTGGTAAGACAACTGGTTGATTTCCTGCAGCCTTTCGGCCATGTTTCTCAGGATTTTGCGCCGCACCGCACCGCACTCGGCCAGCAGCTGCCAGAAGTCCTGTTCCCCGATCCGGAACAGGGTTACGTCGGTAAGAGCCCGCGCATTGCCCGTAGTTCGCCGCCCGACATACCCTTCCGGAAAATGCTGATGTGCAGCCTTTCTCCTTTGATGTTGCGGTAAATTTCAAATTCACCCTCCAGTACCAGCATGAAGGCCCTGGCCTCGTCGCCTTCCTGCCACATGACTTCTCCGGCCCGGTAGTGAACCGTTTCGCCCCGTATCTCGCAACTCAGTTCCTCAGCGTCCAGATCAGCAAAAAGCTCAATATCACCTAAATCGTGAAGGGTCATGGATATGGGATTGGGTGGTTGCATGGCTGGATGGTTATATGGCTGAATTGCTTATTATCTGTTGCATTGTAAGATTCCGGTCAGACAACAATTCAACAGTTTAACCATATAAACATATCCCAACAATTCTATAACTCTATAACTCTATAGCAAACTGTCAACCGGCGTTTGCTGATTGAGAGGTCTGACCTTCAGGTTAATCTGAGAGGCGGCGTATTTGCAGATCTGGTCGATGCCGCTGTCGTTGCTGATGGCTGGCGTCTGTTCGCTGACAAGGCCGGTTTTGATATCGTACACCCAGCCGTGCAGAGAGGGTTTGCCGGTTTGCTCCCAGGCATTGCGCACGATGTTGGTCTTGCCAAGGTTATAGACCTGCTCGGTTACGTTCAGTTCCACGATGCGGTTTTCGCGGGCCTGTTCGCCGAGGTCTCTGACCAGTTCCCAGTAGAAGTTGATGGTGTCCTTGATCTGGCGCAGCCAGTTGTCGATCAGGCCGTACTGGTGCGTACCCAGGGCGGCTTTCACGCCGCCGCAGCCGTAGTGTCCGCACACAATGATGTGTTCTACTTTAAGCACCTCCACCGAATACTGCAGCACACTGAGCAGGTTCATGTCGGTCTGTACTACCAGATTGGCAATGTTGCGGTGCACGAAAATTTCGCCGGGCTGGGTTTTGGTCAGCTGATCGGGAGATACCCGGCTGTCGGAACACCCGATCCAGAGGATCTTCGGGTGCTGGCCGTCGGCCAGCCGGTTGAAGAAATCAGCGTCGAGGGCGAGTTTTTCCTGTACCCATTCGCGGTTGTTGGTCAGGAGCTGACGGATAAGCTGGGACATGATGAAGTGGTTTAGAGAGACCTGCATACTGCGTCCGGTCCGGAGCGGCCTGATAAAGATAAAAGATAATAACTAAAGGGAAAAGACTGCCCCCGGTGCATAATTTTATTCAGCGTGTATTCCGGCGGATAATCAAACCCGGTCTTTTCCCGGATTCCGGAAAGAAGCAGCCAGCCGGGTGGTCCGGTTATCCACGCCGGTGCGCATTGCTGTGGTAAATGCACCCTCCCAAAGCCGTCAGAGAGTTATAAAATTCCGGGTTTAGTACCGAAAACAATTTATCAATGCCTGATACTTCCTGGTATTATTAAAGAAATTGGGCTTTATTTCGTAATTTCAGGGACCGAAATGCTTCTTTTTTAGTCAACCTGCTATTCCCACTCCAACATTTATCATGCAAAGAAGAGTAGCCCTCAAAAACCTGGCCGCCGCCGCCGGACTGGTCAGTATGCCTGCATGGGCAAGCGGCTGGAACAAATCTGCGGTAGCCTCCGCGGCACCTTACCTGTCGGCCGGGCAGGACGCCGTGCTGGCCGGGATCGTTGAAACCATCATTCCGGCTACTGATACTCCCGGGGCCAAAGAACTGGGGATTCACTCCTTTGTGCAGAAGATGGTAACCGACTGCTACGATGAGAAAGTGCAGGAGAAGCTGGTAAAGGGCGTGGACGCGGTGGAGAGAATGGCAAAAGGCACCTTCAGCAAATCATTCGCCACGCTGGATGCCGCCAAACGCATGGATATCCTCCTGAAGATGGAGAAAAACACGGATCCCGACAAGAAGGAATTTTTTGCACTGGTCAAAGGGCTCACCATCCGGGGTTACCTGAACTCTGAATACGTGATGACCAACCTGACCCACTATGAGCTGATTCCCGGCCGCTACCACGGCTGCGTGCCCGTAGCCGCCAAATAAACTTTACTTAATCCTACCCCCAGATATTTACCCGATCAGAATCAAATTATAGATTTTAGATTCTGGATTTTGAATTTAAATCTCTCACGGACAGTATGTGATCATACTCATTCAAAATTCAGAATTCATAATTGTTTTCTTACTTATTTACCCAATCATGGCAAACTTTTCCATTGATGCCAAAAAAGAAGCAACCTACGACGCCATTGTGATCGGATCGGGCATCAGCGGTGGCTGGGCCGCCAAGGAACTGACCGGCAAAGGCCTCCGCACGCTGGTGCTCGAACGCGGCCGCGACGTGAGGCACGTAACCGACTACCCCACCACCATGATGAATCCGTGGGAGTTTGAGCACCGCGGGCAGTTGCCGCTCGAAGTCCGCCGGCAAAATCCCATCATCAGCAAATGCTACGCTTTCTACGAAGGCACTACCCAGTTTTTCGTGAAGGACAACGAACACCCCTACGTGCAGGAGAAGCCATTTGACTGGATCCGCGGCTACCAGGTAGGCGGTAAATCGCTGATGTGGGCCCGCCAGACCCAGCGGTGGAGCGACTTTGACTTTGAAGGCCCCGCCCGCGACGGTTTTGCCGTTGACTGGCCGGTCCGTTACAAGGACCTTGCCCCCTGGTACAGCTACGTGGAGAAGTTTGCCGGGATCTCCGGGAACAAGGATGGTCTGCCGGAACTGCCCGACGGGGAGTTTCTGCCGCCGCACGAATGGAACTGCGCCGAAACGTATTTCCGCGACAAGGTAGCCAGTATGTACAAGGACCGCCACGTGATCATGGGCCGGGCCGCCCACATCACCCAACCGAACGCCATCCACACGCAGCAGGGGCGGGCCCAGTGCCAGCACCGGACCATCTGCGAAAGGGGCTGCCCGTTTGGCGGGTACTTCAGCAGCAACTCTTCTACCCTACCCTGGGCGGCTAAAACGGGCAAAATGACCCTCCGCGCCAATTCCGTCGTGCATTCGATCATTTACGATGAAGCGAAAGGCAAAGCCACCGGTGTGCGGGTGATTGATGCCGGCACCAAAGAAATGACCGAGTTTTACGCGAAGATCATCTTCGTGAACGCGGCTGCGCTCAACACCAACCTGATCCTGCTCAACTCCACTTCCCGCCGCTTCCCCAACAGCCTTGGCAACGACAGCGGGGTGCTGGGCAGGTACGTGGCGTTCCACAACTACCGGGCGGGCGTTTCGGCGGAATACGACGGCCACCTTGAATCAACGACTGAAGGCCGCCGGCCCAATAGCCCGTACATTCCCCGTTTCCGGAATGTATACAAGCAGGAAACCGGCTTTCTCCGCGGGTACGCCGCCGGATTCAACGCCGGACGTATTTCCCGCTCCGACCAGAGTGGCCTTGGTGCCGATCTGAAGCAAAGTCTGATCAACCCCAGAATGAGCGGCTGGCGCGTTGGTTCGCACATGATGGGCGAAACCATTCCGAAGCAAAGCAATTACGTGCATTCCGAAGGACAGCAATTATGTTGCGCTTGACACCACCCGGAAAGATCCGTTCGGCATTCCGCAGCTGAAGATTTCGGTGGCTTACGACGAGAAGATGGTGAAGGACTATCTTGAGCAGTTTACCGAAATGTTTACGGCTGCGGGTTTTACCAACATCCGTACCCGCGACGACAAGCGCAATCCGGGTCTGGACATTCACGAAATGGGTGGTGCCCGCATGGGCAAAGGCCCGAAGACTTCCCTGCTCAACAAGTGGAACCAGCTGCACGCCTGCAAAAACGTATTCGTGACGGACGGCGCCTGCATGACTTCCACCTCCACCCAGAACCCGTCGCTGACCTACATGGCGCTTACGGCCCGGGCCGCTGATTTTGCGATGGGTGAGATGAAGAAGGGGAACCTGTAGCCGTAATTTTTGGTAAGCGGAAAGGATGATTAATATAATAGGCGCGGGGCTCAGGCTCCGCGCTTTTTTTGGGCCAAATTAACGGATTCAATGCATCGGGTACATTGTAAAGGAAGTAAGTGGTTACTCTACTTTCCTTCTTCTACTGCTGGGGATACTTTCCGGATCAGCCGGCTGCGGAAAGGAAGAGCCGGCATTCGATCCGAGAGATCAGTTCACGGGTAGATACGATGTAAAAGGAACCAGCAGGTTTGTGTTCGATGCGTCTGGGAAGCATATTTGTTTTACTACCCTCAACCGAACTCACAGGCAGGTTCCTTCGTTATAGAGATACGCACAAATATGACTAAAGAAATACTTTATATCACTGTGCGATGCACGGCGCACCGGAAATCCGGAAAGATGTCTTTTCCGGCGTATCACCGGCGGGAACGGATTACAGCCAAAATCAATATTGAAACAATGAGTTGCCGCTACTGACGGCAGGGGGGAAGTTTATGTAAATAAAGTGGACCGGTAGCCTTTTTTAGTATTTTCCCGTTAAAGGACAGGTTGACTAAAACAAAAGGATTGGCATGATCAAGGAAATCCGGAATAAAAGGGCATTGAGAAAAACCGCCATTATACTTCTTCCTTTGACTTTTCTGTTCCTGTCTGTTCATTTCAAACAGGAGGTGGGTACGGCCGTATCCGATTTTATGGGTACCGGCAAAAGGTGGACTGCCCGGCTGCTGGGTTTTACCTTCGGAGCCCAACCTGATGCCACCCCAAAAATTTACCGCAATCAGGAGACGGTCGGTTTGTTCAGCGCGGAGAACCTCCTCTGGCAGATGCTTTTTCCGGGACAGCAGCCCTCCGAAACTGTAATTCCCTTCCGGCCGGCAGCTTTGGCTGGCTTTGATAACACGTCCCGGGAACCTTTACCGACGGGACTGCGGGACAATCGGCTCCCCATGCCCCTGCTGACCCGGGAAACGGCTGACCCGCGCCTGCTGGCCCTGGAGTACGCCCACTACGAACAAACCATGACGGTGCTCCACAATAAACAGAACCTGATTCCTTTCCGGGAACTGGATACCCTTACGTTCGCCTCCGTGGCCATCGGTCAGACGCGGGGCAATCTCTTTCAGGAGCACCTTGACAAATACACCCGTTTCCGGCACTTTGCCATTCCTGACAAGAACAGCAAAAATGAAGTGTACGACGGACTGCTGGATAAACTGAAGGATTACAAAGTAGTGGTGGTGAGCCTGCATGACCTTTCCGATTCTCCCTTGCAGTCATACGGTATTCCGCAGCCGGCCCGTACTTTTCTGGAGCGGCTCCGTACCCGTACCAACGTGGCGCTGGTGGTATTCGGCACCCCGTTCAGTCTGAAGTATTTCGACCGGCTGGATTACCTGGTGTGCGCTTACGACGACAATACCGTCACCCAGCGGCTGGCACCTCAGCTGCTGTTTGGCGCCATACCGGGCAAGGGCAAACTCCCGGTAACGGTTACGGCTTCCCTGCAGGCGGGCAGCGGCATTGCTACCCCGTCGCTGAAGCGGCTGGGTTATACAGTGCCCGAAAGAGCCGGTTTGCAGTCGTCGGTGCTGGAGCGCATTGACCGCATGATGGAAAGCTGCATCCGCGACAGCGTAATGCCGGGCGGTCAGGTGCTGGTTGCCAAAGGAGGCAAGGTTGTTTTTGAAAAAGGCTATGGCTACCAGACGTATGAAAACGATTACCGGGTAACGACTAATACTCTGTACGACCTTGCGTCAGTAACCAAGGTGGCGGCTACCCTGCAGGCGGTCATGTCTTTGCACGCAAAAGGCGCACTGGATCTGAACCGCAGGGCTTCGGACTACCTGCCGGAACTGAAGGGTACCAACAAGGAAACCATCGGGATTCAGGACCTGCTGCTGCACCAGGCGGGCCTCATCGCCTTCCAGGACCACTGGACCCGGACCCGTAACGCGGTCAGTCTTGATTCGGCTTTTTACAGCGTGGAGCCCGACGAGCGGCACCCGCTGATGGTGGCTCCCGGCCTCTATGGCATTGCTGCCCTGAAGGATTCTCTCTGGCACTGGACAATCAAGTCGCGGCTGCTCAGGAAGCCCCCTGCCCAGAAACATTATACCTTCAAGTACAGCGATGTTGGCTTCGACATTCTGCAGCAATTGGTTGAACGCGTAGCCAGAAAGCCGCTGGACGAATACCTGAGCCAGCACTTTTACCGGCCGCTGGGTCTGGACGAACTGACCTTTAACCCGCTGCGCCAGTTCGGCGAAAGCCGCATTGCGCCCACTGAACTCGATAACCGTTTCCGGGGCCGGCTCGT
This sequence comes from Cytophagales bacterium, assembly GCA_030446715.1. GTDB lineage: Bacteria > Bacteroidota > Bacteroidia > Cytophagales > 172606-1 > CADCTQ01. Next base: position 10,458 of record JAUJMU010000006.1, on the reverse strand, counting down.
ACGCGGCACCGTGCACGACCAGTCAGCGGCACTGGCGGGTGGCGTGGCCGGACACGCCGGGCTTTTCGGCACCGCCAACGACCTTGCCGTGCTGATGCAGATGAACCTGCAGAACGGCTACTACGGCGGACGGCAATTCCTTGACGAAAATACGATTCCTTACTTTACCCGCACGTATCAGGACAGCAATCCGCGTGGACTGGGCTGGGACCGGCCGCTGCCCCGGACGATGGGAAATGTGTCGGAACTTGCCTCGCGCAACTCTTTCGGCCACACTGGCTTTACCGGTACCTGCGTGTGGGTTGACCCCGATCAGGATCTGGTGTACATTTTCCTGTCTAACCGCGTGTATCCTGACGTAAACAATACCAAACTGGCCCGCTACAAGGTACGCCAGAAGGTGCAGACGGTGGTCTACGAAGCCATGCTGCCGGGTGGTACGCTGGTGGCGGAGGCGGATTAAGGGCCGATTCTTGATTAAAGTTTTCTCGCAGATTTTCGCAGATAAGGGCGCAGATTGGCGCTGATTTTTCATGCTGATTCCCTTTTCATCTGCGGTTAAATCAGCGCTAATCTGCGAAAACCCTTTCTGCCAGATACTCATCTCAAAACCCGTAACTACCTACCCATGAAAACAAACCACATCCTTACCCTGCTCCTCTGCTTCACCCTGCTTCAGGCCAATGCCCAGCGGACCCCGCCCGACCGGATTGATACCAAAAAAGGCCCCGTTGCGGTTCAGCCTATCCAGCACGCCAGCATGGTGCTGACATGGGACAATAAACCATCTACGTGGACCCCGCCGGAGGGCTGAACTGTTCGAGGGTCTACCGGCTCCCGACCTGATCCTGATCACCGACATCCACGGTGACCACTGCGACCCGAAAACGCTGGAGAGCCTCAACACGACCAATTCTACACTGGTGGCTCCGCAGGCCGTGGCTGACAAACTGGGAAAGGGTTTCAAAGGCAAGGTAGTGGTGCTGGGCAATGGCAAAAACCAGTCAGGCTGGCGTAGAAATCACGGCGGTGCCCATGTACAACCTGCCCGAAGCCCCTGATTCGCGGCACCCCAAAACCGCGGCAACGGCTACGTGCTCAATATGGGCGGCAAGAACGTTTATTTGTCCGGGGATACTGAAGACATTCCCGAAATGCGGTCCCTCAAAAACATTGACGTGGCCTTTGTCTGCATGAACCAGCCCTACACCATGGAGGTAGAGCAGGCGGCGCAGGGTGTGCTGGCCTTCAGGCCGGAAATCGTATACCCGTACCACTACCGCGGCCCCAACGGACTGAGCGACGTGGAAAGCTTCAAAAAGCAGGTCAACGCAGGGAATAAGGCGATTGAAGTGCGGCTGAAAGACTGGTACGCGAAGTAGCAGTCTGCTGACGTTCAGCGCACTTTTTGGGTACTGTCATTCCCGGAGGGGAATCTTTGCAGGGTACGACAATCGTTGCAAATACTACAAAGATTCCCTCGGGGATGACTTGGGAGAGGGCAGTTGCCTGCTATGCTATCGAACACTTTCATCATAATCAAACAAATGGCTCGTACTTTTCAGATAGTAGAATTCAAAATTGCCGAGACTGACTTTTTTCTTAACAAATTAGAACAAACTACATTCGGCAGTATTTATTTTTTTGAAGCAAGGGAATCAAACTTGTTAGTATTTGATTTTCAATAAGTTATATTTATTACGAAGGATAACCCCTGCCCCCTCCTTGAAAAAAAGGAGGGGAAATGCTGACCTCCAGCCCCTGATCCGGAGAGGGTGGTACAGACTCCCCTCCTTATCAAGGAGGGGCCGGGGTGGTTTTTAAGTAATTCATTGATTTTCAATAACCAACAAGTCTATTATTTAAGTGCGTTCTTAGCATCCTTAAGAAGTATAACTTTTTCACTTCAAGCTTCACTGACTGGCCTATCAGGTTTCCAGAATGGCAATAGACAAACATCAACAAGTAATGCGGCAAAATCGCTTAGCAAAATATTTTTTAGAGGCACGGAATAATTCACAGAAAATTGGCTACTATCCATTGACAGGTGGGCGGGCTTATCGTGACAGTAACAATGTACTGAGAGCTGAATATCATTTTGACACATTCACAGAAGAACTTGCGGAATATGTTCCCGAAGATGATGTGCTATCTGCTTGTAAAAAATATTTTGTATTGCTTTTAGAAGTCATTTTTGATTGTTACCAAAATTTTGGAACTGTTATTGACCCAGAAAAGACAGGGAAGACTATTGAAGATTTTGAACAAGAATTGGGATGCCCCAGGGGTTGGACAAATATACCGGGTGCAACTAAAGACGAAAGACTAAAAGCAATTCGTAACGAAATTTGCTGCGATGGTATTGACCATATCTTAGTAAAATACTTAGGCAAAAATCGCTTTGGCGACATTGTTCAGGCAGGCCACAAAGCACAGCAGGCAACATCAGGTTTGCCGCAAGGCTGGCGGACGGAATAACAATCGGCTGTTGTACTACTATCAGCCAGTATCGGGCTTGACCTGATTCTATTTGGCTTTTAGCCGATAACTTCAACTTCAGTTTTTAATCGGATTCAGTTGCCGGGCAGACAGTTACAAAATACCAGCCCTGCGGCAAGCCTCAAACGTTCGGAGAAAGTATCAGGTACAAATAAAAAACCTTCCGGACTTTATATCCGGAAGGTTTCCCTTTCAATTTGATCAAGAATAATAATTCTCCTATTGTTTAACAGCATCAACTCCCAGGGCCCTGCTGACGTGCAACCGCCCACCAGTCACGACTATGCCCAAAAGGGAACCAGTAGGCGCTGAAGAATTTAAAATTGTATTTCTCAATGTCTCTCCTCTTTCGGTACTATGGGCAGCACGCAACGCAACACCACCCGCTACATGCGGAGTAGCCATTGATGTGCCGCTGTAGGAACCGTAAGTGTTGGGTGGCAGCGTAGAGTTGATTCCTGATCCCGGGGCGCCAATATCCACCATAGTGGTTCCGTAATTTGAAAAGCTTGATTTTGCTCCGGAAGAGGTGATGGAGGCAACGGAAATGATATTGGCATTGGCATAGTTGGACGGGTAATGGGGAGTAAGATCATTATCATCGCCAACCCCGTCGCTGCCTCCGTTGCCGGCGGCAGCTACAAATAAAATATTTGCTGTATTGGCTCTTTCGATGGCATCATATAATCCCTGAGAAAAGCCACCGCCGCCCCATGAATTATTGGTTGCAACCACATCCAGTCCATGCCGTGTCTTCAGATCAGTGAAATAATCAACCGCCCGGATGGCATTGGCAGTAGTGCCGCCCCGGCGACCCAGAAACTTGCCGGAGATCATGGTCACGTTCCAGTTCACACCGACTACACCGGCTGTATTGCTTACCGCGCCGATGGTGCCGGCCACGTGAGTGCCATGCTTGTCGAGACTGCCCCGGTTGCCACCATCATAAACCGAATTGTTATTGCCGTCAAAATCCCAGCCGTTTACATCATCTACGTATCCGTTCCCGTCATTGTCCACGCCATCAGCCGGATCATAACGATTTACCCATATATTGGCTTTCAGATCAGGGTGATCTACCTGGATTCCTTCATCAATGATTCCAACTATTACCGATAAAGCCCCGGTTTTACCCGCTGCCCAGGCCTCACCTGCCTGGCTGCCAAACTGGTTTGCCGGAGAGGTTACATCCCCGTACATGCCCCACAAACTTCCGTCGGTATAAGAAGGATCGGCAGATGTAGCACTATGCGTATAAATGTAATTCGGCTCCGCATACTCAACCTCAGCCGCGCCTTTGATCCGGCTCAGCGCTTCAAGAGCCGCCAGGGGAGTAGATACCAGCGTAATGCCTTCATTGTCACCAAAACGCTTCATGGTTTTGGTCAGGATCTTTTCGGCGGCTTTGCCACCCACGCGGCTCAGCAGGGCAGCTTTGGCATTTTCCGATACCCCGGCCTTGAATTTCACCAGCATCTCGTTGGGCACGTACTCCTGCCCCGGCTGGCTTTCTCTGCCGGAGTTGCCCGCGGTACTTTCCTGCGCTGTGGTATTCTTTTCGTTCAGGAAAGATTCTTTTTCGCAGCCCGTCAGGATCATGGTTGCCAGGACTGCCGCTGCAAGGACGTTTTTGGGGGTTGGTAGGCTTTTTCTCATTTTACAAAAAATTAAGAACGGGAATAGATTATTATTCCGTAAAATACTGATTTATCAGAATTATTGAAACATGAACAGGGTGCCAGCCATAAAATATTCGTTTAAAAGCCGCATGTTAAAAACTTATTTCCCTGAGACAGAAGCGGTTTATAAGGGAGAAAGTTTTTACTTTTCTGTGAAAAAATTGTTTTATCTGTTACCTCGTTCAGTCTTTTTCAATCAGGGATGTTTTACCGGTGTCTTCCATAAAGAAATAGACCAGCAGTGAAATCAGGATGCAGCCGGTCACGAACCAGTAGTACCAGCTTTCGACGCCGATGTCTTTCAGGTAAAGGGCGATATACTCCGCCGAACCACCGAAAATGGCTACGGTAAGCGCATACGGCAGGCCAACCCCAAGGGCCCGGACCCCTGCCGGAAAAAGTTCGGCTTTCACCACCGCATTGATGGACGTGTAGCCGCTCACAATCACCAGCGCCGCCATCAGCAGTCCGAATGCCTGCCACTGATTGGTAGTGTGGCTGAGGGTGGTCAGCAGGGGAACGGTGCAGAGCGTACCCAGTACCCCGAACCCGATCAGCAGCGGACGCCGCCCGATGTGGTCTGACAGGAGGCCGAACAGTGGCTGGATCAGGGCAAAAATGAGCAGCGACGCAAATGTGAGCAGCGTAGACTGATCTTTGGTCAGGTGGACGGTGTTGACCAGAAACTTCTGCATGTAGGTGGAGTAGGTATAAAAGGCAATGGTGCCGCCCAGGGTGAGGCCCACCACCGTAGCAACGGCTTTCGGGTGGCGCATCAGTTCCCGTACCGAACCTCTCTTTTTGTCAGTATTACTGGTTTTGCGGAACGATTCGGTTTCGTGCAGCTGCCGGCGCAGGTACAGGGCTACCACGGCCAGAAAGGCCCCGAGCAAGAACGGAATCCGCCAGCCCCAGTCGTGCAGTTCGTCGGAAGTAAGAAACACCTTTTGCAGGAGCAGTTGCAGGCCCAGCGCCACCAGTTGCCCGCCAATGAGGGTCACGTACTGAAAACTGGCGTAGAAACCACGCCGGCCGGGGGTGGCAATTTCGCTCAGGTACGTGGCCGAAGTGCCGTATTCACCGCCCACGCTGAGTCCCTGCAGCAGCCTCGCCAGCAGCAGCAGGGCCGGGGCGGCAATGCCAATGCTGGCGTAGGAAGGGGTCAGGGCAATAATCAGGGAGCCGAACGACATCAGCAGCACCGATGAGGTCATGGCTTTTTTGCGGCCGGTCCGGTCGGCGATGCGGCCGAACAGCCAGCCGCCGACGGGCCGCATCAGAAAGCCCACGGCAAAGATGCCGGCCGTGTTGAGCAACTGGGCCGTCAGGTCGCCTTTGGGGAAAAAAGCCGGCGCAAAGTACAGGGAGAATGCCGAGTAAGCGTACCAGTCGTACCACTCCACCAGGTTACCTGCGGCCCCGCCCATGATGGCCTTGATCCGCCAGCCGGCTACCGCCTGCTTTTCAGTATTCACAACAGTCTGCGCGGCTTGGGGAGGCATAGGGGAGGGGAGTAGTTAGTTCAGAGTCGTAAGTGACAAGTGGTAAGTAGTAACGTGGAAGCATTGTGGAGCCGGTGGGGGAGGCGTTGGGATGGTTCAGGAAGAATAAACAATTGGGTCTCTTCATAAGATTTATGCCATTATCAGAAGTGCTTCCGGAGAACCGCTTCCCCTCATGGGAGGGGAAGCGGTGGGTTTTATGCTGCCTTACATTCAACCGGAATACAAGTAATCTGCCGGTAACCCAACCCCTCCGGGGATCGGCCACTAATCACTTACCACTTGTCACTTACGACTCTGTACTTACGACTTTGTCCCTACCTCCCCGCATGGCCCACCGGCTGATTGAGCCGGGCGGCTACGCGTTCCACTTCCTTCATGACGCGGAACAGGTTGCCGCTCCAGATTTTGGCAATGTCCTTTTCGGAGTAGCCCCTCCGGACCAGTTCAAGGGTGATGTTGCCTACTTCGCCCACATCGTTCATGCCCTTTACCCCACCGCCGCCGTCGAGGTCGGCACCAATGCCGACGTGGTCAACGCCCACCAGCTTCACGATGTGGTCAATGTGATCTGCGACCTGCTCAAGGGTAGCCAGCTCAGCAGGATACTTTTTTCTCAGTTCCCGGAATTCGGCGTACATCTTCTGCTGGTCTTCTTCGCTCAGTCTGGCCGGGTCGCCGTATTTTTCGCGGAGGGTCTGCATGGCTGCGTCCCGTTCGGCGTTCGGGAGCTGAGTGACGAGGTAACCGCTGAGCATGTTCATCTGGATTACGCCGCCTTTTTTGGCGAGGGCAATGATCATGTCGTCGCTCATGTTGCGGGGGTGGTCAAACACGGCCCGGGCCGAGGAATGGGAGGCGATCAGCGGGGCCTGCGACAGGCGCAAAGCGTCGTAGAAGGTAGAATCGGAGGTGTGCGAAATGTCCACCATCATGCCCAGCCGGTTCATCCCGGCCACGACTTCTTCCCCGAACGGGCTCAGGCCGTTGTGCTCCGGACCTTTGGGGTCGGTGGAGGAGTCGCAGATGTCGTTGTTGGACGTGTGGGAAAGGGTGACGTAGCGGGCCCCGAGGCCGTAGCAGGTTTTCAGCAGTGACAGGTCCCGGCCGGTCACCCAGCCGTTTTCGATGCCGATGAAAATGGCCCGTTTGCCCTTTTTCACGATCCGGTAGGCGTCTTCGGGCGTGGTAGCCAGTTCGGCCTGATCCGGGTTGTTCTTGACGGAAGTATGGATCAGGTCAAACAGCTTCATGGCTTTTTCCTTCGCCTGCGCGTTGCCCTCCGGCGTGCGGGGCCCCTGGCCGACGTACACGGCAAAAAACATGGCGTCCAGACCGCCTTTTTTCATCCTTGGGAAATCAATCTGGGAGCCGGTAGTAGCGTCGTGTTCGTGAGCGATGTCGAATTCCGGGTGCGACACCATGTGGGTCGGTACGTCGCCGTGCGTGTCCAGCGTAAGCACCTTTTCGTGAATTTTGGCGGCTTTGCGGCGCAGCGCCTCGTCGTCTTTGGTCTGGCTGTAGCCCATGGTACCGGTAAGAATGAGGGGAAAAACGTACCGGGCAAGAATAGGAAAATTTCGCATGGATCAGTGGTTTAAGCTATAATTTCACTTTTTTGGGGGAGGGTTTCTCGCAGATTTCCGCAGATAAGGGCGCAGATTGGCGCTGATTTTTCATGCTGATTCCCTTTTCATCTGCGAAAATCTGCGGTTTAATCTGCATTCCTCTGCGGGAAACACCAATCTGCGGGAAACCTTTCACCCCACGTTTTCAATATACCAGCCCGCCGCCGGAATCGCAACCTCAGAAAACCTTCTTTTCTTTTATTGGATAAGTTATCGTTCAGCAATTGCCGGTTTTCCCATACCTTCAGGAAAACGTCGTGTACTGCCTCTGCCGCCGCAAACGGACCATTTACCGCAAAATGTATTTTACCGTGACAAAATAAGATATTAACTTGTCCCATTCGTATGGAAACGGACAAAACAAAGGTTTCCGGTTCCGATAACCTCATTCAGCCTTATGAAAAGATTTTTGTTATTGATTGCCATTCTTTCTTTTTCCGGTGCAGATCTTCTTCAGGCCCAGCAGACTGGCTGGAAAATGGTGGAAGGCCGCATTGCCAGTCCGTGGGCCGCCAGGGTGAATCCAGCCGGCCCGCTGCCCGAATACCCGCGGCCCCACATGGTCCGCGAAAACTGGCTTAACCTCAATGGCCTGTGGGATTACGCCCTGCTGCCGGCCGCCCAGGGCGAAAATATGCCTTCTGCTTTCTCTGGTAAAATACTGGTGCCTTATCCGGTGGAGTCTGCCTTATCGGGCGTAGGTAAAACAGCCGGAAAGGATACCGTACTGTGGTACCGGTGTACCGTGTCGCTGCCCGCCAAAATGCGCGGCGGCAACGTGTTGCTGCACTTCGGTGCCGTTGACTGGCAGGCCGACGTGTACGTAAATGGCCGGAAAGCCGGTAGCCACCAGGGCGGTTACGACCCGTTCACCCTCGACATCACGCCGCTGGTAAAGGGCAATGGAGCGCAGGAAATTGCCGTCCGGGTGTGGGACCCATCCAACGACGGACCTCAGCCGCGTGGCAAGCAGGTCAAGAAACCCGAAAGCATCTGGTACACGCCGGTAACCGGCATCTGGCAGACGGTCTGGCTGGAAGGAGTGCCCAAAACTTATCTTTCCGCTACCCGGCACACGCCCGACATCGACAAGGGCAACCTGACGGTAACGGCTCAGGTGCAGAACCTTCAGGCCGGAGATCAGGTCCGGGTAACTGCCTCCGATGGTAAGTTGAAAATTGCTGAGCAGACCGTTGCGGCCGATGCGCCGGCGGTGCTGCCGGTGGCCAATCCCAAACTGTGGTCGCCGGAAAACCCGCACCTGTACGACCTCCGGGTAGCCGTGGTCCGCGGCGGCAAGGTAGTAGACGAAGTGAGGAGCTACTTTGCCATGCGTAAAATTTCGATGCAGCCCGATAAAGACGGCATCCAGCGGATGCTGCTCAACAACCGTTTTGTATTCCAGTACGGTCCCCTTGACCAGGGCTGGTGGCCGGATGGCCTCTACACGGCTCCCACCGACGAGGCCCTGCGGTTTGACGTGGAGAAGACCAGAGAAATGGGCTTCAACATGATCCGCAAGCACGTGAAGGCGGAGCCGGCCCGCTGGTACTACCACTGCGATAAACTAGGCATGCTGGTATGGCAGGACATGCCGAGCGGCGATATGGGCAACCGCTGGGAGTCGCGGCCGGGTATTATCGGCAAGGGCACTGAAAAAGACCGTACCGCCGGATCTGAAAAGATTTTCCGCACCGAATGGAAAGCCATCATGGACGCCAACTATAACTTCCCGTCAATTGTGGTATGGGTGCCGTTCAACGAGGCGTGGGGCCAGTTCAGGACCGAAGAAATCACCAGGTGGACGATGCAGTACGACCCGAGCCGCCTGGTGAACAGTGCCAGCGGCGGTAACTTTCACCTGGTGGGCCACATTCTTGACCTGCACAACTACCCCGAACCCGTAATGCCCGACCCGGCGCTGTACGGCGCAAAGCAGGTGATTGTGCTGGGTGAATTTGGTGGCCTCGGGCTGCCGCTGGAAGGGCATACCTGGCAGGAAAAAAACAACTGGGGATACCAGAGTTTCAAAAACAAGGAAGAACTGCTCGATAAGTACGCGGTCTTTATGGAAAGTCTGGAAAAGCTGATTCCGAAGGGGTTATCAGCGGCGGTGTACACCCAGACCACTGACGTGGAAATCGAAACCAACGGCCTGATGACGTATGACCGCAAGGTGATCAAAATGCCGGAAGCCCGCCTGAAGCAACTGCACAGCAAACTGTACAACCCGTCGCTGGGTAGTCTGGGGCGGTGAACAGATCAGACAGGCCGCCGGTGAAGGGCCAGTTGATCTGAGATTGAAGCACCTGCCTTCTCAATGCGTCATTCCCGGAAGGAATCCTTTTTGTTTAGGTTAAAGTATATTCCAACTGAAAAAGATTCCCTTCGGGAATGACACCTGTGTACCCATTCCGCAGAAGTATATAATCGCCCCAAACACCCGTTCTGATCATTCAGTTTTAGCCCGATGCGTTTAGCGTAACCTGATTATTTCCAAACCTGTTTCGCCGAATGACTGCAAACCTTACCACTCCTGCCCTGTTGGCAACCCTATTGCTCACCTGGTCGTGTACCAAAGATGGAACGATGGAAGTGCGGCTGGGCTCACCGGAGGGCAAGCTGGTAAACAGCCAGTTTATCAACGTCAACGAGAAAGGGCAGGAGGTAACGGCTGCCCTCACCCCAACGGACGGCGTGCACGACCTGTATTTCGTGCTGCGGAGTCAGAACAAGGACATCAGCATCTGGACTACTTTCGACGTGGCTACCATTGAATTCCGGAAGGGCCGGGCGGAGTAGGAGAGGGTGGGGTTCGGGTATAGGGCAGATAAACGGCATATGTCGTATACACAAGTGTTGTATGCCAGCGGAGAACAAACACGTTTGGCGTGAGGAGACGTAAGCCGGAAAAGTCAGAACTGTGCGGTTGGAACGAAAAGATAAACGGTGCTGAGCCGGAACAAATACGAAACAAGAAAAGTAGCCCAAAGTCAGCGGATGAATAAAAGACGTTTGCGGCCGGAAACTGAGTCGGAAAAGTCAGATGAACCACAAGTTATCGAAAAGATACAAAGACGTTTGGCGAAGCGGAACGAAAGCCGGAAAGAGACGACGGAATCCGTAACCGGACGAATGAAAAAATAAAAG
>JAUJMU010000016.1:57500-100895 GCA_030446715.1 Cytophagales bacterium | reverse complement strand
TGCCAACTGATACACGTAAAATGATTGTGGCGGTTTGGTAGTTGGCGGCTATCACTTCTGAAAAACGAAAAGCCCCGGTGGTCTGTATACCACCGGGGCTTTTCGTTTCTGACTGTTTCATTATTCAGGTGTCTCTCCGGAAAATCCGGTGGTAACCTGCACCGTTCAATCCAACTACTAATTATCGTAGCGGGGGGTCATCACCAGAATCAGACGGTCAAGCGGATAAGTATAGGCGATGGAAAAAGGCGGATAACCATAATCACGGATGCCCCGGGTGACGTCTACCACCGTAAAAGGCTTTTCCAACAGGCAGGTAGCCATTACGGCACCATTATTCGTCTTCTCCAGCGCCTGCACCACTGCCAACCCGTCGGGTGTAATCACTTTATCATTTTGCCGGATCATATTTTTTACTGTTTTAGTACTATAGATAACGGACAAGATTCGTGCCCGATGCATAAATTCCAATTTTTATTTTTCCAAAGAACTATAAAACAGTTGTAAGACTGCCAAAAAAGGCGCTTTTACCATATGAGCATGTCTTTGAATGTTGCGTGACAAAATATTGGTATACCTGCCCGGGCTCCTTTTGCCAACCCCCCAAAAGTGCCCAACTTTGCCGGCTCTATGCTCCAGAAACTCCAGACGCTGCCACTGCTCCTGCGCAACATGGGCTGGCGGGCTTTCCGCTTCCGGGCCGGTTACGAACTGCGCAAACGGACCGGCCTGCTGAAGGGAGACTTCCCCACGGAGACCCGGGTGGCGTTTGATTTCTCCCTTGACCGCTGGAAAAGCGGGAGTGGCAGGTTTTTCTTCAATTCGAAAAGGGAGCTACCGGCGCCCTTCGAATTATCCACTGAAGCCTCAAACCAGTTGCAGACTGAAGTCAGGCGGATCACGGAGGGGCAGTTTCTTTTTTTCAATTCCTTTTACCTGCCCCTCGGGGCAGACTACGACTGGCAGACCAACCCCGGTACCGGCTTCCGCTACGACCCCAAAAAACACTGGACCGAGATCCGGGAGCTTGATCCGGCCAGCGGCGACATCAAGTTTGTCTGGGAGAAGTCGCGGTTTACTTTCCTGTACCCGCTGATCCGCTACGATTACTACTCGGGCGAAGACCAGGCCCCCTGCGTGTTTGGGCAGATTACCGACTGGATCGAAAAAAACAGTCTCAACTGCGGCCCCAATTACGTGTGCAGTCAGGAAATTTCCCTGCGGCTGCTCAACTGGACCTTTGCGCTGCATTACTATAAACACTCCCCCACCCTGACGGAAGAAATATTTGGCTCCGTGATCCGGTCCATTTACTGGCAGGCCCGGCACGTAGCCGCCAATATTGATTTTTCGCGCATTGCGGTCCGAAACAACCACGCCATCACCGAATGCCTGTGCCTGTACCTGACCGGGCTCCTGTACCCCCAGTTCCCCGAAAGCCGCGACTGGCGCGAAAACGGCAAGCGGTGGCTGGAGGAAGAAGGGCTTTACCAGATTTACCCGGATGGCACGTACCTGCAGTTTTCCAATAACTATCACCGGGTAACCATTCAACTCTTTACGTGGGCATTTATGCTGGCGGAAGCCAACGGCGACTCTTTTTCGGAGCCGCTGCGTGACCGGCTGCGCAAGTCACTGAATCTGCTCTGCCAGATGCAGGACCTTCCGACCGGGCACCTGCCCAACTACGGGGCCAACGACGGGGCTTTGTTTTTTCGGCTGAACGGCTGCGGGTACCGGGACTTCCGTCCCCAGCTGAATGCCCTGCATTACTACTTCACCGGAAAACCCCTTTACGGCCCCGGCCCCTGGCAGGAAGATCTCTTCTGGTACGGCAAGGAAACCACAGCCGGCACCGGATTTTCCCCCGTTCACCAAACCTCGCGGAGCTACGAATACGGTGGCTTCCATGTACTCCGCGACCCGGCCAGATTTGCCTTTATCCGCTGCGGCAACCACCCCGACCGTCCTTCGCAGGCTGATAACCTGCACCTCGACCTGTGGCTCAACGGCATCAACCTCATGCGCGACGCGGGCTCCTACAAGTACAATACCTCGCCCGGATTGCTGCAGTTTTTCACCGGAACCAACTCCCACAACACCGTTCAGCTGGGCGACCACGACCAGATGCAGAAGGGAGGCCGCTTTGTGTGGTACCACTGGAGTCAGGCGGTGTCGGCCACCCTCTCCGAAGACCACGAGTGGATTGTTTTTGAAGGAAAAACGCACGTGTACCGCCACCTGCACCCGGCTATCTTTCACACGCGCCGTGTAAAGCAGCACAAAAACCGGCCGGAATGGCAGATTGAAGATACGCTGGATCTCCCGGCCCTGCCCACGCTTGACTTACTGCCGCGCAGGCAACTCTGGCACCCGCACCCGCAGTTCCGCGACCTCGGTTTCCGCATTGCATCATCCGGCGAAGGAGGCGATCCGCTGCCCATTCAAAGCCGGGAGGTCTGGTATTCACCGGCGTACGGCGTGAAGGAGCCTGCCATTCAGCTTTGCTTCCAGCAACCGGGCAACTATTTCCGTACGGTGATTTACCGGGAGGATTTGGCGTGAAAAATGATAAGGAGTAAGTCGGGTTATATTTCTCGCGGAAGTTTCTCGCAGATATGCGCAGATGAAACCGCAGATTTTCGCAGATGAAAACAAAATCAGCGCCTGTCTGCGCCCTTATCTGCGAAAATCTGCAAGAAATCTTTTCGGGAAATTCATTTAAAAACCATCTGCCGAAAGCCATAATAAGAAAATTCATGCGCCTTATCCTCCTGTTTCTGCTCCTGCTATCCGTTTTACCGGCCGGAGCGCAAAACCTGCCCGGTACCCGTCAGGCTACCCGCTTTTCGCGTCAGGACAGTCTGCGCGGTGCCCTTACTCCGCTCCGCACCTGTTACGATGTCGGGTACTATAACCTGAACGTGCGGGTAAATCCGGCTGACAGCACGGTAAGGGGATACAACACGATTGTCTACAGGGCCACGGCTGATTTCCGGCAGTTTCAGTTGGACCTGTTCCCGGATATGGAGATTTCGCGGATCACTCACCGGGACAAACCGCTGACTTACAAGCGGGAAGGCACAGCGGTATTCGTGACCCTTCCGGAACTGCAGAAAACCGGAACGGTTGATTCGGTAACCGTGTACTACGGCGGCAAGCCCATAGTGGCCAAAAACGCCCCCTGGGACGGTGGTTTCGTGTGGGCACGGGACAAAACGGGTAAGCCGTGGGTAGCCATGGCCGTGGAAGGAACCGGTGCCAGCGTGTGGTGGCCCCTCAAAGATCACCCCTCCGATGAACCCGACAGCATGGCCATCAGTTGCGAGGCACCCCGCGACCTGATGTGCGTATCCAACGGTAACCTCGCCGGCACGGGTGAGGCCGACGGCGGCTTCACCCGGTACAACTGGAAGGTTACCTACCCGATCAACGCCTACAACGTAACGCTGAACATCGGCCGGTACACTCACTTTTCGGATATCTACACCGCTGCCGACGGCGATACACTGTCGCTGGATTATTATGTGATGCCTTACAACGAAGTGAAGGCGCGGAAACAATTTACGCAGGTAAAACCGATGCTGGCCTGTTTTGAAAAATACTTTGGCAAATATCCGTTCTGGCGGGATGGTTATGCGCTGGTCGAAACGCCTTACCTGGGCATGGAGCACCAAAGTGCCATTGCTTACGGCAACAATTACCAGAAGGGTTACCTGGGCCGCGACCTATCCGGCGCCGGACTTGGTTTTGACTACATCATCATTCACGAAAGTGCCCACGAATACTGGGGCAACAGCGTAACGGCGGCCGACCACGCCGACATGTGGATTCAGGAATCATTCACTACCTACGCCGAGGCGCTGTACGTGGAGTGTACCCTGGGCTACGAAACGGCGCTGCGCTACCTGCAGGGGGAAGCCAAACTGATCCGGAACATCGAGCCGGTGCAGGGGCCGCCGGAAGTGGCATTCAACAACTGGATGACTTCGGATCATTATTTCAAAGGTTCCCTTATGCTGCATACGCTCCGAAATGCCATCAGCGACGATAAGCTGTGGTTTGAGATTCTCTACGGGCTCAGCCAAACCTTCCGTTACAAAACCATCCGTACCCAGGATATTGTCCGTTACATCAACACCCGGACCGCCAAAAACTTCGCTCCTTTTTTTGATCAGTACCTGAACTACCCGAAGCCGCCGGTGCTACAGTACAAACTGACCCCGCGCAGGGACGAAGTGCAGATCAGCTACCGCTGGGAGGCAAAAGCTGCCGGCTTTGCCATGCCGGTAAAGGTAAAGGCTTCCGGGAAGGAGTACACCACCCTTACGCCGACGGAAAAGTGGCAAACAACTACCCTGAAGGGCCGCGCGGCGGATTTTAAAGTGGCTACGGAGTTGTTTTACATCCGTCTGGAGGAGCAGGCCGGAGGGGTCATTCCAAATAAATAATTTTTCAGGAAAACCAGTTTTCTGTTATAAATTTGGATCTGGTCCCCTCAAAATCATCCCTGCTGTGGCAATTCCGATGCCCTGCCATTACTTTTCAGGATTACCCAACTCTCATGTATCAAGTATCTCAACTGCTCAGGCAGAAAAGGCACCCGTTACTCTTGACTTTGCTGATTGCCGTTGTTGCGTTGTTTGTATTCAGCTTTTACCACCGCTGGATACACATGGATGACGCCTGGTTTGCCGATGAAGCGCTGATGATGGCGCGTACCGGCCAGATTCGCTCCGAGGTTTTTACCGGATTTTTACAATATGAAGATAAGGTGCTTAACGCCCATAAGTTCCATGTGATTCAGGGCGCGTGGTTCATACAATTATTCGGTTTTTCGCCCTGGGTGCTGAAAGCCATTCCCCTGCCTTACCTGCTGCTGCTGATCGTGCTGTTACTGTACTACCAGCGTAACTTTACCGGGTACCATAGCACTGGCGTCCAGTTACTGACAGTTATACTACTGATTATCAACGCATCCATTTTTGAATACTCCTACTCCTACCGCCCCGAGTTATCACACGCCTGCCTTGGCTTTTTCTCTTTTCTGTTATTGCATAAAGGTGTACAACAAAATGCGCTGCTTCCAGTCGCGGCTGCGGGTTTACTGGCCGGACTGGCCGCGTTTATTCACCTGAATGGCCTTACTTTTATCGCAGCGGGAGGAGGATTGTTATTTCTCCGTGAAGAATTCAGGAAAACTGCCGTATTTGCCTTCGCATCGCTGGCCGTAACCGCCTTGTACTTTTTTGACATAGGGACGGAGCAGGATTTTCAACTTTTTCTATTTCAGTTCCGCCATGATCCCGCGCTGAAAGAGAACAACTTTTCCTTTTGGAACTACTTCGTCAAGATTACCTATGAGCATATGCGTTTGTTCCGTGCCTCGACGCAAGCTTCCCTGACCGGGCTGTTGCTCCTTATACTCCTTGTTTGTTTCTCTTACCTGCGGCGCAATCATGGTTTTTTGTTAATGTACACGCTTCTGCTTGTACTGGCAGTGGCAGTGATCACCCGGGATATCAATACCAAGTATTATATTCTGTACATACCTTTTTTTATAACAATCATTGCGCAGGGAGTGGCTCACCGGTTTGCACAGGCTGATTTCAGGTGGAAATATGTTTTTGGCGGCGCATTGGCTGTGTACCTGATTATTCATACCGTGCTGGATCTGCAGTTGATCGGGCGTCGGACAGACACCGTGGCCACGCATGCCCGGGTTGCTGCCACCATTCCCGAAGGCAGTTCCATTGTGGCTCCCATCAGCTTTGTTTTTAACCAGATAGACCGCTTCAATATACAGGCTATCGAAGTCTACCGCTACCTAAGGGAAAAGGGCTCCATTCAAATCTCCTTCTGGGAATATTGTCAGAATACGGGCAGGCAATATGTGATCTTGCACATATCCAGCATACAGGACCTGAACCTATCAGTGGAAGAAGTCCGGGCGGGAGGAGAACAGTTTGAATGCATAGCAGCTTTCCCGGACGATTATTATGTGTGCCGCATAAAGCCGGAAACGTCACTTTAAAGGGAATGGCAAAAGATTGCACTTCCCGGACTGTCAAAGGGGCCAATCAGCTCGTTTTCATGAGGGTAGACTGCCGGGGCGGCGGGGCCGGAGAAAAAAAACGGCCAATAACTATCCGGCTCCAAACATAAATGCTTATATTTGCGCCCTGTTTCTCCCGAAAGCAATTTATAATTTTACATATAATGAAAAAAGATATCCATCCTCAGTACCGCGAAGTGGTATTCTGGGATCTTTCCAGTGATGAGAAGTTCATTACCCGTTCAACGGCCAACACCGCCGATACGATTGACCTCGATGGCAAGACTTATCCGGTAATCAAGGTAGAAGTCAGTTCAGCTTCTCACCCCTTCTACACCGGCAAAAACGTTCTGGTAGATACTGCCGGCCGCGTTGAGAAGTTTAACCGCCGTTACGGAAAGAAGTAATTTCTTGCCAGCTATGAACGTTTGAAACTCCGGTCCCCCGGAGTTTTTTTGTATGAATGGAAGGGCAGTACAAGGTTCCGGCATGGGCGCCGGAACCAGTGCGGATGCTTAACTAAAAACAAATAACCACCAACGAATAACTATCAACTCCCCTACTCCAGTTCAAACTGCAGCCTGAGCAGGTGCTGGTAGATGCCGTTGTCCAGATCGGCCAGTTGCTCGTGGGTACCCGATTCGGTGATGCGCCCTTCGCTGATCACGTAGATGTAATCCACCTTGCGGATCGTGGCCAGCCGGTGGGCAATAATGATCGTGGTGCGTCCTTTCATGAGTTCATCCAGGGCGTCCTGCACCAGCTTTTCCGATTCGGCATCCAGTGAACTGGTAGCCTCGTCGAGAATCAGGATGGCAGGATCTTTCAGGATGGCCCGGGCAATGGCGATGCGCTGCCGCTGGCCGCCGGATAATTTTACGCCCCGCTCCCCTACTACGGTGTCGAGGCCTTCAGGAAAAGTGAGGATAAAATCCAGTGCATTGGCTTTGCGGGCCGCCTCCCGGATTTCCGTATCCGAGGCGCCGGGTTTGCCGTACGCAATGTTCTCGCGGATCGTACCTCCAAACAGGGCTACTTCCTGCGGCACCACGCCGATGTTGCGCCGCAACTGCCGGATGTCGAACGAAGTTACGTCCTGTCCGTCCACCAGAATCCGGCCCGACGTAGCCGTGTGGTAGCGCATCAGCAACTGCACGATGGTTGATTTACCCGCGCCGCTATAGCCGACCAGCGCAATTTTTTGCCCGGCTTCCATGCGGAAGTCAATGCCCCTGAGTACCGGCATATCCGGACGGCTTGGGTAGGAAAAATTGACGTCCTCAAAAGCAATCTCCCCGTAAATGCGCAGTGTCTTTACATCCTCAGCCAGCACTACTTCTGATTGTTCGCCCAGAATATCCCGTACCCGCTCTGAGGCACCGATGGTTTTCTGCAACTGCGCGTACAGGTCGCCCATGCCGCCCATGGCTCCACCAATAAACACCGTGTAGAGAATAAACTCGAACAACTCCCCTTCTTTGATGGCGCCGGAGGCCAGCAAGGTCGTACCATACCAGAGAATGCTGAAAATGCCGCCAAACAACGCCACAATGATGAAAGAAGTAAAGCTACCCCGCAAACGGGCAGTTTTCAGGGCCGTTCCCATTACCTGCTGCAAAGCCGTATCGTATCTTCTGACTTCGTACGCCTCATTGGTAAAGGCTTTCACCACGTTTACGGCCTGCAGGGTCTCTTCCACAATGATATTTGTCCTGGCCAGCTGATCCTGCGTTGCTTTGGAAAGCTTACGGATATACCGGCCGAAGAACAGAGCAGCGCCGATAATCAGCGGAAAAATCCCCAGCATGAACAGCGTCAGCTGCGGGGAACGGATCACTACAATTGTGATGCCGACAATGAGGGTAATGATCTGGCGGAGAAATTCAGCCAGCGAAAAGGAAATCACATCCTGCAACTGGTTCACATCCGCGGTAAGGCGGCTGATCAGCTCTCCTACCCGTTTATTCTCCAGATACCTGATCGGGAGTGTAATCATCTTGCTGTACAAGGTGCTGCGTATGTCGCGAAGGGTATTCTCGCTTACCCGGGCAAATAACTCCACCCGGAAAAACGAAAAAACAGCCTGCAATACCAGACTGATCAGCAAACCTGCCCCCACCTGATTGATGGTGAAGTCAGACTTCCCGACGGCAGCGTTGATTAACTCTCCTGCCAGCAAAGGGAAAGCAAGGGAGGTCAGTGCCGAGAACCCGAGGAAAATCAGGCCCAGGATAAAGTATACCTTATAAGGGAGAACAAAGCGGAAAATTTTCAACGCTTCCCGGAAATCCCGGCCGGATACCTTGCGTTTTTTGTCTTCTTCGGGGATATCATCCTTGCGTCCTCTTGCCATTCGGTTTTTATACTTTTTGGAGAAAATGTAACTATTTTATAACCATTAAAGGGCAGGATAAGTTGGTGGCCGTTGAATTAAATCATTATCCAGCGTAAGGTTCGCTACCTGGCCTGCCCGCACACCGGCCCCTGCCGCAAGCCGGGTCAGGGAAAAATCTTTTCCGGACGACCGCCTGCCCGGAAAGCCCGCTGCTTTCTACCTTTTTACCCACCCCGGGCCTGGCTTGCCTCGTACTCTCTTGCTTCCATCAGCCCCGTGATCCTGCACACGAGGTCCCGCGCCACTTCGATGGCCTTATCCATATTGTAATACTCCCATTCAGCAAACCGGCCAGCCAGGTAAATATCATGTTTTTCAAGTTCTTTTTTTTTAGATCATCTATCTTTTGCCAGGTATCTTTCTCCTGAATAACGTAGGAGTCTGGCTGGTAGTGGAAAGCAAGGGGCGACAGGTTACCCGGCAGCCTTTTGATTTCTTCCTTCATCACTTCAGGGGCGACTTTTCCGGAAAATTCCACCACGCAGGCCGCGGGTCCGGCGGTCAGTGCCCCCGTTATTGGCCGCGCTGAAGTTACCCGTGTAAATGATGCGGTGGGCTTTGGTGAAGGCCTCCGGGATGTACAGCCACGAAATGTCATTGGCATCGCATTCACAGAAAATATTGGAAGTACCCGTTGATTTCAGATCCCGGACCCTTCTCAGGGCTTCCTGCAGGTTGCCGTCGGATATGCTGAGCAGATCAGCCAGCCTCCGGACATCACCGGTATAAATGACCATGGCTGTATCCAACGTCCCGTTGACGAGAAGCCGGCCGGCCCGGCGCTCAATTGTACTGACCTCGTAACCAGTACGTATGGACAGCCCTTCGGCCAGCCGGTTAGCGATAAACTGGGAGCCGCCTGATTTGGGGTAAAAGAAAGTGGAGTGTACCATCTCCGATTCTTCTTCCCTCACCATGTTGCTCAGTAAAATCTGCCGGATGTCGGGCATGGGCAGCTTCCCCTCCAGCCACTCAAGGGGTATCTGCCATAAGTCGGTGTTCCAGATTTTCCGGTTGTAAGGCTGGAAATATAGCTTATACAAGGTTCCGCCAAAGTTGCCCATCAGAAAATCTTCAAAGTTCCGGTATTCGGGTTGGCTCCCACAGCTTCTGTTTTCCAGACGAAGCAAATCCTCGAGAACATCCTTCACTGTTTCCCGGCCGAGCTGGAAGAGATAATTTTCCAGCGGATACCCGATCAGCTTCCCGCCGAGAAGAATCTTAGCATTTCGCTTAGCCCTGAAAAACTCAGCTTCCTGATCAAATTGAGACCAGAACCAATCGAAGATTTCCCGGTTCCGGGCATTGAACACGTGGCCACCTACTTTGTGAAACAGATTATCCGCCACATATTCGCATTTTACCAGTCCGCCTGGCGTTTCCGCTTTTTCCAGCAGTTCCACTTCCGCCCTGGCAGTGGTCAGAAAACGGGCAGCTGACAATCCGGAGATACCCGCCCCAATAATGGTGATCTTTTTTTTCATTAAGGCTGGTTGTTATAAACAGACATTTTTCCCCAACAGCCGCTGTCCGAAGTAGTACAACAGCGTCTGGCGGGCATTGCGGATGGCCCTGGGCGAAACACTGGCCGAAGGAGCCCGGTAGTGAACCGGCACCTCCATGTATCTTTTTTTCCGAAGCAAGTACCTCAGCTCAGTCTGATAAAAGTGCGCCGTTGACCGGAGCGGATGGTTCAGAAACTGCCCCACTACGTGCCGGTGAAATCCCTGGTAGCCCGAGGTCATGTCTTTCAGGCGGGTACCCAGCATCCAGTTGGAAAGAAGCGTACCAAACCGGGACAGAAACCACCTGCCCCATGCTGAATCGGCCGTGCTGCCGCCATTGATAAACCGGCTGCCGAAAGCACATTCATTCCCCTCATTCAGTACCCGCAGGAACATTGGCAAGGCCCGCGGGTCGTGCGACAGTCCGGCATCCATTTCAATTATAAAGGTGTGCCCCCCGTGGTAGGCAGCCCGGTAGCCGGCCAGATACGCATCCACCACATTGCGGTTCTCAGGGGCCCAGACGGTTACAAATTTCGGATTGCGCTCCGACAGCTCCCGACACAGCGTCAGAGTGTTGTCTCTGGAAACCTGATCAACAACCAGATAGACGCGGCCACTTTCCAGCTTCTCCAAAACTTCCTGCAGCAAACTGACAAAAGGCTCAAAATCAGCCTCTTCATTGGCCATTGGTACAACCAGAGCCCAATCATTGTTGAAATACACCCGTAATTATTTTTGCGAATTTAACAGTTTCCGGGCATAACCGCCTCTTCGGCGGAGATATATCCGGTTGAGGCCGGGCCGGGGCAGTCCGGTACCTCTCTCTTTCCGGCAGGTACGGCAGTAACTTATCAGTCAATAACCCGATAGCTCACTTACTGCGGCCTTCCTGCGGCAGCAATTCCGGTTGAGGCTCCTGCCATGGAGAACCGGCGGGCTGAATCAGGTACTGCGGTTTGCATAAGGCAAGCGGCACGATCAGCAGCAGCGTACCGTACGTAATAAGGCGGTAGTGCTGGGTAATGTCGCTCAACGGGCGGCCGATGAGAATGTCCCACGTACCGGTAGTGAGGATAAAAAAGACGCCAAGCAGTACGATAACCACCCGGCAACGCCCGATGCCAAAATTTATCAGCCGGCCCGTCCGGCAGGAAATTAAAAAACAGACCAGGTACGCCACTGCCGGGAATACGTAGAAAAAGGCGTATTTCTGCTGTTGCGGAGCCAGCAGCGGCGTCACCAGAAATAAGTAACTCAGTTCATAAAAGGTTTGGGTTCGGGAAGGGGAAGGTTTGAACGGGAGGGTCCGTAGAAAGTACAGCACCAGCAGAATCAGCAGCAGCCGGGTGACATTGAGAACAATAAACACCTGCTCATACGGCAAATCGAGCAGATGCCGCCGGTAAGGCAGATTGCCGGTGGTTTCCATGAACAAGACAGGAATCAGGGCCGGCAGACCGTGAGGACCGGCTTCTACTTCACCGGCCGTACGGGCGGCACTGGCCGGATTGATGGCGGTCCACCAGTCGGCCAGCAGGGTCAGGTTGAAGTCGTATCCCACGAAAAGGGCAGGCACAAACAGGAGCACCGCAAACACGGCAATGCTCACCAGGCCGGCCCTCCACTCGCGGCGGTAAAAAAGGTAAGGCAGCAGCACCAATGGCAGTATTTTAATGTTCATGGCCACCCCCAGCAGCACTGCACCCGCTGTTTTCCGGTTCTTTCCGATCAGGTACAACGACTCCATACTGACGTACAGGAGAAATATGGTCAGCTGGATCATGTCGAAATTGTACAGCATAAACCGGAGGGTGAGGGCAAAGGTGACGACCAGCACCATCCGGTACTGCCAGGGCAACAGAAGCTTCAGGTGCAGGTAATACGACGTCAGCTTCCAGATCCGGTACAGAAAAAAAAGATTGGCCAGCAACCAGCCAAACTCGGTCACTACCCGGGGCAGCCAGGTAAAGGGAATCAGGACAAGGGCGAAAAAATGGCTGTAAATGTAGGGCAGCTTATACAGAAAGGGCGGCTGATAAATATTTTCAAGGCGGCTCAGTTTGGCAGCCGCGTGGAGATAAACATCAAAGTCGCCTCCATTCCATGCTTTCGCCGCCGAGTACACCACCAGCAAAAAAAAGGCAGTACCCGACCAGATGTTCAGCCCCGGCAGAATACAGGCCGGCTGACTGCTGATGTTTTTCTCCGCCATACGCAAGGGTGCAGTGCAGTGACTGCATTGTTAATCTGAATGATGGGACCAGCAGTGCCAGCTTTCCGGACGGGTTTCAGCACTGGCTGGAGAGGAGGCAACCGGTATCACTGTCCCTTGTAGTGCGACTCCTCAAAGATATGTTGGGTGCGGGTATCCTTCATGAGCTGGGGCAGGGATACTTCCGGATTTTCGCGGCGGTATTTCTTTACGATCTCCCAGCCCAGCCAGCGGCCGACGGCCCCGGGGCACTTTTCACCGATCTCAGCCGTGTAGGGCCGCTCCCCGATGTATTTTACTTTTTTGAAATGGCTGGTTTCGTACAGCAGTTTATTTTCGATGAAATGCGCCCATACCATATCCCGGTTTTCCTGCGTATCCTTCAGTTGCCTGCCGGTAAAAATCACCGTTGCCAGGCTGTCGGGCAGGCCGGGCTGCACGGCTCTGGCAAATTCAAAGGCTTTGCCGTAATAAACCATCTCCGTCAGCAGCGACTGGTCGGCCGGGTTGGTGCGGTTGTACTTCTGCGACATCAGCAGCACCACGGAGGGCACAATGAATTCTTTGCGGTAGCGCCGGAGTACGTAGAAGGGCACATCGGGCACGTACGACGCCTTGTCTTCGCCGATGTAGAAATCCAGGCTGACCACTACCAGACTGTCAGACACGAACAGGTCCTGGCCTTTCGAAAGGGTGCCCAGGCCTGAAACGGCCGTCTGTATCTTCGGGGCCTTGAAATCGGGATAATAGTATTTGATGTGCCGGAAAGCGTCTTCAAACTGTTTCTGCACCTGGGCAAAGTCGCCGAAGGCCTGACTGGCTTCCATAGACAACTTCCGGAACCCTTCGTTGCTGACCATCTGGTAGAGCTGACCCGCAAGCACAGCCGCGGGCTGCGTCGTGTCCATTCCCAGAAATCCGCGTGCAAATCCCGGATGGCGGGCCAGAAATGCTTCGGCGTCGGATGCCGACCGGAGGGCCATCATTTCCGGTTCCAGCCGCTCCACAGGAGCACTGACCGAAATTCCGGACACGTCTGGTCCTTCTCTGCGGTCACAGGCGGGAAAAATAAACACGCAAAAAATTAAAAAAATATAAATCAATCGTTGCATTTTCGCCGTACAAACTAATTTAGCAGTCAAACCTTAACAAAGTTATGAAAAAAACCGCACTACTGATTCTGGCTCTGGCCCTGTCTCTCAACAGTTTCGCTCAGGTAAAAATCGGCCTCAGGTTTGCTCCCAGCATCGCCTTCAACGGGGTAGTCAGCGACGGTATATACAATGACGCTACCAATGGCGGTACCGGTTTACGGTTCAGTGCCGGCCCAACCGCAGACTTTTTCTTTGCTGATAATTATGCTTTCAGCACAGGTCTGTGGTATACGGTCAAGAGAACTTCGCTGGGCGGGCTTGTCCGGATGGGCAACAGCGGTACTACTGAAGACCTTCGGAGTCTCTATAACCTGCAGTTCATCCAGGTGCCCCTGACCGTTAAGCTGTTCACCAACGAAGTTGCCCCCGATATCCGTGTGTACTTCCAGCTGGGAGGCACCATGGACTTTAAACTTGCCGAGAAACCACAGGATAAAGGCAATAATTTTCTTTACGAACAGTCAGAAGCACAAAACAACAAACGGGTGTTCAAACCATTTGACGCTGGCCTGTACCTGGGCGCAGGGGCGGAGTACGTGCTGGGCACCAATACGGCCTTGTTTGCGGGACTTAACTACAACCGCGGCCTGATCAATGCACTTACCAACCTGGATTATGCCGGTTCAGGAATCAACAATGACCTTTCCCTGCGCAACCAGCTGTTTTCACTGGAAGTGGGATTGAAGTTTTAAACAATGGTAAGTGTTTAGTGGCTAGTGGTCAGTAGCAGGCTGTAAGTAACCATATTTTACTTACTACCGGCCACTAAACACTTACCACTCCTCCCTACCACCTCACCAACTCCTCATACACCCGGTGCACAGGCAGGCCCATGACGTTGAAATAAGAGCCAACGATCTTTTCCACACCCACCATGCCCATCCACTCCTGCGCCCCGTAGGCTCCGGCCTTGTCGTAAGGCTGGCACTGGCGGATGTACCGGGTAATTTCATCCGCTGAAAGCGGCTTGAAATACACCTCCGTCAGATCGGAGAAGGTAACCGTCTTTTCGGAGGACAGCAGGCATACACCTGTAATAACCTGGTGCATTTTGCCGGAAAGCCGGCTCAGCATGGTGAATGCTTCAGCTTCATCGGCGGGTTTGTTGAGAATGATCCCTTCAATGATGACTACGGTATCGGCCGTCAGCACGATTTCGCCGGAGAGTTCAGGGCGCAGGGCTTCGGCCTTGCGGCGGGCCAGCATCACGGGCACTTCGGCCACTGGCATATCTTCCGGAAAATCTTCCGGGACTGATTTCATGCGCAGGGAGTATAAAAACCCGGCTTCTCTCAGCAGTTGCTGGCGCCGCGGAGAGCCGGAGGCCAGAATCAGCGGATATTTGAATTGCATGCCGCAAAGATAGCCTTTCACCGTAAAGGGTAAACTTTTCGCCGGACGGTGCCGGTGAAGTTGCCGGCCGGAATGGGTGCCGCCTCTGCCACCGCAAACTTAACGCCTGCGTTTGGTGTTTGAAAAGCAGCAGCTGCCTTAGCCTCTTGAGGATCAGCTTTATTTTGCCGGTGTAAGAAAACGGTATGGTTTGTGTTACTTCTTAGCTTTCAGAACCGGAATTTTAGGGCAACTTTTGTCTTCAGTCACAATTCTGGTCCGTTTGTCCGGACTATTCACTTGCGGGACTGTATCAGTTGCACGGATAAATAACAATTCACATTTTTTTGACCTTAACATTCAGTTCACATATATGAAAAAGGCTGCTTTAATCATTCTGGGTATTTTGCTGGTCCTGCTGGGTGCTGCGTTTATCCTGCCCATCATCTACAAGAATGAAATCCGGGCGAAGGTAGAGCAGGAAATCTCTAAAAAGGTTGATGCTCAGGTGTACTTCAACGACTTCGGCGTGAGCCTGTTCCGGCACTTCCCCAACCTTACGGCTTCGCTGGATAACTTCGGTGTAGTCGGCAAAGGTGTTTTCCGGGGCGACACCCTGGCATCGGCCCGATCCTTCCAGATCAGTGTAAACCTGATGAGCGTGATCCGGGGCGAAAAAATAAAGGTAAAGGCGCTTGACCTGGAAAGCCCGCGCATTCTGGTGAAGGTGCTGAAGGATGGCCGCGCCAATTATGACATTTATATTCCCGACACTACCACTACGGCTGAAGCCGATACGGCCCGGTCCCAGTTTGCCCTTCAGGTGGAAGAGTGGTCGATCCGCAACGGCTACGTGGTCTACGACGACCGCAGCATGCCCATGTACGCCCGGCTGGTGAACCTGAACCACTCTGGCAGCGGCGATTTTACCCAGGACATTTTCGATCTCACCACCCAAACCACTACCGATGCGCTGACCTTCCGGTTTGACGGCATGGAATACCTGAACAAGAAGGCAGTAGCCGCCGATGTGACGCTGAACATGAACCTGCCGGAGTCGAAGTATACGTTCCGCAACAATAACTTCAAGGTCAATGACTTTGTCTTCGGCGTAGATGGCTGGGTGGCCCTGCCCGATACCAACACAACCCGCATGGACGTGATCTTCAAGGCAAAGGAAAATACCTTCAAGAGTCTGCTTTCTCTGGTGCCGGGGGTATACACCAATCACTTTGATGAGCTGAAGGCCGACGGTAACGTGGCGTTTGACGGATACGTGAAGGGTGATTACACCGCCACGGTAATGCCCGGTTTCGGACTGAATGTGCAGGTAAAGAACGGCACGATGAAATACGCCGGTCTGCCTACGGCCGTCAACAATATCAACGTAGACCTGAGTGTTGATAACCCGGACGGCGATTTGAAGAAGGCAGTAGCGAATATCAAGCAGTTCCACGCCGACTTCGGTAACAATCCGGTAGATGGCCGCGTGCTGGTAAAAGGCTTTGACCTCAGCCACGACATTGACGCCAACGTGAAGGCTAAGCTGAACCTCGGCGAACTCACCAGAATGTTCCCGATGGAAGGCCTCACCCTGCGTGGTCTGTACAACCTTGATCTGGTGGCCAAAGGTGTTTACAGCGACACGCTGAAGAAAATGCCGGCGATAAACGCGGCCATGAGCCTTGCCAACGGCTACGTAAAGTCCAAAGATTTTCCGGCTCCGGTTGAGCAGCTGAATTTCAACGCGAAAGTAAATAATGCCACCGGCCGGATGGGCGACACCAAAATTACAATTCCGGATTTCCGGATGGTGCTGGAAGGCGAGCCGCTGGTGGCTAAGGGCTACGTAGAGAACCTCGACAACTACACCTGGGATATTGAGGCGAAAGGCGGTCTTAACCTGACCAAGCTGACGAAAATCTATCCGCTGGAAGACATGACCGTAACGGGTCACCTGGTGATGGACATTGCAACCAAAGGAAAGATGTCGGATGTAGAAGCTGAGCGGTATGATCAGCTGGCTACCAGCGGCACCATGCAGGTAGAGGAGCTGACCTATGCCAGTCCGGATCTGCCTCAGGGAATGAAAATTAACCAGGCAAATATGACCTTTACTCCGCAGCAGATCAACCTGACGAAGTTCAACGGTTATTTGGGTAAAAGCGACGTTTCCCTGACTGGTACCCTGTCTAACTACATGGCCTACCTGTTCCGGGAAAACCAGACCATCCGCGGCAACATGGCTTTTGCTTCGCAGAAGTTCAACGTCAACGAATGGATGACCGAAGATCCCAATGCCCCGGCTACGGCCGAAGAGCCGCTGACGGTGGTGGAAGTGCCGCAGAATATTGATTTCACGCTGATTTCTACCATTGACCAGGTGCTGTACGACAATATGACCATGAAGGACATGAAGGGAACCGTAATCGTACGGGACGGAACTGTCCGGATGGATCAGGTGGCGTTCAACAGCCTCGGGGGCAGCTTTATCACCAATGGGGTGTACGACCCGAAAGAAAAGACCAGGCCGGCCTTTGCCTTCGACCTGAATATGACCAATGTGTCGGTGCAGGAAGCTTTCAATACTTTTAACACGGTAAAGGCGCTGATGCCAATGGCGCAGTACATACAGGGCAAGGTTTCTACTGACTTTAAAATTGGCGGTTTGCTGGCCCAGGACATGATGCCGGTTTACTCTTCACTTACCGGGGGCGGCGTAATCCAAATCCTGCAGGCAGTGCTTAAAGATGCTCCGGTGCTGGCCGCCGTGGAACGCGTAACGCGGCTCAACGATCTCTCTCCGGCCCAGCTGCGCGACATTATCATGAAAGCCGAAGTGAAGGACGGACGGATTGCTTTTCAGCCCTTTGACGTGAAAATCGCCAACTACGTCATGAATATCGGCGGAAGCAACGGCATCGACGGTTCACTGGATTACAAGGTAAAACTGGATATACCCGCCGGAGCAGTTGGTGCCCAGGTAAACAATGCCCTTGCTCAACTGACGGGCAGGCAGACAGCCAACGCCGAAACCATTACGCTTAACCTCAACGTGGGCGGCACCCACAAACAGCCAAAAGTGGGCCTTGCCGGCAGCAGTGCCAGTGGCACGGTGCAGGAAACGGTAAAAGCAGCCGTAACGGAAAGAGTAACTGCCGGGGTGGACAAAGTGAAAGAAGAAGCTGAGGCCAAAGCCAGAGCCGAGGGAGAAAAGCTGAAAGCGGAAGCCGAAGAAAAAGCCCGGGCCGAGCAGGAACGCCTGAGAGCTGAAGCTGAGAAAAGTCAGCAGGAACTTCAGCAGAAAGCCAGAGAAGCCGACGACCGGGCCAGGGAAGAAGCCCGCAAGAAACTGGAAGCCGAGAAAAATAAACTCCGCGACCGGTTCCTGAAGCCCAAGCCTGCCCCGGCCCCCCAGCCAGCGGACACTGCACAAAAGTAAGACGCCAGACAGGAGATTTGAGACAAAAGATTTGTGTCCGGATACCTGAAAATAGGAATCTGACCAAAAAGCCTCTCCTCACGGAGGGGCGGGCAAAAAAAGTCATCCTTTCGGGTTGGGCTGGACAAAACCCATCCTTATTATCCCCTTACCCCTTATTAAGCATTGCGTGGCTCCTCTATTTGATTTTTCCAATAATTCTGTTTTTTTTGAGCAGAAATTCCCTTGTTTGGTTAAATCATTGAAAAACAATAGAATTTTACCCGGTACCCCTAAACACCCTGACAATGCCAACAAAAAAACAGACTTCAGTAACTGACAGCACCGCCGCCCCCGCAAAACAGGTGGCTGCTAAAAAACCGGCTGCCGAAAAGGAAGCAACTCCTGTTGCGTCTGAGAACGGCGCTTCAGCCAAAAAGGCCCCTGCTAAAAAACCAGCCGCCGAAAAAGCAGAAAAGCCGGCTGCCCAGAAAACCGCTACTGCTGCCAAAACTACTGCTTCAGCAGGTGTCGGCACCACCACAAAATTATTTGGTGAAATCGAATCCTCCGGTACAGACTTTTTTATTCAGAACGGAAGCATTCCTGAAGGCCAGATGCAACTGGTACTCGACAAGGGCAAAAAAGACCTTGCCAGCCGCCTGCCAGGCTACGCCGGGCAATTTGTTACAGTACTGGGTGAGTACGGCAAGCAGAAGAAAACTGACAAATTTCCCACGTTCATGGTTAAAAATCTGGTGAGCCACAATGAGATCGGCCACCGCGCTTTTGAACTTTCCCATGACAATCCGACTACCGTTGAAGACAACTGGTTCCGTGCCGAAAATGAACTGCTGAACCGCTGATCCGGAAAAAATTCCGGACCCGATCAGGACGCCTGACCCCAATGGTCAGGCGTTTTTTTATCGCCGGCCGGTAGCCCGGATCAGCGCCGGCTGCCGGCTCAGTTGAGGAAAAAGTTGCACATATCCCGCTGATCCTGCGTTTCGGGGCTGAAGATCAGCCCGCCCATTATCTCCACGCTGGCAATGTCCATCTGGTACTGCTGCCGGATAAATATCAGTTGCCCCGTAAACGAAACATGCAAATGAGGTTCTTCTGAAGTGTGCATGGGCAGAATAAACAGCTTTTCCATTGAATGATCAGGTGATTCCGGCGGTTGTACGGAAGGGTTTTACTCCTAAAATTTAACCCTTTCCGGATAAATACCTCTTCAGGGATAAACAACAATTGCGGGCAAACCAGACTTTCAGACCCTGGCCCTGATCAATCTGATGTGTCCGGGTACCAATTGTCACCGCATCGTAATATCCTTTACCTGCTCCTTAATATCATCCATGTCGAATATTTTCTTCCAGTCTTCCTTGAACAGCACCGGCCTGGCCCGCTTGCTGATTTTATACGCCGCATCGGAGAAGGTGCCGTTTACTTCCTTGAACAGCACCGCAATCTGAATGCGGAGATGCCCACTGAAAATCACGGGCGGCGTCGGCCGGGACGCCCAGTTCTACCACCCGGTCGTAGCCTTCCTTCACGATTTCCATGCAGGTCTGGGCAAGGGTTTCCACCATGGCCGGCTCCAGAATGGCCATCTGCTCAAGGGTGATGCGGTGTACGCGGTCAATGGGGGCGTACATTTCGCTTGCAATCTGCGCGCCGAGCTTGTAGTCTGCTTCGGAGCCTTTCATGAGGGCTACCACAATGGATTGCTTTGCGGAAATGCCCCCGTAAAAATCACGGGTAGCCTGTTCGGTGGGCTCCCAGTTGAACACCGACGGGTGGCACGGGTGAGCAATCACGTAGCCAAGGTCGTCGCGCAGGTACACTTTATTGTCCAGCGGAGCGGCCGGGTCCAAGGTCAGCACCAGGGCACCGGGTTTCATCATCGGGATGATTTCGGCCGATACCTTCCCGATGGCTACGTCAGGCACGCCCAGTATCACTACGTCGGACTGGGGAATCACATCTTCCTGCCTCGCCACGGTCAGGCTGCGCGTTCTCAGGTTTTCGATCCCCTGCGGACTCACCTCAAGGCAAGCCACCTGGTAGGAACTTTTTACGAAATTATCCATCAGCCGGCAGCCCATTTTGCCCCCGGCACCCACTACGGTAATTTTAGTCATTCGTTGAGATATTAGATGTAAGACATGAGAATAAAGATATGAGAAGTGAGAAGCGAGGAGTGAGAATGGAAAACATTCACCCGTGCCGGTTCACTGCCTTCTGTCAACTGCTGCTACTGCCTGCTGTTACTGTCTACTGCTACTGCTTACTGCCACGGCCTACTCCTCCCCGATTTCCACAATCTTCCGTTCGCGGGCAGAGTCGTAGCAGGAGAAATAAAGTTGGGCCGTCTTCAGATTGTCTTCTCCGGTGGTTTCGGCCCGGCCCCGGCCGAGCAGATCATCCAGAATGTTGCCGATGCAATCAACCAAGCTGGAGTGCACCACGGCGTACGCCGGATCAACCCAGGGGTAAAGCTTTGGCCTTACGGTTTCGGACATGGTGCCCCCGCGGGTAGTGGTTTTCAGCACAAAATCCGCATCCAGGTGCACCGATCCCCTGGTGCCTTCGGCCAGCACGAGGGTTTGCGGAAAAACCTCCTTTTCCAGAATGGAGGCGTAGGACATTTCGGTATAGCAATGGACGCCATTGTCCATTTCCATGAACACATTGGCAACATCCTCCCCTTTTATGGCTGGATTTACCTGCCGCGCGAGGCAGTGCAGACTTCTGGCCTCACCGAACAGGAAACGCACCACATCCAGCACGTGGGAGCCGATATCGGTGAGAATAAACTGTTCCAGCTCCGCCAGAAAAGGCTGGTTGTTGTAAACCGGAAAGGCCGAGCAGAACCAGACGCGGGCCTTGAATACCTCGCCGATATCGCCGGAATCCATGACCTGCTTCAGCCGGCGGACCGGCGCCTGCCAGCGGAAATTTTCGTGGATGTAAAAACGGACTCCCTTTTCCCGGCAGGTTTCCACCATGCGCCGGGCCGTAACGAGGTCAGGTGCAATGGGCTTCTGGCAGACTGATGATACGCCGTAGCGGGCAGCGAGGTCCACCAGCCGGGCATGCGTATTTACATCTGTGATGATGTCGACTACGTCGGGCTTTTCCTGCCGCAGCATTTCCTCCGCGTCGGAATAGAAAGCCGGTACCTCAAACTGTACGGCAGTGGCTTCTGCCCGGTCTGTATCCTTGTCGCAGACGGCAACCAGGCGTACGTGGTCGCTGAACTCTTTCCAGGCCGCAATCTGGAAGGCGGACCAGAATCCGCAACCAACAACGGCGATTTTCAGTTGGGACATAAGTCGGATTTGCTTCCGGGCAATATACCATTTCCAGGCAAAAAATTGCTTATTTTCCGCCGATGAGGGTGGAGGACAAGTTCTCAAAGAGAGAAGTTATTTATTCCCTTCCTGGCGATAGAATGGTAAAAATGATACCTATGATAATCAGAAAGTTATAAAATGGTTTGAATATAAATATTTGATTATCAGATGGTGTAATATTAGTAAAGATTATCAGATTATCGCCCGAAAAGGAATAGCTTCGCTGAGATAGTTTTCGCAGCTACTTCACAGAAACTCTGCTTGATCCGCGCAGACCCGCCTGCCGGCAGGCAGGTCTGCGGGAAACTGAACTTGTCTTACGCCCTCCGCGTGGTTTTGGGTACGTCCACTGGAAAGTGCTTGACGAAAAAAGGCTTCAAATACTCAATGCTCTGATCCGCCCACCGGTCCTCCTTGCGGATGGATTCTTCCAGATTGGCTTCCGGCGGCGTCCAGAGTTCGAGGGTAGAAGAATAGCACCGGTTGTAGGGAATCATCTTCTGCAGGAGGCGGGTCACGGAAAGCAGGCCCTGACCGGCTGGCTGGCCTTCCACCACAAAGCCCATCTTGTGACTTACCCGGCGTACCGTAAAGTCTTTGATGTGCAGGTTGAAGGTAAACGGGGCCAGTACGTCTGATACCGTATCGGTGTCTTCACCGGCTCCAAGGGAGTTGGCTGTGTCGAGGCAGATGCCTACCCAGTCGGTATCCGTGGATTGCACTATCCTTTTGAGCATCCGGGCCGGAAACCGGTCGTGGTTCTCAATGGCCAGCCGTACGCCCGACTGCCGGATTTCGTCCAGCGACTCCCGGATAATCCCGGTTGCCTCTTCCGCTGAAGGTTCGTAATTGTCGGAGTCAATCACCAGCCGCAGAAAGGGAGAATTACATTGGCGGGCAATCCGCAGGTAAGTATGCAGGGTTGTGGGGGTAAGTCCCCGGGCACCAACCTCCAGACTGATATTCAGCCGGTTAGCCAGCGCAACACAATCGGCCAGCTGGCGGGAAGACAACGTATGGAGAGGCAGGTTGTCCCCGATCTGCAATACGGAAATGCCCTTCTGCTGTGCCCGCCTGATCAGGTCCGGAACTGTGAGTGGGGTGGCAGGCATAAACCCGGATACGCCCACTGCCCAAGGATATGTATAGGTACTAATTCCAAGCTGCATTGGCGTTGAAAATAATTGTATACTTTTTCGACATCAAAAAACTTTCCAACTTTTGAATTTACGGAATAAAAAAAGACCTCATACATTACAGGCACTTTTTTCGTGAACGCACCTCCTGATAATACTCAGACCGGATGCGGGCCGTAAGGCCATAGCTTATACAGGCGCCTTCAGGTCACCGGGACTACAGAAAAAGAGACCCGGCAAACGGGACAACTTTTCAGAAATGTACCCAGCCCTGAGCCCGTACCGGTACACGGTTTTCGTTTTTGGTAATCAGGTTGATTCCCTTGCTGGCTTCATTGATGTAGCCGATAAAGAATACATCCGGATGATTCTTCAGCTTTTCGTAATCATTTTGCCCGATGGTAAAAAGCAGTTCGTAATCTTCGCCCCCGTTGAGGGCACAGGTAGTGGGGTCAAGCTGTATTTCAACGGCAGTGGTATAGGTAACTCCGTCAATGGGCAATTTGTCCTCATAGACAGTAGCCCCGACCGACGAACTCTTGCAGATATGCAGGATCTCCGAGGCAAGGCCATCCGAAATATCCATCATGGCCGTAGGCTGGACGCCCAGTTCACGGAGTTCGTACACGATGTCCATGCGGGCCTGGGGCTTCAGTTGCCGCTGAATCAGGTAATCCTTGCCTTCCAGCTGCGGCTGCATATCCGGATTGGCCATGTACACCTGCTTTTCGCGTTCCAGGATCTGCAAGCCGACGTAGGCAGCTCCGAGGTCGCCGCTGACGCAGATAATGTCGCCCGGCCGGGCACCGCTGCGGTACGTCAGTTTTTCCTTCCCGGCCTGCCCGATGGCAGTGACTGAGATCACAAGGCCCGACCGTGACGAGGTAGTGTCGCCGCCCACCAGATCCACTTTGTATTCCTCACAGGCAGTTTTGATGCCGGAATAAATTGCTTCAATTGCCTCCACCGAAAACCGGTTGCTGGCGGCAATACTGACTGTAATCTGCCTGGGCACGGCGTTCATGGCGGCTATGTCGGAGATATTTACGGCAACTGCTTTATAGCCCAGGTGAGGCAGGGGTGCGTAGCTGAGGTCGAAGTGAACGCCTTCGAGCAGCATATCGGTGGTCACCACCGTGAGCTGACCGCCAAGGTCCAGCACGGCGGCATCATCCCCGATTCCTTTCAGGGTCTGCTCATGAAACAGTTGAACGCCCTTGCTGAGCCGGTCTATCAGGCCGAATTCACCGAGAGCAGCAAGTTCAGTACGGGTAGGTTGGTTCATGGTCGGTGTGAATTTGCCTGAATGTTTCTGCCGTATACGGAAGAGACAAAATCTTATGGCAGGAATCGGCAAATATACAAGAGCATTCTGATCCCTGGCGCATTAGCTCCCTATCTTAACGGCCTTCATCAAAAATAATTGCCGGCATGAACTGACGTTTTCTTACCTGCCAGCCTGCCCGGGTAAATTGAAATTTGCCTGCAAGAGCCGGATTTTTAATAAATTGAAAAATTCCCGCAACTCAGATGAAATTAGAAAGCAACCTGTCCGCTCCTGTTTTTAAGCAGAAAGATATTTTCGGCAGAATGATTGATCTGGCCGAATACAGAGACAAAAAAGTATTTCTCGGATTTTTCCGCCACGCCGGCTGCCCCTTCTGCAATATCCGCGTACACACCCTTTCAAAAATGCACGAAGAGTTATCCGCCAAAGGCATGGAGATGGTCTTCTTTTTTGAGTCAAAGGAAAAAGTGCTGTTAAACAGCATCTTTCACCGCGAGGTGTCACCCATACCGCTGATTGCCGATCCCGAAAAAAAGTGGTACGATGCCTACGGTCTCGAAAATTCGGGTTTCAAATCCGCGGTCAGTCATATTTCAAGCTTTGTTCAGACCGCATTCAAGGCAAGGTCACTGGGCGCACCCATGCACCTGATGGCTGACGGAGAATCTATTTCGACCATGCCGGCTGAATTTCTGATTGATAAAGGACTGATTGTAAAAGAAGTGCATTATTCGGATAACCTCAGAGACCGGATGAATACCGAAAAAATCAGGGCCTTTGCGGAGGCCTGATGCTTGCTTCCCCTTCACCTGCCCCACCCGAAGCCTTGCTTACGGGGTACCTCACCGGACAGACATTGTCAATTTTGGATTGTCAATTTTGGATTGAACCTTATCTTGCAGGAAGCAAACCCAACTTCCTATGACCGCTACCCTTCTGCAACTGGAGCACATCACTAAGTCATTCGGGCCGGTAAAGGCGCTGAAAGGCGTAAATCTGGAAGTGGCCCCCGGCGAGGTACACGCCCTGATCGGTGAAAACGGAGCCGGCAAGAGTACGCTGATGAAAATCCTGAGCGGCGCCGAAAAGCCCGACTCCGGTACGATTACCTTCCGGGGCAAACCGTACGCGCCGCAGTCCCCCGCCGCAGGCCGGCTGTCGGGCATTGCCATGATTTATCAGGAACTGACGCTGGTGCCGCACCTTTCCGTAGAGGAAAACATTACCCTTGGCCTCGAAAAGTCACGATTCGGATTTAACCTGAGCCAGAAAGGCAAAGTAAAAGAAGCCCTTGCGCTGCTGGGGCAGGAAACCCTGGACCCCGCCACCCGGGTAAGTGACCTGAGCATTGCCCGCCAGCAACTGGTAGAAATTGCCCGCGCCCTCGTGCTGGATGCCGAGGTGGTAATCATGGATGAGCCTACCTCCTCTCTCACTGCCGCCGACAGCCGGGCCCTGTTTGGAGTAATCAGCCGGCTCAAGGCCAAAGGGATTGCCGTGATCTACATCAGTCATTTTCTGGAAGAAGTGCAGGAAATATGCGACCGGTACACGGTACTGCGGGACGGCGAAACCGTAGGCAAGGGCAACATGGCCGAAGCCACTGTTGCCCATCTGATTGCGCAGATGGTGGGCCGCTCCCTTGACGATATGTATCCCTACACGCCTCACACCATCGGCATCCCGGTAATGGAAGTGCATGATTTACAAGGGGACGTCCTGCCGCGCCGTACCTCTTTTACCCTGCACCGGGGGGAGATACTGGGAATATCAGGTCTGGTGGGGGCAGGACGCACCGAAACGATCCGTTGCCTGTTCGGGCTGGACAAAGTCAGAAACGGCCGCGTGACCATTGCCGGCCAGCCGCAGCTCCGGGCCGGATACCTGACGCCCCGCACCGCCCTTGATTACGGTCTGGATCTGCTCAGCGAAAACCGCAAGGAAGAAGGGCTGGCCGTGAACCTGCCCATTTACGCCAACATTACCCTCTCGGCTCTGGGCCGGCTCAGCCGGGGTGGCTGGGTTGATCTGGGAAAGGAACAGGCGCAGGCCGACCGGTGGCGGCAGGAACTGAGCATCAGGTGCCGGGACGTACGCCAGCCGGCCTCCGCCCTTTCGGGCGGCAACCAGCAGAAGATTGCCATTGCCCGGCTGCTACACCAGAACGGCGATGTATTTTTCCTCGACGAACCCACCCGCGGCATTGACGTAGGCAGCAAGGCCGAAATCTACCGCCTGATCGGCCAACTCGCCGCGCAGGGCAAAGCGGTGGTGGTGATCAGCTCTTACCTGCCCGAACTGCTGGGCATCTGCGACTCGCTGGCGGTCATGTACCGGGGCGAACTGTCGCCGGTGAAACCGATCCGGGAATGGACCGACCACAGCATCATGCGGTTTGCCACGTCCGGGGTAGTGGAGTGAACGGGGAGTGGTAAGTGATTAGTAGTAAGTAGGGGCAGGCCTGAGTGCCTGCCCGGCAAGTGATAAGTGATAGGTGCAAAAAAGTCCGTGACTATTCCGGTTTTACCACTGTAAGCTGTCACTCCCGCAGGGAATCTTGTTGATGTAAGCAAAATCTTCTCCTGTCTGAACAAGACTCCCTGCGGGAGTGACATAAAACAAAAAGCGCAGAATAAGAATCAGTATTTTCCTGATCTTTGGCGCAGTAATAAGACTGCTCTTTGGCATTGGTTAATTGCCTTTCGGGCCAATTGTAATAATGAGCGCCTATGAGAATTACTAAAATCCACTTCCAGAACATCGGCGTCTTTGAAGATGAAACCATTGGGTTTCCGGAGAAGAAACTTCCGGACAAAGCTGAGATTCACATTTTTACCGGAGAAAATGGAACAGGCAAGAGCACGGTGTTGTACGCATTAGCGAGTATCCGGGAAGTACACGCCGATTTGAAAAACAGATTTCGTTTTTCAGATGAAAGAAGTCTGGTTCGTTTGTCGCTGGATAATGAAGCTGAATTAAAATACAGCTACAGCAATACGGGTTATTTATCCTTAACTACTGACCGGAAGTCCCCGCTCTACCCATCCTACATCCATAAAATTAATAACTATCAGATAACCACTTTTGAATTCGCCTTCTTTGCCTACTCAGGCTACCGGAATATTGCCAGTACCCAGATCGGTCCGATTCAGGAGTTGACTGTTAACCCGTTTGAAAACTCCCTTGATTTTAAACAATCCGTCAATCCGGGCCTATTCATGCAATGGGTGGCCAATAACAAAACCAAGGAGGCCCTTGAGTTGATTAAAAACGGGCAGGGAAAGGCGGAACGGTACCGGAAATCAGTTACAAGGATTGAAAATGCCATTGCAGAGATTATCAATCAGAAAATTGAGTTCGTTTTAGAAACCGATCCGCTTAACGTTGTAATAAAAGTAGAGGACAAAATCCTGTCCTTCGATGTATTGCCGGACGGTTTGAAATCCATCATCAGCTGGATAGCCGATTTGCTCATGCGAATGGACCGGATCAAGTGGGCTACGGATGTAGAGGTACTGGACCGGAACTTTATTTTATTCCTCGACGAAATTGACGTACACCTCCACCCGGCGTGGCAACGTAAAATTCTGCCCGCTGTTCAAAAGCTTTTTAAAAACGCCCAGATTTTTGTTTCCACCCATTCACCTTTCGTGGTCGGCTCCGTAGATGGAGCCTGGGTGCATAAACTGGTGCTGGATGAGAACGGCAACAGCCATGCGCAGCCGTCAAAACTGTCTGAAGACGGAGAAAGCTACCAGTTGATTCTAAGGGAGGTGTTTGATATTGAAAAACGATTTGGTGTGGAAACAGAAGCCGATCTGGACAAGTTTAATCAGATGAAGACCAGAATTTTGCAAAAGCAACCCATTGATAAAGCAGCTTTTCTCCAACTTGCCCGGTATCTCGCGGAGCAAAGCATTGAACTTACTACTATTATCGGATCTGAATTAAGACAACTATCACGCATTACTCAGGAAGAATTTACCATCTGACATGAATCGTTTTACACGCACAGTCTGTCCGGCGATTCTGTCAGAAAAATGGGAGGAATGGGGAAACAGGTACAGCAGCAACCGGGTACGCAATCCCGGCTTTTCTTTTCAGTGGCCGGAAGTAAATGGGAAACCTCTGAACCAGTGGTTGCTTCCCGATCTGCTGGCAATGACACAGCACCATTGCTCTTACTGCGATGGTTACCCACTCCGTCTGGCAGATAAAACAATTGACCATTTTCGGCCTAAATCCAATCCGGAATTTTACGGAGAGGTTTGCAAGTGGGAAAATTTATATGTTTCCTGTGGTCATTGCCAAAAGGCGAAGATGGAAGAATACCACTCAGGATTGCTGAGGCCGGATGCCAGTGACTATGATTTTTTCCGGTACTTTGTGTATAACTACACAGACCACACCATTCATCCTAACCCTTTGGCAGTCATTGCCGATCAGGAACGAGCCGAAGTAACGATTGAAATTCTCCATTTGAATGAATCCGGATTGGTTGAAGCGAGAAGAATGGAGTATAACCGGTTCTTTGTGAGTAACCCGGGACTTCTTCCGGAAATATATAGTTTTCGTTTTATTCTGATCTGACCCATTGATCTGGA
Source organism: Cytophagales bacterium (assembly GCA_030446715.1). Classification (GTDB taxonomy): domain Bacteria; phylum Bacteroidota; class Bacteroidia; order Cytophagales; family 172606-1; genus CADCTQ01. The sequence goes on along the minus strand of JAUJMU010000016.1, from coordinate 72,431 downwards.
AAAGATTTCCCTTTCCACGACCAAAACCCCGGAATTACCGGGCGGATGGGGTGACAGAAAAAGATCAGGAAACCAGGAGGCAGACAAGGTCATAAATGATCAGTGCCGGTATGAGTAGACTGTCAGCCTTTTTATTTTTGCTGCTGCCACTCCGGATTTCCGGACCTGTGGGTGATCAGCAGCGATACCCTGCGGAGACCGGACCGCCGGTTGGTTCAGTGAAGATTCGCGGAGGCAGGGAAATATAACATTATATTTAAGTTTGTACCTTTCCGGCAAACGCCTGCCGGCAAATCACTTTCCCATGCACAAACCACTTTTTACCCTGCTCCTCCTGCTTTTTCCCCTCTTCGCACACGCCCAGACCAGAACCCTGGACATTTACTGGGTGGATGTGGAAGGTGGCGCGGCTACGCTGATCGTAACACCGGCCGGTGAATCGATCCTGATTGATTCCGGTAATCCCGGCGGCCGCGACGCGGATCGTATTTACAAAGCTGCCCAGGCTGCCGGGCTGAAAAGAATTGACTATCTGGTGACCACGCACTTCCACATTGACCACTACGGCGGGGCCGCTGAACTCTCCCGGAAAATTCCCATCGGGACTATCTACGACAAAGGAATTCCGCAGGTGCTTCAGGAAGATCCGAAATTTGCCGAACGCATTCAGGAGTACAGGGGTATTGAGGCAAAACGGCTGATGATCGGCCGGGGTGCCGAAATCAAACTGAAGAAAGCCAGGGGAGCCCAGCCGCTGAAGTTTCAGTTTGTGGGTGCCGACCAGCAGTTTATTGACGCCAGCGGCAAAGACCCCTCCACCGCCGGCTGCGACCAGGTGCCCGACAAGCCGCTTGACCGGTCCGACAACGCCAATAGCACCGTCATGCTGCTGCAATATGGTCCGTTCCGCTTCTTCAACGGTGCCGACCTTACCTGGAATGTGGAGAAAACCCTCGTTTGTCCGGTCAACCGGCTGGGCGAGGTAGATGTGTTTCAGGTGAACCACCACGGCCTCGACCAGAGCAACCATCCGCTGCTGGTGCAGGCCCTTCGGCCGACCGTAGCCGTAATGGGCAACGGCACCACCAAGGGCTGCGGCCCGCAGACCACGACTACGCTTAAAAACACGCCATCCATTCAGGCGGTTTATCAGGCGCACAAAAACCTGCGGGAAGACAGTCAGTACAACACCGCCGATGCCTACATTGCCAACCTTGAGGCTGATTGTGATGGCAACTACATCAAAATGTCAGTAGCTCCCGACGGGAAGAACTACACCGTGAGCATCCCCGCAAAGGGCCATAGCCAGACCTACGCCACCCGTAAATAGGTTGGAGTTCCGGCGTTGAAGGGTTTGAGGGTTAGGGAAGGCGGTGGTGGACAAATCCCGGGGGTGTCATACGCCTTCCGGTGACTTTACCGTTATTAAGCCTGAGCAAAGGCGTTCCGGTGCTGTCAGGAAGTAAGGTACTGACTGACAGCCGGATCAGGTCTGCCGAACAACTGACAACCAGCTAAACAAAAAATAATTCAGAGTAAAATCCTTGGCTCTGCCAGTCCGATGAGCGAATTTAAACTTTGCAAGAACGGCCATTATTACCCTGAAAGTCAGGAGGAATGCCCATACTGTCCGCGGCCGGGGGTTTACCAGGCGGGGCCCAACCAGCTGAAAAACACAGTTATGGGTGACCTCAGTCAGTCGGACTGGGACCACACCAAAATAGAAGATCCGGGTACCGAAGCCCCGCCGGTTGTACCGGTTCCCGCGGAAAAGGCTCCCTTGAAAACTGCTGCTGTACCACCGCCCTCTCTGGCCCGGACGCAGATTTTTAATCCTGACCAACCGGCTGCCGGCACGGCCGGACGCAAACTGGCGGGCTGGCTGGTGTCGTACACCATCAGTCCGGCCGGTGTAGATTTCCGGTTGTACGAAGGCCGCAACCTGATCGGGGCCGATCCGGGCTGTGACATTGTCGTGCCCGGCGACCCTGCCGTATCGGGTCACCACCTGACCATTCTTTACCGGATGGATGGTTTCCGGTTCAAGGATGAGCTTTCGACCAACGGCACTTTTATCAACGACGAAATCCGCGACGAAGGTATTTTGCAGGACGGCGATACCATCCGGCTGGGCAGTACCGTTTTCCGGTTCCGTTCGGCCCTATAGCCAGTTAAAGGGGTATTGGTTGTTGGTGTCAATTTTCAATTATCAATTTAAGTAAAGGTCCCTGTCTTATTTTTATCGCCTAATTTTGGGCCAAAAATTCCCGTATGGCGGATCAGACCAATCCTCTGCACTTCGAATTCGGCAATCATACCGACATAGGCCGCGTACGACAGGCAAATGAAGATTATCTTGGTTATTTCAACACCCTGAACGGACACGTATTTGTGGTGTGTGACGGCATGGGCGGGCATCTGGGCGGTGCCACCGCCGCCCAGACCGCCACAGACAGTATCCGGACCTTTTTTGAGCACCGCTATTACGAATTTCCCCACGAAGCCCTCCGGCAGGCCTTGCTCTTCGCCAACGGACAGATCCACGCCGCCGCGCAGCAGAACCCGCAGTTGCGGGGCATGGGTACCACCTGCGTGCTGGTGCTGTACCGCAAGGGCGAAGTCTGGTTTGCCCACGTCGGCGACAGCCGCATTTACCGCCTCTCCGGCGGACGGCTGGAGCGGCTCACCAGGGACCATTCTTACGTGCAGCAACTGATGGATCAGGGTCTGCTCACGGAAGCAGAAGCCGAGAACCACCCGCGCCGCAACGAACTGACCCGTGCCTTAGGCACCTCGCGGGAGGTATTGGTGGATGTATCAGGCCAGCCACTGATGCCCGGTTATGGCGATGTGCTGCTGCTCTGCACCGACGGCCTTACGGGTCTGCTCTCCGACGAAGCCATCCGGCAGGAACTGATGGCTGCCGGCCCGGTGCAGCACCGGGCAATGCGGCTGGTAGAACGGGCCAACGAGGCAGGTGGCTACGATAACATTACCGTCCAGCTGATTGGCTTCCAGCCAAAAGCAGTAACCGCTGCGGCGACCGGGACGCCGGTCGTGCTGCCTCCCCTACCAGCCGCAGATACGCCGGCCCCGGCACCACTGCCACCGGTAAACCGGCCCACTAACCCCAGACCAGAACCACCCCGCCCCCGGCCGGAACCGGTCATAAGACGAGAACCTGAACCAGTTATTGACCCCGAAATGGCAAAAAGAACGGTTAAAAGTACGACGGCAACTGCCCGGAAAAAGAAGGGCCCTGACGTTGCGCTGATTATTCTTTGCGTGCTTGCACTAGTTGTTTTCGTGATGTTCCTGAGCGGTCTGCGTTACCTTTCCGACGAACCAGTAGAAAACTCCGAGCTGGTCTCTTCCACGCCGGATACGACCCCGGTTCCGGCCGGGGAAGAGCCGGCCCCGGCATCATCTTCCACTCCTGCTAAACCTGCCCCTGCTCCCCGGGACCAGCCAGCGGCTGCGCGGCCGGCACCAGCTGCACGCACGGCACCAGCCACTGCCACCCCTCCGGCCAGCCGGCCGGTTTCCAATCCCGCCACGGGCAGCGGTCAGGTGATCAGCCATACCGTAAGGGCCGGCGAAACATTCAGTTCGGTAGCCCGTCGCTACAACCTGAACCGCGAAACCTTAAAAAAGCTGAATCCAGCCATCAAAAATGAAGGAACGGATATAAAGGCGGATGTCACCAAACTGAATGTACGGGTAAAAGCCATTCACACCGTGGGTCCGGGTGACATTCTGGACGTGGTTTCCCGTAAGTACAACGTGCCCAAGGAAATGATCATGACTGCCAATGCCAAAACCACCGACCGCGCCAGCCGCGGCGAAAACCTGATCATTCCCTTTGCGGAACGGCAGTAGAAAGGAGATTTGAGACAGGAGACGGGAGACCGGAGACAAATCCGTCAGGAACGCAGCTGATAGTGCCCATCCCCATTTGTAATTCGTAATTAGTCATCCGTAATTATTTCCATGCTTGGCCAGCAGATACGCAATTACCGAATCCAATCGCTGCTCGGAACGGGGGGCATGGGAAGCGTATACCTCGCCATCCATACCCAGCTGGGCCGCCGGATTGCCATCAAGGTCATTCATCCGGCCCTTGCCCGGAATCCGGTGGTGCGCGAACGGTTCCGCAATGAGGCAGCGGCCCTCTCTCACCTGCAACACCCCAACATCGTAAACCTGTACGACTACTCAGAGGAAGAAGACGCCCTGTACCTGTTCATGGAATACGTGGAAGGCAAAACGCTGGACGAATACATCGGCTCAGTGACCGGTCCGGTGCCCGAGGCCAGGGCAGTGCCGCTGTTTGCAAAACTGCTGGATGCCGTCGCCTACGCCCACGACCGCGGCGTGATCCACCGCGACATCAAGCCGTCTAACCTCATGGTGACGGAAGACGGCAACGCCAAGATTCTGGATTTTGGCATCGCCAAACTGACGACCGGGCAGGGCATTGGTGCCTTAACCAAAGAAGGCACCCGCATGGGCACCGTGTTGTACATGAGTCCGGAACAGGTGCGGGGCGAGGTGCTGGACAAGCGCAGCGACATATATTCCCTCGGCGTTACGCTGTTTCAGATTCTGACGGGAAGGCCACCGTACGACGAAGCCAGCATGACGGAATACGCCGTTTACCAGCGCATTCTGCAGGAACCGCTGCCGGAGATGCGGGAGCTGTACCCGCTGGTTACGGAACGCATGCAGAAGCTGGTAGACCGCGCCACCGCCAAAGACCCGGCCAGCCGTTTTCCTGACTGCCATCGCTTCCGGGACGCACTGTTGGACAGGTCGGTGCAACCCGCTCCTTCCCTACCCGGCGAGCCGCCGTTGGTTGTACCTCCCCGTACGCCTGCCCAATCGTCTGCTGCCTGGCACGAGACCATTATGGCCGCTCCGGAGAACCCGCCCCCGGTGCCTGCCAAACCACGCCGGACGCGCTGGACCAGTGTCCTGCTGACGGCGGCCATTCTGCTGAGCATTGTACTGATCATTCTCGCCTTGCTGCCAGACGGCAACGAAAACCAGACCCGGAGGGCTGCACACCCGGACACTGATGCCAAAGTGAGGGACCATGCAGAAGAAGCCCCAAAGACGGCCGAAACCCAGCCAGCCATTCCGCCGGAGAAAGTGCCCACGGAAGCGGAAACCGCCCCCGCCCCGGCCTTGCCCGAAACCACGGCTGTGCAGGAGCCGGCCGCCGATAGTGCTTCTACAGGCAGTCAATTTTCTCAGATAGGGCTGGAGTATGAGGCGGTGCCGCCATCTGACGCCGGGGACAGCAGGAGTCGCTTTGCGCTGAAGATCGTACTTTCCAACACCTCCGCCGAAACGGCGTTTGACAACGTGACGCTCAGAATCAGGTTTCTGAGCGAAAGCGGACAGGTGCTGGGCACTTACCTCTACGAACACGGACGCCTGGAACCGGGTGCGGTGGAACGTTTCAACGTAGAACGACGGGTGCAGGCAGCCAATGCTTCCTGCGAAGTTTTTTCTGCCCAACCTGTCATGCCTTGACTACGCCCTGTTTCGGGGTACCGGTATTTATTGATGAAAATTTTGTAAATTAATTGCCCCGAGGTCAAAATTTCGGAGTCACCCAGTCAATGCCCGCGTTTTTTATCAGCATATTCTCCCTTCTGCTCTCTTTTTTTCCGGCTCCGCCCGGTACGCCGGCCGATCCTTTCGTTGTCATCAGCAACATCCGCATTGAAGGGGCGCAGAAGACCCAGCCCCGCCTGATCCTGCGGGAACTGGACTTCGCGCAGGGCGATACCCTGCCCGGTGCGGAAGCAAAGGAAATTTTGCTGCGGAACCGCAATAAAATCTTCAACACCAATCTCTTTGTGACCGTAGACCTCTCCCTGGAGCCGGGCAGCGGCGGACAGATTGACTTGTTGATCCGGGTAACGGAACGTTGGTACGTGTTTCCGATGCTGATCTTCGAACTTGCCGACCGCAACTTCAACGAATGGTGGGTGGACCGCAACCGCGACCTGCGGCGCACGCAATACGGTGTGCGGGTGGCGCATAAAAACTTCCGGGGTCGTGGTGAAGTGCTCAGAGCAACCGCCCAGTTTGGTTTTACCAAGCGGTTTGAGCTGGGCTACAACATCCGCTACCTTGACCGGGCGCAGAAAAGCGGACTTGGCTTCGTGGTTTCTTACTCCGATAACCGTTCGGTAGCTTACAAAACGGAGTACAACAAGCTGGTTTATTCTGATTTTGACGGGTTAGCGCGGGACCGCTTCTATACGGGCGTTTCTTACTCGTACCGGCCCCATTTTTACGGCACCCACCGCATTGATGCACGCTTTCACTACAATACCATTGCCGATAGCATTGCCCGGCTGAATCCGGATTACTTTCTGAACGGCCGGACTACCCAGCGATACGCGGCTCTTTCGTACCAGTACATCTGGGACCGGCGCGACATTGCCGCTTACCCGCTGAAGGGACACTTTTTTCTCGGGGAAATCAGCCAGTCAGGATTAACGCGAAACGAAGATGTGCACCAGACCACGGCGGGGGCCTACTACTCCCTTTACCAGCCACTGGGAAAGAAGTTTTACGGATCAATGGGCCTGCGCGGCCGGATGATTACGCCGGGGCGTCAACCCTACCCCAACTACCGGGCCATCGGCTACGGGTTTGATTACCTGCGCGGTTATGAGTATAATGTGGTGGACGGGCAGCACTTTGCGCTGGCCAAATTTACCCTCAAGCGGGAGCTGTTTTCCTTCGAGCAGCACGTGCCCATTCCCTTCGGGCTGACGCAGTTTCAGACGCTGCCGATTGCCATGTATCTGACTGCTTACGGGGACGCGGGCTACGTGTACTCCCCCATCCGCTACTCCGAAACCAACCTGCTGGACAATACCCTGCTCTACGGTGGCGGCCTGGGCGTTGACATTGTTACGTTCTACAACCTCGTATTCCGGATCAATTATTCCATCAACCGGCAGGGCCAGCGGGGATTTTTTTTCCACTTCGTGCAGGATATATAAAAAAGCCAATCAGCGACCCTGGCCACCTGACAGCATATGCGCCAACAACCCCTGCTCCCGCTACGGCGGATCTTTTTTCCTGCTGATAATTAACTTTTTACAACCTGATAAGGCACCTCTCCCCGCTCTTACATTGGTAACCGCAATATGTGTTCCCATTGCATTTCCGGCGTGTAATAAAGCTCACTCAGTTAAATCTTTCCGGTCCGGATAGTTACCATTTTCACCATTAGTGAATCTATGTATGGTTACGGACAAAGAACTTAAACAGCAGAGGGTAAGCCAATGGGTACTGGAAGGCTCCATGGACAATGGCCGCTCAGGAACTGACAGCAAACCTTCGCCCTCTTGTCCTTAACCTAAGCAACAGTAACAATAACTCAGATAAACATTCACGAAATGAAAACTCCGGTTTCAGCCTATCCTGTCCGTCAGGAAAATCACCGTCCCAGGTACCTTTTCTGCCAACTGGCACCTTTTGCCTGAGATACCGTTGCGGGAGTCCTCCCCCGTCAGCCGCCGGTCAGTCTTACCGGCTCCGCCATAAGGAGCTTTCCGTCTCTCTTCCTTCAGGAACAGCACATTCAGACAAATTCCAAAGTACAGAGCCACCGCCCTGCCTGCGACAGCTTTGCCCGGTTCCGCGGGATTATTTCCAGAATCACAATCCTTGACAATGCAATTTTAAATACAGACACAAGTACCATCCAAACTAAACGAGTAACTAAACAATCAAATTTATGAAACAAGTGTACCTCAAAGAAAACGGAAAGGAGACAACTTCTCCGACTGCGTACATCCGCGGATGGGTCTTCTTCATCGGACTTCTGGTATGGCTGATGGCCGTTGCCGACTCATTCGGGCAGACGTCTACCCGAATAACGAACGTCTCTACTCCTCCCACGGGCTCTTGCAATATAACTGCCAGTGTAAAACTGGAATACTTGAAACAAGATCCACAAACTGCTGGCGCCAAAAATGCCAAAAGCAACAGCAGTAACGCAGGCAGCTGGAAAGAACTGGGTGGATACAAAATCTTATTTTCATTCAAAAACCAGAACGGACTGATCGGAGAGGCAAAAGAAGCAACTACGGTATCAGACGGTAACACCAAAGGGGTTGCCTCGTCCAGTATAGTTGTTCCTTTCGGCGCCCAGATGCTGTATGTTGAATTTAAGGATGCTACCAACGCTTATGCATCTTCAGTGCTTGAAATACCCTTCACGGTTACGGGTGCCGCTACATCCATTGTGGCACACCCCTCCGATCAGGAGGTATGCGACGGGGCCGCAGCAAAGTTCTCAGCAAGAGCCAACGGTACACCGGCGCCGGCGGTAATGTGGCAAGTAAAAACATCCGCTTCCGGTACCTGGTCTGATATGGCCCATAACCCCAGCGCAACGATGTCTACGCTCACAGTTCCGGTAGTTACCCCTTCGATGGAGGGTTATCAGTACCGTGCCGTATTCTCCAACGCCTGCGGCAACCCGGTTGCCACCGGGGCGGCTACTCTTAAAGTTCGCACCAAACCCCAAATACTTGCTCCGGTTATACCTGTGCAGTACAGTGACGCTGACAAATGTGGCAAAATCGTCTACTTTACCGCTCAGGTTACCAGTTCAGGTGCCCCGACAGTTTCATACAGCATCATTGAAGAGGGAGTAGAAACGGAAATCACTTCCCCCCATGAATTTCCGGCAGGAACAACAACGGTTACTGTAAAAGCAACCAATGATTGTGGCACCGAAGAAAAGCAGTTTACAGTAAAAGTTGAAGATAAAGTAGCCCCGGTAGTAACAGCAAAAGAATCCATTGCTCTTTCTCTGGACGCTGATGGTAAAGCTCACATGAGTCTGAACGATGTACTCCTCCAGCCTGGCGAGGATAATTGCGGTATCAAAAGCGAAGAATTAAGCCAGTCGGAATTTTCATGTGCCCACGCAGGTCTTGACAATCGGGTAAAGGTGATTGCTACAGACATCCATGGTAATATCACGGAGAAGGAAATTATCGTCAGCGTATCAAATGCAGCTCCGCAGATTCTTTCGCTGATGCCAGCTACTGCAGGGACTGTGGTCCTCGGCAATGAAGCCACCATCCTCGGCAAGTACGACGACATCAATGCTAAGTCTGCATCCATCACCTGGGGCGACGGATCTGTCCCACAGGAAATTACAGTAACCGGCGGCAACCTCTCAGCCAGCCACACTTATACTTCGGCCGGCCTCTATGCTGTAAATGTAACAGTAACAGACGTTTGCGGGCTTTCCTCAACCAGAATATACGAATATATCGCAGTGTATGACCCGGCAGCCGGCTTCGTGACCGGTGGCGGCTGGATCAGTGCACCGGCAAAAGACAACTTTGGGTTCAATGCAAAATACCAGAAAGAAACCGGCCTTCCCTCCGGTAATGTAACCTTCGGATTTGCTGCTGGCAGCCAGACCTTCAAGAGCACCGGAATCGAGTGGCTGGTGATTTCTGAGCACAATGCATGGATAAAAGGTTCGGGTACCATCAACGGCGCTGGCCAGTATACCTTCCTGCTGTCGGCAATGGACAGCGACCTCAACGGACGCCTGAACGCTGACGCTTTCCGGATGCAGATCTGGAACAAAGAAAACGACGAACTGGTATACAACAGCCAGACCGGAGCAGCCGGCAATGCCCCCGCGGCTCAGATCATCGGCGGCGGATCGATTGTGATCCACAAACCTAAGTCGGCGGCCCGCCTGAGTGCCGAAGACCGCAGCGAAACGGAAGAAGCTTTCTCCTTCGGCGTGACTGCCTACCCGAATCCTTCCTCCGGCGTGTTTAGCCTGACGGCTGCCGAACCGTTGGCTCAGGACGCTCAGGTAAAGGTGCTTGACATGCAGGGCCAGCCGCTGTTCAGCACCGTGCTGAAAGCCAACGGCAGCCAGACGCTGCAGATCGACTTATCCGGCAAAGGGACGGGAATCTACCTGCTGCAGATTGGGAGCGGTGCAAAACGCGAAGTGATCCGCCTGGTCAAGCAGTAAGCGCATACACCCCCGGCGCGGCCTGACACATCCGCACCGGCCAGGCAAGAAAAGTTTCCCTTCATACTTGTGTTACAACTAAAAAAGCCTGGCTCTCTGAGTCGGGCCTTTTTAGTTGCTGCTCAGGTCAGGCGGCTTGGCGGATACAAGGTCCGTCGCCTCCGTTCTGAAGAGCAATACCTGATAAGGGTTCTCTATTTCCCGCCCATGCTTCAAATTGCGGGCACTGGCTGCTGCAAAGACACCCAAACCGGCCCGGCTCCCGGTAAAACAAAAAAGTCCGGCCTCAACAGCCGGGCTTTCCCATTGTACTTCACTTGCCGGGATCAGCGGTTCATCTTCACCACTTTGATAATCTCGCGCCTGGCACCGGACTGTACGTGCAGCAGGTACATACCCGGAGTTTCACCCCTCAAATCAAACAGGTAGCTGTAGTGTTCATTTGAGCAGGTGTGCAACCAGTGCAACTTGCCTGCCACTCTGGTTCCGGTTTCATCGAAATGAGCTAAAGGACTTTGGGTAAGTTCTCTTTTGATTTGCGCTTCACTTTCAGATAGCCCTTCATAAATCTGCTGGTTGGCCTTTAACAAGGTACCCGTGTTGACTCGGTAGCCAAACAGGTCGGAAAACAGCACACTCACTTTCTGAAACGACACATGGCAGGCGTTGTTTACCAGTACGCCTTTGCCATACTGTACTGGTGCCGTTACACAAGCCGGAAAACTGCCGCTGTTTTGCTTGCCACACGCAGGGCAACTGCAACTCATGCGCCGGTATTCAAGTACCTCTGGCTTGGGCTCGGGCAAATCAAACACTTGCCGGCATTCTACCACCCTGAGGGCCGCTCCCGATAAGCCGGCACCACAACTGCATACCTCCGGCTTACACTCCACCACCTGGTCTGCTTGTGATACCATCTGCAAAGTGTTGCCTTTATGCCCCTTCTGACCACCTTGCTTTTTGCCGCTCTCTTTTGGTAAAGCCGGCTTCTTTTGATAGCCTTCCTGAGAAGAGGGTTTATGGCTGTTACTGCTGGTTTGAGCTAATCGAGCCTTTAACTCCCCATTTTCCTGCCGTAACTCGGCATTCTCCTTGCGCAAGGGTAGGTTCTCGGCCTTCAAGTGGGCTTTCTCGGCTTCCAGCTTTTCGATGCGAGCCACTAGCGGATAAACCAAACTCGTTAGCGAGGATATGTCCTGAGGTAGTTCCAAGGGCTTCTCTTTTTGGGTACCTCTACGACTTTCCTTTATTTTAGCTGCTTAGTGCACTACCCAGACAGTTACGAGGTAACGGCCAAGTACGGGGTGCATTTGTCGGCTCCCTGTTTTCGAACAGGTTTGGGATAGAATTTTTCAATTATAATCAAACAATCCTGTCAGTTACTACTAAGGCTGTGAATTGTGGGAAATTCCAGGGCTGACTTTTGGGCCGGCAATTTTCCACTGTACACGGCCCGCTGCCGGTAAGCCACGGGTGATAAATTCCCAAAGCTTCGTGAGGCCGGTGATGGTTGTAATCCTCCATCCACTCCTGAGCCAGAACTCTCACCTGAGATAACCAGAACTCACCTGAGATAAACTGCTGAACAGGTAAGCATCCAGTACATCTTTCCTGAAACTGCCGTTGAAGCGTTCAATAAAGGCATTCTGTGTTGGTTTACCGGGCTGAATATACTGCAGATGAATCTGCTGACCTTCACACCAGTCAGAGAGTTCTGCGGCAATAAACTCCGGCCCGTTATCAGTCCGCATCTGTGCCGGCCTGCCCCGCCAGGCGATTACTTCTTCCAGCACCCTTTTCACCCTTGCAGCCGGAAGGGAAGTATCCACTTCAATGACCAGTGCCTCCCGGTTGTGGTCATCAATGATATTTAAGGTCCGGAACCGCCTGCCACTGGTCAGCACATCACTCATAAAGTCCATTGACCAGCTCCGGTTTATGCTCTCAGGTTGCTCCAGAGGCGATTTCACCCGCTCAGGCAGCCTTCGCTTATGCCGGCGCTTCAGATTCATACCCAAAGACTTATACACCCGGTGTACCCGCTTATGATTCCACTGCAGGCCTTCTTTGCGGATTTTGCCGAACAGCTTCCAGAATCCTTCTGTCGGTTTCCTGACGGCCCATTCCCGTAACTTGACTTGCACCGGCTCATCTTGTCTGCGGCTCTGGCAGTACATACCAGAACGGCTGTAGCTCATCACTCTGCAGGCCCGGCTGATACTGGTCTTGTGCTCCTCCATAACATACTCAAACATACTCAACAGCTTCTTTCAGTTCAGCGGGCCTCAAAGCTTCCATCGATCACATCTTTGAGAATTTTGTGATCCAGACTCAGCTCGGCGTACATCACGGACCGATGAGCTGTAAGCTCAGGTCCACTTTGAGCTTGCGGTTCTCTTCCTCCAGTTGTCTGAGCCGCTGCATCTCCTGCACCTGCATGCCGCCATACTTCTTCTTCCAGTTATAAAAGGTGGACTCATGAATGGAGTGCTCCCGGCACAGATCACTTACGGACCGGCCGGCTTCTGCCTCTTTGAGGACTTTGATGATCCAGGCTTCTGAAAATTTGTTGCGTTTCATAAGGACGGTTTAAATCTATTCACTTTTTCGATTTATAACCTGTCCGAATTTTGGGGGGCCTTACACAGTTAACCATTTTTGAGACCTGACAATGCCTGTTTGATCTGGCAAACAAGCTTCGTTGCGAGCCTGCGCGACAGGCCGGGTTTGCGGGTCAGAATATCCGTACAAGCTTTGGATCGATGTAAGCATTATATTTCGGCAGGTACCAAAACACAGTAGATTTACCCTGCGCTTCGGCATCGCTTCGCTGCTTTTTCCGTCTTTTCAAGGATGCTCCAGCTGAGGACGGTAATTACGTGGAATACAAACCAATGACTGTAGGCAAATGTCTGCACATCAGCAAGTTGCCTTCATTTAATTACTGCATATTTTTCTGCATGATTATTACTCTTTGGTTTCGATATTCTTTGAAACCGTGAAGGCATAATAAAACTTAAGAAGCAAACCAACAGCACACTGGATCAGAAAAAAAGTACCCGATCATATGACCGGGTACTTAGGAAAACCAGTTTCAGGGGCTGATAATTGCTAACGGGTAATCATCAGCTTTTCTGTGTATTTATTATTTATGATTACGTGATAAAGGCCGGCCGGCAGGGTGCTTATTTGCATCTGAAGGTTGTTGCTCCCGGCTTTTGCTGTTCCGTTGAGTGTCATAACAGGCAATGACAGTGAGTTGGTAATTACGATGTCATAGGGCTGGTTCTTTTCGGCAAAGAACTTCAGCGTTGCCACCTGACTGGCCGGATTAGGAAACACCCTGACCCGCTGAGCGTCGGAAATCTGCCCTTCTGCATCAGGATGAAAGGGGATCAGATGATTGCCCTCGATTGGCCGCTCCATGCTTCCGTTTGGCAGCTGCCAGCCCACCCCGACGTAGTCGCCGTTGAGGCAAGACTTGTGAAGCACTTCCACGTAATAGCGTCTGCCGGTTTCAAGTCTGATTTTGACTGACTTCTGGGTAGGGTATTTCTCCCACTCTCTCGGATTGGTCCCGCTACTGACCGAAGAAATTTTTCTTTTGTTGGCGGGATTTTCGTCTGTACTCAGGTAGAGTTCACCGGCATCGTTCGAAGCAAGCCAGAAAGTGTAGTCACCCGTTGCAGGAGGGCAGATGTAACCCCGGATGCGGGAAGCATAATCAGTACCAAAATTAGCCGGCCCCTCAAAGGTAGTGATGATGCTGTTTCCCGCAGGACGGGTGTTTACCGGAATATCTTTCACTTCACAGCCGCGCACATTGGTCCAATACTCCCGCAGCAGTCCTCCGGTATTGTCGCAGGAGGCTACCGGAGCAGGTTGGGCCGCAGGGACCTGCGCTGTCGGCTCAGGCTCCGGAGCACTTGCCGTAATTGGTGTTCTATCAACAGACGTCAGGACCTCAATGCCTGATAGCTTGGCATTTCCACCCGTAAGGGCTACAGAAATGCTGCCGTCGCTTACTGCCGCCGGATAAGGGCCCAGCTTCTGCCATCTGCCGGTTTCACCGCTGTTATAGTTGCTGTTTACTACTCTTCCCTGCACAGTTACTGAATAGGTCTGATTAGAATTGGTTTCCCATACATACAGGTACACTTCGTATCTGCCTTCGGGTATGGCGGTAAGTGCCAGCCTCAGGTTCCTGGAGGAGATAAAGGAGCGAATCATCCGCGTACGGTTGCCATCGGTAGCTGGTCTCAGGCCAACGTTTGATTCACTGGACGGGTTGCCGCTGTAGGTATAGTTGGAGGCATCACTGCCCTGCCATGCATTGCCATCAATTTCAAGTGCCTGGCCATTGAGGTTGATAGCCCGGTAGAAACTGCCGGCAACTGGTCCCGGAGCAGGCGTAGCCACAACTGACGGCGGTGCCGGGGCATTTATGGTAATTCTTACTGCTGACGAAGTCTCCACTGTACCCTTGTCATCAGTAGCCTTTGCCGTCAGGCTGTGATTGCCTGCACCGGCATTGAGCCAGGTGAAGCTCCAGGGAGCAGCGGTCTTTTCGCCCAGCTTCGTGCTGCCGGCAAAGAACTCCACTTTCACCACCCGACCGTCTTCGTCGGTGGCACTGGCTGCAATACTCACGCTGGCCGGTGAAGTGAAGCTGGCATTGCCGGCCGGTGAAGTCAGTCCCACTACCGGTGCCTTGTTAGGAGCAGGAACCGGAGCCGGTGCCGGAGCATTCACCACAATGGATACTGCTGACGAAGTAGCTACCGCGCCCTTGTCATCAGTAGCCTTTGCCGTCAGGCTGTGATTGCCCGCACCGGCATTGAGCCAGGTGAAGCTCCAGGGAGCAGCGGTCTTTTCGCCCAGCT
>JAUJMU010000016.1:0-57400 GCA_030446715.1 Cytophagales bacterium | reverse complement strand
CATTGCCGGCCGGTGAAGTCAGTCCCACTACCGGTGCCTTGTTAGGAGCAGGAACAACTGGTTTTTGGACCGTGACCGTAACCGGGTTTGTAGACGTCGCAGCGCCTTTATCATCGGTAGCTTTGGCAGTAACCAGGTAAGTACCCTCAGCAAGGTTATTCCACTGGAATGAGTAGGGGGCAGTAGTGCTCTCACCAAGTTTAGTCGTTCCGGAGAAAAACTCAACCTTGGTTATCCTGCCATCAGTATCAGATGCATCCGCCCGGAGAGTCAGTGCTGCCGGCAGGGCTAAGGTTACATTACTTGCCGGTGAGGTCAGACTTATCCGGGGTGATTGATTTTGCAGCGTTGGAGCAGCACCCACTCGTCCGCTGATCCGGACCCAGTCATTCCATCCGGTCACTTTGAAGATCCGCATCTCGTTTTCAGCGGGGCCGTAGAAATACACATCTTTGGTCCGGGGGTCAACGTACATGGCACCCGCACCGTTGTCGGTAGACTGGCAGTATTGCCATAGCGGTCCCAGGGACAGATTAGGGTCTTCAAAAAGTCCGCCGACGCATAACCCGTCTCCATCCCACGCGTAAGTAATGGCTGACGGATGTCCATCCCAGCCACCCACGAAATCGGCAGCTACCACTACGCCATTTACCACGCCTACGTTATTTTTGAAAGTATAAATGGTGCCTGGTTTCGGGTGCGAAATAGGCATGGCCGGTTTATCCACGTGCTGGCCAACTTTCCAGCGGGTAGAGCCGTCTTTGTCAACCCTGAACATTTTGTTATATTTGGCATTGCCCCATTCAGGTGCATCGGCATTAATGGCGACGTACAGCGGACCATCAGCTGATTCTCTGGCGAAGAAATTGGGTGGGTTCTGATAAGTGTTTACAGCGTCGAAACCCGAAACCTCTCCATACACTTTCTCCACATTCAGATCCCGGAAAATGGGAGCCCCGATGGAATTCCAGCCAGTCACCTCATGCTGGATAATTTTACCCGAGAGCGTGTAGCGGAAGTAATCAAAATCAACTGGAGCTGACAGTGAAAGCCGGTTGTAACCCCATTCTCCCCAGTTATACCGCCGGTATTCTGACTCCTGCGGCAAACCGTCGCCGTTGGCATCGGTCCAGATATAAGCACGCTGGGCACCGCCGGCGCCTTCTGAAAAGTCGGCGACTACTATGGGTTTAAGGGTCCAGTTTGATTCATCCAGTTTTAAAATCTGCAATTCGTTGCGACGCACCAGATAGGTAGCGCCGTTGCGCTTGCGTACGTACCAGTCCCAGTAGCCGCCACCAAAAACATCGGTATAGGTTTGATAGAAAGGCGTGTTAATCATTTTACCGTCGCCGGCCTGCAGATAATTGTAGACTGAATGGATGCGCCAGGTTTTAGTGTTCAGGTCCACTTTCAGCCGCATTAATTCCTGACCATTGATGGTGTACCATAAAGTGCTGGGGTCCTCCGGGTCGGGAGAAGCACTGGGAACCCAGTAACTGCCGCCATACCACTCATTGATCAGGTTGCCATTTCCTCCGAAACGGGCAATGCGCCTGGGAGCACCGTTTTCAACCACCAGAAAGCCGCCCTGGTTATCTGCGCAGATATCAACAATATCCTTGAAGTCCATCTGGTTGTAGAGGCCATACTTGCGTCCACCCGGACTGCCATATGTTCTGATCAAACCACCGTTGGCAGTAAATTTCTTCACCTGCTGGCCATTTCCCTGCTCAGCCACGAAAATATCGCCGGTAGTCCGGTCCACGTCGAGGCGGTAGGGTGAGTTGAGACCGCCGTCAATCAGCGTAGTCACTGAATTGTTGGAGCTGATCTTTACTACTTTGTTTTGGCTGATGGCCAGTACGTTGCCGGCATTGTCTATTGCCACGCCAAGAGGGCTGGCCACCGTTACTGATTTTTGCACCTGACCGGTCTGGGGATGGCGCCACTGAATGGTATTGTTGTTCTTATAACTTACCACCATCTGCGGATTGTTGCCGCTGTTGTATGCCGCCATATCCATGATCTGTGCATCTGCGTCAGACCAGCTTTGAGGCCGCTGGCTTCCCGGGAATAAAGCATCCCAGCCGATACCGGTAGAGTAGGCAGCCGGGTCACCAACACTCTGGTGATGTGCGTTTGGTTTGTTCAGTTCGTGCCCCCCGATGCGGGCATTCTGCTGGAGGTGATACAGCCAGCCATCCATAATGGCATATGAAAACCGTCCGATGAATGGCGCAGGTTGCCAGCCACTCCAGATCCGGGTCTTTCCATCCCATGTCATCTTCATCGCATTGGCTACGTTTTCGGCGTTACCCGAGCCGATGTAGATCCCGGAAGCATCCACCGCGACACAACGTGGCCCAACGTGGTTGCCAAGGCCAACTTCCCACTCACCTGTTCCCTGCGGCAGATTGGTGCCTACGGTCATTAAGTAGTCAGCTTTCAGGCCCTGGGTTTCCAGAACCTTCCAGGTGCAGTTATCGGGCGAAGGTACTGCAACGCGGTTATCATCCAGACCGTCCCAGCTTTCGGTATTCACACCAGCATTGCGGGGTTGAGCGGAAAGGAGCGTACGTACCAGCTTACCGCTTGGGTCGTAGACAGCCAGCGATACTTTGCCGGCGGCAGGAAGGTTATAGGTAATTGAACGGGAATTGGTTTGGGCATTCAAAAAGCCCGGAGAGAATCCATTCAGGCATAGGAGTACCGCCCAAAGGTAGTTGAGTAATACCTTCTTCATTTTATTGCTCGTTAATCTTTTACATAGCTGAGGTGCAAAAATACTCCGGCAGGCGCCGGAATAACTGCCTCAAAACCCAGCGGTATGTACCGGGTAAGGTATCCGGAAAAAAAGGCAGGCAGTACTTGTACCAGCGGGGTACTAAAAAGCGGATGCAGGCGTCAGAGTGGTAGTAATCCTCAGAATCAGAAAAAGGTCTCAGGGTCAGGCGCGGCAAATTGGTTACCCCGGGCAGACAAAAGTATTTAATGCCGTTCTTCGTTTTTGCCTGCAGGAGGAATAATTGATTATGCGTCTGCGGGACCTCATGCGGATCAAAGCTGAACTGTTGTTTTACAGCTCAGGTCTCTTGTCAGGCGTATCTGAAGAAGGTAATATTGCCCTGAGGATAGGTAGGTTCGGGAAGGTTGCCAATTGTAAGGCGGGTAATTTAATGTGCAATAAATAAGGGGTAGCTGCCTTGAAGGCTACCCCTTTGTACACCACATGAAAGTAATACTATTATTTTTTAGAGGGATATGATCTGAATTTATTCACTGAAAAGTGAACATAGGCACCTTGACTTATTTGATGCCTTTGACACAACCATAAGTATTTTGCGCCGCCGGTAGCCTATTGGAAGGCTTATTTATTGTTCTGCAATCAGAGTGCATGGAAATAATCTCCGTTAATGAATAAAAAACTACCACTGCACGCAAAAGTTTATCAGAGATGAGGCTCAGGCAACAGGATGGGTCAGGAGTGTCTGACGACACCGTAAATCAGCAATCCCCATCCGATAATCATCAATACTCCGCCTATTGGCGTTATTGCCCCCAGCCAGCGTACACCTGTCAGGCACAGAATATACAGAGATCCGGAAAATACGATTACCCCACCCAGCATGCTGTAACCCGCATTGAGAACCAACCGGTTTGGAAATGCAGCGTAAATGATACCCGTCAGGAGCAGGGCCAAAGCGTGGTAAAACTGATATTTTACCGCAGTTTCAAATGTATCAAGGCGGCCCGAAGCAGTCAACGTGGCGCGCAGGGCATGGGCGCCAAAGGCACCGATTGCAACACCCAGACCGCCCAGGAGGGCTCCGGAAATCAGCAGGATTTTTTGCATAGGAATGGAAAACTTTACTGTCAATTTGGATGAACCACGTTAAAAGGGCAAATTTTGGGCAAATATTAATTCCACAGATGAATAAGTGTGTTTTTCTGGACCGTGACGGAGTGCTGAATAAAGAAGCAGGCACTTACGTATACCGACCGGAAGAGTTTATTATTCCTGACGGAGTGCCTCAGGCTGTGGCTATGCTGAAACGAGCTGGTTTTAAGCTGGTCGTTGTCACCAATCAGGCGGGCATTGCCAAAGGCTTGTATACCAGGCAGCAGGTGTTACAGCTTTACGAAATCATTCAGCAGGCTTGTAAAGGTGCCCTTGATGCCTTGTACTTCTGTCCGTACCACCCGAAATACGATTCAGAATCACTTTCCCGCAAGCCTGGCTCATTGATGCTGGAAAAAGCCATTGCCCGATTCGGGATTGATCCCCAACAGTCGTGGATGGTCGGTGACCGGCAGCGTGACCTTGAAGCCGCAAAACGGGTACAGGTGAAAGGGATTTTCATCAACAATGAAGAAGAGCAGGCGCCGGACTATGCACATTTCGTGGCTGGCAATCTGCTTGAGGCGGCACTGTTTATTGTAAATCAGTAGCCAACCAGTCAACCGCTGCAATTCTTAAATTTAATTTCAGTCCTGAGTATTCTACTTTCCGTTCAAATTCATCAGTTAATCAGCATCTGTCAATGCAAACTACAGTTTTTACATTATACGAGGGACACTATTCTTACGGAGTCGGGGCTTTGTTGAACTCTCTGCTTAATCACAACTTCAGTGGCGTTTTTGTGGTAGGGTTTCGGGGCAGTCTGCCCGTCTGGGTAGACTCGCTTGAGGCAGCCGGCGACCATGTTTATACGATAGGCAAAGTCAGGGTGAGGTTTATTCCGGTGGATACACCCATGCACCTGACCTATTACAAGCCCTATTTTGGGCTTGAGCTGATCCGGAATTATGAGCCGGCTACGGAGCGCTTGTTTTATTTTGACCCCGATGTGGTGATTAAAACGGATTGGAGTTTTCTGGAAAGCTGGGCCACAAAAGGCGTTGCACTTTGCCTCGATAATTGTTTTCAGCTCATGCCCTATAATCACCCATGGCGGCATGAATGGATAAAAATTGGTGAAAGGATCGGTCTGAGTCTGAAAACCCAACAAAACTTTTACTGCAATGCGGGCTTCTTTGGCCTCTCCAGACAGTATGTTCCCTTTCTGGAACTGTGGACTGACCTGACGGATTCCTACCGTGATTCAGACGGTGATGTGGCAACCATGAAAAAGGTGAGTCGTACCAGTGCAGTGGTGGGCGACCAGGACCTGCTCAATGCTGCAATGATGTACACGGACGTTCCGCTGAGTATCATCGGCCCCGAAGGAATGGATTTTGGCGGAGGAGGCTACCTCATGTCTCACGCCGTTTACAATATAAAACCCTGGAAGAGACGCTTCCTGGCAGAATTGATCAGAAGCGGAAATATCCCCTCTTCAGCGGACAAAGAATTTATGAAGAATATAAGTTCACCAATAAAGGTTTTCCCAGTAGGTGAAGAAAGATTCAAGAAAGTTGACATGAAATTAGCCTCCGTCCTTGGGAGACTTATTGGTCACTAAACAGTGCTGATAAATTAGTCAGGAAGAGCCAACAGGGACGGTTTACTTCTGCAGCAAATCGTGAAGTGCAGGTGTCAGTTGGGGAAACTGGAAATCAAAGCCAATTCCTCTTACTTTTTCATCCGAAACTTTTGCGCTTCCCAGCACGACATCGGCCATATTCCCAATGGCTAACCGGAGGGCAAAGCCGGGAACGTTGGGCAAGAGGAGTGGCTTCTGCAGCACTTCGGCAGCTTTGTGGGTCAGTTCCCTGTTGGTTGCCGGATGGGGGGCGACGGCATTGTAAACTCCCTGCATATTTTCATTTTCCATGGCATAAATAATCAGCCGGCAAAGGTCATCAATATGAATCCATGACATCCACTGACGGCCGGAGCCCAGCGGCGCACCGGCGCCAACCCGGATCGGCTGCACGAGTTTAGCCAGGGCACCCCCTTTTTCGCTCAGCACAATGCCGATCCTGAACTTTACCGTCCGGATGCCCGCAGCCGCAATGGGCTCCACCGAAGTTTCCCAGGCCTTGGTGACGGTGGCCAGAAAATCAGTGCCGGAAGGTGAATTTTCGGTCAGCAGTTCGTCGCCCCGGTCGGCCCCGTAGATGCCAATGGCTGAAGCCGATAGGAAGGCTTTTACCTGATGGGGAAATTTTTGCAGTTTTTCAGCCAGTAACTGACCGGTCTGGGTACGGCTATCGGTTATTTCCTTTTTGCGGCGGTCGGTCCATCGTTCATCGGCTACTCCGGCACCAGCAAGATGTACGATGTAGTCAGCATCCTGAATGGCTTCGGTTGCAACGTATCCTTTCTCAATATCCCACAGGTAAACCTTTACGCCAGTGATATCGGACTTATGCCGGCTCAGGTAGGAAACCTCGTAGCCTGCCTGCCGGAGTAGTTGGGTAAGCCGGGACCCGATCAGGCCCGTGCCGCCGGTAATGAGTACTTTCTGTGACATATCAGGGATAAATTGTTGTTGGGGAACTTATCAGGTATACTGTATCAGGGAAGGGTTTGTTCAAAAAGTAGCTGCGCAATTCTGAATTGTGAATTTCAGATTTTGAATGGCTGAAACAACTCTTTGAGTGTCAGACTTTTTAATTAAAACGAATACCCGCAATAGCGGATTGATTTTACCCGCTTACATATTACCGGATGCTCCGCCTGAGGGATTAAAACGGGTAACAGCAGTGCAATGGCCGGCCACCCCGATGCATAAAAAAAGCCTTAGCTTCTGGCTAAGGCTTTTGATCCTGACTGGCTGATTATAATCCGAAAGCGGACTTGACTTTGTCAACGTAGTCCAGCTTTTCCCAGGTAAAAAACTCCACCGGCTTCTGCTGAACTTTCCGGATCTCTTCGCGGCCCTGGCCGTTTTCTTTCACCTGCACGTACTCAAGTCTTACTTCTTTGGTAAAGGACTCGCGGCCCATGTGGCCGTAAGCAGCGGTTTCGGAGAAGATAGGCAGTTTCAGACCGAAGCGTTCCACAATAGCCTTGGGGCGCATGTCGAAAGTCTGCATCACCTTTTTTGCAATCTCACCGTCCGAAAGCTTTACCTTGGCCGTACCGTATGTGTTCACGGTCAGGGATACCGGCTCGGCTACCCCGATGGCGTAGGAGACCTGCACCAGAGCCTCATCGGCTACTCCCGCGGCTACCATGTTCTTGGCAATGTGACGGGCGGCGTAGGCGGCGCTGCGGTCTACCTTGGAGGGGTCTTTGCCGGAGAAGGCACCGCCACCGTGGGCACCGCGTCCACCGTACGTATCTACAATGATTTTACGGCCGGTCAGGCCGGAGTCGCCGTGCGGACCGCCAATCACGAACTTGCCGGTCGGGTTGATGAAATACTTGGTATCTTTCAGCAGCTCCTGCGGGATAATTTCAGGGTTTTTCAAGACCTTCCCGATGATGTCATTCTTGATCTGCTCGAGCATCTGCTTGTCAGCGGCGGCAAGGGCTGCGTTGGAGCCGTTTTCCGGTTTCACGAAATCGTCGTGCTGCGTGGATACCACAATGGCATCAATGCGGAGGGGCTTATGGTTATCGTCGTATTCGATGGTCACCTGTGATTTGGTATCGGGACGCAGGTAGCCGATCAGTGCCGGCTGCTCCTTGCGGATACGGGCCAGTTCTTTCACGATCCGGTGCGACAAGGCCAGTGCCATCGGCATAAATTCCTTGGTTTCGCGGTTGGCGTAACCAAACATCATTCCCTGATCACCGGCGCCTTGTTCTTTGTTTTCGCCTTCATCCACGCCGCGGGCAATGTCCGGTGACTGGCTGTGAATGGCGTTCATGATGCCGCAGGATTTTGCTTCAAACTGGTATTCGGCTTTGGTATAGCCGATCTTTTCAATGGTGTCGCGCACCACTTTCTGTACGTCTACGTAGGCTTTGGTGGTAATTTCGCCGGCTACCACCACCAGGCCGGTAGTGACCAGTGTTTCGCAGGCTACCCTTGAGTCAGGGTCTTGGGTAAGCATGGCATCCAGAATGGCGTCAGAGATCTGATCAGCCACTTTATCGGGGTGTCCTTCAGAAACAGATTCAGAGGTGAATAAATAAGGCATTGTGTGCGAACGCGTTGGTTAAAAGTTGATGACGAGGCAGTAAATTTAAGGAAGTTAAAGCAATTACGCTATGGGTAGTAAAAAGTCAGGCCCCCTTTCTTAAAACAATCTCTTCCAGCTTCCGCAATCTTGCTTCGTGGTCATGCACCATCTTCATTTCGCTGCGCATTCCTTTCATCTCAACGGTCAGTTCGTCCAGCTTGCCCAAGAGGGCATCACCAAAGCGGTTGAAGGCCCCAATCATCTCTTTCTGCCCGGTTTCCAGCTTTTCCAGGCGTTCATTTACCTCGTACATCTGACCATTGAGATTTTTTACCTGTTCATTCACCTGGTGCATTTCAATGAGAATTTCGCTTACCACCTCCTCAAATTTATTTAGCCTTTCGTTGTTTTCCATAACATTCCTAAATTGATCCTGCCCCTAAAATTAAACAAAATCCTCAGCGGACTGATGGTAATCTCTCTGCGTCATGCGAAATCAGACAGCCAGCCTCTACCGCGTCTTCAGCCGGCTGGCCGCCACCCCAACTAAGGCCTGCAGAAAAGGAAAGGAAGGAACGGAGGCCATGATCTGCAGGTCTTCCGCAAAAGAGGTATCCTCATCAAGGAATTTCAGAATGCGTCCGGGCGGATTTCTCCGGAACAGCAGCGTGAAAATATCCTTCATGGAGTACCGTTGCCGGTCCATGATACGGAGCAGCATGCTGTCGTATAGTTCAAAATGACGCTTCCAGGGTAATTTCGGGAAAGGTTGGCCCGTTTCCAGCAAGGCCTGGGCAAGGGCATGGGCATGCTGCCCGATCCGGCGGAAGGTGTAGCCGGTGGAGGCTTTCGTCCGGCCGCCGGCAGTGCCGATGAGGATGATGCGCTTGCCCCGGTTTTTCGGAAAGGAATGATCCGTCATGGGGATAACGCCAAACTCCTCGTGCAGCACTTTCCAGGAATCCAGTTGCAGGTAGGCCCGAAGGTAGGCCGTAAGCTCACGGTCGTAGTCTGCCTCCGGAAGCAACGCACCGGAGAAGACAGTAAACTCAATCAGGGCCCGGTGCCGGTCGAAAGGCAGCACGTAAAAGAAGCGGGTCTCGCCGTGCTGCGCGATGCGGAAATCCATCAGCGTCGCCTCATCCGGCCTGAAAAAAGAATGATCCGTTGCAACCTCCCAGCCCTTGAAGTGCTGCAGGAGATAATGCCGGTCCGGGTTTCTCTCCATTCCCGAGGGATCAAAACGGCTGTCGAAAACCCAGTTGCCGTAGTAAGTCTGGCCGTTCACGGTTACGGCGGCACGGTCCTGCTCATCCTGTAGCCCGGTAATGTCGCCGTAGACCCACTGGAGGTTCGGGAGTTTGGCTAGTTCCTCCTGCACGAACCGGTAAAAATCAGCCGAACGGATCATCTTGTAGCGGTAATCGCCAAGGTCCATCAGGGACCGAAAATCCGTTCCGTAGAAATACATTTCCTTCCATTGGCGGCAAACGATTTCCTCAAACGGCCCGCTGCCCCTTTCCCAGAAGCACCAGGTCCGGTCGTTGCCGGCTTTGGGTGCCTTGTCAATCAGCAGAATGAATTTTTCGCGGAGCGGCGTCCGGGCAAGGTGCCAGGCCAGACTCAGCCCCGCTGCTCCTGCGCCGGCGATGATATAGTCATATTGCTTCAAAGAAAAGCTGTAAAGGCTGAATGCTCAAGGGTAAGTAATGGATTTACTGGTTGTCCGAAATAATTCCGGCTGCTGTTTTCCGGCAAACTACACGTGAACGTGCCGTTCGGCGTGGTACGATGACCGTACCAGCGGCCCCGACTCCACGTACTTCAGGCCGCGGTGCAGGCCCTCTTCTTTGTAGCGGGCAAAAAGGTCAGGGTGAATGTATTCAATTACTTCATGGTGCATCCGGGTGGGTTGCAGATACTGACCCAGCGTAAGAATATCAAGGCCGTTGGCAGCAAGGTCATCCATAGCTTTGCATACCTCATCGCGGGTTTCGCCCAGGCCCAGCATGATACCTGATTTGGTCCGCTTTCCGGCTTCTTTGGTCAAACGGATCTGCTCCAGGCTGCGGCTGTATTTAGCCTGCGGCCGAACGGCGCGGTAGAGGCGTTCTACAGTTTCCATGTTGTGCGAAACCACTTCCTGACCCGCATTGATCATCCGGTACAGAGCTTCCCAGTTGCCTTTGGTATCCGGGATCAGGGTCTCAATGGTCGTTGCAGGGGAAATTTCCTTCACCATCCGCACCGTCTGGTACCAGATTTCGGCACCCCGGTCTTTGAGTTCATCGCGGTTTACGGACGTGATCACGGCATGCTTTACGCCCATCAGCCTGATGGCTTCAGCCACCCGGCGGGGTTCGTCGGTGTCGTATTCGTTGGGGCGGCCGGTAGCCACGGCGCAGAAGCTGCAACTGCGGGTGCACACATTGCCAAGGATCATAAAGGTCGCCGTACCTGCGCCCCAGCATTCTCCCATGTTGGGGCAATTGCCGCTCTCGCAGATGGTATGCAGCTTATTGGCATCCACAATTTTCCGGACGTTGGCGTAGGTTTGCCCCACGGGCAGTTTTACGCGCAGCCAGTCCGGTTTGCGGTTCGCGGGTTTGGCTGATTCTATTACAGGTAGCTCAATCATGACGTGAAGAAAATGACGCCAAAGTTAAGGCGGTTCGAAAGGTTACACAACACTATCCAAACATGCCGGAAGCCGGATTTGTTCGTTCCGGTAGTTGCAGGAAAGGGTTATTTCCGGCCGCCGAAAAAGAGGTTCAGGTACACGGAGGAAAAGAATTGGCGGTTCTGGGCGGTCGGGTATTTTACAATTACAATCTCCCGGTTATAGACTTCCGCCATGGCACCCACCTCAAAACCGGTTACGCTGCTGCGAAAATTGCCAAACTCAAAGGTTAAGCCCGCTTTGGCGTGCAGACCCGCTGCCAGTGAAGACCCGTTGAACCGCAGTAAACCGCCGCTGCCCAGAATCCGGGACTGATCGTGGCTGGGGTCTTCGGGGTCATACTGAACAATGATGGTTTGGGTATTGGAAATGGCAAGTTCAATGAAGTAGGGTTTGATTACGCCGATGGACGGCCCGGCGGCAACAAGGGCATTGATGCGCACGCCCTCTTCGGGAGCCTTCCGGAAAAGTACAATCTCCCGGCCGTAGTGGGGCCGGACGGCAAACAGATAGTTGGTCTTCCCGTAAATGAATGAATTACCCTGGGTTTGCTGGCGAAACTCTTTGGGATGTTTTACATTCACGATTTCAAGGCCGAAGTGCTGGTAGGTACGTTCGGTGAGAGGCTGGCTGTACCGGAAGATCACGCCTCCGATAATGCCGGCATTGGAATTGAGATTAATACCGTAGATAAACTCCGTACCGGCGTCGTCATCCTCATCGTCCTGAGCGGATGCCTGAACCGTAACCAGCAGTAAACCTGCCACCAGCAGCAGCCGGCCGATGGTTTTCCAGCGCTGGCGGTATAAATGGAAGAAGTTCGGATTCATATTGTAACTTGTGCGGAAAAAGCAGAAAGGCTGTTTTTCTTATAACGTTTAAACGCAGATAAATATACAACATTTGCAGATTATGCCTACTGTTCAGACAACTTACCTCGGACAACTCCGCACCGAAGCTACCCACGTCGCTTCCGGCAATTCACTCATCACCGATGCCCCTGTTGACAACCACGGCCGCGGCGAAGCGTTTTCCCCCACTGATCTCACTTCTGCTTCACTGGGCAGTTGCATGATGACCATTATGGGGATCGTGGCGCAACGCGACGGCCTCGACCTGAGCGGTACTACTTTTGAGGTAACCAAGCACATGAACGCCAGTCCGCGCCGCATCGCCAGGATTGAAGTAAACTTTTCGGTGAAGAGTGCGCAGCCACTGACTGAGGCCCAGCAGCAAAAGCTGAGAAACGCCGCCCTTACCTGTCCGGTTGCCCTGAGTCTCCACCCGGAGATCGAACAAGTAGTGGCATTCAGTTTTTAAATGCAGATCAGGAATTGGAGTAGCCAAACCAGCATCATTGCACTTCGGAGGCTTTTCTCTCAATGGAGCCGGGTTTAACCCCGATCCTGGTGAGAGAAAAGGCCGGTATTTGAAAACTTTTTTAGTCTTCCTTTTTACTGCTGCCGGCTATGGGCAAGTGCAGCTGATGTCGGTAAATCAGGGACCAAGCGAAAGGAACTGTGACTAAAAGTCCCTTTCGCTTGGTGATCAAACGTTCCTGAAGGTCCTCTCCGGTCTTTTATGGGCAAGGCAATAACCCTCAGGCATTGCGGAGAATCCTTTCATTGGGAGTCCTGCGGCGAGTGGTTTACAAAATTTTGAAGCCCAGGCTGATCTGGAAGATCTCGGGGCGGCTGCCAAATTCAGAACTGATTTTCTGCAGGCTGCTTTCGTACCGCACATCCAGGGTAAAGGTGGCCACGTCAACGCCCAGGCCCACCTGATAGCCGACGTTCTGTTTATTGAAGCTGAAATCCTTTTCGGTGATCCGCTGCAGGGCTTCGGAGCGTTCTTCCAGGGTATTGGAAAAAACCGGTCCGCCCATCATGCGGACGTTGGCTATTTTGGCATCCACCAGCTTTACACCCAGCATGACCGGAATGTCAAGCGTTTTCAGCCGTACATCACTGCTGGTGTTGCCGGTGGAAGTTGCCGTTTGCAGGCGGGTGCCTTTTTCGTTGTACACTACCTCAGGCTGCAGATACATCCGGCCAAGATCAAGCCGGCTGAACACACCAGCGTGAAAGCCGGTATAGTATTGTCCGTCAGGGCGGTTGCTGCCCTCCGTAAACCGGATTTTGCTGTAATTGAGACCCGCCTTCGGTCCAAAGTAAACCGGTGACTGGGCGAAGCCTGCCACGCCCATCAGGGTAAAAAGCAGAGTTGTTGTTAATTTTCTGAAGTTGTTCATGGTTTTGTATGGTTTGTTCAGCTAAAAAAATCTTTCCGGAATCCGGGAAATTGTCCTCTGCACTTTCGGTGCCAAATACTGGCCCGGCCGGTAAAGTTTTTCCTTTACGGCTGCTTCCCGCATCATTTTCCTGCCGGTTCCCGAAAAGAACGAATGTGGTATACGGGTTTTGGGAAAGCCAGGTTCTTCAGGGCAAGCGCAGCAACCGGGAATCAGGCGATTACACAACTCATGCCTGCCACACAGAATACCAGTAAAATACCCGGCAGAAACTCCAGAATTTGCACCAGCAAGCCCTGGATGCGACTGGTCAGCCGGGTATGGTTGAAGATGGTTACCGCTTTCATGGGGGTAGAACTTTGATCCGGATCAAAAGTAGGTTTTGGCCACGCCCTTTGCCAATCAAAGTGGATGAACCGTCGGGAAACGGGCTGAATACCCTAAAACGGCGGATGAAGCGGCAGAAGAATCGTATTTGTTTGATTACGGCAATAATTACCGGCCAGTGCCGTCACGGTCAGGACACCGGATCAACCGATACCGGTGTCCGATCAGGTCCCAGAGGTTTCCGTACAGATCCTCAAAAACGGCTACAGTGCCGTATTCTTCCACGACTGGCGACCTCACGAAACGGATGTCGCTGGCAGTCATGCGGTGGTAGTCCCGCCAGAAGTCATCCGTGTGCAGAAAAAGAAATACGCGGCCTCCGGTCTGGTTTCCCACCCGGCTGGCCTGAGCTTCGTCATCGGCTTTGGCCAGCCGCAGGCAGCAATTTTCCTCACCGTCCGGACTTACCAGCACCCAGCGTTTGGTTGCACTCAGGGCAGTATCAGTAATCAGTTTAAAATCCAGCTTCTGCGTGTAAAAGTGGATGGCCTCGTCGTAGTTGTCTATCAAAAGGGTAATATGAGCTATTCGTCTTTTCACCAGGCTGTTTTTATTCACTTCTTACCAAGCTGTCCTTCTCATCCTTTTCCACTGACTTCCTTTCGCAGGGATACCCAAACAGGCACTTTGCCTTCACAATCTCCGCCACCTGCGCCGGCACCTTTGACTCCCAGCCTTCCTCACCCGCTTTGATGCTGGCCAGCACATCGTCGGAAATGATGTGGAGCAGGCTGCCGTCGTAGCGGGAAATATCTCCCAACTTGTTATTGGCCGTGAGGTAGTGGAAGAGGTGGCGCAGGTGCTCGGGCAGTTGCAGCGTGGCATAGGTATAAATCTCGTCACTGTGTGGCTTATGGGCCGGGTACACGTACAGCTTTACCTTGCGGCTGAACAGCGTGGCGAAAGCCTCCAGAATGCCGCCGGGCAGCTTCTCGTAATAGCGTTCCTCGAAGATCTGCTCCAGGCTGTAGATGCCCAGAATCAACCCCATTTTCAGCTTCGTCACGCTGGAAAAGTAAGCCACCAGCTTGTAGTATTCCTGGTAATTGGAAATCAGCACCGTGTGGCCCAGCGAGCAGAGAATGTCTACGCGGTCGAGGAAGTCTTTCTCATTGATTTCGTCGCCGGTGCGGAGGTTGTTCAGCGTGAGTTCGGCCAGAATCACCACCTTTTCAGGGTCCACGTCGGGCTCCTGCAGAAACTGCTCGGCCCCCTTGTGCAGCATGTCGAGATTTACGTGCGTGACGGGCCGAAACCGGCCGCGAAGCGCCAGGATATGCTTTTTGTACAGCGCGTCGGAAGGCTGCAGCACGTTGCCATCGGGGCCAAACAGCGCCACGTTGGTGAATCCGTTGCGCACCAGCTGCAGGCACAGCAGGCGGTTATCCACGTGCGGAAAGTCGGGGCCGGTGATCCGGACCATGTCAATCTCGATGCGTTCCGTAGAAAGATCTTCCATCAGTGACTCCAGCAGTCGCTCCGGGGCATCGGGGTAGTTGAAACAGCCATAGATCAGGTTTACGCCGATTACCCCGAGGGCGTGCTGCTGCTGCAGGGCATTGTTGTCGTGCAGCCGCACGTGAATGACGGCATCGTTGTAGGGGCCGCGGGGCTTGAGCTGAAAGCGCAGTCCGATCCAGCCGTGGCCTATATTGGTTTTCTGGTAGTTGAGAGTCACCACCGTGTTGGCAAACGCAAAAAATGTTGTGTCGGCGCCCCGTTTTTCAGCCAGGCGCATCTCCACCAGGTTGTACTCGCGGTTGAGCATCTTGATCAGCCGCGACTCGGCCACGTAGCGACCGCTCTCTTCGGCCCCGTAAATAGCGTCGCTGAAGGTCATATCGTAGGCCGAGATGGTTTTGGCGATGGTGCCCGAAGCGCCTCCCGCTTTGAAGAACATACCCGCTACCTCCTGCCCGGCGCCAATTTCGGCGAAGGAACCGTAGATTTTGCGGCTGAGGTTGATTTCGAGGGCTTTCTGCCGGGTGCCGGGGACAACGTGATCAATCATGGCGCTGGAGAGAATAATGTAGGTAACATGCTAAAAGAGCCCCTAATGTCGCAAATTTTACCCTAACCTGAAGAGCGATTTCCGCACATTCCTTACGGGGGAAGCCGATGCGGCATGCTCAGATGCTTCGTACTCCGCTGCTTCGTACCTGTATACTTTGTACCTCATACTTCGCACTTCCTGCTGTCGGGCGGGCTTGCCCTTCTGCCGGAGGAATCCTGCCTGCCGCCGGTGCTTCCGGATGGTATCCGCACCGGCGAAGAACCGGTACCCGGATCAGCGTCCTCCCGCACCCCGCGAAGCATCGAAAAGTCGGGTCTTCTCCTGAAATAGGTTGACTCCCTCTATAAAACAAACTGTTGCTATGGAAGCCCACATCAGAGAACTGCTTGACCGCTATCAGTACAGCGAAGAAGTGAAACAAATTGCCGCCTTTCGTGTCTTGTTCGGTGGGGAGGATGCCAAGCAAGTCATGCAAGAGTTCGGTATCCACAGTATTTATACCCTTAATCCCTATTTATACCCTTAATCACTGGGTTGCAGCTTACCGGAAAAGGATTGATCAGGGGCTGATATCTTTGCCGCCCACCCGGAAGGGAATAGGATAGATAGCCATTAATCCCATCAGCCGCATGAGCCTCCTGATGCGTTTTTCATTAACTGCCTCCCCCTGCCGCCTCAGCAAATCACTCATCATCCGGTAACCGGCAAAAGGTGTTTCAAATACTGCTCGTCGATCTTACGCATCAACTCAAGATTCTGCTGGCTTTCCCCTTTGGGCTGATAATAGAGTCCTGGATAATAGAGTCCTGATTTATGTAAAGACAACAACTCACACTGACGGGTAAGCGAAAAAGGCTTCTCTGGCCAGTCCACTAAATCTTGTCTTACGGCTTCTGGAAGCGTTGATATTTTTTTTGAGCCATTCCAACTCCACTTGTAACTTGCGGACCCTGGTGCTGGCCCTGGTCTGCGGTCCATCTGCTCGTAGAGCCGGCTTCTCTCTTCTTCAAAAGCCTGTTTCTCATGCTGACCTGTAGTGGTTTCCTGGAAGATACCGGCTGCCGAACTAACCAGTAACCCTTTCCAGTTAGAAATCTGGTTGGGATGCAGGTTGAACTGCTGAGCAAGTTCAGCCAGCGTTTTACGCTCTTTTACTGCTTCCAGAGCTACTTGAGCCTTAAAGTCGGCCTTGAATTTGCGACGCTTGCTGTCCTTCATTTTAGAACTTTTTAAGGTGGTAAAATTATTCCTTACACCTTAACCTCCAGTCCTATTTCCGGGGGCAGCACATAGTATACTCTTTGGTATAAACCGATTCAGACCTATCTGGCAGAAACTCTTCTATCAAAACATCGCTGAATTTTAGAGATCATACCTTCCTGCAATTGCTCCATCAGGTATAAGTCAGAAGCTATCTCCTCATTATTTGACTACCACTTTATGCTGAGAGGTACCTGTACTGGTGCGAAGGGTAAGAATGTAAGTTCCAGGTGCCAGACCCGCAACCGGATTCACCGTGAACAATCCTCCTCCTGATTGGGCTGTGCCCCTTACCATTTCATAACCCGTCATGTTTGTAAGATTATAGGATACAGAGCCTAAGTATGAAGTTTTAACGTATAACTTCTTACCATCGAATGGATTAGGGAATACTTCAACCACCTCCGCAGATGCCTGCAATTGAGCCGTTACCACTTTGGAATAGGTATAAGCACCATCAAAATCAGTCATTTTTAACCGGTAATAATTGAAAGGCGCAGGCTTGGCATCCGGAAACTGGTAAGAACGGACCGTAGCGGACTCTCCGGCAGCATCCACCCGGCCGATGCTGGTAAAATTGCGGCCGTCTGTGCTGCGCTGAACTTCAAAGAAAGCAAAGTTCTTCTCACTGACAGTTACCCAGCTTACTATCACCTTACTTTCTGCTAGAGTCGCCTTCAGGTTCAGTAGATTAACCGGCAGCGGATTGTCCGGGATGGTTGTGCCGAAGGTGAAGGGGCTAAAGTTTGATATTAAACTTGATCTGACATACCCCTTTCCGTAGACAGCCCCAAAGGCATCCGGGAAAAATTCATTATTGGTACCAAGTTTGCCTCCCGGTCCGCGGTTTTCCCACAGCCCATTCGCAGGTGTGGTTCCACTGTAACGGGCCACCCGTAATTCTCTCCATTCAAGAAGGGTTGGGGTGTGAGTCGGAGATACCCGGCTATAGGCTGTCCAGTGCAGAGTTACCTGACCATCGCTTGCTCCGGAGGTCCTGTCCAGCAACCAATGTTCCATATGACTTACGTGATCCAGATATTCCGTATCCACATTAGCACCTCTGGTATAAGCACTTTGCCTGAAGTACTGGCCACGGAAGGTGGTCAAGGCAGCAGAATTGGACGTAATGCCTATTTCACCCAGAAAACCATCATTACCAACCGGGAATGTAAAGCTACTGTTAGCAGTATTCACATTCTTAGCCATTGGTCCGTTGATGTGGCTGAGGTCAGAGCCGCCGGAAG
Organism: Cytophagales bacterium; assembly: GCA_030446715.1. GTDB lineage: Bacteria > Bacteroidota > Bacteroidia > Cytophagales > 172606-1 > CADCTQ01. Next base: position 39,542 of record JAUJMU010000016.1, on the reverse strand, counting down.
GGAACGGATGGACCGCTAAGCCACCGACTACAGTTGTATTCACATCCATAGTTAATAAACTACTATTAGTGGTGTTGATCAATCCACTCTGCAGCCAGAGAGCATCTGTTGATCTCAGTGGGTTTGGCAGCGGACTCATTCCCGTACCCTGACCACCTGCCAGTAACAGATTTGACCCCAGCGTTACAATACCGGAACCGGTACGGTTCATGATCAGATAAGCCAGATGCTGACCGTTGGCAACATTTGAATTAAACCGCAGGGGGCCGGCCAGATCACTGCGTCCGTTGATTCTCAGACGGCTGCTGTTGCTTCCGGTAATAGTACCCGTATTATTGGCAACAGTACCGTTTAGGGTGAGCTCTGAAGTATTCAGCGTCATCGTATTGTTCGGCATAATATTCAGTTGCCCGTTAACTGTGGCATTTGTCTGCAGGGAAACGCCATTCGGCATCGGCTGATTCTGATTAATTATCACGTCCGCAAAGGGGCTTGATGCATTTGTAGTAACCATTTGCCCGGTAGCCGCAGGTGTAGAAACCAGGGTACCAGGCCCAACGAAAGTAACTTTTGAGTTTGAAGTACCACTTACCAGGGCGTTGATCGTACCGCTGTTGTTTATGTTTCCGCAAACGTTAAGGTTAACATCGGGATTAATGGTCAACGAAGCATTTGGAGAAATAGTGATTGTACCTACTATTGGTGTCTGCCCCTGTGCATCGGTAGAACTGATAACCGGATAATTTGCCAGACCCGCTGGTATGGTTATGTTATCTCCACAACTCGGCGCGCTGCAGGCTCCCCAGTTATCCATGTTAAACCAGTTGGTGTTATATCCTCTCCACTGGTAGCGGGCAATAGTCGGAAACGGCACCGTTACGGTAGCAGTACATTCATAGAAGGTTATATCATCAATGGCTATATCATTGAACCCGGTTAAGGTGCTGATATTTCCAATCGACAACCTGAATGAGGTCAGGTTCCCGGAGTTGATCAGGATAGAATACTCCGCCCACTGGCATTTGCTGGTGAAGTTGGAAGTAATATCGTTTCCTACCCGGTTACAGTCAATATACGCACCGAATGCAAGGCTTGTAGAACCACCCGTCAGATTGGCTGCATTGAAGGTAAGCACATAGTTGGTATTTGGCTTAACATTATTCAGCATCCGGGACCAGATCATATTTGATGTATTTCCTCCATTGCCAATCAACATGTTTCCTCCGGATCCCTGGGGTGAAGTAATGGAGGCAGAACGCTGAGCATCAGTAGTCATGGAACAGAAGTCAGCATTGTAGTAATTCGGATTATCACCTACCGCATAATTGCCACTGTGACTTAAGTCCCACGAAGAATAACGGTACTCAGTATCAAACTGCATACCTGTATTTCCGAAAGAATCCGGATTAGCCACATATACAGCTCCGGATACGTTAGCTTGTGCATTGGTAGTCAGAGTGAGGGAAGTATTACTTTGTACCGAAGCCACCGTACCCAGATCAACGATGGTGGAGCCGTTGGTCCGGTCTATGATCCGGATGATATCGCCGGGCATAATCTGGTTTACAACTCCACCATTATTCAGTTGGAAGGTAGTATTTATTCCGGTAACCACATTACTGGAAGTGCTTGCGGAAATGGTTCCCGGGTACAAGAAGTCATCGGCATCGGTTTTAAAGATAGAACCAGCCGGGAGAGTGATTGCAGCATTGGTTGTTAAGGTGAGTGAAGTGTTGCTCGCAATGCTTGCTACTGTGCCTATCAAGGTACCATCATTCCGGTAGAGCCTGTACCCTGCTTCCAGCTGATACCGGAACTGAGTACCGACACCAATTACTGTAGTGCTTCCGTCAGATGTAGATATAGTGCCCTGAAGGGGAATCTCAGTATAGTTAGTCCTGAAATTGGCTGAGTTAGCCGTAAAAGGATTTCCATTTGTTTTGGTAATTTCAAGGTCCAGATCGGTATTGGAAGTGATTGCCCGGATCGTACCTACATAAATATTGTTTCCGGTATAAAGCTTCCGGCCGGGTCTCAGTTCAGTAGTGAACCTGGTAAGATTACCGGAAACTTTGGCCGTACCGTTATTGATGACGACGTTATGCGCTGTACCGGTCAGAAAATTATTAAAGTTACCGTTTACAATCAATCCGTTACCGGCCGGCGGGCTACAAACAATGTCAATCTGCACCTCATTGGTAATTACATTCGAGCAACTACCAAAGCTTACGCGGCAGTAAACCATGTACGTTCCCTGGCTTCCAAAGACGCTGCTGGCGCTTGTAATAAGCGTAGCACTTGTTCCTCCTGTCGATGCTGCAATGGCGACCGGTGTTTTCAACTGATCATCAGTCCGGTAATAAAACCACTGATACGTCGGCGTAGGACTGGTTTGCGGCACAGTAACCGTCAGAGGATTACCAGTCTGGTTGATCAGAAATGACTGCGGGGCAGACGGAGAAACGAAATGCATTGATGCTGCGGTACCAGCTGTATATAATGGCTGACTGGTGCTTGCTGTATTCAGCCTCGCGTTGCCTGACGTTTCAGCAACGACCACGCGGTACCTATAGCCTTGTGCTGTAGCCCAAACCGGAATTCTGACCTGAATCGAACCTGTTAGCAGCAGATCATTGCTGCTGCTGACTTTATTAAGTAGTGTATTGTTGAACCCATTCGGATCAAAAACTCCCGAAGCATTGGAGAGCTGGACCTGAATTTCGTCACCATGATTGATACTTTGGGCTCGGCTATCTGCTAAGGCACCATTTGAGAAGGGCACTTCATTCAGGCTATAGGGGATCGTTATCGTACCACCGGGTGCAATACAGGTATTGGCAAAGGCATTGGTGGTAACGGTGGCCATCGGATTGATTCTCAGATTAATGAGCCTTATACTACCTGTTCCCTGGTTCATGACCAGCTTTACCTGCCCGAAGGAGGCAGGGGCTGTGAAACCCACTCCGGCGCTGACCAGCGTATTGCCCAGCCACAGATCGCCTGTATTGTTTGCCAGTGTGCGGCTGGTACCGTCAGGAGCAGTGTAGGCTACCGTTGCCCCAGAGCGGTTAAGAGCCCATGTGAAGGTTTGGTTAGAATTGTTGTCAACAGAGGTAACCGCTCCGTGGGTGACACTGATGCGGTTACTGGCAGTTGTCAGGTTCAGTCGCAGCCGGGCTGCATCGGCCGGTATGCTGGCATCATCACCCAGATTGTCACCGACCAGAAGAGAAGCGGCATCAGGCTGACTGGAAGCGTTGTCTGTACCTGCTAATTGAAAAGTAACGATCGCAGCCGTGGGAGCGGGCGAGAGGTCACGGGTGCGCACGGCATACACGTTTCCACCGGCCGTCCCCCTTGAGAAGACAAGATCCGTGCCCGTGGCCGAGACCGAGTTTCCGGTATTACTGGTAGTGGCCACCAGGTCAAACTTGTTGACAAAGGCAAGGGTGGAGTTGTTGAAGGCTCTGGTGGCGTTACCGGCAGATCCGGGCAGCACCAGCGGAAAGGCGGAGGTGTTGTTTACAAATCTGCCCCCCGCACTCACCAGTGGAGTGGTGATCTGCAGGTCAGTGCCGGTGGCCGTGTAGCTGCCCGTGAAGGTGGCACTGGGGATCGTGATGGGCGCATCGATTGTCTTGCCGCTGCCGGTGAAGGTGTACATGCCGCTGCCCATGCTCTGCTTGGAGAAAAAGTCAACGGTCAGGTTGCCGGTGATGGTCACCGGTGCATTTGCTGTGTTGTAAAAGCCGCCCCAGCCATAAACGGTAAAGTCACCGAAGGTCTTGCTGCCTGTGGCCGAGCTGATGGTCAGTACCCGGAAGGCACCTCCGGCCGGCATTACCTGCGCATGTCCCAGCACCGTCAGGTTCACCACGTCCAACACTGCATGGCCATTGTTGACCATGTTCCCGTTGATGGTCACCGTCCCCGCCTGCGCGCCTGCCCCCCCGCCCAGTTGTCCCCATGAGAGGTCCACGTACTGGAAGCTGGCCGTGCCCGCCGTGCTGTTGATGGCCAGCAGACTATTGATGAATGAGTTTCCGCCTACGGTAAGATTGCTTGCTCCCACCTGAAGCGTGCCCGACTGCAGGTGGAAGGTGCCGCCGGCAAAGGTTGTGCCCTGCAGGCTCTTCACCCCTCCCCCAGATACGGTCAGGTTCCGGTAAGTGGCGCTGGCAAACACCTGCTGATCGCTGCTGCCGTTGTAGTGTACCGTGCTGCTGCCGGAAGGTGAGGTGACCAGACTGCCGATGCTGTTGATCCCTCCTCCAAGGTTGAGTACGTGCGCAAGACTGCCACGGCTCATGTCTATACTCCCGCTCCCGCTCAGGCTGCCTGCAACAGAGATGCTGTGTACTGCAAGTGAACTGTACCTCAGACTGCCGTTAATGGCAAGGCTGCCACTGGTTGTTAAGGTTCTGCCAATCTCAACCGTTGAACCAGTTGCTATAATTATAGTAGTATTGCTGCCAACAGTAAGAGTACCACCGGTACCACCAATGGTTTGCATGCCGGAACCATTAAAGGTAAGATTATTGGCTGCTGCCGGTGCAAATGCAAGAGCGCCACCATTCACTGCAAGATTTCCCCGTATGCTGATTCCCCCCGTCAGGTTTATGCCGAAACTTGTCGCGGCCGTAACGGTCAGGTTGTCTACAGTCAGACCATTTGTTCCCGGATTAGCCGGATTGCCGTGGTTATAAGCAGCAGAATTCATTTCAAAATCAGCAAAGGTTCTGCCTGACAATGAAACCAGGCCACCATGCTGATGACTGTAAAGACTGCCGGTCTGAAACATTACTTTTGATGCAGGCGCAGTGCCAAACGGACTAGCCCCGTTACGGGATATAAACCGTGAACCAGTGGCAAAAATTACAGCGTTGCTGGTACCTGAACTGGTAAATGCGTTGCCGTTGCAATCCTGAATAAAATCTGCTCCACTGTTGAACACTATGGCATTCGCATCGGCCGCGTCAATTGTATGACTGGCACTTACCGCCGTGAAAGTCATATTTCCTGATATGGAGGCATTTGCCCCCGCAAGCAGGCGGATGCCAAGGTTTACCGGGCCGGTGATGTTCAGTTCACTGCCGGAAAAGATTTGCAAATCAGTACCTATGCCCCCTGCAATTGTAATCAGATTGGTTGTGGCAGGAGCCGTCAGCGGCTGGGATGATAAATTTACAACTGTGTTGCCACTTATATTCAACTGCCCGATAACTTCAGAGGGCACATTAGTAAGATTGATGGTTCCCCCTGAGTTGAAGACAATTATATCAGCAGGAGCCGCAATAACTCTGACAGGGCTCCAGTTAGCTGAGGTTGCCCAGTCCACATTTGCCCCCTGTCCTGTCCAGGTATAAGTTGTTTGTCCCCAGGAGAGATGTGGCAATTGTACCAATAGAAAGCATAACAGCAATCCGATTGGGATGCGGATATGTCCTTTCTGCCGAATATTAGGGTGCGTAAATGTTTGGTCCATATAATTACTGAAAAATGATCCCTGTCTGATTGACTAATCTCTTTTGGTTGTAAATCTCTCTATTCGCCATTTGTCTTTTTCTTCAGTAATGCTGCCTTTCTGGATCATGCCATTTTTATTCTATAATATCTGCATTGCTGGGAAATCTTGAAGCGCTGCGATTCATCTTTTCATATAGGATTTACCAGAAAAGTAATTTGGAAGTCCTTAATGGGCTGCTACTGACGTGAAGCTTTAGGTAAAAAATGGTTTGAGTCATAGCAGAAAATAAAATTTAAACATCAATCTTTTTTTTGATTCAGGCCTTTTGTCGCTATAATGGCTGTTCTGTACCTGAAAACACTATTTACCTAGGAAATCGAACTCTGATTCTCGATCAAAATATTTCATGTAATACAATTTGAGATTCTACGGTACCTACCTGAAGTTCATGAAGCGCTGGGTTTCAGCAGAGAAAATCCAAAAAGATATTCGGCAGCAGTAATAATTCAGGCTCAACTGTTACTTGTTTTATTCTTCGCAAAAAGAAGAGAGGCTGGTATGACATACCAGCCTCTCCAACAGCCTCTGAACAAACCTCTATTACCTGACTTGAATTCTGTGAACCGAAACCTTGAGGGCAGTCCGGAACGAGAGCAGATATGTTCCTGCCGGCAAGTTTAGATTGAGTTCTATAGCATTGCTACATGATTTGTGATTATAAGCCGTACCACTTGAGTTTGTCAAAGGAGCAGGTTTGCGCCCTGACGGTATCGGTGAAAAACTGCTTTACCTGCTGAAAACAATCCGGTCCGGCCTGCTGCCGGACTTTAGTCTTTCCCTGTAGCCACACGGCTTCAATGGGGTTCTGCTCAGGTGCATTGGGGGCAAAGTTGAGCAGGGTGAGGGGCCAGTCTTTCTGGGGCGGCTGCCCGTTGACCTTCTGCAGATACTGTCTCAGGGTTTCACTTTTGTGGTAAGAGGCGAGTGGACCCGATGACGAGCATCGTCAGGTCCACATCCCGTACTATCCACAGCTGTTTTCCGGCATAGTGTTTCTGTAAAATCTCCGGAAAGCTGACCTTGGTGTTGCTGTTGGCTTACTCTACCTCAGAGAGCAGCAGTTCTCCGCTTTTTGCATTCGGAGCCCCGAAGCAGCTCTGTCTTTCTTTCGGGTTTGCTACCTGAACAGTCAGCCTTTCGCTCCTTTTGCCCCAGCTATATCCTGAAGCATCACCAGCCGGCAGATGGCATTCATCCGCTATTACCATCACCAGTTTTCCTGCTTCAGTTTCCTGCTGACGTTGCTCAACTTTTTTTGAGTTCCTCCCGCCGCTCAAGCACCTTTTGCTCATCTCTGGCCGGATTCACCGCCTGGCGTTTCCTGCAGGAGAGTCCGGCCTGTTCCGGCAGCTGACAGCCGCTGCGCTGACTCCGGTAGCTGACTCCGTGAGTACTCTCCGGGTAAGCCTCCGGTGTCTGCCGGCTCACCTACGGTGACTGCTCGCTGATCCAGGCCAGTGCCTGCTCGCGGTCTTCAGGGGAGAGATAGCCTTTGCTGCCTTTGTGAGTAGGGTTTCCGCACCAAAAGTCAGGTTTTTAATATTTTGAGCAGACAGAGATTGTCTCTGCCAGCTTTCTTTCTCGCTTTAAGCTGATTTTGTCTTCATCCTTTTGCAGTAGGTGCAGGGCCCACTTTCGGATCAGGTGGAGACTGGCCGGGGCATTGTCTTTCTTTACCCGGTTATCATCTTCGCGGAAGGTAAAATCCAACTGCCAGTGGAGTTGATTTTCGATTACCCAGTCTCCACGCGTATACTGCTGAGGCGTTTTGTCAGAGAGACTACTAATGTAAAACCGGGTCTGCGTCCGGGCTTTTTCATTGACCAAACGTGTTCTTTCAACCATCACCAGGCTTTTGAGGTCTTGCCATTGACCGGCCTGATCTGCCAGAGCAATTGAACTGGCAACGTAAATGGTTCTCTGCTCACCCCGGTCACGGGCTTTATCCAGGGTAGTATAAGCGGGTAGAGTTTGCTTTCTTTTCTCCATAAAATCTACTGCCTGCCCGTAAAGCAGATCCTGACCGGCTTTCAAAGCAATTACATAATCAGCTTTTTGTTGCCTGATTTTAGCCGTGATTTCCTTTTGACAACCCATCGCATCGATACTGACCACACTACCGGCACAGTCAGTCAGCTCGGCTGGTTGGGGGATAGCCGTAATTTCATTGTCCTTGTTTTCTACCGGCAACTGGCCAAAACTGAGCTTATACTCATCCACCCATACATTTACCATCCTCACCAAAGCATGTCTGCTACCCGAAGGGATGGTGCTTCTGAGTTCCCTGTCAGCTATGCTCAGGTGCTTGCCCGTTAAACTGATTGCTTCCAGGCAGGACTTGAAACAAGCTTCCAACACCTTGACTTTGAGCCTTCTTACCAGCTGGCTCAGCGTGTCCTCAGAGGGAATGCCGTTAGCAAACTCAAACCCGGCTCTGCCTTCAGAAAATCAATGTTATCTTTACCATAATCTTCTGTCTCTGAAAAATCATCGCAGCCGGCTATTGTGCCACATAGCACCAGGCCTGATGTATCTCCTGACTTGTGCAGACAGGGGCCCCTTACCCGGTAGGCGCTCAGGGAAGTGAAGTAATCCGGTATATCCATACCCAAATCTACCCATTCCCCCTTTTTGGTGCGCAAACCCTACGTTTTTAATGATGTGACAACTGGGAAACAATATGTATTCAAGCATTTCCCAAACCTGTTGTCTGACCAACCGAGGCTAAAGGAGAAGTTTCTGCGCGTATTTCACGAGGGGCGGACTTCCTTTTTGGCAGATAACAGTAAGTCTATTATTAAAGCGAACTACAAAGGAGCTTATAGTACCGGCCGTGCCTATGATGAATTGGTGGAGGAAATCTATTATTACCTCCTCCGGTCCGACCAGAAGCTGGTAAGAGTCAAGTTGAACAAGAAATCGGTTTTGAAGAGTTTTCCCGCTCATCAGGCTCAGATAAAAGCTTTTGCCCAGAAGGAAAACATTGATTTTAAGGATGAGACTTCCGTTGCGAAGCTCATAGCCTACGCTGACTCTCTGGAATAATTCTTTGCTGTAAGGCCAGTCTGGCTTTCTTCCACGAGAAGTATTATATTTCCCGAAAATATTCCAGTACCTAAATCTTATTATCCCAAAGAATATGGAACGCCGAAACTTTTTGAAAAAAGGACTTGCAGTAGCCGGTGCAAGTTCTTTTGCTGCTCCTGACGTTGCTTTCGCTGATAAAAAACCCAAAAATCCGCCCAAAGCAAAATTTAAACTAAACTATGCCCCTCACTTTGGCATGTTTAAGAACAGCGCCGGTGAAAGTGAAATTGATCAGCTTAAATTTATGGCCGATCAGGGCTTTATGGCGCTGGAGGATAATGGAATGATGGGCCGTCCGGCAGATATGCAGGAAAAGATAGGCAAAGAGATGACCCGGCTGGGCATGAAAATGGGCGTTTTTGTGATCGATAAGGGAGGTAATGGTAAGAACACTCTCGCTGCCGGTAAAAAAGAGCACCTTGACATATTTCTCAACGGCTGCAAACGGGCCGTGGACGTAGCCAAACGGGTAAATGCCAGATGGATGACGGTAGTACCGGGTGATTTTTCCCGTAACCTGCCCATCGGAATTCAGACGGGAAACGTTATTGAAGCCCTTCGCAGGGGAGCCGAAATTTTTGAACCCCATGGCCTTGTGATGGTGCTGGAGCCCCTCAGCGATACCCCTGACCTGTTTCTGCGCACTTCCGACCAGACGTATATGATCTGCAAGGGCGTAAACAGCCCTTCCTGCAAACTCCTCTATGACATTTACCACATGCAGAAAAATGAAGGACACCTCATCAATAACATAAACCTTACCTGGGACGAAATTGCTTACTTCCAGATTGGTGATAACCCCGGCCGGAAGGAACCTACTACCGGAGAAATCAACTACAAGAAAATTTTTGAACATGTGCACCAGAAAGGCAAAGCTGCCGGACGGGAGTTTATCTGGGGCATGGAGCACGGCAATGCAAAGCCAGGCAAGGAGGGCGAACAGGCGCTCATTGCCGCTTACCGGGAGGTGGATAACTTTGTGGTTTAAGCATTGCAGAATAAAATTGATCAGTTGCCGGTGCATGAAGCGTTGGCAATTGTTTTTTTATAGCTTTGTAGAATACTTTTTTCTTGTCCGGTTGTGATTCAAAAGAAAGTTGCAATAATTCAGTCCAATTATATTCCCTGGAAAGGATACTTTGATATTATCAATTCGGTTGATGAATTCATTCTGTTTGATGATGTACAGTATACCCGCCGGGACTGGAGAAACCGCAATCAGATCAAGACCCCGGCAGGATTGTGCTGGCTTACTATTCCCGTGGAAGTAAAGGGAAAATTTGAAATACCAATCAACCATGTAAAGGTTGCCGATGCTTCATGGGCCCGGAAACACTGGGTCACCATCTCTCAGGCTTACGCCAAAGCGCCTTTTTTCCGCCACTTCAGCTCTGTGTTTGAAAACCTGTATCTGAACATGCATGAAGTCAGCCTGAGCCGGATCAATTACCTGTTTATTCAGGCTATTATCAATATACTTGGGATTTCCACCAAAATAAGCTGGTCTACAGATTACGCTCTGCCAGAGGGGAAAAACGAGAAATTAGCTGCTCTTTGCCAGCAAGCCGGGGCTACAGAGTATCTCTCTGGTCCAGCCGCCAAAGGTTATCTGGATGAACAGTATTTCACCAGCCTCGGCATCAAGGTAAGCTGGATGGATTACGGTGAATATCCTCAGTATCATCAGCTGTACCCGCCCTTTCAGCATGGGGTCACGATCCTGGACTTACTCTTCAACGAAGGTCCTCACGCAAAAAACTTCATGAAAAGCTTTAGCCAGTCTGTCTGATGAAGTTGTCGGTTGTCACTACTCTGTATTACTCCCAGAACTATATCCACGAATTCTATCAGCGGATTGTTAACTGCGTAAGGAAGATTACAGAAGATTACGAAATAATTTTTGTAAACGACGGATCTCCAGACCAATCCATGCAGAGAGTACTGGAACTGCAAAAATCTGACCCCAATATTCTTCTGGTGGACTTATCCCGCAATTTTGGTCATCATAAAGCAATTATGACCGGATTACGTTTTGCAAAGGGAAATTACGTTTTTCTTATTGATGTTGATCTGGAAGAAGATCCGGAACTTCTTGAAATTTATTGGTCAGAGATGCAGCAAACATCAGGTATTGACGTGGTGTTTGGCATCCAGAAACAGCGGAAGGGCAACTTCTTTGAAAGAATAAGCGGGAGAATCTTTTATGGTTTTTTTTCCCTTCTGGCCAACATTGAATATCCGCATGACACCCTGACTGCACGCCTGATGACCAGACGCTATGTAGCCAATGTTGTTTCGTTCCGGGAAAGCGAGCTGGATATATGGGGTCTGTTCGTACTGACAGGCTTCAATCAGAAGGGCGTATCCGTGAACAAAGGGAACAAGGGGAGTACAACTTATACCCTGAAAAAGAAGCTGAAAATGGCAATCGAAACCATTACTTCTTTCAGCAGTCGTCCGCTGTATCTGATCTTTGTATTTGGCATCTTCATTATTCTTGCCGCATTCCTCAACATTGCAGTAATCATATACAATAAGATCTTATACGGAGTAGCTGTGGAAGGATGGGCCAGCCTGCTGACCACTATCTGGCTGGTGGGAGGCATAATCATTTTTATACTGGGTTTGATCGGCATTTATCTGTCAAAAATGTTCACTGAGATAAAAAACCGGCCGTTTTCAATCATCCGGGAAGTTTACCAGGAAGGCAATCCGGTACCTGACGGGAATTCATCAACTGACCATTACAATACCATTCCCAATGCTTAAAAAAATAGACAGAGACCTGAGAGAATATTACGGGAAAAATCTGGATATGAACGGAACCAGCGCCAAAGGAGTAGGCTGGAAAAACGAGGAGGCTCAGTTTATCCGGTTTGCGCAACTTGCCAGGTTAGTCACTGACAGCCCGTTCACGATCAATGATTTGGGATGCGGCGTAGGAGACTTTATATCTTTGCTTGACAAGCATTTTGAGCAATACCAGTACTTTGGATATGATGTACTGGAGGAAATGGTGCGCCTGGCCGGAGAGAAATTCAATACCCATCCCCGGGCGGAGTTCCGACAGATAGGCGACGCTACAGGAATGGAGGAAGCTGACTATACGATAGCCAGTGGGATTTTCAACCTCCGCTACAGTGCTACTGATGAAGAATGGCTGCAGTACGTCACAGAGACCCTGCATCAGATGGATCAGAAAAGTAAAAAAGGTTTTGCTTTCAATGCTTTGACCAAATATTCAGATCCTGAGTATATGCAGCCTCACCTCTACTATTCTGACCCGCTCTATCTGTTTGACTATTGCAAGCGAAATTTCTCCAAAGACGTAGCCTTGCTGCACGATTACCAGCAGTATGACTTTACGATTATTGTCAGAAAGTACTGAGGTTGTGATGGGTTATCTATACATACTGCTTACTGTCCTCCTTACCGCCTACGGGCAGCTGATCCTGAAATGGAGAATGAACACCCTGGACCAGCCGCCGGAACCCCTGCTGGAAAAGTTCTGGTTCCTGTTCAGGATCATATTTGATCCCTTTATCTTTTCCGGATTTTTTGCGGCTTTCCTCGCCAGCCTCACCTGGATGGCCGCCCTGTCGCGGTTCCAGCTGTCTTTTGCCTATCCGTTTATGAGCCTGGCCTTTGTGGTAGTGATGCTGTGCAGCTACGTTTTTCTGGATGAAGCTTTAACAGTCCAGAAAATATTCGGACTGGCATTAATCATTCTGGGACTGGTAGTGGCCTCAAGGTAATTTACAAGTATCTTCTTTAATCTATCAATAGTACGAAAGGGTTTGTGGGCAGTAAAAATTGGCCAAAGGGCTGTTGATGGCGGAAGGGTAAGCAATAAAAAGGGGTAAAAGCGTAGGTTTGGGTTGCGAGACCAACACTAAACTTTTACCCAATGAGCATCGAAACACTCACCGAGTCAATATTGAGCAAAATGGCAGGGATTGGCAAATGGCAAAGGGACTTTTTTGTGCAGTTAGTGCTCACCTGGCTGAGCTTGAGAGGCGGCTACACGTTTGAGAACCTGGCAAGACAAAGTCCTTTAAGTGCGGTGAGTTACCGTAAGTGGTTCAGCAAAGGCTTTGACTTTCGAGCCTTCAACCACTTGCTGCTCACCGAGTATACGCAAAAAGAGCGCCTGTTGGCTTTCGATCCGAGTTTCATCCGTAAGTCGGGCAAGCATACTTGCGGATTAGGCTACTTCTGGTCCGGGTGTGCTCAGGCCGTAAAGCGAGGCCTGCAAATAGCTGGAATCGCCCTGGTAGATGTAGTTAATCATACGGCTTTTCATTACCATGCCACTCAGACAGTACTGCCAGCCGGCCAAACTTTGCTGGCTTACTATGCGCGCTTGCTTACCAGTCAGGCTACTCAACTGCCTGGTCTTTCCCGCTATGTAGCCGTAGATGCTTACTTTGCTAAGTTCTCTTTCATCAATCCCCTCACTCAGGCCGGCTTTCATGTGATTACCCGTCTGCGTAATGATGCAGTGTTGTTTTACCCCTGCCTGGGGCCCAAAAGAGCCGGCAGGGGACGTCAAAGAAAGTACGCCGGGAAAGTCAATGCCACTCAACCAGACCCTCCTGCTTCCGCCTCTGCATCCAGGAACAAGACTGGCAGGCCTATCAAGCCAATCTGTACTGCAAATCCCTCAAGTGTCTGCTCAAAGTGGTCCTCTTGCATACTTATCATCCCGATGGCCGGCTCAGGAGCAGCAAACTGTTTGCCTCTACCGATACGAGTATTTCCGGGATTGACCTTTGGTACTACTACCACTTGCGTTTCCAGATCGAATTCCTTTACCGTGATGCCAAACAACTCCTGGGCCTAAAGCATTGCCAGAGCCGGCAAGACAACCGCCTCAACTTCCAATTCAACTTCTCTCTCTCACTGATCTCTTTAGCCAAAATCGTCCACTACCTCTCAGTGCTCCTTACCCACAGAGGCGCCTTCTCCCTGCCAGACATTAAAACCCAATATGCCAATGAACATCTGCTCCAACGTTTTTTTCAAGCCTTCGGCCTTTGTGCCCATACCGCTAAAAAGAACCCGGCTTATCAACAACTGCTCAATTACGCCAGAATCGCCGCTTCTCTGCTGATGATCCTATCCTAATCTATTTCGTACTATTGTACTAAGAGAATAAGGATATAAAGCCAGCACAGAACATTAGACTTATTTTTCAGTCTGAATTCTTCAAAACAGAGTTTTGCTCATGTTGCACCCTAAAAACGGCCTGTGTCAGTAAGTGAAAGATCACCCTTTTGTGGCATTACGCCGAGTTAAGTTGAATTTCAATGAAACAATTGCTGCAAAAACCTCTTAAATCAAAATCAGCTGAGAAAATAACTCTATTAAGCAGACCGGCAACTGGGCCGCCAACGCGCAATGCTCAAGCATAAGGCCACGGCGCTGGGTAGTCTTGGTTCGTCAGCCACCAGTAAAGAAAATACGATTATGAAAACGACAGAAATAAAAGAGGAAATAAACAAGATTATCGATAAGCTGCCGGATGAGATACTCGGTGATTTGTTGGAATATTTACAGCAAGTGGAAAAGAATACAACCGGGAAATTCCCGCTGACAAAGAACCTGCGGAAAATACTGACTGAAGACAAAGAACTGTTAGAAAAGCTTGCCAAATGATTGACAAGAAAGAGGTTCTTCAGATTCATCAGATACTGATAGCCCAGTTTGGCGGTTTGGCAGGAGTACGGGAAGAGAGTTTACTTGAATCAGCTTTAGAAAGACCATTCGGCGGATTCAGTGAGACAGAATTTTACCCGTCACCAGAAGAAAAAGCGGCGGCGATTCTGGAAAGTGTAGTAAAGAACCATCCGTTCACAGACGGCAACAAGCGGACAGGATATGTTTTGATGCGGCTGATTTTACTTGAGTACGGGCAGGATATTGAGGCTACTCAAGATGAAAAATATGATTTTGTGATTGCTGTTGCATCCGGCAGGATGAGTTTTGCAGAGATTGTTGGCTGGATAAAACAAAGAACAAAAAGAATCAAAACCGGCAGTGAACATTAGTTAAGCCTGTTACCGGGCCGCCCCGGCGCAATGCTGACGCATGAGGCCACGGCGGCGGGTGTTCCTCCGCTGATGTTTGCCCCTTCCCGCTTCTCACTCCTTTCGAATATGAACTTCATCCGATTCCCCCAGCCCGAAGAATGGCCGCAGTTGCTGGCCCGTCCCGTCATGGACCTTGCCGAGATTGAAAGCCGCGTGGCTCCCATTCTGCGTGAAGTGCGGGAACGCGGCGATGCGGCCGTGCGGGAGTTTACGGCCCGGTTCGACAAAGTGGAAACGCAGGAACTGCTCGTAACGGAGAAAGAGTTGCGGGAAGCTGATGCCCTGGTCAGTGCGGAACTGAAGGATGCCATCGGGCTGGCAAAGGCCAATATCGAAACGTTTCACCGGCCCCAACTGGTTCAACCCGAGAAAATTACCACTCAGCCGGGTGTGGTTTGCTGGCGCAAAAGCGTGGGCATCGAACGGGTCGGCCTGTACATTCCGGGTGGCTCCGCTCCGCTGTTTTCTACGGTGCTGATGCTGGGCGTGCCGGCACATCTGGCCGGTTGCCGGGAAGTGATCCTCTGCACCCCGCCAGACCGGCGGGGAAAGGTGCATCCGGCCATTCTGTACGCGGCTGTTCTGTCGGGTATCCGGAAAATATACAAGGTTGGCGGCGCTCAGGCCGTAGCGGCAATGGCCTACGGTACCGCCAGCATTCCCAGAGTGGATAAGATTTTTGGTCCGGGTAATCAGTACGTGACCGCGGCCAAGCAACTGATCAATAAGGAAGGCATTGCCATTGACATGCCGGCCGGACCCTCCGAAGTAGCCGTGTACGCCGACGACACTTCCAATCCTGCTTTCGTGGCCGCCGACCTGCTCTCCCAGGCCGAGCACGGCCCCGACAGCCAGGTAATCCTGGTGTCGGTCAGTGAGATGGCCATTCAGCGGGCAGGTGATGAGGTGCTGCGCCAACTGGAAGCATTGCCCCGCAAGGAGATTGCCCGGCAGGCGCTGGTCAACAGCAAGGCGTTTTTAGTCAGTGACGAATCTGAGGCCGTCCGTCTGCTCAATGCCTACGCCGCCGAGCACCTGATTCTGGCGGTAGACCACGCCCCGGATCTGGCCGAGGGGATCACCAATGCCGGATCGGTATTTCTCGGCCATTACACGCCCGAAGCCGCCGGCGATTATGCTTCCGGCACCAACCACACGCTGCCCACCAATGGCTTTGCCCGCGCCTGGAGTGGCGTTTCAGTGGACAGTTTCGTGAAGAAGATCACTTTCCAGCAGATCTCTCCGGAAGGTATCCGGAACATTGGCCCCGCCGTGGAAACGATGGCCGCCGCCGAAGAACTGCAAGCCCACAAAAACGCAGTAACCGTGCGGCTGGAGACGCTGTGAGTTCGTTGATAGTTATTCGTTATTCGTTAATTGTTACTGGTTTGGCAGCCACCATCCGGCAACTGCACAGACAACCCGAACAACTAACAACTATTAACGAACAACCAACAACTAACCCCCTACCCACCATAAAACCGCAACTCCAGCGCCATGCGGGTGGTGCCGGGGTTTTGGTTGATGGCCGCCCCGTGGATCAGAAAAGGGGTAAAGAGCAGCGCCTCACCGTAAGCGGGATTGGGCCGGATCAGATTGAGACCGTAACGGGACTGTACGATGCCCGGCACGTGATAGCGCAGCCCGTTGATGGCGGCACCTCTGGCCTCCGTCCGGAGCACGTCCTTTTCATTCCAGTGGTGGCTACCGGGAATAACGGGCAAAGAGGAGTGCGCATTGCTGCCGGCTACCGGAACCCAGACGTTGAGCACGTCTTCCCAAAGGTCGAGATACCCGTCGCGGTGGGGCGGGTTGATGTCCAGCAACTGCGGCCGGCTGATCCGGAGAATGATGATTTCCTTTTCCAGTAAAGGATTCTGCAGACTCAGCCGGTGACCGGTGTGCCGGGCAATCCGGAGGGCCATTTCTCCGAAGTCAATGCCCAGACCGGCGTAAGTGAGGAAACGGGTTTTACTGATCACCTGTCCGTGCAGTGCCTGACTTCTGACGTATTGATGATAATCTTCAAGACGGAAAGTTTCCGGTGCGGCAATGTTTAACTCTACTAAAATTCTGATCAGCACCTGCCGGATGCTTTCCCGCAATTGTTCCTGCTCCTTTTTATCCAGCAAGGGAAAAACCGAATAGCCCTGCTCCTGCCAGTCACATCCGGAAATAACTCCCCGGTGCTTCTCAAACAGCACCTCATCCCTCCCCCAGCGGAATTCTCCTTCCAGCGGAAACGAAAAAGGCTGTCCGTCAATAGTCAGCTGGCAATGCATGGTGTTTGTACCAGGTGGTATCGTAGAGACGCAATGCATTGCGTCTCTACCAGGGCAAGTTGTTCGCTTCGCCCATTCGTAATCAGTCATTCGTAATTACCTGCGGTTGTCGTCGCCTTCGAGCATGCTGAGGTAGTTGTGGTAGCGGCTGGGGGCAATTTCGCCGCCCTCCACCGCTTCCAGTACCGCACAGCCGGGTTCGTGCACGTGGGTGCAGTTATGGTAGCGGCATTCACCCAACCGGTCGCGCATTTCGGGAAAGTAGTGGCTGATCTCCGGCTTCTCCATATCGGCCAGCCCCAGTTCCTTGATGCCGGGTGTATCAATGATAAATGTGCCCGGTTCGAGTTCAAACATTTCGGCAAAAGTGGTGGTGTGGGTGCCTTTGTTGGCGAAAGATGAGATTTCGCCCGTCCGCAGCCTCAGTTCCGGAGAAATGGAGTTCACCAGTGACGATTTACCCACGCCCGAATGCCCCGAAACAAGTGAAGTTTTCCCCTGCAGCGTTTCCCGGAATTGCTCCATGCCCTGCCCCGTAACGGTGGAGGTCAGCAGGCACGGGTAGCCCAGCGACCCGTACAGCTCCGCCATGTCCTGCTGGTAGCTGGCAGCCTTCTCGTCGAGCAGATCGGACTTGTTGAATACCAGCACCGCCGGAATCCGGAACGACTCCGCCGTGACCAGAAAACGGTCTATGAAGCCCAGCGACGTCCGGGGATAGGCCAGCGTCACGATCAGGATGGCCTGGTCGATGTTGGCGGCAATGATGTGCCCGAATGCCGATTTGTGTACCGACTTCCGGATGATATAATTGTGGCGGGGCAGAATTTCACTGATGACGCCCCGGTTGTGCTGGTCCGGCTCCGGTTCAAACCGCACCCGGTCGCCCACGGCAATGGGATTGGTTACTTTCAGGTCCTGCAGCTTGATTTTCCCCCGCAGCCGGCACTGCATGGGCGGGCCGCCCTCCGTCCGTACATCGTACCAGGAGCCGGTAGAACGCATTACGATCCCTTCTGGCATGCGCTGATTGTTTGTGATTCCCCAAAGTTAACGGGAATTGACCACTAAAGAATTCTGAATGTTCTGCTCCATGTTGAATAAAGTATAAGGATTCAGAGGTGATAGTGCTTAAAATCAATCTGATATCTAATGTCTGATATCTAACGTCTACTTAAGTGCTCCATGTTGAATGAAAACTATTTCCTTACCGATTCAGTAAATATCCGGCAACTGAGATTGTTCAGCATCTACTAATAGCTAATACCTGATACCTAATACCTACTTATGGCCGCTGCACCGCAGGAATGGACACTGAAGGAAAAAACGTGGGAAGCTCACTGCCGCCTTCAGGACTTTTACGGAGAACTCGAACACAAGGCCCGCCGCGACAACATGCGGGAGCTGATCTCGACCATGCTTTCCCACCGGACGACGCATAAAGACGAGGAAAAGGCTTATTTCCGGATGTTTGAAAAGTTCGGCTCGTGGCAGGGCATCCGGGATGCGCCGTGGGAGGAGTTGGTAGAGGCAATCGCCTCTTCCCGTTTTCCCGAACCGAAAGCCGCCAATATCAAAAAGGTGCTGACCCGCATTTATGAGGAACGCGGTGAATACAACATTGACTTCCTGCAGGATATGTCCACGGAGGATGCCATGGCCTGGCTGACTTCGCTGCCGGGAGTGGGGCTGAAAACGGCTACGCTGGTGCTGCTGTTCAACTTCTACAAACCCGTAATGCCGGTGGATACGCACGTACACCGCGTTACGCAGCGGGTCGGGCTGATCAGCGGGAAAACCACCGCCGAAAAAGCGCACACCCTCCTGCCCGACATGCTGCCCCGGGAATCAAAGGTGCTGTATAACTTTCACGTTCATTTTCTCTGGCACGGCCAGCGGATCTGCGTCTGGGGAACGCCCCGTTGCTGGGAATGCCCCCTGGCGGATATGTGCGACTGGTACCGGAACAACCGGAAAGCGGGTGCAGGGAGGTGAAGGATTGAATGAATATTATTTTATGCAGGTATGGTTTGCGATGCCTGAAGGCAACACTGCCGGAAAGGGTCTTTCTACCTGATCCGGTCTATCCTGAAGGTCTTGCCGCGGAAGGCGAAGGTGTCGCCTTCTTTTTTGTGCCACATTTCCCGGCCCAGCGGTGAGGCCGGCGACAGGGCAAGCCATGTCTGATTCTGCACCTTAAAAGAGCCGCCGCTGATGGCCAGATAATAATTTCCACCTGAAGTTTTCACGAGGCTCCCCAATCGCACATCCGCCGAGGCGGCTCCCGGATGGATAGTATCCAGTATGGCCAGTTCCTTCTGCGCTTCCTGCATCTGGCGGGCATTCATTTCCACCACATTCTGACTCATGGCGCGGGAGGTGTCGTACTTATCGCCGGCCGTGCTCCGCTCCTCCTGGTTAGCCGAACGCTGGGCGTCTTCCATGGCTTTGCGGGCAGTCTCAAACCGTTCCTGCTGCATCTGCAGGCAAAGGTCGAGCAGGTGTTTTTTCAGCTGGGCGGCGGAATCGGCGTTATCCATCTTTATAGTTTTCTGAATTGTGAAGGGATGTGAAGGGAAAAGATGATTGCGATCTTATTCTCCCTCCCCATCCTTCACGCAGCGGAAGCCGGAGTGCGAAAGGCCGGTATCGGGGCTGGACTTCATGCGGGCCGAGGACCGGTAGGAACTGCAGTAGGAATCGTGGCAGAGAAAGGAACCGCCCCGCTGCACCCGCTTGGGAACAATCGGCTCCTGCGGGTCGTAGCTGTCGGCCGGACCGGACGGGTTTCTGGCATCTCCTTTGTCATTCAGCACCTGGTAATAATCCGGGCGGTACCAGTCGCTGCACCACTCCCACACGTTGCCGGCCATGTCGTAGAGGCCGTAGCCGTTGGGCGGGAATGACTTTACGGGAGCGGCTGTATAGAACCCGTCTTTTCTGGTGTTCAGGTCCGGGAAGCGGCCCTGCCAGGTATTGGCTTTGGAATTGCCGGCTTCCACATGTTCGTTGCCCCAGGGGTAAACTGCCTTTTCCAGTCCGCCCCGCGCGGCCCATTCCCACTCGGCTTCCGTCGGCAGCCGCTTGCCGGCCCACCGGGCGTAGGCAGCGGCATCATCCCAGCTCACGTGTACCACCGGAAAATCATCTTTGCCACTAATGCTGCTGCCCGGTCCTTCCGGGTGCTGCCAGTCGGCCCCTTTTACCCAGCGCCACCACTGTCCGTAGTCGTTGAGGGCAACCGGGCCGGAGGGAGCGGTAAATACCAGCGAACTGGCTACCAGCACACTGTCGTGGGGTTTGGGCGTGCCAGGCGGCAGCTGCTTTTTAATTTCTTCCCAGTCGGGTCTGCGTTCGGCGGTGGTCAGGTAGCCGGTTGCTTCCACAAAGGCCCGGAACTGCGCATTGGTCACTTCGGTGGCGTCCATCCAGAAGCCGCTGACCGTCACCCGGTGCTTAGGGAGTTCGTCGGCGCGGGCCTGTTCGTTGTCGGCACCCATCAGATAGCCTCCTCCCGGTATCCGGACCATGCCGGCGGTGTTGGCCGTGCCTGCCGGAATATCGGTATGGCTGGCCTGCTGCACCGGAAAACGGTCGGGTACGCCGCTGTGGCAATTGGCAGAATCAGCAGGGGCTGAAGCCGCTGTTTCTTCCCCGGCAGTGGCTTTCTCCTGACCCGGCCCGCAGCCTGCCGTGGTCAGCAGGAGAAAGAAACTGCACAAAGAAAAAAGCGGGAGCAAGTTCGGGCGAAAATAAGGCATAACTTCGTAGCATTTGAATGAAGGTTAAATATAAGGAAAAGAACTCCATCCTAAAACCCGATGCCCACCCGCAGCCCCGGAAAAATCGTCCGGAAGTTATCCGTAAAGAAAAGTTCGGGGATCAGGTGCAGTCCCTCAAACTTTTTGGTGCCAAGGCTGAGGGAAGCCTTGAGCGTATTTTCGCCGAAATAATTACCCTGCCGGCTCACCAGATAGCCTGCTCCGAACTTCTGCCACAGCTTGCCGCGGTTGAAGCTCCGGGCGTATTCCACGTTTAAAAACGTATTGATGGCCATGCCGTAGCTGCCGTTCTCGCGCCGGTCAAAAAAGTAGTGCATCGTAGCATTGAATCCTAAAAAACGGCGGGTTCCGAACACGAATGCCGCTTCGGCGCCGATCTCCGGCACCAGCTTGTCGCGGATCAGGCCGGCGCCCATGTTGATGTTTACGCGCAGGTAATCCTGTTCGTGATGAGCGCCGTGGGTGCTCATGCCCAGCCGTTTGGCTACCTCTGCCTCCGGGTTGAAGGTGGCGCTGTAGAAACCCTTGTAGGGGAACAAATCTTTTTTGGCCCGCGTGGCGAGAAAAGAAGCGATCTCGCGGCCGGCTTCGGGCACCAGCGCATCAAGGTCGCGGCCTTCCAGCGTCCGCAGCACACCCAGGCTGTCGAGAATAAAAAGCATCGTGCGTTTATCCTCCAGTTCCACAATGACGCTGTCCGGATTGTGCCGGCGGATGATTTTGCCGGTTTCCTTGTTTAAACTCAGTTCGAGCCGTTCGGTGGCCGTGTTGCTTACTTTTATTGTACGCCCTCCGCCGGCCGGCTCAAGGTAAAAAACGGTGGTCGCGTACCGGGAATCAATCTCAGACAGCACATCCGGGCTCAGGTCGCGGTTCAACTTACTGACGACAGCGTTGATGCCGGGCACGTTTCCGAGATTTCGTATATTCTCAACGGGTACCACTACGCGGTTGCTGCCGCCCAGGTGCAGCATGAGCGTGTCGCGCAGAGGCTTGTCCCTGGTTTTCCGGGCCAGAACGGAATTACAGGCAAAAAGGCAAAGCAATGCCAGTATTGCCGGGAGCAATTTTTTAAAGCGCATAGTATGAAGGGGTTATTTGATTTTAGCGGATAAAACCGGAATAAATGATTCGGGAGAAACAGGCGGCGAATCTCCCGCATCAGGCCGCCGGGTGAACACCCGGAAAGGTCTTTTCTGCGGCGGATTTTCGCTTTCGAGGGCCAGGCTGCTTTCGGGCCTGACGGCTTCTTCCGCCGGAAAATGCAGTGTGACACTGGTGCCCTTTCGTTTGGGCCGGGAGATGACTATCCGCACCTGACCGGCCGGCAGGATCTCTTCCGGTGCTGTAATTTTCCTTTCTTCCCTCTCCGGCCGGACCCGCGCGGCGACTGGCTGGTGAGCAAACATTTCCTCCGGTGCGGGGTCAGGCTTTGGGGAGAACGTCTGTTTGCGTGGCGCAATGTTTCTGGCATCGGTGTTTCTGCCGGTCGCTTTGCCGGGGGCGATTTCCCTTCCGGGTGCAGGTTCCTGACTTACCGGCGTGGGTGCTTCGGACTGCCTGCGGCTGAGCCGGGCTTCACCGCTTACCGGTTGCGGTCCCTGCTTTGCCAGCTCGGCCGCAAGTTGCTCAATCTGAGCCTGCTGCCTGCGGATATCGGCGAGCATCACCCCAAACGGGACCAGCAGAATGAGCAAAGCGGCGGCAGCGGCGTAGTACCACGGCAGCGGCCGGAAGGCAGCAGTTGGTTTTCCGGTGGCCAACCGGCTTTGCAGCTTCTCCCAACTCTGGCCGGGCTGCCACGAGGTCTGGGGCGGCGGGGTGTCCAGTCCGTCCAGCTTCTGCCGGATCCGCTGATCATCAGACGGGTGATTGGGATTATCCATTGTACTGGGTGATTCCGTGTTTGAGGAGCATTTCCCGGAGGGCAGCCCGGGCTTTGCTCAGTTGCGACTTTGACGTGTTCCCGCTGATATTCAATTGGTCAGCAATTTCCTGGTGCGAGTATCCCTCCACCACGTAGAGGTTGAAAACGGTCCGGTAACCGGTGGGCAACCGGAGCACCAGGGCATATATTTCTTCGGCGGTGAGGTCGGCTTCGGCCGTGACGCCGGCTTCCAGACAACCGGCCTTGCTCTCAGCCACAAAACTCAGCTTGCCGTTTTTGCGCAGGAACATCAGCGACTCGTTCACCATGATCCGCCTGATCCATGCCTCCAGGCTGCCTTCGGTACGGTATTCGAATCCACCCAATCCGCCCAGCACCCGGGCAAAGCCTGTGATCAGCAAATCTTCGGCGTGCAACTCATCCTTCACGTAACGGTAGCATACCCGGTACATCCGGGCGGCAAAATGTTCGTAAAGCATGCGTTGCGCCTTTGCGTCTCCTGCCCGGCACCGGTTGATCAGTTGTTTATCCATGAAAGGTATCTAAGCCCCGACAAGTGGTTTCGCTTCTAAAATGCGAAACTCCCGGCTAAGGTTGTCCGGTGCGGGAACTAATCAGATAAATTTTTATTTTATATGTATATACAATTAATGTAAAAACATATATTTGCATCACCAAACAACAAGTTAAACTCCAGAGCCATGAATTCTACAGCAGTCAGCACCACCACCTGGGCTATTGACCCGATGCACTCCGAAATTCACTTCAAGGTAAAGCACCTGGTGATCTCAACGGTAACGGGCAGCTTTAAATCTTTTGAAGGTTCGGCCACCACGGAAGGCGACGACTGGACCACTGCCAAAGTGAACTTCAGCGCCGATATCAGCAGCATTGACACCAACATGGAGCAGCGCGACAACCACCTGAAGTCCGCTGAGTTTTTTGATGCGGAAAACCACCCGAAATTAACTTTCCAATCCACCACCATGCGGAAGGTATCCGGCGATACGTATCAGCTGGACGGAATTCTGACCATCCGGGGCACCAGCCAGCCGGTTTCCCTTGACGTAGCGTACGGCGGATCGGCCACCGACTTTTACGGCAACACCAAGGCCGGCTTTGAACTGACCGGCAAGATCAGCCGCAAGGCCTTTGGTCTCACCTGGGACGGGGTTACCGAAGCCGGCAGCGTAGTAGTAGCCGACGAAATCAGACTCATCGCCAACGTACAGTTTGTCAAAGTAAAATAACCTGACCGGATAACGGCTGGTTATCAGCCTTTCAGCCTGTCGGAAGCGGTAAGTTACCTCTTCAACTGAATGGCTGGATGGTTAAATTGCTGAAGGATTATTCTCGTCAGACAGTCATTCAACAATTTAACCATGCAACCCCGAATTAAAATCTGCTGCATCAGCAGTGTGGAAGAAGCCCTTGCGGCGATAGACCACGGAGCCTCCGCATTGGGTCTGGTGGGCCCGATGCCCAGCGGTCCGGGCGTCATTTCCGATGAACTCATCGCGGAGATTATCCGGATCATTCCCCCGGCAACCGGCTCTTTTCTGCTCACCAGCGAAACAAGTGCGGAACAGATCATCAGCCACCACCGGAAAGTCCATACCAATACCATTCAGATCGTAGACGAACTCCGCGAGGGTACCTATCAGGAGATCAGAGCCGCCCTGCCGGCCGTGAAAATCGTGCAGGTGGTACACGTGACTGGTGAACGGTCTATTGAGGAGGCGATCCGCCTTTCCGAACTGACCGATGCGATTCTGCTCGACAGTGGCAACCCAGCGCTGGCGGTGAAAGAACTCGGTGGCACCGGCCGGGTACACAACTGGGCCATCAGCCGCAAAATCCGGGAAAGTATCCGCAAGCCGGTGTTTCTGGCAGGAGGGCTGCGGATGGAAAACGTGAGGCAGGCGGTTGAGCAGGTACAGCCGTTTGGCATTGACCTGTGCAGCGGCGTACGCACCGGCGGCAAACTTGATCCGCACAAACTGGAAGGGTTCTTTGAAGCAGTGAACAGTAAGTAGTGATTGGTTATTAGCGGTTAGCTATGATATTGAAAATCAACTAATTAAACTGTTAGGTAAGTAGGTTAACCCCGGCAGTTAATCAGCAGGGCAAGCAAACAAAATAAGGTGAATGATTGAATTGTCTTCATCTGGAAGTGATTTGCTGCTTTAGCAAAATCAGACCCGCCCGGAAATTTTTCAGGTAACGGCAAACGGAAAGACTTACCGTTACCAGGCATTTACCATCCCCTTATTCTTCAGGGGAGTCTTTGTAGAAAGTAACTACGTAGTCGCCTCCCCGGTCAAGGCGGGACCGGAGTTGAGGATCTTTCACAAAATTCTGCACCTCGCCCAGCTTGCCGTTGTAATAAAATTCTAGTAATGCCTGCGGGACAGTAAAAACTTGCGTATGGGAAGCAGGCGGTAACCAATACTAAAAGTCCATTGGGTGCTACCTTGCCGGTAGTTATAGAATTGGCCTTCATAGAAAATTTTACTACCCATATTGGTCAGGCTCTGGTCGCAGGTAAGATCAAAGGTTAAGCCTTGCAGGTCCAGCCCCAGTCCGAGCTGGCCATTGAGCATGTAGCGGTGATAGCTCCGTTCCAGGCCCTCAACAATCAGGTTAAGCTCATTTTCCTTTACAACCGATATTCTAATGATTGAGTCTACCTCAGCGGGGTTTCTTACAAATGCCCGGTAGGCGTCAGGAGCATACTGGATCACCGGCTGTAAGCCAGCGTAGACACGAAACCGCTTGAGTAACTTCAACCCTGCCAGCAAGGTAATGTCTGCCCGGTTATACAAGCTTCCGGCTGCGGAGACGAGCCATTCATATCCACCACTATTATCGGGAAGGGTATTATAAATTTGGAATAAGTGATCTCCTCCTAAGGTGTAGGAGTAAGCTGCTTCCGCTTGTAAATACCACCACTGATGGTCTGCTCTGCCAAACAAAGCATACCGCAGGCCATCATTGCCACCATTGGTAGCCACGATCTGCGCCCGGCCAATCACGAGGGGCATAGCGTCAATATCAAATTTAGTGATATAACCTGCTTTGGCTCCAAAGGTTAGCTCTTGTCCGAATACGACGGTAGCCGAAAAAAATATAAACAGTGCGGGGAACAGCTTTTGGAAAAACATAAACTGACTTTAGAACTTATACCCAATGAGTATGCCGGTACTCCACATGAACCAACCACGAAAGTTGTGTAAGCCGGCACGGCCGGTAGCCGTCCAGTGACGATAGAAATTATATTCGTATTCACTCATGAAGTGAAAGCCGAATTCATTTGCTTTTTGGCGATCAGAGGCCATTTTAACATTTGAGTAGGTACCGTCCGGATTGGTTTCGTAATAAATGTATCTGGCAGAGGCGTCCGTGCGGCGCCAGAATGACGCCCCTCCCCCCAAGCGCTAGGCGTGCCTTTTAATCAATACTGGGGTGACTGCTCCTGTCACGTCTCCCATAATTCGGGTAAAGCTGTTATGCTCTCCCGGTTTTGTGTCCGAAAAATTCACCAGGATAATATAGCTTAAAGCACCGGATGCAGTGAGTCTACCGTTAAGAAAGTGATGGCTATACTGATTCTGAAGCATAGAGCCCCAACCATTTGCCGGTTCTATCGCCACCCGGTAAATACCAGCCCGAAAAGTGTTCCGGTAGGACAATACCGGTTTTCGTTCTACTTGTGCATGTACTTCATTGTAAAAGGCACCGGGCAGCACCAGTAACAGAATAGTAAAGGTAAGGCAGCGCATAGCTAAGTAAGGGTAAATCTTGTAGCAAAATAAAGCTTTATACTGATGTATCCTTGCTACCAGTAACTACTCCTGGTAACAAGGATATAGTGATTTGGGAAACTACATCAAATTTCGGTAATGGTAAAGATCAGACTGATTTGCTGAGGTTGTAACGGACAATGAAAAGTCGGATGACCAGCTCATTGTAAAAGTCAGACTTAGAGAAAGAGATTTACTCCCACAGTGAGGACACGTTTTGATAATCACAATCATACTTCCGATTCGGCTTTTTCCCTGATTTACCCAATTCATCTCTCAGTTCCAACCTTACCACTACCCTTTACTAAAGCAATTACCAGCCTGTAAAGAAGCTCATCTGATTACTCGGCAGAAGCTGCTCGATGAGTACGAAAAGGAAATTGATCAGCTACGCTTTAAGCTGGCCCGGCTTTCGGTTGCTGCTTCTCTGCCTGACGCGACAGCCAACCAGGGTCCTGCTCAACCCCCGGAGATCCTTTTGGCTTCTCCTGCCCTTACTGTCAGCTATTGCCCGGGGGGGCATTATCTCTACGCGAACTGGCAAGGGGCACAGACACTCCAAACCGTGCAGGAAGGCTGCTGTCAGATACGGGAGATCCTCTTGCAGCAATCCTCCGGGAAGGTACTCAAGACAACCGGCAGGTAGCAGGCTCCTGGCAGGAAGCCAGCCAATGGGTAGCCACCGAGTGGTTTCCTCAATTGTTTGCTACTGGTCTCGGACGCTTCGCCTGGATTGCTCCCCCGCATACCCCTGGTCTGTTCTCCATTGCCCGTACCCTTCAGCTAAGCCGGCAGCAGGAAAACGAAATTAACACCTTCCTGGACCCCGGCCCTGCCAAAGCCTGGTTGCTGGGAGACTGTGAGTAAGGTAGGTAAACTTTCACTGTATTGTCCACTATACCGTTTTAGGGCCGTATGGAAAACAACGAACGCTGCCGCGGAATTGAAGAAACCCTGTCTGACGTATTGATAGAGATGCAGGAGATAAAGCAGGGGCAGCAGACTATGATCAGGTCATTTGACCGGTTCGGGGATGCCATACTGGCCAAACCCGAAGAGTTGACGAATGAGGTGAAGGGTATGCGTCAGGAAATGAAGCAGCTTCAGGATCATGAAGACCGGCTCCGCAAGATCGAGGAGGTAATTTTCAGAAAGGGGGCATAAGGCAATGATGGGAGAAGAAACTGCCTGCCTCGTTCCGGAGTATCTGCAAAGAAACAAGGGCCGGGCCGCTGCAATCGGGAAAATAAAAAGCATTGGCTGTATGTATTTATCCGGCACATTTAACAATTCCAATACCCCGGTAGCGCGAAGCTGTGCCTGGTGCTTTTTATTTTCAAACTCCGTGATAATGGTTATATGGTTGAATGGCCGAATGGCTGCATTGTTAAATTGTTGTCAGGCTGAACGGTCATTTCCCGATCCTCCAACAGTTAAACAATTTAACCATTCAGCAATTCAGCAATTCAGCAATTCAATCATATAACCATTCAGCTACCCCTGCTCCCCTAAAACGCCATGCGGAACAGCAGACCGGTGCGGACCCGGCGGCCTCCGTTGAAGGCAGCGGCAAAATCCAGCCGGCCTACCCGCAGCACTTTACCGATCCGGAGAATCTGGTCTATGCCGGCAGTCACTTCAAGGTAAGTGCCCAGTTGCGGCGTACGGAGCAGGTGCAGGCCGGCTACCTCCTGCCAGCGGAGGCGCTTCAGCAGCGGAACCTTGTTGAAAATGAACCCATTGAAGTGGTGCTCATAGTGCCCTTCCCAGTAGTTGCCGGTGGTGCTGTAGTCGTAGTAGGGCAGCAGGAAGAAGGCATCCGACCGGCCGTTGGCGATAATGGTCTGGTTGCCGGTAAAGTGCCGGTAGTCGGGCAGCGGCACATGCTTGTCCGTCAGAAAAGTGCCGTAGGAAATATCAAACCGCGATTCGCCCGCCAGGCCAAGGCTGATTTCCTTGTCCAGACCAACCCGCAGGAAATCGTAACTGGTCACGCTGCTGAATATTCCGGGAATGCCCCGCCGGTAGTGCAGGCTGAGCGTCGGGTAAGGTGAATCCAGATTGATTTTTGCGTTGGGCCGCGAAATGTATTTCTGCCGGAAATTGATCCGTACCGCCAGCCGCAGGGTGGTGGCGTTGTGGGCCTCCATTCCAATAGAATCGGGCTGCACCGGCAGCGGCAGGTTGGGGGAAAACGGACGGTCAACGTTCCGGCGGAACGAGAAATCAGTCGTGTTGAACAGCGGCACCCGGCGGGCAAATTCCAGCATCCCGGTGGCCTGCAGGCCGTTGGTGATCTCCTGCCGCCACGTAAAATCTACGTAACGTTTTTCGTACAGCTTCAGGTAATTACTTCGGTCAAAGAGGGTGTACGCCGTATTCACCAGGTACGAAACCGGCTCCTGAGGATTGAACTGACTGATGTACCGGCCGCTGAACAGCGAAACAGATGCCCGCCGCACCGGGTTATACTGGTACCTCAGCCCCGACCGCAGGTAAAACTGCCGGCCCGAAAAACCGTACCGGAAGCTGTTGTTGAAGGAAAAGGAACGACGGGTTTCCTTGTCGCGCCGCGTGTAGCCGATGTCCGTCTCCAGCACGAGCCCCTCCACCGTGTTAAACTGCACGTTGTTGAGCAGCGACCCGAAGTTCAGTGACCAGCCCCGGAAACTGTTCCGGTACGAGTAGCCGGTAATGACGTTGATGGGCTTGAACCTGTTGGCCCGCGCATCCACTGAATCAAGGTAGGGCTTTGACTCCCAGACCTTTTGCAGGCTGTCTTTGCGGGTGTAGTCGGTCCGTTCTTCCACCGTGAGCGGCACCGGCCGCACGGTCTGCCAGTAGGCGGAGTCCTTTTTGTTGGACTCCGCCTCCACTTTCAGCACCTCACCGGAGAAAAACCCTTTTTCAAAGGGAAGATTTACCTGGTAGCCGGTCATGCTGCCGATGAAATAGCCGTCCGCTTTGAAGCCGAACACATCAAATCTGAAGGTGAATTCTATGGTGCCGGGCATCCAGTGGTCTTTTTTCACCGGAATGTACACCTGGTGAATGGTCAGGCTATCCAGCACTTCGATACCCGAAGCCCGGGTGAGCAAAAGATCGGCGGCGTGAATCCGCCAGCTTTCCTCCTGAATGTAAATAAAGCCGCTGAACACCGGATCAGTCGTCCGGCGTGGGATTACCCCGATCTTATGGACGCGCTGCCCGCTTTCCTCCGAGGTGCCCATCAGTTTATATTCGTAAAAAAGCAGGGCACTCTGGGCAATGGGCGACACAAAACCCCGTTCGTTGAACCCGGTATTGAGCACGTTTTCGTAAAAATTCCATTCGTGCATGCCCCCGGCGTGGTTGAAGCTGAAACCGTTGTCGCGGCCGCTCACCTTGGATGAAATCATCAGTTCTTTCACCTTTGGCTTTTGCATGTACAGCTTTGACACTGATTCGGAGAGGTACAAAATGCCCCGGCCCGCCGAATCTATACCCGGTATGCTTACCTCCTGCCCCATGATTTTTTTGGGTGCCTTCAGCATCCGGGTCAACCCCTTCACATAGGCCTCGCAGGCGAAATTTCCGGTTTGCCGGAGGTGAAATTTCCGTTTGGCAATGGCGTTGCGGATAATGGCGTACGCCGGATCTTCGTATTTGCCGTCTGCCCGCACGGTCACTTCATTGAGCTGCAGACTCTCCTGCCTCAGTTGCACGTTAACCACTACCGGCTGACCGGTAAGGATTATGTTCTCGGTGCGGGTGACGTACCCCACGTACCGGTAGGTGATCTTGTAGGTACCGGCCGGCAGATCCAGAAAATACGTGCCTTCCGAGTTGGCCGTGGTACCGCGGGTAGTTCCCTCGGCGTACACGGTGGCAAAGGGCAGCGCCTCCCCGGCCGGATCGGTTATTTTACCCGAAAGCCGCACCTTCTGGGCAAGTGCCGGCGTTGCCAGCAGGATCAAAGAAATAAAAAGAAGGCGCATCGGGGGCATAGAAATGCTGACAGAATCCCAAGTTACAAATAACCAGGGTGGCTGGCCGTTAAAATGGTGATGAGCGGATTACCCCCCATTGCTGTCTGATCTGCCTCACCCCACCTGTACACGCCTTAACGCTTCGCGGTAGGTGCGGATTACGCGGTCACGGGCAAATTCGTGGTCAATCATGGGCTTAGGGTACTGGTCAGTGCCCAGCTCCGGCACCCAGCGGCGGATGTATTCTGCACTTTTGTCGAATTTTTTCGCCTGCGCATCAGGGCTGAACACCCGGAAATACGGGGCCGCGTCGCAGCCGCTGCCCGCAATCCACTGCCAGGAGCCGTTATTGCTGGCCAGTTCGTAGTCCAGCAGTTTGCGGCCAAAGTAAGCCTCTCCCCAGCGCCAGTCGATGAGCAGGTGCTTCACCAGAAAGCTGGCGGCAATCATCCGGACGCGGTTGTGCATGAAGCCGGTGGCGTTCAGCTGGCGCATGCCCGCATCCACAATGGGGTAGCCCGTGGTTCCTTCGCACCAGCGCCGGAAGGCTTCTTCGTCGTGGCGAAAGGGAATATTGTCGTAGGCGGGTTTGCAGGCGTGCTTTTCCACGTGCGGAAAGTTGTCGATCTGGGATCTGCATGTAAAACTCCCGCCAGATCAGTTCGCTGAGCCATATTTCACTCAGCTGCCTGGCCTTTTCCACCACCCGCCGCACGCTTACCGTGCCAAAACGCAGGTGCAACCCCAGCCGCGTAGTTCCCTCAATGGCCGGGAAGTCACGGCGGGTGGCGTAATCACGAAGCGTCCCGTCGCTGACGTCTTTGCCCGGCAGCGGCAGGGCGGACGGGGTAAAACCCATTGATTCCAGAGAAGGAACCGGTCCGGTACGGGCCGGGCAAAGGTTCTGAAAATACGCCTGACAAGGCCGGGGCTCCAGCAACTGGTCCGTCAGCTGGCTTTTCCACCTTTTGCTGTACGGGGTAAATACCGTGTACACCGTGCCGCCCCCGGTCAGTACCTCTTTTCGTTCAAAAATGACCTGATCCTTGAAGGTTTTAAACCCCACGCTGTTTTCCTGCAGCAGTGCCCCGATTTCCGCGTCACGGTCTTTGGCGTATCCTTCGTAGTCGTGGTTGGTATACACTCCGGCCATCCGGTATTCGGCCAGCAGTTGTTTGAAAACCGCCACCGGCTTGCCGTAACGGGCCAGTAAAGTGCCGCCCGCGGCTTCCAGTTCCTGCCGCATCTGGTGGATAACCTTGTGGATAAAAGTAACGCGGGGGTCATCGCGGTCTTCGAGCCGGTCGAGAATGTCGCTGTCAAAGATGAAAAGCGGCAGTACCGGATGGCCGCTCCGCAGAGCCGCCGAGAAGCCGGTGTTGTCTTCCGTCCGCAGGTCGCGGCGGAACCAGAAAACGGCAACGGGTCGGGTAGTGTCGGTCATAAAGGGAAATAATACTACACTAATCCGGACATAGTCCGGATTGTTTGCGGGCGGCGGATCTTTTTTGCGCTTTATTCCCGGGAGTAACAACGGAAGGCGGCGCAGCATTTTTTCCGCATGGCATTTCGCTATTTCATTCCTATATTGACACAAAGCCGGTTGTTTGGACTGCCTGATATTAAATGCCGAGTGCCCGATGAAAAAAGTTTTTACCCTCCTGTTGCTTCCGCTGCTGTTCCTTTCCCTTGCTGCCCCGCTGAAGAAGCGAAAACCCCGGACCGAAGTGAGCATCGTGGGTGAGATGTTCTGCATCAATGGCGAGCCTACCTTTAAGGGCCGCATCTGGAACGGTTACAAAATTGAAGGCTTGCTGCCCAACTCACGGATGGTGCAGGGAATTTTTGAAGACCTGAACCCCGAAACCCAGCCCATGTGGGCCTATCCCGATACGGGGGAATGGAGCGCCGGCCGCAATACCGAGGAGTTCCTCAAAGCAATGCCCGAATGGAAACGCAATGGCCTGCTGGCCTTTACCATCAACCTGCAGGGCGGCAGTCCGCAGGGTTACTCTAAAGCCCAGCCCTGGCACAACTCCGCTTTTACTGATAGCGGCGACCTTCGGAAAGATTACATGCGGCGGCTGGAAAAAATCATGAACCGGGCCGATGAACTGGGCATGGTGGTGATCCTGGGCATTTTTTACTTTGGTCAGGACGAACGGCTGAAAGATGAAACCGCCGTGCTCCACGCCGTGGAACGCACCGTTGACTGGCTTTTTGACCGCAACTACCGCAACGTGCTGATTGAGATCAGCAACGAGTGCAACATTAACTACGACCACCCGATTCTGCAGCCCGACCGCATTCACGAGCTGATCGACCGGGTAAAAATGAGTAACCGCAAGGGATGGCGGTACCCGGTAAGCACGAGTTACGGCGGAGGCACGCTGCCAAAGCCCAATGTGGTCCGCAGTGCTGACTTCCTGCTCCTGCACGGCAATGGCGTAGAGGACCCTGCCCGGATTTCGGCCATGGTGGAGCAGACCCGCCGCATGGAGGGCTACCGGCCGGTGCCGATCCTTTTCAATGAAGATGATCACTTTAACTTTGATAAACCCGTCAACAACTTTGTGGCGGCTACGGCTTCCTATGCCTCATGGGGCTTTTTTGATTTCCGGATGCAGGGGGAAGGCTTCAATGACGGTTTTCAGAGTGTGCCGGTCAACTGGGGAATCAGTTCGGAGCGCAAGCGCGGCTTTTTCGATAAACTAAGGGAAATCACCGGAGGCATTGACCTTACCAGGTAATGGTGCCAGCATCGGGAGCGTATCCGGTCCAAAGCCCGGGGAAAGTGTAAGGTTGGAGCAATTTTATACCGGAACCGGAGCAAAAAGTGATTTTTTTTGACCTTTTTCTTGGCATCAGCAGAAGAAAATATATATTTGCACTATTGCCATATATTATAGAATAAGTCCAATATGCGTATGACCGGGCAATGGTTGGCGGAATACGGAGAAGATGATCAGAATGGAGCCAACAACTTGATACACTGGGGCTGTGTGCCGCTGATCATGTTTAGTCTGCCTGGGCTGCTTTGGTCTGACCAGGCGTCAGGTTTGCAAAATTTATTTCCGGAATCAATTGGTTTTTTAGTAAATTGGGACGCGCTGTTTCTGATTCTGGCATTAATGTTTTATCTTCGGCTTTCAGTTGTAATGTTTGCCGGGATGTTGCTGATTGCCACGCTGATAGTAGCCGGCATTTACTTTCTGATGCACCATACACTGGTGCCGCTCCGGGCCAGTTTACCGGTCATTTTCACATTAGCATGGGCCGGACGGTTTATGGGGCACCGGATTGAGGGGAAAAAGCTTTTTTTAAGGATTTACAGTTTCTGCTTACCGGCCCAGCCTGGTTGCTAAGCTTCGTGTATAAAAAATCAGGTACTTCTTACTGATGCAGAGGCAAAGATTGCAGTGTTTGGAGGTTCCGGACAATTATCCCTCCCTTAAGCTGGAATGCACTGACAACAAGCTTTTTACGTGTATTCCGGAACTTTTAAACGCTCATTTCCGCACCCTGAAAGGCTTTATCATAGTTTTGTATGGTTTGATTAGCTGAAAAAGGGGGTAGTGTTTCGCTACCCTTTTTTTATTTTGTACGTATGAGACCAAAGCATTACGATGGATGTAAAAAAAATTTGCTCTATTTGAATTTTTTTTACTTGTTTTGCATTCCCATTACGAAGATTCATTAAAAGCATAACCGAAGTTGATCCAGAACTTCTTTCATACTACCCCAACCTCAACCCGCTTCAGGTCCCCCCGGACCTGACAAACACATTTTTGCCTACGCGGCAAAATCTCCTTCGCCATTACCCTTTTATTAGTTTCCGGTTCACATCTTCTGTTCATTCGGGATTAATGCGTCCGGACAATTAGTAAATCAGCGAAAAATCGTAGATCCGAATATCGCAGCCATACAAAATTCGTTTCACTCCTTTTTTATGCGGTAATTGAGAATGTCCCAATACATAGTTCAGACAGCCCGGTATGAGCATCTGCAGATGGCCGAAGAAATCTGCCATCATATGGAAGAAAGCGCAAAAGCCCGGGGTACCGGCATTGCCAAACGTTCGCCTGATTACATCAAAAAAAAGATGGCAGAGGGCAAGGCGGTGGTAGCCACTACCCCTAAAGGCGAATTTGTGGGATTCTGCTACATTGAATCGTGGGGACACGGCAAATTTGTGGCCAACTCAGGGTTAATCGTGCATCCGGACCACCGGAAAAGCGGCATTGCCAAAGAGATCAAGAAGGAAATATTCAAACTTACCCGCCGGACCTACCCTGATTCCAAAATATTCGGCATCACGACCAGCCTGGCGGTGATGAAGATCAACTCGGCCCTGGGGTACGAACCAGTTCCGTTCAGTGAACTCACCGACGACGATGAGTTCTGGAAAGGCTGTTCCAGTTGCGTAAATTACGACGTGCTGACGCGCACCAACCGGAAAATGTGCATCTGCACCGGAATGCTCTATGACCCGGCCGAAGCGGAGAAGAAAGAGAACGTATCGGGGTGGAAATTTAAGGGCAAAGCCAGGGTGTACGAAAGGTGGCTGCGCCTGAAAGAATCGGTGCTGGCAGGATTCCGCAACAGAAACGGAAACGGTTCTTCGGGCAAGGCGGATGATTCCGGCTTACCGCCCATGCCGCCGATCCAGAAGCCGGCCCGGAAAGAGAAAGATCTGGTCTATTCCATCGTCGGGGTAAGCTTAGGGCCCCTGATCAAATCCTTATTCGGGTAGCGATACCCGACCGGCTTGTCCGGACAGTAAGGAAAGTAAACCGGCGCCCTCTCTTTGCCACCGCGAAGGAGGGCTTTTTTCGTACCTTATCTGAGTAATCCGTTCACCATCTTTATAAATCATAACTGAAAAAGATGCCCGATCAATCCAAGAAAGTAGTGCTTGCCTTCAGCGGCGGACTTGACACCTCTTACTGCGTAAAATATCTGACCGAGGATCTCAATCTGGAAGTTCACTCCGTGCTGGTAGACACCGGCGGCTTTTCGGAAGAAGAAACCAAAGCCATTGAGGCACGCGCCCGGTCACTGGGCGTGGCCAATCACGTGACCGTGAATGTGGTGGATAAATTTTACCAGGAATGCATCCGGTACCTGGTGTACGGAAATGTGCTGAAGAACGGCACGTATCCGCTTTCGGTGAGTGCAGAGCGAATGTTTCAGGCCATTGCCGTAGCTGACTATACCCGCGAATCCGGGGCGTCCTGCGTGGCCCACGGCAGCACCGGTGCCGGCAATGACCAGGTGCGGTTCGACGTGGCTTTCAACATTCTGATTCCGGGCGTGAAAATTCTGACCCCGATCCGGGACAATAAGCTTTCCCGCGAGGACGAAATTGCCTACCTGCAGGCCAAAGGCGTGCCCGGCGACTGGCACAAGGCCGCCTATTCGATCAACAAAGGCATCTGGGGTACATCGGTGGGTGGCCGCGAAACCCTTACCTCCCACGGCTACCTGCCGGAAAGTGCTTTTCCTACCCAGCTTTCCAAAAGCAACCCCGAGACGGTACACCTGCATTTCGAGCAGGGTGAACTGAAAGGCGTAAACGAGCAGAGTTTTGAAAACCCGGTGGATGCCATCCAGTTGCTCACCCGGATCGCCTCGCCGTTTGCCATCGGCCGTGACATTCACGTGGGCGATACGATTATCGGCATCAAAGGCCGCGTAGGCTTTGAAGCCGCCGCGCCGCTGATCATCCTCAAAGCGCACCATGCCCTTGAAAAACACGTATTGACCAAATGGCAGCAGCACTGGAAAGAGCAACTGGGCAACTGGTACGGCATGCTCCTGCACGAGGGGCAGTTTCTCGACCCGGTCATGCGCAACATTGAGGCGTTTCTTCGCGATACGCAGGGCCACGTCACGGGTACGGTACACGTGCAGCTGGAGCCGTACCGCTTCTACGTTATGGGCATCCAGTCCAATTACGACCTGATGTCGGCAAAATTCGGCTCGTACGGTGAGATGAACAATGCCTGGACGGGTGACGACGTGCGGGGCTTCTCCAAAATCCTCGCCAACCAGACCATGATCTACGGTAAAGTAAAAGACGATAACCAGAAGCAATAGAGTTTTACAAAAGAAAGGGTTAGTCTGCTTCTCTGATGACTGGATTGGAAAGCAGATGGGTACCAGGCTTTTTAAACCGAACCATCCGGGCAAGAGTATACTTACAGAGATAATAAGTTGTCAGGCAATTATGGTAATCACTATGAAGACAGTAACAGTAGAACTTATTAATGAGCATGCCTTGCAATTGTTGCAGGATCTGGAGAAAGCAGAATTAATCCGCCTGGTTGATACTGTGGAGTCTAAAACGGGCATCAGCCGAAGATTCAGGGGAAAGATTTCAACGCAAACAGCACAAAGTTTGCTGGATCAGCTTGAAAAACTGCGTGGCGAATGGTAAAGTATTATCTGGCAGACACAAACGTAATTATTGAATACCTCTCGGGCAGTTATGAAGTTTCAGTACTGGACTGGCTGGACAGCTTATTTGAGCAGGCAGTAAATATTTCCATCATCAACCGGATTGAGTTGCTGGCCTTTCAGTTTACTGACCTGCAAGAACGGGATCAGATGCATGCTTTTGTTGCAAGCTCAGTTGTTTACCCGTTGAACGACATGGTAGCTGATAAAACAATTGAAATACGATCAGCATTCAAAGTAAAACTTCCTGATGCGATTATTGCAGCTACTGCACTGGTATTTGATATGATTCTCTTAACCAGAAATACGGATGATTTCAAAAAGATCAGTGATCTTCAGGTAGTGAACCCTGCAAAATTTCAACTCTAATCACCAACATGACCAGTAACAAAATACGGGTTGGTATCTTCGGGGGGGCGGGCTACGCCGGCGGTGAACTGCTGCGGATTCTGCTCCGCCACCCAAACGCCGCTGTCTGCTTTGCCCACAGCAAAAGTCAGGCGGGCAAACCACTGTACTCGGCTCACCCCGACCTGATGGGCGAATCGGCCATGGGGTTTACGGGCGACATTCCCCACGTAAAGGGCGGCCCGAATGGCAATCTGGATGTGATTTTTCTGTGCATGGGCCACGGTGAATCGGGTACCTTTCTGGAACAGAACACTTTCGAGGGCGTCAGGATCATTGACCTGAGCCAAGATTTCCGCGACCAGCATGCCGGATTTGTGTACGGCCTGCCCGAGTTGCAGCGGGCAAAAATCAAAGAGGCGGCGAGAGTGGCCAATCCCGGATGTTTTGCGACTGCCATCGAACTGGCCCTGCTGCCGCTGGCCCAGGCTGGTCTGCTGAAATCGGATGTACACGTGAGTGCCATTACCGGTTCTACGGGTGCGGGTCAGAGCTTGTCCTCCACCACGCATTTCAGCTGGCGCAGCGGTAATATTTCCGTTTACAAGGCTTTTACGCACCAGCACCTGAAAGAAATCCGGCAGAGTCTGACCACTTTGCAGCCCGGTTTTCCGGCACCGATCCGCTTTATCCCCTACCGGGGGAATTTTACGCGGGGTATTCTGGCCTCCTGCTACACTACCTGCGGGATGCCGCTTGAAGAGATAAGGCAGTTGTATGCCCGGTATTATGCACCCCACCCGTTTACGCATCTGAGTCCCGAACCCGTGGACATCAAGCAGGTGGTAAATACGAACAAGTGCCTCCTGCATCTTGAGCAGCACGAGGATCAGCTGCTGATTACCAGCGTGATCGACAACCTGACCAAAGGCGCTTCGGGTCAGGCGGTCCAGAACATGAATCTGATGTTTGGCCTCGACGAAGAAACCGGCCTGAAACTGAAGCCCGTAGCTTTTTAACCACCTTCTGCAAAATTCTGATATGAAACTCTTTGATGTGTATCCGCTTTACGATATTGAGCCCGTCCGGGCGGAGGGTAGTTATGTATGGGACGAAAAAGGCAACCGTTACCTCGACCTGTACGGAGGTCACGCCGTAATTTCCATCGGCCACGCCCATCCGCACTACGTAACCAGCCTCACCGACCAGTTGCAAAAGATCGGCTTTTACTCCAACTCCGTCCGGATTTCGATGCAGGAAGAACTCGCGCAGAAACTGGGCGAAATTTCCGGGTACGGGGACTACTCGCTGTTCCTGTGCAATTCCGGGGCGGAAGCCAACGAAAATGCCCTGAAGCTGGCTTCCTTCCATAATGGCCGCAGGAAGGTAATTGCCTTTACCAAAGCTTTCCACGGACGCACCGCGGGAGCTGTAGCCGTTACGCACAACCCGGCCATCGTGGCACCGGTTAACTACAACGAACATGTGCAGTTTCTGCCGTTCAATGACGCCGACGCCCTTGAAGCCGCTCTGACCGAAGAAGTCTGCGCGGTAATTGTGGAGGGCATTCAGGGCGTAGGCGGGATTCAGGTGGCCACCGAAAACTTCCTGCAAAGAGCCCGGGCTGCCTGCGACAAAACCGGTACGGTACTGATTCTGGACAGTGTGCAGTGCGGTTACGGCCGCTCCGGCAAGTTCTTTTCGCACCAGTACGCCGGCATCCATCCCGACCTGATCACTACGGCCAAGGGCATGGGCAACGGTTTCCCGGTTGGCGGCGTACTGATCAGCCCGAAGTTCAAGGCTTCGCATGGTTTGCTGGGCACTACTTTCGGCGGCAACCACCTTGCCTGTGCGGCGGCAATTGCCGTGCTGGATGTGATCAAGGGCGAAAATCTGATTGAAAACGCTGCTCAGGTCGGGGCTTACCTGATGGAAAACCTGAGCGGCTTACCCGGCATCAAAGAAATCCGCGGCCGCGGCCTGATGATCGGCATCGAAACCGAAGAACCGGCCGAGCCCATCCGCAAAAAACTGCTCTACGAAGACCACATCTTTACCGGCGCGGCGGGCAAGCACACCATCCGGCTCCTGCCCTCCCTCTCACTGACCAAAGGGGATGCGGATGTGTTTCTGGAGAAATTTGCGGGAATTCTTCAGCCTCAGGAGGTAAAAGGGTAACTATTACACGGAAAACAAATTTGTACAAACGCCTGACCCGTAAAGGGATCAGGCGTTTTCATTTTTAGAATTAAGTAGCTAAGCGAAAATTATCTGGTATTTTTTTCCAAAGGTAGCGAGTATGT
>JAUJMU010000005.1:267708-488541 GCA_030446715.1 Cytophagales bacterium | reverse complement strand
GGCCCGAGACGTCTGATTATTGCCCGCCCCCGGCGACCCGGTTGCTCCGGATATTATCCGGTGAAGGGCAATCCTCCGTCACCCTGCTCGAATACTGGCTTGATACCTGTCTGCGCAAAGGCTGGGTCGTGCCCCCCGACTACCTTATCCCGTTACTTGATGCCGGATGTGAGAAAAAGTACGCTTCGCTGCAGGATAAGATCCGGAAAGTAGCCGGGAAGCGGGGCCACTGGCTGGCGCAACTGAACGGAAAGTGGGACTATGTAACCAAAGCCGGTGCCGATCCGGAACAGGTCTGGCAGGAAGGCCGGCCGGCACAGCGGAAAGAAATATTCAAAGCAGCCCGCCGGCAGGATCCGCCAAAAGCCTTGGGTTGGCTGGAGAAGGCCTGGCCCCAGGAAAGCGCCAAAGACCGTAAGGAGTTTCTCGAACTGCTGCGCATCGGTCTGAGCCCGGCCGACGAGGGGTTTCTGGAAAGCCGGAGAGAAGAAATACTGGCCCTGGGCAGCAAGGCCAAACCCATTCAGCTGGAAATAAAGGTGCTGGTGACTCAGTTGCTGCTCTCACTGCCTGATTCCGCTCTCAGCCGGCAGGTATGGGAAGGCGTGAAGCCGTATTTTCAGCAGACCCGCAGATCTGTGTTTTTGGGTGGCAATACCGAAGTGAACCTTGTGCTGCCCGAAGGGGAAGATGCATTTTTGAACGTTCAGGTGATGCACGGACAGTTCGGCCTGGACAAATCAAGCCCGCTGAGTGAGTATTCGGATGCAAAATACTGGATCAATGAACTCATCCGGTACATCCCCCCTCTGCGCTGGCAGGAGTACTTCGGGGAGGAGGCATCCTGGGTGCTTTCGGTGTTTAACGGACCTAAGGGCGGCTTCCGCAGTTCGCGGGCGAAGGGCACACACCCGCTTTTTGCCGCCTCCCTGTATGATGCAATTTATCTGCACCGCGACGCAGCCTGGGCTTCCGCCTGGCTGAAAGCACTGCCCAAAGGAGTACCCGGAGAGGGACAGCGTCAGGTGCACCGGCTTTGCGAACTGTTGCCCCAGGCCGAACTGGAGCGGTTCGTAACTGAACACGTAGACCAGCCGGCGGCCCTGACTGACGTGCTCACCGATCCCCGCTTGTCCTGCTGGTCACTCTCCTTCACGCATTTCGTGCTCAAAAGCATCCGGGATTCTGCCGATGACTACTACCGGACCCAGCAGGGCCAGCATCTGGTGAAGAAGGCCATCCTGCACCTGCCCTGCGGCATTGTCAGCGAGCTTGACCGGTACCGGCAGGCCCCGGCCGCGGGAGGATCTGCCCTCCGTCAGTGGACCGACCGCATTGAAACGCCCCTGACCCACCTGCTCCAGATCCGGCAGGAAATTGAAAAGCTGTAAACGGGCAGATATCATAGTATTACATCAGAAATTATCAAAAACGCAATTCATTTTCATTCTATGTCTGTACTTCGCCAACATGCCGAGCACCAGTTCGCCCAGGAACTGGAGGAACTCAGGAAAGGAGATTCCGGTAAGCTGCCCCCCAACTGGAAGCTCTCACCCGCCGCGGTAGTTACCTACCTGATGGGAGGAAAACTAAAAAACGGATTTGAGGTATCGCCCAAGTACATCGGCAGTCGCCGCCTGATGGAAATCGCCGTGGCTACCCTCACCACTGACCGGGCATTGCTGCTCTACGGGCTGCCGGGCACGGCCAAATCATGGGTGGCCGAACACCTGGCGGCAGCCATCTCGGGTAATTCGACGCTGCTGATCCAGGGGACCGCGGGCACGGGCGAAGAAACGATCCGGTACGGCTGGAATTACGCCCGTCTGCTGGCGGAAGGCCCCTCCGAAAAAGCCCTGGTGGTTACGCCCATGATGACTGCCATGAAAGAAGGAAAGATTGCCCGCATTGAAGAACTCACCCGCATCACGGCCGACGTGCAGGACACCCTGATCACCATCCTGTCAGAAAAACTGCTGCCGGTTCCCGAGCTGAACCTGGAGGTACAGGCCGTCCAGGGATTCAACGTCATTGCCACGGCCAACAACCGTGACAAAGGGGTAAATGAACTATCGGGCGCGCTCAAACGCCGCTTTAACACCGTCATTCTGCCCGTGCCCGAATCCATGGAGGAAGAGATGGACATCGTGCAGCGACGGGTGGCCAGTCTGTCTAAAGTGCTGGAACTGCCGGCCGAAGCCCCCTCGCTGAAAGAGATCCGGCGGGTGGTTACGATTTTCCGCGAGCTGCGGGCCGGGGTGACGCAGGACGGCAAAACGAAACTAAAAACACCTACCAGCGCCATGAGCACGGCCGAAGCCATATCGGTCGTAAACAGTGGCCTTGCGCTGGCGGCGTACTTCGGGGACGGTACGCTCAACGCCCACGACATGGCTGCCGGCCTTGTGGGTGCAGTGGTTAAAGATCCGGTGCAGGACAAAGTGGTCTGGAACGAATACCTGGAGACCGTGCTGAAAACCCGCGAAGACTGGCGTGACATCTACCGGGCCTGTAAAGACATTACCCTGTAGAACGGCACGGCAGCGGGAACGCATCACGGAAATGAGAATACAGTCATAAACCGCCAACGTAAAGCAGCCTTCATTCAGGTTCAGGCTGTAGCATTTATAGTTTTTGAAGTATGTCCATTCATATTCTGGGAATCCGGCACCACGGGGTGGGTTCAGCCAAAAACATAGACGAGGCACTGCGGAAAATCCAGCCGGATATCATCCTGGTGGAAGGGCCACCCGAAGCGGAGGTTGTGTTAAGTTGGGTGGTGCACAAAGAAATGAAACCTCCCGTAGCGATACTGGCTTACAACGTGGACGATCCGCAACAGGCCGTATTTTACCCGTTTGCGGTTTATTCGCCCGAGTGGCTTGCCCTTACCTACGGTGCGCGGCAGGAAATACCTGTCTGGTTCATGGACTTACCCGTTGGCCACTCTTTTGCGCTTGGAAAGGCCAAAGGGGAAGAAAAGAAAGAAGAAGAGCAGGAAGAATGCCCCGCTCCGGAGTTCCACGACGACCCCATGTCCTGCCTTGCCGGAATCGCGGGCTACACCGACAGTGAGCAGTGGTGGGACCACCATTTCGAGCAGAATTACCTGTCCGGTGAGGCTACTGCCCATTTTGAGGCAGTAACCTTGTCGATGGAAGCGCTGCACGGACACGTGGAAACGCCCACCCGCAAGCGGGACGACCTGCGGGAAGCGTATATGCGCCGCCTGATCCGAAAGGCCGGGAAGGAGAATTACAAGACCATTGCCGTGATCTGCGGGGCGTGGCACGCACCGGCTCTGGAGGATCACCGGAACACGGAACGCTCAGACGAAAAGCTGCTGAAAGGCTTGCCCGAAGTATCAGTAGCTACCACCTGGATTCCGTGGACCAATTCGCGCCTCGGCCTCAGGAGCGGCTACGGTGCCGGGATCGTCTCTCCGGGCTGGTACGAACACTGCTGGAAGCACCCCGAAGACCTCGGGATCCGGTGGCTGACCCGGGTGGCCAGACTGTTCAGGCAGAAGAAAATGGATACTTCCACGGCGCATATCATCGAGGCCTACCGGCTGGCTGAGTCCCTTGCGGCCCTGCGGAACCGGTCCCGCCCCGGTCTGGAGGAACTCAACGAGGCGACCCGGACGGTACTGTGCTTCGGGGATGCAGTGCTGCTCAAACTGGTGGAGGAAGAACTGATTGTTGCCCGCAACATCGGCAAGGTACCTTCCGCCCTGCCTAAGCTTCCCCTGCAGGCTGACTTTGAAATGTACTTAAAGAAGTACCGGCTGGAAATGGGTGAGGCCAGCAAAGCGTATGAACTCGATCTGCGGAAGGATCTGGACCTGAACCGCAGCAAATTCCTGCACCGACTCGAAATACTGGGCATCGGGTGGGGCTCCCGGCAAACGGCATCGGGCAAAGGAACCTTTAAAGAAATCTGGACGCTGCGCTGGCATCCCGAAATGATGATTCGGTTGATTGAAATGGGAATATGGGGCAACACCGTGGAAGATGCCTGCTCCCGGCTGCTGCTCGACCGGAGTGAACAGGGCCAGTCGATCACCGAAATTGCCGGATTTATCAGTCAGGCCATCCCGGCCGAACTGTTCGCGGTGATCGAAAAGCTGCTGGCCCGCATCAATGAACTGGCCACCGTGTCAAGCGACATTCCGGAGCTGATGGGCGCTTTAGTGCCCCTGGTGGAGGTGAGCCGCTACGGCAATGTACGCAAGACCGACCTTTCGGCCATCAATATACTGGTGGACGGCCTCATTACCCGCATCTGCATCGGCCTGCCCAATGCCTGCTACGGACTCGATGAAACCAGCGCCGGGCGCATGGTTGAACTCATCAGAAAGGTGGACGAGGCTGTGCGCCTGCTGGAGAATGAGGACCTGGAGAAAACCTGGCACGCCACTCTGCTCGTGCTGGCGGACAAGGACAATATACAGGGTATCCTCACCGGATGCACCTGCCGCCTGCTTTTCGATGGTCAGGTACTGGAGGCGGCCGAAACGGGCCGCCGCTTTGGTCTGGCCCTTTCCGTGGGCAACGAGCCGGCTTACGCGGCCGGCTGGCTTGAAGGATTCCTGAGGGGCAGCGGCATGGTTCTGCTGCTGGACGATACCCTGTGGAACCTTTTGTACAAATGGGTAGCCGAATTAGACCCGGCACATTTTGTGGAGCTGATGCCCATTCTGCGCCGGACCTTCAGCGGGTTTGATCCCGGGGAACGGCGTAAGCTGGGCGAAAAAGCAAGGCGGG
Organism: Cytophagales bacterium; assembly: GCA_030446715.1. GTDB lineage: Bacteria > Bacteroidota > Bacteroidia > Cytophagales > 172606-1 > CADCTQ01. The sequence goes on along the minus strand of JAUJMU010000005.1, from coordinate 483,775 downwards.
GGCAGGCTGCTCCCGCAACGTCAGGGCCCTCCGGTGCGGCTGACTACGACTTTGATTCTGAACGTGCCGTAAAATCTTTACCGGTAGTGATGCAATTACTGGGAATAAATTAAGCAAATAAAAGGATGCAACAAGACGAGGAAACCCTTAAACGCTGGCGGCTTATCCTGGGGGGCGAAGACGCTGATGGCACCGGCGTAAGTCTGTCCGACAAGGACGCCATGATTGATAAAGCCTTGGCTGCCCTCTATGAGTTTGAGCGCAAAGGCAAATTTGAGTACGGAGATCCGGCCAGCCGGACCGGTGGCTCCGGCGCTTCCCAGCCGGGCGTTGCCCGCTGGCTCGGTGATATCCGCAACTACTTTCCGCAGTCGGTGGTGCAGGTGATGCAGAATGATGCCCTTAAGCAGGAAGCGCTGAAGAGCAAACTGATGCTGGAACCGGAAATCCTCGAACAGGCCCACCCGGATGTACACCTGGTGGCCACCCTGATGGAACTGGGCAAACTGATTCCGAGCAAAACAAGGGATACCGCCCGCCGGGTGGTACAGAAGGTAGTGGAGGAACTGATACAGAAACTTGCCCAACACACGACCCAGGCCATTTCCGGGGCCCTCAACCGGGCCGTCCGCAACCGCCGTCCCCGGTATAATGAAATCGACTGGAATACCACCATCCGGAAAAATCTGCAGCACTACCAGGCAGCTTACCAAACCATCATTCCCGAGGTGCGCTACGGCTACGGCCGTAAATCCAGACGTTCCCTGAAGGATGTGGTCCTGTGCCTGGATCAGAGTGGTTCAATGGGTTCGTCGGTGGTATACTCGGGTATCTTCGGCTCAGTGATGGCTTCTCTCCCGGCCATCAAAACGCAGATGGTCGTGTTTGATACGGAAGTAGCTGATCTGACCGAAGAGCTCAAAGATCCGGTGGACCTGCTGTTCGGCGTGCAGCTGGGCGGCGGCACTGACATTCACAAAGCCCTCACTTACTGCCGGCAGATCATTACCAAACCCGATGACACCATTCTGGTGCTGATTACCGATCTATACGAAGGTGGCAGCGAGGCAGGGATGCGACAACGGATGGAGGAACTGGTTTCCTCCGGCGTCCAGCTTATCACCCTGCTGGCCCTCAACGATGAAGGCGCTCCCTCCTTTGACACTCAGAATGCCCGGTTCCTCGCCGGATTAGGCGTTCCCGTTTTTGCCTGTACCCCCGATCAGTTTCCTGAACTGATGGCAGCCGCTATTTCCCGTCAGGACCTCAGCCAATGGGCCGGGGACCGGGATATTGTATTAAAAGGAACCAAAGGACAGTAGGTCAGAAATCATATAGTTCCCCTACTGGCGGTGGAAAGACTACATTACCGACATTGCATGCTGACACCTGAAGGAACTATACCAAGGCTATTTACCGAAGGAATCTCAAGTAACGCGGGGATGAATGGCTGGCTTTCCGGTCTGTTCTATACCGGGAAGCAAACACGCATCCCGCACGGTTCAATGTGTTACAAGAGACTGGATGGAGCGGGCAGTAACAGGTGTAGAAAACGCCATTTTTCCTTTTCAGGTACGCCGGGCAGTAAATAGGTACTATTCCTTACACTAATTTGTACGCAAAACTAATTTATACGCACGCCCTGTTTCTGTTGACACACGATTTATATGAGTAAACTTATACGAGCAAGCCTTATTCTCTTTCTGTTCACTACGCCGCTGCTGGCGCAAAGTGATTCTACCCTCTCTTTCATTGCCTATTGGCAGAAAGGAGACACCAGGAAGTTTAAAGTCACCAAGAAACAGCAACAGTACAAAAATGACGAATTGACTAAAAATTCAACGAACGCCTATGTAGTCAATTTTAAAGTATTGGATGCAGATAAAAAGTCCTACCTGATTGAGTGGACGTTTGAAAATACCCTTATCAGTAGCAATCAGATGCCCGCTGACTTTTTCAAGGGACTCGAAAAATACCGCTACCTCACCATCAAATACCGGACCGACGAAAACGGCACTTTTCAGGAGATTTTGAACTGGAAGGAATTTGCCGGTTTAATGAACGAACTATTTGACAAAATCCCGGCTGGTATGCCGCAGAAAGAGGCCGAAAATTTTAAAAAAGTAATGGTGCCTCTCAGGCAAATGTACACTTCCAGGGAAGGCATTGAGGAACTGGTGCTAAAAGAAATAAAATACTTCCACTGGCCTTTTGGCGTACAGTTCGCTGTCAATGATACGCTTACTTACGAAGAATCGTTGCCCAACATGATGGGAGGAGATCCGGTTAAGGCTAAAGGGAGCATGTATTTTGAGCAGGTTGATTTCCGGAAAAGCACCTGCCGGTTCATTAATGAGCTCGTCCTGGACCAGGAAGATGCCCGCAGGTTAATAACGCAAAGCCTGGATAAGCTTATGGCTCAGGCAAGCAGGGAAGCGGGTGGGGAAAAGAAACGGGAGGAGATGCGAAAACTCTTCGCAGAAATGAAAATGGATATCAGGGATTATAACAGCTTCTCCTACCAGTACGACCTGGGATGGCCTATTCTCATTACTGTAAAACGAACCTCCAATCTAAGTAACCCAGATGGCAAAGGGGTAAGGGTGGACGAAACAATTATCGAAGCCCTGGACTAATCACTGTGTTTTGATCATTATAGCGTACGCTAACTCCTGTAGCAGAAATATCTCTCTTTCTTTCAATCGTCTTTTCAACTCCAACTCAAACATGGCCTTTGGACTCTCCCCCAGGCACGCCCTGGAATTGCCCTTAGAAGAATTTACTCCCGAAGCATTTTTAGTTATGGCAACTGAAGCCGCCGAAATGCTCGGGTGGAACATTGGCCCGCAAAGCCCCAGTGGCTTTGTGGCCTATACCCGGTTTTCCTTCTCCTCCTACAGTGAAGAGGTAAAAGTAGAGATTCAAGGGAACCGGGTCCTTTTGAAAAGCACCTGTACAGGCAACCAGCTGACCGACTGGGGAAAAAATAAACGCAACTTAAATGATTTGATAAGCACCTTTGGCAGTCTCAAGAATTCCTATTCAGAGGAAGACATCGAGCGGAAATACAGGGTCTTGCAGGAGAGTTTTCCTTCGGATGAAGCAGCACACCTGCCAGCCTCTCCACTGACCACCAAAGACAAACTAACAGACTTTTTGTCCATCTTCAGGCCCGTGGAGGGGTATTTTGTTACGCCCATAATAATCATACTGAATCTTGCAGTCTTTGTGGGGATGGTCAGCACGGGCGTACACTTTATGATTCCAGAGAGCGAAGACCTGGTGAAGTGGGGCGCTAACTTCCGTCCGGTGACCATGGAAGGCGAGTGGTGGCGGCTGCTTACCTGCTGTTTCCTGCACATTGGCGTGCTGCACTTACTGATGAACCTGTACGCGCTATTGCATATCGGGCTGCTCGTGGAGCCGTACCTGGGAAAGACCAGATTCCTGGCGGCGTATCTGCTCTCGGGCATCACCGCCAGTCTCACCAGCCTCTACTGGCATGAGTTTACCGTCAGTGCCGGTGCTTCCGGGGCAATTTTCGGTATGTATGGAGTCTTTCTGGCGATGCTTACCACAAATCTGATTGAAAAAGCTGCCCGAAAAACCATGCTCACCAGTATTTCCATATTCGTGGGATACAACTTGTTAAACGGATTAAAAGGAGGCATTGACAACGCCGCGCACATTGGCGGATTGATAAGTGGCCTTGTGATTGGGTACGCGTTTTTCCCCAGCCTGATCAAACCAAAAGCCTTAAATCTGAAATACGCTACCGTAGGAATGCTTATGGTGCTGGTAACGTGTACTTCTTTTGTTGTATTCAGCCGTATTCCCAGGGATATGGGTCAGTATACCGAGAAGATGAACAAGTTTCAGTCGCTGGAATCAATGGCCCTTGAAGTATACCAGCTGCCCGAAGGCACTCCAAAAGAAGAATTGCTTTCTGAGCTTAAAAACCGGGGGATCTACTACTGGAACGAGAATTTAAAGGTACTGGCAGAAATAGATAGCCTTGATTTACCATCTGAACTAACCTTGCGCAATGCGAAGCTAAAAACGTACTGCCAGCTGCGGATCAAGAGCTACGCACTCCTCTGCAAAGCAGTCGAGGAAGATACCCAAGCGTACGAGTCACAGATTGGCGCGTATGATGAGCAGATAGAAGACCTGATTGCCGATCTGTCCGGAAAGGAGAGAGAATGATAAAAGTGTATCTGAGAAGCCGGAGCAGTATCCTCCTGCCAAAACCCTGATTCTGAATGCCTGTTCGGGCAGATTAATGAGCGTTACCCTGGTCTTTTTCCGGCCAGCATTTTCCAGACAAAAGGATCTCCCTTGCCATTGTTAAACGCACATACTCAAATCAAAGGAGAAGATTAAAATGCAATAGTCAGGAATTGAAGGGACAGGATAGATAAACCAGATAATTAACATAAATCAGTCAACACCCGAACCGCGTTCAGGCGCAGCGAATCTGACAAAGGAAAGACTACAGCTGAATGCCGTTTTTCTTATCAACCTGGTTCGTTCATTACTGGGAAGCCAGTCAGTCCAATGCTATCTTTTCGGCCCATTCCAGCCCATTGGGCAAATCCAGAGAGTTGAACTCCAAATGGATCACACGCCGGTACTTCTGGTTAGTCGTTTTGGCGGAACTATGCAGCAGGAGCGGTTTCATCAGGTACACGCCACCACAAGCTACTTCGCAGGTGACAGGCAGGCTGTTCTGAGTAATCAAAGCGATTTCTTCCGCGCTCAGCCGTTTGTTCTGGGAACCGGGAACCACCTTTAATGCCCCGTTCTTTGCATCCGTGTCATCCAGGTGAATTCTGACGGTAACCGTACGCCTGAGTATTTCTTCCGGAGGACACACGCCGGTCATGCCTTCCTTTCTGGTCCACCCATAGAAGCCTTCCGTTTCAATTTTCTCTCTGACATTGATCGTGTGGTCCTGGTGCCAGGTCACGTACCAGTTGGAGTTGGGAGGCTTGTCAAAATAGATCGCTTTGGAAAGAAACAGATCCGGATGCACGGCCCGCAGCAGATTCTTCAGGTTCTGGTTAAAAAGAACGTTTTTCAGGCCGGGTACCACGCCTGACACATTGCGGATCGCATAAAGGGGTTTGTCCACTGTTTCCCCCTTGCTTTGCTGATACCGGGCGAGCATGGCCTTTGCGTGGGCCATTTCTTTGCGGGTATACAGATGGGGAAGGATAGCAAAGCCTTTGTGCTCCAGTCTTCTGATCTGGTGGTGCAGATTAGTATTGCAGCTTTCATACTGGTACTGATCCATGGCGTCGTGCAGGGCTTCCCTGATGCACCGCCTGAGCTGCGGGGGTGAGAGGACCTGTACCCGGTCGCCAAAGCCCAGAATTTCCCGCTCCAGTTCGTAGTTGTGCTGCACGAGAAGGGATATGACAATGCCGTTACCGAGGGTTTCCACTACCTGCTGGGAGGGGTGAATGGGCTTGGTAAGCACGTAGGGAGCCGTGTCCCGGTTCACAAACAGGCGTACTTCCATGGGCTCCTGCCCGGCGTTCACCGTTACTCCGATTACGTTGCGGAAGTAGCCCGGCAGGTCTTGCCCGCAGGGTGTAAATGCTTCCCCGGTTTCCTCAATGCGCCCGATACGATCCAGCGCCAGGGTCAGCAAAGGTTCTTCTTGGCCCCTGCAGCCGATCACAAACCAGCGGTTGCGGTATTCTTTCAGGTAATAGGGATGGAACACAAACTGACTGGCGGCCTTAGCCTTGAAGGACTGGTAGGTAAGCGCGATGGCTTTTTTTTGCTGAATCACCCGATAGAGGGCGTCCAGATACTCCAGTCCTTTCAGGTGATCGTTCTTTTCAAAATCAATGAAGGTTTCCCGGTGGGTTCTGGAGGTGTAGATCTTGTCCTCAAGCCGCTGTACCATTACGCTCAGATCCCTGAAATGACTGAAGCCTTTGAATTGCCTGAGAATTTCCACTACCTCGGAAAGCTTGCCCAGATCCTGATCCGTTAAGGGAATGTTGGTAATGGAATACTCCGGGTCTCCGTAGGTATAGTATTTCTTATCCACTACCACAATGGGGGCGTTATAGCCCAGTTTGTCACTCCGCATCATCTGCAGGTCCATCTGCACCGTGCGTCTGCTCACCCCTTGTCAATGCCTTCGTACTCCTGCAGCGCTTCTGAGCACCTTTCCATCAGATCCTCCATCGTCCATTTGCGGTAGCGGTTGCGCAGACAGGTATCAAGCGTGCGGTAGCGGACAAGGGCATTACGGGTAAAGGGCATAACTTTTTTCCGAAAAATGAAAAAATATTTTCTTCTGCGCAAAAAGACTGCGCAGCAGGCATTCACCTTTACATCATCAGGCAGGTAAGAACCGGCACATTCCGGTTCAGGGTACGGTCTTGACTGCCTTTATTAAGTAAACCAGATTCCCAGATGGAAAATCAATTCAACCCTGTCCCCGCACCTCTTACCGGCAAAGACTTACTCGAAATCGGCTTTCCGGCCGGCAAAGCCATAGGGATTGCCCTTGAGGTGATGAAGACATCCTTTACCGGTAAAACGAGGGAAGAAAAACTATACCTGCTGCGAGCCCTGCTGCTGAACCCGGAAGCGCACCTTGCGGTAGCGGATCTGGCACCGGTTGCGGAAGTCTTGCTGGAGAAGCCGGATACAATCTCCTTGGCCGAAGGCGCTCCCTTTCAGATCTACGGGGCAGAAGCCATTGAAGAAGGAGCCCTGAAACAAATGCGCACGGCCATGCGGCTGCCCGTAACGGTAGCCGGGGCTCTGATGCCCGATGCCCACCCCGGATATGGACTGCCCATCGGTGGCGTACTGGCTACCCGCAATGCCGTAATTCCCTACGGCGTGGGCGTGGATATCGGGTGCCGCATGTGCATGACCCTGTACGGTCTGCCGGGGCAGTTGCTGGAGGAAAAGAAGGATTCTTTCAGGAAAATGCTGCTGGATCACACCCGGTTCGGGCGGGCCACCTTTCAAAAGCCGAAAGAACACCCGGTGCTGGAAAGGAGTGAATTCCGGGAGATACCCGTGGTGCGGGAACTCAGAGAGCGGGCCGTGGCTCAGATCGGCTCTTCGGGAGGCGGTAACCATTTTGTGGAATTTGGTCTGGTGGAGATTCTCTCCCCGGTGGAAGAACACAATCTGCTTCCGGGCCGGTACCTGGCTGTTTTGTCGCACTCGGGGTCAAGGGGACTCGGCGCAGGCATTGCCGGTCACTACACCAGACTGGCTATGGAGCAATGCAGGCTGCCGCAGGAAGCCCGGCATCTGGCCTGGCTGGACCTTGAGACGGAGGCGGGGCAGGAGTACTGGCTGGCTATGAACCTGGCGGGAGATTACGCCTCGGCCTGTCACCACCAGATTCATGACCGCCTTTCGGCTGCCCTGAAAACCGAGCCCCTCGCCCGGATTGAAAACCACCACAACTTCGCCTGGAAGGAAAAAGATGCCCCCGGCAATGAGCTCATCGTTCACCGCAAAGGCGCTACGCCGGCTGGGAAGGGCGTCTTGGGTATCATTCCCGGATCAATGGCTACGCCCGGATTCATTGTCAGGGGAAAAGGAGAAGCACTATCCATCAACTCCGCTTCGCACGGCGCCGGGAGGGTGATGTCCAGGACAAGGGCCAAAGAAACCCTGACGCAGGCCGGCGTGGTAGCCTGTCTGGTAAGTGCCGGCGTAGAGGTAATTGGTTCAGGGCTCGACGAGGCGCCGATGGTCTACAAAGACATCCACCAGGTGATGGCCGCCCAGCAGGACCTTGTTGAGGTGCTTGGTTCTTTTACGCCCAGGATTGTCCGGATGTGCGGGGATGAGCATTTTCAGGAAGTGGACTAGGTAAAACACCAACAGTCTGCTTCTCCTGTTGCACTGCCACCATTTTGACCGCCTTTACCCTGTTTGAAGTAAATGATTAAATGATATGTCAAAGTTGAACTCCACCAGAAAAGAAAGTGCCGCATTTGATTCCATGCGGCTGGCCGGAGGTTCCGGCATGAAGGCAGCCAGACAGGATGCCTATGGACTCCTGCGGCGGGCAGTGCTGGCATGCCTGCTATGGGAAGATCTGGCCTACGAATCCGGCGATTCAGGTAACATCGCCGCGCTGATTCCCCGGGTGGAACCGGAGCTGGTCGCCGGACTGGCCATCGAAGCCCGGCTGGAGCAGAAGCTCAGGCACGTCCCCCTGTTCTTAGCCAGCGAAATGCTAAAGCACCCCGGGCACCGCGTATTGGTAGCCGATGTACTCGAAGCCGTAATCACGCGGGCCGATATGATTACTGACTTTGTGGCTATCTACTGGAAGGAGGGAAAGAAGCCGCTGCCGGCCCAGGCCAAAAAAGGCTTGGCTCGCGCCTTTAACCGCTTTTCTGAATACGAACTGGCTAAGTACGGCCGTAACGCCCCTATCAAACTGCGCGACGTGATGTTTCTGGTGCATCCTGTCCCCGGTCCCGGAAAGGAAGAACTGTTCCGAAAGATAGCCAACCGTACTCTCGATATTCCCGATACCTGGGAAGTGGCCTTGTCCAAACATGGGAACAAGCCGGAAGTGTGGGCGCGGCTGATCGGGGAGAATAAGCTGGGAGCCCTGGCCTTTTTGCGCAACCTGCGCAACATGAAGGAGGCCGGCACCGACCATCACTTCATCCGAAAGGGGTTTGAGCAGGTGAGGTCGCAGATGCTCCTGCCGCTCAACTTCCTGACCGCCCGGGAGAATGCGCCGGAGTTTGAGCGGGAAATTGAGACGCTGATGGCAAAGACGTACGCCAGCCTGCCCAAACTGCCCGGCTATACGGTGTTCGTAGTAGACGTTTCGGGTTCCATGGGTTCGGGCATCTCGGGCAAGTCCAGATTTTCCCGCCAGCAGGTGGCCTCGGCCATGGCAATCTTGGCGGTGAATCAGTGCGAAAAAATCGACGTGTTTGCCACGGCCGGCTCGGATGCAAGGCGGGTACACGCCACGGAGAAGATTCCTTATCCGGAAACAGGCTTTGGCCTCCGGGAGCAGCTCCAGGAAAAAACGCACAGGTTAGGCGGCGGGGGCATCTTTACCCGTCAGGCACTGGAATACTTGAGGAACCAGCTCACCACGCAGCCCGACCGGATCATCGTGTTCTCCGATTCGCAGGACTGCGACTCAAAGAGCCGCCTGCCGGAGCCGTTCGGCAAGCACAACTACATCGTAGACGTATCAGCCCACAAAAGAGGCATTAATTACCAGGGCGTGTGGACGGCTGAAGTGTCGGGCTGGTCGGAGCATTTCTTAACCTATATTGCTTCGGTGGAAGGCACGGCCAATGCCTTCGAAGACAGCAACGATATTGCAGTGGTGTAGAAAAGGGTTACTTCGCATGGGGCTACGGGGTCGCCGGTTCAAATCCGGCCCGGTTGCTAACGGCAGCCGGTAGCTCAGCCTGGTCAGAGCACGTAAAAAAAACCCTTTTCGTCTTTCCCTGCAACTCTTTTACAGTGGTGAGCAGACGGGTTACTTCGACTTTTAACCGAACGGTCGCAGGTTCGACTCCTGCCATTCCCGAAAGGGCGTGTAGCTCAGCGGTAGAGCGGTACATACCCGTCTCACAGTTCCCTGTAAAGCCATTACGGTGGTGTCCGGCAGCGTTCCTTCAACTGTCACTTGAAAAAAACCGCTACCAATTGTTCCCCGTAATCCTTTCAGCCCGGCCAGTGCCGGGCTTTTTTGTTTATTATGGGTAAGCTGATGTCGCAAGATCTTATGCACATCTGAGTAACTTTGGTTTGTGATTCAAAGGTTATTCGGTCACAGTATAAAGACCTTTGGATCTTTATCCGCCTGATTAATAATATACTTATATATACTTATAGTAGTGTTTTCAAAATGGCAATACCATGCATAACCTTCCTCTTTACCTTGACTACGCCGCAACCACCCCGGTTGATCCCCGGGTTCTTGAAGCCATGTTGCCCTATTTCACGGAACACTTCGGTAATGCAGCCAGCACGACCCACATACACGGTGAGATTGCGAGGAAAGCTGTAGAAAATGGCCGACAGCAAGTAGCCGGTCTAATCAATGCCCGGCCCGAAGAGATTATATTTACTTCCGGTTCTACGGAATCAATTAACATGGCTCTGAAAGGTCTGTTTTGGGCTAACTCTGGAAAGCGGCGTCATATCATTACAGTAAAGACTGAACACAAAGCCGTATTGGATACTTGTGCCTGGCTGGAGGAAATAGGAGCTGAGGTAACGTATCTGGATGTGGACGAGGAAGGTATAATCAATTGGGATCAGTATGAAAAAGCATTGGAAGATGACCCTATGTTAGTATCTGTGATGCATGCCAATAACGAAACAGGCGTAATCCAGGAAATCTCGAAGATATCAAAGATGGCTCATGAATACGGTGCATTATTCTTTACCGATGCTACCCAATCCTTTGGAAAGGTACCTATTGATGTTCTTCAGGAAAATATTGACATGCTTTGCTTTAGTGCACACAAAATCTATGGCCCTAAAGGGATAGGAGGATTATATCTGAAAAAAGGGATTAAGCTTGTGCCACTGGTTCATGGGGGAGGTCACCAATGGGGAGGTAGAGCAGGCACTTTAAATGTGCCAGGAATAGTAGGATTAGGGGAAGCTGCATTAATTGCTAAAGTTGAAATGTATGACCATTACAAAACTGTTAAAAAAATTAAAGATAATTTTGAAAAGCAATTAAATGGGGGAGGTCAAATAAAAATTAACGGCAAACTAAATCAACGCTCTCCTTATATTTTAAACTTTCAGCTTTTAAAATCTTCGCCTGATCAATTTATACTTAATAACAGGCGGTTTTTAGCTGTTTCAAATGGATCGGCATGTAATTCTGAGGTTATGGAAATTTCCCACGTCCTTAAAGCAATGGGTTTATTCAAAAATTCCTCAATTCGGGTTTCCTTTATTCCAAATGAAGTATATATACGAAACTATTCAACTTTTTTAACAAATGATCAAGATAGATCAAGCATTTAACCCTGAAGCAAAAAGTGTTTATGACTTTTTCGTAAACTCTGGTGTTGGACTTTACATTCCTTTGTATCAAAGAGATTATAGTTGGGACATTGACAACGTGAATCAACTTCTTGACGATATTTCTAAAGGGGTTGAGAACTCTCTTGAAAATGATAATGATGAAATAAGGTTTCTGGGAACGATCATTACAGTTACAGAAAGGGATAAGAGAACCGTTGAGCCTCAAGATCCTCAAGGCTTGCCAGACTATATTGAGAAAATAATTGACGGCCAACAAAGAATTTCTACAATTACTTTATTAGCTACAGAATTATATTTTGCTATTACTGAATTAGAAAGTAAATTTTCTAATCATCCTATACAACATGAACAAGTAAGAGAAGTAGTAAAATATTGGCAAAAGAAATTAATTGCAGTTTTTTCTCTTGACCTTGGAAGAGGTGAACCGACAAGAAAGCCTAAGATAATTAGAGGCAATGTTGATACTTGGACAAAGAGCGGAGAGTTAAATAATTTTTACAAATCTAGTCTTTCGAACTATTTGGCTAAATCTATATTGAACATAGAAAATAAAAGTAGTAGCTCTCCGGAATTAGAGAGAACTGATGAGAAAGATAAGGTTTATGCTAATATAAAAAGATTTAGAAGCTGGATACGGAGTACAGTAATTAGCGCCCATATTAATAGCAGTGATGATTTTCCAACAGCATGGGAAATAATTTCCAAAATAAACCAACAATATATATGGTCATTTGAAAGGGCAGACCTAGTTTCAGAAATAAACAAAAGAGATTTAGATAATACAAGAACTTTATCTTATAAGCTATGTTCGCTTGTCCAACTTCTTGCAGCATGCCACTACTTGCTTGACAGATGTTGTTTTACAATAATTAAACCAAAGAATGATGATTGGGCTTTTGATATGTTTCAATCCCTTAATGCTACAGGTACTCCATTAACTGCTATTGAAGTATTTCAACCTTTGGTGGTAAATGTCACTAATCAAAAGGAGGATAGCTATAAAAAATCTAGCGCTCAGAAAAGCTTTGTTCAAATTGAAGAGTTATTTAAAGATGCCAAAACTGCGGCACAAAAAAGTCAAAGATCAAATGACTTGTTAACTTCCTTACGAATAGCTGTAGACGGAAACAAATTAGAAAGTCACTTTAGCAAACAGAGAAAATGGCTATCGGAAGTTTATGAGTCGAAGTGTAAAAGCTATGAAGAACAAAAAGCTTTTACGACATTTTTTGGAAATTATGCCCAGTTTTACAAAGATATTTGGAAAGACTACGATGGACGCAATGGAATGGTTCCTAGCTTGACAGGCAGTAACGATGCGGAGATTGCTTCATTATTGATTTTACTCCTGAAAGATAGTAATCATAAAATGGCGATTACTGTTCTCGGCTTTTTCTACGATCAAGTATTGAGGGGCGGGGACAGATCAATTACAAATTTTGTTCAAGGTGTAAAAGCTATTGCTGCATTTTATATTCTTTGGCGGTCAGCAAAGGATAATGCTGGACTTGACAACACTTATAGAGATTTTTTCAAAGGAAAAGAGGGGCAAACTAAGTCAAACAAGTGGCTTGCAAATAAATCCTTAGATGTAGAGGAAGTTAAAGATTATTTTTCAAGAGTTCTTGAATCTGAAACTATTTTCGAGAAAGAACAATGGCTTGAAAAAGCATCAAAAAATCTTAAATACAACAAATCTAAATCAGTTTCAAAATTCGCTTTGTTTGTTTCATCTCATGATACAATAGTAGATGAAGACAATATTGGGCTTATGAAAAAAGGTACAAAGAATTGCAATCCAATGTACCTTAAGATTGAAAGTTGGATTTCAGATGATTTCAAAACCTTAGAGCATATTGCTCCAATTACTGACTCCCGGAACTTATGGGATCTAGCCATATATTCAGATGAAGAAACAGTTCAACTAGTAGGAAATTTAACCCTTTTACCATCTAAGGTCAATATATCTGCTAGCAATAAGGGTTGGAAGGAAAAAATACTGTATTACAAGCACTTAGCTGAAAAAGATACTACAAGAAAAACTGAGTTGTCAACAAAAGCTTATTTAGAAGGGATTACACTTTCTTCTGAAACTATCAATTTGTTACAAGCAGCAAATTTCAGCAGTCATGTTTCACCAATTATTAAAGTTGATGAAACTTCCAAATGGGATAAAGATCTAATTGAAAGGCGATCCCGACGGATTTGTGAACTACTTTATGATTATGTAATAGTTTGGTTGAGGTAAAAATTATATAAAGCAACTCGCACAACCAACGCCTTCGGCTTGAATAATTTCGTCCTTCCAGGTGCTGGTTGTTCTTTTTTGACTATTACGCTGGGTGCGCAAATAATGCTCCCTTTTCACTGCCTCTACCCGTTCTGGCTTCTCAAGGTCGTCCAAGGTCTCCTCATCCATCCACGTGTATCCTTCCTTTTCATATTCTTTTGATTTGGCAAATAAAGCAGGATGATTTTCCAGCAACCACACCCACTCAATCTTTTGCTGGAAGAAGCAGAAAAAGCAACCGCTACGGCTTCTGGCGTATCGCCCCTGTTTCAACTGCCCATCAATTTCAACTTCATACTTCTTTTCGATATAATATGCAGGTATGCCAATTCCGCTCACCTCCAGAATCCTGAACACATCCTCCAGCTTTAACACGTCTTCATTCTCAATAAGAGGAAAAGAATCAAGCTTTCCAACGGGGTAATTTGTCGTTTTCAGAAACTGAAACACTGCCTGATTAAATAGTTTGGTATCTACGTCCAGAAGCGCGTTTAACTTCTGCTTGAGGGTGAAGTTTTCCGAAACCGGTGTGTCAATATAAGCTAAACCGGGATTGTGATTATTATAGTCAGTTGCTTGAAGATAATACTGCCTCAGTTGTTTTATATTCTTCGGATTCAGTACCAACTTGATTACGTCTTCACTCCAGATGTTTTTTCTGAAGGGAAAAATAGATTGCACATTTGGCTTTTTTGAAATATATCCTTCCCGGTCTTCATCTCCCCGTATGCCTACGTAGGAGATAGTGGGAATGTCATCTATGTAATTCTCAAATGGATCCAGCTTCAACTTTTTTGTACACCAGCGGGAGGTAGAAGAAGGCAAATAGCCGCCGTACTGAGCCAGAAAATGATCAAAAGTATTGTCATGCGGCGTTTCAAGCTTCGGTTTAACCGCCTGCAGCAATTTAATTTTTTTGCCCAGATAACTTTCCAGCTTCTCGATTAGCTCGTACGTTTCATCTAATTCCCGCCCGGTGTCGCAGGTATAGTATTCAACTTCAAGTTCCGGGTGCCGCTCCTTCAGGTATATTGCCAAGGCAGCACTATCTTTTCCTCCCGATATACCAAGTACGTGTTTTACTGTCATTTTAAATGCTTTCTTGGGTTAACAGCTTAAGTAATGCCGCTTTATTTACTTCTTTGCTCTGTCCGAGTACTTCAAGTCATTTACCTGCCAATAGCTCAATTTCTCCCGAAAGTTATGCGGGAAGAATAATAGTTTCGTTCTTTTTGGCACCGGATGGATCAAGCACTTCAAATCTGAAAATTTCATCCGACATACGCTCCTGCTTAAGCGTGTGTAAGCCTATCAGTTTTTCTAAGTCTTTCAGCATCCCTTCAAGCTGAGCCATCAGGTACGCCTCTTCCTCGTCTCTCATTTCATTGATGTTCTTACCAATCAGTACATCGCTGATACTTTTCAGCCAAGAGTCCCGGTCATCAAGTGGCGACATAACGCGCTTGTAAAATGTTTTCTGCCTGGGCAGTAAAAGATCAGCCTGTATTTCTTTGAACCGGCGCTGAACAATCTCTTGATATTCTACGAACTGATGATCGTCAATAGACAACACGTTCAGTAACTTATCCTCTATTCTATCCAAAAGCGCAGAATATGCAGTACGCAGTTCATGGATGGACTGGATGAGGTACTCAACATAGGTGTTGATCACTTCCTGGTCCTGTTTCAGATTCAAATTGTGAAAGCCTAAAGCTTTTGGAAATTCTTCAAATAAGGCATCGGCCGGATCTTAGCCTTGTCAATGGCTTCCCGCAAAGCGATGGCACTCTTGCTTAGCCGGCTGGTTTTTTTAGTGTAGGCCGGTAAGCCGTTATAGAACCGGATAAACTGGCTAAATATAGATATAAAGGAACTTTCCTTTCCGGCTTTTTCATCGCTTACATTGGCCCATTCCCTGTATTTCTGGTACAAGTTTAATTTTATCCCTTCAACCTGATAGGCCTTGGCAGAGAAGTTTCTGGGATTCTTGTAAAGCAGATCCAGAACTTCGGCACTCAGATAAGGAACATATCCCTGCTCTGCGTGAAACAAAGCATAGTCCTCCTTCTTTATGATCAGGTAGAGGGGAATCCAGAAGTCAATAAATCCTTTTTTAAGTTTGAAAGGAACATCGGCCAGTAAATCGTATAATTCACTGACGGGTTTTTTATGGCTCTCTGCCTGTGTCATAAACTGTTCACAGGCTGTCCAAAGCGTAGCGAAGGATGGATCGGTTGGTGCAGCAAGCATCCAGTCGCCTTCCTCCTGTCTGTGTATCCCAGTATCCTTCAGCAGGCTCAGATAAATTGCTTTTTGCGGCGGAAACTTCTTTTTTTAGGATAGCCTAAATCCTCCTGATCTGCGTTTTCCAGAATGTCCTTGAGCAACGCTTTACGTGCAGTAAGAATCGGAGAGCTCAGCTGCTCCTTATTGACCATTTCATTCCGGAAAACCGGCACTCCGGAATAAGCCTGGCGGGCTATTTCAGAAATACCGGCGTTCAGTTCCCGGTAAGACTCATTGACTCGTAATTGCCCCTGGTAAATCCAGTACACCCGGTTGTTATTGAACAACTCTCCGAAAATAAGCGTCCGTAACTTAGTGACTGCATCCAGCCTCTCTTCGAGCAGAATTTTCTGAGCAGCCGGGTCGTCAGGAAACTTTGCGATGACAACATCAAGCTTACTGATCCTGTATAGTTGCTGCCGGATCGGCTCAACTTCTTTGTACAGCACAAAAAGTTGGGCAGGATGCGCTGCCTCGGAAATACTTTGAATCTTCTGCTGTACACGTTTGTGGGTAAAGACAAGGTTAATCTGCCCGTCAGTTTCTCCTTTAGAGGCTTCACCCCTTGCGAAGCCAGCTCTTCAAAAGATAATACATTAAAAGTGAAGAAACGGGGCGTACCCATTTCGTACTGTATCCGTTTTGCCGCCAGTACCGGAAATTCACAGTAAAACTTTACGCCCTGCGTTACATCGTCGGGTAGGTCTACTTTCCCTTCTGCTTCAGAAAGTTCTTTTTCAAAATCCACGTCCGTTCCTTCCAGAAAGAAGTACTTGTTCCGGGGACTGAAATATTTAATGATTTTCTGCCGGACCAGCTTTTCTATCAATAACTGCGCATTCTTAATTCCAAGGGCTAATTCTGCGTAAGCCGTAAGGGTTTGCAGGTCAAGCAGTCCCAAAGGCTTGGCAAAAATGTTCACCAGCGTGATGGTCTTGATCAGTTTGGCCACTGCCGGATACTCGTCTTCGTTCAAAGCCTCCGCTTTTTCCAAAGCGGTAAAGGCAGACTGCCAGGTTGACTTATGGGGATTGCTGTCCCTGTCCTCAAGTTCTGACGTTAAGTAGGTAATCAAGTAATCAAATACTTCAGCGAGATTATAGGTCTCATTCTCCTTTGGCCGGAAAGCCTGGATGGACTTTTCTGATCTGGCGGAGAGAAAAAGTGAACAGGATCTTTCGTTCTGCCCGTATTTTTGCAGGGCTTGGGCCAGTACATTGGCCGACAGATAATCAAAGGGATACAGTTGCTCAGCCAGCGACCGGTCCAGAATAGTTGCATTTGCAATCAGCTTTGACTGATTGATCAGATCAAAAAGCTTGTCAAAACCGGGCTTTGAAGGGATCTCAAAGCCAAAGCTCCTGATGCGTTGGGAAGCCAGATACAGAAGCTGCTCTATCGGTTCATCAAAAGCTATATCAATCAGGCGACCCTTTACCTTCTCCCATTCCTGCTTCTGGTCCCTGTCCAGACCTCTGGCATAAGCTCCAAAGTTCTGATGCAGGGTTGTGATGAGAATAATATCCTTAGCCGGATCGTTGACAAATTCGGCCAGCTGCTGAATAAAGTAAAGTTCTTTTCCGGATTGTTTTTGGCGGCATACTCCAAAAATTTACCGAATTCATCAACTACAAGAAAAAGTACACCCCGCCCGTCTAACGTATTGTTATAATCGTTGTATACCTCCTGAAGTCTGGCGAAGGTTTTCTTGGCAGGAGAATTGGGCGGTAATCCAAGTTTCTCGTTGAATACCGCAATGAAAGAATCAGATTCACCGACTATTTTGATGAAAAGAAAATTTTTAACTCCTTTGAACTGGCCGTTCAGGGGTTCAAAAACCGACTGCCTGTGATGAAGGTTCTTTTCAAGTGCCCACAGAAAACTTGATTTACCTGTACCGTAAGAGCCAATGATGTTGAATGAGTGCAGCCCGGTCTGATATCCGCTTGCCAGACGTTTGAAAACATTTATGGCATTGGGCGTAGGAATATACTGAATGTCATTATGGACATCCCGGACTATATTGGTTGAAGTTGTGAAGTTAACCATAGTAAGCCTGCAGGATTTGCCATTTGCTTGGACCTCCTGTTTTAATTTGAATTTCTTTTCTGCCCGCGTCTTCCTTGTAAACAATCCACTTGTAAGCCTCCTGAATGGCTGCAATATGCTTCTCAAGCCCTTCCCGGTTACAGGCAAAACAATCGGCTACCTGCGCCTGAATCTGATCAAAAGAAACAGATATATCCTGACTCGCACTCAGGTCCAGAACCGCCGAAGATTTATCCTTGGTAAACTGGTCAAGGATTGCGAAAAAGAAAAATTGGAGTTGGTATCTCCTCGCGTTCCGTCACATTAATCCGGTAAGTACCTCCCTCATCCTGTCTCTCTCCATCAAGCTTGCTCAGTAGATTGAGGTCTATCAGAATGGATGAAAGAGAATCCTCCATATCGCGTTTGTTACCGGTATCTGCTAAATAGCTCCGGATAAATACCCGGATATCTGTTTGAATGGTATTTTCTGAAAAGGGAACATTGGTTTTTAGCAGTTCCCGCTTGATATCTGTTTCCAGTTGTCTGAGGGTAAATCGGGAGCTCAGATGCTTCTTTCTGAATTCCTTGAATGCCAGAAAGTATATTGATGCATAGCTGGTGCTTACCAGGTAGTACTGCAAAAGCCACAGTGTGCCTATATCCTCAAGGAAAGGGTCAAATCCCGTACTGCCAAAGAGCCTGTCGCCTAGTTTAGTCAAGTCATTGCCTTCATCCTTTATGCTGAATGCCTTCATCCAGTAGTTGATTGAGGCAACCATATTCTTACCTACGCCTAACTTACTGGTGCTGTCTTCGTCATTTATATTTCCCTTTTGCTTTACAAAATCATACCCTTTCTTGAGCCAGAAATGACGGCAGTGAAAGGATTCGTGGCCTGAAAATCTGAGTTTTTCCATCAACTCTCAAATATTTTTCCTTGTTTAGCTTGTTTGCTTCTGTGGTACCTGAGCTTGGCTTCTGCTGCACTTAGAATTGCCTGCGCGTTCCGTTCTTCACGCAATGGATAAACTACCTTATCACTGAGATACTGAATCCGTAACTCCTCAAGATCTATCCCGAAAAACTCAGCAAATTTTGGCAGTAATTCTTATTTGGGTAGCCGATCTCCCCGTTCAAACTTACTTAAAGTAGACTGGTCTACATCAATAAAGGCAGCTAGTTTCCTCAGTGGAAGCTTCCGTTCTGCTCTTAACTGCCTGATATATTGTCCGAAGTATTCCTTCAATGTTTTAGAAAATAAAATTTTGGACAAAATTTTTCTAAACAAATATTAGCAATTACATGCAGAATTGCAAAGCCTGTTTTCCGCACAATTTACATTTTCATCGGACTGCCTCTCAATAAATATTTAACTTATATTTCGGCTTGCCACATCTAACCAAGAGTGTTTACTCAGCATATCCGGGATAAAACCAAAGGTAATTATCGAAATAAGATGCATTTACACCGAGAAATTCAAATTGCGGGCTGCTAGGTAGTTCTGTGCAAGAGAGTCTGTGCAGAAGACCTCCCGCGGAGCGGGGATCGATAGTTACCGAACAAAGGAGGCAGTCAGGTATTTGATTGTGTGGTTAAAAATCAATTCAGACGTATGAGAACCCGGATAAGGATAGCATTGATACTCGCCTTGGCTACACTGCCTTACGTCGATTCAATGAGCCAGTCTGGATATGACAACAGCCAAATATCAAAATCAACTGATCAGATTGTCAGAAAGATTGCGAAAATCAATGTAGTCATGAGCAGCGTCGTTGGTGAGGGAGGAGAAAGACCCCGGCAGTACGACAACTTTGTCAAACTCAGGGAAAAGGCAACTACCCAAGAGCTGACACAGCTGACAGGCCATCCTAACCCTGCTGTTCGTTGCTATGCCTTCTGGGCATTGACCGGTAACCCTGCCGTCGACTTACTACCGGTACTGCTGGCACATATAAATGACAACAACCCCGTCAAAACCCTTTTCGGGTGTATTATGGGCGAGAAAAAAGCAGGCGACTTCTTTATTGACATCGCAACCGGCTACGGTGATTCAAATTCTGAATTTCTAACTGCCCGGCAGAGAGCTGTTCTGGATAGTACCCTAATCTACTCCTCCAATGAGTTGAATGCAAAATCAGAAGCCATTGCAAGGGCTGAACCGACCGAATTGCTTTACCCTAAACTAAGGGACTTGGTGATCACTCAGAATGATCAATCTGCTCTGGTTACGCTGGCCAGATATCAAAAAGAGCAGGATGTAGAACTGATCCTGCAAAATCAGGCAAGGAGCAAACCGGAGGAAAAAGAGTATTTCGCCACTTACCAGGCAATTCAATACTTTCCCCATCCTGACCTCTTTCCCCTTCTTGAAAACAATCTGCAACAAACCCTGGACAAAACGCATTTCAGCAACGAGTGGCGGCAGCTGTATAAAGCCATAGCCGTGTACCGGAGCCGCAGAGCCTATGATCTGTTGGAAGTTCCCTTTACCCAGGTCAAGCACGGCGATATCCGAAAATATCATCTGGATTTTGTTTTCGAAGCCCTGCGGGCAGTGAAGGAACCCTTCTACGATGAATTGCTGTGGAAGCTCTGGGTTGAAGAAAACCGGATTACACCCGATGTGCTGGCGTACTTGTCGGAAAAAAATCCGGAGCGGGTTTTTGAATTAAGCAAAAAAAGCCTGGCCGATGCAAACGGGCTTTATAGTGCCAATATCAGTTCAAACTACGATGACCTGAAAGCTTCTGAAAAAGTTGTTTCCGGCATGCTTGAGTTGGTGATGAAGCGCGAAAGAGATTTCAGTGTTGAAATCATCCGCCAGAACCTTCAGGACGCCAATGTGCATTTGTTTACCATTTTTGCCCGTAAGGCAGCGGAAATTCAAGACCCCTCTTTGATTGACCCTCTTTTTAAGCGCCTTGAAACAGAGTGGAATGCGCACATTTACTTAGCAGCAGCACAAGCCCTGCTTTCGTATTCAGATACGAAGGTGAATCAGCGCATACTCGAGGCTAAAAGAAAGAACCCAAGCCTGGGTAAGGATTGGGGAGAAGAGGCTTTTGACAAGTTGTTAAAAAACAATAACCTTAAATGATAATCGCTGCATCCACCTCCCGGTAGCTGTATTGGTACTGAATATTAATGAGCAGGTGGTTAAAAAAACAAACATCAGATCATAACCTGATAAACTCCGCTCACAAATCCAATCTGTAAAAGGCGTTTGCTGACTATGACAACGTGAGGCAAGGCCACAGCGAATAATTTTATAGTATCCTTCCGATGGACTACGGCAACCTGATCGCTTCTTCCCTTACGACCCTGGTAGTGGCCCTGCTGCCCCTGCTGTTTCCCCGCGGCACGGAAGTTCGCCGGCACTTCACGGCGGCCGAATTACAGACCCTTTCGCCTCACCGGCGGCGCATGGAATGGATGAGTGTGGTGGTGGTGCTGGTGTCCATGCTCGGCGGCATGGTGCTGGCCTGCTGGCTGTTGGTGCTGGTGTACCGCGCCACGGCCGGCCGGTCGTTCGACTATCCCTTCCCGTTCATGGAGATCTACTGGATCTTTCCCGGAATGGCTTTCGGCATCGCCCTGAGCTTTTACGTGACCCACTGGGTGCTGGGCCGCTTTATGGGCCCCAAATTTGACCTGCTCATGCTGGCCTACGACCAGCAGCACGGCATCAACAGCGAAAAGGCCCTGCGCGGTATGTTCTGGTTTTGCTTCGTGGCAGGGCTGTTGGGCGTAGGGCTGGGCTACAACTGGTACGCGGGTGTCCACTCCAGAACGCAGGAGATTGTGATCAATCCCTTCCTGAGTTTTATTGAACACCGCTACCCCCTGCGCGACATCACCGGGCTCACCTACGTAGATTATTACTCAACCGAAAACGGCAACCGTTTACACCTGCCCTACTACGCCTTCCGACTCAGAGACGGCTACCGATGGGATACCCGCGAAGGATTCCGCACGGCTGCCAATAATGGCGACAGCGTGACGGTAGCGTACCTGCTCCGCCAGACCGGGCTGCGGATGGATACCGTCGCCCTCAGCGACTGACCAGAGGAAAGTGATAGGAATCTGATCGTAATCTTACCGGTAACTTACAAGCATCCGTTCGGTGAAGCAGCCGGTTACCTTGCCTGAGTATTTTCTATAGCGGCAGTTTCAGTACCAGCGGGCATCCAGAGGGGCGGCGGCAGTTCGGCCAGACGGTTCACTGGTTGCTCAGGCAGTCTCTGCAGGATGTCCAACAGGTAATCATTGGGATTGATGTTCTGCAGCCTGCAGCTACCCGGTAAGTTGTAGATCATTGCTGCTCTTTCAGCCCCGGCAACCAGATAATTCTTCCTGCCTGAGGCTACTGGATGGATACACATAGTATCTGTTGCCTGAATTCGTCAGTAGTATCAGTTCATGAGCTATAAGGATCCGAAAGCAGAAAATGCTTTGAATGCAGCACTACGGCTACGTGTCACCTGAATGATCAATTACAGCAGAACGAAAACACTAATGCTTGCTCTTTCAAAAGGCGGTACATGACTCAGAAGAGTTATTTAAATTGAGGATGCCAGTTCATTAGACTTGTTAGTGGTTGGGAATGAGGGAGAAGCTGGATTGGAAGTTCCAAAGGCCAGCACATACCCCTACTATTGTATCCAGCAGCGCTAGTTTTCTGACTCTGATTCTCTCCATAATCAAGCGGTATCTTTTCATGCCACCAATGGCATGTTCAATGCTGATTCTATTCTTGCCTTTTTCTTTGTTAGCTTCTTTCTGCTGGAGGGTAAGTTGTTGTTTTTTCTTCTTTTTTTCCGGTATCTCCACCTTGCAATCCTTGAGCGTTTTGCCTATTCCCAAAAAGCCTGAATCTACCCGCAACTCTTTTGACTCGAACACTGCTGATTGATCCTTGATCTCTTGATCGGCCATTTTCTGTCATGCACACTGCCGTTATAGAGCTTGCTCACGTACAAAATCCGTCTATCGGTCGTACTCAGCAGGAGTAGCTTTCGGGTATGTCTTTTTTTTTTTTTTTTTTTTTTTACCACTGAAGGCCTGCTCCTGTTGCTGCTCATCCACAGGCCGTTGCACGGCTACTTCACTACCATCCATGAGCAAGACCAACTGCCTGGAAAACTCCGGGCGGAGTTTCTGCCAGTCTTTCAAATCCCGGACCGGCAAGCAGCTTAACCGCTCCAAAGCAGTTTGTAAAAAGGGGAAAACCGAGTCAAGTTCAGGTGTGCATCCCCACCACTAATGCCAAAGATTAATCCTGCATTGTCCCAGGTAAGCGTGTTTTTCAAGATGAACAAAACAAAAAAGAGCATCTCTTCATAAGTAGTGAAAATAAACTGCTGCTTTACATTGCGCATCTTCTCTGCAGACTTACTCCGTAGCTCCTGGTATACTTTGCCCAACTGGGCGGCTAAGAAAGTGAACTTTTGCTCACTCAGACCCGTAGCCGAACGCCACTGCCGATCCGTGCGGATATCCTTATATGACAAGCTCATTTTAGTGCCTTTTACTAGCAAAAATAGCCACTTCGCTCATTATCAACAACTAACAAGTCTATTAGAAAAAGAACAATGTAATCTCCGTGGGTAAAAAGCCTGAAATAGCCGATTTGCTCATTCTATCTTCAAGCCGGAATTTGAATAACGAAAGCCGTTTCTGACAAAACAAGCATAGAATGATCAAACGATTACTTGTCTATACATTTACACTGGCTCTTTTATGTCTGTCAATAAAACCAAGTAGGGCCGGAGGAGATAGATACCACCATGTGGGTAACTAATGGCTACGTTAATGATATTGCCCGTAGTGGCAACACAATTTATCTGGGAGGTGCATTTTCGTACGTAGGCCCTAATACGGGAGCAGGGGCTATTCTAAACAAAACTGATGGAAAACTAACGAAAGCACACTTGTTTGAGGATTACGGGAACTGTTTTTACAGTTGTGGCTGACGGAGCAGGAGGATGGTTTATCGGGGGAACTTTCACCAACGTGCAGGGGGCAGAGCGGAAGAATCTGGCTCACATATGGCCCGACGGAACTTTAGACAAAACCAGGCTCCTGTTCTTGATAAAAGCGTTTATAAGCTGGTTGTATCAAACAATATTGTGTACGCCAGTGGTGATTTTACATCCATTGATGAGCAACCAAGGAGTGGATTAGCGGCCCTGAATGCCTCTACAGGCCAGCTTACTGCCTGGAATCCCGCTCCCAATAATTTTTGTGTTCGTTCTGTCTGTATCAGGGAATACGATATACGCCGGCGGCCGCTTTACCAGCATCGGCGGACTAACCAGAAATGGTTTAGCTGCTCTTGATGCAGTTACGGGCCTTGCCACTGAATGGAATCCAGCTGGTAACGGGACTATTTATGCACTGGCAGTATCTGGCAATACCGTATACGCCGGAGGCAGATATACTACTATTGGCGGACAGGCCAGAAATAACATAGCGGCACTCGATGCCGCTACCGGTCTTGCCACGCCTGGAATCCTGATGCAAATGAGGGTGTTTATGATCTGGCCCTGTCAGACGGGATAATATATGCAGCCGGTAATTTTATTACTATTGGCGGACAGAGCAGGTTCAAACTGGCAGCCATTGATGCAGCTACGGGCTGCTTACCTCCGGAGGCCCTTGCCAACCAGTACCAGAGAGATATTCGATGTGAATACGGTGGCTGTGGTGGAGAATGCAGTTTTTTGTGGGAGGAACTTCACCACCATCGGAGGGGTGCCGAGAAGTAATCTTGCGGCCCTTGATGTGACTACTGGTCAGGCTATGCCCTGGACATCCAACACTAACCGGATGGTGATCGCACTGGCTGTATCAGGGAATGTGGTGTATGCGGGTGGTGAATTTACCACAATCAACAATCAAAACAGAAATTACCTTGCAGCCCTGGATGCGGTCAGCGGCCAGGTAATGAGTTGAAATCCCACGCCGAATGGTTTCGTGCGTACGTTTCGGTCTCGGGGTAATCTGGTATATGCCGGAGGTGGATTCACTACAATTGGCGGAAAAGCCAGGAATTATCTTGCAGCCCTTGATGCGGTTACTGGTCAGGCTACCGCATGGAATCCAAACCCCAATCGTCCCAATAACAGTTATTGGGCGGTTTCATCACTGGCCCTGGAAGGCAATGTAATGTATGTAGGGGGCAGTTTCACCTCTATTGGCGGACAGACCAGAAACAGATTGGGCCGTTGACATAATTACCGGTCAGGGCTACCGCATGGAATCCTAACGTTGAAAGTAGTCCGGGTTATTTCCAGTATGTCTCCAATATCAATGCTGTAGCCGTGTCCAATCAGGTGGTCTTCATAGGGGGTATTTTCGGGATGACCGGCGGGCAGGCCAGAAGTAATTTAGCGGCTGTTGATGCTGTTACCGGAAAGCCCACCAACTGGAAACCGTACGTGTCAGGAACGGTGAGGGCATTAGCTGTAAGAGACAATGTGGTGTATGTGGGTGGGGAATTTACTTTGATTAACGGCACTTTTAAAAATAAGTTAGCTGCTCTTGATTCACGTACGGGATCGGTCAAGACATGGAACCCTAACGATAACGGTTCTGCCAATCAATACCGGGATGTTTACGTGCTGAACGTATCAGGCAATGGGTTGTACGCAGGTGGTAGTTTTATGACTCTTCAGGACAGAACCCTTCCTTATTTTGCAGCATTTGTTGACTCTCTTCGCCAGTAATATAATCAGAGGCAATGTGTATGAAGATGACAATGCCGATTGTATAAAAAATGGAGCGGAAAAAGGGGTATCCAACCGGGTTGTGGTGGCACAACCAGGCAATTATTTTGCTTCGACCGATTCGCTCGGCAATTACATACTGAACGTTGGTACGGGTACTTATACAGTTGAACAGGTCATTCCCGCTCACAAGAAGAAACTGATTCAGCAAACCTGTCCCGCAGGACCAAATGCCCATTCAGTTGTTTTTACCACGGCAAATAACACCATCACGGGTAAAGACTTTGCGGTAGTGGTAAAGATTAAAACTGATCTGCTAAGATTATAACGAACAATAAAAAGGCGAATGACGAGTTCGTTGAAGAAGTCAGACTTAGAGAAGGAAAGCGTCTTTCGGGTTAACCTTCCTACCCATTGACGAATCGTATTATTCCAGCGTTCCATGTGGTTAGTTTGCCCTGATTCTTTACCTACTTTCTGATGTTTACGGGTCTTTTCATAAATAAAATTGTAAGCTTCCCAGAAATCCGAGAAACTGGTTTGGTAGCGAAACCTGTCAGGAATCCTTTGCCAAAAGCATCTTGCAACTCTCCATACTATGATCACCAATGTAGAAAGCAATGATCTTACGCGTCTTCCGACTGATTACCGTCCAGAGCCAGCGCTTTTGGCTTTTTTTACAAAATGCTGCAACTCGTCATATTCCAGCACGTCCTGACCGTCGGGCACATCTGCAAGGGTAGCCTCCAGGTCAGGATGCTTGTCTGCTTCCTCCTTGAGCCAACCGGCAAGCGTTTGTCGGGCTACGCCAAATATTCGGGCGATGCCTCTCATACCGGGCCGCTCAAAGTAGGCTTTCAATATCTCTGTTTTCCGCTCTTCACTGTAGCGAGGGCCAGCATCCAAAGTGCCGTACTTGCCACAGTTTTTGCAATTATATTTCTGCTTGCCGTTCTTTAGAGTGTGTTTAAGAATTTAATTGGGTGTTCTTGCCAAAATGATGTCAATAAAGGCTAATTGCATGAAAGCCAGGAAGATTCTACTGTTTTTCTCAAAGTCCCGGCTGAGCCTGCGGAAGAAATTGAACCAACCGAAGGATCGTTCTACTTGCCATCTTCCGGTTTGAGGGACAAAACCTTGAGCCGACTCAGGCTTCTGGCTTACTTCTACTTTCCAGTGGTAGTAGTCAGCACAAGTGGTAAAATCGCCTTTGTACGCCTTGTCGGCCCGGATCAGAGCCAGCCGGTCAGTAGCCTTATCAAGTTGCCAAAGCAGTTCAATACCTTCTTGTCCGTCCTGCTTGTTGGCCGCTGATACGTGCAGGGCTAAAGGCAGGCCCAGCGAATCAACGGCCAGGTGCCTTTTTCTGCCGTTGACCTTCTTACCCCCATCAATGCCCGTGTCTAAACTGATCAGACTGCCCTTCCTGACGCTTTGCGAATCAACGGCCACGGCCGATGCTTTGGCGGGTCTGCCTTGTCTTTGCCGCTCTTGTTCAACCAGTAAGCTTAACACTGCCGACCATACTCCGTTCTGTTGCCACTTGCGGAAGTAGTAATACAAACTCGGCCAGCCTGGATATACACAAGGACTTTCTTCCAGATTACGCCACTGAGTGCCCGTTCTGGTGATCTTCAAAATCCCATTGACCACTGCTCTTAAACTGTGCTTACGCTTTCTGCCGTTGTCAATTGTTTTTTCAATTTCCCATTGGGAATTGGTCAATGGGGTAAACCGTTCACGTTTGAACCTGAGCTTAACTACTACCATAACTAACCTGAGATTTGATAACCACAAGTTAGGACCAATTCCCTTTTCAACCCCTTGTGCTCAACCCCTTGTCAGTTTCGCAATTTGCCCACTCAGATTTTAAACACACTCTAAAGTTATGACCGTTGCTGACCAAGTCTTTACTGCCACAGTTAGGGCACGTTTTGGTAATGACTATCATGGATGCTTTATCGTATACACCCTAAGTTAATAATTCGGATTATCAGTTGCAATTTTACCACTACCACTTTGCCAATAAAACGGAGGCTGGTCCCCTTCTGACGGTAAGTGTAGCATCAAGTCGCCGCCGCCGGTGTTTAATGAACAGTACTATTGTCACGTATTGCAACACCGGTACCCAGGAAGCAGATAGTGTTCAGGTACATGTAAAGATGCCCGAATACGTAGTACTGGGGCGTTCAAATACACCATATACGGTAGATAAAGACCATAATTATATCTTTACAGTTGGGAAACTGGCACCAGACCAGTGCGGAAATATCCAGCTGTTTGACTCTGTTGTTTGTGATATCCCCACAATCAGGGGACTCACCCAATGCACAAAAGTTTGGATTACCCCAGCCAATGCCAGAATACCTTCTGCTGAATGGGACGGGTCGGATATTTTCCTGAAAGCTAACTGTCAGGAAAATGAGAAAGTGAGATTTGCTGTTTTTAATAAAGGCCGGCAGGATATGGCTGACAGCAGTACATTCCGTGTTTTTCTAAATGACCGGCTGGCTTTCAGCAGTTGGTACCGGCTTACCAAAGGAGATAGTTTGATTCTGAGCGTTCCTGCCAATGGAAATACCATACGGTTTGAAGCTGACCAACGTCCCGGACATCCCCGAAAGCAGCAAAGCAACGTTACTATAGAAGCTTGTGGAACAGGTAACGGTGGGACGGTAAGCAAAGGATTTGTCAGCCTGTTTCCTCAGGATGATATTGAGCCGGAAGTAGCTATAGAATGCCTGCCCATTGTTGACTCCTATGACCCTAATGACAAAGCAGTTTCCCCGGGAGGTATTACCCCTGACAGATACACTCCCGGCAATCAGCCACTGGATTACCTGATTCGTTTTCAAAATACCGGCACGGACGTGGCTTACAAAGTAATAGTGACAGATACGCTTTCTGAACACATAGATATTGCCAGTCTTCAGATGGGAGCCTCTTCACATCCCTACCGGATGAGTGTAACAGGCAAAGGCAGACCTGTGCTAACGTTTACCTTCAACAACATCAACCTGCCCGACAGCACCAAAGACAAGGCAGGCAGTAATGGTTTTATTCAGTTTAATGTCAGACCCAAAGATAATCTGCCGGTCAGGATCAGGATTGAAAACTTTGCCGATATCTATTTTGATTACAATGAACCGATCCGGACCAATACCACTCTTAACACCATTTACGATATTCCACCCGTAATTGAAGAGGCCGTAAGACTGAGTCAAAGTGTTGTCTGTACTACAACCAATATTGAAGCAGACGCGGGGACTAATCTGTTATTGTGCGGAAAAGACTCGGCAGGGCTGCAAGCGGTTCAGCCCGGGCATGGAACCGGTAGGTGGAGACGCATCAGCGGAACAGGCGTAATCCAAAATGCAGCAAGTCCCACAGCTACCGTTACCGGACTGGCTGAAGGAGAGAACGTGTTTGAATGGAGTATTCCCGCCAATGATTGCGGCAGCGATTCCCTCCGGGCAAGGGTAACCGTAACGCGCCTGAGCAAACCTGCTATCCCTTCCATTGCCCCTCTGGGAGATAATGAACTGATGTGCAGCACTGCTGGCAGCAGCTATGAGTGGTTTTTGGAGGGCAGCAAGTTAGATTGGCAGACCCGGACCGTTCAGGTTACACAGGCGGGACTTTATCAGGTACGGGTAGCAGGTATTTCGGGCTGCACCTCCGACCTGTCGGAGACTTATAATTATAAGCTTCCCTGTCTTACGACCAATACAAGCATTGAAGCAGGAACAAATCGCCTGCTTTGTGAACAGGATTCAGTACGCCTGCAGGCAAAGGCTCCTCAGTTTAACAGTGGGCGGTGGAAAATAATCAGCGGAGCCGGCTTTATCCAGGAAGCTACAACGCCTACTACCCTGCTTACCCGGCTTGGCTACGGAGAGAACGTCTTTGAATGGAGCATACCTTCTAACAGTTGCGGAAGTGATTCTTTGAAGGCTCGTATTACCATCACCCGCCTCAAGAAGCCTGCCACCCCTATGATAACACAGACAGGTGCCGATAGCCTGTTTTGCAGTCAGGCCAGCCAGGCCTATGAATGGTACCTGAACGGTAGCCTGCTTGGCGAGCAGACACAGATGATTCGGGTTCACCAGGCTGGAACATATACAGTAAGGGTAAAAAGTCAGACAGCATGTATATCTGAACCGGCACCTGCTTTTGCATATGTCCTGACCGGTACGGAACCTGCAATTGCTGCTTTGATTAATTTCTATCCCAATCCTACCACCGGAAAAATAACCTTAATACTTCCGCCTGACCTTGGATCTGACATAACTATTTCTGTTTCTGATGCGGTGGGCCGTTCTGTTCTGGTAAAAAAAATCAACCCGGTCCCGACGCAGAACAAAGCAGAATTAGATCTTTCCAATCAACAAGCTGGAATTTTTATAATCAGACTGCAAACCCGGTATGGGATAATTACCAGAAGAGTCTTTAAAACGGTCAGTAAGTAAATTTTTGGTGGGCTTACTGCCCACCTCCGGAACGCTTTTGATGCGATATTTGAAGGGTGCCTTTCAAAATTACGCAGCCATCTGGCGGAAGGCTTCATCCTGTCGGAAGATGTCAGTGATGAGGTCAAATTTTCCACTCCGGTAAGCAGTCCGCAGCAAAATCATCTTGTCACAGCCAGGCTCAGACCAACGCTGTCCGCTTCTTTTCATTCTCACCTGTAATACAGTTCGATGGGCTGCTTCAACGGGACCACTGCCAATCATGAGTCCTTCTTTGTGGTAGAGGTCATAACGGGTACGGTAGCGGTTGTTTTTCAGGTATTCAAGCAATTGCTGTTTGCTGGCAGCATCCAGGTGTGGCAAATCCTGTACGGCTTTCTCTACTGCCTGCTGCCGGCCTTCAAACAGGCTCTCTTCCTGCTCCCGGAGCCAGTGCCCGGAATCAGAGACACTTTGGGCAGCAGCAGACAATTTCTCTTTTAAATGGTAGTAGTCTAAAATATGTACTGCATCCGGGTAGGTTTCCCGGAGCCAGTTGCCAATCCAGGCCGCTCCATCACTCACCAATACTTTCCGGCAGGCGGAAGCCGGGGGAAATAATTGCTCAAACTTTCGGGTGAATTCCCGGTAATGTCCCCGGTGTGCTACGTACTCGGACGGACTTAACTCCCATGCTGGTGGCTGCGGCTCATCAACAGTAACAGCCTGAGCCGCAAACACCCGGCCTACTTTGGTTTCCTGCCATCCTTCCTGAGTCAGGAGCATACTCCCATCCACCATTCCATATACGGTCTGCCCGGCAGCAGTTAACTGCCGGCCAAGCTCAACAGATGGAGCATCCACGACTGCTTCATCCGTTACAAAAGCAGCTATTTGACAAGTCCGGTAAACCTGACTTTGACTCACCTTGATACCTAACAGGGACTCGACCATTGCCGGTACCTGACCAAACACCTGCTCACAACCCAATAATACCAGTTTGCTTTGCAGATATGGACTGGTCCTTGAGCCCAGCACCGGAAGACTGAAACCATGCGTTTTAGCCACGGCTATCTTTCCGTACCGGGTCCGGATGATGTTTTTTTTCGATGATTTTTAGGTACCTGACTCACCGTATTTTCCAGTATCTGCCGTCCCAGAGCGGTCCATATCTTGTCAAATTCGGCTTCGTAGCTGTAAAAATCCTCATGCTTTTTCAGCCCTTCCAGTGCCTCATATCGTTCTGCCGCTAGCGCTAAATATTCCTCTTTGCTCATCTTTGTGTTGTTTTTACTCCCAATTTACCCTATTCTCCCCTCATTCTGGCATAGCAGGATCACGAAGCGAAGTTTTGAAACGCACCCTATTTGAATATCCATCCGGAAGAAATGATTTTTCAGACGGACAGCTGGTGAAGCAACATCCACAAAGCCGGACAGGATTATCGGTTTCACCCCTTATCAGTTAGATTTATAGTAATGATAAGCAAGGGGGCTGCTTCTGACCGGTTTGTCTGGCTTAATGTAACTGAAGAGTTGAATAACACTGACTACCAGCAGAACACTGAACAGAAGTAACAGGTAAGGCACCTGAAGCAAAACGGCCAGTCGCTCCCGGTAGCTTCCATACCACGGCGGAGAAAGAGTCTCTTCCCCGATAATACAATTAAGGAGCCCACATACAAACCCATCTGCCGGAGTATCCGGCAATGAGAAAAACCAGAAAGCCTTTCCATCAGTCCATGAGTATTTCAGATTTTCCACATCGGGCAAATCAATCAACCTTACCATGCTGCCGTATTTAGCCTGATCTTTCAGCGCTACCCGGATACCGTGGATCGTATCATTGCGGACTTTCATCTGCCGTACATACACCTGCACGTAGTCCAGCTTTGCCTTATCTGCCTGTGGATTTCCAGTTAATTCCACCAGCTGATACTCCCGCTGCGGCAGCACCGGACGAAACTCAGGCGACATTCTCCCCAGCGCCTTTTGCCCCAGAGTATGGAACTCCAGAATCCGGTATTGTTTAAAACCCTTGTGGGAGTAGAAGTAGCCAAGGCTCAGGAGCGGCAGCAGCACTAAACTGAGTATGCCGGAAGGGATAAATGGTTTTCCTTGAACATTCCCTCTTTTTACTTCTCTCATGTTTATGCAATGATCTGCAATAAGGATGCAATCCGGAGGAGTTTTACATAAGTACATTCAGCCGGTTTCTACACCGCTGAATGTAAAGGCATCTGTTACGGAATCTGGTGCGGGAAAAAAGCGGGCAGCGCCGGTAGTCAGCTACACGGCAATTCTTTCACACTAATTCTCAGGCATTTTATCATGATTTTCCAGATCATCTCTGTCGGGTTTTGGGAGGGAACCTTCGGCGGCACCTGCTGGATCTGTAGTTTCCTTTTCAGCGCGGCGTCTCCTGCAGTAATCCAGCCTGAATTTATAGTACTCAGCCTCCCGTTCCTGCCGGGTTTCCGCCGGTTGGTAATACTCACTCGAAGTAGCCGATGTATCAGACCTTTCCCCCGCCAGCAGCCTTTGGTAGCACCGGTGCACTTCCTCCAGCGGCAGTTTCCCATCCGCTTCCGGCGGCTGAGCCTGCCGCTGCCGCTGGAGTTCTACCAGCCGTTCGCCGGTGTCGTAGGCGTGCAGCCACCCGGAAATCACCTGCACGTCCAGCCGGTCATAGATTTTGCCGTACTTACCGAGTTTGGCCTGTTTGAACACGTATAAAAATTCCTCCAGCCGGAGGTACCAGTACTTTTCGGCCAGCAGGGAGGCGCATTCGTATACCTGCAGCGTATCCAGATTCTTGCCTACATTCAGCGACTGGCGCAGCTGCGTAATCAGCGCAGAAAGGGCCTTGAGCAGCGCCTTTTTGTCTGCTTTTGCCAGCAGGGAAAGCTGCTCCCCGGTGGCCAGGGCCACGGCAGTCGTCATCAGGGATTGACGTTCAATCAACTCCAGAGCAAGCTCAGGATTCTGACTGCTTTGGAGAATGAGCGTAATCAATGAGGGCGAAGAGAGCGTTAAGGTCAACGCCTCCTCTTTCGGTTTTCCGGTAATCTGAGCCTGTTTTTCCATAGCCGGTGGCGGATTCGGTTGTCAGTAGTTTGCCTTCGCGGAAATCGTTGAGCATCCAGTTTTTGGCCATTGCAATCCAGTCTTTCTTGCGGGCTGCCTTGCTCCGGCTCCAGTTGCTGATGACTTCGTGGTAGTAATCCAGATTTGCCGTTTCGTATTCTGTTCCGGTAAAGGCATGCCTGAACAGCGTCTTGTCTGCGTAGGGGGATTCCGCAAAGAGCAGGTCAGGGCTGGCTTCTTTCTTTTTTGGCGCAACTTTTTTCTTTTTTGCTGCGGCCGGCTCCCCGGCATCTGAAGAATTTCTATTGCCTGTTGCCGGGTAATCCTTTCCGGGAAAACCTTCTTCAACTTTTTCGGTGGGGGTATATAACCCGTTTGAAACGTTTGGATTTGTTTGAACAGGTTTAGTAACATTTATAAAAGTGGTACCACTACCATTATCAGCACCGTTATCGCTACCCTTATCATTACCGTTATCAGCACCATTACCGGATATGATAACGGTGGCGCTATGACAGGTACCGCTACCGTTATCAGTACCATTACCAGCTTCGCTACCGGTGAAATCCGTAATCGTCACTTCGCTGGCCCGGTATTTACTCCCCGTCGGAAAGTACTGCAGGTAGCCCCATTCGTGCAGGTTCTTCAGGCAGTTGGTGTAGGTGTTCTTGTTTCCGATTTTACTCTCCTCCATCAGCTCGGCCCGGAAGATCTTCAGCCGTCCCCGGAAGTGCTGCCCGTTCCACTGGTGGAACAGCATGATGTACAGGCTGATGTGCTGCGGGGTACACCGGCCGTCGGCAGCCAATTTGTCCAGAACTGCTGACAGGTGCCGGATGTAATTGACGGACTGGGCCTGCCTGTTCATAAGCGCTTGTAGCGGTTTTTGTACCGGTCGATTTCCGACTGGTGGAAGCCCCAGCACTTTTCGTTGATTTTGAAGCCCCGCAGCCGCTTGTGCCGGCGGGCCACCCGTACGCCTTCGGTGGTCATGTTGAGCAGGTCCGCTGCCTCCCGTACCGTGTAAACCTGGTCCTCTTTGGGAGCGGTACTTGCCTGCACCTGGGCTTCCAGTTTTTCCAGCCGGGCTACCAGACTGGAAAATTCCGTTTCGGGAATGATGACTACGCGCTGCATACCTTGTGCTGGTTAAGTGTTTCCTCCATTTTACTTTCCAGTTCCTGCTGCTTCCGCTTATAGTCATCCACCAGCAGGATCAGTTCACCCAGGATATCCTCGTCCTGCATATTGCCGGCTGCCACCTGATAGACCGTACTAAGCTTTACGGCCACCCCTTTCCGCGCTAATCTCTCCACAACCTTTGTTGCATATCCGTAGCGCCCTGGTAAAAGATTAATGAGTTCTTTCACCCTTGCTTTTAAAGTGTTTTGTGTTACTTTTGCCATCTCTTTACTATACTTTACCTGTTTTTACAATTATTATTGCTTATTTGTAAAATACTTATTGTATAATGAGCAAGATAACCATTTTATCCTTTTAAGCAAATGGAAGAGGTGGCCACCCAGACCATTCGGGAAAGATTCGCAGTAGTGCTCCGGGAGCTGGGGATCACGCCTTATCAACTGGCCAAGGAGGCAGGTGACAAACCAACCAAGATCTACAACATCCTGAATGGCAAGGCAAGGCCGAGTTACGACACGCTGGAGGGTCTGCTGGAAAAGTATCCCCAGATCAATCTCAACTGGCTGGTGAGCGGGGCAGGAGGGATGTTTAAAGAAGAATCTGGAGAAGATACCGCAACCGGAGGCGCGTTACTGCCCTTTACCCCGTATCCTTTCGTGTCACTCCGTGGACAGGCGTCCTTTGTAAAAGGGTACGCCGGTGATTGTGGCTACGGAGACCTGGATATATACCAGGTCTACTCAACTGAGGGAACTGATTATCCCGGTGCCGCGGTAATGGAAGTAGAGGGAAACAGCATGAGCCCAAGGCTCGTGCACGGGGCAAAAGTGCTGGCGGTCTGCATTGACAGGGATGACTGGTGCTACCAGTCGAGTGGCATCTACGCGGTGATGTACCGCGACTACTTTGTGATCCGGCGGATCAAGGACAATGACCTGCTCACCAGGAATATGCTCACGCTGCACTCGGACAATCCGGAGGCGGGCAGTATGCCCGTGCCGGCAAAGGACATCCGGGGAATCTGGAAGGTAGTAAGGGTAGTGGAAGCGCCGGTAGATTGATCGTAAAACACCACCCCAATGACCGACCCAAATGAAAAAGGTATAAGATAAACAGCTGATTCTGAGAGGCATCGGTTAGTTCTAGTCGGACAACGAAGTAGTACTAACATTCAGGTATAAAGCCCTCAGAATCACTGAAATAGTGTTTTCTGAGGGCTTTTTCGTTTCTGTCCCCCTCCTGATTCACCCGGATTTGCTAACGGAATTACCTGCCCAATGACCTACCCAAGTTTTTCACAACCCTACCCAAACAGTTAGTACCATGAAAGTTCAATTCAAACAGCTGATTGAGAAGACAGACCGTTCAGGAAAGGCACCCGTATTCCTGTACTTCTACTACAAGAATTATCAGTTCAAGTATTTCACCGGGGAAAAGTGTGAGCCCAGGCACTGGGATGCAGACAAGGGAAAGTTTCGCCGCTCACTGCCAGGCTATCAGGATGCCCAGACGTTTCTGGAGACACTCGCCGAAAAAACGGTGAAGGCGTACCGGGACTACATGCAGAAGGGAATAGTGCCTGCGCCGGCCATGTTGAAATCGGAGCTGCTGCCCGAATCACCTCAGACCACTGCCCCCAGGAAGAACTTTCTCGAACTGCTGGAGGAGTTTGTAGTGCTGCTCAGGCAGCGCGGCTACAAGCCCAATACGCTCAAAAAATACAACAGTACCCTGAATCATTTCCGGGAATACCATAAGGAGCGGGAGCCGGTGGACATCGAGGCCTACACGCTGCAGGTCCATAATTCCTTTCTGGTGTTCCTGTCGGAAGGTTACGATTTTCATCCCAATACCATCGCCAGCATGGTCAAGAACCTGAAGGTCTTTTTCAAATTCTGCCGGGAAGAAAAAGGAATTACCCTGCATCCTGACTACCTGAAACTGAGGGCCGCGTACATCGAGCCGGAGAAGATATTTCTGACGGCTGAGGAGTTGCAGAACATCGCAGGACTGGAATTGAACTACAAACTATCCAAAGTGCGGGATGCTTTCCTGTTTGCCTGACCCTTGCACCGCGAATCACAATTTGATCATTCTCCCCTGTTCTCTCACTTTTCCTGGCAGCACCTGATGTAATAAAGCTTCCTCTGTAGTAAGCTCGCTGCATTAATATGCTTTGGGTCAAACTGTTAGCTTAGTAAGCAAATACTTTATAATACAATTATATTTTTAAGTAGCATCTATAAAAAGTACTACTTATATTTTTCAAACACCTACGGATTTATGTAAATGCTTACCCGAACTACGCACAATGGATATGGCGTAAACAATCACAACATATTGATTTTTAGCGCGGAGAAGGGCGGGATATGTTTGCAGCATTCCCATTCACCAAACCCCTTACAACCCTTCTCTCATGAAAAGTGTAAAACTGCCGGCGCTCCGCCTGTCGTCATTCCCTTTCCGGCTTTCCGCCCCCTATCCCAAAAGTCTCCGTGCTGACAATGGCAAACCGGCCCTCCCGGCAGGAGTGACCCGCGAACTCCGTTCCTTCTTCAGACGCCGCCTGTCCGCGCTGGCCGGATGCAGTAAAAGCATCCGCAAAGCAGGTTTGCTGCTACTGCTGCTGGGCGTATCGTCCCTCGCCCACGCCCAGCAGGTGGCCGGGGGGCTGCAGAACCTGGTGGACCAGATCAAGCTCATCGCCAACGTCATCTTTATCGGGGCCATCATCTGGTCGGCCGTGCGGACGGTGATTGCTTTCGCCGGGGGTAGTCCCACCGCCATGCGCAACGTGCTCTTCACGCTGATCATCGCCCTGTTCTGGTTCGGCTTCAACTACTTCGTGGATGACATTGCCAGCTCCCTCGGTGGTGCCGGCGCGGATACGTTCGGCGGATAAGGAGACTTCAACGCTACTCGCTATGATCACCCGACGTTACATGGAGAAAGAGTCAACGGTACTCGGACTCCCCATGACGCACGTGGGCCTATTGGTAGGCATGATGGTCGGTATGATTCTGCTGAGTACGGTAGCCAAACTGCTGGACGGTGCCCGCTGGTTCAATCACCTTACGGTGGTCCTTGTCACGGGCAGCTACCTGCTTCTGCGCTACGCTGCCTCCAGAAAGCATCCCACCTACTTGTCGTCCAACTTCAGCTACCGGCTCCTGCAACGCGGCAAGTGCTACGAACCGGTGGCCTCACCCACAATCCCGAACCGGCAAAAGGTCCGCAAATCTTCCTCCTGACGGAGTGGTCCGTATCCGCTTTCCGGTACGGACCATCTTCCCTCCCCTATATCTGACTTTTCATGAGAAAAAGAACCATCAACGATCTCTTGCCCGTTTTCGCCATCGAAAACGGGCAGTTGCTGTTCAAAGACGGCCGGGTAGCGGTCGGCTACCAGGTGCAGCCGCTGGAAATGGAAAAGGCCCCGGCCGGAGCATACGGGCACCTGAACGAAGTGCTGACCGGTGCCACCAAAATCCTGCCCGTAGGAGCCACCGTGCAGAAGCTTGACTGCTACTACTTTGATCCCTTCCGGGTGGGCTACACCGATAAGTCCTTCATTGAGCGCAGCATGATCAACCACTTCTACAACCGGCTGGTGCTGCGTCACCGGAGCTTCCTGTTTATTTCGGTTGGCAACGAAAAACAGCCGGCACCCAACCCCGTCAATACGCTTTTTGCGTGGGGAAAGGCCTTTCTGGTGAGCAACCCCTTCACCGGCATTGAGGAAAGAATGCTGAAGCTTCGCCGCCTGGGCCGGGAGTTCACGTCCATGCTGGCCGCGGCCGGCATCGGGACTACTCCGCTGGACGAAAATGGTCTGTCTGACCTCTACCGGATGTACTTCAACCTTGATTTCAGCCGCCCGATTCGTTTCACCGTCCCTTTCACGCTGGGGGCAACTACGCCGTGCTCGGGGAAAAGAAGCTGCACGTGCTGTCCATGCTCAACCAGGGCGGAATCATTGAGCCGGCCGTGCTGAACGAGACGGGAGTGGCCTCGCCGTTCATCTACCCGCTCACGCACTACCTGCAGATCCCGCACGTGCTTTCGGTTTCCTGCACGGTGCCCGATACTGAAAAGACGCTCAGGGACCTGGATGCCGAAAACAAGCGCAACCGGATGCTGGACTTTCTTTCTACCCAGGACAACCACAAGAAGGCCGAAGAGATCACCGAGTTCACCCACGAAGTGAGAACCTGGAACAAGAATACGCTCAGGGTGAATGTATCAGTAATCGTCTGGGAGGAGCAGGAAGACGGGCAGCAGGGATACGCCGATCAGGTGCGCCGGGCCTTCTCGCAGATGAACGCGACCATATGCACCGTCGAAACGCTGGATACGGCCAATCTTTTTGTGGCTAATGCCCCCGGCAACAGTTACCATAATTACCGCACGCTGCTCATGACGGGTGACAACGCGTCCGTGTACCAGAACTACGTCACCAACTACCTCCAGGTAACCGGCGGGGATGAACTGCTCTGCGACCGGTTCCGAAATCCGCTGCGGGTTAAGCTTTTCAATACGGATCTCAACAACCAGAACTCGGTCACCATCGGACCTTCCGGCTCGGGAAAGAGCTTCACCATCGGCAACTTCGTGCTCCAGCGCTACGAGATGGGGCACACCCAGATCATCATCGACGTGGGCGGTACGTACCTGAGTCTGGTGACGGCGCTGGGTGGCCGCTACTTTGAGTACGACCCGGACCGGCCTTTGCACCTGAACCCCTTCCTGGTCGACAGAAATGAGGAGGGTTTGTACGTACTGGACGGGGACAAAATCAACTTCCTGACTTCCCTGCTCTCGATTATCTGGAAGGGTGCCAGGGGGGAGATCTCCCCGGTGGAACGGGCCGTGTTCACCAAGCTCCTGCCCCACTACTTCTCCCACTATAACAAACTGGTTCAGGAAGGGAAAGGGCAAATGCCGCCTCCCTCCCTTACGGGCTTTTACGAATGGCTGTCGCTGTTCGAGCAGCAGGAAAGCAAGGAGTACGAACGGCTGTCGCGGAATTTTGATTTCAATGAGTTTACCATCGTGCTTGAACCCTACGCGGTGGGCAAGTACCGGGACGTGCTGAACTCGGAGCACCACGAGGAGGTGAGCGCCGAAAAGCTGATCTGCTTTGACATGGCCAGGATCAAGAAGAACCCGATGCTCTACCCGGTCATCTCCCTGCTGATTTCGGAACTGGCCCTTGACGTGATCCGCAGGCACCCCACCCGGCGGAAGTACTTCTACATGGATGAAGCCTGGAGCATGCTCTCGGACTCGATGGGCGAATTTGTGGAAGGCATGTACCGGACGGTGCGCAAGAACAACGGGGCCATGTGCATCATCACGCAGGGCATCCGGGAAGTAGTCGATTCGAGAATCGGCCCGGCCATCCTTGCCAACGCGGCTACGCAGATCATCCTCAACCACACGGACGTGACGGAAATTGCGAAGCTGGCCGGGCATCTGGGTTTCACCGATCACGAAGTACAGCTCATCCGCTCCATCCGGGTGCGGGACGCGGATGGTTACCGGGAGCTGTTCATCAAGCAGGGCGACTACGCCAAAGTATACCTGATGGAGGTTTCGCCGGTGATGGATGCGGTACTCACATCCAAGCCCGAAGAACGCGATTACCTGCGGTCACTCCAGAAAAAGTACGGCAACATCTACGCTGCCGTGAACCAGTACGTCGAGACAAAAAAAGCCAGAAAATCCGCTCAGCAGCAAAGTCAGCAGACGGAAGGATCACCTGTCTGAAGGCCTCAGGCAGCGTGGATGAAACTTACTGCTGCTGATCCTTTCCTGCTTAACCAAACCAACTGCCAACCAGCCACAAGCTGACCGCTACACATGAACAACTGGGGCTACGTTACTGATTCATTTCTGCAGATGGTGCAGCTGCTCACCAACGCCGTGCTGCACAACTGCCTTTTTCTGGTGCCGGCTTTTATGCTGGCCGGGCTAGCCGTGGCAATGGTCAGGGCGGTATTCACGGGCGGGGAAATGGTGATGGATACGGGCTTTCTGCTGCGCGGCGTGGCCGTCTGGTTCGTTCTCTTCAACTACCTCGAACTCCTAGACATCGTGACGGGAGCGGTGGAAGGTTTTGCCCGGCTCATTCCCGAGCCGACCGGCATCATGGAGAGTCTCAATGAGTTTGCCCAGTCCACCATCACGCCCGGGCAGCCTGCGCCTGATCCGGATGCTTCACCCGCGGACAGGATCATGAACTACGTTCAGGGGGCAACCGGCTTTCAGACCGGCATTATCTACTGGCTGATGGACGCCGTGGAACGGGGATTTACGATGGGCATGCGGCTGGTATACGAAAAGCTGCGGGCAATGCTCCTGGCCTTCCTGACGGTGGCGGGTCCCCTGTCGCTGACCCTGTCCGTATTTCCGGGAATGGAAAAGATCGCCGGGCACTGGTTCCGGGGCTGGTTCATGATCCACATGTGGTCGGTGACGCTCCGGCTGCTTGATTCCATCATTCACAATTATAACGCCGCCGTCTTTGATACGGTGGGTGGCAGCCCCCTTTCCCTGATGGATGCGCTGGTGATCAACGTAGTGTGCATGCTGATGTATTTTATGGTGCCCAGCCTGACGAGCTACTTTGTGGGCTACGCCGCTACGGGTGGCTTCTTCGGCAAACTGGCCGGCATTGTATCCACGGGCCTGCTTGCCGCCGGGAAAATCAGCACCGGCAAAGCAGGCAGTGGTGCGGGTTCCGCTGCCGGTGTCCCCGCTTACACCGGCTTCAGTGGCGGGGGTAACGGAGGAGGCGGTGGCGGCTTGCTGCCACCGGGCCCACCTTCTCCGCTGGCCATCGGTTCGGGCGGCAATCACCTGCCCGGGGGGAGCTCACCGGTTATTGTGCCGCCCGGAGGAGGGCCATTGCCGCCCCTGTCGGGAAGCAGTGCGGCTGCCATTCCCGTCCGGCAATTGCCACCCGCCCCGCAGCCCCGGACAGTGCCGGTCGGGGCACCCCGTTTTGATGAATACCAGATTGTATAACCTCCTTTCGCATCTCACATTCCATTATGAACCATTCAGCTTCTGCCTCTGCCAGCGGGACACCGGGCCTCACCGCCCCGAACTTCGACAAAGCTTTCCGGACTACCAGCCGGATTGCCACTGCGTCAGCAGTCCTGCTGGTATTCTCCAATTTCGTGTGGGCCTGGTGTTACTTTGCCGCCCGCGGGGCCGGCGAGGAAAGGGTGTACGTCGTGCACGATCAGGGTACGGTGGCCGCGGCGCTGCACGGCAACTACCGCCCGACTGTCTACGAGGCAAAAAACCACGCCCGTACGTTCATGACGCTCATGCATGCCCACGATGCAGGTACGTACTCAGAGCGGATCAACTCGGCCCTGAAACTGATCGATAAGAAGGTAGGTGCCCGTTTGTATAACCGCATGAAGAAAGGCGGCATCCTGGAGCACTACACCCGTTTCAACAGCAGCACCGAAGTCCAGATTGACTCGGTGGTCATCGACATGAGTGCAGAACCCTACAAAGGGGCTATATACTGCCGGCAGCGCTACCTCTACGACAAGGAACAGCAGATTATTCCGGTTGCGGCGGACTTTGAGATGGTCCGGACGCACCGTTCGGACGCTAATCCTTTCGGCCTGCTTATTACCGCATTTGATTACAAGGCCTACCGTCCCGCGTCACAGTAGCCTTCCCATTTTAATTCAATACAATACCCGCTGTACATGAACATGCAATTATTGAAAGCCGCTTCCGCTGTCACCGGGCTCCTGCTCGGCAGCGTTGCAACCCGGGGCCAGGAGCAGCCAGCCCCGGCTTCCGCCGGCAAAACCACCGGCTGCTGTGATACCCTTTACGTGTCCACCCAGATGACGGCCTACCTGATCTTTCCCCGGCCGGTTTCCGTCTGGGACCTTGGTTCAAAAAGCTACGCGGCAAAGATTGAGAGCGGCAATATGCTTTACGTGAAACCCCTCAAAGCCAATACGCCGCTTTCAACGCTTCTGGTCCAGACCACTGACGGCACCATTTATTTACAGTACGTCGCTTACCGTCAGTTTCCCCGGCAACTGCTGCGGGATTACCGCACTGCTGCTGCCGATTCCGCTTCCGGCAACCCGGCTGCAGAAACGGAGGAAGTGCCTCAGGCTACCCGGGCTTACTTCGCCCACCAGACAGACCTGCTCAGAAAACAGAAGA
Source organism: Cytophagales bacterium (assembly GCA_030446715.1). GTDB lineage: Bacteria > Bacteroidota > Bacteroidia > Cytophagales > 172606-1 > CADCTQ01. The sequence continues at coordinate 441,507 of JAUJMU010000005.1, read as the reverse complement.
GCGGAAAGGTTTTTTCCCGGTCCTGGAGCCGGATCAGGTTCGGGGTAACCGCAGTGGCAGTGGACAGCGGAGCGGTGTATCTGCTCCTGAACGTGCATAACCGCAGCTCTATCCCCTACCGGCTGCAGTACGTGAGCTTTGCCTACCGGGAAGCCCGCCCGAAAAAGTCCCGCCGGCGAATTCACCCGGAGCACCGGGAGGTGCATCCGCTGCATTCGGAGGCAGTCAGCATAATCCGGCCTCAGCAGTTGGAACAAATGGCGTACGTGCTGCCCTCTTTTGCCTCCACCCGGAAAGGGCACCTTGAAATCATCATCCGGGAGGAAAACGGCAACCGGATCCTGAAGGGCCTCTTGCCGGCTACCCGGATCGCCAGAGCATTATACCTCCCGCACTACTCTTCTAAACCGACCAGCCATGTCAGAGACAGCAAGTAAAAAAACGGTTATGGAAGATCTGGTGCAGAAAACCAGAGCCACTGCCCGGGATGGGAAGAAACGCAGGCGACTGGCCTGGGGGCTTGGAGCCATCCTGCTTCTGGTAGTAGCCGGATACTTTGTCCGGCAGTTCAACCTCCTCTACCGGAGGGATATACAGGGTATTGCCCCGCCTGGCCGGGCGGAAAGACTCGACACCACCAGGGGCAGGGAAACGACCATTACCCGCCTGTATGAGCTGGAGGAGAAGAACCGGCACCGGGACTCGCTTACCCGGCTGGAGGAGAATAAAGCCCTGGACTATATCGTCATGGACTGGGAAAACCTGTACGACGTACGCAAAAAGGAGAGCCGCAGGGCGCAGGATGAAATGGCAGGCTCTGACAGTGTTTCATCGGGCATGCTTCATAGCCTGTTTGCTGATTCTCTGCGGCAGGCCGGTTCTTTGCGCAGAAGCCACCTGTCGTCTGGTAGCGCCATCCAGACAGATTTGTCCGGCCGTGGCTCGGCTTTTCCGAAAGGGGCAATCACCCGAATGGTAGTTATGTTAACGTGAACTATGGATTAAAAAAGACATAAAGGGCTTCAGATGAAGTAGTTTTGTATCGACCAAAACACAAAACCCTCACCCTGTCCCTTTATGCATATCCAATTTAGTGAAATTAAACTCATCGAGCTATTCATTGATGTAGATGATCTGCTCAAAAGCTTCAAAGCGTATCAGCAGTCGCGGCAGGTGGGCCAGCCCCGCCAACCCACTCGGGTACCGGAGTTGAGTGAATCGGAGGTGTGTACGATTCTAGCGGCTTACCATCTATCGGGCTATAAGTGCTTTGAATACTACTACCGGGAAGTGATCCAAAAGAGCTACTTGAGTTATTTTCCCAAAGCCCCCAGCTACGAGCGGTTCCTAGTGCTGGTGAGCCGGTCTTACAAGCTCATGTGGCTGTGGTCTTTGCATTGTTGCTTGAAAAGCCTCAAGGACCGGTTTGTATATCATTGACTCCAAACGATTGGAAGTGTGCCATCTTAAAAGGGAGCATTCGCACCGGGTTTTTTGGGGCTCTGCCCGCAAAGGTAAGACTTCTACAGGCTGGTTTTATGGCTTCAAAGTACACTTAGTCATCAATGACCGAGGAGAAATTGTTAACTGGACCATCACTGCGGGCAATGTGGCCGATAACAATAAGGCCCTCTTACAAAAGCTGCTCTCAGGATTGAGCGGTATTTGTCTGGCTGACAAAGGCTACTACAGCTCCCTTTTCGAGTGGTTCTATCAGCACAAACTCCACCTGGTAGTTAAACCAAAGCGAAACATCAAGCAAGACTGCCTTAGCCTGATTGACCATCAGCACTATCTCAAAAAGAGAGCTTTGATCGAATCGGTCAATGACTTGCTTGTATCCGTATGTGATCTGGAACACACCCGCCACCGTAAACCAGAGAACGCCTTTGCTCATATTGCCGGTGCTTTAATTGCTTACCAGTTCCTTGAGCATAAACCCGCTATTTTCATCCCTAATCACCAAGCCAACCATAACAGGGCCGCTTAACTATTCCCTTTTTTAATCCATAGTTCACGTTATGTTAAGCCGGCTGCCGCTTCCGGCCTTCGGCACCGGACCGGGGAAGTTAAGCCCTATGCTGATGAAAAAAGAGATACAGACCCTTTCAATACCGGCCGGGCTATAGGCCTCCCGGCGGCCAGTAATGCTCAGGCAGGGGGCAAAGATTGGGGAAGGAAAGCTGTTCTGCCGCCGGGCATTTCTCGGGGGAGGCCGGCTTTGGCCACACGGACAACCCGGCAGGTAAAACAATAGTCCCGGCGGTAGTGCACGGAGATTATAAGGTGCAGAACGGCGCTAAAGTTACCTTCCGCACTCTGGAAAGCGTGATACTGGAGGGACTGCATCTACCCGTAAACACCCTCATCACCGGCCTTGCCCAGCTGTCCAACGGACGGATCACGTTCACCGGCTTCGGGCCAGACTGGACGGGAGCAGCATTGCGCTTCCCTTTAACTGCTATGATTCCGATATGATGGCGGGCATTTCTTACGGGGACCAAGGCAGTATCGAAACCGAAGTGCGCCGGAATGCCTCGGGTGCCCTAGCCGATGCGGCCAGTGCCCTGAGTAGTGCCATTCCCCATAGTGCACTGGCAAGAGTTTCGGGAAACATCGCCCGCGGGACCCTGCGGGAAGCTGGCCGGAAAACGGGAGGCCTTTGTCTATCTCTCCGACGGCTACAGAGTCTTTCTGGAGCTACAGCCGCCCAAATAAACCCTTATCTCTTTTCCACTTATCAGAATGTTTATGAAAAAGATTCTGCCTTATATCTGCCTGCTGCTCCTTTCCTTCCGGTCGTTTGGTACGGGGTTTTCCGGTCACGGATATTCCCCGGCTTATCATGGAATACATCACCGATCGGGTGCTCATGGAGCAGACCGGGAGGTACAACAGCAGAAGCTCCTGCATTTGCTGGAAGTCCTCAAGAAAGCCAAAAACATCCGGGCCGTCATACGGATGTGCTGGCAATTGAAGATGATCTGGAAAAAGGAATTGCGCCTGGTCCGGGAGGTTGGGCACCTGAAGCTTAATGAAATTCTTTCGGTTGCCGACAAAGTACTGTCCGTAACGGGAAAACTCTATGCCCGGGATCTACCCATTCTGGAAGAATACCAGGTGCTCAGGGAGAGTTTACCGGGAACAGAAAGCAGCAGCCATCTCTACGACTATTTCCACGGGGGTACTTCGGTCTACTCCGAACTTACCGGTAACCTTCCGGGTAGCTACGCGGAAAACGGGCAGTTGCTCCGGGAGCAGGCTTTCCGGCAGTACGCACTGGAAGTGGACGTAACCAGACGTTCCCTGCATACCGCACTTGCCCTGAAGTCCCTCTCCGGGGATTTGCTGGAACAAGCCGCCGACCTCAATGAGCAGGTAAACAAGAAGGCCGCTGGGAACTGACCGGCACCGGTGACATCTTTCCGGACCTCCCGGACGGACTGGGAGGCGCAGGACCGGGGCTGATCACCGGCGGGCTGGAGCAACTACTGGGGGCTGGGCCAAAGAGATCCGGGAATCGTTATCCGGCATCGGGAACGCCATCGGTTCCCTGTTTGGCAATTCAGCTACTGACAAGGAGGAAGAGATTGACCGGCTTGTGGGTGAAAAGGTTAGCGGATTTGACTTTTGAGCCTGTTCGGCTCACTCTTCGGCGGAATAGGCAGCATCTTCCCAGTGCCAGCCTACGAAACCAGTATCCGAAAAGAAGGGATGGGCCTCTCCACCGGGGAGCGGATCGAAGTTCAGGGCGCTGCCCTGGACAACCTGAAAAAGTCGCTCGACATGGAGCTGGAAGCGGATCAGATTATCCTCAACGCTACGCATAAATCTCTCCTCCGGCGGCGGACAGATGCCTGCTACCAGAATGCCCTGATGCGGGAAAGCATGGTGCAGAAAGCACTTTATTGATTCAGAACCCCGTTCTTTACCCTCCACAAATCACTGATTATGAAAAAGATATTTTTCCTGTGCCTTGTCGGCTTTACTCCATTTCTGGCAGCGGCCCAGATTCCCGTGATTGACGGACTCTCCAACAAACAACTGGTTCAGCAAATTGTAAAGTGGGTGCAGGATTACGCCAAACAGACGGGGCAGGAAGTGAATCTGCAGAAAATACTGGGAGAAAACACCACTACCCAGGAGAAGATTACCGCACTGCTCGCCCTAAAAATGCAGATTGAGCAGCTAAAGTACAGCGTGGCGGACTTCCGGAAGCTCCGCATCAGCGATTTGAGCGCAATCCTTGAAAACGTGTACGGCATCGGTACCACAGTTGACTACGGAACGGACCTTCCCTTCATGAGGAATACGGTAGCCTTACCGGCAAGCCGCCCGGTATCGCAAGCGCCCGGGAGGTATATGACTATCTTTTTTGCCGGCACGAGTGCTTACCAGCCCGAAGCTTCCGGCACCTTTGACGGGTACCTCAGGGCGTCAAAAGAGCAGCAGGCCAAAACCTACGCCCTTCATCTTGCCACGCAGAAGCGCAAAATGGCAGCCGCTATGACTTATCAGCGGATGGGGAGGAGTATACCAGACTTGCCGAAGACCTCTCCGCGCAGGTGACCACTGAGGGAAAACAGCGCCTGACAACCGGCGAACGCATCAAAGCCCAGAAGATGGCCAATGACTATATGCTGCAGGCGCTGGAGATGAAGCAAAAGGCTGATGGGTTGATGAAAGAAGCGGCGCAGAAAACGGGCTTGGTGGAGCAGATTGACCAGGCCCGGCAGAACTACACTCCAACCGTAAAGCAATGGCAGAAACGACACTGTACTGAATACTACTTTATCTTGGGTTACTTTATATTTTTTGGCAAATTAAAGCTGCTAAAGGAACCACTATGAAAAAGTCGCCAAAAATTACCGGTTTATTCCTGTTACTTTCAGTGATAAATAGCTTTTGGCTGAGCAGTTGCTGTAATCGTCAGAAAGACGACCCTGATCCGGCGTCTGATAACAGGATGACGCTGTCGGCGAAACTGAACGGAGATCCGTGGGAAGCTACCGGGTTTCTGGTGCAGCAACGGCCCGCCGGTTCCACCGATGATGCCCACGTAATGGTTCAATCCCGGCGTGACCTTGGTCAGACGACCCTGCACTTTTATCTCTATGATGTTACCGCACCCGGTACCTACGTGTTTGATCAATCAGAATCCGGCCGCCGAAAAAACGCCAATGATGGAAAGAACTGACCCTGCTACGAACCGGATTACTTTTCTGGGCAGAGGTCCTGTTACGTTCACCTTTACCAGAGTAGAAAACGGCCATTATACAGGCACCTTCTCCGGTACATTCACGGACGGGGCTGGCAGGGGTACTATCGGGGTAAGTGAAGGTAAATTCGATGTCCGGATTGGTAGTCGGGTGAATGAGCAGGTACAATGTCCTCTCCCGTACAACCCTTATCCATCAATACACAAATTCATCTGATACCACTTTAACAACTGTTATGAGGTGCGCCAATCATCCCAATGTCCAACCCGCTGTTCAATCGTGCAATGATTGCGGCAAGGGCTTGTGTCAACCTTGTGCAAATACGTGGAATCTCTCTATGCACACCTTGTGCTCTTGGCGGTTTTCGCGGCAAAAACAACAGGCAATTGGAGTGCTCATCAGCCTTACGCTTGCCTTCTTCCTGGGCGGATGCTTTTTACGCATGGCAATCCCTATGCTCAGGTAGAAAAAGGAAGAGTTGTTTATTTCATGCTCATGGGAGCTATTTCGGCCGGGCACAATTGCCGGGTGGAGGTACTTAAAATCGAAACAGGACAATAGGTCAAGGATTGTTTGGTTCAGTCCCGAATGGCACGGAATATATCTGGTGCTGAGGCTCGGGATGAGTGTCTTTATTGGTACATTCATGCTGCCGTATGCCATTTACACTGCTGTAAATGAACTGATTTTTTCATTGAAAGCAGAATCTGTACTACGGGCAACCAAACAGGACATTTCCGTCTAATGTCATAAATCATGAATAATAAGTGTTGTAGCTTGGGAGCTTCCGCTCATAAATGCAGAAGGAAGGTTGTAGACGCCTCTGAAATTATACGCTTTAATCCACTTAGCATCGAAGGAGACCTTGAAGGAAAGAAATCAGACAGATATGCCCTTTTGATTTCAAGAAATCAACGTTCTGAGTGACGATTTTGGTGATCGAAATCTGCTCTTTTCCCGCCCTTCATTTTCAGGTTAGAACTCCGGTTTAGAATTGGCCTTCAGGGCTTTTGGTTCGGTAAGGTAATGGTAAAAATAGTGCCCCTGCCTGCCTGGCTGGTGAGGCTGACCGAGCCGCCCATCTTCTCTGCGGCCTGTTTGACAATATAAAGCCCAAGCCCGGAGCCGTCCGATTGCTCAGTAGCCCGAAAGAACATGCCGAATACCTTGTCCACGTAAGGGGCGGAAATGCCCTGCCCATTGTCTTCCAGCACCAGCACGGCTTTGGCGGGGGTGACTACCGCCCGGACGGAAAGAAAACTGTCCCGCTCCGGGTTTCGGTACTTGATGGCATTGGAAAGCAGGTTCTTCAGCAGGATCTGCAACCGGAGCCCATCTCCCCAGAAGACGTCCGGCCCAGGCAACTGCCGATCTACCCGCAGGCGGTCCCGGTCCGGGTAATGTTGCAGTTCATCCAGGCACTGATCCAGAATACGATCAAAGTCAATGGGCGCCGCGGTGATCTCCGTGTTGACACTGCGCGAATGGGCCAGTACAGAGGTGATGAACTCGTCGAGTTTACTGATCCGGTTTTCAATTAGATCCAGGTAGGCTCTTACCTGAGAGGAAACATTTTCCTGTCCGATTAACCCGAGCAGCCCTAAGATGGAGGCCACCGGGGAACGGATGTCGTGGGAAACTTTGTAGACGTACTGGTCTAGTTCCTGGTTGGTACGCGTGAGTTCCTCGTTAGTAGACTGGATCTCCTCGTTAGCGGCCCGCAGTTCCTCGTTGGCCGCGGCCAGTTCCTGAGCCAGAAACTGAGCCTGTCGTTCACTTTGCTCAGTCTGCTTACGGGCCAGCACCTGACCGGTGGCTTCCACGGCCAGGTGGATCACGCCGGTGATATGCCCGTTTTCCCGTAGTGGGGTGTAAGAAAGGTTGTAGTACCCCTGCCGGAGTTGGCCTCCCATCCGCAGCGATGCGGGTATTTCCAGTCCCTGATAGGGTTCCCCCGTCCGGTACACCCGCCGGATCAGGTCCAGCACCGGCTGGTCCTGGAGCTCGGGTAGTACCTCAACGAGGCTTTTACCCACCACCCCGCCGGCGTGCTCCCTGCCAATAATGGGCAGCATAGGGGCATTGATAGTTTCCATAATAAGCTCAGAGCCACGGGTCAGGGCAATGGCCACGGGAGCCTGCTCCACCAGCGTCCGGAATCGTTCTTCACTTTCCTGCATCTTCTGCCGGGCTACCACGGCTTCGGTTACTTCCTCAGTCGAATGAAGCAGAAACAGCACCTCCCCGGACGGACTCAGTACGGGCTTGTTGTTGGACAACCAGTAGCGGACCCGGAAGTTTCCCTGCCCATCGGGTATGTCGTAGCGCACCAGGGGCATTTGACTCGGTTGTCTGGTAAAAATTGCCTCCCCGAGGGAGCTTCTCAGGCTGGCCGGGCCGTTAGCCGAGGGGGCAGCCGGGTTTTCCGGAAAGACTTCAAAGACCCCTTCGCCCACTATATCTTGCCGCCGGCGGCCGCTCCGGCGCAGCATTTCATCACTGATGCCCAGAATGGTGTAGTGCGGCGCATCAGGGGCCAGCAAGAGAAAACTGCCGGGCAAGGCTTCAAAAGCAAGCTGAAAATCTACTGTATGCTCCGACACGCCAGATGAAGTTTAGGAATGAAAGGAATGGTAGCCAAGCCACAAAGGGGCGTAAGTCCCCTTAGAAAAATGATATGCAGGAAGGCAAAATACGTAATTTCTTTACTAACCCTTTTACCGCCGGCTTTGCCAGTATCCGGTTAGTTCAGCAGTTTGGCAGAGCCTTTCTTACCCGAACGCATTCGGTTACAGGCCAGGCTGGTGGTCATGCAATTAAGATCAGACCGGAGCGTATCGGTTCGCAAGTACCCGCGCCAGTAAAGCTTTGCCTCCGGAACCAGCATAAAGCGTAGCACCCGGACCTGGCCCATTTATAGAAACTGATTGAACATGACAAGCGGGAGTTACAAAAAAGAGTTCTCCAGGCGCAGATGCGTAATCCCTTTCAGCTACTCACCGGAATAAAGGGGAAGGGAGACAAAGAAGGTAGCCCCCTTGTCCTTACCGGCACTTGTAGCCCATACCTCTCCTCCTTGTAATTCAATGAGCGTCTTGACAATGGACAAACCCAGCCCGTTGGAACGCTCCTTGCCCGTTGGAGCCGAGCTAAGACGGGCAAATTTTGTGAAAAGCTTCTGCATGTCCCCTTCACTGAGCCCCTGTCCCTGGTCCTCAAAGGAAACCACTGCCTGTTTACCTGACCGGTTGACTGTAATGGTGATGGTGGTGTCGTGGTAAGAGTACTTGATGGCGTTGGAAAGCAGGTTCTCTAACACCTCCTGCAGGCGGGTCCGGTCGGCTTTTACTGTGATGGATTCACCGGCCTGTTGACTGATGCGCTGTCCCTTCTGGGCTGCCATTAACCCAAAGGTACTGCTCACCTGGTCCAGCAGGGTGGGCAAATCAACCTCCTCCAGGTGCAGCTGAAAGGATTCGTCTTCCATGCGGGACAATTTGAGCAGTCCGTCCAGTTTGCCGCTGATTTCCTCGCTGCACCCCTTGATCAGGCCGGCCAGTTCCTGCACCATGCCGGCATCGGTAATTCGCTTGAACAGCAGTTCGCTGAGTGCAGCAATGTTGAGGGCCGGATTCTTTAAGTCGTGCACGGCCATATTCACCAGGTCAGTCTGGGCGCTGATGGCCCGCTGAGCGGCCAGCCGTTGTTCGAGTTCATCCATTATAATGGAAGAAAGCGTTTCCAGCATCTGCAACTGCCTGGGGGTGGCCTGGCGGGGCACGGAGTCCACAACGCATAAGGTGCCCAACCGGTACCCTTCCCTGGTTTTCAAGGGTGCCCCTGCGTAGAAGCGGATGCCACCCTGGCAGCTTACGTGCGGGCTTTCCAGCAGGTCGGGTACTTGGTAGGTATCGTCAAAAACGGTTACGGTCTCCTCCAGAATGGCCAGTGAGCAAAGGCTGTCTGTCCTTTGCACCTGATTGCCTTCCAAAGGGCTCAGGTTGGCTTTAAAAAAGACCCGGTCCTTATCCACAAAAGTGACAAAGGCACTGGGGGTATCAAATATCTGAGCCGCCAGGCGGGCTACCTTGTCGAATGCTTCTTCCGGAGGGGTATCCAGAATGCTATAACCGTGCAGTTTCCTGAGCCGATCCTGGTCATTTGTCGGAATAATGGAGACGGGTTTGTGATAAACAGCCATTGATTAGTAAATGTACTAAACTTAGTATACAAAATTACTGGCATCAAATGATGGGATACCAGCCTCGTGTCCGTTAACAGGAACCCGGCAGATTCATAACCGTCAGTTTATTTCCTTGAAAAGTATTACTACGACTCATGCTACCCCTTTGTTTTCCAGCTGGGGGTACTGTGTCGTATTGCTAGCTCAATAAAGCGGGGTGGTATTAGGGGGTACTGTCTTTTGCTACCCTGTCACAAAGAAAGACTCCTTGAGGTAGTCAAACTGCCGAGTAGTCCGAGTAAAGACGGAAAAGGGGGAATGGCACCACAAGTTATATAAGGCGGACATCTTGAATGAAGCCTATCCGGACCTGAAGTATTCTTCCAGTCGGGTAAGACATTGAGTGTTGGATTGACTTCACTAACCTTTGGCGACCACTTGAATCTCTCACGGCAATGTTCTCCCATTTGTTTTCTACCGGTATTGCCTCCTGCATTTCCTTCGCAGGGAGCTTAGACACCCACTTGCCCTAAATAGGTTTCCTAGCGTTAGGAGAGCTTGAAATACACCCTAAAGGTAGAACCAACGCCTACCTGACTTTCCACTTCAATCTTCCCGCCGGCATTGTCAATAATTTTCCTGACAATATAAAGGCCGATGCCCGTACCTTCCACGTGGGCGTGCAGGCGCTTGAACAGCGCGAATATCTTCTCTTCCTGGCGCATATCCATGCCCAGTCCGTTGTCTTCCACGGTAAGGCAGTAGTACTCCCCGTGCGGCTGGCAGGTGATGTGAATCAAAGGAGTTCGATCCGGGGAGCGGTACTTGACGGCATTGGAAAGCAGATTGTAGAGGATACTTTTCAGGTTCTTACGGGAGAAATGGATGGAGGGACAATCCAGCTTTACATCCAATTGAGCTATGGCTTCGGCAATTTGGGGGGCCAGATCCAATTGCACTTGCTCAAGCATCTCCTTCAAATCAATGGGAGCAATGTCTTCGGTACTCTCTTTGCTGATGCGGGCTACCTCGGTTAAATCGGCAATGGTTGCCTTAAAGCGGCTTACTGATTCATTCAGAAAGCCAAAGATACTCCCGATTTCCTGCTGATCCGGATTCTTTTGGCTTAGTTGCCGCTGCAGGGCTTTGAGCAATCCTTCAATGTTGAGGATTGGGGATTTTAAATCATGAGAGGCTGTGTAGACAAAGTTATCCAGATCCTGGTTGATGTAGGTGAGCAGTTGATTGGCCTCCGAAAGATCAGCATTTACCCCGGCCAGTTGCCGATATAACTGCTGCAAGGCCTCTTCTGCTCCTTTGCCCTCAGTAATATCGAGGACAAATTCCACGCATTCAGTTTCACTAAGCCGCTTGCCCGAGAAAAGACCCCACCAGCGGGAGCCATCCGGACGCATGTATTGCTTCTGGTAGGGCGTGTTCTTACCCTTGGTTAGCAGTTCTTTGCGGGACTTCAGGGTGGCTTCCATAAACTCGGGTGGGGTTAACTCATCCCAGCGCACCTTACCACTTTCAAGATCAGCCTTTGCGTAGCCGCTCATGCTCTCAAAGGCGGCATTGGCATCGTTGATTCTGCCTTCCAGATCAAAGAAAATTACACCAACCGTCTCAATGGAAAGGGCCTTTTGCAAGCGCTCCTCACTGTCGCGTAAAGCAGCTTCTGCCCGTTTGCGGTCATCAATATCAATGGAAGCACCGAACCATCGGCTGATCTGTCCGGTTTCCTGGTCGCGATACGGCTCCGCCTTCAATAGAAACCACCGGTACTCGCCCGTCAGGGAGCGGATGCGGTACTCAACCGAAAAAGCGCTGCCCGCTTGCCGGGCACTATCAAACCTTTCCATGGTTAGCGCTGCATCCTGTGGATGCACAAAGCTGGCGGCTACCTCAGCAGCAGTAATCGGCTCAAAAGGTGCTCCGGTATAGAGAGTCCACTGCTTGTTGAAGAACTCAGTGTGTCCGTCCGGATCGGTAATCCAGACAATCTGGGGCACCGCATCGGCCATCAGGCGGAAACGTGCTTCTGATTCCCGCAAGGCAGCCTCCGCCCGTTTTCGCTCCGTTATATCGGTGGACAGCACCAGCACGGATACCACCTCTGCGGCCTGGTTGCATTCGGGTACCATGCGCAGGAGAAAATAGCCTTTTCCCCCCGGCACCCAATATTCCGGCGTATGCAGGGTCTGGTGCGCAAAAACATAGGCAAGGTGCTCATCCAGTAACGTGCAGAATGTTTCCGGCAACCCCAGTTCCCGGTAGGATTTGCCGGTAAACTCTTCGGCCTTCAGCCCTGTTACTTCTTCAATCCGGGGACTGGCGTACAGATACCGGTAGTCTTTTCCGTGCCGGGTGATCACATCAGGAGAGTTTTCGGCCAGCGATCTGAAACGGGCTTCACTTTCCTCAATGGCTTTTCTGGCCCGAGCCTGCCCGGTAACTTCCACGACAAAGCTCAGAATCCCGTTGACTTGTCCCTGCTCGTCGCGCCGGGCCTGGTAGACAATGTGGAAGTAGCGCTCCTCCAGCTCCTGGCCATCGGCCCGGGCCAGGGGAACGGGCAATTCATGCTCCTGCTGGGTCTCCCCCGTCTCGTACACGCGCCGGAGCAGTCTTTCCGCGTCCGTGCCCTTAAGTTCGGGCATGACTTCCAGCAGCGGCCGGCCCGGCAGTTTGCGCCCGGGCAGCAGCGCCTGGTAGCTGGGGTTGTGGAACTCGTAGACCAGGTCGGAACCCACGAAGATGCAAATTCCGTTGGGTGCCTGCTCAAAGAGGGCGTGGAGATTTCGCTGCTGCGCCTCGCGCTCCTGGCGGGCCATGGCCTGCTGGGTCACGTTGTAGGCAAAGGTGGAGATGCCCACAATCTGCCCGTTCTCGCGGTAGGCTTGGTAAGTAAACGTGTAGTACTCCGTCCGGGCTATTTCTCCCGCCGCGGTGGGCTGAAGGGTAAGGGGTACCTCAAAGCCAAAAAACGGCTCTCCCGTCCCGTATACCCGGTCCAGCAGGGGCACAATTCCGCCGTCGAGAGTTTCAGGCAGGGCCTCTACCACAGTGCGGCCCACAAACCGGCGGTCCGGAAACAATGCCTGATACGCCGGGTTGACGTACTCATAGCGGTGCTCGGGCCCGCGCTGAATGCAGAGGGCGGCCGGCGTTTGGGCAAACACCTGGTAGGAGGTGGCCCGCTCTTCCATCTGGCGCCGGGCCGCGGCCAACACCTCAGCCTGCAAGGCTTCGGTCAACCGGCGGGCCAGTACCTGCTCGGTCACGTCGTAACCAAACACGGAGACGCCGGTAATCTGGTCATTTTCGCGGCAGGCCTGGTAGGTGAAATTAAAATAGATCTCCCTGTGCGTGCCGTCCGGCTGGTCGATGTTCAGCTGCACTTCCCGGCCGAAGTACGTTTCGCCCGTATGGTACACGCCGTCGAGAGAGGCTACGAAGCCATTTTTGGTAGTGTCGGGCTGGATTTCGGCGATGGTACGTCCCCGCATCTGCCGCCCGGGGAACAACTGCTGGTAGGCTTCGTTGTGATACTCGACCCGGTGCCCGGGCCCGCGCAGCAGTACGATGCTGGCCGGGGTTTGTTCAAACACCTCGTGGAAGCGCCCGCGCTGGCGTTCCGCCTCCGCGCGGGCGGCTTTTCCGGCGGCCTCGCTTTCGCGCAGGGCCCCTTCCAGGGGGCGGCGGTCCTGGTCGCTGGTGTCGGTGAAGCTGACCACGAGCCGCTGGCCTTTACGCCGGGCTGCTGAGCGGAAGTAGTTATCCAATCCCCCGGCCCGGTTTCTGAAGTCATGGTGGCCGGTCTCACCGGTTTCGTACACGCGCCGGTAGAAGTCCAGGATGCCGTCTGTACGCGCGTGGGGAAAGTGCGTGCAGAGGGTGCCGCCGGGTCGCTCGGGCAGTCCCGTCATGTGTTGGGCGGCGGGGTTAAGGTACTGGAGGGCAAAATCCTCCAGCTCGCCCGAGGAGTTGTAGAGTGGGCCGAGCAGATTGATACCAGTAAGCGATATATCGAGCAAGGTTTCCAGCAGGTCATCAGTGGGAAACAGATCAGCAGCCAGCGTGGCAGTAGAGACAGGCATTCGTAGTGATAGTAGTGATATGGTCTGGGGTAAGGAGTCTTTGTGACAACTACTCAGGGATAGTAGTGTCTTCAACGTAACGGATGGAGAAAGGTGTACTTGATCCCAAACAATGGTTTTTTACCTCTCTTTCGGCTTGTGTATACGAATGGGCAGGATTAGACCATCTGCCAGCCTATAGCGGCTTAACCATCCATCGGCAAGAGGCAGAGCTTCCTGGTGGTATTCGGGCCGGGATTTGAAAAATCAAGCTTCTGCTTTTGTCGTTGCTGCTGGTAATGATAAAACCTTTTGTGTTTTGCTTGCACATTCTCCCGGATGATTCATTTTGCCATAACAGTAATGCGGCTGTCATTCCAACGCCTTGCACGCCTCAGTCTGATCTTTCAGAAAGCTTAGGTCATTGAGCAGCTCCCGGCGCCGGTCGTCCCTGCCTCTCATAATCGCAGGCACCAGGCGGGAGGCGCAACCAATATACTGGCTTTTGGAAGCCATAAGTCCGGAGCTGTCATCCGCATTTACCTTGATGAATGCTACAAACTCCCCGTTCACCATCCCTCCCTCACTAATTGTGAATGCCCAAAGGATACCCCGCGCCTTCCCGGTTTTGGAAATTCTCAGAATCATGCCATTGCTTCCGGCTTGACCGTACGTGTAGATTTTACTGCGCACAAGGAAGCGAACGGTTTCTTTTACATTCACCTGAGCAACCTAACAGGATTGTTGGCAGTTAAACTACTGCTACGTATCCAGTTGCAGGTTGCCCTATGAAAAAACTTTTCCGCAAAGTACTCGTGGTAGACGATGACCGGGCCAGCCGGTTTTTATGCGAGGCGGTTCTGGAAGATATGCAGGTGGCTGAAGCCCTCACTACGTATGAGCACGGGAAAGGAGCCCTGGAGCATCTTAAGAGTTCCTGTATAGATGAGCATGCGGCCCGGGTGGATTGTCCGGACCCGGTGCTGCTGGATCTGAATATGCCGGTCATGGACGGCATTGAACTGCTTGAGCAACTCGATAAGCTAAACGCCAGTCATATTATCCAAAGCCGGGTAGTCGTCCTTACTTCTTCCAGCTACAGCCAGGATGTCGAAAAGACCAGACGCTACGGCGTAAAAGGATATATTGTTAAACCCCTCACGGAAGAAAAAGTAAGAACTTTGCTTGTCAGTGCCGATCAGCCGCCTATCGTGTAATTACCCCTGCTGCTGTTCCTGCTTCAACCCGGGCAGTAGCAGGCGAACTTGCCCCCAGAGGTCTTCTGCGTGGCAGGGCTTGGGCAGCCATCCGTGCGGGTAGGTGGTAAATTGACTGGACTGGAAAGCAATTGGCTGGTGTAGAGCCTTAGTGATAAATAATGCGGGGATTTGCCTGTCTTCCCCCTGCAACTGCCGGGCCAGCACAAAGGAATTCATTTCCCCTTCCGGATCGGCATCCAGCAGCACCAAAGCGGGAAGAGTGGCGTGAGCGGCTTCCAGTAGTTGTGCGGGCGTGGTTACCAGCCTGGTATGAGCAAAGCCCCATTTTTCAAACTGCCGTTTGAGCCCCTGCCCAATGATGACCGCCGGAGTGAAAATAACGATTGCTGCCTGGTCGGGTGACTGCCAATTCATAATAGTCGAAAAAAGAAAAATACCCTACCCACCAGAAGCTTCCCGTGTTAAACAGTTGCCCCCCTCAGCGAGAAAGGGTAAACAGTGTGGACCAGGAAAATAGGGCTGCGTAACAAAAATATAAATTTACCCGGATGTATCTCTCCCGGCAATACCTGATTTTACGGATTCTTCATGCGTAAAAAGTACAGTTAAGCAGTCTTTAAAAACGTGAGCATACGTATTTTTTCGCCCACTCAGCCAAAGAAGGGGAGATAGCTATTCTTTGGGCACTTCCACAAAGAAAGTAGTGCCTCGGTTTTCTTCGCTTTCAAACCAGACTCTGCCCTTGTGCCACTCGATGATGGTTTTGACGATGGACATGCCAAGGCCGGTGGTGGGTTCCTGGTGCAACCCCGGCCGGCGGGCTTTGGTAAACTTATCGAACAGGCCGGCGTGGTACTTTCCGGGAATGCCTATGCCGTTGTCCTGAATGGTGATCAGTACGGTACCCGCCTCTTCCTGATCTTCCACCCGGATGGTGATTATTCCGTCATCAGGGGTAAACTTGATGGCATTGGATATAAGGTTGGTGATGGCCTGAAAGAACTTCACGTCATCTACCTGGGCGTACACCGAAGGGTCAGAGGAATACAGGATGAACTGTTTGGCATTGTTTTGCTCTGTAATCTGGTACTGTTCGACGATTTGGGTAAACCGCTCCACCAGATTCACCCGGCCTTTGATAAGGGCAGTTTCGACGGATTCCAGAAACTCCTGTTCTAAAAATCCCGGATCAGGCGCAGGCTGCCCTTGCTGGTCTGGGTGATCAAGTTCACTACGTTGTTAAGGGCTTCGTCCTTGTACTCCCTTACGCGGGTGGCTACCAGGGAAGAAAGCGACTGGATCGTGCCCAGCGGACCGGCCAGGTCGTGGGAGAGCACCTGGATGATGCCGTTTTTCTTGTGGGAAAACTTGAGTTCCACATCCGAGTAGTGCTTGAAGTCGGTAATATCTTCGGCCAGCCCGGCAATGGCTCTCGTGCCGTTTTCCTCGACCAGCAGGGGTTTTACCCGCAGCCACCGTTCCGGGCCGTCGGGCAGCAGCACGCGAAACTCCAGCGGCTGGCGGGTTTGCCCCCGAGCAGGTCCTGGTAAGCCTCGCTTATGTACTCCTGGTCTTCGGCGTGTACGCTTGCCAGCAAGGCACGGGGATCAAGCGTTTCCCGATTTTGTCCGAAAACCGTTTCAAAAGCTGGATTGAGGTAGATAAACTGAGCGGCATCTACTCCGTAAGCGAAAACTACCTGGTCAATGGTTTCAGTGAGGGCGCCCAGAAAAGCGCGCGGGGAAGCGTTAGGTTGCATGCCTGAAAGAGAAACGTTGATATCCCTTGGGCCGCTCCTGAGACGCGTAACACCAGAGATAAGTTCTGGAACTGCACTAAATAAGAATTATAGCAATAAATAGCGGATAGAGACCGTCCTCATTACCTACCCCTTATATACTGGAATGAAAGTGGTTTTGGGTTAAACTCAAGATAGGCAAAAAGGGTATAAGTTGGGTATGCGACCGGGCAAAGAAGAACGGGCAGAGATTGAGCAGCTACGGCGGCAAACGCGGGACAAGAAGCAGCATGTTCGTTTGTCGGTACTGATCATGCTCGACGAGGGGTATACTTATGAAGTGATCGCAGTAAGTCAGGGAACTGATTCAGATACAGTGGGCAATTACAAGCGAAAGTATCTTCAGCAAGGACTCCAGGCGTACCTGAAGGACAATTACGTGGCTTACCGGGGAGCACTCAGTTTGGAGCAACTCCAGGCGTTGGACCAGCAAGTGCAGGAAGGCTTGTATCCAACGGCAAGAGAGGTGGGAGACTGGATATATGGAGAATTTAAGGCAGACTACTCAGACCCGGCAGTAAGGGCAATTCTAACCAAACCCGGCTTTGTCCACAAGCAACTAACACCCGTGCCAGCCAAAGCTGATGAGCAAAAGCAACCCGGGTTTGTGGCCCGGTTTGAGCAGTTCATTGAGGATTTACCCCAGGACACGGTGGTCTGCTTCACCGACGCTACCCATCCTGCCCACAATACTCAAACCAATAAAGCCCGAATCAAAAGAGGGCAGCAAAAGCATATTCCGGCCAACTCAGGCAGGAAAAGACTCAATCTCAATGGGGCCGTCAATGCACTTGATCCTTGTGAGGCAGTAGCCGATGACGTAGATCAGGTGGTGGAAGCCCAGACAATCAATGCCCAAAGTACCATTACCCTCTATGAGAAATTGCTGGCAAGCAATCCAGGCAAAAAGCTGGTACTCATTTGTGATAATGCCCGCTACTACCGCAGTCAGCTCCTGCAGCAGTGGCTGGAAGGGCAGCCCTTGATCAAGCAGTGGTTCCTGCCCACTTACCCGCCTAACCTCAACCTCATCGAAAGGCTGTGGCGCTTCATGAAAAAGCAGGCCATCGGTCTTTCATTCCATTCCACCTGCCAGTCCTTTAAAGACAACATACTCCACTTCTTTGAGCATTTAGACGACTACGGGTATGAACTCAAACGACTACTGACCCTCAAGTTTCAAATCCTACATTCTCCCCTCTCCGATTCTACTTGAAAGAGGGCCCTTCTGTATGCCTGTAAAATCCCCAAAACCACTTTAAGAAGTGTATACCATAGAGTGTTCATCAGATACGGGCATTATTTGGTCAGGACTTGGCCGGAAACTCAACTTTATAAGAAATGTGCCGAAGGTTTAGCAGGCGAATCAATGGCATGAGTTTGCCCGGTGCTACCTTGAAGCGCACCTGCTCACCTGTTTCCTCCCATTTGCTCGATAGGGCTTGCACCTGGGAGGTGAGCCCGGGGTGCGGAAGCAAATCGGCCGTAAAAACGATGATGAAAGGGCTCATTGGCAAGTCTACCGGTAATCTTGCTGGTTGCGGGTGAAAAATACAGTACGTTAACCTGCTGAAAAGGTGCTGGTTTTTCTAGTTTGAAAACGCAGGCTATTCGTTAAAATCTGGTTTGAGAGCGGACAGCAGAAAGGCACTTCCCTTTTTGTGGAGATTTCCTTAAAACCCATCTCTACGGCCAACGTGTAGCCGCTACCGTGTATTTTAAATTTACCCCGCGGCTGCGATGGAGGCAGTCCGGACAAGTTTCGTGATACGCCTGTTATCGGGTTTTCGGGGAGGGTACTTCTACAGCATCTGAAAAGATTACCCTGGCTATCAACCCTGCGTAGCACCTCGTTTTGCTTTTTCCTCAAAAGGGACACTTCAATGTGGGCTCCGGATGCTCAACCGTTGACATCGCATGAGCCCGCATCCAACCTAAGGTCCCGGGTAAACCGATGGCTTAAATGGGAAGCTGCTTCTTCGGAAAAGGACCGGCACATTTCTGGCCCCAGACTGGCACACTGCTGCTCTAGCTCCCGCAGCAATTGCAGGTCTTCTTGCCGGCTGGTAGCCTGATTAACACGCCCGAAGAATGTTTGGTTATTAAAGAGAGGGTAAGCAATTGCAGCGGACATACTCAAAAAATAATTAATACATTCTCTACGTATCTGTTCGTAAAGAGTTTGCCGCAATCGGGGGCACTCTTCCCACCGAACTGCCCGGCCATCCGTCCGCCTGTGTACTGCTGCCATCGTCCCCCATCAATATTTTGCGAAAGGTCAATGGAAAAAATCGAAAAACTTATCTGCCTGGTACTTACACCGTCCGTGCCGGCCTGGCGCAAAGCTTGTACCCAACACTCCTTTCTTTAGTAGGAGTTACGCAGAAGGGTTAAATTAGCTAAAAACAGCCGACATGCAAGCTGAGGAATATATCGCCTACTTACTGAGTAGTCCTGCCAAGAGCAGTTGTGTGCAAGCCGGTGAGGTACTGGAAGTGTCTCATGATGAAGTGAACCGGTTTCTGCTTTCAGGCAGTTACCAGGGCAGTGATTTGTTCCAGGCAGTCAAAGACAGTATTGAGTTGGCAGGAGGCACCCTGACAGTAGATGACACGGTGTTGGATAAGCCTTATAGTGAGTTGAGCAGTACCGGGTTAGCAGGTTTTTTCTGGTCAGGTAAGCATCACAGAACCGTAAAGGGAATTAATCTGATTGTACTGCTCTATACCACCTGTAGTGGCTACAGTATACCGGTTAACTTTCGGGTGTACCGGGCCAGTGAGGGCAAAACTAAGAACGACTATTTTCAGGCCATGCTCAAAGAGGTGTGGCAGTGGGGTTTGAGACCAAAGTGGGTTACGGCCGATAGTTGGTATAGTTCACTGGAGAATTTGAAATTCCTGAAAAACCTGGAAGTGAATTTTCTGGTGGGGCTGGAGAAAAACCGTATTGTTTCCACTCAACCCGCCCTTTACCAGCAACTACAGGAAGTATCCATCCCCCAAGATGGCCTCTACACGCATTTGAAAGGATTCGGCTTTGTGGAAGTGTTCCGGACTGTCTCTCAGGAAGGAGACGTGAGACACTACGCTTTGTACCAGCCACAAGAAGATCCGGCCTTTCCGGTACTTTTTTCTAGGCAGGAATTTGAAGCCTTCCGCCTGGTGCACTGGCGGGTAGAATCCTTCTTTCGCTGCATCAAGCAGTGCTGCCAGGCTGAGAAGTTCCTGGTTCGTAAGACCAGTGCCATCAAAACCCACTTGTTCTGTGTAATGAGAGCTTTCCAGAGACTGGCTGCTTTTACCCTCAACCACTTTATTGATTCTCTCTATGCCCTCAGGAAAACCCTCTTTCTGCAGGCACAACGTCAATTCATTAGAGACTTTGCGTAACTCCTATTTAGATAGTTTTAGCACTTAAACTATTGCCACTTCGTACTTTACGCCTCTCAGGAATACAAGTATCTGTTAAAAGCCGGCTTTTTACGAAAACTCTTTCAAAAGGTTGTAGAAGGAGAGCCGGTTCAGTAATTTTATTACCTGTTTGCGTGCAACCTCTATTCTTTGTATTGATGTCTTACTACCGCACTGTTTTTTTGCTGGACGATGATCCGGCAGCTCTTTTTCTGCTTGAAGATGACCTCCGGGAAGCCCGGATCGGGCACCAGATTTTAAGCTTTACCCAATTTGAGGACCTGCTTGCCTCTTTCAAGCCGCTGGCTGAGGAGAATGAACAGCAAGCGCATTTACCCGATTTACTGCTGCTGGATCTGAATATGCCGGGCTACGACGGTCTGGAAGTATTCGAACAACTCCGGAAGATTCCTGGCATCGGGGGCAGCAAGGTGTGCGTATTCCTGCTATCGGTTGCCTTTCAACCCCAGGTTGAGGAAAAAATAAAGCAGTACCCGGTCAGCGGGTATTTTACCAAGCCCCTGCACGAGGCGGCGCTCGGACAACTTATCGGGTCAGCCAGGCGGGATGAGTGCGAGATAAAGGAGGTTGGTTGAGTGGCCTTATAATTCGTTTTAGTAGTGGTATATTCCTGGTAACCCCGGGTGGCCGATCTTCTATACCATCATCCCTTCCCACAGAAGGATTTTTGATGCCCGGTGACTCTGCCTCCGGGGTTAAGGGCAAGGCCCGTGGTCTATCGCCGGGAGAGCAAATATTTCCCCAACACCTTCCAAAGACGGATTCTTCAAATCCGGTAGTTTGTTGCAGCTTTAAAAAAACCATTCTCCTGCTGCTAACCGTTCTATAAGCAGAACGCTACCGATAGGGGTAAACTGCTTACTCCCTACACAAAGGGCACTGCCACAAAAACCCTTTCCCCAAACCGTTTGATGGCGTCAATCATCTGATCGTTTCCTTCCAGGGGTCCCATGTGCCCGCAAGGCGTTAAGACGATTAATTCCGCTCCGGGAATGCTACGGGCCATGAACGCACTGGCCTCGGGTTTGGTCAATATGTCTTTATCGGCAGCAATGATGAGCACCGGAATGGAAACCGAGGCCAGCACCGGGGTAGCTTCGTAGTCAAACATGGCTAACATTCCCCTGGCAATTACCCCTACCGGGGAAGCAGTGGTTAAATACGTGGCCAGCTCTAATTGTCCCCTGGTTTCACTGCCCCCAAATCCGATCATATGGTTGTTTAAGTGCATAGAACCGTTGCAGTACCTGATCCAGTTGAGCAATTGCACCAGTGGGGCCAGGGCAATCATGGCACGCAGCAAAGGGGTAAGGACGGGTTTTTGCAAAGCGGTGAGCAAGCCACTGAGGATAGAAGTACGGACCGGATTGGTGTAGGTAGTATTAATGAGGATAAGGCCGGCTATCCTGGCCGGCAACGCCTGGTTAAACAATCGGCAATAGGTTAAAATTGTCATTCCCCCGATGCTATGGCCGGCCAGAAGGGGCTTTTTATCCCCACATAACGCAACGACTGCCTCCAGGTCACGGGCAAACTTAACCAGTGAATAGTCTTTATTCTTCGGTTTACCTGATCTGCCCAGTCCCGGCAGATCCATCAGGATCAGCCGGCAGGAGGTGGATAAGTGCTTTTTCAGGTAATACCACTGAGTGCTGTTGCTGCCCCAACCGTGAATCAAAATGATCGGCGGGGCTTCCTTTGGACCGTAAAACTCAACAAACAGGCTGTGTCCTTCCGGTCTTTCCAAATACATAGTTTCGCTGCTGCGGCTCCTGTCGGGTTCATCCTCGCCTTTTTTCCCAGGATAAACCTGAAAACAAGCCGGTCGGCCACAAAGAAGGCTACAATCAGGAGGGCAAAAATCAGACATCGCCGGGCGTACTGCTCCTGGAGCAGAGAATCCCTGTAGTGGTACCATTCCCGAAATAAATACACGTCGGTTGCCAGCAGGGCCAGCACAATCAGGTTGGCAAGGCCACCGTGAGCAGTTGGAGGATGCATTGAATTTTTCCCTTTCTCACGTAGAGCCGGCCATATTTGTTCGATAATACTTATTCCAACTGCCTGTAAATGCCATAATTAACAATTTAATAACCAAACTCCTCCGGGTATTAACCTGCTAATAGGCTGGCATAACACTTATTGGGTTTGATCGTCGCACGAACCTTCCAGATTATGATTTGAATAATCTGAATCCACCCTTCTCTGAAACGCTTTCCAGACGAGATAGCATAAGGCCAACTCAGCTTGACAGGGTCTCACGCTTCGAACGTTAAACTTTACGTTTGTAAAGTCTTTCCCAAGTTGGAAACGGTTCTTTTCTAAGTGACCATTTTTTTGGGTGAAGTCCAGTAGTCGATCAGTACAAGGGCTCGGAGATAAACCTTGCCAAGCGCTTCGAGTTGAAGACGGGTGAAGAAAAGATCTATGTTCCGATCGATGAATACAAATTCATTCAGGTCATCAACAACCTTATTTCCAATGCCATCAAGTTTACCCCTGACGGAGGTGTCATCACGGTCCGGATCAAGCCCGAAAAAGAAACGGTGCAGATCTCTGTCTCCGACACCGGAGTAGGCATACCGGAGCATTTGCAGGAAGGACTCTTTGAAAAGTTCACCAAAGCCCGCCGTCCCGGCCTGAAAGGAGAACCCTCGGTGGGGCTTGGCATGTCCATCATCAAAACCATTGTGGAATGGCACGGCGGAAAGATATGGTTTGAAAGTAAGGAGAATAAAGGCACTACTTTTCATATTGAACTTCCCATGGAATGATCCGGCATCTGGTAAAACCTTTCAGGCCATACAGGTACAAGGATTCTTTAACCGGATACAGATATGCGATTCGCTGCCAGGAACCGATCCGCCGTATTGGCATGGATTGCATGGCTCCTTCTGACCCTGTTTGCCTTTTATACCTGGTTTCCACCCCGAATTATTGTGACGGGTGAAAAGAACAAAATGAACAATCGGATCAGTCAGACCGAACTCTTCGGTTTCACTTAAGGGAGATTTACAGGTGAATATTCCCGTTGGACTGCAAACCTGAATCCGGAGTCTGCTGAACGCCCGGATTGTACTTCCTGAATTTTTGTTTTAGGGCTGGCAGTTCCTTGCCCGGCTGCTTTTTTAAACCTTTTGGTGAAAGTGACGTACCGGAACAGTTCAGGGGCAGATCAGCACCCGGTTATTTTTTATGGTACTAAAAGCATACGCATTTCAGCAGGTCCTCATCATCGATGACGACCCCTCCAGCCTCTTTTTAGCCCGTATGACTCTGGAGGAAATGCAGATAGCGCAGGAGATTAAACCTGTGAAAAGCGCCGGTGAAGGACTCAGCTTCCTCAGAACGAACTGCATCAACGGACAGGGGGAGAGCGAAAACTGTCCCGATCTGATCCTGCTCGACATCAACATGCCGGGTATGGACGGCTTTGATTTCCTCGACTGCCTCAAAGCTTTGGGTCAGCAGGACCTGATCAGCCGGGTTGTGGTAGCCCTGACATCCTCCGATGCGGCAAAGGACCGGGTGCGGATGCAGACCTACGGCGTGCGGCATTTCATGGTAAAGCCCCTCATAGAAGAAGATATACGGCAGCTGGTCAGGTAACCGTCTGTATAACCGTCAATCTGGAAACAAGTTACCGGTTTACCGCATCCGACAATCCGGGGGATAAGGACAAAATGCAATCCTGCGGGGTAAGGGGCTTCGTTGTCAGGCCTCTTACCGGGGAAAAGGTAATGCAACTCATCGCTGAAAAGCAACGTCCTGAGGGATTCAATGCCCCGTATCGCTGCTGCTTTCAGCCTGACAACTGCCTTCAACAGCTCTGCTGATTTTACGGCGGCATACTTTGGTTCAGGTAACCGGCCGTATCCTCATCATCAACCGGTAATACGCAGGAGAGTTTTTTTCATCAGGGTATCCGGTTAGTAAAGTATCAGGCCGGTAAGGTGCCGGATCCTGAAGGCAGTAAAATGGCAGGGAAAGCCTCAGCGGGGAAAGTACACATGGAAGGTTGACCCTACCCCTGACTGACTCTCTGCTTCAATCTTTCCGCCGGCATTTTCCACCATCTTTCTGATCATGTACAGACCAATGCCCGAGCCTTCCACGTGGGCATGCAGGCGTTTGAAAAGGGCAAAAATTTACTCTTCCTGGAGCATGTCTATCCCCAGCCCGTTATCTTCTACTACGAGTTCACGGTAGTCTTCCTGCACCTGAGAATCGATTTTTACGCATAACTGCCGGTCGGGGGAGCGGTACTTGACGGCGTTGGAAAGCAGGTTGTAGAGAATGCTTTTGAGGTTCTTTCTGGAAAACTGCACGCTCTCCCTGTCCAGCTTTACTGCGATCTGTGCGCCTGCTTCCTCCAGCTGGGGGTGCAGGTCGGAGAGCACTTCCCTGAGTACTTCCGCAACCGGAATATAAGCCACATCTTCGGTGCTTTCCTTGCTGATTCGGGCCACCTGAGTAAAGTCTCCGATCGTTGACTTAAACCGATTCACCGAGTTGTAGAGCATTTCGTAGATCTTCCCAATGGTCTCGGGCTGGCTGACAGTACCATTGAGCTGCCGTTCCAACGCTTTGGGTAGCCCTTCAATATTCAGGATCGGTGACTTCAGGTCATGGGAGGCCGAATAGATAAAGTTCTCCAGGTCCCGGTTGGTGATTTGCAACTCGTTATTTTTTTGTTCGAGTGCCTCTTCTTGCCGCTGGGCCAGTTGGTCCTGCAGTTCTTTTTGTTTGGTGATATTACCGGTGATTTTAGTATAACCGATGTGCTCACCCCCAGCCGAAAAGATGGGCGTTAAGGTAACTGAAGCCCAGAATAGGGAGTCGTCTTTGCGTTTGCGCCAGTCTTCACTTTCGTAGGAGCCGTTCTTGAGGGCCAGTTCCAATTCCCGCTGGGGCAAACCAGCTTGCTGATACTCGTCCGGGTGCAGTATTCCATAAAACTGTCCGATGATTTCTGCTTCCGGGTAGCCTTTGATGCGCTCACAACCTGTGTTCCAGGTGGCAATCAAGCCTTTGGTATCGGTAGCAAAAATGGCGTAATCCTTGATCTGCTCAATAAAATAGGAACGAATGCTTTCCGGGGAACGAAGGGGGTCCATACTATCTTGCTTTACCTCATTATACCTTTTACTGTAAATAAAGGAGGAGGTTACGATAGAGGAGGTTACTTGTGGGGCTGCAATGACTACTTAGCGGGGAACAAATAAGGAGTCAAGCACCAGTAGGCAACCAGGTGCAACTGGGTAACTAATTACCATTGTCAAACCTGCTTTTTAGGGCAAAAAGTGAACCGCAAGGTGGGATTGCACCGACAGACCGCTGTTCAGCGCTTCTGCTTGCGCTCAAGAAGCCATGATGCTACTCCAATTGCCCTGGATACAGTTTATTGTGCACACCCGGCTTAGCCATTGCCTGGCAGTTCAATAAAGAAAGTCGAACCTTTATTTTCCTCGCTTTCTACCCGGATCTTGCCCCCGTGCAACTCCACAATACGTTTGACAATAGAAAGACCCAGGCCGGTAGTCTCCTCTCCTTTTAAGCCGGGCCGTCTGGCCTTGGTGAACCGCTCGAAGAGAACCGGCTGCAGCTCTTTGGGAATGCCGATGCCATCGTCACTTACCGATACGGTGATATATCCTTGATTTGCTTGCACTGCAACCCGGATATGGCCGTTCCGACGGGTAAACTTATTGGCGTT
Organism: Cytophagales bacterium; assembly: GCA_030446715.1. GTDB lineage: Bacteria > Bacteroidota > Bacteroidia > Cytophagales > 172606-1 > CADCTQ01. Next base: position 415,858 of record JAUJMU010000005.1, on the reverse strand, counting down.
GGACACCAGATTAACAAGGGCCTGCATGAACTTGGTCTGATCCACCCGGACAAAGACTTGCGCAGCGGAAGATTGGAGTTCAAAATGCTTGTGATCGTCCCCGTCCATGCGTTCAAAGCCCTCCAGCATGGACTGGATCTGCTCCACCAGGTCAATCCGCTGAAGTTTAAGCGCCGTTTGGGAGGACTCTAAAAACTCCTTTTCGAGCAATTCATGGATCAGGTGAATACCGTGACTAACCGTCTTGTGGATCAGGTGAGCGTCTGCTTCCAGGTCTGGTTGACTGAGCTTTTGGGCCTTACTGGCCAGCTGTTCGGACAGCTTCTGGGCCAGCCCTAAGGGGCCATTCAAGTCGTGGGCCAGCATTTCGAGCACGCCGTTCTTTTGGACACTGAACAGGTTGGCCACTATCTCATTCTGTTTGAAATGAGAGATGTCTTCGGCAAAGCCGGCAATGGCTTTTCGCTTGCCGCCTTCTAGCATACAATAAGCCGTCAGATGAATCCATTTCTCCCTTTTGGCTAGTTGGAGGCGGAACTCCAGGAACTGGCGCAAGGAGGTGGTTTGCAGCTGCCCGAAAGTGGACTCTAAGCGGGGCAGGTCCTGGGGGTGTACCGTCGAGAGCAGCCAGTCCAGCCGCTCATTGATGCCCTCTTCTTCCCGTTCCCAGATCTCCTCGAAGGCCGGGCTTACGTACTCGAAACGATTAGTATGCAGGTTATAGAGAAAGAAGACGGAGAGGGAACGCTCGGCAATCTGCCGCAGCAACTCGCCCTCGGGGAGGATACCAGAAAGACTCATCTCAAGTAGGATTAAGCAAACCAGCAAATTTATCCTACTCGAACCAAAAGTCTTTCCCGAAGCGAAAGCAGCAAACGCTAGTTGATAGGGGTAAGATACGGAGTTTGAGCCAGTAAAGAGTGAGTTTATGGAAAAACCCGTATTACTAACGGCGTATTGCTACGAGTGCCGCTTCTTTCCGTCCGCCAGGTAACAAGAAAGATATACTTACTTTATCTGGGAGCCGTCCGTATCCGCTCCTCTTTTCCGGGCAATAAATACGGTTTCTTTGCCCTAGTGCCTTTTAGCACGAACCTTTCCCATCCTTACCCGCTTTTACCCGTTTACTAGAGCCAGTGAAGGGCTGAGCCGGCAATAGCCTTTCCCTTTTTTTCAACTCGGGCACTGTCACTGGCAGTATAACCGGCTAACCCGGATAACCGGCCTGGCAGTATACAATACGGTATGGATAGTCAAGGTGACAGGAATAGTTAAGGAGATAACATGCAAGATTCAAATGAGCAAGTCAGGCAACTAGCGGCGGAAAATAAGGCTTTACAAGGGGAGATCGCAAGTTTGCGTTCGGCCCAGCAATCGGCCACGGAAACCCTTCAGGCGCGCCTGGCAGGGGAAAAAGCCAATCAGGAAAGCCAGCAACGGTTTCAAACCATCTTTGAGCAGTCTAAGCTGGGCAATAAGATCATTGCCCCTGACTTGTGCATCCTCAAAGTGAACCAAGCCCTGGTAACCATGCTCGGCTACGGCAAAGCCGAGCTGGAAGGTACCCGGATCACTGAGTATAGCCATCTCGGCTACGTGGATCACTGGCGGGAACTGCAGGAGAATTTATGGACCAAACGGATTCCCAGTTTTGGGATTGAAACGGTGCTGGTGACCAAAGAGGGCGCGCTCATCTGGTGCAGGGTTATTTCCTTTTTATTTGCCGATGGTGAGGATACCCTGGGCTACACCATTCTGGAAGATATCACCCCCCGCAAGAACCGGGAGAAGGTCCTTCGGCAGGACCACCACCGCTTGCAGCAGCAGCAAGCCGTACTGAAGACGGTACTGGGGGCCCAGGAAGAAGAACGAAGACGCATCGCCGAGTCCCTGCACAATGGCATGGGACAGATCCTGTTTGCGACCAAGCTTCATCTGGCCCGGGTCGAGGCGACAGCCCTTCCCGGGCAGCAATCGGAAGTACACCAAGCCCTGGAAAAAACCCGGCAGCTACTTACCGAGGCCATTGTCGAAACCAGTCGCGTATCCCACGAGCTAGTACCCCTTCTGCTGAAAGACTTCGGTTTAGCCAAAGCCATCGAAGAGTTCTGTAGTCGCTTTGCCGGAACGGGCATCCAGTTGCAATGTCACTGCTTCCAGGAACGGATATCTTCTACTTTAGAGATGGCTATTTACCGCATCTGTCAGGAGCTGGTCAATAACATGGTCAAGCATTCGGACGCTGCCAGAGGCCGGCTGGAAGTGTACCGGGATAGAGACTATCTGTATATTGAAGCCCAGGACAACGGCAAAGGCATGGCTGGCGACCAGGTTATAGATACGACTCGCCCGGAACCGGGCAAGGGCATTGGCCTGAGCACCATTCGCGACCGGGTAGCCCTGCTGGAAGGCAAACTAGAGATCGATGCTACCCCAGGCGAGGGTACGCTCATCAGTATCCGCTTGCCGCCCACCGCTAGAAGACCCCACCTGGAGAGAGCCTTATGTTGGTTAATGTTTTAAACCAAATCACTCTTTTGGGTAACGCATCCCTGCCGTAAACATAGCGAGGGCGAGGGCAGGACTTCTCCTGCCCTCTCACTAATGGGAGGTTTATTTATGACGCCTTTCATAGCCTGTTACTGTTTGAAGTAGACTCTAAACGTTGAACCAACGCCTACCTGGCTTTCCACTTCGATCTTTCCGCCGGCATTATCAAGGATCTTCTTAACCATATAAAGGCCCACGCCCGAGCCCTCCACGTGGGTGTGTAGACGCCCGAACATGGCAAACAACTTCTGCTCTTTGGACAAATCGATACCCAACCCATTATCAGATACCCAGACCAGTAAGTACCCCGGCACTGACTGACAGCCAACCTCTACCCGGGGCTCCCGCTCCGGGGAACGGTATTTCAAGGCATTCGACAAGAGGTTGTACAGGATGCTGCGCAGGTTTTTCTCCTGAAAGGAAATGACCGGACACCCGGCTACGTCCACCTGGACTTGCGCCTTTGTCTCCCCAATCAACGGGGCCAGGTCGAGCATAATTTCCCCGATCATCTCAGGCAGTTCTACCCAGGAGGGCGCCTGTCCGTTCTCCTTTTGGAGCCGGGTAATGTCAGTGAGGTTGGCAATGGTTTTTTTGAAGCGTTCTACCGAACTGGCGATCATATCGGTAATCCCCCGTACCCGTTCCTGTTGCATGGTTTCGGGAGAGAGATGGCGCTTGAGGACGAGCAGCAGGCCTTCAATGTTGGCAATAGGCGCCTTCAGATCATGGGAAGCCGTGTAAATGAAATTATCCAGGTCTACATTGATGTGGATCAACTGCTGATTGGCCGCCTGGAGATCGTGATTAGAGGCGGTCAGTTCCTCACTGGTGCGCTGCAAGGATTCGGCCAGCTGTTTCTGCTCGTGGATATCGGTGGCCGTACCAACCCACAGACTGACTGCTCCCGCCTCATCCCGCAGGGCTACCGCCCGGCTCAGGTGCCAGCGGTACGCGCCGTCCCAGCCCCGTAAATACCGGTGTTCCACCGTGAAGACCTGGCCCGTCTCCAGGGCATCACGGTAAGCTTGCACCGTGGCCATCAGGTCCTCGGGATGTATCACTACTTGCCATCCCCAATCCTTGGTTTGTTCATGGGTCAAACCGGTGTAATCGTACCAGCGACGGTTGAAAAAACTCACCTCCCCGGTGGGTAAATTCGTCCAGGTCATTTGCGGAATGGACTCCAGCAGCGTGCGGAACCGCTTTTCGCCTGCTTCCACGCGCCGGCGGGCGGTTACTTGATCGGTAATGTCGTGGGCGACCGCCATCACGCCCGTGATGGTGCCGTCCGCCTCGCGCAAGGGCTGGTAGACAAAGTTAAGATGCACTTGCTCCAGGCGTCCGCTGCGTTCCAGCAAAGCGGGCAACTCATTGGCAAAGAAGGGCTCTCCGCTGCTTAATACCCCGTCTAACACCCTGTCGTAGCCTTGTTCCCGGGCCTCGGGCAGGGCCTCAAAAAAGGGCTTGCCCAGCACCTGCTCCGGGGTTCGTCCCCAAATGGCCAGGTGGGCCTCATTGGCCAGTTCGATCACGTAGGCAGGCCCCCGGAAGATGGCCATGGCCACCGGGGCTTGCGCCAGCAAGGTGTTGAGCCGCTGGGCTTCCGCGTGAGCAACCTGCTGACGTTTGATCTTGGCATCCTGGCGCTCAAGGAGCTGGTTCTGCGCCTGGACCTGCGCCTGGACGGTGCGGATCTCCCGCTGGGCCGACAAATCAGTCAGAATCACGCCCAGTACGGGTGTCTCATCGAATGAGAGGGTGCTCATTGACAGCGAGAACGCCTGTAACCGGCCCGACTGGGTGCGCAGCGCCAGCTCGCCTTTGCTCCTGCCTTGCCAACCGCCCGTTAACAATTGCCCCAAATACGCCCGGTAGTCAACATGGATCCATTCCCACAGGTACGTGCCGATGAGTGCCGGCAGCTCGCATTCGAGGAGTGCCGCAAGGCAAGAGTTGGCGTACAGGATGGTCGCTTTCCCGTCCAGCAGCAAGGCCCCCTCGTTCATGCCTTCAATCAGGGTGCGGTACGCCTGGTCGGCGCCCTGGAGGGTGAATATGCGCGTTCCTTCGCTGCCCTGCACGGCCAGCGCATCCACCTCCCCCGAGCGAATGGCAGAAAGTAACTCTTCGGCCTCCTGCAGGCGCAGGCGCAACTGCTGGTTTTCGCGTAAAAGCTCGGTGGGGTTAAGGGAGGGGGACTGACTCATACGGGAGAAAAATAATGAATTAGGCGCTGGCAATCCCCAGACTGGCCAGTACCCGCTCCCGGTCGGAGAGATCCCCCACCAGACGGCGCAGGGGCTGGGGGTGCTTCCTGACCAAGGTAGGCGCGGCAATGATCTGATCGCGGCTGGCCAGTTCGGGTTGCTGGTAGAGGTCGATGATGAGCAGTTCGTAACGGTCTTTCAGGTAGTGCTCACAGATCTCCTTCAAGTTGATCACTGCGCGGGTAGAATTGGGCGTCACGCCAGTGATGTATAAATGAAGTACATAATGCACCAGCTCATTGGAGGGTGTTTGCGCAGCGGATACGGGTTGGGCAGGCACTATCTTGCCGGTTCCAGCCAGACTGGTTGGTACTTCCCTTTTCATCCCTTTATTTATTTTCCAGCGGACGAATATCCAGGCCCACCAGCACACGCTCCTGATTGGAGAGGTCCCCGATGATTTTGCGGATGGGTTCGGGCACTTTCCGCACCAGGGTGGGAATGGCCAGGATCTGGTCACCTTCGGCCAGTTGCGGGTTCTGGAGCAGATCGATCACTTCCAGCTGGTAGCGGCCCTTGAGGAACTGCTCACAATACTTCTTCAGGTTGGCCAGGGCCATTACTGATTTGGGTGTCTGTCCGGCTACGTAGAGCCGCAGTTCCCAGGTTTCTTCTTCCATGACCGGGTTTGGTTTGTTGAATTGATTGGCTGCTCTGCGTTTACCTGCCTTTCCTGCGGGTTGTTTTCCCGGCCCCGCTGGCGGGGCCGGATGGAAGAGTCTTCTTACCTTCCGGAAGCGTCGGCTGCCGGGTTTGTTCTTCCTGATTGATCCGGCGGAGCTCGTCCTCCACCGACTCGAATTCGGTGCGCAGGTTGGCAATGGTTGCTTCCAGCACCCGTCTTTTGCGCTCCAGTTCGCGGTCTTTGCGGTCGAGTTCATGTTGATGGGCATCGGCCTGGGCCTGCTCCTGCAGCCGCTGGGCCAGCCGGGCCGAACCGGTTACAATGCCGGTGGGACCAATAATCACATCCAGCAGTTCGATGCCATTACCGGTGACAATGAACTCCCGCACCTGGTTGGAGTGGCTCATGCCCCGGGATTTGAGAATGCTCATGCCCCGGTTTCGCTCCCCGATGCCCTCCAAGTCCCTTAACATAATCCAGGTATCCATCAGGGAGGATACGGCGTCCTCAATCATCTCCACTTGTCCGGTCCTTGGGTTGATTAATGCCGTGAACAGGGCCGTGATGCCGTTGACTTTCAGAAAATCGATCAACCGTGTCAGCATGCTGCGCACTTCCTGGAGGTTGCCCACACTGACCAGGTTGCTGATGGGGTCAATCACCACGGCCTGGGGTTTAAAGTCCCTGACCAGTTGGTGCAGGGTGACCAGGTGCCGCTCCAGGCCGTTGAGCGTGGGACGGGAGGCCTCAATCCGCAGCAGGTCTTTCTCAAGGCAGGGCTCCAGGTCAATGCCCACCGAACGCATGTTGCGCAGGAGTTGCCGGGGGGATTCCTCAAAAGCAAAAAACAGGCAGCGCCCTTTGTTAAGGCAGACTTCCCGGGCGAAAGCAGCCGCCAGCGTGGTTTTAGCCGTGCCGGCCGTGCCGCCGATCAGGATGCTGCTCCCTTCGTAAAAGCCTTTGAGTCCGAACATCCCGTCCAGGGCGGGAATGCCGGAAGAAACGATCCGGTCGGAGACATCGTGACCGAGTTTAAGGGAGGTGACTGGCAGGACGGACAGGCCCTCCTCGCCGATCAGGTACGGGTACTCGTTGGTGCCGTGGGTGGAGCCCCGGTACTTGACAATCCGCAGACGACGGGTAGTGATCTGGTCTTGTATCCGGTTATCAAGCAGGATCACGCAGTCGGAGACGTACTCCTCCAAACCCTGCCGGGTGAGTGAACCCTCGCCCCGTTCGGCGGTAATAACGGCCGTGACCCCCTTGTCTTTGAGCCAGCGGAACAGACGCCGGATCTCCGATCGGAGCACGGCCTGGTTGGGGAAACCCGAGAAAAGGGCTTCCACCGTATCGAGCACCACGCGCCTGGCCCCGATGGAGTCGATGGCATGACCCAGGCGAATAAACAAGCCTTCTAAATCGTACTCGCCGGTCTCCTCAATTTCGGAACGATCCACGTGCACGTGGTCCAGCCTGAGCTTGCCTGCTTTCTGCAAAGCGGGCAGATCAAATCCCAGAGAAGTAACGTTTGCCGAGAGCTCCTCGGCGGTTTCTTCAAAAGCCATGAGTACGCCCGGCTCGTCGTACTGCTGGATGCCCCGCACCAGAAATTCGATGGCCAGCAGGGTTTTGCCGCAGCCGGCACTGCCGCACACCAACGTAGGCCGCCCCTGGGGCAAGCCACCATCAGTAATCTCGTCGAGTCCTTCGATGCCGGTGGGAGTCTTGCGCAAAGGGATAGGAATCGGGGGGTGGTTGGTTTGCATGGATAAGAATCAAGAATTTAAAAAATAGCAGACCAGCCTGGGCCGCTATTGCTCCTGGGGCAATGTGGATTTATGGTATGGCGTGATGGGAACCTGAAAGGGGGTGAGGATCTTGTAAACCGTAGCGGTGGAAAGAATCTGAAAGGCTTTCATGATCTGGCAGATGGAACGTCCCTCCCCAGACTAAGCATGAGTTGCTCAAATTGCGGGCACTGTTTAGACGTACCAGGCACTCTTTCTTCGAAAATTCACTCACAACCATATTGCCTCAGGGCGTCTAGCTGAAGGGGTTCGTTTTGCTCGTCTACGGAAACCAGCGCGTAACCGATTACCACCCTTCAGATTTAAAAATACTCATCCTTAAAGATCGATTTTAAAATTAGATATTGCAAACAGATAAATGTTCTATTAACCCCATTTAATCTGCCGGGAGCCATTGATCAGTAACCTGTTTTACGTTATCCACTTTTACATAGGTATCTCCCTAAAACAGCATCTATTCTCGGGACAAAGTCTATATTAGCCTCATAATAGTTGTTGAGGGGACGTTGTAAAAGTATTTTACGATGGATTAACGGATTGATTGGTCGCTCCTTACTGCTTTGGATGGAAGCTAACCCGGCAGTTCCCGGTTGAAGTGCTGCCTGAGCAGCAGCTGCACCATTTCCGGGGTTAGGGATCTGTTCAATAATCCTTGCGTATGAAACTCCCCCAGCCGGGTCATATCTCCCGGATTCATCGAAGTAGTCAGCATCAGACGGATCCGGGCCTGAAGCCCGTGGTTCGTGTCGCGACCGATTGGTTATGAGCAAATTCCAAATTTTAAAACGCCTTAAGACACTCAAACCCATTCATCACCGGTATATTGATATCGAGCAGAATCAGTTCCGTACAGCACCCATTCTCACATTGCCGGTTAATGAGTTCCAAGGCTTCCTTACCCTTATGCGCCGTGAGCACTTCTTCGCTTACCTGGAGGTCCTCCAGGAGCATCTGATTCACAAAGTTGGTAGTCTGATCATCATCGACCAGAAGGGTGCACTTGATTTTTTCCATTGCGGGCAGGAATTGTATTTGAAAGATACAGACAAGGGGCCATTTTACGGTCAACTCAGCGGGGAAAGAAGACGCTAAAGACAGTGCCCTCATCCACCCTGCTTTCCACCTGAATCCTGCCGCCGGCATTTTCGACCATCTTTCTGATCATGTACAGGCCTATGCCCGAGCCTTCCACGTGGGCATGAAAACGTTTGAAAATGGTAAAGAGCTTTTCCAGCTGGCCGGCTGTCAGGCCCAGTCCGTTGTCTGTGACGGTCAGCACGTGGCAGTCGGGCGTAGTCCGGCAATCAATCCGCACCCGTGGCGGCCGCTCCGGGGAACGGTACTTGACCGCGTTGGAGACAAGGTTGTAGATCACACTGCGCAGGTTCTTCTCCGAAAAGCGGACAGCCGGACAACTTGTTACGTCCGTATCCACCCGGGCTCCCGTAGTTCCGATCACCGGCTCTAAATCCAGCAGCACTTCCCGGATTACTTCCGGAAGGTTCACCTCGGTTGCCGGCTGACTGTTTTCCTTCTGCAGCCTGACTATTTCCGTCAGACTGGCAATGGTTTTCCTGAAGCGTTCCACTGAGGCCTGCATCATCCCCGTAATGGCCTGCACCCGCTCCGAGGCCAGACTCTGGGGTGAAAGACTACGCAGCAATGCCTGCAGCAGCCCCTCAATGTTGGAGATGGGCGCTTTCAGGTCATGGGAGGCCGTGTAAATAAAGTTGTCAAGGTCCGCATTCGTGCGCAGGAGTTGCCCGTTGGATCCGGCTAATTCCTCATTGGAGGCCTGTATTTCCTCGTTGGCAGCGGCCAGTTCTTCATTGATTGCGGCCAGTTCCCCGTTGAGTTGCTGCACTTTCTGGCGGGCCAGCACCTGCTCGGTCACTTCGTAGGCAAAAATGGAGATGCCTGCCGTCTGTCCGTTTTCCCGGTAGGCCTGGTAAGTGAAATCAAAGTAGGCTTCGCGGGAAGGGTGACCCTGGTGGGCGGGCACCACAAACCGGTGCTCATTCCCGAAGTACGTTTCGCCGGTCCGGTAGACCTGGTCCAGCAGCGCCACGAAGCCCTGTTCGCGTACTTCAGGCACTGCCTCCGCCATATCCAGCCCCACGAGCCGGCGGCCCGCAAACAGGCGCTGGTAAGCGGGGTTAACGTACTGGAAGCGGTGGCCGGGATTCCGCAGCAGGGCAATCAGGGCGGGGGTCTGCTCAAATATCTGGTGGAAGGCCTCCCGCTCCTGACTCTGGCGCCGGGCAGCGGCCAGCAGTTCCGCCTGCAGGGCCTCAGCCTCCTGTCGGGCGAGTACCTGCCCGGTCACGTCGATGCCCACGGCGATAAGACCCGCCGGCTGGCCGGGTGTCTCCGGCAGGGGCTGGTAGGTGAAGTTGTAGTAGCCCGGGGTTGGCTCCCCGCCCGGCTTTTGGACCATAGTCACGGGTGTTTCCAGAAACGAGCGGGCCACGCCGCTGCTGAAGAGGTCGGCGAACAGCTCCTCGAAGCCCTGCCCCCGCGCATCGGGCAGCGCCTCGAACAGGGGACGGCCCAGGAGCGGGGCCACCGGCCGGCCCCACAGCCTGCCGATGGCCTGGTTAGCTGACTCAATGATAAGGTGCGGCCCCCGGTAGGTGGCAATAGCCACCGGCGCCTGCTCAAATATGCGCTGCAGTTCGGCCCGCTGCGCCCGGGCTTCGGCAATGGCCGCTTCCACCTGCCGGGTTCTCTCCCGGACGCGGGCTTCCAGGTCAGTATTTATTTCCTCCAGAGCCTCCTTTGCCAGATGGAGTTCTTCAATGGTGGCTTTCAGTTCTTCATTGGTCGCGGTCAGTTCCTCATTGGTAGCAAGGATCTCTTCATTCGCGGCCTGCAGCTCCCCGTTGGCCGCGACCAGTTCTCCGTTGAGTTGCTGTACCTGCCGGCGGGCCGTGACAAGGTCAGTGACCTCGGTAACCACATCGAGTACCCCCGTGATTCTGCCCTGCCCGTCATAGACGGGCTGGAAGACAAAATTGTAATAGGAGGTTTCCGGTTTACCGTTGCGCAGGAGCCTTGCCGGGGTTTCCCTGCCCACCCAGGGCACTCCGGTCGTAAATACCTCCCCGATCAGTACATCAAACCCCTGCCCTTCCAGCTCCGGCACTCCCTCCAGCAAGGGACGGTTCAGTACCGCTTCCGGGGCATGTCCCCACATGGCGCATATGAGGGGATTGGCCCGGCTTACCAACTGGCGGGGGCCCTCAAAAAAACCAATGCCCACCGGGGCCTGCTCGATGAGGGCTTCCAGCAGGTTACGCTGACCGGCAATCTGTTCCTGATCCAGGGTCTGCTGCTCACGGAGGGTTTTGAGATGAGCCTGCGCTTTTACGCTTTCGGTTACATCCTCTACCCGGTGAATCAGGTAAGCCACTTCCCCCTCCCCGTTCAGTACGGGGGTATTGAGCGGAGACCAGTATTTCTCCTCAAAGCCACCGCCTGAAGATGCCGGCCGGGGTACATCGTAGCGCTGCAGGGCCATCCGGTGGGGGGTCCGGGTGGAGAGTGCCTGCTCAAGGGAGGCATTCAGATTGCTCGTACCATCGGCCTGAGGGGTTTGCGGGTTATCGGGAAAGGCCTCAAAAAGGGGTTTTCCAACAATGGCTTCCCGTTCCGTGAGGGTAGCTTTCAGGTAGGCATCACTGGCAGTAAGGATAATCAGGTCCGCTGAAAGGATCAGATACAGATCCGGAACGGTTTCAAAGGCACGGAGTACTTCCGGGGCAACGGGATTACGTAATGGCATCAGGTAAAATAAGGTCTTTGCGTAATGAAAGGGACGAAAACCGGCATCGGGCGCAACAAGTACCCAAGTTAGGCAGAATAAGGGACAGGATTTTACCGGCAGCGTGGACTTACCTGGCTGACCATTGCCGGCACCCTCAACCAGCCTGGTTTCCGTATCTCACGCGGGAATCAGTTCCCGGCCATGCGGGTGTAGCGGATCCACCGGCGCCTGGGGCGGTAACGCGTAAAATGGCATGTTTTTAAACCTTTTGGCGAAAGGGCCGTACGGGAATTATCCGGAGGCAGACCAGCGCCCGGTTATTTGTTTATGATTCAAAGGACACACCAGTACCGGCAGATCCTCATCATTGATGACGACCCCGCCAGCCTCTTCTTAGCCCGTATGACCTTGGAAGATATGCAGATAGCGCAGGAGATTAACCCTGTGCAAAGCGCCGGTGAAGGTCTGAACTTTCTCAAAGTAAAATGCATCAACGGGCAGGGGGATGAGGAAAACTGCCCTGACCTGATTCTGCCCGGTATCAACATGACTGGCATGTATGGCTTTGAGTTTCTGGACACTACGTCAACACGGCTTGCCATGCGGCTTCAGCTACCCTTATTGTAATGCTGACTACCTCTTCTCATGCCTAGGACAAACAGCGGGCCAGTGCGTACGGGCAGGTGAAGGCGTATCTTGACAAGCCCTTGACGGCTGAGAAGTTGTTAAAGGTGATTGGACCAACCTCGTAGTGACTTCTCTCCTCGGACTACCTGGAGACTTTATATTGAAGCTTGTAAAAGGTCCTGCCTCCCGGAAAGGTAATGCAGGAATGGACCGTTTTATGTGCCCCTTCTCCTGCTCTCTACGTTTTTGCATCCTGTGTTGGCCAGCAGTATCAAAAACTCGTTATACAAGTCAAAGTAACGGATACCCCCAGGACTCTTCACGCCCGGAAATGGTAGCTGCATGGGCCATCTTGCTGAAGAACTGAAACAGCCCGCTCCTCTGGACCTGATGCTCAGGCGGCTGCTTTTCTGCTTTCGCATCCAATCCTTGGGTCTGTTTTCCGGCTTTCTTGTCGCTTATGGATTGGCTTTGCTCTACAGACTGTGCTTTTGCCGCAGCCCGGTTAACGGAGGGAGTTTCTTGCCCGAGGGATTTCCTTTTGGGACTTGGTTCCGCTGATTGCGAAAAGAGCCGCCCGTACGGGTCGGGCGGCCGGACACCCTGCTTTAAAGTGTATTCAACCTCCCGTAAATTGCGGTAGAACTTCCAGCTGAACTCCTGCTCCCTGGCCAGCTTTACAATCCGCCCGGTATCAAAGTAAGCAGGAATCAACCCATTGGCTTCGGATAGCTTCTCCAGTCGATTCCGCAAGTTCTGCTCCTTTGCTACCGATTTGTCGAAGTAAGTCTGCTTTTCGTAGCCGAACATGAGCCTGAAGCTTTCTGCATTCTGCTTTTGCCAGTCCTGGATGGAAAAGCGTTCCTTCCGCCCGGTAGGGGTAAGGCTGATTTTCTGGCTCACATCCCGGCGGGAAACCACTACGTGGATATGCGTCTGCAAACCGGGCTTGGCGGCTCCAGCTTTCACTCCGCCTTCCCGTACTGCCTTGTCAAAGCCGTTGTATTCCCGCCCCTGATGAAAGGTAGCGTACCAGACCAGGTCTTCACTCTTCAGCTCCCGGCCATCCCTGAGTTTAAAATTCCGGGCATAATTCTCCATCACCTGCCGGGTGTAGGCTTTTAACTTTTCCGGGTCATTGCCGATGTGTCCTAACTCCTCAGCGGAAGGACTGATGATTAAGGAGTAAAACTTTGCATCCTCCCTGCGTAGCCCTTTCCGGTTACCGTCTATACGCTCTGCCACTTCCTGAGCCGTAATGTTGCTCCGGGTCTGGTTGAAATAGATTACCTCCTTTCCCTGCGGTTTTGCCTCATGGGCCAGGTAATTCACCAGCCGTTGGGCGCTGCCCTTGTTATCATACACGATTTTTCCGCTTCCGGACGGCCTGGATATCTTCGTAATCATTCCGTTACTAGTGAAGGTAGATGTTGCTACGGCCGGGAGCCGGTTTCCTCCGGCGTCTTCAGCTTCTGGCGGAACTGCTCCAGTTCAGCGAGGAACCGCTGCTTATTTTGATTAATGATCCCGGTAAGGGTTTCTTCATCCTCCCCGGAAAGCTGGTAAAGCGTGCTTAAGCTGATGTCCTGAATGGTTTTGATTTTGAACAGCAGCAGGTAGATCGCCTCCTGCTGCTGGTGTAGTTTTTCCACCTCCCCCTGCAAAGCATACACGGCCTTTACGACGGGCAAAAGATGAAGTGACTCCTGTTTTTGCAGGAAGGAAAACACCTGATTCCGCAGTTTGTGCACCTCTTTGGGTACATCTTCCCGTGCTTCCATCTGGCCCGGGTGCAGCCTGTATCTGATAAAGTACAGCAGGGCGCCCTCCGCGAATTCTTTCAATGGCACCTTTAAGGCGTCAGCCTGCTCCTTTGCCCGCTTACGAACGGAAGGACTCAGGCTGATGGTGGTGAGGGCAGATGAATCAGCCCGGGCGGCAGGTGTGGTAGTCTTCGTTTGAATAGAATCAGTAGCCATAAAAGCGGGTTAATTATAAAGGGTGCTGCAGATCAGGCACTTACAGAAAGTTAATTAACATCCAGCAACTATGTTGCTGATAAAGAGAGCATTAACCTTATCAATGCGATTCCTTCTTGCTACCCACTGCCGACGATTCTGCGCCTGTTACCGGACCTTCGGCCCCGGCCCTTTCGCCCCGCTTCCCAAGAAGGGCAGTGGTAAAACTGATCATGGGTAATCTCCGGAAGCTGTTTCCTGTCTGCTATCTGGCTGGCATCGGGTATCGGGAAGTGGGTACATGGTACCGGGACCGCAAATAAAATGGCACCCTCCCTGTGTAGGGATGGAACGCCCGTTACCCCGCCTGAGCGTCTGCCGTAATTGGATCCTTTGCTGAGGCTTCCTTGCGGTGGCCCTTCTGATGACCGGATAAAGCTTTCTGGGTAGCAAACGTTTTCCCGCAAAGCTGGCAGGGAAATGCTTCTGCCGGTGCCCCGTTACCAATGGCAGGCGTACCGGTGAAAGGAGCAGGAGCAGGGGAAAGCAAACCGTTTCCCGGAGTCTGTTGTATATCCGCTGTTACTGGTTGCCCGGTTGCTTTATCAAAAGCAGCCGGCTGCTTCCGGAGTGCTTTCTGCTTTTTCATCCCGCATCCCGAGGATGTAGTCGAGCACCGAAAGGTTGAGCCTGTCGCATTCAGCGCGCATGGAGCAGAGAATCATATTCTGCAATTGCGGATTGTCCTCGGCTTTTTCGTACTGTTCGTAGTATTCCCTCAGGGTGACGAGCCGGATTTTCAACACGTTAAGCACCGTGCACCTCCTTCCATTTCCTCAGCAGGGCTTTGTATTTCCTGCGGCCGTATCCGACAAAACCATCCGCGGCCGTGGCTTCAAAATGAAAAAGGGCGTGCGGCTTTACCTTCTGAATGCCGACGAAGATGAACCGCTTGCCACCTGCCGCGTCCAGGTAGAAAGCGGCCTGCCGGTCGTAATCGTACTCGTAACACTTCGCAACGAACTCCGGGAGACTGCGTGTCGAGGTGAAGTCAAGAATGGTATGCCGCCGGTACAGTACATCCAACTTGCTTTTGCAATCTAAGCCCGTGTCCGTGTCGGTAAAAAGCTGCACTTTCTCCTTACGGGAGAACCTAGGCAACGCTTTCGGCCAGTACCGACTGATGCAAACGGTAGAGCAGCTTCCCGTCCACGTCTGGTGGTACTTCTCCCAGCAATTCGGGTTCCAGAAGCAGGGTATGCAGGCAATGGCCCAATGCTTTGGGATAAGCAGGCTGTGCAATTCCCAAGCAGCTTCCGCTTGAAAGCAGAAAGGTCTGAGTTGGAGATAAATCGTTTAAGGCAATAAGTTCATTTTACCCCGTGGGATCAGGTTAGGGTGACTCAAAGGCCAGGTGGCGGAAGAAGTGCAGCACGTCGCCGTTCAGAAAATCAATCCGGATCAGCTTATCCTTTACCTGCACTTGCAGGGTTTCGCAGATGTTCGACGAACTCCCGTATTACCCCGAAGGGCACGTAATGCCCTGCTACTTCCAGGACGAAAACCGTTTCGGGGTCTACCTGCTTTTCAATGAGGAAGGTATCTGGCCAGCACTTCATATATGTCAAGATCAGAACAGAACAGGAGTACAAACAGGAGTGAATAACGGGGCCGGAACGGGCAAACATTCCGGCCCCTGAGCCAGCGTCAACCGGCTACTGCCTGGGTCAGCAGGTTACTCCGCACTTGCAAAAGGATTGTAAAAGCCGCCGGCCACCCGTATTTCGCAGGTATCCGTCAGCGTTTCCCGGCGGTAAACCGAATGGTCCCTGACAAAAGCCTCAACTCTTCCGTCTTCGCTTTGTCTGCAATCCGGTAGGAGAACGAAGCAATGGTATACTCCCCTTCTGGCGTGATTTTTGGTGTTTTCCTTCCGTTCCGCCGTAGCCGTTATCACCACGTCAGTAGGGAAAGGTCTTCGTAAAACAGCGGTTCAATCAGGGTAAATGTTGTCTACCGAATAGCCGAAACAGAATGGCCGACAGGCAGTCTTTTTCATCCACGAAGAAAACCTCAGCCCAGTTCTTGCGGCCCATGCTGAGAATATCATCCGAGAAGATGCGCCACGCCACGGGCTGGAAGGCAAGCGCGTCGCCAAGCCGCTGCCCGTTGACGTTGAAGTTACCGATGAACTCAGCCAAAAGGTCGCCCTGATGACTGGTCAAAAACCGTACGTGCTTATTTCTAAGCATACGTCAAGGATATCCATTTGGAAGGGTTATCCACTTTTAGTATCGTGGCAATGACGGTGTAAGAGTTGCCAATTTTCCTTATTATCCTTTCCTGTTTGGAGGTGGAGTAATATGGTCTAATTCCAACAAGTCACTGGAAAGGAGAGCCCACAAAGTGCACATTTACCCATTTGTTTTCGCAGAAGAAAAGCTCCGCAAAGTGGGGTATCTGCCTAACCTGCTGCTCCAATAAGTCCAATTGCCATCGTGAGGGATTTGTCGTTTTGGACCTTAATATGGCGTTTTATCTTAGTTTCTTTGTGAAATCTCAGATGATAGCCTTTATTTAGTCCAAAAGTCCAATTATTCTCCGCGGCCAGTATTTGTGTGCTATCCAAGTTCTGGTTTTCCGTGTATGAAACGCCCATCGTCTTAGTTTGATAAACAGAAGATTATCCATTGAATTGAAGGTATCTTTCGCTACTACCGTAGAAAAGTAATTGCCGTTATAACGTTCAATTGCTCAATCAGTCTTTTCTGACTGATACTACGGTTATGGAATGATCCCCTGTAGAGTCAATGAATGTTTCTTTATTGACTTCTTAGCAATCAGGGTTTTCCGTTTCCCTTCAGATGTCCGGTTTGGTTTTTTTCAATCTGTCGTAGGCATGAAGTCGAAACCAACTTTACGCTGCAATGTAATGATGCTTGTTTTGCTTTCTTTCATCTGCAAACCAAGTTCCGCTAACAATCTCTTCTTTTTCATGCAGCACCAGAAAATCGGCAGTAGCCGTAATGACAACGTCGTGCCAGCGAAACTTCTTTTTAGGTCTTCATAGAACAGGGGGAAATCGATCAGGCAGGTAAATGTTTGTTCTACCGAACCACTGGTTAATCAGCCGTGAAAGTTGGAAAAGAATCGCGGATTAGCGCAGTCTTTCTCATCCAAAACAAAGAAGACCTCGGCCCAGTTCTCGAAATCCGGCCCATGTTCAGAATAATTTTACCATCGGAGAGAATATGCGCCAGGCCACCAAACCCTTCTCAGGGGTTTAGCTTTATCTGATAAAGAATGTGAGCGTCAATCGCCTCAATTCCTTTTCTTGCTGGCCATTGATGTTAAACTTCCCGAACAGGATTTGAGCTTGGCGTCGAAGCGGTAGGGGCGGGTTTCAACTTTCTTCCAGTTGATGTATTCCTTCCATGTTTTTGGTCCGTGTTCACTTGTGTTACTTACTCATTTACCTACGTTCGCCATATCGTGCTTTTCTTACTACGTTCCTGTTTAGCATTTGGCTACCTGCTTCAGAATGGCAGCGCATAAACGCCTTGTCTTCGGTGGTGTAAAGTTCAACCCAGAAAGGTTAGTGCTATATTTGATTAACGGAAGTTTGCTTCTGGTTTTTCAGTAAGCTTGTTTACGGTAAAAGATTCAAGGTATATTCGGTACTTTCACACTTGTGGAAGGTCAATAGCATTCCGCCTCCCCCGTCCGGGCTTTTCTAGAGAGGATTGAGTAGTCCTCAAACCAGATTTAAAGTCCACCAACGCGCTTATTTATGTGTTCATAAGCAACAAGTCACGTCAAAATCACTTGTCAGGTTTCCCTGCCCGTCGATGGCATCAAAGCAGTACCTTCACTCTGGTCAGCGAAATCTGCAATGGCTTTCCCTTCCCGGCCGCTTTTACAGTAGATTTAAAGTCGGGTACGGTTTCCTGCTCAATGGCGTCAAAACAGTACATCCCAATGGCTTTCGGACTGAAGCGGGTACGGAATTTTCCCCGGTAAAGCAGTACAGGCCGCGGATTCTATGCAAGGTGTATTGCATCGTTGCCGGCACCAAGCTTCTGCCCTTTTCCAACCCCCATGTCTACAAACTTTCCATAGTAGGCATACAGGAGCCGGACCTTCAGCCGGTCGCCGCCGGCTTCGGACTGCACGAACGACTGGAAACTGCGGCGGAGGTTGCCGGTGTCTCCGATGCCCATACTGCCGATGTTGGCCCTGAATTTTCTGATTGTGACGGCAGCCCAGGAGCGGGCTACCTGCTCATTGGATTTGGGTTCTTCCATAGTGCGAATATTTCACCATGGGAAAGGGTAAAAAAGGACAAAGCCCGCTACCAAAGGCAACGGGCTTTGCAGTGTAATCAAACAAGCTGACTGCCAGCTGGAGAAGGTATAGATCAATACATATATAGATTATTGATCTACATCAGGGTCATGCAGTTTCTTTGTAGGGAATATCTTTGATCAGTTTCAGGTCATTCAGTTCAGAAACCACGACAATGTTTTCCGGCGGTACAATGCCCCGGCTGATCCAGTTGGAAACCACGCTGGTACTCTCCAGACCGTGACGCCGGGTGTACTCCTTCAGGGTAACCCATTTGCTGAGGTTATACTGAATGCCGTTCATTTCAAGAAACCGCTTCCCTTCCTCAATGAGGGCATCGGTTTCGGCAAGCAGTGCTTTTAATTCCTGTCTCATAGAGCTGAAGATTAAAGTGCTTTAAGGTCTGCGGTGTGGTTGTTTTTGCTTTGCGGATCCGAGCTTTCAGCTCGTGGTCCGCTATCAACCTGAGTTGCGATTTCGGCTACCCGCTTGCCAATGGCCTCAATCTCTTTTTTGCGTTGCTCCGGAGCAAGGCTACGGATGCGTTCGCTTTGTTCCGCCCAGAATGCTTCCTTATCGGCTTCGGTGGTAAGGCCTTTCAACCGCTGAGCCAATTCTTTGATTTCTTTAATGTTCATAAGGATAATTGTTAGTCAGGCTATGTATGAAAGGGAGGGATGGCTACCTTGGGACCATCTTCGGTCCCTTGGGCTGTTGCCCCCTCCGGTTTTAGTTCTCTTTTAGTCTTTTCTGGATTCTGGCAATCTCTTCCATGATGTCGAGCCGGTGTTCAAGGCTTTCTTCAGGTGTCATGCTTTGAATTTTGTCTTCGTTTTCATTGTGAAGTTCCAGAAGCTTAATGAGCATCTGCAGTTCAAATGCCAGGTTCTCTCTTTCTTCAGGTGTCATTGGATCTCATACTTTGTAGCCGATTACGTAGATAAGGTAGATAGGCTACGGGTGCCCGTTTGATTACAGACTAAAGATACGCTTTGTTATGTAACATAACAAAAAGCACATCAAAGGATAAGGCCCGTTCATCGAAAGGGAAACCTGCCATTGGACCATTCGGAGCAAATGCGGATCCCGCGCCAGGCGCGGTGGTCCGCTCGCTCCGTTCGGTCCATCCGGCAGGCAGGAAAGAGGTTAAACGCGGGTTTTCAGGAAGGAAATCTTTGCCTTTCCGATGCCGGCAGAGGCGGAAACGGAGAGAGAGATGCGTTCGTAGAACATCTTTACCCCGCCGATCATGATCTTCCGGGCCGGGTTGAGGGTGGTCAGGTCCCCGATGCCGAGCCGCAGGGTGCGTTCAACCGGGCGGGCCTGGGCCAGAAACCGGAGCCAGTCTTTCCAGGCGTGTTCATAAATGCCGTCTTCCCCGCCGTAGCGCAGGGACCGGCCGCCCAGCGATGCGCCGGCCCAGTTCTCGTTCAGGGCTGAGCCAAGCGGGTAATCCTGATTAAGGCCGTCCTTCTGAAAGCCCTGGTACTGGAGCAGGCGCAGACTGCACTTGTTCTCCCCGGTCTGGAAAGCGGTGCTGTTGCCCTTCTGATCAGTGGCCGGCAGCAGCCAGTTGCGGTTCTGAGCCACTGAGTCCACTTCCCGCACCGTGTGCAGGGTGCCGGCCATGGTGACAATTTCCTCCCGGCCGCCGGCTACCTTGTATTCGGCCCAGTCGGCCGGCAAAGTCTTATTGAGTTCGTCAGCTGATTCGATGGTCTGCTTCAGGGTGTAGCCGTTACTGTCTGCCGGATCATTCGGATACTGGGCATCTGCCTTGCCGGTCCAGTCAATGTAATCCAGATCATTGATGATGTCCTTCAGCCGGGCCACGGTGAGCGCCTGGCGGTTGGCGTCAAACAGGTAGGTCAGACCAAACCAGTTGCGGATGCCCTGGAGTAACTCACTCACCTTCACGTCGGGCACGTGCCGGCGGAAGTCGATCTCGTTGCCGGCAAGCTCAGTATTATTATAGAGCACAAGGCGGCGCACCCACTCTTCCTGCAGCCAGTCGCCCTGAAGGCTGTAGCCGTAGCGGGAAAATATCTTCTCCAGCACGAAACGGAGGAACGGAAACGGGGTCAGCGGGTACTGGGCCGTGCTCTGCGCGGCCGGGAATCCACCCGAGTAATAGTTCTGATAACCTTTGTATTCCGGGTTTTTGTCGCCGTAAAAGCCCTTGTTGCGGACGGGGAACAGGGCAAAATTTGCTTCCGGGAAGATGCCGCTGCCGGGAAAACTGAGTGCTTCCGTGCCGTAGGGAATGTTCCGCAGGGAAGTATCCCTTGTGAGGCTGGCAAAGCCGCCGGCGTCGGTTTTGAAATTCACCCTATAGTTCTGCCCGTCGTAGCCCAGGTACCGGATCACGCCCTTCTTCCAGAGATTGCCCTGAATCATGAAGAAGGCCGGATACTCCAGCGCCATTACTTCCCCGGCAAGGTTCTCGGGGAAGCCGAGCAGCTTGCGGTTGGTTCTGGAAGCCGGGATGGTGATGGGATAAGTAAGGGTACCCGGCGTGCTTTCCCGTTCAAACAGTGGGAACGGATTTCAATGCCCACTGAGGTGTCGGGGGCCAGCTCGAGGTAGTCGTCAATGCCCCTGGCAAAATCCTGTATTTTGAAGGCGATCATTACAGTCTGGGGGTGTAGCGGTACATTTTGGGCAGGGAAAACTCAAATTCCATTTTGGTCAGGGTTTCGTCTTCATCTTCCACGACTACGGATTTGGGGTCAACGGTGCCGGGCAGGTAGCGGCCACGCTCAAACAGCAGCACCGACTCACTGATGATGAAGTCCTGCAAAGCGGCCATGTATTCGCGGCTCAGGTAGCCCGTGCTCACCTTCAGGGTGGGCTTGCCGAACTTGTTGATAGTGATGGTTTCCCCGTCAGAAATCTTATAACCCGGTTGCAGCACCCGCCCGATCTGCTGCACTTCGGGGTCCAGCTCAAAGCGGGCCTTGCCGGTGGTGCAGAGGGTGTTGTATCCGCCGAGGCTGTTCAGGTACAGGAAATACCTCCGGTTGGGGCGTAATCCGTCCTGATGCGGTAGGTGCGGGTTTCGCTCACCCTGGCCCCGGCACCGTTATTGATGAATACTTCCCATCCGGCAACCGTCCGGCCGGGCTGGTAAAGCTCCAGTTGCAGCTGCGTGTATCCGGCCGGGAGGCAGTACACTTCAAAGAGGTTCACACCGGACTGGGTGTGGAAGACGTGGCTCCCTTCGCCGCCGTCCTGGTAGCGGATGTTGACCACGGCCCGGAAGGCACCGGACGAAAATTCGTCAGTGAGGTAATACAGGTACTCCGGCTGATCGGCAAACACTTCTTTGCCGGCAGGCTCCCAGGTGAGGAAGGGTTTCTGATTCTTCAGGTAAGAGGAAAAGAAGGTTTTGGCGGCATACTCCTCAAAAGACAGGCCTCCCAGTACGACGGTGCTGATGTCGGCCTGGCTGTAGGGGCCGGGCAGGGGCGGTGTGCCGGATTTCTCGCTGTACTTGAGGTAGAAGCGCCTGAACAGGGACCGGGCCTGGCTCACCTTGTTTTCGCTTCCCTCGGGCAGGAAGGGGGCAAGGTACGCGTCAAGTATAGGTTGCGCATCGAAAGTGGCTGCGTTTTCCCTGTCGGCCGGCAGTTCCATGTCATAGATCATCCGGTAATTTCCCGACCGGTATGTTTCTTCCAGCCATACCTCACACAGGAACGAAAGATTCGGTTTGGTTTCCGGTTCGGTTGCCTGAAGGCGCAGGGGAATGAAGTTGCGGGAAAACCAGAACTGAAACTTGCTGACCGAAACGCTGACGGTCTTTCTGCACCCGGCCGAATCGGTGACGGTGACCTGGTAGCTGCCGGCGGTGAGCCCTGCCCGGTCGCGGGTGGTGGCCCCGTCTGACCAGCGGAAGGAGTAGCCGGGCTTGCCGCCCGTTACCTGAAGGGTAACGTCAGACTCATCGATGGTGGCCGTAACGATGATCTCCGGATTCTCGAATACGGTGAAGTTGCGGCTCCTTACGCAGCCGTTGGCGTCGGTGACAGTAAGCTGGTAGGCACCGGCCCGGAGGCCTGACCGGTCGCGGGTGGTGACTCCGTCATTCCACTGGAAGGTATATTCCCCTCCGGCCGGGCCGGGGGTGCCGCCCGAAACGGTGACTGAAATGCTGCCGTTTGCCGAGCCGAAGCAGACGGTATTTGTGACCGTGCCGCCCACGGTGATGGCCGTGGCCGGCTCAGCCACGGAAGCGTGGTAGCGGAAGGTATTGAGGGGCTCGGCCGCGTCGGAGATGTCCAACCAGTAGTCGCCGGCCGGGATGTTGATGCGGTTCTGACCTGTGGCAAAGTCATTCCAGAGGAAGCGGTACTGACCGCTGCCGTGCTGAAGGTTGCTCACCAAGACAGAGCCGGTGGCGGCTCCCTTGCAGAGGGCATTTGTAATAGTCAGCTCACCGCTGACCGGCGGGCTGACCGTGAACGTAACGCCGCCGTTTCCGTCGTGGTAGACCTCGTGGAAGCCGTACTCGCCGGTGGGTCCGTTGTTGAATATGTCGCCCACGTAGGCGTGCACCCGTTCGCCGGCGGGTTTGGAGTAGTTGGGATAGTTGAAACTCTGCGACTGGGGAATGATAAACTCCGTTTCCTTTATGGAACGGTCATCGGTATCGTAGTTCCGTTCAACGATACGAATCCCGGTGGAGTGGACGAACCGGCGCCTGGTGAGTAATACATTTGCCATCAGATGGTCCAGTTTTGGGGGTTGTGGTACAGGGGACCATTGTAGTTCTGCCAGAAGGATAGGGTGAAGCGGGTGCCGGTGAAGCCTTCCACCTTGCCGATCTTCTCGCCACCCATTTCATTTTCCAGTACCAGCCGGCCATTGCCGCTCATGGTACCTTCTTCAAAGTCGTGCAGGATGTAAGCCAGGATCTGCTCCCCGATTTCTTCGGTGGAGTCGTAGACGGCTTCTTCAGCGTCAAAGTCGCCGCCCGGAGCCTTATCCAGAATCAGGAAGGCGCACTGATACACCTTGCGGCGCTGGTCGCCGCCGTTGTTCTGGTCGCCGTGATCGTAGGCCACAAGGAGCATGAAGGGCGGGTGTATCCTGCTCCGGAGCGAGGAGATAAACTCCTGGATGTTGTCGTTTCCAAGCTCATCCCGTGCCAGCACGATGCGGGCAAAGTGCATTTCTGCTTCGCTGTGCCGGAGGGCCGGGTGGAGGCTGGCTATGTTGCGGAAGTATCGGGTGTACTCTGAGTGTCGCATTTGGGAGTATAGATTTGGGATGGCTTCATGATTAGTTGAAACCTCTTTCCATTTGCAGGAGTGCTCTGGCTTCATCACTGTTGCGCAGCGTCTGCAGCAGTTTATACCTTCTGCTTTTGGCCGAATGTTCATTGGCATAGCCCGTTTTGCGGGCTATATCGGCTAGTGAGTCATTGCTGGCCACCAGGGCAATTTCGTTTTCACCCAGGCTGTCCATGACTTTGCGGACGTACTGCTGTCTGGCGTACAGCAGATCATCCGGGCCGTCTTCCGGTGTTTCGGCATGAGAATCGGGCATTCGTTCAACCGCGTTAAACACAAACCGCTTGTAATATTTCAGATAATAAGCTGCACATAAACGGTACCCTATTGAGTACAGGTAACTGCTCAGTTTGCAGGTCAGCCTGATTTTTTCCTCCTGCAGCTGACGGTTGAAAAGAACAATCACCTGATGGTATACATCCTCAATTTCCAGCCTGTTGAAGCCTGGAAATCTGTACATCAGAGACTTTACAAAAAAGTTCTTGTAATGGCTGTACAGATAGTTAAAGGCCCGCGGGTCGTTTTGTTTCAGGCATTCTAAAAGAGATGCTTCTGAAAGGTACCGGGCATCCATTTGTTTTTGCATATCTATCGGTTATTGACTCGTTGGGCTTCCATTTCCCTGCGCTGCTCTTCGGACTCGGCCATCATCTCGTCGAGGTGGTAGAGTACGGTATGCACCCGTTCGGCTTCGATCTGGGAGATAAGGCCGAATTTTTCACTGGGTACGTGCCTGATCATGGTGAGCCAGGGCTGCTTTGCCTTTGCGTTCTCCTTGTCCCCTGAGAATACATTTTCGTAGCTCTCCACCAGATCCATGCGGCAGCCGGTGTACCAGAGCAGGATGGCCAGCTTGACTTTGCGGGGCAGCCGGCTGACCCATCGGGCCCGCTTTTCGATCAGGGTATCATTGAAGGGCTCCCGCACGTCGCCTCCGAAGGTGGGGCTGGCAGGGTCACACTTCTTGTCTTTGGGCCGGTACAGCACGGCAATAAGCCGGTCGAGGTCAGCGGTTTCACCGGTTTCCTGATAGCTCATAAACCAGCTTTCGGCGTAGACAAACTCATTGAATCTGATATTTGAAAAACCATCAGCCGGGCCATACAAAGGAGACCGGAGAAGGGAGACCGGAGACCGGAAACGCAGCACCGGAAACAGATTGCGGGTGAGGGTATTTTCTTCCAACAGAAAGGTGATCAGTTGCTCCAGATCCAGCATGTATTCGCCCGACAGGGCCAGCAGGCGGTACCACGGGAGCCTGAGCAGGATCCGGATCAGCTGCAGGTTGCGAGCGTAAGGATCGGAGATGGTGAAGAGGGCTTCGGCCACGTCTGCCAGCTGCCGGGCGTTAAGTTCGTTCCACCCGGCGGCCACGCTTCGCCGCAGGGTCTGGTACCCGAGGTGGCGACTGTGGAGGCTGAGCGGAAAGCGGATGTGTACGGATCTCATACTTTGTAGCCGATTACGTAGATAAGGTAGATAGGCTACGAATCATGCTGCAAATGAAACACCGGTGGCCACGGCAAAAAAGGACAGCCCGGAGAATGGAGCGTGTCGGCTGGGTCCGGAAATTTCCGGTCAGGGAATCAAAAAGGGCCTTTTCGTGTATATTTGAAAAGGCCCTAAGAATTATCAACTCAAGTATTTCACGGGCGAAAAGTGCGAGCCCAGGCACTGGGATGCAGACAAAGGAAAGTTTCGCCGGTCACTGCCGGGCTATCAGGATGCCCAGACGTTTCTGGAAACACTCGCCGAAAAAACGGTGAAGGCGTACCGGGAGTACATGCAGAAGGGGATTGTTCCTGCGCCGGCCATGTTGAAATCGGAGCTGCTGCCCGAATCACCTCAGACCACTGCCCCCAGGAAGAACTTTCTCGAACTGCTGGAGGAGTTTGTGTTGCTGCTCAGGCAGCGCGGCTACAAGCCCAATACGCTCAAAAAATACAACAGTACCCTGAATCACTTCCGGGAGTACCATAAGGAGCGGGAGCCGGTGGACATTGAGGCC
Source organism: Cytophagales bacterium (assembly GCA_030446715.1). Taxonomy (GTDB): domain Bacteria; phylum Bacteroidota; class Bacteroidia; order Cytophagales; family 172606-1; genus CADCTQ01. The sequence goes on along the minus strand of JAUJMU010000005.1, from coordinate 390,608 downwards.
TATACACTGCAGGTCCACAATACCTTCCTGGTGTTCCTGGCGGAGGGTTACGATTTTCATCCCAATACCATCGCCAGCATGGTCAAGAACCTGAAGGTCTTTTTCAAATTCTGCCGGGAAGAAAAAGGCATCAATCTGCATGCTGATTACCTGAAGCTCAGGGCTGCCTATATTGAGCCGGAGAAGATATTTCTAACGGAGGAGGAGCTTGACAAAATTATGGGACTGGAAATGAACCATAAGTTGTCCAAAGTGCGTGATGCCTTCCTGTTCGCCTGTTATACCGGCCTCCGCTATTCGGATCTGTTCAATCTTTCGACAAATCACATAGTAGACAAAGGTCCTTACAAGGTGATCAACATAATGCCCCAAAAGACAATGAGCACTCAGAAGAAATTGAATAAACGGGTTGAAATTGTGCTAGTGCCACAGGCATTGGAAATCATCGAACGTTATCAGGGCCGCAGTATCAAATCCCTGCCAGTCATTACCAATCAACGGATTGAATGAATATCTGAAATGGATTGCCCGTCTGGCGGGCCTGGAGTACCCGGTTCAGACAGTGGTTTATGAGCAGGGGGTTCCTAAATCTGTTTTTGTTCCCAAATGGACCTGCGTCAGCACCCATACTGCCCGGCACACATTTGCTACACAAAGTCTGATGCGGGGGATGGATCTGAAGGTGTTACAGGAAATCTTAGGCCACAGCGATATCAGAACTACTATGACTTATGCCAAGATAGTGGATGAATACAAGCATAAAGTGATGCTTGAGGTGTGGAGCCGCTCGAAGGCAGGGTAAAAGAATAAATAAGAAATGCGGCGTAGCCATGGTATGTTGAATGAGCAGCCCTGGCTGCGTTCCTCAAATTAAACTCCAGTTCCTAGAATAGCAAAACGGCTAAAGGTATTTTTCAAGTATTGCCGGTAGGTGAATGATTCGAAACCCGAAAGGCAGCTAAGTGGGCAGTAAAACCAAAGCTTTTCCTTGATTCATCTTTTATCTGAAAGCTCGGGAGATGCACAAAGCTACTTTGAAACTAATGGTAGAACTTTCATTGATCTTTAAAATCATTTAAGTAATATCGCATATCGCGATTTACGATATTCCATGTAGAAGTATGAAGAAACATAAAGGAATGCGGCCACAGGATGTGGTAATCCTGCTTAATATAATAGCCCAGAACTCTGAGTTCTGGAACCATCTTACTCTTTCTTATGAACTACATATAAGTCAATCAGAGGTTTCGGAATCTTTACACCGATCCGCTTTCGCCGGTTTAATAAATAACGAGAAAAAATCTGTACACCGGCTATCATTGCTGGAGTTTCTCATCCACGGCTTAAAATACGTCTTTCCGGTAAAACCGGGACCAGTTGTACGTGGTGTGCCCACTGCTCATTCAGTAGGCTCATTAGCAGAAATAATTAAGTATGCCAGTGATGTATACGTGTGGCCCGATGAAGCTGGCACGGTCAGAGGGCAGGCTATTGAACCTTTGTACAGCAGTGTTCCCAAAGCGGTAAAGCAAAATATACGATTGCACGAATTACTGGCGTTGGTGGATGCTATCCGGGTAGGCCGGGCAAGGGAACAAAATATAGCGGCAGAGGAACTGACCAGACTTATCAAAATAGTATAGCTGATGTCCCACCAAAATATTGTTCGGTTACAAGTAGTGGCCAATGGATTGGGTCCCTTACTTCAGGAAGTAGTATTTGTGGGCGGAGCCACAGTAAGTTTATATGCTACTGATCCTGCTGCCACGGAGGTAAGACCAACCGATGATGTAGACTGCATTATTGAACTCGCATCCCGTGGTGAGTACTATGCACTGGAAGACCGGCTTCGTGAAATGGGATTCCGCAACGATACACGAGAAAGGGCACCAATTTGCCGGTGGGTATACCAGACGACCACAGTGGACATCATGCCTACTGATCCCGACATTCTCGGGTTTAGTAACCGATGGTATGAAGAGGGAATAAAAGAAGCTGTCTGGCATCAGCTACCTGGTGAGCAATCCGTCCGGATATTTACGCCGCCTTACTTTGTTGCTTCCAAGCTGGAGGCATTCAGAAACAGGGGGCAAAAAGATATTCGTACCAGTACGGATTTTGAAGATATCATCTACCTTTTTGACAGCAGGCCCTCTTTAGAAGATGAAATACACGCAGCTCCTTCTACTGTAAGAACGTACATACAAGATCAGTGTAAACTCCTGCTGAGCAGTGGTGAAACAGATGAGGGAATCACATGTGCGCTGCCATATGGGTCGGGCGAAGGCCGGTTACGGATCATCAAGGCTATAATGCAACGTATTGCGAATTTTTCGGCTGTATGAGGTAGAGTTTCTTTGCATAATATCATTCACCCCTCAGTTTATATACTATAAATTATATAAAATTCTACTAGCTTCCCCAGAAACCATTTATTAATTTCCAGATGCATTTGAAAGGACGAGCTTTATCAGTTCATAGCTCTAGAAAAATGCATATTGTATAGAATAGAATTATCCTGTAACAATAGTACGAAAGGGTTTGTGGGCAGTAAAAATTGGCCAAAGGGCTGTTGATGGCGGAAGGGTAAGCAATAAAAGGGGTAAAAGCGTAGGTTTGGGTTGCGAGACCAACACTAAACTTTTACCCAATGAGCATCGAAACACTCACCGAGTCAATATTGAGCAAAATGGCAGGGATTGGCAAATGGCAAAGGGACTTTTTTGTGCAGTTAGTGCTCACCTGGCTGAGCTTGAGAGGCGGCTACACGTTTGAGAACCTGGCAAGACAAAGTCCTTTAAGTGCGGTGAGTTACCGTAAGTGGTTCAGCAAAGGCTTTGACTTTCGAGCCTTCAACCACTTGCTGCTCACCGAGTATACGCAAAAAGAGCGCCTGTTGGCTTTCGATCCGAGTTTCATCCGTAAGTCGGGCAAGCATACTTGCGGATTAGGCTACTTCTGGTCCGGGTGTGCTCAGGCCGTAAAGCGAGGCCTGCAAATAGCTGGAATCGCCCTGGTAGATGTAGTTAATCATACGGCTTTTCATTACCATGCCACTCAGACAGTACTGCCAGCCGGCCAAACTTTGCTGGCTTACTATGCGCGCTTGCTTACCAGTCAGGCTACTCAGCTGCCTGGTCTTTCCCGCTATGTAGCCGTAGATGCTTACTTTGCTAAGTTCTCTTTCATCAATCCCCTCACTCAGGCCGGCTTTCATGTGATTACCCGTCTGCGTAATGATGCAGTGTTGTTTTACCCTGCCTGGGGCCCAAAAGAGCCGGCAGGGGACGTCAAAGAAAGTACGCCGGGAAAGTCAATGCCACTCAACCAGACCCCTCCTGCTTCCGCCTCTGCATCCAGGAACAAGACTGGCAGGCCTATCAAGCCAATCTGTACTGCAAATCCCTCAAGTGTCTGCTCAAAGTGGTCCTCTTGCATACTTATCATCCCGATGGCCGGCTCAGGAGCAGCAAACTGTTTGCCTCTACCGATACGAGTATTTCCGGGACTGACCTTTGGTACTACTACCACTTGCGTTTCCAGATCGAATTCCTTTACCGTGATGCCAAACAACTCCTGGGCCTGGAGCATTGCCAGAGCCGGCAAGACAACCGCCTCAACTTCCAATTCAACTTCTCTCTCTCTTTGATCTCTTTAGCCAAAATCGTCCACTACCTCTCAGTGCTCCTTACCCACAGAGGCGCCTTCTCCCTGCCAGACATTAAAACCCAATATGCCAATGAACATCTGCTCCAACGTTTTTTCAAGCCTTCGGCCTTTGTGCCCATACCGCTAAAAAGAACCCGGCTTATCAACAACTGCTCAATTACGCCAGAATCGCCGCTTCTCTGCTGATGATCCTATCCTAATCTATTTCGTACTATTGTTAAAAGCCAAACCGGAAAATCTCCATCCGACTACCGCTGAGTCACTACCCGTGAAAAGTACCCGTGATCCCGTACTTTCTCCTGCAAAAGCGCCGGGCTGCGGCGCTAGCTTTGCCTCCTTGCATTACTCACTTAAACGGGAGAAAAGATGGAATATCGGCAATTAGGAAGCGCCGGACTGCGCGTTCCCAGTCTGAGTTTTGGTACGGTTACCTTTGGGGGAACCAATGAATTCTTCAGAAGATGGGGAGAAACGGACCTCAATCAAGCCACCCGGCTGGTGGACATCTGCCTGGCGCACGGGGTTCATTTCTTTGATACGGCCAACGTCTACTCAGGAGGCGCGGCGGAAGAAATTTTAGGCGCTGCCCTCAAAGGCAAACGCCACCAAGCCCTCATCTCAACCAAAGCGACCTTCTCAATGGGTGATGGTCCCAACGATAAAGGGGCTTCGCGTTATCATCTCATCCGGGAATGCGAAGCCAGCCTGAAACGGCTCGGCACCGACTACATTGACCTGTTTTTCATGCATGGTTTTGATCCCCTCACACCGGTGGAAGAAACGCTTTTGCCTTGATGACCTGGTGCGTAGCGGTAAAGTCCGGTACATCGGTTGTTCAAACTTCGCCGCCTGGCAGTTGATGAAATCACTCGCCGTTTCAGAAAAAAATGGGCTGTAGAAATACGTCGTTTACCAGGGCTACTATTCCCTGGCTGGGCGTGACTACGAGTGGGAGTTGATGCCACTGGCCGAAGATCAGGGCCTCGGGCTGATGGTTTGGAGTCCTCTGGGGTGGGGGCGGCTCACGGGTAAAATACGGCGGAATCAACCTTTGCAGGAGGGCCGCATCAAGTCAGGCGGTACGGTAGGCGGGCCGGAGGTCGATGAAGAACTGCTCTACGGGGTTGTGGATGCGCTGGCAGAAATAGCGGAGCAGAACGGAAAAAGCATCCCGCAGGTGGCGCTGAACCGGCTCCTGCAACGAAAAACGGTTTGCAACGTGGTAATCGGAGCCCGCAATGAAGCGCAGTTGCTCGAAAACCTGGGGGCAACGGGGTGGAATTTAACCCCTGCCCAGGTGGCTAAACTGGATGCAGCAAGCAGGCAAAAGCCGCTCTACCCCCACTGGGTAGGAATGCGGTAAGAACGGATGAAAAAAATGCATTTTTTTCACGCGCCTCCTGACATAGGGTTGTCGCCGGCCGGGTGTTTATTTGTAAAATACCCACGCATGATAAAAGAAGGATTGATGACCGATCACGGACAGAAATTAATCGATATTGCCAAACAGAAGGGAAAGTGGGAATCAGCCGGTGCGCAATAAATACGCATCCGCTGGGGGAGGGGCATAACGCTACAGCTCATCACTTCATGAAAGCAACTCACATTGCCGCACTGCGGCTGGTAACCCAACGCCTTGCCGGCACCCGGCTGAATACGGCCAAAGACCTGGTGCATTGGATGGGCGCCGTGCAGGCTCAGGATTATCCGATGGCTAAATGGGCCCTCGGCGTACGCCTGCCTGACCTTGCTGACCCTACCGTAGAAACCGCCCTCAACGACGGGGAAATTATCCGGACCCACGTGCTAAGGCCCACCTGGCACCTGGTGGTCGCCGAAGACATCCGCTGGATGCTCTCCTTAACCGCCCCCCACATCCGGTCGGCACTCGCCTCGCGCCACCGCGAACTGGGCCTTAGCGAAGCCACCATTGCAAAGAGCCAACGGATCATTGAAAGCGCATTGGCCGGCGGCCGGCACCTGACCCGGCAGGAACTGGTGAGCGAACTGGTGAAAGCGAACATGGCTACCGATGAAGGCAGGGCAACGCACCTGATGCTGCGGGCCGAACTCGACGGCCTCGTGTGCAGCGGCCGGGCAAAGGGAAACAAACAGACGTACGCCCTGCTGGCCCAGCGGGTGCCCCAAACCGAAGCCCTCTGCCGGGAAGAAGCATTGAGCCGGCTGGCCCGGCGGTACTTTGCCAGCCATGGTCCGGCCACGGCCCAGGACTTTGCCTGGTGGTCGGGTTTGCCGGCCGCCGAAGTGAGAAAAGGCGTGGCCGGGCTGGGGCCGGAATTTGTTTCCCGTACGGTTGACGGGCAAACGTACTGGCTGCCTGAGTCAGCTCTTGATCCGGATGCAGGCGGGGAAGGGGTCTTTTTGCTGCCCGCGTACGACGAGTTTCTCATCAGCTACCAAGACCGCAGCCCTTCACTCCCATCGCAAAGTCCGGCAAGGGTCATTTCAAGTAATGGTGTTTTCCGGCCGGTAGTCCTGGTAAACGGGCAGGTAGCCGGCACCTGGAAACGGACGATGAAAAGAGGGACAATACAGGTCGAAACGGAGCTTTTCCGGCCGCCCGGCCCACCCCTCCAGGAGCTGATCGAAAAAGCGGCCGGTGGATTGGGACAATTTTTAAATGAGAATACGGAAGTATTTCAAAAGGTAAAGTAATTACTTTGCCGGATAGCAGCCCGGAGTGAAAACCGCTGCCAATGGAATTCAAAAGCATACTGCCGCCCGCTTCGCTGAAGGACTACATTCAGTATTTCTGGACGCTGGAAAGCCATTGCGCCTACGGGAGCCCGGTAGCCCTGGGTCCGCTGGCCGACGGTTGCCCGGGGCTGCTGTTCCAGCCCGCCGCGGAGGGCGCCTATTACGAGGACACGCAAGAGCAACTGCCGGAGCTTTTTTTGTACGGACAAACCCTGACGCGTACCCGCATCAGTTTACTCGGGCGGTTCCGGACCGTGGGCGTCTGTTTCTTTCCCAACACCATAAAGCCCCTGTTCGGGTTCGATGCCATTGAGCTCACCGACGCCTGCCTGGATGTAGGCTTGCTGTCGGCCCACCTGCCCGAACGTTTGCGCAATGCTGCATCGGTGAGCGAACAGATCGGGGTACTGGCCGGCTGGCTCTCGGGGCTGCTCCGTAAAACGGACCTGCCGGTGGATGCCCTCACCGGGTTTGCCCTTACCCGGATCATGGGGGCTCACGGTCAACTCTCCCTGCCGCAACTGCGGCACGGACTAGGGCTTACGGAAAGAAGCCTGGAGCGGCGGTTCAATCAGCACGTGGGCATCCCGCCCAGGCTGTTTGCCCGGGTATGTCAGTTTCAGGCTGCCCTGACCCAGTTGAAACACAGCCGCTATGCCCTGCTTTCGGACGTGGCCTACGACAACGGCTACGCCGACCAATCCCACTTCATCCGCACCTTCCGGGCATTTGCCGGGGTAGCCCCTTCCCAGTGGCAACAACAAACCTGCGGGCTGATCGACAACTTTCCGGCACTAATGCGATAACCGGCACTGATCCGGTGACCGACTGTCGGTTTTGTTCTATTTTGGCGGGTGGTAGCCATCTTAGTTTTGCCCTAAAACAAACGATGAGAAAACTACTTATTTTCGGATCAACCGGCAGCGTAGGCCGGCAGTTGGTCCAGCAAGCATTGCAAAAAGGATACTCAGTCACTGCTTTTGCCCGCACGCCGGCAAAGCTGGGCATCCGGCACGCCCACCTGGAGCTGGTGCAGGGCGACGTGCTCGATTACGATTTAGTTGCCAAAGCCGTACAAAACCAGGAGGCGGTTCTTTGCGCCCTCGGAGCGGGCCGGCAGGGCAGGGTCCGCGCGGAAGGAACCCGCCACATCATCCGGGCCATGGAAAGCGCTGGGGTGAAACGGCTGGTGTGCCAGACCACGCTAGGTGCCGGCGAGAGCCGGGGCAACTTAGACTTCTTCTGGAAGTACGTCATGTTCGGGCTGCTGCTCAAGGAGGCGTACGCGGATCATCAAGTGCAGGAGGAATACGTGAAAAAAAGCCGGCTCGACTGGACCATCGTCCGGCCAGGGGCCTTTACCGACGGCCCCCTCACGGGCACCTACCGGCACGGCTTTCCGGCGGGTGACAAGACGACCCGACTCAAAATCTCCCGGGCCGACGTGGCCGATTTCATGCTCAGGCAATTGACCGATGAGGCGTACCTGAAGCGTACGCCAGGGCTCTCTTACTGAGAGGCTAAAAAGGATTAACAAGACAAACCTTTCGTTGTTTCGATCCCGAAAGGTTTGTCCTGTAAGCCGGGTGATGCCGGATCAGTCGCGTTCCCAGAAGTGGGGCGGCTCAATGCCCAGGGCGCGGAGGTAGACGTTGTCCTGCCCGCAGTGGGGCACCTCGTTGTCAAAGAAGCAGAGCAGGTGCGCGTAAATGCTGCCGGGGTAGACGCCAGGTTGGTCATGTGTAACTAAAACTGACTTCGCTAGTCAGTTTTATTGCCGGGTCTTACCCGTGCAGCAAGCCTGCTGCAATGGAGCAATAGGTAGACAAAACCGGGAATGAAGTATAATTGGGGCAGCATGGAGATGTAACCCTCCGAGAAACTACCCGCAATTTGCCGAACCGGAACCTATACTTTATTGAGGACACAGCCATGACCCCTACAGACTTCTTAAAACAGTACTTCAACGACCGTTCTGCCCTCTCTGAAGAGGAGTGGAATTTTATTTATAGCAGTTTCAAGGTCGTTCACTGCAGGCAGGGCGAATTTCTGCTTACGCCTAATAAAGTTTGTACCATGGTAGGCTTTAACCCCAATGGTATTTTCCGCGTCTATGCCATCGATGAGAAGGGCAACGAGAAAAACTTCTTATTCCAGCTTGAGGGCTCCTTTGTGACAGATTATGAAAGCTTCCTTTGCCAGCGCCCCTCCAAATACTATATAGAATGTCTTCGCGAGGCTACCCTGGTAAGTTTAGATTATACCTCAGCCATGACGATCTATGAAAAGATACCGCCCTTTCAGAAGATAGGCCGACTGGTAGCCGAAGAGTTATATGTTCTGGCCAAAAAACGAGTAGAGGATTTTATGCTGCTCAGTGCTGAGGAAAGGTATCTGAAGCTGGTTAGCCAGCATCCGGAGATCTTCCAAAAGATTCCGCTGCGATATATTGCTGAATATTTAAATATGAGGCCTCAGTCCTTGAGCAGAATACGCAAGAGGATCAGTACTCACCAGTAAGGAAAGGAATATCCATCTTCAAACGCCTGCTTATTTAACCCAGGTTAAGCACTATCGCAATCGGTGCGGATATATTTACAGAAAAAAACGCGATGAATATCACGGCGAAAACCCTGTATAAAACCGGCTCTGTATCAATGATGATTATGGGTGCCGGGCACACCGCTCTCCATTTTGCCCTTGCTGGTAATGACCCGGCCGGTGCTCCTGTCATTTCACAAATGGAAGCTTTTAAACTTAGCGTATTTGGATTGGGAAGCCCTAGCCTGCTGGACTTTCACCAAGGCTTTAGCATTGCCATGGGAGTACTGCTGTTCTTTACAGGCTTGCAGAATTTTTTCCTCTCCGGCAGCCTCAACTATGCCTTTGATAAGCATAAAGGTAGCGTGCTCCTGCCCGCTTTACTTGCCGGAATCACCTTTATTCTCTCCCTGAAGTACTTCATTATCATGCCCCAGGCATTATCCCTGATCGCTTTGATGGCTTATTCAATGAGTTTTTGGAAACTTCAAAGCGATAAAAGTTCAGCAGATGGCGGTACTCTGATAAGAAACAGTACGGGCTGCAATGTCCAAGCTCACATTTAAGTGTATCCAAGCAAGGAGGTAGTAGCCCGACGACAACGTACCATTCACCTGCAGACGTTCGGTAACCCGGCCAATCCACCGGCTTCCGTGCTACCGGGCCGTCAGGGCGAAGATTTTCGCCGGCTGTTGCCCCTCAAAGACTTGTCGGACTGCTACTTCGTGGTCATATGCGACCAGCGGGGAGCCGGATTATCAGAACGGGTGCCTGAGGAGAAACTGGATCTGGAAAGCTTCAACGAAGGGACTGACGAGGTTCGGCATGCGGTGGCTCCCGGCAAGTCTCTTACCCTCAGCGGCCATTCGTACGTCGGGCAACTGGCCACCCAGTACGCGGCAACTCATCCCGGCGCGGTAACCCAACTGGTCCTGATCGAACCGGAACCAATGAACCAAAACGCCCGGGGAAACTACCGCAGCGGCATTATCAGTTTCCGCGACGGCCAGGCTATTTTCTGGCAGAACCAAGTGCTCACTCGCAGGAGCATGCCTCGGCCTTCGGGTGATACCTTCGCACCCCCGTGCTCGCTACCTTCAGCCCCACTATTACCAGTGACGCCCTTGCCGCTTGCTGACAGGCTTCTCCAACTCGGATGTAGGGGACTTGCACCCTCTGGATAATTCTCATAAATTCCTTCCGGAATATCGTGCCATGCCGGGCACTCGGCAGAAACATTAGCATTGTACTTGTTGCTTTTTCCAAAAAGACTTGCGCAGCGGAAGATGCGGTCATGTTCTTTTTGAATGGGTTTTCTCACCTAAACTGCAGTTTCGTCCTCGGTGAGCCGGAACCAGTTGCCCGAGTCGTCCAGGAACGCCGCTTCGTATTGTCCCAGGAACCCCTCCCCCGGCCCAGCCAGAAACTTCACCCCTTTGGCTTTTAGCTGCTCATAGGTAGCATGCAGGTGTCCGCACTTGAAAACCCCGTGGCTAAAGACTTGCTGCTGAATGAGTTTGCGCATTTGCTGCACCTGGCTACCCCTAAAGAGCAGGCCTTCTTCCACCGGAATCAGTAGCAGTTGCAGATCGGGTTGATTGGGGGGATAAACCAGTACCCAGTGCGTATCCGGTTCGATGAAAACATCCGTATGCACCTTGCAACCGAGCTTATCCACGTAGAAGGATACGGCGCTCTGCAGCGAGAGCACGTAAATGCTTATATTGTGCATCTTGGGGACCATCATTTTCGGGTTTAAGGGATTGTTACTCCTGGACTGCTCATGATTTTCCCACCGCAGAGAATAGGCTGCCCCAAAATTAGTACCCCCGATTCGGCCAAAGCGGGTGTTAAAACGTCAATTAAAGGGGTTGATTGCGACAGCGTTTAGGCGTACATTCACCCCTAAAAACAGTAATCTACCCGATGATTCACATCAGTATTCTCATTCCGGAGGGCGATTGCAGCCTGACCCACATCGATGCCACCCACCAGATTCTTTCGGAGATCAATGTTTTTCTGGCCGGCAGGGGCAAGCCGCCCCTGTGGACGGTGCAGCTGGTGGGCCTGCGGAAAGAGACTGGCATTAAAAAGGGGTTATTCAGCGTCTATCCGGATGCAGTCACGGAAGAAATCACCCGGACGGACCTTGTCATCATACCGGCCATTCAGGGAGACATCGGCAAAGCACTTGAGGCTAATGGGGAATTTATCCCCTGGCTGGTCAAACAGTATAAACAGGGGGCGTCCCTGGCGAGTCTGTGCCTTGGTTCTTTTTTACTGGCCGCCACCGGCCTGCTGGACGGTAGAAAATGCACTACCCACTGGAGCGCTGCCAACGCTTTCCGGACGATGTTCCCGGAGGTAGAACTAGTGCCCGACAAGATCATTACCGACGACCGGGGCATTTATTCGAGCGGCGGGGCACTTTCCTTCCAGAACCTTGTGGTGTACCTGATTGAAAAATACGCCGGCCGGGACATGGCAATACTTACCGCGAAAACCTTTATGATCGACATTGACCGGGAAAGCCAGTCCCCCTTCATCATCTTCCAGGGGCAAAGGGAACACGAGGATGATGCCGTCCTGAAGGCCCAGGAGTTCATTGAGCAGAATTACTCCGGTAAAATCACGGTGGACGAACTGGCCGACCAGCTGGCCCTGGGCCGGCGCAATCTGGAACGGCGGTTCAGGAAAGCTACTGCCAATTCGGTAGTAGAATACCTGCAACGGGTACGCATGGAAGCGGCCAAGCTGAGCCTGGAATCGGGCCGGGAAAACGTGATGGAAGTAATGTTCAACGTGGGCTACACGGATACGAAAGCCTTCCGTACGACCTTTAAAAAGATTACCGGCCTGTCGCCTATCGAATACCGCCAGAAGTACAACCGGCAAGCGGCGGTATAGAGCAAGTTGGCAGAGGCTGCCATGCGCATTGGACAGGCGATCAATACCCGGAGATAAACCTGAGCTGCTTAACACAAGCAGGACCGACCCTTTCGAAGGATGGGTTTGCGCGGGCCTCAGGCAGCTAAAAAAGCAGTACGGGCTTGCAAATACAAACCGATCGGTCTATATTTGCTGCAAGCTTCATTATTCCGTACTGCAACAAGGTTAGTGTCAACAAGAGGCGTAATAAAGCAATTATTCAACGGAACGATATGTTATCGAAAGCGGACCGAACCACGCAGTTCATCATTGAGAAGGCAGCACAGTTATTCAATACCAAGGGCTTCTACGTAACTTCCATGGGCAATATACTGGAAGCGACGGGCCTGGCCAAGGGCGGCGTGTACGGTAATTTCAGCGGCAAAGAAGAAATAGCCCTGCACGCCTTTAATTACGCCGTTGAGCAGGTGATGGGGGAAGTTCGCCTGAAAGTTCGCACTAAAAATACTGCTCCCGATAAGTTGAAGGCCATTTTTGACTATTACAAAAATTACTCGGTCAATCCGACCATTCCGGGAGGCTGTCCCCTGCTTAATGCGAGCTGCGACGTGGACGATACCTTGCCCCAGATGCGTGAACAGGTAGCCCAAGCCGTGCAGCAAATGCTCGACGGGCTGGTGCATATTCTGGAAAAAGGTAAGGCGAAAGGAGAAATAAAGCCGCAGGTGAATGCAGAAGAAGCCGCCGAACTGATGTTTAGCCAGATTGAAGGGGGCATTATGTTGGCCAAAATAACGGGCAACCCCGGAAAGCTGAACCGGATCCTGGATCACCTCCGGCAATACGTGGAAAAAGAGCTGGAAGCATAAATTTTTTTACCTATAAAAAGACCGATCGGTCTATTCTCTATGCAGCTACCCCTTGACATTGAACCTTGCACCCGGTACGTAATCCGGTTCGGGGACTGTGATCCTTTCGGCCACCTCAACAATGCCCGTTACCTGGATTACCTGGTTTCAGCCCGCGAAGATCATTTGCGGGACTTTTACCAGTTTGACATCCAGGAGTTCATCAGGAACGGGGTAGGCTGGGTGATCGGGCAACACGAGTTGGTGTACCTCAAACCGGCCCGCTACTACGAGCCCGTCTGGATCCGAACGTCCCTGATCGGACATTCAGACCACTTTGTGCAGGTAGAGGCGCTCATGCTGGACGAAGCAAAACTACAGGTAAAAGCCCTGCTGTGGACCAAGTATTACTGCGTGAGTACCGCCAGTGGCCGCAAGGCGGTGCATCCTCCCGCGTTTATGTCACTGGTGGAAAAGATCCATAATCCCCGCGTAGACCTTGCTGCCGGGCAGCCGGCGCGGCTGGCGCAGTTGTTGAAAAAAACCGTTGCTCCTTAAGTCAAACTCAGGAACGCAGTCTCTTTGCACTTTTCAGGGATTTTGCGTGGGTAGTTCTTGAAAGGTATGGCAATAATGCACTTAATCAACCTCTCTGACGAGGATACGTTTGCCATTTTGGAGGACGATTATGACCGCGGCCATCACTCAGGACTCTACGCCTGGCTATGACTTTCACCGGATAAGGTTTACGTTCAAGGTTTTTCGTTCGTGCTCAAACAACCATTTTTTCCAGGGTAGGCATCCCAGCGTCTTTGATCTTTTGCTGAAGTTTCAAATCTGAAGGTGGGCCGGGAAAGGGGTGAAAACGGCATTTTGCGGGGGTAATTGCAACAGGGCTTGCCTTGGTGGACGTTTTCAATCCCTGCGCCTTGCGGAATTTAACTTTATTCGCAGAGCAGTTCCGGCACAGCGGCTACCTTTGAAACTGTATCTTCACCCTGAGCATTGCATGGAATACCAGGAATACACGCCGGCCCCCGGCTGGTTCCCTTCATTGATTGCTACTGGATCCTGAGGGCCGGTAATGGAGGAACGGTCGCCAGGAGAGTTATTCCCGACATCTGCGCCGATATCATCCTCAACCTGGGGGAAGAAGTACGGGTATGGAACGGGCAGCACCACCGGCTGAAGCCCGAAAGCGCCTGCCTGGCCGGTACGATGACCACCTTTCAGGACACCTTGCTGCAACCCGGCGCAAACCTGGTGGCAATCCGCTTCTAAACCTTTCGGAATGAGTGCGCTGCTGGGCATCCGCATGCAGGGAGCGGCCAACAAGATCGAAGAACTCGACCGGAAAACATTCTCTCTCCAGTACGGCTACTGCCATTCCCTGGGCAAGCGCAAAGGGCATGAGGAAGCCACGGAGAAGCTGAACGCCTGGTTGCTGGGCCGGCTCAACGGCCAGGACAATACGCTGATGAACAGGCTGATCGGCACCATTCTCGACGCGCAAGGGAAGGTAAGCGTGGGCGGGCTGGCCCGGCAGTAACACACCACCGAGCGGCAACTGGAACGCAAATTCAGGGACATCGTAGGCGTTACCCTCCAGGAGATTTGCAACCTGACGCGCTTCCAGCACGCTTACCACCTGATCCAAAACCGGGGCGAACGGAGCCTGCTCGACATTGCTTTCCAGGCCGGCTACTACGACCACGCCCACCTGACCAAACACGTCAAACGGTACGCCGGCCTTTTGCCCTCCCAGGTGCAATAATCGCCGGCCGATTGTCGGATTTGTACAAAGCATTCCGGTAGCGCACTGGCTACCTTTGCCCCCGTGCCGGCTGCTCAATCCGGCTTTTTGGGATGAAGATGGAACAGAGACTGAGTGTGGTTACCCTGGGGGTGGAGGATTTACCGGCCATGCGGCAATTTTATACCGACAAGCTGGGCTGGCAGCCGGCGGCGGCCGGCGGGGACATTGTTTTCTTTAAATTAAATGGATTATTGCTAAGCCTCTACGATAGGAAGCAACTGGCCGCCTTTATGAACCTGCCACTGCCGGGCAGTCCTATTGGCTTCCGTGGTTTTACGTTGGCTTACAATGTGAACACTGCCGCAGAGGTGCTGGATTTGTACCAAAGCTTGCACACTAAAGGAGTGAAAATCCTCAAAGAGCCATTCAAGCCTCCTTTTGGCGGAACAATATTCTGCTTTGCGGATATTGAAGAAAATAGCTGGGAGGTGGCTTATAATCCCTTCGTGCCCCTCGACGGGCAGGGCAACGTCATTACCCACTATCCGATTGATCACCTGTAGAAGAGATCATACGATGAAAAAACCATTAACTGGTAAAGTAGCCCTGGTAGCCGGGGCGACCCGGGGCGCCGGCCGCGGCATTGCCGTAGAGCTGGGCGCCGCCGGGGCTACCGTGTACGTGACCGGCCGGTCTACCAAAGGCCGGCGGTCGGAATACAACCTACCCGAAACGATTGAGGAAACGGCCCAACTGGTGACTGAAGCCGGCGGCAAAGGCATTTCCGTGCCCACCGACCACCTGGTACCGGAGCAGGTACGCGAACTGGTCGCACGGATCGAAAAAGAAAGCGGCCGGCTCGACGTGCTGGTCAACGACATCTGGGGCGGCGAGTTCCTGGTCGAATGGCACAAACCCATCTGGGAACATTCGCTGGAAAACGGACTTCGGATGCTCCGGCTGGCGGTTGACACACACCTGATCACGAGCCACTTTGCCCTGCCGCTGCTCATCCGGAACCGGGGCGGCCTGCTGGTGGAAGTCACCGACGGCACGGCCGCCTACAACCAGACGCACTACCGGCTGTCGGCCTTTTATGACCTGGCCAAAACTTCCGTTATCCGCCTGGCCTGGGCGCAGGCTAAGGAACTGGAGCCCCACGGCTGCACGGCCCTGTCGCTGACGCCGGGCTGCTGCGCTCGGAGATTATGCTGGACACATATGGCGTAAGCGAAGCCAAATGGCAAGACGCCCTCGAAAAGGAGCCGCACTTTGTCATCTCCGAGACGCCCCGCTACGTCGGCCGGGCCGTAGCCGCCCTGGCCGCTGACCCGGCCGTGGCCCGCTACAACGGCCTTTCCCTCTCCAGTGGAGAGTTGTCCGGGGTGTACGGCTTCACCGACCTGGACGGTTCGCAGCCCGACGCCTGGCGGTACGTCGTCGAAGTACAGGATGCGGGCAAACCCGCCGATGCCACTGGGTACCGCTAATTTTCATTCGTATGCATTGAGGTTTGATTTGAAATTCCCTTTCAATGTGCTCCCAAGGCCGCGCAGACTGATTCAGGCGCAGCGCATAAATAGGAGAGAGCGCTTCAATCGGGCAGCGGTTCGCACCCGTAGCCGCTTTGCGCCCCGGCGAGATGCAATCAGCCCGGTTTTTGGGCAACCGCCACCAGGCCGTCTACCCGTACGGGTTGCCCGCCAATCTCCTGGTCGGGCTCCTGCTCCTCTTCGGTACTGAGTACCCGGAAGCCGGCAGCCGGGAGCAGGCGCGTAACCTCGCCCGCATCGTAGAGCCGGAAGCCGTAGGACACAAAAGGGTAGTGCTGCATGGAGGCTTTGGGCCGGAGACCAATGAGCAACGTGCCGCCCGGCTTGAGCACCCGGTATAGCCCGGCAAGTACCGCCTCCGGCTGCTCCCAAAAGTAAATCGTGTTCACCGTAAGCACTTTGTCAAAATGGCTTTCGGGGAACGGCAGCGACCCGGCATCCCCGACCAGGAAACGGGCTCTTCCGTTCTCCACTGCAACCTGGTTACGGGCAAGGGCTTGCCCGACCATTTCCGGTGAGTAGTCACAACCCGTGTAGCGGACCGTAGGGGCGACCGAGAGGATAACCGGCACAAAAGAGCCGTTTCCCATACCTATTTCCAGGATGTGGTCCCCTGATGACACCGATAGCCGGCCAATCGTCCGCAGGTTGAGCAGCCGGTTGCCTTCGTTCATTTTTTCGCCTACCTGCGCGGCCATTTCCCCTTCCGGTTTTCGGAGCTGGGCGGCAATTTGTTTAAGCGTGTTTGGATCCATTGAGAGCGAGGTCAGGAAGCGGAGAGTTGCGTGAGCCACCAGACGTTGCCGCAGGGGGCCTGCACGCCGCCACTCCGGCCGTAGTCTTTCTCGGCCACCGGCATTACGGATTGAACCCCGTGGGCCAGTGCTTTTTGGAACGTTTCATCCACGTCAGGCACATACAGGTAGAGGCCCGCCGTCCGGGGCGGCCAGGTATTTTTGCTTTCACCGAATATCACGGTACAGCCCTGAAGTTGCACTTCGGCGTGCACGATGGTGCCGTCTTCCCGGGGATAGAGGGCGGTTTGGTGGGCGCCGAAAACGCTTTCCACGAAGGTTTTGAAACGGGCCGCATCCCGCAGGATCAGGTAAGGCATGAGGGGCTGATGACCCGCCGGAATGGATAAAGTGGGCATTGGTGAATCGTACATAGGGATCTGGTTTGGTTACGGCAAGAAAAGGGGCGTTGTCGCCCTAAGCACGGAGTTTATTCACCATGCCCCCGCTTTTGTACATTTCCAGCACCCCTTCAAGGGTAGCCTGGTCAAAAACGCGGAAGTGTTTATAAATCTCACCGGCAAACTCAGTCATGGCCGCTCCGTTGGCCGTGATGATGCCCTCAGCCGAGACGCAGGGCTGGTGCTGGTAAAAAGATTGTCCCTGATACGTCGGGCAGTGTCCGTCCAGGTAGCCGGGGCCATTGCTGGTGTGCGGGATCGCGTCGAGTAAACCTAAGTTACCCAGCAGGATGGTAGCCCCGCAAATGGCGGCTACCGGCTTTTGCTTTCGCCTCAGCTCCATTACCAGCGGCCCGATTTCCTGGTTCGCACCACCCTCCTGTTCCCAGGCGTCGCCCCCGGGAATCAGCAGTAAGTCAGTGGCATCAGCCCGCATTTCCGGCAGCGCTTTTTGCGGTCTCACTTCCAGACCACCCATTGAAGTAACAGGTTTGCCGGTTAGAGAGAAAGTCTGGATGGCAACGTCGCTGTACTGGCTGAGGCCGGCAATAGCCAGGGCCGGTTCCCAGTCGGCATAGCCGTCAAACAAAAAAAGGGCGCAGGTTCGGTTTTTCATAGCTCAAAGGGGTTGTGGCCGGGGTACCGAGTGCACGCCTGACCGGTTCACATAATTGCCCTGCAAAGAAAAGCAAGGCAGGTGACAGCCCTATGTCAGCAGTGGGAAATAAATTTCCTCCTTTTTTCGCTATGCGGCATGCAATCAAATGCTTTTTCAATTCTAACGCACCCGGGTGGCGGACAAAAAAAAGTTGATCCGGGCCTTTGGTGCAGTGCAGTTGGATGATACTTTTTTCTGCCCTTTCCGAAGCCGGTTTTGGAACTGACCTCGTCAGAGGGAGCTGCTTTGGGCAGGGTGCTTTGGCAAGGTGATGGGGGAGATCAGGTTTAACCCGTTACGGGCCGCAGCCAGTCCTCCCGGTAGGCGTAGACCCAATTTGACTTTTTAGCTTCTCTCCGTACGAAAAAGGGCAGTAGCAGGTCGCGGAGGAACTGCCCGATTTTACCGGGTGAGGTTTTATTGTCGCCGACTTTGCGGGCCTGTTGCACAATCCGCCGCACCCGTTCCTGCCGGCGGGCCTCGAAAGCGGCAAAGGCCCTTTCCGCGTCGGGAATGTCGCGGAGGCACCTGGCCAGCACGACTGTGTCCTCAAGGGCCAGCGAGGCGCCCTGCCCGATGTGGGGAGAGGTAGCATGGGCAGCGTCGCCCACCAAACATGCAGCCCCCCGATGCCACCGTTCCAGGAACGGCAGTTCGTAAACCGGATAGGCAGCAATGGCATCAGTCGCCGCAATGATAGCCCTGATCGGGTGGGGGTCGTTGCGGTGCAGTTGCAGCAGCCGGCGTTTGATTTCTGCCGTGAGTTCGCCTTCCACCTCGCCCGGAGAAGGTTCCTCAGCCCGACGGTAGTTGTTGAACCACCACACCTCGCCCTGATTGGAAACGGCGTAGGCAAAAAAGGCTTTTTCCCCGAACACCATATGAATGGCGCCGAAGAGGGATTCCATGCCCGGCAGGCGGGCGTATGCCCCGGTAGAGAGCAGACCCGTGTAGCGGGGCAGGGGGGCGCCGGGAAAGAGCAGTTTACGGGTAGCTGAATGCACGCCGTCACAGCCAATCAGCAGGTCGGCCGCGTCACCCGTGCCGTCAGCAAAGGTCACCGATACGCCGTTACCCGTTTGCCGGAGGCTGGTGAGTTTTTTGCCCGTGCAGATGGGTATTTTTTGCGCAAGGGCCGCCTGCCGGAGCAGACCGTTGAGTTTACCCCTTTTGAGCTGGATGGTTTCGGCCCCGAACTGCTCCCGTTGCCGGGCCGTGTCCAGTTGGCCGATCTTGCGGTTGAGGGCATTGTAAAATTCCATTTTGCCCGGCGTATACTTTTCCCGCAGGAGGGTGAGGTCGACCAGATCCCGCACGGCATTTTGCCCGTTGGGCGTGAGGCCGAGAAAAACCCCTTCGCTGGTGTCTGAATGGGAGCGGCCTTCGTACACAACGGACTCTATACCGATTCTTCTGAGCTGTAATGCCATGGCCGGACCCGAAATGCCGGCGCCAATGATGATTGCTTTTCTGGTTTTCATGTTTTGGGATGAGCAAAAGTTTTGCTCCTTATTTTTCCTCAGAGGATTGAATGAACGCCGTAACGCATATCTTGCCTTTGGTACATGGGTTCGGAACAGGATCGCGGGTACCGCTTTGGCTGCGTTACAGCTGATGTTTCAAAACTAGGTTTAGTTCACCTGCCGGGAGTTACAGGAAATGGATTATCACTTACAGAAAAAGGAGCAATGTCATTTGAAGTAAAAAACCCTGCAGCAGGGGAGGTCGCTTTCCGGCAGGATTTTACCGCAGAAGACTTCCACACCGGCGGCTTTCGGTCTGATGAGTTACACTTTTGTTTGCCTTACGGAGAGATCAGGGGCAGGCAGTGGACCTTTGACGGCATCCGGATGATCCATTCGGAAAGCAGATTCAACCAGTGTGCGGAACTGGAATGGAGCGGTGACACGGAGATGGTCACCATGCACTTCAACCTGAAAGGTAAAGTTTCCATGACCGATCCGGAGACCAGCAAAACCTTTGCCTTTTCAAACAATCAGCACAATATTTTCTACGGCAGAAAAGCAGCAGGGGTCATGAAAAACGAGGACTTGCAAATGAGCCTGTTTCTGGTCCAGTTTTCAAAAGAGGCTTTCTTTACAATCGCCGGTAACGGCAATGATGTCATCCGGCGTTTTGCCGATGCGGTTGCAAAAGATCAGGCGGCCGCATTCTCTGACGCCAACCTGCCGATTGATTTTTCCATCGGGCAATGCATCGGTTCGGTGCTGAACTGTCCTTACGCAGATTCCCTGAAGCGGATGTATTTGCTGTCGAAATCAATTGAGATGCTGGTGATGCAGGCAGAATCTTTCGACAAGGTGCTGAGTAAAAAGGCAACCGTACTGAAAACCGATTATGACAAAGAGCGGATCTCTTTTGCCCGTAACTACCTGCTCAAACACCTGGCTTGTCCCCCGTCGCTGACGGAGCTGGCGAAATTAGCCGGCATGAATGAGTATAAATTAAAGAAGGGGTTTAAAGAGATGTTTGGCTTGTCCGCTTTTCAATACGTGGCAGACGTTCGGCTCGGACTGGCGAAAGAGGATATTTTAGCCGGCCGGAAATCAGCCACGGAGATTGCTTTTGAACTCGGCTACTCCTCCCTGCCGCATTTCAGCAGTGCATTCAAGAAAAAGTTCGGCGTGTCGCCCAACCAGGTAAAGGCCTGATCATACACCAGTTTTTCCTTTAACCGGCTCAATGGGTACCAAACGGTTGGTACCCATTGAGCCGGTTAAAGGCAGTATTTTAGCCGGACCAGTACCGTATTAAAACCAGATGAATGCCAATACGGATCAGGTATGAAAGGCTACAGCCGGGCTCCCTGAATAAGAATGGCTTCCCGGATGGACTGGTCTTTCAGGTACAGAAATTGTTTTCGCTCCTCATCCCGTTTGAAGTTCTCAAAATCGTCTTCTGATGCAAAAGATACCAAATGAATCTCGTAAGGCACCTCCATATTGGCTTCAATGACGCTGTCGTGCCCGGGCTTGATGCGGAGCAAAAGCTTTCCATTGTACTTCCCGATAATGGGAATGGCAAGGGCTTCAAATTGCCGGAAGACTTCGCCCTGGTCCTCCTTCACGTAAAGAAGTTGGGTAATGAAAATCATAATGCGAGTCGTGGTAATTAGTGGGATGGTGTGAATGGGATTGAGTGAGTTGAGCGGGCAGATCGCTATAAAATCATTTCTGAGAGTCATCGTCCCACCTCTTAGCTGAGCATAGGTTGATGATTGATCGTTGCCCCCAATGGCTAGCCCACCATCCACCAAAATATATTCACCGGTTACAAAAGAAGCGGCCGGGCTGCTTAACCATAAAACCAATCGCGTAACCTCTTCCGGCTGGCCAAGCCGTCCGGCGGGAGCGTATTGGTTCAATGGTTCTTTGTGGGCTTCCACGTCATCCCCGGGGAAAAAACGGTCAAGCATGGGGATATGAATAAAGCTCAAACTTGTATTTGAAGATTATGCGCATTCGGCCGATGCTCAAGTGCGAAGCGGATTATTTCGCAAGCAGCAGGATCAGGATTCGGGGAATCGTTGCACGGTCCTGGTCATCGAAGTATTCGCTGATGCTGACGAGGGAAAATCCGTTGCGCGTGGCCGCCTGCGCAAAGTCGGAAACGTGGTGAGTATAGCAAGTGACCACCTGCGTTCCCTCCCCCGTCTGGAAGCGGGCCTTGGAGCCGCCGTATTGTTTGAATGGGTGCAACTCGCCCACGTACCCCCCGGGCTTACAGACGCCGGACGCCTTCCGGAAGAGGGCGTCCAGGTCCTTAACATGCTCCAGCACCAGGCTGAAGACGATCAGGTCATAGCTGCCAACGGCAAACTGCCACTCCCCGAGCAGATCTGCCTCCACGAATGCCACCCGGGGCGATGGAATTCGGGCCCTTGCTTTTGCCAGCATGCCGGCGGAGAAATCAAGGGCGGTAATTTTGGTGGCAACATCAAGCAGCCACTCGGTATTTTTTCCAGTCCCGCAGCCGGCTTCCAGGCAATGGGTAAAATGCATGCCGGCCAGCGTTTCGCGCAAGGCGGCGGCCTCCAGGTCCCTGGTTTTGTTGGGCTGGGTGTCGTACTGGGAAGACCATTGGTCGTAGGCGGTTTTTACATTCATGGGCGGGGTTGTATTTGGCTGGAGAAAAATTGTGAAAGCGGAGGCATTTTCTGCCCCTTCGTCAATAGGAACTAAACCCGTCAGTATACCTCGCTGTCATTGGCGGGCAACAGGGCCGGTACCGGGGAAGGCAGGCCGTTGACAGTTGTCCCGGCTTGGGCCAGGTGTTGCACGCCACTGCGCAGGAAAGGCACCGGGAAGTTGAGCACCGGTTCGGTGATCGCATCCAGGGCGGCAACCGACCCGGGCGGCAAGGCGACGGCCAATGCTTCCAGGTTCTGCTTCAGTTGGGCAAGGGTACGGGCTCCCAGCAGCGTAGAAGCGATGAAAGGCTTGCCCATCACCCAGGCCAGGGCGATTGCCGCCGGCGTAGCGTTGGTTTGGGTGGACAGTTCCCGCAAGCGGTCCAGGACGGCGTACGTCCGGGCGTTCAGCTGCGGTTGGATGCGGGAGGTATCCCGCCCGCTTTGCGGTTGCTGGTGGTGCTCCCGGGTGTACTTGCCGCTCAGGATTCCCTCTTTGAGCGGCGACCAGGACATCACGCCCAGTCCCAGTTCCCCGGCCATCGGGATGAGTTCCCCTTCCGCGGTCCGCTCCAGCAGGGAGTACTCTGCTTGCAGTCCGATAAACGCTGACCAGCCCCTGAGTTGCGCCAGCACCTGGGCCTGGGCTACTTTCCATGCCGGCGTATCGGATACGGCAATGTAACGCACTTTACCGCTCCGGACCAGGTCGTCCAGCGCCGATAAGGTTTCCTCAATAGGCGTGTGCGGATCGAAGGCGTGCATCCAGTACAGGTCCACGTAGTCGGTCCCGAGCCGGCGGAGGGAATTTTCCAGGGAGGAAATGATGGTTTTCCGGCTGGTACCGCCACCGTTGGGGTCTCCCGGGTAGAGGTTGCAGAAAAACTTGGTGGACAGCACCAGGAAATCCCGCCGCACGGTTTTTCCCCGGATAAAGTTGCCAATGATTTTTTCCGAATGGCCCTTGGTGTAGACGTTGGCCGTATCAATGCTGTTTCCGCCCCTTTCCAGGTAGTACGCCAGCATGGCGGCTGCTTCGTCAGGCGTTGCCCCCCACCCCCATTCCTGCCCGAAAGTCATTGTGCCCAGCGTGAGCGGGCTGATCCGCAAACCGGATTTTCCAAGGGTTCTGTAAGAGGCCAGATTCATGCGTTAATATCGGGGTTTGAAGTATCCGGTTGCAAAAATGGACGGAAAGGCCCAGGCAGAGGTATCAATTTTGAAACCGATGCTATCAGGAATCAAACAATTGGCGTTCAATCTTTGCCGGGTAGCGGAAGAAAGCGGCATTTTTGCGCCACTGCCCGCATCGGGATTCGCCTACTCCCTACGGATATTTATTTCATAGACTTGTTCCTCGTAGTCATGCAACATACCGAAAGCCTGGAAGAATTCTACGCCAAGAAGCGACAACTCTTACCCGGCGGTTCAGGGCAGGAACCTGGACATTTTAACGTGTATAAAATGGGGCATTGGGTAGGGGGGCACCTCATTCCAACGCCTTTCCACCGGAAGGCTTTTTACAAAATCAAGCTCATCCTGGGCCGGAGCCGGTGCTACTTTGCCGACAAAACGATTGAGATTACCCAAAACGCATTGCTCTTTGCCAGTCCCCTGATTCCTTACCAGTTGGAATGGCTTGACGAGGAGCCCTCCGAATACGCCTGCATCCTCACGGAGGGCTTCTTTCACGCGTTTGGACCGATCAGGCAATACCCGGTGTTTGACCCTGCCAGTCATCCGGTCTATTTTCTGAGTGACGCCCAGGTAGTGCAGGTGCTCTCAATCTACCAGGCGATGGAAACCGAACTGGCCTCTGGTTACGCCTATAAATGGGATTTGCTGCGCAACCTGGTCTACGAACTGGTCCACCTGGTCATGAAGATAAGTCCGGCGCCGGTAGTTGCCGCTCCCGCTACCCCTGCCAACGCCCGGATTGCGTCCCTGTTCCAGGAACTGCTCGAACTGCAATTCCCGCTGGAGGCTCCCGGTGCCGGGATACAACTGCGAAAGCCGCAGGATTTTGCCCGGCAATTCGGCCTGCACCTCAATCATTTAAACCGGGCCCTGAAGGCTACACTTGGAAAAACCACTTCCCAGTGCATCAGTGAACGACTACTACGGGAAGCCAAAATCCTGCTCAGCCACTCGGACTGGGACATTGCCGAGATTGCCTACGGGCTGGGATTTGAAGAGCCGGCTTACTTCAGCAGCTTCTTCAAGAAACAGGTACATAAGACCCCGGGCCAGTTCCGGCAAGAGGCCAGATGGGCGAAAACCGGGACGGAAATGTCTTAAAAGTACCCTTTGGAGTTGGGGAAAGAGCTTAGGTTATCAGGTGATGCAGCACAATCGGCCGATTAAACAAGTCAATGAGCAAGTGGACGCCCGGCCTGCCCGGGTAAGTCACCTGGCTATTGTAAGGGCTGAAGACTTGACCCACCAAGGGGAGGATACCTTCGCTGCAGCGTCCGCCGAGGAGCCGGACGGACGGTACACCGAGCAGATCTACAAACCAATGGTAAATAGGCATAACTTTGTGGAATACCTTTGGGTCAGTTCTCCCGTACTATGAGCACTGGAAGCGCTGCGAAACCTGCCCCCAAATGAGATCAGTCATGCACTTGACACCTGCCCAACAAGCCGCCATTACATACGTAGAGAAGTACGCTTTGGGCCGCAGGGAGCAGGCAAGGGAAGCCATTGAAGAAGTACGGGCCATGTGCAACGCAACGCCGGCCCAGGTAGCACATACCTTATGGGCCATAAGAATCTACGGGAGGGCGGTACTCCATTTTCACCCCGACCGGCTCGACAACCAGGGGCGCAGCGTAACCCAGTCCCTGCCCGAGTGCGGTCACTACCGGAACCAGTCCGAAACCGGGGTTTCAAGCGGCAAGCTTTCGCCTCACCGGGGTGGGCCCAGAGATGTATGGGAGAATCAGTTGTTTGGGGGCGGGTACGCGGCAACGGGCATTGCTGCTGCCGAAAGGCCCAAGTACGGCGCCCTGGACCTTTTGCGCCACCCCGATGGTCCGGCCCCCCGCTTCGGCTCGTGCTACCTGGTGCTCAAGCCGGTCGTGTGCGGACGGTGTACTTTCTCGTACCTGGATTCCCACCGCAACCCGGCCGAAAGGGGGACACTGGCGATATTGGAAGACATCTTCGCCGCGAGCCAAGTTATAATTTCGTTTAAAGTATAAAGGGTCCTCAGCCAAAACTCAAGTTGGCAAGCTGCTGCTTCAAAATTCACCTACTTGATATTCCCTCAAATAACGGATCAGCCGATTGGTAGCAGCTTTTGATTTGTTCAGCGGTTAGCCGGTAGATTTGTTTTAGTGGCTCCTGGCTTGACTTGTAACCGGCCACCTGTTTGGAATGGGTAGACAGCCATTCCGTAGCGGTTTTGATAATTTTTCGATTGGCCTGACCATGGCCTGATTCCCCGATTTTATTTACCAACATGCTGAGAATGAATTTGGGGAACCCCGAAAAAACAATTTCTGAGAGTTTGGCGCGGTATTCCCGTTCAGCAAGGCTTGCTTTTTCGAATTCTGCCGAAAAATAGATTTGGTCAATACTATGCCTGCCTTCGTGTGCAAATATGGAAGCATTCAGCAGTAGCTTTTCAAAGGTGGTCAGGAACTGAGCGCGTAACTGGTTTCCTCGCACCCCCTGCTCGTACAAGCGGGAGTACAATTGGTCTAAGGCATCCAGTCGTAGCTTTGCCGAAAGTCCTTCCAGGATCGCAGCCGTATCAGTTACGGCAGGATCCATCAATGTATTTTTAATCAATGCTTCCTTCTCGCTTCGGGTGCTGCTATCCCTGATCATATACCAGGCTTCTGCCGGCTCATCCAGATACCGGGACCGGATCTGAACAATGTTATCCCCGCTTGACCAGCCACCATTGCCTGCCACCTCCGTAAACCAGGTTTTATATCCGTTGGAAATCATCAGGTCCAGTTGGGTGAAGGTTAACTTGCCTTCATAACCGTATTGATGAACTACTTTTGTTTGGCGGTTTACTACGTGTCCCAAAGCAAGTTCTTGCCCGCCAAAAGCGGAGGTTTTCCCTAAGTAGCCTGCTGTTCCAAAGCGGGGCTCCATCACGGCGAGGAAATCCGAAAATTCAAACTTCCCTTTTTGGGGTAACTTCAGCTTCTCTAACAACATGATGCTGTTTTTTTCTAACGCCTGAACAAATTCTTTTTCCTCTCCCTGCCCCAGTGCCACTGCCCGGTAATACTCCTGGGTTTGCTTTTCTACTGTTTTCAGATAGTCAGCATACAGGACAATTGCCAGAAGACTAGAATCGGAGCGAATTGCTTTCTGGCTTAAGGTAGTTGCGGCAAGAGCCGCGTAGGTATAAAAACCAGAAGCTGCCAACGCGCTGCACATCTGCTTGGTTTCCCATGCAGATAAGGTATTGCCTTTCCAGCGGGGCATTATTTTACTCAAGGTTTGTGCCGGCGTATGCAGATGGGCATTGGCACTATCGGCAGAAACGAAATGGAAATAAGACAGCCATGCCCGTAGGGCTTGTTTACCGTTTTGCCGCAGGATGGCCGTGCCCAACAGTAGCTTGGCCGCCTCGGCGTGAACCGGTATCAGTTGAAGTATATTTTCTAGTTGCTGAGCTCCCTTTCGGAGTAACGCCGAATCGGGTGCCGTCTTTTGCGCAAGCTTGAATAAGGACCAATCATAAACAGTAGCTGCGTAAGCAATCTGCCCATTGATCTTTTCCTGCTCTGATTGGGCGTAGATTAGTGTTTTTTCGGCGGCCATAAGGCCAGCGGAATAATTTCCCTTCTCCCTTTCGATTCGGCTGCGCAGGAGCCAGGAGCGATGGGGCAACACCTTAAGTGTGACAGCACTATCCAGCCGGCGGGCTGCCTGGTCATAATTTCGGAAAAACTTCCAATTCTGCCGGGCTAGATATATAAGTGCACCGGCCCGTGTTTTCGCTGGTAAGGTATCTGTTTCCAGCAAGGCCAATAAGACTTTGCGGGATCCGCTAAGGTTTAACCCGTTGAATAACCGTTCGGCTTTTTCCAGGGATATTTCCGGCTGCTGGGCAAGGCAATTACCCCAGAGCTGGATCAGTACCACGCAGAGGCAAGCTAGTTTCTTCATTGCACTTCAGTCTGATAGAAATGCAAATAAAAAGGAAGGCATAACGATAAACTTGTACCTGATTAACCCCTGAGTACTTTCCTAAACTGATTCGGTGAAGTGCCAAAGTAAGCCTTAAAGCTGCGCGAAAAATGACTTTGGTCGTAAAAGCCGCAATCGTAGGCGACCTGCGTCAGATTCATTTCTCCAGTGATAATCCGGATAGCCGATTTTTCCAAACGGACTCTGGTAATGTATTCCCAAAGCCGGAGTCCGGTTTTTTCTTTAAACTTCCGCACCAGATACACGGGATGCACCTTTACCAGATGGGCTATTTCTTCCAGGCGGTGTTGCTTTTCGGGGGTATCATGAATGAGTTCCTTCACCTGACTAATCCAGACGGCTTTACCATGTTTTTCCGTACGCTGGGTTTGGGTAAGCTGGGAAATTACCTCAAATGAAAGCAGATCCAGGGTATCAGATGAGCTCGTTTGGAGAAAGAGGTAGTAGAGCCGGTAGAGCTCCAGTAGCGGATGCTTAAGGGTAAAAGACCTATCCTTTGGTAGCCAAGGGTCGAGGACGTGGCTAGTATCCGATTTTATCTCCAGGTTAAAGCATTTTCCGGTGACCTTACCAAAAGTGTTGGTATGTTCATGTACTGAAGAACGGAATATGGAATTCCCCGCTTTCAAAATATGCTGGAGCTTGCCCCCTTCTTCCGAATAGCTTCCTGCAAGTAGCAGACTCAGATAAGAATTTTCATGGGTGTGTTTGGGCACGGTCTCTCCTGGCCGGTACACCGTCAGCGTCAGGTTAAAATGGTCAAGTTCCAATTCTTTGACTGTATTGCCATAATACTTTCCTGCATCTAATAGCATAGAGCTGTGCAAATTCAATCTTTTATCCCTTCTGTGAGCATTTTTACTATCGCTTCATCCAATCTGAGATAACTCACCTGCATTGTAATTATACGGGTTATTCTTGTTAGCGGTTAGGGAGGTAATTAGCCTGCTGCGGATTATTCTTGAGATTAAGCTGGCCTAGCTGGAAGAACAAAGCGGTGTGTAAGCCAGGGTTCCCGGCAGTTTTTTTGCTGCCGGAAAAACGAAAAAGAGATTATGTTTACAGGAAAAGGGAGCAATTCCAGGTTGAAGTTGCTCTGGCACGTGCTGGTCCGGTACGGCAGCCCTCAAGCAGAAATTAGTTAGCAGCTTTATCCCGCCCAGCAATTCAATTTGCATCCCGATCAGATCTCCACCTGGAAAGGGCTGCTGCTGGGTTCGGCAAGCAGCATTTTTCAGGAGTCAGGTACGGGTCAGGAAGAAAAACAGGCTTTTGATGAAGAGCGAAGCCGGCTCTACGAGCAGATCGGCAAGTTACAAGTAGAGTTGGAGTGGCTCAAAAAAAATATCAACGCTTCCAGGAGCCGTAAGGCAGGACTGTGTAAACCGGCCTGAAAGGCCCTTTTCCCTGAGCCGTCAGTGCGAGTTGTCGTCTTTGCACAAATCAGGGCTGTATTACCAGCCCAAAGGGGAAAGTGAGCAGAACCTGCAGTTGATGCGCAAGATTGATGAGCAGTACCTCAAGACGCCTTTTGCCGGTTACCGGATGATGAACGAGTTGCTGAGGAGGCAGGGGGAGATGGTAAATGAAAAGCGGGTAAGAAGGCTCGGGCGGCTGATGGGACTCGTGGCCATCTATCCCAAGCCCGATTTGAGTAAGGCCAATAAAGCCCATAAGAAGTACTCTTACCTGCTCAGAAACATGCTCATCAATCAGGTGTGGTCCACCGATATTACTTAAATTCCTATGAAGAACGGGTTTCTCTACCTGGTAGCGGTAATGGATGGACCTGCACATCCTGAACAGCGGAGGTCCGGTATTCAAGATACGTGCTCTCCTGGGAGTTGTCCAACAGCATGGAAAGCGGTTTTTGCGTGAAGGCTTTGCTGACAGCCCTTGAGCGGTTCGGCAGGCCCAACATATTTAACACTGATCAGGGAGTGCAGTTCACCAGTGATGCGTTTGTGGACACGCTGCTGGATCAAAACATCCGGGTTTCCATGGACGGCATAGGCGGACCTCAAACCAGGGCTTGATCTCATATCTTAGAGGCAACAGCAGAAAGTGCAATTTTGTAAGTAACGAAACCGAAAGCAGAACAGGTAAATGGAGGCTTGATCAAGTACACCCAAAAGGTGATACTGTACCCCAGGTATAACCTTTCTGCTTTCCTTTCCTGAATCTGAACAGTACTTAGTGTCTATCCGAAAACCTGGAAAGGATCGGCAAGAGTGCAATTTTTCCAGACGATATGGGCACAGGCAAGGTGAAGAAAGGCCAGATAGTTGTCCACCTTCTTTTCCCATCGGATCAGGATACGCCGGAAGCGGTTCATCCAACTGTGGGTTCTCTCACAGACCCGTCTTCTGGCTCTGTAACCAGGCGTTTTAAGTTCCTGTTTTTCTTCTCCCCGGGCCTTGATGTGATCCTGGTAAAGAAACAAAAAGATGATTGTACGGATGTCCTCATAATCGTAGCCCTTGTCAGCACGGAAGTGCTGCGGATTTTCCTCATCAGGCAAAGGTGGCAGCAGGGGCATGCTATCCGGCAGGGGTTTCACCTGCTTCTTGTCATGCACATTGGCACCGGTTACCGTCAGGGCGATTGGTAAGCCGCGGGCCTGGGTAAGAATGTGTCTTTTGGTGCCTCCTTTGCCTCTGTGGGTTGGATCAGGCCCTGCGTCTTGTCCTCCCGGGGGAGCTTTGCCGGAAGCAGAGTCTATGCATTGCCACTCCCGGTCCGGATTCCCTTCCACCTGATTGTGCATCAGACCAGGGTGCCAGAGTTGATAAAACACCCCTGCCTTTACCCACTCCTGATAACGGTCATGGGCAGTAGAACAGGCGGCTAACTGCCGGGGCAGCGCCTGCCACTGAATACCGGTTCTGAGCACGTAGAACATGGCCTGAAACAGTTTGTAATCATCCACCCTCCTTCTGCCTCCCCGTGGTTTTGGTTTTTCGGCTGGCAAAAGCGGCTGGAGGGCCAGCCATAGTTCTTCTGTTGGTAAACAGATCGGGTTTACCGTACTTTCACGTTCCGATGGCTTCATGGAGATGGTGTTTTGTTTGAGTCGTGTCTTTCAAAATTACCATTCTCTCCCAGTTTTCGGATAGACTCTCAGCTCGACTTTCGCATTTAAGGAGGAGAAATAATACAAAAAAGAACCCCTGGAGCGGTAACTAGTATACGCTTATCGCCAAACAAGCTGTACCCTGTTTATGCTGCCAGGAGTTCTCAGGAGTAATACTACCCTTTCAGGAGTTGTTTTCCAAACGAGTGTTTGCACATGTGAAAGTATCAGTAACGGGAGCCATTCCGGCACCAGGCAAACGAACGGTGAGTTCAGTGTTACGGATTATGGGACTGAGTGAGGAGAAAAGATTTCATAAATATCACCGGGTGCTGAGTCTGGTGGAGTGGTCAGCTTTAGCCGCTGCCCGTGTTTTGCTTCTGCTCTTGCCGGCTTGCTTTCTACCGGCAGGAGAAGTTATCATCGGCATTGATGAAACTCTGGAACGACGTTGGGGCAAGATGATCAGGCAAAGAGGCATCTACCGGGACAGTGTGCGAAGCAGTGGTTCGCATTTTGTCAAAAGCAGTGGTTTACGCTGGATTAGCCTTATGCTGTTAGTGCCAGTGAGTTGGGCCAATAGAATCCGGGCACTGCCCTTTCTCTCGGTACCGGCTCCCGGTGAACGGTATAATCAACAGGAAGGGAAAAGACATAAAAAGATAACCGGCTGGGCTCGGCAGATGCTCCTGCAAGTAAAACGATGGTTACCTGAGAGAAAAAGTAATTGCCGCAGGAGATAGTGCTTACCCGGTGATTGACTTACTTTCGGCTCTGGAAGGCAGTGCCACCTTGTCTTTTGCCAGAGACCGGTTGGGGATTTCCACGATGTGGGCTGTTACGTTGCCAGATAATAAAAATTCAATCCGGCTGCTGGAAAAAATCGGGCTTACCTTCATCAGGACAGTTGATTTCCCGGGTAGCCGGGAAGAATTTTGTTTATACAGCAACTAACCCGATAGCCAACAAGGGGCCAAAAGAGAAACAATGAACCGTTAACCGGCATTAAATGAAAAGTATCTTCCTGATTATCCTGTTGTTTTCTGCCTCAATCACTTCCTTTGGGCAAAAAAGAGATTCCAATGATAAATATGATAAAGCCAGAGAGGTCATAAAAGATCTGGACTCCATTGTTACTCCCAACGGAGTTCAGGAGAGCTACACGGCAGACATCGGCGGGATCAGGCAATGGGTGTACGTAAGGGGCCGGGATAAAAACAATCCGGTTATTTTGTTTATACACGGCGGGCCGGCCTCTCCCGTCTCCCCTCTGATGTGGATGTTCCAGAGACCCCTTGAAGAATACTTCACCGTAGTCAATTACGACCAGAGGGCTTCCGGAAAAACCTACCTGGCCAATGACACCACGGGCCTGGGGAAAACCATCAACATCGAGCAATACGTAACCGATGCCATCCAACTGACCCAATTCATCAAAGAAAAGTATAACAAGCGGAAGGTGATTCTGGTGGCACACAGCTGGGGAACGATTGTTGCCATGAAAGCCGTCCTGAAAAGACCGGATTTGTTTTATGCTTACGTAGGCATGGGGCAAATTATCAACACCAGGGAGAATGAACGCCTGAGCTTCAACTACGGTGTTGCAACAGCTACCCGGTTGAGGAATGATACTGCTTTAAAAGAATTGCAATCCATTGCGCCTTACCCGGGGGATAAACCCATCACCCGGGAAAGAATCATCATCGCCAGGAAATGGCCACAGTACTTTGGGGGGTTGACCGCCTACCGGAACAACTCGGCCTATTTTTTCAACGCCCCCGTGCTTTCGCCGGAATATTCAGAAAAAGAAAGTGCAGCCATTGATCAGGGAAGCCTCTTTACGCTAGGGCGCATTTTACCAGAATTCCTGAACGTTAACTTCACCAACGTCAAAAGCTTTCCCGTTCCTGTATTCATGTTCATGGGCCGGCACGACTATACCACTCCCAACGAACCGACCGAGCAGTGGCTAAAAAACGTAAATGCCCCCATTAAGAGGGGAGTCTGGTTTGAGCACTCTGCCCATTTGATGTTTCTGGAAGAACCGGGCAAAACGCTGCTAACCCTGGTAAACCAGGTTCGCCCACTGGCAGTAGACAAAAAGTAGCCTGAAAGAAATGGTAGTGTAATCAGCTCTGTCTTTATTACAGGAGTTGATTAAAACAGTAAGCCCGTCCAAATAACAATGTTAAGTGTAGGATGATTGCCGAGCCTTTGTTGGGCGTTGGTAATTTATTCATTCCCCGATTATTTTGTGCCTTTCGCCCCAAGCTTCCAGTTGATTTAATATCGGGGTTAGTTCCTGAGCGCTTCTCGTCAGTTCGTATTCTACCCTGGGCGGCACTTCAGCATATACAATGCGTTTTACCAACTTATTGGCTTCCATCTTCCTTAACTGCAACGTCAGCATTCGTTCGGTGATGTTGGGAATGCTTTTTTTCAACTCGCCAAAACGCAGCTTCCCGTTGGCCAGGGCACAACATATGGCCAAAGTCCATTGTCCGCCAATCAGGTTGATGGCATAAACTTCGGTACAGCAACTGCTGAGCGTTTGCTTATTCCCGAAATTGGTGGAAGATTCTTTGATCTTTGCCATTACTTACATTTTTGTTAGTACCGTACATTTGGTTGTAAAGGTATAACAATGCAGGCTACCTGCTATTTTTGAGCTGAAAATAATATAATCCGGAATAATTCTATGGCACAACAAAAAGCTGTAACAGTAATTGGCCTTGGCGTGATGGGTGAGTATACCGGAGATGTTGAGCCAGGGGTAACGGCGGGATATTGAGCCACCTGTGGATAAGTGGCAGGCGGGTACAAAAGTATCAATCAACCGGTAATTTCCGAGAGGTTTTTTCTTTTTCTCAAGGAGCCACCTTTGAGCTCTATCCGGTGAGCCTGATGAAGGATACGGTCCAGGATGGCATCGGCAAGCGTTGGATCAGCCAGGTACTCGTACCACTTACTCACGGGTAGTTGAGAAGTGATGATGGTAGAGCCTTTCCCATGGCGGTCTTCCATGATCTGCAGGATGGCCATGCGGGCAGGAAGGTCTACAGCAGTCAGGCCCCAATCGTCCAGTATCAGCAAGTGCAGTTTCTCCAGCCGGGCCAGCTCTCTGGCATAGGAGCCATCAGCGGTAGCCAGGTGAAGCTTTTGCAGGAGTTTGGGCAGGGCAAAATAGCCGGCTTTAGAGCCGCTCTGGCAGGCCTGATAGCCAAGGGCAGTGGCCAGAAAACTCTTCCCGCAGCCGGTAGCCCCGGTAATGAGCACATTCTCGTGACGGGTAATGAAACTGGTGTCAGCCAGCCGCAGCACCAGATTCCTGTCCAGATTCCGCTCCTGGGGATACTCCGCTTCTTCAATGCCGGCTTTGTAGCGGAAGCGGGCATTTTTAACCGATAGCTGTGTTCTGCGGTGCCATCGGTGCAGATGCTCAGCTTCTACTAACTGAGCCACTGTCATGTCGGTGGCAGGTTGTTTGTCTACTGGCAGGGAAAGTAAACTCTCAAAGGCCTGAGCCATACCCGTAAGGGAGAGTTCACGCATTGTATCTCTACTACGAAGATAGGCTCGGGGTCCAGGGTTGCCTGATTGTTCATAGCGAAGAAGTCAGGTAAATGAAAGGATAAGGGATTGAGAATGGATTGAGTAGTTCCGGTATGGCAGCGTTACTGGTAAGCCAGTGCCCCGCGGATGTTTTCATGCAGGATGATTTTCTCTTCTTTCCTCTCTGGTGGATCTGTTTGAAGGCGGTCGGGTTCCTTTTCCAGAATCGTGCAGATCAGCCGGCAGGAAGTGGCCCGGTACAAAAGAGCCCGCTCACAGGCTTTTTCCGGACCTGAGATCACGATCTTATCGTGAGGTCCGCCGGTCTTTGCCGTATCTCCTCTCCAGGGAAAGCACACCTGCACAACTTTTGTATGCCTGTTCCGGGTAAGGACGTCCGGAGAGCAAGTCTTCCACGGCTGAACGGGTACTGCTGCCGATGCGGCTGGCCCGTTCCACAAAGTATTCCACTGACCAGTCGTACCTCTGCGACAAAGATCGGCTACACACCCACTGCTGATTAGCCGGCAGGTGCTCTTTTTGAGTCGGGTAGCCGTACTTACGCACGTTCCGCACGTGAACCGCTACCCGCTTGTGCTGATGATATATCTCCACTGTCTCCTCTGTACAGATCAGCTTGACCTGCTTGCCTGTCAGGTAGTAGGGTACGGAATAATGGTGTTTGTCCTCCTTGAGCAGCACGTGGCGGACCCCAGATGCTCATGGTTGGCAGGTCCATTGGGGTGTACTTTGCCAAAGGAGAAACTGCGCAACTGGT
Organism: Cytophagales bacterium; assembly: GCA_030446715.1. Taxonomy (GTDB): domain Bacteria; phylum Bacteroidota; class Bacteroidia; order Cytophagales; family 172606-1; genus CADCTQ01. Next base: position 356,050 of record JAUJMU010000005.1, on the reverse strand, counting down.
AGTGCTGGCCGGGCAGGGGCAGCAGCGTCTGTTTTTCAACTGCCTCAAAGTAAGACCTGCGCGAGTAGTCCCTGCCCTGAAAGAGCAGCTGGTTATGCTGGTCAAGCAATTCCCTGACGGCCTGGTTGAGTTCAGCAAGGGTATGAAAGACGCGGTTTCGCAGGGGAGCGTAAATGCGGCCGTAGAGAATATTTACTGCCGATTCTCCTGTGGACCGATGACACGAGGTGTCAGGTCCACTTCGCCTTGTCTTTTGGTTTACCCGCTCTTGCCGGCAGAAAGCAGGTTTTGTAGTGGGAGGCGAAGTCCTCCATCGTCTCGTTGATCTGTGGCTCGTAACGGTCAGCTTTGGTAACGGCTGTTTTCAGATTGTCCGGTACAATAGCCTGGGGTACGCCTCCAATGTATTCAAGTGTCTTTTGTAGCGCCGGTATGAAATCAGCTTTCTGCCGGGAACCTGCCGCCAGGGCAAAACACAGTTGTGAGCAGGGCAGAATGGCCACAAAGAATTCCACCGCTGTTACCTCTCCGGTGATGGCATTGGTCAGATACAGCTTCTTGCCGGCAAAGTCCACAAAAAGTTTTTCACCGGCTTTATGCTCCAGGTGCATCACCGTCTTCCGGGCCCCTTGCCAGGTGCGGAAAAGGGTACAGAACTGAGAGTACTTCAACCCCTCCGGATTCACCTTCCGGTACTCCATCCAGAGCGTGTAGCGGCTCACGCCGGTTCTGGCAAGTTCTTTCGGGTAGCCCTCAAAAAGCCTGTATAACCCGGCATGAGCCGGATCAGGGACAGTCTCCGTTTTTGCGGGCAGGCGGATAAACCGGTCAAGGGCTTCATCGCTCCAGAGAAGCACTTCCGACAGATCCGGAAAGTGGCCCTCAAAACTATCAAGGTAACTCTGGACGGTATTGCGGGAAAGCCTAGGGACAGTGGCAATCTTGCGTTTGCTTTTACCCTGGACTTTTAACTCTGGCAGGCGGCGGATCTGAAACATGGGTTTTCTCAGGTTGGCCATGGCTTGAAAGACGCTGGCTGGAATGGTTATCAGCCAAAGCACTTTCAAACTATTATTTTTTGACCTGCCTGCTTATCCACAACTGGCTCAGTTTACTCCGTTACCCCCTGCTCAACAGAAAACGGCAGGGGTGGCTCAATTTTTCGCAGTATGCTCACCTCCCGGCGACGCTAATTCTAAAAGACTTTTTCCTCTTTTTGTCAAGAAAAAATATACCATGTAGTCCAGGTAAGACTGGTTATCCAGCGGTTCATACATTGGAAAACGGTGGGAAGCTATAAAGCCGACCTCGTCTTTAGTCGTTTTTGCTACCGCTTGCTCCCAAGCAAAAACAATATTTACAATAAATGTATCTTCTTGAACCCAAAACACCCGCTTATCGCCCAACGATTTACCGGTTACCGGTTCTTTATGGAAGACTCCCTTTCCGTGAGACCGTATTCCAATCTCTCTGTAATATTCACTTTCAGCGACCTTAACGGGTAGTGATACTCGCTTCAATACGTCTTTAACCTTCTTCTCCTTCCACTCCCCATCAAACTCCGGGAACCGCAATACAGGCACTTGTTCTTCAATAGCTAATTCCATGTTCTACTTATTCGGGTCTAATTCTTTTTCAATCTCTTCACTGGTGAGCACGCTCTGTTGTACATATTTTGTCAATCAATTGGAAAACAGCGTATTTCCCAATTTTGCCACAACTCAAGGCAAAATGATCCGGGAAGTGCAGGTAAGTCCAAACACGTTTTTGCACCACAGTCGCCGCACCCACGTTAACGGTTGATAAAATACGTTTTGAACTGCTGGAGTTCCCCTTGCTCGGTTTCGAGGTATTTCGCAAAAATCCGGTCGCCAACCTGGTGGCGCAGGGCCGATATGCCCACGTCAATGAGCCGCAGCCCCCCTTCGGTCAGCAGAATGTTGTCGAAGACCAGTCCGCCAATGTCGGAGGGCCGCCGCAAATCGCGGTGCACAAAACCAGCCCGGTGCAACTGGGTCAGTTCATCTTCAAACACATCAAGCCAGAGTTCGCGGCGTTCTACTTCATAAGCCCGGAAATCAAGCGGTTTGAGTCGTTCCATCACCAGCATCTCGGCTTGCAGCGCCTCGTGAAAGTCCAGCCGCACGAACTTAACCACCAAGCCGTTTACGGCATTGGCAAACTTCATCTTCTCGGCCTCCGAGCCGATGTCCGAACGCGTATCACCGGTGTAGAGCTTGGCTACCTCAGTTTCCGAAAGCGCAATCACGGTGTTATTGGCTCCGGCCGAAAGTTGTCGGGGGTACTTCATGACGCCGGGCATTAAAAAGGCGTGGGGATGTTCAGTTGCCGGCAGAAGTCGGCAATCGTGGCGTCCGTGGCAACCATGTCGCTGTCGAGGGCCTGCAACTGCGCCGACAGTTCGCCCAGGTCAATCGAATCTTCCTCGGCGAACGTATCCACGTACCGCGGAATGTTGAGGTTGAATTCGTTCTCCTTGATCTCTTCCAGGCTCGCCCGGAAGCTGTACTTGTCTTCGGTCAGCCGCCCCCGGTAGGTAGAGACGATTTTTTCAATGTCGGTGTCGCGCAGCACGTTCTGGTTTTTGGCCTTTTCGTAATGGGCGCTGGCGTCAATGAAGAGCACGTCTTCCGGGTTTTCGCGGCACTTCTTGAATACCAGGATGGCCGTGGGGATACCCGTGCCGTAGAAGATGTTGGCCGGCAAGCCGACCACGGCGTCCAGGTAATTCTTATCCTCCACCAGGTGCTGGCGGATATGGCCTTCGGCCCCGCCCCGGAAGAGCACCCCGTGCGGCACTACCACGGCCATGATGCCGTTTTCGGCCAGGTGGTACACCATGTGTTGCACAAAGGCAAAGTCCGCCTTCGATGCCGGGGCCAGCTTGCCGTACTGGCCGAAGCGGTCGTCGGACAGGTGCAGCGGGTTGGCGCTCCACTGCGCCGAGAAGGGCGGGTTGGCGACAATGGCTTCGAACCGCTTGTTGAGGTGGTGCGGGTGCTCCAGCGTATCGTCCTGGCGGATGTCGAACTTGCGGTAATGCACGTCGTGCAGAATCATGTTCATGCGGGCCAGGTTGTAGGTGGTGCGATTGAGTTCCTGCCCAAAAAAGTTGGACACTTCCTGTACCTCTTTGGCTACCCGCAGCAGCAGCGACCCCGAACCGCAGGTAGGGTCGTAGACCGACCGCAGCTTGGTTTTCCCCGTAGTCACCAGCTTGGCCAACACCTTCGAGACCTGCTGCGGGGTGTAGAACTCACCGGCCTTTTTGCCGGCGCCGCTGGCAAACTGCCCGATCATGTATTCGTAGGCGTCGCCCAGCACGTCGGCGTCGCTGTTGCTCAACTGGAAGTCGATGGCATCCAGGTGCCCCAGCACTTTGGCAATCAGGGCGTTTTTAGCGGATTCCGTGCGGCCGAGCTTGCTGGAGGTTAAGTCCAGGTCTTCGAAGAGCTTATTAAAATCTTCTTCGCTGTCGGTTCCCATTGTGCTTTGCTCGATGTTGTTGAGGATGGCCGCAAGGTCGGCCAGGATGAAGTTGGTTGCGGTCTGGTCGCCCTCCGACTGGTTTTCCTTGTCCGGTTTGGCGTTGCTGCGCCTGGCAATCATGCGGAACAGCTCAGACGGTTTGAGAAAATAGCCCAGCTTCAGCAAGGCTTCGTCCTTAATTACGGCCAGGTACTCCTGTCCGTCGGGCGTGTGTTCATCAATGTCCACGAAGGCAATCTCATCCTGCTTCAGAATCTCGTTGGCGTAGGCCTCCATCTTCTCGGAGAGGTACTTGTAAAAGATGAACCCGAGAATATAATCCCGGAATTCATCGGCATCCATCTTACCCCGGAGGGCATTGGCAATGTTCCAAAGTTGTTGCTCTAATATGCGTTTCTGTTCGCTGGACATGTTTAGTGGCCCGGGTTTGTCAAAGGCGTTTTACTGCGGCGTTAAAGGGTCGTTGACGATCCTCTTTTGTCAAAGTAATAATACCCCTTGGCGAACTGTTTTCCAAGCCCGTTTTCCAGTCCTGCCGAACTTCTGTCTGCCGGGGCTGCTCCCACCCGCGCAACTTGGCGGCACCCTACACGTCCAACCAATCGTACACCTCGACCACCTGCCATACTATCCACAGGCGACGCCTTGCCCGGCTGCTGTAGTTCAGGGTGAAGTTTGCCCACGGCTTATTGAGCCGACCAGCAGAGAGGACTTTAGCGAATTCCAACAACAACGGCTTGGGTTATTGAGAGTCTATCCGAAAACTTCAGGAGAATGGTAATTTTGAAAGACACGACTCAAACAAAACACCATCTCCATGAAGCCATCGGAACGTGAAAGTACGGTAAACCCGATCTGTTTACCAACAGAAGAACTATGGCTGGCCCTCCAGCCGCTTTTGCCAGCCGAAAAACCAAAACCACGGGGAGGCAGAAGGAGGGTGGATGATTACAAACTGTTTCAGGCCATGTTCTACGTGCTCAGAACCGGTATTCAGTGGCAGGCGCTGCCCCGGCAGTTAGCCGCCTGTTCTACTGCCCATGACCGTTATCAGGAGTGGGTAAAGGCAGGGGTGTTTTATCAACTCTGGCACCCTGGTCTGATGCACAATCAGGTGGAAGGGAATCCGGACCGGGAGTGGCAATGCATAGACTCTGCTTCCGGCAAAGCCCCCCCGGGAGGACAAGACGCAGGGCCTGATCCAACCCACAGAGGCAAAGGAGGCACCAAAAGACACATTCTTACCCAGGCCCGCGGCTTACCAATCGCCCTGACGGTAACCGGTGCCAATGTGCATGACAAGAAGCAGGTGAAACCCCTGCCGGATAGCATGCCCCTGCTGCCACCTTTGCCTGATGAGGAAAATCCGCAGCACTTCCGTGCTGACAAGGGCTACGATTATGATGACATCCGTACAATCATCTTTTTGTTTCTTTACCAGGATCACATCAGTTTTTCATCTGCCCAAAAACGCGGCGGTGAATCAGGTGCGCAGGCGGGCCGATCTGCCCGACCTGCCGGAAGGACTGAGCCAGGCGACGTTCCTGGAAGCCTTACTGCGGGAGCGGATGGTAGAACTGGCCGGGAAGGGACACCGCTGGTTTGACCTCAAGCGCACCGGCAGACCACTTTTAGAAAAGTATAACTTCAGGGCTTGGTTTGTAACCGTACCGAACCGCACGCGCTGTCAGGCTGGCCGCTTTGGGAACCGGAATAGGGGCATGATACAACTGCCACGGGCCGTTGTTGTGTAACCGGTACGCAATGGAGGCGCCGGCCGTTGCACAACTTAGCTTTACCAGGATGCCCTTCCCGGACTTACTTGTTCCAGCTACCTCCGGCGCTGCCGTAAGGGGCTGCTGCAGGCCGGGCCACATAATTTCGACCAGGTCTTTTTCGGCCATAAACCCTTTGTCCCGCATGCGAACCGTCCATTCGGTTAAAGCGTTCCGCAGCCGGTCGAGTTCTTGCCGGTAAGCGGTGTCCCGGGCCAGGTTGCGCAATTCGTAAGGGTCCTTCTGGGTATCGTACAACTCCTCGGCCGGCTTGGTTTCAAACCATCTTCCGGTGATCTCCGGCAACTGACCGGCTTGGTACAGCCGCAGGATTTCCTGCATGAGGGGCATTTGCCGGCGGTAGGGCAAATCCTGGTAATACGGCTTGTCGGGCTGGTAGTTGCGAATGTACTTGAACCGCTCATCCCGTACGGCCCGCACCAGGTCGGTGAGTTCGTCCATCCGGTCCCGGGCGGCGAAAATATACTGCCGGGGTTGCCTGGCCCGCTGCTCGCCCAGAAAAGCCTGGCCTTGCAAATGCCCGGGAATGGGCAGATTAGCCAGAGAAAGAACCGTCGGGGCCAGGTCTACAAAACTGTGCAGGGTACTTTCGGCGGTACCCGCATCCCTTTGGTCGGGAAACCGTACGATGAGCGGGGCCCGCAGTCCCCGGTCGTAGACTTCCCGTTTGTACCAGGGCAAGCCGGCCCCGTGGTCGCTGAAGAAAAAGATGATGGTTTTTTCCAGCAGGCCGTCTTCGGCCAACTCGCGCATGATTCCCCCGACCGTGCTGTCCATCACCATGATGTTATCGTAATAACGGGCTATGTCCTGCCGGACGAGGGGCGTATCGGGGTAGTAGGGCGGCAGCTTTACCTCCGCCGGATCCACCCGCAGGGGCTTATCCCGGTGTACCCAGATCTGCGACTCGTGGGTGCGCATGATGTTGAAGACCGCAAAGAAAGGCATGCCTTCTGGCCGGTTCCGCCAGTGGGCCTTCGGACTGTTTTCGTCCCAGGCCGTAAACGGCGTACCGAACTGGTAGTCGGTTTTCTCGTTGTTGGTGCAGTAGTAGCCGCCGGCCCGCAGGTACTCGGAAAAACACTTCACTTCGGGCGGAGGCACGGCCTGGTAATCCGCCAGTCCGCCCCTGGCGCCGGAGCCCGTCCGCATGTGGTGGGTGCCCATGTAGGTAGGGTACATGCCGGTGATGATGGCTGAGCGGCTCGGCGCGCACACGCCCGATACGGAAAACAAATGCGTAAAACGGATGCCTTCCGCAGCCAGCCGGTCCAGGTTTGGGGTGACTACGGTTGAATCGCCGAACGACGGCAGGTTGGGGCTCATGTCCTCGCAGGTAATCCAGAGAATGTTCGGGCGGGAGACGGCGCCTCGGCTGGCCCTGCCGGGCACCTGAGCAAAGCCGTTGACCAGAGGAAGCATCGCTCCAAAGAGCAGCACGAGGAGAAATACTGTGCGAAAAGGCCCTACCCGGATAGGAGTAAAGACGGAGTTACCGGGATTTTTACCCGCTTGTAGTTGAGGTTTCATAAGATGCAACTTGCCGTGCATAAAGATTATGTGTTTAGTACTTTTTTGCATTTTCCGGTTCCGGTACCAGAACGAGACACCCTTCAGGTACGGGGTAACTGCGCATCGCCGACGCGTTTCCCCCGGCAGCGGCCCGGTGTTCCAGGTGCGGATTGATACTTGCCACGTAAGTTAGGTATTCAGCCTGTTTTTCCCCGGACAGTTTGCCGAATGCCGGGTAGACCTGCGCCACAATCCCAGTCAGATCCCGGCCCTCCGACGCAACGGCATCTTTCAGAGCGGCAGCCGGCGGCCCGGTCCACACCAGTTTTCCAGCGGCGGGTATCCGGTCAATGCGGTTTTGCTCCTGCGCTACATCCACTTCCGCACCCTGCCGGATGATTCGCCGGGCGTAATGGTTTTTCAGGACTCTTTTAAACGGCTCGGGCAGGTTCCTGGCGTCAATGTGCCGGGTAATCTGCCGGGACGTATGGTACCGCGCCACGCTGAAGTTGTAATCATCGGCCACCAATTCTCCTTTATTCTGCAAAAGGTGGCGGGTAAACACTTCCGTCAGCAGGGCGAGTTCTACAGAACCCGTATCTACCCGCGGATTCTGTTCCAGCAGTTTTTGCTTTACCTGCAAGGCAAGTTTATGTTCGTCTTTCTCCCTCAGAAACAGGTCCGCCTGCGCCTCACGGATTTCCCGCGGTGCCGCTTTGGCAGTGCCGGCCGGCGCCTGGTTACGGGCTACGGCTACCCTTCGACCCATTGGCAGTGCCGGTTCCGCAATGCCGCTTGCCGCTACCGGCGCTTCCCGCTGCGCTTCGATCCGGACGGTGCCGGCAATCAGATTACCCGAGCGGACCCGCACGGTGATGGTGCCCGGTTGTCCCGTGGAACGGATTACGTTGGAGACGGGTGCGTCAATGTACATGGCGCCTTCCGTGGCTTCGTGCTTATCGAGGTCACTCTGGTAGACCGCGGCGCCCACCAGGGTAGCCGGACCGGAAACTTTCCAGGTCAAGGGATGGGTGGCGCCGTAGACGTGCACACCGTCTGCATCCACAATGTCGGCCGTAACGATGCTTACTTCGTTTTGCCGGGCTGTTAACCGCGGATGGGAAGCCGTAAGCATGATCCGGGCGGGTGGGCCGGCCATTATCACCCGGTGACTGACCGTTTTGCCGTTTTTCCGCCCTTCCGCAGTAAGGGTGCCCCGGGTAACCGGCACATTTTTAAACGTAACCGTAAAAAAGCCGGCCGAATCGGGTCGCAGCGTACCCACGCTTTCGCCGTTGACCTTTAATTCTACGCTTTCGCAGTTGGAATCCACCACAATGTCTTTGGACTGGCCCAAATACTGACTCCGCCAGTGGTGTGGGTGGATGAACACCACCGGCTCCGGGGCGTAATTGGCCCGCCACAAGTGGTAAATGTATTTGGGTACCCGGTAAGCGTCCACCCAGCCCTTCGGGTTGAGGTGTTTGAGAGGGTTGTCGGTGTACTCCCGGTCGGCCCCGTGGTCGGCGTAAATCCACATCACGCCGTTGCCCATGTCAATCCGGCCCCTTTGGCTGGCGCCGGCAATGCGGGCCGTGGCGTGCTGGTGCTCCTCGTGGCCCGTGTCCTGGTTGTCGGGCGGCGCCAGGTTTTTGACGTCCTCGTTGTACCAGCCCCTCACCGTGCAGCGCAGCAGGTTCTCCATGTCCATCTGCGCGTCGGTATGGGGCGCGAAATCACCGGCCGAATTGCCCTTCACGTGCCGGGCGTGGATGATGCGGGTCGAGTCTTCTTCCCGCACCCACCGGGAATCGGCCGCGTCGTTGGTCTCGTTGCCTACGCTCCAGAACAGAATGCTGGGGTGGTTTCGGTCGCGCCGCACCATCTCGCGCACCATCTGCGCCTGGAGTTCCTCCGAAAAATCGATGGACTTGATGTTGGGCACTTCCTCGCACACCATGATGCCGTAACGGTCGCACAGGTCGTACACGCAGGGGTCCTGGGCGTAGTGCGCCGTGCGCAGGAAATTGTGGTGCAGGTTGAAGCGGATGTCCCGCAAATCCCGTTCGTGCAGCCACTTGGGAATTGCGTCGCCCAGCCAGGGGTATTCCTGGTGCCGGTTGGTGCCGTGGATGTGCTGTTTTTCGCCGTTCAGGTAGAGGCGCTTCTCATCGAAATTCCATTCAAAATACCGGAAGCCCAGCGGACTTTCGAGGGCATCCGTCCTTTGCCTGTCCCGGAACACCTCCGATTGCACGCGGTACCGGTACGGGCTTTCCACCGACCATAGCCTGGGGTTGGCGATGGGTTTGCCCGTTTGGTCAAAGGCGTACAATTCACCCGGCTTGATCGTTGCGCGGCTTTCCAGGGTTTGGATTACCCGGTGGCTGGAATCGGTGACAGTAGTCCGCAGCCGGCATTGCTGCGGGGTATCGTACTCGTTTTTCACCCAGGTGCGCACCCGTACCACCGCCTGCCCGGCCGACACGTGCGGCGTGGTGACGAAGGTGCCCCCTTCGTGCTTGTAGGAACCCTGGAAAGGAATGTAAAGCTTGTCTTTGATCACCAGGCGCACGTCGCGGTAGATGCCACCGTATACGTTGAAATTACCGGCCGTCATGGGGGGCGTCCGGTAGGGGTCGTCGCGGCGGTTGCTGACGGCCACCACCAGCGTATTGGTATCGCCAGGTTGCACGCCCTCGGTCAGGTCGAAGTAGAACGAAGCGTACCCGCCTTTGTGATCGCCCAGCGCCTTGCCGTTGAGCCACAGGCGGCAGTTCTTCATCACGCCGTCAAACTCCACGAATATCTTTTTTCCCGCGTGCCGCCGGTCAACCACAAATTTTTTCCGGTACCAGCCCCAGCCGTGCCACCAGTAGGGGTCATCTTTCTCGGAGGGGTTTTTGATGAAGGGGTGCAACTCGCTGGTCGTCTCGTAGGTGCTCCAGGTGTGGGGCAGGGCCACCACCGGCCAGCGGGAATCGTCGAAGCCGGGATGCCCGTAGCCGGCAGTCGTGTCTTCCTGCGGGAAATAATTGAAGGTCCACCCCGTATTGATGGTTTGTTCGACGCGGCCGGGGGACAGTGGTACGGTTGGGCCGGTCATCCGGGGAGCCGGCAGCGACCCGGGTTGGACCAGCTGCTTGCCGTCCATCAAAAGGGAGAAAGGCAACGCAAAAAGAATAAAAGCGATAATTCTCATTGATGTATTGGGTAAATCCGTTGTGGGCTTGCTTATCCCATTTCTAACCGGCCAGCTATAGGTCCCAGTCGTATGCTCCGGCACTGGTTGAGCCGGGATGCAAGAGCAGGTGCAGACGGAGCAAGCCTGCAACCAGGTCTCCGATGCCCAGCTTGGCCTCGTAGTACGGGTCGTCGGTTTGCCGGGTGAACAGTCCGTTCCGCCACAGTTTCCCGATAGCCAGGTCCGCGTATGTTCGGGCGTTGGTCAAATATACCTGCTCTTTGGTCAACTCATGGAGGTCCAGGTTCAGGTGGATGGCATCGGCCATGTTTTCGGCTACGAAATGATCCGGCAAAGGTTCTCTGCTGGCGATCAGGGCCGCACGCCGGGCCATTTCCAGGAACTGCGGGTCGTTCCCCTGCCGGGCAAAATACGCGGCGATGCGTCCCGCGTTCAGTACGCTGGACACGCCGTACCCGGATACCCAAGCCTTCAGGTACAAAGGCTTGCCGTCTGTTTCATCCGCTACCGGTTTGCCTTCTACTGTCAATGCACTGTAATACATTTGCGCGGCCGGGTCCCAGGCGTAGTGACTGATGCTGCGCAGAAAAGCCAAAGCGTGTGCCCGCCACGTTTCCTCCGCGGGAACCAAGCGGCCGGCTTTGTGCAGAAAATACGCCAGCATGGTCATGCTGCTCAGGGAGGCGTGCTGCGCAAAGGGCCGCTTGTCGCCGATGCAACTAAGCGTCAAACCGGTTTGGGGATGCCGGCGATCCCAGTAGAGTGCACCGGTGCCTTTGGCCCGCCGCAACCAGGTTTCGTTCTCCGTTTTGCCGTACAGAAACGCGTAGGAGTACGTGTACAGTCCGGCATGCTTGATCCATGGCTGGGCTTTGTCGGCCGTCTGGTACTGCGCCTTGTCCCAGTGGGCGTGGCGGTTGAACAGGAAAGTGTCCGGCTCAGGTTCAAAAAAGTGATATTGGATGCCGGTAATGGCCTTCTGCGTTCGCACTGAATCAACTTCCCAAAGCGCCGCCCAGGGTGGGGGTATTCCCCAAAAACTCGTGCCACAGGCCACCGTACTGCCGGTTTCCGTAGGCCTCCTCTACCCGCACCCGGTCTTCGTACACGTCGTAGTAGAGGTGTTCGCCCCAGCCCAGCAGTCCCGTAACCGGGCTCTGGGCATGGGTGAGAAAGTCCCGCAGGTAGCCCGTAGCGGCATTCGCGTACCGGGAATTACCCGTAACATCACTTAGGACCCGAAATGCTTTCAGCGTTGCCACGTCGTGGTAGAGGTTACTGCCCCCTACGGCCCGGTCGCCGGGTCGGATGCCTTCCACGAAGGGCACGTTTTGCCGCGGAACGGATAGATCACGGGCATCCATTACGGCGCACCACAGTGCAGTTCTCCGCGAACCGTACCGGTCCAGTCCCCTTGTTCAGCAGGGTGCTGGCGAAGGTTTGCACGTAATACAGGTAGTCTTTGGGCTTTGGCGCAACGGGAGCCGTACCAGAGCCCGGCAGCGCCAGTAATCCCGTAATGAGCAGAAGCCATTTCACCAGTGAACACATAGCAGGATGCCTCATACGCATTACCCAGTACCCGTCGTTCTGGGTGAGGCTGGGATTGACGTCGCGTTCCCGCTGCGGAACCGGATACAGTACGTGGTATTCCTGGATGCCGGTTTTGCCTTTGCCCGCATCGTGGTTACCAACTTGCCCGTACGCACCAGGTCGAACCACCGGTGGCCCTCAAAGGCCAGTTCCAGGCGGCGTTCCTTTTTCAATGGCTTCGCGCAGTCCGGCCTGCGTAGCGGCCGTCGTATTGGGCAAATTGGCCCGGCTGCGGACTGGTTCAGGTACGAGGCGGCTTCCTGCGCATTGCCCAGTTCGTTCTGCGCCTCGGCGTACATGAGCAGCACGTCGGCGTAGCGCAGGTAGGCCAGTTGTTGCTGTTGTTGTTCTCGGTGCCGCTGGGGTCCACGTATTTATTGATGTGCGGCCGATCCACCTTAACTTTTACCCCGGCTGGGGTCGTGTAGTCCCCGGTCAGGTAAAGTTCTTTGCGTACGTCGCCGGGTTCGTAGCTGTTGTACAGTTCGAGGGCAGGGCAGAAAGCCGCCATAGGGCCGTTGCCCGTATTCGTTCTGGGGCATGGGGGCAAAGTTGGTATAGATTCGTCCCACGTCGTTGTCGCCGGTATTGGCCAGTGCCTGCCCTTCAAAAATGGATTCGGGGCCGTTTTTCTTGGCAAAATTATCGGCGTAGTTGGGCGCCAAGCGGTACACGTTCAAATCCATTACGCAGGTACTCCGGAGACGAGGTGATTGCTGCCTTCCGGTTCTCCATCGGAAAGAAATTGCTGCCTGCAATGCTTTAACACTTCGCGGCGTAAGCTGGCGTACAGGTAGGAGCGCACCGACTGTACCTCGCCCAGGTTTTGGCGGCTGTGCCACAGATTCACGAACAAATCCTGCACTGCGTCGCGGACCTGTTCCTTATCCGGCACCAGCCGGGAGCCATACTTGCCGAGTTCAGCGGCGTATAGTTGGTACAGCCGCGAGAAAGCCAGCCGGTCTCCTTCCTTAAATTTTGTCCATAACCATTGCAATTCGAGGGCGCTTGGGCTCATGCGGTCTCATCTTTACACTAAATATAAGGAAGATAGTAATTTTATCAATAAACTGCTATTTTTTTTCACTATTCAAACCCATATGGGGCAAGGGGTACTGAAGACGCGAAAGAGATACGAAAGACTATTTTTCGGGGGCCTGCTCGAGATCAGCAAATTAATTCAGGATTCAAGCAGCAGGTGCCTGCAAAGCCCGCGGTAAACGCAGAACAAGTGAGTTAAAATAGCAATAGTCTGCTGCGGCGTCCTTTTGAGGGGAAGCCGCAGCGTGTTCCTTTATCATGAGCCCTACCCAAACTATTGCAGTAGCTTCCCGTAACCCGGTAAAAACACAGGCAGCCCTGACTGATTCTTAATCCTGCACTGTGTCCCCTCAGCTACTGCTATTTACTTACTGCCATTTACTCCTTAAACACCATCTATGAGAACCTTACCAGTATCCGCCCTGCTTGTCCTTTTCTTCTCCCTGGCATCTTTTGGTCAGGATCTGCCCAAACCCGACAAAAGTCCCATGGACATGGCCTACTTTCCCGATAATTTCGCCCATGACCGCAAGCCGGGGGAAAAGGCAGTTGCCAGAGTGATTTACAGCCGGCCCATGAAAGGGGAAAGAGAGGTTTTCGGTAAACTGGTTCCCTATGGGAAAGTATGGCGTACGGGAGCCAACGAAGCCACCGAAATCAAGTTTTACCAGGACGTGGTCCTGGGCGGAAAAAAGGTGAAGGCCGGCACCTATTCGCTTTTTACCATTCCGCAGGAAAAAGAATGGACCCTTATCTTGAACACTGACCTTGACTACTGGGGCGCCTACAGCTACAACCCCAAAAATGATGTGGTCAGGGTAACTGCTTCTGCTAAAGAATTAACTGATAGCGTAGAGCACTTTACTATCGGGTTCCAGAGCGAAGGCGATAAAAGAGGCACCATGAAACTGGCCTGGGAAAAGACAGCGGTTGAAGTTCCTTTTACTTACTGAAAGGCCTCCTTACGCGCTTGCACCTGTACCTTTTGGAATACCCAGGCAGACTACTCACGGCAGCTGCCCGCCGCAGACAGGATATGCCGGGCGGCAGCAAGGCCACTATAAACGGCCCCGTCCATATACCCGCCAAAAACGGGAGAAGTCTCCGTGCCTGAAAGGTACAGCTTGCCGTTCATGAGGGGTTGGCTGAAGATCGGGTGCCCGTTGTTGTGATGAGGCAATACCACCTGGGTGTAATCACCGTGCGTATATACTGCATCTTTCCAGAGCTTTTCCGTGTAAGACAGGTATTGCTGCGCTCTTTTGCCCATGAGTCCCGAAAGCTGACGGACTACTCTTTGTTTTCTTTCTTCCCGGGGCAAAGCATAGGCAGAAGGGGAAAGAAAACCTTTCAGGGCAAAGCGGGTGTTTTCTCTATTGGTATGGTCATACACTTGCTGAGCAATGCCTGCCTGACTGAGGATTGTGCCGGAGTAGCCTTTTTCCCGCCAGAAAGGAGACGGGTATGAGAGGGCAAATTTTACGGCATCACTCATCCAGGTATGCGTATGCTGCATAACCTCAGGGAGCCCCTCAGGCAGTGGGGGCGAAAACCGGATCTGCTGCGAATAAACCAGAAAAGGGGGAATGGTGAGGATTGCCTGTCTGCCCAGGTAGGTGCTGCCGGTACTGGTTATTTCCACGTGATCTTCCTCGTCGGTCACCTCGCTTACCGGGGAACCAAGCACTACCCGGTCTTTGGCGAGGCAACGGGTCAGGGCGTGTACCAGGGCTGATGTCCCTCCGGCCAGGCGGTAGGAGGGCAGGGTGTTTTGGGCCACCTCAAAGAGTTGGGCAGGTGCTGAACCGGCCGGTTCCATCACGGAGATTCCCTGGTGAAACTGCTCGAAAAAAGGAAGCTTCAATTCCGCAAGCAGCGCCATCAGATAGGTGTGCTTATCGGCAAACCAGGTAGCTCCCATCTCAACCGGTGTGCCGTTGGCTTCGGCATGAGCGGTCAGTATTCTTCCACCCCATCTTTCCCTTGCCTCCAGCACGAGGGCATTGATCCCCTCTTTCTTCAGATAATACGCCGCCGTCAGCCCACTCAAACCGGCCCCCACAATGATTACATCTTCCATACAGCTTCTTCCATTGATTGCATAACAGGAGGTGTGATTACACAAAAGTAGTGCATTCACAGGGACTGCGGTTTGCCGGAGGACGAGCATTGCCTTTGCCGCTCAAAAAGCCCAGGCTCAGGCACCATTCTCGTCCTACAGTCAGGATGAGCAGTAGTAAAGGGAACCCAACTTCTGCTTCAAAATTCCGTTCCACATATGTATCAAACTGATTGCAACTATCACGGAGGTATATTATGGATCCTAAAGAAAGACTTAGTACAGCGGCGACGGGAATGATGAGCAATCTGAAGACCCAAACGGTGGGAGAAGCCGGGGAACAACCCACGCCCACTTACGCTCCTATCGATACGGTGCGGATGATCATTGAAAACTGGCCGGCCATGTCTAAAAAATCGGCTAATCAGACCATTGATCAGTACGGTCCTCCCAACGAGGCCGTTTCCAGCCGGCTCATCTGGTACAACAACGGCCCCTGGAAGCGCACCATCGTCTACCGTGATGAAGTACCCCATAACTTTCCCCAGCCCCACTCCGACGTAATCGAGAATTTTATTGATTACAAGGTACCACCCGAATTGTTCAGCGAACTGGCCCGGTTTGACGGCAGCGTGATTGTGGAAAGAACCAAGGGAGAAGTATCGGCCCGCTGTGACATGGAGGCTGCCAACATTCTTGCCCTCAATATGATGCACCAGATCGTGACCGGCCGGCTTACTGCTGAAAAGGCCCGGGAAGTATACACTGAGCAAACGGCGGCTTACGTGTTGAGCCGACCGGCTCCCTACGCCGAGAAACTCCAGTTTCAGTTGCCCGGGGGCAATACCCGGGATACGGACCAGGTGACCATCGTGGATAACATGTTCCACCAGGCGGTTGAAAAGATAAAGGATAAACTCTCGGGAATATAAACGGGTGTGCCCATTTCACCAGACGTAATTCCGGGCCTTCACTTTTCCAGCTTCTGGCTATCTTCGTGGAAGCCGGCATTGGCAGCTGGACTGTTAAAGGGACGTAAACACGATGAATAATCCCAATACATTAAAAGTAGCACTGGCCCAGA
This sequence comes from Cytophagales bacterium, assembly GCA_030446715.1. Taxonomy (GTDB): domain Bacteria; phylum Bacteroidota; class Bacteroidia; order Cytophagales; family 172606-1; genus CADCTQ01. Next base: position 340,250 of record JAUJMU010000005.1, on the reverse strand, counting down.
TTGCGCCGGTATGGTTGGATAAACACCGGACTTTGGACAAAATAAAAGCCTCCCTTGCAGAGGCAGGGGCTAAAGCATGTGAATTGGTTGTGTTCGGAGAGGGGATACTGCCGGGGTATCCTTTCTGGTTGTCTTTGACCAGCGGCGCCCAGTTCAATTCGCCGGTACAAAAACAATTGCACGCCCATTATCTTTCCAATGCCGTACAGATTGAGGCCGGAGAGCTTGAGGACATCTGTAGATTAGCCCAAGAGTATAGCATTGCTGTTTACCTTGGTATTATTGAACGGGCCCGCGACCGGGGCGGACACAGTTTGTATTGCTCTCTGGTGTACATCAATCAGGAAGGGAGAATCAAATCGGTTCACCGGAAATTGCAGCCTACTTATGAAGAAAGACTGACATGGTCGGCCGGTGACGGAAACGGCCTGCGGGTGCATTCGCTGAAACAGTTTTGCGTGGGGGGGCTAAACTGCTGGGAAAACTGGATGCCTTTGGCCAGAACCGCTTTATACGGACTGGGAGAAAATCTCCACGTTGCCGTCTGGCCCGGCTCGGAAACAAATACAACTGACATCACCCACTTTATTGCCAAAGAGTCCAGATCCTTTGTCATATCGGTATCAGGTCTGATGAAAAGGGAGGATTTTCCGGCCGGTACCCCTCACCTGGAAAAGATCCTGGAAAATGCTCCTGCTGTTCTGGCTAACGGAGGTTCCTGTATTGCCGGTCCCGACGGAGAATGGATCATTGCGCCTGTTACGGGCAAAGAAGGGCTCATTATTGAAACCCTGAATTTCAACCGTGTACTGGAAGAGAGGCAAAACTTTGATGTTTCAGGCCATTACTCCCGGCCTGATGTTACCAAACTGACAGTTAACCGCGAACGTCAATCTGTTTTAATTATCAAAGATGAAGATAAGGGATCGTAGCCGGATGGGAAGTTGTTCCCTTATTTCCTTTGCGGATAAGACCCGAAGTTATCCTTAGTTCAGACCATCCTTAGTTCAGAGTTGATTGGCTCCTTGACCAGGTTGGAGTTGTGAGCCTTTTCCTCTTGAGTGCCTCTTCATGCCGCAGTAAGCCTCCCTCAGGGGCGGCGAGGCACGAGCCGTTTATATACCCTTGAGGGAGTTACTGCGGCATAACTTTGCATGAAAGGGGAAAAGGCGGGCAGATCCCTCTCAATACTTAATGCTTTCTTTAATCATCATGCCAGGAAGGGCTTTTCAGGCACTCTTCCAGTTTATATAAAGGCTCCTTGACTGGTGAGCCAGAGCACTGCGGCATAACTTTGCATGAAAGGGGATAAGGCCGGCAGATCCGAATACTCTCAATACTTAATGCTTTCTTTAATCCTTCTTAGTATGGGTGGCAGGAAGGGAACTTTTCAGGCTGGGCTTCTCTTCCAGAGCTTTCTCGCAATCAGGCTGTTTGGTACCTCCGAACCGGTGAGCCAGAGCAGGAGGTAACTAAGAGCAACTCATATGAGGCCGCAGCATGTTGTAATTGCTTGGCATCACTTCTTCGCTGTACTGATAGCTCAACCTATTGCAGGGAGAAGACCCCACCTCGCCAACCTGAGGGCCGGTTTCGGTAATCAGTTGCCAGTCGGGGCTGCCATAGGCCGGAAATCCGTTTGGGTTGTGGTGCTGAGCGTAAAAAACCGGTACGCCAGCTGTTGGTGCCTTTTGGATCAGTCTTTTCAGTCTCCCAATCAGATCGTCCATGCCAAAAAACGGCGGTGCGTCCCAGCGGGCAGCTCCACCTGCATGTCAATAATCAGGAGAGCGGTCTTTTTCATACAGATTTATCCGTTTTGCGGCATTACAACTTATACAGGCCCGAACTCCGGGTCGGATCACTTCCCGGCCTTCTGCATCTGCCGCCGCCACATCTATGTTCACCTCCCACTGACCGGGTGCCGTCTGCCGGCCTTCGATGGTGCCTCTGAGCCGTTCCCAACCGGCCGGCCGACAGGAACAGGTGCGGGAAATTCTGGCGTTTGCCCGCTGCAACTGCTCGTCAGCGAGAAAGAACGCGTGATTGCCCGCGTCTGCTTCAAACAGAATGCTTTCTCTTTTGCCCCGGCCGGCTTTAATTGTTTCGCGGAAGTTTTTCGTCTGGCAGACGTATTCAAATACCAGCTTATTGCCCGCCGTGATACGCGTCAGGCTGAGACTGCTTCCTTCCGTCACCATAAACAGTTCCTCACCGCACCGGCTTTGGCTCTGGCAGGCAACCGTACCCAGGAGGAGGAGCATAAAGAGCGATTTGCTTTTCATATTTTTTCACCCTGGCCCGAACCAGCGGTGGAAATTCCGGTACACCACCAGAAAAATAACCACCGCAATGACAGCCGCCAGCACCGACAGGGCAACTGCATTCAACGCGTAGTTAAGGTACACCACCAGCGCCATGGACGCAAATACCAGCACCAGCATGATCAGCACTTTTACGAAATCTTTCATAACCCAAAGCTTTACAGATAAGTATAATAAGGGCAAGTACCGCTCTGCCTTCCGGGCAAACGGGAAAATACTTCTTATATGATACTTGCTTCGGCCGCAAAAGTTTGCCGGTTCCGGCCTGATAAACATTCCAAACCCATAATTTAAAATTCAGCATTCCGGATTCTGTCTGGCTTCGCACAAAATATGACCAACTCCGCAACGGTACCTCATCCCATAACTGCACCCGTCACGCCTGCACCCGGCAACTACCTTTGGTGGCAGGAAGGAATCATCTACCAGATTTATCCCCGCTCCTTTATGGACGGCAACAATGACGGCGTGGGTGACCTGAAGGGAATACTCAGCCGGCTGGACTACCTGCAGTGGCTGGGCGTGGATGCAATCTGGCTGTCACCGATATTCTCATCGCCGATGGCCGACTTCGGATATGACATCTCTGATTACACGGCCGTGCATCCACTGTTTGGCACGATGGAAGATTTCGAGCGGCTGCTGGAGGAAGTGCACCGGCTTGGGATGAAGCTGATTCTGGACCTGGTGCCCAACCATTCCTCCGGTCAGCATCCGTGGTTTCTGGAGTCGCGTTCTTCGCGGGACAATCCCAAACGGGACTGGTACCTGTGGCAGAACCCGGCCCCCGATGGCGGCCCGCCCAACAACTGGCTCAGCGTATTCGGCGGCCTGGCGTGGGAGTGGGACGAAAAAACGGGCCAGTATTACTACCACGCCTTCCTGAAGGAGCAGCCCGACCTCAACTGGCGCAACCCCGAAGTGCAGCAGGCCATGCTGGACGTCATGCGCTTCTGGCTCGGCAAAGGCGTAGATGGCTTCCGGGTGGATGTGATCTACCACGTGATCAAGGATGCGCAACTGCGTAACAACCCGCCCAATCCGGATTACCGCCAGGGCATGTCTGCCTACGATCAGCAGATTCCGGCCTATTCCACCGATCAGCCGGAAGTACACGAGATTGTAGCCATGATGCGGGGTGTAATGGACGAATACAGTGAACGGGTCATGATCGGCGAAATTTACCTGCCCATTCACCGGCTGGTGACCTACTACGGCGAAAACAACCGCGGCGCACATCTGCCCTTCAACTTTCAGCTGATCGTGCTGCCGTGGAAGGCCCGCGAAATTGCCCTTGCCATTGACCAGTACGAAGGGGCATTGCCCGGCGGCAGCTGGCCCAACTGGGTACTGGGCAACCACGATCAGCCCCGGATTGCCACCCGGGTAGGCAAAGCGCAGGCCCGGGTGGCAGCAGCGCTGCTGCTGACGCTGCGCGGTACGCCTACCTTGTACTACGGTGATGAGACCGGCATGCGCGACGTGCCCATTCCACCTGGTCAGATGGTAGATCCGCAGGGCCTGAATGGCGGCGAAAGCCGCGACCCGCAGCGGACGCCGATGCAGTGGGACAGCAGTGACAATGCCGGTTTTACGACCGGAGAGCCGTGGTTGCCGTTGTCGGAGAATTATAAGGAAGAAAATGTGGAAGTGCAGCGCGAAGATCCGGCTTCCATGCTCTCCCTGTACCGCCGGCTGATTGCCCTGCGCCGTGCTGAACCGGCCCTGCACATCGGCGATTATGCCCCGGCCCCGGCCGACGGCGACATTGTAGCGTACCTGAGGGAAAGAGAGGGCAAGCGGTTTCTGGTGGTGCTGAATATGGGGGAGCAACCCGTAGAATACAAGCCGGAGCAGTTCAGATTCAACGGCCGCATCGTGCTGGGCACCGACCACCGGCGCGAAGGAGAGGAGTTGCATCACTGCCTGAAACTGTCGGGCAATGAGGGGGTGGTGATTGAGTTACGTGCAGAAAAATAATTGACCGGGAGTAGACGCCGCAATGCTGGGAAATATTATTTATTATTTACATTAGGGAGCCCGCCCGGTATTCGCTTATCAATTAATAAACCTCCTGCAAACATGGTTAACATCTCTCTTTCCGACCCCTTCGTAACCGCATTTTCCGTAGCCGTGCTGTTAGGAATGCTGGTCTTCCTGGCAAAGTTTATGCTTCCGGGCCGGTACAACGTTGCCAAAAAGGCAATTGATTTTGTATTCAATGTTCTGTGGGCCAGTATCCTGTATTTCAGCGCCCTGCACTTTCACCCGGAGATGAGCATTGTATGGCTCGCAGGGTATACGGCAGTGTATCTTGCGGTTATCTTTTTCCGTTCGTGGCGGGTTATGAAGGTGAAAGTAAGCGGGTAGCTTTTTATGAAGCCTGATTTGAAGTCACGGTAAACTACTTCAGGGGCGAGTCCGGCTCCCTGGCCATGGCATTGTACACCATCTTGTCCATCCAGCCGGGCAGCCATTTGTTGAGAAACACCGTCAGTTTTCCCTGCGTGGTCAGGATCAGGTATTTTTTGCGCCCCTGCACCGCCTTCATGATGTGACCAGCCACTTCTTCCGAAGTCATCATTTCCGCTTCGTCACGCGGCGATTCGCCCTGCGCCGTGCCGTCTCCGGACAGGGCCGCGTTGCGGATATTGGAGGCCGTAAAGCCGGGGCAGGCAATCAGCACATGCACGTCTTTTCTCAGCATTTCCGTCCGGAGCGTCTCCAGAAAACCCTGCATGGCAAACTTGGAAGCCGAATAGCCCGTACGGGCCGGCAAGCCGCGAAAGCCTGCAATGGACGAAATGCCGACCACGGAGCCTTTGGCTTTGATGATGTGCGGCAGGCAGTATTTGGTGGCGTAGAGGGTTCCGTAAAAGTTAATGTCCATCACCTTGCGGATCACGTCGAGGTCCACGTCTTCGAACAGGGCCCGCATGGAGATTCCCGCGTTGTTGATCAGCACATCAATGCGGCCGAAGGCACGGAGGGTTTCTTCTGCCATCCGCCGGTTGTCGGCTTCCAGGCTTACATCAGAGATAACGGGCAGATTCTGAATGCCCTGCGCCGTCAGGGCGGCGGCTGCTTCCCGCAGGTTGGCGGCATTGCGGCCGGTAATTACCACGCTGGCACCGGCTCTGCCGAATGCTTCCGCGCAGGCTTTCCCGATTCCCGATGAGGCCCCGGTTATGATCACAACTTTGTCTTTCATGCGGCTGCAAAGAAAAGACAATTTCCGGACATGGATTTACAGAAGGAGTTTCTCACAGATGCTCGCCGATGTTCGTGCATAAGGGCGCAGATGGGCGCAGAATATTTGTTGATCAGCGAAAATCTGCGGTTTGATCAGCATGAATCAGCATGAATCTGCGAGAAACCTACCTGAAAATTAACTATCTTGAAACTTCACTCCCGTACGGCAACAGAGTTTTTCAGGTAATGAACATCCCCGGCAAGGCAAAAAGAGAAAACACCTGCGACGCCATTGTGGTTGGCTCTGGCATCAGCGGCGGCTGGGCCGAAGAACTCACGCAGAAGGGCCTGAAAGTGCTGCTGCCCGAACGCGGCCGGCTCGTGGAGCACCTTGGCTTCGGCGCAGAGTTTAAAGAATTTGTTTCCCGGCCGGGGGCATGGTCCATCGGCCGGACGATCCTCAGAGTGGCGTTGTGGCTGATGGCCGTGCTGTTCCTGCTCAATACAGTTGGCAACGTGTTTTCCAACGACCGGCTGGAGCAGATGCTGTTTACCCCGGTCACGCTGCTGCTTGCCATGTTCAGCCTGCGGCTGGCGCTGAGTAGGGAGCCAAAGACAAATTACTGATTGCGGCTGGCATACTCCGCAGCAAACTTCCGGAAATAAAGCTGCTCATAAACCTCTCAGCTTTATGGAGTCCGGATAATTTTACGACACCAATCCTATTCTCACTTCTCCCTACTTATTCCCAATGGATCTTTCCTATATTCTAAATGACCTTGGCGAAGACCGCGAGGCGTATTTCAACGCCGTTACGCCGCCCATTATCCAGAGCACCAACTTTGCCTTCCGGTCGGTGGGGCAGATGCGGAAAGAACTGGAAAATGAGTCCGATGCCTACTTTTACACCCGTGGCAACAACCCCACCGTCGAAATCCTGCGGAAAAAGATGGCGGCTCTGGAAGGCACCGAAGATGCCCTGATTTTTGCCAGCGGCGGTGCGGCCGTAACGGCGGCCGTAATGGGCAACCTGAACGCCGGCGACCACCTGGTATGCGTGCAGAAACCTTACGGCTGGACGGCGAAGCTACTGCAGAAACTACTGCCCCGCTTCGGCGTTACGGCTACCTTCGTGGACGGCACCGATGCCGCCGGCTACGAAAAGGCCATCCAGCCCAACACGAAGCTGCTTTACCTTGAATCGCCGAATTCGCTCACTTTCAGCCTGCAGGACGTGGAGGCCGTAACGGCCATTGCCCGCAAACACGGCCTGCTGACGGTGATGGACAACAGCTACTGCACGCCTCTTAACCAGCAGCCCGTGGCGATGGGGGTGGATCTGGTGGTACATTCAGCAACCAAATACCTGTGCGGTCACAGCGATGCCCTTGCCGGAGTGGTCTGTGGCACCCGGGCCATGATGGCCAAACTGTTTGACGCCGAGTTTATGACCCTGGGCGGCGTGATTTCTCCTTTCAATGCCTGGCTGATTCTCCGGGGGCTGCGTACGCTGCACCTGCGCATGGAACGGTCGGCGCAAAGCACGCCAAAGGTGGTGGAGTTTCTGCAGAATCATCCGCGGGTTGCGAAAGTGTACTACCCGTTTTTGCCGTCGCACCCGCAATACGCGTTGGCGCAGAAACAGATGAAACGGCCCGGCGGCATGTTTTCCGTCGAACTGAAAGCGGACTCCATTGCCGAAGTAGAACGCTTCTGCGATAATCTGAAACGGTTTGTGCTGGCTACGTCATGGGGCGGCTATGAGTCGCTGGTGTATCCGATGGCCGTGCTGGCCGGTGCTTCCAATTACGCCAACCCGAACCTCAACTGGCGGCTAATCCGCTTCTACGTCGGCCTTGAAGAGCCGGAAGTGCTGATCAGTGACCTGGAACAAGCTTTGGGAGAGTCGTAAGTCGCCGGTCGTAAGGGACAAAGCCGGCAGTAGCAGTAAGCAGTAGCAGTGGGCAAGTGGCCGACGCCGCTGATCCCCCACGCCAAACCCCTTACGACTTACGACTGGTGACTTACGACTCTTTTTCTTGCCCAAAAAAAATGTAACTTTGCAGACCGGGTATTGCCCGTTTTTTGTTTATAAATTCCGACTACAGCTCATAGATTCAAGTATATATGTTAGATTTTCTAACCAGGGGAGTAACGAAAATATTCGGCACCAAATCTGATCGCGACATCAGGGAGTTGACGCCGTACGTGGGGAAGGTCAATGCGGAGTCTTCCCGGTTACAGCCGCTCACCGACGACCAGTTGCGGGGCAAAACCGCCGAAATAAAACTGGCCATTCAGCAGTCACTGCAGAATATTGACGACCAGCTGGCCGCGCTGCAAAAGCGCATTGCCGAAGAGCAGGGGCTGGATGTGACTGAGAAAGAGGAGATTTTCAACCAGATTGATCAGCTCGAAAAGGAACGCAATAAAGGGCTGGAAGTGGTGTTGCTGGAAGTGCTGCCCGCCGCTTTTGCCGTAGTGAAGGAAACGGCCCGCCGTTTCAAGGAAAACGGCAGGCTGGAAGTAGAAGCCACGCTGTTTGATAAAAAATTATCCGCCACGAAGCAGAACGTACAGATTGAAGGCGACCGGGCGATCTGGCACAACCGCTGGCTGGCCGCCGGCACCGAAATCACCTGGGACATGGTGCACTACGACGTGCAGCTGATCGGTGGCGTGGTGCTGCACCAGGGCAAGATTGCAGAAATGGCAACGGGTGAAGGAAAAACCCTCGTGGCCACGCTACCCGCCTTTCTCAACGCCCTTGCCGGACGCGGTGTACACATCGTAACCGTCAACGATTACCTCGCCAAGCGGGATTCCGAGTGGATGGCACCGCTGTTTGAGTTCCACGGACTCACCATTGACTGCATCGACAAGCACCAGCCCAACACCGCAGCGCGTAAAAACGCCTACCTCTCCGATATTACCTACGGCACCAACAACGAATTCGGCTTCGACTACCTGCGCGACAACATGGCCCGCGGCACCGACGAACTCGTGCAGCGCAGGCACCACTACGCCATGGTGGATGAAGTAGACTCCGTACTGGTGGACGACGCCCGTACGCCGCTGATCATCTCCGGCCCCGTGCCGCGTGGCGATGAGCACGAATTTTACGAACTTAAGCCCCGCGTAGCCCGGCTGATCGATGCCCAGAAGAAGATTGTTTCTGATTTCCTGATTGATGCCAAAAAGAAAATTGCTGCCGGCGACGAGAAAGAAGGAGGCAAATCGCTGTTCCGGGCCTACCGTGGCCTGCCCAAATACAAGCCCCTGATCAAGTACCTCGGGGAAACCGGCATCAAGGTGCTGCTGCAGAAAACGGAAAACTTCTACCTGCAGGACAACCAGAAGATGATGCCCGAAGCCGATGAGCCGCTGCTGTTCACCATCGACGAGAAGCACAACAACGTAGAACTGACCGAAAAAGGCATTGACGCCATTACCGGTTCCGGCGAGGACCCCACCTTCTTTATCATGCCCGACATTGCCGTCGAACTGGCAGCGCTGGAAAATGACAGGTCGCTGTCGGATCACGACCGGCTGATGAAAAAGGAGGCCATGATTTCCGATTATTCGGTAAAATCTCAGCGCATTCACAGCATCAACCAGTTGCTGAAAGCCTATGCCCTGTTTGAGAAGGATGTGGAGTACGTGATCATCGAAGGCAAGGTAAAGATTGTGGATGAGCAGACGGGCCGGATCATGGAAGGCCGCCGCTACTCCGACGGGCTGCACCAGGCCATTGAAGCCAAGGAAAGCGTAAAGGTGGAAGAAGCTACCCAGACCTACGCCACCGTTACCCTGCAGAACTATTTCCGGATGTACCACAAGCTGGCCGGTATGACCGGTACGGCCGAAACCGAAGCCGGTGAATTCTGGCAGATTTACAAGCTGGACGTGGTGGTGATTCCGACCAACCGCAACATTGTGCGGGCCGACCGCGAAGACAAGGTTTACCGCAGCGTGCGGGAGAAATACAACGCCGTAGTGCAGGAAATCGAAGAGCTGACTACGGCCGGCCGGCCGGTGCTGGTGGGTACTACTTCCGTAGAAAACTCCGAACTGCTGAGCCGGATGCTTACCCTGCGTAAAATCAGGCATCAGGTACTCAACGCCAAATACCACCAGAAGGAAGCCGAAATCGTAGCCGAAGCCGGTAAGTCTTCCACCGTGACCATTGCCACCAACATGGCCGGCCGGGGTACGGACATCAAGCTGACGCCGGAATCCAAAGGATCGGGTGGTCTGGCCATTATCGGTACCGAACGCCACGAAGCCCGCCGGGTAGACCGCCAGTTGCGGGGCCGTGCGGGTCGTCAGGGTGACCCGGGTTCCTCGCAGTTTTTCGTATCGCTGGATGATAACCTCATGCGCCTGTTCGGCTCCGACCGCATTGCCCGCCTCATGGACCGCATGGGACTCGAAGAAGGCGAGGTAATCCAGCATTCCATGATTACCAAGTCCATCGAGAGAGCCCAGCGGAAGGTAGAAGAAAACAACTTCGGCATCCGCAAGCGCCTGCTCGAATACGACGACGTGATGAACTACCAGCGGGAGGCCATTTACAAGCGCCGCCGCAACGCGTTGTTCGGCGACCGTTTACAACTCGATCTGCTCAACATCACGTACGATACCGGCGAGGACATCATCAGCAACAACCTGGGTAACTTCGACGGATTCAGGCTCAGTGTGCTGAGCACCTTCGGCATGGAAAGCGCCATTACTGCCGAGGAGTTCGGCAAAGGAAACGTGAGTCAGCTGGCCGGTAAGCTTTACATCGAAACTGAAAAACATTACTTCGAAAAAAACAAGCGCATCGTGCAGAAGGCGATGCCCGTCCTGCGGGACGTGTACCGGGAGCGCGGTGCGACCATCGAAGAAGTAGTGGTGCCTTTCACCGACGGTATCCGTCAGCTGACCGTAGCCGCCAACCTGAAGAAAGTGGTGGAAACCGAAGGCCGCGACCTGATGCTGGCCCTTGAAAAAGCCGTTACGCTGTCGCTCATTGACCAGGAATGGAAAGAACACCTCCGGGAAATGGACGACCTGAAGCAATCCGTCCAGCAGGCCGTGTACGAGCAGAAGGATCCGCTGCTGATTTACAAATTTGAAGCCCTGGAGCTTTTCAAGCGCTTTGTGTCACGCGTCAACAGCGACACCATTTCTTTCCTGATGAAGGCGGATATTCCGGTGCAGGAGGGTGACGAGGTACGGGAAGCCCGGCAGCAGCGTCCGGCACCCCAGCCCCGCGTGAAGACAACTAAGGAAAAGGCACATTCAGTACTCGAAGAGGGCAACGAGCATCACACGGCCATGCCCGAAATGCCCATGCCACCCGCGGAAAAAATTGTTCCGATGCGTTCGCAGAAAGTAGCCAACCGAAACGACATTGTCAGCGTACAATACGCGGATGGCAGCATCAAACGGGACGTAAAGTATAAAAAGGTAGAAGAAGATCTGAAAAATAACCGTTGCATCATTATTGAGTAAGGTCTCCGGCAGAACCCTGACCATCCATGCGCGGGGTTCTGCTTTTTTTGGTAATATGCTACCCGAACCACAACCGGCTGCCCCGGCGGATTATACGATCCGCAGCCACTCTTCGTTAAATGTGCTACCGAACTATGCAGTTAAACGGCAATAAATTGATCCACTTTGTGTTATCGGGTGTGCTCCTGTTTGGGTGTGCTCCCGGCAATGTACCGGCCAAATCTGCCAAATCAGATACGCTGAAAGACAACATCAGTGACTTCAGGCCGAAGTATCCGGTTACTGCTTCGGCAAGGCCCGCTACTGCTGCAAGGCCGGGTACCGGTGACGCGGCCGCGGCGGGAGTGCCTTCCGGCGACATCACCGGCAAGCTGAACGTGATCCTGGATTCTATCGCCATCCGGAACCGGAGTATCCGCTTTGCCCAGGGCTACCGGGTATTGATCTATTCCGGCACCAGCCGTGAAGAAGCCACCAAAGCCCGCAACCGGTCGTACGCCAGGTTTCCGGACATCATTCCGCACTACGACTATGCCCAGCCCAACCACCGCGTAAAAGTCGGCGACTTCGTGGACCGTCTGGAGGCGCAGCGCGTCTATGCCGGGCTGATTGCCGAGTTTCCCAATGCCCTGATTGTGCCTGACCGGATTGAAATCCGCTGATTTTTTGCTTTTCCGTTTCCAAACCTACATTTGAACTCTTAAAACCTGTTTTATATGAAGAAAGCCCTCATTACCGGCATTACCGGTCAGGATGGCGCCTATCTGGCCGAACTGCTGCTGGAAAAAGGCTATGAAGTGCACGGCATCAAGCGGCGCAGTTCCCTGTTCAATACCGAACGCATTGACCACCTCTATCAGGACCCGCACGAGAAGAACATCCGGTTCAAACTGCACTACGGCGACCTGAGTGACTCCACCAATATTATCCGCATCATTCAGGAAGTGCAGCCCGACGAGATTTACAACCTCGGTGCGATGTCGCACGTGAAGGTGAGTTTCGATGAACCCGAGTACACGGCCAACGTGGATGGCATCGGCACGCTGCGCATACTGGAAGCTGTCCGCCTGCTGGGACTGACCAAAAAGACGCGGATTTACCAGGCCTCTACGTCCGAACTTTACGGTGGGGTGCAGGGCCACGCCCAGTCGGAGACCACGCCATTTTACCCCCGCTCCCCTTACGCAGTAGCCAAGCTGTACGGCTACTGGATTACGGTCAACTACCGTGAGGCTTATGATATGTATGCCGTCAACGGCATTCTGTTCAACCACGAATCACCGCTGAGGGGCGAAACGTTCGTAACGCGTAAAATCACCCGCGCCACTGCCCGCATCGCCCTTGGTCTGCAGGACAAGCTTTACATTGGTAACCTCGATTCGCAGCGAGACTGGGGCCATGCCAAAGATTACGTAGAAGCCATGTATCTGATTCTCCAGCAGGATACGCCCGAAGATTACGTAATTGCGACCGGCGTTACCAACACGGTGCGCACCTTTATCCAGATGGCCTTTGCCGAAGTAGGCATTGAGCTTGCGTTTAAGGGAGAAGGCGAAAATGAGACGGCCGTGGTAGCCGGCTGCAGCCATCCCGATTACCAGTTGCCAGTGGGCAAGGAAGTGCTCTGCGTGGACAAGCGTTACTTCCGCCCTACGGAGGTGGACTTGCTCCTTGGTGACCCCACCAAAGCCATGACCAAGCTCAACTGGAAGCCAAAATATGATCTGAAGGCACTGGTGCAGGACATGATGCAGGCGGATATTGAACTGTTCCGCCGTGACCAGATACTGGCTACCAGCGGACACCGCATCATGAATTACCACGAATAAAAAACATGAATTGAAAAGGCCTGCTACTGAATGTCAGCAGGCCTTTTTTTGTTGCCAGTGAGGCTAAAGTTTACCGGAAAGCATTAACTTACCTCTCCGGAAGAGGCTCGGATAAAGCCATCCCGTAAACATTTACGTAAATTTACAGTTCTATACCTTAAAGCTGCTTTTGTCGGCAGCCTCTTTTTTTACGTACCTGATATGTTCATTCAACCCGGTAAGCTGCTGGCGCAAATTGATACTCCGGACGATCTGCGCAAACTGGACCCCTCCCAACTGTACGAGCTTTCCACGGAATTGCGTCAGTTTATCGTTGACAATGTATCAGTGTACGGAGGCCATTTCGGGGCCAGCTTAGGGGTGACTGAACTGACTGTTGCGCTGCACTACGTTTTCAATACCCCTTACGACCAGCTGGTGTGGGACGTTGGCCACCAGGCCTACGGACACAAAATCCTGACCGGGCGCCGCAAAAATTTTCACACCAACCGTCTTTACGGGGGGCTTTCCGGCTTTCCCAGGCGCAAGGAGAGTGAATATGACACTTTTGGCGTAGGCCATTCTTCCACCTCCATTTCGGCGGCGCTGGGCATGGCCCTCGCCTCAAAAGAGAAAGGAGAACTGGACCGCCAGCACATTGCCGTCATCGGCGACGGTGCCATGACCGCCGGCCTTGCTTTTGAAGGCATGAACCACGCCGGCGTATCTGATACCAACCTGCTGATTATCCTCAACGATAACTGCATGTCCATTGACCCCAACGTAGGAGCATTGAAGGACTACCTGACGGATATCACCACTTCGCCCACCTACAACCGGGTAAAGGATGAGATATGGAACATGCTGGGCAAAATCGGTAAGATTGGTCCGCATGCCCGGGAGATAGCCTCTAAGGTAGAAGGCAGCATCAAGACCGCCCTGCTCCGGCAAAGCAACCTGTTTGAATCGCTGGGCCTGCGTTATTTCGGTCCGGTAGACGGCCACGACATCAATCATCTGGTCAGCGTACTGACTGACCTTAAGAATATCCCCGGTCCGAAGCTGCTGCACTGCGTAACGGTGAAAGGCAAAGGCTTTGCCCTGGCGGAAAAGGAACAAACCAAGTGGCATGCCCCCGGCCTGTTTGACAAAGTGACCGGCGAAATCCGGAAAAAGATTTACGAAACGCCGCAGCCGCCCAGGTACCAGGACGTGTTCGGGCATACCATCGTGGAGCTGGCCCGCCAGAACGAAAAAATCATTGGCATTACGCCGGCCATGCCGTCCGGCTCCTCCCTCAATATTATGATGAAGGAAATGCCCGACCGTGCATTTGACGTGGGCATTGCCGAGCAGCACGCCGTTACCCTGTCGGCAGGCCTTGCCACGCAGGGACTGATTCCGTTCTGCAACATTTACTCCACTTTTATGCAGCGGGCCTACGACCAGGTGGTGCATGATGTATGCATTCAGGAACTGCCCGTGGTCCTGTGCCTCGACCGGGCTGGCTTTGCCGGTGCCGACGGACCTACGCACCACGGTGCCTACGACATTGCCTACATGCGGTCCATACCAAACATGATCGTGTTTGCGCCTATGAATGAGCAGGAACTGCGCAACATCATGTACACGGCCCAACTACCGGATTTTAAAGAATACAAGAGTGCTATCTCCATCCGTTACCCGAGAGGGGAGGGCGTAATGCCAAACTGGCGGACACCCTTCGAAAAGCTGGCAATCGGCAAAGGCCGCGTGGTACGGGAAGGCTCAGATATGGCCATTCTCACCATCGGCCACATCGGCAATTACGCCGTGAAGGTGTGTGCCGCGCTGGAGCAAGAGGGCCTGGACGTAGCCCATTACGATATGCGTTTTGCCAAACCATTGGACGAAGAACTGCTGCACCAGATTTTCCAGAAATTTGATAAGGTAATTACCGTGGAAGATGGCTGCCTGATGGGCGGTTTCGGCAGCGCCGTGCTGGAGTTTGCTGCCGACCACGATTACCAGGCCAGTATCAGGCGGCTGGGCATCCCAGACAAAATCATCGAACACGGCGAACAGATTGAACTGCACCGGGAGTGCGGCTTTGACCCGGAAGGCATTGCCCGCGCCGCCCGCAAAATGCTGGAGGTAGGCGTGAAGGTATAAGATGGTCTTTGAAATATTCAGGATGCCGGGCCGATGGTCCGGCATTTCTGTTTGCAGGGACGGACGAGTAGCGGACTGTACCGGGGTAAACAAACGGTATCCACACCAGGCCGTATACCTTTGCATACCTGTCAGATAAACTCCGTTTCCAATTCTATGTCCACCGCTAACCTATCGTATACCCTTTCCGGCAGCGGAATGCCCCTGTTGTTCCTGCACGGATTCTGCGAAAACAAAGAGATCTGGGCCGATTTCGTAAAGCCGCTGAGTTCGGTCTGCCGGATTCTGACCATAGATATGCCCGGTTTCGGTGAAAGCCGGAATAACACCCGCTACCAGACCCTGGAAGCCATGGCCGCTGAGGTAGACCTGCTGCTGGACCAGTTGCAACTGCCTGAAGTAATCGTAGTGGCTCATTCGCTGGGTGGTTACGTGGCCCTTGCCCTGGCGGAGAAGAGCCCTCGGAAGATAGCCGGGTTGTGCCTGTTTCATTCCTCAGCCTTTGCCGATACGGAGGAGAAGAAACAGAACCGTAATAAGACAGCCGACTTCATTGACAAAAATGGCGTGGAGCCGTTCGTTGAAAATTTTGTGCCGCCGCTCTTTTTCAAAGGCCGCCATGGCGAACTGGAAAAGGAAATCAGCTTTACCCGCCAGATTTGCCTGACCACGCCCAAAGAAACCGCCGTTGCCGTTATCAAAGCCATGCGTGACCGCCCCGACCGTACCCACGTGCTGAGAGACGCCACGTATCCCGTGCTGTTCATTGCCGGCAAGGAAGATGAAGCCGTGCCCTTTGGGGTAGCAAAGGAGCAGTTTTTTCTGCCAAAGCACTCAATTGTGCAGGTACTGGCGGAGGCGGCGCACATGGGCCTGCTGGAGCACCCGGAAGAAACCCGCCAGATGGTAGAAAAATTCGCCGCCCTCTGCGTTGCGCTGCGGGGGCAATGAGCCGGGAAAACAGGAGAAGGGAGACTGGAGGAAGGAAGTATGCATGGGAAATGCAACCCCGTAGCTTTCCGTGTCGGATGTCAGGTGTTTACTGTTCTGCCAAGTGTTCTGCAAAGCTTCCTACAGGATGACAAACTGAGTAGTAGGATGCAATTGACGGCCTCACGTCCCCCTTCCTCCTGTCTCCCCCTTTAGTAACTGTTATCCGCTTCACCATTGTTGGCGTACGCCGGCCATATTCCCCGATTGCGCGGCGGATATTGGCTACGCGGTTTTCCGGATTGAGATGCGTGCTGAAAACCTCCGCCCGTCCGCGGCCGCCGGCTGCCGCCAGCACCTCCATCACCCCGGTCAGCGCCTCCGGGTTGTAGCCGGCTTCGCTCATGTAAGCCACGCCCACCCGGTCTGATTCCAGTTCATCCTTCCGGCCAAACTTCATGTTGACCAAGTTTCCGATCAGGGCGGCCACCGCGGCAGTGCGCATGGTAGCAGGTCGCCGGGGATCATACGCTGCAATCACGGCGGCTCTGGTAAGGCCCTGCGTGAGGCGCTGCCCGACCATGTGTTCGGCGGCGTGGCGGTTGATCATGTGCCCGGTTTCGTGCCCCAGTACGCCGGCTACCTGAGCTTCGCTCTGCAGTTTCCGAAGTAAGCCAGTTGTTATGAATAGTTGACCGCCGGGCAGCGCAAACGCATTGATGATTTTTTCATCAGCCAGTACGTGAAAGTCAAAGTTGTACGGCGACCTTCCTCCGACTGCTCCCTGAACTACCTTATTGCCTACGCGGTCTGCGTACTCCTGCAATTGCTGGTCGGGGTGCAGACCGCCGTGCTGCCGGGCCATCTGGGGGGCCGCCTGCAGGCCCAGGGCAATTTCCTGCTCCACTGTCATGTTTACCCGCTGTTTTTCGCCGGTCACGGGATTTGTCTGGGTACTGGTAAAGCAGGTGAACAGTGAAACAAGGGCAATTCCTATGGCGATTATGAATCTGAATATTCCTCGCATGTCGGTTCTTTCAGTGGAAAATGTCAGTGTATGCTGGTGTAAAGGGATTGAAATCCGAAAAGTTAGATTCAGTACTTTCTCAAAACGCCTCCGGCGAAGCCGGTTGTGAGACACAACGTATACGAAGGGCGATCAACAGCCTACGGTTAAAACCGTGGGCTGTTGATACCTATCCTGTTTTGGGCCAGAGAATCAGCCCTGTTGAACGCCCTTCACATACGACACAACCGGCGGTCTGCGGGCCGGGGTCAGTGTCCTCACTGACCACTTTTGAGAAAGTCCTGAGATTGTTAAGTTGTCTTTTCCGGGAGCAGCAGGGGCGTACCGGTTTTGAGGGTTGAAAAATATTTTTTCGGGCTACTCTTTTTTGCTTGCATTATCAATTTTTATTACTACGTTTATAGTGTACTATTAAGGTAATACACCCACACCTTATTTATGATTCACCTCCAAAACGTTTCTTTCGGGTACAGCCGCAGGAAAAGGCTGTTTGATAACCTGAATCTCCGGCTGGAGCCGGGCCATATCTACGGCCTGCTGGGTAAAAACGGGGCCGGCAAATCAAGCCTGCTGCGCAACATGGCCGGCCTGCTTTTTCCGGACAGCGGCAGGATACAGGTGGCGGATTTTGAGCCCCGCAGACGCGAACCGGCCTTTCTGCAACAGCTATTTTTCATCCCGGAAGAGATTTACCTCCCCAGCGTACCCGTGGACCGGTACGTAGCTACGCTGTCACCCTTCTATCCGCAGTTCAATCACGCTCAGTTTGGGTACTACCTGAAGGAGTTTGATATACCGGCTACCCACTCCCTGACGGCTTTGTCGTACGGGCAGAAAAAGAAGGTGCTCATTGCCTTCGGGCTGGCTACCAATACCCGGGTACTGATCATGGATGAGCCGACCAATGGACTGGACATTCCCTCTAAAAGTCAGTTCCGGAAGCTGGTCGCTTCGGTGCTGGAAGCTGACCGGGTCATGCTGATCTCCACCCATCAGGTGCGGGACCTCGACAATCTCATTGATTCGGTGATTATTCTGGAAGGGAGTGACATTCTGCTCAACCACAGCCTGGAGGTGATCAGCGAACGGCTGCGGTTTGCCACGCTGGCAGGTGCCGCTACCAGTGAGCGGGTTCTGTACGCGGAGCCTTCCCTGCGGGGCCACGCGGTAGTGATGGAAAACGAAGACGGCGAAGAGAGCCGGGTGGACCTGGAGCGGTTGTTCAATGCCGTAACGAACAATCCCGAACGCATCCGGCAGTTGTTTTCCAATGCCTGACCAATCATCATACGCACACCTATGAACCAATCTTTTAGTCTGTCCCGTTTCTGGCTGCTCCTGAAACTGGATTTTGCCACCAACGGCAAAACGTACCTGAGCACGGCAGGGCTTATTGTCGGGCTGATGGTCCTGCTGATGTCGGGAGTGCTGTTTTCGGGCACATACCGGAACCTGCTCGAAATGCTGCACCCGCTGGCCCTGTTTATGTGTGTACTGCTGGGTGGCAGCCTGTTTACCAGCACATTCTTTGCCCAGTACGGTGTGCCTGACCGGGGCATCCACGCCCTGATGGTGCCCGCTTCGCGGCTGGAGAAGTTTCTGGTTGCCCTGCTGGTAAACATGGTCTTCACGGTGCTGTTTATCACCTTGTTCTGGCAGTTGCACCACCTTTTCCTCGGGATTGCCAACGCAAAATTGCCCACGCCGGGGCCAAAGTACAATCCCATTCCCCCGGAACCGCGTATTTTTCTTACCTACTCCTTCTTTCTGCTCCAGGGCGCAGCCTTTCTGGGGTCCATTTATTTCAGCAAGATGGCTTTCGTGAAAGCGGCGGGTGCCTTTCTGGGCGTTGCTCTGGTGGTATTTTTCTTCAACCTGTGGATGTCCAATGCATTTGCTGAGGCTTCCAATATGTTTGCCTTCCCGTTTACCGGATGGCGGTTTTTCCGCGACCGGCCCTACGTGGTCGATTTTCCCGAAACCGTAGTATACATCAAATGGAGCTTTTTAGTGTTGCTGGTAGTGGCCTTGTGGGGCATTGCATTCGTAAGGCTGAGGGAGAAGCAAATTTAACCGGGAGAATTAAGTATGGAATTCAAAGATAAACAGTCCATTTTCCTGCAAATCGCCGATTTTGTCTGCGAACAGTTGCTGCTCGGAAAATGGCCCGCCAATGACCGCATTCCCTCCGTCCGGGATCTGGCCATTGATCTGGAGGTGAACCCGAATACGGTAGTGCGGACGTACGATTTCCTGCAGGGGAAAGAAATCATTTACAACAAGAGGGGTATTGGTTACTTCGCCGCCGAAGACGCCCCGGCCCGCATCCGGCAGTTCCGGAAGGAACGGTTTCTGGAACGCGAACTGCCCGAGTTTTTCCGGACGCTGTACCTGCTCAATATCAGCATGAACGAACTGGAAGAACGGTATAAGGCTTTTGTGGAGGAAGCTTTTCTGGCAAAGAACAAATAGCAGATGACAAATAGCAGAAGTCATGGGGTCCTGAATTACGCAGGGAAATTCATAAAATACTAGCAGCCAGTTGGTTATATAGTAATTCTGCCGAACGGGCGGGAATTTAAAATTCACAATTCACAATCTAAAATTGCGCAGCTACTTATCTTCATGAAAACCAGCAATGCATTGCTTATTGCCGTTCTCGTCGTCACGGGGCTGGCGCTGACGGGTTTTAATCTGGTGCTGAAAGCAGAGTACGGGAAAATTGATTTCAAGGACCCGTACTACGGCTACGTGCTGGAAAATCTGCCGCCCTTTAAAGTTCTGCGGCTGCGGGGCAGCTACAGCGGCCTCGCCCAGATCCAGCAGGGCAAAGAATCGCAGATCCGCATCCGGGAATGGGGAAAGAAGGACGTAAAATGGCAGCTGCGCGGCGATACGCTGGAGGTATCGTATAAAACCGGCAATACCCCTTACTTTTACCGCGCCGGCGACGCCTTTGCCACCAATCCCATCCTGTTCATTACCGCCCCTTCCCTTTCAGCTGTTTATTCCACCGGCGCTACCTGCAAACTCACCGGCTGGCAGGGGGCCAGTCTGACCTTGCAGCAGGAAGGCGTAAAAACGGGGATGCTGCTCGAAAACTCTACCCTCAGTGCTTTATCAGCTGTATCCAGACGTGGCGGCCTCCTGCAAATGGGCGCGGCCAACCGGGTGGACCGGGCAACTATTCAAGCCAGTGATTCGAGCAGCTTCGTAGCCGGTAAAGCTGCTTTTGGCTCCATCCGGATCAGTGCCGACAGTACGGCCCGCGTTACGCTGACCGGCGACCTGTTCAATAAACTGGTGCAGTAGCAGAACCTTGCCCGATGGGATGGGGAAGCCGGTGCGGTAAAGTTTCCCTGAGCGCATTCTGAGAAACAGCCGGAGAATCAGTTTTTGAGAGTTTCTCCAAATCTCTCTTCCGGGAAGTTCCCTATGCGCGTATTTCGCGTGTGCCTGTTTGTGACTTTTTCCCTGGTTGGCACTCTGCCCGCTTTTTCCCGTCGCCCCGTCCGGAACCGGCCGATCTGGTTTTCGTCGGCGGTGGTGTGTACACCGTCAATCCCCGGCAGCCCTAGGCGGCTGCGGTAGCCGTACGCGGCAACCGGATCGTGCGGATTGCTGTAGCGACTCCTTTGCCATCAGCGGCCGGTCTCCTTCCGATAGCGCGAAGCTGTGCTTCGTGCTGTTCATGCGCTTCGTCTCCGGCGGAGAGTGGCTGCATAGCGCTACAGGTAAATGGAACTCAACTTTTTTCAGAGACCAAACAAACTTCGCAGCCGCGCGTCGACTTCCGTGGTTAACCGGGGCGGTAGCTGACCCAACTGTCGTTTGATTAAACTTTCAGGGATTGTGACGATACGGTGTAACTTAATAAGAGAGTCTGCGTGGAGGCCGGTCAGGGAAAAATCGCTGTCTTGTTTCTTGATCAATAAATCCGTCGGCTCTGGCTGGTCAGGTATCTGGCTGCTGATGAAGGCAATCACAACGTGCCGGTAGTACCCGATTTCTTCGGCAAGGCAAACGGCGGGCCTGACTTTGGTGCCGCTGAAATCATCAAAAGGAAAAGGCACCAGAACAATCTTATGTTTAATCATGGAAGGGTTTGCCGTCGTTGGGAGAGTAAATGTCTTCTTTTTCGTCCTGTAAAAAGTCAAAAGCTGAGTTTTGGGAAATAGCGTCGAGCCATTCCTGCTCCTCTATCTCAACTTCTTCCGGAATCAGCACAATTACCTTTACTGTACGGTCTTTCATTTCCAGCGGGGCATCCAGATGCAACACTCCCTCCTTATCAATTTTACCGGTAGTTTCTATTGCTTTCATGGTACAAGCTTTGGGGTAAAATACGAATAAAATCTCTGTGTGGCAGTCAGGAATGGTTAATTCTGTTGTTAAACTGAAGGTTTGAGAGTAGACGCGTTGAGCACAACCTGCATTATCAAGGTGTGGTACATACAAACCAGAGGTTTGGAGATAAGCAGCACGAAGTAAAACTTCGCGCCATCGTGCCCAACCTTGTGTTGTTATACGGCTGCAGATCCTTTACCAACAGCGGCCAGTCTCCTTCCGATAGCGCGAAGTTTTACTTCGCGCTTTTCATGCGTGCCGCCTCCGGCGGAAAGTGATCTGAATTATGATTGCTTATAAGTGAAGAATTAAGCTTCCAACTTAAAGCTGAGGTTTGAGGAACAGGGAGTAAGAAGCAAAGCTTTATCCTGTGTGAGGTTTGGTAAGGTACCGGTTAGCTTGAACCAACCAGAGGTTGGGAAATAGAAAGCACGAAGCAGAGCTTCGCGCTATCGGAACGGGGAGCGCAAAGGAGAACTCCATATTACATGGGATAATCTAATTTTAGAGATGCCTGTAAAGGCACTACTCAGAAGTTAGTTCGATTTCATTGAAAGTGCCTAAAAACTGCACCGAATCTGATGGTTGCAATTTGTATTTCAAATAGTCATATAAGCATATGATTCTTCGAAAATCAGTACAATTTTTGTGACTACTTTTGAAAATTTCAGGCGTGTTATACTTTGTCAAAAAACTGTTTAGTATATCAAGGTCGATTTTGTCGCCTTCCAGTAATGGAATATACATGACACAATGAAGAAAACTACAATCCTCTATAAGGTCTTGTAATGATTGGTACTTCTGATTGATGATATTCTTTTTCTTAAAATAGTTTTCTCCGGGGAAAAACGAAGTTTGATTAATGCCGTTCACTCTATTGATAAAATTCTCATCGCTAAATTTGGCTTTAACCAAATTCCCTTTTTCATCTAAACATTTTGCTAGGCGCAGGTACTTAAAAAATGGAATGTATTTTGTACTTGAGTTGGTAATTCGGGGAAGCACTTCAGTAGCTATATTTGAATGATTCCATCCTTTATCCTCAAGTACGTCCTTCAACAAATCCTGCAATGTAATTCCTTTCAAGCCTATGTTTGGTAATCTTATATCGGGTATTTTATCTTTTAGTCCAATCCCATATACGAACTCCACTTTATGCTCGTCCTCTAGCTTATTCAAATCGTCGCTAACGTAAATTTTTCCCTTTGAATCGTTTGATTTGACAAAGTCATAAATCATATTTTGCATATTCCTTAGGATACGGATAGGCAGTCTGTTTTTTCTTTCGGCTAGTACTTCAAAGAAAGGGATAAACGAATCTAGCTTTAGAATCTTCATTGGTATTACAGCCCCTCCTATGAACATTGAGTAGTCTTCAAAAACAGGTTTTGAAATTCCACGTTCCCATTTACAGAAGATGAGCCTATCTTTTAATTTTTCAATTCTGTCTTTTGACAAACAACTGACAATCGATTTTAGTATCTCCTGAATATTTTTATCATCAATGGAATATCCCAAAAAGAACACGGGCTGCTCTACAAAAATTGTGAGCAGCTTTGCAGCCAAATAAGTGTTTTTGTTATTAAAGTCTTGGTAGTCAGAACGAGTAAGGACTAAAGAATTCGGGTCTTCGACGCTTCCATGAATTTTGAAAATATCACCGATGGCTATCTTATCAAAAAATAATAGACTTTCCTGGCCTATATAGGTATCAAAGTCCTGAAATAAAGTTTCTAATAAAGTGTCCCAATTAGTTGTTACTATACCTCCTAGTTTGATTTGTTTAAACTTCTCTATTTCATTTGTGTATGCCTCGGCAATTTTCAGTGACTTGGCTTTGATATATTGACAAATCTCAATCTTTAATGGAGAATCTGAAGTTTTGATGTGATTTCTGAAGGCAATTTTGTTCTCATAAAAACGATCCTGCGTCCACCAAATCTCTTTGAAATCATCAGCCACCAAGCTCGCAACATAAGCAAGATCTCCAGATGCTTCCGCATAGTAGTAGTCATAGTCTCTGGGGAGCTGTAGATGGTTGCAAATATTTTTCAATAAGTCATTCCATGTTTCCAAATTCAAGTATCGCATTGACAGGCCTGAGCCGACAAATAAAAAGGGGACAGTCTCAAATTTTTCTAAATGATTATGCAGTTCCTTTTTGAAATCATCCATGAATAAATTACAATAAAGTTTTAGCAGCTCTGCAACTACAAATTTATTAGAATATTGTTCAGGTGGCCACAAACAAAATAGAAGGTGTTTAGATAACTCAGAAAAATCATTTTGAATATCTTCAACAATCTTTAACTCAGTTATGGGTAGCAGCTAAGGTCAAAGGTAATATTTGAATGATTGAGGAGCGACAAACTGCTCATCTATCTCCTTTGGGTCGAAAGGCTCTTCGTATGGTATCAAATCACTTATTTGAATGGCAAAGGCTTGCTTTCTGTTTTTAAAATATTCGTCGTAAAATGATTGTTTAACGCCAGCGTGCTCACTTGTCTGCCCCCAAATAGTTGCTGGGCAACCTTGTAAAATTTGAGCAATCTTAAATTCACCAACTATCCGGCCAATAGGCTTTGTAGCATAGATTACGATTGATTCTATATCTCGTTTGGTGAAAATAGCTTTTCGATATTCGTATTTTTTCTCTCCATCAAATATCTTCTCCACATACTCTGGTTTAATTGATAATAAGACTTTCATGAATTTTTCCTAAATGAGTGATCTGTTCAAATTGTTGGTCCGTAAGTTGAAAGAAACCCCAGTATTGTTCAGCAGAAAGGTTGATGTCATCAAGTAAAATGCCGCGGGTTATTCGTTTGCGGAAGGCTGCGTTATAAGTCATTCGTAAAATGTACGGGTACTTGTTGTTGTTGTACCAGTTTGTTAATTCACTTCTCTTAAAGACACTGTAACTTTCACAATATGATATGTATTCATCCAACGAAGGAAAACTATTTTTTTGCCGAACCTCTTCTACCACACAGACGGATGTAACAACGGACCTAAATCGCGCAGGACCTTTGTTGTCGCTAGTCCTATATATGATTAGCACATCGCCTTTTCTAAGGGCGCTAATATTAACGCCGCAAATATAGACTTTATGAATACTGTTAGTATGAGAAACATCCTCAATAATATCAAAAGATTCATTATCTAAGATGCTGTCAGGGAAAAGCTTTGTATGATATTCCGGATATATAGCAAGTAAAAACTTACGGGTGTTTTTCGGGTTTATCAGAGGATAATCCAATAAGATGTCTCTCTTTACTTCCCTGAGATTTTTAAGCAAGACGTTTTCAGTACCGTTAATTGTGGTTTTCTCTGCTATTTTAGTAAACCCATATCGCTGAAAAAGCTTTAGTAAGGCTGTATGCTTGCTAAATACAGTAACGTACATCTCATTAACCTCATTCACTACCGAGTAGTCAAAGATTCTTTTTATAAACCTCTCTCCAAGACGGGTTCCATGTGGATTAACTTTAAAAGTTCCCACCTTAACCCGCTTTGCAGCAGGTAAAGGTGGCATGACATCGGTCACTGCTCCTTCTTCAGTTTTAAGGTACAAAAACGCCTGTAGCCCTGCTACATCTTTTAAAATATAGGCTGTTGCCCTTTCTTTTGCCTTCTTACTGTACCATATTTCAAATTCTTTATAATCTGCTTTTAAAGTGTCAAAAAAAGGGTCTGCTAAATCTATTTCGGAAAAAGTCTTTTTTAAGATGTTGCCTTCCATATTTTTATTGCTATAAATTTATCTTTAGCATATAAAAAACATATTTTCATCCATTAATCCAAATAAAAATAAAGAATCCTAAATGAACACTCCGATAGCCCAATGTTCTGCCTCGTGCTATCAGAACATCAATTGGTACTATGACAGCTTGCCGCAGCGAAAACAAAAAAGCGCAGCCCGAGACAGACTACGCTTTTTGCAGGGGTTCAATCAAATAAAATCCTAGCTGCTGCAAGCCCGCAGCCCCTCGGGGTTGTCGAGGGAGCAGCTCAGATCATTCAGCTTCTGCTCGTAGGCGCCTACCATCTGCGGGTTGGCCTTGGTCACTACCGGTTCCAGAGCTACTTCGGCCTGCTTCTGTACCGTAAACTTCACGGCGTCGGCGGCGGCCTTGGTGCGCAGGTAGTACATGCCCGTCTTCAGACCTTTCTTCCAGGCGTAGAAGTGCATGGAGGTCAGCTTGCCGAAGTTGGGGTCCTGAATGTGGATGTTCAGACTCTGGCTCTGGCAGATGAATGCCCCGCGGTCAGCGGCCATGTCAATGATCGTCTTCTGCTTGATCTCCCACACGGTCTTGTACAGGTCTTTGATGTGGGCCGGAATTTCCGGGATGCTCTGCACGGAACCATTGGAGGTGATGATCCGGTCCTTCATCCGTTCGTTCCACAGGTTCAGGCGCACAAGGTCCTTGAGCAGGTGCTTGTTCACCACCACAAACTCGCCACTCAGCACGCGGCGGGTGTAGATGTTGGAGGTGTACGGCTCAAAACACTCATTGTTGCCCAGTATCTGCGACGTAGAGGCTGTCGGCATGGGGCCAGCAGCAGCGAGTTACGGGCTCCGTTCTTGATCACTTCCTTGCGCAGTGCATTCCAGTCCCAGCGGCCGGAGTTGGGCTGCACGTTCCACATGTCGAACTGGAAGATGCCCTTGGAGAGCGGCGAACCCTTGAAGGTTTCGTACGCGCCCTGTTCCACAGCCAGCTCTACGGAAGCCGACATGGAGGCGTAGTAGATCGTTTCGAAGATATCGCGGTTCAGGCCCTGTGCTTCGTCGGATTCAAACGGCATCCGCAGCATGATGAACGTATCCGCCAGGCCCTGAATACCGATGCCGATCGGGCGGTGACGCATGTTGGAATTGCGCGCCTCCGGAACGGGGTAGAAGTTGATGTCAATGATCTTGTTGAGGTTCCGGGTGACTACCTTCGTTACCTCGTACAGCTTCTGGTGGTCGAACTTGCCGTCAACTACAAACTTGGGCAGGGCAATGGAGGCGAGGTTACACACGGCCACTTCGTCGTTGGCCGTGTACTCGATAATCTCCGTGCAGAGGTTCGACGACTTGATCGTGCCCAGGTGCTTCTGGTTGGACTTGCGGTTGGCGTGGTCCTTGAAGAGCATGTACGGCGTGCCGGTTTCGGTCTGGGCTTCGAGAATCTCGAACCACAGTTCCTGTGCCTTCACCGTCTTGCGGGCCCGGGTTCGTATTTTTCGTACAGTTTTTCGAAATCATCACCGTAGCTGTCGGCCAGACCGGGGCATTCATTGGGGCACATCAGCGACCAGGTGCTGTTTTCTTCCACCCGCTTCATGAACAGGTCGGGCACCCACATGGCGTAGAACAGGTCACGGGCCCGGAGTTCTTCCTTGCCGTGGTTCTTTTTCAGTTGCAGGAATTCAAACACGTCGGCGTGCCAGGGCTCCAGGTACACGGCAAAAGCGCCTTTCCGTTTGCCGCCGCCCTGGTCAACGTAGCGGGCCGTGTCGTTGAACACTTTCAGCATCGGGATAATCCCGTTGGAAGTACCGTTGGTGCCTTTGATATACGAACCGGTAGCCCGCACATTGTGAATGCTGAGGCCAATGCCGCCGGCGGATTGCGAGATCAGGGCGCACTGCTTCAGCGTGTTGTAGATGCCTTCAATGCTGTCGTCCTGCATCTGCACCAGGAAGCAGCTCGAAAGCTGCGGCTTGGGCGTACCAGCGTTGAACAACGTGGGCGTGGCGTGGGTAAACCACCGCTCCGACAACAGGTTATAGGTTTCGATTACCTTCTCCATATCGTCGAGGTGGAGGCCTACGGCTACCCGCATCAGCAGGTGCTGGGGCCGCTCCACCACCTTGCCGTCTACGCGGAGCAGGTATGATTTTTCGAGGGTTTTGAAGCCGAAGTAATCATAGCCGAAGTCGCGGTCGTAAATGATGACCGAGTCGAGCTGCGCGGCGTTGTTGCGCACCACTTCGTACACTTCCCGGGAGATCATGCCCGCGTTTTCGCCCGTCTTGGGGTCAATGTAGGTGTAAAGCCTTTTCATCGTATTGGAAAAGGACTTACTGGTGATTTTGTGCAGGTTAGATACGGCAATCCGCGCCGCCAGAATGGCGTAATCAGGGTGCGTGGTAGTCATGGACGCGGCGGTCTCTGCCGCGAGGTTGTCCAGTTCTACGGTGGTAACGCCGTCATAGATGCCGGTGATTACTTTTTTGGCGACATCTACCGGCTGCACGTAGTTCACGTCCAGGCCGTAGCTGAGCCGCTCAATGCGGGCGGTGATCTTGTCAAATTTGACTGATTCGCGTCTGCCGTCTCTTTTTATTACAAACATATCTGATGCGGTTAGGAAAGTTAAAGCTGGCGGTTTAGGGAATGTTGGATTTTGAATTTCTGATTTCTGATGAGCAGGCACCTGCTCGCGTAGCGCCCATTCAAAATTTAAAATTCATCATTTAACATTTTTAGAAGTCTTCGTTCAGGCTGAATTTCACGGCCTCTTTTTCGCCCATCACACCGGCTTTCTGGTATTCGGCTACCCGCTTCTCGAAGAAGTTGGTTTTGCCCTGGAGGGAAATGGTGGTCATGAAATCAAACGGGTTCGGCGTGTTGTAATACTTCTCGTAACCAAGGCGCTGCAGCCAGAAATCAGCCACAAACTCAATGTACTGCGTCATCAGGCCGGCGTTCATGCCGATCAGGGCCACCGGCAGGGCTTCGGTGATGAACTCTTTCTCGATTCTGACCGCGTCGAGAATAATTTCGTACACGCGTTCCTGCGGCAGCTTGTTTTTGATGTGCTGCGTGTAGAGCAGACAGGCAAATTCGCAGTGCAGTCCCTCATCGCGGGAGATCAGCTCATTGGAGAAACTCAGGCCCGGCATCAGGCCACGCTTTTTGAGCCAGAAAATGGAGCAGAAGGAGCCCGAGAAGAAGATGCCTTCCACGGCGGCAAACGCGATGAGCCGCTCCACAAAGGTTTCGCTGTTGATCCACTTCAGGGCCCATTCACCCTTTTTGGCTACGCAAGGCACGGTTTCCAGGGCGTTGAACAGTTTGTTCTTCTCGCGGGAGTCACGCACGTAGGTATCGATCAGCAGGGAGTACGTTTCGGAGTGGATGTTTTCCATCATCACCTGGAAGCCGTAGAAGCACTTCGCTTCCGGATACTGCACTTCACTCAGGAAGTTTATGGCAAGGTTCTCGTTTACAATTCCGTCGGAGGCGGCGAAAAAGGCAAGCACGTGGGAAACAAAATGGCGTTCTCCGTCATTGAGTTTCTCCCAGTCGGCAAGGTCCGGCGAAAGGTCAATTTCTTCGGCGGTCCAGAAGCTGGCTTCGGCTTTCTTGTACATCTGCCAGATGTCGTCGTGCTGGATGGGGAATAAGACAAAACGGTTCTTATTCTCCGTCAGCAGGGGTTCGTGGGCTGCGGTCTCGTTCATACGCACTGATCGTTTATTCAAAGAGAAAACAAATCTTAAATCAATTGTCCGGGGCTTTCCGGTAGCTTGCTCATGCAGCAATCTCTGCTTCTCGTAACGAAGCGACATCAACAAAGATAGTTTTGAAGGGCAAATTGTTTTGAACATTCTTATCCACATACCCTGTGGATAACTGTGGATCAGGTGGGGATAAGCTGTTCTTTACTTGTTAAAGAGCTGTAAAGCAACGGGTATAGTTACCAACAAAACTTAACATTGGAAGGGGATAATGTGAATAAGCGGTGCGGCTTTAACCTTTTACCGGTTATCTTTGAATCAACCGGGCAGGAGATTACCCCGGCTCTGACTGCAAACTTGTCAGCTTCATTGCCTTTAGGCTCAGCCTGATGATGCTGGCGTGTCCGGCTGCAAGCCTGTTATGCCGCGGGAGTAAATGAGTTTAGGCTTATGACTTTCTGTTCTGCTGTTCAGGCAGCGAATATTTCAATCTCGCTGATATTTCTGAAGTCATCCACGTTGAATGTGGCGATTTGGGTAATGCCATGGGCAAGCATTATGGAGACAATTTCTATGTCAAAAACCCGGTTTCCTTTTGGGTGATACTTTCTGAGCAGTAATCAGTAAGGTGTTAAGGCTGGTCTGATCCGGATACAAAAAAGTAATGTTTTCCTGCAAGTCACCGTAGAAGCCAAACATTTTTGCAGAATCTATATTCAGTTTGGTGCAGACGGCGAAATACGCACTCAGGTTTTTGGTGGTAGTAAAAAGCTGGAGGCCTTCATTCCGCAAAATATGGGATGCCTTTTGATGAAATACAGAACTCCCATCCAATGCGTATACAAGCACATTGGTATCAATCAGCAGCTTACTCATACGCTAAGTCGCGGATGTTACGGTCATCCAGTTGTCCGTCGAGCTTTACTGCGCCGATGAAACGCCAGTTTCTTTTTCCCTGCTTTTCTTCACCTGGCATTTCAACGATTGTTACAATCACATCTTTTCCAATGAAGCGCTTTGCATCGGGCAATTTTATGGTATCACTGTGAAGTTTAATCTGAAATGCAACTGCTTCCATAGCCTGATTTTTCTTCAATTTACCAATTTCTTCTACTGCTGCCAACCCTCCAATCCTATAAATCCTGATTTTAACTTTCTGCTATACCTTACCACTTACCACTAAATTACCACTCCATCCGTGGCATGGGCGTAACCGTCTGGTCGCTGTACTGACCGGCAAGGGCTTTGTAATAGGCGGCCATGGCAATCATGGCGGCGTTGTCGGTGCAGTACCCAAACTCCGGAATGTACACCTGCCAGCCCTGCTGTCCACCCATTCTGGCTAAAGCTTCCCGCAGGCCGCGGTTAGCTGACACGCCGCCGGCAATGGCAATCTCACGGATGCCCGTTTCGGCAGCGGCTTTATGGAGTTTTTTCAGGAGAATGTTCACCAGCGTATGCTGCACACTGGCGCAGATGTCAGCCATGTTTTCCTGCACGAAACTAGGGTTGGCGGCCGTGTGGTCGCGCAGAAAATAGAGGAAGGCTGTTTTGATACCGCTGAAGGAAAAGTCAAGCCCCGGCATGTCTACGCCCGGAAAGGTAAATGCTTTCGGATTTCCCTCCTGCGCGTACTTATCAATCAGCGGACCACCGGGGTAGGGAAGGCCGAGCATCTTGGCGGTTTTGTCGAAAGCCTCGCCCACGGCGTCGTCCTGCGTCTGGCCGATGATCTCCATACCGAGGTGACTCCTCACCAGCACAATCTGCGTATGGCCGCCGCTGACCGTTAGGCACAGGAACGGGAAGGTCGGGTGGGGTTCATCAATGAAGTGGGCCAGAATGTGGGCCTGCATGTGATGTACCGCCACCAAAGGAACATTCAGGGCCAGCGCCATGGCTTTTGCGAAAGAAGCTCCCACCAGCAGGGAGCCCAGCAGTCCTGGTCCCTGGGTGAAGGCAAGGGCGGTCAGGTCCCCTTTGCGTACCTTTGCGTCTTCCAGTGACTGCGCTACCACCGGAACAATATTCTGCTGGTGCGCCCTTGACGCAAGCTCCGGAACCACGCCTCCGTATTTTTGATGAATGGTTTGGGTGGCAATTACATTGGACTGAATTTTGCCGTTAACCAGTACAGCCGCGGCTGTTTCATCGCATGAGGATTCAATGGCTAAAATAACGTGGTCCATGAGGTGCAGGGATGGTTGTGAATGCCCTCCGGCCCTGATTTTGCATTAAGCCGGAAAAAAGTAATTTACGGAGAACGAATACAATATAAAATGCTGAATTTTGAACGTTAAATGCGCATTGATTTTACATTAATACATGAAAAATCAATGGGTTATATTCTTTTCATTGGGCCTTTCGTATTCAAAACTCTCCATTACCCGGGAAAGAATTAACCGCCCGGTGCCGGACGGATGTTCCTCCGGGAGTCAATGCAGGAACACGGACGCAATCAATGTTGCAAGTTATCAAAAAAATAGTGGTCAGAACGTTCACTGTGGTGCTGATCCTGCTGGTAGCAGGCACCATCGGAATCGCGTTGGCCTTGCAGACATCGGCCGTGCAGACCTGGCTGGCCGGTAAGGCTACTGACTGGGTAACGCAGCAACTGGGCTTTCCCGTCAGCATCGGCCGGGTAGACATCCACTGGGTAGACCGCGCCTCTTTCCGGGATGTGATCATCCGGGACACGGAAGACAATGGCATGATCATCGAGGTGCCCGAACTGGAAGTGGATTTCCACATTTCTACCCTGTTGCAGGGGCGCGACATCAATCTGGACGAAGTGTTTATCAACGGTGCCAAAGTGCGGCTGGTCAAGAGCCCCAAAACCAACTCGCTGAACATTGATGATTTCATAGCCGCCGTCAATACCCTCACCTACTCCGGCGACACCACCCGCAGCCGCAGGCCACCGGTCTTTTCCATTGACAAGGTGCTGCTCAATAATGTATATTTTTCTTACAACGATCAGCGGAAAGACAGTATTACCGGCGGCTTCGACTACCAGCATTTCCAGATTGACAGCATCAGCACCTCAGCCAGAGACTTCCGGCTGGTGGCCGATACGATTGAACTGGACATCCGGAAAATGACCGGCATCAGTCCGCAGACCCGGCTGGACGTCAAAGGGCTGGAAGGATTCTTCCGCTACACCCGCCACCAGATGCAGCTGACCGGTTTTAAGATACGGGTGGGCGACAGTTACATCGCCGATTCGGTGGTGTTCCGCTACGAACGGGCAGCTGACCTGAGCGACTTCAATAACAAAGTAACTATGCTGGCAAGGCTGGACAGCGTACAGATTTATTCCAAAGACCTTGCCCTTTTTGCGCCTTACCTGAGCCGTTACGAAGAAGTATGGTCCGTTTCGGGTGATCTCAACGGCAAGGTTACCCGTTTCCGGCTCCGCCACGCCGACCTTGGCTTTGGCCGGCAGAGTTCCATCCGGGGCAACATCAGTTTTACCGGATTGCCGGACCTGAACAATACCTTCATTGATCTGGACCTGACCCCGTCGGTAGTGACTCCCGCTGACCTGCGGCAGTACGTACCGGGCGGCGAGGCCTTTGCCACCGTGAAGAAGTTTGGCACCGTAAAGCTGAAAGGCAAGTTTCTGGGCTTCCCCCGTGACTTTGTGGCCAATGGCACTTTCGACACAGAGCTGGGCCGGGTGGTATCCGACATTAACCTCAAACTCAGCGATAACGAGGCGAAATCCTACTACAAGGGCCGTCTGGTGACTACCGGTTTCGACGTAGGGACGTTATCCGGGCAGCCCCGACTGATGCAGTTGCTCGACATGAACGGCCAGATAGAGGGTACCGGCTTTTCGGTGAAAACGGCCGCCCTGCGGGTAAATGCCGCCGCCGGAAGGTTCGGCGTCAACGGCTACGACTACCGCAATATTGAAGTGAACGGCAAACTCAGCCGGCAGCAGTTTAACGGGACGCTGGTTGTCAACGATACCAGCCTGGTGGTTTCGGCCAGAGGGGAAGTGGATCTGCGCAACGGACAAAACCTGATCAACGTAGAAGCCAACCTGCAGCATGCCGATCTGCAGGCCCTGAACTTTACGCCGCATAACGCCGTGGTCAGTACCCAGCTGCAGCTCAATGTGCAGGGACTCGAAAAGGACGATATCACCGGTGAAGCTAACCTGACGGATTTTTACCTGATGTTCCGGAACCGTGATATCAGGCTCAATTCACTGCGCGTCCGGACGGATAAGGAAAACCAGATCCGCAACTTTGTGCTGGAGTCGGACCTGGCGGATGCCGAGGCCCGGGGGAACTTTGAGTTCCGGCAACTGCTGGATGATGTGCAGCAGCTGGTGCAGGAGTACCGGCTCAACTTCCGGAACAATGAAGCAGAAATCGGGAATTATTACCGCAAAAAGCTGGTGCGGCCCCGTCAGCGTTACCGCCTGTCGTACAAGGTAGACCTGAAAGACATCAATCCGCTGCTGACCCTCTTTCAACCGGAGCTATACGTGTCCAGAAACACCCGGGTGGACGGCGATTTTTCTACCGGAAGAACCTCGATTGCCCGGCTGACCACGCACATTGATACGCTGATCTGGCAGAACAGCCGCTTCTACGGCAACGAAGTAGATATTTCTACTTCCAAGCTGGCCGACAGTTCCGATGTACTGGCTTCCACTTACCTGTTTTCGGCACATCAGCGCCTGGGTACGGCTCCTGCCTCCGACTCACTGCGGCTGGAAGCCGTGTGGGGCGGTCCCCAGATCAGCTTTGAAGGGTCCGTTGCCCAGACGGAAGGCACTAACCGCGCCGACCTGATCGGTGAACTGCAGTTTCAGCCTGGTCAGATTCAGGTGCAGTTCCGGCCGTCGCTGTTCCGGGTACTGGACAACAACTGGCGCATCAATGCGGAAAACCGGATCACAGTGAGGGGGCGTGAAATCACCTTCTCCGGCCTGAGCGTAGCCAACAATTATCAGATGATTGCGCTGGACGGTGCCATTTCGGACACGACTTCCAAACCCGCCCAACTCACCCTTACTGACTTTGAGCTGAGTACGCTCAATCCTTTGGTGGGCTATAAACTGCGCGGACGGGTGAATGGATTTGTGAACGTGAGAGACTTTTACCGGAGTCTGAACCTGCAGAGCGAAATGAAAATTGAGGAGATGGTACTGGAAAAGTTTCTGGTCGGCGATGTGGAGGGCAAGACGTACTGGGACAATCAGGACAAGCGTGTACACGTGGACTACCAGATATTCAGGCAGGATATTCCCACCCTGAACCTGACCGGCACCTACAATCATGCAGACAAAGAGAGCCCTCTGGACATGAAAGCAAGGCTCAGCCAGGCCCACATTGACCTGCTGGAGCCGTTCCTGCAGGGTTTGTTTGACCGGCTGGCTGGCACGGCCACCGGCGAACTTTCCATTTCGGGTAAGCCAGCGGGACCCATTGTGAGCGGCAACCTGATGGTGAACGGCGGCAGCTTCCGGTACAAATACCTCAATACCACTTATCACTTCGACGACCGCATTTATTTTACTGAAAACGAAATTGGCTTCCGCAACCTGCGGCTCTACGACGATGACAACGAAAACGCCATTGTGAACGGCGGTATTTACCACGACGGCTTCCGGGAATTTGGTTTCAGTCTCGATGCCGAGATGCGGAATTTCAAGGTGATGAATACTACTTTCCGGGACAACGATCTGTTTTACGGTGCCGCCATTGTGACGGGTAGCCTGCACCTGCTGGGGCCGGCAGGTAATCTTTCGATCCGGGCCAATGCCCGCAGTGAAAAAGGCACCCGCATTGCGATTCCGGTCAGCAACAGCCAGGAGATCGGGCACGAAAATTATATCCGTTTTGTAGACAAGCAGCACCGGTTCAGGGCCGATACCACCCTGGTGGCAAAAGGCACCGGTCTTGGCGGCATTCTGCTGGACTTCAACTTTGAAATTACGCCGGATGCCTACTGCGAGATCATATTCGACCAGGTTACCGGTGATATCATCCGGGGCAACGGTTCAGGGAAGATCAAAATGATGGTGGACACGAAGGGCGACTTTACCATGTTCGGCGACTATACCATCAACCAGGGTGCTTACAATTTTACCCTGCTCAATGCGGTAAACAAGGAATTCAGCATCAAGCCCGGCGGCACTGTGATGTGGTCGGGCGACCCTTACGCCGGAAGGCTGAACATTGAAGCAACGTACGATCAGCTGGCGTCGTTTCTGCCGCTGCTCACTGACTTGCCGGAGAATGAACGTTCCGGGCCGGAATACAACCGGCTTTACCCCGTGGACGTGCTGCTGAAACTGAAGGGCAACCTGCTTAACCCCGACATTGATCTGGGCATCAACTTCCGCGATTATCCCCGAAATTCTCCCATTATCCGCAATGCGGTGCTGGACTTCGAAAACCGGATCACCACCGACGAGCAGGAAATGAACCGTCAGGTGTTCAGCCTGCTGATTCTGCGGCAACTGTCGCCGCCCGGCAACTACTTCAGTGGCGTGCAGGGTTCTTTTACCAACAGCCTCAGCGAAATGCTGGCCAACCAGCTCAGCTACTGGGCCTCACAACTGGACAAGAATCTGGAGATAAACCTGAACCTGGGCGGGCTTAATCCGGAAGCCTTCAACACGCTGCAACTGCGGCTTTCCTATTCCCTGTTTGAGGGCCGGCTGCGCGTAACCCGCAACGGCGGTTTTACCAACACCCAGAACGACCCGACGGCCCAGAGCATCATCGGCGACTGGACGGTAGAGTACATCCTGAGCCGGGACGGCGCCCTGCGGGTGAAGATGTTCAACCGCAACACGCAGAACATGATCAGCAGCCAGATCGGCAGCGGCACCATGAATACAGTGGCTGGTTTCAGCCTCATGCACACCAAAAGTTTCAATACCCTGAAGGATCTCTTTGAAAAGCGCCGCACCCTGGATGTGCCGGTTGAGGACGAGAAGAAGCGGCAGAAGCGGAAACAGGAAGAGCCGGAAAAGCTGCCCGAAACAGAGACCAGGGCTTCCTCTCCGTTTAGCCTGCGGCGGCAGAAGTAAATGCACTGCCGATGCAGGACAGCGGGAGAACGGATTCCAATCCTCTGGAGGGAGTATGTGATCAGCATTAAACAGCCTACATCTTTACGATCTTAATCGTGGGTTGTTTAATGCTGATCACATACCGGATGGAGTCCGTCAGTTAAATTCTTAATGATCAGCCCGGAGCATAAAAATTATCTGACTATTTCGAGTCTTTTCCTGACTACCTGGTTGCCAAGGTAAATTTGAACAACATAGATTCCCCTCGGCGGAGAACTCACGTCAAGAGTCATCTTTTCATATTTCGACCGGGATTTTTTGTGAATCTTCTCCTGATTGAAGTTGTCAAAAATCCTGACTTCATACCCTTGCTCTTTAGCATCATTGCTGTACAGATTATCATCAGGTTCAACTTCCAGGTAAGTGGAGGCAGGATTGGGATACAGTGAAAAAGCAATTGTTCCGATGCAACCGGGGTCTCCCGGAGGACAGTTCTCAATGCTGACCGGAAAGTAATAGGTGCTGGTGCCACAGTCATTGGTGATCTCTGCTATCAGCGTAGCGCTTCCGGTCATCCCGCCGGTAAAAATCATGCAATTGCCCTGTCCGTACACCTGAAACACACTGGGATTACTCGAATAGAAACTCATCGTTGGAAAAGCATTTGTAGGGACAGACCAGCAGACGTATTCATAACTGTTGGTGTAACTGTTCATGAATGCCGTTGAGTTGGGTGTAGGTACCACCGGAAGGCCTACTTCAAGATCTGACTTCCGTATTCGGCTGCTCCCACAGGCTCCGGCGACGGTAAATTCTACCCAACCAGTCCCGTTTGCCCCGTTTACGGCGCTGACAGTAGCCGTAGTCCCGCTGCCTGAAGAGGGAGAAAGGTTGGACGAAGCTGTCCATGTAACGGTAGCTCCGGCAGGCGCATTGTTCAAAGTAAAAGACGTTCCTGAAGCACAGACTGTGGAGGGACCTGTAATTGTTAACCCTGCCCTGACGGCCTCCCTGACTGCACTACAGGCATTTAATCTGCCCGCGCCCAGTTCGTTACTTCTGCCGTTGGCATACACGTAACCTCCCACCTGATCGGCAGTGGCCGTGATGATGTCAAATACCTGTTGCTGAGTTAAATTCGGGTTTACTGATAGCATCAGAGCGGCTATTGCTGCTACCTGCGGGCAGGCTGCCGAAGTGCCACCAAACCGCCCCGTATAGGCCTGAAAATTGGTACCTGCATTAGGAAGTTGTTCGCCGGCCACGGGTGGGTTTCTGATAAATACACAGTTGCCCACGCCAACCGGATCATCAGCCGGGTAAGGATTGTAGCCTCCGTCTGGTTCAAGCGTCCACGCTTGAATCTCTTCAATGGACCCAGCGCACATCAACGCATACGGTTGGTTGCGCAGCCCCCAAACGTCCACGCTTGGCCACCTCCGCAAAAGGCCACTGCCCTGATCAACCGGGGAAGGTTGCCTGTTTTAGTACGGCCATTGGTTCAATTGTGGTGGATGACGATAAGTTCAAGCGTGGACGCTTGAACCAGACGAAGCCGGTAGGGGTGCAGTTTGCCGTACAAGCGCTGTTGATTGATATTAATCCTAACCGTATTACGCCGTTAATTATTTATAGTGTTTGCACATTATGAACTTTACCGCCGGACACCAGGTGCCGGACCGCTAAAAGCACTGCCCTGATTGAACCTCTTTCCGGCATAATCCTTATTTTTGGCCCTTGCCTTTCTGGACTTTTCCTCCGGGTGGCTGTGTTTTTAACTCTGACGAGATGAAAATATCCTACAACTGGCTCGGCAGTACATGCACCTGCCTGAGCCGGCCGAAGAAACCGGTAACCTGCTTACCCGTTCCGGTCTGGAAGTGGAGCACGTAGAAAGAGTAGAATCCGTGCCCGGCGGGCTGGAAGGCATCGTGATCGGGGAGGTGCTCACCTGCCGCAAGCATCCCGAAGCCGACAAGCTGAGCCTGACCACCGTTGACGTGGGTGCCGGCACCGCCCTGCCCATCGTGTGCGGCGCGGCCAACGTAGCCGCCGGTCAGAAAGTGGTGGTGGCTACCGTCGGCGCCACGCTGTACCCGACCGCCGGCGAACCTTTCAGGATCAAAAGGCCAAAATCCGGGGGAAGCCTCCGAAGGCATGATCTGCGCCGAAGACGAGATCGGCCTCGGCACGTCACACGAAGGGATCATGGTGCTGGACACCAACCTGCCCAACGGTACCCCGGCCGCAAAATATTTTAATCTCGAAGCTGACTACATCTTTGAGATCGGCCTGACCCCTAACCGGGCCGACGCCGCCTCGCACCTCGGCGTGGTCCGCGACCTCCGGGCCCTGCTGAAGCGGGACTACTGCCTGCCTTCCGTGGACGGTTTCCGGCCCGGCAGTGGCCGCACGATTGAGGTAGAAGTGGAGAACTCCGCTGCCTGTCCGCGTTATTCCGGCGTGAGCATTGAGGGCGTTACCGTCGGCGAATCGCCCGAATGGCTGAAAAAGCGTTTACAGTCAATCGGCCTTACGCCCATTAACAATATTGTGGACATCACCAACTTCGTGCTGCACGAACTGGGCCAGCCCCTGCATGCCTTCGACGCCGGCCGCAT
The DNA here is from genome assembly GCA_030446715.1 of Cytophagales bacterium. Taxonomy (GTDB): domain Bacteria; phylum Bacteroidota; class Bacteroidia; order Cytophagales; family 172606-1; genus CADCTQ01. The sequence continues at coordinate 301,854 of JAUJMU010000005.1, read as the reverse complement.
TGCGGGAGGGAAAATAATCGTAAAAACACTGCCCGGCGGCACGCCCTTCGTTACCCTAGACAAGCAGGAACGCAGGCTGCGCGACAACGACCTGATGATCTGCGACGGCGAATCGTCGCCCATGTGCATTGCCGGGGTTTTCGGCGGTGCCGGCTCCGGCATCACCGAAAGCACCACGGCCGTATTTCTGGAAAGCGCCTGTTTTTCGCCCGAATCCATCCGCCGCACCGTACAGAATCACGGCCTGAATACTGATGCCTCCTTCCGGTTTGCCCGGGGCACCGATCCCAACGGCACCGTATACGCCCTGAAGCGGGCCGCGCTGCTCATCTGCGAGGTTGCCGGCGGCCGCGTGGCCTCTGAGGTGGTGGACGTGTATTCGCAGCCGGTGGCGCATTTTGAGGTAAAAGCCGGCTGGAAAAACATTGACCGGCTGATCGGCAAAAGACTTGACCGGCAGGAAATTACCGGCATTCTTCAACTGCTCGACATCGAAATTGCCGGCCAAAGCGAAGAAGGCCTGCAGCTGCGGGTGCCGCCGTACCGCGTGGACGTGCAGCGCGAAGCCGACGTGGTGGAAGAAATTCTCCGCATTTACGGCTACGACAACGTGGAGATTCCGCCGCACATGGGTGCCTCCTTTCTCGCTGATTTCCCAGCCGTGGACAAGGAGAAACTGCAGCGCAACCTGACGCAGATGCTGGCCGCGCGGGGCTTTTTTGAGATCATCACCAACTCCCTGACCAAGCCGGGGTACAGCGGCAAGCTGGGCGATGCCCGGCCGGGCGAAGACGTGGAGATTCTCAACAAGCTGAGCGAAGACCTGGCAGTTATGCGGCAGAGTCTGCTTTTTTCGGGGCTGGAGGTGCTGGCCTACAACCTCAACCGGCGGCAGAAAGACCTGAAACTGTTTGAGTTCGGCAAGATCTACTACAAAAAAGAAGGCAAGTACCGCGAACACCCCCGCTTGGCGCTGTACCTGACTGGCGATGTACACGCCGAAAGCTGGCGGTCAGGGGGGCAGCCGGTGCAGTTCCACGACCTGGCGCAGGCGGTGAGCCAGATTCTGTACCGCACCAACGCAAAGAACATCGAAACTGCCGACGCCACCCTGCCGGTGTTTGGCTACGGACTGGCTTACCGGCTCAGCAACCGCGAGGTGGGGCAGGCAGGCCTATTGAAAGCCGACATTACCAGGACGCTTGATATCAAAGTGCCGGTGTTTTACGCCGAACTCGACTGGGAGTATCTGGTCAAAGCGTACAGCCCCAGAGTGGTGTATCAGGAGGTTTCGCGGTATCCGGAGGTGCGCCGCGACCTGTCGCTGGTGCTGGACCGTCAGGTGTCGTTCCGCGACATTGAGACGCTGGCCCGCCGGCAGGAACGAAAACTGCTGAAGCAGGTGAACGTGTTTGACGTGTACGAAGGGCAGAACATTGGCGCCGGCAAGAAATCATACTCCGTCAGCTTCATTCTGCAGGACGAAAACCAGACCCTCACCGACGAGGTCATTGACCGTACCATGCAGCGGCTGATGAGTGCTTACGAGAAGGAGCTGGGGGCTACCATCCGGAAGTAAACCCGGGCCGGAAGTAATTCCGGAAGGTGACAATAACCGGTAAATTTTTTCGGAAATGCATCCGGATTTTTATACATTCAAAACCTTATGGAAACTGCGCTGGAGATACCCACCCGTCTGGTGAAGGAAGTAATCAACGGGAAGAAGTATTACTACAAGGGCTACCGCAGTGTGCTGCGGGGAGAAAAGAAACTTGAATCCATTATGGGAAGTTCTGACTTACAGTCTACACTGGTTACCGTTTTAATCACCTACCTGCTGCCGCAGATCAATCGTAAGCTTTACCAGGTAGTGGTAAGTGAACCGGGAATCCATTTGGGGAAGAATAGCAATTTTTCCAATGACATTGCCATCTACCGCAAAGCCGATCTGCCCCCCGACCGTGACCGGAACAAGTACTTTTCAGTGGCACCGGTGGCAGCCATTGAGGTGGATATCCGGATCGAGTCAGATGATGAAGTGACCGATGATTTTTCCTACATGTTTGAAAAAAGCAGTCAGCTGATCCTGGCCGGTACGGCCACGGTGGTGTGGGTGCTGAGCCGGATTCAGTCGCTGGTGGTGTTTGCCGCGCAGCCCGACGGCAGCGTGCAGCCGAAGGTGGTACCGTGGACAACCCCGTACTCTCTTTTCGGAGACGCGGAAATCCGGCTGGCCGAGTGGCTGGAAGCAGAAGGAGAATCGGATCTGCTCAGGAACAGCTGATTATACTGAAAGGTTGTAGTTGAATGGCTGAATAGCTGAATAGCTATATGGTTGAATGGTTAAACTGTTTAACAGTTTAACTGCTGGAGGCTCGGGAAATGGCCATTCAGCCTGACAACAATTCAGCCATGTAACCAACCATTCAGCCATGTAACCACAACCTTCTATGTCAGTACACCTAACCGCTAAAAACTATGACCCTGCAGGAAATGCTGGAAAAGTTCAGGCAGCTGGAGCAGCAAACCCTTCAGCTCACCCACCTCTGCAGTGAAATGCGGGCAAACCTGAAGCAGTCGGAGCGGGAAAAGAAGCAGCTGCAGGAGCAGATTGAGAAGCAGGCAGCCGAAATCAAGAAGCTTTCGAAGCGACAGGCTGAGCGTCAGCAAAATGAAGTGGGTGATTTTTATAAAATAAATAAACTTGTATCTTTGGTTAATGCAGATTCGCAGGAAACTGACCTGTGGAAGGCAATATTGGACGAATACATTCAGGAAATAGATAAATGCATTACGTATCTGAGACAATGAACTGAGGTGGTATGGCAGATTTATCCATAAAAATCAGGATTGCCGACCGGGAATATCCCATCCGGACTGCTATGAGTGGCGAAGAACGACTGCGGAAGGCAGGCAAGGAAATAAATGATATGATTCGCACTTTGAGGACGCAGTTTGGCGGACTGGAAGATAAACAGGATTTACTGGCAATGATTGCCATTCATTATGCGACCGAGAAGCTGCGGCTGGATGAGGAGAAGGAAGTGGTGCATGGTGCTGTTTCGGATAAGGTTGACCGCTTGCAGTCATTGGTCTCATCAGCGTTACTTTTTTAGATTTACTTGCGTCCGGACCCTTGCCTGAACTGGGGCGTCCGGATTATATTTTTATAGTTTCCTCCATATTACCTTCCCCTCGGACAGGCTCTCCAGCGTCTGCTTTTTGTATTATATATTCACTTTTACCTACAAAAAGCGATGGATTTTGTATATCTATTATTATGTACCCTGCTGGGGATAGGAATCGGGCTGGTGGCCGGCCGTACGCTTCTGAAGAAAGTCTACGTAAAACAGGAGCAGGAAGCGGAAGAGAAAGCCAGATTAATCCTCCGCGAGGCTGAGCTTACCGCCGAAAACCTTAAAAAAGACCGGATTCTCGAAGCCAAAGAGAAGTATCTGAAGATGAAAGCCGAGTTTGAGGAAGAGGTAAACAAGAAGAAGCAGATTGTAATTACCAACGAAAACAAGCTCAAACAACGCGAACAGGGCATTCAGCAGAAAGAGCAAAACCTGAACAAAACCCTTGAGCAGGTAAAGCGCAAGGAATCCGAACTGGACGCTGTAAAGGAAGATCTCACCGCCCAGCTTGAAGCAGTGAACAGGCGGAAGGAAGAAGCGGAGAAACTACGGGCTTCTCAGGTAGAGAAGCTGGAAAAAATAGCCAATCTCACCGCCGAAGATGCCCGTAACCAACTGGTAGAAGCTCTTAAGGACGAAGCCCAGACCCGCGCCTCCGGTTTCATTAAGAATATTGTGGAAGAGGCCAAAATGACGGCCACCAAAGAAGCCAAGAAGGTCGTCATCGAAACCATTCAGCGGACTGCCACCGAGAATGCTATCGAAAACTGCGTATCGATATTCAATATTGAGAGTGACGACGTTAAAGGCAAAATCATCGGGCGGGAAGGCCGGAATATCCGTGCTCTGGAAGCTGCCACCGGCGTAGAAATCATCGTAGACGACACCCCTGAAGCCATTATCATTTCCGGATTCGACCCCGTGCGCCGTGAAATTGCCCGGCTTTCACTGCACCGGTTGGTGCAGGATGGCCGTATTCACCCGGCCCGTATTGAAGAGGTAGTGGCTAAGACGCAGAAAAACATTGAAGACGAAATCATTGAAATCGGCGAACGGACGGTGATTGACCTTGGTATTCATGGTCTGCATCCGGAGCTGATCCGGATGGTGGGCCGCATGCGTTTCCGGTCTTCCTACGGACAAAACCTGCTGCAGCACTCCCGCGAAGTGGCCAAACTGTGCGCTACAATGGCCGCTGAGCTCGGCCTGAACGTGAAGTTTGCCAAGCGTGCCGGTCTGCTGCACGACATCGGCAAGGTATGGCCCGAAGAGCCGGAGTTGCCGCACGCGATCCTGGGCATGGAACTGGCCAAGAAGTACAAGGAAAATCCGGAAGTGTGCAACGCCATTGGTGCCCACCACGATGAGATCGAAATGACCACTATGATTTCACCCATCGTGCAGGCCTGCGACGCCATCTCGGGCTCGCGTCCAGGTGCCCGCCGCGAAGTGATGGAGTCGTACATCAAGCGGTTAAAGGAACTGGAAGAACTTGCCGTATCATTCGACGGCGTTACCAAGTGCTACGCCATTCAGGCTGGCCGTGAACTCCGCGTGATGGTAGATGCTGACAACGTAACCGACGAAAGAGCCAACCTGCTCTCTTACGAAATCTCCCAGAAGATTGAGAAAGACATGCAGTACCCCGGCCAGATCAAGGTTACCGTAATCCGCGAGATGCGGTCGGTGAGCTACGCAAAATAAGATGCGGTGCCGGATGTTCGATTCCCGATGTTCGGGGCGCGAAATCAAGAATCGCCATCAGGTAAGCAAGACTGATAATATATTATAATACAGAGCCCCGGTAGCGTATATTGCTGCCAGGGTTTTCTTGTGCAGTTGTGCAAAACCAATCTGACGGGAACGCGAAAGATTCCTTTCCGGCATCCAACATCGGGCATCGAAACTACGCCAGCAGCCGCCACTTAACCAACCCCAGTTTGGTGAGCATGTACAGCCAGGAGACTCTGAGCACGCCCAGGCCGTACTTGAGGCTGCGGGAGAAATTGATGGAAGAAGCTTCGTCGAAGTACTTGGTGGGGCAGGTCACTTCGGCAATCTGGAAGTCTTTGTAGAAAATCTGGGCAATCATTTCGTTGTCGAAGATAAAGTCATCGGAGTTGCGCGACAGGTCAAGGGAGTGCAGCACTTCCGCCGAAAAAGCCCGGTAGCCCGTGTGGTACTCCGACAGCTTCTGGTTCATGAGCAGGTTCTGCGCAAAAGTAAGGAAGCGGTTGGAGATGTACTTATACAGGGGCATGCCCCCTTTCAGAGCCCCTTTGCCGAGAATCCGCGAACCGAACACCACCGGGTACAGACCGTTGCCGATGATGGAAACCATTGCCGTAATGAGTTTGGGCGTGTACTGGTAATCGGGGTGCAGCATGACCACAATATCAGCGCCAAGCTGCAGGGCTTTGGCGTAGCAGGTTTTCTGGTTGCCGCCGTAGCCGCGGTTCTGCGGGTGACGGATAATGTGCCGGATGCCCAGTTTCTGGCCTACCACCGAGGTCTGGTCACGGCTGGCATCGTCCACCAGTACAACTTCATCCACAATATGGAAGGGAATTTCCCGATAGGTCTGCTCAAGGGTAAGTGCGGCATTGTAAGCGGGCAGTACTACCACCACCTTCTGATTGTTGTACATGGGCGCAAAGCTAAATAAACCTCTTTTGGGCTGCAACCATCCAGCTTTGCAGAAGAAACCCGCAGATTGTCGTATTTTCGTCCCTAAGATATATCCTTACAGACTTACCGGTCAATCCGGTTCGTTTGTTCTCAGAGAGACTCCAACTGACGGGCCGCACACCATCTAATACGCAACTGAATGTCGAGTGAATTTTTATTTTTTGCCGTTTTTCTGCTGTTCATCGTGGGGATGCTTCTGCTCGACCTTGGTGTATTCAGCAAGCGGAGCCACGTGGTTTCGTTTAAGGAAGCGGCGGCCTGGAGTGCGGTCTGGGTGATGCTTGCTCTCATTTTTTACTTCATCGTCCGGTTCAATGGCCATCTGATCCACGGCATTACCGACTTTGCCAGTCTTCAGGAAGTCGTAAGCAGGTATGCTACCAATGTGCAGCTCGTACCGGGTGATTATGAAGAGAGCCTGCGTATTTATCTGAACAACGCTTCGCTGGAATTCATCACCGGTTACCTGGTGGAGTACGCCCTTTCAGTGGACAATATTTTCGTGATCATCGTTATCTTCAATTCGTTTGGCGTACGGGAAAAATATTATAAGAAGGTGTTGTTCTGGGGCATTCTCGGGGCGATTATCATGCGCTTCACGTTTATTTTCCTGGGCGGGGCACTGATCCAGCGGGCTGAGTGGGTGTTGTACGTATTCGGGGCTTTCCTTGCCTTCACGGGCGTCCGGATGTTTCTGTCGCGGGATGACGATGATACCATTGAGCCGGACAAGCACCCGGTGGTAAAGTTTGCGGCAAAGCATTTTTCCGTGTTTCCGCGGTACGTCGGGAGTCACTTCTTCGTGAAGAAACACGGCCATACGATGATCACGCCGTTGTTTGTGGTGCTGCTGATCATTGAGTTTACTGATCTGATCTTTGCGGTAGACTCCGTGCCCGCCGTGTTTGCCGTCACCAAGGACCCGTACATCGTTTTCTTCTCCAACATATTTGCCATTCTCGGTCTGCGGTCGATGTTCTTCTTCCTGACCAACATCATGCACCTGTTCCACTTCCTGAAGACGGGCCTTGCGGCGCTGCTGCTCTTTATCGGCGGCAAGATGCTGGCGCACCACTACCTGCACGAAATCGGCTTCAAGACCCAATATTCTCTATACATCATCATTGGCATTCTGGCTATCAGTATCATTGCTTCGCTGCTGTTTCCAAAAAAGCCGAAGGATGTGCTGGAGGAGCAGACCACGGAGCAAAAGCCGCTGAGCGGCAAGGTTACAAAGGTCGTGAAGTAGGGGCGGCAAGGCGGATAGTGCAATCAAATTTCAGGTTTCACTCAAAAGAATTTTAACATGAAAACTCATACTATTCACCCGCAGGTAGCAGAAGCACTCAGCCATCTGGATGAATTCCAGCAATTGAAACTACTTGAATTTATAAACGCTTTGATCGGGCCGGATCAGTACCGGAAAGAGAAGCTGCTTGAATTCGCTGGTTCCATTGAGCCGGCCGACCTGAACCTGATGGAACAGGCGATAAAGGAAGCTGATAAAACCGATGAGGATGAATGAGAACTATTTGTCAGACATCAATATTGTCACCCTGTCTGGTTCAAGCGTCCACGCTTGAACCCCTTGCGGCCCCTGCGCACATCACGCATACGGTTGGTTCCGCTGCCCCCGGGCGTCCACGCCTGGCCTCCTCCGCAAAGTGCCGCTTCCATGGGCAGGCGTGGACGCTTGCCTCTGTACGGCCAATGGTTCAATGGTGGTGGATGACGATAGGTTCAAGCGTGGACGCTTGAACCAGAGGGGTGTCTGGATCTATGCTCACCAGCGGCGGTGCAGTTCCAGTTGCAACATAAAACTGTTGTCCTTTCCCTTTCCTTCCCGGTCTTCTTCCCGGGTCAATCCCCAGATAAACTGCGGCTGAAGCAGCAGCACGTATTTAGCCCCAACCGGTTGGTATAATCCGATACCGGCGTGCAGCAAACCGGATACGCTTTCTTTTGAAAAGCCTCTTGTACCTGCCCGCCGCTGCGCCCCGTCATAGGTAGAGTTGTATTTGTACACGGTATGAAACAGCCACTTGAAGCTTGCCCCTCCGCCCACGATCAGATTGGTGCCTTCCCGGTTAAAGACTTTGTAGTGCCACTGGACCGGCAGGGACAAAGAACTAAAGTGCCGGGTCCAGTCCATTATGCCTACTTCTACAAATTCACTCCCCCCGGCATTGTCTAAAAAGAGCCGGTAATCCGGCTCATTATTCAGGGAAACACTCTTGCGCAAATAGTGGAGGCCAGTCTGGTAAAAGGTGCGGGGCGTTCTGAAGCGGAGCAGACTTATGCCGATGCCATTTATGAAATCCGGTCCCGTATCCTGCCTGATGTCCCGCTGGCTGTAGTTATTTCCGTTGGTTATTCTGGAAGAAATGTGCAGGCCGCCAGTCCATCTGCTTTGGGCAAAAGCAGGGTTTGACGGGTGTTGCCCTAAAAAGAGGATTAGGCTGACCAGCAAGCATATACGTTGGTGCATTACCATATTTGAAATTGTTTTGAAGTTACGTACAAGGTCCCGGAAGAACACGAACCTCTAGAAAAGAGCCTGGCTCCTTCTCTTCATCCCGTAGGGACATAACTGGTTCAACCTTGGTTACGTCCCTACGGAATGAAGAGCGTATTCTCTTTTCTACCCACCTTACATCCACTCATAGGGATGAATGTCACCCGGCCCCAGTTGTCAATAATTCCTTCGTGGTCCTTTGAAGGAGTCCAGGGTAAAGCTTATACATGAGTTAGTGTTCCATAACCCACAAGGGTACTGGTCTTGGGTGTCTTTAAAATAATGAAACCAACCGGTCATGTAGGGAGGATCAGCCGAAATGTATGAAACAGAAACAGTTTTACCAGCAGCAAAATGATTGGCAACAGGACCCGAAGAAACATCCACAGACTGGTCCTGAGAGGGAAAGCCATCTTTTTCAAAAACTGTGTAGAATACACAAGATTTGCGATAATCTTCTAGATAAGCATTATTAAAAGGGTAATCCTGTCCCCAAGATATGTAGGTAGCATTTACAAGATACTCTACTTGTCTATAAATCAAAATGATTGATGCATCAGGATATTCCGAATTTCCCATGTCTACCTGAGTCCGAGTAAAATTATAGATGTTATAGTCGCCTTCTTTGAGAGGGGAACCAGGATAATCCCATCTTCTAAAATCCTCTGTAGGATCAGAAGTAGTGCATCTGAAATATACTTCACTTCTTCCTGCTATCCATGATTCATTGTGGCAACGTAAACTCATCTGTGTCACTTTGACGTCCATGCCATATTCGTTTATAGGAGTTCCAAGGTTGCCATCGTCACAGACCTTAGGAGAAGGGGGCGGGGGAGGGGGAGGCTCCGTGGGCTGCGGCTCCAACTCACAGCCCGGCGGTTGTTCGTCAGGAGCACATATTCTTTGGACGCTATAGTCCATTTCTGCATCTTCGTTGAGGGATATAACCCAAACTTCGTGCTTTCTGGCATATTTTTCGTCTACTTCAATGCCTGCCAGAACAAAATTTCCATTTGCATCAATTAAATAACCGGGAAAAGTTTTTGGGTATTTTCGGGAAAATATATAACAATAATGTTTGTAAAATTAACGCAGGAGCAGCAGGAACAAGTAGAGAAGCTCTACCGGGAGAGTGACAATCACCGGGAGCGGCAGCGGGCTCAGGCCTTGCTGCTAAGTAACCGGGGCTATAGAATGGAGCAGTTAGCTGAATTGTTTTCCGTAGACAGGGACACATGGAGCGAAGGTGCTCCAGTAGCAACTGGTTTGGCAGTTGGGAAAAACAGCAGGAAAAGCAGGAGATCAGTTTGATGGACGCTTCCCGGACTGGTCGTCCGGCCAGTCTGAGTGAAGAGGAAAAAAAACAGTATGCGGCTGGGTAACAACCGGACTTCACAGGACACGCAGGGTAGCTGAGAAAGTAAAAGAGCAACTGGGAAAAACGCTGTCCGTGTGGACTTTGAGACGGGTATTCCGCAGCGAAGGACTCTCTTACAAACGCATACGCAAAAGCGGAAGACACCTGCGCAATGAAGAAGAATACGGATTTTCCTTACGGAAATGAAACTTTTGCAGGCCTTGGAGGACAGTGGAGAAACTGACCTGTATTACTTTGATGAGATGGGGGTGAATCTATGAGGCTGTTATTCCTTACGGCTGGCAGCAAAAGGGGAAGAGCGGGCTTTCATGCCTGCCACGCAAAGTCAGAACCTGACTACGCTGGCTTTTATGACCCGCAGCAATCAGCTTTATCCTTTCACCTGTCAGGGCGCAGCCACCAGTGAAGTAGTCATAGCCTGTTTTGAGAGTTTGTCCAGACCATCCGGAAAAAAACCGTGGTTGTCCCCGACAATGCTCCCACCCATCACAGCAAAGGCTTTGAGCGTAAGCGTAAGAGATGGGAAAAGAAGGACTTCTCATTCAGTTCATTCCGCCTTATTGTCCCGAACTGAATCTGATTGAAATCCTGTGGGAACAAATCAAGTATCACTGGCTTGAACCCGAAGACTTCCTTACCAGACAAAGCCTCCGCGATGCCTTGGAAAACATACTCGCTACCTTTGGAAAAAAAATACCAGATAATTTTCGCTTAGCTACTTAAATAACCGGGAAAAGTTTTTTTGCCTTCTTCTCCGTTATATATAACAATAATCGGAGGTTTATCTTTTGAAGATCGTGCGGAAATACCTCCGCTACGGTGTTCAGTATAGAAAGGAATCAAAATTTGAGGATACAGCACTTTTCCATTTATGCCCCAGAATGCCTTTGCTGATTGGCTGAAATCCTGTTTTCCAGCGGCGTTTTTTCAGGGTGCCAATCATATCAATTCCAATTTCTGGAGCTTTTCGGTATAAGTGGTAAAGTAAAGCACTATTCTCGCCATATTTTTTCCTGATCAGCCTCCTGATAAACAAGTTGACGGAATTCAGGATCAGAAGCTAATTGAGCGATTCCTACGGCTAAAGCAGTCAAATGGTACTGTACGTAAACCGCACGAGTTGCAAAGGGTTCCTTTATAATGGTTTGTGCCGTGTACTCAGCTACAGGGTTCAGTGGTGCTACTGATTCTTTTTGCTCGGCAGGAGCCTATAAATACGGCCAGACAAAGCAACGCAGCTTCTCCTCGGATCATTGATAGAGATTTTTTTCATAAAACTGAAGGGAATAAGGTTGGTAATTGTTTGGTAGTCAAAAGAATAACTCCTTGGAAAGAAGACAGGTAGGGTAACAGGAATTGCAGGATCTATCTTGGTATTTTTAAGAATTGATCAAAATAACAATTCCCTTTGAGTATAAGTATTGCAGAGAAATAGCGAAGATGTTAATTTCCATGTTGACCCACATGGCTAAATAAGCAGTATTGACCGGTTAATTCTATAGCAATAGTATATCGGCTGTGGTACCAAACCCGCAAGGTTTTGGAAACCTTGCAGGTTTTAGGATAAGCTTTACTACAAATCAGATATTTCTGCTATATAATAGACTTTTTATAAACGGATTTACTGCACGTTAATAAAAATAAATCGTCCCCTTAATGCCTTTCGCGGCTTTCTCCTGGCGTTCTTTGCGGAAAACGGAGTTGTTTTTCTCACGCAAAGGGCGTTAAGAATGGTGCAAACCCTGCAAAGTTTGAAGTTTAACAGTTAAGGCATTGAGTATCAACTTGATACTAAGTCTAATACAATATTTCATCTGATAAAGTGAAATATTTGCCATATGATTTTCTGTAAAGAAAACATTACAACAATAAGAGTCAACAAAAGTGTTAAAAATTTTTAGAGTGATGTTTAGGTTTTCCATTTTAATGTTCGAAGATGGGATGGAAAATGCCAATGTGCTGTATTGTTTCGGCAATATTGTGCATACTCTGTTCTGGGTCAGGCGTTCATGCTTGGACCACCTGCTCCGGGGTCACCCGAAGCAGTATTTTGAGAAAGTTCTGACAGCGTTATCAAAATAATTAACTTGTATCCACAATTTTGTGAATAAATTCTGTCGCTAACTGTCCTGCTCCACAAACGCAAACCTCTCCCCGTCAAACAATCCCTTGTCACTAAGCTTGATTGATGGAATCACCAGCAGGGCCATGAAAGACAGCGTCATGAAGGGAGACCTGAGGCGGCTGCCCATCCCTTTGGCGAATTTGTCCAGGGCCTCGTACTGGCGGGCCACCTGGTAGCCGTCTTCGCCGCTCATCAGGCCGGCCACCGGCAGCGGCAGCAGGTGCTCTTCGTTTCCGGCCACCGCCGATAAACCGCCTCTGGCTCCGATCACCAGATTGACGGCGCGGCAGATGGCCTCATCATCCGTGCCGACGGCGATAATGTTGTGCGAATCGTGAGCCACCGACGAAGCAATGGCTCCGTTTTTCAAACCGAAGTTCTTCACGAAAGCCACCGCCGGCGGTGCATCGGCGTAGCGGTTCACCACCGTAATCTTCAGAATGTCGTTTTCCGGATCGGCTACTGCATTATCACCGGTAATCTTTGCCCGCACCATCAGTTTGTGCGTTACCAACTGGCCGTCAATTGCCTCTATGACCGGGATTTCTTCTTTGCCGGCCGTTACGGCAAACTGTTCCGGCGTTTTGGGCGAAGTATTGAACTGGTTCACGATTTCACTGCTTACGGAGGGAATGAGACTTTGCCCATTCTCCGCTACCAGCTGGCCGTTGATGTACGTCTTCAGCACTTTAAATTGCTTCAGGCTATCCACCACAATAAAATCAGCCGGGTCGCCGGGTTGCAGCAGGCCGGTATCCAGCCCATAATGCTTCACCGGATTATAGCAGGCCGCCCGCAGTACTTTAAACGGATCAATGCCCCTGCCAACGGCCCGCCGGACGAGTTGGTCAATATGCCCCAGCACCAGACTGTCGGGGTGCTTATCGTCGGAGCAGAACATGATCTGCTCCGGATAATCGCGCAGCAGATCAATCAGCGTCCCGAAGTTTTTGGCGGCGCTGCCCTCCCGGATCAGGATGTGCATGCCCAGCTTCAGCTTGTCAAGGGCTTCTTCACGGGTAAAACATTCGTGATCTGTGGTAATGCCGGCGGCAGCGTATTGCCGGGCCTGTTCACCGCAGAGGCCGGGGGCATGGCCGTCTACGGGTTTGTTATACCGCCGGGCAAGGGCAATTTTTTCGCCTACCTCCGGGTCGCCGTGCAGTACACCGGGCCAGTTCATCATCTCGGCCAGATAGCGGATTTCGGGCATCTGCAGCAGTTCATCAACGTCCTGCGTGCTGATTACCGCACCGGCTGTTTCAAAAGTAGTGGCTGGTACGCAGGAGGGAGCCCCAAAATAAAACTTAAAAGGCACATTCCGGCCGTTTTGCAGCATATACCTTACGCCCTCCGTTCCCAGCACATTGCCGATTTCGTGCGGATCAGACACCGTGGCTACCGTGCCATGCACAACGGCCAGCCGGGCAAACTGTGCCGGTGTCAGCAGCGAACTTTCGATATGGACGTGCGCATCCACGAATCCCGGCAGCAGGTAAGGTCCGGCAGGAACGGATACGGGGCGGACGGCGGCAATTTTACCTCCTTCAATATCCACTACTGCGCCGGTAAGTTTACCCCTTACCACATCAACTACCTGACCGCGCAGGCTGAAATTCTGAGGCGATACGTTCTTGGCTGTAATCATACATCCTGTTGTCAGGGAAGGCCTTAAGGCGTAATTTTAATCCTTCCAAACCTGCACAGCCTACGCTTAAAATACACATTAAGTTTTAACGTAACGCCAATATACATTTACCCATGAAAAGAGCAGCTATTCTGGCAGCAACACTACTACTGCTGGTTGCGTTTTTGGGCTCGTGCGTCCGGTATAGCCCCATGAAGCAGACCTGGACCCCTAAAAGCTACAAGAAGCAGCCAAACCGCACGCCCTCGGCATACAAGAAATAAAGAATCCTTCAACCAGTTAATGCCTTGCAGAGCTTTTGTAATGCTGCAAGGCTTTTTTGTGTTTTTCAAACACTCCCGTTGTCGGCCACTACGGCTCCCTGTGGCTTTGCTATATTTGCGGAACCTTTTGACCAATCTGCCCGAATACTGCTTACATGCAAAAAATAATCGTTGCCATTGATGGTTATTCCGCCTGCGGCAAGAGCACGACAGCCAAAGCCGTAGCTGCCCGTCTTGGCTATTCGTACATTGATACCGGAGCCATGTACCGGGCCGTAACGCTTTACTTCTGTGAGCATTACGTGAGCCTGACCAATCCGCGGGAGGTAGAAGATGCACTGAAGAAAATCCGCATCCACTTTACGTATAACCCGGCCCTGTGCAAAAGCGAAACCTACCTGAATGGTCTGAACGTAGAAGATGAGATCCGGAAAATGTACATTTCGGCGAAAGTAAGCGAAGTCAGTGCCCTCGTGCCGGTGCGCCGCGAAATGGTGAAGCAGCAGCAACTCATGGGCCAGAAAAAGGGTATAGTCATGGATGGGCGTGACATCGGTACATTTGTATTTCCGGATGCTGAACTGAAATTGTTCATGACGGCCGATCTGATGGTACGGGCCCGGCGCCGGCAGATGGAACTGGCCGGACGGGAAGAATTCATCGGGATAGAAGAAATTCTGGATAACCTGAAGAAACGGGACTTTATTGATACTACCCGCGCTGAAAATCCGCTGACGCAGGCAAAGGATGCCTACGTGCTGGATACGACCAACATCACTACGGAGGAGCAGGTGAATTATGTGGCTGATCTGGCCAATTCTAAAACGATTGCGAAAAATGCAGTGAACGTGAACCGGTCTTAAGCTGTTTAACAACTGGTGAGGATGCCCGGACGTGCAACCCGGATCCGGGCATCAGATAATTTTACTTGTACGAGGATGGAAGTAACGATAGACAAGAACTCAGGGTACTGCTTTGGAGTGGAGTATGCCATTCAGATGGCCGAAGACGAAATGGAAAATTCCGGTGTGCTGTATTGTCTCGGCGACATTGTACACAATAGCATGGAGGTGCAGCGCCTGCACGCCAGGGGCCTGCGGGTTATTGACCGGGAGCAGATGAAGAAACTCCGGGATTGCAAACTGCTCATCCGGGCCCACGGTGAGCCGCCTTCCACCTATCAGCTGGCCCTTCAAAACAATATCGAACTTATAGATGCCTCCTGCCCCGTGGTGCTGAAGCTTCAGAACCGGGTGAAGCATGCCTTTGACCAGATGGAAACCCAGAGCGGCCAGATTGTGATCTACGGGCAGCCGGGTCATGCCGAAGTAATCGGCCTCGCCGGTCAAACCACCGACAAAGCCATTGTGGTTACCACGGAGGAAGACCTAGACAAGATTGATTTTGCCCGCCCCGTTACGCTGTTCAGCCAGACCACCAAAAGCACCAAAGGCTTTTACCGGATGAAAGAGCTGATCGAAGAACGGATCAGGGAAGCAAATCCGGAAAGGGAGGGTGCGTTGTTCGATGCCAACGACAGCATCTGCCGGCAGGTATCCAACCGGGAGCCGCAGTTACAGAAGTTTGCTCTGGAACACGAGGTGGTTATTTTTGTCAGCGGCAAGAAGAGTTCCAATGGCAAGGCCCTGTTCAGCGTCTGCAAGGCATGCAACGAACAGAGTTATTTCGTGGAAAATGAAAGCGAGATTGATCCTGTGTGGTTTGAACGGGCAGAAAAGGTGGGCATCTGCGGCGCTACTTCCACGCCTATGTGGCTGATGGAGAGGGTTGCGGGGCACATCCGGCAACTGCCTCTGCTGGCCACAACTTAATCCATGGCTGAACTGTAATTAAAAAAAATTGTTGTTCCGCTGAACAGGCTTTTTTTGTAATTTAGCATACTGCTTAATAACCGCATCATTATGCAAAATTTTCCGGATACCGACGTCGAAGTACTTGAGGAAGAAGACGTCCTCGTGGACGAATTGAGAGATTTGATTGTATTCAATGATGAAGTGAATACTTTTGACCACGTTATCCAGACGCTGATCAAGGTTTGCAAGCACACCCCCGAGCAAGCCGAGCAATGTACCTGGATCATTCACTACAAAGGTAAATGCACTGTAAAGGTAGGCGCTTTTGACGAACTCGCCCCCATGCGCAACGCCATCTGTCAGCGCGGCATCTCTGCCGAAGTGATGTAAATAAATTGAAAATTGATAATTGAAAATGGACAATTTACTCTGCGGAATTGTTTTCAATGCATGGACTTCAGGCTGACAAAAGCTTTCTGATGATGCCTGACAGTGATTGGATTTTCAACTGTCCATTTTCAATTATAGAAAGCGTCTTAACTTGTCGGAAAAGAAAAGTGTCGTTAAATCTTTCGGATTTATGAAATCCGAAAGATTTTTCCGAAAGGATACGACCTGGTCTATATCAATTGACATAAATGAATTTTCCCTCAAAACTGATTGAGAATGCGGTGGAAGAGATGGCGAAACTGCCCGGCATTGGCAAGAAAACCGCACTGCGACTGGTACTGCACCTGCTGAAGCGCGAAGAAGAAGCAACTCTTTCGCTTACGGAAGCACTCACCAATATGCGGACGCTGATCCAGTACTGCCGCCACTGCCACAATATTTCGGATACTGATGTGTGCGCCATCTGTGCCAGCCCGACCCGTGACCGTTCGCTGGTGTGCGTGGTGGAAGATACCCGCGATGTGCTGGCCATTGAGAATACAGCTCAGTACCGTGGCCTTTACCATGTGCTGGGCGGTATCATTTCCCCGCTGGAAGGCATTGGCCCTTCCGATCTGCACATTGATTCGCTGCTGACCCGCCTGAGTGAATCGGGCATCGGCGAAATCATACTGGCACTGAGCCCCACCATGGAAGGCGATACCACGGCGTTTTACCTGACTAAAAAGCTAAAGCCTTACAACCGAAAAAGTAACGTCCTGCACCATTGCCCGGGGCATCCCCGTGGGCGGTGAACTGGAGTACGCCGACGAAATCACCCTTGGGCGCAGCATTCTCGGCCGCACGGCTTATGATGTGTAGCAGCCTGTTTAACGCGCCGGTTCCGGGGCACTCCGATTATTCATACACAGACTATACTACCGTACATTTTTCCTGCCGCCACTGACACATTTTTTGCCACGAAGGCACGAAGGTTCACTATCGTTACTCCCCAATATGTTTTCCGGATGACTTTGTGGCAAGTCATCTGCCGTAGTGTATATAGACTTAAACCCTGCATCCTCTGGTTACGTACAGGGCGTTAGTTATGCAAAGTCCTGTGAGGACTTTTTCAAAAATATAAAAATTGGATTTTTTCATGAGAAGCTATCCCAATCTGGCAGCATTGCTGCTGGTACTGACACTAACGGTATTTGCCTGTGGTAAAAAAGGTGCTGCCGGTGACATTGCCGGTTCATCCAGCAAGACCTGGAAAGTCACCAAACTTGTGAATGCGAATGGCAACCGCGAAAAGCTCGGCCGTGACCAGCAGGACGACCGGATGCAGTTCTACACAGACGGTACCTTTACCGCCAATTCTGCCGAGCAGCACAGCCGCGGCACCTGGCAGTATAATGAGTCAAACAAAGCCCTTGCGCTACAGTTTGAGAATGCCAATGTCTCACAGAATTATGAGGTGGTAGAGGTAAGCGGCAACCGTATGCGCCTGAAGACCGGTGACGGATCCGAAATGCTGATGGAAGCAATAGACTAACAAAAGCCAGCGGTGCTATTAAGTAGCTGAAATCCCGGACCACCAGGTCCGGGATTTTTCAATGCAAGTTTTAGCCTGATTTTGAAATAGATAACCCACTGCTTCCGGGTAACTTGGCTTTCTTTTTTTCCGCACATACATGCTAGCCAAAACTTCCGGGAGTGCCGTTTACGGAGTGAATGCTCATCTGATCACAGTTGAAGTGGATGTGGGGCAGGGGCTTGGATTTTTTTTGGTGGGTCTTCCTGACAGCGCCGTAAAGGAGAGCCAGCAGCGGGTAGAGACCGCCATCCGCCACATCGGATATAAAATGCCCCGGCAGAAGATTGTGGTCAACCTTGCCCCGGCGGATGTCCGGAAGGAAGGATCAGCCTACGACTTGCCCATTGCCCTCAGCGTATTGTCAGCGTCCGGCCAGATCAGCACCGATAAGCTGGAGCAGTACGTAATCATGGGCGAACTTGCCCTCGACGGAAAACTCCGGCCCATTAAGGGTGCCCTGCCCATTGCCATAGAAGCCCGCCGTAATAAAATGAAGGGTTTTATTCTGCCGATGGAAAATGCCCGGGAAGCGGCTATCGTAAACAGCCTGGACGTAATCGGGGTTGATACGCTCGGAGAAGCCATTGACTTTATCACCGGCAAGACTCACCCCGAACCGCTGCAGACCGATACCCGGGAAATTTTCATGAATACCCGGTATGATTATGAAGCTGATTTTTCGGACGTGCAGGGACAGGAAAACATCAAACGGGCACTGGAAATAGCCGCGGCCGGCGGGCATAATGTCATCATGATCGGTCCGCCCGGCGCGGGCAAAACCATGCTGGCCAAACGGCTGCCTTCCATATTGCCGCCCCTGACGCTGCACGAGGCGCTGGAAACCACCAAAATTCACTCGGTAGCCGGCAAGCTGGGGCAGACCGCTTCTCTGGTGGCAATGCGGCCCTACCGGGCGCCGCACCACACCATCAGCGACGCCGCCCTGGTAGGCGGTGGCGGCATGCCGCAGCCCGGCGAAATTTCACTGGCGCACAACGGAATCCTGTTTCTGGACGAGTTGCCGGAGTTCAAACGGTCGGCGCTGGAAGTTATGCGCCAGCCGCTGGAGGAACGTAAGGTAATTATTTCCCGGGCCCGGATCGCGGTAGAGTTCCCGGCTAACTTCATGCTGATCGCCAGCATGAACCCGTGCCCCTGCGGGTACTATAATCACCCGGACAAGGAGTGTGTATGCGGAGCCGGCGTCGTGCAGCGATACCTCAACAAAATAAGCGGTCCCCTGCTCGACCGGATTGACCTGCACGTGGAGGTGACGCCCGTTTCTTTTGACCAGATGACCGCCAACCGCAAATCGGAAAGCAGCGCCCAGATCCGGGAACGCGTTCTGCGGGCAAGAGAGATACAGACGGCGCGGTTTGCGGAGCAAAAAAGTGTTTATTCCAATGCCATGATGCCGGTCCAGATGGTGAAGGAAATCTGCGGGATCAGCGAAGGGGGCAAAACGCTGCTGAAAACCGCCATGGAGCGGCTGGGCTTGTCGGCAAGGGCTTACGACCGGATTCTGAGGGTTTCGCGTACCATTGCCGATCTGGCGGGCAGTGAAAACATTGGGATCGAACACCTGGCGGAAGCCATTCAGTACCGCAGTCTGGACCGGGAGAACTGGGCCGGGTAATGGGTAGTAAGACGTTAGACTTCAGACATGAGACGTTGGATCATGAGTTGCCCGTCAGAGCAATGGTGCAGGGAAATAACGGATTGGGGCTGCTCCGGTACTTATCTGAATTTTCGTGCCGGATGTTGGCTGGCCGGGCACCACCTGCAGGCAATCCTTCTGAAAAGTAAATAATCAAATTCCCGCCGGGACCCGATGGAGTTAAAGGACATCTTTCTGACGCCGCTGTACCTGCCGCTTATTCTGCTGCCGGCTTTCTGGCTGCGCCGGAAAATGACCGATTCAGTAACCCGGAAATACTTTATGCCTGCCTTACTGGTAAAGCTGGCCGGTGCCCTTTTCCTTGGCCTGATCTATCAGTTCTATTACGGCGGCGGCGATACGTTCAACTTTTTCCACGATAGCAGACTCATCTGGCAAGCCTTTCTGGATGATCCTTTTACGGGTCTGCAACTGATCCTTGCGGACAGTAAGTTTCATCCGGAGCTTTACAAATACACCAGCCAGATGTACTTCTATTCCGATCCTTATACCTATCAGGTGGTGCGGTTGTCGGGCCTGCTGGGGCTGTTTACCTTTCATACTTATACACCCATTGCCCTGTTCTTTGCATTCTTCAGCTTTACCGGCGTGTGGGCTTTGTTCTGGGTTTTCTATCACCTGTATCCGCACCTGCACCGCCGGATGGCGCTGGCCGTATTTTTCATTCCATCGGTCTTCTTCTGGGGGTCGGGTCTGATGAAAGATACCATCACCATAGGCGCAATGGGCTGGCTGTTCTTCGGCTTTTACTTTGGGGTCATCAAGCGGGAAAATCTGGTGGTGAATATTCTGATTATCGTAGTTTCAATGGCCGTGATCAAGGCGGTCAAAGTATACATCCTGCTCTGTTTTCTGCCTGCTGCTTTCCTGTGGATTTTTCTGGAATACCGGACCCGCATCCGGTCGCAGGCAGTGCGGTTTTTCTCGCTGCCGCTGGTGCTCCTGCTGGCCGTGCCGGTCAGTTATCAGGCAATCATCAAGGTGACGGAAGAGAATAAGCGGTATCAGCTGGAAAACATCACCAACACTACAATGGTGACTGCTACGTGGTTGCAGCAGGTAGGTACTATGCAGAG
Source organism: Cytophagales bacterium (assembly GCA_030446715.1). Classification (GTDB taxonomy): domain Bacteria; phylum Bacteroidota; class Bacteroidia; order Cytophagales; family 172606-1; genus CADCTQ01. The sequence goes on along the minus strand of JAUJMU010000005.1, from coordinate 281,566 downwards.
CGGATCAGTGTACTCCTTAGGTGAATTTGACGGCACCTGGACCAATATGATTTCCAAGGCGCCAAAGGCTATTTTTGTTACCTTATACCGGCCGTTCCTCTGGGAAGTACGGAACCCCGTGATGCTGCTCTCCGCGCTGGAGGCGGTTTTCTTCCTGTTTATGACCTTAAAAGTACTCTGGCAGGTGAAACTGAGCCGGCTGTTTGGCCTGATGGGCGCGCAGCCGGTTGTCTTGTTTTGTCTCGTTTTTGCAGTTACTTTCTCGTTTGCGGTAGGCGTATCGAGCTACAACTTCGGTACGCTGGTGCGTTACAAGATTCCGCTGATGCCATTCTTTCTGGCATCGCTTTACGTAATGCAGAGTCAGGCCGTGAAGAAGCGCAAAAAGGTGAAGCGGTTCGCCTGAACCGAATACCGGGACTGGACCGTATTACGGGCAGCTTTTCCCATCCGGGTGCGCAGCTTGGCATCTTCCAGCAACTTGGTCAGCACTTCCTCCCATTCATCTGCCGTGCGGCAGAGGTACCCGTTTTCGCCGTGCCTGATGATGTCGCAGTTGACACCGACCGGAGAAGCTACCGCCGGAATGCCCAGCGCCATGTACTGTAGTGCCTTGAAACCACATTTGCCCCGGGCCCAGGGGTCGTCGGTGAGGGGCATGACGCCGATGTGCATGCGGAGTAAATCTTCTCTCTCTGAGGCTTTGTTCCAGGGAAGAAATTGTAAGGAATTCAAGTGAAAGGCGGGTTTCTGATCAGAAATGACAAGGAACGTAAACCTGTGCTCTGCTTCCAGATCCCGCAGTACGGGCAGCAGCGCATCCAGGTAGTTTATCGTGGAGTGGGTGCCGGTCCAGCCGATGACCAGATCTCCGGTAGCCTGATCTTTGATCTGGTTGTGTAGACCAGCCGTATCAATGGTGGTTGGATTGACCGTCACATCCCCGTGATACTGCTTCGCGTAATCCGCCAGGTAGGCATTGCCCGCACTGATCTTGTACGACCACCGGCAGATGCCGGCCGTTTTGCGGTGCCACTTGAGCCCGGCCGCAATGCGGTTCGTGGCGGAGGTGTTGGGCAGCCAGATGGCATCGTCAAAATCAAAGATGATCCGCTTCCGCAGCACTTTGGCAATCAGCCATTCCAGCACCGGCGGCCCCAGCGGAGCGGCTTCGCGGTGAATAAAAACAAAGTCGTACGGATGAATCTGCGTGAGCAACAGGAGTCGTCTGCCGAAACCTCTCAGGATGCCCCGAACTTTGGCGGGTCCGTGCCCCGGCTTATACAGGATTTTCCAGGTCTGGTCGTCGAAAAACGGCTCCAGGCGGTACGTGATGCCGGCTCCGGCCAGAAAGGACAGATACTGCTCAAACCGGAACCGCTGCGAAGCCGCCGTGCCGTGGGGGTATGGGAAAATGAATAAAACTTTCAAAGTACGCTTCGGTAGACCTGGTCGTACAATTCTATTCCTTTCTGCAGGTCGAAATATTCCAGCGCCGCCTGCCGGTAATGTTCCGGCGGTAGCCGGAGCAGATCGTCCATCCGGGCAATCACATGGTCAAAAGCTTCGTCGGTGAAAGCATCAGTTACCGCCCCCGCCTGGTATTTATGGATGATGTAGTCGGTATCCCCTACGCCCGCGTTACAGATCACGGGCAGACCCATGGCCAGCACTTCGCCCATTTTGGTGGGAGAAGAGGCTTTTTTGGAAAAGCTGGGCCTGATGAAAAACAGGGAAAAACGGCTTTGGGCCAGCAGGAGGGGCACTTCTTTCCGCTCCGCCTGCCGGATGTCTATTTTCTTGCCAGAGATTCCCAGCACATCGGCCCGCTGCCGGATTACTTGTGGGTCATCGGGCGTAATGAAAAGGAAACGGGCATCGGGTTGCTGAAGGAGCAGCCGGCCAAAAAACCGGAGCATTTCGTCCAGCAGATACCACGTGCCGATAGAGCCCAGGTAAGACAGTGTATATGCTGGTGTTCCCGGTGCATCGGAATATTGCAATGCCTGGTGCCCGTCGGGTGACCCCGCGTCTGGCTGCGCTTCGCCCTGCCAGCCGTAATCGTCGAGGTGCTGACCGGAATATCCGAGAACTTTTACTTTCCGCTTTTTGGGGAGTTTAAATAAAGCTGTATCAGCGCAGCAGGGAATCACCTGCACGGGCACATCTTGCAGCCCTGGCCAACTTTGCATAATCTGCTTTGCTTCGTGGGTAAGGCTGATGGTATAGTCGGCTTTGCAGAGAAAATTTCTTTCCTGCCTTTTGAAGTAAGCATAAATCCGCTTGTATACCGGGCTGTTCAGGTTCCATAAGCCCCCCTCCACGCGTTCATCGGCCCAGAAACCGCGCATGTCAAAAATAAACTTCAGGCCGTATTTCTTTTTCAGTTGCAGTCCGACCAGGGCGGTCAGGTAGCTGCGGCAGTGTACAATCGGGAAGTCCTCGGTCTGGTGCAGCCGGACGGCCAGCCGGTACATCTTGCGCAGGTCCCAGAGAGTAGAGGCGACGGGAGGCTTTTTGGTATATACCACCGGATTCCAGGCAATGCCGGCCCCATCTGCAAGGGCCTCTATTTGCTCTCTCCGTTTGGCGAAGTTGCCGGGCTTTTCGGCACTGATTACGGTAATGGCGTAGCCTTTGGCACTCAATCCGGTCAGGTAAGGTAATATCTGCGCCTGACCCAGCGGATCGGTCAGGCCGTCGTAGGAAAGGTAAAGGACGTTTATTTTCTTGTCAGGCATGCTTTTCCAACCAATAATGCAATACAATCAATAACCAGACCCGGCCGTACACGTAGGAGTTGCCGCCGTTGAACTGCGCCAGCAGACCCGCCGCTGTTTCCCACTTCACCACTCCGTAGCGGTTCACCAGATCCCTGTTCAGGTATTTCTCCTGTAAATACTTCAGATCATTCCGCAGCCAATCCGCTAACGGGACGGAAAAACCGCGTTTTGGCCGGTCAAAAAGCTGCCGGGGTACGTACCCGTACAGAACTTCCCTGAGCAGGTATTTTGATACGCCGTTCCGGTGCTTCAGGCGGGGCGACAGATTGAGGGCAAACTCAACCAGGCGGTGGTCCAGCAGAGGCACCCGGGCTTCGAGGCCGTACCGCATGGAGGCGCGGTCTACCTTGGTCAGCAGGTCATCGGGCAGATAGGTCCGCAGGTCGTACAGGGCTTGTTTTTCGCGGGGCGTCAGCCTGCGCGGCGAACGCATATCATATGGTTTACCATTGGCTGCCGGTCCGTCAGTCATCAGGGAGCTCAGTTCACGTTCCGAGAAAAAGCCTTGTTCCTGTGAAAAGATGTGGCTGGGCAGACCCGCTTCGTCTTCATAATCAAACAGCGTAGCCGCTTTCTGGTAACGCGGTGCCCTGGGCAGGGTCAGGAGTTGGGCTGCCGGCTTGCGGAAAGCTTTCATCCATGGATTGGCGAGCCGCTCTGCCCACCCGTACATGCCATAACCAAAAAAGAGTTCGTCGCCCCCATCGCCGCAAAGGGCCACGGTTACGTGCTGCCGGGCCAGCCGCGACACCAGCATGGTCGGGATGGCCGACGAATCGGCATAAGGCTCATCGTAGGCATCCAGCATCGGCTCTGCCAGTTCCCGGGCATCAGCCGCCGAAACAGTAAACTCATGGTGCTCCGTCCCAAGGTGGGCCGCTACTGCCCTTGCGTAAGGGGCTTCGTTGAATTTTTCATCTGTAAAGCCAATTGAAAAAGTATTCAGCTTCGTGTCCGACTGGCGGCTTGCCAGTGCAGCCACAATGCTGGAGTCTATTCCTCCGCTCAGGAATACGCCAAGCGGCACATCACTGATCAGCTGATACTGCACAGAACTGATCAGCAAGTCTTCCAGTTGCTTTTTGGCAGCCCGTTCTTCACGTACCACCTCGCCGGAGAGGCTGCCAGCCAGTGACCAGTACGGTTTGTTTTCCAAGCCCTTTTCCGTCATGGATAAGTAGTGGCCGGGCTGAAGTTTGTAGACGTTTCTGTAGATCGTGCCGGGTGCCGGAATATAGCCCCGGTGCATGAACCGTGAAATGGCCTGCGGATCAGGCTGTAAAGTTACCTCCGGCAAGGATCGCAGGGCTTTCAGTTCGGAGGCAAACGCAAGGTGCTGACCGTCCCAGTAGTAAAAAAGCGGCTTGATGCCCAGCCGGTCACGCACCAGGTGCAGTTCTTTCCGGTGCTGGTGGTAAATGGCAAAGGCAAACATGCCGTTGAAGCTTTCCACCGCCTTTATCCCCTGACGGGCAAACGCTTCCAGAATCACTTCGGTGTCTGACGTGGTGCGCAGCGGTACGTTCAGCCTGGTGCCGATTTCCCGGTAATTATATACTTCGCCGTTGAATACAATGGTATAAGGGTGTTCCGTCGCCTGCATGGGCTGGTTGGCCACTGCCGACAGATCAAGAATGCTGAGCCGCCGGTGGCCCAGACCGCAGGTGCCGTCGTAAAAGAGGCCTTCTGCATCCGGGCCGCGGTGCTGCAAAGACCGGGTAATACGGGAGAGACTTTTTTCGGAAAAAAAACTATCGAACGACAAGAACCCGGCGATACCGCACATATTTTACCTAGGAAAATCTTTCTGAAACAAAACTAAGTAAATACTTAAACCTGCTGGCTCTGTGGTAAGACGTTGGACTTTCCGGAGGATCAGGTAACCACCCAATGGAAGTAAGAACAGCGGACATCAAGAAGAGCACCAATAAAGTGTCTCTGATCGGTTTAACGTACATTTACCAGCGGGAAGGCTTGAGGATCGATTCAGTGTAAGGTGTAAATTTTAGCGTTTTTCCCCTCTGATCAAATGAGATACTTTCTGATAACTTACGCACACCCAAGCGGTTTCGGAAACTTATGTGTAACAGGTACTGAGTTTCCTTCGCAGGAATTTATCCGCCGGCATGTAGCCGGAGAAACGGGTACAGTACAGATTGTTGTGGTGAATGTGTTTGAATTCAGGAGCGGGGAAGACTACCTCGCATTTCAGGGGCAGGGGTAAGCAAGCGTAATTATGGGCAATTCCTTACAATGAAGCCTGAATAAAAGTACAAAAAATAAACCCTCACCATCCGGAAATCAGATGGTGAGGGCAGGAATCTTTCCCGTCTAGTGCTTGATACCGCACTGCTTGCAAAACTTCTTTTTGCCGGGTGCGCGTTTTTTAGGCTTTTTATTGTGCCCGAAATAGGCAGGATCTGAGTACTTGGGCTTTTCCATTTCTTTTGCCTGCTCACGGTACCGCTTCGCATTGGCCTCCTGACGGTCTTCGTATTCCTTGATTTTCTGATCGGTAAAAGTCAGCTTCGCTTTGGATCGCCTGCTCTTCTTGTATTCGCTTCCCCCGAATATCTTGTATTCATCCTGCTGGCCACCCCGGTCAACGGAAGAGGGACTGGCAGCATCCCGGGCATTGCGTTTTGCCGACTGGGCTAAACCCGTGCCGGCCGTACACACTAACATAAAGGCAATCAAGACAATGATTCTCATGCTCATATCCATTTGTAATATTAACGAAAAATGCGGCAGGCGTCGTACATTTGAAAAATGCGGGAAAGCTTTGCATTTTGAGGGGATGATTTTCAACGCAGGGGTGTACCCGTGCTGTAACAACCGAACCCAGTCCTTCTAAAGTTCAACCTTTTTACCGGCAATTTTTATTACTGACTACTCTCTCCTGATTATGAAAGCTGACTCGATACATTCCCGCCGCACCTTTCTTCAGCAAGCTTCCCTCGGGATAAGTGCCTCTTTGCTGGCGGCACCAGCCTTTGCTTCCCATTCCTTATTCACGCCGCCGCAGACCGGCAAGCCCCTCGGCGTTGCTCTGGTGGGACTTGGCTACTACAGCCGTGATCTGCTGGCCCCGGCCCTGCAGGAGACTAAAAACTGCCGGCTGGCCGGGATTGTAACCGGCACACCGGCCAAGGCCGAAGAATGGAAAAAGAAATACAACATTCCGGACAAGAATGTTTACAACTACCAGAACTTCGACCGCATTGCCGATAATCCGGACATTGATATTGTGTACGTGGTGCTGCCCAACTCCATGCACGCCGGATACGTAACCAGAGCTGCCAAAGCCGGCAAGCACGTCATCTGCGAAAAGCCCATGGCCCTGTCGGTACGGGAATGCGAAGGGATGATTGAAGCCTGCAAAAAAGCCGGCAAAGAACTTTCCATCGGCTACCGGATGCATTTTGAGCCCACCACGCAGGAAATCATGCGGATCGGCCAGCAGAAGGAGATGGGACAGGTGCAGATGGTATCGGCCGGTGCCGGTTACCGCGAAACCCGCACCGGCCACTGGAAAGTGAAGAAAGCCTACGGCGGCGGTGCCATGATGGACATGGGCGTGTACGCGCTGCAGGCCGCCCGGTACGTGACCGGTGAAGAACCTGTAGCGGTTACGGCGCAGACCTTCACCAACCGGCCCGACATGTTCCGGGAAGTAGACGAAACCACTACCTTCCAACTGGTATTTCCGGGTGGTGCCCTGGCAAACCTGCACACCAGCTTTGGCATGTCCATGAACTACCTGCGTGCAACTGCGGAAAAAGGCTGGTTCCGGCTCGATCCCTTTTCGGCTTACGGCGGCATCAAGGGTGAATCTTCCAAAGGACCATTGCAGTTTCCGAAGATTAACCAGCAGGCTGCCCAGATGGACGAAGTGGCTTACTGCATCGCCAACAAAAAGCCGATGCGGGTAACCGGCGAAGAAGGCCTGAAGGATATGCGGGTGGTAGAGGCCATTTACCAGTCCGTCAAAAACGGAAGCAGGCGGATAGAGCTGAAGGCGTAGCTGTCCCGAAAGGGAATCATGGACTCTGAATTTCAGATGATGGATTTCCGGATGACGGGCACTTCCCTCTTTCCCGCCCGCCACTGTTGCGGATCCGTGATTTGAAATTCAGAATCCATAATTCAAAATCTAAAATTCATAATCACCTGTTTCCCAGCGCCTGCCGTACGTCGCCAATGATGTCGTCCACGTATTCGAGGCCCACCGAAATCCGGATCAGGCCCGGGGCGATGCCTACACTGGCCCGGTCGGCATCGGTAAGTTTGGAGTGGGTAGTGCTGGCCGGGTGCGTGGCAATGCTCCGCGTATCGCCCAGGTTTGAGGTGCGCGAAACCATCTGCAGCCGGTCAATAAACGAAGCGGCCCGGCTTTGGCCCCCTTCTATGACAAAGCTCACCAGCGGACCTCCGTGGCGCATTTGCCGCCGGGCCAGTTCGTACTGCGGGTGAGAAGGCAGGAACGGATAAATCACTTTTTCTACCCCTGGATGGCTTTCCAGAAAAGTAGCCAGCTTCAGGGCGTTTTCGCAGTGCCGGTCCATGCGCACGGCCAGCGTCTCCAGGCTTTTAGACAATACCCACGCGTTGAAGGGCGACATGGATGGCCCCGTATGGCGGGCAAAAAAACGAATCTCCCTGATCAGGTCCTTCCGGCCCAGAATGGCCCCGCCGATGGTGCGGCCCTGGCCGTCAATAAACTTGGTGACGGAATGCGTAACAATATGGGCACCGTACTTCGCTGGTTGCTGCAGGTAAGGCGTGGCAAAGCAGTTGTCTACGTTCAGGATCAGGTTGTGCTTTTCAGCCAGCCTGCCGAGCCATTCCAGATCAATCAGGTCCAGGGACGGATTGGACGGCGTCTCCACGAAAATCATCTTCGTCTCCGGCCGGATCAGGCTTTCCCATGCAGCGGGCTGGTTAATATCGGCGTAGGAATGGGCAATGCCCCAGCGGGGGAAAATCTGCGTCAGAATCTGGTGCGTGGAGCCGAAAAGAGACCGGGAAGCCAGTACGTGATCCCCGGCTTTGAGCAAACCGGCCATGCTGGTAAACATAGCCGCCATACCGGAAGCCGTGGCAATGCCGTCTTCGGTGCCTTCCAGCACACAAAGCTTTTCGATCAGCTCGGTGGTGTTGGGATTGGAAAACCGGGTGTAGATATTGCCACCGATTTCGTCGGCAAACATGGCCCGCGCCTGCTCCGAATCCTCAAAGGTAAAACTGGAGGTCAGGTAGAGCGGAACTGAATGTTCGCGGAAGGATGTCTGCCCGGTCTGGATACGGATGGCGGCCGTTTCGAAGTGTGGCTTGTTTTCTTCTTGCATGGAAAGGGAAAAATCCGCGGGCTGCTGGCCGGCGGTTGTGAAAATGGGTGAAAGAACGGTTAACTGCCGGCGGTTGCCGGTTCTTCTACAATGGTAAAGCCATACGTGATGGTGGCTGTCTTTTCCAGCGTTTTGGCAACGGAGCAGTACTTCTGCATGGAAAGATCCACGGCTTTCCGCACCTTGTCTTCGTCCAGATTTCCCTTCAGCGTAAAATGAACATCAATATCCTGAAACAAAGAGGGTTCCACGTTGGGTTCCCGTTCACCGTCTATGGTAACGCTGATGTCTTCCAGCGGTTGTCTTTGTTTGTTCAGGATGGTAACGATGTCGATGGTGCTGCAGCCGCCGAGGGCCGCCAGCAGCATCTGCATCGGGCGAAGTCCTTTATTTTCTCCACCGATTGCCGTAGTACCGTCCATATCAACTGAGGCACCGTCTTCGTTGGTTGCCCTCATGTGGACGGCTTTGTTTTGTCTGGCTATTTGAATCCTCATGCTTTTGACAGAAAAGTTTACATTTGCCGCCTTGATAGATATAAGACGGGAGATACAAGATGTAAGACCAGCATACCCGTCTCTTATCAATCTCTTGTCTTACGTCTGAAGTCTAACAAAATCTGGCAAAAATATGAAAGAAATTACCGTTTCCGAACTCAAAGAGATGATGGATGAAGGAAAAGATTTTCAGCTGATTGATGTACGCGAACCAAATGAGTATGAGTTTGCAAACATTGAAGGAGAACTGATCCCGCTGAGTACCGTGCTTCATAATGCCGGCAAGATCAGCCGTGACAAGATGGTGGTCGTACACTGCCGGAGTGGTAAACGCAGCGGCGATGCCATCCGTATGCTGGAACAGCAGCACGGGTTTGACAATCTGTACAACCTGAAGGGCGGCATTACCGCATGGTCAATTGAAGTGGATCCGGATGTGCCCCGTTACTGACGGTACGGTAATTGCACGTGTTTTTTGTACAATTTAACTTTGATATGACATTAATCAGTAAAACTTTGGTGGCTGTCTTTTTCTCCGCAGCCATTTTATTCGTCGAAAATGCATTTGCCCAGAAAGGTGCCGATGCCACACTGGGCACGTGGGTCACGGGCTCAGGCAAGGGCCACGTTCAGATCTACAAGCAGGGGGATCAGTATTTTGGCAAGATTATCTGGCTGAAAGAACCCAACAATGAGCAGGGAACGCCCAAGCTTGACAAAAACAATTCTGACGCCGCACGCCGCAGTCAGCCTATACTGGGTCTGGTAAACCTGCGGGATTTTAAACACGCCGGTGGCAACAAATGGGAGAACGGAAAAATCTACGACCCCGAAAAGGGAAAAGATTACAGCGCCCAGATGACGCTGATTGACCCCAATACGCTGGAGGTCCGCGGCTACATCGGGATCACGCTGATCGGCCGTACTGATACCTGGAAGCGGGTGAAGTAACCAGCCGTATTGATTCCGAAAAAATACAAAAGCTTCAGTAGCCGACGCTGCTGAAGCTTTTTGTTTATAAGCATCGCGAAGGAGAGGGATTGAAAATGCCCGGGAAGATCAGAAGATTTTCCAGCTCAGCACCTGCTCAATAAAGTTGGCAATGGCGGTAGGAATGATAATAACCGTAAATACAACCCCGAAAAGAGCACCGTAGATGTGCGCGTCGTGATTGATATTATCGCTGCCGCGCTTGGCCTGGTAGTAAGAATAAAACATATACAGACCTCCAAATACAAATCCCGGCAGCGGAATCGGGATAAACATCAGCGACAGCGGCAGCATCGGGTAGAGCAGAATAAATGCAAAACAATGGACGACACGCCGCCCGAAGCGCCCAGGGAATTGTAATGCGGCTGGTTCTGGTGCTTGATATAGGTGGGAATATCCGAAGCGATAATGCCCAGAATGTAAAGTGCGGCAAAAAGAATGGGGCCGTAGCCGGGAAATTGGTAAGAAAAATGCTGCTCTACAATGTTGCCGAACGAATACAGGGCAAACATGTTGAAGAACAGGTGCAGGTAGTCGTTGTGAATCAGTCCGGAGGTGATGAAGCGGTGGTATTCGTTGCGCCGCTTCACCGAATACGGATTAAGCAGCCAGCTCTGCAGCACGCTGTTGTCTTTCCAGGCGTACAGACTGGCAATGACGGTAATAATTACGAAAATGAGGGTAAGACTCATGGCTTTAGAATTGAAGTCCGCAAATTAAGCAATTAGCTCAACAGAAGGTGATACAACCCTTTGAACCAGCCCTGCCAGCGCCTGGATAATGGTGAATATTCCGAGACAGGCTTGCAAACATTTCGCTGCCCCCGAAGCAGAAGCCACCCCTGATAAACGCAGCATGGGCATTATCGGGAATCCGAATGCCTACACTCAAACTCACCGGCTACAATGTGGTAGCTGAGATTCCCGGTACGGACAAGAAGCTGAAGCCGGATCACGCCTGACTCTCTGCCTACTACAATCTGGACAACGGAACTGGTAAAATCCGAGGAATTTATCTGCGGGAAAACAGCGCCGTGCGGCTCATATTTGAAGCCTGGCTCAAGCCTTTCCACGACATGGGAGCCCGTACCGTAACAATCCGGAACACTGGTGGTACTGATTACCTTTCTTTTGATACCGTTGGCCTGCCCGGTTTTCAGTTTATTCAGGATCAAATTGACTACGACACCCGCACCCACCACACCAATATGGATACCTATGAGCGGCTGCAGGAAGACGACCTGAAACAAGCCGCTGTAATGGTGGCTTCGTTCGTGTATCATACAGCCATGCGTGACGAAAAACTGCCCCGCAAAACCCCGCCCACTGCCAGGGCGAAGACCACTCCCTGAGCAACAGCCAGGACAACAGACGGGGCAATGACAGCGGGCAGCTTTCAACATCTGATAGCTGCCCGCTCTGCAACAGGACTAAGTACCCAAGAATGTCGAAAAGGCCAAATCCCCGGCCTTTTGGCTTTATAAATACTCGGGCAAGAATATTCCGGTGTACCTCAGACTGTCATAATTTCTGTTTCCTTGGCAGTAAACAGGGTATCCACTTTTCCGATAAACTGATCAGTCAGCTGCTGTACTTTCTCTTCAGCCCGTTTTACATCGTCTTCGGAGGCACCTTCCTTCAGGAGTTTGCGTAAGCCTTCATTGGTGTCTTTCCGGATATTCCGGATGCTTACCTTGCCGGCTTCTATTTCATTTTTAACCCTTTTTACCAGTTCACGCCGGCGTTCCTCCGTCAGAGGAGGAATATTCAGCCTCACCGTTTCTCCGTCATTCTGCGGCGAGAGGCCAAGATCACTGTTGCGGATCGCCTTTTCAATGTCCGTAATCATTTTCTTCTCAAAGGGGCGGATAGCCAGGGTCCGGGCATCGGGAGTGGTAACTGAAGCAACCTGATTTACGGGAGTAGGTGTGCCGTAATACTCAATCATCAGCCCGTCCAGCATATTAGGCATTGCTTTGCCGGCCCTTATCTTGGTGAGTTCCTGACCGGTGTGCTTTACCGCTTTTTCCATTGATTCTTTAGCATCATCCAGGTATAGCTGTATCTCTTCCATGAGGTTATAGTTGGTTTAGTCGGGTATAGTGGTTAACTCAGCCCGGATTTGAGTCGCTAAATTGACAAATTTTGGTGATAAACGTATTCAGTGACTGGCATTTAACGAAAAAGCCAGGTTCTGTAGTACAGAAACTGGCTTTTCGCGGTGCAAAACAAATCAGGGTGCCACAGCGTGGTAGCCTTTGACGCCTTCGGGCGATATTCCTTCTACCAGAGTGGCGGTACGGCTATCCCTGATGACCTTCAGGATGTCATCAATATTTCTGATGGTCTTATAATTGAGGTGCGTAATAACGAATCCCTCCTTCAGGCCGGCATCTTTAAATTTACCGGGTCCCAGTTTGGAGATTCTCACACCGTCTCTCAGGTTCATCCTGGATTTCTCTTGGGTGCTCAGGGGCTGGATGACGGCTCCGAAGATGCTGGAGGGCTTATTGGTATGGGATGTTCTGGCGATTTTTGACTCTCCGGCGCTGTTTCGCAGCACTACTGCCAGGCTCTTCTCGTCTCCGCCGCGCAGGACCATCACCTCAATCCGGTCGCCGGGGTGGTAAGTAGCCACCGTGGCCTGTAACTCGGAAGTAGAATTGATTTCGTTGCCGTTGATCCGTAAAATGATGTCACCGGCTTTGATGCCGGCTTTGCCGGCAGCGCTGTTTGTATTAACCTCATCCACGTATACCCCCCGGTATACTTTGATGCTTTTTTCTTTGGCCGTACCAGCGTCAATGTCGAGTATTTTTACGCCAAGCAGGGCCCGCTGCACCGTACCGTATTTGAGCAGATCGTCCATGACTTTGCTCGCCAGTGCAACGGGCACGGCAAACGAATAGCCCTGAGAGATACCCGTACCCGTGGCTATAGCCGTGTTGATGCCTATCAGTTCACCTTTCAGGTTCACGAGGGCTCCACCACTGTTACCAGGGTTTACGGCAGCATCCGTCTGAATAAAACACTCTACCTGATTTCCGTCTTCCGTGCGGAGTATATTGATGTTTCTGCCCTTGGCACTGATAATGCCTGCCGTTACTGTGGAGGTAAGGTCAAAGGGGTTGCCGATGGCCAGCACCCATTCACCTATTTTCAACTGGTCCGAACTCCCATATTTCACGAAAGGAAGGCTGACCTCTTCTACCTTGAGTAGGGCAAGATCCGTAGTGGGGTCAGTGCCGATGATGGTGCCTGCGTAACTTCGCTTATCGTTCAGGATGATTTCGATCTTGCTGGCTTTCTCAATCACATGATTATTGGTGATAATGTATCCGTCCGGAGAAATGATCACCCCTGATCCGGCCGACTCGCGCGGATGGGAAGGCATCCGGCCATAAGGGCTGCCGTGAAATTCCTTGAAAAGAGCGTCGCTTTCTTCATCGTCCCTCCAGTTTTTTGCTGTTCCACTGTGGTACCACGTTTTGATGTGTACAACTGCTGGTCTTACCCTTTCGGCTGCATACACAAAATTCAGACCTTCCGGAATTGTAAAATTTGAGTCAGCGAGATAATTCGAAAACCGAACGTTCTGCACCTGTTCAAATGATTCATATATCCTTTGTGGCACCACAAACCTGTACCCGGTTATGGCCACAACACCTCCCAGGAAAGACGCGAGCAACAGGCTCACAAACATTCGTTTTTGTCTCATTGTTTTGTCTGGTAATGGCTTGTCAGAAGTTATATTGAGTTTACTTCTTTTCAGGTACTCCTACTCCTGCCGGGCAGGATTATTTCAGCGTCTAAGCAGAAAGTCAATACTTTTAGTGGTGTTAAAATTCTGATAATGAAACATTTAACAATGTGGAGGTGCCAGACAATGTAGCTGGGCTATCCCGTAATTCAAAGTATTGCCTCTGTAATGTTCAAGGGCTGATCCCGTAAACATTTTATACGGCGCAATGCATAAAAAAGGAACCCATATCTTAAAAAAAATATTTGAACGCTTGTATAAATCTTCTCTATGCACTAATATTGCAGTCCAATTTTAACATTCCTCGATAGCTCAGTCGGTTAGAGCATCTGACTGTTAATCAGAGGGTCGCTGGTTCGAGCCCAGCTCGAGGAGCAAAAGCCACCGTCAGGTGGCTTTTTGCTTTTGCAATAAGTGTCCCCATTGTTGCTGTATTCTATAGCTTTTTCTATGCCGCCACTCCTGAGTATTGAAACTGCTA
>JAUJMU010000005.1:87708-262708 GCA_030446715.1 Cytophagales bacterium | reverse complement strand
AGTGGACTCACGCAGCCGCAGCGAAAGCGAGTCTGAAAAGGGCGCAGGGAACGGTAACGTTCATACAGTCAGTTGCTGCAGACGCGAAACCAGGTGATCTACCCGCGGGCAGGTTGAAGTGGCCGTAACAGGTCATGGAGGACCGAACCAGTAAACGTTGAAAAGTTTTTGGATGACCTGCGGGTAGGGGTGAAAGGCCAATCAAACCTGGAGATAGCTCGTACTCTCCGAAATGCCTTTAGGGGCAGCCCCGGCAAAGGGTCTTACAGAGGTAGAGCTACCGGCAGGACTAGGGGGAGTCACATCCTGCCAAATCCTGGTGAACTCCGAATGCTGTAAGACCGCACCGGGAGTGAGGGTGAGGGTGCTAAGGTCCTCATCCGAGAGGGAACAACCCGGACCACCGGCTAAGGTCCCCGAGTCTGTACTAAGTTGAACAAAGGTAGTCTGCCTGCCGCGACAGCCAGGAGGTTGGCACGGAAGCAGCCATTCCTTTAAAGAGTGCGTAACAGCTCACTGGTCGAGCGGGCGGGGCACCGATAATAAACGGGCATCAAGTACAGCACCGAAGCCGTGGTAGATGTATTTATACAGTCTAGGTAGGAGAGCATTCCGCAGAGCGGAGAAGGTCCTTTTTGAGAAGGGCTGGAGCGTGCGGAAAAGCAAATGTAGGCATGAGTAACGATAAACAAGGTGAGAACCCTTGTCACCGGAAGACTAAGGTTTCCTGATCAACGTCAGTCGGATCAGGGTCAGTCGGCACCTAAGGAATGAGCGAAAGCGGGGTTCCGACGGTAAGCGGGTTAATATTCCCGCACCCGGTGCATCAGTCTGCCAGGGACGGAGCAAGCATGCGTGTGCGCACTGACGGAATAGTGCGTTGAACCGGCTTTTGGCCGGGATAGTACCCCTTCGGCTCCGGCCGGGGGGATAATCACGCGGAGGAGCTTCCAGGAAAAGCTGCGCAGACAGTATGGTGCACTGGTCCGTACCGCAAACCGACACAGGTAGTCGGGTATAAATGTACCAAGGTGCCCGGGTGAGTCACGGCTAAGGAACTCGGCAAATTAACCCTGTAACTTCGGGAGAAGGGGAGCCTACTTTAGCAAATAAAGAGGCCGCAGCGAATGGGTCCAGGCGACTGTTTACCAAAAACACAGGACTCTGCCAAATCGAAAGATGACGTATAGGGTCTGACACCTGCCCGGTGCCGGAAGGTTAAGGGGGATGTTAGCCGCAAGGCGAAGCATTGAACTGAAGCCCCGGTAAACGGCGGCCGTAACTATAACGGTCCTAAGGTAGCGAAATTCCTTGTCGGGTAAGTTCCGACCTGCACGAATGGTGTAACGATCTGGACGCTGTCTCGGCCGTGAGCCCGGTGAAATTGTAGCAGCGGTGAAGATGCCGCTTACCCGCAACGGGACGGAAAGACCCCGTGCACCTTTACTACAGCTTCACATTGGCTTTGGGCACGGCATGTGTAGGATAGGCGGGAGACTGCGAAGCCGGGTCGCAAGGCCCGGTGGAGTCAATCTTGAAATACCGCCCTTGCCTTGCCTAGAGCCTAACTGAGTGATCAGAACAGTGTGTGGCGGGTAGTTTGACTGGGGTGGTCGCCTCCAAAAAAGTATCGGAGGCTTTCAAAGGTCCGCTCAGCACGCCTTGGTACCGTGCTTTCAGAGTGCAATCGCAGAAGCGGGCTTGACTGCAAGACCCACAAGTCGGGCAGGGTCGAAAGACGGAGATAGTGATCCGGTGGTTCCGCATGGAAGGGCCATCGCTCAAAGGATAAAAGGTACGCCGGGGATAACAGGCTGATCTCCCCCAAGAGCTCACATCGACGGGGAGGTTTGGCACCTCGATGTCGGCTCGTCACATCCCGGGGCTGGAGAAGGTCCCAAGGGTTCGGCTGTTCGCCGATTAAAGTGGCACGCGAGCTGGGTTCAGAACGTCGTGAGACAGTTCGGTCCCTATCTGTTGCGGGCGCGGGATGTCTGAGGGGAGCTGACCTTGAACGCGAGAGGACCGGGTCGGAGGAGCCTCTGGTGTGCCGGTTGTATTGCCAGGTGCACTGCCGGGTAGCCACGCTCCGAGCAGATAAGCGCTGAAAGCATCTAAGCGCGAAACTCACCCCAAGATGAGACATCCACATGAAGGACCGTGAGAGACCATCACGTTGATAGGCGGCAGGTGCAGGCGTGGTAACACGTGCAGCCGAGCCGTACTAATTGTCCGGTCAGCTTGCTCCTTGTTTTTACTCAGGGCTCACAGACTACTCATAAAGCAGGGTTCTGCCTCAAAACTCATTGCATGTCTCTGGCTGCTGTTTACCGCTGCGGCCTTTCCTTATCTCTTCTGTCATTATTTCTTTTCTCATTTTCTTTTCCTCTCTGCCCGTGCAGGCTTCCTGCCGGGACTTACCGCCGGGCCGGCAGCAGGAAGACGAAAGAAGTATTGAAAGAACTGATGGCGGGTATTGCGGGCGTGATCACCTCTTCCCATTCCGAACAGAGAAGTTAAGCCGCCCTGCGCCGATGGTACTGCCTTCACCGGTGGAAGAGTAGGTCCCCGCCACCCCTTTACTGAAGCATCTGCCCCGCGCGGCAGGCGCAATCCCTTTCCCCTTGACTCAACCCCTGCCCCGCAGCGGCAGCACGCTGCCCAGGAGCGGCAGCCCCTCACACAAAGTCCCACCCGGCAGACACTGCACAAGAGCGGCACGACGCTGCCCCGCAGGTTTACCCCCGCAGGGCTTTCCTGTGCCTTGCCTGGGGAAAGCTACTTGTTGTATTTCTCATCTTTACATTGTTATCTTAATCGGCTCTGCATTTAATTTGGCTCCTGAAACAGAAAAGGCCACTTATTGCAAGTGGCCTTTTCTGTTTCAGAAGTTTATACTTTTTAAAACTTATCCTTATATAATGGAAAGTTTTCCATCCAAGTGCGGATTTCCTCCTTCACGGATGAGATCATTGATGAATTTGCTGTATTGGTTAAAACTGTATCTATATAGTCCACAATTTGTTCCATCTCTCTTTCACCCATTCCCCTCGAGGTCATTGCAGCTGTTCCCACTCTCATGCCTGATGTTACAAACGGTGATTTGTCATCAAACGGTACCATATTCTTATTGATGGTGATGTCTGCTTTGATGAGCGTTTCTTCGGCCACTTTCCCACTAAGTCCTTTTGACCGGAGATCAATCAGCATCAGATGGTTGTCCGTGCCATCGGATATAATCTTATAACCTTTCTCAACAAATGCCTGAGCCATGGCCTTCGCATTGTCTTTTACTTTCTGAGTATAGGTCTTGAAATCATCGGACAGGGCCTCATGGAATGCTACTGCTTTGGATGCAATTACGTGCTCAAGCGGCCCTCCCTGAGTACCCGGAAATACACCGCTGTCCAGCAGAGCTGACATCATGCGCAATTCCCCTTTGGGTGTTTTTATACCAAATGGGTTCTCAAAATCATCACGCATCATGATCATTCCACCACGTGGACCCCTTAATGTTTTGTGAGTAGTAGTGGTAACGATGTGACAGTATTGTAAAGGGTCATTCAACAGTCCTTTGGCTATCAAACCGGCTGGATGTGAGATATCAGCCAGCAACAAGGCACCCACCCTGGTCAGCTATTTGCCGCAGCCGCTGATAATCCCAGTCGCGGGAATAAGCCGAAGCACCGCATATAATAAGCTTCGGCCGTTCTTTAACTGCTGTTTCTTCTACCTTGTTCCAGTCAATCAGACCTGTTTCCTGCTCCACTCCATAGAAATAAGGCTGATACAGCTTGCCAGAGAAGTTTACCGGGGAGCCATGAGTCAAATGGCCACCATGCGCAAGATTGAATCCTAAGATTTTGTCTCCCGGATTGAGTATTGCCAGAAATGCTGCGGCGTTGGCTTGTGCTCCGGAATGTGGCTGTACGTTCACCCATGTAGCATTGAACAATTCTTTGGCCCGATCAATGGCCAACTGTTCTATTTCGTCTACTATTTCACATCCGCCATAATATCGCTTGCCTGGTAGTCCTTCAGCGTATTTATTCGTCAGTACGCTTCCCATGGCTTGCATCACCTGAGGAGAAACAAAATTTTCAGAGGCAATCAACTCTATTCCGTATTCTTGCCTGTTTCTTTTCTGTTGATCAAGTCAAATATCTGACTGTCTCTGTCCGTAAGTTGTGCTACATTGTCCATGAGAAGTAGTTTCTTTTTTTACAAAGGTAAATTTTAATCGGCTAAGATGCAGTCGGGGCAGCATTATTTTGCACCAGTACTTTCAACTATTGCCTCTGCCGGCAAAACCTGTTCAGATCTGCATTATTGAATATGAACGCAAATATCGAAAAGCTCTGCCAGATAGCGGGTCAGGAGGAACGGCTGATCATCGGCCTTATGTCGGGCACTTCGCTGGATGGCCTGGATGTGGCTTTGTGCCGGTTCCGGGGCAGCGGATTGAAGACTGAAGTTGAGGTTGTAAAGTTTCATACCGTCCCTTATGATGAGCATACCAAATCACATATCAGGTCAGTTTTTGCCAGAAAGCAGGTCGAACTGGAGAAGGTTTGTCTGCTCAACGCATGGATTGGACAACTGCATGCCGGAATGATTCTCCAGTGTCTCGGGGAGTGGAACTACCAGCCCAAAAATATCCACCTGATTGCCAGCCACGGGCAAACGATTTATCACGCGCCGCAGAGTCAGCATGGGTACTCCGGGTTTTCCAATGCTACGCTGCAAATAGGAGATGGGGATCATATCGCAGTCAATACAGGAATTATCACGTTTAGCGACTTCAGGCAGAAACACGTCGCGGCGGGAGGAGAAGGAGCACCGTTGGCAGTGTATGGAGATTATCTTCTGTTTTCCAAAAAAGGTGAAGACCGTATCTTGCTCAACATGGGCGGCATTGCCAATTTTACCTTCCTGCCGGGTGATCTTGACGCCAGCCGGATTTTTTCAACTGATGTCGGGCCCGGCAATACCTTAATTGACGCCTTCGTGAGACACTATTTTCCCGGCAAAGCCTATGACGATAACGGAAGCATAGCCGCCAGTGGTCGTATAAATGAGCCGCTGTTAAAAAGCTTACGGGATCACCCGTTTTTTGATGCTCCGTTTCCAAAAACCACCGGGCCAGAACTATTCAGTACTGAATATGTGAAGGGCAAACAATCACTAACGGGCACCGGAGGGCTCTCTCCCGAAGATCTTATTGCTACACTTACCCGTTTTACGGTTGAAGGCATAGCGTACTCAGTTAAGAAAAGTTTTACCAGTACACCGCCGGCAGTTTACCTGAGCGGCGGCGGCATGCACAACCCGGTGATTGTAACCGGGCTGAAGGAACTTTTGCCAGAGTGTACTTTCAGCGATACCTCGGCGTTAGGCATCCTGCCCGATGCGAAAGAAGCAGTTTTGTTTGCTACGCTGGCCAATGAAGCAGTAGCCGGGGGAAAAACCGACTTTGGTAATATCCCTTCGGTAGCGATGGGAAAAGTATCTTTCCCGGAATAGTTAAGCAGCTGCGCAATTTTAAATTGTGAATTCTGGATTTTAAATGAAAACGGATGACTAATCAACTGCCATACGTTTGAATCCAGCACGCCAAAAGTTAAAACCTGTACTCAAACTTACTTCGGTATTTAACCTGCCAGCTGGCCGGTCAGCGACTGAAAATATAACACCGAGTGCAGAAGCCGGCTCCCGTACCAGGAAAACATTTCGCCGTCTACCAGTACAATGCGGCTGGCGGGCAAGGCGGTCTGCAGCTCCTGTAGATCTTTCTCCCGGAAGGGGTAGGGCTCCGATGAAAGAAAAACGTAGTCCGCCCGGGCGTCGGCCAGATCGGAAACGGTTACTTCCGGATACCGGCTGAGAGGGCCAAAAACATTCGTGAATCCGCAACGAATCAGCATGTCGTGGATGAAGGTAAGGCTGCCGGCGGCCATGTAAGGCTTTTTCCAGATCAGATAAGCAACTTTTGGCGGCGGAGTGATGGGCTTGAGTGAACGGAAACCTTCAGCTATTTTTTTCACCAGCTCCGTGGCTTGCGCACTTTTTCCGGTCAGGCTTCCTACCTTACTGATCATGCCCAGGGCGTCAGACAGATCAAAAATATCACTGATCCAGACGGGGTACCGGACTGCCAGTTGTTCTATCCCTTCCTGGTAGTTTTCTTCCTTGTTTCCAAGAATCAAATCAGGCTGTAGCTGTTCTATTACCGGGAAGCGGAACTGTTTGGTGCCGCCCACTTTGGTAATCCGTTGCGTCTGCTCCGCCGGATGAATGCAGAACTTGGTCACGCCCACCACCCGTTCGCCCAAGCCCAGGTGAAACAGCAGTTCCGTCTGGGAGGGCACCAGTGATACGATCCGCTGTGGAGTGTATGGAATGGATTCTACGAAGGGCATGCGCAAAAATACAAAAGCCCGGGATCAATGGGACACCGGGCTTTTGGAGCTGGATTTCAGATCAGAACCGGGCACCAATCGTCAGGTAAAAGGTGCGTCCGTCGCCGGGAATCAGGCCGGGACCGGGATATCCTCCGGCACGGCGGGTGAAGTAGCGGGTATCAGCAAGGTTATTGACGCCGCCCTTCACGTTGAAAACCTTCGGAAAGCGGTACGTAAATGACCAGTCCATTACCTGATATTCGGGAATCACGCCATTGTCGCCATTGGCGGAAGACAGGGTATTGTTCGCATCCGAGAAAGTGGCGTCCACGTAGCTCAGCTGGTAAGTAGTGGAGAATCCTTTCAGGACATAGGTAAGACCAAACCGGTTAATGTGGCTGGGAGCATTCTCCACCCGATTGCCTTTCAACTCCACATTGGAACTGCCGGACACAAAACTGCCTGCTATGTACCTGGCATCTACATAGGCCATGGAAGCGAATAGTGTCATACTGCCGATCCGGGATGAAGGCAGGAAAGCCCGGATCGGATCAACCTCCGCATACAGTTCAGTACCCTTGGTTACGCTGGTGCCGATATTGGTGCGGAACTGATACCGGCTGCCGTCGTCGCGGGTTTGGGTAAGCGTACCGATTCGGCCGTCGTAGTGCAGGTAAAAGGCCCCGATGTCAAAGCGCATGAAATCGCTAAGGGTGCCCCGGAAGCCAAAGTCAGCGTTGTAGCCTCTGGCGTCTTTCAGATTAGGATCA
This sequence comes from Cytophagales bacterium, assembly GCA_030446715.1. Lineage (GTDB taxonomy): Bacteria > Bacteroidota > Bacteroidia > Cytophagales > 172606-1 > CADCTQ01. The sequence continues at coordinate 255,537 of JAUJMU010000005.1, read as the reverse complement.
ATCTCGTCAGTGGTGCCCGGCGGCACCAGGTCGGCAAACAGCACTGGGCGGTAGGCCTGCGAAATATTGGCGTACACGCTGGTAGTGGCAGTAGTGGCGTATTCCAGACCAAGGCCGAGCAGAAAAAAGTTACGCGTTTGCGCCTGAGGCATAATTGTAACCGGTGTACCGTCAGCGGCGATATTCATGCGGCCGGCGGAGGTGGTATACAGGTGTTCAAACCGCAGGCCGGGCGTAACTGAAAGATTGCGGAGAGGCCGGAAAACATTTTCCGCGAAGAAAGCCGCATTCCGGGAACCGAACTGGTATTCTCTCCGGTACTGCGGATCAAGGAGGGTGAGGTCAAAGTCGCGGCCGGTAGTGCCTCTGCCCGACTGCTGCCGTCTGGTAGCGCCGTTGAAGTAGCGGACGCCGGTAGCAAGGGCATGCTGGCCACCCAGCAGGGTATACCGGGTAAGCAGCCGCGCCTCAGCGCCGAAATTACGGTACAGGTCACGGTCCAGCTGGCGGTTGTTGTAGTCTCCGGTAGTGGTATTGATAGTGTCGGCCACATTGGCGGCGGCCACGAAACCAACGCTGTTCCGCTGACCGAACAATCCGAATGCCTTCACATTCAGTTTGGTAGACGGGCTGATCCGGTAGTTCAGATTGAAGGCAGGAATGGTCCACGGGGTGCTGAACCAGTTGCGGTTGCGGTTAGCCTGCCGCGGATTGCCGGCAAACTGCGCATCGGTGAGGCCGCCCGGCTGCTGATTCTCAAAGTAAGTGCGGCTCAGCTGGAAGCCGACTTTCAGCCGGTTTGAAAAAGCGTACTGCAGGTTACCGTAACCCCAGAAATAATCGTACTGACTGCCTTCACGCCAGCCGTCAGCCCGGCGGTAATTAATGGCTCCGTAGTAGTTAAGCTTTCCGACCTGCCCGCCTACTCCATTGTAGGTGTTGTACAGGCCATAAGAACCTACCGTATGCTGCGTTTCTACCGCAATTTTGCGGGTAGAATCGCCTGATTTGAGTACATAGTTCAGCAGGCCGCCGAACTGAGGGCCATACTGCAGCGAAGCCGCGCCGCGTATTACCTGCAGCTGCCGCACCGCTTCCATCGGCGGGTTGTAATACGCCTCAGGGTAGCCCAGCGGGTCGGCGCTGACGTCGTAACCGTTCTGGCGGACGTTAAACTCCCAGGAGCGGTTCGGACTCAGACCGCGGGCAGCTACGCCTACCTGGATACCAGAGCCGTCATTTTCCCAGATGCTGATGCCCGGAACGCGGGCGAATACCTGCCGGGTATTGTTAAGGGCCAGATTGGCATCCGTACGGTCCGGATTGATGATTTCGGTTTTTTTACCGGCATACACACCCACTCCTTCTACTTCCTTCATATAGGTGATGCGGTCAGTTCCCCGGGTGCCATTTACTTCTACCTCCTGTAAGTCTTCTGTTTTTTCTTCGAGCCGCAGGTCCAGACGCGAGGTTTTGCCCGCCTGTACCTGTACCGGCTGCCGCAACGTGGCATATCCGATCTGTGAAAAAATCAGGATGTGGTCGCCGGCAGGGAGGTTGGACAATTTGTAACGGCCATTGGCATCGGTGCGGGTACCGGAGTTTTTTCCGTTTATCCGGACGGAAACGCCTTCAAGGGCAATTCCACCGGCAGAAGTGATTGTTCCCTCAATCCTTCCGGTTTTTGTCTGGGCAGTGGCTGTGATTGTGCAGCAGGCAAAGCACAGCAAGCAAGTAAGCAGTTTAAGTGCAGCGTATATTTCTTTCATGGCAAGAGAAAATTAAGTGCTGCAAAATTATGAATAGTATTTATTTAGACTAATTCTAATTAAATTATTTTTTCAATGCCAGAATATGACTTCCAGTAGGTTTCCGGTCAGAAAAGAAGGCTTTAAACGTTAGACATTCTTTTCTAGCTGGCGCACCAAAGCAGCGATGTCTTTGGGATAAGGCGCATGAACGGATAATTCTTCGCCGTCCAGCCCCTTGAACTGAAGGGCATAGGCATGTAAAGCTACCCGCTGGATCAGGGGCTGCTCTTCGGTATCCTTCTTGAGGTTAAACTTCCGCTTGATGTCGGACAAGAAAATGGGGGTACCGCCGTATTGTTCGTCGCAGACAATGGGAGCCTTGAGGGCGGTGAGGTGAACCCGGATCTGGTGCATCCGGCCAGTAACCGGGCGGCACTCCAGCAAAGTATGCTTCTTGTAGAGCTGTAGTGTATTGAAAATAGTCTCGGCTTCCTTGCCCTGCTGCTTGTCAATCTTCACGATTCCGTTGGGCAGCGGCAGCAGGGGCAGGTACACGCTGATCCACTCCAGGGTATGGATGCCATGCACAATGGCGTGGTAAATCTTGTCTACCTGGCGGTGCTCAAACTGCATGGACAGGTGGCGGTAAGCTTCGGGGGTTTTGGCAATGGCCAGGATGCCGGAGGTTTCCTTGTCCAGCCGGTGGCAGACCTGGGCATCGGAATGATACGCTTTGGCCATCCGCAGGATGCTGGTGGTATCGCCGGTGCGTTCGTCAAGGGTGGCGACGTAGGGTGGTTTATTTACAATAATGTAATCTGCATCTTCCGATACAATCAGGTCTTTAAAATCAGGCATCAGGGTTGATATGGGTTTGCCGGTACAAAACTTGTCACGCGAAGTTGGCCAATAAGTGGTACAGGAAGGGCAAACAAATGCATAAAAAAAGGAGACACGGGTGAGCCTCCTCTGATTATCAGGGATGAGATTATCGTTTTCAAGCCTGGCCGCCCAGCTGCACATACTTCAGAAATTCCTGCTTTGTGGCTTCGTCCCCGAATTTGCCGCTGTAATGAGCCGTGACCGTGCTGCTGGTGATGTCCGTTACGCCGCGTGAAGAGACGCAGAGGTGTTTGGCATCGATCAGTACCGCTACGTCGTCCGTTTGCAGCATTTCTTTCAGTTCGTTGGCAATCTGCACGGTGAGTCTTTCCTGCACCTGCGGACGCCTGGCAAAGTACTGTACCACCCGGTTGATCTTGGACAGGCCGATCACCTTGCCGCTGGAAATGTAAGCAACGTGGGCCTTGCCGATAATGGGTACAAAATGGTGTTCGCAGTTGGAGTAAAACGTAATGTCTTTCTCCACCAGCATTTCGTTGTACTTGTATTTATTGTCGAAAAGGGCAGCTTTGGGCTTGTTGGCCGGGTTGAGGCCACTGAATATTTCCTGCACGTACATCCTGGCAACGCGGCGGGGTGTACCCTTCAGGCTATCATCGGTGAGGTCAAGGCCCAGTATGTTCATTATCTCGCGGAAATGCTTTTCGATCAGCTCCATTTTCAGCTCATCATCTATCGCAAAAGCATCTTCCCGCAGGGGAGTGTCAAAAGAAGTACTCAGGTGCTCATCGCCGATCTCGTCTATCGCCAGCGCACCCGGTTGGTTGATTTCTTTAATTGACGGGGTATTCGACGAAGTTCCGTTCAGTTTCATATAAGGTGATTTTTAAATCAAATTTAGGATCTATCTGCTTTCTCAGAATATTGTAAATAGTAACTGATATGTTTTCAGCAGTGGGGTTAAGGTTTTTGAACTCATCGGTATCCAGGTTTAGATTTTTATGATCAAACTTTTCGGTGACGTGCTCCCGGATCAGGTCACTCAGTAACTTCATATCCATTACGTAACCAGTCACCGGATCGGGTTCACCGGCTACCCGGACGATCAGCTCGTAGTTATGACCGTGAAAGTGGGGATTGTTGCACTTGCCGAATACTATCTGATTCTGTTCGTCTGTCCACTGCGGGTTATGCAGACGGTGGGCGGCATTGAAATGTTCTTTTCGGAATACGGCTACTCTCACAACAATTTAAAAAAGGACAAAAGATCAATTATAAAATCCGCAGGAATACGCTACTCTGACCCGGATTTGTAATTCAAACAGTAGTCTGGAAGTTTTTGTTTAAGTTTGAATATTTTAAATATCAGACAAAACAATCACACTGCCTGTTCCTGTTTCACGCACCTTTACCCTAACAGAAGGTTCCTCTTTTTTGTTCATCAGCCCAGGATATGATCTACTTCGACTACCAGGCGTATGAGCCGCTTTTCCGGCAGTTTGGCATGACCGACGGGGCAGTGGCAAGGGTGGCGCAGGGCTGGCGGGAAAAACACCGCTTTTTTCACACCGAGGAGCACCTGCAGTTTTTGACCAGCCAGATCGAAGACTGGTTCCGGGAGGGAAATTTAACGGAAAAAGAACGCAGTATTTTGCTGATGGCGGCCTTTTTTCATGACGTTGTGTACAACCCGATGGCTCCGGACAACGAAGTGCAGTCAGTGCAGTTATTCGACCAGCTGACGCAGCATCCGGACAAAGGAGTCATTTCCCAGATTATTCTGGACACCCGGCACCACGAGCCGACCGGCGGACTTTCGGCCCTGTTTTCTGAATGGGACATGACCGTGGTCACGGCTTCGGCGCTGCCGGAACTGCTCCGGTGGGAGAGGGCAGTATTCAGGGAATATCAGTTTGCCGACTACAGCCAGTACAAAACCGGGAGGCTGGCCTTTCTGAAGCAGTGTGCAGATAAGTATTCCGGAAACCGGGCCAATCTGCTGGCGCTGATCGGATACGTGAAGTCCAGTAAGCCGAAAGTGGGCGTATATCCCGGTTCGTTCAATCCCTTTCACAATGGTCACTTAAATATCCTGGAGAAGGCAGAACGGATATTTGATAAGGTGATTGTAGCGCGGGGCGTCAATCCGGAGAAAAGGGATCAGGAACCGGAAAACAACTGGCCTTCTGTGTTGTTTTACCGGCAGCACGAGGAGTTTTACGGCCTGCTTACCGATTATATCAGCAGCAAGGAAGGACTGACTGATGTTACGCTGGTGCGCGGACTCCGGAACGGCGATGATCTGGATTACGAAGTGAACCAACTGCGGTTTATGGAAGACATGAAGCCGGACCTGAAGGTGGTGTTTATCCGTTGCGACAAGCAATTTGAGCACATCAGTTCCTCAGCAATCCGGAATCTGGAGAACATTAACCGGGGATTGGGGGATAAATATCTGCCCAGATTCTGAAAAGAATATTTTTACCTGACCACTTACCCACCAAAACACCTTAGCGTATCCTATGACCACGCTAACCCCTTTATGGCGCAAGACTTCCCTGCCGGACGGTTCGGAGGAGGAGTACTTCAACAGGCAATTGCTGGCCGGCCAGATGAGCCTCATTGCAGTAGGAGCTTCGCTGTTTTTCGTGCTTTACAACCTGCTGACCGCGCAGACTTTTCTGGCCGCAGTCAATACGGCTATGACCCTGTTCTACCTGGGTGCATACCTGCTGCTGAGGAACGATAAAATTACAATTGGTAAGACTTTACTTGTGCTGAGTGTATCAGTGGAGATCTTTCTGGCGTCCTCAGTTGCTGGCCGCCAGTCAGGCAACTACGTAATGTACTTTCCGGTGGTAACCGGCACGTTTCTCCTGTTTGGCATCCGGCATGCCAAAGTCCTGATAATAAACTTATTTATACCCCTGACTTGCCTGCTGGTGCTGGAGTGGACGGATTACGGACTGCTGGCCCGCTACCGGGAGTCGGATGATCAGGTCACTAACCGGCTGGCCAACATTGTGGTCAGCATGTTGGTGACCGGCCTTGCCCTCTATTACGCACAGCGGATGAGTCTGAGGGCTGAGGAGGCCCTGCGGGAAAATCAGCAAAGCCTGCTGGCCATCATCGAAAATACTTCCAACGCCATCTGGTCAGTGGATATCCGTTACCGGCTTGTCACCTTCAACAGCACACTCCGGAGTGATTTCAGGCACGGTTACGGCATTGATCTGGTCAAAGGAAATAATATTTTCACGGGTCTGCCCCCGGAGGAACAGGCCGTGTGGTACGCAGTCTGCGAACGGGCTTTCCGGGGAGAACGCTTCGTTCAGGAGATGCACTACGAATTTCCGGGGCGGGTATTTGACGTTGAAGTTTCCGTAAACCCGATCCGCAGTGCAGCCGGCACCGTTACCGGCGCTTCGTTTTTCTCCAAAAATATTACCAAACGCAAAAAGTCGGAAGCCACTCTCCGCTTCCACGCCAATGTGCTGGCTCAGGTTGATGATGCAGTAATCGGCATGGACAACGAACGGCACATCACCTACTGGAATACCGGCGCCCGGTCGCTTTACCAACTGACCGCCCACGAGGTCATGGGCAAAAAAATTGATGAAGTATACGGCACGGAATGGATTCAACCGCAGGACGAACAACTGGCGCAGGATACGCTCCGCAGTACCGGCTCCTGCCGGATGGAAGTCATCCATGTGCTCAGCGGGGACAGAAGAATTTACGTGGATACGAATACGCACGTGTGGCAGGACGAAAATGGCCATGCAATCGGTCTGCTGGCCGTAACCCGCGACATTACCCGGAGCAAGCAGGCGGAGGCAGCCAGCCATAAAACCGGCCAGACTCTCACCTCACTGCTGGAAAACAGCCAGAATATCATCTTTGCCGTGGACCGCGAGTATCACTACATTGCCTTCAATCACCAGCACAAGGATGCCATCAAGCAGTTATATGACATTGACATTCAGCCGGGCATGAGCCTGGAGGAGTTTACCCGCGAAGTTTCGGAAGACCGTAACAAGATGTTTTCATTGCTGGACCGCGCCCTGTCCGGTGAGCAGTTCATCATCACCGAGCCCTTTGGCAACCCCGATCTGGTGCGAAGGCACTTCGAACATGCCTTTACGCCCATGCGCGACGCTGCCGGAAGAGTAGTTGGCGTGACGGTGTTTTCGCTGGATATTACGGAGCGCATTGAGTCGCAGGAAGAGCTGAAGCGGATCAATTTTGAACTCGACAGCTTCGTGTACCGGTCTTCCCACGATATGCGGGCTCCCCTGCGGTCAATATTGGGCCTTGTTTCGCTGATCCGGGAGGAACACGATCCTGCCCAGCAGGGTTATTATCTGGAACTGATGGAAAAAAGTGTTCAGAAGCTGGATACGTTCATCACGGATATGACTGACTTTTCGCGCAACAGCCGTCTGGAGGTAGCTGTCGTGCCAATAGATTTTGGGGCCATTATTGCCGGGTGCGCCGAGAATCTCCGCTACATGGAAAATGCCGGCCGCGTAGCCCTGCGGGTGCAGGTAGACGCCAGTGAGCCTTTCTGCTCCGACCCGCACCGGATCAGCACAGTTTTTCAAAACCTGATGTCTAACTCAGTCAAATACCAGCGGCTGTACATTGATGATCCGTATATCGGGTTCAATATCCGGGTAGCTGAACAGCAGGTGCAGATCCTTTACACGGACAACGGAAAAGGAATAGACAATGAGTATCTTCCCAAAATATTCGATATGTTTTTCCGCGCCTCAGCAGATTCTTACGGCTCCGGGCTGGGACTTTACATCACTGATCAGGTGATCAGAAAAATGAACGGCACCATCCGGGTGGAATCTCAGCTGGGGCAGGGCAGTAGTTTCATCATTACCTTGCCCAATCTGAAAACAGAAGCGGCCATAAAGGAGCCGATGATGATGTAAATGATCATATTTGCACCGAGTAAATTGATAAGTACCCGAGCAGAAGTAATCAGGTATTTTAAAATTTAAAACCATGACGTCAACTTATTCAAAGTCAGAAGATTACCCAATAATTCAAAATTCAGAATTCACAATTTAAAATTGCGCAGTTACTTAATTGATTCAACTTCTATGAAAGTGTCAGGATTGAAAGTGATTTTATGGGCTGCTTTACTGATAACCGGCATGGCAAAAGCCCAGCAAACTCCGGCAGACGCCCGGTATTTTGGCAAGGAGTTCACGCCGCAGAACGTGGTGCCGGCTGCTCAGGTGGTGGCAAAAGTAGGAGCCAAAGACTCCGTTTACCTGCAGACTGAAGGCGTGGTAAAAGAGGTATGCCAGCAGAAAGGCTGCTGGATGAAAGTAGACGCAGGCAATGGTGAAGAAATGCTGGTACGGTTCAAGCAATATGCCTTCTTTGTCCCCAAAGATGCTGCCGGCAAAAAAGTAGTCCTGAACGGAAAAGCGTTTGCGTACCAGTCATCCGTGGCGTAGCAGCGTCATTACGCCTAAGACTCAGGAAATTCAAAAAAGTAATTAGCAAGCATTAAAAAGCCCCGTAAAGCCGTCTGGTTTGAGGCAGACGGGTTAATGATATTCTGATATATAAAATATTTCAGACGGTATATGTGAGACAGGAGAGGAGCAGTTTAAAAACAGATGGGGTTCCAGCGTCAACGCTGGAACCCCTTCTGTTTTTATATTATGATGAAACGCAACAGCATCTCATATCTCTTGTTTTAAAGATCAAGTGATTTGCTGTACGTAGCCAGGTCCTTGTCGCCCCGTCCGGACAGGTTCACCACTACTACCTCTTCGGGTGTGGCATTCAGCCGGCCCAGATAAGCCAGCGCATGGGCCGTTTCCAGCGCCGGAATGATTCCTTCCAGCCGGCTCAGTTCCAGACCAGCTTGCAAAGCTTCGTCATCTGTGATGGAGGCGAATATTCCGCGGCCGGAGTCGTACAAGTGGGCGTGCAACGGACCAATGCCCGGATAATCAAGCCCGGCCGAAATCGAGTACGGTTCCGTTACCTGACCGTCTTCGGTCTGCATCAGGATGGTGCGGCTGCCGTGCAGGACGCCGGGTTTGCCCAGTGCCGTAGTCGCCGCCGAGTGACCCGAAGTAACGCCCTGCCCGCCGGCTTCAATGGCGACCAGCTTTACGTCCGTTTCGTTGAGAAAATGGTAGAAAGCTCCGGCGGCATTTGAGCCTCCACCCACGCAGGCCACCACATAATCCGGATTGGGCCGGCCGATCTTTTCCGTGAGTTGCTGCCGTATCTCTTCGCTGATCACTGACTGGAAGCGGGCCACCATATCCGGGTACGGGTGAGGCCCCACTACCGATCCGATGATGTAGTGCGTATCAGTGGGGTTGTTGATCCAGTGCCGCATGGCTTCGTTGGTGGCGTCTTTCAGCGTCTGGCTGCCACAGGTAGCGGCTACCACTTTGGCACCCAGCATTTTCATCCGTTCTACGTTGGGCTTCTGGCGTTCAATGTCCAGCTTGCCCATGTATACAATGCATTCAAGGCCCATCAGGGCGCATACCGTGGCAGTGGCTACGCCGTGCTGGCCAGCACCGGTTTCGGCAACGATTCTCTGTTTGCCGAGCCTTTTTGCCACCAGAATCTGGCCGATGGTATTGTTTACTTTATGGGCACCCGTGTGACAGAGGTCTTCCCGCTTCAGGTAGATGTTGGTGTGGTATTTATCAGATAGACGACCGGCAAAATAGAGTGGAGTAGGCCGGCCTACGTAGTCCCGCAGCAGGTAACGGAACTCCTGCTCAAATCCGGAATCAGCAATGATATGCAGATACTGCTGGCGAAGTTCCTCGACATTGGGGTAGAGCATCTCGGGGATGTACGCACCGCCAAAACGGCCGTAATATCCTTTTTCGTCAACTTCAAAGGCAGGCTGAGCTAATACTTCCATATATCAGAATGGGTAATGTAAATGTGGGCAACCGGACATCTAAGGTAACAAAAGAACCGGACAATGCCTTGCCCGGTTCCCGTGAACAGAATTTTATAAGTACCCGATCAGGCTGCAGTTTGCAGCGGTTTCCGGATCTCCCGTATGAAGTGCTTCAGTTTTTCCACATCCTTCAGACCCGGCGTGATTTCAAAGCGGCTGTTTACGTCAAAAGCATGGATATTAAGTCCCTGCAAATCGCCCATCATTTCAAGATGCTCAGGGCCAATTCCGCCGCTCAGAAAGAATGGCTTCTCGTTATCATACTTGCGCAGCAGGTCCCAGTTAAAAGCAGTGCCGTTCCCGCCAAAAGCTGCGCCTTTGGTATCGAACAGGAAATAATCGCAGAATTGCTTGTAGTTATTCAGCCGGCTGAAGATGAATGTTTCGTCAATGGCAAATGCCTTAATGATGCTGATGCCGCGGCTGCGGAGGTTGCGGCAGACATCGGGCGTTTCGGTGCCGTGCAGTTGCACCATGTCAAGGTGGTATTTCCGGACCATGCGGAGGATAAAGTCAGGATGTGCATTCACGAACACGCCCACCTTGCGGATGTGCCGCGGAAATGCCTCCAGTTGCGCCGGGCTCAGTTCTTCACCGACAAACCTGAGAGACTTTTCATAGAAGATAAAACCCATATAATCAGGTTGCAATGCCAAAACCAACTGAATATTGGTACTTTCACGCATTCCGCAAACTTTGACCTTGGGTATATTCGGAGAAGCTTGAGACATATTAAACTTACGTTATGGATGGTTGATGCCTGTAAATATAAAAAATACATTAATTTTTTGATATTTTCATATGATCGGATTATCCGGACCCATAGCTATTTTGCGAAAGCATTTGCCTCCATACGCCGCAGAACGGCAATAAACCGGGTGCAGGCGGCACCGGGATCAGCATGTTTCATAAAATTCTCTCCCATCAGAAAACCACGGTAGCCATACCTTCTCAGGTCTACAATGGTGCCCGGATCGGAAATGCCGCTTTCTGAAACCTTAACAAAATCACCGGGAATAAATTCCGCCAGTTCCCGCGACAGGTCTACGCTTACGGTAAAGTCCTTCAGGTTGCGGTTGTTGACGCCGATGGCATCCACTTCCGGACAGATGCTCCGCTCCAGTTCCTCCCGGTCGTGCACTTCCAGCAGCACTTCGAGTCCCAGGCTGTGCGCAAATCCACCCAACGTCCGGATTTCCGCCGGCGAAAGGGAGGCGGCAATCAGCAGGATCACGTCGGCACCTATTGCCCTGGCTTCCATCACCTGGTAGGCGTCTATCATGAACGTCTATCAAATCCTTGCGGAGAATGGGGCACTGGTCCGTCAGCACCGAAAGCGCCGAAGCACCGCCACTTGCGTAGCCTGTGGTGGTTTGAACTACGTCAGCCTGATCATTGATCACGCCCTTAGACGGCGACCGGCGCTTGAATTCGGCAATAATGCCGGATTGGGAAGGATCGGTAACGGCCGCTTTGAAGGAAAAGGGTTTCTGGCTAAAAAAAGGGGAAGTTTCCAGTGCCTGAGCAGGAATCCTTTCTTTCTGTGCCGCTACTTCCTGCCGCTTGTGCGCGACGATTTTATCGAGAATGTTCATTGGATCAGTTGTTGGTTGATCGTTGCCAGTGGTTCATTCTGGGGAGCCTAAGGCAGGAGGCCGGGTTTATTGCCCGGCCGCCATAAACTGCCGGAATGCTCCCAGGGCCTTGCCGCTTTCCAGACTTTCGCGGGCCGTACCCACGGCATCGGGTAAAGAAAGTGCCGGTTGCGCGGCGTGGAGGGCCATACCGGCATTGGCAATTACCGCCGCCTGCTGGGCTAGGGTACCTTCGCTGTTCAGTACGTTCATGAAAATCCGCGCCGCTTCCTCCACCGTATCACCCCCGTGCAGCGACTCAGCCGTGAGGGTTGGCAAGTGCATGTCTGCCGGCTGCACCACCTGTTCATGATGGTTGGAGATCATCTTTACGCCACCCGTTAAGGATATTTCGTCGTAGCCGTCCAGGGCGTGCAGAATTACAAACTGCTTGTCGGTCTGCTGATACAGGTAGGCGTAGAGCCGGGCCAGTTCAAGGCTGAATACGCCCACCATCTGCTTTTTAGGGAACGCCGGGTTGACCATTGGTCCCAGCATGTTGAAGAAAGTTTTCACGCCCAGTTCTTTGCGCACGGGAGCTACATTCTTCATGGCCGGGTGGAAAAGCGGTGCGTGCAGAAAGCAGATTCCCGACTGGTCGATCTGACGCCGCAGCTGGTCTTTGTCATTGGTAAATTTATAGCCGAGGTATTCCATTACGGTAGAAGAGCCGCAGGCCGATGATACGCCGTAATTGCCGTGCTTTACCACCCGCTGCCCGGCGCCGGCTACCACAAACGAAGCCAGCGTGGAGATATTGAAGGTATCTTTTCCGTCGCCGCCCGTGCCGCATACATCCATCGGGTCGTATTCGGAGAAGTCAACGGCGAGGCAAAGCTCCAGCATGGCATCCCGGAAGCCTTCCAGTTCGTTCACCGTAATGCTGCGCATCATGTACACGGTCAGGAAAGAGGCAATCTGTACGGGCGTATACTTGCCCTGCCCGATGTCGCGGAGGATGGCTTTTGCTTCGCTTTTCGTGAGGGTTTTGTATTCGAAGAGGTGGTTGAGAATCTCCTTCATTTATATTTACAAATAAAACGAAATGAACCAGAATACACTGTTTATTCTCCGTTTTGCCGGCTTGCTCTGGTTAGTAAAGTTAGTAGAAATCTTCTTAGGCATCAGCTTCGCCGGATTCGGCATTTTCCCCCGGTCGGTATCCGGCCTGCTCGGGATTCTGCTGGCGCCGCTCCTCCACGGCGATGTGATTCATCTGCTCTCCAATACGATTCTTTTGCTGGTGCTGGGCACGGTGATGTTCTGGCTTTACCGCGGCGTAGCTGTTCCCGTCTTTTTTTACTGCTACTTCGTAACCGGCCTCCTGGTCTGGATTTTCGGACGCGCCTCCATTCACATCGGGGCCAGCGGCCTGCTCTACGGCATTGCCCTTTTTCTGATGACCATCGGGCTGTTCAAGAAGGACCCCAAATCCATTTTTGTATCGGTAGCCGTGGTGTTTTTCTACAGCAGCATCCTGTGGGGCGTGCTGCCCGTTGACCCGCGCATTTCATTTGAGTCGCATCTGATGGGCGCGCTGGTGGGAATCTGCTGTGCCTCTTCGTTCAGTCGCAGTCACTACCTCTACCGCTGAAGCTGTCATTCTGTCGGTCCGGTAAAACCAAAAGGCATTTTGCGCGGTTTTTGGAATAGCAGGTAGAATTACGAATCACGAATTACCTTTTCCCTGAATGCTCTTCGTTGATGACAAGCCATCAACTGCCAACGAGCAACCAATAACTGACAACTGACAACGAAATATGATCGAAGTGACGGCTGACAATCAATTGAAGAAACTGATCATCATCGGCGACCGGGTGCTGATTAAGCCCAAAAACGCCATGGACCGGACATCCGGTGGGCTCTATCTGCCGCCGGGCGTGCAGGAGCGGGAGCAGGTACAGGCGGGCTACGTCATGAAAGTAGGACCGGGCTATCCCATTCCGATGCCGGTTGAAAACGATGAGCCCTGGCGCGAAACGGAAGAGAAGGTAAAGTACCTCCCGCTACAGGCAAGGGAAGGCGACCTGGCCATGTTTCTGCACAAGGGAGCCATTGAAATCGAGTACAGCGGCCAGAAATACGTGATTGTGCCGCAGTCGTCTATCCTCATGCTGGAACGGGCGGAAGATCTTTTTGACTAGCGGTTGCCGCGTATCTGACTCCAAGTGTCCGGAAAGACATCTTTTGGCAATGTTCTTCCGTAACCTGATCAAAGCAAAGCCGGAGTGTATATGATCAGAAGCATGTTAATATTTATTGGATTGCTGTTTACAAACGGAGGCTATATGATGGCACAGACAGGAAACACCGGTAAGGATCACCTTGCGGAAAAATTTGAAAATTGGCAAGGCAAGAACCGCGTATTGGTGTTGTATGCACCAGCCGCCAGCCATCCTGAGTACGTAAAACAGCTGCGAATGCTGGAGAGCCGCAAAGATGGTCTCGCCGAACGGGATCTGGTGCAGGTTGCCCTGACGGACGGGGAAGCGGATGCGGATGCCCGGAACTATCTGGAAAAAGAACTGGGTGTCAGGCGCGGTGAGTTCAATCTGGTTCTGATCGGCAAGGATGGCGGGGTAAAGTACCGCAGTCAGCAGGCAACGGAAACCAGAGACATCTTTTCTACCATTGATGCCATGCCCATGCGGCAGAACGAAATGCGACGGCAGGGAAAGCAGGAATAAGTAATTGTTGGTTATTGATTATTGGTTATTTGCCTGCCAGCCGGCGAGGCAGGTTCATTGCCCGATACTCCTTAAAGACAGCATCAGTGTCATGTTTTAGAAGAAATGCCCGGTTACTTGGCTCAGGTATTTAAAAAATCTTTTTAAAAGCGGTGCTCTGATCCCAGTCAGGGCATTTTTTTGTTTCCTTTTTCGTTAACCGGAAGAATACCCGTGTTAATTGATGACCAGACTACTTTCAATAATTCTATTTTTTCTTCTCTCTTCTACAGTCTTTGCCCAGACTCCGGCTGACAAGGCAAAAGGAGAAACGTCTCCTGAGGCACTGGCCAAAAGACTTACCAAAAGTTTGAGCAATGATTCCCTGAAGGTGCAAGTCATTTTTGACTGGATTACGTCAAACGTGGTGTACGATACTTCCATTTTTGGGGGCAGCAGCAACATTACGTCCGAGTCGCAGAAGGCCCCGCGGGTAATGCAAACCGGAAAAGCGGTCTGCCAGGGATATGCCAATCTCTTCTATGAACTCTGCCAGGCATCCGGCATCCCGGTATCAGTCATTGAAGGCTACTGCCGCTTCTCACCGGAAAATCCGAAGGAATACCAGTTACACGCCTGGAACGCGGTTAAGGTAAACGGGAAGTGGTACGTAACGGACCCTACATGGGGTACCGGCTACATTGATATGAGCAAGGGCGGCCGGTACGTGCGGGAGAAAAACGTGGCCTTTTTCCTGACCAGCCCCGATAAACTGCTCAATACGCACCTGCCCTTCGACCCGCTGTGGCAGTTTTCCTACAGTCCGGTTTCCAGGGATGACTTTATGAGTGCTGCCAAAAAGGTAGCCAACGCTCCGGGCAAAAAGACGTTCAGCTACCCCGATACGCTGCAGGCTTACGAAAAGCAGGATTCGGCCACCCGCCGGCTGATGGCTTTCCGCCGCATGCACGCCTTTGACCCCACCAACGAAGAGCCGAAGGTAAAGCTGTCTTACCATTACAACCGCCTCGCCATCAGCACCATGAACAAGTATTCCCAGACCCGCAGTATGTTGAAAACCAAAGAACAACTAGCCGGTCGCCGCGACGAACTCACTGAGTTGCTTAATCAGGCGGAAGCATACTTTGGCAACAGTCTCAGGTTTACGGAAGGGATCAGCAGTAAATCCTTTTATTTTTCCAACGTAACGGATAACCACCAGAAGATTAAGTCAAACCTGGCGGTGATTAAGGAGGAGAGGGGTTTTCTGAAGAAGAATGCGAATTGAGGGGAACTTTCAATGATTGAATAAGTCTTGCCTTGCCCATCAGCAGGCTTTGTTCTTTTTGTCATTGCTACAAAAAGAACCAAAAAAATCCAGGCCCAATAATGCTTCCCCGCTTGTCATTGCTACAAAAAGAACCAAAAAAATCCAGGCCCAATAATGCTTCCCCGCTGCTGGCCAACGCTCCCCCCACTATTGGGCCGGGCCCACGCGCCGTGTGCATCAGCTGCTGCGCGGTTTCCGTGATAGGTTATGACGGACAAGAGCATGAGAATATGTAGTCAGTAAAGTATGTAATCAGTGCAGTGTGGTTTCAGAAAAGATTTCTTCCAGAGTGTTTCTTTAAGCATGGTTAAGATTATCCACGTATGGTGGTGCTGCGGCGCGTGGGGCTGAAAATTTGGCGGGGGCGGGTAAGGAGTGCAGGGGGAAGCGTTCAAATTTTCTAGATTTTTTTGTTACTTTTTGTAGCAATGACAAAAAGTAAGATGCCTGCTGCTCGACAAAGCAAAACCTTTCAACAAACAGGCCATAACTGAACAACTCAACCGACTATGAAAGTAGAAAAGCCGGAGCACACACTCCGGCTTTTCTTTTAATACTGTTAGTGAGCAAACTCCAATTACTTCGTCAACTCCACCGTCCGCTGAATAAAATTAGTCAGTTCAGCGCCAGCCAGCATATTCTGCGACAGCAGCCCCAAGTCGTACACGTGGCGCACCAGCCGCTTCTGCTCATCTTCACCGGCACTCAGAATCTTCTGCGTCAGCGGGTGATTGGCGTTGATGGCTACGTTGTAATTCATCGGGAAGTCGCCGAACATCATCATACCGCCACCACCGCCGTTCTGCGACATATCCTTCATGCGGCGCATAAACTCATTAAGGGTAATCGTAACCGGTAGTTCATCTACCGGCAGGGATTCCACGGCAATGGTCAGTTTTTTGTCGTTCAGCGTCTGCTCGAACAGCTCCTTCAGCTTCGTCTTTTCATCTTCGCTCAGCACACTTTCGGCCGCGGTGCCTTTGTCTACCAGTTTTTCGACAATATCGGCGTCTACCCGCTTCAGCTGGGTTTTCTCCAGCTTCCGCTCCAGCGTACCGATAAAGTGGCTATCCAGCACACCGTTCATCATCAGCACGTCGTAGCTGCGCTTTCTGGCCGATTGCACGTACGTATCCTGCTTGCCCGGATCGGAGGTGTACAAGAACACCACACTGCCATCCTTATCGGTCTGGTTGGCCTGCACGTGCTCCTTGTACTCGTTGATGGTGTAATGCTTGCCGTCTACACTTTTCAGCAGGCAGAAGTCTTTCGCCTTGTCGTAAAATTTATCATCGGCAATCATGCCGTACTTCACAAACAGGCCGATGTGGTCAAATTTAGACTCAAAGCCGGGGCGGTCATTGCGGAACAGTTCCCCGAGTTTGTCGGCCACCTTGCGGGTGATGTGCGCATTGATTTTTTTCACGTTGGCATCCGACTGCAGGTAAGACCGCGACACGTTCAGCGGAATGTCGGGTGAATCCAGCACGCCGTGCAGCAGCATCAGAAACTCCGGCACTACATCTTTCACCTCGTCGGTGATAAATACCTGGCGGGAATAGAGCTGGATTTTATCCTTGTGCAGGGTCAGGTCATTTTTCACCTTCGGGAAATACAGGACACCTGTCAGGTTGAAGGGATAGTCGACGTTCAGGTGAATCCAGAAAAGCGGGTCTTCGGAGTAGGGGTACAGTTCTTTATAGAAGCTCAGGTAATCTTCGTCCTTCAGTTCGGCCGGCGGCTTGGTCCAGAGGGGAGCCGGGTTGTTGACCACCTTGCCGTCAAACTCAATTTCCACGGGCATAAACCGGCTGTACTTTTCCAGAATGCCCGAGATGCGGCCCTTATTCAGAAACTCAGCCGAATCTTCGGCAATGTGCAGGACAATGTCGGTCCCGCGTTCTGCCTTTTCGGCATGGGTAATTTCAAACTGCGTGTCGCCGCTGCTTACCCAGCGGGCTGCTTCGGCGCCTTCCTGATGCGACAGGGTAATGATTTCTACCTTACTGGCCACCATAAAAGCCGAGTAGAAGCCCAGTCCGAAGTGACCAATGATCTGCTGGTCTTCGCCTTTGTCCTTGTACTTCTCCACAAACTCCCGGGCACCGGAAAAAGCAATCTGGTTGATGTATTTTTTGATTTCTTCGGCAGTCATTCCGAGGCCGTGGTCGCGGACGGTGATGGTTTTGGCCTCTTCGTTGAGTTCAACCCTGATTTTCAGGTCTCCCAGTTCGCCGTTGAATTCGCCGATGGCAGCCAGTTTCTTCAGTTTCTGGGTGGCGTCAACGGCGTTGGAAACAAGTTCCCGTAAAAAGATCTCGTGATCAGAATACAGGAAACGCTTGATAATCGGGAAAATATTTTCGGTGTGGATGGAAATGGTACCTTTTTCTTCAGCTACTGCCATAAAAGTTACTTTTTGTTTTGCAACCACCTTTTCAAATTTTTTGCCACGACTTCAAAACACTGACAGACTGACAGAGTTTAATATCCGCATGGGATGCAAGCCAAGCAAATTAAAATTATTATATTCCAGTGAAGGCTTGTTTTCCCAAAAAAGGCTAGAATGTTGTATTATTGCATGATTCAGCTTGATTAAATCATAAAAAAGTCAATTTATTTTTACCATTGTATGACTTCTTTATACACTGTTCCAGCAGTGATGATTGTAGATGATAACCGGATTGACAATGTCATCAACCGGAAAGTGCTTGAGCGTGAACGGCTTGCTGCCAATATCATTGTCTACAACAGTGCGGTGGAAGCCCTTCAGTACCTTGCCCAGATCGACGGGGGCCAGATCACGGATAGCACTCAGATTCCAGCTCTTGTGTTTGTGGACCTTGTGATGCCTGAGATGACTGGTCAGGAATTTTTAGAGAAGTTCAACGACTTTTCGGACCGGGTAAAAGATCAGATGAAAATTATTTTCTTCTCGGGAAGGATGATGAATCCTGAGCAGCGCACCGAACTGGAGAACGATCCTTCGGTACTGAAATACATTCCTAAACCCTTGCAGAAGCGTACCTTGGAAGAAC
Organism: Cytophagales bacterium; assembly: GCA_030446715.1. Lineage (GTDB taxonomy): Bacteria > Bacteroidota > Bacteroidia > Cytophagales > 172606-1 > CADCTQ01. The sequence goes on along the minus strand of JAUJMU010000005.1, from coordinate 237,311 downwards.
TGGTGGAGATCCTGAACAGGTAAGCGTCCGGCAAATTGCTACTTTACTTCTTTTCGTAGTTTTTCTCACCGGCCCGGATGGGAATGCTCAGGTGATTTTCCTTTGGCGGAATCGGGCAGCTGTACTGGTCATTGTAAGCGCAGAAAGGATTGTACGCCAGGTTGAAATCAATCATCAGTTGTTTCGCTTCCCCATCGTACCCGAGGTCCAGGTAGCGGCCGCCCCCGTAGGTATCAAAGCCGTTTGACTCATCCGTGAACGGCAGAAACAACCGGTCGTCGTCCTCCTCCTCCGGTTTCAGCAGCAGCAGGCGGTGTTCCTTGCCTTCCAGCGAGAAAGTAGCGTAGCCAAACCGGTTCAGCAGGCTTTCCTTACCATCCGTGGTGCGTATTTTGAGTTTGGCAGTATCGGCTACAGGCTGGAGCGCCGCCATAATGCGGTAACGCTGATCCGGCGGAAAATAGTCCAGCTGACCAAATTGCTGCTTGTTGGTGAGGGGCGAATCATCAGACTTCCTGAAATATTCATCCTTATCGGTTCTGAACTTGCTGATTTCGCGTACGTAGGAGTCATTGACCCCCGTATCGGTGAACGTATAGACGAGAATCAGAATGATCACGACAATCACCCCGAAGAAATAAATCCGGCTTGCCTTCATAAGCTGCTGTTGGTTCTGGACCTTCTTCCCGCTTCTCACTCCCCGCTCCTGACTTCTCTCAAAGGATTCCCTCGTCGGCGAAGCTGAAGTAGTTTCGGTTGGCAAAGATAACATGATCCAGCACAGGAGTCTCAAGCCAGGTACCGGCTTCCTTCAACTTTCGCGTCAGGTCCTTATCGGCCTGACTGGGAGAGAGGTTTCCCGACGGGTGGTTGTGCACCAGGATGATGGCGCTGGCGATGTGATCGAGGGCTTGTTTGAAAATAATTTTGGGATCAGCCACCGTGCCGGAAACACCGCCCGAACTGATCTGCAGGGTGCGGATCACCGTATTGGACCGCGTCAGCAGTACCACCCAGAACTCCTCGTGCGGCAGGTCGAGCAGGTGCGGCTTCATGATCTCATACACATCGCGCGAAGAAGTGATCCGCTGCCGCTTGACGGGTTCACTTTCCTTGCGGCGACGGCCCAGTTCCAGCGCACTCACGATGGTAATGGCCTTGGCTTCCCCTATTCCCTTGTGCTTCTCCAGATCCTTTACCGATAGCCTGGCGAGTTCGTTGAGGTCGTTGCCTACGTCTTGCAGCACCAGCCGGGCAAGGTCCACGGCGCTGAGGTTGACGGTGCCGGAGCCGAGCAGAATGCCCAGCAGTTCGGCGTCCGACAGAGCGGCTTTGCCTTTGAGCAGCAGTTTTTCGCGGGGGCGGTCTTCCTCAGCAAGGCTCAGGATTTTCAGGCTTGGGGGACGGTATTCCATTGACAGAGAAAAGTATGGGGCCGGGTGGCCGGTTTTCTGTCAAATTTGCGCCAAAAGGGGCAGCAGAAAAAAGGGATGTAGGAAATGGACCCAGATTAAAAATTGCGGTCAGGGATGGGTAAAACAAAAAGCCTTACATACACCATGTAAGGCTCAGGAAAGACAAGTAAGGAGGCAGTGTTACGCCAGCTTGTTTACCATTTTGGCTAATTTGGATTTTTTATTAGCCGCATTGTTCTTATGAATAATGTTTTTCTTAGCCAGTTTGTCCAGCCTGGAAGAGACTTCTACGTAGAGCGTTTGTGCTTCGGCTTTATCCGTAGTGGCACGCAGCTTTTTTACAATTGCGCGGGTAGTCTTCAGTTGAAAACGATTTCTGAGGCGCTTGGCATTGTTGGCGCGGATTCTTTTCAGAGCGGATTTATGATTTGCCATCTTATTTGGAAAGTGCTTTTTCGGGTCCTGATTTTCAAAAGGACTGCAAATGTATGAGTATTTGCGTTTACGGGCAAGGGATTTTTACGAAACGTTCAGGATTTTACACCAACTATAGAAGGCGTCACAACCTTTCGGAAAAGGAGGGATACCATCACTTTGAGCGATGGCATCCCTTGCGGTCCGGTTTCCGACAAGTTATGCCGCGCTCTGTACAATCAGGCAATCAGCTGCACCGGCCAGATTGATGCCAGTAACCCAAGGTTTACGTTACTCTGATTTCGAATGAATAGAAGAATTTTTCTCCTGCTGCTTTTTTGTCTTGCCCCGGCCGCCGACGGCTGGACGTGGGGGTTTTTTGCCCACCAGCGCATCAACCGGCTGGCCGTTTTCAGTTTGCCAACCGAAATGATGCGGTTCTTCAAAAACCACATGCGCTTCATTGAAGAAAATGCCGTGAACCCCGATCAGCGCCGCTACGCCGTGGCGGGAGAAGCACCAAGGCATTACATCGACATGGATGTGTACGGCGACAGTGCCCTGTTTAAACTGCCCCGCTACTGGCCGCAGGCAGTGGAGAAATACTCCGAAGATACGCTGATGGCCTACGGAATTGTGCCCTGGCACATCGGCCGGGTAAAGTACCAGCTGACCGAAGCTTTCCGGCAGCGCGATGCCCGGCGGATTCTGCGGCTAGCAGCGGATCTCGGCCATTACGTAGCCGATGCCAACGTGCCCCTGCACACTACGCAAAACTACAACGGCCAGCTGACCGGACAGGTCGGCATTCACGGATTGTGGGAGTCGCGGCTGCCCGAGTTGCTGAGCGGCAATTACGACTTTTTCGTGGGCAGGGCCGAATACCTGTATTCGCCGCAGGAGCGGGCATGGCAGGCGGTGCAGGAAGCCCATGCCGCCGTTGATTCGGTATTGCGTTTTGAACGCGAGCTGAGCCGGAGCTTTCCGGCCGATAAAAAGTACAGCTACGAACAGCGCGGCAACACCACCGTACGGGTTTACTCCCGGGCTTTTGCCGAAAAGTACCACCAGATGCTGGCCGGTCAGGTGGAGCGCCGGATGCGGGCTTCTGTGAAAATGGTGGCCGATCTGTGGTACACCTGCTGGGTAGACGCCGGCCAGCCCGACCTCACACCGCTGCTGCAGTACCAGATGAGCCGGGAGGAACGCGAAGAGATGGAGCAGGAGAAAAAGGAATGGGAAAAACGCATGCACGAAGCCCGTCCGCACGATACCGGTTGCACCCACGGCCACCGCGATTACCTGTCGATACCGCAATGGGCGTCAGTTCCCGGCAGTTGCAGTGTAACCCGCATTCCTTTCCGGTTGGCCAGCCAATAGCCGTTAGTAGAACGAAAAGCAGCCGAAGCTGGCTTTTTCCGGGAATAGCCTTTTTCAGTTGTGGCTGCAAATAGTTAAATTGCGTAACCGGGCTTCTGACATCAGAGGCAGAAATCCTGATGGGCAGAAACCGGATGATCAGGGGGCAATTCATGTCTCCCTACTCAATACTCACTACTAATGTCTTAACGTGTATGTCCGGACACAGTAAATGGGCAACCATCAAGCGCAAAAAAGGCGCATTGGATGCCAAAAGGGGAAAAGTATTTACCAAAATCCTGAAAGAGATCAGCATTGCGGCCCGGCTGGGCGGCGGTGACATAGCGGCTAACCCGAGGTTGCGACTTGCCGTTCAGAACGCCAAAGGAGCCAATGTGCCCAAGGATAACATCGAACGGGCCATCAAGAAAGCCACCGGCTCGGAGGCAGATAACTACGTGGAAACCACCTATGAGTGTTATGCGCCGCATGGGGTTCCGGTATTTATTGAGTGCACCACCGACAACCTCAACCGCACCGTTGCCAACGTACGGGCACTGCTCAACAAATACGGCGGCAGCCTCGGCACCAACGGCTCACTGGAGTTTATCTTTTCACGTAAAGGGGTGTTTACCATCCCGCTGCCGCTGCATTTTGACGAGGAAAGCTTTACCCTGGAAATGATTGATGCTGGCGCCGAAGACGTGGAGGTGTCCGAAGAATACGTGACCGTGACCTGCGCCATGGAAGACTTCGGATCAGTGCAGAAGAAGCTGGAGGAGATGAGACTTGAGCCGGAAGATGCCGGACTGCGCCGCATTCCGGGCCTGACCAAGCAGCTGGACGACGATGCACTGAAGCAGGTGATGAAGCTGATTGATGCCCTCGAAGACGACGACGACGTGCAGAAGGTATACCACAACCTCGAAATTTCCGAAGAGCAGCTGGAACTGATGGAGTAATCGCAGCCGCACACAGAAGGCGACATAACTTGTCGGAAACCAGATACACGGGATGCCCTGCCCCGGAGCCGGCCAAAACGATACTTTGAGAAAGTCCCGGGGGTATTTGTCAGAATCAGGATTTACGGGATCATCCGGATGAAAGGATTTCAGAATCATATCCTGTTTATCCTTTCATCCAGTAAATCCTGATTCTGACTTCTTCCCCGCTTCCGGTGCCACCCGTGCCGGAAGTTTTGTTTTTAGAATATAACTATTCTTATTCCAATTGGTTATATTACAGATCGTTTCCCAATCCTGAACCGGAATGATGCGTATTTCTTTTCTTTTTGTGCTGCTGGGATGGCTGCACGGTTCTGCTTGCGTAGAAGCAGCCGTTACGCCTACCCTTCCCGCCAGCGATACGACCATAACCATCCGTGCCGTGATGGGCCTGCAGTACGACGTGGTCCGGTTTGCGGTGAAGCCCAACACCCGCGTCCGGATCGTGCTCCAGAATGCCGACGACATGGCCCATAACCTCGTGCTGACCAAACCCGGCAAGCGGCCCGAGGTAGTAAATGCCGCTCTGGCACTGGACTCTAAAGGTCCTGCCCTGAACTATATTCCCAAAACCGCCAGTGTGCTGGGAGCTATTCAGGTACTGAGCCCGGGCGCGCAAGGCGAACTGATCTGGACTGCACCCGCCACGGAAGGCGTATTTCCGTATGTCTGCACTTATCCGGGCCACGGCTTTGTCATGTTCGGTGCCCTTTACGTGACTGCCAAACCGCTTCCTCCGCTCAAAGGCGACCCCAACGTGCCCGAACAGGCTCTCCAGAATCAGGAAGCCGCGCAGACGGCGCACCATGTTGACTACACCGACCGCCGCCCTTCGCCGCATCCCTACCCGGTGGAGTTGCCGGTGATCTACCGCACTTTTATGCCCGAAAGCGGTCCGGCGGCCATTGTGGTGGTGCTGCCCAACGAACAGTCCTATTGCTGGGATGCAGGTGTCTGCCGGCTGCGTTACGCATGGCAGGGCTACGTAGACAATTCAGAGCAGTGGCACGGCAACGGCAAGCGACTCTCCAAAGTAGCAGGGGATGTATATTACCGCACCGGAAGCGAGTTCCCCATCCGGCTGGGTGACCCGGGTAAGGCTCCGAAGGAAGTTCTCTACAAGGGTTACCAGGTAGTGGACCGGTACCCGCATTTCAGATATACAGTTGACGGCACCGAAGTTACGGAAATAATCAGGGCGGCTGGCAGCGGCAACGGCCTGGTGCGGGAGTTCCGGATGGGTCCGGTAAGTGATGATGTGTTTTTTACGCTGGAACCCCACGAGGAAATCGAATATACCGCCTCCGCCGGCAGAATTGAAGGAAATCTGCTCCGCCTCACGCCCCGGCAGGCCCGCCAGTTTACCATTACCATCAAATCTCAAAAAACTGCCAAGCTGTGATTCGTTCAGGTGTCTTATTTCTAGCAATCCTCTGGTTTTCGGCAGTAGCAATAGCGCAATCCGCCGCTGACTCCATCTGCAATTACTACCAGATCGAAAATATTCCCGTGCCCAAAGGACTGCTCCCCGAAGTAGGCGGCATGGACTTTATGCCCGACGGCCGTCTGGTGGCTTGTTTCCACCGGGGCGAAATCATGATCTATAACCCGGTTACCAGGCAATGGAAGCTTTTTGCTGAGGGGCTGCATGACCCGCTGGGGCTGGTGGCCGTGAGCAACAGCGAGGTGTTGGTAATGCAGCGGCCGGAGTTTACGCGGGTGAAAGATACCGATGAAAACGGAATAGCTGACCTGTACGAGGTCGTTACGGACCGGTTTGGCCTGTCGGGCAATTACCACGAATTTAACTTCGGGCCGGTGGCAGACCAGAAGGGGGATTATTTCATTTCCCTGAATCTCGCCTCCGGGTTAGGCGGCACTTTTGCCGAAGTACGCGGAAGGCCGGATTCACTGGGCCGGCCCGGACGGATGTACTCTTATGTGCCTTACCGCGGCTGGATCATGAAAGTGGACAAGCAAGGCAACCTGACGCCGTGGGCAATGGGCTTCCGTTCCCCCAACGGATTAGGGTTTGATACCAGGGGCAACCTGTTCGTTTCTGATAACCAGGGCGACTGGCTGGGCACCAGCAAGCTGTACCACGTGCAGAAGGATAAATTCTATGGCCATCCATCCAGTCTGGTGTGGAAGGAGGGGTTTCCGGATATTGACCCGCTGACGCTGCCGGTAGCCGAACTGGATAAGATGCGTACCGAAGCGGCGGTGCTCTTCCCGCAAGGAATTATGGCCAACTCGCCTACGCAGCCGCTTTCCGACACCACCAACGGGAAGTTCGGTCCGTTTGCCGGACAGATGCTGATCGGCGAAATGAACCAGCACCGTATTGTGCGGCTGATGCTGGAAACTGTGGACGGACAGATTCAGGGTGCCTGCGTGCCTTTCTTCGACAAGTGCGGCCTGCGGATGGGCAACAACCGGATGGTCTTCGGACCCGGCGGCAGCCTCTGGATAGGTCAGAACAACCACGAGGCATGGACGGGGGATGAAGGTCTCCAGCGCATCACCTGGACTGGAAAAGTGCCGATGGAAGTGCAGGAAATGCATATCACCAAAAAAGGTTTTGACCTCACCTTCACGCATCCGGTAGACAAAAAGCTGGCAGTCCGCCCGGAAGCGTATCCCTTCAAACGTTACTACTACGAATACCACCAGGCATACGGTTCCAGACAGTTTGACCTGCAGCCGGTACCGGTGAAGAAAGTAAAGGTTTCCCGCGACCGAAAGCGGGTATCAGTAGAACTGGCCGAAATGAAGCCCGGCTACGTGTATGAACTCAATGTAACCGGCGTACAGTCCCGGGAAGGCAAACCAGTACTCAACACGCTGATCTGCTATACGGTGAATAAGCTCAGGAAGTCGTAAGTAAAAGTCGCAAGTCATAGTCATAAGTCGTAAGGGGTGTGCCGGAAAGGATTGTTGGCCGTATCTTACTGCTTACTGCTTATTGCCAACTGCCGACTTTTACTTACAACTTACGGTATATTGAAGGCATCCGCTTCGGGAGTCTCAATTTTCCGCCCCGGCAAACCAACTACCATTGCATGGACTTATTTCATACAGTTTCCATTCTGATTGTCCTTTCGGCCCTTTTCGGATACCTCAATCACCGCTTTCTCCGCCTGCCTCCTACCATTGGCGTAATGGTGATTGCCCTGCTGATGTCGCTGATCATCGTGTTTCTGGGACAGCTGGGTACCAATGTATTTGATAACATTCAGGATCAGGTGCGGCAGATCAACTTCTCGGGCGTTCTGCTGGAGGTGATGCTGAGTTTTCTGCTCTTTGCGGGTGCCCTGCACGTCGACAATGCCGTTTTATCCTCCCAGCGAACCCCGATTATCCTGTTTGCCACCTTCGGCGTGGTGATCTCTACCTTTTTCATCGGTACGGTCATGTACTACCTGCTGGGCTGGCTGGGTCTGGAGCTGAGTTACATTTATTGCCTGCTGTTTGGTGCGCTGATTTCGCCCACCGATCCCATTGCCGTACTGAGTATCCTGCGCACGGTCAAAATACCGGAGAGCCTGGAGGTGAAAATTACCGGAGAGTCCCTCTTTAATGACGGTGTAGCAGTGGTGGTGTTTCTGAGTATCCTGAACGTGGCCCGGCTTGGTGTGGACGCCGTAAGCGCCGGCGACATTGCCCTGCTGTTTGCGGAAGAGGCAGTGGGCGGCATTCTTTTCGGACTGGCCCTGGGTTTTATCGGGTACTGGCTGCTCAAGTCCATTGATGCTTATACGGTGGAAGTGCTCATTACGCTGGCTCTGGTGATGGGCGGCTACAGTCTTGCCTCATTCCTGCACGTTTCGGGTCCGCTTGCCATGGTGGTGGCCGGTCTGATCATGGGCAACAAGGGCCGGTCTTTTGCCATGTCGGACATTACCAAAGAGTATCTGGATAAGTTCTGGGAAATTATTGACGAAATCCTGAACGCTGTCCTGTTCGTGCTGATCGGACTGGAAGTGATGATCATTTCCTTTGATAAAAGCTACCTGGTTGCCGGTCTGGTGGCGGTACCCGTGGTACTGCTGGCCCGGCTGATATCCGTTGGTTTGCCCATCACCCTCCTGCGGATGCGGCGCAGCTTTATACCCTACACCATCCAGATCCTCACCTGGGGCGGCCTGCGGGGCGGTATTTCGGTGGCACTGGCCTTGTCGCTTGATCCGGGTCTGCCGCGCATCATCATCGTTACTGTTACCTACATTGTGGTGGTATTCTCCATTATCGTGCAGGGGCTCACCATCGGTGCCGTAGTCAGGAAGATTGCCGTAAAAGAGGAGAATCTGGTGAGTTGATATTCCGCTGGTCAGATTTATTGGACCGGGTTAATCGTGTGGCAGAAGGCATAGTACAGGTAAGTAAAAATCGCAGATGCTGAAAAAATGAAAAATAATTCTGGAATAACAGCCTCTTTAACGGGAATGGGGCGTGATTTATCGGGAGTGTAAAATAATTTATAAACCTGGGGGTTGACGGCAATGCCGGAAATTCTGTAATTTGTATAATCTGTCTTTGTAGCTTTGCATACGGTCGTTTTTTAGTATTCTGTACTCAGTTACAGGTAAATACGCGCCTCGCCTGAGCTCGACTTTAGCATTTTCCCATTGTACAATCTGCGAAACGGTTGAAATAGGGCAAATCCTGAGAATCATTTTTGAATGTCGGGTTGAAAACGTGATGTTCAAAAATTAAAAACACGGTTAATTCTACTGCAAACGCATATTTTCCTCATTTTCAAAAATGCTAAAGTCGAGCTGAGTTTATGCAGTTTAATTCTGTGTTTTCACTCACCCAAACCAATTCTGTATCGGATGAGAACAGCCGTCTCGCTGCCCTGACCAGCTACGGCGTAATGGATACGCCACGCGAAGCGGAGTTTGATGCCCTGACGAAGCTGGCCGCGTACATCTGCCGTACGCCCATCGCCCTGATTACCCTCATAGACGACCAGCGGCTGTGGTTCAAGTCCTGCCTGGGGCTTGAAGGAGAGCAAGCCGAACGGAAAGACTCTTTCTGCCAGTTTACAATCCGATCAGAAGGAGGGTTTGAAGTGCCCGATACCCTCCTTGACGATCTGGTCCGGGATAATCCGTCGGTGGTGGGCGAGCCGTTTATCCGGTATTACTGCGGAGTGCCGCTGACCACGCCCGATGGCTACCGGCTGGGCTCCCTTTGTGTGGCTGATTATGTCCCTAAAATGCTGGACTCTGCCCAGAAAGAGGCATTGCAGACACTGGCCGGGGAGGTGATGGCCCGCATGGAACTGAACCGCCAGAAAGCCCGCCTCCAGCAGCAGAAGCAACTGGCGGAGTTCAATGAAAAACGCTTCAAAACGCTGTTTGAGCATTCTCAGGGGTATTTGTTTACCCACGACTTATCGGGCAGAATATTAGGAGTCAATCCGGCGGCGGCTCAGGCGCTCCAGTGCCAGCCGGCCCAGATTACCGGTAAGAGCATTTCCTTTTTTCTGGGTACTGACAGTCCGGGGCAGCTCGCCATTTATCTGAAAAAGATACAGAGTCAGAAAAGCATGAGTGGCGTTACCCGGATCAGAGTCAGCGGGGATGAGGAAAGATACTGGCTGTACAGTAATGTGCTCTGCCAGACCGGCACCCAGGGGCCTTACGTAATCTGCTCCGCGCAGGATGTAACGGACAAGGAAGTGGCGCAACGGATTCTGCTGCAGGTCCGGGATGAATTGAAAAAGCAGGTAGAAAGCCGCACCACCGAGTTACTGGCTGCCAATGCCGCCCTGCAACTTACCCGCCAAGAGCTGGAAGTGTTTCTGTACCGCGCTTCCCACGACCTCCGCGGGCCGGTTTGTTCCCTGAAGGGAGTCGTACACCTGATCGGGCTCGAAGAAGGGTACGACAGCCTGGTGGGGCTGATTGCCATGATGAACCAGACCATGCTGAAGCTGGAACACGCCATGGAAAGCCTGCTGCACTACACCAACAACCGGCAAAACTACCTGAGCTGCGAAAAACTCGATGTTCTGGCCATCGTGGAGCGGGCCATTGATTACGGCCGGAGACTAAAAGGTTTTGACCGGATGCAGATCGGCATGGACATCCGGGACGATCTGCCTTTCTACTCCGATTCTTACCGGGTTCAGCTTATCATTCAGCACCTGCTGGCCAACAGCATCGCCTTTCAGGATCTTGCCAATCCGGAACCCTTCGTAAAGGTCAGCGTGACCGTAGAGCAGGATTGGGCAACCATCCGGCTGGAAGACAACGGCGTGGGCATGCCGGCGGAAACTGTACCGCACATCTTCGGCCGGTTTGTGAAAGGGTCCGAACAATCACCGGGGTCGGGGCTGGGGCTTTACATTGTAAAGGAAGTGCTGAAAAAGCTGGACGGTAACATTGGTGTCGTCTCTGCAAGCGGCAAAGGCACTGGTTTTACCGTCCGGATTCCGAACCGGCCCGGTCCGGAGAATTAACTTTCTGCTTCCCCGGCTTATTGGTTCCTTACCCGCCTTCATGCCCTCACAAAGCCGGGGAAGTATATGGTTTTCTGGCTCCTTTCTTCTATTTTAGCCAGCGAGCGAATATATGTATGAAAACCACTTTACCACTGATACCTTTTCTGCTGGCCGTCTGCGCCGTTGTAGCCCAAACCAGAATTCCTTCACCCGAAGCCCAGATCAGGGCTGCCGTGATGGCCGCACCCGCCGACCAGCAGGATGGAGCCACCGTGTATGGCTACGATGAAAGTGGAGAAATAGTGATGCTCCGCAAGGGCAACAACCAGATGATCTGCGTGGCCGACGATCCGGAGCAGAAAGGATTCAATGCCTCCTGCTACCACAAAGACCTTGAGCCGTTCATGTCCCGCGGCCGGCAGTTGCAGAAGCAGGGCAAGTCAGCAAAGGAAATATTCGACATACGGGAGGCTGAGGTAAAGTCAGGCCGGCTCAAAATGCCCAGGCAACCCTCTACGCTTTTTGTAATGACGGCACCCGATGACCGCTACGACTCCGAAACCGGCGAAGTAAGGGAAGGCAACTACCGGTACGTGGTGTACATTCCCTTTGCCACTGCCGAAAGTACCGGTTTGCCGCTGCGGCCCGAGGCTCCGGGCATGCCCTGGATCATGGACCCCGGTACCCACCGGGCGCACATCATGATTACGCCTCCGCCTCCTTACAAAAACTGATAAGTGGTTACTGGTTATTCGTTAGCAGTTACTCGAATGATACTGTTCAGATAAATTTAGCCGGGTGACTGTGAATTTCAGATGTTAGTCTCCCCGCGCCTCATCCGTTGAAGTTTTCCCGCGGAAATTGTCCGGTTACGGCTGCGTACTTACCCGCCAGAGCGTATTGCTGGCATCATCGGCCACCAGCATGGAACCGTCGGGCAGTACTTCCACGCCTACCGGCCGGCCGTATACCTCAGACTTGCTGCCGTCGGCAACGAATCCCGTCAGGAAATCCTCCGGCTTGCCGGCAGGCTTCCCGTTACTGAACGGTACGAACACCACCTTGTAGCCTACCAGTTCGGAGCGGTTCCAGGAGCCGTGCTGCCCCACAAAGGCACCGTTGCGGTATTTGGCCGGAAAAGTATTTTTGTCGTAAAAAGCGAGGCCCAGCGAAGCGGTATGTGATCCCAGCGGCACGTCGGGCACCAGTGCCTTCCGGACAAGATCGGGCCGCTCACCTTCGCGGCGCGGGTCGGCATGCTGCCCGAAATAGGAGTAGGGCCAGCCGTAAAATGCCCCCTCCTGCACGCTGGTCAGGTAGTCGGGTACCAGGTTGTCGCCGAGTTTGTCGCGTTCATTCACCGCTGTCCACAACGTTTTGGTGCCGGGTGCCCAGTCCATGCCCACAGGGTTCCGCAGGCCGCTGGCGTAAATGCGTTCGCCCGATCCGTCCGGATTGATTTCCAGAATGTTGGCCCGGCGTTTTTCCTCGTCCATGCCGTGTTCGCCCACATTGCTGGCCGACCCTACGGAGATGTAGATTTTTGAACCGTCGGCGTTGGCAATCAGGTTACGGGTCCAGTGGTTGTTGTAGCCGCCGGCGGGCAGATCCATTATTTTTTCCCCTTTGCCCGTAATCCGGGTTTGTCCTTTCTGGTAAGGGTACCGCCAAAGGCCGTCGGTGTTGGCTACGTAGAAGAAGTTGCCCAGCACCAGCATACCGAGCGGCTGATTCAGGCCCGTCAGAAATTCTTCCTTTAGTTCAGGTGTGCCGTCTTTGTCAGCATCGCGGAACAAGGTAATTCTGTTGGCGCTCTCACCGGTATTCTGTGATTTGGATTTGCCGGATATTGCCGAAACCACTTTTTTTACGCCTTTCGGCTCTGTATTGGCTTCAGCTACCAGGATGTCTCCGTTGGGAGCCACATAAATCCACCTTGGGTTTCGCAAGCCATCGGCGTACTTGCTCACGGTAAAGCCCTGAGGCGCAATTGGTGTTTTGTTTTCCGGCCAGCCAATTACCTTGCTGAAATTAGTGGCTGATTTGGTGGCATTCGGTTTGGGGAGAGAATCAACCCTGAGTCCGGTAGCAGCCAATGTATCAATGCCTTCCTGCGACTCACTTTTTTTTGCGGAAGTACAGCCAATGCCGGTAAACAGGAGCAGCCATAAGGCAACCCAAAGGGGCATGGTTTTCATATCTGTTCCTGTGTATTTCATATTTGTTCCTGATAACTGATAAACTGAAATGATTTTCACTTCCTCCTTTTCCTTACCGGGAAGGCAGGAATAATACCCGGTCCCGGAATGCAGGGCAGGAATAGATTGTGTATACGAAATCAGGGGTGCAAGGATATAACCTGTTCAAGAGCCAGCCTTTGACGGCACAGCCGGGCTGCCACAGGAAGGTTCACCGGAAAAATCCATTTAATCTATTTTTGTTATACATTTGCGTAGCCTTGCTCCGGTCCCCATCGGCAACTTTAAAAACTCCAATGAAAAGAGCACTACTCACCCTGCTGCTGGTTGTCCTGTTTGCCCAGTGCCGGAAAGCCGGTAATGAATCGGAAAGCACCGACACTGCCGCCGCAACCGAAGAAAAAGAAAAAACGCCGTTTTCCTGGCGCAACGCTACCATTTACTTTCTGCTGACTGACCGGTTCAACAACGGCGACAAGAGCAACGACGTCAATTTCGACCGCACCGGCAAAGCGGCAAAGCTTCGGGGTTTTGAGGGTGGCGATATAAAAGGAGTGACCCGGAAAATAAAGGACGGATACTTTGACACACTGGGCGTGACGGCGATCTGGCTCACGCCGCTGGTGGAGCAGGTTCACGGCGGCACCAACGAAGGAACCGGTTTTACCTACGGCTACCACGGCTACTGGGCTAAAGACTGGACCGCCCTTGATCCCAACTTCGGGACGGAGCAGGACCTGAAGGAACTGGTGGACAACGCCCACGGGCACGGGATCAGGGTGGTGCTGGACGTGGTAGTGAACCACACCGGCCCGGTTACGCCCAAAGACCCGGCTTACCCCAAAGACTGGGTACGTCTGGACCCCGTCTGCAATTTCAGGACGCTGGAAACAACTACAAAATGTACGCTGGTAAAAAATCTGCCCGACATCCTGACGGAAAGCGACCAGCCGGTTGAATTACCCGATCTGCTGAAGCAGAAATGGCAGCAGGAAGGGCGGCTGGAGCAGGAAATGCAGGAACTGGATGCCTTTTTTCAGGCTACCGGCTACCCGAGGGCAGCCCGCTTTTACGTGATCAAGTGGCTGACCGATTACATCCGCAAGTTTGGCATAGACGGTTTTCGGGTAGATACCGCCAAGCATACCGAAGCCGGCGTGTGGGCTGAGCTGAAGAAGGAAGCCATCCGGGCATTTAACGACTGGAAAGGCGAAAACCCGGCCCGCAAGCTGGATGACAACGAATTTTTTATGGTGGCCGAAGTGTACGGCTACAGTGCCGGCAACGGCCGCGCCTATCCGTATGACGACGGACAAAAGGTTGACTTTTACGCGAACGGCTTTGAATCCATGATCAACTTTGCGTTCAAGCACGACGCCAGAGGTTCTTACGACCAGTTATTTACCAAGTACGACACGGTGTTGCACGGCGGTTCACTGGAGGGGCTGGGCGTGCTTAACTACCTCACTTCGCACGACGACGGTAACCCTTTTGACAAGGACAGAAAGCAGACGTTTGAGGCCGGTACAAAGTTGCTGCTTTCCGGCGGTGCCGCCCAGATCTACTACGGTGACGAAACGGCCCGGCCGCTGGTAATCAAGGGTACAGAGGGCGATGCTACCCTCCGGTCATTCATGAACTGGGATGCACTCGGAAAAGATTCTCTTGCAAAAGCCACCCTGGAGCATTGGTCCAAACTAAGCCGCTTCCGGAAGGATCACCTCTCCGTGGGAGACGGGTTGCACAAGCGGCATCAGGATTCTCCTTACATATTTTCACGCAAATACCGCAAAGACAAGTACTCAGACCAGGTACTGGTGATGCTTGACGGGCCAGCCGGCAACAAAAGCATACCCGTTTTTGATTTATTTGCCAACGGAGCTACCCTGCTGGATTATTATTCCGGGCAAACGGCCAAAGTACGAGGGGGGCAGATCGTCCTGGATACGCCTTATTCTACCGTGCTGCTGGCAGAGACGAGGTAAGCGTAACCCCTTTTGAAAAGCCAGCGCAGCATCCGGAGAAGCTGCCCTGGCTTTTTTGTTTCGTGTTTCTGGAGACATTCAGGGAAAAGACTGTTATAAAACCTCACCCCCCGTCCCCCTCTCCTGATGAGAGGGGGAGCCGCAGCGCTGGAGTTAAGTCCCTCTCCTCAGGAGAGGGATTTAGGGTGAGGTACTGCACCGGTAATTTCCTGAATCCCTCCAGAAACTTTGTTTCAAAAATAATAAAGCTTTGCCGGCGGTTACGCTGCCCCGCCGGCGGGACGGCGATAATCTACATGATTTCGCGTTGTTTTTCGCGCTTCTCCTTTTCGTCCTGCCTGAGTTGAATCACGTAGGATACCAGCAGACCCGTACCCCCGAAGAGCAGCACCATTGAGAAGTAGGCCACCGGCCTGTACAGATCCAGTGATCTTTCCAGAAAATTGCCTATCAGCAGACCGGTTCCGGCACCAATTGCCAGCAGGCCAAAGCGAAGCGTGCCCGAAGGGTTGATTCTGGGTTTGGTGGTATTGCCCGGGTTGATGCCCTTTTCGATCATTGCCATCCGCTCCTCGTTCTCGTATTTGCGCAGGAAAATGATCATGGTGAACAAGCCGATGAATAAAATAATCGGGATTAAGATGGGGCTGAATTCCATTGTTTCAAGTGTTTGGAGTTTGAAGTTATTCGTTTCGTATCGTTGATTTTGCCCATAGGATGCAGAGGCAGGCGGTCAGGTTACGGGTTGCCCGAAAAAATTATATGCTTTGTCCGGTGCCGGCCGGGTGCATCATATCGCTGTACGTTCACCGCCGGCATTCCTTGACTTTGGACTGAATAATCAGGAACTTGATTTTTTGTTGAACACCCGTAACCGGAAAGAGACTTTCCACATCAAAGAGGTTGTGCAAAGCAATGAAAGAGATTTAGCGATCATTGACCGGATTCTGTCGGGCGACAAATCTGCGTACCGGGAGCTGACCAACCGGCACAAGGATTACGCATATACTGTGGCCTTCCGGATCGTGGGCAACCGCGAAGATGCGCAGGAGATTGCACAGGATGCCTTTATGCGGGCCTTCCGGGCTTTGGACACCTTCAGCCGGGACGCTAAATTTACCACCTGGTTTTACCGGATCGTGTTCAATGCCGCCGTGGGCTTCAGGCGCAAGTACCGGATGCTCACCCAGGACGTGGAGGAGACCAACCCCGGCGCCCCTGGCACTGCTTCCGGATCAGCGGATCAATACCGGCAACTCGAACGTCAGCAGTACATCAGCATGGCGCTGGAGCACCTTTCTCCTGACGACGTGACCATGATTACCCTGTTTTACCTGAAAGAATTTACCCTGGAAGAAATTGCCGGTATTACGGGCATACCGGCAAACACGGCCAAGGTGAAACTGCACCGGGCCCGGAAGCGTTTAGCCGATGAACTGAACCGGATGCTGAAAGGAGAAGCGCATAGCCTTTTATAAATCAAATATCAAATACCTACTACCCAACACCCAATACCCAAACCATGATTCACTTATCGGATGAGCAGTTGTTTGACCTGGTGGACGGGGCCTGTGCCGCTGAGGACCAGCTGCTGTATAAGACCCACCTTGCGCAGTGCCCTGATTGCCGGGCGTTGTATGAAGAGTACTGCGCCGTGGATGCACAGGTAAGCGCCATGGTACTGGAGCGGGCACCGGATGGTTTTACGGAAAAGCTGATGGACGCGTGGGAAAGTGCGGGGCAGACGCAGGTTACGTGGGTCTACCGGCAGTCGAAGACCATCTTTCTGGCGGCGGCAGTGGCCGCTTGCACGCTGCTGGCCCTGGCCCTTTCCTACCTGACGGCTACCCGCCAGATTCCGGTGGAAGTACAGAATACGGCGTGGTCCATTACCAGTCATCTGCCCGGCCTGTCCCTGAATATGGGCGTACTTACGGATGTGTTTCAGCAGCAGTGGTTACTGAACGGATTTCTGCTGATCAATGGACTGCTGGCCCTTGTGCTCTTTGACAAAATGGTGCTGAAGCCCTTTTTCGAGAAAAAGCGCCAGTCAATGGCCGGTTAAGCAACGGCGCAATTATAAGGTGTGAATTCTAAATTTTGAATTGCGATTCAAATAATGGATTGGTTAGTTGCTTCTGGCCGAAACGTGTAAACAGAAATACAGATTAATTTTACCTGCCCTGCTAATCAGAAGCCTCTTAGCCGCATGGCAGAGAGGCTTCTGCCGTTATCAAAGTTCAGCGGTTTAAATCCAAAGTCCAACGTCCCCTTTCTCACCCGATGCGTGACAAAAGCAAGTTCTTCAGTGATGTGTACGAGGTGGTGCGGCTGATACCGGCCGGCCGGGTGACCACGTACGGAGCCATTGATCAATACCTGGGCCTGAAAAGCGCCGCCCGCATGGTAGGGTGGGCCATGAATGCTGCCCATTCCATGCCCGACGTGCCGGCGCACCGGGTTGTGAACCGCAACGGCCTGCTGACGGGCAAGCATCATTTCGGGAGTAACCACGAAATGCAGCGGCTGCTGGAAGCCGAAGGTGTGGTAGTGGCAGACGATCAGGTGCAGCGGTTCGAACAACTGCTTTGGGAGCCGGCTAAGGAAATTGTCGTCTGAACCAGGATTCGCAGGATTGAAGGATTACCGGGATTATTCAGGACAAGATCAGTCTTTAAGGGTTATCAGAAATCCAGTTAATCTTTTCATCCGGTAAATCCTGATCCAGACTTCAATCAGACCTTTTGCGGGGCCGTTACCCTTTTTCTGGTCAGCATCAGCAGGCCCATGAAGGTAAGCAGACCATTCAGAATCAGGATTTCAAAACCGAACTCGTAGCCGTTCAGCCACTCCTTCGAATTGCGGTTGATGATATAGCAGAGCAGCGGCGACAGCACGCACACCAGCGGCACAAAGCGGTCACGCACCTGCCATCTGGTCATCATGCCAAAAGCGTACAGGCCCAGCAGCGGCCCGTAGGTGTAACCGGCCGCCGTAAATACAGCCGTGACCACGCTTTCGTCGTTCAGGGCGTTAAACGCCAGGATCACCAGCAGCAGGGCCAGCGACAGGCCGAGATGCACAAATGTTTTGATCCTTTTCCGGTCGGCTTCAGTGCGTTTGTCAAAGTTCATAAAATCAATGCAGAAGGACGTGGTAAGCGCCGCAAGGGCCGAATCGGCGCTGGCAAACGACGAAGCGGTGATGCCGAGCAGGAATGCAATGCCCGCCACCAGGCCAAACGACTTCAGCGCCAGGGTAGGGTACAGGTAATCAGTACGGGCAGGAATGGCAATACCTTTGTTTTCCGCGTAGAGATACAGCAGGGCACCCAGCGTGAGGAACAGGATATTCACCACCATAAACACGCCGCTGAAGGTGAGCATGTTCTTCTGGGCGTCCCACAGGTTGCGGCAGGTCAGGTTCTTCTGCATCAGGTCCTGGTCAAGGCCAAACATGGCAATGGTGATGAATATGCCCGCGGTAAACTGCTTGAAGAAATACTTGCCGCTCTTCGGATCGTCGAAGAAAAACATCCGCGAAGCATCACTTTCGCTTACCATTGTCACCAGACTTCCGGGGGAAAGACCCAATTCGTTTGCGATCAGGTAGACACTGATGGCCACCGCCGAAATCAGAAAAGTGGTCTGAAAGGCATCGGTCCATAGAATGGTCTTGATGCCGCCCTTGGCCGTGTAAAGCCAGATCAGGGCAATGGTGATGAGTACGTTCACCCAAAAGGGCACGCCCCACGCACCGAACAGGGCAATCTGCAGCACGGCCGCCGTCAGGAAAAGCCGGAACGAAGCACCGATGATGCGGGAAATCTGGAAGGACAAAGCCCCCATTTTATAGGACCAGAAGCCGAAGCGTTTTTCGAGGTACGTATAAATCGAAACCAGATTCAGGCGGTAGTACATCGGCAGGAGCACGAATGCCACCACCATGTAACCCACCACGTTGCCCAGCACAAACTGGAAATAGGAAAACTGCGCGTTGCCCACGTTGCCCGGTACGGAGATGAAGGTCACCCCCGACAGGGCCGTACCGATCATGCTGTACGCCACCAGGTACCACGGCGAATTTTTGCCGGCCGTAAAAAAGGTATTGGTATCCGCCCCGCGGCTGGTGATCCAGGAGATCACCAGCAGAATGGCGAAGTAGGCAATCAGAATGAAAAGTACGAGATAAGGACTCATGAATAGTTGAAAATTGACAGTGGAAAACTGACGGACCTTGTAATTGCAGGATTGACCGGCTGCGAATCTGCTAAGATAATCTGAAGCGGGAAAGAAATTTCATCCCATATCTACCCAGGGCCCTGCTGACGGGTAAATTTCAGGCATCTGCCCCCACATTCAGAACCGGAATTTTATCTCATTCATGCAGTTGAAGTGGCCCTCAGGACACTTGCTGTACCCGATTTTGGAGCAGGGCCGGCAGTAAAGCTGTGGCCTTTCCCATACCACGTGTTCAGTCCGGTAGGGGTACATGCCGAAAGCCGGGACGGTATTGCCCCAGACCGAGTAAATTTTTTTGCCGAAGGCAGCGGCAATGTGCATCAGCCCGGTGTCGTGGGTAAATACCACTTCCGCCTCCCGCACCAGCGAAGCCGACCCGTTGAGGGAAAACTTGCCGCAGCCGTTGAATATATATTTATGGGGGGTATCCCCGTATGCCTGAAGGATAGCCTCGCCGTTGGCGGCATCTTCCGGTCCGCCGAGCAGGATCAGCGGCTGGCTGATCAGGCCGCACAATTCGATCAGGCGGGGCAGCGGCAGTTTTTTGGTGTAGTGCTGGCCGCCGATGGCAAAAGCCGCGTAGCCGTTCCGGAAGGGAGCCGGAAGCGTTTCTTTGCCTGCCACATCTTTTTGGGGAATAAAATAATCCAGCCCCTTGCCGTCGTCGTGCACACCCAGTGGCTTTGCCGCATCGAGGTACCGGTCCACAATGTGTACGTCGGGCAGCTTGTTCCTTTTGAAGTTGACCAACAGCCACTTTTCCCGGTTCAGCTTATTAAAGCTGGACGCTTTGACGCCGAGCCGGAGTTTGATAATCCGCGTCCGCAGGTTGTGGTGGAGATCAATTACATAGTCGTACTTTTCCTCTCTCAGCCGGCTGATCAGGGCGTTGAGGCTGTCGTCCAGATAAATGCACTGGTCAATGTAAGGGTTGTGCTCCACAATTGTCCGGAACTTTGCCTTGGTGCAGTAGTGAACCGTTGCCCGGGGCAGTTGCGTTTTCAGTGCCCGCACCACCGGCGTAGTCAGCACAATGTCCCCGATGGAGGAAAAGCGCAGAACCAGAATCTTAAGAGGCATCAGGCGCGGGGACCTTCATTTTTTTCAGAACGTCGGCAAACTGGTCCATTTGCGCATTGTCAAAGCCAAGGTGCGTGACCAGCCGGATGCTGTTTTTGCCGAAAGCCGCCGCCAGAATGTTCCGTGACCGCCAGTGGTCGAGTACCCGTTGGGTAGTTTCCGCGGAAGGCAGGCTAAAGATCACGATATTGGTCTCGACCGGCAGCACCCCCGTCACGAACGGCTGGTCCAGCAGCATTTTGCCTAAAATTTTTGCCCGGCGGTGGTCTTCCTTCAGGCGCTGTACGTGGTGGTCGAGGGCGTAAATGCCGGCCGCCGCCAGATAACCCGCCTGCCGCCAGCCGCCGCCGAATACCTTCCGGAGCCGCTTTGACTTCTGAATCAAGGCATAGGAACCCACCAGCACCGAGCCGACCGGCGTGCCCAGCCCTTTGGACAGGCAAACCGAGATGGAAGTGAAGTGCCGGCCGTAAGTGGCCGGATCTTCGCCGGTTTCGGCCAGGGCGTTGAAAATCCGGGCGCCGTCGAGATGCAGGGCAATGCCGTTGGCCTTGCATACCTGGTAAATCTGCTCAATCTGCCCGGGTTGGTAGTAGCAGCCGCCACCTTTGTTTACGGTGTTTTCCAGTGCCACCAGCGTGGTCCGCGGGTAATGGATGTTATCGTCGTTGATATTCTCCTGTACGTCAACCGCCGTAAAGCGGCCCCGGTCTCCGTGGAGCAGCCGCACGGAGGCACTTGAATTGAAGGCAATTCCGCCCCCTTCGTAGTTATAAATATGCGACAGCCGGTCGCAGATCACTTCGTCGCCGGGCTGGGTAAAGGCTTTGATGGCGATCTGGTTGGTCATAGTACCTGAAGGACAGAACAATCCGGCTTCCATGCCAAACAGACGGGCTGTTTTTTCCTCAAGGGCACTTACGGTAGGGTCTTCGCCGTACACATCGTCGCCAACGGCAGCTTGCATCATTGCCTCCAGCATGGCAGGAGTCGGCCTGGTCACGGTATCACTACGGAGATCAATCATCTGATCTGAAATTTAAAAAATAACAATTCCGTAAAAATAAACAACGCCTGCGAAAGGTAGGGGTACGACTTAAGGATTATCCCGAAAAATTACCAACAGGAGAGGGGGACGGACATTTCAAACCGGTTACATGTTAAAATAACGGAATTTTTTGCAACTTTAGGTAAACATCATACCCGGTAGGCAAAAGCAAGGTTTAATGAAATTTTTTAATTAGTTGACCAGCAACTAAATTACCTTACAAGGGTTATATATTGTATAGGGGAGATGGTATTCGTGCGTAGCCTTGCGGATTACGGCTTTGAAAGCTGATTCGGTTACTTCAGTTGCTGAAGAGCAATTTATTGTTTATCAAAACATTACATCTTATATTTTTTCCTGAATATGTACCGTATAAAGACTCTTTTATCACTTTTGATGGTTGCCATGGCTGCTGCCAGCTTCGGGCAGGGCTCAGGAAACAAAAAGACTGCAAAAGCTGTCCCTGCTGAAGAAATTCAGAATCTGGGGGATGCTATCAATTCTACGTACGACGAACTGGGACCTATCATTTCCCCGGACGGCAAAACGCTGTTTTTCGTAGTGGATAATCACCCGCAAAACACATTCGGAGCCGAAAGTTCGCAGGATATCTGGTACTCCACCAAGGGTGCCGACGACAGGTGGACCAAAGCCCGGCGGATGCCCGAGCCATTCAATCTGGGCCTGTTCAACTCCGTGGAAAGTGTCACGCCTGACGGCAATACGCTGATCATCCGGGGTGCTTACCGGAAAGGGCGTCTGCGCGGCGAAGGTTTCTCGGCCGTCAACCGCCTCAAAGAAGGCTGGAGTGTGCCGGAGGAACTGCAGATTGATGGTTACAATGACTTGAACAAAGGAGTGTTTACCAATGCCTTCCTTTCCAACGACAGCCGTATACTGCTGCTTGCCTTCAGCGAAACCAAAAGGAGCGAAGCCAATGACCTCTATGTCAGTTTTCAGAAGCCCGACGCCACGTGGTCGCGGCCCAAAAAGCTTGGCAACCTGAATTCGGCCGGCAGTGATGATACCCCTTTTCTGGCTTCCGACGGGGTGACACTGTACTTTACCTCTGACCGCCCCGGTGGGCTGGGCAGCCACGATATTTACATGACCCGCCGCCTCGACGATACCTGGCAGAACTGGGCGGAACCCAAAAACCTTGGGTCGCCCATCAATACCAGCGACTGGGACAGCTATTATTCGATTGATGCTACCGGCGAATTTGCCTATCTGGTTTCCGGTCAGTACGCTGACCACGGTCTGGACATCGTGCGGGTGAAACTTAAAGAAGAATTCCGTCCTGATCCGGTGGTGCTGATTGCCGGCAAGGTATTCAACGCCAAAACCAAAGAACCGCTGTCCGCGGCCATTAACTACGAAAGCCTCGCTACCGGACGGCAACTGGGTACGGCCCGGTCTGACCCCGGTAACGGTGATTATAAAATTGTGCTGCCGATGGGCAGCAAATACGGATTTCGGGCCGCGGCACCCGGTTTTGTGGCAGTATCGGACAATATTGACCTGAGTGGCCTGAGACCCGAAGCCTTTGCCGCCAATATGGTCAGGGATACGACCCTGCGCGATGTGCTGGTAGTCCGGAACCGCCAAAACGGCGACACGGCGGGTCAGCAGCCGGATGTTTCTGGCAATGTGGTTGATCCTCAGCGCAGCGGCGCTGGCAATGGTTATGCCCCCGGAGTAGTGGCTGCCGATACCATGCTGAGCGTCGGGCAGATCATCCACCGCGATCTGTATCTGGTGCCCGTAGAGGTTGGTCAGGTGGTGCGGCTCAACAACGTGTTCTTTGACTTTGACATGACTGAACTGCGTACCGAGTCTTTCCCGGAACTCGACCGGGTGGTAGAATTCATGAAAGAAAACTCCAAAGTGGAAATACAGATCGAAGGACATACCGACTCTAAAGGCGCAGATGACTATAACCTGAGACTCGCCGGCGGACGAATCATCAGCGTGGAACAGTATCTGGTCTCCAAGGGCATTGCCGATGACCGGATCGTTACGAAGAGCTACGGAGAATCAGTACCCATTGCCGGGAATGAAACCGAAGAAGGCCGGCAGCAGAACCGCCGGGTAGAATTCAAGATCCTGAAAAACTAAAAACTGCCGCACAAATTTAAGCCCGCACCCTGAAACAGGTTACGGGTTTTTTATTGCCTTTTACGCTCCGCTCCGGCAAACGAACAGGCGTTCTTCAGCGTTAAAATCAAGTAAGCGGGCAAAATTAATCGGGCATTTTGGATTTTGACTTTTTGATCAAAAACAACTGACTGTCAGAGAATTATTTTGACATTTAAAATCTAAAATCCACAATTTAAAATTGCGTGGCTACTTAGTATTTATGGCTTGATTGATATGAGATTGGTATTCAAAAAAATAATGGAAGTATTGCCCGTGTTTTGCCTGGCGCTGGTGATTACGGGTTGCGGCAGCAACACCACCCCGATCCGGGAGGTGTTCCGGAAGCAGACACCGTACGAGAAGTACGAACAATCACTCAAAAATACCAACCTGGACAAAACCGCACTCGGGCAGGACTGGATGATGGCTGGACAGCGGGTACTGCGCGATTCGCTGGTAGTCAGTATTCCCTTTCAGGAAACAGGTTACTTTGCCGCCGACCAGCCGGCCGCGTACAGCTACCGCACCGATGCCCGCAGGGGAGAGCGTATTGTTGTCCGGGTGGACGTGCAGGCGCGGCAGCCGGTGCGGATGTTTGTGGATGTGTTCCGGCTGGAAGGTACGCCCAGAGCAGTTGCTTCCGCCGACACGGCAGATCATATGGTAAACTACGAAGTGCAGGAAGACGGTCAGTACCTGATCCGGGTGCAGCCTGAATTGCTCCGCAGCGGCCGGTATACACTTTCGGTTACCAGTGCCCCGAGCCTTGGCTTTCCGGTGGCGGGTAAGGACGACAAAGCCATTGGCAGCTTCTGGGGTGTGGCCCGTGATGGCGGCCGGCGTAAACACGAAGGCGTGGATATTTTTGCCCGTCGGGGCACTCCGGTCATTGCGGCTACGGAAGGCACCATCAGGGGCGTAAATACCAACAATCTGGGTGGAAAAGTCGTGTGGCTTTCAGATGGCAAGCGGGATCAGGTGCTGTACTACGCGCATCTGGACAGTCAGATGGTGCAGCCGGGACAACGCGTGAAAACCGGCGATACCCTTGGGCTGGTCGGCAATACGGGCAACGCGGTTACTACCCAGCCGCATCTGCATTTTGGCATCTACCGGTACATGGGCGGGGCCATTGATCCTTTTCCTTTTCTGCGGCGGCCTTCCGCAGAGCCCGCTGCGCCGGCAGTCAACCTGCAGAACCTGGGCGAATGGCACCGGATTTCGGCCCGGAATGCTTCCCTGAGGGTTGCACCGCAGGCCCGGGCCAACACCGTGGCCGAACTGGAAAGAAATACACCGCTGATATTACTGGCCGGTACGGGCAACTGGTACCGGGTGGCGCTGCCCGACGGCACAACGGGCTACCTCCCCAAAGGGAGTGTGGAGGCCGTGGCAAAGCCCGTCCGGAAGATTACGCTGCAAACTGCGGCACGGGTCTTCGACTTCCCCGACCCGGGGGCAGCAGTGGTGGAAGAAAGGGACCAGAATCAGACGCTGGAAGCGCTGGCCAGACTGGGCAGCTACTGGCTGGTAGAGACCAATAAGGGCGGCATGGGCTGGCTCCGCTGGGCACCGTAACCTTGAAATTTAAATGCTGGATTTTAAAATTTAAATGATTTGGTCCGCACCATATCTGTTAAGAGGTCTTTGCTTTGAACTACCCAGATAATTGTTTGTCTGATTCATTGCGGCTCAGCTACCCTGCTGGACCAATTCCACTCTGCTCTTCAGGTTTTCCGGTAAAAAACCGATGTATTGCGGCCCTGCTTTGAGGAGGATTCTCCGCTCGTACCAATTAAAATCCTCCGGGTGTACGGACGCCTCGAAGGTGAGGCCCATAAACCGGTTATCCAGCTGCCCGATGGCTTTGATGAATACGCGGTGTTCCGCAAAGGCGTTCAGACTGGCATCCATCAGCAGATCGTCCACCGGTGCACGCACTGCAGAAAGAGTTTCTTCCAGCTCCATGGGCCATTTATTATAGCCCCCTTCAATTTCAGCAATTACTGCCGCCCAGCGGTTGATGCACGCGGTAACCGGATAGCTATGGCCGGACTCGCCGGTAACTTTCAGGAACTGGCGCTGGTACAGGCTGTCTCCGAAAACGATTCCGTTGCCGGCGCAATAGTCCGAATCCGGACGGGTGGAGATAGACATCGTGGTTAGGATAAATAGCTGGTTTGAATCGGGTAAGAGGACAGGAGTCAAGCAACTGCGGGTGAACAGCTGGCACGGGAGCCAGTGGATGCAGGGCTGGTGCCGGCGGACACCGGCCCGTTATTATTTTGTCAATACTATTTCGATCAATCCGCATATTCCAGCTCCACCAATAATGGTCCAGGAAATCCAGTCTTTAAACCCGTTCTTTTTATGCATCAGAAACAGTAAATGCAGACCAGGATGAATGACAAGAAAAATGCTGAATCCATAAATAAAGCTTTTATAATTTTCGCCATGTTTGATCAGTTAACCCGAATTCATTTCAACGTTAGCCCCGTTAATTAACAGCTTTTCTGGTATGGGGGAATTGTGCACAACATCCTGCGGCTACCGTCTGATTCATCACTCCAGTACTTCCATTGAATTCATCTCCGGGCCGCCGCCCTGATTGGCCGACCCGGCCGCGATGTAGACTTTGTTCTTGTAGAGAAAAGCCTGTGTGCCATGCCGGCCGGTCTGTAGCGGAGGCAACTTTTCCCAGCTGTTTGTCTTCAGGTTGAATGCCTCCGTCTGATTATGCGCCAGCTTCTGCGGACTCTCGCCGCCGATTACCAGCACCCTGTTTCCCTGGGTTACTGAAGTACAGCCGGCGCGGGGCGTCGGAATGTTTTGAGCCGCCGGCAGTGTTTTCCATGAACTGGTTTTGAAATCAAAAATATCTACTTCCGGAATGGTCAGGTCCAGCACGTGGCCGGTGCGGTGCGTGGAACGGCGGCCTCCGGCTACCACCAGCTGATCGCCGGCCACGGCCACCTGAAAATGGTCGCGGGCATTGGGGGCGTCGGGTAAGGTGCGCCATTTGCCGGTAGCGGGGTCAAACTCATCCATCCAGGTGACGTGGCCGTCGTAATGCCCGTCAATAATGCCGCACACCATATAGATCTTATCCTTGTAGGCAATGGCACCGGCGGCTCCCCTCCGGCGGTTTTCGGGAATTTCGGCCCCTTCCCGCCACTGGTCTTTGGCCGCGTTATAAATGTAGATTTTGGGAACCGGCGTTTCGTGCGGGAAATCGCCCATAAATGCCCCAAGTACGTAGATTTCTCCCTTGTATTCCACCGCCTGGAAGTGGTGCATTTCCGACGGAGTTTCTGCTACCGGTTTCCATGAATTGGTTTTGGGATCGTACTGGTCTACCGACTGTTTCTTGCGCCCACCAAAGAGGTAAAACTTATCGCCGGCTTTCATGAAGGCATTTTCGTGACGCCTGGCTGGTTCATTGCTGGCAGTAACTATCTTCCAGGCGGCAGCCTTCCTGCCGTTGAATCCGGCAATAATCAACACCAGCAAAGCCGGTAAAATGGCAAATGCGACTAACTTTTTCATATGACAGGTAAGTGAATGGGTAAAAGTTTAAACAGTGGCCGGAGCCAGCAGTATGCACACGGGGGCCGGCACTTCAATGGTGTTGCCGGTGGCCTTCAGCTTTCCCGTATGCGGATCAATCCGGTACACGACAACGTTATCAGTGTTCTGATTGGCCACCAGTAAAAAATTGCCCGTCGGGTCAATGGCAAAATTGCGGGGCCATTTGCCGCCGGCCGGCGTATGGTCCACGGGGGTCAGTTTGCCGGTTTGTTCATGGATTGAAAAAACGGCAATGCTGTTGTGCCCGCGGTTGGAGCCGTACAGGAATTTGCCATCCGGTGAAATGTGAATGTCGGCGCAAAAACTTTCCTCCGGATAATCAGCCGGTAACGTGGAGAGGGTTTGCAGTTCCTGCAAGGACCCTTTGGTCTTGTCGAAGGTAAAAGCCGTAATGGTAGAATTCAGCTCGTTGATCACGTAGGCAAACTTTCCTTTCGGGTGGAAGGTGAGGTGACGCGGACCGGCACCGGGCTTGAGGTTAGCCGACGGAGGCGTATTCGGGGTCAGCTCGCCGGTGCCGGCGTTAAACTGATAAATCATGATTTTGTCTATTCCCAGATCGGAAACGTAAGCGAACCGGTTGGCCGGGTCCATGCGTACGTTGTGTGCATGAGGGGCGTCCTGACGCTTCTGGTTTGCACCGGATCCTTCGTGCTGAATCATTTCCGTAGCCGGGCCGAGGCTGCCATCTTTCTGTACCGGAAACACACTCACGTTTCCGCCGACGTAGTTGGCTACCAGCACAAACTTACCGCTGTTGTCTACCGTCACGTAGCAGGGTGCCCCGCCCAGGGTGGGTTGCCGGTTGAGCAGGGTCAGGTTTCCGGTTTTGGCATCTACCACAAAAGCACTGACTGAGCCACTCTTTTTTCCTTCGTATTGGGTGATTTCATTGACGGCGTACAGGTAACGGCGCTGCCGGTCGGTGGCCAGAAAGGAGGGACTGGTAACGCCTTCAACCGTACGTACCGGGCTGAGGGCACCGATGGTCATATCCATTTTGCAGATATAAATGCCTTTGCCATTATTTTTGCCGGTCGTGTACGTGCCCAGGTACACCAGCATTTCTTTGGGTGCGGTCCGCGGTTCAGCCGGCTTTGGTGCATAGCCTGACAAGGTGATACCGGCTGCGGCAAGACCGGCGGTTTCCATAAATACGCGGCGGGTCTGATTGAAAAGTGACATAGAAAAACGGAAGGTGTAAGTGAGAAAACAATTTTGAATTATGAATTCCCAATTTTGAATGGGTATGATAACATACTGTCGGTGAGAGGTTTTAATTCAGAATTTAAAGTCTAAAATCTATAATTTAATTCTGATCATGTACTCAGGTAAGCAGGCAAAATTAATCGGGTTCTGGATTTTGAATTCTTGATCAAAAACAACTGACGCACCGAAGCTACACGATGGCGTGCCCTCAAGTTAAGGCAATGCGGTGAGCCGCTGGCCGGTTGTAGCTGGTGTTAGCACACGTCCTTTTCATTTTATCTTTCAAACAGCCAATCATTCAATTTAAGCTGCTTCTCTGATAGAAAATGTAAAGTCAGTATAGCGTTGTCGTCAGTTTCGGGTACATAATGGTCATCAATTTTGTAAAGCATAGCTCTAATGACTGTCTTATTCGTTTGTTTATCTTCCACTAGCTTATGCTCAATGAGAGTAAAAAACTCTTCGAAATCATACTTAACTTCAAGAGTAAATTGTCCTTCCGTTGAATTTTTTGTCAACAGACTTCTTTTCCCGACCACTCCCCTGTAATCTTATCTTTTACCTGCTCAAATGAATTAAAGATTATTGAAGGGAAAGCAAAGTCCAATTCTTTTTGTCTATCCACCTGCGGTTGTCATGCAAAACAATGAATGCCAATAGAAACAGTAATGTTCTTTTCATTCTTGATGTGTGCTAACGAACCGAAAACCCACGACGGCGAGCCCTCATGCTTGGGTCTGCGCTATGGCGGGCCGCTGGCCGTAGGGCTTGGTGTTGCCTGCTGGCCTTCTTTACCAAATTCTTGTAAAGGACTGATTTTTCAAATACTCATCAAAAACTTCGCCTCTACTAATTTAAATGCATGCCTTCAATAAGAGCTTGGGAAACAATCATACGATCGAAAGGGTCACGGTGGTGTAAAGGCAGTTGATGCTGCTGGACCGTATGGGTAAAATTGATAGGCAGAATCTGGATACCGTTCTCAGTAACATCATTGATAACCGATTCATAACTGCCTTGGATTGCTAGTTCACCAAGGACGGTCTTAATAGAAATCTCCCACAAGCTAGCAATGCTTAAGAAATGCTCATTGGATGGTGTCTCAATGGTTTGCCTGGCCTTTTGACTCAACTCGCTACTGCCGGCCACAAACCACAGGAAAGTATGCGTATCCCACAGCAGTCTCATTACATATAGTCTTTAAAATCTTCCAGTGGTGCGTCAAAATCACTGGCTAAAGTATACTTGTGACCCCTGTTGACCGGAAATTCTCCCGGTTACTTGTTGATCTTTTTCCGGCGGCGCATCTCTTTTGCGATCAGCCGGAACTCTCGGCTGCTCTG
Organism: Cytophagales bacterium; assembly: GCA_030446715.1. Lineage (GTDB taxonomy): Bacteria > Bacteroidota > Bacteroidia > Cytophagales > 172606-1 > CADCTQ01. The sequence goes on along the minus strand of JAUJMU010000005.1, from coordinate 207,837 downwards.
GCCGGCAATGGAAGTGTTCTCCTCCGCCCGGCGGAAGAGGTATGGCATTACAGCGGCTACCGGTCCGTAGGGTACGTACTTGGCTACGTTGTAACCGGCCCGGGCAAGGTTGTAGGAAATATTGTCACTCATGCCGTATAACTGGGCAAACCAGATACGGGAGTCTTCCGGCGCAATGTTCTTTTGATCCATCAACTCCAGCAGCAGGTAGCAGCTTTGTTCGTTGTGAGTACCGGCGCAGAACCGGACCCGGTCCAGGTGAGCCATGCAAAACCGAAGCGCATCGTTGAAATCTTCGTCGGTGCTGTTTTTGTCGGGTTGAATCGGATCGGGAAGACCCTGTTTGCCGGCAGTGTTGCGTTCCTTTTCCATATAGGCACCGCGTACCAGTTTGGCTCCCAGGTAGTAGCCTTCCCGTCCGGCTTCCGCAAATGCTTTCTGTAAATTGCCCAAAGCATCCTGACGGTAAAGCTGGTATGTATTCCAGACAATGGCCTCCTGCCGGTTGTACCTGCGCATCATCTGGCAGGTGAGGTCGTCAATGGTATTCTGAATCCAGGTCTCCTCGCCGTCAATAAATACCCGCACCTGCCCTTCCGCCGCTTCCCGGCAGATGGCATCTACCCGGTTCTTTGCTTGCTGGAATGCCGCTTGTTCAGCTTTGGAAAGACGCTGTCCCTGCTGTACTTTTTCGAGCAATGCAGCGTCGGCAACACCCGTGATCTTGAACACTGAAAACGGTACCGCCGGATTACCGGCCGCTTTCCGGATGGTCGCTATCACTTCGCGGGTGGTTTCTTCAAAACCAGCTTCACTTTTCTCTCCTTCTACCGAGTAGTCGAGAATAGTACCTACCCCGAAGTTGTGCAGTTCCTGTATTGCCGGTTCGCAGTCGCTTATGGTTTGTCCCCCCCAGAAATGCGCGAAAAAATTGTTGCGGATCAACCCTTTGACCGGCAGATGGAGTTGCAGGGCCAGCTTGATGGCACCGGTACCCACATTTACCAGCAGGCTGTTGTTCATGGCTGCAAAGAGCCAGTACATTTTCCGGAGCCGGGCATTGGAACGGGAAGCAAAAGCCACCGAAGTATCGTCAAAAGAAATATTTTTATGGGTGGTAACCGCAGTCATGTTCGCTGTTTTGATCTGTTTGCATAACGCTTTTCGGCGTCAGTTGGTTGATAACCTGCGTTTTTTCTGGAGGCAAATTTACAAGTATCCCTGACAGGTGAGGGGTGCAGATTTTATCGGCGCCCTCTTTCAGCAGTTCTGCTGCCCCGGCAGGAGTGAGATGGTTCCGGAAAACTTTCAGCCCTGCCGAAGGATGCAGTGTCTCACGCAGGAAAGCGACAGAATGAACCGGGGCTTCATTTGCAGCCAGCGCACCGGTAGCCGTCTGAAAAAAATCCGTACCTGCGTCAACGGCATCTTTGCAGAGCCTGACTACCTCCTGAGGGGTCAGCCGGTCTGCGTCAGTGAGCACAGTAAGCGGCTTTTCCTGATCGTGCACCAGTTTGGCAAAACGTGCAATTTCAGCCTTGATCCAGTTCCACCGCTCCGACTTAAGCGCCGACAGGTTGATGGTCAGTATGATTTCCTGAGCGCCATCGGCAAAGGCCAGTTCGGCTTCGCTAACCTTGGCCTCGGTTCGCTGGTAGCCGAAGGGAAAGCCCACCACCGCAGCCAGGGCAATCCCGGCCGGATTGGTGTCGCGGCTGGCTTTCTTTACCCAGTAAGGGGGTACGCAAATGGCAGACAGCTGGTGCGCAATAACTTCCCGGACGGCGGCTTCTACTTGCATATCTCTTACCTCCGGATGCAGCAGGTGGTACTCAACAAAGGAATGAATGGCAGACATAGGAGTACGTGGTTAGCTTTGGTGTTCATTTCTTTGTTATACGTCCAAACGCCGTAAAAATCAAAAGCCAGCCCCGTACCGGACTGGCTTTTGGTTATTGTTTACCTGATTCAATAGTCGGATAGTCGGACAAAACCGGGTCAGATTGTTTTATGTTACGGTTTATAGGTAACCAGCTGATATGCTAACCGCCGGTTAATAGAATTTATAACGGTAATCTTCGATATCCGCGTCGTTCTGAATTGCCTGCGCCAGGAAGTAACCGGCGCGTGAGCCGTTGGTCTGCTGTAGTTGATTTCTGTACTGGGAGTAATCCGCAATAGCCGGAGCAGGCGTGGTACCAGTTACTTCTACCACCAGAACGCCGTTTTCACCGGCAAACGGCTTGGACCGGGCACCCTGCTTGAGGCCAAATATGCGTCCCACAGCTTCCGGATCATTCCCGATATTCTGGAGAGAATTGGAAGCTAAGGTAACATCTGATACCTGAACCACCTGCGCCTGCGCACCGTGCTTCTGAGCGGCGGCATCCAGTGGGCCAGTCACCGTTCCCAGGTTCCCGATAATCTGCTCAGCCTTCATCTGATTGCGCACTTTGGCAGTAAGTTCGTTCCGGTAAGCCTCAACGGTGGGCTTCTTCTCTTCGCCGGCACCCGTTACGGCAGCTACCACGTACTGATCTTCCAGTTCAAACACTTGGCTAGCTACGTCGTTCACCTCAGTTTCGGTATTGTAAGCCCAGCGTACAATTTCACGGGCATTGGTTACCGTATTCACAAAATTGTCATTCGGGCGTACTCTTTCCGCGATGTTGCTGGAAAGGGTAGGGTCTTTCTTTAAATTGGCATGGAAAGACTCCAGATCACTGCTGTTGCTCAGGAAAGAACTTGCCCGGCGGTAAGCCTCATCGCGGGTAGCATCGCTGGCACTGATGCTCTTTTTGATCGCATAAAGCTTGTACAGCCGGCTTGTTTTGGGCTGGGTAACCTTGATGATGTGGTAGCCAAAATCAGTTTTGACCGGCTCCCCGATCAGGCCGGTGCCGTTGAAGCTGAACACGGCATTTTCAAATTGCTTTACCATGCGGCCTCTGGTAAACCAGCCAAGGTCGCCGCCACTCTGGGCCGTACCGTCGGTGCCGTGAACGCGGGCCATTTCTTCAAAGGAAGCGCCTGCTTTGATCTGAGCCAGTACTTCGCGGGCTTTGCGCAATGCCTCAGCCTGACCTTGTGCAGAACTATCCGCCCGGAAAAGAATGTGGCTGGCCCGCGCCGATGCAGTCGTGTCGTCCTTTATGTCGGCCAGTTTATAAATCGAGTAGGTATCGCCTTCGCGGAAGGGACCATACATGCCACCTTTGATGAAAGTAGTGATGTCGCCCTGTATGTCTTCGGGCAATTCGCCGATGGGGCGGTAGGAGCCGGGGAAGGCAACGTCTGTGTTGGCGGCGGCAAAATATGAATCATTGGGAGCCGAAGCCAGTCCTTTTGCAAGCTCCTTTATTTAGGCGTACAGATCAGCACTGTCCTTGGCCGACGGCAGAATAGAGAAGGAAACGTACTGGATTCTGCGGAAAGCTTCGCCCTTGTACAATTCCTTATGCTCGTCCAGGTAAGCCTGCAACTGGCTGTCGGTTACTTTTACGGCCGTATCGGGTACGCTGTAGAAAGGAACGTACAGTACACTGGCACTGGCTTTGGCCGTCTGGGCTACGTATTCGCGCTGCGCTTCAGCTTTGGTTACGTAGGCGGTATTTTTCAGCAGGTTCTCGTATTTAGCCTGTAATCTGCGGGGGCCAAGCTGCTGCTCAAAAGAGAACCAGGCTGCTTTTTGCTGGGGAGGAATGGAATCCGAACGCAGGCTTTGCAAGTAGCGGATCACCAGACTCTTGTCAAATTCGTTGGTAGCCGGGTTCACAAAGGTCTGCCGGATTACCGGGTCAATATGATTGCCCTGCACCATGTCTTCCAGTTCGTCGTCGGGAACGGCGAGGCCGAGTTCGTCAAACTGATCGCGGTAGGCCGTTTTGAAGATGATCTGGTTCCATGCCTGGTCGCGCAGGCTGCCCATTTCTGCTTCGGAAGGATTGCGGCCGGTTTGCATGGCGTAGTTGGCCTGCATCTGCTCGAGTTCCGCCTGGTACTCCTTCAGCGTGACTTTTTCACCGGCGATTACGCCTACTTTTTCGTCGTTGCCCAACAATCCACCACTGCCGCCGGGGCCAAGCAGGTCAGAGCCGACAATGAAAATTCCAAGGCCGATTGCAATAAAGCCGATAGCCCAACCGGACTTTTCTCTGATCTTGTTAATTAATGCCATTGGTAAATTAAAATGCTTGCAAGAAGAATGGCAAGATAACCACTTAATTGCAGATTTTCCAATCAGGCGTAAGAGTTTGGGGGTTTCCGAAACTAATAAAGTCTATTAACTTGCCCTATGCAGCAATTCACTACCAACCCCGCGGAGTTTTTCGGACAGAAAAGGGACCAATACGCACAAGAGGCCCTTCTGTGGCAGCGGCGTTTCAATACCTGGTCATGGCTTAGGGTGGGTCTTTTCATCGGGGCGGCATTACTGGCGTGGCTTGCATTTGGGCTTTCCGGACTAGACTTTGCACTGGTTGCGGCAGGAGTGGCGCTGGTGCTTTTTGTGGCTTTGGTCCAACGGCACCAGCAGATTGCCTGGCAACGGGATCAGTTCAGGTTTCTGGCGGATATCAACCGCGAAGAGCTGGCCCGCTACAGCGGAGTTCATCACCCCGCCGACTCCGGCATCGACTTTGCCAACCCGGTGCATCCTTACAGCGGTGATCTGGATGTGTTCGGGCGGAGTTCCCTGTACGTATTGCTGAACCGTACCAACACCCCCGACGGCCGGGTGAAGCTCGCCGCATGGCTTCAGCACCCGGCGGACCGTGAGGCAATCATGCACCGGCAGCAGGCAATAAAAGAGCTGGCCGGCCACCCCGACTGGCGGCAGCACTTTCAGGCTACCGGCCGGCACTGGGAAGATGACCCCGAAAACCTGCGCCGGTTACTGAACTGGCTGAAGCAGCCACCGCAGATCAGCAGCCGCAAATGGCTGGTGGTGCTGGCTTACCTGATGCCCGTGCTGACTGTAACGGCTATTCTGTTATCCATCTTTTCTGAAACCGTTACGTATCACCTGCCCATTCTTTTCCTGCTGGTCAATGGCTGGCTGCTGCGGTATACTTTCCGGGAAGTACACCAGGCGGCAGAAGGCGCCTGGCAGACCTCCCGGACGCTGCGTGCCTACGGCTCACTGATCCAGTCGCTGGAGGGGCATCCGTTCGGGTCGGCCAGCATGCTGCGGATCAAAGACCGGCTGACCGGCGAAGCAGTACCGGCGTCGGGTAAGATCAGGCAACTGGCTTCGCTGCTCACCAATCTGCAGGCCCGGCGCAACGCCGTTTTTTACCTGATGGTCAATGTGACGCTGCTCTGGGACCTGTACTGGATGATCCGGCTGGAGAAATGGAAGTCGGGTATGGAAAGTACCGTCCGGAAGTGGTTCGATGCGCTGGCGGAGGCGGAGGTGCTCAACAGTATGGCCGGTTTCGGCTTTGCCAATCCTGAGTACGTACTTCCGGAAACTACCGGAGCAGACTTTCAGTACGAAGCCCGCGAACTGGGCCACCCGCTTATTCCCGCGCAAAAGCGGGTCAGTAACAGCTTTTTTGTGGAGGGAACAGGCAAAACGGTAGTGGTAACCGGCTCCAACATGTCGGGCAAAAGCACCTTTCTGCGGACGCTGGGCATCAATGCCGTGCTGGCCCTTGCCGGAGCCCCTGTATGCGCTGCTGCCTGTCGCATTTCTGTATTTCAGGTGTTTACGGCCATGCGCACCCAGGACTCGCTGGAGGAAAGCGTATCATCCTTTTATGCCGAATTGAAACGCCTCCGTCAGTTGATCGACCTTTTGCCGGAGGGTCAGCCCGTATTTTATCTCCTTGACGAGATCCTGAAGGGAACCAACTCCAACGACCGGCACGAAGGAGCAAAGGCCCTGATCCGGCAGCTGCACAATCACAATGCTACGGGTCTGGTTTCCACGCACGATCTGGCGCTGGGGCAAATGGGTGAAATATCACCCGAATACGTGACGAACTACAGCTTCAACAGCGATTTTGCCGACGGCAAACTGCACTTTGACTACAAACTGCGCGAAGGAATCTGCCAGAGTTTCAATGCCAGCCAGCTGATGCGGCAGATGGGAATAGAAGTGTAGAGAAATTTTAAATTATGAATTTTGAATGCTGAATGAATATCCGCCAACTTTGCGCCTCCTGAATTTAAAATTTACCATTGAGCATTTACAATTTTTAAAGTTATGTGGCAGCGCGTTCAGACACTATTTCTGCTCCTGCTGGGGGCACTGATGATTATCACTGTTTTCATGGAATTCTGGCAGGAGCAGCGGGGAAACGAAATTGCTACTCTCGATGCTTTCCGGCTGGAGCATGTGCGGCAGGGTTCGGAAGTAAACTCAAAGCCGGTTTTTTACATCGCCGGCTTATCCATTATAGCCGCACTCATTGCCTTTTTTTCCATCAGTAAGTTCAAAAACCGGCTGTTGCAGATCAAACTGGGCGCCTTGAACTCCCTGCTGATGGCTGGCGTACTCGGTCTGATTATCCTGTTTTCCGGTCAGGGAGATGAGTACATCGAAGGCCAGCAGGGCAGATACCTGACGGGCACCTACCTGCCGATGGCGGCCATGATCTGCAACCTGATTGCCAACCGGTTTATCCGCCGTGACGAAAACCTGGTAAGGTCAGCCGACCGGCTCCGGTAAAACAGAGATCAGGTTTCAGAAGTGAAATTTCAGAAAAAGCTGCTTGCATAGGCAGTTGCAGAGGAAGACGCCTGAGTGTCTTATCAGAATTTGTTATGCTTACAAAAAACGATGAAGCCCGGCGTAACAGCCGGGCTTTTTCATTTGCTGCCTATAACTGCTCATAAATCCGGGAGAAGGATACTTCCCGGGCTATTTTGTCTCTCAGCTCTTCTATGCTTACCCTTTCCTGTTCCATTGAATCGCGGTGGCGGATCGTGACGGTATTGTCTTCCAGCGTCTGGTAGTCCACGGCAATGCAGAAGGGCGTACCGATCAGATCCTGACGGGTGTACCGCCGGCCGATGGCATCCCGTTCTTCGTACACCACGCGGAAGTCCTGCTTGAGCTGGTTGAAGATCTGCATCCCCTTCTCAGGCAGGCCATCCTTCCGCACCAGCGGGAATATGGCTGCTTTTACCGGCGCAATGGCCGGGTGCAGTTTCAGGTAGGTACGCTCCTTCTGGTTTTCGCCTTCACCTACCACTTCCTCCGTGTAAGCATTGCACAACACCGCCAGAAAAAGACGGTCAGCCCCGACTGAGGTTTCCACCACGTAGGGCACGTAGTTCTGGTTGATCTCATTGTCGAAGTACTGCATCTTCTTCTTCGACAACTTCTGGTGCTGGCTCAGGTCAAAATCCGTACGGGAGTGAATGCCTTCTATCTCTTTAAAGCCGAACGGAAACTCAAACTCAATGTCAACGGCAGCATTGGCGTAATGCGCCAGCTTTTCGTGGACGTGGTATTTGAGCTTCTGGGCGGGCAGGCCTACTGCCTGGTGCCATTTGAGCCTGGTTTCTTTCCAGAATTCGTACCACTTCATTTCTTCGCCGGGCCGCACGAAGTATTGCATCTCCATCTGCTCAAATTCCCGCATGCGGAAGATAAACTGGCGGGCCACTATTTCATTGCGGAAGGCTTTGCCGACCTGGGCGATGCCAAAGGGAATTTTCATCCGGGCCGTCTTCTGCACGTTCAGGAAGTTGACGAATATGCCCTGGGCGGTTTCGGGACGCAGGTAAATCGTGTCGGCATCTTCGGCTACGGAACCTACTCTGGTCGAAAACATGAGATTAAACTGGCGTACTTCGGTCCAGTTGGCCGTACCGGAAACCGGACACACAATCCCTTCGGAAATGATCTGCTCGCGTACTCCGTTCAGGTCACCGGCGTCCAGCAAACGACCCATCTCCACCAGCAGGGCATGGCCTTTCTCTTCCTGTCCGGCTTTGGCGTATTCTTCGGCTTTGGCTTCCAGCAACTGGTCGGCCCGGTAGCGTTTTTTAGAGTCCCGGTTGTCAACCATCGGGTCGTTGAAACTGTCTACGTGACCCGAAGCTTTCCAGGTAAGCGGGTGCATGAAGATTGATGCGTCAATGCCCACCACATTGTCCTGCAACTGCGTCATGGATTTCCACCAGAGCGTTTTCAGGTTATTTTTCAACTCAACGCCGTAGGGGCCATAGTCATACACTGCCGCCAGACCGTCGTATACTTCGCTGGACGGAAAGACAAAGCCGTATTCTTTGGCGTGAGAAATGATTTTGCCCAGGTTGTGTTCAGAAACTTTTTCTTGAGTGGCCATGGTCGCAAAGATAATACGTTCCGGATAAGTTACAGGCAGATGAACAGTGCGAATCTGAGTAAAAATAATTACACGTAATGGATTGTGCTTCACCTGATATTGCTATATTTGCACTCGTTTTTCAAGAGCCGACAGCGTATCCCAAACACTGACTATACCATCATGAGCGAAATTATCAAAATGATCGAAGCGGAGGCCCGTGAGCGGCGCAACGCCTTCCCGGACTTCCAGCCGGGGGATACCATCAACGTACACGTAAAAATCCGGGAAGGCACCAAAGAACGCATCCAGCAGTTTCAGGGCACTGTAATCCAGCGCCGCAACTCCGGCAGCGCCGGTGAGACTTTCACTGTACGCAAGGTGTCCAACGGAGTGGGTGTAGAAAGGATTTTCCCGATTGCTTCTCCGAGCATCGAAAAAATTGAGCGGATCCGTCAGGGTATGGTACGGCGGGCACGCTTGTTCTACCTGAGAGGCAGAATGGGTAAAGCAGCCCGTATCAAGGAGAAAAAGGCATAATCAATTCCCTTTCCCCTTCAGAAATCAGAAAAGCCATCTCCGGATGGCTTTTTTCGCTGGGGTATCCCTTTACTAAATATTTGTCACTGAAAACTACTGCCCTATGGCTCAGAAGGCATTCTGGTCGCCGCGCATCATTCCGGAGATGGTGAGATAAATAATCTTGATATCAAGCACAAACGACCAGTTTTCGATGTAGAACAGATCTACCCGCACCCGGTTTTTCATCAGCTGCGGATGGGCAGTTTCGCCGCGGTAACCCTTCACCTGTGCCAGCCCGGTTACGCCCGGCTTCACCAGGTTGCGCTCATCGTAGCGTTCGATTACATCCCGGAAGTTTTCATCCAGCACAATCGGATGAGGTCTCGGCCCGACCACGGACATATGCCCAAGGAGTACATTGAAGAATTGGGGCATCTCATCGAGGTTTGTTTTGCGGAGAAAACGCCCCACCCGGGTAATGCGGGAGTCGTCGCGGGTGGCTTGCTTGAAACCGGAAACATTATCTGAGTACATGCTTCTGAACTTCAGACACCAGAAGTTCTGATTGTTTTTGCCGGAACGCTGCTGCCAGAAGAAAACCGGTCCGCTTGAATCCAGTTTGATCAGCAGGGCAATGACGGGCAGCAGCCACGGAAATACGAACACAATGACGAGCAGGGAAAATACAATATCGAAAGCGCGTTTTGCAACCTGGTTCAGCACATCATCCAGGGGGATTTCGCGGAAGGTGAGTACCGGAAAATCATCGTAGAAGTCAATATCTATCTTGCGGTAATTGATTTCGCGGAAATCAGGAACAACTTTTACGTGAACATGATTTTTTTCCGCAAAGTCAAGCAGGTCATTCACCTGGCGATTGTTCACCTGGGTCATGGTACAGTAAATCTCATCTACCTGGTTGGCGAGCACGTAATCCTTTACGTCTGATACTCTGCCCCTTACGTCGTCGCTGTTGCTGGCGTGATCGTCAAAATAGCCCATGAACTGGTATCCGTACTGAGGATTTATATTGAAGAACTTTTTCAGCTGACCCGCAATTTCGCTGACTCCCACAATCACTACCCGCTTCCGGTTGCGGCCGGCTACCCTGAACATCCGGAATATTTTGACGCAACCCAAACGCCATGCCACCACGGAGGCAGAGGTCAGCAGGTAGGTGACGATCAGGTGTTCGCGTGAGTAATTATAACCCTTAATCGCAACGATAAAAACTGTAACCAGCGAAGCGTGAAAAAACAGGAGTTTGAGCAGGTCCTGTGCGATCTGGGTATAATGAGCTACCCGGCTGATATTATATGTTTTCAGGATGAACGCAACCGCCAGCCAGACAACGTTGAAGTAGAACCCCAATACCAGATACGCTGGCTGAGTCATTACATCAAGGTTGCCAAACCTCAGGAAGTAAGCCAGTGAGATGGAAAGGTTTATCAGGATAATATCCCCTGTCAGGTAAACCAATCGGGCAAAATGAGAGTATTTTACAGCCAATTTTTTTTAGAAAAGGTTAAATTATCCGGTGGTAAAGGTATAAAAAATTGAGAAATGTACTTGAAAATATCGTGTTCTATGTATGTTGTTAGCTTATTTTAAATGGCCGGAATTAGAATAATTCATTGCGTTGTTTGAAAATCAACAAATGACTTTTCTGATCCTTGATGAATACTGAATATACATATTGCCTGTACTGATGGAACACCTGTTCAGGCAATATGTACATTCAGTATTCATCAAGGATACACTTTGCATTCGCATATGGTTGCAATGGGCATAAAATTTTTAAGAAATTTTATGCGTACTCTTCCGGTTAGTTTCCCCCGCAAATCTGGTGCTAAACCATTGCTTTACAAGCAAGAATAAAAAAAGACTATTGGTAACGGCATACCGTTTAAACATTCTTTCAGGCTCCTGTAATAGCCTGAACAGCCATTCCATGGAAAGATTCCTTACCCATAGGGGAGCCCTTTTTCTGATGCCTCCGTAAACCGGAAAAGCGCCTCCTACCCCCAGCAGTACCGCTTGAATTCTTTCCCAATGAGCCGCCATCCACTTTTCCTGCTTAGGACATCCCAAAGCAACCAACACTACTGATGCGCCAGACTGATTAATCTGCTGAATATAATTTTCATTATCATCCGGAGTGAAAGCGTTGAAATCCGGCGACAGCGCGCCTGCTATTTTGAGGGCAGGATGCTCGCGGCTGAGCCGTTCTTTGATTGCATCCAGATTTTCCGGGGAGGAACCAAACAGGAAAACCGGTAAATGCTCCTGCTCGCACACTGGAAATAAACTCTCCATAACATCCATGCCTGCCACCCGCTGCTGATCCATGCCAAAGAACCACTGCAGTATTTTCACAATGGGCATCCCGTCAGGCGCTACAACGCTGGCTTGATTTACATCCCGGGCAAAACTGCTGTCGTAATAGGCCTCAACTGTCATGTGGGCGTTGGCAAAACAGATATAAGAAGGCGTACGGGCATGGGCAAGTTCCGTAATCCTGAGAATAGCCTGCTGATAAGTCAGACAGCTTATATAAAGGCTGATTATTTTTTCTCTGAGCACCATTTAAATTCCTGCCAAATCGGCTCTTCGCAAATTCTGCTTCCGGAGCAGACGAAATGCCAACAGTGAATTAAAGAAAGCGTAAAAAATAACCCCCTTCTGCCTTTCAAACATTGATTCGGTCAGGCAGTTGATCGCAAAGAACAAAATCAGGAGCACGTGCAGAAGGTTACCAGTCCGGAAAGACATGTACAGCGGAACCACAAAGGAAAGCAGCAGTACGGCTAAACCGCCTATACCGGCACTGATCCATGTTTCCAGATACTGGTTATGGGCATTGTAACTGTTGTAAAGGTAAGCAAAGTCAAAGTTTCTCTTTCTATAGCCTTCCTGCAAGGCATCCTGGGCTGAGCCGGTGCCGACGCCAAGCCAGAAATTATTGCCAATTACGTCAACCGTACATTGCCAGATGGCAAAACGAAGGGCTTTTCCGCCCCAGCCGCGGCCAAGCGATTGATCAGACTGATTGTTCAGTGGGATAGTCTCCTTTTTATCAAAGGCCTCCCGAAACTTTCTGCTGCTGACTGGATTCAAAAAGATTGATCCGGTAACGAACATGATTAGACCGGCAATGGCAAGAAAGCCTTTCAGTAGTTGTCTTTTTCTGTAAAAGTAGATTGCAATCAGGAGAACCAGCAGGAAAAGTAAGGCAGCCAGTGTGGTCCGGATGGATAGCAATACTGTGAAGCCAATAAGGTAAACGGAGGTAACCGTCGCGACCTTCCGTACGGTTGCTGACATCACAGAGGGTTGGTATAACAGATAATATACAAGGATCAGAGCACTAAAACCAGTATACAGAGACAGATAAATGCCCTGCATGTCAATAAATGCCGCCAGTTGGTGGTAAAAAAGGAACTTAGTATGACCCAGCACCAGCGCATGGTACAAACCCTGCGCAAGGCATACCAGACTGCCGGCGACACAAGTGACTACAAACGCGGCCAGCAGAATTTTTATTTGTTTTTCTGAAAAGGGAGGTATGGTTGCCAGCAGCAGGGGAAAGGCGAAAAGCAATACTTTTTTCTGTAAAATAAACAAACCTTCCGGCAGGTTGCTGGTGTACAGCAGGCCGATGGCTTCTATCAGATACACGGCCATAAATAGCCAGGCAAGCGGCGACTGCTGCAACCTGTTCCATTTTTCGCTCCATGAGTTGTCCAGTAACCAGAGTCCGGCAAATATGAATACGGAAATGCTGCTTATGGCGTAAGCGTAGGGCATGGTGAGCACGATCAGCAGCAAAGCCGGGAAAAAAGAAGTGTGGTATGAAGCTTTGGAAGATTCAAAATAGAGGTGTTGCTTAAAAACAAAAGGCATCCGGTAGCTAGCCAACGGGTAAGCGCATAAATGTCTTACAAAAAACGCTTCAAGTATTGAAGAAGAGTATGACCGGTCCTGATATAGAATAGCCAGCCTCCGCAATATCAGTTTTTAATTTTTCGCAGCTATCACATACATGATATCATGCATGTTCAAATAAAAATCAAACCGGGTAAGCTTCAATTTTTTCAATGTGCTGTAAAAAGATGGTTTTTTGAACCTGAGCACGAAGAGGTTGTAGGCAACATTGTCAATACTTCTGTAGAATCCGCAATGGCTTTTGTAAATGACTTTAAACCCGTAGTTCCCAAGCAACCTTTCCAGGCTTTGCAAAGTAAAGTAGTGAATGTGCGTCGGGGGATGCAAAAGCCGCCAGCGTTCCTTGCTCCATCTGGCATTAAGGCTGGCGATGTTTCCGGTGGTAATTGCGATAAGCCCTCCCGGAGTGATGTGCCTGCTCAGCTTTTCCAGGTACAAGTGAGGTTGACTCAGATGTTCAATGGTGTCCCACAGACAAATTACATCAAACTTCTGATTACCCAGGTCATGCTTCAGCAGATCGTCTTTCACTACATCCAGCTTCAGATGTTCACGGGCATACCGGATGCCATCGTCAGTAATATCGATTCCACTGACCCGGGAAAACTGTCTCCGGGCCAGATCCAGAAAAAAGCCATAAGCACAACCCACCTCAAACAGACTATTGTGTTGCTCCGGCTTCAGATAGGAGTTCAGGATTTTCATCCGGAGCCTGAAGTTTTCTTCAGTACTTGCTCATCATTTACATAATTGCTGTACTCTTCACCGAAGAAATAATTCTTCTTATAAAGCTCAAACAACTGTTCTGATGACAAGTTGAGGTCAGCAACCACGTGGTCACATACATTGCATTCAAGAATGCCATCGTACAGAGTGGTAAATTCGTTGCTGTTACAGACGATACAGGCACTCACGACAGAATTTGAAGAATGCATAAAATGAGAAGAGTAAGCTGGTTGTATTTATTATTTATCGGTAGTAGATCACAAAACTGCCGATTTCTTTAAATTGAAACCGGCTGGGATCAAACCAATCAGCAGATAATTGAAGAAACTGGTACTCCAATCCATGCAGGATCACAATCACTTCGATATCAGTGGTAGTTTTTATATTTTCAAACCTGTGTTTTTTTTTAACTGGAAAAGAGGGTTTATCAGTAAAGAAAAAATAAAGAGGATTGGGCTTTTTGAGTATATGCTGCAGATAAACTTCAACAGAAGCTATAGACTCGTACGACGCCGGACCTGTCACCATCAGAATCTTGCCACCAGTATCTGCTTTTTCATCAATTACTGCAAAAACTTCCTGAATAGTCCGGCCCGTCTGGGCAAACCCCTGACTGGCCTGAGTAACAGAGTTGAAGTTACGGGCTATAAAGAAGGCAATTCCTGCTACACAAAACCCATAGCTGCCGATGAGTAAAATCCGGTTGGTAATGGTTTTTCTGATCAGATACAAAGGAACGACAAGCAGCATAGCCTGCCCCAGCATAAGTGGCAGATAATACCTCCCGAAAAACCCGGATTTAGTATATACGACTACCTGTGGGACAAAAATCAAAACTCCGAAAATAAAATAGATACCGGCGATTATAAAATTACCGGTTGCCTGATCCGGTAACAGCTTTTTCATTCTCGGGGCAAAAAATGCAAAGGCAGTGACTACCAGGAGAACCGCTGTTTCTGCCAACAACAGCAGCAGGTAATTATCCCGGGTAAGAATACCGGTAAGGGTGCTGATGTACTGACTGGCAGGCACCTTGTTGCTATAGCCGGCATAATCCAGCTTATCCTGCTTCACCAGATAAAGTTCAGCCAACATTACTACGTACAGGATAATAATGAGTGGTAAAAAGCGGAACAGAGCATCGATAAGATTTATTTTTCTGTACCAGGCGTACAGGCATATGACCAGAAACAGCAAGGCCGGCACAGTTAAAATAAAACTTTCTTTGCTAAGGGTGGTCAGAATGATGGAGACTGCCAGCAAGGCCCATGCCCGCCAGCCGGTTGCGGATCTTGAGCCTACAATAATCAGCAGCAGTGCAGAGGCCAGAAAAAACATACCAATTGGCTCATTGGTCCCCAACATCCACCAAGTTTCGGATTGCGGCCCCACCATGGTGACCAGTGTAAAAGCCAGGGCTTCAATCAGGTTAAAACCTGCTCTGAGCATGAAGAAGAACAGCAAAAATGAAATGATTCCATTCAGCGCCGCCAGATATACAGATATTGCTTTAAAGTTGGTTCCGAAAACTTTCACCTCAAGGGCGCGGTGCAGGTGATACACCGGCCTGAACCGCCCGATAGCGTTCATATCTTTTTTGATACGGATGAAAGTCTCTTTCAGCACAGAAACATTTTTGTGGAAACTGATATCAATAGCTACCATTTCGTGATCATCAATGAAGTGCATACCTGAATTCAGAGTACCTTGACCTGATAAAAACAAAAGGTATGCACTGATAAAAGCAAGCAAAATAATGGGGAGCAGCCAGATTCTGTTTCGGAAAATATGCATCAGCGGGAGGGATGGATAACCGGATTAATGCCATGGTGACCTGCTACGGTGGTCGCTTCTGGCATCAGCCGGAATGCGTAAAAGTATTCTTCCTTACGATGTAGCTGGGGCGGTTTTTAGCTTGTAAAAAAAGCTTACCCAGATATTCGCCGATCACACCCAGAATAATCAGTTGCAGACCTCCGATCAGCAGAATACTGATGATCACTGAAGTCCAGCCGGAAACTGTTTCACCTGTGAACAGGTATACGTATAATATATAAATACCGTACAAAAAGGCCAGACCAGAAATAACAAAACCTATCACCACTGAGAATCTCAGTGGTTTGATGCTGAAAGAGGTGATGCCTTTTAAAGCCAATGAAAACATTTTACGGAAGGAGTATTTGGATTTTCCTGCCATCCGCTGATGAGGATCATAGGTGATGCAATACTGTCTGAACCCAATCCATTTAATCAGGCCTCGGATAAAAAGGTCATTTTCGCTAAACTTCTGAAATGCGTGCAGTGCAGTTTTGTTTAGGAGACGAAAATCAGCGGTGCCTTCTTCTATTTCAACTTCAGCAAAAAAGTTCATCCACCGGTAAAACAGACTTGATGTTCTCCTCTTAAAAACAGGGAGGGAAGGATCAGCAGCACGCCTGGTATACACGATATCATAACCTTCCTGCCATTTTTCGACAAGCTCGGGAATCAGCTCGGGCGGATGCTGCATGTCAGCGTCCATGGAAATAACGCAGTCTCCGGTGGCATGGTCAAGGCCGGCCTTCAGGGCATTCTGATGGCCGAAATTACGGGACAAGAGTATGTATTGGACCTTGGAATCGGTCTGATGGATTTTTTCGAGTACTGAATGAGAATTGTCGTGGCTGCCGTCATCAACAAATATGATTTCGTAATCCTGATAACGGTTTAGTACACCGGTAAGGATACGGATCAGGTGTGGAATATTCTCCTCCTCGTTGAAGCCGGGTACAACTACTGATACTTTAAAAGCATTCATCCATCAGAAATTTGTATGATCTGTCATTGTCCGGCCTTGCGGTTGGTTACAGAGTCCCGGCTTATACCTTTTCTTTTATCCCCGTACTGATTGATGTAGTATCCGATGGCTAACCTGTACACGTAATAAGGCACAGGCAGGCGATATCTTGCGGATTGACCCCGGCAGTTTTCTATATTGGCAGGTACCAGGTAAATCTGGTCAATTACTGACTGAATCTTTCCATCCATGCTCACCAGTTTTCCATCAGGCGCAATAAGCAAAGAATCCCCCTGGTACTCAGGCAACCCTTTGATCAGTTGCCGTACTTCAGCTGCAGAATATTCTTTTTTCTCTATGTCAGTGGTAACTTTTATGGGGTCCGTTGAGGTCTGAGCAGCTTCAGTCTTTTTGGAATCAGCGAGTATCAGCACAAAAAAGCAAATGACCATCAGCAGAGCGATGGTAACAAGAATCAGTAATTTTCTGTCGGTAGACATTTGATTCAGGTTCAGAGAACGGGAAAGGTTTGGACTTCCGGGAGTGGCAGTACAAAAAGGTAATTATGTACGCTACAGGATAAAATTGACGGAAGCTTTGAAAGTGCAAATTTAGCCAATCCAATCTGAAGAAGACAAAATCTATGTGCCTTATTATTGATGGCAATAGCGGCGGGAGGGGAGAAGTTTGGCCGAAAAATTATAATTTTTGGGCCTTTGTCCTGTTCTGTTGCAGACCTAGTTTTAAAAATCATAATATTTTATGCCCAAAGTTTTGATCAGCGGCTTATTTGTGCATCCGGGTAAAGTGGGTGGTGCCGAAACGTATTTGTATAACCTGCTGAAGGGATTTGAGCAGACCGGATTCAGTAAAGAGATAGTCTTGTTGCTGAACCAATCGTATAGTGGCTATGACCCGGTTGCCTCTCAGTTTGATACCCGGATGCTCAAACTGAGAGGCAACCGGGCTTTCTACGATTATCTGCTCCCCGCGGTAGTAGATGATTACAAAAGCTACGGGGCCGTTTTCCAGCCCTGTTACATAACCCCGCTGCAGTTGCCCGGAGGCACCGGGCAACCCGCCCGCATTACCAACATAGTAGATCTGCTTTACCTGAATTTTCCCCAATTTTTCAGTTTTGGCAAAAGGTCGTGGTTATACCTTGCTCACCTGAATACACTCAGGCGGGCAAGCAAGGTGATCTGTATCTCTGATTTTGTAAAAGAAGACGTAATACAACGTTTTGGGGAAAAGTACCGGAGCAAATTACACACGATTCACAACCCGATTGACTTCAGCCGGTTTGACCGGGCAACTCACTCACCCAAGCCATACGATTTTGACTACATTCTTTCCGTCAGTGCTATGTATCCGCACAAGAATACGCTTACGCTGCTGAAAGCATTC
Source organism: Cytophagales bacterium (assembly GCA_030446715.1). Lineage (GTDB taxonomy): Bacteria > Bacteroidota > Bacteroidia > Cytophagales > 172606-1 > CADCTQ01. The sequence goes on along the minus strand of JAUJMU010000005.1, from coordinate 190,182 downwards.
AGGGAATACAAGCGGAAAACAAACAGTGACCTGAAACTGGTATTGGTTGGCCAACTACCAAAGCATCTGCTGGGAAGCAATTTTTCAGACTACCATCAGCAAATAATGGCCGCCCTCCAAGGGAGTACTGATATCATTACCACGGGATACATCCCTGACCAGCAGGTAGATGCGCTTTACCATCACTGCCGGTTTTTTGTGTATCCATCCCTCTTCGAAGGCTTTGGTATGCCGGTAGCGGAGGCAATGGGCGCGGGCAAACTGACAATTACTACCCGATGCGCTTCCCTGCCGGAAATATCCATGGGCAAGGCGATTTATGTAGACAATCCGACGGATACGTATGAGCTGGCCGAAAAGATGACCTACTGCAGTGATCATCTGGACAGACTTACTGAAGAAGCAGCCCGCACGGCAGGCATATTCCGGGAGAAGTATTCGGTGCGGCGTATCGCCTCTGAGTATCAGCGGACTTTATTGCCATAAACCGGTGACTGGTTGCTGAAGGATCACGGATGCCCGGTCAGTGACCGGCTTGCCTGATCACTGACCTGCATCAGTATCCGCGGCTTTTCCGGGTAAGGTGCCGGGAGGGGTATCTGCCGGCAGCGCCAAGGCAAAAGACTCACGGCGGTTGTAAATCACTTTAGCCACAAAGCCGAGGCTAATCCAATACAGAGAGGCCACGGTAGGGCTCTCCAGCAGCAGATTGAACAAACCTACTCCCGTGATTGCAAAAAAACTCCAGAAGAAATAGTAATAGTTGTTGTACTTATAATACTTCCTGTACCAGTAGTATTCCCTTAAAACAGAATCATAGATCAGCAATACAAGAATCAGGTAAAGAAAACCAAGCCGGACAAATAAAGTAAGATAAGTATTGTGTAAGCCGAAAACATGGGCGTTATATTCATCATCGTACTCACTTTCAGTGGTATTCAGACCCGGCCGGTATTCAATAAGAGGCGTTCCCATGCCGATTCCGAGCATGTTTTCAGGAAATTTTTCGGCCAGCAGCCGGTACCATAGCACGGCCCTCCAGGTAGTGTTGCCATCCAGCGACAACAGCCAGTTCTGGTGATACACCAGTTTTACATTGCCAAACAGATGGTATGGACCGCTCCGGTATAGTTTCAGGTAGGGCATAAGTTGGATGAAAACCGCCAGAAACAGAACCAGACCGGCCGATAAAAGGACTTTCAGGTAAATGTACCGGCGTGCCAGCTCGATTCCTGCCAGTACGAGGGTGATGATGATCACCGTCAAAGAATCATAGGTAAAGGCATAAATCACATTCAGGACCAGAATCAGCAGAAAAGCGACACGATCTGACCGCAGGAAGAGGTAAGGGAAAAAACCGGAGGCGGTAAACCGGTCAAGCAGTACCACCGGCATAGGAAAACTGAGTGCAAACCCCAGAAACAGGGCAATTAGTTTTCTCGTGTACCGGATGAATCTCAGGAAATACTCAAAGAAATGGAAGCCGATAAAGAATGTGAACATTGAATAAACAATGACACTGTTCCTGAAATAAAAGTACCAACTGGTTTTATAAAAGATGGATACCAGGAGCTGGAAAATGCCCAGCAAAATCAGCCAAAGCACTACCTTGTAAATACGGGAGTAGGGGAACCGGAAGACCAGATTCCGCTGGTAGGTTTTGCCCAGGAACAAAATAAATCCGCACAGCGATAAGATTTCGTTGAAGAATACTTTTCTTTCAAAGAAATAGTTGTTGAGCCCGTAAGCCAGAAAGATCAGAAAAAGAAAATAGGCAATGTGTTTTTCCTGAATTTTCATCCTTTTCGGTTTTGTTTGTTTTCTTCAGGCCGGCGGTGAGCCGGGTACATGGCCGAGGGGTTGAGCAGTAGCCCGAGCAGCAACGGAATATGATCATATTTGCCGCGACGGAAGCGGTTAAACATGACAATCAGAAAACTGAGGTAAACAGTAGGCAGGCAGGCAGGATAAAACTTTCTGGTAAACAGGATCTTGCTCCGGGAGTAGTAGTAATCGGATAATTTTGAAGTAGCATTCTTGTTTTTGTTTCCTCCGGTAGAAGAGCCGTCTTTATGGTAAACTTTGGTCTGCCACGCGTAGCCAAGCCCGTAGTTGCCCTTCCTCCGGCCTCTCTCCGCCCAGTCCTGCTCTTCAAAATAAAGAAAATAATCTTCCCCCAGAGGCCCTACTTCCTGCAGAAATTCTTTTGTGACCAGTGTGGAGGCACCCAGAATCAGGTATAGCTCGACATCATCCACGTCGAACTGGCCCTGGTCTTTTGCATCGTTGCCAATCAGGGTGGGTATTGCCATCCATTTGTTGTAGGTGCCGCCACTCACGCACTGCAGCGTATCGGGTTGGTGGTAATACAGCACTTTGCCGCCAAGCATTCCTACCTTTTGTCCCGAAGCTTTGTATTGACGAGACCTCTCCACCAGATAATCCAGTGCATCAGGGGCTACTACGGTATCATTGTTCAGCAGCCAGATGTAGTAGTAATCGTTTTTTGCCTGTGCAAAGCGGATGCCGAGGTTATTGCCGTGGGCAAAGCCACTGTTTGCGGCCGATCTGATCAGAATTAATGGATTCTGATCAGATGAACGGGTCATCTCCTCAATTTCCTGCTGATCGTAAAGGGAAAAAGCAACCGGTTTCGGCACGTTGGGCTCTGACAGGGATTTGAGGGTGTGGTTTTTTGCCTGTACCTGAGTATGCCCCTTTGCCCATTCGGTGATGTGAAAAATTGAGTTATCTGCAGAGCAGTTGTCAACAACGATTACCTGATAATCTGAATAATCCAGTCTGAAAACACTTTCCAGACATTCAACCGTATCCCGCCAGCCGTTATAATTGAGTATGATTATGAAAACTTTATCCATCAGTTCAGATGCCGGATTTTTTCTCTGCTTTGATGATAAACTGAATGGATAATAAATCCCTGAAGAGGCCAAGAGTAATCCTGTTCAGAAGTTTGCGGTTTTTCTGATTGCGGTTATACCGGTAACTGGGTTCAATAAACAGCGGGTACAACTGGTCAGTAGTGAGCAGCGCCTTCACGTTTTGCCGGCAAAAAAAGCGGAGATGCGTTTTATCGAGTATGCCGCTGTCAGCGTACCTGAAATCTCCGCGGATGAAAATTTTATACAGGGTGTTTATTTCCCTGAAATTAGGAATACTTACCAGCATAGTACCGCCGGGGCGCAGGTGCCGGACCAGCTTTTCGACTACACTCCACGGATCAACCAGGTGCTCCAGAACGTCAGCGCATATCAACACATCAAAGTAGTTTTCGGGCAAAGGAATCTGCATTGATTCAATGTTTCCCAAAATAAACTTATTAATGACCGGGCTGCGCTGATTGGTACCCGGCATATCAAATAATTCAATCCCAACAGTTTCGGCAGCGAGGTTCATTTCTTTTATCTTCAGCAGCGTATCGCCGCCCCCACAGCCGACCTCAAGCACCCGGTTAGCAGGATTGCGGGGCAACAGACTGATCAGATCTACTCTGGCATCTGAAAAATAAATTGGCTCTTTGTCCGCGTATAAATTCATATAATGATTTTCTGAGATACTCCTGAAATATCCGCCGGTGGTCCGGATGCGGATTACAGGGCAGGATGGCTTCTGTAAAAGAAAAATCTGTCAGTTACGCAGGGCATACTGGGGATGTTTGTAAGATAAAATCAGGTGCAAACTTATGGTAATGAATAACTCAGTAATTACTACACTTATTGCGGTACCAGTTGCTGAAAAGATTCCGGATAAAGCAAAATTAAGGGTAACGTTCAGAATGGAACCAATGGTAATTACGTAGCTGTAGCTTTTCTTGAGATTATAGGCGAGCAGAATCTGGTAAGCCGGAATATTAAGGCCAACCACTACAGGTACAACACTTAATATCCGCAGCAGATGTACTGCTTCGGGAGTTTCCTGTCCGGCTAGGATTAAAATAATGGTGTCAGCAAAAATACAGGTTCCGAGGCAAAGAATAAATATCATACTTGAAAAAGGCACATACACTCTCCGGAAGAGGCTCAGAATCAGGGCGTGTCCGCTGGCCGTCAGGCGACATACGTACGGATAAACAGCCAGGGAAAACACCGCCAGTATCTGCCGGATGGCATTGATTATCCGGTCGGCGATGCTATAATAGCCTACCACCAGATCAGTGGCAAAAAAACCCAGAATAAAAATATTTGCGTTACTGTAAACGGCAATAGAAAAACTGGAAAGGAATATATGCCAGCCCTCCCGCAGTTGATCCGACATGGCCTCCCGCTCCGGCAGGCGTAAAACAAGCTTGTATTTAGAGATGATTCTTACTAGTCCATATACCCCGGAAAGCACATTGCCCGCCCCGAAAAACAACAAAATCAGCGGGTAGTCACTTTCGCGCCTGATCAAGAAAAAGATGAGGGCCGTGAAAACAATTTTAGAAGTAACATTCATTATTGTGATGTACTTCATTTCCTCCATGCCCTGATAAAACCACACCGGAAGCAAAGCCTGCCCAAGTATAATGCTGCAACCCAGATAGTAAGCCTGACTGTGGATACGAAACGAATCAATAAGGGAAACAATAGTGATCACTGAGGCCAGACTGAACAGGCAAAGAAGCAGTTTGGCTCCAAAAACTTGGGAGAAGAGCCGGGAGAGAAATTCTTTATCATTTTTGTGCAATGCAGCAGACCGCGTAGCCGAAACATTGAAACTGTAATCAGTAATGACCGAAAAAAACAGCATAAAGGATTGTACGTACATCACAACCCCGAATTTTTCAGTACCAATCACCCGGAGCAAGAAGGGAAGAGTAACCAGCGGGAGCAGGAAATTTGTTGCCTGCAGCAGAGCCAAAGAAGCAAAATTGCCATACAAAGGAGAGTATTCTCCGCCCAGAAATTTTTTAATCAGATTCAAATCTTATTGCCGGTAAATTGATTTTGCTGATCCGGGAGTACATCTTCATAGCCAAGTGCTGATCCGGAAGTTTTGCTGCTGATACCGTTTCCTCAGTTTTCTATGCAAGTTACCGGTTTGAAATCATTTGCTGCCGGCGAGAACCAGATTACTTTACCCAATCCCCACTTTTGGGCAAGTCCGCAAACCTCCTGAGGCGTAAACACATGGTCCCATCCGGGGTGATTTTTATAGCGGGCATTATAGTATTCATAGCCGTAGGCACCCATGGGGCAATCGTAGGGCATGCCGTATACCGACGCCATGCCGCTCAGACCAGGCACCAGAAACGGCACAACGTAACACGGTACTCTGAAAGGCAAATTTGCCCGCTGTAAATCGGCATAAACGCCGGTCTTTCGCTTCTCCTGTACACTTATCTGGTCAAGTGCCCTTGCCTTTTTCAGGAACTGATAAATGGTATCCCGCTCCAGTGCCGCCTGCACCGCGGGGCTGTACAGGTAGCGGAATTTTTCCTGATTGGGTGAATGGGTACCTGAAGCAATCATAGCCAGCGATTCGGACAGGTTGAATTTTTCACCGGAAGTATCTTTTAGGATACTCTTCCGGTTGCTGAAATCCCGGCCGAGCTTTTCGGTCACCTTAAACCTTACGCCCATGTACAGAATCAGGTAAGCGGTAATGGATACCAACACTGCCAGCACCTGATAGAAAGGATAAGGTAATTTGCTCCTCCTGCTTAGCGAATTCCATTTTTCTTTAAGCAGCGGCAGTATCGCAATGAGAAGGGCGGAAGAAAACAATGCCTGAAAACCCGCAAAATACATTGCGTTGCCACCGGCAAGCAGGAGGAAGAAACTCGGAACCAGTCCGGCTATACAAATCAGCAATACCAGTTCGACACTCACTGTTGCATTGGATTGCCCGCTCCGGAACAACTGGCGGATGCTTCCTGCGGGCCTGAGCAGGAGAAACGCAATACAATACAGATGAGACCACAAATAGAAAAAGACAAAAAAATCAACCGGCTCAAATGGATGGGTGTGTCTGAAGAAATAGAAAGGTTCTGCTCTTCCCTCGTAACCCAACTGCCGGGCACCCATAAAGGTGGCACCCATAAAGGTGGTCTCTACAGTGGCCAGGTACACGGATAAGCCGATTCCGGCAAGCACAAAACCGGCCAGCCAGTAATAGCCCTTTTTGTATAGCCCTAGTCTGAAGAACAGGTATCCGGCAATGACCAGCGCCAGATACAGCAGGGATATTTTCAGAAATCCCAGCACAGCCAGGGCTACTGGCAGGAATAAAAAGAAAAAGGAAAAATCCGTTTGTTTCCCGGTCTCAGGTTTTCCGTACCAAAAGGTGAGACAGATGCTGCAGATAGCGAACATCACGGAAAGGCCTGCGGTGTAAGACTCACTTCCAAGAAAGTTATAGCCCAGAAAAAGACCTGTATACAAGTTCTTTATGATCTGCATGAAAATGCACAGGAACAGAAAAGCAGTTGCATAGCCGATCCGCGGATGGGATACCCGGCCGGTGTTTCCGGCCAGAATGCTTCTTGCCGTGAAGGCAAAAGTGAGGTACATTTTAAAGAACAGCGGTACTATTATCACGGCGTAACCCACTGAATACATTACGTAAACCGGTATTTTCAGCAGGGCTGATAAATTTGCTGTCAGCAGGTGATTGCCGTAGTGGTAATACATCCATGGAGTACCATCGAAACCACTGCTGGGAATGCCGTAAGTTTTCAGCATCTGCGACATTGCAGTATGGAACCAGAAATCTATCTCAGTATTACCCGCCACGATCCTTTCCAGCATGGCGGGCCTTACCGTCAGTGCGGCTACCCAAATGCAGAAGAACAGGGTCAGCAGCAGTCCCGTGATCAGGTAGATTACATTTGCACTCCTGATGAAGCTGATGCCGGAAATAATCCAGAAAATGTACCCAAGTCCAACCGGTAAAACAAAAAGGGCTGACTGGCTGAACAAGGCCAGATACCCGGTCACGAACAGGAATAAAAGGCCGTACAAGGGTAAAATAGCTTCGCACAGATACCATCTGCCGCCGAGATGGCCCCTGCCCGCCAGGTGCAGAATCCGGTTGCTTATATCGGGCAGGAACAAAAGGAAAAAAGCAGTGCCCGTGAGCTTTATACAATCTGCGGCGTGATTTTCCTCAAATCCGGTACGCATCAGTATATAGGCTGCCGCTGAGAACAGGGGTATTATCGAACAAAAAAAGGAGACATGAAGGTAAAGTGCCCGCTGAACATCTTTTGCCGTAGAAGGAGGCGCTGAAATAATCATATAATGTATAGGAAGATAAGAGAGTATGATCGATCCGGTTTGCCGGCATTTCATCCGGCCTGTTTTTCCCGACACCTGAATGGCAAAGCTTGGTTTCCCGGAAAAAAATAGAAAGGCGAAACAGACCCTTCAATACTCCGCCGCCGGCTGCCAAAAGTAAGTGTTTCGACAGTTTCATAATAAACAATAATAAACAATAAGGGCAGATCCGGCCAGCAGCAGGCTGATCCAACAGATAAGTCTCCGGTAGAGCCTCAGCCTCAGAAACAGATAACCGGCAAGGTACGCGAAAATGTAAAGCACTGAGATATTCAGAAAACCTATAATGGCAGCAATGCCGGGCAGAATCACCCACAGAAAGATCCGTCTGACGGCTCCGGAGTACGCTTGCTGGTGTTGCCAGAAAGAAAGGCAGACTGGCAGGAAGAAAAAAAACAGGGTAAGTCCGGTTACAAAAGATTCACTCTCAAGGAAGCTGTACCCCAGCATTACTCCTGAGTACAGATGCTTGATTACCTGAATGAAAATGCACAGGAACAGGAGCCAGAAGGAGAAGGGAATGTAGCCCGCTTTGTTGCCGGGGCCGGGCACCATTCGCCTTACCCTCAGTGAGAAGTGGAGAAAGGCCTGAAAGGGGTGGGGAACAAATATGATTGAATATCCCACTGCATAAAGAGCCGGTACCGTATTATTGGTAACTTTCGACAACTGCGCCATATACCAGTGACTGCCATAATGGTAGTAAAACCAGGGAGTGCCATCTATGCCAGTGCCCGGCACGTTATATGTTTTGATCATCTGAGCCATGGCAATGTTATACCAGTGGTCAATGTGGGTGATGCCGGCTACTATCCCTTCTGTAAGCGCAGGAAGTAGTGTATGGCTCAAAGCCCGCAGACTGAACAACACTGCGGGCAGGAAAACATAAGCAATCCGGTAAAGAGGGTTATTCCTGATAAAGGAAATCCAGAAATAAAGAGTCGCGCCGTAGCCGGTCAGGCAGACTACCCACGTAAAAACCAGATTGACTGGCCCGGGCCAATCTGCCCGGCCAAGCATTCCGGGCAGAAAAAGCAGTGCCATCTGGCTGATGCTCAGTTGCAGAGTAGAATCAGAGGAGCGGGTCGTCCACGCAGGCACCTCAGAGAGAAGGAGTGGGACAAAGAGCAGGAAAAAACCTGCCCCGGTGCAGGTGATCAGCAGCAAGGCGGAGTCAGGCGAAGAAAGCCCATAGCCGAGCAGCAGGTAGAGCAACGATGCCGCTAAAGCAATAATTGAGCAAAATGCAGTAGCAGCACAGTAAGCACCTGAAAGAAAAGCCGGTTCCTTCCGGCCAGATTCTTTGTTTGTATCCTGAAGCAAATTCTGAAAAATTCCGGGTTGCTGCGGCTGGTCAGAAAGAGATCCTTTGCAGCACAAAATGTGCTTTTCCCAATCGGACCGTTTTCTATAATTTTGAAGCTTTCTTAAAGCCCTGTTCAATGAACAAGCAAACTGATTATTATTCCCCCACTGAAGAAATTGACCTGACCGGGCTGCTCCGAAAGTTAATTCAATTTTTGAGGATCAACCTAAAACTGATTCTGCTTTTTGTTCTGACTGGTGTTCTTCTGGGTGTGGCAAATTATTATCTGCTGCCCCGGAAGTATAACGTGCAGATGATTGCCGACTCCCGGTTGCTGAGCAGTCAGGAGGTTGTGGAAATTATGGATCCATGGAATGATTTGATTGCCAACGGCGAGTATGCACTGCTGAGCCGGAAAACGCACGTTCCCGGTGAGGTTTTGGCTGATGTAGCCTCTTTGGAAGCAACCTCAGCCGGCAATTCTGCTGGCGGCAGTGATAAAGATGCTTTCACTGTACAAGCGGTGGTTCTCAGTAATACCCGGTTGGATACCCTTCAGAAAGGGATCATTCGTTATCTGGAGCAAAGCCCGTATGTACAGGAGAGGGTAAATGCTGAAAAACGGCGATTGACAGCGTTGAGAAACAGGGTTGACCGGGAAATAAGTCAACTCGATTCGGTGAAGCTTTCACTACAGAATCTGATCAGCAGGGGAGGGGGTAGTTCCAATGCATTTATTGCCGAGCCCGGAAACATCAATGTTGATATTGTTGAGTTATATGAACAGTCTCTGAAGATTGAGGAGAGCCTGCAGTTTATTGACAATATCCAGGTTATCTCCGGCTTCGACCGGCGGGAGAACCCGGACAGCCCCAAAATGACAATCTGCATAGCCATTGGTGCGGCAGTCGGCCTTATTGCAGCTCTTATGGTGGCGTTTCTGCGTGCCTTGAATCTGTAAATCAGAGGCTTGCAGTACCAGGGGCTTAAAAACGGTTCATTACCTCCACCACCCGGTATACCTCATCCGCAGTATGACCGAAAGAAACCGGCAAGCTCAGTGTAGTCCGGTGAATTTCCTCCGCAACCGGGGTTTGAAACTGGTCTAAAATTCCCTGCATGGCTTTTTGCCTGACTGGCGCAACCGGATAATGAATCTCGGTTTTAACACCTTTCGTCAGCAGATACCCGCGTAACTGGTCGCGTTTTGGATGACGGATGTTGAAAATATGATATACATCAAAGTAATCCTCCTCCACTGCCGGCTTCACAAAATCATCCTTCAGGTTCTTTAAGTAAAGGGCCGCTAAATGCCGCTTGTGCGCTGTAATCTCACCAAGCCTTCTGAGTTTTAAGCTTAGAAAGCCCGCCTGAATTTCATCCAGCCGGGAGTTATACCCAATCAGGTCATTATAATATTTTTCCCCTGAGCCGTAGTTGCGCAGGGTCTGGATAGTCCTGAGCAGGTTTTCTTCTCTGGTCGTAATTCCACCGGCATCTCCCAGGGCACCCAGATTTTTGGTAGGATAAAAGCTGAATGCACCAGCGTGGCCGAAAGAGCCGGCTCTCTGTTCGCCGATCCGGGCACCATGAGCCTGGGCACAGTCTTCAATTACCTTCAGGCTGTACTGCCCGGCTAATGGCAGAATAGCAGGCATGTTGCAGCACTTGCCATAAAGATGTACCACCAGAACGGCTGCCGTAGCCGGGGTGATGGCCTCTTCAATTTTTGCGGGATCAATGTTATACGTCCGGATGTCAGGCTCCACGAGCACGGGTCTGAGCCCGGCCCGGACAATGGCAAGAATGGTGGCAATAAAGGTATTGGAAGGGACGATTACTTCACTTCCCGGTTTAAATCCGAAAGCTTGCAGGGAAAGAATCAGGGCATCGAGTCCGGAGGCTACGCCAATGCAGTGAGGCACTCCGCAGTAGCTGGCAAACTCACTCTCAAATTCACGGACATTGTTCCCCAGAATGTACCATCCCCTTTCCAGTGTCGTCCTGAATACCTGCTGCCAGGATTCAAAAAATGTCTGGTTGGATTTTCCAAGGTCTTCGAATTCAATCATAACCTGAAGGTTCTGGCGGCGCCCCGAAGAATGCGGCGCCCGGAAGGGTAAATTACCCCATCGTGATCAGTGTGCCTACTTCCTCGCCACTTACGATCTTGAAGAGATTTCCGGGCTTGTTCATATCAAATACGATGATAGGCAGATCATTTTCCTTGCAAAGCGTAAAGGCGGTCATATCCATCACGTTGAGGCCTTTCTTGTATACATCTTCAAAGGAGATGGTGGAGTAGCGGGTCGCGGTCCGGTCTTTCTCGGGATCGGCTGTGTAAACACCATCTACCCGGGTACCCTTCAGCACTACATCCGCTTCGATTTCGATTGCACGCAGACTGGCCGTAGAGTCGGTGGTAAAATAAGGATTGCCGATACCGGCGCCGAAAATTACTACGCGGCCCTTTTCCAGATGGCGTACGGCCCGGCGGCGGATAAAGGGTTCGCACACCTGCTCCATCCTGATTCCTGACAAAAGGCGGGTATACAACCCGATTTTTTCAAGTGCACCCTGAATCGCCATTCCGTTGATAACTGTTGCCAGCATGCCCATATAGTCGCCCTGTACCCGTTCAATGCCCACCGCTGCTGCTTCCGATCCCCTGAAAATATTGCCTCCGCCGATCACAATGGCTACTTGTATGCCTTCGTTGACCACCCGCTTGATCTCTTCGGCGTACTGCATCAGGCGTACGGAGTCAAAGATATCTCCGTTAGGCCCGGAAAGGGCTTCTCCGCTTAATTTGAGAAGAATGCGCTGGTATTTCATGAAAAAGTAAAGTTTTAAAATCCGGCAAAGATAGCAAGAGCAGCAAACAATGGAAGCGGAACGGGAATAAATGTTGCCCCTGACTGACGGGACCCGGCTCCAGCCCTCAAAAGAGGATCAGTACCTGATTTTTTTCCACATTGTCGCCTTTTTTTACTCTGATTCCCCTCACAATGCCATCGGCCGGCGACTTGATTACGTTTTCCATTTTCATGGCTTCCAGGATCAGCAGCGGATCGCCTTTTTTCACTGCCTGCCCTTCGTTTACGGCGATAGTGAGGATCAGGCCAGGCATTGGGGCCTTCAGGTCCTTTACCTGACCGGCGCTGCCATTGCCCATGCCCATTTTTTCGAGCAGCTGATCAAATTCGTTGCGCATGGCCACGCGTAAGATCTTGCCGTTGATTTTAAAGGTGAAAGTCTTACCGGCAGGATCAGCCTTGACTACTTCCACTTCATAGGATTTATTCTGATGAATAATATGGATCTGATTCTCACGTATTTGTATCATATCCGCCTCAAATGGTAGCTGATTGAGCAGCAGGCCGTCCGGCGATTTTTCAGCTTCGGTGTGGTAAGAATCGTTTACGGTAATTTTTATCATGCAGCTTGGTCAGGTAAGGATTTATCGGTTTCTTCGTGGGAAAAGTATATTCTGCTCTAAAAGTAAGTTAATTTATGAATAAGATCGCCGGGCTTCTCTGCCTGCTGGTGCTGTCATTTCATCTGGATGGATGCAAGACTGCCAAACCAGCGGCTTCGGCCACCCAGAATGACACCACTGCAATTGCCTTGGCCGACAGCCTGCCGGAATCTGCTCCCGGCGAAGAGGATTTACCGGACCGGGCTCCCGGAAAAGGTGATTACAATCCGTCCCGTACCCGCCGGCACGATCTGCTGCATACAAAGTTAGAACTGCGGCCCGACTGGGCAAAACAGCACCTGTACGGAGTGGCTACGCTTACCCTGAAGCCTTATTTTTATCCCCAGGACAGCCTGCAGCTGGACGCCAAGGGCTTTGAGATCAAATCTGTCGGTCTGCTGGATGAAAAAACCCGCAGGAAGACGCCCCTCAAGTATAACTACGACAATTATACGCTTTCCATCAGGCTCGGTAAAACCTATTTACGCAATGATAAATATACAGTTGTAGTGGACTACACCGCCCGACCCGACGAGTTACCGACCGGGGGCAGCCAGGCCATTACTTCCGACAAAGGGCTGTATTTTATCAATCCCGACGGCTCCGGGCCGGGAAAACCGCAGCAGATCTGGACGCAGGGCGAAACCGAAGCCAACTCCCGCTGGTTCCCGACCATTGATTCACCCAACGAACGCTGTACACAGGAAGTTTACCTGACCGTTGATCCTAAGTTTACCACGCTGTCCAATGGCCTGCTGGTGTACTCCCGCACCAACCGCGACGGTACCAGAACCGACTACTGGAAGCAGGATCAACCCCACGCCCCCTACCTGTTTATGATTGCGGCAGGTGAGTTTGCCATCGTGAAAGACAAGTGGCAGAATCTGGAACTGAACTATCTGGTGGAGCCGGAATACGCCAGACACGCCAAAGCCATTTTCGGGCGCACTCCGGAGATGATTGAATTTTTCTCCAAAAAGCTGAATTACAAGTTTCCGTGGGATAAGTACTCGCAGGTAGTCGTGCGCGACTTTGTTTCAGGCGCCATGGAGAATACCACCGCCGTTACGTTTTACGAAAAAGTGCTGATGGACAGCCGCGAACTGTTGGATGAAAACTCTGACAATACCATCGCCCACGAACTTTTTCACCATTGGTTTGGTGATCTGGTCACGACTGAATCGTGGGCCAACCTTCCGCTGAACGAATCATTTGCCAACTACTCCGAATACCTCTGGAATGAACACAAGCACGGGCTTGAGGAGGCAGATTACCACAACCAGACTGAAACAGAACAGTACTTTGCGGAGGCTGAAAACAAACAAGAGCCGCTGATCAGGTATTATTACCGGGACCGGGAAGACATGTTTGACAGCCACTCTTACGCCAAAGGAGGCCGTATTCTGCATATGCTGCGCAAATACGTGGGGGACGATGCCTTTTTCGCGGCGCTGAACCTGTATCTGAACAAACACAAGTACACCTCAGTAGAAATTCACGACCTGCGACTGGCCTTCGAGGAAGTAACCGGTGAGGACCTGAACTGGTTTTTCAACCAGTGGTTTCTTTCTGCCGGCCATCCGGATCTGCTCATTTCGCACGAATACCAGAATGGCAACGTGCTGCTGACTGTTCAGCAGCGCCAGGATTCCCTCCGTACACCGGTTTACCGGCTGCCCGTAAAAGTAGACATCTGGGAAAATGGCAAGCGCACCCGGCACACTGCCGAAGTGACGAAAGCCAGTCAGACGATTTCACTGCCCGCCGCTGCCCGGCCGGATCTGGTTTTGTTTGACAGCGAAATGCAGCTTCTCGCAAAGCAGCAACACGCAAAGTCTACGGAAGAGCTGATATTTCAGTACTACAATACTGACCGCTATCTGTCGCGCTACGAAGCCTTCAACAGTGTCTTCGGCGTAGTCCGCGAACAGCCGGAAGAGGAGGCAGGAGCCCCGGCTCAGTCAGCTGCCAAAGCCAAAGCCGATCTGAATGATCCCCGTCTGCGCAAATTGGCGACTGACGCCCTGAACGATAAATTCTGGGTGCTACGCCAGATGGCGGTGCGCAACCTTGCCGGATTCGGTGCGGAAGACATTGCATCTTTTGAGGAAAAGCTCAGAAGTATGGTTTCCGGCGACCCCAGGTCTTACGTCCGGGCCGAGGCGGTCACTACCCTGATGAGCCTGCCCGGCCAGAATAAATTTCTGCCGCTGTACGAAGCTGCGCTGCAGGATTCATCCTATTCGGTAGTGGCAACGGCACTCAATGCCTGGCTGAGTACCAATCCCCCGGATGCTGCGCAGAAGGTAAGCCAGTTCAGCGATTACAAAAACACGGACATCGTGCTCACGATAGCCAATTATTATACCAGCCGGAATGACCCCGGTTTATATGACTGGTTTACCCGGCAGCTGCAACGCAATGATCCTGCTTTCCTTTACCAGTCCGTACAGTTATTCGGCCAGTACCTGATGAATCTGCCGCGGGAGACTCAGTTGAAGGGGGTGGATGTGATTGAGAAGATGGCCCGGCAGGCGTCCAACGAATATGTGCGTTTCTCCGCCTACCAGACACTGGGACTTTTCAGTAGCCTTGATGGAGTAAGACAAAAGCAGCAAAGCATCAGAGCCAATGAAAAAAACGAGAAGCTGAAAGAAATATACAACACGATGCCAGCCGAATAGTACTACTATAAACTGGATTAATCATAAAATAACGGCTGCGGAGAGCTTATTGCGGGATTGAGTGGGAGAACAATTTTTTCGGCAAAAATTTGACCAAAAGAAAAAAGCATGTAATTTTGCGTTCCCTTTACAAAGGCCATTGCCCCAAAAGGTAAAATGGCTGCGTAAAAGGGTAATTGCAAGGTTTTTCGGGGAGATACCAGAGTGGCCAAATGGGACGGACTGTAAATCCGTTGCGAAAGCTTCGAAGGTTCGAATCCTTCTCTCCCCACAAAGAGATTATAGATTTTAAATTATGAATTTTGGATGATCACGATAAAGCGGTAATCCAAAATCAATAATTTAAAATTCATAATGTCTTTTCTGCGGGAGTAGCTCATTTGGTAGAGCGATAGCCTTCCAAGCTATAGGTGGCGGGTTCGAGCCCCGTCTCCCGCTCAGGTTGATTTACTGAATCATTGAAGGTTTGAATTAGCATTCTTTAATTCCGGCATTCAATGATTCAGTAATTTTCTTCTATGCCGTCGTAGCTCAGGGGTAGAGCACTTCCTTGGTAAGGAAGAGGTCGTGGGTTCAATTCCCATCGTCGGCTCTTTTTTTTGCATCTTTATACAATCAAATATATTATTTAAATCTAAACTGAGGACTTTGAAACATGGCTAAGGAAACCTTTGACCGTTCCAAACCACACGTAAATATTGGAACCATCGGCCACGTTGACCACGGCAAAACCACACTGACCGCCGCTATCACCAAGGTGTTGTCTGAAAAAGGTCTGGCTGAAAAGCGTGACTTTTCGTCGATTGACAACGCGCCGGAAGAAAAAGAAAGAGGTATTACAATCAATACTTCGCACGTGGAATATTCTACTACTGCCCGTCACTACGCACACGTTGACTGTCCGGGACACGCTGACTATGTAAAAAACATGGTTACGGGTGCCGCTCAGATGGATGGTGCTATTCTGGTAGTAGCCGCTACGGATGGTCCGATGCCACAGACGCGTGAGCACATCCTGCTGGCCCGCCAGGTAGGCGTACCTCAGCTGGTGGTGTTTATGAACAAGGTGGACATGGTGGACGATCCCGAACTGCTTGAACTGGTAGAGATGGAAATCCGGGAACTGCTGAGCTTCTACGAATTTGACGGCGACAATATTCCCGTGATTCAGGGCTCTGCCCTGGGTGGACTGAACGGCGATGCCAAGTGGGTGAAAACCATCGAAGAACTGATGGATTCAGTTGACAGCTGGATTCCGATTCCCAAGCGTCTGACTGAACTTCCGTTCCTGATGCCGGTGGAAGACGTGTTCTCCATCACCGGCCGTGGTACAGTGGCTACCGGCAGAATCGAAAGAGGCATCATCAACTCCGGTGATCAGGTTGAAATCATCGGTATGGGTGCCGAAAACCTGAAATCAGTAGTGACGGGTGTGGAAATGTTCCGTAAGATTCTGGACCGCGGTGAAGCCGGCGACAACGTGGGTCTGCTGCTGCGCGGTATTGACAAAGAACAGATCCGCCGCGGAATGGTAATCTGCAAGCCAGGTTCCATCACGCCCCACAGCGAATTCAAGGCTGAAGTATATGTTCTGTCTAAAGAAGAAGGTGGCCGTCACACGCCATTCTTCAACAAGTACCGCCCTCAGTTTTACCTGCGTACTACTGACGTGACCGGTGAAATATCCCTTCCTGCCGACGTAGAAATGGTTATGCCCGGTGACAACGTGACAATCAGCGTACGTCTGCTGAATTCAGTAGCCATGGACAAAGGGCTGCGTTTCGCTATCCGCGAAGGTGGCCGTACCGTAGGTGCTGGTCAGGTTACTGAAATCATCAAGTAATTAAACGGTTTTGCCGATGCGTTCCCGGTTAAATGGGAACGCATTTGTTTATCCCCTGATTTATAGTAACTTTGCAGTCCGTTTTTCGGAAGGCAGATACGGGTGTAGCTCAATTGGTAGAGCAGCGGTCTCCAAAACCGCAGGCTGGGAGTTCGAGCCTCTCCACCCGTGCCCAAAATAAGTTTTATCCAATGAACCGAGTTGTCGCATTTGTAAAGGATTCCTTCCAGGAAGTACAAACCAAAGTTTCATGGCCCGGCATCAGTGAGCTGCAGTCGAGCACAATCCTTGTGCTGGTGGGTTCGCTTATTTTCGCCTTGCTGGTTGGTGTGGTTGATTTCGGTTTCAAGAATGCCATGGAACTGTTCTATCAGTCATTCCTTCGGTAAGACAGCAATATCATCAAAACCTCTTGTTTAATGAGTGAGTTAAAGTGGTACGTGTTAAGGGCGGTTGCCGGCCAGGAAAAGAAAGTGAAAAGCTATCTTGAAAATGAGATAGTCAGGCAAAAGCTTGCAGAACACGTTCCACAGATCATCATTCCTTCGGAAAAGGTATACGAAATCAGGAACGGCAAGAAAAGGGTCCGCGAAAGAAATACACTCCCCGGTTATATCATTATATCAGCTGATCTGGGCAAGGGCGAAGTTTACCACGTGATTACCAGCATACCGGGAGTAATCGGTTTTCTGGGTTCGGAGGCAACCAGCAGCGGCGTTTCAAAGACACCGATCCCATTGCGCCAGGCAGAAGTCAACCGTATCCTTGGCAAAATTGATGAGGCCACTGAGCAGGGCGAAAAGCTGGAGACACCGTTTATAGTTGGTGAAACCGTAACCGTAATGGACGGGCCGTTCAAATCTTTCAAAGGAACCGTAGAGGAGATTTTTGAGGAGAGGAAAAAGCTGAAGGTAATGGTGAAGATTTTCGGCCGGAACACGCCCGTAGAATTGAGTTACATGGAAGTTGAAAAGCAGGATTGACAAACGTTTCCCGGGTTAGTGCCGTGTGCTTCCCACCGTGACTGACACCGGAGACAAACCAATCATATATTAAGTTTTATCAAAATGGCTAAAGAAGTCGCTGGATATTTAAAGTTACAAGTAAAGGGAGCTGCCGCTAACCCCTCGCCGCCTATCGGGCCTGCGTTGGGTAGCAAGGGCCTCAACATCATGGAATTCTGCAAGCAGTTCAATGCCAGAAGCCAGGATAAGGGCGGACAGGTACTGCCGGTATTGATTACCTACTACACAGACAAGTCTTTTGAGTTTGTAATCAAGACGCCTCCTGCTCCGGTACTGCTGCTGGATGCCGCCAAGATAAAATTAGGATCAGCTGAACCAAACCGTTTGAAGGTAGGTTCGGTAACGTGGGATCAGGTAAAGCAGATTGCCGAAACCAAAATGGCCGACCTGAATGCATTCGACGAGAACGCTGCCATGAAAATGATAGCGGGAACAGCCCGGAGCATGGGGATCACTGTTTCTGGTAAAGCTCCCTGGGAAAGTTAACCGTAAAAGCGCAAACGCATCATGGCAAAATTGACGAAAAAGCGTAAGGAAGCATTAGCTAAAATCGATCAGAACAAAAGCTATACTATTTCCGACGCCGCACAGATTCTAAAAGAAATAACCTACACCAGGTTCGATGCCTCGGTAGATATCGACATCCGTCTGGGGGTTGATCCCCGGAAGGCGGATCAGATGGTGCGCGGTGTAACGGCTCTGCCTCACGGCACGGGTAAGCAAGTACGGGTTCTGGTGCTTTGCTCTCCCGACAAGGAGGCAGAAGCCAGAGAAGCCGGCGCTGACCACGTAGGTCTGGATGAGTATATCCAGAAAATTGAAGGCGGCTGGACGGATGTGGACGTAATCATCACCATGCCCACGGTAATGGCTAAGGTTGGCCGGCTGGGCCGTATTCTTGGTCCGCGTGGTCTGATGCCAAACCCCAAATCCGGTACCGTAACGCTGGACGTTGCGAAAGCAGTAAGAGAAGTAAAGGCGGGTAAAATTGACTTCAAGGTTGACAAGACCGGTATTATTCACGCAAGCATTGGAAAGGTATCTTTTTCACCCGAAATGCTGGCCGAAAATGCTCAGGAACTCATCAACACGGTTGCCAAACTAAAGCCTTCTTCTGCAAAGGGCACGTACTTCAGGTCGCTGAACCTGTCCAGTACCATGAGCCCGGGTTTAGAAATTGATAAAAGTACTGTAGCTGGCATATAATCATGACGAAGGAAGAAAAAGGCGCTATCATCGAAGAGTTGACCGGTAAGTTCAACGCCAACCCCTACTTCTACATTGTAGATGCCGGTGGTATGTCCGTTGCTCAGGTAAACAGCCTGCGGCGTATGTGTCACGAGAAAGGCATTGAATACCGGGTAATCAAAAACACGCTGATCAGGAAGGCTCTGGAGAATATCAAGGGCGATTATGCACCCTTCGACGACGCGGTTCTGAGAGGCTTTTCCGGTGTTCTGTTCTCAAACGAATCAGGCAAAGCACCCGCTAAACTTATCAAAGACTTCCATAAAAAGTCGGGTAAGACCATGCCCATGCTGAAAGGAGCATCTATTGACTCGGATCTCTTTATCGGCGCTGAGAACCTGGATACCTTGCTTACACTCAAGTCTAAGCACGAACTGGTTGGCGAAATCATCGGCTTGCTGCAGTCACCTGCCAAAAACGTGGTTTCTGCTCTGCAGAGTGGTGGCAACAAGCTCGCCGGTATCATTAAAACCCTCTCAGAGAAGGAAGGGTAATCACCGACTAATCATCTATCTCAATCAAATTTTAATCAATTCAAAGTAATACAAAAATGGCAGATCTGAAAGCGTTTGCAGAGCAGTTAGTAAACTTGACTGTAAAGGAAGTAAATGAATTAGCCGGTATTCTGAAAGAAGAATACGGCATTGAACCAGCCGCTGCTGCTGTTGCAGTTGCTGCTCCTGGTGCTGGTGGCGGAGACGCTGCTCCCGCTGTAGCCGAGAAGACTTCTTTTGATGTAATTCTGAAGGGTGCTGGTGCCGCTAAGCTTGCCGTTGTGAAACTGGTGAAGGATCTGACTGGTCTGGGCCTGAAAGAAGCCAAAGACCTTGTTGACAACGCTCCCCGGCCGGTGAAGGAAGGTATTGCCAAAGATGAAGCGGAAGCGCTGAAGAAGCAACTGGAAGAGGCTGGTGCGGAAGTTGAACTGAAATAACGGGTATAGAAGCCCCCGGCTACCTATCGCTTCTTAAATGAAGGCCTGGCATTAAGTCAGGTCTTTTCCTGTTTGTACCTACTTTTGGACTTTTTACAACTCAAAGTTTGTTCAGGAGTTGTGCTGTCTCCATTTCTAACCTAAACACATACTGCTTTGGCTCAAAATCAAGCATCCCCAAGAGTAAGCTTTGCCTCCATACAGAATGTGATTGAGTATCCGGATTTTCTGGATATTCAGCTGCAGTCGTTTCAGGACTTTTTTCAGCTGGATACCCCGGCTGAAAACCGTTCGAAGGAGGGGCTTTTCAAGGTATTTGCGGAGAATTTCCCTATTTCCGATTCCCGCGAGAATTTTAAATTAGAGTTTATTGATTACATGATTGATCCGCCCAAATATTCGGTGGATGAATGTATTGACCGCGGACTTACCTACTCAGTGCCGCTTAAAGCTAAACTTCGCCTGTCGTGCAATGATCCTGACAATGAAGATTTTGAAACCATCGAGCAGGAAGTTTTTCTGGGAAACATCCCTTACATGACCGAACGTGGCTCCTTTGTAATCAACGGAGCCGAACGGGTGATCGTATCTCAGTTACACCGTTCACCGGGGGTATTCTTTGCCCAGAGCAAGCATACCAACGGCACCAAGTTGTATTCAGCCCGGATTATCCCTTTCAAGGGTTCCTGGATTGAATTTGCTACCGACGTCAATAATGTCATGTATGCCTATATTGACCGGAAGAAGAAGTTTCCGGTCACTACCCTGCTGCGGGCCATCGGCTTTGGCACCGACAAGGATATCTTGGATCTGTTTGGTCTTTCCGAAGAGATTCCGGCCAACCGCCAGACGCTGAAGCCTACCGTAGGCCGTAAACTGGCAGCCCGGGTGCTCCGCACCTGGACGGAAGATTTCGTGGACGAAGATACCGGTGAAGTGGTTTCCATTGACCGGAACGAAGTGCTGCTGGAACGCGACTCGATCATTTCCGAAGACGACCTCGCGACCATTCTTGACGCCGGTGTGAAGTCAGTGATTCTGCACCGCGAAGATGTGAACGTAGCCGATTACGCCATTATCTATAATACGCTTCAGAAGGATAATTCCAACTCCGAGAAGGAAGCTGTCGAGCAGATCTACCGTCAGCTCCGGAACACGGAGGCCCCTGATGAGCAGACTGCCCGGGACATCATTCAGAGTTTGTTTTTCAGCGATAAGCGGTATGACCTCGGTGAAGTAGGCCGTTACCGGATCAACAAGAAGCTGGGACTCAATATTGATTTTGAGGTAAGGGTGCTTACCACACAGGATATCATTTCCATTGTGAAATACCTGATCGGCCTGATCAACTCCAAGGCACTGGTGGATGATATTGATCACCTGAGCAACCGCCGGGTCCGTACCGTTGGTGAGCAACTGTACGCTCAGTTCGGCGTTGGTCTGGCCCGTATGGCCCGTACCATCAAGGAGCGGATGAACGTGAGGGACAACGAAGACTTCAAGCCGGTTGATCTGATCAATGCCCGTACGCTGTCTTCAGTGATCAACTCGTTCTTTGGCACCAATCAGCTTTCGCAGTTCATGGACCAGACCAACCCGCTGGCCGAGATTACGCATAAGCGTCGTATGTCGGCACTGGGACCCGGTGGTCTATCCCGCGAACGGGCAGGCTTTGAGGTACGTGACGTTCACTATACCCACTACGGCCGCCTTTGTACGATTGAAACGCCCGAAGGTCCGAACATCGGTCTGATCTCTTCTCTTTGTGTGCATGCCAAAGTAAACAGCATGGGCTTTATTGAGACGCCCTACTGGACAATCTCCGAAGGCAAAGCGCAGGTGGATACGCCGGTATTGTACCTGACGGCTGAAGAAGAAGATACACATTACATAGCTCAGGCCAATGCGACCATTGACAACCAGGGCAGGTTCCTGACAGATCGGGTAAAAGCCCGTTTTGAAGGTGACTTCCCGGTGATTGAGCCGGAGAAGCTGACTTACATGGATGTTGCACCGAACCAGATCGTTTCCGTGGCGGCGTCGCTGATCCCATTCCTTGAGCACGATGATGCCAACCGGGCACTGATGGGTTCAAACATGCAACGTCAGGCCGTGCCGCTGCTCCGTCCCGAAGCCCCGATTGTGGGTACTGGTCTGGAGAAGCGCGTGGCTCAGGATTCGCGGGCACTGGTAGTCGCGGAAGAGGACGGCATTGTTGACTTTGTAGATTCCAGCAAAATCGTCATGCGTTACGACCTTACTGATGCCCAGCGTCTGGTCAGCTTCGACAATGATCTGAAAACCTATAAGCTTACCAAGTTCCGCCGCACCAACCAGGATACCTGTATCAACCTGAAGCCGATTGTATTCAAGAACCAGCGGGTGAAGAAAGGCCAGGTCCTGTGCGAGGGTTATGCTACCCAGCAAGGCGAACTGGCCCTTGGCCGTAACCTGCTGGTTGCATTCATGCCGTGGCAGGGATACAACTTTGAAGATGCCATCGTAATATCTGAAAAGGTGGTTCGCGATGATATATTCACCTCTATTCACATTGAAGAATTTGAACTGGAAGTGCGCGATACCAAACGTGGAGAAGAAGAACTGACTTCGGAAATTCCGAACGTAAGCGAAGAGTCGGTAAAGAATCTCGACGAAAACGGAATCATCCGGGTAGGAGCCGATGTGCGTGAAGGGGATATTCTGATCGGTAAGATCACTCCGAAAGGGGAAACGGACCCGACTCCGGAAGAGAAACTGCTCAGAGCCATTTTCGGCGATAAAGCCGGTGACGTGAAGGATGCCTCCATGAAGGCGCCGCCTTCCCTGCGCGGTGTGGTCATTGATACCAAACTCTTTTCCCGTCCGAAGAAGGAGAAAGACCTTCGCGAAAAGACCAAGAGTGAGGTGAAACTGCTGATGAAGAAATACAGCAAAGACCTCTCCGCTGTCCGCACCGTGATGATGGAAAAGATGGTCCAGTTACTGGATGGCAAAACCAGCAATGGCGTGAAGCACAAATTTGGTGATGAACTGGTTTCCAAAGGCGTAAAATTCAACCGGAAAAACATTACGGAAAACCTTTTCCCCGACAAGAACATCTACCGGGATGAAAGTGCCTATAACGTGCCCGAAGAAGCGAACCTGGTGGCGGACATCGTGCTTGACAACTGGACGGCTGACAAGGAGACAAACGACCTGCTGGTGAAACTGGTGAAGAACTACATCAAATCCCGCAACGAGATTGCCGGCCGTTTCAAACGTGACCGGTTTACCCTCGAAGTGGGGGATGAACTTCCGGCCGGAATTGTAAAGCTTGCCAAAGTATACATTGCCAAGAAGCGTAAGCTGAAAGTCGGTGATAAGATGGCTGGCCGTCACGGAAACAAAGGTGTGGTTGCCAAGATTGTCCGTGAAGAGGATATGCCGTTCCTGCAGGATGGAACACCTGCCGATATCGTACTCAACCCGCTTGGCGTACCTTCCCGTATGAACCTCGGGCAGATTTACGAGACCGTACTGGGATGGGCCGGTAAGAAACTGGGCAAGAAGTATGCGACGCCGATTTTCGACGGGGCTACCGAAGATGAAGTTTCGCGCGAACTGAAAGCAGCAGGTTTGCCGCCCTTTGGCAGAACGTACCTCTACGACGGATTGAGCGGTGACCGCTTCGACCAGAAAGTAACCGTTGGCGTAATTTATATGCTTAAACTGGGCCACCTGGTAGATGACAAAATGCACGCCCGTTCTATCGGACCGTACTCACTCATTACGCAGCAGCCTCTGGGCGGTAAAGCCCAGTTTGGTGGTCAGCGTTTTGGTGAAATGGAAGTGTGGGCGCTGGAAGCATTCGGTGCTGCCAACGTGCTGCAGGAAATTCTGACGGTGAAGTCTGACGACGTGATCGGACGTGCCAAGGCTTACGAAGCAATTGTGAAGGGTGAAAATATGCCAAAGCCGAACATTCCGGAGTCATTCAATGTACTTGTGCATGAGCTCCGCGGTCTGGCACTGGAGGTCACTCTGGATTAAACTTTTTCTGAACAGGATGGGTTAGGGTACTTACTGAAGGTGCCCTCACTCCATCCCTGATCAGCATTAAGCACTTCAAATCAATCCGCACATCAACTTATAATATGGCTTTTAGAAAAAATAAGAAAATTTCAAGTGACTTTTCCCGGGTTACTATCAGCCTGGCTTCGCCGCAATCTATCCTGGATAGTTCGCATGGCGAAGTGACTCAGCCGGAAACCATCAACTACCGGACCTATAAGCCGGAAATGGGTGGACTTTTCTGCGAGCGGATTTTCGGGCCGGTAAAAGACTGGGAATGTCACTGCGGAAAGTACAAGCGAATTCGCTACAAAGGCATCATCTGCGACCGTTGCGGGGTAGAGGTAACAGAGAAGAAAGTACGCCGGGAGCGGATGGGTCACATTGAACTCGTAGTACCGGTGGCTCACATCTGGTATTTCCGTTCCTTACCCAATAAAATTGGTTATCTGCTGGGCCTGCCTACCAAGCGGCTTGACCAGATCATCTATTATGAGCGGTACGTGGTGATTCAGCCCGGCCAGAAGGAAGAAGACGGTGTAAAGAGACTTGACTTCCTGACCGAAGACGAATACCTCGATATCATTGACAAACTGCCCCGGGAAAACCAGATGCTCCCGGACGACGATCCCAACAAGTTTATCGCCAGAATGGGAGCCGATGCCCTTGAGATGCTGTTGTCCCGCCTCAAACTCGATGAACTTTCCTACGAACTGCGCCACGCGGCGGCTACGGATACTTCCCAGCAGCGGAAAGCCGAAGCCCTGAAGCGTCTGAAAGTAGTGGAAGCTTTCCGGGAAGCACAGACCCGGGTGGAAAACAAGCCCGAGTGGATGATCATCAAGATGGTGCCCGTAATTCCACCGGAACTGCGTCCACTTGTTCCTCTGGATGGTGGCCGTTTTGCTACCTCAGATCTGAATGATCTGTACCGCCGGGTAATTATCCGGAACAACCGTCTGAAGCGTCTGATCGAGATCAAGGCACCTGAAGTGATTTTGCGTAACGAAAAGCGTATGCTTCAGGAGGCAGTGGATTCGCTGTTTGACAATTCACGTAAGGTCAATGCCGTACGTGCCGACGGCAACCGTGCCCTGAAGTCCCTTTCCGATATGCTGAAAGGCAAGCAGGGGCGCTTCCGCCAGAACCTGCTCGGTAAGCGGGTTGACTACTCCGGTCGTTCGGTGATCGTGGTAGGCCCCGAGCTGAAACTGCACGAATGCGGTCTGCCCAAGGACATGGCAGCTGAATTGTTCAAGCCGTTCATTATCCGCAAGCTGATTGAAAGAGGTATTGTCAAGACAGTAAAGTCAGCCAAGAAAATCGTTGACCGCAAGGACCCGGTTGTATGGGATATTCTGGAAAACGTGCTCAAAGGACACCCGGTGCTGCTGAACCGGGCTCCAACCCTGCACCGGCTGGGTATCCAGTCGTTCCAGCCCAAGCTGATCGAAGGAAAAGCGATTCAGCTGCACCCGCTGGTTTGTACCGCATTCAACGCTGACTTTGACGGTGACCAGATGGCCGTTCACGTGCCGCTGGGTCAGGAAGCCATTCTTGAAGCCTCACTGCTGATGCTGGCTTCTCATAACATTCTGAACCCCGCCAACGGGGCTCCGATTGCCGTACCTTCCCAGGACATGGTACTTGGTCTGTATTACGTGACCAAAGGCCGTAAGAATACCGCTGATTATCCCATAGTCGGGGAGGGCAGAACGTACTACTCGGCTGAGGAAGTAATCATCGCCATCAATGAGGGCAAACTTTCCAAGCATGCCAGCGTGAAGGTTCGGGCTAAGGTGCGGAATGAGAAGAATGAGCTGGAAACCAAACTGATCGAAACGGTTGCCGGTCGGGTGATTTTCAATCAGTTTGTTCCCGAGGAAGTAGGCTTTATCAATGAGCTGCTTACCAAAAAGAAGCTGCAGCAGATCATTTCGCAGGTATTCAAGATTTCCGGTATGTCGCGTACGGCTCAGTTCCTCGATGATATCAAGGAACTCGGATTCCAGTCTGCCTTCAAGGGAGGTCTTTCAATTGGTCTGGATGACGTGAAAGTCCCGGATGCAAAAAACAATCTGATTGAGGCAGCCAAAGGCGAAGTAGACAACGTCTGGAACAACTACCTGATGGGTCTGATCACGGACAACGAACGGTACAACCAGGTAATTGACATCTGGACCCGCGTGAACTCTCAGATCACCGACAGCCTGATGAAGCAGCTGGAGACTGACCGCCAGGGCTTCAACTCCGTGTACATGATGATGCACTCCGGAGCCCGTGGTTCCAGAGAACAGATTCGTCAGCTGGGTGGAATGCGGGGTCTGATGGCCAAGCCTCAGAAAAACCTCCAGGGTTCAGTTGGGGAAATCATCGAAAACCCGATCATTTCCAATTTTAAGGAAGGTCTGGACGTGCTCGAGTATTTCATCTCTACCCACGGTGCCCGGAAAGGTCTGGCCGATACAGCTTTGAAAACGGCTGACGCCGGTTACCTGACCCGCCGTCTGGTAGACGTAGCACAGGACGTAATCATAAATGAAGAAGATTGCGGTACCCTGCGCGGACTGATCGTAACGGCACTGAAGGACAACGAAGACATCGTTGAGCCGCTGTCAGAACGGATATTGGGCCGCGTAACGGTTCACGACATCTTTGATCCGCTTTCCGGTGAGATGATCATTGGAATGGGAGAGGAAGTAACGGAAGAAGTTGCCATCCATATTGACTCCACCAGCATCGAATCGGTGGAGATCCGTTCAGTACTTACCTGCGAAGCCCGTCAGGGTGTGTGTGGCAAGTGCTACGGCCGTAACCTTGCTACCGGTAAAATGGTCCAGCGGGGAGAGGCAGTAGGCGTTATTGCTGCCCAGTCCATCGGTGAGCCGGGTACCCAGCTGACGCTGCGTACCTTCCACGTGGGTGGTGCCGCGTCGAGTATTGCGGTAGATGCCTCGATTAAAGCCAAGTTCGACGGTTTGATTCAGTTTGAGGATGTACGGACGGTAACCACCACCAACAGTGAAGGAGAGAAGGTGAACGTGGTGATGGGCCGTTCCGGTGAAGTCAAAATTGTACAGGAGGGTCTGTCAGACAATGCTGAGAACAAAGTGCTTATCAGCAACCACGTACCTTACGGTGCATTCCTGAGAGTAAATGAAGGTCAGAAGGTGAAGAAAGGCGATGAACTCTGCTACTGGGATCCATATAACGCGGTGATCTTGTCCGAAATGGATGGTACCGTGGAGTATGATGCCATCGAAGAAGGCATTACCTTCCGCGAGGAGTCTGACGAACAGACTGGTTTCCGTGAGAAAGTGATCATTGATACGAAAGATAAGACCAAGAACCCATCCGTGGTAGTGATGCCGAAGAGCGGGGAGCCGAAGTCTTACAACATGCCGGTTGGTGCTCACCTTACCGTTGAGAAAAACATTGCGGTGAAGGCCGGACAGGTGCTTGCCAAGATTCCGAGAGCCATTGGTAAAACCCGGGATATTACCGGTGGTCTGCCAAGGGTAACGGAATTGTTTGAGGCCCGTAATCCGTCCAATCCAGCTATTGTCAGTGAAATTGACGGGGTGGTTACTTACGGTGGCATCAAGCGGGGTAACCGCGAAATCTTCATTGAGTCAAAAGACGGAGTGAAGAAGCGTTACCTGGTGCCGCTGTCCAAGCACATTCTGGTGCAGGACAATGACTTTGTGAGAGCTGGTTACCCACTGTCCGACGGTGCCATTACGCCTTCTGATATTTTGTCCATCAAAGGTCCTACTGCCGTGCAGGAGTATCTGGTAAATGAGATTCAGGAAGTATACCGTCTGCAGGGTGTGAAGATCAACGACAAACACATTGAGTGTATCGTTCGTCAGATGATGCAAAAGGTGGAGATCATCGAAGCCGGTGATACCAACTTCCTGCAGGGCCAGATCGTAGACAAGTTTGTATTCCGGGAGGAAAACGATACAGTCATGGATAAGAAGGTGGTAACCGAGGCCGGCGATTCAGACAAGTTCAAGCCCGGGCAGATTGTAAACGCCCGGCAGCTCCGCGACGAAAATTCGCGCCTGAAGCGTCTGGATCAGCAACTGGTGCAGGTACGTGATGCAGAAGCGGCTGTTTCCCAGCCAACCCTGCAGGGTATCACCCAGTCGTCACTCGGTACTGAGAGCTGGATCTCGGCGGCCTCCTTCCAGGAGACTACCAAGGTACTCAGCGAAGCCTCCATCCGCGGCAAAACGGACGGCCTGATGGGTCTGAAGGAAAACGTGATCGTGGGTCACCTGATTCCGGCCGGCACCGGTTTGCGCGAATACGGAAACCTCATTGTGGGTTCACAGGAGGAGTACGACGAACTGGTGGCAGCAAGGGAAAGGAACCAGAGAAAGCGTGAGCTGCAGGATTAAAACAGTATAAATCTGAAGCGGCAGGTTGCAGGTTGCATGGCTGGACCCGGTCCGGGCCGCAGCCTGTAACCTGCCGCTTTTTAACCCATTGGATATGGCTGAAGATCAAAAGAAAAAACAAGAGGCCGACAACCAGATCAACATTGAACTTTCAGAAGAATTGGCAGAAGGCGTTTATTCCAATCTGGCCATGATTGCCCATTCCAACAGCGAGTTTGTGATTGATTTTATCCGCCTGATGCCCGGCGTGCCGAAGGCAAAGGTGAAAGCCAGGGTAATCATCACCCCTGAACACGCAAAGCGGCTGCTCGTAGCCCTTAAAGACAATATCCGGAAATACGAGGATACCTTCGGACAAATCAAGCAGACGGATGATGTGTTTAACTTTCCGATGAACTTCGGAGGGCCCGTGGGCGAAGCCTGATCGGTTAATTATTAACGGATTGATTTTGTAATATTTGCGAAATTGGTCTACATTTGCGTTCCCAAATTCAAAAGCAGCAAATTCATTTATAAATGCCTACTATACAGCAGTTAGTAAGAAAAGGGAGAGAAGAACTGGTAACCAAATCCAAATCTCCGGCACTTGACTCTTGCCCTCAGAGAAGAGGCGTATGTACACGTGTGTATACCACCACTCCCAAGAAGCCAAACTCTGCCATGCGTAAAGTGGCACGGGTAAGGCTGACCAATCAGAAAGAAGTAAACGCTTACATTCCGGGTGAAGGACACAACCTTCAGGAGCACTCCATAGTGCTGATCCGCGGAGGCAGGGTGAAAGATCTGCCGGGTGTGCGTTACCACATTGTACGTGGTGCCCTCGATACTGCTGGTGTCAACGGCCGTAAGCAGGGCCGCTCCAAGTACGGTGCCAAGCGTCCGAAGCCGGGTGCTGCTGCTCCTGCCGGCAAAGGTGCTCCGGCTAAAGGAAAGAAATAAGCTTCAAAAGACATAATATACTAGTAATAAAGCCCCTGACGTGATGCCGGCGGCTAATCGCTAAAACAATGAGAAAGTCAAAACCCAAGAAAAGATACGTTCTGCCTGATCCCAAGTACAAGGAGGTAATGGTAACCAAGTTCGTAAACAGCCTCATGTATGATGGCAAGAAGGCAGTAGCGTACGAAATTTTCTACAGCGCCTGCGATCTGATTGCCAAGCGGACCAATGAAAGCGGACTTGACGTATGGAAGAAGGCAATGAACAATATCATGCCTGCTGTTGAGGTAAGAAGCCGTCGGGTGGGGGGCGCTACCTTTCAGGTGCCTTCCGAGGTGCGTCCGGAACGCCGTCAGTCACTGGGCATCAAATGGCTGATTCAGTATACCCGTCGCCGCAGCGAAAAGACCATGGTCGACAAACTTGCCGGTGAAATCATCGCTGCTTCCAAAGGGGAAGGAGCCGCAGTAAAGAAGAAAGACGATACCCATCGTATGGCTGAGGCTAACAAAGCCTTCTCACATTTCAGATTCTAAAATAGTACGCCTTTCCGGGTGCAGGCTATAGCATAGTTATAGTCCATTGCTTCCGGAAAGGCTTTGTTAAAATAACCAAATGGCACGCAATTTAAGATATACAAGGAATATAGGAATTGCCGCTCACATTGATGCGGGTAAAACCACTACAACTGAGCGTATTCTGTACTATGCCGGTGTGAGCCATAAAATAGGTGAAGTACACGACGGGGCCGCTACCATGGACTGGATGGAGCAGGAACAGGAGCGGGGTATTACCATTACTTCAGCCGCTACAACCGTCAGCTGGAATTACAGAGACGAAAAATACCACATCAACATCATTGATACGCCCGGTCACGTAGACTTTACGGTAGAAGTAAACCGTTCGCTGCGCGTACTGGACGGTCTGGTGTTCTTGTTCAGCGCCGTTGACGGCGTAGAGCCTCAGTCAGAAACCAACTGGCGTCTGGCCAACAACTACAAAGTAGCCCGCCTTGGCTTTGTGAACAAGATGGACCGTTCCGGTGCCGATTTTCTCGGTGTTTGCAAGCAGGTAAGGGAAATGCTGGGCAGCAATGCCGTCGCGTTACAATTACCAATCGGATCAGAAGAAAATTTCAGAGGTGTAGTAGACCTAGTAAACTTCCGCGGTATTGAGTGGAACGAACACGACAAGGGAATGACTTTCCGCGAGGTGGCCATTCCTGATGACATGCTGGAAGAAGCTCAGCAATACCGTGAGAAATTGCTGGAAGCCGTTGCTGAGTACGACGAAAGTCTGATGGAGAAGTATTTCGATGATCCTGAAACGATCACGGAAGACGAAATCCTCACGGCGTTGCGTAAGGCCACCATTGACATGGCCATTGTGCCCATGCTTTGCGGTTCCTCCTTCAAGAACAAGGGCGTGCAGACAATGCTTGACTACGTGATGGCGCTGTTGCCATCGCCGATGGATAAAGAAAATATCATTGGAACTGATCCGGATACGGGCAACGAAGTATCCCGCAAGCCTGACGAAAAAGGTCCCTTTGCCGGTCTGGCTTTCAAAATTGCCACTGACCCTTATGTAGGCCGCTTGTGCTTTGTACGGGCTTATTCAGGCGTTCTGGAATCAGGTTCTTATGTACACAATACCCGTTCCAATAATAAGGAGCGTATTTCCCGCATTTTCCAGATGCACGCCAACAAGCAGAATCAGATCGAGAGATTAGGTGCTGGTGACATCGGTGCGGTGGTTGGTTTCAAAGACATCAAAACGGGTGATACCCTCTGTGATCCCAATGCCAAAGTGGTGTTTGAATCCATGGATTTCCCTGAGCCGGTAATCGGATACGCCATTGAGCCCCGGACCAAGGCCGATGTTGATAAAATGGGTATGGCTATTGCCAAACTGGTAGAAGAAGATCCTACCCTTAAAGTGCATACGGATGAGGAAACGGGTCAGACCATTCTGAGAGGAATGGGAGAACTTCACCTTGAGATCATCATTGACCGGATGCGTCGTGAGTTTAAGGTTGAAATCAACCAGGGTGCTCCGCAGGTGGCTTACAAGGAAGCGCTTACCAAATCTGTTGAACACCGCGAGGTATACAAGAAGCAAACGGGTGGTAAGGGTAAGTTTGCCGACGTTGTATTCGAAATGGGACCAAGGGAAGACGGAAAAATAGGTCTTGAGTTTGTAAATAACATTGTAGGTGGTATTATTCCAAGAGAATTCATTGCTCCGATTCAGAAGGGTTTTGAAGAGGCAATGAAGAACGGTGTACTTGCCGGATATCCGATGGATTCCATGAAAGTAAGAATATTCCACGGCTCTTTCCACGACGTCGACTCTGATGCACTTTCCTTTGAAATGGCGGCAAGACTTGGTTACAAAGAGGCGGCCAGGCAGTGCGGTCCCAAATTGCTGGAACCCATCATGAGTGTGGAAGTAGTAACACCTGACGAATATACTGGTCCGATCACCGGTGACCTCAACAGAAGACGCGGTCTGATGAAGGGCATGGATACGAAGGCTGGTTCCCAGGTCATCAAGGCCGATGTTCCTTTATCTGAACTGTTTGGTTATGTGACCGACCTGCGGACCATTTCTTCGGGAAGAGCAACGGCTAACCTTACATTCTCTCATTACGAATTTGTGCCGGGTAACCTTGCCGACTCAATCGTAGCCAAAGCCAAAGGAGTTTCTGCAAGATAATAAGTACATAGTCCCCAGTAGTTGGTCTGACCAATTACTGGGGACTGCTGCCAAAGACTAAGACTGACTTAAGACATGAATCAAAAAATCCGAATTAAATTAAAGTCCTACGATCACAATCTGGTGGATAAGTCCTCTGAGAAAATTGTGAAAGCAGTGAAAGCAACCGGTGCAGTAGTAAGCGGACCTATTCCTTTGCCTACTGAGAAGCAGATCTACACGGTGCTTCGTTCACCGCACGTAAACAAGAAATCACGGGAGCAGTTTCAGCTCTGCACTTACAAGCGTCTGGTAGATATTCATTCTACCAGTGCCAAAACGGTAGATGCACTGATGAAGCTTGAACTTCCCAGTGGCGTAGACGTGGAAATCAAAGTCTGACTCTGGTTAATTGCTCCCCAGGCAAACTTGAGACGCCCGGCATCAGCGACCGGGCGTCTTTGTTTTATTCAGCCAATCCCCGCAGGTGGTCCGGAAAAGCGGAAAAAGGGGAGCAGGCAGAGCGTCTGTAAGTGATTAATTTTAAGACAAGTATTTGCAAACTTACATATAATCAATACCTTTGCAGTCCTTTATAAAAAGAGCCTATTCCAAAACGGATAAAGTTCTATTTCAATTCATTATCAAATAGTCAAATGTCTGGTATTATTGGCAAAAAAATCGGAATGACTAGCGTCTACGGTGCCGATGGACAAAATGTCGTATGCACGGTGATAGAAGCTGGTCCTTGCGTAGTTACGCAAGTGAAGCAGGAAGAGACAGACGGATATGGGGCTATTCAGCTCGGGTTTGGTGAGAAGAAAGAAAAAAACACCACCAAGCCATTGCTGGGTCACTTCAGGAAAGCGAACACTACGCCAAAAAGAAAATTAGTTGAGTTCAAAGGTTTCACTAAAGACCTCAACCTGGGTGATACCATCACTTTGGGTGAGGTCTTTGCAGAAGGAGAATTCCTTGATGTAGTAGGGACATCCAAAGGCAAAGGTTTTCAGGGGGTCGTGAAAAGACACGGCTTCTCGGGCGTTGGCGGCCAGACCCACGGCCAGCACAACCGTGCAAGGCACCCGGGTTCAATCGGTGCCTGCTCATTTCCTGCACGGGTATTCAAAGGAACGCGCATGGCTGGCCGGATGGGCGGTAACCGTGTGACCGTGCAGAACCTCAGGGTAGTCAGATTAATGCCGGAGCAAAATCTAGTCCTGGTGAGTGGCTCAATACCTGGTGCTAAAAACTCATTTGTCATTCTAGAAAAGTAAGGAAATGGAAGTTGCAGTATTTGATCATACCGGCAAAGAAACGGGACGCAAGGTGGTACTCAGCGACGCAATTTTTGGCATTGCGCCAAATGAGCACGCCGTTTATCTCGATGTAAAGCAGCACCTGGCCAACAAGCGGCAGGGAACCCACAAAGCCAAAGAAAGAAGCGAAGTATCCGGCTCCACCCGGAAGCTGCATAAGCAAAAAGGAACGGGCGGATCCCGTAAAGGCGACATCAACAGCCCTATATTCCGGGGTGGCGGACGTGTCTTCGGACCACGTCCCAGAGATTACAGCTTCAAAATAAACAAGAAGGTAAAGGATGTAGCCAGAAAATCAGTGTTGTCTGTCAAAGCAGCCAATACCGGGATTACGGTTATCGCTTCTGATTTTACCCTGCAAGCTCCAAAGACCAAGGATTACATCAAGTTTCTGGAAAGCTTTTCAGCGGGAGACAAGAAGACCCTGCTGATTCTGCCGGAGAAGAATGACAACGTTGTGCTGTCCAGCCGCAATCTCCAGAAAGCCAGGGTAACTACTGCCAATCAGATCAATACCTACGATCTGCTGCATGCAGATACGCTGCTGATCAGTGAGAGTTCACTGCCAATCATTGAGGAACTGTTAAAATAGGCGGAAAAATGGAAGTTTTAAAAAGACCGTTGATCACAGAGAAAATCACAGTCCTTAATGAGAAGGGCGTATACGGATTCATTGTAGATCTGAAGGCAAACAAAGGAACAATTGCCCACGCAGTTGCCGAGATGTATGGAGTAAAGGTGGTAAGTGTGCGCACGATGCGCTACGGCGGTAAGCCAAAAACACGTTACACCAAATCCAAGGTTACCTCAGGCAGAACCTCAGCTTATAAAAAGGCTATTGTACAAATAGCTGAAGGAGAAGTTATCGACTTCTACGGCAATATCTAAACACGAACAAGTCCGGAGATAAAGAGCCAACATATTCCGGACGCAATTTCATACATCAATGGCAGTTAGAAAGATAAGACCAATTACCCCTGGTCAGCGTTTCAGAGTTGCCCCTGATCTATCGGGACTTTCAAAAGTAAAGCCTGAAAAGTCACTTACGGCACCTATAAAGAGAACCGGTGGCAGAAATGACAGTGGTCACCGGACCATGCGTTACATAGGTGGTGGACACAAGCGCCGTTACCGCCTGATTGATTTCAAAAGAGACAAATTTGATGTTCCGGCCACGGTCGAGACAATCGAATATGATCCGAACCGCACCGCCCGTATTGCATTGCTGCAGTACAGCGACGGTGAGAAGCGCTACATCATAGCTCCTCAGGGTTTAGTTGTAGGGCAGACTGTTCAGTCCGGAACAGGCATTGCTCCGGAAGTAGGAAATACACTCCCTCTTTCGGTCATTCCGCTTGGTACCATCATCCATAACATTGAACTTCAGCCCGGAGCAGGTGCCACACTTGCCCGCAGTGCCGGTACGTATGCCCAGCTGCTCGCCAGAGAAGGAAAATACGTAACGCTCAAGCTTCCTTCCGGTGAAATGAGAATGGTGCTTGCCACTTGTCTCGCTACCGTGGGATCCGTTTCCAATGCTGATCACATGAATATCAGCGTCGGCAAAGCCGGACGCAACCGCTGGCTGGGCCGCCGTCCGCGCGTAAGAGGTGTTGCCATGAACCCGGTTGATCACCCGATGGGTGGTGGAGAGGGCCGGGCTTCCGGTGGTCACCCAAGATCCAGAAAAGGCTTGCTGGCTAAAGGCAAAAAGACCCGCAACAAGAAGAAGCAATCCCAGAGATTAATTATAAGTAAGAGAAAATAATATGGGACGTTCGATCAAAAAAGGACCTTACATTGACTTCCGGCTGGACAATAAGGTTCAAGTAATGAATAACGCCGGCAAGAAGTCAGTTATCAAAACCTGGTCCCGGCGGTCTACCATCTCCCCGGACTTTATCGGTCATACCTTCGCAGTTCACAACGGCAATAAGTTTATTCCAGTGTATGTGACCGAAAACATGGTAGGCCATAAGCTGGGCGAATTCGCACCTACCCGCAATTTCCGGGGACACGTTGCTAAAAAAGACAAAGGCAAAAGGTAATCAAAATGGAAGCAAGAGCTATACATAGAAACGTTCCCAGTTCACCGCGTAAAATGAGACTGGTAGCCGATCTGATCAGAGGTCAGAAGGTAAACAAAGCGCTTAATATCCTGAAGTTCCAGCAGAAAGCCGGTGCAAAAGTGCTGGAAAAAGTATTGCTTTCAGCCGTTGCCAACTGGCAGCTGAAGAATGAAGAAACAAGCCTGGAAGAAGCTGATCTGTACGTAAAGACTCTGATGGTGGATGGCGGCAGGATGCTGAAGAGACTCAGGCCGGCTCCGCAGGGGCGGGGTCACCGCATCCGGAAGCGTTCTCACCACATTACGCTGGTAGTAGACTCCAGAGATGCGTTGCCTGTCTTACCAGCTGAAAATAATACCAATCAAGAAACTGAGAATAAGTAATGGGACAGAAAGTTAATCCAATCGGTCTGAGATTAGGTATAATCAAAGGATGGGATTCCAACTGGTTTGGCGGCAAAACCTTTGCGGAAAAGCTTATTGAAGACGAAAAAATCCGCAAATACGTCCTTGCCCGTATTCCCAAAGGAGGCATTTCCAAAGTAATCATTGAAAGAACGCTGAAGCGTATCACGCTTACCATCAACACAGCCCGCCCGGGTGTGGTAATCGGTAAAAATGGTATTGAGGTAGAGAGGTTGAAGGAAGAGCTGAAGAAGCTCACCAGCAAAGACGTTCAGATCAATATTTTTGAAATCAAGCGTCCTGAACTTGACTCCAAACTGGTGGGCGAATCAATTGCCCAGCAACTGGAGGCACGTATTTCTTACCGCCGTGCCATGAAGCAGGCTATATCAGCCGCCATGCGGGTAGGTGCTCAGGGAATCAAGATCAAATTATCTGGCCGCCTGGGTGGTGCTGAAATGGCCCGGACAGAACAATATAAGGAAGGTCGGGTGCCTTTGCATACACTCAGAGCGGATATTGATTATGCCATATCCGAAGCACAGACTGTTTATGGTAAAATAGGAATTAAAGTCTGGATTTTCAAAGGCGAAGTATTCGGGAAGAGAGACCTCAGCCCCAATCAGGCAGTAGCCTCGTCAAACAACGCCGGCAATGCACCTTCTGGTGACAGACGCGGACCGCGTGGAGACCGAGATGCCGGTGGTGGAGACCGCAGAAGAAGAGATGGTGACAGTGGCGGCAGAGGAGGAGACAGAAACAGACCCGGCGGTGGCGGACCAAACCGGGGACAGGGAGCCGGTGGACAAAGAAAAAAACGTTAAACAGAACTTTTGCCGGAATTAACCGGTTGGGAATGACTGAAGTAACAGGGAGCCAAATCATTCCGGCATTAGCCTAAACGATCAGAAAAATGCTACAGCCAAAAAGAACCAAGTATAGAAAAATGCATAAGGGCCGCGTGAAAGGTCTGGCTACCCGCGGGTTTGATATCTCTTTCGGCACTTTTGCAGTAAAATCGCTGGAGCCGGGCTGGATTACCAGCCGCCAGATTGAAGCTGCCCGTATTTCAATGACCCGCGCAATGAAACGTGAAGGTCAGGTCTGGATCCGGATATTCCCGGATAAACCCATTACCAAGAAGCCTGCTGAAGTGCGGATGGGTAAGGGTAAAGGTGCTCCTGAGTATTGGGTAGCCGTTGTTAAACCAGGCACCATCCTGTTTGAAGCAGCCGGCGTAAGCCTTGAACTGGCAAGCGAAGCCTTGCATCTGGCTGCTCAGAAGTTGCCGATCAAGACCAAATTTATAGTACGAAGAGATTTCGTAGCAGAATAATATTATATGAAAAAGGCTGATATCAAAGGTTTGAGCCCATCAGAGCTACAGGCCAGACTAACCGAAGAGCGTAACAACCTGCAGCGCCTTAAATTTGCCCACGCAGTAACACCTCTGGAAAATCCCAGTAAGATTAAGGAAGGCCGTAAGCTGATAGCCCGCCTCCTGACCGAAATAAGAGCTCAGGAACTTGTTAACGTAAAGAAATAATGGAACAGGCACAGGCACCCGAAACGGCAAGAAGCTTAAGAAAAGAGCGAGTTGGTCGTGTAGTAAGCAACAAGATGCAGAAGTCTATCACTGTTGCCATTGAGCGTAAGGTGAAGCATCCCATCTATGGTAAGTTTATGAAAAAAACGACCAAACTGATGGCGCACGACGAAAATAATGATTGTGGAATTGGCGACACTGTCCGCATCACAGAAACACGGCCACTCAGTAAAAACAAGCGCTGGAGATTGGTTGAAATAATCGAAAAGGCAAAATAAGATGATACAGCAGGAATCAAGGTTGACCGTAGCTGACAACAGCGGGGCAAAAGAAGTACTGGTGATCCGTGTATTGGGCGGAACGGGTAAAAAATATGCTTCAATAGGTGATAAGATCGTGGTAACGGTAAAAGCAGCTCTTTCTTCGAGCAGTATGAAGAAAGGTACTGTATCAAAGGCAGTTGTAGTGAGAACCAAAAAAGAGATCCGCCGCAAGGATGGTTCTTATATCCGTTTTGAAGACAATGCTGCTGTACTGCTGAACAATAACGATGAACCGCGTGGAACCCGTATTTTCGGACCAGTGGCGCGTGAACTTCGTGAGAAGCAGTTTATGAAAATAGTATCATTGGCTCCAGAAGTACTGTAAACAGAGATCATGAAAAAGAAAATACAGAAGCCAGCCAAATTTCATGTAAAGTCAGGCGATTTGGTCAAGGTGATTTCTGGTGATGACAAGGGCAAGACCGGAACCATCACCTCAGTTGAAAGAGAAAAGAACCGGGCCATAGTTGAGGGACTCAACAAAGTTTCACGTCACGTGAAACCATCGGCGCAAACTCCGAATGGTGGCATTATTCCGCAGGAAGCTCCCATTCACATCAGCAATCTGATGTTGGTCGACCCGGCAACCAACGAAGCGACAAGAATTGGTCGCCGCCTGAATGAGAACGGTAAGTTACAGAGGTATTCAAAGAAAACCGGGGAGTTTATTCCTAATAAAAATGGCTAATCCAAGGATCAAAGATAAATATCTGAATGAGATTGTTCCTGCACTGAGAGACCGGTTTCAGTACAAGTCAGTGATGCAGGTACCCAAAGTCTCTAAAATCGTAATCAACAAAGGGATTGGCGCAGCAGTTGCTGACAAAAAACTGATTGATACCGGTGTTGAAGAAATAACTGCTATCGCTGGTCAGAAAGCTGTGGCTACTTACTCCAAAAAAGCCATTTCCAACTTTAAGCTGCGGGAAAATATGCCAATTGGCGTAAGAGTAACGCTGCGTGGCCGCCGCATGTATGAGTTTCTGGATCGTCTGGTAAGCATTGCGCTGCCGCGGGTACGGGATTTCAAGGGCATCAGTGATAAAGGATTTGACGGTAGGGGCAACTACACGCTTGGCGTGAGAGAGCAGATTATATTCCCGGAAATCAGCATTGACAAAGTGGCCCGCATTTCTGGAATGGATATCACATTTGTGACAACTGCCGGCAGTGACGAAGAAAGTCTTGAGTTACTCAAAGCATTGGGAATGCCTTTTGCAAATCAGAAAAAATAACGAATCATGGCAAAAGAATCAGTAAAAGCGCGTGAGCGTAAGAGAGAGAAGTTAGTGGCAAAATATGCTGCTAAAAGAGCCGCATTGAAAGAAGCTGGAGATTATCTGGCTCTTGACAAATTGCCCAGGAATGCGTCACCCGTAAGATTACATAACCGGTGTAAGCTTACAGGCAGACCGAGAGGTTATATGCGGAAATTTGGCATTTCAAGAGTTACCTTCCGGGAGATGGCTTCGGATGGCAAAATACCAGGCTTAACGAAAGCAAGCTGGTAAAAATTGATAAAGCTTTTAATTTATCATTTGATTTCCTAAATTTGCAGGCCTGTTTATAAACAGGCTTTGTTTAAATATAAATGTTATGACGGATCCGATAGCAGACTACCTCACACGGGTAAGAAACGCCATCAAAGCAAAACACCGGATAGTAGAAATTCCAACTTCCAGCATCAAGAAAGAACTAACTAAAGTGCTGTATGAAA
Source organism: Cytophagales bacterium (assembly GCA_030446715.1). Taxonomy (GTDB): domain Bacteria; phylum Bacteroidota; class Bacteroidia; order Cytophagales; family 172606-1; genus CADCTQ01. Next base: position 150,920 of record JAUJMU010000005.1, on the reverse strand, counting down.
AAGGGTATATCCAAAGTTACAAGTTTGATGATCTGCAAGTTGGCAGTATAATCAAGATCGCTTTGAAGTATGATCCCATGACTAAGCAGCCCGCCATATTGAAGCTGCAAAGGGTGAGCAAGCCGGGTCTGAGAAAGTACACTGGTGCGGATGCGCTGCCGCGTGTGCTCAACGGATTGGGAATTGCCATATTATCTACTTCCAAAGGAGTAATTACGGATAAAGAAGCGCGCACTCTTAATGTGGGCGGAGAAGTTTTGTGTTACGTCTATTAATTTTGTGTTACGTCTATTAATATAGTAAGATGTCAAGAATAGGAAAGAAACCCATTGCGCTGCCATCTGCCGTTACATTATCGGTCGCTTCTGATAATGAAGTAACTGTGAAAGGTCCGAAAGGCACCCTTACCCAGTTGGTTGACACTGATATCAAGATCTCAATTGACGGAAGTGAAGTTGTGGTAGAGCGTCCTACTGAGCAAAAGCGTCATAAGGCCATGCACGGATTATACCGCGCCTTGCTGAATAATATGGTTGAGGGAGTGAGCAACGGTTATAAACAGCAGCTTGAAATTGTAGGTGTCGGTTATAAAGCTACTGCAGCCAATAATATTCTGGAACTCAGCCTCGGTTACTCGCACTCTATTTTTCTGGCCGTGCCCAGGGAAGTATCCGTCACTGCGGTGACAGAAAAAGGGAAGAATCCGGTTGTGACACTGGAAGGAATAGACAAGCAGCTGATCGGACAGGTAGCTGCCAAGATTAAATCGTTGCGTAAAGTTGAACCTTACAAAGGAAAGGGTATCCGGATGTTAGGCGAACAGGTAAGACGTAAAGCTGGTAAGACCGCTTCTAAAAAATAATCAGTAATGGGTACGATAAAAGAACTAAGAAGAGAGCGAATCAAGAAAAGTATTCGGAAGAAAATTTCAGGCACCTCAGAAAGGCCTCGTCTTTCTGTGTTTCGCTCCAACACCCGGATTTATGCTCAGTTGATAGACGATAGTGCTGGTAAAACTCTTGCCAGTGCATCCTCTCTTGAAATTGATGCAAAGGGTAATGCTACAATAGAGACCTCCAAGACGGTTGGGCAAAAGCTGGCTGAGAAAGCAGTATCTAATGGCATTTCCAGGGTTGTTTTTGACCGTGGTGGCTACCTGTATCATGGCCGTGTAAAGGCTTTGGCAGAAGGTGCCCGTGAGGGTGGACTCCAATTCTAAAATTACAGAGATGAACAACAGAACGGTTAAGACAAGTGATATAGAGCTGAAGGAACACGTTGTAGCCATTCAACGCGTTGCCAAAGTTGTCAAGGGGGGCCGCAGGTTCAGTTTTTCAGCCATTGTAGTGGTGGGTGATGGGAATGGTACTGTTGGTTACGGTCTTGGAAAAGCGAATGAAGTAACGGATGCCATTACCAAAGGTATTGAAGATGCCAAGAAGCACCTCATAAAAGTACCTTTGCTGAAGTCAACAGTTCCTCATGACATGATTGGCAAGTACAGTGGCGGCTTTGTTTTGCTCAAGCCCGCCGCTCCCGGTACTGGTGTAATCGCCGGTGGTGCCATGCGTGCGGTACTGGAAAGTGCCGGAGTAAGAGACGTACTTGCCAAGTCTAAAGGATCTTCTAACCCTCATAACGTGGTTAAAGCAACTTTTGATGCTTTAACAAAAATGCGGGATCCTCAATCCATTGCCCAGCAGAGAGGCATTGCCTTATCCAAAGTATTCAACGGTTAAGAACTAGTCATGGCAAAAGTTAAAGTTACCCAGATCAGAAGTACGATAAAAAGACCCAACGACCAGAAGCTAACCATCAAAGCATTGGGTTTGGGAAAAATAAACAGGAGTGTTGAAGTAGAACTTACTCCGCAAATTCAGGGAATGATCAGAAAAGTTGACCATTTGGTTACTGTAACAGAATTGTAATATGAATTTAAATACTCTTAAACCTGCCTCAGGTTCCGTTAAGTCTGGTAAGCGTGTTGGACGTGGTACCGGATCCGGCAAAGGAGGTACTTCCACCCGCGGCCACAAAGGAGCCGGGTCCCGCTCTGGTTACAGTGCCAAAAGGGGCTTTGAAGGTGGTCAGATGCCGCTTCAGCGCCGGATACCTAAATTCGGTTTCAAAAATATCAACCGGGTTGAATACAAGGCGGTGAACCTTGACGTGGTACAGGCTTTGGTGACTCAATTCAACGTGACCGTAATTGATGTGGATTTCCTGCATCAGCACGGCCTTGTATCCAAAAAATCTTTGGTAAAAGTATTGGGCAGAGGTGAAATTTCTTCTTCGGTCGAAATAAGAGCACATGCCTTCTCAGCAAGTTCAATTGCGTCCATTGAAAAAGCAGGAGGAAAAGCTATAGTTATCAAAGCATGAAAAAATTTATTAATACCATAAAGAACATTTTTTCAATTGAGGATTTAAGGACCCGGATCCTGAATACTTTGTGGTATCTCCTGATTTTCAGGTTAGGATCCTTCATCGTTTTACCTGGTGTGGATCCTGCGCGCCTCTCCGGTCAAAGCGAGGGACTCCTAGGTCTTCTTGATACATTTTTAGGGGGTGCATTCAGCAATGCATCCATTTTTGGCTTAGGCATCATGCCTTATATTTCTGCATCCATTGTCATTCAATTGCTGACTGTGGCTGTTCCTTATTTCCAGAAAATGCAGAAGGAAGGGGAGTCCGGCCGTAAGAAACTGAACCAGATCACCAGGGTACTGACTGTTTTTATAACCATAGCCCAGTCTTTTGCCTATCTGACAACCACTGTTCCGCCGGAAGCAGTAATGATTGACCGGACCTTCTTTACCATATCTTCAGCTATTGTGCTGACTGCCGGCACAATATTCTGTATGTGGATTGGGGAGAAAATTACTGATAAAGGCATTGGCAACGGTATTTCAATGCTGATCATGATCGGGATCGTGTCCCGTTTCCCGACCGCCATCGTGCAGGAGATTGTATCCAGAGGAGCCTCTGGAGTTATTTTTACTGTGTTGGAATTTGTTGCTTTCTTTTTTATCGTAATGGGTGTAATTATGCTCACCCAGGCTACAAGAAGGATTCCCGTTCAGTATGCGAAGCAGGTAATTGGCAATAAGGTATATGGTGGCCAGCGGCAGTATATCCCGCTGAAGTTGAATTCAGCAGGAGTCATGCCCATTATCTTTGCTCAGTCTCTGATGATTATTCCGGGCTTGATAGCCCCTACCCTGGCTGACCGGAGTGAAACAGCTGGCACAATAGCATCTGCCTTTGCTGACTTTACTTCACCTGCTTATAACATTCTGCTGGCAATACTGATTATTTTATTTACTTATTTCTATACCGCTATCTCGGTTAATCCAAACCAGATTGCAGAAGACATGAAGCGCAATGGAGGATTTATACCCGGTGTGAAGCCAGGATTGCAGACCTCTGAATTCATTGACGCCATTCTTTCAAAGATTACTTTACCCGGTGCGTTATTTCTGGCAGTGATTGCGATACTTCCATCCATAGCGAGTCTTTTGGGCATTACCCGGCAATTTGCGCAGTTTTACGGTGGCACTTCTCTCTTAATTATGGTAGGCGTTATTCTGGATACGATGCAGCAAATTGAAAGTTATTTATTGATGCGGCACTATGAAGGTCTGATGAAATCTGGCCGTGTCCGGGGCAGATCCGGAGATGTAGTAGCTGCTTAAAAAAAGGTTTGCTGTGAAGAAGGGATTGTTCCTAAAGACGGAAGAAGAACTCCAAACTATCAGAAATAGTGCTGAGGTGTTAGGTAGAGCCCACGCCGAGGTAGCAAATATGATTGAGCCGGGTATATCTACCATACTTTTGGACCAGCGTGCTGAAGAGTTTATCAGAGATTCTGGTGGGATTCCATCATTTAAAGGCTATAATGGATTTCCGGGGTCGCTTTGTATTTCGGTAAATGACAAGGTGGTACATGGTATTCCTGGTACGTATACACTGAAGGAAGGCGATATTGTTTCTATAGACTGCGGTGTTATGTTAAGGGGCTTTCATAGCGACAGCGCCTATACCTATCCGGTAGGCAGTATTGATCCGAACACTGCACAACTTCTTAAAGTAACTAAGGAGTCATTGAACATTGCCGTTAAAAGTATTGTTCCGGGATGCAGGTTAGGTGATATAGGATTCGCAGTTCAATCTTTTATAGAACGGAACAAATTCTCTGTAGTGCGGGAATTGGTAGGACATGGAATAGGCAGAAGTCTGCATGAAAGTCCGGAGGTGCCCAATTACGGAAAAAGGGGTCAGGGGATGAAACTGCAGGACGGAATGGTTTTGGCCATCGAGCCAATGGTAAATGCCGGAACGCGTAATATAGTGCAGGAGAAGGACGGCTGGACGATCCGGACTGCTGACCGCAAACCATCTGCTCATTTTGAGCATACAGTTGCGGTAGTAAACGGAGTAGCAGCTGTACTGACAACATTTAAATATATAGAAGAGGTATTACAAGCTAAAAATGGCAAAACAGTCATCCATTGAACAGGATGGAACCATTGTGGAAGCTCTTTCCAACGCAATGTTCCGGGTAGAGCTTCAGAACGGGCATCAGGTGATCGCTCATATTTCCGGTAAGATGCGTATGAACTACATTAAAATTTTACCGGGTGACAGAGTTAAGTTAGAAATGTCACCTTATGATTTAACAAAGGGAAGAATTGTTTACCGATATAAGTAATAAATATCATGAAAGTCAAAGCATCCATTAAAAAGCGCAGCGCCGACTGCAAGATTATACGCAGAAAGGGAAAGCTTTACGTAATCAACAAGAAGAATCCACGGTACAAACAAAGACAAGGATAATCATTATGGCTAGAATTGCAGGAGTTGACATTCCGGATAAGAAGCGGGGCGAAATAGCCCTGACTTATATCTATGGTATAGGCCGCCGGTCTGCCCAGCATATATTGTCTAAAGCAGGCGTTTCCTGGGATAAGAAAGTAACTGAGTGGTCAGATGACGAATCTGGTCTGATCCGTAACATAATTGCCGGTGAATACCGGGTTGAAGGTGTGCTTAAATCAGAAGTTCAGCTGAACATCAAGCGCCTGATGGATATTGGTAGCTACAGGGGGTTGAGGCATCGTAAAGGATTGCCGGTAAGAGGACAGCGTACTAAAAACAACACCAGAACCCGTAAAGGAAAGCGTAAGACAGTTGCCAATAAGAAGAAGGCTACTAAATAAAGCTAAGATGGCAGGAGAGGGCTTTTTTGCCTTTGATCTGCTTTCCACACATCATCTAGAATATAGATACTTAACAGATGGCTCAGGCTAAAAGAAAAGACAAGGCAAAGAAGAGAGTAGTTAACGTAGAACCTGTAGGCCAGGTGCATATTAAAGCTACCTTCAATAATATCATTATTTCAGTTACCAACAACTCAGGACAGGTAATTTCCTGGGCTTCCGCTGGTAAAATGGGATTTAAGGGTTCCAAGAAGAATACTCCCTACGCTGCTCAGATGGCTGCATCAAACTGTGCGCAGGCTGCTTACGAACTGGGAATGCGCAAGGCTGAAGTTTTTGTGAAAGGACCCGGTGCTGGTAGGGAATCAGCCATACGTACGATTCAAAGTGCAGGTATTGAAGTAACTACAATCAAGGATATTACCCCGCTGCCACACAACGGTTGCCGTCCTCCCAAACGCAGAAGAGTATAACCACTTTGCCGGCGATGGTACCGGCCCTTTTTATTAAAATCATAATCAGACACAATGGCTAGATATACCGGTCCTAAATCTAAAATAGCACGCAAGTTTAATGAAGCTATTCTGGGCCCAAGCAAAGCACTGCAGAAAAAAGCTTACCCTCCCGGACAGCACGGCCGAGGCCGTAAGCGCAAGCAGTCGGAATATGCAGTTCAGTTGATGGAGAAGCAGAAGGCAAAGTATACTTATGGTGTATTGGAGCGCCAGTTCAGTAATTTGTTTCAGAAAGCTTCCCGGATTCAGGGTATCACAGGTGCAAACCTGCTCAAATTGCTGGACGCGCGTCTTGACAATACGGTTTTCAGGCTAGGGGTTGCCCCAACCCGGCGGGCAGCCCGTCAGCTTGTACTGCATAAGCACATCACCGTAAATGGTGGAGTGGTAAACATTCCTTCCTACTCGCTGAAGCCCGGCGACGTGATTGCTGTTCGCGAAAAATCCAAGTCCCTTGAGGTAATATCCGACAGCCTCGCTTCAAGAACCGTGAAGCGTTTTACATGGCTGGAGTGGGACGGCACTGGTATGACCGGTAAGTTCGTTTCCTATCCTGACCGCGAGCAGATTCCTGAAAACATTCAGGAACAGCTTATTGTGGAACTTTACTCCAAGTAATAAGCTTGCAGTTTATTAGGGGTATTGTTTAATAATCAAAAACCGATATATGTCAATATTAGCATTTCAAATGCCTGACAAGGTGGTGATGGAGAAGGCAGACGATTTCCACGGTCTGTTCGAATTCAAACCACTTGAAAAAGGATACGGAGTAACCATTGGCAACGCGCTTCGCAGAATCCTGCTTTCCTCCCTGGAAGGCTACGCCGTGACCGGCATCAAGGTGCCGGGTGTGTTGCATGAGTTCTCCTCAATAGAGGGTGTGGTAGAAGATGTTTCAGAAATCATCCTGAACCTGAAAATGGTCAGGTTCAGAAAAGTATCTGAAGCAATGGATAACAAGATTGTAGTCAACATCAAGGACGCTAAAATTTTCAAGGCCGGAGACATTGCCAGGTATACCTCCTCCTTCGAAGTTCTGAACCCTGATCTGGTGATCTGCAATCTGGATACCTCCGTGAATCTGGAGGTTGAGCTTTACATTGACAAAGGCAGAGGATACGTTCCGGCCGACGAGAATCGTCCGGCTGATCAGACCTTCGGCTACATTGCAATTGACGCTATTTTTACGCCGATCAAAAATGTGAAATACAGCGTTGAGAATACACGGGTAGAGCAGAAGACGGATTACGAAAGGCTGCTGATTGACATCGAGACGGATGGATCTATCCATCCGGAAGAGGCTCTGAAAGGTGCGGCGAACATTCTGATTCAGCACTTCATGTTGTTCTCGGATCAGACCATGACTTTCGAGACTGCCAAGCCGGAAGAAGATAACTCAGTTGACGAAGAGATCCTGCACATGCGTAAGCTGCTCAAAACGCCGCTTGCTGATCTTGATCTTTCTGTGCGCGCCTACAATTGCCTCAAGTCGGCTGATGTGCGTACGCTTGGTGATTTGGTTAACCTTGATATCGCTGACATGATGAAGTTCCGTAACTTCGGAAAGAAATCACTGACCGAACTGGAGCAGTTGGTAATGGAGAGAGGTTTACATTTTGGCATGGATTTATCTAAATACAGACTGGACGAAGATTAAATAAACCTGAGTGAAGGAGAAGAGACAGCAATGGTCTGATCAGGTTCGCACCCCTTTACTCTCCGACTACTAAAAAAATGAGACACGGAAAAAAGAATAACCACCTGAGCAGAACGGCTGAACACCGGCAGGCCTTATTATCCAATATGGCTTCTTCTCTGATCGAACACAAGCGCATTACCACCACCCTTGCCAAGGCAAGAGAATTGCGCAAATACGTAGAGCCACTGATTACCAAAGCAAAAACGGATTCCACGCATTCCCGCCGGACTGTTTTTTCTTACCTCAACAACAAGGAGTCAATCAAAACCCTGTTTGGTGAAGTAGCCGAGAAAATTGCCAACCGGCCGGGGGGATACACCAGAATCATCAAGCTCGGTACCCGGGCGGGTGATAATGCATCTATGTGCATTATTGAACTGGTTGACTACAACGAGACTATGCTTAGTGCAAAAGCTGCCACCAAAACCAGAACCCGCCGTAGCCGCAGAAGCGGTGGTGGTGCCAAGGCTACTGGTGCAGGAGCTGCAGAAGCAAAAGCTACCGATACTCCATCCGTGGAAGAAGCACCCGAAAAGGAGTGATGAAATCCGGTTAAATATCAAAAGGATCAGAATTTGTTTTCTGATCCTTTTTTTATGTCTGATGGTAAATACTGAACTGTAATTTTGTAACCTTTGTTAATTTCCCAAACTAATAAAAATGAAATATACCAACCGACGCGAAGCCTTACTATTACTGCAAGACGGAACCTTGTATCGGGGATTTGCACTTGGCAAAACTGGTACGATGGGAGGAGAACTTTGTTTCAACACCGGCATGACGGGGTATCAGGAAATTTATACTGATCCGTCTTACTACGGACAGGTTATCCTGAACACTACTTCCCACATCGGGAATTACGGTACTGTTCCTTCGGATCAGGAATCTTCCAATGTAAAGATCAGCGGATTGGTATGTAATTATTTTTCAAACATTTACTCCCGCAACACGGCTGAATTATCTCTGCAGGAATATCTGGAAAGGTCTGGTATTGTCGGTATTTCGGGTGTGGACACCCGGCAGATTGTAAAGCATATCCGCAGCCGGGGTGCGATGAACTGCGTTATCTCTTCTGAAATACTGGATGAGACCGAACTAAGGATAAAGCTGCAGGAGATACCATCCATGGATGGATTGGAATTGTCTTCCGAAGTAAGCACCAAAGTACCTTACATTTTGGGCACTGAAGATACAGACCTGAAAATAGCCGTGCTGGATCTTGGCATTAAGAAAAGTATTCTGTCCAACCTGACGCACCGGGGTGGATTGTATAGAGTTTTCCCAGCCCGCACTTCTTTCAGTGAAATGCAGCAGTGGAAACCGGATGGTTATTTTATATCCAACGGACCCGGCGACCCGGCAGCAATGCCCTATGCCATTGAAACAGTAAAGGAAATTCTGGCCGCTGACCGGCCTCTCTTTGGCATATGCCTCGGACACCAGATACTGGCGCAAGCCAGCGGTATCCCAACCTATAAAATGCATCACGGCCACCGTGGGTTGAATCACCCCGTGAAAAATATGATCAGCGGCAAGGGTGAAATTACTTCTCAGAATCACGGATTCGGCGTAAGTGAAGAAGAAATCAAAGACACCTCCAATGTGCAGGTGACGCATATCAACCTGAACGACAATTCAGTGGAAGGAATCCGGCGCAAGGACAAAATGGCTTTTTCGGTGCAGTATCATCCGGAGTCGTCCCCTGGTCCGCATGATTCCCGTTACCTGTTCGATCAGTTTATCCGCATGATAAAGGAAGAACGACCGGCTTACGACACGGCTTCCGCGTATAAACTATCCTGACCCATTGTTTAAAATAGGGCCATGTGTTGTATATAAACGGGTGAATCTCTAATTTTCCTGCCTAACCTACTACAGACCAGTATGAGTATTATTCAGGACATTCACGCACGGCAAATTTTAGATTCACGGGGAAATCCCACCATCGAGGTAGATGTAATAACCGAAAATGGTAAACTGGGTCGCGCTGCGGTGCCTTCTGGTGCTTCAACGGGTACGCACGAGGCTGTCGAACTGCGTGATGATGACAAGAAGGTATACCTTGGCAAAGGAGTACTGAAAGCAGTTGCCAACGTCAACGAAACCATCGCCGGTGAACTGGTGGGGTATTCAGTATTTGAGCAGAATATGCTTGATCATCTGATGTTGGAACTGGACGGAACGTCCAATAAGTCCAAACTGGGAGCCAATGCAATCCTGGGCGTGTCGCTGGCCATTGCCAAAGCCGCTGCCGCGGAGGCGGGCTTGCCTCTTTTCCGCTACATCGGCGGGGTAAATGCAAATACGCTGCCGGTTCCCATGATGAATATCCTGAACGGCGGCAGCCACGCCGACAACTCCATTGATTTTCAGGAATTCATGGTGATGCCGGTAAAGGCAGAAACCTTCAGTGAATCTCTGCGGATGGGCGTGGAAGTATTCCATCAACTAAAGAAGGTGCTGAAGGACAAAGGGCTTTCTACGAATGTGGGCGATGAAGGTGGCTTTGCACCCAACTTCAAATCAAACGAAGAAGCCATACAGGCGGTAATTCAGGCAATTGAGAAAGCAGGCTACCGCCCCGGTGAGGACATCTTTATTGCGCTGGATTCGGCAAGCTCTGAATTTTACGATGCCAGCTCCGGTATGTATCACTTCAAAAAGTCTACCGGCGAAAAGCTAACCTCCGTGCAGATGGCTAATTACTGGAAAGACTGGAGCGAAAGATATCCTATTTTGTCCATTGAAGACGGAATGGGCGAGGATGACTGGCAGGGCTGGGCCGAACTGACCCGCCTTGTAGGCAGCAAGATCCAATTGGTTGGCGATGATTTGTTCGTAACCAATGTAGAACGGCTGCAGCAGGGAATTGACCAGAAGATCGCTAATTCCATTCTGATCAAGGTAAATCAGATTGGCTCATTAACAGAAACAATTAATGCAGTAAATCTGGCCAGGCGCAACGCATACAAGACGGTAATGTCGCACCGCTCCGGCGAAACCGAGGACAACACAATCGCCGATCTGGCAGTTGCGCTGAATACGGGCCAGATCAAAACCGGATCGGCTTCACGCTCAGACCGGATGGCCAAATACAATCAGTTGCTGCGCATTGAAGTAGAGCTGGGTGACACGGCTTATTTCCCCGGAGTCAAATTTTAAGCAACATTTCATAGACGGGAGTTATCAGGTTACCAGAAGCAAACCGCAGAGGAAGCGTTGGGTAAATCTGATAACTCTTTTATATTTATAGTATACGCTACTTGCATGCGCTGGACACCACCCGCCTTTACCAGGAATTTTTTCTTTATTACCTGCATCACCTTTCTGGTGTGGATGCTCTTTTTTGATACCAATGACCTGATTTCTCAGTTTCAGCTGCGCAGCCAGGTCAGGGAACTGGAGCATAAGAAGCAACATTATTCTGAAAAGATTAAAGAGGTGAGAAAAGACCGGGAAGAACTCATGAGTAACCCTCAGTTGCTGGAGAAATTTGCCCGCGAAAAATACCTGATGAAGCGGAAAAATGAAGAAGTGTATATTGTCAACGGAGATAACAGCAAAGAAGACTGACAACCTGGGGCAGATTGCCGGATAGCATCTTTGGGGATAATGGATTTCAACAACCTTCATCTTGAGCAGATACAGTTTCTGGAAGGCATTCTTTTTGAAGGCCTGGGCCGCGAACTGCGGGTAGATAACTATCAGTTCCTGTCCGGAGGCGACATCAATACTGCTTTGCGGATTGATACAGATGAGGGATTTTTTTTCGTAAAGTGGAATGAGAGTGCTGACGATGAAATGTTTGCCTGTGAAGCCAAAGGGTTGCAGTTGCTGAAACAATCAGAGTCGGTGCGGGTGCCGGAAGTGATCAGCTGGGGCCGTAAAGCGGGCAAGGTGTACCTGCTGCTTGAGTACATCGGCAACACCCGTCCCAATCCGGTTTACTGGGAGAAGTTTGCCGCGGGCCTTGCCGCCATTCATGCCTGCAGTACCGCTGACTTTGGGTTGCCTTACGATAATTATATAGGCAGTCTCAGACAAACCAATACTTCAACTGTAAATGGCATTCGATTTTTCATTGAGAATCGGCTGAAAGTGCAGGCGGGGCTGGCTTTCTACAATGGGGAGTTGCCAAAGGCTCTGCACGAAAAGTTCTTCAGTCTTTACGAAAAATTGCCCGAACTTTTACCGGCCGGAAAACCTGCTCTGCTGCACGGAGATCTGTGGAGCGGCAATGTACTGACTGATGAACGCGGCGAAGCCTGCCTTATTGATCCGGCGGTATATTATGGTCTGAGAGAGGCTGATGTTGCCTACACTAAACTTTTTGGTGGATTCAGTGACCTTTTCTATGATGCTTATCACGAAGCCTATCCGCTGGTGCCGGGTTTTGAGCAAAGGGTAGAAATTTATAATCTCTACCCCTTGCTGGTGCACCTCAATTTATTCGGGTCCGGGTACTTGCCCGGCATTGAGAGAGTGCTGAAAAAGTACGCGTAAACGAGGTCTTCCTTCTTAGTGACGGCGGTTGCCGTACCGGTCAAACAGTTCGAAACCAAGTGCCGTGCTCAGCGTGAACACCGAATTGCGGATGGCAGGAGGATTACTCTGTTCGGGCAGCCTGACAAAGCCAGGTGTGTAGCGGAGGTCAATCATAAGCCACTTGTTGCCAAGATCAATCTCAAGGCCACCGCCGGCTGACCAGCCTAAATCTACTTTCTTATACTGCTGGGTAACCGTCTGATCATTGAGGTAGGTAGTACGGGCATTCAGCAAAAAGCCCGCATAAGGTCCGGTTGCCAGATAAGGAATTGCCTTTCCCGGTGTAGCAAGGCTGAATTTTGCCAGCAGCGGCACTTCCACGTAGGTAAGACCTATTTCGGAGGTAGCCAGAATGGTATTGCGGACCCGTGCTCCTTTCTGCGTGTAATTTGCTTCGACCTGAATGGCGAACTGATTATTGGGTTTGATGGCTAAAAAACCACCCGCCATAAAACGGATATCGGTTGAAGCGTTTGCAGCATCTTTGCCTGCCAGTGTAGTCAGGTTGCCCCCCACTTTCGGTCCCATCATAATCAGCTCCTGCGCATAAGCAGAAGTTGAGCTGGAAAAGGTAAAAAGTAAGTAACAGGCTGCTGGTAAAGCCAGCCGGCCTGTTGCAGAAACAATTTTCAGTAGTGATTTCATATTGCCTGTAGAGAGTAAGCTGCAAAAATGCGACAGCATCACTCTTGAAAACAAACCAAAAACCCGGCCAATTTCAGAAGGTAATTTTTACTGAACGATGAGCTGACAAAAAAACTCCCGATGCCTGGCAGCGGGAGGATAAGGAATCAACAAAGGACGGGTACTTTTACCTGCGGGCACCAACCGTGCCGGTAGCAGCCGGATTGCGGTTATCGGCACGGGTATTTACGTCAGAAGTTACGTCTTCCAGTTGTTCGGCCATCTGGTGATGGTTTCTCAGCACTGGTAAGGTTTTGGCAGCAAAAGCCTTCACTTCCCGATCTTTGGAGTCTTCAGCTGCTTTTTCGAACAGGCTGATGTCTTCCTGATGGTCTTTGGTCATCAGGTTCATGTACTCTTTGTCAAATTCGGCACCGGAGTATTTAGTCAACTCACTGATATGTTCCTGAGCTTCATCTCCCGGCGTAGAAGGCAAAACAATGTTTTTTCTGGCAGCCAGCGCTTTGAGTTCTTCATTTGCCCTGGAGTGGTCATTTACCATCATATTGGCAAATTCCTTTACCCGTGGGCTGCCTGCCTTCTGCTGAGCCATGCGGCCCAGTTCTACTTCCAGCATGCCACCACTGGCCGCTCTTACCATAAATTCAGCATCGTCCTGGGCGTTATCAGATGGCAGCCGCTCTTCGTTCCGCTCTTCGGCTATCTCAGTACTATCTGTTTGCTGGTTTGAGGTATCACAGGAGGCCATGCAGAAACAGAAGGTTGCTGCAAGCATTCCATTTATTAGTATCTTTTTCATAACTAAGTCAATTTCAATTAAACATAGGGTTATTACGTACGTTTCTATACGGACCTGCAGGAGAGAAAGTTTGCTAATGGCATCCACTACGCTCTGCCGGTCCATCTGAGCCAGCTTTGATTTAATCAGGCTGCTTTTATAATTGCCCAAGTATACCCGCATCAGAATAATATATGAAAGCTGATTATATAGTGATTGGAAACGGAATAGCGGGTTCTGTGCTGGCCTATACACTGATCAGTCATGGATGCAGGGTAATGGTTGTGGGCAACGCAGCTTTGCCCGCTGCTTCTCAGGTAGCTGCAGGAATCGTAAACCCGGTTACGGGAAAGCGTTTGTCCAAAACGTGGCAGGCGGACGTGCTATTCAGTTTTCTGACTCCCTTTTACCGGAAGATGGAAGCAGTACTGGGGGCAGATTTCTTCCACAATATGCCGGTGTACCGGCTTTTTACCTCAGTGGAAGAGCAGAATACCTGGCTGGCCAGAACTGCTTTACCTGAATACAGCCGGTTCATCCGGATTCCGGAGCGGTTATACGGAGCATATATCAACCAGCCGCTGGGAGGTCTGGAGATCACAGAGTCCGGGTATGTGAATATTCCGGTGCTGCTGGAAGCACTTCAAAATTGGCTACAGGCCAAAGGCGCATGGCAACCAGGGCTGTTCGGGCACGACCAGCTGGAAATTGCCCATGATCAGGTAAGCTGGAACGGCATTTCGGCCCGGAAGATCATTTTCTGCGAAGGTCCCACGGGCAGCCACAACCCATGGTTCAGCTGGTTGCCGTTCCGGCCGGTAAAGGGAGAACTGCTCACCATCCGGATACCCGGAGTGGAAATGAGGCACATTATCAACCAGCACATGTTTGTCATGCCCTTACCGGAAGGGGACAGATACCGGGCAGGAGCTACTTACGAATGGAAAAATCTGGCCTGGGAGCCTACCCAGACAGCACAAAACGAATTAATTACACGTTTGAAGCATATATTACGTGTCCCGTTTGATATACTGGACCACAAGGCAGGGATACGGCCAGCCACCAGTGACCGGAGACCATTTATCGGAATGCACCCTCAGATTCCTCAACTGGCCGTGTTTAACGGCTTAGGTACCAAGGGGGTTTCGCTTGCCCCTTATTATGCGCAGCAGTTTGCCGACCATCTGATCCACGACAAAGAATTGGATTCTGAAGTATATGTTGGCCGATTTAATTCGTTATATTACTTGTCTGAATAGAACTTTCCGCTTACGCTATGTCTGCCTCTTCTTTACGCTGTATAGCAATATTTTTCAGCTTCTTATATCTGTCGGGGCCCTGTGGTGCCCAGACGGCCCTTGAAACCTTCGGCAAAAACCGGATTCAGTATAAGGACTTCGACTGGAAGCGCATCAGTACGCCTAATTTTGAAATTCATTTTTACCAGGAAGGCACCGAAATTGCTCATCTCGCTGCCCGGTTTGCCGAAAGCGATTATGACCGTATTGCTGACCTGCTTGGCTACACGCCATACTCCAAAACCAAGGTATTTATTTACAATTCCATTGCTGATCTGCAGCAGAGCAACGTAGGTCTGCACAATGAAAACGCAATTCTGATCGGGGGGCAAACCAACTTCATCAAGTCGCAGGTAGAAATACCCTACACCGGCAATGCTGCGGATTTCAAGCGTGAGCTGTCTACCGGCGTTGCCCAGGTGATGCTGGTGGAGATGATGTTTGGCGGTAGCCTGAAGGATATGGTGCAAAGTGCTTATCTGCTCACCCTGCCCGATTGGTTTGTGTCAGGAGCAGCGGCGTACGTAGCCGAAGGGTGGAGCCTCGAAATGGACAACTATGTGCGCGACGCCGTAGTCAACAAGAACCTGCGCCGGCCGGCAGTACTATCCGGTCAGGATGCCACCGTTATCGGTCATTCCATCTGGAACTTTATCGCTGAGCGGTACGGCCGGGCCAATATTTCCAATATTCTTAACCTCACGCGGATCATCCGTAACGAGGAGAACAGCATCGGCAGCACCTTGGGCATTCCCTACTCCCGTTTTCTGTCGGAATGGAAGAGTTTTTACTCAACGCTGAATGCACCCGTGATTGGCGCCTACGCAATGCCTGACGAAGATTTTAAAGCCCGGAAAAACAACCGCAACCGTTTTCTGTACAATCAGGTAAAATTCAGTCCCAATGGAAAGAGCATTGCCTATTCGGAAAACAAGGGCGGCAAGTACAAGCTTTACGCCCGGAGCACCACCGGCAGGCAGAGCAAATGGGTGATGTCGGGCGGTTATAAGGTGATCAATCAGCGTTTTGACCCTGAGGTTCCCCTGATTAACTGGCGCAACAACAACCAGTTGATGGTGATACACGTCAGCGAGGGAAAATACATGCTCAGTACCTATGATCTGAACAAGACGTTCAGGCGGAGGATAGCCCGCAAGCCACTGGGTAATCTGGATCAGGTGAAAAGCTTTGACGTGTCCGAAGACGGCAAAACGCTGGTGCTCAGTGCGAGCCGCAATGGCAAGAGTGACCTGTTCTATTACGAAATCGGCAGGGGTGCCATTTCAGCCATCACCAGTGATATATTTGATGATCTGTACCCGAAGTTTCTGCCGGGTTCCAACCGGACGGTAGTATTCAGTTCCAACCGGATTGCCGATTCATTGAATCCCGCTGACAAGCCATCCCTTACTTCAGTGGCCAATAACTTTGATCTGTATCTCTACGATCCTTCCCAGACTGATAAAGCACCCCGCAGAATCCTTAAATCGGCGGGCAATGCACTGCAGGCCGAAACCGGCGGAGAAAATACCCTGTACTATCTCGATGATGTTACCGGAATCCGGCAACTGTACCACTACGATCTTGGTACCGGCACCAGCCGGCAGGTGAGTAATTTCCGTCAGAACATAGATGCCTACGACGTGAATGTAGCCGACAGCAGCCTTGCCTTTCTGACCATGAACAACCGGCGCCGGTACATTGGCTACAAACGCCGGTTCCCGTTTTCCGGCAATACAGCCAGTGTATTCACCCGGCGCAGCAAATTACTGGAAGAACGCGGTGAAACCACCTTCGACAATCAGGGGCAACTGCCGGGCAATGCAACCACCGGACGCGGAGACAGCACGGTTGCAGCGCCGGCCAGCCAATTGGTACTGAGAGAGGGGGAAGTAGATACAGACAACTATCAGTTTGATGCCGGATCGCGGCCAAGGCAGCCCGAAGTGGCTGCTCAGGGAAGAGGCCAGACCGGTACTTCCCCGCAGCAGGGAGCCGCCGGCAGCAGACGCCCTTCAGCTATCCCGATCAACGGGCCATTCAACTACGAAAGCCGTTTTTCTACAAACAACATAGTCTCTACGGCACTGGTTGATCCACTGCGCGGTCTGGGTATCCTGTTTAATCTTTCCATGAATGATGCCCTGGAAAATCACCGGATCAACGGTGGCCTGCTGGGTTTTCTGGATTTTCAGAGCAGTAACTTTTTCGGAGAGTACCAGTACCTTAAAAAGCGGCTGGATCTGGGCATACGTTTTGACAAAAAGACTTTCCACTTCAACCGCCTGCAGAGCGAAGGTTTTGTGCAGCGCTACAACCTGTACCGGATCCAGCCCCTGATTTCTTATCCGCTTTCGGTGGCAAGCCGGATTACGCTTGCACCTACGGTTATGTTTACCCGGTATGCCGAAACCGGTTTCAGCACTACTTCGCTGGCCCAGCCGATTCAGGCCTCGAATTACGGTGGCTTGCGGGCAGAGTATGTTTTTGATAATACCAATATCAACGGACTCAATATGATCGAGGGAACCCGGATCAAGATCCGGTACGAAAACTACCTTGGCCTCGACGATGCTGACCAAAGCTTCAACAATTTCAACGTTGATATCCGCAACTACAAGAAGATTCACCGCGACATCATCTTTGCTTCCCGTCTTGCTTTCGGCAACTTCGGCGGGCGGAGCCGCAAAAGCTACATGCTGGGTGGTATGGATAACTGGATCTTCCCGGGAAGAGACCGCCGGCCCGGTGATCCGCTTACGGTAACGCCAAACTTTGACAACCGCAATATTCTCTTCAATGAATTCGTGACCAACCTCCGCGGGTTTAACTTCAATAAATTGTCGGGCAACACCTTCCTTTTGCTGAATGCCGAGGTTCGCTTCCCGATTGTAAAATACTTCTACCGGGGACCAATCACTTCCAATTTCTTTAAGAATTTTCAATTTGTCGGATTCACGGATATAGGGGCCGCCTGGACCGGGAAAGGGCCTTTGAGCCGTCAGAACAGTCTGAACACCGTCATTGTCGGCGGGCAGAACAATCCTTTCCGGGCGACAGTCACCAATTTCAAGAATCCGTTTCTGGCAGGTTACGGGGTAGGAGCACGCACCCTGCTTCTGGGCTACTACGTCAAGTTTGATGTAGCATGGGGCATGGAGGATTATGTGATCAATTCACCCAAGTACTACCTGACGCTGGGCTACGATTTTTAGGTTACGGCAGAAGCGGAATAAGAGGCAACGGATATACAGCAGCAGGGTCTTGGGGCCTTGCTGCTTTTCTTTGCTGCCGGTTTTAGTATTCACTAAAAGCCGCGGGCTTACGTCTGGATCGGATGGGGTTGCCGGGAGTTTTTCAGCAGGAAAAACCCAACCGGGCAGCGCAGACATTGCCTTTCAGAGCAGAAATGGTTAAAAAGTTCTATGCATCCCTGAGAGTCAAAGGCATTGGTAGCAGCCAGTCCCAGCAACCGCCATTTGCGGGTGATCTTGTTATCCTCAGCTGGCAGGCCCTCCAGCAGCCGTACGGCGTGGTGATAATAGGCATCTTCATCTTTCGCTTCCGCCCAGGCAGCCAGCAGCAGAACTTTGGTATTGATGATAATATTCTCCCGGCTGATATCGCCCAGCCGGGCGTGAATGTCGCCCGAAAGCTTATCAAACCGGTAATGCGTGGTCCAGTACGGTGAGGCTACACAATCGGAAAGCATATTTTTTTCAGCCTCCGGTTCAACTGATGAAAAACAGGAGAAAAGAGACTTCTGTGCATGTACCAGGGCAGCCAGCTGCGCAATCCGGATTTCCGGAAAGTTGCCCGGACGGAGTTTTGCCCACTTCCACTCTGTGTTGTTCAGCCGCAAAGTTTCGAGTTGGTATTTATGGCAGAGAAACTGATACTCCTGCTTCAGTTCATTGGGATAGGCATCGCTGAATTGACCCTCCAGCAGTCCGGCCTGTCCGAAAAGTAAAGCCTCCATCTGTACCAGCGAATCGCCGTGCCTGCGCAAAAGCTTCAGCGGGGTTGCCCTGGCAAGGCGCAGGAAAGGCGGGGCATTGGTTTTCATGCCCAGATTCTGGGCCAGCAACTGGTAGGTAGTTTCTTCCCAGTCACTCCGGTTGGCGTGCAGTAACTGGAGCACCATTCGGGATTTGTTTTGCAAACGCTGCATGACGGCCTGATCCAGCGCCTGCCGCCGGTATAGATCGGGAACCTGATCAAACTGGCCCGCGCAGGGAATCAAAGCGGTATTGGTAGTCAGCAACTGATACCGGTCAAGAGTGCTGGCATGGGTGTAAGGCTGAAGGCACAAAGTGGGAATGAGTGTGCCATTGGTGCGGTAAACCGGCGTATCATGTTGCCATACCACGTGCAGGATTACCGTGTCATACACAGCATTTTGCTGGTGGCGGTGCTGCAGCCAGTCGGAGCCTTTGATGTGGATTTCCACTTGTCCGGACCATTCCACGTCGCCGATCATGATCCGGGCTTCGCTGAAGTCGGGGCCAGCGTCGGTGTTGAGTCTGCCGGTGCGGATGATCCTTAATGGCTGCCCTTCCTCGGTACACAGGTTGTTTTTGGTAAAGAGTTGGTATTGCCATAAGAACTGAATAAAGGATTCCTGCATGACGCTGGCAGAGTAAAAATGAACCATATGCTTCCTTCTTGAGGGGTGAATAAAAGTAGAACTGTATTTTGCTAATTTTTTATTTACTTGCTAATATTAGACTTTGGTTTAAAATCACCCCGTAAGTTATCCGTCAATTCCACTTCATTTTATGACCAACCCACTTTTTAAAACCAAGTCATTAGCCTCATTACAGGAAGAAGCAGCCGATACAAAAGGTCTGAAGAGGCAGTTAGGTGGAGTGAATCTGGTCATGCTGGGAATAGGAGCTATCATTGGGGCTGGTTTGTTTTCATTAACCGGCCTGGCAGCGGCCAACAATGCCGGACCGGCTGTCACTATTTCTTTTGTGGTAGCGGCAACCGGATGTGCCTTCGCCGGACTTTGTTACGCGGAATTTGCCTCGATGATTCCGATTGCCGGTAGTGCTTACACTTACTCCTATGCTACCATGGGCGAGTTTATGGCGTGGATCATCGGGTGGGACCTTGTATTGGAATACGCAGTTGGCGCAGCAACGGTAGCCATCAGCTGGTCGCAGTATCTGACCAAGTTTCTGGCTTATTACAATATCCACATCCCTGTGGCGTTCAGTCATTCGCCCTGGGAAACCGTAACAATGGCCGATGGCACTGTAGCCTCTGGCATGATCAATCTGCCAGCCGTATTCATCGTGATATTGCTTTCGCTGCTGCTGATCAGAGGCACCCGGGAATCTGCCATGTTCAACGGGGTGATTGTGGTCCTTAAAGTTGCAGTGGTACTTGTCTTTATCATATTGGGATACAACTACATCAACCCGGCCAATTATACGCCTTACATTCCGGAGAACACCGGCAATTATGGTGAGTTTGGCTGGAGCGGGGTAGTCCGGGGAGCCGCCGTTGTTTTTTTCGCCTTCATCGGCTTTGACGCCGTTTCCACGGCAGCTCAGGAAGCCAAAAATCCGCAGCGCAATATGCCAATCGGTATTCTCGGCTCATTGATCGTGTGCACTATCCTTTACGTGTTATTCTCATACGTAATGACTGGTGTAGCCAACTACAAGGAGTTTGCCGGAAGCGCCGCACCGGTGGCCGTTGCCATTCAGAAAATGGGTTATCCGTGGTTGCAGCAACTGATTATTATGGCCATCCTTGCCGGATATTCATCGGTGATTCTGGTCATGCTCATGGGGCAGTCAAGGGTGTTTTTCTCCATGTCAAAGGATGGTTTGCTGCCGAAAGTATTTTCCGAAGTGCATCCCAAGTACAGCACGCCGTATAAGTCTAACCTGATGTTTATGATATTTGTGAGTCTTTTTGCTGCTTTTGTACCTGTTACAGTGGTAGGCGAAATGACGAGTATCGGTACACTTTTCGCCTTTGTGCTGGTATGCATCGGGGTAATTATCATGCGGCGCACACTGCCTCATGCAACACGGTCCTTCAAAACGCCGCTTGTGCCGCTGATTCCCGCCCTGGGAGTGGGTACCTGCCTTTACATGATGGCTTCCCTGCCTTTTGATACCTGGTTGCGTCTGATTATATGGATGGTGCTCGGTGTAGTGATCTATTTTGTCTACAGCAAAAAGCATAGTGTTCTCAACCGGAAGGAAAGGGTTTAAAGCAAATATTTACTGCTTTTGATAAGGGGTGGATATTTGCCCTCACTTTCACAATAAATCAATTTATCTCTAGTTCTATTCCTATACTAATTTATTTTTCAGGGGCTCATTTCAAACTCTCCTTCATCTTTTTTTTGCAATAAATAATCCGGGTAATCTTTATGTTTTTACAAGTCGTTCAGACTGTAGCCGATTCACTTGATACGCTGAGTACCGCATCCAGTCAATCCGAACTCTCCTTCGTTGATCTGCTCTTAAAGGGTGGGGTGATTTTGATTCCGATTGGTCTGCTTTCCCTTATCAGTATTTATCTGATTACCGAGAGGTACCTGTACATCAAGAAAGCGACTAAAATTGATAACCAGTTCATGAGGAATGTAAAGGATTCGCTTTACCGGGGAGACTTCAATGCCGCCCTTATGCTGTGCCGGAGCAGCAACTCTGCACTGGCTAAAGTAGTGGAACGCGGGATTATGCGCATTGGCAAGCCCATCAAGGAGATTGAAAGCAATATTGAAACTGCAGGCACTATGGAGATTGCCAAAATGGAAAACAATCTTGGATACCTGGGTGTGATTGCCGGTATTGCTCCTATGCTCGGCTTTATCGGAACCATTATCGGTATTATCAAAATTTTCTATAATATCTCCCTGTCTGATAATATCAGCATTGGCATTATTGCGGGTGGTCTTTACGAAAAAATGATTACCAGTTGCGCCGGTCTGATCGTGGGGGTGATTGCCTATACCGGGTACCACTACCTGAGCATCCTGATTGACAAATTCACGCTTCAGATTGAAGTAATTGCAACCGAATTTCTTGACATTCTGCAGGAGCCTACCAAAGTATAGCCGGGAGCCCAGTCAAACCTTTACCGCGTTCCAGGTGAGGGCCCTTCTCTCAGAAATTTATGAAAATCCGCCGAAAAAGTCGTTTTGCGTCAGAAGTCAGTACTTCTGCGCTCAATGATATCATGTTCTTCCTGCTGCTGTTTTTCCTCATCATTTCAACGGTTGCCAATCCAAGCGTGATCAAACTCATGTTGCCGCGGGCATCATCGGCTCAGGCCGTAAGCAAACAAATTATTACTCTTTCGGTAACGGCAGATAAGAGTTACTATATCAACAATAAAGCAATAGTGCGGGAGCAGTTGGAAACGCGCCTCACCGAAATGGTGGCCAGCATGCCCGAGCCAACGGTTTTACTCAGAGCCGATCAGTCGCTGACGATTCAGGATCTGGTGGACGTTATGCAGGTCGGGGCCAAACTCAAGATCAAAATGGTACTTGCCACTGCATCTCCCAGGTAATACTCAGATTTTTTGGTGAGGTAAGATTTGACTGGATATAAGTACCTATACACCCGCAGAACTTTTCCTATGCCAGAATAGTTACCTCAATTCTTAGCAGCATACAGCCCTCCCATCGCATTTAATTGGTTCTGATTTCCTTGCTACCATTGAATATTCCTATTTCGGTAAAACCTGCAGATAAGATATTCCGGAATCCGGATATAAGAGAATGAAAAGTTTTTATTCTTTTATTAATAACCAAACAGTGTAATGTATTTTGATTAATTTTTGATATACTTGCGTAGCTTTAACCTTAAAATGTTTTGTTTAAAACAAACTGATTAAATTGGATGAAAAGTCAAACTGCAAAACCCGCCGCAAAAATTGCCGCTAAGCCGAGCCCTTTGAAGAATTTCTTTGCCGGCATCACTATTGTTATTATCCTCATTATTGCCCACCTGATCTACTATTTTGTTATGGGCAATGGTGCAAACTTCGAAGGCGGCGACAATGCAAACCACCCGCTGCCCGGCAACTATCTTGGAATTGTCTATAAGGGCGGTCCGATAGTACCTATTCTGATGTCAATGTTTTTGATGGTGATTGTTTTTTCCATTGAAAGATTTTTCACAATCAGCAAAGCAACAGGCAGCGGATCAGTAGATGGGTTCGTCCGGAAAATCAAGGCAAGCCTTGCCAACGATAATGTAAATGAAGCTTTGGCTGAGTGCGACAGGCAAAAAGGTTCAGTGGGTAACGTGATCAACTCCGTGTTGCACAAGTACAAGGATATGGCCGCTGAGCCAACCATGAACAAGGACCAGAAAGTACTTGCCATCCAGAAAGAACTGGAAGACTCTACAGCCCTTGAACTTCCGATTCTGGAGAAAAACCTCACCATTATTGCAACCCTTGCTTCCATTGCCACGCTTACCGGTCTGCTGGGAACGGTAATCGGTATGATCAAGGCGTTTGCTGCGCTTGCTCAGGCTGGTGCTCCTGATGCCTCCGCACTTTCAAATGGTATTTCAGAAGCCTTGATCAACACGGCTCTCGGTATCGGTACTTCAGCTTTGGCAATCGTGGCGTACAACTACTTTACCAGTAAGATTGACGAACTGACTTACAGCATCGATGAAGCTGGCTTCAGCATCATGCAAAATTTTGCGTCCAAGCACAACTAATACTATCAACACTTTGCGGCGGTTTTACGACACAGCCTAAAAATTTTCCGAAAATTTTTAGGCTGTGTTTATGGAAAAGCTAGTTTATCTGCATCAATAAGAAAACAATTTTTTGTGACCACATCCTATGGCAAAAGTTAAAATTCCAAGAAAGAACATCTCCCTTGATATGACGGCTATGTGCGACGTAGCTTTCCTGTTGCTGACGTTCTTTATGCTGACAACCAAGTTTAAGCCGGATGAGCCGGTAGTGGTAGATACTCCGTCTTCTGTTTCGGAAATCATTCTGCCGGATGCTGACATTATGACGATTACTGTTGATAAAGAAGGACGTGTGTTTTTCGGAGTGAGTAATCAGACAGACCGCCAGGAAATGCTGCAGGCAATGGCTAAAAAATACAAGGTAGCTTTTACCGGAAGTGAAGTAAAGGAGTTTACACTCACTGAAACATTCGGCTCACCTATGCAAGATCTGAAGAGAGTACTCCATGCAACTTCTGCTCAGCGTGCCAAGATTCAAACCGGTATTCCGGTAGATTCAGTGAACAACCAGCTTCAGGATTGGGTGGCCAATGCCCGGTACGCAAACAGAGGCATAAGGATTGTAATCAAAGGTGATAAGGATGCTGATGCTAAGGTGATGAAGGAGATTATCACCATTATGCAAGAGCAGAACATCAATAAGTTTAATCTTATAACCAATATGGAAGCCAAGCCGACCGACATCTGATCCGGCTGAAGTTTGAATATAGGTTAATTATTATTTCAACCCTAATATAAATAACATCCACTATGGCAGAAGTAGATAGCAGTGGTGGTGGTGGTAAGAAAAAAGGCCCCAAGAAAGTCTCCACAAAGATTGACATGACCCCGATGGTGGATCTTGCTTTTCTTTTGATTACTTTCTTTATGCTTACCACTACCTTCAGCAAGCCAAAGACAATGGAGCTGAACATGCCCGACAAAACAAAGGACAATGTCAAGCAGGAAGTTGAGGAAACAAGGACAACGTCCATTATTCTGGGGACAAAGGATCGCGTGTTTTATTATACAGGCATAAAAGACCCAGCGGTGGAGCAAACAGATTATTCAGCAAACGGCATCCGGAAAGTGCTGATGCAGAAGATAAAGGAAAGGCCGAAGGGAAAAGATCCGATTTTCATTATTAAGTCCATGGATGAGGCCCGGTACAAGAATATCGTGGATATCCTTGATGAGATGCGGATAACCGGCGCCCAGGTTTACGCAATGGTGGATATTACCCCCGGCGACATTGAACTGGTGGATAAGTATAAGAAGGACAATAACATTACTGATTGATTTCTATGGAGAATTATAAATCCAGTGATCTTACGCTTGACGACATAGTCTTTGAGGGTAGGAATAAAAGTTACGGAGCTTATCTTCTCCGGAAAATTTACAATGACCATATTTTAAGGGCTTTGCTGATCGGTGCTTTGATATTTTCATTCGCCGTATCACTGCCGGTCATATTGAAAGCCCTTGGCCCGGCTGATGAGGTAGAAGAATTGGATACGACAGCGGTAGATCTGACGCAGATAGAACCGCCGCCTATTGATCCGAATACACCGCCGCCGCCGCCGCCGCCGCCCGCACCGCCACCCCCACAAGTATCAACAATAAAGTTTGTGCCGCCGGAGCCCGTGCCTGATGAAAAGGTAGTTGAACCCGATCCTCCCAAGCAGGAAGAATTGAAAGAGGTAGCTATCTCTACTGAAACAGTTGTTGGTGATCCGGATGCTGATCCCAACATTGTAGTCGATGAGCCCGCACCCACTATTCTTGGTGATGGCAGTGGCGAGGAGACTGTGTTTCAGGTTGTGGAACAAATGCCGGAATTTGAAGGCGGTATGGCTGCACTTGGAAAGTATCTGCAAAAGAACCTGAAATATCCGGCTCAGGCGCGTAATGCAAATATTCAGGGTACTGTTTTTGTTGGTTTCGTAGTAGGCAATGATGGAAAAATACGGGATGTAACCGTATTGAAAGGCATTGGTTATGGATGCGATGAAGAGGCCAAGCGGGTAGTATCTACGATGCCCCCCTGGAGACCAGGCAAACAAAGTGGCAGGGCCGTATCAGTAAGATACAGTTTGCCAATCCGCTTTGTAATGCAATAACATTACCGGAATTACCGGATGAGAAGACAACGGCCGCTTCACGAAAAGATAGTATCCGTTTTTACGTATCTGATGGCGGCAGTGTACGTATTGGTGGGTATAGGAATTATTGCAGCGCCGGTCAATACTGGATTACCTGACAGTATAAAAATTGCCTTTGGAAGTCTATTGATTTTATATGGTGTTTTCAGAATGGTCAGGGTTTATAAGCAAACCGGCGACTGATTCAAGTATGGGAATAAAGCTTAGAAGAATCCTTGCAATCGGGCAGGGGTTCTTCTTTGCTATACTGATGTCTGCATGTGGCAGTGGTAGTGATAGAAATCTGGATAGCCCGACCGCGGGTGAAATCACCATTGCGGTAGACGAATCTTTCCAGCCGCTTATGCAGGCAGAAGTAGAAGCGTTTATGGCCAATTATAAATACGCCACCATAAATCCCGTGTACCGTACTGAAGGAGAAGCGGTGAGAATGCTGCTTGCAGACAGTGCCCGGCTGATAGTGATGACGAGGAAATTGACTGAATCCGAACGGGCATACTTCCGGGAGAAAAAGATTACCCCCAAAGAGCTTAAGATTGCTACTGATGCAGTGGCGTTGATTGTAAATGTGAATAACCCCGACTCATTGCTAACTATGGAGCAGGTGGCCCGGATTTTGAAGGGAAGCCATAATCAGTGGAGCGGGGTATCAGCAGGAAACAAATCCGGAAATATAGCCATTGTGCTGGATAATAGTAATTCCAGTAACCTTTCCTATATAAAGAGCAAATTTTCTCTTTCTGATTCAATCAATCAAAGAATTTTCGCGGTCCGGTCGAACCAACAGGTTATTGACTACGTTGAAAAAAATGTAAGGGCATTAGGAGTGATTGGTGTCAACTGGATCAGTGATACTGAAGATGATCCGAAACAACTTGAATTCATAAACCGTGTAAGGGTAGTAGCTGTGGCAGATACTGCAAATCCTTCAAAGGATGATTTTTACCAGCCTTATCAGGCCTATCTTTCCCTTAAGAAATATCCGTTGGACCGCGATCTTTACATAGTAAGCCGCGAGGCCCGGACAGGACTGGGGACCGGATTTACTGCATTTGTTGCTGGTGATAAGGGACAGACAGTAGTACTGAAAGCAGGGCTTCTGCCAGCTACAATGCCAGTCCGGTTGGTAGAGCTAACCAAATAAGTTTAATTTGATCAGACCATTTAAACCTTTAATTCTAATCCTATAAAAAGTATGATGCGCAGATTATTCAATAAAATGGCTTGGGTTGCAGCCTTGTTGCTTTGTGCCCAAAGCTTATTTGCCCAAGACCTCAGAAAGGGTTTGTATTTTATGGATGTTGAGCAGTACGGAAATGCCGGGACAACTTTCAGGTCCCTTGCCCAGCAAAGCCCTACTACAGAGAATTTGTATTACCTTGGTAACTTTTACATAGAAACGGGTAAGATTGACTCCGCAAGAATGGCCTTTGAAAGAGGGGTAGCTACAGATGCCAAATACCCGCTCAATTACATTGGATTGGGCTCTACATTGATGGCCAGCGGCGATAAAGCGGGTGCAAAGGCCCAGTTTGATAAAGCGCTGAGTCAAAGGAAAGCAGAGAAAAATGCTGAAGTGTGGTATCGTATCGGCGAGGCATACCTGACTCATGAGAACAATGATCCGGTTGAAGCCGTGGCTGCTTTGCAGAAAGCGGTAGAGAGAGACCCGAAGAAGGAAGAGGCCTTCCTTTTACTGGGTGATGCTTTTAAAATGAGAAATGAAGGCACACCAGCGGCCAATAATTATGACCGGGCCATGTCAGTCAACCCCAAATCGCCCAAAGGAAAAATCCGTTATGGAAGATTGATGATTAACAGCCGGAATTATAATGAAGCTCTTAAAAATTTCAATGAGGCTGTGCAGATTGATCCCAATTACGCACCTGCATACCGGGAGCGTGGCGACTTGTATTACCTGGCGAAAGATTATCCGAAGGCAATAGCTGATTATGAAAAGTACATGAGCCTTTCCGATAACAGTGACGAAGCCAAACTGCGTTATGCCGGGTTCCTTATTCTTACTGAGCAGCACCAGAAA
This sequence comes from Cytophagales bacterium, assembly GCA_030446715.1. GTDB lineage: Bacteria > Bacteroidota > Bacteroidia > Cytophagales > 172606-1 > CADCTQ01. Next base: position 123,289 of record JAUJMU010000005.1, on the reverse strand, counting down.
GCGCTGGAAATTATGAATTCCCTCGGACCGCGTCACCAGAACAATCCGATATTTTACAGATTGTTAGGATATGCGCAGTACGAAATGCAGGATTACCAGAATGGAATGCAGAACATCAATCAGTTCTTTACATTGACCAATAACAACAAGGGAACCGGATTGACCGTTCTGCCATCTGATTATGAATACCTCGGTAAGCTTCAGATCACTTCAGGTCAGGACACCGTGCAGGGCATGCAGAATATATACAAGGCTGCTGAGATGGACACTTCAAAAGTAGGCCTGTACGCTGATCTCGGTCAGATATTCTTCAAAGGCAAAAAGTGGGGTCAGGCAGCTGAAGCTTTCGAAAAGGCTCTTACCCGCGGAACCAAGGAATCCAACGCAAGAGATATGTTGTATCTTGGCCTGTCCCACCTGTATGGTAAGCAGTATGATAAAGCCGATACTACTTTCGGCACTTTTTTAGTAGAGTATCCTGATCAATATATCGGAAATTTCTACAAGGGTCAGGCGCTTGCGGCAAAAGATACAGAAGCGCAGGGATTGGCCCGGCCGCATTATGAGAAGTTTATTGAAATGGTCAGTCAGGATCCTGAAAAAGTAAATCAGAATAAAGTTAACCTTGTAAGGGCGTACGATTATCTGGCTGTCTATAATCTGAAGACTACCAAAAATCTGAACAAGGCTCATGAATATGCCAGGCAAATTCTTGAGATTGACCCTAATAATGCAAGGGCCAAGCAGTTTCTGCAGTACAAGCAGTCTGATCTGGGTATGAAATAGGCGTTAAGCAGTGCATAAACAAAAAACCCTTGCCGGTAAGGTGAGGGTTTTTTGTTTGGGTAAACAGGGACTAAAAGTATCTGACCAGCAGATCCGGTGCAACACCCAGAAGTATGGTAAGAAAAGTAGTAATTGCCAGAACAGCAGCATAAGACTTAGGCACTATAATCCGGTCTGCCACAGCGTTATCATCACTGCCCCGCATGTACATGGCAATCACTACCCGGAAATAATAATAAATGCCCACCGCCGACATAAGGACTGCCACCACCAACAGGAAAAGAAGGCCTTTTTCCAAGGCATTGATGAATATGTAAAATTTACCAAAGAAGCCGCCGGTAAGCGGAATCCCTGCCAGCGAACACATGGCTACTGTAAGCGCAAAGGCAAGAAAAGGATTGTGTCTGGCCAGTCCGTTAAAGGCGGAAAAGCTTTCGCCGGCCCGGTTTTCATTAACCAGAATAAGGACGGCAAAAGAAGTAATGGTAGCCAGCGTATAAGCCAGAGAATAAAAAAGTATAGAGCTTTGGGAGGTTTGTCCCATGGCCGTTACGGCAATCAGCAGGTATCCGGCATGGGAAATACTGGAGTAGGCAAGCATGCGTTTGAAACTTTGCTGGTAAACTGCGGTGATATTTCCAATCAGCAAAGTAAGCACGGAAGTAGCTGCCAGTGTGATCCACCAGACGCTGTAAATGCCGGTAAATGAAACGGATAGAATTTTGTACAGGGCAGCAAAGCCTGCAGTCTTAACCACAGTAGCCATGAAGGCAGTAAACAATGTAGGCGTGCCGTCATACACATCCGGCGTCCAGAAATGGAAGGGCGCAACGGATAATTTGAAAAGGATACCAATGAGCACCAGGGTAAGCCCCAGATACAGCATGGGCGATGCACCGTTGACGAGAGTCGTGCGTACATACTGTGCCAAGCCGCTGAGATTGAAGGTACCCGTAGCACCATAAAGCATTGCGACACCAAACAGGAGGATGCCGGTTGCAAATGCTCCCATCAGAAAGTACTTCAGCGCTGCCTCATGGGATCGTGGATTGCGCTTGTCGCTGCCTGCTAATATATACATCGCGATCGACAGCGTTTCGAGGCCCAGAAAAAGCATGATGATATTTTCGTACGTCACCATCAGGATGGCACCCACCACCGAAAAAAGAAGGATGGCATAGTATTCGGGAACCGGAGCTGCTGCATTGGGAAAATAAAAACGGGATAAGGGCAATATCAGCATTGCGGAAACAATGATAATGGTAGCAAAAGCAACCGAAACATTGTCGGTGCTCATCATGTAATTCCAGAAAAAAAGAGACTTATTCCAGTCGGTAAGCGTGACTACCAGAGCCGTAGCCAGGAAAAGCAATGTCACCGGCAGTAACCATGCCCGGGATTTCAAAAAGCCCAGAAAGAGATTTAATATGCCGAAAATGGAGAGAAGTACAACTGAATAGAACATTGATATTTCATTAAAATTTACCCGTAAGGGATTGAATTCAGATGAACCAGTATTATCAGCGGACCACCAGTCTGAGCAGCTCGGTCACTGAAGGCTCAGTTAATTTCAGAAAAGGTGCCGGGTACATGCCGATCCAGAACACCATCACCACCAGGGGAATCAGAGTTGCTTTTTCCGCCAGCGTCAGGTCACTGAAAAGGGCAGTTTGTTCATTGGGTTGGCCAAACATCACGCCCTGAAACAGCCTCAGCATGTACACGGCGCTCAGAATGATGGTCAGACCGGCAATGGCGGCATACCAGGGGTTAAATCTGAATACGCCGGCCAGCAGAAGGAATTCACCCACAAAACCACTGGTCAGCGGCAAGGCCACGCTACCCAGCAACAGGACCATGAAATAGACGGTAAGGTTCGGCGTGTTCTGGGTAATTCCACCCAACTGGTTCAATTCCCGGGTCGGTACCCGGCGGTAAATGATTTCCATAATAAAGAATAACCCCACAATATTTACCCCGTGGGCCAGCATCTGCACCATTGCTCCCTGCAAACCTTCCGGTGACAGGGTAAAGACACCAGCCGACATCAGGCCAACGTGGGCAAAGGAGGAGTAAGCCAACACCCTTTTGACATTACGCTGGCGGATGGCAATCACCGAGCCGTAAACAATGCCAATCACCGACAGAATGATGGCGGTAGTTCCCCATTGGGCAACACCCAGCGGCACTACCGGCAGGAGCCATCTGATCACCCCGTATATGCCCATCTTGAGCATGATGCCCGAGAGGAGCATCGTTGCCGGAGTGGGTGATTCAGAATACGTATCTGGCTGCCAGGTATGGAAAGGGAATACGGGCATCTTGATCGCAAAAGCGATGAATAACGCCCAGAACAGCCAGCTTTGGGTTGCGGCCGGTAAATTAAGTGCATAAATGGCATCCAGATCAGCGGTGCCAGCCTGATTATACAGGTAGGCCAGACCGAGCAGCATGAACAAGCTGCCAAAAATGGTGTAGACAAAAAACTTAAAGGTGATTTGTATTCTTCTTTCTCCGCCCCATATCCCCGCCAAAAAGTAAACCGGAATCAGCGCCGCCTCCCAGAACAGGTAAAAAAGGAAAGCGTCACGGGCCGTAAATACACCCACAAGAGCTGACTGCATTACCAAGATAAGTCCGTAAAACGCCGAAGGGTTTTTGTAGGAATTTCCGAAGGTAGATAAAATGATAAAGGGCACCAGCAGGGTGGTCAGCAGCACCAGCAAAGCACTGATGCCGTCCATAGAAACGTGGAATGAAATACCCAAAGAAGCGATCCACGGATAATTTGCGACGAACTGAGGAGCGGGCCCCGGGGTAAACTGAAAAATTGCATACAGAGCCGCGGCAAACTCCACCAGCGCAAAAAGGAAAGCAATCCGCTTTACGGACTCCCCCTTTGCGAGCAGCGCAAACCCTGCGGCGATCAGCGGAAAAACAATGAGAAATATAGTGAGCATCGGCCAGTAATGGTAAGTCTTGAATGATTGGAACAACTTCTCCTTACAAGAGAAATCTAAAGAATGAAGCCGCGAAGGTTAATGAGTAGAATCACGATGATGCCAACCACCATGCTGATGATATAAAACCCGATATTCCCGGTCTGGAATCTCCTGAATACGCCACTCAAGCCGTTGGTTGCTTTCCCAACCCCGTTCACGATCAGATCAATGACCAGAAATTCAAAAACCCCGTACAGAAAATCTCCCAGTGCCAGCAATGGCTTTACAATGATATTGTTGTAAAATTCATCCACGTAGTACTTGTTGTAAATGAGGTTTTGGAGTGCCGGCAAACGGGTTCCTTCCGGAGCGGGTACAGCTTTTCGGCTTACATATAGCACTGCAGCTGCACCCAGGGCAAGCAAGGCGGCGGCTACTGATACACCCATCAGTATATATTCCTGTGAATGGGAAAGATGGGTTTGGGTAAATGATTCCGGCCTTACCTGACGTGAAAGATCAAAGAGCGGACTCATAAACTTAGCCAGCCAATTGCCACCGCCCAACACCTCGGGTAATCCAAGTACACCACCCGCGGCAGACAGTATTGCCAACACGAGGAGAGGTATGGTCATGGAAGCAGGCGACTCGTGCAGATGGTGCTCCTGCTCATGAGTTCCCCTGAATGTTCCGGCAAAGGTCAGAAACAGCAGGCGGAACATGTAGAATGAAGTCATCATTGACCCGATCACTGCCAATACCCACATCACCGGACTATGTTCATAAACGTGCATCAGAATTTCGTCTTTGGAAAAGAAGCCGGAAAAGGGCGGAATCCCCGCAATGGCAATGGTGGCCACCAGAAACGTAGCAAAAGTTACGGGGAGATGTCTTCTCAAACCGCCCATCCGGCGGATGTCCTGTTCGTCGCTCATGGCGTGAATGACGCTGCCAGCCCCAAGGAACAGTAAGGCTTTGAAGAAGGCGTGGGTAATTACGTGGAACATAGCCGATGAATACGCGGCTACTCCCAAGCCGAGAAACATGTATCCCAGCTGACTTACCGTAGAGTATGCAAGTACTTTCTTGATGTCGTTCTGGAAAATGCCGATGGTAGCCGCCAGCAGAGCAGTAGCAAGACCGATCACTGCTACCACGCCAAGCGTAGTCGGGGCGAGGGTATACAACACATTGGAGCGGATCACCATGTAAATACCCGCAGTCACCATCGTTGCCGCGTGAATCAGAGCAGATACCGGCGTTGGGCCAGCCATAGCATCCGGCAGCCAGGTGTACAACGGTATCTGGGCACTTTTACCCATTGCGCCCACAAATAATAGCAAAGTTATGGCAATCACGGTTCCGTCATCTACGCCAAAAACAGTAGCCGCTTTAGGCATAACCTCAGTAAACTCAACACTGCCCAGCGTATAAAATATCAGGAAGATGCCCAGCAGAAAGCCAAGGTCACCGATCCGGTTCATGATAAAGGCTTTGCGGGCGGCGTTGTTGTAATTGGTATTTTTGTTCCAGAAACCAATCAGCAGGTAAGAGCACAGACCAACGCCTTCCCAGCCGATGAACATGATCGGATAGTTGGAGCCCATTACCAGCAGCAGCATCGAAAACAGGAACAGGTTGAGGAAAGCAAAAAACTTTCCGTAGCCTGCATCGTGCTTCATGTAGCCGATGGAATAAATATGAATCAGAGAACCCACGCCGGTTATGATCAGCAGCATCAGCAGGGAAAGCTGGTCGATCAGGAAGGAAAAGGATATGCGAAGGTCGCCAACGGTGATCCAGTCAAAAAGGTAAACCGTAAAAGATTGGTTTCCACCGGCCAGAAATGCGTTGAAAAGATAAAGGGATAATCCGAAAGAAAGGATAGAGGCAGCGGAACCGGTCAACCCGACAAGCCCCTTGGGTATATGCCGAAAGCCAATCCCGTTGATAAGAAAGCCGATCAGCGGAATGAAAGGGATAAGGGCGCAAGTAAGCGTATACTGCGATAAGTCAACCATATTTTCAATGAATATATATGCCTGAGGCTACTGAGAAATTACCATTTGAGCCTGTTCAGAATGCCCACATCCACGCTGCGGGTATTGCGGTAAATCATTACGATGATGGCGAGGCCTACCGTTACTTCCGCTGCCGCAACAGCCATGATGAAAAACACGAACACCTGACCGGCCGGATCCGAACGGTATGAGGAAAATGCTGTCAAAAGCAGATTTACTGCGTTCAGCATCAATTCAATGGACATGAAGATGATCAGCGCATTGCGCCGCACCATTACGCCCACGATACCGATCACAAAAAGGGCTGTACTGAGAAAGATGTAGTAATTAAGGGGAATGGTCCGGATGACACCAGGTATTTCTTCCATTTTGCTAATTCCTAAAGGGTTACTCCCTAAAAGCGGCCAAAGTTATTCAAACTTTTGTAAACAATACTGTATCGCCCCGGCAAAACCGTTCTTCAGGAAAGTAATAAGCTGCTCTTTCGAAACTATTTCGTGTACTAAAAAACCTCACCAGGGGTGAGGTTAGCGGAGGATCAGAAATTTCGTTCGCCTGCCTCCCGTTTGCCCAGCATGACCGCCCCCACCATGGCAACCAGAAACAGGACAGATGCCAGCTCAAAGGGAAGCAGGAAATCGGTAAACAACACTCTGCCCAGATTTTCCACCAGACCAATCTGTGAATCGAAACTTGCCGGGTTGTTGAGCGTTGACATATCTGCTGTACGCAGGGCAGCAACCATAATCAGCAGCAGCAGGCCGCCTGATACAACGGCAGCCAGTTTTGCGGCCATCCCTTTCCGGGGTTCGGTGTCCTCACGGAGGTTGAGAAACATGATCACGAACAGAAACAAAACCATAATGGCACCCGCATATACAATGATATTGACAGCCGCCAGAAACTGGGCGTTGAGAAGAATGTAATGACCCGACAGGCAAAAGAAAGTCAGGATCAGGTACAAAACACTGTGAACCGGGTTCCTCGAAAAGATTACCAGCATTGCGCTGATCAGGGAGAGAAAAGTAAGAAAGTAGAAAATTTTATCGGCCATGATGGGATAGATAGACTGGTCACAAAAGAGACAGACTGCAGATGCACCTGACGTACACTTGCAGTCTGTATGGGTTATGATTTCACTCCGGTGTATTTTTCGATGCCAACTGAGGCCCGGTCATCCATTTTCTCCACCAGCCGGTCCTTGCCGAAAATTACCTCGTCCCTCTCGTAAAAGGCTGGTGCAATCTTGTCCGGCTGGAGGAAAATAGCTGCTTTGGGGCAGGCTTCCTCGCAAAGGCCGCAGAAGATGCAGCGAAGCATATTGATTTCGTATACCTCGGCGTATTTCTCCTCGCGGTACAGGTGCTCCTGACCCGGTTCTCTTTCACCCGCAATCATGGTGATGGCTTCGGCCGGGCACGCCACTGCGCAAAGGCCGCAGGCGGTACAGCGTTCACGGCCCTGCTCGTCGCGTTTGAGTACGTGCAGGCCCCGGAAAACCGGACTGAATTCACGCTTCTGCTCCGGGTATTGTATCGTTGGTTTTTTCTGGAAGAAGTGCTTGATGGTGGTACCGAGACCGCTGGCAATGGCGGGTAAGTACAGCCGCTCAGCAATGGTCATCGGACTTTTATCCGTCTTTCTCGATCTATTGGTTAGTTTCATAAAATCACTGTTTATACTTTAGACAATCGTCCGGCGGCGACAGTCCGCTTCCGGGCAGTGCCTGCCTGAATGGTGGCTACCAGCACAACTCCGAGGATCAGCACCCAGCTCAGCAGTCGGGTACCGGCCAGCAGACCGGCTCCGGTAAGCACTACGTTCAGGATGGCCAGCGGAATCAGTCCTTTCCAGCCAAGGTTCATGAGCTGATCGTACCGGAAGCGGGGAAGCGTCCAGCGGACCCACATGAAGAAGAAAATAAAGAAAAAGATTTTCCCGAAGAATACCATTGTCCCAACCAGCGTAGCCAGGTTATGACCCCAGTTAAGGCCAAGGCCACCAATCAGGGATTCCCGGACCCAGTCCATACCCGGGTAGTTGTATCCACCAAAATACAGCACTGCAATCACGGCCGAAGAAACGAACATATTGATGTATTCGGCAAACAGATAGAAGCCAAGTTTCATGCTGCTGTACTCCGTGTGGTAGCCGCCGATCAGTTCAGTTTCGCACTCTGGAAGGTCAAACGGGGTCCGGTTACACTCCGCAAAAGCGCAGGTGAGGAAAATAATAAATCCGACCGGCTGGAAGAATATGTTCCAGTTCATGCCGTGCTGCTGTTCCACGATGGTTCTCAGGGACAATGAACCGCTCATCATCAGAATGGCAATGATGGAAAGACCCATCGCCAGTTCGTAGCTGATGTTCTGGGAAGCCGCCCGGATGGCACCCAGCAGGGAAAACTTATTGTTGGAAGCCCAGCCGCCGATCATCACTCCGTATACGCCCAGCGAAACCACTCCGAACACGTACAGTATACCGATGTTGATGTCAATGCCCTGCACCGTGACCTCGGCACCGTTTACCAGCACTGTGTCGCCGAAAGGCACTACCGCACTGGTCATACAGGCGGTAAGCATGGCCAGCGACGGGCCAGCGATAAACAACCATTTGTTGGCCTGCCGGGGAATAAAATCTTCCTTGAAGAACATTTTACCGGCATCGGCAATGGGTTGCAGCAGTCCGAAAATACCAGCCCGGTTAGGACCTGGCCGGTCCTGCAAAAAAGCTGCTATTTTCCGTTCCGCCCAGGTTGAGTAGGTGGCAATCAGCAGGGAAACGCCGAACACTGCCAGAATGATGATTGACTTTACTATAAAAACGGATAACTCCACTTTGCAGAAATTTAAAATAAATACGCTTACTGATCAGGTCTGAAATGGTAAATTATGAGTGTTAAATGCTCAGTGAACAAAAGTAAGTCATAAACATTCACCCATTGGACCACTCACATTCACCATGTAAAATTCAGAATTCAAAATTTCACTTAGGCTCTGTCCGCATGTCCAGTCCGACTGGTTTTTGTCCTTCCGGCAACTGCCTCGGGGCTTCGTCAATAGGCTTGTAAGCAGCAGCTACTCTGTGAATGTAATCCGGTACTACCTTCTTTTTGTAGTGGTTCTGAGAAATCACTGACCTTGGATCAATTGACCGCGGTCCTTCAATCACCCAGTCACTGGTTTTCTTTTTCTCAAACCGGCAGGTATTACAGATGTATTCCATTACCTCGTTCCACTCATTGCGGCGCGTAGTCACCCGGAGCACGTCGTCGCCCTTGTACCACAATACAACTTTACCGCAGCATTTGTCGCAATCCCGGTGGGCATCCACTGGTTTGGTAAACCATACGCGGCTTTTAAACCGGAAAGTCTTATCCGTCAGGGCACCAACCGGACATACATCAATCACGTTGCCGGAGAAGTCATTGTCCAGCGAGTTTTTGATGTACGTGCCGATTTCGGCGGCATCGCCACGGCCCAGTACCCCATGGACCCGCTTATTGGTGAGCTGATCCGCCGTATACACGCAGCGGTAGCAAAGAATGCAACGGGTCATGTGCAGCTGCACGTACGGCCCAAGGTCTACTTTATCAAAAGTGCGGCGTTCTTCTTCATAGCGGGTACTTACGGCACCGTGTTCGTAAGCAAAATCCTGAAGGCTGCATTCTCCGGCCTGGTCGCATACGGGGCAGTCCAGCGGATGATTGATCAGCAGAAACTCTACCACAGCTTTGCGGGTTTCCAGCACTTCCGGATTGGTCGTATTCTGCACAATCATTCCATCCTGAACCGGCGTAATGCATGACGCCACCAGTTTAGGCATCGGGCGGGGATCTTTTGCCGAACCGGCGGCTACTTTTACAAGGCAGGCCCGGCACTTGCCACCCGTTCCTTTCAGCGTTGAGTAGTAGCACATGGCGGGAGGCGCTACGTCTCCGCCAATCTTGCGGGCCGCCTGTAAAATGGTGGTGCCCGGCTCTACTTCAACCTCTATATTATCTACTGTTACTTTGAACATTAATTTTTCGTCGGCCATTGCTTTTCAACAATAAATTCCAGAAGTGTTAACCTCTGAATTGGTTATATAAATCAACAAACGCTTCCAGGCTCAACTGTAAATCTTCACGGATTATTTTTCTCAGTAAACCGACGGGTAAGTCATCATTACCATGGACCGGCACAGTTGTAACTCTTCCATCGTCAGATTTCATGCGGTGATGGGACCCGTTCACTCTCACCGTTATAAACCCTATGCGTTCCAAAAGCTTGATTAATTCTTTGCCGGAAAGTACGGGCAGTTTAGGCATGTGATATAAATGCTAGTTCCCGGAATCCGATGTATGTGTTGGAAGGTTGGGATTCTTCTTCCTCCATGCACATCTGGACTACTTCTCTTAAGTTAATCATTGCTTCATCAATGTTCTTTCCGTAGGTATGGCAACCCTTGTAAAGAGGACAGCTGACGATGAAAACCCCATTTTCATCCAACTCCACCAAAACCGGCAAATGAATTTCTTTGTTGAGTTTCATAAAAACTTAATAATTACACTAACACGGCTTCCTTCCGGTAAACTGCTCCCTTCCGGGTAGCTTCGTGCGGGTGCCTGATGTGCCACTCAAACTCATCACGGAAGTGACGGATGGCACTGCCTACCGGCCACGCCGCAGCGTCGCCCAACGGGCAAATGGTATTTCCTTCAATTTTCCTGGCTACATCTACCAGCAGGTCAATGTCGTGGGCGTGCCCATGACCATACTCAATGCGGTGCAGTACTTTCTCCATCCAGCCCGTTCCTTCGCGGCAGGGGCTGCACTGGCCACAGGACTCATGGTGATAAAAGCGGCTGAAGTTCCAGGTGTTCCGCACGATGCACTGATCTTCGTCGAAGACAATGAAACCACCGGAGCCAAGCATGGTGCCCGTTGCAAAACCGCCGTCCGACAAGGATTCGTACGTCATCAGGCGATTTTCTCCGCTGGCTGTCTTCGTAATCAGGTTAGCCGGTAAAACAGGTACTGATGAACCGCCTGCCACTACCGCCTTCAGCTTTTTGCCGCCTGCAATGCCGCCGCAGTATTCATCAGAATAAATGAATTCCTCCACCGGAACACCCAGCTCAATCTCGTACACGCCGGGCTTGTTGATGTTTCCGCAGGCGGAAATCAGCTTGGTACCTGTGCTGCGGCCTACTCCGACCTTGGCGTATTCCTCGCCACCGTTGTTGATAATCCAGGAGACTGCGGCAATTGTTTCTACGTTGTTAACCACCGTAGGGCAGTTATATAATCCTGAGACAGCCGGGAAAGGCGGTTTATTGCGCGGATTGCCCCGCTTGCCTTCCAGTGATTCGAGCAGGGCCGTCTCTTCCCCGCAGATGTAGGCACCACCACCCGGGTGAACGTACAGATCAAGAGAATAGTCGGTACCCAGAATATTTTTGCCTAAAAAACCTTTGGCATACGCCTCCGCAATGGCTTTCTCCAGAATGCGGATAACGTAAAGCATTTCACCTCTTACGTAGATGTAAGAAGTTTTGGCTCCCAGGGCATAAGAGGCTACAATCATCCCTTCAATGAGCGTGTGGGGAGAATGGGCCATCAGGTGACGGTCCTTGAACGTACCCGGCTCACTTTCATCGGCGTTGCACACCAGGTAACGGGGCTTGCCTTCGGGCTTGGCGAGGAAACCCCACTTCATGCCCGCCGGAAAACCGGCACCACCCCGGCCCCGCAGACCGGATTTCTTTACCTCTTCCACCACTTCATCCGGTGTCATCTTCTTCAGTGCCTTCTCCACGGCGGCGTAGCCACCGTGCTGACGGTATACCTCGAAGGTTTCGATGCCCGGCTTATTAATATGTTCGGTTAATATTTTAATTGCCATTGGTTTTAACTTATTTCAATAGGAAAGTATTTAAATCGTACCCAATTGACTCGCAGTAAGAGGGGTTCTCGGTGATTTCACCTACGCCATACTTGTACTTGCGCCATTGCTTCTTGATGTAGTCGTAAGCAAAACCCTCGGATACTTCATACTTTTCTGCTATTACAGCTACTTTTTCAAAGTCATTCTTGAATCCAGGAGGTGTTGTAATTTCAATGATTACCTTATTCTGGTAATTTTCGTTGTCAAACAAAATCAGATCAGGGGCTTGACTGGTTTTTCCTTCATCTATCATCGTTTCCGGAAAAGGCTCATAGGGAATGCTTCCGTCTTCAAACAAGTTGCCGAGTTTCATGGCAAGTTTTCGGATCACTCTCTGGTGTTCTTTTGGGGCATTTACACCCATAATCGGCAAATCGAGCATATAACCATCTATTTTGATTTCCGAAAAATTATGCTGCTAAACCCACTCTTTTTCTACCAACCCGTCAACCTTCTCCGGAGTGAGATTTTCGTAATATTTATGAATGCCACCTTCCCGCTTCAGGCGTACCTGCAGGCAAGGCGCACCACCGCAGGCAGCAAGGCATTCCACGGTTTTCAGGGTAAACATGCCATCCGGTGAGGTTTGTCCCACCTGGATGCCAAACTTATTCTCAATGTGTTCAATCAGCTGCTCGGCTCCACGCAGACAGCAGGGGCCCGTGCGGCACACTTCCAGTACGTACTTGCCCACCGGCTCCAGATTGAACATGGTATAGAAAGTAGCCACTTCATAAACCTCAATCGGCTGGATGTCCAGCAGCGTGGCCACGTAATCCATTACGGGTGCACTCAGCCAGTTCCATTCGTTCTGCGCAAGGTGCAGAATGGGTAAAATAGCGGACTTCTGCCGACCTTCAGGGTAGCGGCTGATAATTTCCCGAACTTGCTTCAGTGTCTCTTCGGGAAACCGTACGTCCGTTTGGGTATGCTCGATCATAGCACTTTGAATAGATAAATTAAGCGTCCAGTTCACCGGCAATCACATTCAGGCTACTCATGATCACAATTGCATCAGACAGCGTAGTGCCAACCATCATCTCCGGGAAAGCCTGGTAGTAAATGAAACAGGGGCGGCGGAAGTGCAACCGGTAAGGAGTCCGGCCACCGTCACTGATCAGATAAAAGCCCAGTTCGCCGTTACCGCCTTCCACGGGGTGGTAAACTTCACCGGCCGGCGCATCAATCTCACCCATGATGATCTTAAAGTGATAAATCAGGGCTTCCATGCTGCGGTATACCTCTTTCTTGGGGGGCAGGTAATACTCGGGTGCATCGGCAAAGTAAGGGCCTTCCGGCAACTTTTCCAGTGCCTGCTCAATGATGCGGTAACTCTGCCAGATTTCCTGGTTCCGGACCATGAAACGGTCATACGTATCACCGTTATGGCCAACGGGGATTTCAAACTCGAAATCTTCGTAGGAAGAGTAGGGGTTCATCACCCGTACATCATAGTCCACGCCGGCGGCCCGCAGATTGGGACCGGTAAAGCCGTAATTCATGGCTCTTTCGGCAGTGATCGGACCCACGTCAACGGTACGGTCCATGAAAATACGGTTCCGGTTGAACAGCCCCTCAAACTCCTTCATCACGGCCGGGAAACCCTTCATGAACTGCCGCAGTTTAGCCTCGGCTCTTTCGTTGAAGTCCCGCTCCATGCCACCGATCCGGCCCATGTTGGTCGTCAGGCGGCTGCCGCAGATCTCCTCGTAGATATCATAAATCTTTTCCCTTTCCTGAAACAGGTAAAGAAAGCCGGTAAACGCACCCGTATCCACGCCAAGGATGCCGTTGCAGATCAGGTGGTCCGAGATACGGGCCAGTTCCATGGCAATTACCCGGATGTACTGGGCCCGCCTGGGCACCTCAATGCCGAGCAGTTTCTCCACTGTCATGTGCCAGCCCATGTTGTTGATGGGGGAAGAGCAGTAATTGAGCCGGTCGGTAAGGGGCGTAATCTGGTAAAAAGGGCGGTTTTCCGCAATTTTTTCAAATGCCCGGTGGATGTAGCCGATGGTGGGAACACCTGAAATAATCTTCTCCCCATCCATCTGCAGAATATTCTGGAATACGCCGTGCGTGGCCGGGTGAGTAGGACCAAGGTTAAGGGTGGTCAACTCATTTATGTACTCCGGAAGCGCCTGACCCACTTCCACTTTCACCTGTGGCTGGGCAGGGACTATCTGTACATCGGGTTGTATTTCTTTTATGTGGGACATAGTAAATCAAAAAGCTGAGGGAAGGATTACCTTCCAAAGTAGGAATCTATTTTATCCTGACGCGTCTGGTCCTCCAGCGGGTACTCCTTCCGCATGGGGAAGTAGTCCATATCTTCCATGTTCAGCACGCGGATCAGGTTTGGATGCCCCCGGAAAACAATACCGTAGAAGTCAAAGGTTTCGCGTTCCATCCAGTTGGCGGCGGCAAACAGAGCAGAAGCCGTGGGTACTACCGGATCAGCCGCCGGTACAAATACTTTGATCCGCATCCGGACATTGTTGGTCCAGCTGTGCAGGTGGTAAACCACTGCCAGTTCGTTGCCGGTGAGATCGGGATAATGAATACCCGCAAGGTCGGTCAGGAACCCGAATCTGAATGTCTTATGGTTATACAGGTACTGCAGAACGTCGATAATATGATCCCGGGTAGTAGTGAGGGTAAGAAAGCCATAAGGTTCATGGACATCAAAAATGGCCTCACCAAAACGGGATGCTAAATCTTCAGTGATCTCCTGATTGCTCATTTTAAGGGTTAGCGGGTCAGAGAGTTGGCCGGATAGTGACTGTGATTAATCATTTCTCAGTTCCGGCCAGCTCTCTGACCTGCGGTTAATTTTATCCGATTTTATAAGACTCAAGCAACTGTTTGTATTCATCTGAATTGCGGCGGCGCAGCGACTCATTGCGGGCAAGCTCCTGCACTTTCATCAGACCTTCGATGATCTGCTCAGGACGGGGCGGGCAACCAGGTACGTATACATCAACGGGTACTACCCGGTCAATGCCCTGCAGCACGCTGTAGCTGTCAAATATTCCGCCACTACAGGCGCAGGCACCAACGGCCATTACCCAGCGGGGTTCGGCCATCTGCTGGTATACCTGCTTCACGATCGGACCCATTTTTTTGGCAATGGTTCCCATGACCATCAGCAGATCGGCCTGACGCGGGGAAAAGCTCGGACGTTCAGACCCGAACCGGGAAATATCGTAGTGAGAGGCCATGGTGGCCATAAACTCAATTCCGCAGCAAGAAGTAGCGAAAGGAAGGGGCCAAAGAGAATTGGCGCGGGCCATACCGATCACTTTGTCAAAAGAGGTAGCAAAAAATCCTGACCCTTCTACACCAGCCGGTGCTTCTACCATGTTTATTTTACTCATAATATAATACTTTTCTGAACTTGATGTGATGAGATAATTGCGGACCACGTTACTTTCCCCGCCTTTATCTTTTAACCAAAATTTCTCCGGAAATGTTCTTTCCGGAGAAATTTGTCAGGTTTTTCGTGCTGATTTTACTGCTTTCGGATTTCCGGCGGTAAATTTAATCCCAGTTCAGTACGCCCTTGCGGATCACGTAAAAGAAACCCGCCATCAGCAGGGTCATGAATACGATCATTTCGGCAAAACCCAGCCAGCCAAGTGACCGGAAATTTACCGCCCACGGGTACAAAAAAATGATTTCCACATCAAAGAGCACAAAAAGAATGGCTGTCAGAAAGTATTTGATGGAAATAGGGGTACGGGCGTCGCCCTGAGGTTCGATGCCGCACTCCCAGGTATCGTCTTTTACTTTGCCGTGCACCCGGTTGCGGAAAATCTTGGGAATAATATAATTGGTAGCCAGCATGGTAGTGGCCACAAAGCCCAAAGCCAGCACAAGTTGCACGATTATGGGCAGGTAATCAGAAGGCAGGTACTGTTGCATTTTTGTTATATTTTGGAACTATCCTGAAAGAGAATTTTGCAATGAATTATGTATCAGGCTGCAAATATAGAGTATAAGCGGCTGGTTATCCCAAAAAAGCCTGCTAAAATGGGGCAAATTATTTGTCCGAAATTACCTCTTTCCTGGCTGCCCGCCGGGCAGCCGGATGCCATAGGAATTGGATAATACCGGGTATTCCTGTCCTGAAATGCTGCAAATGATGTCAGGCAGGGGAAACAACTTCCTTTAAATCACGGAAACAATTCCTGAAACTGACAGGTTAACGCCTTAACAGGGAGTAGTTTAATTTATTATCTGCTTTGTGGCTTCCGGAGAGAAATGCCTACATTTGCCGCCTGATCAGCAAATGAATAAATCAACAAAAATATTGCGTAGTATTTTCAGCCTCGCATTGCTGGTGTTGTTCCTGCTGGGCACAACTGCGGGTAATTTTGTAACCGGGTCGGCTTCCTCCACGAAAGGACAAACTGCGGAGAAGTATCCTGCTGACAAGCAATCGCAGGAAGAGCAGGCAGTACTGAAGGCCGGTGTTTCTCCGGAAGCGATGGTTTCGGCAGTTTCCATTAAATTCCACCAGCTATTTTCTGCCTTTATCAGGCAGTACTTTTTGCAGGTCAGTACAGTCACCAGTACTGACTTTGGCTATCCGGTTTTCCGTGACTCTTTTTTCGCCAGAATATTCTCCCATCTTATCGTTACCAACGCCCCGTAGGGATTTCCCTGCATTCTTTGCTTTTTCCGGGTGAAACGCGACTGTATCTCATTCTGATAAAGTACAGCCGGAAAAACAGCAGAGAAGGGCGGTCTGACCCCTCAGCCAGACGTACACTTTTCAGAATACCAACCCTTTTTTATTTTATATTCTAATGCGCAACAAGAATCTTATCCTCTTCCTGGCAGGATTATTCGTACTGATTTCGGTATACTACCTGTCATTCACATTCATTGCCCGCAGCATAGAGAGAAAAGCTACGGCATTTGCCACAGAAGGCGATGGAAAACTGAACCGCGCCAGGCGGCAGTCTTTCATTGACTCTGTCTGGACGGAGCCGGTTTTTCTCGGTTTCACTTACAAGGACATCAAGGAGCAGGAAGTAAAGCTTGGCCTTGACCTGCAGGGCGGCATGCACGTAACCATGGAGGTTTCTGCCGCTGATGTGTTGCGGGTGCTTTCCAACAACAACACCAATCCTGATTTTCAGAAGGCACTGGCCGAAGCTCAGGTGGCAATGAACACCCGGCAGGGCTCTTATACTGATTTTTTCTACGATGCATTCAAAAGGAGAGCTCCCAATACTTCACTGGCGGGCATCTTTGCCAATAAGTCAAATCAGGATCAGATCAATTTTCAATCTTCTGATCAGGATGTGCTGGCTTATGTGAACAATCAGCTGAACAACACCATTGACCGTTCATTTGAGGTTCTCCGCAACCGGATTGACCGCTTTGGTGTAACGCAGCCAACTATTCAGCAGCTGCAGGGAACCAACCGGATTCAGATCGAACTGGCCGGTATCGACGACCCTGCCCGGGTACGTAAACTGCTGCAGGGCGCCGCCAAACTCGAATTTTACGAAGTGTACGAGCCCAATGAGTTCATTCCTTATTATATGCAACTCAATGAGTATCTGCTAAAGCAGGAGCAGGTCAACAAGCCTGCCGCTCCGGCTGCCAACGATAACCTGACTGCCCGGGCAACTGATCCGCTGGCGGCAGATACCAATGCCGTTGCCCAGCGTGACGAACTAAGCGCCGATGGCACCGCTACCGACACTACCCGCAGTGGCGCCCAGGCAAAAGCAGACAGTGCGGGTGCCAATCCGGGCCAGAGCACACTGCTGGCTAAGTTATTTGTACCAACCGGCAATGGCCTTGGTGCCAATGTAAAGGACACTGCCCGGGTAAACGCCCTGCTGGCCCGTCCGGACGTGCGTTCAATATTCCCCGGTGATATGGCTTTTGTATGGGATGCCAAACCGGCTACGCTGAAGGCAGGCGGCCAGCTGGCCTCGCTTTATTTCATTAAGAAGAACCGCAACCAGGGTGCTCCGCTGGAAGGCGATGTAATTACCAATGCGCGTCCTGACTTTGATCAGTTCGGCAAGCCTGAAGTGAACATGCAGATGAATACCCGTGGTGCCAAAGTCTGGAAGCGGCTGACCGGCCAGAATGCAGGCCGCCGCATTGCCATTGTACTGGATAACGTGGTGTACTCAGCTCCCGTGGTGCAGGGTGAAATCGGAGGTGGTAACTCTTCTATTTCCGGTAACTTCACCATAGAAGAAGCCAGAGACCTTGCCAACATTCTGCAGGCTGGTAAAATGCCGGTGCCTACCCGGATTGTAGAAGAAACAGTGGTAGGCCCGACCCTGGGTCAGGAATCAATCAACAAGGGTCTGATCTCGATCCTGATCGGCTTCCTGATCATCATTGGCTTCATGATTGCCTACTACAGCAGCTCGGGTATGGTTGCTAACATCGCCGTACTGCTGAACGTGTTGCTGATCCTTGGCTTCCTGGTGCCCGCTAATGCAGTGCTGACGCTGCCGGGTATCGCGGGTATCGTACTGACCATCGGTATGGCGGTGGATGCCAACGTGCTGATCAATGAACGGGTGAAGGATGAACTCCGGGCCGGACAAACCCTGCTGAACGCAACCTCCAACGGTTACCGGCTGGCTTCGACTTCCATCTGGGATGCCAACATTACCACTTTCCTTGCCGGTGCGGTGCTGTTCTTCTTTGGCAGTGGCCCGGTCAAGGGATTTGCGACTACGCTGATGATCGGTATCATTACCTCTCTGTTTACGTCGGTTTACGTGACCCGGCTGATCGCCGAGTTCCGTCTGCGGAAAGGCAGAGGCTTCAGTTTCTCTACGCCGTTCTCCAGAAGCCTCTTCCAGAACATCAACTTTGACTTTGCCAGCAAGCGTAAAATAGCCTACGTAATCTCGTCAGTGATTATCGGGGCTGGTATCATATCAATGGTGACCCGTGGCTTTGATTTCGGTGTTGATTTCAAAGGCGGCTGGACTTACGTGGTTGAATTCAAGGGTGACGTATCGGCTTCCGATGTGCGCACTGCTTTGGCAGGTCCGTTGCAGGATCCTCCCGAAGTGAAAACGTACGGTGCTTCCAATAAAATGCAGATTACCACGCCTTACCTGATTGACGACGCATCTGAAAATGCAGCAGAGCGGGTAGAGCAGGCAGTCCGGGCCGGTCTGACTACAATAAAGCCTGATGCATTCGAGATCCAAAGCAGCGCCAAGGTAGGACCAACCGTAGCCAACGACATCCGCCGGGGCGCGGTAATTGCTGTGGTGATTGCCATGGCCTTTATCTTTGCCTACATCTGGATTCGTTTCAAGAAATGGCAGTATGCCCTTGGCGCAACCATCGCCGTGATTCACGATACGCTTATTATTCTGACGGTATACACGCTGGGTAAAGATTTCCTGCCCTTTTCACTGACGGTAGATCAGAACTTCATTGCCGCCATTCTGACCATCGTCGGTTTCTCGGTGAACGATACGGTAGTAGTGTTTGACCGGGTGCGGGAAACTTTCAACGAAAGTGCCCTGAACGCTGATCCATCCAAGGTGGTAAACAAGGCGTTGAACGACACGTTCTCCCGTACAATCATCACTTCTACCACTGTATTTCTGGTGGTGCTTACCTTGCTGCTGTTTGGCGGGGAAACCATTCAGGGATTATCCTTTGCGTTGCTGGTCGGTGTAATCACCGGTACTTATTCTACCATTTACATTGCCGTTCCGTTCATTGCGGATGCTTACCGCAACAGACGCCAGCTGGCTACTGCCGGTAAGTGAGTATTGAGTAGTCAGAAGTGAGACAGGAGACCTACTGGTTTAAGCGTGGACGCTTGAACCAGTGGACAAAATAAAGCAGAAAAACAAAGAAGGAAGTTTCCAACGGACTCCCTTCTTTGTTTTTCTGCTTTTCCTTCTCGTAACCTGTTGATTGCTACGGGCAAAGTCACCGTATTTATCTACTGTCTCCCGTCTTACATCTCCTGTCTGCTCCAATTACTGGTCCATCAGAAAAGCTTTGATGAAATCATCAATTTCGCCGTCCATCACGCCCTGCACATCAGAGGTTTCCACACCGGTGCGGATATCCTTTACTAATTTGTAGGGGTGCATCACGTAGTTGCGGATCTGAGAGCCGAAGTCTACCCGCTTTTTGGTACTTTCGATCTTGGCCTTTGCTTCGTTTCGCTTGTCTACCTCCAGCTGGTATAATTTAGACTTGAGCAGTTTCAGGGCTTTTTCGCGGTTCTGAAGCTGTGAACGTTCCTGCTGGCACTCAACCACCAGACCGGAAGGCAGGTGCCGCACCCGCACGGCAGTTTCTACTTTGTTTACGTTCTGACCACCGGCACCACCGGCCCGGAACGTATCCCACTCAATATCTGCCACATTGATTTCAATTTCAATGGTATCGTCCACTACGGGATAGGCAAATACGGAAGCAAAGGAAGTATGCCGCCGGGCATTGCTGTCGAAGGGGGAAATGCGCACCAGCCGGTGTACGCCGATCTCAGCTCTCAGATAGCCATAGGCAAAGTCACCGTCTATTTCCAGCGCGGCGGATTTGATACCAGCTCCGTCGCCGGGCTGGTAGTCGACCTGCTTCACTGAAAAACCGTGTTTTTCGCCCCACATGATGTACATCCGCATCAGCATCTCGGCCCAGTCCTGGCTTTCGGTGCCACCCGCACCGGGATTGATCTCCAGCACGGCACTGAGCTGATCCTCTTCATTGCTCAGCATCTTCTTGAACTCAAGGTCTTCAATGGCCTTGGAAACCCTGGCGTACTCAGCCCCGATCTCTTCATCGCTCACATCACCGGTTGCGTAAAACTCGTTGAGTGTTTCCAGATCATTGTAAGACCCTTCCACGGCTTCAAAATCATCGGTCCAGTTTTTCAGCAGCTTCATGGACTTTAAGGTCTTTTCGGCGTCTTTCGGATGGTCCCAGAAGTCATGCTGCAGGGTGATCTTCTGGAGTTCGTTCATTTCGTCCCGTTTGCGGTCGTAGTCAAAGATACCCCCTCAAAGCCTGAACGCGGGCTTTCAAATCTTTCAGTTGTTCGGTAGTCATGTCTGAGTATAGGTGTTAAGGGGGCAAAGATAGTTGAAAGTCTTAAGTGCAGAGTCGTAAGGGCAGGGCCCGGGGTAGGCAGTAGCTGACGCCAATGGTGCTTTCGCCAAACCCCTTACGACTGGCCACTTACGACTCTTTCACCTCCCCATCTAGCCGAATAACAGGGAAGCCAGTGAGTCGTCTTCATCCTCAAATCTGAAGTTATTGATAAAGGCCTTCAGGTCAGGCAGCGTATTGAGGCCGGAAAGGATTCTTCTCAGCTGGCGGATAGCTGTCTGGGTTTCGGCAACCGCCGAGGCGATCCGGCTTTCAGTCAGGTAGGAAGGGCCGAAGAAAAATCCATAAGGACTTCCGTTATATTGCGGATGAGCCGCAAAATATTCCTCCTGTAGTTCATCCACCTGATTCTTAAGTAACTTATTATAGTATTTCAGGTGGTCGTCGGGAATGTTTTCCAGCGATTTGTCCTTGCCCTCCAGCAGCGAAATCTGCAACTCGAGCAGAGCCAGAAAGTTGTCTTCCTTGTAAGCAGCCGTTACCCGTTGCATCACTTCTGTTTTCCATGCCCGCTTCTCCTCGTCCCGCTCCTGATCCGGGTGAAATTTCTTAACCAGCTCCATGTAAATGGATTTGGTGGTCTGGCTGACGCGTTTTTCTTCCTCTGCCAGACGCTGTTCCCGGGCAAGCTGCGCGGGTGTTTTCTTGCGGATCGTTTGCCGCCGCGACTGGGACCGCTGCTGGTGTTCTTCCATCTGCTTTGCCATCTCGGCAGCGGCTTTCTCCGGGTCGTCGAAGGCGTCTTCAGGGAGGTCGATGCCGAACATGTTTTTAAACATATTGGAAGCCATTTGTTTGGCGGAATCTTCCGTCAGCTTCTGTTCTTCCTCAAAACTCATATCGGAGTACCGGTCGTAAATTTCCTTCAGGTCCTCCATGCCGTGGCTGCTGATCAGGCCCGCGGCTTCCGTCTGAATGATGGCTGAAAGCTTCTCCTGCTGCCTTTTGGTCAGTTTCTTTGCCAGCGGGTGGCTGTCCAGCAGGATCACCAGTTCTTTGCGGAGCCGGGCTTCCTCTTCTTCCAGCGGACCCAGATCTTTCTGTAGCCGCAAAGGGAATGTGCGGTTAAATGTTTCCAGTTCTTCGGTTTCCTTCTTTAACTTTTTAAGTTTATTGACATACGAATTAAAGCGTTTCTGCTCCTTGCTGAGCACTTTATCCTTGCCGGAGCCGATCCGGATCAGTTGGGAGGAAGATGACATAAGCGGTAGATGGTTTACTTTTTTCCGATACCTTCGCAAGGTAGAAATAGTTTCAGCCGACCACCAAATTATTCACTTATGCCGGTTCCATTAGCCGAACGGATGCGTCCGAAAACCTTTGACGAACTGCTGGGGCAGGTACACCTTTCGGGTGAAAAAAGCACCCTGCGCCGCGCCCTGTCCGGTGGCAACGTGCCGAGTATGATCCTCTGGGGTCCGCCCGGCGTAGGCAAAACCACGCTGGCACAGATCATTGCGCAAGGCTCGGGTATTCCGTTCTATACGCTCAGTGCCATCAGTGCCGGGGTGAAGGATGTGCGGGAAGTGATCGAACGGGCCAAAACCGACGGCAAGGCAATCCTGTTCATTGATGAAATTCACCGGTTCAACAAAGGCCAGCAGGATGCCCTTCTGGGAGCCGTGGAAAAAGGCACCATTACACTGATCGGCGCCACTACCGAAAACCCGTCCTTCGAAGTAAACTCCGCCCTGCTTTCCCGTTCCCAGGTGTACGTGCTCAGGCCGCTCACCGACGAGGAAATGGTTCAGTTGCTGAAAAACGCTCTTGCGGGGGACGAACTGCTGAAAGAAAGAAATATTGAACTGAAGGAAACGGCAGCTCTGCTCAATCTTGCCGGTGGCGATGCCCGCCGGCTGCTCAACCTGCTGGAACTGGTAGTATCATCACAACCTTCGGAGCCGGTAGTCATCACCGATGGGCTGGTGATGGACGTGGCCCAGCGGAAAGTGGCGCTGTACGACAAGAACGGGGAGCAGCATTACGACGTGATTTCCGCTTTCATCAAATCCATTCGCGGGAGTGATCCCAATGCCGCCCTGTACTGGCTGGCCCGGATGATAGAGGGGGGTGAAGACGTAAAATTCATTGCCCGCCGTTTGCTGATTCTGGCCTCCGAAGACATCGGCAATGCCAACCCCAACGCCCTGCTGCTGGCCACCAGCTGCTTTCAGGCAGTGAACATGATCGGCTATCCGGAGGCGGAAATCATTCTTTCGCAGGCGGTGGTGTACCTGGCGACTTCGCCCAAAAGCAACGCTTCGTACATGGCCATCTGGGCGGCCAGGGAACTGGTGCGGCAGAAGGGCAGCTTACCGGTGCCCCTGCACATCCGCAACGCACCCACCAAACTGATGAAGAACATGGATTACGGCAAAAACTACCGCTACGCCCACGATTTCGAAGGAAATTTTACGCCGCTGGAATTTCTGCCGGAAGAAATCAAAGGCACCAGACTGTTTGAGCCCGGCAACAATCCCCGCGAAAACGAAATCCGCAAGAGCCTCAAAGGGTGGTGGGGAGATAAATACAAGTACTGATTTTATATCGCTGAGTGGTTATATGGCTGAATTGCTGCATTGTTAAATTGTTGCATTGCCATATTGCCGGGCAAATCCAGAGATGTCGGGTATTCAGAAGTGCTTCCCGACAATCCAGCAATTTAACAGTTGAACAATTCAACCCTCAACCATTCAGCCCTTCATCTTCTGACCAGCTTTCCTTCCTTTCCCACTTCTTTAGTAATCATAAGCGGTTCGTTGTAGTAGGCTATTGTGCCATTGGCCGAGATTTTGGCTTTCAGTTCCTCCACCGGAAACACCCGCATCTCATTGCTGCCGTCGTGGGTCAGGTTGCAGACGGTCGTACGCAGCGACTGGGCCGAAATCCGGCCGATGCTGTTGTGCAGCCACGCCTGCAGGTATTCGGACTGCCCCGACAGCGTAATATGCGCCGCGGAGTTGCTGTAGATCCCCACGTAAGCCAGTTGTCCGTGCAGTTGTACGTCACCACCAGCTTCAAATGAAGAAATGGTCAGGTAGCCGATGCGGAGTGGCTGGGCGGATTGTATTTTACCAAAGCCCCGGTGGGTGAGTAGCAGATCAGCCTGGGGTACGCCAATGGTTACATTTATCGGCCTTTTGTAGCTGCGCACCCAGTTGCAGGTGTTCCGGTTGCGGATGGTCAGGGTGTTGCCGTTCTGGGTGGTTTCTATTTTGGGCAGCAGGTTTTCCCCGGCTTCAATGGTAAGGATGCTGTCGGGGCTGTGCGTCAGGTACAGATTGATGTCGTCGTGGAGGACTATTTCAGAGAAGGCAGATATACGTCGTACCTGCCGTACGGTTTTGCCCGTACTTTTGAGGCAGTCGGGTGCGGTTTCTCTGTCACAGGAAAGCGTCAGGAGAGCCACGCCCAGCAGTAAGGACAGAAGCAGATTTCTGACTGAAAGGTATCCGGCAATCATCTGAAAATTTCCAGTAACCTTTTGATTTCCTGAACCGGCCGCAGCCGGAGCTTTTCGTCAAAGATACCCATTTTCAGCAGCCACGCCTCAAACTCCGGCGCTGGCCGTAAACCCAGCAGTTGCCGCACGTACAGGGCGTCGTGAAAGGAAGTGCTCTGGTAATTGAGCATAATGTCGTCGGCGCCGGGTACGCCCATCACAAAATTACAGCCAGCCGCCGCCAGCAGCGTAAGCAGATTGTCCATGTCGTCCTGGTCGGCTTCGGCGTGATTGGTATAGCAAACGTCGCAGCCCATCGGCAGGCCGAGCAGCTTGCCACAGCAGTGGTCTTCCAGCCCCGCCCGGATAATCTGCCTGCCGTCGTAGAGATATTCCGGGCCGATGAAACCGACTACGGTATTCACCAGCAGCGGAGGGAAAGCCCTTGCCACCGCGTAAGCCCTTGCTTCGCAGGTTTGCTGGTCCACGCCGTGGTGGCCGTTGGCGGATAAGGCGCTGCCCTGACCGGTTTCAAAGTACATCACATTTTTGCCCACCGTGCCCCGGCGCTGCCCGAGCCCCGCCTGGTGCGCCTCGCCGAGCAGGGAAAGGTTGATGCCGAAACTTTCGTTGACCGCCTGCGTGCCGCCGATGGACTGAAACACCAGATCCACCGGGGCTCCGCGTTCAATGGCCTTAAGCGTAGTGGTAACGTGAGCCAGTACGCAGGTCTGGGTTGGTATCTCAAACTTCTGCCGGATGGCGTCGGTCATTTCCAGCAGCGTTGCCACGGCTGCCACGCTGTCGGTGGCCGGATTGATCCCGATGCAGGCGTCACCGCTGCCGTAGAGCAGGCCATCTACGATACTCGCGGCAATGCCCTTCGGGTCATCAGTGGGGTGGTTGGGCTGCAAACGGGTGGAGAAATGACCGGGCAATCCGATGGTATTCCGGAACCGGGTAACCACGTTGCATTTGCGGGCTACCAGAATCAGGTCCTGCACCCGCATCAGTTTCGATACGGCGGCTGCCATCTCAGGCGTCAGGCCCGGAGCAAGAGTAGTTAAGGCTTCGGTACCGGCCGCCGCGGAAAGCAGCCAGTTGCGGAAATCACCGACCGTCAGGTGACTTACCAGCGCAAAGGCATTCCCGTCATGGGTGTCCATGATCAGGCGGGTTACTTCGTCGGCCTCGTACGGAACAACCGCCTCATTCAGAAATGTTTTCAGAGGCACCTCTGCCAGGGTCATCTGGGCAGCCACCCGTTCTTCGGCAGACCGGGCGGCCACACCGGCCAACTCGTCACCGGACCGGGCCGGAGTAGCCTTTGCCAGCAGCTCCTTCAGGCTGGCAAAGGTGTAAGTACGGGAGCCGATGGTGTGGCGGTAGGACATTTGAAAATTTTGAATGCTGAATTTTGAATTGAGAATGACAATGTCCGGGGGAAAGGCAATGCGCTATTCTTTCATTAAAACCTGCATCCGCCTGAGCACATCCCGCAGGAAACCATTTTCCAGCAGGGAGTCGTAATGTCCTTCGTTGGTATGGTCAGCCAGCAGGTGCGCAGTGAGTAGCTTGTATAAAGTATCCCAGCCGGCGGTTTGCAGCTTTTCCCGTTCGTCCAGATAACCCAGCGCCTCTTCGCCGTACGCCTGCCAGTCGAAGCCGGCCAGCACAAAACCATTGTCGTACAGGTACCGGAACAGGTCCTGAGCCGTACGGGTGCTGACTACGCTCATAAATTCACTCCAGTAGCCGTTCCGGATAAATTCAGGTTCCGTGTTTTCCAGCGCCGGCAGAAACGCCAGTAAACCGGTTACGGCTTCTCTCTGCGGTTGGGACAAGGTATTCTGCATAGGTAAAATTGTAAATCATGAATTTTTCCGGAATGATCACTGCAATTCCGGCCTGCTGTCTCCCTTCCTCCAGCCTCCCGGTTTAGAAGCCAATGTCGAGAATCAGAAACTCGAAGCCGACCTTGCCGGTCTGGGGCAGGTAATAGGTGCGTACTCCCATTTCCAGCTGCGGAAGCAGCCGCATCACGTTGAAATCAGCGGTCAGGTCAAGTCCGACGGATTGAAAGTTTGTGACCCGGTCGCCGGTTATTCCCGAACCGGCGTCATAAAACAAATTTCCCTTTATCCGCTGGATGTACAACAGGCGGCTTAGCGACAAATCCGGGTAGAGGATCGGGAAGCGGTAATCTATAGAAACCTTGGCGAATTCGTCGAAATTCTGGTAGCCAAAGCCTCTCGGAAACAGCAGCGGCGTCGGAAACCGGTAATTGCGGGCGGTGCGGCTTATATCTTCCCGCTGGTATCCACCGCGCAGCCATACGCCATGGTGCCGGCCAAAACCCGGAAACAACAGCCCGGCCTGGGCGGTAAAGAGGCTGCCCGAGTAGTCTCCTTTGAAGGGCGTGTGCCGGTAAAAAAGCGAGAGGGTCTGTCCCCAGCGGGGAAGCACATCGCGGGTAGCCATCTTCAGCAGGCGGTGGTAAGAGAAAGTATACCGCATGTCATAAAGGGTGCCGTTGCCGGTTTCCGAAAAAAACCGGTTCGGCAGGTCGTAACCTGACACATCCGTTACGGTGCCAAAAGCACCCAGATTCATGTTTTCCCGGTATTTGGAACGGGTAAAGTTGAAGGGCAGGCGAATACCGCCGGTAAACTGATTCTCCCGCCAGGTATCGCTGCGCAGGCTGTCAAGCGGCTGCCGCCGGTCAATGTAAAGGGAGGTCTGCCGCATACCGGTGCTGAAGGAGGCATCCAGCACCGGATACCAGCCCTGGTAACTCAGGTTTGCAAAAAAACTGCCCGTTTTCTGGTTGGCATCGTAGCCGAATCCAACGTCTGCCAGCGTGGTACTGAGCAGGTCCTGCGAGGAAATTCCAATCTCCAGTTCCTCACCCGAGGAGTAAACCACCGGCCCCCAACTGTACGGATTGAATAACTGCCGCCACTGCCGGTAACGCCGCACCGGCAATTCTTTGGCCGGTACTTCACTCAGAATACTGTGGCCGCCTTCCTGCTCCACCAGCGGCTGGTAATAGGCTACCGTACGGTCGGTTACCTGCTCCAGCGGCTTCCATGTGGCGGAGTCGTTGGGCATAGTCACTACGCGGAAGCCGTCGGGGGTGAAATTCTGAAAGGCCATTTCGCGGCCATCGGGCGAAAAGGTGGCATTGAAGGCGCCGAACTTCCGGTTGGTTACCTGATACTGCTTGCCGGTAGTGGTATTTACGGCGAAAATATTGTCGATTCCGTTGTAGGGCGAATTATAGAATACGTAATCTCCCTGCGCTACCGGGCTGGCAATGTTGAGGGTGGTGTAGGGGATAAGTTCTGTACCTGCTCCCGTAGCCAAATCGATCCGCTCTATGGTTTTTCCCCTGGTGTTGCGTTTCACGGCTACCACTGCGCTGCCATCCGGAGTGAAACGCGGCGTAATGTAAAATGAATTATCCGGGTTGGGGATCAGCTGCACTTCTTTCTTTCCGGAAGCCGGCAACACCACCAGGTTGTACTCATTTTTTTGACTTACCTGCACGGCCACAATGCGGGTGCCGTCGGGTGAGAAAGACGGGGCACTCAGGCGGGAGTGGTGGGTAATCGTCCGCAACTGGCGGGGCCGTTTCAGATTGGTTTTTACCCTTACGGCCGCCCGGGAGAAGATGCCTGTTCTTCCCCGTAGCTGGTAAGGCTTTAACTGATAGGTTTTGAGAATTGTATAATCCCGCTGTCCCCACCTGGGATCAAAGCCCTGTTCGCTCCACACAATGCGGTCATTCACCACCGACAGCATGCCGCTTTCGTTCAGAAAGCCCGGCACGTACAGTTTTTTCTCCCGGGCATTTTTATCCAGCGCCACAAACTGGTCAATATGGGCCATTCCTGACTTTTGCGCCAGTATGCTGCCGTCGGAAAGGTACTGCGGATACTCGTAATTGGTAAATACTTTGTTGCGGTCGGTGGGCAGAGGGGCAGCTTCCTTTTCCGGGAGCCCTTCCGTCTGAGCCGTCCAGAGGCTGTCCAGTTCGCGGACCGTCTGCTGATAGAGCCGCTCCACTTTCAAACCCGTTTCTTTTTTAATGGACGACGAAAAACGGAAGGGCTGAAGGGGAAAATTGTACGTGCGGGTCAGGATGCGGCCCCAGGCCTCCTCACCGTAGTGCCGTTTAAGGTAAGTGGTCATCAGATAACCCAGCACGTAATGGTTGGGTACGAAATTCTTGTAAGACCGCAGGTAAGCTTTGTTGTACGAAAACGGCCGCAGGTTGACCAGCCGGGAGCGGAAAGCCATGTCAAAAGCCGGAATCCGGCCCCGGCCACCTTCGGTAAGCGCCGTTTCGGTGCCCACGGCGTCGCCTTCCCAGAACCACGAAGGTACTGAGATACTCATCAGGCTCAGCCCGTTGTTGCCGAACAGGTAATAAACGCCTTTGGAGAAGCCAGTCAGGGCCTTGTCGTACTGCACCACGTGCCGGAATTCATGGACGGCCAGCAGGTCCAGCCAGTCGTTGTTGCCGAGCAGGGTGTAATCCTGCGGTGGCGTGGTGAAAAACTCCGAACGGCGCGGTGTAAGGGTTACAAAGCCATTGCTGACTGCCGTCTGGTTCTGCAACACAATGGATATGGGTCTGGGCTCCCGGCCCAGCGTGCGCGACACGGGCGTGTAGATGTACTGGAGGGTATTGGCCGTCCGCATGGCTTCCCTTTCAAATCCCTCCGGATAGATCACCCGGAAGTGCGGCGTATTGATCTGAAACCACCGGATGCGGGTCGGGTTCTGGCTCAGCAGGGGTTGCGACTGGGCGTAAGACCGGGTACTGGTGAGAAAAAATATACTCAGGCCGGCCAGCAGCACTAATAAACGCATACAATCATTTTTTAACAAACTACGATAGACAGAGGCGTATCCGCACAACAAACAAGAACCGGTGTATTGTCACATTTCGTGGTCAGCGGGCCTTTGCAGGGCCTGCCAGATCATATCTTTCATGGCTTCGATGCCCATGCCGGTTACCGAAGAAATCAAAATGTGAGGAATGTTGGCAGGTAGTTGAGCAGTCAGCTTCGGATACTCTTCTTCGGGCACCAGGTCGCACTTGGAAACGGCAATGATCCGGTTTTTGTCCAGCAGTTCTGGGTTGTATTCATCCAGTTCGTTGAGCAGAATGCGGTAGTCCCGTTTCAGGTCTTCACTGTCGGCTGAAATCAGGAAAAGCAGGATTGAGTTGCGTTCAATGTGCCGCAGGAAGCGCAGGCCCAGCCCTTTGCCCTGTGATGCGCCTTCAATAATACCGGGAATGTCGGCCATTACAAACGAACGGTCGCCGCGGTAGGAGACCACGCCGAGGTTGGGTACGAGGGTAGTGAACGGGTAACCGGCGATTTCGGGTTTGGCGGCCGATACCACCGAAAGCAATGTAGACTTACCCGCATTCGGAAAGCCCACCAGGCCCACATCGGCCAGTATCTTCAGTTCCAGCACGATCCATTCGTCCTGACCCGGTTCGCCGGGCTGCGCGTGGCGCGGCGCCTGCTGGGTGGCCGTCCTGAAATGGTAATTGCCCAAACCGCCCCGGCCACCGGGCATCAGGATAATCTCCTGCCCGTCTTCGGTAATTTCGGCCAGTTGTTTTTCCGTTTCAGCATATTTGGCCACCGTTCCGATGGGCACTTCCAGGATCACGTCGTCGCCCTGGGAGCCGGTACGACGGGCACCTTCTCCCGATTTTCCGGCCGGTGCTACTACGTGCTTGCGGTACTTCAAGTGCAGCAGGGTCCAGAGCTGGGCGTTGCCCTTCAGGATAATGTGACCGCCCCGTCCACCGTCGCCGCCGTCGGGACCACCCAGCGGGTAGAATTTTTCGCGGCGGAAGTGCGATGCGCCTGCCCCGCCTGCTCCGGAACGGAGGTTGATTTTTACGTAATCAATGAAGTTGGAAGAAGCCACTTTGATAAATGTTGAATGCTGAATGTTGGATGCTGAATGCAGCTTCCGGTAAAGCAACTCCTTCAGGAAGGGCTGCAAAAAATAAGACTACAAAAGACTTATACGCTTTTGTAGTCCCGTAGATTATTCCAATGATTGATAATTTAAATGCTGATGCTGAGGATCAATTCAAAATTCAGCATTCAACATTTGCAATTACTGGCTGATGCTCAGGCTTTTGCCGGCCGGGCTGAATCAACCTTATCGCAGATATGATTGAATACCTGGCTGATGTCGCCAATCCCGTTTACCCTGGTCAGGCGGCCCTGCTTGTTGTAGTAAGGCAATACGTGAATAGTCTTGTTGAAATATTCTTCAATGCGGCGGTTTACCTTTGATTCTTCGTCATCCGGACGGTGCTCGGCATCACGCCGGATCTGGAGCCGCTTGCGGACTTCCTCTTCAGATACGTCAAGTGACAACACTGCATGAATTGCAGTGGCGTTCCCGCTCATTATCCGGTCAAGTGTCTCGGCGTGGGCCTCCGTGCGGGGAAAGCCGTCGAAAATGAAGCCATTGGCATTCTTGTTTTCATCCAGCATTCCCTTGAGCATGGCAATGGTAATTTCATCGGGCACCAGAATACCGTTGTTGTTGAATTCGACAACCTTTTTTCCCAGCTCAGTTCCTTTTTTGATGTGTTCACGGAACAGGTCACCCGTGGAAATGTGCACAAGCTGATATCTGTCAATCAGTTGCTGACTTTGTGTACCCTTGCCCGCACCCGGAGGGCCGAATAAGACGATGTTTAGCATTTGCGTCGCTGTAAACCACAAATGTAATTACATCTGCCGCATAATCTATGCATCTGATTGTATAATTCGATTAACCCTTTGGATTGTACGCTAATTTTCTTTGAGTACGTAGAGATCCGGCAGGTTGCGGCCGTAGCCGTCGTAGTCCAGTCCGTAGCCTACCACAAAGCGGTTGGGAATGCGGAAGCAGACATAGTCAGGTGAAATTTTCTTCTGCAGGGCCTCCGCCTTGAACAGCAGAACCGCCATCCGGACCGAGGCCGGATTTCTGACTTCCAAAGCATTCAGAATTCCCTCCATGGTGATTCCCGTGTCCACGATATCTTCCAGTATGACTACGTGCCGTCCGGCAAGCTCTTCATTGAGTCCGATCAGGTTCTTTACCTGCCCGGTTGACTGCATGGCGTGGTAGGAAGCAACTTTTATAAAACTGATTTCACAGGGGATTGTGATCTTCCTCAGCAGATCAGCCGTGAATATAAATGACCCGTTGAGAATGGAAACAAATACCGGATTTTTCCCGGCGTACTCCCGGTTAAGCTGCTCTGCAACGGCGGTGATCTGCTCCGCAAGTGCTTCCGCAGAAATAAAAATCTCGAAAGATTTGTCTTTGATTTCCTTCATAAAAACGAAAAGACGGAGGGTCGCTGATTTCCCATTCCCCCTGGCCGTTATAGACAACGTCCTTTACGGCCTTAAGTTCGGAAAGCTTGCCCGAAGCGGGTCGTCAGGTTAGACAGCATGGCTACAAAAGCCAGCATAATACCGTAAAGACCCGCATATTTAAAAGCTATGATCAGAAAAAGGGCGGCCAGTGCCGGCGGTACCAGCAGGTAAAGTGTCCGGAAAGCCAGCCTCATGATTTTGAAGAAAAGCAGTTCGCGGGAATAAAACAACCGGAAATAAGCGTGATACTGCCAGCGGCAGTAGCTGTAGAACCGTCCCGTTTCGTGGAAAACCACTCCGCAGACTATGCCCGCCAATACTGTATAGAAGATGTGGAGAGCACTGTATTCCCGGCCGTTCAGCACCCAGTGGCTGGCCAGCATGTATTTGATCAGGATCAGCGAAAATCCGCTCATCAGCAGGGCATTGAGCAGTTTTTGCGGCAGTGAACGGTACGAAAGCAGGAACTGGTAAAACTGACTGCCCGAAAGCAACGCCGTGATGGAAGAGATCAGCACCCCATTGACAGCCAGCAGCAGCGGTAGCATAACCGGTCCGGAGGCCCACGACGGGAAAGTAATGGCCGTTGTTTCTGATAGTCCGGCACCGAGCAGCATAGTGGCGGCAATGGCCCCGGCCAGCGTATCCAGCCGGTGGGGTTTCAGCAGGCGGCTGATCCAGTCAGTTGTTTCCGGCACCAGGGCGGGCCTGGGGCGGTACAGGTACGCAATCACCAGCGCCGTGGCCGATCCCATGGCAAAGCCGGCCAGCAGCGATACCGTCGGAAACAAGCCCCACTTCTGGTAAGGCTGCCTGAGCAGCACCAGCAGCACGCACACCAGGCAGATGAGCAGATTGCGGACCGTCACCAGCGCCTTGCCGGCCGTCAGCGGATGGGTGCTGTCTTCTTCCAGACTCAGGGAGGTGTGCAGCATCCGCTGAATATCAGCCACCAAAGTGGTCATCAGTACGCCAAGCCCGACGCTGCCGGTGCCGAAAATCATAGCGGTCTGCCATACGTCCAGATACCGGTCGCCGGTGGCGGCGTAGCAGGCGGAGAGGATAAGCCCGGTGATGATCAGAATGGTGAAAGGCTTCCAGGCAGAGCGGAACCAGAGGTCGAGCTGATGAGACAGTAAGGAGAAGAAAGTCTGGACTTTACCGGCGTTTCCGGCGGCACCAATAAGCCAGGTTAGTCGCAGAGTGGTCAATATCAACAGGAGGCTGCCCCAAAAAGATACGCTTAGTACGCTTTCCATAACAATTTTTTAAAATTACTACATCTTGCCCGTACCGCACTTTCTGCAACGGCAAAGTTATCAAATTATCCCTTTACGGTTTTCGGCTGCATAATATGCACTGCTTCAGTTGAATAAGCAATTTAATTTTTTACGTTATACTCTTTGTGAAAAGATAGGTTTGTTGCTGTAATTGTATTTTTGGTATAAACGGCTCCCAATCTTACATATGCCCGGTATGCCGCCACTGGTGAACTAATACGGAGTCAATTTTGCTTTACGTTTGAATCTGAGATACAATTCCCTATCCGCATGAAAATTAAGTATTTGGTTGTGCTGTTATTACTGGTCGCTGCCCGGGCAAATGCGCAGAAACAGGAAGTCCCCAGGATGCTCCTCATGGATATGGACATGCAGGTGCAGGCAACCAGGGCCGTCAATGATATGTACAATTTTAAGTTTGAGAAGGCTGAAAATGAATTCAGGTGGTTCCAGCTGAAATATCCGGATCATCCGCTGCCCTACTTCCTGCTGGGCCTGAGTGAGTGGTGGAAAATTGTGCCCAATATTGACAATCAGCAGTTTGATAGTAAGTTTTACGCCTATATGGATACCTCCATCATACTGGCGGAGAGAATGTACCGGGAGAACAATAAAAACATAGAAGCTTCCTTTTTTCTGGCGGCTGCCTACGGGTTCAAGGGGCGTTTGCATTCTGAACGCAAGGACTGGCGGAAAGCAGCTGTCAACGCCAGAGAGTCACTCAGTTACCTCGACAAAAGTAAGGGCTACGAAGAGCTGAGCCCGGAATTTCTGTTCGGCGATGCCCTTTACAACTACTACCGCGACTGGGTTCCGGAGAATTACCCGGCCCTCAAGACAATCCTCTGGCTGTTTCCGAAGGGAGACAAGGTACAGGGAATCAAGCAATTGCAGGAAGTGTCCAACAATGCTTTCTATACCCGCACCGAGGCACAGTATTTTCTGATGCGCATTTACAGTGAAGAAAACCAGCCCATCCGTGCTTACCAGCTGGCGAGATATCTGCACGAAACATTCCCTGACAACGCATACTTTGAGCGGTACCACGCCCGGCTGGCCTTCATGCAGGGCCGTATCGACGAAGTGGAGGAGGTATCAAAAAGCATTCTGGAGAAACTGGACCGCGGCATGCCCGGCTACGAGGCCACCAGCGGCCGCTATGCCAGCTACTACCTTGGCTACGTCTACACCAATACCAACCCTGATGTGGAGAAAGCCAAATCTTATTACAAGCGGGCGGTGGTGTATTCAGAGCAGAGCAAGGCTTATGACAGTGGCTACTACCTTGGTTCGCTGGCGGCGCTGGGACGCATCTACGACCGGGAAGACAACGTAGAGGAGGCCCGCAAGTATTACCAGGTGTTGCTGGACCGGGCCGAAAAGAAGACTGATCATTACAAAGAGGCCAAAGAATACATGTCCCGTCACAGGGAGAGGAAAAGGCGGAAAAATGACCGTGCATAACAAAAAAGGGCTGTTTCGTAAACAGCCCTTTTTTGTTATGGTAAAATCTCTCAGGCGTGCTTGTCGTTGGGGATGGGCAATACCTTGCTGTTCTTGAAAGTAGACAAGATAACCATGGACTGCATGCTGTCAATTTCTTCAATGTCGCTTACCCGTTCCAACATGAGTTTCTGGTAAGAAGGGATGTCTTTGGTGATGATTTTCAGCAGAAAGTCGCCGCTGCCGGTTACGTGGTGGCATTCAATGATCTCGTCGATCTCGTTGATTTTGCTGACAAAAGCATCGATATAAGACTTCTTGTGGCCGATCAGGGAGACCTGCACGAAGGTAGTGACGCCGAGGCCGATTTTCTCAGTGTCCAGCTGGGCGTGGTAGCTGCGGATCAAACCACCGTTTTCCAGTTTCTTTACGCGTTCCAGCGTAGGGGCGGGCGACAAACCAATTTCTTTAGACAGGTGGGCGTTGGTAATTTTTGCGTTATTCTGCAGGATTTCCAGAATCTTGCGGTCAATATTGTCAAGTTTGATGATTCCGTTTGCACTCATGGCAGGAAAATTTTATTGGGCGTAAAGTTATAATTTTTAATTATTTATCGAAAAAATTTAAATATTTTAACACAAATATAATGCATCCGGGGCTGATTGGCATATTTTATTTTATGAGCGGATTTTCAAAGCTAGTGAAAGCCCCATTTTCAATCGTGAAATGATTACCAGAAATGTTAACTGACCGGGCAAGTCTTCAGTTTCAGAAGCTCCAATGGTGCGCCTCAGCATGGTACTGATGCCTGGGTTGAGACACAAAAAAACCGCCAGACTTGTGCATTCTGGCGGTGAAAAGGAAAGACCAGAGGCCCCTGGTCAACTGCCTGACCCCGAATATTCTGAAATGTTAAGAGCAGTTGCAAGCACTGCGTACGGGTTTGGTATCAGCTGTTACCCTCAAGCCTGTCCATGCGGCGTTCAAGGTTGCTGATTCTGTCATTCTGGGTTTTTGTGGTTTGCCGGTGAATTTCTACAAACTCGTTGATGCCATTAGCCAGACTGATAATTGCCTGCTCCACCCGGTCTAAGCGGCCAATTGTCTTTGACTGAGAATCAACCATTTGCTCCATAAGGTTTTCCATCCGGTCCTGACGTTCCACCATCCGGTCCTGACGTTCCACCAT
>JAUJMU010000005.1:21175-87608 GCA_030446715.1 Cytophagales bacterium | reverse complement strand
TAAGGTTTTCCATCCGGTCCTGACGTTCCACCATCCGGTCCTGACGTTCCACCATTTGACCTACTCTTTCAGTTAACCGGTCAAACTTCTGAAGCGATTCAGCCAGCAGCTCTACTATTCTATCCTCGTTTTTCATTGCTTTGGATTTTTTATCAGAAATGCACCTTCAGGACAATCACATGGGTTGTGTGGCTCTTCACTGCCTGCTACTGGCCCGCTTCTCCCATCAGATAATAACGATAGTGGGGCAGTAAAAATAAAAAAACCGCCGGATTTTAAAAATCCGACGGTCAAAAGGGGGAGGAAGACGGGGTTCGAACCCGCGACCTTCGGTGCCACAAACCGACGCTCTAACCAGCTGAGCTACAACCTCCGTATAGGTGCGCAAAATTATAAGAATAAAAAGGAGATTACAAGCACCCTGAGTGGTTTTTTGTGAGTGCCTCTACCGGCTGAACAGCAACCTCTGCCCGCACCGGCTCTCATCAAATACGCCCCCTGCATACACCAGATGGCCCGAAACCAGCGTATGCGTTATTGCAGACCGGAGCCTGTGCCCCTCCAGCGGCGACCATCCGCACTTATAATGCAGATTGTTCTCCGTGACCGCCGTGCCGCCGTTCAGGTCCACCAGCACCAGATCGGCGTGGTAGCCTTCCCGGAGGTAGCCCCGGTTCTCCACCTGAAAACACGTTGCCGGCGCGTGGCTCATTTTCTCCGCTATTTTTTCCAGGCTGATCTGGCCATTGTGGTAAAACTCCAGCATGAGCAGCAGCGGGTGCTGCACCAGCGGCAGGCCGGCGTGCGACTGCCAGTAGCCGTGCGATTTTTCCTCGCGGGTGTGCGGGGCGTGATCGGTGGCAATGATGTCGAGCCGGTTGTCGAGCAGAGCTTCCATCAGCGCCTTTTTGTGCCGTTTGTCCTTGATGGCCGGGTTGCACTTGATCCGGTTGCCAAGGCGGCTGTAATCATCCGCGCTGAACCACAGGTGGTGTACGCACACTTCGGCGGTGATTCGTTTCTGCTCCAGCGGAATCTCATTGGTAAACAAAGGCAGTTCGTCGGCGGTGGAGATATGCAGGATGTGCAGCCGCGTGTTGTACTCTTTCGCCAGCGAAACCGCAAAGGAGGAAGACCGCAGGCAGGCTTCTTCATTCCGCACCAACGGGTGAATCCATACGGGAGCATCGTCGCCGTACTGGCTGCGGTACTTTTCCGCGTTTGCTCTCACGGTAGCTTCATCCTCGCAGTGGGTGGCGACCAGCATCGGGCTTTCCCGGAAAATTCCGCGCAGGGCCTGTTCCTTGTCCACCAGCATATTGCCCGTAGATGAACCCATGAATACTTTGATGCCGCACACTTCCCGTAGATTCGTCTTCAGGATTTCGCTGAGGTTGTCATTGGAAGCACCCATGAAAAAGGAGTAGTTCGCCAGGGATTTCCGGGCGGCAAGGGCATACTTTTCGGCCAGCAGTTCCTGGGTAAGCGTATTGGGCACGGTGTTGGGCATTTCCATGAAAGAAGTAACACCACCGGCTACCGCGGCCCGGCTCTCGGTGTGCAGGTCGGCTTTGTGCGTCAGACCCGGCTCCCGGAAATGTACCTGGTCATCAATTACCCCCGGCAGCAGGTGCTTGCCGGTGGCATCAATCACAGTATCCGCCGGCAGGTGCGAAAATCCGGTGCCGATGCGGTCGATCAGACCATCCTTCACCAGCACGTCCGCTGGGAAAGTCCGCCCTTCGTTGACCACACTTGCATTGAGAATCAGAATGCTTTTCTTCATGAATGATTAGTTGAATTGAAACCGGCAGGCACCAGCAGCCAAAGGCAATTGTTTATAAAACGGCATAAATATAAAGAGGGAGACGGGAGTATAGGGTATAAAGAAATCAGCCTTTTTCGTTCGGTTTAGGTTTTTCCGTCCCCGCCACATCGCCCAGCTGAATGTTGAGGGCCCGGATCGAAGTATAGATTTCCAGCATGGACAAGGCCAGCGAAGCCATCAGCAGCACAAGTGAGCCGCCAAAAAGCCACTTGGCAAGCCGCGTCTGGTCCTCGAAGATAAAAAACATGCTGGCTACGCTCAGGAAAAGACTCAGGACGCCCATGGCCTGCATGTCACGGATAAGCCGGACCCGCAGCCGCAGGTTCTGCATCTGCGCCAGTATGCCGGGGCTAGGCTGTTGCTGGTAGCGGTCATGCAGGGTGCGGATAAGCGCTGCAATGGCCAGAAAGCGGTTGGTGTAGGCCAGCATGAGCAGCGAAACGGTCGGAAAGATGAATGCCGGCACATTAAGAGACAACTCCATAGATAATTACGAATTACGAATTACGAATTACGAATTACGAATTACGAATTACGAATTACGAATTACGAATTACGAATTACTTTTTCCCTGAATGCCTTTCATTGACTATCAACCAGTAACCAATAACGAACAACGATCAACCACCGCAAGGCAACTTTGGCGTTGAAATTCAGTAAGTAATAAAGAAAACAGATGTAAAACCAACAACCAGAGAAACTATGCAGCGCAGATTAGAAGGCAAAGTTGCCATTATCACGGGGGCAGGTGCCGGTATCGGTGAAGCCATTGCCCATAAGTTTGCACTGGAAGGTGCCAGTGTCGTCCTGAACGGGCTGCCTAACGACCCGGTGGATGAAGTAGCCGCTGCCATCCGGCTCCGGGGCGGCAATGCCGTAACCCACCTCGGCGATATTTCCGAGGAACTTTACGCCCGGCAGTGCGTGCAACTGGCCGTTGACACTTACCGCAAACTGGACGTTCTTGTCAACAACGCCGGTGTGCTGCCTTACATGGCCGAAACCCAGGACCTGCCGGTAGAGGCTTTCGAGATGATGATCAGGAACAACATTCGTTCGGCTTTTCTGATGACAAGGTATGCTTTGCCGCATTTGCAGAAAACACGCGGTAACATCGTGTCCGCCGGCTCCGAAGCAGGCTTCAACGGGCTGGCGGAATGTACGCCCTATGGCGGCACTAAAGCCTGGGTGCACTCTTTTATGATGGGCGTAGCCGTAGAACAAGCCAAACACGGCGTGCGGGCCAATTGCATCTGTCCGGGAGCCATTGACACCGCCTGGACGCACAAGGGTGAAGGGCCGATGGACAAAAAAATGGAAAAAATGCTGATTGAAGCTACGCCGATGGCCCGGCGCGGCACTACCGAGGAAATCGCCAACGTATATGCGTTTATCGCCTCCGACGAAGCGAGTTACGTGACGGGTGCCCTCTGGCTGGTTGACGGCGGGGTTACCCCGGCCAAAGGCGCCGTTGGCAAGCTAACGCCCGGTTCACTTACCGATGAGCCCAAAGGTGTACTGCCCTTGTCTCACCAGCGGGACGGCGGGCATAAACTGCCAAAGTAACAGGACACGCAGAACGCCCAAAGGATTGCCACCCCGGCAATCCTTTTTGTTTACGCAGCGTCGGGTACCACGGTACGGGCTGTTATGGTTACTTTTGCCCCGAAAAGAAATTTACCGCAACCTGCCCGGACCGAAAGAAGTAGTGTATTTTGAAGAGCTGGCACATGAGTCCTATCTCAAAAAGCAGCCTGGCCGCTGGAAAGCGGCAATCAATGATTTTCTGTTGCATACAAAAGAGATAAACCATGACCTTTGAGGATTTTAAACTAAACCGGCAACTGCTGGATGCCGTGGCTGACCTGGGCTTTGAGATGCCAACTGAGATTCAGCAGAAAGGCATTCCGCCGATACTGGCGGGGCAGGATGTGCTGGGCATTGCCCAGACGGGTACCGGCAAAACGGCTGCTTATCTGCTTCCCCTTCTGATGAAGGTCAAGTACGCGCAGGGTGAAAATCCCCGGGCCCTGATTCTGGCCCCGACCCGTGAACTGGCCATTCAGATTGAGGAAAGTTTGCGGCAACTGGCCAAAAACACCGACCTCCGGCATGCTGTAATTTACGGAGGGGTTGGGCCCAAAACCCAGATCGAAACCATCAGAAAGGGGGTTGATATTCTCATTGCGACGCCGGGGCGTTTCATGGATATCTACCTGAAGGGTGAACTGGTGACCAAACATCTGAAGACGCTGGTGCTGGACGAAGCCGACAAGATGATGGACATGGGCTTTATGCCGCAGATCCGGCGGATGCTGGAGATTATTCCCACCAAACGGCAAAACCTGCTCTTTTCGGCTACTTTTCCGGAAAAGGTAGAACGCTTTTCCGGAGAATTTCTCGAATTTCCGGTGCGGGTAGAGGTAACGGCCCAGGCTACTCCCGCCCAGACGGTGTCGCAGGTGCTGTACGAAGTGCCCAACCTCAAAACCAAGGCGCACCTGCTGGAATGGCTGCTGCAGGACCGCGAAAAGTTCAACCGGGTAATCGTGTTTACCCGTACCCGCCAGTCGGCCGATAATATTTTCCGTTTTCTGTCCCGCAAGATGAGTGAAGATCAGATCCGGGTGATCCACGCCAACAAAGGGCAGAATACCCGCATCAATTCAATGGATGCTTTCAAGGAGGGAAACGTGCGGGTACTGGTTTCTACTGATGTGGCCGCCCGGGGCATCGATGTTACCATGGTAAGCCACGTGATCAACTTCGACGTGCCGCTGATATACGAAGATTACGTGCACCGGATCGGCCGGACCGGCCGCGCCAACCAGACCGGCGAGGCCATCACCTTCATGACCAGGGCCGAAAACATTCCTGTCGAAAAAATTGAGAAGCTGATCCGGATGCCCATTCCCCGGCTGCCGGTACCCGAAGGCGTGGAGGTTTTCCCGACGCCGTTTGAGGAGGAGCAGGACATGGCCCGCGAAGTTGACCTGCAGAAGCGCCGCGAAAATCCGGACTTCAAGGGTGCCTTTCACGAAAAGAAATCCCCGAAGGCCCAGCAGGCCGTTTCAGGAAAAACTTCCGGCAAGAAAGGAACTCCTAAGGCTGCCGGTAAAAAAGGGCCTCCCAAACGGACGGGAAAGAAATTCAAAGCTTCCTGATGCGGTTGACGGAGTCAGCTTAAGTACACGCCGAACGCTTCACCATCTTCCAGTACCGCCTCAATGTGTTCCTGAATCGTGGTGGAGAGGGAATAGCCCACGTAGCCGGCGGCAATCGGGAAAGAACGGTGACTCCGGTCCACGATCACGGCCGTTTGCAGCTTCTTGATTTCGATCTGAAGAAAAGGCTGGAGGCTGTGCATCAGCGTACGTCCGGAGTTGAGTACGTCGTCTACCACGACAATGCTCCGGTTTCGCAGGTCTTTGGCGGGGCAGTCAAGCGTAACGGCGCTTTGCACGGGAGAAAACTTTTCCAGCGAAATCTTCACCAGCCGGACGCGCAGGGGAGAAATGGCTTTTAGTTCCTGCTCCAGAATCCGGGCAAAGAGGTACCCCCGGTCGTAAATGCCCGCCAGCACAATTTCCTCCTCCTGAAAGTTATTCTCGTAAATCTCGTAGGCGATGCGCTTGATTTTCTGCAGCGTCTGGGTCCGGTTCAGAATAGGGGTGCGGGTGGCAGTCATGTAAATGCAGGTAAAGAGTCGGGAGGTCGCGCCGCATACGGCTGACGGCACAAAAGTAATGAAACTGCCGGTTCGGGTAAACCCGCCGGAAACTTTACCGCCGCTTACTCAAAACTAAGGTAAGGGGCCAGTTTGCGCAGCGTAACCTCGTCCAGCAGCTTGACTGGTGCCAGCGACTCTGCGGAGGTAAAATTACCGTGCTGCACACGGTAAGCCACCAGGATTTTTGCCAGCCGCGGCGATATATACGGGCGCGCAGCCAGTGCCGGCTCGGTAGCCTGATTGATCCTCAGCCGCCTGACGCCTACTCCCTCCCTGAGATAGCCCTTCCGGAACAGCTCACCTACCACCAGTGAATCGAGTCCGTACACTTCATAAATCTGGTGCCGGCCGGAGAAGCCGCCCAGCAGGTCGCGGTACCTGGCAATGCGGCGCGACAAAGCGGGGCCAATGCCCCGGACACTGGCCAGTTGCAGCGTATCGGCCTGATTGATGTCAAATAATTCTGCCTTTACAGTTTTCTTTTCCGCAGCCGGTGGATAGTTGGTTGCCGCAAATTCCTTCTTCGGAAATTCCCTTTTCGGATAATCGCGGGAAAGTGAATCGGGCAGCAGAATGTAGCTGTAAAGCTGCGCGTAAAGTGGCTCCGGGAATCCGTAAATCTTTTTCACGTCACCCTTTACCCGAAACTTTCCGCCCTTACTGCGGTACTTGATGATTCTTTCGGCCAGATACCTGGGCAGGCCCAGCGACTGCCATTGTGCCGCAGTGATCAGATTCGGGTCAAAGTCGAATAAGTTTCTGACTTCCCGCGGTGCTTTTGCGGATTCTTGGACCAATGCTTCCGGCTGGTCTTTTTCCATCGCCACTACCATGCTGTCCAGCAGTTGCCGGTCGGCGGCGTGGTCAAAGGCTACCGGCGGGAAAAGAACCGGGTACAAAAGCGGGAACAGCAAAAAGAGCAGGATAATGAGGCATAAGATCAGAAAACCGTTGCTTTCCGTGCGGGAATACCCAAAAATGCTGCGCAGCCAGTAATGGAGACGTTTCATAAAAAATAAGACAGGCCCTCCGGAGAGCCTGTCCTGCAAAAATATTCCGTTGTCACCCGGCAGGCGGTGCAATTTATGTTCATATCCTACGCCGCGCAGGATCAGTAAAGATTACCGGACGTTCACCTTTCATCCTGGTTGCCTGTCAGGCTTTTATGGTCGTACCTGTTTGAGCCGCCAGCACTCCGATGCCTTCAGCAAAGGAATGCGGCTGATAATTCAGCACCCGGTAAGCTTTATCCAGCACGAAGCCGGTGCGGGGCGGACGTTTAGCCGGTTGGGTAAAAGTGCTGGAATCGGCGCGGGTGATAAAGGATTTGTCCAGCCCGAAGTAGTCAGCGGTCTGATAAGCCATGTCGAGCGGCGTGAGCAGATCCTTGCCGGAAATATTGAAAATGCCCTGAGCCCGGTGCTTCACAATCAGGTAGCAGCCCATCGCCAGATCTTCGGCAAGGGTAGGGGTGCGCCACTGGTCGTCCACCACTTTGATTGTTTTGCCCTCTTCCAGCGACTTTTTGACCCAGAGGATAATATTGCTCCGGCTCATGTCGTGGGCAATGCCGTACACCAGCACCGTGCGGGCAACCGCCCAGCGGATGGAGCTGGCAAAGAGCACTTTTTCAGCGGCCAGTTTGCTTTCGCCGTAATAACTCAGCGGATTGGCGGCGGCTTCCTCGTCGTAAGGTCCGGCAGTGCCGTCAAAAATAAAATCGGTAGACAGGTGCAGCAGGAAAGCATCCGTTTCCTGACAGGCTTCGGTCAGGTATTGCACCGCGTCCACGTTCAGCTTCCGGCAGGCTTCCCTTTCGGTCTCGCACTGGTCCACGTTGGTCATGGCCGCCGTGTGGATGATGTAATCGGGCTTCAGTTCCTTTACCAGCTGATGCACCCGCGTACGGTCCGTCACGTCAAGGGAATGGTACTGATAGCCTCCGGAATGGGGCAGGCGGTTAGTGCCCCGCGCGGTGGCAATAATCTGGTAGTCGCCTTTTTGCATCAGCAGTTCGACCAGCTTCTGGCCCAGCAGGCCATTGGTACCGGTAATAAGGATTTTTTGCATGAGTGTGTTATGATCTGAATTTACTGGATGGATAATCGGTTGGGGTCAGGATTGTCAAGATCAGGATTTTCAGGATTAGTGGATCAGCAGGATAGAAGTACTCGCCGGGAATTAAGATAAGAATTGGGGCGTAACAATTTGATAATCAACATAATCACTAAAAGCTAATTGTTAATGGCTACTTATAGAACTAAAATCCCGTTCATCTTTTAATCCTGAAAATCCTGATTCTGACAAGCTGATTCTGACTACTCAAATTTATACCCGTACCGCTTCGTGATTTTTTTCTTCTTCATCTTCTCCACCTTCACCTGCATGGCAATGTCTTTCTGCGGACGGTCCCGGGCATCGCGGGGCTGACCCGCAATGGTATCAATTACTTCCAGTCCTTTGATTACTTCTCCGAAAACAGTGTAACCCTGGTCGAGGTGCGGCGTGCCGCCGGTGGTTTTGTATACCTGCCGCTGGCCGGCGGGAATGGTGCGGCCCGAGCGGCGTTCGGCTACCGCAAAATCTTCGTCTTTCAATACTTTTCCCTGCACGATGTAAAACTGGCAGCCACTTGAGGACTTATCCGGATTATTGTCGCGGGCGGCGGCAAGTACGCCTTTTTTGTGGAAAAGCTTCTCATTAAACTCAGCCGGTACCCGGTAACCCACGTCGCCGTTGCCCAGCGGCGTGCCGGGTTGCGCTTTTTTAGATTCCGGATCACCTCCCTGAATCATGAAGTTGTTGATCACCCGGTGAAAGAGCGTACCGTTGTAAAATCCGGTATCGGCAAGGGCAATAAAGTTTGCTTTGTGCCTCGGTGTCTGGTCGTACAGCACGGCGTACATCGTGCCGTAATCAGTGGTAATGGTTACCAGGTAATCCTTCCTTGACTTCTTCTGGGCAAAACCCGGAAGGGTATTTGACACCAGCAGGAGGATCACCAGAAAATGTGTTTTTTGCATAAGATCTGTTCAGTGAATTTCTATCAGGCTCTTTTCTTACAATCTGGCCGCATTGCTCCGGATTTCCTTCAGGATTTCGTAGCCGCCCGCTCCCGCTACGGCATCGGCAAGGCGGAAACCGAGCTGAGTCGCTTCCGCTACCGGCGCCTGCATCGTTTCGCGGATCATCCGGCCGCCGTCGAGGCTGACCACGCCGCCGGTAAGCTGTACATAATTATGGTCTTTAAGTGTAGCGAGGGCAAAAACTGGCACGCTACAGCCGCCCTGGAGCCGCCGGAGGTAGCCTCTTT
Organism: Cytophagales bacterium; assembly: GCA_030446715.1. GTDB lineage: Bacteria > Bacteroidota > Bacteroidia > Cytophagales > 172606-1 > CADCTQ01. Next base: position 78,737 of record JAUJMU010000005.1, on the reverse strand, counting down.
CGGCCAGCAGACAATGCTCCGTCCGTTCGTGATTGATCAGGCCGCGGATCAGATTGCGCTTTTCCGGATCGAGGCTGCGGGAGGTCTCTACGGCAATGCTGCCTTGTCCGACGGGTGGCGTAAATTCTTCAACAGATAACCGGGCCACGATGTATTCGTCGTAACCCATGCGGTGTACGCCGGCAAAAGCAAGCAGCAGGGCGTCGCACTGGCCTTCCTGCAGTTTCCGCATGCGGGTTTGCAGATTGCCGCGCATGTCCACTCTTTGCAGGTGCGGGTAATAATGGCGCAACGTAGCCGTACGCCGCGTGGAGGAGGTGCCGATTACCCACGGCTTGCCGTCGGTGAGCGAAAGCGTTTTGTTGTAGCTGATCAACACATCATTTACCGTTTCCCGCTCCGTAAAGGCAATGATTTCGAGGTCTTCGGGCAGTTCAGATTGCAGATCCTTGGCGCTGTGTACGGCAATGTCAATCTCACCGGCGCGGAGCGCATATTCAAGTTCGGCGGTGAAAATACCTTTGCTGCCGATCTTGGCCAGCGACTTATCCAGAATCTTATCGCCTTTGGTTTCAAAGGTAATGATTTCCGAGTAAAGGCCGCCTCTGGTTAACTGATCAGCGACGTAATGCGCCTGCCAGAGGGCCAGTGCACTGCCGCGGGTGCCGATTCTTATGTGATTTGAAGACAAAGCCGTATCGGTTTAAATGTCAAATTTACCCGCAAAAGCAGAGAAGGCCAATGACTGGCATAAATTGTTGAAACCGTAGCCAGCCACCAGACCTGTGCAGGGCCCGTGGCCCGGAAAACCGACCTGAGAGTCTCCGTACACACTGCGGGCCCTTACTCCGGGGCAAGGCTCCGATTCCCTGTCTGCTATTTTAAGCGCATAGAATTTCTTTGCCGGTTTTCACACTGGGTTTGTAAAAGAGTATCAAAAAACGGTTACAATTTCACATTAGGTGAAATTAATCCTAAATTGAAGAAAATCTTACTTAAGCATATTTTACACAATTCCAGGTTTGGTGTCTGTAAAGAAGATTAGCGGGCAATGCTTGCCTTTTCGGCAGCGGATTCTCTTCTGAAAAGTGACTCAGGTAACTGTTGCCCCGGCTCAATCCACGGCAGCGAGCAGGAGAGTGTAAAACCGGATTTAAAGAGTTAAGTATTCTTCAACTAACAAAACAAATACTACCCGATTTTTTTCTTCAAACAAATGAAAAATCCGAAACCAATGAAAAAATTCAGCATGGTTGTAATTCTGGCCTCCCTTATTGTATCCTGCCAGAACAAAGAAGGGGTGGAGCCTGAACCAGCCGCAAAATTTACTGCTACCAAAAGTTTTACAGCTAACTGTTCTGCCGGCCTTATGGGCGAATCGGTTACAAAAACTGTAACCATTGAGTCAACTGTCAGTCAGGCGGATGCCGACGAAAAAGCCAGTAGTGCGGCAATGGCGGAGGCTGATAAAGCAATGACATGCGTAACGCCGATAAATTATAAGCTGTTTGGCTTATATAAATTAGACGGGGATGCATCCGATTCTACCAATGTGCTCGGAACCGGTACTGCAACAGATGTCGTTTTCGGTGCGCAGACTGCTTCTTTCAATGGCGTAAGTTCATCCATAAGAATTCCGGGCGGCGTCAGGACCTTTACCGTACAGGATCAATTTTCGGTTGTCCTGTTTTTTAAGGCCAATAACCCTAACCGGCAAGAGCGGTTATTTCAACTGGTAGACGAAGAGGGGAACAGTGTTGAACTGTACTTAAGCAACAGCCGGATAAGGTTTACGAATTGGGACGAAGGAAGAAAAGCCGAGAGGGCGCAACTGGTCTCTCAGGATGCCCCCGATTTTACGGCCTGGAATAAAGTGGTAGCCACCATTAATTTCACCAGCAACACTGCTAATCTATATGTTAATGACAGGTTAGCCAGTACAATTGAAACACCACTGAAAAAATTGAATGTTTCCAGTATTTTTCTTGGTAAGCACGCGAATGACATACCGGAATGTTTTTATTCCGGCGAATTGGATAACGTAAGAGTATACAATACTGTTATCGAACCAGGCCTGTTTCCGCTGATTAAAAAGTAAGCAGCCCTTATTCATGGCAACAGAAAGATGGTCTTTATGCATTATGGGCTTCAACGTATACCTGCCGTTACGGCCAGTGACGTATCCAGAAAAATGATTTTGGGGTTACCATTCCGCTCCAGGTGGAAGCAGGCTTCATTGAGCAGGCCGTACAGCCAGTTTGCCTTGTCGAGAGAAATTACCCTGGAGAAACGTTCGACAAAAGCTAGTTCCTCGCCTTCCAGCCGCACCAGATTACGGGCCTGCTGCGACCACACCAGCGACTCCCGTACCATGCTCATGCCGTACTGCATCAAATTTTTCTGAGCATCACGGCTAAGCTTGCCGAATTTTTCGGTCCTTTCGATCAGGTCGGCGTACTTACGCAGGAAGCACAGATTCATCCAGTCCCGGAACATTTCGTGGTGATCCTCGCGGGTCTCTCCGGTGAGGCGCAGCGCACGGTTCAGGTTGCCGTCACCCAGCCGGGCAATCTGGGCAGCCCGACGGGTTTCCATGCCGTATTCCGATACCAGTAGCTCCGTAATCTCCACATCCGTAAACGGACGGACCTGCACCAGCTGCGTGCGGGACCGGATCGTGGTCAGCACCTTGTCAGGCTGGTGACTGACGAGCAGAAACACTGTTTTGGGCGGCGGCTCTTCCAGAATTTTCAGCAGGGCGTTGGCTGCTGTTACGTGCATTACCTCCGGCAGCCAGAGCAGCAGCACTTTGTACTCCGCCTCAAACGCTTTCAGGCTCAGCTTGCCAATCACCAGCCGGCTCTCTTCGGCCGAAATATTGGCCTGCTTGTTTTCAGTGCCGATATAAGCAAGCCAGTCGCTCAGGCAGTAATAGGGTGATTCCTTCAGAAAGGCCCGCCAGTCGGCCATAAAAAACTCGCTCCGCGGATTGGAAGTAACCTTTTTGGTGGTGGCTACCGGAAAAATCTGGTGAAAATCAGGATGAATCAGTTTGTTCAGCTTGCTGCAGGAGAAGCATTTTCCGCAGGCGTCGCCGGGCTGTTTGTCCTCGCAGTTCAGGTAAGTGGCATAGGCCAGCGCCATGGCAAGGCTGCCACCACCTTCATTGCCGAAAAATAACTGGGCGTGTGCCACGTGGCCCTGTCCGATTGTACCGATTAGTGTTCTTTTAATATCCGTAAGGCCGGGAATGTCTTTGAAGAGCATTGTCTGAAAAGATAAGTACAAAATCTCCTCCCTTTCTGAAGCCACTCAATGAGTATTGCTGACTTATTGGTGCAGGAGTACATTCAGGATTTGAACAGGTCCAGATACTGATCAAAAACAAAAATACGGTTTCGGCTCCTTCCGGTAGATTCCCGCAATATGCCAGGCGTTTCAAAACATTGCATCAGGTCACCGGCGGCTTTGGGACTCAAATCGCATATTTGTTGCACAACTTTGATGTCTGCAATCGGATTTCTAAACAAATGTGCCAGCAGGACAAGACCACTCTGGGTGCGGCGGCCCCATGACTGGTGAATTTCTCCTTCCAGTTGCGTTTTCAGTGCCAAAACTTTGCTGAGCGTTTCAGAGGCTTGCCGTGCAGTACCGGCAACACCCACCAGAAAATACCTCAACCAGTTTCCCATTTCATCTTTCTCCCGGACCCGCGTCAGGTTGTCGTAATAGAGGGTCTTATCCTTTTCAAAGAAGACCGAAAGATATAACAAGGGTTTGCTCAGGATTCCTTTGCTTACCAGATAAAGCGTAATCAGCAACCGCCCGATCCGGCCGTTGCCATCCAGAAAAGGGTGAATAGTTTCAAACTGATAATGGGCTATTCCGATCCGGATCAGATCTGGTACCGCAATGGTATCGTTATGCAGGAAGTTTTCCAGGTCGCCCATCAATTCTCCCACGTATTGGTGAGCTGGTGGAATAAATGCAGCATCTTGCAGACTGGCACCACCAATCCAGTTTTGGCTGCTGCGGAAATCGCCGGGCATTTTGTGTTTGCCTCTCACACCCTGCAAAAGAATTCCGTGCGTTTTACGGAGCAGTCTGGAAGATAATGGCAGATCAGCAAGTTCTTCAACCGCTTGATTTAAGGCAAGAATGTAATTATTGACTTCCTGCCAGTCGTTTCTTCTCTCCGGGTTGATGTCCTCCTCCGGCAACAGAGCCTCATCAATGCTGGTTCGGGTGCCTTCGATCCGGCTCGAAATTACGGCTTCCTTGGTTACATGCAGTTGGATAAACAGATCGATATTGGGCACCAGACGGGCAAAAGAGTTCAGCTGACCCAACTGAATGGAGGCTTGTTCAAGTAAGGTATTCAGTTTAGGATCAGCCCAATTCCACTGGCGATTGATTTTTGCAGGAACAAAGAAACTATACCCGGTGCCTTTCAACTTCGTTCCAGCGTTAAATTGCTCTATTTGTATGGGTTTCTCCATGTGATGCAAAAGTAAAATAATAAATTCATTATTTTACTTTCTTGATGTAAAGTAAAACAAGTTCTGCATGCAAAAGCAGCCCGATGACCAAAACTTCATGCGCCTTGCCCTGAAGCAGGCGGAGATGGCTTTTGACGCGGGCGAGATTCCGGTAGGGGCAGTGGTGGTCTGCGGCGGCACCGTTGTAGCGCGGACCCGTAACCAGACGCAGCAACTCAACGATGTAACCGCCCACGCTGAAATGCTGGCCATCACGGCGGCGGCCAACCACCTTGGCGGTAAGTACCTGCCGCAGTGCACTTTGTACGTTACCCTGGAGCCCTGCCCCATGTGCGCCGGTGCCTTGTTCTGGGCGCAGATCGGCCGGCTGGTGTACGGCGCAAAGGACGAAAAACGGGGTTATTCGCTGATCAGCCCCAAATTGCTGCACCCGAAAACAGAGGTCGTGGCCGGGGTGATGTCTGAAGAATGCGCCGGTTTGCTGAAGGCTTTTTTTCAGAAGTTGAGAAACTAAAATACCTTTGCGGTGTTAGACCAGGTACATCTGTCACTTTAAACCACTTCAATTTATGGCATTCGAACTTCCCCCACTGCCCTACGCTTCCGATGCGCTGGAGCCGCACATCGACAAAGCCACTATGGAAATTCACCACGGCAAGCACCACCAGGCGTACGTAACCAACCTCAACAATGCCGTAAAAGGCACTGAACTGGAGACCAAGTCGGTGGAAGAGTTGATGAAGAATATCAGCAAGGCCCCGGTTGCCGTGCGCAACAACGGAGGCGGCCACTACAACCACTCCCTGTTCTGGAAAACCCTCAAAAACAACAACGGCGCCAAACCTACCGGCAGACTTGCCGATGCCATTGACAAAAAATTCGGCTCTTTCGACGCCTTCAGGGAAGAATTTACCAAAGCCGCTACCACGCGCTTCGGTTCCGGCTGGGCATGGCTGATCGTGGACAGCAACGGCGACCTGGCTGTTACCTCAACGCCCAATCAGGACAATCCGCTGATGGACGTGGCTGAGAAGCAGGGTAAGCCATTGCTGGGCCTTGACGTATGGGAGCACGCCTATTACCTCAAGTACCAGAACCGCCGCCCCGACTACATTGCCTCCTTCTGGAACGTGGTGAACTGGGACGAGGTAGCGAAGAATTTTTAAGCCAGTTGATTGAAAGTGTTTCAACGAAACGCCGGTCCATGGAAAAGACCGGCGTTTTTATTGTGAATCGAGGGTTGAAGTATCAATCTGCGCTTAATCAATTGCAGAGGCTATTGAGGTGGAGACCGGTTGTTGTCAACCCTTGATTCGCATTTTTAATTAGTTTTCTCTATCCCGACTGGGTTGTTACTCTTTTTGGCTTGTACGTCAGCAGGTACCCAAAAGCCGCAAAGGCCGTGGCAGCCGCCAGGGCAAAAGACCAGCCGAAGCGGTCTGTCTGGTTGTTATAGACCAGCGCCGACAGAAAAGCACCCAGGCCGATACCGGCTTCCAGAAAAATGTACATTGTTGCCACTGCCTTGCCCCGGCGCTCTTCATGGCTCAGGTCAATGGTCCAGGCCGATACGGTGGGGGAGTTGGTGCCAATGGCAGCCCCGAAAGCTACTGCCGATACCAGAAACATCGCGGCCGATCCGGCAAAGCCCGTCATGACCATCGAAATGCCCAGTGCAAGGGAAGAAATTTTGAGCACCGGTACGCGGCCCATCCGGTCGGAGAATTTGCCCGCCAGAAACCGGGTCGCCAGCGATGAAATTGTAAACACTGTGAAGAACAAACCTTTGTTTCCAATGCCTAAGTAGCTGCTCTGGTCGGGCGTGATGGTAAGCACCGTGCCGTACGCAAACGAAGTCAGAAAAGTGACAAAAGCGGCCGGAAAGACCCGGTGCTCATAAATGTCTTTCCGGGAAATCTTCAGTAAGCCGAGCCGGAACGGCACTTGGTCGGGCAGTGTTTCGGGCATCCCCAGCAGAATGGCAATGGAGAGCAGGGCCAGTATAGAAGAGCTGTAGAACATGAAATCCAGCGAAAGGTGACTCGTGACCACGCTCCCGATGGCCGGACCAATGGCCATGCCCGTGCTGCCGCTCAGGCCCAGCCAGCCCATGGCTTCGCCACGCCGGTCGAATGGCACCACATCCGCCACGTAAGCCGAGGTACCGGTGGGTTTAAATCCCGTAGAGAAGCCGTGTACCAGCCGCAGCATCAGGAACGCGGCCACGGTTTGCAGGAAGGGATAGAGAAAGCCGCACACAAAACATACCAGTGAACCGAAAGCCATTACGGGTACGCGGCCGATGGTGTCGGTCAGCTTGCCGCTGAAGGGCCGCGAGATTCCCGCCGTTACCGTGAAGAGGGCAATGATCAATCCTTTGTACTCCGCGCCACCCAGACTGGTCAGGTAGTCGGGCAGCTCCGGAATCATCATGTTGAAGCTGGCAAAGAACAGAAACGAACTGAAGCACAGAAGAATAAAGGGGAGTGTGAAAATCCGGCCGGTGGTAATGGCAGTCTGCATAAAAGAGAAATTCCGCACAAATCCTTTTCAGGTGGCTATTACGAAAATCAACCGCCAAAGGTAGGCAGATTTGTACCTTTGAAAAGGCAAAAGCAACGAATAACCCACAGCTACCTGGCGCATATTTAAGTACCCGATCAGAATTAAATTATGGATTTTAAATTTTGAATTTTAAATTAAGACCTCCCGCATACAGTGTGTGGTCATGTTCATTCAAAATTCAGCATTCATAATTTAAAATTGTTTTCTTACTTATTACCTTTGCCTTTCCTAAATTCAACACCATTCAGTAATTGTGAAAAATCTGTCCCTTGTCCTGAACGCCGTTCTGATAGTAGCCGTTGCCGTTCTGTATTTCCTTCATTTCAGCGACCGGAGAACTGGCTCCGGCCCTGCCACAGCCTCCATAACCGATACCACTTCGGCCAATGCCAATAACCGCAGACAAACCCAGTATGCCTACGTGAACGTAGATTCTCTGCTTACCAATTACGATTACTTTAAAGTTACCCGCAGTCAACTCGAGGACCGCCGCAAGAAACTGGAAACTGAAATTGCCGGCCGCACCCGGTCACTGGAGAATGAAGTGGTGTCTGCTCAGCGCCGGGCCAACACCATGACCCTGGAACAGGCCCAGCTGACGGAGCAGAACCTGCGCCGCAAAGGACAGGAACTGGAACGTTACCAGACCGACGCTGCCCGGCAGCTGGCCGAAGAAGAGCAGAAGAAGAATGAGGAACTGATTAATAACATTTCCCTTTACCTGAAGAAGCACACCGAAGACAAGCCTTATAAAATTGTGTTTGGCTACAGCAAAGGCGGCGGCATCCTCTACGCCACCGACAGCCTCGACATTACCAGAGAAGTGCTGGTCGGACTGAACCAGGATTACCAGGCCAATCAGGGCGGCACCCGGGCTGCGCCGAAAAAATAATTCTTCCAGTCCTGAGGTTTTGTACCAATGGTTCAGGCACGGATGCCTGAACCATTTTTTATGCCCTTTCGCTTCCCGTCGACAAGCGGACTGCATCCGGCCGGACCTGCAACCGGGCAGTCCGCCCGCAGGGCATAGCCCAGTTTTCGGGTTCGTGCCCAACCGGGAAGCCGAAGCAAACCGGGAAATTGTACGCCTGCACTGCTTCAACCACAATCCCGTACGGATCTTTGCCGAACGGAATCTCATTGTCTTTGGAGTCGGTGAAATGCCCGACAATCAGCCCGGCCAGACCGGCCAGCTTGCCTGCCCGCTTCAGCTGAATCATCATCCGGTCAATGTTGTAGAGGTATTCACTTATATCCTCTATGAAGAGAATTTTGCCGGTGGTATCCACATCCGAGGCCGTGCCGGTGTTGGAGGCCAGCAGGGCAAGGTTCCCACCGGTTAAAACTCCGGCGGCTTCGCCCGTGCGGTTGAGCAGATGCGGCGCGGCGCAGTAATCAGCTTCTCCGCCGAACAGCAGATTCTGCAGGCTCTGGATTGAAAAAGCCGTATCGCGGCCAAACAGCAGTGGCATGGTGGCATGCAGGCTCTCTACGCCCAGTCCGTGCAGCCTCAGGTGCAGCGTAGTGATGTCGCTGTACCCCACCAGCCATTTGGGTTTATGCAGAAACCCGCTGAAATCGAGCCGGTCCACGATGCGGGTGGTGCCATAGCCGCCCCGGGCGCAGACAATGCCCCGGATTGCCGGATTGTCGAGGGCACGCTGCAGATCAGAGAGGCGCTGCTCGTCGGTACCGGCAAACTGATACGATTCCGCAAAGACATATTGCCCTGACACGACAGTCAGCCCCCATTCCTTCAGCCGCGGAAATGCCGGTATTACTGCTTCTTCCGTAATTCTGCCGGCGGGTGCAATCAGTGCAATTGTATCACCTTCCCGCAAAGCCGGGGGCCGTATCCATTTTTCTGTCATTGTCTGATACATTTATTAAACGAAAAAAACTTCTGTTTTATAATCAAATTTTAATCTCAAATAATACAATAATCAGCCTATTTTCCCCTGTTTAGGATGGTTTTGCCTAAAAAAGATGAACGTTTCTACCACTCAGCCTTTTCAGATTGTTTATTCTCTTTACCAGCACGAATACCTCGGGTATCTTTTCGAATCGTTCGTGGTCCAGGTAAATTCCAGAGGACTGCTTACCCTCCAGTACCAGAACATTTCTGCCAAAAACGCGGCAGAATTCGCGAAGGGGATGGATGCGCTTGATTATCAGCTGGTAGAACTGATTGATACCATCCAGCAGGACGCCGTACAGCGGAAGTTTTACAACAAGAAAATCAACACAGTGGATTTTCCTCAAAATCTACGATCCCAAAAAAGGCGATAAGGAGCTGCGGAAACGATTGAAAGTTACGTGGATGAACGCCGGGCGCAGATTCTGGACCTGATCGGCAACAAATGGCTGTTTATCATGGGCAATGACGGCAATCCGGTGTGGAAGCGCATTTACCAGACTCCCGAAAAGGCCACTGTATTGTTTCACTTCCGGCGCAATGAGTCTAATACCCACTATTTCCCGACCATTAAATACGCCGGTGAAAAGCTTGATTTTCAGTATAAGAATGCCCTGATCATCTGCAATGAACCCGCCTGGATGATTTTGGGAGAAAAACTCTACAGCTTTGATAAGAAAGTTGACGGGAAAAAACTCCGGCCGTTTCTCAACAAACGATTCATCGAAATTCCCCGCAAAGTAGAAGAGACCTATTACCAGAAGTTCGTTGCGCCACTGGTGGCCGATTTTGATGTTTCGGCCAAAGGCTTTGAAATCCGTTCTGCCCGGTTTAATGCCGTGCCGGTGCTTACATTTTCGGAGTGGCACAGCGCCAGACCGGCCGCCCTTGCCCTGCCGGGTGGCGAAGCCGATGACACCGAAGACGAAGTAGCCGGGGACGAAGGAAAGATTCTGTTTGACCTTTCTTTCCGGTACGGCAAATTTTCTTTCGGGACTGACCACTCCACCGATGCCAACGTCAGCCTGGAAAAACAGAAGAATCTTACGTTTTCCACAGAATTGAGCGGCACCAGGCTTTTGAGGAGCAGAAGCTCAGTCTGCTAAAGCAAACGGGGCTGGAGATCCGCGGTGGCCGGGTACTGGTCGATAAAGCGGAAGCGTTTAACTGGTTGCACAAGTATACACCGCTTATCGCGCAGGAGGGCTTTATCCTGCACCAGCAACCGCAGAACGGGCGGCGGTACTTTCTGGGTACTTCTTCCATTGACATCAATATTTCTGAAAACCGCGACTGGTTTGACCTCTATGCCAAGGTGAAGTTTGGTGATTTTGAAATCCCATTCATGAAACTGCGCACCATGATTCTGCAGAAAAAGCGGGAGTTTACGCTGCCCAACGGCGAAACAGCGGTTATTCCGGAAGTGTGGTTCACCCAGTATTCGGATTTGTTTGCTTTTGCCGAGGGGCAGGAAGGCTTCACGCTGCGCAAGCATCACCTGGCACTGGTACAGCACCTGCAGGCTGAGAGTCTTGCCCAGATCACCATGAGCCGTAAACTGGAAAAGCTGCGCGATTTCACCCAGATGGAGGATTTCCCCATTCCCGAGGGTTTTTTCGGCCAGCTCCGGCCCTACCAGAAAGCCGGTTACAACTGGATGCGCTTCCTGCAGCAGTACAACTTCGGCGGCTGCCTCGCTGATGATATGGGCTTGGGCAAGACCATTCAGGCGCTGGCCCTGCTGCAGGCGCAGAAAGAGAAGGGCAATACCCAGGCGTCGTTGCTGGTGATGCCAACTTCGCTGGTGTACAACTGGGAGGTGGAGGCGCAGAAGTTCACGCCCGGACTGAGAATCTTCGCCTACACCGGCACGCACCGCGACAAGGATATTTCCCAATTCGGGGAGTATGACTTAATTCTCACTTCGTACGGCATCGTGCGGATAGATATCGGGTTGCTCCGGCAATACTGCTTTGAGTACGTGATTCTGGACGAGTCGCAGGCCATTAAAAACCCTGGTTCCAACATTGCCAAAGCCATCCGGCAATTGAACGCAAAGCACCGGCTGATCCTGACGGGTACGCCGCTGGAAAACAGCACCCTTGATCTCTGGTCGCAGATGTCCTTTGTTAATCCGGGTCTGCTGGGTACGGAAAAGTTTTTCCGGAACGAATTTCAGCTGCCCATTGAAAAGAAGAATGACGAGGACAAGACAAAGCGGCTGTTTGCCATCATAAAACCTTTCATTCTGAGGCGTCATAAGTCGCAGGTAGCCACTGAGCTTCCCGAGAAGGTGGAGCAGATTCAGTACTGCCGCATGACGCCGGAGCAGGAAGAAGCTTACGAAGAAGCAAAGTCCTACTTCCGCAACAAGGTGCTGGAGAAAATGACTGGCCACGGCACGGTCCAGTCCCAGCTGATCCTGCTGCAGGGGCTGACCAGGCTCCGCCAGATTGCCAACCATCCGAAAATGGTGGACCCTGCCTACGCGGGAGGATCGGGTAAACTCGAAGACGTGAGCCACCGCCTCGAAACCGCCGTGGGAGAGAATCACAAAATTTTGGTTTTCAGCCAGTTTGTAAAGCACCTTTCGCTGGTCAAAGAATGCGTGGAAGACATGAAGCTGCCCTATGCCTACCTCGACGGCAGCACCCGCAACCGGCGTACGCAGGTGGAGCTGTTTCAGCGGGAAAAGGAAGTGCAGATTTTTCTGATCTCCCTCAAAGCCGGAGGATTGGGCCTGAACCTGACTGCCGCCGATTACGTGTTCATCCTGGACCCCTGGTGGAATCCGGCCATTGAGGCGCAGGCCGTAGACCGGGCCCACCGCATTGGTCAGGAACAAACCGTGTTCAATTACAAGTTTATCTCCCGCAATACGGTGGAAGAGAAGATTCTGGCCCTGCAGCGGAACAAAAAGCGGCTGGCCGATGAGCTGATCACCACCGAGGAAGGTTTCGTGAAAGCCCTGACGAGAGAAGACGTACTGGCCCTGCTGGACTAGTGCTGCGTAACCTTGAATTTTAAATTTTGGATTGTAAATTTTAAATGAATGCAGGCGTTAAGTGAACGGCCTGGTCAGTTCCGGGCGATGCCTTGCAAATTGGATATTAAACATGGACGTACACACGTCTCATTCATTAAAAATGAACCGTTCGTTGCGAAATCGTCCAAAACGACATAATATTGGAGATTAGCACTATCTGAAAAGAGCACCTCCTGACCTCCGCATGAAAAACCTTCTGCTTCGTTTTGCTCCTTTTTTTGGACTTTTCTCCGTTTTTATTCTCTTCGTAATTATCTGTCCGCCCCAGTTTTACAGTTTTTACAATATCAAAACCATCATTACCCAAACGGTGATCGTAGGCATTGCCGCACTGGGGATGACCCTGGTGATCGTTTCGGGAGGCATTGACCTGAGTGTCGGCTCACAGATTGCGCTGGGCACGGTGGTTGTGGCCACGCTGCTGAATACGGGCGGCGGTGCGGCGGATGCCGCCACGGGTACGGTCGTCTTTGCAGCTTTGGGTGGTATTGCGGCCTGTGCGGCGTGTGGCATACTGATCGGTTTGCTGGTGTCGCGGCTCAACATCGTACCGTTTATCATTACGCTGGGCATGATGCAGATTGCCCGGGGTGTGGCTAAATGGATTGGCAAGGAGCAAACGGTAAGCACGCCAACCAACGGGCTGCAGTCGCTGATGCTCACCGACCCGGACCCGGAGTGGCTGGTATTTGCCCCGGGGGTATGGGTGGCGATAGTGCTGCTGCTGGTTACTGCTGTTCTTCTAAAATACACCGTTTTTGGCCGCTACGTTTTTGCCATTGGCTCCAACGAAAAAACGGCCCGGCTCTGCGGCATCAACGTTCCCCTCAACCGGGTTTTTATTTACACGCTTAACTCTGTCTTCGTCGGCGTAGCTTCCATTATGCAGTACAGCAACCTGACGGTCGGCGACCCTACGGCTGCCGTCGGCATGGAACTCGATATCATTGCGGCGGTGGTCATCGGCGGCGGCTCCCTCAGCGGTGGGGAAGGCAGTGCAACCGGTTCCATTATCGGGGCCCTGATCATGGCGGTGCTGCGCAACGGGTGCAACATGCTGGGTGTACCCAACTTCGTGCAGGAGGTGATCATCGGTGCCATCATCATCGGAGCAGTGGCCGTGGACCGGCTTAAGCACCGCTTCGGAGGGCAATAATCATTCTCTGGCCGGTACGGAGAATAGTTCTCGCAGATCAGCACAGATAAGCGCAGATTTTGTCTTTACCCGCGAATATCTGCGGTTTCATCCGCGTAAACCCGCCTGCCGGCAGGCAGGTCTGCGAGAAACTAAACTTGTCCTGCACCCCTCCCGTCCCGTATCTAAACTGCGGCAACGGTAAATGCTTCCGATACTTCATCCAGTACTTCGCAGACATCCCCGTACGTACCAGCCTCCACCAGGCGCATCCGGAAGGGTTTGAAGTGGTCAATGCCGCGGAAGTAGTTGGTGTAGTGACGGCGCATTTCAAAAATGCCGGCCTTGTCGCCTTTCCAGCGTACCGAAAACTCCAGGTGCTTCTTGCAGACCGCTACGCGTTCGGCCATAGTGGGACCGGGCAGGTGCTGGCCCGTATTGAGGTAGTGTCTGATCTCATTAAACACCCACGGGTAGCCAATGGAAGCCCGGCCGATCATGATGCCATCTACGCCGTAGCGGTTTTTGTACTGCAGGGCTTTTTCGGGTGAATCAATGTCGCCGTTGCCGAATACCGGAATCCGGATGCGGGGATTTTCCTTTACCCTCCCGATCAGGGTCCAGTCGGCCTCACCTTTGTACATCTGCACGCGGGTACGGCCGTGTACGGTGAGGGCTTCGATGCCGATGTCCTGCAGCCGTTCCGCTACTTCAAGGATATTTTTGGTATTATCGTCCCAGCCGAGGCGGGTTTTTACGGTAACCGGCAGGTGAGTTGCCTTCACAACGGCCCCGGTCATTTTTACCATCTTGGGAATGTCCTGCAGCAAAGCCGCACCGGCACCCCGGCAGGCCACGTTCTTGACCGGGCAGCCGTAGTTGATGTCGATCAGGTCCGGACTGGCGCCGGTGGCAATTTCCGTCGACTGGCGCATGGATTCAATGTCGCTGCCGAACAGCTGAATGCCGATTGGCCTTTCGTATTCAAAAATGTCCAGCTTTTGCCTGCTTTTGGCCGCGTCGCGGATAAGGCCTTCGGATGAAATGAACTCCGTGTACATCAGGTCGGCACCGTTTTCCTTGCAGACAGCCCGGAAAGGAGGGTCACTCACGTCTTCCATGGGTGCCAGCAGCAACGGAAATTTACCTAACTCTATTTCTCTGATTTTAACCACAACCCATATGATAAAATGATCGGGACTGCATTCAAACCATCGGGTTTACGGTTTTGTTCCCTATGCAGCCGTAACCGGGAATTTGCCTTAAATTTACGCAGTTATGCAGGAATACCCTAACGACACGACCTCCGCCGTACAGCGAGGGCCCCTCACCAGCCTGGCAATACTGTTTGTATTTATCGTCTGCGGATTATTCGTGGGCAATTTTCTGGGGATGGCCTTTGTCTGGCTTCTTCTGGGAAGGGATTCCACTAATTTTCTGGCTACTTTTCAGGGCGTGCTTAACGGTACTGCCGATCATCCGCAGGCCCAGACTGCCCTGTTGATTCTACAGGCCGTAGCCGCTGCCTGCGCATTTATCATCGCTCCCCTGGCCTATCTCCGCGTGGTGGAAGGCCGCACGGTAAACAGCCTGAACCCGGGAGTGCCGCTCTGGCTGATTCCCGCCGTGCTCACCATCTTTCTGGTGATTGCTTTTATGCCATTCAATGCCGTTTTTATTGAATGGAACCGGAATATTGATTTACCCGCGGTGCTTGACCAATGGGAGGAGTGGGCCAAAGCCAAAGAGACCGATCTGGCGGAACTGACCCGGCGTATCACCGAGTTCAGGACCGTGCCGCAACTCTTATTTGGCCTGGTAGTCATTGCCCTGATTCCGGCAATCGGGGAGGAACTGGTGTTCCGCGGACTCGTTCAGCCGAAGATATTCCGGCTTACGGGCAATGTGCACGCCGCCGTATGGATCACCGGCTTTATTTTCAGCTTTATCCACCTGCAGTTTTACGGCCTGATCCCGCGGATGCTGCTCGGGGTGGTGTTTGGGTACCTTTACGCCTGGTCAGGTAATCTGCTCTACCCGATCATCGGACACTTTACCAACAATGGCTTTACGCTGATCATGTTTTATTTTTACCAGCAGAAGGCTGTACCCATTGACATTGAAGATACCGCTTCCGTGCCGTTGACTTTCTCAATCAGTGCACTGATGCTGACCATTCTGCTAGTGATGATTCTGAAAACTCAATTTTCCCGTTTCCGCCCGGCTGACCGATGAAGAACTGGCACAAAGTTTTTGAAAGCCCAAGCCAGCACCGGGCCCAGATTGTACAATCAGTGCTGCAAACCTATTCTCTGCCCGCAGTCATTGTAAACAAGAAGGATACTACGTATCATTTCGGCCATTTTGAAGTACACGTTGGCCCTGATCATATACTGCGTGCCCTGAAAATTATCGCTGATGAAATCCGGTTTGAATAACCTCACCAACCTGCAACAGCGTATCATTGCGGCAGCACTCGGGGGCGTGCTGATTGTGAGTGCAATTTATTACGGTGAGTGGTCTTATTTCGTGGTTTTCTTTCTGATCTGCTTCCTGACGCAGTGGGAGTTTTACCGGCTGGTCGGCCTTGACGGCAACGAGCCGCTGAAACTGTACGGTACGCTTTCCGGCGCTTTGATCTTTGTGCTTTCCTTCCTGATCGAGAAGCAAGACCTCGATTTCCGGCTATACTTCCTGATTTCTCCCTTTGTTTCGCTGATTTTCTTCATCAAACTCTACAAAAAAGGAGAGAAAAAGCCCTTTACCAATATTGCCCTTACCTTTCTGGGAATCATTTACGTAGCCATCCCTTTTGCGCTGATTAACGTGAGCGTGTATTCGCAGGGGCTGTACAGTCACCAGATCATACTCGGGAGCCTCTTCCTGCTGTGGGCCAGCGATACGGGAGCATACTTTGCGGGGGTCAACTTTGGCCGCACCAAATTATTTGAGCGGGTCTCACCAAAGAAGTCGTGGGAAGGCAGCATCGGCGGGGCAATTGCGGCAATGATGGTTTCCTATATTCTGGGCTGGTATTTTACCGACCTCCGGGCGTGGCAGTGGCACTGCATTGCCATCATTATTGTGGTGGCCGGTACCTACGGCGACCTGGTCGAATCCCTCTTCAAACGGAGCATGGAAATAAAGGATTCCGGTACGGTAATTCCCGGGCATGGTGGCTTTCTGGACCGCTTCGACGGACTTTTGCTTTCCGCGCCATTTATTGTTACCTTTCTAAGGCTGTTCGGGATGAACAAAGAAGACTTTTTTTCGGCAGTGATGGTCTGGAACTTACAGGGCTGGTTAGGTGTATAGAGGAATGGTGTCCTTGCTGTACGAAACGTTCCCGAACCGGCGTTTTAATTCAGAAACGTTTTATGAAAAACCAGATTTACTCCTTCAAACCCCATAAGAGCCTGCTTCTCATTTTCATGGCTTTCTGCTTATTGATTGCGGGGTCAGAAGTGCAGGCCCAGGGCAAACGCCACATCATCCAGTTTTCGGGTTTTGTGCTGGGAGGTGAAGACGGTCAGCCGCTGGTGGGTGCAAACCTGTTTATACCTAAAGCCGGGCGGGGCACCAATACCAATGCGTATGGCTTTTTTACCATGCCGACTATGGCCGGCGACAGTGTCATTATCAGTGCGGTGGGTTTCAAAAAACGGTTTTTTGTAATGCCTGACATGCCCGACGAGGGCTACTCAGTTGTAATAGAGCTGAATGCCGATACTACTTTGCTGCCGGTGGTGGAAGTACATCCTTACCCGACAGAAGAACTGTTCAAGCAAGCTTTTCTGGCCCTCGAACTGCCCGATGAAAAGGACCGCGAGGCAATCCGGAAAAATCTGAATCAGCAACTCATGGCCCGGATGGCTTACGAAGCCGGTATGACGCCCAACGAAAACTTCCGGACCTTTAACCAGCAGCAGCTTACCGGTCAGACAAACCGTTACTTCACTCCGACTATTCCTTTCCTCAACCCATTTGCCTGGGCTAAGTTTATCAGGTCGGTGAAGAAGGGCGACCTCAAAAAGAAAGACTGGCACCAGTAATTTCAATTTGATTTTTCCGCGATTTTTTATGAATGTGCTAAAAATGGCACCTCTGTCAGGAGGGAAAAGATAACTTCTTTTTTAACAGTAACTTACCTACAGTAAAAACACTTTCTACAGCCGCTTTTTTTTTACCGGAATTACCTAACTTTGCTTCTTTACGGATTAGGAAAATTTTAAGAATGGCCTCCCGCGCAAGCTATTCAATCTTAGGACTACCCTGAGACCATTCTCCTGAGATTATATATTATGGAAAGTAAACACCAAACTGACAAGGTCACCCCGGCCGGTCTGTTGGTTGCACTGGGAATTATCTACGGAGACATTGGTACTTCCCCCCTGTACGTTTTTAAAGCCATCATCGGAGACGCTGCCATCCAGACAAATGTGGTATATGGAGGCCTTTCCTGTATTTTCTGGACCCTCACGTTACAGACTACCCTCAAATACGTAGTACTTACCCTCCGCGCCGATAACAACGGAGAGGGCGGTATCTTTTCACTGTTTGCGCTGGTGCGCCGCCATGCCAAATGGCTGGTGATACCGGCCATCATCGGAGGCAGTGCGCTGCTGGCCGATGGTATCATTACGCCGCCGATCTCAGTTTCGTCCGCTATTGAGGGGCTCCGGCTGATTGATCCATCCATACAGACCATCCCCATAGTCATTGGCATTCTGACTTTTCTGTTCATTGTGCAGGGATTTGGTACCCAGCTGGTGGGCAAAGCCTTTGGTCCGCTGATGCTGCTCTGGTTCGGAATGCTGGCGGTGCTTGGCCTGATAAACGTGGCGCAGGATGGAGCCATTCTGAAGGCAGTCAATCCCTATTACGCCTACGAGTTGCTGGTGCATCATCCGGGCGGATTCTGGCTGCTTGGCGCGGTTTTCCTGTGTACAACCGGAGCCGAAGCCCTGTACTCGGACCTTGGGCACTGCGGCCGGGGCAATATCCGGATCAGCTGGATACTGGTGAAGAGTTGCCTGCTGCTCAATTATTTCGGCCAGGGTGCCTGGTTGATTACCCACGAAGGCAAACAGCTGGAAATGAGCCCCTTTTACGCCATCATGCCGCAGTGGTTCTTGGTTCCGGGCATTGCCATTGCGACCATGGCTGCCATTATTGCCAGCCAGGCGCTGATCAGCGGATCGTTTACGCTGATTAGTGAAGCAATCCGGCTCAACTTCTGGCCCAAGGTAAGGTTGGTTTATCCCACCCTGCAAAAAGGACAGATCTACGTGCCAAGCGTAAACTGGCTGCTCTGGGCAGGTTGCATCAGCATTGTGCTGTACTTTCGGGAGTCGTCCAACATGGAAGCGGCGTATGGGCTGGCCATTACGGTCACCATGTTATCCACGACCGTATTGCTGTGCTATTATCTCTACACCCGCCGGGTTTCAAAACTGATAATCGGCTTCTTCCTGCTGGTTTACCTGGGCATTGAAGTGTCTTTTCTGGTGGCCAACCTGGAGAAGTTTCCGCACGGCGGCTGGGTATCGCTGTTGATCGGTGGCATGCTGATCACAATTATGTATATCTGGTTCAATGCGTACCGGATCAAGCAGCGGCTCACGCAGTACGTACGGCTGGAGGATTACGTAGAACCGACCAAGGCGCTGAGCCAGGATGTTACCATACCTAAATACGCCACGCACCTGGTATTTCTGACCAATGCCAGCCGGCCCAGTGAAATTGAAAGCACCATTATCTATTCCATTTTCCAGAAGCGGCCCAAACGGGCTGACATCTACTGGTTCGTCCACGTGGATACTACGGATGAGCCGTACACAATGGAATACAAGGTAGATGTACTTGCTCCGGATGACATGGTGAAGATCAACTTCCGCCTCGGCTTCCGGGTGGCGCCGCGCATCAACCTGTTCTTCCGGAAGGTATTGGAAGAAATGGTCAAACACGGCGAAGTAGACATTACCAGCCGCTACGAATCGCTCAACAAGCAGCAGGTAATCGGTGATTTCCGTTTTGTGGTGTTTGAGCGGTTCCTGTCTTACGAGAACGATCTGCCCCTGCAGGAGCGGCTCACCATGGATGCCTACTTTTTCATCAAGCAATTCACCAATTCCGACGATAAGTGGTTCGGCCTTGATACCAGCGCCGTGAAAATAGAGAAGGTGCCGCTGGTGATTCGGTCGGTGTCGAATGTGGAGCTGAAGCGGATCAACCCGCCGAATATGAAAAATGGCAAGTGCAACAAGCCAATTGCCGTGGCCAAGGATCTTTCGCCGGAGAAAGACCCGCCCCTGATGCGGTATACATAAGCCAATGTGTGCTTTCACCCTGACGCTGCTCCCTTCCGGCCGCCGGTTTGCCGCTGATCTTCTGTCTGAGGATCAGCCGGGGGACGGTCTGACAACCTATGAACGGCAAACCCTGCAATTCTGCCGGCAGTGGCAAAGCGGGCAGGAGCAGCTTGGGCTGCACACTTCCGGCTCCACCGGAGCGCCGAAGCCCATTCTCCTGACCCGGCAGCAAATGGCAGCCAGTGCCCGCATGACCGGTAAAGCCCTAAGGCTGAACCCCGGTGACCGGGCACTGGTGAATCTGAATACCCGCTATATTGCCGGGATCATGATGCTGGTACGCGGCATGGAACTGGGGCTGCAACTGACCGTGCAGGAACCCTCTGCCACGCCGCTGGCCGGTTTCGGGCCGGATGCCCGTTTTCATTTCATGTCCTTTGTGCCGCTCCAGCTGCTTGCCACCCTGGAGAAAGATGCCGGCGGAGTGGCCATATTACGCGCAGCAAAAGCAATTCTGGTGGGCGGAGCCCCGGTTCCGAAAGTTCTGGAAAATCAGCTTCAGACAATTGAGGCGCCGGTATACCAGACGTATGGCATGACAGAGACTGTGTCGCACGTAGCCCTGCGCCGGATAAACGGTCCGCAGAAACAGGATTTTTACACCCTCACGGAAGGAATACGCCTCACTGCCGACAGCCGCGGCTGCGCCGTGATTGACACTGGTTTTCCCGGCCTGCTGCCCGTAGTTACAAATGATGTGGTGGAAATCATTACGCCCTCCACTTTCCGCTGGCTGGGCCGGGCTGACAACATAATCAACAGCGGAGGTGTAAAGGTGCAGGCTGAAAAAATTGAGAGGAAAGCAGAAGAATTTTTTGGGTTTTTGAATATAAAAAAACGTTTCTTTGTAACGGGTTTGCCTCACCCTCAGTTAGGTGAATCCGTAGCCCTCTTTATTGAGGGAAACCCGCTGCCCAACCAGATACAGTCAGATTTGATTGAACTTTTACAGTCTTCCCTAACCAAGTATGAACTTCCCAAATGCTTCCGCTACGTGTCCCTCTTCGCGGAAACCCCTTCCGGTAAAATAGATAAACGCCGTACTGTGTCCCTGAGTGTTTCCTGAATAACCGCGTGAAAGGAATAAATATATTTTCCTCCAACAAATGCGCAGGAAATACGATTAAAACATCAGAAAGTCTTTATCTACGCTGTTCCCTACTGTACTTTTTATCATTAAAACACCGGGTTTGCCTGTCCTGAATCATCTATCTTGTGAGGATGAATTTTGTCAACCAGCCAGCCCTATACCATGAAAACGCTCAATCTGCTTATACTCGGGATTTGCCTCGTTGCGCAAGCCGCGTGGGGGCAACCCAAACCGGCACAGGCAGCCTACAAAAAGGCAATCAGTTACCTCAACAAAGGTAAGCTGGAAAAAGGCTTTGCCTTGCTGGACAAGGCCCTGCAGACCGACTCACTTTACCGTGAAGCATGGTACGCCAAAGGCTACTACGCTTTCGGAGGGGGAGACTATCCGAAAGCCCTGCAGGCGTTTAACCGCCTCATCGGGCTTTACCCCGGCGATACGACCTTTTACCGTTACCGGGCGCTTACCTATATGTACCTTGAGGATTATCCGAAGTCAGAAACAGATCTGCGCAAAGCCCTGAGTCTGGATGCGACGGATGCCGGCACGTGGAATGACCTGGGATACCTTTACTACCAGTGGGGAAAGCCGCAGGAGGCACAGCTTCAGTTTGAACAATCCCTCAAAATAAAGCCGAACAAGACTGCGTGGTACTACAAGGCACTGGTGCAGTACGACCAGAACCAATCTGATCAGGCCCTGACCAGCCTGGACAACTCCCTGAAGGAAGATCCCCGGTACGACAAAGCGCTGCGCCTGAAGGCCAACATCCTAACCGACCGGAAGCAGTATGGCGAGGCGGTAAAACTGTACGACCAGCTGGCGGCCAACGGCAACCTTGCCCACCCGGATGATTTGCTGGACTGGGGAATTGTATATTATAAGATGAAAAAGTATCCGGAAGCACTGGTTTACTTTACGCTGCCCGAAAATCACCGGAATGCATTGCTGCACTACTACGCCGGTCTGACACATTACCGGATGAAGCAGACCCCAGAGGCCTTACAGGCACTGAACAAAGCCGTCCAATACGCCGACACGGCCGACGAGTCGTACGCACCGCTGTTTTATGACCGTTCGGTGGTACGCTTTCAGTCTGGTGATAAAAAAGGAGCCGTAGCTGATTTGCTGAAGGCCGCTTACCTGATGCCCGAAGTTTTGCAGCGACGCAACATGCAGGGCGACACCATTGACTTGCTGGCCAGTGCCCCGCTGATGCTCAAAGGATTGTATTCCCAGAAACAACTGAATGCCGCCCGTGCAGCCGGATACCGCGACCGGGCCGAGGCACTGCTGGACACTGAAGACGGAGAAGCGGAAGCATTGAAGGCCGTTAATCAGGCACTGCGTATGGACAGCCTCGATGCCGACAGCTATTTTCTCCGCGGCCGAATTCTTTACCTGACCGCCAGTTATCCGGATGCCCTTCGGGATTATAACTTTGGCTTCCGGCTGGCAAAGGGAAACCTGACGCCGGATAACTTTTACCTGCGCGGGCTGGCCTATTTTGAACTGGAACAGTATGAGCCTGCGCACGAAGATTTCAGTGAGGCCATCCGCCTGAATAATCAGGAATCAGCTTATTACTACGACCGGTCTTACGCAGCGGCGGCGCTGGGTGACTACGAAGAAGCCCTGCAGGATATCAACATGGCCCTCGGGCTGGAAAAAGACGATTTTGCCATGTTGCTGGTGCGGGCCGGGTTCTACAATGAAATGGGCCGGTACAAAGATGCATTGACCGATTGCAATCAGGTAATCAGGGCCGACGATGCCAATGCGCTGGCTTACTGCGTCAGAGGATACGCCTACGAGAAGCTCCGGCAAAAAAATGAAGCCATTTCTGATTACGCCAAAGCCCTCCGGCTTGATCCGCAGCTAAACGATGCCCGTATAGCCCTTGAGGAATTATCCGGGTTTGGTGCTCAGGGCCGGAAGGGAAATTAAGCACCTGAAAAGGGGTAAGCTGGCACAATGCCTGCTTAGAACAATAAAAGAGGGAATAACAGACCACAATGCTGTTATTCCCTCTTTTCGTAGTTCACCTTCAGTCAGATTACTGACTCTGCTTTGGATCGTGTCCCCAGTTCATCAGCGAAAAGCGCCAGCGGGTGTCTTCGATGTCCCCGTCAGGCCGCTGGGCAGAATGCCGTTTAATGTAACTGATTACCTTTTTCATGTGTGCGTAATCATCATCTGAAAGATCAGCTTTTTTCTGCTCAAGGATCTGAATGATTTTTCGTCCGGATCCGTGCCCGACCGCTTCCTGTTCCCCCTCATGCCGGAAGCCTACTTTTTTTGACTCCTCCGTTTGCAGCCACTTTTCCAGCTGTTTGGGAGTCATGTTTACCAGGTCGCGGAAATTCTGGTAGATTTCTCCGCGTTCCTCTTGACCGGAAGATGCAGCCTGTGCCATAACAGATAGTGCTTTGGTTTAAAGGCTTATACTCGAACAGGCAAGATAAGTTACCGGCTGCCCCCATAATCTGGCTATACTTTATTGTGTCTGGTCTTGAAAGTAAAGTTTTGCTGCGCCGTTACGGGGGTGCCGGCGTTGGCTTTCATACTGGAAGCGGCTGGTGAAGGCTTCAGAAACTGCTTCCAGTAAAAGCCGCTCAGCGCCGCGATGCCACCCACCAGGCCACCAATCAAGGCGGTTACCAGAATCATCAGTGACGGGAAAGGCAGTGAAAAAAGGGCGGCAATCTTCGCCGTCAGAATTCCTTCGTTGCGCAGATGAATCACCAGCGCCATTGCTGCCCACAGGAAAAATATAGCTGAAAAGCCAGCCAGAAAGGCCTGCCGGGCTGAAGTGCTTTTCCACAGGGAAAGGCCAAACGCTACCGGTGCGATAATCCACCACGGCAGGAAAAATTGCAAAACAAAGCTGAGGGCAAGAATCAGGAAGAACAAAGGCATAACAGAAATGGTAGATTTTGAATATTATTTGATCATGATGCTCCGGCGGGCCCCGGGTTTTACTTCTTAAGCGCCCACCTCGCCAGAATGCGCTTATTCTCTTCCTCCGGCTGGCTGAGAAACACGAGTTCGTTCAATTCTCCTCTGGCCCAGGTATCCACCATATTATCATAATAGTAGGACCCGGGATTGCCGGATTGACCGCCCGGGAATACGCCGTAGCCTTTTACCTGCGGCCCCAGGGCAACTACCATCCGCCAGGAGGGGCCATTCTTTTCGGAAGTAGCATTTACGATGTTGCGGCCGCCGCCAATCGGCAGGTTGTACCGGCCAAAAGGCTTGATCTGCCGCGTCAGGTGCGGAATGTAAGTGCTTTTGTAATTTGCCCACTGCCACTTCTCATTTATATTTTCTCCCCCGTTTTTGGCCAGCGTGTCCACAGCGGCCCGGAAGGTCTGGGTGCAGAGGTAGGCCAGCGTTTCTTTATTCTCCGTTTTTACGTTGTCCACCCATCTGGCATCGGGTTCGTCAAGGATAAGTTTCAGCGTACGGTCACGGGTCGGGTAGCGGACGGGGTACTGGGCATCTGACGGAAAGTCATCTTCCCACAGGGCAACCATCATGTTTTTCCACCAGAGATCAAAAAGGGTGGGTCCCACTTCCTGCGGATCATTCTGGAAGTTCCAGTTGCGCATCCGGCCCAGCGCCTTTAGTTGTACATCATTCAACTGATTGGGCGATAAGTAGGTGAGCATACGCGGCACCGCATCCCGGGCCATCAGGTTCATGTTGTCATTCTGCAGCATCCGCAGGCTGTCAATGGTTGCCTTCTGCATGGCGGCCAGGCGGTTATTGATCCGGGTGCCCCGTTCGTAGGTTTCAAAGGACCAGTCCATGTAATACGGATAGGTAGTATCGGCCGGGAACTGATTGGCCGAACTGACAAAACCCCGCGCCGGATTTTTTACGTGCGGATTGTGCGGCTGCGGTATCCAGCCCTGCCATTCATGCGCCGGATTGCTGCCGTCGAGAATGTATTTGCCCTGCTCTTTCCATTTAAGCGGAAACTTACCGTTGGGCCAGATGGCAATGTCATTGTCGGCGGAGGCAAACACAAAATTCTGCGCGGGGCAGATGTAATGCGTCAGTGCCTCGGTGTAGTCTGCGTAGTTTCTGGCCCGGTTGAGCTGGTGAAAAGTCATTACCTCATTGGAGGAGTCGTGCGCCACCCAGCGCATCGCGTGGCCGGGAGGCACGTTTGCATTATAAGGCTTGCCTCCTTCATCGTACACTACCGGGCCGTGGTGGGTGTAACGCACCGTATCCGCAACGTCGGCTTTGCCCCGCACTTTGATCACCTCCACTACTTTGCGCACCGGCCGCCACTTGCCGTCGTACAGGTATTCGTTGCGGGCTGCGTCACGGAACCTGATCTCGTACCAGTCGAGTACGTCGGAGCCCACGTTGGTGACGCCCCACGCAATCCGCTGGTTGAAACCGCTGATTACATGAGGAGAACCCGGAAGGCTGGCTCCGTACACATTTACGTCCGGCCCGACCAGCTGAACCTGGTACCAGATTGAAGGCAGCGTCAGGTCAAGATGGGGGTCGTTGGCGAGAATGGGATAGCCCGTAGCCGATTTGCTGCCGCTGATTGCCCAGTTGTTGCTGCCAGTGCCGGGGTCTGGTTCGTACATGGCCATTTTGTCCGTCGGCCTGGGCAGAAAATTCTCCGGCTGCTTAGGCACCGGCACCGGCTGGAAGTCGCGGGGCGCATCCGTTGGAATGATGGGCTCGGACCGGAAGTGAAAATTCGGGAAAAGATTCTGCGTGGTGGCGTAGCCGTACTTGTGCAGAATGTTGGTCAGCCGGCGGTCATCGTTACCACTGGACAGCGTCATAGCCATTTGCTTGAGCAGCAGGGCACATTTCAGAGGCGACCAGGGCTCAGGTTCGTAACCCAGCAACTTGTACTCCAGCGGATAGTCAGCCGGAGATAATCCGTTTATATACGCGTTGATTCCGTCGGAGTACGCCTGTATCACTTCCCTGCTCATTGAATCAGCCATCATCGCCTTCAGGGACTGTCCGGCTCCGTAGGTCAGGCCCATCCGGCGGTTGTAACGATCTATCTCAGCCGTGGCTTCCCCGATAATCTCTGAAACACGGCCAGCCGCAAAGTGCGTTTGCAGCTCCATCTGCCACAGCCGGTGCATGGCCGTCACATAACCCTGCGCGAAGTAAAGGTCGTGGTTGCTGGCTGCAAAGATGTGGGGCACCATATTATCGTCAAACACCACCTTTACCTCGCCGCGCAGACCGTGCAGGTTCAGGTTTTTATCCTTACCGGCATTGCGTGGTTCAGCGTTGGCCCAGAAACCGCCAAAAGGATTCATGAATTTTCCCAGCGGCGGCACTGATCCCATCCTGCTGTTCAGCAGAAATACCAGCGTGATTGTAAAGAGGAGCGTAAAGAAGGCTTTGATCCCGATCATGGATATAGGAAAGAAAAATTTGACTACTTTAATGAAAGATGGGTAAAGCGCACCTATTTTCCAATAGGTGCTCCGTGCAAAACAAACAACGACCGGGATAAGCGGAAACGTTTTGGAATATAACCCTGAATTTTTGTATTCCGGTCGCTGCTAACCGGAGATTAGGTACACCTTTGCGGACGGCATCCACCCCCCCTGCCTTGGCTTACATCCCCGAACCTGCCTTTGAGATCCTTTTTACCGGTACCATCTGGCGGGTAACGGCTGATCCTGCAGCAAATCTGCTGGTGGCCGAACTGCGGGACCGAGCAGAGGGCTTACGGACTTTTGCCGCCGTGGATACCGCTGCCGGTAAATGCTTATGGGAAGGCCCGCTGGTGCCCGGATATTCCTGGCTGACCGCCGCGGCTTTGCACCGGGGTATACTTTACCTGCAGGCTCTCTCCGGTGGCCAGCCACCCCAGCCACTGGCCGTCATTGCAGTCAATGTTGCTACCCGCCAGGTCCGGTGGCAGCAGCCAAAAAGTTCATGGCATGGAGTGGCTGACGAAGGGGTGGTCCTCATGGAAATGGGATACGACGGGTTCAGGTTTTTTACCCTGAACCCGCAGGATGGAAGGGTAATCCGGGAGACGGCGGCTGCGGAAAAACTGATTTGGGAACCTGCAGATAGTGAGGCTGCTGTATGGCCGGTTCACTATCCGGAAGGGAGCCGGTACACTTCTGGTATTGCCAGATTCATTAAGAATAAACTGGGGGTGCAGCCGGTACCTGCGTTTGATTATGCGCAGAGAAAAGATGCGGTAGTAATTTCTTATTATCTTTACCATAACGGGGAATACGAAAATTACCTGGCCCTTTTTGATCGCAACGGGCATCTCCGGTGGCAGCAGCGTATCGCAGGCGGGTTGCCGGGAGCCGGTGTGAATACATTTTTCATCACAGAGAATCTGTTGATTTTTGTCAGAGAAAAAAACCAGTTGTTGGGATATGCCCTCTAAAGTTCTTACCATTTTCCTTTTCGCTTTTTCCCTGTACTCAACCTCTGTAAAGGCTGAGGCTGTAACCGTGCGTGACTCCCTTGGTACGGAACGAAAGGGTGCCAGTTTGCTTGTGCTGCATAAAGTAGAGGCCGGAGAAACCCTGATGGCACTGGCCCGGCGTTACGGCACAAACCTGAAGGCCATCCAAGAGGAAAATCCGCACCTTGCGGCCGGCGTAAAAGTGGGAGAAGTAGTAAAAGTGCCTTACCCGGCTGAAAACAAACCCGCTTCCGCCGGACGCAAGACCCATACCGTGACGGGCGGACAGGGACTCTTTTCCATTGCCCGTACGTACAATGTTTCCGTGGCTGACCTGCGTACCTGGAACGGCCTGACTTCCGACAACCTGTCGGAGGGGCAGGAGCTGTTTGTAAGTGCCGGTAAAGACGGAAGTACAACGGTTGCGGAAGGAGCGCCTGCAGAACCGGCAACCACTCTCACAGAACCTGCCGTTGCCGCACAGCCTGCAGTGAAGGAAAAGCCCGGACAGCCGGCTGCCCGCCGGAAAACTCATAAGGTAGGCCGGGGCGAAGGGCTGACCACCATTTCCCGGAAGTACAACGTATCCATGAAAGATCTGCGGGAATGGAACCGGCTTTCTTCCAGCAACATAAAGGTGGGGCAGGTGCTGGTCGTTTCTCCGCCGAAAAAACAGTCAGCCGCCCCCGACGAAGCCCCGGCAGGAACCGAAGTCAGGGAGACCTCTGCCCGGCAGACAGTTCCGGTAAACAACGACCCGCGGCGAAAATCTGATACCAGATCTTCCGTAAAAGACGGTGAAAATGCTGATCCCGCCGGGTTGCAGGCACGGGCGGATGCCGAAGCCCGGGCAGGAAGAGAAGAACCGGGCCGCCGGGAAAACCGTTCCGGTGATGCGGTAATTGCCGGTACGGGCAGTCTGTCCAAAGTAGTGGAAGCAGGCCTTGCCGAATCCATCAACGACTCAGGCGATACGGAGGGCTATTACGCCCTGCACCGGACCGCGCCGGTAGGAACTATTTTGCAGGTACGGAATGAAATGAACAATATGAGTGTTTTCGTAAAAGTGGTAGGCAAACTGCCTGACACAGGAGCCAATGACAAGCTGGTGGTCAAGATTACGCAAAAGGCGTACGAACGGCTGGCTGCCATCGACCGGCGCTTCCGGGTGGAGGTAACCTACCTGCCACACTGAAAAAACAAATGCATCATAACCCGATACAAATGGAACACACTGAAAATCATCCCCCGGCAGAAAAAACCTTCCTGTGGTGGCTGTGGCATATATTCTTTGTGCTGATTTATCCGGTACTCGTTGCGTTTGCCCTGGTGTATACTTCCCTGCTGTGGACCTTTGCAGCCATTTCCCGGATACTTTCGTGGGTATTCAAGATTTTTGCCAGACGAGAGTAACCTCGTCTGCTGACCGGTAATTCCGGATCACAGCCACCGGCGTATTTCTCCTCCTGATTAACCTTATTTTGCCAACCCTTCACGAAGTACTGGAAGAAAAGTATTCTCAGTACAACACTCCGACCTTTATTGCCGGCGATCCGGTCAGCATTCCGCACCGCTTTACCCGCAGGCAGGACATTGAAATTACCGGATTTTTTGCCGCAGTACTGGCGTGGGGGCAGCGGAAAACGATCATCACCAAGTGTTCACATCTGGTGGATCTGATGGATGGCGCTCCGTATAGTTTTATAACGGGGCATCAGGAAAATGACCTGAAGCGTTTTCTGCAATTCAGGCATCGTACTTTCAACCCAACCGATGCGCTGTACTTCATTTCTTTTCTGCACGAACATTACGCACGTCACCAATCGCTTGAAGATGCATTTACCGCATCCATGCAACCCGGTGACACTACCGTTGAAAGAGGACTGAACGGCTTTCGTAATTATTTCTTCCTTCCTGAATACGCGCCGCAGCGTACCCGTAAGCATATCTCCTCTCCGGCCTCCAAATCTGCCTGCAAGCGACTGAATATGTTTCTGCGCTGGATGGTCCGCCGCGACACCAAAGGTGTTGATTTCGGGCTATGGACAAACATAAGTCCGGCGCAGCTGGTGTGTCCCTGTGATGTACACGTGGAACGCACCGCCCGGCGTCTGGGGCTGATCACCCGCAGGGGAATGGACTGGCTTACTGCCCTCGAACTGACGGAGCATCTGAGAGGGCTTGATCCCGCGGACCCCGTCAAATACGACTTCGCCCTGTTCGGACTGGGGCTGGAGGAGAGGTATACGGCAAAGTGGTAAACCTGGCAGCAGTTGTATGCGTCCGGAATGACCCGGCAAGCCTTGCAGCCAGAGCCTGGCTGAAGCTTCTTCTCCGGAGCTATTTATTGTACAGGCAGATTTAAAATTTCCGTGAGCTGGGGCCGGCATGAGGGTTTGGGAATAGTAATAGTTGATTAAATTGCCACCCGACTCCTCTTTATTCATTCGATACTCTGCCTGTGTCATCTCAGAAAACACTTCACTTACAGCGTCCCCAGAAGCCCATCCGTGCGGCGATCCAGTTGCCCGCCTCCAAGAGTGAAAGCAACAGGGCGTTGATTATCAATGCTTTGGCTGGAAACCGGGCCATCCTGCACAATATTTCTGAGGCACGCGATACCCATACTATGCAGCGGCTGCTGGCGAGTAGTGAGCAGACACTGGACGTAATTGATGCCGGTACCACCATGCGTTTCCTGACAGCTTATGTAGCGGCCACCAACGGAAACAAAATATTGACTGGCACACCCCGCATGTGTGAACGGCCTGTTGCGTTGCTGGTAGATGCCCTTCGTACACTGGGCGCCGATATTGAGTACCTTGGGCAGGAGGGGTTTCCGCCTGTTCATGTCAAAGGCATGACGTTCAATGGAAATGACCGTGTTTCTGTCCGGGGCGATGTCAGCAGTCAATACATTTCAGCCCTGCTGATGATTGCGCCCCTGCTGCCCAACGGACTCCAGCTGGAACTTACCGGCCCGGTGGGCTCCCGACCCTATATCCAGATGACCCTTGAGCAGATGCACTACTTCGGCGCACAGACCGAATGGCGTAACAATATAATCCGGGTAGCGCCCAAGCCCTATGAGCCTACAACTTATGCCGTAGAATCTGACTGGTCCGGAGCAAGCTACTGGTACAGCATCGTTGCTCTTGCTGATGACGCGGAAGTTGAATTGCTTGGCCTGAAGGCGCAGTCATTGCAGGGAGACAGCCGCATCGTACAGATTATGGAGCCATTGGGAGTCCATTCCACTTTTACGGAGAGAGGTGTTTTGCTCACAAAATCACCCCGAAAGTCGGAAGGACAGGTTGATTTTACGGATTGCCCGGACCTGGCTCAGACAGTGGCGGTATGCTGTGCCGTGCAGGGCATCAACCTGACTATGACCGGGATAGAGAGCCTGAAGATAAAAGAGACTGACAGGGTAGCAGCTTTGCAGATGGAACTGGCGAAGTTTGGCGGCCGACTGAAAGAGGTGCGGCCTTTGGTATATACAGTGACTCCGGCGCATGCCAGAACGGATGGTCCGGTTAGTATTGAAACTTACGATGACCACCGCATGGCAATGGCCTTTGCGCCATTGGCCTTGCGGACAGACCTGATCATCCAAAACCCTGATGTAGTGGTAAAGTCGTATCCCCGTTATTGGGAGGATCTTCAGAAAGCAGGATTCAGGACAGGCGACGAGCAGTAAGGCTAAGGCTTTCCAGAGGGATTTTTCAGAAAGTCGTCCTTGGCCTTGGACAACCTGTCTACTCAACCTTATATGCAGCAAGCTGGGCGCCGGTAAGGCTGCAGTTGATCCACTCTGCGTCAGATCCGGCACCAAATTTTTCGTAAAACCGGAGAGCAGGCGTATTCCACTCCAGCACCTGCCAGCTCATTCCATTACATCCGGTACGTTTGGCCTCACCAATTGCGGCTTCAAAAAGTAATTTGCCGATTCCTTTGCCTCGCTCTGATTGGGTTACTACAATGTCTTCAAGGTAAAGGCGCTTCCCTTTCCAGGTTGAGTACCGGTAGTAATAAACGGCAATTCCTGCAACTGTGCCATTCAGCTCTGCGACATGAAAGCCAAAAACAGGGTTAGGACCAAAACCATCCTGCAGCATCCTTTCCTCCGTATTTTCTACCTCGTGAGGAGCCTTTTCGTAGAGAGCCAGTTCCCGGATCAGGTTCAGAGTAGCCGGAATGTCTTCCGGAGTACCACGGCGGACAGAGACTATCGGATGGGTCATATGAGGCTGGGATAAATGTCCAGTTCGTGGGAGAGGTGTTCAATCATAACGCTCTCTTTTTCGCATATTCCATCAGAAGCGTCGGCCAGCATATAAATTGCTTTCATAACTGCCGCTTTTTCTTCGGGCTTCTCGATGAGGTAACGCTTGAGCGTCTTCATAAACTTCCTTTCCCACTGATCGAAGTGGCAAATTAAGTATTTAAATTCATTGAAAAATAACAGCTGCAAATCCTTGACCTCTTCCTTGCAGATGTCCTTCCGGGAGGAAATACTGATCAGATCATCAGCCAGAGCCCTTATAAACTGCCACTCCTTGTCATCGACTGTTCCGTCCGTATGAGCCACCAGCAAAGCTGTGTAGGTATACATAGCAATGCAAAGCGTTAGGATGAGTATAAAAAAACCTATATTAATACTAATTCACAACGGGTTGCTGTTCCGGGTATCCAGCCAGCGGACAGATGTGCAGGAGAGACACTGCCGCTGGTTCGGGAAAAGAGTTTATTTCAAAAGCATCTTACATGATTGCGCCTCTTGCCTGGTGTATCCGGGTTCAGTTTCCGGTAACAGCTGGGTTTTTAAATTATATTTGTAGCGTATTTTTGCTGCACAACTGACAAGGGTACCTGTTTTGCAGCCTCTCACATAAAGCGTTTTCAGTCTTTTTACCGCACCATCAGGTTTAGGTCTGAACAGTGCCAGATGCTGTCTCCATAGCCCGACTGTAAGCTTTTTGGTCTGGATATAGGCTGCACAGGCTTGGGTATTATCAGCTAAAACACTGAATAATTTAGTAACTTAAGTATCTGCTTCTCTGGCAAAGTTTGGGAAGTAAAGTTTTAACACGCATGATGATTGAACTCAAATACAGAATAGCCGGAGCAATCAGGTACCGGGCAGGCATTCTTTTTTTCTGGCTTGCCAGCATCTGCTTTTGTGGTCCGGCTGCAGGGCAGGCCCAGAAAGTGCAGGCAGAGTTCGATCTGATCGAAAATCTGAGTGACCAGTGGCTCGTGTATGACAATGCCTATCAGTCGTACGTGCCTTATCTACCCGACCGCTACCCGGTGCAGCATTCTCTCAATTTGGTACTGGACCCGGCCCGGTACCGCTCTTACCACCTGATGGTGCAGTCAGACCAGGTGTGCTACCTCTTTGTGCAGTCCAGGCTGGTGAAATTGATGCAGCCTGATCAGAAGATATCCCTGAATCTGGACAGCCTCCAGAAGCAGATAAAAAGTCAGACGTTGCTTCTGTCTTTGTATACGTCCGCCGGACACAGCACTGTACCTGTGGCGCAGGTCATTTTTCCCCGGTCACAGGTGCTTCAGACAGCCTCACCTACTCCCCAGGAAGAACTGCAGGCTAAAGTGCGAGAAGATGATTTCTTCAGTGATTTTCTGATTATTGCTGCTGTTTTTGTGCTTGGGTTGTACGCCTTCCTGTGGAACTACCATCCCAAAGCCTTTTCCCAATACTTCAATCTGCGGTTTATGGTACCGGGGGCATTGCGGGAAGATCTTCCGCTGGTCCACAAGCCCCTGAGCGGAGGCAGCCTGCTTTTTATTCTTGCGCATAGCTTTCTGCTGAGTCTGTTCTACGTTACCGTGCAGCAAAGCTCGGACAGCCTTTTTGCCGATGTACTTCCTGTCAGTACTACTGATCAATTCTGGTCATTGAGCCTGTATTTTCTCATGATGGCAGGATTGATATTTTCTCTGCTGCTGGGTAAATACATTCTGATTCAGGCAGTGGGAAGTGTGTTTAAGTTATCCGGAGTAACACATGTGCATTATTACGAGTATCTGCTCTTTTCGCGGGTTTTCTATACAGTGGTGGTTTTTCTGCAGTTTACCTTGTTTTTAGTGGCTCCCGTCTGGGTCTCCGTTGTGGCTGAAGTAATGATATGGGTAGTGTTGCTCTTTAACCTGGTGCGGATCGTGATCATCAATTCTGTTTTGGGCAAACTCACGGCCGCTAAAAATCTATACTTATTTTCCTATCTTTGCACCACCGAACTGATACCCTTACTGATAGGAATCAAGATTTTGATAAAATAGGCAGTTTTGCCGCGTGGAACTAGAATAAAACGTTTTAGCCTTGGTCAGATGAGCGCAGTAAAGACACCGGATGCACAGGACAGATTATATAAAGTGGGGAGTGTCCTGGTTTCCCAGCCAAAGCCCGATGACAAATCTCCTTATTTTGAACTGGCAAGAAAGTACAATCTTGAAGTAGATTTCCGCCCATTTATTCAGATTGAGCCTGTTGTGCTGAAGGATTTCCGGAAGCAGAAGATCAACATTCCTGAGCACACAGCCGTAATTTTCACCAGCCGTAACGCAGTGGATCATTTTTTCCGGATCTGCGGTGAGAGCAAGCTGGAAATGCCTGCCGAGATGAAATACTTCTGTATTTCTGAACAAACGGCTAATTACCTGCAAAAGTATATTGTTGTCCGGAAGCGTAAGATTTTCACGGGTGAAAAAACGGCGGCAGATATGCTTGACCTGCTCAAGAAGCATAAAAGCGAGAAGTGTCTCTTCCCCTGCTCAGATATCCGTAAGAACGACATTCCGGAGTTTATGGATTTGAACGGACTACACCTTACAGAAGCGGTTCTGTACAATACCGTTGCCACTGATCTTTCTGACCTCGCTGATGTGAATTATGATATCATTGCATTTTTCAGCCCTTCGGGTGTCACCTCACTTTTTGTAAACTTTCCTGACTTTAAGCAGAACAAAACCAGAATAGCAGCCTTTGGTCCCACTACTGCCAAGGCAGTCCGTGAGCACAACCTTATTCTGGATATTGAAGCTCCGCAACCCAACGCACCTTCCATGACCGGCGCTATTGAAATGTACATCAAGAAAGCGAACCAAATCGGTTAAAGCCCGCGTAATATATCTACCCAATAATTTATCCTTTTTTACGTTTAATAGCTTGCACAAGGTTTTTGATCAAGGCACCTCTGCACAAAACTTGTTATGTTTTGTACGGTTGTAAAACGAATCGCTATATTTAAACCTATCACTTGTGCTTGCTATGAGACATAGACTTTCTACTATCCTGTTGGTGTGCTGCCTGGGGGGCGGTTTGCCTTCTTTTGCCCAGCAGGACGCGCAGTTCAGCCAATACATGTTCAATAACCTTTATTTCAATCCTGCCTATGCCGGCGTGGAAGGCCGGACGAAGTTCCAGTTGCTTCACCGGTGGCAATGGACAACTTATCAGACTTCCTTTCCCAACGATCAGGGTGGTGCTCCGGTAACTTCCAACTTCAGTCTCAATTCACCCATATTACGTCTCCGGAGCGGGGTAGGGCTGCACATCGCAAATGATAATCTTGGCCCTCTCACCAATCTGGATGCCCAAGTGTCATACGCCTACCACTTTCCGGTTAAAAGGGGAAAGCTGTCATTAGGTATCAGAGGCGGTATGTTTAGTCAAACGCTTGATTTTGAACGCTATAGGGCTGTGGAGGACGACGATCCTATTCTGCGTGACCGGACCGGCAAGGAATCGCAACTGAGGCCCGATCTGGCACTTGGAATTTTTTACCGGGCAGAAAAATTTTATGGTGGACTCAGCGTTAATCACATAATCAGGTCAGAATTTGATTTCGGTTCAGAAGCTCTGAAAAATCCCCTAGAGAATCATATATATCTGACCGGTGGTTATGATTATGACCTTACTTATCAGATTGTTCTGTCGCCGTCTTTTTTGGTCAAATCTGATTTTAATACGTACTCATTCGAGGTAAGTACCCTTGCCACGTATGAGCAGAAATTTTGGGGAGGGTTATCTTTCAGGCAAGGAGAGTCAATTGCTGCAATAGTGGGAGCCGCATTTGGCAAGGAGAACGCATTCAGATTAGGTTATGCTTTTGATTATGTTATAAAGGCGCAGCCTGTAAAAAGACCAACATCCAATGAGGTGATGCTCTCTTACACACTGCCCGCGCCGGTGCCTTCTACCAGGTCGGTAACCCGTACGCCAAGGTTCAGATATTGATGATTGTGCCGTTATTTTAATTCATTGATGATTAAGCTGTTGCCTTTGGTTTCCCTTAAATCATGCAGCCCATTTTTCTTTAAATATTACAACGTGGTGTAAAGATGAATCTTTATTGAACGCAGAAAAGTTTAAACTATAAATTTGTCCCTGTCTTTTGCTTTGTTAATCAACCGAATCGAATATTCTCAATTTATCAGGTGCTATGAATAAGTCCAATTACTTTAAAATCTTCTATTGCCTTCTGGCGGTGGCACCCATGCTTTTGCAGGGTTGCGGTTTGCTTGGCAAAAGGGGTAAAGGAGATGATCGTGGAGAACTGGTTGGCGTGGCCGGGCGTGAAGGGTGGAAACAGGAAATACCTTATGGTATGGTTCTGGTGCCATCAGGAA
This sequence comes from Cytophagales bacterium, assembly GCA_030446715.1. GTDB lineage: Bacteria > Bacteroidota > Bacteroidia > Cytophagales > 172606-1 > CADCTQ01. Next base: position 43,025 of record JAUJMU010000005.1, on the reverse strand, counting down.
CCTTTCACATGGGTCAGGCTGACGAGGACGTGCCCCATACGATGATCAACATGAATAAGCAGGTCACGATAGGTGGTTTTTACATGGATGATACGGAAATCACCAACAATGAATACCGTCAGTTCATTGACCATATGATGACTGATTCAGCATCTGTGCTGGGAGAAGATTACATCATGAAGGAGCTTTATCCGGACACGACTGTTTGGGTAAAAGATTTCGCGCATCACTACGGTGATCCGATGATGGAGTACTACTATATGCACCCGGCGTTTGACGATTATCCAGTGGTGGGCATTGACTGGTGGGCTTCCAAATACTTCTGCGAATGGCGCACCAAGTATCTGAATGCATACCGTGCCTCAGAAGGCAAGTTTGCAATGCCTAATTTCCGCTTGCCTTCTGAGGCAGAGTGGGAATATGCTGCCCGCGGCGGACGCGACATGGCAAAGTATCCATGGGGCAATCCTTACCTTGTGAATACGTATGGCTGTCTGCTGGCTAACTTCAAGCCTGGACGTGGTAACTACTACAATGACAACTTCATGTATACCGCACCGGTAGCCTCTTTCTTCTCAAATGACTACGGCTTGTATGATATGGCCGGCAACGTCTCTGAGTGGTGTGAGGACGCCTACAATCCTGCTGCCATGCCGATTGTATGGGATCTGAACCCTAAGTACAACGACGACAACGAGCCGCGTAAAGTAATCCGTGGCGGCTCATGGAAAGACGTTGCGTATTATCTGGAGACGGGTACCCGTACCTTTGAATACCAAGATTCAAGCAATGCTTTCCTTGGATTCCGCTGCGTGATGACTTATCTGGGCCGTTCTTCAGGCAAAGAATTTTAATGAACTTTCTTGAAAGGTTACTAGTTGCAGGTATCAGGACCTGCAGGTTTTCCAGTGTGCCCTTTCAGGAAGGATTTTTTCCGCCAAACCTTTTTATTTTTTCAATAAACAATTCAATCAATTTCAATTAATCTTAAACGTTAAACAGTAAAACAAAATGAGTGCTAAAAAAGGTGGATCCATGGACTTTGTGTTTTCAAGGGTGATGCCCTTTGTGTATGGTATTGGTGCCGCGATTGTAATTGTAGGCGCTATGTTTAAACTTATGCACTGGGAAGGCGCTAACGCCATGCTTATTATCGGTTTGACTACGGAAGCAATTATCTTTTTCCTGAGCGCATTCCAACCTCCTCATCTGGAGCCCGATTGGACTAAAGTATATCCAGAACTGGCTGAAGATTACAAAGGAGATTCTATGCCCCGTCGCAATGCTCCCCAGCAGGGCAATGGTCTTACCGGCAAGCTGGATGATATGCTGGCCAACGCTAAAGTAGGTCCTGAACTGATCAACAGCCTGGGTGCCGGTCTGCGCAATCTTGCTGATACTACGCATAAAATGAACACGATGGCTGACGCAACTGTTGCTACCAGTGAATATGCCAAGAATGTTAAGCTGGCCTCTACCTCTCTGGTTGAGATGAACAAGTCTTACGCTCACACTGTAAACGCTATGTCCGAAATGGCAAGCGCTTCTCAGGATGCCAAAGCTTACCATGCACAGGTACAGCACATCACCAAGAACCTCGGCGCACTGAATGCTGTGTATGAGATGGAACTGCAGGATACCAACAAGCATCTGAAGGCAATGAATTCCTTCTACAGCAGCTTGTCTTCTGCAATGGAAAATATGGCCGAAGCCAGCAAAGATACTGCCCAGTTCAAAGGTGAACTGTCAAAACTGACAAACAACCTGACTTCCCTCAACAAAGTTTATGGCAGCATGCTGACTGCTATGAGAGGACAGTAATTGTATATTAGTTCCTGAATGAGTATTAAACATAAGTTAAACAGAGTGTAATGGCTGGAGCTAAAGAAACACCAAGACAGAAATTGATAGGCATGATGTACCTGGTACTGACTGCCTTACTAGCCCTGCAGGTTAGTTCTGAAATCATCAACAAGTTTGATCTGATGAATAAGAGTCTGGAGAAATCTGCTAATGAAGCGGCTGGTGAAAACCAAAAGCGCATCAGTGCAATGCAGGAAGCAGTATCCAAGCAGGGCAACCGTGCCGAAGATGTTAACGTGCTGAAGCAGGCGCAGGAAGTAAAAGCTAAATCGGCTGAAATGATTGCTTATTTGGAAAGCATCAAGCAGCAAATGGTTGATAAAAGTGGCGGTATCAAACAGGAAACCGGTACATATAAGGATCCTAGTATTGCGTTTCTGGAAGACGTTAAAGAGCAGATGATTGCTAAAAGCGGTGGTATCAAAACCGAGACAGGTACTTATCAGAACCCCAGCGCCGAAACCGAAATGGAGGAGCTGATGGTTGGTTCGAAAAAGAACGGCAAAGGTTATGATGTCCGCAACGAACTGAATGCCTTTACAAGCTATCTGTCCTCAATTACCCGGGAAAACCTTCCTCCTCTGGCATTGGATGCCAAAGACGTTCCTGCCCTAAAGAGTGATCCTGCTCAGAAGAACAAGGATTTTGTGGAACTGAATTTTGCCCAGACGCCGATGGTGGCTTCACTGGCCGTAATCAGCCAGAAGCAGAACGAGGTAGCCCGTTACGAAACGGCCGTTCTGGAGAAGTTAGCTTCTAAAGTAGGCGCTACTCAACTGCGCTTCGACAAAATCGTAGCCATGGTCCGCCCCGAAGCCAATGTGGTAGCGGCTGGTACAAAGTATAAGGCAGAAATGTTCATCGCTGCTTCTTCTTCCGGCGTTACGCCTACTATGACCTATAATGGTTCCAGCATTCCGGTTGCCAACGGTATGGGTAAAGTTGAATTTACTGCCCAAGGTGGTGCGTTTGACAAGGAAGGTAAAATGAAAAGAACCTGGAATGGTTCTATCACCATCCGCACTCCATCCGGAAAGGATTCTACCTTCGCAGTTACTCAGGAGTATACCGTGATCAAGCCCGTTATTCAGGTGCAATCCGCTGCGATGCAAACTCTGTATGCCAATTGCGGTAACGAACTTAACTTCGCCGTGCCTGCATTGGGTGCCGAGTATCGCCCTTCGTTCTCCGCTTCGGGTGCAACTACCATACCTGGTTCAAAAGTAGGTGATGTTACTATCATACCTACTGGTACCGAAGTAGCTGTGTCTGTAAGCAGCGGTGGCAACATGATCGGTACGGAGAAGTTTAAGGTTCGGCCGGTTCCGAGACCATCTGTAAAGCCTTTCAGCGGTGGCAGAGAATTGAATTCCAAGCTTGGACTTGATGCTCCTTATCCTACTTCACTTGAAATTCGTGCGGTAGCTGAAGAAGGCTTTGCTGCGCTGCTTCCGAAAGATGCACGTTTCAAGGTAACTGAGACTGAAGTTTTCCTGATCAGAAGCAAGCGTCCGGTGGGTGGTGCCGTAAGAGGTGATGACCGCGTTGCAATTGGTGGTCTGGTCTCCCAGGCTCGTCCCGGCGACCGTCTGTACATCGAGATAAAAGGTGTAAAGCGGATGAACTTCAAGGGACAGTTGATAAATACGCAGGTAAGTGGCAGCCCAAGCTTCTCTTTCCAGCTCAACTAATCATTGTTGCAAACAACAAAATAATAAATACCCATCTTAACAACGTAACCATGAAATGGCCGTTGTTAAGATGGGGTATTTGCAGGGGTATTCTAAATTTTCTCCTTCATTCAATATTAGCTAGCATATGAAATTTATTAAAGAAGGGTTTTTGGTTGGTGCATTGGTTGCTGGTGCATCCTTGATGTGCGCTGCACAGGAGGCTGATACCCGTGGATATAATCCCAATTCAGTGCGTCCTATTCATGACTCTCACATCATGTTTAAGCGTACTGTATGGCAAAACCTCGACATGAAGGAGAAGCAGAACCGCCCTTTTATGGCCAGAGGAAATGAAATAACACGATTTGTTATCAATGCGGTGAAGGCAGGGCTTTTGCAGCCTTATGCGGATGACTCCCTCACCAAGAAAATGCCTATTGAGGAATTCGTTGGCAACATCAGTGCCACGGGAACTGTTATGACGCCTGAAGAAAAGAAATTTGAAATTCAGCGCATCAAAGATGATGATTTTTTATCTGCCGCTGAAAAGCAGCAGCGCATTGCTGAGTTGGACAAAGGCAGCGGAGCTCAGGAATATGATCCGTCTTTCTTTACCCAGATAGAACTGAAAGAAGACTGGATTTTTGATAAAGTGCGTTCACGCATGTACTACGATATTCAGGCGATGACCATCTTTCTGCCAGCCGATCGTAATGGTGAGACTGGCATTGATAAGAGAGTAGCCTCTTTCAAATATATAGATCTGGCCCGGCTCTTCAAGAATAGCCCCAATGCGGTCTGGTTCAATGCGCTTAACAATCAGGAACATAAAAACCTGTCAGACGCTTTTGACCTGCGCCTTTTTGCAGGCCGTATCATCAAAGTATCCAATCCGGAAGACAACAGTCTGAACGATGTGTATGGAGAAGGCAAGAAAGGCCTGATGGCATCAGAGTGGGCACGTCAGCAACTGATGGAATACGAACATAATCTTTGGGAATTTTAAGAAAGACCGGAAGAGAAATAGAAATAAAAAAAGTGGGCTTCCAACCCGCTTTTTTTATTTGGACAGAAAGTTTTTGACGACACTTGCTTTTTGCTGGCCAATCAGCCGAACCAGCTCTTCAAGGTTGGCTTCCTTGATTTTGCGCACCGATTTGTAGGTTTTCAGTAGCTTCTCCGTAGTGCCCTTGCCAATTCCGGGTATCGTTTCCAATTGGCTGTTCAGCGAGTTTTTACTGCGTTTGTCGCGGTGAAACGTAACGGCAAACCGGTGGGCCTCGTCCCTGATCCGCTGCATAAGCATCAGGGATTCCGACTTCTTATCGATGTGAAGGGGAATGCTGTCTTCCGGAAAATAAATTTCTTCCAGACGTTTTGCAATGCCCACAATAGGTATTTCGCCGTAAAGGGAAAGTTTTTTTAAGGCATCAGACGCGGCACTCAGCTGGCCCTTACCACCGTCAATGATGATCAGGTCAGGCAGTTCGGCTTTCTCATCCAGAAGCCGCTTGTAACGCCGGAAAACGACCTCATGCATGGAAGCAAAGTCATCAGGGCCCTGTACGGTCTTGATGTTGTAATGCCGGTAATTCTTTCTGGAGGCTACTCCATTGCGAAAGTAAACCATTGACGAAACCGGGTTAGTACCCTGCAGGTTGGAGTTATCGAAACACTCAATGTGCAGCGGAATGGTTTTTAGCTGAAGATCCTGCTGAAGTTTGAGCAAAACCCGGTTGCTCCTTTCCTTACTGACCTGTTCCTGCTGGCCCCGCTTTTCGGTATGTTCTTTTTTGTGGTAAAGCACATTTTTCATCGCCAGATCCAGCAGTTTTCTCTTGTCACCAATCTGGGGAATGGTATGGGTAATGCCTTCCAGAGCGGTACTGAGCGGAATATTGGTGATCACTTCGCGGGAACTGCTGCCAAACTCATTCCTGAAGCTGACCAGTAACAGGGTAATAATATCACTATCGTCTTCTTCCAGCTGCTTTTTGATACTCAGTGTTTTAGTTTGGATGATCGAACCATTCACTACCCGCAGATAACTGGCATAGGCACAATCTTCATCCGACAGCAGGGCCAGCGCATCTATATCCGTTAAATTAGGATTGACAACCAATGACCGGCTCTGAAAGTTTTCCAGCAACTCAAGCTTCTCCTTATATTCCTGTGCTTTTTCAAAAGCAAGGTCCGCTGCCGCTTCCTGCATTTTGTGGCGGAAGTGCTGAAGGGCAGGAGCAATATTTCCTTTCAGGATATGACGGATCTGCTCAATGTTGTGGTCGTGTTCTTCCCGGCTGAACAAACCCTCGCAAGGTCCTTTGCAGTTGCCCAGATGGTACTCCAGGCAGACCTTGAACTTTCTGGCCTCAATATTTTTCTCGGTGAGGTTCAGGTTACAGGTGCGGATGGTATACAGCTTCCGCAGTAATTCGACCAGCGTATGCATGGCCCGTACGCTGGCGTAAGGCCCGTAAAAAGTACCCAGTTCGCGTTCCAGCTTACGGGTAGCAATTAACTTTGGGAAAGGTTCTTTGGTAATGCAGATGTAGGGGTATGTCTTGTCATCGCGCAGCAGAATATTGTATTTCGGCTGATACTGTTTGATGAGGTTATTTTCGAGCAGGAGGGCGTCAAACTCCGTATTTACAATGGTAAATTCCAGATTGACAATCTGCGACACCATCCGGAGGGTTTTGCGGTCGTGCTGGGCGCTTTTTACAAAGTAGCTGCTGACCCGGTTCTTCAGATTTTTTGCTTTGCCAACGTAAATGATTTCTCCTTCCAAGTTGTAGAAACGATAGACGCCCGGCGCATCTGGCAACCGGGCAATCCTTTCTTTTATTTGTGATCTGCTGTCATTCATAGGCTTTAGTATAACCCGGCATTCTTCAGCGAATCACCTGCGGAGGGAGCCAGATAGGTGGAATCGCTTACCGGTACGGCTTCCTGATAAACCTGACAATCCAGGGACACAGAAAGATTTTTGGGCCGTTTAAATTTTGTATTTTTCAAATCAGCAGCTAATTCGGCGTCCGCAAAGACTTTTTCCATAAAGAGCCCAAACTGCGGCAGGGCAATACGCCCGCCTTCCCCGTCTTTGCCCCGGAAGTGAATGCTGCGGTCATCGCCGCCGACCCACACACCGGTCACCAGCTTAGGTGTAATGCCTACGAACCAGCCATCAGAATAGTTCTGGGTTGTGCCCGTTTTTCCGCCTACTTCAGTTTTGGAAGTAAACTTGTAGCGGTATAAGCCGCGGGCTGTACCGCCGGCTTCTTCCAGTGGTCCCTTAAGCATGTGTACCATCATGTACGCAGTTTCTTCACTCAGGGCTTCCACTGTTTTGGTAGGTTGCTCCCATAGAATGTTTCCTTTGCGGTCTTCGATGCGGGTAATATATTTTGGCTCGGTCCAGACCCCGCCGTTTACAAACGTACCGTACACCCCCAGCAATTCATAAATGGAAACATCAGGCGTGCCTAATGCAATGGAAGGCACCGCCTCCAGCGGACTGGTAATGCCAAGCCTGCGGGCGTAATCAACGATTTTGGTCGGGCCGAGGTTCTTGACCAGATAAGCTGAGACCGTATTTACCGAACGGCCAATGGCCCGGCGCAGCGTCATTGACTCACCCGTGGGAGGTCCATCAGAATTTTGCGGCGTGTAAGGCTTTCCCTTTTCGTCTTTGGCAAAGGTGACGGGGGCGTCAATTACCTGGTAGCAGGGGGTAAAGCCATTGTCAATGGCGGCGGTGTAGATGATCGGCTTGAACGATGAACCGGGCTGACGGCGACCCTGCTTCACGTGGTCATACTGAAAGTACTTGAAATCAATGCCCCCTACCCATGCTTTGATCTCTCCCTTCTCCGGGTCCATGGCAAGGAGGCCGGTGTGCAGAAAATGTTTGTAATACCGGATAGAGTCCAACGGGCTCATTATTGTATCTTTTTCGCCCTTCCAGGTAAAAACCCGCATTTTCACCGGCTTTTTCATCACGATCCAGATCGAGTCCTGGTCCTTCCCGTACCGCTCCTGAAGCGACCGGTACCGGGAAGTGCGGCGGGCGACATTCTCAATGAAATTCGGTATTTCCTTATTAAACTCATCGCGCCACGGGTTACGACCTTTCCAGTAGGTGTTGAATTTTCTCTGAACATCACGCATGTGTTCGGAAACGGCTTCTTCCGCGTAACGCTGCATCCTGGAGTCAATGGTCGTATAGATCCGCAGACCGTCACGGTCGAGGCTCAGATTCCGTTCTTTGCACCACTGGTACAATTCTCCCCTTATGTAAGACCGGAAATAAGTAGCCATACCCTTGTTATGATTTTCCACGTCGTACTTAGTCACCATCTTATTGATGGGTATCTCAGACAATTTGGTAAACTCATCTTCCGACAGATAGCCATACTTCTTCATTTGAGCCAGCACAGTATTGCGTCGGGAATATGCATGCTCAGGATTGCGGATCGGGTTGTAATAGGTAGTCGACTTCAAAGTACCGACCAGCAGCGCAGATTCTGCCACATTCAGATCGTGGGGCTCTTTTTTAAAATAAGTCTTGGAAGCTGTCCGGATACCGAAAGCATTGCTGCCGAAATCAACCGTATTCAGATACATGGTGATGATTTCCCGCTTGGTGTAATTCTGTTCGATATTGATGGCCGTGATCCACTCTTTGGTTTTGATGATCAGTATATCCAGCAGAGGAACGCGGCCAAGCAGGCCCATGGTTTCGTCACGCCGGGTGCGGTAGAGGTTTTTGGCTACCTGCTGGGAGAGCGTACTGGATCCCTTGGGGTCACCCTTCAGAATAGACCACGGAATAGCCAGAGTGGCCTTAAAATCAATGCCGGAATGGCGTTCGAAGCGGACGTCTTCTGTAGCCAGCAGCGCGTTGATCATATTGGGCGAAATTTGTTCATACTCAACCGGAGACCGGTTTTCCACAAAGTATTTGCCCATTTGCACACCATCAGCCGAATACAGTTCAGAGGCAAGTTCATTTCTGGGATTCTCAAGAGTTTTCAGATCAGGAAGCGGGCCGAACAGGAAGAAAAGATTCTGACTGACGGCAAAAACGTAAAAAATGAATATGCCTAAGCCCGACAAAAAAACTATCCAGACCCACGTGATCCACTTGCGGTAACTTCCTTTTTCCAGATTGATCATATTGTTAGCGAGAATAATATAAAGCACTTATTGGCCTGATTGGTATTTCATTACCAAACATTCAAAAAATGGTAACCGTTTCCTAAATTATACATTAATGCCCTTTATTTGGAACGGTTGGCGAAACCATCAGTGGCTTTCAGCAGATTTTGCACGTAAGGAAGCAGGGCGCTTTCGGGGTGTTGCGTGGCAAAGTCATGAAGCGCGTTGCGATAGGCATTGACATTCTGAGTTTTTCCGATGATCCGGATGCGCAACACCTTGAACCGTTCGGCAATTTTGTTGTTAGTGAACCGGCCGAGTCCTTCATTTACAAGCCGGTCTGCCTCGGCGTAATTACCGTACTCGTACTGTTCGTAAGCATCGGAAAAGGCCTTCTGGGATTCAAAGTCGGCCAAATTGTCTTCCCGCTGGTAATCGGGATTGGTCACCAGCCGGGCAAAGGAGGAACCGGAGAACTCAGTAATCAGCCTGGTCCGGTAAGTTTCCTGCTCGGGGTCAGCCTGGTTTTTGTGAATCAGGTACAGGAAGTAATACACCTCCGGCTTGTACTCCGTGCCCGGAAACCGGGTCAGGAGCGTATCAAATGTTTTCAACGCATTGGGCGACTCCTTGAGCTCCAGTTCGTAGATCTTGCCAAGGTTGTAAAAAGCATCTTCCAGTTTCTTATCCGAAGCAGCCAGTGCTTCCTGGCTACGCGGCAAACCGGCAATCATACTCTCCTTCAGCTGCTTCCGGTCGGGTTTGGCAGGAGCCTCTGCCGGCGGCATTCCCGGCCGGTTGGGGTTCTGGCGCGGGTCTTGGGTGACTGCCATTTCACGTTCCCGGCCGGATCGCCGCCAGTTATCCTCCAGCGGACGGTTGCCCCACTTGCGCGTAAAAGCCGTGCGGCCCTGGCTGACGGCGGCACCATTGGAGAAATACCATTTACCGTCAGCGTTGTCCCGGTTCCGGTTGTCTTGCGGAGTAGCGTTATCGAAAATACTGCTTGCCTCACGCTGAATTTCCGTGGTGTTCTTCCGGGCCTGCTCCTTTTGCTTCTGCTCCTCCGCGTCAAGGAGTTTATCCAGGTACTGGTCAAGGCTTTGTTCGTCCATCCGCACGAGCCTCTGCAGGCTGTCTTCCGTATGAATGGTTGTAATATTTGCCACAAAGCTGTCCAGCACCTTATGTCGTTTGGCTACGGCATCGTAATCCGGCACTGTGGCTGGCAGCGATAACATGGTGCTGTCGTAATAAGCCTTCGCCAGATTGTATTGCTGAAGGTCTTCAAAGTGAATTTCACCAAGTTTGAGGTAAGCATACGCCTTCTGCGCGGGATCTGAGGTGCTGGCCTGTACCGACTGCTTCAGGTATTCTACTGCTTTGGGATAGTGCTTCTCCCGGTGCTTATAAAGACCCATCTGGTAGTAGATCTTGTCTTTGTATTCCGCATTCTTGGCATCGCGGAGCAGTTTTCGGAAATTGGCCATCAGACGCTTGTTGTCCTGTGCCCGCTTTGACTGAAAAACCTGAATCATGTTCAGGTTGGCGTAAAATGCCAGCTCGAAGGAGGGGTTATTGTGGAGCGTGGCTACATAGTGATCATAAGATTCCGGCTTTTTGCCGAGCTGCTGGTACAACTGGGCAATGATAAAGTTTACCCGGGCTCTGCGTTCGCCGCGGTGCATCATCTTCACCGTTTTGTTGAGCACAGCCAGCGCCGGATCAAACTCCTCCAGCTCAAGGTGGTACTGGGCCCGGGCCAGATAAAACTCCACAAGGTCACGTTTCTTTAGTTTTTCCTTACGCAGCTTGTCTATTACCGCCCGGGAGTAATTGTAATCCTGCATTTCCGTAAAAACCATCAGCAGCCCGGTCATGGCCTGGTGCCGGGCGGAAGGGGAGGTGCTCTCCGAATTTACGTACTTATAGGTCTCAATGGCGTTGGGGTAGTCCATCAGCAGGTGACGGGCTTTTGCCACCAGCAGGTAGGAGTCGTCCAGCCACTTGCTGTTTTTGTGACGCCCGATGGCAATGGAAGATTTCTGGATTACATACTCGGCCTGACTTTTCACGGAATTAGACCGCACCGAATCCATCGGGATCAGCACGTCCAGTATGCGGGTGTAATCGTCTTTGCGGTTTTTGAAAAGTGTCTGCTGGGCCTCAGTGACCTTTTCGAGGGCAAGGTAATAGGCATTGTAATGGGCAGTCATGTTGTGGTAGGCCCGGTTGGTTACTCCAGTGCCATGCTGCGAACAAGAAGACAGCATGCCGGCTGCAAATACCAGCAGCATTCCGCTTAATCCTGTCAAATGCCGTCCTTTATCTTTTATGAAACAAATCACGCCTTAAAAGGAAGTTATTCCGCCTGAAAAAGAAGTTTAAGGTACTCTAAAATCAGATCAGATTACAAAGTTAGGGGTTTTGCGGAGGTAAAGTAAACTTCAGACGTGCAGACTTTGGTATGTTTTGCTATTAAAAGCCCCGTTTTATTACAGCTGCACAGCCGCAAAATGCCTCCCGATGCCCACTGCGCCGGTGCCTTATACTGGCCTGGGCGGTATCTATTCTCTATTTTTGTTCAGATTCAAAATTTGCCGACCCGTTGAAACCAAAAAGTACTTTGTCTACCCGGCTGACCAACCGATACCTTCTGGTGATCCGGAACGAAGCGAATTTTGAGGAAAAAACATCCGTCAGCTTTAACTACGCCAGAGTGCTGGTAATTACAACGGCATCTCTCATCCTTTTATTTTGCCTTTCCTTTTATCTTTCGAGCACCATTTTATCCCGCTGGTTTCACCCGGCAAGTAAAGAAGTTGAAATTAACAAGAAGCTTCTTTTGTTGTCTGCCGCAGTCGATTCACTTTCCCGCCAGTTGGAGGCCCGCGAGAAAATCCTGCTGGGTGTGAGCAAAGTAATTGAAGGCGAAAATGGATTCTTAAAAGAAGACAGCCTGACTGGTCTGAAAGCCGCTAAAGGCGTGAGGGAGGTAAACATTGACGCCGTTGATCCGGTGGATGCCCAGTTCAGGAAAAGCTTCGAAAGTGCCGGCACCGGCATCGTACGGTCAGTTGCCAATGCGTCTGGTCCGGGCATTCAGGACATGCTCCTGTTCAATCCCGTGGAAGCAGGCATCATATCGGACAAATTCAATCCCAGGATTAACCACTACGGGCTGGACCTTGTAGCCAGGAAAGACGAACCGATCCGGTGTGTCGCCGACGGCACAGTGATTCTCGCCTCCTGGACCCACGACACCGGCCACGTGATTACGGTACAGCACGCGGGCAATCTGGTTTCGGTGTACAAGCATAATTCAGTACTGCTGAAGAAGGAAGGCAATCTGGTAAAGGCCGGTGAAGCGATTGCCATCATCGGCAACAGCGGGCAGCTTACTACCGGTCCGCACCTGCACTTTGAGCTGTGGCACAACAGCAACCCGGTAGATCCCGAGCAATTCATCTCATTTTAAATCAATAATTTTTCTGCCAGCTATGTTCAACAACAAAGAAGCCCGCAAGGAACAAGTAGAACTGAGTAACTCCAGCACTCAGATCATGAAAGGCACCACCGTAGAAGGCAACATTGAAACTTTCGGCAACGTTAGGGTGGAAGGCAAGATCATCGGCAATATCAAATCGAAATCAAAGATTGCCATGGGTGATTCTTCTTACGTAGAAGGCAATATCATTTCCCAGAATGCCGAAATTGCCGGTGAAGTAAAAGGCACAGTTGACGTGACTGAAATTCTGACGCTGAAGGCAACCGCTGTGATCAAAGGAGATATCGTTACGGGTAAACTGGTGGTGGAAGCCGGAGCCGTCTGGAACGGCACCATCAAGATGGGCACATCGCCCAAAGAAATAAAGATCAGCAACGGTGTACATGAACAATTCCAAGAACAGGCAGAACCAGTCTAATAGCGCATCCAGCTACGCCCGGTATTCAGGACTGGCTTTTCAGATGCTGCTGGCCATTGGCCTGGGCGTATGGGGCGGCATCAAGCTGGATGAGTGGCTGGATATGAAGTTTCCCGTTTTTACGATAGTGCTTTCGCTGCTGGGAGTAGTCGGCTCCCTCTTGCAACTGATCCGCGGACTGCCCAAATAGACAGAAGGATTTCTGTTTACGTGGCAATTCTTTCGATCAACCTGACTAACCATAAGAGCAGAATCCCTGAAAGCAGTACTTTTGCAGGATTGATCCGCGTTTTTGGTTTTTATGGTACGTCTGGTCCTGTTCATCCTGATTATAGCCGCCATTATCTCCGGCGTTAACCAGATAGTCACAAGCTGGGTGCATCCGCTGGTCTGGTGGATACTGGCCTTCTTCACTGTGATTACCTTTGCCGGGCACTGGTTCATCCAAAAAGGGCTGCACCGGTACAAGGACAATTTTATGAGTATCTATCTGGGAGTGATGGGTTTCCGCTTCCTTGCGAGTTTACTTTTCATCGGAATATTCATCTATAAGCGGGTTCCGGATCTGTTTACCTTTGTGATTAATTTTTTTGTCTTGTATTTGTTGTTTCTTGGATTTGAAATCTACGGCGTTCTGGGTAACTTGCGGCGCAATTCGCCTGGTGCGAGTTAAAGAGAACGATATGGACGCAGGACACAGTAGTAAAATAAAAAATCTTCTATTTTTCTTACTTTTAGCACTTATCCCCCTCAAGTCTTTCGCTGACGAGAACCCGACTGCCGAGTATCAGGAGGGCGAATTTAAAGCCGGTGATATGATTTTGCACCACGTGGGCGACTCCCACGAATGGCACTTCGCCACCATCGGGCATACCCACCTTACCCTGCCGCTGCCGGTCATTCTGTATTCCCCGGAACGAGGTTTAGACGTGTTCTCCTCCTCCAGATTCCACAATGAAACCCAGACCTACGGCGACTACCGGCTGGATGAACATGATCATATTGTTTCCCTTTCCGGTGCTAAATTTTATGATTTTTCCATTACGCGGAATGTAGCCTCCCTTTTTCTGAGTGCCCTCCTGCTTATTATCATCTTCTTCAGCGTTGCCGGTGCTTACAAAAAGAACAATGGCCGGGCACCGAGAGGCTTACAGTCTTTCTTCGAGCCGATTATCCTGTTTGTGCGCGACGACATTGCCAAGCCCAATATTGGTTCCAAGTACCAGCGGTACATGCCCTACCTGCTGACGGTATTCTTCTTTATCTGGTTCAATAACCTGCTGGGTCTGATGCCCGGCGGGGCCAACCTGACCGGAAACATTGCCGTTACGCTGGTGCTGGCGCTGATTACGCTGTTGATTGTGCTGTTCAGCTCCAACAAATACTACTGGCAGCATATTTTTGCTACACCTGGTGTACCTGTGTGGCTGTTGCCTATCATGATCCCGGTTGAACTGATCGGCATCATCACCAAGCCATTCTCGCTGATGGTGCGATTGTTTGCCAACATCACGGCGGGTCACATCATTATCCTGAGCTTGTTTTCTCTGATATTTATTGCCAAAAGCATCGCAGTAGGGCCTGTGATTGTAGCCTTTGCCCTGTTTATGAATATTCTGGAATTGCTGGTTGCCATTCTGCAGGCGTACGTGTTTACGATGCTTTCGGCCCTCTACATCGGCAGTGCCGTAGAGGAGCATGAGCACCACGGCGATCTGGGTATTGAGCACGATTCGGTTCACCCGGATCATCATTAATCTGAATTTCTGTTTCACTTTTAATAAATCTCAATTATCATGTTGCTTACCTTGTTGTTACAAGTTGCCAACGAAGTTTCGAATAGCGTTGGTTTAGCGGTTATGGGTGCTGGTATCGGTGCCGGTCTGGTTGCATTAGGCGTAGGACTGGGTATTGGTCGCATTGGTGGCAGCGCTGTTGAAGCGATTGCCCGTCAGCCCGAAGCTGCTAACCGTATTCAGACGGCCATGATCGTTGCTGCCGCTCTTATCGAAGGTCTGGGTCTTTTTGCGGTGGTAGTGTGTCTGCTGATTTCACTGAATCTTCAATCCTGAAGGATCTGCCGGTAAGCATTAGGCTTGCCGGCAGATTACTGAATGAAGTACCTTCAAGTGAACAGAAAGCACAATAAACTTTTCCAATAACCATTTAAAGTCTCATTCAAGAGGCTGAAAGAAATATGAATCTGATCACCCCTGAACTTGGTCTTCTTTTCTGGCAAACCGTAACCTTTCTGTGTCTGCTGCTTCTGCTGGGCAGGTTTGCGTGGAAGCCGATCATGAGCTCACTGCGCGAACGGGAAGAAACCATCGAAAATGCGCTGAAGTCGGCCGAACTGGCCCGCCGGGAAATGGCGAAGCTGCGGTCTGACAATGAGCGCCTGCTGGATGAGGCCCGTGCCGAACGCGACGCCATGATGAGAAAAGCTCAGCAGACTGCTGATACCATTGTGGAGGAGGCTAAAAACAAGGCAGCAGCCGAAAGCAACCGTATTGTGGAAAGTGCCCGGGCGGCCATACTGGCTGAGCGGCAGGCTGCCGTTGACGATATCCGCCGCCAGATTGCGGTGCTGTCAGTAGATGTGGCCGAGAAAGTACTTCGCCGGCAATTGAAAGATGAGCCGCAGCAGCGCCAGCTGGTAGATCAGCTGATCAAAGATATTCACCTGAGCTAACCTATCCATGTCCGAAAGCAGAGCATCTTCCCGGTACGCCAAAGCCCTCATGGAACTATCCCTCGAACGGGGGGTTCTCGAAGAAGTACATAATGATATGCAGATGTTTGCTCAGGTGGTAGCGGAAAACCGGGCGCTGGAGCTGATGCTGCAAAGTCCGGTTGTGCCTCACGTCAGAAAATTTGCGGTGCTGAGTCAGATTTTTGAGAACCGGGTCCATCCCATCTCTTTTACCATCATCAGGATCATTACCAGTAAAAACCGCGAAGAACTGCTGCCTGACATTGCGCGGGAGTTTCACGGGCAGTACAACCTGCACAAGCAGATTCAGGTGGCTGAAATAACCACCACCATCCCGCTGATTGACTCCGAGCGGCAGGAATTTCTCCGGGTAGCCAACCAGATTTCCAATAAGCAGATTGAACTGACGGAGAAAGTGGAGCCGGCGCTGATCGGAGGTTTTGTGCTGCAGATTGGAGACACTCAGATCGACCAGTCGGTGAGGACCAAATTGCAGCGGTTAAAGTATCAGTTTGTAAAATCGTAATTTTTCAGATCAATAAGCGCGGTGCATGGCACTGTGCATCAAATAAATAACTATAATATGGTTTCTGTAAGACCTGATGAGGTATCAGCAATACTGAGGGCTCAGCTCTCCAATTCCAAAACGGAAGCTGAACTGGAAGAAGTGGGAACAGTGCTCCAGGTGGGCGACGGTGTGGCCCGTATCTACGGCCTTTCCCGTGCCCAGTCCGGTGAGCTGGTAGAATTTGCCAATGGCCTGAATGGTCTGGTGCTGAATCTGGAAGAAGATAACGTCGGGGTGGTTTGTCTCGGTGATTACAGCGGTATCCGCGAAGGTGACACTGTACGCCGCACCAATAGAATTGCCTCCATCAAGGTAGGGGAAAGCCTTTTAGGACGCGTAGTCAACACCCTTGCTGAGCCGATTGACGGCGGTCCTGCCCTGTCGGGTGAATTGTTTGAAATGCCGATTGAGCGCAAAGCGCCCGGTGTTATCTACCGCCAGCCGGTAAATGAGCCCCTGCAGACCGGCATCAAAGCCATTGACGCGATGATTCCCATCGGCCGCGGACAGCGGGAACTGATCATCGGTGACCGGCAGACGGGTAAAACCGCGGTGGCTATTGACACGATCATCAACCAGAAGGAATTTTACGAAAGAGGCGAGCCGGTAATCTGCATCTACGTAGCCTGCGGACAGAAGGCCAGTACCATTGCGCAGGTGGTAATTGCCCTTACCAAAGCCGGTGCCATGCCGTACACCATTGTAGTAGCTGCCCCTGCCGCCGATCCGGCGCCAATGCAGTTCTACGCTCCGTTTACGGGTGCCGCCATCGGTGAATACTTCCGCGACACCGGCCGGCCGGCGCTGGTAATCTTTGATGACTTGTCAAAGCAAGCCGTAGCTTACCGCGAAGTATCCCTGCTGCTGCGTCGTCCTCCGGGACGGGAGGCATACCCGGGTGACGTATTCTACCTGCACAGCCGCCTGCTCGAACGGGCTGCCCGGATTACAACTTCTGATACAATTGCCCGTCAGATGAACGACCTGCCCGAGTCTCTGAGAGGCCGCGTGAAAGGTGGCGGTTCACTGACTGCCCTGCCCATCATTGAAACGCAGGCGGGTGACGTATCGGCTTACATTCCGACCAATGTGATCTCCATTACCGACGGACAGATCTTCCTTGAAACCAACCTGTTCAACGCGGGTGTGCGTCCGGCCATCAACGTAGGTATCTCGGTTTCCCGGGTAGGGGGTAGTGCACAGATCAAATCCATGAAGCGCGTAGCTGGTACCCTCAAGCTGGACCAGGCACAATACCGCGAACTGGAGGCGTTTTCGAAGTTTGGTTCCGACTTGGATGCCGCTACCAAACTGACCATTGAGCGGGGTCGCCGCAACACCGAAATTCTGAAGCAGCCGCAATTCTCACCGGTTTCAGTAGAGCAGCAGGTAGCCGTTATTTACGCAACTACCACCGGACTGCTGGACACTGTGCCGGTTGAAAGAGTGAGAGACTTTGAAAAACAGTATGCTGCTACGCTGGCGGCCAGCCATAAAGATACCCTTGCTTCTATACGGTCTGGTAAGTTGGATGATGGTGTAGCGGGTGTACTGAAGAAAGTAGCTCAGGAAGTAGCCAGAGGAATGTCTAAATAAATTGTAAAATGCTAAATGCTGAATGTTAAATGGAGGTATTGCCTCATTCAGCATTTAGCATTGACTATTCAGCACCGCACAAATGCCCAGTTTAAAAGAAGTAAGAAACCGGATTCAATCCATTAATTCCACGCAGCAGATCACCAAAGCCATGAAAATGGTGTCGGCGGCCAAACTGCGACGGGCTCAGGATGCCATTATTCAGATGCGGCCGTATGCGCAGCGCCTGACGGGTATCCTGAACAATCTGTCGGCTGCCGTGGAAGACAATGTAGCCAATCCGTATGCACAGGAAAGAGCCCCGGAAAGAGTTTTGATTGTCGCCATTACTTCTGACCGCGGACTGGCCGGGGCGTTCAATGCCAATATTGTCAAAGGTGTAGTGAATCTGATTGCCGAAAAATACGCTGCTCAGGCCGCTGCCGGCAATGTGACGGTCATGCCGATCGGTAAGAAAGGGATGGATGCGCTGACCCGGCGTCGTTATAAGATTTATGGTGAATACACTGGTTTATTCAGCGGGCTTAGTTTTGCCAATGCCCGTGCTGCCTCGGAGTATGCAATGAGTGCTTTCCTGAACGGCACCTACGACCGCGTAGACCTGGTCTACAATGAATTCAGGAACGTAGTTACCCAGGTGATGCAGCGGGAGCAGTTTCTGCCCATCGTTGCCGCGCCGGTTCAGCAGCAGAACGCAAACAAAATCGATTACATTTTTGAACCGTCTCAGGAAGAAATCTTTCAGGAACTGGTGCCCAAATCGCTGAAAGTGCAGTTTTACCGGGCGCTGCTCGAATCAAATGCGTCTGAGCACGGTGCCCGGATGAGCGCCATGGATAAAGCAACCGAAAATGCCAAAGACCTGCTCAAAGAACTGCGTCTGCAATACAACCGGAGCCGTCAGGCAGCCATCACCAAGGAGATCCTTGAGATTGTGGGCGGTGCCGAAGCCCTTGCAAGCAGTTAAACACGGATAAAACAAGTCATAAAGCCCGTTCAAGACGGGCTTTATTATTATATTGACTTCTTACTTCAAGTTACTATGCTATGCGTAAAATATTTCTTTGCTTCCTTGTTCTGCTGTTTTGCGCGAATGAAACGCTGCACGCGCAGCCGGTCATAAAAGGAGACATGAGCAAAATCACCCTTGTGATACACGGCGGGGCAGGCACCATTACCCGCGAGAATATGACGCCTGAAAAGGAAAAAGCCTATCAGGAAGCCCTGCAGCAGGCCCTTCAGGCCGGATATGCCGTTCTGAAGAAAGGCGGCACCAGCATGGATGCCGTGGAGGCTGCCATTCACATCATGGAAGAATCACCACTGTTCAATGCCGGCAAAGGAGCCGTGTTTACCAACGACGGCAAAAATGAACTGGACGCTTCGGTAATGGACGGCAAAACCCTCAAAGCCGGAGCCGTGGCCGGAGTAACCGTGGTCAAAAGCCCCATTACCCTGGCCCGGACAATAATGGAGGCTTCCGAACACGTCATGCTGGCCGGCAAGGGAGCCGAGCAATTTGCCCGCGAACGGGGTCTGGAGATTGTGGACCCGTCTTACTTCTACACCGAAACCCGCTTCAGGCAATTGAATAAGGCCAAGGAGGAGGAAAAAGTGCAGCTGGACCATTCGGGTGATAAAGGCAGCCTGGATGAAAATATCTTCACCGAAGGCAACAAATTCGGCACGGTAGGCGCTGTAGCGCTGGATGCTTACGGAAACCTCGCCGCCGGGACCTCGACCGGAGGCATGACCAACAAACGCTGGGGCCGCATCGGCGATGCTCCCGTAATTGGTGCCGGCACTTACGCCAACAACCAGACCTGCGCTGTATCGGCTACGGGCCACGGCGAATTCTTTATCCGCTCAGTGGTGGCCTACGATATTTCGGCGCTGATGGAGTACAAAGGAATTTCCGTTAAACAAGCCGCCGACGAAGTAGTGATGAAAAAGCTGGTACAACGCGGTGGTGAAGGCGGTGTCATTGCTCTTGATGCCAAAGGCAACGTTGCCATGCCATTTAATTCGGAAGGCATGTACCGCGGCTACCTCAAAGCCGATGGTAAGCCCACTGTGCTGATCTATAAGTAATCCGCTGTTAGCTGAATTGACAAAAGTGAATATGGCTGAATGGTTGTATGGTGATTGAATTGACCAAACGGTCATAGAACAATTCAGCCATAACCTTTCTTGTCAGTACAGTTAATGATCAGCTCTCTTGGTATCTAGTGCATGACCAATTTAAATTCTAGGGATACACCTAACGTTTCTATTCAAATCTAATAAGTTTTAAGACCGTCTTTCTCTAAAAACTAAGTTGGTCATGCACTAGTCGCAATGGTTGGAAGCTGGTCAGCTACACAGACGTTTTTTTAACCTCTCCCAGAAAGTTCAGGATGGCGTTCTCGTGCTTGTAGTAAAAGTCACGGGCAAAGTCCTGCATGGCCAGCAGAATGTCCTTACGCTTCTCGTCCAGGTGAATTATTTTATTGCGGATGAGCGGCGGGGCCGATGGGTCATCGAAATGCGGGTCCAGCCGCAGGTACCGGTTATCGGGCATTACCTGCCGGATGTAATATTCTGATACCTGCACATTGGCTTCCGCCAGCAGGTCGGGCAGGTACTTTACCCAGTGAATTTCGCCCCAGTCGCCCCTGCCGATGGTCTTGGGCGGGATATAATTGCGGTTGGAGGTGCCCGTACTCAGCGACAGCACTTTCAGTTCACCCACCCCTTTGCGCAGCCCCTTGGAGCGGCCATCCGGATAAGAGAACTCCCCGGCCGGATCGGTATTGTTGTTGATGGCAAAGGCCACCGCCGACATGGCCGGGTGATTGATGGCAACCCCGCCATCAATGTGCTCCTGATAGATGGGGAAATAGGTGGGAGCCGCCGACGACCGCAGCAGCAGATCCACCAGCTTCACATCCTTATCTTTGCGGAAATGTGAATTATACACTTTGGCGCGGAAGTTTACCGGCTTGCCTCCTTCCTGAGGGTGCAGGTGAAAAGTAGCCACCATCAGTATTTTGCCTCCGCTGTTTTTCTCCTCAATGTCGCCCAGCGTAGCATCACCAAACTGGTTCTGTAAAATCTTCCTGAGGTTTCGGTTGGTGTAATCAGCACCGATCCGTTTTCCGAATCCGTCGCGCAGGTTGTCCCACCACGAATCGTCGAACACCTCATTTGCCTTTTCGAGATACAGTTGCCTGATCCAGTCGGTGGGCAGTCCGTAGCTGATGCCGGCGCAGAGAATGGCCCCGGTGGATGTGCCGGCGAACAGATCAAACAGTTCAACCGGGTGCTTGCCGGTTGATTCGCCGAGGCAGTGCAGGATGGTAGCCGGAATAATGCCCCGGGTGCCGCCGCCGTCAATGGAAAGAATTCTGAAGTCTGACATGAATCACGCATTGGATGAATACCCGTTGAAACTGCCCGCCACGGCGGATAAACCACGCTACGGCGGGTAAACCAGACAAGCAGGAACAAACCGGCAGGCATTGAGCATTTAACATTCAAAATTTACAATCACCGAAGGCCTATACCAGCTTCGGCAGATTGCCGGAAAATGCGGCAGCCAGCAGTTCCCCGGAAGTCTCCCTTTCCGGCAGGGCAATCACCTTTACCGGACAGGTAATAAAATCATTCTCGTGGGTAAACTGATCCCCGGCGTTATAGGGCGGATGAAAATCCCGCAGAAAAGTGCCTTCAAACCGTCCCAGTTCGTCATCCTGATTCCGCTGGAGGATGCCCGCCACCAAAGCCGTCAGTTGCGTAAGCACGAGGCCGGCTACCTGGTAGGTGGGGTTCACCACCGTAGCAAACGTGTCGAGTATGGACCGTGCCTCCGGTGATTTGATGATGCTTTCCACTGTCTGGCCCAGCCGGCGGATGTCGTGGTCATTTTCCATGAACAGAATCGAGTAGGAAACAAAGCTGCCCGGGTTCCGGGGGCCGTAAATCAGCCGGCCGTGTCCGCCGAAGTTGACCCATGTCCATTTCTTTACCTTCGGAAAATAGACTGAGTTCAGGTGCAGTACAGGTTCAGGCTGGGCAATTCCCCACTCATCAATGGCAATGGAGATCAGACAGGGCTCGTTGTAGCGGTCCGTCATGCCCTCGGCTCCCCGCCGCAACCGGAAGGCAGGTACCGCAATGGTGATAGGGTCTTTTTGTGGGTTAAATTCCATAGAGGCGGATGTAAACAGATTGGCCGTTGAAACTTTTCAGCTTTGTGATTCCGGAGCCGGAGGAGAAATTGTCTTCTGCAGGTAATTGTCCAGTTGCTGCTGCAGTTGGAAGCCAATGGTGTTCCGGTTGGGCTGGTTGGGTATTTTGTCCACGGCCGTGA
>JAUJMU010000005.1:0-21075 GCA_030446715.1 Cytophagales bacterium | reverse complement strand
TGGAAGCCAATGGTGTTCCGGTTGGGCTGGTTGGGTATTTTGTCCACGGCCGTGAGCAGGAAATTGAGCTGGGTAAGGTGCTGGATGAGCTGCATGGGCTTGCGGTTGGCACCGAAGCCGTAAAAGGTAATCAGGCTGGGATCGCTGTACTCAATGGCTTCTACGTGCATGGTAATCGCTTCACCAAAAGCGACCATCTTCACGCCTACCTCCTGATCGTGGTTCAGGTGCTTCTCGAAGGCAATGATGTAGTGGGCCAGTTGCCGGTAAAAGTGACTGGCCAGCGTGTTGGCTTCCGGCCGGAGGAGGTAGGCATCAGGATTGCGAGGGAGGTTCAGTTCCGGATCGTTCATGGCCTGCTGCATCAGTTCCTTCATGTCGTTACTCATTGCCGGTAGGGTCTGTTGGAAATTCGCTTTCCCTTACACTACGAGTACCATCAGAAATTGGTTATTCCTGACCGCCCTCCGGCCTTCAGGTAATTTTATATGAATCGGTCTGATTTTTATCTATGCCGGACAACAAAAAAGCGCAGCCACGGGTGACTGCGCTTTCGTTAGCCGGAAGGCTATGTTACAAACCGCGTATCCAGTCTTTTACGTCGTCTATCGTGCGACCCAGTTTGTTGGAAAGTTTACCGTACCATTCCTCCTGCTTGCCCTCGGCGTATTCCATATCATCGTCCGTCAGGTTACCGTACTGCTGACGCATCTTGCCTTTCAGTTCACTCCAGTTACCGCGGGCACGCAGTTCGGTGGTATCTATTCCATCATTGTCGTATGAACGATCTCTATCAAAAGTACTCATGGTTGTAAGAGTTTTCTGGTTAAACATCAGTTACCTGATTTCACTATACGCAAAATGAAAGCAATAGTTGTTTTTGTCATAGTGCCCGGCTGGTTTGCAGCTATTTAAGCCATAAATTCCCAGGCACTGCGGTACCCGGAAGTTTCGTCGACATAGGTCAGAAAAGCCTGGTAAAACGGGTGATTTGCCAGTGTAGCCGAATCACCGGCCACCACCAGTTTTTTCTTTGCCCGCGTCAAGGCCACGTTCATCCGGCGTACATCCTGCAGAAAGCCGATCTCGCCGTCATCGTTGGAGCGCACCAGACTAATGCCGATGATATCGCGTTCCTGTCCCTGAAAGCCATCTATAGTGTGGATGGTAACGCTTTTGCGGTGTTCGTGCAGCAGGGGAAAATCCGCAACGGCCTCTTCCAGGTACTCCACCTGCGCCCGGTATGGTGAAATAATGCCAATCCGGATTCTTTCCATTGCATTCTCATTTTCGGCAAGCAAGGCTTCCAGCACCTGTCCCAGGTAGCGCAGCAGCAGTTGCCCTTCCTCCGGATTGGACAGGCTCTGGTTGCCGGGATTAGACTCTTCCGTAAAGCCACAGCCCGCCGTGTCGAGGAAAGTAAAAGGCTCCCGGAGTACCTCCCCTTCACCCAGCACGGCGTCCCTTACGCTCCCGGCTGCCTGCAATTGACCGCCGTAAAACTGCCGGTTGGAAAAATTCATGATCTTCTCGTGCATGCGGTACTGCGTCTGCAGCATGACGGGGGCTTCAGGCTGCCGGGCCACCACTTTCTCAAACAGCGTCACACCCAGTCCTTCCCGGGCGGCCTCCAGAGATTTGATGGTGGGCGGCAACTGGCAGTGATCCCCCGCGAATATCACCCGTCCGGCTTTCAGCACCGGAATCCAGGTAGCCGGCTCGGGTGCCTGGGCGGCCTCGTCGAGGAAAACGGTGCGGAAGTTGCGGCCTTCGAGCAACCGGTTACCGGCTCCCACCAGCGTACAGGTTACTACCTGCGCCCCGGTCAGCACTTTATCAGTCAGGTATTTTTCGGTCTGGTTGGCCTCCTGCGAAAGCTTGCGGGCTTCGGCTAATATCAGTTTCCGCTGTTCCCGTTCAGTGCGGCCGAAGTTGCGCTTGTACTGGTGCGCCAGGCGGCTGTATTCGTCGGCCTGCTTCCGCAATTTTTTGATCTGGGAAAACTGCTTGTCGGCCTGCAGGCGCATGTCCAGCGTATGTTTCAGGGTATCTTCGCCCACCCGGGCCGGGTGCCCGATCCGGACGACATCGGTACCCCGGGCGGCCAGCAGGTCGGTGAGCAGGTCCACAGAGGCATTGCTGGGGGAGCAGACCAGTACCTGCTTTTCGGTTTTCAGCGTGAGCAGAATCGTTTCTACCAGCGTGGTGGTCTTGCCCGTGCCCGGCGGGCCGTGGATTACGGCTACGTCCTGCGCCTGCAGGGCATTGGCTACGGCGCGGCCCTGCGATTCATTCAGGTGGGGGATCGCCGGCGCAAACATTTTCCGGTCAAAAGCCGGTGGTTGTTGTCCGAGCAGCACGTCGCGCAACCGGGCCGTTGCGTTTCTGTCGGCATTCATGACGGTTCTGACCGCCTTTTCCATCTCGGTATAGCTGGTTTCGTCGAAGAGCAGGTTTACGCCCAGCCTGCCGTCGTCGATCCAGTCGGGGAGTTCATCCACGTGGAAGATGATGCGCATGCGGTTGAAGCCGAGAAAGGAAACAATACCGTTGATGGCGTCCGGATTTCTGGCGTCGCTGGCCTGGCTGAACAGCGAAACGGATTTGCCCGTGCCAAACAGGTGCGGCGTGCGGATGTCGGTAGTCCTTTCGATTTCAAGGTACAGCCGCTCTCCCAAGCCGAAGCCCGACTCGGTTACTACCACCGGAAACCAGCTGGTGCCGCGCTTGCGGCGTTCGGAAAGCGGCGTATTTACGATGCGGGTCTGATATTCTTCCAGGTCTGCCTGCCGTTCGAGCCGGAGGAGCTGCAGCAGGTGCGCAAGTTCGGAACGCGATGAATCGGTCATACTAAGCAAGAAAACAATTTTAAATTTTAAATCTTGAATTTTGAATGAACATAATCACACACTGTATGCGAGAGGTCTTAATTCAAAATCTATAATTTAATTCTGATCGGGTACTTATATAGAGCGCGTCACAACTTGCCGGAAAACCTTCATAAGGTTTTGAACTTTATGAAGGTTACGTACAATCGTAATTCCGGGAAGTTCAGACGCAACCTATAGCCGTCGTAATTGAAGGTTTCTTGTCCTTATACAGGCGGCAGACCCCGGCATGTTCCGCACGCCGCACATTTAACATCGCAAATTTGATAACCGCGCCCAATACCGGTAAATTTGCAATGGATTGCTTAAAAGAACGTTGTAATATACATCCGGCTGGAGCAGGATGTCCGAAAAGATAAGAGATGAAATTAACCTTTCTGGGTGCCACGCGTCAGGTAACCGGCAGCATGTACCTGCTGGAGTTGGAGGACGATTATAAAATACTCATTGACTGCGGGCTGGATATGGACCGGAAGCCTAACCCGGCAAAGGAGCAGCTGATTCCCGCCCACAGCCTTTTTTCCTTTGAGCCTACCCAAATCAGTGTGGTCCTGCTCACCCATGCCCACCTTGACCACTCCGGCAACCTGCCCAACCTGGTCCGCGAAGGGTACGAAGGACAGATCCTCTGTACAGCGCCTTCCCTGCCACTGACTGATCTGCTGCTGCAGGACATGGCTTCGCTCAACTCCCGGCGGCTGAAAGCACTTCACGCCGATGTGCCAACCGGACGCCGGAGAAAAAAGTCAAAGAAGACGACTCAGATTGATCCCGGTTCCCTGTATCTGGACCGGCAGGTACACGAAACCGTGGAACGCGTGGTGACCATTGCCTATAACCAGAAATTCAGGCTGAAAAAGGGGGTGGAGGTCACTTTTATCCCCACCGGTCACCTGCTGGGCGCGGCCAACATTGTGGTGGAAGTGACCGAAAACGGCAAAAAGAAGACTGTTGGTTTTTCGGGAGATATCGGCCGGAAAAATTACCCCCTGTTGCCCGATCCGCAACGGATGCCGGAGGTGGATTATCTGGTTTGTGAATCCACTTACGGCAGCCGCTGCCACACTACGCCGGGCACGCAGGCCGAAGCCCTTGCCGAGATCATCAAGACCACCTGCATTGACAATCCGGGCCGCCTGATCATTCCTGCTTTCAGCGTGGGCCGTACGCAGGCGCTGCTCTATACCATCAATAAACTCTATACCGAAGGTGGATTTACGCCGGTAAAGGTTTTCTCCGACAGCCCGATGGCCCTGAAAAGCACCCGGATTTACGAGAAATTTCTGAGCTACCTGAATGACGACGCCAAAGAGTTCAAGGAAGAACACGACTCACTGTTCAATTTTGAGAATCTGGTATTTGTGCAGGACCTCAAGCAGAGCAAGGCCATTGCCAACCACGCCGAGCCGTGCATTATCATCTCGTCGTCCGGCATGATTTCGGGGGGGCGCGTGGAACACCACGTCATGACCAACCTGCCCAACCCCTACGCCACCATCCTGATGATCGGCTTTGCGGCTGAGGGTACGCTGGGAGCCAAACTGCTGAGTGGCATGCGCAGCCTTTCGGTTGCCAAAGATCAGGAAATACCTGTTATGGCCCGCATTGAAAGCATTGACGTATTCAGCGGACACGGCGACCTGACCGATCTGACCGAATTTGTAAAGTACCAGTCTCCCGGGCGGCTCAGGAATATATTTCTGGTACACGGCGAATACGACAGCATGGTGCATTTCCGGCAGCACCTCGCCGGTGAGGGCTACCCGCAGGTAGAAATTCCCGAATACGGCCAGTCGTATGAATTATAGACGGGAGATATAATTAGCTGCGCAATTTTAAATGGTGAATTTTAAATTTTGAATGTCAGAGCAAATTGCTGATTTTCAGTAACAAGGTCTCACGTCTATTGTCTCCTGTCTGACATCTTGTGTCTCCCGTCTCTTGTCTACTTTATCGCGAAGGCAGCCCGCATTTCGTAGCGAAGCTTGATCTTTTTAAAGCCGATTTCCGGTTCGCCGCCCATGGCATCGTTTTCTGCCATTTCGGCTTTCATCATCATGTTGCTGCGGGCATACACTGGTTGCGGGTAATATACGTTGTCCCCCATTTCCTGTATTTCCAGAATACCGCCCAACTGCTCCCCGACGCTCTGCACGAGGTAGCCGGCCTTTTCCCTGGCTGCCTGCAGTGCCTTGATCTTCAGGTCGCGGCGGTACTGCTCCATTCTTGTGTGGTCGTACCGGCTGATGTTTACAAACTCAATTCCTTTTGGTTCTAATTTAGAGATGATCGGGTCTATTTTGGCGAGGTCTGAAAGCTCCAGCACATACCGCTTGCTTTCCAGAAAATCGGCGGGCTTCTTTTTGCCGTTCCACTGCCAGCGGTTGCCGTAGATGTTTTCGATCTGAAAGTTCTCCTTCGGTACGCCGGCTTCCCGCACGGCATTGACCAGCTGCTTTTCCAGCGCCTCAATGTCCACGCGGTCTTTGTCGCGGTTGTCCTTGAAATATTCCCTGAGGGAAATGCTGAAGAAGATCCGGTCGGGCACCACTTCTGTTTCGGCGGCGCCAGTCACGTCAATTTTTTTGACGAATGGCTGCACGGTTACGGATTGGGGCGTTTGGGCGTGGGTGAAAGGGGCAACGGCCAGCAGTCCGGCGCAAAGAAGTATTTGCAGAGGTTTCATAGGGTGTTTGATTGAGAAAGTGTTTTCTCAGTAAGGTGCAAGCCATGTGCCGAATCCATACCGGCACGTGTCACCGGAATTGGTTTAACGGAGTTTCACGCAAAGGGCGCAAGAAATAGTCTGCTCTTTGCGTTGCTGTTCCGGCTTCTGAACTTTTTGCGCTGATTCTTTGCGTCCTTTGCGGTTCCTTCTTTGCGCCTTTGCGTGAAACTCGGTGAAACCCTTACTTAAAAGCCTGAATACCCGTTATTTCAGCGCCGAGGATCAGCAGGTGAATGTCATGGGTGCCTTCGTAGGTGACTACTGATTCGAGGTTCATCATGTGGCGCATGATCGGGTAGTCGCCGGTGATGCCCATGCCGCCGTGAATCTGACGGGCTTCGCGGGCGATCTGGAGGGCGATTTCCACGTTGTTGCGCTTGGCGAGGGAAATCTGGGCAGTGGTCGCTTTTCCTTCGTTTTTAAGCGTACCCAGCCGCCAGCACACCAGTTGCGCCTTGGTGATTTCAGTGAGCATTTCGGCCAGTTTCTTTTGCACCAGCTGGAAAGAGGCAATCGGCTTATCGAACTGGATGCGTTCGAGGGCGTAGCGCCGGGCAGAATCGTAACAATCCATGGCCGCACCCAGGGCTCCCCAGGCAATGCCATAACGGGCCGAGTCGAGGCAGCCCAGCGGACCGCGGAGACCATCGGCATTCGGCAACAGGTTCTCTTTGGGCACCTTTACGTTGTCAAATACCAACTCACCGGTAGTGCTGGCCCGCAGCGACCATTTGTTGTGCGTTTCAGGCGTGGTGAAGCCTTCCATACCCCGCTCCACGATCAGGCCCCTGATCCGGCCGGCTTCGTTTTTGGCCCATACCACGGCGATATCCGCGTGGGGCGAGTTGGAAATCCACATTTTGGCACCGTTGAGCAGGTAGTGGTCGCCCATGTCGCGGAAATTGGTCATCATACCGCTTGGGTTGGAGCCGTGGTCGGGCTCGGTAAGACCGAAGCAGCCCAGCATTTCGCCCGAAGCCAGTTTGGGCAGGTATTTCTTTCTTTGCTCCTCGGAGCCGTACTTGTAGATCGGGTACATTACCAGCGAACCCTGCACTGAAGCCGTGGAACGCATGCCCGAATCGCCCCGCTCAATCTCCTGCATGATGAGGCCGTAGGCAATGTAGTCGAGGCCGCCGCCGCCGTACTCAGCCGGAATGGTGGGACCAAAAGCGCCTGCTTCCCCGAATTTCTTCACCAACTGGTGCGGAAAAGCAGCCCGCTGCGCGTAATCTTCGATAATGGGAGAAATTTCCTTCTTTACGAAAGACCGGACTGAGCTGCGGATCAGCTTGTGCTCTTCGGTGAGCAGGTCGTCAATGGCGTAGAAGTCCGGCGATTCAAAGAGGTCCTGGTGGTGCTTTCGGTTAGTAGTTTCGGCGATATCGGCAAATTGAGTATTCATAGGAGTAATGGTAATGCTAAAGGGAAATTGCTCAAAGTTTAGCTGGTGAGCAGGGTTTTATTCAGGTTCAAATTTACAACATAAAACGGTCCGGGAGTACCCTTTTGTTTTGGAAGGTAATCCAACAGGCCGTTTTTGCGTTCAGTACCGCTACCGGAATTGTGTTACCTTTGAATCGTTTACCATTCAGAATTGAGCATTCAGCGCTACAAAAATGGCTCATACTCCTCCCGATCATACGCCCGAAGAATGGCTTCAGGCCCTGCAGGAAAAATATACCGCCATCGGGCAGAACACCTCCGTATACCTGCAAGGCCTGCTTTACGCCAAACCGCTGCACTACTGGGACTATATCCACGTAGATACCCTTTTGACGCTGCAGATACCCCGCACAGACTTTCCGGATGAGCAGATATTCATCATGTACCATCAGGTGACGGAGTTGTATTTCAAAATGGTGCAGCTGGAGATGGAGCAGATTCAGGCGCAGGGCACAGCGGTGGAAGAGGATTTTTTTGCGCAGCGCGTTGACCGCATCAACCGCTATTTTGGGATACTGGTGCAGTCCTTCGACGTGATGCTGACCGGCATGGATGCGGCGCAGTTCCGCAAGTTCCGGATGTCGCTGTTTCCGGCCAGCGGCTTCCAGTCGGCCCAGTTCCGGATGATCGAGATCCGGTCGGCACCGCTGTACCGCCTGCTGGATCAGGAGGCAAGGGTGGCGTTTACACCCGATACACCGCCAGAGGTTCTGTTTGAAAATATTCACTGGAAAAAAGGTGCCATTGACCAGGCAACGGGCCGCAAAACCCTCACCCTGCAATTGTTTGAAGAAAAGTACAATGCTGTGCTCCTGCAACTGGCCCACGATTGCCGGGAGAATAATTTCGCCGTACTCACCGATGGGCTGACTGCCCGCAAAGCGCCCGGCGAAGCTTTGGTAGAAGCCCTCCGGCAATTTGACCTGCTGGTCAATGTACACTGGCCGCTGGCGCACTTCCGGTCGGCAATGCACTACCTGCACCGGAGTCCGGAGCCCGTTGCTGCCACGGGCAACACCAACTGGCAGCAGTACCTGCCGCCCTTTTTCCAGAAGCGCATCTTCTTTCCGCAGCTTTGGTCAGAAGCTGAAAAAGCCGACTGGGGCCGCGACTGGGTGGAAGAGAATGTCCTGAAGAAGCGGTAATTACCGGTAATTTTAGTAATATTTGTATTCCGGTTATCAACCAGCTACCGGCAGAAAGCTTCAATTTGTGCGTTTCCTCCCCTTTCTCCTCCTGTTTTTTCCAGCGCTGCTATCCGCTCAGAGCCGGCAGGTGAAGACCTGGTTTGACAACCAGAAAAAACAACTGAAGGAACAGTACGAAATCAGTTCTTTCCGGAATCCCCGGCTCCATGGTGCCTACGCCAGCTACTACGTGAGTGGTAAGGTAAAATCCAGAGGTTTCTTTCAGCAGAATGCAGCCGAAGACCGGTGGGAGTATTTTTATGAAAATGGCAATCTGAAGATGGCTGGCGACCTCCGGCGCAACCGGCGGGAGGGCGTCTGGAAATTCTACTACGAAAACGGGAAACTCCAGTCTGAAGGTACGTACGCCGGCGGAGTGCGGCAGGGGGACTGGAAGTTTTACTACGAAAGTGGCCTGACCAAAAGCGAAGGCAGCTATCTGGACGATCAGAAAACCGGCTTATGGCAATATTACTACGAGGATGGCAAGCGCCGGGCAACTGCCGGATACAACGGAGAACTGGCTTTTTACCGGGAGTTTTTTCCGTCCGGCCCACTCAGTATGGAAGGCTGGCTGCGCAACGAGGCCGGCGACAGCACCTGGCGGTATTTTCACGAAAATGGCAACCTCAAATCAACAGGTACCGAAAAGGGTGGGCAGAAAACCGGCTTTTGGAAATTCTACGGACCGGATGGCAAACTCACCAGTGAAGGCGAGTTTACCGGTGGTCAGCCGGACGGACAGTGGCGGTACTACCACAAAAACGGCAAACTATCCTCCGAAGGCCGCGAGCGGAACGGCCTGAAAGAGGGTATCTGGAAATATTATTCGGACACCGGCGAACGGATGGCCCAGTCGCAGTACAACGCGGGAGAAGGGATTCAGGAGGAGTTTTATCCGGGCGGAAAAGTAAAGGCCCGGGG
The DNA here is from genome assembly GCA_030446715.1 of Cytophagales bacterium. Classification (GTDB taxonomy): domain Bacteria; phylum Bacteroidota; class Bacteroidia; order Cytophagales; family 172606-1; genus CADCTQ01. Next base: position 11,902 of record JAUJMU010000005.1, on the reverse strand, counting down.
CCCGGTAAAGAACGGAAAGTATGAAGGCAAGTGGGAATATTTTGCGGAAGATAACGGCAGCCTGGAAGGTGAATGTACTTTTACCGATGGCCGCGGCCTCTTTACGGGCTACTACCCGGATGGCAAGCTCCGCCTGAAGGGAACTTTGGAAAACGACCGCCGGGTAGGGGAGTGGACCATCTACAAACCGGACGGTTCGGTTGCCGGTTACTACCACACTTTTTACGAGGGTGGCCTCTCGCGGCCGGCTACTTCCGACCGGCAGCAGCGCCAGCCTGATACCGTTGCGGGGGTGATCACGCCATCCCTGCCTTATAACAAGCCACCAGTGCGGCTTCCCCGCCAGCGCAGCCGTTACTTTGTGCCCCGTCCCAATGAGTTTCGCGGCTACATCACCGGTGTCAATCCAGCGGCGCCGTTTCTGGGCAGTCTGCCGGTTTCGGTGGAATATTATTACCGCGAGCGGCTGGGCTTTGAGGCGGGCTATATTCTCTACCGCAGTCCTTTTGCAAAAAAAAGTGCCCGGGTGGGTCTGGATAAGCTGTATAACCGCGGCTTCGGCGTATACCTGAGGCAGAAGTTCTATCAGCCGGACGATAACCTGGGAATGTTTTATTTTGCGCACGAGGTGCGGTTTACCGACCGCGACCACCGCGTTCAGGTTGCGGAACGCAACGGCGGCATTCCGTATCGCCGGATACTTCAGGCCGACGAAAATCTTTTTGAATACAGCATTATGGTCGGTGACCGCTGGATGCCGGACCCGGGGGCGCAGGGGCTGACCATCGAAGGCTTTCTGGGCATCGGCTTCGGCTACCGACACTACCGCCAGCAGTGGACGGACTCCCCTTCCTATGATTCGCTTTTCGACGATGTCCGCAAGGGCCGCGTATCGGTGCCGCTCCGGCTCGGCCTCAGCATCGGGTATGTATTCTGAGATGAATTGTTGAATGGCTGAATGGTTAAATTGTTCAACTGTTGAAGGCTCGGGAAATGACCATACAACCATTTAACAATTCAACCATCTAACCATCCACAACCTCTTTTACGGCAGCTTTAAATTGTTCGCCGCGGTCTTCGTAGTTACGGAAAAGGTCGAAGGAAGCGCAGGCCGGTGAGAGCAGCACCACGTCGCCGGGCTGGCCGAGTTCCAGCCCCAGCTTTACGGCTTCGCGGATGTCCCGGGTTTCGTGGATCACCGGCACCTTGCCGTTGAAGTACGCCTGTAACTTAGCGTTATCCCTGCCGAGGCAGATCAGGGCTTTTACCTTTTCGCGCACCAGGGCCTCGATCTGGCTGTAATCGTTGCCCTTGTCAACGCCGCCGGCAATCAGGATCAGGGGCTGGGCAAAACTGCCCAAAGCGTAGAACACTGAATCCACGTTGGTGGCCTTGGAGTCGTTGATAAAGGTTACGCCGTCTTTCTCCCCGGCCGGTTCCAGGCGGTGCGGGGCATTTTTAAACGTTTTCAGCCCCTCCCGTATTTTCCCTTCCGGCACATTCAGCACGCGGCAAACCAGCGTAGCCGCCATTGCATTGATGGCATTATGCCTGCCCTTGATGGTCATTTCGGACATGGGTATCCGCAGCGGCTCCTGGTGGCCGTACTCAAAGTTTACAGCGATTACGTCGTCTTTCAGGTAAGAAACATTGGGCTTACCGGTCAGGCCTTCAGGAAACTCCGTGGTAATTGGCAGACCGATGGGGATCAGTTGCCGGCTGTTCATCTCCTGCACAATGGCTTCGCTGTCAGCGTAGTAGATGAAGTAGTTCTCTGAAGTCTGGTTCTGGAGGATGCGGAACTTAGAATCAATGTACTTCTGAAAGGTGTAATCGTACCGGTCGAGGTGGTCGGGGGTAATATTCAGCAGCACTGCAATATGCGGATTGAACTCGTAGCTGTTATCGAGCTGAAAGCTGCTCAGCTCCAGTACGTAATAGTCAAAAGAATCTTCAATGACCTGTCTGGCAAAGCTTTCCCCGATGTTGCCGCCCAGTCCCACGTTCAGACCGGCATTTTTGAGCAGGTGGTACGTGAGCAGCGTGGTAGTGGTTTTGCCGTTTGAACCGGTAATGCCGATCAGCTTTGCTCTGGTGTAACGGGCCGCAAATTCTATTTCCGAAATCACCGGAATGCCCTTCTGCTTTGCCTTCTGAATCAGTTCCGCCTTATCGGGAATGCCGGGGCTTTTGATAATTTCGCCGGCGGCCAGTATCTTTTCCTCCGTATGCCCTTCTTCTTCAAAGGGGATTCCGTTGTCCAGCAGAATGGTTTTGTATTTGTCGGCCAGTTTACCCTTATCAGAAAGAAAAACCCGGAAGCCCCTGGCTTTAGCCAGCAGTGCCGCCCCCGCACCACTTTCGCCGCCGCCTAATATGACGATGTTCGAGGTCTGGTGTTTGATGTTAGGATATTGGGGTGTCGTGGTCATGTGAGAGGAGTTTTAGGGGTATTGTACGGCAATGTTGAGGGAATTATCGTAAACCATAAATCATTATCTTTACGATTATGGCCGACAAAAATAAAGACCTCGTCGAACTGGTAGCCGAACTGCTGATCGAAGTTCAGCAGATCAATAAAAAAATGTCCGGAATGGATAACCGTCTGGAAGGTATTGATTCCCGTTTTGTACAAATGGACCAGCGATTTGAGCAGATGGACCAAAGATTTGAACAGATGGATCAGCGTTTTGAACAAATGGACCAGCGTTTCGAGCGGATGGACCAAAGATTTGAGCGGATGGACCAAAGATTTGAGCAGATGGATCAGCATCTTGAATCCATTGATGACCGGCTGTATAAAATACAAACCCAACTGGACCGCAATACCGCCGGGGTCGGCGAACTCCGCTTGTCGGTGATCCGGCTGGCCGAACAACTCAACCGTATGGGCGAACTGGAGCAGCGGCTGAAAGTGGTGGAAGAACACGTTTTCCGGAAGGGTGCCTGAAAAGGCTTCTCCTCAGAATTATAAAAAACCGGGTCAGGCGGCAGCGCTTGACCCGGTTTTATTTTGCAGAAGCTTCAGCACTCTGCCCGAAACTATGGCTCTAAGCTTAAGCATTTCGGTGAGGCGGTGTGCTGATCAGAGTGGCTGGTGTTGGCAGTATGCTTTCTATTCAAACGCATTGTTGTTATATAGTTGTTTATGTGTAGGCTTAATCATTTCTGTTTCGTCAATCCCATTTAGAAGCCCATATTTCGTTACCAATGGTTTAAAATTCGGTAGTGGTTAAATAAAGACTGATTTAAAAAAGGGGTAACTTGCACGAAAGTCAAGGATAGGGCTATGATTCAAATTACCAAAACGTGTCCACACTGTGGAAGCATTAATTTAGTGAGCAACGGCCATAACAAGAAAAGCGGCAAGCAAAAGTATCATTGCAAAGGGTGTGGTAAATATGGCACTTTAGATGCAGCCCCTCGCTATAGTGAATCCAGGAAAGCAGAAATCCTGAGCGCTTATTTTGAAAGACCTATTCCCTTTCGGGCGATAGAATGGTAAAAAGGATACCTATGATAATCAGAAAGTTATAAAATGGTTTGAATATAATTATTTGATTATCAGATGTTTTAATATTAGTAAAGATTATCAGATTATCGCCCGAAAGGGAATAGTATGCGGGGAATTGAAAGAATATTTGGTGTAGCAAGGCAAACCGTAGCTAGCTGGTTCAAAGAGGAAGGCGATAAGCATCCGGACTTGGAGCCGACTCTGACTGATGTGCCCAGTGGGCAGGATATACTCGAGTACGACGAGTTGCAGCACTTTGTCCAAATGGAGCCAAAAGCGGTGGCTCTGGAGTGGACCTCAGATGCACGATCTGATGGGCAGGTCCGTGATTAGTCGAAAGACCAAAAAGATCATTGTCTTCTACATTGGTGACCATAGTATGGAAAGTTGCAAGAAGCTTTGGCAAAGAATTCCCGAAAGATTCCGTTACCAACCCGAAGGCTCGTCGCAGACAAACCAGCTTTTCCGACTTCTGTCCGTAGTGGTGAGGACGTCTCCGATCGGGAGGCCTGCAACTTCATCTATCAAAAGACGGGACAACAGCACCAGAAAGCAGGCAAAGAATCAGGTCAAACCAATCACATGGAACGCTGGAATAACACCATCCGTCAATGGATGGGAAGACTCACCCGAAAGACGCTCTCTTTCTCCAAGTCTGATTTCTTCAATGAGCTTGTCATCCGCCTTTTTATTGTGCGTTACAATCTTTCTAAATCAGTAGCAACTTAACCACTACCGATGGCGTCTTCACTTCCCGGCAAAGAATCTGCCAGTAAACCTTACAGGTTTCTTCCGAAGGCGCCTTCCGAAGGAATAAAATGGACGAATCATAACCCGAAAGGGAATGCCTCCTGCGTTCTGCTTCAAACTTCTGCCATCATCCCTGCCCAAGGGGTTGGTTCCCCGCTGGGTTACTGACGGCCCACCCATTTCTCCTGCCAAGTTTAATTTCAAAAAAAAAGTAAGCACCTGACTACGTGTGAAAGCCTGTCCATCCGTCTATATAGTACAATCGTAAGAAAAAATTGATTATTTCCCCAGCCAAGTAAGTATGGGCGTTTCTACCACGCTGCCCTTTGGGAGCCAAAAAGCCAATTTTTCGCTCCAGGAAAACACTATGGTTTCTGACGAAAGCGGCCCGGACCCTTTGCAGGGCAGGCCGGACAAAGAACTATTTCTCCGGAAAACCCTCCAGCAGGACCCCCGGAAAGGGTGTTCGCTGTTGTTTCGCCAGTATTTCGCTCCCTTGTGCAGTCACGCCGTCCGGTTCGTGTATTCCCGCGAGATAGCCGAAGACCTGGTAGCGCAGGTTTTCTGCGATTTCTGGGAATACCGGCTCTACGAACAGATTCAGCATTCCTGCCGGGCTTTCCTGTACACAATGGTCCGGAACCGTTCGGTGGATTACCTGCGGAAGGAGCTGGGCAAAAGTAGTTCGCAGGCGGTAAGCAGCGTGTCATTAGCCACCCCGCAACTCCACCCGGAGCAGCAAATGGCTTTTGACGAACTTTCGGGCGCCATTCAGCAAACGGTGGAGGGGCTGCCTCCCCAGTGCCGGAAGGTGTTTCTCCTGAGCCGGTTTGAAGGCAAAAAGAACAAGGAAATTGCCGAGTCTCTGCAGATTTCCCAGCGAACGGTAGAAACGCACATCAGCAAAGCCCTGGCTACCTTGCGGCAGGTGGTCAAAGACACCGGCTTTCTCCTGATCGGCTTGCTTACTTTACTCCTCCCGTTTTGAAAAACAACTGCCTGGACTACGTGTACCGGCAGCCTCATTCGTCTTGTTAAAAAAATGCATTACATGGAAAAGTCTGTCGGCAAAGAACTTCTGTACGAATATTTTTCGGGGCGAGCTACTTCTTTGCAGAAAAAACTGATTGAAGAGTGGCTCTCCCAACCGGAGAACGAAGCGCTTTTCTACCAGTACCTGGATGAATGGGAGAACACCTACCCGCAGCACCTGCCGGAGGTTGAAAAAAGCCTTGCTGCTTACGAGCAGTTTATGGCTGGCCGCCCCGGGCAGTCTTTTCAGCCGGCCCGGCCCGCCACCCCCGCTCTTTTCTACAAAGGCTTTCGCTGGGCCGCCGTCGTTTCCCTGATTATGCTGTTGGCGGGGGCGGGCTGGCTGGGGGGAAAGGAGCACCTGCTGTACCGGACTTACCGCACGGGGGCCGGGGAAACGAAAAATCTGCTTTTAGCCGACCACAGCCGGGTCACGCTCAACGCCAACACCTCCCTGAAGGTTTCCCGCAATTGGTTTTCCGGGGATCGGCGGGAAGTATGGTTGACGGGGGAAGCTTTCTTCAACATTCAAAAAAACCCCGACCGGCAGCGCTTCACCGTGCACACCGCCACGCTGACGGTAGAAGTACTGGGTACTAAGTTTAACGTAACCGACCGCCGCCGCAAGACCAGGGTGGTGTTGCAGGAAGGAAAAGTAAAAGTAACTTCGGCCATTTTACCCGCCGCCCCCGTTTTCATGCAGCCCGGCGATTACGTAGAACACTTCGCCCGCAGCGGCCAGATCAAAAGAAAACTGTAAAGACCGAGCATTACACGGCCTGGCAAGAAAATAAACTCATCTTTGAGCGTACGCCCCTTTGGGAAGTATTGCAGACCGTGGAAGACCATTACGGGATCCGCCTCCGCCTGGAAGACGCTACCCTCATTACCAAACACTATACCGGCATCCTGCCCAGCAATGATTTAGAAGCCATTCTCAAATCCCTGTCTGCTATCTACCAACTGGAGGTGGTCCGGGAAGATCAACAAGTTACCCTCTACTAAATAATTACGCTTCACCCACTCCTTTTACTCCTACCCGTTATGAAACAACACCGGTACCCGTGGCTTTGTCTACTCGTTCTAAATGGTACTTTTGGGCAAAATCTTGCCTTTTCTCAATCGTACGCTTTTTCGCTTTCCCCACCGGAAGGCAACGCCGTGCAGTCGGGCCAGGGCCGTGCGCTGCGAACTGCCCTGCGGGAACTGGAGACTAAATTCAACGTGTATTTCAATTTCGACGAAGGGGACGTACGGGAAAAAACGGTAAAAGACTCCCTGCAGGCTTCGGACACGCTGGAGGAATCGCTGCGTAAACTGCTGGGGCCGCTGCAACTGAACTACGAAAAAGTCGGCGAGAAATACTATACCATCTTCGGGCAGCATTCCCGGAAGCTGCCGCGGAAAAAACAGCGGTCGGCCGACGTGGAAAGCCCCAGGCCAGCGGCCCGATGGGCAACTTTTCCGGCGGACGAAACGAACCCGGCTACGGGCGGGGAGAATGCAGCCCTTACGATTACGGGCAAGGTAACCGCCGACAACGAGGGCATTCCGGGGCGAACGTACTGAAGAAGGGCAGCACGACCGGTACCACAACCAATCCGGAAGGCAATTACACCCTGCCCGTGCCGGATGGGCAAAACCGGCGGCGTACTGGTGTTTTCCTACATCGGCTACGTGACCGAAGAGGTACCGATCAACAACCGTTCGGCCATTGACGTCACCCTGGTGCCGGATGTTAAGACCCTGGGCGAAGTGGTGGTGGTGGGCTACGGCACCCAGAAGCGGGCCGACCTCACTGGCTCGGTGGCCTCGGTTAAAGGCGAGAACATCAAAAACCTGCCCGCCAACAGCGTCTCGGAGGCCCTGCAGGGAAGAATGCCCGGCGTGGAAGTAGTCAAAGGTTCGGGGTCGCCCGGCTCCGGCTCCAGCATCATCATCCGGGGGGGTGTCTTCCCTGCGGAACAAAGCCCCCTCTACATCGTGGACGGGGTGCGGCAATCGGGGGATAACATCAACCTGGCAGGACATTGAATCGGTAGACGTACTCAAAGACGCCAGCGCCGCCTCCATTTACGGCGCTGCCGCCGCCGGGGGCGTCATCATCGTCACCACCAAGAAAGGAAAAACAGCAAGCCCCAGGTCAATCTCAGCGCCCGGTACGGTATTGTACAACCCCGGTTGTACGAGCTGCTCAACCGTGATGAGTTCGTGCGGCTGAAGCGTTACCTCAATCCAACCTACCTGCAGGATGCGGACATTAATCAACTGCCGGATACCGACTGGATGGATGCGATGTACAACAATGGTGCCGAGCAGAACTACAACCTGTCGGTGTCGGGAGCTACCGAAAACACCAATTACTACGTGTCCGGCTTTTACGACCGGGAAGACGGGGTGATGATTGACAATTCAGTGACCACGTACGGGGCGCGGGTCAACACCGAAATCAAACTGAGCCCGCGCATCAAGATCGGCGAACAACTCTACGCCTACGAACGGGCGGCCAACCCGTTGTCTTCCAACGACGACGATGACGGTGCCCAGAATCCTTTTTCCGTACCCAGCCCATCATGGCCATCTACGACGAGACCAACCCGGTAGGGGATGGGGCCGGTCGCCGGCCGGCTTCGACGGCACCAACTACGTGGGCACGGAATATTCGGCTGACATTGAACGGAGATCCTTTCAACTGCAGGGGAATGCCTTTGTGGAAGTATCCCTGCCCCTGAACCTGACCTTCCGACGACGCTGGGCTATACCGTGGACGAAGACCGCAACAACATATTCCGGGACCGGTTCGACTTCGGGCAGGTCAAAAGCCCAGAACAGCCTGGAAAACAATCCGCCAGTTCCCGCCAGTTGCTCCACAACTCGGTGCTGAGCTACGCGCAGTCGTTCGGCCAGCACAACCTGAAAGCCCTGGCCGGTTACGAACAAATTACAACCAGACGTTCGTCGGTAAACGGTATTCAAACTGCCGTGGCGCTGGAACCCTCGTATTCTTTTTTCCCGACTTCGGCCTCTACCTCAATCGTGAGCGGCAACGTGGATGACAATGGTTTTCTGAAGTCCTACTTCGGCCGGATCAACTATGATTTCGCGGGCAAATACCTGTTCACCGCCTCCGTCCGCCGGGATGCCAACTTCCAGAAGTTCGGTCCGGGCAACCAGTACGGCCTGTTTCCGTCGGCTTCCGTGGGCTGGCGGGTCAGCGACGAATCATTCTTTAGTCCGTTGCAAGTCGTGTTGAGTAGTTTCAAGCTAAGGGCCAGCTACGGTTTGCTGGGCAACGACAACATTGATTCGTACCTCTTCCTGTCCACCTACGACATGGTCAGCGCCCAGAACTTTAGCCCCGGCGGTCCCCGCAACCTGGGTTTCAGCCAGAAAAGCATTCCCAACCAAAACATCAGGTGGGAAACCGTGTACGAGGGCAACGTGGGCATTGACGCCGAGCTGCTGCAGGGCAAAGTCTACCTGACAGCCGACTGGTACGACAAGACCACCCGGGACATGCTCTACAACCTGCCCATTCCCAACAGCGCCGGCTTCAGCGGCCCCAACGTAACCACCAGATTTACGACCAACATCGGTTCGGTGCGCAACCGGGGGCTGGAAATGTTGCTGGGCTACCGGGATAAATTGCGCAGCCTCAATTACGACATCAGTTTCACCGGGGCGTTCAACCGGAACAAAGTACTCAACCTGGATAACATCAACGAGAACCCGATCAACGCCGGAGACAACGGATTCGGCTACGGGGTGATGAGCCGGCAGAACATCAGCCGGACCCAGGCGGGGCTGCCCTTCGGCCAGTTCTTCGGCTACCGGGCCCTGGGCATTTACCAGACTGACGACGAAGCCGCGGCCGGCCCGCAGTTTGCCGGCAAAAAGGCCCGGGCCGGGGACCTGATTTTTGAAGACGCCAACCAGGACGGCCAACTGAATGCCGATGACCGGGTGTTTATGGGCAATCCGAACCCTTTGTTCGTGTACGGGTTCAACCTGAGTCTCAACTGGAAGGGGTTTGACCTGCAGGCCCTGTTCAACGGGGTGGCCGGGGTGGACCTGTTCAACGGGGTCAGCCCGTACACCAGCTACCTGTTCGGCGACGGCAATACCTCCCGCGACGTGTTCGGCGCTTCCTTCCTGGGCGACAACGGCCTGACGGATCAGCCCCGCCTGGGCTATCTGGATACGGACGCCAACGGCAACGTGCGGTTTCAGAACGACCCCAACGGGAATTACACCCAAGTCAACAGCTACTTTGTGGAAAAGGGCGGCTACCTGAAGCTGAAAAACCTGCAACTGGGCTACAACCTGCCGGCCAGGTGGCTCTCCTTCCTGCATTTGCGCGAAAGCCGGATTTTCCTGATGGGCAACAACCTGCTGGCCTTCACCAAATATTCCGGGGTTGACCCGGAGATCGGCGGCGGGGTCACCAACCGGGGCATTGACCGGCCCATCCGGTACCCGCAGGTCCGCACCTATTCCCTGGGCCTCAACCTGGGTTTCTGATTCCCTGATTCCAACCCGTATCAAATCCCTTCCTTATGCCGAATATGATGTCAAAGAAACTCACCATTGGTTGCCTGCTGGGGCTGCTGCTATTGTCTACCCAGTGCCGGGAAGATCCGGACCTGGTCGTCAAAGTGGATGAATACAACACGGCCAACTACCCCGCCAATACCGATCAGCTGTTCAACGTACTCATTCCCGTGTACGGAAACGTGCGGAGAAACATATACGGCCGGGACCTGACGGCGAAACTGCTCTACAACCTGGACCACACCAGCAACCTGGCTTTTGCCGGGGATATTTCCTGGATCGAAGCGGCCCGGAACAACCTGAACACCACCAACGCCTACGCCGCCGACGCCTGGACCGGCGGGTATACGGGCATCAAAAACGCGAATGCGTTCATGGACCGGCTGGAATTTTACCAGAAGACGTACGCCAAACCCGGGGAAGAAGCAACCCTGAACGCCATGAAGGGCGAAGCCCATTTTCTGCGGGCCCTGCACTATTTCCTGCTCATTAACCTGTTCGGGGAGAGTTACCTCCGCAACGGGGCCGGGGGCGACAAAATGGGCGTACCCATCATTCGCTCGGTAGCCGGCAGCCTGGCCGACACCCAGGTGCCCCGCAGCACGGTAGGGGAAGTATGGTCGTACATCATCGCTGACTTAGAGGAAGCCGAAACCCTGCTGGCCGGCAAAGTATGGCCCGCCGCCGAAAGGGGCCGGGTGAACGAATGGGCCGTCAAGACCCTGTTGGGCAAATCGTACGTATTTACCGAGGACTGGGAGCAGGCCAGAACCAAACTCAGGGAAGTCATTGACCGGGGCGGCAAGCGGCTGATGCCCTTCCCCAAATACCGGAACGCGTTCAACGGCGACCCGGCCAACGAGTACAACGAAGAATCCATTTTCGAGATCAACGTGGAGCGGGACCTGGAATTTCCCACCGGCGACGTCCGCAACCAAAGCACCCTGATCGGCCTGGTTATCGCCCCCAGCTATTTAGGGGCGAACGGCACCGAAGAAAGTGCGGCCGCGCTGGGCTTCGGCAACGAGTTTGTGCACGACAAAAACCTGCTGCGCTACGGCTTTAAGCAACCCCTCTGGACGCTGGTGGACAACCCCAAATACACCGGCCGGAATCCCAGCGCCCTCAATCCGGCCAGAATCATTGATCCCGAATATAAAAAAGAGTCGCTGCGGCTGCGGACCGAAAAAGCGGTGGACCCCCGCCTGTACGTGGCGGCGCTGCAGCCCTGGGTGGACAGCGTGAGCACCGACGGGGGCAAAACCTGGGTTCCCGTGGCCCGCTACAAGGAAATTCCCGTGGCCGAACGCCGGCAGTACTACGGCTGGAGCTTCCACAAGTTTGCCACCCTGGATTACGCCGTGAACGGGTTCTACCGGCGCAACGACGCTTCCAACCAGTACGTACTCCGCCTGGCCGACGTGTACCTGCTTTACGCCGAAGCCAATGCCCGTACCGGCAACGACGCCCTGGCGCTGGAATACATCAACAAAGTAAAGCGCCGGGCCTACAGTTACCCGGTAGATGCGCCTTCGCCGGTGGATTACCCCAGCCTGACTGCGCCCACCAATGCTTCCGACCCGGTACTGGGCAACAACCCGCTCCGCTACGAACGCTGGGCCGAACTGTTCGGGGAAGCCCACTGGTGGTTTGACGTGTGCCGCTGGCGGATCGGCCGGCAGGAAGCCGACTACTACCAGACCACCGTGGCCGGGGGAAACATCCAGTGGGACGACAACAAATCCTACGTATTGCCGATTCCGTCCACCGAAATCAACACCAATTCCGCCATTGCCGGTCAGCAGAACCCGGGGTATTAGTAAAGAATAACCCCTCCCGTTCCGCCCTCTTCCTTCCCCGGAGCTTTGCGTACGCGCAAAGCTCCGGGGACGGGATTCGCTTTGCCCGGCTAGAAGTGGGCAGGCTACCCATTCAACAGACTAAAATCAATCTAATCTCTTTTTAATCTTTACCCATTCTACCCATGAACACAACTACATTCCCCTTCTTTGCTTCGCCCACTAACCGGTTGGGGAAAGCCGGAACAAAACAATC
>JAUJMU010000004.1:170930-507035 GCA_030446715.1 Cytophagales bacterium | reverse complement strand
GATGATAGGCTAAAGGTAAAAAAACTACCGATCTTTTCGTTCTTGATGCACTAGTTCCTCTTTTGGACTCCCTTGACAATTTGGCAAGCCCGCCTACATACATCTTTAAACATACTCTTGGAGCAGAAATCACATTGGCTGCAAGCAAAAGCAGTCCTCCCGAGGCAGGGTTTTATTGGGCCATCCCTTACCTGAATGGCTGCTTCCGTTGTCAGCATTCGGAAACTAACCGGGCGCAGCCTTGAAGGGCTTTCAGGCCCTGTCTCTCTTTTTCTTATCCTTTTTAACCTTCTTCTGCTCCGGTTGCTCATTTTTTTGAGGGCCTGCAGGGAAAGCATCGGCAGCGGTTTCCTTCGCTTTGGCAACCTTCTCAGCCGGATCAGCAGGCGGAGCCAACTGCCTGACCAGCTTGCGGGCCGCCTTTCCGTCTGCTTCAGGTACCTGCCCGGAATCTATTCCCTGACCTGCAGAAAGCACTGACAGGATGGCCTCTCAAAGTTTTGCCCAATGGGCTTTGCGTACCTGTTTTGTACTATTCATGAGTAAGTTGCTGTAGAAGCGGCAAAGTTATCCGCAATAGATTTATTAACAAAATGTTATGTAAATGTTTACTTATAGTAAACTTTCCAGACTCAGAAGCACCCGCTTAACAGCATTGAACATGCTTTATCTTTGAATTTTTGATGATTACTCAACCAAAGCTGCGCTTCTACGTACCTTCCTGAGCACGATTACATAACAATAAATTAACAATACAGTATATTTAAATAGTACAGAAATGGCCAAAAAGAAAAAGCAGAAACGATCAGCATCAAAGCAGGTGAATGCATGGATCAGTCAAAACCGGCAGTGGCTGGCAGCGGTGGGAGGAGCCGTCGCGGGAGCAGCCCTTACGGCAGTGGCAGGTTCAGAGAGGGGCAAAAAAGCCATCAGTGACCTTTCGGCCAATGCCGCAAGGATCACTTCGCTTACCCAGACAGACGGGAAAGGAGTTAAAAACCCAAGCAGGGAGCCTTCTCCCGCTGCTGCCGGCTGACAATAAAGTATGTTACTCCCGGGTAAGCGCAGAGGGTTGAAAGAGGCCGGGTACGGCCTCTTTCAACCGTAACGGGCAATATTCCTTCATCAAGATTTACAGAGAGCTGCAGGCCCGGAGCGGCCGGCAGCAGGAGTCGGGGGGAGATCAGGGACAGAGAAGTCAGGGTGAAAATTGATCGGGTAAGGTAGCTTTGCCCGGTGCGTTGAAGGCAGGCTCGGCTGCCCCAAACAAGACATGACCGGTGTACTTGCCGCTGATACGCCGGTAGAATTCCGGGCGGCTGAAAGCAACCGTTGGGCGCTTGCCACTCTTGGTCAGGATCTGAACAATACAGGAATATTCGTTATGTGATTCTCACTGGGTTTTGTTAAATTCTTACCTGGTCGTAACCGGTATTGCAGGCATTCTCAACGGGTATTGTACAAAGAGGGATATCCGGCTGCTTTTCTCCCCAACTTTTAGTAGTAACATTGCTGCACCTGACCCACCCGAAGGCCTTCCGGGCAGTATCCAACCTATTATATTTCAGGCCTTACTTTGCCGGCTGCGTTCGCAGGAGAAACCTCCGCGGGAGCCAACAGGTAAATATTTTAGTCCGGAAAAAGTTACTGCTGGCAGGCATTGAGTCCATTCAGGGACTGGCACTGATGAATGTGTTTTTCGGTCTTGCCCGCCTTCTGAGCCAGGTATCGGGGCTTCTTTCCGTTCCGGATCAGCTGCAACAGGCCGCGGCCCTCATCCGGCGGATGAACATCTTCCCGCTGCATGTTTTCAGACAGGCGGATTTTTACCTCCGCATCAGTCAGATTACGGACGACGGCCGTGATCCGCTGCTTACCGGCCAGCTTGCCTGACCCTAACCTTCGCTCCCCTGCGACCAGTTCGTAACATCCTTGCCGGGTGATATGGGGGCCTGACAGTTACCGGTTGGATCAGGCCTTGTTGTATCATTGATTTGCCAGATACTCTGTCCGTTCCTGAAGGAAGGCCGGAAGGGGCAATGTTAAAGCATTCGGTAAGGATTACCCGGCCAGGCGGCTGCAGAAACGAAAAGTCAGAATAAACAGAGCAGGTAAAAATTTTTAATAGTGATATAATGTCCGGGTAACCTGTACGTAACCCTGGTGAACCATCTTGCGCAAACTTCAACCTGTTCAAAATGATGTTCACGAAAAAACCAGCTTTTTTACTTATCACCCTGTTCATGACCGGGCTTTCCGCCTGCGACCAGATTTTAGACCGGGTTCAGGATGAAATCAAACCGGATTCCCGGAAAACCCCTCTGGTGATCGGCCATCGGGGTGCCTCCGGGCTCCTGCCCGAGCATACGCTTGAATCCTACCAGCTGGCCATTGATCAGGGGGCCGACTACATCGAGCCCGATCTGGTGTTAACCAAAGATATGGTGCTGATCTGCCGCCACGAACCCATGCTGTCGGGTACCACCAATGTGTCGGAGTTGCCGCAGTTTGCTTCCCGCAAGACCACCAGAAACGTAGACGGAGTCCCTTGCGAAGACTGGTTCGCCGGTGATTTTACCCTTGCCGAAATCAAAACCCTGAAAGCCAGACAGGCTTTTCCGGAACGCCCCCAGCAGTACAACGACTTGTATTCCGTTCCCACGTTTGCCGAAGTGATCCAACTCGCCAAGCGACAGACGGCGGCCAAAGGACGCATCGTTGGAATTTATCCGGAAACCAAGCACCCTACTTTCCACGAACAGATGAATCTCCCCATCACCGACAAAGTACTCGGGACGCTTACCGAAGCCGGCTGGAACCACTACCACGCCCCCGTGTTCGTGCAGTCATTTGAAGTATCCAATCTGCAATACATCCGCAGCAAGTCCACCGTAAAGCTGGTGCAGCTGTTTGACGCCTACGACGTGGATAAAAACGGCAACCTTGTGATGCAGGCCCCCAACGGCCAGCCCTACGATTTCGTGGTGAGCGGAGACCCCCGCACCTACAATGACCTGGCTACCAACCAAGGACTGAACTTTATCAAAACCTACGCCAACGGCATCGGCCCCTGGAAGCCATTTATCCAGCCCTACACTTTCACCGACGCCAACAACGACGGGGCTGCTGACGATATCAGCAATGACGGCCGGGTGAACGATGCCGATTTCACCAGACTTCCCCCCACCACGCTTATTGAGCGGGCCCATGCCCGGGGATTGCTGGTGCACGCGTACACCTTCCGCAACGAGTCGCGCCGGCTCCTGAAAGATTACAACAATGATCCGCTGGCGGAGTACCGTTATTTCTACGGGTTGGGCATAGACGGCGTATTCACGGATTTTCCCGCAACGGCCGTTGCGGCAAGACGCGCCATGGCCAGGTAAATTCGTATAGCGCATTACTCCCGTCAGGGTAAACTCATTTCCGGCAGCAGCCTCTTTCGTTACGAAGCTGCTGCCGTTTTGTATCAGGCAGGTTCTGCTTTACTGCCGGGCAGCAGGGGTAAGGTAATTTAAGGACTGGCGGGGTGGTGTAACGCTTACGTTTTTTTCATCTGTAATACTTTTCTGATAGTTTAAGTTATCAAGTCCCACCTTTACTGCCTGTATGGTTTTCGGGGTACGCTACCGGCAATGGCTTCGGCAATGTTTGTTACATTACCGGCAATGCAGCTATTTCAAAATGCACCCCCGGGAACTACCCGGTAGTTGAAATGAATCACACATGTTAAGATGAAAGCATTTACGAAAACAAAATACGGAGGACCGGAAGTTCTTCAACTGGAAGAGGTAGAAAAGCCGTCTTTGAAAGATGAGCACCTTCTGGTGAAAGTCGTAGCCAATTCGGCCAATCCCGCTGACTGGCATATTCTTCGGGGAGAACCCCTGTTAGCCCGGTTCGCTTTCGGATTGTTTAAGCCCAAAGATAAAATTCCGGGTTTTGACTTTGCAGGCATTGTAGAAGAAGCAGGAAATAATGTAAAGCATTTTAAGGTGGGAGACCGGGTATTTGGTGAGTCATCCAAAGGCGGTGCCTTTGCCCGGTATATATGTGTAGGAGCTGATGTTTGTGGCCTGATGCCGGAAGGAGCCGGTTTTCCCCAAATGGCCAGTGTCCCCGTTGCCGGATTAACGGCTTTGCAGGCACTCATTACGCATGGAAAACTAAATGAAGGCGAATCAGTCCTGATTAATGGCGCTTCAGGCGGTGTCGGTCATTTTGCGGTGCAAATTGCAAAGGCGTATGGTGCAAAAGTAACCGCCGTCTGTTCGGGTAAAAACGTTGACTTTGTAAAGTCATTGGGTGCCCATCAGGTGATCGCATACGATAAAGAGAACATTCATCGTCACGAAGGGAAATACAACCTCATTGTTGATGCGCACGGCAATCTGTCTCACAGCGACTTCAAGCGCATGGGAGGGCGTGGCGTTGTGGTTGGTTTCACCACGATGCGGCATATGATTTCTCTAAGCATAACGGGAAGAATGGGAAAGTTTCCGCTCACCCAGTTCACCGCCCAGGCCAACACAAAAGATTTAGAGAAGCTGGCACTTTTGATTCAAACCGGAAAAATCAGAGTTCATCTGGAGAAGACTTATTCTTATAAACAAATACCAGAGGCTATAAGCTACATTGAAGCCATGCGCACCAGGGGAAAAGTGGCGATGGTCTGGGAAAGCATTGACTGAGCAGGAGAAGTGGATGATGAAAGAAATAGCCTATACCGCTGCCCCCCTGATCTTTCGATCTTTCAGGAAAACGACTCGCACACGAATCAAAGCTACCCGATGCCATGCCTTCCTGCTGAAGGTTTGCGTTTTAGCGGACTGTGTTAGCGGTTCGTTGTTGTCTGATTGTTAGTCCGAAAGTTTATAAATAAATTCCTCAATTTCTGCTTGTCGCGCATTAGCAAATCCTTTTTCCTTTCCGACTTTTACAAATCCACATCTTTCTAAAACTTTTTGTGAGCCATAATTGTCAAATGCAACACGTCCATAAACTGGTCTGATTTGTTCGATTTTCAAAAAGTCATTAAGTGCAGTTGTGGCAATTCCCTGTCCCCAAAATTTTCTGTCAATCCAATACGTAATCCCGGTTTCGTCTTCTATAACAAATTTCGCTATGCTGCCTGCAATTACACCGTCTACTTTTATTGTCCGCATATTTATGGTCGGGTCAGCTAAATGCTTTGTATACTTTTCAATGTAAGCAGTTTTGTCGCTTGGGTCTTCAGATGTGAACGCTGCTAAATAATTTGCTTTTTTGTCAAGCTGAAACTGGAAAAATGCGTTTAGATCATCTTTTTCTGTTTCAGTCAATGTGATATTGCTATTTATCATTGTTTTGAGCTCTTGTAGAGTTTTGATCTTTTACTGGTGGTCTTGACCGCTAAGGAAACAAGACCACTCGCAGCCGTGGCCTCCCGGATTAGTTCTGCGCGTAAGCAGCGTGCTGGTCGTTGGTGTTTGGGATGCTTGTTGCACAACTGTAAAATATCATCGGTAAGTATACAAAAAAGCCTGACAGATGAGTTAAGAACAGCCCCCCAAAGCTTACCTGCCATGCAGGGCCACCAGCACTATCAGGAAAAGACGCCCGTTGAATTGCAGGGAGGCAAGGTTCGGGCCACCGGTGCCAGTGCAAAATACTTCCCGCCGGCGATGACAAGCCAACTCATTACCTTAACTACTGTCTTTCCGGAGATGGCCATTGCCGGGTGGATCCTCACCCTCACGGATGCCCCGGAAGCATCGGAATACATCCGGACCAACTGTGCCCACAGCAATGCAGCAAAACGGGAATACCCTGATTATGTCATAGGTTAATATGCCGGTTTTGAATGCCCCAGAGTTTTTAGCCAGACGCAAAGAAATAAAAAAGACGTGCCCTGTTCATACTGCCGTGCCGGTTGTCAGCAGTATGATATTGCGTGACGCAGACGCCTTCGGGCAATTCGGAGTGAAAGGCAAGACAGAGAAACCTCTTACTGAAGAGAAGTTGCAGTAATTTACAGGAGGGCACTTCATTAAACGGAATGTTGCAGGCTGCGCCTGAGCCAAAGCATGCTGATTATGGCATCATTGAAGCCGGTTGCGCATCGGTCATCGGCTTTTGGAGGAATTCAAGGACGTTATAATGTTCCACTCTGCGCCTGTCCTGTGGATTGTCTGAAGAGCTGAGTACGACTATTGGAATTCCTCCGGTAAACTGTTTCGATGGCAGAAGTACCCTTCTCTGCTCCGGCATGGGATCCGGCAAAAAGGTAATTCTTTCTGCCAGGGGCAACGGGACAGATGGAGTTCTCAACAAGATTGTTGTCAATCTCGAGCCGGCCATTGCGGAGGTACTCGCAGATCTTGTGGTAGCGGGCGGCAAGGTAGTGGAAAGCTTTGCCTATCATGCTTTTGGGCAGCACCTGCTGGTACTCCCGGAGGATATACGTCTCTGGGTTTCCCCCTTTTTGGTGGACGGTCAGTTAAGCACAATTAGCTAGCGAATACTGGTAGTGCTGTTCATATTGCTCGGGGCTGAGGTACCCTAACGTTGAGTGCCTTCGCTTTCGGTTGTACCATACTTCAATGTAGTGAAATATATCCTGCCGGGCTTCCATGCGGGTCCGGTAGTTTCGTTGGTACACCCGTTCCCGCTTAAGTGTGGCAAAAAAGCTTTCTACCACGGCGTTATCGTAACAGTTCCCCTTTCTGCTCATGGAACAATCCGCCTCCGATAATCTTAGTAGCTTTTGATACTCATTGCTGGCATACTGGCTGCCTCGGTCGGAGTGATGAATTAAACCTTTAGCCGGTTTTCGTTGCAGCAGGGCCATTTGCAAAGCACTACTTACCAGGCAAGTAGCCATGGCAGGCTTCATCGGCCAGCCCACCACTCTACGGGAAAACAAGTCCAGTACTACTGCTAAATACAGCCATCCTTCCCCAGTCCGGATATAAGTGATGTCGGCGGCCCACTTCTCATCGGGCATAGCCGCTACAAACTCCTGGTTAAGTTTATTTTCCTTCACGGGCAGATCATGATCAGAATCGGTAGTACGCACAAATTTTCGTTTCTGCTTAGCGGTAATGCCTTCCAGTTTCATGGACCTGCCACAGAGCCCGCATCTGGGTCCATCGGGCTACCCGGTTAAGCGAACAGGTCACTTTCTGCTCTTTTAACTCTACATGAATCCGGGGGCTGCCGTAACTCAAGTCACTGTCCTTGTGAATTTTCCGGATCTTTTCAACTAATTGGTTATTCTGCTTGCTACGCTCACTTTCCGGTCTTTTCACCCATGCATGATAGCCACTTTTGGACACTTGCATTACCCGGCAAAGCATGGCGGGGTAAAGTCCTCGATGCTGATGGATAAACGGGTACCTTGGCGGACCACGACACTAGTGTCGGATCCGCTTGAGGACGAAAGGCGAAGATACCCATTGCCTCCATAAGATCTCGACCTCCTGTTTTAAGCGTTGATTCTCCCGCTGCAACCGGGTTAATTCTTCATCTACAGGCTTTCCTGTACCTGGAAATGCTTTTTCCTGATGCTGCTCTAACTCCAGCTGCCAGCGCCGGAGCATGCTCACTTGTATGCCTGACTCTCGGGCCACCTGGCTCCGCTTACCTGTTTGCTTAGCCAGCCGTACGGCTTCTTCTTTGAACTCCTGGATCTCTACTACGAAGATAGGCTCCGGTATACGTTTTCTTAGTGGTCGACATAATGGAAAAACTGGTTGATAAGACAATTTATTCATTCTCTTTCAACCGTCCATATTTACGGGGTAAGCCCACGCGCCGGTTGCTGTGGGAGGAGTACCTGAAAAAGAATCCGGATGGTTACCGCTACACCCAGTTGTGTCACCATTTCAGCACCTGGCAGCAAAGCCGGAAGGTGCACATGCACCTTGAGCACACAGCCGGAGAGAAGTTATTTGTTGATTTTACAGGCAGGAAGCTCTCCATCACCGATCCCAACAGTGGTCAGATAACGGAAGTGGAAGTACTGGTATGCGTACCGGGAGGCAGCCAGTACACGTACGTGGAAGCCCTGCCCGGCCAGAAGAAAGCTTTTGTAATCAGAGGCATTGAAAATGCCCTGCGCTACTTTGGCGGCACTCCCCGGGCCGTAGTAGCGGATAATCTGAAGGCCGCCGTTACCAGAGCCTCCCGCTATGAGCCCCTGCTGAACGAAACCTTCGAAGACCGGACCTGGCCCATCCTGAGCCATCGGAGGTCCACCAACCATTACGGGATGGCCGTACTGCCGGCCCGGCCGGCAAAACCGTGCGACAAATCACTGGTGGAAGGAGCCGTGAACCTGACTTACCAGCGTATCTTTGCCCCCCCCCGCAATCAGGTATTCTTCTCGCTGGAGCAGCTTAATGAAGCCATTCACTCCCTGCTGCCGGTCTACAACCAGATCCTTTTCCGGAACCGCTCCTACAGCCGCAAGGACCTGTTTGAACAGGTAGAAAAGCCGGCCCCGGGGGCCCTGCCGGCGGAGTCTTACCAGATAAGGGAGTTTAGTCTGGCCAGGATGCAGAAGAACTCTCATGTCCTGCTGAGCGCTGACAAACACTACTACCCGGTTCCTTTCCGCTACGTGGGTCGGAAGGTAAAACTCTCCTGCAACGAACAACTGGTGGAGATCTACTCAGGCTATGACCGCATTGCCGTCCATGAGCGGAATTACCGCCAGCACAGCTACTCCACCCAGGCCCATCACCTGCCTTCCACCCACCGCTTTGTGGCTGAGTGGAACGTGGAGCGCTTTGAGCAGTGGGCTGAAAAAGCAGGCCCGCAGACCAAAGCCTTCATCTCGGGTATACTTCAGAGTAAGAAGCATCCTGAGCAGGGGTATGGACCTCAGATTAAATCATCTGATTTAAGGTCCAGCTTGTTCAGGCGTACTCTCGCTGGAGAAGAAAGCAGGCAGGGAACGCCTGGAAAAAGCCTGCTCAAGGGCGCTGCACTATCAGAATTATTCCTGCCGGACCGTGCTCCAGATTCTGGACCAGCAACTGGATCTGCTTGAAGAAACTCCGGTGATTCCCCTGCACCCCAATATCCGGGGTCAGGCTTACTACCAACAGATTACCCTTATTCCTGTCTGTTCCACCTCTAACCGTTTATTTATGAATCACCAGACAACTCTTTCCCAGATGAAAGCCATGAAGTTAAGCGGACCACCGCGCCTGGCGCGGGATCCGCGAGGCATGGCCACTGCTTTTCAGACCAGCCTGGAAAGCCGCTCCTTTGAGCGGCTCACGCCCGATGAGTGGATTGCCTGTCTGCTGGAAGCCGGGTGGAACCACCGGCAGAATCAGCGCATCCGCCGCAGTCTTGCCAATGCCCGCTTCCGCTACCAGGCCTGCCTGCCGGATGTGGATCATCAGACGGCCCGCAATCTGGACACGGGCCAGTGGCAACGTTTAGCTGATTGTAGTTTTGTTGACCGCCACAAGAATCTGATCATTACCGGCGCTACCGGTGCCGGAAAAAGCTTCCTGGCTTCAGCTCCAGGTCATCAGGCCTGCGTGAAGGGATACAGGGTCAGCTACCAGAACACTGCCAGACTGCTGACCCGTCTGAAAATGGCTCAGGCTGATAACTCCTACAGCCGGGAGATGATCAGGCTTGAGAAACAGGACCTTCTCATACTGGATGACTTCGGCCTTACGCCCATTAGACAAAGCCTCCCGCTACATCCTGCTGGAGATGATGGAAGACCGCCACGGAAAACGCTCTACCCTTGTCGCCACTCAAGCTTCCCGTCAGCAGCTGGTACGAACTCATCGGCGAGCAGACCGTGGCTGATGCCATCCTTGACCGGCTGGTTCACTCCTCCCACCGCATCGAACTTGAGGGGGAATCACTGAGAAAAAAGCTCAAGGCAGTATCTACTCTATAGATCTTTTTTACCTTTACCAGAAGAAGTCAGATACCCTCTCCCAACTGTTCTCTTTGCTCCGGATTTACGGCCTTGCTGCCCGTGACCGGGTGTACAGCTTGCTCCGGATTTCACTGTTCACTTTGCTCCGGATTATTCAACAGCCGAGAAAAAAGGATTAGCCACGGGACTGGTGGCAACCTGCTCAATTACCCACGCCACGCCAGCCTCCTTTATTGCCCACCAGGCCAAGCGGAGTCTTGAAGAAGCTATTGCCCTTGGCTTTTTGAAGACGGAGGTGGATGTGTTCATTGGGGGAGGACTTCGCTACTTCACCCAGCGACAGGACGGGCGCAATCTGCTGAAAGAACTCCGGGCAAAAGGCTACCAGACGCTAGCCGATACAACAGCGGATATAAGACAGTTCAGCAAAGGAAAGCTGGCAGCCTTGACTGCTGATTTGCACCCGCCCAGGATGACCGAAGGACGGGGAGACTACCTGATGCGAGCAACCCAAACCGCCTTACAAATCTTAAAACAACAGCCAAAAGGCTTTTTTGTCATGATTGAAGGCTCGCAGATTGACTGGGGTGGTCACGCTAATAATACCAAGTACGTGACCAGTGAGATGATTGACTTTGACCAGGCAATTGGTGAGGCACTTCGGTTTGCCCAGCAAGACAAAAACACGCTGGTCATCGTTACCGCCGACCACGAAACAGGTGGCATGTCACTGACTGCTGGCAGTACAGCGAACGGTACGGCAGAGGCTAAATTTACCACTGGTGGACATACTGGAGTGATGGTTCCCGTTTTTGCCTTTGGTCCCGGCGCCGAAGCATTTGGTGGCATCTATCCCAATACAGCTATTTACTCCAAGATGATACAGGCATTAGGCTTGACTCGGCCTGATAATCATCCAACATCAGGCAAGAATAGATCATCAACTGGCCAGTATTAGACTTGTTAGCAGTTGATCTCCAAGGGTGAAGTTCATACGAAAAAGTTGATACTTTTAAAAGAGCCAAATTGCATTGCTCCAATCGTCACAAAAAACGTCCGAAGCGTAAAACGACCTCAAGAGGGTAGGGGAGCGCCTACCCTCTTTTGTTGCCGACCATTCTGAGTCCCAAAAAATGGTAATTAGGCAAGACTAGGATTTGTAATTGGAGCTCGGCTGTAGTTGCTACACTTAGGGTTGTTAGCAGCCCTTGCCTGCCACGGAGGGGGAGTTTGTAGAGGCAGGTATTATCCGAAAGCCGCAGCTAGCGTCACTTCTGTGCTCATTGCATCAGGCACGGTAGGGAATCAGGCAATTAAGGCAGTCCCTGCTAGGGCTGCGGAAAGCTTGCGGATCGAGTAGTCAGACAGTAAGCAGCTGACGGTAAGGATACTCCTTTAGCTTCCACGGGCGGAGCCATCTGGTAAAGGCAGATGGCTCCGCCCGTGGGGTTATTGTTCAGGCTGCAATTCCAGGACGGCCATGATAGGACGATGGTCCGAGGCTACTTTTTCGTCCAGAACACTTACCTCCACCAGCCGCCACCGTTGCCGGGGCGTAAACAAAATGTAATCAATCTGCCGGGTAGGATTTTCTACCGGAAAGGTAAACAGGGAATCGCCCAGGCAGGCTTCCGTCCAGACCTGGCGGAGTTTGTCCAAGGTAGGGCCAGCGGGAACCTCGTTGAGATCCCCGGCCAGGATGGCAGGTTTTGCCACTAGCCGGCCTACGATTCTATTGATGGAGTCGGCAGAAATCACACGATTGGCCGCAACAGCATTATCAAAATGGGTTGACATAAACACAAAAGGCGAGGGGCGGAAATCAACTTCCGCCGTAAGCACTGCCCGCGGTTCCCGGCCCGGCAAGGGGAAGTTACTGATTTGGCTGATGGGCAGTTTGGAGAGGATGGCATTGCCGTACTTGCCTCCCTGAAAATCAATGGTACGCCCGAAGTAAGCTCGCATGCCCGTTAATTTAGCTAACTCGGTAGCTTGATCCACGCGGCTAGTACGCGCCGTTACACTGTCTACCTCCTGGAGGGCTACCAGGTCAGGGGCAACGCTTTTGATGACGCCCGCAATGCGTGGCAGGTCTACCTTGCCATCAGTGCCTTCCCCGTGATGAATGTTGTAGCAGAGAACCCGTACCCGCTTGGCTTTGGGTGGGTTGGTGGGAGCAGGCCAGTCGGGCAGCAGATGGCAGGCAGGCATCAAGGTCAATGTAAAGAACAGACCCAGCAGACGCAATTGGCGCATCGGTTTGTGGAAGCAGATCAATACTGTTGCCATAGTGGTTATGATGTTAAATAGTGGTTATTAAAAAGTATAAGGGCGAAGTAATCGAAAAGAGGCGGCAAGGCGTAACTTTTGCAGTTATCAAATGTTTACCAATCCGTTATGTTCGGATAAAACTCCGTGCCTAAAGATGGAAGACCGGAAAAGAGCAGTTGCTTTCTATACAAACCGTAACGGTAAACGTTGGTTTGGCGAGAAGCAGGAGGGGGCCAGCCCTAAACCGGCTAGGATGCCAGCTGCTCTGGTTGCAGCTGTCGCGTCAGCAGAAACAGGCAGTAATTCTTATGTTTGGGAAAAGTATACTATCCAATGCCTGAACAGCAGAATATTGAGTACAAGCAGAGCTGGCATGATGATTATCTGAAGTAGATCTGCGGCTTTGCCAACGCCCAGGGCGGTACCATTTTTATCGGTAAAGATGATTACGGGAGGGTAGTGCATGTGCCCGACTACCGGAGCCTGATGGAAATCATTCCGCAAAAGATTAAAGATCAGTTAGGAATACTGGTAGAGGTAAACCTGCACCAGGAAGACGGCAAGCAGTACATCGGGATTATTACTCCCGCCTATTCGGTAGCCGTCTCTCTACGCGGACGGTATTACTACCGCAGTGGGAGCACCAAGATGGAGCTGGTCGGGCAAGCCCTTACGGAATTCTTGCTCAGAAAATCGGGTAAAACCTGGGATGATGTGCCGGAGCCTTCGGCCTCCCTTTCTGACATCGACCAACCGAGCGTAGAGCGTTACCTCAAAGATGCTGCCCGGGCCGGCCGCCTGCCGGAGGTAGCAGACCTGAGCCTGGAGGAACTGCTGGAAAAACTGCGTCTTTCAGATCGGGGGCAGCTCAAAAGAGCGGCCATTATCTTGTTTGGCAAAGAACCCGGACGGTTCTATCCGAATATGGTTGTAAAGATGGGACGGTTTGGGAAGGATGATGCTGACCTGAAGTTTCAGGAAACAGCCGGAGGTAACCTGATTCATTTGCTAAGGGAGGTGCCGGCACAGCTTAACCGCAAGTTTTTTACGAAGCCGATTGATTTTGAAGGCTTGCAACGGGTAGAGAAAGAGCAGTATCCGGTAGCCGCCATCCGGGAAATGCTGCTCAACGCGCTGGTCCATCGCAACTACATGGGTAGCATGGTGCAACTGAGAATGTACGATGAGCAGCCGAGCATCTGGAACGAAGGCTTTTTGCCGGAAGGCTTATCCCTGGAAGCCCTCAAGCGGCCGCACCCCTCCCGGCCGAGAAATCCGGTAATTGCTGATGTGTGCTTTAAGGGAGGCTACATTGACGCCTGGGGACGCGGTACGCTTAAAATTATAGCGGCTTGCCGGGAGGCTGCCCTTCCCGAGCCCGACATGCAGGAGCAGGACGGGGGCTTTCTGGTAACCGTATTCAAGAACCGCTTCTCGGAACAGCAACTCCGCAAAAGCGGGTTAAATCCAAGGCAAGTCAAAGCGGTTCTGCACGTGAAAGAACAAGGTTCCATTACCAATGCTACTTATCAACAGATTAACCAGGTAGGCAAAACCACCGCAACCGAAGATCTGCAACAACTGGTGGAGAAGAAAATCCTCATGCAGACCGGCTCCAAAGGCCGAGGCTCGCGGTACGAACTAGCGCAGTAATTGGCCGCTAATTGGCCGAATTGGCCGGTAATGAGCCGAAAGTAGCCAAGAAGAACGATGAATCAATCTCAACTTATAGCCCAGAGGATTAATGCAGTGCGGGCCGGTCGTACCACCCGGCTGGATTTGAGTGGTCTCCAGTTGACTCGGATACCCGCATCCGTATTTTCCCTCACGTCCCTAACCGAACTCACTATTAAAAACCCGGCACCGCTAGACGATACCCTGGCTTTACACCTAATGGACTGGGCCATTGAGAAAGCACTCAATCCTGCGTCCGTACTCGACCAAGGCGATGCCTTATCGCCTACCGAGTTGAAAAAGCTGCTCAGTCACCTTCGTCAGGATACCCAGTTACCCGCTTTTCGAATCCGAAACTTGCCGGAAGCCGTCGGCCAATTGGAGAACCTGGAGATACTTGATCTATCTTACCAGGCAATAACCCAGTTGCCAGATGCTTTGGGCAATTTGTCAGTCTTACGGCAACTGCGATTGCCGGGTAATCAGGTCAAGCGCTTGCCCGCAGGCTTTCTCCGACTCATCCGCCTGGAGGTGACTGACCTGCGGCAGAACCCGATCGGCAAGTGGCCGGAAGGACTGGCTGCCATGCCATTGATACAAATGTATGAAACCCGGCGGCTTGAGGCAAGGCAGCGTAAGGATAACTTTGTGCAGGGACGCCTCTACGAGGATGCCGCCGAGGCCCGGCAGGAAGAAATACAGTGGGGGCTGCATCGGTAACTCAACGTGCAGCAGTCGGCTCATGCAAGGAGCAAGGATCCGTTTGCAAATAATCCTTTCGATTACCCGGAGGGTAACTGGAGGAAATGACCTCTTTCCGTACCCGCCCGCGTTGTGTTACAAAAAACGGTCCTTTGTCAATACGTTGATCCTTTTTCTCCTGGCTTTTGTAGAGCAACCATTCCCCACTGGTTGTCCCTTCGTGAACAGTTCTGTCCGCTTTCGGGCAAATACAAGGAATAGGAATTAAGTGAAATCGGCCTTAAAGCATCAGATTAAAAGCTTTACTTCATTTGGCACTCGATTTGATCGACATTATCAGATTAAATAATAGTACGCACCATCAATAGCCATCCTGATAAAATGTAAATTCCATGAAAAGGGCTTTTTTAGGCGAATTTGAAGAAGTGGTTTTACTAGCCGTAGCCATCCTGGACGAAGGAGCCTACGGAGTTCCCATCACCCATGAAATTGAGCAGCGTACTGGCCGGGTAGTAGGATTCAACTCAGTGCACACTACCCTGCAGCGAATGGAGGCCAAAGGCTTTCTCTCCTCCTCAATGGGTGGGGCTACGGCTGAACGAGGGGGGAGAAGGAAGCGCTATTTTTCCGTCACGGCAGCCGGGCGAAAGGCCCTTTGGGAGGTAAAGCAAACGAGAATGCGGCTCTGGGAGGCGCTGCCCGAGAAGATGCTGCAACTGATGGGGAATTGATTTTACTACCCATTACGACACGCATATATGAATAACATGAATGACAACCGACCTAAACCTTCCCGGTGGGCCCAGAGATTGCTCTCTCGCTGGGGTGATCCTGACACCTTGGAAGAAGTACAAGGTGATTTGCTCGAGTTTTATGCCTACTGGGCAGAGACCTTAGGAGAACGCAAAGCCCGCTTCCGCTACATCTTCACGGTGCTCAAACTGCTCAGACCCTTTGCCAAATCAAAAGCCTCCAAGGAGTATCCACAACCTTTTCTTCACATTGCTATGCTACGCAACTACCTGACCATTGCCTTCCGCAGCCTTTGGAAGAACAAGGCGTATTCATTTTTAAATACTGCGGGCCGGCCGTTGGCATGGCTTGCAGCATCCTAATCCTGTTGTGGGTGGAAGATGAACGGAGTTACGACGCCTTCCACGCCGATGCTGCCGACATCTACTACATCCGCAATAACCAGACCTACGAGGGCGGTAAAATTTACACCTTTGGCTCCACGCCTGGCCCGTTGGCCGAAGGGCTGAAGCGCGACTTTCCCGAGGTTGTGGAAGCCGTACGGCTCAACTGGGGCAGTGCCATGCTGTTCACCTACGGCGAGAAGCGCTTCCGGGAAGAGGGACGATACGCCGATCCCAACTTCTTCAGGGTATTTTCCTTTTCCGGTATTGCAGGGGGATCCGGAAACGGCGCTGCATGACGTGCATTCGGTGGTGCTTACCCGCAAACTGGCTGAGAAGTACTTCGGCAGCGATAATCCGATTGGTAAGATCATCCGGCTTAATAACATGGAAGACTACAAGGTAACGGCGGTAATGGCAGATGTTCCCCCGAACTCGAGCCTGCAGTTCGGTTTCCTGCTGCCTTTCGAAAATTACTTCCGCGAAAACCAGTGGCTCTCCGAGTGGGGCACCAACGGTTTGCAAACCTACGTGAAACTACAACCCGGTACTTGGGAAGAAGCGGTAACGGGTAAAATCAAAGGTTACATTAAAAAACACGACGCCGAAGCCAACGCCGACCTGCTGCTCCAGCCGATTACGCAAATTCGCCTGTACTCCGAGTATAAGGACGGCAGGAACGTGGGGGGCGGATTTCCTACGTACGGTTATTTATGGTGGTTGCCCTGTTCATTCTGGCCATTGCCTGCATCAACTTCATGAACCTGAGTACGGCCCGCTCCGGGAAACGGAGCAAAGAAGTAGGGGTGCGCAAAGTAATGGGGGCGGTGCGGGGAGTGCTGGTGCGCCAGTTCCTGGGCGAATCCATGCTGATGGCGGTGCTGGCCTTAGGTATGGCGCTCTTGCTGGTTTGGGGGATGATGCCACTCTTCAACCAGATCGCCGGCAAAGAACTCGTGATCAATTGGTGGGACCTCAGACACTGGCTGCTGTTTGCAGCCATCACCCTCTTTAAGCTACCCGGCCCTTTTCCTTTCGGCCTTTAACCCGGTGCAGGTACTAAAAGGTACCGTCACTACCGGTAAAGCGGCCGTGCGTTTCCGGCAGGTACTGGTCGTAGGGCAGTTCTTCTTCTCCATGCTGCTCATCATTGCCACCCTGGTCGTGTTCCAGCAAATCAACTTCCTGCGCAACCGTCCGCTGGGTTACGACAAGGAAAACCTGGTGATGGTACCTATGCAGGGAGACATGGAAGCGCGTTTCGAAAGCATCAAGGGCGACCTGTTGCAAACCAAAGGCGTGCGTAGCGTCACCAAAGCTTCCCAGGCCATGCACCAGGTCTGGAGCGACACCGGCGAGGTAGAATGGGCCGGTAAACCCGGGGGGATGACTGTACTGTTTGGCGTGGTGCAGACGGATTACGACTTCACCAAAACGTTTGGCATGCATTTGGAGGATGGCCGTGACTTTGCCCGGGACCGCGGCACCGACTCGCTGGCGGTATTGATTAATGAAGAATCGGCTAAACGCATGGGCATGGAGGACCCGGTGGGTAAAACCATTCAACTGTGGGACAAGACGTACGCAATCATCGGCCTGCTGAAAAACTTCCACTACAACTCGATATATGCCCCCGTGGAGCCGCTCATTATTCAACTAGCGCCGCAAGCAAATTACATCTTTGTGAGAACGGAGAAAAATGTGCCTTTGCCTGCAATCCTGGCTTCGGTAGAGGACGTATTCCGCAAGTTCAATCCGGCTTTTCCCTTTGAATACCACTTTTTCGACGACGAGCTGAACCAATCTTTCAAGAGTGAGCAGCAACTAGGACAACTGGCTGCCTGGTTTGCCGGGCTGGCCGTAGTAATTTCATGCTTAGGCTTGTTTGGCCTGGCCATGTTCACGGCTGAACAGCGCCGCAAAGAAATCGGGGTACGTAAAGTATTGGGTGCATCGGTTTCTGGCGTGGTAATGCTGTTGGCAAAGGAGTTTGTGAAACTGGTACTGGTTGCTTTTGTAGTAACTGTGCCCGTAGCGTGGTACGTGGCTGGCGAATGGTTAAAGTCCTTTGCTTACCGCACGGATTTGAGCTGGTGGATTTTTGCCATTACCGGGGTTCTGGCCCTGCTGGTTGCGCTGGTCACTGTCAGCTTCCAATCCCTTAGGGCTGCTTTGGCTAACCCCGTTAAATCGCAGCGCAGCGAATAGGAAGTAAGTGGCGTAATAAGGCTTTGTTGGTAGTTGGCGTGAATCTTTGGTTTGAGCCATTTAAACGGCGAAATCAGACTTTGACTTCCCCGTTTAAAACATACGACAAGGTAAGTCCATTTAGAGCAGATACTGGTAAGGCAAAAGGTTGGCTAAATGAGAGGACTGGAGAGGTTTGGTCCTCTTTCATTTGTATCCCTGGAAGTAACTCAAGAAAAAGTATATTAATCGTCTGTCCGAAAAACAGGGAGTGCCTCATTTGCTGTGTTATCACCGTCCAGTGAGCTATGTACGGGTGCGGATAAGTAGCGGGTGAGAAATACCAGCAATGGCAGAAAAACCACGGTAAACGGCACTCCCTGCATCACATCACTGGACTTGCACTTTTACATTCCTGAACATGAACGTATTGTCGCTGATGCGCAGGGCCTTGCCGCTGGCGGTGGTCACATTCGTGAGTATAACTTCTCTGGTTTTGATATAGGGGAAGTTCTCCTGCCAGGAATCGTCAGTCATGTGGGGGTTGAAATTCGAGAAAACAGCAGGCCCCTGGTAGCTCTCCGGATGATTGGAGTCATCGATATGAAGATTTTCAATCAGGATGCGTTCCGGCATGTAGCAGGTATAACCAAAATCATGCTGACCCGAATAAGATCCACCGATCAGGGAGGCGCTGCCGGGTCTGCCGCCTGCCGGCACGAAAATACAGTTGCGGATCACGAATTCACCCTGCCAGGTGCTGCCATAGTCGGAGCGCAGATTGATGAGGGTATTGGCGCGGATCGTACTGTTCTCGACCGTTAAAGTCCCGCTGCCGATGGCGTTGATGCCCATGTGTCCCAAGGTCGAATTGCGGATGGTGGCATTGGCCACCCCCATGTGGGCATCGAACCGTGAAAAGACACACCGATCATAGAGCATATTCTTACAGTAATTGGACCCCAGAATACCCCAGTACGTGCCGTCATTGATATCGTTGGTCTGGCTGCAGTTGAAGAAGGATACATTCAGGGCGCGGTTGGCGGATATATCGTAAGAGCCCATGGAGACAGGTTTTCCTGCCGCGCCGATGGTGCTGTAGGTTTTGTGGCCGGTCAGGATGGTGTTCCTGACTGTTACACAGGCGCAGTCGCTGATGTATAGGAAGCCGCTATAGGGTGCACCGTGGTCTGCTTCGCCCGTGATGCGGTGCCCGAGCCCGTCAATAAGAACATTGGAGCGTTTGATGGCGATGTTCCGGCTATAATAGGTATACTTCGATTCTGCCTTATTAGAGATCGTAGTAAACCGTCCCCCGGTGATAGTGAGTAGCTTTTCGTCGATGGGAAGCGCACTCATATCCGTGATCTGGTCGAAGTCCCAGATGATGGGAGCGTTCATATCCACCTTTCCATTTTTATCCACCATGAAGATATCCGTCTGCGCCGCTCCATTGTTTTGGTTCAATCCAAAACGGATGTAGTGCTTCACATGGGAATTGATGACCGTGATCAGACAGGGTCCGGGTAAGGTGGCGTCGATTTTTTCCTGATTCCGTTTAAGTGAAGATATTCCTTTCAGGGGAAACGGTTGCAGACTGGAACTGACCAGGAAAATGGAGGCATTGCGATTTTGCACCTCAGTATCGTCAATGATGAAGGCGGCCGTTCCCCAATCGGTATTGGTACGGATCACGGCGGTGCGCTCCTTACCGCTAATGTAGTAGGTAGCGCCCTTGTCGGCTTTTACTGGCAGCCCATGCCCATTGGCGAATGCATGGGCTCCGGCGATAGCGTCCATATCATCGGTCTTGCCGTCGCTGCGGGCGCCAAAGTCACTATACCCGACCCATCCACGAGTCTTGAATGCGTGAACATCTTTTGGGGAGACATTCACTTGTAGTTCCCCATTTTCACTGGTACGTACCTGGGTTTTCTGATTCAGGGAGGTTATGACTACTTCTGGTGGGCTTTCAGTCTGCCCCAATGCCAGGATTGCCCTGGACAATAAGAAGAACCACAAGTGCAAGCCTTTGATTTGTAGTTTCAATGAGGTTATCAGTTCGAGTGACCTGTTCATAGGGTTGTACTTTTGAGCATTTGGTCTCCCCGATAAAAAGTACGAAAAAATAAGATCATTCACCACTAAACAGCGTAACCAGAAAGGTTCGAAGCGCGAGAGGAGTTTTTCTGAAGAATGACAATTAGAAAAATAATTTACTATTAGGGTGTGGACATGTTGTTAAGTAGCCGGGCCGCTACTAGTGAGAGGTTACTTATCAAGGGACTGGTGGATAAAGCTTGCTTTATCCACCAGTCCCGGACATATCCACGCCTTTTCCTCTCCTTCTTCGGTTTCTGGCCTTGGCCGCTCTTACCACCGTCTCGCAAAAGGGTCCATTTCTTGATTTAACTTGTTTCTGAACAACACGGAGGCTGACATAACCAGAAATATCCCAATGGCAGTCTGTATGAAATTTAGACCCTTAGAGAGCCACGGAATCCCCTGGCGCCATAGTAAGATTCCGCACCGTTGTGATACAGGAAGACAAGGTTGTAGCGGCGGTCACAAAAAGGGCGCCACCGAAGTTTTTCTAATCTCAGCAGGAGTTTGCACCCAGCTCGAGGTTTTGGTATCGAAATTTCCCAGTTGCTGTAGCTCTCGATACTCTTCTTCCGTCAAAAGTTCAACACCCATGGCAGCAGCCATATCTATAGCGTTATTTGCTGGTTTATGTTCTTTCCTTGACTCCCACCCTTCACGGTCGTAGCAAACACTTCTGCGGCCTTTAGGAGTTTCCGCCGAACAATCATAGAAAATGTATTCACCCGTCTTTGTATCCTGACCAATCACATCTGGTTCACCGCCCGTTCTTTCCATTTCGTTGAGCGACCAGAGTTTTTCAGCATTAGCCTCCAGCTTTGCTTGTACTTGTTTCCAATCGATACCTTGATGGCGACTCCTGTTTTTCTCAAAACGGGCTTTCAATGCCCCTAGTAGTGCCGAATGTTGTTCGGGTGACAAGTCCATGTTATGGCTATTCATCTTGTTCATACTTTTATAGGGTTTTGGTTGAATAGGAGGGTCAAGCGCGAAGTTTTGAAACACACCCGCCCAAGATCTATAGCATCATTATCTCAATTGTGGTAGTGGTTGTCCCATACCCAAGCTATCCTGCTTGCTAGAGCTGGTTAGCTACAACAACTCACTGAGCAATGCTAGAGGGTCGCCAAGCAATTCATGCGGATTATTTATTGACTAGCTCAAATGATTGTTGAGTAACTGCTATCATTTTTCTATCTGCAGGTCTGAAATACCACGATACCAGAGTCAGGATTAGAAGCAGTAACGAGGGAAATATTTCATTGACGGAATCACCCGATGCAATACGAGAAAATGTTGCGCCCGACATGGCAAAGAAAAAGCCGGCATAAGCCCATTCCTTCAGTAAAGGAAATTTAGGAATAAGCACTGCTACTACTCCCAGAATTTTCCAAACCCCTGGTATGGTTAGAAAATAGATTGGATAGCCTAAATGGGTAATGTTATCTACTTCCTCTTCCACTTTGAATAACTGTACTACTCCGGTTGATAGCATCCCTAAGGCAAGCCAGAGAGTAGCAATCCAATAGATGATTTTATTGCGCTTTGTCATACTAGGTGGGGTTGTATACTAGGTGAGCTTATATTTGCGTGCAATGTCTTGTAACCGATTATGAGCCATATTGATGCCCTGAGCAAAGGGCAGTTGAAGCATCTGGTCTCGGTGCGCGACTGATTTATATACGATCTGTATGGTGAGTTTGCTGGTGTCGAGAGGGAGTGGTTCAAATTCAAGGAACTCCAGCTGGACGGCAAAAGGCGTATTCTCCATTTCAAAAGTCCGGGTGATTTTCCGGTTCGGGCTAAACTCATGGATGACCCCGTTGAACCGGTGTTGGTTTCCCTGAGCATCGGTGGTTTCAAATTGGTAACTGCCGTGCTTTTTACTTTCCAGTTTGAGCACTTTGGTGCCCATCCATTGCTCCACGATGCCGGGCTCTATATAGGCTTTAAAAAGTAATTCCAAGGGCAAATCAAATTCCCTGGTAATCACTACTTCCTGTTTGCCTTCTTCAGCCTTGATTTTTGTTTTTTGTTTCATATTATTCTATTTTCTTTGATTGGTATTTTTTCATTACCGTTTCCAGTTTATTAAACCGCTCATCCCACATTTTTCGGAATGGTTCAATAAAGTCTGCTATTTCTTTCATCTTTTGAGGATTTAAGTGATAGTATATTTCCCTGCCGTTTTGCTCTTGGGTAAGCAACTGGCACTCGGTGAGGATTTGCAAGTGTTTTGATACGGTCGGTCTTGCCGAGGCAAAGTTTGAGGCAATGGCACCGGCAGTCATGGATTGCGAAGCAACTAGCAGCAGTATAGCCCTTCTTGTCGGGTCGGCGATGGCTTGAAAAACGTCACGTCTCAGGTTCATCATGTAGTTATTTGACTACAAATATATGTGTAGCCATCCAGCTACGCAAATTTTCCCGGGATTTTTTTCAGTGGTGTTTTTGGGTGCCTCTAGCGGTAAACCCGAATGATTGTCTCCCGTTATTTTTTTAAAAGTCAGCCTAGGACTGTCCAACAAAAGCTGGTTGGGAGATGGGGTGCTGTTGAACGAACATACGGAGAGTTACCTGAGGTACCACCGTTTTGCATATTCGCTCAATTAACCTTGGTATCAGGATGACTGTCAGGCTCCCTGTTTTTCCCACAACAAGGGAATCGAGAAGTGTAACCTTTAACTTTCCAATACTGAGGAGGATGGAGAAGTCCCGTCCTCGTTTTGTATCCCTAGGAATGTGTATCAGAAAAGGGTCATTTCAACAGAAACCCGGCCAGAGCTGCTGGAATACCTAAAAGTAACCGACAAAATTCTAACGGCCTGAAGCGGGGTAGAAGCCATCAGGGTAATCGGATGGCAATGCTCGCAGGGCGAACGCTCCAGCTGATTTTGCCCGGCATTGATTTGCCGCTGATGAACGGGTTTTAGTTTATCCAGGCCCATGAAAGAGATCGCCCCTGTACAGCCGGTGGTGATACGGACCACAGGCTTCAAGCCAATATCTGTGTAAAGCTGACTATCCCGCTCAACCCCGCTGACGGGTGACGTCCGGGGCAAGTGTCGACGGTAGGCTTATCGAACAAGGCCCTGAGGGAGACCTGGTCCGCTACCTGCTCAAGCCGTATCCGGCCAGGATACATAACAAAAAGGGTGTTTGCACGGGCAAGGAGTGGCTGCACACGGCCAGCGGGTAGAGAGCCAGGTTCCGATGGAAACAGCAATACAACTTTTTTATCGGGTAAGCAGTTAACCCTGAATCAAGGGCAAACCAATAGGCTTACCTTTTTCACTTTTATAGTTTTTTATCATGAGCAAGGCCGCTGAATATCCCCCGGACATGTACCGTCCTGCCTTGAAGGTATCCCTTAAGCAGCCCGGGCAGGCCCACAGTGAAGTATTCCTTTGCGAGGGATGTGATAACCTCCAGGCTTTGATTAAAAAATACCTGCTTGCCCACCAGCAGCTCTTTCCCCAGTCTCCCGCCAGGGCAGAGGATTACTGCTTCCAGTTTGGCAGGGCCGTCCATGGCACTGCCCGGATGATGGAAGAATCCTTTACCGCGGATACAGAAGAAGAGTAGCCCTTCCCGAAAGGAGATGCTCCTGACAGTTGGCCGGGGCTCCTCTGGCAGACTTAAAACAGCACTGAAGGTGAAGGCTCTTTCAGGGGCAATGCATCGAGGTTCCACCGCTTTTCGGCTAATGGAGGTACTGCCTGATCCGTTTATCATGAAGCACCGGTCTTATCAACCAGCTTTGTTCTGGTACCCTTTTGCAATACTGGGTTTGCTGTTTTTGCACAGTCCCCTATGCTGGCTGTTGTACTGCCTGGTACTCTTCAGTCCTTTCTTTATGGGTATTTTTTTGCCATGGTGCTTACCTCAGCTCAAGGCTACGGGATCTTCCGGATGGTCCGGCGGGGAGAACTCATCGCCAAAGGCGCTAAAAAGAGGAGGCATAAGTTGTTGCCCTTCTTTTACCCTTAACGCTTACGTGTACCCCCGTATACCAGCTACCGGCAGTGTCTCCTCTACGGGTAAGAGGTCCGCCTACGACCGGTTGGTTCGCTAAGTTTCACCCTGCTACCCTCAGCCGTAAGGGTACTTACACGTTTCCTTAGTAATGCCCTCAGCCGTAAAGTATTTTGTCGTTGTCCATCATCGCTCCTGACCGCAGCGCCGATGCGCGAAGGAAAACTTCCCGGGGAATGGGTTCAGGAGTGATTTTCGACGGACTTGCCCAAAGAATTGTTGCTGCATTCTTCCGCCGTATGCCGCGTGTGCTGCAACTGTGCCTGCACTTGTTCGAGTTCTTCCTTGAGGCCTTTGAGTTTATTTTCCAGTTGCCGTACCATAAGCCAGTCGCGGAAAGCACCGGCAATAGCAGGGTTTGCATCGGGTGCGGGGTCTGGCAAGGGGGCAGGAACGAGCCCGCATTCCGTTTTCCGGGCGTTCAGCTGCCGGTAAAGGGCAAGGGCCTCCGGAAAGTAGTGCCTGATCAGAGCCGGCCGGTACCCATCCGGAGCAGCGGTCTGGAGCAGCGATTGCTCAAACAGTCCGGGCGGCGGCAGTATCAGGCGCGTTTTGAACCGGGCATTGACCGCTGAGCATACTGCGAAAAATTGGTTGAGCGTCACTTTTGGTGAAAAGTTGGATGATTCGTTGTTAAGTAGACATGAATGCCTGCTTACTTTTGCCGGAAGCCTTTGCCTTAAGCTACAGTACTGTCTCCGGAAATACAGTTGAGTTTGGTCTGATGGGCAACACTCCTTTCGGTACCTGCCCGTTATGCCAGAAAGCCAGTAGCAAACTCCACAGCTATTACCAGCGGAAGGTCGGGGACTTGCCCATCAGTGGTAAAACCGTAAAACTGTACATCAGTACCCGGAAGTTTTTCTGTCATGAGGATTCCTGTCCCCGGAAAGTATTCTCTGAACGTTTCGGCTCCTGGCTGAGACCCTGGCAAAGAAGACTGGAAAGATCCGGGGAACAGATACAGGCGATAGGTCTCCAGTTGCGGGAGTAAGCCAGGGGCAAGGGTATGTAAGGTGATTGGACTACCGATAAGTGCGTCCACTGTACTGAGAGTAATGCGAAAAACGGCTTTACCGGAAGTGGTTACGCCGAAAGTTTTGGGAGTAGACGATTTCGCCTTCAAAAAGGGGCAAACATATGGCACTATTCTGGTGGATCTGGAAAAGAGAGTACCAGTTGATCTGTTGCCTGACCGGGAAGGCAAAACCTTGGAGGAGTGGTTGAAAGCCCATCCAGGCGTAGAAGTGGTCACCAGAGACCGCTCCCATAGATTCGGGCCTGGTGAGCTTTTCCTATAAGGATTACAAAAACGCCCCTGCCGGAGAAAAGCCCAGGGAAGCCAGTCTCAGCTTGCCTTATAGTCAGTTCCTGAACCGCCTGCTGTTGCACGTGCCCAGGAAAGGCTACCGCATGGTGCGCTACTACGGCCTGTATGCCAATCGTAATGCTACTTCCAAAGAAGTTACTGCTGGTTCGGCTACTGCTGGTGATCAGGGCAAGCCAGCGGTGCATGCTACTCAATCAGCAGAGGCTGCTTCCCCGGATTTCTCCCGCTTTGAGCAGCACTTTGCCCACGTCTACGGCCGGCAGGCGTTGCAGTGCCAAACCTGCGCAAAGCCTTTTCTCTACAGAGGACAATTCTTTCCTGCTCACAAAACAAATCCCCTTCCACCGGACCGCCGGGTTTTCAACCGGTCATCACCCGCTGGGACAGCTCTTAACCCTTCCAGTCACTGCTGATGCTTACCCCACTGCCAGGTCTGTTTTCTGCTGCTTGCCGGGCTACTCTCCCAGGCAAACGGGAAGTGTCTTGCCGCTCCGGTAAGGAAGGCCTCTGCCGACGCCTGTCAGGGAGCATCGGGCCACCAAAAGTGGGAGGGCAGGCCGGAAAAGCAGGAACTTTACCTCCCAAAACCAGCTGGCAGGAGCTCAAAAGTGGCCGCTACCCGGCAAAAGGAGCAGACAAATTACTGCTCAAAAATTCAAATTTCATACAGTCATTGCTTCTCTGGCTGCTCAGACTTACCTTTCCAGAAAAGAAGAATAAAGTAAAATAAAGACTTTGTTCAACAGCACATAAAACCCAATGCCGGGCTCGCCCGCAGGGCTTCAGCACCCGCGCAATGTGTTTATGTTCCGTTCATTTAAATAAAGACTTTGTTCAACAGCACATAAAACCCAATGCAGGGCTTCAGCATGACCGCGCAATGTGTTTATGTTCCGTTCATTGTACGCAATCGAAAAAACAACACGTTTGGCGTGAGGCGAAGAGGCAAGCGAGATCGAAAAAGTGCTAAGCCCAACGAACAGAATCAACGAAAACGCCTGACCAGACAAGCCCGAAATCAGTTGACAAAGGCGTCAGTCAACAAATGAACACAAAACACGTTTGGCGACCGGAAACAACGTCGTGAAGAGACGACGAAAGCCGAAAGTCAACGTAAAAATGATAAATTGAAAGTGAAAGGGTAATGTCTATAACCACCAGCCTCCGACAACCGGGCCGCTCAAGCGCAGAGCCCAAAGCAGGAGGCCGCGGTGTGCGGGTGGTCATGCTACGTTAGTGATCAGCAAAAGAACACAAACACGACCAAATTCGGGCAAACTACGTATATTAGGCTAAATATAGGGAATATGGAAAACGACTGTATTGCAAGAAAAGCTGGCTAGCTTACCGGAAGAAATACAACGGCAAGTGGTTGACTACGTCGACTTTTTAGTCCAAAAATATCAAAATGAGGTCTCTCCTCCCTTTGACTGACGTAAAGAAACAAACCTTAGAGCAGCGCTATCAAGCTTATCAGAATAACCCCTTGAAAGCGAAGACTTAGAAGAGGTGAAAAACCGACTCTCAAAAAGCATGAGCTACTGTGTTAAGGTCGATCAGTCAGCAACCGCAGAACTTGATGAGGTCATGGACTGGTATGAAGGGCAGAAAACAGGACTAGGGGTTGACTTTTTGCTCAAATTCTACAATGCAGTGACTTTTTCTTAAAGGAGAATCCAAGACTGTACCCTGAAGTATATCAATCATTCCGGCGGGTATTGATGAAGAAGTACCCGTATGCCATCTATTATGCAATAGCGGAAGCCAATAAAGAAGTAGTTGTATTGGCATATGGCAAACCAGTCAAGCTCCCGATAAGTTAAGGAAGCGATTAAGGTAAGGGAAAAGCCAGGCCTATAACACTGGTCGCTGTTGCACAACGCAGTGTGAATAAAGGGGCAGCTCCTTTGAAGCTGCCCTTCTTTCTCCGGTGCCCGTCAGCGGAGGGAAAACGGGCAGGAAAACAGCGGAAAAAGCAGGGGCAGAGGCCCTGTTAGAGAGACCTTGGCAGCGGCCAGATCCGTTTTACGGTTCCAGCGGAGGAGTTTTCTGAGGTTGAAGGCCATAGCCGAAAGCAGCATCACCTTGTGGGCAGAGGCCTGTCCTCTGGTGTTGATTCTGCGCAGGGCCAGAAAACTGATCAGTGTACCCAGTACAGGTTCTGCCCTGCTCTGGCGGAGCTTTTTTCATGTACTCCCACTTTTTGCTGGTCTGTCTGGAGTAAGCCCTATGGCAGTGGGTGTGAAGCAGGTCATGTCCAGCTTTTTCCCTTTGCCTTTTTACCAGGGCAGGCCTCCTTACC
The DNA here is from genome assembly GCA_030446715.1 of Cytophagales bacterium. Lineage (GTDB taxonomy): Bacteria > Bacteroidota > Bacteroidia > Cytophagales > 172606-1 > CADCTQ01. The sequence continues at coordinate 479,403 of JAUJMU010000004.1, read as the reverse complement.
GGACAGGTGTTGCAGTCTTTGCGGGAGGCGCGGTAAGACTTTTTCCAGTAGTACTCCCGGTCGACAAAGTGGCGCGTCATTGTCAGCAGCTTTCCCCGAGGGCAGGTAAAGGAGTCTTTCAGCTGATCATAGACAAAGCCTTCGCGCTGCTTCTGGAAAAGACCATGAACCGGTATAAAACCGGTGATCTTTTCCTGTTCCGGCCAGGCGTAGTTTCACCGCTGCTGTAACCGGCGTCAGCTGCTATCCGGCGTAGTTTCAAATCATGTCTGGCAAGCCGGCTGCGGGTATTCTCCACCAGACTCGCAGGCAGACACTGTCCTTCTTACCGGCAAGATCGGCCTGAATGTGGGTGATGATCCCTTCAGCTGCATCAACTGCAATGCTGGCAAGGTAGCAGAGCTGTCGGGGCTTGCCGGGCTTGACGGCAATGAGCCTCCGGATCAAGTGGGGGAGTAGTGGGTCATGTTGCTCAGGTAGCGGGCTCTCTACCTTGTCACCGGGTTTACGTTTCCGGGTCTGCCGCCAGTGCTGCTGACGGCTCCTGAGTTCGCCGAGCTGGAAATCCTGCGCTGACAGGGTCCGCTGGTCCATACTGCTGCCGTCAAACTTAGCCCTCCGTCTCGGCTCCTGATCAGATGGTTCCGGCTCTTTTTCCTCCGGCTCTTTTTCACTTGCTGTGTCTTGCTGAAAAGAGACCAGCTGGGGTCCCGGTCCGGGAAAGCTGCCATCAGGTTGTTTTCTTCCAGTGAGTCCAGCCAAGCATTGGCTTTGACAAAGGCTGAATCCATGCACTGCTTTTCCCCGGCAACCATTCCCTTTCCACGCACTGGAGCCGGCACCCGCTCAAAGAGTGCACCCAGATACTTCCTGTCCCGGCAGTTGCACGGTGCGGGAAACGGTGCTGTGCCAGGGAAGATGATCATCAAGGTTAAAGCCAAGAAAATACGGGATATCCAGCCGCATCGGGCAATGCTCAATCAGTCTGCGGTCAGAGGCAATGTTCCGGGTACCCCACAAGGACCAGCTTGAAGAATACCACCGGATCAATGCTCGCGATGACCGCACTTTACCCTGGTAGGGACGCAGTGGACTGGTAGAGAAACTCCCAGTCCGGCAGATCTTTCAGCAGCCGGTAGAAGTTGGAGGGGGACCCGTTCAGACAAACGAAACTCAGACAGCGTCTTTTCCTCAAAGTGCTGGTGACCTTTTGGCAGGTAAGCTTTGGCGGGTCTTTTCTTAACTCACCCGTCAGTCTTTTTTGTATACTTACCGGGGATATTTTACAGTTGTGCAACAAGCACACCAAGCAGACCGGCAACCGGTGCGCCCCACCGCAGACTTCACCAGGAAGGCACGGCGCCGGGTGGCCTAGGTTCGAAATCTATGACTCGTGCAAGGGTTTTCTTCTGATTTTTATCCAACTCCGGAACGTAGGGAGTGCCTCGTCTGATGACGGCCACAATCTGGTGGAGGAGCTTGTTACGGACGGCGTTGATTACCGACATTTTGTTTTTGCCTTCGCTGACTTTGCGCTGGTAATAGTCTTTGAGTTCCTCATTGTATTGTACACTTGAAATGGCCGCAGACCTGATGCTGCGCATCATCGGTCTGTAGTGCAGTACGCGTTTTATCTCCTGACTGGCAAAAAGCGATACCGGTTTTGCCTCTTACGCTTGTGCCGCTCTTGTATTCAAAGGGTGCCACTCCGCAGTAGCAGGCCAGTTTTCTGGCATCATCGAGTTTTGAAAAGCCCTGAGTGCAGATCAGCAGCGTAACGGTGAGCACTTTGCCCACCCCCCGGATAGAGGTGAGCAGGTCATATTTCTTTTTGAGTTCTTCATCCTTATCAATGAACTCACTCATCTTTTCCTCTACCTGCTCCAGGCTTTTTTCAAGCCCTCTGATGGCTTCCCTGTTTATCTTTCTCCAGGGTTTTGCCTGAATCGGGATCAACTGACAGCAGTTCCTTAAGGGAGACTTTCAAGGAGTGAAGGGCTTTCAGCAGACGGTTGCGGTTTGCCTGATGGAGCGTATATGCTCCATTCATCCTTCAGCTTCTCGAGCGTCATACCGCTTAAGTTGAGCAGATTTGCCTTATCGGGCTGTAGAAGGGCATATCTTGCGATCCTTTGGGCGTCCACTTTATCGTCTTTTCCCCGTACCAGCCCGATGCTGCGTTTGATCTGCAGGGCGTGCTCCAGCCACACGTGCACCTGCCGGCCCAGCAGATAATGCACCAGTCTTCGGGTATAGTCGGATAGGTCAGGAGCATTGCTGCTCCCTTCCCTCCTCAGAACCGGACTTGTGTCTTTCAACACATCCGGCTCAAGCAGATGACAACCTGCTTTGGAAGTTCTTGCTTACTGTTGCGTTGAATGCCTTGGAGTGGACCTGTTGATGACATGTCGTATGCAGTAGTCTCAAATTGGAATAAGCATCGCTGCCTCCCCGGTGCCTGGGCTGAACATGATGCACCTGTAGTGCTTCGCCAGTAAACAAGCTCATCTTACAGATCGGACACTGATAATTCTGCTTCCGAGCAATTCGCTGCTTACTGGGTACTAACTCTGCCACCTGTCGCTTGGCTCGCTGCTGGAAGTACTGCAGTAAACCTGGATCATCGGGAGAGGCTGCATCTTGAATCAGAATGTGCCGCTGAATAGCGGTCCAGGCAAACTTATAGAGGGCTATTGCCTTTCGCTTATCCCCAAACACCCAGCGATCTGCCCGGTCCAGATTGAGTCTGCCCCAATACCTTTCCTGTTTCCAGTCGTAGGGTTTGCCTGGATGCAGCCGACGCACATAGCGTACCTGGCGATCAAACATCCATCGATCCAGTTTGGTAAAGGTTTCATGGGCTACCCCGATTCGGAAGTAGTTGGACCAGCCGCGGATAAGTGGGTTAAGTCGTTTGACAATCGCTTCCACGGGAGCCGTGACCGGAGTGGATGGAGTAGCTGCTTTGGGGGAGGATTTAGTGGATTTGGACATAAACAAGCAGGTTGAGGGTGAAACAAGTTAACAAACCCTCTCTTCCCTTACCTGATCAGTTGTCCACTTTTATTTGACGACGTACAGGCGTGGGCAACGGCAATGAGGGATTTTTCGCGGACAGAAAGTTCGCCTTCGGCAAATACCTGACCGTAGTAGCTGAAGAATTGGTCAGCCAGCGGTTTGCTGAATTCGCCGATGCTGCCGAATTTTTTAAGATCCTCTGGGTTGTAGTAGCTCTGGGACATTTCTTTAACTTTTATCTGTAAGGAACCAACAGTATAACCCTAAACCCAGAAGGAGTCTGTCGGATAGCCGACAATTCCTAGTTTTTTAAATCAGTTTGTTTACCGCCTTACTGCTCAATTGCTATTCTACATATCACTTACCAGCTTACGCAGGATATCTGGTATGAATCTGTTATTATTGTTTCGGGTCCTATCTTTCCCATGGCGGCATCTGAAGCAGAGAACACTTTGAATATATAACTACGGATGCGGTAATTCGGCTATCCATTCATAAGACTATATCCCAACCCACCAATGGCTGTTGTTACTGTTCTTCAGAGGAAGAAGCTGCCTTTATTTTGAGAGTGAGGAGCCACACCATACTTTCTTATTTTTCTGTTGCGTTTTTTTTCTAAAGCCCTTATCTTCAGGTATGCTGGTTTGGAAAGCCATGTAGTACTTCCCTGAGCATTCATCCCGTACCAGTGCCGGGGAGCAATTCGTAAAGCCAGAGTAGCGCAAATCAGTCTTGGGTAGCCATGCCTTTCACTTGAAAGATGACAGGTTTAACGCCAGGAAGAAACAGCATTACTCTCTAAGCCATTTTTTTCCTTAGCGACTCTCCTTATGCCATTCCTTTTGATACTAACCGTTTTGCTGCTCCTGGTCTCCGTTGGGACGGCCCCTGCCCAAACAGAACGCTTGCACTTCGAACACCTTACGATTGAACAGGGGCTATCGCACAATTATGTCATGCGGGTAATGCAGGACCGGAAAGGCTACTTATGGTTCGGCACCGGAAACGGATTGGATAAGTACGATGGCTATCGCTTTACCAATTACAAATTTGACCCACAGGATACGACTACAATCCCAAAAAATCAGGTGTTTCTGATGTGGGAAGACAAAGCTGGTATCATTTGGATAGGCACAGCAGAAGGTACCTGCAAATTCAATCCGATCACCGAGAAGTTTACCCGTCTGGAAAGAAATGCATCGAATCCATACGCCTTTAAATACGCGCAATCCTTCAATGAGGATATGGAAGGCAATTTATGGGTAGGAGGCAGTTTTGAAGGAGAACTGCGGCAGATAGACCGGAAAACGGGCAAGTTCTCGGCTATCAACTATGCCGCTATGCTCAAGCCCCACCCCGATAGTAGTCTTACCGCGTCGCAGAGGCTTCACATTATCTATAAAGACAAGAGGGGCACCCTGTGGATAGGTAGCCCCTGGGGACTGCACCGGCTCAATCTTACCACTCAAGAACCTGGTAAGCCCTCAAAGAGAAGTTTTACCCATTTTCGGCATGACCCAGCCAATCCAAACAGCCTAAGCCCTTCGGGAATATCAGGTATATATGAGGACCGCAAAGGTATATTCTGGGTTACAACCCATCAGGGTATACTGCATGCCTTTGATCCGGACACTGGGAAATTCAGCCGCTACTTACCCGCCAACAATAAGCCACTCAGGATATTCAGTATGTTGGGTAGCGGGATTGCCGAAGATCTGAAAGGCAATTTATGGATCGGGACGCGTGACGGACTCTATAAATTCGACAAAGAACGAAAGGTATTCACTCTTTACCAGCATGATCCTACCGATCCTGCCAGTCTTATTGACAATAATATCATTTCGCTGTTGATTGACAGAGCGGGTTCCCTTTGGCTCACTACCCCAATGGGGATTGATAAAGTGGATCCGAATCAAAAGTCTTTCGGCGTCCTCCGTCCTAACCCTTTAGACCCCCAGTCATTAAGCCATAGACGCATTTCTGCTATTTGTGAAGACAAATCAGGTACCGTTTGGGTGGGTACCATGGGGGGAGGTTTGAACGTCTTTGATAAAAGGACCAATACTTTTTCTCACTTCCGGCATGATCCGAAGAATGGAAACAGTTTGCGGAGTGACACGGTAAGTGCTATCCTGGAAGACAGCGACGGAAACCTATGGATCGGTAACGGAGAGGTACTCTCGGTTTTTAATCACAAGGAGAAGAATTTTACCCATACCTATTTGCATCATCCCTTTCTGCCCGCCAACGGGGGTGCTTCTGTCTTTACCATTTATGAAGACCGTCAGCAGGTGTTTTGGCTGGGAACAAACAATGGGATGATGAGTCTGGACCGCAAAACGGGTAAAACTGAGCACTACCCGTATAACCCCGACAATCCGGAAGGAATCAGCGATTACTGGGCATTGGCCATTCTGGAAGACAGCAAAGGAAATTTATGGATTGGAGCGGGCAGTCAGGCGCTGAATAAATTCGAACGTCAAACGGGTAAATTTATTCATTTCAGACACAATAGCCGGAAACCGGGGAGTATTGCGTCAAATACCGTATCCAGTATCCATGAGGATTCGAAAGGAAATTTGTGGTTTGGAACCGGTGAAGGGGGACTATGCCGCTTCGACCACGCTACGGCCTCCTTTATTACCTACACGGAGAAGCAGGGCCTGGCTGGCAATGCAATCTACTCCATAGTAGAAGACAACCAGGGCTATATCTGGCTGGGGACAAATAAGGGACTTTCCAGGTTCTCTTCAGCTACGGAGACTTTTACGAATTACGATGCCGATGATGGGTTGCAAAGCAAGCTCTTCACCAGCTTATACACCGATGGTGCCTGCTTTAAAGGCAAAGACGGCACACTTTACTTCGGGGGAACAAGCGGCCTGAATGCTTTCGATCCGGAAGCGATTCGTTCTAATGCGTACGTGCCTCCGGTGGTCATCACCCAGTTCAGATTATTCGACAAGCCCCTCCCCGGAAAAAGCGAGGCAAAAGAAATCACGCTTGATTATGACCAAAACTTTTTTTCCCTGGAGTTTGCGGCCCTGAACTATACTAACCCCGGGAAAAATCAGTATGCGTACCAATTGGAAGGAGTGAATAAAGGTTGGGTATCGGCCGGCACTAATCGCCTGGCCAGCTTTACGAACGTCGCCCCGGGGAGCTACAGGTTTAGGGTAAAAGGCTCCAACAACGACGGGCTGTGGAATGATAAACCAACCACATTAGCCATTTATATCCGGCCGCCATTCTGGCGCACCTGGTGGGCATATACCTTGTACACCCTGCTCTTTTTGACTGGTCTGGTGCTGGCGCGAAGGGAAGTGGTGCGACGGGAACGGCTCAGGGCTGATTTAAAAATCAACCAATTGGAGTCCGACAAACTCCGGGACCTGGATTCACTCAAATCTCATTTCTTTGCCAACATCTCCCACGAGTTTCGCACCCCGCTTACCCTGATCCAGGGGACGGTCACCAAATTAGAGAAGGAAGACGCTTTCCCGGGCCGGCAGGCAGATTACCGGTTGATTGAACGGAATGCAGATCGCCTGCTTCAGCTCATTAACCAGTTACTCGACTTATCCAAACTGGAAGCGGGCAAATTGGATCTGCATCCCAAACCGCGAGAACTGACTATGTTTTTGAAGATACTGGCCGCTTCGTTTGCCTCCCTTTACCAAAGCAAGCACATTGCTTACGCTTATGATCTGCCGGACGAGCCGCTGCACGTACGGTTTGACGCCGATAAACTGGAAAAAATAGTGGCCAATCTGCTTTCCAACGCCTATAAGTTTACGCCGGCAGGTGGAGAAGTAGTTTTCTCAGCCAAAATTTTGGAGAAAGAGGCGACTTACTGTAAGCTGCACATAACAATCAGCGATTCGGGTATTGGTATTCCAGCGGAGCAGCTGCCCAGGGTCTTTGATCGTTTTTACCAGGCGGATGCCTCTGCTACCCGCGGCTATGAAGGAACCGGGATCGGATTGGCCCTGGTTAAGGAGCTGGTTGACTTACACGGCGGAATCATCTCAGTGGAAAGCAGCCAGGAAAAAGGAACAACTTTTTTCGTCCGGTTGCCTTTAGAGTTAACCTCTGCTCTCACCTCCCAGGAGGCTGAACTCCTGACCGGGACGTTTACGCAAAAAGTCAACTCCCTGCCGGAGCCCCAATATGATGAAGAGCAGGCATCAGGTGGCAAGAAGGCGCAGGAGCAAGCTGTTCAGGTGCTGGTGGTAGAGGATAATACCGAGTTGCGCCGGTTTCTTACCCAGAGCCTGCTCCGGGAGTACACGGTACTGGAAGCCGAAAACGGATTGAAAGGATATGAGCAAGCCATCCGGACGATCCCTGACGTAATCATCTCAGATGTGATGATGCCCGGGTTAGACGGGGTAAGCTTGTGCGGAAAACTGAAAGCCGACGAACGCACCAGTCATATCCCATTCATTCTGCTTACGGCGAAAGCGGATGTTGAAAGCCGGTTGCAGGGACTCTCCACCGGAGCGGACGATTACCTGACCAAACCCTTTAACCTCGAAGAACTGCAACTGCGTATCCGCAACCTGCTGGAGAGCCGTAACAGAATGCAGGAACGGTTCGGCAAGCAAATTCACCTCGACCCGCAGCAAATATCGGTAACTTCTACTGACGAACGGTTTCTCCAACGCGTGCTCTCCCTTATGGAGGCTAATCTGAGCAATGCCAGCTTTGACGTAGAAGCATTCAGTAAGGAAATTGGTCTAAGCCGTACCCACCTGCACCGTAAGCTTACGGCCCTTACCGGGCAGGCACCTAATGAGTTTATCCGCACCTTCCGTTTAAAACGGGCAGCCTGTCTCCTTCAGCAGCAGCACGGGAACGTGAGTGAAATAGCATACGCAGTAGGCTTCAGCACCCTTAACTACTTTACCAAGTGCTTCAAGGATTTCTACGGCGTAACTCCTTCGGAATACGTCCGCAATCCTACTCCCTCAGATGTAGCCGGCCGGTGATTTTTAAAATTAAACTTCTTATTCCCAGGTAGAGCAAGTACAGGCTACCCGGTTCGCCTGTTGGTAGCCAAACCCCTTACAATTCTGTTCCATTTATTTACAAAAACAGACCATGGTCCATATTTGTAAACGTGTGGTTTGTTTGTGCTAACGATAAGAGGGACAGCAAGCTTAAGTTTGGGTCATCTCCTTTTTCGAGAGGTTGAATCCTTATCGCACTAAACATGAAAACCTTCTGCTTACAGCTCTTCTTCGTTCTTTCACTAACCTTCTCTCCGGCTGCTTTCGGTCAGCATCCTATCAGTGGGCAGGTACAGGATGGCAAGGGCATGGCCTTGCCTTTTGCCAATATAATCCTCCTGTCAGCGGATGATTCTTCCCTGGTAAAGGGAGTGGTTGCCAGCGAAACGGGCGGGTTTGTGGTAGACAAAGTCAACCCTGGCCGCTACCTGCTTTCGGTATCGATGGTAAGCTATCTCCCTCATCAAATTCCCTTACAAGTAGCCGGTAAAGCCCTGCAGCTAGGCCCCATTCAACTCAAAGAAGATCAACACCAACTCGGCGAAGTAGTAGTGCAGGCTAAAAAACTGCTCTACGAACAAAAAATTGACCGGGTAGTCATAAACGTATCCGGCAGCGCTGTGCTTGTGGGCAGTACAGCCTGGGAAGTGTTGAAGCGGTCTCCGGGGCTTACGGTTGATGAGGCAAGGGGAACCCTTATCATGAACGGGAAAAACGGCGTGTTGGTACTCCTCAACGGCAAACCTACCCATGCCTCTATGGAAGTGGTTATGAGCCGGCTGCGGGGCATGTCAGCCGGTAGCATTGACCGGATTGAACTGCTCCAGAGTCCCCCTGCCCAATACGATGCAGAAGGAAATGCGGGAGCCATTAACATTGTGCTGAAGCGAAATACGGAGGAGGGGATTAATGGCACCGCCGCTTTATCGGGGAGTTATGGTCTGCTCAACAGCCAGAGAGGCAGCCTTGATTTCAACTGGCGCCGGGGGAGAATTAATCTCTACGGAAATGGAGCAATTCTCGAAGGAATGGGTTTAAACAAATATTTAGAACACGACCGCAGTTTTACTGTTGACGGGGTCTCCTATGCTTCATCTAACCAGCAACGCATTCATCACAATATCCAACGCAACGGAGCGGCTCAGCTGGGGCTTGATTACGAATGGAACCCCAAAACCACCATAGGCCTGATAGGCAACTGGGGATACAACGTATGGGGTATGGACTCGGACAGCAAAACCATCAGTTACGCCGGATCCAACCTGACGGACAGCATTTTGAGCAGCGTCCGGTCCAGAACAATTACCAACTACGTGTACGGCAATGCGAATCTCTCCCACCGGTTTAATCCCCGGCATGCAATTAGTGTGGATGCGGATTATGCCTACTACCTGTTATCCAATCCGGGGCAAACGCAGCTAACCTTCATACAGAGCCAGACGGGTGGGCTGCAACCCGGGTCCATTGACGTCCATAAAAATACGCCCTTTCACATCTGGGCGAGTAAAGTAGACTACACCTGGAATCCGGGTAAGGGACAACAACTGAAAATGGGGTTAAAAACCAGCCATACCCGCTTTGAGAACCGGCTGCTGGTGAAAAACGGCACTCTTGAAGGGCAGGAAGAACTGGTAGTGCCCGTTGCCCTGGACCAGATAGCCGAGCAGACGCACGCTGCCTACGCTTCGGCTAACCTAACCCCTTTCCCAAAGTGGTTGCTGCAGACCGGACTCCGGTACGAATATAACATGTACAGGATCGAGGCACAAGAAAAAAACAATAATTACCGGCGGCAAAACGGCCAATGGTTCCCAACGGTGTATGTTACGCACAAGCTTGATTCCTCCCGGCAACTGCAGTTTGCGTACAACCGGCGCATCAATCGTCCCAGCTACAGCCAGCTGGCTGCTTATTATATTTTCCTGGATCCTTACCAGGTGGTTACGGGCAATCCCAAACTGCTGCCCGCTTATACGGATGCACTTAGCCTGACGTACTCCTGGAAATCAGTCCTGTTTACCCTACGCTACAGCCGGGAGCAGAATGCCATATTATGGCGCAACATAGTAGATATAGAAAACCGGGTGCAGCTCAACCAACAGCACAACTTTGACTCCTATAAACAGGCTCTTTACGGTGACCCTGCCGCTTCGGCCGGTTCACTGGTGGGACATTCAACTCAGTACCAGCTTCGAGCGCCGCTCCATCAGTGACCGTGCAGGCAGGGAATTTCCGGTTTATCTGACAAAGGCACACGTGCAGGGCAACCTGGCGCAAACCTTTTCCCTTCCACACGGACTGAAACTGGAGATGAACGGTTATTTCACGACTGCCTTTCAGGACGGCGAACAAGACCGGTCGGCCAGAGGAGCGCTGGATGTAGCCCTTCAGAAACAACTGACCCGAAACGGAGGCCGCTTGTCGCTGGCACTTATTGATGCGTTCAACTCCGCTGACTGGATGGATTGGAATTTTTTGCAAAAGGAGTTCTCTGTCCGCACCTACGGTATTTATCAATTTTCGCAGCGTCACCTGAAGCTAAGCTATTCTCACCCTTTCGGAAACCAGAAAATGAAAGCGGCCGGAAAACACGCGACTGCATCCGAGGAGGAGCGCCACCGGGCCGGTAACTGAAAAGAATGCCAATCACCCGTTCCTTATTCCCCTAATATTTCACCACATAACCCATTCGCCATGAAACCACTATCTATTTGCAGCAGCCTGAAAGCGACCCGTCTGTGGGTGCTTTTCCTTTTCGGTTTTCTCTACAGTTGTGAGGAACTAAAGCCGTTAGAGGAAATAGTCAACCATCCGCCAAAACACACCCAGGAGAGTGCTGATGTTGTGTATGACTGGTATAAAATGATGGCACGGATTCAACTGCGTACCACCCCCCAGCCCGCAGCCTTACTCAACATCAGAAACTTCGGGTATATAGGGGTAGGCCTCTATGAAGCCGTACGTCCCGGCAGTAAAGGCGCCGTGAGTTTAGCTTCCCGTCTCTACCAGATGCCCGCAATGCCCCGGCCGGAAATGTACCGGGAGTACCTGTGGGGCGCCAGTGCCAATGCTGCCCTGGCCAGCATGTTTAAGCAGTTTTTGGTTGGCCTGACCGATGCGGATAAAGCCCGTATTGATTCAATGGAAAATGCCAATAACAACCGGTTTAAATTAAGCACTTCCGATGCGGTTATTGCCCGTTCGCAAGCCTTTGGCCGTTCAGTTGCCACGGCTGTTTACAATTGGTCCACGACCGATAACTTCAACCTTTCCAGCCAGGGGTATACACTTCCTCAATTTCCGGGCGCCTGGGTACGCACCCCTCCTGCCTTTGCCAACCCGGCAGGACCTTTCCTGAAAGACGCAAGACCTTTTCTGGAGTATAGCTTAACAGCCACTGCCCCCCCATTGCCTTTTCCTTATTCAGAAGACGAGTCTTCTCCCTTCTATCAGGCGGCAAAGGAAGTATACGAGATTGGAAAAACCTTAACATCTGAGCAAAAAGCAATTGCTGACTGGTGGGCTGATGTGGGCGGAGCAGGCATAGGAGTTCCGCTCCCCGGGCATCTTCTCTCTGTTGTAACCGGAGTACTGGAAAGCAAGCAAGCAAAGCTTGGGCAGGCGGCCGGAGTGTACGCTAAAACCGGGATAGCCATGAGAGACGGTCTTATTGTTATATTCAGGGAGAAATACCGGTATAACCTGCTTCGTCCGGTGACTTATATCCAACAACACATTGATCAAAAATGGCAATCCTATTTAGCCAACCCTCCTTACCCTGAGTATCCTTCCGGACTTGCCGGCATATACAGTCCTGTCATGCAGGTGCTGATAAGGGAGTTTGGTGACATTCCGGTAACTGACAACACCTATGTGGGGAGGGGATCGGCTCCCCGGAAGTATGCTTCTATTACCGAACTGGACAAAGAGGCGGCTATGTCCAGGGTCTACGCAGGCATACACTACCAGTTTACCATGGACATCACCCGGAAAATGGGCAAACAATTAGGTGACCAGGCAGCTAACATCGATTTAACGCCGGAGCAATAGAGTTCATTCCGCCAGTATATCATGGTCCGACACTTTGAATTGATTGGAAATCAATAAAGGCCATGGTAATGTTTACGCGGTCGGTACAGCGCGCATTGTTCACTTTGCCATTGAATATAAAAGTGATGATGTGCATAGTTGTTTAAAACTTGCTGGATACCCGCCAGAACGACAGATAATCCAGGCCTGGGGAACGGGCTAGGTCTGAGAGGAACTTACGGAGGTAAGTGTCCCCTTTTGGCAAATAATTCAAATAAACAGTATTCCCCTTCCATTCAATTCCCACTTCTGCTAATCCGAAAAAGATGGAAACTACCCCTATCCAGTTTGACCCGGTCAAATACAAGAACACCACCCGCGAACAGTGGCAGTCCGCGGCCGAAGCCTGGTACCGCTGGAGCCCTACGCTGAATCAATGGCTGGGGAAAGCAACTGAGCGAATGCTGGACATGGCCGGCATTGCTACGGGGCACCGCGTATTGGACATTGCTGCCGGTGCCGGCGGGCAATCGGTTACCGCAGCAGGAAGAGCGGGCCCTTCCGGGTCAGTGCTGGCCACTGATATTTCATCCAATATCCTGGCATTTGCTGAGCAGATGGCCAGGCAGGCAGGCGTAGGCAACATTCAGACAAAAGTAATGGATGGGGAAAATCTCACGCTGGAAGATGAAACATTTGATGCGGTTATTTCGCGGGTCGGGCTTATCTATTTTCCCGACCAGCAGCAAGCCCTGAGGGAAATGCGGCGGGTGCTGAAAACAGGCGGAGAAGTAGCGGCCATTGTGTATTCAACCCCTGACAAAAATCAATTCTTCTCCATTCCCGTTTCGGTCATCCGCAAACGTGCCGGTTTACCCCCGCCCTTGCCTGGTCAGCCGGGCCCCTTCAGCTTAGGGGCGGAAGGCATCCTTGAGAAAACCTTTGCCCAGGCTGGCTTTACCAAGCTGAAAGTGGAGCGGATAGATTCTCCTTTACGGTTGCCATCGGCAAGAGAATGCATCCGGTTTGAAAAAGAATCTTTCGGCGCATTGCATCAGATGATGAGTGCTTTATCAGACCAGGAAAAAGAATCAGTTTGGGAAGAAATTGAAAGGGAACTGATAAAGTTTGAAGGAGAAAATGGCTTTACAGGGCCCTGCGAAATGGTAGTTGGGGTGGGCGAAAAACCCTGATTCACGGCGGGCAGGAAAACCAACTGATTTGGGCATTAGTACCGGATAATTGAGCGCTCCGTTTGGAACGGATAAGTGTCCCGTCCCGATAAACGTCCCGTCCTAAAATCACAGGATTGCGCTGGCGCTATTGAATAGGAATGACAACAGGGCAATAGCGGCTTAAACACTTTACTTATCTTGTCACTGCTTCAGCGATAAGCTCATCAACTTAATGGTACTTAAAAGTCCTTCCCCAAATCTGGGCTGGAATGTATACGGCCTTTGTTCACTGCAGAGGCATTTGTTGAATTGACTGGTGATCTCCTTTGAGAATCCCGAATAGAAAAATCTTATTCATCCATACATTCCCTGAAGCTATTTCATCGCTATAATCTTCAAACAGTATGAGAAAGCAAGCAGTATGAGAAAGCAAGCCCCCGCCCTTCCAGTCGTTAATCCTCATGCCGCCGGCATTGATGTGGGCTCCCGCAGCCATGGTAGCGGTAGATCAAAACAAGGAAAATGTCCGGTCCTTTGGCGTGTACACCCAGGATCATGAGCAGCTTATTGTGCATCTGCGTGAGTACGGGATTACTTCCGTGGCTATGGAAAGCACCGGTAGCTATGGAGCGAAAATGCTCCATCCGGCAAACGCTCTTCAATGCCTTGCAAGAAGCTGGATTTGAAATGCTATTGGCCGGCGGTAGCCAGACCAGGAATATGCAAGGACGTAAAACCGATGTCATTGATTGTATGTGGATTCAAAAACTGATAGACCATGATGCGCAGCATCAGGTCTACTGGCTTATTGTCAGGTAGTTTTCTGCTGAGCGATACCCTGCAGGAGTTTCGTACCTACTACTATCATCGCCAACACCTGATTGAACAGCTGGCTACCTATACGCATAAAATGCAGAAGCACTTCTGGCTAATGAACATCAGGCTCGATGCAGCCATCCGTGACATTACCGGCAAATCCGGGCTTGCCATTATAGACGCAATTCTAGCGGGAAACCGGGATCCGCATTACTTAGCCTCTTTGGTGGACGTACGAATGAAAAAATCCAAAGAGGAAATCGCCCAATCCCTGCACGGCTGGTGGAGGCAGGAGTTGTTATTTGAATTGCAGGCAGCCCTGATTTTTACAAGCTCTGCCAGAAAGCCCTGTTGAGTGTGATAAGGTGATTGAACAGGCTTTACTAAGAGGTGCTCCAGAAGAGCCCGTTGCCGAACCAGCCCAGGAAGCAAGAAAAGAAAATAAGAAAAAGAGCAGCAAGCATACCCCCAGCTTTTAACGTTTCCGATTTTGCCTGGCAGTACTTCCAAACCGATCTTTCTGCCATAGCAGGCATCAGTCACAGTACCGTTCTTTGCCTGTTGACTACCACGTCATCCGGAAAGGATATCCATAAGTTCGCATCCGCTAAAAGTTTTGCCAGCTGGCTGCGGTTGGTTCCCAACAATAAAATCAGTGGCGGGCGCATCATCAGTCATCGCACTCCCTCGGGTAAATCCTATATAGCTACTGCCTTAAGGCAGGCAGCTAACTGATTGGCAATCAAAAGAATCATGAGCGTACTCCTTTCTTTAAAAGAATTGCCTGTAAAAAGGGCAGAGTGGCCGCCATAACTGCCACTGCCCGAAAGCTGGCCGTCATTATCTGGAATATGATTACGAAAGCCGAGCCCTATAAGAAAAGTCAGATTAAAGAAAATAACCAAAAAACAGGGAAGCCGGATTACGGCAAGTGCAAAGACGCATGGAGGCCTTGAACTTAAATCAGGATGAATTAACCAGATTGTTTTCAAAAGCTTCGTTGTCAATTACTTAGCTGCTTGTTGTATAGAAAATAGCTTTACAGCAAAGCTCAGCAGGATGGCAGAAAAAGTAAAAATCAGAAAAGCAGTAAGCGAAAGATTACAAGTCAGGGAGCCCTACAAACGCAGGAGCGAGGCTGAAAAAGCAAAAGATTGTCTATGAGGTCACCAAAGGGCTGATCGGCATCAGGGCGGCTTGCCGGAAATACGGTCTGAACCGGAATACACTCAAAAACTGGATGGAGAGCATTTGTCTGCCCAACTTAGCGGACACTATTCCTGATGAGCCAGAACCCACTATGCCAACCAGTAACCCCAGCGACTCGCCAAACCGGCAACTAAAAGCACTCACCAAAGCCCTGGCCGAGGCCGAACTGAAAATCAGTGGTCTTCAGACTATGATCCAGGTAGCCGAAGAAGAATTTAGGATCAAGATCCGGTGGAGCGTGGTACCAACAGTCAAACGGGAGCACATACGCTCCCTTATGAGGCAAAGTCATCCTACAGTAAGCCTGGAGCGTCTTTGTGCACTGTTTGAATGGACCGTTATGGTCCACTC
The DNA here is from genome assembly GCA_030446715.1 of Cytophagales bacterium. Taxonomy (GTDB): domain Bacteria; phylum Bacteroidota; class Bacteroidia; order Cytophagales; family 172606-1; genus CADCTQ01. The sequence goes on along the minus strand of JAUJMU010000004.1, from coordinate 463,793 downwards.
ACCCGTCAGGCTTACTACGAAGCAGTGGCTCACGAGAAAAAGACCAGTATCGCCGATATGGTGGTACTTGCTCTGGTCCATAAAATTCGCAAAGACATGCCTTTGATCGGGACCAGAAAGCTGTTCTATCTGCTTGAGCCGGAGCTAAAAGGGCACGGGATATAAAATGGGCCGGGATCAACTCTTTGATCTTCTGGCTTCCACGGCCTGCTCATCCGCAGGCGCAAACAGATGGTGAAAACTACTAATTCTCACCACTGGCTTAAGAAGTACCCCGACTTGATCAAAGACCTGGTGGTAGATGGTCCAGAGCAGCTGTGGGTGAGTGACATGGACCTGCCACGTGCGTGAGCATCGGGTCCACTTACATCAGAACCCAGCAGGGATTCAGCTACCTGAGTTTGATTACCGATGCGTATTCGAGAAAAGTACCCGGCTATGCACTTTACCCGACGCTGGAGGCAGTAGGGTGTATGAAAGCCCTGAAAATGGCGATTGCCGTTCGGAAACGGGAGTCATCTTATATTCTCATCCATCATTCCGATAGGGGCATTCAGCAGACCCGATGTCGAGCCATCGTCAGGTCTGACTGCTGCTCGGATTACGTGAGCTTATCGGAGGTAGAGAACATTGCCATCAGCATGACTCTGGACGGGTAGTCCCTACGATAATCCGCAGGCTGAGCGGGTAAACGGAACCGTAAAAAATGAGTTCTCCCCCAACAGGATCTACCAGAATCACCAGATGATGCCGAAAAGGAGATCGCCAGAATCATTGCCATTTACAATCAGAAACGGTAGCACCATTACAATCAGGCCGCACGCCAGTCTGGATTATCTCATCCGAGCAGGCTCACCAACGCAGCGGAGAATTAAAAAGCGTTGGAAGCACTACCCTAAGTCAGCTCCTGCGAAAACATGGTGGCAGAAGAGACCTGATGGCAGTCTGTTCCAACAGGGATATATAACCAGAGTTACCCACATTTCCACCGCATAATAGGCATAGCGTGTATTTCAAGATTTGTAAAGTAGTTTTAGGATTAAGAGTGTGTTTAAAATCTGAGAGGGGGCAAATTGCGAAACTGACAAGGGGTTGAGCATTGAAAAGGAATTGGTCCTAACTTGTGGTTATCAAATCTCAGGTTAGTTATGGTAGTAGTTAAGCTCAGGTTCAAACGTGAACGGTTTACCCCAGACCAATTCCCAATGGAAGTTATTGAAAAAAACAATTGACAACGGCAGAAAGCGTAAGCACAGTTTAAGAGCAGTGGTCAATGGGATTTTGAAGATCACCAGAACGGGCACTCAGTGGCGTAATCTGAAGAAAGTCCTTGTGTATATCCAGGCTGGCCGAGTTTGTATTACTACTTCCGCAAGTGGCAACAGAACGGAGTATGGTCGGCAGTGTTAAGCTTACTGGTTGAACAAGAGCGGCAAAGACAAGGCAGACCTCAAAGCATCGGCTGCCGATTCGCAAAGCGTCAGGAAGGGCAGTCTGATCAGTTTAGACACGGGCATTGATGGGGGTAAGAAGGTCAACGGCAGAAAAAGGCACTGCCGTTGATTCGCTGGGCTGCCTTTAGCCCTGCACGTATCAGCGGCCAACAAGCAGGACGGACAAGAAGGTATTGAACTGCTTTGGCAACTATAAGGCTACTGACCGGCTGCTCTGATCCGGGCCGACAAGGCGTACAAAGGCGATTTTACCACTTGTGCTGACTACTACCACTGGAAAGTTCCAGAAGCCTGAGTCGGCTCAAGGTTTTGTCCTCAAACCGGAAGATGGCAAGTAGAACGATCCTTCGGTTGGTTCAATTTCTTCCGCAGGCTCAGCCGGGACTTTGAGAAAACAGTAGAATTTCCTGGCTTTCATGCAATTAGCCTTTATTGACATCATTTTGGCAAGAACACCCAATTAAATTCAAACACACTCTAAGACCAAAATCAGGATTAGCGTCAAAAATTGTAAGGTTTTTTCAGGACGGGACAGTCTACTATGGTAACCGGGGCGATGAGGCGCTGACTGAGCAAAGTGCCCCCGCTACCGATTTTCTGGCTACCTGTACGCAGCAATGGGAAGCGGCCGTCGATGAAGGAAAAGGCCTGAATCTGCGCGTGGTCAAGTTTCGGACCGGCGTGGTACTGACCAAAGAAGGCGGGGCTCTGCCGGCGCTGGCGCAACCCGTACAATCCGGGTATGGAGCCCCCATCGGCACGGGCCGTCAATGTAAAGGAACAGGGCACAGGTAAATCATTACGGGCTGATCAGTTACCAAGCCGAAAAAATGGGTATGAAGATTAAAGGATCATCAAATGGATTTTTATCTGGGTCTGGCCCTTGTACTGATTCTGTATTACTCTTATTACTGGTATAAAGGGATGCGACATGATAAGGCACGTTCAGACAATCAGGAGTAATGGAATAAGCAGGGGCAATCTGCCCTTTTTATGTTTCCCGCAGGTTCGGTTAAGCGTAAATCAAAGTGAAGGCCTCCCTCCCGGGCTGGCCTGAAGGACGAATCTTTATAGTGAGCGGAAGCAGGGGTACATCCTGGGTTAAGAATGAATCGTTGCACTTTTAACCTGAAATTCTCCTCAACCACTATTTCCCAAAGTAAGCAGGTCAGGGCAATCGTATATCCTATGGGGAACATATGAGATTGGAGACTCATACACCGGAAAGCCTCACATGGAACGGGTATGATTGTTGATTATCACATGATTTGCTGAGAATGACTTTCATAACCCAAAAAGCAATGTTAGAGGGAGGAAATTGTACCTTTATCTTAATATGATTAACTTTTTTAAGCAGTAGCGTATCAGTAGCTGACCCTCAGGCCACTATTATACTGCTGATTGCCATGCACATCCCATATGCTTTCAATTCCGCTGTTTACACGTATTCTTTTGCCAAAGCCCACAAGGACTTTCTCACCCTTATCCGTTTTGTTGAGCAAGGGGATCACCGGGCAGCACATGCATTAGAATATGCCATGCACAAAAAATTTGTCAGTGGTGTAAATAAAGGAGACTATCAGCTTAAAGAAGAACTGGAAGAAATTGCCTATTTACTCCACAAAATCCATGGGCTTGCCTTCACGCGTTCTGCCTGAGCAAAAGCCGGGCCTCGTATCCTGACAGACCTGTTTGCTTTTGATTATCAAAGCAATGCAGTTAACATTCTGACAGCGCTCCTCCGTTAACCCTCCATTCCCGGGAAGGCGCAAAGTTGAAACTGAGCAATCAGCTGAATAAATCAGGATAGACTCAGTAAAGAAACGATAACAGCTATTATCAGAAGGTGCCTTCATTGTGGGAGTGAAGAGTTGGTCAGCAATGGTTATAATGTAAAGAACGGCAAAGGAAAATATCACTGCAAAGGTTGCGGCAGGTATGGTTCTCCAGGGGAGGTTCCCGGCCATAGTGAGGAGCCAAAAGCGGGGGTTTCAGAAGTTTACTCTGAGTAACCCGGTTGTACCCCGATGGCCGGCATGTGCTCCAATGGAATAGTCTGCGACCAGTCCTTACCCGAACATCTGGCGCAGGCCGGCAAACACTGGCGGGCGGGCTTACAAAAAAACACAGATGCCTTTTCCCCTGCCTACGCCAGTTGGTGCGGGTGTTCCGGCCTGATGGAAGGGCGGTATGGCGGGGGGACATTCAGGGCAGCTTTGAGGACAAAGCCTTTTCGCCGGAAGTGTTTGAGAAACCTTACAAGGAAGTAAGACGCCTTGATCCGGCTGATCAACTGGTGGAATACCGGGTAAAATAAGGCTGAGAACCGCAGTGCCAATTCCTCAACGTACCCGTCTCTGGTGAACCTCTTCCGAAAGTAAACGGAAAGGGACCTTAAAAAGAAAACGCCGCCAGCTACCCAGGCATAACCCCGGCTGAGCTTAGGGTAAGTTATCTGAAAACACTTCCTTGTATCAGTAAGGCGGAAATTGACAAGTTTGGCTGCACCGGTTAAGCTACTTATGCACCTGTGCTGCTTTAATTGTAAACCTTAACGTTCCCTTTCAGAGTGGAAGGACAGGTATTCGCCTTTCTGGTCTGGTCAAGACGTGTATCACCCTTTCAGGGGTTACGCAACCGGTCAACAGCCCTGGTGAGCCAGCGGACTGCATTCTCCCTGACCCGGTTGAAAGCGGCCGTTTTAGCCGCATACCCGGAAGCAGTCATATAGTGCCCTATCAGGTAGTAACTGATTTCGTAGTCAAGCTGGCGGGTCAGATTCTCTCTTGTGGCATGCTCCAGCTGAGGCTCGTTCCGGATCAGCAGGATAGCTTCCCCAATCAGCTTTCGGGCAAGGGAAGCATTGGCGTCCGATACAGGGAGGTCCTTTAGCTGACCGCGCAACCGGCAGAGTTTTTTTTCAGTTTCCTGCATAAAGTTAGGGGCGTGAAGAGCAATGTCAGATACGGGGAAAGAACCGGGGAATCATTTGCTTGCAGAAAGCACCTTCCCCAGCAGGTGGTGCGCCTCCCTGCGGGCAAGGCTGAAGCGGTTGATCTTTTCCACCTTTTCTGTTTCTGCACGGCAGACCTGCTGAAACCTGAGCAGTTCCCGGGAAAGTCCCTCCAGTGCTACTTTTCTGCGGTTCTCAAAGAAGGCATGACCTGTATGCCCGAAGCCATCCAGCAGAGCCAGTGACTGCTCCAGGAGTTGTTCCAGAACCTGGGCCTGCCCGTCAGAAGCAGAAAGGTCATTAAGCTGACTGCGTATTTCCCTGAGGGTTTGTACAGATTGGCAGGCCATAGGAAGAGATAGGTGAGGGGTAGCTGAAAAACAACCAGAATATTACATTCTTTACAAGGCTGTATACCCGTTAGCCAAAGAAGGTAAACCACTACCCGCCGGGAGCATATGCCCTTCGGTTTTTCATTCTTACACCTGCTTTGTTGCCGTCACCATTTGAAGTCGAGCTCTTATAAAGGTAAAAAACAAGACCTTCATAACAGGCTGATAGTTTTCTGCTTTAGTAGAATTACCGAAGGGGAAAAGAGCATTTTCGCCTGCTGCGCGAAAGCAGGCAGGCTACCCAATGAAATTACTGCATTAAAGCGCAAGATTGAAAAAGTACAGTTTCAGTCTTTGCAAACCGTACTGAAAAAGGTTGGTATCGGGAGAAAGGTAAAAGGGAGTTGCTTGATGTTCAAACAGCTTCTGTTCACAGCTAGTTTTGCCAAAGGCGAGGATCAATCAGCAGGGGTTCTTCCCGGACTACCCGTAGCCGTCCGTAGTCCGGATGGCCGGCGTGCAGCAAGTAATTTACCCCGGCAGGCAGCACGGCGGAAGGTACTCCTAAGGCGACTACATCTGGCTGGGTGAGCCAGGGCTGGAGCACCCACTGACTCCGCTCGTAGGTAGGTTCCTGCCAGTAAGGTGGCAACTCCTCGGCGGTAATAATTCTTTGGACCGAAGTACCCGGAATTTGCTCCGGCAACTCGATGGTGAAGAGCCGGTAGTGCGGCAATTGATCATACGGGACGCGGGGGGCGTGAACCAGTATTTCTACCAAGGACAAGGCTGGGTGCTCCGCCGTGTAGAGAATACCATACCCGGAGGACTCCAGCGTCCTCCGTACAGCCGGGCACCTTCCACGTCCAGCGGCTGGTCAGCGTATTTCTGCCGGACTACCCGGTAAACAAGCGTCATGGGAGCGTTAGAAAATACCGTAGTCCAGCCGTCCCAGCACCCGGTCCACGAGCGTATAGCCGGTAACTGTATCCAAGGCTTCAAGCGGCGTTTGTCCGGCTAGTTCCCGCAAGGGGTGCGCAGCCAGTGCAGCACGGTTTCTGCCCGGCCCTCGAAGGTATCCAAGGCGTGGATAAGCAGGTTTTCCAGTAGCAGCAGCCGCTCGGCCGCTTCTCGGCTTAGTGGTCGGTCTACCCGCAAACGGTGCAGATAGCTTTCTGAAATGCCAAGGGCAGTGGATAATTCTTTATCGGCGATACCCACAAGGTGGGCTACCCGGTCGGCTTCCCTCGTAGCACCCCTTGCCGGGTCTGCCGGATGATGTCTTGTTCGCTGCGATGATACCCGAGGGTCTTGCCAGCGGGTGTGCCTTTAGGGTGGTTACTGCCCGCCTTACTGGTACGGGAAACAGGGGAGAGGGAAGCCATAGTAAATGAACTTTTACACGAATATAACTCTACTAGTTCAGTAAACCAAAAATCCCCCACTGGGTTCAATGCTGGGTAATGGCATTACTACCTAGGCATACGGTCCAAGTATAAGGCTTCCGGTCGCCGGACAGATGTTGATTAGAGTAACCGTAAACTTTAACGTGGAATTGAGAGAGGGAAGGAGGGAGGCCACAATTGCCTTTTTGGAAACAAAAGTTCAAAAGGCTCTCTGCTACTAGGGGGTGGGTTATGTGGGTAAGTAGCTCAAGCAGCCATTGGGGTAGGGCTACTTATCCAGGAAACCGTGGGTAAAGTCTTCTTTATCCACAGCAACCGGCGTGGGCTTACCCCGTAAATATGGACGGTTGAAAGAGAATGAATAAATTGTCTTATCAACCAGTTTTCCATTATGTCGACCACTAAGAAAACGTATACCGGAGCCTATCTTCGTAGTAGAGATCCAGGAGTTCAAAGAAGAAGCCGTACGGCTGGCTAAGCAAACAGGTAAGCGGAGCCAGGTGGCCCGAGAGTCAGGCATACAAGTGAGCATGCTCCGGCGCTGGCAGCTGGAGTTAGAGCAGCATCAGGAAAAAGCATTTCCAGGTACAGGAAAGCCTGTAGATGAAGAATTAACCCGGTTGCAGCGGGAGAATCAACGCTTAAAACAGGAGGTCGAGATCTTATGGAGGCAATGGGTATCTTCGCCTTTCGTCCTCAAGCGGATCCGACACTAGTGTCGTGGTCCGCCAAGGTACCCGTTTATCCATCAGCATCGAGGACTTTACCCTGGCCATGCTTTGCCGGGTAATGCAAGTGTCCAAAAGTGGCTATCATGCATGGGTGAAAAGACCGGAAAGTGAGCGTAGCAAGCAGAATAACCAATTAGTTGAAAAGATCCGGAAAATTCACAAGGACAGTGACTTGAGTTACGGCAGCCCCCGAATTCATGTAGAGTTAAAAGAGCAGAAAGTGACCTGTTCGCTTAACCGGGTAGCCCGATGGACCCAGATGCGGGCTCTGTGGCAGGTCCATGAAACTGGAAGGCATTACCGCTAAGCAGAAACGAAAATTTGTGCGTACTACCGATTCTGATCATGATCTGCCCGTGAAGGAAAATAAACTTAACCAGGAGTTTGTAGCGGCTATGCCCGATGAGAAGTGGGCCGCCGACATCACTTATATCCGGACTGGGGAAGGATGGCTGTATTTAGCAGTAGTACTGGACTTGTTTTCCCGTAGAGTGGTGGGCTGGCCGATGAAGCCTGCCATGGCTACTTGCCTGGTAAGTAGTGCTTTGCAAATGGCCCTGCTGCAACGAAAACCGGCTAAAGGTTTAATTCATCACTCCGACCGAGGCAGCCAGTATGCCAGCAATGAGTATCAAAAGCTACTAAGATTATCGGAGGCGGATTGTTCCATGAGCAGAAAGGGGAACTGTTACGATAACGCCGTGGTAGAAAGCTTTTTTGCCACACTTAAGCGGGAACGGGTGTACCAACGAAACTACCGGACCCGCATGGATGAAGTTCAGCCGAAAAAGTGGACACTTGAAAAAGAGCCGAATTGCGTTGATTAACCGTAAACTTTAACGTTCCAATACTGAGAGGGTGGGGAGTGTCCTGGGTTTCCACCAAAGGAGTTTAGTTATTAAATTGTTAATAATAACTTTTGGTGTAGGCTGAGAAAAGACCAGGATTGCCGCTGGCAGAGCCTGGATACGGCGGCCGACTACGTACTGCACGAGTGGACGGACCGGCCGCACCAGGCCCTGGCTGATTGTCTGGCTACCCGTGATGTATGGGAATACCTGATCAGTCCGGAACGGCAGGCAGTAGTAGAGGAAACCAAACACCAGCGGGCCCTCCAGGAGCGGGAAAGGCAGCAGGTGGAGCAGTTCCTGGCGAATCTGCAGCAGCAGGAGAACCAGTACTGGGATAAGCTGGGTGCCCGGAAAACACAGGAACTTTTCGACCAGGCTGGGTTTGCCCTTCCCAGCACATCTCTGGGAGCACTGGAATGGCATAGACGTAGGGGCTTCCCTGCTGGTTGGAAAAGCGGCCAGAGAGTCGGCAGCGGCGCGCTGTATTGTCCCCTCATTACCGGTTATGAGTTATCCATCTGGGAAGAGTACGGAGACCGCTTGCATCTGCAAGCCATCTACGAGCAGGAGGAAGACATCCCGACTTCAAGCACTACTCGGATGTGGAGCTCAAGTTCGAAAAACTGGCCGCACGAGCGGATTCATTGGTTGAAAGACAAACGAAGCCCTGCCGTAGTGAACTTGATTACCCAAACCAGCAAGAGCAGCTGCGCAAGATCACGCCGATACTGCCAAAAGGAGTAGTGCTTCTCAAAGCATCAGGTACGTGAATCTTTATGACTGGAATGGATTGAGATGGGCCGGGACTGGGTACCAGTAGTGAGAGATTACCCCGAAAACACCTATTCCCAATCCCGGCTCAGGAAGGAATTCAAACTGAAAGATCAGGACATTGCCCGGCTCCGGCCGGTTGCCTTCCGCAGTACCAAGTACCTGGATTACTATCTGTATCAGTATCCTTGCGGAACGTAAATAATTGATGGACTATTCTGGTCCTGCAAGCAGCACCAGAACGAGCGTAAACTTTTTTTCCTTATATTTCAGTTACTATACATGGATAGAGAGCAACTGGCCAAGGCCATAGAGGTTGAACTGGATCTGTTTAAAACCTTTCTGCAGCTGTTTACGGCCGTAGTGGCTTGCCTGGTGGCCCCGGCAATGAGTAAAGAAAAGCCTGCCGGGTTCTGGTATTACTTTGCGGCCGGGTTAGGCTGTGTCTGATGAATCATTTCACAGGGTAAAATCGGCCGAAAAAGTGCCTCCTATTGCATCAAACTTCCTGATCGGGGGATTCACCAGACACAGCCTAGTAGTGGCTTATCCTGTTAAGATTCACTTACGTGAATTACAGCCGTATGAAGGAGTACGAGCGGCAGTACAGAGACAGTAAGAAGTAAACAAGTATAGGGTGTACGACAAAATGCAGAAAGGAGTAAATTAGGGAAAAACTGAGTAGCATATGATTAATCGAGCAAGTTTACTAGAGAAAATAGCAAGTTTAGAGAAAGCCTTAGCGGAACAAAAAAACGGGTACGATTACGAGAAGACGTTTGATGAGCATTGGCAGGCAATCAGCCGAGAAGTATTTGAAGAAAGTTTAGGCCCGGTGAGTAAAGACCGTAATAAAAAAGCCTGCAAAGTAAGTATGGCTGGATCACTGTAAGCAAAGATCACCGCTACTGCCATTGCCCTAAAGGCTTTAGCCAAAGTGCATATCTGCAGGAAAGAGTAGTATTATTAGGCAAGCCTGCGTGTTTGCCGAAGGAGAGCAGTTGCTCGAAAAGCTCTCAGGCATTCAAGTAAATGCCAAACAAATTGAAAGACTTACCCATACTTACGGACAGGTATGGCAAGAAACCCGTGCCCAGCAGGCGGATGCAGTTAAGCCCAAAGAAGGCCAGTTGCATTACGCAATGATGGATGGCGGTATGGTCTTAACCCGAAAAGAAGGCTGGAAAGAAAATGAAATTAGGGCGGGTGTTTGCGGCCAGTGCGCTTTTAGCGGCCAGTGCGCAGCGGAATTTTATCCACCAAAGCCAGTACGTAGCCCATTTAGGTGATCATCACACTTTCCTTGAGAAGCTATCCCCGCAAGTAGATCACCTGACTAATTTGGTTTGGATTGCCGATGGTGCCCAAGGGATCTGGGATTGGATCGAACAGTATTATCCCGACTCAGTGCAGATTTTAGATTATTATCACGTCAAAGAACGTTTATGCGATTTTGCCTTGGAAGCTTTCAGGGATCAAGCCCTGCGTAAAGAGTGGGTTGGGCAACAGGAAGAACTCTTACTAGAGGATCAGGCCGAAACCGTCCTAGCCTCGATTGCCCTGATGAGTTGTAGCGGTAAAGCCAAACAACTGCAAAAAAGTATTTGCACTTATTATCAGCATAATCTCAAACGAATGCGCTATAAAACCTTTCGCCAAAAAGAACTCTTGATCGGTTCAGGTCCAATGGAAGCGGCCCACCGCCATGTCATTCAGCACCGGCTCAAGCGTTCCGGACAGCATGGACTACGCAAGGAGCGCAACAAGTAGCCAATCTGCGAGTAGCCCACAGCAGTGGACTCTGGCATACGGTCCGCCAACTTATTTCGACTTAATCTGCAATTTGTCGTACACCCACAAGTATACTATGACACCTTTTGAAATTGGCGGCATCGCCCTGCTGGTACTGGCCGTTACCTTTGCCTTGTCACTGCTTTACGCCGACCGCAAGCAAGGGCCAACGATGGTTAGGAGAGCAGAACCTAGCCATACGGAGACTAAAACGGCCAGTAGTCTGCGTACCTATTATTTTGAGTTAAGCCAGGTATTTGAGAAGATGGCCCGGGCAGAGGAGGAATCACCCGCTCAGGAAGCCAAAAAGAACCCGCCTTTCTCCCCGGCAAATCCTAGTCCTAGCAATTCCTGGCATACATTGGGGTTCTTCTGGCAGATGAATCTACTGCTGCCCTCGAGCAGCTACCCGTCAAGCACGTCGAGTGTTGCGTTTTGATGCTGTTTTTAGAATCCTTAACGCTTAGGAGCAATATGGGACGTCTGCTAGAATGAAGTGGTTTGAATAAAAGCAAGCAAATGAATTAACTGAAGTACCATAAATAATTGAACTATTTGAATAAAAAGAAGTAAGTAAAACAACTAGGTTGTAAGCAGAAAGGCAGGGGTGGCGCAGTTCCCTTCTTTTTCCTTAGCGGCAGAAGAATATACGAAGCAAGCTCTCTGACTCTTCTAAAGCTTGCAGCAGGTTTTACACCAGAGCGTTGCTCTCTTATTTGGCTCCTTTAGCCTCCTCAGAGGCGCAAAGCCAGATACCTCGTGAAACGACAGGTCCTGCCCAGAAGTCTTTTTGCAAGTTTGCTTTTCGCTATGCTTGCTGATCTGACTACGATACTCTAACGCTTATGCCTGACAGTACGCAGCTCCAAACAATGCTCACCGAACTGGAAATGGATTACCACCAGATGAACCGCCGGCAGTACAATCTGATGGAAGCATACCTTTCAGGTGGTGATCCAAGGGAATGGCACAGGACCTGCGGGCTGGCCCTGATGCGATACTATTCGATCTATCAGCCCTACTTCCAGCTGCTGCGGCAAGGACGGAAGCTGCTGGATGAGCAGCAACGGAAAGCTCATCTGGAAACAGCCCGGCAGATGAAGGAAACGATTGCCACTACTAGTCGCCTCATCGAGCAGCTCAAGGTGCAGCGGCAGATGGAAGCAGTGCCGGTTGAACTCGAGCACCTCGTGCAATTGGGCAATCACGTGGAGGCCTACCTGCAGCAAAGCGTACCTTTTCCTGATGAGCAGTACAAGTGGGAGTGGCTCGCTTCGCTTAACGATTCTTCAGTATCGGAAAAACTGGCCGATCAACCCGTATCGGCACTCTTTACCTACAAGCCTTTTCTTTCTGGTATCTGCCCCGTCACGTGGGCACGCTCAACCAGTATTTGCTCGGGCAATATTTAGCCGAGTATCCTTCCCCGCTTTAACCCTGGATTTTACTAACCCGGGAACTTCTGGCTCAGCTTGTGGTGAGGGAAGCTGCTGCCCGGCTCCCACCTGAGTTCGCGCCTGACTCCCTGCGCCTGAAGAACCCGGCCACGCTCGTCGCCCATGCACAGGCTGCTCTGGAGTATTATGAACAAGCCGGACAACTTGGGGCAATCTATGTACGGTCTCAAGCTTCCGGTGGGTACTTCAATTTGCTCAGTGCCTCGGGATTATGGTAAACCGTATCCTGCTCGGTGAACAAGCCCCCGGTATCGTTCCGCTGCACGTGCCAGATTACTCCATTGAATAATACGGAGCAAAGTGAACAGTGAAATCCGGAGCAAGCTGTACACCCGATTACGGGTAGGGAGGCCGTAAAATCCGGAGCAAAGTGAACAGTTTAAGTAGGGGTGTTTGATTTCTCTTGAATAGTAAGTGCTTTAGGGCTGAAACAGACCCGGAGCATCCATGGCCAACAAGAGAATCAGAATGAACAAGCTACGAGATATCATCCGCCTGAAGGCTGGCGGATCTTCCAACCAGTCCGTCAGCCGGCAGCTGCGCCTGTCAAGGACCACGCTGATCAGGTACTTAAAACAAGTGCAGTCATCGGGGCAGAGTTACCAGCAGTTACTGGCCCTGCCGGAAGGGGAACTGTCGGCAATCGTTTCGCCTGTAGTAGTACATGCTCCCGAGAAGGATGCCTCCCGCTACGGGATATTATCCAGTCTGTTTGAATACCTGAAAAAGGAATTAAGGCGCGACGGGGTGACGCGACGGTTGTTGTGGGAAGAGTACCGGAAAAAGAATCCCGAGGGCTACCAGTACACCCAGTTCTGTTATCACTTCGGTCAGTGGCAGCAAAGCCGGAAGGTGCATGTGCACCTTGAGCACACAGCCGGAGAGAAGTTATTTGTTGATTTTACTGGCAAGAAGCTGTCAATCACCGATCCCCAAAGTGGTCAGGTTACGGAAGTAGAAGTACTCGTGTGCGTACTGGGAGCTAGCCAGTACACGTACATAGAAGCGCTGCCCAGTCAGAAGAAAGCTTTTGTGATCAAAGGCATTGAAAACGCCTTGCGCTACTTTGGCGGCGTACCAAGGGCAGTAGTGCCGGATAATCTGAAGGCGGCCGTTACCAAAGCCTCCCGCTACGAACCCCTGCTGAATGAGACGTTCGAGGACTTTGCCCACCACTATGGAATGGCCGTTCTGCCGGCCCGTCCGGCAAAGCCATGCGACAAATCACTAGTGGAAGGGGCCGTGAACTTGGCCTATCAGCGTGTGTTTGCTCCTTTACGGAATCAGGTGTTTTTCTCGCTCGAGCAGCTCAACCAGGCCATCCACTCGCTGCTGCCGGTCTACAACCAGATCCGTTTTCAGAACCGCTCCTATAGCCGCAAAGGTCTGTTTGAACAGGTAGAAAAGTCGGCTCTGCAAGTCCTGCCGGTGGAGTCTTACCAGATAAGGGAGTATAGTCTGGCCAGGGTGCAGAAGAACTCCCACGTCTTGCTATCCTCGGATAAGCATTACTACTCGGTGCCTTTCCGCTACGTAGGCCAGCAGGTGAAACTCGCTTGCAATGAACAACTGGTGGAGATTTACTCGGGCTACGACCGCATTGCCGTCCACGAGCGAAACTACCGCCAGTATGGCTACTCCACCCAGGCCCATCATCTGCCTTCCACCCACCGGTTTGTAGCCGAGTGGAACGTAGAATGCTTTGAGCAGTGGGCCGCTAAGGTTGGTCCTCAGACCAAAGCCTTCATCTCAGGGATACTTCAGAGTAAGAAACACCCTGAGCAGGGGTATGGACCTCAGATTAAATCATCTGATTTAAGGTCCAGCTTGTTTAGGTACTCTCCCTAGAAAAGAAAGTAGGCAAAGGCCGGCTGGAAAGCCTGTCAAAGGGCGCTCCACTACCAGAACTACTCCTGCCGGACCGTGCTCGAGATTCTCGACAAGCATCTTGAGGCGATTGAATCAGCCGGAGAAGATACGCCGGTTATTCCGCTGCACCTCAATATCCGGGGACAGGCTTATTACCAATAATACGTTGCCACGCCTGCTAATTAATCTGTCTTACCCCAAATATCTTCTCAATGAATCACCAGACAATTCTTTCCCAGATGAAAGCCATGAACTTATCGGGCATGGCCACTGCTTTTCAGACCAGCCTGGAAAGCCGTTCCTTTGAGCGGCTAACGCCCGATGAATGGATTGCTTGTTTACTGGAAGCCGAGTGGAACCACCGGCAGAATCACATCCGCCGCAGTCTTGCCAATGCCCGCTTCCGCTACCAGGCCGCCTTACCGGACGTGGATCACCAGACGGCCCGTAATCTAGACACCAACCAGTGGCAACGCTTGTCCGACTGCAGCTTTGTGGACCGGCACGAGAATGTGATTATTACCGGCGCTACCGGCGCTGGAAAAAGCTTTTTGGCTTCGGCGCTGGGACACCAGGCCTGCGTGAAGGGCTACAAGGTATACTACCAGAGTACCAGTAAACTCCTTACCCGACTCAAGATGGCCCAGGCCGATAACTCCTACAGCCGGGAGATGACGCGTCTTGAGAAACAGGACCTTTTGATACTTGATGACTTTGGCCTTACGCCCATTGACAAAGGCTCCCGCTATATTTTACTGGAGATGATGGAAGACCGCCATGGCAAAGGCTCCACCATCATCACTTCTCAACTACCGGTAAGTAAGTGGCATGAATATCTGGCTGATCCTACGCTTGCTGATGCTATCCTGGACCGTATCCTGCATCAGGCCCACCGGATAGAACTCAAAGGCGGCTCCTTGAGAAAAAGGAAAAACCTCTCGGAAATAACTGCCTAGTTTTTACTTTTGTACCCGCCTGCCACTTATCCACAGGTGGCTCAAGGTGGCTCACTATTGAACCGTTACCCCTGGCTCAACATCTCCGGCATACTCACAAAATGCGCCGGATGCGGTAATTTCCCTTTTTGGAAATACCGGTTTTCCCAGCTCTTTTGCCGGATTGATTCTCCACAACATCATAGCCGGCGTAGCTCACCAGCTGTTTGCTGTTCTCAAAGAGTGTAAAACCGTTGGTTTCGGCAATTACAGTTACGGCACTCATTAAGCCGACGCCCTTGATTTGAGTAATATGCCCGAGCTTTCTTTTCAGCTCCGGATCCGATTCCACTAACCGGGCAACTTCTTTCTGAATGCTTTCAATCTGCTTGTCAAGGAGTCTGATCATCGATTGCAGCCTTTTCTGCGTCGATTTACTCTCAAACTGAGTGTGGGATAAGGCATGCAACTGGTTATTAAGCACAGTTTTGGTTTGGTGCAGGCTTTCCAGTTCCCGGGTACATTGAGCAGTACTGATACTGCAATAAACCGCTTAAAATCAGTAATATATAAACTGAATTTTTAAGCGGTTTTCTTTTGGTGTTCCTATTGGTGTTCATTTTTGCACAGATGCTTTTAGCTTAGTCTGCCGTCACTTTGGCAATCAGTTGCTGAATGAGGTTTTCGGTATGGGCCGTAGTTTTCCCCAGTATTTCAATCGTCTCAATCAGCCGGTCCTGCACCTCATTGGAATTAGCCGGTATCTGCGTAGTCAGAATGCCGCGTACCCACCAGATTTCCCTGATCTCCTCGGCCGGCAGCGTAAAGGGCGGATATGAAGTATTATCTGAATGCAGCGTAAATTCATTGTCCTGATTCAGCCGCCGTTCGGATGGTAAATTTATCAGGGTAGAAGTTAAAATGGGTCGGGACCGCCTAAATCCGGAACAAAAAGCGTTTTCAGACGAACTGCACCTGGCTACGGGAGTAAGTTTTGTGGCCTATAGTTTTGAAGAATTTGTGGCGTCTTTTGAACGAAAATTGCGGCATAATCCGTAATTTCCATGATATGTGAAGTGAACCAAGCATTTAACACTACATGAACGCCCTCAGATTGATCAGAACTCCTCAAAACCGGCAACTCGTGATTGATTTGCCCGAAGAATTTACCGGCCGGGAAGTGGAAATTATTGTGCTGGCTACCGGGCAGCAGGCTACTGAAACTCCGGCCGCAGCCGATGAAATCCGTACTCGTCTGGCAACGATTCAACAATTTGCCGGGATTGCCAGGTACGACAATCCGGTGGATGAGGATGAATACTATAACCAGTAACCCATGTCCGTCAGTATCTTCCTGGACAGTTCTGTTTTGGTGGAATATGTCAAAAACCGCCAGACGGATTTACTCAACGAACTTATCCTGCGGGATTACCGCTTATTCATCAACGGAACGGTGATCAGTGAATTCCTTTACCACTACCTGGGGGACGTTGCGGGAAAATCACCACGTACCCTGAAGGGCAGCCAGCAGATACCGGCTCTTCTGCAGCAATACGACCCAACGCCGTTTCTGCGCCAGTTCCATTACGCCACCGACCACAGCTGCGCCCTTACGGAAGTAGCGGCTGTGATGCAACAGTACAACCTTTTGCCTAACGATGCGCAGATTCTAGCTGCCTGCCGCCAGTACGGATTCGCCTATCTGGCAACCTATGATCCTGATTTTACGGTTTCCTGCCAGCAGCAGGGCATTCGGGTAATTGATAGTCTCGCTACACTCAATCAACTTATCACAATTTAAAAATCACGGCTAGTGCTCATCTATGCTATGATCATTTCCAGAATCCTTTACGATTTTAAATATCCCGTTAAGAATTTTGTCGCATCTTTTTATCCAAACAATAAACTGCCACCATACAATATTCATCAAGCTTACCATTCCTGCCTTTCCCGGCACGAACTGATTATCCGCGAAACCGCCAAAGAATTTTTTGTTCACCTGACCATGCAATTATAGGAATCCGCCCGTACAACTCTTTTTCCGGATGAAAGCAATCGCCATTGATGATGAACCCATTGCCCTTGATATAGTCAGGTCGCACGCCTCCCGCGTTCCTTTTCTGGACCTGAAGGCCGAGTTCACGGATGCGTTCAAGGCGCTGGAATACCTGCAGCAGGAAAGCATCGATCTGCTTTTCCTTGACATCAAAATGCCCGATATATCCGGCATTGATTTTTTCAACAGTTTACCCAAAAAACCGCTGCTGATCTTCACCACGGCTTATGCCGAACACGCCGCAACGGGTTACGAAATGGATGCAGTGGATTATCTGCTGAAACCTTTTTCTTTTTCCCGGTTCATCAAAGCCTGTAACAAGGCGCTGGAGTTGTACAACACCCGATACGCCACCGATGCGGCGGATTACTTCTACATCAAAACCGGCTACGAACACCTGAAGGCCGGTTTTGAGGATTTGCTTTATCTGGAGGCGACCGGCAATTACGTGACCTTTGCCCTGAGAGATAAAGAAGTTCTTTCCCGCATCACCTTTATGGAAGCCGTTAACCTGCTTCCTGCCCAGAAGTTTGTCCGGGTGCACCGGTCCTTTGTGGTCGCAATCAATAAAATTGAAAAGGCCGAAAGGCATCAGCTCACCATCAAAGACAAAAAGATTCCTGTAAGCGAAGCCTTCAGGCAAAACCTCACCGCGGTCCTCAGGAACTGAAACAGGGAAACCGGCCGGACCGGGGAAGCTGATGAAAACTTTGTTTTGCTCCGGCGGGCACCCTTTGCAAGCAGGCCGGGATTCAGAAAGAAAGAGCAAAACCGGGATTGTTTGCCAGCAGTTTGTGCCCTTTCAGATGCCTCAGCCACGATCCGGATCTTTGACAAGAGGCGAAGTCCATACGGTTTTGTTGCGGGGGAGATCAATCAGCAGAATGTACCGTAGTATAAGTTCTTACTTTAAAAACCGGTAAGTCCACTTGATCAGGAAACTGTTTCTGGATTGTTCCGCAAAAGCATTTTCCCATAAACTGCCGGCCAGCCGGGTATTGAGCTCGTCGGCGGCATCGGCCGTGTTGCCCTGCGCCCAGACCAGAAAAAGTTCGGAACCTGCCTTGTATTCCCAGCGCACAATCAGATTGGAGCGGAACTGAACAAAATTGAAATCAGGCCGGCTGAAGCTGTAATCCATTGTGCCGTCCGCGTTTTCATCTACCTCATACCGGCCGTTGCTTAAAGTCACTTCACCGGGAGTAAGGCTGCGAAACCGGTCGTCGTACCGGCGGGCAAGGGGATCAGCCACGTAAGCGAAGTTGGAATAGACCGGCCGGGTAATGAAAGGTTGCCCGTAATACTGCAGCGTTAAATCGGGGGTGATGTTGAAAGTCAGCCTGCCGGTAAACCGGAGGGTATTTTGTTGTACTTCGCCCACGATGGTCCGGGCTGTATGGTAGCCGGTGATATTGCTTACAAACTGATCCTGCCGGCGCCAGTTGTACGAATAATCTCCACTCAGGGTGATCCGAAGGGCATTGAGCGGCTGCCCGATGAGCGACAACCCAAGATTATTGCCTTTTACCGAGTTTTCGAATCCCCAGAAATTAGACATGTTCAGACTGACGAAAAGCTTCTTGCGGGTATCACTGGTAACATAGAGGTTGTGGCCCATACCGGCCGGGCGGCGGATAGAGGAAGCGCCTCTCAGGGCATTGTTTGAGACATCATACGGGTTCCAGGTGAGTCCGGTGCCGGCTTGCCAGAAGTTCTTGAAGGTGGCATGGGAGTTAAAGTTGAAGGCCTGGTAAAGAAACTGGCCGTTATAATCCCACCTTGACCAGTGGTTGTAATTAAGCCGCGCATTCCGGAAAATGGAAACGGGTTTCTGAAAATGAAAACCGGCCCACGTAAAATGATTGATCTCATTGGAAGTAAGCATAAAACCGATGTCATTCAACTCCAGGCCCGGAGAACGCAGGGTAAGTCCGGTTTCGAATTTAAATACCTGACCCAGCCTGCCGGACTTGCCGCCGGTTTTTCCGAACCGGAAGGTGCCGCCTGCCCCGGTGAGGGAGGTACGGCTGCTGTCCAGAGACACTTCAGGAGCACCGGGCCGCTGGAAAAGATGCTCAAAGCGGGTCTGGGTCAGGAGGATAGCCTCCCGGGTGCCCTGCACATGGCTGAAAATCGCATTGCCCCGCAGGTACCAGGTGCGGTTCTTCCAGAAATGGACAAAATCCAATCCGCCGGAAAATGCATTGCGGTGCAAAAGAGACTGCAAACCCTGCTCCCGGTTGACTCCTGTAATGATTCCCCCGAGAATGGTGTTGCCCTCCTTATAGTCCTGTTGCACCCTTGCCACGAAATAATTGGTCAGCGGCTCCACCAGTTCATCCCTTCGTTGCCCGCCCTGGTCAATAGTAGCCATCTCCCGTTGGGTGATGCTTTCCAGAATGCCAATGCTTAGCCCTTTTTTGGTTTTTCCGCTGAACTTGGCCGCACCCAGGATAGAGGCATTCTGCGGAGACCTCGCGTATCCGCCGCTGCCTGCATCCGGGGATTTGTGCGGGGAGCTGCCGATCCGGCGGGAGTAAAACAATAAATCACTGTCGTAATCACCGCCCGCTTCCGAGCCGGTCAGCTGATAATCAAAAATGTTGCGGCTTTCAATGAAGAAGGGCCGGCGTTCCTCAAAAAAGTTCTGAAAACCATCAATCCGGACCTGAGAGGGATCGGCCTCCACCTGTCCGAAGTCGGGATTGACGGTAAAATCAAGAATGAGGTCGTTGGTAACGGCGAATTTTCCATCCAGCCCGGCGCTGATCCGGTTGTCGGAACCGGTGGCGAACGGATTGCCCTCTTCCCTTTTGTACCGATCCGCCTGGACTGTTACGTAGGGAGCTAATTCAACCTGCCGGTGAACGGGAATGTTTTTAATGCCGTGCAACTGGCCGAAGCCGCTTACCCAAACTCCGGCGTTTTGCGGAATGTACTGCCAGCAGGAACGTTCCTGTTGCCGGAACAGGCGCCTTGTGATCTGAAAGCCCCAGACTTTTTCGGGCTCATTGCCGTAACGCAACTGGCTGAAGGGTATTTTTACCTCACCAGTCCACCCCTGGTCATCCACGTGCGTTTTGGCAAACCAGATCGGATTCCAGTTCCGGTCCCAGTTGTTGCCGTTGTTGGAAACAAACTCATCACCCCGTACGCCGGAGACGGAAACAGTAAAGGAAAAGGCCGTGCGCAGGTCATGGTAGCTGTCAATGTTGATTTCGATCCAGTCGCCGGGAAACTCGTCCCGCCGGCCCATCCTCTTCACGATGGAGTCGGGTGCCTGATCGTGGCACCGGTAAGCGATGTACAGAAATTTTTCGTCGTAAAGAATCTTAAAATCGGTCCGCTGGGAAGGAGCCTTGCCGCCATGGGGTTCAACCTGGGTAAAATCACCACCCCATTCCACTGCGTTCCATGCTTCCTCCTGGGGTATGCCGTCAAGGGTAATGCTGCCGGAAAACGATTTGGTAAAGTATTTTTTCCGGACAATGGTTGAGTCGGCGGGGGTACTGTAAGCAGTCAGGGAAATAAAGCTAAAAAGGAGCGCCAGCAATTTTATTTTATTCATGAAGACTTAAAAATTTGAGAAGAGCAGAAAAGTTCTCTTCCGGACACTTCAGGGAAGCAAGGGGAAGAATTCACTGCTCTGCCGGTAAGCTTTGCAAATTCATCTGGAATCTCCGGGCCCCTCTCCGGTAAATTTCCCGGGAAACCGCCGGCCAGTCATGCGTTTTCTTCTGATTTACGGAACGGTTAAGCAAGTTACATATTTTTAATGGTATATTCTTTTGCCCCAGCCGGTTGTTACCACTATCCTTTATCCTTACCGACCGGGCTGGAAAGTCGTCAGGCAGGTTTCACTTGTCAGGAAACAGTGCTTGTAAATCTTCGTGGTTTTTGGCCGGTTCTCAGGTGCCCTTCGTATGATTTTCCCACCTCAGCGCCTGCCGTCCGCATATAATTTCCGGACTTGTTTTAAAACAAAAAAGGGGCAGCACCGGCTGCAAAAGGATAATAACAAATCAAGCAAGCAGGTTTGTTATTTTAAACATCCGAAAAAAAATTTGTAAAAATGCACGGG
This sequence comes from Cytophagales bacterium, assembly GCA_030446715.1. GTDB lineage: Bacteria > Bacteroidota > Bacteroidia > Cytophagales > 172606-1 > CADCTQ01. The sequence continues at coordinate 443,106 of JAUJMU010000004.1, read as the reverse complement.
TAAGAAGGTTGTTGCCGGGTAAACGCGGTAAGGAGATTATAAATTATTTTTGTTATCAAGCGGCCGGAGAATCTGAGATTCCTCCCGGAAGCAAACCTAAACCTACCTGGGCTTCCCCACCGGAATTTTACCTGGTGGTTACCCCAAAATGCGGATCGGTCTGCCAGGCCATCCCTATACCCGGCTGCTGAAAATGCCCGCGTGCTTTTGGTTCTGCTGCCTGTTGCTGTCTTTGTCTTGCATTTTCGCTGGCAATTTTTCTAATGTGTCCAATAAAATTGCATTTTTCGAATAAGACTGTTGCTGATTGGTATTTATACGACCAGATCCGGCTGATTTCCTGCCTGATTGCTTTGCGCAAGCTACAGGGGGTAATTTTGCCGGTAATGATCAGCGCTTTGGGATTTATAGTCACCGGGTAAGATTTATTCCCACATTTTACCGGTGTTTCTGCCGTAGTCCCCATACTTTTGAACCAGTTACCAGCAGTAGTACTTTCACCGGTTGTACTGTCCAGCAGTACAACGTGGCATCACATTGATTCTGCTTAGAGCTGTCTTTCTAACCAGTCATGCACCAACATTTTCTTCTTCCAATGCTCCCGCTTCCCGGGCGGCGGACTGCCCCTGAACCCGGTAGCACCGGCACTTTGGCAATGGTGCGGCCCGACGCACGGCCGGCCCAAACCAATGCCCCTGATTTGTCTTTCCTGCGACCCGCCGCAAACTTGTGGCTGCTGGTAGACCTGTATCCTGGTTCCGTTATGTTTTTTCCCTCAGCTGATTTCCGGTTATGAGCACTTTTCTTTGTTTTCCGGTGGCACCCGCTTCAACTCCGTTTCTGACAAGGCGGTCAGCTGCCTTCTCCACGGAAACGAAACGTCTGGCCGCGCTGCATTCGTACCAGGTGCTGGATACCCCTGATGAAGCAGCCTTCGACGACCTGACCCACCTTGCCTCCTACATTGCCGGCACCCCGGTTGCGCTGATCAGTCTGATTGACACGGACCGGCAGTGGTTTAAAGCACGGGTCGGAACAGAGGTTGACAAAATTCCCCGCGATCAGGCTTTCTGCCATTACACCATTCAGGGAGAAGGTCCGCTGGAGGTGCCTGACACCCATCTCGACGAACGGTTCCTCAATAATCCCCTGGTGACCGGCAACCCTCACATCCGCTACTACTGCGGCGTGCCGCTTACCAGTCCGGAAGGCTACCGGCTGGGAAGTTTATGCGTGATTGACAACCAGCCAAGGCAGCTGAACCCCCAGCAGCTGAGGGCGCTGGAGACACTGGCCCGGGAAGTAATGGCCCGCTTTGAAATGAAGCGACAGCAACAGGAACTCCAGGAGCAAAAGCGTCGCCTTGCCAGCAGCGAAGCCCGGTACCGGATTTTGTTTGAAGAGTCCGCGGGGTACCTGTTTACGCACGATCTGGAGGGAAACATTCTTACGGTGAATGATGCTGCTGCCCAGGCCCTTGGTTACGCCAAAGGCGACCTGACGGGCAAGAATATTTCCGGACTGCTGAAGTTGGGAGAGTCACGTTTGCTGAAGGAATACTTCCAGCGCATGGAAGCGGGCACTGCCGTAAACGGCGTGACCCGGGTAGTGACTACCAACGGTGAAGAACGCTACTGGCAGTACCGTAACTTCGGCGTCCGCCACGCCAGCGGAGAGCTGGTTGTCATCTGTTCCGCTCAGGATGTAACAGAAAAAGAACTGGCCGCTACCAACCTGCTGAAGTCCAAAAAGGTGCTCGAAGAGCAAATCAGGGCAAGAACGGAGGATCTGCAGGCAACCAACGCCGCCCTGATCCGGACCAAAGACGATCTGGACATGTTTCTCTACCGGGCTTCGCACGACCTGAAGGGGCCGCTCTGCTCCCTGGAAGGCCTCCTCAATCTGGCTCAGATGGAGAACAGCCCCGAACAGCAAAAAGAATTCATGCAGCTCATGCAGCAGACGGTACAGAAGCTGAACCGGGTGCTGGAAAGTCTGCTTACCTATGCAATCAATACCCACTGGGGCGTAGCCGAGGAGAGAATCGATTTCCAGGCATTGCTGAAACAGGCCCTGCAGACGCTCCGGTTACAGCCGGGGTTCGGACGGCTCAGAATTACTCCCTTTTTCAATACACTGGTTCCGTTTTATTCTGATCCTGACCGCGTGCTGCAGGTGCTCATCAGTGTCATCCGCAACAGCATTGCCTTTCAGGATTTAGCTCAGGAGGAATCTCAGCTTAACATCTGGATCAACAGCACAAAAGAAGGAGCGGCGATACTGATTCAGGACAACGGGTCCGGGATAGATGAGGCGCAGCTTCCCGCGCTGTTTCAGCCGTTCAGCAAAGCATCCGAACACTCCCAGGGTTCAGGTCTCGGGCTTTTTATCAGCCGCGAAATCCTCAGGAAACTTGGAGGTAGCATTACCCTGCAATCACAGAAAGGCAGGGGTACGCAGGTAAACATTAAAATTCCAGCTGCCCGCCAGCCTGACCCGGCAGAGTAAGGAGACTATTGCCGGGGCATGGCGGTACAGTCACACAACCCTGTTTGTCATTTCTTATCCGATTAAACCTTTAAGTACCGAGGCAGAATTAAGTATAGGTTTTAAATCCTGATTTAATGGAGGTAAACCTGTGCAAGTCAACTATTTACCCGTATCCATCTAAAATTCAAAATTCATCATTTAAAATCTGGCAACTGCTTATGTTACCCTCAATCAAAAAAATATTTCTCATTGACGACGATCCGGTGAGCAATATGATTCACAAGAGCCTGCTGCGCAAGCACCACTGGCCGTCAGAAACAGTCGTTTTCAGGGACGGCCCATCCGGGCTACAGGCCCTGCAGAGTGCAGTTACGGAGCCGGCTGGTTCTTTTCCGGATGTAATCCTGCTGGACATGGAAATGCCCGCTTACGACGGATGGGATTTTCTGGAAGCGTACGCCCGGTTGCCGCCGGTAATTACCAGTCGCAGCCTGCTCTATCTGCTTTCCTCCAGTATCAATCCCTTTGACATCAAAAAGGCCGATACTTATCCAATGGTCAGAGCTTACCTGACCAAACCTCTTATCCTTGCCAATCTAAACCGGATCGGGCAGGATTTCCAGACGCTTTTCGTATAGCATCGACCGGTCCGTTGGCTTTTCCGGAGCACGGGCACGCAGGAGAAATCCCTGTCCTGCGTGCCCGTGGCTGGCTGCCGGCACCACCCGGTGTACTTCCAATCTGACTATTGTGGATTCGATACAGGGATTCCATCCCGCTGAAGGGATGGAATCCCTGTATCGCCCGGCCAGCACCACAAACCTTATACCCGGTTGCGGCGCTGGAACTGGCAGGGCGTACATTTTACAATTTCCCTGAACTGTTTGTTGAAGTTCGTCAGGTTGTTGAAACCACTCTCGCAGCACACCTGACTGACGCTCAGGTCACTCTCCATGAGCCGCTTGCAGGCATAGCCGATGCGGATTTCATTGACGAAATGAGAGAAGTTCTTTTTTGTCCGGTTCTTGAAATAGCGGCAGAAGCCGGAATAACTCATGGAGGCAATGCCGGCCACCTGGTCAACCCGGATCTCGTCCCTGAAATGGTCCATGACGTAGTCAAAGACCTTGTTGATGCGGTCGTTGTCTTTGTGGTTGAGGGTGCCCAGTTCGGGGCCGGACAGCAGATCGTACCCGGTCGCATCACCAAGGATGGTCAGAATGGAAAGCAGGCAGATCAGGCGTTCCATGCCTTTCAGTTGCAGCAGTTCGTGCATTTTACCGCTTACCAGTTCCCGCAGCGGCTCCTTCAGGTGCAGACCCATCCGCGCCTTTTGAAACAGTAACCCGATCCGGCCCATTTCAGGGATGCTCCCAAAGCGTTCGCCAAGGAAGAATTCCCGGAACTGGATCACAAGGGAGGCACCGGTTGCCCGGGCGTCCTCTTTGCGGTACCAGTGCGGCAGGTTAGACCCCAGAAAGTCCAGGTCACCTTCCCGGTAGTCGGAGACGTGGTTGCCAACGAACCGTTTTGCGGCGGCTCGAACACCTGTTTGCCGGTGAGCAGCAGGGCGCGGACATGCCTTTTGTGGAAGAAGCAATGAAGCGCAATGAAAGGGTGCACGTGGAGTTGCAGCCGGGAGATGCCCTGTTTTTCCACAGCAACCTGCTGCATATGTCAGATGCCAATCTTTCCCACCGGCCGCGCTGGTCGCTGATTTCAGCCTATAACCTGAGTTACAACGTGCCTTTCCGGGAAAAAATACTTCCTGCATTACGCCGGTGAAGGTGGTACCCGACGAGGCCATTCTCGCCTCTGATCCCGCCGGATTATCGGAAGCAACCGATTTCCTCCGCAAGGAAAACGAGATCACCCTTAAAGTGTAGCTACGCAATTTTTAAATTTTAAATTATTGCGTAATTTTCTGACTTTGAATAAGTTGACGTCATGGTTTTAAATTTTAAAATACCTGATTACTTCTGCTCGGGTACTTAAAGTAAAATAGCGGTTTCCTGATCTGTTACCGGGGATTTTAAGTACACTGTAATCCAGGTTTTCTGGTATTGCGGAAATGACAGTAAGAAAAGATGGCCCGGCAGTCGCCCGGCAAGAGCCGGGCGACTGCGGAGGCTAAAAGCGAACTACGAATAACGAACACCAAATAACCACTAACCCAATGCCTTACAGCGTCAGATCCGGGTTGTTGGGACCGAAGTGTTTCAGCATAACAATCGGGTCGGAGCTTGAGTGGTTGGTGATCCGGACGCCTTCGAGGGCGGCACTTTCACTGATGAAGAATTCATCGTTGGTGAGCTGTCCGTAGCGGATCAGGGCCGGTGTCTCAACCTCCCACACGCCCATTTTGCCGTGTCCCTGCATCATGATGATGCCGTAGGCGGCGCTGTCTTTGATGGTCACGGTGGCACCGGGCAGTATGGTCAGTTCCTTCGCGCTGTACGCACCGGACCGGTAGCAGATCCATTTTTCGCTGTACCCTTCGGCCTGCATTTCGGCTTCGGGCCTTACCGGCCGGGGCCGCATAAAATGGTTTTCCATGAAATGCGGGTCCACGTTCAGTTCCCAGTCTATCACTTCCAGCAACTGGTCAAAATCCCCGATCCGCTCCGAAGGCGTGCCGTTCCATAGCAGTTCTTCGGGAATGATGGCGTCGTTGACCAGCGACTGGTACATGGCAAATACATCGGACGCCTTCTGGGGTTCGTAGGTACACAGGCTGCCCGGGGCGTGCAGGATTCCGGGAGGAACATCCCAGCCCGTGCCCGGCTCAAGGCGGTACGCCGAAGAGAAGTTGGTGATCTTGTTGTCGCCTTTGGTGAAGTTGACGAGGCATTCGCGGATCTGGTCTTTGGTAGTGCCCGGCGCAATGCCAAAAAAGGTGTACGGGAAGTCGCCGCCGTGATTATTCAGCTGCGGCGGGAAGTAATATGCTTCGGGTTTGCCCAGCTGGCCGATCAGTCTGGCGTGTTCGTCGTTGTGGTGGATGTGGTGGGGCAGGGGACCCTTGTTGTCAAAAAACTTGGAATACATCGGCCAGGAGCCGTATTCGTTCCACAACCGGTCGCCGATCAGCGCGGCTTTCAGTTCGCTGACGGCGTCTCTCAGCAGGAGGGTCGGTTCTCTGGTCCCGTTGTTGAACACAACTGCACTTAAGCCCTCATTTTCGCCGGTAAGCGGACCGTTTTTGGCGGGAGTGGTCGAAGACAGCCACCGTTCGTCAATGCCGCCGCGTACGCCGCCCAGTACGTAGTAATCATCCGGGTGCAGTTTGATCCGTCGTCCGGGTACGCAGAAGGACCGGGGTACCCAGGTGGGAACCAGCCGCATAATGCCTTTGCCCTGGTCGAGGGCTTGCTGCGCCAGGCTTACGGTTGAGCGTGTGTCCATAAATGAAGGATTGAATTACTGCAGGATAGAATTACTGAATTACAGAATAATCTCGCCGGCCAGTGTGCCGTTTTCTGCCCGCCACAGCGTAGGGTCGCCTTCCCGGCTGCTTATTTGCTCTTCCCCGCTTTGCCGGCCGCGGCCGGTGTAGCAGCTTTGCCCGCTTTATAGACATCGTTGTCCTGATTGCCGCCCGCTACCAGGTAAGCCACCAGGTCCTTGAGTTCTTCTTCGTTGAGGCGGTTGATCAACCCGGGCAGCATCAGCGATACTTTGGAAAGCTTCGTAGAGGTCACATCCTTCCGGGGAATTTCGCGCAGCATGTCGGGAGCAAACGGGTTCTGGGAAACCAGGTACTTATCCTTGTCTTCCCCGGCCAGCCGGCCCACGACCGAGCTGCCGTCTTTCATCAGGAAAACGGTAGCTGCGTACTGGTCAGACACTTCCTTGTTGGGGTCAATGATGTGCACCAGCATGTCTTTGGCCGAGAACCGGGTGCCGAGCTGGGTCAGGTCCGGCCCGACGCTGCCGCCTTCACCGCGCATGGCATGGCACGACAGGCACAGGGTGGCGGCAAACATATTCTTGCCTTGTTCATAATTCCGGCTCACCAGACCGGTCTCCACCAGCGGCAGCGCAGTTTCCACTTTCCAGTTCTTGCCGGGGCCCCTGGGCTGCGGTACGGTGGCAAGGTCGTTACCCGAACCCGTCAGCAGGTCAGCGCCGGAAAGGGTATTGTATTTTTCAAACTGATCCCTGGGTACATTGGCCAGCGCCATTTTGCGGGCTCTGTCGATAAAACCGACGTAGCTGTTGCCTCCCTTGTAGGTAAAGGCATTGGCAATCCACTTGAAGTACTGCTCGTGGAGTTCGGGTGTCCAGCCGGTTTTGGCCTGACTCAGCACGGTGGCGTAGTAGGTTTGCTGGGCGGGAGGCACTTTCGAGAGCATACTGGCAATGTCGAGGCCGTACTGGGGGTTGCGCATGATCAGGTCCGAAGAGGAGCTGACGGTTTTTCCGGCCGGATCATCCACCGCGTTTTGGAGCAAAGCCATGGTTTTCTCAACGGCTCCCGGCGCTTCCAGATACACCAGTACTTTGCTGAGGGACCGGTTGAGGGCATTGGTTTTGGCCGGGTAATGCGGATTGAAGTAAGCAATAATTCCTTCCCTCACGGCTCCTTCCGGCTTGCCCATGCGGTAAAACACAAGTTCAAGTGCCCGCAGCAGATCCAGCCGGCCGGTCTGGGAGAGTTTGCTGTAGTTTACTTTTGTCAGGGCCTGCAGCATTCTGTCCTTTACGTCGGGTTTGCCGTTCCGGGCCAGGGCAATGATGGCCTGGGTCAGAATCAGGGGATCGGTTTCTTTGAGGGCTTTTTCCTGCCACCCGCTCAGGGGCTGGTGTTCCACGGCAATGCGGGCAGCGTGCCGGATAAAGCGGTCTTCGTGCTTCAGGTTAGGCCAGGCAGCCGCAATGGCTCCCTTCCGGGGTTGTCCGTGGTACCTTTCGAGGCTTCTGCGGAGTTTGCTGGCATCGTTGATACTGGCATTGCCCGCCGGGGCGGATGTGGATGCCAGAGCGGCAGCATCCGCCTTGCCGTCGTAGTACACCCGGTACAGATCAGATTCCAGCCGGCGGCCACCCGTCAGGAAATACATGGCGCCGTCCGGACCAATCACGCCATCCGTAAGCGGCAGGGGAGCCCCCGAAATAAACTCTTCGGCCCGGGCCGTATAGGACGACCCCCGGGGCTGCAGGTGTACGGCGTAGATAATGCCGAAACTCCAGTCAAAAATAAACAACGCCTTTTTATACTTGTCCGGAAAACGCGCATCTTTTCCGTGGAAAACACCCGTAGGGGAACCCTGCCCGATGTTGATCACGGCCGGCAGGTTATCTGCGAAATCCGGCGACCAGCTGATGGAGCCCGTGCGCCAGCCAAACTCGCTGCCGCTGGTGATATGCAGCACCCGCGTGGGCTTGTACCAGGGCATCCCGAAGTCCCATTCCATATCGGAATCAAAGCAAAACAGGTCTCCTGCTTCGTTGAACGCCATGTCGAATGAATTCCGGAAACCGGCCCCTGTCAGTTCCCACCGCTGTCCCAGCGAATCTGTGTTGGCAATCCACCCGCCGGGAGCTTTCCGGTCGGTGGCGTGGCCCCGGGGGTCGGGGATCAGCGGAAATATGTTGTCTTCATTCCAGACGGGCGGCAACCGGTAAGCGTCCATTTTAGGAATGTCCGTAAAGTTTCCGGCCATCACGTACAGCGACTTGCCGTCGGGAGCAGGCACAATGCTGTGCGGCCCGTGTTCCCCTTCGCCCTTCAGCGACTTGAGCAGGGTTACTTTATCGTAGGTATCATTGCCATCCGTATCCTGCAGCCGGTACAGCCCGCTGGTTTTCTCAAACCCGGGGCTGCCCTGGTGGTTTACCATCACATAGAGGCTGTTAAAAGCGTACAGCAGCCCCTGGGCGTACCCCATCCCAATCTTTTTGGTCGTATCATTTGGCTGCATCAGGCCGACAGTCAGTTTTTCGACTTTCGGTTTTGCGTTTTCACCGGCTTTGGGCAGTTGCAGGCGGTACAAGGCGCCGTACTGGTCAGAAGCAATCATTCGTCCCTTGTCGTCAAAAGTCATGGAAACCCAGGAGCCTTGGCCTGCTTCGGACGGGCTGTACAGGTGCTCGGCCCTGAAGCCTTCGGGCAACTTGAGTTTGTCAATTTTGGGATTCCCTGCTTTGGGACCCGGGTTTGCCGGGTCCGGACTGCTCCGGGCGTCACCGAAGTAGGAAACTCCCAGCCAACTGGCCAGGCAGAGGGAAATGAAAGGTTTCAGAAAGGAATATTGGGTGAACATACGGCTGATACAGGAATGGATACGGAAGCAGATGGTTTCTGCTCACCCGGGTAACTGCCCGGACAGCGCCGGCCGGCGACGGAAGGGAATGAGCAGAAGCAATTTGTACGAAGCGCACCCCGGCTCGCGGTGCACCTAACCGGGCACCGACAAGGCCCGGGTCCTGGCCTTGCGTTGGGTAAAGGCCACAAAGCCCGGGTCCAGCACCTGGCAGTCCACCTGCATGGACGTGCCGGTCACGTTGCCGAAAATACTGGCCACTGCCGCGTCGGCTGCATCACGGCCGGTGGCAATCTTGACCAGCCCGTTGAGGGGTGCCAGCCGGGTCGCGTCAAACAAAATCCACTGTCCGCCGATGAACGCTTCAAAACACGCGTGGAAATCCGGCGGGTTGAGCTGGTAGGCATAACCGGTAAAGTACCGGGCCGGAATGGTCAAAGCCCGGCAAAGGGCAATGCCAAGGTGGGCAAAGTCACGGCACACGCCGGCCCTTTCGATGATGGTATCGTAAGCCGAAGTCTGGGCGGTGGTGGAGCCGCTCAGGTATTCCACATTCCTGTAAATCCAGTCGGTGATGGCCACCACGCGGGAGTAAACATCCTCAATGTGGCCGAATTTGCTCTGGGCCAGCCGGTAGAGTTTGTCGGACTGGCAGTAGCGGCTGGGAAAAAGAAAGGGAATTACCTCGCCGTCCAGCTGCACCACGGGCACGGCCTCCAGCTGGTCCTGCCCGATCAGCTCAAACTCCGTGTCGACGGTGGCTTTGTAGGAGACGGTAAGATTCATCGGCTCGTTCACCTCAAGGCGGACAAAGCGGTTCTGTCCGCTGACCGAGGTCAGCTCCTCCATTTTCAGGTAGGGTTCAGTGGTGAAGACCTCTTCCAGCACGGCCTGCGTGGGCGTGCGCAGCGCATGGATGGAAAGGATAAGCGTACTCGCTGAGCGGACCTCGTAGGTCAGGGAGGAAGAAACCTGGAATTTCATGGCAGGAGATGGAGTAAAATTATTTTTTTTCGGGATACTGAACCGGTGCGGCCGGGGCTGGCAGCTTGCTGAGGGTAACTTCCATCCATTCTTCCGGCAGTTGGTGCAGGGTGGTTCTCAGGGCGGTTGCCCACTGGGAAGAGATGGGTTCGAGGTCTTCCTTTTCGTAGCGTTGCTCCACCATGCAAAAAGTGTCCTGCTGCAGGAGCACCACATCAATGGGAAAATCCACATCGTTGGCGCTTACCCGGGTAGAGTCAAAGGAGAGAAACCCGGCCTTCAAAGCCTGCCTTAAACTGCACTCGTTGTCCAGGGTCCGGTTGAGAATGGCTTTGCCGTGCCCCGAATTACCAATCACTACGTAGGGAGCGCCCTGACCCAGTTCAACCCAGTTTCCTTCGGGGTAGAGCAGAAACAGCTTGTGTTCATCGTCGTCTCTGAGCTGGCCGCCCACTATCGTATTGAGATTGAACTTGAAGCCCGCCTCTTCCAGGGAAACCCTGTCTTCATCGGCCACCCGGCGGACCTGCTGGCCGAAATCGTTGACGGCCTTGTAGAGCTTGTTGTGCTCTGCCCCTTCTTCCAGTAACTCCTTAAAGTACTGAACGGCCTTGTCACGCACGGATCTCAGACCGCTGGTCATGATAAAGAGCGAGTAGTGTTCTTTCTGAACGAGGAATATTTTCTTCTTCACGGTCGTGTCCGTGCCGGAGGTGATGCGGGTGTCGGCAATGGCCACCAGTCCCTCTTTTACTTTGATGGCTAAACAATAGGTCATAGGCAGAAATGGATACCGGAAGCTACTGAATAATTACAGATCAGGTTATATTTATTGCAGCTCAGAACGCGACTTTCCGGAATTCCGGACGGCAAAAGCGTCTGTAGCCTTTATGCAATTTCAGACCTTCTGACCAAAAGCTACCGGGAGCCGGGTAGTCGGAGCGCCATTCAAAATAAAAATTCACAATTCAACAGTTGCGCAGCTGCTCAATCCTCCAGTATCCGGGCTAGTTTTTCGCTGAGCAAAGGCTTGGTAACAAAATCACGGACGAAGTCAAACTGCCCGATAACCGCCCTGTCCCTGCCGCTGACCGAACTGGTCAGGACCAACACTTTTGTGTCAGGATAGCCGGCCAGAAATTCCTCTCCGTAAAGCTGGATAAATTCAAGGCCGTTCATCACCGGCATATTCAGGTCCACGATGATGATGTCGGGAAAAGTGGCCTCGCTGCGGCATTGCCGGAGCCAGATCAGTGCTTCTTCGCCGTTCAGTTTAAAGTGGTGGAGCAAAGGCTGATTAACCTCATCCATCAACGCCTCAAAGAGGAAATGGACGGTAGGATCATCATCAATCAGCAGGAGCCGCCTGGGTGGTGTCACTTATTTCTCGGGGTTTTTTCCCTTGTGGTTCATCAGTCTTGATTTCCTGCCCGTTGTATTCCTTTAAGTAGCACCTGAAAATGGTCCCGCTGCCGACAACGCTTTCTGCTTCGATCCGCCCGCCGTTCTTTTCGATCATGCTGCGGATCAGGTGCAGACCGATGCCTTTGCCTTCTGCCTGGGTAGTCAGACGGGAAAAAGGCCGGAATAGTTTGTGCCCCTGCCGGTCCAGATCAATGCCCATACCGTTGTCGCGGAATTCGAGGAGCACTTCATCCTCCTGCCGGCTGGCAGTTATGGTAACAACGGGTGGCCGGCCTTCAGCCCGGTACTTGAGGGAATTGCTGATCAGGTTACGGAATATGCTGGCAATATAAGCCGGGATATACAATATGCCGGCACATCCGGTAAAATCTCCTTCAATCCGTCCCGGGGTGGTTTCCAGCAGGGGAGCCACCTCGGCCGTCACTTCACGCAGCACCTGCTCAAACACCACCTCCTGCAACTTTATCCGGAATGAACTCTGCACTTCGAGCACCTCCACCAGCCCGTTGAGGGTCTGGTCCAGCCGCCGGACGGTAGCATGAATAAAATCAGCGTACTCCTGCACCTTGCCGCCCGAGTCCAGCTTCAGCAGCAGCCTTGACAGCGTGGTGAGATTGGCTACCGGCGAACGCAGGTCGTGGGCAACGGCGTACACGAAGTTATCCAGGTACTCGTTGGCTTTCACCAGCTGATCGTTCTGCTGCCGGATCAGCGCCCCGGTTTCCCGCAGTTCAGTTTCGGTGCGTTTGATATCGGTGATGTTGCGGCTGATCAGCAGCACGGTCTCCGGACTGCCACTTTCTCCCCATTCGGGCACGATGGTGCTCAGAAAATACTTTTTTTCTCCGGAGCTTTCGGTTTCCGAAATATGCTGCTGCATCTGCCCGGTGGAGAAAGCCGCTTCCAGTTTATCAACAAAGGCCTGCGGGTTTGCCGTGCGGAGGCTGAACCCGGACGGATGGCGGCCCAGCAGTTCCTTGGCCGGCACCCCAAATTCTTTTTCTGCGGCTTTATTTACGAACACCAGTCTCAGGCTGCTGTCGTAACGGGAGATCACGTCGGGCGTATGGTCAACGAGACCACGCCAGAGCAGTTCAGATTGCCGGAGCTGGCGTTCGTACTGCCTGACAGAGGTGATGTTCCGGCTGATGGTAAGCACCGATTCCACTTCCTGCCCGTCGGCCGACAGCTCAGGCACCATAACGGCGTGGTAATGTTGTTCCCCCCGGTTGTTGACGTACGTAGTCGTATATTCTTTCACCGAAGCGGTAGTGAGCACCTGCTGGATGGACCGGGGCCAGCTGTCGTCCCGCTGCAGGTCACTGGAAATGCTGAAGGCGGACCGGCCCATAATCTCTGACGGGTCAACCCCCGTTTCTTTCGTAAAGCCCTCATTGACGAAGGTGACGTTCAGATTCCGGTCGTAGCGCACGATGGAGTCCGGAATGTTGTCTACAAGTATCTGCCAGCACTGTTCGGTCCGCTCCAGATCGGCTCCCCGCTGGCGCAGTTCGTCGGTGAGCCTCAAAAGCGAATGATGTACTTTTCTGAATTCCGAAATATCCGCCAGCGTGATCACCAGTCCCGGTACGCTGCCATCCGGAGCCTGGTAGGGTACCAGGCGAATCAGGTAAAACTGACCTTCCCGGCCAGGCACCTCCTGCTCGGCGGGCTCCAGGTTGTGGAGCACCTTTCCGGCTTCCTGTAACAATTCGGGGTACGTAAAATGGGCGGCTACCTGGGCAAGGGGACGGCCAATGTCGGAGTCCGCCAGATTGAAATAGGTTTTGACCTGCGGCGTGAACTTCCGGACCTTCAGCTCCCGGTCCACGAACAGCGCCCCGGCCTGAGTGGCCTCAAAAAGGTTACCCAGATCCGTGTGCAGCTCATTGAGCCGGGCAATTTCCTCCTGTAGCTGTTCACTGACGGCGGCCATGCCTTCATCAGTCGTTTGCCCTTCCTGGAGGGTGTGCCGCAATTCTCTGGAGGACGACAGCAATTCTCCGCACGGCGACATTACACTTTCATGGTCGGCTGTGACTTTGCCGGAGGGCGTCTGCCGGTGTCTGTCAGGGTCCTTATCCAACTCCTGTTGCAGGAGTTGTCCGGCAAAGCCCACCGGCTCCGCCAGGGGAGAGGTAACCCGGGATTCACCCAGTTCGATCAGCACCAGCGGATCCGCACTGGTGCCCATGGGGCTGAAAGTCAGGTCCAGCCAGAGCTGCCCGTCCGGGCAATCAGCGGCGATGCCCGGGTAAGTTGCTTTTCCGGCCCCCAGCCGGATCTGCCGGATGCCGTCGCGGAAAGCGTGTTGCAGGGAGGAAGGCAGCAGGGAAATCAGGTCACGGTGGATGGCTTCCTCCGGCAGGTTGAGCAGCTGATGGGCCTTCCCGTGCGTGTGAACAATTTCCAGCGCATGGTTGACCAGCACCAGAGAAGGTGCAAACCGGGCAATCAGTAGTTTTTCGTAAGCGTGCATGATGAAAGAGCTGCCGGTTTGGATGAGTTTTGCCGCCGGAGCAGGGGAGCGGGTGTGGTCAGAGAATATAAAGTTACAGAATGGAAACTGAAAAGAAAAAGCAGAGGGAAGCAGAGTTGCTTTGCCTGATTTGCTGCGGACTACGGTATGGCAAGCGGCATTGCGAAACACCCTCTGAAGTTGCGTCCGGGGAAACAGCAGGGCAATCTTAAATTGTGAATTCCAGATTTTAATTGCCCAAAGCAAGGCACTGACTGTCGGGCATTTTTAATCAGAGTTTTTATCCATTGATTTAAGGCACGTTCATACGGAAACCTTTTTTCTTAGCGCCCTTTGCGCCTTTCTGCCGGCGTTCTTTGCGGGAAACCGGGCAGTTTTTATCACGCAAAGGGCGCCAGGGATGACGCAAAGCTGAACTGCTAACCAGTAAAACGTTAAATATCAGGTTATCATAAGTCTGTTGAAAAGGTAAAATCCGAAACCCCGGATTATTTTTGCCCGCATACCTGGATAGAAAAGTCAGCAGCAATGGGGGAGGGGACTAAAGCCGGTTGAGGTCCTGAAAAATATTCAATCTTTGCCGATCAGTTTCAGCACAGCTTCTTCGCTCAGGGGCTTCTCAATATAGTCATGTACATCGTAGCCTGCCGTTGCTTCCCGGTCCCGGCTATGCACGGAGGAGGAAACAATCACCACCTTCACCTCCATTTTATTTTTCTGCCGGAGCTGCTTCAGATCGGCGAGAAACTCAAATCCGTCCTTGCCGGGCATGTGCAGATCCAGCAGAATCAGGTCCGGACACTCCTGGGTAGCTGCTTTCTGGCTGGTGCAGTTGTGAGTGATGTAATTCAGTCCTTCCTCGGCAAGTGGAAAAACCAGCACCTGATCGGTTATCCGTCTTTCATTGACGACTATTCTGGCCAGCACCCGGCTGGTCGTATCATCATCAATGATAATGATCTTTCTGAAGTAACTTTTCATTTTCGTGGCAGGTGAACCTTCCCGTCAGGTGAAATAATGCTGGTTTGGTGCGGATAAAAAATGCCTGCTCCGTCTCCGGCCTGCAGGGGGACAGGGAGGTAGCAAGCATCCTTTTTCGTTTGCTCCGGCACTATGGCCGCAGGCCCGGAAGCACAGACACTTAGCTTCAATATTACGCACTTTGCACTTGCTGAGGAAACGATTCTTCTCCCTCAAAAAAATATTAAATGAATATTGGAATTGATGCCCTCATGCCTCTGGTTTTCGTCCGGAAAAAGGCCCCGGATACGCAACCCGAAACTCACGTTTATATACCTGGAGATCCCGCGCTTCAGTAAAAGTGAAGAGGAACTGGTCACGCAGTTTGAGAAGTGGCTTTACGTATTGAAGCATTTGCCCCGACTAAGGTACTCAATGCCCAGCGTAACTTTGGCCGTTGCGGCGTATTCGGAGACCTGCCGGATGCACTCCACCGACCACCGCCACTCTTCGGCCGTGGACGGCTGGCCCGAAAATACGTTCAGTGCCGAATGAATGGGTCCGGACAGGAGCGGAGCACCCAGCGCCTGGCTGCAATCCACCAGACTTTTGAGGCGTTCAATGCCCTTTTGCCGCACCCGCGGATCAGGACTGACCGGGTTTTCTTCGGGGCGGCAGAACGTAACGGCAACCCGCGACATGCCGAGATCGTCGAGCCGGCGCGACCACTGCTGCCACTGGCGGATGCCGGTGTGGAATAAGGGTACTTCCACGCCGTCGAAGCCCATTTTCTTCAGGTCCTCCAGTACGGGCATTACTGCATCTTCCATGTCAGTGGTCCACAGCAGCAGATTCATCAGGAGTTTCACAGGTATTTGTGGTTCAGACGGGAGACTTTAGATGTATTGACAAGATAACAATTCAGCTATTCAGCAATTCAGGGACAACCTTCATGTCTACGGTCCCCTTTTCAGTCAATACAATATTAGTTAAATGATATAAGAAAAAATATGAGTCTTTTAACCACTTTTGACTATATGTTGACTCTTTCCGGCTAAAGGTCACTAATAAAGGGTTAAATAAGTGCCGGTTTTTCACAATTCCTCTCCATGCGTGCCCTCAAAAAATCAGTTTCATCGCTTGGGTCCTTCACCGTGCAGGAGTACGAAGGCCCGGTTTTCGACCCCAACTGGCACTTTCATCCGGAGTACCAGCTGTTCTGCGTACTGGCCGGCAGCGGCACGCGGTTCATCGGCGACAGCATCAGGCCGTTTCTGCCCGGTGACATGGTTTTTCTGGGGCCCGACGTGCCGCACCTCTGGCGCAGCGATACGGGTAGCCCGGGGAGAGAGACTACTGAGGCTGCCCGCGGCATCGTCATTTACTTCAGCGGAAATTTTCTGGGCAAAGAATTTTTTGAAAAACAGGAAATGGTGCTGCTCAGGCAGCTATTGGAGAATGCAGGGCAGGGCCTCGAGATCAGGGGCCGGACGCGGGAACTGGTGGCCGGCAAGATGCGGGAACTGACCGGCAGGGAGGACTTTGCCCGGGTGCTGGTCCTGCTGGACATTCTTCACACGGTTGTCCTTTCCGGGGATTACGAACTGATCTGCAGCCGGGGCTACGTAAACGCCTGCAAGCCTTCCGAAACCGAGCGGATGCGAAAAGTACACGAATATGTAACCGGGCATTTTCAGGAAGAGATTTCCCTCGAAAAGGTCGCCGCCCTGACCAGCATGGCTCCTTCCGCCTTTTGCCGCTATTTCAGGGCGCGGGCCAACAAAACCTTTTCCGGCTTTGTGAGCGAGGTGCGCATCGGGCACGCCTGCCGCCTGCTGATCGGGGGCAATCTGAGCGTCACTCAGGTCGCCTGCGCCTGCGGATTCAGGACCATGTCCAGCTTTAACCGGCAGTTCAAGGCGATTGTGCACGAAAGTCCGCTGCGGTACCAGCGGCGTTTTGCGCAGTAGTGGGAGAGGAGCGTTCTTTGGGTTTGCCGGATAGAAATCAGCCGGGCCGGTTGCGCAGATGATCCAGCAGGCCGGGGTGCCGGGTAAAATACGCTTCCAGCTTCTGCGGAGCGTTGCCGGTAAACTTCCGGACCGTGTCACTGGTTTGTACCAGTTCTCCGGCGGCAATAGCCCGGTAAGAACCCAGCCACGTTTCCACTTCCCAGTCTGGTGCGCCAAGGGTACTGCGCCACCCGCGGCCTTCTTCCGGGGATTCTTCATGGTAGTGCAGGTTCCGGCCCACGAGTGCCGACAGCCGGGCGGCGGTTTCGGCCATGGTCAGGGCTTCCGGCCCGCTTACGTCGTAGCTGCCCTGCTCTGCCGGCGGGTCGGCCAGTACTGCCGCCGCCACCCGGCAGACATCTTCTCTTGCCACAAAAGCTGCCTTGCCCCGGCCGGCCGGGCCGCGCATGATGCCGTCGCGGGAAAACATTCCGGGCACGAGATCCAGGTAGAGGTTGTCGCGGAGAGCCGTATAGGAGAGGCCCGTTTCGCGGAGGAATTGTTCACTCTGGTGGTGGTCCCGCGACATGGGAAACTCAGAGTAGGGGGAAGGGTTCTGGAAGGAGAGATACACGAGGTGTTTTACGTGTGCCTGCGCCGCCGCCCGGAAGGCATTCCGGTGCAGCAAAGCCCGCTGTCCGGGCTGTGCGTAGCCGGATACAACGAAAGCCTTTTCCACGCCGTCAAAGGCTGCCACCAGACTGTCCGGATCGGCGTAGTCTCCCCTCACCACATCGGAACCGGGAAAAGAGTCAAGCCTGCCGGGTTCCCGTGCCATCAGACGGAGAAAGTAGCCTTTTGCGACCAGCAGCCGGGCCACGCCGCTGCCCACGTGTCCGGCGGCTCCCGTAATCAGAATCAGGCTCATCAGATGAAAAAGAATTGAAGCACAATTGGATTGGTATACCAACGGTTCCGGATGAAGCGGGTTGTCCGTAACCGTACCAGCCTGTTACACCTGGCTGAGCCTGCCAGCCCGAGTTCTATTCCCGGAAATGAAAAAAGCCGGCTTGCGGATGAGCCGGCCCGCTTGTGCCCCACTCGGGGTGCGGTACCGGAAACCTCCTTCCGGTAGCTGAAGAATGAATAAAAATGAACCTGATGGCACCTGAGCATCACTCAGGTTGTACCCTTGCGCCACTACTGCCGGGGAAAAGCGACTTGAATAAGTAATAAAATTGGTTACCTTTGCAGCATTATCTATGATCAGCCAGTCTTCACCATTCCGTCTCACGCCACCGTGACTCTGCCCTCCGGGGGTTCTGGTCAGGTAAATCCTTTATGCCCGTCAGGCGCATAACAATCTTTCCGTGAGCCCCTTTCTGCCCTGCAATCTTCCTCTGTTCCTGTTTTAGCTGCATCCTCAGCCCGTTACTTCCGGTTATTTGACTTAACCCAAAAAGTAGATTACAAAACTGAAATTCTTTCCGGCCTCACTGTCGCCCTCGCCCTGATTCCGGAAGCAGTTGCCTTTGCCCTGATTGCGGGCCTTTCGCCCCTCACCGGGCTGTATGCCGCCTTTGCAGTGGGTTTGATTACTTCAGTTTTCGGCGGCCGTCCGGGCATGATCTCGGGGGCTACCGGTGCAGTGGCCGTGATTCTGGTGGCCCTTGCCAAAACCCACGGCGTTGAATACATTTTTGCTACCGTGGTTCTGGCCGGGATCATTCAGGTCGTGGCGGGGCTGCTCAGGCTGGGCAAGTTTATCCGGCTGGTTCCGCATCCGGTGATGTTTGGCTTCGTGAATGGTCTTGCAATAATCATTTTCCTGTCGCAGCCGGATCAGTTCAAGGCCCCTGACCAGGCTGGTGTGCTCCAGTGGATGAGCGGCGGTCCTCTGCTTACCATGCTGGGTCTGGTGCTGCTGACCATGCTGATTATCTGGGGGCTGCCCAGGCTGACCAGGGCCGTGCCGGCGTCCCTTACGGCTATCCTGGTGGTAGCCTCACTGGTGATCGGACTAAACATTGATACCAGAACGGTCGGCGACATTGCCTCTATCAAGGGCGGATTTCCGCCTTTTCATATTCCGCAGGTGCCTTTTGCCCTCCAAACCCTGCAAATCATCTTCCCCTACGCCCTGATCATGGCCGGAGTCGGCCTGATTGAAAGCCTGCTCACGCTGAATCTGATTGATGAGATCACCGAAACCCGGGGCCGGGGCAACAAGGAGTGCGTGGCGCAGGGAACGGCCAATATGGTAAGTGGCCTGTTTTCGGGAATGGGCGGCTGCGCCATGATCGGTCAGAGTCTGATCAATATTTCCTCCGGCTCCCGGGCCCGGCTGTCGGGCATTGTGGCTTCGGTGATGCTGCTGGTATTCATCATGTTCGGTGCCGGACTGATCGAGCAGTTGCCCATGGCCGCGCTTACCGGCCTGATGATTATGGTGGCCATCGGTACTTTTGAATGGGCCAGTTTCCGGATGATCGGCCGGATGCCGCTGCCCGATGTGCTGGTGGGTATACTGGTGGCGGCCATTACAGTGCTGCTGCATAATCTGGCGCTGGCCGTGCTGATCGGCGTGGTGATTTCGGCGCTGGTGTTTGCCTGGGAAAATGCCAAACGGATCAGGCCCGCAAGTACATTGATGAACAGGGCGTAAAACACTACGAACTCTACGGCCCGCTTTTCTTCGCTTCCGTGACGGCCTTCAATGAAAAGTTTGATGTACCGGGTGATCCCGGTGAAGTAATCATTGATTTCCGCGAGAGCCGTGTTGCCGATATGTCGGGCATTGAGGCGCTTAACAAACTCACCGAACGCTACCACAAAGCCGGCAAGAAGCTGCACCTGAAGCACCTGAGCCCTGATTGTCGCAGGCTGCTGGCCAACGCCGCATCGGTGATTGAGGTCAACTACTGGGAAGATCCCCAGTATCCGGTCCTGACCAATGCCTGAGTTTACAGCATTGCGAGAAGTAGTTTCTCTCCTTTTCAATCAAATCCTGCTCACATGGGTGTACCATTCAAAGAAAAAACAGTACGCGAATTCAATATTGAACTGCTCAGGATTTTCCTGATGCTGATGATCATCGGCTACCACCTGATTGTACGCGGAGCCGGGGTGGGCGGGGCAAATGACAACTACATCATCACTGACAACTACTCGGTCGCCTACATTCTGCTGAAAAGCTTTCTGGTCATTGCCGTGAACTGTTTTGTGTTCATATCCGGCTTTTACCGGATCAGTTTCCGGAGCCGCACGGTCATCAGCCTGATGCTGCAGACCACTTTCTACGCGCTGATCATTCACCTCGGGTTTACCCTCCTCACGGGTGCTCCGTTTGGGCTCCGGCTGCTGGTGAATATATTTCTGCCGCTTTTCAACGGTACCTGGTGGTTTATCACAGCTTACCTGGGCCTTTACCTGGTAAGTCCATTGTTAAACAAAGGAATTGATTCCTGTACCAGAGAACAGCTGTTGTTTGTGCTGGTCGTGTTTACGGTGCTGAATGCGTTTGTCGGATTTCTATTCAGTTCAGAGGGTGTGCTGGGCACCAATGGCGGGTTTTCCTGATCAGCTTTGTGCACATTTACCTGGCCGGCCGGTATCTGAACAAATATTCCAATCACGCCATTCTTCAGAAATGGTCGGCGGCCGTGTATCTGCTCTCTTCGGCGGCGCTGTTCGTGCTGGTCCATACCAGTATTGCGCACCTGGACAGCAAAGGAATCGTAAGGCTTTTCAATTACAACAACCCGCTGGTGATCCTGTCGGCCATTTCTTTTTTCTTCTTCTTCCGGAACCTGCGCCTGCAAAGCCCTTTCGTCAACTGGGCAGGCACCTGTGTGCTGGGCGTTTACCTGCTGCACGACCACCCGCTGGTCAGGGAGCACGTTATCAGCCGTCTGTTCTCCTGGAGCCAGCATTACTCCGGATACCAGCACTTTCTGGCGCTTCTGGGGATCACGGTGCTGGTGTTTGTGACGGGGCTGCTGGTGGATAAGGTGCGGGAAATGCTGCTGGCTCCGGTGGCCGGCTACCTGGTGAAGTGGTTCGAACTTCACCAGGCAGACCATCTGTTCACCAAAGAGACGGCCGGAAAAGTCAAACGATGATTAATATCAAATATCTGATACTCAGTACCTCCTACGCCTCGCGCAGTTCCCGGCGGAGAATCTTGCCTACATTTGACTTGGGCAGTTCGGTACGGAACTCGATGCTTCGGGGTCGCTTGTAATTGGTCAGATTTTCCTTGCAGAACGCCTTTACTGTTTCCTCCGTGAGGGCCGGATCTTTTTTCACAATGAAGAGTTTGACGGCCTCGCCCGATTTTTCGTCGGGTACGCCGATACAGGCCACTTCGAGCACACCTTCGCATTTGGAAACCACTTCTTCCAATTCGTTGGGGAATACTTTCAGGCCGGAAACAATGATCATGTCTTTTTTCCGGTCCACAATGCGGAAGAAACCTTCCCCATCCATTTCTCCGATGTCGCCGGTTTTGAACCAGTCCCCATCAAATACTTTGGCGGTTTCGTCAGGGCGGTTCCAGTAACCGGGAAACACCTGCGGACCGCGGGCCCAGATTTCGCCACTCTCACCGGGAGCGGCGTCGGTGCCGTCGTCCTTCACGATTTTCAGCTCAGTGCTGGGCCACGGAATACCAATGGTACCGATGCGGGCCGTGCCGTCAATGGTATTGCTGCTCAGTACGGGTGAGGTCTCGGAAAGGCCGTATCCCTCAGCCGGCACAATACCCGTCACCTTTGCCCATTTTTCGGCCACGGTGGTTTGCAGGGCCATGCCGCCGGCGGAAGTGATACGCAGCGAACTGAAATCGAGACTGGCGAAGTCTGGTTGGTTGAGCAGGCCGTTGTAGAGCGTATTCACACCGGTAATGCAGGTGAAGCGGTACTTCTTCAGGTCCTTTATAAAAGCCTTCATGTCCCGCGGATTGGTGATCAGCACGTTGAGCATACCTGTTTTCAGGGCCGAAAGGGCATTCACCGTCAGGGAATAGATGTGGTAAAGCGGCAGCGCCGTGATGATGATGTTGTCATTCTGGTTCATGCAGGGCTTCATCCACTCAAAGTTGGCCTCCACGTTGGCCACCACGTTGCGGTGGGTAAGGGTAGCTCCCTTTGACACGCCGGTGGTACCACCCGTGTATTGGATGAAAGCAATGTCCTTGCCACCCAGCTGTACCGGCTTCAGGGTCATGCCGGCTCCCTGCGCAATGGCATCGGAGATCGGAACGGCTCCCGGCAGGCGGTAGGCGGGCACCATTTTCTTTACGTTTTTCACCACAAAATTAATGAGCTGCTTCTTGGGGAAACCCAGCATGTCGCCGATTTCGGTGATGATTACGTGTTTGATATCCGTATTGGGCAGTACCTTTTCTAAGTTGTGGCCAAAATTGGCAAGGATCACAATGGCTTTGACCCCGGCGTCGCGGAACTGGTGTTCCATTTCCCGTGGCGTGTAGAGGGGATTGGTATTTACCACGATCAGGCCGGCCCGGAGTGCCCCGAACATCGCCACGGGATACTGTAGCAGATTGGGCATCTGGATAGCGAGGCGGTCTCCTTTCTGCAGACCAAGGCTCTGGAGGTACGCACCGAACTTACGGGAGAGTTGGTCCAGTTCACCGAAGGTAACTGCTTTGCCCATGTTGGCGTAGGCCGGCAGGGTGGCAAACTTCCGGAAAGCTTCGTCCATCAACTCCAGCAGGGAGGTGTAGCGATCGGGATTAATCTCGTAAGGCACGCCTTTGGGATAGTGCTTTAACCAGATGTGTTTATGCTTTACGGCTTCCTGCGTCTCCATATATAGTCCTGTTTAAAGGTTTATTAATAATCTATATTAGAATAGAACAAATATAACGATAAATGAATGCAATGAAAGCAGGTTACGGCTTTTACGTTAGTTTATACGGAAAATTATTTGGCCGAATAGTACCATTCCGGATCATTTTCCGGGAAACAATCCGGATGAGAGGGGAGAAGAACCATAGCTGACCAGCCTGTAGTCAGCTGGCGGAAAAACAGGCTTCGCTCAGAACCGCCGGATCAGAATGACCCCGATAATCAGCAGGACGGCACCGGCCACGCGCCAGAGATTGACCGGGTGCGCCGGGAAACCAACCGCCCCGAAATGGTCCAGCACCACCGACATGATGAGCTGACCGGCAATGATCAGGCCGAAAGTGGTGGTAGCGCCCAGCCGCGGGGTGAGCAGGATCACCATTGTGATGTAGATGGCTCCGCAGAACCCGCCCCCAACCCACGCCCACCACGGAATGCCTGACACGGTTTTGACGGTTGGCAGGGGCATACGGGTCAGCAGGGCAATGACCAATAACAGGGTAGTGCCCGCCAGAAAGGAGACCAGAGCCGCCTGAAGCGGGTTGCCCAGCAAGGTCCGGAGCTGTGCGTTGACTCCCGCCTGAAAGGGCAGCAGCATCCCCACGGCAAAGGCCAGCATGGGCAGCAAAAGGTAAAAAGCGGATTTGGAGACCATTAATACTTTTCTCTTTCCATTTCGCGGGAGACGTCGCGGCTCTTGATGTCCTCCCGCTTGTCGTAAAGCTTTTTCCCTTTGGCAAGGGATATTTCCAGCTTGGCAAAACCCCGGTCGTTGATAAACAGCCGCAGGGGCACAATGGTCAGCCCCTGGTCGAGCAGCTTGTTGCCTAGTTTTTTGAGTTCTTTTTTCTGAAGCAGCAGTTTCCTTTCGCGGAGCGGATCGTGGTTGTAATGCGTTCCCTCTCCGTAGTGGGCAATGTTCATTCCCTTCACGAAAAGCGCATCGCCGCTGAAGTAGCAGTAGGCATCCTGAAGGCTCACCCGACTCTGCCGGATGGACTTGATTTCGGTTCCGGTCAGCATGATGCCCGCCACGTACGTATCCAGCAGCTGGAATTCAAAGGTGGCCCGCTTATTCTTGATATTAACCGTTTTGGCAAATGCCTCTTTTTCCTTCGCCATTATTCTTGAGTCAGTGGTTCTGGTACTTGCCGCCTGCACCGGACAGTACGGGCCCCGAATAGTTACTGGTTATCAGTTGCCCGTTGACAGACAAATAAACGTCTTATAATCATATGATTACAAAAAGACAAATACCCTACACTTTTGCACAGTTACTTAATACCGGCAATTCTACAAAAAAGTTCGGCGGGGCGTCAGAAAGTCAGTTTTCCGAAGACAGTCCTGCCCGTATCGGCAATTAAGGTTGTAGTTGTATGGTTAACTTTCAGCCCATATTAAGGTACATTGCCTGATAAAAGCCTCACCCCCAGCCCCTCTCCCAGGGAGAGGGGAGTTGCATTGATCTGATTTACAGTTAGTTGTTGAATGTGTCCTCCGATAGCGCGAAGCTCTGCTTCGCAGCCGCACCGTCTCCGGCGGCTTTGCCGGCATCTGATAAACGGTAACTGCAAAGGAATTCAGCCATACAGCCTTATAACCATACAACTATATAGCCATAACCTTAACCGTCAGTACCCCTGCAGATTCTCAACCCGCGTCAGTTCGGCAAAGGGCTGCCCTTCGCAGACAAGGCCGTCCGGATTCTCCGGATCGGGGCTGGTGCGGAACAGGTGCAGGGTTTGACCTTTCCAGGCGAAGCCCAAAGACTGCCGGCCGGCACCACCCTCAACGGCATAAATGCCGTCACAATCCGAAAAGACGCCGCCCGTTCCGAATTCGTAGGTAAAGGAGACTTCCGGCAGAATCGCTTTCATATCGGGCGTAAACTGGTACGTGTTGCCCTGCTTGTCGCGGTAAGTACCGGCCAGCACCGCTTTATTGAGGTAAGCCAGTACCGCGTCGTGTTCTTCATCCAGTGAATTCAGCCGGGCACTGGTCAGCCGCCGGAAAGTTACCGCATTCCTTTTGCGCAGATCGCCGGCCAGACGGAGGGTAAGCTGCGACTGATCGGCATTCAGACTGATTTCAAATTCCTCGTTTTTCAGGGAGCCGCCCTCCTGCCTCAGATTTGCCACCGGCACGGAAATGCCTTCCCGGAAAGCCAGGTTCACGAATACCACCCGCTGGCCGTCTTCCTCAAAGAAAGAAATAGTGGGTACATCCGTGACGGCCTGTCGCAGGGAACGGGTGGTTTCGAGGGTGCGCTGAAAACTGGTGTTCACCCAAACGCCCTGCAACTGGCTGTACGCAACCGGCCGGGCAGTTGCACCGGCTGCATCCGGAGAGTTGGCAACGGAGTCAGAAGCGGGGGCATCGGTTTGCTCCTGCTGGTTTTCGCCGGTGGTGCAGCCCAGCAGCAGCGTGAACAGGTATATCCAGAGGAGTTTCTTCATTGACGGGAGTGACTTCAGATAGCAAATAGCAAATATCAAATAACCAATATTGAGCATCGGACATCGGACATCGAATAACTAATCAGAGCCCTGCAACTGTCCGATGGCCGTCAGCAATCCTTCGATCTGTTCATCGGTGTTGGCCGGAAAGTTGGCGATCCGGATTTGTTTCTCCTTGTGGCTGCCGTAGCCGCTGCCCACTACCGTGTTCTGCGCTTTCCAGCGCTCCATCAATGCCGGCGCACTGCCTCTGGTGCCTGCCACGATGACCGTAGCGGACCGGTGCGCCGGATTTTTTACAAAAACCTCCAGTTGGTCACTTTCCGAAACGGCGCGGTAAATGCGTTCCGCCCTTTCGTCGGTTTGCCGGCGGATGGCGCTAATGCCGGTGCGGTTCATGTCGGCGGCTACCTGACCGAGCAGATAAATGCCAAGCACGTTGGGGGTCGCCGGCGTTTCAAAACTTTTGGCGTTTTTCCAGAGGGTTGGCAGGCTGTGGTGGGTTCCGGTATAACGGCCTTTGGCCTTCAGTTCTTCCGCTTTCCGGAGAAATTTTTCATTGACGATCCACACGCCCAGCCCGGCCGGCAGCCCGAAGCCTTTCTGCACGGAAAAGAAAGCCGAATCAATCAGGCTGTAGTCCAGATCGGGATAGGGAGCCGACGATACCATATCCACCACAAACAACGCTTCGGGATGCTTTTTCCTGAGGCTGTGCATATCCGCTACTTGCATCGAAACGCCCCCACTGGTTTCGTTGTGGGTGAGGCAAACCAGTTCGGCAGACGCGGGAATCTGCACCCCTGATCCGTCAAATCCTGCACCGAAAGGCACTTCCTGTTTGTGGGCTGTCCGCCCCAGTTCCGTCGCAAATTCGTAGAAGCGTTTTGAGAATGAGCCGTTCACGAGGTGAAAAGACTCTTTTTCGGATCCGTTCTGCAGGGCTCTTTCCCAAACTTCCGTAGCCGAACCGGTGAACAGAATGGCGTGTGAAGCAGGAATGCCGAGCAAAGCCCGCAACTGCTCGTCGGTGTGCCCGTAAATGGAGCGGAACTGCCTGCTGCGGTGAGAAATGGAACCAATCTGCTCCCGGACTGCCGATTGCAGGTGCTGCTCAAAAGTGGGGTATAGCTGAGCCGGTCCCGGCGTGAAGAAGACTTTGTTTGCCACGGTACGGTTTTTTGCGGCTAAATTAATCTATTTCCCGTTCCCGCCGGCGGATTGTCCCCACGTTTTCCGGAAGTGATCAGGAACACCCCTCCAATGATGATGGCAGCCGCCAGCGCCGACCGGCCTGTCACCGGTTCGTGCAGGACCAGCGCCCCCAGCAGCAGGGCCACCACCGGATTTACATAAGCGTACGTGGACACCAGCCCCGGTGACGCCACCCGTACCAGCCACGCATAAGCCGTAAATGCCACGATTGAGCCGAAAACCACAAGGTAGCCCATTGCACCCATTTCGGTCAGGGTCCAGTGGTGCCTCCAGATCGCTGACCAGTCTTCCAGCAGGGCACTTACCGGCGTCAGCACCACCCCCGCCACCAGAATCTGCATGGCCGTAGAAAGGGTTTGGGAAGACGGCAGGGGTGTGCGGGGTGCCGACAACGTACCGATGGCCCAGGAAATAGTGCCCGACAGCAGAATCAGGACGCCCACCCAGCTGAGGCTGCCTTCGCCCTGCAGCCGGTCGGGCCCGATCAGGATGCCCATGCCCAGCAGACCCAGCGTAACGCCCAGTATTTCCCTCGGACCCGGACGCCGCCGGCCGAAACCAATCCAGTTGAGCAGCACAATCCAAAGGGGCAGAGAGGCAATCAGCAAGGCCACGATGCCGGTCGGGATGGTCTGGATGCTGATGGCCATGGTGCCGTTGCCTACCGCCAGCAGCAGGGTGCCGACCAGTAACGCCGCCTGCCAGTTCCGCCGGGAGGGCCGGGCGCTTCCTTTTGCCATTGCGTAGAGGTACATCACGCTGCCTGCAATCAGAAAGCGGACGGCTGAAGTAAACAGAGGCGGCAATTCTGCTGTGACCAGTGCCACAGCCAGGTAGGTAGAGCCCCAGATCAGGTAAATGGCCGCAAAGGCGAGTATCAGTTTAAGCCGGTCGGGGGGCGGGGGGATTACGGGAGACGACATCAGCGGCAAAAATATTTTATAAATCAGGCCGGAGCCGGAATACATTTTGGAAAGTCCGGTAAGGAAAAGCCGGAAGAAAAAATTTATCTCCCTCTTGCTTTCAGATAAATGGACGAAAAAACTTGCAAAAGTAACAGCCTTGGAGGAATTACTGCCTTCTGCGCATTTTGTCGGGCAAGATAAGGGTTATGCCGGATTCCGGCGGTGTATCGGTCAGGGACGGACGGCAGGCAAACCGGTTTTCCAGCATTTACGCCCGCCCGAATGTTCACAATGTCCGCAGAAGCTACGTGCAGAACGGCCCCGGGGCAAGGGGTGGGGTAATTACCTGTGGGTGAGGTTACCTTTCCTTATTCTATCTTAGAATGTCCGAAATAGTAACCTTTGATTTTCAACGATATGTACAACGATCAGAATTATAATTCCAACCGGCCGGGAGATAATGAAGGATATAACTATTCCAGCAACGGAAACGGGTCCGACGAACGTACCTATACGGCGACTTACCTTGATCCGCAGGAGCCGGCCGGCAACATCCCCGGGAACACTGGTTACGACCCCAACGCCTACAGCAGCGGTAACAACTATTCCGAAAATCTTTACTCCGGCAATACCTATACCTCTGCTGAGACTCCGGCAACGGATTATACCAAAAATGAGTATTCCAGTTCTGAATATTCTGCCGGCGGCTACTCAGACAATTATGCCAGCAACAGCAGCAACGGCTACGACGCTGCCGGTTTATACAATACCGGTTCTTACCAGGGAGGCTACAATGTAGATAGCCCGCAGTACATGGACCTGCTCGACAAATCAGAACGACTGGCGGCCGAAAATGACCGTCTGATCTCTTCCCGGGCAACTTTGGTTGCCGGGCTGGTGGTTTCGCTGCTGCTCCTGTTTGCATCGGTGGGCTATACCATCTACTCGGAAATCAAGCAGCCCCTTTTCGGGAAATGGCCTAAAATGGCGGAGGAAAACGAAATGCTTCAGGCTCAGGCCGAAATATTGGGCAAACTCAGGGTTGAATCCGACAGCTTGCGCGAAGCCAACAATATTCTGGTGGAAAATGTAGCCCCTGCCGTTCAGAACGGGGTATTCTTTGAAGTACAGATCGGGGCATTCGAGAAGTTTGGCCTTCAGGAATACTTCGAAGAACTGGCCCGGCTCCGGGGCGAAAACGCCGAAGGCATGAACAAATACGTGCTGGGCCGGTTCCGCAACTTCAAGCGGGCCGAAGCTTTTAAAAATAGTGTTCAGCAGATGGGCATTGCCGATGCATTTATTGCCGGTACCATTGACGGCCAGCGGGTAGAACTGAGTGAGGCGGTCAAAGCCAGCAGAAAAAGTTACTGATCCGTAGCCCGGCGGAATAAGTGGCTGTGCAATTTTTAATTGTGAATTTTAAATTATAAATTATTGCGTAGCCTGCTGACTGACAATCACTTTACATCGTGATCTGATACTTTAAAATAACAGATTATTTCTGCCCGAATGTTTAAAAGAAGAAGCCATCCCATATCAGGGATGGCTTCTTCTTTTGTCAGTTAAGTCTATTGCGCCTGTTTTCGTGCCTTTCGGCTCCGTGGCCCGCCTTGCCCCGAAACAGTTTTTACGTTATTTTATGCCCGCCGGCGCAGCAAGCCGGTCCTTCTCCGGTTTTTGGTCCTCTCTGCTCTCCTTTTCTTTCAGCCACTCGTAAAAATCTGTCTGGGCTCTAACCCGCTTTTTGCCCGGTCCGGAAGCAGGTTTGCTATGATGGCTGGCGTCGAGGTGGCGGGCCTTCTGGCTATCTTCAAGCTGAAGCAGAAGCATCTGTTTTAATTCTTCCCTGACTGTGACATCGTAAACGGGAAAGCCAACTTCGATTCTTTTGTACAGGTTGCGTTTCATCCAGTCCGCCGACGACAGGTAGAACTCCTCCCGGCCATTGTTGTGAAACCAGAAAATGCGGGAATGCTCCAGGAACCGGTCCACGATCCGGGTCACGGTGATGTTTTCACTCAGCCCTTTCCGGCCCGGAATCAGGCAGCAGATGCCCCGGATCAGCAAATCAACCTGTACCCCCGCCTCACTCGCCTGATAGAGCTTGTCAATCATCACTTTTTCCTCAAGGTTGTTGAGCTTAATGACAATGCGGGCCGGTTTTCCGGCCCGGGCAAGGTCAATTTCGCGGTCCAGCAGTTCCAGAAAACGGTCCTGCAAATTAAACTGTGCCACCAGGAGGTGTCTGAACTTCATTGCCGGCTGTGTGCCCGCCAGGTGATTGAATACCCGCTGCAATTCGAGCACTATGCCGGAGTGGGTGGTAAAAAGTCCGTCATCGGCGTAAATGGAGGCGGTGCGTTCATTGAAGTTGCCCGTTCCCATATAGGCGAATCCCTGCGTCTTGCCGTCGGGAGTGATCCGGCGGACGAGGGCAATCTTGGCGTGTACCTTCAGGCCGGGAATGCTGTAAATGATATTGATTCCGGCGGCCTCCATCTGCCCGGCCCAGCGCAGGTTGTTGGCTTCATCAAACCGGGCCTTTACCTCCACGAATACCGTCACCTTCTTGCCGTTCCGGGCCGCTGAAATCAGGGCATTGGCAATCAGGGAGTTGGCGGCAATCCGGTACAGCGTCACCTTTACCTCCCGCACACACGGATCAATAGCCGCCTCGTTGAAGAAGCGCAGCACGTAATCGTAGGAATGGTAAGGAAAGTGGAGTATATAATCTTTCCGCCGGATAGACTCAAAAATGGACTCAGTAGCGTCCAGTTCCCTTTTGCCGATGGGCGGCATGGGCTCGTATTCCAGCCGGGGCGAGAGCGGATTAGGCAGTTTCATCAGGTCATCGAGGTTGAGGTATCTTCCGCCCGGTACCATGTCTTCCGGCTGCAGCCCGAAGTTTTGCCGCAAAGACTTCAGCATCCCGGCAGGCATGCACTCTTCGTACTGGAACCGGGTAGGCTCACCGTGGGCCCGTTTGGGCAGATGTTCTTTTATCTTCTGCACCAGGTCACCTTCGTATTCGTCCTCAATGCCCAGTTCCCCGCTGCGGTCCAGCTTGATGCAGTAGTGGTCTGCCACCACGTAGCCCGGAAAGATGGTATGCAGGTTCTGGCGGACAATGTCTTCGATGCACACAAAATAATGCTTCCCCTTCACCGGCGACAACCGGATAAACCGTCCCAGTTGCCTTGCAGGAATATTCAGGTAAGCCATTACTGTATCGTCAGCTGAAGAGGGCTTCTCCTTTTGCCGCAGGCAGATGACCAGATACAACGCATCGTTATCCAAAAAAGGCGCTTTCCCCTTCTTATCATCCAGAAACAGCGGCTGGAGGTAGGAGAGGATTTTGGACTTGAAAAAATGCACCATTTCTTTCTGGTGTTTCTCCGGAAAAGGTTCGCCCTGGTACAGCACGATGTCTTTTTGCCGCAGTTGGGGAAGGATGCTTTTCCGGAAAATAGCTTCAAACTCGTGGTGCTGCCGGGTAACCACCTCATGTATGCCGGCGATCAGCCGGGCCGGATCAAAGTCCAGCCGCTTCAGGCCGGCTTTGTTCAGGGTGGCCAGCTTTCGCAGGGACGCCACCCGCACCCGGAAAAATTCCTCAAGGTTGGAGGCGTAAATGGCCAGAAACCGGATGCGTTCGTACAGGGGCACACTTTCGTCAGCCGCTTCCTCCAGCACCCGGTGGTTGAATGACAGCCAGCTCAGTTCCCGGTTGGCGTATGAGTCGGTTTGATTCATTGGAATGGTTGCAGGTAAAAAGATGATAAAGAGAAGTTGTCTTCTTTCTGTTGTATGGCTTTAACGGTCCATGAATGAAACCTGTTCGCAGTTTCTTCCCAAAAAAGGATTCTGCAACATCTGTCAGTGAAGATGCTGAAGACGATCCGGCCGGGGAGGGTAATCAGACACATTACCAGAGCAAAAGTATTCCGCTAACCCGGGAAAACAACTTTCTGACTAAAAAACGGATTCCATCCCGGCGAAGGGATGGAATCCGTCTGCAGAATCCCCAACCACTCAAGTGAAAATGCAGCAGGCTTCTACCGGCAGATCTTTTTAGTGATGTTTTCGCCGTTGAGGATCACGTTGAACTCCGTACGGCGGTTGTACTGGTGTTCATTTTCCGGACAATAGATGCCGTCGCCGCAGTTGTTCACCAGTTTGTCTTCCCCGTAATAGGTGGTGGTGAGCCGGCTGCGGTCAATGCCGTGTTCGGTCAGCCAGTTCATGGCCGATTCTACCCGGTTTTTGGAAAGGGTAATGTTGTAGGCCCGGCTGGCGCGACTGTCGGTATGGGCACCCAACTGCACTTTTATTTCCGGGAAGTCATTGAGCAACTGGAGGACCCGGGTCAGCGTCTGCTCAGCATCAGAGCGGATGTTGAATTTATCCAGATCATAGTATACGTTCGGAATGAAGAACTTCATGCGCACTGTTTCGCACTCGTTGGGCTCATTGAGGTAAAGCAGCGCCGTAAATACTTCGGACTCTTTTTTACCCTGGGTGGAGACAGCCACGGTGTTGGTCCTGATCGTGCCCTGTTTGCCGCTTACATCGTACCGGCAGCCGGGGTCGAGTTCAAAGTGGAATCGGCCAAACTGATCCGTGATGGTCCGGATATCTTCTTTGGTGGTCAGGTTGCGCAGGGTCACCGTGTCGCCGATGACGGGATTGCTGCGGGTGCGGTTGATCACGGTGCCGTCGAGGGCAAAGAACAGGTCGCGGTCCATGTAAATTTTCACGTACACCACGCCGCCGGCCGGTACGCGGTTGGTACTGATGGAGGCAATCTGTCCGCGCAGACCGGGTTTGTTGGCCACAATGGCGTAATCTTTACCGGCTTTGATGCTGCCAAACCTGAACTTGCCGTCCTCCGGAGTGATGGCTTTGCCCAGCAGTTGGTTGATTTCCTTGAACTGCACGTCTACGCTGTCGATCGGCTCTTCGGTGCCGGCCCACAGCACAATGCCTTCAAGGCGCAGGTTTATGGGCGGCGTGTAGGTAAAGCGGTAGATATCGTCGTCACCGCGGCCGCGCTTGCGGTTGGAGGCAAAGTAGCCGCTGCGCTGCGCCATGTCAATGATAATGCCAAAGTCATCCTTGCGGGAGTTGATCGGAAAGCTCATGTTGGCTACGTATTCAGCCGCGCCGTTGCTTATTTTGG
Organism: Cytophagales bacterium; assembly: GCA_030446715.1. Lineage (GTDB taxonomy): Bacteria > Bacteroidota > Bacteroidia > Cytophagales > 172606-1 > CADCTQ01. The sequence goes on along the minus strand of JAUJMU010000004.1, from coordinate 410,922 downwards.
CCCGGAAAATATCCAGACCACCCAGTCCGCCAAGGCCATCCGAAGAGAAGAATATTTCGTCGTCGGCAGCCACGAAGGGAAACATCTCGTTGCCTTCGGTATTGATGGTGTTGCCAAGGTTGACCGGCTGGCTCCATTTTTCCTTGTCCCAGGTACTCACGTAAATGTCGGTGCCGCCGTAGCCACCGGGCATGTCGGAGGTGAAATAGAGCCGCTTGCCGTCCGGTGAAAGAGCCGGGTGGCCTGCCGAATACTCACTGCTACAGAAGGGCAGCTCAGTGATAGCGGTCCATTTGCCGCTTTTCCGGCGGGCGGTGTACAGTTTCAGCTTGTTGGTGCCGTCAGCACTTTTGCCGGTATTGCCGGACATAAAATTATTGCGGGTAAAGATTACCGAGTCGCCGCCGGGGAAAAAGGTCAGGGGACCTTCGTGATACCTGGAATTAATGTCGCCTTCGAACGGAAAGGCGGCAGTGGTGCTGGTTTCGTCGCGCTGCACCGAGTCGCGGTTGGCGGTGTTGAAGGCGTAGCCGAGGGTAGGGGAGTCGTTGGCCGTCTGCGGCGTATCGTCGTTGTTGAAACGGTAAGATTTTATGGTGGTGTTCACTTTACGGGCCGTGAAGCCGGGCCGCACTTCCATGCTTTCGTCCTTGATCAGGGTAGTGTCCGGAGCAAAGTACAAATCCAGAAATGGCGACTGGTCCCATTCGTAGATCCGGTTGACGGCTGCGTTGCGGGGCCTGGACGACGCAAAGGCCAAGCCACCTTTGTAGTAGGCCGGACCAAATTCGGAGTAGCCCGAGTTAAGGGAGGTATAGTAAATCTGGTAATAAACCGAGTCCGCGAAAAAATTCCCCAGCGTTGCATAGGATTTGGTGAACCGCTCACTCCGCTTGTCGGCCTGCCGGGCGGCTTCGTACTTGATGAACCACTCCCGTGACTTCTCGTATTTGTTGCTTTCGGCCAATGCCTGGGCGTAGTACAGGTAGGTTTCGGCCGGGGCATCGTTGCGTTTCACGATGTCAGTATATACCCGTTCAGCATTGTGCATGTCCTTTATTTTCTGGTAGCTGCCGGCCAGACGGATCAGAGCCTGCAGATTGCCCGGTTCGTATTTGAGCACGTCCTGGTAGAGCGGAATGGCGGCAGAATAGGCCAGCCGGTCGTACTTCTTGTCGGCCAGTTTCATCCGGAGGCTGGTTTCCTGGGCAAATACCGCAGAAAAGCTAAGCAGCAGCAGAAGGGAAAAAAATATTCTGGTATTCATTGGAGTTTCTTTGGAGTGATCGGCAATTGGAATTTGTTCTTTGCGGGCATACTTCTTCCGGTTTTGCCTCCTCAGGAGGTAAAACGGCAGGCGATCGGGAAGGAGTCAGGTATATCAGAAATACCGGGGAGAGATGATTCTATCCCGGCGGAATCCAAGTTCGTAGCGCAGCATCAGTTCGTGGCTGCCCGAATTGTAGCGGGTCAGTTCGGTCAGTGTGTAGTCATAAGCGTAGCCGAGCCGGAATTGGTCGTTGATCTGGATTTCGGCCATGCCCAGCACTGCATCCCCGGTGCGGTAAGATATACCAATGGCGAAGCGGTCATAGAACCAGGCATTGGCATTGACATCCACCTGCAGGGGCGCGCCACCTACCGTTTTGAGCTGAAGGCCCGGCTTGAGTTTTACCCGCGGCGAAAGGTCAAATACGTATCCGGTGCTCACGAAGAGATGCCGGTACTGGGCAGCACGGTCACCGATCACTACGTTGTCATCACCCCGGTTCAGGCGGTTTTTGAGCAGGTGGGGCATGGAGGCGCCGAGGTAAAACCGGTCGGTGCTGTAGTATACGCCCGAACCGATGTTGGGCAAAAAGGCAATCAGGTTCTGGGAAAAGGCTGCATCCGGCATATTATCCCCGAGGTCAACAGCCGTATAATTCGCCTGAAACTGGGTCACACCGATCTGCATGCCGAAGGCAAGTGTGCCTACCGGAAAGCGGAGGCGGTAAGAGCCGCTGGCGTACGCACCCGTATTGCGGCTGATGCCCAGCTGGTCGTTGTACATCTGGAAGCCAAGGCCCAGATTCTTACGCTCAACGGGCAGATCCGCCGAAAGCGTCTGCGATACCGGAGCCCCGGGAAAGCCCGTCCACTGACGGCGGTAAAGGGCAGTGATGCTCATTACTTCGCGGCTGCCGGCGTAAGCCGGGTTGATGGCCAGCATGTTGAACATGTACTGGGAATACATCGGGTCCTGCTGAGCGTTGGCATTAAAGGCTGCCAGCATACCGAACAGAAACAGGAGGGTAAATTTCTTATACATAGGGGGGATGGATAGCACTGTTTATCATCTGGGTAAAGTTCCCACCAACTGGACTCAATCCGTGGGCGTATCGTATGGTATTACCGGGCCAGGGTCAGGTAGCCCGCAAATTTGCGGTTATCACTTAGTTTGATGATGTAGTAGTAGGTGCCGTCGGGCAGTTGGTCATTAACCCGCAGGCCACTGGCATTGCTGCGGCCGTCCCAGTCGTTTTTGTAATTGTTCTTCTGGTATACCAGGTTGCCCCAGCGGTTGTAGATCTGGATGTTCACCACCAGTTCACTCACACCGTGGATAAAGAAGGTATCGTGGGCCTGATCACCATTGGGTGAAAAGCCTTCCGGAATCCGAAGCGGGTCAAGGGTGACCGGCGTAGGTGCGTTTTCGCCCACTTCATCCGGGTTGCCGTTGTTGTTCGGGTCCGGATTGCTGCCCGGCGTGGAAAGATCCGTTGTCTCAGGACCTTCTGTTCCCTTGCCGCTGCCGACAGCCGTGTTGTAGAATACCTTCTGGGTGGTGCCGTTCAGCGATACATTCACTGTGAAAGTGACCGTGGCTGATTGTCCTACCGCCAGCGAACTACCGGAAGCAATCAGCAATTCCCGGTTATCGGAGCCGTTGAAGGCCGGATTGGCCGTCAGCGTACCAGTGGCAGAAACGTTTTTCACTACAAACCCGGCGGGGGCCGGGAAAGTACTGAGCAGATCATCCGTCACCTGCACCCGGTTGAGGGAAATAGTACCGTAGTTTTTAACCGCCAGCGTGTAGGTGATGTCGTAGCTGCGGTCGGCCATTTCTACGGGCCGGGCTACTGCCTTGGCTACGCCGATAACGGGGTTGACCGGAAGGAGCAGTTCTGCAGGCTTGTCTTCACCCGGATCGCCGGGGTTATTGTTGTTATTCGGATCCGGATTGTTGCCCGGCGTGGATACATCCTGCACCGGCGTCTGGGTGGGGTCATTGGCGATTGCAATGGCGGTGTTCAGGAAAGGACCGGTTGATCCGTTTGGCCGCAGCAGGAGGGTGACAGTGACCGTACCGGTCGCACCCACTGCCAGTGTACTCTGACTGCTGTTGAGCAGGCCGGTAACCGCTAATCCGTTGAAGGACGGATTTGCTGCCAGCGTACCCGTTGTGACCGGAGCACCCCTGAGGCTGAAAGTTGCCGGTGCCGGGAAAGCACTGGCCAGATTATCGGTTACCTGCACATCCTTCAGGAGCACGTTGCCCATGTTTTTTACGGTAAAGGTGTAAGTAACCTCGTAGCTGCCGTCAGCTTGTTTTACCGGGGCACTGGCCGTTTTGGCCAGCCCGATGATGGGAGCAGGAGTTACCAGAACCGGAGGCACTACAAGGGCAAACAGGCGGGTTTCTTCTTCGGTTGTCCACCAGGTATTGATGGTCTTTTCATCACCAAAACCTTCCACCTGGCCACCATCGGCATGGGTGGCAGTGTTGGTAGCGTCAAAATTCTTTGTCCAGCGGTGGCATCCGGCGGGATCAGTGCAGCCATCCAGGTTGGCAGTACCGGTTACCAGCACATTGCCTGCCTTGTCCACAATCTGCACGTTTGTATCGTCGTAAAATACCTTCACCTGCCTGCCGTTGATGGGGCGGTGCAGGGTGATGATAAAGCCGTCTGTATGATTTTCAACATCATATACCGGCAGGTTCACAAGGCCCGTCAGCACTTTAAGGGAACCGTTTACGGCTGCTCCCGTGGCGAGGGGATTGCCCTGGCCGTTTTTGCCATCCCACGGAATGCAGTTTTCGCCCGTTGCAAGGCTTGTCACCACCAGCACGTCCGCAGAGTTTGACTGGTATCCGGTCTGCCCGTTCAGGTCGAGCAACAGTTCCACGGAAATGGGGCGTGAAACCGTGACATTCACGCAGAATTCTCCGTTGGCTGAACGGTTAATGGCAGGACCGGCAGTTACAACGGCGGGTGCCCCGGAAGGATAAACCGCGGGGTCCGGGTCATTCAGGAATATGGGATACTCCGGGTAAAGTTCCTTTTCGTTGGAAGATTTGCGGTCAGCCAGTCCGTCGCCCGAATCCGTCAGGCCGGTGCTGTTGGCTACTACGGTGTAGCCAAACGGCTGCATGCCGTTGTAATCCACCGAAGTTACCACGCCGTCGGGCGTGTAGACGAAAATTTTGGCGTACAGTTTATTGGTGAAGTCAAGGGTACTCAGATCCCAGGTCCGTGACCACAACCGGCCGTCGATGGCCCGGTTCACAGCCGTATTGACTACCGAAATGTCAAAAAGGTCAAACCGGAAGTTTACATTGTTGAAAACTTCGGGATGATTGGCATTGAATTCTATTGAGTAGTCACCGGCAACCGAGGGCTGGAAGGAGAGGGCATTGTACCCATCCGGACCGGCTACCAACGCCGGTCCGGCTACTGCCTGACCAAAGGAGGCGATATAGCCCGGACCAGTGTCATTCAGCAGGAAAGGCCCGGCTACCACGTTGCCGGCCGGGTCTTTGATCCGGTAATAGACCTCAACATTGGAAGTCTCCGGAACGGTGTTGCCCGTGAACCGGATGCCGAAGCCAAAGTAGATCCTTTCCGTTTGCGGATTGCTGATGCGGATCTGCAAACGTTCGTTCGGGTTGGCCATGTAACTGGCAAACCGGGTGGCGTTCGGGTTCAGGATGTCAAGCTTGCAGGGCTTTTCAGCAGCAGGCTGAATCTGTTTGGTGCCTTCCGCGAGGGCAGACACCCAGAAGACCAGGGCCGGTAACCAGAAGAAATAACGTAAAAGTTTAAGTCCCATATTTTAGTTGGTAGAGCTGAGAAATGCTTAGCGGAAAAAGAAAAATGAACGGTTAAGGATATTGAAAAAGCAAAGAGTAAGATTTGAAAGCTGAACGTGGCCGGGATCTTCTGTTTGTCCTGAGGAAGTATCTGAATTTTCCATTTTATGCGGTTTGTTGCTGCGGTATGTAATATTTTTCAGCGTTAGTTTCAGGCGTTTATGCCCCTGTGTTTCAATTTCCGGTGTTTTTCAGGCAGACGCTGGTGTCAGATTCACTATTTATTCTACTTCACCAGGTAAGGTAAATGGTGGAAAGAGTTAATTATCAGGGCGGCTGGCTGATCAGACCGTAGAAATCACACTTTCTTCACGGATATTTTATTTTTTGGGTCATTTCCCGGTGTTACAAATTAAAAGGTAAGAACGGGAAGCGGCTGCGTGGTTATTTCTTCCGGTTCCGGTGCGGCTGGCGGACAGATTCCATCACTTTACCCGATCAAATCAGCCAGATGGCCTTTCCCACCGGCATGCAGCACAGTCGGGACCATTGTTCCGGGTTGAGAAATGAATCAGCGGCCGGGCAAAGGCACGGTCATTTTAAAAAGGCATCAGGGCATTATTCCGGAAGAGGCCATGCAGCTTATTGAATTGGCCGAAAGCCAAATATTGCTGCAATCAGGCGGTAGGGCATTTGTTGCCGGTGCTGGTTATAATCGCCGACGGCCGCCTGGAGGCGGGACCGGGTCCGGAAGAGTAGGGCAGCGGCCTCTTCCAGGCCTTTCAGGAGATTACGTACCTGCTCATCCGCAGAAAGCGGTGAGTGCTGGTTGACCAAATGCTGCCATTGGCTGGCAAAGTCAGCTGGTTCAGAGATGCCATAGCTGGTGTTGATGGCATGATCAGACGATGCGATGTTCAGGGAATCGGGTATCGCGACCCGGAAATCTCCGGAGATTATCCCGGAAAGCCGTTGCGTATTCTCCTTCAGAAGGTTGTTCAGTCTTTCCTCCTCTTCTTCCAACTGGCGGATACGGTTCCGTTTTGCAACAAAACTGTTGTAATTCACGAGCCCCCAGAGGAAGATGAACAAGGCAAGGGTCAGGAAAACAGGCAAAAGCCCCATAGCATTGGTTTACCTCCGGAAAACCGGGCGTCAATATCGGTTTTATTTACCGGATTTATGAAAAACAGCTGATTATCTTTTTGTGAAGCCCCGGCAGAGGGTCAGATACTCAGAATTTTTACCATCCGGATCAGGTCATCGCTGATGGGCTTGCTTTTGCGGATCGTATCCACGAAAGGCGTGTACACCAGCTGGTTGTTGATCTGGCCGGCCATTACGTTTTTCTGGCCATTGATCAGGCCTTCAAGGGCACCGAGGCCGAGGCGGCTGGCCAGAATCCGGTCAAAAGCCGTTGGAGCACCGCCCCGCTGCACGTGGCCCAGGTTGGTGATCCGGATGTCGGCCTGCGGAAAAAGCTGCTTGATCCTGGAACCCACTTCGTTGGCACCGCCTTCTTCGCCCTCGGCCACCACGATAATCGACGATGACTTGGAGCGGCTCCAGCCTCCCCGCAGGGTATCAATTACTTCTTCAAAAGGCGTAAAGGTTTCAGGCACCATTACCAGTTCGGCCCCGCCCGCAATACCCGACTGGATGGCAATATAGCCCGAGTCGCGTCCCATTACCTCAATAAAGAAGATGCGGTCGTGGGAATCGGCCGTGTCGCGGATCTTGTCAATGGCGTCGAGGGCCGTATTTACCGCCGTGTCGTAGCCGATTGTAAAATCGGTTCCGTACAGGTCATTGTCAATGGTGCCGGGAGCCCCCACCGTCGGAATGCCGTATTCCTCGAAGAAGACCAGCGCACCGGTGAATGTTCCGTTGCCGCCAATGGCCACAATGCCGTCAATGCCCAGATTCTGGAGTTGTTCGTAGGCTTTGGCCCGTCCCTCTTTGGTCATGAATTCTTTGCTGCGGGCCGATTTGAGGATGGTGCCGCCTTTCTGGATAATATTGCTGACGGAGTAGGACTGCATCTGGAAAATTTCGCCCCGGATCATGCCGTCGTAGCCGTGCCGGATGCCAAACACCTCTACCCCATAATAAATAGCTCCGCGTACTACCGCCCGGACGCAGGCATTCATTCCTGGTGCATCTCCTCCCGAAGTGAAAACTGCAATTTTTTTCATAGTCTGTAAAGGTCAGTGGTGTAGGGCGCAATGCGGGGGTCAGGAAGGGAAATTTACATCATCACCCGGATGGGCGGACAAATTACTCCTGAATCCCCTTAACTCCCTTGCCGCCCGCAAGGTTTTCGCCGGCGGGTTTCGTGCCCGGGCATTGTTTCGGAGCCTGCCCCGAATTATGCCCCCCGTTTTGGCGTCCACCGCGGCTAAAGTATTATCTTTGCCCCGATGCATACTGCGCAAATTTTATGAAAAAAGGGAACATTCTGCAAAAATCACTGCCTCACTTACTGGTTCTGCTCGCATTTCTGGTCATTACCTTCCTTTATTTCTCTCCGGTACTGGATGGAAAGGTGCTGGTGCAGAATGATATTATGCAGGCCAAGGGGGCGGCCCGCGAAATTCATGACTACCGCGAAAAGACGGGTAAATGGACCCTCTGGACCAACAGTCTGTTTGGCGGTATGCCGTCTTACCTGGTGGCTACCGACTACCCCAACAGCTGGACTACGCAGACCGGCCGTTTTTTCGTGAATCTGTTTCCCGAACCAGCCAATTTCCTGCTGCTTTATCTTGTCGGATTTTACATTTTGCTGGCGGCTCTCGGGTTTTCCCCCTTGCCGGGGGCTTTGGGAGCAATCGGCTTCGCCTTCTGTTCCTATAATTTTATCAATATCGAGGCCGGACACCTTTCCAAAGTCATTGCGATGGGCTACCTGCCGCCCATCATTGCCGGGGTGATCCTGGCTTTCGGGGGCCGTTACTGGCTGGGCGGTGCCCTTACGGGGCTGTTTCTGGCCCTGCACCTATTCGGCAACCACGTCCAGATCACTTATTACCTGTTTATCACACTGGCTGTTTACGGCATTATTGAACTGGTAAACGCCGTGCGCGAAAACCGGCTCAGGACGTGGCTGACCGCCGCCGGAGTGCTGGCCCTGGCGGTGGGGCTGGCATTTGGCTCTCACGCCTCCCGGCTGATGACCACCAGTGAATATTCGCGGGAAAGCATCCGGGGTACCTCAGATCTGAACCGGGCCAGCCGCCCCGGCCAGGCAGGTCTGGACCGCGACTACGCCTTTAACTGGAGCTACGGCAAACTGGAAACTTTCACGTTGCTGATCCCGGATTTTTACGGTGGTCCCACGTACGGCGAACTGGGGCCTGCTTCGGAAACCTTCCGGGCAGTGGAGGAGCAGGCAGGCTCCCGCGACCAGGCCCGGCAGTTTGCCCGGCAGGTGCCGTTGTACTGGGGTTCGCAGCCCTTCACCGGCGGTCCGGCCTACGCCGGGGCCATTATCTGTTTTCTGTTTGTGCTGGGTATGTTTCTGATCCGGGGACCAGTGCGCTGGTGGCTGCTGATTTCCACGGTTCTGCTGATTTCATTTGCCTGGGGTAAAAACTTTTTTCTCAATGACTTGTGGTTCAGCTATTTTCCCTTCTTTAACAAGTTCCGCGCCGTCACCATGACGCTTACCCTGGTGCAGGTGTTTCTGGCCCTGGGTGCCGCAATGGCCGTGCGGGAAGTGGTGCTGGGTAACTACAACTGGACGCGGCTCAGAAAATCATTGACCTGGAGTCTGGGGTTGACGGCTGGTCTGGCGCTGGTGTTTGCCCTGCTGGGGGGAGCTTTGTTTGATTTTTCGGCCGAATCGGATACCGGCCAGGGCTTTCCGGCGTGGCTGGTGGAGGCGCTGCGCAGTGACCGTCAGAGTATGCTCCGGACCGACGCCCTGCGTACGGTGTTCTTTATCCTGGCTGCCGCCGGGCTGCTGCTGGCGTGGGTTTTCAGGAAGGTAAACGCTACGGTGCTATACATCGGCCTCTCGCTGCTGGTGCTGACGGATATGTTCAGCGTGAACAAGCGTTACATAGAGAATGCCGATTTTGTGGCAAAGCGCAAAGCCGGCCGGCCCGAGCCTACTGCCGCCGATCTGGCCATCCGCCAGGATACGAGCCAATACCGGGTGCTGAATCTGACGGTAAGCCCCTTCAATGACGCCACCACCTCATTTTTCCATCAGTCAATCGGGGGCTACCACGGGGCGAAGCTGCAGCGTTTTCAGGAGTTGACCGATAGCGTGATCATGCCCGAAATCCAGCGGCTGGCGGCCAGTCTGCAGGGACAGGCGTTCTCACCGGCGGTATTCCGGCAGATGCCCGCTCTGAACATGCTCAATACAAAGTATTTCATATTGGGTAAGGAAGCACAGGCGGCGGTGGAAAATCCGTTTGCCGCCGGCAACGCCTGGTTTGTGCAGGAATACCGGACCGTGCCCGATGCCAATGCCGAGCTGCAGGCAGTGAAAAACCTCGATCCGGCCCGGACGGCGGTGGTGGATACGCGCTTCAGCGCACAATTGAGTAACCTGAACATCGTGCCTGACAGCGCCGCCTCTATCCGGCTCACCTCGTACGTGCCGGATCACCTGACCTATCAGTCGAATGCGGCTACGCCTCAGTTGGCCGTGTTTTCGGAGGTTTACTACCAGGGCAACAACGACTGGCAGGCGTACGTGGACGGCCAGCCCGTGCCGCACTTCCGGGCCAATTACCTGCTGCGGGCCATGAGGGTGCCGGCGGGTTCGCATAAAATAGAATTTATCTATACCGGTCATACCTACCGTCGCGGCGAACTTATTGCGCTGGTCAGTTCGGTTCTGCTGTTTGGCTTTGTGGGTGTGGCAGTTTATATGAGTACCCGGCGGCAGAAAGAGAGAGAAAAGCAGGTGCATTGAGGCGGAAAGGGGAGGAGGTCCGGGTATAGGGCAGATGCACGAAGTGTGTTGTGTATCAGGGTGTTAGTCACAATCAAAGAATAATTGATCTAATGGGAGAAACTCTAAGACAAATAAAAACCCACAAAAAGGCTAAAGATTTAATAAACAGTTTCTGTGACAATGATTGTGCCATCAAATTCTTCCGCTGCCAGCATAATTTGAAACAGCAAAGCACAGCTACAGCACCCTAAGTTGCGCACTACCCCCGGAATATTTTGTCGTAATCCTGCGCCATTGAATTTGAACAGTTGCCGTTGATTTAATTAAAAGCACCGCTCCGTCAGTAGGCCATCAGTTCCTCAATCGCCTTTGCTACTTTATCCGCATCCGGCAGCACAGCCTTTTCCAAAGCCTCATTCAGCGGCATGGCCGGGACGGCTTCGGCACCGCAGACAAACACCGGAGCATCCAGGAGCTTAAAAAGTTCCCGCGAAATGCGTCCGGCCAATGCTTCCGCAAAAGAGCCGTGCGTCGCCTCTTCGGTGAGGATCAGGACCTTGTTGTGCCGCTTCACGGACCCGGCTATGGCTTCCCAGTCCAGAGGGTAGAGTGTGCGCAAATCAAGAATTTCGGCTGCGCCGTCAAGCTTTCCGGCGGCCTCTCTGGCCCAGTGAACGCCCATGCCCCACGTAATGAGGGCAACCGAAGAGCCTTCTTCCCGTTTTCCGGCGCTTGCCTCCTGCACGAGCCGGGCTTTCCCCAGCGGAACCGGCGCACCAGTGGCCGGAGATGAGATGCCGTACAGACCACGATGTTCCAGGAGCACCACGGGGTTCGGATCATTGAAGCCAGACTGCAGCAGACCTGCCAGATCAGCCGCGTCCGAGGGATAAGCCACTTTGATGCCCGGAATGCGCAGCAGCACTGACTCCAGACTGCCCGACCGGAAAGGACCACCGCCACCGTAGGCCCCGGTCCGGACCCGGATCAGGACCTGCGCCGGAAACTGACCGCCCGAGAGGTAACTGGATTTGGACAAGCCATGTACCAGTTGATTGAGACCAGCCCATAACTGATCGGCGGCTACTTCCACCACCGGCTTGCAGCCTGCGGCGGCCATGCCCAGCGTAGAGCCAATAATATAGGCGGGTTGCGCCGGCATGTTAAAAACCCGTTCGATGCCGTACCGTTCGGCAAGGCCGGCCGCCTCCCCGTACAGCCCTCCGCTCATGCCCGCCACATCCTGACCGTAGTAGAGTGTCTCGCGACCCGATGCCAGAATTTTGTCCAGCGTACGGGCCGCTATCCGGGCAGAGGTAATATTTTCCGCTTCCGGCTGCGTTTCCTCCTCCGGAGTTTCTCCGGCAGGAGTGATTGGAGCAAAAGTGTGCAGCGTGATACTTTCATGAGCAGCTGATTCCCCGGAGATTACCTTATCGAGTTCTTCTGCCACCCAATTCCGGGCTTCCGTATCAATCCCTTCCAGCGCTTCTTCGTTTTCGCCCTCAATGATCAGGTACTTGCGCAGGCGGATAATCGGATCATCCTTGCGGTGCAGTTCGAGGTTTTCTTCCGGCCGGTACTGCTCGCGGCGCAGGCCGGAGCTGTGGTGGCCGATCAGCGGACATTTGGCGTGCAGGAAAACCGGCATGCGTTCGATCCGGACGTATTCAATGGCCAGCCGGAGACTTTCATAAGCCTGCACAAAGTCAGCACCGTTGACGCGGGTGCGGCGCATGCCTTTGATGCCACCGGCAAATTCGTAGGGATCCATGGCCCGGTACTCTTCAGCCCGGGCGGTGCGGGCCCAGTCGTTGTCCTGCACCAGGTAAATGATGGGCAGCCGCTTGAGGAGGGCCACCTGCAGGGCTTCGGCCACTTCGCCGCCCGTAAGCGCTCCGTCACCCATCGAACAAAGCACCACGGGCCGGTCAAAATCAGAACGCAGGTTCTGTGAACTCAGGTAAGCGAGACCCTGCGCCATACCGGTAGCCGCCACCACGTGGTTGCCCGTATTCGGCCCCAGAAAAGGTACAACCGGCAGATTATCCCGCCTCAGCACCGGACTGCCGTAACCGTTTCTTCCTCCCGAAAAAGGATCATCTCCCCGGGCCAGCAACTGCCGCATCAGCGCACCGGCAGGTATGCCCATGGCCAGCAGCAGGGCTTCGTCGCGGTAGTAAGGGGCCGCGTAGTCGTAAGGGTGCATCTGCAGCCCGGCCGCAATCTGCAACGCTTCGTGTCCGCGGGAGGTGCTGTGGGCGTACCTGCCGAAAACATCCTTTTTCTCTTCGTACAGCCGGTCCATCTCCCGGGTGGCACACATCAGGAAGTAGGCCCGTCTGAGGGTATCGCCGGTGAGGGTGGTGTAGGAGTTGATGATGGAAGAAGTGCTCATGGTGCGGGATGGGTAACTGGTTGAATTATTCCTCCCAAGTTATACTACCGGCGCTCCATAAACAAAAATTCCATCCCCGGCGTGAGGATGGAATTTTTATTCCGGAAACCGTTTTCAGATCAGTTCTGGTTGCCGTTGCCGGCTACGTAAAGCTCAAGTTCCACCTTCCGGGCGTAAGGGTTCTGGCCCTCGCCACTGGCCTGCTGCTGGCCGTAGTAATTGATGATAACCCGGTTGGCCGGAATTCCTGCGTTTGAAACCAGGTAGTTCCGGATATTTCCGGCCCGCTCATGGGAAAGCCGCAGGTTATACTCAGCGTTGCCGGTGTTGTCGGTGTGGCCGTTGAGCCGGATCAGGGCCGAAGGATTGGCTTTCACCCTTTCGGCCAGCACGTCGAGGCGGCGTCTGTCGGCCTCACCGATCACCGCCGAATTCAGCGGATAATAAACGACCAGTGACCCGTAGGGCGCAATGATGCGGGGAGCCGTTTCCGTGTTCTCTCCGGCCAGCTGATTTTCGAGGCTGGTCATCATTTGCCGCACCTGGGCCAGCTGATTGTAGAGCGAATCGAGTTCCTGGTCATCCAACTGGTCCAGCGAAGACATCAGGCGATCCATGTTTTCAGGCTCTCCGGCGGAGGGCGCCGAAAGCGTATCAGTGGCCGGGGCAGTGTTGCCGGAAGCATTGAGCTGGGTCCGCATTTCATCTACCATACGGGTCAGCGAGTCAAGCCGGGCCTGCGTCTCCGGATTGGCTCCGGCAGGCATCTGCCGCACCTGGTTCTGACCGGGCATTGCTCCCATCATGGCCAGATCACCCGCTACCTGGCCCTGATTGATGCGGCGCAACTGCCGGCGGTATGCTTCATTTTCGCGACGCAGCCGCTGGAGGTCGTTGTCAAGGCCAGTCAACCGGTTATTCAGGGCAACGGAACGCATTTCCTCATCATTGGAAAGTCGTCTTAGTTCAGTTTCCTGACGGTTGTCGGGCTGGGTGTTTGTGCGTGCCCCCGATGATTCCCTGACCTGCGTACGCAGACGCTCCAGTTCCTCTTCTGACCTTCGGATTGCCGCGTTGTTCTCTTCCTGCCGCCGGCGCAATTCGTTTCGCTGGTTGTCCAGCCGGAGGTTCTGTCCCCCGGCTGGATAGAGCTGGTTACCCACGTAAGGCTGGTTGCCGGCGTAAGCGTGATTGGTATAAGCCTGATCACTGGCAGCGGATGGCCGCCGGAGGTTAAACTGTGATTCGTAGTTTTCGCCTTGCAGCACGGTATTTCCCGGCTGCCTTGTATTGGTGCGGGTGTTGCCCGGGGTGGTGCGGTAGGTATCGGGCTGGCCGGGCAGCCGATCCGGAGCCGAAACGCCGGGTGAAGGCTGTATGCGGGAAATCTCTCCCTTCCGGCTGGCCGGAATGCGGCTGATATCGTCCCAGTCCTGCCCGGGCGTATTGCCGCTGGCCGTAGCCGGAGAGTTGCCAGCCGGTGTCTGCCTTGCCATTGCCATAGATGGCTGTTCGTAACCTACGTAAACGGTAGGTGCCTTGAATGGCTTTCGTTTTCCCCAGTTGAAGTGATACTGCAGCGACACGGTCCCCAGGAAAAACATGTCGTTCCGGTTGGAACCGGTGCTGACGTTGTCGAGGTAATCAGTAAATGCATACCGGGCTTCGGCTCTCACATTGGCGCTCAGCCGGTCAGCAAGCCGTACCTGCAGCCCGGCGCCGGCCGGTATAGTGGCCACCTGAGCGGGGAAGTCTGCTCCTGTTTCCGGCCCGTTGTTTACGCGGAAGTCAGCGATGCCCGCGCCGGCAAAAATATACGGCGCAAACCGGGCGTAGCGGCTCAGCAGCACTCCGTTGTTGAACCGGTAATGAAGCTGCAGACTGGCGCTGCGCACGGTGGTCTGAAAGCTGAATCCCCGCTCAAGGTTGGGATTGTTCGTCAGCAGATTGCCCCTGAGGCCCATGGTGCGGTCGTTGCCGGCAAGGGTAGCCCAGGTGCCGTTCAGTTCCAGCCCGAACGAAGGGCTGATCGTGCGGCCCAGCATCACCTGCCAGGCGGGTGCGGCAAAAGCATTGCGGTTCAGGCCGTAACTCAGGTCGCCAAGGTAATAAGAGCCGCCCACGCCTGCTCCGAGCCGCCAGTCATAGTACTGCTGCTGGGCGCAGGCGGTGCTGATGCTCCCGATGATGATCAGTAAGATTAACTTTATCCGTTTCGTCATGATGCCTCCTCTTTAAGTGGTTTCCTATCGAAGTATTTCCCTATCGGTTCAGTTTGTTTTTGTTGCCAAGGCCCAGCCATACGTTTATGTCAAGGGCAAGGCCAACGTAGGGGCGCACCGTAACAGCCTGCAGGTTGATTCCATCCGGCGCAGCGGCGGTGTTCTGGAGCACGGTTGCTCCGGCCTGCAGCCTCAGAAACTCAACGATTGAATAGCCAAGCCCCACGTACACCGGGCGGCTCACCACCGGTCCGGTAAGGGTCTGGTTGTTTGCATTCCTGAAATTGGTAAGGAAAACACCGGCCGAAAGCGTGGTATTGCTGAAAAACTTGGGTGCAAATGCCGGATTGCCCAGCGGAAAGGACACGCCCACGTATGGACCATGGTCGTAAGACAAATTGTTTACATCCCCTCCCAGGTACACCGCACCGTATCCGGCGTTCAGAGTGAGTACGTTGCTCAGCTTTTCCGTCGGATAGCCTTTCACCTGTTTGACATCGTATAGTGCTGAAAGATTGGTACTGAAAATTGTGTTGACTTCGCTGTGGATCAGGTCTTTCAGGGCCGTAATCTGGTCGTCGGCGTATGCGTATTTACGCCCCTGCCGGCTGCCGGCTGAATCGGGGCTGTAGAAGTTGCCGGGCTTGATGTCCTTGTTCCGGATGTTTTTCAGACTCCGGCCGATCAGATCCGAGAAACCCTCAAATTCGATGCTGCTCCGGTTGTCATAGTAGGCAATGCCGCGCCGTACAATGGCATTCAGATCAGATACGGCCTTGTTTACAGGAATATTCAACCGGATTTTATTTTTCTCCGTTACTACCGCCTGATCTACGTAGGCATCAAGGTACCCAAACAGGGTCTGCTTGTACGTCTGAACGGTGCTGTCATCAGTGGCCCGGTAGTAGCTGATCCGGAAATCGTACTCAGTGCCTGACTTGAGCTTGTAGGATAGCGGAATCTGAAAGGTATTGCCCGAATTGAGTTCGGACCGTTTCCACATGCCCTGGTACAATACTTCGCCCGAGCTGGCCGGGTAAACGAACACTTTTACAATATCAATCTCCGGGATCACTTCCCCCTGCAACGTCAGATAGGTTTCAGCCGGCAGTGGACGGCCCTCGTTGAAGGAAGCCTTTTCGTAGTCAAAAACGACTGGCTTGTACTGCGCCCTCAACGCCACGGCAGTACAGGTAAATAATAAAATTAGAATAAACTTTCTCATCTTTTCTCCGGATTTATGGTTAACAAAGCAGTCAACGAAGTCTTAACGGAAGACTTCTTGCTTGTTATACCGGATAATCGGGAGGAGTGTTTAACTAAAAGTTGAAAAACTTTGCATTTTTATAATGTAACCGGCCAGAAAAGGGTTTAGTTAAGGGGCAAAAATATCACTACCGTAAATGTCGTTTTTCTGCGGCACTTACTGCTTCACGCCGGGCAGGTACCGGAAACGGGTCGTGACGTCAATGCTTGCCGCAATTTTGTGAAACACAACCGTGGGAATTCTGATGTTGTAATCGGCAAGGGCAACCGGAAAACCAGCATCCAGCTGAAGCTGGCCACCGGTCACTTCCAGCTTGCCGCTGATGGTGCGGTCCTGCTCCACGCCGTGGATGTTCAGCTTGCCGGTAGCAGTTACGGGATAGGTGCCGTCTTTGGTCCAGACTATGGTTTCGTTGATCCGGCCTTTGAAAGTGGCAAAAGGGTATTTGCCGCTCTCCATGTAGTTTTCATTGAAATGCTCCTGCATCAGCCCGTTTGGAAAGACGAAACTGCGGATGGGAATTTTAACGGCAATCTCGCCGGTATCCGTATCGATCACGGACTGGGCTTTGCTGGTTCTGGCCTCAATGTCTTCGAGAGGCGCTCCGGAGTAAAAAGAGACAGTGCCGCTTTGGGCTGAATACAGGTGCTGGGCAAAGCCACTGCCAGCCAATAGCAGAAGCCAGCCGCTGAAAATCACGCATATGTATTTCATGGCTTTGGAGTCAGGTGGATAATAGATTTAATTTTTCCGGGTACGGGGGGTCAGGCTGAACGTCCGGGAAATATTGAAGCCGTAGTGAATATCACCTTCTCCCCAACGGCCCCCGGTCTCGGTCAGAAACTGCTTTTCCGCCATACCCAGTGAATTGGTAAAATGCAGGGCGAATACGTGTCCGCCGGTTTCGATGTCAAAGCCAAGGGCGAGTGAATTGTGGTACGCCGGGTTCAGCTGATCAGGCAGCACTGCGTAGTACTCCCCGTTGAAGGCCACCCGTTTGCTGATCTTGTAGCGGCCAGCCACGCCCAGTGCCATCACGGCGTTGCTTTCGCCGGTAAAGTTGGTCCGGTTGCGGTAAAGAAGGGTAGGCATCAGTTGCAGGGAGAGCCGTTCACTCATCTTCCTCGCGATCAGCAGCTGACCGCTGTAGCTCAGCCGCGACTTCAGGGTCATTTCCAGCTCGGGCGCAAACCGTTCGGCCGTCAGGTAGGCCCCGCTCAGTACGGTCAGGGTAACGGGCATGGGCAAAGAGCCTTCCGTCTGCCGCAGCAACTTGTATTTTACGAATCCGTCGTACAGCTTCTGGAAGGAACTGCGCCCCACGCCAACCATCAGCCGGTCGGTGGCACCGTATTCCAGGCCCAGTCTGATCCGCGCCTGGTCGAGGCCCCAGAGTTCGTACGCCCCGGAATTGAGCCGGCCGAAGCGGTGCGAAATCCGGAAGTCGAGGTGCTGGCGGGGCAGCGTTTCCACCGAATGACCGTTGATCACCCGCGAGGATTTGAATGTTGCCTGCGCAAAACCGGTGCCGGTGCTGTCGCCGCCGAGCATACCGAGCAGGTCATCCTGGGCCCGTAGTCCGGCGGGGGCAAGCAGCAGGCCGAAGATGGCGTAAAAGATTATACTTTTCATGGGAATAAGGGGTTGGATGGGCAGTGGGCCGGCGCAAAGTTTCCCGTTACTCGTAAACCCGGAGGATGTTGGTGCTGCTGTTGAATTCAGTTTTGAATTGCTTCAGCGGAGCAGTGGCCGGACCGTTGAGTACACCACCCGTAGCCGAGAAGTTGGAGCCGTGGGCGGGGCAGTTGAACCGGTCATTGGCCGCCTGGTAGCTTATGGTGGTTCCCTGATGGGTACACTCTTTGGCAAGCGCCACAAAAGTGCCGTCGTTTTTTCGGGCTACAATTACCGGCTGGTCCTTCAGGACGACAAATTCTCCGTTGGTCTTCAGCTTGCTGTAATCGGCACTGTTCAGATCAAGGGAGACATCGACTTTCGCGCCGGCTCCGGGGGCTTTATCTGGAGCGGGATCACCTTTTTCACTGGAGCAGGCCGTAAGGCCGCCCATGCAATAAAAAGCCATCAGGGCACCGCTGCTCAGGCCGAGGCTGCGGATAAATTCGGATCGTTTCATAGGGCGGGAGATTTGGTTTGGTGGAGAATGAATCAGGTAAGAGTCAGGCCAGTAGAAGTTATCATACACAGGCCCATCAACCGGAGGAAGGGGAGAATTCCAGCGGGAATCCGGAAAACCCGGCGGAGCAGGAAACCGGACGTGAATCATCTCCGGTCTCCGTGCCTGCCGGACGATTTTTACAACTGGCCTCTCAGTTCACCACCCGGGTACCTGAGGGAGTGAACGTTCACGTAAATGTTTCCTGCTTCAATGGCGGTAATCAGGTCTGACAACGGCATACCGACCAGAGGACCCGACAGGGAAGCAGACGTGATAACGCCTTCCGCAATTACACCCTGAGGGCTCATTACCGCCGGCATCGGATGGAAAAGCGTGACCACTACTGGTCCGTTTTGGCCTTTCGGAGCCAGGTGCAGGTGGGCAAAGAGCACACTTTCAATATTGGCTGCGATGAGTTTGTAATGGAGTTGGGTGCCATCTTTGCTGAGCTTGAAATTGGCCTGTCCGGTGGCATTGGTCATGACCGGCCCGACGCTGGCTGGCTGCACTTCTTCATCACCCGCCAAGTGGGTGTTGTAGCTCCGGCCACCCATGCGGGCAGCGGCATCATTGGGCCGGGCGTCAGCTTCAGGCGTCACCGCACTGTTGTCGCAGCTCTGGAAAAGCATCCCACTCATCAGGAGGGCAGCAGCAATCACTACTTTTTTCATGGTCATTGAGGTTTAGGTTATGATAAGGAAACAAAATTCTGATTATAGCTCCGTGCCGGTCATACAGTAGTATTTATACTACTTATGTAAAATGTTTTACAAAGGCCAAAAGCTGTCCTTTATCCCGAAAGGATATTTGCTATTGTAGTCCTGAAGTTTTTGGAAACCGGCCTGATCATTCAGGATTCACCCAAATGATCAGGCCGGCCGGAGGTGGACCATTTCTTTCTCTGGCCGGATTATCTCCGGATGAGCTGACCCCGCAATTCGCCGCCCGGAACAGTGGTACTGTGGATATTGATGTACCACTTTCCGTTGAGCAGCTCTTCCTCCTGGGTTGCGTCAAGGGGCGCAGTTGAAGAAGTAAAGGTTTGGTTGGTGCTGCCCGTAGGAAATCCGGTAATGGGTACCCGGACGCCCTTGCTTTCCGTCAGTTCGGCGGGGCCGTGGAAGTGCATGCCGGCCGTAGTGGCTGAAGGGGTGCCTAATGACCACATCACCGTATAGGTGAGCACCTTGGTGGTCCGGTTATAGGTTCCGTTAAAAGTACCCGAACCCGAAGAGGATACGGCTGGTACCTCATTGGCACCCGACAAGGCAATGTTATTGAATGCGACAAGGTTATTGTCTGTTTCATCTTTCTCACAGCCGGTGACCAGCAAAAGAGCCGTTAAACATGCGAAGAGGCCGAGCTTGCCGGATGAAAATAAATTGCGGTTTTTCATAAAATAGTAGTTAATAAATAGTTAAAGATTGATTGAGAATTATCTGTTTCTGATGAACCGGTATTTTACCGACACAAACATCCCGCTGCTGATCAGCCTTACTTTGCCAAAACCTACCCCGCCCAGCGGCAACTTCAGAAATGGTTCTGCCTGCAATGAGAAATTGCGCCCCATGTTCCGTTCGTAACCGGCCGACAGGTTGGCTACGCTGAAGTAATATTCGCCGGTGCGCCGGCCGCTCCATGAAGGCTTCAGGTACGGGTCATAACTGTCATAAGAGTAATTATACTTCTCGCTGAGCATGATATAGGAAGACAGGCCGGTGCTCAGAAACAGGTTGTACCGGCCGCGCTGCACGGCATCGAAACGCAGGTGCACCGGCAGATCCAGTATTTTACAATTTGCATCAATGCCGGAAGGCTTCACCCCGTACGTCCAGAAACCTTTGGGCACGGTGTAGTTTTCTACGGTAGCCGAGTACAGTTTCACCGAATAGATAGCCCCCACACCCACCCAGAAGCGTTTGCTCAGGCGGTATTCCAGCTGCAGGCCGGTATTGGTGCCGGGCGTGAGCCGGTTAAAAAATCCGACCGAACTCAGGTCCGGGGACAACATGGCCCCGATGCTGAACCTTGCAAAATTGCTTCCCTGCCGGGTTTTCGGTTCAATCTCCGACCCGCTTGTCACCACGGGAGGAGGCACCGTCTGCCTGGCAAGGGTAATCTCCCCGGCAATAATTCCTCTCGCCGGCAGGGGTCCGGGTACAGCGGGGAAAGATTCGTTTTCGGCCGTTGCCTGTAAATCCTGCAGACCAAGTGCTGTCGTGCGTGAAGCTTTGGGCGTCTTTCGGGTGCCGCGGTTTCCGGATGTCACTTTATTTTCTCCCTTTTCACCGCTGGTGCCCCGGTTTATGGCACTTCCCGTAAGGACTTCTCTTTTGCCCCTGTTTCTGGTGCGGTTTCCGTTGCCGCTCTCTGTTCCGGTGCTCCGTTCGGCTGACTCAACGGGTCTGCCCGCTTTCTTCACACTCTTTCTATTGCCCGGTTCAATGCGCTCAGGCCGGGGTGCGGCAGCTTCTCCGGAGGCATTGTCAGGAGTGCCGGATGTGGAACGGTCCGGTTGAGCGGCCGTTCCCGATACAGATGTATTGCTCCGGCTCTCCTCTTGCGGATCTCTCCTCCCGGCGGCTAGCCGGGGATATTTCCGGGCGGCAGCGGACAACTCCGTTTTTCCGGCCCGGGTTTCAGGCTTTGCCAGCTTCACAAAAAGCAGACCTCCCAGGCTGCCCACCAGCAATACTGCTACCGAAAGCAGCATTTTTTTCCACCAGAATGCTCCCGCACCGCCGTCATGGTCATCCAGCATTTTCTCCATCTGCTTCCATGCCCCCGGCTCAAACTCCGGCGAGAACTCCCCGGCAGCCTTCCGGAAGAAGTCGTCGAATTCATTGTCCGGTATTTCCTGCGTAGGCATTTTTGCTGTTGTTTTGTACCATTTCCTTTAAGTGCATCCGGGCACGGGCCAGATTGGATTTGGAAGTTCCGGCCGAAATTCCCAGTTGCTGCGCAATCTCTTCGTGTGTAAATCCATCGATCACGTACAGGTTAAATACCAGCCGGTAGGCCGGACTCAACCTTGCAATCAGGCCGATCAGTTCGGCGTGGGACATTTCACTGATGGCGGAGGCTTCCACTGGGGCCGCCACTGCTTCTGCTGTGTCTTCGTGGTAGTAATGCTTCACCTGCTGGCGGTAGTGATCCAGCGCAGTGTTGATCAGAATCCGGCGCAGCCAGCCTTTGAAAGAACGTTCCGGATCGTAGCGGGCCGTGCGGGTAAAAACTTTCAGAAAACCGTCGTTCAGGATTTCCAGTGCTTCATCGCGGCTCCGGGCGTAACGCATGCAGATGCTCATGGCGTAGCCGTAGAACTGCTGATAGAGCAGTTCCTGGCACTTGCGGTCACCACGAAGGCAGCCGTCAAGTAGCATTTGCAGGTGGTCAGTAGTCAGGGCGTCCGGCATTTTCTGAATCGTCAACAGCACGGAGGTTCCGGGAAAACGGTTGCGTGGGTATAAAAATATTTTTTCGTTTTCCTTTTGCGCAGTCTCAGAAAGGTAATCAAAGCGGCACGGTTCTCCCAATCTGACCCGTGCAGTCTGGCTCCGGCAACCCTGGCGGAGCCCAAACCGGCCGGTATACTTGGAGCCGGTTGCGCTATTTCGTAACTTGAGCCATGATTTTCATCCTGTTAGCGCTGGCGGTGGCACCGGGATTTGCTATTGCTATTTTCATCTATGAGAAGGATAAGCTGGACCGGGAGCCGTTGCACTTGCTGGTGAAATCGTTTTTTCTGGGAGCGGTAAGTATATTCCCGGCTTCCTTTCTGAATGGTGTATTTGAGGGGTTTGGTTTACAACTCACTGCCGCCCTTGATGAGAGTTTTTACTACGCCCTTGCCGTCGGGTTCAGCGAAGAGTTCAGTAAATTTCTGATTCTCATTATTTTTTTCTATCCCCGCAAGGAGTTCAATGAGCCTTTTGACGGCATTACCTATGGCGTGATGATCGCTATGGGGTTTGCCACTCTTGAAAATATGTTTTACGTGGTAGATGGCGGACTGGGCGTGGCCCTGATCCGGATGTTTACCGCCGTGCCGGCGCACGCCACCTTCGGGGTGATCATGGGCTATTTTGTCGGCCTTGCGAAGTTCAGGCACCGGACAAAAATAGTTTTTCCCAAAACCGCCGGAGTGGTGGGTGCCATTGGGATGCATGCGGTCTACGACTTTTGCCTGTATATGAAGAATTACCCGCTGCTGGCCATCGGGGCAGTGCTGGCGCTGGTATCGGGTATCGGGTTCGGGCTGAAGGCGATACGGATGCACAACCTCAACTCGCCGTTCAGCCACCACGAATGGCACCCGGAGGAGAGGGAAGTTTTTAAAGGATAGAAGCGGCGCCAGATGTTGAATGCTGAATTTTAAATGCTCAGTGATAAATATTCATCTGGCACCAGGCATTTGAAATTTAAAATTCAGTCCAGACTGTTTTTTCTCCCTGCTCTCCGTTAACTCCTGCAGACCAGAAGCTGGAACAGCATTGCGCATCAAACCATGAAGAAGTTTTTTCTGAAAATATACCTTGCCTACTCGATTGTAGTTTTCTGCCTGATCATGACCCTTTCACTGCCCCTGGTAACAATTCCGTTTTTACTTGGCGAGCGAACAGGAGGAAGGATTGCTTATTTTTTCCTGAAAGTCTGGGGCAATTCTTTCGGCTGCCTGTGCGGTATCTGGTTTCGGGCAGTAGGGCGCAGCAAGATTGAGCCCGGCCGTACCTACGTGTATGTGGCCAATCATAACTCTTACCTCGATTCGCCCGCGTTTGTAACCGCAATTCCCGGCCAGTTCCGGCCGCTGGGCAAATCTGAACTGAAAAAGGTGCCGGTGTTCGGCTGGCTGTACCCGTACGTTGTAATCACTGTAGACCGCAGCAGCACGGCCAGCAAACTGAAAAGCATGCGTACGCTGCGCGAAAAGCTGGCAAGCGGCATTTCGGTTTTCCTTTTTCCGGAAGGGAAGATGAACCGGACTGCCGATCCGATGCTGCCTTTTCAGGACGGCGCTTTCCGGCTGGCAGTCGAGATGCAGACGCCAATCATGCCGATGGTTATTCTCAACTCGCGGCGGCTGCTGCCCCGTAGTCCGTTTGTGCTGCGGCCGGGCGTCATTACTACCGTGTTTCTGGAGCCGGTGGAGGTTGCCGGACTCACCATGGCCGATGTGCCGGAGCTGAAAAGAAAGGTGGCCGACCGGATGCGGGAGGCGCTGGAGGAGCAGGACCAGTATCAGTACCGTGGCTGGCGGGTGGTGCAGTAGCATCAGGCAGCTGAGCAGTTTTAAATGATGAGTTTCAGATTTTAAAGGTTTAAAGTAACTGGCTGATAATCATAGTTTTTAGATTAAAAGCATGAAAATCCGACTTGCCGGATTAGTTTTGCCCGCTTCCTTGGTCCTTATGCCCTGATAAGGGGAATAGAATAAAGCTTATTCAGGTTCTGCATTTTCCTGAAGTATGACTGTAACGTCAGGAGGCTTTGTTCTTTTTGTCATTGCCACAAAAAGAACCAAAAACTCCAGGCAAAATGCACGCTTCCCCTCTGCAATCCCCTCCCGCCCCTCGCCATTTTGCCGGGCCTGCCCGCTCCTGCACCAACTCATCCCGTGTTACGGATCTGTTATGGGAGTGGACTTTTGAAAGATGAAGGGAACAAATGGCTGGGTGTTTTTGGGGTTATGGTCAGGGTAAAAAAAGGGTTCAGGCATCCGCGCCTGAACCCTTATTAACAACAAATAACGAACAACCAGTAACGAACACGAATTACTATCTCTCCGATTTCCGGCCTTTCTTCCTGCCGGTGTCAGGCGTCTGGGGCTGAGGTTCGGATGATCCGGAACCGGCTGCGCCTGCCGCGCCGGCTGGCTTATCGTCGGATAAGGTGGTAACAGGTACCTTTTTACCATCTTTGTCCAGTTCCACTACCTCGTATCCAAGCTTATCAAGGCCCGGCTTCACTGACTTCTTGTCACCTACCACCAGAATATTCATTTTTTCGACGGGCAGCATTTTCTTAGCCAGTGCATCCAGTTCTTCTTTGGTAATGGTCCGCAGCATCTGGTTGCGCTTATCCACAAAATCCTTTTCCAGGTTGTACTGAATAATCTGGTTCAGAAAGCCAGCCTTCTGGAAGGGAGTTTCGTACTGGCGGGCTTCACTCTGGCCCACTGAATTTTTCAGGAAGGCTACTTCATCAGCCGTTATGCCTTTGTTGCGGTAATTGGTAATTTCCTTTACAAACTCCACGACCGAACTGTCGGTGGCATTGGCCCGTACTCCCGCCTGAGCCGTATACGGACCGGCAAGTTCGGTGCTGCTGAAGCCGGAGCGGGCACCGTAGGTCCAGCCTTTGTCTTCGCGCAGGTTCAGGTTGATGCGGCTGTTGAAGGCACCGCCCAGAAGGTAATTCATCAGGTATGACTTATAGTAGTCACCCGTGGCGTCAAAAGGCATGTCCGTCAGGTAACCCACCCGGATCTGCGACTGCGGGGCACTCTCTTTATCTACCAGATAGATACGGGTCTGGTCCACTGGTTTACCAGTTTTCGGAGCCGGAATGGTCACATTCTTCGGCTGCCACTTGCTCAGGAAGCCCAGTTTGGAAAGCACCTGCTTCTGGTCCACGTCGCCCACGATTACCAGGTTGGTAACGGAAGGGGAGAAGTTTTCGGCGTAGAATTTCTTCACGTCGTCAAGGGTGATGCTTTTAACGGTAGCTTCCGTACCGCTTACCGGCACCGAACGGATATCGCTTTCTCCGTACAGCAGGGCATTGTACACATTGTTGGCAATGGCTACGGGCTGGGTGGCCTGATTGGCGATGCCTTCCAGCTGCTGCTTTTTAAGCCGGTCAAAGTCGTCCTGGGTAAATTTGGGGCGCAGCAACCGCTGCTCAAGCAGGGCCAGCGTGGCGTCCAGATTTTTGGTGAGGGCCTGCACACTGACCGAGATGTTCTCACTGCCGGCATATACCGATATGCTGCTGCCGAGTTTCTCAAGTTCACTGGTCATTTCCTCGGACGTGTACTTCTCATTGTCCTCATTCATCAGTGCTGCCGTGAGGGAGGCAATACCGGCTTTGGAGGGATCTTCAGCCGAAAGCAGGTGGCCGCCCTTTACCGTAAACAGGAGGGTGACAGTGGGTATCTCTTCACTCTTTGAACCGATTACCCTGATACCGTTGGCGAGGCTTTCAGTCCAGAAAGGGGGAACTTTCACGGCCGGATTTTCACCGGCACCGGGCTGCTTGCTGCGGTCAAAGTTGTCCTTTGCTTTCGCGTACTTCAGGCCGGTGTAGCCGTAGTCGGGCTGCTTGTAGCCTTCTTTGGAAATGGTGTAGTTGTCTTTTGCGGCTACCAGTTGGGCTTTCCCTTTCGGGTACACACTCAGCAGCACGGCGCCTTTGCCTTTGATGTATTTGTTGTAAACCCGCATTACATCCGCTTTGGTTACGGACTGGTAACGCTTCAGTTCCTGCGGCAGATAGTTAGGGTTGTTCAGGAAAGTCTGGAAGGAGGCCAGCTGGGAAACCTTGCCGGACACGCTGGAAAGTCCCTGTACGATCTGGGTTTCACGGGACGCTTTGATCCGGGCAATGTCGTCATCGGTAACGCCGCGCTTCTCGAACTGGGTCAGGGAGCGGCGCAGAATACGTTCCATGCTGTCGAGGGGCGTGTCGGGAAACGCAAGGGCCGTCAGGGTAAATTCACCCGACAGCTCGGAAGACGGGTGAAAAGCACTGGCCTGCACGGCCTTCTGATTTTTTACCATGTTCTGGTACAGGAGGGACGTTTTGCTGCCGCCCAGAATTTCCGCCAGCAGGTCCAGGGGAGCTTCGTCGGGGTGAAACTGGGGCACAGTCGGGAATACCATCCGCAGCATCGGGAAGCGGATGTTGTCTTCGTAAGAGGCGTAACGGTCTTTGGTCAGCGTGACCAAGGGCAGTTTCATTTTGGCTACGGCCGGGCCTTTGGGGATGGAGCCGAAGTATTTCTCCACCAGCTTTACCACTTCACCGGCCTTTACGTCGCCGCCAACGGTCACTACGGCATTGTTGGGGCCGTACCACCGCATAAAGAAGTTTTTCAGGTCGTTTACGTCCGACCGGTCAAGGTCTTCGAGGTAACCGATGGTGAGCCAGGAGTAGGGGTGGCCGTAAGGGTACAGGTTTTTGGAGGTGTACTCATACACAAGGCCGTACGGCTGGTTGTCGTAGTTCTGGCCCCGTTCGTTTTTCACGGTGGACCGCTGAATCTCAAATTTCTTCCGGGTGACGGCGTCCAGCAGAAATCCCATGCGGTCGGCTTCCAGCCAGAGGGCCGTTTCGAGCTGATTGCTGGGCAGGGTCTGGTAGTAGTTGGTACGGTCGCGGTTGGTGGAGCCATTGAGGGTGCCACCGGCCGCAGTGACCAGCTTGAAGTGTTCCTCGTCGCCTACGTGGTCGGAGCCCTGAAACATCATGTGCTCAAAAAAGTGCGCAAAGCCGGATTTGCCGATCTCTTCGCGGGCGGAACCTACGTGGTAGGTAACATCAACGTGTACAATGGGGTCGGAGTGATCCTCGTGCACCACCAGCGTCAGGCCGTTGGGCAACACGTACTTCTCGTACGGAATCACCAGTTCGTTGCCCTTGCGGGTTACCTTCTCCACCAGTTTGGTCTGCGCCTGCGCCAGAGTCGTCGAACCCAGGCACAGCAGCCAGACAAGTGCTGCGGATAATTTCAGTCTCTTCATGGTATTGAGGTTAATGAATGGTATTGAGGTTGATGAAAGGGGGAAGTTAACGAAACAGAGGGAAAACCGGGCCGGATGGAAAGGCCATCCGTCAAGTATTGTGAACAACGGGGCTTTTAAGGTACCACCGGCACCTGGCCGGCAGCCGGTTATTTCTTGTCCGCTGCCCCGGGCTTGTTGACAAGACTGGAGTTTGCCAGCGCCTCCGGAGTGAGCGTAGTCATCAGGCCGGTCTTCACGGCCCGCCACAGCAGCCGTACAAAACCGTCGTCATTGAGCCGCTGGTAACTGATTTCCCCGATTCTGGCCCCTTTTTTCTCCGTTTGTTCATTTTTGGACTTGATCAGCAGATTGCCCAGCACGGAGAGCAGTTTGCGCTTCTTCTTTTTTTCCGGGTGCAGCACGGCCAGTTTCAGGTCGTGGTAAAGGGCTTTCAGGTGACCAGTGGCCTGCCCGTTCCGCACGTTAACGGCAAATACCACCTGATCCACTACGCCGCTTTCAATGCGCATGTTTTCCGACGGTTCAAAGAAGCGGTTGAAATGAGACGCCTGCATTTCCGACAGGCTGCCGGAATAGCGGCAATCAAAAGCTTCGCTGAGCAGATTTAGTGTAAGGGTAAGCTTCAGCCGGCCGCGGCCCATCAGGCGGGTCGATCCTTCAACTACTGCCGGGGTTTTGGTGGTCATGTACTGCGGATCGTTGGTGAGGTTGAGCAGCGTCAGGTCTGTTTGCTCCAGTTCGATGGCACCCGGTTGGGCAGCACCTTCTACCTGTTCGGAGTAGATCAGCCGGGCGTTCTGGCATACTACCGTATCAAACCTGAAGTAGAAAGGCAGCTCCCGCACCCATTCGTTGGGCATTCGACGGGACGAAGGATCGCGGGGCGACCGTTTGTCGCGGTATACATTGATGACAGGATCCGAGAGCCTGATCCGGTCTGCAACGTAATCTTTCCGGAAAAACCGTTCAAGGTCGAGTTCCCGGCAGTTGATCTTCGGAACGAACATCGCGTAACGGTCGCGGGAGAATTTATTGCGGCGGATAAACCCGGCATCGGTAATCAGGGTACGCAAGTCAAGGGAGTCAATGAGCAGGGTGAACGGATCAGGGCAATCAATTCTCCGGACGGTAAGGCTGTACACGCCATCCGGGGCGCGGTACTGGTAATTGCGCAGGCCAAATTTTACATCAGCCGCGTAGAAGGTGCGGTGCCATGCATCCCTGCGGGAGGTGGAATCCAGCCGGATATCCCGGAAGGAGAGGGAGATATTGTCGGCGTTGTGTAAGGTAATGCCTTTGCTGCTCCTGAGCCGGTAACGCAGGGTGCCGTTGTAAATGGAAAAGGTGTCAACGACCACTCCGTCCCTGGCTATTTTGGCGGCTAACACGGGTAATTCTTCAAGAAAAGAGGCACCTAAGGTATCGGCAGCGGAAATGTTTTTGGCGCGGGATTGATTGCGGCGGGGCTGGGTTGCATCCCGGTAAAGCTGCAGCCGCGGGTAGTCCACATAAACTTCTCCGATCCGGACCAGGTCGCCGGAAAAATATTCCCGCCAGCGGATATTGCCCAGCGTCACTACCGGGGCACTGAAGCGGAAGGTTGAATGCCCGACATCTTCACCTGCCTGCAGCATGCGGCTGTACACCACCGGATCATGGGTAACCACCACACCCCCGGCCATGAGTTGTCCCCGCCAGAACCGGACTTTCAGGTTGTCCATTTTCAATACGTATAAACCACCGGAAACTTCCCGCACCCCGCTTTCCAGTTTTTTCTTGAGGTAGGGCCCCAGATACAGATTGATTCCGGCGGACACAATGATTAAAATAATGGTCAGGATACCCACTGTCCACAAAAATATCCTCAGCGGGTAATTCTTTTTGCTTTGCGGTGGCGGATCAATCAGGTCAGGCTGGCTCATTTGGCGGTGCGTATTTACACGTATACTGGTTATGGGCAAAGTAAGTTTTGCAAGGCGTGCTTACCGGCCAAAAAGCGCAAAGGCTGCCTTATGGGCAGCCTTTGCGGATGGCGTTATGAAATTCAATAAAGCGGGTTTTGTACTCCGAAAGGTTGTGACGCCTGCTATATTTTGGAAAAATAAAAAAGAAACCGAAGGATTTAATTCCGGAGGGGAACAACCGGTGATCCTTTTGGGCTTATGGTAAGGAGAGTATACTTCCTAAATTTGTAAAAAGCACCTTTGTGCAAGGGAAATACTTACCTGAGTGCCATGAGTTTTCAAAAAATGAATTTTCAGAAGATAAAGACACTACTGCTGTGCGCAGGACTTTTTCTGAGCATTGCTACTGTATCTGCCCAGCAAAAAGAAAATACGATTTCAGACAAAGCCCGGCAGTACTACGACCAGTCGGGCAACCTGATTGCGGCCCGGAAATTTGACCAGGCTGCTTCCCTGCTCAACAAGGCCATTGACAAGGAACCAGCGTATGCCGAGGCACACTTCCGGCTGGCCAACGTGTATGAACTGATTGCTCAGGTAGATCGTACGCCGGAGTACCGCCAGAAGATCCGGGACCATTACGAAAGAAGTATTCAGCTGAAACCAGGCCACCAGCCTTTTATGGCGGCTTACATCATTCTGGGGCAGGCCTGCATCGGCACGGGTGAGTACGAGAAGGCAAAAGGTTTTTTTGAGCAGTACCTGGCCCTCAGGCCGGTAAAAGCCAGTCAGATTGCAGAGGCGAAGCGGATGATGGCCAACTGCGAGTTTGCGTTAAAGGCCATTCAGGAGCCTCTCCCCTTCAGGGCGGGGCCGATGAGCCCTACCGTAAACCGGTTCATGCTGCAGTATTTCCCGGTGCTTACCGCTGACCAGCAGACACTCATTTTTACCGCCCGCCTGAGCAGCGACCTGAAAAGCGACGAGAACCTGTACGTAAGCACCAGCCGTGCTGAGGATTGGAGTGAGCCGGTGCCGCTGTCAGACCGCATCAACACGGTAGCCAATGAAGGCACGTGTACCATCTCGGCCGATGGCCGGATGCTGGTGTTTACTTCCTGCGAAGGACGGCAGAATTTTGGCAGTTGCGACCTGTTTGTTACCTACAAAGTCGGCAATGAATGGACTGAACCGGTAAATCTTGGCAATAAGGTGAATTCTTCCGCGTGGGAATCGCAGCCTTCCCTTTCCGCCGACGGACGTACCCTGTATTTTGTATCAGACCGGAGGGGAACCTACGGAAAACGCGACATCTGGAGGAGCCAGCTGGCTGATGACGGCTACTGGGGTGCCCCTGAAAATCTTGGACCGGATATCAATACACCGGAAGATGATCTTTCTCCCTTCGTTCACGCCAACGGCCGGATTCTTTACTTTTCTTCCAAAGGA
This sequence comes from Cytophagales bacterium, assembly GCA_030446715.1. Lineage (GTDB taxonomy): Bacteria > Bacteroidota > Bacteroidia > Cytophagales > 172606-1 > CADCTQ01. Next base: position 380,773 of record JAUJMU010000004.1, on the reverse strand, counting down.
CACATTGGCATGGGAGGCTACGATCTTTTTTCTACCCAATACGAAAACGGAAAGTGGAACTGGCCCAGAAATCTGGGCTATCCGCTCAACAACCAGGATGATCAGGTTTCGCTTTTCGTTAGTGCCGACGGCAAAAAAGGGTATTACGCCCATGAAGAGAAAGATGGTCGCCGCTACGTAAGCAGCAAATTATACGAGTTTAACATGCCTGAGCAGATTGCTGTAAAAGACCGCAGCGATTATCTGAAGGGCCGGGTATTTGATGCCAAAACCAAAAAGCCCCTCGGCACGAAAATCGAACTTTACAACGTGAAATCGGGTCAGCGGGAAGCCGTCACCAGTTCGGACAAGATGACTGGCGACTACCTTGCCGTGCTTACCGAAGGTGCTGAGTACGGATTGTATGTAAATAAGGAAGGTTACCTTTTCAAAAGTTTGTATTTCAACTACGAAGGCAAAACCCACGAGCCGGTGGTGATGGATATTTACCTCCAGCCGCTGGAAAAGGGCTCCAGAGACATTCTGAAGAATATCTTCTTCGCCACCGGAGAGTGGCAACTGGAGAATAAGTCGAAAGTGGAGCTGGATAAACTGATCGAATTGATGGGCCAGAACAAGGACCTGAAACTGGAAATTTCAGGGCACACCGATGATATCGGTAAAGACGATGCCAACATGGAGCTTTCCCAAAAGAGGGCAAAAAGTGTATATGATTACCTCGTAAAAGCAGGAATTGAAGCCAGACGGCTCACTTTCACCGGTTACGGCGAAACCCAGTTCTCGGTGCCAAACACCAGTGATAAAAACCGGGAGCTGAACCGGCGCATTGAATTCAAAGTGTTATAGGGACAGTAATAAAATGAAAAAGGGGCCTTGCAGCCCCTTTTTCATTTTATGAGTAATCATGAGTAATCCTTTATTTAACGGAAAAGCTTTCCGAAGATCCAGAATACCAGTGCCACCACCAGCACAACGCCGATAACACCTACCCAAAGGCCGGCCTGAAAAATGTCGCCGATTGCCTGACAGCTGGTTACGCTTACCATAATAAGCATCACCATAATTATATTGAAGAATACATGCGGTTTCATAGTCGTAAAGGTTTGTTTTTAATTAACCGTTTGATATAAGTACGGCTAAACCGCAAGATGGTTTATCCGGATGGGCTAAAATTTAAATTCCGGCCTTCCATCAGTGACTGGTACCACCGCCCGGAATCCTTGACGGTACGCTGCTGGGTTTCGAAATCAACGTGTACCAGCCCAAATCTTGGCCGGTACCCTTCGGCCCATTCAAAATTGTCAGTGAACGTCCACACGAAATAACCGTTCACCGGCACCCCATCCGCCCTGGCCCGCTTTATCTGCCTGATGTGGTCACGCAGGTAAGCTACCCGCCTATCGTCCTGTACCCGGCCCTCCTGCAGGGTATCTTCAAAAGCTGACCCGTTTTCGGTGACGATAATCTCCTTTACGCGGGGATAGGCCGCGTATTGCCTCAGCATCTGGTAAATGGATTCCGGATAAACTTCCCAGCCCATGAGGGTCAGCGGAACCCTTCGTTTTGCTGCTTTTACAAGGTCAGCATTGATGAAGGGCATAAACCAGGAATGCTTGATTATCTCCCGGGTATAAATCTGAAGCCCCACGAAGTCAAAATCAAAAGCAAGTTTCCGGTCGTCGCCGGAACGCCAGTATTTCTCGACCCGGTTCAGGAAAGGCAACGTTTGCACGGGATAACCAAGGCCAAGGGCAGGTTCCAGAAAAAGCCGGTTGAGCAGGGCATCCACCCGAACGGCCGCCTGACTGTCGCGGGGGCTTTCGGTGAGCGGCTGTACGGAGGAAGCCGAGAAGGTAGTGCCGATCCGGGCACCGGGCAGGTGGGTGCGCAGGATACGGCCACCTTCAGCCTGGCACACTGCTGCGTGGTGCATGGCTGGAATAAAATTTTTGAGCCACCGCCGGCCGGGGGCATGAATGCCGAGAAAATGGCCGGCGCCGGTAAAAACCATCGGCTCGTTGAGTACCATCCAGTGCTTTACCCGGTCGCCGAAGGCTTGGGCGCAGGTTTCGGCATACTCCCCAAACCAGCCCACTACGTCGCGGTTGGTCCAGCCGCCCTTCCGCTCAAGGGCGTAGGGCAGGTCCCAGTGGTACAGCGTCACCCACGGCTCAATCCCCAGCTGGAGACACTGGTCAATGAGCCGGTGGTAATAATCAAGGCCCCGGGTATTGACTACCCCGGTGCCTTCCGGAATGATCCGCGGCCAGGCCAGCGAAAACCGGAAGTTTGGAATGTGCAGCGACTGCATCAGCTGCAGGTCTTCGGGGTAGCGGCGGTAAAAATCACAGGCGGTATTGCCGTGCTGGTTCCGGAAAATATTGCCCTTTTTCCGGGTAAATACATCCCAGACCGAAAGTCCCTTGCCGTCGGCATCGTGGCCGCCTTCGGTCTGGTAAGCGGCAGTTGATACGCCCCAGCGGAAGTCCGGGCCAAAATCGTTCTTGTTGAGTGTATGCAATTTGCGGGATTACGGTTGCAGACCTATACCGGCTGCGGCCCGGCAATGTTACGGAGGTTTGGGCGTTTGAGGGAGCCGGAAATGTTAAGGGAAAATTACCATTCGGATTTGAGCCCCTCACTACCATGCCTGTACACCTGCCCCGGCAGGGAGAATCCTCTGCCCCCGGCTCCAACAAAAACCGGATATTGACGTTAGGTAGTGTAGTATGAACCTGAAACTGGCCGGCCACCGGCTTGCCGGATCTGCCTGTTTTCCTTTGCATATGAACCGACTTCAGCGCACCAGACTCGTATATGTATTGTATGCCGTAGCACCGCTGGTAAGCGGCCTCGACAGCATTTTATACGGTCGGCTGCAGGCGGGAGTACTTTACCTGATGTTGGGTCTGCTCTTTGCCGTCATGCTGTTTTTCGTTAAAAAACTTCCCTGGCAGAACAGCCGGATTCTCCAGACAGCGGGGGCGGTTATGCTGATCACCATCAGCTTTGATATGTTCCGGCAGGGCCGGAACATCGTGCCTTATCTTTATATTTTCGCCGCCGTTCTCAATGTATATGTCCTCTACGCCGGCGACACCGTGCAACGCGAAAAGCGGAAGGTAAACCGGTAAGGAAGTCGTAAGTGCAAAGTGGTAAGTGACAAGTCCTAAGTGAGAAGTGGTAAGTAGAACTGGAAGGTTGCAAATAATAATCCGTCATGCCACCCTCTGAACTTACCACTGGTCACTTACCACTTGAATTATACCAGCTTCTTGTATTTGATCCTTTTGGGGCCGGTGTCGCCCAGACGCTTTTTCTTGTTTTCTTCGTAATCACTGAAGTTTCCTTCGAAGAAATACACCTGCGATTCTCCTTCAAAAGCCAGAATGTGGGTAGCCACGCGGTCCAGGAACCAGCGGTCGTGGGAAATGACCACGGCGCAGCCGGCAAAGTTTTCCAGCGCCTCCTCTAATGCCCGGAGGGTGTTAACGTCCAGGTCGTTGGTGGGTTCGTCGAGAAGGAGCAGGTTAGCCCCCTGCTTGATGGTCATGGCGAGGTGTACCCGGTTGCGTTCGCCGCCGGAGAGGTTGCCGACCTTTTTCTCCTGGTCATTGCCCGAAAAGTTGAATTTGCTGACGTAGGCCCGGGCATTGACCTGTTTGCCGCCCAGCATCATCTGCTCAGTGCCGCCGGAAATGGTTTCAAACACCGATTTGCCGGGTATCAGGTTATTGTGCTCCTGATCCACGTAGGCCGTTTCTACGGTGTCGCCTACCATAAACTCACCGCCGTCAGGTTTCTCCTGACCGGTAATGAGTTTGAACAAGGTTGTTTTACCGGCTCCGTTGGGACCAATTACGCCCACAATTCCGCCCTGGGGCAGAGAAAAATTCAGGTCTTCAAACAGTAGTTTATCACCATAGGCTTTTGACACATGATGAGCTTCAATGACCCGGCTGCCCAGACGTGGTCCCGGCGGAATGAATAATTCCAGCCTCTCTTCCTTTTGCCTTGCTTCTTCACCCATCAATTTTTCGTAGGCGCCGATACGCGCCCTGGATTTGGCCTGCCGGGCTTTGGGGGCCATGCGCACCCATTCCAGTTCCCGCTGCAAGGTCTTCTGCCGCTTTGATTCACCTTTTTCCTCTTTGGCCAGACGTTCCTGCTTCTGTCCCAGCCACGAGGAGTAGTTGCCCTTCCAGGGGATGCCTTCGCCGCGGTCCAGTTCCAGGATCCAGCCGGCGACGTTATCGAGGAAATAACGGTCGTGGGTAACGGCGATTACGGTGCCTTTATATTGCTGGAGGTGTTGTTCCAGCCAGAGCACTGACTCAGCATCAAGGTGGTTGGTGGGTTCGTCGAGCAGCAGCACGTCGGGCTCCCGCAGCAGCAGGCGGCACAGGGCCACGCGGCGCTTTTCGCCGCCCGAAAGGGGGCCGATCTTTGCATCGGCGGGAGGTGTCCGCAGGGCGTCCATGGCTTTTTCGAGGCGGTTGTCCAGTTCCCAGGCATTGAGGTGGTCCAGTCTTTCCTGTACCTCAGCCTGACGGGCCATCAGCTTATCAAAGTCAGCATCGGGACCGGCAAATTTTTCGTTGATTTCTTCAAACTCCTTCAGCAGGCTTACGATCTCCTGTACGCCTTCCTCTACTACTTCCCGCACGGTTTTGTTGGGGTCGAGCTGAGGTTCCTGCTCCAGATAACCAACCGAATAGCCGGGAGAAAAGACCACTTCGCCCTGATAGTTTTTTTCAATGCCGGCAATGATGCGCAGCAGGGTAGACTTACCGGAACCGTTCAGACCCAAAACGCCTATTTTCGCTCCGTAGAAGAAAGAAAGGTAGATGTTCTTCAGAACCTGTTTCTGGGGCGGGTAGATTTTACTGACTCCCGCCATTGAAAAGATAATGGTTTCGTTACTCATAAAGGGGAAGAAAATTATTTAAGTGGTTATTTGGGTAAATTACCGGGTAAAGGCTAATTTTTCGTGATCTGCCGGCAATTTCTCAAAAATAGGCAGAATGCCCGACGGATTGGCCGTCAACTTTATTTTTCCGGTTCCCGCGGGCCGGTGCAGCCCAAAAAATTCAGAAATAAGTAAAAAATAATTAATTCCAGGTATTGCATAAGTTGAGATTCATTTCCAAATAGCAGATTGTAAAAATTCCGGTCCAATGGCTCTCTTTTGACAGGTTGTAGCTATTTTCGGGATAATTTACAAACCTTGGGAAAATTTTAATTCCTGATATTCATACTGCCTGAAGTTCTACTTCTGCACCAGTACAACCACTTATCATACATAACTACCCATGAAAGAAATACAATGGTCGGATGAGTTCGGCTACATCAGTGATGGAAAAGTCTACCTGCGGGGTTATTTCGACCATCCGGACCGGCAGATCGGGGAAGTGAAGCTAAGCCCCGAAGCAAGCATAAAATATTTCCGGGACCGTTTTGAAACTGCCCGCCAGAAGGTAGACGAATTGTTTACGCTGGTGGAAACCGCGCAGAACAAAGGCTCTTACCTGATGAAGCTCATTCACCTGCGACACTATCTGACCGAGTTTGACGGACTGGGGGATTACATATTTTTATTCAACAGACTTGATACGCTCGAAGAGGACCTGCGTCAGAATATTTCCCAGAACCGGGTCAAGAACCTCGAAATCAAGCAGGCCCTCCTCAAGGACGCAGAAGCGCTGCAGAACAGTACCGAATGGAAAGAAGCGGCTGAGGTTTTCAAGGAACTGAAATCCAAGTGGATACGGACGGGTGCCGTGGATAAGGAGCGTCAGGATGAGCTGGAAGTGAAGTTCAATGCCATTGTGGACGGCTTCTTTGACCGGCGGAAGGCCTTCTTTGAACACAAGAATAAAATCATCAATCAGCGGGTAGATCAGCTCAGGCAGCTTAATGAACGTGCCCAGGCCCTGAAGAATTCGGAGAATTTTGACGGTACGGCCTATGAGATGAAGAAAATCCAGGAGGAGTGGAAGAAGATCGGTAAAGTGCCCAAACGGCTGTCTGCGGATATCCGCGACGAGTTCAAGAAAGCCTTTGACCATTTCTATGCCCGCTACCGGCAGGCTAAGAATCTGCCCGAGCCATCCTTCTCCAGGCGGGTAGACCCCAAAGTTGTCGCCCAGCAGCAACTCTGTCAGGAAGCCGAAGACCTGCTGCAGTCAGCCGATATCGAAAAAGCTGCCGAACGCGGCAAGGAACTGCTGATGGAATGGAAAAACCTCAAACTCGCGCCAAGGCAGCAGGATCAGCAACTGAACGACCGGTTCAGACTTTCCTGCGATAAGATTTTTGAGATGAATTATCTCATGCGCGTGGTGCGCCGCAAAAATTTCTTCTTTGACAAAAAGTCGCGGGAAGAGCAGTTGTCGCTGAAGATCCGGACCATGAGCGATTTGATCCGGAAGGACAAGGAAAGCCTTGAAAGTCAGGAGACTGCCCCGTACGGAATGACTCAGACCGACAACAGCCAGACGATTGATAAAGCGGCCCTGTTCAGGCTGGAGGTACAGAAGCGGAAGATTGGCGTCAAGCAGTTGCTGCTCGATCAGTTTAAGGCCGAACTTCAATCCCTGCGCCGTTAGGCGGCACTTTGGAAGGCACCGGCAAATATTATCCGGCCGTTTGTAACCTTTTCACATTTTTCCGTTAAAGCGGTATAATTAATCCCGGCGTTTTTCGACCTGTTTCAATGCCCTTACATTTTATTAATCACCGGTTTTTAGATTATATTGCGGCCTCTTAAAAATTTAAAGGAAACAAGCCTATTTACTGGACACTGGAATTATCTTCTTATTTGGAAGATGCCCCCTGGCCGGACACCAAATAAGAACTGATTGATTATTCTATCCGTTCAGGTGCTCCGTTGGAAGTTGTGGAAAACCTGCAGGAACTCGAAGACGACGGTCAACCTTACGAAAGTATCGAAGAAATCTGGCCGGATTATCCGACCAAAGATGACTTCTTCTTCAACGAAGACGAGTACTAAGCGACAAGCACCTGCTCCTTTGCAGGTTGTCTGCCAATAAACTCCTGCGGGCAACAGAACAATTCGCTTTGGTACCAATCCGGGTTCAGAATCTTGTTGCGGATTACGGCCGGAAGGCCCTGATCCGCAACTTGTCTTTTTCAGTTGCCCAACCTTCCTTTGTTGCCGTTATCGGGCACAACGGATCAGGCAAAAGCACTATGCTGAAAGCCCTGACCGGTCAGCTTGCTTTCCGGGGGCAGGTCTCGGTTTACGGGCACCCGGTATCTCCCCTCCATAATCCGGCCCGCGACGGGCTTCTGGCTTTTCTGGAGCAGAAAAACCACGTCAGTTTTTCGCTGCTGGTCCGGGAACTGGTGGTGATGGGGAATTTCCGCCGCATGGGTTTCTTCCAGACTTACGGCCCTTCCGACTACCAGCAGGCGATCCGTGCCCTCGACGCCCTCAGAATTACCCACCTTGCTGACGCCAACTTTCAGGAACTGTCGGGCGGAGAGCAGCAGATGGTCTGGCTGGCCCAGCTGCTCGTGCAGGATGCCCGCGTGATCCTGCTGGATGAGCCCACCCAGCAACTCGACGTCTACAACCGGAAAAAGGTATTTGACCTGATGGCCCGCTGGGTGCAGCAGGAAGGAAAAACAGTCCTGTGCGTCACGCACGACATCCATAACCTTTTTTCAATGGAGGGTTATCTGCTCAATCTCTCACAGCCGGCACCTGAGCTGGAAGAAATCAACGCACTTGTGGTGCAGCGGAATCTGACTCTGCTGGAAGGGAAGGGGTAACTGAACTTACCACTTTTCGGGCAGGCACACGGGCCTGCCCCTACTGGTGCACTACCCCTTCGAGGTCAAGCTGTGAAATCCGGCTCAGATTGGCTTCAGTGATACTTTCGGGTACGAATATGAATTTCTTGTCGTACACCTGCCCGTTGATGTAGTAACTTACCCAGTATTCGTTGTTGAGGTGAAACACGCCGGGGTCGATGCTTTCAATGACGGCATAATCCCGGGCGGCAACCTCTCCGATTACGTGGCGGAGTATTGAGGTTTTCTGCTGTTCTTCGCCCTTGAATCCGTAGCCGCGGGAGGCAACGATCACGTTGGTAATCGGAACCTCATTTTCGTTCAGCAGGTAAACTACCCAATCAAAAGCGGCTTTGGGATCATTTTTTTTAACAACGGCTATTTTTACGCCTTCCACCGGCAGAAAAGAAATGTCCTTTTTCATTACTGTTCTTGCTTGACTAAAACTCAGATGCTTAAAAATAAGGAAGGATTTTCTAAACTGTTAAGTTCCGGAATTTCCATTCCAAAGAGGCCGGCAAGGTGCCTGATCATTTTGTTTTCTACAACTTCCATATTTACCTCCTGCCCCAGTTCGGCCGCCACCGAAGTAACGGCTTTATCTGGTATTCCGCAAGGTACAATGTAGCTGAAGTACGAAAGATCGGTATTGACGTTGAGGGCAAAGCCGTGCATGGTGACCCACCGGCTGGTTTTTACGCCCATGGCGCATATTTTCCGCGGGTTTACCTGGTCCCGGTGACCAAGCCAAACGCCGGTAAGGCCCGGTATACGCCCGGCATCCAGCCCGAAATCTGCCAGCGTGAGAATGACTGCTTCCTCCAGCAGCCGCATGTATTTGTGAATGTCGGTGAAGAAATTATCCAGATCGAGAACGGGATAGCCCACCAGCTGCCCGGGGCCGTGGTAAGTGATGTCGCCGCCGCGGTTGATGGGGTAAAAGGTAGCCCCAATCCGGGAAAGCTCCTCTGCTCCCAGCAGCAAATGCTCAGGTTTGCCGCTTTTGCCAAGCGTGTACACGTGAGGGTGCCGGCAAAACAGCAGGTAATTGGGAGTAGGCAGGGGAGGGGTCTCCGGATGATTGCGGTTGCGGGTTTTCAGGGCGATAATATCGCCGAAGAGTTTTTCCTGATAATCCCACGCCTGCTTGTAGTCCAGTTGCCCGAGTGACTGGTAAATGACCTGCTTGTTCATTGGGTAGTGGTTAGCGGTCAGCTAAGCGCTAATAGCTAACCGCTAACGGGCTAACAGGCTTTACTCCTTATCCAGTTCCGTCTGCACGTAGCTGGGTACATCTTCGGCACCGGTTGCCTGGTTCAGGCTGGCGAGGTAATACGCCGCCCAGTCAGCAAGGTGGATCATGTAAAGGCACTGTTCCGTAAAGGAATCGCCGTACCGCATGGTCACCTCCACCACTGCATCCGTCTTTCCGGAAAAAATGGGCCGGCAGATGTCTATGCTTCTCTTCACCTTCGGATGGTCAGATTCCGATTCAAAAAAAATCACTACCGACTGGTCGATCAGTGCGGCGGGATGCTCCCATGCGGCAACTTCATCGTAATTGGTAGCCGGAAATACGTTCACGTGGGCCAGTTGCCGCGCCAGCCGGTTGATCTGCTGCCGGAAATGCAGCATCACTGGGTAGAGCCTGGTGCTGCCGTAGAGTACCGTCAGCCGGCCCGCAATGGCTTCCGCTATGTCTTTTGCCCCTTCCCGGATGATGTCCTCCCGTTCGTCTATCAGTTTGATGGCTTTCTCCAGCCGGGGCAGGAATGAATGGCCAATAAGGCCATAATGATGCAAAAGAAAAAGAAGTTGCACCGTGGCATGGATTCTCCATTCCTCCGGGGAAACCGGGCCTGGTGGTACAGGCGCTAAAAAACATTTTTTCTCCCGGGCCAGCTCCGACAGCGGGCCTCCTCCGGTGATACAGGCGATCCCAGCATTTTTTGCAACTGCCTCCCCGGTAAGCGACAATACTTCCTGGTGGGTGCCACTTTGCGAAAGAGTGATTACCAATGTATGGTTGCTTACAAAAGCAGGGAGGCTATAACCCTCCGCTACAATGACCGGCACTCTTGCTTCATCACTGACAATTGCCTGCACCAGTACAGTTTCTGATCCGGGTCCGCACAAAACGACCTGATCAATTTCAGTCCGGAAATACGGAGGAGGCATCGACTCGCCGAGCCGGATACTTTCGCGCAGTTGCCGGGTAAAAGCTTCAATGGCGGTTTGCATAGAGGACTTGAGGGTATAGGAAGAAATTGCGGATTACAGGTGGTACATTTGCCGGCAAACCAGGCACAAAAATCGGGCAAAAATGGCGGACCACCTCAATCTGGGTAAAAAAGGAGAAGAATGGGCCGCAGAATGGCTGCAGGCGAAAGGCTACCAAATCCTGCACCGCAACTACCGCTACGGTCGGGCGGAGATTGACATTGTGGCCCGGAAAGATGAACTGCTGGTATTTGTAGAGGTGAAAACCCGCACCAACCTCTCGCACGGGGAGCCGGAAACGGCCGTGAGTCCGCATAAAATCGGCCGGCTCAGGAAAGCAGCCGAACATTTTATTTTCACAACTGACTGGCAGAACGATGTGCGGTTTGACGTAATTGCTATTTCAGTGGAGGGCAACCGGGAAGTGTTTCACGCGGAGGATGCCTTCTGGTAGGGGTTGGCGGTTAGCTGGTCAGGCATTACAGCCAAAGTGTGATCCGGATACCAGGCTAACCGCTAACGAGCTAACCTGCTAGAACTTGCTGAGAGCGGCCTTTTTATCTTCTTTTTCCTTATCGAAAGTAAGGGTGCCCTTGTCGTCCCATTCGCGGAGGGTAAATGGTTCGGTGGTTTTGTCGAACGGATCGGCCGGGTACTGGGTCTCTTTCTTGTACCGGCGGCGGAACTGATAGTATTCCATCCACTTGCCCACCGGCTTGCCATTGTCATACTGGCCTTTTACGGCCATTTGTCCGCCTTCGTAAAACTGGTAATAATCGCCGTGTTTGATGCCGTAATGCACCGGAATCACTTCCTTGACCTTGGTGCGGTTTACGTCGTAGTAGGTGATCTGTGATTCTTTGGGCCAGCCCATGTGGAACCGAAGTTTTTCCAGCAGCATAAAATTGGCGTCGTAAGTTGCCCAGCGGCCGTGTTTTGTACCCATGTAGTAGTAACCTTCCTCTACCAGCTTTCCGTTTACCAACCTCTGGTAGGGTCCGTGCAGCAAACGGTGCGTTTCCTTGTCAATCTGCCCGGTAAGTTGCAGTTCCTTTTTGCGCATGTTGTACCACGCCACGTGGGGTACGTAGGGATTGGGGTCCTTGTAGTCAGGCAGATAATAAAACAACTCCATCGTCACGCGGTCGGCAGCGGGGGATTTGGTAAAGCCCTTACGGGATTTTATGCCGAAAAAAACGTTTTTAGGTTGTTTGAGTTCCTTTTTCTCTTTGGGTGCTTTTTTCTTGTCCAGGTCAGAGAGCAGGTCCAGGGTAGGATTTTCTTCCCGCCGCAGGCTGTCTTCAGTAATCTGACCTAAACCCGAAAGGCTGGCAAGAAGGATCAGCAGACCGGTGAACAAAGAGCGAATTTGCATGAAAAAGAAAAGTAGGTTAAACAACAAGTCCCGGAACCGGATACTTTTTGGAACGTCGCCGGGGATGGTTTTATTTTGAGTTGCTAAATTAGTGGCTGCACTTTTGGGTACTTATTTCAAATTTACGTCTTTTTACCTTGGAAAAAAACGCTAAGATATACATCGCCGGCCATCGGGGTATGGTTGGTTCAGCAATTCACCGGAAGCTGCAGGCCGAAGGATACGATCATTTCGTTTTCCGCAAATCTTCGGAGCTTGACCTGCGCAGCCAGAAGGCGGTCGAAGATTTCTTTGCCACCGAAAAGCCGGATTACGTTTTTCTGGCGGCGGCCAAAGTGGGCGGCATTCACGCAAACAACGTCTACAGGGGCGAGTTTCTTTACGATAACCTGATGATTCAGAACAACGTAATCCATCAGGCTTATCTGACTGGGGTCAAAAAGCTCATGTTTCTGGGATCGTCCTGCATTTATCCCAAACTGGCTCCGCAGCCTTTGAAGGAAGAATACCTGCTGACTGGTCTGCTTGAGCCTACCAACGAGCCCTACGCCATTGCCAAAATTGCGGGAATCAAGATGTGCGAAGCCTACCGGAGCCAGTATGGATGTAACTTTATTTCGGTAATGCCCACAAATCTGTACGGGCCCAACGATAATTACGACCTTCACAACTCCCACGTACTGCCGGCCCTGATCCGGAAATTCCACGAAGCGAAGCTGAATGATGCCCCCAGCGTGGAAGTCTGGGGCTCCGGAACGCCGAAGCGGGAGTTTTTGCACGCCGATGATCTGGCCGACGCCTGTTATTTTCTCATGCTTCATTACAACCAGCCTGAACTGATCAATATCGGCACCGGCGAAGACCTTTCCATTCGGGAACTTGCGGAATTAGTCAAAGCGACAACCGGCTTTGAAGGCGAAATTTCCTGGAATACCTCCAAACCGGATGGTACCCCCCGCAAACTGATGGATGTGTCTGAACTGCACCGGCAGGGATGGCGGCACCGGATCACGCTGGAAGAAGGGCTGAAGGGGGTCTGTCAGGAATACGCCGGCAAGGCCGAAGTAAACTCCTGAGTTCTTACCAACACTGTTCATGTCAAGGTATGTCCGCCTGATCTTGTTTTTTGTGGGCTGGCTGCTGGTCAGGGCAACTGCCTCCGGGCAGTGCCCGCAGCCCGGCTTTACCCTTCCGGATACGGTTTGTATGAACGAATCCTTCAACATGGTCAATACTTCCACCGGAGCCACGCGCTACGAGTGGGATTTCTGTAGCGGGGATCTGGAAAAGCAACCAGTCTTCAGCGATTTCAGATCCCTCAGCATGATGGGAACGGCGCTGGATATGGATATTGTTACCGATGGTAACAACTGGTACGGATTTGTCTGTAGCTGGGGAGATAACAAGCTATATCGCCTGAATTTTGGAAATAATTTAAATAACGTTCCTTCAGTTACAGATCTGGGAAATATCAGCGGACTTTTATCTCTTCCGATTGGTATTACCCTGGTCAATGAAGGAGGAAACTGGTACGGATTAGTAGTAAATGTGCTGGGTAACAGTTCGAAAAATCTGATCAGGCTGAATTTTGGAAATTCTCCTGCCAATGTTCCTGCAGGCACCAATATCTCCGTTGTTTCACCGCTCCTGAGTAATCCCCGCAATCTTGAATTAGTTGAATCGGATGGTCAGAAGATTGTCTTTATTCCCAACTCCGGCAACAACCGGCTGGTAATCGTTAATTTTAAAAACTCTCTCAGCACCGAACCTGCAAGCAGTGATGTGATCGAGGTAGACCTTGCTGCCGGAAATCCCGCTTTATGGGATATTACCCTAACCCAGGAATGCGGAAAATGGTACGGGCTTCTGGCAGGTTACAACAACCGGTTATTTCGACTGAATTTTGATCTCAATCCGTTCAGCAGGCCGCAGGTTAATGACCTCAGCACTAATATTGCCGGGCAGGGGAATCCGGTGAAAATCAATCTGTACCGGGAAGCGAATGCAAACGCCTTTGTTTATACGCAGACCGGCAAACTGTTCCGGCTGGGATTCGGTGGCAGCGTTTCCAATAATGCGCCTTCCCTGACGATTATAAATACTCAGGGATTATTGAACGATGGACAATCCCTGAATTTTTTGAGGCAAGGTTCGGAATGGGTTGGTTTTATGATCAATTGGCACGATAAGAAGCTGATCAGGATCAATTTCCCAAATACCTGCGGAGCCAGTAAATCTTCCCCAACTCAGACTGATCCGGATAATCTTTTTTATTCTTCCAGCGGCTGGCATCAGATAGTATTGAGCGCTTTCAATGCCCAGGGTTGGCAGATCAATTATTCAGACTCGGTATATGTCCGGCCGGCAGCATCGGCAGACTTCTCAACTGATCAGCAATGCGAGGGCGCAGCCACCAGGTTCCGTACCAGCCCTCCGCCAGCTGGTAACCGCATTAAATCATGGAACTGGACTTTCAGTGACGGAGGCACGGCAACCGGACCGGATCCTTCACACGTCTTTGCCAATGCCGGTGATTACACAGCCACTTTGACGATTACAGACGTCTGCGGCAAAATCATTGCAAAAACCCAAACCGTAAAAATTTACCAGAACACCACACCGGATTTCTCCGGGCCACTGGAGTTCTGTTCCAGTCAGCCGCAGACATTCTCAGATGCCTCCACGATTGCCGGTGATACGCCGGCAAGCTACCGGTGGAGCTTCGGCAATGGAATTACGGCAACTGGTGCACAGGTAAATTATTCCTATCCGATGCCCGGCAAGTATACCATCAGCCTGACGGTTACCGGCACCAGCGGATGCAGTGCATCAGTGAGCAAGGACGTGACCGTGAAGCCGGGCGTAAACGTAAATTTCTCCCAGGTCCGGGCTTGCCTCGGTTACGAAACGCAGTTTTCCGATCAGTCGGTGGTGGCGGAAGGGATAGAGGTAGTATCGCGTACCTGGAATTTCGGTGACAACACCACTTCCAATGCCCTTAATCCGGTGCATCGGTACGCGGGAGCAGGCTCTTACCCGGTTACCCTGACGGTTGTCAGCTCGGCAGGCTGCACCAATACCCGTACCCAAACCGTAACAATCCGCCGGTTGCCCCAGCCAGCCTTCAGCGTTTCCCTGGCTTGCTCCGGAGAACAGGTGGCTTTTACGGATGAAAGCCTCTCTCCCGAAGGGAGCATTACCGGCTGGCAGTGGACTTTTGATGATCCGGAAAGCGGCAACCAAAATATTTCTCCGGAGCGTAATCCGCAGCACCTGTTTGTAAAACCCAGCACCTATCAGGTGAAGCTGAAGGTTTTTACCAATTTCGGCTGTGCTGATTCGCTGACCAAAGCCATCACCGTCACTCAGTCGCCTCAGTCAGACTTTACTTACCGCACCAACTGCAACAGCCGGGAAGTTGCTTTCACAGATCAGTCCCTGGCCGGCGACGGAAACACCATTACGGACTGGTACTGGGATTTTGGCGACAATGGTATTTCAACCACCGCAAATCCGGTCCATACCTATGGGCAGCCGGGCTCCTATACCGTCACGCTGATCACTACTTCTTCAACGCGGTGCCAGAATTTAGTCCGCAAAACCGTTCAGGTTTACCGCCCGCCGGTGGCTGATTTCACAGCCCCATCTCTGATATGCACCGGGGTACCAGTTGCCCTGGCAGACAACAGTACTCTTTCAGCCGGTGATCCGGTGGTGCAGTGGCAATGGCAGGTCGGTGGCGAAACCTTTACCCAGTCGTCCGCAACGGTAACATTCGCCGCCGGAGCCGGTTCCCTACCGGTCACGCTGTCCGTTACCACGGCCTCTGGTTGCCAGAGCAGCGTCACCAGACAAATTGCGGTCCGCGAAACCCCGACTGTTTCGTTCAGTTATCAGGCATCGGCGCTGCAGCCATTAAGGGTCAATTTTACGGGTACCACCAGCGGAGCCACCGGCGTCACCTGGGATTTCGGTGATGGACAAACTTCCGACCTGACCAGTCCGGTACATGCCTATTCTTCCGGCGGCATCTATGAAGTTACCCTCTCTGCCCGCAATGCGGAAGGTTGCCAGCGGGTTGTCACCCAAACCGTTACCGTCACTACGGTAGCTGATTCCTATGAACTGAAACTGGAAGGCGTATCGGTCATCACAACCGGCACCAGCCGGAGTCTGCAGGTAAAACTGCTGAACCGGAGTACAAAAACACTGAGCACCCTCAGGTTTACAGTTACTCCCGGCGGAGGAGCACTGTATGAACAAGATTGGACGGGTTCCCTGCTTCCCGGCACCCTGATCAGTTATTCAATGCCCCTTCCTCCGGAAGCAGGTGCGTCAGCAAATGGTGTCGTCTGCGTTCGGGCGAGTGACCAATCGACCGGCACCACCAGTAACCGACAGTGTGTCAGCCTCTCCAACACCTTAAGTTTGCTCAGCCCGGCACCCAACCCGGCCAGCGGGTCGTTCCGGCTTGGTTTTATCCTGCCGGAGTCTGGTGAGGTAAGAGTTGATATGGTGGACGCCACCGGCCGCATGGTTGCTGCTCCGGTTAATCAGCGGTATCCGGCAGGGTACAGTGAGAAAACCCAGTCCGTTGCCCACCTTGCCAGAGGCTTGTATTTTATCCGGCTGACCTTCAGCGGGCAGGTGCAGATAAAACCATTGTTTGTCCACTAAAAAACTTACATTCCCTCTTTTGGCTTCTCCGGTTACCTTTTCCGGCAGCGGCAAAGTTTGGGTAAATTAGTCCTGAGCTTCTTTTCTACTCATGCCCAAACTGATCATTGATCCGCAGCAGCGCAACCTATTGCTTAACGGCAGGGAATTGTATGCCTACCGGGATTTGTTTCTGATTCTCGCCTACCGCGATCTGAGGGTGCGCTACGCCCAAACCTTTCTGGGGATACTGTGGGCGTTTATTCAGCCGCTTTTTACCCTTCTTATCTTTACTCTGGTCTTCGGCCGGGCCATGCAGGTAGACACGGAGGGTGTGCCTTACCCGGTATTTGCCGCCTGCGGCATGAGCGCATGGAGTTATTTTGCCTTTGTGATGAATCAGGCGGGCAATTCCATCATCGGGGCGCAGGGCATGATCCAGAAGATATATTTCCCAAGGCTGATCATCCCTCTTTCCAAGGCACTGGTGGGATTCGTGGATTTTGCCATCAGCTTCCTGTTTATTCTGGTGCTTGCCATCTGGTACGGGGTCACGCCATCGGCCAACATTGTGTTCCTGCCAGTGTTCATTCTGATGGGCGTGATCAGCGCCCTTGCCGCAGGCATCTGGCTGAGTGCGCTTACGATCCGCTACCGGGATTTTCAGCATATTGTGCCCTTTATGGTGCAGATTGGCCTCTATGCCACCCCGATAGCCTATCCAGCCTCCCTGATTCCGGAACGTTTTCAGCTGCTGTTCCACCTCAATCCGATGGCTGGTGTGGTGGAAGGTTTCCGGTGGAGCATTCTCGGTACCCAGGCACCACACCCATACGCTTACCTTTCCTTTGGCCTCGCAATTATCCTGTTCGGGACGGGGCTGCTTTACTTCCGGAAGGTCGAGAGCGTAATGGCGGATATCGTATAAGCCTCCTTCCCGTCAATTTAAAGCATTTTCATACCTCCGGAACAAATCTGCCCCTTTAAGCCGTAACTTGCGGTTACCTTTTCAAATGAAACTATGTCTGACGTTGCCATCAAAGTAGAGAACCTTTCAAAGCTGTACCAGATCGGGACCAGCCGGAGCGGTTCGCTGCGGGAAAGCCTCGCAGACAAATGGAATACCCTGACCGGAAAGAAAGCTCAGGCAACCCAGGACTTCTGGGCTTTACAGGATGTTTCCTTCGGGATCAAAAAAGGCGAAGCTGTCGGCATCATCGGAAAAAACGGCGCGGGCAAGTCTACGCTGCTGAAAATCCTTTCCCGGATCACTGAGCCTACCAGAGGCAGAATCGAGATTGACGGGCGGGTAGCGTCGCTGCTGGAAGTTGGTACAGGCTTCCACCCGGAGCTGAGCGGACGGGAGAATGTTTTCCTGAACGGTACCATTCTGGGCATGACCCGCCGGGAGATCAAAGCCCGGTTCGACGAAATTGTGGACTTCTCGGGCGTGGAAAAATTTATTGACACGCCGGTAAAATACTACTCCAGCGGCATGTACGTGCGCCTTGCCTTTGCCGTAGCCGCGCACCTTGAGCCCGAAATCCTGATCATTGATGAAGTGCTGGCGGTAGGGGATGCCGAGTTTCAGAAGAAGTGCCTTGGCAAGATGAATGAGGTAGCCGGGCAGGGGAGGACGGTGCTGTTTGTAAGTCATGATATGCAAGCCGTATCCAAATTAGTGACACATTGCATATACCTAGAGCATGGCAAAGTTTTTGAAAAAGGAGAAAAGAACTTTGTTATCAATAAATATTTATCTGCGATAAATAAATCAAAAGATAATTTGGTGTACGTGGATTCTGAAACCAGTGGCAAGCCCAAAATCCGGAAGGTAAGAATAAACACTTCAAAGCCAAATAATTTTCAGGTCAGCTCCAGCCCAATGTCCATTGAGGTTGAGTTGTCCATACCACACCGAATAACGAAAACCTGTCTGACTCTGAG
Organism: Cytophagales bacterium; assembly: GCA_030446715.1. GTDB lineage: Bacteria > Bacteroidota > Bacteroidia > Cytophagales > 172606-1 > CADCTQ01. Next base: position 362,757 of record JAUJMU010000004.1, on the reverse strand, counting down.
AATAAAGGACAACAGGGGAGTTGCCTGTCTTGATTTTTCATTTTTCGACACTGACTTTGTCTGCAGTTCTCCAGGAATATATACGTTAATCTGCAAATTTCCCAAACTGAAGCTTTATATGGGGAAATACAGCATAGATGCATTTCTTGCAGAACCTCCCGGGGGTGAATTCTTTCAGACTCTGGAAAATATCTGCCCTTTTGAAGTACTCATGTTCGAATTATCAAGAGGAGATTGGGAATGGCAGCCTTACAATACAGTATACCTTGAGGAATATGATTGGGATGTAAAAACTGCTGTTTTTAGCAGTCAAGAGTAAATAACTGTTCCCAAAGTTTTTTGTTAAAAGAGTTTTAAAGATGGTCGTAAGCCCGGTTACCCTTAGTACGAATACTTTGCTGGAGAAAAAGATAAAGGTTAACTCTATCGTTGAGTTGTACAGAAATCAGCTGGGTATAGACGTAGCTAATTACTTTAAAAAAATCAGAGAGGTTGAAGTTTATCGGTGTTTAGACACAGGTTATCGTTTCTATTATCCTGATTGCTTATCGGGGCAAGGTGAATTCTACGAGCAGTTGCAGGCTAAGTTTGATTGGTATTACTGCCCATGGAAGTGGGAACATGAAGAAGCGGCCAAGCATATAAATTCCGGAATGAAAATACTGGAGGTCGGATGCGGTAATGGTAATTTTTTGAAAAGGCTAGAGCAGATTAAAAACATTAACGGAGTAGGTTTAGAGTTGAATCAGTCTGCAGTGGAGAACGGTCAGAAAAATGGTATAGATATCAGAAATCAATCGTTGCAGGTTCATGCAGAGGGTAACGCAGAACAATATGATTTGGTTTGCTCTTTTCAGGTGCTGGAACATATAGCAAGTGTTAAATCATTCTGGGAAGCTCAGCTCAGGTGTCTGAAGGGTGGTGGAAAACTGATTGTCAGTGTTCCTAATAACAACTCTTTTGTAAAAGTTGATGAGGAAGGAATTCTGAATATGCCTCCCCATCACATGGGGTTATGGACTGAAAGTTCGCTGACGAAATTGGCAGATTTATATAATCTTACAGTGGATGAAGTCAGTTATGAGCCTTTCAGAGTACATACCAGCCCTTATTTTCTTGGTGTAATGACGAGGTATTTAAAAGCGAGTTATAAGCTTCCTGCTTGCTTTACCCGATATTTTCTAAAAAGGTCATTTGTAAATGTTGTTCTGCCCCTGCAATTCAGGGCTATGACTATACAGGTTTGTTTTAAAAAAAACAGTTCGGAATGAATGGCATAAGCTTCGTGATGCCTGCTTTTAATTGTGAATCAACAATAAAAGAAGCTGTTGAGTCTATATATGACTCCAACTTTGAACAAGGAGATGAGGTGATAATCATTGACGACGCCTCCACGGATGCTACCATTGAAGTAATCCGGAGCCTGCGGGGAATGTATCCATCGGTAAAGGTCCTCAGACATAACTATAACAAGGGTTCGGCGGCGGCTGGACGAAATACCGGGATTGATGCAGCGGTCAATGACTTGATCTTTTGCCTGGATGCCGATAACATCCTTGAACCTGGAAGTGTACATAAACTTAGGAAGTATATGTCCGATAATAAAGCGGATGCAGCAAGTTTCGGTGAGATCCGTTTTTTTATTGAAAGCAGGGAAAAAGTAACTCACAGTTGGATATTCAAATCGGGGTTGTTCAGTCTTCAAGATGCACTGTCGCAGGTAAAATGGCCTGGCCCCAGTGGAAATTATATGTTTACCCGCCAAAGTTGGATCGAAGCCTGCCGGCAACATGAATTTGTCGGGGGAGGAATTGATTCTTGGGCTTTTGGCATCCGACAGTTGGCTACAGGTGCCTTAATGGTCATTATGCCCGGCACGGGTTATTTTCACCGGTATGGCTATGAGTCTACCTGGGTAAAAAATCTTAAAAACAACACATCCATACAGGCACTTCAGGTATTAATGCCCTTTCTTCATATGATCAGGGAGGAAGATGTGGAATATTTATTCAGTGCGAAAGGTAGGTATACATGGTTCGATCATATAGGGGAAAAGCCTGTGAGGCTGAAGGCAACAGCCTGCAGACCAAATCTGCTTAGTAAATTATTTGATAGTATAAAGATAGCGCACTGAGCCTGAGTTCTATTGTTAAGCCGAACACCATTTCATCTGCTTGGTTAGTTTGTGCCGGGAAAGCGGAAATTGATAAAGTATAATTTACTCCAGCGTTGTGTACCATCTGTTGATATCTTTTCTGCTGCTTTCAGCAGGGAAATGGATTGGCAACCTGCCAATAAACAATTTAAACTGATTTAAAAACAAATCTCACAATTGCGCCACCAAAAGCGGATTTCAGTAATCTGCTGACCGTGCAAATAACTTTTAAAAGAGGATAATTGCAAAGTTAGTGTCCTTTTTAACAAAGTAAAGCAAACGGCTGTCACTATGAAAAATAACACAAAAAATTTAATGAATAATTCTGGTTTTATGAATTTATTCAAATATAGCGAGCCCAGAAAGAAAGGAAACAGAGAAGTCATCATACAGGAAGAGTTTAATTTATTTCAGGAATTATCTTCTCATGCAAAAAGCGATTTATATTAAATTGGGAGGATGTTTTTCCTTGTCTTGATGACCGGACCAGTCATACTGGATTTGACCGGCATTATGTGTACCATCCAGCGTGGGCAGCAAGAATCCTCAGGCAGACTAATCCGACTTTTCATGTAGATATTTCTTCTACACTATACTTCTGTAGCATTGTATCTGCATTTATTCCGGTCAAATTTTATGATTACCGGCCGGTTGATCTGCACCTGCCGGATCTTTCCTCAGAGGCCGCCGATTTGATGAACCTTCCTTTCGAAAGCAATTCGGTTGAGTCAATTTCCTGCATGCATACCGTTGAACACATAGGTCTGGGACGGTACGGAGATTCCTTTGATTATGATGGTGATTTAAAAGCAATTTCAGAATTAAAGCGAGTTTTGGCTAAAGGGGGAAACTTATTGTTTGTAGTGCCCATCGGACAGCCTAAAATTGTTTTTAATGCCCACCGGATATACAGTTATGACCAGATCAGCAGTTATTTTGCTGACCTGGAACTTTTGAACTTTTCCCTGATTCCAGATAACCCGGCAGAAGGAGGTCTTATTAATGGTGCAACTAAAGAAATGTCTGATGCCCAAGCATATGGTTGTGGCTGTTTCTGGTTTAGCAAAAAATAAAGAAAATAACTTGAGCAGGTTTAAGAAGTCATTGTAAAACCAATGAAATTGTGGTTACAGTAAAATTAAAGGGGGGCTTGGGAAACCAGTTGTTCCAATATTCTTTTGGGCGATATCTGGCCGAAAAGAACGGAACATCCCTCATGTTTGACCTTTCTTTTTATTATGATACGAAAGGAGCACCGGATATAACTCCCCGGCAGTATGAGCTTGGTGTCTTTCGGCTTGAACAGAAATTTGTCGGGAGTGAAGATGTGGATTTGTTTTTTAAAGGTAAAAGAAAAGGATGGCTCCCGAAACTCATACCATCCGGTGCTGATCAGTACAAAATTGTCAGGCAGGCAGGCGATTACGCTTTCGATGAATCCTATCTGATGACCCAGGGAGAGATTTATCTGGATGGCTATTGGCAAAGCGAAAAATATTTCGCAGAGATAGAAGGAATCATCCGGAGAGAGCTTATCATCCAACCGGCAGCAGTCAGTAAATGTAGCGTTGCAGCCAGCCTGCAAGGTAGTCAGTCAGTATCCTTGCATGTGCGGAGGGGAGACTATGTACATAATCCTATTGTCCGGAACGTGCATCCTGTCTGTAGCGCAACTTATTACGATCAGGCGGTGAAATACATAGCGGAAAGGGTCTCAAATCCTCATTTCTTTATCTTTTCCGATGATATAGCATGGTGCAGGGAGAACCTGAACTTTTCTTATCCGGTAAATTTTGTCACCCATCAGTATCCGGTGGAAAATTATCTGGACATGTACCTGATGAGTAAGTGCTGCCACCACATCATCGCCAATAGTTCTTACAGCTGGTGGGGGGCATGGCTGAACAGCAACCCGGATAAAATTGTAGTTGCCCCGCACCAATGGTTCAGCGATCCGCGGCTAAGCTCGGCAGACATTGTACCCGCTGGCTGGGTAAAATTATAAACACATGTATGAGAAGCCTCTGGTATCGGTAAATATGCCTGCCTATAATGGGGCAAAATTTATATGGGAAGCAATCAGTAGCATCCTGAATCAGACGTTTCAGCATTTCGAACTCATTGTTGTAAACGATGGTTCAACGGATGCCACGCACGAGATTGTAAGCCAGTTCACTGACCAGAGGATCAGGATGATCAGCCGTACCGAAAATAAAGGACTGGCCTTTACCCGAAATGAAGCGCTCCGGCAGTCATCTGGCAAATATGTCGCCGTTCTGGATTGTGATGATATAGCCTTGCCCTGCCGGCTCGCCGACCAGGTAGCCTTTCTGGAAGCCAACCCGGATTATGCATTAGCGGGTAGTTGGGTTCAGCCCATCGGCAGCGAGGGCAAGCCGGCAGGTCCGGTTTGGCAATACGGCAGTACCAGCGAAGAGCTGAAAGCAGGTTTGTTGTTGCGTAATCAGTTTGCCCAGCCATCCGTTATGCTGCGCCGGGATGCGATTCCTGAAGAAGGCTACAGCGATGACTTTCCGCCGGCTGAAGATTATGAACTGTGGTTAAGGATTGCGCGAAAGGCAAAAGTCGCAAATTTGCCAAAAGTCCTGACGTACTATCGCCTCCACGCCGATAACATCAGCAGTCTGAAAAACGCTGTTGTGCAGGAAAAGGATAGAGTAATCAGATTTAATCAGTTGAATTTCCTGCTGGATGATTTTACCCCGGCAGACGCAGAAATTTTTGAAGTTCTCACCGGAGCGGAATCTCACGGAAAATACCGGCAGATTGATTTTTTGCTGCTGCTGGACCGGATACTGGAGGCAAACCAAAAGCGGAATATATATGATCCGTACGTGCTGGCAGAAATTCTGAGCAGCTATTGGCAGAAAACCTTGATAGAAGGGCCAGAATACAATCCGGCTTTGCTGATGCTGTACCTTAAATCTTCGTTCAGGCACACCCACGACCTGACCATCCGGCAAAAGTCAGGCTTTCTGTTAAAATGTCTGGCTCACCGGAAAAAGACTCATCAATGAAAATTCTTTTTTTTACCCTGCACCTCCGTAAAACCGGATCTGAGATTGCACTCTACAATTTGCTTTGCCATTCCGGATTGTTAAAGGAACATGGTGTCGGGATAGCCAGCCGGGAGCGGGGAGAGCTTTTTGATGCCCTTCCTGAGCGCATCAGCAGGTGGCATTCAAATGAATATTACGCAAGAAATCAGTCATTCAGGGAAAGGACAGTTGATTTTGCCCGCCGATTCCTCAAAAAAAGAGGGCTACAAAGAATTTCATGAATTTGTGCATGAGTCGTTCCGGCCGGACTTATGGTATATAAACACGCTGGCGCATCCTCATTTACTAGAGTATGCCCGCCTGAACAATATACCCTGCATCGTACACTCTCATGAAACATCCCTGAGTGTGTATTCTCTTTCGGGGAGAGACGTAGATAACCTGGTATCTACCCCCGGCTGATGCTTGCCTGTTCTTCGGTAGCCGCCCGGATGCTATCTGATCTGGGCAGGACGAAAGCAGTTGAAGTTTGTTATCCAGCCGTGGATGTGAAAAGACTGAAAATGGCTGATGACAGTACCCTTCTTCTCCGAAGTCAGTGGGGAATCAGGGAAGGTGCTTTTGTATGGCTGATGGCAGGATATTACTGCGACAACAAGAACCCACTCAGATTTATAGAAATTGCTTCAAAACTTTTGGCGATCCGGCCAGATGCTCATTTTGTATGGGTTGGGGGCAATAACAAGTCCGGAGCCGGTATCTATTTACTCAATGTAATCAAGAATATGGGCTTGCAGGATTCTGTCACCTTCACCGGCAACGAAGGGGCTGATTATTATGCTTTTCTGTGTGCTTCGGACGCGGTGATCCTAACCTCCAGCCGGGAGTCTCTTTCGCTGGTAACTGCCGAAGCAATAATCGCTGGCAAACCGGTAGTGGCATTTGACTGCGGAGGTGTGAGAGAAATCATTGAAGACAGAAGTACGGGAATAATTCTCGAATCCTGGAACACTGACGATGCCGTTGCCCAGATGGTAAGTATAATGGAAGCACCTTTACGGCCTGATGCCGTCCAAAAAAGGCATTGGAAGGTAAATTTGATCTGGTGAAGCAGGTGGAAAAATGGGACAAACTGATGCAGGAACATATCGGAAGCAAATGAAAACGAGAAGCAAACATCCGTTGGTCCTGGTTTCCGTACTCAACTGGAACGCGGCCGACAAAACAATCCGGTGCCTTGATTCACTGCAAAAGTGTCGGTATCCGCATAAAGAAATTGTGGTCGTAGACAACCATTCCGGAGACGATTCAGTTGCGCAGATAGAGCGTTCACATCCCTCTGTGAGAGTGATTACCACTCCTGAAAATCTTGGTTATGCCGGTGGTCACGTTTATTCAGTGAATTATGCAAAGTCTTCCGGAGCGCACTTGCTCTGGATACTTAACAACGACCTTACCGTTTTTGAAGATACACTACAGGAATTGATAACTGCTTATGTTCTTTCTGGTGAGGAATGTATGCTGGGCAGTGTTTCATTTTCGGATCTGGACAAGACTCCTGAAATGCCCGTGTGGACACTTGGGCCTGCCGAGGAAGTGCTGTTTGATGCCTCGGTAAATCTGGCAGCCAATTATGAAACTGGTGGCGTATGCCGGGACAAGAAACCACTCCACGTAGCAAACCTTTACGGCAACAGTATGCTAGTGCCTGATTACTGCTTCCGGTTGCGGCAAAGCGGAGTAAAAATTTATCTGGTGCCGGCTTCCAGAGTACTGCACGAAAACGGTGGAACTGCCCGAAAACATTCGGCAATCAGGGCGGCAATGCGGTATTACATTGCCCGCAACACCCTGATATTTTACAAAAGGCACCGCCCGGAAGCATACGAGAGCCGGATCAAGTATTTGTCTGAATATTATGCTTTGTTTCTCATCAGGCGCTTTGTTTTTTTTAAAAAAGAGCAGCCTTTTGATTGGTATGAGTTTTATGGCTTTACCGACGCAATACTTGGCAGGATGGGGAAAAGAATCAAACCGGAAAAGTATTTGCAGTAAATTGGTTTTCGTTTCCGGTGCTTATCATACCGGTTCAATATATATTGAATGTATTCAACCCCTGTCTTATTTCTCGTTTTCAACCGTCCCGATACTACCCGGCAGGTTTTCGAGGCAATCCGGCGGGCAAAGCCAAAGCAATTGTTTATTGCGGCAGACGGCCCCAGACCTGACCGGCCCGGTGATTCGGTAAAATGCAGACTTGTCCGGCAAATAGCAGAGCAGGTGGATTGGGACTGTGACGTAAAAACGCTTTTCAGAGAAAAGAATTTAGGGTGCAAGTATGCAGTGAGTTCGGCCATTGACTGGTTTTTTGAGCGGGTAGAAGAGGGGATAATTCTGGAAGATGATACCCTGCCGGAAGCCAGTTTCTTTACCTATTGTGCCCATTTATTAGCTCATTACCGGCATGCAGATAAAGTAATGCACATCAGCGGTGTTGACTTTCAGTTTGGCCGCAGGCGGGGGAATGCCTCATACTTTTTTTCCAGATATGCACACGTATGGGGCTGGGCCAGCTGGCGCAGGGCCTGGCACAATTACGATGTTCATATGGAAGGGTTGGGTGATTTTATAAAGGAGAGGAAGTTGGAGAATTTAATTGAGCCGGAAGAGGAAAGAAGTTTCTGGTTAGAAGCTTTCCGGCAGATGGCAGGTAATCAAGTGGATACTTGGGATACGCAGTGGCTGTTTTCGGTATGGAACAGTGGCGGAGTCTGTATCACGCCCAATGTTAATCTGATTTCCAATATCGGCTTCGGAGAAGGTGCCACGCACACTACCCAGCAACAAAGCAAACTGGCACAGATGCTGACCCGCCCGATTGAGTTTCCGCTCAGGCACCCGGTAAGGATAGCGCCTGACCGCAAGGCCGACCACTACGTTTTCACTCAAGCCATTCACATAAAGCCGCCGGTGTTTGACGCTTTTATCAGCAGGCTCAAGGTTTTACTTCCCCAAGGTATTAAGCAGAAAATTAAGAACAGGTTATCATGAACGTAAAAGGATTAGTACCCGAATCAGTTAAACATCCAGTAAAACTCCTGCTGGATAGTGAGTACCGGGAAATTTCTCGTCTCAGCCAGCTGCCGAGGTATACGGCTGCCTCCACCACCTTATTTGGTGAGGTTTTCTGCCTTACGGATGCCGGTTCATTTGTGTATGGCTACAATGAGATTTTCAAAAGACACATCTATCACTTTACTGCAAACCATCCTGCTCCGTATATCATTGACTGCGGTGCCAATGTGGGGTTAAGTATTGTGTATTTCAAACAGATGTATCCGGATTGCCGGATAATTGCCTTTGAGCCTGATCCTGCCATTTTTGAGGTGCTGCAGAAGAACGTGAAGAATTTTCACCTTCGGGACATTGAACTGGTACAGAAAGCAGTCTGGAAGTGGAATGGTGAAATTGATTTTTACGCGGAAGGCGGATTCTCAGGTAGCATCAGCGAGCAGTCTCAGAACAAAACCATTAAAAAAGTAAAAACTCAACGGCTTCATTCGCTGCTGGAACAAAAAATTGATCTGCTCAAGATTGATATTGAAGGGGCAGAAACAGAGGTGCTCAGAGACTGTGCCGATAAATTAGACGGAGTAGACCGGCTTTTTGTGGAGTATCATTCCTTTGCCGGAGAAGAACAGTCGCTGGATGAGATTCTGGCAATTTTGAAAAAAGCCGGCTTCCGCTATCATATCAAGGAAGCTTACACTGTTGAGAAACCGTTTTCTCATTTATTCACCGGCGGACCAGATTTGCAGCTTGATATTTTTGCTTTCAGGAATAAAAAACAGGCAATAAGTAATGAGAGGGAGTGAAGAAGAGGTTTGTGTGGTAATGCCGGTGTATAAGAACCAGCTTGATGCGTTTGAAGTAATTTCTCTGACTCAATGCCACCGGGTACTGGGCAAGTACAAAAAGTTTCTGGTCTGTCCGCATAATATAAATTTACAGCACTATCTATCCATTTCCGGTGATCTGGAGGTAATTCATTTTGACTCCCGGTATTTCAAGAATCTGATCACGTATAGCGAATTGATGCTTTCTCATTCTTTTGATCAGTGCTTCCGGCAGTACAAACACATCCTGATCTATCACCTTGACGCTTTTACGCTTTTGTATTTCGCGATGAACTGACTGACTGGTGCAGGAAAGGATACGATTACATAGGGGCTCCGTGGCTGGACCGCAGTTTCAGAGTGATTGATTTCAATTTCAGACCGTTTCTCAGATTTATTTACCCGTTCGGACAACAGAAGGAACGGCGGGTTGGCAATGGCGGATTGTCTTTACGCAATGTGGAGAAGCACAGGGCGGTACTCAGGTTTTTTGAAAAACAGGCCATCAGGCAACGGTTGCACGAAGATGTATTCTGGTCCGCCGTATGCCCTGCTTATTTTCCCCATTTCCGGATTCCGTCGGTTGAGGTAGCATTACAGTTTGCTTTTGAGCAGGTACCGGCTCAGTGTTATCAGCAAAACGGCAACCTCCTGCCTTTCGGGTGTCATGGATGGTACCTGAAGGATTTTGATTTCTGGAAGCCTTTTATCCGGCAGGAGGGCTACTTTATTCCTTAAATGGCGGCAAAGCCCTGAATGCCGGAGGCAGATTATTGAATACTGCTGCTCCTGAATTGAAAACTTAAACGGATCGGTTGCTTCTTAACAAAATGCAGCCAGTGCTTTATGGCAGTAAAAAGAAAGCTTACTGAGGCCCACGAAATCAGGCGAATAGCCCCCGTCAACTTTGCTGACATTGAAAACAATACTTTTTTGCATACCAGTGAAATGGCAAGCTCAGGAACGTTGTATGAAGTAGCCAATGCATTTATCTCCCCGTACGGAGTTGTTTTCAGAAAAGGCATGGCTATGCCGGAGTCCTTTTTGAACCAGAAGGCGGGAATCCTGAAAAGCTCAGCTACTTTTTACAAGAAAATTTTTACCAGAAAGATTAGAAGGGTAGAGGGGCCCTGTCTGGTAATCCACAACGTATTTTATGATAATTATTACCATTGGACCATTGAGTGCCTGCCCCGATTGTTTTGCGTGAGGGAAGAGGCAAAATCGCTGAAGCTGATAATTCCTGAGAGGCTGCTTCCTTTTCACCGGTTTTACCTTGACTTGTTTGAATTTCAGGAGATAATCTACGTAAAGGAAGATGAATTAATTAGCGCGGATTCAGTATTATTTCCATCTCATATCACGCCTGAACTAGTGCCTCATGAAAGAGTAGTTACCGAGTTAGCCGCTTATATTCTCAACCGATTGGCTATTGTGGAAGACCAGCCCACAAAAAACGTCTTTATAAGCCGCGAAAAGGCACGGTACCGACACGCCGTCAATGAGTCAGAGGTATGGCCACTTTTTAAAAACTTTGGTTTTGAAAAAGTGTGCATGGAAGAATTAACCGTCAAAGATCAGATAATGTTGCTGACGCGGACAAAGAAGCTCAGCGGCATTCACGGCGCCGGGTTCAGCAATCTGATGTACATGACTCAGGGAGAACTGTTTATGGATATAATGCACCGGGAGTATTCCTCCAATGGATTTTATAATCTGGCCAGCGTACATGGCATCAGGTATCTGCTGCTACAGTGTATTGGAGCAAAAAAGGAAAAGGACCCCCGAATCGACGATCTGATTGTTGATATACCGAAGCTGGAACAATATCTTGACACCTATTTTATCTGAAAAAGAGCTGTATTCCGCCACCCGTTTCCCCGTTATCTCCGGATCAGAGTATGAATAAACTGCCGGTATCTGCTGTGGTTGTATGCTTTAATGAAGGGCACCTGCTCGAAGTGTGTCTGCAATCCGTGCAGTTTTGTGAAGAAGTTTTTGTGGTAGACCTGGGGTCGTCGGATAACAGTGCAGCCATTGCGTCCCGGTACGCCACTACCTTCACCACGCATGAACGCGTGCCCGTAGTTGAAAAAATCCGGCGCTGGTCACTCGGGAAGGTGAAGCACGACTGGCTGTTGTTTATTGACCCCGACGAAAAAATAGACCCCCTGCTGGCGGAAGAACTGGCCCGTCTTTTTCCCGCCATCCGCGAAACAGTTGCCGCAGTCTCTGTTCCCTGGCAGTTCTATTACGCCGGAAAACGATTAAAAGGTACTTTCTGGGGCAATGAAGATGCCCAAAAAACAATATTGGTCCATCGGGACCGGGTAGTCATTCCGGAAGAAGTACACAAGGGCTATGTGTTCGACGAAGCCAGGTTTGAAATCGCCACCATCCGGAGAAAAGGCGAGAACCTGCTGCATCATTACTGGATGAGCAATTATACTCAACTGCTCAAAAAACACCGCCGCTACCTTTCAGCGGAAGGAGAAGCAAAATACAAGCTGGGCTGGCGGTATAAGACCGGCAAACAGTACAAGCATTTCCTGACTGCATTTTACGATTCATTCGTGATTTACAAAGGATGGCAGGACGGCCTTACGGGTTTCGGTCTGAGTATGTTCTACGCATGGTACAATTTCCAGATCTGGAATTCGGTGAAGCAGCATGAAATCAAGTTAAATGTAAAATTATGATGGTGACGAACTTAAAACGGATTGCCATTCTGTTCAGGCAGTTTTCGCCGGGTGAGTTTACCAGGGCCCTGTTCGGGCACTTTATTACCGGAACCCTGCATGACAGCAATCATTCGTTGTTTTCAGCACTGGTGGTATTCATTCATACTGCCGACCAGAATGGATCTGCCCGAAAAACAGGCAGTGGTAATCTGATCAGATTTCAGGAACGCTGGTGGATCTGCCCGAAAAACAGGCAGTGGTAATCTGATCAGATTTCAGGAACGCTGCCTCGACCGCGAGGTGATGCTGCGACGGGGCACCAGCGATTTTTTTGTATTCAATCAGATATTCATTCGCCGGGATTATGATCACCTGCTCAATGCAATCCGCGAACAGGCCGGTCACCGTCCGGTGTCCTATATCATTGATGCTGGCGCCAATATCGGTTGCGCCACAATTCTTTTCAAAACGTGGTTTCCGGATGCCGAAGTTATATCCGTTGAGCCGGAAAGCAGTAATTATACCCTGCTCCAAAGGAACGTCTCCCTCAATAAACTTTCCGGCGTGCATCTGGTACACGGAGGCCTGTGGACAAAGGACGAGAATCTAAGTGTGCGCAGCGATTTCAGGGATGGATCTCACTCCGCGTTTACGGTGAGCAGTGCAACGGATGGGCAGGAAAACACAGTAGAAGGATTTACGGTAAAAGGACTCCTCACGCGCCATAACTTTCCGCACGTGGACCTTCTGAAAATTGACATCGAAGGGGCAGAGCAATATGTATTTTCTGATGATGCCCACTTACAATCTTTTCTGCCCTGGGTGCGTTGCCTTGCTGTAGAAGTACACGAGGAATGTATCTCAGAAGCAGAAGTTGCCGGAAAACTGGAGCAAGCCGGGTTTGCCTGCTCCAGAAGCGGTGAATATCTGATTGCCTTCAACCAGAAGACTGATGTCTGATTCACTGCCGCGCATCACCATCATCACCCCCTCCTTCAACCAGGCGCAATACCTGGAACAGACCATCGACTCCGTACTCAGCCAGGGATACCCCAGCCTGGAGTACATGGTCATTGACGGGGGCAGTACCGACGGTTCGGTTGAAATCATCAGGAAATACGGAAAATACCTCAGCTACTGGGTAAGTGAGCCCGATGGCGGGCAGAGTGAAGCCATCAACAAAGGACTCCGGCGGGCCACCGGCGAGATCATCAACTGGCTCAACTCCGACGATTATTACCAGCCGGACGCCCTGCGGACCGTGGCTGAAGCCTTTGCAGACCCAACCATGAGTGTGCTCTGCGGCCGCAGCCGCCTTTTCACCGGCGACAACCAAGCCGTAAGGTACAGTTCCGGCACCGATGTGTACCCGGAAAGTCTGGCCAAAACCATCGGCTGGGCCCGCATTGATCAGCCCGAAACCTTTTTCCGGCGCGAAAAGATTCTTCAGGTTGGGTTGCTCGACACCCGCCTGCATTATATCATGGACCGCGACTGGTGGATCAGGTACCTGTTTGCCTTCGGGCTGAGCGGCATCAGGGAAATCCCGGACGTACTGGTCAATTTCCGGTTGCACGATTCCTCCAAAACCGTTTCGCAGGCGGCTGCTTTCGGGAGGGAGCACGATGCCTATTTCCGGGCCCTGGCCGGTGCCGCGGGCTTGCCGGCCTGTGCTCAGTTGATTGACCGGCTCTGTAATCCCGGTCCTGCAATCAGTCCGTCTCTGACTCCTCCCGCCGATCTTGCCGGAGCGGTAATGCAGTACTTTTTATTGCTGCGCGCCAACGAATATTACGTGGGCAATGAATTCGGGCGGGTTACCTCGCTGGCAGATGCAATTGAAAAAAGGTTACTTTTACCTCCGGACAGGCAACTGCTTTCCAGACTCCGGTTCCGGAGCCGGTACGTACCAAAGCCAATCCTCCATTTTTTCAGAAGTAAATAATCTGTGCACGTTTCCGTCATCATTCCATCTTTCCGGGGCGCCCATAAACTCCCTAACGTGCTGGAGGCACTGGCCCGGCAAACTTATACTGACTTTGAAATAATTGTAGCCCTGGATGGTGCGGCGGATCATTCTCTTCAGGTTTTGAGCTCCCTGAAGACGCTGCCGGCACTGACTGTTCAGGACTTTCCAAATCAAAGCCGGAGTATAACCCGCAACCGGGGTGCAAGGGCCGCCAAGGGTGACTTACTGATTTTTTTCGATGATGACATGAGGCCGGTTCCCGGTTGCGTGGCCGCGCACGTGAGGCATCATTACAATCTCAAAGATGCCGTATGCGGCGGGGCGCAACTGGAGGAGATAGCCGTCATGCAGAGTGATTTCCAACACTACAAAGCATACCTGAGCCGCAAATGGACCCAGCCGCTTAACCATTGTCAGGAACCCCTGTCCAGGGACAGGCTGTTCCTGACTGCCGCCAATTTCTCGATTCCTGCCCGGTTATTCAGGCAACTGGGCGGTTTTGATGAACGCCTGACGGATGCTGAAGATTTTGACCTGGCTGTGCGCGCTTCTCTGCAGGGAATACCCGTATTCTTCAACGCGCAGGCGCTTGCCTGGCACGACGATTTTGTCACCCCCCGGTCATACACAAAACGTCTCCGGCAGTATCAGGAGGCCCACGCAGCGCTGCATCGGCTAAAGCCTGAGGTTTACCGGGAGTTTAATCAGTATGAGTACCGCCCGGTAAAAGGGTTGAAGAAGCTGATGTATAAAATTGCCGCCACTCCCCTGATAGTCAACCTGGTTGAGCGTGAAAAATTAAAATCCCTGCCCCGGAATCTCAGGTATAAGCTGTATGACATTGTCACTACCAGTCTGGCAGTACATTTTCCTGACCGGGTTCTGTAACCCTAAAAATAAATGACACGGACCACAACCGGACCTGCCCATCCGGGTCCGCTGAACCACACAAAGCATGGCTTCGCCCCAGCTCTTTTATATTATTTCCGGAATCAATAAATCCCTTGCTTTTGAATGGATTGCCCAGGCGTGGAAGAAGGACCGGGCCGGATTGGCTTTTATCCTGCTTAACCACGGACCGTCGGAACTGGAAACAGTATTGCAGTCCTGGAATATTCCGGTTTTTCGGATCCAATATTCGGGTAAGAAGGATGTGATAAGGGCTATCTTCCGGGTTGTCCGTATTTTACTCCGCCACAAGGCACGACTTGTACACTGCCACCTGTTCGATGCCTCCCTGATCGGGTTACTTGCAGCAAAGCTGGCCGGTGTAAAAAAACGGATGTATACCCGGCATTATGCAACCTTCCATCAGGTATATTTTCCCCGCGCTGTCTGGTACGATAAGCTCATCCATGCATTGGCTACGGATATAGTAGCCATCAGTGAGAATGTAAAACAGGCTCTGCTGAGGGAAGGTGTGAGTGCCCGTAGAATCCACGTGATTCACCATGGGTTCAGACTGGAAGAATTCAGACAGGTGCCCGAACACCGGGTGAACAGCCTTCGGAGGAAATACAATCCTGAAGGGAAAGCTCCGGTTATCGGCGTGATTTCCCGCTACTTTGAACTGAAGGGAATACAATTTGTAATTCCGGCATTTGGGAAACTGCTGAATATTTTTCCCGATGCGCATCTGGTCCTTGCCAATGCTTCCGGCAACTACGCCGCCGAAATTCATAAATTACTGTCTCACCTCCCCAAGGGAACCTATAGCGAAATTCCTTTCGAGGAGGACATTGCCGCCTTGTACCAGTTATTTGATGTATTTGTTCACGTGCCGATCAACAATCACCTCGAAGCTTTTGGCCAGACATACGTGGAGGCACTGGCTGCCGGTATTCCGTCTGTTTTTACTTTATCGGGAGTAGCAACTGAGTTTGTTGAGCATGGCCAGAATGCCCTGGTTGTGCCCTTCAGAGATGAGGAAGCTATTTTTTTGGCTACCAAAAGATTGTTGGAAGAAAAGGATTTGCGGGAGCACCTAAGCCGGCAAGGCCTGGAGGATGTAAACCAGCACTTTAAATTGGAAGGGATGCTGGATAAACTTGAAAAACTATATAAAAGTTGACTATCCGAATAGTCTTCGATTTTTATGATTGCTAATCCTGCAAATAAAACAATATCCACCTTTCTTTTGAAAGGGACACTGCTGCTGATCGGACTGGTACTGGTATCGGCCGGTATTGTACTGTGGGCTTTTCCCTATCCGGACTTTTGCCGGATTGTTCTGCAATCTGCCGGCAAATTGCACCGCCTGCAGGAATTTCAACAGCAGTTTCTGACTCCCGGCCGGTTCTCGGTGATCAGATGGGGCATGGCCGGACTGACTGTCGTTTACCTGGTTGTTGTTTTACTGGCTTATCAGAAAATCTGCTCGGGCCTGAAATCAATTGCAGCATTCCTTATCCTCCTTTTGCAAAAGGTCAAAACCCGCTACTCCTGTCTGAACAGGCAGGAAAAAGCTATTTGCTGGCTTGCTTTGGGAGGTTTACTGGTTTTGAGAATTTACCAGGCCGCCACTTATCCGGTATCGTATGACGAGGCGTGGACTTATCTCAACATGTCATCCAAAAATGTTCTGGTATCTGCCAGCTATTACCCTGCGCCCAATAACCACATTCTTTTTTCTCTGCTGACCAACCTTTCTACCTTGTTGCCAGTGGATGTTACTTTTGCCCTCCGGCTACCCAATGTGATCTTACTTGGTCTGGTATTCTGGTCAGTATTGCTGATCCTGAAGGAGTTATTTGATTTCAAGGTTGCCATTCTCTCAACAGTTACGTTTGCCTCTTCTTACCCGGTTGCCTTATACTCGGTGCAGGCAAGGGGCTATTTACTGTATGCCTGGTTCGCCCTCCTTGGATTTTATATCATGTACAAAATAGTCAGTGGTCCGGCCCGGAGGTTCCACTGGGGATTATGGATAGCAGTCAGTACCGCTGGCTTTTATTCTATACCATCTTATCTGTATGCCTTCGTTGCGTCAGGTATCTACGGGTTCATCTTCTTCCTGCTGGATAGAGATTATGCGAAACTTCGGGCATTGATTTGGTCCGGGCTGGTAACCGTAGTGCTGACTCTTCTGTTGTATACCCCCGTATTTCTGGTAAGCGGCTGGCAATCCGTATTCAATAACCCATACGTCAGTACGCGGACAAGGTCGGAAGTGCTGGCAGGCCTGCCAACGCACCTGTTAAGAACTGGCAACTGGTTTTTGGGATCAGTCTTCTCCTATGGATACTTGTTTGTTGCCGGTGTGGTTTTATACTTGTTACTTGTATGCTTTACCAGTAAAATTTATCATCGCCTGACTGCCGGAGCCCTTATTTTTCTGATAACCCCCCCGGTATTTTTATTGGCACATTCAGTCATTCCATTTGAGCGTACGTGGGTTTACTGCTTCTGGCCGCTGACGATTGGAATAGCTTTGATGGTGCTATGGGTTTTGGCTTCTGTAAAAGCCGGACTGGTTAGTATAACGCTTCTTATCTGCGCTATCATTACGGTTAATTCAGCTTTATTCGCCAGAGCTTATTCTGAAAATTATGCCCTTGACCGGGATGCCGAAAAGATAGCAAAATTTGCCATGGCTGGGAATCTGAATACTTTTCGGTGTGATAACGATTACCTTGAAGTGTTACTTTTCTACCATTACACGCTGCGTGGCCGGTCATACTCTGCAACTACATCCAGTCAGGATGTGGCAGTCGGTGAACAAAAGAGGGATTGCCTGATTCTGCCAAAGGATTCAGGCGATATGGCACCCGATGCAGCCTATCAGAATGTAAACATCAGCCGTTTTGCGCGGGTGTTTGTTCTCAAAAAGTGAGACTGATAAAAAGCCCGGAACCTAATGAATCAGCCTCTCTTCTCCGTCATCATCCCCACCTACAACCGGGCCGGCTTCATTACCCGTACCCTTAACAGCGTACTATCCCAGACCTGGCCCCACTTCGAAGTACTTGTAGTGGACGACGGCAGCACTGATAATACTGGAGAAGTAGTCAGAAGCATCAATAGTCCCAAAGTCAGGTACTTTAAAAAAGAAAACGGAGAAAGAGCCGCGGCCCGTAACTATGGCACAGCGCGGGCAACTGGCGATTACGTAACCTTTCTTGACTCCGACGACCTGCTATATCCTCACTACCTCCAGAACGCCGCGGAATCCATTTATAGGTATGCTTCGCCTCCTTTCCTGCACCTGGCTTACGAGGTGACCGACAGTCACGGAAACAGCAAAGTCAAAGTTGATTCCCTGAAATCAGATGATATTTCAATCTTCATCAAAGGCAATCCCCTGAGCTGTGCCGGCTGCTTTCTGCGGAAAGACACCGCGGCCCGGTTTCGGTTCAATGAAGACCGGCAGCTTTCCGGATCCGAAGACTGGGAACTTTGGGTCCGGGTGGCAGCTAACTGCGGGTTGAAAACGGACAACCGCGTATCGGCCGCCCTGGTAGATCATGAAAGCCGGAGTGTGGTGCAGTATCCGGAAGATATGCTCCTGAAACGGAAAGAACTGGCCCTTCAGTACGCCTTTGCGGATAAGGTTGTGAAGGAGAAGTTTGGCCGGTATTACAGGCAGACCGAATCTTACTGGGACTCTTACATTGCGCTGCACCTGATCTTATCCCGGCAAAATAAAAAAGGGATGAAGTATTTCTACCGTTCGGTTCTGAACCACCCGCCCTCCCTCTTTGAACGGAGAACGTTGGGAATTGTAAAACACAGCCTGCTCAACCAGGTCAGGTAGAGGGTAGGTGCAGATTCCGTCCTTGTCCGGACGACATTGTCCGTTTCCGGACAGTTTTCCTGTGTGTCTCTGATTAACTCTGTTGATTATCAGTGATTTACAATGCTGGCATTGATATTGGATAAGCTTTTCCTGAATTCTTTCCTATCTTCCTCTTGTTCTTTTATCTCCTCTGGTTATGTTTCAACTCCGTAACATCGACAAATTCATTGATTCCAAATATCAGCGGGTTTTTATTCTCAAAAACATTGACCTTAATGTAAAGCAGGGCGAGTTTGTTTCCATCATGGGACCCAGCGGTTCCGGCAAATCCACGCTGCTCAACATCATCGGCATGCTGGAAGAACCCTCGGCCGGTGAGTATTATTTCCTTGATGAGCCGGTGCACCAGATGAAGGACCGCCGCCGCACCGAGTTGCACAAGCACCACATTGGTTTTGTGTTCCAGGCGTACCACCTCATTGATGAACTGACGGTTTACGAAAACATCGAAACTCCGCTGCTGTACAAAGGCGTGAAGTCATCGGAGCGGAAAAGCATGGTGGCCGACATCCTGGACCGGTTCGGAATGGTGGCCAAAAAAGACTTATTTCCCACCCAGCTCTCCGGCGGCCAGCAACAACTGGTCGGCATTGCCCGGGCCATCATCGGCCAGCCCAAGCTGCTCCTCGCCGACGAACCGACCGGTAACCTGCACTCTGACCAGGGGAAAACGATCATGGAACTGTTCAAGAAGCTGAATGATGAAGGCATGACCATCATTCAGGTGACCCACTCTGAGCACAATGCCCGGTACGGAAACCGCATCGTGCAGCTGATGGACGGCTACCTGGTGGAGAGCAAACCCGAGCAACTGGCGTAGGGGCCTCACTTCCGGAGGCCTCACCCCCGGCCCCTCTCTTTCGGAGAGGGGCCGGGGGTGAGGCCCTTCAGAAAATACCCAACTGCCCGCCTTTCTCATCCCCCTCGTCCTTATCATCCTTCTCCTTGCTCTTGCCGTTCATCTTCCACTCCACATCCGCATCTATCCGCGAAGCCAGCAGCTTTACTCTGGTGATCTTCTCGCCGGGCAGTTTGTGGCCCAGCGCCTTCCAGCCCCGGACCTCCGTGATTACGTCAAGGTCGTAGGTAGCGGTTTCTTCTTCCCGTCCCTTTTTGGTTGTAATCTCCACCTGAGGCTGCAGCGCCGTTGTGACCACTACCAATCGTGAATTTTTTCCTTCGCTGATGAAGCTGAATTTCTTGTCTACGGTGGTGCGGTCAATCCGGAACCGTTTGGCGTAGAAGTGAGCCGATCCGCCGTCGAAATGCACCGCCGAAATTACTTTCTCCGGATTGAATTTCCCGATTACAGCAATGTCCTTCGGTTCGTACCGGTTGGTGAATTCGTAATTGGTGAGTTCATATTCCCCGGTGTGGTAAATCACCAGAATCCGGTCTTCACCGTCAAAGTTGCCCAGGTAACGGCCCCGCTTGTCGGTGTTGAGCCGACCGATGATCTCGTCGTACCAGATGTCCAGCCCGCCCATGGTGGAGGTACCGGCCGATTTGAACAGCACCTTCTTCACCGGGTACTTCGTCAGCATGTTGCCAATGGCTTCGCGGCCTTTGACATCTATGGTGGCAAAGTCAAAATCAAATACTTTCTGCTTGGCCTTGCTCGCCGGGGTAAGACTTACGGAAACGGTTTCGGCTTCGGCATTGGGGTTGGCCGAGAAATACAGCACCTTTGATCCGGGATTCTTGCCGGCAAGGTCGTACTCTCTGTCCCTTGTGACGGCCGTAATCTGGAACCGCTTCACGTAACAGATGCCCGTTTTGCCATCCACGTAGGACATGTTGTATACCATCCGTTCATCGTTCTTCCTGAACACGGCGGCGTGGATAATGTCCTTGCCCACAAAAACCTTGTCCTGAATCCGGGAGACCTGACACTTGCCGTCGCGGCGGAACACGACGATGTCATCAATGTCGGAGCAGTCGCCGATGTATTCGGTATTCTCATCTTTCTTCAGGCCGGAACCGATAAATCCATCCTTGCGGTTCACGTACAACTTCTGGTTGGCGGCAGCTACCTGCGTGGCGGCAATGGTATTGAAAGACCGGATTTCCGTTTTACGTTCCCGGCCCTTGCCGTACTTCTTCAGCAGGTCTTTGAAGTACCCGATTGCGTAGCGGGTCAGGTTGGCCAGATTGTCCTCGGTTTCGGCCAGTTCCTCCGTCAGCCGCTTCATCAGTTCGTCGGCCTTGAAGCCGTCGTAACGGGAGATGCGCTTGATCTTGATCTCGGTCAGGCGTACAATATCATCCGTGGTGATTTCGCGGTAAAACTGCTTTTTGAAGGGTTTCAGGCCCTTGTCGATGGTGAGAATCACGTCTTCCCACGTTTCGCACTCCTCAATTTTGCGGTAGATCCGGTTCTCGATGAATATTTTCTCAAGGGAAGCGTACAGCAGCCTTTCCAGCAATTCGGCCTTGCGGATTTCCAGTTCCCGCCGCAGCAGTTCCTTCGTGTTGGCCGTTGAAACCCTCAGGATTTCGTTTACCGTCAGGAAGTGGGGCTTATCTTCCACAATCACGCAGGCGTTGGGCGAAACCGATACTTCGCAGTCCGTGAAGGCATACAGCGCATCAATGGTGATGTCGGGCGAAGTGCCGGGCGCAAGGTGAACCAGAATCTCGACTTCAGCCGCCGTGTTGTCCTCCACGGCCTGCGTGCCCTTATCGGGTTTTTTGATCTTGATCTTGCCCGATTCCCCGGCTTTTACAATGGATTCCTTCAGTTGCTCGGTCGTGACGCCGTAGGGCACGTCGCGGATCACCAGCGTTTTCTTGTCCAGCTCCTCAATGTGCGCCCGGATGCGGACCTTGCCGCCGCGCTGGCCGCCGTTGTACGCCGAAACGTCAATCTGGCCACCGGTCATAAAGTCAGGAAACACGCTGGCTTCCTTGCCCTTCAGAATATCAACCGAAGCCTCAATCAGCTCGATGAAGTTGTGGGGCATGATCTTGGTCGCAAGGCCGACTGCAATGCCTTCCACCCCCTGCGCCAGCAGCAGCGGAAACTTAACCGGCAGGGTTACGGGCTCCTTTTTACGGCCGTCGTACGAAAGCTGCCATTCGGTGGTATCGGGATTGAAAACGACTTCAAGGGCAAATTTGCTCAGACGGGCCTCAATGTACCGGCTGGCTGCCGCCCCGTCGCCGGTCCGTGCGTCGCCCCAGTTCCCTTGCGTTTCAATGAGCAGGTCCTTCTGGCCGAGGTTCACAATGGCCTCGCCGATGGAGGCATCACCGTGCGGGTGGTACTGCATCGACTGCCCGATGATGTTTGCCACTTTGTTGAAGCGGCCATCGTCCATTTCTTTCATTGCGTGCAGAATCCGGCGTTGAACCGGCTTCAGGCCGTCTTCCATCGCGGGCACGGCCCGCTCCAGTATCACGTAGGAAGCGTATTCAAGAAACCAGTTTTCGTACATGCCGGAGATCACTTCTGCATTGTGCAGAATCTCCTTGTCTGCTTGCTCGTTCGACATGTATAAGTGAAAATGATTGAATTATTGATTTAATAGAATTAAGGACTGAAGAGTGAGATAAAAACTATTTTTTAAAGTCTTCAATCTTTCTGATAATGATCTGATCATCGATGCCGCGGAAATCGTCAAAGTCATTGGTTACCAACTCAGCACCGATCCATTTGGCAGGTAGACAATATAACAGCATCCGGCAGTCGGATCTTTCTGGTTTTATTTTTTTTGTATCGAACAGTAAAATCGGCTATCGGTCGGTTGATGTCTATAATCTCCAGTACCTGGAAGAGCTCATCGACTAACTTTCTCTCGGTATCATCCTGAAAATTATAGCCATAAACTTCCATATATGTGATAATGGAAACCGAAAACGAGTTGTAAGCATTGAGAAGTGCTTCAATATCTATCTCTCGTCTGGAGGCATAGATCAGAATATTGGAGTCCGGTAAAGCCTTATTCCCATTCATCCCTTAAGCGTTTTTGCCACTCTACCGGAGTGCTGATTTCTGAAAACAGAGCCTTGTTTTCCATTTTTCGGAATACAAACTCCAGTTTGTTTTTCTGATCCATAGAATGAGAAGGCTCCTGCAGAAGCAGAAGCACCCGGGCATAGCTATTATCATACTCTTCATATCCTTCCGGCAGGCGAATTACGCCTCCCTCAATCTTACCCGAAAATTCAAGTGCGTTCATATGGATTACATTTCTTTCTTCCCGCGTAGTAACAACAAATCTTCGTATTCAATAAATCCTTCTTTCATTCAGCCATCAGGTAAGTTTCACGTAGCTGCCGGCCCATTTCACCTGCCCCTGCCGGGCGAGGATGATTTCCTGCACGTCGTCGTCGTCAATGTGGCCGTCGAAGTCAATATAGAACCACGACCGGAACTGCTCACCCTCGCGCAGCGGGCGGCTTTCGATCTTGGTCATGTTTATCTTTTTCTCATCAAACCGTTGCAGGAAGCGGGCCAGCGACCCGGCCTGGTTGTCCAGATTGACCAGAATCGTTGTTTTGTCGTTGCCGCTTCTGGCATTCTTGAAATCCTTGCTGATGATCAGAAAGCGGGTCCGGTTGGTCTCGCTGTCTTCAATGTTGTGGAACAGGATGGGCACCTCAAACAACTTGGCGGCAATGTGCGAACAGATGGCTGCGGCCTGCGGCTCCTGCGACACAATCAGGGCTGCCCTGGAAGTAGACTCCACCGGAATCAGTTCCACCGGATGATGCTCAAAGTACTCCCGCAAAAACTTGTTGCACTGCCGGAAGGCAATGTCCTTCGAATAAATGCGGGTGATTTCGCTCAGCTTCTCGGCTTTGGTAGCGAAAGTATGATGAATGGCCAGCGGCAGCTCCGCCACAATCTTAACGTCCAGTTCGTACAGCAGGTCAATGGTTTCGTTGACAATCCCTTCCTGGTTGTTCTCGATGGGCACCACGCCGAAGCGGGTCCGCTCCGTGTTTACGCTTTCAAATACCGACCGGATGCTGGGCAGCGCCACGTATTCACTCATGGCCCCAAACCGGCTTTCGGCCGCCTGGTGGGTAAAGGAACCTTCCGGGCCGAGGTAAGCAATGCGTTCGGGCAGTTCAATGTTGCGGGCTACCGCAAAAATCTCAAGGAAGATGGCTTCAATGGCTGGTCGCGTCAGAAGCCCGCTGTTCAGGCCCACCAAGCGGTCAATGATAAACTTTTCGCGTTCCGGCCGGTAAATGATGGCCTTGTTGGCCCGCTTGAGCTCACCCACCATTTTGACCACATCCATCCGCCGGTTAAGCAGTTGAAGCAGTTGGGCATCAAGGTCATCTATCTGCTGGCGGAGTTGGGTAAGGTCCATGAAGCGGAGAGAAAATTGTTATTTGATATGGGAAGACGTGAAAACACCGGCTGACTGAAAGGGCTGGTTCAGGTCTTGAAAACCACCTTCCGGCACACGTCTGCCAGCTTCAGCCTGCAGCTTCCGCCCAGCACGTGAAGCGTCTGTTCCAGTCCCTTTATTTCTTCCAGTTGCCACTTGTTTTCTTCCAGTCTCGTCCAGTGTTCAACGGAGGCTTCTTCCTGCGATACGATCAGGTATTCGCGCATAGAGGGAATGTGGCTGTATACGTAAGCCTTGTCGCCCCGGTCATAGGCCTCAGTACCGGAAGAAAGTACTTCAATGACCATTACCGGATTGAGCAGGGAGTCAAACTGCTCATCCGCGAACCCGGGTTCACCCTGCGTGACGACTACATCGGGATAAAAGTAACTGCCGGTAACCGGGTTGTGTACCCGCATGTCGCTCTGACAGACAAAGAAATCCTTCTCCCATAAGGAAGAACCAAGCAGAATTACAAGATTGCTCGTGATTGTATTGTGCGGAAATGATGCGCCTCCCATAGGGATAATCTCTCCGTGTAAAAACTCATGCCGCTCCGGACTCTTTCGTTCGGCGGCGAGGTAATCCCCGGCAGTAACAATGGCTGGAGTGGTCAGCATATTTCTTTTTTTAATCAAACCCGATAACCCGATAACCCAATAACCCGATAACCCAATAACTAAATATTAACTACACTTCGGCAGGTTCGGCTTCTTCCACCGGCACCAGGTCTTCATTCACAATGTCTTTTTCAATCCGCAGGTTGTCTACAATGAACCGCTGCCGGTCGGGGGTGTTTTTGCCCATGTAGTAACTCAGCAGCATAGGGATAGAAGTATCCTTCCGCAGAATCACCGGCTTCAGCCGGATGTCCTCGCCGATAAACTTACCAAATTCGTCCGGTGAAATTTCACCCAGACCCTTAAACCGGGTGATTTCCGGCTTGGGACCCAGTTTGGCAATGGCCCGCTGCCGCTCTTCGTCGGTGTAGCAGTAGTTGGTCTGCTTCTTGTTCCGCACCCGGAACAGGGGTGTTTCGAGAATGAACAGGTGCCCGTTCTTCACCAGATCCGGGAAAAACTGCAGGAAGAATGTCAGCATGAGCAGGCGGATGTGCATCCCGTCCACGTCGGCGTCGGTGGCAATCACAATCTGGTTGTAGCGCAGGTTATCAATGCCATCCTCAATGTCAAGGGCGTGTTGCAGCAGGTTGAACTCTTCGTTTTCGTACACTATTTTCTTGGTGAGCCCGAAACAGTTCAGCGGCTTTCCGCGCAGGCTGAACACGGCCTGAAGCTCCACATTCCGGGACTTGGTGATGGAACCGCTCGCCGAGTCACCCTCGGTGATGAAAAGCGTAGTATCCTGGTGCTTTTCGTTTTTCACATCTGTCAGGTGCACGCGGCAGTCGCGCAGCTTCTTGTTGTGCATGCTGGCCTTCTTGGCCCGTTCGTTGGCCAGCTTTTTGATGCCGGCAATTTCCTTTCGTTCCCTTTCCGACTGCTGAATCCGTTTCTCCAGCGCTTCCGCAATTTTTGGGTTCTCGTGCAGAAAGTTATCCAGATGCCTGGAGACAAAGTCGTTCACGAAGGTGTTCATCGTGGGACCCTCCGGACCCACGTTCAGGGAACCCAGCTTGGTCTTGGTCTGTGACTCAAAAACCGGCTCCTGCACCCGCACGGCAACGGCAGCGATAACCGAGGCGCGGATGTCGGAGGCTTCAAAGTCTTTCTTCCGCTTCTTGAAGAATTCAACTACCGTCTTGGCAACCGATCCGCGGAAAGCCGCAAGGTGGGTGCCGCCCTGCGTGGTGTACTGGCCGTTCACGAAGGAATAGTATTCCTCGCCGTACGCGTTGCCGTGGGAGAGGGCAATTTCAATGTCGTTGCCTTTCAGATGGATAATCGGGTACCGCAGTTCCTCTACGTTCGTGTTGCTTTCCAGCAGGTCGCGGAGGCCGTGCTGCGATACGTATTTCTGCCCGTTGAATACAATGGTCAGTCCGGAATTCAGATAAGCGTAGTTCCAGATCTGCTTTTCGAGGTAGATCGAATTGAACTTATAATGCTTGAAAACGGAATCGTCCGGCTCAAACACCATCAGCGTGCCGTTTCGCTCTTTGGTCGGCTGCTCGGGCGAATCTTTGGTCAGGATGCCCTGTTTGAATTCGGCCATCCGGGTCTTGCCATCCCGGAACGATTGTACCTTGAAGTAGCTGGAAAGCGCATTGACCGCCTTGGTACCCACGCCGTTGAGGCCAACCGATTTCTGAAACGCGCCTGAGTCGTACTTGCCACCGGTGTTGATCTTGGAAACGCAGTCGACCACCTTGCCCAGCGGAATGCCCCGGCCGTAGTCGCGCACTTCCACGCGGTGCTCGCTGATGGTAATCTCAATCCTGGTTCCGAAGCCCATCATGTGCTCATCTATGGAGTTGTCGACCACCTCTTTGACCAGCACGTAAATGCCATCGTCGGGGGAGGAGCCGTCGCCCAGCTTGCCGATGTACATGCCGGGCCGCAGGCGGATGTGCTCCCGCCAGTCGAGGGACCTGATGCTGTCTTCGGTATAATTATGAACAGGTGCAGCCATTTTTTATATCTGAATGAATGAATTGTAAAAGCCGGGCATCAAAGAAGGCTCAGAACTTACTTGTTCGCAGGCGAACAAAATGTTTGTGAAATGTTCCTGAACTACCCGCGAAAAAAGACAAATACCCGGTCATTGCCAAGAACTGTCAGACAGACCATAAAGTCTAAATATAATTTTTCGGATAAGCAAAGGAGGTATTCAATTCTTAAATTTAGGTTAATTCGCCAAAAGAAGCAAGTCTGGCCCCTTTTTTAATTCGCAGGAAAGCGAGAAAAAATTTGTTGTTTTTCTCATAAATCTTTTTTCCGGCAATTATGGGCAACCCCGGAGGAGTACGAACATGTAACTGCCTTTTTTCGTTTTCCGTTCGGGTGGACCGGAAGGTTTGCCATTTAATTCCTGAGATTACCGGAGGTAACTTTCATGAACCTGCATCGGGCTGCAAGCGAACAGAACCGGCCTTATTGTTGGTAATCAGCACCCGATTGCGCAAATTTGAATAAGGGCTGGTGCCCGCCGGTCCCTCCCGACATTTTCTTCTCTTCAACCCGTGAAAAGCCTGAGTCATTATAAATTGTTCGTTTTGTTCCTGGCCCTGACGTGGCTGCCGGCCTGTACTGCGCCCGAGAACCGGGAGGTGAAAATTCCGCCCCTGCCCGACAACCTGCCGGCCATTCAGGAAGCCAGTCTGCTGGCCCTCAGCGATGCCATTGACGATGAACCGCGCCGCAGTGAATACTACTACCGCCGGGCTTTGCTTTACCAGCAGGCGGGTAAGAAGCAGATGGCCCTTCAGGACCTCACCCAGGCCATTGACCACCGCGAAACCAATGAACGCTACGGCCGCTACTATGCCCTCAGGGCCCAGCTGCTGATGGAGGGCGGGCTTATTGATTCGGCTTTCCGGGATGCCGAGCAGGCGCTCAAGCTGGAAGAAGGCCAGGCACCGGGCTTCGTGGCGCTGCTTGGTCAGCTGTATGCCGTGCGCGGAGACTACAAAAAAGCCAATGCTTCCCTCGACGACGCCCTGCGCCGTACTCCGGCCGAGCCGCAGCTCTATTACTGGAAAGGCCACGTGGCCGCCAGCACCGGTGATACGGCCCGGGCGGTTGAGTATCTGCATGAAGCCATCCGCCGCCGGCCGGTTTACCGGAAGCCTACAACCGCCTGACCGAAATCAGCATCGGCAGCCGCCAGACGGGCCGGGCCAAAATCTACGGACTGAAGGGATACAGCCTTGACCCCGCTTACCTGCCCCTGAACCTGAATCTGGGAAAACTCTACCAGCTGACCGGGCAAAACGACAGCGCCAAAATCTTCCTGCGCGAAGCCCTGCGGAGCAACCAGGAACTGCCCGTGACCATGCACCGGCTGGCCGGGCTGCACTTCGGCAGCGAAGAGTACTCCCTTGCGCTGCCCTGGTACGAAAAATTACTCCACTACCGCAGCCGCTGGCCCAGAAGTGCCTTACCGGTTATATCTCTGCTACGACAAAACCGGCCGCGGCCGCAGTGCACTGGCCCGCTATACCGAGGCGCTTGAGAAGGACAGTACCGACAGGGCAGTCCTCGAAGTATACGGTCTGCTGAAGAAACGCGAGGATCAGAAACGTGAGTGGCGTGCCCTTGATTCGCTGGCCCGCCGCCGCAAACAATTGTTCAGCATTGAAACCATACCTTTAGAGATTAAGGAGTAATTTTGCGGGTATGAGTGAACCACAGATAAACATTACTCTTCCCGACGGGAGTGTCAGGCAGGTGCCCGGCGGCAGCAGCGGGATGGATATTGCCCTGCAGATCAGCGAGGGCTGGCCCGCAATGTACTGGCAGCCAAAGTAAACGGTGAAGTATGGGATGCCACGCGTCCCATTGACACCGATGCCGCCGTACAACTGCTGACATGGAACGACACGGAAGGGAAGTCTACATTCTGGCACTCATCTGCCCACCTGATGGCTGAAGCCCTGGAGGCGCTGTATCCCGGCGTAAAGTTCGGCATCGGACCAGCCATCGAAAACGGTTTTTACTACGACGTGGACCTTGGCGGACAGCCGTTTTCGCAGGAAGACTTCGCCAGGATCGAGGAGAAAATGCTGGAGCTGGCCCGGCAGAAGAATGCTTACGTGCGCAAGCCGGTAAGCAAAGCCGATGCGCTGAACTATTTTACCCAAAAGGCGACCAATACAAACTCGACCTGCTGGAGCGGCTCGAAGACGGCTCCATTACGTTTTATACCCAGGGCAGCTTCGTGGACCTTTGCCGCGGACCGCACATTCCCGACACCGGGTTTGTGAAGGCCGTTAAACTGCTCAACGTGGCCGGTGCCTACTGGCTCGGCGACATCAACAGCAAGCAGCTGACCCGCATTTATGCCATTACATTTCCCAAACAGAAGGAACTGACCGAATACCTGACCATGCTGGAGGAGGCCAGAAAGCGCGACCACCGGAAGCTGGGCAAGGAAATGGAGTTGTTTGCCTTTTCGGAAAAGGTAGGCATGGGACTGCCGCTGTGGCTGCCCAAGGGAACCGTGCTGCGCGAACGGCTGGAAAGCTTTCTCCGGAAGGCTCAGGTGCGGGCCGGTTACCAGCCGGTCGTTACGCCGCACATCGGCAGCAAACAATTGTACGTGACCTCGGGCCACTGGGACAAGTACGGCGCTGATTCCTTCCAGCCCATCCGCACGCCGGATGAGGATGAGGAGTTTATGCTCAAGCCGATGAACTGCCCGCACCACTGCGAGATTTATAAAACCAAACCCCGCTCGTACCGCGATCTGCCGCTGCGCCTTGCTGAATTTGGCACCGTGTACCGCTACGAACAGAGCGGCGAACTGCATGGCCTCACCCGGGTACGCGGCTTCACCCAGGACGACGCTCATATCTTCTGCCGTCCTGATCAGGTGAAGGAAGAATTCATCAAGGTGATTGATCTGGTGCTGTACGTATTCAAAGCGCTGGGCTTCAGTGACTATACTGCGCAGATCTCGCTCCGGCACCAGACCGACCGGCAGAAATACATCGGCGACGAGGCCCAGTGGGAGAAGGCCGAACGCGATATCATGGAAGCGGCCGCCGAACGGCCGCTGAATACAGTGATCGAGTACGGGAGGCGGCCTTTTACGGCCCGAAGCTGGATTTCATGGTCCGCGACGCCCTCGGAAGGCGCTGGCAGCTGGGCACCATTCAGGTAGATTATCAGTTGCCGCAGCGTTTTGAACTCGAATACGTGGGTTCGGATGGAGCGCGTCACCGGCCCGTCATGATTCACCGCGCCCCGTTTGGATCCCTTGAACGCTTCGTAGCCGTCCTGATCGAACACTGCGGCGGCAACTTCCCGCTGTGGCTGGCGCCTGATCAGATTGCCGTGCTGCCCATCTCGGAGAAGTACGCTGACTACGCGGCCGGGGTATTCACCCAGCTACTAGGAGCAGGACATCCGCGGTTTTGTGGATGGCCGGGATGAAAGATCGGCCGCAAGATCCGGGATGCCGAAGTAGGGAAGGTGCCTTACATGCTGATCGTGGGCGAGAAGGAAGCTGCCGAAGGCAGGGTATCCGTCCGGAAGCACGGACAAGGCGATGCGGGTAGCTTCCCGGTGGCCGAATTCGTGCGGATGTTCAAAGAAGAGGCCGAAGGCATGCTGACCGGTCAGGTGGCAGTACAATGAAGTTGTCTTTTAACGGGGTATACCGGATATAATCCGCTGGTATACCCTTTTTTCTATTTTTTGCGGGTAGCCGTTTTTATTATTTTTGAAATAATCGGATATTTGCAGGCTGAATCGTATTTAGTCTATATTTCTTTAACTTAAATAAGGAGGTACCTATCAACAGACCGCAAAGACCAGCCCCTCGGGGGAGAGTCGAGGAGCCGTATCGTATCAACGAAAGAATCCGTATACCCCGCGTCGGTTAGTCGGTGAAAACGTGGAGCAAGGTGTTTACGAAACGCCACAGGCATTGGCAATGGCCAGGGCTCAGAATCTGGATCTGGTGGAAATTTCTCCCAGTGCCGATCCTCCTGTCTGCAAAATTGTTGATTACTCCAAGTTTAAATACGATCAGAAGAAGAAGCAAAAGGAGATGAAGGCCAAGGCCCAAAAGGTCATTGTCAAGGAAATCCGCTTCAGTCCGAATACCGACGAACACGATTTTGAATTTAAGCTCAAGCATGCACTGAACTTCCTCAAGGAAGGTTCCAAAGTGAAAGCCTACGTTCACTTCGTTGGCCGGGCAATTGTTTTCAAGGAGCGGGGCGAAATCCTGCTGCTGAAATTTGCCCAGGCACTGGAAGACGTAGCAAAAGTAGATGAAATGCCAAAGCTGGAGGGAAAGCGGATGTTTCTGATGCTGTCGCCCAAGCCGGCAAAAGCCAAATAAAATTTTCAATAACTATCAGCTAAATAAAAATGCCAAAAGCGAAAACCAATTCGGGGTCAAAGAAGCGTTTCCGGCTCACGGGGACAGGCAAGGTGAAAAAGAAAGCATGCTTTCCACAACCACATCCTGACCAAGAAGACCCACAAGCAGAAGAAGCGTCTGTCCAAGTTTACCCTGGTGTCGGATGCTGATATGCCCCGCGTCAGAGAGTTGCTGAACATCTGATGCACAGTTCCCCAATCGAATAGTATTTCGGTTTGATTCATGTTTCACCCGGTTGCTGGCGCCTAAGTGTTCCCTGAGAACCGCCAACCACTAAAAAACTAAAAGTAATGCCAAGATCAGTAAATGTTGTTGCCGCCCGGGCCCGCCGGAAGAAAATGCTGAAGCACGCCAAGGGCTTCTGGGGCAGAAAAAAGAACGTTTGGACAGTAGCCAAAAACGCCATTGAAAAAGGCTGGCTGTATGCCTACCGCGACCGCAAGGTGAAGAGAGAGTTTCGCTCCCTTTGGATCATGCGTATCAACGCCGCCGTACGCGAACACGGCATGTCCTTACTCCGCATTCATGGGTAAGCTATCCAAGTCTGGTATCGACCTCAACCGCAAGGTGCTGGCCGATCTGGCCTTCAACCATCCGGAAGCCTTCAAGGCAATCATTCAGAAGGTAGCTTAACTTTATCATAAACCATCAACACAGAAAGCCGGGAGAAAACTTCCGGCTTTCTGTGTTGAAAAAGACAGCGCACACATAGCTCTTTGCGGCCGTTACCGGAATGGTCAGGACAGCAAAAGCAACAACAGGCTGTAGCCGGCAGCCCCGGCAATAAAAGAAATATAATTGCTTTTTCTCTCCTCCGGTAATTCCTCCTTCATCACGTTGAGAATCGTGCCGCCGGCAATGAAAGCCAGTACCAGCCCGAGATGGGCTTCTTCAAGTCTGATCAGGCTGCCTGTTGCCCAACCCAGCAGATATAAACATGGGCGTAAAGCCGAGCAGCCACCGCCCTCTTTTGATATAAACATGCCGGTAGTGCTCAATAAAGCCGATGTCATTGACCATAAAGTGAAAGCCAATGGCCAGCACAAAAGTCATGGCCAGCACAAAAGTCAGCAGTTCTTTTAATCCCCACTCTTCCTGCCGGAGGGTGTAAGAAAGACCCACAACGTGCATTATAGATCCCGAACATAAAAATGTGGAAGTAAAATACGGTTGTATTTTCAGGATGCTCATCAAGGTGCTTTGGCCCGGATCAAGTCAAGGCCGTATTTACAAGTTGAACTTGCTGGGGTGAAGAACTGACACCCCGGAGAGCTTGGCGTGCCGTTCAATTCCGTAGTACAGCGCGTAAAACTGCAGAGGCTGAGAAAAGGTTGGGACTCTTTAAGTGAGGTATAAGCGGATACCGGGTTAACTGGTCTGCACTTTCGGGATGAAACTCCACAAAGGCATGCTGCTTTTTGATCTTTGTTTGGAGATGAGAGTGGTTTTCTCATGCCTACGTTCCGGCAGCAAGTGCACAAATATGTACGCAATGGAGGGAAAGTCTCAATTCCCCCGGCAAAGGAAAGCCATTTGCTGCGGATTCCATCAGTGACTTTAGCCGGTAAGCAAAGAGGTGGACGATTCCCAGAAAGACAGCTCCCGCCGCAGACGCAATCAAATTGGTGGCACTTTGTTCTTCCATGTCGATTCCTATCCCTAATTTTGATTGACTACTTACTACGGTAAACCGGAATAGGTTTGCGCAGGGCCTGATTTGCGGCGGCCGTGAAATGCTTTATTTTTTCAGGACTTTCTCAAAAATTGGGTATCGCTGTCTTGATTCAGACGTGGACGCCCCCTGCTGGTTCAAACGTCCACGCCTGGACCACCTGCCCCGGAGCCAACCGAGCGGTACTTTGAGAAAGGCTTGGGGATATTTGTCAGAATCAGGATTTGCGGGATGAGCAGGATGAAGGGATTGCGGGAGCAGATCCTGTTTATCTTTTAATCCTGTAAATTCTGATCCTGACTTCTGTAGCGATTCAGGTGTCCACGCCTGGCCCCTGCTGGTTCAGGCGTGGACCACTACAACAATACCCTCTTTTGAGAAAGTCCTGCGGCAGTGAGTTAGAACGCCGGCGGATGCAAACCACGCTGAGAGGTGTTTTTCCGGCGGGATGAAGCGTGCCGGATCTGGTCTTTCAGTGAATAGCCAGCAGGGGAATCCGGACCTGGTAGGCCACTTGTTTGGTGTGGCTGTCGCGGAAAAGCTGCTGCCACCATTTTCGGGTGCGGTGCTGCATGACCAGCATGTCCGCTCCCGTGCGGTTTACAAAGTCCAGAATGCCCTTTTCCACGTCATCATGATTCTCCGGCTGGAAGGAAAGATTGTCGTACGGCAACTGACTGAATAGTTTCCGGAAGTTTTCTTCGGCTTTTGTCTGCTTCTCAGCAGTAGCTTCTTCCATAACGTGCATCACCGTGACGCGGGCATTCCAGAGGCGCGCCAGATCCATCATCAGTGATGCATCGGGTGAGAATGCATGAAAGTCGGTGGCACGACGTCCAGTGAATGCATCAGAATCAGCTGTGATCCGGTACGAAAGGCAAGCGGGTACGCGAACCGGAGGCCGGCCAGGGCACAGGTACTGAAATCGGTAGGAACCAGAATCGTTTTCATAAAACAGGGATTTCCGGATGCCATCTACCGGGTAACACAGACGCAAGAATTCTGAAAGCAGGAAAATATGGAAGGCCGGCGTCAATATTAGGTGTTTCAAGGTTTTTGCCAAAAAGATTCCCGTCCGGGCCAATCATCAGCAGCTGATCAACCGGTCGCGGGCCACTACCTTCCAGGTACCGGTTACCTCATTGTCGTCTACCACCTGCACACGGTCGTAGAGGGCGCAGGTAGGGCAGATGTGTACCGGCACGCCGTAAAATACATCCCCAACCTTGTAGCCGGCCGTTTCGGGCACCTTTACCACCAGATGCTCTTCACTCTGGGCAATCGGCTGGGCATCGGGCGCATTCAGAAATTTTACCCTTGGCAGCGGGTTTTCGGCGGCAACGGATTTGTGGCCCAGATCCAGGCAGATCGTTCCGGAATTGACCACGGAAATCACCCGCGCCGCCAGAATGGCAGCAAAAAGGAAGGGCTGTTCCGGCAGACCGGTGTAATAGGTCCAGTCCCAGAACACAAACGTTCCGGGACTGCGCTCCACGCCGGGCCGGCGGGCATGGACCGGAAAAGTGGGCGAACCTCCCGCCACAATCACCGGGGGCGTCTGCCCGGCATTGACGATTTCACGGGCCAGCATCGTGACCGGCTCAAAAGCCTTGTCGCACTTTTCTTTGCGCTGAATCAGGTCCGGATCGCGGATATGCCCGTCGTACACGTGCAGCCCCACCGGCCGGAGGCCCGGCAGCGTAGCGCAAAGCAGGTACAACTCCAGCGCCTCCCGGCCGGGCACGATTCCGGTCCGGTTCATGCCAACATTCAGATCAAGGTAAATGCCCACGCTTTCGCCTTCGGTTTCAAACAAGTGCGAAAGGGCCTGCGCCGTGGCCGGGTTGTCAACGAGGCTGGAAAAGCGGGTTTGGGGGTAATGTTGCACCAGCCGGAGCAGGCGCTGTATCTTTGGACCACCCGGCTGATAGGCCAGCAGTACATCGGGAGCCCCCGCCGAAGCCAGCATTTCGGCCTCAGCTATGGTGGCGCACTTGAATTTACGGATGCCTTCTGCCAGCATCAATCCGGCAACCTCCGCCATTTTGTGCGTTTTTACGTGCGGCCGCAGCGAGTTTACGTCACCCTCTGCCATGCTTTTGAGCATCCGGATATTCTCCAGTACCCGGTCGCGGTAGATGAGCAGTGCCGGTGTATCCACGGTATCAATGTTCCGGACGGTGTACCATGCAGTTGAGACTTGGGTGGCGGTGACCATAGGCAGGCTGATGTTTTCCGGACGGAAAGATTAAAGTATTTTCTGATCCCTCAAAATCATACGCGCAATCAGGCGCAACGACTGGTAAAGGTGGTGTGGAACCCAAAGGCCGCAACCGGCTGACCGTAAACTTGATCTCCGGCACATAGCCGGGTCGGGGAGCAGAAAATAATTTTGGCCGGCGGTAGCCGGGTCAGGTTGCCGGGGAGTTGTACAGTTTTTTCAGCAGCAATTCAACGGCCTCCCCGGTGAGCGGCTTGATCAGGCTGGCCTTTATGGAAGTGAACTGTTCAAATTTTCTGGTGTGGTAGGAGTATTCGGATCCGGTCAGCAGCACCACCGAAGTATCGGCCCGGGGCAGGGACGGAATCTTTTCCAGTTCGGCCACAAATTCGTCCCCATCCATCAGGGGCATCAGTACGTCCAGAAAGATCAGGTACCGGAAATTCTGCTGCCCGTCGCTGGTGCCGGAGTCCCTGATAAATTGCAGGGCCTCCTTCGGGTTCTGATAGATATGAACGGAGCCGGGCAGGTCCGCCCGCTGCAGTATACTCTCAGTCACGATGTTGCTGATATAGTCATCATCAATAATGAATACTCTCAGATTGACAGTCATGTACAGTAATTTTTTATAACGCCTCTTTACGGAATGCCGGTGATTTATGTTCTGAACCAACCAGCCGGAAAGTCTACCGAAGCTCGTCCGCAGGTAAATCTTTTTATTGAACTTTGGTGAGTAGAACTGGCATTTATCCTGCTTTTAGTATAGTATTACAGCAGCGCATACTCCCACTGAACCTGCCAATGATCAAAGTAAACTACGAACTGCAACCCGCCCACCTTTCCCGGAAACTGGGGCGTTTCTGGGAATTATCCGGAGAGAAAATCAAACTGATTGAAAGGAACTACGACCTCTCCGAAGGGTCACCCGTGTTTACCGCCGGCGGCCGCTATACCACACGCGGCTGGACCGAATGGACGCAGGGCTTCCAGTTTGGCTCAGCCATCCTGCAGTTTGACGCCACCGGGGAACGGGAGTTTCTCGAAAG
This sequence comes from Cytophagales bacterium, assembly GCA_030446715.1. Classification (GTDB taxonomy): domain Bacteria; phylum Bacteroidota; class Bacteroidia; order Cytophagales; family 172606-1; genus CADCTQ01. The sequence goes on along the minus strand of JAUJMU010000004.1, from coordinate 326,943 downwards.
CGGCCGGAAAAAAACGCTGGAGGTCATGGCCCCGCATATCAGCCACATTGGTGTGCACGACCACGGCTTCAACAACGTAAGCACCTACGGTAATCTGCTCCGCCTGATGAAGGAGGGCAAGACCGAGCACAACGAATGGGAGAAAAACTTCTACGAACTGGCCCTGAAAATATCCGGTGCCGTGCAGGCCAGCCGCTGGACGGTGATCAAAAACGGCGGCTACATCTACTCTTTCAACGGGGCTCACTCTCTTTTCGTGGATACCATCCGTTCCTGCCGGGCCCTGATGGTCAGTCACCTGCTGGGGCATGTTTTTCAGGCAGAAAATGATATAAAAATTGATTTGCTGGAAAGGGCCCTGCAGCACATGAAGGCCACCGCCGACTACTCCGTGTACTACGGTGAGGGCCGCGATTCGTACGACCTCCGGGGCCGCGCGGCGCACGAAAGCATTTTCAATACCAAAGACGGCAACTTCCGCGCCCCCAATTCGCAGCAGGGCTACTCCGGCTTCACCACCTGGACGCGCGGCCTCGCCTGGGCCATGTGCGGTTTTCCGGAGGAACTGGAATGTCTGGAAACCATCCCCGATGCGCAACTGGAACCGTTCGGTGGGCGTCACCGGATCGAAGCCTGGTTGCTCAGGGCGGCTAAGGCTACTTGTGACTTTTACATTGAACACACGCCCACGGACGGCATTCCGTATTGGGACACCGGTGCCCCGAACCTCCACAAACTCGGCGACTACCTGAGCCGTCCGGCCGATCCTTATAATGAATTTGAACCCGTAGACAGCTCCGCAGCAGCTATCGGTGCGCAGGGGTTGCTCCGGCTGGGCCGTTATCTGTCCGGAAAGGGCGAAAAGGAAGCCGGCAGCCGCTACTGGCAGGCGGGGCTGACCGTGCTCAATACTTTGTTTGATGAGCCTTATTTAAGCACCAGCCCTGATCATCAGGGACTGATTCTGCATTCCATTTACCACCGTCCCAATGGCTGGGATTACGTGCCCGGAGGAAGCAAAATTCCCAACGGTGAATCCAGCATGTGGGGTGATTATCACGCCCGGGAAGCAGCTCTTTACCTTAACCGGATCGTGCGCGGAGAAGAATACTATACCTTTTTCCGGGCCGTCCAATGAGCGCAGCACCAATAAATGATTTGTCGCGGCTCTGCGTTCATACGATCACCACCAGGCCGTGGAAGATAGAAGAAGCCGCAAGACGATTTTCCGAAGCGGGTGTCGGTGGCATTACTGTCTGGCGCGACACCCTTGCCGGACGGAGTATCTGCGAAACAGGTGCCATGCTCCGCGAAAGCGGTTTGCAGGTGGTTTCACTCTGCCGGGGCGGGTTCTTTCCCCATTCAGAAAAGTCCGGACGGCAGGCCGCTATTGACGACAACAAACGAGCCGTGGACGAAGCTGCCGAACTCGGTGCGCCCCACGTGGTACTGGTGTGCGGAGCCGTTCCCGGCCAGCCACTGACCGAATCCCGGAAGCAGATCCGCGACGGCATTTCGGCGGTGATTCCGCACGCCCAGGCCGCCGGCGTAAAGCTGGCCATTGAGCCGCTGCACCCGATGTACGCCGACAGCCGTTCGGCAGTCAATACGCTGGGGCAGGCCAATGACATGGCTGAGGAACTGAACTCTCCGTGGGTGGGCATTGCCGTGGACGTGTACCACCTCTGGTGGGACCCGGCGCTGGAAGCGGAAATCTACCGCTGCGGCCGGAACGGTCACCTGCTGGCCTTCCACATCTGTGACTGGAAAATACCCACTACTGACTTGCTCAATGACCGGGGTCTGATGGGGGAGGGGTGCATTGACGTCCGGCAGATCAGGAGTTGGGTGGAGAAGGCCGGCTTCCGTGGCTTCAATGAAGTGGAGATTTTCTCCAATCACTACTGGTCCGGCGACCAGGGTCAGTTTCTGGAGAAAATTACGCAGGCATACCTCGAACATTCATGAATTAGCAGTTAGCTGGATTGACAAGAAAGATTATGGTTATATGGTTGAATGGCTGAATGGTTATTCACGGCCAGTCATATTCGCTTCACCAGGAATAAGGTTCAAAAAGAACTCAATGCCTTGAAAACCAAATAAGTATGTATTGGCCAGAGTAGTCTCCGCAGGGTGTCATTCCCGGAGGGAATCTTTTTTGTGAAACACTCTTCAGGCTTTGCACTATCAAGATTCCCTCCGGGAATGACAATCCTGTAAGGGATTATGATTTAAATAGATGCATTGCTGAATTGTTTAACTGTTGAATTGTTGAACGGTCATTTTCCTATCTCCAACAATTCAGCAACTGAACAACTCAACCAGACAGCCATACAGAAACAAAATCACCCGTCAATCCAGCCAACCCCTAACAAGCTAACTCCTAACCGCCTCCTATGAAAGAACACAAAATCGGCATTATCATGAACGGCGTGACCGGCCGGATGGGTACCAATCAGCACCTGATGCGGTCCATTGTGGAAATTATCCGGCAGGGTGGCGTCAAAATCGGCACCGACGAAACCATCATGCCCGACCCGGTTCTGGTGGGCCGCGACCCCAACAAGCTCGAAGCCCTCTGCAAGCGGGCCGGCGTCACCAAAATGACCACCAACCTCGACGAAGCCCTTGCCGACCCGCACAACATCATCTATTTCGATGCCCAGACCACCGGCCGCCGGGCCGAAGGCGTACGCAAGGCCGTAAAGGCTGGCAAGCACGTCTACTGCGAGAAACCTACCGCCGTGGATACCGAAACGGCCCTTTCCCTTTACCGGCTGTGCAAGGAAGCCGGCCTGAAAAACGGCGTGGTGCAGGACAAACTCTGGCTGCCCGGCCTGCTCAAACTGAAGCGGCTCATGCAAAACGGCTTCTTCGGCGATATTCTTTCCGTACGGGGCGAATTTGGGTATTGGGTGTTTGAAGGCCATTCCATTCCGGCGCAGCGGCCTTCCTGGAACTACCGCAAGGAAGACGACGGTGGCATTATCGTGGACATGCTCTGCCACTGGCGGTACGTGCTGGATCATATTTTCGGCAAGGTAAAATCCGTTTCCTGCCTCGGGGCTACGCACATTCCGGAGCGGATCGACGAACAGGGCAAACCCTACCGCTGCACCGCCGACGATGCCGCCTACGCCACCTTCGAACTCGAAAACGGTGTGATTGCCCAGTTCAATTCTTCCTGGACAGTCCGCGTGCGCCGCGACGACCTGTTGACGCTCCAGGTGGATGGTACCAAAGGCTCCGCCGTGGCTGGCTTGCGGGAATGTTATATTCAGCACTACGGCAATACGCCCAAGCCCGTCTGGAACCCCGATATTCAGCAGCCCATCAATTTCTTTGAAGGCTGGTCCAAAGTACCCGAGCAGGAGCCTTTCGACAATGCCTTCAAGGTGCAGTGGGAACTGTTCCTGAAGCACGTAGTCAAAGACGACCCATTCCCGTGGACCTTCTACGAAGGAGCCAAAGGCGTGCAGCTCGCCGAAAAGGGCATCGAAAGCTGGGAAAGACGCTGCTGGGTGGAGGTGGAGGAATTGAGTGGTAAGTGATTAGTGGTTAGTAGGGGCAGGCCCGTGTGCCTGCCCAAACTGCCCGGACAGCCTGCCCGAAAAGTCGTTTTGCAGTTCATGAAAATCATTCCGTTTCCCAACATTCTGATCCATGAAAAAAGTAGCATTGGTAACGGGTGGCAGCCGGGGCATCGGCCTCGGCATTGCCGGACACCTGGCAAAAGCGGGATTTGACCTTGCGATCAATGGCGTACGGCCCGAAGAGGCCGTTGCCGGCGTAATCCGGCAGTTGAAGGAGTTGGGCGGTGACGTGATCTACTGCCGCGGCGACATCGCCTCCGCCGAAGACCGGATCAATATGCTGGCCGCCGTCAGCGACCACTACGGCCGGCTCGACGTGCTGGTCAATAACGCCGGTGTGGCCCCTAAGGAACGCCGGGACATTCTGGAAGCTACCGAGGAAAGCTTCGGATACGTACTGACTACTAATTTGCAGGGGCCGTATTTTCTGACCCAGAAGGTAGCCAACTGGATGATTGATCAGCAGCGGAAGCGGGATGACTTCAGCGGCTGCATCGTCAACATTTCGTCTATCTCTGCCACGGTAGCCTCCGTGAACCGGGGAGAATACTGCGTTGCCAAGGCCGGCGTGAGCATGGCCACGCAACTGTTTGCGGCCCGCCTCGGGGAGTTCAACATTCCCGTGTACGAGGTTCGGCCGGGTATCATCAAAACCGACATGACTGCAGGTGTCACCGAAAAATACGACCGGCTGATCGAAAGCGGCCTGACCGTGCAGAAACGCTGGGGCTTTCCCGACGACATCGGTAAAGCCGTAGCTGCCCTTGCTCAAGGCTATTTTCCGTACTCCACCGGGCAGGTATTCATGATTGACGGCGGCCTGACGCTGCCGAGGTTGTAGGGGTTTTTAAGATTGGCCTAAGCCAAAAGAAAGACAAATGACAAATTCAAGAGTTGACCGGTCACAGCTGAAGATAGTGAAGAAAGGAGAGGAGGAAGATGATATCTTCTTCTGGATGGAGAGAATGCCGATAGAACGCATTTCAGCCTTAGAAACCATCCGGCAGGAATACAATCAATGGAAGTATGGTGACCAACGAGGATTTCAGAGAGTTTATAAAATTGCTAAACGCAAACGGGGTTAAGTATCTGGTGGTAGGTGGCTATGCAGTGGCTTTTCACGGTTATCCGCGTTACACAAAAGATCTGGACTTTTGGCTGTGGATTGATAAAGAAAATGCAGAAAAAACAGTCAAAGTGCTTACTGACTTCGGTTTTGCTTCTTTGGGTTTAACAGCAGACGATTTTTTAAATCCGGACAACATTATTCAGTTAGGCCACCCCCCTAACCGGATAGATCTGATCACGCAAGCAAGCGGGGTAAAGTTTGAGCCTTGTTTTGCCAACCGTCAGGAAGTTGAATTTGAGGGCATTAAAGTCAATTTTATTGCCCTTGACGATCTGATAACCAACAAGCGGGCATCTGGAAGATTACAAGATAAATTAGATACAAGTAAGTTAGAGAAAGCCAAAAACAAAAAAGAGAAGAAAGAATGAAAGCCTTAAGCTAACCGCAACTAAGCTGACCAGCACGCCGGCAAATCACTTAACGACAGTGTGAGGCGATGCCGCGTCAGTCAATATTTTGCTCTGCCGGTTGCCCGTTGTCCGCAACTGCCGCCGGTTCTTTCATCTGAAATCTTCAGTCTCCCGTCTAAAATTTTAACCATGACAAATCAATCCGCAACCAAATCCACCATTTCCGGCAAGTTGCTGACCATACCCGTCATGGTAGCCGCGCTGGGCTACCTCGTGGATATGTACGATCTCTTTCTTTTCAGCATTGTACGGGTGCCGAGTCTGAAGTCGCTGGGACTGGAAGGAGACGCCCTGCTGCGGGATGGCATCATTCTGCTGGACATGCAGATGGCCGGCCTGCTGATCGGCGGCATTTTCTGGGGAATTCTCGGAGACAAGAAAGGGCGGCTTTCCGTGCTCTTCGGATCTATCCTGATCTATTCCCTCGCCAACCTTGCCAACGGACTGGTTACCACCATCGAACAATACGCCGTGCTGCGGTTTATTGCCGGCATTGGTCTGGCCGGTGAACTCGGGGCCGGAATTACGCTTGTGGCTGAAGTGCTGCCGAAGGAAATCCGCGGCTACGGCACCACCTTAGTGGCCACCATGGGCGTAATGGGAGCCATCCTTGCCTATTTTGTAGCTGATCTGTTTGAATGGCGGGTGTCATACTTCATCGGCGGCGGACTCGGCTTGTTGCTGCTTCTGATGCGGGTACGGGTATTTGAATCGGGTATTTTCAAGCAGGTAAAGGAGCGGGGCGTAGAGCGGGGCAACTTCCTGATGATTTTCCGAAGCCGGAAGCGGCTGGCCAAATATTTTCAATGTATTCTGGTAGGGCTGCCGATCTGGTTTGTGGTGGGCATTCTCATTACCTTTTCCCCGGAATTCGGCGCTGCCCTCGGTTTGAGTGAGCCGGTCCAAGCCGGTAAAGCAGTCATGCTGGCCTTTGCCGGTCAGGTAATCGGCGATATTTCCAGCGGCTTCCTTAGCCAGTACGTCAGGAGCCGGAAAAAAGTCATTCTCCTGTTCATCCTCATGTCCACTTTCTTTGTGCTGGCTTATCTGCTTTTTCCAACCAGGGATGTGAATGTGTTTTACGCCATCTGCATCTGCCTCGGTTTTGCCAACGGGTACTGGACGCTGTTTGTGACCATCGGCGCGGAGTTGTTCGGCACCAACCTGCGGGCAACCGTAGCTACAACGGTGCCCAACTTCGTGCGGGGAGCAGTCATTCCCCTTACGGCCCTTTTCCTGCAGGCAAAGAGCATGGTGGGCGTGGTGCAAGGCGCACTGATTGTGGGTCTTTTCACCATTGCCGTTGCCCTGGTTGCCCTTTATTTTCTCGAAGAAACCTTCACCAAGGATCTGGATTACGTGGAGAGGGAGTAGTTGAATTGTTGAATGGTTATATGGCTGAATGGCTGTCTGGCCGGCATGATCCTTCAGAAGCAGACACTCTGACAATTCAGCAATTCAGCAATTCAACCATATAACCATACAATTACTCTCCGTCCACGTAATACTGCAGGTTTTCTTTGGTGATAATATCCAGCGGCAGGTAGTGAATGGGCGCGACCTCCTTTTTGTACATCAGGTGGTCGGCCAGCCGGACAACTCCCCAGTAGCCCTGACCCTTTGGGTTCTGGTTGATCAGAAAGTCAATCGTGCCATCCTGCAGCAGGGCCTGGTTTTGCGTCAGCAGATCGTAGCCGACCATCCGGATCCTCCCTCCACCAATAACCGGGAGGTGAGGGGCCAGCACGTATGCTTTGGAGGTAGTGACAAATATGCCCCGGATGACGGGGTGCTGCCAGAGCAGGCTTTGCATCTGTTCCTTCACGGCATCCGCGGAAAAGTCGGCGTGTACCACCGTGTACCGGTCTGTAAGTTTGTTCTGCTCAAAGTAGCTCAGGAAGCCCTGTTCCTTCCGGATCAGGTGGGCTGAGTTGGTGAAGTCTTCGGCGATGTGCGCCACCAGAAAGGTCGCCGGCGCCGGCTGGCCGTAGTGCAGCAGCTTTCCGGCCAGAAAGCCGCTCTGGTACGAGTCCTGGCCGATAAAGCTGAGCGGCTGGCTTTCCGTGATCTGCGTGTTGAACAGCACATACGGTAAACCCATCTTTTGCCACTCCTGAAATACGGGCAGCGATTCCCGGTAAAAAAGCGGTGCCACCAGCACGCCATCCGGGGGATTTCCGGACAGCATAGCCGCCTGCTTCCGGAACGATTCCACCTCATGCTGATTAAAAACGTACGGCTCCACCCGGATGCCGTACCGCTTCAGTTGCGTCTCTGCCTTGCGGATGCCGTCCCAGGGCTGTTGCCAGTACGGGTCCGGCCCAGCATCGGGCGCCAGGGCAGCCACCCGGTACAGCCGGTTAGAGCCTAATGCCCGGGCCAGCAAGTTGGGCTCATATTGCAGCTCCTGCGCAATCTGCAGCACTTTCCTGCGTACTTCCTCCGCCACCCGGCCGCGGTTGTGCAATACCCGGTCCACGGTGCCTACCGATACATTCGCCTTTACTGCAATGTCTTTGATCCGGACCATGGGGGTTACTTGACAATTGACAATTGATAATTGAAAATTAGTCCCGGTAGGCAGGCAGGGCCGGTAATGGCTGTAAAACTTGTTTTTAAATTCATAATCAGTAAGGGATTTGTAAGAATAATTATATTATTTGTTACAGTAAAATAGTCTCCGGCCCGAAAAGATAAAATGCTGCTCTATATATTGCGTGTACGGTAACGCAATATGGTAAACTTTTGCGTGTGCGCACACACTTTTTGAACAAATTGTTTGTTTTTGAGAAGAACTATAAATAAATTTGGGACGTCAAAAGACGTCAACTTGTGAAAGTCAAATTTCAACGCCCCTGACCGTATGGAAAACGTAGTGATCGGAGTTGATCTGGGAGGTACCACAACCACGCTGGGAGCCGTAACCCGGTCGGGCGAAATCCGGTGGCGGCAGACCTTTGATACCCGGTCAGCGGCTGATTTCCCGGCTTATATCCGCCAGCTGAGCCGCGAGATTGAAGCCGGAAGGGACCAGATGGGCGGAGAAGTGGTGGGAATCGGAGTGGGTGCCCCGGCGGGGAACAACCGTTACGGCACCGTTCAGGCCGCAAACCTGAACTGGGGCGGCCGGGTAAATTTCGTGGAAGCCCTTTCGCAGCATTACGACATTCCCGTATCACTGGACAACGATGCCAATGCCACCGCACTCGGCGAAATGCTTTTTGGTGCGGCCCGGTCTTTCCGGCACTTTGTCCTGATTACCCTGGGCACCGGTCTGGGCAGCGGCATAGTGGTCAACGGCGAAGTGGTGTCCGGCAGCGACGGTCTGGCCGGCGAGATGGGCCACATCTGCGTGGATATTGACGGCCGTGACTGTGCATGCGGCCGGAAGGGTTGCCTTGAAACTTACGTGTCGGCCAATGGTCTGAAAAGGACTGTATTCCATTTCCTTTCGCAGCGAACCGCCCCAAGTGTACTGCGGGAGTATAGCTACAATGCCCTCACTGCCCGCCAGATCAGCGAAGCTGCCACCGCCGGTGATCCGGTTGCGCTGGAAGCCTTCGATTATACCGGCAGAGTGCTCGGGCTGAAACTGGCTGATGCAGTTGCGCATACCAGTCCGGAAGCCATTATCCTGTTTGGTGGATTGGCCGGCGCCGGTCAGTTGCTGATGGAACCCACTGCGCGTTACCTGAAGCAGTATATGCTTTTCCTTTATAATCCCGATATACCCCTGCTGCCTTCTGCCTTGCCGCATTCGGATGCCGCCGTGCTTGGCGCAGCCGCCCTTGCGTGGCAGAAAGTGGAAAAAACCGCTCATTCACTCACTTAAAAAAATAAAACATGGAAGTCCTGAATTATTCCGAAAGAAGTCTGGAGAAACTACCGGTCACCATTTTTAAAGATGAAAAAAGCGGGGCTGTCCACGTAGCCCGCGAAATAGCCAAAACCATCCGGGAGAAAGCCGGCCGGGGCGAAACGGCTGTGCTTGGCCTCGCCACAGGTTCTTCCCCGATCCGGGTGTATCAGGAACTGGTCCGGCTGCACAAGGATGAAAACCTCAGCTTCCGGAATGTAGTCACTTTCAACCTCGACGAATACTACCCGATGCAGCCCGATGCGCTGCAGAGCTACGTGTTCTTCATGAACGAACACCTGTTCAATCACATTGACATCAAGCCCGAAAACGTCAACATCCCCGACGGTACGCTGCCGATTGAGAAAGTCAAGGAGTTCTGCGATGCCTACGAACGGAAAATTGATAAACTGGGCGGCATTGACGTGCAGGTGCTGGGCATCGGCCGTACCGGTCACATCGGTTTCAACGAACCGGGTTCGGGAATCAATTCACTGACCCGCCTCGTCAAGCTCGACCCGCTCACCATTGCCGATGCCACCAAGGACTTCATCAAGGAAGAATACGTACCGCTGCGGGCCATCACCATGGGCGTTGGCACCATCATGAAGGCCCGCAAGATTTTCCTGATGGCGTGGGGCGAGGCCAAAGCCAAGATTTTGCAGAAAACAGTGGAAGGAAAAGTATCTGATGAGGTACCGGCTTCCTTTCTGCAGGAGCACCCCGACATCAGTGTGATGGTGGACGAATTTGCGGCTCTCGAACTGGCCCGGATCAAAACCCCGTGGCTGGTTGGATTGTGCAACTGGAATCCGCAGCTGACGCGCCGGGCGGTGATCTGGCTGAGTACCAAATCGCGCAAGCCTATTCTCAAACTCACCGACGAAGATTACAAGGAGGCCGGTTTGGTGGATCTGCTGGTGCACGCGGGAAACGCCTACCAGCTGAATATTCAGGTATTCAATTCCATACAGAATACCATTACCGGCTGGCCCGGCGGCAAGCCAAATTCCGACGACACCAACCGTCCGGAGCGTGCCCTGCCGGCCCGAAAGCGTTCGGTGATTTTCAGTCCGCACCCTGACGACGACGTAATCTCCATGGGCGGTACCCTGCTGCGCCTGGTGGATCAGGGCCACGACGTGCACGTAGCCTACCAGACTTCCGGCAACATTGCCGTTTTCGACGACGATGCCCGCCGTTACGCCGACTTCATGCTGGGCTTTGCCAAAAAATACAGCTTCTGCAGTGATCAGGTGAAACAGCTGCACCATGACCTCGTGGAATTCCTGAGGGTCAAAAAATTAGGTCAGGAAGATGTGCCGGTGGTGCAGGAGATCAAGGGCCTGATCCGGAAGGGCGAAGCTTCGGCTGCCTGCCGGTTCTGCGGCGTGAAGGAACAGAACGTACACTTCCTGAACATGCCTTTTTACGAAACAGGTCAGGTGAAGAAAAAGCCGTTGAGTGAAGCCGATATTAAGGTAGTGGCCAAACTTTTACAGGAAATACAGCCGCACCAGATTTTCGCCGCCGGTGACCTCCGTGATCCCCACGGTACGCACAAAGTCTGCCTTGATGCCATTTTCGGTGCCCTGGAACGGCTGAAAGGCGAAGAATGGCTGAAAGAATGCTATGTGTGGCTGTACCGCGGTGCCTGGCAGGAGTGGGATGTAGAAGACATTGAAATGGCCGTGCCGATCAGCCCCGAAGAACTTTTGCGCAAGCGGCAGGCGATTTTCAAGCACCAGTCGCAGAAAGACAGCCCCGTATTCCCTGGCAACGACAAGCGGGAATTCTGGCAGCGGGCCGAAGACCGCAACCGGACCACCGCCGAACTGTACGATCAGTTGGGCCTGACAGAATACGAGGCCATTGAGGCCTTTGTCCGGCACCGGTTTTGAACAGCCATTAGCTGTACTGACAAGTGAGGTTGTATTTTAATTGTTGAATTGTTATGTTATATGGCTGAATGGCTTAAGTGTTAAGGGGCCGCAGGGTCAGAATAATTTTTCAGAAAACAATCCAGCAATTCAGCAATTCAACCAGCTAAGCTTATGAAACCTACCTTACTCGTACTGGCCGCTGGCATGGGAAGCCGATACGGCCGGCTGAAGCAACTCGATCCTTTTGGCCCGTCGGGCGAAACCATCATTGACTACTCGGTCTATGATGCCGTAAGGGCTGGTTTCGGCAAAGTGGTGTTTGTGATCCGCGAGAGTCTTGAGCCGGTTTTCACCGAACAGTTTTTTACGCCGCTCTCCCGGCACATACCAGTGGAGTACGTGTTTCAGGAACTGAATTACCTGCCGGAAGGCTTCACCGCACCGGAAGGACGACAGAAGCCCTGGGGCACGGGCCACGCCGTCATGCTGGCCGGCCAGAAGATAAATGAACCGTTTGCCGTAATCAACGGCGATGATTTTTACGGTACCCAATCCTTCAAAATCATTTCGGAGTTTCTCCGGAACCTGCCTGACCCATCGGGGAATCAATACGCGATTGTCGGTTACCAGCTGAACAGTACCCTTTCCGATCATGGCCCGGTGGCCCGGGGAATCTGTGAGATGAATGCCGCCGGCAACCTGCGCAGTGTAACCGAAAGGACCAGCATCCGCCGTACCGGACGCGGCATTGTGTACCAGGACGAGGCAGGAAACGAAGGGATTTTGTCCGGTGACGAATCCGTTTCCATGAACATGATGGGCTTTACGCCTTCGGTCTTTGGCTACTGCCGGCAGTATTTCGGGAGGTTTCTGGAGCAGGAGGGAAAAGAACTCAAATCGGAGTTTTATCTGCCCGTACTGGTCAACCGGCTGGTGGGAGAGGGGTTGGTGCAGGTAAAGGTTCTGCCGACTACCGCCAACTGGTTTGGGGTTACCTACCTCGAAGACAAACCGATGGTAGTTGGCAAACTGGCGGCTCTCGTGAAAGAAGGAGCCTACCCTGAGCAGCTTTGGAGTAATAAATAACAGCATAGTGTCTTTACACCTGGGCAAAATACTGGCACAGTTCGTTATCCGGGGAGATGCCGGGGCCGTGGTGCCTTTCGTTTCCGGCCATATTCACGATACCTACCGCGTCCGGAATACCGCACCCGGTTGCCCCGAATACCTGCTGCAGCGCATTAATCACCACATTTTCCGGCAGATTCCGCAGTTGATGGAAAACATCGGCCGCGTTACTGCGCACCTGCGGCAAAAGCTGATGGCTGTACCCGGCAACGATCCCGACCGGCAGACGCTGACGGTGATTTATACCCTGGATGGAAGCAGCTTCCACCGCGACCCGGATGGTAATTTCTGGCGACTTTATCTTTTGATTCCCGGCGCGAAAAGCTACGATCTGGTGCGTACGCCCGCACAGGCCTATCAGGGCGGAAAGGCTTTCGGCCGGTTCGGCGCCCTGCTGGCCGACTTGCCGGCCGCGGAACTGCACGAAACGCTGCCCCATTTCCACGACATCGAAAGGCGGCTGCGGATATTCGCGGCGGTACTGGCGGCGGACTCCCGGGGCCGTGCCAGGGAGATTGCCCCGGAAGTCGCATTTGTCAACCGGCGGGCCGGGGAGATGACCGCAATTCTGCAACTGGGCCGCGAAGGAAAACTGCCGCTCCGCATTACGCACAACGACACCAAATTCAATAACGTGCTGCTCGACGAACACGAACAGGCCTTGTGCGTGGTGGACCTCGACACGGTAATGCCCGGCTACGTGGCCTGCGACTTCGGCGACTCCATCCGGACTACCGCCTGCACGGCCGCTGAAGACGAAGCTGATCTGTCCCGGATCGATTTCGACACCGGTATGTTTGAAGCCTGTGCCAGAGGCTATCTGGAGGAAATGGGTTCTTTTCTGACACCGGCCGAGGTAGCATCGCTGCCGTTGGGTTGCAAACTCATGCCTTACCTCATGGGGGTCCGCTTCCTGACTGACTACCTCGACGGCGACACTTACTATAAAACTGCCTTTCCAGGGCACAACCTTCAGCGGGCCCGGGCCCAGTTTGCTTACCTCAGCCGGATGGAAAAAGTATACCCCGGGCTACGGCGGATTATTCATTCGTTAATTCCTTAAAAGCTAACCGGGCAGTGGTAACCGCTTCCGGGTTGGCCGGCTCCCGTTTCTGGCTTTTTCAGATGTAATGTTCCGGCAATTTTTTCCTTTCCGGCGGATAGAACTCCTTTCGTTTTTCAAAAAATGTATCACTGCGAAAGCCTTGCTTGCTGAGCAATTCCTGCTTCCGGCCAGTTGCACCGCGTTATCCCGGCAACACCGGTAAATGTCACCATGTTTAGAGTTGAATATTACCCTGGTTTGGTCCGGGAAATTTTCAACGGCCCTCATAAACGCTTCAGGCCATAGTTTTACCGTACTCTAAAAAACGGCAGGTCTGCATTGGTAATCACCCCGTGCTACATCAACGACGGGGATTATTTTGGCGGGTTTTCGGAGGAAGACATCGGGGGCTTGCTGGAGTTTCTGGATGACAATTACCTTGGCTGGTCGAGTACAATGGGACCGGTGATTATGGGCAATGCCGAAAGACCGGAACTGGGTGAAGAACTGACCAACAAATTTTGCCAGGCCGACCCTGAGATTGTCAAGCAATTTGCCCGTACCACCTTTCTGTCCGATAACCGGGCCGATCTGCCAAAGCTGAAGACTAAAACCTTGATTCTGCAGTGTACCGATGACGCCATTGCGCCGGTGGAAGTGGGCACCTGCGTACATCAGCAGATTGCCGGCAGCAGCATGGTATTGCTGGAAGCCACCGGGCACTGTCCGAATCTGAGTGCCCCGGAAGAAACCACCGCCGCCATCAAAGCGTTTTTGGCCGCCTGATCCCACACCCTGACCCATTACCCGGATGCCAGTTGCCCGATACCATCATACAGAGATTTAAATGGAGGAAAGTGCGGAGGATCTGTATGAAAATGCGCCTTGCGGCTACGTTTCCACGCTGCCCGACGGCACCATTGTAAAGCTCAACCTGACGCTGCTCAGATGGACCGGGTATGGCAAGGAGGAACTGATCGGGACCAAAAGATCCAGACCCTTTTTACCACCGGGGGCAAGATATTCTTTGAAACCCATCACGCGCCCCTGCTCCGGATGCAGGGGTTTACCAATGAACTGAATTACAGCATTTCCCGTAAGGACCGCACTTCTTTCCCGGCCCTGGTCAACTCCGTGCTGCTGAAAGATAAAGACGGCAAGCCCATGCTGATCCGCCTCACCATAGTTAACCTCACGGACCGCAAAAAGTACGAAATGGAGCTGCTGCACGCCAGAAAGAAAGCCGAGGAAGCCACCCGGGCCAAGGCAGCCCTGCTGTCCACGATCAGCCACGAGATCCGTACGCCGCTCAATGCGGTAGTCGGAATTGTCAATCTGCTGAAGGGGACTGGTCCCACGCCGGAGCAGACTTCCCTGCTGAACGTACTGCAGTATTCATCCGGGCACTTGCTCAGCCTCATCAATGATGTGCTGGACCTGAGCCGCATTGAGTCGGGAAAGATGGAACTGGAAGAGAAAAGTTTTCCGATCCGGGAACTGATCTTCAGTACGCTGGCCAGTCTGCGGGTAATGGCCGATGAAAAAGGACTGACCCTCCACGCCGAGATTGACGAACAGATACCGGCTCTTGTTTCAGGGAGATCCGGTGAAAATAACCCAGGTGCTTACCAATCTGATTGGCAATGCCCTCAAATTCACGCCGCAGGGTTCCGTAAAGGTCAGGCTGGAAGCCAGGGAGATCGGCGACGAATTTCTGTCCATTGATTTTTCGGTGATTGATACCGGAATTGGCATTCCCCCGGAGAAGCAGCAGCAGATCTTTGAAGAGTTTGAGCAGGCGGACCCGGGGATCCGGGAGCAGTTTGGCGGCACCGGCCTTGGCCTTTCGATCAGCCGCAAACTGCTCCAGCTGTACGGCAGCAGGCTGGCCGTGGAGAGTGAGCCTGGCAGAGGGTCAAAGTTCTTTTTTACGCTTGGGTTGAAAAAGGGGCTGAAGCCTACGGGCCGGCGGCTCCGGCAAAGATTACCGCTGATCCGCAAATCCTCAAAGGGAAAATATTGCTGGTGGCCGAAGACAGTCAGATCAATGTGTTTGTAATCACGCGGTTTCTGGCAAAATGGGGCGCGCAGTTTGATGTGGCCGCAAACGGAGTTTTGGCAGTGGAAAAAGTAATGCAGAAGGATTACGACCTGGTCCTGATGGACCTCCAGATGCCGGAACTGAACGGGTACGAGGCAATCCGGAAAATCCGCCGGCTGGAAAGCGAAAAGTACCGCTATTTGCCGGTCATCGCCTTTTCGGCCGAAAGTGGAAGGAGGTGACCGAAAAAGCCATGGCAGCCGGTTTTGCCGCGTTTTTCAGCAAGCCATTTATTCCCGAAGAACTGCTGAACTGTATTTCCGCCTGCATTGCCGGCCGGCGACCTCCGGAGACGGCGGGCAATGCAGCCGATACGCAGTCCGGAAATCCGGCTAAAGGGATGAAAGACCGGTCCGGATTCCCGTCAGCGGGTCCGGTGATCAGCATGAAGGGATGCATTGAACTGGCCGGACACGAACCCACAGACCTGACCGCTCTGATCATGATCAGCGCAGAAGAACTGGAAACCTACCGTGAGGAATTCAGAACCAGTCTTTTGGACCGGGACAGTAAGGTTCTGAGCCGGCTTGCCCACCGGATTAAAGCCCTTCTGCATCTGCTGGAGGCACACCGGCTGGGCAAATTGATTGGAAGCAGTAAAGCTGGTTGAGCATCAGGGTGACGACGGAGCGTTGGACAAGGTTGCAGAAGCCATTGACCGGGACTTGGTGCTGGCAGCAACTGAGCTGAGAGCTGGCTGAGACAGTTTAATGGCTAACGCAAACGCAGTTAAGGCAGATTTTATCCTTTTTAATTTACTGACGCAAAATATGGAGCAGACTACCATTGTCAGGGTAATGGTCATTGATGATGACCCCGTGAGTAATAAAATTACCAAACTGCTCCTGCGGAAGCACAACTGGCCGGCCGCAGCGGACGCTTTTGAGGATGGGCTGGTGGATGCCCTAGGCGTCCTGAAGGAGGGGATGGAAGGCAGCAACCCTGCTCCGGAGGTAATCCTGCCGGATATGGATATGCCGGTTTTCAGCGGTTGGGATTTTATGAATGAGTACAGCACCCTGCCCGATAGTCTGACCGGGCAGTCTCTGCTTTACATGGTTTCTTCCGGCATCAATCCACCCGATATGAAAAGGGCAGGCAATTACCCGCTGATCAAGGCCTGCATTACCAAACCACTTACGCCCGAGGCACTGGAACAGATTCTGGCCGATCACTACGCCAGTACGCAGGTATGAGTTGGCAGGGGCCGTATTTATTTACCGAGACGCAAATTTTTTGCCTGTATTCTGCTCACCCGCAGGGAGAGATTTTTTAATTCTGCCACGGAAACTCCCTCCGGAAAGTAGATGGCTATCAAATAGCCGGTTAGAAATCTGTAGAATTATTTATATTTTTTGTATAATAAGGACTACATTTTTTTTTATCTTTCTGATCCTGTCACTTTAACTACCACAGAAATTGCATGAAAGCAGATTTAATATACCGTGGACCAGATGGACGGAAGGGCTTCCAGAGCGGGAAGAAGTACTCCCTGGTGTATAGCACTGAGGCTGAATCTGGCTTTATCGTACTGGAGGCTGGTGGCAAGCAGGTAGTTTATCGGGACTGGAACGATTTTCATTCGGAATGGGAGGTAATATCCATTACAGAACCTGAGTCCGGATCGTCCGCACAATAAATTTTACCCTGTCTTTCATTTTGCCGTTTATTCTACCTTCAGGCCAGGCTATGTCTGCTAGTTATTCCATGGGATTGTTTCACCTTTTTACCCCTCTTGCCAACGCATTCAGCTTCCTTAAAAAGGAAAGTGGGCAATTGGATTCCTTTTCTTTGCCTGCACTTGCCGGTGAAATGATGGCGGATATTGATGGTTTACTTTGGAAAGCTACCACGGTAAAAGTCTGTATGGAAGGTGCCCGGTGTTCTGTTTATTCTCTGTGTCACGAGGATAACTCTGCCTTGAATATTGAGCTTACGCTGAACCGGGAAGTCGACTCCACTTATTTTTTTGCACCTGATCTGCGCCGGATGAAAGCTTCCGGAAAAGAGAATGCTCTTTTGTACCTCCCTGGCGGCAGCCGGAATGCCCTCGATTTTCTAGCCACAACCGGTTGCCAGCCTAAGCCCGGTATGCTTCAGGTTACAGAATATAACCTGGTAGAAAGATTTCTGAGCGGCCGGTTTTTTGCTCATGCCGGAAACCCTGAAAAGTCCGTACGGATCACAGGAGCGTTCAACCGCATCGGGTGGTAGCAGCATAGTCACTTTCCACCAGCCCTGGCGCAAAGTGGTTTGTATCCTCCTCTTTTTTAAATTCTTTTTTTACTCCCCTGTGAGTTTGGTTAGACACTGGCAGAATGCCATTGGTAGTACCGGCAGGAAGATTTGTCGAATACACGATTTCTTACGAGTTACCTGTATACCTTACAATGGCATTTACAGCTGAAAAATGACTTTTGCTTTTCAAAGATCTGGTAAAAGTATCTCATCACAATCAGGGGTTGTTTAACTACAGAAGGCTTACCACTAGGTAAGCTTTCTGTTTTTATACCAGCGGCTCTGAAGAAGATTGGGTAATATGAAATTGCTGTAAACAAGAGATAAGCTTTGTTGAAGCTATTTTGAAAACCGAATAAATGTCAACATCCACTTACTTCATCTATAAGGCTGGTTCATCTCCATTTCGCGCCTCTTTTCCTGACCTTGCGCCTGCCTGTGGGCACACGGAAAGCAGCATTCTGGCTGGCAGGGTTTAATAAACCCGTACCGGCGGGAAGTATCCAACCGGAGGGAACCACGCATGGCGCAGTCTCTGTTATGAACGGTTTTTCAAACCAGAATCTGCCGGTTTAAATAACGTGAGTTATATAGTAGGTTCTTAGATAACTACAATTTCGCAGGATTGGGCAATACGTTCTTTGAAAGGGGTAATGGAAGGGTCTGATCAAAGAAGGTATAGGCAATAAGCGCCGACCAGAATAAAAAGTTCAAGGGCTCCGGTGCCGGGAGTGATCCAGGTCGCAGAGGTTTTTGAGACAGTCAAATACGGTTTCAATCAGTCCGCGATGGGAGAGATAGTAGTTTTTCTTGTAAGTGATTGCTTGCAGTCCCATTGTTTTCGGTATTTGGTTACGATTTCCTCCTCTTTCCCTGAGTCTGGCGACCCGGTCAGATACCCTTTGTCTCCGTAGAGAAAGCCTTTGAGTTTTTGAGTAAGCTTTTCGAGCAGATCATGGTTGTTATCGGCTACATTAGCCGTAGTGATGCGGAAGACGACTAATTGCCCTTTTTGGTTAATGACCGCTGAAGTTTGAAGCCAAAGAACCAGCCAGTAGAGGTTTTACCGGTTCTGGCGGGGTCTTGTTGCTCTGTTTTCTGCGGTTGTGGGCCACTACCAGGGGGTAGAATCAACGTAATTGGCCTCCGTAGTGGCAGCTAAACGACAAGCCGAAAGGAAAGCAAACAAGACAAAGTTGACTCTTGGTATCTGAGCCACAAAAGCCGCATAGGCATAAGGGTTTTCAATAGCTGCGCATGGCTCTTAAAATGATCTGTTCATAGTAGTACTTGAAGTTGAAGCCCGAATGATGGTAAAAGATCAGGATGCTCATCATTTCACTATCGCTCATCTGTCTTTGTTTCGGCGGCTCATCGTTCTCTTGCATAGAGTACTGCTCGAATTGTTTACAAAAGTCATCGCAGGCAATGAAGATTTCAACTAACTTTAAGCTGTCCAGTATGGTTCTCATTGTAGTAGTTTCTTGGTTTGTGACAATTCCTTAAACTACTCTTTGTGCAACTGTGTTGGACTTCTTACAACTTTAAGTGTTTCTCTATCAATTAATTACCTCGATAACTCACGTTAAATAGTAACAACTACTTTGGTGGCTATTCTCAATCCGGCAGACGGTAGTAACAGGGGGTAAACGGGGAAGCTGCATTTCAGATGAACGAAACTGTTCAGTACCTGCAGGAAGTGAAGATTTTCGGGCGTTCATCATCTCCAGTGTAGTCAGCTGGTTCTATTTTGATCCATACACCGGAGAAATGATAAAGGCCGGTCTTACGAAACCGTCAGCAGAGGAATGAAGAGCCGGCGGGCCGTACATCAGGTCCGCACCGGAAGTGGGGGCGGTATATTGACCAGAATTATTGCGGTGCTGGTCACCTTGTCTGCCGTCAGTCTGCCGGTAACATACTTTTTCATGTTGAAGGGCACATCCCGCCGGAGCCGGCCGGAACAGGCCTGACCTGATCAGCGGTTTTAGTCCCCATTGCATTTTCTCCCGCCGGTAAATGCCGGAAGTGTTACGGGATGAAACCACTTTGGTATCTTTGCCGGGGAGATTACGGGGCGTTGGTCATGCGTCCATTCATTGTATGTGCGAACGCTTCTCATTTGCATTGCCAGGGGACAAAACAGTCCGGCGGTTCGGCGTCAGGGTGCCGGGGCCACTGGAAGCGCAGTACAACATTGCACCCGGCAGGCAGGCCCTCACCATCCGCGACAGTGCACCTGATGTACTCCAGCCAGCCAGGTGGGGAATCGGGCACTCGGCAAACATTACCGGTCGCTTTGGCAGGCCCGTAACAACGATTGACATCAATAAGCTGAAAGACCAGGAAACTACCGGATACCTGTTCGCTCAGCGCTGCCTGATTCCGGCGGATGGCTTTTATCTCTGGCGGCATGTATCAAAGCGCAGCCGTATTCCGTACCGGGTTACGCTCAAGTGGAATCTCCCGTTTGCCATTGCCGGTGTCTGGGCCGTGGAGACTCAGGAAGAGAATTCGGGTACCATTTCTTTTGCGGTGCTCACAACCGGGAGCAGCTCTCTGATCAGGCCGTACCAGACTTCAATGCCGCTGATCCTGCCGCTTGAAGAGGAAAAGGGATGGCTGACGCAGGGCATCAACCTGCCAGGTTTACGCAGTTTGATGCTTCCGGCAGATGGCGTAAAAATTTTTCCGGTTTCGCCGCTGGTGAACGACAGGGACAACAATTCCGCTTCCATTATCCAGCCGGTGCAGCCAGCCGATCAGTTTGGTAATTATTTTTTGTTTGAATAAAAAAGGAAAGATCAGATTACTGAGCTGCAGAGCCAGTAGTATCAGCAGTGGTATCAGCTACCATAGGAGCCGACTCAGTCTCCATTACGGTGGTTGTATCTGTGGTCACTTCAGCATCGCTGGTTTCGGTTTTGTTGTCGCAGGCAGCGAATAGGAAAGTTCCCATAAGGATCAGACCGGCGAATAGTACTTTTTTCATCTGAATTTTTTGGGTTTAAGTTGAAATCCGGGTTCAATACCCTGAATTTTTACAGGTAACCCAGGGAGAGGACAAAATATTTCAAAAAAAAACTGCCCGGATTCCGGGCAGTTGTATAACTATTCAATGAGGCTGGTTTAGCGACGGATTGTATCGGTTCCGGAACCGGCCTCACGGGTTCTGACAGAGGTATCGGTTTCAATGACGGTCTCCCGGACGGTAGTGTCAGATTCAACTACCACATCCCGGTCAACCACTGTTTCGTCGTTTTCAGTTTTATTATTGTCACAGGCACTGAATGCGTAAGTTCCCAGAACTAAGGCACCCATAAAAAGAAGTTTCTTCATATCGTTGTAAAGGTTTAAGGTTAAAATTCTTCCTGTATACTTTCAAATTAAAAAGGTAACCCACTCAAAATAAAAAAAGCCCCCAAAGAGGGCTTTCAATTCCAAATCTTGTATTATTTACCTGCGGATTGTATCAGTTCCAGATCCGCCCTCACGGGTTCTGACAGAGGTATCGGTTTCAATGACAGTCTCCCGGACGGTAGTGTCAGATTCAACTACCACATCCCGGTCAACCACTGTTTCGTCGCTGTTTTCAGTTTTATTGTCACAGGCACTGAATGCGTAAGTCCCGAGAACTACGGCACAAACAGCTGCCATTTTTTTTCATGACTTTATAAGTAGTTTGGTTTCAGTTGATTAGTAACGGACGCTGATTCAAATGGTTACACGTATATTTATGAATTAAATTTCGGGCAGTATCAGGTTACCTGTCACCATTACAGGTATTAAAACAAATTCTTGAATGAATAAGGTAGCGTTTCATACAGAAGGTG
Source organism: Cytophagales bacterium (assembly GCA_030446715.1). Lineage (GTDB taxonomy): Bacteria > Bacteroidota > Bacteroidia > Cytophagales > 172606-1 > CADCTQ01. Next base: position 305,727 of record JAUJMU010000004.1, on the reverse strand, counting down.
AATTACTGTCGGCGATACAGCGTGGTGACCAGCAAGCGCTGGGTTCACTCTATAAAATGTATTTCCCGATGGTAATCCATTTTATCACCCAGAACAGTGGAACGGAGCAGGAGGCGAAAGACATCTATCAGGAAGCCATTATTGTACTCTATGAACATACTCAGGAAGAGCACTTTGAGCTCACTTGCAAGGTAAAAACCTATATTTATTCGGTTTGCCGGCGCCTATGGCTGAAAAAACTGGCCCAAAAGAGCCGGTTTGTAGGTCGGATAGAAGATTTTGAATCCTTTATTCCCTTTACCAGGGACGATTCGGAAGCAGAAGATAAAGACGAGCAGTTCAAGACCATGAAGGTAGCCATGGATGAACTGGGGGAGCCTTGCCGGACTATACTGGAAGACTTTTTTATCCATGATTTTACCATGCAGCAGATCACGGATAAGATGGGCTACACCAATGTCGACAATGCCAAGAATCAAAAGTATAAGTGCTTAATGCGGCTGAAGAAGATATTCTTCAGCCAGTACCGGGGAAGCTAATCAACAGCATATGAACACGAACACATCGGCATACGAGCAAATCGAAAATTACCTTTCCGGCCGGCTGTCTGCGTCCGAAAGAATTGCCTTTGAGCTTGCCATGGACAGTGACGGTGGACTGGCTGAAGAAGTCAGCCGGCAGCGCCTGCTGGACGACAGCCTGCGGATTTACAGCAGCAGAACGAAGCTGAAGAACAGAATGGATGTTTTCCACGCCGAAATGGAAGCGGTAGAAATGCCGGCTACCTTCAAAGTAGACCGGTACAGCCTCCGCGTGTTCTGGAAAAAATACCTGCCGACCATGGCCGTAGCTGCATCGGTAGCACTCATCACTGTGCTCAGTACAGTTCTGACAATCAACCATCTCCGGTCGCTGGACAACCGCCAGACGACCTACTACCGGCAGCTGAAACGGGAAATTGACAGCTTTAAGAGGGCAACCAGCAAGGCAATTTCCAGTGCGGCTTCCACCAGGGTCGCGCCGGAGATGCGGTCTGCCCGCTACAGTGCCACCGGTTTTATGATTTCTCCCAACGGCTACATCATCACCAACTACCACGTCGTAAAGGATGCGGACTCGGTGTACATCGAATCCGTGCAGGATAGTATATACCGGTATAAAGTGAAAGTGATTCACCGGGAGCCGGGAGCAGATCTTGCGCTGCTGAAGATAGAAGACAGAAGTTTCACGCCGCTCAGACGGCTGCCATTTGCCCTGAGCACCAAAGAGGCCGACCTTGCGGAGCCCGTGTATACGCTGGGTTACCCGGGGGATGACCTTGTGTACAATGATGGTTCCATCAGCTCGCACCGCGGCTTCGACGGGGATACCTCCGCCTACCGGATTTCCATTCCTGTCAACCCAGGCAACAGTGGTGGCCCGCTGCTGGATGAATCAGGGAATCTGATCGGGGTGATCAGCGGCAAGAATACGGCAGCCGAGGGAACTGCCTTCGCGGTGAAGGCCAAGTATCTGATGAGGATGATTGAGGAGATTGCACCCGACTCTTTGCCGGCTCCGGTGATGCTTCCCAGAAAAAACTACGTCAGAGAGCTTAACCGGCGTGACCAGATCAAGAAGTTGCAGGGGGTTGTATTCAACGTAAGAGTATACAAATCCGGCGTTTAGCCGTATAATTTTCTTCCCGTACTGGAAAGCCTGGCTGCAAACCAGGCTTTATCTTTTATAAAGGCTAACCTGAATGATAAAGCAGTTTTCAGGTACCCACAGGATATACGGGCTTACGGCAGCTGGCTGACAGCCAAACACCCGATAACCCGATTCGGTTACAGATATTTCAAAAAACTGCCCCATCTCCTGCGGGCCAGGTACCGCGGATCGTATTCATGTTTGTAGGCCTCCCGCTCAAAGCTGATGCGCAGGTAAGCACTGTGGTGGCCCAGCCCGCGGAGCCGGTGCCACAGGTACTCCAGCAGATACCAGACGTAAAATGGCAATATCAGCAGTTCAGCCTGTTGCCGCAGGTGAATCTTCTCGTGCCTGAGCAGGCACTCATCCCGGCAGTCGTTCTGATACTTGACCAGTATAAATGGAAACAAGGCCATCCCCCGGGCGGGCAGAAAAGGAACGTGCAGGATCAGCATCAAGCGAATAAACTAACATGGTTGGAGCAGACTCCAATCTAAGGGTTAAATTGTATTAATCCAAAACCCTGCACCTGGCATTGCGTACACACCGGAGTATTACCAATTTTAACAGCTATGCTACGCAAGGAAACAAGAATTTCATATATACTGACCAGCATGAGTGCCGTCGCACTGGGAGTAACCCTGGTATTGTCCGGTTGCGGCAACGAGGGCGAAAGCCGCCGTGCCCTCGGTACCGGTGACGGAAATAGTACCGGGGAATCCAACTACGAACTGACGGAAGGCCAGGATTCAACTGTTTCCGGCTATGCTGTCTCGGGTGCCGTCAAGGCTGATACCGCTGCCGATGACACTGAGCTGACCGAAACCCGGGTGGCAGAAAAGTATGATACCAGTGAGTCGTACAGCAGCATCAACGGCCGGTCGAGTACCGGCAATGTAGGTTCCAGTGTGAGTGTGAACGAACAACGGCCCTCCAGCAGTACAACCAATCCCCGGCAGATCAACCAGACGCCGGCAGCCGGCAGCAACGTAACGACTACGGGTCGCGAAGTGCCCCTTACACCAACCGGTACGCAACCCGCAGGTTCCAACAAGGTTGAACGGCCCTCCACAGGCAATGTAGATCCAAACGGCCGCCCGATTCAAAACGGTCAGGCGCAGCCGGCCAATGAATCGCAGAATAAGGATAATTACAATCAGCCGGAAACAAGTACGCAACAAAAGAAGCAGTAAAACCCAAAAAGAAAGGCGCCTCCGGGTGCCTTTTATGTTTCTACGGCTTTGGTTTTCAGGCCGGCCCACTTTCCGGAAGGAGACTTGCCTAAAATAAAAACATCGGTTTCAATGCTCCCGATCCTGAACACCTGAATACCGGTAAGCTCTTTCTCCAGTTTTTCTTTCAGGGCTGCGTACTGTCCGGCAGTTCTGGTCTCCTCCTCTCCATACCAGTCTTTCACCTCAGTCAGCCGTCCAAAGAGCTTTGCCAGGGACTGTACCACAACCGGCGCATCCGGAGGGCGACCTGAGCAGCGGCGCACCTGCTCTTCGGTGAGGGATTGACTCTCGGGCAGGTCCCACTCCACGTATTCAAACGGGTAATCAGATTCACTTTGGTAAAGCAGACCACCCGTAGCCTCCGTAAGTATCTTTTTCAGATTCGTATCCATGCATTTGGAAATAAAAAGCAAAGCAGCTCAAAACTTCAGCATATCCTCCATACCGAAAACGCCCCGTTTTCCCTGCAGCCATTCGGCGGCAATCACGGCCCCGGAGGCAAATCCGGTCCGGCTATGCGCTGTGTGTCTGAGTTCGATGCTGTCAATGGCAGAGTCGTACCGCACTACGTGGGTGCCCGGTACATCAGGCAACCGGTGCGACAGAACCGGCAACTCCGACTGGTTTTTGGGCAGGTTACTGACCCAGTTGGTTTTGCGGGAAACCTCGTTCAGAATGTCACCGGCAAGGGTAAGCGCCGTTCCGCTGGGGGCGTCTTTCTTTTCCGTATGGTGCGTTTCTTCCAGGGTGATTTCGTAATCCGGATAACCATCCATCAGCCGGGCCAGCACCTTATTCAGGTGAAAAAACAGGTTCACGCCGAGGCTGTAGTTGGAAGAATAGAAAAAAGCGGCTCCTTTCTGCATGCAGTACGCCTCCACCTCAGACCGCCGGTCGAGCCAGCCCGTAGTACCGCACACCACCGGAATCTTGTGGTCGAAGCAGTAAAAAAGATTGCCGGCAGCAGCCTCTGGCTGGCTGAATTCAATGGCAGCATCTACCGTGGCGGGGTCCACCCGGGAGAGTTCGTGGTGGTTGCCGATATTGATCCGGTGGGCAATCTGGTGGCCGCGCTCCAGGGCAAATGCTTCAATAGACTTGCCCATTTTGCCGTATCCGAGCAAAAGTATGTTCATATGGCTATTCGTGGAAGTGTTCGGGAATAAACAGCAAATCCCGGTGAACCGCAAATTAGATGCGATTCCTGAAAAAGCCTCCGCGGAAATGAATTATTTCAGTGTAAGCCGCAGGGTAAGTCCGGCACCGGGGGCATCGGCGGGCATGGCAGGCAGCAGGCTCAGGCCGTCGTTGCCGAGCTGGAAGCCGCGCAGGTGCGCGTCTACATTGGCATCCACGATGTTGAGGGCGTACAGGGCGGCGGAAAGAATAATGTTCAGTTCGAAGAAGCGCCGGAACTGATTCCCGTTACGGCGCATAAACTCAAGATCGTTCACCCGGGGATTGTTCTCCGACAACTCCGGATAATAACGGTTCAGAATAAACTGATTATATTTCCGTTTGGCAATAACGGCATCACGGAAGATCACGTATTTGCCGTAGTTGTCCTGAATCAGATAGCCGAATATACCGGCACCAATGTAAATCAGCGGGATTTTCCAGTAACGTTTGTTGTAAAACTGCCCGGCGCCCGGCAATACTGCTGACAAAATCAGCGCCTTCCGTGGATTTGGCAGACGCCTGGAGACGGCAGAATCACCTTCATCCAGAATACCTGCCTCCGGCACAATTTCCGGAACCACGCGGACCGAATCGGTTTGCCCATGGACCGGAAGCCGGAAAGCCAGGCAGAAAAGAAGGATGAGCAGGAACGTATGCCGGTTCCTGCTCAGGAAATGGATCGGGTAATTCATATTAATCTTTTTTTGGAAGGCTCAGCAAGAACCGTGCTGCTATGCAAAGCTGAGCAATTCCAGAATCCGGTTCAGATCATCTTCGGAAGCAAAGGGGATCTTTATTTCCCCGCGGCTCTGGTCATCGCATTTCAGGTTCACTTTGGTACCGAAATGAGAAGACAGCTTATACTGAAGTTGGGTAAACTCATACTTCAGGTTCTGCTTGTCCTTGCGTTTTTTCTGCGGAGCCGCGCCGTTGGCCAGATTACGCACGATTTCCTCCACCTGACGCACCGAAAGATCCTCTTCCACGATGCGGCGGAACACGGCCAGCTTGGTATCAATGTTATCAATGTTGATCAGTGCCCGGGCATGACCCATCGTAATCTTGTTGTCGCGAAGCGAAACCTGAATGTCCGGCGGCAGCTTCAGCAAACGGATGTAGTTGTTTACGGTGGTCCGGTTCTTGCCAACCCGGTCGCCAAGCTCTTCCTGCTTGAGGCTGCACTCGGAGATCAGGCGCTGGTAACTGAGGGCAATTTCTATGGAATTGAGGTTTTCCCGCTGAATGTTTTCGATCAGCGCCAGTTCCAGCATCTGCTGGTCGTTAGCGGTGCGCACGTACGCCGGGATCGTTTTCAGGCCGGCCAGTTTGGAGGCTTGCAGACGCCGCTCACCGGAGATCAGCTGGTAATGGTTATGGTCAAGCTGCCGGACGGTGATGGGCTGGATGATTCCCTGGACCCGGATGGATTCGGCCAGTTCGTTGAGGGCATCCATGTCAAAATACGTGCGGGGCTGGAAGGGATTCACCTCAATGAACTCCACGTCGATGTCCGACATCGTATTGAAAGATTCCAGTTTTACTCCCCTCGATTCATTCACTGCTTCAGAGTCCTGTAACAAGGCTCCCAAGCCTCTTCCCAGGCCGCTGCGTTTCTTTAAGGCTTTATTGTTATTATTATTGGATATCATAATCTGTCAGAAGGTGGAAAAACCGGCACTGCGCCGGATATTCCGATGCATGGAATAGTAAAGTTATAGGTTGCCAGACAAAAATACAGGCACGCGGCCAGAAATTACGGGTTTAGGCGGCTTGCAGTCACCGGTTGCTGCATCCCGGCAGGAGGGAGTCAACTGGGTTGTACCATGCCGTTTTTCACCAGAATTTCCCGGGCAAGGTTCAGGTAACTGACAGCTCCCTTGCTTTCAGCATCGTGGGCAATGGCCGGAATTCCGAAGCTGGGCGATTCGCTGAGCCTCACATTCCGGGGAATGATCGTGCTGAAAACCATCTGCTGAAAATGCGAATTTACCTCATCCACCACCTGATTGGAGAGCCGCACCCGCAGGTCGTACATAGTCAGGAGAATGCCTTCGATTTCAAGGTTTGTGTTCAGGCGCGACTGAATGATTTTGATGGTATTCAGCAGTTTGCCCAGTCCTTCCAGCGCGAAATATTCACATTGAACGGGTATGATTACCGAGTCGGCGGCCGTGAGGCTGTTGATGGTGATCAGACCCAGGGAGGGCGAACAGTCAATGACCACAAAGTCATAGTCATCCTTCACTTCCCGGAGGGCTTCCTTCATTTTCTCCTCACGGTTCTTCAGATTGATCATTTCTACCTCGGCACCCACAAGGTCAATGTGGGAGGGAAGAATGTCAAGATATTCCAGCTCCGAATGCAGGATGATTTCGCGGGCCGTTACGCCTCCCACCATGCATTCATATATGCTGTTTTCTATTTCTTTCGGGTTAAAGCCAAGTCCGGATGTAGAGTTGGCCTGCGGATCAGCGTCTACGATCAGTGTTTTATATTCAAGTGCTGCCAGGCTCGCCGCCAGGTTGATGGTCGTGGTGGTTTTGCCCACACCGCCTTTTTGGTTCGCTATGGCTATTATTTTGCCCATACAATTATTCTAAATTGGGTAACACCACAAGTACAAGTCCGGTAATGTAAGTATTTCTCAAATATAGAACATATAATATACTAATCCGTGCGGAATGATGAGGACATTTTAGCCCCTGAACAGAGGCAGGCGAAAAATCCTGCGCGATTACCTGACCCTGGTCGTTCCCCGGAACCGGTGCCCGGCTGTATATAAGGTACGTTTACTGCTCTTTCGCCACGCATTCTTTTCCCCCAAAACGACGAAAGTCAGACCATTTTGGATACAGCAAATATATATTTGAATGAATCCTATAAGTTAAGAAATATTCCGGTGAGGACATTGGAATTATTAAACTTCTCATTAAGTTAGACAAATATCCACCTTTAAATCTATTGATTTTATAGAGAATAGCAGTGGATTATTTGGCATATTGAACGGTGTGATCCGGGTGAAAGCGTTACCTGCAAAGAAAACATCATTCCCTACCAATCAAGCCTCAGAGACTTTGATTGTGCCTGATTTGATTGTGCCTGAATATATATATTCCTATATAGAATAAAAAATATGGAAAGTTTTTCGTACCGAACTGGAGAATCCGGTGGTCCAGAGGGACATCCTCGATTTGGAAAAGAAGATCAAAATGTACCGCGACGGACTGATCCCGGACGAGAAGTTCCGCAGCCTGCGGCTGGTGCGCGGCATTTATGGCCAGCGGCAGCAGGGTGTGCAGATGGTCCGCATCAAACTGCCTTTGGCCGCGTTACGGTAAAACAGCTGCTCCGGCTGGCCGACCTTACCGACGAGTACGCCACCGGCAATCTGCACCTGACCACGCGGCAGGACATTCAGTTTCACTTCGTCAGCCTTGACCGTACTCCCGAACTATGGACCCTGCTGGAGCAGGACGAACTCACCATCCGGGAGGCCTGCGGCAATACCGTCCGCAACATTACTGCCTCCGCCACGGCCGGCATTGACCCGGCAGAGCCCTTTGACGTGTCGCCGTACGCCGACAGTACTTTCCGCTATTTCCTGCGCAACCCGGTCTGCCAGGACCTTGGCCGGAAGTTCAAGATTTCCTTCTCCTCCAGTGACCAGGATACGGCCTTTGCCTTCATTCATGACCTTGGCTTTATCCCCAAAGTGAAAGTAGTGGACGGGCAGGAAGTCCGGGGCTTTAAGGTCATGCTGGCCGGTGGTCTGGGTGCCCAGCCCTATCTTGCGCACCTTGCGTATGAGTTTCTGCCTGAGGACCAGCTGATTCCATTTACAGAAAGTGTGCTCCGCGTATTTGACCGCTACGGAGAGCGGAACCGCCGCCACAAGGCCCGGCTGAAATTTCTGCTGGAAGAAGCAGGCTTTGAAGAGTTTATGCGGCTGGTGGAAGCCGAAAGAATTGCCATCAAAGTCAAGCAGGTTGACATCAACCGCGAAGCCGTGCCGGAGCCCGCAGCCCCGCCACCGGGACCGGTGACCGAAGTTGCCGTTACTGACGAAAAGAAGTACCAGGCCTGGCGCAAAACCAACGTTTTTGAGCAGAAACAGAAAGGCTTTTACGCGGTTCGGGTGAAGGTGCAACTCGGGGATCTTTCATCAGCTACTGCCCGCCTGCTGGCTCCGGTGGTGGAGAAATACGCCGCCGATGACATGCGCGTAACCATCAATCAGGGCCTGCTGCTCAAATACGTGCACCCCGGGTATCTGCCAGCGCTTTTTGAAGAACTGGACCGGACCGGCCTTGCGGAACCCGGCTTCGACAGCACCGCTGATATAACCGCCTGCCCGGGCACTGATACCTGCAACCTTGGCATCTCCAACAGTACCGCCATTTCGGTAGAGCTGGAGCGGGTGATGAACGAGGAGTATCCTGATCTGATTTACAATACCGACATCAAGATCAAGATCAGCGGCTGCATCAATGCCTGCGGACAGCACGGCCTTGCGCAGATCGGTTTTCACGGCAGTTCATCCAAAGCCAAAAAGACCGGCGCCGTAGTGCCCGCCCTGCAGGTGATGCTGGGGGGCGGCCGGCTCGGAGACGGAGAAGGCCGGATCGCCGATAAAATTATCAAAATACCCAGCCGCCGCGGTCCGGAAGTGCTGCGCTACCTGTTCAACGACTACGAAAGGCACGCACAGGACGGCGAGTATTTCAACAACTACTACGACCGGCAGGGCAAGGATTATTTTTACCAGATGCTCAAGCCGCTGGCCAACCTGGAAAACCTGACGCCGATGGATTTTATTGACTGGGGGCAATCAGATTCATTCCATACCGCCATTGGGGTAGGGGAGTGCGCCGGGGTGCAGATAGACCTGATCGCAACGTTGCTTTTTGAGTCGGAGGAAAAAATCAGCTGGGCCAGAGAAACGTACGCGAATGGTGCATGGGCCGATTCCATCTATCACAGCTACAGCACATTCGTGAGCACCGCCAAAGCCTGGCTGCTCACGCAGGAAATCAACTGCAACACGCAGCACGGCATTATCAGTGATTTTGACAAGCACGCCGTCCAGACCGGTCTGGTGCCGCTCCCCGGCGACTTTAAGACGCTGGTGATGCAGATCAATGCCAATGAGCCGGGTGAAGCCTTTGCCCGGAAATACCTTGACGAAGCCACCGATTTTTTGAAAACTATTTTTTCCATCAGACTTAAGCAGCAAGCACAATATGCAGAAGCACATTCATCCTAAAGTAACGCTGGTTGGAGCCGGGCCTGGCGACGCCGAACTGATCACGCTCAAAGGAATCCGCGCCTTGCGGTCGGCTGATGTAATTCTGTACGATGCGCTGGTGAACAAGGAACTGCTGGAGTACGCCGGCGAAAACGTGCCTGCCATTTTTGTGGGTAAAAGAGCCGGTAACCACGAATTGCCGCAAAGCCGGATCAACGAACTGATTGTTCAGTCTGCCCTTACCTACGGCCACGTCGTACGGCTGAAGGGCGGCGATTCGTTCGTATTCGGCCGCGGCCGCGAAGAAATGGAGTACGCCGCGCAGCACGGCATCGAAACTTCCGTAGTGCCGGGCATCTCCAGCTCCATTGCCGTGCCCGAGTTGCAGCACATTCCGCTGACCCGGCGCGGGGTAAGCGAAAGCTTCTGGGTACTGACCGGTACCACCCGGGCCGGTGCACTGTCAGCTGATCTTCAGCTGGCCGCTCAATCCAGTGCCACGGCCATTGTGCTGATGGGCCTGGGGAAACTAGCCGAAATTACGGCTCTTTACCAGCAGGCTGGCCGGGGGACGCTGCCGGTTGCCGTGATTCAGAACGGATCACTGCCCGGGGAGCGGATTGTGGTCGCGGAGGTGGATACCATTACCGAAATCGTGCAGCGGGAGAACATCGGCTCGCCGGCCATTATTGTACTGGGCGAAGTGGTCCGCAGCCATCCCGCCGCCCGGTTACGGGAACTGGTGGTTGCGGAGTGTAATTAGACTGACGTGATTCTCAATTCTCTCAGTATTTCAGCAGGATAGGGTTTTAACCCTATCCTGCTGAAATACTGAGAGAAAATGCAATATCCGGCAAGTCCGGTTTTGGCGGCCCACCCGCTGATGCACATCTGTACCTGATACATTGTACCTGATACCTGATACTTTGTATCCCACACCATCCTCCCCATGCAAACCACCGAACGCGAAGGCAACCTCCTTTTTCCGGTTTTTCTGAAGCTGGAGGAACTGAACCTGCTGATTGTGGGCGGTGGAAACGTGGGTCACGAAAAACTCTCCGCAGTGCTCCGCAACAGCCCCGCTGCGCCGGTTACGCTGGTGAGCCGCGAAATCAATCAGGAAGTGCGGGATCTGGCGGGCCAATACCCCAACGTAGAGCTGATCGAACGTTCTTTTGCCAATGAAGACCTGAACGGACGCGACATTGTCATTGCCGCCACTGACGACAAAGCCCTGCACGAACGGATCAGGGCGGAGGCAAAAGTGCGGAAGGTTCTGATCAACGTGGCGGATACTCCGGCTCTCTGCGATTTTTATTTAGGTTCCGTCGTAAAAAAAGGTGATCTCAAGATTGCCATCTCCACCAATGGCAAGTCGCCCACCCTTGCCAAACGCATGCGCGAATTTCTGGAGGCCAGCCTGCCCGACAGCACCCAGGAGCTGCTGGATAACCTGAGCAGTATCCGGGCCCGCATAGAAGGTGATTTTCAGGCCAAGCTGAAAGCCCTCAACGAGGTGACTTCCGGCTTCCTCAAATCCTGACCCGCAACGATCTGCCCACCTGGTTACGTAAAATACTGTAAAAGTGAACGTAACCATGAAAAATGATCCATATACTCCTCCCAGTCCACAGGCAGTCCGCGATGTACCCGAGCTGGTATGGCTGGATAAAGTAACCGGTGTCATGGACACCGCCTTTCGCGTACCGGGTACCAAATTCCGTTTCGGGCTGGACCCCCTGATCGGCCTGATCCCCGGAGTCGGGGAACTGGTCACTTTCGGGATTTCCGGTGCCCTGCTGATGGTAATGGCCCGGCACGGGGTAAGCCGCAAAGTGCTGATCATGATGGCCGGTAACATTCTGCTTGACAGCACGCTGGGTGCCATTCCGATCATCGGCGATCTTTTTGACGTTGGCTTCAAGTCCAACCGCCGCAACCTGGAGCTGCTCCGCAGGCACTACCACGAAGGCAAGCACCGGGGGAAAGGCACCGGGCTGCTGGTGGGGATGGCACTGGTCATCATGGCAATTGCCGGCGTGCTCGTCTTTCTGACCTGGAAGCTGGTTGCTTACGTGATCGGGCTCTTTCAGGGGTAATCCTTTTCAGCCGGGAGGACAAAATCCTGGGGAACTTCCCTGATCTTTGTCCTCCCGTTCACACCCCCGCTCCATGCTTCGAATTGTATTTCCGGATGCCAGCACCATGGGCTCCACTTCCCTTCAGGGCCTGCACCGTTTCGGCGAATTGATTCTCCACCCCGCCACTACGCCCGGTCAGACGGCCGGCAGGGTCCGGATCGCCTCATAAATTCTGGCCCTTGTCCAACTTCTCAAAACCGGAGGGGTCAATCAAAATATTCTCCTAATTTTGAAGGTGAACCACTGGCGCACATGAGGTGCCATTCCGTAATTTATGGCCGTTAAAATTCGCAGAGAAGACGCCCTTGCCTACCACTCCCAGGGACAGCCCGGTAAAATTGAAGTAGTACCCACCAAAGTGCTCAGCTCTCAGCTGGATCTGGCCCTTGCCTACTCACCCGGCGTGGCCGAACCCTGCAAGGAGATTGCCGCCAACCCCGAAGACAGCTATAAATACACCTCCCGGGGCAACCTGGTGGCGGTCATCACCAACGGGACCGCCGTGCTGGGGTTGGGCAACATCGGTCCGGAGGCCTCCAAACCCGTAATGGAAGGAAAAGGCGTACTCTTCAAGAAGTTTGCGGGAATCGACGTATTCGACATTGAGATTGACTGCAACGACCCCAAAGAATTTATCAGGATCGTAAAGTCGCTGGAGCCTACCTTCGGCGCGGTCAATCTGGAAGACATTAAGGCGCCGGAGTGCTTTTACATCGAGCAGGAGTTGCGCCGGCTGATGAACATTCCCGTCATGCACGACGATCAGCACGGCACCGCCATCATTTCGTCGGCGGCCCTGCTCAACGCCCTGGAAGTGGTTGGCAAAAAAACAGAAGACATCCGTCTTGTGGTGAATGGAGCAGGGGCAGCAGCCACTGCCTGCGTAAAACTCTACGTGGCGCTGGGGGTGAAACGGGAAAACATCGTCATGAATGACATTGCCGGCATTCTGCACGCCGACCGGGAGGACCTTGACGAAATCCGGCGGGAGTTTGCCACCCGGCGGCCGGTTACCAGTTTGCTGGAAGCCATGCAGGATGCCGACGTATTTCTTGGCTTGTCGGCCGGCAACGTGATCACGCCGGCGCACCTTAAAGTAATGGCGGCCAATCCGATCGTGTTTGCCCTTGCCAATCCTGACCCCGAAATCGCCTACGACCTGGCCATTGCCTCCCGCCCGGACATCATCATGGCCACCGGCCGCTCCGATAATCCCAATCAGGTCAACAACGTACTCGGCTTTCCCTATATTTTCCGCGGGGCGCTGGATGTGCGGGCCACCGAAATCAACGAGGCCATGAAGCTGGCCGCCGTCAATGCCATTGCCGACCTCGCCAAGGAAGCAGTGCCGGAGGTAGTCAACAAGGCGTACGAGAACAATGCCCTCTCATTTGGCCGCGAATACCTGATTCCCAAGCCGCTGGACCCGCGGCTGATCACCACCATTTCACCAGCCGTGGCCAAGGCCGCCATGGATTCGGGCGTAGCCCGGCGGAATATTCCCGACTGGAATGCTTACCACGAGGAACTGGAGAAGCGCGTAGGCATTGACCAGCGGCTCATGTCGCGGGTAATCGGCCGGGCCCGCCAAGAGCCCAAGCGGGTCGTGTTTGCCGAAGCGGATAATTATAAAATCCTGAAAGCAGCGCAGATCATTCTGGATGAGGGCCTCGGCGTTCCGATTCTGCTTGGCAACAAGGACCGGATCAGGGAGATCAGCCGGCAAAACAAAATTGAGCTGGACTGTAATTGCCTGATCATCGATCCGTACGAGGATCACGAACGGTTTGACCGCTACGCTGCCATGTTTTACGAGAAGCGCCAGCGCAAAGGCGTCACCCTGCACGACAGCCGCAAACTCATGCGGGACCGCAACTACTTCGGTGCCATGATGGTAGCCACCGGAGAAGGCGATGCCCTGATTTCGGGACTCACCAAGGAGTATGCCCGTACCATCCGGCCGGCCCTGCAGGTGATTGGCGTGGAGGACGGGCGGCGGCGCGTGGCCGGCATGTACATCATCCAGAACAAAAAGCAGGCGTATTTCTTTGCCGACACCACCGTCAACGAAAATCCTACTGCCGGGGAACTGGTCGAGATCATCGGACTGGCTTCCCGTAAGGTGCGTTTCTTTGACGTGGAGCCCCGGATTGCGGTACTTTCCTACTCCAACTTCGGCTCCAATCCCGGCGAGATTCCGGCCAAAACCATCGAAGCGACCCGGCTGGCCAAGCAAAAGTACCCCGATCTGGTCATCGACGGCGACATTCAGGCCAACGTGGCCCTCAATACCCGCCTGCTGCAGGAAAATTATCCGTTCAGCACCCTGGCCCAGACCAGTGCCAATACGCTTATTTTCCCGGGGCTGGCTTCGGGTAACATCGCCTACAAACTGCTGCAGGAAATCGGTGGGGCGGAGGCCATTGGGCCTATTCTGATGGGCATGCGCAAACCGGTTCACATTCTGCAGCTGGGCAGCTCCATCCGCGAAATCGTCAACATGGTCGCCATTGCGGTAGTAGAAGCGCAGGAGAGAAAAATGACGGAGGAGAAATTGAAAACTGACAATTGAAAATTATAGCCGCAGCCTCCGGGTTACGAAAAACGCCGCACCAAGCATCAGAACAACCGGATAACCACGTTCCCTCCATTGTCAATTATCAATTTTCAATTGTCAATTTCTTATGATCGCCTATATTGACGGCAAACTCACTTACAAAGACGCTGCCCACGCCGTGATTGATGTGAACGGAGTTGGTTACGAAATCCGGATTTCCCTGCAGACCTTCGGCACCATTACCGAGGGGGAACGGTGCCGGCTGCACACCCACCTGCACGTGAAGGAGGACGGCCACACCCTGTACGGCTTTCTGGACCGATCCGAGAAAAAGATCTTTCTGGACCTGGTCAGCGTATCGGGAATTGGTCCGAACACGGCGCTGATGATGCTTTCCACGCTGTCGGCTACCGAAATACAACACGCCATTGTGTCGGAAGACATCCGGACCATACAGGCCATCAAAGGAATTGGTGCCAAAACGGCCCAGCGGATTCTGCTTGAACTGCGTGACAAGATCAAAAAAGACCTCTACCTTACGCCGTCCTCTCCAGCTTTACCGGTTACTTCCAACAATACCCTGCGCAATGAAGCGTTATCAGCATTGACAACCCTTGGAATTCCCCGGAATGTGGCAGAAAAAAGCATTGAAAGCATCCTGAAGCGGGAAGGAAACGGAATTACCCTCGAACAGCTGATCAAAATGGCATTGAAAACAAGCTGATTTTTTGTGTACGCAGAAGTTTAATTCACCAGGGTAACTTGCATCGGATTGTTGCCGCAGGTATGTTCCGGAAGGAATTTATTCGTTAAATTCACATTTATTCAAAAATCCCCCATATCTATTGATCCAACTCTACAACTAAAATTTTACTTCCGGCTGATTGAATAACCTTTGCGGAAGAATTTACAATTCTGGTAGATGAAGTTCTATACAATGGATCAGTATCATTCTGCATTTCCCTTTCGGGGTATGATAAAGCTTCCTTATACGTGTTTTTACGGGGTTACCTCATCAGGGGAAAGATGAGGCAATCATTGCCGGCAGTGCCTGTCTGGCGCGATTCAGGCAAAAAAAGCACCCGCGTATAGGAAAGGACATTCCTGTTCCCATACTTGTACGAATAGCTACCCAATAAGTTTTATTTCCTTTGCCTAAGGCTACTTACCACATATTGTTTTCGGGAAGCGTACTGTTTGCACTCACGACCTGGTTTGCGGGAGTAGAGTCAGATTCACGTGGCTGGCGCCGTACTCCGGTGTGGGTGGCAGACACGCCCGGCCGGGATACTACCCGACAGAAAGTTGTTTTGAAGGATTCGCTGAAAAGAGGACCGCGGCAACCCTCCTTCATGCAGCGTGACCGGTACGGTGACCCCTTCTCCGACCGGCCGATGTCTTCCCCGTTGCTGCTGAAAAATCCGTCTAATATCAATACCCAGTACCGGGTAGACAGCGGTGGCAACGTTTCAGTTCAGGAGCGGGTAGGGGCCTATGACTACCGGCCGCCCATGGTCCTGAACAGGGATGAATTCTCCAGTTACCAGGACGGCTATCTTTCCCGCGAATACTGGCGGACCAAATCTGCGGGGGCTGGCGGCAAAAGCGAAGTAACCGGCCGCCGGCTGATTCCCAAAATTTACGTCGGGGAAGGCATGGACCGGCTGTTCGGCGGCTCATACCTCGACTTCCAGACGAACGGCTTTGTTACCCTTGATTTCGGCTCCCAGTTTCAGAAGGTAGAAAACCCCAACCTGCCCGTGCGGCAGCAGCGTGTGTTTCTGCCGCTCAACTTCGATCAGCAGATGAGTGTCAATTTCACGGGCAAGCTGGGCGAAAAGCTGAAAATGACCGGTAATTTTGATTCCAAGGCATCTTTTCAGTTTGAGCAAAACCTGAAACTGGAGTACACCGGCTTTGAAGAAGACATCATTCAGAAGATAGAGGCGGGCAACGTCAGCATGCCGCTCAACAGCACCCTGATCAGCGGGGCGCAGAACCTGTTTGGTCTGAAGACCCAGCTGCGGTTTGGCCGCCTGCAGGTGACCTCCGTGCTGGCCAACCAGCGGGCCCGGCTCGACCAGATCCGGGTGGAGGGCGGTGCCCAGCGTCGCCGCTTTGAGATCAGGGCTTCAGATTACGAAGACAACCGCCACTTCCTGCTGGGGCAGTTTTTCCGGAACAACTACGAAACGGCCCTCCGGACCATTCCGGTTACGGGCAACTACAGTCCCCGCAGTTCGGGGGCGGCCCCCGTGGCGGCTACCCCTCCCAGCGGCCCCGGCCGCGAAACGGGGAGTACGGCTGGTACGGGCCCGGGCGGCGGCTTTGAAGGTACCACACCCGGGGCCAACGCCGGCACCATCAATGCCAATACCAACAGCATCGGCGGAAGTTCGGTCAATTCGGGCGTAAACATCACCCGGATTGAAGTATACGTAACCAACCGGGCCAACAATACGCAGACCCTGCGTAACCTCGTTGCTTTTCTGGATCTCGGGGAGGGAACGCCCTTCCGGAGCCAGTTGCCGCTGGTAGGGGCCGGTCAGGGCGCAAGAGCACCGCTTGCCAATGAATCAAATGACCTGTACGCCAACGTAGCCGGCAACGGAGGCGTCCGCAATGCCGACCAGACCAGCGGTACCCTGCTGTCGCTTGGACTCGAAAAAGGCACTGACTTCGAAGTGCTCCGCGGAGCCCGCCAGCTTTCCCCGCAGGAATTCAGCTTCCATTCACAACTGGGGTATATTTCCCTGAATGCGCCCCTCCGCCCGGACGAAATTCTGGCGGTTGCCTACGAATACACCCTCAACGGACGCCGCTACAAAGTCGGTGAACTGACTGAAGACTATCAGGCCCGGCCCGAAAACGAAGCCATCATTCTCAAAATGGTGCGTCCGTCTTCCATCCGGCTGGATCTGCCTACCTGGGACCTGATGATGAAAAACATCTACTCGCTTGGTGCCGGCCAGATCAACCGGGAAGGTTTTCAGCTGCGGGTGATTTACAAGGATGACCTGACCGGCATTGACAACCCCTCTCTTCAGGAAGGCCGGCTCACCAGAGACGTTCCCCTGCTGCAGGTGTTTAACCTTGACCGGCTCAACCCGCAGGGAGATCCGCAGCCCGACGGCAACTTTGACTGGATCGAAGGCGTCACGGTTGAAAGCCGCACGGGCCGCATTATTTTTCCGGTACTGGAGCCGTTCGGCAGCCATCTGATCACCGACGACGGCCGGGCTTCTACCCAGCCGCCGCCGCCGTGGTTTGATCCGCAGACCGAACGGGAACTGGTCAACAAGTACGTATTCAACACGCTGTACCGGTCTACCAAGCAGGAGGCCCAGCAGGTAGCCGAAAAGAACAAGTTTTTCCTGAAGGGCACCTACCAGGGTACGGCTTCCAACGAAGTGCAGTTGCCCACTTTCGGGGCCGATGCCGGGGCTGTTACCGTTACGGCGGGCGGCGTACCGCTGATTCCGGGGCAGGACTATATCATGGAAAATGGCTCGGTGAAGGTCATCAATGAAGGCATCCTGCAGTCAGGCAAGCCCATTGACGTGCAGTACGAGAAGCCCGACCTGTTCAACAACCAGATCCGGACCCTGATGGGTACCCGCCTGGATTACCTGATCAGCAAGGACTTTGTGGTCGGCTCCACGCTGATGCGCCTCAAGGAACGGCCGATCATCTCCCGCGTGGGAATAGGCAGCGAACCTACGAATAATACCGTTTTCGGTCTGGATGCCAACTTCCGGAAAGACTCCCGCTTCCTGACCCGGCTGGTGGACAAGCTTCCCCTGATCCAGACAAAAGAACTCTCCAACATCACCTTCACCGGTGAATACGCCAAACTTTTTCCGGGTGTAGCACCCGGGGCCAAAGGCAATTCGTTCATTGATGATTTTGAAGGTGCCGAAACGCCCTTTGACCTGACCCGGCTCCCGCAGGTCAACTGGAAACTGGGTGCTACTCCCCGCCGTTTCCCCGAATCTGCGGATACCACGCTGCAGTTTGCGTATCGCCGGGCCAAACTGGCCTGGTACAGTATTGACAATACCTTTTATCTGGGTAACCGCCGGCCACCCGGAATCACGGAAGAGCAAATCAAGAACCACTTTGTACGGGGCGTAGGGCAGCAGGAGATTTTCCCCAACCGGGACCGTCAGCAAGTGCCTTATCCCGAGAATGTTATGGACTTGGCGTACTATCCGGAAGAGAGGGGTATGTACAATCACAACCCTAATGTGACTGTGGGACAAAACGGGGCGGTCAGGCTGAACAACGATCCCCGGCAAAACTGGGCCGGTATCACCCGGGCCATCCGCAGTGATATTGACTTTGATAATGCCAACGTGCAGTACATTGAGTTCTGGATGATGGACCCGTTCCTGCTGAAATCCAATAACGCGGACCGCGATGTGATTGGGGGCCGCCGGGCCCGCACCAATCCGGGTGGCGAACTGTACTTCAACCTTGGCAATATTTCCGAAGATGTGATGAAGGATGGCCGCCACGCCTTCGAGAACGGCCTGCCCGTAAATGCAAATGACCCGGCCAATCAGGCCGTTCAGACCCGCTGGGGCCGGGTGCCCGGCACTCAGTTTCTGACCAATGCTTTTGAGAACACCAACGGTGCCCGCCAGCGGCAGGACATTGGTCTTGATGGCCTGACCAGTGAAGCGGAAAGGGCCTATTTTAATTCCAATGTGGATGATCCCTCCGGGGACGATTTTAAGTTCTTCCTTGACCCCGAATTCAATTCGGGCAACGTTCCGGTGCTGGACCGCTATAAGAATTTCAACGGCATGGAAGGCAATTCTCCCGAAGCCGGTAATTCAGATATTTCCCGGGGAGCTACCACCCTGCCCGACAACGAAGACCTCAACCAGGACAATACCATCAGTGACCTTGAATCCTACTACCAGTACCGGCTGAGCCTCCGGCCCCAGGACATGCGGGTTGGCCAAAACTACATTGTAGACCAGGTTGAGCGGCTCGTGGATGGGGATCAAGTGACCTGGTACCAGTTCCGGATTCCCATCCGGGAGTACAACGAGAAGATCGGCAACATTGAAGGATTCAAGTCCATCCGGTTTATGCGGATGTTTCTGACGGGTTGGTCGCAGCCGGTCGTGCTGCGCATGGCCCAGTATCAGCTGGTAGCCAACCAGTGGCGTACCTATGGAGAGAAACTGATTGAAAAAGGACTGCAGTTGCCACCCGAACCGTATGACGCCCGCTTTACCCTGGGAACGGTCAATATTGAAGAAAACTCCGGCGGAGGCGAAAACAAAGTTCCTTACCAGCTTCCTCCCGGATTTATCCGCGACCGCGACATCACCACCATCAACAACCGCCTGCTCAACGAACAGTCGCTGCGCCTGTGCGTCGAAAACCTGCGTGACCGTGATGCCCGGGCTGCCTTCAAGGTGGTGAACCTTGATTTCATCAACTACAAGCGGATCAGGATGTTTCTGCACGCCGACGCCGACGCCAACGATCAGGTCAACCAGACCCGCAGCGGGGACGTAACCGCCTTCCTGCGGCTGGGTACCGACTATATCGAAAACTACTATGAGATTGAGAAGGAACTGGTGCTGACGCCGATCCGGCCCGGCACCTACACGGACCGCGAAGTATGGCCCGAAGAAAATGAAATCGATTTTCCCTTCCAGGAACTGATCAACGTAAAATCGGCGCGCAACCGGGCAGGTGCCAGCGTACTGATTCCGTACACCGATACTTTACAAATACCGCATTCCGACGGCAGGGCGTACCGGTACCGCGTTACGGTGGTGGGCAACCCCGACCTGAGCGCCGTACAGATCATGATGCTGGGCGTACGCAATCCCGCCAGTCCGGGCAATGCCGAACCCAAGTCGGTGTGCATCTGGGCCAATGAAATGCGCGTAACCGATTTTGATCAGGAGTCGGGCTGGGCGGCTACGGGGCGGCTTAACCTCAAACTGGCTGACTTTGCCACCGTTACGGCTTCGGCCCGGCACACCACGTACGGTTTTGGCGGCATTCAGGACCGGATCTCCGACCGGGCCCGCGAAAACTCGACCCGCTGGGACGCCAACGCCAACATCAACCTCGATAAACTTTTGCCGACCCGCTGGGGACTCAAAGTGCCCATGTTTATCGGATACGAGAGGGAGAGAGTCCGCCCGCGGTTTAATCCCCTGGACCCCGACGTGCCGCTGGAGCAATCGATTGATTCGCGCTTCGCCAACCGGCCGGCCGGGGATGAAAGGGCCTACCGGCAGATTGTGGAAGACAACACCATCCGGCGGGGCATCAACTTTTCCAATGTGCAGAAGGTCAGGCTGAACCCTGACGCCAAGGTGCATTTCTGGGACATTGAAAACTTGTCGCTCTCCTACGCCTACAGTGACGAAGTGCGCACCAACGTAACCACTGACCAGTACCTGCGGAAAAGCTACCGGGGCAGCGTGGCCTATGCCTACAGCCTGCAACCCAAGTATTTTGAACCGCTGAAGAACATCAAATTCCTTGGTTCGCCGTGGTTTAAGTGGCTGCAGGAATTCAACTTTGCCCTTACGCCGTCCAGCGTTGGCGTGAGAGGAGAACTGGACCGCAGTTTTAGCCGTACCCAGTTCCGGAATTCCGACCTGACCACCCGCGGCATAACGCCGCTGTACGAAAAGTTTTTCACCTTTAACCGCATGTACGATCTGCGGTGGAACCTTGCCCGTAACCTGACCCTCGATTATACGGCCTCCGCCAATGCCGTGATTGATGAGCCGCGGGGCGATATTGACGATACCGAAATCATTCCGGGTACTGATACCCTGCTGGCCGGCACGGGTTACACCAGGCGCGACTCCCTGATGGCCAACCTGCGGCGGCTGGGCCGGATGAAGCATTTTCAGCAGCGGGCTGCCCTTACGTACCGCCTGCCGCTGGATAAATTTCCATTGACCGACTGGGTAAACGCCGATATACGCTACGCCACCGGATTCATGTGGACGGCGGCTCCGCTCGGGGTAGCCGATACACTGGGTTATTCGTTCGGCAACATTGCCCAGAATAACCGTGAGCGAGCTGTAAACGGCCAGATCAGCCTGACCAAACTATACAATAAGGTAAAATTCCTGAAGGAAATAAATGAGACAAAGCCCCCGGCAGGGCGTACCGATTCGGTGCGGCGCAATGCACCCGGGCCGCCACGGGTAGCAACCCAGGACACTGTGAAGAGACCCCCGGAATTCAAGGTACTGAAAGGTGTACTGCGGGCATTGATGACCGCCCGGAACATCAACTTTACCTACCAGGCCGACGAAACGACCCTGCTTCCGGGACTGCTGGCCCGGCCGCGTTATCTGGGGGTGGATGAATCTGCTTCTCCGGGTTTACCGTTTGCCCTGCTCGGCAGCCAGGACGGCAACATTCGCCGCAGTTTGGCCGAACAGGGGCAGTATTCCCTGAGTCCCTCGCTGAACAATCCGTTCGTGCAGACGTGGACCGAGGCCATAACGGCCCGCACGGATCTGGAGCCGTTCCGGGACTTTAAGGTGCAATTGAACGTGAAGCGGAACCATTCGCAGTATTTCACGGAGTTATATCGCCAGGACAGCACCTTGTCAGGCTTTGTGAGCCAGAGCCCCAACGTATCGGGTGACTATGATATTACCTTTATCTCCATCAAAACGGCGTTTCAGGGTCTGGGCAGCGGCAGTTCGCGGGTATTTGAGCAGTTTGAGGCCAACCGGGAGCTGATCCTGAACCGGCTGCAGACCCTCAATGGCGGCGGCGGCGAGTACGACCTCAATTCGCAGGATATTCTCATTCCCGCCTTCATGGCGGCTTACGGCGGCAAAGATGTCAACAAGGTAGGGCTGTCGCCTTTCCCGAAGATACCGCTGCCCAACTGGGTGGTGAATTACGCCGGCCTTTCGCGGCTGGAAGCTTTCCGGAAGATATTCTCCTCCTTCAGCCTGCAGCACAGCTACAGTTCGCGGTATACGGTCCGGAACTTTATCTCTTCGCTGGAATACGGAGAAGGACAGGTTGCGCTGAATCCCCGGCTCAATTACCCGCTGCCCACCATTGCCAATGACAGCGGCCGGTACGTACCCGTGTACGTGATGAGTCAGGTACTGATTTCGGAGCGGTTTGCCCCGTTGATCGGCGTGGAAGCCCGTACGCTGAGCCGGATTACTGCCCGCCTTCAGTTCAACACCGAACGGATTGTGGCCCTCAACCTCAGCAACCGGCAGGTGCAGGAACTCAACAGCCGTGACATCACTGCCAGTGTGGGTCTTACCCGCAACAATGTACGCGTGCCGTTCAAGGTGCAGGGCCGGGACGTGATTCTGAAAAATGATCTGCAGGTCCGCTGCGATGTTACCGTACGCGATACCCGAACGGTACAGCGGAAACTGGACGGCACCAACGATACCACGGCAGGCGGGCTTAACTTCCAGTTCAAGCCAACGATCAATTACGTGGTGAATCAGCGGCTGAACCTCCAGGGGTATTTTGAAAGAACAGTAAACCAACCGCACATCACCAGCTCGTACCTGCGCAGCAACACATCTTTTGGCGTCAATCTCCGCTACAGCCTCAGTCAGTAGAGCAAACAGCAAATAGCAGATAAACATCCCTGAAGGCCTGATCATCATGAAAAGATGCCACTGCCGCGTATACTGCTATTGGTTATTGGTTATTTGAAAAGGTTGAGTTACAGGTACAGGTAGTATGGTTTAAGAAGCCGCACGTACTCTTCGCTGTACTGGTTATCCGCATCCCGGATGTAGAGGACCCATTCCCGAAGTTGCCGGGCTCCGATGGTGTAGGTAGTGATGATCCGGATCTCTTTGCCACCTGTATAATCATAAACATGCAGCTTTTCGGTGGGAAAGAGCCCCGCTTTGGCCATCAACCCATCCATCTGGCAGCTCTGAAAAGGCGGCAACAGCACCACAAAACGGCCGCCGGGCAGGAGCAGACGAAAAACAGCCTGGGCCAGCTCCGGAAGGGTCAGGGTTTCGTCGTGCAGGGCAACGTTTTGGCTGCGCTCCGGCCGCCGGAGGTGATTCTGGAAAAAAGGAGGATTCGAGAGGACCAGGTTGTAGCGGTGGGCGGGGTTGTACATCTGAATGGCGGCGTGAACCACCCGTATCCGGTCCGCCCAGGGGCTGGCTTCCACGTTTCCGAGGGCCTGCCCGTACGCTTCTCCGTCTATTTCGACCGCATCAATCAGAATTGCCGCATTCCGCTGGGCTGCCATCAGGGCCAGCAGGCCCGTACCGGCACCGATGTCCAGCATGCGGTTAGTGCCGTTTACCTCCGCCCATGCGCCCAGTACGCAGGCGTCCGTGCACACTTTCATGGCCGCGCGGTCCTGCCGGATCCGGAACTGCTTGAACTGAAAAAGGAGTTGGGCATAGAAGCTCCAAAGGTAACTCCCGAATAAATAAAATGGCACCCGGAAGGTTCTTTTCAAATCCCAAAGTCCGGATTTTCGTTAAGGGAAACAGGTGAACCCTGCAGAAGGAGAATTCAGCCGGCGAAAATATCCATTTCATTTTCAACTTCATTTGCTCTTGTACGCCTTTATATATAATGCGCTGGTGGCCATGGCGATCAGTTTTATCGGCCTTATTCCCCTCGGTGTCACCAACCTCACTTCGGTGCGGGTGTCATTGGAGAGAGGATTTAAGGCGGCGGTTATTTTTGCCTGGCTGTGCCTCTGTTGAGATTCTTTACAGTACCATTGCCGTCCGCCTTTCCCAGTTTCTGCTGCAATCCGAAACCCTGCAGATGGCATTACAGAGCGTTTCGGCCGGGCTTTTTCTGGTAGTGGGCATTCTGCTGCTCACGCTCAACACAAAACACCGGGCGCTGCCGCCCAAAACCAATTCTTATTACCTTGGGCTGGCTGTAAGTCTGGTCAACCTGGCATCAGTCCCCTTCTGGCTGGTGTATACCACTTTTCTTACCGGCAACGGCTGGATCCGGATCGACGAAGCGCACAGACTGCTTGGTTTTATTGCCGGGGTACCCGTGGGAACCGTATTGGCACTGGTCCTGTATGCGGCACTGGGTGAACGTCTGAACCGTCGCTTTGACCTGCAGCGCTTGCCGGTGAACCAGGTGGTCGGCGTGGTACTGATCTGCCTTTCGGTTTACGGCGCCGTCCGGATTTTCTGGAACTGATGAAGCGGATATTAAATAACAAATAGCAAATATCAGACAACAGACAATGCGGGCGGGTTTTCGCAGAAACTCTGTTTTACCGGCGAATACCAGCCTGTCGGCTTATCCGCCGTGGCGGGCAATTCTGTTATTTGATATCTGTCATTTGTTATCTGATATTTGCTTCATGGATAAAAAAGAACAGGAAGGGGTAGTTTATTCTACCAATCCTGATTTCAGTACCAGCAGTCCGGCGATGATCCCCGGCAGACGCTGCCTCCCGGGCAACAGCAACTCCGCGTCCTGCTCGACAAGAAAGCAAGAGCTGGCAAACAGGTCACACTGGTAACCGGCTTTGCGGGCACGGATCAGGACCTGCAGGAACTCACCAAAAAGCTCAAACCAAATGTGGCGTGGGCGGAAGTGCCAAAGAGGGCGAAATTCTGCTACAGGGGGATTTCCGCGACAAAGTGCTGCAGGTGCTGGTGGCGGAAGGCTACAAGGCCAGGAAAGCAGGTGGTTAATGATCTCTGCCGGGCCCGGTTACTGATTTGGTTTTCCGGAGACAATACATACAGAAGGCGTCACAACCTTTCGGACAAGCAGAGATGCCATTGCTTCAGGTGATGGCATCTCTTGCGTTCCGCTTTCTGATAAGTCATGTCGCCTGCTATAGTCAGAAGCAATGGCCTCATGCCAATAAAAATTAATAAGTATAAGTTATCCGATAAAACTATAAAAATCATATAGTTTAAATAGTTAAAAAAAACTGGTATTAGTGCAAAACTATATACTTTTTTACCTCGTTACAAGGAATACCCAATGCAACGGATACGCACTTTGATCCGGAGCAATATTAATTTTCTTAGAACTGAAGGCGTAGTTATGAACAGGAGAGAATTTGATCAGCAACCCGACAGTGAGAAGCATTCTGAAGACCGCCAGCCACCCGGAAAGGCAATGGTAATACCTGTGATCGAAGAACAGTTGCAGGTAGAAACCCGGATCATAGAGACGGGCACCGTTCGGATCAACAAGAAGGTACACGAAGAAGAGGTCAGTGTTGATGCTCCGGTTGTGTACGATAACCTTGATATCGAACGGATACCGATCAATGAGTACGTGGATACCGCTCCTCCGGCCGTTCGTTACGAAGGCGACACCATGATTGTTCCCATTCTGGAGGAGGTTGTGGTGGTTGAAAAGCGGCTGGTACTGCGCGAAGAACTGCGCATCACGAAGCGTCAGGTGCATACCAATGTGTCAAAGCCGGTTACGCTCCGGAAGGAAGAGGTAACCATTGAGCGCATTGACCACCGGGACGATGATCAGAATCCTGTCCATAAACCTTAATTAAACAAACCTTTCACCTAAAACAAGTTAGAAATCATGGCAAACACAGTAATTGGAATTTTTGACAGCTCAAGTGAAGCACAGCGGGCCGTGGAACAACTGATCAGTAACGGATTTACCCGCAGCGATATTGATGTGTCTTCCCGCGGCGATGATATGGACCGGACTTCAACCGGTACAACAAGCAGCTACAGCGACAGGCGCGATGATGATAGCTTCGGCGATAAAATTAGCAATTTCTTCAGTTCGCTGTTTGACAGTGATGACGATGCCCGTACTTATTCTTCGGTTGGCACACAAGGCTGCGTGGTAACCGTACATACCCAGTCTATGCAGGAAGCTGAACGTGCGGCTGATCTTCTGGACCGCTATGGTGCAGTTGACGTAAACGAGAAAGCTGCCCAGTATGGTAGTGGTGCCAGCACCGCCAATTCTTTTGCTGACAGAGATATTGATACCCGTTCTACTGCCGATACCACTAATTCTCTTCCAATCATTGAGGAAGACCTGCAGGTAGGTAAGCGGATCGTAGAAACCGGTGGCGTGCGTCTGCGCAGCCGGATCGTGGAGCGTCCTGTTGAGGAGCATCTGCGCCTGCGGACTGAGCACGTTCACGTGGAGCGTAACCCCGTAAACCGGCCGGCTTCTGAAGCTGATCTGAATAATTTCCAGGAAGGAACGATTGAAGTGAGAGAGCAGGCTGAAATGCCGGTAGTAAGCAAAACTGCCCGTGTAGTTGAAGAAGTCCGCCTTGAGAAGGATGTGGAAGAGCGCGACGAAACAATCCGCGAAACCCTGCGTGGAACGGATGTGGACGTGGAGAAGCTTTCGGGCAATGACCGGAACCTCAGCGACCGCCGTTACAATGATGACGCCGACCTGAATCGTCCGGGATCCCTGTAAGCCCGGCGTATATACGGCAGCAGTAATTCATCTGCAGTTGCCCTTTAACAAAAGCCCTGAGAAAATAAATCTCAGGGCTTTTGTGTTTAAGCAGCCGTGCAAAAGAAAGTATAAGGTATTTTCCTTTTTGTACGAATAACCAATAACTACTTATATTCCCATCATCCGGGCGGCTTTGAGGATACCTCCCACACTGATGGAGTCAGTGATGCGGTTGTCCATCACCATTTCCACGGCTTCGCGCATGTGAACTTTCAGAATGGCCAGGTCTTCAGTTTCTTCCATAGCCGTTTCCCCAGCGTTCAGACCTTCGGCCAGGTAGACAAAGCCTTCCTCATCCGTGACGGAGTTGGAAGTGTGAATTCGGGCGATCAGGCTCCAGCGGGCCGCCGTAAAACCGGTTTCTTCCTTCAGTTCGCGCTTTGCCGATTCGAGCACGTCAATTGCTATCGGCCCTCCGCCCATTGGTATTTCCCAGGAATACTCGTCTACGGAGTAGCGATACTGCCCTACCAGCCACGTGTAGCCTTCTTCGTCCACGGGAATGATGCCGATGGCCTTATTCTTCATGTGCACCACGCCGTAGATGCCGTTACCACCTTTGGGATTGATTACTTTGTCTTCGCGGACACTGATCCAGGGGTTGTCATAGATGAATTCGCTGGAGAGGGTTTTCCAGGGATTGGGATATTGTTCCATGCCCAAAAATACGTTTTTCAGGAAATCTACAGGGTTACCTGTCCAGAAACCGGATAACCCGTGCAAGTCAGTACCCAACCGGCCGCTAAGTCTGTGGCAGTCAACACTTCGTTGACCGTCATGCGGACCTTGCCCTCCGTGCATACTGCCGAACAGGTGGAACAGACACCGCCAAGGCAGCTGTAGGGGAGGGAAATGCCCTTTTCCTGCGCCGCTTTCAGAATCGTCTGGTTGCCAGGGACGGGGAAATGGTAAGTTCCTGCCCGAAAATGAATAGTGACATTTTTAAGGGAGGCATCCTGGGGTACCGGATCGGCGGGAGCAGAAAGCACATAGGGGTCAAAAACTTCCCGGTGGATCTGCTCTTCGCGGAACTGCATAAATACCAGTGCCATCCGGACCATTCGCATAAAGGCAAAAGGGCCGCACAGATATACCTCAGCCCGCTGGCGGTCGTAATGAAGATTGCCGGTCACCAGTTTCTCCACCAGCTCAAGGTTCAGACGCCCCGACAACTGACGGTTGGCTGGTGACGGGTCGCTGTAGAATGGTATATATTTCAGTTGAGGATGGATACCAGCCAGCCGGATCAGCTGGTCGCGGAAAAGAGCAGAAGTTTCGTTCCGGTCACTGCTGATCAGGGTAACCCGGGTTTGCGGCTCGCGCACGAGCAGCGCTTTGAGCAGCGAAAAAAGCGGAGTCATGCCACTGCCCGCCCCGATCAGGAACACGTCGCGGGGTAGCCCCTGAAGGTGTTGCAGCGTAAAACGACCCGACGGCGGCAAAGCCTTCACTAGGTCGCCTGCGCGCCAGTGCGTCAGAATAAACCGGGAGACCTCTCCGTTGACTACCCTTTTGACCGTAACGGCCGGAAACGGATCAGCTTCCGGGGCCGAACTGAGTGAATAGGACCGCCGCAATTCGCGGCCATGTACGGGTATCAGTAATGTGAGAAACTGACCCGCCTCGTAGTGAAGGGGATAATCATCCGGAGATTCCAGTACAAAAGTAGCGGCTTCTGAAGTTTCCGGAATAATTTCCCTGATCCGCAATTGCAGCAATTCTTCCATGAGTGCAACGGTTTGTCCCGGACAGCAAAAGTAAGTAGTTGCTGGTGATTGATTGTTGGCCGGGCAACCAGGCTCAGTTAACAAAAGGCGCACCGGATACCAGATTACTATTTTTGCTGCCGCAAGGCTCAGTCTTGCGGCAGCGTCGGCGACAGACTCATTTCCTTTAGATCACGCCTGGACGCTTGAAGGGGAACGCAAGGACGGCTCCAGGTATAGTCCGGAATAAAAAAGACCACAGAAGCCTGAAGTCTTCCGTGGTCTCCGGTGATAACCGGAAAATCCCCCGGTTATTGAATTGGTATGGATCATTGCTGAGCAGAAAGCCAACCGCTCAGCAGCTAAAAGTTAACAGTTCCCTGTTACAACAGATAAGGCTGCAGCAGCTTCATAGCACCAAAGTTGGCCCTCAGTTTCTTCAATGCGCCTTCCTTGATTTGTCTTGCCCGTTCGCGGGTGAGGCCGAGGTCTTCGGCAATGTCGTCCAGCGAAAGGCTGTAATCGCAGCCGATGCCGAAGAAACGCTTCAGCACTTCCTGCTCCCGGTCCGACAGCAGGCTGGCCAGCAGCCGGTCCAGTTCGGTTTTCAGTGAGTCTTTATCTGCCAGCAACGAATCAGTTGTATTGGCATCCTGGCTTTGCAGCACGTCGTACATGGTTCCGTCTTCCTCTTCGCCGATGGGCGCATCGAGGGAAGACTGGCGGATGGCGGCCGTGTTGGCACTCTTGATGTCTTCCACCTTCACGCCCAGATACTCGGCCAGCTCATCGTGGGTGGGCTCGCGTTCAAAGCGCTGCTCAATTCTGGACACAGCCTGGGAGATCTTGGAAAGCCCCCGATCTTGTTGGACGGAATCCTGACAATGCGCGAGTGCTCGTTGAGGGCCTCCATGATGGATTGCCTGATCCACCAGACGGCGTAGGAGATGAACTTGAAGCCTTTCGTCTCGTCAAACATTTTGGCAGCCTTGATCAGCCCCACGTTGCCCTCGTTGATCAGATCGTTGAGCGGCATGGAGCCGTGGTGGTACTGCTTGGCTACCGATACGACAAAGCGCAGATTGGCCCTTACCAGCCGCTCCAGCGCCTTCTGATCTCCCTGCCTGATCCGCCGGGCCAGGTCCACCTCTTCCTGAGCCGTCAGCAAACTCTCTTTAGAGATTTCATTGAAGTACTTCTCTACCGTAGAGCTGTCGCGGTTGGTAATCTGATGGGTGATCTTTAATTGTCTCATCGTAAAAAATTAAATTTTTTTATTTATTCAGTGTCTAAATGGTTGTATGTATACTGTTTACCCTTTCAGGTAAAGCGCAAAATTGTTAATCCGCTACCGGAGTATCCATGCGGTGATAGTGGAATTGCCCGTATTTTTAAGGTTGCCGGATTATTTTGCCGTTTCTGACAAGGATAGAATCTGAGGTCAGGCTGCCAGATGTTTGCTTAAAATCAGAAGATTAGCCCATTCAGCAACCTCCCTACCTCATACAAAGATATGGAGGCAAAAGTTTTGTTTTTCGGTTTATTTTTTTAACTTGATAAACTGGCCCTCCTTCAGGCACCCATTTTCCGGAAAAAATCCCGTCAGGCCAGTTTAATTCTTGTTTTTGAATTATTTTAAGTTTACGGATTTTCTCAGGGTCGATTTTTCACAGCTGTTACCGTTATCAGATTCCAGAAAATCCAAATCCCGGCCAACTCTCAGTTTTAGGTCAGGATCTACTTTAAAGAATTCTTTGCTCAAAGAAAGATTTGTTCCTGTCAGCAACGCTGATCTCCCGGGGACCGGTATTGCCACAAAAGAACCAAAAACGTCCGGGCAAAAGAAAAGCTTCCTCCCTCCGGGTTTACTTCCCGGTGGCCATCTTGCCAGGCCTGCCGACCCCCGGGCCAGACGGCGTGAAGTCATGGAGCAGGCTGCAGCCAGTCCTGCTGATCAGCTCTTGGCTGTTCAGGTTTTTCCGGGGACTGCCGGGGCTTTCTACTGCGCTTTTCAATCGGGCACCTGAGGATGGTTGGCAGGCAGCGGACTGTAAATTGTCCAGCCGCCGTCCACGATCAGGGTTTCGCCGGTAATGTGCCGTGCTTCGGGCGAAGCCAGAAACAACACTGCCGCCGCAATGTCATCCACGGTAGCGGTGCGGCGGTTGGGTGCTACTCCATTCCAGTTCCGTTCGTAATCCGGGTCGTCCTGCAGTGTTCTTTCGGTGATGGTGGCACCAGCCGCCACGGCATTGACCGTAATGGCTCTTGGCCCCAGCTCGAGGGCCAGCGCCCTGGCCATCATGCGGATACCAGCCTTGGTGACACCGTAGGCACTCAGGTTGCGGTGGGCCTGCACTCCCGTTACGGAAGAGAGAAAAATGATCCGGCCGGGCTGATTTACGCTGATCATGGCAAGGGCAGCGGACTGGGCGGTAAAATAGCTTCCTTTCAGATTGACGGCAGTCAGGCGATCAAAATCCTCCGGCGTATACGTGAGGAAATCACCGTAATTGGTAATACCGGCATTGGCAACGGCCACATCAAGGCCGCCAAAGCTGCCGGTGAAGGTTTTGACTGCTGCCCGGAGTCCGGGTACATCAGCAACGTCGAAGGGGCAGGCATGCACGCGGACGGTGCCTATCTCATTGTTGATGGCAAGGGCCGCTTCGGCAGCCAATCCGGGATTTACGTCGTTGAGGGCAACCAGGGCACCGGCTTCCGCAAATTTGCGGCAAAGGCCGAACCCGATTCCCGTGCCGGCCCCGGTAACCAGCACTTTTTTATTCTGAAATGCTGCCATTATTGGGAAAATCATTGCTTTCTGCTGAAAAGTGACGGTTGCCCGGCGAGGCCCGGTCACCCGGCCGGCAATATAATCAGGAATGGGAGCAACTGAAGCAGCCAGGTGCCGTCCCGGCACAATAAACTACACTTTCCGGACCCGGATGGAGAAGGCTTCGCGCGGATTGACAAGGAGCAACTGGTCGGTCTCCCGGGCCGTAAAGCCGGCTTTTTTCAGCGCGGGCAGTAATTTTTCAAAAACCGTATTGTAGGCCCGGTAATTGCCGCCGCCTTGTTCGCCCACGTGGTACCAGCCGGCATCGTGCGAGACCAGAATCCGGTTCAGGTGCCCGGCCGTTTTCATGGCCTGAAGTACCGCCGCGTAGTCGCCCGCATTCTGGTCATTCAACCCGTCAAACTCCACCCATGCGCCCAGCCGTATCGCTTCCATATGAATTTTCGGATCCTTTTCATTCTGGGCGTGTACCCACACAAAAGCGCTGCCGTGTACGCCGTTTTCCCGCATGATCCGGATTTCTTCCAGTGCCGCGGCACCGTTGCCAGTGTGAGCGGCAACGGTGAGGCCGCTCCTCAGGTGGCAAAGGGCTGCCGCCTTCACGATTTTCTGGTTATAATCCTTTAAAGGAGCCCCGTCCACGCTGATTTTCACGAAGCCGGGCCGGATGCCGGTGCCGTCAATTCCGTCCTGCCACTCTTTCACCCACCTCTCTGCCAACGCTTCCGCCGGTTCGGTGTAAGCATGCGGCGGCAGGTATTTACCCCCCACGGCGCTGTAATACCCGGTATTGGTAATCATCTGCAGGCCGCTGGCTTTGGACAGCCGTTGCAGCAGGGCGGCATCACGGCCGAGCCAGGCAGGCGTACATTCGAATAAACTCCGGCAGCCCGACCGGCGCAGTTGCACCAGATAGGGCAGGGCTACGTTAAACACCTCCTCCGCATTGTACCGGTCCCGGCTCACGCCTTCTGCGCCGATAAAATCCACCATTACGTGTTCGTGAGGCAGGGTGATGCCCAGGGCCCCGGGTTTTATGGCTCCGGTCACAGTCATGATGGAAGCTGCGGCCGGCACGGAAGCACGAACTGCGGGAGGCAAAGCAGAGCAGGCGGCAAGTGTGCAGCCGGCTTTCAGGAAACCGCGGCGGGTGAAGGTCTGGCTGGGCATAGCAGGCAGGGGAGGATGGATGGAAGGCAATATGGAATAAATCCACAGAAAAGGAAATAATTCACACGGTGAGGGCGTACAGGATGATGTTGACCCCGAATTTGGTATTGTCCTCAGCCAGCCACCGTTTGTTGCGGAAATCGTAATCCCATTCGCAGCCGTAGTCTTTGTTGCTGTACAGCACGGCCATGCGGCCATTGATGAAGATTGCCTTCAGGTAATCGTGTACCAGATCGTCCCCCCAGCCGTTCAGTTCAAAGGAGGTGGTGGGCGGTCCCTTCTCAAATTTGAAGAAACTGTGGTAGAGGTCGTGGTTATCGGGAATCTTCTGCAGGGCTTTGGGGCCAAACAAAGCCGCCATCTGGGCCTCGAAGGATTTGGCGAAAAGGCCGTCGATGTCGTGGTTGCAGTCGTCTGCGAACACAAAGCCGCCATTTTCTACGTAATTCTTAAAATTTTCCTTTTCCCGGCCGTTGAACTGGACCAGCTTGTGGCCGCTCAGGTAGCAGAAGGGAGACGCAAACAGGTCATTGCCGGACAAGGAGACAATTTTCTCCTGCGTGTTTACTTCGAGTGTGGTGTATTCGATCAGGGAGTTCAGGATATTGGACGGCATCCGCTGGTCGGTGTCCCAGTCGCCGGAGGCGTACTGAATTCGGGTAAAGGTAAACTTGCGGGGAGCGGGCATAGGGAGTGGTAAGTTAGAAGAGACGCAATGCATTGCGTCTGTACCGAATGGTAAGGGTGGCGTAAATTTAGTAAACACAATCATCGCCGTACCCGTTCAAACCGCCGGAGTGGGATTGGATCACTTATAAAAAATCACTTGTAAAAAAATATAGCCAGCCATGCCATTCTCTCACGCCGGAAGCCCCGCCCGGTTCCAGCCCTGTTCCCCACTGCCAACTCCCGACTCTGCCCTTACGACTGACTTGTACAGACGCCATGCATGGCGTCTCTTCTCAATCATCACTTACGACTGACGACTTATGACTCTGGACTTACAACTCTCCATGTCTCCCTTGCCACTCCAATTTTACCAGCAGGATACCCTGAGTGTCGCCCGGAACCTGCTGGGCACCTGCCTGGTGCACGAAAGTGCGGAAGGCACCACCATCGGCCGGATTACCGAAACTGAAGCTTACCTGTGGGGCGACCCGGCCTGCCACGCTTACCGCCGCAAGACCAACCGCAACGGAGTGATGTTCGGGCCGCCCGGCCACGCGTATGTGTACCAGATATATGGTCTGCACCATTGCGTGAATGTGGTTACGGCACCGGAGGGAGTAGGAGAGGCGGTGCTGATCCGGTCACTCCAGCCGCTGGAAGGCACCCTGCTGATGCAGCGCCGGCGCGGCACCGACAAGCTGACTGATCTTTGCCGGGGTCCCGGACGGCTGGTGCAGGCAATGGGCATTTCGAAGGCCATGAACGGAATCAGTCTGCTGGAAAGCCCGTTGTTTGTACTGCCCGCCGGGGCCTTTGGCAGTCCGGTACCGGTGTTCCCGATGGTTACCACCACCCGGATCGGTATTACCCAGGGGACTGATCTGCCTTACCGGTTCTATATAAGGGACAACCGCTATGTAAGTTTTCCGGTAAAGAATATTTCAGGTGTAAAGTAATTGAGATTTTTTTTACAAATTTGTAACCAATATCAAAAAGTGCCCGTATACTGAGTTGAAAAGTGATTCAAACACTTTTTTTACTATAAAGGCCGGGATAAAATTTTATTCCGTTTTTATTGCCTGTCACAGAAGTTCTATGCCTTGACCGGCATTAAAATATCTTTTTAGGTTGCTCGTATTTTAGTGGAAAAGGGTTGCGACACTGTTGCAACCTTTTTTGTTTTGGGGCAGGTAAGATATTTATGGATACTGCTGCTGGGGCACTTGCGTCAGGGGATGCTATCCGGATGATGACGGTACCGGCAAAATGATCCGCAGGCTTCCGGGCTTGATGATCACCTCTACTTTCTCGGGCGAGTCAATAATCTCCCCGTCAATCTGCAGAAACTCTCCCTCCGGATTCCAGATGGTGGCGTGCCGGCACTGTAGAATACGCGACCGGAGTGAATGATTGATTTCCCCGTTGAACAACTGGTAGAGAATCGAAATACCTTCCAGTTTGGGAAATTCTTCCAGAATACAAATCTCAAAAAGTCCGTCGTCGAGGATACCCACCGGATTGATCATGGCATTGGAGCCGAAAGCATTGGCATTGGCAATGGCCACCATAAAGGCATTTCCCCGAAAATGCTCCGTATCCGTCCACACTTCGTACTCCCGCGGCTGGTAACCCACGTACTCCTTGGCCACGTGCCACGCATAAGCCGCCGGACCACGGGTATCGCCTTCCGAAAATCGCTTTACGATCAATGCGTTGAAGCCAAGGTCGCCCAGGTGCAGGGAGGGCCTGCCGTTGATTTCGAGGGTGTCAATGGCCCGGATATGGAAGTCAGGTAGCACTTCAAGGGCATCCTCAAATTCCTGCGGAATGTTGAGATCTTTGGAAAGGCCGTTGCCGGAGCCCAGGGGAATTATGCCCAGGGGCGTTTCCTTGCCAATCAGCATCGTGCCAACGAGGTTGACTGTACCATCGCCACCCACCGCCACAATGGCATCCGGCTGAATTTTATTGTGCAGGTCCCAGATCTGACGTTCATCGTCCTCACCCGTGGTATAAAAAAAATGGCAATCAGCCCCCTTTCTGGCGCAAAACGCTTCAATCTGGGTGCAAAGATCGTCCTTATCAATTCCGCCCGAGATGGGATTGATCACAAATAATAATTTTCGCGGTGGCATACTTCTGTCGGTTGAGTTCTAATTTGGCAGTGTGCCTGATCAAAAGCAAATTTATGTTTCCGGAAGCAGGCAATTTTTGTAAGGCAAGGCAAAAATGCTCCGGCCCTCAAAAGTTTCTGTACGGCCCGGCGTCAGGATATTACCACTTTCAGTGAACCGTCAGGATTGGCAGGAGTGAATGATTGGAGAATAAAATTTTAGTATCTAGCCTTTATCCCAAATAATCGGTAAACTTGACCTTCTCATTTAATCATATTTCCGGCTCCGCGCGAAAATGCCCGCACTAAAAAAAACCTATGGCTTTTACGTTTGATCACTATAAAACGGATGGTTTTTTCGATGAAATGTTCGATGAACAGGGAAATGTCCGTCCTGCCTGGCAGGCAATCCGGAAACGGGTAGAAGAACTCCCTAAAGATGAATTACTTAACCGGCAGCATGCGGCGGAACGGGCCCTGATGCAGATGGGCATCACCTTCAATGTATACAGCGACGGGGCGGGCACGGAACGGATCATGCCCATTGACATCGTGCCAAGGGTAATTGAAGGGCAGGAGTGGAAACGCCTCCAGGATGGGCTCAGGCAGCGCATTACTGCCCTGAACCTGTTCCTCCACGATGTATACAATGACCAGAAGATCCTGAAGGACGGCATTGTGCCCCGGGCACTGGTAGAATCCTGCCAATGCTTTTTGCTGCCCTGCATGGGGCTCAAACCGCCCAAAGGCATCTGGTGTCATATAACGGGCACCGACCTGATCCGCGACGACAGCGGTACTTTTATGGTGCTGGAAGACAATCTGCGCTGCCCGTCGGGTGTGTCTTATATGCTCGAAAACCGGGAAATTTCCAAACGCACTTTTCCGGAGGTATTTGAGCAGATGCGCGTGCAGCCGGTATCCAACTACCCGGTGCGGCTGCTGGAAATGCTGCGTCACATTTCGGCGAACCCTTCACCGACGGTAGTGGTCCTCACGCCGGGCATTTATAACTCGGCCTACTTTGAACATTCATACCTGGCGCAGCAAATGGGCGTCGAACTGGTCGAAAACCGCGACCTGGTGGTACACGACGGGTTTGTGAAGATGCGCACCACCAAAGGTTTCCAGATCGTTGATACCATCTACCGGCGCATCGATGACAGTTTTCTTGATCCTAAAGTGTTCCGGCCGGATTCGATGCTGGGTATACCGGGCCTGTTTGACGTATACAAAAAAGGCCGCGTGGCGCTGGCGAATGCTCCCGGCACGGGCGTTGCCGACGATAAGGTGATTTATGCCTATGTGCCTCGCATCATCAAGTATTATCTGGACGAGGAGCCGGTTATCCCCAACGTACGCACCTACATGTGCTGGGAGGAAGAGGACCGCCAGTATGTGCTGGACAACATTGACCAGCTGGTGGTGAAGGAAGCCAACGAGGCGGGTGGCTACGGCATGCTGATCGGTCCGAAATCTACCCGGGCGCAGCAGCGTCTGTTCGGCATGAAGATCAGGCAGAACCCGCGCAATTACATTGCCCAGCCCACCATTTCCCTGTCGCGGGTGCCTGCCATTGTGGATCACCACTTTGAAGGCCGCCACGTTGACCTTCGCCCTTACATCCTGTACGGTGAAAACATTGAGGTGATTCCCGGCGGGCTTACCAGAGTTGCCTTGCGCAAGGGTTCGCTGGTGGTCAACTCCTCACAGGGCGGCGGCAGCAAAGACACGTGGGTGCTGTATTAAATAATTACGAGTTACCAGTTACGAATTACGAATGGCCGGGCAGTTGCGGGAAGGATTCATTTTACTTCCTTGCTACCAACCCTCAGCTTCCTTTCTTCATGATGGCTATCCGCTTTCCGTCATTCGTGATTCATAATTCGTAATTGAACAGGAGCAATATTCATAATCAGTCATTGGTAATTAACTATGCTTTCCCGAGTAGCCAATTCAACATATTGGGTAAACCGCTACATTGAACGGGCTGAGAACTACGCCCGGTTCATGGGGGTAAACTTCAGCCTTGCCCTTGACCTGCCGCCAGAGGTGCCCCCGCAGTGGGGACCGATCATCATTACCATGGCCGAAGAAGCGAGCTTCAGGCAACTGTACGGTGCGCCCACCCGCGATCATGTGGTTCAGTTCGTTACCTTTGACACCCGCAACCCTAATTCCATTCTGAGTTGCCTGTGGGCCGCCCGGGAAAATGCCCGTTCCATCCGGGAGAGTATTTCGAGGGAAATGTGGGAACACCTGAATCAGTTTTACCTGAAGGTCAGGGAACGGGCCGACAAACGCAACCACGATCTGAACGACCTGCAGGATTTCTACACGGAAGTAAAAATGGGCAGCCAGCTGTTTTTCGGCATCGTGGATTCTACGATTACCCGGAATGAAGGCTGGCACTTTGGCCGCGTGGGCCGGTTTCTGGAACGGGCCGACAAAACATCCCGGTTTGTGGACATCAAGTACTTTATTTTGCTGCCCGACCCCAACACGGTAGGCGCTCCGATTGATCTGCTGCACTGGACAGCCGTGCTCAAATCGGCCAGTGCCTACAACATGTACCGGCAGGCGTACGGCGTGATCAATCCGACGCAGATCGTTGAATTCCTGTTTCTGGATAAGAAGTTTCCCCGTTCCGTGATTCACTGTCTGCGTCAGGCAGAAACTTCCCTGTACGAGATTTCCGGCACCTCCCTCACGAGCCGCTACAGCAACTCAGCCGAAAAAAAGCTGAGCAGACTATGTTCGGAGTTCGAGTTCGTGGACGTAAAGGAAATTTTTGACTTTGGCCTCCACGAGTACATTGATCAGTTTCAGGCCCGCAACAACGAAGTAGCAGCCGATATATTCAATACTTTCTTTGCCCTCAAGCCGGTTGGAGAACAAAGCAGCTAAGCGTTTCAATCAATTGAAAAACAATCAGTTATGAACTGACAACCCATTGTCAATTTTCAATTATCAATTCACTCATGACCTACTGTCTGGGAATCAAGGTTGCGTCGGGTCTGGTGGCAATAGCCGATACCCGCCTTACGTCCGGCACGGAGTATTTTACGGCCCGGAAAGTATCGGTACACCAACTGGAGCACCATTCGATGTTCATCATGACTTCGGGCCTGCGGTCGGTGCGTGATAAGGCCATCACCTACTTCAACGAAGTGCTGGAGGAGCAGGACCAGAATTTCAACAAACTCTACAAGGCCGTCAATGCCTTTGCAGCGCAGGTGCGCCGGGTAGCCGGAGAGGACAAACAATCACTGGAGGAGGCAGGCCTCGGTTTTAACCTGTACGCCATTGTGGGAGGGCAACTGATTGTGGGAGGGCAACTGCAGGATGACGGGGAGCATAAACTCTTTCTGCTCTATCCGCAGGGAAACTGGGTGGAAGTAGGGCAGGGGTCGCCGTTTTTCATCATCGGCAATTCCAACTTCGGCAAACCGCTGCTGCACCGCAACCTTACTTACCACTCCCCGCTGCGGGAGGCGCTGAAGGTCGGTTTCCTTTCCTTCGACGCTACCAAGGTGAGTGTCAACGACGTGGATTATCCGCTCGATGTGATCATCTACGAGAAAGACAGCTTCCGGATGGTTGAGCACCGGCTGGAACGCACCGAGCTGCGGGAGACTTCCAGGCGGTGGAATGAAATGCTCCGTGAATCAATGGCAGAGCTGCCCGACGACTGGGCCGCCCGGATTTTCGGGCAGGTGGAAAAGGAAAAAAATATTTGATCAAATGAGAATCAGAAAAGCATTGCTTAATAAGCAGTTGTGTTTAGTAATCCGTAATCCGTAATCCGTAATTTTTTTGTTCCTCGCCGTATCCCACGAAACCCGCTATCAGTATACCGCTCCGGTGTGGCTGGAGCCGCATGTCCTGCACCTGCGGCCGCCAGCCGGCCCTTTTCAGACCATCCACCAGTTCCGGATTGAAATTGATCCGTTGCCGGTGCTGCTGACGGAGGGGCTCGACGCGGAAGGCAATCCGATGCACCTGGCGTGTTTCAGCGGCCCGGCGGATCATCTTACCGTCCGCAGCAAACTGGTTGCCGAAACGCGGCTGGAAAACCCGTTTGGCTACCTCATTTATCCGTTCGGGGCAGTCCGGGTTCCTTTCCGTTATCCCGAAGCGACCGGAACAGTGTTGCAGCCATTTCTGCAGCTGGGGGCCGGCCAGCAGTCCGTGAAGCAGTACGCCATGGCAATGGCGGCTGAAGTGGAGTACGATACCCTTGCCTTTCTGAACCTGATCATCCGGCGCATCAATCAGGATTTTGAGTACCAGTACCGCGAATTCGGCCAGCCGGGCCAGCCCGCCGAAACCCTTGCCCGGAAAAAGGGTGCCTGCCGGGATTTCTCCCTGCTGATGATGGAAATGTGCCGGTCGCTGGGTCTGGCGGCCCGTTTTGTGAGCGGCTACCTGCTGGGCAACCCCCATAAGGAGCAATACCTGCATGCCTGGGTGGAAGTTTACCTGCCCGGCGGCGGCTGGCGGGGCTACGATCCGACGCAGGGCGAGGTGGCAGCCGACCGCCATGTGGTGCTGGCTGCCTCGGCGGTTCCGGAAATCGTGTCTCCGGTAAACGGCATTTACCGCGGCACGGCCGGATCAAGTCTGGAAACGATAGTCAGCGTCACCGAAACTACCTTCCTGACCCAGCAGCAGATGCTGACCGGGTAAACTTCCGTTCCACAACTATTTTCTCTGAACGGAACAGGTTACCTGCTTCATCCGTTCTCATAAAGAAACGTGTCTGCTCCAGCCATTTACCTTCAGCAGGGCACATTTGGAGGAATCAACCTATGGTCATCAAAAGAAAAAATGCCTTTATCCGGCAGGTGAAAGATATTACCGTCAGCAGTGCCCTGTCACTGGGCTTGCTGGCCGCTTCCGCAATGCCGCAGGCGTGCGGCCGCAGTGAGGAGCGTTACGAACAGGTATACACCAAAGGGGTGCAGACGCACATAAAGGAAGTAGACTGGGGCGAATTTAAAATCACGGATGAGGAGGTAGTGGGCGAAGGTCAGTCCAAAGCCATTGTTACCTACCTCGATGGCCGCGTGGATACCCTTTCCGTGGAAGAAGCCCGCCGCATTGTGGATATGCCCGCAGACAGTACCGCTACTGCCCCGAATGGCAGCGGGCAGAGTTACCGGCAACACTCCGGGCTGTCTAATGTACTCCTGTACGGCAGCCTCGGCTACCTGATGGGGCGTAACATGAACCAGCCGGCATCTCC
Organism: Cytophagales bacterium; assembly: GCA_030446715.1. Taxonomy (GTDB): domain Bacteria; phylum Bacteroidota; class Bacteroidia; order Cytophagales; family 172606-1; genus CADCTQ01. Next base: position 265,510 of record JAUJMU010000004.1, on the reverse strand, counting down.
GGGCGTGTACGCCAACCAGGGCGTTTACAGCCGGGCTCAGCAAAACACGGGTATCGTCCGGAATTCAGTTGTTTCCCGACCCACCAACGCTTCCCGCGGCTTTTTCCGGAGTGGTTCCAGAGGTGCCAGCAGCTAGTCAGCAAAAAACCCGGTAGATTTCAGAAACCTTCCGGGTTTTTAGCCGGACCCTTCTGTTCCTCCATATTAATTTCCTTCCAGGTAAAATCTCCCTTATCCGATGATCAGACTGCAATCTTTACAAATGGCACCGGAAGATCAGCTGCGGCAGCTGGGCTGGGACTGGATGCTGGGCAAGGATACCTTGCCTTACCTGACCGGCGAAGTGGTACAGGTGCGCGAAAAAGAGGCCGAAGCCTACGCCACTGCTGCAGCCCAGCTATACGAAATGCTGGTGGAAGCCGGCCAGTACGTAATTGACCGCAACCTGTTCAGCCAGCTGGGCATCCCCGATAACCTGGTGAAAATGATCCGTCTCACCTGGGAAGATGACCGCAACCTGCACCTCTACGGCCGCTTCGACCTGGGCGGCGGACTGAACGGTGAGCAGGTCAAGCTGATTGAGTTCAACGCGGACACGGCTACCTGCATCCCCGAAACTGCTGTAGTGCAGTGGGCACAGCTGCTGGCCAATGGCCTAAGTGAAAAGCTGCAGTTCAATACCCTTTTTGAAGCCCTTACCAAAAACTTCCGGCGGTTGCGGGAACTGAACCGCGACCTCGAACCCACCCTGCTGATCTCGGGAATCCAGGATTTCCCGGAAGACGACGCCAACCTTGCCGTGCTGGGTGAAGCCGCCCGCGAAGCCGGTTTCGACGTGAGTTACCGCTACATCAACGATGTGGACTTTTCACCCGATGAAGGTATTTTCATTGAACAGGAGAATGGCGGATTCCTGCAGTTCAATTTCTGGTTCAAGCTCGTGCCGTGGGAGTACATTGCCCTCGACGAGCCGAAGCTGGCCGATGTACTGACGCAGATCACCGAAAACCGCAAGGCGGTCATCATCAATCCGGCGTATACGCTGCTGTTTCAGTCCAAGGCCATCCTGAAGGTGCTGTGGGAACTGTATCCCTACCACCCGCTGCTGCTGGAGACTATAGACGAACCATTTGCCCATAAAAAGTCGGTGGAGAAAGTCTTGTTTGGCCGCGAGGGGGCCAATGTGCGCATACTCGATCCGTCCGGCGAGGTGATTTCCCAAGAGGATGGCGATTACGCCGGCAACCCGAAAATATACCAGGAATACACTGCCCTGCACCGGGATGCCAGCAACAACCATTACCAGGCGGGCGTGTTCTTTGCCTGGGAGCCCTGCGGCCTGGGCTACCGCCGCGGCGGCCCCATCATCGGCAATACCTCCCAGTTTGTAGGGCATATTGTGGATTGAGAGACGCCATGCATGGCGTCTGTACAAGGGTAAGGAGGTAGTGGTAAATTCTACGAATTCACCAAATGATTTTTCTTCACTTCCTCCTCAATCAGCCGCTCAATTTCGTCTATGGAGGCGTACAGGTTCTCAAAAGAATCAATCACGAAGTATTTTTCCTGAAAACGGTCCTTGATGTAGGGCGTGTCAAGCACGGCCCGTACCGTGTAGGGCACCCGCTGCGGAATGTCGCTGTGCAGGGAGTAGAAGGTTTCGCCTTTGGAAGAAAGAATTCCAGCCCCATAAATGCGTAATCCATTGTCTTCCTGAATCAGGCCAAATTCAACGGTGTACCAGTAAATGCGGGCCACGAGTTCAATGGCCAGTTCGCTGTGGATAAACCGGAGAGCAATGCGGCTCAGGTTCACCAGAAAATCACAAAGCGGCTGATTGGTCAGCAGGGGTACGTGGCCGAATACGTCGTGGAACATATCGGGTTCCTCCAGGTAGTCGAGCTGATCCATGCGCCGCAGCCAGGTAGTGGCGCAGAAGTTCCGGTTCATCATGAGTTCAAAAAACTCCTTGTTCGGGATCAGACCCGGCACCACGTGCAGCCGCCAGCCAGTGTATTTCTGCAGTTGCTCACTGACCTCTTCAAAACGGGGAATGCGGTCGGCGGTGAACTGAACGCGTTTGATTCCTTCCAGGTATTCATCAGTGGCCATGCCGGGCAACTGGGCAATTTGTCTTTCAAACAATATTTTCCATACCTCAGAATCTTCGGCAGTGTACTTGTCATATTCCTGTCTCATGGTCGGCAGTTGATTAATGTCGGTTCGTTTCGTTTTCATAAATACGATGATCTGGTAGAAACAGGTATAAAACGTAGTTGAATTGTTATAATTTCCCTTACAACCTGAATTATGTAAAGTCAAGAATTCTAAAAGCCGGCGTATTTCCAGGTAGTTATTGTTTCAGTATTTTTGTTGCAACTGTTATGTAGTTGCATGTGTTCATGAGTAAGAAGATAAACTAACTGAGCGCATAACTGCTAATCTCCATGATTTTACGTGGTCAGAATCAGAGACTTTGTTAAACCATTCCGGTTTCAGGGAGGTGAAGAAAGGCAAAACAGCGGGCAGCCGCCGGGCTTTTATCAACGAAAAGACCAGACAGGTCATCGGGTTACATAAACTGCATCCCGGGAATATTCTCAAGCAATATCAGATTAAAGAAGTAAGAGAGATTTCAGGCATTTAATTGACCCCATGCGTATGGAAAACGTGATGAAATATAAAGATTTTGCTGGCAGTGTACAGTACAGCGCCACTGATAAGGTTTTTCATGGCAAAATTGAATTCATTGCGGATCTGGTGACCTTTGAAGGAACCAGTGTAGCAGAACTGGAACAAGCTTTCGGGGAGGCTGTAGACGACTACCTTGAACTGTGCGCAGCAGTTGGAAAAGACCCTCAGAAGAGTTTTAAAGGTACTTTTAATGTGCGGATTAAGCCAGAGCTACACCGTAAGGCAGCATTGGTGTCGATTGAAAGAGGCATTTCTCTGAATAAGTTGGTAGAAGAATCTTTGGAGAAGTGCCTGGGCGGTTCCTGACTTGATCTTCCGTCACTCATTTTGTAGTTATTCCCTTCACCCCACCCACAAAGCGGTGAATATCCGGACGAAGATCACTGCTGTGCTGCAACACGCGGATAAAGGCACTGCCGATGATGGCGCCGTTGGCGTACCGGCAGGCCCTGGCGAAGGAAGCGTTGCCGGAAATGCCGAAACCGATCAGCGTTGGATTTTGCAGTTGCATCGCCTCAATGCGGCGGAAGTAATCTTCCTGCGTACTGCCAATGGCACCCGAGCTGCCGGTTACGCTGGCCGACGACACCATGTAGATAAATCCCTCTGAAACCGAATCAATCTGCCGGATTCTCGCCTCTGAGGTCTGCGGAGTGATCAGAAAAATGTTGAGCAGGTTGTGCTTCCGGAAAATTTCGTGGTAATCATCCAGGTATTCCTGAAGAGGCAGGTCGGGCAGGATCACGCCGTCAATGCCGGTTTCGCTGCACTTTTTCACGAAATTTTCAACCCCGTACTGCACCACCGGGTTCAGGTAGCCCATCAGCAGGACCGGCAGCTTTACGGTGGCCCGGATGTTTTCCAGCTGGTTGAAAAGTATCCTCAGGGACATGCCATTCTCCAGTGCCTGGTCGTTGCTTTGCTGAATCACCGGACCATCGGCCACCGGGTCGGAGTAGGGCATGCCGATTTCCACCAGGTCAGCGCCAGCCTCTTCCAATGCCTGCAGAATGGTGACGGTATCGCCCAGTTTCGGGTAACCGGCCGTGAAATAAACGTTGAGCAGGTTTTTATTTTTTTCAGCAAAAAGCCGGACAATGCGGTTGGACATGGGAAGCGGCGGAGTTTAGGAGTTTAAGGGTTCAGGAGTCTGGGAGTTTATGGAGTTTATGGTGGCTTGCTGTGGGATGCCGGTTGGGAAAGCCGCCGTCCGATTCAGGCGTCCCGTCTGGTTCAAGCGTCCACGCTTGAATCATATCCATACCGTGCAAAGATTTGTTTTTTGCGGGGTAAGTCATAATGAAAGAGCGGAGTTTCTTTTGCCGAAGCTACCAGGCTGACACTGCTCCGGAGGTGTCCACCACGAAACCATGCCTCACCGCCGCTTATCCTGAAACTTCCCGGCAGTCTGCCAATACCCGTATATTTGGTAAAGGGCCGGACGTGCTCTGCGTCTCCGGCATCCGTAACTGGTAATCCGTAATTATTTCCATGGACCGTATCATTCCCAAAATAAACAAGCCTTCCGGTTCGCCGTTCAATCCCTGGCTGTGGAAAATGGCCTGGCGCGACAGCCGCCGGAGCCGCCGCCGGCTGCTGCTGTTCATGTCGTCCATTGTGCTGGGCATTGCGGCGCTGGTGGCCATCAACTCCTTCAGCGACAACCTTTCGCGCAGCATTGACGACCAGGCGAAAGAATTGGTGGGAGCCGATCTGGTGCTTTCTGCCAGTAAAGAACCGGCACCCGCCACGCAGCAATACCTGAACAGCCTCGGCCGCTACCGCACCGCCGAAACCTCTTTTCCTTCGATGGTCTTATTCCCGGCAAAGGGCAATGCCCGGCTGGCCCAGGTGAAGGCGTTGGCGGGAGATTTTCCGTACTACGGCGTCTGGGAAACCAGTCCGGCGGCGGCGGCAAAGTATTTTCAGAAAGCAAGCCGCACCCGGCGGAATGTAGCCCTCGTAGATGATGCCCTGCTGGTGCAGTTTGGCGCCAGAGCCGGCGATTCGGTGAAAGTAGGCAACATCACTTACCAGATCATTGGCCGGGTGCTGAAAACGCCCGGACAGGCCGCCATTGCCGCTACCGTGGCACCTACAGTGTTCATTCCGGCCCCAACGCTGGCAGAGACGGGCTTACTGGAACGGGGCAGCCGCGTGAATTACCAGTACTATTACCAGTTTGCCCCCGGTACGGATGTAGAAAAATTTGTGGAAAGAATCGAGCCCCGGCTCGACAAGGAAGGCATCCGGTACGATACCGTGCGGGAGCGGAAAGCCAATACGGGCCGCGCCTTTACCGACATGACCCGTTTCCTTAACCTGGTGGCCTTTGTGGCGCTGCTGCTGGGCTGCGTGGGCGTGGCCAGTGCCGTGCACCTGTACGTAAAGGAAAAAGTAGCTTCGGTGGCGGTGCTGCGCTGCATCGGGGCTACGGGCAGCCAGGGATTTTACATTTTTCTGATCCAGACGGCGCTGATGGGCCTTATCGGGGCGGCGGCCGGGGCGGTGCTGGGTTCGGTGATTCAGTTTGCCCTGCCCGGACTGTTCGGTGATTTCCTGCCGGTGGCGATTACCCTGCACATTTCGTGGAAGGCGGTGGTCCAGGGCATTGTTACCGGCCTTGCCATTTCGGTGTTGTTTGCCCTGCTGCCCCTGCTGGTGATCCGCCGCGTATCGCCGCTGCGGACGCTGCGGTCTTCCTACGAAGACGACCTGTCTGGCCGTGACCCGCTGCGTTGGCTGGTGTACGGACTGGTGCTGTTGTTCATCGGAGGCTTCTCCTGGTGGCAGACCCGCGACTGGAAGCTGGCCGTTGGCTTCACGGGCGGTCTGGTGGTGGCCTTCGGCATCCTGACCGGTCTGGGCTACCTGCTGATGTTTCTGGTCCGGCGGTTCTTTCCGGTCTCCTGGAGTTACGTGTGGCGGCAAAGCCTTGCCAATCTGTACCGGCCGCAGAACCAGACGCTGATTCTGGTCATTTCCATTGGTCTGGGCACGTTTCTGATTTCTACCATGTACCTCACTCAGAACCTGTTGCTCCGTCAGGTGGCCATGACCGGGAGCGGTAACCAGCCAAATATGGTGCTGTTTGACATTCAGCCGGAGCAAAAAGCCGGCGTACGGCAACTGGTGCGCGACAATAAAATGCCTCTTTTGCAGGACGTTCCCGTAGTGACCATGCGGCTGGCGGAGATCAACGGCCGGTCGGTGGAGGCCATTGGGCGGGACACCACCGCTAAACTGCCCGACTGGGCGCTGACCCGGGAGTACCGCGTTACGTACCGCGACACGCTGATTGACTCCGAAAAACTGGTGCAGGGTAAGCTCAAAACCTTGCAGTCGCCGACGGATACGGCGCGTATTTCGCTGGAAGAGGGATACCTGAAACGGCTGAACCTCAAACTCGGCGACCGGCTCACCTTCAACGTGCAGGGTGCCCTGATCCCGGCCATTATCGGCAGTACCCGCGAAATCCAGTGGAACCGGGTGCAGACCAACTTTCTGGTGGTGTTTCCGGGAGGCGTGCTGGACCAGGCCCCGCAGTTTCACGTGATCATGACCCGGGTGGATTCCACGCAACTATCGGCAACTTTTCAGCGGGACCTGGTGATGGCCTATCCGAATGTTTCGGCCGTTGACCTTGGGCTGGTGCTCCGGACCATTGACGAAATTCTGGAAAAAATCGCCTTTGTGATCCGGTTCATGGCCCTGTTCAGCATTCTCACCGGCTTGCTGGTGCTGGGCAGTTCGGTGGTCATCAGCAAGTTTCAGCGGATGCAGGAAAGCGTGCTGCTGCGTACGCTGGGTGCCAGCCGCCGGCAGATTTTCCGGATTACGCTGATCGAATACCTGCTGCTGGGTGTGCTGGCGGCCTTTTCGGGAATCATCCTCTCGCTGGCCGGTAGCTGGGTGCTGGCCGTCTTTGTGTTTGAGATGACTTTCGTGCCGGTATTTACCCCCCTGCTGGCGGTCGGGGCCGTTGTCACCGGCGTCACCATCCTGATCGGCGTTTTCAACAACCGCGAGGTACTGTCGCGGCCGCCGCTGGAGGTGCTGCGGGCAGAAGCGTAAGAATTACGAATTACGAATTACGAATTACGAATTACGAATTACTTTTCCCTGAAGGCCTTTCACTGACTAACAACAAATATCTGCTATTTGATATTTGCTATCTGATAACACCGCTGGTTCAGGCGTCCCGCATGGACCCATCTTTCCCCGGCTCCGGCGAGGCGATGACTACCGGCAGTGCTTTCCTGCCTGATCCGAACCTGATGCTTTTCTTCCGTACCGGAAGTGTTGCCAACCGTGCTTTTTCTTATTCTGCCAAATGCTTAGCAAACAAATCCTTTATTTGCGTTCCTCCGGGTCCGGGCGCATTACTGTGGATCATTTTGCCCTGCTTATCATAGAGTAAGTACCGGGGAATAGGCCCGATTTCCAACTCTTCCAGTAGCTTGTTGGTAAACAGGTTGTCAATAATATAGCTATTTGAATCAGCGGCTAGTCCAAACTTTCGCACCGCTTTCTGCCAGTGGTCTGTATTCTCGTCCTTCGACAGATACACAAATACTACGGGTTGGTTTTGGTAAGCCTGATGAAGTTTACGGGAAGCGGGCAAAGCCTGAATACAAGGACCACACCAGCTGGCCCAGAAATCGACGTATACTACTTTCCCGCGGTGCTGCGCCAGCACCTGCCTGAAGGTCAGCTTCTGCCCCTGGAGTGTCTGTAGAGCCAGTTCATTGCTAACCTCTTTATCCAGCTTATACTTTCGGGTAACGTGATTTATAAAAGCCGTGTCTTTTACATCCAAAGCAAATTTCTGCAACAGGACCTGCCGTTCCTGAGCAGTAGCTTGATTTATAAGCCCGTCCATGTTGTCGAGTAATAACACGGCTTTGGAGCGCGGGCTCAGGAGCGGGTTCGCTTGCAGGGAATCATATACGTGCTGATAGTCCGGCAAGTCATAACCTGGTCCGACACGACGCTTTACCTTGCGGTATTGGGCTGCCGTAACGAGCTTGAGCCAGTCGCGGTAAAAGCCAAAGACCAGCAGCGAGTCGTTCTGTTTTTTGAGGACTCGTTGCCCGATATTCATATTCAACTCAGCACTGAACTGTTCACGGATCAGAAAAAGATTAGGCTCGGTAATCTGAAGCCTTTCCAGCTGGTAACGAGCCTTTTGCTGATAGAACGCTTTGACGGTTGGGGAAAGCTGACCTGGCTGAAGGAGCGAATCGAGGAGCCTGGACTCTTTCTGGCAGGCAGCTTGTGCCTCCTGTAAGCTTATCTGGTACCATTTTCTCAGTTCTTCTCCCGCATGCTTTGCTTTAAAATTAACGGGATAAAAATTTATCAGATTCGCTAAGCCCAGTCCTTTCTCAGTAGCTGGAAAAGAATCTTTGCAAACGACTTGCCGTTGCAAAATCTCGTAGTTCACTTCTGCGGGCAGGGCTTTCCGGTTAAGAATGGTAGCGGTGGGCTTTTGCCCCTGATAGGTAAATAAGACGGTATCTCCTTTTTGAAACAGGTAACTTAGCTTATCGACTCCCCGGTAAGCATGCTCTACCTCCAGCACGGCTCTTTTGGTTAGAATTACTACCGTATCACGCCTGGGAGCATAATGTAGAGGAACCAATTGAGTAAGCAAGTTATCATCCACGTAACTCAGTTCGTGAAAGCTGCCATTTCCCGTTACTCGTCCATTGGCAAACTTGTAACTATTGTTTCTTGGGGGAGCTTGCAAATAAAGGACAATTTGACCGGGTGTATTTGATTCTTTGGTTAATTCTTCAGATCCGGATTGGTCTTCAACCTGTTTTCCACAAGCCGCCAATAGGATAAGCACAACAAGAGCGAACGGGTGAAGAGGCATAATCAGGGTCATTATTGTGGATCAAGTCAATTAAGTAGCTGCGCAATTTTAAATTGTGAATTTTAAATTTTGGATTATTGGGTAATCTTTTGACTTTGAATAAGTTGGCAGCATGGTTTTAAATTTTAAAATACCTGATTACTTCTGCTCGGGTACTTAAAACAGGCAGTTGGGGTGTTAAGGGACCGCGTTAATGCATTTCAGGTAACGAGTATCTCTTTTTTGGTTGGTAACAGCTCCATAAATACGGAATGGACCTCTTTAGAACTGATTCCTGTTTTCTGATGTCTTTCTTCGTTTGACAATTACGTTCCCTGCGCCGTTCAGGAAAATGAATGGTAAAAGGTTCGGGCGGGATGCCTGAGCCAGTGCAGGGCGGTAGAAAATGAAACCAGCGGAATTACGAATTACTTTTTCCCTGAAGGCCTTTCACTGACCATCAACAAATATCTGCTATTTGATATTTGCTATTTGCTATCTGATAACTCCTTCCGGTAAAGCAGATAACCCAGTTTAAAACCCATCGAGGCGCTGACCAGCCGGTAATACCCCGGCTGGCCGGGATCAATGTTGAAAATGACCCTCCTCCGGCGGGTATCGTCGTTGGGACCCAGTTGCGGAGAATGAACCCACACGTGCCGCCGGCCCAGCCCTGCGTACAGGTCCAGCAGGAGCCGGGGCGACAGGGTCTGCTGAACGCCCACTTTCGCGTGGTAGCCAAACACGTCCCTGAACATCCGGTAGTTGAGTTGCTCAAAATAAGCGCACACGCCGCTTTCGCATTCCCGGCCTACTGAGCCCTGGCTCAGCCAGTTGGATCGCCGGTAAAAATATTCGGCCGCCACATAGAAGCGGAGCGGCCGGTAAATGTATCCCTCCGTGTAGAGCCGTATCTCCGTGCGAAACCGCCAGTTTTCGGAATTCTGCCGGTTATTGCCGCCGCCGTTCAAAGCCTGGTTGTTGTGCAGGTTCGTGAAATAGTTGCCGTAACCTCCCTCCGCCTGGATGCTCCATACGCCTTTCTCCGGAATATACTCAAAGCCCGCCTGAAAGGTATTGTACGGTTCCAGCAGACTCAGCGGGGCCAGCTTGATCACGCCCAGCGGCTTGCGGGCCATGGTATCCGACAGGAAGGGGAAGTAGCGGTAGCTCTGGGCAAAAGCCGCCGGAGCCGCCAGAAATACCCCGGCAATCAGAAGAAACAGGTTTCGGGAAAGTAACATAAAAAAGGTGCCCGGCCATCCGGACCATCAGGCGGGCTGACGTATTCGTTCCAAAACCAGATAAAAGACAAACACCAACTCCCCAACCTCCCGACTTAATTCGCCAGCGGGATCATGCTGAGGGGTTTCAGCGTCTGTCCGTCGCTGTAATCATACTGAAAAAGGCCGTCTTTGCCCACCACCAGCAGCAGTTTGTTCTGCGGAATGACGTCGTAGGTGCGGATGCCCTGCAGGAACTGTTTCTGCACCAGGTTGACGGGATGGGTGGCATCAAACACTTTCAGGCCGTGGTCGCCCTCACTCACAAACAGCAGGTTGCCGTCAATCCCAAGGCCGTGCGGGTTGAGCATCGGAAAGCTGCCTTCCACCCGCGGGTTGCGGGGGTCGGAAATATTGATCACGTCCAGCAGGTTCTGGCCGAAGCGGCAGCTGGTGCCGTCACGCAGGGTCACGTAGGCGTAGTTGCCCTGCACCACCACCGGGTCGCAGCTCTGCACGTGCTGGTACTGCGACAGAAAGGTTGGCCTCAGCGGGTTGGAGTTGTCGTAGATGTGCATGCCCGTGCGGGAGCCGATAAACAACATGCCGTTGTAGGGAAAAATGGTTTCGATGTTCAGGCCCAGCGCCACGGTGCTTACCTGCCGGGGCGTCTGCGGCTGCCCGATGTCGAATACCTTCAGCTGCGAATTGCTGACCGTATAGAGGTGGTCGCCTGCAATGGTAAACCGGGCCATGGAGCCGCCGGTCCCGCTGTTGTTGCCGGGAGCCAGGCTGGAGGAATCCTTGCCGTCGCAGCCGGCCAGCAAGGCCACAAATACGAGCAGCAGGCTCAGGAACCGGGAAGTATGGTTTTGCATAAAAGTAAGTACTAAGGCAGAATGAAGTATAGGAATCAGAGGAGTTATTTATTGAGAACCAGGCTTATGGCTAACAGCTGATTGCGAACGTCTACTTAATGTGGCAGGCCGGAAAAAGGTCTTGCCTCTCCGTACTTTACCTCAGCGGCGGCACTGCGGATTTTCGAGGGTGGTCTTTTCCCAGCCCACCACTACACCTTTTGATTGGTCTACGCACTGGAAAAATACGCCGGTCTGCCCGGGGTACATCTGGTACGGAAAAGCATTTTCAACCCGGTGCAGTACCCGCACGTGCAGCGGATCACTGATGTCCAGCGACACCAGGTCGGTGGCATTGTCGGCGTACAGCACGTTGCCTTGCACCGCAATGTCGGCATTGCCCGGTACCGAAATAAAAGCCACCGGCTGCGGGTCCGACGGGTGCTGGTTGTTGACCACGTGAATGCCCCTGCCCTGTTCGTTGATGAACAAATAGCTGCCGCGTACGTAGATCTTGCCGGGGTGCTGCAGGCTGCGGGGGGGCTGCGCCGAGATGCTCCGCAACTCTTCAGTGGTCATGTACACGGGCCGGTAGCCTTCCCGGGTACCCGTCCCGGCTACATCGGGATCAGTAGTGCAGCCGGAAAATGCCAGGCACAGACCCAAAACGGCCGGCAGGCGGAGGGAGTAAAAAGAAACTTGCATGATTTGATCAGATACAGGGATGAAAGGTAAAAACAGGCAACATTAAATGCAACTCTATTGCAGATATTTAACAAAAAAATCATTTAACTGGCAGCCAGAGGGTTACCTGTTCAAGGGAAAATTTGCGCCGCTCAGACGCCGGTTTAGGGTAATTGATCCGGAAATTATTGTACTTTTAGCCTCCTTGTGCAGCCGGACATAGCCCGGCAGGACCGGAACAGACTACTGAAAAGGCAACGTATGAAAAAGGAATATACAGCCCGCAAAGCGGAAACCTATACGCTGAAGGAAGCAATTGACGAACTCCTGAACGCTTATAAGATCCGGGGCAAATTCAACGAAACATACCTGATCTCTTCCTGGAGCCGGATCATGGGCCCGGCAATTGCCAACCGCACCGGCAAAATCTACATCAGCAACAAGAAGCTTTACGTCCAGATCACTTCCGCCCCGCTGAAAAGTGAACTGGGCATGTCCAAATCCAAAATCATCGAAATTCTGAACCGCGAGGCCCAGACAGTGGTGGTGGAAGACGTCATATTTATCTGAATGCTGAAGGATAAAACTCAGGGGTAAATGAAATCCTTACCGCCATTCCGCGTTTAGAAATAAAAACTTCAGCGTTCAGTATTCCTAATCCCGCCTGCAACTTTGACTTTTGAAATTAAACTTCCCCTGTTTGAGGGGCCTTTCGACCTGCTGCTTTTCTTCATCGAACGGGACGAACTCGACATCCACGACATCCCCATCTCCCGCATCACCGGCGAGTTTCTGTTCTACCTCAGGAAACTGGAAGCCATCAACATTGACCTTGCCAGTGAGTTTATTCTGGTGGCCGCCACGCTGATGCGCATCAAAGCCAAAATGCTGCTGCCGCGGCCCGAAACCGATGCCCAGGGCAACGAAATTGATCCCCGTGACGAACTGGTGCGGCACCTGATCGAATACAGGAAGTATAAATCCGTGATCAGCGAAATGTCTTCCCTTGAGGAAGCCCGCAGCGGTCAGGAGGTGAGGGGCAGCCTGGCCCGCGAACTGGAAGCCATTGCCGCCACCAGCAACGTGGATGCCGAACTGCAGGACCTTGACCTGTACAAGCTTCTGAAAGTGTACCAGCGGGTGATGCAGCGGTCCGACATCGCCAGCCGGCGGCCGGTGCACAAGGTAGTGCAGTATCCCTACACCATTTCGGGGCAGAAAGAACGGCTGATGAGCCGGTTGGTGGCGCAGGGCCAGCTTTCCTTTGCCGAAGTGATCCAGGCCGACCCGGTCCGGATTGCGGTGATCTTCAACTTTCTGGCGATTCTGGAACTGGTGCAGGCCGGCCAGGCAACCCTCCACCACGGCGAGGGTTTCAATGACTTCCGGATCGGTAAAACCGTGCCTGAGGAAGCTGTCGCAGTGTCCGGTAAAACGCTGTAGCCGCAGCAGTCCTCCTTTCTGTCCGTGCCTCAGCACCGGTGCCATGCTTTCTTTTCCCGTGGTGTAAAATATGGTATCTGTCCCGGCCACTAAAAATAGACTGGATAAATGATTTTCAGGCATCTGAAAGATTATGCGCAGTTTCTGCTGGACCATCATCTGGACGAACTGACCACCCTGAACCTATCAAGGGCCAGAGAGGTAAAGCTGCCCTTGCTGAAGCTGTTCAGTCATATGTCCGAGGCTCAGGTGTTTGAATACTCCCGGAACAGCCTGAAGGAACTGCTCACCCAGCTTGCCGCCGGTACGGCGATGGACCACCAGGTGGCCGGGCTCCGGCGCTGGAAAGCCGACCAGATTCAGGAAGTGCCGAAGACAGGCATAAGCGGACAAGACCTGATGCTTTCTCCCCATACCCGCAAGTTTGCCATGATCAGACTGCTCCGGCAGTACACCAGCGACCTTGATATTTTCGAGGCGGTGGTGCAGGAACTTGAATACTTCTATGCCTCCGTTCTCGCCGATACCGTTGAAGCTTTTGTGGAAATCCAGCAGGAAAAGCTGCACGCCGAAAAAGAGCTTTTCCGGGCGGTGATTGACAATACCGACGACGGAATTACCGTATTCGATACCCAGTTCGGGGTGACCCTCTGGAACCGGTCCCTGGCGGAGCAATCCGGCGTGAGGGCGGAGGAAATTGTCGGGAAAAATTTCTTTGCGGTTTTTCCCGCCTGCCGGGACACTCCCGATGGGGAGGCCATGGCAGAGGCGCTCAAAGGGAAGAAAATCAGTCTGACCGACCGGCCTTATCTCTTGAGGGACGGCTATTACGAGTCTGACGTGATTCCGCTGCGGAACCCCGCCGGAGAAGTAACCGGGTTACTGGCCGTATCGCGGGATATTTCAGAGCGGAAAAAAGCCATTGAAAAGCTTACCCGGAGCGAAGCCCTTATGGCACGGGCTCAGGAAGTAGCCCATTTTGGCAGCTGGGAGTGGAATCTGTCTACCGGTGAATTGAACTGGTCGGATGAGATGTACCGCATTTACGGCTACGAACCGCAGGGCCGGAAGCTTACTGCGGAATGGATCTTCAGCCACTATGTACCCGAAGACCGGGAGAATATTTTCCGGATACTGGAAGAGATCAAAAAGCAGCCCCAGCCCTTTACGTCCGTTCACCGGATCTTCCGGAAAGATGGTGCCGGGCGGATCATTCAGGTGCTGGGCAGCGTAGAAACAGATGCCCGGGGACAAGTGGTAAAACTATACGGCGCCTCCCAGGACATTACTGAACTCCGGCAGGCCGAAGAACAACTGCGCAGGCACCAGTATTTTATTGAACGCATTGCCGACACCACGCCCAACCTGCTCTACATCTACGATGTGAAGCAGGGACAGAATATCTACACCAACCGCGAGCTTTTCCGGCAGCTCGGGTATACCTACGGACAGGCCCGGGAAAAAGGCGCGGCTTTTCTGGAAGACGTAATTCACCCCGACGACTGGCCGCGGGTGAAGCGGACGTTCCGCAAACTGTCGCAGGCCAGTGACAATGATGTGACCGAGGTAACCTACCGCATCCGGACGGCCAGCGGCGACTGGCTCTGGTTTTACGACCGGGCTACGGTGTTCAGCCGGGACCCTGACGGCAGTGTGCGGGAAACACTGGGGACTTCTCAGGACATTACGCTTCAGAAGGCCAGCCAGCAGGAACTGCAGCACAAGAATTTTGAACTGAACCAGGCCCTGGAAGAATACCGCGCCGCCCAGGAGTCGCTGATGGAACTCAATAACCTGCTGGAGCAGAAAGTGGAAGAACGTACCCGCGAACTGGCTGCCAGCGAACTGAGTCTGCGCAAGGCCCTCGTGCGGACCATTGACCTGAACAACCAGCTCCAGAGCCGCGAAAATTTTCTCGCCAGTATCATTGACCAGACGCCGGTTTCCACCTGGATCGCCGATGCGGAAGGTACCATGATTCAGGTAAACAAAGCCTGCCTCGGCCTGTTTGGGGTAGAGAATGAAGCCCTCGGCCTCGGCCGGTACAACATACTGAAAGACAATACGCTACAGGATAAGCCCTTTTATAGCGAAATAAAGGCGGTATTCAGTGAAGGAAAAATCTTCAGGGCCGAACTGGAGTACGACCTGAGCGGGGTCCGGCACGTGGATATCCCAACCGGGCGGCATATTACCCTCATTACCACCGTGTTCCCGATCCGGAACGCCGACGGGAAGGTAATCAACGCCGTGGTGCAGCACGAAGACATTACCGCCCGCAAAAAGGTAGAGCAGGCCCTGCTTTACCAGAGCAGGCTCACCAAAATCATTACGGATAATGCCACTTCGGCTCTCTTCATGATGGATGCCCGGGGATACTGCACCTTTATGAACCCGGCGGGTGAAAAGATGCTCGGCTTTACATTTGAAGAGATTTCGCAGCAGCCCCTGCACTACATGATTCACCACCACCACCCCGATGGCAGCCCTTATCCGCTGGAGGACTGTCCCATTGACCGGGCCCTGCCGCAGAATTCTGAGATCCGCGCCCACCAGGATGTTTTTATCCGCAAGGATGGCACTTTCTTCCCGGTTTCCTGCGCCGCCAGCCCGATCTTTGAAAATGGCGTTCCGGTGGCAACCGTCGTCGAAGTGCACGACCTCACCGCCGAGAAGGAAAGTCAGGCTCAGTTGCTGCAGGTGAACAACCAGCTGGGTGCCAAAAACACGGAATTACTGCGGATCAACACAGACCTTGACAACTTTATTTACGCTGCCTCCCACGACCTGAGGGCGCCCATCGCCAATCTGGAGGCGATCCTGACCCGGCTGAACAAGCGGCTGGCCGGCCGCCTCGAAGCTGCCGAAGTACCTTTGCTGGAGTTTGCTTCCACGGCCATCGGGCGGCTGAAGCAGACCATCACCGACCTGACCGAAATTTCTAGGGCACAGCGTGATACCGGCGAACAGGCCGGGGAAGTGTTTTTTGAAGAAATACTGACCGACATAAAGCTGGACATCAGCAGCCTGATCGCGGAATCCGGAGCCAATATACGGACGCAACTGGAGGTGCCTTCCCTGCATTATGCCCGCAAAAACCTGCGCAGCATCCTCTACAACCTGGTGTCCAACGCCATCAAATACCGCTCACCCGACCGGCCCCTGCTGATTACGGTTACCACCCGGCGGGAGGGAAGCGACGTAGTGCTCACCGTCGGAGACAACGGACTCGGCATCCCCGCCAGCCAGCTGCCGCGCATGTTTGTGATGTTCCGGCGGTTTCATTCCCACGTGGAGGGCAGCGGCATCGGCTTGTCCATCGTGAAACGGATTGTGGAAAACAGCGGCGGCTCCATCAGCGTCGCCAGTGAGGAAAGCCGGGGTACTTCCTTCACCATTACTTTCCGGGAGCAGAATCCCTGACAACACCTCCTCGGGTACAGACGCCATGCATGGCGTCTCTTCAAACTTTCCCCTTCAGATACGTGATCAGCATGTCCAGGGCCCGTTCAAAGTGCAGGTTGTTGGGTACGATGATGTCGGCGTCGGATTTAAAGGGAGCAATGTATTTTTCGTAGGCAGGCATTACGTGCTTCTCGTAGCGGTACAGCACATCGGCAAGGTCGTAGCCCCGTTCGTCGCGGTCCCGCACGATGCGGCGCTTCATCATCAGGTAGCTGGGCGCATCAATGAACACCTTCAGGTCGAGCAGTCCGGCGATTTCGGCAAAGTAAAAAACAAAAAGACCTTCTACCACAATTACGGGGCTGGGTTCAAAAACCAGCATTTCCGGCTTTACCTTATGATTGTTGAAGGTGTACTCCAGCTTTTCGACCCGCTTGCCGTCGCGCAGAGTGCGGATATGGCTGGCATACAGTTCAAAGTCAATGGAAAGGGGGGTATCGAAGTTGCAGGTGCCGTTTTCGTCGAGGGGCTGCTCCTCTCGTGGCCGGTAGTAATTGTCCTGAGAGATCAGGCAGATCTGGCCGGGCGTAAAGGCATTCATCAATTGCCGCAAGAACAGGGTTTTGCCCGAACCACTGCCGCCGGTGATACCTACGATAAAAGGAGTAGAGGTCATAACGGGCTCAAATCTACGTCTTTTCCGGCTTACTCCTGCTACTGACGGCCGGTTGGCGGAGTGCCAAACTTTCGGGATATTGCCTGTTCATCAATGGGATGAAGAGCAACGGATGAAGAAAAGTTTTCTCTGGATACTGGTTTCCGGTTTCCTGGCCGCGGCCGGCTGCGAGCTGAGCCGCAGGAAAACCTACAACAACGAAGAACTGGTTCCGGAAAAATACCAGCTGTCGTACGATTTTGACCGGCCCGGCAAAAAGTACTTTCTCGGCGAAGAGCTGGAAGAGATTTCGGGCCTGTCGTGGCTCGGGGAAAACCAACTGGCCTGCGTGCAGGACGAATCGGGCCGCGTTTATCTACGACCCCGAAACCGATAAAGTCACCAGACGCATAAAGTTTGGCCGTGGCGGTGACTACGAAGGCGTGGAGTGGGTCGGCGACAGCCTGTACGTGGTCCGGAGCGACGGTACCTTGCTGCGGTTTGCCTCGCTGGAAGATGATCCCCAGGTATTCTCTACCCCGCTGCCCGTCAGCGGCGGGGTGGACGTGGAGGGGCTGGGCTACGACCCGGTCAGCCGCAACCTGCTGCTGGTCCTCAAGACGCAGCGCGATTCGCTGGACGGCCTGCTGACCGACAAGCTCATCTACGCCTACAGCCCGGCGCGGGGAAAATGGCTGCCCGAGCCGTTTATGACCATCCGGCAGGAGGCGCTGGAAGCCTTCGTGAAGGAAAAGAAGTCCGGCAAGAAGAAGGAAAAGGTAGTGTTCAAACCCTCCGGCATTGCCGTTCACCCGCTTACCGGCGAGCTGTACGTGGTAGCTTCGGAAGGCAGGAAGCTGCTGGTGCTGAGCCGCCAGGGCGGTATTCTGGCAGCCGTGAATCTGAGCCCGCGGATGCTTAGGCAACCGGAGGGCATCTGCTTTTCGCCCGGCAGCGACCTGTACCTTTCCAGTGAAGGCAGGGGAGAAGACGGCTTTATTCTCAGATTCGACTATCTGGAAAAGAAAGGGAGGAAGGAAAAGAAGTAGTCGGAGGGCTAAGGGAATAGACTTCGGGTACAGGGCGGATAAACGACGTATGTCGTATATTGGGGTGTTATAGCCAATTAAATGAATGAAGCAGTTTGTCCTCATTGTAGTGATGATTTGGTCTTGGCATGGTAAGGCACAAGAATTGAATATGGAAAACGAGCTGAAGCGGGTATTTTTGAATCTTCCTCTAACGGAAAGCAGTCAAGCGGTAATCGAAGAACTCAAAAAACAGCAGGCAGAAGGTTGGGCTACCGAGATACCGGGAACCGGATGGTGGATTGACCAATACAAGAAGGATTACAAACAGCATCCTTATTTTGATTGTACAAAAGTCCAGCTTTCGTTCAAAAAAGAACCAACCCTTCCACGCGAAGAATTTCCTAATTCAATTGTGGACTGCTTCGAGATTCATCTAACCTTATTTTTCGAGAACCAGACCAAGGCCGATGAAGCTTACGATGCTTTACAGGAGCAGTGGCGAAAGTTGGCTACCCGAACGGAAAGAGAATTAACCCGTGATAAAGACTACGAGCCGAAGGAAGAGTTCGCTTCATTTTACTTTGACAAGACTGTCGATGTACCAATGTTCTCTTTGTCACGCAACAGAACCAATAAAAACAGGAAAAAAGAAGCTGTTGTGATAGTTGGATATACCAATTGCATTATATCTGAAAAATGAAAAATAGGCTATAACACCAGCCAAGCCGGTCAGCACGCCGCCTTACCGCATTGCTAACACTGGAGGCGATGCCGCCGGGTGGCCATGTTCCGTTATGGGCAATAGAAGCAATAAGCGACGAACATTGATGACGATAGGTAAAATATTCTCTCTGATAATTGTTATGTTGCCCTTCCTTTCCTATGGGCAACTTCGGCCATTGCCGGGTCCAGTAAGGCCGTTAACCGATGAAGAGGAAGCTGCAAGTAAACGGAACTTCCACTGCATTCGGCAAGACAAATACTCACCTGAAGAAAGATTAACTTTTCTGCCATTCAGCAAAGCAAAACACATCAAACTCATCTCCTTTAAACAACCACCCGGTGTAGTGATGGGTGGGCAAGTACCTACCCGCAGGGGCTACGTTGACTACTCTAATGTAGAGCAGGTGGAGACGCTTTCAGCGGCTCAGGTGGATTCGCTCACTGATATCCTCTACAATACAGGTTATCGAGGAGTATTCCATTTATATTCTAAAGCAAGATGCTACGAACCCAGAAACGCCATTGTTTTTGAAGATGACAAAGGGAGAGGCTTTGCTTATATTGAACTTTGTTTCGCTTGTGACCAATACCGGGTAAGCTCAAAGAAGGTCAATGCCGGTGATTTTTGTGCCGAGAAGTTTGACTTACTGAAAGCCTTCTTTGCCCAAGCCGGGGTAAAATATGGTGTTGAATCAGAAATCACGCAACAAGAATAAAAAAGGATTTAAAGAGTAAGAATTGCCCATAACACCACACCCGCCGACAACCGGTGCGCCAAAGCGCAGGGCCACAGCAGGAGCACACGGTGTGCGGGGGTATTTGTTACGTTGTGGGCAACCGGAAAAACAAAGACGTTTGGTGTGGGGAAGCTAAAGCACGAGAAGCCAGAAAGTTCCGAGCCGAACGGAAGAAATTGAACGGCTGTGAAACGGAAAAGCCCGAGAGCAAGAGATTTTAGCGGAAGCCAACGAATGGATGAAAACGGCTCCGACCAGAAACAATACAGAAACAAATGAAAAAGTCGTAAGTCAGCGAATGAATCAAAAAGACGTTTGGCGGCCGGGAAAGTGGCTTGAAGAAACCACGAGAGCCGGAAGGAAACGAATGAAATGAAAAAAGAATAAAAGGAGAAAGGGTATGCCCACAACACCGTGCAGTCCGGTAACCGGTGCGCTCCACCGCAAAGCCGACGCCAGTAGCACACGGTTCCGGCTGCACTTGATACGTTGCCTGCAATAGAACTCATAAGACGTAACTGATGAAAATCTTGGAGACGGAAAGACTACTACTTCGCCAAATTCACAAAGATGATTACTCGGACCTGTTTCTGATGAACAGTGATCCTCAGATAATGAGATATGTAGGGGACGGCTCAACGAGAGATCAACAACAAATGGGAAAAGAGTTAGACATGCTCATATCACACTACGTAAGAAACCAGGCTCCGGGCATTTGGGCAACGACGCTTAAAAACGGTAACAGCTTTGTCGGAGCAAGTGGACTGGTTCACTATGATAATACAACGGAAGTAGAAGTAGGCTACCGCTTTCTGAAACAATACTGGAACCAGGGATACGCAACCGAAGCATCGGTTGGTTTGCTAAAGTATGGTTTTGAGACTTTACACCTGACTAAAATTGTCTCATCCACTCATCCGGATAACATCGCATCACGAAGGGTACTGGAGAAAATCGGAATGAAATACGTCGATCATAGAATTCAGTATGGATGTGAGCAGGCCTATTATGAAATCAGAGCTGAGGACTACAGGGAGCGATACAATAAACAAGATTGAAAGGATAACATACTGCAGGCAACACCAAACCCAACGTCCAGCGGCCCGCCTCACCGCATTGCCCAGCTTGAGGGCACGCCGTTGTGGGTTTTCGATGCGTTAGTGGCAACCGGAGAAAAAACAACACGTTTGGCGTTAGGAAGCGAAAGTCGGGAAAGATTGACAAGGCCGAGCCGAACGAATAGAACAGACGGCTGCGTGAGGAAAAACAAGACCGAACAGGAAAACTTGCCGAAAGACAACCAAAGAATAAAACACGTTTGGTGACTTGGGAAAACGCAGAAGCAAGTGAAAAAACGCCAGCCATCGAACAGATAAAAAAGACGTTTGGCGGGACGGAAGCAAATACGGAAAGACGACTGAATCCGTGACCAGACGAAGAAAAAGATGAAGATGAAAGGGTATGCCAAACACCGTGCAGGCCGCCACCGGGCCGCTGGAACCCGCAGAGCTGACGCATGAGGCCACGGTTGGACGGCTGCACTCGATACGAAATCTATGACTTGAGCAAGCGATATTGCCTCTTTTTTATCCAACTTCTACTTTAGTCTGTTTCATGGTATCAGGGAGTCGGAGTTCATAAGGGGTACCGCGTTTGATGACGGCCACGATCTGGTGAAGGAGCTTGTTACGGACAGCGTTGATCACGCTCATTTTCTTTACCCCTCTTTGACTTTCCGCTGAAATACGCCTTGAGTTCCTGGTTGTGACACACACTGCTGATTGCGGCCAGGTGCAGTACCGTTTGAGGTCCTTGTTGGCAAACTGGGATACGCCGGTTGGTCCAAAGACACTCGTCCCGCTTTTATGCTCAAAGGGTGCCACTCCGCTGTAGCAGGCCAGTTTACGGGCATCCAGTAGTTTGGCAAAGCCGTTGGTGTAAATCAGAAGGGAAACAGCCAGTACCTTGCCTACGCCCTTGATGGAAGTGAGCAGATCGTACTTTCGTTTGAGCTCATCATCCTTTTCAATGAATTCAGCCATCTTTTTCTTCCACCTGTTCCCAGGCTGTTTGGAGCCCCTGGATGGCTTGTTTGTTTACTTTCTCCAGGGTTTTGCCCGATTCGGTGTCCACTTTGAGCAATTCTTTGATGGCCACTTTCAAACTGTGCAAGGCTTTGAGCAAACGGGTACGGTTGGCCTGAAGGTCTTTGAGTTTCTCCAGCGTTGTGCCAGTGAGGTTCACCAAAACGGCCTTGTCGGGCTGCAAAAGGGCATATCTTGCGATCCGTTGAGCATCAATCTTATCGTCCTTGCCCTGACAAGACCCATGCTGCGCTTGATCTGCAGGGCGCTTTCCAGCCACACGTGCACCTGCGGCCGAGCAGATAGTGAACCAGTCTTCTGGTATACAAGCCGGTGTGCTCCATACAGGTAAGCGTGTCAGCGTCTGCCTGTGAGCCCTGCTGACGCATCCAGGCTTTCATTTTCTTAAAGCCTTCGGGATTGTTAAACTTCTGTTCAAACACCTGCCCGTCAGCAGTACGGATCAGACACGCGTCCAGGCTTTCTTTGGAAACATCAATACCTAAAATAAAGGCATAGGCTTGAGTAAAGGAAAGTTTTTTCATAGTTTGTAAAAGGTGAGTCTTGAATCGAAACCTCAATACTGGGCCTTGGACTACTGCCCTGATTTTACTCTTAGGGCTGTCTCCTATCCCGAAAATCTATTTGATCTCCTCCTCACTGAAAATAAAAGCAGCCGGACTGTATCGTATCGTAGGACCGTTCGCCTGGTTAGCGCTTAGTTCACCGGTCGCTTTTTGTGGATAAGATGGATAACTCTTGCAGAGTTACCCACTTACCCACAAAATCATAGTAGTATTAACAGGGGTATTGGAATTATTATATAGCACCAAGCTAGAGGTTACCAACAATAAGAAACAATGAAAGTAGTCTTTGCAGCAGTGCTTGTATCCCTTTTTGCCAGTTGTACTCAGAACAATGAAAAGCCAGTAGTAGCATCTCCTGCTAAAAGAGATGCTGTGGTTCAAAATAGTGATTTATCCCGGATTGCAGTTATTCCTTACAACTATGACTGCCGGCTTTCAAAAAGAGGTAAACCAGCCAGTATCACTCAGGAAGAGTTTTTGGAAATAGACAGACTACTGAAACTGGCTATTCAGGAATGGAACTCTGAAGTGAAGAGTGTTTGGGTTATTTCCAATCTGGACAAGTATTGGAAACAATATGTCGCTGTAGTAAACAATAAAGGGGAAAAAGAAGTATGGATCAGCTGCTCTTGCAGCCAACCAACAGAATGGAGAAAGGAAATATATTTAGTAGAAGACGGGGTAAATGCTATTTCCATTTGAAAGTGAATCTGACAGCAGGCAAATACTTTGATCTTGTAGTAAACAGTGAAGCTTAAAGTAAATCAAAACTTGTTGGTAACACCACGCTGACCGATAACCGGGCCGCCAATCCTGTGCCTCACCGCATAGCCAACGCTGGAAAACCTCAGCTTTGAGCCACGGTATACGGCAGCGTTTGATGCGTTATGTTTCATTAAAAAAATAAAATGAATGGATTTTTGGGTCACCCGTAGTTGTAAAACTTGTGGTTATGAAGAGACAATAGAGTTGGCTAAAATGGATGCTGCTTTTCACTTATACGACTCTGCGGCTCTTTGGAAAAAAGAATGCCCAGCCTGTAAATCAACTGAATGTAAATCTGTATCGTATCCCCTTGTTAAAGTTAGACAAGCAGTTACTCGATATATGGGGCAATAATCTTCAACTGACCTTAATGGAGCAAGATGAAGAATTACTTCTAGCAGAGGTAGAATATCTGCCCATGATATTACAGGCCATCGATGAGAAGCAGTATTTGCCAGCGAAGATTAATACGTTGCCTTGAAGCACTTTGTGTATTACTCTACGATAATTTAGCCAACTCTTCGAATATTCTCCCAAGGAGAATTTATTAAGGCACACATAGTAAACAGAGTAAAACCCGAACTTGTAAAACGAAAAGATTTAATTAGAGGTGCCTCGCAGTCGATTAGTGACTATATTAAGGAGGTAGTCTTTCCTGAAATAGAGTTGGAGGAATAACGAAACATAACACCACACACGACCGACCACCGGGCCGCCAAAGCGCAGACCCCAGCAGGAGGCCGCGGCGTCGGGTGTGTTTGCTTCGTTAGCTTCCAGTAAAAGAATAATGATACTTGTAATCATATATATTGGCTTATTGGGAGTAATGTTGGGTGTTACTTTTATCCGGAAGGATTGGCCTTTGGTTTACAAAAAAAGCCTTACTGATTACCCACTTTTCCTTACTGTTGTTACTGGCGATGGATGTGTATTTAGTTTTTGCAGCAAAAACTTCCTTGCGCAGCGAATGGGCTGATCGGGTGATTGGCTTACTGATGCGACGGGAGCGGCAATATTTGCCTTTTTTAGCAAAAGGCTGTCGGTATGGGGCAGGATTTATTTTTGGATTGTTTCTCGTCTATCCCCTTTTACCCTCGTGGCTTTCCTGATTGAACGGATGTTTTTCTTTATTGTGGCTAGTCCGCTTATTGCAATCCTGTTGCTGCCGGTTACTTATTACCGGGGAAGCAATTACGATATCAGGTCTTTTGGTGGCTTAATGGGTGCAAGCAGGTTGATTTTGGTAGAGAAAAACTGGCTGATCGAGAAAGAGGTGGGAATGTCAGACGGGATAATGCAACCAGAAGTGTTCTATACTCTCCATTCGGGTGAAGGCTTCCACTCACAAGACAACTGTACTGGCAAAGGATGCAGCAGGGAAAGAAGTAAAGATAATTTTTGAAAAATGAAGCCAGGAAGCTAACACCCTGCTGAAACGACAACCGGCCTTGCTCCAACGCATAGCCAAAGCGCAGTCGGCACGGCTGCGTCAGCAGTTGATCCGTTAGCTGTGATAAAAAAATATCAATACCTGCAACTCAACCGGAAGTTTAAGGGTCATCAAAGCAGCAGTATCACTATCAAATTAAAATCAAACAAATGAAAGACCGGCAACTCCTTTCGCTGAAAATAATATTTACCCTGTTTTCAGCAGTAATGCTTCTGGTGACAGGTTGCAAAAAAAGATGATGTTATCCCACCGGCAAGTGATTTCAGGGATGATCCTTCAATTACCTCAATAGCAGGTACACGGAAAGTTATTTCCTATGATGACTTGATTGCCAACAGTCAGATACTGCAGGACAGTGCCAACTCATGGGGAGGATTGGACATAGTTTTAACCTTTGATGCCAATCAGATAACAGGTAGGAAAACGACCAATACCGTATGGGGGAGGTTCTCTTATCAGGCACCACGAGAAGTAAAAATTGAGGAGTTTAGCGGATCAGAAATTAATGAGCCTCAGATGGGGAAAAAAATGTTTGATGGAGCAGTATCTCATTTCAAGGAATTTGAGGTTAATTCGCAGTATTTAAGGTTCTTTTATAATGACCGTAAAAACAGTGTCACTCTTCAAAAGCAATAACCACAGCTAACACCGCCCACCAACGTCAACCGGGCCGCTCCAGCGCATTGCCAAAGCGCAGTCGGCACGGCTGCGTCAGCAGTTGATCCGTTACCTGTAAGCAAAAGATGACACCAGAAGAATTTGTAAAAGGATTTTACCTGTTGAGAAAACAGTTGGTAGAATTATATTTTAAAGAAGCCCCGCAAACTGATGTAGGCGAATTAATTAAGTCTTTTTATCAGCTTTTCATCAACTTATATGGCTAACAGTATATCAGTGCAGGAGTAAACAAAATAATATGGCATTCCGGAGGGGACCTTCGTAGTGAAACAGGTAAATCTCATCCTTTCCCAATCCTCTCCCGACGCGACCCCATTTTCAATTGTCCATTTTCAATTTAAAAAATGCCCTACCTCGTACTCGACCTTGAAATGACCGGCCCCGATCCGGGCTGGAACGAAATCATCCAGATCGGCGCGGTGCTCTTCAGCGACGACTGGCAGCAGCTCGGTACTTATCTGCAGAACGTGTACCCCGAAGACGAAGAAAGCTTTACCGCCGCGTCGGAGAAGGTACACGGCCTGTCGCTGGACGACCTCGACGACGCCCCGATGATCTATGACGTGCTGCCGGAGTTTGAAGAATGGATACTCAAAAAGCTCAACCGGGGCAGTCACCCGGGCCAGGCGGGTATCGGCAAGCTGCTGATGGACGTGGTGGTGTGCGGCCAGAGTGTGATCCACGACATTAACTTCCTGCAGTTTGCCTACCGGAACGAGAAACTGGAATGGCCGTTTTCGCGCAAACTGGTAGACCTGCATACGCTGTCCTTCCTGATGTTTAAAATTCTGGCGGCCAACGGCAAAAAGACGCCCAGGTCACTGAGTTTGAAGGCCATTTCGGCCTACTTTGGCTACGAACGGGAAGAAGGTACCCACAATGCGCTGGAAGATGCCGAACTGACGGCAAAGTGCTTTGTTGAGTTTTTTAAGATATCCTCCCGTCTGAAAATAGACGAAGCTTAGGCGGCTCGCCGGCCGGATCCGGACCTTTAAAACGGGCAGTTTACCCAACCCGCTGCAAGCCTCTCCGTATACACCTGAAAATCATACAGTAACTGGGTGTTTTACTCAAAGATGGATTTGTGATGAAAAAGAACATGAATAAAGTAAAAGACCTGATGACAAAAGGAGCATTAGGTTTGGCAATAGCTGGAATGACCTCCCTGTATGCCTGCGAACAGCGCAGCGGCGATCACAGCGAGACAGATGCCATTACGGAAGAAAGCACTGAGTTGGGAGGAAGTAAAACCGGCAGCACCGGTACGGATGCCTACGGAATGGATACCAGCCGGGGCACTCCGAATACCCGGGGAATGGATGAAGTAGGAACTACCAGCGGCACCGGTGCGGGTGGCACCACCTACGGCGGCAATTCCGATACCACCAATACCGGCACCAGCCCGGCGCAAAGCGGGTTAAAAGACCAGAAGGATAACAAGAATCACTAAAACTGACTGAATAAGGCAAAGCGGCGTACAACGTCTGTACGCCGCTTTTTATTCTGGGTTCTTTTCTTTATTCAAAAGCTGCTCCCAATCACCAAAGGCCTCATATTTCTGCCCGGGTCCTGATGAAGCTTTTTGCCTGTCAGCTCCGCTGATGCCGTTGCAATTGACAAGGTCAGGTTGTCCGGATTCTGCAACCTGTCCCCTACGGTAAGGCGTAAACCGGGTAGAGAGTCAGAGAGAAGAATTATTACCCCATTGTTGACCAATAAATCACAGAAGCTATGTGGAAAAGAATGGTTGGAACGGATCCCACTGATGGTGTGGCGCTGCTACTCCGGATCGTATTAGGCTTGGTTATATTTCCGCATGGTGCCCAGAAACTGTTCGGCTGGTTCGGCGGCAACGGATTCGGAGGCACTATGGGCTACCTGACCGGGTCTCAGGGCCTGCCCTGGATCATTGCCTTTCTGGTCATTATGATTGAATCAGTCGGGGCTGCCATGCTGGTTCTGGGCTTTATGTCGCGGCTGGCCGCTATGGGAGTGCTGGCCGTAATGGTTGGCGCTGTGCTTAAGGTACACCTGCAATACGGTTTTTTTATGAACTGGACCGGGCAGAAAGCCGGAGAGGGAATCGAGTATCACCTGCTGGCAACCGGCATTGCCCTTGCCATCATGCTGCGGGGAGGTGGCCGCTTATCGGTGGATAGCCAGCTGCAAAAGCCGGAGTCGCGGCGGACCGGCCGGTATGCATAACTTATTATTTATAATACCCCATTGGTGAAAGACCTTCCGGACCTGAAAACCCGGAAGGTCTTTTATTTGCCCGCTGTCCGCATCCGGACAAGGCTGGTCGCATCCGAACACGTAAACTCCATTTTAACCGGTTTCAGGGTTGGAAAAGCCCTTTTTCCGGCTGGCACATTTGTTGGCAAGTCAAGGATGGGAAACCGGAGAAAAGCAGACGGGAGACCGGATGAGGGTTTACCCTGAGATTTACGGTTAAAACACTGATACTCTCCTGCAGTCCTCCGGTTTCCTTTTCTCCGTTTTCCCTTTCTCCCCCACACGTATGCTGAAAAACTACCTGCTGATCGCCCTGCGCAACTTTGCCAGGCACAAAACTTATTCGGCCATCAACCTCGGCGGGCTGGGCATCGCCGTCACCGTGTGCATCCTGATCGGCCTCTTTGTGCGGCAGGAGTGGACCTTCGATGGGTTTCACGCCAAAGCGGAGCGGATTTACCGGCCGTGGGTGTACGAAAAATACCGAGGCGAAGAATTTATTGACATCAATACGCCGCACCCGCTGGCCACCACCCTTAAGGCCACCTATCCCGAAGTGGAGGCCGCTACGCACTACATGAGCATCAGCACCACCGTGAAAAAGGATGGCGAGGTGCTGAGTGAGCAGATGTTTATGGTAGACCCCGACTTCCTGCGCATGTTTGACTTCCCGCTGGTGCAGTCAGCCGGACCCAATCCGCTGGACGAACCGGCCTCGGTAGTGGTCACTGAAGAAACCGCCAGAAAATACTTCGGCACCGAAAACCCCATCGGCCGGGTCTTGCAGATCCGGATTGACCGCGACACCCTCACCCTGCCTTTCACCGTTACGGCCGTGGCCCGCAACTGGCCGGAAAACAACAGTTTCCGGTTCGGATTTCTGCTGCCCTACAGCAACGCCAGACGCATCCGCAGCGAAAAAGTGCTTACCGGGTCATGGTTCAGCATTGAGCCCGATAGCTACGTGCTGCTGCGGGAAGGTACTGATGCCGCCCGGCTGCAGGCCAGGTTTCCGCAGATGGTAAAAACGGTACTGGGCGAAAAGTACAAACCGGGCGAGTACGTGGTGAACCTGCAGGCCCTGACTGGCATTCATCTGCGCCGGGGCCTGCCCCAAACCGAATCTACCGGTACCGTGGATGAGGGCAATGCCAGCTACTCGTACATACTGGCGACCATCGCCGTATTCATATTAGTCATTGCCTGCATCAACTTCATGACCCTTGCCATCGGCCGTTCGGCGAGCCGGGCCCGCGAGGTAGGCGTGCGGAAAGTAATGGGCGCCCTGCGCCGGCAGCTCATCGGGCAGTTCTGGGGGGAAGCCATTCTGATGACGGCGCTGGCGGTGGTTGTAGGCGTAGCGGCTGCCTTGTTGCTGCTGCCCCGGTTCAACCAGTTGATTGATACACGGCTGACCCTGCAGGTGGAGTTGTTCACCATTATGTTGCTGCTGGGCGTGGTGGCGGTGGTAGGCTTGCTGGCGGGCAGTTACCCGGCGCTGGTGCTGTCGGGATTCCGGCCGGTGGAAGTACTCAAGGGCAAGCTGAGCGTAAAGGGCGATACCAGCCTGTTCCGCCGCAGTCTGGTGGTGATTCAGTTTGGCCTGTCGGTGTTTCTGATCGTGGGTACGCTGGTAATGAACCAGCAACTGAACTACATCCGCAACAAGTCGCTGGGCTACCGGGTAGGACAGACGGTAGTGGTAGCCGTACCCCACGGCGGGGCGGAAGGCCGGCAAATTGCGGAACGTTTCCGCAATGCGCTGCAGAGCCGGAAAGAAGTGGAGCATATATCGGCGTCAGCCTTTCCCTTCGCCGCCGGCAACTGGGGGCAGGCGGTTACACGGATCAGAATAAAGTATACCGCGAATTCCGGTTCAACGACGTGGATGAACACTTTCTGCCTACCTTCGGCATTGAACTGGTGGCCGGCCGCAACTTTGATCCCCGCAACCCGGCCGATCAGTTCGGCGGCTACATCGTGAATGAGGCCTTTGTGAAAGCAATGGGCTGGCAGAATCCACTGGACGAACGCCTGCCGGGCAAGTTCCCTGACCACCGCATCATCGGCGTGGTGAAGGACTTCCACTACGAATCCCTGCACGGCGGGGTGCAGCCGCTGCTGCTGGCGATGCGGCCCGATTCACTCGCGGAGGGCCTCGAAAATGTAAACATCAGCAGTTCGACCCGGCCCGACATAGCGGTGCGGCTCACCGCCGGCAACCTTCCGGAACGCTTTGCCCTGCTGGAAAGTGTCTGGAAATCGGTGGCACCCAACGAGCCGTTTACCTACTCCTTCCTCGACGAGAACGTGCAGAACCAGTACCAGATGGAAACCCGGCTGGGCAAGCTGGTAACCATCTCTTCCGGACTTTCCATCTTCATTGCCTGCCTCGGGCTGTTCGGACTGGCTACCCTGGCCGTGGCGCGGCGCATCAGGGAGATTGGCATCCGCAAGGTGCTGGGCGCTTCGGAGGGTCAGCTGATGGCCATGCTTTCACGGGATTTTGTGCTGCTGGTCGGGATTGCGGTAGTGCTGGCGTGGCCGCTGGCGTACTTTGCCATGAACAAGTGGCTGGAAGATTTTACGTATAAGATAAATTTGCAGGCGTGGGTGTTTGCCGCCGCCGGCGGGATTGCCCTGCTGATTGCGGCCTGCACGCTGGTGTTCCAGGTATTCCGGGCGGCCCGGGCCAACCCTGTAAAGTCGCTGCGGTCGGAGTAAAGCTGTCAGAATCAGGATTCGCAGGATGAAAGGATTAGCCAGATTCTGATTCTTTATAATCCTGTGAATCCTGTTTCTGACGATAATCCTGTTCATCTTTTAATCCTGCAAATCCTGATTCAGACATTCTGATTCAGACAACCTATAAAATCCTGATCATATGCTTGACAATTTCCTCAAAATCTCCCTCCGCAGCCTGGTAAAGCGGAAGGCGTATACGTTCATCAACATCTTCGGGCTCAGCATGGGCCTTGCCGGGTGCGGACTGATCGGCCTGTACATTTTTGACGAGTGGCGCGTAGACCGCTTCCACCAGAAGGGCAATCGCCTGTACCGGGTCACCACCGACGTGGTCACCAAAACCGGCGAGACAAGTGTAAACGCCACCGTTGGCCGGCCACTGGCATCCACCATTGCCGCCGAGGTGCCCGACGTGGAAAAAGTCATTCCGGTGCGCCGGGCTAATTTCCCGATCCGGCACAACAACGGGTACTTTTTTGAGAAGATGCTGTACGGCGGAAATGATTTCTTCGAAGCCTTTACCTTTCCGCTGAAGGCCGGCGACCCGAAAACGGCTTTGCAGGAACCCTACTCGCTGGTGCTGGCGGAGAGTGTGGCGGAAAAATACTTCGGCAAAGGACCGGCCGTGGGCAAAACGCTTATGCTCAACGATACGCTTGCCTTCAAGGTGACGGGGGTGATGGCTGACCCGCAGCCCTCCCACATGGATTTCGGAGTAGTGGTATCCCTGCCTACCTTCTTTGCCCTCGGCGGTGACAACAAGGAGTGGTTTACCTGGGATGAAACCCTGTACGTGCTGCTGCCCGAAAACGTAAACAAAGCAGCAGCCGAAAAGAAAATCGCGGCGCTGTCGATGCATCACTACGGCAGGCAGTACAAGGAATACGGTTACCAGGTCTCCCACTCCCTGGAACCCGTATCCCAGATTTACCTCCACTCCAAAGCCGGGGGCTTCAACCGCCCTTCCGGCAGTGCCACGCAACTGTACGTCCTGGCCGCTATTGGGCTCTTTATCCTGCTGCTGGCCTGCATCAATTTTGTAAACCTGACCACCGCCCGCCAGGCCGACCGGGCCCGCGAAGTAGGCATCCGCAAGACCATCGGAGCCGGTTACCGTTCGCTGGTGGGGCAGTTTATGGGTGAATCAATGGTACTGGTGTTTTTGTCGGGCCTGGTGGCGCTGCTGCTGATGGGTCTGCTGCTGCCGTCGCTGAATGATATTGCCGAAAAAACGCTGACGCTGAGCCTGCTGGTGAAGCCGGTTACGGCTGCTCTGATTCTTGGATTTCTGCTGGTAACCGGACTGCTGGCGGGCTGGTATCCGGCGCTGCTGCTGGCAAAGTACAAGCCGGTGGATACCCTTAAAGGCCAGATCCGTACGGATGGGAGAGGGGCATGGCTCCGCAAAGGTCTGGTAGTTTTTCAGTTTTGCGTTTCCCTGCTGCTGATCATCGGTACCCTGGTGGCGGTACGGCAGGTGCGGTACATGCAGAGCCGGGAGTTAGGCTTTAATAAGGAACGGGTACTGGTGGTGGAGCTTCGCAAAGCGCCGCGCCGGAACTTCTTCGAAAACCGCGAAAGTGTAAAGGAGGGACTACGTGGATTAGCCAACGTGCAGTCGGTATCCGGGGCCGCGGGCTTGCCGGGCCGGGGCGGCTGGGAAGGCCAGCTGGTGGTGCCGGAAGGGCGTCCGCAGGAGCAGGCCATTACCATGGAGGTGATTCCGGTGGACCACCACTACGTAAAAACGATTGGCCTTCAAATCAAGGCCGGGCGGGATTACTCCGAACAGTTTGCCACCGACGCCGAAAGTGGTGTGCTGATCAACGAATCTGCCGCAAAGGCCTTCGGCTGGACGCCGGAAGAAGCCGTTGGCAAGGGCATCAGCACGGCGGGCATGGAAAAAGGAAAAGTGATCGGCGTCCTTGCTGACTACCACCAGCACGGTTTGCAGCGCAAAATTGAGCCGGTACTTACTTTTATTCAGCCATTTCACCAGTACCTGGCCGTCCGGCTAGGGCCGGGGGAATTGACCAGAACCGTTGCGGGGGTGGAGCGTTACTGGAAGTCCCGCTTCCCGGGCTATCCTTTCGAATATTTCTTCCTCGACGAAGATTTTGACAAGCAGTACAAAACGGAGCAGCGGCTGGCCCGGTTGTTTACGGTATTTGCCACGCTGGCTATTGCCATTGCCTGCCTTGGCTTATTTGGCCTTGCCACCTTCATGGCCGAAAAACGCACCAAAGAGATCGGCATCCGCAAGGTGCTGGGCGCCTCAGTGGGCAGCCTCGTGGCTTTGCTTTCGGGCGAATTTGTCAAGCTGGTTTTGGTCGCCATTGTACTGGCTACCCCATTGGCGTGGTATGCCCTCGACACCTGGCTACAGGATTTTGCCTACCGTATCCCCATCGGCTGGGCAGTATTCGTCGTAGCCGGCGGCACTGCGCTGCTCATTGCCGTACTCACCGTCAGCTACCAGGCGATAAAGGCGGCACTGGCGAACCCGGTGAAGTCGCTAAGGTCGGAGTAAGTCATAATAAGAATGTCTGAATCATGATTTTCAGGATTATAGAATTAATCAGATTCTTGAGTCTTTTAATCCTGCTCATCCCTTAATCCTGTAAATTCTGATTCTGACAATAGCCCTGTAAATCCTGATAACATGCTACGCAACTACTTCAAAATTGCCCTGCGCAACCTGTGGCGGCACAAGAGCTACTCGTTTATCAACGTCAGTGGCTTGGCCGTAGGCATGGCCTGTTGTCTGCTGATTCTGCTGTTTGTGCAGGATGAGTTGGTATATGACCGCTTTCACCAGAAAGGGGATCGCGTCTATCAGCTTACTTACGGTTTGGAAACTGGCAAAATGGCCCGTACGCCGCCACCCATTGCGCCGCTGATGAAGGCAAACTTTCCGGAAGTAGAGGAAGTGGCCCGGGTGTATTTCCGGAGTGCTACCATCGAAGTGGCCCGGCCTGATGGTGGCACAAAAGTTCAGCACGAAGAGGAACGCTTCTTTTTCGCGGATTCAGCCATCACCAACATCTTCACTTTTGATTTCCTGAAAGGAGACCCCCGGACGGCACTACAGGAGCCGTTTGCGGTAGTGATTACTGAGCCCACTGCCCGGAAGTATTTCGGAAGTACCGACCCAATGGGCAAAACGCTGCTGTTCGCCGGACAACATCCCTTACGGGTGACCGGCGTGGTAAAACCTTTCCCGCCCCAGTCGCACCTGCACTTTGATTTTCTGGCGGGTTACCAGACCATGTTTGCGGTAGAGAACGAAGAAGTGGGCAAAAACCTGCCACAAAACTGGATCATTACCCATTCCTATACCTACGTATTGCTGTACCCCGGTAAATCACCTGCGGCGGTAGATAGGGCTTTTCCTGCTTTTCTGGAGAAGTTCGGCAACCCTGTTTTCCGGCGCAAACAGACCTTTACCCTTACGGCGCTTACCGATTTGCATCTCCGGTCAGATATTGAATCGCAGCCCGAGCCGGTTTCCAGCACTACCTATCTCTACATTTTCTCCGGCATTGCGCTCATTACCCTGCTGATTGCCTGCATCAACTTCATCAACCTGTCTACGGCAAGGTCGCTGAAACGGGCCCGCGAGGTAGGCATGCGCAAGGTGCTGGGCGCGGAGAAAACTCAGCTGGTGGGGCAGTTTCTGGGCGAGTCTCTGCTGGTGAGCCTGCTGGCCCTGGTGCTGGCAATTGGTCTGATGAGCCTTTTCCTGCCGGAGGTGAACCAGCTGACACAAAAGAGCCTTTCCCTGACTTCACTGGCCGCGGCGCCTGTATTGGCCGGAATGTTGGGCGTATTTCTGCTGGCGGGTCTGCTGGCTGGCCTTTATCCGGCTTTTTTTGTAACTAATTTCCAGCCCGTTAAGACGCTGAAAGGGCTGGCCGCTGGTAGTCTGAGCCGGGGCGTGCTGCTGCGCAAGGGTTTGGTGATCGTGCAGTTTACGGTCACCATTACCCTGATCATGGGTTCGCTGATTGCGTGGAATCAGTGGCAGTACATGCGCAACCAGTCGCTGGGCTTTCAGAAGGACCAGATGCTGATCATTCCCCTGTTCAGCGAGAACATAAACACGATTTTCGGCGGTGTGGATAATGCGCTCCGCAACCGGATGAATGGCTTTGAGGAAGCGCTGCTGACCAACCCGAATATTGAAGCCACCACCTTGTCGGCGGGCCGGCCGGGTACGGGTGCCATCCGCCGCGGCACCATTCCGGAAGGTTTTACCCAAGAAGACAACCTGTACGTAGCCAGTCTTACGGTTGATTATGATTTTATTCCCGCCTATAAATTAAAACTGGTCGCCGGCCGTGATTTTTCCAAAACCTACGGCACTGACTTCCTGGAAGCCTTTATTCTGAATGAAAAAGCAGTGAAGGATTTTGGCTGGCCCTCACCGGAAGCGGCTATCGGGAAACAATTTGAACGGGAAGGCAAAAAGGGCCGCGTGGTCGGTGTCGTGCAGGATTTCCATTTCCGGCCGCTCCGCGAACCCATTGAAGCGTTGGTGATCGACGTCTGGGCTCCAATCTTTACCGTGTTTTCGGTCCGGATTTCCGGCCATAACGTGCCCGCCACCATTGCCCACGTGCGGGAAACCTGGGGGAAATTTTTCCCGGAGAAGGTATTCGACTACTCCTTTCTGGACGAGGACCTGAACCAACAGTACCAGTCCGAGGAGCGGCTTGGCAAGCTGGTCCGCAACTTTGCCGGTCTGGCGGTGCTGATCTCTTGCCTCGGTCTGTACGGCCTGATTCTGTTTACCACGCAGCAGAAGGTAAAGGAGATCGGCATCCGCAAGGTGCTGGGCGCTTCGGTGGGTAGCCTGGTGGCTTTGATTTCGGGCGAATTTGTGAAGCTGGTGCTGGTCGCCATTGTGCTGGCTACCCCGCTGGCGTGGTTTGCCCTCGATACCTGGCTGCAGGATTTTGCCTACCGCATCCCCATCGGCTGGGCCATATTCGCCGTGGCCGGCGGTAGTGCCCTGCTCATTGCTTTGCTCACGGTCAGTTACCAGGCGATCAGGGCGGCGCTGGCCAATCCGGTGAAAAGCCTGAGGTCGGAATAGTCCCCCGTCCCCCCAGGGGGAACTGTGGCGGGCTTGCGCGTGGGGCAGCAAAGGGGGAGGTGCTATTGTCTGGCGGCTGTTAGTAAGGGTATAAGGCAGATAAACGACGTATGTTGTATATTTAGGTGTTGGCGGCAATATTCAGACAGACGCTTGAAAGAACAAAAAGAATGAAAATAGTCCGAACATAATCTTAATTGATGCTGGACGGAAGATTTCGGCTTCAAATGCCAGATAGAAGCTCATTTACTCTAATAACTCAGCTCGGCTTTAGCATTAAGCCGCCCAGACAAGAGCTTGCTGGAAAAGCAGTAGCTGTTGTGTGGGTATTTTTTCAATGTCCTCTTCCAGAAGCAGACATTGAAAAACTGCTACCGGTCCATAAAAGCTTTCTTACTGAAGCTTTCTTGCTGAGGCAATTGCATCAGAAAAGGCAGGCTGCTGTTTGTCACCCCAGGCAGCCGTGCCCACAAGGTAACTTTCCTTTCCTATGTAACCGGTCAGCCGGTAAGGTCACCGGTGAAAATAAGGTGTAAATTCCCTTTGAGCAATCTCTCTGCCCCGGCGTCTGGTCAATGTCTGGTCAATGGCTGCAATTACCGGCCCTGCCGGCAGAAAGCAGGCTGAGAGCAACTGTAAAAGAATCCGGGCCGCTTCCAGTACACACCACTCCACCAGGCTCAGCACCCGGTGATACTTGTGAAAATTCTTTTCTTCTTTCAGGCTCACTATGCCCAGCACCGCACTCACTGTACGTCTGGCTGGGGCAGGCACTGCTCCGGCTGACAACAATCGAACGTGCCGGAAGACGGGCCTGGAAAACAGCCGCTCAAACGGTATTATTACCCTTGAGAACTCACCGGCTAGTGTAAGCATGGCAGAGCTTGTCTGGCGATAAGTCTATACCGCTTACCCTGCTGATGGGTTCTTCTTTCCCTCAAAAGCTAAAGTCGGGCTTAGCCCGACTTTAGCTTTTTTCATAATACAATCTGCGAAACTGCTTAAACAGGACCAGTTCTGAGAATCGTTTTCTGAGAATCATTTTTAAATGTCGGGTTGAAAACACGCTGTTCAAAAAATTGAAAGCACCTTAATTTCCGCCGCAGACGCAGGTTTTTCTGATTTCCAAAAATGCTGAAGTCGAGCTAAGACTCGTGGTGGCTGTTTGTGCTGCCCGGCAGTACTGGCAGCGCTTCTTACGGTGGGTTACCGCACGGTGAAAGCAGCGCTGGTCAACCCCGTGAAGCCGCTCCGGAGTGAGTAAATTCAGGCTATTCCAATGGGTAGCTGTTATGGATTTGATTTTGATCCTGTATCAGGCAATGACTCGTCGGTTTGTTTTCCGGCTACAATACCAACCACAAAAGTGCCCCAGATGACAACATTAAAGAGGATGGGCAAAATCAATCCCGTGGGAGTGAATCCGTTGAACAAAGGCTTTCCTGTCATGGGTGCCACTGCCAGCCACAGCCACAAAGTCGGTAGAAATCCGAACAAAGCACCATTGAGTGGAGTCGGCTGTTTTACCAGTGCGGCATATATTGCCCCCA
Organism: Cytophagales bacterium; assembly: GCA_030446715.1. Classification (GTDB taxonomy): domain Bacteria; phylum Bacteroidota; class Bacteroidia; order Cytophagales; family 172606-1; genus CADCTQ01. Next base: position 229,006 of record JAUJMU010000004.1, on the reverse strand, counting down.
GATGCCGCCCGAAATGGCAAAAAGAATAGAAGCCATCACGTAATCCAAAGAGGCACCGGACCCAAACACGGACCGGTAAATACCTACAAAGCCGGGAGGGCCGCTTAATTTCAGCGCCTGCATGACGAACATAATGGCCATCAGCACAAAAGCGCCGATGAATCCGGCAGCGAATCCGGTTCCTGTTCTGTTACTACGCATAGCGGTTTACATTAAAGCAGTTTACATTGAATTGTTTGTTAAGCGTACGGCTGCCAAATGATTTGGTTTGGTTGATAATCATCAATTTAAGTAAGCAGGCAAAATCAATCCGGAATTACGAAGTTAAGCTTTTTGCTAAAAGGTGTCTGCCAGTCAGTGCCTTGCCTTGGCATTCAGAATCTAAAATTCACAATTTAAAACTGCGCAGTTACTTAAGACGCAGGTATATTGACCGGCGACCTGACTGCGCCCCTTCCGGCACTTTCTCCGCCTTGGTACAATACAATACGGGTTGAGAGAAAAGAGAAAGGCTTCCCCGGCAATACGCGGAGAAGCCTTTTGTATGTGTGGAAAACAGGATCAGTTGACCCGGACGGTACCGCTGGAAGTGCGGATGTTCACTGGTACCCCGCCGCCGTTGAGTTTACCCTTTACCCGGTCATTTTCCACCAAGCCATTGAAATTGTTCATGGCGATCTGAACCTTGTCGCCCTGCAGGTCTAAGTCCATCCCTTTGTCCATGGGCATTTTTACCTCAATGCTGCCACCACTGGTGGAGAGGGTGAGCCGGTCACCCAGTCTGGCAATGTCGGCGTGGATGCTGCCGCCACTGGTATTTGCCTCCAGGCTGCCCGATACTGAGTTGAGGCGGATGCTGCCGCCGGAAGTATTCAGCTTCGAATCGCCTACATTTCCCGTAGCCCGGATGCTGCCGCCACTGGTAGAGGCGACCAGTTTGCCAGTGATGTTTTCAACGGCGATGCTGCCGCCGGAGGTGTGCACGTTGGCATTGCCCTTCAGGTTGCTTACGTCGATGCTGCCACCGCTGGTTTCGGCCTTCAATTCGCCCGAAAGGTCGGCCAGCCGGATACTGCCCCCGCTGGTCCGGAGATCAGTGGCTATGGCGCCGGGCACGTACACTTTAAAGGAGATGCTCAGGCCGTTGTCGGAGTTCCAGTTGTCTTTGGTGGTGCGTCTGGCGATAGCGGTCAAAGTGCTGGCACTCTTTTCAATGTTCACTGAGTAGTACTTTTCCAAACGCTCCTTTAGCTCAGACTCCGACAGATTATCGCGGCCATTGTTGCCGCGGACGTACATTTCGATTCTGGCTTCGCCGGAAGTCTGCCCGACCACGTTGATGAAGCCGCCGGAGGTTTCAATGTTTACATTTTTCAAACCATCAGGAGAGAAAGATTTGGTAAGGTAGGGCTTTTCGCCGTCTCTTTGCGCGTAGAGGCTGCCGGCAAGGGCAAAAAGGCAGAAGGTAAACAGGAGTCTGAAGCTTTTCATAAGGTGGTTATTGAATGGATAAGGGATAGATGCAGTATTCGGATAAAGGTTGCACGGATAGAGATAAAATGTCAGAACCAGGATTTACAGGATGAACGGATTAACCAGATGCCCGATTCTTTTAATTCTGTAAATCCTTAAATCCTGCAAATCCTGATTCAGATAACTACTCATTATTCCGCAGCGCGTTGACCGGGTTGGCAAGGGCCGCCTTGATGGCCTGATAGCTTACCGTTGCCAGGGCAATGAACAGGGCTACAAACCCGGCAATGATGAATATATCCACTCCGATGCTGGTGCGGTAGGCAAAATCCTGCAGCCACTTGTCCATGAAGTACCACGACAGCGGAATCGCCAGCAGGAAAGCTATCAGCACCAGGCGAACAAATTCTTTGGAAAGCAGCCCGACAATGCCCGTTACCGACGCGCCAAGCACCTTGCGTACGCTGATTTCCTTGCTGCGCCGGGTAATGGTAAAAGAGGCCAGGCCAAACAGTCCCAGGCAGGCAATGAAGATAGAGATGGAAGCGAAAATGGTAAACAATGTACCCCGGGTTTCCTCCGCCTGGTAAAGTTCACCAAAACGCTGGTCCAGAAACTCATACCCGAAGGGCCGGTTGGGCAGAAATTTCTTCCATGTCTTCTCTACGTGCGAAAGAGCCGCCGGAATATCGTTGCCCGCCAGACTCACCGACAGGTTGCCGTAGCGGTTGTTACTCATCAGCAGTACCATCGGTACTATTTTTTCGTGCAGCGATTCAAAATGAAAATCCTTCAGCACCCCGATGATTTTGCCTTTGCGGTCACCGTAGCCAAAAGGCTGGTCAATGGCCTGTTCGGGGTTTTTCCAGCCGATTCCCTTTACGGCGGCTTCGTTGAGGATAAAAGCCGTGGTGTCATCCGTAGCAAACTGACGGGAGAAATTACGGCCCGCCAAAAGCTTCATTTCATAAGTGGGAATAAAATCGTGATCCACCCGCAGGAATTTGATTGGTATTTCGGTTGGTGCCAGTGAGTCTCCTTTCATTACCTGAGAGCCGTTGGTATCCAGCAGCCTGCCAGACGGAATGCGTGACGACCGGCCGGCATTCTTTATGGCGGTGCTGGCTTTCAACTCGTCCATAAAGGTCTGGTAATTAATGGTACTGTCGCTGTAAAACACCGGCAGCACCACAATCTGGTCTTTGCGGTAGCCGAGGCTCTTGTCCTGCATGTAGTTCAGTTGCCGGTACACTACTACCGTGCAAATGATCAGGAAGATGGAGATGCCAAACTGCACCACCACCAGCGTCTGCCGCAGGCTGCTGTTGCGGGAGGCCGCACTCAGCTTGCCTTTGAGCACCTTTACCGGCTGGAAGGAAGCGAGGAAAAACGCCGGATAACTGCCCGCCGCCAGTCCGGTGATGACCGCCAGCAACACCACAATGGCAATGATCGGGCCGTCCAGCAGATTATCTAAAGTTAGCTGCTTCCCGGAAAAATCATTCAGGTACGGCAGCATGAGAACTGCAACCATCACGGCCAGCACCAGAGCAATAACCGTCAGCAGGGCCGATTCGCTCAGAAACTGGCCGATCAGTTGCCCCCGCCGGGCACCGATTACTTTTCGCAAGCCTACTTCTTTGGCGCGGCCCGCCGAACGGGCTGTGGCCAGATTCATGTAATTGATGCAGGCAATGAGGAGCACCAGCAATCCTATGGCTGAGAAAATATAAATGTAGTTAATGTCGCCGTTGGCTTCAATTTCCGAATCAAGGTGCGACTTCAGGTGAATATCCGTTAACTTTTGCAGGTATAGCCGGGTCCATTTGGATGGTTTATCCCCGTCGTTGGTTACGTGCTTGTCAATGAATCCGGGCAGACGGGCACTGATCCGGCCCGCATCGTAGTTGGCCGGCAGCAGCATGTAGGTGGCAAAGGAGTTGTTGCCAAAGTTGGTCCGGAGGCCTTCCTTGCCGTAAATCCGGTCGTCTTCCAGCGTTTTGAAGGAAACCAGAAACTGCGGATGAAAGTGCGACTGGGCCGGCAAGGGTTCAAATACGCCGCTGACGGTGAGGGAGTAACGGTCATTCATCCGCAGCGTTTTACCCACCGGATTTTCTCCCCTGAAATACTTTTCGGCCATCGGATGCGAAAGCATGACCGTGAAAGGATCGGTCAGCGCCTTATCCGGGTTGCCCTGCATTACCCGGAAGGTAAACACCTTGAAAATGTTGTCTTCGGCGAAGAAAACCTCCTCTTCGCTGAAGGTATTTTCGCCGTAGCTTAGCGTCAGGCCGCTTCCGAGGGTCCGCACCACCTGTTCAACTTCGCCGAATTCAGTTTTCAGCAGCGGCCCGAACGGCGGCGCCACGTGACCCAGGTGGAGGGTCACGGTACCATCTTTGCCTACCCAATCGCGGGTGACGCGGTAAATGCGGTCAGCTTTGGTGTTGTACCGGTCGTAACTCAGTTCGTCCTTTACGTACAGGGCAATGAGCAGAAAGCAGGCGAGGCCTACCGTCAGGCCCAGCACGTTGATAAAGGTGTAGCCTTTGTGCCGCGACAGATTGCGGAGGGCAATGGTCAGATAACTTTTCAGCATAAGGGGTGGTGTATATAATTACGAATGACTGATTACAAATTACGAATGAGTGTGCACCGGCAGGTGCCGGATAGCGGGCAATGGTGGGAGCCGGTTTCCCTTCCGTCTCCTTTTCAGTAAGCCAACTAGCATGCCAACCATCCGGAGGCGCTTTCCGGATGGGAAAGACCTGTTTTGCACACTAAAGCCTGTTCGCTACCGGACACCAGTGGCCGGTAGCGAACAGGCTTTGGATCAGCTGCCTGGCTGCCGGAATAAAATTGAGTTGTCATCTGGTCTGACAGACTCCATAAAACCGGGAAGTTTACGGAATGAACCGACGAAGTCAGTAATTGACTCCACTGGACCAGCATAGGCAGTAAATCCTATAGTTAATCACCGGAAAAGCGTAATCTTATACCCCATCAATCCTGAAACTGAATTCTTGATGAAGAGAACAAAATCCATTCTTCCTGCTGCTTTATGGAGTTCGCTGGCTTTGCTGGCGGCTTGCCGGGGCGGAGCAAACAAACAGATAAAAAGACCCTGCGAGGCGTGGGTGCTCCGGTCGGTACCGGACCAGAAGCCGCGGATGCTCAGCGTTGCCCTGCATGACACCCTTTGGGTCGCCTACAATACCAAATGGTCAAAGGAATGGGGAATAACAACCAAAAAGCCCGGCAACAGACTTGCCGGACTTTTTGGTTTATACAGACTGAGCCATAACCTGTCGGGGAAACCTGATCGGTAAACGGGAGACTACAAAAGTTTCCAAACCTTTTGTAATCTGACCTTTCCGGAAAGTTATGTTGCCGTCTGAATCAGGATTTGCAGGATTATAAGATTAACAGAATCGGCATCTGGTTAATCCTTTCATCCTGTAAATCCTGATTATGACTCACTCCATCCGCAGCGAATCGACTGGTTTGCCAACAACGAATAACCAACAACCAATAACTGACAACCAATCTCCTAAATCTCCACCAGTCCGTGTTTGACCGCGTAAAGGGCCAGCCCGGTGCGGCTGCGTACGTGCAGTTTTTCGAACAGGGCCTCGCGGTAGCCGTCAATGGTGCGGGTGGCAAGGCACATCTGATCGGCTATCTCCTTGTAGGTGAGTTCGCTGCAGGCCAGCTTCAGAAATTCCTTCTCCCGGTCGGTAAGCGGGGCGGCCTGGCTTTTTCCTCCTTCCGGCCCCCGGTTCAGGGAGTTAACCAGGGTGCCACTCACCAGTTCGGAATAAAAAAAGCCTTTGGTGGAAAGGTCGTGGAGGGCCAGCCGGAGTTCGGTGGGTTCGGCGTCTTTCAAGATATATCCTTTGGCGCCGGCACGGATCATTCTGATGATCGAATCTTCGTTGTCGTTCATAGACAGCGCCAGCACCTTTACTTCGGGATGGTGTTCCTTCAGCCAGCCGGCTGTTTCGTAGCCGTCCATTTCCGGCATATTGATGTCGAGCAGGGCAATGTCGGGCTTCTGGCTGAAAGTTAACTTCCCGATCATGTCTTTGCCGTTGTTTGCTTCCCAGATCACTTCGTACCCTTTGAAGCCGTTGATCAGCTCCACCATGCCTTTCCGGAACAGTTTGTGATCATCCACGAGAACTACTTTGGCAACGCTGTCAGCAGACATATCTTTTAAAATTGAGCAGGTAAGGTAAGCTGGGTAAGGGTTCCCTTCCCGGGCTGGCTGTCAATGGAAAGCACGGCACCGATCAGCCGGGCCCGGTGGTACATATTGGCAATACCGGTACCCTTGTCTTTCCGGCCGGGGTCGTTGAGGGCGGACAGGCTGAAGCCGCCGCCGTCGTCGCTGATGCTCAGCATGACTTTTTCCGGAGTGTAAGTCAGTACAACCGAAAGGGAACGTGCCCGGGCATGCTTGATGATATTGTGGATCACTTCCTGAGCGATCCGGAAGATAATCAGTTGTTTTTGCGGATCGAGGGGCCTTTCGGTGCCACGCACCTGCAGGCTGGTTTCGAGGAAGCCGGTTTTCTGAATGATATCCAGCTCCGTCTGGAAGGCGCGGGAAAACTGCCCGCTGCTGATGTGCTCGGTGTTGAGTGATTTGGACAGGTTCCGGAGGTCCTGAATGGCTTTGCCCACCAGTTCTTTGCTGGCAGTGATCTTCCCGATGGCCGGGCTGCAGTCCTCCAGCACCACGGTATTCAGATTCAGCTTTACCAGCGAAAGCACCTGGCCGATGTTGTCGTGGATTTCCTGAGAAATGGTGTGCAGCGTGTTTTCCTTCATTTCGAGCTGGGCCTTCAGAATCTCCTGCTGATAGGCATTTTTGATCTCTTCCTTTTCCAGCAGGTACTTTCGGTACTGGCGCTGGTGAATTACGACAAAAACGATGACAAAAGAGGTAATAAGCAGCAACAACAGCGTGCTGGCGATTACAAACTGAATTTCTCCTGCGACGGCTTGCATAGAATGGCTTTGAAAAGATAAAGACACAAAATCAGAAAGATGATGTTGTGTGCCTGCCAGAGAACCCCCAGATGCTGAACATTAAGCTGGGTAAATTTGCGGTAAGTAGCGAAAATGACGAAGCTGCCCGCGTAGTAGGTAAAGATGCCGGTCACGTACCAGAAGTCACGCGACTCGGCCATGTTGGTGGTAGCCGGGTGAATGAGTTTTTCCAGATAGAAAAGAAAGCAATAGGTAACCAGTATCAGGCTGGCAATGCTGAACGAGTTGCTGTTGAAAGACCATATGTTTTCCCAGAGCATCAGGTTAATGAAAAAAAACACAAGATAAAGCGCCAGCACAACCGACAGCATGAATCTGGCTTTGCGGAAATGCAGAATAGTGGAGAAATAAGCCGACAGGATCAGGAACGAAACCAGGCAGTTGAGGTGATACAGCGGCAGATTACTTTTCAACAGGATCTGGTCCAGCACGTAGGCAATGGTGTTCAGCCCGGCCTGCGCGGCGATGAACCAGATCATGTAATCTCTCCCCGGACGGCTTCTGTTAACCAGAATGGCGAATACCAGAAGCAGCAATGGGGAGATTACGTCCAGGGCTTTGGGAATCAGAAACAACATTTTGGGATGCGGATCAGATGCTGCAGCTTGGTGGCCGGGGGCAGCCCTCTATTTCTTTGCTGGACGGTTCGTAATTCAGTACCCGCATTTCCGGCGCCCTTTGTTCGCCGGATTGATCCCCGCAGGAAGCTTCAACCCGGGCCGTGATTCTGGCCCTGAACACCCTTCTGCGGCCTGCCCGCTTATCGGCCTCAAACCGAACCTTGATGGAAATGATGTCATTGTCCCCAGCCTTTCTGAGAAGGTGTTTCATTTCCTTCACGCTGAATACGTACTCAGCGTGTACATCCGATACCTGTGGTGGCAGTTGGGCGGTGGCCGTGCCGTTGGATTGTCCGATCATTTCTGTAAGTAGTTTGGAAGTTGAATAACAGTTGGAATTGACGAGGTGAAATTAGAACAATAAATGACTTTTCCTATTCCTGTACCCTCAGCCAGATAAATGGTTATTATTTTAAATGGTTGATTTACAGTAGCATAAATTTTGGGTTGTGGCTGGATACCGGGTTTTTTCTCCCTCCGAAACGGGAAAAACCCCGTACCCCCACCGTCAGAACCCGGCAGGGCCGGCGGTAAAAATACTGTCACCGTATAGGGAATTTCCTCATTGATTGCCGCGCCGCGGCACCCCAGCTTTGTATCCGTCAAAAGGAACAAACCACTTGCAACCAGACACAGTCATGAAAATTTATCCTTTTGCCGCCGCTGATCAAACCATACATATTCACACGCACACCTGATTCAACACTCACCCTTTACACCCTTACGAGCATGAAAACTTCCGTTATTCTGTCATCAATCCGCAGCAACTGGTTATCTGCCATTGCTTTACTTGTCTTTGCTTTCCGGTTACAGGCCCAGTCCGGCGGTTCGTATCCGTTCACTTCCCCGGACGACACGCTTGCCTCCGGCCCGGCAAGGGCGGAGCAGACCAGCAATGCAGAGCCGGAAATCAGCAGGGCGGCCGGCCGCTTGCAAATGAACCCTTTTCTGCTGGTCAACAGCGGCAAAGTAAAGATGGCATTCCGGAACCCGGATCGGAAAAAAGTATATGTCGGGCTGCGGAATGAAAAAGGCGTTCTGCTTTTTGCCGACCACAGCCGCAATGTGTATTACCTGCGCAGTTTTAATTTTGACAATGCACCGGCGGGCACCTACACCCTTACTGCCCGGGGTGCCGGTCAAACGTGTGTCCGCCAGATCCGGATCACCTACCCCCTGGCTCCCCGCCGCATTGAGTTTGACCAGCCCGGACCGCAAATCGCCAGAAAGAGGTAGCCTCAGGGCCGGAGCAAAAGAGAAAAACTCTCCGGAACCTGCCGGCAGCGGCCTGGTGCAGAGCCCCCTGATGATCCAGTTCAGGGGGCTTTTTCTTTGCTGCAACAGCTGACCGGGAGAGACAAGCATGAAAGTTACCGCATGATGAAGGAGAAAGGTGGGTTTTAAGTATATTTCACCAGACATTTCCCTTTTTTCTTCTCTATCTCCTGCTGACCTTTTATGCAACAGTTTTTCAATCCGTTCAGGCGCATGTTCTTCAAAAAAATGGCAATGGGGGGCGCTGTCTCCCTTGGTATTCCCCGCATTATTCAGGAGGCGTACGCGGCCGGTAAACCCGCAAAAATTTCCCTCTCCAAAGACGACGTGATTCTGTTTCAGGGGGATTCGATCACCGATGCGGGCCGCAGCAAAGACTCATCCGAGCCCAACCAGGCAAAGACACTGGGCACCGGATACGCTTTCATGGCGGGCTCCGAGTTGTTGTTCCGGCATCCCGACAAGAATCTGAAGGTTCACAACAAGGGCATCAGCGGCAATAAAGTGTACCAGCTGGCCGAACGGTGGGAGGCCGAAGCCATCAGCCTGAAGCCAAACGTAGTCAGCATCCTGATCGGCGTCAATGACTTCTGGCATACCCTGACCAGCAATTATACCGGCACCGTACAGACCTACCATAACGATCTGGATGCGCTGCTGAAAAGGACCAAAAAGCAACTGCCGGGGGTAAAACTGATCATCGGCGAGCCATTTGCGGTGGCTGGCATCAAGGCAGTGGACGCAAAGTGGTATCCTGCTTTTGACGAGTACCGCCGTGCTGCCCGTACCCTTGCCGACCGCCATGGAGCCGTTTTTATCCCTTACCAGACCGTTTTCGACAAGGCGCAGAAACTGGCTCCCGGCGTCTACTGGACCCACGACGGGGTGCATCCGTCGGTGGCCGGGTCGCGGCTGATGGCCGGGGCGTGGCTGGAGGCAGTGAAATAGAAAGAAGGAAAAGTCAGACTACGGGCTTCAGCGTAAATGGCGCCTGTACCGGGTCCACAGCGGGCCGCGGGTACAAAAAACGGATGCCATCCCTGCGGAGGGATGGCATCGGTGCGTTTACGCCGTAAGGTGCTGATGGTGGTGTAAAAATCTGATCAGGCCTTGTATTTAGGCACGTGCTTGTCGAGGAACTGCTGCGAGGCTTTGTTCCAGCCTTCAATGAGTTGCCTGCGCGTTTCAAAAAGCTGCTTGTTGGTCCTGTTGGATTCGGCAATGGCTTTGTTTACCTCGTTGAGGGCATTGTTGTACGCATCCACGTCGGCTCGGGTGCGGTCTTTTTCGCGTTTGGCCTCAAATGCCTTCTTTATTTTCTGGGGCTACTTCTTCCATGTTTACGATCTTGCCGTAACCGTCGTTGAGGACGTGAAAGCAGGCCATCAGGAACCGGGCAGTGGAGTCGCGCAGACTTTTGTCGCCCTTGAAGGCGGGCATCGGTTACCGTCTGGAGCAGCTCTTTCCGCCGGTTTTCAATCTTCCGGGCACTTTTTCCGTGGGCGACGGCGCTGGTGTAGCTCATCATGTCCCTGGTGATCTCGCGGTGGTGGCCTCCCATGTAGCGAGGCGGGTGCTGTGGTCCATCAGCTGGCTCAGGTCGGCCGCCGTGAAGTAGAGGTGGCGGGAGTCCAGCATCCGGATAAACCGCCGGAAGACTTGCCGGGAGAGTTCGTCATCCACCGGGCGGGGCTGGTAATGGTGCTTTCCAGCAACCGGCGCAGTATAATGGCCTGCTGCCCGACCGTGGGCGGGGCCTGCTGGGCAAAACAGGGAAACAGCAGGGAAAAGAGCATCCCGGACAGGATAGCGGAGCGGGCAGAAAGAGGGATCAGGCGCAACAAAAAAATAACTTTTAGTGAGGATTTTTACAACTCTTCTTTATACCCGCCGGCGTCCGGGGGTAAGTCATGCGGCATCAGATAAATTGTCTGCCGTCCGGAGCAGAATTCCGGAGCAGAATATAGCCGGATAAACGGATGGCGGATGGACGATTAAAAGCACAAATGTTTGAATGCAGCCGCTACCCGGCAATCATTTTTTAACCATTCTGCGGGTGTAAATTCTTCGTAAAGTGTCCGCAAAATGGTGGTTTGGGGGATTTTATCGGCCGCAACCGGTGTTATTCCTTTACCGCTCCGGGACTGTCCCGCCGGCGTATTCTTAACCCTGTCGCGTTGGAATAATGGAAATATCCCTTGCAAACTCCCCCGTTTCTGCCGCAGATGTCCGTCCGGCAAAGTTGTGGCTCCCCAAAAGAGTCGTGTTCACGCCCGATGCGCTGAAGGAAACTTTCGGTCAGCAGATTTACCGGCGGGTTTCGGCGCTTGGCCTGCCCGTTGAGGAGGCGAAAAACAACCGCATTACCGGCCTCCGCGGTGCCGATGAACGGGAAACCTACCGCAACGCCAAAAATACCCTGGCCGTGGTTACGGCTCCTCCCGGCGCCTTCCGGCTGCAGCCCATACCGCCGTCGGCCGACTGGCAGTTTCACCTTGCAGAAGGTTGCCCGGCACACTGCCAGTACTGCTACCTGGCCGGGAGCCTGAGCGGCCCCCCGGTGATCCGGACCTTTGCCAATCTGCCGGCTATTCTGGAAAATACAGCCCGGTACGGACAACCCGGTGCCTTCACTACTTTTGAGGCCAGTTGCTATACCGACCCGCTGGGCATTGAGCACCTCACCGGCAGCCTGTCCGAAGCAATCCGTTACTTCGGTACGCGGCCCGGCACGCAACTCCGGTGGGTGACCAAGTTTGACCGGGTAGACGACCTGTTGCACCTGCCGCACAATGGCCGCACCCGTTGCCGGTTCAGCCTTAATGCCGAGCCGGTAGCCCGCCGGTTGGAGGGCGGTACTGCTTCCGTGGAAGCCCGTTTGCAGGCGCTGCGCAAACTGGCCCTGCCGGCAGAAGACGGAGGTGGTGGCTATCCCGTGGGGGTTGTGCTGGCGCCGGTCATGCCCATTCCCGACTGGCAGACCCATTACGGGCAGTTGCTCGACCGCATTGCCGCGGCGCTGGACTTCCCCTGCGACCTCACTTTTGAGCTGATTACCCACCGGTTTACGCCCGGCTCCAAAGACGTGCTGCTGGAGTGGTACCCCAACACGAGTCTGGACATGGACGAAGCTACCCGGGCAGCAAAACGCAATAAATTCGGCGGGGTCAAGTACGTCTACGGAAAAGAAGTGATGAACAGCCTGCGCCGCTACCTGGAACGCGAAATTGCGATCCGCTTCCCGCAGGGAAGGATTCTGTACTGGACGTAAACCAACTGAAAATTAAAAATTGACAATTGAAAATGTGAAGAACCAGCCGCTTTGCACAACTCTTGGCTGACCGTTACGTATGGTTTGGTCAAAACCAAATTTCTAAAGCTATGCCAAAAGGACATAATAAAGGCCACGTGAATGAAGGCAAAGACATCACTCCGGGCCAGACGGGACACCTGAAAGGGAAGGCCGCTGAGAAGCAGACCGCAAAGAAAGGGTCCGGACGTAACGCCAACGAGGACCAGTCAGGAGGCACCAAGGGCAGCAATGCCATTTAGTGAATTTTGATATAGTACAGCTGAAAGAAGCACGGCACCGGATCGTGCTTCTTTTTGTTTGGAGGGTTTGCCTATGGTACAACCCTGCTGCCAGTGCGGCCGTTTTCAATTCATACCAGGCGTTTTCAAACGCTAAGGGAAAGGCAAAACCCAAACCCCAACAGGAGCAAAAGCGCCAGATTGAGAAACTGGAGCACAATAAAGAACACAACCACGTACCATACCGGCAGGAAAATCTGAAACGGAAAATATCCGGGGTGCTGTTGTTTAACCGAATCCGGCAAGCCGGCTAGAACCCGCAGACTAAACTGTCCGGAAATGAAATAGGGAAAAAGGAGTGATCCGGCAGGAGCCGGCCCACCCAAAAGAAAAAAACCCGCAGACTAAACTGTTAACCTTATTTATTCTTGTTTTCTACTTCTTCGTAGTCAACGTCGGTTACATCAGAACCGCCGCCGGGATTGGCATTGGGGCCACCGTCGCCGGGCTGTTCAGTACCGGTAGGACCACCTGCGGCGTTGGATGCATTGTACATCTCCTGCGAGGCATTCTGCCAGGCAGCATTGAGTGCCTCCATGGCCGTGTCTATCCGGCCAGAATCTTTAGCCGCATGTGCAGACCTCAGGTCGCCCAGTGCGCTTTCGATGGCGGAGCGGTTGCCGGCCGATAATTTGTCACCGTAATCTTTCAGCTGTTTATCGGTCTGGAAAATCAGTGAGTCGGCGGCGTTCAGTTTGTCAACCTGCTCACGGGCCACGCGGTCAGCCTCCTCGTTGGCCCTGGCTTCGTTGCGCATTTTTTCGATTTCAGCGTCACTCAGGCCGGAGGAAGCTTCGATGCGGATCTTCTGCTCCTTGCCGGTACCCTTGTCCCTGGCCGAAACGTGCAGAATGCCGTTGGCGTCGGTATCAAAAGTTACCTCAATCTGAGGCACGCCGCGGGGTGCCGGTGGAATGCCGTCGAGGTGGAATCGGCCGATGGTGCGGTTGTCACGGGCCATGGCGCGTTCGCCCTGCAGTACGTGGATTTCCACGGAAGGCTGGTTGTCGGACGCCGTCGAGAACACTTCCGATTTTTTGGTCGGGATGGTCGTGTTGGCCTCGATCAGTTTCGTAAACACGCCACCCATGGTCTCGATACCCAGCGAAAGCGGGGTTACGTCCAGCAGCAGCACATCCTTTACTTCACCGGTGAGTACACCACCCTGAATCGCAGCGCCTACGGCAACCACTTCGTCGGGGTTTACGCCCTTGGAAGGCTTCTTGCCGAAGAACTTCTCCACTTCTTCCTGAATGCGGGGGATACGGGTAGAACCACCCACCAGAATCACCTCGTCAATCTGGGAAACGCTCATGCCGGCGTTTTTCATGGCGCGGCGGCAGGGCTCCAGTGACCGCTGAATCAGGTCGTCGCAGAGCTGCTCAAACTTAGACCGGGACAGTGACCGCACCAGGTGCTGCGGAATGCCGTCAATCGGCATGATGTACGGCAGGTTGATCTCCGTCTGGGTGGAGCTGGAAAGCTCAACTTTGGCCTTCTCGGCGGCTTCCTTCAGGCGTTGCAGGGCCATCGGGTCGCGGCGCAGGTCAATGTTGAAATCTTTCCTGAACTCTTCGGCCAGCCAGTCAATGATTTTCTGATCAAAGTCATCGCCGCCAAGGTGGGTATCACCGTCGGTAGATTTTACTTCAAATACACCGTCGCCCAGTTCAAGGATGGATATATCGAACGTACCGCCACCAAGGTCGAATACGGCGATTTTCATTTCCTGATTCTTCTTGTCCAGGCCGTAAGCCAGTGCCGCGGCAGTCGGTTCGTTGATGATCCGCTTCACGTCAAGGCCGGCAATCTGTCCGGCTTCTTTCGTAGCCTGACGTTCGGCGTCATTGAAGTAGGCCGGCACGGTAATCACGGCTTCGGTAACCGTGGTGCCCAGGTAGTCTTCCGCAGTGGATTTCATCTTCTGCAGGATCATCGCTGAAATCTCCTGAGGGGAGTACAGGCGATCCTTGATTTTTACGCGGGGCGTATCGTTAGGTCCCTTTTCTACGGTGTAGGATACGTTCCTGAGTTCATTCTGTACATCGGCGTACTTCTTGCCCATGTAACGCTTGATGGACATGATTGTATTCTTCGGATTGGTAATCGCCTGACGTTTTGCCGGGTCACCCACTTTTCTTTCTCCGTTTTCGAGGAATGCCACGATAGAAGGAGTGGTCCGTCTGCCCTCGCTGTTCGGAATCACAACCGGTTCGTTGCCTTCCATTACGGCGACGCAGGAGTTGGTGGTACCCAGGTCAATTCCAATAATTTTTCCCATGATTCAATAAAAGTTTGGTAGTGTATGTTATATGAATAGCCAAGTACTTTCTATAGGCAAACCCTTACGGATTTGAAGCTACTGTTGTTTAACAATCCTTATGCCACCGGGAGAATCGGCAGGATTCGTGACAGAATGACAGAAATTTCTCTCCGTGCCCTTATCGGAACTGCCTGTTCTGCGCTCTCTCTGACAACCCCTCTGCTCGGGCTTGCGTACATGCCCTTACGTGCCGCCCGCAGTCCGGGTGGTGCAGAACTAAACTGTACTCTTATGATCAGCGATATCATTAAACCCCTGCGGGAGCCATTGGCAGCGTTTTTCTACACCCAGGATGTGACCCAGGGCAATCAGTCTGAGCAAGCCGTTGACCTTGCCAGTGACACGGTCATGTACGGGCTGCGGCGCGAGGTAATGCACAACAATACGCAAGGTCTGCATGCCTTATTTTCCGGCACTTCCAACGTGACGACTGACCCCGTAACGGCTGCCATGGCTGAAGATTATACCCGGAGACTTTCAACCGAGATGAACGTACCCGCCAACGTAGCCGGAAAGATTTCTGCGCACGTGATTCCGGCTATTGTTCAGGCCATGATCAGTTACGTGACCGTTGACGGGGCCCCGGACCCGAGCCGGTTCGGCGACCTCGTGGCGGGTGACCTCGGCACGCTGCGGGGTGATCTGGAGGCCGGCATGGACGCCAGTCAGGCACGTGGCCTGGGTAAAAAGGCGACGGGTATGCTGGGTTTTGGCATCGGTGGACGTTACGACCTATCCGGTCCGGGCCACGAGAGCAATCCCGGCAATCAATAATACTACGCCCAAACCCTGCAGAAGGGTAATCTGTTCGCGCAGCACCAGCAGGCCCAGCAAAACGCCCACCAGCACTGTGCCGCCCACCATGACCGGGATACCCGCCGAGGCACTTACGCCCCGCGAGAAAGCATAAAATGCGGTGATTTCCGCAAGGCCAACCGCTATACCGGCAAAAATGGCAAAAGCGATTCCCCTGGGAGAAATTTCCAGGGGAGTGCCTTTCCATTTCAGCCAGATCAGTGCCGCGCCACCTACCATAAAAGCAACTACCTGCAGAATAACCGCCCCCGCAATCTCGTGGATGTGCCCGGCCGACAGCTTGATGCAAAAATTATACAGGCCCAGAAAAAGCGCGGCCAGCAGCAGGGGAATCAGCGGGTGCATGGGGAAAGAAGAATTATAAATTTTGGATTATGAATTTTGAATTATTGATCCGGGACTGAATCGGACATTGTTGCACAGTTCTGTTTCACATACCAGTCATTTATAATCCATCATTTTATAATCCATCATTCAAAATTCAGCATTTCCCTAGTAGGTCCGGTCATTGATCTGGCGGATCAGGCTTACGCCGGACATGAAGAATACGAGTCCCACGATAAAGGGTACGATGGATTCGGTTTTGCTGACCGAAAAGCCCAGCAGGGTGCGTCCGTCGGAAAGAAAGGCGGCACAGGCATACAGCACCACTACGGTCCCCAGAATGGTGAGTACGGATCCAAATATTTTTTTCAGGTCTATATCCATTTGGAAGACAGTTATTTAAAACAGGCAGCAGTTAAGTTGAACTGTACGGGGGGACGGCGGGAAAGTTGCTCATTCTGCTTTCACCGGAGCCTGCGTGAGGATTTTAACGGGTTTCAGGCCTATCCCCTCGCCTTGCCGGAGCAGGTACGCGTACGCCTCGGGAAATTCGTTCCGTACCTTGCCGTCGAGAATCGCCTCCCGGATTTCCGTTTTCAGGGCGCCTACTTCCCTGCCCGGCGGCAGACCAAACGTTTCCATAATCACCTCTCCCGTAATCACGGGCTGGAAGTTGCGCATTTTGTCCCGTTCTTCCAGTTCGTGCAGCTTGCGTTCTACCCGGTCAAAGTTCGACAGGTGCTTCTTTACTTTCTCGTAGTTCCTGGAGGTAATGTCGGCGCGGCAGAGCATGAGCAGGGCTTCGAGGTCTTCGCCAGATTCGAAGAGCAAACGACGCAGGGCTGAGTCTGTTACCTGTTCCTTTACCAGGGCAATGGGCCGCAGGTGCAGCCGCACGAGTTTCTGCACGAATTTCATCTTCTCGTTCATCGGCAGCTTCATTTTCCGGAAAATACCGGGCACCATCCGGCCGCCGAGGTCTTCGTGCCCGTGGAAAGTCCACCCTACGCGCTTATCGAACCGTTTGGTGGCAGGCTTGGCAATGTCGTGCAGAATAGCCGCCCAGCGGGTCCACAGGTCGTTGGTGTTGCGCGACAGGTTGTCCAGCACCTGCAGGGTGTGGTAAAAATTATCCTTATGGCCTTTGCCTTCCAGCGTTTCGACGCCCTGCAGGGCAACCAGTTCGGGCAGAATGATCTGCAGCAGCCCGGCGTGGTAGAGCAGCTTGAAGCCGTAGGAGGGAGTAGGGGAGAGGATGATCTTGTTCAGTTCGTCGGTGATGCGTTCCCGCGAAACGATCTCGATGCGGTCCTTCATCCGCCGGATGGCGTCAAACGTGTCGGCCTCAATGTCAAAATTCAGTTGGGAAGCAAACCGGACAGCCCGCATCATGCGCAGCGGATCGTCGGAAAAAGTGATTTCGGGGTCGAGCGGCGTCCGGATGATTTTCCGCTCCATGTCCTTTACGCCGTTGAACGGGTCAATCAGTTCGCCGAAGTTTCGGGTTTGCAGGCTGATAGCCAGCGCATTGATGGTAAAGTCGCGGCGGTTCTGATCGTCCTCCAGGGTGCCGTCCTCCACGATGGGCTTGCGCGAGTCCCGCTGGTAAGATTCCCGGCGGGCTCCCACAAATTCCAGTTCCCACTCACCGAGGCGCAGCATGGCCGTGCCGAAATTACGAAATACAGATACCTCGGCCTGCTGCCCGCTGTTGCTGGCTACTTTTTGGGCAAGATCAATGCCGCTGCCCACGCAAACTACGTCGATATCCTTGCAGGACCGTTTCATGAGCAGGTCCCGGACAAACCCGCCGACCACGTAGGCTTCAACATTCTGCTGGGCGGCACTCCGGGCAACGAGTTCAAAAAGCGGATTTTCCTGCAGCGGCTGGGCAAGGTTCATGGGCGGTGGAGGTGGTTTGCCCGGCAAAAATAGGAATTAGACAGGAGACACCGGGAACGGAGGCCGGAAACCGGGTAAAAGGAGACGGTAAATCCGGGACATTCTTCCGGTCTTCATTTTCCCTTTCTTCTGTCTCCTGTTTTCTTCTGGTTGGCAGGTAGTAGAATACGCTGCTGACCCGGGTGAAGCCGGTCTGTTCGTACAGCCGTTGCGCGGTAAAATTGTCCGTAGCGGTTTCGAGTTGCAGCCCTTTGGCGCCGGTTTCGCGGGCCAGTTGGCGGCTTTGATCAATCAGGCCGGTGGCCACGCCCCGTTTCCGGGCATGGGGCTGCACAAACAGGTCATTCAGTATCCAGAGCCGTTGCATGGACAGTGAAGAAAACATCGGGTACAGTTGCGCAAAACCCAGCGCCTGACTCTGCTCATCGTCCATAGCAAGATAAATCACAGAGTCGCCTTTGCTGATTCTTTCCCGCAGAAACTTGCCGGCAGCTTCCGGATCGGAGGGCAACCCGTAAAAGATGCGGTAAGCGTCGAAAAGCGGGACGAGCTGGTCCAGATGAGAGGGAGTTGCTTTAAGAATTTTGGTAGTGGTTAAGTAGAGACTGATTTACTGAGGTTGTAGCGGACAATGAAAAGGCGGATGACGAGTTCATTGTAAAAGTCAGATTTAGAAAAGAAAGCGTCTTTCGGGTAAGTCTACCCATCCACTGACGGATGGTATTGTTCCAGCGTTCCATGTGGTTAGTTTGACCGGATTCTTTGCCTACTTTCTGATGCTGCCCGGTCTGCTGATAGATAAAATTGTATGCTTCCCAGAAATCGGAAAAGCTGGTCTGGCAGCGTAATCTTTCGGGAATTCTTTGCCAAAGTATCTTACAACTCTCCATACTATGGTCCCCAATAAAGAAAGCAATGATTTTACGTGTTTTCCGGCTGATTACCGTCCAGAGCCAGCGCTTTTGGCTTTTTTTTGACAAAGTGCTGCAATTCGTCATACTCGAGCACATCCCCTGCTCAGTAGGCACATCACCCAAGGTAGCCTCCAGATCCGGATGCTTTTCGCCTTGCTGCCTGAGCCAGGCAGAGACCGTTTGCCGGGCTACGCCAAAACGCGTTCAATACCCCGCATACTGGGTCTTTCAAAATAGGCTTTCAGAATCTCTTCTTTGCGCTCTTCACTATAGCGGGGAGCTGCATCCAAAGTGCCGTATCTGTCACAGCCATTACAGTAATACTTTTGCTTACCGTTTTTCTTATTATGGCCGTTGCTCACTAAGTCAATACTACCGCAATGAGGACATGCCTTGGTAATCTGAATCATATGCTTTTTAAACCTTTCTTCCTAAGTTACCAATTTCTAAAATCAGCCTCTACTTAACCACTACCAGAATTTTCATGTCCGGGCCCTGTTTTTTCAGGTAAAGATGAGGATGTGGTGGCTGCATTTCCTGCGGGAACGACCGGTAGAGACGCAATGCATTGCGTCTCTACATGACGGTTTTTATATGCGCCAGGTGATGCTGGCTGTGCCAGGCGTACAGGCCCAGAACTGTTTGCAGGCCCGTTTCGCCCGACTGCGGGTGGAGGTAAGTACGCTGCCAGTCACTTTCTGACAGGGACCGGAGCAGGTTTACCATGCGGATATGCAGATTCTCCAGCAGCATCAGCGATACTTCCACTGGTGTACTGAACGTGTCGCCTAACTCGGCCCATTTGTCTTCCTCGTAGGGTTTGATGGTTGGCTGGTCTTCCGTGAGAGCAAGTTTAAGGCGGATGTAGGCGTTCATGTGGCTGTCAGCCACGTGGTGCACCACCTGCCGGACAGTCCAGCCACCGGGGCGGTAGGGCGTTTCCAATTGCTCGGGAGAAAGCCCCTGTACGGCCTGACGGTAGCTGGCCGGGGCTTCTTCAAGTATCCGGATTAACGCTTCGCGGCGTTCGGGAGTGATGGGTTCCTGGCGGTTAAATTTGCCGATGGGGTAGCGGAGGTCAGTGGTTGTTTGCATGGATGGCATCTGGGGTGTTTGGAAAAATTTGCTGCAAATGATGTTTCAGGTGGGTAAGGTAGTCTTCCATCAGCCAGTGGAGGGTGTTTTGCTGGCCGGAGCAGGCGTTAACCGTGAGGTACTGTAGCTTTTCTTCGGGCATATGGCTGATAACATAGAGAATCTGATGGTTGAGGGCAACCCACAACGATAAAATTTCTGCTGCCGTCTGTTGCTGGTACCGGTTCACCACTACCAACTGATCCTGGTTGTAAGGCTCAAATACAAAAGGTTGGGAGGCATACTGAGCTTTGGCAAACCGCTGCCAGTTGTGCAGGGCTGAATCGGCCAGGTGACCCAGAATTTCTTTGGGAGACCACCCGGAGGGGCTGGGCTTATGGTTCAGCACGTCAGTTGGATGCGTGCTGATCAGGTGCGGCACTTCTGCCACCAGCTGTTTCAGTTCATTCAGAATCTGGTGATGGTTCATGACGGTACAGGAAACTGGTCCATTGATATCTACTTTTTATAGCCTCCCTCTTCGTAAACCCGCTTCATGGCCTCCACGATGCCCGTATCATTGCCGGTGTCGCCGAGCTGAGCGACAATGTTCCGGTAGTTTTTCTCGTCGCGGTTCTGGCTTAATTTAAAGTTTCCCTGCCAGCGGTCCACTTCCAGTTCAACAGCCACCAGTCCGCGCATTTCAGCTTCCAAGAATTGCTCCGGCAAGGTCGTGATGTTGTACTCGTCCGGTTTCGCTTCGTATTGCTCAATCTGGCTTTTCAGCAACTGGTACACTTCGGCGGGATCTTCCACCAGCCGGGGTTTACCGTAGGCGTGTATGGCTACGTAATTCATGGTGGGCACGTTGACGTGATCGTACCAGCGCGGCGAAATGTAGGCGTGGGGCCCGCCGAATATGACCAGCACGTCGGTTTGGCCGCCCAGGTGCTTCCACTGCTTGTTTGCCCGGGAGAGGTGGGTACGCAGAAAAGCTTTGCCGTCTCTTTCTACGAGCAGGAAGGGCAGGTGCGTGGCAACCGGCACGTTCTCCTGCGCCGTGACCAGCAGGCCAAAGGGGTGTAGCCGGACGAACTCCAGAATTTTAGCTTCGTCTTTCTGGAGGTTGTAGGGATTGATATACATAATCTGGGATCTGATTCTTTATACAATTTCTTTTTCGCCTCCGACTGGTCCGTAAAAGAAAACCCATGTCGAAAAATCATCGGTAAAGTTTTCAAACCGGCGTTCTGCGCCGGCGGGCACAAAAAGGAAATCTCCCGCTTTAAACTGCCAGAGTTTGCCTTCATGGGTAAATGTTCCACTACCGGAAGCCACTACATAAATTTCGTCCCGGTCATGCGGCTTCTGGTAATCAATTTTTTCCGGCTTGTAAAATTCAGCCACCAAGCTTCCGTGCTGAAAGACTTTGGTAAACACACCTGCGCTTTCTTTGAGTAACTCACGGGCTTTCTCTATAGAAAATTCTTTTTCTTTCATAGTCCGGTCAGATTCATCGGGGTCAGTTATCCTCACTGGCCAATAATCCTGTTTAACTCAGCAAGGATAAAGTCCAGGTCTTCGCGGTCGGTGTTGTAATTGGTAAGGCAGGCCCGGAAAGCTTTATGGCCGTTTTTCAGGGTAACCGCCGAAATCCAGAGGTTGCCGTCGGCGTATAGTGTTTTCAGAATCTGGTCGGTGGAGACTGCCCCACCTTCGATCAGCGGGTGCGTAAAGCAGAACACGGGCAGTTGCGTGGGGTTTACCAGTTTCCAGCCATGGCGGGTGAGCTGCTCCCGGAAATAGGCTCCCAGTTCCATCTGGTCGTCCAGCAGCCGGCTGAAGCCTCCTTCACCTTTTTCGGCCAGCGTCATAAACAATTTCAGGCCCATAAACCGACGGGTCCACTGCAGCGACGTGTGGTAGGGGTCGTAAGTGTCGTCCTGCGGTTTGGGCATGTAATCGGCCCGTACGCTGAACGTGTTTTCGGCGACGTCTTTGTGGCGGCAGAAGAACATGCCGGCCCCGAACGGCACGAAAAACCATTTGTGCGCATCAATGGTCACAGAGTCGGCCTGCTCAATGCCCCGTACCAGACCTTTCCACTTTTCCGAAAGCACAATGGCACCGCCCCATGCGGCGTCTACGTGAAACCAGCAATCCGATTCCCGGCAGAGGTCCGCCAGTTCGGGCAGGGGATCAACGATGCCCGCGGACGTGGTACCGGCCGTGCCCACCACCATAAAAGGTGTGCAGCCCTTTTGCCGGTCAAGATCAATCTGCTTTCTGAGGGCGGCAGCGTCCAGTTGCAGATTTTCATTTGCCGGAATTACGCGGAGGGCATCGGTGCCCAGGCCAAGGTGTTTTACGATTTTATCGAAAGAATTATGGGCATAAGCCGACACGTACATCACCGGTTGCGTGCCGAGGTTCACCAGCCCCTTCCGGAGGTAAGCCGGAAACTGCTTTGCAAGCGCCACAAGGGCTGCTGTCAGGTTGGCATCCGAACCGCCGCTGGTAAAATGGGCGGCAAAGTTCTCCTCCGGCAGGCCTAATTTCCGGCCCACAAATTCCAGTACGTGCCGCTCCATCTCGTTGGCGGCCGGTGCGTGTGACCACGCTGCCAGTTGCGGATTGTACAGGGCCACCAGGGCATCGGCAATGACCGAAGCAAGGGTGGTATTCGGGTTGAAAAGACCCATGTACCGGGGGTGGTTCATCTGCAGGTTCCACTCCCGCATCATCCGGGTCACATCCGCGAACAGGTCGGGCAGTGGCACCGGACCGGCAAAGTCGTAGCGGCTCAGGTGGGCCCGCACATCAGCGGCCCTGACGGATTTACCAACCGCAGCAGGGGCTTCCCCCGAATGTACCCGTTCAATTTCCCGGGTCAGGGCTTCCAGAATCAGGGTGGAAGTGTTTGTTTCTATCATGGGGGTTTGGGGTTAAGAGTTAGGAGTTGGGCATACTGACAAATAAGGTTATATCCCAATGGCTGTATGGTTATATAGCCCCTGGTTGGTTCAGCAGCCATATGACCATATAACCATTCAGCCATACAGCCATACCCTTAATTGTCCATACAGCTAACTTCTAACCCGCTGATAACTATTCTGTTCTCCGGATCACGAAGCAATCGCTGTGTCTTTCAAGCCCGATTTTCGGGTAGTAGTCTTTGGCGGCCGGTGCCGCCAGCAGCAACAGCGTCGTCTTTTCTCCTGCTTTTTCTTTGGTCAGATCAATCAGCCTCTTGCCGATGCCCTGGTGCTGATATTCGCGTCTTACCGCAAGGTCAGAAAGATAGCAACAAAAACAAAAATCGGTAAGGGAACGGGCAAAGCCAACCAACTGGTCGCCGTGCCAGGCAGTGACCGTCAGGTTGCCGTGCCGGAGCTTCTGACTGATCCGTTCCGGATCGTCCACCGGCCGGTTAATGCCGGAGCTGCGGAAAACCTCAGTGACCTGAGCTGCGGTAACGGGGGCATCGGTCCGGTAAATGATGTTTGTCATAGGTGTGTTTGTAGAGACGCAATGCATTGCGTCTGTCCCGCGTAATTGTGAAAACGCCACGCATAAGAGACGCAATGCATTGCGTCTCTACTGGCATCGTCAGCCAACTGCCCCTGCGTACTGCTACTGTCTGCCCTGCACTAACCACTGACCACTTATGACTTACCACTATTCTCCGGCAAACTTATATCTTTACCGGACTACCCGCATCGTCCGGTTTTCAAATTTCTGGTAGTCCGATTATGCTTCCATTTCAGACCCTTATTCCGCTTCAGCGCAACTGTCCGGTGCCGCTGCACCTCCAGATTGCCAATGGTTTGATTAGCCACATTAAAAAAGGGGTGCTGGCACCCGGTAGCCGCCTGCCCGGCACCCGGTCTCTCTCAGTTTTGCTGAGCGTCCACCGCAAGACGGCAGTAGCGGCATTCGACGAACTGACGGCGCAGGGCTGGATCGAAACCGTGCCTTCCAGAGGGACATTCGTGATCCGCCACCTGGCCGAAAGCAGCCCCAGTCCGCTGACAGGTGCAGACAAGCAACCTTTGCCGGCAGTGCAGCCGGGCTATCACGTGCATAAGAATGTACACCTGCACATCCCGGTGTACCTGAACCGCGGCGAACTGGCCTTCAACGATGGCACCCCCGACGAACGGCTGGCACCGGTGGAGGCCCTGAGCCGCAATTATCGCAGCATACTCCGCCGGAGCACGTCACGGAACCTGCTTACCTACGGCGATACGCGGGGCAATCCGTGGCTGCGGGCCGAACTGTCGGCTTATCTCAGCCAGACCCGCGGCCTGCAGACCACGCCTGATAACATCCTGATCACCCGCGGTAGCCAGATGGGGCTTTATCTCGTGTCACAGGTGCTGATCGCACCGGCCGATGTGGTAGTGGTGGGGGAAACCAATTACTGGGTGGCCGACGCGGGATTCCGGCAGGCCGGGGCCAGGCTGGTGCGGGTGCCGGTAGACGGCCACGGCATTGTGGTAGACGAAATTGAAGAAATCTGCCGCACCCGGCCGGTACGGGCCGTATTCGTAACGCCTCACCACCACCACCCGACCACCGTTACGCTGCGGGCCGACCGGCGGGTGCGGTTGCTCCAACTGGCCGTGCAATACGGGTTTGCCATTGTCGAGGATGACTACGACTATGATTTTCATTACCAGAGCAGTCCGATTATGCCGCTGGCCAGCGCCGATGTGCACGGCATGGTGGTATATGTCGGCTCCCTCAGCAAGGCCATTGCCCCCGCCATCCGGGTCGGCTATATTGCCGGCCCTACGGAACTGATCAACGAACTGGGTTACCTCCGCCGGATCATTGACCGGCAGGGCGACCCGGTACTGGAACAGGCCGTGGCGGAGCTTTTCCGGGAGGGCGAAATCAGGCGGCACATGAAAAAGGCGCTGAAGGCTTACCACCAGCGCCGTGATTATTTGTGCGGATTGTTGCAGACCCGGTTGCCGCACGCAGTAGAATTCCGCGTTCCGGACGGCGGCATGGCATTATGGGCCAGGTTTGACCCCTCCCTGCCGTTAGCCGCACTTTCGGAGAAAGCCGCCCGTAAAGGACTATACCTTTCCAGCGGGAGCATCTACGATCCCGCTGGAAAGTGTCCCAACGCCACCCGGATGGGTTTTGCGGCCATGAATCCGGAAGAACTGGAAAGAGCTACCGCAGTTTTGGCCGCCGTTTTGAGGTAGCGCCGTTGCTGCTCACCGAAACCAGTTCTACCTCCTTCAGCAGGTGCCGGTAATTGTCGAAGTCCGCGTCAAAAGCCTGATAGTCCGACACAATCTCTTCACCCGGAAAGATATCCCGGGAGGCAATCGTAAGGCCCTCCGTGTCTTCCATCGTGTCAATGGTGTTGGGGTGGAAAGAGTGGTTGATGAAGCGGGCATCGTCGGCGCACAGAATGAAGTCGCCGCTGATCCTGCTCCGGTAGATGAAATCTTCGAGCCGGGCCACGTTCAGCCGGCTTTTGAATTCCTCTAACTGCTCCTGGTTGAATTTCAGGTCCAGACCCGGCGTAAATCGCCATATCACGGTGCCTTTGGTAATAAACTCGTCTGCGTATAAACCGATCCCGCTGATTTGACTGCGATCTAACCGGGTTTTTACTAATAACATGTTTGGGGAAAGATAAAAAGGGTTTTGTGGAAAAAAGTTTAAAAAATAAACCTTAAGGATACCATTAATTTTGGGTTAAAAAAAGCTTTGGCAACTAAATTAAAAATGTTGCCGAAGCTTTTGAAAGGTCAGTTCCCCAACCTCCCGGAAAGGCCATTCAGGTAAGGTTAGTTTGCCTCCGGGGAATGATTCCTGCCATCAGCAAAACCGCTGTGCTTACACCAGCTACTGACCGGCAGGCCGGTAAAGTCCCTATTCCCGCTCTTCCAGTCCGTCGTCCAGAGAGCTGCCTTCCATCAGGTCTTCGTCAGTGTACCGCTGGTCAATGTAACTGTCGTCAATCAGGTCAATGTCGGCAGAGTCAAGATCAATACCGACGCGGTTCCGCTGCACCGTATCCTCCATTTCGTCCAGTGTTTCCTGTTCGGTGTCCAGTGCCTCGATGCGCTGGTTGTAGTAGGCTTCGTCATTGCTCTCGATCAGGTGAACATCCGGCTCATCGGTGTCGCCTTCGAGATTATCTTCCAGTATTTCATCCCGGAAGATATGGACCGAAATATCGTTCAGTCTGGTCAGAAACTCAGGCAGATCTTCCTTCACAATGTGCCACTGCGGGTGGGCGTCCAGCTCCAGTTCAAGATCAAAATGGGCGTACTGAAGGCCTTTGAGTACATCCCAGTCCATGTCGCGGTACTGGTCCTTGAATTCGTCGGACAACAGGGCCGCCGCACCGCCAATCTGTGACATCTGGGCAGATACCTGTTCACGTATATCCTCCCGCTGGGAGTAGTCGCTGTAATTGGCACGACCCACGTAGCCCAGTATCTCATTGATGGAGTCTATCATGCTGGTCAGGTGGACCTTATCTTCTTCGTTTACTTTCATGTGTTTCGGTTATTTATGGCCGGATCAGATGCGCGCTTTATTCAATTTGTCAGACTATGCGGTTCCGGTTTGAGAGTAAGCCGTTTTTTGTTTCCTGCACGAAGCCGGAGACCGGAAATTTTCCGGCATTGCCGGCATCCGCTTTGTGTTTCCGTGTACGAACGAACAGGAGATAGGTTGCTGCGACCAGATGCCGTAGCCAGGCTGCTGGTAGTTTTCTGAAAATAAATCCAACAGGCGGTCAGCAAGGCGCGCCGGATTAATGCGGCATTAGAAATTGCCCGGTTGTAATTATTTGAGGATGAGTGGTTTGACCGGGGAGAGAAAGCCGCTTAACTTCGTGCTTCTGTTGCCTGATCCCCAATATAAGGAAACATATTCGGGCCGGCGACAGTTTAATAAAGTACCGCTTCTGCGCTGCCGGATTAAATTACGCTGAGCCTGAGATAATCCACGATCCATGCTGAAAAGAATACTGACATATCTTCTGCTCCTGCACGTTCTCAGCGCCATCTGTGTATTCTCCCCGGCCGACATTCAGCCGCCGGAAATCCGCGGCCCCGGTGGTGGAACCGACGCAGCATGCGGATTGTCTGCGGGTGTTGAGGAAGCCGAACCACTACTGGATTTTATCGGTGATCTGCTTTCCGGCACGCAGCAGAACACCCAAAACAAAGACGACAACTTTTCGGATTTTTTCCGGACCCGCAAGTACAACTACCGCTTCTGGGAAGGAAACACCTTTGCACCGGAACCTTCTGTTTTACTGCCGGTTGCCGCTGTTTCCGTATTAAGTTCCAGAGCGTATTCACCCTTCGGAGGTCTGCTTACCAGGCCCGATTATTACCGGCTCCTCTTCCGGCTCACTCCCTTCTGAGGTCGTTTCTCCCCATTCCCTGGCTGGTGCAAACCAGTCTCATGCAGTTAAACTGACCGGATCAGCCTGCTTTTGCCTGTACTTTTCCTCCAAATTACCCTTACCATGAAAAACATTCTATGGCATAGCCTCCTGCCTGTATCCCTGTGGATCGCCGGCTGCACCGCCAAAAGCCAGACCAACCCTGAAGAAGCCAGTGACCGGGTGCTGCCCGTTACCCGGGTAGTAGCCAGAGACACCGTGCTGATGCACGAATACGTGTCTGATATTCAGGCAGTCCGCAACGTGGAAATCCGGGCCCGGGTATCGGGTTTTCTGGATAAGATTTACGTTGACGAAGGAAAGGAAGTGAAAAAAGGCCAGCTGCTTTTCGCCATCAACGATGAAGAATACAAAGCCGAACTGGCGAAAGCCAGGGCTAACCGGCAAAGCGCCATTGCCGAAGCCAAAACTGCCGAACTCGGGCTTGACCGGGTCCGGATGCTGGTGGACAAGAAAGTTATCTCAAAAACCGAACTCGAAGTAGCCAAAAGCAAACTGAACGCTGCCCGGGCCAGAATCAACGAAGCCCGTTCTGCCGAGTCTAATGCGGCTATCCGGCTTTCCTACGCCCATATCCGGGCACCGTTCAATGGCATTATTGACCGCATTCCCCTGAAAGCCGGCAGCCTGATCGAAGAAGGCACCCTGCTTACCTCAGTGTCAGACAACAAGGCGGTATACACTTACTTCAATGTATCGGAGGGAGAATATCTTGAATACGTAAAAACCCGCCAGGAAAACCCCAACCGGAACACCCGGGAGGTGAGCCTGATGCTGGCGGATGGTTCGCTGTACGGGCATACCGGCAAAATTGAAACCATGGAAGGGCAATTTGACGCCAGCACGGGTTCTATTGCCTTTCGGGCTAAGTTTCCCAATCCCGATAAGCTGCTGAAACACGGCGCCACGGGTACCATCCGCCTCGCCAACCGCATCCAAAATGCCCTGATCATCCCGCAGAAGGCGGTATTTGAGATTCAGGACAAGAATTACGTGTTTGTGGTGGATGAAAACAACACCGTCACGATGAAAAATTTTGTCCCCAAAACCCGCTTCTCCCACTTCTACATTGTGGAATCGGGCCTGGAGCCGGGAGAAAAAATTGTGTACGAGGGAATTCAGGAGATACGGGATGGCTTGCAGATCGTGCCGCAGATGGTCGGGCTGGACAGCCTGCTGGCAGACGCCGGATAATTACAAATTACGAATGGTTGTTCCGGGGCGGTGTGGGTAGTGCTGTGCCGGTGGGGGAGGACAAGAGGCACTTTGCGTCCCTTGCGTCCGGAGGCTTTGCGCCTTTGCGGGAAAACGTGAAAGAAGGATTCATCCGCACGGTCTGTCTCCCGCGACCCCCATTGTCAATTATCAATTTTCAATTATCAATTTGGAAACCCATGTTTGATATTTTTATAAAAAGACCAGTTCTGTCGGTGGTGATTTCGCTGATCATTCTGCTGGTGGGTTTGCTGGCGCTGCTGAGTTTACCCGTTACGCAGTTTCCGGAAATCGTGCCGCCGTCGGTAACTGTAACTGCTAAATATACGGGTGCCAACGCCGAAGTTTGCACCAAAGCCGTAGCCATCCCGCTGGAAAGGGCAATCAATGGTGTGCCGGGCATGACTTACATGACCTCCGTAACCGGCAACGACGGTACCACGCTGATTCAGGTGTTTTTCCAGGTGGGCACCGACCCCGACCTTGCCGCCGTTAACGTGCAGAACCGCGTGCAGACCGTAATCGACGAAATGCCGGAAGAGGTAATCCGCGCCGGGGTTGCCACCGAGAAGGAGGTAAACAGCATGCTGCTCTACCTCAACGTGATGAGTGAAGACCCCGCCGTTGATGAAGAGTTTGTGTACAATTTTACGGATATCAACGTACTGCAGGAGCTCAAGCGGATTGACGGCGTGGGCCGCTGCGAAATAATGGGTGCCCGCGAATATTCGATGCGGGTGTGGCTCAAACCCGACCGGCTGGCCGCCTACGAAGTGTCTACCGACGAAATTGTCAATGCCATCCGCGCCCAGAACGTAGAGGCGGCTCCCGGTAAAGCCGGGGAAAGCTCCGGTAAATCGGCCCAGATGCTGCAGTACGTACTGCGTTATACGGGTAAATTCTTTGAACCGGAGCAGTACGAAAACATCGTGATCCGGGCCGGTGAAGACGGCTCCATTCTGAAGCTGAAGGACCTGGCCGACGTAGAGTTCGGCACGATGACCTACAGCATGGCTTCCAAAACCGACGGCCGTCCGTCGGCATCCATCATGATCAAGCAGCGGCCCGGCTCCAATGCCCGCGACGTAATCGCCAACGTGAAGCAGCGGATGGCCGAGCTGCGGGAAAGCTCATTCCCGCCCAAAATGACCTACAACCTCGCCTACGACGTGTCGCGGTTTCTGGATGCTTCCATGGAGGAGGTGATCCGGACGCTGATCGAGGCGTTTATTCTGGTTTCGCTGGTGGTGTTCCTTTTCCTGCAGGACTGGCGTTCTACGCTGATTCCGGCGCTGGCGGTGCCCGTTTCCCTGATCGGTACCTTTTTCTTCCTGCAAATGCTGGATTTTTCGGTAAACCTGCTCACCCTTTTTGCCATGGTGCTGGCCATCGGCATTGTGGTGGACAACGCCATTGTGGTGGTAGAGGCGGTACACGCCAAAATGGCCGGAAAGCACCTCTCCGCGCGGGAAGCCACTTTTGAGTCCATGCGCGAAATCAGCGGCGCCCTGGTAGCCATTACGCTGGTGATGTCGGCGGTGTTTGTGCCGGTAGCCTTCATGACGGGTCCGGTGGGGATTTTCTACCGGCAGTTTTCGCTTACCCTCGCCATTGCCATTGTGATCTCCGGCATCAACGCCGTTACGCTTACGCCGGCCCTCTGCGCCATTCTGCTGAAGAATACCCACGGCGTGGAGAAGAAAAAGAAGAATTTGATGGACCGCTTTTTCGGCAAATTCAACAAAGCTTACGATGCCACCGAAAACAAATACCGCAGCGTGGTGCAGAGGCTGGCTGGTCGCCGGGTGGTGACGGTAGCGGTGCTGCTCCTGTTCATTGCCGGTACGTGGGGCATGAGCACCATTCTGCCTTCCGGCTTTATTCCCACCGAAGACCAGGGCATGATCTACGTCAACGTGACCACGCCTTCCGGGGCTACCGTCGAACGGACCGAAGAAGTGCTGAGGCGGGTGCAGCAGGTGGCCGCCCGGATGGAAGAAGTGGAAAACGTTTCGACCCTCTCCGGATACAGCCTGCTTACCGAAGCCGCTGGTGCCTCCTACGGCATGGGCATGATCAACCTTAAATCGTGGGCGGAACGGGAAACTTCGGTCGATCAGCTGATCAGCCGGCTTGAAAAGGAGACCCGCCACGTTGCCGATGCCCGCATTGAGTATTTTCCACCGCCCACGGTACCGGGCTTCGGTAACTCCAGTGGCTTTGAACTGCGCCTGCTCAACCACAACAAAGGTGATGACCTGCAGGAAACGGCCGATGTAACCAAAAAATTCGTGGCTGCCCTGCAGCAAACTCCCGAAATCGGGGCTGCCTTTACCAGCTTCGACGCCAGCTTTCCGCAGTACATGATCCACGTAGATCAGGAAGTGGCCGCCAAGAAGGGCGTTACCATTGAAAATGCCATGAATACCCTGCAGACGCTGCTGGGCAGTTATTACGCTTCCAACTTCATCCGCTTCGGACAGATGTACCGCGTGATGGTGCAGGCCGCCCCCACGTACCGGTCCCGGCCGGAGGATGTGCTGGACCTGTACGTGAAAAACGACAAGGGCGAAATGGTGGCTTTTTCCACGTTTATCCGGCTGGAGAGAGTGTATGGCCCCGAGCAGCTGACCCGGTACAACATGTACACTTCGGCGATGATCAACGGTACGCCGGCCTCCGGCTTCAGCTCCGGCGACGCCATTGCGGCCGTGGAACGGGTAGCGGGTGAAACATTGCCCCGGGGGTACGGCTACGAATGGTCGGGCGTGACCCGCGAAGAGATCGAATCGGGTAACCAGGCGGTGTACATTTTTATCATCTGTCTGATTTTCGTGTACCTGCTGCTGGCGGCCCAGTACGAAAGTTTCCTGCTGCCCCTGCCGGTGATTCTGTCGCTGCCCACGGGTATATTCGGCGCTTTTCTGCTGCTGAAACTGGTTGGTCTTGAGAATAACATCTACGCCCAGGTGGCGCTGGTGATGCTGATCGGTCTGCTGGGCAAAAACACCATCCTCATTGTGGAGTTCGCCATCCAGCGGCGCAGGGAAGGCGCTACGGTATTGCAGGCGGCGGTGGAAGGCTCGGCGTCCCGTCTGCGGCCTATCCTGATGACTTCCTTCGCTTTTATTGCCGGACTGATTCCGCTGTGCGTAGCCTCGGGAGCCGGTGCGCTGGGCAACCGGTCCATCGGTACTGCCGCCGCCGGGGGCATGCTGACGGGTACGCTGTTCGGCATCTTCCTGATTCCCGGACTGTACGTGCTTTTTGCGGGCCTGTCCGAAAGGTTTTCTTCCAGACCCGGTAAGCCGGAAAAGCCGGTTGCCCTTCCTGTCACTCACCTTAAACATCAGAATGGTACTCATGTCGCTCAACAAGTATAAATATAAATGGACTTTTTATCGAATATCCTTTGGCTGGGGGCTGCTGGTGCTGCTGACCCTGGGCAGTTGCCGGGTAACCGCGCCGCTGCAGATGCCGGTAGCCCAGAAAACACCGGAATACTTCGCCTCCCGGACCGATTCGGCCAGCGTAGCCGATATGCCCTGGCAGGAGTTTTTCGCGGATAAAAACCTGGTGCAGCTCATTGACACCGCCCTGCGGAATAATCCTGACCTGCAGATTGCCCTGCAGCGGGTGGAGGCAGCCCGCGCCGGTATCATGACGACGCGTGCCGTCCTGCTGCCGTCGGTGAGTGCCGTTGCGGCCGCCGGGGTGGACAAATACGGCGACTACACCATGAACGGCGTCGGTAACTACGACACCAACCTGTCGGAACACATCCGCGGCGACCGGCGCATTCCCAATCCCACGCCGGACTACTTTCTGGGGCTGCGCAGTTCGTGGGAGATTGACCTGTGGGGCAGGCTGAGAAACCGGAGGAAAGCCGCCGTTAACCGCTTTCTGGCTTCCGAAAAGGGGCGTCAGCTGGTGGTCACGTCGCTGGTGGCTCAGGTAGCAGAGCTGTATTACCAGTTACTTGCGCTGGACAACGAAATGGATATTATCCGGAAAAACATCCGGCTGCAGGAAAAGGCACTGGAGACCATCACCATCCAGAAACAGGGTGGGCGGGCTACCCAGCTCGCCGTGCAGCAGTTTGAGGCGCAGCTCCTGCATACGCGCAGCCTGGAAGCCGAAAAGCGGCAGGCCATCATCCGGACCGAAAATGGGCTTAACCTGCTGCTGGGCCGGTATCCGCAGCCCATCAGCCGGGGCAATCCGATTCTGGAGCAGACGCTGCCCGCCGAAGTACAGACAGGTTTACCGGTGGCAATGCTCCGCCGCCGGCCCGACATCCGGCAGGCCGAGCTTGAGCTGGCAGCGGTAAGGGCGGACGTAGATGCCGCAAGGGCAGCGTTCCTCCCTTCCTTTACCATTACGCCGTACGTAGGACTGAATGCCTTCCGGGCAGCCCTGCTTCTCAATCCGGCGTCGGTAGCGTACGGGGTGCTGGGCGGTATCGGGGCACCCATTCTCAACCGGCGGCAGATCCGGAGCCAGTACAACCGGGAAGCAGCAGCCAATCTGGGTCTTTACTACGAATACCAGAAATTGATCCTGAGCGGCTATCAGGAAGTGGTAACCGACCTGCGGGGGATTGAGAATCTGGAGGAGGCATACCGGCTCCGGCAGCAGAGCACCAACGTACTGCTCGACGCCGTTTCCACGGCCAATGATCTTTATGTATCGGGCTATGCCAGTTACCTGGAAGTGATTACAGCCCAGCGCAGCGTACTGGAGGCGGAGCTTGAACTGACCAATACCCGAAAGGAACAATTCCTCTCCCTGATTGACCTGTACCGGGCACTGGGCGGCGGCTGGAAGTAGCAGACTTGTTTGCCTTTGATAATGAGTAAGTTATGGTTATCAAGAGAGAACCACCCCTGTCCCGTTGGCCTGGCCGGTTCCTCCGGAATTCCTGAAGGAAGGAGGGGAACTGAGCGGAAACTTTCCCCTTATCTGGATCCGGAATTCAGGCGTTACCTCGCCCGGCACTGGCTGCTCTTTGCCTTTTCTGCCGGAGTGGGCAGCGTATCCCACATCCTCTGGGACCGTTTGTTCACACCCCGGGGACCGGTATTTCACCTTGCGTCTTCCTTTTTCAGTCAGGAAGTGACCGTAGCGGGCCACCCGTTCCTGATGTATATCCTGATCGACCGGATAGAGTCGGCGGTGGCCCTGCTGGTCATCGGGTAGGTGGCGTTCCGGCAGAAAAGAGAAAGCTCAGGCAGCCGCAGGAGAGGACCGCGGGCCAAACTACGCTACCGGGGCTGCATTCTGCTCCTTGCCGTTCCGGTCGCCGGCCTCATTTTTTACCTCGATGACGCCTACCCTTCACCCGGTCGTGTGTTTGTGGTGGGCCTGAGCGCATTGCTTTATGGGTGGGTATTCGTGTCGGTTGTGTTTCTCCTCCTGAGCAGAAAAAGCTATTACCCAAGGGACAAACCTGCTGACTGAATGTGAGGCATGGCAGAGAGAATTTATTCCTTTTTTACAAATCGTTTCGGTTGGTATTTTGCCGGAAAATGGTTAAATTCAATGTAGTTTGAGCGGTGTTGGCATACCGGGTCCGGAGGTTGTCTGCGGGTTGTTTTTGCAACAACTGATATGTTATGTAAAATACTGTATTACAGGGCATTGGTAATGAAAAATGTCTAATGCCCACGGAACATTGCCACCTTCTGATGTGTTGATAAAGTATGCAACTTGTAAAGGGAAATAAACAATTTGAGCTGTTTGAGCCGGTCGCTCAAAGCGAAAGTGCGGAGCAGGATGAGAATTGGAAAAAGTCAATTCCTGCTCAGGTATTCCTGAACCACTTCTTTGCCATCAGCTTCCACATAAAGCAGTCGGGCAATGCCTTCGACCTGCCCGGAAATGTGCGTTTTGCCGGTCACAAGCCCGTGCTGAACGCGCAGGATGTGGAGCAGATCGGGCGGCACCTGCTCAACTGCTGGAGTACCGAGCACGCCCTGCGGGCCACGGGCCAGCTGGGCGGCGACGTATTCATGCGCAATGCCCTGCACTGGACGTTTCCGCAGGCGTACTACAGCGCCTTTGCCGGCATTCAGGCATTTCTGCACACCCTCGGCATCCGGGGGAACAGCGAAGCCCTGATCCGCCGGGAAATTGGCCGGCTGGTAGTGCGGGGGTATTACCCGGAAGCCATTGGTTTTTATGCCGCTGGTCATTATGACCAGTTTTCCGTGCAACGCCTGCCGCTGGCAAAGTATAAGCCCGGCCTGCAACTGGCCACTCAGGAGCTGGAGGCGCAGGCCCAGATCGGGCAGTTTCTGCGCACTACGCGCCGGCTGATTGCCCAGCAGGTGCGTCAGCGGGTGCAGTCGGATCCGGAGGAAGCGCTGCGCAGCACCCGTACGGGTGATGTATTGCAGAAGTTCAGCCAGAGCCACTGGAATCAGCTGACCTGGCGTTTTGGATACACAACTTACTTTGATCTGCTGTGCCGGTTGCGCATTTCTGCCAACCACCGGGAGATCGAGCGGTTCGTGGAGGCCGAAATTGACTTCAAGCTGTTCCACCAGTCGTTGCTGGAGATGGTGGAATACCTTAACTGCATGCACGAAGCCTACGTAGCCAAGGCGCTGGGACTTGAAACTTACCGCAAGCTGGTTGCGTCGCTGCCGCCGCACCTGCGCGATGGTTTTGTGAAAAAGCGTCTGGTGGAGAAGATTGAGCCGATGCTCAGGTTGGCGGGTCAGACCGATCAGGAGAATATAGAGTTGTCCGCTTAAGGGAACCATCGCGAAAGCGATGGTTTTTTTATGCAGAAATTACCATGAAGCGGGAAGCTCTCCGCTATATCCAGCCCAAGGATTACAGGATAACTCATAGCGGGCAACGAATAACGAGCAACTAAACTACTTACTGCCTCCCCGGCAAATGCAGCGGCGCCACAGTGACGGGCAAGGCGGCTTCGTCGTGGGTACCCGCCTTGTTGTGGGTTAGCGTAGCCGGAGCGGGAATGCCCAGCCGCGGAAACACCGGCGTCACGGCCTTCAGTTCTTTGGAAGGAAGGTTGTACCGGGTAATCCGTTTGAGGCAGAAAAACTGCTGATTGCTGGCCCGGCCCGTAGAAGCCGTAAAACCCCAGATCACCTCCGGATTGCCCTCAAAAATATCTTTGATCAGGTTGCGCTTGCCCTGGTACACAATTTTTCCGTCCAGAAAAACGGTAATCTGCTGTTTTTCCGGGTCCCACCGAAAGCGGAAGTCGTGAAGCTTGTTGTCTTCCAGATCAAAGTCGGTGCGGTTGTCGCTCCAGTACTTCGTGTGGTAGTTGGTGCCGTTTTCGAGGTAAGCTACGTGATCGTGGTCGGGATCGTTCTGCGTGTAGTTATAGTAAGTGTCAAACTCGACGGCAATGGACGGGGAAATAAAGTTACCCGTCGGGTACTCGCGCCGCCACCGGCCGTAGCCCATGCATTCGCCCCAGGTGCCCATCGCCCGGAACTCGCGGTGGTCGTTGTGCATCACGAAGGTAATGCCGTCGGCGCCTTCCTCCTTGTTGCCCAGGTAAATATCGAAGTCAATCTCAAAGTACTGGTT
Source organism: Cytophagales bacterium (assembly GCA_030446715.1). Classification (GTDB taxonomy): domain Bacteria; phylum Bacteroidota; class Bacteroidia; order Cytophagales; family 172606-1; genus CADCTQ01. The sequence continues at coordinate 193,399 of JAUJMU010000004.1, read as the reverse complement.
CAGGTTCAGTCTGGTGCGGTTGTAGGCAATGCCGCGGGAGTACGGCTCATCAGGGGTGAGCTGGATGCAGCCGTTGTCGAGGTTGATGGCATCTTCCAGCAATACGTACTGGCTGTAGGAGGATATTGGCAGCACAATACACAGGAGCAGACAGCAAAGGATCGTACGCATAGCGGCTGGAGTTGTAGTGGTATGACTGAAGATCGGAAGAATTTCCTGCAGAATCAACTGCCGGGGGCTAAAAACTGTTTCGGAGACAAGCTGAGAATACTGCAAAATATTTCACGCGGATTGGCGCAGATTTTCGCGGATGCGGTATGATCCGGGTAGAGGGCCGTACGGGGGTACGCGAGGCATAGCTTCGGGAATGCTGGCGTTACCCGCCAAAGCTGGCTGTCAGGCTGACGCCGGATGCAGCCTTGCAGCAAGGCAATCAGACGCTTCTCTACCCCTTTCTGCCGGCAGGTGTCCGGTTTACCCACCGGGCGAGGGTATGCTGCTTTAGTTTTGCTGGCCGGCTTCCAGTTGTTGCTTTAGCTGGGCGACCCGTTCGGCGGGGAGTTTGGTAATCCGCACCACTACCTCTTCGGAAAAGCCCTCCCGCAGCATGCTGAGGGCTGCTTCTTCCTTTCCGGCTAATCTGCCTTCCTCTTTGCCTTCCTCTTTACCTTCTTCTTTGCCTTCCTGGTAAAGAGCGTCTTCCTTAATGTTAATCGAAATGGCCATTTTTCTTGCGGTCTCGAATACAGTTTTACTCAAATTTCTCAGTACAGCTAAACGAACCAGTTGCAGGGTTCGTTGCGACAACTCAAGGCTGCCTTCGGAGAGTTACTCCAATTTAGCAATAATCTTCCCGGCAATCAAGTCTGCCGGTTCGCCGCCAAAGTCTGCCAGCACCGCCAGCAGCACTTCCTGACTCCGGTCTGAGGCAAGGAACGTCTGGTAGGAGAAAGTTTTCAGATCAATCAGCCGGTATCGGTAGGTGAGCATATCGGTCTGTAGTTGATCTGCCATCTGCAACGTGTCCCTGCCCACATAAATCACGTACTGGCGGACAGGCATTCTCTTCTGGTAATACAGAAAACCGTAGTACAGCAGCATCCGGGAGAGCATCTGCGGATCGTTGGTGGTCTGAAACTCGCAGTGCAACACAAAAGGCTCACCGGCAGGTGGTGCTACTTCCCAGAGTTGGTCGGCTTCCCGTTCGGAAGTATACTGAAGGTCTGCCGGCAGGGGAGTATACTTACCCCCGGGCAGGCCCAGCACCTTATGGGCTACTGCCGGAAAAATCTCCTTCAATACCTCCCTGAAAATCTTGTCGTAATCCTGCGCCATGGGGCAAAACTATTCATTTAATGGTTGAACAGTGAGCCTTATCTGACCCCGCCGCTCCGTACATCTCCCGTTCAGTTCCCCCTTCGGGGGTCAGGGGCTACTGTTCCTCCTGATGTTGCACGTACTTCTCCCACTTTTCGAGCACGGAGGCAAAGTCTTCGGGCAGGTCGCTGCTGAACTGCATCCATTCCCGGGTACCGGGATGCACGAAGCCCAGTGATCTGGCGTGGAGGGCCTGCCGGGGCAGCATCTTGAAGCAGTTATCCACAAACTGCCGGTATTTGGCAAAGGGAGTTCCTTTCAGGATCCTGTCGCCGCCGTAGGTCGCATCGTTAAACAGTGGATGCCCCAGGTACTGCATGTGGGCGCGGATCTGGTGGGTGCGGCCGGTTTCCAGGTTACATTGCACCAGCGAAACGTAACGCAGGTTTTTCAGCACCTTGTAATGCGTGATGGCGTGGCGGCCGAAGTCGCCTTCCGGAAAAACGGCCGTCACCCGGCGGTCCTTGAGGCTGCGGCCCACGTGGGCGTTGATGGTGCCGGCTTCCTGTTTGGGTTCTCCCCACACAAGGGCGTAATAAGTCCGTTCGATGGTATGGTCAAAAAACTGCCGCGCCAGGTGAGCCATGGCCAGTTCCGTTTTGGCCACCACCATCAGGCCCGAAGTATCCTTGTCAATCCGGTGCACGAGTCCGGGGCGGCCTTCGCCGTTCCGGGAGGTGGGCAATTGCTGAAAGTGGTACACCAGGGCGTTAACCAGCGTGCCGGTCCAGTTCTGGTAAGCCGGATGCACCACCAGGCCAGCCGGCTTGTTGATGACCAGTACCTCGTCGTCTTCGTATACGATGTCCAGCGGAATGTTTTCCGGATAAATCGTGGTGTCGTAGGGTGGTTCGGGCAGCGAGATAGTGATTACATCCTGCGGCTTCACCTTGTAACTGGCCTTGATGGCTTTGTCGTTTACCTTCACCGCTTCGGCATCAATGGCCTGCTGCAGCTTGTTGCGCGTGGCGTTGGGCAGGCGGTCCATCAGAAACCGGTCAATACGCAGCAGCGACTGGCCTTTGTCCACTACAATGCGGTGGTGTTCAAACAAATCACTGTCTTCGCCTGATTCAATATCTATATCTTCGTGCATGTCTGTACCTCCGGATGTTTTTACGCAAAAGATGCTGGAAATGTATCCGCCTACGCCGCTTCAGCAAATCCGCAGCCGGGCCGCTGACGGTGCCAATGTTACGCTGTACCTCAAGCGCGACGACCTCATCCATCCGCAAATATCGGGAAATAAGTGGCGGAAACTGAAATATAATCTGATTGCCGCCCACCGGCAGCGCCAAAGTACCCTGCTGACCTTCGGCGGGGCTTATTCCAGTCACCTTTACGCCGTAGCGGCGGCCGGCCGGGAGTTTGGCTTCCGGACCGTCGGCGTGGTGCGCGGTGAAGAAACCCTGCCGCTGAACCCGACCCTGCAGTTTGCCACGGAATGCGGCATGAGTCTGCATTACCTGAGCCGGGAAGCATACCGGCAGAAGACCGACGCCCTTTTAATTGGTACGCTGAAGGAAAAGTACGGCGATTTCCATCTCCTGCCGGAAGGAGGGAGCAACGGCTTGGCGGTGAAGGGTGTAGCCGAAGGGGTGGACGAAATCAACATTCCATGGCACTACCTCTGCTGCGCGGCGGGCACCGGCGGCACCCTTGCCGGACTGGTAGCCGGAGCCGCAGGAAAAGGGCAGGTCATCGGGTTTCCGGCGCTGAAAGGAGGCGGTTTTCTGAACAATGAGGCCCGGCGGTTGCTGGGCGAATTTTCTTCCGTGACCGGGAGCGCCTATGCTGAACCCCGTAACCTGCAGCTTCAGACCAGTTATCACTTTGGCGGATACGCCCGGACTACACCTCTACTGCTGCAATACATCCGGCAATTTGAAAGTGAAAATGGATTGCAGATCGAACAGGTGTATACCGGCAAGATGCTCTACGGAGTAGACGACCTGCTGGGGAAAGGGTATTTCCCGGCCGGCAGTACGGTAGTGGCTGTACATACGGGAGGTTTGCAGGGACGGTTGCCGGGTATTTAGCCTGCGCTGCAACGAAAAAACGGCAACAGCCGTAAGCAATTCAAAAATATAATTGCTATGGAACGGATAATCAGATCAGGATATAAGCTAATGATTGTAGCAGTGCTGGGGATGACCTTTGCCTGCGGCAACGTGGAAACAGGTGATGACCCTGGTGAAACCAACCGGGAAGATCCTAAAACAGAGAAACAGGACGAAACCGGAGATGGTTTTACGCGGGAACATGAAGATGGTTCCGGTGATGCGGAAGTTGGCCCGTCACCAGGGGCAGATACAACCAACACCGACAGCACTCACGTAACGCCACGGATGCAGGCGGATCAATAGGTGAATATTACAGAATGACAAAAGGCGGGATTACCGCCTTTTGTCATTCTGACTTATACCGGAGCCTCCTATCAGGAGCTTCGGAGCTTGCAGACGCAAGCGGTTATTTTTTTACCGGCCTGGGCACAATGTTGGCCGGCGAGTTTGACTTGTGATTGTTGTGGCTCCAGTACTTGGGCGCATCGGAGGTTTTGCAGCTCTGCGTGGCCATACCACCAGCCAGAAAGATAATCAGGAAAGCATATTTAAGCATAGTTGGGAGGGTTGATTACCGGTTGGACACCTTCTCCGGGGAGAATACCGGTATAAGTTACCCTACGGGTGAAAATGTAAAGCAGGCTGCCCGCAGGAGGCTTGTACCTTTGCGGCACAAGACAAAAAAAATGCACGTTACCGGGTCGAACGTACCGGTACTGGTTGGGCAAAGTGGCAGAATTGTGCTGGTAAGGGGGGCAGTATACGGATTACCGGCGGCCTGGTACCGGTAATGGTGCAAAACCCCCTGATCACCAAAAAAGTAATAAAAATAATTTTTCCATCCTCCCTTACCCCGGGCCGCTGAACCGCTGCACTACCGATACGCCAATGTAGGCAGCAATGATCAGCGGAACGGCCGTGGCGCCGAGCAGGGCCACCATCAGCAGTGCCAGGAGCAGAAAGCAGTAACGGACGGCGTTGGGCCGGAAGGCGTAACTTTTAAACTTAAGGGCGAAAAGCGGAAGTTCGGCCACCAGCAGCAGCGACATCACCACCGAAAGCCCGATCAGCAGGCCGGGCTGCACGATAAAAGCCGACCACTCCGGGTGCTGGCGCAGAATAAGGGGAATGGAGGCAATCAACAAGGCGTTGGCTGGCGTGGGCACCCCGATAAAGGAATCTGACTGGCGTGGGTCTACGTTGAACTTTGCCAGCCGGAGCGCCGAGAATACGGGAATGATAAAAGCCGCGTGCGGCACCAGCGTATACATTTGCAGATCATACTCCGGGCCTTCCATGCTCTGGCTGATCAGCCGGAAGATTATCACGCCCGGCAGCAGCCCAAACGTAACCATGTCGGCCAGCGAATCGAGTTCCTTGCCGATGGGCGAATACGCCTCCAGCAGGCGGGCCAGAAAGCCGTCCAGAAAATCGAGCATCGCCGCCAGCCCGATCAGGTAAGCCGCAAAGATAAGTTCGTTGCGCACCAGTACGGCCACGATGCCCGCGCAGCCGCACAACAGATTGCCGCAGGTAAATGCGTTTGGGATGTGTTTTTTCAAAGGTGAACGGGAGTTTACATCATCACAAACCGGACCGGCAACACGTACTCAACTTTCACGGGTTGCCCGTGTTGCTTGCCAGGAACCCATGCCGGCATAATCCGAACTACCCGGATCGCTTCATCTTCCAGTGAAGAACCGGGTCCCCTTGTAAATAAAGAGATATTGCTAATCTCGCCAGACTCTTCTATGATAAAACGGACAAACACCGAGCCCTGTCTCTTGGTCATTCTGGCATCTGCCGGATATTTCAGGTTTCTCTGCAAATGCCGCTGCAAAGCTTGTAATCCTCCTGTAAATTCTGGCATTTTCTCTTTCGTTTCCTCTGAGTAGGTGAATTTTTCACCTGACCGGTTAAAACTGGTGCCGGCTGTCAGAATTCCATCCGCAAAGTTTTCTTCATAAAACAACTTTCCATCCTCAAAATAACCTTTCCAGATTCCGGACTTCTTTCCTTGCTCATATTGACCTTCCTCCCTGATGTGTTTACCTTCAGAAGTTGAAATATAAGAACCAGTTCCATTTGTGATTAATTGCTTCCCGGTTGAGTCCCAAAAGCTATCAATTACGTATTCTGTTCTAGGAGTGTTGAGGAAATTGTCTTTGTTCTTTTTTTGAGAATACTGGCCCTTTTCCCGCAATTGCCCGTTTTGGTACCACTCTTCCCAAAAGCCTGTCCGATGACCTTCCTTTAAGGCCCCTTTAGCTTGTAGCTGTCCGTTTGGGTAGTAATAAGAAACTTCTCCTTCATATTCACTTCCTTGCAGTTTTCCTTTTATGCGTACAGAATCTTGACCATAAAAAAGCATCACCAGACCACTCGGTGTGAAGTCTGCTTTTTTTGTGATGATCCGATAATATCTGGCCGCCTCAGGCGAATGGGTGTAGTTCCAGTTGCTGTCCAGTAGTTCTCGCTGAGGCTGAGAGAGGCAAGTCAATGAAACCAGCATGGTCAGCAGTTGCGGCAGAAAGCTTTTTATTTGCATTTCTTTTCTGAATTAACCCTGTAAAAACGGATTGTATTTTTTCTCCTGCCCGATGGTGGTTTCGGGGCCGTGGCCGGGGTAAACAGTCACTGCGTCGCCGAGGGGAAAGAGTTTGCTGCGGATGCTGCGGATCAGCGTGTCGAAGTCGCCGCCGGGCAGGTCGGTGCGGCCGATGCTGCCCCGGAACAGGACATCACCGGCAATGCAGATCTTTTGCTCCGGATGGTAAAAGGCAATGTGTCCGGGGGCGTGGCCGGGCACAAAGAGCACTTCAAGCGTGGTGTCACCGAAAGTCACCTGATCGCCTTCATTCAGGTAGCCGTCCGGCTCGGCGGCTTCGTAGCCGGCTACGCCGTAGGAGGGGGCGTATACCTGCACGGCCCGCAGCGTGGCCTCGTCCTGCGGGTGAATGTACAGCTTCACGTTACAGGTACGTTTCACGAAAGCGTTGCCCAGCACGTGGTCAATGTGCCCGTGGGTGTTGAGTAGTTGTACAATCTGCAGCTTCTCGTCCGCAATAAACCGGGTAAGTTCCTGCTGTTCGCGGTGGTCGTAGCAGCCCGGATCAATGATGACCCCCTGACGGGTATCGTCGTACAGGACGTAGGTGTTCTCGGAGAATGCGTTGAAGGTGAAGGTTTTTATCTGGAGCATCGGGTAAGCCGGTATGAATCGTCAGAATCAGAATTTACAGGATGAAAAGAGGGGCAGGATGCTCCCTTGCGGGCCATTATGATCTGGGTGCAGCAACCTGCCGGCCGCCAAATATAAGGTAAATAGGGGGCTTGTTTTCCATGCAGATTTCGTCTCAGCCTCTGTAGAGCAGAAACACCGTTGGTTTTTTGTGCAGGTCAGGCCGTTGCTTCTTCCACTCCTTTACGGGCAGCGTCAGGATCAGCTCGTCGGGGGCGGTGATCTGACAGGCGATGCAAAGCGGCGTATTGGGCTGGCACGTCCGGAGCAGTTCGTCCAGCAACTGATTATTGCGGAAAGGAGTTTCCATGAAAATCTGCGTCTGATTCTTCTGCAGGGCCTCTTTTTCCAGTTGCCGTAGCGCTTTGGAACGTTCATCACGGTCGATGGGCAGGTAGCCGTGAAAGGCGAAAGACTGGCCGCTGAAACCGGAGCCCATCAGCGCCAGCAGGATGGACGACGGCCCCACCAGGGGCACCACCCGGATGCCCATCCGGTGCGCCAGCCGGACTGCCACCGCCCCGGGATCGGCTACGCCGGGGCAGCCCGCCTCCGACAGCACTCCGGCGTCGTTGCCGTCGAGCAGAATCTGCATCTGGCCGGCGGTTTCGGCCTCGGGCGTGTCCTTGTTCAGTTCGTAAAAGGTGAGGCTTTCAATGGACCGGCCGGTTTTCAGTTCGCTGATAAAACGCCGGGACGTCCGCAGGTTTTCGGAGAAAAAGTGGTCCAGCCGGCTGAGCGCCTCCCGTACCTGCGGAGCCAGCACCTGCCCGGCGGTGCCCGGTGCCAGCACCGTCGGAATCAGAAACAAAGAACCCATTGTTTGGATGTAAGACTTTAGACGTGAGACGGGAGATGTCAGACAGCAGACAGCAGCAGCAGGCACTAAGCAGAACATCACTGATCCAGACTCATTATCAATTTTCAATTGTCAATTATTTAACTGCCAAACCGGCGGATCAGCCACAGCACCAGAGAAAGCAGTACGCTGAGGACAATGCTGGTCATGAGCGGAAAGTAAAACGAGAAGTTCTCCCGCTTCACGACGATGTCGCCGGGCAGCCGGCCCAGAAAAGGGACCCGGGGGGAGAACATCAGAAAAGCCCCGGCCAACGCCAGCACAATTCCTCCGATCAGCAGCATTTTTCCGATTCCTTGCATTCCGGGTTCCATAAGAATATAATGCTTTGTATTTTTTCCGGTAAGTAACCCACCTGCCCGGCTATTACCGGTTGATAAAGTTCAACACCTTTTCCAGCAGCTCGGCCGGCTTTTCGGCGTGAACCCAGTGGCCCGCCCCGGCAATGGTTTCGATGGTGGAGTTCGGAAAATGTTCCCTGAGCAGGGGGAAGTCGGTATCCCGGATGTAGTTTGACTTTTCGCCGCGGATAAACAGCGTCGGTTTTTCGGAACGAAAATGCGTGGGCAGTCCCTCGCCAATGTTTTCAATCTTTTCGTTCAGCACCGGCAGATTCAGCCGCCAGCCAAATGAGCCTTCATCCGTACGGTAGAGGTTTTTGAGCAGAAACTGCCGGGTGTCCGGCTCCGGTACATATTCGGCCAGCTGCTCATCGGCCAGCTGGCGGCTGGTAACCTGCGAAAGGTCAATGGAAAGCAGACCCTCCAGAATTTCCTTGTGGTGAGGCCGGTAGTATCTGGGCGCAATGTCCACCACGATCAGCTTGCTCAGCTGCGCCGGCTGGTACCGGCAGGCGTAGTACATCGCGATTTTCCCGCCCATCGAATGGCCGATAATTACGGGTTGATCAAGCCGCTGGGCCTGCACGAAGTTGAGCAGGTCTTCGCTCATGACTTCGTAATTAAAGGCGTTGTCGTGCGGGGAGCGGCCGTGGTTGCGGTTGTCCAGCAGATAAACGGTATAGTTTTCGGCAAGGGCCTTGGCGGCTGTCTGCCAGTTGTCAAGCGTGCCAAACACCCCGTGCAGAATCACGATGGGCGGTCCCTGCCCTAATACTTTATAATTTAGTTCCATTTTTTTAATTGACAATTAACAATTGAAAAATGATTCCGGAGGCGTTCTTTCTAGGGAAAATTAAAATCATCCGGCCCTTTTCATGGCTTTTTTATGAACCCGTTCTCCCTGCCTCTTTCCTTACAAACTATTCCACCATTCCCCACCCTGCACCGTTCTGGCCATTATTAATTTTCAACTATCAATTATTTCAAAACGTGCAGCCACCCTTTGCAGGACGCGCCGAGGGGAGAAGTGATCCGGTAGTAGTATACTCCGGCGCGTACGTCGTCTCCCCAGTCGTTCTGGTAAGATTCGCTGGCATAGACGGGTTTTCCCCAACGGTCGTATACTTCCAGCTTCCAGCCGGGATTGGGCAGTATAAACAGTTCGTTTCTCTTATCCCCGTTGGGCGTAATGACGTTGGGGGGATCTTTCGGATCTTCCACCCTGATGCGCTTTGTGGTGGTGGTGCCGCACTCATCATCGGATGAATTAAGGGTTATCTCATACTCTCCGGGCTGGAGATATTCGTACTCTTCCGGATTTTCGGAGGTATCCGGACCGCCGCCGTTGCCGGTCAGCCACTGATAACGCCGGGCATTCTGGCTTTTGTTGACCAGCCGCACCCGGTTGGGTTTGCCGCATTCCGACGAAACGATTACGTCAAAGTCAGCCCTGACCTCGCTGTTCACCTCCACGCGGGTCCGGAGTTCCTGCACGCAGCCGAAGCTGTTGGTGATCCGGACGCGGTACTCGGTGGTCCGGGCCGGCGTAGCCACCGGGGTTGCCGAAGCTGGGTTATCCAGGCCAGTGGCGGGAGACCATTCGTACTTTACCCCACCGGAAGCCCGCAACCGCGTACTTGCGCCGAAGCAGATCCGGGGGACCTGGTCCACGCTTACCGGAGTGGCCTGCTTCACGGTGATTTTTTTGGAGATTGCATCGGTCTGCTTACAGGTAGCCGGGTTAAAAACCCGCTGGGTAACCGTGTATTCGCCCGGTTGGGTGAAGGAGTAACTCAGCGGACCATTATTACTGGAAACCACCTGCCCGTTTACTTCCCATTGGGCAGTACTGGCTCCCTGGCTGGTGTTGCTGAAAGTCGTGGGGATAGAGGTGCATATCTCCGGGTCACCGTCAAATCCCGCCACCAGCGTGTTCAGCGCAAATTTGAAGGCGGCATTGTTGCAGCCGTCGTTGGCACCCGGCGAACTGGCTGCATCCCCGTTGTTTACCCGCGACCAGGCACCCGGCGTGGTCGGAAAACTGCTGTTGTCGCGGCAGGCGCACACGGCGTGGTAAATGGTGCCGTCTTTCCGGAACCGCGACGTGCCACCGTCTACGTGATTATCGCCGCCCGGGCTTCCGAAAAACGTGCCATAGAGCAGGCTGCCTGCATTGGCACCGAGAATGACCAGGTAGTAATCATCGCCGTTTGTGGTGCCGCGCAGGGCATCCGCCGTTACGGGCAGGCCATTGGTACTGCTGCCGGTGATGCCCCGCTGATTGTTGATGGCTCCGCCCCAGCCGGTCAGGTAAATGAATCCGCAGTCGCTGATCATGAAAGCAGTGGGGGAGATGTCGGGGGTGGTGCGGCCGGAACTGACCACGGTGGAGAAGATGGTCTGGGTAAAGGTGTTGTTCATCGCGTGGATAAACTGGCCGGTGGTGCCTTTGGAGTAGGTGCCCGGCGTAACGGGGTAAGGGCCGTAGGTGAGCCCCGTCACGTACACATTTTCGGCCCCATCCAGATCCACGAGATAAGTCTGGTCGCGGTTATTCGTGCCGATATACGAAAGCAGCGGTTGGGCGTTGCCCAGGCTGAATTTAGCCACAAAGCCGTCTTCGGTATCCGTCATGGCAGGTTTGAGCACACCCGGGCTGGTTGTCAGGTCAGGGCTGGTGGTGCCGCCGCACACGTATACGGCTCCCGAGGCGCCGAGTCGCAGTCCGCGGGCCGCATCAAAGCCCGAACCGCCGTAGTAGGTGCTCCAGAGCAGCGATGAAAGGCCGGCGTTCAACTGGAAAATGACCGCATCCTGGCTGCCACTCAGCTTCGCCTGCGGGGCATTGACGGTCGGAAAGTCGGAAGAAATGGTGGTGGAAGCGACGTAGATATTGCCGGCATCGTCCACGTTTACGTCGCCCCTGAACTGGTCGCCGTAGTTTTTGATGGTTGATTCAGCATTCACATTCAGACCATCATTGCGGGAGCCGCCAATGTAGGTAGAGGCGGCAAGGGTACTTCCGGTAGCATTGATTCTTGAAACGAAAAGATCACTGCCGGTCAGGTAGGAAATGCCTCCACCGCCTACGTTAGGGTTGGAATTGAGCGGATCTACAAAAGCGCCGCCGTTAAACGTCCGGTCGTAGGCTCCCTGAGTAGTGGGAAAATTCACCGATGCCGTAGTGCCGAAAATAATCAGCTCATCTGCTTTGTTAATAATCAGACTGTGAGGTATATCCGTGCCGCCACCGCCAATGTAGGTGGCGTACAGCAGCCCGGTGCCTTCCGGATTGTATTTAAGAATGGCCACATCAGTCTGCCCGCTGAACCTGACCTGAAATGCCCCCGTGGTTGCCGGGAAGCGGCTGCCAAAGTCGATGCCGCCGGAGTACAGGTTTCCGGCTTCGTCGTACGTAGCCGTAAAGCCCCAGTTATCCGTGAAGGAGCCGGAGTACGTAGAGAATACCAGGTACGGGTCAATTACCAGCGGTGCATCCCGGCGGTAGCCATCCGGAAATGCAAAGGTCAGGACATTGCCCCGCAGCACGTAACGGGAGGCGACTTCCTGCTGACCGCCGTTGCCCTGCTGGTAAGAATAGGGGGGCGTTTCGGTAACGGTGTTTACGGTGGTGGTCGTCACCAGAAAACCGTCCTTCAGCGAAAGGTCGGACATGCCGTTGTAAACCAGTCTGATCTGCGCCGGATTGGCACCGGGCTGCACGATAAATTCGTACTTGGCGGTACCGTTCTGCACGAAAAGCCGCAGGTCAATGCCGGGGTAAATGTTCCGGTAAAGCAGCTGGCTGAAGCTGGGTACGTTGGCGGCCCACTCCGCGGAGTTATTGCCCAGCATGAAGTTGCGCCGTTCGGGCGTTTGCTCTGAGGGCAGAAGGATGGCATTTGCCGCGGAACCACCAAACTGCACTTCAAAACCGTGGGCCTGTATCATATCCGGATCAGCCGCTGGTGCCGCCAGAGAAGTACGGGCCGCCGATCCATCCGCAGCGTGGCCGTCCGGGTGGTGCGAGGCTACGGCCCTGGTATCGTAGAAAACGTACTGCAGGGACTGTTTTTTTACGAACAGAAAGCCGCCGGGTAAGGCAGCCCGGTACAGCACCGACTTTTCCCACTGGCCGTCGTTGCGGGTAAACCGCAGGCCGGGCGACGCGGGTTTCTCTTCGGAGAAAGCCCGGGAATGGATAATCAGGAAGAAAAAGCAAAAGAAAAGCGGCAGTCCGCGCATGGCAAAGAGGAATTTCCAATTTATACAAGTTAGTAAAATTACCCTAAAAACTGGAAGTGAGAAGAGATGGATATTAAGGAGTTACCGTTTTACACTCTCTACCCGCTGCCGTACGCTGTCAGCACCAGCCGCCGGCCGGAAACGTGGTTGCGGTGTTCACAGAGGTAAATGCCCTGCCAGGTGCCCATGTTCAGCCGGCCCCCGGTGACCGGAATGGTGACGCTGCTGCCCAGAATAGCCGCTTTCAGGTGGGCCGGCATGTCATCCGGACCTTCGTCGTTGTGGCGATAGTAAGGGGCATTTTCCGGTACCATCTTGTTGAAGTGGCTCTCAAAATCCTGCCGCACGGTAGGGTCAGCGTCTTCGTTGATGGCAAGGGAAGCCGAAGTATGCTGAATGAATACGTGCAGCAGGCCTGCTTTCAATTGCCGCAACTCCGGAAATTCCCGCTCCACGACCTCCGTGATGAGGTGAAAGCCGCGTCCGTAGCGGGGCAACTGAATGGTTTTCTGGAAAAACTGCATGTAAAAAGGAGGGAAAGATAGTGGTTGGGGGTATGAACGGATCCGGAAAAGGGAAGGCTGCAAGAGTTTCCGAAACTTTGGTAGTTTCAGTCAACTCCACCCCGCACCCTGCCTGATTCAAGCGTGGACGCTTGAATCAGGCAGGGTGCGGTGAAAGGTCTGGTCTGCTCCCCACCAGCAATTCGATCCTTCAATCCTCAGCCCTTCAACCCCGTTCCGGCAATTCCCTATACCGTTCCCACCGTACTTTTCAGCTCCGGTGCTACCCGTTTTTTGGAAGCCTGTTCGTAGGCGTAGGCAATCCGGATCAGTTCGGGTTCGGTATAAGCCCCGCCGTAGAACGAAAGGCCGATGGGCAGCCCCTGCACCATGCCCATTGGTACGGTAATATGCGGGTAGCCGGCCACCGCCGCCGGTGTAGACATGCCATACCCCGAAAAATGGTCGCCGTTGATCAGATCGGTGCACCATGTGGGGCCGTACGAGGGCCCGGTAATGGCGGCCAGCCCGTTTTCTTTCATCACCCGGTCAATGGTGCCCCGGGCTGCGGAGAGGCACTTCTGCAACGCATCGCGGTATTCTTTGCTGGTGAGGTCGCCTTTTTTGTCAGAACTTTCGAGGATTTCCTGTTTGAAATACGGCATCACCTCCTTTTCGTGCTGACGGTTAAATTCAATTACGTCTTTCAGCGACTTCACCTTGCCATTGGCGCCGGCGAGGTAGCGGTTCACCCCGTCCCTGAATTCGTACTGCAATATTTCGTACTCCGCACCCGAAATGGCCCGCATCTTCGGGATCACTTCCACCTCTACCAGGGTAGCTCCGGCTTTCTTCAGCAGTTCAAGTGCCTCCTCCAGCAGTGGGTCCACGCCTTCATGACCTTTGCGGAAAGCCTTTTCTACGCCGATCCTTTTGCCTTTCAGTCCGTTGGGGTCAAGAAAAGAGGTGTAATCCTTTTGAAACTTACCAGTGCTTTCACCGGTAACCTTGTCTGCCGGATCTTCGCCGGTCAGGGCCCCCAGCAGGATGGCGGCGTCTGTAACGGTACGGGCCATCGGTCCGGCCGTGTCCTGGGTGTGGGAAATGGGAATGATGCCGGCGCGGCTCCACAGACCCACGGTGGGTTTAAAGCCCACAACTCCGTTGATGGAAGCGGGGCAGATAATGGACCCGTTGGTTTCCGTGCCGATGGCCACTGCGCACAGGTTGGCCGATACGGCTACGCCCGACCCTGAGCTGGAGCCGCAGGGATTACGGTCAAGCACGTACGCGTTGCGGGTCTGGCCGCCCCGGCTGCTCCAGCCGCTGCTCGACCGCTCAGACCGGAAGTTGGCCCATTCGCTCAGGTTGGTCTTGCCCAGCAGTACGGCCCCTGCTTCCCGGAGGCGGGCCGCAATGAGTGCGTCCTTGGCTGCCCGGTTGCCTTCAAGAGCCAGCGCCCCGGCGGTGGTCATCATTTTGTCGGCGGTGTTGATGTTGTCCTTGATCAGCACTGGAATGCCATGCAGCGGCCCCCGCACCTTGCCCTCTTTCCGTTCGCGGTCCATGGCATCGGCAATGGCAAGGGCGTCGGGGTTGACCTCGATCACCGACTTCAGGGTGGGGCCCTGCTGGTCAATGGCAGCGATCCGGTCCAGGTAAAGCCGGGTAATGGAACGGGCCGTCTGGCCGCCGCTTTTCATTTGCTCCTCAGCAACCAGGCAAGGGTAGCTTCGTGGAGCGGAAACTCTGTGGGTGCCCGGTTGGCTGCGGTCGTTCCGGTGGCGGTCTGGCGGCCCCCTTCAGCGGAGCCGGAGTTGCAGGATATAACCGCCAGAGTAGATAAGGATAGTCCCGCAAGAGAGCCGTTTTTTATAAATTTTCTTCTGTTCATTTTCGGAGAGGAGACTATTAAAAGTAAAGGTTCAGATTCGTGAGGCTCAGGGCCAACCGGGTTTTCGCCAAGGGACAAGCTCAGCGGCACGCGACCAGTCATTTTCCCTGCATTTTCTTTACCTCGTCCAGCGTAAGCACTTTGTAGGGGATGCCGAGGCGGCGGGCATTTTCCTCCACCGTGTCGGGGAAGCCAGCTTCTTTTCGCCGGCGGTTCACATTTTTCGGGTCACCCACCGGCCAGATGAACATCTGCATCGGCCCGGGCTTCCCGTCAGCACCCTCACTGGCAAAGCCGTAGCCCTGCGTACCGTAAATCTGCTCTTTGCCTTCCTGCATCAGGAGCCGGTCCTGCATGGTGGCAAACCTGGTAAATGGAAGTTCACCCTTCCGGGCGGCTGACTCAATGATGGGGAAGTATTGTTTTATCTTCGGGGAGTGCTGAAGGACATAGTACGCAGCCTCGTTGGCAGGCGTGCCGACCAGCGTTTTGCCCGGGTACCCGTACTGCGCGATGATTTTCTCAATCCGCACGAGGTTGGCGGAATCGATGCGGTTCTGCTGCTGCCAGAGATACCCGTTTATATTGCTGCGCGGTATGTTTACGGCCTTTGCCAGAGAATCTGCTTTCGGGCCGGCATCGGGACCCATAAACTCCCGGTATTTCTGGTCCAGCACAAACAGGCTGTCCAGTTCCTTTTTGAGGGAGACATTTATTTTCCCCTGGGCTCCGGCCGAAACGAACAGGAGCAACAGGAATGCATTGCAAATCAGGAATTTCATATAAAGTGGTCTGGCAGCAACGGACTGTCACAGAAAAGAAGGTAATATGGCTTCTTTCTGCGGATTTGCCAACTGCGAATTCTCTGGTGGATGCCTCGGTCCGGCTCCTGCTTTGGCCAACGATTTCCGGGAATAGACCTTCAGCGGAAAGTGAAGGGTTCCATCAGTTCCACGCGGGTGCCTTCCGGATCAAACAGGTTGAGCTGCCAGCGGTTGTTGCGGCCAATGCCGGGGACAGGAAGGCGTGTCCCGTCCGGGTACCGTTGCCGCAGTATATCCAGCGCCTTCTGTATATCGGGAACCAGCAGGGCAAGGTGGTGCAGTACGCCCAGTTGCTGCCGGCTGACTTTTCCCGGCACCAGCATGTATTCAAGGTAATCCGTCCCTTCGGGCACCCGCAGATTGATCCAGCTGGTCACGCTGTCGGTGCGGCCCCCCCGCCAAATCTCCGAAAATCCCAGCACATCGCGGTAAAACCGGTCGGCTGCCGGCTGGTCCCTGACCTGTAGCCCTACGTGCAGGATGCGGTCCGAAAGCGGGGTGCCGGTACGGCCGGGTTTAATTTTTGCGGCCGGGGCAGGAGAAAAATACTGAAGGAACCTGATCCGGTTTCCTTCGGAATCTTTTAAATTAAAGCTGAAAGTATTTTCTGCTTCCCGGCTCACGGAGGCAGGTACGTCTATTCCGTTTTCCTGCAGATACTGCCGGAGTCCTTCGGCATCCGTGGTCTGAAAGGCTACCTCCAGCAGCCGCTCCTCCTGTCCGGGAGATAATCCGTCGGAGAGCCGGATGGATTGCCGGTCGTTTACCCGGAAATCAATAATTTTCGGGCCTTTGGCCGTAGCGGTATCCTTTTGCCGGCTGGTGTGGGGAAAGCCCAGCAGCTTGCCGTAGAACGCCAGGGCTTTATCCATATCGCTTACCTGCAAAGAAACGCCCGCAATGCCCATAATAGCGGGGCGTTGCCCGGACTGTGCCCTTACGTCCGGGCATACCAGAAGTAAAGCCAGCAGGAGGGCCATGGCACCCGCCTGCCGGTATGTGTTCCGGACTGATGGTTTGTTTGGCATTTGGGATAAGGAAAAGAGGTAATGGTACTTACTAGTTGATATGGGATTGAGAAATCAAGTCATACTGAGGTTATAGGAGTTGCCATTCTTAACAATGTTTGTACTCCACAATGTTTGTACTCCCGCAACAGGCGCAGCTACGTGCTTCTAAAATCATATCCGTTTAACTTTTTGCAAACTTAACCAATCAACTCTTCTGTACCATTACCGAAAAAACATCAAAAAAGGTATCATCGGCCACCAGAAAGTCCTTTTCGGAATAACGCGCCTTGCCGACCTGTACAACCGGTTCGTTGCCGAAGGCCGCGCCGTTCAGCCGGAGTATACGGGTGTAGTTTTGCACGCCCGGCACGTCCCGCTTCATGGCCGGGGGCAGGGCTGAGTTGCAGGTCGGGTACGGATATTCGCCCGAAGGAAGCGTCAACACATTGTGAATCCGGTAAATGCGGCCCGTCTTGTCGTGGAATTTGTCAAAGCTCAGTTCGTGCTGTACGTACATGAAGATCAACAGGCACGAGGCAATGCCGACCGTAAGGCCAAACACATGTACCGCTGTGTAGCCTTTGTGCCTGAGCAGATTGCGGAAGGCAATCTCAAAGTAATTCTGGAGCATAGGTGTACTGACAAATAAGGTTATTATCACCGGTCGGGAGGAAGAACCTACCCCAACCCCTCCCAGGAGGGGATCTCATAACGCTAAGGTCGAAATAACCTTTCTTGTCAATACACATAGGCGTTGAAGGAAGACCGGAAACCGCAGGAAAGGAGGCCGGAGAAACAGGTACCGGTTTTTAGCTTAACAGCTGCTGAAGCTCAGCAACTCCGGACAGAGACATGGGGTAACAGGAAACCAGTATCCTTTTCTACCGGCTTCCGGTCCTCTTTTCCTTCCTTTGCCCTAAGCAAACCGCTGCCGCTTCGCCATGGGCTCATTCTTTCTCACAAATGTGATGGGCACGAACTGGTCCGTGGGAGCCCCGATGTAGTAAAGCGTCCAGTCCTGGTCGTAGCCAGCCAGCATCTGCCGGATGCATTCAGCCCGGTCGATCACGGGGATCTTACAATCCTCCCAGTAAAATAACTCCACCCGGTAGTGAAGTTGCTGTTTCTGACCATTGATGGTTACTTCAATTTCAATATCCTGCTTCCCCGGAAGCTGCGGAATAGGTACTGCAATGTGCGCCATAGAGAGTAGTTGTTAACAAATACAAAATGGGTTTAACGGGTGACAAACCAGGTAATGGGCAACTAACCGGATTGGCAGTCGGCCCCTTATTGTCCGCCAATAAATATGCCAGCCCGCAAAGGGCTGTACTGGTTCGCAGCGGAGGCCTTCGGACCCGGAAGAACTGTTCGGTAACGGGCAGTATTGTCCGGCTGCGGACGGGAAAATAGTTAACCGGGCTGCAACAGCCCGAAGGGTGCCCCTGCCGGGTAAGGTCGGAAGGTTTCGGGCTGCTCCGGTGGGCCCGATCGTTTCAGAATCACTTACGTTTCCGGCAATCAACCCACCTTCATGCCCATTCTCCGGAGGGAATATTCATTTCTTTGAGAGCTGCCGGACAAGCAAACCCGCATTTGCATTCTTCGGCCTGAAAGCCTCTCAAAAAGTCAGGAAACGGCTGAAACGGTCTTTTTTTGTGCATCCGGAAACACGCTTTTATGGCCTGTTTTTTGCTAAAACCCGGCGCATCAGGGCTGATTGCCGGGGTTACGCGGTTTACCAATTTGTGATCGGGAGTATATATGGACGGTACGCATGTAAGATTTAGAGTCGGAATGAAACATTTAGCCAGATACTTCTTTACCATGGAGCCTTTTTCAAATCACATGATCATGATCAGCAGGGCGGCTTGCAGCGCCTCCCGGACGGCCCAATCACTGATTATCCGGTTCCGCAAACCGATCCGCCTGTTCCTTCCGGAAGGCGGATTACAGGAGCCGCAACGGGCAGGCAGGTCCGGCGGGATATGCCGCACCCCATGAGAATACCCGTTCCAGCCGCAAAATGACGTTAAAGAGCGGTAGCCTGCCTGCCATTCACCACCACCGGTAGGCATTTTCTAAAAATCATCAGGTAAGTCCATTCCCTTTCAACGGAGCCTCCGGCCACCGTAACGGCACTACTTTGTCTGCCGGGAAGCAGCGGCGGGCTTACCAGTTTCTGCCTCACCGACGGAATACCCTCCACGGCGGCTGATTCTTCACCAAAAAACCAAAAACATGAGTAAGATTAAGGGGATTACCAAGAGAAAGATTGCTTCTATAGGCGTATTGATGTTGCTTTCCGTTCCCAACAAACTCGCTGTTGCCCAGAACGGTGCCGCCTCCGGTACGCATCCGGGTGCCCGGATCTCTTCCACAATTTCCGCTCCGGCAGCCGTCCGCAGTTCATTCAACTCACCGGAATTTTTACGGGCCCGGCTGGCAAAACTGCAAAAGTCCGTGCCGCTTCGTTACAACAAGCACGTGCACAAGCACATTAAAACCCTGACCACCACGCACCGGGAGCACGTGCAGAAAATGCTTGAACGCCAGCACCTTTACTTTCCGGTATTCGAAGAAGCCCTCAACCGGTACGGCTTGCCCGTCGAATTGAAATACCTGTCGGTAGTAGAATCTTCGCTGAATCCGCGGGCGGTATCGCCGGTAAAAGCAGCTGGCCTCTGGCAGTTTATGCCGTCCGTAGGGGCGTCATTCGGCCTTCAGCAGGATGCCTATATTGATGAACGCCTGGACCCCGAAAAGGCAACGCTGGCAGCAACGTGCTATCTGAAGATGCTTTACAATATGTTTGACAACTGGGAACTGGCCCTTGCTGCCTACAATGCCGGACCGGGAAGGGTACGCCGGGCCATCCGCCGGGCCGGTAACCGCACCACCTTTGCGGCCATTGCACCTCACCTGCCTTCCGAAACCCAGGCTTACGTACCGGCTTTCGTAGCCACTACATTTGTGATGAGTCACCACCATGATTATAACATCTATCCGGATACGCTGGCCCAAACGGCCCCGGTTGATACAATGCAGGTAACCCAGCCGCTCAATCTGTCGGTGCTGGCTTCTCACCTGGGCGTGCCCCTTGTGAACCTGAAGAAACTGAATCCGGCATTTAAAGGGAATCTGGTTCCGGCTTTTGTGAAGACCTACACCCTCCGCATTCCCGGAGAGGCCAGGGTAAAGCTGATTTCCCGGCGGCAGGCTATCCTTGATGCGGCAACGCCCCGGCTTACTTCCACCCTGCGGCAGGCCCTGCTGGCCAGCAACATCAGCGCGGCGATCCGTCAGCAGACCTATCTGATGGAAACCTTTTCCGGAATGAAAAAAGTTGCTTTTGAAGCCACGGGCAGTGATAATCTTATGGCAGTTGCCGAAAAGTATCAGGTTGATGTGACTACCCTTGCCGGGTGGAACTACCTCACCAGCCATAATCTGCGGACGGGCCAGAAACTTGTCGTATACCTGAACAGATCCGGCGTACAACCCGACCAGATTATTACCTCAGAAGCGGATAAAATGCCACTGATCGGGCAGATTGCGGGGAAAAGAATTGCTTATCAGCAGAATTCCCTCCAGATACCACGCCAGATTGCCAGCCCGCCCGCCAATGTATATGCCGGACTGGCCTCCAATGGACGGTATTGAACTGAAAAGGAAAATGAATGCCATACCGTTCCCGCAAGGAGCAGCAGGATAGGAAATGAGGGTGTCTGAATCAGGATTATTGTCTGAACCATGATTTACGGGATTAAAGGATTCTCAGGATAAGAAATACATCTGGTTAATCCTATAATCTTATAAATCATGGTTCAGACAGCCTGATTATGACCTGCTCACTCCGTTCTCAGTGCCCGGGCCGGATCGGCGGCAGCAGCCCGGAAGGTCTGGATGCCGACCGTGAGGCCGCCCAGCAACAGCAGCACGCCGAAACAGAACAGCAAGGTTCCGATGCCGAGATCTACGTGGAAAGCAAAGCTTTGCAGGAATAGGGTACCGGCCACAAATCCCAGCGGCAGGGCAATGACGGCGGCAATCAGCAGGAGCATCATGAAACCCCGCGACAACAGGAACACGATCTGGCCCACGTTTGCCCCTAGCACTTTCCGGACGCCGACTTCCTTCGTCCGCAGGGCAGTGGTGTAGGTGACTATCCCCAGCAGGCCCAGCCCCGCAATGGACATCGCCATCAGGGTCAGCACAAAGAGCAGCATCTGGTCGTCGAGGTGCAGGTGGTGATCATAAAGATGGTCGTCATACCACTGTAACTGGACAGGCTTGTACGGACTCAGTTTTTTCCAGACTCTTTCCAGATCACCCATGATGTTGCCCGCCGCCATAGGATCTACTTTTACATTGAGGTACCGGAAACGCACAGGGTCGTACCGCAGCATCATTGGCCGGATGGGCCGGGAGAGGTTCTGGTAATTGAAATCTTTGAGTACGCCGGCTACCTGCGCTTCGGTGCTGTCGCGGAGCCGGATGGTTTTGCCCACGGCTTCACCCGGACTGCCCAGCCGGAGGGCGGCAACGGCTTTTTCGTTGAGCAGCACAAACCGGCCCGCTGAATCGCGGGTGGCGGGAGGAATGTTTTCACCGGCCACCACCTTCAGGTTCATGTTCAGAATGAAATTATGATCCGCCGAGTAGTGGCTGACATCGATAAACTCCTGCCCCGGTCCGGGAGAAATCTGCGTCTGACCGATGTGGAAGCCCAACACATCAGAGGTGAAGCCTACCCGCTGCACGCCTTTCAGGGAAGCGATTTCGTTGGCGAGTATTCCAGGGTTTACATCTTCAAGGGGAATATTGATGCTGTTCTGGCGGTCAAAGCCGTAAGCGGCCGTGGCCATGTACGAAAACTGCCGGTAGTAGGCGACCACGAACACCATAAAGAACAGCGACACGGCAAACTGCGCCACAATCAGTCCCTTCCGCAGGCCGATTCCCCGGAAAAGCCGCGGCCCGAAGGCTCCCTTCAGTACCTGTACCGGCTGGTAAGCCGACAGTACCCGCGCCGGCACCCACCCCGCCACTAAACCGGTAAGGAAGGTAAACCCAATGAAAAAGGACCAGAGCACCCAGTCCTGTTTGATATCCCGGGTCAGCCACCGCTGCACGGAGGGCAACAATTCCAGCAGATTCAGAATAAAATACGAAAGCCCGAGGGCCAGAAACGCAACCAGCACTGACTCCGCCAGAAACTGCCCCATCAACTGAGAGCGGCGGGCTCCGGCCACCTTGCGGATGCCTACTTCCCGGGCGCGGTTCAGCGAACGGGCCAGCGTCAGGTTCACGTAGTTGAAGCCGGCCATCAGCAGAATCACCAGCGCCATGCCGCCCACGCCCAAGATACTGCCAAGGGTCGGCTCCCATGAACTGCCGTTCAGCTCTTCCCATGCCGGGGTAATCCGGTTGAAAGGTTGCGTCCGGAAGGTGTAGGTAAGGTCCATTTTGGGTCCGGCCTCTTTTTTGGCACGGGCTGCCAATGACGGCCAGATGCGGTCAAGCGCTTCCCGCGGCGTACCTTCCCGCAGCAGCACGTAAGTGAAATTTTGCCAATTCTGCTTCCAGTCTTTCGTTTGGGCTGCCATCTGGCCACTGGCATTTAACAAAGGTACGGTGGCCATGGACACCAGCAGGTCAAACTGGAGGTGTGACTTTCCCGGATTGGGAGCCAGTACGCCGGTGATGGTCAGGTCACCCACGCTTTTGCCCGTTAGTGTTTTACCCACCGGATTTTGCTTCCCAAAAAACCGTTCCGCCGTTTCCTGCGTCAGCAGTACCGTGCGGGGCTCTATGGCTGGTTGGCCGGCAGCCAGTTTGTACCCGAAAATCTGGTAGAAATCAGGATCAACGTAGGCGCCGCTGGCGGGTAGTTCCTTCCGGCCGAAACTCCAGTCACCGCCCAGACGCTGGTCGTAATATACCCGGGTTGACTTCTCCACAAATCCATACTCCCGGGCCAGCACCTCGCCCAAAGGCAGGGGCGCACTGGCCAGCCGCCACTTGTCGCCGTTGGGCTTGCTGGCGTTGGTGAGAATGCGGTAGGTCCGCGCCGGGTGCGGGTGAAACTGGTCGTACTCCAGCACTTCGC
>JAUJMU010000004.1:167080-170830 GCA_030446715.1 Cytophagales bacterium | reverse complement strand
ATGCGGTAGGTCCGCGCCGGGTGCGGGTGAAACTGGTCGTACTCCAGCACTTCGCGCACCTGCATCAGCGCCAGCAGGCAGATAGACATGCCACTCGCCAGGCAGAATATGTTGATGAACGAAAACAGCTTGTGCCGGAGCAGATTCCGGAAGGTGATTTTGAAGTAGTTATGTAGCATAAGAAGCCCCCTGTCCCCCGAAGGGGGAACTGCTTGGGTGGTTGGTTGTGGTTATTAATCAGTTATCAGTTTTTCCCTTTGCATAATTGCTTTTCAAGGCACGCGCTTTTTGCCTGTACTACGTCTAAGCCCGTCACAGTTCCCCCTTCGGGGGACAGGGGGCTATTCCGACCTCAAGCTTTGTACCGGGTTGGCCAGTGCCGCTTTGGTAGCCTGGTAGCTGACGGTGAGCAGGGCAATGAGCAGACTGAGGGCTCCCGCGGCGAAGAATATCCACCAGCTGATGTCAGTCTTGTAGGCAAAATCCTGCAGCCATTTATCCATGGCGTACCACGCCAGCGGCACGGCAATGATCAGGGCAGTCAACACCAGTTTTGCAAAGTCTTTGGAAAGCAACGCAACAATGCTGCCGGCAGTGGCCCCCATTACCTTGCGGATGCCAATCTCTTTGGTGCGTTTTTCGGCCATGTAAGCCGCCAGACCAAACAAGCCGAGGCAGGCAATGGTGATGGCCAGCAAGGCAAAGGCCATGAACACCTGTCCCCTCTTGGCTTCGGCCTCATACTGCCGGGCGAAGTTCTGGTCCAGAAAACTGGCTTCATAGGGGTTATCCGGATCAAAGAGGAGGTAGGTTTCCTGCACGTGGGTAAGTGCAGCCTGAGTATCAGCAGCGTTGATGCGGATGTACAGATTGTCCTGTTCAGCGGGCGGCGCCAGCCGGAGCACCAGCGGCTCTATGGCATGCTGAAGAGAATAAATGTGGAAATCCTTTACCACGCCCACTACCCTGGCTGTAGCGGTATTGCCCTTACTATCAATAAAATAAGCGACCCGTTTGCCAATTGGCTCCTGCCAGCCCAGCCGCTTTACCAGCGTTTCGTTGACAATAACCGCTTCGACCCAATCACGCTGGATGTCTGGGGAAAAATTACGCCCCGCCACCAGCCGGATGCCCATGGTCGGGATAAAATCGGGGTCTACCATAAACCGCTGGGCGGGCCTGGTCTGGGTGGGCATTCCGCCGTCTTCTTCAAAAAAGAAGCCGCCGGCGCCGATGTTATTACCGCCGATGGGATTACTCGCGGCTGCTACCCCCGTCACCGCCGGATTGCGCAGCAGTTGCTGCTTGATCACGGGTACCCTGGCCCGCGCCTCCCGGCTTTGCACGTGCAGGGTCAGCACCTGTTCTTTGTGGAAGCCCAGATCTTTCCCGTTCATGAACTGTAGCTGTTTCCAGATAATCCAGGTGCTGCTGATCATCATCACCGAAATCACAAACTGGAACACAATCAATGACCGGCGGAAGAAGGTGCCGGATGACTGGTGGCTGAATGCACCTTTCAGCACTGCCACGGGCCTGAACCGCGACAAGACCAGCGCCGGATAGAACCCGCTCAGCAATCCGGTTACCAGCACCAGCATAACCAACAGGCCCAGTGCCGGAAAACCAAAGAAATAGGAAAAGGCCATTTCTTTACCGGTAAAGGCATTGAACACGGGCATCAGTAACTGAGTGAGCCCAGCCGCCACCACCAGCGAAGCCGTCACCATCAGCATGGATTCGATCAGAAACTGCCCTACCAGTTGCTGCCGGCTGGACCCTACCACCTTGCGTACACCCACTTCTTTGGCCCTGCCCGCCGACCGGGCCGTGGCAAGGTTTACGTAGTTGATGCAGGCCATGAGCAGCACCAGGCCGGCCACCACGGCAAATATGTACACGTAGGCAATGTCGCCGTTGGCGGAGATTTCGTGGTCCAGGTGAGACCGCAGGTGGATATCCGTGAGGGGTTGTAACTGAATCTTGAACTCATCGGTCTGCCCCTTCTGAGCCAGGTAACGGCGGTAAAATTGCGGCATTTTTGCTTCCAGCTGCCGGCCGTCGTAGCCGGGGGGCAGCAGCAGGTAGGTGTAAAGCTCAAAGCTCCACCAGATGTCGGTATAGTTTAGCGGAAAAGCCCGCAGGGCCCGGAATCTCAGGTGCGAATTGTGGGGAACGTCTTCGATTACCCCCGTAACGGTGTTGGGAAAGTTGCCTTCAAAAGTGACCGTCTTGCCGACTGCATCCGAAGTGTTGCCGAAAAGCTGCTCAGCCAGACTGCGGGTAAGTATAATGGTTTGCGGCTCTCGGAGGGCCTTTTCCGGATTGCCCTCAATAAACCGGTAGGTGAAAATGTCAAATATGCCCGGGTCAGCAAAGTATATTTCGGGCACCATCAGCTGCTTGTCCTGGTACCGGACCGGACCGCCTCCCTCTTCATTGATCCGGGTCATCTGCTGCACTTCGGGGTAATCCTTTTTCAAAGTCGGGCCAAAGGGAGCAGAAGTAAGCGCCACCCCTTTGCCGGCGGGGTCCTGTACCACCACCCGGTAGATCTGGCCGGCCTTTTTGTGGAAACGGTCATAGCTCAGTTCATCTGCAATGTAAAGGGAGATCAGCAGGCAGCCACTGATGCCCACGGCCAGCCCCAGCACGGTAATGCCGGCGTAAAGTTTCTGTCTGACTAAATTTCTCAGGGCAACGGTGAGATAGCTTCGGAACATACCTTCGTGGATTGGGCAAGCTTTAACCGGCCGCTGGTTGTACATCGGTTCGTTACTGGCAGTGCAATAGGCTTGCCAACTACCAAAAAGGGGCCGCAGGGATCAATAAAGGGGATTTACGGAGAAGAAGTTCATCGGCTCTGTCCGCTTTCGGACACGAACCGGACGACTTTACCTGCGCCACTGCCTGGGGTGCTCCCCCGTGACAGGACTAAAAACCCGGCGCGTAAAGGCAAAACAACCGGTAAGGTTTTGGGAATATCACCTTTTTACTCTGACTAACGTCAGGAATAGTACAGTTTTTCGCCGGTTTTAGTACAAATTCCAGCCTATGGCATCGGCACTGACGTTAACTTCCGAAATCAATACCGCTTTCGGTATAGGGGGAATAGCCGCCAACGTAACAGGGCCACCCAACGCCATGCCTTCATGCGTTAGCGCTGCGGTGAGGCAGCCCGGTCACCGGAGTGGGTGGTGTTGGTAGTAATTCTTTACAAGAATACTATATCTGTTTCTTTCATATTCTTCACTGCCTCCTTCTTCCCAACTATTTTATCAATCAGGTGGAGCATCATCTGTTTCCCTGTATCAGCCACGTTCACTATCCCCAGATCGGCCGGCGGTTCGGAATCAGAATGGGAAGACGCCGGATTGTACGTGATTCGATACCCGGTGGCTTTGCAGCAGGATGATGCACTTACAGCAGGTCACCGGCCAGCGCGGTTCATATACGTTTACAGAGCCAGTAGCAGGTGGCCGGCTGACCGGGACGGCTGGCTGCTGATCCGGCAGTGGGTGCGGAGAGAGGTCTTTGGTCATCACCAAAATGCGAACAGCCAGGCGAGTGCTGTATGGGGCTCAGCTACCAGCCCGCTTATTCTGGCCTTCACGGGAGCAGGGACCAGAAACTGCCTGACCAATCTGCTGTCCGGCTGCCAGTGCATGGTTACTGCTGGTGAAACCGTACAGCGGTAAGTAAACGCTGGTACTGCTCTGCGGATACGGGTTCAATGATGGCAAACGCCTC
>JAUJMU010000004.1:0-166980 GCA_030446715.1 Cytophagales bacterium | reverse complement strand
CAAACGCCTCGTTTTGGTAGGAGAGATAATTGTAATACGTTACTTCTGGCAGCTTTCGGAGTAAATCTTCTACACGGATAACCATGCCTGCCTTTGTTGGTATAAAAAATTGCCTGAAACCGGCAACTGCCGTTTCAGGCCGGACTACTTCTTCGGCCAACTCAGGCGGTCTGGAAAAGCCGTAGAATACTCTGCCTTTCGTAGATTCTGCATCTGCTTGCCTAAGTGACCCGGCGGGATGGTCTGCCGGAGTCTCAACCGGGTAAGATGTGAAGACTTGAAACCCTTTTTGTAACGCTTCGCGGCCGGGTAAGCCAGAAGGAGATGCCGTGCGATAACTCCTTGCGCTACGGACGTTGAAGTTTACAGTTCAATCAGACAGAATCGGGAGCAACGGAAACAATTTCCTGAAGGGCTGATACGGTCATTGCACATTTTCCCGCTCATCGCTATAGCCTCATCCAAAGGGTTGTCAGAATTCTGCCAAAATCCTATCTTTAACCATCCCACTCCGGTCAGACGGAATCAAACCAGGCCTTACACCGTAAAAACCATTCTTCTTCCCTGATGCAAGCTGCCCCGTCCCCCACTTCCATCAGGTCCGCTTCCCGGAACTTCATCTCCCTGCATGAACTTACCCTCCGGATCAGGGCGGCCGTTCAGCAGCCTTCCCTGAACCGGATCTGGGTAGTGGCCGAAGTAAGCAAGCGCAGCGACAGCAAGGGGCACACCTATCTGGAGCTGATCCAGAAGGAGCCGGGAGAGGAGCAGCCAAGGGCACAGATCAAAGCCTGCGTCTGGAACGAAAGCACCGCCGGTATTGTCAGAGCCTTTGGGGAAGAAACGGGTATTGACCTGGGCAGCGGCCACAAGATTCTCTTCTGCGCGTCGGTTCAGTTTCACGAACGGCACGGGTTAAGCCTGCTGGTGCATGAGATAGACCCCGTCTATACGCTGGGTGATCTGGCCCGGCAGAAGCAACTGAATCTGGAAAGGCTGCGCAGTGAAGGACTGCTGGAAAGGCAGCAGTCACTCTCCCTGCCGCTGGTGGCCCAGCGCCTTGCCGTCATTACCTCCCGGCAGGCTTTCGGGGGAGGCGACTTTTTCACTACCCTCAAAAACCCGGCTCACCCCTACCACTTTTCGGGCCGTCTGTTTCCGGCTTCCGTGCAGGGAGACCCTGCTCCCGGCGAGATTATGGCCCAGCTGGAACGCATCCAGCTGCAGGCGGAGCATTTTGACGCCGTGGTGATCATCCGCGGAGGCGGGCAGAAGAGTGATTTCCACTGCTTTGAAAACTACGCCCTTGCCAGAGCCATTGCCCTCTGCTCCCTGCCGGTACTCACCGGCATCGGACATGCGTGGGACGAAAAAACCCTCTCGGAGGCAGTAGCCCACCGGAATTTCATTACCCCTACCGCCGCGGCCGAGTACCTGGTGGGCCTCAGCCGGCATCTGGACGGCCGGCTGGACAAAGCCCGGCAGGTAATTGCCCGCCTGGCCGGAGACTACCTGTCCGTGCGGGAGGCGCGGCTCGGTCAGCTCCGCAGTCAGCTCACGGAAGGAGCCGGAGGATTGCTGCAGGACCGGAAGATAAAACTCTCGGGTCTTACTGAGACTGCCCGGACTGCGCCCCTTGTCTTTCTGGCCGGCCGGAGGGAGCTGTTTGAGAGGCAGAGCGCACACGCGGCCTGGCTGGTCAGAAGCAGCTTTGGGCACCAGCACCAGAAACTTGACCAGCTGGGGGAAGCGCTGGCCACGGCATCATTGGGAGGCACCCATAAGCAGGCTCACTGCCTGACGCACCTGCAGATGCTGCTCGTGCAGGCTTCTCAATTTCAGCTCCGCTACGGCAAAGACCTGCTCCACCGCCAGCAAAGGGAACTGCAGCTGCATTCCATTGAATTTACCAATACCGAACTGCTCCTGCTGGAAAGCATGGCCGGCATTCTGAAGGATAATGCCCGGAGCCGCATCGAAGGAAGTAGCCGGCAGCTCGGGTGGATGAGCGCAAACCTGAAGGCGCTGCTTCCGGTGATCCTTACCGGACAGCAGCAGAGACTCGGCCTGCTGGAGGCGCGCATCAGCCAGTACGATCCGGTGCAGATGCTCAAAAGGGGCTACTCCCTCACCTACGTGAAGGGGCAGTTGCTGCGCTCCGCAGATCAGCTCCAGCCGGGGGAGGAGATCACCACCCGGATCGAAAACACCATCATTGTCAGTAAAGTCATTGCCCTGAAACCACAATAACCTAAAGAAATGAACCCTTCCGAACAGACCTACCGCCAGTCGATCCAGGAACTCGAAGAAATCGTCAAAGCCATTCAAAGCGGAAACATTGACGTGGATGAGCTGACCGGCAAGGTAACCCGGGCCGCCGAACTGATCCGGACCTGCAAGGGCAAACTTACGGGTGCCGAATCGGCCGTAGCCCGGGTACTGGCCGAAATAGAGCCGGAATCGAAAAAGGATAATTCCTGAACGGGCAGTCCGGCTGGTGAGAGCCCCCAGCCAAATACCCTTCCGGTTCCTTATTTCACCTTCACCCGTCCCGGTTCGCTCCGCCCGAAGAAAGTGGGAAAATACACCAGTTCCGCTTTGGCCGGATTGACCGGCGGCCCTTGTGTTGGCACACACCTTGTCAGTAGTACACGGCCTTGCCCGCTACAAACGGGCAATTAAAGTCAAAAAACATGGTTCCCCGGAAATGAGCCTGTTTCGCTTTGGCTTAGACCTATGGCAGAATCACTTGCAATACTTTGTACGTTTTCCCGATGCGCTTGTCCAACTCACTAAGACTCATACCGCTACTGTGAAACCCCTGCTAAAACTCAATGTACCGTAGTATAGCCATAAACTCAATTTCAGGCTATTTTTTATCAAAGTCTACCCTCTGTGGGTGTGCGCTTCCAGACAGAATTGTCCAAAAGCGTACAAAGCGGAAATCAGTAGCGCAAGACTGTTCAAGGGGAAACATAACCGGTCTTCATACGCTCTTTTCCATTCTCACTGTCCGACCGTTTCTTGAGCCGCATCCGGCCGGGTAACGGCAAGGAAGTGAAAGAAGGCGTGGATATGTCCGGAGACAATGGATAAAGAAAATTGGTAGTTATCTAAAAGGTGTGGATAACATCAGGTGAATTGAGCGTATCGGCTGGCAGAAACCATTCATCAGGCAAGTTGACATCCATCGCCGCACTGAGCAGTTGCGTTGTCATCCACACCTTTCAAGAACTACCGGAGCAGGCAGTATTGATACGGTTGAAGGTTATCCTTATTTCTTTTCATCCGTAAACACCGGAGGCAGCCGAAAACCGGGTGCCGGCGGATAATACCCGCTGCACCCTCCATCTGCCCGGAAAACGAATCAGTGGGAAGACCTCAACCGGGTCTTCTTTCCAAACCAATATTTTTCAAAAACGATCAGTTATTATGCAGTCATTAAGCGGAAAGACGGCCCTCGTAACGGGTGCCGGCAAAGGAATCGGGAAAGCCATTGCAAGTGCCCTGGCCAAAGAAGGCGTACACGTGGGTCTGGTGGCCCGGACGGAAAAGGACATACTGGCCGTAGCCGGAGAAATTACGGCTGTAGGGGTAAAGGCCTCAGTGGCCACGGCTGACGTAAGCCACCGGGGAGAGGTGGAGGCGGCCGTCGCAAAAGTGCAGCAGGATCTGGGCCCGGTCGATATCCTGATCAACAACGCTGGCACGGCTACTTTCGGCAAGTTTCTGGAGCTGGAACCGGAAGTCTGGGAACAACAGATCCGGGTCAATGTATTCGGAGTGTATTATGCCACCCGGGCCGTATTGCCGCAGATGATCGAGCGGAAAACCGGCGACATTGTCAATATATCTTCCACCGCCGGAAAATCGGGCAGCCCCGTTACCAGTGCCTACAGCGCTTCCAAGTTTGCCGTATTTGGCCTGTCTGAAAGCCTGATGCAGGAAGTGCGCAAGCATAATATACGGGTAACGGCACTGGCACCCAGTACTGTCGTAACCGAACTGGCCAACAGCGCCAATCTGATCACCGGCGATCCGGAACGGGTCATGCACCCGGAGGATTTCGCCGAGCTGATTGTTGCGCAACTGAAACTGAACCGGAGGGTATTCGTGAAGGAAGCCAGCATTTTCTCCACCAACCCCTGATCAGCCGCGCAGAGAGTTTGCCGGGTGGCAGTATCCAGCATCAGGCCGGCCGTACAGGTACAGGTATTTATAGTTTATTGCAGCCGCCAGGCAGTGCCCGGTACAGGTTATTTCTCCGGCAGGCGCTATGCCGGCTCCGAAGCGGGCAGCAGTCTCTGTATTTACGAATTGGTTACAGTCAGGTGCCCTGCTCCGCCCGCTTTTTGATCACCTCCAGAATCATCCGGTTGAAGTCATCGGGCATAAAGTCCGCCCAGCTGCTGCCGTACCAGTTCAGGGTGGTGGTGATCCTGTACCTGCACGTCAGGGTTACCTGCGTCTGCTCAGGAGGAGCCGGGCGACTGCGGGGGTATTGCCTTCTGCGTCAGCTATGCGCTTTGGCGGCGTGCTGGCAGGTTTGCCTGGTGTCAGGCGAGGGCTTTTTTATTTCTTTAATTCTTTTTCTATCTGCTTCACGTCATCAACTGTAACACCAATAAGGTCAGCAATCTTTTCTATGCTCAATGTTTTATCCTTCAGCATCTTAATGACTATATCTTTCTCTTTTGTTTTTTGACCTTCCTGATAGAGATAATCTTCCATAACATTATAGGTAAGTCCCATATCTTGTATTTGTTTTTGTGTCTCTTTTGTCAAATTACGCAACCGAGCCAATATCGTTAATTGCCGGATGTATTTTCTTAACGTGATTTCGTCTGCTGCGATTCCTTGCAGTTTGTCTAATATCCGCCGGATTGTCTCTGTTGGGTTCTGCTTGTTGAAATCACTCAAAATGGCCAGGATAATCCCCTCAGGAATCTGAGAGTCCAACAAACTCTCACAGGAATAATCCCGTAGGCTTTTCAGGCTAAAGCCGGTAAAAACCTCTTGAGGAACTAATTGTGTCTGCATCTCAGATGGCTGCTTGCCCAGGTAGATAACAAACTGCTTTATTGGTAGGCCGTGCTTTCTTCGGAGTAATCCATAATACTCCTGCATCCGGTAAATCATCCCTTCTTCATCCTGTGTCTGAAACTCGATGTGCAGAATAAACTCCTCTTCGGTCAGTTTTTACTATCCGGATGAAATCAGGCTCTTTCTACAATAGTAGTTTGCAGCTTGTCTTTCAGTTCCCGGCTATCAATGATTTTGATATTAAGGTATTTCTCTGTCAGTGGAAGCAGCAAAGAAGCAATGTTTTCTTTGAGTATCTTGTCGTAATCGTTTGCCAATGAATTCTCTGTTTTTCATAACAAGTTACTACTTTTTTGTCTCTTTTGCTCTCGCCTGACACTTGAATACCCCCCACTCTCCTAATCCCATCATACAAAATCCGATTCAGGTAATCTGCCACCGCACCCGATAAACCCTACCGCACCGGCACCGGAATCACCGCGAGGCTTTCGTGCCCGGCGGCATCCACCGACTGCACGGCAAAGAAGTAGTTATCCTTTGAATAGGGCAGCGTGGCTTTGGTGTCGGTCACCAGAATGCGGCGGGTCCAGACGGGGCTGGTGGTTTCGCGCATCAGCACGTAGTAGCCGGCCGGCTTTTTTCCCTTCTGCGGCGCTTCCCATTGCAGGGAGGTTCGGTTGGTCAGTTCACTGGTGAGCACGCCCACGTTGCCGGGAGCCGCCGGGGAGAGGGCGAGGTTGGCAAAGGCCGCCAGGTTCAGGGCCGTATTCTTGCGCAGGTACTCGTAATCCACGAACTCGGGCAGGTCACCGTACTGGACGCCGTTTTCGGTACGCACGTTCTGGTGCTGCCAGTTGAAATTTTCGTTCATTTCCGTGACGCGCACTGCCGGAAAGCCGGCCCGGCTGAAGGGCGTATGGTCGCCGCCGCGCAGAAAACGGTCGGGACGGTAAATCAGCTCCACGGTCAGCTGGTCCACGTACCGTTCGCCCACCGCCTTGTAGTACCGGGCCAGTTGCCGCGCCGTGCCGTCGTTTTCGGAAGAGAGACTCCGGCGGGTAGTGGCCATTTCCGGCGTTTCGGCCACGGGAACCCCTTCGCTGAACACCCGCACGTGCGTATTGTCGCGCAGGTTGGTCTCGTTGGACAGGGAATTACCCACAATGTCGTTGGTCGCCATGGCAATCAGGTTCCAGCCTTCGTTTTTAGCCCGTTTGGCAAGGTGATCCGCGCCCAGCAGGCCCTGCTCTTCACCCTGCACTGCCACAAAAATAACCGTTGCCGGAAACTCCCGCTTTGCCATGATGCGGGCCATTTCCATCACCACGGCCACGCCGGAAGCGTCGTCGTTGGCGCCGGGGGCCTTGCCGGTGCTGTCCATAATGTCGGTATTGCGGGAATCAAGGTGGCCGCTCACGATCAGGACGCGGTTATCGGCCGGATCGGTGCCTTTCAGGGTTGCCATCACGTTGCGCATTTCCACACGGCGGGTCACGCGGCGGCCATCCGGTTCGAGCACGTACGGGTCCTGGGTGACGGTCATGCGGCCTCCGGAGGCGGCGGCGTACTTCCGGAACTCGGCTTCTACCCAGTTGCGGGCCGCGCCGATGCCTTTTTTATCGCCTTTGGTGGTACTCAGCGAGTGGCGGGTTTCAAACGCAGCCAGCCGGCGCACAATGGCTTCGAGGTTCTGCGCCGACACTTCGTTCACCATCTGGCTGATCGCCGGATCAGGAGCCGGGCTGACGGGCTGGGCAACGGCGGAAAAAGCGGTAAGTAAAAATAGGAGAATAATTAAGCGGTTGAGCATATATTGATTTACGTTGACGAAATACAATTCTGTTTTGAAAGGGTACAGGACAAGTTGGGTTTCCAGCAGATTATGGTTTCCCGCAGATGTACGCTGATAAGGGCGCGGATTTACGCTGATTTTTCATGATGATTCTGTCTTCATCTGCGCATATCTGCGGTTCAATCCGCGTACATCTGCGAGAAACTTAACTTGCCCTGCTCACTTCTGAAAAGGAACCACCCCCGGCCCCTCCTTGATGGAGGAGGGGAGATTGAACACCACCTTTTCCGGAAAGGAGTAAACCTTGGCATCAACTCTTTGGCACCAGCTCTCTCACTTTTCAGGACAAGGTTCCTCACGGTCCCCCTCCTTACTTTAGGAGGGGACAGGGGTGGTTATGCAAATGTGTAAAGAACTAATCTCCCAATTTGACCATAATTTTCGGGAATGGAAAAATGGAAGGGAATAGAGAAGTTTTACCGCAGAGATGCGGAGGGGCGCAGAGAAAACAATTCCTCCGTGTTCCTCTGCGCCTCTGCGGTTGAATTCCTGCCGTAAAACCAAACCTCTGCCGTAAACTCTCTCCATCCGCATTGCATTCTTCCCAAAGGTCCATAATTTCGTAGCCGCCGTACCCCACGGCCCCGACTAATTTTCTGACGGATGAATGTATTCATTGAAACCATAACCACCACCGACCCGGCCCTGCGCAACCGGTCCTTCTACGACCTGTGCAGCTCCTTTTCCACAATGGAACTACTGGTGGCGTTCCGTGAACTGGACGATTTCCGCAAGCACAGCAGCAGCCTTTACGACCGGGTACGGGCCATTCTGTTTCTCTACGCCGGCTACCGCTTCTACCTGACGGAGGGCAAGGAAACCCCCGACACCGGCAAAATTCCCTACCAAGGTTTCGAAGATTTGCTGGGCAGAAGGTTTGAAAGCGCCATTGCCCGGTTTCTGGAAAAAATTGAAAAAGACGGCCCCAATGCCTCCCTGTTCAGCGGGCTGGCCGAGGCCTGCCACCACCTGTCGTTCCAGATTCTGGCCGATCAGGTGCGGCGCAGTGTGCGGTCCAGCAAGGGCAACCAGTGGATGTTCCGGGTCGGGCACCTGGAAGATCACCCGGTCCGCATTCACCCGAAGCTGCTTCAGCGGGCGGAGGGCACCCTGTTTTATCCCGTGCTGGAAGAAAATACTTCCGTGCGCATGGACCTGACCCACAGCGGCTGGTCCGATATTTTCTTTCTGGGCATGGATTACCCCGAAGGAGCCCGCGTCATCAACGTGTCCGTAAACCTGGGCGTGTACGGCCGTGACAAAGACATCAAGCCGCCCATCCGGGCCTTTGTGCGGGTAATCTCCGAACCCGTGCTGCGCCTCACCAGCCTCGACCTCAATGCTACCAAAGACGTAACCGATCTCTCCGACCTGTTCAACTTCGGCAACGACTACCTGAGCCTGATCAAGGCGGGGGTAATTGCCTCCGGCCTCATTCCACCGTCTTTTGAAGGCACCAACCAGCCCCTGGACCAACTGCTTGCCCGCATCGTGGCTCCGGGCATGGGCCTGGAACTGGTGACGCAGGTAAACGACATACCCAAGGGCTCGCGGCTGGCCGTCTCCACCAACCTGCTGGGCTCCATCATTTCCCTGCTCATGCGGGCTACGGGCCAGACGCAGTCCCTGGAGGGCGGACTGCCGGAACCCGAACGGCGGCTCGTAGCTTCAAGGGCTATTCTCGGCGAATGGCTGGGGGGCTCCGGCGGGGGCTGGCAGGATTCGGGTGGCGTGTGGCCGGGCATCAAAGCCATTGAAGGACAACTGGCTGCAGAAGGAGATCCCGAATACGGCGTCAGCCGCGGGTGCTTGCTGCCCCGGCACCGGATTCTGAGCGGCGCCAGCGTACACCCCGAAATCGACGAAAAACTGAACCAGTCGCTGGTGCTGATGCACGGCGGCATGGCCTCCAACGTGGGTCCGATTCTGGAAATGGTGACGGAAAAGTACCTGCTCCGGGCCGGCAAGGAGTGGGAATCGCGGCAGCAGACCAACCAGATTTTCGACAACATTCAGGCGGCGCTGAAGGAAGGCAACATCCGCAAGCTGGCCGAAAACACGCACCGCAATTGGGAAGGTCCCATCAAAACCATCATTCCGTGGGCGTCCACGCACTTTACCGAACGGATCATTGCCAAAGCACAGGAACGCTTCGGTGAAGACTTCTACGGATTTCTGATGCTGGGCGGCATGTCAGGCGGCGGTATGGGCATGTTCGTAAACCCCGAACGGCACGGCGAAGCCCGCGACATTGTGCTGAACATGCTGCGCGAAACCAAAAAGGAACTGGAAGATTCGCTGCCCTTTGCCATGGAGCCGGTGGTGTACAACTGGCAGATCAACCACAAGGGCACGTGGGCCACATTGCACTCCGCCGAGAAGGCCCTGATGCCCACGGCTTACTACGGCCTGCACGTGCCGGGGCTGGTGCGGCAGGACCCGGCTACCGTGCCGTACCTGCGCAAAGCGGAATTTGACCATTTTACCACCCTCTGCAGCAAGGACAACCAGGCGTATCCGCTGCTGCGGACGATGGTGAGCAACCTCTTCAAAGTTTCCGAAACAGCCGGCCGCGCCGGCCGCAAAGCCCACGACGAGGAAGCCGACCGCATCAAGCGTGAAAACGGCTTTGACTACATCCAGCACGAAAGTCTGCGCGAAGACCTGCAAAAGGGCCGCATCGGGCTGTTCCGCAACCGGCTGCCGGCCGAAACGGGCATTGAAGACGTGCAGGAAGGCGACTTTGCCATTCTCGAAAAGCTGTCCCCCGGCGAAAACGGCGAAAAAGCCCTCCGGCAGGGTAAGGTGGCTGTCCTGTCACTGGCCGCCGGTGTGGGCAGCCGCTGGACCAAGGGTGCCGGGGTGATCAAAGCTCTTAATCCCTTCCTGATGATCGGAGGCCGCCACCGGTCGTTTCTGGAAATTCACCTCGCCCGCCACCGGTCGTTTGTGGAAAGTCACGTCGCCAAAACCCGCATAGTCGCGGAAGCGTACGGCGGAAACATTGCGATCCTGGTAGCAAGCTGCTACCTTAGGCACGAACCGATCCGGCTGAAGCTGGCCAGCAGCGGCAATTACGGCTACAACGGCGATGTGTACATGTCGCCGGGCCGCTCCATCGGGCAGCGGTTTGTGCCCATGGAACGCGACCTGCGGTTTCTGTGGGAAGAAATGCCGCAGGAAACCCTCGACGAAAACAAGCAGAAGGTACGCGATTCCGTACGGCAGACCTTGATCGGCTGGGCCCGGTCCAGGGGAGAAGGCTCCGACTACGCCGACAATCTGCCGGGGCAGCGTTTTTCGCCGCTCGGGCACTGGTACGAAGTATCGAACCTGCTCCGCAACGGCACCCTGGCCCGACTGCTCGGTGAACACCCCGAGGTGGAAACGCTGATGCTGCACAACATCGACACGCTGGGCGCGGACCTGGACCCGGCGGCTCTTGGCTACCACCTGAGCACGGGCAACGTGCTTACGTTCGAGGTCGTGCCCCGCCGCATTGATGACCGGGGCGGCGGACTGGCCCGCGTCAACGGCCACGTGCGGCTGCTGGAAGGGCTGGCCCAGCCCCGCGAGGAAGACGAACTGAAGCTGAGCTACTACAACTCGATGACCACCTGGATTGCGGTGGACCCGCTGCTGAAACTCTTCGGCCTCACCCGCGCCGACCTGAAGGGCGACGAAGCCAGACTGGCCGCGGCCGTCCGGAAGGTAGCCGCCCGGATGCCGACATACGTGACCATCAAGGACGTAAAGTACCGCTGGGGTCACGGTCAGGAGGATATTTATCCGGTGGCGCAGGTAGAAAAACTGTGGAGTGACATGTCGGGCCTGCAGGACATAAAGTGCGGCTATCTGGCCGTCCCGCGCCTCCGCGGCCAGCAGATGAAAGACCCCGCCCAGCTCGATTCGTGGGTCAATGACGGCAGCCGCGATTACGTAGCCGGGCTGGGGAGGTTTGGTTAAAATAGTAGAGACGCAATGCACGGTTGGGGGAAAAGGTAGAGACGCAATGCATTGCGTCTCTACCCGGAACAAAAACCCGCCTTTTTGGTGAACGATCACTGCCATATCCCGTAGTTACAGACAGATCACCTCTTGCCGGCAGGCATTTGGCCGGACAGGAGACACTGCCCCGGTGCGGAAATCTTCGGAACCGGCGTTCCTCTGATTCTGAAGATTTGTAAACAGAGACTGTATGGCCCGTGAGAAAACTTATACCCAAAAGGTAGTAACCGCCGTGTCAGTGGTGCTGGCTGTAGGCGTGATTGTGTACCTTGTCGCCAATACGTTCAACTTCTTCCTGCTGATGTCCGGTGGAATTCTCTTTGCGGTCATGGTCCGGGCCGGGCCCAACTGGATCAGCCGCCAGACCAGACTGAACGAAGGTTTGTCGCTGACCATTACGCTGGTGCTGATGTTTGGTTTTCCGGCGGCCACCATCCGGTTCGTGGCACCTACCGTCACCAGCCAGATCGAAGAACTGCGTGAGACCATACCAGCCTCCATCAAAAACCTCCGCGATCAGTTGAGTGAATATGACCTGGGCCAGCGGGTCATTGATGAGCTGCAAAACGACCATCGTCCGTACGCACCGCCCACTGGATTTGAGGTGAATCCGGCCCGGCCTGCCAACCGGCAGGGACTGCACTTCCTGCTGCGCGTTCACGGCGGGCATACACTCCGGCCGGCGTTGGCCGGGAGTCTGCTTTTCCGGAATTACGTTCCGGTTTTTACCTATCTTCGGGCAAACTTCCCTATCGGAATGTCCCAGAAAATCATCGGAAAGCTGGAAATACTGGCCGACGCGGCCAAATACGACGTTTCGTGTTCGTCCAGCGGCAGCAAACGGCCCAACGCGCAGAAGGGCCTCGGCAACACCAACGGCATGGGCATCTGCCACACCTACACCGAAAACGGCCGCTGCGTATCACTGCTCAAGGTCCTGCTCACCAACCACTGCATTTTTGACTGCGCCTACTGCGTGTCGCGCCGCAGCAACGACGTCAAACGGGCCGCCTTTACGGTGGATGAGGTCGTGAACCTGACCATGCACTTCTACCGCCGCAACTACATTGAAGGGCTTTTTCTGAGTTCGGGCATCTTCAGGGACTCCGACTACACCATGGAGCGGCTGGTGCGCATTGCGAAAAAACTGCGCACCGAACACAACTTCAACGGCTACATCCACCTCAAATCCATACCGGGGGCAAGCGACGAACTGATGCGGGAAGCCGGCCTCTACGCCGACCGGCTGAGCGTAAACGTGGAACTGCCCACCGAACTCAGCCTCAAAAAACTGGCTCCGGAGAAAAATATGGCCCAGATCATCAAACCGATGGCGTACATCCGGAAGGCGATTGAGGAGAACCGGAACGAACTGCAGGTGTTCCGGAAAGCGCCGCAGTTCGTACCCGCCGGCCAGAGCACGCAGATGATCATCGGTGCCTCGCCGGAAAACGACATGGAGATCATGCAGCGGGCCGACGGACTGTACAAGGATTTCCGCCTCAAGCGGGTGTACTACTCGGCCTACGTGCCCGTGCTGGAAGACAACCGCCTGCCCGGCCTGCGTACGCTGCCGCCGGTCGGGCGCGAAAACCGCCTCTACCAGACCGACTGGCTGCTGCGCTTCTACGGGTTCAGTGTAAACGAAATCCTCAACGACGGGCACCCGCACCTTGACACCGACATTGATCCGAAGTTGTCGTACGCCCTGCGCAACCTGCACCTGTTTCCGGTAGACATCAACGCGGCGGATTACGATATGATCCTGCGCATACCGGGCCTGGGCGTCAAGTCGGCGAAGAAGATCGTCGCCGGACGGAAGTTTGGCCGGCTTACCCTGGAGCACCTGCGGCAGTTTGGCGTGGCACTGAACCGGGCCAGGTTCTTCCTCGTCTGCGCCGGCTGGAACGGTCACCGCCGCGACTGGAATCCGCACCAGATCCGGCAGCAGATTCTGGCCGGCTCCACCGGCCGGGGCGGCACACAGCAACTGAGCCTTTTCTGAAGAATGTTAAATTTTAAATGCGCAATGTTAAATGCTGAACGGGAGAGCGACCTCAGTTGCCCTTCTCATCATTTGCCATTGAACATTGAACATTTAACATTCAACATTAATCATTTCACCCTGACCTTCCGCTTTTCGTATATTCGCAGGTGTCAACAGCCGCTTCTCTTATGCTTGTCGAATCCGTGCCCGTCCGGGTGGCCCGCCTGTCCTTTACCGCCGATCAGTTTGAACGGATGGGAGAAATGGGTTTTTTCGCCGAAAAAGATCGTCTTGAACTAATTCACGGAGATATTGTCCAAATGAGTCCTATCGGAAGTCTTCACGCCGCCGGCGTAAACCGCATTGTTGATCTTTTCCGGAAGGTTGACAACGCTTTTATCAGCGCACAAAACCCGATCCGCCTCGACGACGCCACCGAACCACAGCCCGACGTAACGCTGCTCCGCCGGCGCGACGATTTCTACGCCTCAGCGCATCCCCGGCCGGCCGATGTGCTGCTGCTGGTGGAAGTGGCCGATACCTCCACTGACTACGACCGGGAAGTCAAGATTCCGCTGTACGCCCGGGCCGGCATTGCGGAAGTGTGGCTGCTGAACCTCAACGGCCCCGAACTGGTGGTGTACTCCCAGCCGGTCAATGGCAAGTATACTGTAGTACGCTATCCCCAGCCCGGCGACACCGTTTCCCTTACCCAATTGCCCGAAGCTACTTTCCCCGCCGATCAGATCACGGGAAGCGCTGGAGGGGATGTTAAATTGTGAATGTTGGATTTTGAATGACAACCACAGGCATTTGGCTGAACTTTCGCTCACCGGGCATTCAGCATTTCCTGAAGCTTGCCTTTTTCGTATATTCGTCAAAAACCACCCGTACCATGTCCATTCAACTCGCCCGGCGCACCTTTACCGTGGAGCAATTCCATCAGATGGATCAGATGGGGTTTTTCGCCGGAGACAATCGTCTGGAACTGATCACAGGAGAAATCGTAGAAATGAGTCCTATCGGAAGTCTTCACGCCGCGGCAGTAGACCGCCTGGTCGAAATATTCAGTTCGTCCAACCGCCGTTGCATTGTCCGGGGGCAAAACCCGATCCGCCTCGACGACGCCACCGAGCCGCAGCCCGACGTAACGCTGCTCCGCCGGCGCGACGATTTCTACGCCTCAGCGCATCCCCGGCCGGCCGATGTGCTGCTGCTGGTGGAAGTGGCCGATACCTCCACTGACTACGACCGGGAAGTCAAGATTCCGCTGTACGCCCGGGCCGGCATTGCGGAAGTGTGGCTGCTGAACCTCAACGGCCCCGAACTGGTGGTGTACTCCCAGCCGGTCAATGGCAAGTATACTGTAGTACGCTATCCCCAGCCCGGCGACACCGTTTCCCTTACCCAATTGCCCGAAGCTACTTTCCCCGCCGATCAGATCACGGGAAGCGCTGGAGGGGATGTTAAATTGTGAATGTTGGATTTTAAATGACAAAACGAATAACGAATAACGAATAACGAATAACTATTTACAACCAATTTGATCCACTTCCTCTACGACGGTTCCTTTGAAGGCCTGCTCACGGCGGTGTTTGACGTGTACGACCGGAAGGCGGCAGAGGCGCAGATCATCGCGCAGGACCGTTACCAGTCCGATGCCTTTGCGGAACGGGCAGAGGTCGTCACTGACGACAATAAAGCCAACCGCGTCTGGCGGGGTTTGCAGAAGAAACTTTCCGTGGGCGGCCTTTCCAATCTGTTTTCCCTCTACCTCTCCGAACGGCCGGACCGCGAAGACCTGCTGCTGGCTTTCTGCCGGATGGCGTTTGCCACCGATGAGAAGGTGGAAGAAAACTTCTCCTCGCCGGTGGTGCTGCAGATTGCGCAGACCGGCAAACAACTGCACCGCGAGAAGCACCGGTTTGAGGCTTTCGTCCGGTTCGTGCAACTGGCCGACGGCACCTACTTTGCCACCATTGACCCCGACTTCGACGTGCTGCCCCTCATTACACCCCACTTTGCTGACCGCTACGCCGGCCAGATCTGGATCATCTACGACACCCGCCGCCGCTACGGCATCCACTACGACGGGCAAACGGTGCAGG
Source organism: Cytophagales bacterium (assembly GCA_030446715.1). Classification (GTDB taxonomy): domain Bacteria; phylum Bacteroidota; class Bacteroidia; order Cytophagales; family 172606-1; genus CADCTQ01. The sequence continues at coordinate 151,982 of JAUJMU010000004.1, read as the reverse complement.
AAGTACGTTTTGATTTCCGGTCCGGCAACCAGCAGTCATTGCCCGCCGCCGAAACGCAGGCACCCGCCGAAGAACTGTACCAGCAGCTCTGGCGGGTGTACTTCCGGAGCGTCAACATTCCGGCCCGCCGCAACCTGAAGCTGCACCGCCAGCACGTTCCCGTGCGGTACTGGAAATACCTGACGGAGAAAAGAAGCTTTTTCAGTGACGAAAAGGGAGGGTCCCTTTTTTAATCAGCTGCGCAATTTTAAATTGCGCAGCTGATTAAACACAAAGTAAGATGATAGAAAACCTGCCACTGTACATCAGCCTGGTTTTCGGGCTGACTACATTCACGACGCTTCTGCTCTTCTGCCGGGCAGCCAGAAACTCCCGGACCGTCTTGCTGGTCTTGTCCGGCTGGCTGGTGCTTCAGGCACTGGCGGGACTATCGGGGTTTTACAGAAGTACCAGTGCCATGCCGCCCCGGTTTGTTCTGATGGTGCTGCCTCCGCTCCTGGTGACTGCCGGCTTTTTTGTCACCGCCAGAGGACGGCGATTTATCAACGGCCTTAACCTCCAGACGCTGACTTACCTGCATACGGTCAGAATACCCGTTGAAATTGTGCTGTACTGGTTGTCTGTGCACAGACAGGTACCTGAACTCATGACTTTCGAAGGCCGCAACTTTGACATTCTGGCCGGTCTGACCGCCCCTTTCATTGCCTGGTTTGGCTTTACGCGGCCAAAACTCGCCCCCGTCACCCTGCTGATCTGGAATTTTCTCTGCCTCGGGCTGCTGCTCAACATTGTCATCAATGCAATACTTTCGGCACCGACTCCATTCCAGCAGTTCGCCTTTGACCAGCCCAACGTAGCCGTATCCCATTTTCCGTTTGTGTGGCTGCCGGCGTTCGTGGTTCCGGTCGTGCTGTTTGCCCACCTGGTCGCAATCAAAAGACTGATGGTTAGGCAGAAGAAGGAAAACGCCGCTGATACCAGTCCGGATACCCGCCAGACGGCCTGACAGAATTTCACTGCTCCCGCAGGGCCCGGCTTTGCGGTCCGTTCCGGAGCAGGTGCGGATCAGCCCGAACGGCACCTGATCACCAGCCGCAAGGTACAGTACAATCTTGCGGGAGTGAGGGGGCCCTCTTCTGTTGCGGGTATTTCCGGAATCCCGCAGATACCCACAACCGGCTGTATGCATCAGGACTTTCTCAAAAGTGGCCGGTGAAACACTGACCACGGCCCGCCGGTGTGTCTCGCAAATGGCTTCTGAACGTATTCAGAGAAAGTCCTGTGTATCTTCAGTGCGGAAAGATAAGCTGAAAACCGGGCCGGTATTGGAAGGAAGCAGGTTTCCTGGTAAGTTGGGGGTACAGGTATGTTGTACACCATTCAGAAAACAAACCAAAAGAGAATCATTATGGAAAAGTTAACAGTTTCAGCCCTTGCCGCTCTGGTTTTACTAGCCACTGGTTGCGTATCAACCAAGGAATCATCCATGAAGGCTTACCGCCTGAAAGAAATCACCTACCAAATCCAAAGCCCTCAGATAGCCCGGGTGGTTGAGCAAACTGAGCAGCGAAGCTTGCTCAAAAAAGGGCAGAAATATGACCAGAACAAATTAGCCAAAGAAAGAGAGCGGATTGCCAAACTTGTAAGGCAGAAAGGATTCAACGACTTTGATAAGAAGTCTATCACTTTCCTTGTTGATACTACTGTTGCTCACAGAGAATTTACCATTCAAACCGTCATTGAAGGAAACTAACAACAGTGTGCAACACCACACCCGCCGACAACCGGGCTTCCCCACCGCATAGCCAAAGCGCAGTTGCCACGGTTTGCGGGGGTGTTTGGTGCGTTATAGAAGGCGAGAGCAAAAGAAACAAAAAAACAGTAACTTATCCTGAAAAACGGATACTTCACTGGCCAAAGGCTACGACAAGATACTCAAGGAAAATATTGCTTCCTTGCTGCTCCCACTGACAGAGAAGTACCTGAACATCAAAATCATTGATAGCCGGGAACTAAAGGACAAGCTGCGAACCACTATGGAAAAAGAGCCGGATTTCATCCGGATTGTGAAAACGGATACTGATGAAGAGTTTATTCTTCACATTATTCTATTTTCACCCATTCCTTCAACAGCCTTAAGCCAGGGCCGGAAGATGCTCCCTTCCACATGAAGGCGCAGCAGCCGGCTCCGGAAGGGAACTTTTCTCATACGCGGGGCGTAGCTTTTCTGATATGGAAAAGCTACGCCTCAGTATTTTGGACCAGTCGCCGGTGCGCAAAGGCGGCACGGCCCGCCAGGCCATTCTGGAAACCGTGCAACTGGCCCAACACGCGGAGCGGCTTGGCTACACCCGCTACTGGGTTTCGGAGCACCACAACACCCGCGGCCTGGCCGGGTCCGCGCCCGAAATGCTGCTGGCCCACCTTGCCGCCCATACCACCCGCATCCGCCTCGGCTCAGGCGGCGTGATGCTGCCCAACCACAGCGCCCTGAGAGTGGCCGAAAATTTCCGTCTGCTCGAAACACTGGCCCCCGGCCGGGTTGACCTGGGCATTGGCCGGGCTCCCGGCACTGACCGGCTCACGGCCTCCCTGCTGAACCCCTCCAATACATTCAGCGAAAAAGATTTCATGCAGCAGCTCACCGACTTGCAGGATTTCCTGACCGACTCTTTTGACTCCGGCCGCGGACCGGTGCGGGCCACTCCGGCGGCGGAGACTGTTCCGGAACTCTGGCTGCTCAGTTCCAGCGGAGAAAGCGGACTGTTTGCGGCGCACTTTGGCACGGGCTTTTCCTTTGCCCACTTTATTAATCCGGTGGGCGGGCCGCAGATGGTCAGGGCGTATAAGGCGCACTTTAAAGCGTCGGAGCACTTTGCGGCTCCCCGGGCCAACGTGGCTCTGTTCGTGTTCTGCGCCGACACGGAGCAGAAGGCCAGCGAACTGCAGGCCGTGATGGACCTGCAACTGCTCCGGATTGAAAAAGGCTTAGGCCTTGGCTTCCCGCCTTATGAAGACGTGGCCGGCTACTCCTGTTCCCCCGAAGAACTGGCCCGGATCAGGTACAACCGCCAGCGGATGATTGTGGGCACCCCCGACCAGGTAAAGCCCCAGATGCAGCAAATGGCCGCGGCCTACGGCGTAGACGAGCTGGTGGTGGTGACCATCACCCACGACTTTGCCGACCGGCTTCGCTCCTACGAGCTGCTGGCTGAGGCATTTGAATTACCAGCGGCGGAACCGGCTCAGGGAGCCAGTGCCGGAAACCGGGATGCTCGGATTACAAGTACAAGGCCTTTGTGTAAAGTAAAGAATGGCATGAACCACAAAGACTTACCTTGGGGATGACAGGATTGGGCGGCCGTTCTGAATGGAGGATAGTCTTGCTTGATGAGAATTCAGGAGGTAGAAGTGTCTTTTTCTTTTAGACAGTCTTCCGGGTCTTACTTTTCTTTGCTTGCCCAAAGAGGGCAAAGCGAAGCTTTGAGCCAGCCTGTGCCATGACGGGTAACAAAGAAAAGGGCGAATACAACAAAGCCGGTTCCTGCGGTTTGAAAAAGGCCAAGGCCACAATCCGCCGGCCACCGCACAAGGTAAGGAACCGGCTTTGTTGCTGCACCCCCAGCGCACCCGCTTTGCCGACTGCTGCCACCAAGGATACGATTGACTATAATGACTGGAACGTAAACAGAACAGTTTACATACTCCGCACCGGTTGGTGTACGCGGCGCGGTGGCCCGGACCAATAGCGGGGGGCGGGTTAGCTTTGTGGGGAGAAGCATTATTGGTCCTGGATTTTTTTGTTACTTTTTGTAGCAATGACAAAAAGTAACAGGAAACCATACTGCCAATCATGACGCCAATGCATATTTGCCTGATTAAGACCTAAAGTCGTGTTAATATCGATGCCTCCACTTCCCTGCCATTTATCATTTGAATACTTTACACCATTCCCGTGCCCGGAGCCGTTAATTTCCGGTGTCCTCCATTCTGCGCCCTTTCATGAAAAAACTAATCTGGATCTTTTCCGTCCTCCTGCTCCTTTCCATGACCACCACCGCCCAAAATCCCTTACTGACCAAATTTGAACGTACCCAGGGCCGCGAAACCGTGACCTACGAAGAAGGCATGGCCTACTACCGCCTGCTCGGCCAGACCTTCCCCACCATCAGACTGACCGAATGCGGCCCCACCGACACCGGCATCCCCCTGCACGTGGCGGTGCTTTCTCCCGACGGACTGTTTGACCCCGAACAGATCCGGCGGAGCGGCAAATCGGTGTTGCTGGTCAACAACGCCATTCACCCCGGCGAACCCGACGGCGTGGATGCTTCCATGATGCTGCTCCGCGACCTTGCAGGGGATAAAAAGCTGAAGGAAAAGATGGCGAACTTCGTGCTGGTGGTGGTGCCGTTCTACAACATCGGCGGCGTGCTCAACCGCAACAGCACCACGCGGGTCAACCAGGACGGCCCGAAGGAATATGGTTTCCGGGGCAACGACCGCAATTATGACCTCAACCGCGATTTTATCAAGAACGACACCCGCAACGCACAGTCGTTTGCCGACATTTATCACACCTGGCAACCCGACGTATTTGTGGACACGCACGTGAGCAACGGGGCTGATTACCAGTACGTGATGACGCTGATCCCGACGCAGCACAACAAGCTGGGGGGCGGCCTCGGTCCCTATCTGGAAGAAACCTTCCTGCCCAAACTGGAAAAGGAACTGGCCGCCCGGAAGTTTGACCTGACGCCTTACGTCAATCCGCTTAAAGACACGCCTGACTCGGGCATTGTGCAGTTTATGGAATGGCCCCGGTACTCAACCGGCTACACGGCCCTGTTTGGTACGCTCGGTTTCATGCCCGAAACACACATGCTCAAGCCCTATGACCAGAGGGTAAAATCCACCTACGCCCTGCTGCAAAGCTTCGTGAAGCTGGTGAATGAGGAACACGCCACCATCCGCCGGCTCCGGCGCGAAACGCAGGAGAAGGTAAAGGCACAGCGGGAATTTGTGATAGACTGGCAGCTGGACCAGAGCCGGCACAAGGAAATTCCTTTCAAAGGTTACGAAGCGGGCCGGAAACCCAGTAAGGTCACGGGTGCACCGCGCCTCTGCTACGACCGCAAAAAACCTTTTACCCGTACCATTGCCTACTACAATCAGTACGTGCCCAAAACCACCGTGCAGGCTCCCGCAGCGTACGTGATTCCGCAGGCGTGGCACGAAATAACGGAACGGCTGCAGCGGAACCGGATTACCCTGACGCCGCTGGAGAAGGACACCCTGATGGAGGTGGAAGCGTATTTTATTGAAGACTTTCAGACCCTCAAAAATCCATTTGAAGGCCATTACCTGCACTACGATACCAAGGTACGGAAGGAGACCGGGAAACTGCCCTTCCGCCGCGGCGACCTGCTGGTGTACGTCAACCAAACAGGCAACCGCTACATCGTGGAAACGCTGGAGCCGCAGGCACCTGATTCATTTTTCAGCTGGAATTTCTTCGACTCCATTCTGCAGCAGAAGGAAGGCTACTCAGACTATGTATTCGAAGACCTTGCCGCGGAACTGCTGGAAAAAGACCCGGTCCTGAAGGAAAAACTGGAAAGCCGGAAGCAGTCCGACTCCGCATTTGCCGCCAACCCCGAAGCCCAACTCTACTTCGTGTACCGCCACTCCCCTTACCACGAACCCACCCACCGCCGTTACCCGGTGTTCCGGATGATAAGGTAGGGGTTGGTTATGGGTTCTCCACCACTAAAGGGCTCAGGTTTGGTATGTTATCGGAAATACCAGCCCACGGTTAAAACCGCGGGCTACTGATAACTATCCTGTTGCCTAACAACCAACAACTTCCTCCTTTTAAGGCAGCCTTTCTGGTACAATTCCCGTAAAAAATAGTCCGGTCCCATTCTTCCCGTTTCTCCGCTTTCGGCTATGCAAAAAAGGTTAACGATCCTGATCATGTTCCTGCTGTTTCTGGCAGGTTGTAAAAATGCGCAGCAAAATCCTGTCCGGGTGGCCTACGTACCCGATGAACAACTGGGCGAATTGTTTCACGAAGTACAGATGGCGCGGATTTTTCAGGATTCCAAAACGTTTGCCGATTGCGTGCCGCGCTTTGCACCCGAAGAAATTGTTAAGGCTTTCCGGGAAAAAAGCAACCAGTCCGGCTTCAACCTCAAAGACTTTGTGTATAGTCACTTCATCGTGCCGGAGCCGATGACAGTGCCCCCCGCCCCGCCCGAAAACAAAAGCATGTCCGAACACATCCGGACCAACTGGGCCCGGCTGGTCAGGCCGCCGGACAGCCTGTCGGACCGGAGTTCCCGGCTGCCCCTGCCTTACGCCTACGTTGTGCCCGGTGGACGGTTCCGGGAAATTTACTACTGGGATACCTACTTCACCTGCCTTGGCCTTGCCGCCAGCGGCCGCTGGGACCTGGTGGGCAACATGATCCGCAACTTTGCCCACCTCATTGACCAGTACGGCTTCATTCCCAACGGCAACCGCACCTACTACCTGACCCGTTCGCAGCCGCCGTTTTTCTCGCACATGGTCACCCTCTGGGGAGGGTTCAAGGGCATGGATTCGGCAGCCGTGTACCTGCCCCAACTGGAAAAGGAATACGCCTTCTGGATGGAAGGCAAGTCGCGGCTGAACGACGAAAATCCGGCTTACCGCCGCGTAGTCCGGGTGGGCCACAGCCTGTACCTCAACCGCTACTGGGATGAAGGCGAAAAACCCCGCCCCGAATCTTACCGGGAAGATTTCGAACTGGCGCAAGGTCTGCCGGAAGAGGAAAAAAAGAAACTTTACCGCAACATCCGCGCGGCCTGTGAGTCAGGCTGGGATTTCAGCAGCCGGTGGTTTGCCGATGGCAAAAACCTTTCCAGCATCATCACCACCGAGATCACACCGGTAGACCTGAACAGCCTCCTGTTTCACCTGGAACAGACCCTTGCGGCGCTGCACACCCACCGGGGCAACACCAGCCGGGCCGAAGCTTTCCAGAAACTGTCGCACAAACGCCGGGAGACCATCAATATGTTCTGCTGGGACGCCGCAAAAGGTTTCTACACCGATTACCATTTTACAGAAAAGCAGCCAACCGGCCGGCTCTCCATGGCGGCAGTTTATCCTCTCTGGATGGGCCTCTGCGACTCCCTGCAGGGGGCAAAGGTAACGGAGCGGCTCCGGAAAGATCTCCTCTCGGAAGGCGGAATGGCTGCTGCCCTGACCCGCACCGGGCAGCAGTGGGACTACCCCAACGGCTGGCCTCCCCTGCAGTGGATTGCCGTACAAGGCCTGCGCCGGTACAATCAGCAAGCCCTTGCGGACGAACTCCGGAGCCGCTGGCTGAGGCTCAACGAACGGGTGTATAAGCGGACGGGCCGGATGGTGGAAAAGTACAATGTGGCCGATATGTCGCTGGAAGCCGGCGGCGGCGAGTACCCGGTGCAGGACGGCTTCGGCTGGACCAACGGCGTGGCACTGAGCCTGCTGGAGGAGGCTGGTGCCAGGGCGGCGCAGTGATGTATTTCGCAAATGTCTCAGTTGGCTGAGTTCAGTTCTGCCAGCCGCTTCTTTGCGTTAGGCTCGCCCTGTTCCGCGGCCAGCCCGTACCACCGGATGGCTTCTTTAAGGTCTTGTTTTACTCCCCATCCATTTTCGTACAACCGGCCTAACCGGTACCTCGAAGTTTTCTCCTTCTGGCCGGCCGCTTTCAGGAACCAGAAAGCGGCCATTTTGTAATCTTTCTTCGTACCTTCTCCAAGTTCGTACAATTCGCCAAGATGCATTTGGGCGAGATAATGGCCTTGGTCAGCCCCCTGCTGGTACCAGCGGAAGGCTTCTTCAAAATCCATTTCTACTCCCCTGCCGTGCTGGTAACAGAAGCCCACATTGTTCATAGCACCGGGATGTCCTTGTTTTGCCGCCTTCAGGAACCATTCAAAGCCGGTTTCATCATTCCGCTCCACCCCATGCCCCAGTGCATACAACACTCCGATGTAGTGTTGTGACGGCACGTGCCCCTGGTCAGCGCCTTTGCTGAACCATTCGTAAGCCCTTTCGTAGTGCCCGGCTTTGTAGTAGGCCTGGGCAGTCTGGTAAAGCTGGGCCGTATCCTGCTCCGTTACCGGCAGGGTCTGGGCAAGGGCCTGAGTGAAGATGCTTACAGCAGCAAGGCAAAAGGGGATGATGATTTTCATGACCGGAGCCGGGAAGGGTTAGAAGCTGATTGGGGAACAGAGTCAAGAATGAACAATTTTAACCAAAACCCGTTCCCGCCCCGGTTTAATGATGGGAAATCCTGTAAATACAGCATTACCAAATGTCCATCTTTTCGGCAGTATAGCCTCCATAAATGGAACAGAAAGTTATTAATGCAATATTTTCTTTTAAGTACCGTATAACCAAGCATGATTACCTTTAGTGACTTTTTGCAGATGGACCTTTTCCGGCAGGCGGATTGCGTGATGAATTACGGAAAATGTCTGGTTGACAAAAGAGTGGAGCGTGTCGGCCGGAGCCTGTATGCCCTTGAAAACTTCTACGTGGAGATGCTTTATGACGCCCATAAAGACCGCATTCTGGCCCTGATTCCCTACCGCAACATCGGCTCCCTGGACGACTGGCTGAACCGGGTGCAGTTGGACGAACTGATGAAGGGAGGCGGTAATTAAATGATTTATTTTACCATCTCATCCTTTCTGCCATAGCTGGCATTATCCCATCCTCCCCACCCGTCCGATTCCGGACACAACCTGACCGGGGGCGAACAAAGCCCCTGCCTGCCAGACCCCTTTTCTGGCTAAATTGAGGGTTTTGCCGGCTGGCACACTTGTTGGCAAAGGACTCAACGGATAATTACTCAAACCAATTAAAATATTTACCCGCCATGGGAATGGATCGTAAAATTGAAAAGAAGAGATGGACAGTCCGCAACATTGCCCTGATCAGCATCGGCAGCATGTTCGGCTTGTTTGCCCTCTACAACCTCATCTTCGCCGACACTTCTTCCAAGCTGAACGTGGATCAGGAAAAGATCACCGTCTCTACTGTGCAGAAAGGCAGCTTTACTGAATATATTTCCGTGACCGGGGTGGTGCAGCCGCTGAAAACCATCTATCTGGATGCCATCGAAGGTGGTTACGTGAGCCGCAAGTTCCGCGACGGGGGCGGTATGGTGAAGCCCGGTGATACCATCCTCAAGCTGGACAACAACCGCCTGATGATGGACTTTGTGAACCGCGAAACGGAAATGTACCGGCTGGTAAACGAACTGCAGCGCACCCGCCTGCAACTGCGGCAGGACCGTTTTAACCTCCGCAAAACGCTGTCTACCCTTGATTTCCAGACCGATCAGGCCAGGGATACCTACGAACGCAACAAGGTACTCTATAAGGAAAAGGTGATTTCGGAGCAGGAATTCCTCAAATCGAAGCGGGATTATGACCAGCTCGTGCAGCAGCGCGCAATCGAAATCGAATCCCAAAAGTACCAGGAGATGAACGCCAGAACGCAGATTGAGCAGCTGGAAGGTACGCTAAGCCGCACGGAACGCAACATGAAAATGATGCAGGACAACCTGAGCAACCTCTACGTGAAGGCTCCCGTCGGCGGCCAGCTCTCTTCCATTAGCGTAGAAGTAGGCGCCTCTATCCAGGCCGGGCAGAACATCGGCCAGATTGATGACCTTCATGGTTTTAAAATGCGGGTCGGCATCGACGAACACTACATCTCCCGCATCTACCTCGGCCTGCGGGGCGAGTTTGACTTCAACGGCAAAACGCACCCGCTGGAAATCTCCAAGATCTACCCCGAAGTACGCGACGGCCGCTTTGAAGTGGATATGATTTTTCCGAAAGGCGCTCCCGAGGGCATCAAGCGCGGTCAGTCTTCCCCCATCCGGCTGGAGCTGGGTAAATCATCCGAAGCCACATTGCTGGCGGTGGGTGGTTTCTTTACCGACACGGGCGGCAACTGGGTATTTGTAGTGGATGAGGCCGGCAACCGGGCCGTGAAGCGCAACATTTCTCTCGGACGGAAGAATCCGGAGTACTTCGAAGTACTGGAAGGTTTGCAGCCTGGTGATAAGGTAATCACATCGTCGTACGAAAACTTCGGCGACAATCAGGTTCTGGTGTTTTGATAGGGTTTAGGGATTGGGGGTTAGCCGCTAAATTATGCCCCTCCGGTCTTAATACTTTAACAGTTAGCTTACGGACATATTCACAAATCAGAAACTATTCCCAAAACCTAATCCCTAATTCCCCATCTCTGCATCCATGATTGACTTTAAAAAATTGAGGGTATGGGAAGTGAGCCATCAGTTGACGCTACAGGTGTACAAACTAACCAGTACCTTCCCGGGGGAAGAAAAGTACGGATTGGTGCAACAGATGCGCCGGTCTGCCTCTTCCGTGCCAACAAACATTGCTGAGGGATGCGGACGCGGCTCAGACGCAGAGTTAGTCAGGTTTTTAGTGATCTCAATGGGATCTGCAAGTGAATTAGAGTATCAGATACTGCTTGCAAAAGACCTTCACTACCTCGCCGGCGAAAATTATGAAGAGTTAAACGAGAAAATTTTGCAGCTGAAAAAAATGCTCAACGTCTTCATACAAAAAGTCAAACTAAGACAATCCAAACCCTAACACCTAACACCTAACCTCTAACACCCAATACCTAATCCCCAATACCTAACACCCACCCACCATGGCCATGATTCAAACAAAAAATCTGCAGAAGGTATTCACGACTGACGAAGTAGAAACCACCGCCCTCAACGGGGTAAGCATCGACATCAACGAAGGTGAATTCGTAGCCATGATGGGTCCGTCGGGCTGCGGCAAATCCACCCTGATGAACATTCTGGGCCTGCTCGATAACCCTTCGGACGGTGAATATTATTTCCTCGGCAAGGAAGTGGGCAAAGTATCCGAACGGCAGCGGGCCCAGCTGCGCAAGGGTGCCATCGGCTTCGTGTTCCAAAGCTTCAACCTGATCGACGAACTCACTGTATTTGAAAACGTGGAGCTGCCCCTGCTGTACATGAAAGTACCGGCGGGTGAGCGGAAGCAGAAAGTGGAAGCAGTACTCGAGCGGATGAACATCATGCACCGCCGCAACCACTTCCCGCAGCAGCTTTCCGGTGGTCAGCAGCAGCGCGTGGCCATTGCCCGCGCCGTAGTTGCCAACCCCAGGCTGATTCTGGCCGATGAACCGACCGGTAACCTTGACTCCGTGAACGGCGAAGAGGTAATGAAGCTGCTCACCAGCCTCAACGACGCCGGTACCACCATCATCATGGTGACGCACTCTCCGTACGACGCCGGCTTTGCCCACCGCATCATCAACCTGTTTGACGGTAAGGTGGTTACCGAAAATATAAAGGAGAAGTTTCACATATAGCCCCCTGTCCCCCGAAGGGGGAACTGTGACAGGCTCACGCGTGGAACAGGCGAAAGGTGGGTGCCCTGAAAAGCAACTATGCCAATGGAAAAACTGGTCACTTATTACTAACCACTTACAGCGTCCCCTTCAGTTCCCCCTTCGGGGACAGGGGGCTTTTACTCCCCCTTCGGGGGCTGGGGGGCTCTTATGATCCGTAACTACCTGACCACCGCCTTAAGAAACCTGCTCCGCAACCCGACCTACACGCTGCTGAATGTAACCGGGCTGGCAGTAGGCATTACGGCGTGCATTGTCATTTTCCTGCTGGTGCAGTATAAGCTGGATTTCGACGCTTTCCATACCAAAAAAGACCGCATTTACCGGGTCGTGACCGATACGCACCGCCCTACTGGCGTGAGCCATACCGCCGGCGTACCGCTTCCCATGCCTCGTGCACTGCGCAACGACTTTCCGCAACTGGAGGCCGTGGCGGCCATTTTTCACATTCGCAACGGGCAGTTTACCGTCAACCGGGAAGGTGGCCGCAAGGACCAGTTCAGGGAGGAAAAAGGCGTTTTCTTCACCCAACCGGATTTCTTTAAGGTGTTTGATTTCGCCTGGCTGAGTGGCAACCCGCAGCAGTCACTGGGCAACCCCAACTCGGTAGTACTCACTGAAGAAACGGCTACCCGCTATTTCGGCAACTGGCAGCGTGCCCTGGGTCAGACCGTCCGGCTGGACTGGGATACTACCGCCGTGCTGAAGGTGACCGGCATCCTGCAAAATCCTCCCGTCACCACTGATTTCCGCTTCCGCGCCCTGGTATCCCATCATGATCTGGAAAGTTATTTTAAGCAGGTCGGCGTAAATGAGGACTGGGGTGGTATTTCGGGTAACCACCAGACTTACGTGGTGCTGCCCGAAACCATGAGCAAAATTGCGTTTGACCGGTTCATGCCTGCCTTCAACCAAAAGTATAAGGAATCCGGCGACCAGATTGCCCGCCACCGGTTGCAGCCCCTGCGCGACCTTGGCTTCGACGAACGGTACAGCAACTACAACGGCCGCACCATCAGCCGCAACGGCCTTACGGTGATGGGGCTGGTGGGTGTTTTCCTGCTGCTGGCGGCCTGCATCAACTTCATCAACCTGGCAACGGCGCAGGCCGCGAAGCGGTCAGGGGAGGTAGGCGTACGGAAGGCACTGGGCGGCAGCCGGGCTCAACTGGCCGGGCAGTTTCTGGGGGAAACTACGCTGCTGACACTTTTTGCCTTGCTGGTATCGGTCGGACTTACGTTGCTGGTGCTACCCGCCCTGAACAGCTTTATGGATATTCACCTCCGGTTCGGGCCGCTGACCCATCCCCGGTTGCCGGCTTTCATGCTGATTCTGCTGGTAACGGTAAGTTTGCTGGCGGGTTTCTACCCGGCGCTGGTATTGTCCGGGTTCCGGCCCGTTGCGGCGCTGAAGGGCAGGATCACTACGGCTCCGGCGGGTGGGTTGTCGCTGCGACGGAGTCTGGTGGTGGTGCAGTTTGTCATCTCCCAGTTCTTTATCATCGGTACACTGGTGGCCGTGAGCCAGATGCGCTACTTTGGGTCGGCACCCCTCGGCTTCAACAAGGAAGCCATTGTAACAGTGCCCCTTTCGGAGCCCAATGTAGCCAGACACGTCCGCTGCGCAATGGGTTGCTGGCCATCCCGGGCGTGGAAGGTGTCAGCCTTTCGTATGCCACCCCGGCCTCTGCCTCCAGCTGGAGCACTTCCTTCCGGTTTGCAGATCAGGCGGAAGAAGCACCTTTTAATATGCTTGCCATGCCGGCCGACACGGCTTTCTTCCGCACGTACGGCCTCAAGCTGGTGGCCGGCCGGATGTACGCGGCAGGTGATACGGTCCGGGAAATGGTGGTAAACGAGACTTTTGTAAAAAAAGCCGGCTTCCGGAGTCCGGAGGAGGCCATCGGCAAGCGGATTCTGCTGGGTGGCCGGGGCGACCCGAAACCCATTGTGGGCGTAGTCCGCGATTTCCACCAGCATTCCCTCAAAGAGGAAATTCAAGCCAGCTTTATCGCTACTTACCATTTTACTTATAACGTCGCGGGCATCAAGATCAATTCGAAGAACGTGCCGCAGACGGTGGCCGGAATTGAGCGGGCCTGGAAAGGGGCGTATCCGGATTATGTGTACGAATACAAGTTTCTGGACCAGACCATCGCCGATTTTTACAAGGACGAACGGCAGTTTACGCGGCTGTTCCAGTTCTTCGCGGGCCTTGCCATCTTCATCGGCTGCCTTGGGCTGTATGGACTTGTATCCTTCATGGCCGAACGCCGCACCAAAGAGGTAGGCATCCGCAAGGTGCTGGGCGCTTCGGCGGGCAGTATCCTGCTGCTGTTTTCCAGAGAATTTGTGGGGCTGGTACTCGCTGCGTTTGTGGTGTCTGCGCCGCTGGCCGGCTTTGCCATGCAAAAGTGGCTGGAAAACTACCCCTACCGGATTCCGCTGGGTGCCGGCGTATTCGTGCTGGCGGCCGGAATCTCGCTGGGGATTGCGCTGATAACGGTGGGCTACCGGTCGCTGAAGGCGGCAATGGCCAACCCGGTGAAGAGTTTGCGAACGGAATAAATCAGACAAAAATGCCCGGTAGCGGTAGTTCGATGCCTGCCCCCGGATCACGTAACGTGTCCTCGCCGTGGAAGAAATGGTACTGGCCCGGCCGGCTGTATACGAGAACGGCTTGCAGGCTTGGAACAACGATCCAGCAGGATTGTACACCGAAGGCAAAGTAGAGAATTGTTTTTTCAATCATGCTTTCCATGCTTTGCGAAGGAGACTGAATCTCGATGCACAGCAACGGTGCGTCTGAGCGTTTGGCTGCAGGAACACTCAGGTAATCCAACGGAAAAGAAGGATAGAGCAGCACATCGGGCGTAGAACCATCCGGTTCGGTGGCCAGCGTAACTTCCGATAAGATGCGGTACGATTGGCGGTAGCGACTGGTCAGCTCAAAAATAAGATTGGCCTGGATGGCCCCATGAATAGTATTAGGCATCGGTTTACCGCGCTGGAGTTCGTAATCAGACAGACGTTCAATAACCGCTTCCATAACACGACAGGTTTTTCTCAAAGATACTTAAAACCGAAACGACATGCTGCTTAACTACTTCACTATTGCCTGGCGTAATCTTTGGCGAAATAAGATTTACAGCCTACTCAACCTGTTTGGATTGGCCATAGGCTTGGCCGCATCCGTGCTCATTCTGCTTTGGGTGCAGAACGAACTTAGCTTCGATAGCTACCACCGCGAAGCCGGCCGGACGTACCGCGTTACCAACACGATAAAGGTGTCCGACGAACCTTGGGTGTGGGCAAATTCACCGCTCATGCTGGGTGAAACGGCCCAGCGCGAGGTGCCCGGTATCAAGCGAATTACCCGTTTCAAGAAGCCTTCGCAACCTCCCGTTTTCCGAATTGGCAACGAACTCCGCCCGGAAGAAAAGGCCCTTTTCGTGGATTCGAGCTGGTTTGCTGCTTTCGATTATCAATTCCTGCTGGGCGACCCCAGGCGGGCCCTTCTCGAACCCAACAGCGTAGTACTGACTGAAACGAAAGCCCGCAACTGGTTTGGCGATCCGGCCACGGCCATTGGCAAAGTAATCGGCCTGGATTCAATAAATCTAATCGTCCGGGCGGTTGTGCGGGATAATCCGGCTAATTCCAGCTTTCGCTACGACGTACTACTGCCCATCGCTGCCTCGCTGCGAACGGCCGGCGAACGGAGTAACGACCAAAGCTGGAACAACTTCAATTACCAATTATTCATCCAATTACACGCCGGCGTAAAGCCGGAAAAGATAGGTCCGCAACTGACCCGGCTGTACTACGCTTATAAGAAGGGCTCCAGCGTAACGGCCAGCCTGCTTCCGCTGCGGGACATTCACTTCAACACCACATTTCAAACGGATGATCTTCCTAAGGGAAATCGCCGCACGGTCACCACGCTGGGGCTGGTAGGGCTGCTGATCCTGGTGATAGCCAGCATCAACTACGTGAACCTGTCCACTGCGCTGGCCAGTCAACGGGCTAAGGAAATAGGCATCAAAAAGATTATCGGCGCGGACCGGGTGGGTTTGTTCGGACAATTTCTGAGCGAATCAAGCCTGCTCACCTTGCTGGCACTAGGCTTGGCGTTGGGGTTAATTGGCCTTATCCTGCCACGGTTCAACGACTTCACGGATAACCAGTTTACCCTCCACTTCCGGAATGGTACCCTCTGGCTGCTCCTGCTGGGCAGCCTTGGGCTGACGGTGCTGCTGGCCGGCGTTTATCCGTCCCTCCTGCTGTCATCACTCGAACCCGTAAAAGCCTTGAAGGGAGGCAACGTACTCAGTACGCGCAACGCCGGGTTCCGTCAGGGATTAGTCGTTGTGCAATTCACGATTTCAATCGTACTTATCGTCAGTACGCTGGTTATCTTCCGCCAGCTTCGTTACGCGCAAACGCAGGACCCCGGCTACGGGCGGGCACACGTTTTTTCGTTCGGATTGCCCTTTTCCGGTGGCGCTAAAACGAAAGGAGCCCGTGATTTGATCAAGCAGCGGTTACGCGAAGCGGGCGGCGTGGTTGGTGTTACCTCCACGAATCTATCCATTATTGACATGGTGAGCACCCACAGCGGAAGCCTGAAATGGGCGGGTAAACCCGACGATTTTACGCCGACAGTCTCCCAGTTTTCCGTGGAACCCGAAACGCGTTCGGTCTTCCACCTCAAACTCACGGCGGGGCGCTGGTTCCGGCGGGACATAAAGCTGGATACGTCCAACGTGATTCTGAACGAAACTGCCGTGAAAGCTCTCGGATTGAAAGCCCCCGTGGTAGGTCAGTGGTTTGAGTTTCAGAGTCGACGCGGGCAAATCATCGGCGTGGCGAAAGATTTCCATTTTCGCAGCTTCCACCAGAAGATTGAGCCCATGGTGATGTTTTACAATCCGGATTGGCAGTCGCAGATTTTCGTCAAAATCAGTCCGGGAGCTGCTCCGCGGGTGCTGCTTGAAACGGATCGTATTTGGAAAGAACGTTTTCCCGAAACGCCTTTTGCGTACTCCTTTCTGGATGAGAGCTTCGACCGGCTATACCAAACGGAACGAAAAGCCGGGCAGTTATTCAATGTTTTTGCCGGCATTGCCGTCCTGATCTCCTGCCTGGGTCTCTTTGGCTTGGCTACGTTCTCGGCCGAACGCCGTACCAAAGAAATCGGCATCCGCAAAGTGCTGGGCGCCTCCGTAAGCAGCATTGTTGCCCTGCTCTCCAAGGACTTTCTCAAACTGGTGCTATTTGCCATTGTGCTTGCCTCGCCTATTGCCTGGTACGTGATGAATAGATGGCTGCAAGACTTTGCCTATAAGGTTGATATCCAATGGTGGGTATTTGCCCTGGCCGGATTGCTAGCCGTCAGCATCGCCCTGCTGACGGTGAGTTTCCAGAGCATCAAAGCGGCACTGGCCAATCCGGTGAAGTCGCTAAGGTCGGAATAATTTACTCAAAGATATGAGCCAGTTCCAGTTCAATGCCGGTATTCTCGTCGCGGACCACTCCGGACGTGAGGGTAGTCTGGGCTTCCGGGGTCATGACGGTCACCTGTTTAAAATGCGGAATCACGATCCATACCACGGAAGTGCCCGACGGAAAATACACGTCCAGCACTTTATCTGTCAGGTCGGAAAGTGCCTGCCGGGGCGACAGAATTTCAACCGCCAGCAGGGGCGGCGTCGTAGGGCGGATCACGTCCCGCAGCCAGTCGGCTTTGGCAGGCTGGCAGATGGCTACGTCAGGTCTGGCACGGCCATGCGAGAGGTCAAATTCCAGTTCCGGCAGAATGTCGTACTGCGTGTCGTACCGGCCCAGACTTTTGGTGAGCCGGTAAGTCAGCTTGGCGTGATTGTAAGACATAATATCTTCTGTCTGAAACTCCTCGGACACGTTATACTGGGACGATTCCATACTTCATTGTATTTTTTCAAAGATAACCAAAACCGTAAAAGGCGTGCTTAAAAACTATCTCACCATTGCCCTCCGGAACCTTTGGCGAAACAAAGGCTTTACCAGCATCAACGTTCTGGGGCTGGCCCTGGGATTGGCCTGTAGCCTGCTCATATTCCTTTGGATAACCGACGAACTGAACGTTGAGGCGTATCACGCGAACGGCCCGTATTTGTACCGGGTGATGGAACGGCAGTATTACGACGGCAAGGTAGAAGCGCAGTCTTCTACGCCCGGCCTTCTGGCTGATGAGTTGAAAAAGCAGTTTCCCGAGATTGTCCACGCTGCCGGGTTTACGGGCTGGCAGCAGTACATAACCTTTTCGGCAGGCGATAAAATAACCAGGCAGCACGGCTACTCTGCCGGCCCTGATTGGTTTAGAATGTTCAGCGTACCCCTGCTGGCGGGTACTCCCGAAACGGCTCTGAGTTCCCCTACCGGTGTGGCGATTTCGCGCCAGGTGGCCGAAAACTACTTTGGCACTCCGGATGCTGCCCTTGGGCAAACCGTCCGGCTGGACTTCGCGAAAGAGTATCAGGTAACGGCAGTCTTCGAAAACCTCCCCCCGAATGCCCTCCGGAAATACGACTTCCTGCTCAGCTGGCAGGATTTTCTTTCGCGCAATCCCTGGGCCAGGGAATGGGGCAACAATGCTCCGCACACGGTGATCCAACTACGCCCCGATGCCGACCCGGCCCGGCTGGCGGCCAAAATGCGGTATCTGATCCGTGAGTTTGACAAGACACTGGACGGAAAAAATACGGACGTTCAGCTTTTTTTGCAGCCGTATGAGGACGCGTATCTGTACTCCAATTTCGAGAATGGGTACCAGGACGGCGGCCGGATCGGGTACGTGCGGCTATTTGGCGTAGTGGCCGTGTTTCTGCTGCTGATTGCCTGCATCAATTTTATGAACCTCTCCACGGCCCGGTCCGTCAGGCGGGCGAAGGAAGTAGGCGTACGCAAGGTAGTGGGTGCCGTCCGGAGCCTGCTGGTGGTTCAATTTCTGGGCGAAGCCCTGCTGCTGACATTCCTGGCATTGGGTACGGCGCTGGGTATGGTGTGGCTGCTGCTGCCGGTTTTCAACCAACTGACCGGCAAAGAAATATCCCTGCGGATGAGTAGTCCCGTCCCTTGGTTTTCGCTGGTGGGCCTTACCCTGATTACCGGCTTGATTGCGGGCAGTTACCCGGCCCTTTTTCTGTCTTCCCTCAACCCCGCACGGGTGCTGAAGGGCACGCTTCGGTTCGGTGCCGGGGCAACCGTATTCCGGCAAGGGCTGGTGGTGTTCCAGTTCATACTGTCTGTGTTACTCATTGTCGGTACCCTGGTCGTGTACCGGCAGGTGCATTACGTACAGACCAAAAACCTGGGCTACGACCGCGAAAACCTGCTGTACATCCCGGCAGAAGGTGAACTGAATACCAGATACCAGACCTTTAAGCAAGAACTGCTCCGGATGCCGGGCATTCAATCGGTGTCGTACACCCGGCAGTCCCCGGTAGAAATCGGCAACAGCACCAGCGGCGTTACGTGGCCCGGCAAAGACCCCAACAATACGATGGAGTTTTACCAGGCGGGGGTAGGATACGATTACCTCCAAACGATGAAAGTACGGGTAAACGGACGCGATTTTTCACCCCAATTTGGTACCGATTCCTCCAACTACATCATCAACCGGGCCGCTGCCCGCCGCATCGGCTACCAGAATCCAATCGGACAACCCCTGACCATGTGGGGCAGGCCGGGCGTAATCATTGGCGTAGTGGAAGACTTTCACTTTCATTCGCTTCATGTACCTGTTGAGCCGCTTATTATCCGGCTGGAACCTGATGCCGGCGGACAAACCATCCTGATCCGTACGCTGCCCGGCCAGACCAGACAGGCGTTGGCCAGTGTGGAAACCCTGTGGCAAAGGATGATGCCTGCTTTTCCGTTTACGTGCAATTTTGCCGACAGCGACTACCAGGAGATGTACAAAAGCGAAATGATGGTAGCTACGTTAGCCAATTACTTCGCGGCCCTGGCCATCTTCATCTCCTGCCTCGGTCTGTTTGGTTTGGCAGCTTTTACGGCCGAGCAACGCACCAAAGAAATTGGCGTCCGCAAAGTGCTGGGGGCCTCCGTAATCAGCATTATCACACTGCTGTCTAATGATTTCCTGAAGCTTATACTTCTCGCCATTGTGATTTCCACGCCATTCAGTTGGTACGTCACTCAGAAGTGGCTACAGAATTTTGAATACAAGCTCGATATTAGCTGGTGGATTTTTGCCCTGGCCGGCGGCCTTGCCATCCTCATTGCCCTGCTCACGGTGAGTTTCCAGAGCATCAAAGCGGCACTGGCCAATCCGGTGAAGAGTTTACGGAGTGAGTAGGAAAGCGGTTATAAAAACTGGTTCAGGTCAAGGTTCAACACTACCGAAAAGGATGATTCGGTCGTCAGCCCACCGTCGCCAAAACAATAACGCTGCCATTTACCAGTCCGGTAGTCGTAAATGAAACCCTCCCGTATCCCGTAAATATCTTCGTCTATCAGTTGAATCACTTTACGCAGGTCACCCTTTAAACCATTGGTATGGCATACTTCAATGATAACCGGAGTCTGAGCGGCTTCATTATCGCGCAGGGATACATCGGGCACCTGGCTGGCCTTGCCCTCGTCAAGCATCGTTTCGGGCAGAGGTTCCAGCGGAATGGCTTTTTCGCGGTGGTAGAGGACTCCCAAACCCATGGTCAGCAGCGATATAACCCGCTGGTGTTCAACAGGTGCCCAGATTCCCAGATCTTCGCCGGCCAGTGATGGTTTCGTGGAAGCAGGAAAATACATAATGCATTGTTTTTACCAAACTTAACAAAAACCAGTATGCTCCGCAACTACCTCACCATTGCCGTCCGCAACATCCGGAGAGACAAATTCTATAGCCTGCTGAATATCGTGGGACTCACCATCGGGATTACGTGCAGCCTGCTGCTGCTGCTCTACATCACCGACGAACTGAGCTACGACCGGTACCACGAAAAGGCCTCCAGGATTTACCGGATTGCCTCCCACATTCAGGAGCCGGACAAGGCGTTCAGCTGGAGTGCTACCCCGGCCCCGGCGGCCAAAACCCTGAAGGAAGATTACCCGGTGGTGGAGAGTTACGTGCGGTTTTTCCCGTACGGCCGGGTCCCGTTCCAGCAGGGCGACAAGCGGTTTTTTGAGGATGACATTTACGCCGCTGACTCTACGGTGTTTGATGTGTTTACCTACAAATTTATTGAGGGTGACCCTAAAACCGCCCTCGATCAGCCCGGCAGCGTAGTGCTGACCGAGAGTGTGGCCCGTAAGTTTTTTGGAAAGCGCAGTGCCCTGGGTGAAGCCCTCAAAACCAACGATACCACGGCCTATAAAGTAACCGGGGTCATGGAAGGCGTTCCCAAAAACTCCCACTTTACCTTCAATGCGCTGCTCTCCATCGGCAACGCGGAACGCAACGCTACCAACTGGGGGGCATTTTACGTGAACAGCTACCTGGTGCTGCCCGAAGGAACCAACCCAAAGACGCTGGAAAGCAAATTCCCGCAGGTGTACGAAAAGTACCTCAAGCCGATTTTTGGCCGGATGAATATCAAAATGGATTTTGAACTGCAGCCCCTTGCCCGTATTCACCTGCACTCAAAGCTGGAAGGCGAGTCTAACGGCGACATCGGGTACGTGTACACGTTCGCCGCCATTGCGTTTTTCATGCTGCTCATTGCCGCCATCAACTACATGAACCTCGCCACGGCGCGTTCGGCCCGGAGAGCCAAAGAAGTAGGCATCCGCAAGGTAATGGGTTCGGAACGGAGTGCCCTGATGGGACAGTTCCTCACCGAATCGGTGCTGATGACGGTGTTCGCCCTGATTGCCAGCCTGATCCTGGTGGCGGTACTGCTGCCCTTTTTCAACAATGTTTCGGGCAAGGAAATCAGCTTTCTGGAACTGTTGCAGCCGCAGTTTATGCTGGCCGCCCTTGGCATCGTGATTTTTACGGGTGTAATCAGTGGCAGTTATCCCGCCTTCTACCTGTCGGGCATCCAGCCGGCCTCCGTGCTCAAGGGTTCCTTTCAGGCGAAGGGAGGCAACGCCTTTTTCCGCAAGGCACTGGTAGTGGTGCAGTTCTCGATTTCGCTGATCATGCTCATCTGCACCTGGGTCGTGTACGATCAGCTCAACTACATGCGCAACAAAGACCTCGGCTACGACAAAAGTCAGGTACTCACCATTGATTACCAGGGCAATCAGCCCCGCGAGCGGTACAATGCCTTGAAAAACAGCCTGCTCTCCAATCCGAAGATTACCAGCGTCGCTTCGGCCACCTCAGCCACCAGCAACATCGGCGGCAAGAACATATTCGCCGTCGAATCCAACCAGGGAATCAAGGAAATGGGCTTTAAACCGATGGCTATGGACCACGATTACCTGAAGGCAATGGGCATGAAACTGGTGCAGGGGCGTGATTTTTCGGCCAAAATTCCGGGCGACACTACCTACGGGGTTATTATCAACCAGGCGGTAGTGGAGCGGATGGCGTGGAAAGAACCGCTGGGCAAGAAAGTCCGGATCGGCGGCTTACCGCAGGCACAGGATGGCCAGGAGGCACCGCCCATGGCGCAGGTAGTGGGCGTGGTCAAGGATTTCCACCAGCAGTCGCTGTACAACCCCATCGAGCCGATGATCATGCTGTACCGGCCGAGCAATCCAATCATTCACATCAAAATTGCGGCGCAGGACGCCTCCAAAACCCTGGCGTTCATCGAGCAGAAGTGGCGCCAGATTTACCCAAACAAGCTATTCCAGTATCGTTTCCTGGATCAGGATTTCGAGTCGGCGTACCAGGCCGATGAGTTGCGGGGCCGCATCTTTACGGCTTTCTCGGCGCTTACGATCCTGATTGCCTGCCTCGGGCTGTTTGGCCTTGCCACGTTTACCACTGAACAACGGGTGAAGGAAATCGGGGTGCGGAAGGTGCTGGGCGCCTCCGAATCCAGTGTGGTGTTGTTGCTTTCCAAAGACTTCACGAAGCTGGTGCTGTTCTCGTTCCCGGTGGCGATACCGGTAGCGTGGTATTCAATGCACAAGTGGCTGGAAAGCTTCCCCTACAAGACACCTATTGCCTGGTACATATTTTTGGTGGCCTGCCTGCTGACGCTGCTGATCTGCTGGGCCACGGTTATTTACCAATCAATAAAGGCGGCCCTGACGAATCCGGTGAAGTCGCTGAGATCAGAATAATTACTAATTACGAATGACTAATTACTGATGGGGTCATTCGGACAGTTGCGGTTATAGTCAATAAACCATTGATTTACAGAAGTATAATTTCGCTTTATGGTTCCTGGAGACTTTTCCCTATAAGTCTCCAGGAACCCGCTTTATTTGAAAATACAAGACCTGAAAAGTCATTCTTCATTCGTAATTCTTCATTCGTAATTAGTAATTATCCTATGTACCGTAACTATCTCACCATTGCCTGGCGGAACCTGCTGCGGCACAAGGCGTTTTCTGCCATCAACATTCTGGGCCTTGCCATTGGCATTGCGGCCTGCCTGCTCATCCTGCAGTACGTGCGGTTTGAGCTGAGTTACGATGATTTCCACGCCAAGGGTGACCGCATTTACCGCGTCCGGCAAGACCGCTACAACGAAGGGAAACTCAGTACGCAGTGGGCGGCCGGGGCGTACGCCGCGGGCAATTCCTTCAAGGATGCTTTCGGTGAAATAGAAGAATACGTAAAAATGCTGCAGCGGGGGCCGATGGTCGCCAGCTACGGTACCGAACAGTTCAAGGTAGAGAAGCCCATGTTTGCCAGCGAAGCCTTCTTTAAGGTTTTTTCCTATCCCCTGCTCTCCGGCGACCCCAATACGGCGCTGGCGGAGCCCAATACCGTAGTGATTTCCAAAGCCCTTGCCGAAAAGTACTTCAAGGGGCAGGACCCGCTGGGCAAAAGCATCCGGCTGAACGAAAAACGCGAGTATAAAATTACCGGCGTAGCCGGCGACCTTCCGCCCAACACGCACCTGAAGTTTGACGCCCTGCTCTCCTACATTACCTTCGTAAAGCAGATGGGGCCCGACAACAACCCCGAAACGGCGTGGCAGTGGGACGGCTGCCTCACGTACCTGCTGCTGAAACCCGGAACCAACCCTAACGCACTGGAAGCCAAATTCCCGGCCGTGGTCGACAAGCTGGCGGGCGAAGAACACAAGCGCTACAACTCGGCGGCAATCTACCTGCTGCAATCCCTGCCCGACATTCACCTGTACTCCAACTTTATGGGCGAAGTAGAGCCCAACGGCGACGGTAACGCGGTGTATCTGCTGCTGGGCATCGCCTTTTTCATCGTGGTCATTGCGTGGGTTAACTACATCAACCTGGCTACGGCCCGGGCCATCAACCGGGCCAAAGAGGTCGGCATCCGGAAAGTGGCCGGCTCCTTCCGGGGGCAGCTGATCCGGCAGTTTCTGCTCGAATCGGCGCTGCTCAATGCGTTGGCGGTGTTGGTGGCGCTGGTTCTGGTGGTCGTGGCGCTGCCTTTCTTCAACGGGCTGTCTGGTCAGCAACTGAGCTTTTCGTTGCTGCTGAGTCCCTCTTTCTGGCTGGCCTTGCTCGGTCTTTTTGTGGTCGGGGCATTTTTGTCGGGGCTGTACCCGGCCTTTGTGCTGTCGGGTTTCATGCCGGTGACCGTGCTCAAGGGAAAGTTAAGTGCTTCGCACCGGGGCGTGTTTCTGCGCAAGTCGCTGGTCGTGTTTCAGTTTGCGGCTTCGCTCTTCCTGCTGACCGGCACCTTCACGGTTTTCCGCCAGATCCAGTTCATGCGCGACCAGAAGCTGGGCATCAACATTGACCAGACGCTGGTGATCAGGGCCCCCATCGTCCGGACGGATTCTACCTTTCAGACCACCATGACCGCCTTCAAGGAGGAGATGCTGCGGTTCCCGGGCATCAGCAAAGTTGCCGTTTCTACCTCCGTTCCCGGTGACGCCGTCGGCTGGAACGCGGGCGGTATCCGCCTGAAAGGCACCGATGAAAAGGAGGGCAGGCAATACCGCGTGATCGGCGGTGATTATGATTACCTGGACACGTACGACATGAAGCTGGTGGCCGGACGGAAATTTTCCAAAGCCTACGGTACTGACCCGAAAGCAGTCATTTTCAACAAAATGGCCGTTCAGCAACTCGGGTTTGATAAACCGGAAGCGGCAATAGGCAAGGAAATTGAATTCTGGGGCGAGCAGTACCGGCTCATCGGCGTCATTGACAACTACCACCAGCAGTCGCTGCGGGAGGCGTACGAGCCGCTGGTTTTCCGGCTCATCCCCGACCTTGCAGGGCCGATTTCAGTAAAGGTGGGTACCGGGCAACTTTCCGGCACCATTGCCAGCCTGCAGGCGGGCTGGAACCGCTTCTTTCCGGGCAATCCCTTCGAATATTTCTTTCTGGATGAACATTTCAATGAGCAGTACAAGGCCGATCAGCGGTTCGGGCAGGTATTCGGGCTGTTTACGGGCCTTGCCATCCTGGTGGCCTGCCTCGGGCTGTTCGGGCTGGCTTCCTTTGCCACAGTGCAGCGGACGAAGGAAATCGGCGTACGGAAGGTGCTGGGGGCGTCGGTGATGCAGATTCTGCAGCTGCTCTACAAGGATTTTGCCCTGCTGGTGGTGATCGGCTTTGTGATTTCGGTGCCAATTGCCTGGTACGTAACCAATCAGTGGCTGCAGGGGTACGCGTTCCGCACGGGGCCGGAGTGGTGGCTGTTTGTACTGCCGTTCGGCGTGGTGCTGCTGATTGCCCTGCTGACGGTGAGCTTCCAGACGCTGAAAGCGGCGCTGGCCAATCCGGTGAAGAGCCTGCGGACGGAATAGCCCCCTGTCCCCCGAAGAGGGAACTGTGGGGAACGTGCCGGCGCAGTGGATTGGAATGGCGGAGAGGACTACGCAAAAATCTTATTCAACTCCAGTTGGATGTCCAGAGTAGTGTCTTTGAGAATGTCGCCGCCGTGGAAATACTGGTAGGTGCCGGGAGCCGAGTATACGGCAACGCCTTGCATGGCCGGAAAAACGACCCAGCAGGATTTGACGCCGAAGGCGAAGTACCCAAAGGTCTTGTCCACCATTTCGTCGTTGCTCTGCGAGGGGGATTGAATTTCGACGACCAGCAGCGGGGCGTCTGCCTGTCTGGCGGATTCATTGACAAAATTAAGTTCCCTTGCCGGGTACACCACTATATCGGGGGTGGTGCCTTCGGGAACGGTGGCCAGCGCAACTTCGCTGGCAACCCGGAAGCGGGGGCCGTAGTTGACGGCTAGCTGCACAATTAAATTTGCCTGGATGGCACCGTGAGTGAGATCAGGCATAGGTTTCCCGCGTTCGAGTTCGTAGTCAGACAGTCCAACGGTGGTTTCCATAATCAGAACATTTTTTTAAATATACCCAAAACCTTAATGCCATGTTGCGCAACTATCTCAAAATCGCACTCAGGAACCTGTTCAAGAACAAGGTCTACACCACCATCAACGCGGTTGGTCTGTCGGTGGCGTTTGGCAGTTGTATGCTCCTGTTTCTTACCGCCGCGCACGAGTTTGGCTTCGACGCTTTCCACGAGAACCGTGACCGCATCCACCGGCTTTACTTCCAGACCAACACCACCCGGGGCGTGGAAAAAAGCAGCATGATGCCCGCCCCGCTGAAGCCGGCGCTGGAGAAAGAGTTTCCGGAACTGCAGTACGTGGTCCGGCAGAACGGCGGCGACTGCCTGATCCGGTACGGCGACAAGGAACTGAGCCAATCCATCAAATTCACTGACCCGGACTTCTTCCGGATGTTCTCCTTACCGCTCCGGCAGGGCAATCCGCAGACGGTGCTGGCCGACCTGAGCAGCACGGTGCTGAACGAAAAAGTGGCCAGGAAACTTTTTGGGGACGAGAATCCCGTGGGCAGGCAGGTGCAGATGAAGTTTGCCGGCGAGTGGCAGACTTTTACGGTTTCGGGCGTGGCGGAAGATTTCCCGGATCAATCCAGCATTCAGTACTCAGTGCTGGTCCGCTTTGAAAACAACCCCGGTTATCAGAGTTCCAAAGACCGCTGGGACAATCACTTTCACGTTACCTACGTGCAGCTGAAGGATAACGTAAAGGTGGAAGTATTCGAAAGGAAACTGCAAGCCTTTAGTAAAAAGTACTTCGCCGGCAGCATCCAGAACCTGAAACGCGACGGGGCCGTGCCCGATGAACGCGGCGAACTGATGAGCCTGCGCCTGGTTTCCCTGCCCGACCTGCACTTCGATACCGAAGTCGGCGGCGACAACGTGGGGCCGGTGAACCGTACCTTCCCGGTGATGCTGGTGACCATCAGCTTCTTTATCCTGCTCATTGCCGGCATCAACTTCGTGAACCTCACCGTTGCCCGCTCCATGACCCGGGCCCGGGAAGTGGGCATGCGCAAAGTGCTGGGAGCCTCGCGGAATCAGATCATCTGGCAATTCTGGGGCGAAGCATTTATCATCTGCCTTTTGGCCCTGATTGTGGGCGGCTCGTTGGCGTACATGGTGCTGCCCGAATACAAGGCTTCCTTCCGTTTTTCCCTTTCGCTGGATCTTCTCCGCGAACCGGCAACCCTCGTCCTGCTGCTGGCCGGCTTTCTGCTGGTGACCCTGCTGGCCGGCGGTTACCCGGCGTGGCTGATGACCCGCTACCAGACGGTGCAGGTGCTGAAGGGGAAGGTAAGCACCAGCCGGCGCAATCCGCTGCGCAACGTGCTGGTGACAACCCAGTTTGCCATTGCCACGCTGCTGATCGGCTGTACGCTGGTGGCCTGGCAGCAGATGGGTTACCTGCGCAGCAAACCGTTGGGTTTCAATGAGCAGCAGGTGGTCAGTATTCCCGTAGGCAAGGAGCTGAGTGGAGCCAAAGCCCTGGAACTGATGCGGGACAAACTGGCCCGGCAACCCCGCGTCCTGAACGTGACCGGCACTTACCGCAACTTTGGTCTGGGCCTCGACCATTCGCAGGTGACCTCAGTAATCGGCTTTGACTACAAGGACCGGTCGGTGAGTTCGTACTGGATCCGCGTGGATTACGACTTTCTGGCCACCATGGACATTCCCCTGCTGGCGGGCCGCGACTTCTCCCCGGCGTTTCCCTCCGATTCGGCGCAAAGCGTCATCATCAACGAAGCCATGGCCAGGCAACTGGGCGAAAAAGAGCCTATTGGCACCCTGCTGCCGGTAGATGACGGCAAGCCGCCGCTGCAGGTAATCGGCGTGATGAAAGATTTCCACTTCCAGTCGCTGCACAGCAGCATCAACTCCCTCACGCTGGTGCTGGACCCGGACTGGCCAGTCCATTACATTCTGGTGAAAGTCAGACCCGACAACCTCCCGGCCACCATGGATATGCTCCGGCAGGCATGGAAGGAAGTAGCACCCAAAACTGAATTCAGGGGCTCTTTCCTCGACGAGAACACCAACCGGCAGTACGAGGACGAGGAGCGGCTGTCGCGGATATTCATCACGGCGGCGGGCTTAGCCATCCTGATCTCCTGCATGGGCCTCTTTGCCATGGCGGTACTCGTGATGGCGCAGCGTACCCGCGAAATCGGCATCCGCAAGGTGCTGGGGGCGTCGGTGGGCAGCCTGATTTCGCTGCTCTCGGGCAGCTTCCTCCGGCTGGTGCTGGTGGCACTGGTGCTGGCAACGCCGGTAGCGTGGTACGCCATGCACCAGTGGCTGCAGGACTTTGCCTATAAGACAGATATCCACTGGTGGACATTCGCCGTGGCCGGAGCCCTCAGTCTGCTGATTGCGCTGCTGACGGTAAGTTACCAGGCCATCCGGGCTGCCCTTGCCAACCCGGTGGAGTCGCTGCGGTCGGAGTGAGTATGAATCAGCCCTATAATGATTGTGTCTATAATCCGGCTACGAAAACGGTTGAGGTAAACTACACCGATCAGCAATAAGCCGGCTACCAGCAGGGGCTGTATAAGATTCATTTGAACAGTTTGTTTAAGATCAGATCCACCAAAACGGAGAAAGCATTCATGGAAGATTGACCTTTACTCCTTTAAACAGTGTAGGTCACACTGGACGGCACCTCAACAGCCCGCAGCCCGTTGCGGCGGATCATGATAAAGAATTTCGGTAGCGTGTGCCTGGCGGTTTTCCGTTAACTGGATTACTGCCAA
Source organism: Cytophagales bacterium (assembly GCA_030446715.1). Lineage (GTDB taxonomy): Bacteria > Bacteroidota > Bacteroidia > Cytophagales > 172606-1 > CADCTQ01. The sequence continues at coordinate 123,328 of JAUJMU010000004.1, read as the reverse complement.
AGCCTGCTGGTTCAGTGCCCGTAAGCCATTATGCGCGTCGCTAAGCCACATGCCGGTAAACAAACCATTGACAGTGTGTGCAGCCATCAGTACTACTTTTCTGATTGCGGGAATATTGCTTTTATTCTCTCCTCAGGAAGCGTGAGCCAAGTACTCCATCAGCTGTTCCTTCGTAACGGGGCCAGCAGCTGACTCAAACCAGCCGCCGGATGCTGCCCATCGGCATCAAAATGCACTACATAGGTTGCTCCCTGCCTTTTGGCAAACTCCATCCCGGTTTGCAGGGCCGCACCCTGCCCAAGGTTGACCGGGTGTCGCAGGTAGAAAACGGGTAAGTCTGAAAAATAAGCAAAGGTATCTCCGGGCGAACCGTCAGCTACTATAACTATTGCGTAGTGATGAGCTATTAACGGTAGCAGGGTTTGCCGGACCACCCGGGGCAGATCTTTGTCCAGTTGAATATGCATGAGCATGTAGTTGCTCACAAACGGCTGAAGCGCCGGGCAAGGCCGGTAAAACCGGACCGCCATAGCTAGACTTGCTTATCGGCAACAATATAAGAATTACCGGGTGCAAAAGAACCTGCTTTTATCAGGCATCTTCCACTGCCCTTTCCCGGCAGGGCTATCCCCAACTTTTCTGTCTTCACTCATTTAATACGCGTCGTTCAGCGCAAAGGCAGGCTTGCGCGTCATCCAGCGGCCGCGGGTGAAATCGGGAAAAGCTTGCGGGGCGCCTCCCGCCGCAACCGACATCTCCGACAGCGGACTGATCACACTCCACGCGGCGGCATCGCAGGCATCCAGCGGCGTGGGCGCTTTGGCCTTTACGGCTTCCACAAAAGCGTGCAGCACAAAAAAGTCCATGCCGCCGTGGCCCGAGCCGGTGGCTTTAGCTTCGTACCTTTTCCACAAGGGATGGTCGTATTCTTTCAGGTATGCTTCTGAAGGTTCCCACTGGTGGGGTTTGCTCCTGCCTTCAATGTAAATGGTATTGCCGTCGTTCATCCAAAGTCCTTTGGTGCCCTGCACCCGGAAACCAAGGGAGTAAGGCCGCGGCAGGTTGGTATCGTGCGTTATCAGTACCGACTCTCCGTTAGCCGTCTGGATGACGGTTGTCACTACGTCGCCGAGTTTAAACCTTACTTTTGCATTGGGATGGTCTGCTCCGCCTTTGGCCACCACGTAATCGTGCAGCCCCCGGGCCTTGGTGGCCGTGGAAGTGAGGGAAACGAAGCGGTTACCGCGGTTGATGTCCAGGTAAGTGGCAATCGGGCCAATGCCGTGGGTGGGATACAAATCACCGTTGCGGCTTACGGAGTGGGCCGTACGCCAGCGGGCTTCATGTACGCCCTGCGGCCCGAATTCCGCTCCCGGCTCAAACTTTACAGCCCTCAAATCGTGCTGGTAGCCGCACTGCCCATGCACCAGTTCGCCGAATAATCCCTGCCGCACCATGTTCAGAATGGCCATTACATCGCGGCGGTAGCACACGTTTTCCAGAATCATGCAGGGCATTCCGGTGGCTTCGGACGTATTCACCAGGTCCCAGCATTCTTCCACTGTATTGGCCGCTGATACTTCCACCCCGGCGTACTTTCCGGCCTTCATGACTGCTACTGCCATTGGCGTATGCCACTCCCAGGGCGTAGCAATGATCACTCCGTCCAGGTCAGCCCGCTGCAGCATTTTGAGGTAAGCATGTTCTCCATCCGTATAGGCCTCGGCCTTCTTATGGCCAGCCTTGACCAGCCGGTCCTGGACAATCCTGATCCGCGCCGGGTCTACATCACAAATGGCGGGCACTACGGCATCGTCGCGGTAGAGCAGGTTTTGCAGGTGGTTAGTACCCCGGAGTCCTACCCCGATAAAGCCGATCCGGGCTTTGCGGGGAGCCTTAGTGCCGGGTTTATCCGGTGAGAAGGCCGGAGATATCACTGGCGACAATGCAAGGCCAGTGCCGGCCAGCAGGTTATTTTTTACAAAAGTCCGGCGGTTAAGTAGTGGCGTCATGGGAAACAGGCTAATAGATGTAAAATGCGCGGATTCATCAAGTATAGCAAGCTGACTGCCAACTTCTGTCCCAGCCAGCGTAAGTTTCCGGGAAAGCCCCCTTTGCCGGGTCACTAACCTCCCGGCAATTTTCTACGTAGCAATCCGGTAGCGAGAGGATTATTTGAGCATTATTGGCTTTACCTGATTTGCCGGGGCTATGATCGAGAAGGATAATTTTTATGTGGTCGGGGTCGGCCTGTCGGCCGGTGGACTGGAACCTCTCAGGGAAATGCTTTCCTGCCTGCCTCCCGGCCCGGGTGCTGCTTTCGTGATTATCAGTCATTTGCAAGCCACTGCCCGGAGCAAACTGGATACCATTCTGGCCGGCTGGACCTCAATGCCCGTGACGTGGATGGAACACGGCGGACACCTGCAGCCGGATCACGTGTATTTACTGCCGCCGGGCAAGATGGCCACCCTCGGCAGAGACGGCTTTTGCCTGCGCGACCGTAGTCCGGAGGAGAAAATCAACCGGTCCGTTACTATTTTCTTTTCGTCCCTTGCTGATTATGCGGAAAACCGGGCCATTGGCGTCATTCTTTCCGGCAATGGCGGCGATGGACTGGAAGGTGTCAGGGAAATTGAAAACAAGGGCGGCATCGTGATGGTGCAGCACCCGGCTACAGCCCGGTTTACGGGCATGCCGGCCACTATTGTAAATCAGAATCACCCGGATGTGATTACTACCCCGCATCAACTGGCCCGCGCCCTGATGAGCCACCTGAAGGTACCACCCTATTGGTTTGGCTCCGGCAATGCACAGTAATTTATAACTTTAAATTTTGAATGGTTGGTACCGTAAACTGGTTTGAGGTGCAGGACAAGTTTGGTTTCCCGCAGCTAAATAATCAATGTCTTTGAGAACTTGTCCTGCACCCTTGGTCTGAGTAAGGAAGGCTTTTGAGAAAACCGTTCAGACGGTTTTTCTTGTCCCCTTTCCCACGGTTAATTTCGCCGGGAAGATCCTTTCGGGATGACTGTCAAAGGCATTCAGGGAAAAAGTAATTCGTAATTTACTGCCATGCTCAACGCAACCCGAACCACCCCGGAAGATAAAGATTTTCAGAAACTCGTGTCCCTGCTCGATCAGGACCTGCTGAACCGCTACGGTGCGGCGCAGGAATACTACTCGCCCCATAATAAAATAGACCCTTCTGCCCGGGCAGTAATTGTTTACGCCGGGACGCAGCCGGTTGGCTGCGGCTGCTACCGGCCGATGGCAGAGGCGGGAAAAGCAGAAATCAAGCGGATGTTTGTACTTCCGGAGTGGCGGGGCCGGGGCGTTGCCAAAACCATCCTGCACGAACTCGAAATCTGGGCGGCTTCGGAAGGCTATCAGGAAGCGGTACTGGAAACGGGCAACGGGCAACCGGAGGCCGTTTCGCTCTACGGCCGCTGCGGCTACGGAATTATTTCCAACTTCGGTCCGTACGTGGGGAAGGAGGAAAGTATTTGTTTCGGCAAGAGATTAAATCAGCCGTATTCACAAGGAAGGTTATGATTCTACGTGGCTGAATGGCTGTATGGTTATATGACCATTGGTTGGTTCAGCAGTCAATCAGTCATATGGCCATACAGCCATAACCTTCCCTGTCAGTACACTTATTGCATTGCATACCGCCCGACGGAAAACAAAAAAGCCCCTGATGGAGCCTTTTCTTCCAGTAGCTGATCTTTAACAAACTTACTGCATGCAGTTATTTTTTACTCCGTAACAGTCACCTCCCGGGCAGCTACTCCGGCACCGCCAAACCAGCCTACTGCTTTACGTCCACTGGCGTTCCTGTTGAACACGTTGGTGCGGACGTTGGCCGGCGGATTGGCAAACAGACCACCGTTGAGTATCTGCTGCTGCAGCTCGGTGTAAAACGTGTACGTATCATCCGTAATAGACCAGTTCTCCACCCGTACTTTGTCACCTGCTTTGAAGGGTTCAAAGTTCAGCTGCACATTCCCGATGTAATTGCCATCCACCAGCTTGTCTTCGGCGACGATCAGGTTCTGAGGCTTGCTGAGCAGGGTGTCGTTCTTATAAACCTTGAACCGGTAATTGTCGCCTACGCCGGCCGGCTCTGGTCCGAAGTAATAGATGTAGTAGCCTTCGTCCATAAATCCGCCGCCTTTTCTGAACCGGATGCCCAGCGAATCAATGGCCGGTACGCGGTTGATGCGGGTCCGGGCGGTGTATTCCTCACCGTTCCATTTGATATTCAGGGTGTAGCTGTTGCCGGTTTTGCCGCGCAGCGTCTGGGTCAGGTACTTGCCCGGTTCGGCTTCCTGCAGCGTTTCGCGGTTACCCTCATTATCTGTAATGGTGACTTCGGCCCCGCGGGCTCCCGGCGCAGGCTGGTTGTTGAAGTACGGTGCCGTAGTCGAGAGGCCGATGGTGTAGGGCCCGGGCTGGTCGGTGACCCAGCCGTCTACGGCCAGCAGGGTCTGCCCTTCGTCGAGTTTTACGTCCACCACGTCTTCGCAGCTGCTGAGTCCGGCAAGAACCAGCAACAGGAAGAATAGTCTCTGTGAAATGCTTATATTTTTCATGGTTTTATCGGCGTTTGGAAACCGGCTTGTCAACTGTCAGCCTTGTTTTCAGGGTTTTATTAATGTACTGATATTTTTATCTGATCTGACAATCACGCAATCACGATACTTCATGTTCTGATACCTGATACTCAATACTTGATACTTTCCGCGCAATCAGAATTTGAAGTTATAGGTAACTGAAGGCAGAATCGAGCCGAAGATGGACAGCCTGACGGCTTCGGTTCTGGTCGGGTCGTTTTTGTTCTGGCGGAAGTAAATCGTGAAGGGGTTCCGCCGGGCGTATACGTTGTAGATGGAAAACACCCATTCCCCTTTCCAGCGCCGCTGGTCGTTCTTCCTGCCCTGCAGGGTAGCCGACAGGTCGAGCCGGTGGTAGGGCGGTACGCGGAAATTGTTGCGTGACTCATCTGTATTGTGCGGTACCGTAATGGCCCCGCCGTCAATCTCATACCGGGCATTGGGAAAAGTAGTCGCTACGCCGGTGGTGTAGGAGAAAGTGCCCGAGAAGCTCCAGCGCTTGTTGAGGTCATACATGCCTACCACGGAACCAATGTGGCGGCGGTCATATTTGGCCGGATACCACTTGTTGCGGTTCAGCCCTTCAAACAGCCGTTCGGAGCGCGAGAGGGTGTAGCTGACCCAGCCCGTGAGCCGGCCGGTGTTCTTCTTCACGTACAGTTCCACACCGTAAGCCCGGCCGTCACCGTAAATCAGGTCGGCCTCCATTTCCTGATTCAGCAGCGTTTCGGCACCGGGGATGTAGTCGATCTGGTTCTGCATGTCCTTGTAGAATACCTCCACCGACGTCTCAAACATGTTCTCTTTGAAGTTGCGGAAGTAACCCAGCGCCACCTGATCGGCCAGTTCAGGTTTGATGTTTTTGGTGGTCGGCGACCACACATCCAGCGGTGAAGCCGCCGTTGTGTTGGAAATCAGGTGCACGTACTGCGCCATGCGGTTGTAACTGGCCTTGACCGAGCTGGATTCACTCAGGGCGTAGCGCAGCGAAAAGCGCGGCTCCGGATTGGTGTAGCTGGCAATGGTTTCACCCTTGCCATAGGTGCGGCCGTTGGTAGGCACTTTCCGGTCCGTTCCTTCGCCTACGTATTCGTACACCGTCTGAGAGCCAAGAAAATTATACATCGAGAAACGGAGACCATACTGAAAGCTCAGCCGCTCACCAATCTTTTGCTCATTGTCCAGGTAGGCGGCGTACTCCACGGCGTGCTGGTGGTCAAGGGCGTAGCGGTTAAAGATGGTTTCGCTGCCCAGCGGCTGGGCTTCACCCGGGTGGAACCGGTACCGGATCGCGCTGACGCCGAAAGTAATGGTATTGTTGGCGTTCAGGTAGTACGAGAAATCAGCCTTGCCGCTGTAATTGAAGATTCTGGAGGTCCATTCAAAGGCCTGGGGTCCGGTGGGTACGCCCAGCATGTAATCATAATCGCTGTATATGCCGGTAAAGTTGGCAAAGAGCTTATCAGAGAACAGGTGGTTCCAGCGGATTGTACCGGTACGGTTGCCCCAGCGCATCTTGAAACTGTCTTCGCCGTCGCCTGACACGAAGCGGAAAGCATCATTACCAAAGTAGCCCGACAGGTAAATGCGGTCTTTGGGGCCGGGGGTAAAGTTTACCTTGGTGCTCAGGTCGTAAAAGTACAACTGATTATTCCGCTGGATATCATTCGGGGAAAGCTTCAGGAACAAATCGCCGTACGACCGCCGCCCGGCGATAATGAAAGAACTTTTGTCTTTCTGAATGGGACCTTCCAGCGTGAGGCGACTGGAAACGGTACCGATGCCGCCTGAAGCAGCAAAGCGTTTGGAGTTCCCCTCTTTCATTCTCACATCCAGAATGGAAGAAAGCCGCCCGCCGTACTGGGCCGGAATGCCGCCCTTGATGAGTTTGACGTCTTTGACGGCGTCGGGGTTGAACACTGAGAAGAAGCCCAGCAGGTGACTCGAATTGTACACCGGCGCTTCGTCGAGCAGGATCAGGTTCTGGTCCACGCCGCCGCCGCGTACGTTGAAGCCGCTGGCCCCCTCGCCTACCGTGCTCACGCCCGGCAGCAGCTGAATGGCGCGGATCACGTCCACCTCGCCCAGCAGGGGTGGCACCGATTTGATGGTTTTCATTTCCAGCCTGGCAACACCCATTTCCATGCTGCGCACATTCTGGTCGGGGCGGGTGGACGTTACCACCACTTCTTCGATCTGTACGTCTTCCGCAGAAAGCTGAATGTCAATCTTCTGCGGGGCCTGCAGGTTGACGGGGCGCAACTGGTTTACGTAGCCAAGGTAGCTGTACACGAGGGTGTGTCTGCCCTTTGGCAGGGTCAGGGAGTAGAAGCCGTACTCATTGGTGGTGGTGCCGGTGGTCTGACCCTGCACCTGCACAATGGCCCCGATCAGGCCTTCGCCGTTGGCGGCGTCCCTGACCGTGCCGCTGACCGTAAATTTGTCCTGAGCCTGTATGACCGGTGCGGTCATCAGGAGGAACGTCAGCACGGCAGTTAAACGGATAAAACTTTTCATGAGATTTTGTGTAAAACGTAGCTGATTAAATAGTCAGGTTGGCTTGACTGAAGCAAATGTAGACTACGGCCCCGTGAAGGGTATATAATTTCTGGACGAAAAGCGTATTTTCGTTGCCGAACGGCAGATTAAGGTGAATGGAGGCCAGTGGGAGCAGCCGGGGAGCCTGCCTGGCCACCCGGGGTAAGGCGGCAACCACTCCAGAAAAGCCACACATGAATAATGAACTGGAATTCAGCATGGATGAGGAAAGCGAAGTAACGGGCCGGACAGAACGGACCACAAGTGTATCATTTATGCTGAGACAGGCAACTTAGACTTTACCCTTATGCTTATCCTATAAATAAGTTGAATGTTTTGGTAGTTCTTGAAAGGTGTGGATGACAACACAGACGTTCAGTCAGGAACTGGGTAACGACCGACCGACCAAAAGAACCGTTTTGGCTGGCCTGTCTACCTGACTCACCAAATGCCATCCACACCTTTTGAATAACTACCCTTGACAGAAGGAAAGGATCTCGTTTGTCCATTCAACTAACAGCTGCTTATGTTGTTTACCTATAGCGGATAAGAATACCATTGGGCTTCTGCCCGACAGGTATGTCTTTCAGCTTCTTCTTCTCCTGCACACTGAGCACCGATACTGTACCGGCCATTTGATTGGTAATATATGCTTTGCGGAAATCACGGCTGAAAACAATCGCATGGGCACCCGCACCGGTAGCAATACTGCCGTGATTCATCCATGCCCCGTTCATGTGATGGAAATAATGTACTTTCCCGTTGTCCGGGTCAGACACCCACAGTTCGGGCGGGGTGCCTTCGCGGTAAGCGGCATAGGCAGGCGTAAAACCCAAAGGAATAGTTTCTTCCACCTGTAGGGTAGCAGCGTTGATAACCGTTATGGATTTTCCGTGTTCATTGTCCACGTACATGCGGTTGTCGCTGCCCGGCCATGCACCAACCGGATCTTCGCCTGCCGGAATGGTTGCCTTTATCCCTTTGCTTTGCGGATCAATGGCCGTTACGGTATTATCCTTTACATTGGCTGCGAAGGCTACCTTTCCATCAGCTGAGAAAGTAATTTCGGCCGGCTCATTTCCGACAGCTATTGTATTTTTCAAGCCCAGGGTAGCCGCATCGTATACCAGCACTTTGCCCGGCTCTGCCATCTGTGAAGTCCAGAGTTCTTTTCCGTCGGGAGAGAAAATGGCGTTGTGGTTCATTGCCGGGAGTGTGAGGGTTTGCTGTACTGCCCCTGTCGATGCGTCCATAAGCGCTACTTTACCGGCCATGCCGGCAGTTGAGCTCCCGTGTCCTCTGCTCAGATCCATACCCGGAACACCGATGGCTAACTGCTCTTTGGAAGGGTGCAGTGCCACGTGATGCGGCCAGGAGATAGTGGCCGTATTACCGCCATGCCCTCCATGTCCGCCCGCAGAGGTTTCGCCAAGCCGGAAAGTGTGGCCGACTGCATCCCTGTTCAGATCAATCACCGAGATGGTGTTGCTCTCCCCGTTTACCACGTATACTGCATCATAATTTACATTTTGCAATCCGGCTTCTTCTGTCTTTTTGCAAGCGCCTGCACCGGTTAAAATGGCAGCCAGTACAAGAGGAAATAGTTTGTGCTTTTTCATAAAATTCAGTGTTTATAGTCTGTTAAATAAATACCTGGAATCATCGTTATGAACTGGCGGATACTCCTGTAGAAGACCAGGGCATTGCACCGGATATGAGGCATTTTAAGGCAAAAGTGCCTCAAATGCGGCCCGGGCTTCCGGAAGCGTTTTCCGGCAAAGCCGCCGGAGGCAGTACGGATACCAGATAAGAAGCATGGTATTCAGCTACCGGAAATCATCCCGGTTTTACAAGGAAACCCGCCAGCAGCAGCATTACACCGCTGATCTCGAAGAAGATCAGTAAATACATCCCGAAAACCGACCTGAAGCTTCCGCCGGAAAATTGATTTTGGGTCCGGTTGACCAGACCCAGATACGAGTAGGTGCCCGTAGCGGCCCAGAAAAAAGCAACCGGGGCCACCACTGCAAACCAGGTGATGGCCACTGGAAACGGTGCCGTTTCTGCCAGCTTCCAGATCACCAGGGTAAGCGAAACTATACATCAGGCTGGCCCGGTGGGCAATGTCAACGTAAACGGGAGCCCGGCGCTGCGGAGAATGCAGTATTTTCTGGTGTTTCCAGGCGCCGGTGATCATGCCAAATAACAGAAACAGGCCGCTGTTCAGCAAAGCAAAGTCAGGAGGAGTCATGATTGTTGGTTTTTTTGTCAAAATTAAATCGTTTATTCCTTCGTTGCTTACACAATTACTGTTATTGTTTACAAAATTTCTTGTTGATACTATACCGGCACCGCACCGGCACGAACTGTCCGCGACAGCGCCGAACCGTACTTCGTGGTTTTGGTTCTCAAGCCTTTGGCTTGAGAAATGACAGCTCTGCTGATTTTATTGACAAACACTCCGGCCACGCATTTAAATTGCCCAAGGCCGGTAAAACCGGAGGCACTACGGATACGAAGCAGGAAGCATGATTTTTAGCTACCGGGGCTTTACCGGAAGATTGTGCCTCATTTTTATTCCCTTCAGGTTAATATTTTGGTAAATTGGAGCATGGGTTATAAGCGAGACAAATTTGAGCAAAAAAGGCTTTGATGAGGAGGAATACCAAAGCTACTTTCAAAAGAACCAGGCCGAGTACATCCGCACTAAACTACGGAGTGTTCACTTGTACTGGCAAGGCCGGCAGATTAACCAGATTGCCCATCTTCTGGGCATAAACCACAAAAGCGGCGATTGTACCTGAAGGTGTATCAGGAAGGCGGCTTCAGGATACTCTGCCAACCCACCTTCGTCCCCAGGCCAGTCAGTTAACTCAGGCCGGTACACTTGCCTTCAGAGCGGTTCTGTTGAGCAAACGCCCATTTGAAGTTAGTCTTCAGGGCAACATCTGGACGGGCAGGCTTATGTGCCAGTATTTGAAGCAGGTCTGCCAGGTGGAGTATAAGTCAGGTATTTACGACTTGCTTGCCCGTACGGGGCTCACCCATCAGAAGGCCCATTGTGATTACGGCAATGCCAAAGCCGGTGAGCAGCTGGTTTTTCTCCGGCAACTCAGACAGACCCTGCCGGCAGCCGATGAGAAAACGGCAGTAGTCAAGTTTGATGAATTCTCCGTCTGTGAAAAGCCCACCTCCTGTTACGGGTGGGCCGAAAAGAATACCCGGCCCACGGTAGTCACCAACGAAAAAAAAAAGAGAACGCACCAATTGGAATTGCAACAGTTTACTGGAGGAATTTTTCAGGCAGCTAATCTTTCCTGTTCAAGATAAGGCTGGTACTGTCGGGGACTTGTGTTGCCCGGTGCGGAATGGCGTCTTCTTTTGTTATACCAGCCCTCAATATATTCGGAAACAGAGAGTTCAGCCTGTTGCTTTGTCAGATAATCTTCATGGTAAACCAGCTCTGTTTTCAGCGTTTTAAAAAAGCTTCCGGCTACTGCGTTATCCCAGCGGACCTCAGACCATGCCTGATTTGGGGTCCATTGCCTTTTCTGCTCATGCTTTGCTGTACAGGCAATCCTTTCAACTGTTCTTTAAAATCGGTACAGGCATATTGAATACCTCTATCGGAATGGAACAATAAATCCTGCTTTACAGGTCTGTTTCTGACCGCCATTTTCCAGGCAGCTATCCTGGGGTCACAAGCTTTCATCGTATCACTCATGGACCTGAGATCAGATCTCATCTGAGGTCCGCCCAGCCAACCACCTTTCTGTCAGCCAGATCCAGGATAGCCCTCAGGTACAGCCATCCTTCCGGGGTTCTGATATAAGTCAGACCGGACACCCGCTTCTGCCCGGTGGCCTGTGCTGACAAGTCCCGGTCAGGGGTGGTTTTCAGCTATGGCGTATTCGTGGTCAGAATCAGTAGTCTGCACCCGGTATTTCCTGCGGATAATACTTTTGATACTGGCTTTCTTCATGGACCTGCACGTGCCTGAGCACCGGGTCGGCCTGGCTACCCGTGGAGGAGAAGCCCGGATACCGGGTTCTTTCAACTCACTGGTGATCCCGGGGCTGCCATGGACCTCAGACCAGGCCCTGATTAGGGTCCGCGCTTTTACTCTCATTATAAATTCTATCCATGTCAACCAGTAACGCCTGTTCTTTGATTACTCTGGAACCAACAGGGTGTTTTAGCCAGTAATAGTAACCGCTTACTTACTCTCATCACCTTACACATCTTTTCAACAGCAAATACTTCCCGGTGCTCCTTTATGAACCGGAATATCTGCCCTCTCCCCTGGAAAAGATGCTGACCGGCCTCCATAATATATCGCCCTCTGACTGAGCCTCCTTCAACTCCTTTTGTAAGCGTCTGATTTCTGCCTGTCCGGCTGAAAGACCTGGCTTCTCACTTACTGCCAGGCTACCATTCTGATGCTGCCTCCATTTGCTGATTCTGCCCGGGTCGATCCCTGACCCGGCAGCCGCTGTTTTCACTGATCCCCGGGCATGAGATAGCTCTGCTGCCATCTGCCTGAATGCCTGGTCAAACACTTGTTTTTCATGTGGTCAGATTTAATAATCTGTTAAATCTGCCTGGCTTTTTCCTCCAGTCAAAGCTAGCAAGTCCAAACAGAAGGTGCTCAAAGAAGTGGAGGATACTCTTTTTAAAGGCTTTGAAGGTGGAGTGAAATGAAAGACCGATGGCCTGCTTTTTCATAAATCTCCACAGCCTTTCGATGATGTTGAGGTTAGGTGAGTAAGTGGGCAAAAACCACTGCTCAATCAAAGGCTGGCCTTTGAGCCACTGCTGTAAGAACTGGCTGCGGTAGTAGCGGGCATTATCGCAGATCAGCACCAGCTTTTTGCCCGGATTCTTCTCCAGCAGTTTCTCATAAAGGGTAACAGTGCTTTGGGCATTAACGGTTTCTGCTTCCACTACGACTGCCTCACAGGGATCAAGAGCATTGACGGCTCCGTTGATATTGACCCGTTTCCTGCCTGAATTAGCCGGGATATGCTTTTGTTGACCTTTTTTGATCCAGGCTCTGCTGGTTTGGGTATTGGTTGCAACTCCCGATTCGGGCCAAAAGTAAGATAGCACTGAAGCGGAAGGTTAGAAGACTTTTAATAAATTAAGATACTTGTTCTGGGATTGCTGTAACTGACCTCGTTTTCTCTTTCTGGAATGATTTAATATCCACACCCGCAAATCGTAATACTTTGTATAGAGTTCTCCGTGACCCAATGTTAAAATATTGCATGATCTCGGTAGTGGACTTTTGTCCCCGCTACATAAAGGTCTTTCACGGCTGGGGCAACCTTTTGATATTTTACGGCTAATCCCTGTGGACGTCCTCCCATTCTCCCCCGAGCCCTTGCTGATTGTAACCCGGCTTTGGTACGCTGCACTATCAGATTCCGCTCGTGTTCGGCTAGGGCACAAAAAATTTGAAAGACTAAGACGCCACTGGGAGAAGTGGTATCAATCGGGTCATTGAGAGAAATCAAATTGATCCCTCGCTTCCCAGGCATTTCCACCAGTTCAATCAACTGCTTAGTGGACCTGCCCAACCAGGTCCAGCTTCCAAATAACGGTAGTGCTACAAATAGGGTGCTACCTGAATTTGAAAACTTGGTTCAATGTGGTATTAAGGGTGTTTCTAAAATTGGATCAGTACCCTATTTGTAGCACTACCCAAATAACAATGGTGTCTCCTTCCCGGGCGTAAAGCAGGAGTTTCTCAAACTCGGGTTTATGGACTTTTATGCCTGATACCTTATCGGTGAAAATCTTTTCACACCCTGCTTTCTTCAGGGCATCCAGCTGAAGGTCCAATATTTGTTCCTGAGTCGAAACCCTTGCGTAGCCAATTTTCATACTACCCGATTTTGTACCCTTTATGTCGTCTTTTCAAATATAGGGTACATTGATTCAGGGTATAACTTTCGGATACAAGTAATTTTCGACTTTAGCCCCTTTTGCCTCCCTATTTTTCCTGTACCGGATAACCCACGTTTTTGGGAATCGTTCTGGTTACGTAGCCCTCTATAAGCACGGACCATATATCGGTTAGCAGTTTAGCTTATATTTATTATCTGCTCATGCCCATACTGTTAAAAAACAAAGGAGAGCGAAGCAAACCGTATTGACTGGCCATGTTCTATTAGTTATTGGCAAGCACGGCAATAGCAAGGTTCTGCTGGCATAAGAATAAACCCGTTACTCATTCTTTCACCACGTGTTTACGGGTAAGGTTTAGCTTCTTCATCCTGGATTCCAGCGTGTTGGGGTGCACATCGAGCAGATCGGCCGCTCCGCCAATGCCGCGCACCCGACCGCCAGCTTGTTCCAGTACTTGCAGAATGTATTTCCGTTCCAGTTCCTCTTTCCATTCGTCCAGCTCGGCCAAGGTTTTGCGGTCCGTGTTAGGCAAGATAACGGTTGCGGGGGAATGATGCTTGGTAGCAGGAGCGGGCCGATTCAAGAAATAAGAAGTACAGTTGAGATACTTCCCTTCCGATACAACTACCGCCTGCTCCAGTACATTCTGCAACTCCCGGATGTTGCCCGGCCAGGGGTAGGCAAGCATGTTGGTCATAGATTCTTCCGAAATTCCCTGGTAGGCTTTGCCCATCTTCTTGCAAAACTTGGCGGCAAAATAGGTAGCCAGCAGCGGAATGTCCGCAGTGCGTTCCCGCAGCGCCGGCATAGCAATGGGAAACACCCCCAGCCGGTAGTACAAATCCGCCCGGAAGCGGCCTTGGGCTACTTCTACCGGTAGATTACGGTTGGTAGCCGCGACAATGCGTACATCACAGGCAACGGGAGCTTTGCCGCCGAGACGTTCAATTTCTCGTTCCTGCAGGGCCCGCAGGAGTTTGGGTTGCAGTTCCAGGGAAAGTTCTCCGATCTCGTCCAGGAAAAGGGTCCCCTGGTGGGCCAGTTCAAACTTACCAATACGTCTTTCGGTGGCACCGGTAAAAGCACCGCGTTCGTGGCCGAACAGCTCGCTTTCGATCAGTTGCGGTGGCAGGGCGGCGCAGTTTACTTTAATCAATGGATGCTCCTTACGGGGAGAGTGGTAGTGGATGGCCCGGGCAACCAGTTCCTTGCCCGTACCGGTTTCTCCCTCGATTAGTACGGTAGTCTCCGTGGGGGCTACTTTCCGGATGGATTGGAGTACTTTTTGTAAAGCGGGACTGGTGCCGATGATTTCCTCAAAATTGTAATTGGTCTTTACCTCTTCCATCAGGTAGCCCTTCTCCAACTGTAACTTCTCGTTCAGCTGGGCCACTTCCTCGTATACGAGTAGTCTTTCCACCGACAGGGCTAGCGTATGGGCGATCCGGTCCAGCAGCGAGGCGTGTTTGGGCAGGAAAGCTGACTCCTGCCGGCTAAACATCGAAAGGATCAGTAAAGTGTGTTCACTCAACCGAAGGGGGTAGACCAGGCTCGACTGTACTTTGAAAGTTTTTGCAATCAGGGCCTTGAGCCGGTAGTGCTGGCAAAGCTTTTCAAAATCTTCCCCGTTGTAGATAGCCGGACCGTTGTAGGGTATCTCGTCCCGCCATTTGTGGTACTGATCCCAGTTAAGCTGGTTCAGGGAAAGAAAAGTTTCGGGGAGTATGGTCCGGTACTCATCTTTGCCGATGCGCTCAAAACTGTACGCTTTTTCTCCCTTGGCCGATACTGCTCCGATAATAATGTAGTCAAAAGGGATGAGCAGCTGCAGGTGCATGGTTACTTTAAACCATTTCCGCTCCCAGGTCTTTTCCTCGCTGAGTACCTGGTGGATGGAAACCTGTAACGCTTTTTCCCGTTCCCGTTCTTCAATATCCTGCTTCTGCTGGAGAATCTCCTCATTGGCCAGGATATTGGCTACGGCTACGGATACCTGATCGGCAATGGCCTGGAAGATTTCGAATTGTTTGGGGTGAAAGTGATCTTTGGTTAAAGAATTTAGCCAAAACATGCCCAATACTTTTCCACCTGACCGGAGCAGGGTAGCCAAGCCCTCTTTATAACCAGCTTCCTTTAGTATGGGGAAAAAGGGGTGGTTATTCTGCTCAAACAACTGCTCGTAGTCCTGAATGATGGGGCTTTGAGCCGCTTCTACTTCGTTGATCGATCTTTCAATGGCCGAGCCTGGATGAGGTACCCGGTGCAAGCCCTGGGCATATAACTGCTGGTTGGTTTTCGATTGGTCCCATCCTTGCAGATTCACCGCTAGATCGTAGTGGTACTGCCCGTCCGATTCAACAATGAGAATACCCGTATCGTAGAAGGGAATCAATTCTTGGGCTTTTTCCCGGATGACAGTGAGTAACTCCACAGCATTGCGGGCCGAAGAGATTGCGCCGCTAATAGAAAGCAAAGTAGCCTTCCCCCGTTCCCGTTCTTCAATATCCTGCTTCTGCTGGAGAATCTCCTCGTTGGCCAGAATGTTGGCTAATGCTACGGCCAGTTGGTCGGCCATGGCCTGAAACAGCGGCAGGTGCGACGGGGGGAAGGGAGCCTGCCGGGGAGCAAATACATTGACATAGCCCAGCAACTGCCCGCTTACCCGCAGCGGGGCACCAATAAGTTCATCAAGCCCAAAGTGCAGAATAGGTTCAGCGGCCCACCAATCCGGATGAGTTTGGCTGTAGGCAGCAGTGCGCATGGAGAGAGCACCCGGCGCCTGCAACACGCGGTCCACGGGGTCGCCCGGGGTAACTGGGAAAAAGCGCCGGGCCAGTACTCGCTGGTCCACCGGGTCGGCGGCGTACGCTGGGGTAGTGAGCTGCAGGTAGAATTCAACTTCGCTCCGCTCGGGGTGCCAGAGGTAAATGTGGAAGAACTCCGGCGAGACGGGCAGTGCCTGCTGAGCCGTTTCCTTAATCACGCGAAATAGGTCCTGCTTGTCACGCACGGTAGCAATAGATTCACTGATACCAAGTAGCAAGTCTTTCTCCTTTTCCCTTTCCAGGATCTCCTCATTAGCCAGGATAGTGGCTACGGCGACGGCTACCTGTTCAGCAATGGCTTGGATCAGCGGGAGGTGCTGTTCCGCGTAACTGCCTTCCTGTTGGGCACTCAAAAATAAGACGCCTGTCTTTTGGTTACCAGTTACCAGGGGCGTAAAAATCATTTCCCGCAGACCAGCCTCCTGCAACGCTTGCCCGAAAGAATGGTTCGGGTACCGGGTCAGGAAATCGGCCACAGTCATCATGCCCGCGTGACTAAGCACCTCTGTTAACGGAAAATCTACGGGCTGGACTCCGCCGGGGCTTGGTTGCTGCCAGCCCGTAGCTGCTTCCGTCTCCGGACCATTTTCCACCTTGCACCAGTCCTGCCAGTAGGTGGCCGTCTTGTCCGGGACTAAAATACCTATATCATCTACGGGTATGTGTAGTCTGATTTGCTCGAATAGGACGGCAGCGAGTTCCTTCCGCTCCCGGACAGCAGCGATGGTTCGGTTGACTTGTAGGAGTATAAGCAGTTCCTGAGTTGTCATAAGCAGTGGGGCAGCCAAAAGTATTCCACCGTATTTTTAGGTCAATAGGGGCGGATACTGGTACTTTCAGATGGCAACTTCCGAATATTTAGGATGCCATTCCAGTAATTTCCCCGAAATTTTCGGGGGACAACCCACGTTTAGCAATTCTTATCCGATTCATGGGTCCATCTATTTTTTGGTCCTTATAAACGTCCAGTGGCCTTTTTACGCCTGTTTCCAATTCCCGGCTAACTGCTGGCACGCGGCTTGACAAAGAGAGCGCGAAACCGGTTTCAACGTATTCACTATTTACATCTTACTCCTTACCGATTACTATGACTGCCCCCACCACCCCTGCCGCTGCTGCGGCTACCATAAGAAGAGTTACTTTCGAAAGCGAAGGAAGCAAACTGGTAGGCAACCTGTATTATCCGCCTACTTACCAAGCAGGCCAAATGTATCCCACTATTCTCATTGGTGGCTCCTGGACCAACGTAAAGGAACAAATGGCCGGTACCTACGCCCAAAAGCTTGCCGAAAGGGGCTATTGGGTCTTGGGGTTGGACTTTAGGGGCTTTGGCGAAAGCGAAGGCGAGCCGCGCCAGTACGAATCTCCGGCCCGGAAGGTAGCTGATTTCAAGAACGCGATTACATTTCTCGAATCCCTGCCCGAAGTTGACCAGAACCGCCTGGCCCTGGTGGGGGTATGCGCCAGCGGTGGGTATCTATCCTGGGTAGCTTCGGAAGACAAGCGGGTGAAAGCCCTGGCCACGGTTGCCGCCTGGATTCACGATGCCGAAGCCGTTAAGCTCATCTACGGCGGGGAAGAAGGCGTTCAGCAACGCATTCAGGCGGCTAAAGAAGCCAAAAACCGCTACGCCGAAACGGGTGAAATAACCCTGGTGCCCCTGGCCAGCACCTCCGACACCCGGGCCGCTATGTACGGGGAGTTTGACTATTACCTCAATCCCAAACGGGGGGCGTTACCCCAGTGGAACAAGGGCTTTAACGTGATGAGCTGGGAGGATTGGCTCACCTACAATCCGACTACGCTTGCTAGAAACATTCAACTGCCAACCCTGATGATTCATTCCGATGAAGCGGTACTGCCCGACTACGCCAAACGTTTCTTCAGTGACATTCCCCATACCCACAAAGAACTCTACTGGACGGAGGGCAATCAGTTTGACTTCTACGACAACGAGCGGAATGTAAACGAATCGGTGGCGCAAATAGACGCGTTTTTCAAACAACACCTGGCCTGAGCAAAAGACCTAGAAGTATGCTAGCCATACTCATTACCGGCCGATCCGATCCACCTGTGTTGGGTCGGCCGGTACCTGTTCCTTGCTGCAAGCATTTCCTTTAAATAAGCTGTAACCATGAAATCATTTTACCTCCTGCTGCTAGCCTTGCTGGCTCCAGCTGGCAGTTGTGCTAACCCCGAAAATGATATGACGACTCAGCAGAGTTCTCCCCAGCAGGACCCGGTTCCGGCCGCAGCTCAGGCCTACTTTGACGGCGTGAATCAAATACAAGGTATTGGAACACGCCCTGGTGGAGGGCGGCAGCCGGGTCCTGGTGCGCGTCTCGCCGAGTGGGTCATTAGGGGGCTTTCGGGCCTACTACACCTTTACCTACCGGAACAGAAAGGTTGTCTGGGCAAACCTGCAATACGCCTGGGAAACCCCCTTTAACGTACCACATTCATTCGTCTACCATGCTTACTACCACCCCTACCCCTACTGACCGGGAACCGATCATCGAGCAAGTAACCCGCGTCTTTGTGTACGCTGACGCCCACCGCTGGGATGACTGTCAGCAATTATTCACCCAAGACCCCTTCATTGACTATTCTTCTTCTACCGGCGTGCCGGGCAGCCGGGTAAAAGCGGCTCAACTGATGCAAAATTGGGCCGCGTTTCTACCCAAGTTTCAGGTTACCCAGCACCTGCTGAGCAATTTTCTAGTGGAAATTGATGGGCAGCAGGCCCAATGCTTCTGTTACGAGCAGGCCATCCACTACGCTTCCGGCGCCCAGGGCGGCGACCTTTGGACGGTGTACGCTACCTGCGAGACGGAGCTTGTAAAACAGGAAGAAGGGTGGAAAATCTCCCTGCTGCGCGTTACTTTCCGTCACCAGACCGGCAATACGAACCTGCCCGCTATGGTGGAGCAGCGATAAAGGATCATCTCGTGGGGTACTTATCGCCTGACCGGATCAAAGCCTTAACCGATGGGGTGTTTGCTGGCGGGTTGACTAAAAATGAACCGGCCACTTTTCCCATTGGCTGAAAGCAACCCCCTGCCAAAGTCTTTTCCCAGCCATTCATCACTACTATGATTCATTCCCTATATCCATCTATGCTCCTTTTGCTGGTTTTGCTAGGCAGCTTAGGGCTAAAGGCTTGCCAGGAGCCCGACAAACCAAAAATGCAGGTGTATGTATTTGACACCGGACGCATTACCGCTTTTGATGCGTCCGTGCTCTCTCCCGGGGTAGACAGCGGCCGGGTAATAACCCTGGGAAACCCTAGTTTCCTGATTGTGCATCCCAAGGGAACGCTCATGTGGGATACGGGTCATCCTGACTCGCTGACCCGCTTTCCGGAAGGAATACGGGAAGCCTTTGCCCTCATGCAGCACCAGCGTCCGCTGTTGGAACAGCTGCAAGCTGTGGGAGTACCGCCGCAAGAGGTCACCTACCTGGCACTCTCTCACCTGCACACCGACCACGCCGGCAATGCTAATTATTTCCGTAATGCTACCCTGTTGATTCAACGGGAAGAATACGAGGCGGCTTTTGGCCGGGAGCCGGAACGGTATTTATTTGCCCCGGGTTTGTATAACCAGTTGACTAAGAGAAAGGTGCTCACCGGGGATTACGACGTATTCGGAGACGGGACGGTGGTGCTTAAAAAAGCCCCGGGGCATAGCCCCGGCCACCAGGCGCTATTCATACGCCTGCCGGAAAGGGGACCAGTATTGATTTCGGGTGACCTCTACCACCATGCCCGAAACCGGCAATACCGGAGAGTCCCGGTCTTTAATTTCAACCGGGACCAGAGCCGTGAATCTATTGAAGACATAGAGCAGTTTGTCCAACAGCAAGGCGCCCAGGTCTGGATACAGCACGATCCGGCTTTTGCCGACACCGTACAGTATGCCCCTTACGCGTACCGGTAATGAAAAACGTATCCGTAAAGCAAACCCTACTATTAAGGTGGGCCGTGCTCCTGCTGCCCTACAACTAACTCTGATTTAGCCAGGGCCGGGAGAGCGGCGTTCGTTTGCCGGATCAGCACTAGGTAAGAACCCTTGCTGGGGTATCACCACCCGTGGAAAAGCAGTATGGTTTACTTTTACCGCCGAGCCTTTTCTGTTCCGGCAAGATGCTTTCTTGAGTGAAAGCAGGACACAAACAGGCTTCCGCAGAAAGGTAACTTTAACAGTAAGACTACTCTGAAACTATTGCCCCTTACATCCTTACCATGGACCTAAGCTAGACCTGACGGATCAAAGTTATTCGAAGTTCGATCTTAATCTGCAGTCCATTTTCTGCCCTCTCTGCAGAAAGAGTTCCTGCAATGCAGATAAATGGTTTACATATTAAACTAAAAATAGCAATACAAAGATATTTCGCGGAAGGATACTCCTGTAACTGTAATCGACAATAGAGGTATCCTTCTTTATTACGGACAGCTAACCATGAGCAGAATTAAATTATTGCAAGCCGCCGAAATCAAGGTATTTAACTCTCCACCCGTATTCAACCAGCAGGAACAGCAGTATTTTTTCTCCGTGGATGAAGCCCTGGAAAAAGAATTAGGCCGGCTGCGGCATCCGCTGGCCCGGGTAGGTTATCTCTTACAGTGGGGCTATTTTAAAGCCGTGGGCCGTTTCTTTGATGTAGCCGATCTCCGCTTGCCCGACCAAACGTACGTGAGGAAAATACTGGGGGTAGGGTCTGAAAGGGAGCCCTTTGAAGCGCACTATAACAAGCAAATGGCTTACCATCACCGGGAACGCATCCTTCTGCTTTCTGGTTGGCAACCCTTTGAGGAAACCTTCTTCCGTAAACACATCCAGCGGCTGGTCGAGAGGCAATTAATGCCTAGAAAGGTGTTATTTGAAGCACAATCCTTTTTGTTCCGATCCCGCATGGAATCCCCAGCCTATGATAAGTACCTGCGGGTAATTAACGAGACGCTGCTTTCGGCAGGAAAACAGTTAAGCGAGACGCTGGCGGCTCATTTGACCGGGGAACACAA
The DNA here is from genome assembly GCA_030446715.1 of Cytophagales bacterium. Classification (GTDB taxonomy): domain Bacteria; phylum Bacteroidota; class Bacteroidia; order Cytophagales; family 172606-1; genus CADCTQ01. Next base: position 102,416 of record JAUJMU010000004.1, on the reverse strand, counting down.
AGCCGTGCTGGATGAATTTCTCGATAAGAAAGCGACCTACCAGAATGCCGATATTGTAGCCTTTAAAACGATCAACCAGTCTAGTAGACCCTCAGAAATTGCCCGCAGTCTTGCCCAATTTATCGTGTTAAAAAGCCGTTTGGAAAGGCTGAAAGTTCTCATCGAGCAGCTGGCTCTCTCCGATGCCATTATCGATTATCACGCCTACTGGACGACGATTGCCGATACCGACAAAATAGCCGCCCATTCGGACCGATACCTGCATTTGCTCTGCTTTCTGATTCATCAGGTTCCAAGCGACACGACTTCTTTATTGATATTGTATTGGATGGGGTCAAGTCCGCCGAAAACGCTACCAAGCGTTTGCAAAAAGAGGATTACTTTGCAAATCAGAAGCAACGTACGGCCGCTACCCGGCTCCTAATTGAATCCCGGAAGGGGTACTTTGAGCAGCTCCGGGCGGTCAAAGCAATTCTGGCCAGTGCCCTCCCGCCGGAAGAGAAAGTAAGGGCATTAGAGGAGTTATTAGAAGAAGACGTTTCCCTCTCGGCTGGGCAGGAAGCGCAGGGACCCTGGAGCGGGAAGTAAATCAGGACCAGTTACTTGATTTTTACGGCTTATGGGAAAAGAAAAGTACCTGGTTGACCAATCGCATCGGAGCGGTTCTCCAGCACCTGATGACCGATACCGAGAATACAGATCCAGCTTTAAGGGAAGCCATTGAACACTACGCGGCGCGTAAGGGCCGGATTACTACCCCGGCTAAAAACCTGGATTGGCTGGAAACAGCCCAGCAGGATGAACTTTACGTTCTGGAAGAAGACAAAGTAAAATTCCGGCCCCGCTTGTACAAAATGTTTCTGTTTGATGCCCTGGCCCACGGGATCAGATCCGGCACGGTAAATTTCTTTCATTCCTACCGCTACCGGTTCCTGGATGAATACCTGATTGACAAAAACGAATGGAAAGCCCATAAGCAGCAGTTGCTGGAAGATGCCGAGCTCGCTCACTTTGCGGATTACCATAAGGTGATGACTGAGTTAAAGGAGCATTTGCACACCCTTTACTGCCAGACGAATGAAAATATCAAAGCATCCACAAATCCTCACTTTACCTTTAACCGGGAGAAAAGGCCCCTGATTGCTACGCCCGCCGTAGAGAAGCCCGACACGGAACGGGTAGCGGCCTATTTTCGTCCGGCCCGGTATGTATCCATTCTTTCCGTATTGTCAGACGTAGAGAAGGCTGCTTCCTTTCTGCACCTGTTTGGGCATGGGAGCAAAACCGACGAAAAGAAACGCCCTTCCCAGGAAACCTTCTTTGCAGCGATCCTGGCAATGGGATGCAATATCGGGGTAGACCGGATGGGCCGGATTTCCAAAGGTGTGCAGGCCGCTAGCCTGAAGCATACGGCCGATTGGTATTTGTCCGAACAGGCTCTGCAGGATGCCAACAATGTAATCATCGGGTTGAAAAACAGCTTGGCGCTGCCAGAGATTCACCGGAAGTCTTCTACCGAATTGCATACGGCCAGTGATGGGCAGAAGATTCTGGTGAAGGGCGATTCGCTGAATGCTACCTACTCAGCCAAGTATCCCGGTTTTACCAAAGCATCCAGCATTAATACGGCGATTGATGAACGCTTTGCTTCTTACTATTCGACCGTTATCACGGCTGCCGACCGGGAAGCGGGTAACGTAGCGGATATGCATTTAGGCAATCCAGTGGTGAAGAGTACCATGCATTCCACAGACTCCCACGGAGGAACCGAGGTCATGTTTGGCATGATGCATTTTTTAAGCGTGTTCTTCGCACCCCGTATTAAGGACCTGGGCACATTGGAACTTTACAGCTTTGTTTCCCAGAAGCAATACGCCGAGCAGGGATACATACTCCTGCCCGACCACTACATCAATGAAAAGCTTATCGAAACACATTGGGATGATATGCTCCGGGTAATGGTATCGCTCAAATTGGGCAAGACCACCGCTTTTCAGGTACTCAAACGGATGAACTCGTATGCCAAACAAAATCCCTTACAGAAGGCTTTCAAAGAGTTCGGCAAAATCATTCGGACTGCCTTTATCCTTCGGTATTACGACGACCTGGAATTACGGCAATCGGTCGAGAAACAGCTAAGTCACATAGAGATGATGAACCGGTTTGCCAAAGCCGTATTCTTCGGTCAGAATCAGGAATTTCAGGTAGCCACCAAGCAAGAGCAGGAAAAAATCATTCTGTGCCGACGGCTGATCCAGAATGCGATTGTGCTTTGGAATTACTTATACTTATCGGAATTACTTGCCAAGATAGATTCGCAGCCCGTACTGGAAGAAATGATCTCGGTAATCCGGAATGGAACCGCCGTTACCTGGCAGCATGTGAATATGATGGGAGAATATGACTCTATTAAACTGCTGGATAATAAACCGCTTCGGTTTGACTTGGAACGCATTTTTCAATGGAAGTATGCACCAAAAGCTAAAGAGTCAGTAGGGTAAGTAGTTAATAATCAATACCTAATCTAATTTCTCTATCTTACATATCCAACTAAACGGGGCCAAAATTAAAATACCCTTGACAGAGAAGCGACTCCTGGTTTCCCTAGGTTTCGTACAGTAGGCGAGGGGGCGCTTTCCATAGAGTAGCGGTATCAGTCGGGAAAACTACGGGGTCACCCTGCTCATTCAAGCCAGTTTACCCTTGCCTAAGGGGTGGTAGAACCCAGCATTCGGCAAAACCGGTAAGTAATCTTTTTGCCTGCCCGGTTCTGCACTACGTTTCCCTGTCGGTTCTTTGCCGTCCAGGTTATGCATATTTCCCGGCCGCCGTTGTCTTCAATTTCCATCACGCCGTACTGGCCGCTCTTGCTCCGGTGACCGTGGCTGTAGGGACCTCCTTTGAACGAACCGTACCGTTTGAGCGGCCCCGCGTGAAACACGGGAACCGGCGCTCCGCCCCCGCTGGCATAGTCACTATTGGTCCCGTCATCAATTGCTACCATATGGGCATCCCCAGCTAGAATACACAAGGGAATCTGGTGCTGTTTTACCAGGTTGGCAATCGCTTCCCGCTCCTGGGGAAAACCGCCCCAGTCATCCTGCTCATCGCACTGGTAGTTAGGACCACCCGGGTGGTTAATATAGGGAATACCCGAAACCCACACGGCTAACTGGCCGGCTTCCTTCGCTGCCAGCAACTGTTGGGTAAACCAGTTCAGGTGGGCCTCACTCCCAAAATTGGAACCCGTCTTTACCCGTTGGCAGTCCTGGTACTCAGGCTCCTGCTTCTGGGAGCGTAGGTCAGTGAGGATGAACCGAACCCGCCCCACGGTGAAAGATTGCGAAACCGGATCGTCCGGTTGGTCAAAAGCCAGGGGATAATAGGGCATGAACTGTTTATAGTGCGCAATAGCCGCCTGCTGACAGGGAGCATTCCGGTCGCTGTCGTTATTGGCGTAATCGTGATCATCCCACATGTAGACGAAAGGGGTGCTGCGGTAAAGTTCCGACTGCCGGGGAGACATAAATACCCGGTAGTAGTGTTTGATAAAACGGTCCGAGCAGTCACTACTTATATTTCCGTAGTGCAAATCACCGGTATTGAGGTAGAAAAGAGGCTTTTCTTGCATAATTTGCTGAAAAATTCGGCTGTTTGAACCGGTTACCGCGCAGGAGGCAAAAGCCATTTTAAAAGAAAACGGTTCGGCTCTCGGGGTAGTAAACTTTCCGGCGTGTGCTTTACTAGTAGATGGAGTATTATCTATTACCAAGCGGTAGTAATACTGAGTACCCGGATGTAACTCATCCACTACTGCGTGGCTCACATTATTTTGCCCGGCTTGCGTTTGCCCGTAAGGCGAGTAGAGCGGGTTGGCATACGTTACCGGGTTCGGGCTTACCTGCACCCGTACCCTAGCCGGCCGAAGTGTCTTAAAGTTGATTCTAACGCTACGAGGCGTAACGGCTCCCGCCAGTACGAACGTTACCCGATCTTCCGATACGGGCCATAGCCGGCTACAGCCTCCGGTAAGCGCAGCGATTAGGATCAAGCCAAGAGCGATCGCGTTTTTCATTGGTTTCATGGTTAGGGTAAGGGGAAACTTACACGGAGGTCAAGGGAGTAACTAGTGGTCCCCCAAGGTTAAAGTGAGGGCTAAAATTGTGAAAAATACTTGGGAAAATGACCTGGCGTACCCCTCATATAATCGTTGGAAGACCACTAGTGCATCAAGAACGAAAAGATCGGTAGTTTTTTTACCTTTAGCCTATCATCATAACAGTAGCAATATGGGCAGAGGCAAACCACCAGCAGCGGCAATTGCAATGAGTGAGAGGCAGCAGCGGCTGCTGGAGACAGAGAGCCGTAAACGTACAACGCTTCGCCAGTATGAGCAACGAATTGCCATCCTGCTCAGGGCCAGTAAGGGGCAAAGCAATGCCGAGATCAAACGTGCACTGGGCTTGTCACTGGAGACGGTAAAGACTTGGCGCAAGCGTTGGAATGACAATTATGGCCGTCTGATCGCTTTTGAGCAGGGTCAACAGGGACAGGGGGTAAGTGATAGTGAGTTGCTCAGGCACATGTTACTGACTTTGAAGGATTCTCCCCGCAGTGGTAGCCCTCACACCATCAGCCTTGCCCAAAAGCAGCAGATCGTAGCTTTAGCGTGCCGAAAGCCAAGCGATTTTAATTTGCCCTTTACTGCCTGGAGTCACCCGTTACTGGCCCAGGTAGCCATTCATGAAGGCATTGTTCCCCGCATTTCGTCGCGTTACATCGGGACGATTTTAAAAAAGGCAGCCCCTGCAACCGCATAAAAATGAGTACTGGCTTTTCCCCAGAATCACTGATTGGCCGGCTTTTCTGCTAAGGGTAGCCCTGATTTGCCGACTTATTCTCCAGACGCTCAAAGGCGCTACACCCAAGTGTTACCTGATTAGTGTTGATGAGAAAACCGGCATTCAGGCTTTGGAGCGATTCGAGCAAAGAGCGCCTCTGAGTAAAGGTCACTTTCAACGAGTGGAGTTTGAATACATCCGCCACGGCACGACTACCTTGATGGCAGCAGTAAACGTTGCCGATGGAAAACTAATCCACCATCAACTTAACCCTACCCGCACCGAGGAAGACTTTGTGAATTCATCCAGCTAGCCTGCCAGCCCTTGCTAGCCGACCCGGAGGCAGAAGTGATTCTGCTGGCCGATCAACTCAATACCCATCTCTCAGAAAGCTTAGTCAAGTGGGTTGCTCAGATGAGCGGATTTGCTGGCGATTTAGGTAAAAAAGGCCACAGGGGCATATTGCAAAATCAACTTACCCGAATGGCTTTTCTGGAAGATGAGTCGCATCGCATTCGTTTTGTCTATACTCCTAAACACTGCTCCTGGCTTAACCCAATTGAAAACTACTTTGCCAAACTACAACGACACGTAATTGCCAAAGCCAGCTTTACCTCTATTGAGCAACTCGAATCCAAAATTGCTCAATACATCCAGTACGCTAATGCTTGCTTGGTAAAACCACTTAAGTGGAAGTTTGTTGGCTTTGTCAAAGACAAACCCCTGCACAATTTAAACTACCGATCTTTTCGTTCTTGATGCACTAGTAGCAGTTAGGCAAAACTTATCTTTTAGAACAAATAAGACAACCTTTGGATAGAAAAGTTGGTAAATAACAGAAAGCTTCGCTAGGAGTTGAATAAATACAGGATTACCAGCTATGAAAAGAATCTTATCCATTGACGGCGGCGGCATCCGGGGAATCGTTGCCGGGCAAGTACTCATTGCCTTGGAGCAAAAGCTACAGGCCAAGTCCGGTAACGCCGAAGCCCGGCTGGCTGATTTCTTCGATTTCTTTGCCGGCACCAGCACCGGCGGTATTCTTACCAGCATCTACTTGTGCCCTTCAGCAGGTGATCCGAAAAAGGCCCGGTTCTCGGCCCGAGAGGCGGTGAATTTGTACATAGAGAATGGTGGCAAGATATTCAGTGTTTCCCTTCGCAAAAGGCTCCAATCCGGGGATGGCGTGCTGGATGAGAAGTACGAGGTGGACGAATTGAATAAAGCCCTGCAAAATTATTTCGGCGATCTGCGGCTGAGCGAGCTCCTCAAGCCCTGTATTGTTCCCGCCTACGATATTGAAAAGCGGCGAGCTCATTATTTTGCCCAACACAACTACCAGATGAAGGGCGACAGCCACGATTTTCTAGTGCGGGACGTCTGCCGGGCCACTTCGGCGGCGCCTACCTACTTTGAAGCCGCCCTGGTTAAATCATTCAGTAATGAGTTATACCCTTTGATTGACGGTGGCGTTTTTGCCAATAACCCGGCGTTAAGCGCCTACGCTGAAGTCCGCAACGCGGAAGGGAACCCCACAGCTAAGGACATGTTTCTTGTCTCACTGGGAACCGGTAGTCAGAATAAGTCCTACCCGTACGAGTCAGCTAAGAACTGGGGATCTGCCGGCTGGGTACGTCCCATCATTGACATTATGATGGATGGTGCTTCAGAAACTACCGATTACCATCTAACCAGGGTGTTCTCAGCCGGAGGCCAAAGTAACCAGTACGTACGTATTCAGCCTGCAGACTTGGGCGGGGCCGACTCATCCATTGATGATGCCTCGCCGGCCAATATCAACGCCTTGGTGCAAGCAGGTACCCAAACCGCGCAGCAATTTGATGCCCAACTGGAGCGGATTGCCACGGTGCTCTACGAGAACGGACCTGACCCGGTCCTATTTCCTTCAGCCCTTGCCGCCCGGTAGCAGGTTGTCCTTTGTGATTCGGGCTGATAGACAAAGTTAAAATAGACCCGCTCTCGGTCCGTTCCGGCAAGAAGACTGAGCGTTTGTTGGCCACAAAAGGCTTGCCAGTGGTATACGTCCCGTACAACAACGCCTTGTCCCTTGGCTGCGGAAAGCGTCGAAAAGCGGTTTTCCTGCTTTACATACCATTGATTGCTCAGGGGCACCAACCGTACATAAAGGCTATATTTCTATTCCCAAATAAGAGATTGATCGTGGGATAGGCTATCTTACTTTTGGCCCGAATCGGGAGTTGCAACCCATTGTCTCGGCCAACGTATCGGGTCGGGACCAGCGGAGCGTAGTGGAAGAGATACAAGCGCGGGTGAACCGGGCGGTCCGTTTGCCGGAAGGCTACCGGATCGAGTACGGCGGGCAGTTTGAGGCCGAAGCGGAAGCTTCCCAAACGCTGCTGTTTGCGTCACTACTGGCCATTGGGGTGATTTTCCTGCTCCTGCACCAGGCTTTCCGCGAAACCCGGCTGGCGGCCATCATTCTGTTGAACCTGCCCCTGGCCCTGATCGGCGGGGTGATGAGTTTATACCTGAGTTCGGGCATTTTGAGCATTCCGGCCATTATCGGTTTTATTACCCTCTTTGGCATTGCCACCCGCAACGGCATCCTGCTCATTTCCCATTACCAGACCTTGCAAGGGGAAGGGCTACCGGTAGCCGAAACGGTGATCAAAGGCTCCGTGGATCGCCTGAGTCCTATTTTGATGACGGCTTTGTGTGCGGCCCTGGCGCTGATTCCGCTGGCCCTGGCGGGGGATGAGCCGGGCAACGAAATCCAGAGCCCGATGGCCAAGGTCATCCTCGGGGGGCTGCTCACCTCCACGCTGCTCAACCTGTTTATTGTCCCCTCCATCTACCGGCTGACCCACCAGAAAAATGAAGTTAAATCAAAAGAAATATAACCGTACCCTTCTGGCGCTGGGCACCGTGCTGCTTTCGCTGCCTGCCTGGGCGCAGCGTTCTTCCGTGGATAGCGTACTGGCCCAGATTGCCCGAAACAACCGGTCGCTGGCCACCGTACGGCAAGCAGCCGAGGCCCGCAAGCTCGAAAGCCGGATCGGTCAATACCCGGCCAACCCCTTCGTGGAGTACGATTACCTGCCTGGTCGTCCCGAAGGGGCCGGCACGCAGCAGGAGTTTGCCATCACGCAGTCCTTTGATTTTCCATCGGTTTACGGCTACCGCAAGCAAGTAATTCGCCGGCAGGCGCTGCAGGCGGATTTAGAGACCCAGGCCGAACGGCAGAATCTGTTACTGGAGGCCAGGCTGCACTGTCTGGATCTGATCTACCACAACAAACGCGGCAGGTGGCTTGCTCAGCGGCTCGCAGAGACCGAGGCGTTGCTGGCCGCCTACGGGCAGCGGCTGGCGCAGGCAGACATTTCGGTGCTTGACGTGAACAAAGCCCGCTTGCAACTGGTGAGTTTGCAGCAGGACGTCCGGCGCAACGAAAGTGAAAGCGTGTTGCTTGCCCAGAAACTCACCGAACTCAACGGTGGGCAAGTCCTCTCCCTTTCCGATACCCTCTACCCTTCGGTTCCCGACATTCCCCCGTTTGCCGCGTTAGACAGCATCGTGGAGGCGCAGGACCCGGCCCTTAAGGCCATCCGGCACCAACTCCAGATCAGCAAGGGGCAGGTAAGCCTCAACCGGGCCTTATCCCTGCCCCGGCCGGAAGTGGGCTACCATTACCAATCCATTCTCGGGCAACGCTACCAGGGGATACACGCCGGGATCACCATTCCGCTGTTTGAACACAAAAACACGGTGGCAGCGGCCCGGGCCCGGGTGGTATTCGCCGGGCGGCAACTGGAGGAGCACCGGCTGGAACATTATCACCAGTTGCTGGCTTTGTATACGCAGTACCAGCAGCTAGCGACCGGCTTAAGCGAATACCGGCAACTGCTCGATGCCCTGGACTCAAAACCCCTGCTGGACAAATCGCTCCGGCTCGGGCAGATCACCACGATTGAATACTTTTCCGAGCTTGCCCTCCTGTACGCCTCCTGGGAAAAGTACCAGGGGCTGGAGCGGGAATATCACCTGGTCGCGGCCCGCCTGCTTAAGTACCAGTTGCAGTAGATAACCTGCCGGCACCCCCAACTCCTATTGTTGCGTACATACAACTCTCAACCTACACCTTGTATGAAATGGATTACCCGCGAAAGACCCAAAATTGACCGTATCGCCTGTCCCTGGCTCATTAAGAACTTTGTGGACCGGGATGCCGAATTTATCTACGTGCCCAAGGAACAGGTGTTTGCCCGAGCTGAAGCACTTGGTGCTATTCCCTACGACATTCCGGGTGCCGAATACTCGCACTACGGGGAGGAATGCACTTTCGACTACATTGTCCACAAGCACCAGCTCACAGATCCGGCTTTGCAGCAGCTGGCTCTCGTTGTGCGGGGAGCTGATACGGATCGCTTTGACCTGGCTCCCCAGGCGGCGGGACTATGGGCTATTTCAGCAGGGCTTTCCTACAACTTTGCCGATGATCACGAGCAGCTCGCCCTGGGGATGAAGGTGTACGATGCTTTGTATGCTTGGGCCAAATACGTGCAAGCAGAGAAACACACCTGGAGCCCGCAACTGTGATAGAATCCAGACCTTTCACTCATAGGCTCGCTCTCCGCCTGCCAGATAACCTCCGTGATAGGGGTAGATTTTAAAACCTGAGTACTTTATCAATCATTTACTGCCTAGACCCCTTGGCCTTGAGAAACTACAACGCCTTAAACCGAATATGGCGATAGGCCACGCTCCATGCAGCATTCGGATAGGCCTGTAAGCCAATGAAGGTTGGACTTTGCGCAGTGGAAGGTACCCCTCGCCCTGCATAGGGGTTGTCAAAAACGCACACTACATCATCATTCATAGTCACCGTGAACCGGGCACCCTCAACCCGAATCTCAAAAGTGTTCCACTGCCCGGCGGGAAGCGCTGGCTTTTGGGTAAGCACCTCGTTATCCTCACGCCCATCTTTGCGGTAGATAGCACCTGTCTTGTGGATTCCCCTGCCATCGGGTTGGCCGAGCTCGTCAATCTGCACCTCGAAGCCGAAGTCGTCGGCCACGTAGGCAGTGTTGTTGTAGCCTTTGCTGTCAGGGTCAGGAAAGCGGAGGTAAACGCCTGAATTGGAATCATGGGTCCAGCGCAGCCACTCGAGCCGCAGAATGAAATCAGGTGGCATGGGTATTTTACACCAGAAAATGCCAAGGTCGTTACCCGCGACGGATTCGAGCGCAGCGTTACGCACCCGGAATGATCCCGGGTTGTCCCGACCGGGCTGATTCTTAATCGTTGTCATGGTCCAGTTGCTGGTGTCAAATCCATTAAAGAGTGCAGTGAAGCCAGCTTCCGCGACAAAGGGACGCGGCTTGCCCAGTAAGTCACCAAGGCGCCGCCCGAGGGCAATACCGGTAAGCATCGGATTGGGTGAGCCCACGCCAGGAAACGCCGCCGGACCAACTACGTACGCATTCTCAACGCCGTGAAAACGCGCATCCGGGTTGGTTACTGACCGGGCAGGGTCAGTTCCCATCCATAGGGTACCGGTTTCGTGATGCGTCGTACCAAGGCCGTCGCGCCGCCCCCGCTTGGTGGGGTCGGGATGGCCTTTCGGGGCGTAAAACAAGATTTGGCTCAAGTCATCTCCCGGGCCAACGGTTTTGGTTCCTTGCGGGGTGAAAACCTCGAAGGGTAAGCCGCCGGCAAAAAGTTTGGCCACGTCATCGGAAGCTTTGTCCATGGCCGTCCACAACGCCACGTCATTCGCGGTGGCTTGTAGTTCAACCAATGCACGTGGCACGCCAAATTCGTCCGGATCGGGGTCTGGCCGGACCAGATTGGTTTGGGCGTTGGGGTTATCGGGATCAAACGGCTCCATCTCACCGATACCGCGGATGGTGATGACCACGTGCGTGTCAGTCACGTTCCTGAACGGCTCAAAGCCATCAATGTCGGGAACCTTTTGCCACAGCTCAGCTTCCGAATTCGCTCCCAGCTTACCGAGGCCTGAGGCGGTGATTTGCAGGTGAAAGTGGCGCACCCGTCCGGCAATTGTCTTGCGGCCCTTGAGGAATAGTGCCGAAGTCTGGAGTTCCTGGAGCGCAGGGTCGAGCCCATTGATCGCCTCACGGGGAACGCGGATGTCTACATTGGAACGAAGATGGGCCATGAGGTTACGGCCCATCAGCCCGTAATGGGGAATGCCCTGGAAAGAGTTAAGCGCCAGCCGGGTGCTTTCCATAGTTGCCAGGGCGATAACAACATTGCCGCCCTCGGCAAGTTGTACTGTTCCCAGGTTTGTCCGGACCTGGGTGACTTTCTGCTTGCCATTGGAAGGTTGAGTAGTCAACCCCGTGACGTGGCAGTTGGGCACAATCATCAGCCGTCGTCGCACGTTGTCGTTATCTGCCTCCTGTATGGCGGCACGAGCGGCTTTCATCAGCACCGGGACGGCACTGAACTTATTGAACGGAAAGAAGCCGGCGCGCGGCGCACGGCCTTGCACGGCCAGTGGCGCCTCCAGCTTGAGTCGGTCTTTGTCCTGGGCACTCATGTCGGCTGGTACGTCCAGGTGCAAGTCCAACTCGTCAAGCGGCACCGCATTTTGCACCGTGGCATAGCCGTCGAAGAGTTGCTGACGAAGGACTTCGTGCAGCTCACCGAAAATAAAGTCGTTGGATTCATTCACCCCGATCTGCACGCTGGCCTGACGGAAATATCCATCCTCGAAGGGTAAGGTTGTGAGTTCATCTACCACAGCCTGAGGCCAGGGCAGCGGCACTCCATTTGTGGGTAACTCTGCTGGCAGCAACTGCGGAGACCAGCCGCCCCAGTAAAGCGAACGCCCGCCCACGCAATAGGCAAGCCCCGGAAATTTCACGGAGGAGTGCCAGGCCAGTCCCCAAACCTCCTTTTGCCAGTTGAGACGCTGCTGCTCATCCATTGCGTTGTATTCAGCCACTGAAGAAGCATCGGCCACGCCGAGTCCAACCATGGGCAGGTTTTGATTGTGCTCGGGCAGCACGAATGGCCCACCCTCAAGCACCAGGATGCGGTGATGTTTGGCCTTATCGCGAAACCACACGTGCTCGGCAAACGCAGCTCCGAATGTGCCGCCACCAAGCACTATGATGTCGAACTTCTTTGCATCAAGCCGTTCACCCCGGTTGATCTCAGGCTGGGCCTCCTGGCGGGTACTGCGCTCAGCTTCTTCAAAGGTGTTGCAGATGTAGCGGCCAAGCACATCGCGGGAAAATGTGCTGTCCTGAGTACGTACGCGCTGGACCGCGTTGGGATTGAGTTTTGGCAGATCAATGGGCATAAACAGCTCCTTTCTTAAGGGTAGATTCGTTTTATCCGTTTAACATTAAATGATTATAAGATCATGTGCTATTCGCAGGGGATTAGTTTCGGCTCACATGAAGCGGGGCGTAAATGGAACTGTTCATCTCCTGCCTGCCAGAAAGAAGGGTAGACAGGTATGAGAAAATGGCTTGTATGTTAAGCTATTTTAGTCTTTTACCACTGCCACTGGCATAAGCACGTGACCTGGCTCCGGATAGGAAAAACGGAAGAATGAAAAATTTCTAAAAAAGCAGGAGCCTGATCCGATGGCAACCTAACGAAAGAGGGAATATATCTCAATACCTGGTTTTAGGTATTTTCAATGATTTGCCAGGATAGGGGCGCTTCACTAAAACCACCCAGGAACGGGAAGTAACTGTGCAAACGTGCCTGGTAAGGGCATTAGCTATATGTGTCACAATAATCTGCTTTCAGTTACAATACGAACCGCCAGATCAGCTTTCCGATTACTACCGTTTGGGAAAATCTCCATTTTGCGGTCGAAGTATCCAGTACCTGATTGACGATAAAGAAGAAGTCGGCGCCAATCTTGGGAATGACTTGCAGCCGGTAATTGAGCAGAATCTGCTCATCCTCATTGTTCCATTGGCTAAACAAGGAACCGAAAACGTTCGGGCTGATGGCGTACTCAATCCGGTTGTTGACCAGACGCGTCTGAAACTTTCCCTCCGGCAGATTCACCCAGTTGTGCTCATAGCCCATGTTCACATTGAGGTAGCGACTGGCACGCCAGTTCAAATCCAATTCTCCTGAAGTGATCCGGCCATTGTAGAATTCACCCCAGTTAATGGCTGTCTCTATTGAAAACAAGCGGCTCGAAAAGGTTTCGGCCTGAATTTCATAACGCGTCATCCAGTAATTTCCCGGGGCTATCTGAATACTGTCCCTAAGGTTAAAAGGCTCCTGCAAGCCTTCTGCCCTTCGCTGGATGTTAAATTCGAAAAATTCACCGCTACGCGTTTCAAAACCCAGCGGGCGGATCTCGTAGGAGAAGCTCTGCAGGCGCTTGCTGTCGTCGTATATGAACCAATTCATATCCAGTGGCTTAAAACTGAACTGCCGGATCCATTTGAGAAAGTGCTTTGGTCGGGGCTTAAACTCCAGTTCGGAATAAAATTCCTGAAAATTGCTTCGTCTCAGGAAACCGACTTCAGGGTTAAAGGAAGTGGCACTCCGGTTCCAGGCCGCGTCAAATTGTACCCGGTCATTGGGGTAGGAAATAAATATGCGGTGGGCACTCGGGTCGGAGGCGGAACTGTCGGAATTGTAGTTGCGGGCGTAAGAAGATCCGATGATTAAGTTCTTGTTGCCAAGTAGTTTATCGGTGCTGTACCGGACATATCCTCCGGTCGTACTGTGCAACCGGCCATTGGCGTACTGATTGGTGGACATCAGGCCTACGGTAGACTGCTTGAGTACGTCCTGCCGCCAGCTGAGTACGGTATAATTCGTCCCCGGCGTGGCTTGTTCCCCATCCACACCCTCCTGGGGGGCAGTCTGGAGGCTCATCACCCCAATGGTAGAACGGTTTATTTTGCCTAACAGGCGGGCTCCACCCAGAATGGGTACGGTTTGCCGGTTCTGGTTCAAGCCAATCCGGCGGCTGTAGAAAGGAATAATCTGGCCACTGAAACCCATGCTGAAGTAATCTTGTCCCTCCAGGAAGAACTCCCGCCTTTCGGGAAAGAACAGGGGAAACCTGGTCAGGTTGATTTGCTGCTGGTCGGCTTCAACCTGGGCAAAATCGGTATTTGCCGTCAGGTTCAGCCGTAAGGTAGGGGTAATCAGGTAGTTTATATCCCCCCCGGCATTAAACACACCTTTGTCTTTGCCGGACGCCCGCTGCAGGCCGGCAATCCCGTATGGTTTTACTTCCACAAAAGCTTTACTGGTAATCTGATTTAAGCCCACCAGCGTGCCAGCCCGGTTTACAAATTCCAATTCGGAATCCCGGGACCATCCCTGCCACATCACCTGCTCCCGCTTCCGTCGGATGTTGCGCTCGAAATTGATGCCCCAGACCTGCTTGGCGAGTCCGGAGCGGAACTTTAGGGTGGAGAGGGGAATGGCCATTTCCGCAAACCATCCCCCTTTCGTCACGGACGTTTTTACATTCCAGACGCCATTCCAGTGGACGTTAAAGCTGCTGCCATTATCGAGCACCTGCGCGTCCTTACGGGCACCATTCGGATTGATAATGAACAAATACCCGTTCCTTAAGTCGTGGTAGGTGTCGATAATCACTTCAAAATTGTCTTCCAGCCCATGAGAGAAATCACGCTTGAATTCTTTGGCAATGATTCGGTCCGGCTCAGAGTCATAGCACCATACGCCAATGAAGAGGTTCTTTTCCGTATAAACCAGGGCTACCTCGGTTTTCTCAGTAACCGGCTGGTTCACATTCAGTTCCCGCTGAGTGAAGTTGGTAATGTGCATGGCCTGTTGCCAAACCTGCTCGTCCAGCACCCCGTCCAGCCTGATTTCCTTTTCGGCAAAAAAGGCACAATCGTATCGGGTAAACTATGCTGGGCAAAAGTGTAAGTGCAGCTCAGGAAAAAAATCAGACAGGCGCAGAGCCCATTGTCAACAGTTGCTTTCACACGGTTCAATTAGGCTGTCAGTAGTGATATCTGGAATGATGGACTCCCTTTTCAGCTTCGGCTACAAATTTGTAGCTAGTGGTCCCCAAGGTTAAAGTGAGGGCTAAAATTGTGAAAAATACTTGGGAAAATGACCTGGCGTACCCCTCATATAATCGTTGGAAGACCACTAGAAACTTGTAGCAAGCATTATTCCGTACTGAAAACCCGGACCATTGGCTTTCACGTTCCTAATTTTTCCCTGATACCAGTAAGCGCCGACTTCCGGAAAAAGAGAAACTGCCGGACTCAGGTTTTTCTTCAAACCGAAGGAAATACCCGAAATGTTGACGAAATTTTCGCTCCGCCCGCCGGGCGCCGTAGGAATACCCAAAAACACGTATCGGCCCATGGTAGTAAGCTGCGTTTTCTCATTAAGCGAAAAAGTAGTCAGCGCAGCCAGGTTGGGACTGTAAGCCCAGCGCGTCTTGTTCTCAATCAAAACGTGGGCGCCGCCAGCACCTATAACCACGCCAAACTGAACCTTATCCTCCGGTTTGGTCAGGCAGTATTTGACATCTGCGTTGATGCCAAAGCCGGGCCCCACAGTTGAATACGGCAGCGGAATGGGTGCTAAACGCAAGCCAGCGTCCAGGGTTTTAGCCAGGCCAAACCGGAAGCCGGCGTGTGGAATGGTAAAAAAGGCACTCGTTGTCCGGGGATCGCCTACCAAAACCACCTGCCCGCCAATACCCGCCGCAAAACCTATTTTTCCGGGGGCTAGCGTGGTGGCAGTACCAAAATTCACTACCCAGAATCGGGGATTTTTAGGCCTGGCCGCGCTTCGGGCGCCGGATCAGGTCCGGAAGCCAGTGAGTTATCCGGAAGGGAAAGCACAAGCAAACAAACGAATACAACGCGGAAGAATCTCATTTGCAGGGATAACAGGTGATTAATCTTTAGGTATAGTGGTTCAACCAGCAAAAGCTGGCGGTTCATCCGGCTTTTACTTGTCGCAGCGAATAGTAAAAGCCGGCGGGTGAGCGGCCAGTTGCCTGGCCCGCCAAGCATATCAATGTTTCATTTGCATACCGGTTTTGCCTTTGCCCAGTTGATCCAGCGCAGCCCGGAAGCCTTGGGCAAGGGTGGTGGCTGGTCCTCGTCCGTAGTAGTGGAGAAAGACCATGCGGGGGTTGTCCCCCAGCATGTGGTGGTGCAGGGCAACTACTTCCAAATTATTACTCCGTAATGCTTTAATCACCGGGTTTACTTCCCCTTCCAGCATGGCTATGTCTCCAGCCACATGGGCATTGTCTTTCGTGCCAGCAAAACCCGCCCAGGAGTTCAGCCCAATGGCAGCTGTCATTTCTGCGCCCATGGCCATCACATTTAAGTCATCCCTGCCAACGGTGTATTTATACGTTGGTCCATTGACAACCCCCTGGTATTTAACAATGGCATCTAAGGCGGGTAGATCGAAGAGTTCTTTTCCAGTAGGGGGAGCGGTTGTTCCCGTGCCCGTGTTCCCCGTCTGAGCGGCGGAGTTGGTAGCCGTCTGGGGTTGGTTGGCAGGAGCAATTTTTGAATCCTTAATGGCAGCGGCAAACCTGGTGGCCAGTTCCTGCGGGCTCCCCATCCCGTGCAGGTGCATGTAGAAAATACGCGGCTGCTCGTAAAAGAAGTGGTTATGAATAGCGCTGATCTCCAGTCCATTTGCGTGTGCGGCCGAGATCAGTGGATTCACTTCTTCCTCCAGCAGCACGGTATCACTCATCAGCACGGCCGATTTACCGTCCAGAGTTTTCTTGATGGAGGCCCAGCCTCCGAAGCCAAACGGAATGGGTACGGGCTCCCCCTTGATGGTTACCTTCAGATCATTACGGGGCAGGGGCGTGGTGTGTACGGCCTGGTCTTGGTTATAGGTCCCCTTCTTCCCCATTGCCTTTTCAATGGCTGAAATTTCCTGGGGGGTAAGAGCCGGTGTTTTTTCTTTGCTTGGATGAGAAAAGCTGTTTTCCAGGCTAATCAAGCTGGTGGCACCTGTCAGGGCGCTGGCCTTGAGCCAAGCCCGGCGGGAAAAAAAAGAATCAAGCATATTAACGTTAGGTTTAGGTGATGAAAGACGATGTTATGAGTTATTTATCATTTATTTCTACTAAAAAATCATCAAAATAGGTGACCGCATCCGCCTTGGACCAGAACCCCACTTTTCCCTGGCCGGTAAAGGTTTTATCCACTACCCGGAAAAGCTCCTTTCCATTGATCCGGACGGTAAATAAGCTATCCTGTGCGTTCAACTGCAGGGTATGCCAGGAGGCAGTCGGAACTTTTGCCTCTGCCCCGTAGGTCTTTCCTTTGCCCACAAGAGGCAAATCCGTGCGTTTTCCGTTTTCTACTTTATAAAGTACTACATTATCTTCCAGCGAGTTGGCCCGCACGATGTAGTAATTGTCGGCATCCCGAAAACGCCACACAAACCCACCTCCCTGGTCTATTTTTCCTTTTACCGATTTAAAACGGGTCTGTAAGGATACGTTCTGGGCCATAACAGGCTCATAAATGGCAATGTTAAAGTGCCCCCCGGGATTCTCATCGAGTAATTGGGCCAGTACTTTATTGCCTCCGTCACTTACTGTCTCCCAACGCATGTTCCCGCCCGGGCCCGTTTTAAACATCTTCCAGCCCTCAGGTAGCTTTCCTACGGACGCATCCTCAAAGGAAAACCTAATGGGTGAAGAAATGGCAACGGACCTGGGGGTTGCCCCAGAGGGAGCCGATTCCTGAGCCGGGGCGTCCTCCTGGGGGAGCTGAGCAGCTTTTTGCTGGTTGCACCCTAATAATAGCCATCCGGCAAAAGCAAAAACAAGCAGGGTTTTCATGGTTCAAGTGGTTAGTTGTGGTTAATTATAACTCAATAAAGTTTTTTAAATAAGCATTATCCGTTTTCTGTAGCCCTTCAGCAGTACCGGCGGCAGCTACCTGCCCCTCCTGGAGCACAATGATCCAGTCCGCAATGGCAAAGGCTTCCCGGTGGTCGTGGGATACGTAGATGAGCGTGATGCCTCCTGACTCCTTTGCCTCCAGCACCAGGTGAAGTACTCTCTTTTTTAGTTTCACGTCGAGATTGGCCAGAGGCTCGTCCAGCAACAGCACCCGAGGCTGGAGCACAAGGCTGCGGGCGATGGCTACCAGTTGCTGCTGGCCCCCGGAGAGCTCACCCGGGTACTTTCCGAGTAATTCACCGATCTGCAGCTTTTCCGCCATTGCGGTTACGCTTTGCCCGTAACCGGGTGCTTTCCCCACCTTTAGCCCAAAGGCAATGTTTTCCCGGGCAGTCATGTGGGGCCAGAGGGCTAAATCCTGAAAGATATAGCCTACCCCCCGCTGGTAGGGCGGCCGGAGCAGTTTCTTGCCCACTGTCACGGGTTCTCCTCCAATGCTTACCTCTCCGGACTGGGGAACCTCCAGACCCGCTATTAATTTAAGCACCGTGGTTTTGCCCGATCCGGAAGCACCCAGCAGGCAGGTGAGTTTCCCGGGGGGCACTTGCAGACTCATCCCGCCCAGCACTTTCCTGGTCCCGTAATATTTGGTGATATCAGTAAGTTCAACTTTGCTCATACCCCGGAATAGCTTTTCGGATCAGTGACCATACCCCTAGCCAGCCTGCCAGCACCAGGCTCGTAAAAAGCAGCGTAGCCAGGCACAAGGCACTGGTTAAACCCTGCGGGGCGTTGGCCATGAGCGTAAATATTTTAATGGGCAATAGCGATGTACCCGGTGGATACACCATAATGGCCGTCCCCAGCTCTCCGATGCAGAAAATAAAACTCACCAGGAAAGCACCAAACCAGGCATCAGCCAGCAGGGGGAGCACTATTACCCGGAAGGTAGTCCAGTCCCTGGCTCCGGAAAGTGCGGCAGCCTGCTCGAAAGCGACGGGCAACTGCATGTACCGGTTATGCAACATCCGTTCGCCCACCCACAGGTACCGCATCAGCCAGGCCAGGAGCAGGATGAGCGGAGTAGCGTATATAAAGTTCAGGTAAGGTGTATTATAAAACCGGATAAGGGCCAGTCCCGCTACAATGGAAGGCAGGGCAAAGGTGAGCAGCAGGGTAAAATCAAGGACACGGGCTGAGGTACGGTTTTTGAAATAGGTAAGGGCTAATCCAGACAGGCTGATCAGTATAGCTCCGGCAAAAGCCAGTTGAAAAGAAGTAAGCATTTCGGTTTGCAGCAGGCTAAAGGCGGTGAAAAGATTTTCCGGTCCTCTGTTCAAAGCCTGAGCCAGCATAGCCCCGAGCGGCAGAAAAGCCGTCAACACTACGTAACAAGTGACTATCCCCGCCAGCCGGTTCGTGTGCCGGGCCAGAGGGACGAAACGAGCGTGATTGTCTTTGAGGGAAACTGCCGTAAAGGGCTGACTGGCCAGGCAGCGGGACTCCAGCCATAGTCCGGCTCCGCATAGCATTACGAGCCAGGCAGCCTGGGAAATAGCTGCCGGAAAATCGTAAAAGGCGGAAAACCGGGTAAAAATCTCCGTGGTCAGTACCCTGACCGAAAGGAAAGCGGGTACGGTAAATTCGGAGACGGCCAGTACAAACGTGAGCAGCAGGGAGGAAAGAATAGCGGGCCGGATAAGCGGCAATACAATCCGGCGCAGGACTACCGGGTAAGGTCCTGCCAGTAAAGCGGCAGCCTCCAGGTTGGAGCTGATGCGTTCCAAAGCACTTTCTACTACCAGCATACTTACCGGCGAGAGGACAAGGATCAGTACGAGCACGGCAGTTGGAGTACCATATATGTGCAAGCCGGGCAGGCCCACGGCGAGCAGAAAATCTACCCAGGCAACCGTGAAAATATAGGGAGGCAGCAGCAGCGGAAGCAGGAGGAGGGTTGGAACTATCGATTCGGGCCTAAAGTAAGATAGCCAGTCTCACAATGTCATCACTAGCCGCCAATAGTGATAATATGACTGTTTTTCGCTCTTTTTCTCAGTTTAGAATGAGTTTATGAGACAAATCCGCCATTATCAAAAAACGACCGTTTCATGATACAAATATACTTAACTAATTGACCCATAATACTTTTACTGCTTCTGTCTTACTTTAGGCCCGAATCGATAGTTCCAACCGAATGCTCTGGTAAACTCTCCTTCGCCAGGTCCTGGATCGACAACATTTGGAATCAGGTCTTTGTAAATAATCCTATTCCCTTTTCCGACAAGTTGTGACGCAGTCTATACGGGATGTGCTCAAATACACTCTATCTGAGCCAATAGAAGAATTGTCTAAGACTAAGTATACCTTTGAGTATACACCACGTATGACCAGAATAAAAAGGGGACGGGCAGAAAGCCTATTATTGGCTTACAATTTACCCTTAACAAGATAGAACCTGCTCAGATACCGGCCGAGTGGTACGCGTATTTGGATGAGTATAAGAAAGTGCTGCTAGGCTTAAAACCCTTCAAAGTGGCTGAAAAGAACATTACCCGCTATGCCAAGGCCATTGGATTCCAAAAGGCGAAAAAGTTGTTGAAAGAATGGCAGGAAAAAGAGGGTTCTTCCCGTAAGATTGATCATAAGGAGAAGTACTGCAATGCCGTTTGGGTACGGGTGGGGAAAGAATCTGAGAAGGAAGCAGAGCCAATAAGCCGCTAAAAAAAAAGAGATGGAAACAACAAAGAAACAAGAGCCTATCCCTCCGATGCGTCGGGGAGCCAATTCCTACAAGCCTGAGGATATAAGGCGCTGGGGAGTAGAACGCTTCATGCAGGAAGTTGCCCCTAAGGAGCCCCTTCACATTCCCGACTTAGGTTTCACGGCAGAAGAAAACCGCCGGATGGATCAGCTATTGCAAGAAGAGCAGCAAGATAATGGTCTTTGACACCAACCTAATCATCCAGCATATTCGGCAGCAGAAGAACCTGCCTGCACAAGCCATTATACCAATGGTGGTAGCCGGAGAACTTGAAGCCTTTGCCCTCAAATCTGATTGGGGCTACCAAAAAGTGACCTTCTTACAGTATATCTTGGACTACTATCCTTTGGTGGAAGTTACTCGTGGTTTGACCAAGCTGTACGCTCAGGTTGATGCCTATAGCCAGGGCAAGCTACAAGGACAGCCACTACCTGCTGGCCTCTCAGCGCGAAATATGGGCAAGAATGATATCTGGATTGCGGCAACTGCTTTGTATTTCGACTTTGAATTGCACACTACAGACAATGACTTTGATCACTTACCTGCTTATGGGCTGCACTTGGTGAAGCATCCCGCTAAGTAGTCGTTAAGGGAGAAGAAAAGGCTCTGTTTAACATAAGGTTTGGTATGTAACGGCGGGGGCAGGCAGATTTACCGGATTTCGATCCGGACAGAACAGATGCAGTACCAGAGGCGACCGGCTGGAAAGGGTAGGGGAGGAGGCAAGGCTAAAAAAGCTCTTACCGGTACCTGCCTGATGCCCATAACTTGCCAAGAATTACGACACACTCCTTGGCAAGGAGCTGGATAACGACCGGATCCATCAAGCCTGTCCAGTAAATCAAAAGGCTATAGAGCCCGGCTGCCACTTACTTTTTCCGCCCCCTGTGCACCTGCTTTACAACAAATTGAATTTCTCTGGAAGGATTGCAAAATTATCTTGTCCAGACTCCACGATACTGCTCACGCTGAACAGCAATCCGGGCAGTCTTTCCGGAATTCATCCGGCAAAGAACCTAAGCTTACGCTGAGTCTGATGCGCTTATTCTGTTTGTCAATCATGCAGAAGGATTCACTGCCAGTATCAGTAAAGGGCTGTCAGGTAAAAACTCACCGTTGTTTGAGCAGAAGTTTCATCATCTCCACTGCAGCTACCTGCCCTTTTACCCGCAGATCATCACGGGGCGTATTGTCGCCTACTTCGTAGGTTACGGCATCAGCGCCGAACTGCGTAAAAAACCAGTTCTTCGAGATGGGAGATTCTGTGCCGGAGGCACTCTGATTCGCCTTATAACCGGGAATAACGCCTTCCACGCCAGTCAGCCACTGCTGCGTCAGGGAGGTAGCATAGGGGGTCGTTTTTTCATCGAACACGTAATAAATGTCATTCCAGGTAGAGTGGAAATCCAGCCCGAAATATACTCTGGCCTGCTGCCGGCTGACTTCTTTGGTCAGGAAATCCCGCACGACGGCAGTTTCGGGCTGGCGGAAGTACTTCCAGTCCCGGTTCAGGTCAATGCCGCCCGTATTGTGCCGCCAGTGTCCGTTGGCCACACCGTCGGGATTGATCATCGGTAACACAATGGTTTCAAACTTCCGGCGGAAGCGCCGGGCAAGCTTGCTATCCCCGGCAATGGTTTCCACAAAGGCCTGCATGGCAAGGTAGCCGGTCACTTCCGGCGGGTGCTGGCGGCTGATCACGGCCAGCACGCGTTTGCTGTCAGGTTTGCCCACGGACAGGGCAATGATGGGACGCTGCTGCGCACTGTAACCCACCGTTTGTTTGCTCACAAAGGGCAGCCGGTCAAGACTATCCGCCCAGACTTGTACGTGCCGGAGCAATATCATCTCCTGCGCGGCTATCCACAGCGTATCCGGACCGGCGGCAAGGCGCATTGTGGCGACACTATCTCCGGGAAAAAAGCTTGCCGAGTCAAGCGGCTGCCAGCGTTGTCCCTCACTGCTGATTTTGGGATAGTAGCGGTGACGGCCGTTCTGGTAAGTCATCCGGATGTAAACCGGCCGCGCTGAATCAGCCCATACTTTGAAGGCGTACCACGGACTCATGTTGATCGGCGCGTTTTCGGGACGGATTACCGCCGTAAACAGCGTGTCGTTCAGTTGGGTCAGTTCGTTCAGCCGGGCGCCCTCAAAGTCGGTGCTGACCCGGACTCCACTCCCCTCAAACGAGTAGGTGCGCCTTACCGGTAGTTCAATCGGCTTGCTCCGGGTGTCGGTAGAGCCAGGCGGATCGTACGACAGGGGCTGACTGCCCGGTGCGGGCTGATTCTGGGCTTTCCCGGAAAATCCGGCCAGAAAAACTCCCAGGTAAATGGTACTGATCAATAACTTTTTTTGCATGACTCCAGCGGGATTGCGGCCAAAATGACTTTTCTTATTTATTCTGCCCGGAAAGATATACCGGTAAGATGAGGAAATAACTTTTTAAATTTTAATAAAAATATCCCGGAAAATGGTAAACTGCCCCTTCGGGCCAAATTTAGTTCTAAGAATAAAGCTGTCCTGCAAATCCGGACTCTTCCTTTACTTCATCTAACCACTTATCAAACATGAGGAGATTACTACTCTTTTCGGCAGGATTGTTACTGCTGATCAACTATGCTGCGCTGGCGCAGGGAAGAACCGTAACCGGCAAAGTTACTTCCTCCGAGAACGGCACGGGCATACCAGGGGTAAACATCGTGCTGAAAGGGACGTCTACCGGTACCATTACCAATGAGGCCGGCAATTATTCCCTTGAGGTACCCGTCAATGAAGGTACGCTGGTATTTTCCTACATCGGCTTCGTCCGGCAGGAAATTCCCCTGGGCAGCAATTCCGTTATCAATGTGCAACTGGAGGTAGATAACCAGAAGCTGGACGAAGTCGTGGTAACCGCCGTGGGAATTGAGGCCAATAAGCGGCAACTCGGGTATTCTATTCAGGATGTGAAGGCTGAGCAGCTGGTGCGGGCCCGCGAAACAAACATAGTCAGTGCCCTCAGCGGCAAAGCAGCCGGGGTGCAGGTGGTTTCTTCCTCGGGTTCACCGGGGGCCTCGGCAAATATCCGCATCCGGGGCAATAAGTCCATCAACGGGGATAACAGCCCGCTTTTCGTGGTAGATGGAGTTCCCATTGATAACTCCTCGTCAGGCAATGGTACCGCCGGGGTAGACAATTCCAACCGGGCCGTGGATATCAATCCCAATGACATTGAATCACTTTCCATACTGAAAGGGCCGGCCGCTACAGCTCTGTACGGCATCCGGGCCGCCAACGGGGCCGTTATCATCACTACCAAACGCGGAAAATCCGGAAAGCCGGTCATTACCTATAACTCCGCCTTCTCCATGGAGCGGGTAAACCGCCTGCCGGAAAGACAGTCGCAGTATGCACAGGGCTCTATCCGCAACCGGATGTACGTTTACCGCGGGCCGGAAACCGAGGAGAGCAACAGCTGGGGACCGCCCATAGCGGAGCTCGAATACAACGGTGACGCAAGCTACCTATATGACCGCAACGGGGCCCTTGTACCCGCAGGCACCGGCAATGGGGTAGCCGCCCGGGCCTACGATCCTTATGAGGCCTTTTTTGTGACCGGCCATACTTTTGACAATAATCTTTCCGTATCGGGAGGAAGCGAACGGACCACCTACTACTTCTCGGGCGGCCGCCTGTATCAGACGGGTATCATTCCCAACGCTGACTTTGGCCGCTACTCCTTCAAGAGCACCATCAACACGCAGCTTACCGACAAACTGTCGGCGGGAATGTCCGCTACGTTTATCAATTCGGGCGGCAACCGTATACAGCGGGGCTCCAATGTATCGGGCGTAATGATAGGCCTGCTCCGCAATACGCCTACTTTTGACATTGGCAACGGGAAAACCGGGCAGGATGCCGCCGATGACCCTACTACTTACGCGCTGCCCGACGGCACGCAGCGGGCCTACCGGGGAAACGGCAACTACGACAACCCCTTCTGGTCGGTGGAAAGAGTACCTTACCGCGACAATGTAAACCGGATCATCGGCAACGTCAACCTTGAATACCGTTTTCTGCCCTGGCTCCGGCTGAGGTACAAACTGGGCCTGGACCACTTTACGGACCGGCGCAACTTTGGCTGGGATATCAATTCCTCCTCCGAAATCACCGGCGCGGTAGAGCAGGTAGCCCGCTTTTCCAACGATCTGAACTCAGATCTGCTGCTGCTGATTGAAAAGGATATTTCAGAAACCATCAATCTGAATGCCACGCTTGGCCACAATTACTTCTCTACCCAGTTTATCAACCAGACGGCGGAAGGTCGTAATCTGGCATCACCCGGATTTTTCAACATCAGCAATGCGGCTACCGTACAGGCTTCCGAAAGCAACAGCCGCCGTAAACTGGTAGGAGTATTTGCCGATCTGAAGTTAAGCTACCGCAATATTGTTCACCTGAATCTGACCGGCCGCAACGACTGGTCTTCTACCCTTACCCGGGGCAACAATTCCTTTTTCTATCCGACGGCAAGTCTGGGGATAGAGTTTACTGAGCTTTTAGGTCTGACCAACTCAAACCTGCTGCCCTACGGTAAATTACGCGTATCCTACGGGCAGGTAGGCAACGATGCAGCCATCTATTCTACCAACAGCTACTACGGTTCGGCGGTAATCGGTGGCGACAACCTGGTGCCTTCCAACCGGTTTCCGGCTTTCGGGGTCAACGCCTTCGAACGCAGCAGCACCCTGGGCAATCCGGATCTGAAAGCCGAACGTACCTCTACTTTCGAGGTAGGCGGTGATTTCAAGTTCCTGCGCGGGCGGGTGGGCATGGACATTACTTATTACAATGCGGTTACTACTGACCAGATCGTGGACGTTACCATCTCCAGCGCTTCCGGCTTCAGCCGCATTACCCGGAATGCGGGCACTATCGAGAATAACGGAATCGAGATTGCCCTGAGTGCCACCCCGGTTCAGACCGCTGCTTTTACCTGGGACATGAACCTGAACTTCACCCGGGCCCGCACAATCGTTACTGACCTGCCGGTTCCCGTCATTTCCCTGCAGACGTTCAGCGCCCTTTCTTCACTGATCATCAAGGGGCAACCCTACGGTGTACTGAGCGGCACCCGCTACCTGCGTGACGTCAGTGGCAATCTGGTAATCGGTCCGGACGGCTGGCCCCTGATTGATCCTGTGCAGGGCATCGTGGGTGATCCGAACCCCGACTGGCTGGCCGGATTCCAGAACACTTTCTCCTTTAAAGGCTTCAGCCTGTCAGGTTTGCTGGACATACGCCGGGGAGGCGACATCTGGAACGGAACCCGGGGTTCAATGGGCAACTTTGGTACCTCAAAGGAGTCGGGCGACCTGCGCAACGTAACCGGCTATGTATTTGACGGCGTGGTGGCCGACCGGAATGGCAGACCCACTGAAGTAGTCAATACCACTCCGGTTGATTTTGCCAATCCGGCCAATCCGCTCAATACAAATAAGTGGCGCCGGTACGGATCACTGGGGCTGGCCGAAGAATACGTGGAAGACGGCTCCTGGGTACGCCTCCGTGAACTGACGCTTTCCTATAACCTGCCCTCCGGCCTGCTGGGCAAAACCTTCAGCGGAGCCCGGGTTTCCCTGTACGGCCGCAATGTGTTTCTGATCACCAATTACAAGGGCGTTGATCCGGAAACGAATCTGTCGGGTGACAGCAATGCCGTCGGGTGGGACTACTTCAACCTCCCGAATACCCGGAGTTTTGGCGCTTCCCTGCAAATCACTTTATAATTTCTCTTCCGATTTCAAATATGAAAAGATACAGAAACCTCTTTACGCTGGGCCTGCTTTCCCTGCTGGGCGCCTGCGATTTCGGAGATACCAATATTGATCCCGCCCGGCAGCTGAACGTTGAGCTGAAATTTGTTCTGCCCGCAGCCGAGGCCCAGACTGCGCGCAACATGGGCTCCATAGGCCCCAGAGTTACCGGTACCGTGGTGCAGCATCTGGTGGGCACTGATTTTCAACCGGCCAGTTATACCGATTACCTGCTCGACGCTACTATTCTGGATGAGTTCTGGACCAGTGGATTATACGCCGGGGCAATGAAGGACGCCGACATTCTGATCAAGGACGGACAGCAGCAAAACCTGCCGCACTACGTAGGCATCGGCAAAATCCTCATGGCGCTGAATCTCGCTGTGGCTACTACTTACTGGGGAGATGTGCCTTATACGGAGGCATTCAACGGTATCGGAAATCTGACACCTGCCTATGATACCCAGGAGTCAGTATACGGTTCCATCCAACAACTGCTGGATGAAGCCATTGTGGAACTGGCTAAACCAAAAACCCCGAAAAGTCCGGCCTCTGATGATCTGATTTTTGGCGGGAACCCGGCTAAATGGACGTCAACCGCCTATGCTCTGAAAGCACGTTACTATATGCACCTGACCAAACGTGATCCGCAGGCATCGGCCAGGGCACTGGAACAAATACCAAAGGCATTTAAGAACCTTCAGGACCAGCCCACGTTTCCATTCGGCACTTCCCTGATCGAAGCTCACCCGATTGCTTATTTTGGTCAGGACCGGCCCAATCAGGTTGCCCTGTCTCCTTTTTTTGCCGGTGTACTTACCAGTAACAATGATCCCCGGCTTGCCCGGTATGCCGTACTGGTAAGCAATCTTTACCGGGTATACCGGCCGAACAACACTGATTTGTACTGGGGTCAGAACAATTCACCGATGCCTTACATCTCGCTGCCCGAACTGAAGTTTCTGGAAGCTGAAGCCAGCTTACGGACTAACGACGAAACCCGGGCCGCCAATGCCTTGCGGGAAGGGATTGAAGCCAGTATGCTCCAGTTGGGCATTGCCCCGGCAAGCTATACCGCTTACCTGGACAGGTTCGGTACTTTGGACGGACTGACCACCTTTGAGGAAAAACTGAGCCGGATTATTTCGCAGAAGTACATCGCCCTGTATGCTCAGGGAACCAATGAGGTCTGGGTGGATTACCGCCGGACGGGCTTTCCGGAGATTACGCCTCCGGCGGGTATTTCTACCAGCTTTAACCCCAGCCGCGTTATTCCCCGGCGTTACCTGTACCCCATCACGGAGGTAAACACCAATAATGGGAATCTGACATCTGCCATTGAGCGGCAGGGTGGTCAGTTGCTCGATGTGGATATGTGGGCTTTCAGGTAAAAACTGGCAATAGCGGAATAGTTGCAAGTTTTGTCCGGGGCGTTCGGATAACATCAGTGACTGTAGTAAAATAAAGGTGCTCAGTTTTACCCCCCCCTTTTTGCCCGCTTCCGGCGGGCTTTTTTGTGCACGTTACTGCAGTAGCAAAAACGAGCGATAACTGGACTCCAATTTCCCCTGACACAGTTCCCTGTACACTCCCCACCTTTGTGAAGCCCCTGACCAACAAACCACATGGAGTAGATGCGGCACTCATCAACGGAAGGATAAGTGTCTTACCCGGGGAGATGCTGCTCTCAAAAGGAGCAGGAAGTCAGCTAGTGGACCTGAAGCTAGGCTTCATCGGTCCATAGCCATAGTAAGCCCGGACACGGGCTGTCATAGATAGACTAGACAGAGGTCTCACCAAGGGACGAAGGGCCGAACGCCAGGTGGTCCTGAATTCGATCAGGAGGTTCAAACGTTATAGTTTGCCAGCCTGTTCTTAAACCCGGATCGAGGGAATGCTGGTGTAAAGAGCGGCGCTCCTATGCCTGGTGAACCGCCCTGTACGGGAGCCGTACGCAGGGTGGTGTGAGAGGTGCACCCCGCTATCGTTTGGTAGCGGGGCCACCTACTCGATTGTGTGCCGTGCTTATTTGTTCATTACAGTTCTAAGGTTATCTTCAGATGTCCACCAAGTCCCTGTTGAATGATTCTCATCAAGGTTGATAATCTGATATCGGAAGCATTGTTCTCAATTCTGGAGATGTATGCTTTGTTTGTCCCACATTTCTCGGCAAGTTCTTCCTGCGTCATGTTCAATTTTTTGCGTGCCTCCTCTATCAATATACCAAGTTTGAACGCTTCAAACTCCTGCTCCCACTTATCCCGCTTTGGCATGCCTTTTTTGCCATATTTTGCATCAAGTACCTCGTCTAATGTGGTGATGTTATTATTTGCTGTCTTTTTCATCAAAGTATTCCTCCATAATTTTTAGCGCTTTATCTATCTCTTGTTTGGGTGTTTTCTGGCTTTTCTTCTGGAAAGCGTTACCAAGCACCACTACATTGCCCTTATCAAAGAATGAGAAGATGCGGTAAATATTTCCTCCCTGCTCTACTCTCACTTCGTAAAGTCCTTTGGTTCCTTCCATATGCCTGAAGTATTTCTCAGGTACCTGTTGGGTAGTCCTGATTAATTCAAGCGTCCATTCTATCTTTTCCTGTACTTTGTCAGACTGGTTTAAGTAGAAATCCAGGAAATATGGCTTAAATGCAATAACTTGTCTTATGTAACTCACAAAACAAAGTTATCTGATCAGACAACAAAATTCAAGCGCGTTTTTTATTCGTCAACCGTTTATTTTTTATTCCCATGGCACACAACGCACCGAAGCCAACCGACGGCGTGGCCTCCTGTTCTGGCTATGCGCTTCGGCGGCCTGCTGGAAGGCTTGGCTGGTGTGCTTGTTGCACAACTGTAAAATATCCCCGGTAAGTATACAAAAAAGACTGACAGGTGAGTTAAGAAAAGACCCACCAAAGCTTACCTGCCATGCACAGGTCACCAGCACTTTGAGGAAAAGACGCTGTCTGAGTTTCGTTTGTCTGAACGGGTCCCCGCCTCCAGCTTCTACCGCCGGCTGAAAGATCTGCCGGACTGGGAGTTTCTCTACCAGTCCACTGCGCCCTACCAGGGTAAGTGCGGTCATCAGAGCATTGATCCGGTGGTATTCTTCAAGCTGGTCCTTGTGGGGTACCTGGAAAACATTGCCTCTGACCGCAGACTGATTGAGCATTGCCCGATGCGGCTGGATATCCTGTATTTTCTTGGCTTTAACCTTGATGATCATCTTCCCTGGCACAGCACCGTTTCCCGCACCAGGCACCTGCCGGGACAGGAAGTATCTGAGGCACTCTTTGAGCGGGTGCCGGCTCATTGCGTGGAAAAGGGAATGGTTGCCGGGGAAAAGCAGTGCATGGATTCAGCCTTTGTCAAAGCCAATGCTTGGCTGGACTCACTGGAAGAAAACAACCTGATGGCAGCTTTCCCGGACCGGGACCCCAGCTGGTCTCTTTTCAGCAAGACACAGCAAGTGAAAAAGAGCCGGAGGAAAAAGAGCCGGAACCATCTGATCAGGAGCCGAGACGGAGGGCTAAGTTTGACGGCAGCAGTATGGACCAGCGGACCCTGTCAGCGCAGGATTTCCAGCTCGGCGAACTCAGGAGCCGTCAGCAGCACTGGCAGCAGACCCGGAAACGTAAACCCGGTGACAAGGTAGAGAGAGCCCGCTACCTGAGCAACATGACCCACTACTCCCCACTGATCCGGAGGCTCGTATTGCCGTCAAGCCCGGCAAGCCCCGACAGCTCTGCTACCTTGCCAGCATTGCAGTTGATGCAGCTGAAGGGATCATCACCCACATTCAGGCCGATCTTGCCGGTAAGAAGGACAGTGTCTGCCTGCAGAGTCTGGTGGAGAATACCCGCAGCCGGCTTGCCAGACATGATTTGAAACTACGCCGGATAGCAGCTGACGCCGGTTACAGCAGCGGTGAAAACTACGCCTGGCCGGAACAGGAAAAGATCACCGGTTTATACCGGTTCATGGTCTTTTCCAGAAGCAGCGCGAAGGCTTTGTCTATGATCAGCTGAAAGACTCCTTTACCTGCCCTCAGGGAAAGCTGCTGACAATGACGCGCCACTTTGTCGACCGGGAGTACTACTGGAAAAAGTCTTACCGCGCCTCCCGCAAAGACTGCAACACCTGTCCGGTAAGGGAGGCCTGCCCCGGTAAAAAGCAAGGGAGAAAAAGCTGGACATGACCTGCTTCCACACCCACTGCCATAGGGCTTACTCCAGACAGACCAGCAAAAAGGGGAGTACATGAAAAAGCTCCGCCAGAGCAGGGCAGAACCTGTACTGGGTACACTGATCAGTTTTCTGGCCCTGCGCAGAATCAACACCAGAGGACAGGCCTCTGCCCACAAGGTGATGCTGCTTTCGGCTATGGCCTTCAACCTCAGAAAACTCCTCCGCTGGAACAGAAAGACGGATCTGGCCGCTGCCAGGGCCCTAACAGGGCCTCTGCCCCTGCTTTTTCCGCTGTTTTCCTGCCCGTTTTCCCTCCGCTGACGGGCACCGGAGAAAAAGAAGGGCAGCTCCTTTGAAGCTGCCCTTTATTCACACTGCGTTGTGCAACAGCGACCAGTGTTATGGGTAAACCCTTTCCTTTATCATTCATTCGTTGACTGTCGGCTTTCGTCACCTCTTCACGCCGTTGTTTTTCGCGGCCAAACGTCTTTTATATTCATTTGCGGCTGTACTGCTTCGTTGCCTTGTCTCCATTACAAACTTTTACAAGCCGGTAGTAGCAGTGGATTTATTAATAAAAAGGAGGTAGTGGTAAGGTTGGAACTGGGGGATGAGTTGGGTAAATCAGGGAAAAAGCCGAACCGGAAGTATGATCGTGATTATTAAAACGTGTCCTCACTGTGGGAGTGAAGAGTTGGTCAGTAATGGTCATGATGTAAAGAATGGAAAAGAGAAATACCATTGTAAAAGCTGTGACAAGTACGGTACTTTGGATGCAGTTCCCCGCTATAGTAAAGAGCGGAAACCGGAGATATTGAAAGCCTGCTTTGAGCGGCCCGGTATGAGAGGCATTGCCCGCACGTTTGGCATAGCCCGTCAAACACTGGCAGAATGGCTCAAAGAGGAAGGTGATAAGCATCCTGGCCTGGAGTCTGCGCTGGATGTGCCCACCCGGCAGGATGTGCCCGAATATGACGAGCTGCAGCACTTTGTCCAAAAAAGCGAAAAAAGGTGGCTCCGGACAGTGATTGGCAGAAAGACCAGGAAAATCATTGCCTGCTACATTGGCGATCACAGTATGGAGAGCTGTAAGATGCTTTGGCAGAGAATCCCTGAGAGATTCCGTTATCAGACCAGCTTTTCTGACTTTTGGGAGGCCTGCAATTTTATCTGCCAAAAGACGGGGCAGCACCAGAAAGCAGGTAAAGAATCAGGACAGACCAACCATATGGAACGCTGGAACAATACCATTCGTCAGTGGCCTGGAAGGTTAACCCGAAAGACACTTTCTTTTCTAAGTCTGACTTTTACAATGATCTGGTCTTTCGGCTTTTCATTGTCCGATACAACCTTACCAAATCAGTTTGATCTTTACCACTACCATCAATTGCTCTTCTGCTATGGTGCTTTCCAATGATAATATTTAAGGTATCAGTAGTTTTATTTCTTATCTCTGACGCAAACTTCTCCCAGTTGGTTTTGTCGAGCCAAATGTCAATACTTTTGCGATACTCTGTATTGATAGCTGAATTTTCAATGGTTGTCTTCCCCATATTTTTCAGTAGAAGATTTTCATCATAGGAATAAGAGTCAACTATTCGCTTTTTTAACTCTTGTTTCGAAAAAGCAAATTCATAGGTTTTATTTATATCATTGAATGTCAGATAGCATTGTAGAACACTAGGAGTACAGCTTGCCAAAAGCGTACATAGCAAAACTGTATTCAACGCTGTTCTTTTCATTTCTTCAATTGCCCACAACGGCAGAATGTGCAAAAACTCAGACACTGCCGGAATTTGTGTTTAATGCCGCTCCTCAAAGCATTGTAATCCGCTACCGGCTGCCCTGCCAGAGAGCAGCTTTCCGGCGGCTGCAAACCAAACCCGCCACCACAAGCGGCTGTGAGCTCTGATTCTGCGCCACAAAGCCGGCACCGTGGCCAGCCTGCCTTTTGCGCCCAAAGCAGCTTTGGCCCCTTTGGCTGCTGATACAAGGGCCCTGGCATCATTGCGGCTGGTAGCTGAAAGATGCACCACCAGCTTGTGTTTCTCATCCACGGCTGTCTGCACGTTGTAGCCTGCCTCCACAATGTTGCGGTGCAGAATCAGAGCTCTGCTTTCCGGGTCAGTGGCGGACAGCTGCCCGTCTTTGCTCTCAGCTACCTGCTTTGCCAGCTGCTCATAGTATACTTTCCGCGCCCTGTGCTTTTGCAGCTCCTTCAGGCTCTTCTCCTTTTCAGCAGCAGTTGCTTCCCCTGTATCTGCCTGCACTGCATCCGCTCCGGCTGCAGCTGCATCGCGGCTCCCGGATTTGCGGGTTCCCCGTCAGCTTTGAGCTGCTGCTCATAGTGGCCGGTCTTCCGGTCAATGCAGGCAAGCTGCCGCTCCAGCTTTTTGTGGTTGCAGTTGTTTTCCTGCTGTTTACGGCCCTGAACTTGCTGCCGTCAACGGCCACTACTTCTCCTCCCGTCAGCTGCGCCTGCCTTAAGAATCCGGTGAAGGTCCTGAAAACCGATTCCAGTGCCTTTCCGTGTACTTTCCTGAAATCAGCAATGGAATGATAGCAAGGCGTCAGCCCCTGATCAGCCAGCGTACCTCCAGATTCCGGCAGCACTCTGAAGCCAGTCTCCCTGAGGAGCCTATCCGGTTCAGGTATCCGTACACGTACAGCTTCAGCATGGCAGAAGGCGGAAAGGCCGGTCTTCCCTCCTTTGCCGCAGTCACCTTCTCAAATCCCAGTGCCGAAAGATCCAGACTACCAGTGCATCCACTACCCGCACCGGATTATCGGCTTCAATCAATTCCTCAAGTGATACATTCAACTCCTCAAGTGATACATTCAACTCCTCAGGTGATACATTCAGCTTCTCTTTGCGGTCAACTCCTGCAAGATGTGGCATAAGCCCAAAGATTTAGTCTCTCTTCAAGTTACACCTCTTTCTCCACCCTGCCATCTCCAAACTCAGTTTTTGCACACTCTGACGGCGTGCGGTCTTCCCAAGCCATTTCGATGATGCGGTCAATATCGGCTCCGCTGGGGTTTTTTCCGGAAGGTTCAGTCATGACTGGAGGTAGTTTACAGCGCAGGCGGCCCCCGGTGAGCGGGCAACCCTGACTCATCCAACAAGCTTTGACAGGGGTTTGTTTGTACCGGCCAGAGGAAGTGAACCTGTCTTTTTACTTTTCGCGGTGGTGTCGGGACAGCCGCTGGTAAACCAATGGCCGTAGTATCCGGACGGTCAAAGGTAACCTCCCCGAAGCACGGAGCTTTGCGGCGGGCATCAGAACAGGGCTGCTTCCGGTGGCTCATGGCAGAAAACACCAGCCGATTGTGCAGGCGGAATTAAAAAAAGTGTCTTTTATCAATTACGTGACCAATTATACGCCGGAGGAAGTAACCGACATCATAGCCGTAAGGCTGAAAGAATGCAGTATTTACACCCAAAGCCAGAACACCGTTTTCAAAAACGCCAGTGTCAGCAGCAAGCGGTTTTCACCCGGGGCCGAAGTATTGAAGTCCACCAGTAAAAACGGCGCCTACACGTACCCGTTTTACCTCTTTTCGAGCAGAAGATCAAGTGGCTGGTGTTTGACAATACGACCAGTGGAGTAGTGCTGGAAGTCACCACCGACGGCTTTTACCTTGCCTGCTTCAAGGCGGGTAAAGGAATGGTGGCCTCCGGCCGGTTGAAAGAAATAACGGCTCTTTCGCTGGAAGAAGCGGCGCAGAAATTTGTCAACTCTCCGGAGTTTACCGCGTTGATCCGGCAGGCGGGCAAGAGGTAGCACCGGTATTTTTAACGGATACCCGTAGCCCGGAGTAAAGCTTCGGGCTTTTTTGTTTTCCGCCGCCGATGGCACTGCGTCTTCTGATCAGGCGTCTGGCCGCTCAGGCGATCACCGTTCAGTAAGCCATTCAAAGTAGTTTTCTTTATTTTTTTGAACGCGCCGGCGAATCTGCTACCTTTAGTCGCCGGCTGTAAACAGTCCGCTTTCGGGAAGCGGGGGCAGTTATACCATCCTTTCCGGAATACGGTTTTTCTGTGCCGGCTTCCGGAAAGAAAACCTCAGGCTTCACTTCACAACAAGTTCCGGCAAAAACCACGAGTGGAGTCCGGCTGCCACTATAAAAACGGGGCGTTTCCGAAAAGCCAGACGAGTAGGGCAGCAAACTAAACTTTACAACGTGATGCCTGAGTATGTACTTGCTGCCTTGGCAGGATTTCCGGGAGGTTACCAGGCATGAGAAGCCGAAGAAAAGGGTTACGCAAAGGGAGCAGTTGCGCACCCCAAATGCTTATTCATCCTCAGGTACAGCCAGCACCCATCTCTTCCCATGATCAGAAGAAATTTTATCAAAAAAACGGGTTCCTTCGGAATCGGCACCTCCTTTGCCTTCACTGCCGCCTTGCCTGCCCCGATACCCGCCCGGGATGACCGGAGCTACTGGCTTGCGGAGATGAACCGGATTGCCTCTCCCGTGCTGAACCATCTTGCCAAAGGCACTCTTAAAAAGGAAATGCCCGTGGAAGCAGCCAAAGGACAGGAAGCGGACAGGAAAGAAGTGACGTATCTGGAAGCTTTCGGCCGGACGCTGACCGGCATTGCCCCCTGGCTGGCTTTGAAAGAGGTGTCAGGGGAGGAAAAGGCACTGCAGGACAAATACATCAGACTGTCACGGCAGGCGATGCAACAAGCCGTTACGCCGGACGCTGCCGATTACATGAACTTTACCAAAGGCAGCCAGCCGCTGGTAGACGCAGCCTTTCTGGCGCATGCGCTGCTTAAGGCGCCGGACGTGCTGTATCACCCGCTGGATGCTGATATCAAAAGAAATTTACTCATTGCCCTGAGGAGCACAAGGGTGATTACGCCGGGCTACAACAACTGGCTCCTTTTTTCGGCGATGATCGAAGCTTTTTTTCTGTCCGTGGGGGAGGAGTGGGATGCCATGCGGGTAGATCTGTCCCTGAAAAAGCATGGTGAATGGTATCTGGGTGACGGCACCTACGGCGACGGGGAAGAGTTTCACTGGGATTACTACAATAGCTTCGTGATCCAGCCCTTTCTGCTGGATATTGTGGATGTGATAGCGGCAAAAACGGGTAAATACACCGACTTTAAAAGCAGCCTGCTGAAGATTGCCCGGCGCTACGCCGACATTCAGGAAAGGCTGATTGCGCCGGATGGCAGTTATCCGGCCATTGGCCGCTCCATTGCCTACCGGTTCGGCGCTTTTCAGTTGCTGGCCCAGATGGCCCTGCGGCAACAGTTGCCGCCTTCCATTGAGCCGGCACAGGTAAGAAGCGGACTGACTGCCGTCATAAAAAAAGTACTTGCCGCACCGGGTACCTTTGATAAAAATGGCTGGCTGAAGATCGGGCTGTACGGCTCCCAGCCTGCTTTGGGCGAAGGGTATATCTCTACCGGAAGCCTTTACCTGTGTTCAGCCGTATTCCTGCCGCTGGGTTTGCCGGCTTCTGATCTCTTTTGGAGTGGCCCGGCCCGGCCCTGGACTTCCAAACGAATCTGGAGCGGTGAAAACCTGACCGCAGACAGTGCCCTGAAAGGGTAAAGACACCGCCGGTTTTTTACTTGCCGCATCATTCTTGTTACGTTACGTATATGCAGGAAAATTCACCACTTGTAGACAAAGACTTTCTGCTGGAGAAGTTTCCCGGCAAGGGCGGCTGGACGTATGCCCTTATTCCGGACATTCCGCAGAATAAGAAAGCCCATTTCGGCTGGGTAAAGGTAAGCGGCAGCATTGATGGCTTTCCACTGAAGGGTTACCGGCTGATGCCCATGGGCAAAGGCGTACTTTTCCTGCCGGTCCGGGCCGGAATCCGCAGGAAGATCGGTAAGGAAGCCGGTGACCGCGTCCGGATTATCCTTTTCCAGGATGAAATGCCGGCCGGAGTTTCCGGTGATATTATGGATTGTTTCGAAACTGAACCACCCGAAGCCCTCCAGACCTTTCGTCAGTTGACGGAAGAGGAGCAACAGGCCTGCCTGGGCTGGATCGGCGACGCCCGCGATGAGGATGCCAGAGCGGAACGAATCGCGAAGATGATGGACCGGCTTGTGCAGGGAAAGAAGTTTTCTGCCCCCGCGGCCGCCTCCGAAAAAAACGCAAGTCTGAAAAAGTAAAAGAATGGGAAAACTGCACGACGCCATCAGTCCGGCCCACCGCGCCTTCATCGGAAAGCAGCACATCTTTTTCGTCAGCACCGCCCCGCTGAGTGCGGAGGGACGCGTAAACCTGTCGCCCAAGGGACTTGACTGCTTCCGGGTGTTGTCCGAAAGCCGGGTGGCCTACATGGATCTGATCAGCAGCGGCAACGAGACTTCCGCCCACACCCTCGAAAACGGCCGTATTACCTTTATGTTCTGTTCTTTTGAGGGGGCGCCGCTGATTCTCCGGCTGTACGGCAAAGGCTACACAGTACTGCCGGGCACGGAAGAATGGGAAACATTGTCACCCAATTTTACCCTTTACCCCAGCACCCGCCAGCTGATCGTGGCCGACATTGACCTGGTGCAGACCTCCTGCGGGTTCGGCGTGCCGCTGTTCAATTACGTTGGTGAACGAGACATCCATTTTGACTGGGCCGAGAAGAAAGGGGAGAAGGGGCTGGCCGAATACGTGCAGCAGAAAAACCTGACGAGCCTCGACGGCCTGCCTGCGCCGCTGGGGCTGACGGAATAATGCCTGGTGCTATCTGAATACGACGCGTAAAAGAGGCTGTTGTCCGGGCAGGTGATCTTTGCCGCACACAAAAAATATCAGACCTCATCCATTATGCAAGTGTTGCTTTCAAAGTGAAGCAGGTCCTGTCCGAAAGAACGGAACCTGTTTCACTTCTTTATATTTTCTTATACCGGGCAAACATTCAGTACAAAAGCCGTATTAGGCTTGAGGGTTAACCATACATTGGGAACTGTAGTTTTTATTTGTCTTTTGCTGGTCTGAATCCAAATCCATCACTTCTGGTATTTTTCGGTGACTGATACCTTACTTCCAGCATGTGGATTCTAAACTCCAGAGGTTTTTCATCTCTTCCCCGGGTATTGTAAAACCAGCCCGAAAACCTTAGAAGCTGTTTTAAAATTTAATTGAGGTGGTTTAGTAAAACCGGAAGCATAGCCAGGTAAACCGTAGACTGGCTATTTCTTCTGTTCTTTTCGTAGTCTTTGTTCAAGCGTCTGGCGTCAAGCAGCCAGGCGAAAGTACGTTCTGCGACCCATCTTCGGGGCAGTAGCACAAAGCCTTTCTGATCATCAGTCCGCAAGACGACCTGCCAGGTCCGGTTCCAGAGCTTTTTGACGTAGTTGAGTAAGTCATCTCCCCGGTAGCCTCCGTCTACCCATACAAACTTGATCTGCCCGCAGAGTTGCCTTAGGTACGGATTGTGCCTGAGGTAGCGCAGTAGTTGCATGGCACCCTTCTTTCTGATATACTGGCGGCGCAAATCCAGACGGCTAGCACTAGCCCTTGTGAGTCAGTGAGATGGAGCGTTTTCTGCCCTTAATGCGCTTGCCGGCATTAAAACCCCGGTGCGCTCCCCCGCAAGCAGTCGTCTTTACACTCTGCGAGTCCGGACAAGCAGCGCTTGGGGTAGGCTCTCTTTTCATCTGCCGGCGCACTTTCCTGACCAAGAACGCGTGGATCATTTGCCATAAACCGCTTTTACTCCACCTGCTGAAGTAGCCATAGACGGCTGACCAATGGGGTAGGTCGTGGGGCATACTCCGCCAGCTACAACCCGTTTTGACTATGTACATAATCCCGTTGATGACTCCTCTTGATTCCATGCTTTTGCGACCTGCCTTCCCTTGGCCTGACTTTGCCTGAGGTAGATACGGTTTCAACTTCCTCCAGCCATTCTCGCTGATGTCGCCTGGATATGTCTTCCGTTTTGGGTTCTTTTGAGCAGTACTCACCGGGGATTTGTCTGGTGGATTTGTCTGTTTGTTCGCTCTTGCAAAGTTATCCACTTTGAGTACTTCCTTTTTTAGCCCCTACCGGTTTTAAAACAGCTTCTAAGTGATTTAAAAGGCTGATAATTCTCATTCGATTTTCATTCGAGGCTGCTTAATGTTATAATGAGATGCTACCCGTTTTCCGGTAAAATTCTATTAAAAAGCAGCATATATTTAGTCATTTTACCTCCTTTTGATGGCAAAGTTCTGGATAAAGTCATCCACAAGGTTTTCCTGGTCCCTTTCACTTGCGGGTAGATCCTCCTTCCAGGCCGTTAATGTGGTGTTGAGTTGGTGCTGGATGCGGGCGTACTTTTTTAGTCCAGCTAGGTTTTTCAACTCATGGGGGTCTTTTTTCAGGTTGTAGAGTTCATTCTTTTCCCCGGATTATGAATGTATTTCCAGTCGTGCGTGCGGATCATCCTGAATCTTCCGGCCAATGACACTGGGTTGGCTTCCCATGGAATACCCACGGCAAAAGTGATCGGATTCTCCTTATAGTCCGGGAATACCTTCTCCAGCCTGGCCGGTCAAAAGGCGCTCCGGGAATACCATACTCGGCGTATACTTCTTGTCGTAGCGGTTTTTGGGTGGCTCCTTTGCGCAAATACTCAGAAATATCAACGCCCTGAACCTGTTTTGGAATCGGTACACCGGCAAAGGATAACAAAGTAGGCATAATATCTACCTGCGAAATCAATTGATCACTGCGGACATTTCCAGCTATTGTGCCAGGCCAGGAGAAAATCAGGGGAACCCTTACCAGACAGTCGTAAAGGGCCGGGCTTTTGGTGAACATTCCGTGATCGCCCTGGTAGTCGCCATGGTCGCTTGTAAAGATGATAATGGTGTTACCTGCCAGATGATTGGCCTGCAGAAAGTCCGTTATCCTTTTTACCTCATCGTCCACTAACGTGACCATACCGTAATACGTCTTTCGCATGGCATCCACCTGCTTGTCATCAAAAGGCAACAGGCGGTCATTATTTTCCTGGTGAAATACTTGACGAAACGGTTTGTTGGCAGCCATCAGCCCCTCTTTCTCTACGCGCAAGGGCGGAAGTGTAACATCTTTGTACAGGGAGAAATAAGGCTCCGGGACTTCGTAGGGGGTATGCGGGTACAAATAAGAAAGCCAGATGAAGAAGGGTTGCTCACGCTTGACGTTATCCGCCATAAAATTAAGCGTGTAATTGGTTAAAGGTGCATCGGGTCATTTTCAACAGACCAGGGAGCCGCCTCCGTTGCCATGCGTTTACTTTCCTTCCGGGGTACATCCTGAATCAGCATAAACTCCCGTTCTCCTACGAAGCTGTGGTTCTTTCCGATCAGCGCATTGGCGTACCCGGCGTTCTTTAATTCTAAAGGCAAGTTGGTTGGGGGTTGCACGCCGGGATGGTGATTGGAATAACTCTGATGGCTGGTGGTATACATACCGCTGTGTAAACTCCACCGGGAGGGCGTACATACGGGAGAAGTGACAAAAGCTTCGGGAAAATATACGCCAGAGGCAGCAAGTTTATCAAGATTAGGCGTTTTTATCCTTTTATTTCCGTACGCTCCCAGAGCATCGTACCGGTGCTGATCGGTATAAATCAGGATGATGTTGGGCTTCTGGCTTTTCTGGGCAAGGGAACCCTCAAAAGACAAAAAGAATCATACAAAGCAGGATCGCATTCCTAACCATAGGGGTACCGGGATTAAATTCGATTGAAAAATGATTGAAGCAAGCAGAGTGTCTGTTGTGCTCCTCCGACCCTCCGTTAAGTTGCTATTCTAATGAAAGACCACAAGTTGCCTTTAATTTTTACTGCTTCAGGATATTTGCCTGATGTTCCTTAATTAAGACTTAAATTCGCTCACTTTCTTTTGGTAAGGCTTATCGTTAACCAGATTAATCATTTCATCCGGATCCCTCGCCTGGTCATACAATTCCTGAAAAGCAATCTTTTTCAGCGATTCATCTGCATAGGTCTCAATATAACGGTATTGCTTACTGATAACCGTAAGGTTCGGCCTGGCTCCGCCGTAGTTTCCCAGCCCTTCATACACGAAGGAGTCACGTATTTTATTCGTTTTTCCGGTAATCAAAGGTACCAGGCTTTTCCCGTGCAGGTTCGCCGGTATTTTTATTCCTGCCAGGTTTAATATAGTGGGCGCTATATCAATATTTAAGGTTAGCTCGTCTTTCAGGCGGGGTGTTAATCCCGGACCGAGGATAAACAAAGGCACCTGGGTTGAAGGCGCATATGGCAGGACCTTACTGGTAAATCCGTGTTCACCCAACATCCAACCATTATCGCTCATGAAGATGATATAGGTATTTTTCCGTAGTCCCAGTTGGTCAATGGCTTCGAAAAGCCTTCCCAGGGCATCATCCATCTCCGATATTACTGCATAATATTCTTTCGTATGCTGCTGTATTGCCTGAGGAGCAGGGTAACCGTACGCGGATGCCTGGGTGCGGTTCCTGACCTGCTTTAAGTAATCCGGTTTACCGGATAAGTCATCCTTTCTGTTCTTTGCCACGGGCATACCGGCGGCATTGTATTTTGCCAGGGTCTCTGCTTTGGCATCCCATTTCAGTTCATCATTCATGTGCGGAAGCTGGGTGCAATGAAATAAAAAGAAGGGCTGATCCTCTTTCACCGCCCCTTGTAAAAAATCAATTGAACGATCTACGCAGTATTCATCGCAGTGTTTTTCGGGCTTAATGTCCTTTCCCA
This sequence comes from Cytophagales bacterium, assembly GCA_030446715.1. GTDB lineage: Bacteria > Bacteroidota > Bacteroidia > Cytophagales > 172606-1 > CADCTQ01. The sequence goes on along the minus strand of JAUJMU010000004.1, from coordinate 61,242 downwards.
TGTCGTGGATCAGCCGGTTGTAATAGGATCCGTTGCCTTCAAAGAAAGCATGAAAATCAAAGCCCACCGCTTTGGGGCGCTGGTCAATGTGCCACTTGCCCGAGACGGCGGTTTGGTAACCGGCCTCTTTCAGGTAATGGGCAATGGTCTTTTCTCCCTTCCGTAGGGCGCTCTCCAGGTGCAACACCCCGTTTGCACTCCCGTATCTGCCGGTCAGGAGAGCGGCCCGGATGGGGCTGCACAGAGAAAATACCACATTGGCATTGGTAAACCGAACCGCCTCTTTGGCCATCCGGTCAAGCAGGGGCGTTTGGATTACCGGATTGCCATTGATTCCTAACCCATCGCGCCGTTGATCATCCGTATAGATGATGATGAAATTAGGCCGGTTGTCTGCTTTCGGCTGCGCCTTCAGCGATAGAACAGCGGTCACTAAAAACCAGAAACCGATCATCTTTTTCAGCAAATCCATTTTTATCAGTGCGGTTAGTGGCAGATTTTAGTAATGCAATGATTTTAAACCATTTCCTTCATCAAATGTCCTTCTGATGTTATTTAACTTTGCCAGCAGGTTTTACTCATAGGTAAGCCAGGCAGTAGCGACGGCGGGTTTGTCGGCGACAAACCGGACCCAGCGGGCTTGAAAACCATCCGGAAAGGTGTACTCCACTGTTTTGCCCGGAGCTACGGTCATTTCCCGGTACATCATCCATGGGCCGTGCCCTACCGGTTCGGCTTCGATGCGGAAGGTAACCGGCTCTTTCCGGTCATGGGAAAGCGTCAGTCTGCGCTTGTCGTAGAAGCCGATCAGGTACGGGTCGGAAGGTTCGTTGGCTTTGACCGCTGTATTCTTCCATGGGCCGCCTTTACCGGTGGGCTTGCCCATTTTCCACAAATCATCAATCACCCCGGCCCACACGGCGGCTTTGCCGTCTTCCGATGCAATTACGTGCGGATTGCCCTTGGCGGCAGCCGGGTCAATGCCGGTCATTACCAGCAGGCCCCGGTAGCTGGCGTAGTCGTGGATGCGTAAATTATGCGACGATACCGGCCGGATCTTGGCAAAACCGTCGGCGTTTTCGGCGGGCAGTTCGTAGAAAGTGCCCATGCAGTTGAGCAGGTCCCGTTCGGTAGCCACTTCGCGGGCAATGCGGGTAGAAGCCGATCTGGTCAGTCCGGCAAAAGCATCATTGCCCAGCGGCAGCCGCCACCGCCGCCCCAGATCGTCGGTCACCAGCACGGATGATTCCTCCACGGTAATCACATCTTTCGGAATGGCAAATTTCTGGTTGATGAATTCCAGTGTTTTAGGGTCATTTTTCGGCGTCAGCTTCATCTGCGCGTCCAGTTCGTAATAGCCGGCGCCGGACTTTTCGTTTCCGTTCAGGTTTTGTACTGAAATGCCCAGGGCACGGCGGTTGTCCCCTAAACCGTAAAGCAGCCCGCCTATTGCCTGACTGTCTGTTACTTTTGCCAGCCCGTTGAATATCCCGTCCGGGGTGGTGGGCCGCTTGTCCTCGGCAGCGTAGTAAAAATGCACGGTAGCCGTAGTTGGCGCATTAGTAGTTACGCGTACCCATTCGCCCGATTCGTTCGGGGAAAACTCCACTTGTGCCGCCTTGCCCGGCTCTACGGATACCGTGCGGAGCGGCTGCCAGTTGCCGGTGCCTTTCACGTCGGTCTGGAAGGTGAAGTCAACCTTCGTCTTGCCGTCATTCATGATCCACGCGGAGCGGTGAGCCCAGCCGGCGAACAGAAAGGCTTCGGAAGGCTCATTTGCTTTCACCGGTTCTTTTAACCACACGGCACCCTCAGCCGTTTTAGGCCCTAATTGATCAGGAAGATCAAATGAAGTAAACCAAAGATTGGAATTAGACTGTCCTGGCCCCTCTATATTGCCCTTTACTTTTCGCTTGTTGAGGAATTCCTTCTGGGCCGAATCGTCGCAGCCAAACACCAACTGGTCGTTCCAGCGGGTGAAGTCGCCAATCACTTTCAGGTACGCCGACCGGGGCCGGATGCCGGCGGAGTTGGCCGCTGTGAAAGTTTGCGGAAACTTCCAGAACATGCCGTGCATGGTCATCAGGTAGTCAGGTTTGCCTGCCGTGCCTACGTCGCGGATGCGCGGCCATTCGGTGTTCCAGCCGTGGGCACCGTCGTAGCTGTGGCTGGCCTTGGGCAGGCGGTAAAAAGACCACGCACCTTTGTCCCGTACGCCAACCACCACCGATCTGTGGTCCCAGCCGGTCGCCCAGATGGGATCCGTTTCCGGATTCTGATTTCCGTAGATGCCACCGGGGCCGGTCACTTCCACAAACTGACCCCGGCGCACCACCTTCCAGTCTTTGCCGTTCCACTCAGCCAGCACACCAGATGCAATATCAAACTGCTTCAGTGCTTCAGGAGAGGCTTCCCCGTTGTTTGAGTACACCAGCACCCCTTGGCCGGAATATACCCCTTTTCCGTGCGCCCCGGGCAGCAATGGGTTGGGCTGGTTGTGCTGAGTGTCCTCCGCATTTTTGTTTTTCACGTTGCCATCTTCGTAGAGCAGGTTTGTTTTCAGCGTTTTCACGTCCACTTCGTAAAAGCCCTCTTCCATGGTGGCCATGTATATCTTTCCAGCCGGGTCGGTCAGGTGCCGGGCAGCCCCGGTGTAGCGGCCGGGTGCTTCGGTGTAGGGAATGACCCCTACGTTTCGCTTTGCATCAATGGCGTAAGGCCCAATGAAAAGCTGATTGCTTTCCTTGTGGATCAACCGGTCGGCTGGCGTGCCCCCGGTACTTTCCGGCCTTACGATCTGCTGCAGGTCGGGCGTGATTTCATACAACTTATCCGAAGAGCCGTTGGGCAGGTGCGGCCCGTAAGTAATCACCCACAGGCGGTCAGCGAAGGGTACTACTGCGCCCGTACCGCATTCTCCTTCGTTGTTATAGTAGGCGAGGTGCGGATACACGCCGCTGATATTGACTGGTTTCTCTACTGCCGCCTCCTGTGGTCGTTTGGTGCCGCAGGAAAGGGTAAGCAGCAGGTACGCCGCGCACAGCAAAATCCGGCGGGGAGCTAAAAAAGAAGCTGAAGACATATCTGAATAGAAAAGTTCTTTGGTATCAGGATAAAATAAAAGATTGTTTCTCAGGGTGGTATCTGGGTTCAATGGATTGCGTGAAGTCTGCTCCAGGCGTGGACGCCTGGAGCAGTGGTCATAGCGGGCAACGAACAACTAAACGAACAACTAATAAACGAACAACCAACAGCCAACAACCATCCACCCTCTCAGTACCCGCTGTTCTGGGTCAGGCTGGGGTTCAGCAGGCGGTCAGCGGCCGGCACCGGCCACAGGTACATCCGCGACTCGTCAAAATCGTAGTCCTGCAGCAGCCGGGCGTATTTATTGGCAATTAAAGCATCCACATTGAAAATGACTACCCCATCCGGGTCCACATCCGGCAGAATGGTGGTGGTGAAGGGCCACTGGCTCCGGATCTGGTCGGTGGGGTTGGGCAGGCCCAGCACCCGGCGGTCCAGCGCTTTTTTCGCAATCCGCCAGCGGATCAGGTCCTGGTAGCGCAGTCCTTCCAGCATCAGTTCGGTGCGGCGTTCACGCCGGAGCCGGGTGCGCAGGGCAGTCTGACTTGTTTCGGGCACGGCGGGGTACGCGGCGGTATTCGCTACCGTGGTGCCGTAGGCGCGGGCCCTTACCCGATTGATGGCGTTCCGGGCGGCGTCCAGGTTCTCGTTCAGTTCGATCAGGGCCTCGGCGTACATCAGCAGCACGTCGGCGTACCGGAGAATGATGATATTCGGGTCGGCCAGCCGGGTATCGGCCCATGACTGCTCAATGCCTTTTTTCCAGAGAAAGCCGGTAAAGGAGGCAAACGTAGCTACCGAACGGGTGTCGTTGTTATTTACCCTGACGCGGGTAACGGTGTTGATCGTACGCGTTGAATCCGGGTGCGGCTGGTAGACATAGCCCAGCCAGTCGGTGCCAAACTCCACGATGGTCTGCTTCAGCCGGGGATCGCGGTTGGCGAAAGGGGCACGCGGGTTGTACAGCGGCGACTCGTCGATGGGCAGTCCGTCAGCCGCCTCGAAGGCGTGGAAAGCTTCCCAGGTCGGCATCTGAGCCCCGAATCCGCCGGCGTTGCGGGGCAGATAGCCCCGGGTAGTGTTGTTATCTAACGTTACATTTAAAGTAAAGGACAGCGGTACAAAGTAGATCATTTCCTTGCTGCTGGCGCCCCCTTTCAGGAACAGGTTCCGGAAGTTAGGGTCAAGGGAATAGGTGCCAAGGTCAATCACGGCCCTGGCGGCGTCGCGGGCCACGGCAAAATCATTGTTGTACAGGGCGGTTCTGGCTTTGATTCCCAGCGCAAATCCTTTGGTGGCCCGGTTGGCATTGGCATTAGGCAATACAGCCGCCGCGGCATCAAGTTCATTGTACACAAACTGGAGAACTTCGGCCTGTGGTGTCCGGGCCAGCTTCAGGGCGTCATCCACGTCAACAGCTTTGGTGATCAGGGGCACATCGCCGAACTTGGTGAGCAGTATGCTGTAGAAATACGCCCGGATGGCTCTGGCTTCGCCTTCAATCCGGTTGTAAACGCTTTCGTTGACATTTGCCCGTGCCCCCGGCATCTGCTCCAGCAGTGTATTGGCCCGTTTGATGCCGTCGTACAGGTCCCGCCAGTACTCACCTGAAAGTCCCGATTCAGAGTTAAGCGTAGCCCGGGAAATGTCGTTGTCCACGCCGCCTCCACCCCGGTGCAGCATGTCATCCGACCAGTAATCCTGGTCTACTTTCCACAGATTCCGGTCGTATAACCCGTTGAGGCCGATTTCCAGCTCTTTGGCGTTGGTGAAGAAGTTACCGGACGAGATGGCCGTCTTGGGCGTAACGTCGAGGTCGGCGCAACCCCAGAGCAGCAGGAGGGCGGAGCCAATGATGTATTTCAAGTTTTTCATGTTGGTTGTCTTTTGTCCCTTATCTCAAGTTTCGCTTCTCAAATCTCCCCTCTAAAATTTTACATTCAGCCCGAAGAGAACGGATTTCATGATCGGGTATCCGGTGTCGTCTACTTCCGGGTCCCAGCCGTTCAGAAAATTCCGCTCAATGGTAATAAAGTCCCGCAGCGAAGCATAAAACCGGACCTGCGACAGTTTCACCCGCCCGGTAAGTGCGGGTGGCAGGGAGTAGCCGAGGGTAATGTTTTTCATCCGGAAGTAACTGCCGTTGAACAGCCAGTAATCCGATACGGCGTAGTTGTTGCGTTCGGAGCGGCCGGAGAAGCGCGGATACCGGGCTTCCTCGTTTTGCTCCGCCGTATTTTCGGGGCTCCAGTAGCTGGCCAGTACATTGGAAGGGATGTTGCCGAACGTCTCACTAAAGGGCCGCACCTGAAAGCCGGCGTACCGGCGGGTATGATTGCCTACGCCGTTGAACACCACCGACAGATCAAATCCCATGAATCCCGCCGAAAGGTTGCCGCCGTAGGTGAACCTGGGCAGGGAAGCCCCCAGCGGCACCCGGTCTCTTTCGTTGATGATCCGGTCGCCGGCGTCGGGAATACCGTCCCCATCCGTGTCTACCGTAAGCTGATCCACGATCCAGATGTCGCCGGGCATGCCGCCGGTGCCGTACGCATCGGCCTGCTCCCTGGTCTGGTAGAGGCCCCGCGTCTGGTAGCCGAACCATTCGTTGAATTCACTGCCCAATATGTTGATTTTGGTGCCACCTTCGGTGGTGAAATCCCGGCGGCCGCCCACGTTGGTCACTTCGCTCCGGACGGCGGAGGCATTGGCGCTGACCGAATAAGTAAAGCCGCCAATGCTGCTGCGGTAGCCGGCTTCAAAGTCCATTCCGGTTACTTTCATGGATCCGACGTTGGTCTTGGTGTCGTCTTCGTAGCCAAGGTAATTGGGAATGTCCAGCGTCAGAATAATATCGTTGGTGGTCTTCCGGTAATAGTCAGCGGAAAACGAGAACTTATTCCGGAACAGGCTGATGTCAAGGCCCGCGTCAACGGTACGGGTGCTTTCCCAGAGAATAGACCGGTCGGCCAGAAAATCCTGCCGGATGCCGGTGTTGGAAACAAAACTGCCATCGTAAAAGACCACGTTGGTCCGTTCAAACAGGCCCTGATAAGGGTAATAGTTGAAGAACTCCTCGCCTCCCGTGCGGGCTTCCCCGATCCGTTCGTTGCCTACCACGCCGTAAGAACCCCTTACCTTCAGGAAAGAGATAAAGCCGGGCAGGCTGAAGGCTTCACTGGAAACCACCCAGCCCAGCGAAACGGAGGGAAAAAGTCCCCACCGCTTGTTGGCCGCAAACCGCGAGGAAGCATCGGTCCGGAGGTTGGACTGCACCAGGTACCGGCCTTTGTAGTCGTAGGACACCCGGCCGAAGAAAGACCGCAGGGCATTCTGTACCGCAAAGTGATTGTTATTGGTCAGGGCCGGATCGCCGAAAGTCAGTGACCGCAGGTTGACGGCCAGATTCCGGCTGGTGGTCCGGACCTGCTCAAAATCCGAACTGATTTCTTCGTAACCAACCAGGCCGCTGAGGGTATGGTCGCCCAGTTTCCGCCGGTAATCAACTGTAGCCTGCCTCGTCAGATTGGTAAAAGAGGTCTGGCGCTTTTCAAGAAGGGTCGGGTTCTGGGGCCAGAACTGCGTCGTGCTGCCCTGCCGGGGAATCAGGGCAGGGGTGGTAAACTGATCAAAAGCGTCGTAGTTGAAGGTAGGTGCCAGGTTGGCCCGGATGCTCAGACCTTCCAGTGGCGTCAGCGTAAGTCCGATGATGCCGCTGTATTGGTTGTAACGCTGCTCAGTGGTGCCGCCGGCAGCGGTCTGGGCCAATGGATTCTCGCCATCTTTGCCTTCTCCCCACTGTCCATCCGTACGGACGGCGGGAAATATGCCTGGAAACCGCCTTGCAAGGGCAATTACGTTTCCCTGGGTGGGGTCGAGGGTATTGGTTCTTTTGTAATACGCATCAATGTTAGCCTCCAGCATACGGCTCAGCCGGAAGTTGTTGTTGACCCGGAAGGTATACCGTTCGTAGTTGCGGTTGGGGTACAGCCCATCTTCAGTTACGTAGCTGAACGAGGCGCGGGTCCTTACCTTTTCGCTGCCTACGGCTACCGACAGATCGTGGCGGTGCCGGTTGGTAGTGGACTTGCCCAGTACCGCCTTTTGCCAGTCGGTGTCGGGATATTTGTCGGGGTCACCGGCGTGCAGTTGCGCGTAGTTGTCGTTTTCGGTCGTGTTGAAGATGTTGCCGCCGCCGTCATTCCGGGACCGTTCGTTCGCCAGAATGCGGTAGGTACGGGCATCAGCGAAAGAAGGCAGGCGGGTGGGAGTGTTAATGCCGTATTCGTAGTCGTAGCCCACCTGTAGCTTTCCTTCCTTAGCCCGCTTGGTCGTGACCAGAATCACGCCTGCGGCGGCACGGGCCCCGTAAATCGCCTGCGAAGCGGCATCTTTCAGAACGGTGATGCTTTCCACGTCGTTGGGGTTGATGTCGTTAAGGCCAAGCCCCGGTACGCCGTCCACAATCACCAGCGGATCATTGACATTGAGTGACGTAACACCCCGGATGCGTACGGTAGAGGCGGCTCCGGGTTGACCACCGCCGCGGGTAACCGTTACCCCCGCCATAGTGCCCTGCAAGGCGTCGGACAACTGAATGGATTGCCGGTCGGCGATTGTCTTGCTGTCCAGGGAAGAAACCGAGCCGGTCAGGTCTTTTTTCTCCTGCGTGCCGTATCCCACCACCACTACTTCAGTCAGTGATTTTACATCCGGCAAAAGATTTACGTTGATGCTGGTCCGGTTGTTCACGGGTACTTCCTGCGTCACGTAGCCGATAAAGGAAAACACCAGGGTGCCGGTGCCATCCGGAACTTCAAGGCTGTAAGTACCCTCTGCAGTGGTAGTAGTGCCGGTGGTAGTGCCTTTCAGCAGCACATTCACGCCGGGGATTCCTTCTCCGTTTTCAGAGGTCACCCGTCCGCCCACGGTGATTGCCCTGCCCGAAGCCGTATTGACCGGCAGGCTTCTCAGGCCATCCAGACTGAGGGTGGTCCGCTGGTCCGGGCCGGCAGCGTCAGAGGTGTCGCCGCTGTTGGCGGGTGTCCCGGCTGCCTCCTTCCGGTTTGCGCCGACAATCACGTACACGGAGCCTTCTTTCCGGTATTCGAGGTTGTGCGGCCGCAGCAGGCGCCGGAGGGTCTCATCCACAGTTTTGAAAGCTTTGAATCCCTGCACGGTTTTGTCGCGGATCAGGTCACTCTTGTAGGCAATAGAGACCTTATACCGCGACTCCAGGCCGGAAAGCACTTTTTCCAGGCTTAGTGATTGGCCCTCCTGAGTGGGTTGGTTTTTAGCAAGCAGTACCCGGTCGGAGGCGCCCGAAGCCACTAGTTGCTGGGCATTTGCCGGAACGGCCAGTGCAGGCAGGAGCAGGAGAAAACAGTAGAATTTCAGCTTCTTCATAAGGCTGGATTTAGTGGTTTAAAAATCAATGGGCAAAGCTTCCGCAGGGGTGGGCAGCAAAGCCTCACCCGCTGACGGGCACCGGAAATTATTGGTTATACTTAAGGGGAGGATTTTTCCTCCAGAATGATCTGGTTGCCCTCTTTCTTTATGTGATACCCGAAGGCCTGGGAAAGCACGAATAACAGGCTGTTTACATTACCTGCCGGTATGGAGCCGCTGATCCGCTGGTTGAGCACCGCCGGGTCGGGCACCTGAACATCCAGCCCGTAGGTATCCTGAAGCAGCAATACGATTTCACGGATCGGCGTATCCTTCAGCAGCAGTTTGCGCTGACGGAATGAGGTAAAGTGTTCGGGGTTTACCATTTTCTGGGAATAGCCCTCCGCCGATCCGTTCAGTTCTACCATTTCGCCGGGCCGCATCGTTACCTGACGGACGGCCTGTCCCTGGTCGAGGTGAAGTTTTACTTTGCCCGAGCTCAGCACGACCCTTGCCCCGCTGGGACGGCTCCGGACCACAAACTGGGTGCCCAGTACCTCCACGGCCATCGGCGAAGTGGTGCGGACCACGAACTTCTGATCACTCTGCGTATGCGTTACCTTAAAAAAGGCTTCGCCTTCCAGCTGAACTTCCCGCGTTCCTGTGCCATCCCAGCGGGAGGCATGGCGAAGCGTCGAGTTGCCGTTAAGCACCACCACCGACCCGTCGGGAAGGATGATTGATTTCAATTCCCCGTATCCGGCCGTATACTGTTGCGTACGGAAGAAACCCTGCGAGTAGCAGAGCAAGGCTGCAAAAACCAGAAGGCCGGTAAATACGGCGGCTACCCGCTGGTACACGGGCCGACGCCACATCGGAACCGGATTGAGGACACCGGGGCCACTACCACCAAGGTTCGCTTCCTGCCGGGTGATTTGTATCCGCTGCCATACATTTTCCACCTGAGCGGTAGCTTGTTGCTGCCTGTCTTCTTCAAACCGGAGTGCCTGCAGCAATGCTTTTGCTTCGGCAACCGTGGCTTGCTGATGAGGATTGGCCCGCAGAAAGGCCTGCCAGAACAAATCCGTTTCCCGGCCGGGCTGCAGCACCCACTGCTGGAAATACTCGTCGACCAGAAAATCCTCCACCGAAAAACCGGAATAGTTTACTTCGTTCATCTAAGCGTGCCCAATGTCTGCGTTGCTAAAGGAATAGGACACAGACATGCGTTTGGTACTCACTCTATAGAAAATTTTTTTTTATCTCCTTTTTTGTCTAGATTAACGTGAGTTATATAGTAGGTTCTTAGATAACTACAATTTCGCAGGATTGGGCAATACGTTCTTTGAAAGGGGTAATGGAAGGGGTCTGATCAAAGAAGGTATAGGCAATAAGCGCCGACCAGAGGTTGATAAAAAAGTTCAAAGGGCTCCGGTGCCGGGAGTGATCCAGGTCGCAGAGGTTTTTGAGACAGTCAAATACGGTTTCAATCAGTCCGCGATGGGAGAGATAGTAGTTTTTCTTGTAAGTGATTGCTTGCAGTCCCATTGTTTTTCGGTATTTGGTTACGATTTCCAGTCCTCTTTCCCTGAGTCTGGCCGCCAGCCCGGTCAGATACCCTTTGTCTCCGTAGAGAAAGCCTTTGAGTTTTTGAGTAAGCTTTTCGAGCAGATCATGGTTGTTATCGGCTACATTAGCCGTAGTGATGCGGAAGACGACTAATTGCCCTTTTTGGTTAATGACCGCATGAAGTTTGAAGCCAAAGAACCAGCCAGTAGAGGTTTTACCGGTTCTGGCCAGGTTTTTAAAGGTCTTGTTGCTCTGTTTTCTGCGGTTGTGGGCCACTACCAGGGGGGTAGAATCAACGTAATTGGCCTCCGTAGTGGCAGCTAAACGACAAGCCGAAAGGAAAGCAAACAAGACAAAGTTGACTCTTGGTATCTGAGCCACAAAAGCCGCATAGGCATAAGGGTTTTTCCAATAGCTGCGCATGGCTCTTAAAATGATCTGTTCATAGTAGTACTTGAAGCACTTGAAGCCCGAATGATGGTAAAAGATCAGGATGCTCATCATTTCACTATCGCTCATCTGTCTTTGTTTCGGCGGCTCATCGTTCTCTTGCATAGAGTACTGCTCGAATTGTTTACAAAAGTCATCGCAGGCAATGAAGATTTCAACTAACTTTAAGCTGTCCAGTATGGTTCTCATTGTAGTAGTTTCTTGGTTTGTGACAATTCCTTAAACTACTCTTTGTGCAACTGTGTTGGACTTCTTGCTTTAAGTGTTTCTCTATCAATTAATTACCTCGATAACTCACGTTAGATTAGCATTATTGCAAGATTTTATTGACCAGTATCTTTTCCGGCAGTAGGTTTCGGCAAAGACATGGGAATACGATAATTTTTTACCAGCCTGACCTGATCTGCAATCCCTATCCATGGTATCAAATCCTCTGCACAAGCAATCAGCCGCTGACCAGCCTGACGCAACAGGTGCTCTGCTCCGGGAGAAGAAAAGGCAGAATGTGGCTTTGTGGGAGGATTTCCGGGCGGGCAGTGAAGCGGCCTTTGCCCGGATTTATCGGGAGCATGCCCGGGTACTGCTTACTTACGGGAAGAAAATTGCTCACACCCACCGGCTAGCTGAAGATTCTCTGCACGATCTTTTTGTTGAACTCTGGGAACGCAGGCAGCATCTTGGTACTACCGATTCCATCCGGCTTTATCTGCTCAAGGCACTGAAGCATAAAATTCTAAGGGCCTCAGCCCGGCAAAACCGGCTCTCTCTGGCAGGAACACCGGGAGAAGATTACCACTTCAGCTTCTCTTTTTCCTTTGAATCAGAACTGATCAGCAGCCAGTTGTCGGCTGAGCAGGAGGAGCGGCTGAAAGCTTCGGTAGCGGGCCTGAGTCAGAATCAGCGGGAAATTATTTTTCTCCGGTTTTACAGTGACCTCAGTTATGACCAGATCGCCGAAGTGATGGATATCAACTACCAGTCGGTGAAGAATCTGATGTTCAGGGCCATGCGGGCTCTCCGGGAGCAAATGGGGGTAATGATTCTGTACACGCTGGGCGTTGCGCAGACTCTGCTGTGAGCAGCGGTCAGAACTACGAAGGTTCGGCGGGAGGGCATGGGAAGGTGAATGGTTGTATGGTACAATGGCTGGCTATGTGTCTCGCATCTGCCGGATACTTGCGGGGAGCGGGGTCGCAAAGCGGGCAGGGCGACTACAGGCGGTTTTGTACTTGGGCAACTGCTCCCCGAAAGCCACCAGCCCCAGGGTCCACGGCCCTGGCTGGGACAGTTCTTCTTTTGAGGTAACGCCAAAAGACAGTTCTGCCACCCGGGCACAAAGCATCCTGTGCTTTACAGTACCGGCACCAGCTTTACAAGCAAGCCGGTTCCTTCCGTGCTCAGGTAGATGTGACCATCCGGACTCTGTACCACTGCCCGGACCCGGCCAATATTGTTGAGGAGCTTTTCCTCCCTTGCGAAAGCGTCACCGTTTAATTCGACCCGGGCCAGGTGCGTACCCACCAGGGCACCCACCAGCAGATTGCCCTGCCACTGCGGGTAAAGATTGCCACTCACTACGGCAAGGCCGCTGGGGGCAATAGACGGAACCCAATAACGGACCGGTTGCTCCAGACCGTCCCCCTGACTGGCGCCCGAAACCGGAGTGCCGTCGTAATTGACACCGTAAGTAATCAGCGGCCAGCCGTAATTCAGGCCCCGCCTGACCAGATTGATCTCGTCGCCGCCGCGTGGACCATGTTCGTGCGCCCACAACCGGTCCCGTCCCCGGTCGTAAAACAGACCCTGCACATTGCGGTGACCGTAAGACCAGATTTCAGGCCGGGCGTTGGGCGTATTCACAAAAGGATTATCCGGTGGGATCTGCCCGTCTTCGCGGAGGCGGATGATCTTGCCCCAGCTGTTACTGAGATTCTGGGCGTTTTGCGGGGTGCCCCGGTCGCCGGTGCTCAGGTACACGTACCCCTTGCCATCGAAGGCAATCCGGGAGCCAAAATGCACACCCGCATTGTTCAGAGGCTGGGCGGCGTAAAGCTCCTGCAGACTGGTGAGGGTATTGCCTTCCAGTTTGACCCGGGCCAGCACTGTACCACCTCCGCCGGCACCCGCCTTTGAATAGGTAAGGTAGATCCAGCCATTGCGTGCGTAGTCAGGGTGCAGCACAATATCGAGCAGGCCTCCCTGGCCGTTGGTGTACACCGCCGGTACACCCCGGATCTGGTCAGTAAGCAACCTCCCGTTCTGCACGATCCTGATTTGTCCCGCTTTTTCGGTAATAAGTATCCGGCCATCGGGCAGAAAGGCCACTCCCCACGGGCTGGTGAGGCCGGTGGCAAGGGTGTCTACCCGGAAATTCTGCTTCTCAGAACGGATCACTACGCCGCCCGGCTGGTTTCCGGTATCAGGGGCTGCGTCGGGGGTATCACTGTCTCCGCACCCGGTCAAGCTCAGGGTGGCGGTAATGACCGATAAGAATAAGAACTGCTTTTTCATAGGGTAAGCTGAATGAAATGTCTTTTCGGGCCTGTTGTGGCTTTACCAAAGATTAACGGTTTTCGGGGCGTGTCTGTTGGATAATACCTCAGATTCAGCTTTATAAAGAATATTGAAGCCGCCGGAAATGACTTCAATCGCAGACTGCCACAGGCATCAGGATTGAATTGCGGCATCTGCCCCGTGCAGGAACTGTCCGGCCATGCTCTTTTACAAGCAGGCTTAAAGTAAACTCACTATTAATAAAGTGCAAATTTTAATAATGCCCCGCGTGGGGAGCAGTAACGTAATTCAGGATCCGGCTTCCCTGATGCCGGAAAGAAAAAGTTCGCAAAACAGCTACAATAGCAGTCTGCACGGCATCCGGAGGAACCGCCCCTTCAATGCTGCGCCATGTAAGAACCGGGCATCTTTTAACCTGTCCGGACGCCATGCATCCCATCAAACCGGCGACTTCTCAACCTGAATCCAATGACATACCGGAGAACGGATTTGGTATTTTTCACCGGTACGAAAAAGTAAGACCTGTCCTTAACGGCTGCCTATGCACATAGATTCATCCTGATGTCTGCGTTTGCGGCTGAAGGTTTGGAGAGGAGTCAACCCGGTGCCAATGGGTTCAGGCGGGTATCTGTACAAACCCGCCGGGAGAACGCGGAAAAGGATATTTAAATACAATTTAATGAAAACCAGATAATTAGTTATGTGTGAGGGTCTGGCTTCAGAACCCTTGAGCAACGATCAGAAACCGGATAAACGTTAAATACGGATCAGGTAAGCTTTTCGGAAGGAGGCAAAGGCAAGTTGACGGACAACTGATTTTACACTGTCTGGTTACGTAAAGTTAAAATCATGAATTAAGTAATGTTTACGACAAGTTTCACCGGATGAAAGATGAGCCCGGAACAGGAGAAAATGGAGATGGTCCTGTAATTTTTCATCAAAAAGTATAAAAATCTGATTTCACTTTGGCAAACTCATGGTAATCATCAATACAATAGTATATTTACCTTCCGGAAATAGCCGGAGCTTCTGGGCTCTTTTTCAAGTCCTGGAATTTATCACCAGTCCGCAGTTGTTTTCGTATATCGTTTTACGCCGCTGCATTGCCTGATATGGTCTTTTTTCCTTGCCATCGGCAGTTTCTTTCACTAATAAGGCGCTAAAACGGATCAGTCTGATTTTTACAGGAATTTTCTCATATGATTTCCAAAGAGGCAAATGTCAAAGGCTGGGACTGGACTATTTCGTCCAGAACAAAGTGGTGGGGGTGGGATTTTAAGGAACTCTGGTCGTACCATCACCTGCTGACGGGACTGGTCAGGCGGGAGTTTCTGCTGAATTACCAGCAGACGATTCTGGGGCCGGTGTGGATACTGGTGCAGCCGGTCATTACCATGTTTACTTACGTGCTGGTATTTGACAAACTGGTGGGCATTCCCACGGGTACCCTGCCACCTGTCTTGTTTTATCTTTCCGGCATTATCATCTGGAACTTCTTCAGTGATTCACTGGGAGGGGCTTCCAATACATTCCGCGAAAATGCCCACATCTTCAGCAAGGTATACTTCCCGCGGCTGATCATGCCGTTTTCGATGCTGGTGACCCATTTTCTGCGTTTTCTGGTCCAGTTTATTTTTTTCCTGATTATGATCGGCCTGTACGTGATTTTTGGTGGAATGCCGGTTTCTTTCAGCATCTGGACACTTTTTGTACCGCTTATCCTGCTGCTGATTGGTGGGATGGGCATGGCTTTCGGACTTGTGCTTTCAGTGACCACCGCCAAATACCGCGATCTGGGCAACCTTGTTCCGCTGGCGGTGCGGCTGCTGATGTTTCTTACCCCCGTGATCTATCCGCTGGCAACCGTTTCGGAAGAAATCCGCTGGCTGGTATTGTGGAATCCCCTGACACCGCTTTTTGAGGCTTTCAGGTTTGCCTTACTGGGAGAAGGCACTTTTACAGCAATCCAACTGGTGTACAGCGGCGTATGTACTGTTCTCCTGTTCATGGCGGGGCTGATGGTTTTCAATAAAAAGGGCGATAAATTAATAGACGTTATCTGAGTGCCGTATGTCTGAAGTAGTAATACAGGTCGAGAAACTGACGAAGCATTACCGGTTGGGTACAATTGGCACCGGCTCCCTGCGCCAGGATTTACAGCGGTGGTGGACCACATCGGTACGGAGGCAGGAAGATCCCTTCTTCAGACTGGAGTCTGCAGACGGAAACACTGCTCCGTCAGATAAAAACAACCTTTGGGCCCTCCGGGACATCAACTTCGAGATAAAGCAGGGAGAAGTGTGGGGGATAATCGGGCAAAACGGGGCCGGAAAATCAACCTTGCTGAAAATTTTATCCAGAATCGTGCGCCCAACCTCAGGCGTAGTGAGAGGGAAGGGAAAAATAAGCAGTATGCTGGAAGTTGGTACGGGTTTTCATCCGGAACTCACCGGCCGGGAGAACGTCTACATCAGCGGTTACATCCTCGGCATGACAAAGGAGGAAATAAAGAGCAAGTTTGATGAAATAATAGCCTTTTCGGGTATCGAAAAATTCATTGACACGCCCGTAAAGCGGTACTCTTCGGGTATGTACGTGCGTCTGGCATTTGCCGTAGCGGCGCACCTTGAGCCGGATATCCTGATCATTGATGAAGTACTGGCGGTGGGTGATGCCGACTTTCAGAAAAAATGCCTGGGCAAGATGCGGGAAGTTTCCCAGAGCGAAGGACGGACCATTCTTTTTGTCAGCCATAGTTCGCAGGCAGTGGTCAATCTTTGCGACAAGGCACTGTGGCTGCATCAGGGAAAGATGAAAGACATCGGGAGTGCCCACGAAATTGTCAGCCGATACATCAACAGCATTCAGAAATTCAAACTCAGCCAGAGCTGGAGCACTCCGGAAGAAGCGCCCGGTAACAGTCAGGTGCGTTTCAGTTACGTGAAGCTGATTCCTCAACTCGGCAATCCGGATGACATTATGGATATACGGGTACCGCTTACCGTAAAGTTCGGTATCTGGAACATGGCCGACGATGTAATGCTTGGTTTCGGACTGCATCTTTACACATACAGCGGCGAATGTATATTTGATGTGCCTTCCCCTTCCATCGTGTGCCAGAAGGGCCTTGTGGAGGCAGAGTGTACGATCCCCGGGGATTTTCTCAATGATGGCTCCTATTATATATCAATAATAGTGGTCAGAAATACATCGGTGGCTTTATTCACATTTGAGGAGTGCCTGTCTTTTGAACTGGAAGACTACCGGGGCCCGATTCAATGGTTTGATAAGTGGATGGGGGCAGTTCGCCCAAAATTACCATTCCGCGTACGGCAAACGGAAAATGTTTTTCAGTAAAAATTTCATCCCTGTTAATACTGATATGAATTGGAGACCACGTATTTGATTGTATACAACTATTTAATTATCAGATAAATATCCTCCAATTCATCCGTTTGATCATGTTCATCCTGGTATAAGTTGCCGCTATAAAATGTACCTGCCTTATCAGATATCCCACATCCGTCTGGATAAAAATCCTGCCAGGCCCGCACTCACTGTCAGCGGGCAGGGCAATTATCTGGTATTCTGGTGGAAGGAGGTCGCACTGGGCCACCTGTACGTAGATCCGCAGGAGAACCTGCCGGAGGATCAGTATTACCGCAAACTGACAAAGGCCATCGGGGCGGCAGTTGTTTTTCAGGCAAAGCAGCAGCCGGCAGGGCACACAGAATGGGAGAACTGGCTGCACAATCGGAAGTTTGATGAATGGACGGAATGGATGGGCAGGGTTTTTCTCCGGCGACGCAAAGTACAATTCCGGCCAGTGTGCCCGTATCCCTGATTATCTGTACCCGCAACCGGCCTGATGACCTCAGAAACTGCCTGGATGCAATTGACCGGATGGTTTGCCAGCCCGGGGAGATTATTGTAGTTGACAACGCCCGGGAAAATGACAATACCGAAAAGCTGATTGCCGCTTACGCCAATCCCCGGATACGTTACTGCCATGAACCGTCCGCCGGGCTCTCGTATGCGAGAAATACGGGTGTACTTAACGCCAGCCAGCCGGTCATCGCCTTTACCGACGATGATGTGACGGTGCATCCGCTGTGGATATTCCGCATCTGGGAGACATTCAGGAAAAGCAGTGCTTCGGCTATTACCGGCCTGGTCATAGCTTCAGAACTGGAGTCAGAAACGCAGCTGATCTTTGAAAAATTCTGGAGTTTTAACCGGGGCTATGCTGATATTTTATTTGATACGGATTTTCTGCAAAAAACGCTTTCCATTGGCCCGCCCGTCTGGGACATCGGGGCAGGCGCCAACATGGCTTTCCGAAAAGAAATCTTTGATGAGGTGGGATTATTCGATGTGAGGCTGGGGGCCGGCGCTTCCGGGTGCAGCGAAGACTCAGAGATGTGGTACCGGATTCTGCTGAAAGGGCATTCAATCCTGTATACGCCCGCGCCGGTCGTGTTTCACAGGCACCGGCAGGATTTCAAATCCCTGTACCGGCAGATGTACAGCTACATGCGCGGATTTGCCGCGGCCGCACTCATTCAGCAGGAACAGCATCAGGAGGCAGGCTACAGGAGGCACCTGTTTGGCGTATTGCCTAAGTACTACTGCGTTCAGCTTTTCAGAGGTTTTCCTTTTTACCGGTCTAAATTCCGGACGGTCGGGGCAGAGGTCAGAGGAATAATTTCCGGACTGGTTTTTTACTCTAAAAACCGTAATCGTACTTCCCGGCTAATCTGATACCTGTATGTCTCCAGCACGTTACGAAGTTCCTCCTGTTGTATCGGTTATTATCCCGTGCTTCAATCACGGGTCCTACCTGCCGGAAGCCTTCAAAAGCGTGTGGCAGCAGAACTATCCGGCCGTTGAAATCATCGTGGTAGACGACGGTTCCACCGACAACACCAGAGAGGTTACCCAAAGCTGCCCGGGAGTAAAGTACGTGTATCAGCCCAATGCAGGGCTCTCGGCGGCCAGAAATACGGGTATTAAGCACAGCACAGGTGAATACCTGATTTTTCTGGATGCCGACGACTGGTTGTATCCGGCTTCGATGGAAACCAACCTGCACTATCTGTTGCAGGACGAGAAGCTTGCCTTTGTATCGGGTGCGCACGACAAGGTCTTTGAAGATACGGGAGCCGTCAGAGAGGAGACAATAGAAATAAACGCCGACCACTACCGGCACCTGCTGCAGGGCAACTACATCGGCATGCACGCAACGGTGATGTACCGAAGGTGGGTATTCGATGAATATCAGTACGATACCACCCTCAGGCGGTGCGAGGATTATGATCTGTACCTGAAGATTGCAAGGAAGCATGCGGTCATGCACCATACCAGAAAAATCGCCGCCTACCGGCTGCACACAACAAATATGTCAGGAAACATTCCGGCTATGTTATCTACTACCCTTGAAGTGCTGAAGCGGCAGAAAGCAAATCTGAGAACCGGGGAAGAAAAACAGTCCTATGCCCGGGGCGGCAGAATATGGAAGGAGTATTACTGCACCGAATTGTACAAAAAGTTACGGAAAAGCAAAGCGCCGGCTCCCGGAGAAGCTTTAAACCTGCTATTCCGGTACCAGTCGCGCTTGTATATTAAATATTTAGTAGCCCAATTCCTGTTGAGATGAAAGAAACGCTAAAAAGATTTGCCCCTGACTTTGGTTTGCGCCTGCTGCACAGCAGTGGACTCTACCGGAATTACGTCCCCACGGTTGGGCATATAGACCTGGGTGACTTTGGCCGGGCAAAGCCCTTCAGTCGTGATTTTGGTTACGACCGTGGCGGACCCGTAGACCGGTATTACATTGAAAACTTTCTCCGTAAAGAGTCAGGCAGTGTAAAGGGAAGGGTGATGGAAATCGGTGACAATGCGTATACAATGCAGTACGGCGGAACCAGGGTCACCAGGAGTGATATTCTTCACGTGAATGACAGCAACCCGGCCGCTACCCTGACCGGAGATTTAAGCAATGCACCCCACATACCCGGTAATCAGTTTGACTGCATTGTGCTCACGCAGACGCTGCACCTGATCTACGATTTCAAGGCCGCTTTGCACACCTGCTACCGGTTACTGAAGCCGGGGGGTACCTTACTGCTCACCGTTCCGGGGATAACGCCCATTGCCCATGGCGCATGGAAAGAAACCTGGTACTGGTCGTTTACCGGCCTGTCAATAGAGAAGCTCATGAAAGATACCTTCCCGAACGGGAAAACGGAGGTAGAAACTTTTGGTAACGTGTTTGCAGCCAGTTCGTTTCTGTACGGCATGGGCATATCGGAAGTCCCCAAAGAAAAACTCGATTACAACGACCCGCATTTTCAGGTAATCATCACCGTAAAGGCAGTAAAATAATTTTTCATTGAGAAAGGTTTATCAAAAAATAAAAAGTCTGTTTGAACCGGAGGCACTGGTGCTGATGTATCATCGCATTGCCGAACCGGAAGCCGATATCTGGGATATAGCCGTAAGTCCGGCCCAGTTTGAGAAACATCTGCAGGCACTGAAAAGCGCCGGGAATGTAGTACCCCTGCAGGAACTGGCCGGCCGGCATGCGGATGGTGCCCTGAAGAAGAACAGCATCGCCATTACTTTTGATGACGGCTATGCCGATAACTTCCGGGTGGCAAAGCCTCTCCTGGAGAAGTACCAGTTGCCTGCTACTTTTTTTATCGCAACCGGTAACATCGGGCAGGCGGCAGAGTTCTGGTGGGATGAGCTGGAGCATATCATTCTTTTTGCTGAAAAGCTACCCGCAAGGTTTTCAATGCGTATAAACAACCAACTGATTGAAGAAGAACTGAGTCCGGCAGCGCTGACTGCCCAAATGCGGCAAAAGCATATTCTGTGGAAAGCATGCACAGAAGCGCCCCCCACGCCAAGGTGCAGGTTATACTACAGGATTTGGGAGCAGCTCAAGCCCGTGCCACCCGTAGAGCAGCAGACTCAGCTCCAGAAGATCAGGGACTGGGCAGGTGTGGGAAAAGGAAGCCGTCCCGATTTTCAGAGCATGTCGCTTGCCGAGCTGAAGGAGATGGGAAAAAGCCGCCTGACTGACATCGGGGCCCATACGGTTTCCCATCCGGCCCTGGCCTCTCATGCGCCTGCGTTTCAAAAGAAGGAGCTGGCAGAAAGTAAGTTATTTCTGGAAGAAGTTACAGGAGAAAGAATAGATCTGCTGGCCTACCCGTATGGAAATTTTAATAAAGATACCGCCAGAATTGCGGCAGATTTAAATTTCAGCGCCGCCTTTACAACGGAAGAACAGGTAGTAAAGAGGCGGTCTGACCGGTTTCAACTGGCAAGATTTAAGGTAAAAAATCTGAATTACGGCCAGTTCAGCAAAAAAACGCTGTGGCAGAATCGTACAAATTAAGCTTAAACAGGAGTTATGTCTGATCAAACAAAGCCACTGGTTTCAGTGGTAATTGCCTTTCTCAATGAAGAAAGATTTCTCGGTGAGGCCATTCAAAGCGTGATCCGGCAGGATTATCCGAATTGGGAACTGGTACTTGTAGATGACGGGTCTGCTGACCGGAGTACCAGAATTGCAAAAGAATACGCAGAGAAATATCCCGGAAAAATCTTTTATACTGAGCACACCGGCCATGTCAACAAAGGGTTGAGTGCCAGCCGTAACCATGGGGTCAGACAAACAGGCGGTCCGCTGCTTGCCTTTCTGGATGCAGATGACGTATGGCTGCCTGGTAAACTGAGTAACCAGGTTTCTATTTTCAAAGAGCATCCTGAGATTGCTATGGTAGCGGAGGCCAACGAGTACTGGTACAGTTGGAGTGATCCAACCCAGAAGGATATGGTTATTCCCGTTGGCGCACATCACACGGAGAAACGGGTAATACCAGTGCCAGCGGTTCAGGACCGGGTGTTTGATCCGTTGCAGCTTATGTTTCACTTATACCCGCTGGGAAACGGGGCCGCTCCCTGTCCGTCCGGACTGATGGTTGCCAAAGAGGCCTTCACCAAAGTCGGAGGCTTTGAAGAGTTCTTCACCAAAGAGAACCAACTCTACGAGGATCAGGCATTTCTGAGCAAAATATATCTGCAGCACAAGGTATATGTTTCCTCCGCCTGCAATAACCTGTACCGGCAACGGCCCGAGTCAATTGTAAAATGGGTCACCGCAAAAGGGTATTACCACAAGGTGCGGCAACATTATCTGCAATGGCTGAGTGATTATCTGAACGCCCGGGAAATCAATGACAAAGAATTGAACCGGTTGGTAAGAAAAGCACTGGTGCCCTATCATCGTCCGCTCTACCATTTTCTTATCAGTGAAATGCCGCAGAAGATAAAAAGAAGATCACAGAACCTGTTTTTTGCAATTAGCCGATAAACTGCCGGATGCCATGGCGAAGCTAACCGTTCTGATGCCAGTCTATAACTCCGCCCGGTTCCTGCCGGAAGCAATGGACAGCATTCTGAACCAGACTTTTGCTGATTTTGAGTTCATTATTATTGATGATTGCTCCACTGACACCAGTGCGTATATCATTCAGTCTTATGCCGACAGCCGGATTCGTTTCTTCCGGAACGATACAAACCTCGGGATTTCCCGCACCCTCAACCGGGGAATAGAACTGGCAGATACGGACTTTATTGCCCGAATGGATGCTGATGACATCAGCTATCCGGACCGGCTGGAAAAGCAGTACCACTACTTACAGGAGCATCCTGACTGTCATCTGGTTTCTTCCTCGGTAAGAGTGATCTCCGAGGAAAATGAATTTGTCCGGCAGGATATTTTTGAGAGCGGGTATTATTACTATAACCTGACCTTTATCTGCTGGATCTATCATCCTACCGTAATGTATACCCGGAAGGCAGTAGTGGAGGCAGGTATGTATACAGTGCCCTTTTCGGAAGACTTTGAGCTTTTCTGGCAGATTTCCCGGACCTGCAGGCTTTATAATCTGCCAGAAGTATTGCTTGATTACCGGGTCACCGGTCAGAGTCTGCACCAGGTGCTGAAAAAGAAGGAGTATGCGGAGGCGCAGCGGGAGCAGCTGTTGCGCAACCTGCGGTATTATGCAGGAAGTGATTATACTGTTCCTGATAGTTATCTTGAATGCATGCAGCATAATTTTCAGCCCCTGCTGGCCGAAGGAAAGACTGAAAGCATCATTGACTGTATCAGACAACTGGACCTGATCAGTCAGTGTATATTACAAAAAGAGAATGTCAACCGCGATCCGGCGGCTATCAGAGAAGCTGCCGGGTACAAAAGGAATTTTATCATCAATTTTTTTGCAAGGCAGCTTCCCCCATACCGGGGAGTGATGTTGCTGCTGAGGCTCAGGTGTTTCAATATTTTGTGGAAAATCTGCCGGCCTTATGTGTTCAGAAACCCATTGCCAACAAACCTGTCAGTAAACTTCAGGCGGAGAAAAATCATCAGCAGAACACTATTCAAAGTGCTGTAACCCGGGCCTGTCCGGATTTTGGATGGTGGTTCACCCCAATGCCCGGCTATCAGTTAATCATCAGATACCTGCCATTGCGTATTTTTCCTTACGGAGAGATATGGAATTTATTACCTGCATCCTACTTGCCCAAAAAAGTTGATCATCATGAATAAACTTACTTAGTGCGTATGCAGCAAGCCATTCTGATAACTGCCTATAAAAATATTGCTCATTTAAGAGAGATCATTGATTTTTTTGATGACGACTTTCTGTTTTATATTCATATTGACAAAAAATCCAAACCGGGCAAAGCAGACATTTTACTGCTTTCTGAGAATAAAAAAGTAATTTTTCTTTCAAGGAAATTCAGTATCAACTGGGGAGGCTTCAATCATTTACAAAGTATTTTATTGTTGGCTTCAGAGGCTGTAAAGGACAAAAAAACCAAATATTTTCATCTCATAAGCGGTCATGACTTTCCGATCAAGGGGGGCGAATACATAAAATTTTTCATCTCCAGAAACTACGGCAAGCAATTCATGGAACATTTTGAGTTGCCGACTGAAAACTGGCCCCATGGAGGTATGGACCGGATGCATAAATATAATCTGTATGATTTTTTCAATGCCAAAAGCAGGCTGGGCAAACAGATGATCTATGCTTTTCTGGATGTACAATGGCAATTCAAGATTAGCAGAAAGTTACCCGGGCATTTTTCCAGGCTGTATGGCGGGTCTACCTGGTGGACATTGAGTGCTGATTGTTTAAATCACGTTTTCAGTTTCCTGAATCAAAACCCTGACTTTACAGACAGGTTTAAGTATACCTTTTGTTCAGAAGAGATTTTTTTCCAAACCATAATTCTGAATTCTCCATACCGTGAAAATGTCGTCAATAACAATTTAAGACATATTGTGTGGCAGGAAAGGAATGGCAATTATCCCGCCAATCTGGATGAAAGTGATTATGAAGACCTGTTGGCTTCTGATTGCCTTTTTGCGCGAAAGTTTGAATACCCGGTTTCTCAGAAACTCTTTCTTAAAATCAGGGAAAAGGTAGCAGACATCAGATGTAATCAGTGACTGTTGTGTTTACAAGCTCTTTTAATCAGGCGGAGACTAAAATCTTTATGTTAAGTTCATTTATATGACAGCCACTGAGATAGTTAAAAATTACCTGATGAAGGAGCCCTTCAGGGGCGTCACTATGAACAGAATTTTAATCTACGCGGGGCCCTGTATGGGCGTGTGGAGCCTGTTTTTTCTGGCTTACTTTCCGGGTATGATGTCCCAGGATTCACTTGACCAGTGGGTGCAGGTGATTAAATTTGAGTTTGACGACTGGCATCCCGCCTTTCTTACCATTCTCTACTGGCTGTTGAGCCGGATCTGGTTTTCTCCGGCAGTGGTTTGTCTTTTTCAGATTCTGGCCCTGGCACTTGTTTTTGCATACGGGATGATAAAACTGGAGAAGATCGGGGCACCGGTATGGTCTCTGGTGCTGATTACATTATTTTTCAGCCTTTTCCCGCTCAATGGATTCTATGTTAATACCTTGTTCAAGGATGTTCCTTACGGAATTGCTTTTCTGCTGATCTTCATTTACAGCATCCTGATCCTTGAAACCAAAGGGCAATGGCTTTATCCGGTACGAAACCTGTTTCTTTTTGCCCTGACTCTCAGCTTTGTACTGGTCATCAGGCACAATGGTATTTTGGCTGTACTGGCAGTTGTGGGTAGTCTGGGTTTTTTTTACTCCCGGCATCTGAAGAAAATCGGGATTCTGGTGGCTTTGATCGCCTCAGTTGTTGTTTTCATCAAAGTACCCGTTTACAGGGCTTTCAACGTTACCGGCAGATTTTACGGAGTGGAAATTCTGCTGACCCACCAGATAGCTGCTGCCATACACCATGGTGCGGAACTGAAGCCGGAGGAAACAGAGTTTTTGGCACAGGTTCTGCCAATGTCCTGCTGGAAAGCTTGCTATAATCCTTATAATAGCGATGATTTGGTGTTCAATAAGGATTTTAACTATTTGCTTCTTGATACTGATCTGGGAAAATCCAGGTTCCGGAGTACATGGTTTGCAATTGTCAGCAGAAATATTCCAATCCTGCTGAAGCATCAGTATCAGGTAAGTGATCTGGTATGGAATGTTGGTCAGCAGCCGGGAAGTTATACGTACGCCGTGCACCCTGTTCTTGATGCGAATGACATGGGATTGGCTTTTAATAGTAAGCTTCCGTCCCTTCAGAAAATCTTTACAAAATTTTACTATTATTCGGTTCACAGTTCCAGACTCGGGCCTCTTCTTTACCGGCCGGCTTTGTATTTTTACGCGATTGTGCTGATGACCCTGTTGGTCGCCTGGAGGTTAAAGAGAATTAGTCTGATTTTTCTTATTGCCCCTCTGGTGATCAATACCCTTGGCGTATTACTGACCATACCTGCACAGCATGTCCGGTACCTGTATCCGAATTTTGTCATTGCCCCGTTTGTCTTTGGTTACCTCGTGGTCCTGCTCAACAGAAGTCGGAAAAATGAAAAGACTAACGCCCGGGTTTTGGAAACTTCCCGGTAGTGCGGGTGTGATTCTTCGGCACTGAGGCTTTGCCGGTGATGCTGCCCGGTGCATGAAGTCTTTGGATATTTTAATACTGTATGAGCCTGATTTACGCTTCACCCCCTGTTATTCCGCCTCTTTCTCCGGATGAAATACGTCCGCGGTGGTCGGTTATGATCCCGGTATATAACTGTGCCCGGTACCTGACCGAAGCTTTGGAAAGCGTGCTGATGCAGTGCCTGCCGGAAGCCGATATGCAGATAGAGGTAGTTGACGACGCCAGCACGGATGCCGATGTGGAAGCTCTGGTTGAGCAGGTTGGCAGTGGCCGGGTCAAATATTTCCGTCAGTCAGAAAATGTGGGCAGCTTGCGGAACTTTGAAAGCTGTATCAACCGGTCACGCGGCAGACTGATCCATATTCTGCACGGGGATGACAGAATCAGGTCCGGGTTTTACCAGAAACTGGAGAGCCTGCTCCGGAAACATCCCGATGCCGGCGCCGCTTTCTGCGGATATACTTACATGGATGAAGCCGGAAATAAGATTTTTGATCAGGAGCCTGAAATGAATTCCGATGGCATTCTGCCGGACTGGTTGCCAAAAATTGCCGAACGCAACCATATCCAGTACGTGGCCGTTGCCGTAAGGCGGGAAGTGTACGAAAGGCTGGGCGGTTTCTACGGCGTAACTTATGGCGAAGACTGGGAGATGTGGACCCGGATAGCCCGCTATTACCCGGTTGCCTACACACCCGAAATCATGGCCGATTACCGGAAACATACCGGTTCCATTTCCGGGCAGAAATTTCTGAACGGCAAATATCTGGAAGATCTGGCATATATAATGAGCCTGATTCAGGCACATCTTCCGGCTGATCAGCAGAAAATTGTTCTCAAAAGGTCCAAAAAGTTCTACGCCCACTACGCCCTCCGGATAGCCAACCAACTCTGGCACCTGGCCTCGCACCGGTCCGGAGCAAAAATCAATATTGAAAAAGCGCTGGAGATGCACCAGAGCCCGCAGCTTTACTGGAAAGTGGCCAAACTAAGCCTGAAAATGAAATTTGCTGCTTTGCCCGAGAAACTGAGAAGAAGGTAAGCCGGCGGATGTAACCTTTCCGCACCATTCAAAATGGGTGCTTAAAGCAAAAGGGATTATACACCTTGTATAATCCCTTTTGCTCAGACCGAGGTGAGTTTATCGGCTCAGTATCACTTTTTGCATGACTACCTTGCTGCTGGTCCTCAATTGTAAGAAGTACAATTTACTGGAGAGGCCCGAAGGCCGTAGCGGACAAGAATAAGATACGCCGGCTACGGCTTCTCCATCAAATAATTTTTGCATAAGTCTGCCTTGCGGGTCACGCAGTTCCAGAACCACCGGACCTGACTCTGATGAGCGGAACTCGACAGTAGCATTGTCTTTGACCGGATTGGGAAAAACCCGGAGATCGGTTTCGGGACTTACCCTGAGCTGTCCGTCGTAAGCCTGCCTTGCCGCAGATGAAGTCACAAAAGGCGAGAGGTTGGAGCCGGGAATCACGGAGATGGAACCGGAACCGGGTGTGATCCATCCCACGGCCAGATTGTCTCCCCCGATACCTTCCTTGTGGAGGGCTTCCACGTAGTAGCGTCGTCCGGCGGTAAGGCTGACGGCCGCCGACCGCTGACCGGTATATTTTGCCCACTCCCTGGGGTAGGTCCAGCCGGAGAAGGAAGCAATTCTTCTGCGGTTTGCCGGATTTTCGTCCGTGCCCAGCCACAGTTCGCAGTCATCGTCACCGGCAATGTAGAAGGTGTAGCTGCCGCTCTGGGGCGCACAGATATAGCCGCGGATGCGGGCTCCGTAGTTGTCACCGATGTTGGTTCCGGCCTCAAAGGAGGTCAGCTGGGCCGTAGCATTGGGAGCCGTTTGCAGGGGGATGGATGAAACCGAGTTGCCGCTGATACCCGTCCACTGCTCCCACAGGATCGTGCCGCTGCCGCTGCACGTGCTGGCCGGAGCCGGAGTCGTCGTGGTAACGCCACCCGGCCTGAAGAAAGAGGGCGAACCGCCTAAGCTGATGCCTTGTGATGACAAGCGGGCCACCCTTGCAGTAGAGGAGTAATCCCATTCAAACCGCTCCACATCAGCCATATTCCAGGCAGTGGGGAAAGAATAAACGGCGGAAGCATTTTCACTTCTGTCCGTCAGGGCTTTTGCCCACAGTACGTACACGTAAGCACCATCTTTTACGAAAGCTCCGCCTTCTGCGGAGGCCGGCAGGTTCATGGCTGCCGTACGGGAGGCATCATACTGAAAGCCGGAAAGCAATTGGGTTGTGGTGGTGAGGCCTCTTCCCTGCTGGGTTAATTTCTCGGATCCGGGTGCATCGCGGTTCAGGTTTTCGTATAATCCCATCAGCCCGTAAGCTACCCCGGAAGAAACGGAGGCCGAAGGGTCGGGGGCATTGACCCCTTCACCCACACCAAAAAAATGAACCTGGCTGATGTTGTTTTTCTGGGCGAGTACAAGGGCCTTGATGCCAAAATTGCGCTGCATCTCGTCCGAACTGTACTGCCAGTCTGAGGTCCGGCGACTCACATTGACTTCCGTCAAGATAAAATGTTTCCGGGGATGGCTGGCACCGTTGTATCCGTATTTCGTCAGCACGGATTCCATCCCGTTTTTGTGGGAGATCATCTGATTTACAGCATGATCAGAGGTATTCATGTACCGGAAGCCGCCACTGCTGTTGTCCCATCTTCTGAGGAACCATGAGGGGTACACATGGTAACTGAGTACGTCGAAGTAGGCCCCGCCCTTATGCGGGTACTGGGAAGTGACACTTCCATCCGCCGGGTTGTCGGTATAGCGGAGCAAAGCGTCCAGATACTCGGTGTACCCTATGCCGCCGGGGGTCACGTAATCGTCCGGATTGTATTTCTTCACCACTTCCCAGGTAATGCGCAGCATCCGGATGTAGTGGTAGAACGGGGCAAGCGTATTTGCCGTTTCGGCAGGTAGCGGGGGCCGGGTAAGCCACTCGGACGGATTGACGCCGTTCACGAAATCGGGTTCATTTACCACTTCCCAGAAGCGGATATGGCTTCCGTAAGTCTGTACGAGGCGGTAAATATACCAGGCATAATAATTATTCTGATTGACCGTGCCATCCGGATTCCAGATGGGCTGATAGAGGTTGGCAAAAAGCTTTGAAGGCTGCCAGCAGCCGGGATAAGTGGTCCAGTCCCGGTGCGCATCCGAAGGCCCCTCCACAAAGCAGACCAGATCCCTCATGCCAAGCGTTCCGGTGTAGTAGTTGAAGGCGTTCAGACGGACATTTATGCCCCACTGCTCAATGAAATGATCGGGTAAAGTGGGCCTGATGGTCTGTCCGCCGGCTTTGCTTATGATGCCGGCCAGCTTTTCATCATTCCAGCCGGTACTGTAATAGCCCATGTTGCTTCCATACCTGAACCCATGCTGATACGGCCTTACGTATGCATTAGCGGTGGCTGAGGCAGGCAACTGGGCTACGGCCACTCTAAATGAAAAAACATGGAGCAAAAGCCCCGCAAGTGGTAAATAATTTTTTAATTTCATAGCTGATGTATTTTTAATACAGATTATAAATTCAAGGCGCTTCAGGACTTGAGCGGGCAAGAATTCCCCTAACAGTAAAATCTACTGTCAGCAGAGCAGTACTCCTGATAAGGCTTTAATTCAACGAAGGTTATGCAAAAAAAACAATGTTGTAAAGAAAACCGGGGGACTGATCAGGAAAAAT
Organism: Cytophagales bacterium; assembly: GCA_030446715.1. Lineage (GTDB taxonomy): Bacteria > Bacteroidota > Bacteroidia > Cytophagales > 172606-1 > CADCTQ01. The sequence goes on along the minus strand of JAUJMU010000004.1, from coordinate 32,449 downwards.
AAAATTCCTGAATTGTATAAAATATGCTGCCTGCAATATTATGCAAGTAATGGAGGAAAAAAATGAAATGGATGCGCAAATTTCTGCTTATTTAGCGGAGAAAAACACGTAGCAGAAATACGTTTTAAAAGTTGTATTTTCTTTTTTCCAGCTTTGAAAAGGGAAAAAGAGTACTTTTTTTCTGATAAAGCTTCTTTATTTCTTACATCAGTTCAAAGGCCGGCCCCACCGGGGAGCAGGCCGGATCTTTCTTCAGCAAAGCACAGATAAGTATTGTAATGTCAATGAATTGGTTGCAACTCCCGGTTCCTGGAGACTTATAGGGAAAAGTCTTCAGGAAGCCTCATCCCCCGGCCCCTTCTCCTTGGGAGAAGGCGAGCAGAAGCGTCGCAGTCAAGTCCCTCTCCCTGGGAGAGGGATTTAGGGTGTGGTATTCCCCCGTAAAAGTGGAGGGATGGAAAAGAGTATATTTTACACTCTAAACCACTACCGTAATGGCAAGCAAGAAGACCTACACGAAAGAATTTAAGGAGGAGGCTGTACGGCTGGCTCAGCAAAACGGAAACGTAACGGAAACAGCCTGCAATCTGGGATTGCAGGACCGAATTTGGTCCACAAGAGTGTGCTCCGGCGCCGGAAGAAGCAACAGGAGGATGAGGGTGAGCGGCCCTGACGATGCCCGTTACCGGGTCGTCAGCCTTTCCGGGTAAGGGGCACACGGCAGATGAAGAATTACGCCAGTTGCAGCGGGAGAATCAGCGGCTGAAAGAAACGGCAGAGATATTAAAAAAGCGGTGGGTATCCTGGACCTGCCGGTCAGATCGTGCATCTCATATCTTTGGAATAGTTAAAGAAAGTGCAAATTGGCAAGTAAGAGACCGAAAGCAGAACAGGCAAATGGATCTCGTGCATCAAGTACACCAGCTCAAGGTGATACTGTACCTCAGGTATATCCTTTCTGCTTTCCTTCCTGACAGAGTCTGAACAGTACTTAAGGATAGCTGCATAGTCCTGCTAATCCTGCATAAACGATGAGAAAAGACGATGAGGAAGGAAATCGGAATCCTGCTTTCAACTATTTCCCCTCTGGCTCTCTACCTCATGCTCAAGCTCAAACAATCCGTTGCCCTGGATGTTTCCAGTGACCAGTCAGATGCCTGCTTTTCGGTTATTGATATAACTCAGAAAGGTGACCGTGAAGGCTACCCGCAGGTTCGTCAATACCCCTGCTGGCTTCAAGGAACTGGAGCAATGGGTAAAAAAACACGCCGATGCTTCCGTTACTTTAGTATATACAATGGAGGCAACTGAATTTATTATGAACAGATTGCCTGGTATCTATTTACTCAGGAAAAGGTCGTTTCAGTTATTCTACCAAACAAGGCACGTCAGTACGCCCGTAGTTCAGGTCTGAAAAGTAAGAATGACAAGATTGATTCGACTGGCCTGGCCAGAATGGGAGCTGAGCAGAACCTGCCGCGATGGCAACCGCTTAGCAAGCAGTTTTACCAATTACGTACGTTGACCCGGGAACTGGAAAACCTGCATCAGACAAAAACCGCGCTCAACAATCAACTACACGCCCTGTCCCATGCGCAGTTTGAAAGCAAGTCTACTCAAAAAAGACTGCTGGCTATGATCAAACTCCTTGACAAGCAGATCGAAAGCATTCAGCAGGAGGTGCGGCACCAGCTGGTGGAAGCGGATAGTGAATTGAAAAGAAAACCTGAGCATATTACTCAAATCAAAGGCGTAGGCTTAATGAGCGCTATTACCGTAATTGCCGAAACCTGTGGACCGATGACACGTAGTGTCAGGTCCACTTGGATTCGCTCTCATTGAGAACGGCAAGCAGTTAGTCAGCTATGCCGGCTATGATGTGGTAGAGAACCAATCAGGCAAAAGAGTTGGGAAAACCAGTATTTCCAAAAAGGGCAATTACCGCATCCGGCGCATTCTGCATTTGCCCTCTTTTAACGTGGTCCGCTATGAAGGTGGCTTGTTCAAAACCTTTTCGACCGCTTGATCAGCAATGGAAAAAAGAAAATGCAGGCCTCGGGTAGCCATCCAAAAGAAACTATTAGTCCTGATGTACACCCTCTGGAAGAACGATACTCCCTATGAGCCCGGTTATCAACCAAAAGCTACTTCCGGTGATTTGGAGCCCAAGTCTCTCTTTCCGGTAGACTCCGGAGGAGTCCCGCAGGAAGCCTGGCTGAATCCCTGCCTGCAAAAGAAGTAGCCCCGGCCAGCAGGGCTACACAAGATGAACTTCCGTGCGACTCCTCGCCTGAAGCTCTCTTTCCGGTAAAACAAAATTATTGAAAAAATTATACTTCCAAATTTGCTTTTCAAGACAGTACCTCAGGTCCGCAAGCCGCTCCTGGAGAGATACCCCTTCATTGAGGAGCATCGGAATGAGTATTCGCCGGAGCGGCTGTGCAAGGCCTCAGATGTATCATTGAGCAGCTTTTAGACCTGAAAAAAGCGGCCGGAAAGTGTTTGGCAACATGAAAACAAGCCGATAGTGGAAGAAATCAAAGTGATCCACCAGCAGAGTCGTGAAACGTATGGGAGCCCTCGTATCCGTGTGGATTTGCAGGAAAAGGGAAGAATCTGCCCGGAGAACCGGGTGGCCAGGTTAATGAAGAACCACCGGATTGCCGCTGGCCGAAGATAATCAACGTTTAGATACAGAAAAAGAAAGTTTGTCGTCACGACCGATTCTAAACACGACTTGCCGGTGGCTGAAAACAAACTCAACCAAGAGTTTAACGCTACGAAACCTGATGAAAAATGGGTCACTGATATCACTTACGTGTGGACTCGGGAAGGCTGGCTGTACATAGCCGTAGTATCAGATCTGTTTTCCCGGAAAGTGGTAGGCTGGGCGATGGATAAAACGATGGAAAGAGGGCTGGTAATGAATGCTTTACAGATGGCTCTGCTGGCCAGAAAAACGGCTTTTTCCGTTTTCCGGGCCAGCGCCAGCACCCCCGAGCAGCTTTTGTAGCCTTGCTCGGGATAACGTTTAGAGGCCAGAATACCGGCAACGAAATCACTTACTGCCGGATCAATCCGTGCTGCCTGTTCCAGAAAGAAGGCCTCCGGCCACTCGCTTACGTACTGATGGGTGGAGGGAAGGTGTTCTTTAAGTGTCGTATAGCGGTGGGCACGCCGGTCTCTTGGATGCACGGCAACGAGTTGGTTTTGGTGAAAAACACTTACCTGCCGGTTAGTAAACTGCAGCAGGACTTTCTGGCCGATGTAGCGGTAAGGCACACTATGGTAATGCTGGTCTGCACCCAACCGGACGTGGCAGTTTTTCATTACCGTTACCTGCTGGCTGCGCCGGAGGCTGTAGCTTTCGGCTGGCAGCGGCGTGAGCAGGTGTTTCTCTTCACTCAGAAAACGCTGCTCACGGCTGCTGTCCGGATCCCGCTGGAAAGGTGTTTGGTTGTATAACTCCAACTGCTGCCTGATGGCCTGATTGAGAGATGCCAGCGAGAAGAATCTTTGATTGCGTAAGGGAACAAAGATGCGCCGGTAAGTATTGAGCACCCCGTTCTCAGCCAGCCCCTTGTCACGTGGCTTATAAGGCCGGGCCGGCATGACTGCCATCTGATAGTGATTGGCGGACCTAAAATGAGATTTTATCTCAGGTCCAAATCAGCAAAGGTCTCGTTGAGCTGCGGCTCGTAGCGGCTGGCTTTGGTGACGGCAGAGCGGAGGTTATCGGGAACAATCACTTTGGGGGCACCACCAAAATACCGCAGGGCGTTCTGGCAGGCCTCCAGAAAGTCTTCCAGTTTCTGGGAAGCAACCGCTTCCACGTACGTATACTGGCTGTAGCCAAGCACCGCCACCAGTACTTCCACTTCCTGCACTTCACCGGTAGCAGGATCAATAATGGAGAGTTTATCACCGGTAAAATCCACAAAGAGCTTCTCCCCCGGCTGGTGCAGAAGGTGCATCACCGCTTTGCGGGGCAGCTCCCATTGTCTTAAGTAGTGGCAGAACTGGGTATAGCCGTAGCCGGAAGGATGCACCTGCCGGTATTCGCCCCACAGGTGCCACCTTGTCACGTGCGGCTCTCTGAGGGCCTTGAGCAGATACTCCTTGTTGGCTTCCGGCGCCTGATATTCACTGCTCTGGGCCGGCTGACTGCGCATCAGCCGTGCTTCCAGTTCCCCTTCCGGCCGGGCCAGCAGCACCTCCAGCGGATCCCCGCCTGAATCGGCTAAGTGCAGATACTTTCTGACCGTATTGCGGGAGTTACCCGTCTGCCGGGCAATTTCCTTGATGCCGCAGCCCTGAGACCGGAGACGTAAGAGTTGTTTGAGTAGAGACATCGATCAGAGCCGATCTTTGTCGTAGAGGTCCGTGGCTTTGCCGGCATGACTCGCCTGGAAGTTTAGTGGTTCAAGCCACTAATCAACCGTATTCCACTACTTCTCCAGCCAGGGGTCAGCTATTGCGTTTCGGCCATCCTGACCCCGGGGTCAACATCACCGGAAAAGGGGGGCAGCTTCACCACAGAGAGGGGTTAACATCCTCCGAAATATGCAGCGGCCGTTGCCCTGCCAGTGTTCCTCTCCGTTCAGGTGAGCGGCCATTTCTCCTTCCGGGCCTCTTCCAGCTACTACTTTAGCAAGGGGGCGAAGATGCCCGGACCTGCCCATCCTGAGCATCGGAGGTCCACTCGCCATTGATGGGTTGGCCGGCGTACAAGCCTTGGATAGCCTGCTGCCTGAAGGCCTCGAAACCGAAGGGTGCCCTGGGTTCCATTGCGTCTGTGACTGGTTGAAAGGCAGCATTTCAGGTGACTCCCCTGACACAGTTCATTGTACAGTCTCTAATCCCCCTGGCCGGTTGCTTCCCCCTGGATGTGGTAAGTATACCCTTACGATGGTTCCTACGTCCAGTTGGCTCTCTACCTGGATCCTGCCACCGGCATTTTCAATCATCCTTTTGACCATGTACAGGCCAATGCCAGTCCCTTCCACATGGATATGAAAGCGCTTAAACATGGTAAAAAGCCTGGGTACCTGACTTTCCGCCATTCCCAGGCCATTGTCGGCCACTTCCAGCAGGGTATACTTTCCCTGCCGGCGGGTTTGGATGGTAATGGCCAACGGTCTTTCCGGCGAGCGGTATTTGATTGCATTCGACAAGAGGTTATACAGGATGCTTTGAAGATATCTTTTGACAAAGCAGATCTCCGTCACCTCCATCTGCCTGGATAGTTTCACTGGCGTCTGGCCGATCAGGGTATGCAACTCCCCGTATACTTCTTCAAACAGTGCTTCCATCGAGATGACTTCCACCTCTACGGCCTCTTTTCGTAGCCGGGCAATCCGGGTGAGGTCGGCAATGGTGGCTTTTAATTTATCGGAAGCCTTGCCGATCATGGCAAGCAACTGGCTTTGCTCCTTGGTGAGTGAAAGTTCACCCGCCAGCTCCTGATTCAGGACCGATAGCAATCCTTCAATGTTGACAATGGGTGATTTTAAATCGTGGTGAGCGACGTAAATAAAGTTATCCAGGTCGGCATTAATCAGCTCGGTTTGCCTGGCCAGCAGGTCTTCCATCTCTTTTCGCACGGAGATATCTTCCAGCGTGGTATAGCCCAGGGTGGCCTGGTTATCGTGGAATAATATGGAGGTAACCTGGCACCGCATATGGGAACCGTCTTTGCGGACCAGGCAGGTCTCAATCTGAAAAAACGGGATTTTCTTCGTCCACAGGTTCTCCTGTAAATCATGCCAGGCCGGGATGTAGTCCGGATGCACCCGGTCAATGATTCTGGTACCAACCAACTCCTGGGCACTGTACCCTAACATCTCGTGCAATGCATTATTGGCCTGAATGATCTCCAGGTTGGAGGTGATGATTTTATTGCCAAACTGCGATTGCTCAAAGATGGTGCGGAAACGTTCCTGACTCTCTTCGTATCTTTTTTCAATGGCTAACTGACTTTCGTTTAGGGAAAGCAAGCGCGTGATCTTCTCCTCCAATGCCTGATTTTTCTCCTCCAGCTGCTTGATCCTCTCCAGATAAATGGGCGTTTGCTCTTCCTGGTTTTCCATCGGTTGTATGATTATTCGCGTTTACTTATGGTCGGTTTATATAGTATTGAACGCAGTGAAATGGCCTGGGAGTAGCCCTGCGACGATTGCATGATCCCCGGCACGGGTGGACAGGTTTTACTGGAGTTCAATAAAAAAGGAAGTGCCCTGGTTTTCCTGGCTTTCCACCCAGATGGTTCCTTGATACAACTCCACGATTCGTTTGACTATGTAAAGGCCTAATCCCGTGGTTGTCTCTCCCGCGGTTCCTTTCCGGTTGGCCATGGTAAACTTATCAAATATACTGGATTGCAATTTCGCCGGAATACCGATTCCGGTATCGCTGACCTGGAGCAGCACCTTTGTTCCTTTATTTTTCAGCGATAGGGTGACGCATCCGCCCCCGGGGGTGAATTTAATGGCATTGGACAGCAGATTTTCCAATAGCCTCAGAAATTTATCTTTATTGAGATGGGCATAAACGGGGGTGGATGGGTAATGAAAACGCAGGATGACGCCTTTTTTTTCCGCTTCCAATCCCAGCACACTCCGCTGTGATTCAATTAAGGTTGTCAGGTCGGTTTTCCTGAAAGTGGTTTTGGAATTGAAATCACCCACAAACAACAAATCCCGGATAATGGCCTGGGCTTTATCACAGGTATCCGAAATCATCTGGAGCAAAGTCAGACTTTGTTCCTTCTTTTCGCTACCCGCTACCAGCTTTTCAACATTCTTTTGCAGCAAGCCGCGCAGGGACTGGATGTTGTTTAGTGGACTTTTGAGGTCGTGAGCCACCATGTGCATCATGGTCTCCTGGTCCTCGTGCAGCTTTTTAAGTTCCGCTTCCAGGGCTTTGCGCTCCGAAATGTCTTCTATGATGGTATAGCCCAGCGTAATCCCATTGTCCCGGAAAATGATGGAGGTGACCTGGCACCATAAGACAGCACCGTCTTTTTTTATCAGGCAGGTCTCGATCTGGAAAGAAGGGATTTGCCGGGTCCAAAGGTTCTCCTGCAACTCGTGCCAGTGATGAATAAAATCCGGGTGGGCAAAGGCGGTGATTGTGGTGCCGATAATCTCTTTTTCCCTATAGCCCAGCATGGCCCGGAAGACTTCGTTGATTTGCATAATCTTCAGGTCGGGTGCAATGATCTTATTGCCCAGCTTGGACTGGTAGAAGATGGTTTCGAACCGGGTCTGACTCTCTGCGTACCTTTCTTTCAGATCTATCTCCTCTTCCAGTTTGACAATTTTTACTTTAGCAGATTTTTTTTCTGCTTTCAGATCCTGGTTTTCTCCTTTCAGCTGGCTGATCTTACCAGGTTTCTTCTGATCGGTTTTTTTCTGGCTATCCATAGGGTTAAGTAGATTATTGACGGGAATGAAAGGCCTGGCTTTTATTCTCCTCCGGGTGAAAGGCAGATGGAAGAGAGCAAAAAGGACCGGGCTTTTAAAGCTAGGTCCTTTTTGCCATTCAACCGATAGGCTTGGGCAGATTCCATCAATCAGGCAATCAATGATTTATTGCCTTGGAATAATATCTATAACAACCGTCCGGTTATAAAAGCGCTCCTCCGGAAATCTGTTGTCGAACGGTGAAAAATTTTGATCTTCCCCGAAACCGTGCACTTCAAAGGTAATACCGGTGCGGCCGGCCTTCGACAGGCTTCTTTCAAGAATGTCCCGTACCTCGTTGGCCCGGGCCAGTGACAAGGTCTCGTTATGGGTCTCCTCTCCGATAATATCGGTATGCCCGTGGATAATCACCTTTCCTCCGTTGGGAATCTTCGGCACTACGATACCGGTAAGGTATTTTTCGTAAATCCTGGTAGCCTTCGATTCGTTGAATTCGAAAATGACGCTGAAACGCATCGCATCCTCGTTTTCAGGCGGGGTCCAGAGCACCATGTGTACGGAGGTTTCCTTCTTTACCCTTTTGCCGGCCTTCGTTTGACCAGTCATTGCCACCTGATAGTTGCCTTCGGGAAGGGTACCCAAAATAGATTTTCCCGGTATACTCACCTGCTGCATGGTATACGGTCCAAAGTTTTGCACTTTTCCTTTTTCATCCCGTATTTCCAGCGACCATGACGTGAAGGGTTCTTCTCCTCCCGCTGCACTGAAAGTAACGTAGCTGTCAAGCGGTGCTTCCTGAAGGGCAACGATTTCCACCGGTTTCAGCGGTGCATCCGGGCCACTCTGAAACTCCATCAGCAAGGAAGGCGAACGGCTCTCGATGGATACCCTGCGGTCTCCCTCCCGAAGCAGGTCAAGTTCGAGTGTGCCACCCCGTTGCTCAGAAGGAATTTTGGGTTTGTCCCGCCCTTCGATGCTTATTCGCGAAGCATCAATTCCAAATACACCAACCAGGTATTGCCTGACCGACTCCGCCATGGCCCTTCCGTCTGCCGGACCTTTTTCCGACGAGCCGACCAGGGTAATGGTGGTCGCAGGATTTTTCCCCATCCGGTCACCCAGGATATTCAGCACATTGTAATAGGCAACCATTTGTCGTTCGGAGCGACCAGACACTTCTTCAGGCTTGAACATCTCCAGCCGGTCCTCTTTGAAGTCTTTCACCTGCTCTTTCCGGAGCAACACGTACCGGTCCGGTATTTCCGTTGATCCGATGTTGAAAAACACGTAATTACGAAGCGGGAATGTTTCCCTTACCTGACGCTCTGCCGGAATGTTTTCGGGGGAGTTAACCGAAAACCGGACTTCAGAATCTGTTGCTTCACTCTCTGCCGTTGATGAATTTTTATGCCCCCGGCCAAACTTAAAGGCAGCGCCTATCCGTAACGTTGTCAGGGTCCAGGTTTCCTTTGAACGGGGTGATTGACCAAAATAAGGTTGAAAAGAAACAAATGGTGAGAATACGACCTGGGTTTGCTTTTCCATTGAGGAGAGTGGAAGGTCGTACCCGGCGCCGATTTGAAGCGAGAGGAGCGTTTTGTTCACCATGCTGAAGTCTCCCGTTACATCGGGGTTGACTACCTGTTCGGGGTAAGCGGGATTCGCTTGCTGGCTGTAGGTGAAGGATTTTTGCACATTAAAAGCCAGGCGCGGGCCGCCGAACAGATAAAATCCGGATCTGAACGGGGCGAAGCGGAGGCCAGGCTCTACGGTGAGATAGCCAAGGTTGGTGGATAAGTCCGCCGGGCAGTTACAAGGGGTCAGTATTTCCCTGAACGAACTCCTGCGGCTGTCATAGCCTGCCTGCAACATGATCCCCCATCTTGAACCGGGGCGGTGAAACTCCACCAGCGGTGCCAGAAAGAGTCCCACACCCCTGCCATGGTGAAAAGCGGCAGGAACGGTCAGATCGGCATTCAACTGCTGCGTGGTGCCGCGATCGAAATTAAAATTGGCCCCCGCGGCTCCGCCAATCCACCAGGAGGGTTTGGTGAAGGGAGCAGCCGGCACCTGCGCCAGAAGTGACGTTTGAATACCCGTTAAAAGAAAGGCACTGATGATAAGATATTTAACAGTTAGTCTATAGGAGGCTCCCGCGGGGAGCGATCCTTTATCAATATTTGTTTTCGTCTTCATATCGTTTATGGATTAAGGCTTTTCGATGATGTTTGTATTGGTCAATACGACTGCGCCATTCCGGGCCAGCATTCTGCCCACTGCCGTTGCTCCCGAATTCATAGTGATGGAGGTCAGGGCCAGAATGTTGCCTTTAAACCGGGTACCGTCTCCGATGGTCGCTGAACTGCCGGTCTGCCAGAAGACGTTTTTGGCCTGAGCGCCTCCCGTAAGGATGACATTGCCGCCTGCTCCGCCTACCGTGGTGAAGTCAGAGGCGATCTGGAAAATCCAGACGGCATTCACATCCCCCTGGGCATCCAGCGTCAAATCGCCGGACTGGATGAGCAGCGTGGAAGTCGTTTTGTATATACCCGGGGCCAGGGTAGTGCCACCCAGATCGCCGGATACGGTGGCAGGTGCCGGGGAAGTGGCTCCTTCCGCAAAAAGATACGCGGCGGTCAGGTCTCCTTTGGCCTTTGTCAGCATGGCCGGCACACCGGGTGGCGCGATATCATCAGAGGCATACATTCCTCCGTTCACGATGATGGCGGGAGGAAACCCCGTAATCGAAGAACGAACCCCCGGACTGATTCCCACGTCCAGGTTCCGGATCTCGCTGAAGCCGGCGTTGTTGCTCACGCCCGTCCCGGCGATAATCCCGAACCGGGCAACCGATTGGAGATCAACCCACGGAGCGCCTAAAGTTGCTGCCGTAGTAAAGCTCCATACGTAGTCATTCGCGATGGGCGTTCCGGCCGGATTTTTGGCACCAGTGGTAATAGTAGCCGTGTAAGTAGTACCGGATAAGAGGTTACTGGCTGGGGTATAGGTCGCCGTCGTGCCGGCGTAATTCACCCTACCGGGAACAAGCATTGTTCCGGCCATTAACCTAAACGATGTGGTGATCGTTGAAGGATTCATTGCTTCGCTGAATGTGGCACTGATTACTTTATTCAGCGCCACGCCGGTAGCCAGATTGACCGGCTCGGCAGCATTCACTTTCGGCGCCCGAATGGTACCGGTGGAAAATGTCCATCCGTAGTCTTTCGCCAGTGTATTGCCTTGTACATCCTTCGCTCCGGTGGTAATGGCAGCGGTATACGTGGTGCCCGGGGTAAAGTCCCCGGAAGGTTTGAAGAAAGCCGTTGTACCGGAGTACGAAACGGTCCCTGCGACTGCGGTGGTCCCCTGTTTTACCGTAAAGGTTGTCGTGGTAAGCGTCAGCGGGTCCATGGGCTCACTGAAGCTGGCGGCGATCCCTTTATTCAGGAATACGTTTTGGGCACTGTCAGCCGGATCGGTAGCAATCACGGCGGGCGACAGGGTTGCCCCACTTTGGAAGGTCCATACGTAATCGGTTTGCAAGGTATTGCCCATTAAATCCTTGACCGTCGAGGCAACCCTGCCCGTATAGGTGGTTCTGGATTTGAATTTGGCGCCCGGCGCAAAGCTCATGCTGTGCGTGGCAGCATCGTACGTCAGGGTGCCTGAAACTACCATTGCTCCCGCTATACTTTCATTTGGGCCGGTTAAGGTAAAAGCGGCCGGGGTAATGGTAGCAGGGTTCATGGCTTCATTAAACACGATTGTGATTACGCGGTCGAGTGGTACCCCGGTAGCCGAATTAATGGGGTTTGTCGATTCTACAACCGGGCATACGCCAACGATCTCCACGTTCTCATCTTTACAACCGCCTGTAAACGCTGCCATGAGTAAGGCTGCGATGGCGGTCAGGTATATCTTTTTTATCTTCATCTGCTTGGTATTAGTTTTCGTTTTCGTCTAAAGATTTGCAGGGAGGGTGTTCCGGAGGAAGCCTCTGTCGGGAGTTGATCCCGCTTATTTAATTATTGCTAATTATTGCGGCTTTGTAATGGCATTGCTGTCCAGAATAACAGCGGTCTGTGCCAGCGCCCGGCCATTCATGGAGGCCCCGGTTTGAAAGGTTATGCCAGTCATCGACAGGATGATGCCTTCAACGTGGGAGGTTGTGCCCAAAGTCGCCTGACCTGCCACCTGCCAGAAGACGTTTTTGGCCTGGGCGCCGCCCGTCAGGGTAATTTTCACCGCAGAACTCAGGGAAAGGTCCCCGGCAATCTGAAAGATCCAGACATCGCTGGCGTCACCTGAAATGGTCACATCGGAGGTCAATGAAACCGTATTCGTCCATTTATAAAGTCCCGGGGTGAGCGTTCTTCCGCCAATACTTCCCGTACCCAATTCGGAGAAATCGGGGGAAGGGCGTCCGGCGGCATCGTTGTAGGCAGTGATCATATTGTTGACGGCCGTGGTCAGGTTAATGGGAGTAGGATCGGCCATGTCCGCTGCGTAGATTTTTCCGGTCACCTGGGTCGAAGTAGCATATCCGGTTGCGTTGGTCAAGGCAAATCCGGTAATGTAAGAGGTAGCAGCCGGACTAAGGCCCAGATCACCGGTAACCCTGGAAGCCGGACTGTTATTGATGGCTGTTTTGGCCAGGATCACGTAACTGGCGGCGGCTCCAAGGTTGACTACCGCCAGGGCGGACGAAGAAGCGCCGGTAGTAAAACTCCAGACTGTGTTGGCAGCAAGTGCATTACCGGCTAAGTCCTTCGCTCCGGTAGTGATCGTTGCCGTATACGTAACACCGGCGGTCAGGATAGCTGACGGGGTAAACGTGGCAGCTGTGCCGGAATAAGCCAACGTTCCGGGAACCACGGTTGCGTCTTGTTTCAAGGTAAAGGTCGTATTGTTGATCGTTGCCTGATCCATGACCTCGCTGAATGTAAAGGCCACCACCTTATTGACCGGGACATTGATGGCGTTGTTGAGCGGGCCGGTGGAATTGACCCTTGGCAATAATATATCGGCTGCATCACCGGTGGTAAAACCAACCGTGTGGTTGCCCGTCAGTGCATTGCCAGCCATATCTCTGGCTCCCGTTGTAATCGTTCCCGTATACATTTTGTTGGGCGCAAGGTTACTTGCCGGAGTAAAAGTGGCGTTTGTACCGGTGTAGGTGATGACGCCGGGAACCATGACTTCCCCTTGCTTCAGGGTGAAGCTCGAAGGTGTGATGGTGGTTTGGTCCATCAGTTCGCTGAAAGTTACCACGAGAGGACGGTTGAGGGCCACTCCTGTAGCGCTGTTCGCCGGTTCGGTTACAGTCACAGTGGGCTGAGTGTTATCGGGAATTCCGCCCGTTGTAAAACTCCAGACGTAGTCTTTTGCAAGGCTTACGCCGGACATGTCTTTCGCGCCGGTCGTAATGGTTGCCGTATAGAGCGTATTAGGGACCAAATTCGCGGCTGGCTTAAAGGAAGCCGTCATACCGGAGTAAGCTGTTGTTCCGGAAACAGGAGTAATTCCCTGCCGTAAAGTAAATTTCGTATTCGTGATCGTGGCAGGATCCATCGCCCCGCTGAAGGTGGCGGAGACTTTACTGTTGATGGCTATATTGATGGCTTCATTTATCGGGCCGGTTGCCGTCACAAGCGGACGTACCCCGGGATCGTCTTCTTTTTTACAACCGCCGAATAATACTACCCATAGCATAAGTATCATCATGAACACTTTTTCTGGTTTCATATTTGTTTATTTAAATCGCGAAAGAATTTGAAAGGAAAGAATACCGGCGGACGACAGTTCGTCGGTATTCCGCAATGATTTATTGAATCGAGCGTATCAGATAGATTAACTCCTGCCCGGATTTGCCGTGGATTGGAATGTCTTTTCAAAGCATGACCGGCCATGAATGTATGGCCATCAAGGGAGAAAATTTTTTCCTGTTCCCGGCGTAATAATTGTACACAGAATGGATTATTCGCCTTACAATGCATTACCCGCGGATGAAAGCATATTGCATTACGGGTATCCCGGGTTGCCCGGCTGGTCAGCTCTGTCTGGCCACGCGGAACCACCGGTTGGGCATGGATTACCCATCGTACAGTGCATCTGGCACTTTACAGAATTGATTCTTCTTCATAATGGAATGATAAAAGGCGATATGGCGGGGCTGTTTTTTCCAATCCCGTCAGGGATCAGATACCTTGCTGGTTGGTGTCCGGCAAAGGGATCAGGGAAATGGGGTTTGACAAAAACCGGATTTCAGCCAGGTGGGACCAACAAAATCAGTCGCCCGCAAGGTGGGCTGTATTCCGCGCTGTTGGAGTGCCCGGAGAGACGTTTGATTCTTTGGAACGGGAAATCTTAACGGCTCTTTCATTTTCATTTTGTTTTGCCAGCTGATGATTGGTGCCTGCTTATAGGGTATTACTTGATTATAACGGCGTGAAAATCAGTAGTGCTCTGGTAAATGTAAGCTTATTAAGTTCTCCGTTGCACCGGCCAAACGTGGGCAGGGTGAAACTGGTATTCCCCCGTAAAAGTGGAGGGATGGAAAAGAGTACCTTTAACCACCCAAACCGCCAAGTGTAATGACCACCAGGAAGACGTATTCGAAGGAGTTTAAAGAGGAGGCCGTACGGCTATTGAGCAGCATGGCAACCAAAGCCAAACGGCACGGGATTTAGGCTGCGCACTAAGCGTGCTGCGGCGCTGGATCAAGGAGAGTTCAATCAAGACGGGGAAAAGGCCTTTCCCGGCAAGGGGCATACCAAGGAGGAGGAGTTGCGGCAGTTACAGCGGGAGAATCAACGGTTAAAGGAGACCGTCGAGATCCTAAAAAAGGCAGTGGTATCTTCGGCAAAGGCTCCGTAAGATACCAGTTTATTAGAGCACCAGCAGGCGTATTCTGTAGATCGACTATGCCAGGCAATGGAAGTGTCGGTAAGTGGGTACTACGCCTGGGTAAAAAGGCGAAAGTGAGCGTAAACGGCAGAATCAGCAGCTTTTGGAACGTATTAAGCGAATTCACAAACAGAGTCGTCAGACTTACGGTAGCCCCGGGTGTATGTGGACTTGAAAAAACAGCACATCCCTTGTTCACTTAACCGGGTAGCACGGCTGATGCAACTCAATGAGATTGCTGCTAAGCGAAAAAGGAAGTTTGTTGTAACTACCGTTCCAAACACGACTTGCCGGTAGCAGAAAACAAACTCAATCAGGACTTTACCGCTAGCAAGCCCAATCAAAAGTGGGTCCCACTGATATTACTTACATCCCCACCAAAGAAGGCTGGCTGTACCTGGCAGTGGTGCTGGACTTGTATTCGAGAAAAGTAGTCGGCTGGGCAATGGATGAGCACATGGAAAGAGGACTGGTGATGAGTGCTTTACGGATGGCTCTGCTTGCTCGAAAGCCGCAAAGGAGCTGCTCCACCACTCCGACAGGGGGTAGCCAATATGCCAGTAACGACTATCAGAAACTGCTTGACGACAATAAAATCACTTGTTCCATGAGCCGAAAGGGCAACCGTTATGATAACGCCGTTATGGAGAGTTTCTTTGCCACCCTTAAGCAGGAACGGGTTTACCATCAGCACTACCAAAACCATGCCAGCAAGCTACAGGACCTATTCGAGTATATCGAAGTGTGGTATAACCGCAAGCGAACCCATTCTACGCTGGGCACATGAGTCCCGAGGAATTTGAAAACAATATACGGCAGTATTCTGTGGCCGCTTGACCTTTCCTAATCCTCCACGATTTTGGGGAAACCCACAATGTGTTCCTATGGAATGATCAACCTCCTTATAAGGAGCCTTCTCTTTTCACGAAGTACCCAATTACGTCTTCATAGATAGCATGCTGACCATCCTGGAATGGTGACCAGCCGTTCCTGAGCTTCCTGTTGATCTTCTGGACCAGCTTTTTACCGTGTGCCTGACGCTCTTCGTACGACTTCAACTCGCTAAAGCCTTCATAGGCTTTGAACCTCTCAAGCTTGTCGGTTGCAGGATTACGGAAAGAGTAATAGACGAACCAACGACCAGTGGCTGGGTCGTTAGGATGTGAACTTTGGCAGGAATTGCCTTTTTCTGTGGCTTCATTGTTTCCAGCGTTCTCGATGGCCCTCTCTGACACGCTTGAAAACAACTTTCACAATGACAGTCTCTTTTGTCTCTTTTTATTAAAAACCCGCAAATCCTTAAAATTTGCGGGTTTTGTGGAGAAGATGGGACTCGAACTTTTATCAGAACCGATTAAATATCAATGCTTTGCTCTTGCCTTAAACCATTTGGTAACCGATCAGGTAACCGAATGAATTGGTGTGTTTTGGTATGATACGAAAGAACGATTGTATGGTTAAGGTAGCAAAAAAACGCCAATTCTGCAATTATCTGGAGAGAATTTAGACTTCCATGCATTGGAACCCATGAGGCAAGAGGGACTTGGTCTCTCCTTTTTATCATCACTTTTCGATGCTTGAGAGCAACAAGCCGAAGATCTGATGTGTGCCAGGTGTAAGCCAGCACATCTGCATTAGTTGTAGTACCCACTAATAGCATCCCCTATAGCCCCATCCACTAAGTGCCTATCCGGAAAATAAAGTTATTATACTGTAAAACAGTAGGTTACTAATTGAACAGGCTGTTTTTCGGATAGCCTCTAAGCACCCCAACAGTTGTTCTTTTATTGTATAGAGCGCGTCACAACTTGCCGGAAAAGGGAACAGGATTATTTTCAAAGACTTGGTTCCAGACCTTTTCAATCCAGAATTTGGCTGTAAATATTAACTGAAAAGTGGTTCTTCGTCAGTTTAAGTGAAGGGAGCTATATTCTGAACAGCACCCGTTTGGAATTGCAACAGTTTACTGGAGGACTTTTTCAGGCAGCCGTTCTTTGGTGTTCAAGATAAGGCTGGTAGTGTTGGGGACTTCGGTTGCCCGGTGCACCATGCCTTCTTTTTCGGTTGTACCAGCCCTGGATATATTCAAAAACAGCCAGTCTGGCCTGTTGCTTTGTCAGATAATCTTCATGGTAAACCAGCTCTGTTTTCAGCGTTTTAAAGAAGCTTTCGGCTACTGCGTTATCCCGGCGGACCCCAAATCAGGCCTTGGTCTGAGGTCCATTGCCTTTTCTGCTCATGCTTTGCAGTACAGGCAATCCTTTCAGTTGCTCTCTGAAATCGTTACAGGCATACTGCACCCCTCTGTCAGAATGGAATAACAGATCCTGCTTTACAGGTCTGTTTCTGACCGCCATTTTCCAGGCCGCTATGGTGGTATCACCAGCTTTCATGGTATCACTCATGGACCTGAGATCAGATCTCATCTGAGGTCCGCCCAGCCAGCCACCTTTCTGTCAGCTAAATCCGGGATAGCTGTCAGGTACAGCCATCCCTCTTCAGTTCTGATATAAGTCAGATCACCGGATCCAATCAGATCCGTCACCCACTTCTGTCCGGTGACTTGTGCAGAAAAATCTCTGTTGAGGTGGTTTTCAGCTATCGCGTATTCTCAGCTATGGCGTATTCATAGTCAGAATCAGTAGTCTGCACCCGGTATTTCTTCCTGATGATACTTTTAATGTTAGCTTTTTTCATGGACCTGCACGTGCCTGAGCATTGGGTCCGCCTGGCTACCCGTGGACGAGAAGCCTGAATACCCAGTTCTTTCAACTCACTGGTGATCCTGGGACTGCCATAGCGCTTTTTACTCTCATTATATAGAGGGGGTCACAACTTGTCGGAAAAGGGAATAGGATTATTCTCAAAGACCTGATTCCAGACCTTCTCAATCCAGGATTTGGCGAAAGAGAGCTTCTTGGCGCAGGCTTCAAAAGCGGTCTGAATCAAGCGTTCAAGTTGTTTGAGGTCTTCAACGGTGCCGGCCTCACTAATGGCTTTCTTGATTTGTTTCCAGATTCTTTCAATGGGGTTGAGGTTAGGCGAGTAAGGAGGCAAGTTCACCAGTACGATCTGTAAGTCTCTTGCCGTCTGTTCTACCAAGGGAGTCAGATGGGCTTTGTGATTGTCCCAAATGAGAATAATGGTTTGGGCCTTCGGGTTAGCCTCCCGGATCAAAGTGAGCATTTTGACCATCGTCTCCTGATTGCCTTTGCCAATGCTACTGATGATACTATTGCCCTTCAAAGCATAGAAACCAAAACTGTTGCGTCTCTTTTTATCCGTGTTGACCTTTTTGATCACTCCTTTCTTTGTGGACCAGAGCCGGGCAGAATTTGAATGCAATTGAGGAGAAGTTTCATCGGCAAACCCGATACACAGCTTGTCGGGGTCTTTGCCTTTCAGGCCTAATGCATCGGCTACGGCTCTTAAGCGTTCTTTGAGCTTTTCATCGGCCTTGTCGGGCTGACGAAAGTCTCGGGGCTGGGGCTTATAACAATACAGGCCCGATTGCCTTAAGATGCGCTGCAGCTGCCGCTTACCGTAGCTCACCCCGTAGTGGGCTTTGACCAGATTGCGTACTTGCCCCACACTCCAGTAATCCTTCTGGTCCAACGTCTGCTTTAACTCCTGTTTCTGCTCTTTGGTTAAGCGCGCTTTTAAGCCCCCGCCTTTGCCCTGATGGTTCTCTAAGCCAGTCTCTTTTTTTCGTTCCAGTCCTTTACCCAGTCATAGAGCGTACTTGTGCCTCACCCCACTTAACTCAGATACACTTTCCAAACTCTGGCCTGACTCCACCAGCCTCAGTACTAACCCTTTGAAGTCTTCACTATGGCTGCCGCCAAACGATTTTACAAACCGATCCAAACGCGCTGGTTCGTCTATGGCTATTCTTTTCATCGTTTTTGCCTTTTGTACTTCTTCAAGTCTGTTTTACGACTTTTTCCATTAAGTTGTGACGCCCTCTATATATCCTATCAATGTCAACCAGTAACTCCTGTTCTTTGCTTGTTCGAGAGCTAATAGGGTGTTTTAGCCAGTAATAGTAGCCACTAACGCTTACTCTCATCACCTTGCACATCTTTTCAACAGAAAATACTTCCCGGTGCTCCTTTATAAACCGGAATAGCTGCCCTCTCCCCTGGAAAAGATGCTGACCGCCTTTTTGGACCAGCAGACGATGTCAGCATCGGGTCCAGTATATCGCGCTCTGACTGAGCCTGCTTCAACTCCTTCTGCAGGCGTCTGATTTCTGTTTGTTCGGCTGAAAGAGCGGGTTTTTCACTAGTAACTACGTTGCCATTCTGATGCTGCCTCCATTTACTGATTCTACCCGGATCTATTCCTAATTCTGCTGCCGCTGTTTTTACGGAGCCTTTGGCGTGAGATAGCTCTACGGCCATCTGCTTGAATGCATGGTCAAACACTTGTCTTTTCATGGGGTCAGATTTAATCATCAATTAAATCTGCCTGTCTTTTTCCCTCCAGTCAAAGCTAGCAAGTCCAACCACACATTCACCATCTGCACCAAGGCGTGTTTACTGCCCGAAGGGATGGGGTGCCTCTGAGTTCTTTGCCGTCTATGCTCAGGTGCTTGCCAGCCAGCGTGAGTGCCTGCAGGCAGGATTTTAAACAGCCTTCCAGCTCTTTGGCTTTGAGTCTTCTTACCAGCCGGTTAAGCGTATCTTCAGCAGGAATGCCGTTAGCAAATTCAAAGCCCAACTGCTCCCTGAGAAAGTCAGTGTTATCCTTGCCGTAATCTTCTGTTTCTGAAAGATCATCACAATCTGCTATTGTCCCACACAGCACCAAGCCTGATATATCTCCTGACTGGTGCAGACAACGACCCGCTACCCGGTAGTCAGACAGGGAAGTAAAGTACGCTGGTATGTTCATGCTGGCTGTGTTCATCCCCAAAGCTACCCTTTCCCTATTTTTGGTGCGGAAACCCTATCAATAAAAGCAAGAATTGGATTTTTTGGCAAAGAAGAGTATGTAAGGTTAATAAGTAAGATGAATCCATTGCTAAAAAAATTCATAAAAGTTAACACTAATTTTATCTGACAATTACTTGCAAAGATCACAAGCATACGCTTACTTTGAAGCGCAATCCCCCACAAACCACTTTCAGACTAATACTTCCCAAAGTAATATCCGGCTTAAGTACCACCATACTTTAAGCGCTCATTACTTTTCGGATTTTTAGAATGGGTTCTTTCCGAATCCTGCCTTTGCTTAATCTTCCTGTTCTATCCATTTTCACTACCAACTCTTGTCGTTGCCTATGGGAAACGTGTTACTACGCTCATTGTCCAGGCTTGATTAAAGCCTGAGGAAAAGTGTTCTCCGGCCGGGATTGCAAAGCCGTCTGATTACCTCTTCCCTTACCTGAAAGCCTTTACGCTTGCTGTTAAACCAGCTACGACCAGGCTTGCCCTAACCAGCTACCTGTATTATTAACTTATTTAACAGAACAACTACGTTCTGATGGGATTGCTATGACTATTCTTGGGTAACGCTCATTACAGCTGCTGCAAGTCTTAATCCATATACACCTATGATGCAATTATTGGCTTATCCGCTTGGCTAACTATACTTGCTTATTAAAAAAGTTTGTTATCAAATATTTAAATATACTATATTATGCTCTGCCGAATTTACTGTCACATATTTATGAACATTCAAATTAAATATTTTTCTTCATTGGTTGTGCTTCTCGGTTTTACCTTATGCTCCGCTACACTTGAAGCACAGACAGGTCGATTGGCTTATGTGAATATACAACAAGTACTAAGCCAGCTACCCGATATTAAAAAAGCAGATGAATCCCTTAAAACTTTCCGGCAGCAGCAGCAGGATGAATTTGAGGTGAAAGCCAAACGCAGCAAGGAATTATCAGACCAACTACGAGCAAGCCGTGATACTCTTGCTCCCGTCAGGCTTAGTCCCTTGGATAAAAAGGCTAAGGAAAGGGAACTTAGCGAATTGTCAGCGCAACTATTAGCCCTAGAGTTGCAAGGAGATCAAACTTTAATCAACAAAGAAAAAGAGATGAAAGGGGCATTACTAAGCAGGGTGCAACAAGCTATTAGCATAGTTGCTACCAGGAACAATTACAATGGGGTAATGGATATGAGTCAAGTCATTTACTTCAATCCTGCTGATGATATTACCCCACTAGTGCTCAAGGAGTTAAACATTACTGTCCCTAGATAGAACTCTTTAATTACTGTTTCACTTTTTTATGCAATTTTTCATCAAAAGAATACTCATGAAGAACATATTAATCCTTCTGGTACTGCTGGTGCCATTTACCCTTAAGACGCAGGCACAATGGACAACCAGTGGTAGCAATATCTATTATAATGGCGGAGGCGACTATAGGGGTAACGTAAGTGTTGGTACTTCGCTTTCGGATGCCAAGCTCCGTGTGGATAGGGATCAAGTGCTGGGACAAGGGTACGTTTTTTCTGGCTATAGCTCTAATCTCCAGTGGTGGACAGGAATTGGTTTGGGAAGAACTTCGCAGGATTTAGCCATTGGGGTGGCCGGTAACGTAGATCACTTTGCGGATGGAGCCCGACAAGGTGACCTAATCTTCCGGGCAACTAATGCGGGTAGCCGAATGTTATTTAATTCCACCCGCAATGCCACGGCCATGATTATCGATGGCACTAAGATTGGTATGGGAACGTTTCAACCCATCTCCCGTTTGGATTTAGGAGGTCACCTCATGTCCAACCCAGCCGGCACGGAAAGCCCCACGATCAGTTTATGGAAAACGAGCGGTAATCAATCCCTTTACGGATTTGGGGTTAGTAGTTCTACTCTGAATTACTTTGCTCATCAGGTTCATAGTTTCTATACCTCCGATGGCGCTGGGGGAAACCGAATAGCAGCTTGTTTTATCAATCCTCAAGGTATGGGCATCGGTCTGAATCCTGCCCTACCTCTTCCAGGAAATGGAGATTATAAGCTGGTAGTAAAAGGTAAAGTTTGGGCAACGGAAGTCAAAGTAGCAGTTGCAGGACTGGGAGATTATGTTTTTTCGCCGGCCTACCGGCTTCGGCCGCTGACGGAAGTAGACGCGTACATCAAGCAGAACGGACACTTACCCGAAGTACCCTCCGCGGCGGAAGTAGCCAAAGAGGGCATGAACGTGGGAGAGATGGAAAATACCCTGCTCAAGAAAATAGAAGAACTCACCCTCTACCTGATCGAACTCCAGAAAGAAAACGAGCAGCAGGCCCGGCAGATCGGGCAACTCTCCCGGAAGCGAAAATTCAAGCATTAGGCCAGCCTTTATCACATCAGATTTCCACCCGATACCTCTATGTCCAGATATTTACTTCCGGGACTGGCACTGCTTTGCCTTTTCCCTGCCCTGCTACGGGCCCAGACTGCTCTCACCCCCCCTGCTGCGTCCCGGCAGGAGGAGAAAGCAGCCGTGTTTACCAGCCTTGAGGAAGCGCTGAAGCATCCAAAGCGTGTATACCGCCTGTCACTGAAAGGGCTTGACTCCCTGCCGGCAAGTATCGGCAGGCTCAGGAATCTTCAGGAACTCCATCTTTCGGGAGGCAGGTTGAAGCGTCTGCCCGACGAGATTGTGCAGTTGTCGGATCTGGAGAGACTGAATGTATCGGGCAACCAGTTGGAGCAACTTCCGGAAGGAATAGGTAGCCTCTCTAAGCTACAAGTATTGGATGTAAGCAATAACGGGCTGCGGCAACTGCCGGTTTCATTGGTAAAGCTAGGGAAGCTGGAATCCCTGAAAGTAACGAATAATCAACTGAAAACTTTACCTGCTTCTTTTGAAGGTCTGTCCAACCTGAAAGTCCTGCACCTGGTGGATAATCAGTTTACCCAGCTGCCGGAGAAGCTGAAACTGATGCAGGGCGTGAAAGACCTGCAGGTAAGGGGCAATCCGGTTCCTGATCTGCTGTTATCCACCGAAGAACTGATGGTTACGCCTTTGGTCGAGACGTTGGATGCAGCGCTTTTGAATCCTTTGAAAATATACCGTCTCCAGTTAAATGGATTGAACCGATTGCCCGCAGAAATAGGAAAGCTAAAGAACCTGCAGGAACTGCGGCTCAGCAACAATGATCTTTCCGCACTTCCTTCAGAGATAGGAGATTTATCACTTCTGCAAAGCCTGCAGATTGTAAATAATAATCTGACATTTCTGCCAGAGGAGATTGCCGGATTAAAGAATCTGCGCTTACTGAATCTGGGCTTTAATAAACTTTCTGCACTTCCGGATGAAATCGGACTGCTCGCAAAATTGACTTACCTGGGCCTGAATGGTAATAGGTTGCAGAAAATTCCCGGCTCAATCGGAAAGCTCACGGGCCTGAAAGAAATAAACCTTATTGGTAATAAGCTGATTGATCTGCCTGAAGAAATAGGACAATTGAAGCAGTTAGAAGGGATGTTTGCGGGGGAGAATAGTCTGAAACAGTTGCCTGTAGAAATCGGAATGCTGAGCCAGCTAAAAAGAATGAGCTTTTTTGGAAATCAGCTGCAAAGTCTGCCTCCTACGATTAAAGGACTTATAAATATTGAAAATCTGGACTTACAGGGTAATCTGCTGAACCAACTGCCTGATGAGCTGGGAGAATTAGCCCACCTGAAGAACCTGAATCTTGGAGGAAATCGCCTGCTGAAACTTCCTGCTACTCTTGGCCACCTGGAAAAACTGGAGGAGTTGGATCTCAATGGGAACCGGCTTGAAACGCTGATATCTAAAATTGGTGACCTGAAAAGTTTAAATTACCTTAACCTTTAAGGAAATAACCTGACCGAAATGCCCGCTTCCCTCACCAATCTGGAACAGGTGCGTTCTTTGAATGTCTCAGGTAATCCGGTAAAGAGCATACATGCCGACTTCAGTAAGCTTAGGAAGCTGGAGAATTTCTCCTTTCAGTCCGAGTTGCTTCCGGTAGCGGAGCAGCATAAACTCCGCAGTCAGTTGGGAGCACGCTGGTGAAGCCATTGTTCTGAAATCAGAGCAAACCTTCACTTTTCAATAGCTATTCAATTTTACGATACCTGTACTTATGGCCAGAGTTAACATATTTTTTATTATTTGCGCAGTATTCATGCATTCAGCCAAGGCAGTGACACAAGGCGCTGAAACTGCTTTTCCTTCCAGTTCCGCCATTGCTTCATCCCAAGAAACAATGGGTGGCTTTGTCGCTGCGCAGGTTAACCTGAGCACTGGTACAGCCCAGATCAGTATCCCTGGTTAGTATGGGAGGCTACTCAATGCAGATTCCAGTGTCCATAGGCTACCAGTCATCCGGCATCAGGGTAAAAGATGTGGCCGTTGCGTCGGCTTAGGCTGGGGCCTGAATGCCGGGGGCGTAATCACACGGATAGTCAGGGATAAGCCGGATGACGAACACGGAACGTACATTTTTTATGACGAAAATGGTTATAAGAATATTGCGGAAACGACCAAAGGCTATGCCGGCCCCCATATTGATAACACAAGAGGAAGGGCATATGAACTAAAACAGGCCATCAACAGCAGTGATGCTTCAGCCACTTACACTACCAACATTGGGCAGTTTGAGAAAAAACAAGTGGGATAGTAAGAGCCGGATATGTACTACTTCAGTTTCATGGGCAGGTCCGGACAATTCTTTCTGGATGAGAACAAAGTACCGGTTCTGATTCCGCAGCAGGATATAAAAATCAATCTGATTCATCTGACTCCGGTAGGAGATTACAGCACGGATCAAAAGTATTATACGTGGGTCATCACCACCAATGATGGCGTAAGCTACCTCTTCGGGGATGCCAATGTGGAACAGGGTGCCCGGGAGCAGTGCCTTGTTTGAAGAAACCGAATGCCAGACAGTGTTACCATGGTTTACAACATGCTGGGCGAGTGAAACCATTACTACAACCTTTACCTCCAGCTGGCACCTACAGAAAATAGTTTCTCCTACTGGTAATGTTGAGGCAGTATTTGAATATGAAACTGGTATCAGCATAATCAATAAAGATTTTGATCAGGTACGGTATGATCATTTAAAAACGTTCTCGGCTGATAATTCATCTGGTATATGTTATATGCCAGTTATTGAACCAGGACCAGATAATTACAAGCTCTTCCATACAACAGTTGAAAGAACAACTACCATTAAAAACCCCCGTTACCTATCAAGAATATACTCTCCGGAGACCGGTGATGAAATACGGCTCAGTTACTCAGACAGCAGGAAGGATAATGGTAAGAAGTTAGAATCAATCACTTCCAGAAGCAGAAGCGGTGAAACAACCAGGAGTATCAGCTTTTTCTACTCCTATTTTGGGGTTAACTCCAACCTGAGGTTACGTTTAGACCGGATTCAGGAAGGAAATAAGCCACCCTTTTACTTTAACTATAATTTGAACGAAACATTGCCGGAGAGAAATTCTCCCATGATTGACTATTGGGGGTATTACAACGGTAAGGACAACTCTCATGGCATACCCGCTTGCCGCTATACAGGAGCGGGCTTACCAGAATTTCTTTTAAGAGAAGAGTATCTCAATATTGATGAAAATAAACCTTACCAGAGGGCTGGAGCTGACCGTGGTCCCAATGCAGCCAAAATGAAAGCTTGTATTCTTACTCAGATCACTTTTCCAACCGGTGGATGGACAAGATACGAGTACGGCTGCCATAAATACTGGAATCCCGTTACCAGGGCTGATGAGGACTGGGGAGGATTAAGAATTGAGAGAGTCACGACAAGTGATGGTCTTAACTCATCAAATGATATGATAACCGAATATTATTATACTGAAGAAAGTAATGCTGCCCGGTCAAGTGGCACGGTAGATGACTCTTTTCTGTCAAAAGTAACGGGAAAGTATTCGACTGATCTGTATAACCGCCCGATGATTGTTACCGATCGTACCAAAACATCTTTCTCCACGGCTTTTACTAAACTTAACCCTTTTATAGCAAATTTAATTGAAGAATTGTCTGCCCAAATCACCGCTGGTTATTATCTGATCCGGTCATCGCAGGCCGCCAATATTTCTGATGAAATAATCTACAGCACGGTTACCGTTAAACAACCTGGCAAGGGTCAGGTGGTGCACTCCTTTACTTCATTCAAAGAGCCGGAGAACAGAGACATTTCGCCCGAAGTCTACCGGATGTTTAAAAAGGAGCGGCTAGACCAGAACTTTAACAGTAGCAAGGAGAAGTTTTTGCTGGACTACATGACCAAAGCCAGCCGCAGATGGCGGCGCGGCTTAACAACTGACGTCAGGTCATATACTGAAGGAGGCCGGATCAGAAGCTGGCGGCACACAGATTATGGATTCAAAACAGAAACTGACGAAAGTAAACATCTGCCGGGGTTAGTTTTTTATTCGGAGGAAATCATCAACCGGAATGCGAATTATGGTTTTCCGGCTTTTTCATATTTCGGAAAATACACAGAGGTGCCCGAGTGGGTTTTTGTAACAAAAGTTACAGACAGACATTATAATCAGGATTCTGAGACTGAATTCATCGAATCATCAACCGGATACAGCTATAATGCTGCCAATCTTCAGGTGGCAGAAGTAATAGCCGCGGACGGAAACGGCAAAAAAATAATCAAACGTTTTAAGTATCCGTCGGACTACCCCGATATTCCAGAGGATCCAAATCCTGATGACATCTACAAAACATTGGGAATCAAAGACAGAAAGGCTGCTGTCAATGAGATGCTGCGCAGAAATATGACCTCTGTGGTACTGGAGACCCAGACCTGGCAGCAGACCGGCGGTGGAGAAGAGCAGCTTCTGTCTGCTACTCTCAATGAATTTGACTATGTAAGCAAACCAGAAGGGTACCCGTGGTACCAGTTTACTTATGTACTATCTCCGGGTACCGGAGCAGTGGGCAGCCAGTTAAAATATAATCTCATTGTTCCTAAGCGGACACTTAAACTGCTTCTTCTTACCCCGTTATCAGTTGCACCGGCAGACCCCTCAAATTACCGCTTTTCAACCCTCACATCCACTGGTGCATTCAGCTACGATGCCTCCCGGTTTACCGCCGAATCCATCTTTGACTCCTATGATACCAGAGGGAATGCGCTGGAAGTACAGGCGCTGAACAGCCCTCCTGCCTGTACTGTACTCGGGAACAACGGGACTTTTATCATTGCCCGCGTGATGAATGCACGTCATAAAAGTGTTGCCTTTACCAGTTTTGAAGCCTACGGAGACAAGGGCAACTGGAATTATTCAGCCGGTCAGGCGGGTGATGCCAGAACAGGCTCGCAATCTTTCAGCGGCGGAGAAGTAAGCTCAGAAAGTGATCTGCCGGCCGGAAAGTACAAGGTTTCTTTCTGGTACAAAGGGAACGGTATAACCGTCAACGGCAATGCTATTCCGGGAAGCACGGACTGGAAATATGGAGAGCAACTACTTGATAATCCCGGCAAAGTCACTGTCCGGACAGGTACAGCCCGGCTTGATGAACTGAGGCTACATCCGGCGGAAGCTGTCATGACCACTTACACCTATAAAGAGCAGGTGGGGCCGCTGACGGAGGCAGATCAGAACGGGATGATTGTCTCCTATGAGTATGATGGGGAGAATCGCCTCAGGCTTGTCCGGGACCAATACGGTAATATCCTTAAAAAAGTGGAATATCATTATCAGGGGCAGTAGTTCTTTCAAGTAAGCGGCTGATCATCAGTAAAAGATTAAATCACAAAAAGCAATCTTATCATAAAGTTTTACATTCCTTCAATGAAGAACTGTATTCATACTTCTGATTCAACGGCTAAGGTCAAGGGTTACACATTGAGTTTACTTTGTATATCCTTGCTTTGTCTGTTTGTGCCGGCCGGTAACTCTTATGCACAAAAAAACCATACGATCTACTACAGCAGTACCGGTAAAGTCACAGGCAAGCCAAACGCGCATTTTTACTCTGTCATTATCCAGGACAAGAAAGATACCCTGCGCTACAGAGTGGAGACTTTTCTGTCAACGGGAAACCGTTTTTCATCGGGATCTTACCTTGCAAAAAAGAATCCTGTGAACTGGGTTCACCTGCACGTGCCCGGGTTTAAGGAGGCTGTGAAAGAAGGCACCTTCCGGGAATACCATGACAACGGTCAGATCCGGTTTCAGGGGGATTATCTGAACGGCATGGGGCAGGGGAGACACCAGTACTGGTACCGTAGCGGCCAACTGGCTTCGGAGGGATTTCTGAAAAATGGAAGAGACGAAGGACTGATGTCCATCTACTACGAAAACGGCAATCTGAAAATCCAGTATTACACAGTTAACGGACGGATAAACGGTGATCTGGCAGAGTTTTTCCAAGCGGAAAGAAAAAGTCAAAAATTGAGTGGAAAGACGGAATTGTCCAGGGAGATAAAGTCTGGTACGGGGATAAGGAAATAGAAATTCCAAAGCCAGATAAACCCTGATAACCCCATCAGGTTTCTTACCATTTCTTTTTCTCATTTCTTTTATTTTCTCTAGCCATGGCTCATTTATATCGCCTGTCAGGTAGTGTATTGCCTGACCGGCACACCCTGAGGTTTTGGTCTGACAGTATTTTTCCTTTTCAATCTGATTCCTGTACTTGCCCAGACAGTTACCTGGGTAGCGGGAAGTCCATGTGCTGGTTCTACCATGGTTTTTTCCCTGAGTGATGGTGATGGTACAGCATCAGACTGGTACATTTCTGGTTCAAATTTCAGCGCGGAGAAATACGGCACTTCCGTGCAGGTAACCTGGCACAGCCCCAGAGTCAGCCGGTTTACGTTGAAGCCAGATTAAGTTACACTAATTATGTCAGCTCTGCCAGCTATACTATAACCAATCCCATTACTCCCTCGGTTAGCATCAGCGCGGATAAGGATAATTTCTGCCCCGGCACTTCGGTAAAATATACTGCGACTCCCACCAACGGGGGAAGCACTCCCTACTATTACTGGTATGTGAATGATCAGCAGGTAGCACAAGGGTATACGGCAACCTATTCAACTTCCCTGGGCAGTGGCAGCCATTCGGTGTACGTAAAAATGTACAACAACAGTGGGGCATGTCTTACAACCAGCACGGTGAATTCATCCATAATTTCCACAAGCGTGCTTACGCCTGCTGACTGGAGCCTGAGTATCCATTCTACCGGATTATCCTGCGAAGGATCCAGTGGCGGTTACATAGCCGAAGTTTCAGGGAGCGTGAGTCCCACTTCATATGAATGGTACGTAGATGGTGTCAGAAAGGAAAACGGCTCCCACGCCTCTGCTTATGTTTTTGCTCCTGTAGAGCCAGTTCCATCCGGCGCATCGATTTACTGCGTAGCTGCAGCATCCGGATGTGTAAGTCCTGCAGTAGCCACTTCCAATACGATTACTGCCACTAACACGCCTAATGTGACTCCAACCATAAGTATCTGGCCGGTGGGCAATACTTTCTGTGTCGGAGACTTGGTAACAGTAAGAGCTTTGTCCTCCCATGCTACCAGCAGTACACTTTACCAATGGGCGGTTAACGGAAATTCAAAGGGTCCTGCCACCACCGCCGGCAGCCTGGATATGATTGCATCACTTGATGCAGGTGACGAGACGCTTTTCGCCCCGGAACCAGCATTACCGTAACGGCTACCGGGCTTTCCGGAGAGTGTCTTACCAGTACCTCTGCTACCACTACCTTTACCTTTGATCCTGATGATCCTGAGCAGATCCCTGTTTCAATCAATCCTGTAGTCACTCCTGCCATCCGCATCACTTCAGATAAGGAGCTCATATGTGATCATGAGGAAGTTTTTTTCAAGGCCATTTCCACCAATGGCGGCTCACTTCCCCGGTATCAGTGGAAAATAAACGGGCAGAATGCCGGAAACGGCGGAGCTGATTTCATAGCGAATCTTCGCTCAGGCGACCGGGTGAGTTGCGAACTGACCAACCCTGACCAGTGCGTGACCACCAGTACGGCGCTTTCCTATGAAATTACGCTACAGCAGAAGTATCGGGTAGAGGCAGGTCATACCCTGACTGTCTGTTCATTCAGTTCTCCTGTACCACTGACTACCGGCCAGCCCGCCGGTGGCACATGGTCAGGACCGGGGGTAAGCAACAATACCTTCAATCCATCGGGCCTTTCCATGGGAGAATACAGGCTGACCTATACTTTTACCAATCCGGAAGGCTGCGCCACAAGCAGCTACCGTACCATAAAGGTTACCGGCACCGACCAGTGCATGAACTACGTTACAACCACCGTGCTGATGACGGACAAGAAATCAGACAACAGCAAAGTAGCGGAAGCGGATATCCCAGGTCTGTCGGTAAGGGAAAAACAGCAGACAACAGTCTACCTTGACGGACTGGCAAGACCGGTTCAGGCCGTCGGCAAACAGGCAAGCCCTTCCGGTAAAGACCTTGTCCGGGCAACCGCTTATGATCAGTACGGCCTTCAGCCCCGGCAGTTTCTGCCCTTCTCCGAAGGAAATGACGGTAAATACAAACCTGCTGCGCTTGGTTCTGCTGACTACTCCACCAGCGTACAGTATCAATTTTATCAGAACCTGACCGGGGTTACACCGGACGCAAGGCCATTTTCTCAGACCTACTTTGAAGACTCTCCGCTCCATACGCCCCTTGAGCAAAACGGGGTCGGGAAGGCATGGGAGAATGCTTCCCTGAAGTCTTTCCTGAGAACCAATACCGGCAGTGATCATACTGCCAGTGACAACGTCCGGCGGCTGGTTTATAAACCTGATGCTGCCTCACCGGAGGCTTTCGGAGGCGCCACTTTGGCGGGTACCTACGCAGCCGGGAAACTGCTGGTAAGTGAAGTGCGCGATGAGGAGAATCATAAGGTCTGGCAGTACACTGACCTTTTCGGGCAGGTGGTACTCAAGCGGGCTGAGCTTGCAGCGGGAGATTACCTTGATACTTACTACGTGTACGATGACTTTGGCGCCTTGCGGCTGGTGGTTCAGCCGGAAGGTGTCACGCAATTTCCCGCACAAATTCCCGCACACGGCGCGGATCTTTCTCCTGAATTTCTGAAAAACTGGTGTTTTCAGTATACCTATGACGTCCGCGGACGCCTGATCGAAAAACGTGTGCCCGGAGCAGGTACCGAATTCATGGTGTACAACCGCCGGGATGAGCTTGTTCTTACCCAAAGTGAAAGGCAGCAGTCTGCTCACCAGTGGAATTTTGTCAAATATGATGTACTGGGCAGAGCCGTTATGACCGGCACGTATACCCGCCCTGACGTAATCAACCGAAAAGCCATGCAGGATCTGGCAGACAGTTTCACCGGACTGTTTGAGAGCCGTACGGGTGAGAATTTCACGCAGCAACATGGGTATACAGTCAGCGGTGCCTTCCCGGCGCTTGACCTGTCAAGGGACAAGATTTTTACTGTCAGCTACTATGATGATCATGATTTCAACGCTGGACTTGACTCAGACCCGGCTCAATACAAAGATCCGGCCTACCAAAATTCTGGTTCCAGCCCGGAACCCGTTGCTGCTGCCCGAAACCGCGGGAGAATGACCGGAGCCCGGGTGCGGGTGCTGGACACGGATGTTTTTCTGACCACCGCCTCCTTTTACGACGAGGAGGGCCGGGCCATCCAGACGCAATCTGACCAGTACGTAAACGGAGCAAAAAGCGGTCAGGAAGTAACTACACTCCTGCTGGACTTTGCCGGAAGAGTGAAAAGCCAGAAAACTGTTCATGCTGCGGCAGCCTCCGTTACCGTTGAACAGCAGTTCGTGTATGACCATGCCAGCCGTCTGACGGAGCAGTATCACCAAATCAACGGAGACAGTAAAGTGCTGCTCAAACGGCTGCAATACAATGAGCTGGGCCAACCGGTAAAGAAACAACTGCACGGTAAGTTGACCGATCAGAACGGGAACTCCGTGCCGGAAGTGGTAAAACTGGGAAACGGGTATAGCTCATCTGCGGAACACATCATTCCCAGTGGGGATATAAAAACAGTATCGGCCACGAGGGAAATTCTGCTGGCGGATGGGTTCTGGGCTCAGTCAGGCTCCACCTTTACGGCACAGATTGCTGCTCTGCAAGAGCCTTCCCAGAACACCCTTACCTTCCTGCAGCACGTTGATTACACCTATAATATCCGGGGCTGGCTCACTAAAATTAACAATACGAACCTGGATACTCCCGGTGACAATGATCTGTTCGGCATGGAATATACCTACAATGATAACACTGCCAACAGCCGCCTGGACGGAAACATTACCAGAATTGCCTGGAAGAGTAAGATTGACGGAGCAGGCCGTCAGTACCAGTACAAGTACGATCCGCTCAGCCGGCTGCTGACCGCCGGCTACTCCCGCACCGACGGTACGGGCACCGAAGATTTCTCCCTGACGGGGATGGATTACGACAAGAACGGCAACATCAAAGGCTTTACCCGCCACGGAATGCAGCGCCGGGACCATAACCAGCAGCCCGTGTACGGAGTAGTGGATGCCCTGACCTATCAGTACCACCCGCCCGGTCAACCCGGCAGCCAGGGCAACCGGCTGCGTATTGTGGAAGACAGCCAGCTTACGCAGGGAGTAGCCGGTGACTTCCGGAACGGAAACGACCAGAGCCTGCCGGGTCAGGCAGTAAGCGAGTATCAGTATGACCCGGACGGCAACCTGCTGGAAGACAAAAACAAGGGTATATACAGCATTGTCTACAATGCACTCGGATTGCCGGCAAAAATCATCTTCGAGGCTGATTTCATGCAGCCTGCCGGAAAGAATTATATTGAGTATGTGTATGACGGTGCAGGCAGCAAGCTGAAGAAGAACCTGTACCGGGAGGGCACGCTGGAGCAGACGACAGATTACCGGGGAAGTTTCCTGTATCAGGACAATAAAATTCAGTACGTGCACACTTCAGAAGGAAGGGTACTGGCTCCCCGGCAAAGCGGCAACCAGAGCAGTAGCTGGATATACGAATACCACTACACGGATCATCTGGGCAACACCCGGCTGGCCTTCCGGGAGCAGGGCCCGCAGCAGCGGTACGTAGCCACCATGGAAGACCGGGATCCTGAACTGGCTCTTCAGGAAGAGAATACTTTTCACAACATCACCCGCAACGGAGAGCAGTCCTACT
>JAUJMU010000024.1 GCA_030446715.1 Cytophagales bacterium | reverse complement strand
AGAGGCTTATACCGGTAGAAAATATCTGAACAGTGGAAGTTATACCGTTCCGTTTTCACCACCCACTGACGGACGTACCTATCTGCTTAGCTACTGGTATTACCAAAATAACGGATGGCATTACCGGGAAAGAGCCTTTACCAATACTATCTCGGAAGGAACCCGGTTGGACGAGATCAGAGTATATCCTGCAGGTTCACTCATGAATACTTTTACGTATAATCCGCTTACGGGTATGACATCGTCAACGGACCCAAATGGAGGACCTATATACTATACGTATGATGGTCTTGGCCGGCTTCACCGGGTGATGGATCGTTATAAAAATCCACTCAGGAGCTACCGGTACCATTACAAGCAATAACCCCATGGTAAGCAGAGAAATATTCATTCCGTTTGTAATCTGGCTATCACTTCACTGGGGCTAATCTGACTATCACTGGGGCAGCCCCCGACAGAGCGAAGCTGTACTTCGTGGTCATTACTGCCAGACCATCGGTCATTGAAACAGAGTTTTCCAGGTACTCAACTTAAGCACAAGGGTGCCCACGCTCAGGCACTGCCTTTACAGAGGTTTCTGCCGGGGAAAAGGTCGAGGGTACAGAGATATTTCCAGGCATTCACTTGCATCTTTCAGGCTACAGATACTCCAGCTTCTTATCGGATATCTGCTACGGTGAGACTACCCTGCCATTCTTGCGCAGTAGAGAGATGGATGCCGGTGTAAAGTGGAAAAGAATGAAATGGCGAAGTGGAGCATAACCTCGTATTTAAACGGCTGAACGGACATGAGAAGAAGTATAATCTCGGCGCATAAAAAGGCAGGAAGAAGCGCAAACCCGGCCTTGCGGTGCTAATACCCGCACTACTTGGCTGCAGAAATGACAGTTCCAGCCCGGGGCGGCACAGAATTCAAAGGATTAATCTTATATTCAGATCCGTTTTCCTTAGTCCAGATGCCTGTCCGCCTGTATGCTTTTCTCTGCGCCGCCTTTTTCCTGCTGGTGACCTTGAGTCTGTCCGCCCAAAGTAAAAGAGCCAATAACTGGTACTTTGGCAATGGCTCTTCAATTGATTTCAACACCAGCCCGCCTTCAGTTGCCAGAATCAGCCCCATGGTACAGTTGGAGGGTACAGCCAGCATCAGCGATGAGTCGGGGCAGCTGCTTTTTTACACGGATGGCATGCGGGTCTGGAACCGCCAGCACCGGCTCATGCCCAACGGGACCGGTCTCAGGGGGGATGAAACCTCTTCGCAGTCAGCCCTGATTATTCCCAAACCCGGCAGCAGTTCTCTTTATTATCTCTTTACTGCGCCGGGCTGGGGAGATTCAAGACGAGGAGGGATCTGTTACTCCGTGGTTGACATGCACCTCAACAATGGCCTTGGGGACCTGGTGGCCGGTCAGAAGAACATCACCCTGCTGGCCGGGCCGGTGACTGAAAAACTGGCTGCCACCCTGCACAGCAACGGAGAGGATGTGTGGGTGGTGAGCTCGAAGTTCAACACAAATGAATTTCACGCCTGGCTTGTCAGCCGCCAGGGCGTGGCTGCCTGCGCGGTTGTATCCCGGCCGGGGCAGGTGCAATCGCAGTTTCAGGGCTATCTCAAATTCTCGCCCGACGGTACCAGACTGGCCGCCGCCCAGGCAACCGACAATCTGGAGCTTTTTTCTTTTGATGCCTGTACCGGGGCAATAGCTCCTTTTGCCGTGATCCCCAAATGGGGAAGTGGCCACCTCGGCCAGAGTCATTTCTACGGGGCATGTTTTTCGCCGGACGGGTCGAAGTTTTATACCAGCACCGGCTGGATCAGGGTGACCGGATGCAGCCGGGTTTATCAGTACGATATGAACGCATCTGACATTGCCGGAAGCCAGACGCTTATTTATGACAATACTGCCCCGTACATAACCTGCCTCAGCATAGGGGGCGTGGGAGCCATGCAGCTGGGACCCGACGGTAAAATTTACATGGCCAACTGGTACTACTCCTACCTGCACGTGATTCACAATCCGAACGAGGCCGGGACCAATGCACACTTTGAAAGAAGCTGACAATCGCTGGGATACTCCGGAAAACTGGGTCTGCCCAATTTCATTGAAATCTATTACAACCCCCGGCCCAAACGGGTCAATACCTGCACCTCCACGGCAGCCTCCATGGTAGATCTGGGCAATGATACCATTATCTGCCCCAGAGCAACCCCGCGGCTGGACCTGTCAAGGCCCGGCTTTTCCTACCGCTGGCAGGACGGCAGCACCTCACCGGTATATCAGCCGGGCCGGCACCTATCATGTAGAATGGTCATCACCCGCCTGCACCAGCCGCGACACCCTCCGCGTCAGCTATGACCAACCCCGGAGAATTAACCTTGGTGCTGATACGGTACTGTGCACCGGACAAAGCCTGAAGCTTTCCTTTCCCTGGCCTGACCTTGAGTTTTACTGGAATGACGGGACCTCCGGCCGGGAGCTGGTGGCAGACCAGCCGGGAATATATCATGTAAGGTACCGCCGCACTCCACGCACGGCCTGCTGGAAAACCGATTCCGTGCGCGTTTCCTGTCAGCTGCCCTGATGGCGTGCTTATCCCCAACGTGATCACCCCCAACGGCGACGGAGCTAATGAAACCTTCACGGTGGCGGGGCTTCCCGGTACGGCGTGGCGTCTTGAAGTGTATGACCGCTGGGGCAGAAGAGTAGCCTTCTACGGCCACTACCGCAACGAATGGCGGGCAGAAGGTCTTGAAAACGGCATCTACTACTACAGCCTCACCGGTCCGGCCGGCAACCGGCGGTATAAGGGATGGGTTCATGTGCTGCGGTAATATGTTTCACTTTTTCCGGTCTGATTCTGCTGACGGCAGGTTTGCGCCCCGGCCGGAACCACCATCTTTATTTGGGATCAATGCGGCGCCACCTCGCACAGACAGGACACAAAAGTAATTCTTCAGCAGCCGGGAGTCACTGGCTTGGGGCACAAGGCTATGCAGAAGAGTTGAGAAGCTCTGAGTAACTGGCAAAGATTAGCGGTTTCAGAGGCTGATTTCAGGTCCAAAGCTCAGGTCCGTAATGCCATGAGGGGGATGGAGCAGTCTTCAGTCGGAGGCAAAGGGCTTGAGTGCCCATCAGCAATATTCTTCTACACCCGTTTGTAAGGCTCCTGTTTCAGGATAGAAACTGAATCGGGGGAACAGACCGCTTTTGTTGACTGCCACCCTGCTCTTCTACATTTTGAGTACAGTGTTAATAAGGAGTACTGGAAACTTGTTCAGTTAACTGAAGTAACGAAAACTCCTCCGGATACAGTTATTTGTTACGGTATAAGGGCATAAGAAATGGTCTTTTGGGCCTGTCGCTCTTTATCTAATGGAATGTCTGTAACTATACCCCTTGCACGATTATGCTTTGCAATATCGCCTGTGCTTCTTAAAATAATGCGCTGGTAATTAAGCTCCACATCAATATGAGTGGTGATAACTGGCAGCGGTTCCTTGGAATAAGAAGTTGTCTTGAACCGCGCCGAAAAGCTGGCTTGGCCCGTTTCGACAGTATTGCCTAGAAAGTGGCCTACTTCCAGTTGCAGTAATTCCTGCGGATGAATAACGCAGTACGCTCCTGCAGTGAGTAACTCACGGGAAGAACCGTATGATCCAGTACCGGCCTTATTGTCTAAGCTGAAGGTGCCTGCCTTCGTTTGGTTATCCGAGTGTCCTTCACTGCGCGTGAGCCGGTCCTCCTTGCCGAACAAGCAGCTTACGTATTCGGCCGTGGAAAGGGAGGCTACCCGGCCAAAGAACTGATTGTTCAGGTTAGAGATATGGGCATCGGCTTCGTTCTGGCCGTACTGCTTTTTCATCTGCGAGAAGTCCTGCGCCATGTAGACCGTAGCCACCTTATTACTGCGGGCCGTAGCCGGTAGCTGGTCCAGTTTAGGAACGTATAGCGTCGGCCCTTCGTCCAGCAGCACGAAGCTGTGGTGTTTCCCCTGCTGGTTCATCTGCTTGAGCGCAACGGTGATCAGGCAGGAAATTACCGGGGAGAATGTATCACAAAGCGTAGGGCTGGTGCCGATGCAAAGCACTTTGGGGTCAGCAGGGTCATTGAGGTTCAGACTGGAACTCGTTTCCACTGAGCACGTAACAAATTTCGGGCGTGTTGATGCGGGCGCGCCAGTTGCAGCGTGGAAATCATCCCCGCTGTTTGGTTGGAAGCACTGTTTTCGACAGCAGTCAGGATGCTGCGAATCATCCCGGCGCACTGATAGTCTTTTGACAGCAAGTCCAGCAAATGATGGTAGTTGCCGCCAACCAGCAGGTTTACTACGTGGGGAACACTGCAATAGGCTGATAGTGGCGGGACAGATACCAGATGGTAGCCGTGGAAAGCAGTGCCTGCGCGGAGCGGGTCCAGAAATCGGGCTTAGCAATTGATTCCGGCATCAGGTTGTTGATGATGGCGGGGGCGTACTCGGAAGCATGGGCAGGCGTGGGAATGTACTTCGGGTCGAGGGGATTCACCCGGTGGCTTCGCGTCAGGTCCTGGAAGTTTACTACCCAGAAGGTAATGGGATGATCACTCTGCGCGTATTGGGAATACAAAGTCGGTGAGGGTTGGAAATTTAAAATCATACAGTATTCCTGTATACCCTTTTCCGGCGGCCTGGGCAAGTATGGGTTCGGCTACGGAGTAGCTTTTCCCGGAGCCTGCTCCCCCGATCACCAAGGTGCCCCGGAAAGGATTGGTCACGTTCACCCATGTGCCGTCCCGGCACGGAAAATGAAAGGGAGTACCGGTTTTCGTCCTTTCGGGTATCGTTTTGAATCGCGTTTGGTTTTCGCCCGGCACCCGCAGCAGCCTGCCTGTCGGATGGCCACTTACTAATAGTCCTAGTATTCCTGCCGGGTAAGCAAACCTGAACCAAGGGTTGTGGTGCACGGTAAGCAGCAGCAGGGCGCTTCCGGTAAAGCAGAGCAGCCAGAGCAACGTCTCTGCTACCCGCTTTTTGCCCCTGCTCCGTTTCGCTTTTGCTTTCAGCCCTGCGCCCATGCAGGCAAAAGCAAGCGGCCAAGCTACCAGCAGCAGCTGCCGGAACCAAAAGCCTCCTTTCGCAGAACTTCAGGCCAAACAGGTATAGTTTGGTATGGGCAGGTGCCGCCTGTAGAAAGTAATACTCACCAGCCGTTAACAATGGCAAAAGCAGCCAGCAGGAAAAAGAAGTTGCTTGCTGATTGGTTTGATGCATAACGGCCAGATAGTGAAAATAGCTAATGAAGATTATCGGGATAAACCGTTGTCCACCTCACGCTGCCTCTTGCGGGACTTTGGCTTTTAGGCCCATACCCCCAAGACTCTTCACGCCCGGTAATGGTAGCAGTGTAAGCCATTTTGCTGAAGAATTGAACTAAGTGCCCCCTGTGGTCTTGGTGCTCAGGCAGTTGCTTTTCTGCTTTCGCATCCACCGGGTCTGTTTTCCGGCTTTCTCGTTGCTGACCGGTTGGCTTTGCTCTACAGACTGTGCTTTTGCCGCACACCGGTTAACGGAGGGAGTTTCTTGCCGCAGGATTTATTTTGGGGACTTGGTTCCGCTGACTGCGAAAAGAGCCGTCCGTACGGGTCTGGCGGCCGGACACCCTGCTTTAGGGTATATTCAACCTCCCGTAAGTGCGTAGAATTTCCAGCTGAACTCCTGCTCCCTCGCCAGCTTTACGATCCGCTCGGTATCTAAGTAAGCAGGATTCAACTCCATTTGCTTTGGATAGCTTCTCCAGTCGATTCCGCAAGTTCTGCTCCTTTGCTACCGATTTGTCGAAGTAAGTCTGCTTCTCGTAGCCGAACATGAGCCTGAAGCTTTCTGCATTCTGCTTTCTTGCCAGTCCTGGATGGAAAAGCGCGTTCCTTCCGCCCGTGGGGGTAAGGCTGATTTTTCTGGCTCACATCCCGGCGGGAAACCACTACGCGGATATGCGTCTGCAAAACCGCTTTGGCGGCTCCAGCTTTCACTCCGCCTTCCCGTACTGCCTTGTCAAAGCCGTTGTATTCCCGCCCCTGATGAAAGGTAGCGTACCAGACCAGGTCTTCACTCTTCAGCTCCCGGCCATCCCTGAGTTTAAAAATTCCGGGCATAATTCTCCATCACCTGCCGGGTGTAGGCTTTTAACTTTTCCGGGTCATTGCCGAGCGTGTCCTAACTCCTCAGCGGAAGGACTGATGATTAAGGAGTAAAACTTTGCATCCTCCCTGCGTAGCCCTTTCCGGTTACCGTCTATACGCTCTGCCACTTCCTGAGCCGTAATGTTGCTCCGGGTCTGGTTGAAATAGATTACCTCCTTTCCCTGCGGTTTTGCCTCATGGGCCAGGTAATTCACCAGCCGTTGGGCGCTGCCCTTGTTATCATACACGATTTTTCCGCTTCCGGACGGCCTGGATATCTTCGTAATCATTCCGTTACTAGTGAAGGTAGATGTTGCTACGGCCGGGAGCCGGTTTACCTCCGGCGTCTTCAGCTTCTGGCGGAACTGCTCCAGTTCAGCGAGGAACCGCTGCTTATTTTGATTAATGATCCCGGTAAGGGTTTCTTCATCCTCCCCGGAAAGCTGGTAAAGCGTGCTTAAGCTGATGTCCTGAATGGTTTTGATTTTGAACAGCAGCAGGTAGATCGCCTCCTGCTGCTGGTGTAGTTTTTCCACCTCCCCCTGCAAAGCATACACGGCCTTTACGACGGGCAAAAGATGAAGTGACTCCTGTTTTTGCAGGAAGGAAAACACCTGATTCCGCAGTTTGTGCACCTTTGGGCACATCTTCCAAAGCATCTGCCTGACCCGGGTGCAGCTTGTATCTGATGAAGTACAACAGGGCGCCCTCCGCAAATTCTTTCAATGGCACCTTCAGGGCGTCAGCCTGTTCCTTGCCCGTTTACGAACGGCAGGGCTCAGGCTGATGGTGGTAAGGGCAGGCCATCCGCCCGGGCGGCAGGTAGTCTTCGTTTGAATGAATCAGTAACCATATAAGCGGGTTAATTGAAAAGGGTGCTGCAGATCAGGTACTTACAGAAAGTTAATTACCTGCCAGCAACTATGTTGCTGACGAGAGAGCAGCGTTGCTAATGCGATTCCTTTCGCTACCCACTGCCGACGATTCTGCGCCTGTTCCCGGACCTTCGGCTCCGGCTGCTATAGCCCCGCTTCACAAGAAGGGCAGTGGTAAAATTGATAATGGGTAATCGGGTCCGGAAGCTGTTTCCTGTCTGTTATCTGGCTGGCATGGGTATGGGAAGTGGTAGATGGTACCGGGACCGCAAATAAAAATGGCACCCTCACTGTGTAGGGATGGAACGCCCGTTACCCCGCCTGAGCGTCTGCCGTAATTGGATCCTTTGCTGAGGCTTCCTTGCGGTGGCCCTTCTGATGACCGGATAAAGCTTTCTGGGTAGCAAACGTTTTCCCGCAAAGCTGGCAGGGAAATGCTTCTGCCGGTGCCCCGTTACCAATAAAAGGCGTACCGGTGAAAGGAGCAGGAGCAGGGGAAACCAAACCGTTTTCGGGAGTCTGCCTTATCCCCGCCGCTACCGGTTGATCGGTCGCTTTTTCAAAAACGGCCGGCTGCTTCCGGAGTGCTTCCTGCTTTTCCCTCCGCATGGTGAGAATATACTCCACCACCGAAAGGTTGAGCTTATCGCACTCAAAGCGCATGGCCTGCAGAATGGTATTCTGCAACTGCGGGTGATCCTCCGCTTTTTCGTGCTGCTCAAAGTATTCCCGGAGGGTGAGCAGGCGTATTTTCAGCGCGTTAACCACCGTGCACCTCCTTCCATTTCCTGAGCAGGGCTTTGTACTTTTTGCGGCCGTATCCGACAAAACCGTCCGCAGCCGTAGCCTCAAAATGAAAAAGGGCGTGGGGC
Organism: Cytophagales bacterium; assembly: GCA_030446715.1. Lineage (GTDB taxonomy): Bacteria > Bacteroidota > Bacteroidia > Cytophagales > 172606-1 > CADCTQ01. Next base: position 10,337 of record JAUJMU010000024.1, on the reverse strand, counting down.
TTTACCTTCTGGATGCCGACGAAGATGAAACGCTTGCCGCCCACCGCGTCCAGGTAGAAAGCGGCCTGCCGGTCGTAATCGTACTCCAGGCATTTCTGCAAGAATTCTGACCGGGAGCGGGCCGAAGTAGTTTTGAAGTCCAGAATGGTGGTTCTCCGGTAAAGCACATCCAGCTTGCTTTTACAGCCGAGCTTTGTATCCGGATCGGTGAACAATTCCACCTGTTCTTTCCGGGAGTATTTGAGATACCACCGGCACTGTTTGTCCTGCATCACTACCTCCCGGAGCCGGTAAAGCAGTTTCTGGTCTACCTCCCGGAATCTCCTGCAAGGTGTCGGGTTCCAGCAGCAGGGCGTGCAGGCAGTGACCGAAGGCGAGGGCTTTGGGAAAGGAAACTTGCTGCAAGCCCAGAATTTTCCGCTTAAAGGCGGACAGATCGGAATTTGAAATGTAGGGCAGATCGTAGTAATTCATGGCAGGGATGGATAACCGGTGAGAAGCAGGTAGATGGTAAGGGAGCCAGAACGGGTAGTTGCTCCGGCCCCTGCATCAACGTCAGCCGGTTACTGCCTGGGCCGGCAAGGTTACTTCCGCACTTGCAAAAGGATTGTAAAAGCCGCCGGCCACCCGTATTTCGCAGGTATTCGTCAGCGTTTCCCGGCGGTAAACCGGATGGTCCCTGGTAAAAGCCTGCAGCTCTTCCGTCTTCGCTTTGTCTGCAATCCGGTAGGAGAAGGAAGCAATGTAGTATACTCTCTTCGGCGTGATTTTGGTGTTTTCCTTCCGTTCCGCCGTGGCCGTTATTACCACATCAGCAAGGGAAAGGTCTTCGTAAAACAGCGGTTCGATCAGCCGGTAAATATTGTCTACCGAATAGCCGTGGAACAGAATCGCCGACAGGCAGTCTTTCTCATCCACGAAGAAAACCTCAGCCCAGTTCTTGCGGCCCATGTTCAGGATATCATCCGAAAAGATGCGCCACGCCACGGCTTGAAAGGTAAGCGTGTCGCCGAGTTCATGCTGCCCGTTGATGTTGAACTTCCCCTGTTTTGCGTCAAACCGGTATTGGCGGGGGTGGCCCTCCAGGTACTTGTACTTACTGAGTACTTCGCCCGTGCTTTCGTCGAGGGTCTGGTAGGGTTTCAGGCTGATCACAGCAGTGCCTTCACTCTGGTCAGCGGAAATCTGCTTCTGGTCTTTCATGGAGATTGAGAAATATCAGGTATGGAATCCGGAAAATTGATAAGCCCTTCCCGGCCGGGCTTTTACAGCAGGATGTACTCGAAGGATTTAAAGTCCACCTGCCCGGTGAGAATTACTTTCAGGTTTCCTGCTCATCGATGGCGTCAAAACAGTACATACCGGCAATGGCTTTCGGACTGGCGGACTCTATGCAGGGTGTAATGCATCGGCAATTTCTTCCTTCAGATCACTCAGGGCGGCATCTGACAGCAGGGCGTAGATGCTTACCGGGCCGGTTTTCACATCCAGAATGTCTATCTCCAAGTATTCGGGCGTACCGCCGTTGAACTCTCCCCCGAAGGTGTAGCTGATGTGCGCGGGTTCGTGGAGGTATGTATAGTATACCGAGATACCCGGAAATTGCTTTGAAGTAAGTTCCTGCGTTTTCATGACTCTCCGGGTTTATCCGGCTACTGCCAGCACGGCTGTCACTGCCAATCCATTGCTTTCCATGCCAGCCGCGTATCCTGTTTCCATGACGTAGGTCACTTCCGAAACTTTCCGGTACCACTGCCGGATCTGGTCCAGCGCTTCATAAAAACTGTCTGCCTTTACATTGGTGTGGCGGTACTCTCCGTACAGGGTACAGGCAACGTACAACTGCACGTAGGGCTTATCGGAAAAGTCCCACATCCCAAACTCCACCTTGCAGGCGGATACGTGCCCGGATTCTTTTACTGCCTCCTGCAACTCTGCAAGTGCTTGGGTGATTGACAAGGTTTTCGCGGTCATAAGCGGTAAGTGTTTTAGTTATTGCATAAGTAAATATAGCATTTAAATTTTATATATACAATAGAAGTATAATAAAAATATCCTAAAAATACAGTAAATCCGATTTTAACCTTCTTATTTAGCCTCTATATAAAATAAAAATTACATAATTAGTACTTTTTCTTCAGATTTGGTCCGGCATTTGCCCCCTTTTTGGTTTGGATGATCAGTAACGGGGGCCCAGGCCGGAACTGTCGGGGCGGCCGGTACGGGAAAGGTCACGTGGGTCAGGAAGTAGCGGCCGCTTGTAAGGGAATAGTGCGGTTTCCGGCTGCAGGCGAAGCGGGGCAGTGCGTCGGGAGCTGTCCCGGAAGTGGCTATGCTGACTGGTGATGAGGAGCCAATTCCGGGAAGCTGAGCCGACTATGTGCGCATCAGGGCTGGCGGGGTCCGGGAACGCCCGGTCATGAAAAAGCAGGCTTACAGGGAAGGTTGCCGGGAAGCACCTCAGATACCGCCTCATGTCATCCGGCAATTCGGTCCGGTTGTCCCTTAGTGCTATTCCTGTTTTGCTTTTGCATTCTCCCTGAGCATCTGATAGATATCATCTTCATTGTAGTAGATCACGCCGCCTACTTTGGAGAACGGCAGCGTCCCGTTCAGGCGCAGGTTCTGCAGGGTACCGGGAGAAATGCCGAGCAGCCGACGGACCTCGCCGGACTTGAGCCATTTTCTGCTTCCGGTAGTGCCGGGGGATTGGGTCCGCAGTATCTTTTTAATTTCTCCGAGCAGTTCCTGCTTGAACGCCTGTAAATCTTCCGGGGTAATAATCTGAGCAGGCATGGCTGTATGCAGTTTAAGGTAAAAAATGGCTTTCTCCTTTAAAAGCGAAGGAAGCTTTACCCAAGGTAAAAAGCGGCTGCGACGGGGAACGTGATAAAAATCAACTTTTCACGAAAAAGTGAATCATCTGCCGCATTTCTTGACAATTATCAAGCATTTTTTGAGCGCAGGATGCTTATTTTGAATCAGGCAGTGGTTCTTCCCGATCCCGTGCCGGAGCAGGAGGTGCCGCGGCCATTTTTCACTCAAAAACCCCCACTGCTATGGAAACAAATGCTGAAAAGGATCCCTTCGCTGACTTCTTCCAGCGGCTTTCAAAAATCTATCCCCTGCCGGCAGCCCTCCAGGAAAGGCTCGCCCGGGACATCGGGCGGGAGGAGTTACCGGCCCGTACCCTGCTGCTGGAGGAAGGGGAGATCTGCGAACGGGTTTACTATCTGGAAAGCGGGCTGGCCCGGGGCTTCTACCGGATGGGAAAGGAAGAAATCACTTCGTGGTTCGTGGAAACGGGAAACTGGATGCTGGCGGTCACCAGCTTCTTCACCCAGAAGCCCAGCCTGGAATACATCGAACTGCTGGAAGACTCAGTGCTGCTCTCCATCGATTTCAAGAGCCTGGAGAAGATTTACGATGAGTTTCCCGAATTTAACTTTATTGGCCGGGTGCTCACCGAGCAGTACTACGGCCTGAGTGAGCAGCGGAGCTGGGCGCTCCGCCGGCAGACGGCGATGGAGCGGTATCACTACCTGCTGCGCACGAATCCCCGCCTGCTGGACCGGGTGCCGCTCAAGCACATCGCCACTTATCTGGGCATGAAGCGGGAAACGCTGAGCCGGCTGCGCCACCGGCCGGATCAGGGCGGTCATCCACTGGCAGACCAGCCAAGGCCCGATCAACAGGGGCCGGATCAGTAGGTGAGAAAGTAGTGATAGTCACCCTGCCGGATCAACAGCCACGACCGGATGCGGTTTCTGTCGGGGGTGAGCAGCACGTAGAATGCCGGATCCTCCGGATGCCCCGCCGGGAAGCCGACCAAAACGGCTTCCCGGAATTTCTTCCGCTCCTCTGCAGAGGGTTTCTGAGGTACCGGTACCGGCTCTCCCATCAGGTGCGTAACCGGTTCGGTTTCGTCCACCAGCCGGGGCAGCTTTTCGGGAAAAGGATAATCCGGCCACGGCACTACCCGGTATTCCTTCAGGTTCATGTCCCGGATCTGGCTATGAAGGGTGCGGAGCATAAACGTATACGTCCGCCGGCCGGCGCTGTCGAGGGGATGGTCCGGCAGATACCTTTTCCTGAGCCGGTCGTAATGGGCAGACTCCGGCCCGTGCGCCTGCACGTACCGGAAAAAAGACACAACGAGCTTTGCCTGCTTTTTTCCTCCGTCTGACGGGCGGGGCTGCGCCGCTGCCGGCTGCAGCAGGAGGGCAGCAATGAAGAAGAGAAGAAGAAGCAGGAAAGGTTTCATGTGCGGGCAGGGAAAACTGCTGTAAAATCGGGAGGCAGATCAGCTACCGGTCCTCCGGACCGGTAAGGTTCGGGACGACCAGCAGGTAATAGTAAACGCCGAAAAGGGTAGCAGCCGGAAGGATAGAAGCGGCAATTTTCAGCAGCCCCTCAAATGAACTGGCTCCGGCCAGGCCCCGCATCAGGTGCCAGAGCATAAAAAAGAGCAGAAAGGCTGCACTCCCTAAAATGCCGCACAGCAGAACGCAGGATACCGGATGGGCAAACCACTGCTGCCGGGCGTATGCCACCAGATTGATCATCGCCACCGCCCCGAGGCACGGCAGCAACATGTAAGGCGATACCAGCCCGAGCAGCATGAGCATCAGACCGAAAAAATAGCCGTAGCCGGTTCCGGTGATCACGTTCAGCAGCGGAAGAAGCAGGCTGGCCGTCAGCCAGCCCGCCAGAAACGCCTTCAGATTAGCCCCAAGAAGGGCAGTACGGTTTTTCATACGATCTTATATTATTCTTTAACAAGGACCAAGGCTCATCGGGGCGTTGCCGCCTTTCGTGCTGACAACACCGGCCTGCGGCTGATTACGCAGATCATACCCCAGCTGGCCGGGTGAATGACCATACCCGCCCCCCCCACGGCAGCATTGTATTGGACTTGGGCAGCGGCAGGCCGGCTGCATCGGTTATTGAAAAAACGGCATCCGTGCAGTGCGGCAGGCCGGCTGCATCGGTTATTGAAAAAACGGCATCCGTGCAGTTATGGGTAGCCAGATTGTAGGGCTGTCCGATCAGGGCCGAGGCGGCGTTGAGTGCGCTGCGGAACTGGGAAGCTCCTACCGTATAGGTTACGCTCACCGTGTACCCGGAACTGCCGTTGCTGGAGAACTCACTCGGCACCGTCCCGGAAAGGATGTCCGCCGCGGAACCATTGGGGTAAAAACCGAATACCTGCTGCACGTAGCTGTCCGTGCCCGGATATTGCTTCCGGAGGCCCACGAAAGTATGGCCTACATCCACGCCGACCTTATTGAGCCCGAATCCCGGGGCGGGCTCGTCCACGTAGACGGTGATCTGGTAAACGGCGTTATCCGTTATCGTACCGAAGCAGGCAAGGTAGCGGGAAAGGTCAATCGGACCCTGCTCCAGCCCCGGTATGGAAATAAGACGGGGTTGCAGCCGGGCGAAAGTAAACGGCTCCCGGGGTTGTGAAGGAGAGGAGCCGCCTCCGCCGCCGCCAATCGGGCCGCGGGGCAGCGGTCCGTCCCCGGAGCCGCCCTTGCACTCAATGTATTCCTCCACGTAATCCACGCTGGTTTCGCATTCCGTGCCAATGCAGACTTTCACGTAGTGAGTAATGGTGACCGTTTCGCAGGTAAGGCCCCGCCGTCCGCTGCGGGAGGGCAGGGAGAGCGTACCCGTAACGGCTCCGTCCGTATACTGTACCCCGTACAGGAAATTTTCCTGCCAGTCATGCATCGTCAGTACGCCGGAGAAATTATTCAGCTCGATCCGTTCCCGGTTCCGGTAGTAGGAGAGGGAGTCTGAAATCAGTTTCATCACCCGGACCTGAGCCCGTCCCTGTTCCCGGAAAAAGAGCAGCCGGGCGAGACCGCCCCTGCCCGGGCCGCCGGTGCGGTATTGCAGGGGAATCGACACGGCCGGGACATTACCGGTGAGCGTGATCAGACGGGCTTCTTCCCAGCGGGGAGTCCGTTCCGGCAGGGACTTGCCGCTCCGGGCAGGGGCACCAGCATGATGCTGACTGAACCATGCCTGCGCCTCGGCGACAGTTACCGGGGCGGAAGCGGGTGCCACCTCTTTCCTTTCGCTGCAGGCGAGGCAGAAGAGCAGCAGGCTGCTCATGTAAAAAGCGCAGATTCGGGTACAGATTTTCATGGGACTGGTTGTGAAAAAGTGGGTAAAAAGGAATTATCTGCGCGAAAATATTTCCTTTTGCGTGAAAAAACACTTGACAATTGTCAAGAAATACAGTTAACTGCCACCAAAAATCACCAGAATTTATTTCAGCCGTCGCCTTAACCTGCTTAGCGTTTCGGGTTTCATGCCGAGATAGGTAGCAATGTTCTTGAGCGGAACCCTGTTGAACAGCTCGGGAAAGGTTCCCAGCAAGCCCTCAAGACGTTCCCTGCCCTTCTTGCGACGGAGAAACAGGGCCCGCTCCTCGCTCAGCACGTAATAGCGTTCGGTGAGTACCCGGCCCACGTAGTTGAACGCCTCATATTTCTGGTAGAGATACTGAAGGTCTTCGTAGCGGATAGAAAGAATCACCGAATCCTCGAGCAACTCGATGTGTTCGTAGCTGGGCACCTGCAGAAAAAAGCTGCGCACGGATAGGATCAGGTTGTTTTCGGGCATGAGCCACGCAGTAATATCCTCAGTATCGCGGAAATAGTAGGCCCTTGCCAGCCCCTCTTCGATGAAAAACAGTTCGTTGCAGATGCTGCCTTCGGTGAGCAGTTGGGTTTTGCGGGGAAGCTGCCGGCGGATCAGAAGACCGGAAAGCTCCTGCATCAGCTCCGGGGAGAGCGGCCGGATGCGGTTGATGATTTCAAAAAGACTGGATTGCATAGCGGTTCAGGGTTTTAGTCTGTTCCCGGGGAACAGTAGCCTTACCGCTAATCCGGCAAAATAGGGAAAACGGCGGCAACGGAAGACTCCGTCGGCGTTTCTGTTTTTACAAAGCTTTACATCCCGAATCCGGAAGGAATGTAAGAAAACCTGCTTTTTATGACAACCTTTAAATTTATGACTGATATTCAGTAGGTTATGGGTTAATTTTTCTTGCCCTTATTTGGTGCGGAATGTAGTCTCTCCCCGGAAAAGTACTGCTGGCTGACGGCCCGGAGTATCCAAACCGCATCAGATGCTTTCAGAAAAAATGATTTTACCGGCATGTTTACAATCGGGTATTTTGGGTTTCCGGACTGCAATCGCTTCCTGCACGTTTGCAGCAGGAACATCTCTGACCCCCATGACGACCACTGAACAACTTTCCGTACCACTGCCGCTTCCCGAATTCAAAAAGCTCCTGGCTGAAGTAGTAAGGGAGGAGATCCGGGCCAGTCAGGCCTGCCCCGCTGAAAAAGCGGAGGACGGGCTGATGACTATTAAGGAAACCTGCACCTTACTGAAGGTGACCCGGCCCACCATCTACAGCCTGATGAAGCAGGGCAAGCTCAGGTATGTGTATCTGGCTAAGAACCGGCTGCGGTTCCGGAAGGCCGATGTGCAGGAATACATTACCGTAAAAAACGCGGCGCAGCCCGGCCGGTAGCGGGCTGCGCCGCAAAGCGCCTCAGAGGGTACCCTCGTCGGCCATTGAGTAGTAGCCCTCCGGCGAAAGGATCAGGTGATCCAGAACGGGCAGTTCGAGCCACTGGCCGGCTTGCCTGAGCTTGCGGGTCAGGTCCATGTCAGCCTGGCTAGGCGTAAGGTTGCCAGACGGATGGTTATGGCTTATGATTATAGCACAGGCCCGACATTTGAGGGCGGTAACGAAGATGAGTTTGGGATCGGCTACTGTGCCGGCAACGCCCCCGGTGGAGATCAGCGTGGAGCCCATCACCCGGTTGCTCCGGTCGAGCATCAGGATGCGGAACTGTTCCAGCAGGCAGATTTTGCCTTGGTCCCAAGTTTCCAGCAGGATGCGGTAAGCTGAGTCGGAGCAGGTAACCTTGGGGCGTTGAGCAGCTGGAACCCGGTTGTGGTACATCAACTCGATTTCGGCGACGGCGGTCTTTGCGCGTTTCATAGGGCAGTTGGTTTTGGTGAGAGATTTATTTTGAGGCCCTCACCGGGGAAAAGGACGGCCCGCTGCAAAAGGAAAAGGAATAAACATGCTATGGATCAGTGGGATAGCTTTATGCCGGAAGCTTTTGCAAAAGGCCCGGACGCTTTCCCTAACTTGCCTCAAATAAATGATACCCATGTGCGGATGGAACAGAAGTGGAGAAGCCTGGAGCAGAACTTGTGCCACGATCCCCTGTTCAAGGCTGGTAACATTTTCAATCAGACTGTTACACAATATTTACGACTGTACGCAGATATCCTGAGGGGTTAAAAATCCGCGAAAAACAGGAAAGAGGAATGTAAAAAACTGAAACAAAGGACTTTCAGCAAATACAGGGTTTTAATATCAGCGCAGGTAATGGTATAAACAAAAGGAGATATAATAGAGAAATCAAACTCATTACTACTCTGATCCTTACCGTAAATTGAACCATGTGGTGTCAGCACGGGGTAGCAAGCCGGACTGGTCAGCGCCGGAAATGGCCCACCCCTCGCTGCTCTTCCTGTTCAACAGTTTATAAAATTGGCAGTTCCTGAAAGGTGTGGATGGCCGGGTAGTTAACCGGTTTGTAGGGTATGATGAGGAATAAAAAGCCAAAGGCAAGGTGTTGGCTATCCGTATTACTGCGTTCACCAAAGGCTGCCTTTTAAACAACTGACGACTTTATTTATAGCTAGTCAGCTGATGTAAGATCTGTTTGGTTTTACATGGGAATGACCGGTAAAAATTTGCAAATTCGTGTAAAGAAATGACAGGTTCGTGCGGCGTTTTTATTTAATTTTTTTAATCCTCTGCTTAAAGATATCCTTCCCTGTTTTTGCCCAGCAATTCCAGTGGGCAAAGTCCGGAGGCGGAGCCAGGTTTGACCGGGGCCACGGAATTGCCCTTGACAGGGAAGGCAATGTTTACGTTACCGGATCCTTCGACGGCACTGCCACTTTCAGTGGAGTTCAGTTGCAAAGCCAGGGAGGAAATGATATTTATCTGGCTAAGTACGATCCATGGGGCAACCTGCTGTGGATCCGGTCTGCGGGTGGCACATCACGGGATTCCGGAAACAGTCTTGCACTGGATGAGGCCGGACATATTTTTTTGTCGGGATCCATTGTTGGTACTGCCCGTTTCGGGTCCTTGGTTTCTACCACGAGATCAGTCACCAACGATGCCTTTGTCGCAAAATATGATTCTGACGGCAATGCCATTTGGGTAAGGAGAGCAGGCGTTTCCTTCTCAAGGTTTGACAGCGGAGCAATGGCCTCCGGAATAACCACTGACCCTGATGGGAATTGTATCGTAACGGGTAGTTTTACCAGAGGAATCACTTTCGGAGACACTCCAACCCTGTACAGCCGGGATACGGGAGGGGATATGTTCCTTGTAAAATATGATACGGATGGTAACGCGCTGTGGGCACGAAGCGGTGGCGGCAGCTTTAGTCCGGTAGGAAAGGACACGGGCGTGGGAGTTGCCGCTGATGCGGCGGGAAACATTTATCTGTGTGGTACTTTCTGGAACCAGGCCAACTATAGCGGTATCACCTTCAGCAGTGCCGGGGAAGATGATGGCTTCGTTGCAAAGTACGATCCTGATGGTTCAATTATCTGGGCAAAGCCGTTTGGCGGGAGTGGGTTTGATTACATGTCTGCACTCAGGCTGGATGGGAAAGGGAATCTGTACGTTTCCGGTACTGTAACGGGATCCGTTACGGCCGGCTCTCAGACAGTAACTGTCACCTATGGTATGCTTTTGGCACGGCTCGACCTGGCCGGCAATACCATCTGGGCGAGAGGCGTAAGCGGAGCCGGTGGACCGGACCTTGATGTGGATCAGAATGGCAATGTCTACGTTACGGGCAGCATCAGCGGGACAGTTGATTTCGGTGGGAAGCTGCTTTCAGCAAGCCCGGCCCAGTCAGATGCTTATGTTGCGCAGTTCAGCAGTGCAGGAACCGTTCAGTGGGCAGTTGCGGCGGGAGCCAATGATGACCAGAATACTGCCTATGCAATAGCAGTTGACGGAAACGGCAACAGCCACATTACGGGTTATCACCGGAACAATGCCCGGTTTGGCTGTTTCACGCTCCCGGCGGCAGGATATGAAGATATGTTTGTGGCTAAACTGGGGCCACCTGCCGGTGGAATACCCCTCATCACAGGACCGGCTCAGGTGTGCGCGGGGCAAAAGAATGTGGTCTACTCGGTCTCAGCGGTAGTTGAGGGAGATTTGCCGGTCTGGACCCTACCGGCCGGAATCACCATTGTTTACC
>JAUJMU010000015.1 GCA_030446715.1 Cytophagales bacterium | reverse complement strand
CAACTGCATTTATTGTAACTTGTTGTTTTACAGTACTTTATTTCGCCGCAGGTCTGTTACACCAATGAAGCTTATCTGCGGTACTTGCCTCTTGGGGCGAAAACAGGACAATTAAAAATGATCTGGGATATTCACTAAAAGAATAACCACCCATAACACCACGCTGAAATGCCCCCCTGCCTGAATGCATTGCTCCACCACAACGGTGATTATTTGCGTCAGCGGTAGCTCAAACTGGATCAAGCGTGGACGCCTGAATCAGAAATGGTAAAGTCTTCTGATATGGACGCCAAAATTTTTCTGTAAATGGACGCAAAATCCTGATGGTAATCAGCAGTTTCCGGTGAGTTTCCGTTTATTGGAGAATAACGGCAAAACCTTTATGAATCAAAACGTAATTGAGGTAAACAAGGAAATACTGGGAGGCACACCCGTATTCCGCGGCACCAGAGTAGCTGTACAAACTCTTTTTGATTATCCGGAAGCCCGTTCCTTGGATGAGTTCCTCCAGGGATTCCCGGGTGTAAGCCGCGAACAGGCTGAAGCAATAACTGAATTGGCAGGCCGCGTAATCACATCTCCTCAATTCAGGTATGAGGATTTTACTCATACCGGATCAAGCGTCCACGCTTGATCCGGTTCGTGGGGTCCGTGAGCAGGGTCAGTTTACACTCATGACGGATAAATTTGATTTCCAGTCTCCCTTGGGACCTCTGGGGCAGCTGTTCAACCAGTTGGTGCTCACCGGCTACATGAAAAAATTACTTCCGGAACGCAACCAAGTCATCAGACAGGCAGCAGAATCGGACTGAATGGACTGGTTCAAGCGTGGACACTTGAGCCAGTTTGTTAGACGCCTGAACCAGTTTGTAAACAAAGTCAGTATCAGTATCCAACATTACATTTTCTGGTTCAAGCGTCCACGCTTGAACCAGATGCTTTTAACAATGCGAAGAACAACTGCACCAAACGATGTCAGCTTTCTCACTTTGACCGTTGTTGACTGGGCAGATGTGTTCACCCGACGCCTTTACAGAGATTTTGTTGTGGATTGTCTGAACCACTGCGTGAAAAACAAAGGACTGGAAGTTTTTGCATATGTGCTGATGACCAACCATCTGCATCTGGTAGCAAGATCACTTGAAAAACCTTTGGGCAACACTTTGAGAGACTTTAAAACATTCACTTCCAAAGAACTGGTCAAGATGATCATGAATAATCCGCAGGAGAGCCGAAAGGACTGGATGTTACCTCTCTTCAGAAAGCACGGATCGGAAAATCCGCTCAATAAATATCATCAGTTGTGGCAAAACTATCATCAGTTGTGGCAAAACGAAAATTACCCTGTTCTGCTTGATCATCTGGCTAAGGTTCAGCAGAAAATCAATTATATCCACCAGAATCCGGTCAGGTCAGGTTTTGTGGCCGAACCTCAGGACTATTACTACAGCAGTGCTTATCCGTCCAGTCCGGTTAAATTGTGCCCCGTATGAAAAATAACAGATCAGCGCGTGGGAATTTCAGATTAGATTTCCATTGAAGAGATTCAAGCGTGGACGCTTGAATCAGTCTGTACTGGCAGTTAACCTGATTATAATTTCACTCAAACAGATTTAAGGTACATATCACGAAAAAGTAAAGTCAAGTAAAAACTACTACTGAGCAAAGCAAATAAAGTACCGTAATTAATTCTCTGATGCCTGTTATTTATAAGAGAACTAATACTGTACAAGAACAGTACCGGGGTAGCTAACAGGTTATTTATAACTACCCAGCGGACAATCTCTTCATAATCTTCAGACCAGGTATCGAAACCGGTTGTTTCTAATAATTTATCTGCAAAAAAGTGATTCAGGGCATACAACATTAAAACTGCTGATTCACAAATAATCAAGATACTACCAGCCCTTTTGAGATAAGTTTTCATAATAAGCATTTAATGAAAGAAGATTTCAATGAAGCTTTTCAAGCCTGTACTTTTCAAATGAGACCTACTCATTCGAAGAGGCACCATTATCATCAACCGGCAATTAGATCAAAGTCTTATTTTCCCTGGTTATAAAGTTATCCCTAAATTCAATCTGTGCTTAACCTTCTTTTTATCGGATATCTGAATGAAGCAGACATATTTTGTCTGCTTCATTCAGATATTACCTCAGACTGATTCAAGCGCGGACGCTTGAATCAGCTGGCAGTTGCAAGGCCAACAGATAACCCGAACTACGCCACACTCATTTTAAATTATCAACTTTCATCCTTCAAATACCATCGTGTCCCTGCTCACTCCCAAAACCCTGGCCTCTCTCAAGAATCTGTCCCTGCTGGCAAAAACGGTGGTGGACGGGTTTATGACCGGGATGCAGAAAAGTGCGCAGAAAGGTTCGGGCATGGAGTTCAGCCAGTACCGCAGCTACCAGCCCGGCGACGATCTGCGGCAGCTCGACTGGAAACTGTTTGCCCGGTCCGACCGGTACTACATCCGGGAGGCTGAGACCGAAAACAGCATCACCGTACGTCTGGTGGTGGATGCCAGTGCGTCCATGAACCATGAAGACGACGGAGTGACCAAAATCCAGTATGCCCGGTGGCTGGCGGCGGCCCTTGCGTATCTGGCGCAGAGCCAGGGCGACGCCGTTGGGCTGTTTACGATGAGCAAAGGCAATGTTTTTTCCCTGACGCCCCGCCGCGACACCCAGCACCTGCAACGGCTGTTTTACCAGCTTGAAAATCTGCAACCGGGCAGTACTTTTCCCGGCAAGGAAGAAGGAATTAAGCTGCTGGCGGGTACCACCGGCCGCGAACTGACCGTTATCATAACTGATCTGTACGAAACCGATAATGAAATTACCCGGCTGATCAGTCAGATCAGGGCGCACGGCAACGAAGTGATTGTGATCGGACTGCTGGCGGCCAACGAACTGAACCTGAGCTACGGCGGCCACGTGACGCTGGAAGACTGGGAAACCGGCCGGCAGGTGGAAGTTGCCACCGACGGACTGCGGGAAAGTTACCGGAAGAGCTTGCAGGATTATCTGGAAACCACCCGCCGCCGCATGCTGGAAAACGACGTATACTACCGCCTGCAGATCACCGACCAGCCCCTCGACGAAGCCCTCCGCGACTTTTTGAAACAAATAACGGATAACAGATAACAAATAGCAGATAATAGATAACAGCCCACTATTTCCCTCCTAACCACTAACCACTAACTACTAACCCCCTTCTCCTCCCATGCTCCAACTGCTGCAACCTTTCTGGCCTTTTTCCCTGCTGGGGCTGGCCGTGCCGGTTGCCATCCACCTGTGGAACCGGAAGCAGGGCCGCCGGATCAGGGTGGGCAGCATTGCCTTGCTGAAAGAGGCGCAGAGCCGCCGCATGAGCAGCATCCGGCTGGGTGAGTTGTGGCTCCTGCTGGTCCGCTGCGGACTGCTGAGTCTGCTGGCCCTGCTGCTGGCCGGGCCGCAGTGGGTAACGCCGGGAGAAGAAAAGGTAAAAAACTGGCTTCTGGTGAGCCCCGAACTGGCAGCCCAGGTGGCCGACTCTGCGAGCCTCGTAAGACAGGCGATGGACAGCCTGACCACGACCGCAACGGAACAGAGGTGGTTTACGGAGGGCTTTCCAGTGATTGAAGTTGGCAAACCTCCTGTTAACCGGAACCGTACGGAGGAGCCGGAAAATTACTGGTCGCTGCTCCGGGAAGCAGCGCAATTATTGCCGGACCAGGCAGCGGTTTTCCTCCTGACCGGCGAAAGGCTGGCTTCCCTGAAGGGAGAACGGCCGGCAGTGGGCCTGGGCGTAAACTGGCTGACTTTTCCTGCTTCTGACACGACCACCACCTGGATACATGAAACGTACCTTACCACCACCGACAGCCTGCGCGTGGTGTGGGGAGAGAGCCGCCCGGCAGGAAACCAACTGCGCATCAGCACTTTGCCCGCTCGAACGGGAAGGTTCCCGCAGCCAGGCGGACAGATTTTGCAGGTAACTACGTCCAATGGTGCTCCGTCGGTGCGGCTGAACGGCGGCAATGCAGTGCAGGTGGATACCGCCACCACGCGGATAAATATTTATTACGCCACCCGGTACAGTTCCGATGTCCGTTACCTGCAGACCGCCCTGCAGGCGATCTCCCGCTTCACGGGCCGGAAGATGGTGATTACGGTCACAACTGGTCCGGATAAAATTGCTTTCCCGGAGAACATGGTTTTCTGGCTTTCGCACGCACCTTTTCCGGAAAGTGACGTCACGGAAACCAGCGTCCTGTTCCGGTATCCGCTTTCTGATTCCGCTCACAATATAAATACCTGGCTGGAGTGGCCGCTGGTCAGTGCCCGGCCAGTGGATGTTTCCAGACAATTCAAAGGCGATGTTCCCGGCCTGCCGGTTTGGCGGAATGGCTTCGGGGAGTCAATGCTCAGCCGCGACGACCAGCGTGGTCCGGTCACTTACTACTTCAACAGCCGGTTTGCCCCACAGTGGAATGACCTCGCCTGGAGCCCCGCATTTCCCGAGGCCCTGCTGAGTTTGCTCCGCACTTCGTTGTGGGAGCCCCGTGCCCCGCGTACCGGCTTTACCGATTTACGCGGAGTGGATGCCCGGCAGTTGATGCCCCGCACGGATGGCAAAAAACCAGACCGCCCCGTTGCTGACCGGACCGTACCTTTGCGCGAGCCGCTCCTGCTGGCAGCCTTGCTGCTTTTCTGGCTGGAAAGGTGGCTTTCCCACCGGCAAAAGCGGGAAACCACCAAACGAGTAACCGCATGACAACAGGGGAAGGAATGGCTTTGCTGCAACGCATCCGCCGGAATCTGGTGATCCGTGGCGTGCTGCCCTCTGCGCTGCCGGCGCTGGGACTTGCCTTTTTGATCAGTGCCGCCGGATTCCGGTTTTTCGGCTGGTCGTGGGGAATGGCGGTGCCGGCTTTTATACTGGTTTGGGCACTTGTCCTTTTCCTCGCCAGACCCTGGTCGGTTACCCTGCGGCAAATCGCTTTTCACCTCAATGCGCGGTTTCCGCATTTGGAAGAAAGTACCCATCTGTTGCTCAAACCCGCCGGTGAACTGTCGCTGCTCGAACGCATGCAAACCGGAAGGCTGCTGGAGGCACTGCGAACCGTGGATACCCAAAAGGCGCTGAAGCGGTCTTACCGGAGGGAAATGTTTTCGGCGGCAGCTTGCCTGCTGGTCGGCCTGGGGATACTGGCCTGGCCGGCCCCGCCGCCGGAAGATCCGCTTTTTGCGCCACCGGCTACTCTGTCAACACCTTTTCAACAGGTCAACGTACCGGCAAGGCCCCGGCTAGCTGCATTGTCCCTCACCATTGCGCCTCCTTCCTATACCGGCGGTGCGGTCCGGGAGCAGGAAACGGCGGACGTTTCGGTGGAAGAAGGCGGCACGGTCACCTGGCGGATCACCACCGATATTCCCGCCCGGCGGGTGGAACTGATTCTTGGGAAAGGCGATACTCTTCCCCTCAGGCGGCAGAAAGACAGCTGGTCGGGGGTGAAAACCATTACCCAAAACAGCCTGTACCAGATCCGCGTGGACGGGGAACTTTCCGAATTTTACCGGCTGGAGGCGATCAGAGACAAGCCGCCCGTGCTGGTGATCTCCGCTCCGGAGCCTTACGTGGAGATTCCCTACGGCAAGCCCACGGACGTGCGGGTGCAGATCAGCCTGAAAGACGATTACGGCCTGCGCGAAGCTTTTTTGGTGGCTACCGTGGCCAAAGGTTCGGGGGAAGCCGTCAAATTCCGGGAGGAAAAAATCAGCCTCGGGTCCAGTTTTCCTCCGTTCCAGAAAGAATCGGGTATGTTTAAAATGTTGCAGCCGGCGCGGATGGACATGGCTCCCGGCGACGAGCTGTACTTCTACGTGCAGGCCACCGACAACCACGCCCAGTCAACCCGGTCAGATACCTACATTATTTCCCTGCAGGACACCGCCCAGGTTACCCTTGCCGAGGCCATGACGATGGGCATAAACCCCGTTCCGGAGTATTTCCGCAGCCAGCGGCAGATTATTATCGACACCGAAAAACTTTTAAAAGAAGCTCCCCGGCTCAAAGAAAACGTTTTTAAAGAACGCAGCAACGCCATCGGCATTGATCAGAAAGTGCTGCGCCTGCGCTACGGCAAGTTTCTGGGTGAAGAGTTTGAAGACATGATCGGCGAAATTGCCGGTCAGGAAAAACTGGTGGACGAAGGCCATTTCGACGGCGACGGGCACGACCATTCCGGTGACCTGCAGGGGCTGGAGGCATTCGTGCACGCCCACGACGAATCCGAAGAGGCCACTTTTCTGGAACCGGCCGTGAAAACGAAGCTGAAAGCCTGCCTCGCCCAGATGTGGGAAGCCGAACTCCGGCTCCGGACTTACCGCCTGAAGGAGGCGCTGCCGTATGAGTACCAGGCGCTGAAACTGCTCAAGGAAGTGCAGCAGAGTTCGCGGGCCTACGTGGCCAGGACCGGCTTTGAGCCGCCGCCGCTGAAGCCGCAGGAGAAACGCCTGACGGGTGAACTCGATAAAATCGGGCAACCGGTAAACCGCCGGAAAACCGGGCCGGACCCGAAATTTCCTGCTATCCGGGAGGCAGTGCCGGTGCTGGCAAAGTTGCAGGAAAAAGGAAAACTCACGAAAGCTGAACTGGGCAGACTGGAAGCGGCCGGCAGTGAACTGGGCGAAGAAGCCATCCGTCAGCCGGGCCGGTATCTGGCCGCTCTCCGGGCCTTGCGGCAACTGGTCAGCGAAGCAAGGGAGCAAAAAGTAGTTTGTGAAGGCTGCCTGCCAGTCGTGCAGAAGGCTTTCTGGTCGGTGCTGCCTCCCGCCGGAGAGTCGCCGGGGCAAACGGGTCACGCCGGCAGCCGGCTGGGGGAAATGTACCTTAAGGCAATTGACAATTGACAATGATCGGCTGCCGGGCAGTTTTAGTTGTCCCCTGTAGTTGTGGTGAGGAGTAGTTTGGAAATATCAGGACTTTCTCGAAGTACCGTTTTGGTTAGCTCCGGGGCAGGTGGTCAGAATCAGGATTTGCGGGATTAAAAGATAAACAGGACCTGATCCCGGAATCCTTTCATCCTGCTGATCCCGTAAATCCTGATTCTGACAAATCGTTACCCGCCACCGGCCGGCAATGAAGAAATTTGCCGGGGCGATACTTCAACTGTGCGGCAGGAAAAAAAAGAAAGAAGGAGAAAAAGAAAGGAAAAAGTTGTTCTCATACGCGTTTTGCCATACCTGCGATTTCACAAATGTGTTGGTTGAGATGGCCAGGCAAAATTTAATAGAGGCTGCTTCCGCAGAAAGGTAAGGTTCCCGCATATTTGCGATCCATTGCTCCGGATTGATTTGCCGAAAACGTAAGTGATCAGCGTTGGCCAAGGCTCATTGCAGGGCCGAAACAGGATGGATATCAATAGCCCACGGTTGAAACGGCAGACTGTTTATCGTCCGTCACAGACACAAAAACAGACCTGAATGACCGCAGTAATTCTTTTTGCCATTGGCTTAGCCGCACTGTTCTTCTTCTGGCTGGAGGTGCGCCGCCCAAACCGGCAACGGCTGGTCTGGCGGCTTACGGCTGTGCTATTGGCGACAGCAGCACTGGGCCTGCTGGTTTTCCGCCCATCAATTTCCGTCCGTACGGCACCGGGCATGGCAATTTTACTTACCCGGGGAGCTTCCGCCGACTCACTTAATAACTTTTTACAATCACTGCCCGCCGTACCCGAAATTTACGCCATTGACAGCAACCTGGCCGGTGAGTTTTCCCGGTATGGTGCCAGCATTTTGCCTGATCTGGCGTACCTGCGCCGTAACCATCCACAAGTAAAATCCCTGCATCTGCTGGGGTATGGTTTAACGGATTATCAGCTGGAAGAACTGGATTCGGTGAATGTGATCCCGCATCTCTCCCAGCCATCCGGCGGCCTGGATGCAGCAAACTGGACGCAGCAGGTGACCCTTGGTGACCCTCTGGTGCTGCAGGGCGTTTATCAGAACACCGGTGACGGTCCGGTGCAGCTGAGGCTGGAAGGCTTTGGAACTGGTCTGGATTCTCTGGAAATAGCCGCCGGGCAACGGCAAGCCTTTTCGCTCCGGTCTGCTCCCAAAGAAGCCGGGCAGTTGGTATTCACCCTGACGATCCGGGCAGGGAAAAAGGTTACTCCCGAAAAA
The DNA here is from genome assembly GCA_030446715.1 of Cytophagales bacterium. Lineage (GTDB taxonomy): Bacteria > Bacteroidota > Bacteroidia > Cytophagales > 172606-1 > CADCTQ01. The sequence continues at coordinate 144,544 of JAUJMU010000015.1, read as the reverse complement.
ATACCCTTCCGGGTGGAGCCCCGCCAATCCCTCCGGGTGCTGTTTCTGGAATCCTTTCCTACGTTCGGCAGCAAGTTTCTGAAAGCTTACCTTGCCGAAACGGGCCATTCGGTTACGGCCCGGGCGGCCATCAGCAAGGAAAAATTCCGGACGGAATTTCTGAACGCGGAACCCGTTTCCCTGAACCGGATGAATGCCGGACTGTTGGAAAAATTTGACCTGGTTATTCTGGACGATGCCTCGCTCAGGCGGTTTTCTGCCACGGAAAAGGCGGCTATAAACAGCGAAGTACGGGATGGGCTTGGTGTGCTGGTGCTGGCCTCCGGAACCCCGTTTCCCGCCGTCCCGCCTTTTACCGACTTTCAGCTTTCCGTGGTGGCCGGATCAGAAGACACCAGATTGTCACCGGAATGGAGCGGCAGTCCGGCCAAACCGGCTCCCGTTACGTTTTCTCCCCTGTTCCTGAAGGAGAGCCCTGCAGTCCGGCCGCTGGCGACGGATCCGAAAGGACAAACCCTGGCGGCAGTGAAACCTTACGGATTGGGCAGAGTTGCAGTGGCAGTAGCCGGCAATACTTTTGAGTGGATACTGTCGGGCCAGCCGGGCCTCCATGCCTCCTGGTGGAGTCACCTGCTGACGGCAACGGCGCGAAAACGGCGCGATCCGGAGATGTGGCAGGCAGCCACTCCCCTGCCGCCGGTGGACCATCCGGCAATCATACAACTGGTCCGGGACGGCGCACAACTGCCGGAACTGACCGTAGACAGCATTGCCCTTTATCCGCAGCAAACGGCACCCGGTCTGCCCCTGTGGGAATCAAACTTCTGGCCGCACCACGAAGGATGGCACACGGCTACCACGCCATCCGGCAAGCCTTGCCCCTTTTACATCTACGGTCCCGGCGACTGGCCGGACCTGCAGGCCCGGCAGCGGTACGAAGCAACGCTGGCGTTTGTCAAAAATGGACAGGCCACGGCGGAAAAAGCGTCTCCGGCTACCCGTCGGGAACCGGTTCCGGAAATTTGGTTTTATCTGCTTTTTCTGGCAAGTGCCGGATACTTGTGGCTGGAGCGGAAACTTTGAAGAAGTTGGAACTGGTTCCAGCGTTCACGCTGGAACCAGACAGAAATCAGATACAAACAATGACCTGTGTACCTCCAACTGATTCCAGCGTCCACGCTGAAATCCTTGCAGGAGCAGGTATTTTGGATTTCAGCATTTGATGAAAAGGACCGGCAGGCAGTGGTTCCGGACATTCAAAATCCAGAATCCGCCATTTAAAATTGCGTAGCCTCTTAGTATGCGCCGCCGACTTTGCGGCTTTTCACCACCGCCTGGGCCGGAAAAAAGGGCAACCGCCGGGGAACGTTCCTTGTCGCTGAAGTATCCGTAAGGGTGTGCATGAAAGCCACCAGTGCTTTCTTCTCACCGGCCGACAGGTTCAGGGGATCAGCAGGTAAAGTCTGATTGGGCACGTCCAGCCCCGGACCGGTGCCGCCACCCCGGTTGTAAAAGTCTACCACTTCTTCCAGCGTGTCGTACACGCCGTTGTGCATGTAGGGGGCCGTAAGGGCCACGTTGCGGAGGGTCGGGGTTTTAAAGGCAAACTTGTGCAAATCGCGGCGGTAGAGGGCAAATTTTCCGGGATCGGAGTCCAGCGACGGATGCAGGGTGTCTTTGCTGGCGGGCACCCCGAAAATTTCGGCTTCGGTCTTGTCAAAATCCGGCGGCACGGTGCCGTTGAACAAGGGAACAAAGTGGCAGGTGACACATTTGGCTTTGCCCGCAAACAGATTGAATCCTTCTTTTTCCAGCGCCGTCAGGCGGGTCTGGCCGCCGCGCATATACTGGCCGAAGCGGGAGTCGAAACCGGTCAGGGACCGGATGTAGGAGGCAATGGCGGTTTTCAGGTGCCTTGCCGTTACCGGGCCTTCTTTCGCTTCGGGAAACGCATTGCGGAACAGTCCCACGTATTCGGGGCTCATCTTCAGGTCGCCCACCGCTTTTTCGGGGTCGCCGTGCATCTCCTCCGGATTTACCGGTACGGCCGAAGCCTGGTCTTCCGGAAAACTGACGCGCAGGTCGTGAAACAATCCCTGCTGCAGGCCGGCATTGATGACGGTAGGCGCGTTGCGGGCTACCTGTCCTTTGAAATCAAACGCAATGCTCTTTGGTTTTCCGTCCGAAAAAGCTTTTTCCGGCTGGTGGCAGGAGGCGCAGGACCGCGAACCGTTGCCCGACAAAACGGGTTCAAAAAACAACATTTTGCCTAACTCCACCCGTTCGGCCGATTGGTGGGACTGGTAATCGGGAGTAAAATAATTGACATCAAAGGCCTCTTTGTCAAATAAGGTGCGGGCAAAAAGCTGGTTACGCACCGCATCCAGAATCTGGGCGCCGGTAAACGCGGCGGTTCTGAACACGTAATACAGCCGTTTTATGTTGGAAGACAGTATTTTCATCTCCTGCAAAACCTCCCGCCTGGCATCAGCGTTGTATCCGGAAAATAGTATTTCCTCAACCACGTCCGGCGCATTGCGGCGGTGATCCAGTTCGAATACTACTTCCAGGTCGCCGGTAGCCAGGTTGTACTGGTAGATGTAGGCATCGTGGTTGGTGCCCTTCACGTTGCCGTATCCGTTGGAATCTTCCTGAATGTAGGCGTAGTTGTCTGTCACTACGATGTTGTCCGGGTTCTGGAACTCGTTGGCAATCCCGCTGGCAATGTCGCCGTCCAGAATCACCTGCAGCTCACCCTTGGTCGGATCGTTGGCGTCCAGCACCATTTTGTACACGCGGCCGTATTTGGTACGGCTGAAATCGGCATTGGCACCGCTGGCTTCCCTGGTGAGGTTTTTGTGGTTTTCTACCTTTACAAACTCTACAGCATATTTCTGACCCAGCACAATATCTCTTTCCCGCTGGTTGTCGTCCTTGCGCTTCAGCATGTAAAAATCACCGTTGTTCAGGTCGCCGCAGTTGCCCACGTACATGAACACCTGTCCGCCATCGGCAGCCGGATCGTCGTCGCCGATGATAATCACCGTTTTACCGGCAAAGGTGCCAGCGGCCAGCGGCCCGGACCGGGTACTTCGCGGCTTACGGAAGGAGAGGCGGGCTTTTCGAACGGATTGATGGTGTGCGTACGGGACTCTTTACCACTTTCGCCGCAGTCAGGAACAGCGGCCCAAAGCCGTGCTCTTCGGGCGTGGCCAGCGTAGCCGAGCAGAGCCGCCACCGTCGGAGTTGAGCAGGTACTCGCCACGCATCGGCTTCAGGACCGGGTTGAAATAGATGCGGGATACGGCACAGTTGTCTTCGTGGTTTACCACGGCCACAAAACCGGGACCGTCAGGATTCTTCATAAACCCGGCACCGTCGGCAGAGCCGCCGAATACGAAATCAGGAGACTGAGGCAGTACGTCGTCGCTGCCGATGAGGGAGAAAATCTGAATGTTTTCAAAGCCCGGCATGGTTTTATCAGGGGCGGCGTCACGGAATGATTTTTCAGGCCGGCCGGCCCGAAAAAGCGGTTCTCGATTTCGGTCAGTCCTATTTTTTCGCAGGAAGAAAACATAACTGTACCGGCCATCGCGGCCATCAGCACACTTTTGCGAAGGTAATTATGTAGGGTTTGGAGTAAGGTTTTGTGGGTAAATGGAATTATGCTCCAAAACTATTCCCCGCCTGTTACCTTATTTTTAAGCCCATTTTACCATTCCCTTACCCGGCTTATTTGGGAACAATTTAAACAAATCCGTAAATAATTGAAAATCAATACCGCTTGCGCAACATCCCGGTACCCGGCCATCCGTCAATGTTAAATGGACCCGTAACAGATTTAACAATTATTTATACTACGGTACATTCCGGCAAGGGACCTCACCCCCAGCCCCCTCACCCAGGGAGAGGGGGCTGGGGGTGAGGTCCCTGAAGAGGCAGGAACTGGTACATGTACCCTGGTATGACAATTATTTTAACCCGGCCCGGATTGCAAAAGTGACTTAATTCTGTAAACTCAGCCGCCCGGGCCGGTTACGAGCAGTTGGTATAGCCGGTGACCGAAAATAATGCCCCCCACTCCCACCGTCATCAGCGACACAAACAGCACGGCCCCGGCAGCAATGTCTTTCACCTTGCCGGCCAGCGGGTTATATTCCGGCGAAACCAGGTCCACCAGCTTTTCCAGTGCCGTGTTGAAAGTTTCGGCCGCCCACACCAGCCCGATCTGCATCAGGATGATTGCCCACTCCAGGTAATTCAGATCCAGAAAAACGCCCAGCACCACCGCCCCCGACGAGGCCAGCAGGTGTACGCGGGTGTTGTTTTCGTAACGGACCACCAGCCAGATGCCGTGCCAGGCGTAACCGAAACTCCTGACGGTTTTGCGGATGCTAAGAAGGATGGGTTGAAACCACATGGGGGGACGGAGGTTGAATAAAGCTCACAAAAGTGAGATAAATCGCCATCAGCATCAAGCCAAAAACACCGGTCAGCTGGAGGGCCGGCGGATGGGTAAGCTGCCCCAGTGCATTGCTCAGCAGCCCGGCAGGATTTGTCAGAATATCCCAGCTGTTCCACCGCTCCACACGGCCCAGGTAGATGCCAAACCCCGCCAGCAGCAGACTGCCCGCTACTACGCCCCACGCGGCAAGGGTACCCACCAGCCGGTCCATCACCCGGTGAATCAGGTACAGGGAGAGCAGACCGGTGAGCAGCCCCACCAGGGCGTACGAAAATACCATCAGCGAATCGTACCAGACCGGTATCGCAGAAGGCTTGCGCAGGTGCAGCAGGTCAGTGATAATATACGGCGCATTGGGAAAAAACAGGAGCCAGCTGGCCCAGCCGGCAAGGCCGTGGTAACCGCGCAGCCGCCCCTGCCCCATCCGCTGGTACACCAGCAGGGCAATGCCCAGCGGCACCCACGCCAGAAACAGGTTCCAGGCAAGAAACATAAACCGGATGCTCTCCGTCCGGTACATCCGGAAAATGAGCAAACCCACGCACAGCACCGATACTGCCAGCAGCCGGATCACCGGTTCGCGGAAGGGGAAAGTAAACCTATCTCTTTTGATTAGCATATAAAAAGTACTTTGAGTTTCAAAGTTAATAAATGAATCATTACCTGTCAAGCAAAATTCTGGGGAAGAAGGTTTTCCGGAAGAATCCGCTCCGCCGGGGTGGGTGGCACTGCTTTCGGGAAAAGAACGGCTTTGCCGGTGCATCCAAAAAATTATAAAAGCATTCCGTTCAACTGTTGTATCTATTTATTTACTTTGTTTACCCAGGTAGTATAAAGGTTGAAAATATCCGCTTTTATTTCCTCACCATTGGCCAGCAACCAGATAAAATACGGGCTCTTTTATGACGAAAAATGATTCTTTCAACTAACCATCCGGCCAGTTTTTATTACACGCTGATCCGGGAAAGTCCGGGTATCATCACTTTTCTCCATTCTGATTTTACGATTCAGTTCCACAGCGCATCCTTTTACGCCTGTACGGATTATCAGCCGGAAGAAACTTTGGGAGAAAATTTTTTGCAGGTTCTGCATCCGCTGGACGTGCAGCCGCTGGTCACTGCGCTGATGGGCGTTAAGTCTGATGCCAGATCAAAGTCCCGGCTTCCCTTGCGGCTGCGCAAAGGGAGTGGCGGCTATGTTACGGTAGAAACAACGGTTACCTGTGTCACTTCCTATAATATTGTGGAAGGATATATTCTGTACTCCCAGCAAAACTCATTTCTGGATCCGGATCATGCCTTCCGGACTCAACCGGGTGAGGCAAAAAGCGAGTTGAATTTCACTGCAAAAAACAAAAGCGGCAATATAAACCTGAGTCCGTCAGCAGGTGGCCCCACCGGCCCTACCTTATACGCAGCGGCTGAAGAAGGCATCACCGGCAGCATGGAGGCCCGGCCGCAACTGGATGCCTACCATCTTGAACTACAGCTTTACCGCGATGCGCTGGACAAAAGTGTGCTGGTAGCCACTGCCGACACTACCGGCAATATCATTCAGGTCAACGACCTGCTTTGCAACCGGGCCCGGTACAGCCGGGAGGAACTGCTGGGCAAAGAGTTGCGCATTCTTCTCAATTCAGGTTCTCATTCTGAGTCATTCCTGAACTATGTCCGGGAAACCATTTCACAGGGCCGGGAGTGGCGGGGTGAGTTGTGTAACCGCACCAAAGACGGAAATGTCTATTGGGTGGAGGCGCTGATCCAGCCCCAGATGACTCAGGGAAAGGTAAGCCGCTACCTGTTTTTCGGCTACGAACTCACCGGCCGGAAGCTGATCGAGGAAAAGATCCGCCGGAGTGAAGTCAGGCTGCGGGAGGCGCAGGCCGTCGCCCGGATTGGTAACTGGGAATACGACCCCGGCAACCGGCAACTGGTGTGGTCCGATGAAGTGTTCAGCATTTATGGCATTGATCCGTCAGGCGGTGTGCCGTCGTTTGATGAACTTGCGAAGTTTCACCATCCGGAAGACTGGCTCGTCCTGCAAGAGGCCAGTGACCTTGCCGGCGTACACCATGAAGTTCAGACGATTGACGTCCGGATCATCCGTCCGGATAACACCGTGCGCTACATCAACATCATCGGAAAGCCGGTGGTGGCCGATAACGGCGGGGTGACCAAGCTGTATGGAACCGTGATGGACATCAACGACCGGAAACTGGCCGAGAAAAGCCTGCAGCAGCACAACGACGAACTACAGCGCATCAACCGGCAGCTTGACCGCTTCGTGTACTCTGCCACCCACGACCTGCGGGCTCCGCTGATGTCCATGAAGGGTCTGGTGAACCTGGCGCAGATTGACACCGAACCCGACCAGCAGGAAAAATATTACCAGATGATGCTGCGCAGCATTGAAAAGCTGGACAATATCATCCGCGACATTGTGGACATTTCGCGCAACCGCCGGACCGATGTGCAGACGGAAAAGATTGATTTTGCCCAGATCATCCGCGAAATCGGGGAAGGGCTGAGTCACCTGCCGGGTGCGGAAAGCATTGCTGTACGCGTGGACGTGAAAGGTGACACTCCTTTCTGTTCCGATGCCAAAAGGCTGGTAATCATGTTCAACAACTTGCTGTCCAACGCATTCCGGTACAGCGACAGCGAAAAGGCTGATCCATTCGTGGAGGTAGATGTGGACATAACTGACCGGGAAGCGGTGATCAGAATTTCTGACAACGGCATCGGCATCGGCAGCGAACATCTGCCCCGGATTTTTGATATGTTCTACCGGGCCACCGACTCAAGGGATGGCACCGGACTGGGCCTGTACCTGGTGAAGGAAATCGTGGATATACTGGGCGGCACGGTACAACTGCAGTCCCAGCTCAAAGCCGGTACCATTTTTACCATCACCCTGCCCAACCGCAAGTTTTAGGGGCAGATAGCAAACTTTTATAAATGCCGGTTTTCCGGTAGCTTTAGTGAGTACTGCAGCCAAAGTATATATCATGGGAGATCCCTGGTTCAGACAATCACCGCTTTCGCTCCAGGAATACGAGGCACTGGAAAAAGTCTCCGGAGAAGACCTCCGGTATGAATTTATGGATGGCGTAGTGTATGCTATGTCCGGCGGTACTATCATTCACAACCGGATCATCCAGAACTGTGCATTTTCCCTGCGGAATTGCTTTGGCCCGAAAGGATGCCAGGTACTCACCGAGAACGTAAAACTGGAAGTGGCAAAGGATAAGCGTTACGTCTATCCTGACGTGATGGTAAGCTGCTCAGACCGGGACTGGCAATCCAGTCAGTTAATAAAAGACCCGGTGCTGATCATTGAAGTTCTGTCTGACTCAACTGAGAGGAAAGACCTGATTCAAAAAGTTGAGATGTATCAGGCTGTTCCGGGCTTGAAAGCCTATATCATCATAGATCAGTATTCGTGCTGGATCCGGATGTATGAACGCAGCGAAAATGGCAGCTGGAACGCGCACCAGCACCTGAACAATCCCGGGGATACGTTGTCAGTAACGGCTTTATCCTGGCAGCTTTCACTTACAGAAATTTATCAGAACGTCTCCTTTGCCAGATCATAAAAGCGACTGCTGAACTTTCCTTCCGCGGGCTTACCGGTGCCCCGTAATCTGATCCAGCACCCAGCTTGACCGGGCGGCGGTCCGGCCCGTACTGGGGCACTCCCCCACGCCGCGCAACTGGTCCACCACCGTCTGGATCAAAGGCTGCTGCACGTGCGGCGGAAAGGGCATACTCCACTGCTGAGCACCTTTCTCACCGGTAAACCGGATCGGGCTGGCCGAAAAGGAGGAGAAAGAAACTTTGCCCATGTCACCGAAAATTTCAACCGTATCTTCGGCGGCAGCCGGAGCCGCGGTAAAGCACCAGGTGCCCGTACCCAGCACCCCTGACCTGAAGCGGAAGGTGCCTGTCACGATATCATCGGCCGGGTACAGACCCGCCTGGTTGCCCGCCATGCCGGCTGCTTCCGCGACTGGCCCGAGCATGTAATCCAGAAAATCAAACTGATGGGAGGCAAGGTCGTGAAAATGGCCGCCACCCGAAACCTCGGGATTCACCCGCCAGGGCTGCTCCCGGTCATCCGGCTTTACGGGCTGGATCAGCCGGATATTTACCGCCCGGATGTTGCCCAGGGCCCCTTCATCAATCAGACTTTTTACCTTGACAAACTGCGCCAGGCAACGCCGGTAGTATGCCACAAACAAAGGCAGTCCCTGCGATTCAAACGCCTGTATTATTTCCTGACACTGGGTGAAACTGAGCGCCATTGGCTTTTCCACGTAGCACGGTCTACCGGCCTCGGCCACCTGCAGGGCATACGGCGCGTGGGTATCCGGCGGCGTGGCAATGTATACGGCATCTACCTCCGGATCATTGATCAGTGCGGAAGCGTCGGTGTACCACTTCGGCACCTGATGACGGCGGGCGTAATCAGCAGCTTTTTCGCCATCCCGGCGCATAACTGCTACCAGCCGCGAATGAGCCACTTTACTGAATGCCGGACCACTTTTGACTTCCGTTACGTCGCCGCAGCCGATTATGCCCCAGCGGATTTCATTTTTGGGTGTGTACATTTTCAATTTTTAATTATCAATTTTCAATTTCTTCTTCCACCATTCCCGGCTGTAGACGCGGCGGAAGGGCCAGTTCTTGCCGGTCAGCAGGAAGGGCACGTAGGCGTGGGCGTCCTTGGCCGAAAGGCTGGCAAAGTACAGATCATCATCGGTTAGCAAAAGGCTTTCGTAGCGGTCACCCTTTTTAACGGTGAGGTCGGCGAAGGGTAGTTCCTTGACCATTCCGGATTCCTTTTTAAGGAGCTGGTCCTTCAGCAGTTGATCTGATGCAAAGCCATCAACGGCTTTCGGCACCGGCACAAAACCACCCTCCGATACCTGCCACGCGTATTCGAGGTACTTTTTCAGCAGCTTCGGGCCGTCGTGCTGCGATTCTTCGGTGCGGAGCTGGCCGGGCAGCAGGCTGCTCACCACGTAAATCTGCTCCCTTGCGCGGGTCACGGCCACGTTGAGCCGGTTTTCGCCACCGGCCTGGTTGAGGCTGCCAAACTGCATGGTCAGGCGGCCCTTCCCGTCGGGTGCGTACCCGATGCTGAAGATAATGATGTCGCGTTCATCCCCCTGTACGTTCTCCAGATTTTTCACGAACAGGCTTCCCGGCAGCACCAGTTGCGCCTCCAGCGCATGCGCTTCCAGTACGTCCAGTATCAGCTGCTGCTGCGGAAAGTTGAACGTAACCACGCCGATCTCTTTGCCGGAACCTTCCCGCAACAGCCCCAGCACCAGCCGGGCTACCGTGTCGGCCTCGGCCTGATTGGTGTTTTTCTCCCAGATGCCCTCCGTTTTCAGGTAACGGATGGCGGGCTGGCGGCGGTTGAGTACTTCGAAGTCGGGCAGCAGTTGCAGGGTATTGCCGTAAAAGTGCCGGTTGGAAAAATCAATCAGTTCAAGGGACTGGCTCCGGTAGTGGCCACCCAGCTGCATCTGCGCGAAATACCGGGAGGCGAGGCCGAGCAGCGAATCTGTTTCCAGGTCCGGGTGTTCGCCTTCTTCCTCAAACCGGATGCGGTACAGGTCGCCGGGCGGCAACTGCTTGTCGTCGCCGGTGACCACCGCCTGATGGCCGCGGTACATGGCCGGTATGCCCCTTTCGGCAAAACATTGGGAAGCTTCGTCGAAGATCACAAGGTCAAATTGCTTCTCCAGACTGAACAGCGCCGATACGGATTCGGGCGAAGCCATCCAGCAGGGCACCAGATCAAAAATCTCGCGGTTGAAATGAGTCAGCAGCTTCCGGACCGGCCAGCTATTGCGTTTTTTCGTGACCTGATGTTCAAGGTCGCGGTAGGTGACGCGGTTGCCGAGCCGGTTTTCCTCTACGCGGCGGTAGGTCTGCTCCCGCAACCGGAGCAGCACCACATCCCGGCTCAGGGCAGTTTTCCGCGCAAGGCTCATCTGCAGTTCCTGCTCAAGCCCGGCCAGTCTGAGGGTAGACGCCGCCCGCAGCACCGGGTGTTTTCCTTCGATGTGTTCGATCCAGGCGAGGCGCAGGCTGTTGTCGAACAGCGCCACCAGGGAGGTGTCGGGGCTGGCTTTCCGGTGCGTCACCAGCCTTGTCACCACTTCCTTTTCCGCGGGTGTAAAGTTCTCCTTCAGCCGGTCCAGTTCAATCAGCTGATCGAAATCTTCCTGCAGCACGGCGGTCCACGGCGACCGGTACTCCGGATGCTCCAGCAGTGTATGGATCTGCCGTTCCGTCAGGTAAGAATGCCATTTGAGCCGGAACGTGACCCACTCCCCCGCCACGAAGAAAAGCTGGAACATTTTCTTCTGAAAATGACTGAACGCCGGCATCAGCAGTGGGGCTCCCTGTACCTGCCAGAACGCACTTTTTTCGGCAATTTTACGGGCCCTGGCTGCCTGCCGCTGATCGCTGAACCACACGCGTACCCCTGCTTCTTCGTACAGCCCCACGGCCGGCCAGATCTTCTGCAGCTTTGCGATCAGCGATTCGGCCCGCAGACGGTTCTGCACTTTTTCGGCCAGCACCTGCAATCCTTCCCCCGTAAGCGGCAGTTCATTGGAGGCGGCTACCTTCCGGACGACGGTACGGTCAGCATCAAACAGCCGCCAGTACTGCCACCGGAACCAGTTTTGCCGGGCCCGCCGCGCCTTTTTCAATTGGTGACCAAAGCCTTCCAGCGAACTGGTATCCAGACTTTTATCAATCCCTTCCCCTTTCAGGCATCTGAGCAGCCTGCGTTCCAGGGCATCCAGTGCCTTGCCCGGCAAGTGCCCTTCCCGGCCCCGGGAAAGCTGGCTCTGGAATATTTCCCACTGCGTCTGGGTCTTGATGGTGTCCAGCAGGTTGGTAATCTTCCGTTCGTCCCCGTCCAGCTGTTCGATCCGGGAGATGGCCCAGGGCTGCCCGGTCACCTTTTCGGCCTGAGCGGTTACGCCGGCAGCCACCTCCGGCACTTCGGCAATGGCCTCCGACAGCGCCACCAGATCGGCATGGGTAAACCCCGCAAAGGAAAGCCGGTCTTTCCAGACGTAATCATCGGCTTCCAGCCCGGTGGCGTACGCCCCGTACTGCGAAAGCCGGTGCCGGAACTCCTCAACAGAGTCAAAATGAAAATGCCGGTATTCCTTTTTCAGCGGAACCGCGGCCCCGTCCGGCTGGCTGGTGAGGTAGAGTTCCTTTACGGTAAGGCCGCACTCCGAAGCGTCGAAGAGTGCCTTCCGGAACTCCTCCAGTTCGGCGGCAAGCCGGTCTATCTTGCGGCTTTCCTGCAAAAATCCGCGTTCAAGCATGATGGCGTCGAGGCTGGCATTCTGCCGCTTGTACTCCTCAAGCCGGCCCACCTGCGATGCGATCTGACTGTAGATAGCTTTCCGGTCGTGCCGGAAATCGTGTACCAGAGCGGCAAAGCCGGCCAGGCCCATACTTTTCAGCCGGGCGTGTACCACGTCGAGGGCGGCCCGCTTCTGACAAACGAGCAGTACCTTTTTGCCCCGGGCCGTATAATCGGCGATCAGGTTGCAGATCAGCTGCGATTTGCCCGTGCCCGGCGGTCCCTGCACCACCAGACTGCCGCCCGACCTGACGGTGAGGATGGCCTTTTCCTGCCAGGCATCGAGGGCAAAGGGCGTAAGCAGCGCTTCCTCGCGGACCGCCGGCATATCATCACCCAGCGAGGCGGCATAGGTATAGAAGAGAGTCTTCGGGCGAACGAAAACCGTCGCGTTCGATCAGCTCGCGGTAATCGGGCACCAGCCAGGAGCCGGCCTGCGGAAAAATGCCCAGCACCGCCTCCGGATATAATTTTATTTCTCCATTCCGCTCCCCCTCCTCAAAATCAACTCTGGTAAAGCGTTGGAAGGGCTGCAGCTTATCGGTGAATGTATCAGGATTGTAATTGATTTCCAGCGGACTCTCCTTCAGCTTTTCGTACAGTTGCGTCCGGAACACCAGCGGATCGGGGCTGAACCCTGCAAAGTTCATTTCCAGCCATTCGTCGGGCATGGTGACACCGCTGAAATAACCATAAGCCAGCAGAAAACTTTTGTTGGGGATTGCCTCCTCTCCTTCCCGGGGCCGGAGGGCCCACTGATTGAGCCGGCGTTCCAGCTGCACCGGAAAAAACAGCAGCGGGCACCGCACCGGCGTACCATCGGCCAGCTTGCCCCGCACCATCGGATACCCGACGTACAGGTCCTGCGTGCCCCGTTCCGCTTCGATAAATGCCGATGTCCGGGCAATTTTCGCCAGTTTCCTACCCGCTTCGTTGACGCGGTCATAACGGCTGTCGAGCACGTCGCAGAGCGGAATGGACGGCTTACCCGCCATGAGGTGGGCCACCAGATCGAAGGAAGGTTTGCCCATCAGGTAGTCCAGTTCGTGCAGGTCCATGAACTGCTCGGCCGGAAGCTGCAGCAACAGCAGCGACTTGTTGGAAGTCGTCAGGTCGGTAAGCCGCTTCAGGTAAGCTTTCAGGATGGGCTGCATGGGAGTTGTAGGTGCAGAGTGGTAAGTGGTAAGTTGCCGGCGGTAAAGTGGTTAGAGCACGATACAGAGAATCATCTGTAAGTTTCCGCACGCTGCTTACCACTGGTCACTAACCACTTGTCACTGATTTGCAATCTTCACCGTGACCGGAATCCGGGACAGGGGTTTTTCGGCCTTTAGGTCGGCGGGTACGCCGGCAATGCTGTCAATGATATGAAGTCCTTCGATCACCTCGCCGAACACCGTGTAGGTACTGTCAAGGTGCGGGGCACCGCCCAGGGTAGTGTAGGTGTCGATATGTTCGGGAAATAAAATTTTTCCGGTGGCCGAGGAGAAGTTGCGCAGGCTGTCTTTGGTCAGGACGGTGCCGTGCACAATGTAAAAGTCGAACGGTGAAGAACCTTTTGCTCCGTCGTGGTGGGCCATGCCCAGGGCACCTTTCTTGTGATACAGCATCGGGTCCACCTCGTACGGTACAAGGTAATTATCCAGTTTCAATTTTCTTTTGTCGGCGTAACCGGCCTGAACCATAAAATCCTTCACAATCCGGTGGAAAGACGCACTGTCGAAAAAGCCCGCCCTGGTGAGCCGGATGAAATTGGCCCGGTGCAGGGGCGTCTGTTCGTACAGCTGCGCCTTCATATCGCCAAATGGCGTGCTGATGATCACCATATTTTCAGGGTTTTGCTCTCCGTAAGCCGTAAGCACTTTCCGTACGTTGCGGCCCGTAATTTCGGCGGTAGCCGGATCGGAAATTTCCTCCTGCCGGCTTTTGTTGTTGCAGTTGAACAAGGCCAGCAGCGACACCAAAGTCAGTAGGTGGGAGATATTGAAGAAGTGATGGGAAGCCGGGAGTTTCCTGTTGGTCATAAGTAAGAAAACAATTTTAAATCAGGAATTCTAAATTTTGAATGGACATAATAACACACTGTATGCGGGAGGTTTGATTTTAAAATTCAAAATTCAGAATCTATAATCTATAATTCTGATCGGGTACTTAAAGCGGGTAAGGTATGCCGGATGCTGCAATTTAATCAGGCGGACGCAACTTTAGGGAAAAGAAAAGGCAGGAATTCAATTCCGCGAAGGTTTGCGTATATCCCTGATTCATCCGCAAGGATTGGCCGCCGTCCTTCTGCCCCGGAAAAATGGTCTTCACTGGTTCAGAATCGGTATTTGTGCCGGACAGGCAGCCTGGATAATCGGGATAAAAAAAGATTTGATCCCAATTATCAGCACGACCGGGCCAGAATGGTTTCAATTATCATTTAACAATGCTAAATTAGCACACTACCGCTGCGAAATGCTAACCTCCTTACCTTGCCCGTTATGAAAAAAGCACTACTGCGGTTTCTTGCGCTTGCATTAGGCTGCGCATGCACCCTCCTTCCGCTTACTGGCCAGACGCTGAAGGTAAGTCCCAATAAACGTTATCTGGTAAAGAGTGATGGTGCACCCTTTTTCTACCTTGGTGATACGGCATGGGAGTTGTTTCACCGCCTCGACCGTGACGAAGCCGATATGTACCTGGAAGACCGGGCCCAGAAAGGCTACAACGTTATTCAGGCCGTGGCGCTTGCTGAACTGAATGGCCTCACGGAGCCCAACCGGTACGGCCACCTCCCCCTGAACAACAACGATCCGGCCCAGCCCAATGATGCTTACTTCAGGCACGTGGATTACGTGGTCAATAAGGCCGAACTACTCGGAATGTTCATTGGTCTCCTGCCCACCTGGGGGGATAAATGGAATGGCATGGGAAAAAAGCCGGAAATTTTCACGCCCGAAAATGCCCGCACTTATGGCGCCTGGATCGGCAACCGCTACAAGGGCAAACCCGTGATCTGGATACTTGGCGGCGACCGGAATCCCGAAAATGAAACCCACCGGGCCGTGATCCGGGCCATGGCAGAAGGCATCCGCAGCGCCGTGGGCAATACGCAGCTGATCACCTTTCACCCCAGAGGCGGCGGCAGTTCTGCCGAATTTTTCCACAGTGATAACTGGCTGGATTTCAATATGTTCCAGTCCGGCCACGCGGCGTTTGGCCTTCCGAACTTCGAGAAGACGCTGGCCGCCCGCAACATGACACCCACTAAACCCGTGCTGGACGGCGAGCCACGTTACGAAGACCATCCCGTGAACTGGAACCCGAAAAACGGCTGGTTTGAGGATTTTGACGTGCGGCAGGCGGCTTACTGGTCGGTGCTTTCGGGTGCGGCCGGCCACACCTACGGCAATCACAACATCTGGCAGTTTTACGACAAAAGCCGCAGTCCCATTTCTTCGGCCCGTACTCCCTGGAAGGAAGCCATTGAACAGCCCGGTGCCGAGCAGATGGGCTACCTGAGGGACCTGTTTGAGTCACGTCCCTGGCAGAAGCTCGTGCCTGACCAGTCGCTGATCACCGTGCACGATACCAGCCGCAACCATGTACGCGCCGCCCGGGCCGAAGACGGCAGTTTTATTCTGGTATACATGCCCGGCGGCGAACCGGCTAAGGTGGATCTGACCAGGATTAGCGGCCGCAATGTGATGGCGTGGTGGTACAACCCCGGCAATGGCGCCACTGCCCGGATCGGTAAGTTCAAGAATGGGCACACCAGAGAATTTGATCCGCCCGGAGAAACCTTTGAAGGCAATGACTGGGTGCTGGTGCTGGACGACGCCGGCAAAAGCTTTGACCCGCCCGGCCGCCGCCGGGAGTACTGATCTGGTGAGACGAAGGATCAGGTCTCCAGCCTGCCTTTCGGCGTACCTGTGCTTACCACCAGGGTGGCAAACCTTCAGGCCCAGTCGGTGAATCGGGGCAACGCTTTCACAAAGCAGGCAGGTGGTAGTAGTGATAACCCACCCATCATCGAACCTGAGCCGGAAGCAGTGGCCGCAGTATAAACGCCAATGCCCCCATGGACAGGGATGGCCACCAACCTGTTATTTCTTCCCGTTTCTCCTGAGCTGGCCGTGTGCCTGTAGTCACTCCCATAACCGGATTGTATTCTGGCTGGTGAAACGCAATGCCGCCTGACCCGAAAATGGTAAAGACACTATTCCGCCTGACCATAGCCCGATACTGACTGCATCGGTTTGGAATTTCCTTCTGAATGTGTCAGATTTGTCCCTGTTTATCGTAAAAATTTATGACACCTGACAGACGGCTGCTTCTCTTCCTTGTGCTGGTAATGGGCTTTGTAATCGTTGTGCTTACCCTTAAAATGAACCGGATGTATAAGGTGAATATAGCCGGAACTACTGTATACTACACCGATGCAGAAATAATTCAGAGAATCAAGCAGTCAGAGCATTATAAAGGAGATTCGGTTTACCTTGATCATAGAAAAATCTTCAGCCGTGATGTCAACATGCAGAGTAACCTCAATGAAATGTATAACAGGGAAGAAAATTCCTCCCACATTATGAACAGAATGAAAGATAAAAACCAGCCAGTTCAGTATTTTTTTTATGAATTAGCGGCCTACTACTATAATGCCCCGGCAGAGTCAGCCAGAAAAAAGCAATAACGAAACCGGCACCGGAGGCTCAGTTTACCATTACCGGCTCACCAGCTTTACCCATGTCTTCTGTCTTTTATAATCCCTTTTCTTGTAAGCAGTTTCCCGCGTAGCTTTATCTTTCATGATTTACATACTGCTGAACTGGCTGATTATTGGCCTGACCTCACTGGTGGCAGGCAAGGGATTAGTACTGATCCTGGAAAAGCACCTTTTTAAAGAACATCAGGAAAGAGTTGATTTTCTGTACCTTACCCTTGCCGGGCTGGCTTTCCTGTCGTTTGCGGCCGGAATATACCATCTGTTTCTGCCCCTATCCCCGGTATTCATCCACGGCATCCTTGCCGCTGGTGTGGTTTTGCTGCCATTTCTGTTCAGGCATTATCTGAATCTTAAGCGGGAGAAGGCAAGAACTTATCAATGGGTTTTAACAGCCGTGCTTGGCATTATTGCCGTTAACCGCATACTGGATGTTGCAAATCTGTCATTTATCGTTCCCCACCATTATGACGACGGTTTGTACTACCGCACTTTTGTGCATTGGCTTAAGGAGTATCCGGTGATTCCGGGCCTGGGCAACCTGCACTTCCGCCTGGCTAACAACTCCACGTGGCACCTGCTGACGGCGGTGTATGAAAACACTTTATTTTCCGGGGTCCGGTTCAATGACCTGAATGGCTTTCTGATGGCGCTTGCCATTGTGTACGGACTTTCCGGATTGTATGCGTTGGCCGTACATCGCGTCAACACCCTTACCAACTATGTCAGAATCCTGATTCTGTTCCTGTTGCTGTACCCGAACGGCACAACTTACTTTACTGTATATAATTACGGGGTGGTAACTTCTTCAACTCCCGATCTGCCGGCAGCGATTCTGACTTGGTATATTTTTCTGCTGGCCTTGCACAAGGCGGAGCAGAATACCTGGTATACGTTTGACCTGAACACTGTTCTGATTGTGATACTGGTGTGTTTCACAATCACCATAAAACTATCCGTAGCGCCACTGGCATTGCTGGTGGTCATTATTTTCCTCACCAATGCAGCCAGTAAAAAATGGAAAGGACCCGTTGCAATCAGCCTGGTCGCATTGCTGTTTGTTTCTCCCTGGCTGGTCAGTAATGTGATTATGTCCGGCTACCTGGTATTCCCTATTTACCAGATTGACCTGTTTTCTGTTGATTGGAAAGTACCTGATGCACTGGTAAAATATGCGGCCACCAATGTCGGCAGCTGGGCAAAGATTCCGGGAGTTGATCGGCACACGGCCACTTTACCGGAATGGGTGCCCGGCTGGTATGAGCGACTGGAAGAACCCCGCGAACAGTACCTGTGGCTGGTTATTTATGCCCATGCGCTGTACTGGGGCCTGCTGGTGATGCACTTGGTGGCTAAAAGGAAGGTTTTTTACAATTCATTGCCCTTTCTGATGATTTATCTGGTAATGCTGACAGGTACCGTGGTATGGTTTTTAAACATACCCGACTTCAGGTTCGGGTTTGGATTCACCTTTTTCCCGGTCATTCTGCTAATCGCAATCCTGATAAAGGAGCTGTTATACGACCTGAGGTTGGCCATCGGCATTGGCTACACCGTCTACCTGCTTTTTAACATGAGTTCGGGGTATTGGCGCCTGATCCGGAATACCGGGAGTGAACTCTACGCGGAGCCGGAAGATGAGTTCCCGGTAGGCTACAAAACCATTAAACTGGAATACGGCCAGGTGTATGTGCCTGAGACGGGAGATCAGTGCTGGGATATAGCTTTACCCTGTGCGCCGTTTCATTATGGCATTGACGGAAAAAGCACCCGGTTCAGAGGCAAAAGTCTGAAAGCGGGTTTTCATTTCCGTTGAAAAGATAACTTTATTTCAAGTTGCTGCCGAATAGAAAATCCGGCTCCTGATGCAGAAGCCGGATCTCAGCCTGGCAAGCAAAATAAATTACGTATCCCGGCGGCTATCTGCCCGCAGCAGCGCGGTAAGGGCTACGGCCCCGCCCAGCAGCGCGGCCCCGGCAAGCACGGGATTCAGTTTTGCCCGCTGCATGAGGCTTTGCTCGAAAACGTGACCTTCGTAATCACCACGTTCCTGCAGGGAAGATTGGGTTTCGTACAAGCCGTCGGGCCGGCCGGGATTAGGCTGGTCTTTCATCTGGCGGTCCGACATATCCCATTCCATTACCTTATCCGTGAGCCGGGGAGCCATTTGTCCCATAGCGGCCAGCATTTTGCCTTCACCAACCGTGAAATCACGGACGGGGTGCTCAGCGCAGTGCAGGATGGCTTCGGCTACCAGTTCGGGGGCAAACACCGGCGGCGGCACCGTTGCCTCCCGGTCCAAATAGTTCTTGGCGTGTTTTACGTAGGGTGTATTGATGGCACTGGGCTTGATAAGGGTTACCGCAACGGGCACTTCATCCTGCTCCAGTTCCATGCGCAGGGCATCGGTAAAACCTTTTACGGCATGTTTGGAGGCGCTGTAGATGCCTTGCAGGGAAATGGCCCGGTCACTGAGTACGCTGCCAACATTGATCAGCGCGCCGCCACTGGTTTTCAGATGTTCAACGGCAATGCGCGAACCGTACACGAGTCCCCAGAAATTGGTGTCAAACAACCGGTGCATGTCTTCAACCGAGACCTCAGAAATTTTGCCGTAAATGGAAACGCCGGCGTTATTCACCCAGGTATCAATCCGGCCAAACTCACTTTTGGCGGCCTGAGCGGCTTTAGCCAGTGCCGCCTCGTCGGCCACGTCGGCTACTGAGTAGATGGCTCTGGCACCCATTCCCTGCAGTTCACCGGAAAGCTTGCGCAGCGCATCTTCGTTGCGGGCTACCAGGACAAGCTTGGCTCCCTTCTGAGCGGCGGCGCGGGCAGTAGTAAGGCCGATGCCGCTGGTGGCACCGGTAATGACAATTACCTGATCAGCTAGTTTTTTAAGTTTCATACTGGTTTCTGATTTGTCATTTAATTTTTAAAATCTATCCTGAAAAATAAAATACTCTAAGCTGAGAAACAGGTGAAGCTGTCGTCAGGAGGTGGCCCGGTTGAGGGCGTTCAGCGCCGCATCGGTAGCGACGCCGAGGGCAAGGTGATCCACCAGGCCACGCGCATGCGCCTGCCACGGATAAGCCCGCGGACCAGATGCCAGCCCGAGCAGAGGCATGACCACTTCGTCCACGACCACGAAAAGTCCAAAGCCGTAGAGCAGGCCCTTCAGCGAACTGCTCATTTTCAGACGGTCCCGGTAGAGGGCGTACAAAGCACCGGGAGCCATGCCCAATCCGTATTGCACCACTTTGCCGGCCGCATAAAATTGTTTGTCCGAAAGGGTTATTCCGAGCGGATCAAGCAGCTTCTTTGCGGCTACGTGGGTGGTATACATGCCACCGGTCTGGGCTTCTTTCTCCTGACGGTGGGCCGCCGGATCTTCCCGCCGGTACAGGTACCAGCTGATCCGGTCCATCACCCACATGCCGGCAGCGCCGGCAATGGCGCCCTTCAAAAGACTGGCAGCTACGCCATTTGACTTATCGTTCATATAATACGCTTTTTAAACCCGACTCTTTTTTTATTACCGATAGTCGGTACTACGACAGGCGTTTGATAAAGTTTAATCACCGGCGGCGGAAAGATTTGCTGCGGATGGAGTAATTTTCCGCCAGGTATTGTTTCTCGAGTAACCCAAATGACCACAACCGGACCTGGGAGCAGTCAGATTTGCTGCCCGGTCCGGACCTTTCTAACCGGTAAAATTATGCTGAGAAGACCACGCCGCAACCGCAAGTCAGCCACCGTGAGAGCCATGGTGCAGGAGACCCACCTGAGCACCGACCACCTGATTTTTCCGCTTTTCATGACGGAAGGGCAGAACAAGAAAGTAGAAATTTCCTCCATGCCGGGCATCCACCGGCTTTCACCCGATCACCTGCTGGAAGAAATATATACCTGTATGGAACTGGGCATCCGCACCTTTGCCCTCTTCCCGCAGATCGATGAGTCGCTCAAGGACAGCCACGCCCGGGAGAGCCATAATCCGGGAGGCCTGTACCTGCGCACCATCCGGCAGATCAAGGGGCAATTCCCGGAGGCCAGTCTGATGACCGACGTGGCCATGGACCCGTACAGCTCCGACGGCCACGACGGACTGGTGCGCAACGGTCAGATTCTGAACGACGAAACACTGGAAATTCTCGGAAAAATGGCACTGGCCCAGGCCCGGGCCGGTGCCGACATCATCGGACCCTCCGACATGATGGACGGACGGGTGGGCTTCATACGGCAGATTCTGGACGCTGAGGGTTTTACGAATGTGTCCATCATGTCGTACACGGCCAAGTACGCCAGCGCCTTCTACGGCCCCTTCCGCGATGCGCTGGAGTCGGCCCCGAAGTTCGGCGATAAAAAGACTTACCAGATGAATCCGGCCAACCGCCGCGAGGCCCTCATTGAAGCCGACCTCGACGTGGAAGAAGGCGCCGACATGCTGATGGTGAAGCCGGCCCTTGCCTACCTCGACGTGATCAGCCTGCTCAGCCAGAACTATGACCTTCCCATTGCCGCCTACAACGTGAGCGGTGAATACGCTATGATCAAGGCGGCGGCCCGCAACGGCTGGCTGGACGGCGAACGGGCCATGGTAGAATGCCTGATGAGCATGCGACGGGCTGGTGCCAACATCATTCTGACCTATTTTGCCCGGGAGTTTGCCGGGTGGCAGCGGAAGGGGTAGACGGGTGTTGGTTATTGGGTATTCGTTCCCGCTGGTTCAGGCGTCCCGCCTGGGCCTCCCCAACATTCCTCCGCAGTCGCTCCGGCTCTTGCCGGGTGACAGTTATTGGCAGGGCTTCCGGCCCGGATGTGCGGCAGTGTATCCGGCTCCGGCAGGTGCCAGAATTTTAAAATGGGTCCAGGCCCAAAGCCTGAACCAGCGGTGCCGGAAACGGGACATCCGGACCAGCAGAGAAAAACGTATATGAGCCAAAAAGCCCTTCACTTGCATAAAGTGAAGGGCTTACTTTTCGAAGGGTTTCCAAACAGGTTTCAATTCCCGGGCCGGGAGGCCCTCCAGATAGTGATCACCCGGCAAGAGCCGGGCGACTGCAGAAAACTGAAAACTTACCACTAACAACTTACCACTGCCTAAACCGCATAGGCCCTGGCGACGTTCAGCACGCCGATTTCCTTTGACTCCAGCCGGGATTCGCCCATCAGGAAGATGTCTACCTGCCGGGCGGCTTCGCGGCCTTCGGAAATGGCCCACACCACCAGCGACTGTCCGCGGCGCATGTCACCGGCGGAAAATACCTTAGGGACGCTGGTCTGGTAGTTGTTTGCCTTCACGTTGCCGCGCTCATCGGGTTCCAGGCCGAGTTGCTCCACCATGCCTTCTTTCTGCGGGTGCAGGAAGCCCATGGCCAGCAAGGCCAGTTCGCAGGGGATTTCGCGTTCCGTACCGGCTACCTCTTCGAACCTTGGCGGTTTGCCGGGTTCGGTTTTGGCCCAGTCCAGGTCAACCAGCTTTACGGCTTTCAGGTTACCGTTTTCGTCGCCCACGAATTCTTTGGTCAGGATGGCCCAGTGCCGGTCACAGCCTTCTTCGTGCGAAGTAGACGTACGGAGTATCATCGGCCAGTGCGGCCAGGGAGTAGTTTCGTGCCGGTCCCTGGGTGGCATGGGCATCAGTTCGATCTGCCTGACTGAATTGGCACCGTGGCGTTTGGAAGTACCCACGCAGTCTGAACCCGTGTCGCCACCGCCGATCACCAGCACGTTTTTGCCGGTTGCAAAGATGGCTTCCTTGCCCGGAACCGGCCGGCCACTGATCCGCGCATTCTGCTGGGGCAGAAACTCCATGGCAAAATGGACACCCTTCAGGTTGCGGCCGGGAATGGGCAGATCCCTCGGAACTGTGGAGCCACCGCAGAGCAGCAGGGCGTCGTACTCGTCCATCAGGCGGGACGCTTTAACATCCACGCCCACATTGGTACCCGGACGAAAATCAATGCCTTCTTCCTGCATGATCCGGATGCGGCGGTCGATCACCCACTTTTCGAGTTTAAAATCAGGAATGCCGTAGCGGAGCAGCCCGCCGATGGCGTCGGCCCGTTCAAACACCGTTACCCAGTGCCCGGCTTTGTTCAGCTGGGCAGCGGCGGCAAGACCGGCTGGTCCCGAACCCACCACGGCCACCCGTTTGCCGGTGCGGCGGGCCGGAGGAGTGGGCTTCACCAGCCCTTTGCTGTACGCAGTTTCAATGATGAAGCGTTCAATGGCTTCGATGGTCACCGGCGGCTTGTTGATGCCCAGCACGCACGACGACTCGCAGGGAGCCGGACAGATTCGCCCCGTGAACTCCGGGAAATTATTCGTTGAGGCCAGAATCTGGTAAGCATATTCCCAGTTCTGGTTGTAAACTGCATCATTGAACTCAGGAATGATGTTGCCCAGCGGACAGCCGCTGTGGCAGAACGGCACGCCGCAGTCCATACAGCGGGCGGCCTGCTTCTGCGCGGCTGGCTCCGGCAGGGTCAGTTCTATTTCCTTGTAATCCTTTAATCTTTCTTCCACTTTGCGTTTGGCAGGCACTTCCCGCTCAAACTCCATGAATCCGGTTGGCTTTCCCATCTTTAGGTTTTGGGTATTAGGTATTGGGTGTTAGCAATCAGGTTTTAAAACGCCTCCCTCTCGCGGCTACTTATATACATTTCACATCCAAGTACATATAACTTAGCTCGCTGGGGCTCCCCTCCCTTTCGGGGAGGGGTTGGGGTGAGGCTCCTACTTCATCAGCACCGCTACGGGCTGCCTGCTACCCCAGTTACTTCCATGCAGCGGATTTGGCGGCCACTTTCCGCTTCTCAAGCACGGCCTTGTAGTCCTTCGGCATCACCTTCACAAAGTGCACCATCGCCTTGTCCCAGTTCTTGAGAATCTGGGCGGCCACGGTACTTTTGGTGAACGCCTGGTGATTGGCGATCAGCGTATGGAGGATAGCCTTGTCTTCATCCTCCAGCGGATCGAAGCCAACCATTTCGGTGTTGCAACGCTTTTTAAAGACGCCTCCCGGATCGTACACGTAGGCCACGCCACCGCTCATGCCGGCAGCAAAGTTGCGGCCGGTTTCGCCGAGAATAACGGCCACGCCACCAGTCATGTATTCGCAGCCGTGGTCACCAACGCCTTCCACCACAGCTTTCACGCCGGAGTTGCGGACGCAGAACCGTTCGCCGGCCATACCGCGGATGTAAGCTACGCCTGAGGTAGCACCGTAGAAGGCCACGTTGCCGATGATGATGTTTTTGGCCGGATCAAACGTGGCGTTGCGGTCGGGGTATAACACCAGTTCGGCACCGGAAAGGCCCTTGCCGAAGTAGTCGTTGGCGTCGCCTTCCAGTTCCAGTCGGAGCCCGTTGGCCCCGAAAGCACCAAAGCTCTGCCCGGCCGTACCCCGGAATTTGAAGTGAACCGTGCCTTCCGGCAGGCCCTGACCGAGGTATTTTTTGAAATTTCGTTGGAAAGCATCGTGCCCGTGGCCCGGTCGAGGTTGCGGATCGGGAATTCGGCAAAAACCGGCTCAGCGTTCTCCAGCGCCGGTTGGGCGGCTTCGATCAGTTTCCAGTCCAGCACGTGGTCAATGCCATGGTCCTGCTCTTCCTGCTTGTAGAGGGCCACGTCCAGCTTTACCGGCTCCTTGTACAGAATCGTATTGAGATCGAGGTTCTTGTACTTCCAGTGGCGACGGCTTCGCGCAGGTCCAGGCGGTCGGTCTGCCCGATCATTTCGTTGACCGTCCGGAAGCCAAGTTCAGCCATGATTTCCCGCAGTTCCGTAGCCAGGAAGGTAAACAGGCTCACGATGTGTTCGGGCTTGCCGGTAAACAGGGCGCGCAGTTCCTCTTTCTGCGTGGCAACGCCCACGGGCAGGTGTTCAGGTGGCACTTGCGCATCATGATACAACCGGCCGTAACCAGCGCAGCGGTGGCAACACCCCATTCTTCGGCCCCCAGCATGGCGGCAATGGCAAGGTCGCGGCCCGTCCGGATCTGCCCGTCGGTTTGCAGCACAATGCGGCCACGCAGCTTGTTGCGCACGAGGGTCTGGTGGGTTTCGGCAAGGCCGAGTTCCCGGGCAGACCGGCGTGGCGGATCGAACTCAGCGGCGAGGCACCCGTACCACCGTCGTGGCCGGAGATCAGCACTACGTCGGCGTGGGCTTTGGCAACCCCGGCGGCAATGGTGCCTACGCCGGCTTCCGAAACCAGCTTCACGCTGATGCGGGCCTGACGGTTGGCATTTTTGAGGTCAAATATGAGCTGCGCTAAATCTTCAATGGAATAAATGTCGTGGTGCGGCGGCGGCGAAATGAGCCCGACGCCCGGCGTGGAGTGACGCACCCGGCCGATCCACTCATCAACCTTGTGGCCCGGCAGCTGCCCGCCTTCACCCGGCTTGGCTCCCTGCGCCATCTTGATCTGCAGTTCGGCGGCGTTGGTGAGGTAGTAGCTGGTGACGCCGAAGCGGCCGGAAGCCACCTGCTTGATGGCGGAGTTTTCCCAGTCGCCGTTGGGCTTGCGGTGGAAACGCGCCTCGTCTTCTCCCCCCTCGCCGGAATTGCTCCGGCCACCGATGCGGTTCATGGCAACCGCAAGGGTGCTGTGCGCCTCGTGCGAAATGGAACCAAAGGACATGGCACCGGTCGCAAACCGCCTGAAGATACTTTCAATCGGTTCTACCTCCTCAACGGGGATAGGCTTACCCGGCTTGAACTTAAACAAGCCCCTCAGCGTCAGCGCCTTCTGCGACTGGTCATCCACCAGCCGGGAATACTTCTTAAACAGGCCGTAGTCGCTGGTCTTTGTGGACTGCTGCAGCAGGTGAATGGTCTGCGGATTGAACAAGTGGTGTTCGCCGCGCAGTTTCCACTGATACACGCCGCCGACTTCGAGTTGCGGGTTGGCCGCCGGCTCCACCGGGAACGCCAGCCGGTGCTTCACCAGGGTTTCCCGGGCAATATCGTCCAGGGTCATGCCGCCGATGCGCGACACGGTGCGGGTAAAGTAGCGGTCAATGACTGCCTTGCTGATGCCGAGGGCTTCAAAAATCTGGGCGCCCTGGTACGACTGCAGCGTGGAGATACCCATTTTGGAGAAGATCTTGAGCAGTTCCTTGCCGACAGCCTTTACGTAATTGGCGTGCAGCTGGTCTTCGGAAAGGTCGGTTTCCAGCATACCTTTCCGCTTCAGGTCAGATATGGTTTCGTACGCCAGGTACGGGTTTACGCCCGAAGCGCCGTAGCCGAGCAGCGTAGCGAAATGGTGCGTTTCCCACACGTCGCCAGCCTCCACGATGATGCCCACTTTGCCGCGTATTCCCTTGCGGATCAGGTGGTGGTGTACCGCCGAAACAGCCAGCAGGGAAGGCATCTGGGCATGGCTGGAGTCAAAGCTCCGGTCAGAGAGCAGTATGATCGAGAAATCTTCTTCCACGGCGTCCACGGCGTAGCGGCAGATCCGGTCGAGGGCTCTTTCCAAAGCCCCGGGCTTGCCGTCGGCGCGGAAGTAGGTGTAAATCGTTTTGGTCTGAAAGCCATGGTGGTCAATGTAGCGGATCTTTTCCAGATCGGCGTTGGTCAGCACCGGTTGGGGCAGTTCAAGGGTATGGCAGTGCCTGGGCCCTTCGCTGAGCAGGTTCTGCGAACCGCCCACGTAGGAGAGCAGCGACATGACCATCCGCTCCCGGATCGGATCGATGGGCGGATTGGTGACCTGGGCAAAAAGCTGCTTGAAATAATAGGAAAGGTGCTGGCTCTGGTCCGACAGAACGGCCAGGGGCGTATCTACACCCATGGAGCCCAGGGCCTCGTAGCCACTCAGGGACATCGGGCCGAGGATCATTTTCAGGTCTTCAGAAGTATACCCGAAGGATAGTTGCCGCTTGAGCAGGGTAACGGCGTCGGAACGCTTGAATTCACCCTGAGGCTCAGGCACATCGGCCAGCTTGATCTTGTATTCCTTCAGCCATTTTTCGTACGGATGGCGGGAACAGATTTCGTCTTTTACTTCCTCGTCGCTCAGAATCCGGCCTTTCTCAAGGTCCACGATAAACATCCGGCCCGGCTGCAGGCGGCCCTTCATCACCACCTTTGACTGGTCAATGTCAAGTACGCCCACTTCGGAGGCCATGATCACAAGGTCGTCGCTGGTGACCACGTAGCGGGAAGGACGCAGGCCGTTGCGGTCCAGCGTAGCACCCACGATTTTGCCGTCGGTAAAGGTGATGGAAGCGGGACCGTCCCAGGGCTCCATCAGGGCGGCGTGGTATTCGTAAAATGCCCGGCGTTTCGGGTCCATGCCTTCGTTGCCGTCCCAGGCTTCGGGAATGAGCATCATCATCACGTGCGGCAGTGACCGGCCGCTCATCACCAGCGTTTCGATGACGTTGTCAAGGTTAGCTGAGTCGGACTGCGAAGGGTTGCAGACCGGCCTGAGCATATCGAGTTCTTCTTTGGAGAAATACGCCGACTCAAACATGGTTTCGGACGCCGTAAACCAGGTGACGTTGCCCTTTACGGTGTTGATTTCGCCATTGTGGGCCAGGTACCGGAAGGGCTGGGCCAGTTTCCACGAAGGGAAGGTATTGGTTGAAAAACGGGAATGAATCACGGCAAGGGCCGAAACCACCGCCTCGTTGTGCAGATCGGGAAAGTAAGGCCCCAACTGACCAGTGGTAAGCTGGCCTTTGTAAACGATGGTCTTGTAGGAAAGAGAAGCGAAGTAGAAATCGCCTTTTACGTCCTGCACTGATTCATTGATGATGCGGGTACTGTAATTGCGCAGCACAAACAGTTTCCGCTCAAAATCATCCGGATCAGGAATATGGGCCGGCCGGCCAATGAACACCTGCTCCATTACCGGTTCTTTGGAAAGAGCGGTTTCACCCAGGTCCCCGTTTACAGAGGGCACCACCCGGTAGCCGATCAGCTCCAGCTTCAGTTGCCTGATCTTGCGGTTGAGGATCGTACGGCACTCTTCGCGCAGCTTTTCATCTTTGGGGAAATAGACCATGCCTACTCCATACCCGCCGTAGGGCGGCAGGGAGAAGCCAAGTTTGGTGCATTCATCCAGAAAAAATTCGTGCGGCATCTGGATCAGAATGCCTGCCCCGTCCCCGGTATTTGATTCACAGCCGCAGGCGCCGCGGTGATCCATCCGCGTCAGCATCTGAATGGCATTTTCTACGATCTGATGGGATTTCCGGCCTTTCAGATTGGCCAGAAAACCGATGCCGCAGGCGTCATGTTCGAATTCAGGGCGGTATAAACCTTCAAAAGAATCGATCATCATTATGAGTATATGTATTTTGATATTATATAGCGGAAAAATACTATTACCACAGATTGGTTCAAAAAAATTTGGCTTTGCAGAAGTGTATCAATACTTACCTGCTAATTATGAACCTCAGACTACCTTTTAATTTTGATAAATTGTCAAAAGCCAAAATAAAAATGGGAAGTACTGATATGAAAGATAATAATAATATTATTATTTGCTCAGCAGGGGCTTATTAATTTTGAAAAAAATTCAAAATATCAAGTTTGATATTGAATAAGTTCAATTTGGGAACCGCCGTAAATTTTCCCGGCTCAGGCAGTTGCATGCCTGAAATAAGCGTAACCTGCCCGGCTGAAAGCATAAACGGGCGGTAAACCTTACCTGATCACGGGATTTTTTCCGGCAGAGATGCTGCCGGGCAAGCCTCAAGTCAGTCTGTTACCCCTTGTCTGTCCCTGACCAGACAGCATGGATTTCGCGCAATCCGGTGGAGTGACATCACCTCACCTGGCAGGCCCGATGTTTTTTCACCACTGCCCCTCCCTCAGTATCGGTTTCATTCTGAACGTATAAAAACACGCTTTTTCCTGTGTATTCCCCCGAAAATGGCCTATCCCTGTATAGAAAAAAGGCCGCCGTGCAGGGCAACTTTACTTGCCACGCTGCCGGCTATCTTGCGAAATAAATATTTATTATAATTTAAACACAAAAACCGATCTATTTTTACTTTTATCAAAAAAAATCTTATTTTAAAATTGACCCTTCGCAGATAGTCATTTGTTCAAAAAAAGGTCTACATTTGAAAAAACATCTTTAAAATTTAACTCAGTTCTTGTAAAATTTGTATTGCTTTGCTTTTTTAGCCCCGTGATTTGAACATAACTTAATTTTACCCTTACCTGACTGACCTATGAAAAAAACAATTTACTGTCTCACCCTTGTTGTATTGTCCCTTCTGCAAGCTCACGCGCAGGATTCAACTGCAACAAAGGGCCAGTTTTCATTCTCGGGTTACCTCGACACCTACTACTTCAAGAATCTGAACAACCCCTTGTCCGGCTCTAATTACGGATACTCGACCTTTGCCCGGGTTTTTGATCAGCGGGAAGGACAGTTCCAGCTGGGTCTGGCCCAGACCCGCGTTGCCTATTCCAATTCCAGATCGGAAGCGGTGGTTGATCTGGTATTTGGCCCCAATGCAGACCTTGGCAACTACGGAAATGTTATCAGCCCTAACGCAGCGGCACGTACCTCCACTGCCCTCGCCATCAAGCAGGCTTACTTCACCTACAAGGCCACCTCCAAACTGAGCTTTACAGCGGGTCAGTTTGGGACGCACATCGGCTATGAAGTAATCGATGCACCGGTCAACTTCAACTATTCGCTTTCCAACCTTTTTGCCAACGGCCCATTCTACCACATGGGCATTAAAGCCAATTACGCCCTCAGCGATAGGGTTGGGTTTATGGCGGGAATCGTGAATAACTGGGATGCCAACTTTGACAACAACAAGTTCAAGACCGCCATTGCCCAGTTGTACCTCTCGCCGGTAAGCGGCTGGAACGTGTACCTGAACTGGATCGGCGGCAACGAAGATTCTCCGGCCAACGGACAACCGATCAATGCCAGCCCCGAACTGGGCAGCCTCAAGCAGATGATTGACCTTACCACCAGTTACCAGGTCACCGACCGCTGGCTGGTGGGACTGAACTCGGCCTATGGAAGTTATAAAGTGAAGAAATCGGATGCCCAGACCTGGGGCGGAGCGGCTGTGTACACCAACTACGCCATTTCCGATGTGTTTGCCCTTGGTGTAAGAGGCGAAGTTTTCGATAATACCTCCGGTGTCCAGTACCTGAAAGCCAAAATCGGCGAGGACGAAGAAGGAAATGATATCCTTGCCGGCACCAACGTAACCTCACTCACTGCCACGGGTAACATCACCCTGGCGGAAGGCCACCTGCTGCTCAAGCCTGAGGTACGGATGGATATGGTGAAAAAGGTAGACGGCCCCGGTATGGATTCCTTCCAGCAATTCGAAGACACAAGCGGCAACTTCACCAACAATTCTCAGACAACTGTAGGTGTCGCATTCATCTATAAGTTCTGATCCGCAAGTTCTACAAAGTCTTTTTCGGTATGAAAGTCCTTACCACACTGCTCCTTCTCCTCACTCCCCTGATCGGGGTATCCGGCCAGGGATTGCCAACCGGTGAAAACGGCAAGGTAGTTTTTTATGAGGTTGTGCAGACCGACCCGCTGCCGAAAAAGGCATTGTACGCCAATGCGATCAAATGGCTGTCGGAGAAGCTGTCCTCGTGGCAGGACGAAACCAACGGCGATACCGCTGCTTACCGGCTTACAGCTGCTTACGAGTTCCCGGTTTACGCCAAAGGTTATATCTCTAAACAGCTACACGGCACCATCACCTGCCGGCTGGTGCTGCAGATCAAGAACAGCCGGTACCGCTTCTACCTCAGTGACTTTGTGTTTCACTACTACCACATGGACCGCACTTACAAAATGGTGCCAACCGGCAGGACCAGGCCGCTGGAAGACACGAAAGCACCGGGCTGGCAGAAAACGTGGGAAGGACACCGGGAAGCTGCCCTGCAGGCGGCAACTGAACTGGCCGCCGGACTGAAAGCCGGCATGAAGAACAAAACGCCGGAAGAGGAAAAAATTGCCAAAAGCGCCGTAATCTCCGAAAAATGGTAACGCAACTGACTAAATCTAACCTTTCATCACCTGCATCTGAATTCATCTAACCTTAACTATTTATTCCAATGAACAAAAGAACAGTTCTTCCGCTGCTGATTCTGCTGGCAGTCAGCCTCCTTGCGGTATTTATGCCGTCTGTACCCACTAAAATAATAACAGAAGGCATGAATCCGGCCGATGTGGCCTGGATGCTGACTGCCTCCGCCCTTGTGCTGCTGATGACTCCGGGTCTGGCCTTTTTCTACGGCGGAATGGTAAACTCCCGTAACGTGATTTCCACGATGCTGCAAAGCTTCGTTTCCATGGGCATTATCAGCGTCCTGTGGGTGGTAGTAGGCTACAGCCTTGCTTTCGGCGACACCGTTGGGGGCTTCATTGGCAACCCCGCTACGCACTTCATGTTCAAAGGTGTGCTGGACGGTGCGCTTTGGGGCACCATTCCGATGGCCTTATTTGCTTTTTTTCAGTTGAAGTTTGCCATCATCACGCCTGCGCTGATCACGGGTGCCTTTGCCGAAAGGGTGCATTTCAAGGGTTACATGATCTTTATCGTGCTTTTCAGCGTACTGGTATACGCTCCGCTGGCGCACATGACCTGGCACGCGGATGGCTTTTTCTTTAAAATGGGTGTACTGGACTTTGCCGGTGGTACGGTAGTTCACATGTCCGCCGGCTGGGCGGCGCTGGCCGCTGCCATGTTTCTGAAGAAAAGAAAAACGCTGGAACTGAAGGAGATTCACCCGCCGGCCAACATTCCTTTCGTGCTGCTGGGAACGGGTCTGCTGTGGTTCGGCTGGTTTGGCTTCAACGCTGGTTCTGCCCTGAGTGCTTCTCCGCTGGCAGTTACTGCTTTTGCCACCACCAACATCGCGGCCGCCGCTGCGGGTCTGTCGTGGGTGCTGTTTGACATGGCAAAAGGCAAAAAACTTTCTGCGCTTGGCTTCTGCATCGGCGCCGTGGTGGGTCTGGTCGCCATTACGCCGGCAGCCGGTTTTGTGACTGTACCCGTGAGTATCTTTATCGGCACCATTGCCGGTATCATCAGCAACTTCTTCGCCCACTGGAAATCAAAGTCTAACCTCGTGGACGATACCCTGGACGTATTCCCATGCCACGGCATCGGTGGCATGGTCGGTATGGTCATGACCGGTCTGTTTGCCAGCACGGCAATCAATGGGGCCGTTACTGAGCAGGGACTTCTTTTCGGCGAAACCGCCCTTTTCCTCAAGCACCTCCTTGCACTGGTACTGGTGTCAGCTTTCGCCTTCGGCATGTCTTACCTGCTGCTGGTGGTGACCAACAAGATTTCTCCCCTCCGCGTGACAGAGGAGGAAGAAAAAGTTGGTCTGGACATCAGCCAGCACGACGAAATGCTGATCGAAGCGTGAAAGGAGTATTGAGTATCAGGTATTGAGTAGATGGTACCTGGTTCAGATAGAATACTTCAACAAACAAGCCCTCAAATGAGGGCTTTTTTGTTGAATCCATATAAAACGGGGCGTATTGAAAAGGGTACCTGATACCGTTTTCTTACTACTCAATACCCACTACTTAATACTTCCCCTACCCGATCTGAATACGCTTGAAAGCGGAGACCGTAAGGCCTTTCTGTACGCTGTCAAGTATCTGGGCTACCGTTTTGGTGTTGTCCTTCACAAATTCCTGATTCAGCAGTGTGCTGTCTTTGTAGAACTTGTTCAGCTTGCCCATAGCGATTTTTTCCACCATGGCTTCCGGTTTTCCTTCGGCGCGGGCCTGCTCCTTGCCAATTTCGATTTCCCGCTGTACAGTACCCGGATCTACCTGGTCTTTGTCAACGGCAACCGGACGCATGGCGGCAATGTGCATGGCTACATCTTTGCCTATTTCCGTTACGTTGCCGCCGTTTACGTTTTTCAGGGCTACCAGCACGCCAACCTTGCCGTTGGAGTGGGTATAGGTAGCTACTTTGTCACCCTCTACCGATTCATAGGCAACAACTTCGATTTTCTCTCCGATTTTACCCATCAGATCCGTCAGGTGATCCTGAATGGTGCGGCCTTCCACGTGAATGGTCAGCAGTTCGCCGGAGGTTTCGGGTTTGTTCACAACAGCAGTATTCAGTACTCTCTGGCCCAGTGCCTGAAACGCCTCGTTTTTAGCGACAAAGTCAGTTTCGCAGCCCAATGCCAGCAACGTTGCTTTGGTGGCATCAGCGTTGGTGGCAATGAAAACAGCTCCCTCAGAAGTGGCCCGGTCGGAACGGGACGCGGATACTTTCTGTCCTTTTTTGCGCAGAATATCGATTGCTGCATCAAAATCGCCGTCTGCCTCGGAAAGGGCTTTTTTACAATCCATCATACCGGCACCTGTCATTTGCCGGAGTTTGTTTACGTCTTGTGCGGAGATTGCCATTATGGTCTTTTAAGAAAATGATGTAGAAAACTATGGAAATTCGGGTGAACCTGTTAAAAAAAATTGAACACTGAGGGTTAAGTTCAATGTTCAATTTTAACTTTTTTTTATGGAAGCCGACTGTTTATCCGGCTGCTTCGGTCTCCTCAGCATCATCTCCCTGGGCGGCGGCGGCTACCGGTGTTCTCGGGGCCGCGCCGTCGGACTGACGCCGGGCTTCTTCTTCTTCCTGCAGACGGGTATCATCTTTATCTCTCTTGCGCTCCATCAGGCCTTCTTCAATGGCCTGGCCGATTGCCTGGGTAATCAGGGAAATAGACTTGAATGCATCGTCATTGGCCGGGATCGGGAAATCCACCAGATCAGGGTTTGAGTTGGTATCGCACATGGCGAATACGGGAATACCCAGTTTGGTAGCTTCCGCCACGGCGATGTGCTCCCGCTTTACGTCAACCACAAACAGGGCAGCCGGCAGACGGGTCAGGTCGGCAACGCCGCCAAAGAGTCGGGTCAGTTTTTCCTTTTCACGGGTAACCATCAGGCGCTCCCGCTTGGCAAGATTCTCGAAAGTCTCTTCCTTCATCATTTTCTCGATGGAAGACATTTTCTTCAGCGACTTGCGCACGGTTGTAAAGTTGGTGAGCATACCCCCGAGCCAGCGTTCGGTCACGAAGGGCATCTTCAGGCGACGGGCTTCTTCGCTTACTACTTCCTGGGCTTGCTTTTTGGTCGCCACAAACATCACCTTGCGTCCGGAGCGGACAATGTTCTTGATGGCATTGGACGCATCGTTCAGGGAAGCCAGCGTCTTGTTGAGGTCAATGATGTGAATTCCGTTCTTCTCCATGAAGATATACGGAGCCATTTTGGGATCCCACTTGCGGGTCAGGTGACCAAAGTGTACGCCTGCGTCGAGCAGGTCTTTATACTGTAGTTGAGCCATTTTTTGTGTAATTGATTATACATGAAAAACGATAAGCAGTGCACCGGTCTCTGTAAGCACCGCTTATGTAATAGTTGTTGGTTGCTGGTTATTCGTGGTTAGTTATCCGATCCTCATTTCACGAACAACTGATAACGAACAACGAATAACTAATTTATTAACGCTTGCTGAACTGGAAGCGGCGGCGGGCCTTCCGGCGTCCGTACTTCTTACGTTCGACCATGCGGGGATCGCGGGTCAGGAATCCTTCTTTTTTCAGGGCCGGACGGAACTCAGCGTTTACTTCCACCAGTGCCCGGGCAATCGCCATCCGGAGGGCTTCCGCCTGACCGGTAGTCCCACCGCCTTTGATGTTGGCCTTGATGTCATAATTGCCAACACCCTGAATGGCAACGAAAGGTTGGTTGATGATCGTCTGGAGGATTTCGGAAGGGAAATAATTCTTCACATCCCGGTGGTTCACCGTGATCGCCCCTTTGCCAGACGTCAGGTAGACTCTTGCTACGGACGTTTTTCTCCTGCCAATTGTATTGACTACTTCCATTATTTGGTTAATGTTGAATGTTAAATTTTAAATGCTCAATGAGCCCGCAGGATCAGACATTGAGCATTCAGCATTTAAAATTTATAATTTGATTTCTCTGGGTTGCTGGGCAGCATGCGGATGCTCAGTGCCGGCGTATACATACATGTTGTGGAAAAGACGCGCACCCAGGCGATTTTTGGGAAGCATTCCTTTCACGGCATGTTCGATCACCCGGGCAGGGAAACGGCGCAACACGTCGCGGGGAGTGGTAAAACGCTGTCCGCCGGGATAGCCCGTGTGGCGCACGTACACTTTGTCGGTCATTTTCTTACCGGTCAGGCGTACCTTTTCGGCGTTGATGATGATTACGTTGTCACCGCAATCTACGTGGGGAGTAAAGGAGGGCTTGTGCTTTCCCCGGATGATGCCGGCCACTACGCTGGCCAGACGGCCTAATACCGCACCCTCGGCGTCAATAATCACCCAGCCTTTTTGAACGGTTGCCTTGTTGGCGAAGGTCGTCTTGTAGCTTAAAGTATCCATCAGAATTACTATCTCTTTGTGCTGAAAAACAGGTCCGTTTTAAAACGGACTGCAAATGTAGGGGCTTATGCCGGCATATGCAATAGAGCTTCTGTTTAATTTTTAGGGAGTTGCGGGGCATTTGATGCTTCGTGCGGGAAGTCAGAATCAGGATTTGCGGGATGAAAGGATTAACCGGATGAAAAAGGAATTGTCCCAATCAGGATTTATATGATTGAAGGATGAGCAGGATAAGCAATAAATCTGGTTAATCTTATAATCTCGTAAATCATGGTTCGGACAACTGCAAAAATCATTGCCGCACGAAGTACGCCGCATCGAAGTACGCCGCATTGAAGCATCGAATCCCGGAATTATTTGCTAGTTTTAATCCCCCTGGCTACCCGAAAAGATCATGATGGATTTCAAAGCCTCCCAGTTACCCGAAGGCTACAACCTTGACTCGCTGCCCTCACCGCCTTTCCGGAAGGTAGCCGATCTCAATACGCAGGAAAGTACGCCGGTGACGCACTACATCAACAGCCGGGGTGAACATTATCTGTTTTACCGGATCGAAGCCAGCTTGTTTTACCAGCGGTGGCTGGCCTGCCGGGTGGGTTTTGATACGCTGCTGCAATACCTGGAACGCAAGCTCACCCTGCGCCAGATCCTGATCTCACCCGCCGACGGTTTCCTGTACTGCGTGGAAACCGACAGCAATCAGCGGCACATGCACCCGCGGATCGTACCGTTGTCGCTGCTGCCCGACTATTACCTTCCCAACAAGAAGTCCTTTTTTGAGGGCAACCTGGTGGCCTCTTCGCACGACCTTACGCCGCTTTCGGCCAAGCTGGAGACCGGTCTGATGCAGGTACGTTTTCAAAGCCAGGCCCGCATCGGGTACGGCACCATTTATCTTTCCGTGCTGGCCCCGGCCCTGATTTTCCTGCACGAAATCACCAGTCA
The DNA here is from genome assembly GCA_030446715.1 of Cytophagales bacterium. Taxonomy (GTDB): domain Bacteria; phylum Bacteroidota; class Bacteroidia; order Cytophagales; family 172606-1; genus CADCTQ01. Next base: position 108,606 of record JAUJMU010000015.1, on the reverse strand, counting down.
CCTCGGCCTTGGCTACTACCGCCGCTGGCAGGAAACCACCACCGTACATTTCACGGACAAAGCCCTCAAGCTGGCCCACAAGAGCAACATGCTCAGCGCGGCCCGCTTTGAACTGATTGGTGTCGAGCCCGGCTCCTACAACGTAGTGCTGCGTCCTCTCAACCAGCAACTCACGCTGCCGGGTCAGGAGAGTGAAGCCGACAAGTACAACGAATACCTGATGTCTTTCATCGCGGCGAGCTTCGACTTTGCCGAGCTGCGCAACTTTGTCAATCGCGTGGACACCAAGGTGGTGAGCAATTACCAGGCGCTGCTGAAGCTGATCCGGACCTACAAACTGCAACTGACCCTGCACTGGACCAACGCCAACAGCCGCACCGACCGGGAGCAGACGATCTCCTTCCGGGAGGCGCTGCACATTCTGGACAACATCACGCAACTGGAATACCTCAACAATGATGACCTGAGCCTCACCGGCCGGTTTATGGCCCTGAACGTCAAGAACAATACCTACGCCTTTGAGTCCAACGACCCCGCCGACCCCAATTCGCGCGGCTTTATTGCCTCGGCCCTCCACGGCGGCGTTCCGATGATCTCCTTTAATAAGGAGTACGACGTGGTGGTGCAGCGGATCGAGATGAAGCAGGCCGGCCTGACCAAACCCAAGATCAAGGACCTGCTGATTTCATTCATGGAAACAGACCCTGATCGGTAGCACTGGTGAAAAAATCACCAGGCAGATGAACCGGATGTCAGTTGCCATGCCGGTATGAATTCTGAACAAGTCTTATTTTTACGTCGTGTGCGGTGCACCTTTGCTCCACAGGCAACTGACTTTTTACGCGGAATCACCTTAATGCCCGCATTTGCAAAAATCTGATCCCTGTATTGAAAATGGAACAGTCCCAGAATACTCCGCTGCAGCTTGCCCTCGGCTACGTGGAACATACCGACAAGAACCTGTTCCTGACGGGAAAGGCCGGCACCGGCAAGACTACCTTCCTGCAGAACCTGAAAAAACGTTCCCCCAAGCGGATGGTGGTGGTTGCCCCTACCGGCGTGGCCGCCATGAATGCCGGCGGCGTAACCATTCACTCCTTTTTCCAGATTCCGTTCGGGCCTTACGTGCCGGCACTGGCACCGGGCGGCTTCTCCCCCTCACGCGGGGAACCGGCCCGCAGGTTCAGCCGCGAAAAAATCGGCATCATCCGCAGTCTGGATCTGCTGGTGATTGACGAGATCAGTATGGTACGCGCCGACGTGCTCGATGCCATTGACGAAGTGCTGCGCCGGTACAAAGACCGCAACCGGGCATTCGGAGGCGTGCAACTGCTCATGATCGGCGACCTGCAGCAGCTGGCCCCCGTGGTGAAGGACGAAGAGTGGAAGCTGCTGAAGGATCATTACCAGACCCCGTTTTTCTTCGGCAGCCAGGCCCTGCAAAAAACCCAGTATGTGAGCGTGACCCTGCAGCACATCTACCGCCAGCGGGACCAGACCTTTATCAACATCCTCAACGCCATCCGCGACAACCAGCTGACCGGTGAACTTCTGCAGCAACTCAACCGCCGCTGCTTGTCCGGCTTCAGTCCGGCGGCCGGCGAGGGCTACATCACCCTCACCACGCATAATTACCAGGCCCAGCAGATCAACGAGGGGGAACTGCAGAAACTTCCGGGCAGGGAAAAGACCTTCTCTGCCGTCATTGAGGGAGATTTTCCCGACTACATGTACCCGACGGAGCAGACCCTGACCCTTAAAAAAGGCGCGCAGGTCATGTTTGCCAAAAACGACGTCACCCGCGAAAAGCGGTATTTCAACGGGAAAATCGGTACCGTACACGAGATCCGGGAAGACATGATCATTGTACAGTGTGCCGGCGAGAAGGAGCCCATTTACGTGCAGCCGACCGAATGGAGCAATTTTAAATACGTACTGAACGAAGGAACAAAAGAAATTCAGGAAACGGTAGCCGGCATTTTCCGTCAGTATCCGCTGAAGCTGGCCTGGGCCATCACCATTCACAAAAGCCAGGGCCTCACCTTTGACAAAGCCATCATTGACGCCAATGCCGCTTTTACCCACGGCCAGGTGTACGTGGCCCTGAGCCGCTGCCGCTCTCTGGAAGGGCTCGTGCTCCGCAATCCGCTTTCGCCGGCCAGCATCATCAGCAACGCTTCCATCAAGGGATTTACGGGCAACGTTGAAAAAAACCAGCCTACTCCCGAGGCGCTGCAAACCGCCCGGCAGCAGTTCCAGCAACAATCGCTGCTTGAGTTGTTTTCTTTCCGGCCCCTGCTGGGCAAGCTGCAGTACTGCGCCCGGCTGGGTCAGGAGCACGCCGGCAGCCTGCCAGCCGGTTTTGGAGATACATTTACCGGCATGATCCAGACTTTTGAGGGGGAGGTAATAGCCGTAGCCGAAAAGTTCGCCGGGCAGATGCAGAAACTCGGGCTGTACGAAATACCGGTGGAGGAAAATGAGCCGTTGCAGGCGAGGATCAGGCAGGCAAGCAGTTATTTTGCCGGTAAAATTGATCCCCTTGTCCTGCAACCGCTGGTCAATGCCGGTGGATACCAGGACAATAAGGCGGTGCAAAAGTCCGTACAGAATGCATTGGAGTACGCCCTCACGGAAACTCACGTAAAATCCGCCTGCCTGAAGGCGGTTGAAAAGGACGGTTTTTCGGTGACGACCTACCTCGGAACGCGGGCCAAAGCTTCGCTTGAAACACTTGAGACCAGGCCGGCGAAAAAAACAACCGAAAACTTCAGCCATCCCGTTCACCCCCGGTTATACGCCCGGCTGAAGGCGTGGCGGGACAAGAAAGCCGCCGACTGGGATGTACCGGCGTACATGATCCTGCCGTTAAAAACCATGGAAGCACTGGTAGGCCGGATTCCGCGCACCGCGGCTCAGCTGCACACGATCAAGGGACTGGGCAAGAAAAAGATCGAACAGATGGGAGCCGAAATTCTGGCGGTGATTGCCGAAGTGGAAGCGGAAGAGGCACTGCCGCCGTACGCCGGTGGGGAAGGACCCCAATCTGCCCCGAAAGCCCGACCATCCGGACCGAACCAGACCAGCCAGGTCAGCTACGACCTGTTTGTTGCCGGTAAGTCCGTGAACGAAATTGCGGAGACGCGGGGACTGGTGGCATCCACCATTGAAAATCACCTGATCCAGTACATCGGCACGGGAGAACTAGACGTATTCAGGCTGGTACCGGCAGAAAAGGTGAATCTGATTGCGGATTTCTTCGCCCGCAACGATACTGCTGCCATGGGTGCCGCCAAGGCTGCACTGGGAGAAGAGGTGTCGTACACCGAACTGAGAATGGTGATGAAACACCTGGCCTGGAAGGGGAAACTGCCGGGCTGAGGGAGATTGGGTTATTCGTTGTTGGATATAAGATGCCCGGCTCTCAGGAAGCTTTCCTCATCCGGACCCCGGATAACCAATAACCAATAACGAACAACCACCAACCCCTACCGCTCCAGCACATTCAGCGCATCCTCGGAGGCGAGGCCCTGGTTATTCTCAAAGTCGTACAGCGTGAGGAAGCGGAGGTTGTAGTAAGCCAGCCAGAAATCGCGCAGTGCCTGGGCGTACGCCAGCTTCGCCTGGTCCTTTTCCTGCTGGGCAATGGTCAGGTCGGTGATGCCGATCTTGCCGATCTGGTAGCGGTTTTTGCTGATCTCGTACCGCTTCTCTCCCACCTCATCGGCTTTGCGGGCCACCTCCATTTGCCGCCGCAGTACCTCAAACTGCTTCACCTGAAGATATACCTCCTGCTCAAACGTAATCCGGTCCTGCTGCACGTTGGCCTCTACCAGTTCCTGATTGGCCTGTGCGGTCTTGGTACGGGAGCGGGTACGGCCCCAGTCGACCAGCGGAATCTGAAAAGTAAGGGCCACGAACTGCTGGTTCTGCGGGCTGACGTATAGTTCGGGAATCCTTTCTGCCTGCTGGGTAAGACCAAAATTGGCCTGCAGATCGGCGTTCAGTCCGGTTTCGCCGCGGGCCCGGGCCACTTCGGCTTTGGCTTGCAGCAGTTCCCGTTCAAAGCCCACCACCTGCGAACGGTTGCGCCGGGCGTAACTCAGGGCTGAGTCCCGGCTGACCGAGAACTGGGGAATCCGATCGGGTACGACCAGGCGGATGGGCACATTGTCGGTAAAGCCCAGTTGAACCCGCAGCGTGAGCAGGCCTGATTCGAGCTGCAATTCCGACTGGGCAAGGTTCTGCCGGGCATTCATCACCGCCAGTTCCAGTTGCAGCAGTTCGTTTTCCGCAATTTTACCGAGGTTAAACCGGCCCTCGGCTACTTTGTAAAGGGTGTCGTTGTTGGCCGCATTTTTCTCGGCAATTTCCAGCTGGATCTGAGCCAGCAGGGCATTGAAATACAATCTGGTAACATCGAAAGAAACTTTCTCCACAAACTCCTGGTACTCCCGGCGGGATTCTTCGTAGCGAAGCGGCTCAATTTTCCGGTCCCACTGCAATTCATTGAAGCGGAACAGCCGCTGCCGGATACCGATGTAAAACGGATTGGCGCTGTACGAACTGCTGGTGACAGGCGCAAAATTATCAATGCGCCGGAGGCCACTGCCCAGAAAAATCTCACCACCGGTCAGGCCGATATTCTGCGAAAGCTGAAGGTTGGTATTGACCACCGACTGGCTTACCTCCCGGAATTCCTGGCTGCCGTCCTGCTGCGTTACCGGGATAATGCTGCGGTTGAAGTTGGGCAGCGTGCCCACCAGACTGAGCTGGGGCAGGTAGTTGGACCGGAAGGTGCGGAACTGCCAGTACCGGTTGCGGAAGCGGTTGACGGCCGTACGCACTGCCGGTGACTGCTGCCGGGCCAGCCCGATGGCTTCGGGCAGGGACAGCTGCCGCTCCAGACCAGCGTTTTCCTGCGCGGTGGCAGCAGGAAATTGCAACCAAAGCAGACAAAGCGCCAGAAGAAAAGGCATTCTATTCATACCGGAGTGAGGTTATCGGGTCCTGATTGGCAGCACGGCGGGCCGGAGCAATGCCGAATAAAAGGCCGGTAAAGGCTGCCACAAAGAAGGAGATCAGCACGGAAAACGGGGTGACAATGGTGGGAATACTGGCAATGCTGGAAATGATAACCGCGCCGGAAATGCCCAGCAGTACCCCGATGAGGCCGCCGGTGACGCTGATCATCATCGCCTCGAACAGGAACTGCATCGTGATGTCCTGCTTTTTGGCACCCAGCGAAAGGCGCAGGCCGATCTCCCTGATCCGTTCCAGCACCGAAGCCAGCATGATATTCATGATGCCGATGCCGCCCACAACCAGGGAAATACCCGCAATGGCCCCCAGCACCACGTTGAAAATATCTTTGGTGCGCTGCTGTTGCTTGAGGAGCAGTTCGGGAATGGTGATTTCGTAGTCAATCTTGCCGTTGTGCCGCCGCTGCAGCATCCTCGAAACTACTTCAGATGTTGGGGTCAGGTATTCAGTCTGCCGCGTCTGGATCACCAGCCGGTCAATCTGGTGATAGTTTTTGTCACCCTTGTCTTCCTGATTGTCGCCGCCGGAGCGGTTGTTGGCCTGCTGAATGGCCCGTTCAGTCACCAGTGCGCGGTTCACATACCGGATCAGAACGGTTTTGAGCGGGGCGTACACGTCCATATTGTAGTCGCGGATGCCCAGTTTGGAAATAGAGTTTTCGGAGATCATCCGTTCGTTGAGCACACCGATGATGGTAAGCCAGTGCTTGCCGCACTTGATGGACTTACCGATCGGGTTTTCCTTGCTGAAAAACTTCGTCTGAATGCCCTTGCCGATGATGCAGACCTGTTCGCCGTGAGAGAGCTGACGGGCATTGAACATTTTACCTTCCTGCAGGGAAAAATCAGCCAGCTGAAAATAAGCCGGTTCCACGCCTACCAGCTTCGCCGACCGCCGCACACCGCCTTTGACCAGGGAAGTTTCCAGCATGATTTCCGGGCTGATCATTTCCACCTCGGGGATCAGACGGAGAATGGCCCCGGCGTCTGCCAGCGTCAGCCCCGGCGAGAATTGTTTCTTCTCCGGCTTCTTATCCCCCTCTTCCACCTTTTCTTCCTTCTGTCCAATGATCGGGGTAATGACCACATTGTTGACGCCCACCAGCCGGATCTGCTCCAGGATTTCCTGCTGGGCACCGTTGCCCACGGCCAGCATGGCAATCACGGCCGCCACGCCGAAAATAATGCCCAGAGCCGTGAGCAGTGAACGCAGTTTGTTCGCCAAAATCGCCTGACTGGCAATTTCGAGGGTAAAAAAATATCGTTTCAGCATGTCAGCGGGCGGAAAGGTTGGCTACGGGTTTGGATTGGGCCGGAGTCGCAGGAGCCGGCCTGGCCCTGGGCAGCAGCACCAGTTCTTTCCGGTCGGCGTCTTTGGGCACCGACAGGTACACTTCTTCCGTTTCCTTCAGCCCGTCCAGCACCACCACTTCGTTTTCGTTGGTCTGGCCAAGGGTTACCTGCTGCCTGACCAGACTGCTTCCGTTCAGCTTGAATACATAGTTGATGGAATCGCCCTGGGTATGGACAGCCTCCAGCGGAATATGGAGGGCATCCTTGACCGAGCCGGTAAGTACCAGATTGCTGGTGGTCATGGCGGGCCGCAGGGTGGTATCGCTCTCGTTGATGAGAATGTTTACTTCAAACACTTTGGAGTCGGAGTTGGGCAGTTGTTCGCCGACGTTGGCCACGGACACCACCTTGCCGGTCAGTTTCTTCTCCGGAAAAGCATCCAGACCCACCTTCACGGTCTGGCCCTGCCTGATCTTGCGGATATCCACCTCATTTACGTACGTTTTGGAAATCATGGTGGTGAGATCGGGCAGGGTGGCTACGGTAGGGTCCCAGGCGTTGACGGTACTGCCCACAATCACCTTTTTGCCCGACCAGTCGCGGTGGTAAATAACCATGCCGGGCTCGGGGGCCGTAATCTCAAACTGCCCCACCACCGCCCGGAGCCGGTCTACCTTGCTCTGGGCCTGCGCCAGCTGGGCACCTACCTCGCTCATTTTGGCAATGGCCTGATCACGCTTGATCTTCAGGTTCTGTCTGGACTGCTCCTGCTTCCGCCGGATTTTCTCAAGGTCAATTTCGGCCTGCCGGATGGTGGCCGGCGGCTCGTATTTCGACTGCTCCAGAATAATGTGCTTCTCTTTTACCTCGTATCCCAGGTTTACCATTTCATCGCGGGCCGCCCGGAGGTTGAGCGAACTGTCGAGTTGCGCCTGGGTAAACTGCGCCTGAAACTTCTGCAGCTCAGACTCCGAATCCTTGAGCTTATTCATCAGTTCGGTTTTGTCAAGTGAAGCCACGTAATCACCCTTCTTGACCACCGTGCCTTCGGGAATGAGGTTGGAAATTTTGACCTGGTACACCTGCACCTCGCGCATGGCAATGGGCCCCGAGATTTCCACCGAGTTTTTGGCTTTCAGCTCTCCGGTGGCGGTGACGGTCATTTCAAAAAGACCTTTTTTGACGGGAGCGGTCAGGTTCGCCTGCTGGGAGGCACCGGGGCGGACTATAAACCAGGCCGACAGGGCCAGCAGGGCGGTGATGCCCAGTGCGTAAAATATTTTTCTTTTCATGGTGGAGTGGTTTTCAATCAGTACTGGTTTTACCCGTTGCGGCGATCACCTGCCGGCCCCCTGCAGCGGAAGACTGGCAAATACCTTTCTCCGGTGCGGTTGCATTTTCTGAAGGCAAATCTGTAACAATGCAAGGTAGCAAAAAGCAATATTAGCTGGCGCCAATATGATGTGTCAAAGCGGAAAATAGCTTTAATCAGCCATTAAAGATTTGGTTTAACAATATGTTGAAAATGTGCAACAAGTGCAAGTTTTCTCCCGAAAAAACAAAAATTGTCTGGTTTGGGACAGGCAAAAGATTTCTGGCCGCAAATGGCTTACATGCCGGAGCGGGCGAAGAAAGCCGGCAGCAATTGCAGCCTGACGAGTATAAGATCATGTATCTGAAGGGATTTCTTTTTGTTTTTTATCTTGTGCGGAAATGTCTGACCCCCAAACTCCCCATGAAAACCGAAAAGGAAAAAATGATCAGCGGCGGGTTGTACAACCCGCTTGACCCGCAGTTGGTAGCAGAACGCCGCCGGGCCCGTGACCTGACCCACGCCCTCAACGGCACCCGGGACGAAGAGAAAGAAAAGCGGAGGCAGATTCTGCGGGAACTGATCGGCACCGCCGGCGATAACCTCTGGATTGAGCCGCCTTTTTACTGTGACTACGGCAGCAACATCACGCTGGGTAAAAATGTGTTCTTCAACTTCAACTGCGTGGTGCTGGACGTGGCCCCGGTGACCATCGGCGACAATGTGCTGTTCGCCCCGGCCGTGCAGATTTATGCCGCCACGCACCCGGTGGACTATCAGGAGCGGCAGTCAGGGCTGGAAGCCGGCAAGCCAATTGTAATCGGTTCTGATGTGTGGGTGGGCGGCGGTACCATCATCTGCCCGGGCGTGACGATTGGCTCCCGGTCCGTAATCGGTGCCGGCAGCGTGGTGACCAGAGACATTCCCGACGGCGTCTTTGCGGCGGGCAATCCGTGCCGGGTGATCCGGAATCTGGAGTAGAGACGCCATGCATGGCGTCTCTACGGGGGCATCGGATACCAGAGGCCATGCGCATGATACAGACCCATGGCGTGTGACACAGACGCCATACATGGCGTCTGTGCCCTCAATGCGCCTCCAGCCAGTTGTTGCCGGTGCCGAGACCGATCTCCATCGGCACGGGCAGCGGCAGGGCGTGTTTCATCAGTTCTTCCACCTTTGCCTTTACCACGTCCACTTCGTCGCGGTGCGTGTCGAATACGAGTTCGTCGTGTACCTGCAGGATCATGCTGGAACGGAGTTTTTCCTTTTTGAAGAACCCGTGCACCCGGATCATGGCCAGTTTGATCATGTCGGCGGCAGTGCCCTGAATCGGGGCGTTGATGGCGTTGCGTTCGGCAAACTGACGTTCGGTCATGTTGCGGGAGTTGATGTCACGCAGGTAGCGGCGGCGGCCCAGCATGGTTTCGGCGTATTCGCACTCCCGCGACTTGCGGATGGATTCGTCCATAAATTCCTTCACGGCCGGAAACTCGCGGAAGTACGCTTCGATCACATCGGCGGCCTCCTTGCGCGGAATAGCCAGCCGCCCTGCCAGACCAAAGGCCGAAATGCCGTAAATAATGCCGAAGTTGACCATTTTGGCCCGGCGGCGCATTTCGGAGCTCACCTCTTCCAGCTTTACCTTGAACACTTTACTGGCCGTGGAGGCGTGAATGTCGATGCCCTGGTTAAAAGCTTCGAGCATCGTACTGTCGCCGCTGAAGGCCGCCATGATGCGGAGTTCGATCTGCGAGTAGTCCGCCGACAGGATCACGTGGTCTTCGTCGCGGGGCACAAAGGCCTTCCGGATTTCGCGGCCCCGTGCAGTGCGGATGGGTACGTTCTGCAGGTTGGGATTGGTGGAACTGAGCCGCCCGGTGGCCGTAACTGCCTGATTGAAAGACGTATGAATCCGTCCATCCCGTTTGCTGATCAGCATCGGCAGGGCGTCAATGTAAGTTGATTTCAGCTTCTGCAACTCGCGGAAATCGAGAATTTTGCGGATGATGTCGTGGTCCTGCTCCAGTTTGGAAAGCACGTCCTCACCGGTGGCGTACTGGCCGGTTTTGGTCTTTTTGGCGTTTTTGTCCAGCTTCAGCCGGTCAAACAGAATTTCGCCGAGCTGCTTGGGCGAACCGATGTTGAAAGGCGTACCGGCCAGCCCGTAAATTTCTGTTTCCAGTCCGCGCAAATCGCCTTCCAGTCCGCGGGAAAGTTCGTTGAGGGCACCGACGTCAATCTTCACGCCGGCGTATTCCATTTCGGCCAGCACCGGCACCAGCGGCGTTTCTACTTCAAAAAACAGCTTTTCCAGCTTGTTTTCCTTCAGCATCGGCGCAAATACCTCTTTTAGCTGCAGGGTTATGTCGGCGTCTTCGGCGGCGTATTCGGCAATTTTCTCCAGTTCCACGTCGCCCATTCCCAGCTGGCCTTTGCCCTTCTTCCCGATCAGCGACTCGATGGGAACCGGCGTGTAGTTGAGGAAATTTTCGGCCAGCAGGTCCATGTTGTGGCGCTGCTCAGGCTCCATCAGGTAGTGAGCCAGCATGGTATCAAAAATCTGTCCCTGCACTTCCACGCCGTAGTGTTTGAGCACAATCAGGTCAAACTTGATGTTCTGCCCGATCTTGCCGATAGCCGGATTTTCCAGCACCTCCCGGAAATCCTCCACGATTTTCTGCGCTTCAGCTTTTTCGGCCGGCACGGGCACGTAATAAGCCTCGCCCTTATAGCTGGCAAAGGACAGCCCCACCAGGTCGGCCTCTACCGGGTCGATGCTGTTGGTTTCGGTATCGAAGCAGAATATCTCCTGTTTACGCAGGTGGTCGGTGAGCATCCGCCGAAGTTCGGGCGTATCCACAATATGGTAGTGGTGCGGCGTAGTGTAGATGGTTTCCTTTTCGGTAGCCGGCGGGAGCAGGTCGTCGTCATCGCCGAAGGGCAGGTCGATGTCAAACAGGCTGGTTTGCGAAGTGGCCGCGGTTTTCTTTGCTTTTGGTGCGGTAGCCGCCACGGTCTGGGCAACCGTGTCTTCGCCAAAAACCCTCTTTTTGATGGACCGGAATTCCAGATCGTCGAGCAGGGCAGAAAGTGTTTCCTTGTCAGGGGGGCTGCACAGCAGTTTTTCTTCGCTGAATTCGACAGGCACGTGGATGTCAATGGTCGCCAGGTGCTTGGAGAGCAGGGCCTGCCGGGCGTGCTGCGTGACCAGTTCCTTTTGTTTGCCGGAAAGTTTGTCGGCGTTGGCAATCAGGTTCTCGATGGAGCCGTACTCCTGAATGAATTTCTGGGCGGTCTTCTCCCCCACGCCGGGTATGCCGGGAATGTTGTCCGAAGCATCGCCCTGCAGGCCGAGTATGTCGCGCACCTGATCCACGTCCCCAATGTTCCACCGGGCCAGAATCTCGGGCACGCCCAGAATCTCCACGCCCTTGCCCATGTAGGAGGGCTTGTACAGGTACACGTGCTCCTTTACCAACTGCCCGTAGTCCTTGTCCATAGTCATCATGAACACCTCGAAACCGTTTTCGGCGGCTTTGGTGGCAATGGTGCCGATCACGTCGTCGGCCTCGAAGCCGTCCTTCTGGAGCAGCGGAATGCCGAAAGCCTCCACCAGACTCTTGATGTAGGGAATGTTGACGACAATATCGTCGGGCATTTTCTGCCGGTGACCCTTATAATCTTCAAACATTTCGTGGCGGAAGGTAGGAGATGCCGATTCAAAGCCGACGCCGATGTGGGTGGGCTTCTCCTTGTGCAGCACTTCGAGCAGGGAATTCAGGAAACCGAAAGTAGCCCCTGTATTCATGCCTTTGGAATTGATCCGCGGTGCCTTGCTGAACGCAAAGTGTGCCCGGTAGATGAGGGCCATTGCATCCAGCAGGAATAATTTTTTCGTGGGTTTGTTCATGTCCGGGCCGGTATTAGCTGCGCAATTTATAAGGATGGGAATGGTTCTCGCAGATTTACGCAGATAAGGCCGCAGATAAGCGCAGGATTCAAGTTCTATCGCGTGAATCGGCGTAAATCTGCGGAAAACTCTTTCTGCGAAAGCAAACTTGTCCTGCACCCAAATTTACGAAAAAAGCCCCGGTTGACGGGGATAATGCTATTTTGCGGGTCCATCATTCATGAAGCAAACCGGACAGATTCTGCAGGCGCTCAGCGTGGATGTGGCCTTTGGTGCCCTCTGCTGCTGCGCCATGTTTTGCCGGCTGACGGGCCTGGTGCCCCTTCCCTGGGCGCAACTGCTGATCCTGGGGGGCACGGTTCTGCTGATCTATACCGCCGACCACCAGGCCGATGTGTACCGGATGGCGGGCACTCCCGTTACGCACCGGCACCGATTCCACCGGCAATACCGGCACGTACTGCGGCCCCTTGCACTGGCTTTGGCTATTTTTCTGGCCGCCGCGGCTTTTTTCCTGCTGAATGCTTCATTACTGCGGTTTGGCCTGGCGCTGGCCGGAGCAGTGGCGCTTTATCTGCTGCTGGTGAGCCGCCTGCCGGAGGGCAGGGCCCGGCGCTGGTTCCACAAGGAATTTCTGATTGCCGCCCTGTACACGGCCGGGGTATGGGGTACGGTAGTGGTGCAGGCCCAGCGGGTGCTGCCGTTTACCTGGCTTTCGGGAGCCATCTTTTTCCTGCTGGCCCTGCAGAACCTGATGCTTTTTTCGTACCACGAATGGGAGGACGATGTATCGCAGGGGCAGCGTTCACTGGCGCGCAGCTGGGGCCGGAACACAGTTCGCCGGGGTCTTTACCTGATTATGGCCGTGCTGGTGGTTTTGCTGCTGACCAGCTTTGGCTTTGCGGGGGGCACCGGACTGGCCGTCTGGATCACGATGGCCTGCATGACCCTGATTCTGGCCGGTCTGTGCCTTTTTCCTTCCTCATTCCGGAGGCAAGGGTTGTACCGCTGGCTGGGTGACGGGGTATTTTTGCTGGCGGCCTGGTCGCTGTCCGGCACCTGATCTGCTGCGCCGGAGGTGAATTTGACTGAAGTATATTTTTTCCCGCCCGGTAATTATTTCCTGTGCTGGTCTGGTCTGCTTTGCCGGACCTCCACCGGGCAGCATCCAGTCAATAAACGGCTGATTATCCGATAGATAACTTTAGTGAAAAGGGTTGCTTTAAAAGGTAATTTATTTATGTTAAATTTGTTGGTCCCGCCCTGACCACAGGATGGGAATTGTAATTTTTTATCGTATTCTGTACGGGTAACGCTATTTACTCAAAAAATGCTCAGAGGTTTTATCAGGAATCGTGTTCTTGTAACCTTACTTTTTGGCTTTTCTGTTTCACTGCTGCTGGCGATTGGCCTCATAGCTTACCGCAATACGCACGCATGGATGGCAAACCGAGACGAAGTAATTGCAGTCAGGGAAAATATTCTTGACTACGAAAGGCTGCTTTCGGCCCTCAAGGACAGCGAAACCGGGCAAAGGGGGTATATTCTCACCGGTGACAGCGTCTACCTCAGGCCTTACATGCATTCGGTGGATTCCCTCCGGGCCATCTCTTCCCGTCTGCAGAACAATCCGGGCAAAGACCTCCTTACCGTACAGACGGAAGCCAGAATCAATGACCTGATCGGGAGACGCCTATCCATACTTGACAATACTTTAAGAAAATATAACGACCTGAGGCGCACCAGTCCGGCCACTGCCAGCAATGCCTTGTATTTCGGGCAGGGCAGGCAGTTAATGGATAACCTGCGCTTGGAAATCAAGCAGTTGCAGAGTTATCATCTGCAACTGCTCAGTCTCCGCACCCGGGATCTGGACGTGAGCAGCAGGCGGGTGGTCCGGGCGCAGATCGGCTTCGCCGTTGCAGGAATTCTGTTGCTGCTCTGGGCATTTATTCTGCTTACCCAGGAAATGAAAAAGCGCCAGCAGGCCCTGAAAGAACTTGAGCAAGCCAACAACACCCTCGAAATGCGCGTGCAGGAGCGGACCAGTGAGCTGCAGGCCGCCCTCGAAGAACTGAACGCCAGCAATGAGGAACTGAATGCCAGCAACGAAGAACTGTTTGCGGGCAACGAACAGCAGGCCCTGCTGCTCGAAAAACTCAACTCCACCCAGGATCGCCTGAACCTTGCCTTCCGTATTTCGGGCATGGGTGCCTGGAAATGGGATCTGCAAACGGATGTCCTCGAATGGGATTCCAATCTTGAGTCGGTATATGGGCTGGGACCGGGTGATTTCAGGCAGAAATACGGCTCCAACCTTGCCGGGCTGCAGAAGCTGATTCATCCGGATGACCTGCCGGGGCTGATGGCAGTAGCCGGTGAATCGATCAAAACCCAAAAACCTTTCAAGACTGAATACCGGATCATTACGCCGGGGGGTCAGGTTCGCTGGCTGCTGGGTCAGGGAACGGTGATGCAGGACGGCCGGGGCAATGCTACGGCCATGGCCGGCATTGACATAGAGATTACCGGGCGGAAAAAGGCGGAGAAAAAAATACGCGAAAGCGAAGAGCGGTTCCGGACCATGGCCGATGAGGCTCCCGTCATGATCTGGATGTCGGACACGGATGCCATGTTCATTTATTTCAACCGGCCCTGGCTGGAATTCACGGGCCGCACCCTGGAACAGGAATCCGGCAATGGCTGGACGGAAGGTATCCATCCGGATGATTTTGACCGTTGCCTTCAAACCTGTCAGTCCGCATTTGCAGCCCGTAAATCGTTCAGGATGGAATACCGGCTGCGGCGGCACGACGGCTCCTGGTGCTGGATGCTCGACCACGGCGTACCGAGGTTTCTGCCCGACGGCACATTTGAGGGCTTCATCGGCAGTTGCATCAATATCCACGACCGGGTGGAGGCCGAAGCCAAACTGAAGCGGTTGTTCAACTCCGGCATGTTGGGCGTGACTGAATGGTCTTTGGAAGGCGGCATTTACAGCGCCAACGATACGTTCCTGAAAATGATCGGCTATTCCCGGGAGGAAATGGACCGGAAGGAGATCGACTGGGCCAGCCTCACTCCGGCTGAATACGGCTCCAGCGATGAACTGGCGGCCCGGCAGATGAAGGAAACCGGGGCCGGCGTTCCATACGAAAAGGAGCTGACCCGCAAGGATGGTTCCCGGATCTGGGTGACGGTAGGTGCCGCCACGCTGGATCAGAAACTGGATACCGGTATCGCTTTCGTGCTGGACGTGACTGACCGGCAGCGTGCCCTGCAACGTCTCAGCCAGAACGAAGAACGCTTCCAGGTGGCCATCGGAAATTCCCCGATCCTCGTGTTTAACTGCGACTGCGACCTGCGGTACAGCTGGGTGTACAACAATGCGGCCACCAGCCCGGCAGAAGACCAGTGGCTCGTAGGCAAAACCGACCTCCAGGTCATGCAGGTGCCGGCAGAAGCCGAACGGGTGATGGCCCTGAAACGGGAAGTAATCCAGTCGGGAAAGGGCCGCCGGGAGGAAGTGCAGATGACCATTGAAGGGCAACCTCACAATTATATTCTCACCATAGAACCGCTCCGGAATGAAACCGGCTCTATCACCGGACTGACCTGTGCCACCATTGATATTACCGAACGAAAAGAAGTGGAGGAGCGGGTAAAGAAAAGCGAGCGGCTTCTGTACGAGGTATTTGAGAATTCTGCCGATGCCCTTTTCCTGATCAACGTGAACGGCAGCATCCTGGAGCGGTACAACCAGCAGGCAGTGCTGCTTTTTGAACTGGAGGACAACCAGAAATACGTGGGCCTTCAGGCTCAGAATCTGCAGAAGCATCCATTCACCGAAGCGGAAACCGCCGGGATTATGGAGCAACTGACCACGCAGGGCTACTGGTCTGCCGAACTGGAGTACGTTTCGGTGAAGGGCCGGGAGTTCTGGGGCAATGCCGCTGTGAGCTACATCAGCGTAAATGACCAGCAGTACTTCCTCATCCGGATCCGCGACATTACTGAGCGCAAACATTTTGAGCAAAAGCTTCAGAAAAGCCAGCAGGTGATGGAGGCCATGTTTGAGGGCGTAGCCGATGCCCTGTTCCTGGTAGATCCGCACAACAATGAGATTGTCAACTGCAATAACCAGGTCGTAAAGCTGTTTGAATTCGACAGCAAGGAGGAAGTAATGGGCCTGAAGGGCAACGAACTGCAGAAGACTCCTTTTACCAAAGAAGAATCTACGCGCATCCGCCGCGAAATCTGGACCCGGCGGTACTGGTCGGCCGAAGTGGAATACGTCAGCCGCAAAGGCCGGGAGTTCTGGGGAGATATTGCCATTACGGTTGTGCCTTTTGAGGATAAGGAATACCTGCTGGTGCGGGTGGGCGACATCACCGACCGCAAGCAGTACCAGGAAATCCTGCGGCAGAACCAGCTGGAACTGCTTCGGCAGAAGCAACGCACGGAAGAGGTGCTGACCATCATTGCTGAAGACAATGAACGGAAAACCCTGGAACTGGAAGAGGCACGCACCCTGCAGCTTTCCATGTTGCCTCAGGAAAAGCCCTCTCTCCCCTTCCTGGATTTTGCGGTGATCATGAAAACCAGTGCGGAAGTAGGCGGCGATTATTACGATTACAAGCTGCACGCCAACGGAGACATTACCCTGGTGATCGGCGATGCTACCGGCCACGGCCTGAAGGCAGGTATCGTGGTGGCAACCGTAAAAAGTTATTTCCAGACGCTGGCTGGTCAGTACGAAGCCGTCGAACTGCTCACCAAAATTTCGGAAGGAATTCAAAACCTGCAGATCAGGGGCATGTACATGGGCCTTACAGTAATGCACTTCTCCCGTGAACGGCTTCTGATTGCTTCCTCGGGGATGCCACCACTCTATCTGTTCCGGCAGGCCACCGGGCAGGTTGAGACCATCATGCTGAAGGGCTTATTCCTTGGTTCCCGGCTCGAAATGCCCATTCAGCAGCAGATAATCCGCCTTCAGCCCGGCGATACGCTGCTGGCCATGACCGACGGGCTGCCAGAACTGTTTGACGAACAGCGGCGCATGCTGGATTACGACCGGATCGAAACGGAATTCAGACAAACGGCCAGCGGCCCGGCTCAGGAAATCATTGATCACCTGCTTGATCTCAGCCGGCAGTGGAATGATGGAATGCCCAACGAGGACGACATTACCCTGCTGGCCGTGAAGATAAAAGTTGAATCGCCGGAAACTGCCGCTGCCAACGGTCTGAATCATCAGAGGGGCGGCGGAAAATTTCCCAAACCATTACGGTAGGTTTCCGTTTTGATATGTGGCCTTAAATTCTCATTTTGGGGCCGGCAACTTCCCTTTCATTTTAATCACTTTTCATTTTTAACCACTAACCCCTGAACCTGTGAGAACAGTACCTACTTTGATCAACCGCCTCCTTACGCTGGGAGCCGCCGCCACGATGATGGCTTCCTGTACTTCCTCCAAAATCGGCCTGGTCAACACGGCACCGGCCAACCAGACTTTTGCCGCCACTGCTCCGGCAGCCGATCCCGCCCAATGGGCTCCTGCCGCCGCTCAGGGTGCCCCGGCTGATGAAGCCTATGCCTCTGCATCAGCAGAAATGCCGGCAGCCGCCACCATCAGCGCCTTTGAGCAGGCAAAACAGGAAAACCTGACCGGAACCCGGTCTGCCCGGACCGAAGCAAAAAAGCCTTCCCTGGCTACCCGCATGGTTACCAAAGCACTGGTAAAGAAACTTGAAAAGGCCGACGGCAAATTTGACCTCAGGCAGGACAAAGCCAAAAAAGCCGGCAAGGTCACTGATCCTACCATCCGACTGGGTATTATAGTTGCCGCAGTGGGCCTTGGCCTCATTCTGTTGGCTGCTCTGCTTGGCCCGGGTGGTGGTATTTTTTATGGCCTTGGCTCTATAGCTCTGCTTGTAGGTCTGATAATCATTCTGCTGGCTGCCCTTGACGTTATCTGAAAATCAGTCTGAAAATTTTCAGCCCTTGCGGTGCCAAAGCCCCGCAAGGGCTTTTTTATATTTGACATGTTAATATGAAACAAAGTAAAGTGTATGACACTATCCCAAATCGAATTGTACAACATTCACAAGACCAGGATTGGTGAGAAGGAAGCCCAGTCCCTTACCGACTACATTACGGGTGAAATTGAGGACCAGTACAAAGCCAAAGCCCAGATCGTAGCTACCAAGGTCGACCTTGCCGAACTGAAAGTAGACGTGATCCGGTGGATGATCGGAATGTTTCTGGGGCAAACCGGTATTATTCTGGGCTTCCTCTACTTCATGATCAGGAAATAAGCGAAGCCTCGGCCGGCTTCCCGGCCCCCCCGGAAAGTTTTTTATTAACTTACCGCCAGCATTGACTGTACCTGCCTATGCAATCCGGTGAACTTTCTGCCTTCGGAACAATTCTGCTGTTCATCATCGGCGGCATCCTCTTTTTCGGGGTGGCAATGCTGACTGCCCGGCTGCTCCGGCCCCACCGGCCGAATGCCGAAAAACTTTCCTCCTACGAATGCGGGGAAGAGGTAGCAGGCAGTGCCTGGGGCCCCTTCAATGTGCGTTATTATATTGTGGCGCTGGTATTTATCCTTTTTGATGTGGAGCTGGCCTTTCTGTTCCCGTGGGCCGTGGTGTTCGGGGACCATAAGCTGGACGTTGCCAGCGGTGGCCTCTGGAGCTGGTATGCCCTGGCTGAGATGTTTATCTTCGTGGCAATTCTGGCCCTTGGCCTCTCTTATGCGTGGGTGAAAGGTCACCTTGACTGGGTCAGACCGCAGACCAGACCATCAGACTGGCAGTCCAAAGTACCAGCTCAGCTGTATGACCGGGTGAATGAAAAATACAAAAGCAGCAGGTAGCCAGTACCGGGTAACCTTAAATTTCAGATTCTGCATTATGAATTATAAATGAATGGTGCCGCAGATTGGCAGATTGATTGATACACAGCCTTTGGTTTATGTATCCAGAACTTTCTCAAAAAAGGGATTGTTGCACTGGTTCAGGCGTCCACGCCTGGACCATCTGCCCCCGGATCAGCCGAAGCGGCATCCAGAGAAAGTCCTGATTACTTCAGCTAATCCCAATCACCAGGGTCACAAAGTACTAATCCTTTACTGCCCACCGTCCACTCCGATTAACCAGACATGGAAAACTCAATCAACTCAGGCGACAAAACGGGCATTGGCGGCGTGGCTGTGCTGAAATTGGATGATCTGCTCAACTGGGCGCGGCTGTCGTCGTTGTGGCCGATGGGCTTCGGGCTTGCCTGCTGCGCCATTGAAATGATGGGTGCCTACGCTTCCGGCTACGACCTTGACCGCTTCGGCGTATTTCCCCGGCCCTCCCCCCGGCAGTCGGACGTGATGATTGTGGCCGGCACAGTTACGTTCAAGATGGCCGACCGCATCCGGCGGCTGTACGAACAGATGCCCGAGCCCCGGTACGTGATCTCGATGGGCTCCTGCTCCAACTGCGGTGGCCCCTACTGGGAGCATGGCTATCACGTAGTAAAGGGCGTGGACCGCATCATTCCCGTGGATGTGTACGTGCCCGGCTGCCCGCCCCGTCCCGAGGCCCTGATTGGCGGCATCCTGAAGCTGCAGGAAAAAATCCGGACCGAAAGCTCAGTTGCTCCTGATGCCTTGCTTAGGTTAATTGACAAAGGATAATTGTCAACTTTCAATTTTCAGTTACCTATGGACCGCCGCACCTTTCTTCATAAGAGTATTGCCACATCCGGCACCCTGGCGCTGGCACCTGCCGCCGTGAATCAGTCAACCGGGAAGAAGTCCGGAGCAGAAAATAAACTACTGAATGCCTGCTATTTCCGGGCGCATATGTACACAATGGTGCCCCGCCATATCCGCGAAGACATGAAATGGATGGCAGGCGCAGGAACAAACGTAGTGTCAATAGCGGTACCGGAGCAGGACCTGTATGCTGCCGTTGAGAATATCCAAACCGTTTGCGAGGAGGCGGCCAAAGCCGGTATGGCCGTTCATGCCGTTCCGTCGCGGTGGGGAGGTCTGGTGGCCGGTGCCCCCAAGGTGCCCAGTATGTTTTCGGTGACCAATCCGCAGACGTGGATGCTGAAGAAAGATGGAAAACCAGCTTTTAACGGCACCAGCGGGGTCACCAGCAGCATTCACTATCCCGAAACCTACGACTTCTTCTGCGGATCAGTGGATAAGATCGTCCGCATTCACCCCAATATTAAAGGGGGAATGCCTCAGGTACTGAGCATGAACGCCGAGCAGCTGATCTACTACTATTACCCGCGCAACATCGGCGACCCCGACCGCAACATGGCTACCCTTGCCCGGCACCTGCGGAAGTACGGGAGTTAGCGGCACCCCTGCCGGGCACCTGCGACTAGCCCGGACAACCAATTCATGGTCTTGAGAACTGATCCACTCACATCAATCTCATTTGCTTGAAAACACTTACGACCATCGGCGACTATTGCCGGGAGATCAATATTCCGCAGCCCAGGCACTCTTTTGCCGTTGCTGCCATGATTGTATTTTTCAAAAACTACCTCAACCGAATGCTATGAAGGCAGAACTTTTGTTCATGATGCTGGCAATAACACCGTCAGCAATTGCACAAAAAACCAATTATCAAAAAACAACCCAACCATGAACCAGTCCTTAACCGAAAGCAACAGAAAAGTAGTGGACAATTTCTTTGTGGCACTTGAAACACAAAAGTTTGAAATGCTCAGAGAAGTCTTTGCCCAAAATGGCCGGCAGTTGAATCCCTATTCACCGGCAGGTTTTCCCGAAAGTTTTGACGGGGCAGAAGGCATCTACAGACAATACAGTGGTCTTACGGCCAGTTTCGGCCAGATGAAATTTCCGAGACAAATCTATGCCACCGAGGACCCCAACTTCTTCTTTGTAAAATTCAAAGGCGAGATCGAAATCAAAGCCGGCGGCAAATACGAAAACGATTACCTTGGAACTTTCAGGTTAGAAAACGGCAAAGTAGTTGAGTACACCGAATACTTTAACCAGATTGAAATGGCAAAAGCGTTTGGGATTGACCTGAAGTAAAAAGCCGGCCCCCGACCCGCCAGAACCAGACAATCATTAACCATTCCGCAAATGAAGAATATCTCCCTTGCCGCCGGACGGGCCCGCACGCCGCCCGGCAGCAGCCAGCGGTTCTGGACCAGCGCACTCTGGAGACGTCGTACCGTAGCCTGCCAGGCCTGATCACGCCGGGAATGACTGTACTGGACGTTGGTTGCGGGAACGGGAGCCATCACCTGCGGAATGGCCAGGCTTGCGGGAGAAACCGGTAAGGTAATTGGCATTGATGTCAGTGATCAACTCATCAGTCAGGCCCGGGAAAAGTACCAGGGCGTGGCAAATCTCTCCTTCACCGTCGCTGACATCCGCACCTACCAGCCCGACCACCTCTTTGATCTGGTGGCCTCCGCCCGGACCCTGCAGTGGCTGGCCGACCCTTTTTCCGCCCTCCGGCAGATGAGTAGCCTGCTCCGGGACGGCGGCTGGCTGTCGGTGCTGGACTACAATCACGAAAATCCGCTGGGACCCTGCTCCTCCCGCCAGCATGCAGTTTTTACCGGGCATTCCTGCAGTGGCGGGCTGATGCCGGTATGCTGAACGACATTGCCGATCACCTGCCCGGCTACTTCCGGGAGGCAGGTCTGGAGGATATTTCAGTCAGTGATCAGTCAGAGCTAACCCGCCGGACGGATGCTGATTACCCTGCCCGGATGGGCATATGGGCGAAGGTGGCAGAAGCCCGCGGGCCGCAGCTGGCGCCGATGGCTACATCACCGAACCCGGGCGGTTGCGGGCAGCAGGAATACAATGAATGGATGGAAACGGATGGGGACCAGATGGAAATGTATATCCGCTCAACAGATGGCCGTAAGCCGGCCCGGAGCCACGGCAAATGAGTCATCCACTGAATCAATCCAGGACTTGGCGTGGTCAAACTCCACAAAAAATACTTGATGGTGACCATTTTATCAGCCTGAGACTTGAAATTGTACACCGACACCTGGGCAAATGAACTCAACGGCATAACGAAAGCCATGTACTTCAGTCCGTGTTCTACCAGAATGGGCATTGCGTAACCGGATACCCAGTCCGTATCTTCCTTCTGGGCTACGGCAAACTCTTTGGTATTGCTTACGATCTTGCTGAGCTTTTTTTGTTGAAATAACCTCATTGACTCTTCAATGCCTTTCCGGAACTCACCGGATCTGGCGTAACCCTTCCAGGTCTGGATCAGACACTGTGAGTATTCATCAATGGAAATGGTCAGATAGGACTCCTGAAAGAACATCATTAACAAAACCCCGCTGTTATTATGTTGGGCCTCAGACCAAATCTAACCAAATTGCCCTGTTCACCGGAGCGTTATTGTCAACAAACAGGCAGGGTGTAAGGTAATTTGGTAAATTAGCGCCGCCCCTTCAGGAAAAGGTTTATTTTTAGCAGTCAAGGCCGTTTTTATGCAACAGTACCACGATTTGATGCGCCATATTTTGTCCGGTGGTGTACGAAAAGAAGACCGTACCGGCACCGGCACCCTCAGTGTGTTTGGTTACCAGATGCGGTTTGATCTTTCGGAAGGGTTTCCGCTGGTTACCACCAAAAAGTTCACCTCAAATCCATCGTTCATGAGCTGCTCTGGTTCCTGAAGGGCGAAACCAACGTCCGCTACCTGAAGGAAAACGGCGTGAGCATCTGGGATGAATGGCGGATGCCAACGGTGAACTGGGTCCGGTCTACGGCAAGCAGTGGCGCAGCTGGGCCGCCCCGGACGGCCAAACTATTGACCAGATCACGGATGTGGTGGGGCAGATCCGGCGCAATCCCGACTCGCGGCGGCTGATTGTCAGCGCCTGGAACGTAGCCGATGTTTCAAAGATGGCCCTGCCTCCCTGTCATGCCTTCTTTCAGTTTTACGTGGCCGAGGGCCGGCTCTCCTGCCAGCTCTACCAGCGCAGCGCCGACGTGTTTCTGGGTGTTTCCCTTCAATATTGCTTCCTACGCCCTGCTGACCATGATGGTCGCGCAGGTGTGCGACCTGCAGCCCGGCGAATTCATCTGGACCGGCGGCGACACGCACCTTTACCTGAACCACCTCGAACAGGTAGAACTACAGTTGTCGCGGAATTGCGGCCCCCTGCCCCGGATGCGGATCAATCCGGCGGTGAAAGATATTTTTGGCTTTACCTACGGAGACTTCAGGCTGGAAAACTACGATCCGCACCCGGCCATCAAGGCCCCAGTTGCTGTTTAGTCCCGAAGCAGAAGAAAGGACAAAGTTTTGAGTTTACTGCTTCAATGAATTCGGAAAGTTACAACACGCACGAAATACCAACTGCTCTTTGGGCACTAAGCTTCAACAGCAATGGCCCGAAAGGGATCATTGAAAAATTGATTAAATACGAAGAACTCCCTTCCCTGCCGGTCTTTGTGAATCTCGGATTCGGAGACCGTATCGGAAACACGCTTGACTTTGACGACAGAGCCGAAAGTAAAAATGGTGATGGAGAGAAAATAATGGCCACCGTGGTACAGACCATTCCTCTCTTTTTTAATCGTTTTCCTGATAAAATCATCGCGGTTCAGGGAAGCACCAGCTCCCGCAGCTACATTTACCGCAAAATTGTAAGAGAATACGGAGCCGCTTTCATAAACCAATTCACAATCCTGAGCGTTAACAATGGAATCTCAGAAGATTTTGTCAGTAATGTAAAGTATGACTATCTGTTGATAGTCCCCGTTCATTTACTACATTTGTTTAAATAAATTCTACTCTACCCAGCTTTTTTTAAATGCTAATTATCAGGTAGTTACATTTTTTCAGCGTAGTTTTCATTTTTCTCCCTTTGTCTACAAAACCAGTAAAGGCGGAAAGATTGGCTTTCACCGGAAGAAATCCGGGCATTTATCCAGCATACAGGAAGGGAAAGGAGATAAAATTCCATCCTGAATCCGATCTTATTACTGAAAAATGTCACTTTTTTTACAACGTTTTGATTATCAAGACTTAAAAATAGCTGGGTAGAGTAAATAAATTCACTGAATTATGGCAGATACATTCACCAAAAACAAGGGTAATAGAGAAAAAACTTCCCCAAAAAGGAGCGGGAACAGAAACCCAGTACTAAACTGGCGGAGGCCGATCAATATTTCAGGCAGCATGGTTTTCGAAGTTTGACCCGTGAAAAAATAACCGATTCCCGATCCTGATCGATAATGGAGCAGCTATAGAGCTGCTTTTTTATTGACGGATTTATTGACGGAAACTACGATCCGCACCCGGCCATCAAGGCCCCGGTTGCCGTATAACGGGCATGTCTGCAAGAATTTCCCGCTTCACGCTGGCGGCTGCCTGGCTGCTGATGGCAGCCGGTTTGTTCGGTTGCCGGGTAAACCGCACCCGGCAAACGCCTATTTTCACGGCCGAAAACTACTGCTACGTTACCCCTCCCGCCGCCGTCTATTTTGATTCCCTCTGGACGGAACGGCTGACCCGGATACCACTTTTTCCCTCGGTCCGGCGTCGGTTTTCGCAGCGGGCGGAGTGTGGCGGCCGACATCGGCGTTGAGGCGGTGCTTTCGGCGTGGCTGCAGACCAGCAGGATCTGGAGAAAAACTCTTCTGAGCCGGACCGGATCAGGCTGCTGGTCCTCCGGCAGGAAATATCGGACCACATCCTGCTGGCCACGCAGGAACTGACTTCGGTGCTGGCAGAAATAGAGGTGAAGCGGGCCCGGGCCAATGAACTGAAAAACTACCTCGAACAGGGAATAGACCGGCGGGTGACCCGGCTTACCGTTTATTCGGTGCTGGCTGGTGCCCTGTCAACAGTGGTGTCGGGAACGCTGGCCATCTTCGGCGCGGATGATGTATACATTGAAACACCGGCCATGGCGGGTGCGGTACTGAGCGGCTACTGGGCCATCCGGGCGCTGGGGGTACGAAGAAGCAGAATTCCTCCACCGGCGCAACCACCTGACCGATATTCAGGAAAATCCCCCGGTCTCAAAAGTGTATCCTCCCATGGTCTGGCATTTTCTCACGCGGGAATTTGAGCCCGATAAACAGTCCCAGACGGTACGCGAGACGATTCTGGAACGCTGGAAAGAGCTTGACCTGCTGGATGATGAGGGCACTGAGGAGCGTGAACAAAACAACCGCCTGCTTTTTGGCCCCGGCGGCAGGTATAACCTTACGGAATCAACCGGAGAATCAGCCTGATCGAAGTGCTGCAGAATGAAATCATCATCATGAATCAGGAGCTGAAGCAACTGCAGCAGGAGCTGATTCTGAGAGGTGAAGAGGTGGATGGCTGAATGGCTGGATTGCCATTGTTGTGTGGCTGCATTATAAACGGTCAGCCATTTTACATTGTGGTAATCAATCAAAGTGGTCAGCCTCCTTCGATTGCTGGTAATGAACATGACTATACGGCAGCGAGGCTCGAAGCGTCAGCCTTTGGCGTTGGCGGCCCGCTGACCGGAATAGTTGATGTTCACTGTTGTTTTCATTCATTTCAGTCAGCTTTTTGCCTACTGTCATAAATGCTCAATAGTATGTCCACATCTCCCTTAATTCTATAAATCTATACTACGGGTACGTTCTATCCTGAACCTCACCCCCCAGCCCCCTCTCCTGATGAGAGGGGGGAGCCACAACGCGGTTTTCTCCCTCTCCCGGGGAGAAGGGCCGGGGGTGAGGTTCTCCAAAACGCAGAAAGGGAAAATGTACCGCAGTATACTATAAATCAATATATTGTGTGGAGAAATAGGCATCATCAAATTTGGGGCATTTTTGGGCAAAAGCGCCTCTAATGCTACAAACAACAGTTGATAATTTGGTCAACTGGCCATTTTGGGAATCAATACCAGAAAACTCGGCACAACATGCGTTATAATGCATACCTGAATACTGTGAAGGCACATTAAAAATGCCCTTTTTTTGGTGCGATGGCCCTATGTGTGGAGAAAGGACTAATTTTCGTAATTTCTTCTTATCTGACTCTGCTCCAAGCTGGGGAAATATTTTCAACAGTTCTAACTTGTCATGCACCTTCCCGACAAACTCATCAGCTACTTTTTCTGACCACCCAACTTTCAACTATTCTACAATGGCTTTATACCTGTCTCTGGCGGATTTTAACCAAATTATTTGCTTAGCCATTTTTCGCTTCTTGCTTTACCTCATCGTGGGAAATATAATTATCCTCATCTTCGCTTTCCTTCAAAGCCGAATCTATTCCTTCTTTTTGCTTATCTGTAAGTGTATCCCAAAAATCCTCTGTTTCTTTCTCTTTGGATAATCTTTCAACAGATGATAAACCTTTTTCAACAATTCCTCATTTTCTATCTCATCAATCAGATGATGAAAGCTGGTTTTTATTTCTTGCTGTATTGTCATTGTTGGTATCTTTTGGTTTGATGTCACAACTTAGGCTGTGTCTGATGAATCATTTCACAGGGTAAAATCGGCCGAAAAAGTGCCTCCTATTGCATCAAACTTCCTGATCGGGGATTCACCAGACACAGCCTAACACAGTTTATTCGATTTTTATTCTTTCTAACAACAGCTAACGCATCAAGCACAACCGCGACTGTAGCCTCAAGCTGAGGCAATGCGCTAAGGCGGCTCAGTTGTCGGTTTTGTGCGGTGTTATAGCGCGTTTTTCTACTTCATTTTCTTTTTTTCTCCTGTTTTAGGGCCTTATTCACCTCAACTACTTCAAAATACGGGTTTTCCTCAAACAAGTGTTTGAGAATCGAAAGGTGGGAGGCACCTACAATAAGGAGATACTTCTGATCATTTTGGTAATCCACTTGCCTTAATATATTCCCATAAATCTTTGCGTTACGACCATACCAAAAGTTTGCTAGCCAATCTATGCCTGAGTAATCATTGTCCTTACCTATACCGTACATCCAATTCCAGTTGGAGTAAGTATCTCTTACATAAGATTCAGAGGTATTTAAAAAAAGGAGAAAATCTTTTAAAGTTATTTTTTGGAGCAACGAGTCTTCGTTAAAAGCTTTCCTGACCGGATGTCGTTTATCGAGAAATGAGTTATCGTAGCGTCCCAGCTCCCGGAATTCATTGTCGTCAAATTGCCGCCATATCTCTATAACCTGCTTCTCCATTTCATATTTAGGGACATAATCTTGTTTTGAGTAGCCTTCCGGCCGGAAGTCCACACATACTGGTGCAGGAAGATTAAGTTTCTTAGCGGTTTTAAAGCCAAGCTGTACAATTTCGTTGGCAAGTACTTTTACATCCTTTGGTTCATTGCCTTTTTTATATTCTGCATATAGACTGTCGGTATAGGCCTGTTCACTCGTCTTGCGTTCGATGAAAATCTTATCAGGAGCAAATGCTGCCAGATTACTTACAATTTCGCCTACTTCCTGCTGCCTTTTCTCGGTAAATAAATTGGAATGGAGACGACTGTTAGAGTCTAGACTTTGATGAAAGTGGAACGTGCCTAGTAACAGAATCTGTATCTTCTTGTAAGCCGGTTTATCTTTTTTCTGCTGGCCGAAACAAATTAAGTAACTATTCAGAAAAAAAATAAGAGCAATAAATCTTATCATCAGGTTAGTATTTGGTCTGTTTCCAATGCGCTATAATGTACCGACTGCTGCCGCATACCGTAGCCTTTGCTGATCATTGTGCCCAGGTAGGCAAGGTTGTCGGACAGAAGGGTGTTATGGCCAGTCATTTCTTTTTTATTTATCAATTGGGTATAGCGGTTTAGTGGCAGTCGTATTTCTAATGAAGATCATTGCATCAAAACAATTAGGCAATATACCTGTAGCAGTACTTCCATGATAGCGGATGGTTTGAGGGCTTTCTAACCACTTATTTAACAATGTATCTGCTGTTGCTGTTTTGAAATCAATATATACAATTGGCTTATTTAGTTGATTGATTATATCTGTAAAACTGCCTTTTTCTACTGTTGGTAAGGTTTGTACACCCAGCTTACGCGGACTTCCTCCCAAACCAGTATAAGTACCTGCCAGGCAGTCAAACCCAATCGCATATACTTGTTTGCCATAAATCCTTTTTAAATAAGAACCCATCGAGGCATCTTTGTAACCGGGATAACCTCCTTGGGAAATATGTGCGTTATGAGCCCACAACACTATTTTGCTGTTTGGCCCCTCTTGATCTAAAATCCATTTTACATTGATGGCCATCGAGCTGTCCCGGCTTTGAGTTAGTTGCCGGTAGGAAACTTTTCCTTGTTTAACTTTATCATATGCCTTCCGCATCTGGTAGTGTTGCCTCAGGATATTGGCATGTTGTAAAGAAAGCTGCCATGCTTTCTCGGAGGTTAAAGATTGGTAATGATTTTTGTTCTTTTGTAAAACAAAGTCTATCTTTTCTATAGTAGCAGAGTCCGCTACATACATGATTTTTTCTTGTTTGTTAGCTATTGAAGGACTGCTGGCAACCAAGGTCTGATAAAAATCCTGGTCTGTTAACTTAAAAAAGGTCTTTAGTTCTTCCATTGCATCGTATCCTTGCTGCATATCAATCCCAAAGAATTTAATCTTTTCATTAGCGTTTAATTGTCTAATATTATAGGCTCTCATCCAATTTATCATTGCCAGTACCTCTTGGGTTTGCCAGGGCCACACATAGAGAGAAGTTAGTAGTTGTTTAGCTTCTCCTTTACCATGCAACACGTAGGCATTTAATAAGCTACACAAGGCAAAGTTCTCCTCAATGCCAAATAAACGGTACCCTTCCTGCTCAACTAAGTATTCTAGCAACCGGTGTTTGGCTTTGAAAAACTCACTTGTACCATGAGTAGCTTCTCCGAGAGAAATTATTCGCTTATCTTTTAGAAGAACTGAAAGAAATTGTAAATCATTTGTTTCCGATCCTGGTTCTATAGTTGTCAACAAAGTTGTTTTTGAAGCTAGTGCATCTCTAATCAGAGTTTCATCTGATGGAAATAACCAAACTAGTAGCCACAATAGTAGGATAAGAAAACGCATATTTTTTTATTAATTGGCCATAACGGACCGAAGCCACCCGGCGCTGTGCACTTCTGTTTGGCTATGCGGTGAGGCGGGCCAGTGACCGGTCGTGGCTGGTGTTAGCTAGCGTGATTCCTTATTCTTTTATCCCTACTTTATCAGCGACAAGAAGGGGAATACAAATCACTGCTCCAATTAAAATGATTCTATTTTCATCAGTGGTGGTTGCCGTCTTCACCAACGGTCAAGTTATTGGTAAAAACAACATTGGCAGGGGATTAAACTCAGACCCTTGCAAAACGGAAAGGCACAAATACTCCCGCCTACGCCTGGACTGAGCTCCTTCAAAAGGATAGAATCATTTACAGTACTCCTCCAAAGCATCATTGTATATATCAACAACGGGCAGTATTTCACTGGCCTTTTTGAGATCTGCACATCCAAGTTCGGATTGTCCCATTTCTACCCTCATGATCCCCCTGTGATAATACGCATAATCGTTTTTCGGATTCAACTCGATTGCCTTGTCATAGTCCAACAAGGCTTCATCTTTACGGCCGGATCGATTATATAAACTGCCTCTCATATTATATGCTTCAACTAACGAATGCCGGGCAAACTCATCATCAGAAGCAGAAGCAAATTTAATAGCGTTATTGTAATCGCTGAGCGCATCTTTCAGTTTCCCCAATTCTTTGTAGGCTACTCCTCTCATCAGATAACTATCATAATCTTTTTTATCAGCTTTCAGCGATTCGGTAGTTGTTCTGATGGTTTCTTCCGGGCTTCCATTAGATGTTCCTTGCTGTTTTTTGGCACAACATACGCAGGCAAACAGCTGTATGAATAATATTATGTTTTTCAATCTCACTTGATTTGATATGCGCCATTTATTTTCCATGCTAGCTAACGGAGCAAGCCCACCCGACGCCGTGTGCTCAAGCTTTGGTTATGCGGTGGGGCGCACCGGTGGTCGGCGTGAGCAGTGTTATGGGTAAACCCTTTCCTTTCAATTTATCATTCTTTCGCTGACTGTCGGCTTTCGTGGTCTCTTTACAACGTTGTTCCGGGTCGCCAAACGTCTTTTTGATTCAGCTGTTGACTGCCTGCCATACTTCCTTGCGTCAGCCTTGTTTGGTTATGCAACCGTTGATTCTGCTCTTTGGGCTAGGCACTTTTCGACTTCACCTGCCTCTTCTCGTCACGCCAAACGTGTTTCTTCTTCGGTTGCCCATAACGGACCAAGGCCACCCGCTGCAAGGGCCCATCAGTTGGCCCCGTGGGTCAGTGGCCCAGTGGCGGCGTGGACAGTGTTATATGCTTGGCCCGGTTCGTGCGTCGGCTATGAGTTGAGCCTCTTTCCTCATGCTGGCATATAACGCTCTCGTGTAAGCGGTGGCGAGGCCATCGGCCGATGCTGGCGTTTACATATTGTTGGCTAAAGTTTTTTCTTTATAAATATCTTTTTTACAGAAATACTTATACGATGAGTTCGTATTTCTTCATACTTAATTGAGAATACATTCTAAAATTTGATTGACACTAATTCAGTAACTAAAAAGTAAGTATACTTAATTAATAAGTGACAATTTTCTCAAACACTTTAATTGAACCATCATTTTTAGCTGGCTTGATTTTTAGCATTTTACATAGTAATGAATAAACATTGATATTATCAAATGGCTCAATTTCTGTTCCTTTTTTAATATATGGACCCATAGCTAAAAATATTCCATACATATCTTCATACTTACTGTCATAACCGTGTATTGCTTTCATAAACCCTCCATTATATGTTATTTCATTATTTGAAAACGGTTTTCCTTTTAGAGTTTCATTAAATAACTGATGAGTCGTTACAACCCAGCCCAAATCTGGATGAAGGCTTAAATCCCCAAGACGGTCACTATTTTTTCTATGAAATCTTTTTGGAAGGTCTTCTCGTTTATAAACTTGTAATTTTGGATGTGCAATTTTTAACTTAGAATAAATCGAATCACAATTATTTACACAATTAGCATCGCTAAAGGTAAAATATGGATGGTTGTTGAAAGCAAATACATCTAGACTTTTTGTATTGATGTAATCATCCAAATAAATTACTTTGTCCTGACTTGTTTCGGTCATGCCGTGGTCTGCAACAACAACAATGTTAATGCGTTCCCACAATCCTTTTTCTTTAAGTCCTTTAATTAGTATTCCAATAGCCTCATCAACTACTTCAATTGCCTTTTTTTCTTCATCAGAACCAATTCCAAAATCTTGACTTGCATTATCAACTTCATCAAAGTAAAGAGTAATGAATTCTGGTTTATTTTCTTCGAGTGATAACCATCTTAAAACCTCTTGTGCTCTTGAATTAGGGTTCCATTTTTTAACGTTAAACTCGTGACTATATGTAGGTGAGAATCCTTTTATTTTTGCATCAGAACCAATCCAAAACATAGTAGCTGTGGTAATCTTATGTTTCTCTGCAGTAACCCAAATTGGTTCTCCTTGAAACCACTTGGATTCTTTAAATGATTTGTTTGAGAAAAAAGTATTCTCCTTTGGTAAATATGTTTCATTAGATACAATACCTGAGTTTTCTGGATTTAATCCAGTTACCAAAGTATATAAATTGGGGAAAGATAATGATGGAATTCTTGAGATTAATTTAGAACGAACTCCGTTCTTACGAATTTCTCTCAAATTAGAAGTTGAGACATTTTCTCTGTCTAAAATATCCCATCTGAAACCGTCGAGACCTATTAATATTGTAGTTCTACTATTTAACATTGTAGTTCTACTATTTTGTGAATAACTGAAATAGCTTAGTAATAATAAACTAACTAATAAAACATTTCTCATTTTAAATTTAATATTTAAGTCTAGATATTTTTAAAATTTGTGCCAACACTTGTAACTACGACATATGTCGTTTATCTGCCCTATACCAGAACCAATTCTGACACCCGGCTCACAGCCGCGCCGCCATCAGCAGGTTCAGGTCTTTGTGCTTCATGTTGAACTTTCGGGCAATGGGCGCATTGGTCAGGCTGCCCTTGTAGGAATACACCCCTTTCATCAGCCATTTGTTCTTGAAGATCATCTCTTCAATGCCTCCCGATGAGCCGATTTCCAGCAGGTAGGGGGTAAAAATATGGCTCAGGGCCTGCGTAGCGGTACTGGCTACCCGGGCGGCAATGTTGGGTACGCAGTAATGGATTACGCCGTACTTCTTGAATACTGGCTTGCGGTGCGTGGTCAGCTCGGAAGTTTCAAAGCAGCCGCCCTGGTCAATGCTCACGTCAATGATCACCGAATCAGGCTTCATGCCCGCAACCATCTCCTCGGTCACCACGCACGGACTCCGCCCGTCTTCCGCCCGGATGGCCCCGATCACCACATCGGCCCGCCTGATGGCCTCGCTCAGTACGTTGGTATCAATGGTGGACGTGTATACCTGCTGGCCGACCACGTACTTGAGGCGGCGCAGGCGGTAAATGTGCTTGTCGAAGATTTTGATTTCGGCACCCAGGCCCAGCGAGGTACGCGCCGCGTACTCTGCCACCGTGCCCGAGCCCAGAATTACCACCTTAGTGGGTGGTACGCCCGTGATGCCGCCCAGAATGATGCCCCGGCCGCTGTTGGCACTGTTGAGGTACTCGGCGGCAATGAGCATGACGGTGCTGCCGGCAATTTCGCTCATGGCCCGCACGACCGGCATCCCGCCCACTTTGTCCTGAATCAGTTCGAAGGCCAGCGCAATCAGTTTCTTGTCGTTGATCGCCTGCACGAATTCACCCGTCAGCTTGGCCATCTGCAGGGCGGAGATCAGCGTCTTGCCCGGCTTCATGTAGCCGATTTCCTCCAGGGTGGGTGGCTCTACCTTCAGCACGATGTCGGCTTCAAAAGCTTCTCTGGCCGAATACACGATCAGGGCTCCGGCATCGCTGTACTCGTGGTCGCTGAACTTGGCGGCATCACCGGCCCCCGTTTCGATGCAGACCCGGTGGCCGTTGCGCACCAGAATGGAGGTAGCCTCCGGGGTAAGCACCAGCCGGTTTTCGTAATCACTGATTTCCTTCGGAATGCCGATCAGCAACTCCTGGTGGCCCGTCCTTACCTCCAGCATTTTTTCCTGCGGATACAAGGAGGTCTGGGTTGCCAGCTCCTTCACTCCGGATTGCAGCCTGGTGCTACTCATACTTGCTCAGTTGTAAAGTACGGGCATTCTCACTATCTAAATTAATATTAATTTTTAAATAACGTTCGGGCAAAAGGTTAGGAATTTTGCCGGGCCACTCGATAAAACAGAAGTTACCGGAGTCAAAATACTCCTCTACACCGATGTCCATGGCTTCGGCTTCGTCCTTTATCCGGTAAAAATCAAAGTGGTAGCAGGGTTCGCCCCTGAAGGTACGGTATTCATTTACCAGGCTGTAGGTAGGACTCTGCACGGTATCGTCCACACCCAGCTGGCTGCACACTGCCTTGACAAGCGTTGTTTTACCGGCCCCCATGTCTCCTTCCAGCACCCATATTTTATGGTTATCGGCCAGCCGGAGGATGAGTTTGGCTACGAAAGAAATTTCTTTCAGGGAATGAAACGTGAGGGAAAAATAGGGCTGCATGCAGAGGTCGTAAGGGTCTGAACCTGGACAAAATAAATCACGCAAAGTTCGCAAAGAATCCGCAAAAACCGCAAAGTAAAAACATCCTGAGCGGTCTTTGCGCAAACTTTGCGCCTTTGCGTGAAAATAATTCCCGGAATGATGGTTGACAGGCTACCTTTCTACCTCGGCGACAATTGCGCAAATGGTACAATCATCTCTTCCAGCGAAACCCCGCCGTGCTGGAAAGTATCCTTGTAATAGTTTACGTAGTAGTTGTAGTTGTTGGGGTAGGCGAAGAAGTAATCCTCCACCGTAAACACGTAGGCCGTAGACACATTCAGTTTGGGCAGGAAAAACCGCTCCGGCTTGCGCACCACCAGCACATCTTTTTCGTCGAAGCCGAGATTTTTTCCCTGCTTATAGCGCAGATTGGTATTGGTATTCTTATCGCCGATGATCTTGTAGGGCCGCTTCACCCGGATCGTGCCGTGGTCGGTAGTAACAATCACCTTCACCTTCTTCTCCGCCAGCCGCTTAAACAACTCCAGCAGTGGAGAATGCATCAGCCACGAACGGGTAATCGAACGGTACGCCGACTCGTCGGGAGCCAGTTCGCGGATCATGGCCATATCCGTACGGGCATGCGAAAGCATATCCACGAAGTTGTACACGATCACGTTGAAGGGGTTGGTCATCAGGTTGTTCAGCGACTCCACCAATGCCTTGCCCTGGTTGATGTTGATGATCTTGTGGTAAGAAAGCTTCACATCAACCCGGGCCTTCTGCATCTGCCGCAACAGAAACTGCTCTTCGCTGTTATTCTTGCCCTCATCCTCATCGTCGTTTACCCACAGGTCGGGGTGGTACTTCTCCATGTCGCTGGGCAGCATACCCGAGAAGATGGCGTTGCGGGCAAATGCCGTGGTGGTGGGCAGAATGGAGTAGTACACCGATTCTTCGTCCACGTTGAAGTATTCCTGCAGGATGCTTTCCAGAATTTTCCACTGGTCGTAGCGGAGGTTATCAATCAGAAAGAAGAAGACCGGCTCACTGCTGTTGATCAGCGGAAACACCTTTTTCTTCATCAGCTGGTGCGAAAGCAGGGGCTTTTCGGCTTTGGGGTCGTTTAGCCAGTCTTCATAATTCTCCATCACAAACCGGGCGAAGTTATTGTTGGCCTCGCTCTTCTGCATGTCGAGTACGTCGGCCATGCTCCGGTTTTCGGCACCTTCCAGTTCCAGTTCCCAGAAGATCAGCCTTTTGTAAATATCCACCCATTCTTCGTGGCCAATGCGTTCGTTGTACGCCATGGCAATATTGCGGAAGTCCTGCTGGTAACCCTGAGTGGTTTTTTCGGTCACCAGCCGCTTGCCATCCAGAATTTTCCGGACCGACAGCAGGATCTGGTTGGGGTTGAGCGGTTTGATCAGGTAATCGGCTATTTTGGAACCGATCGCTTCTGCCATAATGTGTTCTTCTTCGCTTTTGGTGATCATCACCACGGGCAGCGACGGTTTGGTGGATTTGATCTGGGTAAGCGTCTCCAGTCCGGTCATACCGGGCATGTTCTCGTCCAGAAAAACCACGTCAAAATTCTGCTCATTGCACTTGTCGAGGGCGTCGGAGCCGCTGTTGACGGGTGTCACATCGTAGCCTTTGTTCTGCAGGAACAAAATATGCGGTTTGAGCAGGTCAATTTCATCATCAGCCCACAGTATTGAATATCTTTGCATAGATTTCGGTGGTTTATCGTTGTTTTTTGGATACTTACTTCTGTACTCAGTCTTAAATATAAACTACAAATTTTACTCCATTGTTGGTTCGCCGGCCCGAACGAAAGGCTCTGATTTGGGTTAGAGGAAAGAATACGGAGGACAAGCGGTGTAAATATCGCTTTAAACGGGACTTTATAAAGGAACTTTCCCCAAAATTCCAATGGCTCAATAATTTTCAAGCTTGAACAAACGCAAACTCATCAACGATCCGGTATACGGATTCGTGAATATTCCGACTGATCTGATCTTCGATATTATCGAGCAGCCGCTGTTTCAGCGCCTGCGCCGCATCAAGCAGATGGGGCTGGCTGATTACGTGTATCCCGGCGCCCTGCATACGCGTTTTCACCACGCCATCGGGGCCATGCACCTGATGAGCATCACCCTGGATTCCCTCTGCGCCAAAGGCCACGACATTACCGACAAGGAATATGAATCAGCCATGGTCGCTATCCTCATGCACGACGCCGGGCACGGACCTTTTTCACACGCGCTGGAAAACAGCATTCTGACCGGCGTCAAACACGAAACGCTTTCCTGCCTGCTTATGCAGCGCCTGAACAGTCAACTGGGTGGCGGCCTGGAAATGGCCCTGCAGATGTTCAATGGCACCTATCCGAGGAAATTCTTCTGCCAGCTGATTGCCAGCCAGCTCGACATTGACCGGCTTGACTACCTCAACCGCGACAGCTTTTTTACCGGCGTTTCGGAAGGCACCATCGGGGCGCACCGCATCATTAAAATGCTCGACATCGTGGATGACCGGCTGGTGGTGGAAGAAAAAGGAATTTACAGCATCGAGAATTTTCTCAATGCCCGCCGCCTGATGTACTGGCAGGTGTATTTGCACAAAACGACCATCAGCGCCGAGATGATGCTGGTGGCTGTTATCCGGCGGGCAAAGGAACTGCTCCAGGGTGGTCAGGAAGTGTATGCCTCGCCCGATCTGCACCTGTTTATCCGCAACGACGTCCGGATCGAAGAATTTGAAAGCAAGCCCGGGTATCTGGACGCTTTTATTCAACTGGACGACTCAGATATCTGGAGTGCCGTAAAAATGTGGACCCGGCACCCGGACCGGGTGCTGTCGGAAATCAGCCGGATGCTGCTGGAGAGGCGGTTGTACAAAATCATCCTCTCCTCCGAGAAACCGGACAAAGCCCAGCTCAGGGAAATTGAAACCCAGCTCCTGACCCGTTACGGGATCACCCGCGAAGAGCTGCCCTACTTCCTGATCAGCGGCACGACCAGCAATGCTGCCTACACGGCCGGCGGAGATAAGATAGATGTACTCACCAAAAAAGGAAAGATTATGGATATTGCCGAGGCTTCGGACCTGCCCAATATCAAGGCAATGAGTAAAATTGTAAAGAAGTATTATTTGTGCTGGCCCAGACAATTGATGCGCAAGGATTAACGTTCTGGAAAAAAATTTAACATCTTCCTGCTCAGATTATTTATTTTATCCGGTTATCCGGAACCGTCCGGACCGATTACCCATTCTTCCTGCTCAACCGCTCCCTCCCACCGTATGGAATTAACAGTCGAACAAATAGCCGGACTACTGCAGGGCAAGGTTCGCGGAGACAGTTCACGCAAGGTCAGCAAGCTGGCTAAAATTGAAGAAGCCACTGCCGGTTCGCTGTCCTTTCTGTCGAACCTCAAGTACGAACCCTACCTGTACACCACCGGGGCGTCAGCCGTGCTGGTGGGCGAAAATTTTGAACCCAAAAAGCCCTGCAACCCTGCGCTGATCCACGTCAAGGATCCCTACTCGGCCCTGACCGTACTGCTGGAAGCCTACAACAAGCAGCGCCTCGAATCAAAAACGGGAGTAGAGCAGCCCTCTTTTATGGCCTCTTCCGCCGTAATGGGCGAAAACGGCTTCCGCGGAGCCTTTTCCTACGTCGGTGAAGGTTCGGTGATCGGAACCGGCGTAAAGATTTTTCCGCAGGTATACATCGGCGCAAACGTACGTGTGGGCAATGGCACGGTGCTGTACCCGGGGGCCAGAATATACGACAACACCGTCATCGGAGCCCGCTGTGTCATTCATGCCGGCGTAGTTATCGGCAGTGACGGATTCGGCTTTGCCCCCCAGGCGGATGGCACTTACAAAACAGTGCCCCAGGTAGGCAATGTAGTGCTGGAAGATGAAGTGAGCATCGGGGCAAACACGGTGATCGACTGCGCCACCATGGGCTCCACCATCATCCGGAAAGGTGTAAAACTCGATAACCTCATCCAGATTGCCCACAATGTGGAAATAGGAAAAAATACAGTAATGGCCGCCCAGTCGGGAATTTCCGGCTCCACCAAGGTGGGCGAAAATTGTGTAATCGCCGGTCAGGTGGGCATTATCGGCCACCTGACACTCGCCAACCGTACTTCCATCGGAGCGCAATCGGGTATCAGCAAGTCAGTTACCAAAGAAGGCACTGCCCTGTTCGGCTCTCCCGCCTTCAACTACAAGGATAACCTCCGGTCCCTGTCGGTATTCCGGCACCTGCCCGACCTGCAAAAACGGGTTGAGGATTTGGAAAGAAAAATACTAAATTTGCCCGGAACCAAAGGGCAGGACGCTTGAAGAGAGAAGTGAATCATTTGTTTGCTATTCCTGCAGCCGGGCAAGCATCACTTCGGAGCACCATCCATTCTTCTCGCTGCGTACTCCCGCTCCTCAATTAAAGGCCGGAATGAATATCAAGCAGCATACCATTAAAAAGGCGGTTACCGTTTCTGGCGTAGGTTTACATACCGGAGTACCCGTTAACATGACTTTCCTGCCGGCCAAGCCCGGGCACGGCTACAAGTTTCAGCGGGTGGATCTGGAAGGCCAGCCCATCGTGGATGCCGACGTGGACAACGTGGTGGACCTTTCCCGGGGCACCACCATCGAACAGAGCGGAGCCCGGATCAATACCGTTGAACACACCCTGGCTGCTTTGGTTGGTCTGGAAATTGACAACGTGCTCATTCAGCTGGACGGCCCCGAGCCGCCCATTATGGATGGCAGTTCCATCAAGTTCGTTGAAGTGCTGGAATCAGCCGGCATGGAAGAGCAGAACGCCCTGCGCAATTACTTCGAAATCACCGAAGAGATCCGCTACCGCGACAAGGACCGGAACGTAGAAATTGCTGCGCTGCCCCTCAACGATTACCGGCTTACGGTAATGGTGGATTACAATTCACCGGTACTGGGCAGCCAGCACGCCTCTATCACCGACATCAAGCAGTTCCCCAGAGAGATTGCCGCCTGCCGGACATTTTGCTTCCTGCACGAGCTGGAAATGCTGCACAGGCAGAACCTGATCAAGGGGGGCGACCTGAACAACGCCATTGTCATCGTGGACCGGGTGATCCGGGACGACGAACTCGACTACCTTGCCAGCCTCTTCGGCAAGGCTAAAGTGGAAGTGCGGAAGGAAGGAATTCTCAATAACGTAGAATTAAGGTATAAAAATGAGCCGGCCCGCCATAAGCTGCTGGACATGGTGGGGGACCTTGCCCTTGCCGGCCGGCCGCTGAAGGCGCAGATTCTGGCGGCCCGGCCCGGCCACGCGGCCAATGTGGCTTTTGCCCGCAAGATCAAGCGGAAAATGGAGGAGACTGCCACAAAGAGCCATATCCCGCCCTACGACCCCAAGCTGCCTGCCGTGCTGGATATCAATGACATTGCCCGGATCCTGCCGCACCGCTACCCCTTCCGGCTGGTAGACAAGGTTTTTTACATGGATGAAAACACCGTAGCCGGGGTAAAAAACGTTACCATCAACGAACCCTTCTTTGAAGGGCATTTTCCGGGTAATCCCGTGTTTCCGGGTGTTTTCCAGATTGAGGCCATGGCCCAGACCGGCGGCATCCTCGTGCTGAGTTCCGTGCCGGACCCGGAGAACTACTGGACGTATTTCCTGAGCATCGAAAACTGCCGGTTCAAGAAGATGGTACTGCCCGGGGATACCCTGATCTTTAAATGTGAATTGCTTGCACCCATCAAGCGGGGCATTGCCAAAATGCACGGGGAGGCATATGTAGGTGGGACATTAGTGTGTGAAGCCGTGCTGACAGCCAGTATTGTAAAGAAGAACAAATGAACCGGACCCTAGCTTATATTCATCCTGAAGCCAGTGTTGCACCTGATGTGGTAGTTGAGCCTTTTGCGGTTATTCATGCGGACGTCCAGATCGGTGAGGGAACGTGGATAGGCTCCAATGCCGTGATCATGGATGGTGCCCGGATCGGCCGGAACTGCCAGATCTTCCCCGGAGCGGTAATTTCGGCACCGCCCCAGGACCTCAAGTACAAAGGTGAGCCTTCCACCGTGACGGTCGGCGACAATACCATTATCCGGGAGTGCGTAACGCTGAACCGCGGCACGGCCCTTGACAAGAATACCACCCAGATCGGTCAGAACTGCCTGCTGATGGCTTACGTGCACGTGGCCCACGACTGCATCATCGGCGACAACGTGATCATTGCCAACTCCGTGCAGCTGGCCGGGCACATCGAAGTACAGGACTACGTCTTTATCGGCGGCACTTCGGCCGTGCACCAGTTCGTAAAAATCGGCATCCACGCGATGGTGTCTGGTGGATCACTGGTGCGCAAGGATGTGCCGCCCTTTATCAAGGCGGCCCGTGAACCCCTCTCCTACTGCGGAATCAACACCATCGGGTTGCGCCGCCGCGGCTTCTCCAATGAGAAAATCAACGAAATTCAGGAAATTTATCGTCACATTTACCTGAAGGGCCTCAATAATGCCGATGCCCTCGACCTCATCGAATCGGAAATGCTGCCCTCCCCGGAAAGGGATGAAGTACTGCAGTTTATCCGCAGTTCGGAGCGGGGCATCATGCGCGGCTCACTGGAATAAGTTTTCAGGAAACAGAAGTGAGGAGTCAGTAGTCAGTAGTGAGAACAGACCGCCTGTTTCCGGATTTCAACATTTCCCTCCCCATGCCATGCAGATAAGTCTGGAAAATGTTGGCAAGAAATTTAACCGGGACTGGATCCTGAGGAAAGCCAGCTTTACCTTCGGGGAGAACCGCAGCTACGC
This sequence comes from Cytophagales bacterium, assembly GCA_030446715.1. Classification (GTDB taxonomy): domain Bacteria; phylum Bacteroidota; class Bacteroidia; order Cytophagales; family 172606-1; genus CADCTQ01. Next base: position 68,580 of record JAUJMU010000015.1, on the reverse strand, counting down.
CATTACCGGTCCCAATGGCAGCGGTAAATCAACGCTGCTCCAGATGATTTCTGGTTTGCTGCCCCTCACGGAAGGCACGATCCGGTACCGCCACGCCGGGCAGGACGTGTCTGGTGAGGATATTTTCCGGCAAATTGCCATTGCAGCGCCCTACCTTGAGCTGATCGAAGAATTCACCCTGACTGAATTGCTAAAGTTTCACCGGCAGTTCAAGCCATTGCGGCACAATATTTCCGAAGGTGATTTTCTGGAACTGACATCCCTGCAGGCCGCGCGGCATAAGCCGGTCCGTCACTTCTCGTCCGGGATGAAAACAAGGGTAAAGCTGGGCCTTGCCTTTCTGTCCGATGTTCTGCTGCTGCTGCTCGACGAACCAACATCCAATCTGGATCTTCCGGGAATTGCGTGGTACCAGCATATGCTCCGGTCCTACGCGGCGGACCGCCTGGTAATGATCTTCTCCAACCAACGTTATGAGTACGAACACATTCCGGATGTACTGTACATCCGGCAGGCACAACTCCAACCAAACCCAGCTGCTGTATGAGCGCAAATCCACTCCCATGGCTGATTCTGCTATCCGTTCTCTTTGCCTGCCAGAGAGAAAAAAGTGAGTTCCCCGACCGCCGGGCGCTGATTACTGCCCGTGCCTGGCGTCTGGATCAGGCCCTGGTCAATGGCCTGCCCGTTACGGACCCCCAACTGTTGAATGCCATCGGCTCCTTCAGCCAGTCAAGGCTGCGGTTCAACAACGACGGCACCCTTACCGCTACCAATACCACTACTGGCAGCGTCTCCACCGGCACGTGGGAGTTCAGCAACGGGCAGGAAGGATTGACTGTAAACATTGACAACCAGACCTACCAGTTTGCGATCCTGATACTTACGGCGGACCAGCTGACCCTGACTACCCCTTACACCATTACCACGCCGTTTCAGACTACACTGGAGGCCGAACTCCGCCTGGTACCGGTATAGACTTTCAGGATCTGACGGGCAGCAGTCAATGGCTTTTCGGAAGAAACCCAGGGTAAGTTTTAGCTGGCCGGCCCATAAAACAGACTTGCCAGCCGCCCGATGTACGATCACAAATAGCAGCAAAGAGTGGACATTACCAATATGACTCATTTCAGAAGAAAGATCTCTGAAAGGCCGGGTTAGAAAATCGTGATCCTGAAACGCCCTGTTTACCGGAAACATTCGCTCCTTAAACAAAAAACTTTTGATTAAGGTATCATCTGAAATTAAAGGAAACTTATAATTTTCTTATAAATTTACTGATGTATTCTTTTCGCTGTAAGTGTAATAGAGACTCGGAGTTTCTGACAACAGAAATTTGGACAAAAGCACTGAAGGTTCCGCAAAACATTTATGATTCATATCCGTAATAGCACTCTGTTTGCGTACCTGACCCATTGTTCCGTGAGCCGGTGCTGTACTTTGATACTTTATTTTTCTGATACTGACAGTGTGATAGAAAACTGCCGGATCTGCTCCTGGCACCCAATCTTTTTGCATTTATTCTCCCAAACCATTTTGAAATCTTGCCTATACATGAAAAGCAGAAAAATTTTGTGTACTTTTTGGTCTTAAAGCCACTTCGCTGACCAGCGGCAAACGCTGAGTAACGTCTTCTCATCAGCTGCATTTTTCCCAGAGCCAACTTAAAATATTACCTTCTTACCAAAACGACAGACCTGATTATGTTAAAAAAGATACGGGTTAACCTGTTGATTGCCTCCGTCCTGCTGGCTTGCTACGCCTGTATACCCAACCGGAAAATTGTTTATCTGCAGGACCGTAAGGCAGATCAGTCAGTTCCGGCGGCAGCTCCCGTCAAATCACTCAACCTTCAACCTTACGAGCACCGGCTGAAGCCGGGCGACATTGTCACCATTCAGATTTCCAGCCTGACTCAGGAAAAATTCAATGTATTCAATAAACCAGCCGCAGCTGCAGGCGGTGCCAATGCCTTTATGATGTCTAACGTAGCTGGCTTACCTCCGGCGTTTCCGGGGTATACCATCAGCAAAGACGGCACTGTTGAACTGATGGCCGTGGGCCGGATCCAACTGGCGGGGCAAACGATTATCGGTGCCCAGGAACATGTCAAGAAGATTCTGACGGACTACCTGCAGGACCCCGTTGTAGAGATCCAGCTGGTTAACTTCACCTACACACTCCTGGGTGAGGTCACGCGGCAGGGCACTTACATTACCGGGCATCCGCAGATGAACCTGATGGAAGCCATTGCGGCAGCGGGCGGCCTGAACGAAATTGCCGATTTCTCGAATGTAAAAATTATCCGGCATGAGAACGGCGTAGCGAAAGTTTTTTACGTAAATGTGCTCGAGGATAATGTTCTCCGGTCTGAGAACTACTATCTGCATCCCCACGATGTAGTGGTGGTAGCCCCGCTGAAGGCCCGCAATCTCCGGCAGTACTTCTTCAGCACTTCCTCCTTCTTCTCCATCGTAACCGGAGCAGCGGCAATCATTACAACCATACTCCTGATAAACAGTTCTGATAACAGTGGCAATTAATTTCATAATACAGTGGACATCAACAACGCTCAAAACACGTTCAGCCTGGGCAAGCTTGCGGCCAAAATCATGCGAAAGTGGTACTGGCTGGCCTTATCAATATCTCTTTGCCTTGCCGGAGCCTACCTGATCAACCGGTACACTGCTCCGCTTTATACGGTTTCGTCTTCAGTATACATCAAGCAGTCAAAAGACAGGCTCAATACCGTAGATGAGGTATTGCTCAGCCGCGCCGCCGACAAGACGCCGGCCGTAAACCTGTACAACGAGATATACTTCCTGACATCCAAAAGTCTCATTGAAGCTACCTTGTCGGAGCTTAATTTCGGGGTCAGCTACTTCATGGATACCGAAACCGTCCGGGAGGAATTGTACAAAAACAGCCCCATTGAAGTGGTGGCAGATACCTCATCCAAGTTTATTCCTTACGGGGAGCTGATCACCTGCTCGGTTGCCGGACCAGAAAAGTACTTTCTGAAGCCCGAAAACAAAGAACTTCAGCCCCATTTTGAAGGCAAACAGTTTGAATTCGGCAAGGCCAATATCGTGAACGGCTGGAAGTTCACCATTCTGCTCAGGCAACCTGTTCAGTCAGGAAACAGTGAAATCCTTTTCCGCCTCAACACAATGGAAAGCCTTGCCGATGAGTACCGGGAAAAACTGAAGGTAGAATCTGAGGCCAAAGATGCATCTATTCTCGTACTGACCTCCGTAGGGCTCAATGCTGACAAGGAAAGAGATTTTCTGAACAGGCACGTCGAAACTTTTATCCGCAATGATCTGAGGGAAAAGAACATGGCTACCGCCAAAACCAGCCAGTTCATTGACCAGCTGCTCAGCCGCAGCAGCGACTCCCTCAACACCATTCAGGGCAAGATCCAGACGTTCAAGAGTACCAATGAAACATCAGACATTGCAGCCAAAAGCCAGGACATCCGCGAAGAACTCCGCACCCTTGAAAGGGAACGGGCTACCCTCGGTGTCTCCATCCGTTACGCTGACTTTCTCATTGACCGGCTGCAGCAGAACGCCGACATCAGCCAGATCGCGATTCCCGCAGATGCCGGCTTTGACAGCCCTATCCTGACGCAGAACATAAAGGAACTGAGTGAACTGCAGGCCGAAACTGCCGCTTATGGCACCGGAAATCAGTCGTCCAAGAATCCGCTGATTGCTGCCAGCCTGAAGCGCATCGAGACGCTTAAAGGTTCAATTCTGCGCAATATCTCTACGCTGAAATCGGCCAACTCCCTCAAGCTGAACAACGTCAACAGCCGGATTGCCAGTTACCGGGCCATGCAGCAGCGCGTCATCCCGGTGGAAGAACGCGAATTCGACGACATTCAGCGCAGCTTCCGGGCCAGCAACGAACTGGTTTCGTTTCTGATGCAGAAGAAGGCAGAAGCAGGAATTGCCCGGGCCTCCACTGCCTCCGATTACAAACCGGTAGATGTGGCCCGGGTAGAAGGCACCGTACAGAATCCGGTCAAAAACTACCTGACTGCGCTGATCATCGGCCTGCTGCTTCCCATTGCCCTCATTACCGTAAAGGATACGTTCAACAACAAGCTGGTAACCAAGCGGGATCTGATGAACCACAGTTCACTGCCCCTGCTGGGCATTATCGGCTATGACGGTGCGCGGGAAAAGGCAATTTCGTATTCCTACAAAGCTTCACTCACGGCTGAGTCATTCCGGTCGGTGCGGACCAACCTCAGCTATTTTATTGACAGCGAGGAGCATCACGCTACTGACAGCGCCAAAGTATTGCTGTTTGTCTCTTCCATCAGCCGTGAAGGAAAGACCTATTGCTCCAAATACCTGTCATTTGTGCTGTCCCTTTCCGGCAAGAAGACACTGCTGATCAACGCTGACATGCGGAAACCTGACCGCAATGAAGATCTGGAAGCTGAAGGATTTACCGGCCTGAGCCATTACCTTTCGGGCAAAGCCACCATTGACGAGATCATTCTGCGTACCAAAGGCGACAACCTGTTTTACGTAAAATCGGGCGAAGTACCGCCTAATCCATCAGAACTGCTGATTACACCCCGGATGCAGCACCTGATCGAAACAGTGAAAGCCAGCTTTGATTACATCATCATTGATACACCGCCCATCGGGGCATTCTCCGACAGCGTGGTACTGCTCAAGTACGCCGATCTTTCGATCTGCGTGGTACGCCAGAACCATACCACCAAACCGCTGCTCGAAGACCTGAATGAGCTGCACCAGAACAACCCGCACATTAAGATGGCCCTGCTCTTCAACTACGTTGACATGAAAAAGCTGGACTCAGGGTACCGCCGGAGTTACTACAGCGCCGAGTATTATCAGGGAGCCAGGCCCTCCTGGTGGAAGCGGCTGACGGCGTAAGCAGGTTCGATGTTTGATATTTGATATTTATCCCGATTCCCATTTTACTCTCCACATGAATCATCAAGACGACTTTGACATTGTGATCCGGCCAGGCGTTGTTGAAAAAAACTACTGGCAGGACATATGGCGCTTCCGCGAACTGTTTTACATACTGACTTGGCGCGATCTGAAAATCCGCTACAAACAGACTGTCCTCGGGGTGGTCTGGAGTGTGCTGCGGCCTCTGCTGAGTACCATTGTTTTTACGGTACTGTTCGGCCGTATTGCCCAGCTCACCTCTGAGGTTGACTCCAGATACTACCTGATCTTTGTTTTTGCGGCCATGCTGCCCTGGCAGTTTTTTCCAGTGCCCTTTCCGAAGGCAGCAACAGCCTCGTGCAGAACGCCAACCTGATTACCAAAATTTATTTTCCCCGCATCATCGTGCCGGCCAGTACAGTTATTGTGAGCCTGGTGGACTTTCTGGTTTCTTTCGGACTGCTGATCGTGATGTTCGCCTTTTACGGACTGGTGCCCAGCTGGAAAATTGTTTTCCTGCCGGCATTTCTGCTGCTTGGTTTTCTGGCAGCTTTTGGAATCGGTCTGCTCCTGACGGCCGTAAACGTAAAGTACCGCGACTTCCGGTTCGTGATGCCTTTTATCATTCAGTTTGGCATGTTCGTGTCTCCGGTAGCCTACAGCAGTCTGATCATTACTGAAAAGTTTGGTGCCAACTGGCGGCTCCTTTATTCGCTGAATCCGCTGGTAGGCGTAATTGATGGTTTCCGGTGGGCTATTTTCGGAGTAGACGAAATTCTGTTCGTGCCCGGCTTGCTGATATCAACCGGCGTAACATTGATTTTGCTGTGGGTGGGCATCCGCTACTTCCGCAAAACCGAGAAAGGTTTTGCAGATATTATCTGACGGAAAGATACGGTTTCCAGCCTGCGGGCAAATTTGAACAGTCGATTAAATAAAAACTTATTATGCATACTGCAATTAAAGTAGAAAATTTAGGTAAGAAATACATCATTACCCACAACAAGGAAAATGAATATACCTTCCGCGGTGCAATGACCCAGCAGGTACGCCGGATTTTTCAACCGGATAAATTCAGGAACGAAAAAACTGAAGAGTTCTGGGCACTTAAAGATTTGAACTTTGAAATCAGGCAGGGAGACCGCGTCGGGATCATCGGACATAATGGAGCCGGCAAGTCGACTACGCTTAAAATCCTGAGCCGCATCACCGAACCCACCCAGGGATCTATTTCCATCAAAGGCCGTATTGCCAGTTTGCTGGAAGTAGGAACCGGTTTTCATCCGGAACTCACCGGCCGGGAAAATATATACCTTAACGGTACCATTCTGGGCATGAAACGGGCCGAAATAGACCGCAAGTTTGACGAAATAGTATCTTTTTCAGAAGTGGAAAAATTTCTGGACACGCCTGTCAAGCGGTATTCTTCGGGCATGTTCGTCCGGCTGGCTTTTGCCGTAGCGGCCCACCTGGAGCCCGAGATCCTGATCGTAGATGAAGTACTGGCCGTTGGCGACATGAACTTCCAGAACAAGTGCCTCGGAAAGATGGAAGACGTCAGCAAGAACCAGGGCCGCACCGTGTTGTTTGTAAGCCACAACATGGGTACGATCCGCCGGCTCTGCAACCAGGGCATCCTGCTTAAGGGCGGCCAAGTGCAGATGTCAGGTAACATCAATCAGGTATCGGCTGAATACCTCAAACCGGTAGAAAATCCTCATGCCGGCATTGATATTTTTACAACCGACACATTCGGGATACTGGGCTGTGAAGTATTTTCCTCCGAAAATTCCGGCCCTTATGAAACTGAGGCCATCTCCTTCAGCCGGGAGATCTTTGCGGATCAGAAAATAGGGTTCCGTTTCTTTGTGCGCTTCTCCGAACGGATGCGGGGTAAAATCGGGCTGGGCGGCACAATTACTGATTCGGCAGGCAACCGGCTGGGTACTATTTTCTCGGATTACTACGGAACCAAGTTTATGGTAAGACCCGGTGAGGTAACCGAAATCCGGGTGTTGAATGAAGGTGTACATTTGACTCCCGGCCGTTATACGTTCAGTCCGGCCCTTTACTGCAATGATGAGAAAGCCAGGACTTTGGTAGAGCAGGTACATTTTGATATTCTGCCATCCGATGTATTTGGGTTCGGCCACAGCGATTTTCAGGGTCAGGGACCGGTGGTGTGGAATGCCCGCTGGGAACAGGTTGACGTCAGGACTACCGCCAGAACGATCTGACAGAACCTCCACACTAATTTATGGTGCTGATGTATGCCCAAACCAGCGAAAAGATCAAGGTGTTTGCCGATGCATCGGATCTGGAAAATCAGCGGCTGAAAACACCCTTTCTTTTTCCCTTGTGCGGACTGCCCGACTGGCCGGGCTATCCGGAAGCGGTTCTGAAGGAGGGAGTATTTGATCAATACGCCTCGCAGGGCAGGGATTTCCTGCAACTGGCCTCTCCCACTGACTGTGACTTTATTATTTTTCCGTACGATTACCAGCACGACGACACTGATGCCTTCTACAAGGAAAGGTTGGCCGCATATGTGCAGCACGAGCAACAATCAGGCAAACCGGTTGTTCTGTTTTACCCGTACGATCCGGAAATAAACCGGTTTGTGAGAGAGATTCCCTTTACCAACCCCTTGATTTTTGCCTATTCAGCTTTCCAGTCTTCGCGGCCGGACAACCTGAAAAGCATGCCTGCCTTTATCCGTGATCCGCTCCAGGATTACGGCGGCAAGGTGGCTGTGCGCGAAAAAGGGGCAAAGGCGGTAATTGGCTTCTGCGGATTTGCTGCGCCGCTGGCCCTGCCGTGGGGAAAGTACCGCCTGCAGGAAGAAATACGCCTGCTGATGTACCGTTCCAATTTGTTGTCTATATTGGGCAAGGATGCTTTTCATGCTCCGCGGGCACTGGCAGTTAAAAAAATTCTGGGCTCCCGCAGGGTAGCAGCCAATTTTATTGTGCGTACCTACTCCGCATTCGACAGCACCAATGGCATTATGGGGAAAACCCAGACTAAATCAGCCACTGACTTCCGCCGCGAGTATTTCGATAATATAGTATCATCAGATTATGTCCTCTGCGGCCGCGGAAACGGCAATTTCTCCTACCGATTTTATGAAACACTGGCCTTAGGCCGGATACCTGTTTTTGTGAATACTGACAGTCCACTGCCTTTTGAAGATCAGATCGACTGGAATAAATATTGTGTTTGGGTAAACGAAAATGAAATTTTCCGTATAGATACTATAGTTCAAAAATTTCATGATAAAGCGGACAAACGGCAGTTTGCTCAGTTGCAGAGAGATTGCCGTACCCTTTGGGAAGATTACCTGAGTCCGGAGGGTTTTTTCACGAAATTTCTGCCGGTTAATGTTTCAGATGAGCCGGTGTAGTGGGAGAAACAGCCATGAAAAGTAACTTTAAAACTTTATACCATGGTCAGATTACCTTGAATGTTTACCAGGATGTGTAAAAAACAAGTTGCCGTTGTTATACCGGTCCATAACGAGAAACCTACCTACTTTGAAGAAATATCAATCCGGCAATGTTTGAAAGTGCTGGGCAATTATCCCCTCGTTTTTTTGTCCCGTATCACTCTTGATACCAGCCGGTATGAGGAACTTAGCAGAGGCAAGGACGATGTATCCTTCCTGAAAATGGACTATCGGCCCGGAGTGTACGGCTTTGACGAGCTTATGGTTTCCAGCCGGTTTTATGAGCGTTTCCTGGATTACAAGTTTATTCTGATTTACCACACCGATTCATTCGTGTTCCGTAACGAACTGGAAGAATGGTGCAATAAGGATTATGATTATGTAGGGGCAGCCATTTACAATACAGATTTCATCAATATGTTCTGGACCTACTCCAAACTGCGCCATTTCCTGAAGCTGACCAAAAACCGCTACAACGGCAATGGTGGCTTTTGCCTGCGGAAGGTAAAGCCCCATTACGTTAACAGCAAGATTTTCAAACCTTTTGCTACCGATGTTGGTAAGGGTTTTGGCGAAGATATGTTCTGGAGCTTCAAAATTCCGCTGCTGAACCCGTTTTTCAAAGTGCCCCAATTCGAGAAGGTGAAGAACTTCGGGTATGACGGCTCCCCCCGCGAACTTTTTGAGCTGAACAACCGCCAGTTGCCATTTGGCTGCCACCGGTGGCACATGTATGACCTTGATTTCTGGCGCCCTTACTTCAAGGAGCAAGGCTTTGTGGTATAATTCTTAAGGTTGCCCGGCTGCGGAGATCCATCTATGAAACTACTTTTTATCGCGGATAATTTTCCACCCGTTGTTGACGGGGTAGGCGATTATACGTATCACGCAGGAAAGCAACTGGCAAAGGCAGGACACACGGTTTACGTAATCTGTTCCCGTAAGGAAGAAATCAGGCGGTTTGCGCTGGAAGAACCGTTGCTGAAAGTACTCCCTCTGATCAGCAACTGGGACCGGACTGCCATTGTCACTATTACCAAGCTGCTCGACGAAATAAAACCTGACTGGGTGATTCCGCAGTACGTGCCCTACTCATACAACTACTACGGGTTGCCCTTCTGGTTCTGTCTGCTGCTGGCCCGGCTGAAGCTGAAAGGCTACCGCGTGGCCGTTACCTGTCACGAAATATTCATTGACCTGGAGTGGAAATCAGCTAAATACTGGCCGGTAGCCGTAGGGCAGCGGGTGATTGCCTACGCCATCGGGGCTTTGGCCGACCGCGTTATTGTAAGCATAGCCCGTACCAGGCGTCAACTGGGGCTACTGCGCGGCAAGATCACCCGCATTCCCATCGGCAGCAACATTGTTCCGGTAACGCTTTCGCCCCTCCGGCTGTTTGAGCTGAAAAGGCAGTATGCACCCGACGGCGAGTTTCTTTTTGTTTCGTTCGGCATCCGTGATCAGGAAGCAGCCGTGAAGGTGATTGACGACCTTGTAAAGGAGGGCCTGCCGGTAAAACTTCTGCTGCTGGGTAACCTGAGCGGAGCGGCCATCCAGCGGCTCAACCTGCAGATCGGAGACCTGGGGCTGGAAAACCGGGTGGTGGTAACGGGTTATCTGCCCAGTGACCGGCTGTTTGAGGTGCTTTCCTGCGGCAATGCCTTTATCCTGCTGGAGGAAAAACGCGGCGGCCTTACCACTAAAAGCGGTTCGCTGGCAGCGGCTTACGCGGCCGGCCTTCCGGTGATCGGCACCGCCGGCCACATGACCGACGACTTCTTCCGGAACGGGGTAAATGCACTGCTGGCCCGGGAAGGCGATTACCAGACCACCCTCGAAAATGCCCGTAAGATTGTGCAGGACGAAGCGTTGCGGAAAAAGCTGCAGGCCGGCACCGCCGAAACCTACAGCAACCGGCTGAGCTGGGAGAAGATAGCCGAAAGTTACCAGGCTATTCTTTCCTGAAAAGCCTGAACCGCCTCTGTATCTGACCTGAAAAGCCATGAAAATACTGATGTATTCTACCCTTTTTTACCCCAGTGTGGGCGGCATGGAAACCGTGGTACTCACCCTTGCCCACCAGTTTGCGGAAGGGGGGCACGAGGTAAAGGTGGTGACGGAAACGGCAGCGCGCAACGGTAGCGACAATAGCTTTCCTTTTCAGGTTATCCGGAATCCGTCCGGATCGCAACTGCCGGACCTGACCCGCTGGTGCGAAGTTTATTATCAGGCCTGTATCAGCATGAAAGCCTTATGGCCGCTGCTGCGGGTTCGGCGCACATTGTTTGTTACGCACCACACCTGGTACCGCCGCACCGACGGCAGTACCGGCTGGCAGGACCGGCTCAAACTGCTGGTGTGCCGGTTTGCGCAGAACATCGCCATCAGTAAGGCCATTGCCGGACACATTCCGGCAAAATGTCATATTGTACCTAATCCTTACCGGCCGGTTTTCCGTAAAATAGAAGGCATCACGCCGGACCGCGAATTTGTATTTCTGGGACGGCTGGTATCCGACAAAGGCGCCGATCTGCTGCTGGAGGCGCTGAAGGAGGTAAAGGCCAGGGGGCTGACCTTCCGGTGCACAATTACGGGTGAAGGCCCGGAAAAGGAAACTTTGCAGCAACTGACCCGTCAGTACGGTCTGGAAGACCAAGTGACCTTTACCGGCACCGTCACCGGCGAAGACCTGATCCGGCTGCTGAACCGGCACCGGATCATGGTGGTGCCCTCCCGCTGGAAAGAACCTTTCGGCGTAGTGGCCCTTGAAGCAATTGCCTGCGGCTGCGTGGTGGTGGGTTCGGAAGGCGGCGGTTTGCCGGAAGCCATCGGACCCTGCGGTCTTACTTTTAAAAACGGCGATGCCCGCGAACTGGCGGAAAAGCTGAGCCTCCTGCTCACTAACCCGGGTTCGCTGCAACAATACCGCCTGCCGGCGGCGGAGCACCTGAGCAAGCACTCAGCCCGGCAAATCGGAGATGAATACCTTCGTATTTTTGAGCAACATACATCAAGTACAAAAAACCGGTAAAACGTGTCGTCCATTCATACCTATAGCGGCCTGACCACTTTCTTCCGGAAAGGGCTGATCTTCTTCTACATCTGGATTCTGCTGGAAGGCTCACTGCGCAAGTGGGTACTGCCGGGCCTTGCCAGTCCCCTTTTCTTCGGCAAGTATGCCATCATGGCCGTACTGACGCTTTATTTCATTGGCAACCGGGAAAAGATATCCCGCGTGAGTGCACCCTACATGGGTGTACTGCTCTTTTTTGTCATCTACTGCCTACTGGAGCTGTTCAATATGGACGTTACCGATACTCCGGTAGTCGGGTTTGTGGGCATGGCCGTGCACCTTGGGTTCCTGCCGCTGGTGTTTCTGCTGCCGAGGGCAATTACCCGCAGCGCGCAGATCGACAAAATCTTTTCGGTACTCGTGTGGGTAATGCTGCCCATTTTCGTACTGGGTATGATCCAGTATTTCTCACCACCCGACAGTTTCATCAACAAGTACGTCAGCGAAGACCTTGGCATTGCTGTGGTGGGAGACCATGCCCGGATTACTACGGTGTTTTCGTACCTGGCCGGTCACACGGCGCTGCTCAGTTTCGTGATGCCCTTTATGTTTATTCTGGTTACGACTGGTTTCCGGATGAAGCAGGGCCGCGTGGTGGTCATTGCGGTTTTTCTGCTGGGTCTTTTGAACCTGCTGATGACGGGCTCAAGGGGACCGGTTGGCTTTTTTGTGATAGATGTGATCCTCATTTCCCTCGGCATCGGACTGGGCTTTGCCGGGCATAAACTGAACAAAAGCCTTTTCATAGTCCAGTTGGTGGTAGTCAGCCTGCTCGGGCTGGTGGTGCTCACCCAGACGGAGCAGGGCACTGAAGCCTTGGATGCCTTTGTGGCCCGCGTGGAAGGCAACAGCGACGTTGGCTACCGCGTGGAAGACGCCCTTGACCCCTTCAAGTTTCTGGATACCTCGGGCCTGATCGGCTTCGGCCCCGGCACCACCTATGAAGCCAACCAGAAATACCTGACCGGCCGCGAAAGAATGCCCGTGTACTGGGAAGAAGAATCGGAACGGGTGGTGATTGAACTGGGCCTGATCGGCTTTCTGATCGTCACCGTACTGCGGCTGTGGGTATTTGGCTTCACTGTCCGCACTATGTTTTCCGTAACCGAAAGCAGTTATAAACTGATTGCCATGGTGCTGGCCATTATCCAGCTACCCACTGTATTTTACCTCAACCTGGCCGTTTTCAACTGGATGGATAATATAATTTTCTGGACCACCGCCGGAATTGCCACTGCCATCCATCAAATTGATTTGCATGAAAAACAAAAAACCTCAAATCTTAGTCTCGCATCCGGGTAAGCAATACGTGCACCAACTATGCTATGCACTCCAACAGCAGGGCATGCTTCAGCACTTCGTTACTTCTCTGTGGTATAAACCCGACCACCCTTTTTTCAGGGCCATCGGTGCTTTGCCGGGTGGCGTCCGGACCAAAGTAGAAAAGCTTTTCAAAAAGAAATATTTCGCGCCGCTGCAGGATGACCGGATCGTAATGGTCCCCTTCGCGGAGTCGGTGCGGCAGGCAGCTAACCTGGTTATGGATGCCCACGGCGAAGAGTGGGTGTATCCCGTTGAACGCTTCCACGACCGGGCCGTGGCCGGCCGGCTGGCCGAATACGACCCCGATATGGTAATCGGCTATGAGAAGTCTTCACTGGAAACGTTTCGGAAAGCCAGGGCCCTTGGCAAGATTACCGTACTGGATCTGGCGCAGGTGCATTATTCGCACATCATGGAGCTGCGGCGCAACTACCGCGACATGGCCGAAATCGTGAAAGACGAAAAGTTTTACGCCAAGATCAACGCCACCAAAGCCGCTGAATACGAATACACGGATTATATCCTGACCCTGTCCAACTACGCCCGGCAGACCCTGACAGATGCCGGGGTACCCGGTGAAAAAATATTTACCGTAAACCTTGGGTTTGATCCTGCCTTGTTCACGCCTAAAGCGTCTTACCGGCGGTCTGGTCCTTTTAACCTCCTGTTTGTGGGGCAGATCTCCAACCGGAAAGGCGTGCGGCTGCTGCTGGACACTTTCAAAGAACTGAACCTGCCCGATGCCACCCTTACTTTCGTGGGCTCAATGGCCGACAGCAAGGCAACCATGGAGAAGTACCCGGGCCTGTTTACGCACGTGCCTTACCTGCTGCACGACGATCTGGTAAAATACTACCAGCAAGCCGACCTGTTTGTGTTTCCTTCCTACCTGGATAGCTGGGCCATGACGGTGCTGGAAGCTATGGCCTGCGGTACGCCGGTAGTGGTCAGTGAACATACCGGCTCCCGCGATGCCGTGCGCCAGGGTGGTGGTTTTGTGGTACCGGTAGATGACATGGAGGCGCTGAAGGAACGCATCCTGTTCTTCTATCAGAATCGCGAACAGCTCGAAATTATTGGCCGGAAAGCCCATGCGGCGGCCCAGGCCTACACCTGGGACAACTATTACGGGCAAGTGCAGAAGGCCATGATGCAAATCTGGGAGAAGCAGGCTGACGCAGTAACCTCACCGGCCGCGCACTGATCTGACCCATGAATGGTTGAACATAAAACACTGGTCCGACTCCTCCGGAGAGATGAAACCGGTGATCAGATTTAAAAACTTGATCCGGATATGAATTCGAAATCAAATAAAAATGGCTGATTCTCAAATCATCGAACAAATAAGTCCAGCCTCCAGCCCGGAACCTGCCCCGGCCGCAAGGAAGGTGCTGATCCTGACGGAGCATTTTGCCCCGGCTTACCGGGCAGGTGGTATCGTGCGTTCACTGGAAAACCTTGTGCATAACTTCAATGGCCCCTTCTCCTTCGCGGTGATCACGGGCAACTCGGACCTTGGTACAAAGGCACCCTTGCCGGCCGTGCAGTCTGACCAGTGGTTGTGGTTCAAGGATGAAGCACGGGTTATCTACCTTTCTCCCGCAAACCAGCAAACTGGAAAAATAGGCAGACTGATGGCTGAGTTTGGCCCGGAGGTGGTGTACATTAACGGCATATTTTCTCTTCCGTTTGTAGTTTTCGCCTTGCTTGCGGCCCGCCGGCTGCGGCCCCGGCCGGTGGTAATCGTGGCACCCCGGGGCATGTTGCAGCAGGGTGCCCTGTCGGTAAAGCCGCTGAAGAAGAAGGCCTACTTCACCATCTTCAAGGCATTTGGTCTGCACCAGCACATCCGCTGGCACGCCACCGACCCGCAGGAAGTAACCGATATCCGGCGTATGTTCGGCAAGGAGGTCGCTGTGGTGCTGGCCAACGACACCCCCGACCTTACCACTCAGTTACCCGGACCCATTGTCAAACAACCGGGTAACCTGAAGCTGGTGACTATTTCGCTCATCACGGCCAAGAAGGGTCACCTGACGATGCTGGAAACGCTCAAGGCGCTCGAAAATGACCTTTCGGTCGAATACCATATTTACGGTCCGGTAAAGGATCCGGAGTACTGGCGGGCTTGTCAGCAGGTGATAGCCACCCTCAAACCTTCCATCAAGGTTACCTGGCACGGCAATATTCACCCGACGGAAGTAACGGCCACGCTGCAGCAGCACCACTTTTTCGTGCTGCCATCCAAAGGAGAAAATTTCGGGCATGCCATTTATGAGTCGCTCAATGCGGGTCGTCCCGTAATTATCAGCGACCAGACGCCGTGGAAGAGACTTCAGGCACAGGGAGCCGGCTGGGATCTGGATCTGCGCGAACCGCAGTCTCTGCCGGAAGCCATCCTGCGTGCCTCCCGCATGGGTCAGGCTGAATATGACCAGTACTGTGCCGGTGCGCAGGGCGTTGTCCGCCGTTTTGTGGCAGAATCTGACTTTGCCGGGCAGTACAAAATTTTGTTCAGTTGAACTGGTTGCTGGCTATTAGTTGTCCGGTAACCAGTCAACCCACTGCATCTGCTCCCATTTCCACGCGTAAATCTGCCACAGTTCCCCCTTCGGGGGACAGGGGGCTACTCACTCCGCAGCGACTTCACCGGGTTAGCCAGTGCCGCCCTCAGTGACTGGAAACTGACCGTAAGTAGGGCAATAAAAAGGGCTAGGCTGCCGGTGAGGGCAAATACCCACCACGTAACATCGGTCCGGTAGGCAAATGACTGCAGCCACTGGCCGGCCGCGTACCACGCCACGGGCACGGCAATCAGGAAAGCCACCAGCACCAGCTTCAGGAATTCCTTCGCCAGCAGCATCACCACGCCGGATACCGATGCCCCCAACACTTTGCGCACCCCTATTTCCTTGCGGCGCTGCTCGGCGGTAAACATGGCCAGCCCGAATAAGCCGAGGCACGAAATCAGTACGGCCAGTCCGGCAAACCAGGCAGCCAGCTGCCCCAGTTGCTGCTCACTTTTGAAAGACTTTTCCAGTTCATCGTCCAGAAAGCGGTATTCAAAGGGATAGGCCGGGTTGAATTTTCTGAATACGCCCTCTACCGATGCAATGGTAGCGGGCAACGGTATGTTTTTCTCCGTTCTCACGAAAATGTAGCTGTCCTGCGGTGCCAGCTGAACGATCAGCGGCTCCACCGGCGAATACACCGAATTGTAATGGAAATCCTTCAGCAGCCCGATGATGGAGTAGTCCTTGTCCCAAAGCTTCAAGGTTTTACCGACCGGGTCTTTCATGCCCATGCGCCGGGCGGATTCTTCATTGATCAGGACGGACAGCGAATCGGTGCCGCGGTCCGGGGAGAAGTCGCGGCCATCCTTCAGCTGCATGCCTAAGGTTCTGGTAAAATCATAATCCGTCTGCACCACCCCGAACAGGGTATTCATGCCTTCCGGTTTACCGGCTCAATGTACATCACCGGTGTTGCTGCCCACCTCAAAAACAGATTGCGAGGACTTGGTTACGCTGCTCACGCCGCCGACCTGTAACAAGTCCCTTTTGATGCTTTCGTAACTGTCGTGCATGTTGCCCTGTATGTACACCATCATCAGGTTATCCTTATCGTAGCCCAGCGGCCGGTTGCGCAGGTAATTGATCTGCTGAAACACGATGATTGTGGCAATGATGAGCAGAATGGAGAAAAAGAACTGCCCCACCACCAGTACCTGCCGGAACCGTACGGCGGCCTTGCCCGTCTTGACGGTGCCCTTCAGCACCTGCACCGGGTTAAAGCCCGACAGGAACAGGGCCGGATAACTCCCGGCAAGCACCCCGGTAAAGACCGTGATGGCGGCAAACAGCAGCCAGTGCTCGCCATCAAGCCAGTTCAGTACCAGTTTTTTGCCGGCTATTTCGTTGAAAAACGGCATTACCACCGACACCAGCACCAGCGCCAGAAACAGGGCCAGCACCGACATCAGCAGCGACTCGCCCAGAAACTGCCGGATCAGCAGGCCCCGGACGGCACCCATCACCTTGCGTACGCCTACTTCCTTGCTGCGCTTTTCCGAACGGGCCGTACTCAGGTTCATGAAGTTGATGCAGGCAATGGCCAGAATGAACAGCGCCACCACGGCGAATAAACGTACGTACGAAATCCGGCCACCCACATTTTTGCCGTCCTTGTACTCAGAATATAAGCGAATATCCGTCAGCGGCTGGAGCACCAGTTCCGCGTTGGAGTCATTGTTGTTCTTTTTTATATAGTTGGCAATCTTCCGGTTCACGGCTTCGCCCGAAGCGCCGGGCCGCAGCTTTATAAAGGTCTGCAGCCCGTTGTTGCCCCAATGATTCAACCACTCATTTTCTCGTAAAAAATTCCCGAAGGGCAGCAGAAAGTCGAAACTGATGCTGGAGTTGGGGGGAATATCTTCCAGTACGGCAGTTACCTTATAATCTTCCTTGTTGTTCAGGCGCATGACTTTGCCGATCGGGTCCTCGGGTTGCCGAAGTATTTCTCAGCCATTTTCCGGGTAATCACCACGGAGTGAATGTCATTCAGAGCCGTTTTGGGGTCGCCTTTCAGGACCGGAAGGAGAACAGATTGAAGAGAAGCCCGGATCGGCGTATTTACCCTCCTCGCGGAACCGCTTCTCCCCGTAGGCAAACAGCACATTACTGTTCCAGTTTACCCGCACGGCTTCTATGATTTCCGGGAAATCGCCCCTCCGCCAGCGGACCCCTCCGCCGCCTTCGCAGGTCGGTTTTCGCGGATGTAGTAAATATCCGGTGGCGTAGCACCGAACAGGTGAAAATTTTACCGGCCTTCGTAGGTCTGGTTTTCGCGGATGTAGTAAATATCAGCTGCTTCGGTGCTAAAACGGATTGTTCGTAGATCCTTTCGTACCCTCGTTCCACCCAGAACAGGATGAGGATGCTGCAAGCCATACCCACGGCGTGGGCCAGACTTGCCGGCTATATTAAGGAAGGAATAAGCCTTGTTTTTCCAGAGATTGCGGAAGGCGACAATAACGTAATTCTTGAACATGGCCCTCAGGTTTTAGGCAAATGGAGAACTGTAGCAGGAATGGCTTCCTGCCGGAAAAAGGAATTTTGAGCATTTGAAATTCACAAATTCCATTTGCTATCAAAAACATTTAATGGCCGCTATTCGGAATGTAGCCCCGCTGAAATTCACCGATTCTTTGAATTTAGTGTACTTGAAGTTTGCTTCCTCCTCAAAAACAGCGTTGCTGAAATCAGGCGTGGTCTTGAAGACGGTATACCTAAACAAGGCTTCGTTATTGAAACGACTGCCGGCAAAGAAGGCTTTTTCCGTAAATATGGAATACTGCTAAAGAGGCTGAAAGCAAACGACTCTGCCCTTTAAAGGTGCATCCCCTCAAACAGCACATCCTGATTGAAGTCAGCTTTGTAAATCTCACTACCGCCTTCATCATTCTCCTTTTCTACGCTGTAGTAAGCCAGCACTTCATCCGTAAAGGTGCAGTTGGTAAACTGCAGGGGTACGTTTACGGTGCTGATAAAGGTTTTTGTCCTTCCGGTCCAGCTGGCGTAAGTCTTTTCGGGCTTCAGGGTGCGGTTGCTGAGCCCGGTAAAATCAAGCTTGCCGGTGATGGTGGCATTGCGGTACGTGACTGTCTCGCCGCGGTTGATCTTGTCGATGATTTCCCGGGCGTCTACATTGTTCTGTGCCACGGCCAGTGCCGGCAACAGCAGCAGGAGGAGGTAGAAAAGCTTTTTCATGGTGGAAGTGTTTATGAATTTTCAGCCTGATGTCCGGGAGATGTAAAAAGGCAGCCCCGGGTTGCACGACAAATAACTTTTCCTGCAGGAGAAGCAGCAGAACAGGCTTTTCTGCTCTGTATTTATTTCTCTTTGCGGTACTCTTAGCGCCTTTGCGTGAAATAAAAGTTTGTCTCACGCAAAGGCCGCAAATTCCCATCCGGTTTCCCTTTCTCAGGCCTCCCCTACTCCGATCTCAGCGTATCAGCCGGATTGGTGAGAGCTGCTTTTACCACCTGAGAACCGATGGTAATTAACCCGAGCAGCAGCAAAACACCCACGCCGGTAAGAACAATGCCGGCCCCGACCTCAATACGGTAGGCGTAGTTCTGCAGCCACAGTGAGTTGATGAAGACAGCAGCGGGTACTGCAATCAGAATCGCCAATGCCATCAGCAGCAGAAATCCCCGGGAAAGCAGCAGCACAACCTGGCTTACCTCCGCCCCCAATATCTTGCGGATGCTTACCTCCTTTATTCTGGCCTCGGTGCTGTACATGACCATGCCCAGCAGACCCAGACAGGCAATGACAATGGCAAGGAATCCGGCCAGCCCCACTACTTTCATGATGATATTAAAACCAATGTGCGTCTTCGAGACGGTATCATTGAAGAACTCGTACCGGAAGGGAAATTGCGGGTGCACCTGCTTCCAGACGGACTCCAGCGCAGTTGTTGCCGTGTTAATGTCCCGGCTCTTGATCCGGATATTGGCGTACTGCATCTCTCCGGCAAGGTTGCGCAACACGACGGGGCCCGTTTTATCCTGCACCGAACGGTACACAAAATCCTTCACCACGCCGATGATTTCCACCGGCCTCTGGTTAAGCACCACCAGTTGCCCGACCACCTCCGCCGGACTGCCCATCTTGAGACGTGCAGCCGCGGTTTCATTCAGCATTACGTACCGCTCCCCCGCTGCCGAATCGAGCTGCGGGAAAGTACGGCCGGCAATCAGCTTCATCTGCATAAGCGATACAAAATTGGGGTCAACCGACATGGCATCGGCCTGCAGGGAATCCGTTCTGTCTGCTTTTTTCAGGTTCACGCTATAGTTGTTTCCGGAATTGGGAATAAGAGAGCTACCCGAAACCGAAACCACTTCCTTAAGGCTGGCAACCGTCTGCCGGTACCTTTCGTAGGACTGCCCCTTCAGATTCACATTTACCACATCGTCAGTCTGGTAGCCCAGGTCGGCATTGACTACGTAATTGAACTGGCGCCAGGCTACCAGGGCAGTAATGATAAACACAAGGGAAAGAATGAACTGAAACACAACCAGCCCTTTCCGCAACGTTATGCGCGAAAATAGTTTTACCCCGGCTAAGTTTTTCAGCACCTGCACCGGCTGAAATCTGGAAAGGTACAGGGCAGGTATCCAACCAGAAATGATGCCGATAAATATCGCAAAAACCAAGAAGGCTCCGTACACCATCGGACTACCCTCCAGGTGGAAGAGTTCCCGGGTAAAGGGGTCAAGACTGTAAAACGCCGGCCGGAGAATCTGGAGTAACCCTACGGCAATGCCCAAAGACAGAAGAGCAATCACTACGGCCTCCAGCAGAAACTGCAGTACAATCTGAGACCGTACCGCCCCGCTGACTTTGCGGATGCCCACCTCGCGGGCCCGCTTCAGGGCCCGGGCAACCGAAAGATTGGTGTAGTTGGCGCAGGCCGATAACATTACGATCAGCGCCAGTCCGGCAAACAGGTACAGAATGGAAAATTTTAAAGTAGGTCCCGGCGTATTAGTTATTGCATCCTGGGCAGGATTAATGGCCCGCAGGGCCTGGGCCTGAAAAGAGCCTACTGAAAACGCCTTCCTTTCGGGAATATTTCTTTTGATAATCCGGTTCAGTACCGGTTGCAGATTGGTAACGGTCTGGTTTTTCTTTAAAAGCACATATACATAATAGTTGTTCAGGTTTTGCCAGTCGCCCAGAGAAGCTGAATGTTGGTTGCTTTTTTCCAGTGAAGCAATGGTGGAGAAGGAAACCAGCACGTCGTACTGCAGGTGAGAACGGTGCGCCGTTTTGCCGAGAATGCCCGTGATTTTGAAATTACCGAGCAGATCGCCCCCGGAATTTACGACCCTTAAGGTCTTCCCCAGAGGGTCTTCCTTGCCATAAACTTTTCTGGCCATCTCCCGGCTGAGTACCAGACTGAACGGTTCCTTTAATGCCGTACCGGGATCACCTTTCTCCCATACGGGCTGCATCACCTCCGGAAATTCGGCACTCGCGTAAAACCCGGAAAAAGGCAAAATACCATTTCCCCTGTGGGCATTCGCCCAGAACCGGCTGATGGTAGTTACTTTTTCCAACCCTGCATACTCCTGCTTCAGCTGCGTTGCCAGAGGTGCCGGAGCAGTGGCAAATACCGCATCATCTCCCGCATTACTTTTGGAATTGATCCGGTATACGCGGTCTTTGTTGGGGTTGTCCATATCCCAGGTATACTGATCGGCCACCATCAGCAGAATGAGCAGGCTGACTGACATACTTACCCCAAGGCCAATGATGTTGATTCCGGAAAAAACTTTATTCTTCAGGATGGTCCGGACGGCAATGATGAAATAACTGCGGAACATGGCTTTGGTGGTGTTTAATTTTTGATTCCTGAATGAAGGCTACTCACATTCATTAGACTCATTCCTATTTGATTTACAGGGAGATGGAATGTTTGTAAAGAATAACCACCCCTGTCCCCTCTTTGAAGGAAGGAGGGGAACCCGAACGGTACGGCTGCATCAGCAGGAGGCGTATACGATACTTTCCTTTTAGACGAAGCCGATGGGTACGACTCCCCTCCTTTTTTCAAGGAGAGGCCGGGGGTGGTTCTTTCCATTAAGCCATTGAATATCAAAAACAAGTCTATTCCGAATTTAACCTTGAATGAAACTACTCGCTGCGCAGTGTATCGGCCGGATTCGTCAGGGCCGTGCGGATGGCGTGGTAACCCACCGTGAGCAGGGCAATGGCGGCGGCTATCCCACCGGCTGTCACAAAAACACCCGGGTTGATCTGAATGCGGTACACAAAATCCTGCAGCCACTGATGCATAAGGTACCACGCCACCGGGGTAGCCAGTGCCACGGCAATCAGCACCAGTTTCATAAAGTCTTTGGAGAGCAGCAGCACTACGTTGCCGGTGCTGGCACCCAGTACTTTCCGGACGCTTACTTCTTTGGTGCGCTGCTCGGCGGTGAAGGCGGCAAGGCCAAACAAGCCGAGGCACGCTACGAAAATAGCTACTGCCGCAAAGATGCCGAGTATGGCCCGCTGTTTTTGCTCAGCCTTGTAGAGGTTATCGTACACCTGGTCCAGAAACTCGTAGGCGAAAGGATATTTGGGAGCCACCTTGCGCCACGCCGCTTCAATGCGCGAAATGGCCTCAGCCGGATTGCCCGGAGCCAGTTTGATGGCAATCACCCGGTTATCCCGCGCAATGGAAATCGCCAGCGGCTGTATTTCTTCCTTCAGCGAAGAAAAGTGGAAATCTTCAACCACCCCCACTACCTGCCGCCGGAGGGAATCACGGGTTTTGTTGAACACCGTCTTGCCAAGGGCTTCTTCCGGCGTCCAGCCCAGTTTTTTCGCGGCCGTCTGGTTAAGGATCACCCCATGCAGCGCGTCGGTGCCGTATTCCTTCGAAAAATCCCGGCCCGCCACTACCTTCAGGCCTAAAGTCTTCACGTAATTATGGTCGGTGAAAACGGTGCGCATTGTCCAGAGTTCACCCGTTTTGCCTTGTATGTCAAAAGTATAGCCGTCGTGAAAACCGCCGGGTTCGCCCGACATCCGGGAGGCACTCTGCACCTGGGTAAGGCGTTCTACTTCACTGGTAAAGCTTTCCCGGTTCTGGTAAATATCGTTGTTGCTGATCCGGACCAGCAGGGTGTGCTCTTTGTCATAGCCCAGTTTTTTCTCCTGCACGTAATCCAGCTGCCGCACAATGATAAAGGTGCCCACAATCAGCAGCACCGAAATGCTGAACTGCACCACCACCAGACTTTTGCGCAGCAATGCCGACTGCTTACCGGCCGTAAATTTACCCTTCAGCACTTTAATGGGCTGGAACGCCGACAGAAAGAATGCGGGATACATGCCGGCCAGCGCACCAACCACCAGAATCAGCCCCCCCAGAAAGGCCCAGAATACGGGGTTGCCAAGAGGCAGAGCCAGCGGTTTTTCAATAAAGGCGCTGAACCAGGGCAAACCGATGGAGACAATCACTAAGGCCAGCAATACCCCGAACAGCGTCAGCAGCAGCGACTCGCCCAGAAACTGCACCACCAGATCGGTGCGGAAGGCACCCATCACCTTGCGCATGCCTACTTCTTTGGCGCGGCCCGCCGAACGGGCCGTACTCAGGTTCATGAAGTTGATGCAGGCAATGGCGAGAATAAACAGCGCCACCGCTCCAAACAGGTAGATTACCTGCAGATCGCCGTGCAGGGAAGGGTCAAACGGAAGACTTCTGGAAAAATAAATTTCCGACAGGGGCTGAAGCATTAAATCCGACCGGCGGCCCTGTTGTTTAAAATATTCACCCATGTATTTGTCAATGAACGCGGGCAGCCGGGCTTCCACCTTGGCCGGTGATACTTTATCAGCCAGCAGCACGTAGGTGACCAGACCGTTGTTATTCCAGACACTGAACCAGGGCATATCAGCGAAAGGCGCGATGTTGGCTACGAAATCAAAATCAAGGTGGGTGTTGCCCGGTGCGGCACCCATTACCCCAGTGACTTCGTACTGAAACTCACCGTTGTCGATGTCCAGCACCTTGCCGACGGGATCGGCATTCCCAAAATACTTCTGTGCCATTTCCCGGCTGATCACCATACTGTTCGGCTTATTCAGCGCCGTGCTGGCATTGCTGCTGAGCAGCGGATAGGAGAATACACCGAAGAAGGTAGAATCGGCAAAGAAAAGCTTGTTTTCCTGAAAAGATTTGTCGCCATAGGTAACTAGCCCGCTGTTAGGCATTACCCGTACCGAATGAACTATTTCTACCGGAAAATCATTTTTGAGCGCTGGTCCGTACGGCCCGGACGTCCAGGGAACCCCTACCACCTCCCCGTTCATGTCTCCTTTGCGCAGCACGCGGTAAATCCGGTCGCCGTTTTCGTGAAACTTGTCGTAGTTCATCTCATTCTGAATGTAAAGGAAGATGAACAGGCAGCAGGCAATCCCGACGGAAAGCCCGGCAATGTTGATGACCGAAAAGATCCGGTGTTTCACCAGATTGCGGAAGGCAATTTTAGAGTAGTTTACCAGCATGCGGCAAAAAGTTCGGTGGTGAGTGTGTCCTACGGGTGCCAACTTACATGCCAGCCGGCAAAAGGGCATCAAAACCAGCTATTCCGCGTAAACCACAAAGTTGCCTGTTCGCATACGACCAGAAAGTGTCCGGATGCGGACGGCTATTTGTGGTTGCATGGCCGGATAGTTATATGGTCAGATGGCCGAAGGTTGCATGGCTGAGGGCTGTTACTCTGTATTTTCTTATGCTTTACTGACAACAGGAGAACAGCAATTGTCTGATGAATAACAATTGGACAAGCCAGCAATTCAACCATATAACCATTCAACCATGCAGCAAACCCACCATCTGACCCCATTTTCAGTTGTCAATTATCAATTTTCAATTTATATGTCCAACCCAACGATTCAATGGATGCAGGCCCGGCTGGGGCAGGAAATCACGGAAAGCCCTTCTCCCCTGTCGCGGTGGCTGCGGGGCACCCTGCTGAAGGCGGAGCCGGGTGAGCTGACGCTGCAATTCACAGTACGCGAAGAAATGACCAACCCCATGGGCATCATCCACGGCGGCATGGTGGCGGCCATCATTGATGATGTGATCGGCATGACGGTATTCAGCCTCCACCACGAATTTTTCTATACATCCGTAAACCTGAACATTGATTTTCTGGCCGGTGCGAAGCTGGGCAGTAGCATCACGGCTCACTCCGGTATTGTACGGCAGGGGCGTAACATCATCCACGCTGAATGCCGCGTTTTGGATACGGAAGGTAAACTGTTGGCGAAAGGCAGTTCCAACCTGCTGGTCACGCAGATACGCAAACCGGGCGCATAATATTGCTTTCCAAACTTATTACGCGAATCGCAACAGGTATGGAATGTTTGCGTACATTCGTATGTTATCTTAATGTTAACAAATGTTTAACCCGTCTTAACATTTTATGCGTAGTGAAGAGAACAATTCCAACTCCCAAGCCACAGATGGTTCCCCGCATCAGCCGGGTGACTGAACTGGTCCTGTCGCAGGCCTGCCTTTTTTTATTTGCCGTGAGTATGTTTGCACTGACGGGCCTGCCCCTGTATTTTTTGCGTGAATGGCTGCCTTCGCTGGGAGTCACGGAATACACGCTGTTTTTTTCGGCCTATCTGCTGCTGCTGCCAGTGGCCTTCCTGATGGCCCGTCAATCCCTGCGCCTGCTGCGCCGGGTGGAGATGATGGGCGGCAAGCGGGTTTCGTTCCGGCGGCAGTACCGCAAACTGAAACGTCAGGAGCGGCGTTTGAACCGCCTCCCTTCACCCGGTCCGGTAATGACCACCCAGGTACGGCAACCAGCACCCGTTCAGGGCCTGACCAACCGGAAAGTATTCACGCCAACGGTTTTCCTGAACCGGCTGTTTATCAGGGAAGCTTAGCCATCATTCCCATTATTTTCTCGATCTTCCAGCGTATCGCTTTACTTTCGCCATCGTAGTCATTGGCTATGATGGCGAAAGTCATTAATTCCCCTCCGCGGGCGCGGAAGTAGCCCGAGTAGCTGGTGACCCTTTCGATGGTCCCCGTTTTGGCCCGCACGTTGCCTTCAGCAGCCGTGCCCCGGCCTACGCTGGTCATGGTGCCCGACACGCCGGCCACCGGGAAGGAAGCATAATAGGCTGGGAAAAACGGCTGATTGGCGGCGTATTGCAGAATGCCCGTGAGCGTAATGGCTGTCAGCGAATTGGAACGTGACAAGCCGCTGCCGTCGCGCATGAAGAAGCCGCCCATGTTTATGCCCTGCTGCCGCCAGAACTCCTCCACCGCCATTGTGCCGCTCACGGTGGTGCCGTCTTTGAACTTCTCCACCCCGAGTATTTTCAGCATTGCTTCTGCATACAGGTTCATGCTCTGCAGGTTGGTCTGGTAGACAATCTCCTTCAGCGGCGGCGACAGGTGCGTATAAATGTCGGTCCGCTGGGCCGCTGGCAAGGCTTTGCGCTGCCGGAGCAGCCGCGTGGTGCTGGGCAGTTTTTCAACCGGTACCCCGCCGGACTGCAGTTTATCATACAGCATCTGGGCGCAGGTCAGCGGCGGGTCGGTCATGGCCCCTTTGATGCTGAACTCGGCCACGCCTGCGGGCACGGTGCCCTGCACGTACCGCAGGTCGGTATAAGGTACGCCGTAGATGTAGGCGTTGTCGCCCGAGCCGGGAGCCCCGGTAAATACTTCATTTACAAAGTCCATGGCATCCATCCGGGGGTCGCTCCGCAGGATACGGGCCGGCTCACCGGCTTTGGCACCCGGGCGGAAAAACAACCGGTACTGGTTGTCATTGATGTTGAGGCCAAACGCCGGAGAACCGTAGTAGTTGCCGATGTCAGACCAGTTCCAGCCGCCGGGGATCACGTTGTCATTGAAAATATCGGAATCCGCTACCACCATGCCGCTGATCCGTTTGATTCCCGCCGCTTTTACCTTTGCCACCCAGAGGCTGGTGAGTTCATTGACGGGCATGGCCCCTCTGGTGCGGCTGGCGCCCAGGGCCGGGTCGCCGCCGCCCCGGATGTAAAGGTTGCCGGTAAGGGTGCCGTCGGGCCGCAGCTGGCCGTCGTACTGAAGGTCGGTTCTGAACTGGTAGTTTTCGCCGAGCATCGCCATGGCCGTGGCGGTGGTTACGGTTTTCAGGTTGGAAGCAATCACCATACTCCGGCGGCTGTTGTGGTCTACCAGCACCTCTCCCGACTTTACGTTCAAAATGCGCACCGCCCAGCTGCCGTACTTCAGGATCGAATCTTCGCCCACCCGGGCCACCTCCGCCCGCAGGCCGGCAAGTGAAGTGGGTGCCGCCGGTGGGTCTACTTTGGTTTCGGAGGTCTGGGCGCAGGCACAAACAAGGAAAAGGGCAAATAAGCCGTTGCGGACGAGGCGACGGAAGGGCATGGGCATGAGGCAGCTGGTTTTTGGCAAAGGTACGGAGTTTGGGAGGAAGCGTTGCGGCCCTGCCGGGGCAGTCTCCGGCGCAGGGGCCCGGCAGAAATTAAAAATGGTTTACAGCTTGTGGAGTACCGGTCTTACCGTTACTTTACTGGCAGCAATCACATCTGCCGTTCATTTTCTTTCCGGCAGGAGAGTTGTGTGTATCCGCTTAGTGGAAATACACACAGTTGGGGATGGGAAGGTTGTGTGTGTATGTATGTTGGGCGTAATCGGAACAAAAAATGAAAGCGACCGAAGTTAATGTCCGGATAACAGGGATTGATTTGACCGATCGATTTGAAGGCGTAGTGCATTTTGAAACACAATCAGGTAAAAGCTATGATGCTTATTTCTGGGGCGCAGATTTCACAATAGGAGATGAAAGAATTATTGAGTTAGCAGAACTCAGTTCTGGATTCAGTTGGGAGGCAACTTTCTCGCTGAATGCAAAACGGGAAAAGAAACTTAAAAAAGGCTCAAAGTCAGGTGAATACGTTGGTTACGGGCAAATTGAAGGGATAAATCCTGTGATTGCCAACTTTGGTGATTTTAAACTTAATCTTGGTGACTGGACCAATGATAAAAGGATAATCGGAGAATATATTTATTGGCCCATATCCCGGTTAGAAGTAGTGAGTGAAGTATTAGAAAACAAATGACTAACGCCCAACACCACACCCGCCGACAACCGGTGCGCCCCACCGCAAAGCCAAAGCATGAGCACACGGTCTGCGGGGGTATTTGATGCGTTGGCAATAATGAAGATGAATAACAGGACTTTCATTGAAGATCAAGCACTTGTTACCCAAATGCTTCAGCACTTGAAATTAATCCAGGAGGAATCAAGGCAATGCGGAGCACTATATATTGACATTCAAGCTAACGAGCAGTGGGAGACATATACTTTTGAGTTAGAAGATCAATTAGATACTGTGGTTGGATTACGTCAGTATCCTCATCCGAGTGTTGAGCAAACGATTCTAATTGCTTTAACTTCTTTATATCAATAGTCCGTACAGATTATAGAATAAGTTAAGCGGCCTTATTGGGCCAAAACTGAAGATTAAGAGAGTTGTCTTGCATCAGGTCAAATGAGGTAGCAGGGCTAAGTTGCTCGTAAATGAGTCGGGCAATGTGCAGGTTGGTTTGTCTTCGGATAAAGGCATTCATGGAGTTGGCGTAGGACTTGTCCTCCTGTAAAGCTACTCGGGCCAGATTGACGGCACTTAGCGAGAGATTGAGGTGAAAGTCTAGCTTGTCTTGATCACGGGCCTGACACTGGGTGAGTCCCATGAATTGTTTAGCATCCCGGAAAATGAATTCGGGTTGAAACCGTAGTTGATAATACTCGACTATCTGGCGGGCATTCTGGGTAAGGTCAGCAGAAGCCAATAAGATATACTGATTGGTTTTGGTATTACGCACTAAGACCACCAGCAGGGTACGTTGATAGTGTTTGGAATAGAGCCGCTGCGAGTAAACTTCGAGATAAGGATACTTTTGATCTTGCCCTACATACTGCCAGGAGCTTACCTGGGAAAAGGATACTTTACCCGCATACTTCCGCGAAGGGCCGCGCTGCCCTTTTTTTCGGGGTTCGTCCCACAAGTAGTACAAGGCCGCATCCAAACGGAGTTTGGTAATCAAATGTTTACCCGCTTTTTGAAAAGCAGAAAACATTTTCTCTTTGGCTTAAAATCCATCGGCGACAAAGTAGACTATCGGTGCCAGAGATGGTAAGCAGTCCAGCCATTGTTCCATATAGAAATCTACTCGGCTATAACCCTTTTCGTCCTTGGTGGCTAAGCCAGCGGGAGTTTGACTGGCTTCCAGGACAAAGGTTTGCTTCAAATTTACATTGATGCAGCCTACTACACTCACTTCTAGACCCTTGACGGCTTTTCCTACACTCCCCGACCAGAACTTGTCCAGTCCGTAAGTCTTTTTTCCACTCTTGCCCACAAAACTGCAATCCACTACTCCAATAAAAACCCCACTGGACCAGTCAATGAACTGCACGTTAAACCCCAGCCAGTCAAAATACTTACTAAACCCTCTGCGAAACGTCAACTCATTGTACTTTGAATAGCGGGCCAGATTCTCAAAGGTGGCTTTGCCCTGTCGGCAAAATAGTACGCTAAATACTTCTACCATGAAATTCCTTTGCCATTTGTTTACGCCGGAAAGTTTGCTCATTATTGAGGCAAGTATCCCTTGGATGCCCATGGGTCGTTTTGTTAAGTGTCGCACCTCAACATTACGACCTTTTTCTTTTTACTGCTCCTTTAGCCTGCCTCCTTGCTGCTAACTCTTGCCTAAAACTGTACGGACTATTGTTATATGAAGATGAAATAAGTGGTGCAGCAGCTATGCTCTATGTTTATGACCGGAAAGGAGTGGAAGTACGGTCTCAACTCCTGCAAGAAATTGAATCAAGGATAGAGCAAATTTCTAGGGAACGATATGAGATTCTCTATGAGCGGATGGAATTATATGATGTGACTAATAACCGAGTACAGGTAGGAATGTCAGTACAGGTGTGGACTCCCCTGGAAAAGATGCTGACCGCCTTTTTGGACCAGCAGACGTTGTCAGCATCGGGTCCAGAATATCTCTTTCTGGCTGGGCCTCCTTCAACTACTTCTGTAAACGCCTGATTTCTATTTGTTCGGCTGAAAGGCTTGGCTTCTCACTTACAGCTACACTACCATTCTGGTGCTGTCTCCATTTACTGATTCTACCCGGATCGATTCCTGACTCGGCGGCCGCTGTTTTTACTGATCCCCTGGCATGAGATAGCTCTACGGCCATCTGCTTGAAGGCCTGGTCAAATACTTGTCTTTTCATGTGGTCAAATTTAATAATCTATTAAATCTGCCTGTCTTTTTGCCTCCAGTCAAAGGTAGCAAGTCCAAACGGCGGTTCATAGTCACTGTCAGCGGAAAGTAGCCGACTTACCCCGGAGTGATTTTTCGGTAAAGCTGCTGATCGTTGTGCGGCGTTTTTTCTGCCGTAACGGCTTACCGGGGAAGCTATGGTAACCTGTGTAAATTTCTTTGCCGTTACGCCAGACCGGAATCAATCAGCACCAGGCTCGTTCCTGTTCCGGCACGTAAAGCCGCTTTTTTGCTTTCCCGGTTGCCGGATGATTTATCGGCCGGTCAGCAGGAAGAACTAGCGGCCATTCTTGCGCACTGCCCGGCTGCCGCCAGCATTCACTGCGTGGTCACTGATTTTGCCACGATGGTCCGCAGGAGGGAATCAGGACTGCCCGACGAGTGGCTTCAAAAAGCTGCTGATTGCCAGGGTACAGCCCTGAGAAGTCTCTCCAAAGGAATCCAAAGGGACTACGATGCGGTGAAAGCTGCGTTAAGTTATTCCTACAGCAACGGGCCGCACTGCGAACAAGCAGCTCCCTCAGCGCCCTGAGAATCTGCAAGAACCAGCAACAAATAACCATCCCCTCATTTATACTCTTTCAGATCAAAAAAGCGGATGTCAGGTTTGTGGGTGGTGAAATAGCCGTAGCCGTTGACAACGTTGGTCGGGTAGGTGACGGGTTCGCCGGAAATGCGGGTGATGACATTGCCGGCCCGCTTGTAAAGGGTCAGAAAGTCGTAGTACCCCTTACTGATGCTGGAGATGCTGACGGCAATGGAATCGCTTGCCTCTACCCCCCTGAGCTTCCGGAGAGCGGAATACTCCGGGTCTTTCAGGTTTTCGTCGCTGATCAGGTCAAACTCCAGTTCCTCGTTGCTGCCCCGCCCGAAGTAGTTGTTGATGTCCAGCCGGTCGCGGCCCAGGCTCACTTTCCTGTAGAAGTTTATCAGATACCAGTTCCGCACCGCCGGATCATCGCGGAAGGAGTAGCTGATGTCTGCCCTTACCTCCCCGTCGGCGTACACAATATCGGGCTCCACCCGCACGAACCGCACCTGCGGCTGCATCACCGAAGCAGCCGTTATCTTCTCCCCCGTCTGCGGGTCATGAGCGTAGAGGGTATAGGTGCCAAAGTCGGTCTGCAGCGTATTGGCACTGGCGTAGATTCCGGGCGAAATCATCCGCAGCGTTTCGGTCTTGCCCTGGTAGCTGATGGTGACCACCGCATCCTGGACCTGTATTTTATTCAGAAATTCTTCGGTAAGGGAATCAAGCTGTGATGCTCCCTCCAGCGTACTGAAGGTACGGGTAAGGGCCACCAGCATAATCCGGCCGGGAATCACCTGCGACGACACCACCAGCTTCAGGGGCGCATCGGCAAGGGTAATCGGAATCGGCTGCGGCTCACACGAGAGCAGCAGGATGCCGGCAGAGAAAAGAAAAATCCGGATGGTTGAACGCATAGGTAAATGCCTGATAAAATAAGTTTTACTACTGTATTAACTCAATCTCCTGATATTCAGCCGATAGTTAATCAGCTGATTACTGATGGCTGACCCGCCACCTAAAATTTAAAGTTATAGGCCACCGATGGAATAAAGCCAAACAGCCCGCTGGCCTGGTACTGGTAGTTGCCGTTCTTATCCTTTGCCACGTCAATGCGGAAAGGCTGGGCCCGGTTGTAGACGTTATACGCCCCAAGGTGCCACTCCCCTGACCACTTCCGGCCCGGCCTGCGCCTGATGATCAGGTTGACGTCCAGGCGGTGCGAAGACGGCAGTTTTACGCTGTTGCGGGCCGTATACACCGGCAGCACATCTACGCCCGAAAGACCCGTGTTGGGAATGATATACTGCCCCACCGGCGGGGTAAACCGGGCCCCGGAAAGAAACACCCACGTAGCCGAAAAGGTGATCCCCTGGCTCAGGTCAAACGATCCCACCAGGGCCACGTTGTGCCGCCGGTCGTAGCGGGCAAAGTAGGGTTTGCCCTCATTGAGTTGCGCAAACTGCCGCCTTGCCCGGGACAGCGTGTAGGAGACCCAGCCCGACAGCCGGCCCGCGTTTTTCTGCAGCAGCAGCTCCAGCCCGTAGGCATTTCCACGGCCGGTGATCAGTTCATCGGCATAGTTGTTGTTGAGCAGCAGCTGCGCCCCGGGCCGGTATTCGATCAGGTTCTGCATCCGCTTGTAATACACCTCGGCCGTGAAAGCGGTTTTGAACTTCTCAAAACGCCGGTTGTAGCCCACTGCCACCTGGTCGGCCGTCTGCGGCCTGATGCTGTCGGTAACCGGATACCACAGGTCGGTAGGCAGGGAAAAGGAGGAGCTGGAAAGCAGGTGCATGTACTGTTTCATACGCGAGAATCCCAGCTTGAGGGCCTGCTTGCCCGGCAGCGCGTAACTGACGGCCAGCCGGGGCTCGATGCCAAAATAGTTTTTGGCCCTTACCCTTGCCATGGAAAGCCGCAGGCCGTAGTTGAGCCGGAAGGGAGAATCAAACTGTCTTTCCTGCAGAAAGTACAGCGCTGATTCAAGGGTAGAAAGCAACTTTCCGCTCTGTGACACAAAAAATTCAGTGATGTTGCCACTCGTATTCACCAGATTGGGCCGGAAAGCGTGCCTGACCACCGAGCCGCCAAAACCGGTCAGATTGCCCGTGTTCCGGTACCAGGAGTAATCCGCCCTGAGGCCCGCATCACTGATACTGGATTGCGCCAGCAGGGCGCTGCCGGCAAACTGCCCCTGCACGTTGTAGCGGAAGTGCGTCTGGATCAGGGAAATATTGGAAAAAAGCTTCTGGCTGTGAATGTGGTTCCAGCGCAGCGTGTTGGTGTAGTTGCCGGAGGTAAAGCCAAAGTCGAGTACGTTGTCGGTACCCCGCGAGGAGTCGCGGCGGGTAGTGGCAATTGCCAGCACGTCGTTGCCGAAGTAGGTACTGTAAAAAAGCCGGTCCTTGTCTGAAATCCGGAAGTTGGCTTTGGCGTTCAGGTCATAGAAGTAGTAGGGCACCGTGCGGCCGGCGGCTTTGGCGGCCTGGTCCACGTAGGTCCGGCGGCCGGCAATCATAAAGGAAAACCTGTCCCTGATGATGGGTCCCTGCACCGTTACCCGGGAGCTCAGGAGCCCGATGCCGCCTTCGGCCGTAAACTTCCGGTTGTTGCCCTCCTTCATGCGGATGTCCAGCACCGACGATAACCGGCCGCCGTAACTGGCCGGAAAACTGCCTTTGTGCAGGGTGACATCTTTGAGGGTTTCGGGGTTGAAAACCGAAAAAAAGCCGAACAGGTGCGATACGTTGTACACCACTGCCTCATCAAGCAGAATCAGGTTCTGATCCCCGTCGCCGCCCCGCACAAACATGCCCGTGGACCCTTCCACGCCCTGTACCACTCCCGGCATCAGCTGTACCAGCTTCACCACATCGGCCTCGCCGCCAATAGCCGGCACGGAGGCCAGCAGCCGCAGGGGAATGCGGGTCATGCCCATGCGCGGGGAAGTGACGTCTTCCTCTGCCTGGTCTTCCGCCTGGCTTACCACCACCTCCTGCAGCTGAACGGCGGCGGGAGAGAGCCGGAAATCACGCACCCCGTTTTCCCTCAGCCGGACCGTATCGGTAAGTGCCTGATAGCCCAGAGATCTGACCGTAAAAATATACTCACCGGCCGGCAGGGTGAGGGAATAAAAGCCGTACGTATTGGTAGCCGTTCCCTGACCGGAGGGCTGGTCGTAAAGGGTGGCCCCGATGATCATCTCACCGCTCAGGGCATCGGTGATACTGCCGCTGAGGGTGAAGTTTTGCGCACAGGCACTGCTGCTCCATGCGGCCGGCAGCAGGATACATGAAACCGTAAAAAGAAAGTGCCCGAAGCAGTGCCTCATAGCTGATCATGGCCTGATGACGCAGGGTGAAAATTACGTAAAGTTTTAGACGTAGCCGAAGTGATGCCGGTGTGTAGCGTCTACAGACAAATGAGGTTATTGCTTGTTGAGTGGACCAAAACCCACCCCTAACCCCTCCAGGGAGGGGAACCTGTTGCAACAACCTTACTTGTCAGTGCATATAGCGTCTACACACGGGAAAATTGCCTTTTGGTTGTGGCCGGCCTTTGCCGGACTACTTTCCGGTATACGTACTGATTGCACGAAAAAAGCGTAACCTTTACAGCTACGCTTTCTTTCATCCGGGTTTGAGTAAGCAGCAATCAGCGGTTAGCTCCAAAACCAACTGAATTATTTGTTCTGCTTTGGCAAATAATGTTACCTGACCGCATTGAAGGCTGTTTTAAGTTCGGTAACAGCCATGCTCTGTGCCTGCCGGGCCTGCTCCAGCACGGCAGCCATTCCGAAGAATTCGTGCGTTACTCCCTGATATACTTGCCGCTTTACCTGTACACCTGCCGCCTGCATGCGTTCGGCAAGCACGCCGCCTTCGTGCTCCAGCGGGTCAATTTCAGCGTTGATGATGGTGGTGGAAGGCAGTCCCCTGAGATCGGCGCCAATCAGTGAAATCAGCGGATTGTCCGCATCGGCTGGGGTGCGCAGGTAATTTTCAAAAAACCACGCCATCAGCGGCCGGTTCAGGGGAACGGCATTGGCATATTTGTCATAGGATGGCGACTGCACATCGCCATCAGCTATCGGATACACCGACAGAATATGAACCGGAAGCTTCACGTTGCGCTCCTTAGCCATCAGGGCCACGGCAACCGCCAGGTTGCCCCCGGCGCTTTCACCGGCCGTGGCCACTTTACCCGGATCGCCGCCGATGGAACCGGCATTGCCCAGGGCCCACTGGTAGGCGGCAAAGGAATCTTCGTGCGCCGCCGGAAACTTATGCTCGGGCGCCTGCCGGTAAGCTACCGATACGACAATGGCACCGGTTTTTGCGGCAAGGGCGCTTGCGGAGGGTTCGTAGGTATCCAGATTCGCGATCACCCAGCCGCCGCCGTGGTAGTACACAATTACCGGAAAGGGTCCCGAACCACTCTTTGGCGTGTAGATCCGCACCAGTACACCCGCCGGGGTCGGACCGGGAATGACCCGGTGACTGATGTCAACAGCGGGTGGGTCTGGTGTGATGTTATTCTTTCTGAGCAGCTTTTCCACCGCATCGGTGGGCGTGGGTGCCTGACGGGCCTGCGCGGCAGTAAGCGTTGGCAGCAGTGGCGCGTTAAAACTCTGCAGTTGTTCGATTACAGCCAGCATCTGGGGGTCTATGGTGGGTCCCCACTCCGGTTTGGGGCCTTTGGGCTTGATAAGTTCATCTACCAGCGGCTCAGGAACCTCGCTGCAGGATGATAAGATAACTATACAGGTTACTACCGCGTAGCGAAGCGTACGGCCAATCTTCCAGACTCCTTGCATAGTCTTGCCGGCCTGTTGCAGGCTGGTTCTCAAAATAGAATTGTTCATGGGAATAAGTGGTTGAAGGATAAATTGTAAAAGCAGAAAGTAATTTTATTATTTACAGGACGATGAATTTTCTTAGCCGGCTATCCTTCTTTTTTCTTCTACCTCCCCAACCGAAGCCTGTCAAAACCAGCAGGTCCTGCGGAACCGGGCGAAAGTAAACCCGTATTGACAGAGTATATGCATTGCCGGAGGTTACGCAGAATGAAGAGATAGGTTACAAGAATTGTAAGCCCCCCTGAAGCGCGGAGTTCATTCAGGACCCGGGTGATCGTCTGACGGGCAGCAACCGGCAGATACCGCTTCCCGGGCCGCCGTTTTATTCCGGACTGCTGTCAGCGGGAACAGGACCGCCGACACATCCACGTCCTGACTTCCGGCGTACACAGCATAGGTACCGTAGCCTCAGTGCACCATATTGCCAAACCTTTGGGCATGTGCCTCTCTTACCTCCTCCTTTCCTCCTGCTGGTGACCATTGCCCTGCATCCCTTACTGAAGTTTGCCGCCGGTGCCCCGCCGCATTCCTGTACATTTCAGGAACTGAACTACCTCAACCTGCTGGCTGAAGCATTGCGGGCCGTGGCGTTCTCCGCAGAACTGGCGGCGCAGACCCAACAACTGATGCAGTTGTTGGTGTATCTGAACTTTAATTCTTTCCGCTTTTTCAGCTTCTGCGTTCAGGTATACAGGGAGAAACTGGCGGAAACCGACCGGGTTACCGATCAGATCGGGAAAGCAGCCTGCCTCTCAAAAAAATTAATCAGGCACTGGTGAAGCCGGATGTGTATTTAAAGGCGAAAAACGCCCCCATCAGGACCCAGCTACAGGAATGGATCGCGGAGGAAATGCAGTACCTGGAGAAGCGTTGTCAGCTGGCGTACCGGGCGAGATTAGCACTGGAAGCAGGGCTGGTTACCCAAACCCAGCTTTCCTCCCTGCTGCGCTTCCTCTCCGGGCATGTACAGACCCGGCACGCCGGGCATATCTCCTTTGATAGTCTGCGCACCAAATTAGTCTGCGCACCAAATACTATAACCCGGAGCAGTCCACCAAAGCTTCCGTCAAGAACTTACTTATTAAAATGCTGAACCTGATACGGAAGCAGTAAGGGTCCGGCAGCTTTTTTACTCCTGCAATAAGTGAGCGGACTGATGCTTTTCAAGCAGCGAAACAAACTCATGCATCATCCGGTATCCGAAGCCGGGCAGTTGCAGCAGCTGGTGCGCTTCCACTTCTGTTGCCTCCCGGATGGAGCCGATCCGGCTGGCCTTCAATACCCCATAAAGTTCAGCACTGATTCCCAGCTCTTCAAGAGGCTTATCCAGGAATGCATGTTGGCCGGACCGGTCCATGTGCGTTTGGTTATTCGCCCATCCCCTGGGTGTTGCCTGCAAAAAAGCAGCCTGGGACATCAGCTGCCTGCTCCGGAGGGACCGCCATGCCCCATCCGCAAGACAGACTGCGCCCACGCATGGCGTGAGTGAGCAGCCGGTTTACTGAGCGGGTATTGAAATTGGGGTTTTCGGAGCTCAGAAAATGGCTGTCGCTACTTATTTACCATATGTTGAATTCCAAGGGTAAATATAGAAAGGTCTTTACAGTTTGTTGATAAACAAGTGTTTGCAAAAGGATACCAACGCTAAAGGTTACGGATTTTGCCTTACTCACTTCTTAAGCTTTTCACCGGATTACTCAAAGCAGTTTTAATGCTTTGAAAACTTACCGTAAGCAAGGCAATCACCACTGAACCAACTGCTGCCACCAGGAATACCTTCCAGCTGATACTGGTACGGAAGGCGTAATGCTCCAGCCACTGCTTACCGGCCCACCAGGCCAGGGGCCAAGTCATTAAATTTGCGAGCAGCACCAGCCTCAGAAAGTCTCTGGAAAGCAGCCCAACCAGTTGTGGCACGGAGGCTCCCAGCACTTTGCGGATGCCCATTTCCTTGGTGCGTTGCTCAGCTGTAAAGGCACTCAGACCTAGTAGCCCCAGACAGGCAATCAGGATAGCCACCAAAGCAAACGCGGTAAAAAGCTTTTCAATCCGCTGCTCATTGCGGTAGAGAGCCTCAAACATTTCGTCCAGGAAGGAATATTCGAAAGGCAGTCCGGGAGCGGTTTTCTTCCAGGTTTTCTCCAGGGTAGCCAGTGCAGTGGCTACATCAGTGGTGCCAAGCCGGAAAGTAACCGCCTCTGAACTCTTACCCAGCAAAGTATCCTGGTGGAGCCCTACCGGTCCAATTTCGCTACGCAGAGATTCGAAATGGAAATCTTTCACTACCCCAATGATTTCGAGTGTACCGACGTCAGAATGGTCCCCATTATGAATAATTTTTCCTACCGGATTAAAGTAGCCTAATTGCTTGGCGGCACTTTCGTTAATGATTACTGCTTTGGCATCGGATGCGCGGCCTTTGATGAAATTTCTACCTTGCAATATTTTGAGTCCCAGAGTATTTACGTAATCAGGGTCGACCTTCCACTCCTGCAAGGGAACTCCGTGTGTATCATCAGTAGTACCCTCCGGATACCAGGTGTCGATTCTGTCTGGGTTAGCAAAGGGCAAAAAGCCAGTGACTGTACCCGACTTTACGTCCGGGTACCGCAATGCATCCTCTTTGAATACCTGTAGCTGGTTCGGGGAGGCTTGGTCTGTTTTCACTACGACCACTTGCTCCTTGTCAAATCCCAGCTTTTTGGTCTGAATGTAGTATAGCTGTTGGTTGATGAGCAGCGTACCCACAATGAGCAGGATAGAAAGCGAAAACTGGAAGACGACCAATGTACTGCGCAGATTCACCTGTTGGGAGCCAGTATCTGCTTTTCCCTTTACGGCCGCGGCCGGCCGGAAGGAAGACAAATAAAAGGCGGGGTAGAGCCCCGCTGATAGTCCTACCAGCAGGGTCCCGGACAGCAGGGCAGGCAGGAAGGTTCCACCTGTAACCTGGGAAAAGGTCAGTGCCCTGGCAGCAAGTTCATTGAATAAAGGCAGCAGCAGCCATACCAGCAGCAAGCCTGCAAAAAGAGCCAGAATCGCAGACAGCAAGGATTCAGAAAGAAATTGACCTGCCAAACTGGCTCGGGTGGAACCCAGGACTTTACGTACACCAATTTCCCGGACCCTTTTAGCAGACCGGGCCGTGGCAAGATTCACAAAATTAAAGATGGCAATCAAAAGTATCAGGCCGGCAATGCCGGTAAATAGATAAACGTACTGAATACTGCCCGTGGGGGAAAGCTCTCCTTGCCGTTCCGAATACAGGTGAATATCCGTTAGGGGCAGTAGGGTATAGATGAAACCATTGCCTGCCTTCCTGGTCCCGGCCAGGGTGGTATTGAAAAACTGCCTTAAGGCGGGGTCTATATACGTCTGCAGTATGGTTTCAAACTTAGCTTCTACTGCTTCAGGGTCCGTACCCGGCCTGAGCAGCAGGTAGGTAGTAAACATATGGTTTCCCCACCTGTTGACTTTGGCACCTTGCGTTTCGTGCAAAGGCAACAGCAGGTCGGCCCGGAAGTGGGACCTGGCGGGAATATCTTTGATCACGGCCGTTACCCGGCGAATTTCGCTATTGTTGAAAACAAGATTGCGATTCAGTGCATCCCGGGTACCAAAGTATTTCAAGGCCGTGCTTTCGGTGATCACGACAGACTGGGGAGCGGTTAAGGCTTTTTGAAGATTACCCGATAATATCGGCAGGGTGAATACGTCAAAGATTGTTGAGTCGGCATACAGGACGTTTTCCTCCCGTAAGTTTTCCCCTTCGCTTTTCACCAGCATGCTACCCGCAGGACCCAATCGTACGGCCTGTTCCACTTCCGGAAATTCGGTTTTCAGCGTTGCCCCCATCGGCGTGGGAGACGTAGCTGTTTTGTTCCAGTTGAGGCTAAAGCTGATATCGCTGTTAATCCGATAGATGCGCGCTGCTTTCTGGTGATGGCGGTCAAAGGAGAATTCATCCGTTACATAGAGCATAATGAGTATACTCACTGCCATCCCCAGGGCAAGGCTGAAAATGGTCAGGGCGGAGTAGCCTTTACTTCTGAAAAGGGTACGAAATGCAACGGTCAGGTAATTACGCAGCATAGAAAGGTTACAAAAGGGTGAGCGATAAGGCTGTGTTTCTCGTTTGGCAAAAGGTCTGAGCAGCTTGAGCACCGTAAGCCAGTAGCGGTAGCGGGCTTTGCGTTCTCCTGAGGTTTCTCTCCAGTGAGTATAGAACTCCAGCATATCGCCCTGGACTTCTTCCAGCGTGTGGGAATCCTCCCACATGGCGAGGAGCCGCTGAGCCCACCGGGGTGGTTGAGGTGTTCCTTTGCTTGTATTCATATGTGCATCAGTAAAACGTCTCCAGTTGATTCCCGTCAGAATCAGTTGCCCATCAGTTGCAGGGTTTTCCCGGGTACGGCTTCCCAGAGTTGTATTCTGGTTTGCCTGACCTCCCAGAGGGCCTTCCGCCCGGCAGCCGTAAGGGAAAAATAGCGTTTCCTTCTTCCGCCTCGTTCCGCGGTAGCTCCGCCCATTGAGGAGGAAAGGCAGCCTTTGGCTTCCAGCCGCTGCAGAGTGGTATGAACCGAGTTGAAGCCTACTGCCCGGCCGGTTCGCTGCTCAATCTCCTGAGTGATGGGTACTCCGTAAGCGCTGTCATCAAGAATAGCCACAGCCAGTAAGACTACTTCCTCAAACTCTCCTAAAAAAGCTCTTCTCATGGCCTGTATAGTTTTCAGTTATTCTCATGCCAGTCTTCCTCCACGGCCAGGGCGTAGGTCAGGGGGCCTCTTTCCACGCCGGCCGAGTTGTCTGTCCACCGGCTGACGCCGATTTCCATGGGCAGATTCAGTTCTACCTTGTCGCCGGCTTTCCAGGTTTTCTGCAGCGTGACAAAAGTACCGGCTTTGGCGGCGGGGCCTGTTTCGCCGTTGATCCGGATGGAGGCCGCCCTGCACCAGCCGGGAATCCGCAGCATCAGCGGAAAAGCCACTTCTTCGGCCGGGTTCACCACAAAGGTGATGCTTTGTCCCGGCACAAAGGTGCATTGTGGCCGGCCGCTCCGGTTTCTGCTTTCCGTTCGGAGCAGGCGGTAAGGACAAGCAGCCCGAGACCTGCCAGGGCTGCCTGTCGTGCTGAACAATTCATCAAAACAAGTACTTTGGGATTGTACTTTATTAAAAACAGCAGGTTTACGAGAGCATGGGGTGCAGGACGGGTTTAGTTTTCAACAGGACTTGTCCTGCACCCAACTCATGAGCAAGATACTTTATTTACCGGAGTCAGACTACCGGATTTCTACTGTCCTGTAAGTACAGACGGACTTGGTTGAACATCTCCGGGACCGTTCCGGCATCGCCGGGCCGGAAAGCGGCTTCGCCTTTCATCATCAGCACGCCGGCAAAGCGGAACAGGGGAAAGTGATTGTCCTGCATACCGCGCAGACCCGGCTGCATGGTAAACAGGTTGGGCACCATGCCGCCTGTGCTGTATATGCAGGAAAGGGGAACTCACACAAGTTGCCGGCAGGGAGCCGGCAGAAGTAACTGCACCATCAGGCCTTGCCGAGCATTTCCTCGTAATGGGGAATGGGCGCAAAAATGCCGCCGCTGCTGCGGTAGAAATCATCTTTCAGCTCGAACACGCCGTTTGTGACCTTCGTCCAGGGAGCGCCGGCCGCCGGGTGATAAGAGACCATTCTGGACCAGTCGCGGTAGTTGAGGTCGCCGTTGGTCTCCATCAGGCCCATGCCAAGGCCGGGAAAAGGTGCCAGGCGGGAAGCAAGGTTCTTGTGCCAGTCAATCAGGATAGGATTTACCGTCAGGTCGGCGCACAGGCAGGGGATGTTCCGTTCCCGGGCCAGCTTTGCCATTTTCATGGACAGGCTCAGCGTTTTGGCAATGCCTTTGAGGGCCAGTGCCGTGTATCCCTGTTCAAAGCGGCGCAGGGTACCGGCTTCGTCGTGGGCGCTTTCGTCGGCGGCAATGCGGACGCCCACGTCGCCCACGTGCTCCCCGTTGGCTTCGGTTAAGGGTTCCTCAATGAACAGGATCTGGCCGAAGGCACCTATTTTTTTGGCATGGTCCATCAGCCGCAGCAGGGTTTCCTTCTTTTCGTAGCGGGCATTGGCATCAAGGGTGTAAATAAGCCGGCCATTTCTGGTCTGCGTGGTGCGGGCATCCCTGATGGCGTTGTGTACTTCCGTCAGCCGGGCCATGTCCTTCTGCAGCATTTCGGCCTGCGTGCCGGGCTGCCCGATCTTGATCTTGATCACGAAATAGCCCTGCTGCACAGCTTTGTTCAGTTCCTCCACCGGCAGATTGTAGGAGGCAAGGTAGATGATGGCTACCTTATCGTTGCGGTAAGACAGCGCCTCCCGGTAAGGAGCCGGTATCATGGCATCAAAATCCGGCAGCTTGTTTTCGGCCGCGTAGAGGAGCCAGGCGGCGTTATCCACCCCGATCAGGGCGTTGAGGGCGAATATCGTGTTCAGGTCGTCGCGGCCGGTGAGCTTTTTACCGTAGGTGTACACTTCCGGCAGGATTTTCTCCAGCAGATCAACGGGGGTAGAGAAAGCCGTCTCTCCGGTGAGTTGCAGGGCCCGGCTGGTGAGACTGAACATCAGGGCGTTGCCGGCCGCCTCGGAGCAGGAAGCAAACACATTGGCGTCGGCGTACAGGACATTCTGGGTGCAGATACCGGTTTTCCGGTGCCCGGCGCTCTGCAGCCGGCTGGCCGTCTGCCACATCTCGGTCATGTAGCCGCCCTTGAAGCCAAAGGGACGGATCAGGGTTTCACGTTCAAAGTTTGAATTCACCCGTTCAACCCGGATGTTTTTCAAATCCGTTTTCCGGAGATCAGCCGCCACACTCCTGCCGGGGTTCATCACCAGGGTGCTTCCCGCCGCAAGCAAGCCTTTTTTTATAAAATGGCGTCTTCCGTTTTCCATTGCTTATGTGAGTTGAAATTTCCGGAGATTTTCCCGGATAAAGTCTGCATCTTTTTTAAGCGCCGCTGCCATTATTTTCTGCTTCCCGAGCAGGGGAGATTTTCTTGTGCTGCCTTCAGAAAAGGATACTCAATATGCAGGGAAAGTGGCGCGGCAATATCCAGTTCTTTCAAGGTTTTAAAGTAGCGTTCAAAGTCAACAATGCCTTTCCCGAGCGGCACACTCACCACCCTTGCCGTTGGCTACCTGCCACGTAAAATCCTTGATGGCCAGCGACCCGGTATTCCGGCTCAGCCGCCGCAAGGCCAGCATTTATGAGTAAGCCCCTTCGGTGACGGCGTGGCGTATATCAAACTGGCTGCCCTTCCACTGAGGCGGTAAGTCCTGGAGCAGTTCCCGCAGGTCCCACAGCGGTGCGCCTACTCCCATGCCCGAGTGGTTCTGGTAGCCGGCCTGGATGCCGTATTTCTTGTTCAGTGCGGCCAGCTTTTCCCAGCTTTTCTGATCCGGCGGAGCGATCCGGGTATGCCGGCGGTGAAGTCATACTCAAGATACCCCATCCGGTAGTGCCTGACCCCATGCTTTGCGGCGGTGCTCAGCACGTCTTCCGCATACGGGCTGTCGGCACCGGTGATGGCCGTTACCATCATGTCCGTTGCCAGGTTGTTCTTCTTTCCCGCTTCCAGCACCTGGTGAAGGTCATCGGCAACCCGCCGGGGCTCTACCCTGCCTTTGGGCCTCACCGACAGATCCATTCCGTCAAGGCCGGCCATGGCCAGGGTTTCCGTCATGAAAGACAGCTCAAACCCGTCCAGCGGCTTGGTAAATAAGGCGATGGGAAACTTTTTTTCCGGCTTTTGCGGAAACCGGGCTTCAAATGCATGAGCAAGCCCCCCGCTGCCATGCTTGCGACAAATTTTCGCCGGCTGTAGTGCATAAAGTGCATAAGTAGCTGCGCGATTATGGATTTTAATTAATCCGTAAGGCATTCAGGGAATGGGTATTGGGTATCTGGTTATTCCTTGTCCGACATTCATCATTCAACATTCCTTGTTCGATGTTCGTTGATAATCAACAAAAGGCATTCAGGGAAAAAGTAATTCGTAATTAAATTGTCCAGGGCTTGCGGTACTCGTAGTGCAGCAGTTTGTTGGCTGCCTCGCTGTTGGTAAAGCGTTCCTTTGCCGGGTCCCACTGCAGCCGTTCTCTGGTGGCAAGGGCAATGTTGGCAAGGTGGGCAAAACTGGTGGAACGGTGACCTTCCTCCAGCGGGCAGAGCGGCGTCCGGCGGGACTTGACGCAGTCCAGAAAGTTGCGTACCAGGGTGGCTGTACTGTCGCCGCTGCTGCCGTCGGCGAGCATCTGGTTTCTGGCGCTGAACTCCTCCTTTTCCATCCGCGGGCCTCCCGGCTGAAACTGCCCGCCGGCAGCAGGAATGATCTTGTATCCGCTTTCCCCGGCGTAGAGGGTGCCTTTGGTGCCGCGCAGCTCCACCTCCCCTTCCGGAAACAGGGCGCCGCTGCTGGCCTCGTATATGCAGAAGGAAGCAATCGCGCCGGAGGCAAATTCGTAGGTCACCTGGGCCGTATCGGGAATGTCGCCGTCGTGGTCAAGGGCAAATTTACCGCCGTGGGCACTGATGGCCACCGGCGCCTGTTCGCCCAGCATCCAGCGGATCACGTCCATGAAATGCACGCCCCAGTTGCCCATCTGCGAGGAGTAGTCGCTCCACCAGCGGAACATGTAGGGGGCAATGTTGTACTGGTAAGGCCGGTAAGCCCTTGGTCCCAGCCACATATCCCAGTCAAAGTTTGCGGGCGGCGGCTCGGGCTGCATTTTCCCGATGCCGTTGGGTGCCAGGTTGTTGATCCGGTAGGCTCGGGCCACGGTCACCTTGCCGATCTTTCCCTGCGGGATTTCCCCGGCCAGTTTCCGGTACACGGAAGCACCCCTGCGGTTGAGGCCCACGGCTACTACCTGTTTGCTGGCGGCCTGGGCATTTACCATCTGCCGGCCTTCCGCGATGGTGATGGTCAGCGGTTTTTCCACGTACACGTCCTTGCCCGCCCCGATGGCGTGGATCGTCTGCAGGCAGTGCCAGTGGTCGGGGGTAGCAATCACCACGGCATCAATGCTCTTGTCTTCCAGCAGCTTGCGGTAATCCTTGTAGAGCTTCGGCTTGCGGCCAAACTGTTCCCCCATTTTGGGGATCTGGCCGTCGCGGTCGGCAAGGTAACGCGGGTGTACCTGACTGCGGTTGCGGGTGGTGTAGGGTTCATACGCGTCGCAGAGGGCAGCCACTTCGCAGTCGGCATGGGTCATGAACAGGTTGAGGAGCTGCGAGCCGCGGTTGCCCACGCCGATGAAGCCGACCCGGATCCGGTTGTTGGCTCCCGTCGCATTCCGGTAGTGAGCGGCGCTTAAAGCATCGGGTGCCAGCGCCAGTCCGGCAAGGGCCATTCCTGTTTTCTGAACAAATTCTCTGCGGGTGGACTTTTCGTGGTTGTTCTTTTCCATGTACAATAAGTAGGGATGTAACTTGGTTACGGGGTCCTGAATCTAAGAAACATCTGATTATAATATATCTTCTTATGCAACTGTTTGGATAGTATTCCTTCTGATTATCAGCCTGTTACAAAATATAATTTTGTGGAGTCAGATTTTGTTATACCAATCAATTATCTGAAAGTCAGATATATA
Organism: Cytophagales bacterium; assembly: GCA_030446715.1. Lineage (GTDB taxonomy): Bacteria > Bacteroidota > Bacteroidia > Cytophagales > 172606-1 > CADCTQ01. Next base: position 23,844 of record JAUJMU010000015.1, on the reverse strand, counting down.
AGATCAATAAGTAGATTTGTGTTTTTAGAATTACTTTTGCAAGTACCTGATTACCAATTCGTTTACCTACCTAAACAGTTCCCTTCTTATATATCTTCTGCGTGTGCTTCTTCAAGACAGCCATTTCTCAGAGAGATAAATAAGCGGCGGCTGGTAACTTATTAGGAATAAATATAAATATCAGGACTTTCTCAAAATGCCTCCCGACAAGCCGGGTTCCAGTGTGGACACCGGAACCAGCGGAGAGGTATTGATTCCCGTTTTGTACAAATGGACCAAAGATTTGAGCGGATGGATCAGCATCTTGGATCCATTGATGACCGGCTGTATAAAATACAAACCCAACTGGACCGCAACACCGCCGGGGTCGGTGAGCTACGGCTATCCGTGATCCGGCTGGCCGAACAACTGAACCGCATGGGCGAACTGGAGCAGCGGCTGAAAGTGGTGGAAGAGCACGTTTTCCGGAAGGGTGCCTGAGAAGGCTTCTCCTCAGAATTATAAAAAACCGGGTCAGGCGGCAGCGCTTGACCCGGTTTTATTTTGCAGAAGCTGTAGCAATCTGCCCGAAGCCCGAAAGGTTTCTAAAAACCTTCCGGGTTTTGCGAAAGAGCCAAAGACACCCGTAACTATGGCTTTAAGCTTTTGCTATGCGGTGGAGCGGCCCGGTGACTAACAGCGAATGTTAGGGCACGTCTTTCTTTGTTATTCACCAATTCATTTCAATCTTTGTTAACAGGCTATCTTTGTCAAATCGCATAGTAGTCCGGTTGATTCCGATAATGGTACCTTCATCATCTTTTGCCACAAAGTCTACACCTTCTTTTTCTAACTGTGTTTTTATCAGCCGGTAGTGAGGTTTTTTCTTCTCTATCATCCGGGTGTAAATTTTCAGATCGGCTTCTGTGTCCTTGTATCCTTCCCGCATGTATGTCAAACTCACCGACTGGTCTACTATCATATAGCATCCCAATACAACCATGCCTGTTGTCATGAGAAACAATGTCCAAAAGGCAATCTTCCACTTATTCATTTTTGATGTGCCCTAACGTAATAAGGCCACCCGGCGGCATCGCCTCCTGCGTCAGCTTTGCGGTGAGGCGGCGTGCTGACCGGAGTGGACGGTGTTAGCAGTGGGTTTTATTGTTTTATCGGTACTGAACCTGCACAGACATCTCCCTCTTCTACGCCTTGCAGCCACTGTTGTAATGTTTTGATCCGCTGGCGGGTCAGTTCTTCCTTGTAACCTGAGTAACACATCGGATGAACTGTTCCATAGTACCCTTGCTCCCGCCGGGGATATTTCATCTTCAGTTCTGCGTCCCGAAACTGAATCCATATGCGTTGCGCCTCTTTCAGGCTGGCAACAAATACAGGATCATCCTTATACTTCAGGATAATCTTCTGGTAGACTGCATTTAACTCTTTATCAGCCTTTTGATAAGAAGCATAAGCTTGCTGATTCATCTCCGCCTGATTTTGACCGGAGACCATCTTTGCGCTTAGCAAGACAAACAGTAGTAGTATAACTCTCATCATCTTTTCTTCAATCTCACTGCTAACACCCACTTAAATTCTATTACAGCAGCTTCAGAGTATCCAAACACAATACCGCCAGGATAATTCCCAATACCCAGAAGCGGGTCACGATCTTGTCTTCCTGATATACCGACTTCTGATAATGGTGGTGCAGGGGCGACATTTTCAGAATCCGCCGGCCTTCCCCGTATTTCCTCTTCGTGTATTTGAAATAGGATCATCAGTTCTTTGCGCACGGTGAAGGCAAGCACGGCAATCAGGCCGCCCAGCGTCAGGCTGCCCGTGTCGCCCATGAATACCTGCGCCGGATAGGCGTTGTACCACAGAAACCCGATACAGGCTCCCGTAAACGCGGCGCAGAAAATTACAATCTCCGCCGAACCCGGGATGTAAAGGATATTGAGGTAATTGGAGAAAATGGCATTACCGGAAATGTAGGCGAACAAGGCCAGCGTAAGCCCGATAATCGCCGAAACCCCGGCCGCGAGTCCGTCAATGCCGTCAGTAATGTTGGCACCGTTAGAAATTGCCGTTACGATAAAGATAACTACTACCACGTATACAATCCAGGTATATTCATCCGGGAGAAACGGCACCAGTTCGTGGTAACTGAACTGGTTGTTTTTCAGAAAAGGAACGTTGGTGATGGTGGATTTGATGTCGCGGTACGGGGTCTGGTCAATCTGGTTGTAGTTGATCTGGCCCTTGAATTCGCGCACGACCACGTTGTCGCTGAAATACAGCGTCAGTCCGACGATCAGTCCGAGCCCTACCTGCCCGATTACCTTAAAAACGCCTTTCAGCCCTTCCTTGTCTTTCTTGAAAACCTTGATGTAGTCATCCAGGAACCCGATCAGTCCCAGCCACACGGTAGAAAACAGCAGCAGGATCACGTAGATATTGTCCAGCCGGGCAAACAGCAGCGTAGGAATCAGAATGGCACCGATGATGATCAGTCCGCCCATGGTCGGCGTGCCCTTTTTCTGCATCTGTCCTTCCAGACCCAGATCCCGGATGCTTTCGCCCACCTGGAGCCGGCGGAGCATATTGATTAACCGTTTTCCGTAAATTGTACTGATTACCAGAGAGATAATGACGGCCATTCCCGCCCGGAAAGAGATGTAACGGAATACGCCGGCACCAAACAGATCAAACTGCCGTTCCAGATAATCAAAAAGATAGTATAACACTTTCAGGAAGAATTTTAAATTTTGAATGCTGAATGCCAGATAGTCAGCTACTTATAATTAAGCATTGAGCATTTTGGAGAGTTCCTTTTTATCGTCGAAGGGATGCTTCACACCTTTGATCTCCTGATAGGTTTCGTGTCCCTTGCCGGCCAGCAGGATAATATCGCCTTTCCGGGCCAGTTGGCCGGCGTAACGGATGGCTTCGCGGCGGTCAGTGATGATCTGGGTCTTTTTGCGGTCAGTAATTTTTACCCCCTTCTCCATATCGGCAAGGATGGCTTCCGGCTCCTCAAACCGCGGATTGTCGGAAGTAAGAATGGCTATGTCGCTGTACTTGCAGGCAATGTCGGCCATCACCGGACGCTTGGTGGCATCGCGGTTGCCGCCGCAGCCAACGATGGTAATGATCCGGGAGGGGCCTTCGCGCAGGGAATGAATGGTTTCCAGCACGTTTTCCAAAGCGTCAGGAGTGTGGGCGTAATCCACAATGCCGGTAATGCCCGCCGGTGATCGCATCTGGTCAAACCGGCCCGGTGCCGCCTGCAAATCTGAAAGCTGTGTCAGCACGTCTTCCGGACTTTCGCCCAGCAGCACTGCCGCCGCGTACACGCCCAGCAGATTGTAGGCGTTGAAAGTGCCGATCAGCTTGAACCAGACCTCCTGACCATTGATCTCCATCTGCAGGCCGTGCAGCGTATTGGCAATCAGCTTGCCCTTGAAGGTGGCTACATTCTGCAGGGAAAAAGTATTTTTCTGCGCCCTTGTGTTCTGCAGCATCACAAGGCCACGCTTGTCGTCGAGGTTGATCAGGGCAAAGGATGAGGCCGGCAATTCGTCGAACAGTTTCTTTTTGGCTTTGATGTAGTTGTCGAACGTGCCGTGAAAGTCGAGGTGGTCGTGGGTGATGTTGGAAAAAATGGCTCCGGCAAACTGAATTCCGGCCACCCGCTCCTGCACCGAGGAATGCGAACTCACCTCCATAAAGGCGTGGGTACAGCCGGCTTTCACCATCTGGTCCAGCAGGGCATTCAGCTTCACGGCGTCGGGCGTGGTGTGTGTGGCCGGAATCACCGTTTCGTTGATCTGGTTCTGTACCGTCGAGATCAGGCCCACGTTGTAACCCAGTTTCCGGAAAAGTTTAAAGAGTAAGGTAACCGTGGTCGTTTTTCCGTTGGTGCCGGTTACGCCGGTCAGCTTTAGTTTTGAGGATGGGTTTCCGTAGAACTGAGACGCGACCTTACCCAGCGTCTGGGCGCTGTCGGTTACCTGCACGAATGTTACCCCAGCGGGGATTTCTGCCGGAAGGGTTTCACAGATAACTGCCGCTGCGCCCTGCTCGGCGGTTTTGGAAATGAACTGATGGCCGTCGGTCTGGGTGCCTTTCACGGCTACAAACAGGCTGCCGGGGCCCGCTTCCCGCGAATCAAAGGTGATGGCGCGGATGTCAGTGTCCAGAGTGCCGTGTACAGCAACCGGAGTAGTTGTGAGGATTAAATCTCGTAGAAGCAATGTTTGTACGGAAATTTAAGGGGTATTTGCAAAAAGAAAGGATCAATACCTGCACAAATCTACGTCAATATGACTTTTTGCCTCCGCAGATTGTCTTAAATAATGTACAGTGTGAGATTTTCAGGAAAAAATTAAGGATTTGGGGTGTTACTCGGCCAGCTTAAGGGTTATAGAGCTGCCTTTCAGTGCCTGGCTGCCCGGCGGCTGTGACTGGTAAACTACCCGGCCACGGCCGGCGAAAGAGACCCGTAAGCCTCTGTTTTCCAGTACATAAAGGGCATCGCGCAACAGCATGCCACTTACGTCGGGCACTTGGCCGGGTCTGGGCTGGCGGCTGTGCCACTGCACTGAGTTATTGCTGGTGCGGGCCACTACCCAGTCCTGGTCGTGAAGACCATGATTGGAAATACCCAGCTCATTGCATAAATAACGCAGTTCGCTGAAATGGCCCGCCCGGATAGTCGGAAAAACACCTTCCTGATCCCATTTGGTAGCGGCCATCCGTTTGTGCATCTGAATATCCTGTGCGTAGACCTTATCGGCAATTTCTTTGAATACGGGTGCAGCCACGTCGGCACCGTACTGGCGGATGCCCTTGGGGTCGTCAATCACCACAATGCAGCTGTATTTGGGCTGATCGGCGGGGAAGTAGCCGACAAAGGAGGTATAGTAGCTTTTGGTGTACCGTCCGTTTTTGAGTTTCTGCGAAGTACCCGTTTTGCCGGCAATCTTGTAATCATTGTTGGCGATGTTTTTGGCGGTACCGTGCGATACCACGCCCTCCAGCATTTTCCGGACTTTCTTCAGCGTCTCCCCGGAGCAGACTTTCTCATTGATCACCTTGCCCCGGAACGAATCAATGACCCGGTCTTCCATGCGGATTTCCTTCACAATGATCGGCTGGATCATGGTGCCATTGTTGGCAATGGCGTTGTAGAAGGAGAGGATGTGCAGCGGTGAAATTCTGGTTTCGTAGCCCACCGACATCCACGGCAGCGATATACCGCTCCAGCCCGGATCATTGGGACGCCGGATGACGGGTACTGCTTCGCCCAACATCTGAAAGCCCAGCGGCCTGGTGAGCCCAAAAGACTCCAGGTATTCAAAGTAACGCTGGGGCTTGGTGTTGAAGTGATCCCGCATCAGCTTCACGAAAGCGACGTTGGACGAAAATTCAAAAGCCTGCTGAATGGTAATCTTACCGAAGCCGCCGTTTTTCGAATCGCGCATTTCGCGGTCATAATACTGCAGCACGCCGTTGCCCGTGTTGATGCTGTCGCGGGGATCGATCTGCGTTTCTTCCAGCAGGGCGATGATGGAAGCCAGCTTGAAGGTAGAACCGGGTTCGGTACGGCCCTGCTGGCCCACGGCGTAGTTGTAGGTTTCGGCGTATTGCCCGGAGGGGAGCCGGCCCAGGTTGGCCATTGCCTTGATTTCGCCGGTGGCCACCTCCATCACCACCACGCAGCCGTAGTTGGCCTGGTGATCGGCCAGGTGCCGGGCAAGGGAGGCCTCGGCCACGTCCTGCATATTGATGTCGATGGTGGTCAGGATATCGTATCCCGGCTCTGACGGCACTTCCGTAGCCGTACGTATGGGTTTCCAGCCACCGCCGGCTATCCGCTGAAACAGCGCTTCGCCGTCTTTTCCGGACAGCTGACCATTAAAGCTGTATTCAAGCCCGGCACCTTCATTGCCCTGGTTCATAAAGCCGATGGTGCGCCGCGCCAAGTGGCGGAAGGGTTGGTAGCGCAGGTCCATCCGTTCAAAAATCAATCCGCCGCCCATCCGGCCGTGCCGGAAGATCGGCCAGCTTTCCATCATTTTCTTTTCCTGATAATTGACCAGTTTGTGGTTGATCACCAGATACTCCCGTTCGCGACGCCCCTTCCGCCGGGCTTCTTCGTTGGCAACGCGTACGTCTTTCAGGCGGCGTTTGTATTCAGTGGGGGTCCGGTCGCCAAAAAACCGCGACAGCAGGATAGAAAGAGAGTCAACCCCTTTCTCAAAAACCTTCTTTTCGGGAATGGTAGGGTCAATGGCCAGTTTATAAAAGGGCAGTGAAGTGGCCATCAGACTTTTTCCGTCGCCGGCGTAGATATTGCCTCTGGTAGCCTTTACCTGGCGGTAGCGTACCATTTTATCCTGAGCGGCCTTGTGCCATTTACTGCCTTCCATCCATTGCAGGTCGGCAATCCGCCACACAATGGCAAAGGCACCGAGCACCATCACCAGAAAGGCAACGCGTACCCGCAGTAAAATGGATTTTTTAATATTCACGGCGAAAATCGATTGCAATGGAAAATGCAGGCTACTCAGGGGCTAATTTAGGCATGCTTCTCCACAACCGGAACGCAGCAGGCGCAAAAATATTGATTATCTTCTCCCGGACCTTTTCCGGCCGGTACATTCGGTTATTCTTCTTCCTGATCTTTCACGGAAATTTTGTACGGTGGCACCGAACTTTCGTAGAGGCCCATTGAGTCTACTCTTTCGGCCACGGCCGACTGCTTGCTGGCGTACATATAATCAGCACTAAGGGTGGTGTACTCCGACTGAAAATCATTGACTTCGTGCTTGAGTTTGTCAATCTGGCGGATGTTTTTCTCGGCATAGTGAATGTTGCCGATGTAGAGGATGCCCAGGGTAGTCATGAAGAGAATGTGCGGAATGTACCGCACGGGCAGGCCGTGTTCAAAAATGCCATCCAGCCGCAGGTAGCTTTCGATCAGGCTGAAAATAGACCGGGTATTCCGCCGCTGGACGGGTACAGGTTCGTTTTTCTTTACTTTCGTGGTGTTGGTAGCCATAGCTGCTGTTGCTCAATTCAGGTAAAAGAGAAAAAGGAATGGTAAAATTTAGATGTCCGATCCTTGATTCTCAATGAGTATTATACCATTTCTATATACCATTTGATTCTGTATGCCATCTAAAATCAAGCACTCAGCACTTCAGATCAAAAAGGCATTTCCTTAATTTTTTTCGGCAATCCGCAGTTTCGCGCTGCGGGCTCTGGGGTTAGCCTCCAGTTCGGCTGCATCGGCCTCCAGCGGCTTGCGGGTGACCTGCCGGTTTAGCCTCCAGTTCGGCTGCATCGGCCTCCAGCGGCTTGCGGGTGACCTGCCGGAAGGGGACATTCACGTTGCCATACAGATCTTTTTCGGCCTCGCCGCTGAATTTCCCGTGGTTGATAAAGTTCTTCACCAGCCGGTCTTCCAGCGAATGATAAGACAACATCACCAGCCGTCCAGCCGGCCGGAGCATCTGCGCGGACTGTTCCAGCATCTCCTCCAGCGCCTTCAGTTCATCATTTACTTCGATCCGCAGCGCCTGAAACACCTGTGCGTAGTATTTGAACTCCTTGCCCCGGGGGGCAAATTTATTGAGGATTGATTTCAGTTCACTCACGGTGTCAATGGAGTTGTTGAACCGTGCTTTTACAATTGCCGCCGCAAGGGTGCGGGCATTGGTCACTTCGCCGTAGAGACCAAAAATGCGGTGCAGTTCCGCTTCATTGTACGTATTGATGATCTGCTGGGCGGTGAGCCCCGGCTTCTGGTCCATGCGCATGTCAAGATCACCCTCAAACCGGGTGGAAAACCCCCGGGCCGCCGAGTCAAACTGGTGGGAAGAAACGCCCAGATCGGCCAGGATACCATCCAGTGCGGATACACCGTACAACTTCAGGTAGCGGCGCAGGTGACGGAAGTTAGCCTCCACCAGCGTAAAACCGGGATGCGTAATTTCGCGGGCATTCACCACGGCATCCGGATCACGGTCAAAAGCGTACAGCTTCCCTTGCGGGCCAAGTTGTTCCAGAATGGCCCTTGAGTGGCCACCGCCGCCAAAGGTGAGATCGGCATACACGCCATCCGGCTTGATGCCCAGCCCCTGAACGGATTGATCCAGAAGAACGGGAATGTGATACAAGCGAACCAGATTAAAAATCAGGGCAAAGGTAGCTAAAAGCCGGAAGTGTGGAATTTTAAATGCGGACAGGTGATTGAAAAAATGTAGCTGCTTGCTCCCGCAATGGTTTAACTTCTGATCACCGGACATGAAGCATTCAGCGTTTACCGGGTCCCCAAAGTTGTTGTACCCGGTAAAAAACAAACCGCATTGCTGCGGTCTGTCCGGTCTATGAAGAGGAGATTAAAAGTTGCTTACCAAAGCAGGAGCCTCATAAGCAACTCTCAACCGGAAATTACGAAAGAAGGGAGCGTAATATTAAATTTATTCCGATGAATAACAAATTAGTCGAAAAAAATATAACTGAAATTAAAAAATACCGAATTATATAGCGTCCAATATCCAATGGTCCGAAAAAGGTAAACAATTATCATCTGCCTGGTTCACGGGTTCCATACGAAAATCGGGTAGGGATCAGGTGCTGCATCCGGGAATATTTTCCGGTTCGGATCCCGGATTTTCACTCCGTGAATTTTGTTGCTACCTTTGTTTAAACTATTATATCTACAAAATTAATATAGATTATGAGATATCCTTTCCGGCGAATAGGCCTTGCGGGTGCAGTGCTGTTGACTTTGGCCGCGTGCCAGCAGGAGAAGAAAGTGCAACTCCGGACCGGCACCTGGCGGGCTGTAATTGCCTCACCCGGTGGCGAGTTGCCTTTCGGGATGGACCTGCAAAAGCTGAACGATACCACCTTCACCGTGGCTGCGCTGAACGGTGCCGAACGGCTGCCACTTGATACCGCCCACGTCCGCGGCGATTCACTGTACATTCCCATTGATATGTTTGATTCGGAAATCGTGGCCGCCACCGGCGACAGTACGCTGCATGGGCGGTATACGCGGTACAATCCGAAGCGGGTGTATGACCTCGTCTTCACGGCCCGGTATGGGCAGAAGTTCCGCTTTCAGCCCGCCAAAACGGAGCCGGCCGGACAGATTGCGGGTAAGTGGGCGGTTACTTTCCGCACGGATAAAGATTCTGCCGCAGCGGTAGGCGTATTTGAACAGCAGGGCAACAACATTACTGGCTCCTTCCTCACGCCCACCGGCGACTACCGCTACCTTGCCGGCCAGCTGGAGGGCACTGAACTGAAGCTTTCCACCTTCGACGGTTCGCACCTGTACCTGTTCAGGGCTTTCCTGGATAGTAGCCGCAATCTGCTGGAAGGTGAATTCTGGTCCGGTGCCAAAGGGTACCAGAAGTGGACGGCCCTCCGCGACGACAAGGCTGCCCTGCCTGATGCCAATACATTGGCTTACCTGAAAAAAGGCTACGACCGGATTGATTTTACTTTTCCCGACCTGAACGGTAAACCCGTATCCCTGAGTGACCCTGAGTTTCGGGACAAAGTGGTGATTGTGCAGATCATGGGCAGCTGGTGCCCCAACTGCATGGATGAAACCAATTTTCTGGCTCCCTGGTACGAAAAAAACAAGGACCGCGGCGTAGAAATCGTAGGGCTGGCTTACGAGGTAGTGCCCACGCTGGAAGCTACTGCCCCGAAGCTTGAGCGGATGAAGCGCCGCATGGGCATCGGCTACGACGTGCTGCTGGCTGGCAAAAACACTACGGCGGACGTGGCTGCTTCACTGCCCATGCTTGACAAAGTACTGGCCTTTCCAACCACCATATTCATCGACCGGCAGGGCAAAGTCCGGCGCATCCATACCGGTTTCAGCGGACCCGGTACAGGTAACTACTACCAAGAATTTGTGGAAGAGTTCAATCAGTTTACTGACAAACTGCTGGCCGAGCCCGCCAGGCAGCAGATCAGTGTCAGACTTTGAGAAGAAGCAGAGAATACCAGCCGGTTGGTGCATGCCAGCCGGCTTTTTTCGTTTGGTGGTTCAGGTAAGAAAAATAAAATAATAGAACCAAATTTGTGCATTTTGCGGGGTTACTTTTTGTGACCGCCCCCATAAAGTCCCGTAAACAAATTTTGCGGCGAATAATGAAAAAATCTGCTCAGCGGCTAAGATGTAATCTCCGGTGAAAACTTTAAATTGTTTTCGGAGTACCAGTATCCAGATCAGTCAAGGACACCTGTTGCCTGAAAAGGCGATTTTTATAAACTTAAACGGGAGCAGTTCTTTTTTAACAACAGCATTTAAGACCGTCAGCCATGTTCAAAAACCTGAAGTCACTTTTTATTGAGGAAGAAACGCCGGCCACGGCCCAGGAAGCAGCAACGGGGAAGCAACCCGGCTCGCCTGCCACGCCGCCGCCCCTGCCCCCGGCTATGCCCCCCCCTCTGCCCCGGCAGGTGAAGGGCGACCTTGATCAGCGGATATTTGATTCCCTTGAGAAGGCACTGGAGGAAAATAACCAGCAAGGCTTTGATTTTCTGGAGTTTAAAAATTCCCTGAAAACACTTGCAGGCATCATCCCGGACGAGGCGACCCGGTACAAATCAGCCTATGCCACGGCCGCAACCATGGGGGTAACCGTGGACCGGCTACTGGAAAGTGCCGCCTTTTACCAGTCGGTATTGGAGAAGGAACGGGATAATTTCACGCGGGCCGTCAACCAGCAGGTAGACCTGAACGTAACAGCCAAACAAAAAGACGTGGAGCGGTTGCAAGCGCTGATCGGGCAGAAGGCCGAGCAGATCAAGCGGCTGACGGAGGAGATTGCGGCGCATCAGGATGAACTGGGCCGGGCTCAGGGAATCATTACCGAGGCTACCTCAAGAATAGAAGCCACCCGTAATAATTTTCATTTCACCATTGACACCGTGATGGGCCAGATTCAGACGGATGCGGAAAACATCCGGCGATACCTGAAGCAAACTGAATAACTGAATAACTGAATAACTGAATAACTGAATAACTTTTCTCTGATTACTAATCGCTAACAGCTCTAACAGCTACCGGTATGAACAATTTAGATAGTCTCAAACCAAAGTCTTTCTGGGAGAAGCCCGAAGGAACTACAGGCATGCTGTTCGGCACCGGACTGGTGCTGGGGGGCGGCTACCTGCTCTACAAAGCGTTGCCGTACCTGATTACGCTGCTCGAAAATACCCTGTACGCCGCCGGGCTTTTTATCGGTGTCGGGGCGCTGCTGTACGTGCTGCTCGACCCCAAATTCCGGACCCTGATCTGGTACATTTACAAGAGCATCATGCGTTCCGTAACGGGCATGTTCGTGCAGATTGATCCCATCGGCATCCTGGAGTCGTACATTGACAGCCTGAAGGATAACCTGCACAAGATGGATAAGCAGATTGGCGCCCTGCGCGGGCAGATGCGGAAGCTGAAGGACCTGATGACGCAGAACGAACAGACAATGAGTGCCAGCCTCGCTCTTGCCAACAAGGCCCGGGAAACCGGCAAGCAGGCCCAGATGATCCTCAAAACGCGGAAAGCCGGCCGGATGCAGGAGTCGAACATGAAACTGAGTGACTTATACCGCAAAATGGAAATCCTCTACCGGGTGCTGACCAAAATGTACGAAAACTCCGAAATCCTGCTGGAGGATATTCAGGATCAGGTGCAGGTGAAAAAGATTGAACGGGAAGCCATCCGGAACAGCCACTCGGCCATGCGTTCGGCACTTAACATCATCTCGGGAGATAAAGACAAGCGTCAGATGTTTGACCAGGCCATGGAAGCCATTGCCGACGATGTGAGCCGCAAGGTGGGCGAAATGGAACGCTTCATGGAACTGTCTGCCAACTTCATGGACTCCATTGACCTGCAGAACGGCGTATACGAAGAGAAGGGGCTCGAAATGCTGGACAAGTGGGAAAAAGAAGGCGTTTCCTTTCTGCTCGGCGACCAGAAGCAGCAACTCATCGACCAGGGCAACAGCGGCCGTTACTTTATAGACATCGAAGCGCCACTGCCGCCCGTAAGGCGCAATTCGCACGGTGACAACCAGTACAGCAAACTGTTCGATTTCTGATTCATCTTTGCGTTTCTTTCTTTGCGGCCTTTGCCTCGCCGGCAGGCGGGTTTGCGTGGAACCTATGGATTTTCACGCAAAGGCCGCAAAGTTTTCCGCAAAGCAGAATATCGAATATCTACTCCCTGCCCGCCAGAGCTTCTTCCAGCACTTTCACGTACTGAGCCGTGTAGCTGTCGGCAAATCTGGTCTTGTACTGCATGATAAACCTCGGGTGGTCCAGCGGAATGATGCGTCCGAAGAACTGGCGTTCCCGGTTTATTTTCTCCAGAAAAGAAGCATTCTTCTGACCCAGACAAATTGCCACCCCCTGGTTGGCGCCGAAAGCAATCTGTTGCGAAAGGGATTGCACAATGGCGGGTTTCAGCAAGTCGAACAGCCCCGTCTGGTCGTAGTAATTGTAGTTTTTGCCGTCTTTGATCAGGGCCAGCGGGTACACGGCACCAATGTAGAAATGCCGGTAAAACAATTCTGCCCCGCCGAAAGCCTCAATAAAGCGGTACACAAATCTGCTCGACAGTTCGGAAGTGGGCGGCATATTGTTGGGAATGCCGCAATACGTACGCAGCGCGTGGGGATCAGTGAAGGCAATCCCCGTAGCACCGCCCCCGAACCGGCCCGGGTTGATGCCCAGCAGGAACACCCGCTTTTGATGGTCGCTGAAAAACTTTTCGTAAAACTGCCGGATGAGTGGCTGTACTTCCGGCCGCACAAACGGGTTCATCACACTGACGCCGGCAGGAAGTGTGGCAGGCTCTGCCAGCCCGAAAAAGAACCGGAGGGCTTTTTCCCCGAAAGTGGGTTGGGTAGCTTCGGCCATGGTCAACTGATCAGCCCCAGTACTTCTTCGGCAATTTCGCGGGCCGCATTCGGCTTGCCAAGGTGCAGAATATTGAGGGACAATTCCTGTTTTAGTCCTTCATCATCCACCAGCCGCAGCGCCGTAGGCACCAGCTTTTGGGTTGCCTCGGTGTCTCTGACCAGCAAGGCGGCGTGGGCAGTGACCAGGGCCATGGCGTTTTTGGTCTGGTGGTCTTCCGAAACATTCGGGGAAGGAACCAGAATGGCGGGTTTTCCGGCAAGGCACAATTCCGAAATGGATAAGGCACCCGCCCGGGAAATAACAATATCGGCCGCGGCATACGCGAAGTCCATGCGGGTAATAAAATCATTCACCCAGATGTTTTCAGGTTTTATGGCATCCACCGCGGCCTTGCAGCCGTCAAAGTAGAATTTACCCGTCTGCCAGATCATCTGCACGCCGGACGTGGCCAGCTGCGAGAGGTGCGCCTTGATGCTCTCATTGATGGTGCGGGCACCTAAGCTGCCGCCAATCACCAGCACAACCGGTTTTCCGTCTTTCAGATTAAAAAAGGCAAGCGCCTCCTGCCTTTTCTGCAGCAACTGGGCAATGTCTTGCCGGACCGGGTTGCCGGTCATGCGGATTTTGTCTTCCGGGAAAAACTGCGCCATTCCCGGATAAGCCACGCAGATGCGCCTGGCGCGTTTGGCCAGCATCTTATTGGTCAGTCCCGCGTAAGAGTTTTGCTCCTGGATCAGGGTAGGAATGTTGCGGGAGGAAGCGGCGTAAAGCAAAGGGCCACTGGCATAACCACCTACGCCAACGGCCACGTCAGGTTGAAAGTCTTTTACAATCTGCCGGGCTTTCAACAGGCTTTTAATCAGCTTGAAGGGAAAAGAAAGATTTTTAAGGGTGAACTTTCGCTGGATACCTGCAATGGGAAGCCCGATGATCTTGTAGCCGGCCTGAGGCACTTTCTGCATCTCCATTTTGCCTTCAGCACCCACAAACAGAATCTGGGTGCCGGGCCGCAGCTGGTTGATGGCGTTGGCAATGGCAATGGCCGGATAAATATGGCCGCCGGTGCCTCCTCCGCTGATGATTACTTTTTTCTGCGTCATGTCAGTCTCTGAACCTTGATTCGCTTGATTGAATGATAAAAAGATGGGCTTTTCCGGCTTCTGATGGCAACCGGAAAATGGCGACAGTTGGGAGATTATAGGTCAGAGAGAAGTTTATTGTTGTGAAACCGCTTAAACGTCAGACTTTTACTCCCAAAATTGATTAAAAGTCCTATTTCAAGTTTATACGCTTCAAGGTAATTGAGACATTGAGCATAATGAGCATCTTCCAGTTGTATCAGGGCCTTCAGTTCAACCATTATTTTGTTTTCTGCCAGAAAGTCTACTCTCCGCGTTCCGACATAGGCAGATTCATAAAAAATATTCATTTCCAGTTCGCGTTCAAAGCTTAATCCCTGTTTACCCATTTCAATAGCCAGACACCGCTGATAGATTACTTCCTGAAAACCGTTTCCCATCGTGCTGTGAACCTTCATTGCGCAGCCAATAATGCTGCGTGTCAAATCTTCATATTTGTACGCGTTCCGGATCATGCCAATCCTTTAATCTTTCCGGATCGTGGTTCAGACTTCTCCCGTTCGCGGCTTACGCTCAGGATAATGCCAATAGACATGCCCGTGAACAGCAGCGAAGTTCCGCCCATGCTGAGGAGGGGCAGCGGCTGACCGGTAATGGGAATAAGCCCGACGGCAACGGCCATATTCGTAAAGGCCTGAATAACCAGACTGAATGCAAGCCCTGCCGACAGCAAGCCGCCAAATGCCCGGTCACTCCGCGAAACCGCCAGCATGCCCCGGTACAGGAAAACAAGGTACAGGATAATCACGGCCACGCCTCCCACCATGCCATATTCTTCCACAATGATGGCGTAAATAAAGTCATTGTAGGCGTTGGGCAGAATATTACTCTGCTCGTTGTGCCCGATTCCCTTGCCCAGCGTGCCTCCGGTGGCAATGGCAATAAAAGATTGCTCTGCCTGAAAAGGAACCAGTGTGGGGTCAAAGAAGCGTTCAATCCGGCCAATCACGGTAGGGAGGCGGTCACCGGCGTACAGGCCCACCGTAACCAGCACAAAGCCGATGGCAATGAGTGAAAACAAATACTTTACCGGCACCCGGCCGATAAACATCAGCAGCATACAGGTGGCAAAGAGCAGAAACGCGGTGGAAAAGTTAGCCAGCGCAATCAGGCCGCAAATCACTCCGCACCAGATCAGGATCGGAATCAGGGATTCCTTTATGTCGTCTATGTGTTGCTGCCGTTTGGCCAGCATGGCCGCAAGGCTGGTGATAAGTGCCAGCTTGGCTAAGTCGGAGGGCTGAAAGGAGGAGCCAATGTAAGGGATCAGAAACTGGCGGGAGGCAGAGTTGATATTGCGGCCAAAAAAATACACCAGCAGCAGCAGCGGCACCGAAATCCAGAGGGCCAGCCGCGACAATTTGGCGTAAAACCGGTAATCTACCCAGTGGGCGGCCCACATGGCCCCCAGACTCAATACCACCAGGCCGCCGTGTTTGAACAGGTAATACTCCGTATTGCCCTGCATCATTTTGTAGGCCAGTGAACGGGTAGCGCTGTACACCACCAGCACACTCATCAGCGACAGTGCAATGACCACGCACCAGATCATCGGGTCGCCCTTGATATTTTTCTCAACCCATTCTTTAATCATAGATCAAATATCCCATAGTAAACGGACAATGTAAAATAGAAAAGAAAGAAAGACGGGAGATTTCAGGAGGGAGATAAGTAGCTGCGAAATTATAAATTGTGAATTATAAATTTTGAACGCCGAAGTAGCCATCTGATTTCCGGTATACCTAAACCAAAAAGCTAAATTTTAAAATGACGGATTAATTTTGCCCGTTTGCTAAAGGGAAAAGTAAGCCGGAGACCGGAGGCGTGGGATAGAATCAGGAGAGCATGGTAGCATTTTGAAAAGTCAGCCTCACCGCAGTCGCTCTGGTTCCTGCCGGGTGACCACTACCGGATAGTCAGTGACTAGCCTTGACATTCAAAATCTAAAATTCACAATTTAAAATTGCGCAGCTGCTTAGAACCGGTATCCGGCAAAAAGGCGGAAGCTGTTGGAGTTGGCGGCAATCACCAGGTCTTTTACCCGGATCGAGGTATTGTCGAGCAGCAGACCGCCACCGCCGTAGAAGGAATCGCCAAAATAGCCGGCGGCCAGGCGAAAGTTATTTTTGCGGAAGGGGCGGCCGATGTTGTCAATGGTGCTGCCCATCGTGTACTTCTGGTGCTGGAGGCCCAGCCCCATAAAGAGGGAAAGGGAGGCATAAAACTGGTCCCGCACAAACGTATAACCGTAGCCGGGCGAAAGGGCCAGGTTATAGAACCGGCCGTACCGGAAGTCGTTCAGATTGTAATTGGCCAGCCGCCCGGCCGGAATAAAAGCCTGTCCGTCGTTGGCAAAGTTCATGATCGTGCCCGAAGCCATCAGCAGGAAAGAACCGGCGCTTTTTACCTGCTGCTCCATCTGCGTGAAAGCGGCGCGGTACGAGAATCGGTTGTGGTTGAACACGTAATATACATTGCCGCCAAGGTTAAAGGCGGTAAGGTCCGGGTAGCGGGGGTACGGATTGCCCGACCGCCACTGCTGGTCTACTTCGTAGCCGTTGCGGACCACGTAGCCCCGGTACCGCTGGAAAAAAGCGTCGCCGCCAAACCGGTCGCCGTAGAAGGACGTAGACCAATCCAGGATACGGCTGCGGCCGAATCTTTCCAGCCGGGAATCGGAGGTGGGTAACTTAAAACCGACTTCCAGACCCAGCCGCCGGTAGTAGCCGCCTATCCCCATCACCATGCTGGAGGCGGGCTGGTACTGAATAAAGGCCTGCCTGACGGTACGGCTGCGGAGTTCAAAGGATAGACTGCGGGTAGCCAGAAATACCCGGCCGGTTTTCTGGAGAGGGAAATCCCGGATGTACTGGCGCTTTACCTGCGGATCAGGCTTTTCAAAGAGAACAATTCTGGGGAATTGAGCCAGTGCCGGTATCCCGGTAAGCAGTAAAAAAAGAAAGAAGACTGCTTTCTGCACCATCACATACGGGAAGTACGGCTGAATCCGGATCATGTTGCAAAAGAAAACCCTTAACAAATAAGTTTGCCAAGGGTTTCGCAAAAAGCAAGGCTTGTGTAAGCTTTGCCGGTATTATCAGCCTCTACACGTAGTTGTTGAGCATTACGGGCATTACAAGCATCAGTACGTCTTCGTTGTTTTCTTTTTCGCGGGGCACGATCAGGCCGGCGCGGTTGGGTGCCGAGAGTTCCAGGGTAATGTCATGCGCCACCAGGTTGCTGAGCATTTCAATCAGGAAGCGGGCATTAAACCCGATTTCCATTTCTTCGCCCGTGTATTCGCAGGGGAGCCGTTCATTGGCTTCATTGGAAAAGTCTAGGTCTTCCGCCGAGATAAACAGTTCGTCGGGCGTGATGCGCAGCCTGACCTGGTTGGTAGCCCGGTTGGCATAAATGGAAATCCGCCGCAGGGACGACAGCAGTTCCAGACGGCTGATGTGCATCACGTTGGGGTTGTTGTTGGGAATGGCATTTTCGTAATCCGGGAACCGCTCATCCACCAGCCGGCAGATCATCCGGATGTTGTTGAAGCTGAAAAATGCGTTGGACTGGCTGAACTCAGCCCTTACAACGGTGTTTTCGGAAGGCAGCGTAGACTTGAGCAGGTTGAGGGCCTTGCGTGGCACAATCATGGATATTTCGCTGTCGGAAGTCATGTCCGAACGGCGGTAGCGGATCAGCCGGTGGCCGTCGGTGGCTACAAAAGTTACACTATCGCCCGAAAGCTGAAAGTAAACCCCCGTCATGGCGGGCCGCAGTTCGTCGCTGCTGGTCGCAAATATGGTATTGCCGATGGCCCGGCCCAGTACGTCGGATGAAAAATCTACCGAAAAGTTTTTGTTGACGCTGGGCAACCGGGGGAAATCAGTGGCATTTTCGCCGGAAAGCTTATACCGGCCGTTTTCAGAGGACAGTTCAATGCCGTACGTGTTTTCATCCACCAGAAAATTTACCGGCTGCTCGGGCAATCCCTTCAGCGTGTCAATCAGAATTTTGGCGGGAACCGCTATGCTGCCGTTGTCCCGGGTGTCAATGTCCATCTCCGCAATCATGGAAGTCTGCAGGTCAGAGGCGGTAATCGTCAGTTTGCCGTTCTGAATCTGAAAAAGAAAGTTTTCCAGAATAGGCACAATGGGATTGGTGGTAATCACCCCGCTGATTCCCGTCAGTTGCCTGAGCAGGGCGGAGGATGAAACAACAAACTTCATATCTGTGGGGATTTAAGGCTTAGTGGGTGGTATGATCAGAGAGTGATTATTGGACAAATGTAACGACAAAAAGTGCAAAGTACCAGATGGCGGCCAGATTTTCAAGTTAGCGAAAAATGACAAACAGCCGCCTTACCGGGCAAATTTTCTTTTGCGGACAAACGTCAGCAGCAGGCCGGTCAGGGCAATGAGGACAAGGGGCGCCCCGACGTTGATCAGTTGCCACTGGAGCCTTTCGTTCCCGATGCGCAGCCGGTCCAGCGGACGCAGCACCACCTCCCTGGCCCGGGAGGTAATGATGCCGCCCGGCTCCACCAGGTAGCCCACTGCATTGAGTACGAAGTCTTTGTTGGCAAACGTAGTTTCCGAAAAACGATCGAAGCCCAGCGGCACGAACCGGCCGGTCTGCGGGTCAATGTCGTTGATGGGCAGGTCGCCATCCGAGCAGATCACTACTCCCGAGGCTCGCCCGGACTCCCGGAACGTCTTCGCCCTTGGATCGTTACCGGTAATGCGGTTGGTGTACAGCGACCGGAACCGGCCCTCCAGCAGGTAGGCCAGCGGCTGGCTGCCGGCATTGAAAGTAGCGGGATCAGGCTCGGTACGGGCCTGATCAAAGTCTATCTGCACCGGCGCCGTGGTCACTTTGGTATACTTTGAAGTAAACATCAGCGGCGTTTTACGGATGCCGGCGGCCCGCACCGTATCCATGGTGCCGGCGTACCGGCCGTACACGGCATCCAGGTTGCGTACCATCGGATGACCCGAAAAAGTATTGATCAGCGGGAAGAAGCGCCACGGCACCAGTTCAATCTGCGGCCGGTCGCCGAGGCGGCCTACGTTCATCGGGATGAGAGCGGCGTTCAGATCCTGCACCATATTGTCGTTGAGCCGCACACCGTACCGGAAAAACAGGTCGCCCAGGTTCAGGTCCTGCGCCACCACCAGCGTACTGGCTTTGTTCAGCGTGTCTGATTTAAGGGCATCCACAAAGAAAAGGGCCTTGCCGCCGTTGACGATGAACTGGTCCAGTTTGTACTTATCAGCTTCCGTGAAGGCGGAGTCGGGCTTAATCACCAGCACGGCGTCGAGTCCTTCCAGAGTTGGCTGGCCGGGCAGGTTTACCTGAAATACGTCGTAATTTTGTTGCAGGCCGTTGATCAGGCCGGCAAGCTGCAGGGGAGCCGGTCCGCCGTAGCCGTTGATCAGGCCGATCCGACGCTTCCGCTCCGTAGTGAGCTGCTTAATGGCCGAAGCCAGTTCGTACTCCACATTCTCCACCGACTGATTCAGAATCTGCTGCGCCGTAAGACCTTTGGTGGCCTGATTGCCCCGCAACAGCATTACGGCCGCCTCCTTGCCCTTGTATTGCACCAAAGCGCCGGGTATCACCACCTTTTCCACCCGTTTGCCGCCTTCATTGTCAAATACATTGGTAGGCCGCAGCCCTTTCCGGCTCAGTTCGACCATGGCGCGGTTGCGGAGCCTTTTGTCATTCACTGCCAGCGGATCGGTGAACTGGAAACGGATGTTACGGCCGGCGTACACTTCAAATTCTTCCAGTCGTTCGCGTACGGCGGTCTGTAGCCGCTGAAATCCGGCCGGCAGGTCGCCGGTAATGTATACGGTTACAAATACCTGATCGTCGAGGTCTTCGAGCAGCTGGCGGGTAGCCGGGGAGAGGGTGTATCGTTTGTCGCTGGTGAGGTCAATGCGGAAAAAGAACTGAGCCGCCAGTACGTTCAGCACAATCACGACGCCCAGACCAAGTAAAAATTGCAGCAGGTTTTTGCGTTTCATGTGGGGGAAAGGGTGGTTCAGCAGTCAGACGGAAGGAACAGCGTCCGGATATTTTCGTCTGACTTCAGCGGCAGGCCGGAACCCTTGCCGGCTATATTTGAAAAATAAATTGTGTACTTGCTGTTCAGCCCATATTATTCAGCCGCTATTGCACAAAACCGCTGTTGGCAGAAGTGCTATTGCAATTCAGTGACTGTTACAATAGTTGCTTCACTGACTACTTTTAATCTGTGATCGTTCGTTAAAAAATAGTCTGCGCCGGTTCCAATCGAAGTGGCAAGTTGAATAGCATCCGGTGTTCTTAAATTGTACCTGGCTCTCAACCGGGCAGCGTTTTCAGCGATGGCAGCAGTAATGTCAATTACTTCTATGCCCGGTGCAGTTGTCAGTATGTCTCTGTATTGTCTGGCAACACCTGCCTGTTCTTCCCGTAAAGGTTTTACCAACACTTCAAGAAATGTTACAGTAGAAGTAATAAAAGAAAAGCCACCTTTGTCATTAAAGTCAAAAAGGCTGGCAAGAATGGGTTGGTAAGTACTGTGCCCTTCAATAAAGTAAATCAATGGTGCGGTGTCCGGATAGACCACTTTTGAAGCGAAATTCTGAATTACCATTGCCTTTCTCCGTCAATATAATTGTCAATGTCGTCTTTACTTTTCCAAATTTTGCTGCCCAGACCGGAAAGTGAAGTCAGGCGCACAGAAGTCGTCTTTGTCGCCTCTGCTCTTTTGAGCAAAGAGGCAAGCCGTTGAAGAAGAGTGAGCTGGTCTTCCTTGTCAAGTTGTTTTACCTGAGAAAGTATATCATTTATATTTGATGCTGCTGCCATAAAAATCAAAACTCAAAGTTACGGAAAAGCATCATTGCCAACTTCTTTTTTTTCCTCCGTATGCACCTTAAAATTTACGTTTACCTGTTTCTGACTCTCTTTTTGCCGCTATCCGCCCTTGCGCAACCCACAAAAGATAAACCCGACGCCGTTTTGCAGAAAAAGCTGGAAGACCTGACCCGCAACTTCAAAGGCGACGCGGGCATTTACGTCCGGCACCTGAAGACGGGCAGAACCGCCGCCATCAACGCCGATACCCTTTTCCCGACGGCCAGCATGATCAAAGTGCCCATCATGATCGGAATTTTCGACAAAATAAACCGCGGTGAACTGGACTATCAGGCTCCCCTCACCTTTGTCGATTCGGTCCGGAACTTCTACCCCGGCGACGACGAAGGGCTGACGGCCCAGTTGCGGGATAGTGCCAAAGTGCCGCTCAGCAAGCTGGTGATGCTGATGATTACAATCAGCGACAACGTAGCCAGCCTCTGGAGCCAGCAACTGGCAGGTACCGGCACGGCCATCAATGCCTGGCTGGCCGCCAATGGTTTCCCCAACACCCGCGTCAATTCCAAAACGCCCGGTAGGGAGGCAAACCGCAAGAAGTACGGCTGGGGGCAAACCACGCCCCGCGAAATGGCCGGGTTACTGGCCGCTATCCGCGAGGGACGGGCCGTGAGCCCGTCGGCCAGCGAACGGATGTACCGCAACCTCACCCGGATCTACTGGGACGGCGAGGCCCTTTCCCAGATACCGCCCCACGTGCAGGTAGCTTCCAAGCAGGGGGCCGTCAACCAGTCGCGTTCTGAGGTGGTGCTGGTAAACGCGCCTGGCGGGGACTACGTTTTCTGCGTGGTTACCAAAAACCAGCAGGACCAGAGCTGGGAGCACAACAACGCCGGTTACGTGCTGCTCCGCGACGTTTCGCGTACCCTCTGGAATCACTTCGAGCCAAAATCCACATGGAAGCCTGCTCAGGGGGCGGAGAGGTGGCAGTAGGAGGGATGGTGGGGGCGTGAGCCCGTTTGGGTTTCAGATTGATTGTTTTTACTGAGCTGGCAAATCAAGAGTTACGGCTTTGGTCAGTCCTCCAAGAAGTTTATTCTCACTTTTGTTTTCTGCCATTGGTTTTCGGGTAAGTTAAAGTGTTGATTACAAAGGCTGATGACGTTCGGGGTATTTCTGCAGTGGCGGCAATAGCGTTCCGTCAGCTTAACCCATGCACCAAAGATAAGTTGACTTCCTGTAGTTGAGCATTTATTCGTCAGCCGCCATTTTGTAAAAGCAATGTTAACTGCCGTTTTTTGTTGTCAGCAAGTCCAGATTGTCAATGTGAATGAAGTGTTTAAGGTTCAGCGTGTCAAATGCCAACCCGTGTACAATTGCCGTAGCAGCAATAAATAAGTCCGGCTTGTCTATGGTTTTTCGCTTGGTCTTCAGTTGTCCAACAATTTCTGCTGCTTGTCTGGCTGCCTTCCCGTCGAAGTCCAAAATAGTTAGCCTTAGCAGCATTTGTTCCCAAAACTGCTTGTGCACTTCAGTCGCACCATTATAAACTTCAAATTGGGTAATGCTTGAAATATAAAGCCGGTTGTATTGCCTGAAATGTGCAATTAATCTTGCATTTGCCTTATCACTCTTGCGGAAATAGTCAATAAGAATGCTTGTATCAATCATTAACTTTTTGTCCGCCATGCTGCAATACTTTTTCTGTTTTCTTCAATAATGGCTATGTCTTTGTCGGTATATACCGGGCCATTGAGCAAAAAGTTGATGAAGTCATCTTCTTTGGGATCAGAAGCTGGCTTTTCTTCATCAAGTTCCTTACGTAACTCGGCTTTCTGCGCCGGTGTCAGGGCCTTTACTATTGTCAGAAGTTGTTGAAACGGTACTTGCACTTTGATTTCCATAATGTCAGATTTAAGTATTTTGTCAACAGACAGCGTTTAGAATAAAATGGCTGCCAACGGAAAAGCATTTGTGCAGGGCGGGATTAGTAGCACTTCCTTTCCCATACGCACAAAAGCCAATATAAAGTACAAAAGTTTAATTTAGCACGTCTGCCCGCCTTGCCACAAATGCAATGTTGCACGCATTTACTTTTGTATCTCTCGCAAGTATTTAAACGGAAACGGTAGCACTGTCAAACTTCCTTGTTTTACAAAATCTACCGCCATTGTTTGCAAAAGTTGGTCAAATACAAGTTGGCTCTGTTGTCCTTTCAAGTTTCTGACTGCTTTTATCTTGCGGATGTTGGTGGCATTTTGGAAACTTGTTTGTATCTTTTTAGGTACAACGCCTACAAAATAAAAAGCCTCCGTTATGTTTTCATCTTGGTAATAAATGTTTGTATTAGAAGCAAACAATTCTTCTATTTCTTTTTTACTTTTAAAGAAGTGATGCAACACGTCTTTTTTTTCCAAATACTGTGCTGAATTTTGAAAATAAAAATCGCAAAAGGCTTTTTTGATTTTAGTTCTGTTGTTTAAACCTTGCTCTTCAAAAAGTTGATTTAATTCGTCTTTGCTTAATTTCTCTCTGAAATCTTTTAGACGATTAATAGTATTTTGTAACTTTTCATCACTCGCAAAAATTGGATTTTCACTAACAAATTTTTCAAACATTGCCAATATTTGACTTTTTTGCAATTCGGTTTCTTGTGCCTCTAACTCCAAAGTTTCGCCAATTATTTCAATCTCTTGGATAGTGAAACGTGGTGTTTCAAATATCAAGTTAATATCCTGATGATGTGATACCAAAAGACACTTTAAACATTCCCTACCGGGGAATGTGTGGTAGGGTGGATGAGTTGATTTTAGCCGTGGATAGTCTGGAGTGCTCATAGGGTGGTCGGGGGGGGGTGTTGTGGGGGCCGAAGCCCCCGACGCTTTCCCTGTTCGGTTCC
>JAUJMU010000003.1:331629-660092 GCA_030446715.1 Cytophagales bacterium | reverse complement strand
GGGCCTGAAAGGGGAAGAATCAGTGGGGCTGGGCATGTCGATCATCAAAACCATTGTGGAGCTGCACGACGGCAAAATCTGGTTTGAGAGCGAAGTGAACAGAGGCTCAAGTTTTTATATCCAGCTCTCCGCCGAAGAATAAACAGACTGACACCGGTGGCGCTGCCGGTGGCCGGGAGTGTGCGCACCGGAAACGCATGAGCAGAAAAGCCTCTTGCTGAATGGAGATCATTCCGCACCGGACGAAACTCCCCCGTTTAGGCGGTTGGGGACATTTATACGCAAAATTTACTCAGTATTAATTCATTGAGTATATATACGTTCAGTATTAAAATAAATCCAGTACTCATATACTTTTTCAATTCGTTTTACGTACATTCCACGTACTGGACCCTTATTCGTAAAATTATTCCGAAAAGGCTCCTCCGGCTTATTTTTCAGGACATTTACTGAAATGACATGGTTAAAGTAATCATAGTGGATGACCACAAGCTGGTCCGGGAGGGGCTGAAATCCATGTTCCTGCAATCTGACGGGGAAGTTTCCATTGTGGGGGAAGCCGCTTCGGGCGCACAGGCGCTTGAGTTGCTCGAAAACCAGGAGGCAGATATGGTACTGATGGATTTTGACATGTACGGGATGAATGGTGTCGAAGCTACCCGGCAGGTCAGGGAACGGTTCCCTGAGGTAAAGGTGCTGATGCTCACCATGATGGAGAGCGATAAGTTCATTACTGAGGCTCTGCAGGCTGGTGCCCAGGGATACGTGCTCAAAACCGCCAGTTACAAGGAACTCCTGCATGCTGTCCTTACACTGGCTGACGGAGAGGAATACTTCAGCACGGACATAGCCAGGATGTTGCTCAGAAAGGTGCAGTCGGCCCCCTCCGGGTATGCCCCTTCGCATGGACCGGGCACCGGACAAGATGCGCAGAGTGCCGGAGCAGCCGCCCAGGCACCACCCGCTTCTATTTCTCCGCGGGAGCTGGAGGTACTACGCCTGATTGGCAAAGGATACACCAATAGCCAGATCGGAGAAATTCTCTTCAACAGCCGCCGTACCATTGAAACGCACCGGCAAAACCTGCTCGAAAAGACGGGAGCCAACAACACGGCTACCCTTATCCTGTACGCGGCCTCCAACGGCCTGTTAGATTAAAGCCCCGCTTTTGGCTCCGGCCGATGGATTCATCCGATCAGATGGTATCCTTAAGGGCGGATCTGCCTGCTTCGGGGCCTTTATCTGCAACGGCGGAAGCTGCCACCGATTACGTATCCCCATCCTGTTCCGCGCTGCCTTGTGGGCCTTGTGTCACTTTTTCCGGTGACCGGGAGACATCCGGCCGCCGAGAACCGGCTGCCGGTTTGGGATAAGTATTATAGGAAAATCTCATTGTGTTTTAGTGGTTTAGGCACAGGCTTGCCGGCCTGCGCGGATTTTCAAGTGTTCTGAGTAGCTGCGCAATTTAAAATTGGGAATTTCAGATCTTTACTGGTAAAGCGAGCCATTGACTACCAGACTTTTAATCAAAAACCAAAAGTCAGATTGCGGATTTAATCTGGACGCTTATTTACCCGCAATGCTGCCCGTGACGTAAATATCAAGCAGGAAACTCCGGCAGTAGTCCCGTTTTTCGATTAACCGGATCTGCACCTGTCCGAAAGAATTTTCCTGTATCACCCGGTTAAAGTAGTG
This sequence comes from Cytophagales bacterium, assembly GCA_030446715.1. GTDB lineage: Bacteria > Bacteroidota > Bacteroidia > Cytophagales > 172606-1 > CADCTQ01. The sequence goes on along the minus strand of JAUJMU010000003.1, from coordinate 658,397 downwards.
CCGGGCTTCCCGCAGGCTTTGGAAGAAAAACTGCCTGATCAACTGATTCGGATTGCGGGTAATGACAACTGCAAAAGTCATAACAAACATTATTCAGTAAGCGGCTTGAGGGATGGCCTTCACCGGTTGTGGTCTGCGGCCGGGCAATCCCTGGTTCTGCGGAAGGAGGCAGAGAAGAAAAAAGTTATCCTGATCCCTGATGTGCAGTGCGGAAATCTGCTGATGCAGTCCGGTCAGTCATCATCGCCGATATTCATAAACTCAACCGCCATCCCTTTTCCCTTCCCCGTAGCTCAAAAAGTCAAACTCCCCGTAAAGGTAAAGGAAGCGGTAAACCCCCGTCCCCGTGGTAAACACGTGATTTTGCATTCTGTTTTTTACACGGTGCCTGATTTATACGCACGAGGCTTTTAAAGACGGAATCCTCCGTTCAGTAATTTATGCAACGCGGTCTGCCGCTATTTACCTTGCCGGGAGGGGTGGGGACAAAAAAACCCTTCAGCAATTGAGTTGAAGGGTTCAGGGGAATCATCTGGGGGCGGAGAGAGAGGGATTCGAACCCCCGGAGGTGTAACCCTCAACGGTTTTCAAGACCGCCGCATTAAACCGCTCTGCCATCTCTCCGGGGACAAAATTAGTTTTTTACCCGAAGCTTTACAAATGAAGACGGGGTGTATTGGTAAATATTTAAGGAAGCGGGAGTATGGCGTCCTTTTTGCGTTTTGCTTCGTGCAGACTGGCATTCACCTCAAAACCCAGCAGGATGATAAATGACAGCAGCAGGAACCAGATCATCAGACCAATAAAAGTGCCGATGGAGCCGTACAGCTTGTTGTAGGAAGCAAAATTATTGACGTAGAAGGAGAAAAGGTGCGTAACGCCAATGCTTAACAACGAGGAGATCAGGGCGCCGGGCGAAAGGAATTTCCAGCGTTCATGAATGGCTGGCGCCACGTAGTAAATAGTGGATAAGCCGGTGAAAAAGACAAAGAAAACCACGCCGTACTGCAGCAGCGAAACGAAAAACAAAGATATATTGTCGTCAAAAAGCTGATACGCATCGTGTTCTTTGATCCAGTCCATTGCCAGATTGCCTACGATCAGCAGTACCACCGCCAGAAAAAGTACAAATGCGAGCATAAATGTCAGGCCGGTCGCAATCAGGCGGGTATAGAGGAAGCTACGCCTGTCGCGGGTGCGGTAACTGCGGTTGAAGGCGTCAATGATGGCCATCATGCCGTTGGTGGCCGTGAAAAGGGCGAATACAAAACCCAGCGACAACAGGTTGCCGCGGGGCCGGCTGACAATGTCGTAAATCGTGGTGGCTATCTCGGTGTAAATTCCCTGCGGCAGTACCTGGCCGAGGAACAGCATGATGCGCGAATCCAGTTCGGGAATCGGAATGTAGGGGATCAGCGTGAACAGAAAAATGATGGCCGGAAACACGGACAGGGTCAGGTTGAAGGCAACGGCATTGGCCCGGGGGGCTATTTCGTCATTTCTGAGTTTCCGGAAGAAGATCTGCAGCACCAGGCGCATGGAGGTCTGGTTGTCGTCCACGTACCAGGTATCCAGCCTGTGGAGCACAAACTGGTACCATGGGGAGAGTCTGATCCGGTCGGTAATCAATTTGCGGGACATAGGCAGTTACGCAAGGAACGGTTGCAGGCGTTCGAGCAGTTCCCGGGGGGCCCGGCAGGGTTTATTTGTATCCCGGTTGAGGAACACCAGCGTAGTTATCCCCGTGTGCAGCAGGGTGCTGGTCTGGTTGTAGATTTCGTACTCAAACACCATCCGGACGGAAGGCAGGGTTTTCAGCATCACCCGGACCGTGAGCAGATCATCATAACGGGCCGGTTGCAGGTAGCGGGAGGTATTCTCGTATACGGGCATCATGATGCCGGAAGCTTCCAGTTCCCTGTAATTGAAACCGATGCTGCGCAAAGCCTCAACCCGTCCGATTTCGTAAAACCGCGCGTAGTTACCGTAATACACATAGCCCATCTGGTCAGTATCCGCGTAACATACCCTGATTTGAACCTCGTGTGTAAACATACCGGCGGGGAAGGGGAGTCAGGGAGTTAAAGATTTAGGGAGTTCAGGGTTTAGAAATAAAGGTGATGAACGGAGCGAACACTGCCGCACACTGTGGCCTCCTGTTCTGGCAATGCGGTGAGGCGGGCCAGTGGTCGGTTAAAGCTGGGGTTCTATGTCGTTCTCTTATAGTTTATCCTTTCCAATGAATTGTTATCCAACTCAGAAGGGCTGCCGTGTAAAGGGCGGATATTGTTCCGGAAATTATCAGTCCATTACCAAGGACCTTATATTCTGTGTTTCTTCTGAGGTAAAGCCCACTCCCTATTGACAATACAATTGAAAAAACAATCACAAAGAATGAGTCTAAGAATTTTAAATTGCCAATCAGCATCAGCTGCAATATTGTAATTACAATGGGAATTACGAGTCTCATCTTTTCTTCAATGCCATACAACGCACCAAACGCTGCTGGATACCGTGGCCTCCTGTTTTAGCTTCGCATTCGGCGGCCCGGTTGCCGGCCTGCATGGTGTTACTTGCCGTTTTTTCTATTCTATTTTTATCAATTGAAGCCCTTCAATGTTTTCAAAATGTTTATCATGAGACAGCAACGCAATATCATTGACTACACATATGGCGGCAATCCAAATATCATTTTCCGGGATTGGTTTGCCTTTTTGTTTGAGGGCCAAACGTATTTCGGCATATGCTTCTGCTACTAAAGTATTCGTATCTAACACGATGCAGCTTTCTATAAATGTCCGGTACTTGCTCTCATTCTTTATCCGGTTGCCCGAGTTTTTCGCGCCAAAAAGCAACTCTCCACAAACCGTGACCGGTAAGCAAATAATCTCCTTCTGCCGCATTAAGTCAATCACCTGTGGTTTTCCGTTCAATACGTCGATGGCAATATTGGTATCAAGGGCAATGGTGTTCATCTACCAATCGCCCTCCGTCTGATTGAATTCATTTTCTATAATCTGCTTTATTTCCCGGGCTTCTTCATCATTGATACTGCCTGCTGACTGTAATACTCTTTCTCTGTTAGGGCTTACTGTGGCTAGGGTACGTTTGATTATCTGCACATAATCAAATAGTTGATTAAGTGATTGTAAATCAGCGATTGTATTTATGTCTTTAATGATTTGTTCTTTGAGTATCATCTTTTTCTCCTTTCTATGGCAAGTAACGAAACAAATACCCCCGCATACCGTGTGCTCCTGTTTTGGCTCTGCGGTGGGGTGCACCGGTTGTCGGCGGGTATGGTGTTAGCCGTTAGTTTTTCCTTTCAGTTTTGTTCTTTCTTCCAGAAACATCAAGTCTTTCTGCATCCGCTTCTGAGTGTCAGCATAGTTCCATGACTTGGGAGGATTTAGATTGACAGTGCGAGTGCAAAGGCTAGTCGTATAAACCTTATTAATTCGGAAAGCATAAATTAACCACTGCTCTCCCAATTTTGATGCTATTCCACACGCGCCAACATCGGAGGGAGTAGCAATTTGCAGAGTCGTAGCTTGCAACTCTCCCTTGTAAAGCTTATCGATACGAAAAGTAATGATAGTTTTCTCTTCGTTCTCCACCACTTTAATAGCGGTCCCGCGGAAAATTACGTGGTATTGTTTAATCTCCTGCTCATTGATTTCTTCCAGCCCACGGCACTTACAAGCCCATGCCGGTAAAGACAGTCCCAGAAACAGTGTCAGGATTAACAGTCGTGTTTTCATATCCTATTACGGCTAATAAATAAACCCCAAAACCCCTGAATTCCTGAGCTTCTGAACTTACTTCATAATATTCTTCGAATTCAGCGCTGCCTGGTAAAGCCGGGCATTTTTCAGATGCTGCTCGTAGGTCCGGGCAAAAGCGTGGTAGCCCGAGAAGTCTTCTCTTGCGCAGAAATACAGATAGTTATGCTTTTCGTAGTTGAGCACCGCATCAATGGATACGGGTGAAGGCAGGTTGATCGGTCCCGGCGGCAATCCGCGGAACTTATAGGTATTGTAAGGCGAATTGATCTGCTTGTGCCCGGTCAGCACCCGCCGCATCCCGAAGTCGCCGTGGGCAAATACCAGCGTCGGGTCAGCCTGCAGTTTGTAATCGGTTTCCCTGGACGTCATCCGGTTGACATACACACCGGCAATTCTTGGCCTTTCGTCGGCCCACCGGCCCTGCTCCGCCTCTACGATGGAGGCCAGCACGGACACCTGTACCGGCGTAAAGCCGATGGCCTCCGCCTTCTGCTTTCTTTCATCGGTCCAGAACTTCTGGTACTCCTTGTGCATCCGGTCGAGCAGTTCCTTGGACGAAGTGTTCCAGTAGACTTCGTAAGTATTGGGCAAAAACATGCTGACAATCGTGGTCGTATCAAATCCGTATTCTGCTACCATTGCCGGATCAGACATAAGCGACCGGAGTCGGGTAGAATCCGCTTCAAGGCTTTTGCTGAGCCGGGAAGTCAACTCATTTTTAAGTCGGATATTGTTGAAGGTCAGCCTGACGGGTTCCTGCCGGCCGGCCCTCAGCATCAGGATGGCCTCCCGGTTGTTCATGTTCTTTTTGATCCGGTACCGGCCCGCCTTCACCCGTTCCTGGTATTTGAGCAGTTTGGCCAGAAAACTGAATGAGAGTTCGTCGTGGACAATTTTGTTTTTCTTCAGCGAGTCCATCACGGTTCTGTAACCGGCACCCGAGGGAACAAGCAGAAAAGTATCTTCCTTGTCCACCTGAAGGTTGGGGGCCTGGGCAATCTGATAAAAATAAAAACTGAAGGTGGCCAGCAGCATTGAAAAAAATACAATAGATCCGGCCAGCAGAGTTCTTGACTTGAACATAACGGGACAAAATTAAAGAATAGACCTTAGATTATTCGGGTTATCTGATGTAACCTGCTTCTTGCTGTAACAGTTACAATGCACATAATTGGTTGACCGGCAACCAATTTTTTGTTTTTTTAACATATTGGTTCATCAAAAATCCGAAAGATTATGCCAGCAACACTCGTAAAAATCCATCCCGACAATCCCGAAATGCGGAAGGTTCGCCAGATTGCAGATGCTCTCCGCGATGGGGCAGTGGTCATTTACCCGACTGATACCGTGTATGGTCTGGGCTGCGACATCCACAACACCCGCGCCGTGGAGAGGGTCTGCCAGATAAAGGGGATCAAGCCTCAGAAAATCAATCTGTCCTTTATCTGTTACGACCTCAGCCACATCGCCGAATACGCCAGCGTAAGCACCAGTACATTCAAAATCATGAAGAAGGCACTGCCGGGGCCGTTTACGTTTATACTGGCGGCCAGCAACAACGTGCCGCGCATCCTGCACACCAATAAGAAGACAGTCGGTATCCGCGTACCGGACAATCTCATTCCCCGCAGCATCGTGCAGGAACTGGGAAATCCGATTATCACCACCTCCATACGGGATGACGACGAGGTCATTGAATACTCCACTGATCCGGAGCTGATCTACGAAAAATACCGCAACCTGGTGGACTACGTAGTGGATGGCGGGTTCGGCAACAACATAGCCTCTACCGTGGTGGACTTTACCACCGACTCACCGGAAGTAATCCGCGCCGGTATGGGCGACATCACGCAATACGTATAAATAATTACGGATTACATTTTCCCTGAATACCTTTCATTGACTATCAATGAATTACCAATACCAAATACCAACAACCCGCTTTATGCCTGAATTAAAGTGATGTATAGATCCGGTTCGCAATTCGTAATTTGCAATCACCTCCGGTGTTTCCATCGTTTGTGCGACCAGAGCCATTCGGCGGGCCTTTGCCGGATGATGCTTTCCACGGTGGCTGCGTAGTGCCCGGTGATCTTTTCGACCGCATCTGAGGGGTAAGGCGGGACCGCAACAGGGGCCATTTCCACCTCATAATAACCCCTCCTGACTCTCCGCATCCAGGTAAACAGCACCGGGTAGCCGGTTCTCATGGCAATTTTGGCGGCTCCCATAAAAAAGGGCGTGTCCTGGTTCAGAAAGGTCAGCCAGTGCGCCATTTCCGGAGCTGGTGCCTGATCGGCTACCATCGCGATGATCCTGACCACTGGCCGGCGTGATATCAGCTCCCGCGGCAATTGCTGCATCGGCACCGGAAACGGACCAAACCGGCTCCGGATGTCCAGCATCAGTTGATTGAAAAACTGGTTTTGCAGCGGCCGGTATACGGCGTCCACGTCGTAGTCCAGGTACAGGGCACATCCCTGAAGGAGCCATTCCCAGTTGCCCTGATGGGCGGTCATCACGATAATGGATTGTCCCCGGTTCAGGTGGTGGAGCAGTACCTCCGGATTCCTGATCTGAACCCGCTTCCGCAGTTCCTTTTCCGGAATGGTCAGCAGTTTGAGCGTTTCAACAATAATATCGGCCAGGTTACGGTAAAACAGCCTGATGGTTTCCTGCTGCCAGGCGGGGCTTTTTTCCGGAAAAGCCTTTGCTATGTTTGCAGCAATCACTTTCCGGCGGTAGCCTGCTACGTAATAGCCCAGCAGGTACAAAAGGTCAGCCACTCCGTACAGCACCGGAAAAGGAAGTCTGGAAAGTAAACGGAACCAAATCATGACTGGTAAATTATGATCATATTTCCGGCTCAAACTTACACCAGTCCGTTCATCCGGAGGGAACACGGACGGTGAATTTTGGGGAATGGCATTTGATACTGAAAATATTTTACTTTAATTGGATTTTAAGGATGAACAATGTCAATGCCGGCAACGGGGAGCAATCCGAAGAGTTGCTGGTTGACCTGCACTACCTGCCCTGCATCGAATATTTTGCCCGCCTTGCCCGATACAAAAAAGTAGTACTGGAAGGGGCCGAACACTACCGGAAGCAAACGTACCGGAACCGGGCCCGGGTACTGACCCCCCAGAAAGTATTTACCTTATCGGTGCCGGTGCTGAAAGCTGGTGGCAGGCAACTCATCAGGGAGGTAAAGATTGATCATAGCCAGGGCTGGCTCAGGGATCACTGGCGGACTGTTTCCTCGTCCTACGGAAAGGCACCTTTTTTTCCGGATTACGCACCTTTTTTTGAAAAAATTCTGTTTAAGAAACATAGGTTCCTGTTTGATCTCAATTTCGATCTGCTGACAAATTGTCTTTTTCTGGTAGGCTTAAAAATAAACACCGACATTACGTCTGTTTACCAGCCACATTCACAAAGAGGCCTTCATGACTTGAGAGATACCATTCTGCCTGACAAAAAGAATATTATCGAAGAAAAAGTCATATTTTCAGAATACCGGCAGGTGTTTGGCAACAATTTTGCCTCTAACCTCACTATCATTGATCTTTTGTTTTGCCAGGGTCCCCGGGCGTTAAATATTATCAGGCAGTCAATCTTTCTTTGAGCGGGACAAACAAATCTTTTTGGGTTTGCGTTTGTTAATTAGATACTTGATATTACGGACAGATCTTATCCTTTCCGATAATTCTTCTACACTTAGTCAATACTCACGAATTCTATAATTTTCCACGACATGGAAGCAAAATTTTCTAACCGGGTGAAAGAGGTGATCTCATTGAGCAGGGAGGAGGCATTACGACTGGGGCACGACTATATCGGCACTGAGCACCTATTGCTTGGCATGATCCGGGAAGGAGAGGGTGTTGCCGTTGGACTACTCAAAAAGCTTGGCGTTTCACTCGACGAACTGCGTCAGGCTATTGAGAATGCGACCAAGGGCACTGCTACTCACAACGTAAAAAATCTGGCCAATATCCCGCTGACCCGTCAGTCGGAAAAAGTTCTGAAGATTACGTACCTGGAGGCCAAAATATTCAAGAGCCAACTCATTGGTACTGAACACCTTTTACTCTCGATTCTGCGTGACGAAGACAACATCGCCACTCAGATTTTATCAAAGTTTGATATTAACTACGAGGTCATAAAAGAAATGCTGGAATATCATTCACACAACCCGATGGCCGGTCCGGATACAGACGACAACGACGACGACAACGCCCGCATGTTTGGCGGTAGCGGTGCTGGTGGAGGTAAAGAAACTGGCAAAAACCCGTCGGAGAAGTCACGTACCCCGGTACTGGATAATTTTGGCCGCGATCTGACCAAGCTGGCGGAAGCCGGAAAACTGGATCCCATCGTTGGCCGCGAGAAGGAAATCGAACGCGTTGCCCAGATTCTGAGCCGCCGCAAAAAAAACAACCCGATCCTGATTGGTGAACCCGGAGTTGGTAAAACGGCGATTGCGGAAGGTCTGGCCCTGCGGATCGTGCAGAAAAAAGTTTCCCGTGTGCTGTTCGGCAAGCGGGTCGTTACGCTGGATCTTGCTTCTCTGGTGGCCGGTACCAAGTACCGCGGCCAGTTTGAAGAACGGATGAAAGCGGTCATGAACGAACTGGAGAAATCGCCTGAGGTGATTCTCTTCATTGATGAGTTGCATACGATTGTGGGTGCCGGTGGCGCTTCCGGTTCGCTGGATGCCTCCAACATGTTCAAGCCTGCTCTGGCCCGGGGCGACATCCAATGCATCGGTGCCACTACGCTTGACGAATACCGTCAGTACATTGAGAAAGATGGTGCCCTTGCCCGTCGTTTCCAGATCGTGATGGTAGATGCCACTTCACCCGAAGAAACTATTGAGATTCTCAATAACATCAAGGAGAAGTACGAAGATCACCACCACGTGTATTATACGCCGGAAGCCATTGATGCCTGCGTGAAGATGTCGGATCGTTACATTTCCGACCGCTTCCTGCCCGATAAGGCCATTGACGTGCTCGACGAAGCCGGTGCCCGCGTACACATCAACAACATCACCGTGCCGGAAGATATTCTCAAGCTGGAAGAATCCATCGAGAATATCAAGAAGGAGAAGAATCAGGTGGTAAAAAGCCAGAAGTACGAAGAGGCAGCCCAACTCCGCGACAAGGAAAAGCGCCTGCTGGAGCAACTCGACAAGGCTAAGAACCTGTGGGAGGAAGATACCAAGCAGAAGCGGTACGTAGTGCAGGAGGAAAACGTGGCCGAAGTGATCGGCATGATGACCGGAATCCCCACCCGCCGGATTGCTCAGAATGAAAGTACAAAGCTGCTGAGCATGAGGGAGGAGTTGCAGTCGCGGGTGATTGGTCAGGACGAGGCCATCAGCAAACTGGTGAAAGCAATTCAGCGTACCCGTGTGGGCCTGAAGGATCCTAAGAAGCCAATCGGCTCCTTTATCTTCCTCGGCCCGACTGGTGTCGGTAAAACTGAACTCGCCAAAGTGCTGGCTACTTATCTGTTTGACAAGGACGATGCCTTGGTGCGGATTGATATGAGTGAGTATATGGAGAAGTTCTCCGTATCCCGCCTTGTCGGTGCACCTCCCGGATACGTGGGTTACGAAGAAGGTGGTCAGCTGACGGAGAAAATCCGCCGCAAGCCTTACTCGGTGATCCTGCTGGACGAAATCGAGAAAGCACACCCGGATGTATTCAACCTGCTGCTGCAGGTGCTGGACGACGGTATCCTTACTGACGGTCTGGGCAGACGGGTAGATTTCCGGAACACCATCATCATCATGACCTCCAATATCGGGGTGCGTGATCTGAAGGACTTTGGTGCCGGAATCGGTTTCGCCTCTAAAACCAAGGCTGAGGCAACGGACGACCTGATGAAGGCTACCATTCACAATGCCCTTCGCAAGGCCTTCTCACCGGAGTTTCTGAACCGCCTGGACGACGTGATTGTGTTCAACTCACTGCAGCGTGAGCACATCCACCGGATCATTGACATTACACTTGGCAAATTGTTTGGCCGCCTGACGGCGCTTGGTTACAAGATCGAGCTTACCGAGAAGGCCAAGGACTTCTTGTCTGAGAAAGGATTTGATCCGCAGTACGGAGCGCGTCCGCTCAACCGCGCCATCCAGAGATATCTGGAAGACCCCGTAGCTGAGGAAATCCTGAAGGGTGACCTGAGTGAGGGCGATACGATTGTAGCCGATTACAGCGGTACCGGCGATTCATTGTCCTTCAAATCAACCAAGAAGAAGGTTTCCTGATCATCAGAGGTTAATATAGAAAAAGGGAGCCATTTGGCTCCCTTTTTTATTTATCAAACTGACCGCGTTCTGAATGGCTGTTGGTTAACCAAATACCCAATACCCGAATTAAATATTGGTAGCCAGCTTGCTGATTTCAATCGACACTCTCAGGCCGTTTTCCGCCAATATTCCCTGATTCAGCTCGTAAGACCATTTGTCTTCCCGGATTACGAAGTTAATACCGCTTCCCTTGTGACCAAGGCCAGGCTTTTCAGTGATCAGCAGGGTAGGTTTGCCTTTCAGCCGGGCCTGCAGCGCCTCGAAATGACGGCTCTCGGTACCAGGCAATATAACCATGTGGGCACCCGAAAGCTGATCGGGTGAGGTGATCCGGCGCACTACTATTTTCTGGGTGCCTACCGTTTTGTTGGCCACTACTTTTGCCAGTTCGTCGGCAAGGGGAGACCTGCCTAAGACTTCAATGATAAAATCACCGGATTGGGAACTGGCAGGCCACTGCGTGTACTTTGCAAAATTGTAAATAAAGATAGAATGAATTTTATGGTTGCTGTTTTGGGCTGAGGCACCAATTCCAACAGAAAGAAAGCCAAATAAGGCAAGGTAGATGAATAGAGCTTTTTTCATAGTCAGTTTAGTTTTGTTGATTAATTTACTTATTGGTTTACTATGTAAATGACTTCTGCTCACAGGGCAGCGACCAGGCAATCCGATAGGCAATACTGCGTGTCTGGTTACAATAAAAAAGACAGCTACCAAAGTAAACAGAGGCAAGCCGGTTGTTCAGGCAGATTGGGCCGGTTCATTGCACCTGTACCATTGGTGCCTCACCCGTTGCCGGTGAATGGTCAGCAGGGGAGGTATATTCGTAATCTGCCCGTCAGGCGTGAAAGTGAAGGGTCCGGTAAACAAAAAAGGGAAGCCATTCCGGCCTCCCTTCGGTGAAAGAAAAAACTGCTTATGGGTGTCTTTACCAGAAAACTACGTAAAGAGCAGTCAGAACGACACATATTGCCAGAGCACCAACCGTGAAGCCGGGTGATGGACGAAACATGGATGAATCTATTTCCAGCCCTTTGGGGCTGTTGCGCTTGTCCGCTAAAATCATAATCAGCAGAACGCAAACCAGAAACACGAGTCCCATGCGGTCAAGGAAAGCAATTTCAAAAATACCAGTTGTTGGATTTAAAGCAGCAAAGCCCATTGTTTGGAGCAGAGATAAATCTATTCCCCAGCCGGGAAGGAATTTCAGAATAATAGACATGGCAAACCCACCTATGATGGCCGCAAGGGCACCTCTGGAGTTGGCCCGTTTCCAGAAAAAGCCGAGAATAAATACGGCAAAAATACCCGGAGACACAAAGCCGGTATACTCCTGAATAAACTGAAAACCTCCCTTTTTGTCAATGCCCAGTGAGTCGGAGATCAATACAGCCACAATCATGGCAACCAGCACGGTCAACCGGCCGATCCGGACCTGTTTTGCCTCATCAGCATTCCGGTTGATGTATTTTTTATAAATATCAAGCGTAAAAATTGTGGAGATACTGTTGGCCTTACCCGCCAGTGAGGCAACGATAGCAGCCGTAAGCGCCGCAAAGGAAAGTCCTTTCAGACCAGCCGGCAGGAGGTTGAGCAGCACCGGGTAGGCATTGTCCGGGTTCAGTTCGCCGCCCGTAGTCATTTCGGTCTGGAACATTCCTTCCTGGTGGAGCACATAGGCCGCAATGCCCGGAAATACGACAATGATGGGCATAAGCAGTTTAAGAAAAGCCGCAAACAAAAGCCCGTTACGTGCGGTGGGCAAATCAGCACCGAGGGCACGCTGCGTGATGTACTGGTTACAGCCCCAGTAGTTGAGATTCACAATCCACATCCCGCCAATCAGGATGGTGAGGCCGGGGAGATCTAGATAGTGGCGGTTAGACTGGTCAAACACCATCTGAAAGTGATCAGGAGCTTTGTTCATCAGAACCCCGAAGCCTCCGGTTACGCCATCGGCACCAAACCGGTCAGCCACCAGACTCATCGCCAGGTAGGTGGTAGCCAGACCGCCCAGAATCAGAAAGAAAACCTGAATCACGTCAGTATATCCGATTACTTTCATGCCGCCCAGCGTGATCAGAACTGCAAAAAAGGCAAGTGCCACCATGCACACCCAGAAGTTGATCCCCGAGATGGTGGCCACGGCCAGAGCGCCCAGAAATAGAATGGAAGTCAGGTTAACAATTACGTAAAGCAGCAGCCAGAAAACCGCCATGATCATACTCACCGTTTCGTTGTACCGCTGCGTCAGAAACTGCGGCATGGTGTAGATCTTGTTTTTCAGGTAAATCGGGATGAAAAACACTGCCACAATGATCAGGGTGGCGGCTGCCATCCACTCGTAAGTAGAAATGGCGAGGCCCATTGCAAACCCTGAGCCGGACATGCCGATAAACTGCTCGGCCGATATGTTGGAGGCAATCAGTGAAGCACCGATAGCCCACCAGGTAAGGGAGCCTTCAGCGAGGAAAAAGTCGGTAGTGCTGGCTTCCTTCGATTTCTTTCGCTGGTAAACCCAGTATCCGTAGCCGGCCACAATTACAAAATAGATCAGAAAAATAACGTAGTCCAATGATTGCAATCTTTGTCCCATCGGGTCTTTCAGAGATTAAAGAGTGAATAGGTTAGGTTGGAAAAGTAAAAGTTCATCCCCCTAAAATGCACATTGTTTTTTATACTGGCAATAGCAGAATACAAATAACACTTTTACTGAGCCGGGGTCAATCCTGCCCAAAGTCTCTGCCCTGCCGGCCGGCTTTTTTCTGGGCAGCTTTGCGTTTTGATTGCAGCCGCTCCCGTACTGCAGCCGGGGATGGTTTGGTGGCTTTGCGGGCTTTGGGCTGGTGCAGTGCCGATTGCATCAGGTGGTAAAATCTTTTGACTGCCGCTCCTTTATTTTGCAGTTGGCTGCGTTCAGCCTGGGCAATGATCTGCAGGAAGCCTTCCTGATTGATCTTGTTGGCCAGTTTTTCGCTGATCATCGCTTTTTCTTCGTCGGACAGCAGCCGGGAGTTGGCTACGTGAAAGCGCAATTCCACTTTTGAGGAAACTTTATTGACATTCTGACCGCCCGGACCGCTGCCCCGGGAAGCCGTGAAAATGAATTCATCCGAAAAGTCGCGGTCTTGCAGGGATGCCATGAGCAGTGAAAATCAATAAAACATAAAATAAAGGTTGGATAGTGATTGATGAGGATTTATTTCAACCCTTCCACCTGATACACCCGGAAAGGTTCCTTCTTGCCCTTCAGCAGAACCGGCTCCCATGCATGGGCGTTGATCACGTTGCATACATTGTTATACACTACCCCGCTGATCAGAATGGAATCCGGATAATCTCTGCCAAGGGCCTCAATCCGGCTGCCGGTATTGACGGTGTCGCCGGTAACCGAGTAGCCGATCCGGTGTTCGGAGCCTGTATTGCCGGCCACCACTTCGCCGGTGTGGATGCCGATACCAACTGTTATCCGGTATCCGGGTTTTTGGGCAAACAATTGATTCAGCCGTTCCAGCCGCCTGATCATTTCCATCGCACAGAATACGGCGTTCCGCTCATTTTGTTCAGTGAGCAGCGGAGCACCAAAGCAGGCAAAAATTTCATCCCCTACAAACTGATTCACCCGGCCCTGGTACTGGCGGATGCAGTCAGCCATGATGCCGTAGTACGCGTTCAGAAACTCCACTACCTCGGGCGGTGACATCTGTTCGCTGAAAGTGGTGAAGCCCCGCACGTTGCAGAAAAGCACCGCAATGTGACGAATATCGCCCCGGAAAAGGTAACTTTCACCGGCTTTGAGGGTTTGCTGCACCACTTCCTCAGGTACGTATTTCTGGAAAAGCTTCAGGGTTTTTTCCTGTTCCAGTACTTTTTCCTGCAGTTGTTCCACCAGTGTTTTATTTCTTTGCTGCAGGGTGTAAAACCGGCAGGCGTTGTCAATGGTCATGGGTCATGCGCAGTTCATTCTGGTCCCAGGGCTTGGTGATATAGCGGAATACGCGGCCTGTATTGATCGCTGATGATTACCTCCACGTCGCTGAACCCCGTCAGGATCATCCGGATGGTGTCGGGGTACATTTAGAATGACTTTTTCCAGAAACTGGATTCCCGTCATCTCCGGCATCCGCTGGTCGGTGATGATCAGGTGAATGGGTTCGCTAAGGAGAATTTCCATCCCCTCGCGGCCGCTGTTGGCAGTAAATATGTTGTGGTAGCGCCGGAAAGCGGCCTTAAAGGAAATCAGATTCTGTTCTTCATCATCAACGTAAAGGATATTCAGTTTTTCGTTTTCCATCATTAATTAGTCAGGCCAGCCCGTACAGTCAAACAGGTAATGAGTAGTTTTGCCATTGCCGGAAAGCGGGAAATTGCAGATACGCTCCAGACAGGCTGATGTTGACCGGCCCAAAAGAAAATCCAGACCTGATTCCGTAATTCTGCGCGTTTATGGCAATGGGTGGCTAATTTAGCAGATATTCGGTTTACTTAAACGCACTTTTGGCCATGCAACCACTAAACAACCCGGTATGGGTGATGAGCTCCGCGTTTCCTCAGCTTACGCTGGACGAAATTACTGAAAGAACCACCTCCATCGGTGCCCAGGGAATCGACCTGTGCGTATTCCGGCGCGACGGTACCCGTACCGATCACATCGCCACTCATCTGGCGTACGAGCAATTTGGGTTGGAAGAAGCCCGGCGGGTCATTGAGAAGTTCAACAAGGCCGGGCTGACCCTTTCCATTGGTGCCTTCGAAAACCTGATCGGCGGCGAGCCGGTCCAGCGCCGCAGGAATCAGGATCACCTGCTGAGGCTGATCCGGATGGCGCATCTGCTGGGCGGCAATGCAAATGGCGTAAAAGTGGGAACCTTCGTGGGCTACAACCACGAACTGGGCGCGCAGGAGGGAGGCTTTCAGAAAAATCTGGAGGAGTACGTAAAGGTATTTACCCCCATTATCCGGTACGCCGAAGACCTGGGCGTCACTATATTATACGAGAACTGCCCGATGGAAGGCTGGCGGCCGGCCGGCTACACGGGTACCTTCAACAACCTGACGGGGGTACTGGCGGCGCGAAAACTTATCTACGCCCTCATTCCCAGCCAGGCGCACGGCGAAATCTACGATCCGTCGCACGACGTCTGGCAGCATACCAACCCTGCGGATGTGATCCGGGAAACCGACATGAGCCGGCTGCACCGGATTCACGTAAAGGCCACCCGCAACCTTGAGGGCCGTTCGCGGACGCACTGGGGCAGTATGTACCCCGTGCAGGCCGTTGACCCTGACCTTTCCCGGAAGGCAGATATTCCGCAACCGGCTCACGAATGGGACCGGCACAACTATGAGGCCATGATGCCCGGCTTTGGCGGCTCCGACAGCATGGACTGGCGGGAGTTTGTGGAAGTGCTGAAGGAGCGGCGTTTCACCGGCGCCTTCGAAATGGAAAATGAAGCCGCTAACTCCAAGGGCACGGGCAATGCTGCCGCCACTGTACAGGGTTTTCAGGCGACGGTCTTTTTCCTTGCGCCGATGCTGTGGCCGGTGGGCGAACACGGTTACCAGTATGACCGCACCGGTTATCAGCCGCTCCGGGAAATTGCCACCAAAGACATTCCGCTGATTAAAATGGATGATCTCTGACGGTCTGTTTTCTTGGGCCAAACATCTCAAATCTCACATTTCAAGTACTGTATTACATGAATTTCAGCTTAAAAAATATTCTGCGTCCGCACATTCTCACGCTGACGCCCTACGCTTCGGCCCGTGACGAATACGAAGGAACCGAGGGTGTCTTTCTGGATGCCAACGAGAATCCGCTGGGGTCCATCACCCCGGAGGCGTATAACCGCTACCCTGACCCTTATCAGAAAGAGCTGAAGAAAAAAATCGCCGGCATCAAAGACGTGCGGCCGGAGCAGATTTTTCTGGGCAACGGCAGCGATGAGGCCATTGACCTGCTGATCCGGGCCACCTGCACACCGCGTACCGACAAGATTATTCTGCTGCCGCCGACTTACGGCATGTATGAGGTAAGCGCCTCCATCAACGACGTTCCGCTGGTGAAGGTATTGCTGACACCGGATTTCCAGATTGACCTGCCGGCTACGCTACAGGCCATCGGGGAGCACCCGGGTGCAAAGCTTATTTTCATCTGTTCTCCGAACAATCCAACCGGCAACTGTCTGCGTACCAATGACATTATGCAGATTCTGGACGTTTTTCCCGGCCTCGTGATCGTGGATGAAGCTTATATTGACTTTTCAGAAGAACCAAGTTTTGCGGTCCGGCTGGACCGGTTTCCCAATCTGGTGGTGCTGCAGACATTTTCCAAAGCATGGGGGCTGGCATCGCTCCGCCTCGGCATGGCTTTTTCGTCACCCGAAATTATTGCGGTGCTCAATAAGCTCAAGCCGCCATACAATATCAGCGGAGTAACCCAGCAACTCGTATGGAAGCCTCCATAACCTTACCTCCAAAGAAAAAATGGTAGATGAGATTCTGGAGCAACGGGCGTGGCTGGAGGCGCAGTGCCGGCAATTGCCGCTGGTGGAGCAGGTTTACCCTTCGGATGCCAACTTCCTGCTGGTGAAAGTAGGGGATGCAAAGGCGGTTTACCGCTATTTGGTGGAGAAAAAATCATCGTCAGGGACCGTTCGTCGGTGAAGCTTTGCGAAGGATGTCTGCGGATCACGGTAGGGACTTCCGGAGAAAATCAACACCTGCTGCAAAGCCTGCAGCAATACCGGCGGCTTACGCATAAGCAATAGAGACAGAGACTCTTAAACCGCCCGAACTTACATTCTGGCCCTGATTCCGGCAGGGCACTGGCTTTTCCAGACTTGTCAGAGATAGATTTAGGTTTAGTTTTGCCGCAGTATTCCCCTTAACCAGTATGCTTTTAATGAAAAAGTAGTTCTTTCCCTGATCCTAACCGGCTGTCTGCTGGTATCGGCGCAGGCGCAGCGCCGCTCTTCGCAGTCTGACCGTAACTGGGCCGTGGGCCTCCGGCTGGGCGACCCGGCTGGCGTGAATGTCCGCAAATACCTCGGCGGCAATAATGCCCTTGAATTGAACTTAGGCAATACGGGCATGTTCTACGGAGGAAAGTCGAGGTCTTACTCTTACGGCGGCTACGGCGGGTACCGCGGTTCGGGTCTTGCCGTGCAGGTCAATTACATCTGGCAGAATCCGATCAGCAGCGTGAATGGTCTGGAGTGGTATTGGGGCCTTGGCGGCCAGTTCAGTGCGCGCCGGTTCTATTACCTGGACGACGAATATTATAAAAAATACAGTTTCCGGACGGCCGGTTATTACGAAAGCCGGGCTGCCCTTGGGGCTACCGGAGTTGTCGGGCTCGAATGGACTGTTCCGGATACTCCTGTTTCCCTTTTCACTGACCTTGGACTTTACCTTGAAATTGTGCCAGCTCCTTTCTGGCTCAATGTTCCGGTGGGCATCGGAGCACGGTATAACTTTTAAACACAATCAAAATCATATGATACGAGCAATCTACATTTTATTCGCAGTCGCCCTTTTAATCAGCCAATCGGCCTGTACCCGCCGGACGACCGTTTTGGTCAACAACCGTCCTATGGCCTCTGCTCCCGTCAGGAAAGACCACGGAAAGCACAAAGGCTGGTACAAGAATCCAAACAACCCGCACCATCCGGCACACAACCGCGGCGGCAATACCGTGATTGTGAATAACAATCAGCAGACGACCATAAAGCCTAACGGCAATGGCGGTGGCAACAAGCCCAATGGCGGCAATGGTGGTGGCAACGGCAGCAAACCCAACGGCAATGGCGGCAAGCCTAATGGAAACGGTGGTAAACCCAATGGCAAAGGGAAAAAGTAACCCGTCTTCAATCAGCAGAAAGGCCATCCTTCGGGTGGCCTTTTCTTTTTATCAACTGTACTGCCATTGAAAAGGTTTAGCCAAGTGGTCATTGAAGAAGTCAATGAAGGCCGGGAGTTTGTCTTTGAGTTCATCAAGAGAAGCAAAGGAAGCGCGTTTGAGCAGTTTTTGTTGCAGGACGGAGAACCAGAGTTCCACCTGATTGATACATGGCAATGGTGTTTTCAATATGGGTAGCATAATTCTTTTCGTTTCGGGTAGCAGAAACGGTAGGGGCCACTACTTTTCCCTGGCCTACCAGCCGGTTGACTACAGGACACAAGGTGCCGTGACGTTTGTACTCAAATTCGTGTTTTTCTACGCTTCCCCTCTGCATGGGCCTGGTGGCACCATAGAGTCGCTCCAAGGCTTGAATACCGGTTTTACTCATTACTGCTTACCAGATGCACGCCTTGTTGCTCTAAAGCTTAAGCCTGCCCGTAAAGCTGGCAGATCACTGCCACGGCAGTGCTGCTCAACCACCGCTACGGGAAGAGCAAGCACAGGGTGTGTGAGTTGTTTACTGACTGCTTGAGGCTGCCTTTGAGCACCGGGGGCCTTGTTCAGCACCGGCTGGCGGAAGGCCCTGAACCGGATTATCACAAGCTCCACGGGCAGGCCCGTGACTCAGCAGTGCTTTACAGTGATGAGACAAACTGGTATCTGACTCAACCCAAAGGCTGGCTGATGAGTGACTGTCAGTGTATGATGATCTGTGTCAAAAGCAGCACAAGGGTTACGCCCATCACCTGAAGGCCATCAGCAAGGCCCTTGAGCTTGAGCCGCAGAGTGAGTATCTCAAAGACTGGCAGGCTTTGCTGCTTTCAGCCATTGAGCATAAAAAGCAACCGGGCCGGAAGGAGCCTGAGGCCGGCCGTGATCCAGCGCAAGATCGCCTGTGGCAACAAAACCAGAAAAGGAGCCGACACCTGGCAGGTACTCGCTTCAGTCGTGGTCACGGCTGAACAGAACCAGCAGGACTTCACCCAAAAAGTCAGAGCCGTTTATCAGCAACGGCTCTGACCTGGATTCCCTTTGTCTGAGGCTGATCACATACTGAAGACTACGCTGGAAATACGTGCCAGTCTTCAGATTGGCGGATAGTTCAGGTAAGGATATGGATTCATAAAACTGTATTTCAGTTGTTTACAAAACTCACGTTCATTCAACCCGCCAATCTGAAGATTGGGGCCTGAAAAGGACATGGTCTGAAGACTACGCCCAACCATTACCTTTTCCCTGTAAGTCTCCGGGAACCCCATAATTTACAATCCGGAATTTATGATTGATTTCAGACGGGTATTTCATTCATTGAGTTGCCAGAAAGAAGCATAGGATCGGAGGAAGAAAGAAGATAGCTGTGCTTTTATCTTTTAAATACCGTCTGAGTTCTTCCAAAGCTTTGTATACCAAGCTGCGGGCTGATTTTGTATTTTGCAGAGACATTACCTCCACAATGCTCTTATAATCCATATTTTCGTAAAACCTCAGATAAATAACTTCTTTCTGCCTTTTGGAAAGCTTACCGAAGGCCTTTAGTAATTCTTTTGTCTGCTGCTGGGTTGACTGACTGTCAATCATCAGGAGTTCGTGAGAAAAAATGACCTCAAAGCTGTAATTATCCGGAATATCCCACTGAAACAGTGCGTTTTTCTTGTGCGTCAACTCCTTGACAAGGCTGTTGCGGAGAATGGTGTACAGGTAGGCTTTTATCGCTGTTACCTCTCCCATGGTTTCCCGCTTGTTCCACAATCCCACAAACAGGTCCTGAATCACGTCTTTCACCAGGGCTTTATCCCGGCAAAACTGCGTGCTGTAACCAAACAGCAACGGAAAATAACGGGTATAGATCAAGTCAAAAGCCTCCCGTTCTCCCGCCCGGAATACGTTCCATAACTCACGGTCGGTAAACTGGGTTAGCGGCGACGCGTCGCAACGGATGGTTGAATAATTGCTTGCAGTCATTTGCGGGGAGGTAGGGTGCAACACCTGAGTACATTAACCCAAATAAGCCCGGCGCTCAGATCGTCCTCTGCCTGATGGGAAGCCGTAATTTTTAAAAGCAATATAAGAAAATTATAATAACAAATAATTATTATGCAACTTAAATCCTGGGAGCCGGGTTTGACGCTGCCGGTAAGCTGTCTTATCCTTGAGGCAACCGGGGCCGGGGGCCGGACTGGTTCAGTGCCACGCTATTTACCGTTGCTTATCGTAAGGGTGTGGTAGCTGCCTTTTTAATTAATCGCAACAATCATCTATTTATATTGATAAAAAAACAATAAATATTGTTTTTTGTTGAAATAATTGTAAATATGAATTTTTTGCGAAAAAATTAGGCGGCAAACGGAAAAAATTACCCTCTTAAGGAAAGAAGCTGCATTCAATCAGTCCGGCGGCAAATGCAATGACCAACTACGAAGCGTATACCTCGGCCGAACTGGCGGATGATGAATACTTCAGCACGTGGGTGCGGCACCCGGATGCTGCCTCCGATGCATTCTGGCAGGCGTGGATGGCGGAGCATCCGGAAAAAAGGAAGTCGGTGGCTGAAGCCAGGCAACTGGTGCTTTTCCTCCGGCTCAAAGTCCGGGTGCCCGATCCGGCCGATGCCCTGGAAGTCAAACGGCTCATTGATGCCCGGATCAATTCCGGCGTGGCCGAAGCCGGTCTTGCGGGAGTCAGCCGGCCGGCTCCGGGGGTTGCCTGGCAATCCTACCGGAAAATGGCGGCTGCGGTGGGCTTGCTGATTACCCTTGGTGGCCTGCTCTGGTACTACCTGAACGCCCCGCAAACGTACGCGACTGCTTTCGGCGAGACCCGGACGGTGGTTCTGCCCGACCGGTCCAGGGTGACGCTGAACGGCAATTCCAGGATTTCTTTCCCCAAAAGCTGGGACCCGGAAAAGCCCCGGGAGATCAGCCTGTCCGGGGAGGCTTTCTTCTCAGTCGTGCATACGGCCAGCCACCAGCAGTTCATCGTCCGGACGGATGACCAGTTGCGGGTGGAAGTACTGGGTACCGAGTTCAACGTCGCCAACCGGACGGGCCGTACCCGGGTCGTGCTCAACTCCGGTAAGGTTAAGCTTCACTTCCCGCCGGTGGACAGCGCAGCCGCAATAGTGATGAAGCCGGGCGAAATGGTGGAGTTTCAGGAAAACACCCATCAAGTCCGGAAGGAGGCAGTAGAAGCCGGCAACTTCTCCGCCTGGACCGATCATAAGATTATTCTTGATAATACCCCGGTGGCCGAAATAGCCCTCCTGCTGCAGGATGTTTACGGGCTGCAGGTACAGATTGCTGATTCCAGCCTGCTGCAGAAGAAGCTATGGGGCTCCATGCCCACCGAGAACGTAGATGATTTCCTGACCGTACTTTCCAAATCCTTTCACCTGAAAATTACCCGGAAAGGCCAGCAAGTGCTTATCCAAAACCAGCCTTAACTACACCCGCTTCAACACAAGACGCAGTCTGATCTCAAGCCCCGCTCAGCGGCTTGCCCGGTATCCTATTTTCTTTTCAAAACTAATGCGCAACCCGATATGAAAAAAAACAAACTATTAAGTCTGCTGCTGGCCTGTTCCATTGGTACCCATGCCGTTTCGCAGCCTGTTTTGCTGGCCAACACTTCCGGGTACCACTCCGGTGACCAGGGGGGCAACGGGCAGAAAAGTCTCCGGGAAGTCCTCTCGGCGATTGAGAAAGAATACAAGATCTCAATTGTTTCCGACAACGACTTGCTGAACGGCCGGACAGCCGGTCCCCTCAAAGGAAAACCAAACCTGGAAGAAGCCCTGGACGCCGTGCTTAAACCAATCGGACTCAAGTTTGAGAAGGTTTCCGAGAAATTGTACATCATCCTGTCCAAAGAGTTCGATGGGGGAAAATACATCGAGAAAATCGAAAAAAAAGCCCGCCTGGGGGGAAGTAATGATCCCGAAATGAGTCTGCTGGCTGCCAGAGTGACCCATTTGCCGATGCCTAACCACCATTCTTCCCAGGCGCAACTTATTTCGGGCAAAGTGGTCTCCCAGGAAGCCGGAGAAGGCTTGCCGGGCGTAAGCGTAGTGGTGAAAGAAACAACCAACGGAACGGTTACGGATGTGGAGGGGAACTACAAAATATCGGTTGAGCCCGGGGTTACGCTGGTGTTCAGCTTTGTCGGCTATAACTCCGAGGAAAGACTCGTGGGTTCATCCACTACCATCAATGTAAGCCTGACCCCCGATGTGAAAGCCCTGAGCGAAGTAGTGGTGGTAGGCTACGGCACCCAGGAGCGGCGCAAAGTAACATCGGCCATTACTTCCGTCAAAGGCCAGGATGTACAGAATATTCCGGTTACCAGCGTAGATGCCATCCTGCAGGGCAAAGCCGCCGGGGTGCAGGTGGTGCAGAACTCCGGCGCGCCGGGCAACGAGGTGTACGTAAGAATCCGGGGCAACGGCTCCCTGTTCGGCGAAAACCGGCCCCTCTACGTGATTGACGGCGTGCCGATGAACAACATTGCCGCCGGACAGCAACCCCTCGAAGCGGGCGGGCAGCGCATCACCACCCAGAATGACATCAACCCGGCCGACATTGAGTCCATTGAAATACTGAAGGACGCCGCGGCGGCTGCCATTTACGGTTCCCGGGCCGGCAACGGCGTGATCCTGATCACGACCAAACGGGGCAAGCAGGGCAAGTCTAAAATTGATTTCAATGCCTACACCGGCGTGGCCCAGATCGTCAGAAGGTTGCCTCTGCTCAATGGTCAGCAATACGTAGACCTCTACCAAGAGGCGGTGAACAATTACAATCAGTTCAAACCTGCCAACCTGGCACCGATTGCCATTGACACCAACATCCGCTACACCGGTAATGAAACCGACTGGCAGGACCAGATTTTTCAGGCGGCTCCGGTTTCCAATTACGGACTTTCCGTTTCGGGCGGTACCGACAAGACTCAGCATTACATCTCGCTGGGCTACTTCGACCAGGACGGTACCGTGAAAGGGCAGGAGTTCAGGCGGTTCAACGGACGGATCAACCTCGACTTCAGTGCAACCGATAAACTGAAGATCGGTACCAGCCTGACGGCCAGCCGTTCGGACAACAAGCGGATCGCCAATGACTTTTCGGCGGAATCGGTAATGGCCAATGCCTTGATTTACAACCCCAACAATCCGGTATACAACCCCGACGGCAGCTACTACCGCGACCCCCGCAACCACCGCAACCCGGTGATGATGATCAATGAGTACCGCCAGAAATCCATTCAGAACCGCTACGTGGGCAACATCTACGGCGAATACGAAATCATCAAAGGCCTGAAGTTCAAATCAAGCCTGGGCATGGACCACCTCAACGAAAAGGGCGACCTCTACCTCTCCCGGAACGTGGTCAATGGAAACGCCCGGGCTGCCACGAACATGTACGAGGTATTCCTGTGGGTGAATGAGAATACCCTGTCCTACACGAAAGATTTCGGACAGCGGCACAGTTTCAACGCCCTGCTGGGGCAAAGCGCCCAGGAAGCCTCCACCCGCCGCTTCGGCGCCGCCGGCAACAATACCCCCACCGACATTATTGAATCGGTGACCGGCGCAACCAACCGCACGGAGGCCTCCGATTACCGGTCTACCTAGGGCCTGGTGTCCTATTTCGGTCGGGTGGGTTACAGCTTCGACGATAAGTACCTGATTACCGGCGTAATGCGGATTGACGGCTCCTCGCGGTTCGGACGAAATAACCGATACGGTTACTTCCCGTCCGTTTCGGCCGGCTGGCGGATTTCCCAAGAACCGTTCATGCAGAACCTGACCTTTCTCAGTGACCTGAAAATGAGGGCCAGCATCGGTACGACCGGCAACAACGAGGGGCTGGGCAATGATTTCCCCTCCCTTGCCACGTACGGCACCGGCTCCAACTACGGCACTCTGGCCGGAATCGCCCCCCAGAGTTTATCGTATGCTGACCTAAGCTGGGAATCTACCGTGCAGACCAACCTGGGCATTGATGTTTCCTTCCTCAACGACCGCATTACCTTCACCGGGGAGGTGTACCAGAAAAACACCAATGACCTGATCTTCAAACTGGAACTGCCTTATTCTTCGGGGTTTGGCCGCACCTTCGGCGCCAACGTGGGCAAGCTGGAGAACAAAGGACTGGAACTGGCCCTGACCACCCGCAACCTGGTCGGCGCCTTTACCTGGACGACGGACTTCAACCTGTCCATGAACCGCAACAAAATTGCCTACCTGCCGCTGACCAAGGCCGACGACCCGCGCAGCGCCGACTTTCCGGAGGGGCTGCCCAACGAATACAACTCCCTCGGTCCGCAGAGTATATTCCGCGTAGGGCAACCGGTGGGTTCGTTCTTTGGCTACCGGCACCTGGGCATCAACCCCGAAACCGGCGACTACATTTTTGAAGACCTGAACGGCGATGGCGTGATCACCACCGACGACCGGCAGATACTGGGCAATGCCCTGCCCAGGCATACCGGCGGGTTCACCAACAGCTTTGGATTCAAAGGCCTGGACGTAAGCGTGTTCCTGCAGTGGTCGTACGGCAACAAGGTGTACAACCAGACCCGGGCCGTGCTGGAACGCATGAGCAGCTTCAACAACAGCAATACCCACGTCCTGAACCGCTGGACACCTGAAAACCGGGATACGGATGTGCCCAAGGCTATGTGGAATGACCCGGCTCCCATCGGCAGCCAGCCTAACGGGATTTATTCCCAGCGCTTCATTGAGGACGGATCCTTCCTGCGGGTGAAGAACGTAACGCTGGGGTATAACCTGCCCAACAGCTTACTGTCCAGGGCAAAGATCCGGTCGGTCCGGGTATACGCTTCGGCAGTCAACCTGTTCACGTTCACCAATTACACCGGCTACGACCCGGAAACGCAGAATCAGCAGTTCAAGAATTCGCAGCTGGGCGTGGATTACATCACCCAGCCGCAGCCCCGCACCTTTATGACGGGTATCAACATTGGTTTCTGACCTGCGGTTCACTTCTCACAAGGCCACCTTTTCAAGTGCCCGGAAGAATCTGCCCGACGTCTTATGTCTAAAATTATACTGCGCTATATTCGGCGGTTTTGGGTAACGCACCCCCGCCCCTCTCCTCGAGAGGGGGGGGGTGAGGTTCTCCAAACCGCCGAATCCGATACATGTACCGCAGTATAGTCTAACGTCTTATATCTAAAATCTAATGTCTTACTCCTTATGCGATATCTGAACAAGAACACGGCGACCTGGGGTTGCTGCGCTGCTCCTGCTGGCCGGGTGCGAAGTGCTGGAACAAACCCCCGAACACGTCATCTCCGAAACCAATTTCTGGAAAACCGTCACCGCGATGCGGAAGCGGCCATCGTATCGGTATATGACCGGACCCAGAACCTCTGGGACGGCAACATCATTGCCCTGAACGTACAATCCGACGAAGCCGTTTCGGTCACCAATAACGACCAGTACGATGAATTTGACCGGAATAACATCCTGGCCGACAACAACCGGGTGGAGCAGTACTGGGACCGCAATTACAACGGCATCCACCGGGCCAATGATATACTATCCAGGGTGCCGGGCATTGCCGACGGTACGTTCTCAGCCGAAGCCCGCGAACGGATCCTGGGAGAGGCCTATTTCATGCGGGCTTACTTCTACTTTAACCTGGTCCGGCTGTACGGCGGCGTACCCTGGTTACGGTTCCCTATACTACGTTCAAGACGGATTTTACCATTCCCCGGACCGATCCGGAGCAAGTGTACGGGCAGATCATCCGGGACCTGGAAGAAGCCGAAAGACGGCTGCCGCAAAGTTATGCTACCGCTTTCGAGACCCGGGGCCGGGCTACCCTCGGCGCCGCCAAAGCGCTGCTGGCCCGGGTGTACCTGTACCGCCAGGAGTATCAGAAAGTGGTAGAGAAAACCACCGAGTAATGGCCATTTCCATCACAGCCTGGTCAGCCGGGCAAACTACCCGGCTATATTCACGGCGGGTGGCAAAAACAGCACGGAAGGCATCTGGGAAATCCAGTATATCTCTTCCAGCACCGAAGGCAATGACATATGGCGGCGGTACCTGCCCGCCGCTCAATCCGGCACGCCGACCAACAGCGGGGCGACTACTGGGCCAGACCCAGTGACGAGATCATGAATGCCTTTGAGCCCGGTGATATTCGGAAAGAGGTAAATGTTGCAATTAGGGTAGTGGTTAAGTAGAGGCTGATTTTAGAAATTGGTAACTTAGGAAGAAAGGTTTAAAAAGCATATGATTCAGATTACCAAGGCATGTCCTCATTGCGGTAGTATTGACTTAGTGAGCAACGGCCATAATAAGAAAAACGGTAAGCAAAAGTATTACTGTAATGGCTGTGACAGATACGGCACTTTGGATGCAGCTCCCGCTATAGTGAAGAGCGCAAAGAAGAGATTCTGAAAGCCTATTTTGAAAGACCCGGTATGCGGGGTATTGAACGCGTTTTTGGCGTAGCCCGGCAAACGGTCTCTGCCTGGCTCAGGCAGCAAGGCGAAAAGCATCCGGATCTGGAGGCTACCTTGGGTGATGTGCCTACTGAGCAGGATGTGCTCGAGTATGACGAATTGCAGCACTTTGTCAAAAAGCCAAAAGCGCTGGCTCTGGACGGTAATCAGCCGGAAAACACGTAAAATCATTGCTTTCTTTATTGGGGACCATAGTATGGAGAGTTGTAAGATACTTTGGCAAAGAATTCCCGAAAGATTACGCTGCCAGACCAGCTTTTCCGATTTCTGGGAAACATACAATTTTATCTATCAGCAGACCGGGCAGCATCAGAAAGTAGGCAAAGAATCCGGTCAAACTAACCACATGGAACGCTGGAACAATACCATCCGTCAGTGGATGGGTAGACTTACCCGAAAGACGCTTTCTTTTTCTAAATCTGGCTTTTACAATGAACTCGTCATCCGCCTTTTCATTGTCCGCTACAACCTCAGTAAATCAGTCTCTACTTAACCACTACCGTTTCCTGGTGTAACGATAACAAGCCGAACACTCCTCCGGAAAAGTCCGGAGGGAGTTTACAAACGAAAAAGAGGTGCAAAATGTGGCTGTAACAGGTTATGCGAATGGGGATAAACTGGTGCGGATAGGTGCCGGCAGAATAAAGTTGGCACCGGGATTGATAAAGAGCTGTTGGTACAGTAGATCAGGGTCTATGGAGAAACCGCAATCCTTCCGCACGTAAGCGGTGATCTGCTCTGCATAATGCTGCCGGTCCTGAGCCAGCTTCTCCACTACCCGTTGCCGGATTTGCCCGGGATCGGGACTGCGGCTGATTATTTGCCTTACCCCGGCTTTTACCGCCGCTGGCGTTGCCTCCACGATCAGACAGCTTTCCGGATGGTACCAGGTGTCGCGGCCTCCCCGGCTGCGGGTACTGACCACGGGCAGCCCGGCCAGCTGATACTCCAGACTGGCCAGCATCGGGCCTTCTTCCGCCGAAAGGCACAACCCTACCCGCGACTGATGATAAATCCGCAGTTTTTCTTCGTGGTTCAGCCACTGACGGTTGTAGGAAGCGTGTCTGACAGCCGGACAAAATGCCGGTAAGTCGTTGTCACTCCGGCCGGGGGTGTAGGTCAGCACGTACAGGCTTTCTAATCCTGCCGCCAGCCCGATTCGTTTGAAGTTCCGCAACTGGGCCGCGTACACGGCATCATACTTCTTTACGATTCCATCTCCGGTGGAATATTTTTTCTCGTCCGTATACACATAGCTGATGCACCTGAACCCATCTATGCCGCACCGGCGGCGATAAAGGTCTTCTTCCGGTGAATTGGTGATCAGCAGCGGTTTGATTCCCTTCAGGCGTAACCACCCAAACAAAAGCTTTTTCCGCAGCATGCGGTTCCAGACGGCGTAGTGCCACGGCAGATGCACCAGGCAATAGACCGGTTCTTTTTTCGGCATCGCCGCCAGGTGCCGGAGGGCGGCATCATCCCAGGTGCTGACGATGGGCGGAGACTGACTGATTTGATAGTAGCCGTGGAATAGCAAAAGCGGACAGAAAATTTTAGTTTGAAAAAGACAGTGCCTACCCCAACCCCCTAACCCCTCCTCACATTGCCATTGTCCAGCACCTGAATCTCCCCGGCGCCGGCCATTTCGCGGATCGTCTGCAGCAGCAGGTTTTCGTCCTTTTGCCCCAACTGACTCACCAGTGTCTGCAGGCTCACTTCCTGACCCGCCAGTGCCAGCAGAATCTGGCTGCGCTGGTGAATGTAGGGGTCGGCTGAAGCCGCGTCCTTTTTGCGCCGGAGGCAATTGTCACAAACGCCGCAGGCCTGGTCGGTGATTTCGTCGAAATACTCCAGCAGCATCGCCGTCCGGCAACGTTCGTGGCTCGTCATGTAGCGGATCACGGCCTCTGCCTTCTGCTCATCCCGTTCGCGTCTCGCGTTGATGCCGCGGATGTCAAGCGGCAGCCGCGCGGTGTCGTACCGTTCGGTGGTAAAGGTGATCTGGGGTTTGTCTTTCTGCCGGTCGTAAACCACGATACCGGCTTGCCCGAGCAGGTCCAGCATTTTTCCGGTCAGAACCGGGTCAGCGCCCAGATTACGCGCGATCTGCCCCTCCGAAACGGGTATGAAGTTCGAAAACACCTCTCCGCCGTACATGCGCAGGATCAGCTTGATCAGCGGATCGTAGGCGGCATTGGCAATCTGAAATTCGTAGAGCCCCTTTTTGTCAACGGCAAAATGCAGTTTTGAGGGGCTGTGAAATCCTTCGTTCAACTGTATAAAACCGGCCTCTTCCAGCCTTTTGAGGGCATAGAAGGTTTCGAGGGCCGGCAATTGATAGTTTTTCTGAAAAGACTCAATATCAAATTCGTAGCTGGCCAGAAAGCCGCTGCCTACCGCCAGCTGGTACTGATTGGCAAGGGCCTGGTACACTTTCCGGAGCAGGGCTTCGGAAGGATAAGTCAGTACGATCCGCTGGCGCAGGTCTTCAATGTCGGAGGGGTGGTAGAGGGCTGCGGCGTAGGCTTTCTTCTCGTCGCGGCCCCCACGGCCAGCTTCCTGATAATAGGCTTCCAGGGTGTCAGGCAGGTCCATGTGTACCACCACCCGCACGTCGGGTTTATCAATGCCCATCCCGAAAGCATTGGTGGCCACAATCACGCGGGTCCGGTTGTGAATCCAGTTGTCCTGCCGGGCTGACCGCTGGGCACTTTCGAGGCCGGCGTGGTAAAAATCAGCCTTGACGCCGTTCTGGTTGAGCATCGCCGAAAGTTGCTGCGTCCGCTTGCGGTTCCGCACGTACACCACTGCCGTGCCGGGTACATTGCGCAGGATCTGGAGCAGTTTCCGCTCCTTATTTTCCTCCGGAAAGGCGGAATAAGAAAGATTCGGCCGCGCAAAACTCTTCTGAAAAAGCTGACCGTTGCGGAAGCGGAGCTTTTCGGTAATATCCTGCTGCACGGTACGGGTAGCGGTGGCCGTAAGGGCAATTACCGGCACCTTCGGCACGAGGTCGCGCAACCCGGCAATCTCCAGGTAGGGCGGCCGGAAATCGTAGCCCCACTGCGAGATGCAATGGGCTTCGTCCACGGCCAGCAGGCAGACCTGCATCTGCCTGAAGCGTTCAATAAAGAGTTCCGTCTGTATCCGTTCGGGTGAAACGTACAGAAACTTGATGCCCGCATACACGCAGTTATCGAGGGCAATGTCGATCTCGCGCCGGTTCATGCCCGAATAAATGGCTACCGCCGGAATGCCTTTTTTCTTCAGCCCCTCTACCTGGTCTTTCATCAGCGCAATCAGCGGGGAAATCACAATGCAGATGCCCGGCAGGATCATGGCCGGCACCTGAAAGCACACTGACTTGCCGCCGCCCGTGGGGAGCAGGGCCAGGGTATCTTTTCCTTCCAGCACCGACCGGATGATTTCTTCCTGAACGGGCCGGAACGTATCGTAACCCCAGTATTGCTTCAGTATGACATGAATGGAAGACATACGGCGGTAGATGCGACAATGACAGTTAAGCTAAGCGAAGTAAAGATACCATTGAAAAAAGAGTTGTGGCGGGAAATCCGGGATCTGTCAGGGGATAATTTTCTGCAAAGAGAGATTTGGAATGGTATCGTGGGGCGGTATTACGGCTGCGGCAGTAGCCCCATTGTGCCCTTGTACCCGGCCTGCGGCAGCCGGTAGGTAACCATCAGCACTTCCTTCGGCCAGTGCGGGATGTCGTGCGGCCCGGAACTGCCCGGCCGGAAGCCGTTTTTTTCCAGTACCCGCCGCGACGGGGTGTTGGTGGAGAGGCATCGGGCGTATACTTCCTGCATGGCCAGGCTGCCAAAACTGATGGCAAGAACTTCTGCCACTGCCCGGCTGGCAAATCCGCTTCTCCAGTAAGGGACCCCGATCCAGTAACCAAGTTCAGCCCGGCGGTCAGGGGTGACTCCGATCAGTCCGCAAACGCCCACCACCTGCTTGTTGTGCCGGATGGCAAAGGTGAATGACTGCCCCCGCCTGCGTTCCTGCATCCGGACCCGGATGAATTTTTCAGCCTGCCCCGGTGGGTAAGGGTAGGGGATACGGGTCGTGGCGGATATGGCCGGGTGGTCGGCCAGCTTCTGCAGAACGGCAGCGTGGGACAGGTTTAAGGGTTTGATCTCCAGTGGGAACACGCGGGTTGTCATACGCAGGTTTTACGCCTGCAATATGCTGGTTAAAAACCGGTGATACCAGGCAAGACGGCTCATCATGAAGTTTTCAGCACCTTGCGGTTGGTGCCGCTGGAGTACTTGTCCACCAGCGTGATGACGTGTTCTTCGGTGAGTGGCTTGGACAGGTACTCAACAAAACCGATTTCTTCAATCCGGTCAACATCGCGCGGATTGGTGGAGGTAGTCAGCATCACCACAAGCGAGTCGTACTTCTCGTGGAAAAGCCGCTGCTGGTAGCCTTCCAGAAAATCAAAACCGTCCATCACCGGCATGTGTATATCCACCAGAATCAGCTCGGGGCACCTTCCGTTGTTGCAGTATCCCTCCAGAAAGGCAAGACCATCGCGGCCGTTGTACTCAACGGCTATGTTTTTTGCCACATCTAATTCTTCAATGAGGGTTTCGTGAAGAAAATTGGTTGCTTTGTTGTCGTCAATCAAAAGAATACAATCTAATTTTTTCATTAACAGGCAGCTGTTGAAAGGCAAAGGAAATCTTAACTTTAACTTAACAACGGTTTGTATCTTTCGTATACAAAACAATTAATTCAAAGATTCTCTCAAAATCTGGTCCGGTACCCGCCGGAGAAAGTGCCTCATCTGATCCTATGCTGCTTAAAGAAATCCGTGGCCGTACAGCGGAAAACCATACCCGGCTCGAAAACAGTCCGCTGCTGACATGCTTCGCCCGGCAACGGATTGACCGGGATACATATCTAAGAATTCTGGTCAAATTTTTCGGATACTTCCATCCTCTTGAAAAAGTCACCGGGGCATTTCCGGAAATTTCCGCGTGGCTTCCCGATTATACGGAACGCCGCAAGGCCGGGTTGTTGTTGAACGACATAAATACACTCCGCAAAACTACTGAATTAAGCATTTGCGAAGATCTTCCCCAAATCCGGACGGCGGCCCAGGCTTTCGGATGCCTTTACGTAATGGAAGGCTCCACGCTGGGCGGAAAGTTTATTTATTCGGTGGTCAGAAAGGAACTGCACCTGGACAAAACGTCGGGAGCTTCGTTTTTTTACGGATACGGCCCCCAAACCGGCGCTAAGTGGAAGGCCTTCGGGGCCTGCATGGAGGCTTTCGGAGCGGCCCATGGGGCTGATGAAGAGATCATTACAGCCGCAAACGAAACTTTTTTAAAATTAGAACAATGGATGCAAACCCGGAAGTAAAACATACCCTTATTCATCAGTACGATTCCGAATTCTGCGGAAGCATTCCCTTACACCTGATCAACCTTATCCAGCCCCACGGGGTGCTGCTTGTACTCAACAAGGAAACCCTGCAGGTAGCTCAGATCAGCGAAAACATCGGGGAAAAAGCCGGCATCCTGCCCGGGCAGATGCTCAACAGCAACATTTCCGATTTTATGCCGGAAAGCCAGGCCACTGAATTGCGTAAAAAGATAGACCGCTGGGGAATCCGGGACCGCATTCCGATGGACATCACCTTAAACACCCCCCGCGGGGATGTCAGGTACGTGGCCTCCGTACACCCTAAAAGCAACTACGTGCTGCTGGAGCTGGAAGAAGTGGTTGGGGTGGCCGAAGAATCTTTTATGACTGCCTACCAGGAAGTAAAGTATATAACAGCGGCCCTGAAGGAAGCTTCCGATGTGGAATCTATCTGCCGGATTGCCGCCCTCGAGATCCGGCAGCTTTCCGGCTTCGACCGGGTGATGATCTACCGCTTTGATGACCTCTGGAACGGCACCGTGCTGGCCGAAGCCCGTGAAGAAGACCTGGAGCCCTACCTCGGACTGCGGTTTCCGGCGTCTGACGTCCCCAGGCAAACCCGTGAACTGTACTACCGCAATCCGTACCGCCTCATACCCGACCGGGAATTTACGCCGGTGCGGCTCAGGCCCGTGGTCAATCCGATCACAAGGGCTTTTACTGACCTCTCGGAGAGTACCTTGCGGGGCGTGCCCAACGTCCACGTGGAGTATCTGCGCAACATGCAGGTGATGGCATCCATGTCCACGCCCATCATCATTGATAACCGGCTCTGGGGACTGATCTCCTGCCACCACAAGACGCCGAGGCACCCCGATTTTGCCATGCGTTCCTCCTTTGAGCTGCTGGCCGGTATTCTGGCGGGCCAGATCATGGCCAAAGAACGCGAAAAGAGCCTGCTCTTTAAGTCACGTCTGCAGGATATTCAGGCCCGGCTCGTAAGGGATATGTTTGGTCAGACCAATTTTGTTGCCGGCCTGATGGACCACGGCGACGCACTGCTGGAACTGTTTGATATCAGGGGGGCAGCTATTGTCTGGGAAAGCAATGTGCAGACCACCGGGATTACGCCGTCGGTGAGCCAGATTCAGAATCTGGTGCACTGGCTGCAGCTTTCCGGGCAAGGTTTTGCCATCTTTGCGAGTAACCAGATGCCGATGATCTTTACCGAAAGCGAACTGTATCCCGAACGGGGGAGCGGCCTGCTGGCAATTCCCCTTGAGCCCCGGCGGGGGGTGTACCTGCTGGGGTTCCGGCCGGAGGTAATCCAGACGGTGGATTGGGGCGGTAATCCCAACGAGGCGATCCGGTTTGAGGCCGACGGGCGGAGTTACCATCCCCGCAATTCGTTTGCCATCTGGCAGGAAACGGTAAGACTCCACTCCGAGCCCTGGCAGCCGGAGGTGCTGGAGGCGGCCGAATCGCTCAGGACGCTGGTGCTGGAGCGGCTGCTGAATGAAAGAGAATGAATTACGAATTACTTTTCCCTGAATGCCTTTTGTTAACAGACAACAAAATATCGGATATTGAACAAGGAATGCCGAATAACCAATAACCAATAACCAATAACCAATAACCAATAACTACTTAATTACCTGTTTATACAAAGAATGAGCATGGATGCAGATGTGCCGGCACCTGCCACGGGCATAAAAAAGAATAACACGGCCACCAGCAATTACGGAGGGCATTACATCATCGGAATCGGTGCATCGGCGGGTGGTCTGGAGGCCATTCATGAACTTTTCGACAACATGCCCCCGGATACCAGTTTTTCTTTTGTGATTATCCAGCACCTCTCGCCGGATTACAAAAGCCTGATGGCCGAACTGCTCACCAAGCACACCCGGATGAAGGTCAGTGAAGTCGAAGACGGGATGCTGCTGATGCCCGACTGCGTGTACGTGATCCCGAATAAAAAACACATCACCCTCCGCAGCAAACGGCTGCGCCTGACTGAGAAGAATGTGCCGGCCGTACCCAACAATGCCATCGACGTGTTTTTTCATTCGCTGGCCCAGGACCAGGGCAGCTGCGCCATAGGCATCATCCTGTCCGGCACCGGCTCGGATGGTACCAGGGGAATTGAGTCCATTAAAAAAGCGGATGGCATGGTCATCGTGCAGGACCCGGCTACGGCCCGTTTTGACGGCATGCCCAACAGCGCCATTCACTCCGGGTTCGCCGATTTTGTGCTGCCGCCCGAACTGATGGCCGAAGAAATTTTCAATTACATCCGCCACGGGGCCACTGAAAACTCCCTGACCAGTCTGACGACGGACGAAGAAGAAAAGATCGTCACCGAAATTCTGGAAATGGTCCGGCAGGCGACCATTCACGATTTCTCGTCTTACAAACGGCACACCATCCTGCGCCGGATTCTGCGCCGGATGGCCGGCCACCATATACTCCGCCTGGACCGCTACCTGCACTACCTGCAGGACAATCCGGTGGAGCTGGACCTGCTCAGCAAGGAATTTCTGATCGGGGTCACCAAATTTTTCCGCGACCGGGAAGCCTTCGACATTCTGGAAAATAAAATAATTCCGGACATCACCGGGAACAAACTGCCCGGCGATCAGCTGAAGTTCTGGGTGGCCGGTTGCAGCACCGGCGAAGAAGCCTATTCGATGGCAATTCTGGTAGCGGAGTACCTTGAAAGGACCGGCAAGGACCTGAATGTGAAAATATTTGCCAGCGACGTGGACCGCGATGCCATTGAGGTAGCCTCCCGCGGTTTTTACAGCCAGCAGATCGAAAAGGATGTTTCTCCCGGACAGCTCAGCAACTATTTCACGCGCCAGGCAAACGGCTACCTG
Source organism: Cytophagales bacterium (assembly GCA_030446715.1). GTDB lineage: Bacteria > Bacteroidota > Bacteroidia > Cytophagales > 172606-1 > CADCTQ01. The sequence goes on along the minus strand of JAUJMU010000003.1, from coordinate 623,621 downwards.
GTGAGCCAGCACCTGCGGAAAATGGTCATATTCGCCCAGCACAACATCATCAAAGACCCACCTTACAGCAAGATGGACATGGTGAGCTGCCGCAATATGCTCATCTACATGAACCACGGGTTGCAAAAAAAGATATTCGCTATTCTGCATTTTTCCCTCAATGCGAATGGTTACCTGTTTCTGGGTACCAGCGAAAACCCCGGTGATCTGTCCTGGGCGCTGAGTGAAGTAAGCAAGAAGTGGAAAATCTACCGCAGTATTCAGCCGTCGCGCCAGCTGATGTCGGATATGTACGCGCTGCCGAAGTACCCGGCCGCCGGCCGGACCGTTTCCACACCGCCGCCCCGCAATCCGCGCCAGACCCTCAACGGCAGGATCTATGACATTTTCAGTGAAGTTGTTTCTGAAGAGTTCGGCTACGCAGGAATATTCGTCAATGAGACGCTGGAGGTATCCACGCGGTGGGCAACTACGACCAGTACATGCGCCTGCCCGAAAAGCGGCTTGATTTCAGCCTGCTCAAGATGGTACCCGATCCGCTGTCGGTTGCCATTGGCGTGGCCGTCCGGAAGGCCATCAAAATCAACGCCAAGGTAACTACCAACCGCGTAAAGGTGCAGTACCGGAACAAAATCAGGGTAATCAGGGTGGTGGTGAAGCCTTACCTGAACGATACCGACCAGGGGCAGCGGTTCCTGTTTGTGCTGCTCGGCGAAGAAAAAAACCAGCCGGAAAGCCATTACGGAGGCCGGACTTCATTTCTCGCCTCCATTCGGGTCGGAAATGATGGAGGAGCTGGAAAGGGAACTGAAGGAAACCAAGGAGAACCTGCACTCCGCGGTAGAGGAACTGGAAACGGCCAATGAAGAACTCCAGTCGAGCAACGAGGAGCTGATCTCTTCCAACGAGGAGTTGCAGAGCACCAACGAAGAACTTCAGTCCCTGAACGAGGAACTGCACACCGTCAACGCGGAGCATCAGCTCAAGATCCGGGAACTGATCGAACTGAACGACAACCTCAACAACTACTTCCGCAGCACCGACATCGGGCAGATTGTGATTGACAGGGACCTGATCATCCGCAAATACACACCTTCCGTGCTGGGGCTGATCAACCTGATTGACGCCGACATCGGACGGCCGATCAGTCATTTTTCGTTCAGAACCCGCTACAAAAATCTGGTGGCGGACATCCGGTACGTGGCCGAAACCGGAGAAAGCCGGGAGACCGAAATACAGGAAGCCGACGGCAAACATTATCTGGTACGCATCCAGCCCTACATCCGGCTGGACCATTCCCTTGACGGCGCCGTGGTGTCGTTTGTGAACATTACGGCCCTCAGGCAGCTGAATAACCTGCTGGACGGCGTGCTCAACAGTTCCCTGAGCGGCATCATGGCTTTCCGGAACATACGAAGCCGGCAGGGTGAAGTGGTTGACTTCCAGTGGATCATGATCAACGATGCTGCTGCCCGCATGGTAGGCCGGCCAAGGGAAGAACTTCAGGGCAGGCGGCTGCTGGAAGTAATGCCGGGCAACGGCAGGGAAGGGCTCTTTGACAGATACGTGAAAGTGGCCGAAACCGGTAAACCACTGCACCACGAACATTACTACGAACACGAAGGCGTGAAAGGCTGGTTTGAAACTGTGGCTGTCCGCATGGAAGATGGCATTGCCGTGACCTTCAGCGACATCAGCGAGAAGCGGCAGAACCAGGAAAAGATCATCAAGGCTTACCAGGACCTGAAGCGGGCCGAAGAAAAGCTGCGTCGCCTCAACAATGAGCTGGAAGCCCGGGTAGCCGAACGTACTGCGGCCCTGTCAGTAAGTGAAGAACGGTTCCGGCTGCTTTCGCTGGCCACCAACGACGCCGTCTGGGACTGGAACCTGGTCACCAACCAACTCTGGTGGAACGAAGGCTACAAGGTGATGTTTGGTCAGCAGCCCGAAGAAATGGAAAAAGGCATTGATTCGTGGTACAGCCGCCTCCATCCCGAAGACCAGGGGCGGGTGATGAACAACCTGCACCGCATCATTGATACCGGCGAAACGCAGTGGGCCGACGAATTCCGGTTCCGGCGCGTGGACGGCGGGTATGCCTACGTGTTTGGCCGCGGATACGTGCTCCAGAACGAATACGGGATGCCCAGCCGGATGCTGGGGTCGCTGGTGGACCTCACCAGCCTCAAACAGGTGCAGGAGGAGCTGGAGCAGACCAACAATAACCTGGTGCGCATCAACAATGACCTCGACAATTTTGTCTACACTGCCTCCCACGACCTCAAGGCCCCGATCATCAATCTGGAAGGCCTGGTCAGGAAGCTGCACCGGGAAGTGCAGCCGGAACAGGGACGGATCGGGTACATCATGGAACTGATCACCGGCACCATCGAAACCTTCAAGAAAACCATTCAGACCCTGACCGATATTTCCCGTATCCAGAAAAATGTAAGTGAAGATGAAACCACCATCAACCTGCAGACGCTGCTTGCTGACATTCAGACCAGTATCCGCGACATGATCGAGAGCAGCGGTGCCCGGATAGAGGCCGATTTCCGGGAAGTGCCGCAGATTCATTTTTCCCAAAAAAACCTGCAAAGCATTCTCTACAATCTGATTTCCAACGCCATCAAGTACCGCTCACCCGACCGGACGCCAGTGGTCCGGATCAGTACCACCCGGGGGGATGGCTTTGCGATTCTCCGGGTGCAGGACAACGGTCTGGGCATTTCAGCAGCCCAGCAGGAGAAGCTATATACGATGTTCAAACGTTTTCACGACCACGTGGAAGGGTCAGGCGTGGGATTGTACATTGTGAAGAGAATCATTGAAAATGCCGGCGGCATGATTGAGGCCGAAAGCACCGAAGGGGTGGGCACGTCATTCAATGTGTATTTTCCCGTGGATATACAGGAATAAATGAAAACGAACCCGCATTATCTGTCGGCATTTGCCACTTTCATCGTTTTTGGATTTATCTCATTGCCGATCCGGGAGCTGCACGGGTACGAAAGCAATCAGATTCTGTACTACCGGGTTGCCTTTGCCCTGCTCTGCCTTGCCATTATCATCGGCGTATTCCGCCGCAGTTCGCTGCTGCGTACGCTTGACCAGTACCGTCACGCCGCGCCGCCGGAGAAGCGGAAGTTTCTGCGCAACGCCCTTGCCGGCAGTGTTTTTCTGACGGTCAACTGGCTGACCTTTATTTACGTGATCAACCACATCAGCGTGCAGACGGGTTCATTTTCCTACCTGCTGTGCCCCATCATCACTACGCTGCTCGGGTTCGTGCTCCTCAAAGAGAAACTGCACCTCACGCAGTGGGCCGCGCTGATCATCAGTGCGGCGGCCTGCGCCCTGATCGGCGTTGACTCTCTGACCAATCTGCTGTTTTCGCTGTTTATCGCCACCAGCTACGCCCTGTACCTGATCACGCAACGGATTCTGCGCGAATACGACCGCATCGTGCTGCTGGCGATGCAGGTGCTGCTGGCCCTGATCTGCCTGTCGGTGCCAGGTACGGCTTTCCGGGGTCCGGTGCCGCAGGAGGGGCACTTCTTCGCGATGATCCTCGTGCTGAGTTCGGTGTTTACGGTGCTGCCGTTGTTTCTCAATGCTTTTGCCCTGAAAGGCCTGCCGGCCAGTACGCTGGGTGCGCTGATGTACATCAATCCGATCATCAACTTTGCCCTTGCTTTCGGCTACTACGGCGAAAAGGCTACCTACTCTCAGTGGATTGCCTACGGGTTGATTCTGCTTTCGGTGGTAGTGGCTAACCTGCGCAACTGGCTGCCGCAGGCGAAGATAAAGAGAGTAGGGGTGTAAAAAGTTTTGGGGTTCAAGGGGTGATAACTTTGGAGGTACCTCAATTGCCGTTGCCGGTCATATAAAACCCGCAAGGTTTTCAACACCTTGCGGGCTTAGTTCTGTGAACAGTTTACCATGCTGTAAACTCCCGTGTTCTCTGCTCAGTTTCCCGGGTTTCTATCAATGGCCTCCACCGTAGGAGTCCTGGTCGAGCTGATCTTTATTTACGTTCCGGTTCGGGTGCCTCACCGGTACGTTAGCGGCCGGCTGGTCGGGTCCGTCGGTGTAGGTATCCGCAATGCGGTCTCTCTCTTCCAGGTTGTCAATGTGATTCACCGGCAGGTTGCCCGTTCCTTTAGGTTGTCCTTCTCCGGAAGGTTTTCCATGCTTTGTCTCTGCCATAACTTTAACTGAATGGTTCATTCAGGTTTACGGAAAGCACGCCGGGAGGTTATCAAATAACAAATAGCAGATATCAAATATCAAATCAGGAATAGCGGCTATCCACACCCAGAAGCGTGACCCGAAGACCAACTGCAAGAGCCCGGCCAGGATGTGGGACTACTGGTCACTGAACCCCGAAAGCCTGCACCAGGTGGTGATCCTGTTCTCCGACCGCGGTACGCCTTACGGGTATCGCCACATGGATGGCTTTGGCAGTCATACTTTCTCCTTTATCAAATTACCCCAACAGCTTCGGCGGACCGGAACCAGACAAAACCGCAGGCGAGCCGCCGATGGCCGTGTTCGGGCAGTGCGAACGGTACGACCGGAATGGGGAAGGTGACAACGACCAACTATACTCAGCCCGGCAATCTGTTCCGGATCATGTCGCCCCAGGACCAGCAGAACACCATCAACAACATTGTGGGAGCCATGAAAGGCATCTCCGGACCGAAGCGGGACGAGATCGTCATGCGCCAGCTCTGCCACTTCTTCCGGGCCGATGTCCGGTTGGGCATGGGCATCATACAGGGCCTGAATCTGCAGCTCGACATGCGCCAGTTCATGCCTGCCATGGAGAGCGTATCAATTTGAAAATTGAAATTGGGCGGACAGGGTCATTTCCGGACACGGTAGCCGGGTGCGTCAGATCCGTTTACAATTTTCAATTGTGACCTCTCATTCAAGAAATGGAGCTTGTTTAGTAAGGGCATTCCGCTATCCGGGTGTCCTGAACGACAAGCTTCTCTGTTATGCAGGCTGAGGTAAAAACTTTGTGGTACCGATCCGCGTTATCAAAACGGCCACCGGTGCGTAAAAAGCGTCAGGCCATCCCGTTTACGCATCTTCTCCCCAAAGTTCAGCATGGCATTCCGCTCCCTGGTTCGTTTCAGCCCCGCCGGGCAGGTCGTTACCTTTTCCATCTTCAGCTACCCGATGGCCAGCCGGTTCTGGGCTTTGGTTCAGATGGGCCTTTTCCCCCGTCAACTGCAGCGGGTACAGGGTCTTTCATTCGGCAAGATGATGGGCAGCGGCAAGAATTTTCTGAGCTTCCTGCCTGATTTTAGCCGGTATGCCCTGCTGGCGGTCTGGGAAAACGAAGCGGCAGCGGATACCTTTTTCGGCTCCGCACCCATGGAAGCTTTCCGCCGGAAAGCATCCGAAATCTGGACTGCCAAATTGCTGCCCCTGCGAACCCACGGCAAATGGGACGGTACTTCTCCTTTTCAGCCTTACCCCGACCTCCATTTTCCCGATCTTCCCGTCGCAGTGCTGACCCGGGCCACCATCCGGACGGGTGCACTGGCCGACTTCTGGCGCCACGTGCCGCAGGCCAGCCGTTCGCTGTACAGCTCCGATGCACTGCTGTATTCGATAGGCGTGGGGGAAAAGCCGGTGGTGCAGCAGGCTACAGTCAGCTTCTGGCGCAATGCCAAAGCCCTTGAAGAATTTGCCTACCGGCAGGCCGGGCACCGCGAAATCGTGCGCCGCACCCGCGAAAAGAACTGGTATTCCGAGGATCTGTTTGCCCGGTTCTTACCGGTTGCCACCGAAGGCACCTGCGGCGGACAGGACCTGCTGGCCCAATATCCGACCTATGAGGAATTGATGATTAAGTAGTAATTTGTCACGGGTATTTGGTTGTTGTGCGTCATGGAATGAAACTTTGCACTTGCAGCGTTAGCGGATGAAGTATCATAACTTATACATCGATTTTGAAGGCGGCTGGGAAACGTATCATGCTATTTCACAGATACTGGAGAAAACACCTGTGGAATATACCCTACTCCGGGAAAGTCTTCTGAAAAGTATAAAACTTTTACTCAGGGGAGCTTTCGGGAGTATCGGGCTATTGATACAATCCACACCATCGAAATCGAAAAACATATAGCAGATCTGAATTTTGATACAAAGGAAGATACCCCGATACTGGAGAATCTGCGGGATCTGGCGGGAGACCCCCATCTGTATTCTATTGTAAGAATAATCCTGTCTACCAAAGATGAATATGTGATGAAAAATGTAGCCGGATTCAGGATTGATCAGAAAGCAGAATTAGCCGTGAAAAATCGGGTCAACTCAGAATATATACTTATTCCCGAAACAGGTCAGCCTCTCACTGTGCTCTGCATCTGGGATTTTCCGTATCCCGATTGTTCGGACAAATTTGAAATGCTTTCATTGCAAAAGGACGGCTTTAAATCCCTGTGTAGTGAAAATCTGGGAGTGAATAAACGGGAGTGGGAGAAAGAAAAGAAGCAATTCATGCTGAAGGTGTCCCGAAATTGCGGGAGTGAGGAGGATAAAGCGGTAATAAACATCAATTAAATCAATTAAAAAGGAACATCAGATGCATCCATCAAGTGAAATTCCCCGATTAAGAATATGCTTTCCGCAAGTACGCTTCTACTCACCGATGGAAACTATGAAATTCAGTTTAACCCGAAATCACCTTCCGCTTCTCCGGCCTCCTGAAAAGATAGCCGCCGTAAATCCTGTCAATCCCTTAATCCTGTAAATCCCGATCCCGACCATGATCACCGACATAGCCACTAACCGCAAATCCTTCCTTTCCGAAGATTCCTGCTGCAAACTGACACGGCGCGGTACCTGTACCACCAGCACGCCGCCCGGATGCCCATCATTGACTACCATTGCCACCTGCCGCCCGACCAGATTGCCGGAGACCGGCAGTTCAGCAACCTGACCCGGATCTGGCTGAACGGCGACCATTACAAGTGGCGGGCCATGCGCACCAACGGCATTCCCGAAAAATACATCACCGGCGACGCCGACGACTTTGCCAAATTCGGGAAGTGGGCCGAAACCGTGCCCTATACGATGCGCAACCCGCTGTACCACTGGACCCACCTGGAACTGCGGCGGTACTTCGGAATCAACAAAATACTGAACGGCGGGACGGCCCGCGAAATCTACGACGAGGCTTCGGCCATGCTGCAGGGGCCGGAATATTCGGTCCGGAGCCTGCTCCGGAAGATGAACGTGAAAGTGGTCTGCACCACCGACGACCCGACCGACACGCTGGCGTTTCATCAGGAAATCCGCGACAGTGGTTTTGAAGTACTGGTGCTGCCCACGTTCCGGCCCGACAAGGGCATGATGCCGGAGGACCCCCATGTTTTCAACGCCTGGCTGGATAAACTGGCCCAGGTGTCGGGCACGGACATCGCCGACTTCTCCGCCTACCTGACCGCCCTCCGCCAGCGCCACGACTTCTTTGCTTCAATGGGCTGCCGGCTGTCGGACCACGGCCTGGAGCAGATGTACGCGGAGGATTACACCGAAAGCGAAATCAAAGACATTTTTAATAAAGTCCGCTCCGGCATAACCTTGTCAGGGGAAGAAGTGCAGAAGTTCAAATCAGCCATGCTGGTGGAGTTTGCCCTGATGGACCACGAAAAGGCCTGGACGCAGCAGTATCACCTCGGTGCCATCCGCAACAACAATTCCCGGATGCTGCGGCAACTTGGTCCCGATACGGGTTGGGACAGCATCGGGGATTTTGAAATGGCCCGCCCGATGTCGAAATTTTTCGACCGGCTCGATTCCGGCAACCGCCTGGCCAAAACCATTCTGTACAACCTCAATCCGCGTGACAATGAACTGTACGCCACCATGACCGGCAATTACAACGACGGCAGCGTGCCGGGTAAGATGCAGTTTGGCTCCGGCTGGTGGTTTCTGGACCAGAAAGACGGCATGGAGCGGCAGATGAACGCCCTTTCCAATATGGGCCTGCTCAGCCGCTTCGTGGGCATGATCACCGACTCCCGGTCCTTCCTGTCGTACCCGCGGCACGAATATTTCCGGCGCATTCTCTGCAACCTGCTCGGCAACGACGTCGGGAACGGCGAACTGCCCGAAGACCGCGCCTGGCTGGGAAAAATGGTAGAGAATATATGTTATCACAATGCAAAAGAGTATTTTGGGTTTTCCATTGCGGAGTAAAAGATAAAGGATATGGCTTTGTTGATTGAAACCCCCGTTTCTGCTACCCGGGGGGTAGTGGATTTTATTTCTCCCGAAGAATATCTGGTCAGGGAGAGGAGTTTGTCAAGAGCAGACAAGCACGAGTTTTTGAACGGAAAAATAATCAAAATGGGAGGCGCACGGGAAAAGCACAATCTACTGGTGGCAAATCTGATCTTTGAGATTAAGTTAGCTTTGCGGGGCCATGACTTTCGGGTTTACCCAAGTGACATGCGTGTTCATAATCCGCTCACGGGCAGCTACTTTTATCCTGACATTACAGTGGTAAAAGGCCAGCCGCTGCTGAAGGATAAGGAGTTTGATAATCTGCTTAACCCGGTGCTGATTGTAGAAGTATTGTCGAAAAGTACGGAAGCCTACGACCGGGAAGATAAATTCACCGCCTGCCAGAGCATTCTTTCCCTTCAGGAGTACGTGCTGGTGTCAGGTGAGGAAGTCCGGGTAGAGTACTTTCGCAGGCAGAATGCAAGCCAGTGGGAAAAACAACTTTTTCCCGATACGGGAGACTCCCTCACACTGCTGGGCGGAGAAGCAATCATCAAACTGGCGGATATTTACCAGGGAGTGAATTTTTAACCAAACCATTTATTCCAAATCAGTGCAATCCAGAAAAGTAGTCACATTCGGTGAAATCATGCTCCGGCTTTCCACGCCGGGGTTTTCAAGGTTTATTCAGGCCGGTTCGTTCAATGCCACCTACGGCGGCGGCGAAGCCAACGTGGCCGTGAGTCTGGCCCAACTGGGCGTACCCGCCGGGCACGTGACCCGGTTCCCGGACAATGATCTCGGACGGGCCGCTACTGCCCAGCTGCGGAAATACGGCGTACAAACGGACCATATTTTGTACGGCGGCAACCGCCTCGGCATCTACTTCGTCGAATTCGGGGCCATCAGCCGGCCCAGCAAGGTCGTGTACGACCGGGCGGATTCGGCCTTCGCCGGCATAGAACCGGGTATGGTCAACTGGGAGGAAGTGCTGGCGGGAGCAGCATGGTTCCACTGGACGGGCATCTCGCCGGCCATTTCGGAAGGTGCGGCCCGTACGCTGGCGGAAGGCATCAGGGTGGCAAACCGCCTGGGTGTCAAAGTTTCCGCGGATGTCAATTACCGCCGGAACCTCTGGCAGTACGGCAAAACGCCCCGCGAGGTAATGCCCGAACTGGTGGCAGGTTGCGACCTGATCCTTTGCAGCAAGGGCGACGCCAAAGACATGTTCGGGCTGGAAGCAGAAAAGGACAGCGGCAGTCCCTGGCTGGCGGCTGCAAAGGAAATTATGAAGGTATACCCCCGCATCAAGCGGATCGTGAATACCAAACGCGAATCGGTCAGTGCCTCGCACAACACGCTGGCCGGCATGATGTGGAACGGGCAGGACCACCTGACCACCCGGGTGCATCCCATCGTGCCCATCGTGGACCGCATCGGCGGCGGCGATGCTTTCGTGGCCGGCCTGCTGTTTGGCCTCGGCCATTACCCCACCGATCAGGAAGCCCTCGATTTTGCGGTAGCTTCCTCGGTTCTCAAGCATTCGGTAGAGGGCGACGCCAATCTGGTTTCGGTGGAGGAAATCGAGACCGTGATGAAGGGCGACTCATCGGGTAAACTGCTCAGATAACAAATAACAAATAACAAATAACTTACCCCTTTTAACCCCAATCCCTTGGCCCGATTTACCCGCATCAAAGTTTACACCACCATGGCTGAGACCGGGCTGGTGCCTGTGTTTTACCACTCCGACCCGGAGACCTGCAAGGGTGTGCTGGAAGCCTGCTACCGGGGTGGCATCCGCGCCTTTGAGTTCACCAACCGGGGCGATCACGCCCACGAAATATTTTCGGAACTGACCCGCTACGCCGAACCGAGGTTTCCGGAAATGATGATAGGTGCCGGTACTATTCTTGATGGGCCTACCGCTGCGCTGTACATTCAGCTGGGCGCTGATTTTATCGTGCAGCCGGTGCTGAAGGAAGATGTTGCTACCGTTTGTCACCGCCGTAAAATCGCATGGATACCCGGAGCCAGCACCCTCACCGAAGTTTCGCGGGCCGAAGAGCTGGGGGCCGAAGTGGTGAAGGTTTTCCCCGGGAACGTCACCAGCCCCGCCTTTGTGTCGGCCGTAAAGGGACCTTCTCCCTGGAGCAGCCTTATGGTGACGGGCGGGGTGGAACCGGAAGAAGACAACCTGAGAAGCTGGTTCAAGGCAGGCGTTACCTGCGTCGGAATCGGTTCGCAACTGTTTCCCAAAGACCTGCTGGCAAAGAAAGACTTCGACACGCTGGCCGCTAAAATCACGGAGGTGATGGGAACAATTGACCGGATCAGAAAAAATTTGTAGTTTAAACTTCCTTTTACCTCATTTTAACTTCCTTGAATGCAAACGATTAAAAAAACTTCTTCCCAGGCCGTGGGCACTCCCCCGACGGAAGGCAAAGTAGGCACCTACCGGTGGCGGATTGTAGCATTGCTTTTTTTTGCAACCACCATCAACTACCTCGACCGGCAGGTGATCAGTTTGCTGAAAGACGACTACCTCGAGCCGCTCTTCGGCTGGTCGGAAACCGATTATGCCAACGTGGTTATTGCGTTTCAGATTGCCTACGCTGTGGGTATGCTGGGAGCAGGCTGGCTGATTGATAAAATCGGAACCAAACTGGGGTATGCGGTGGTACTGACGGTATGGAGCCTGGCGGCGGTGCTGCACGCCTTTGCCCGCACTACTTTTGGCTTTGTGGCTGCCCGGGCACTGCTGGGCGTCAGTGAGGCCGGTAACTTTCCGGCGGCCGTGAAGACTACGGCTGAATGGTTTCCAAAAAAGGAACGAGCCTTTGCGACCGGCGTTTTCAATTCGGGCACCAACGTAGGGGCAATTGTAGCGCCGCTCACCGTGCCATTGATTGCGGCTACTATGGGCTGGGAATGGGCGTTTATCATTACCGGGGCAATTGGTTTTTTCTGGCTGATCTTCTGGTTCCTGTATTACGAAATACCAGCCCGGCAGAAAAGGGTAACTCAGCGGGAACTCGATTACATTCAGAAGGATGACGTAAAGGAGCCCGAAGGGGCGAGTGAAAAAGTAAGCTGGTTCAATCTGCTCACCTACCGGCAAACATGGGCCTTTATTGTTGGTAAATTCCTGACTGACCCGGTCTGGTGGTTCTATCTTTTCTGGCTGCCTTCCTTCCTGAACAAGGAATATGGCATGAGCAAGACCGAACTCATCATACCCATTGCGGCAGTTTATACCATGACTACTTTCGGCAGCATACTTGGCGGGTGGTTGTCGGGCTACTTTATCAACCTGGGCTGGCCGGTGTACCGGGCCCGCAAAACGGCAATGTTTATTTATGCCCTGCTGGTGATTCCGGTGGTGACGGCGCAGGCACTTGGCGCCATCAGCCCGTGGTTTGCGGTAATCATCATCGGCCTTGCGGCTTCGGCACACCAGGCATGGTCAGCTAATATCTTTACGCTGGTTTCAGACATGTTTCCCAAAAAAGCCATTGCGTCGGTGGTGGGTCTGGGGGGTATGGCCGGTTCCGTCGGTGGTATTCTGATTGCCCGGTCGGCGGGGGTGCTGCTGGATTATTACAAAGGCCTCGGTACCATCGAAACGGGTTACTACGTAATGTTCTTTATCTGCGGCTCTGCCTATTTGGTGGCCTGGGGACTCATGCACCTGCTTACACCGCGCATGCAACCGGTTAATATTTAGGAGTGAGAATTGAGAATTGAGAATATATGCATTAAGTACCGGCCGGGCTCAGAAGAGTCCGGCTTTCTTATTGCCAGTAAGCCGGCAGTAAGGGCTTTAACAAGATGAAAGTAGCTGCGCGATCTCAAATTGTGAGTTCTATACAGAAGGCGACATTTTCAACTCCCGATTCGTATAGTAGACTTACTATAAGTTGATATTCAATGCCTTAAGTGTTAAGCGTTCAATTTTGCGGGCTTTGCGTCATCCCTGGCGCCCTTTGCGTGAGAAAAACAACTGGGTTTCCCGCAAAGAACGCCGGGAGAAAGGCGCAAAGGGCACTAAGAAAAATATTTATTTTTATTAACGTGCAGTAAATCAACTTATAACAAATCTAATCATTTAACTCATGGTTGTTTTTAGCTGAAAGGTTTTCTGAATCTGATCTTAAGGATGTAATCCAATTACATGTCAATACATCATGACTTCGTCTTGATTGTAACGGAGCCCATGAAAAGTACGAAGTAAAACTTCGCGCCATCGGTACCCGGCAGGTGCACCCGGCAGGTGCGGTGCAGGGCTGCAACATGGCCGCTCCTGCGCGATGCCTCCTTCCGATAGCGTGAAGCTATGCTTCGTGCTTTTTATTTTCAAACCTCCGGTTTGCATTAGCACGCAGTAATGAAAAGTTTGCTTCGGGCGATCTGCGCTTTAATCCACCTTAACTGCCTTCCGTAATAATTTCTCAAAACTTAGGCGAACTTATTCCGTTATTGTAAATAAGTTTGAATATTATGAGAATTTTTTGCACCCTATTTATATATCTTACTTTTGCGACCTGCCTGGCAACTGCCGGGGAAGCAGGCTGGAATACCGGTGAGGTTGTGTTCAACAGCCAGTCTGCCATGCAGGGAGAAGTCCGCTACGACTGGCGTGCCGACGTGGTGCAGTACCGCCAGAGTGGACGCATCTATACCTACAGCACCCACCTGCTCCGGTCGTTCTCGTTTTTCGATCCGCAGCTGAACGCAATCCGGTACTTTGAAGCCATACCGGTACCGGGGCAAAAAGGACGTCCGGCCCGGACTTTCTACGAGGTAATCGTGGATGGCTCGTTCAAGCTGATCCGCAGGCCCAACCAGATGGTGGGAGTTGGGGTGCCCGTCAATCTGATGCCCGCCGAAGACAATGATCTTGCCTTTCAGCTTTCTGGTTATACGTGGTACGTGTACACGGAGGGAAAGCTGGTAAACATGCGCAACTTCCGCGGGAAAATATGGCCGGTGATGAAAGGCGGATTCGGCGAGGAGATGAAAAAATTCACGGACGACTACCGGATCAATCCGCATACGCTGACCGGTAAGTTCAGGCTGATCAACCATTACAATGTGCTAAAAGCCAAGGAGATAGACTCAACAATCAGCGCACAGGCCGGGCAGCATTAACAGTCACCGGGCTCATCTCGATGGCTGGCCTGATTCCGTATCCTTAATCCGCTTCAGACGTCCGTATTTGTTATAATATTCCGTTTTGCTGAGCAGACCGTCCCGGTCGAAGTACTGCCATTCATTCACCTTGTTGCCCGAATGAAAATACCCGCGGTGATGGACATTGCCGTTAATGTAAAACTCCTCATGGTGGAATACGTTCTCGCTCAGGTCGAGAAAATTTTGTGACAGGGCCAGTTGGCCATTGGCGTAATACTGGCGGTAAGGTCCCATTTTGACTCCATCGAGCAGCACCCCTTCGCTGTACAATTGCCCCGGGTGGTAATACCCCCGGAAAGGACCGGTTTTTTCACCGTTGAGCCAGGTATGGGCAAAAAACAGGTTGCCGGGGGGGAAAGAAGGAAAAACCCCGGTCATTTTGCCCCGCCGGATCGTGCCCGAAAAGGTAAAAAGGGTATCTGTTTCCACCAGGGTCGAGTATTCCGGCTCCATCCGGTTAACTGCTAATTCCACTACCTTGTCGACGGTGACCAGGCCTTCCACTTTTTCGCGGGAAAAGTGATAGTAGTGAACGACCGTATGGTTGCGGACCAGTTTGTTTGCTTCGTAGCCGTTGTGGATGATCACTGTCTTCTGAACCCGCTGGGCCAGTGCAGAATGCGGAAAGACAGACATCACCAGTATGATTACGGATAGTAAACGCATGTCTGGAAACAGTTAAACCCGGATTTGTACCTAAAAATTAGTGAACCCGGAGGAGGAATGCCAGTGATAAGCCCAAAAATTTTAAGAATAATTGCCTGAAGGCCGGGTATAGTGCGGGGTTAGTGAGTTAATTGGTTATTGAGTTATTGAGTTGTAGCAGTGGCAGCAGGCAGCAGAGGTACAGCCCTAACCCCCTAACTCCGCAACTCATTAACTCAGCACCTGCCACTGCCTGCCTTGCAGTACACTGTTAAGTAAGTTGTTACTTTTCAGCCCTGTTTCCTCACTGTCATTCCCGCAGGGAACCGCAGCCCGGCGAAGCCAATCTTATTGGTATTAGTCCATCATTACCAATTCTGACAAGATTCCCTCCGGGAATGACACCGGGAGGAGGGACAGGGTTTTATAAACTTACTTTCTTAACAATGTATTCAGTCGGGCTGCAGCGCAAGGGAAGAAGTGGCTTCCAGTTCGGTCAGCATTTCGCGGCGGTAAGTCTGCGCCTCTTCGTACGACCACCCGAAGTACGTCTGCATGTACAGCCACACCGCTTCCCAGTACTGCCGGACCCAGCTGATATTAAAGTAAAGCGCACCCGTCCGGCGGATGAAAAAGTCTGCGGGACTGGTCACCATCTCAGCTTCCAGACCGTACCGCACCTGCGCCAGCAATCCGGCCGGTAGTCCGGATTGCCGGTTCTCTCCGGATAACTCATTCAGGAAAGCGAATATCTGAGCCGCGTTGCTGCCGTACAGCCTTGACAGCCGGGCCGCTTCCGTCTCATCGAGGCCATGCTGCACGCCCAGTTCCGTGTTCAGGCGCACAAATGCTTCAATGTCCATGCCGCCGGTATCTCCTCCCGAAAGAGTGATCCGGTGGGTGGTGCAAGAATCAAAAGATTTTCCGTCTGTCTGCCCAAGCCGCCGGGCTACCAGATCCACGATGCGGGAGGCCATTTTGCGGTAGCCGGTCAGTTTGCCCCCGGCAATGGATAACAGCCCGGAGGGGTAAGAGAAGATCTCATCCTTGCGGGAAATCTCGCCGGGACCTTTGCCCTTCTGCCGGATCAGCGGCCGAAGCCCCGCCCACGCCGATTCCACGTCGCCGGACCGGAGTTTTACGGAAGGGAAGGTGCGGTTTACCGACTGCAACAGGTAACGGGTGTCGTCTTCCGTTACAGGGGGCCGGGCCATATCCCCGTGGTAGGGGGTATCGGTGGTGCCGATGTAGGTTTTTCCTTCCCGCGGAATGGCAAAGATCATGCGGCCGTCGGAGGTGTCAAAGTAGGCTGCCTGCCGGACGGGCAGCCGGGAGCCGTCCACCACCAGGTGTACGCCTTTCGTCAGAAACAGCTTATCGCCCCGGGCCGCATCATTCATCACGTCCACCTGATCCACCCACGGACCGGCGGCGTTGACCACCTGCCGGGCCATGATCCCAGAAGTTTGTCCGGTGCGGCCATCACTGACCACTATGCCGGAAATTTTGCCCTTTTCGTACAGAAAGCCCGTAGCCCGGGTATAATTGAGGGCCAGCGCCCTGCGTCTCACGGCTGCCTTGAGGATTTCGAGCGTAAGCCGGGCATCGTCGGTGCGGTATTCGTAGTACAGGGCACTACCGGTGAGGTCCTGCGGATCGAGCAGGGGCTCCTGCCGGAGTGTTTCGGCGGCAGACAACATCCGGCGGCGTTCGGCCGGTTTTACGCCAGCCAGAAAATCGTACACGGTGAGGGCCAGCGCCGCCTCCCACTTCCGCAAGGAGCCGCCTTTGGTGAGGGGCAGCAGCATCGGGACGGGATGCGTCACGTGCGGGGCGTTGCGGTAGACAATGGCCCGTTCGCGGCCAACCTCCGCGACCAGTTTTAATTCAAGCTGTTTGAGGTACCGCAGCCCACCGTGAACCAGTTTGGTGGACCGGCTGGAGGTGCCGGCGGCAAAGTCCTGCATTTCCACGAGCCCGGCCCTCATGCCCCGCGCCTGGGCATCGAGCAGGATGCCCGCGCCGGTGATGCCCCCGCCGATGACAAGCAGGTCAAGGGGCGAGGTCTGGAAAGCCTTGATAATACCCGGCCGCTGCCGGGCTGAAAATGCGTGGATCATAGGGATTCAGGAGCGGAGTCCTGGTGTAAACGTAACAAAAGCCGGAAACATTCAGTGACAATCAGAAAGCCTGCTTCACCTGTAAACTGCCCCGGAAGGTGGGGGTGTTTATTTTCCGGGAGCCCGAAATAAATACCTTTCATCCCGTATGATTATCCTTGTTATCTGTTAAAAATTAAAAACGGGTGCGGGTTGCAGTTCCGGCTGTAAAATAGTAGGTTGTAGGTATAGAGGGGATAAACGACATATGTCGTTTATCCTAATGTTGAGGCAATATTAAGAACAAAATGGCATCAGGATTCTGGTACTTGGAGGAAAAGCCGTGGCCAGTTGATGGCTCTCTAGATAATATCCAATGAGATGAAGAATATGCTTAATTTGATATTTATTGTATGAGCGGCTGAAAGAAAGGCCACCGCGCTCAAAAGAAAGAAGGGGGAAGTCTCGTCGTCTCCCGAGATAATATCCAAGCAAAGATGGAATGCCGAGAATATACACCCGTCACGGGGCCGCTTAGACTTACGGCCGAGTTTTCCGTTATATGCCAGCAGAATGAGGCTTATCTGAAGCGGCTCAACAACGCCGCTGGGCCAACGGGGCCAACTCATGGGCCCTTGCAGCGAGTGGCCCAACCGTTGTAGGCAACCGAAACAATAAAACGATTGGCGATTGGCATCATGCGGGCAAATCAAACGAACAAAATGAACGGCTGCCTGAGATGATTAAAGTGACACAGGCAGTCAACAGCCGAATCATAAAGACGTTACAGTGGGAACGCAGGCCGAAAGGATACGGAAAGCCGTGCCCTAACGAATTAAATGAAAAGAATGAAGTGAAAGGGTTGCCTACAACACCAGCCACTCCGACAACCGGGCCGCCGAAGCCGAAGCGCAGAGCCGACGCTAAGAAGGCCCTGCGGGGGGTGGCCTTGATTCGTTATATGCCAGTAAAAAATAAAAAACTATGTCGAAGCTAATCAGAACAGAGGAAGCTGTTTGATTTTCCTTCCATCCTGATGAAATGACCAGGCTTTGTATGCACCTGGGCGAACAGGCTGCTTTCAAGTAGGTATTGCAAAAGATTAAAAGAGTATGGTCTGGAATTATTGGGCGGCAGAATCTTCAATAGCCTGAATAACTCCATTGAGGCCCATGTGGAGGATATACCACAAGATTAGACCTCTGAAAAAGTCTTACAAGAGATAACCCAAGTATGGCAGAATTGGCAGTAAGTTACAGCCTATGACGGTTGGGAATCGGCCTGCATTTAACAAGAGAACAATTAAAAGAAATTCACAGTTAGGCCTTGATTAGATGTAGATTTCTATTGATAAAAGATGAAAGAATAAGGCCGGCATATAACACCTATGCCTAACACCGCCGTTGTTTGATAGTGAACGCATGAGCCGATTCACCGGTTGGCTTTCGTTATAGGCCAGCGAAGGAAAAAACACGTTTGGCGAAAACGAAAGTCCGGCAAACAACGAATGATAAAAACGAGTTTGATTGGCAGCAAGTCCGAAAAAGGAAAGATTGGCTTTCCCACGAAGCCGGAAAACCGAGGTTTGTAACCAAGTAGTCAGCCGCAAGGAGTCCGGAAACCAACTAAAAATAAAAGGCTCAACTCATTGCCGACGCTCGAAGGGAAAGGCCGGGCCTATAACACCAGCCACTACGACAACCGGGCCGCCGACCAGCCGAAAGAGCCGACGCCAAGAAGGCCAGCTTCGAGCCGCGTGGGGTGGTCTTGGTCCGTTATATGCCAGCAGAAAAAAGAGGCTCAACCCATTGCTGACGCACGAACCGGGCTACTGGCAAGACTGTCCACGCCGCCAATGGAAACTAACCCACGGGGTAACTGATGGGCCCTGCAGCGGGTGGCCTTGGTCCGTTATAGGCTGCGAAGAAACAAGACGTTTGGCGCAAAAAACGTAAGCTGCGGATTCATATTGAGACCAACGAATGATAAAAGCGGGTCGTTTGGCAGCAAGACGAAAAAGAAACATTTGCTTTTCCAGCCAAGAATCCTGAAGGTTTGTGCCCACATAGTCGATTAAATAACAAGCCGGAACGACAAACCAAACGAAGATCTCAACGCATCCAACGCTCGGTAAAAGCTTTGATACACCAAACACGCCGACCACCGGGCCGCTCCACCGCAGGCTCACGCAAATTCGCGGCGTCGGGGGTTCACGGTCAGCTTCGATTGAATGAAATAAGGCAGACAATATATTGGGAAAAGGCAAAAGACCTATGAACAAGACCAGAGTAATAGAAACATTGGACAGTCTTCCAGGATTCGAAACGAAAAGCTGCTTTTCATCGAAAATTGAAAAGGGATGAAAGACGCCTTACAGAACTATCTCATTACAGGAAGCTAAACAGCGGTTCGAGACCAAGTGGTCAGAGAAAATAAGCCTTTCTGAACACCGGTTGCTAGCATCGAAACTTATATCGCTCAGGATTCTCCCGCAGTTGCCCGACTTTCATCAACCGGATTTTTGAGAAAATGGAGCAGTTATCATCCTGAATCGGGTAGAGTAGTACCTGAATTCAACAACAAGAAAGTCAGGGAGCTTATTTTGAAGAAATACCGCATCGTATATCAAATTCCAAATGAACAAGAGATTGTGATTTTGCGAGTTAACACGGCTCACGATTCTGGATTTGGATATAAAGAAGAAACAGAGAACCGGCTAACACCGCCCACCAACGACCACCGGGCCGCTCCAGCCGCATTCCAGCCTGGGAGGCCTCGGCTGCGGGTGGGCTTGCTCCGTTATAGGCCAGCAGGAAAAATGAGGCTAAAGCGCAAGAACGGAGAAACGTGGGCCAGGCCTATAAAATAAGAGAGACCCACAGGCGACAGAAGCACGGATTTTGGTCCGTTAAAGGCTATTTGGAAGCGAAAAAACACGTTTGGCGTACGGAAACGACCCGGTACGCCAGCAGAATGATAAAAACGAGGATTGGCAGCAAGTCCGAAAACCAAAAGATTAGCAAATTGACAAAAAAGCGAGGTTTGTAACCAAGTAGTCAGCGTAAGGCAACCGTCCGGAAACCAACTGGATAAAATATAAAGGCTCAACTCATTGCCGACGCTGCGGAAAGGCCGGGCCTACAAACACCGCCACTCCGACAACCGGGCCGCCGACCCCAGCCGAGGAACAAGCCGACGCCAAGAAGGCCCATTCGAGCCGCGGTGTGCGGGGTGGCCATGATCCGCTGGCTACATAAACGAATAACTATCTGGGCTACTGGCAAGACTGACCCGTCAATAGAAAGTAAAACAGAGGTACTATTGATTCAAAATGGCTCAGTTCTGGCTGGGAGATTTGTGCTTGAAAAAGACGAGTACAGTGATTTTCATATTGAGCATCCGTTGAATGAAGAAGAATTGAATAAGGAAGCTGAAAGGATTATCAATGAGGAGAATCCTGAATATTTGAAAGAGCAACGAATCGATTATAATAACCTGCCCGAACGAATTATCCCAACGGATGATCTGGAGGAAAAGTGAATAAAAAAGGAAATACGTCAGCCAACACCAAACCCAACGTCCACAACCCGCCTCACCGCATTGCTCAAGCAAATATGGCACGCCGTCGTGGGTTTTCGCTCCGTTAGCCGCAATCCAAAGGATGAGAATGAACAGGAGACAATAATTGGAAGAAACAACGATTGGCAGGGATACTGAATATGCTTATACTGTCGGCAGTCGTATTTTTTCTCTTGGGCTTTATTTCATCCGGTATTTACTTTTCAGTGTTTATTGAAAAGTATGTTACTTACTACTATCTCTTGGAATTGCTTACCTGATCTTAGTGGTCAGACGATTGTGGCCCTCTTTCCCTCAACAGCTAGAATTGCAAACAACCGAATACAAATAAAGCATTTGATCCCGCTTATTAACCGAACTGTTGAGGCTGAGGAAATATTGGCAGTGAAACTGAATAACAAGGCGAGAGCGTAGTTGAATTGGAAGAGGAGTACTTTCACATAAGCTCAATTCCTCATGATGAATTAGAGGAATTCCCCAGAAAAACCGGATACCGATTAAATACAATTCAAAACGATGAAAACTGAAAGCGGCTAACACCGCCTACTCCAATCACCGGGCCGCTCCGCCGCATTGCCCAGCATGAGGCCACGGCGCTGGGTAGTCTTGATACGTTATGCCCTATGCAAAAAGACAACGGCAAGAGTGGCGGAAAATCTATCTTTGATGTATGGCCATAAGAGAGAAATACATAAACCCTTTCAGAGATTTTGGATTCAAAAAACTATTTGGAAGCGAATACAACAAAGATTTGCTGATTGACTTTCTTAATCAAGTTCTTGGTGACAGAGAGCAAATCAAGGATTTGATCTACCTGAACACCGAAAAGTTAGGCAAGACCCAAATTGACAGAAAAGCTATCTTTGATTTGTACTGCGAGAATGAGCATGGTGACAAATTTATCATCGAACTGCAGAATGTGCCGCAGCAGTACTTCAAAGACCGCAGTATCTTCTACGCTACCTTTCCTATACAGGAACAAGCCCAGAAAGGCCATCAATGGGAGTATAACCTGAAAGCTGTTTATACTGTCAGTATCCTCAACTTCAGCTTTGCCGATACAAAAGAACGGTTTTTGCGGGAGATAGGGTTGATAGATAAAGAAACAGGAGAAGTGGCTTTACGACAAATTGACGTTTGTCTACATTGAAATGCAGGTTCAGGAAAGAGGAAGAAGAGCTTGTAACCCATTTTGACAAATGGATGTATGTGTTAAAGAACCTGCACCGCCTGCAGGGCATACCGAAAGAAGTTGCAGGAGAAGATATTTAAGAAATTATTTGAACAAGCGGAAGTCGCACAACTAACACCAGAAGAAATGAAAACATATGAAGAAAGCCTCCAGATATTGGGATAACTATAGTGTTTTGGAGACAGCAAGAAACGAAGGAAAACAAGAAGGACGGATGGAAATCGCTAAACGGTTGAAGAAGAAAGGCGTGGATATAGAAGTGATAGCTGAAACTACAGAACTGACGAAAGAAGAGATAGAAAAGTTATAAAAAAGCACAAGGGCATAACACCGTGCAGGCTGGTCACCGGTACGCCTCATCGCAGAGCCAACGCCAGTAGCACACGGTTGACGGCTGCACCTGATTCGTTGGCGGTAATTCCCCCATACCGGAAGAGATATTAATTTCGGGGGCTAACGGAGGCGAAGTCATCAAAATGCTTATCTTGGGGAGTGTAATTTAAAGTGTCATTTCTTTCTCCCTTAGGTCAAACTATAGCCATGGAATTTTCATTTTAACAATACCATCTATCATCAAACCAAATAGGTAGACTTGTCCGAAAGACTAATCAGGATTATTTCTAAATTTTCTGAAATAATTCAATGTATTGGCCTCGATCATCCATATGCCTTTTGATGTGTCCGCTGGAACTCAGTAAATCAGTCTTTACTTCTGTCATCTTCCCAAAGGAAATTTTGGGCAGCTATCCTTGAAAGAAAACGCGCGAGCATGAGAAAGACCCGTGGAAATTTATCAAGGATAAGAAGAATAGTGAATAAGATTTTCTCCTGATACGGCTGGAACCAAGCCAGCTGTGCTTTGGAAGCGTTCAATTTCCTTTTTGAGCATGTAAGAAAACTCTTCCTGCTTTTGGTGGAAAATTCTCCATGTACGCAAATCCAAATGTTCCATTTGCGCGGTTGATGGTGGAAGAGGCGTTAACTACATCATAGACCATCACTTCTGACATTTCTGAGTTCTCACGATTCTGTACCTGAAAGGCTCAATCTGGTTAGCAGCCAGTAAACTTTTTTGTGCAGATAAAAAAAGAAAGAAGAAACAACCACTTTCTTTAGCTGCTTTTATATGCTTGGGTGCAATCAATAGTTACGCATACACCAAAATAATGGCTCCTCAAACTGACTAAAGAAGTGAAAATGGTCTTTGCGCAACCCGGTATCTAAATCTAATCTGTGTTTCATACGGGCAGTAAAGACAAAATTTCCTTTATGTGCTTTAGTTGTCACGAAGTTTGGATGCTCTACATGATGTTCTATCACCTCATGTACCCATGTAGTGTGATAAGGAACATGATACCCATGGCCCCCCAATTGCCAAAACAGGCAGTACATCAGATTTAAGAGAATTACCTATCATTAAAAAATCTTCAGGCTGTATGTCCAAATGCTTGATCAATTTTTGATAATCCGCATCTTTTTCTCTGACATGACCTCTATATGATGGAAGTAATGTTCAATTCCTGAATTTTTAAGCTTTCTTTCCTGATCAAGCAAATCGCCCTTGGTAGCAACTACCAAACGGTAATGATTTTTCAAGGCAAAGAGAACTTCTTCTATACCATCTAAAAGTTCAATTGGCCTTACCAGCATTTCTTTGCCCAATTGAATTATTTTTCAATTCCCTTTACATCAATCGTTCTATCTGATACCGAAATAGCGGTCTCAATCATAGAGAGCATGAATCCTTTTATTCCGTAGCCATATAGACTTAGGTTCTGCATTTCAATGCGTAGTAGTTCTTTTGAAAGCGTGTGGCTGGGGAGAAAATCTTCTAAGAGCTGGCAAAAACTCTTCTTCAGTTTCCCGAAAGTAAGGTTCATTAACCCAAAGGGTATCATCTGCATCAAATGCAATTACTTTTAAATTCATGAGAGGCTGTGGGACAAATAAATACTACCTGCACTCAAATATAGAAATTGAGGGAGTGTAATCTAAACTATGTCATTTCTTTTTCCCTTTGGAATAGCATAGACTATAGCCATAGGAATTTTCATTTTAAATCTAGTGCTTTGAAAACATTATATTGTCGGGTATAATTTTCTAAGCTTTACCCGGGCGTCTTTGGTAGCAAATTGCCAGTTGGTACTCATACCTATCTTGTTTCTTGCCTGTTGCCACTTGTGGACCAGTTCCTGGAGTTTAGCAGGGCAATGAATATAGCCGTCCACTTTTCGGTTGAGCACTGAGAATTCGATTTCAGCCACCTGCCTGCCGGCAGGCAGGTGTTAAACCAACTGGGTTTCCCCCAAAAATGTGTAGGCTGAGAAAAGATCAGGCGGCCATCTGATACTGGCCTTTGTTTTCAAATTGTTCCGGACTCAGGTAGCCCAGCGATGAGTGCCTTCGTTTCCGGTTATACCAGACCTGGATGTATTCGAAGATATTTTGCTTAGCTTCTTGTCGGGTCTGGTACTGGCGGTGGCAGACCAGTTCCTGTTTGAGGGTAGCAAACCAGCCTGTCCGGCAGGCAGGGAAACTTTCCATGCAGGCATTGTCGTAACAGTTGCCTTTCCGGCTCATTGAACAAATAATTTTATTGTCTCTGAGTAGTTGCTGGTAGTCGTTGCTTGCGTACTGAGAGCCCCGATCCGAGTGATGCAGCAGCCCTTGCTGTGGTTTTCTGGCCAGGGCCATCTGCAAAGCATTCATTACCAGCCCTCTTTCCATTGTTTTATCCATCGCCCAGCCCACCACTTTCCGGGAAAACAAATCCAGTACTACGGCCAGGTACAGCCAGCCTTCCCTTGTCCACACGTAAGTGATATCAGTGACCCACTTTTTGGTTAGCTTTAGTGGCAGTAAATTCCTGGTTGAGTTTGTTTTCAGCCACCGGCAAGTTGTGCCTGGAATCAGTAGTGACGACAAACTTTCTTTTTCTTTTAGCGGTAATCCGGTGATGTCTCATCAAACGCGCTACCCGGTTTTCTGAACACGGAATACCCTTTTCCCCAAGATCGTGGATACGGGGCTTTCCATACGTCTCTCTGCTCAGCCGGTGAATCTCCCTGATTTTTTCTACTATAGCAATAGTATATCGGCTGTGGTACCAAATCCGCCAAGGTTTTGGAAAACCTTGCGGATTTTAGGGTAAGCTTTACTACAAATCAGGTATTTCTGCTATATCCGCTGGTTTTCCTGTTTCCGTTCACTTTCCGGCCGCTTTTTCAGGCGTAATAACCACTCACTGATACATCCAATGCCTCACACAACCGCTCCAGTGGATATTCATCCCGGTGCTCCTCAGAAAGGGTATCTTTCCGGAGCGGTTTGTGAAGATACCCACCGCTTTTTTTAATATCTCGACCGTTTCCTTTAACCGCTGGTTTTCTCTTTTGCAGCTGCCGTAATTCTTCATCTGCCAGGTGTCCCTTGCCGGGGAAAGCTTTCTCACCATGATCCTCCAGTTCCTTCTTCCAGCGCCGGAGCACGCTTAGCTGTAATCCCAGATTTCTGGCGGTCTCCGTTACGTTCCCGTTCTGCCGGGCCAATCGCACGGCTTCCTCCTTAAACTCTTTGGTGTAAGTCTTTTTGCTTGCCATTACAGTAGTGGTTTAGAGTTGAGAATATACTCTTTTCCTACCTTCCACTTTTACGGGGGAATACCACTCAAGAATCTGCACCGATTGCAGGATATACCAAAGAAGTTGCGGGAGAAGATATTTAAGAAATTATTTGAACAAGCGGAAGTCGCACAACAACACCAGAAGAAATGAAAACATATGAAGAAAGCCTGAAGACCTATTGGGATAACTATAGTGTTTTGGAGACAGCAAGAAACGAAGGAAAACAAGAAGGACGGATGGAAATCGCTAAACGGTTGAAGAAGAAAGGCGTGGATATAGAAGTGATAGCTGAAACTACAGAACTGACGAAGAAGAGATAGAAAAGTTATAAAAAAGCACAAGGGCATAACACCTGGTGCAGGCTGGTCACCGGTACGCCTCATCGCAGAGCCAACGCCAGTAGCACACGGTTGACGGCTGCACCTGATTCGTTGGCTGCAACCAAATGAAAACGAACAGAACATATCGGGCACAAGCTGCCAAAACCCGAGATTGGACGGAGATAGAAAGCCATTATCCCGACCCTGATAAATCATGGCTGGAAGCATGAAAGAATGTTAGAATTGGTCAGATGGTTCTTGGAGAGATTTAGGGAAAGGGAGAATCAACCGAAAGCGGTCTGGACTCTTAGTTTGAAGTTGTTGAAATTGCTAAAGCCAAAGGCCCTTCGTTTGATGGACTTGATTTTGTTGTTAATGCCTTCAATGATGCCGGTGGAATAGCGTCCCCGAAGTAGTTAAGGATATAAGTTTTTCGGGTAGCATAGAAGTTGACAAAATCAGTAAGGAAACGATTGGCCGTCTCTTCAAGTTGAGTCAGCCAGCGTTGTATTTGCGCTTGGGCCTGCTGAGGATTCAGGTCTGATTGGAGAAGGGCTCTGAAGGTATTTTGGCCTCATAAGTAGCTTTGAGCAACTGGTAGTCAGGTTGGGCAAACAAGGTATGGAGTTGTTGCTCTGGGGAGCGGTAAGCCGGTCAGGGTTTTGAGCAGCAGCCATTTGAGTTGCTTTAGCTCATAGGCCACGGGACTTTCTGCGCAGGTAGCGGCGGCAGTTGTCAACGGCCTTTTGCAAACGGGAAAAGAAGTGGAACCGGTCGGCTACAAGGACGGCATTAGGAAACACTTCTTTAGCCGCATTCAGATACCCTTCCACATATCCGAGCAGAAAAGCTTGATCTGGGCGCAGAAGTCAGGGCCTTTGGCCTGAAAATACTTCACCAAGGCTTGCTTGCTACGGTCTTCGGGTAAGTCGAGCACCTGTCCCGTGTCGGGTCTACTACTACGGCTATGTAATGCTTGTGGCCTTTCTTCAGGGCAATCTCATCAATACGGCCGGTTTACCCGGGCAAAGGCATTGATGAGATTGACTTGTTTTCGGGCGTACTTTTGAAAAATACGGTTCACCGTCTGCCAGCACAGGTTTTTTCCCGTACGACTACGTATTGCAATTCCACCCCCTGCTTAAATCATATAACCGTTCGGCGTACCGCTTATTGACGCTTTCACAGGGTCACAAAGAAAACTGCTCGTAAAAATGCCGGTTACAGTCTTTACACACGTACTGCCTGGAGGTAATATACAACCAGACTTCCTTTCCCGAGATGGATAAATCCTTCACCTTTCGCTCATACGTTTGTTTAACACAATTGCATTTTGCAAGCACACCGGACAATAACCTTCAACTAATCTGGACTCACAATACACCTCTATCTGAGTAGCACCCACTACTACCTGATTCACTTGCAACTCTTTCAGGCCCAGTAATTCCTCATATACCTGATTCATATCCATCACTTAGGCTTCCCTTTTTGTCTGTAATTTGAAGCTTTTCCTAAATCTCTCCAAGAACCAAACTTTTATTTAGAATTGGTCACTGTCTGGATATTGCACGGGGTCATTATAGTAATTTTTCTCGGTCCAGAGTAATAAAACCTTCCCATCCTTCAATCCTCTCATCCTGAGAATCCTGATTCTGACAACTGATCCCGACAGTCTACTTGTTCCGGATCCCCTCCGCAAGCACCTCCCCGGATGGAACTCAGTCCCTCTCCAAGACCCGATAGCTGCTTTTATCAACTGACCCATCTGGTCGCCGGTAACGTGCCGCGGAATTTCTGGTTTTTCCGGAAAATGGCTTTAATCTCCTCCCAGCGGGCTTTCTTCTGCGGACAAAAGGCCGTTTCGTTCCCAGACTTCAGCAGGTTGGCTTCGGCCCCGGTGGTCAGGGTCTGGGCTTCATTTTCGTAGTGCGATAGGATCACCGTCCGCAGCTCGGCCTCGTTCATGACCGGCACCACTTTTTCGGCAATTTTATTCATGTTCCGGTAGGAGCCCTGCAGCTTGAAGAAGGCGGCTCCGTGCAGTATTCATCGGCCTGCGCCGCCGAGTGGATGTAGGCGGTTGTTTTTCAGTATCGTGTCCCGCACCACAAACAGCTTCTGCAGCGTAGCCACGTACTCATTCATTTCTTCCGCCGGATAGCCCGGCTATCAAACTCGAGCCATCGCGGCTGCCGGTTTCGGCCAGCCCGGATGAGGAATAAATATCTTTCTGGCTCCGCGTCACCAGGTTATTCAGTATTGCGTTGGAAGTGAGGCAGTTTTCGATGTAGCTAAGCTTGAAAATGTCTTCCGTGTCGCCGATAATGATGTCGCCGAGGTTGTAGGTATCGGCGCGGTTGGCCAGCATGTCGGGAATGCGGAATTTTTCGCCGCTTTCGGTGTAAAGGATTTCCAGCCATCACTACGCACACTTTGCCGCGCAGGTCGTAGGTTTTGGGCGCACCTTGTACACGCCATCAATTTTCCGCTGACCGTCGCGCAGGGAAATGAATTTTTGCAGAAGCTCCAGTTGCAGTGCTGGATGTCGTCTACGTAAATCATCACGTTGTCGCCCATTTCGAAGCTGAGGTTCAGCTTGTTCAGCTCCTCGCGGGCTGCCGTTGGGGGCTTCGGCCAGGTCGGGAGGTGATCCGGTGACCAATGGCCGGCCCGTTGATTTTCATGAAAGTCAGTCCCAGCCGGTTTGCGACGTATTCCATCAGCGTGGTCTTGCCGTAGCCGGGCGGCGAGATCAGCAGCAGCATGCCCATCAGATCGGTGCGTTTAGCGGCACCTACACACCCATCTGCTTGGCAAGGTTGTCGCCGATCAGGGGCAGGTAAACTGGTCAATCCAGTTTGTTCCCACAGACGAATGAAGTCAATACCCGAGGCTTAACTCCCCGAGCCGGAGTTCTTCCCGGATTTGCGTGGCCAGCGACTTTTTTACATCCGCCAACTGCCGGAACCGCGGCACCACCTGCTCCTCAAACCATTCAGCTTCAGCAGGAAAAGAATTAAAATGCAACCCATAGGTTTTATCAGAAATCACCTTGTGCGTTCCCAGCAAACCGCTGATAGTCAGGCGGGTGTTGGCTTTTACGATGCGGCTTCATCAAAATTATCGAGATACAGCAGGGAGGCCGTCTCATCCACATCCGGCGGCGGCAGCAATTTTTGTGTTTCCCGGCCGGACAAAGCCCGGACCCGTTGCGGGCCAGCTGGTAGCGTTCCACCAGGGCATTTTCCAGCCCGTCCAGTGATTGCCGGAAGGTCATTTCGTGCTTCGCGGTGCGGAGGTAATCTTCAAAGGCAGTGTACAGATAGGCCGCTTCGCTGCTGATGATAAACCCTCCGGAGCGGGTGAGTTCTTCAAAAAGGTATTCGCCCGCAAGCCGGGTAAGGGCCGGGTTGAATAACGCGGTATCTTTTATGAAAAGATCAATTTCCTGCCGGATGTCTACCATTAACTCCGAAAACTCCCGCGTATCGGGGAATACCTGCCGGATGATGCCAATGCCTTTCAGCTGCTGGCCGAGCAGGGCTTTCTTTTCGGGCGTGATAAAATGCCAGAAAAGCGCCGCGCAGGCCCGGGCTTCGCTGGGGTAACGGAGCAGGTCAATCTGGCCATTCAGCTCCAGCAACGCTTCCAGAATCATTGCGGCGTCGTGGTCATGCACGCCTTTTACGTACCCTTCGGCGTACCGCGGAGCCATGAAAGCCGTCACCAAAGCCCCTCCCCGCCAGGGAGGGGAGTCTGAAGCCCCCTCCCCTGGAGAGGGTTGGGGGAGGCTCCTGAACATTTGAAACGCCAGGTATTCAGCGCGGTACACTTCCTGATTCTCGGAGATCAGTTCCTGGTCCCAAAGGTCGCGGCAAGCCAGCAGATCGGGATGGGTGATCTTTTCGTAGAAGTTGGTACCAGTCAGGTGGTAGTACATTTCGCCGTCTTTGGTCAGCAGCGTCAGGTCCAGTGGCTGGGTATTGACCGAAAAAGCGTGTTTGCCCAACCGGATCACGTTTTGCCCGTCTACGTACAGGTCCTGCCGGTCCTTTAACTGCCGGACGGTGTCTTCCCGGATGGTTTTGAGGCGGCTCTCGATTTCGTCGGCCTTTACGCTGTCCTCCATTTCGGTCAGGCTCTTCACAATGTCCCGGACCTTTCCGATCATCAGGTCGGAGGCAAAGTAGCCGTTGATTTCGGGTACCGTTTTCAGGGCAGCCACGCGGTTGCCAATGCCCTTCAGAATCCGGTCAGCGGCGGTCAGCAGCGACTGGGCCCGCTTGTTGCGGGCTTCGGTCAGGGATAGTTTTTTGGCCTCGAAAGCCGTGTGTATTTCCCCGCGTCTGTCGGCGAGTTGCACCAGAAATTCGTCAAACTCTGCAAAGCGGCCTTCCAGTTCTTCCACCTGCACCATCAGCCGGGTGAGGTATTCATCGCAGCGGGCCGGCGTGTCGGAGATGTCGAGGTAACTGATCACGCCCTGCCCGATCAGCTTCAACTGGGCGTTGAATTCGGCTACGGCTTCCACGCTCAGCAGTTCGCGCCGGCGGTTTTTCAGCGCCGCTCTTGCCGCATTGAGGTGGGCGTAGATGCCGGAGATCCCGTCAATGATGGCGGTGGTCTGGGTGGAATCGTCGATTTTGAGGTTGCCTACAATCTGGATCAGCAGATCCAGTTCCCCGGCGGTTTCGTCCAGCTGGGTCTGTAGCGCCTGGGCTTCGGCTACTTTGGTGACCGAATCAATTTCACCGTGCCGGCTTTCCACCATCTGCGCGTAGTAGCCCAGCGAGTCTGGCTTGAGCAAAAAGGTAACCGTATCCGCCGAAAGCTGGCGGGAGTGGGCTTCCAGCTTTTCCTCCAGCGCCGTGATTGCCTCCGGATCGGCGTACCGAAGCTCTTTGAGGGAAATGGTTTCCCCCTGCAGTTCACGCAGGTCCGACAGCAACTGCACGTACTTGTCCACCCGGTCAAACTGCGTTTTGCGGATGGTTCCTTCCAGTTCTTTTATCTTCCGGACGATGCCTTCCGTTTCCGCCTGCGTGTTTTTCCGGACCCGGACTACTTTCTCAAATTCCTTGATGGCCGATGAGGCAGCCGTACGGATTTCGGCTACCGGCACGTGCAGGTTGAAAGACTCTTCGGCCTTGAGCCAGTAGTAGGTGTCCTGCATGGAGCCGGTTCGCTTCACCAGGTCCGAGTACAGCGTGGCGTACACCTCTTCCCGGCCGATCAGGTTGATCACTTCCTGCGCCTCGGCCATGGCCCGCACAATGTCTTTGTTGCCGACTTTGTAGAGGTAACTTTCACTGCTCACGGGCGGCACGTAATCCGGACCCACGAACGGCGTCTGCCAGATCTGAATGAGGTGATTTTTAGAGGGTTTGTCTTCCGAGCGGAAGTAGCAGAGTTCGCCGTTGCCGAAAAGCGAGAAACCATTGCAGAGTACCGGATTTTCGACTTTCTGCCCGATCATGTTGTACGGCAGCAGCACGTAGGTACCCGACTCCAGGTTGTGGAAAACAAACAAGACATCTTCACCGTTCGGGGAGGCAATGCTTTTCTCGAACTGCGTATTTTCCGGCAGGGTAGAGAATTGCTTTACCTCTCCGCTCTGCAGGTAATAGCCGTTGGCGAAAAGCAGCCCCTGACTGTCGGGCAGCAGGATACAGGCGTTGCCGATGGCATCCAGACGGACGGCTTTCTTCAGTTTGTCGTTGTAGATGATGTAGCGGTAATCTTTCTCCTGATAGGGCCTGATTTTCAGCAGGATCAGGTTGCCGAGGCTGGCGTAGGATATCTCCGCATCGTCCAGCGACTGGTCGGGGTGGTCAACTTTCTCGGAGAAAATCCCCTCGCCGGTGTCAGTGTTGTCTTCTACCTTGATGGTCAGGTCGCCGCCGACGGTTTCCACAAAAATGCGGTCTTCCACCGAAATGTGGGGAAATCTGCCCTTCCGGTGAAAATCACGGCGGGTCCGTTTCCACTCAAAATCATTTTGCGCCGGGTACTTAAACTCGTGGTCGCTGCGGTTGTCGAGGTAGTGCAGCCCGTCGCCTTTGACCAGCCACTTGAAAGTCTTGATGTCGCGGGCACCCTTCCCGATCTTGAACACCATGAACAGGTGCGGACCGATGATGGCGAACTTGATAAATGTAGTGTGCTTGTAGTACTTATAGAGTTCCTTTACCTGTCCTTCAAACTCCGGGTTCCGGATCAGGTCCGGCGGCTGCTGACTGAAAGAATGGTCCACCGGGTCGAAGGAAAACACGCTGAACACATCCGACAGGTCCACTTCGGATTTCAGGCCGAGGTGTACGTTGTAACCGAAGATGAAAAGCCTGCCCACGGGGATCATGTCCTGCGGAATGCAGTTGTGCTCCGTTGCGATGCGGTTATTGGCGATCAGCCTGGTTTCAATCGAACCGAATACTTCCTTCCGGGCCCGGTTCAGTTTACCCAGCCGTTCCCACAAGTCTTTGGCGTGGCCTTCCAGCCGCTTCCGGATGATTTCGTAGGTACCGCTTTCGAGCCGGATATTTGGGGTGTTTTCGGCTTTGGCGATGGGTATCTGGGTGGGTGCCATAGTACAAAAGGGGAGACCGGAGGAAGGGAGACGGAAGACCGGAGGTCAGGCACGTGCAAATCCCATTTCCGGAATCTGTTCATTAAAAAAGGGTATCAAGAATTCATTTGACCGGGTATATATCCAGTATACTCCACTCCAACGTCATCCTGAAAGAATCTTCGTAGTCAAGGGCAGTTTTACCTGTTCCTTTGAAGATTCTTTCAGGATGACATGGAATATAAAAGAATCAAAAAGTCAGAAATGGTAAGAAGCGACCTTCACCAAAGAAAAGGAGTGGATGCGTTTCTTCCGGTCTCCCTTCCTGCAGTCTCATTTTTTACAGCACCGATGTTGCCTTCCACTCCGCGAAGCCGGTTTTCTGGGCGGCATCCAGCATTTCGGCAAGGATGCCGCGGAGGCCATCGTCGTGCGTCATGGTGATCATTTTGATGATCAGGGCGGCAATAGTCAGATTTTTCACGTCGTCGGACTTGAGGCCAAACTGGCTGACAAACTTTTTCAGGTTATCGCCAAGTCCGCCTTCTTTGCCGTTACCGTTGCCATTGCTGCCCAGCAGGGCGGTCTTGACGCCCCTGACTACTTCGCTGTTGTTGACGAAGCTGTCCACGGAACGGCCTTTGGTGATGGCACCCATGATGTTTTCGTAGAACATTGTTTCGCCGCCCACGATGCTGATGTTGGAAGCCTTCAGGGCTTCGCTGATCACGCTGGCCTGGGCGTTGGCAATGTCCTGCTGAATGGTGATCTGGGCCAGGGCAATGTCGGTTTCCTGCTGTACGCGCAGCTTGAACTCTTCGTGCTCTTTGCCCACGCCGTCCAGTTTCTTCATGGCATTGGCTTTGGCCTCGATGCCCAGAGCTTCGGCCAATCCTTTCTTTTCACGGACGTTGGCTTCGGCCAGTCCCTGCTTTTCGAGGGCATCGGCTTTGAACTGGGTCACTTTTGCTTCGGCAAGGCCTTCCTTCTCGTTGGCTTCTATCTCCGCCTGCCGCTTCACCCTGATACCGGCGGCTTCGGCAAATGCCTTCTTTTCAATGATCGTCGCATCGACCAGACCCTGCTTCTCACTGGCAGTGGCCTTGGCTTCCAACACCCTGACTTCGGCCAGGCCCGTGGCGGCCTCTTCTTTTACCCGTGCATCAGCCAGAATCTTCCTGGCTTCGGCAGTCTGTTCGGCTGCCTGGCGGTCGGCGTTGGCCTCAATGATGGCCTGCCCGGCGTGCAGTTCGGCGGCCCGCTTGGCGGCTTCCGCGGACTTGATCTGCTGCACCAGTGATTCTTCGGCCACCTGCTCGGCGTGCTTGATGGCAACGGATTTTTCCCGGTCAGCCGTGGCAAAAGCCCGGGCATCCTTGATCAGTTCTTCTTCAATCACTACGGCCTTCTCCACACTCACCCGCTCCCGGATCACTTCCTGAATGTTCTTGCGTTCTTCTTCCAGTGCCTTTTCCTTCTCAATGCGGGCCAGTTCCACGATCCGTTCCCGGTCGTTGGCTTCCAGCATCTGCTCGCGCATGACGCGTTCGTTTTCAACGGCTTCCGTTTTTTCCTTGCTCTTCTGGGCGACCACGATCTGGCGCAGTTTGTTCTGCTCAGCTACCTGTAATTCTTCTTCGGTCTGGATGCGGGCACGTTCTGATTTCAGGCGTTCTTCCTGCGTGATTTTCTCAATCTCCGCTTCTTCGCGGGCCTTGATGGAGGCAATTTCGCGTTTCTGCTTTTCTTCCTTCTCGGCCAGTTGCTTGTTCAGTTCGAGGATGGCTTCGCGGGCTTCCACGTTCTGTTTGGTAATCACTTTCTCTTCCTCGCGGCGGATCAGGTTGGCCTTGATCTTCTGCTGGGCAGTGAGTTCGGTAATCTTCTTGATGCCTTCGGAATCCAGAATGTTGTCGGCGTTAAGGAAAGTAATGGGCGTCTGCTCCAGATAATCAATAGCGCAGTCGTCCAGCACGTAGCCGTTGAGGTCGCGGCCGATTGCTTCGAGGATTTCGTTTTTGAATTTTTCGCGGGAGTCGTACAGGTCCACAAAATCAAACCGCTTGCCCACGGTTTTGAGGGCTTCGGAGAATTTGGCTTCGAACAACTGCACCATCTGGGCGGGATCAGAGGCCCGGACGCAACCAATGGCCTGGGCTACTTTCTCCACGTCTTCCTTGGTCTTGTTCACCCGAACGAAGAAAGCCACCTTGATGTCGGCCCGCATGTTGTCCTTGCAGATCAGTCCTTCCCGGCTCACCCGGTTGATTTCAATGCTCTTGAGGGAGATGTCCATTGTTTCGAGCTTGTGCAGCACCGGAACCACAAACATCCCATTGAAGCTCACAGTCAGGTCGCCGAAGCCGGTGCGGACCAGGGCGGCACCTTGCTGCACCTTCTTGTACCAGTTTGCGATCAGGATAAAAATCCCGAACACAAAAACGGCCAGAATCACCGTAACGATAATTGATAAATTTGCAAGCATAGTGTATGGGAGTTAAGATTTTGAATTTCAGAAGTCGTAAGTCAGAAGTCGTAAGTAATAATGCCTGAATGACCATTCCGGATAAGCGTTGCTGCCGGAACTTACAACTTACGACTCCGGACTTATGACTTTCTACTGGTATGGCTCAATCAGGTAAGTGTGGGCGTTTTTATCGTAGTCAATGACCAGTCCTTTTTCACCGCGGGCCAGTTTATTGCCGCTGGTGGTTTTGACCGTGAGCAGGAGGGGAGCCCCCCGCTGAATGGCCACCTCGGCCTGACCGATCTTTCCATCCGTGACTGGGAGCAGGACAGTACAGGTCCGGCCGATCAGGGCGTGGTTGCTCTCCACGTGGTTTTGCCCTTCCCGGAATACATGCTTAAGCGGACTGGTGATCAGCTTTGTCAGAAAGGAGGCCACCAGCAGATTGGGAACGAAAAGGAGGATACTCATCCACCACGCCCCGCCTCCCAGGTAGTAATTTCCCAAGATTGCACCAATCCAGAGGAACAGCGAAACAAAACTCATCAGGATCATAAAAGGCACCGAACCGACATTGAAGTACCCCAGCACCACCCCGAACCAGCCGGCGTGGGGTGCAATATCCATATTCACGCCCTTGTCAACGTGGACATCGTGGTGCAGGTCCGTGTCAATGTCTGTGCCGAAAGCGCCGGTGCCAGCCACGCCAACCATCACGGATGCCCAATACAGCAGCACTACGATCAGCAGCAGGGTAAAAGGAACGTTAACCGGCGCAAAAGCAAAGTGGAGCAGCTCGGTCATGACTGAAAAGCAGGTTAAAAGGTGAACGGGTGAACTCTTTATTACCGGTGGTTGCTTCGGTTTTCCTCCGGATCAGAAGGAGGTTTGCCTCCTGCCGGAAATTATGCATTTTAACTGGAATTGTAAATTTTCCTTAGCGTCGGATAATGGCGGGAAATTTACTTTCCGATGTTCCCTCACCGGCGGGGGGACAGAATATTACATTCATGGCTGATTGCTTCTTTATGGGGAGAGTTACTTTTGGTAACCCGGCGGGCAGAAAATTTACTGGGAGGATCAGGGCGGGATGGGTGAAAAACACTGGTTCAGGCGTCCACGCGTGAACCAGCGGGGGTAAGCGGGACGCTTTGATCTAAGTAGGTCCAAGCGTGGACGCCTGAACCAGCGGTGGGTGAACCTGTACACCTGTCCGGGCAGCACCCGCTTTTTTAATGGTCAATTTTCACTTGTCAATTATTTTTCAGTCTTCCGGATAGGGAAGAAACACAAACCGGGTGAAGTCAACGTCAATGACAAACAGGCAGCAGAATTCGTCCGGATCCCGGTAAGCCTGCCGGAATGCTTCCACATCTTCCACTAATTTCCGCTGCACGAACTCATCCAGAAAGGAGGCATAAAAATTCCATTCCATCTTCATATCGCGGCGGTAAACGAGGAGCTGACCAATGACCTGCTCGATGCGGCAAATCGGGAAAATGGGAAAATCCGAAAAGCCCCGCTTGCGGATGGCGTAAGAGGCCTCCTTTATTGTATCGGCCACCACCACAAAATCCTTTGTAATGGTGCCAAGGTATTTTCCGCTCAGTTCCGGATCGTTAACCATGGGAAGATGGGAGTTTAGGAGTAAGGGAGGTTAGGGGTGTGTGAATCAGGAATTGAGAAAGTGGGGGATGACTGAGTTTGCTTACTCTGCTCACGGTTTCCTGCACAGACCCTTCAACCTCTCAATTACCCAACCGGCTAACTCCTCGTTTCCAGCAGGACTACATTTTCAACGTGATAGGTATGCGGGAACATGTCTACCGGCTGCACGTCTTTAACGGCGTACTGCTCATCAAGGATGGCCAGATCACGGGCCTGGGTGGCGGGATTGCAACTGACGTACACGATCCGCCGGGGAGCAGCTTTCAGCAGCATCCGGCAAACAGACTCGTCCATGCCGCCCCGCGGCGGATCGGTAATGACCACGTCGGGGTGGCCATTGCCTTCCAGAAATCCGTCCGTCAGCAAATCCCGGATGTCGCCGGCAAAGAAAGTGGTATTGGTAATCCCGTTGATCTGTGCATTTACCCTGGCGTCTTCAATGGACATAGGCACGTATTCCAGACCCACAACCTTCTGCGCCTGCCGGGCCACAAAATTGGCAATGGTGCCGGTGCCGGTGTACAGGTCATACACGATCTCATGGCCTTCCAGCTGAGCAAAGTTGCGGGCAATTTTATAAAGTTCGTACGCCTGCTTCGCATTGGGCTGGTAAAACGACTTGGGACCAACCCGGAACTGCAGGCCCTCCATGTACTCGGTGATGTAAGTCTGGCCGTGAAAATGTTCAACTTCAAGGTCATAGAAGGTGTCATTTCCCTTGGAGTTGATCACGTACAGCAGCGAAGTGATTTCCGGAAACTTGTCGCGCAGGTGCCGGAGCAGACCCTCTCTCCATTCCTGCTCTTCCCGGCCGAACTGCACGATTACCATTACCTCCCCGGCCAGCGTGGT
Organism: Cytophagales bacterium; assembly: GCA_030446715.1. GTDB lineage: Bacteria > Bacteroidota > Bacteroidia > Cytophagales > 172606-1 > CADCTQ01. The sequence continues at coordinate 587,171 of JAUJMU010000003.1, read as the reverse complement.
GCGGATGACCAGATTCCGGACAAAACCTTCCTGCTTCACCTGGTCATAAAAAGGGAAATCATGCTTACGGGAATAGTCGCGGGCTGCCAGCCGGATCCGGTTGGAAGGTTCCGGCTGAAGGTAGCAATGCTCGATGTCAACGATTTTATCGAAACGGCGCGGCACGTGAAACCCAAGCGCCTTACGGTCCAGGTCTTCGCGGGAGGAAATTTCTTCCACTGTCAGCCAGCGGTTGGAGGAGAAGGTAAACTCCAGCTTGTTGCGGTAGTAAGTCGTCTGGGCCGATGGGAGAATGGGCCGGATGGGCGGGAGGCTGACCTTTGAAATCCGGGTGAGGTTATCCACCACCTGCTGGTGTTTGTACTGCAACTGCGCCTCGTAGGTAACGTGCTGCCATTTGCAGCCGCCGCAAACGCCGAAATGCCCGCAGAACGGCTTTGTCCGCAGGCCGGAATATTGATGAAAGGCAACCGGCACTGCTTCGGCAAAGTTCTTCTTCTTTTTGGTCAGCCGGGCATCCACCACGTCACCGGGAGCTACCTGGTCGCCGTCCAGAAAAATCACCAGATCCTCGTGACGCGCAATGCATTTTCCTTCCGAGGCCATTCCACTCACTTCCAGTCCGGAGAGTACGGGCAGGTCTTTTTTATTCTTTCTCATAATGGGGTGCAAAGGTACGCAATACGTACCTTTTGGGAGTATATGAACGGTTTAGCAGCCGGAACATGAATAATGAAATGAAATTTTACCCAAAACCTGGTTTATCTCATTCACAGTGGTTTGGCTCGGTATTCCGGCCCAAGGGCAACCCAGTAGACAGAAGCAATTTTATGCGGGCAAACTTTCACTTAATCACGTTTTTTTATAATTTTAAAGAAGAAGATGCAGTTTACAGCTTACCAATTTGGTACATCGACGGATTAACCGCAAAGTTTTACTATTTTGTCCAGCTGAAAGTAACATTACGGAAGGTCCACGGGATCATAATTGCTGCAGCACCCCTTGAGTAAAGCCCGGGAGGAGTTCATTATGAAAAAAATTTACGCTTTCATTTTCCTGCTTTTTGTTGCCGCGATCCAGGCCAGTGCCACCCACATTGTGGGCGGGGAGTTTCAGCTCCGGCACAAAGGACTTCGTGGCCCGGAGTATACGCTTACCCTCAATCTTTATTTCGACGAGATCAATGGCAACCCCGAGGCGGAAGACCCAAGCGTAAGGGCAGCCATCTTCAGTAAGCGGACCAACCAGCTGATTATGACCTACGTGCTGCCAAAAATTTCGCAGCAGCAGGTAAGTTACACCAACCCAGCCTGTACCAGTTCCCGGCTACGGACCCGGCAGATTACGTACAGTGCCGAGATCAGCCTCAATGCGGCTACTTTCAACGATGCCCAGGGTTATTATGTAGTGTGGGAACGGTGCTGCCGGAACCGGGTCATTTCCAACATCAACGACCCGGGGTCGGCTGGTAACAGCTTTTACATGGAATTCCCGGCAGTAACCAACGCCGGCAACGCTTTTATCAACAGTTCTCCCGTATTCGACATTCCGAAAGGAGATTATGCCTGCGTAAATACTCCGTTTGTATTTGATTTCGGAGCCACTGACCCGGATGGCGACCGGCTGGCCTATTCTCTGGTAACGCCTTACTCCGGTACCAGCAGCCGGGTGCAGCCTCACCCGGCTGCCCTCACTCCGCCCGAATTCAGGGCAGGGCCTTACAACCCGGTGCAATGGATCAATGGCATCAGTCTGAGCAATGTAATTCCCGGACCAGCGCCGTTGCGGGTGAACCCTGCCACCGGGCAGCTTTCATTTACGGCCAGCCGACTCGGTCTCTACGTATTTTCGGTGCTTTGCGAGGAGTACCGCGACGGCCGCAAAATCGGTGAGGTCCGCCGTGACTTCCAGATTATGGTGATTGACTGCCCCGTAAACTTTGGACCTCAGGTGCGCATGCGGGTACCCGGAAGCCGGAATTTTTACCAGCCAGGCCAGTTGCTTACCATTCCGGACCCCAATCAGCGTTGCCTCGATATGCTGATTACCGACGCCAACAACCGCGATAACGTTAGCCTGACCATCCGTCCGCTCAATTTCGGGGCAAGTCTTGCTACTATTTCCCCGACGGCAGGCGTAATCAACGGCCCGGGTGATACGTTGCGGGCCCGGCTGTGCATCAGCGATTGTATTGCCACTCCAGGCCCCTACTGGGTGGAGATAATTGCCTCAGACGCCGGTTGCCCCTTGCCTAAAACTGATACGCTCCGTGTGCAGTTCAACCTGCCGCTTTACCCCAATGCCCAGCCGCAGATTGTTACCAGTCTGATCAACAACGCGGGGACGGTCATAGACGGTCAGCTGTTGAATTTTAACATCACCGGCACCGATGCCGACCGGGATCAGATTGTGATCGAAGCAGCCGGACGCGGTTTTAAATTAGAAGACCTTGGTATGGTATTTACCTCCGCTACAGGTACCGGCACAGTTTCGGCACCCTTTTCGTGGCAGCCGGCCTGCGGCACCGTAAAACCGGGAGTTGTGTACCAGGTTGATTTTACGGTGATTGATAAACGCTGTCCCGGCAATGAGAAAAGGTCTACGGTGACGGTCAGGCTGGAGTACCGCGAAAGACCCAACAGCCAGCCCGAAGTTGCCACTGATCTGGCCGGCAACGGGGCTAATATCAAACCCGGGCAGGAACTCCGGTTCAATGTGCTCGGGCTGGATAAGGACGATGATGCCATTACCATCAGGGCCAGCGGCCGCGGTTTTGATATGGCGGCAGCCGGCATGCAGTTCAGAAGCGGAAGCAGCGGAACCGGTCGCCTGACCGAACCATTCGTATGGAAGCCTGATTGCGCTATCCTGGAGCAGTTAGGGAACCGGTTCGTCATTGATTTTACTATTGAGGACAACCGTTGCTCTCCAAACCGGCTGAATACGGTAGCCGTGGAAATCGACCTGTCGGATTACGAATCAGCGTCGGGGCAGTTTGAACCGCCAAACGTGTTTACGCCCAACACTGACGATGTGAACCGGACTTTCTACATTCCGCAACTGCCGCCGGATAACTGCAAGGATCAGTTTGAAAAGATTGAAATTTACAACCGGTGGGGTAGGGTAGTGTACCAAAGCAGCCGCCGGGATTTTGCCTGGACGGGTGATGGTTACCCTACCGGCATGTACTACTACCAGATCAAATACCGCAACAGCACCTACAAAGGCACCCTTTCACTGCTCCGGTAATGTACAAAAATACAGTGCCCCTGGTCGCCGGTTGTATCGGTGACCAGGGGCAACTGAAGAATTAAAACATTCCTACTGCACTTTATCGCCGGATACTTCTTCCCCCATCACCTTTAGGGTCAGGATAATCACTTTTTTCGTTTGTGCATCCCGCTTAAATTCGTAGACAGAACCGTATGAGCTGGTGGATTTAAAAGTATCGGGGGTCTCCTGCGGAATCAGCTTATAGTTTCCGTTGGCATCCACTTCCCCGTAAAGAGCTCCATCCTTCACGCTAATGACCGCCTCCTGAAAATAGGATTTCATTTTATACGTCCCGGCGTATTCCTCCAGAGGAGCTGCACTTGTTTGTTGGTGGGCAGCCGGAGCCAACGAAAAAATGGCTGCCACAAACGGAAGCAGATAAAGGGTAAATGCCGTTTTCATAGGTTCAAAAATTTTGGAGTGGAGAAGCTAATATAAACAAAAGTACATTTACTACTCAAAAAATTACAGTCAGACATCTGAATACGCCCTTTACAGCAAATCTTTCAGATCAAGATCATCCAGAAAGGCATTCAGCCGCCACGACTCCCGGAAGGGTTTTACATCAATCACTTTTCCCTTCTCCATATTGAGCCAGAGTTCGGCAAAAAAATCAGCAATGGCGTAGAGGCTGACTGAGTACCGTGACCCCTCCTGCGTCATGAGGAAACTGCCTTTTTCGCGCAACAGTTGGGCTCTTTCGGCCATGGGTAAATTTTCAAATTCTGCGTACGTCATGTGAATGAATAGGTACTACTCCCATTTCCGCTATTTGTTCTTTCGGACAACTAACAACCAATAACCCATTCACGCGGTGATCTGGGCGCTGAAAGACGCGATGCCTTCTGGTTTTCCCAGAATGTACAGCACATCCTGATAAAGAATGAGCGTGTCCGGATTTACGTCAGTAATGTACCGCTGATCCCGTCTGATAGCCAGTACAGTTACCCCCCAGTTCCTGCGCATATTGGCTTCCGAAATCTTTTTGCCCACGATCCCTTCATGGTCCCGCAACACGGTAATCGCAACCACATCAAGTTCGGGCAGGTCAGGCGCCGGGCCATTGCTGAGTTCCCGGCGTTTGGCTGCCGGCCGCAGCATTTCGTAGTTATCCGAACGGATTTTTCGCACAAAACCTTCAATCTGGGCTTCAGGCACCAGGTAGCGGGTAAGGACGCGGGTAAAGATTTCAATGGAAGTTTCAAACTCTTCGGGTATCACCTCGTCGGCACCCAGCCGCAGGTTTTCCTCAATTTCCAGCACAAAGCGGGTCCGGATGATAATATACACTTTATGCGACAGACTCCGGATGTTGGTGATGATCTTCTTGGTCGCGGCCGGATCGGATATAGCCACCACCACTACTCTGGCTTTGTGTACCTGCACGTGGCTCAGAATTACTTCGCCGGTGGCATCGCCGTACATGACCGGTTCGCCAACGGCCCTTGCCTGCCGGATATTTTCAGGGTTCAGTTCCACGATGACAAATGGAATTCTGGCCTCCCTTGCGGCTTTTGCTACATTTTTTCCGTTGATTCCGTACCCGATAATAACCAGGTGATCCTCAAAACTGTGGTGACTGGGAGCCGCCGCAGCCTCTGAATTAACCTGAACTGCAGCGGCTTTGATTACCGGCATTTTGCTGTGAATCCGCCGGAGCAAGGGTGCTTTCAGGGCAAAAATGCTGAATCTTCCCGCCCGGCTGATCACAAACGGCGTCAGCCCCATCGTCAGGATCGAAACGGAAAGAAAATACTGGTAGGCATCAATGCTCAGAAGGTTGTACTCCAGTCCGGTTTTGGAAAGAATAAAAGCAAATTCTCCCACCTGGAAAAGCGACAACCCCACCATAATTACCGTACGGGGCGGGTACCGCAGCACCAGTGTCGCAAGGGAAGCCAGCAACCCTTTGGCCACTACCGTAAACAGAGTGAAGGTAAGGATGAGTGGAAGGTGCCGGAGCAGAAAGGAAATATCCAGCAGCAGGCCCACTGATACGAAAAAGATACTGGTGAATATTTCCCGGAAAGGCAGCACGTTGCTGGTAGCCTGGTGGCTGTACTCAGATTCCGAAATGATCAGACCCGCAAGGAACGCACCCAGGGCAAGGGATAAACCCATTCTGGAGGTAAGCAGCGCCACTGAAAAGCAAATGACGACAGTGGTGAGGATAAACAGTTCCTTGCTTTTGGTACGGGCCACCAGGTAAAGCAGCTTCGGCACCACGTACCGGGCCGTCAACAGTACAAAGCCGATGATAAATAAGCCTTTCAGCAGAAGGATCAGCAGCGACAGTACAACGTTGTCTGACTGCCCCGCCAGCAGTGGGGTAAACAGCATCATGGGGACCACGATGATGTCTTGAAAAATAAGAATAGCAAGGGCAATTTTACCGTGCGGACTGCTGATCTCACCCTTTTCCTGCAGGAGTTTAAGCACAATGGCGGTACTGCTCAGCGAAAACAAAAACCCGATGAATACAGCTTTAGGAAGGGGCATTTTTACGGCGGCAAAAACCAGGGCAGTGACCAGGACCGTGCCTGCCACCTGAATCGCACCGCCGATGAATACCGTCCGCTGGATGGCCGCCAGACTTTGAAGGGAAAACTCCAGACCGATGATAAAAAGCAGCAGGATTACCCCGATCTCAGCCAGAATGTCTACCTCATGGGAAGCCTGGATAAAGCCGAGTCCGTTGGGGCCCACCAGTACGCCAGTAATCAGAAAGCCAAGAATGGCCGGCAGCCGGAACCGCTGGAAGAGCAGGATCACAAAAACCGAACAGCCCAGGATAATCAGGATATCACTCAGCAGAGGTATCTCCATAGCCCGTGAAATTACACCACAAAGCTATGCTGGCAAAGCATTGCCGCAAACCATCAGATATTCTGGTCAGGAAGCCGGTGCATTCACCTGTCGGTTGCCACCTGTCGGTTGCTTGTTTTGGAGGGATTTACTTTTCCGGGGGTGTTCCGGTATTTATCCCATAAAATGATTCCCAGCTCGGCCGCCTCAAGGAGAAATATGGCCACGCCAAGGGTTGCCATCATCCGTTTTTTTGCTTTCTTTTTCATAAAGGATAAAGTAGGTTTTGGTGAATCCGGCACCTGCCGGCCCATGCGTATACGGTTTTTGCCGGAGCCGGTTAGCAGTTTTGCCGGCTGGCTATATCCGGAAAAGCAAAAAGCCTGACGCTGAGGTCAGGCTTTTGGGAAGAATTGAGGACACCTGAAATTCAGGGGTGCAGAAAATCTACAATATTTTGGGTTTAAATCAGCTCAGTTACCTTTTTGGCCTGACGGCGGAGGCTATACTGGTTTTTGGTCCAGTTATCAGCCAGAATACCGCTCCACTGGGAAATCAGCTGCTTGTAGGCTTCCCCCACCGGGCGGATCTTGCGATCCATGTCGTAAAGTCCCAGCGAGTTGATGTTGCCATTGTCTTCGCGGAGAGCAGTATCCCAGTCCACCTGATCAATGAGGCTGTACCAGGTAAAGCCGATCACGGGTATATTGTCCATTTTGAGGCGGTAAAGGTTGGCCCACTGCTTGTGCAGCCATTCTACTGCCCGGGGCTCCTTCATGTTGGTTTCGGTGTGCATCAGGGGCAGCCGGTAGCGCTGGTAGTATTGGCGGGCAATCACGTAATAACCAAACAGATCACCCGAAGCCGAAGTCATGCCGTCCGGATGTACCATGTGCTCATTGGTGATGTAGTAGTCCGTACCCAGCACCAGTTTGCCTTTGCAGGTATGGTCACGGAACCAGGCAAGGTCTTCTCTGGTCATTCCGTTGTTGAGCAGATACTGCCTCATGGCCGGGTCCATAGGGTAACCAGTGGTGATGTCCATGGCCAGAAAACGCTTCATGTTCAGGAAATCGGCCTGCGCCTGGCAGGAAGGGTCCTGGGCATGAAAGTATTCGCAGGATTCGGCCTGGATGAAGATTGCCTTCGGCTGTACCTGCAGAATCGCCTCCATTGCCATCAGGTTGGCCTTGCAAAGGTTCCGGATGGCATTCACGAAGCTGTGTTCGTTCTTTTTCCGTTCATTCCACCAGCCGTACTGCGCCGAAAACATGGCCGCAATGAAAATCTCATTCACCGGGGTGTAGTGGCGCAGGTAAGGGAAGCGTTTGGCAAAAGCCTGGGCGTACTGGGCAAAGTAAACCGGGAAATCCGGATTTTGGAAACTGCCGATCCAGTCAGGGACACCAAAGTGGCAAAGATCCACGATAGGTGTGATTCCCAGCCGTTTCATTTCGTTGAAAACCTCATCGGTGAAACTCCAGTCGTATACACCGGGAGCCACGTGGGTTTTATACAAAGGCGGTCCGTAGCGGAGGAAGCGGATGCCGGTTTCCTTCACCAGTTGAAAATCCTCTTTCCAGTGCTGATAATGCCTGGCCTTTTCAAGCTCATCTACCCGTTTGATCTGGCCATTGGGAAGAGCAATGGTCGGATAGCTGTTTTCGATACCCGTAGCAAACATGAATGTTGACATAAACTGTAAGGTGGCTCGCTATAATTTGTTACAATATTTATACCTTATTTTTCACTAAGAGCCTTTTGGGTGAAAAAAAATAGTGTTCGGAACAGGATAAGAATAACTCAATATTAAGCTAGAAATTTCAGACGGGGCCTTACAAAAAGGGCAAAAACATACATGGGCAATGTTGGGCTTCAATTGTGAAAGGGGCCATTAACAAAGCTTTGACTTTTAGTCTTTTATGTATAATTAACTCGGGTTTTGCAACCGGCAGCATCAGCATATCTGATAAAATATTCCAAAATGGCTCGCAGCCTCTGCCAATCATACCTGCCGGCGGAACAAAAGCTGCCAGTTGGGGTTTACCTTTCTCTCCCCCTGAGATTTTAAAAACACCACCACCTTTGGCACCAAACTTTTTACAGAGGGGCCGCCGCGGCTATAACCCTCTGGTGGGTGTTGCCGTATATGACCACGGCTTGGATCGCCAAAGCACTTTTCTCCGGACGAAGTAAGTACAGATCAACCGCCGTGCATCCAACCTGCTGCAAAAGCATAGAATTTTGACCGGGAGAGAGTTTGACTCTCTGAAAACAGAGGGGTTCCCGGTGTCTGCTGCGTTACATTGTTTACTTTTTCTAACCATTTTATTCCCGACTTGCGGCCGTGGGCTACGCTTGTCCGGATGAAACCAGTGTGCCTGAATACCAGTGAACCAATATTATACATGAAAGAACCACATGACCAGCTAATGCCTGCCCCGGCAAAAGGGGAAAAAAAATCCGCACGGGTAGTAATTCCCCAAAGCAGCAGCATAACCGTGACAACCGCAGACAGTGACCGGAACAATCCATTGGTGATGCCGGGAATGCCAGTGCCTGACCTTGTATGTTTTTCCCACCTGCGCTGGAATTTTGTTTTTCAGCGGCCTCAGCACATCATGACGCGCTTCATGAGGCATATAAGGGTTTTCTTCGTGGAAGAGCCTTATTGGGATGGCACTCCCGGAGGCGAATGGCTTGAAGTACAGAACCCGGAGCAAAACCTCTGGGTGGTCATTCCGCACCTGCCCGGTGGCATGGAACGCGAAGATCAGGAAAAAGGAGTGGAGCAGTTGCTGCAACCTTTGTTTCCCCAACAAAAGATTGACTCCTTCATCGCGTGGTACTATACCCCGATGGCCCTTGGTTTCACCCAAACGCTGCAGCCACTTGTGACTGTGTACGACTGCATGGACGAGCTGTCGGCATTCAGGGGAGCGCCGCCGATTCTGCTGGATCGTGAAAAAGAACTTTTTCAAAGAGCTGACCTGGTGTTTACCGGCGGCCAGAGCCTATACGAAGCCAAACAGGAAAGACACTCCAGTGTGCACGCTTTCCCGAGCAGCATTGAACAGGAACATTTTGCGCAGGCCCGCCAGCCACAGCCCGACCCTGAGGATCAGGCGGCAATTCCGCACCCCCGGTTTGGTTTCTACGGCGTGATCGACGAAAGATTTGACATTGGATTATTAGGTGGAATTGCCGCCGCACGACCCGACTGGCATTTTGTGATGCTGGGTCCGGTGGTGAAGATCAGCCAGGAAGAACTGCCTCATGGCCCCAACATTCACTACCTGGGCATGAAATCCTACCCCGAATTGCCCAAATACCTGAGTGGATGGGATGTGGCACTGCTGCTATTCGCCATGAATGAATCTACGCGCTTTATCAGCCCCACAAAAACGCCCGAGTACCTGGCGGCCGGAAAACCGGTAGTTTCTACGCCGATCCGTGACGTGGTACGGCCCTATGGCGACGAGGCCCTGGTTCATATTGCCGCTGACGTGGCTCAGATGGAAGAAGCCATCAGCAAAGCCCTCGCGGAACGCGACGATCAGGACCGGCAGGCAACGGTTGATGCGTTCCTGAAGCAGAATTCATGGGACATCACCTGGCACAAAATGGCCACCCTGATTGGCGGAGCCATTCGCGTGAAAAGATCTTCTAAAAATTAAATCCTGTTGACCTTAAACTACAATAATGACTATGTACGATTATCTGATAGTGGGAGCTGGTTTTGCAGGCAGTGTCCTGGCGGAACGGCTTGCCAACGAGGGTGGTAAAAAAGTGATGCTGTTGGACCGCCGTAGCCACATCGGCGGCAATGCTTACGATTTTTACGATGACCACGGTCTTCTGATCCATAAATACGGACCCCATATTTTCCACACCAACTCACCTGACGTATTCAATTACCTGTCAAGGTTTACCCGCTGGCGCCCCTACCAGCACAAGGTACTTGCCCAGGTAACCGGCAAACTGCTGCCAATTCCGATCAATCTCGATACCGTTAACAAATTATATGGGCATAACTTCAACTCAGAACAACTTGCCCAATATTTCGCCAGCATCGGCGAAAAGATAGATACCATCCGGACCTCCGAAGACGTAGTTGTAAGCCAGGTGGGCCGTGACCTTTATGAGAAGTTTTTCCGGGGCTACACCCGCAAGCAGTGGGGCGTAGATCCATCCCAGCTGGACAAATCCGTGACCTCACGCATTCCCGTGCGGACCAATCAGGATGACCGGTACTTTACCGACGAGTATCAGTATATGCCGCTGCATGGCTACACCCGCATGTTTGAAAACATGCTGGACAACAAGAACATCCACATCCTCCTGAACACCGATTATCAGGATGTGGAAGGATTTGTGCCCTACAAAGAGTTGATCTTTACCGGTCCGGTTGATGAGTACTTCGACTACTGCTACGGAAAGCTGCCTTACCGGTCTCTGCATTTCAAACACGTTACCCTCAATGAGGAGTGGCACCAGCCGGTTGCGGTGGTCAATTTTCCGAATGACCACGCCTACACCCGGGTAACGGAGTACAAGTACCTGACCGGTCAGAAAAGCGATAAAACCAGTATTACCTACGAATTTCCGAGTGCAGAGGGTGATCCGTACTATCCCATCCCCCGGCCCGAAAACGCAGAGCTGTACCGCCGGTACCAGTCACTGGCCGAGGATATGCCGCACGTGCATTTTGCGGGCCGCTTAGGCACGTACCGGTACTACAATATGGATCAGGTAGTAGCTCAGGCGCTGACGCTTTATAAAAAACTGGCGCTGCGTACCTCGGCTGCTGAAACTATAAAACGCACCAATGGTCAACGTAAAAAAGTTTCACCTGCCGGTTGATATATGGGGTGGGATCGAATGTACGGTTAACCGGGTAGGAGAAGAGTACAAGGATCAGATTATCCGGAGCGGACACGAACTCCGCCCGGATGATCTGGATCGTTTTGCTGCCCTCGGCATCCGGACCATCCGCTACCCTGTACTTTGGGAACGTACTGCACCGCAAAGCCTGCAGACGCCGGACTGGCAATGGGCCGATGAGCGACTGGAGAAACTAAGATTGCCGGGCATGAATCCGATTGTCGGGTTGGTCCACCACGGCAGCGGCCCGAAGTACGCCTCCATTGAAACACCTTCATTTGCGGAAGGACTCGCTCAGTTTGCCGGTATGGTAGCCCGCCGGTATCCATGGGTGCGCGATTACACTCCCGTCAATGAGCCTCTTACCACTGCCCGCTTCTGCGGACTCTACGGGCATTGGTATCCCCATGGCCGTAGTACGGGTAATTTTCTGCGTATTCTTTACCATGAATGCAAGGGAACCGTGCTTGCCATGCAGGAAATCCGGAAGATAAGGCCGGATGCCAGACTTGTACAAACCGAAGACCTCGGTCAGACCCACAGTACCCCCCGCCTTGAATACCAGGCAGTCTATGAAAATCACCGCCGGTGGCTCTCGTTTGATCTGCTCTGCGGACGGGTCAAACGAGATCATCCGCTTTGGCAGCACCTGCTCAGCTCCGGCCTGACGGAGGAAGAATTGCGGTTTTTCTGGGAAAATCCCTGCCCGCCTGACCTGTTGGGGATTAACCATTACCTGACCAGCGAACGGTTTCTCGACCACCGCATTGCACAATACCCGCCACACCTTGTTGGCGGCAACGGCCGGCATGCCTATGTGGATACCGAAGCCATCCGGATCAGGGAAGTCAGGATGGCTGGCGCTGACCGGTTATTGAAAGAAGCATGGGACCGGTACCAAATCCCCATTGCGGTTACTGAGGTCCATCTCGGCTGTACCCGCGAAGACCACATGCGTTGGTTTCATCAGGTATGGTTGAAAGCCAATAAGGCAAAAGCTGACGGGGCTGATATCCGCGCCATAACGGTCTGGGCGATGCTCGGCTCCTTCGACTGGGACAGCCTCCTCGTGCAGAGCCGCCATTACTATGAACCAGGCCTGATGGATCTTCGGAGCCCCGAGCCGAGGCCTACCGGGCTGGCCGGACTTATAAAAGAAATTATCACTACCGGAAACGCCGCACATCCTATACTGGAGGGAAAAGGGTGGTGGCAACGGGAAGACCGGTGGATCAGGCGGCCCGGGTTCGCCAACGAAATATGCGCTAGCAGTCAAGTCTTTCCGGAAGGCAGACCCCTTCTGATCACCGGGGCTACCGGCACACTCGGGCAGGCATTTGCCCGCATCTGCACCAGCCGCGGCATTGCGTACCGGCTGGTAAACCGGGCGGAGATGGACATTACTGATCCCCAATCCATTACTAAAGCACTGGAGAAGATAAAGCCATGGGCGGTTATCAACACGGCGGGCTACGTGAAAGTGGATCAGGCGGAAGATGAACCCGACCGTTGCTCCCTCGACAATCACTTTGGCGCGGTCCAACTGGCCAAAGCCTGCCGCGACCATGGCCTGGGCTATCTCACTTTTTCATCAGATCTCGTTTTTAATGGCCAGAAGGGAAGTCCCTATCTGGAGAGTGATCCCGTAAACCCGGTCAATGTATACGGAGCCAGCAAGGCAATGGCCGAAAAGGACGTGCTGGCATTGCTGCCATCGGCTCTTGTAATCCGCACCAGTGCATTTTTTGGTCCCTGGGATGAATACAATTTTGCCACCATTGCCCTGCGTAAGCTTGCCGCCGGCGAACCGTTTGAGGCCGCGGCGCATGTGCGGGTTTCTCCTACCTATGTGGTGGATCTTGTGAACGCCTGCCTCGACCTGCTACTGGACGGAGCGGAGGGAATCTGGCACTCGGCGAATCCGGGCAATGTCAGCTGGGCCGAATTTGCCCGGCTGGTAGCCCTTAAGGCAGGGTTGCCGGAGACTCAGGTAGAAGGCTGGTACAAGGGGCAAATGAAAAATCAGGCCCGGCTGCCTGTGCGGAATACCGTGCTGGCAAGTGAAAAGGCATGGCTGCTGCCGCCACTCGAACACGCCATTGAAAGGTATATCCGAGATGCCGTTATGCTGCAAAACCTGAGCGAAGTGAAGGAATTCCAGGTGGTGTAAAGGGTGGGCCATGGCGGTATTAAACGGGAAGAGTGGTGGTGCAGTTAAAAAAAATTTACCCGGTTGGGTCAGGCAGTGGGTGGAATGTATAATACCCCTGAATCACATAAACCCCATTCTGTAAATCAGCGTGCAGGAGTTTATCGTGATAGGTCTGAAGATCCAGACCCCGAAGCGTTACTCCGGGCGGAATCACAATGCCTTTGATGCGGATCAGGCGCCGGGCTACCCAACGGTCCCCACGTTTTGAAAACAGTTCACTAAAATCAATGTACATGCGGCCGTAAGGTTTTATTTGCCCGGGTAAAATCTCCCCTGCAGGCATCTGTTTTCCGGACTGTTTATCCTGATTTTTACGAAAAACAAGATTTGATTGTTCATCGGTTAAGTTTCACTAAAGCTTTTTTTCTACCGGTAACAAAAAATTTAAGGCCAATTATTCCCGGAAGAAATACTATCGCAGGACGCCGTTTGCCGTATAAGGTGAGGTTACTATTCGAATCGATTAATCCCAACTGATGCAGATTGCTCTGGTGTTAGGGCTGCTTTTAGTAGCTGTTATTATGTTTGCTACCGAAAAAATGTCGGTAGATGCCGTTACCTTAATTCTTGTAATCATCCTCACGCTGACTGGTATCCTTACCCTGGAGGAAGCTTTTTCCGGCTTCAGCAGTGATTTTATTGTAATTCTGGCTTCCGTGTTTATCATAAGCGGGGCCTTGCAGGATACCGGTATTCTGGATTCCCTGAGTTCGCAGCTGGTGAGGCTGCGAACCAGAAGCAGCAGCGTATTGCTGGTGATCGTGATGGGTTTTTCCGGAACAGTTTCAGCGTTCATGAACAACACCACCGTAACGGCTTTGTTTTTGGGGCCGCTTACCAGCCTCTGCCGCCAGCTTTCTATCAGTCCGTCCAAAATGCTGATGCCGATGGCCTTTGCCTCCATCCTCGGGGGCACCTGCACGGTGATCGGCACCTCTACCAACGTGGCAGTCAGCAGCTACATTGCCCGCGAAGGCATGGCTCCCGTTGGGCTATTCGAATTGCTTCCGATAGGATTAATGCTCTTTGGGGTCGGAATGGTCTACATGCTTACCATCGGTAAATGGCTGCTGCCGAATCACCCGGCAACCAGCCTCACCGAGCAGTACGCCGTGCGGGAATACCTGACCGAGATCCGGGTGAACGACAATTCGCCCATGGTCGGGCAGTTTGTATATGAGTCGGACCTGAGCAAGCTGAATTTTACGATTCTGCGGGTGATCCGCGACACGCGAAACATCCTGCCCCGCGCCAACACCCTGATCGAGGCTGGCGATGTGATGCTGGTAAAAGGCAAAATAGACGAGCTGGTGAAGGTGAAAGAAACGGAGGGCATTGATATAAAAGCCGATCTGCTGGCTTCTGACCTGCAGAACGAAGAGATCAAATTAGCCGAGATTATCATCACACCCCGTTCCCCGCTGATCAACTGTACCGTCAAGCAAGCCCATTTCCTGCAGAAATATGGCCTCAAAGTGCTGGCCATCCACCGCAACCGCAGTTACCTGCGCGAGAAGATCGGCGACATTTCGCTGGTGCTGGGTGATGTCCTGCTGGTGCAGGGAACCGCCGAACGGATTGAAGGCGGGCAGGCTACCAATGATTTTGCCATCCTTGGGCAGTTTACCCCCGTATTATACAAGAAGCGCCGCGGATTTATTACCATTGGTGTTTTCCTGCTGGCAATCCTGCTGAATATGTTTGTCAAGGTTCCGTTGGCCATCAGTTTTCTGGCGGCTGCCATGGTGGTGGTTGTCGTCAACAAAATGTCGGCGGAAAAGGCCTACCATCTGGTCGACTGGCGGCTCCTGATCCTGATCGGCGGTATGAGTGCATTTGGCATTGCCATGGAAAAAACGGGAGCCTCGTCCTTTGTGGCCAACTGGATTGTGGGCTTGCTGCAGTCCTTTGGCGTACTGGCCATTCTGAGCGGCTTCGTCCTGCTGACGGTGGTGCTCACCCAGCCAATGTCTAATGCGGCGGCGGCGCTGGTGGTGCTGCCCGTGGCAATGGAAGTCGCCGGGCAGTTACAGGTCAATCCGCGGCCGTTTGCCATTGCCATCATGCTGGCCGCTTCAGTTTCGCTGATCACGCCTTTTGAACCATCCTGTATCCTGGTGTACGGTCCGGGAAAATACCGGTTCAAAGATTTTCTGCAGACCGGGTCACTGCTGACCCTGATCATGATGATTATTATCGTACTGATGGTACCTGTAATCTGGAAATTATAGCATATGAAAATAACAGGCCGGGGCCGGAAGGCTGGCGGTCGGATATAGAGCATTTTTAGAAGGAAAACGTTCAGAACATGAAAGCACAACAAGCCGCAATGATGCACGCCGGATCACAATACCTTGGCGATGGAAGATGCCAGTTTCTGGTGTGGGCTCCGATGGCCGGAGAAGTTCAGCTTAACCTGGTAACACCCCAGGACCGCACAGTTGCAATGGAAAAGCGTGGCGACGGATATTTTGAGGCGGATATGAAGGATGTACAGCCGGGAACGGCGTATTTCTTCCGGGTGGATGGCAAAGATAACCGGCCTGACCCGGCCTCAAAGTTTCAACCCGAAGGTGTACACGGACCCTCGCAGGTGGTAGACCATAATGCATACCGGTGGAAGGATACGGGCTGGAAGGGGACCAGCCTCACCAGCTGGATCATCTACGAAATGCACATCGGAACTTTTTCCCCGGAAGGAAACTTTGCCGGTGCCATCCGCAAATTGGATTACCTGGCTCAGCTTGGCATTACGGCGATTGAGATCATGCCCGTATCCCAATTTCCGGGTTCCCGCAACTGGGGCTACGATGGCGTATATCCCTACTCTGTTCAGAACTCCTACGGGACTCCTGACGACATGAAGCAGTTTGTGGATGAATGCCACGCCCGGGGAATAGCTGTAGTCCTTGATATTGTATACAACCACATGGGGCCGGAAGGCAATTACCTTCGGGAGTTCGGACCTTATTTCATCGAAAAATACCGGACGCCCTGGGGCGACGCCCTCAACTACGACGAGGAGTACGCCGACGGGGTGCGGGAGTTTTTTTCGGACAGTGCCGTCTACTGGCTTGAACAGTATCACCTCGACGGCCTCCGGCTCGACGCCATCCATTCCGTATTCGACATGGGCGCGAGGCATTTCTGGCAACTGGTCAACGAAAAAGTGCAGGCCTTATCCAGACGCTCCGGCTGGAAGCGGTACACCATTGCTGAAAGTGATCTCAACGATACCAAAGTGATCCGGCCGCTGGAGAAGCACGGCTTCGGCTTCGACTCTCAGTGGATGGACGACCTCCACCACGCCCTCCATGCCCTGCTGACCGGTGAACGGGACGGCTACTACGATGATTACGGTAAGGTGGAGCACGTAGCCAAAGCCTTGCAGAACGGCTTTGTGTACGATGGAGTTTTTTCTCCCTACCGCAAGCGGAAATACGGCAATGCCTCAGCCGGGATTTCGGGTGAACACTTCGTGGTGTGCATCCAGAACCATGACCAGGTAGGCAACCGGATGCTGGGCGACCGGATTACCCAAACCCTGTCTTTTGAACAGCTTCAGCTGGCCGCCGCCGTCATGCTGCTTTCGCCTTACATTCCTATGCTTTTCATGGGTGAAGAGTATGCCGAGGATAATCCCTACCAGTATTTCATCAGCCACACCGACAAGGATCTGGTAGAGGCCGTCAGGCAGGGGCGGAAGCAGGAGTTTGCTAAATTCAAGTGGTCGGGTGAGGTGCCGGATCCGCAGGCGGAGGAGACCTTTGAGCGGTGCAAACTGGATTGGGAAAAAACCGCAAGGGGCAGGCACAAAGTAATGCTGGATTGGTACAAAACCCTGATTGCTTTGCGGAGGGAGTGGCCTGCCCTGAGCGACCTTTCCCGGGCGGGCATGCACGTAGAGGTTTTGCAGCCGCAGGGTCTGGCAATGCACCGGCAGACCGGCTTAAATCAGGTTGTTTGCTTTTTCAACTTCGGCCCTGAGCCTTGCTCCTATCCGGTAACGAGGCAAACTGCCTCCCTTCGGAAAGTACTCAGCTCGGGTGACAGCCAGTGGCAGACTACCGAAAACACTGGCCGCCAGAAACCAGCCGGTTTGCCCGACGAATTAGGCACATCGGGCACCCTGACGCTGCCGCCATACTGCGTAGTGCTGTACGGCAATAAGATGTAGATCAGGTTAGAGGTAAATCAGGCTGTAAGGAGAGAAGTTAAGACCCGGGTTGCTGCATTTTATACCAATGGCTGCAATTTTTAAGGGTTTATTTATAACTTCACCCCCCGATATTCAATCCGGATTTATCCTTTTACTATGCCCCTGACCGAAGTTGCCTTAGGAATAGATATTGGTGGCACGAATACCAAACTCGGTTTCGTGGACCGCAACGGTGTTTCATTAGCTGACAGTTCAGTGCCCACGGGAGAGGATGACGTAGACGGCTTTTTGCCACGCCTCTTCAAAGCCGTCGACAAAACGCTGCTCCCGATCCGGGAACGTGTCAGGATCGTAGGCGTTGGCATTGGCGCCCCCAATGCCAACTATTACAAAGGAACGGTCGAAAAACCCACTAACCTGCCGTGGCGCGAGGTTTCTCCGCTTTGCCAGTGGATCAGTGACCATTATAAGGTTCTCACAAAAATTACCAATGACGCCAATGCGGCGGCCATCGGCGAGATGAAGTTCGGAGTGGCAAAGGGGATGAAGAACTTTCTGGTGGTAACTCTGGGCACCGGTCTGGGCAGTGGCTTTGTAGTGGAAGGCAGGATTGCCTACGGGCACGACGGTTTTGCGGGTGAACTCGGACACATCACTGTCAACCCCGAAGGACGGATGTGCGGCTGCGGCCGGCGGGGCTGCCTTGAGACCTATGTGTCGGCCACCGGCATCCGCCGGACGGTGTATAAATTGCTGGCCGACCATACCGAAAACAGCGAAATGCGCCGGATCAGTTTTGATGACCTGGATGCCAGTGACATCACCAAAGCCGCTCTCCGGGGCGACAAGATTGCCATTGAGGCGTTTGAGTACACCGGCAAAATTCTTGGCATGAAACTGGCCGACGTGATGGCTTTGCTGAGTCCGGAAGCTATCATTCTTTTTGGTGGCCTGACCAAAGCCAAGGAAATCCTGTTTGAACCCACCCACCGCCACATGGAAAATCACATGATGCCCATTTTCAAGAATAAGGTAAAGCTGCTCTCTTCCGGCCTGACGGGAGCCAATACTGCTGTTCTCGGCGCCAGTGCCCTGATCTGGCATGAACTTGAAGGGTAAAGGGGAATACCCGTTCATTTACGTCAAACTGACGGATTCGGTCCCTTCAGAGGAAAACGGACAACCAACCAATACTACTTACCTGATCGTTTTAATGATCTCCCTCCGGTTGAAGCGCAACAACCAGATGGCAAGCGCCTGACCATTCTCCAGATTAACCAGGCTATCGAGCCGGTACCGGGATGATAAGGCCAGGTAGTCCTTTTCGCTCAGGTCCTGCCCGATTTTCCCGTGGCATTTAAGACAAACCTGGTCGCTGACGGTGACCGGGGCATTGTAGAGTAAAATGTCCTTGTCTCCCTGCACGTTTGGGTCCAGGGGCAGGTTACGCCCGGCGCTGTACCGGTAGGCATCCAGCAACTGGTATTCTTTGTCGCTTAGCGACCCTCTGGTGAGTTCTCCCTTAAGCCGGTAGCGGTTGATATTGACGTTGCGAGCCTTGCTCAGGGAATCGGCCGCCGGTAGCCTTGAAGGCTGGCAATACTTTCCGGCTTCCAGAAGCCCCTCCCGGGCAATGGCCTCGTTCAGTTTGCGGATCAGCGCCGCCTGAATGGTGCCGGTGACTTGCCCCCCCGAGGCCATGGCAGCCTGCGTGATCTGCCCCGGACTGATGTGACGCAGTTCCCGGTTCCTGATCTCCTCCTTCAGACCCGGATCAGCCACCCGCTGCCGGGTTTCTCCGCAGGCCGTAATCAGCATGATGACCAGGCCAAAATATAGTTTCCTTCTCAGAAGATCAGCAATCATGTTGGTATAAGGGGATATATCTGTCATAACCATATTCACCTCCCCGGGGTTTCAAACAAAAACCCCGGCGGTAAAAACCAGCCGGGGCAAATCATTCAATACACCTCTTTTTAATTGACAATTGTCAATTTTTTAACCCAATAACCCAATACCTCCCCTAACTCCTCAACTGCAAATCCCGGACGTCTTCGAGGATAAGCATATGCTTTGACACCGAACCTTTGTGATCAAGCATAGTTCCTGCCACTGCCCTTACGGAAATGGATTCTCCACTCCTGGTTTTCAGCTGGGCCGTTCCTTTCCATATCTGCTGGCTGGCCAGTTGGGCTTTCATTTGATCAGCCCGGCTAGTGGCGTTGAAAATGTACTCAAGTGCAGAACCTTCCAATTCATGGGCACTGTACCCGGTACAGTTGCAGGCCAGTTGATTGATGGTTATGATCCGCCCGTTTTTATCAAATTCAATAATACACTGCGTGTCGTTGAGGATTTTTTCGCGGGCTTCCGTATCACGCTGCGAACGTTCCATTTCTTCCTGAGTGGCCTGTAGTTCTTCCATGTTCTGCCGCATTTCTTCTTCCTGAGCCCGCATCTGCTCGGTTAGCATCTGCGAATCTTCCAGCAGGCGCTGAGTCCTTTCGTTCACCTTCGCAGAGGCAACCGTAGAGGCAATACTCTCCGCTACTTTCTCCACAAAGCCGATCTGATAGTCCGCGAAGGAGGAGAAGGAGGCCATTTCGACTACGCCATAAATCTGTTCGTTCACTTTCAGGGGCACAATCAGCAGGCTGCGGGGGTTGGCTTCACCAAGTCCGGAGGTAATGCTTACGTAGTTGTCCGGAATTTCGGTCATATGAATCAGGTCGCCTTCCTGCCACGCCTGTCCGGTTAATCCTTCTCCGGAATGTATTTTCTGCTCAAGGTATTTCTTCTTGTCCCAGGCATAGCAGGCTTTCAGTTCCAGATAAGGATCCCCGGATTCATCGTTTATGATAAACAGACCTCCCTGATTGGAATTGGTGTATTTGACAAGGTTAGAAATGATCGTATCGCAAAGCAGGTTCAGGTTATCGTTGTTTTTGCGGAGAATTTCCCCGAAGCGGGCCATTCCTTCCGTTGCCCAGTTGCGGCGCTTGTCTTCATCGGCAACTCTTTTGAGGTTATTCCGCATATTGATCAGGGCATTGCCAAGGGCATCACTTTCGCTCAGCGGCTGGTGTTCAACGTCATAATTGCCATTGCCGATCTCTTCGGCAAAGCTAGAGGTTTCACGAAGTCCGGCTACAAGCTTGTCTACTGCCTGAGCCATTTCACCGATTTCATCGTTGGTACTGGCAAGCTGCTGGTTTTCGGGAAGTTCGCCTAAACCCAGTTTTCTGATCACGTCACG
Source organism: Cytophagales bacterium (assembly GCA_030446715.1). Classification (GTDB taxonomy): domain Bacteria; phylum Bacteroidota; class Bacteroidia; order Cytophagales; family 172606-1; genus CADCTQ01. The sequence continues at coordinate 566,582 of JAUJMU010000003.1, read as the reverse complement.
GATCTGGTTGATGGGCTGGATAATCGAACGGGTGAGCAGAAGGGCAGCCAGCGCCCCGGCAAGGGTCAGGGCAAAACCGGCAAACAGCGTTACCCGCTTTACGCTGGTAAAAGAATCCAGCATCGTCCCACTGGCATTCTGCTTCTCATCTTGTTTTTGTACGATCAGGATTTCAATCAGATCCAGCACAACGTTTGATAACGGCAGAATTTCGCTTTCCAGCCGGGTACCGTTGTTCATTTTGACAAAGCCGCTTTCCTTGTCGTAGTCTTCAAAAGTGGCCAGTTCGGACATGATTTCTTTTTCTTCCAGCACAATCCTTTCAAAATGCATGACAGCAGTATCAAGTTTTGCCTGCTGTTGCGGGGTCCAGAGGGTACTCAGTTGCTTTAGTTTTTCCTTCAGGAGCGGAAATTCGCGGGAGTGCAGTTTTTTGAGTGCCTCCTTGTCTTCCATGTTGGCCTGCAGGTAGATCCAGTTGGTGGCGTACATTCTCGAATTGACCACCAGCAGGTTAAACTCCTGCAGGGCGGTGAGGGAAGGATCGGTTTGGCTGGTAAACGACTGCAGCAGCGAGGAGCTTCTCTGGAGCGTTATCAGGCTGAAAACCGCATTGAGCGCGAAAACTGCAATGAGGATTGCAAATCCGCCGGTGATTTTTTGACTGATGCGTACGTTGAGTTTTCTCATGGGGAACCCGGTCAGTGGGAAGAATTCTTGGCTGTTGTATTGAAAAATAAAACCGAAGGCTTCGGAAATACAGCCTCCAATATGGGCAGATTCGGCTGTTTTACCTTCCTGACGGTCTCTGGAAAGGTGCGGGCTCAACGTAAGTTTAGCACCGGAGTCCTGAAGAAAGCCAGCCTTTCCGACTGGGAAGGATCAGTTTTTTGAAAAAGTACGGCTGGCTTTTTTCCCGCAGTGATTACCTGATGCAAGTCGTTACAGGGGCAAAAAAAGGAATTTACCCATCCGTGAATTCTGGAAAAAAGAAGCCGGCACCTGAAGTACCGGCCTGGAATAAAGAAACATGGGTTGCAATCGGGCAGCGGGTACCGGAAAATGACTTTTCCAGCTAAGGTCTCTGGTCAGGTAGCTGGTCCGGTGTGATCCGGAAAATCGGGGCATTCCTTACAACTGCCAGACGAAGGGCTAAATATGCAGGGCCCGGTTGTCGGTAGCAGCCAGCGCCGCCTCCTTGAATGATTCTGTATACGTAGGGTGAGCATGAGAAATCCGGCCGATGTCTTCGGCGGAAGCCCGGAACTCCATTGCTACCACGGCTTCGGCAATCATATCGGCGGCACGCGGACCGATCATGTGCACACCCAGAATCTCATCTGTCTGCCCGTCGGCCAGTACCTTGATCAGCCCGTCGGTATCCATACTGGCTCTGGCCCGGCCCGAAGCCTTGAACGGAAAAGAACCCGTTTTATAAGCTACCCCTTTGCTCTTGAGCTCTTCTTCGGTGTGGCCCACGCCGGCTACTTCGGGCCAGGTGTATACTACATTGGGAATCAGCAGGTAATTGATGTGGGGCTGTTGTCCGGCAATGGTTTCGGCAGCAAAAACACCTTCTTCTTCTGCTTTGTGGGCCAGCATGGCACCGCGCACCACGTCACCAATGGCGTAGATGCCGGGCACCGCCGTTTGGAGGTGTTCGTTGACCGGAATCCGGCCGCGGTCATCTTTCTGGATGCCGGCCGCTTCGAGGTTCAGTCCTTCGGTAAAGGGTTTGCGGCCGATGGCCACCAGGCAGTAGTCGCCGGTTAGGGTAAGGGAGCCACCCTTGCTGTTTTCGGCGGTAACTGTTACCTCTTCGCCTTTGTTTTCCACGCCGGTTACCTTATGACTGAAGTAAAAGTCAGCACCAGCTTTTTTAAGTACCCGCTGCAGTTCCTTGCCCATGCTGGCGTCCATGCTGGGGATCATTGCACTGGCGTACTCCACAAAACTCACTTTTGCTCCGATGCGGCCGTACACCGACCCGAGTTCAGCACCGATCACACCGGCACCGATCACGATCATGTGTTTAGGCACTTCGGTCAGGTTCAGGGCCTCGGTGGAGGTGATGATGCGTTTTTTGTCCAGGACAATTCCGGGCAGTGAGGCTGGCTTGGAACCGGTGGCAATGATTACATTCCTGGTGGTGATCTGCCGGGTTTCTCCCTGCGCATTGGTCACCCGGATCGTATTTTTATCCACAAATGAGCCTACTCCATAGTACTCAGTGACCTTATTCTTACGCATCAGGAATTTGATTCCATCGGTGGTTTGCTTCACCACTTCATTCTTGCGTTTGATCATCTGCGGCAGGTTTACCTTCAGCCCTTCGAGATCAATGCCGTGGGTGGCGAAAGTATGCGTTGCATTGTAGAAGTGTTCCGAAGAATCAAGCAGGGCCTTGGACGGAATGCAGCCTACATTGAGGCAGGTACCGCCAAGGGTGCTGTATTTTTCGATTATTGCGGTCTTGAGTCCCAGCTGGCCGCAGCGGATGGCCGCTACGTAACCTCCGGGACCGGAACCTATTACGATTACATCAAAATCCATTGACATTAAGAGTGTGTTTAAGAATTTAATTGGGTGTTCTTGCCAAAATGATGTCAATAAAGGCTAATTGCATGAAAGCCAGGGGAAGATTCTACTGTTTTCTCAAAGTCCCGGCTGAGCCTGCGGAAGAAATTGAACCAACCGAAGGATCGTTCTACTTGCCATCTTCCGGTTTGAGGGACAAAACCTTGACCGACTCAGGCTCTCTGTGGTAGTAGTCAGCACAAGTGGTAAAATCGCCTTTGTACGCCTTGTCGGCCCGGATCAGAGCCAGCCGGTCAGTAAAAGTTGCCAAAGCAGTTCAATACCTTCTTGTCCGTCCTGCGTTGGCCGCAATAGTAACCGTTTACCCGCAAACTGATCAGACTGCCCTTCCTGACGCTTTGCGAATCAACGGCCACGGCCGATTAAACCAGCACTGCCGAAGCAGAGTAGTAATACAAACTCGCAATGCTTTCTTCCAGATTACGCCACTGAGTGCCCGTTCTGGTGATCTTCAAAATCCCATTGACCACTGCTCTTAAACTGTGCTTACGCTAATTGTTTTTTCAACTTCCATTGGGAATTGGTCAATGGGGTAAACCGTTCAAACCTGAGCTTAACTACTACCATAACTAACCTGAGATTTGATAACCACAAGTTATGAACCCTTGTCGGTTTGCGACACACTCTAAGTGACTACTGTTGACAGTTCCCGTACAGTCTGGAAAGCAAAAGGGGATCCGGGAGGCCTTTACCCGAAAGAAAATTAACGCAAACCATATATCCACCGGACGCCGCCACAAATATGAACACCGACGTGACTACTGACTTCGGTCTGGAAAGCATCCGGGAGGCCTACGAATGGACATTGCTGACTTCCTCCAGCCTGAATGGAATTGCGCAAATCTTCTTCAAATGCGAGAATTTTCAGAAGATCGGCGTTTTTAAAATCCGGGGCGTATTGAATGCCGAACTGGCCCTGCCGTATTCTGAACGGAAAAACGGAATAGCCACGAACTCTTCCGGCAATCACGCCCTGGCTATTGCCTTTGCAGCCGGGCTGTTTGGGTTAATGGCTTACATTGTCATGCCCCGGACGGCTCCTGAGATCAAAAAAACGGCAGTAGCCGGCTACGGTGCCGAAATCATTCTGTGCGAACCTACCCTGCAGAGCCGGGAGGATGCGCTGCGGGAAGTGGTGGAAAGGACCGGTGCCGCATTTATCCATCCTTACAATGATTACCGGGTCATTGCCGGGCAGGCGACCTGTGCCCTTGAGTTGCTGGAAGATGTTCCGGATCTGGATCTGGTCATGGCTCCGGTGGGCGGTGGTGGTTTGCTGAGCGGAACGGCGCTGGCCGTGCACCACATTTCGCCCCGTACCAAAGTAATTGCCGGAGAGCCGGCCGGTGCCGACGATGCTTTCCGTTCCCTTCGGGCGGGTTCCCTCCAAACCAATGATTCCACCCGGACCATTGCCGACGGGCTGCTGACCAGCCTTGGCGACAAGACTTTCCCCCTGATCCGGCAGTACGTGGAAGAGATCATCACGGTCACCGATGAGCAGATTATTGCGGCTATGCGGCTGATCTGGGAACGGATGAAAATCATCATTGAACCTTCCTGCGCGGTGCCATTTGCCGCCCTGCTCAAGGATAAAGAAAAGTTTAACGGTAAACTGACCGGCATTATCCTGACCGGGGGCAACGTGGATCTGGGCAAACTTCCCTTCTGAGCGTAATTCTTTCCGGTGGAAACAAGTTCTGCGTCCTGCCGGCAATCCATTGTGGCTCCCTCCCTAGGGCCGGCCGGGTTTTGGCGTTGCCTCCAGAAGTTTTACGCGGCGGCTTTTGCCAGGTAAGTTCGGCAGGAATATTGCACCGGCGAGTTCACGCTGATCCCGTTAGATTTGGCCTTTAAAAACGGCTGATCAGTGAATGTTTTTTGAATAAAATCAAATGTTCTGCTGAGTCTCAATTCTTTCCATCTATGAAAAAAAAGTTGTTGTTTATCCTTGTTCTGCTTGCACCTCTGACCTGTTCTTATGGACAATCCAAAAGGGGAGGAGGATTGAATATTTTTTCCCTGCAGCAGGACATTGAGCTTGGCAAGAAAGTCAGTGCCGAAATCGACAGTAAACCCCAGGAATATCCCCAACTCCCCGAAACTGGCCGCGATGGTAAAAATGAACAGGCTTACGCTTACCTGAGGGGAATTGTTGACCGGATTCTCAACTCGGGAAAAGTAACTTACCGCAAGGAGTTTCCGTGGCGGGTAAAGATCATTCACGACGATAAGACGCTCAATGCCTTTTGTGTACCCGGCGGATACATTTACGTATATACCGGCCTGATTAAATTTCTGGACACCGAAGATCAGCTGGCCGGTGTTCTCGGACATGAAATTGCCCATGCCGACAAACGACACTCCACCCGGTCAATGACCAAACAGTACGGCCAGCAGATGCTGGTTGACGTAGTGCTGGGCCGCAACCAGGGTGCCCTGACCCAACTGGCCCAGGGGTTACTCAGCCTTAACTACAGCCGCGAACACGAACGGGAAGCGGATCAGTTTTCCGTAGACTACCTTTGCGGAACGCCTTACCGGTCAGATGGTGCCGCCGGTTTCTTCCAGAAGATGCTCGAAGGTCAGCCAGGTGGCCGTACTCCGGCTTTTCTCAGCACGCATCCCAATCCACAAAACCGTGTACAGGCCATTACGGCCAAGGCCAAAGCGGATGGCTGTAACCTTAACAATTTTGCGGCTGCCCGCTACGCCTACTTTAAAGGCCTGATGCCCTGAAAATTACTTCCGGTTGTAACCAATCGTTTGACGCAAAAGCTGGCCGGGAGTCATTCCGGACCAGCTTTTTTATGATTGGGGCGGCCGGGATGCCGCCCGACGCCGGTCGTTATGGTCCGTACCGCAATTTCACCCACCAACGAAGGCAGGATTCCGGCTTAACAATTTACCACCGGCTTCGTTTACAAATGGAGAACCAGATCGTGAAAGTAAAGTCCCATGACCAACCCTAAGTATATAACCTGCGTTTGTCTGCTGCTCTCCGTGCTGACCTTCAATAGCTGCAAAGAAGGGCAGGGAATCAATATTTTATCCGTTGAACAGGATATAGAACTGGGCCGGCAGGTAAGCGCAGAAATCGAAGGAAACCCGCAGCAGTATCCGCTCTTGCCCGAGACGGGTCGCAACGGCCAGAATGAAGCTGCCTATGCTTACCTGCGGGGCATTGTCAGCCGCATTCTGAACTCCGGCAAAGTGCAGCACAAAGATGAGTTTCCGTGGCAGGTAAAGATTATCCACAGCGATACCACCCTCAATGCTTTTGCGGCTCCCGGCGGGTTTATATACGTTTTTACGGGGCTGATCAAATACCTGGACACGGAAGACCAGCTGGCCGGGGTGATGGCGCACGAGATTGCCCACGCCGACAAGCGGCACACTTCCCGGACCATCACCCGCGAATACGGCTATGATCTGGTGCTGACCGTTCTGCTGGGCGAAAACCGCAGTACGCTGGTGGATCTGGCCCGCGGCCTGGTGGGGCTTCGCTACAGCCGGGGTTTCGAGGAGCAGGCTGACGACTTCTCGGTTCTTTACCTTTGCAACACAGAATACAAATCAGACGGGGCGGCAGGGTTTTTTCGGAAAATGCAGCAGCAGGGAGATGGTCAGGGCGTTCCGGAGTTTCTGAGTACCCATCCCAACCCCGGCAACCGGGTAGAGAAGATTACCGAAAAAGCCCGTGCTGAAAAATGCAATATGAATCCATTCCAGGGGGCACAATACAGCCGGTTTAAGAGTCTGTTGCCCTGATTAATGGCCACTTGAAAATTGGGAATCTAGCTTCAACGCCTCTTTGCTGCTGAGACGTACCAAAGCATCTGAATGTTCCAGGTCAGCAGGATGTTGATTTTTATTCTCAAATTCGGAGTACCGGGCGTGCAGCAACCTGTTTCAGCAGCCAAATCATTCAACCAATACCAATTACCCGTGAAAAAATCTGAAATCAAGTTCAGCATTACCCTCGACGACCAGAATGTTCCCGGTCAGATACACTGGGAGGCAACCGACAACCCTAATGAAGGCATTGAAGAAGCAAAGGCTATTTCCATCGCCGTCTGGGACCATTTTCACAAAGGCACTATGAAAATTGATCTCTGGACGAAGGATATGCCGGTGGACGAAATGAAGCGGTTTGTAATTGAAACCATCGGTGGCCTCGGCGAAACGCTGCTGGGTGCTACCGGCGATGCCAAAATGGCCGGTGACATTGACACCCTCTGCAGTGACCTTACCCGCCACGTGGAGGAAGAAATGCGCAGGCAGCAGAAATAATTGTCAATTGTCAATTGATCAAATTATTTCTGCTGCCCATTTTCCCTGGTGCAGACGCCATGCATGGCGTCTCTTCCCATTTCCCCTGATCCAGACGCCATGCAGGGCGTCTCTTCCCACGTACCATTTGAAAATACTAGGCATCATTCCGGCACGGTACGCATCCACCCGGTTTCCGGCCAAGGCGCTGGCAGATATTGCGGGGAAAAGTATGGTTCAGCGGGTCTACGAACAGGCCCGGCGGGCACAATCTCTGTCTGATGTGGTTGTGGCAACGGATCACGAGGAAATTTTCCGACACGTACAGTCATTCGGGGGCAAAGCCGTCATGACCCTCACGGAGCACCCCAGCGGTACCGACCGTTGTTTTGAAGCGCTGCAAAAAGCTGGTGACGGGTTCAGTTTCGTCGTCAATATTCAGGGTGATGAGCCGTTTATCCAGCCGGAGCAGATTGATACGCTGGCCTCGGTGCTTACTGCCGCCGACGTTCAGCTGGCTACGCTGGTCCGGAAGATTGACAGCGAAGAGGCACTGTTTGATCCCAATAAGGTGAGAGTAATTCTCAACACTTTTCAGGAAGCAATCTACTTCAGCCGCAATCCGGTTCCCTTTGTACGGGGAGCCGACCGGAAGGAATGGCTGCAAAAACATACTTTTTATCAGCACATCGGCATGTACGCCTACCGGCCCGACATTCTGGCGGAGATCACCCGGTTGCCGGTATCATCCCTCGAAATGGCCGAATCACTGGAACAACTGCGCTGGATCGAAAATGGCTACCGGATCAGGGTCGCAGTCACGCCCTGCGAAAGCATGGGAATTGATACGCCGGAAGACCTCCGGAAAGTGCTGGCTTTGCTGCAGGGAAACTAAGCCGCTGACCAGAATTCAGGAAAATTGGTCTATCTCTCCCGCCCCTGATCCCAACATTCGGGTGCCGGAAGCCGTACACCAAAGGGTACTATCAAAGTGAAAGAACTATGGCATCACCAGCAAAATCATCCATAACCACTACTGACCACGCTGTAATCAAACAATGGATCGAAGAACGTAATGGCAAACCGACTGCCCTCCGGAAGAACAGCAACCGGGGAAAAGACGGCGCAAATTTATTAAGAATTGACTTTCCCGGGGGAGCTGAGGACAGCCTTGATGAGATTTCGTGGGAAGCTTTCTTTGAAAAGTTTGAAAAATACGAACTGGCCTTCCAGTACCGGAACGACGAAAAAAGCGGCGAAACCAGCTTCTTCTACGAGTTTGCCGACCGCAACAGCAATCCGGACGATGAGCAAAAAGCAGCCGGACAATCCTGATTTTCTGCCTTGTATTGATTTTTGAAACTCACCAGATTTACACAGGACTTACGCAAAAGTTGTCAGTGAGACACTGACAACGGTACAGACACCGCCGTTTATGTCTTACAAACGGCTTCAAAGGTTTTTTTGCGTAAGTCCTGCAACCATCTTTTGCGATAAAGCTTAAAACTGAAAGCCTTGCAAGTGTTCTTCGCAAGGCTTTCTGCGTTCAGTCGAGGGGTTGGCAGTTATTCAAAAAAGGCGTACTACGGAAAGGCGTGCCACGGTTGAAAACCGTGAATCCCCAACCGTGGCTATTTTTGCCGTGAAATGCAACATCTGGTATACGACATGGTATATAGCTGTAAATCAGAAATTAACCATTCAGCCATATAACCATTCAGCCATCATTTCACTATTCAGCGTTGCGCAGCTCCTCAGTCCTTCCGCGGGGCAAACAATCCGGCATCGGCTTTAAGGAGTGTTTTCAGTTGCAGCACCGCCAGTTTCTCAATGCCGCTGTCGCCTTCCACGGGATAAATTTCCCTGATGACCTGCGGCACGATGTTTTCCAGTTTGCGCAACTCTTCCAGTGCCGTTTCGGGCCGCAGGCTGAGGCGGGTACCCGTCTGAGCTGCTTCGACAAGAAAGTCCGGCGACCAGTCTTTGGTTTTGGTTGCGTACTTGTTGAGCAGGTGCATTACCTTTTTCAGCCGCCATATTTTGCCCTGTACGCCATTGAGCAGTTCCAGATCATCGGGTTTTGTTGCTGGGCCGTATGGGGCCGCTTCTGCTCGATCATCTTCAGGATTTAAAGGTTGGCAAGGCAATATGTCCATTTTTGGTAACCGCAGCAAATGGCTCAGATTTGGTATAAATACCCGGATTATTTGCATTCTCACCTTATCCCCGTAAATTGTCTGTTCATCCTTCCAAAATAGAGAATCTTTTATGTACCGTAGAGACGCACTTCTGAGAGTAGCTGCCCTGATGGGAAGTACCCTTTCAGCACCCACGCTGGCAGCTCTGGTAACGGCTTGTGACAAAAAAACTGATCAGAAAGCCGCTGCCGGTAAATTCACCCCGGATCACGAAAAACTGGTAGACGAGGCTGCCGAAACCATAATTCCCGAAACCTCCACTCCGGGAGCCAGGGCGGCTGGTGTAGGGCCGTGGATCGTGATGATGATCAATGAATGCTATCCTGAGCGGGACCGGATTCATTTTCTGGAAGGAATCAGCTCCCTGGACCAGTCCGCGCAGAGTGCCTATAAGAAATCATTCATGGAGTTAGGTGCCGGCGAACGGACCGAAGTAATGAAGAAAGTGGAGGCAGAAGCCGTGGCGTACCGCGACAAGCAGAAGGCCGAAGCGGAAAAAAACAAAACGCAGCATAACAGCACTGCGGCGGCTGAGGAAGCCGGAAAGCCGCTGCCGCACTACTTCCTGACGCTGAAAGAACTGACCCTGCTGGGTTATTTTACCTCGGAGGCGGGCTCCACCAAAGCACTGGATTACGTGCCGGTGCCGGGGCGTTATGATGGGTGTATCGACATGCCGCCGGGACAAAAAGCATGGGCGTAAGCAAATAAACCCGGGGCAACAACTGTTCCCGTTTTCCCAAGTATCAAAACGAACAAAAAATGAATCTGAATATAAAAGCAAAAGATCAGAATGCATACGATGCCATAGTGGTAGGGTCCGGAATCAGCGGGGGCTGGGCCGCCAAGGAGCTGACCGAAAAAGGACTGAAGGTGCTGATGCTCGAACGCGGCAACAAGCTAGAGCACATCACTGGTTACGAAACTGCCACCAAAGATCCCTGGGAATTCAAACACCGTGGCCGCCACACCATGGAACAAAAGGAGAGTCATCCCTTTCTTACCCGCGATTACCCCTACAGCGAATACAACGCGAATTACTGGTTTGACGACAGCAAAGCCCTCTACGAAGAACAGAAGCGCTTTGACTGGTACCGCCCCAACATCGTAGGCGGAAAATCCATCATGTGGGGCCGGCAGTCGTACCGGCTGAGTGACCTTGACTTTGAAGCCAATAAAAGGGAAGGAATCGCAACTGACTGGCCGATCCGGTACAAGGATATTTCCCCCTGGTACGACTACGTGGAAACTTTTGCCGGTATCAGCGGCGAAAATCTGGGTCTTTCTCAATTGCCCGACGGCAAGTTTCTGGAACCGATGGAGCTCAACTGCGTAGAGAAAGAAGTACGAAAAGGCATTGAATCAAAGTTTAAGGGTCGCAACATGACCATCGGGCGGGTGGCCAACCTTTCCCGGGCCGCCGACATTCATACCCGGCACGGCCGGGCCACCTGTCAGTACCGCAACCTGTGCAGCCGCGGCTGTCCGTACGGTGCCTACTTCAGCACCCAGGCCTCCACCTTACCGGCCGCCATGAAAACGGGTAATCTTACCCTGCGGCCCAATTCTATCGTGGCTTCCGTTATCTATGATCCGCAGAAAGGCCGTGCCTCCGGTGTGCGGGTGATTGACTCCAACACCAATACTGAAATTGACTATACCGCCAAAATCATTTTCCTGAACGGCTCTACCCTTGGCACCACGGCAGTTATGCTCAATTCTACCTCTGACCGGTTCCCCAACGGGCTTGGCAACGAAAGCGACCAGCTGGGCCGCAACCTGATGGATCACCATTTCCGGATCGGGGCTTCGGGCGAGTGGGATGGCTTTGAGGATAAGTATTTTTACGGACGCCGGGCCAACGGTATTTACATTCCCCGCTACCGCAACGTGGGCAACGACAAGCGGACCTATACCCGTGGCTTTGGCTACCAGGGCGGGGCCAGCCGTCAGAGCTGGCAGCGGGGAATCGCTGAACTGGGCGTGGGAGCGGACTTTAAAGATGCTCTTTCCAAACCCGGCAAGTGGAATATGGGCATGACCGCCTTTGGAGAATGCCTGCCCTACGAAGAAAACCAGGTCAGCCTGAACAAGGAGAAAAGAGACGCGTGGGGATTGCCCACCCTTACCTTCAATGCTGAGTTTAAGGAAAACGAGAAGCTCATGCGGCAGGACATGATGAACGACGCGGCCGAAATGCTGGAAGCCGCCGGTGTCAAAAACGTAAGAACCTACGACAACGGCTCCTGGCCCGGAATGGCAATTCACGAAATGGGCACCGCCCGGATGGGCAATGACCCCAAAACGTCGGTCCTCAACAAATTCAATCAGGTGCACGGCTGCGAAAATGTATTTGTAACGGACGGGGCCTGCATGACCTCTGCCTCCTGCGTGAATCCTTCGCTGACCTACATGGCTCTGACGGCCCGGGCCGCTGACCACGCGGTGAAAGAACTCAACCGGCGGAACATCTGAAGTAATTTCAGTGCTCTGGTAATATGCAACAGCGTCCGGGCCTGCCGGGCGCTGTTTTTTTGGCCATACCGGAAAGTTGCGTGAGATAAGGAGGTAAGAAATGAATTTCAGGCTGTTCAGAGGCAGCAAACCGGCATACAGGTCAAATGCGTAAGGTATAAAAACGGGAAGTTTTGATTAAATTTCAGAAAAATCTTCCGTATTAATAACAATTTCCGGTACGGTAAATACTTAATTATAGTCTAAACTTTACTTTTTTTTATGCGTTACCCATCTTGACTTTTGGCAGCCTGATGGGCTTATTTTTTTAGTATTGATTTCATCTGCAACGGTTCGGTTGTTGATTTTCACGGCCTGCCACTTGTACAGCAGGCATAAAAAAGGTTCAGGTAAGCGCTTTGCTGGATTTGTGTACGGGCTTTGTGCACGGTTATGATTCTTCGGTTTCAGAGTAAGTTATCGCACCTGTCTATGTTTTTAAACTTCAATGCGGATATTATCCGCCGGAAAGAAAAAGTTGCCTTCTCCCTGCTGGAGCCAACGGAGAAAGCATTGGTCCTGAAGAGTATTGCCGGTATAATTGACATTACCAGCAAGATCCGGTGTCCGACCCACAAGGCATCCATTATTACGATTACAATTGCCCTGTCGGGGCAGTCAGCGAAAGTGATTCTGGATACTTGCTGCTCAATCATGGCTACCATCATGGAAGTAGCCACCCAACACACTGACCTTGATTGTCATATCTTCAGCAAAAATCCCTGCGAACTCTGGAAGCTGAACTGATTGTTTGGCCCCCGCAAATCAGGGCATGAGCCAAACCCCGCCCGGCTTCCTGACGTATAGGTCCCGGTAACCAAACCTATCGTGATGAAAATTCCAGTTGAAAAAGGAATGGATAAGCCATTTCTGCCGGATGGCCGCCATACCGTAGAAATTACCAGTATAGAGGAAGGAACCAGCGAACACAAGGGCACCCCGTTTTTTGCCTGCCGGTTTGAGAACAACGACGGATTTATTGTGCAGCGCTTTTACCTGACCAGGCCCGGCATGTCGGGCATCATTGCACTTTGCCAGGCAGCCGGCATTGAGGTGAAGGAAGGGGAACAGATTGATACCAAACAACTGATCCACAAGAAAGTTTCGGTACAGGTGGAGGAGCGCAGTTACGATGACCCCGAAACCGGTCAGGAACGCACCCTGAAGCAGGCTGCCGATTTCTCTAATGTGACCGGAAAAATTTAGGCACTTTTTTCCTGAGCAGAGCTGACGACCCCTTTATACACAGCAGCCTCCTGAGTATGCTTCCCAATTCCCGGATGATGGATTTGGAAGAGTGGTTCAGGAGGCTGAATTATTCAGGACCGCCTCTCGGTTGCTTAGTTTTTCGGGAGAAACAGTTCCACTTTGGCCGGGGTCCCTTGATTGCCTGTTAATTCACCTGTCAGTTCGAGCCGCTCCACCAGCAGTTCGTATTCAGCTTGCTGGCGCACCAGATCAATTGCCCTGACGCCGAGTTCCTTCTCCAGTGCAAGCGCAATGCGTGGCGTGATCCGCCGCTTGCCGTTCAGAATATCCACAAACTGGGAGTTTGCCACTCCGATTTTACCGGACAGAAATTTTGCCCGGATGTTAGCTGCTTTTAATTTTTCAGGGTTGAAGGTCAGATTCAATTCCGAATCGTGCAGGCAGGCTTACCCCGGTGGAAACCGTTTGCCCGTTTCTGCGGGAACAGGAATATTCCGGCGGTGCCGGCACGCACCCGATGACATAATTTACTCAAATGAACGGCCGTGCCCGGAAAATACGACCCGCTCAACGGGATTTTCCGCCTTCGTGCTTATATTCGTCCGCTTCTCATTCACTTCAACCCAGACCCACAAGATATGCAACTCACCGGTGGACAACTCATTGGTTCCCATAAGTCCCGGCAGGGAAATAAAACTTTTACCGGCTACCGCGCCGAAACCGGCAAATCGCTGGAGCCTGATTTTACCGAAGCTACATCAGATGAGGTGGATCAGGCGGTCAGGCTGGCTGCCAGGGCGGCAAAAATTTACAGCCAGACCACTCCCGAAAACCGGGCAACTTTCCTGGACAGAATTGCCGATGAGATTCTTTCCCTCGGGGATGCGCTGATCAGCAGATGCATGCAGGAAACGGCGTTGCCCGAAGCCCGCCTGACCGGCGAAAGGGGCCGGACGGCAGGCCAGCTGAAATTATTTGCTACCGTACTCCGCGAAGGTTCGTGGGTGGAAGCCCGCATCGATACGGCTTTACCCGACCGCCAGCCACTGCCCCGGCCTGACCTGCGCCGCATGCTTATTCCGCTCGGGCCAGTGGGAGTCTTCGGCGCCAGCAATTTTCCCCTGGCGTTTTCAGTGGCCGGTGGTGATACGGCCTCTGCGCTTGCGGCCGGCTGTCCGGTTGTATTCAAGGGGCACCCGGCGCATCCCGGTACCTCTGAACTGGTGGGGGCGGCCATTATCCGCGCGGCTCAGGCCACCGGTATGCCGGAAGGCGTCTTTTCTCTGGTGCAGGGTGGCTCCGTGGAGGTGGGCATGGCGCTGGTGAATCATCCTTTAATCAAAGCCATTGGATTTACAGGGTCTTTCCGCGGCGGTAAGGCCATTTTTGAAGCGGCCAACCGCAGAGAAGAACCGGTTCCCGTTTACGCTGAGATGGGCAGCACCAACCCGGTTTTTGTCCTGCCCGGAATCATCCGCGAGAAAGGGGCTTCGCTTGCCAATGCTTTGGCAGCATCGGTCACGCTGGGAGTAGGGCAGTTTTGTACCAATCCGGGCCTTTTCGTAGCCCTCCACGATGAGCACACGGAAGAGTTTATCAGCCAGGCCGGGAAAGCACTTGCCGCTACCGTCCCCGGTGCCATGCTGACTGGCCCGATGCTCAAAGCCTACCGGGAAGGCATTGCCAAACTCACGGCCATTGGCAATACCCAGGTCGTGGCTCAGGCGGATGCGTCCGATGGCAAGGCCGGTGCCGTCATGCTCCGAACGGATGCCCGGCAATTTGTCGAAAATCCTGAACTCGCCGAAGAAGTGTTTGGCCCCTCCACGGTTGGCATTGTGGCGCATTCACCGGAAGAACTGATGACCATTGCCAACGGTTTGAAAGGCCACCTGACAGCTACCGTACACGGGACGGAAGAGGATCTGCGTGAATACAAACCCTTGCTGGACGTACTCGGCCAGAAGGTAGGGCGCCTGATTATCAACGCCTTTCCGACCGGCGTCGAGGTTGGTTACGCCATGCAGCACGGAGGACCCTATCCCGCCACCACCGATTCCCGTACAACGTCCGTAGGAACGGCGGCCATCAGCCGGTGGGCCAGACCCCTCTGCTACCAAGGCTTTCCGGATGATCTGTTGCCTGAGGCGCTGAAAAACGGCAATCCGCTGGGCATCTGGCGCATGGTAAACGGGGAATGGACCCAGTCGGCCGTGGCCTGACCGGACCGTCACCATTAAAACCAGATTATGCAACTTTTGAAAACAATCAGAGGGGTTGAAGTCCCTGCTCTTGGCTTTGGTACCTGGCCGCTGAAGGGCCCCGATTGCCGCGAAGCCGTAACAGACGCCCTCCGCATCGGGTACCGCCACGTAGATACCGCCCGGATGTATGTCAACGAAGTGGCAGTCGGGCAGGGGATCCGGGACAGCCAGGTGCCCCGTGAAGAGATTTTCCTGACCACTAAACTTTGGAACACTGAACTGGCGGGCGGCAAGGTCACCGAAGCATTGCACGACAGCCTGCGTTCCCTCCATACTGACTACGTGGATCTGTTACTGATCCACTGGCCGGATAAGAAGGTACCGCTTGCCGAAACCCTGAATGCGATGCAGAAGCACCAGCAGGAGGGCAAGGTGCGGCAAATAGGAGTGAGTAATTTTCCGCCCGGCCTGCTCCGGGAGGCGCTCCGGCATGCACCCGTTTTCTGCAATCAGGTTGAATATCATCCCTATCTGTCGCAGGAGGGCCTGCTGGAAATTTGCCGGGAAAGCGACGTGCTGCTGACTGCCTATTCTCCCATTGCCCACGGAGCCGTAATGGAAGAAGAATCGTTGCGTCAGATCGGGGAGAAGTACGGGAAAAGTCCGGTGCAGATTACGCTTCGCTGGCTGATCAGTCAGGAGCAGGTGGCTGCCATTCCGAAAGCCTCCGGCACCGAACGTCGCCGCCAGAATTTTGACATATTTGATTTTGAACTGACGCGGGAGGAAATGGATCAAATTCACGGACTGGCACGGGGCAAGAGACTGATTAATCCTGCGTGGTCACCGGTGTGGTAAGAAGCAAAATTTTAAATTACGCCCTTACCCCGGTCTTGTGGCCCTTGAGGGCGTAGTAAAGAATAAACAGGTAGCAGGGCAGGAGTATGATATAAGCAATCCGGGTGTTCAGAATGTCCGAAAGGCTGCCGTACAGCAGGGGCAGTATCGCGCCGCCGGCAATGGCCATGATCAGCAGGGCGGAACCGATTTTGGTGAATTTCCCCAGTCCGCTGATGGCCAGGGGGAAAATAGCCGGCCACATCAGGGCGTTGGCAAGGCCGAGCAGCGCAATGAAACCAACGGACACAAAACCAGTCGTCAGGATGGCAAGACCCGAAAATATCAGTCCCAGCACCGCACAGATGCTCAGGGCTTTTTCCTGAGAAATGTACTTTGGAATGGTAAAGATGCCGATCAGGTAACCGACCAGCATGAAAGCCAGCGTAGCCTGGGTAAAGTAGCGGGCCACCGAAAGCTCGATTCCCAAAGAACTGCCGTAGGTAATGATGGTATCACCCGCAATTACTTCGGCTCCCACGTACAGGAACAGGGCAATCACTCCCAGCACCAGCTGCGGAAACTGGAGAACGCTGGTTTTCCCGGCAGACGCGGAAGAGGCTGACCCTTCTGCTCCTTCGTCCTTCAGATCGGGCAGGGTAGAAAAGAGAATCGCAATGGCCAGCACTACCAGCACCGCGGCAATGATGATGTAGGGCACGATTACCCGGCTGGCGAGTTCATTCAGCGTAGCTTCACGGGCTGCGGCATCCATGGTTTTAAGGCTTTCTACCAGTGCATCGGCGTCGTTGAGGGCAATGTAGCCGAAGATAAGACCTGCCAGAATGCCGGCTATCTTGTTGGCAATGCCCATGATGCTGATCCGGGTGGCGGCACTTTCGGGAGGACCGATAATGGTAACGTATGGATTGGAAGCCGTCTGCAACAAGGCTAATCCCGTGCCGATGATAAACAATCCAAGCAGAAAGAGGTTAAAATTCCGAGTCTGGGCGGCGGGTACGAAAAGAATGGCGCCCACAGCCATAATGCCCAGTCCGAGGGCCATGCCTTTTTTATAACCGGTGGCTCTCAGCACGTACGAAGAGGGAATTGCCATCACGGTATAGGCAATAAAAAAAGCAAAAGCGACCAGATAACTCTGGAAATCAGTTTCGAGCTGGCAGGCAATCTTGAGGTAAGGGATCAGGGTGCCATTGACCCAGGTGACGAAGCCGAAAATAAAAAAGAGGCAGCCAATGATTATCAGCGGACCCGTGTAACTGGCCGGAGATTGGGCGGCAATCTTCGGGGTGCCGGGCTTGATCGTAGTTGACATTGTCAGGAGTTTTTAAAAAATGCAGCGTATTCAGGCAATATACTTAGTTTATTGAAATTCCCGGATAAAACGGCAATGCACAAATGTGTCTTTTTGGGGTTCTGGATCGTCATAACCAAACCCGTATTTACACGTAAAGATCCTACTCAGCCACCCCGTTCTGCCGTTTAAAATGAAAGAAGAAAAGCCTCGTTTCCGGCGCTGGATTGCCCTGTTCAGCGTAATTTTCAGCATTGCCTTCAGTTATATATCCAATACCCGGATCATCGGTGGCCAGAACAACGCCGACATTTCTGCCCGGTATGCAACTCTTTTTACGCCGGCCGGTTATGCTTTTGCCATCTGGGGACTGATCTATCTGACAGTGGCTGCCTACAGCATTTACCAGGTGCTGCCTGCCCGCCGCAACGTACCAATCCACGACCAGCTGGCCATTCCCCTGACTGTACTCAGCCTGCTGAGCATCCTCTGGCTGGTCCTGTTTAACACCGAGAGGTTACTGGCCAGTGTGGTGGTCATAGCCGGAATGCTGGCCGCATCTGTGGTGCTGGTGGTCAGGTCAAGGGAGTGGGCCATGCGTGAGCGGGGCTGGAACTGGCTTTCAGTTCCCTTCAGCCTCTACGCCGGCTGGCTCACGGTGGCTACCATCGCCAACGCTGCCGTGTTTCTGACAAGTATCGGCTGGGAAGGAGAGCGCCCGGGCCCGGTTAACTGGACGGTACTGATGATCGCCGTGGCAGTCATCATCGCGATTTTTGTGAGCTGGCGGCTGCGCGACGTCGTGTTTCCGATGGTGGTTGCCTGGGCTGCGCTGGCAATCTGGGTGGCCCGGCACATGAGATACGAGAACATTGCCCTTGTCGCCCTGATGGCTGTAGTTGTGCTCACCGCCTGGGCGGCATTGCTTGGTTTCCGTCTCCTCCGGAACCGGTCTTTCCGGCCGGTCAATGGATAAGGGTGAGAGTATACTACGGTACATTTTCATTTTTGCCACAAAGGCACAAAGGTTCACTACTGTCTTTACTTTGTGTTTTCTTCGTGACTTGGTGACTTTGTGGCAATCCATGTACCGTAGTATAAGGTGAGAGTTTAAGAGTGTCGTTGCGGCGGGTTGGAATGGGGTTTCAAAATGAAAGACTTCAGGATTAGTTCCGGCAAGAAGGGTAAGTTTGTATCCTGCATTTCAATAAACTGGTGTAATGAAACTAAAAACCGGTTCTGACCGCTTCGGCGAAAGGCTGACCTATCTGAAAAGAACAGTTTTCAAGTACGTAAATTCGACCCTGCTCTGGCTGAGCATACTCAACTTCACGGTAATTATCTTCGATTTTGGTTTTGACCACAGCCAACCCGTCAAAAATGCGCTTGAATTCTTCTACTCAGCCAGTCTGGTCACCGGATTTATCTGCCTGTCGCTGCGGCTTTTGCTGTTGCCAAGACTTTCCGAAGGCCGGGCCGCCCGTTTTGCAGAATACGCCGTTTTTGGTTTTCAGATCGTGGTCATCATCAGCCGGTTTGTGCTGAGAGGCTGGCTGGCCGATAATGCACCTTATGTCCGGTCCCTGTTTTTTATTTACCTGCTTTTCATTATCGTATTTTTTATTGAACTGTCGAAGGTAAGCCTGTCTTTTTACCGGATCAAGTTCAGCCCGGCCCTGCTTTATGTGGGTTCATTCCTGGTCCTGATGGCCTTCGGTACGGGCCTTTTGTTACTGCCCAAAGCTACGGTAAACGGGATCAGCTACATTGATGCGTTCTTCACGGCCACCAGTGCAGTCTGCGTTACCGGTCTGATTGTAGTGGATACGGCTACCCACTTTACCACCACCGGCAAGCTGATCATCCTGCTGCTGATTCAGATCGGTGGCCTGGGCGTTATGACGCTGACCAGCTTTCTGGGGTTTTTTTTCCAGGGCGCCTACTCTTATCAGAACCAGATCTTCATCAAAGATTTCATCAATGAGGACAAGATCGGTCAGATCTTCCGGACCTTGTTCAAGATTATCTTCATTACCCTTGGCATCGAAGCCGTTGGCGCTTTGTTTATCTACCTTACCCTGGACCCCAGGGTATTCGCTGATTCAATTGACCGGGTGCAGTTTGCGGTTTTCCATTCCGTGTCGGCCTTTTGCAATGCCGGATTCTCGACGCTTACCGATGGCCTTTATGATCCCCTGTTCCGCGAAAATTACTCCTTCCAGCTGGTGATCGCCCTGCTGATCATTTTGGGCGGCATCGGGTTTCCGGTTATTTTCAACTACTACCAGTATTACAAAAGCTACCTTGGCCGCAAGCGGAGGAAAATTCTGCACCTGAAAGGGGATACAGATGTAGTGGCTCTGAATGTAAACACAAGGCTGATTCTGATTACCACTTTTGTATTGCTGGTGCTCGGCACCGCTTTATTTTACATTTCCGAACAGGGCAACGTGCTGGCGGACCGGAGCCTTTATGGCCAGTTCGTAACTTCATTCTTCGGATCAGTTTCTCCCCGCACTGCCGGCTTCAACACCTTTGACATGACGGCACTCAGCACACCTACCATTCTGTTTTACCTGCTGTTTATGTGGATTGGGGCCTCTCCGGGGTCCACCGAGGCGGTATCAAGACGACAACTTTCGCCATTGGCATTCTCAACACCATCAGCATTGCCAGATCAAAGAACCGGCTGGAACTTTTCCGGCGGGAAATCCCCAGTGAATCGGTCCGGCGGGCTTTTGCCGTGATGCTGCTTTCCTTTCTGGTCATCGGGCTGGCGGTATTTCTGGTGTCGCTGTTCAATCCGGAGCAGGGCCTGATTTTTATCGCCTTCGAGTGCTTCTCGGCCTACAGCACGGTCGGGCTGAGTCTGGGCTTTACCGGTGACCTGAGCAACGCAAGTAAAATCGTTATCATTGCAACCATGTACCTCGGCCGGGTCGGAACCCTGACGCTGATTGTTGGTCTGCTGCGGACCGTCAAAAATTTAAATTACCGCTATCCGACTGAAAACGTATTTATCAGCTAAAACAGAAATCGGACCTAAGACTGTGGGTAAAAGGAAGGTTTCTGACTGTCCCTCCCAACGCTGGCGTCCGGACAGGCTTACAAACCAAAAAATGAAAACCGGCAGAATGCTGAATCACCAGTTGGATGGCTCATGGCTCCATACCTGATACTCGTGTATTGATACTTACTCTATGAAATACATAATAATCGGCCTGGGCAATTTCGGCACCACGCTCTGTACTTCGCTTTCGGCAATGGGTCACGAGGTGATCGGGGTGGACCGCGATATGCAGAAGGTGAATCAGGTAAAAGACCGGATCACCCATGCCGTCTGCATCGACTCTACGGACGTACAAGCCATTTCAGCCCTGCCCCTGCGGGATGCGGATGTGGTCATTGTAAGCATCGGTGAAGATATCGGTGCCTCGGTCATGACCACGGCCATTCTGAAGCAGCAGAAAGTAAAGCGGCTGATCAGCCGTGCCAGTTCGGAACTGAACAAAACGGTCATTGAGGCTATCGGTGTTGATCAGGTGATCAGTCCCGAAAAAGAATCAGCGGAGCGTTTTGCCAAAAGCTGCAGATCAAGGGAGTGATTGATTCTTTTGAACTTTCTGAAAATTACAGCATCATTGAAGCAGAAGTGCCGGCGCGGTATGTGGGCAGGACCATCGGCGAGGTTAACTTCCGCACCAGATACAATCTTAATGTGCTGACCATTATTAAGATGCGGGAAAAAACGAATATTCTTGGCAGCCCCTATAAAAAGCCCGAGGTGGTAGGGGTAATCGGGCCGGATACCCGCCTTGAAGCCGATGATATCCTGGTGCTTTTTGGCCGCCCCAATGATGTGAAAAAGTGCATTGATGCCGACCGCTGAAGCTGATCCCGGCAGGGAGATGGATCATCCAGCTGAGAAACAGATGGTCAGGCGCGCGGGAACTTCTGGCGGTATTTGTCAGAATCAGGATTTACGGGATGAGCAGGATGAAAGGATTTCAGGATCATATCCTGCTTATCTTTCAATCCCGTAAATCCTGATTCTGACTTCTGCCCCGGAGCCAACCAAAACGGTACTTTGAGAAACTCCTGAAAAGAAATTATTTATCCGGTATAAATTAACCCGGTTAAACCAGTCAGCCGAGCATTTCCTGCAAGGTACCGGTGTTCCCCAGGCGGATTCCCTTTTCGGTGCGTGTAACCGTGGCGCATTCCACGGCCGGGTCGTGCTCGAACATCAGCAGATAGTTTTCGCGCAGGGCTTCTTCGAGAAAGTGCGTTTTTTCCTCCATGGTCTGCAGGGGCCTCACATCGTAACCCATCACGTAAGGGACCGGCAGGTGGCCGGCAGATGGAATCAGGTCGGCCATAAACACAAGGGTGCGGTCCCGGTAGCGGACCCTGGGAAGCATCATTTTCTCCGTGTGGCCATCCACGAACAGGAAGTCAACATTCGGGAATGGGGAAGGTTCACTTTTGGCGATAAAATGCAGGTGGCCGCTTTTCTGCATAGGCATGAGATTTTCGCTCAGGAAGCTGGCCTTCTCCCGGTGATTCGGATGGGTAGCCCAGCGCCAGTGGCTTTCGTTGGACCAGTACCGGGCCTTGGGAAAAGTGAGTTCAAAACCGGTTTTGTCCGCATTCCGCTTTACCCCACCGCCGCAGTGATCGAAGTGGAGGTGGGTCAGTACCACATCGGTGATGTCGGCGGGGGAAAAACCGGCTTTGCGGAGTGAATTGTTCAGTGTTGCTTCACCGTGCAGGTAATAATGGCGCAGAAAAGAGGGGTCTTGTTTGTCGCCGATGCCATTGTCCACCAGAATGAGGTGATCACCGTCCTCGATCAGCAGGCACCGCAAAGCCCAGGTGCAGAGATTGTTCCCGTCAGCCGGATTGCTGCGCTGCCAGATGGACTTGGGCACCACCCCAAACATGGCCCCGCCGTCCAGTTTGAAAAAGCCCGTATCAATGATGTAGAGGTTCATCGGGAGGAGGGAGTTTGGGAGTTGAAGGGTTTTCAGGTTTTGGAGTTACCAAAAATAAAGCAGGAGAAGGAAGGAAATTATTCAGAACTCAATCACCCAAAACTCAACTATTCCTGAAAAATGCCCATTGAAGAGAATTTCTCAATCCGCTGGTCAATCCGGACCAGCGGATCAATGGCGGACAGTTCAGTCAGTTGGGAGATAATGGTATTCTTGATGATCCTGGACATGGCCACCGGATCAGTGTGAGCCCCGCCGAGGGGCTCTTCCACAATCCCGTCAATAAGGCCAAAGTGGAGCATATCGTGGGCAGTCAGCTTGAGGGCTTCCGCGGCTTGCTCCTTATAATCCCAGCTGCGCCAGAGAATAGATGAGCATGACTCGGGAGAAATCACGGAGTACCAGGTGTTTTCCAGCATCAGCACCCGGTCGCCGATGCCGATTCCAAGGGCACCACCCGATGCGCCTTCCCCGATGATGATGCAGATCACGGGGACTTTGAGCATGAACATTTCGCGGAGGTTGCGGGCAATGGCCTCCCCCTGACCGCGTTCTTCGGCTTCGATACCCGGAAAAGCACCCGGTGTATCAATAAAAGTTACGACTGGTTTGCCAAATTTTTCGGCCATTTTCATGAGCCGCAAGGCCTTGCGGTAGCCTTCCGGATTGGCCATACCAAAATTACGCTGCTGCCTTTGTTTGGTATTCCGGCCTTTTTGCTGACCGATAAACATGACCGACTGGCCGTCAATGGTGCCAAGTCCGCCCACCATTGCCTGGTCGTCGCGCACCGACCGGTCGCCGTGCAGCTCGATAAACTGGGTGGTAATGCTGTAGATATAATCAAGGGTATAAGGTCGGTCGCCGTGGCGGGAAAGCTGTACACGCTGCCAGCGGGTCAGGTTCTGGAAAGTTTCCCTTTTTAGTTTAAGTATGTTGTCTTCGAATGAGCGGACTGCCAACCGAAGGTCTTCGTTGCGTTCCACGTCCAGTTGTTGTTTCATTTCGGCCAGCTTTGCCTCTAAATCCGCTATAGGTTTCTCAAAGTCCAACAACATGTCTGATTTTATATTTGTAAGAAAAACAGGGGCGTAAAGTTAGGAGATAAAATCAAAATTCATGCAGGCTGTAGAGACGCAATGCCTGGCGTCTGTACCATCTGCTATCTCACCGGCCTTTGCTGGCGGCATTCTCGTAAAGCATCAGCAGCATGCCATCCTTCAGCCCGATGTCCGGTACCCGCATCTGGTCGGCACCGGCCCACTTCATGGCACTCAGGTAAATGTCAGTAGCCGGCACAATCACATCAGCCCGGTCGGGGTTCAGCTTAAGTTTGTTTATCCGGTCTTCTTCGGTGAACCGGGCGATGTAGTCACGGGTATTGATAATTTCCTGCCGGCTGACTTTAGCGTCCTTTTTATTCGGCGTCAGTTCAAAAATTTTGCTGATGTTACCGCCGGTGCCGATGGCTACGATGGGGCCTTTCACCGCTGGAATATGGTCTTTAATCCATATCTCCATCTGTTTCCAGGGGAGGGGTGAGTCGGCGTGCTCCAACTGGCGGACGGTGCCGATTTTAAATGACTTTGAAGCCAGTTTTCGATGGTCAGCGTACAGATTCAGTTCGGTGCTGCCACCGCCTACGTCTATGTGGAGGTAATTTTTGTCGTCCAGCGTCTGGGCGATTACCTTGCCGACCAGTTCGGCTTCGCGGTCGCCGTCTATCACCTGAATGGCCAGCCCCAGCTCCCGCCTGACCCTTTCGGTTACTTCCTTTTTGTTGACCGCTTCCCGCAGGGCCGAGGTGGCGCAGATGGCATGATCATCCACCTCGTGCAATTCCATGAGCAATTTGCAGGCGTGCAGGAACTGAACCAGTTTCAATTGCCGCTCCGGGGATAACCCCCGGATGGTGAATACATCGTGGCCCAGCCGCAGCGGGTAGCGGATATATTCAATTTTTTTAAAAACAGCCTTCCCGCTGTCGTGCAGGACAGCCGAAATCTGCATGCGGGCGGCATTGGAGCCTATGTCAACGGCGGCAAGTTTCACTTGTGTTTCTGTTTTTGGTAAGTGTACGTAAACACTTTCCCGCAGATGCACCCCGGCGGCTGAATAATGTTCAGTCTGATTTTGTTGCCTGGCAGGAAGTTAAAATTTCAATCATGAGTATTCCGCCGGCAGCCATTCAGAAGTCTTCCTTTTGTACCCTACCTGATCCTCTCTGATCCGGTAGTGCTACAAATAGGGTGCTACCTGAATTTGAAAACTTGGTTCAATGTGGTATTAAGGGTGGTTTTGAACTTGGAGCAGCACCCTATTTGTAGCACTACCCTGATTCAAAAGATAATTTCCTTGGATATTGATTTATTCTATATTTTTGCAGCCATACTTATCAAGAAAGACGGAGGGATTGGACCCTGCGATGTCTTGGCAACCCCTGAGGGAATTTTGAATGATAAATTTTGAATTCTAAATGAGGCTTTTTAGCCTGCCAGTCATTTATAATTTATAATTTAACATTTATCATTCATAATTCCTGAAAGGTTAGGTGCCACTTTCCACTTCAGGCTTCCGGCCCGGAGACAGATAAGGACGCAACTCACCCATGCCTCCCTCTCCTGATAAGCGTAGTTTAATTGACAATTGATAGTTGACAATTGATAATTGTGTCCGGAAAAATGCCGGTCTGCTTTGGTCATTGTCAGTTTTATTGTCGATTATTAATTTTCAATTGTCAATTAATAAAATGACTATCAACGAACTGCTCAAGGAACGCATCCTGGTGCTGGATGGTGCAATGGGCACCATGATTCAGCAGTACAGCCTGACCGAAGAAGATTACCGCGGCGAAAGGTTCAGGGATTTTCCGCACGATCTGAAGGGAAATAACGATCTGCTTTCCCTGACCCGTCCGGATATTATAAAAGAGATTCACCGCCAGTACTTCGAAGCCGGAGCCGATATCGCCGAAACCAATACCTTCAGCGGTACCCGCATCGCCATGGCCGATTACCACATGGAGCATCTGGTGTATGAACTCAATTACGAGTCGGCAAAAATCGCAAAGGAAGCAGCTGATGAGTTTACCAGAGCCAACCCGGATAAACCCCGTTTTGTGGCGGGTTCGATCGGCCCCACCAATCGCACCGCTTCCATTTCGCCGGATGTAAACAACCCCGGTTACCGGGCCGTCACGTTTGACGATCTGGTAGAAGCTTACGAGGAACAGGTGCGGGCTTTGATGGATGGCGGAGCCGATATTTTGCTGGTAGAAACCGTATTTGACACCCTGAACTGCAAAGCTGCTCTGTTTGCCATTGAGCAGGTTTTTGAAACTGCCGGCCGCCGCATCCCCGTGATGGTCTCGGGTACCATCACTGACGCCAGCGGCCGCACCCTGTCCGGCCAAACCATTGAAGCATTTCTGTACTCCGTTTCCCACATTCCGCTGCTGAGCGTGGGCGTAAACTGCGCCCTTGGTGCCGACCTGATGCGTCCGTACGTGCAGGCGCTGGCAAGGGAGGCTCCTTTCTTTACTTCGGCGCACCCCAATGCCGGTCTGCCCAACGAGTTTGGCGAATACGACGAATCGCCGGAGCACATGGCGGGCATCATTGAAGATTTTCTCAAAAACGACTTTATCAACATTATCGGCGGGTGCTGCGGTACTACGCCGCCCCATATCCGGGCGATTGCCGACGTTGCCGCGCAGTTCAAGCCGCGCACCCTGCCCCAGCCGGATCATCTGCCGAAGCTGAGTGGGCTGGAGCCTTTGAAAATCACCAGGGAAACCAATTTCGTAAACGTGGGTGAGCGGACGAACGTGACTGGTTCCAAGGCGTTTGCCCGCCTGATCAAGGCCGGTGATTACGAAGCAGCCCTTTCCGTGGCCCGGCAGCAGGTAGAAGGCGGCGCCCAGGTGATTGACGTCAACATGGACGAAGGGATGCTGGATTCGGAAGCGGTGATGGTGAACTTTCTGCACCTGATTGCCGCCGAACCCGACATTGCCCGCGTGCCGGTGATGATTGACTCCTCCAAATGGTCAGTGATCGAGGCGGGCCTGAAGTGCGTGCAGGGCAAGGCCATTGTCAATTCCATTTCCATGAAGGAAGGGGAGGAGAAGTTCCGGGAGCAGGCACGGCTGGTGAAGCGTTACGGAGCGGCAGTGGTGGTGATGGCTTTTGACGAGGTCGGGCAGGCGGATTCCTACGAACGAAGAATCGAAATCTGCGAAAGAGCTTATAAAATTCTGGTGGACGAAGTAGGCTTTCCGGCCGAAGACATCATTTTCGACCCCAATATCCTGACGGTTGCCACCGGAATTGAGGAGCACAACAACTACGCAATTGACTATATCCGCGCCACCCGGTGGATTAAGGAAAACCTGCCCTACGCCAAGGTAAGCGGCGGCGTAAGTAACATATCATTCTCCTTCCGGGGCAACGAAGCCGTCCGGGAGGCGATGCACTCTGCATTCCTGTACCGGGCCATCAAGGCTGGTATGGACATGGGCATTGTCAATGCCGGTCAGCTGGCTGTGTACGACGATATCCCCAACGACCTGCTGGAGCGGGTAGAGGATGTGCTCTGGAACCGCCGTTCCGACGGGACTGAGCGGCTCGTGGAGTTTGCCGAGACCATCAAGTCCAAAGGCAAGGAGCAGGTAAAAGACGAAGAGTGGCGCAAAGCCCCCGTGCAGGAACGTCTCACGCATGCCCTTGTGAAAGGCATTGTGGAATACATTGATCTGGATGTGGAGGAAGCCCGGCACCTGTACGAAAAGCCCCTGCAGGTAATTGAAGGACCGCTGATGGACGGCATGAATGTGGTAGGCGACCTGTTTGGCGAAGGAAAAATGTTTCTTCCGCAGGTAGTGAAAAGTGCCCGGGTCATGAAAAAAGCCGTGGCTTACCTGTTGCCTTACATTGAAGCCGGGAAACAGGCCGGCGTGAGCAGTTCAGCCGGCAAGGTGCTGATGGCTACCGTCAAAGGCGATGTTCACGACATCGGCAAAAACATTGTCGGGGTTGTAATGGGCTGCAATAATTTTGAAGTAGTGGACCTCGGCGTGATGGTTCCGGCCGAAAAAATTCTGCAGAAGGCCAGAGAACTGAACGTGGACATTATCGGCCTGAGTGGCCTGATCACGCCATCCCTCGATGAAATGGTACACGTAGCCCGGGAAATGGAGCGGCAGGGCTTTAAACTGCCCCTGCTGATCGGCGGTGCCACTACTTCCCGTATTCACACGGCCGTTAAGATTGATCCGCATTACTCCGGACCAGTGGTGCACGTGCTGGATGCCAGCCGCAGTGTACCGGTAGCTTCTTCGCTGATCGGGCAGGAAACCGGTGATGATTTCTTTAAAAAGATCAAGTCCGAATACGAAGCGCTGCGCATTGAACACGCCTCCCGGCAGAAGGACAAGAATTACATTCCGGTTGAAAAAGCCCGGGAGAAAAGATCACCCATTGACTGGGAAGCCACTCAGATTTACAAGCCGGCTTTCCTTGGCAACCGGTATTTTGAGAATTATGATCTGGCCGAAATAGCTGAGTTCATTGACTGGACGCCTTTCTTCCAGACGTGGCAGCTGCAGGGCAAATACCCGAAGATTTTCAACAACCCGGTGGTTGGTGACGAAGCAAAGAAACTGTTTGACGACGCCAATAAGCTCCTGCAGGAAGTGATTGACAATAAGCTGCTGCAGGCCAACGCGGTGATCGGTTTCTGGCCGGCCAACGCCGTGGAGGATGACATTGTGCTGTACGATTACGAAGAAGTAACCGTAGAGACGCCCTGCGACAAGCACGGTGTGCATACTTCGCAACGGTACGACCTGAAAGCCATGAACGGCTCTTCGGCCCGGTTTGCACCGGAGTATACCCGGCATTCCAGATTTGAAATCGGCACCAAGATTCACTTCCTGCGACAACAGGGGCAGAAAGCCCCCAATGTTCCCAATATTTCGCTGGCTGATTTTGTGGCACCGATCCAGACCGGTAAGACGGATTACGTCGGCGGATTTGCAGTGACGGCGGGCATTGGCATTGAGGCCCTGATCGAAAAGTTTGAGAAGGACCATGATGATTACAACAGCATCATGATCAAGGCCATTGCCGACCGGCTGGCTGAGGCATTTGCCGAACTGATGCACCAGCGGGTCCGGCGTGAGTTCTGGGGCTACGCCAGGGATGAGCAGTTCTCCAACGACGAGCTGATCGACGAGAAATACGCGGGCATCCGTCCGGCGCCGGGCTACCCGGCCTGCCCCGATCACACGGAAAAACGTATCCTTTTCGACCTGCTGGAGGCGGAGAAGAAGACCGGCATCGTGCTGACGGAGAGCTTTGCCATGTACCCGGCATCGTCGGTGAGCGGATGGTATTTCTCCCATCCGGAATCCAAATATTTCGGCCTGGGTAAAATTGCGCGGGATCAGGTAGAAGACTATGCCCGGCGCAAGGGAATGTCGGTGGAGGAAGCCGAGAGGTGGCTGGCACCCAATCTGAACTACGACGCGTAGATTATGTTGGTTATTGCTATTCCATTGTTGTGTGCCATGGGAATAAAAAATAAACGGTTGACGAATAAAACGCGCTTGAATTTTGTTGTCTGATCAGATAACTTTGTTTTGTGAGTTACATAAGACAAGTTATTGCATTTAAGAAATACTTCTTGGAATTCTACTCCAGCCAGTCTGATAAAGTACAGGAAAAGATAGAATGGACGCTTGAATTAATCAGGACTACCCAACAGGTACCTGAGAAATACTTCAGGCATATGGAAGGAACCAAAGGACTTTACGAAGTGAGAGTAGAGCAGGGAGGAAATATTTACCGCATCTTTTCATTCTTTGATAAGGGTAACTTAGTGGTGCTTGGTAACGCTTTCAGAAGAAAAGTCAGAAAACGCCAGGAAAAGAGATAGACAAAGCACTAAAAATCATGGAGGAATACTTTGATGAAAAAGACAACAAATGATAACATCACCACATTAGACGAGATACTTGATACAAAATATGGCAAAAAAGGCATGCCAAAGCGGGATAAGTGGGAGCAGGAGTTTGAAGCATTCAAACTGGGTGTATTGATAGAGGAGGCGCGCAAGAAACTCAACATGACACAGGAAGAGCTTGCCGAGAAATGCGGGACAAATAAAGCTTACATCTCCAGAATTGAGAACAATGCCTCTGATATCAGATTATCAACCTTGATGAGAATCATTCAACAGGGACTTGGCGGACACCTGAAGATAACTTTAGAACTTTGATGAACAGATAAGTACGGTACACAACACCGTTCAGCCGTACCGTGGTGCCCACGCGCGAACCTCTGCATGAACCCACGGTTGGACGGCTGCACCAGATACGTTAATTATTAGCAGTTGCTATTCCATTGAACAACAAGGGGTAGCACTGATCATTCAACATTTACAATTCAGCATTTATAATTCCCTCAAACTATGCCTTTAGAACTTAGCGGAAGACTGGTAACCGTGCTGCCCGAACAAACCGGCAATGGCCGCAACGGCGTGTGGAAAAAACAGGACTTTGTGATCGAACTTTCCGGGCCGTACCCCAAAGAAAGTCTGCCTGACCGCATGGGGCGAAAAAGCCGACATCCTGCTCGAAGTATCCACCGGCGACGAACTGAAAGTAACCTTCGATGTGGAATCACGCGAGTACAATGGACGCTGGTATACTGACCTGAAGGCGTGGAAAATAGAGGCGCAGGCCCAGGGTGCTCAACCGCCGCAGGCAAAGAACGCTGCACCCTCAGCCATCAATTCTGCCTACCTCTCGCCGGAGGAAGAAAATGACTTGCCTTTTTAAGCGGGTCTGACTGCCGGATAGTTGGGTTTTGTTTTATTAAACCTGTTTTCAACCATGACCTCAGCACTCACGCAAACCAGATGGACATACCAGTTGATGCAGGAGAAACTACCACCTGAAACTCAGGCCGAGGTGATTGCAAACCAGTTGAGTATGAGTCCTGCTCCGACACCTGACCATCAGCATCTGCTGAAAAAGATATTCCGCCTGCTTGATGCTTTTGTTGAAGGCAAAGGAATCGGAGAGGTCAATATCGCGCCTTATGACGTGATTTTGGACCAGAGCAATGTGGTGCAGCCAGATATTTTTTTTGTATCTGCTGTGAAGCAGGGCAAGATAACGGCGCGTGGATTGGAAGTTGCCCCTGATCTGATTGTGGAAATAGTTGCCCCTTCCTCTTTTTTCCGGGACACGGTTCAGAAGAAAGATTTGTATGAACAATTTGGCGTGCAGGAATACTGGATTGCTGACCCGGCCAATCAGGTAATTGAGATATTTGCTTTGGCAGACCAGAAATATCAGTTGCACGGATTTATGGCGGAGAAAGGCAGCATTTCATCCGCATTACTGACCGGTTTCACCATCCATTCCGAAGCCATTTTCAAGCGCAATAAAAAGTAAATGACCAAGATCACCCAGCACATTCAGGAGGCACAGAAAACGCTGTTCTCCTTTGAGATTCTGCCTCCCCTGAAGGGCGAGAGCATCAATAGCATTTTTGACGCCATCGAGCCGCTGATGGAGTTTAAGCCTCCATTCATTGATGTGACCTATCACCGGGAGGAATACGTGTACAAACTCCGGGAAAACGGGCTGCTCGAAAAGCGCACCATCCGCAAGCGGCCCGGCACAGTCGGCATCTGCGCGGCCATCATGAACCGCTTCAAGGTAGACGCGGTACCCCACATCATCTGCGGAGGTTTTTCTAAGGAAGAAACCGAAAATGCCCTCATTGACCTGAGCTTTCTGGGCATTGAAAATGTGCTGGTGCTGCGGGGTGATCCGATCAAGAGTGAAGGCGTATTTATGCCTGAGCCCGACGGCCACCGGTATTCTACGGATTTGCTGCAGCAGGTGGTGAACCTCAACAAAGGCGTTTACATTGATGAGGAGACCAAGCATACTATCCCGACTGAATTCTGCATTGGCGTGGCCGGCTATCCGGAAAAGCATTTTGAGGCGCCCAGCATGAGGTTTGACCTCCAGAAGCTGAAGCAGAAAGTAGACATGGGTGCCGATTACGTGGTGACCCAGATGTTTTTTGACAACAAGAAGTACATGGATTACGTCCGCCGCTGCCGCCAGGAGGGCATTGATGTGCCCATCATTCCCGGTTTGAAGCCGATAACCTCCAAAAAACAGCTGGTGGCCCTGCCGCGTACCTTCTTCATTGACCTGCCCGATGATCTGGTGGATGCCATTGATAAATGCAAAACCGACGCTGACGTGAAGCAGGTGGGCATTGAATGGTGCATTCAGCAATCCAAAGAGCTGATCGAGTTTGGCGTACCGGTGCTGCATTACTACACCATGAGTAAGTCAGATACCACCCGGAAAATCGCACAGGCCCTGTTTTAGACGGGAGACAGAATATGGGAGAAGAGGGTCCGGTTAGTCCGGAGCCGAACGTGCCGGGTTTACCAAATACCAAATACCAAATATCAATTGTTACCCGATCAGGCCATAAGAATCGTAGAATGCCCCCGCGATGCCATGCAGGGGCTTTCCCATTTTATTCCTACCCAAACCAAAATCACCTACCTGAACCAGCTGATGCGGGTCGGCTTTCATACACTGGATTTTGGCAGTTTCGTTTCGCCAAAGGCCGTTCCGCAAATGCAAGATACCGCCCAGGTACTGGCTGGTCTGGACACTGGCAACAGCAAGACAGAATTACTGGCCATCGTGGCAAATCACCGGGGTGCCGAAAGTGCCGCCGGCTTCGATGAAATAAAGCACCTGGGCTTTCCCCTTTCCGTTTCGGAGACTTTTCAGCAGCGCAACACCAACAAGTCGGTGGCAGAAGCCCTGGAGGAAGTGACCCGTATTCAGGCACTCTGTACTGCAAAGGGGAAAAATCTGGTGGTTTACCTGTCCATGGGCTTTGGCAATCCGTACGGCGATCCGTACAGCCCTGGGTTGGTGGTTGACTTTACCGGCAAACTGGAGAGGCTGGGAATCCGCACCGTGGCACCCTCGGATACCGTGGCGAGCTCTTCAGCCGAAAGTATCCAGGAACTGTTCTCTCAACTGATTCCCTCGTTTCCACAAACAGAGTTTGGGGCTCATCTTCATTCGGTGCCGGCCCAGGCTGAAGAAAAGATCGAAGCCGCCTGGCGGGCTGGCTGCCGGCGGTTCGACGGGGCCATCCGGGGATTCGGCGGCTGCCCGATGGCCACCGATAAACTGACCGGAAATATCCCCACCGAAAGCATCCTATCGGTTTTTGAAAAAGGGCAGATTAAGGTAGATTTGGACGTACCGGCATTCAAGAAAGCCTGGCAGATGGCGGCATCCGTGTTTGCGTAACCGATCTGGTTGCTAGCAGACCTGATACCGGTGCTTTTCCTCCATTTGCTTTTCCTGCCCGATTTTATGCATCAGCGCAAACCTGAATTTTCCCTATGTCCGCTAAAGAACCACTCGCTGTAGATATATTCATTCCATGTTTCGTTGACCAGTTAGCCCCGCAGATCGGGTTTAATATGGTAAAGGTGCTGGAGAAAGTGGGTTGTAAAGTCAACTACAACCCCAACCAGACCTGCTGCGGCCAGCCTGCCTTCAACGCCGGTTATTTTGACAATGCCCGTGAAGTAGCCAAAAAGTTTTTCAAGGATTTTCCTGCTGCCGACCGGTACATTATCACTCCTTCCGCTTCATGCGCGGGTATGGTCCGCAACTCATACGAAGTGCTGTTTGGAAAAGACCCTGCCCTTGCCGCCGAATACGACCGGGTGAGTAAAAATACGTTTGAGCTGACGGAGTTTCTGGTAGATGTGCTGGGCGTAACCCGCATCGAAGGGGCCCGGCTGGACGGCGTAGCTACCTACCATGATTCGTGCAGTGCCCTCCGGGAATGCCACATCAGCAAGGCGCCCCGCTGGCTGCTGCGGAACGTTTCCGGGCTTGAATTGAAGGAACTGCCGGAAAATGAAACCTGTTGCGGCTTCGGGGGTACCTTTGCCGTAAAATTTGAATCCATCTCCGCGGCTATGGGTGAGCAAAAAGTTCACCATGCCCTCCAAACCAATGCGGATTTTCTGGTTTCGACGGATTACTCCTGCCTGCTTCACCTGGATGCCTACATCAAAAAGAACAACTTGACCCTCAAAACCATGCACATTGCCGACGTGCTTGCCAGTGGCTGGTAATCTTTCGCGGACAGCAATATCAGTATCAGCAGGACAGGGGTTTAACCTGTCCTGCTGATACCTGTCCTGTTCATATTGAGGAGAAAAATCAGACTGCGTCCGACAGACTCGTGAACGTAAAGTCGCGGATCTTCATGGGCGGTACAAGGTTTCCACCTACGCGTTGCGGTTTGCCAAGCGCTTCAAGGTTGTTGAGCATGATGACCGGGCTTTCATTAAACCGGAAATTTTTCACCGGATGTTTGATTTTTCCGTTTTCAATGTAGAAAGTACCATCGCGGGTAAGGCCTGTGTAGAGCAGCGTCTGCGGATCAACCGGACGGATGTACCACAACCGGGTGACCAGAATGCCTTTTTTGGTGCTCCTGATCATGTCCTCTACTGATTGAGTACCGCCTTCCATAATGAAGTTGGCCGGATTGGGAATGTCCTTGATTCCCTGCTTTTGGGCCCAGAACCGCGAGGTATACAGGTTTTTTACCACTCCCTTTTCAATCCAGGTGATTTTCTCCCGCTGCCGTCCGTCACCCGCCCAGGTGGAAGTGGGAACTTCGGTGTTCAGCGGATCGGAATACACGGTAATCCGTTCGTCGAATAGTTTTTCACCCAGCTTATTGCCGCCGCCCTTTTTGCTCAGGAATGAACGCCCTTCATCGGCGTTGCGGGCATCCATGGAGTTCATCAGGGCGCCGATGAGGCTGGCGTCCGTATTGGCTACCAGAGCAGCCGGTTCCAGAATCACGGTGTACTTGCCGGGCTCAATGGCTTTGGCATTCACCGAAGAGGACGCTTTCTCTATGGCAATGCGCGAGAGTTTGCCGGTATCCAGTTTAGCCGCGTCATTGTAGTCGCCGGTGGCGTAACCCGATCCGGTACCGTCCGCCGACCGCATCGTAACCGAAAAGGTAAGCCCGGTATCCCGATGGTAGGCAAAAAGTCCTTTGGAATTCATTTTTGCCTGAAAGGAGGCGGCATCTTCCAGAAATCCTGCCGCCGTGATGTTTTTGGCAATGGCCGGCTCCAGACTTTTCCGGGCCGCATCGGCCCGGAAGTCAGGATTGATATTGGCGGTGGATTGAAAATAAGAGACAGAAGGCTTATAAGTCTGCGGCCCCAGCATGGGCATGTGTTCCGGACTTTCGGGAGCCAGCCGGGCCAGTTCTTCGGCGCGCCGCACGACCTTTTCAACCGAACCCTCGTCGAATTCGTTGATGGTTGCCGTGCCGGATTTCTTGCCAAAGAAAGACGTAACAATCAGTGAAGTGTTGTCATCAGCACCACTGGTTGACACTGAATTGCGGGCGTACCGGATGTTGCCGCCCGTGGTGCCGGTCAGCGTCACCTCACATTCATCAGCCTTGGAGAAGCGAAGGGCATTCTGCATGATTGCCTTTGCCTGGTCCTGAGAAAGTATTGCCATTTTTTCGTTGTTCGTTGTTGGTGATTGGTTACTGGATAAGAGTTGTCCGGGTCCGTTGTTCATTTCCGCTTCACCGATGTTGCGAACAACGAATAACGAATAACTAAATCTTCCGGGCGGTGTTGATCACATTGATGTTGTCAAAACGGGTAGTGGCGCTTCCGTGCGACACGGCACTTACCTGCCCGGGCTGACCTTTGCCGTCGAAGAAAGAGCCAAACAGGCGGTAGTCGCTTTCGTCGCAGATCCGGGAGCAGGAATTCCAGAATTCCTGCGTGTTGGACTGATAGGCAACGTCTTCCATCGGCCCGACGATTTTGCCACCCTGGATTTCGTAGAACAGGGTGCCGCCAAACTGAAAGTTGTAGCGCTGCTGATCAATTGAAAACGAGCCCCGTCCGGCAATGTAAATGCCTTTGTCCACATCCTTCACCATGTCGTCAACGGAGTACTTCGCCTGACCCGGGGCCAGCGACACATTAGGCATCCGCTGAAACTGCACACTGCTCCAGTTATCGGCGTAGCAGCACCCGTGCGATTCGTTTTCACCAAGCACGTGAACCTGATCCCGGGTTGCCTGGTAATTCACCAATACACCTTCTTTGATCAGGTCCCATCTTTTGGTTTTTACACCTTCGTCGTCGTAACCGACTGCGCCAAGGGAGCCGGGCTGAGTCTTATCGGCAAAAATGTTTACGATTTTGCTGCCGTACTGGAAGTTTTTGCCTTGCCATTTGTCAAGCGTGGCAAAGGAAGTGCCGGCATAGTTTGCCTCGTAACCAAGTACGCGGTCAAGTTCGGTGGCGTGTCCGATGGATTCGTGAATGGTAAGCCCGAGATGGTCAGGGTCAAGCACCAGCGTATATTTGCCGGGCTCCACTGATTTGGCAGTCAGTTTTTCCTTAGCCTGTTTTGCGGCAGCCGCGGCGTCTTCCACCATGTCGTAGGAGTCTTTGTAGCCGTTGATCCCGGTGCCGGTCGGGCCGGCAATTTTACCGTCGGGGCGGCCATCCAGGTATTCGTAGCCCATGCCGCGGGGGGCGCTCAGGGCCTGACGCGTCCGGAATTTACCCGTCTGGCGGTCAATGCAGGTTACGCTGAAATTAGGCCATATCCGGTGGACATCCTGATCAATGTAGGAGCCGTCGGTAGAGGCGAAGTACTTCTGCTCGTTGATCTGGAAAAGCTGAGAGTTTACAAAGTTGGCGCCACCCTCCAAGGCTTTGGCATTGGCCCGCAGGAGAAGGTCCACCTTTTCGGCAACCGGCACCTGGAAGGCGTTTTTCACAATGGGCGTTTTCCAGCTCACCTCGCCGTAGCCCTTCTGCGGAGCGAGTTTTACAGGGTCCTTCTGAATCTTTGAGTTGGCTTTGGCAATGGCAACTGCCTGTTCGGCCGCCCGGGCAATGCCGGTTTCGGTAACGTCGCTGGTGGCGGCAAAGCCCCAGGTTCCATTGGCCAGTACCCGCACCCCAACGCCAAATGATTCAGTATTGACAATGTTCTGCACCTGCTTTTCGCGGGTAATGATAAACTGATTGAGGTACCGGCCGATCCGGACATCGGTGTACGTGGCGCCTTTCGACCGGGCAGCGTTGAGTGCCGCATCAGCGAGACGTTTGTTTACAACGGCATCCATCCGTCCGGTCATTGCCTCGGGTGCAACCGGGTTGCCGGTAACCGGTATGGCAGGCATCATCATTGCCCCCATACCCAGTCCGGTCAGTTGAATAAAGTTTCTGCGATTCAAGTTATCTTATGGTTTAGGAATTACGGGTGGCCAAACCAGGCGGCAGGTTGAAAGACTCAGTTGCTTTTCCTGCGGTCGCCTGATTGTATTACTAACCTTTAAAATTATTGATTTTTTGAAAATCAGTCACGGAAAACTCTTATAGTGTTATACTTTCGGGCAATAAGAAGGATGAACGGCTAAGTATGCTGACAGTGATAAAAAGCTGTAAAATGATATTTTCAAAGTATAAGTTGGTGGTATTATTGTAGCTTTTAATATTAAATTTTGCATAAAGTGAAATTTGTAAAATTAAATTCTATACTATTTGATGGCTTTTAAATAAATTTCCAAAAAATCCCTTACCTGTATTCTAAACTTTTAAATCATGTACCTACAACTATCCCGATTCCCGGCTATTGCCCGTCTGATGGCATTGTTCTTTATCGCCTTGTTCTCAGGAGTTACTATTTCCGCCGTAGCCCAGGATAAAGCCCGTGGTCTTACGCTGGAAGAATACAGGAAAGTCAAAACTTTCGGGATCAGTGACCTCGAAGGCGAAACCTATGTGAAGTTTGACAACGCCTATGTACTCGACCGGTACGAAATGCGGCCACCGTACGTATTCAAATACAGCGATGGAATCGAGCGGCGGATTTACCTGTACCGCCTGCTCGATAACAAAACCAAAGCATCCCTTGGAATGGTGGTTATTTATTTTACCCCCGGCGACAAAAAGAAATTCAATGTTTGTATTCCCAACCCTCAGGCCGACAAAGCGGTATGGGCCCGGTACATTGACGACCTGAAAGAGTATAATGCGATGGAAAAAGGCTTCGGGTCAGCTTTTTCTTACGTGACTTCCCGGGAAATGGCCGTTCTGGCCGGTGGAGGCGCCGGCACGACTGCTTCCACCGGCAGTAAAACTGACTTTGATGTTTGTTTCCCGGCTTTCGCGGTGGTCACCATGGCTGACGGAAGGCTGCTGCCGATCAGTCAGGTGAGAGCCGGAGACCAGGTTGCAAGTTATAACACCGAAACCGGCACGTACGAAACTGCCACCGTGCAGGAAGTTGAGGTCCATGCCCAGCAGCTTTACGGAATCAATACCGTCTTTTTGTCGCGGGTGGAATTGTTTGCTTCCCTGAACACAGATCTGGGGGGAGGCAGCCAGATGCTGGAGGCAACCCCGAATCATCCGGTCTGGACCAGAAGCGGCATCAAGCCGCTGGGGAATCTTGCCGCGGGCGAAGTCCTGACCGGCCAGAATGCCGATGGTACTTTTGCCCGCTGGCAGGTGATGGGAGTGGGTAATTCAGCGGCCGCCGGCGCTGCCTATTTCACTGACAAGGTGTATAATCTGATTACCTCCAAACCTGCTTACCTGGTAAACCAGATGGTGGTATACACCAAGTAACCAGCCCTTTCTGATAAACAGCAGTCACCCGCAACCGGAAGTTGCGGGTTTTTCTATATTCATTCATTATTATTTCCATCAAACCCAGAACGTCCATTGCCGTAGTATAGGACACCAATAAATGCAGCAGCGGCTGATATGAAAGATTGGGAGCCCTATGATAATCCTGATGAACTATGAAATCCTTACGGTAGCCCTGTTTGGTCTGTATGGTGTAGCTTTATTCTTCCTGTTTTTTTATGGCCTGATGCAGATTCACCTGGTATACCAGTACCTGAAAGCCAAACGCCGGGAGCGTCGGTCTCCCCCCGGGCAGGTATCCCTGACCTGCAGGGAATATCCGAAGGTGACGGTTCAGTTGCCGGTTTACAATGAAAAATACGTAATGGAACGGCTGATTGATGCCGTTGCCAGTTTCCGGTATCCCCGCGAATGCCTCGAAATACAGGTTCTGGATGACTCTACCGATGAAACCGTGGAGATCGTGGCCCGAAAAGTTCATTACTGGCGGCGTATGGGCATCAATATCGTGCATATCCGCCGCAGCAACCGCCAGGGTTACAAGGCTGGTGCCCTGCAGGAAGCCATGTCAAAAGCGCAGGGAGATCTCATTGCCATCTTTGACGCCGATTTTGTGCCGGAGCCGGATTTTCTGGAGAAGACCGTGCAAAGCTTTGATGATCCGAAAATAGGAATGGTTCAAACCCGGTGGGACCACCTCAACAAGCGGTTCTCGCTGCTGACCCACGTGCAATCCTTTCTGCTTGATGCCCATTTTTCAATTGAACAGGTAGCGCGGAATTCGTGTGGCTACTTCATCAATTTTTCGGGTACAGGCGGGGTATGGCGCAAAGAGTGCATTGAGGATGCCGGGGGCTGGCACAGCGACACCCTTACCGAGGACTTCGATCTGAGTTACCGGGCTCAACTCAAGGGCTGGAAGTTCAAATACCTCGAAAACGTGGGAGCCCCGGCTGAGTTGCCTCCATTGATGAGTGCTTTGAAAAATCAGCAATACCGCTGGATCAAAGGCATAGCCGAGACTTCCAAAAAGCACCTGCCCAACATATTGAGAGCGAATGTTTCAGCCGGGGTAAAGATCCACGCGGTCCTTCATCTCTCGGTGGGCATGGTATTTATCAGTGCTTTGGTATGTTCGGTGCTAAGCGTGCCACTATTGTTCCTGAAGCAGCAGGTACCGCAAATGCATAACCTGTTTATGTACGCCTCCTTTTCGCTGGTTACGCTGGTATTTCTGTCAGTATTTCACTACGTGGCTACCGTCAATACCCAAAGTTCCCGGGAAACCAACGCGCGGAGGTATTTTATGCGGAATTTCCCGCTGTACCTGTGCTTTTCAATGGGTATCTCCCTGCACAATGCAATTGCGGTTATGGAAGGCTGGCTGGGAATAAAATCTTCATTTGTTCGTACCCCGAAATTCAATGTAGGTGACGCAAATAAGGATTTTGCTCCCAATGTGTACCGGGTGTCAAGGCTCAGTCCGCTCAACTTTGCGGAAGCAGGCATGATGATCTACTTCCTCGGGGGCGCCATTTCCGGATTTTTCCTTGGTGATTATTCAATGTTGCCTTACCACCTGATGCTCGCCTTTGGTTTCGGCATGATCTGTTACTTCTCCATTGCTGAAATGAAAGGTGGTTATATAAAGGGCTTCCGGTTGAAAATGAGCAGCAACCGTCCGGCACTGTCTGGTCCGATGGTACATTAGGGATGTGATAACCAGGACCATTATCCGACGTTGAGGTAAGATACCGGCTTTTGCTGGTTTTCGGCAAACTGCTTCAGGTCACGGTTCATCTGGCCGTAGCACTGGAGAGCCCTCAGGAGCCATTTTTTCCAAATCATTCTTACCAACAATCCCCGCAGACATTCCTTCTGAACAATCCGGCAGGAAGTTGGGGTCACCGGATGAATTTCGATGGTGTGATCGGCACGGAAGAAAACCGGATTGGCCACGATTTCCGCAAAGGAAAACAGCTGATTTTCAACGAGGTCAGTAACCTGCGCGGAAAACCGGACAGGTTTCTCTTTTAAAAAAGAGGTGATATACAGGTGGTTACCGGCTTTTGGTTTGCCTTCCCAGTAGGGGAGGTGGGTATTCCAGTGCCAGTAGTTCTGAAAGTCCATCAGTAATTTCCAGACGTATTCGGCTGGGGCTTCGATCAGGATTTCGGTCTGAAACTTTTTCATAGGGTGTGTATAACTTAGCTGGTTGGCCGGTCACACTGCTGAAAAATAGGAGGCGGAAAAGAACACTTATTCTTGTCAGGCTTGAATTTTCCCAGATATGACTTTTATGAAAGTTACTTCCAAAAGTGAGGCTGTAACCCTATGTTTTTGACCTGAAACTTTCACCGGTGAGAATAGAGCCGGTTTCTGATTGTTGGCACCCCGGAAAGAAGATGTAGGCAGATTAATGAACCCGGTCAGCCCAGCCGGGCCAGCCGGTGGATCAACCGGTCGGGGATTTCGCCTCCGGTAGCCCTTTTGTAGTCATGGTAGCTGCAGGGCATCACCAGCGGGTTGCCGGTTTGGTTATCCTGATGAATTTCGAGCCACCATTTTTCTGACCGTTTGCTTTTATAAAATATCAGGTCCTGATCGTGGTGGCTGATGGGCACGGTATAGCGGGTGTGGGTGCCCTCCTGAATCGGCAGGTCCTGCCTGCGGTGGTAATAACCTTCCAGCAGGTACCAGATCATGGTCGCAACGGCCTCGGCGGTCTGGCCCCGCTGGTCGTGCAATGGATTGTATTCATAGAATCCGGCGGAAGTGAGTTTGTCGTTCAGGCCGGCGTACCAGCAGAGCTGGCAGGCTTCTTCGGCCGTGAGACCAAAAGGATGGGCATTGGCATTGCCAGGCGCATCAGACAGTTTGATGGCCGTAATATCAAAACAAAAGAGATCGGCTTCCCGGATCACGGGCTCCATTTCCTGAATATTGTCCCTCAGCTGTCCCAACCGGTAAGATTCAAAGGAAAGCTTTTCCAGCATGGCAAGGGTATCCGCGGAGGTGAGGTAACTCTGGTAAGCCAGGTGGCTGAAGGAACGCAGGTAGTTTGGCTCATACGTCAGCAGGTCGACGAGATGCTTTTCGCTGGCAGTGCGGCCGTGCAGGTCAAGGGTGGCGTCTACATTGACCACCGATACCGGCTCCCCCCGCTGTTCATAGGCAAGGTACTGCCCAAACATCAGGTCGTGGGAGCCGCCGACCAGAACCGGAAACACGCCGTGCACCAGGAGCGTTTCGCATACTTCGCGGAGCCGGAAATAGGTCTCCTCCAGTTCCATACCCAGGCGGAGGTTCCCCAGATCAGCAATCCGCCAGTCGGATGATGCTTTCTTAAGCAGGTAAAATTGCATGCGGATGCCTGCCGCACCAGACCAGGTACCCTTGTTCATGTAAGTGCCTCTTTCCTCGGGAATACCGATCAGCGCAATATCGACCTGCTGCAAGTCCGGAAATACACCTTCGTTGCGGGCAATCTGGTGAAACAGCGCATCGTCAGGTACATTCTCCGGCGCAAAAGAACTTTCGGCTAAGTCAAAAAACAGGGATAAATCCAAGGGAAGCATGCGTTTTAGGTAAACACACCGGTAAGTGTGACCATTGTCCTGAACCGGAAATAATTTTTTAATCAGGTTAGCGTCAGGTGCAGGACACGGACGTCATCAGATGCGCAACATAGCCCCTTTCTCAAAAATAAAAAAGGCCTGACCAAAGACCAGACCTTTTTCTGAAAAACTATGGGAAGCTTGATGAAAACTTTAGATGATAACCCGGCTGCTACAGCAATTGTTTCCATGTTCCCTTCATTTTGTTGTATTTGATGGTGCCCGGCAACGCCTTCCAGAAGTATTTACTGGTCTCTACAGCAAAGGAAGGCTGCATGTAACAATTGATGGTACACCCTTCGCAGGCGGGCAGACGACCCTCAAGGGCTATCAGTTTCTGGACCTTTTCAGAGTGATAAAGTTCGGCAAGGGCACCCTGAATGGGAATTTCTTCTATTCCCAGGTGATAACAGGGCAGGACCAGTTTGTTTTCCGGGGAAATCACCACGGTAGCACTGCCCGCCCGGCAAACCGGTTGGCTGATATGATTGCCACCGTCGCGCCGCAGCGACAAAAATCCCTCATTGATGTACACATTTTTCTGCCCCGCCCAGCGGGAAAGCAGTTGGAGTGAAGCTTCCGAAAGCTGATTTCCGGTATCAACGGAATTGTATCCGAATACCGGATTGAGAATCAGCACCAGATCATTTGGCAGGCACACTGACCGCCATACTTCCCCGATCTGGTGAATATTGGTTTCGAATACAGTAAACAGAATATCAGGCCGCTCTCCCAGCCGGCGGGCCACCCTGATTGATTCCATTACAAAATCAAAACAGGCAACGCCCCGGGAGGCGTCATGCTCTTCTTTTACGGGCGAATCGAGGGAAAAGTGAAGCATATCCACCTTGCCCCGGAGCTTCCCGGCGTATTTGGGGTAAAGCAGGCAGTTGGTGGTCAGGGTGGTGATCAGCCGGTGGCCCTTGGCCAGTGCCAGCAGCTGGTCAATCTGGCGGTGCAGCAGCGGCTCGCCGCCGGTGAAATCCACTACCTTGACCCCCAGCTTTTTAAGGCCTTTCAGGTTGGCAGTTACGTTTTCGGGGGTAGCGTAGGGGGAGGGGCGTTCCCATATATCACAGAAGCCACAGGTGGCATTGCAACGGTAGGTGACGTAGTAGTTGCAAAGCACCGGCCTGCGGATCAGACGCATGGATTGAATTGTTGTATGGTTTCATTGCCAGATTGTTGCACTGCCTGATTATCAGATTGTCTGCCTCCTAAGGATCATGCCGGCCATACAGCCCTTTAGCCATATAACAATGCAACAATTAAGCAGTTAAATAATGCATTCGGGTGTAGGACAAATTCTCAAAGACATTGATTATTTAGCTTCGAAGATACCCTGTTCCATCTGCGGATATCTGCGGTTTCATCCGCGTAAATCTGCGGGAAACTAAACTTGTCCTGCTCCCATTCATTTCATTGCAGCATGCTGAACAAAGTGAAGAGTTTGTTTTTCAGATCTTTCCGGTCTACGATAAAGTCAAGGAAACCGTGATCCAGGACAAATTCGGCGCTTTGAAAATCCTTGGGCAGGTCTTTTCCAATGGTTTCGCGGATTACTCTTGGTCCGGCGAAGCCGATCATGGAACCCGGTTCTGCGATGTTAAAATCGCCCAGCATAGCGTAGGAAGCAGAAACCCCACCCGTTGTCGGGTCAGTAAGCAGGGATACGAAAGGAATACCAGCCTGATCCAGCAGGGCCAGTCTGGCGGAAGTTTTGGCCATCTGCATCAGTGAGAACCCGGCTTCCATCATACGGGCACCCCCTGAACGGGAAATGACCAGCAAGGGGATGCGGTTTCTGAGCGCATGGTCAACGGCACGGGCAATTTTTTCGCCGACCACGGAACCCATGGAACCCCCGATAAAACTGAAATCCATGCAGGCCGCTACGATTTCCATGCCATTGACTTTCCCGTGGGCAGTCCGGACGGCGTCCCGTAAACCAGTCTTTTTCTGCGTGGCCGCGATCCGGTCCGGATACGATTTGGTATCACTGAAGCCCAGCGGATCCTGCGAGGTCATGGTCGTATCCAGTTCCGTAAACTCATTGTTATCGAAAAGAAGTTCGAAGTACTCCTCAGAGCCAATTTTT
Source organism: Cytophagales bacterium (assembly GCA_030446715.1). GTDB lineage: Bacteria > Bacteroidota > Bacteroidia > Cytophagales > 172606-1 > CADCTQ01. The sequence goes on along the minus strand of JAUJMU010000003.1, from coordinate 522,928 downwards.
TCGTGATGGTTGCAATGAATACAGGTATGGGCATGGCTCTTATGTTCCCGGGTATGCATTACTTTTTTGCATTCGGGACACTTATACCAAAGCCCATCGGGTGCCTCCCGCTTGAGTTCGGTCGGGGTATGGATATTTTTTTCTTTTCGGGTAAACCAGGACATCCGTTGATGAAATTGTGAATGTTGAACTCTGAATGAATCGGTAGCCGGGCAGTTGCCCAACTACTTAAAAACCTGTTTCAGGAACTGATTCAAAATTCAGAATTAATAATTTAAAATCTGGTATTATGCCACAGTTATTTCTTTGGCAAGATACACATCCTGAATCGCTTGCAGAATGGCAGCGCCTTCCTTTACCGGCCGCTGAAAAGCTTTTCTTCCGGAAATCAGTCCCATGCCGCCAGCCCGTTTGTTGATCACGGCAGTGCGGACAGCCTCTTTCATATCCGATTCACCGCTGGAGGCACCACCTGAATTGATCAGTCCGGCCCGGCCCATGTAGCAGTTTGCCACCTGGTAGCGGCACAGGTCAATCGGGTGGTCAGTGGTCAGTTGGGTATAGATCCGTTCGTCGGTTTTGCCGTAGCTGGAGCCGCTCATATTGAGTGCTTTGAAGCCACCGTTGTTTTCCGGTAATTTTTGTTTGATAATGTCCGCCTGGATCGTTACGCCAAGGTGGTTGGCCTGCCCCGTCAGGTCGGCAGAAAGATGATAGTCCACCCCGTCTTTCTTGAATGCGTTGTTGCGGGTGTAGCACCAGAGGATAGTTGCAAGGCCAAGGGACCGCGCCTCTTCAAAGGCCTGGGCAACTTCTACGATCTGGCGGGTTGATTCGTCGGAGCCAAAGTAGATGGTCGCACCGACGGCGACGGCACCCAGTTCCCAGGCATCCTGCACGGAGCCAAACATAACCTGGTCATATTTGTTGGGGTGGGTAAGCAGTTCATTGTGGTTGATTTTTACAATGAAAGGGATCTTGTGGGCGTATTTCCGCGACAGAAAAGCAAGGCCACCGAAAGTAGTGGCTACGGCGTTGCAGCCACCTTCGATTGCCAGCTTTACTATATTTTCCGGGTCAAAATAAATGGGATTTTTCGCAAAAGAGGCTCCTGCGCTGTGTTCAATTCCCTGATCAATGGGAAGGATCGAAAGGAAGCCGGTTCCCGCTAGTCTGCCATTCCCAAACAACTGCGCCAGACTGCGCAGCACCTGAGGACTGCGGTTGGAAATGGCAAAAACCGTATCCAGAAAGCCTGGTGAAGGCAGGTGAAGCTGTTCTCTGGAAATCGTCCGGCAGGTGTGATTCAACAACAGTTCCTGCTCATTTCCAAGTAATTCAAGGATTTTCTGGTATGACATAACCCCCTGGTTGTAGTGGTACGATCTGATTCAAAATTAGGCATTATTGCCGAAACCTTAACAGACTGCTTTATATTTACCCCTTTCACCTCCGCCGGGGGTATTTTTGTCCGGCTCTTCGGGATAATCTATAGACTGCGCCACAACTTACCGGAGCAGGATACTGCTGGTAAACCTGTAAGGTTTTCAAAATCTTACAGGTTTTGTCCGAAAAGTTAGTACAAGTGTTTTCCAGACCAAGCCTGCCACTGCTTTGAAAAAGAAGGTTTTATTTATCGTCAACCCTTTTTCCGGAACCCGGTCCAAGGAACGCAAGGCGGAATTGATCCGCGCATACGTTTCCGGAGAAGCCTTTGATTACGAAATTGCTTTTACGGAGGCAAAGGGCCACGCCGTGGAACTCGCAGCCCGGGCGGTAACGGAATCATTTGATTACGTGGTGGCGGTAGGCGGTGACGGAACCATGAATGAATCTGCCCGAAGTCTGGTCAACACTCCCGTTGCCCTTGGAATTATTCCGATGGGCTCAGGCAACGGCCTTGCCCGGCACCTGAAGATTCCGCTTGACACGGTTGCCTCCCTCCGGATGCTGGGCAAGGCAAATGTTGTCACGATTGACAGTGTTACTTTGAACGGTACGCCTTTTTTCTGTACTGCCGGAGCCGGTTTTGATGCGTACATCGGGCTGAAGTTTGAAGGCAAAACCAAACGCGGCTTTCAGGCCTACGTTCAGACCACCCTTGGTGAATTTTTTCCTACAAGCCTGATCTGTACCGACTGACCATCGGAGGTAAAACTGCAGAGCAAACCGCCTTTCTGGTGAGTTTTGCCAATGCTGCCCAGTACGGCAATGATGCATTCATTTCCCCGGAAGCCAGCATCCGCGACGGCCTTATTGACGTTTGCGTCCTGAAGCCTTTTCCGCCGGCAATGGCTCTGAACCTTGGCCTGAAACTATTTAACCGTACCCTGCATCAGTCAAAATACCTCCATATAATCAGAACCCCGGAAGCCACCATGGAAAGACCCGGGCCGGGACCGGTGCATCTGGACGGAGAGCCGCACTGGATGGAGGCAAAACTGCAACTGCAAATATTGCCCCGCAGCCTGAAGGTTCTGACGGCTAAAGAGAGTTTGGTTATCTGATAAATGAAAAAGAGTAGCCTTCCGTAGCTGCTCTTCTTTATTAGAGTCATGCAGAAGTTTAAAACTTCATCGGCACGGATACACTGGTTTCGTCCCACTCAAGGAGCAGTGCCGTATCAGTAGGCCGGATTGTGAACTTTTCCACTTCACTTTTCGCCTTTTTTGCCGCTGCCTTTACCTCCAGCACGTTCTTGTTTTTATACTGCTCGTATTCAAATGAGCCAGGTTGGTTCAGTTGACTGTTAAGGATGATTGTCCATTGTTTTTCGGCTGGAATAGTGAACAAAGTATAAGTACCTTTTTTAACGGGCTTTCCCCCAAAAGTGCCGTCTTTGCCAAAGGTAATTTCAGTTGCCTGATTGGCGCCTGTCCGCCAGACCTGACCAAAAGGGACCAGTTCACCGAATATGACGCGGCCCCTTCTGGATGGCTGGCCATAAGCAACTTTAACGTGTTTACTTTCCGCGGTGACCCGGGGACTGGATGGATTTTGTCCGTACCCTGACCCCCAGGCACAGAGCAACAAAAGCAACGCAGCACTGATTTTTTTCATAAGTACAAGAAGCAAGATGAAATTGGTGTGAACTGATTTGTGAGGGAACAAATATCGTGCTATTAAAGAAGATTTGGAGCATTACCGCAAGGCCGTTTTCTATTTAACATTTTTTGACAAAGTCAGCCTGAAGTGGCATGATCCTGATAAAAATAAGTACCGAAGTAAAATTAAATATGGGTTTTAATTCCTGATGTAAGGGACGTATACCCTTGCAGGTCAACCAGTTACTTGTTTCCATTTAAAATCTCTAATTCACAATTTAAAATTGCGCAGCTACCTGCTTAACCTGGTTGATTCTGAAGGATCAACGTTCCTCCGGGGATTATCCGGCGGAGAAGAGGTGATCCATAAATTGTATAACTGACCTTGAAAATTTGTTCTGCGGGGAGGGATCGGTGGCACTTTTGCCCGGCTCAAACCAAAGTCCGGTGCCGGATTCGAAGTAGTAGCCGTGCCGTGCCGGGGCAGTGGGGGAGGCTTTTTCGTCATCCGGTTCAAGCAGGTAGAGGGCATGCAGCGTATGGCCCATAGCTTCCCAGGCGATCAGTTCCGGGGGAGGCTCAGGCGTTCCTTTGCTCATAAATACCCTGACTTGCCGGTCCCTGAATTGAACCACTACCCTGGCCTCGTGGACTTCCCCGGAAGGACTGACCTTGCGGAACTGTAACTGAAGGGGTGCCTCCTTACCGGCGGTTTCGTACACGGCCTGAACCAGTTCCTGGAGGAAGTAGTCCCACGGACCCAGATTCTGAGGTTCCCCATCGAACCGGATTTTACCTTCCTTTTTATATGTGATATACAGATAAGGCTGATCCTGTCCCGTCCGGGTTGCCTTCCGGGTCCGGGCAATTTCCTGTTCAAACAGGTGGAGCCATACCCTTTCAAGGGTGCCTCTCCACTGAAAATCATCCTGAGCCGAAAAGCCTTCCGCCTCTAACTCCTCCGGTGAAAGATCCTCCCGGTTGTGGTATACCCACTGGAAATCAATCTCCGGCTTGCCGTCAGTTTCCCTGCCCCGGATGTGGTAATAATAACAATATGGCGGGGGCAAAGCCGGTGACGTTTCATATTTTACCTCAAAAGTCTGCATGGGCGGTGAATGGTTTGCAGGGCGCAAGATACAGCTTCGCCACCAGTCAACAGACATGACTCCGGACCGGAAAGCAGGATCAGGTTGTAATCAGAAAGGCCGGGTCAGGGCAGATGGCGAGAAACTTCTCCCGCTGACTCAGGGCGGCCACTCCCGGAAAATCACCCCGATGACCCATCAGACCGGTAATCACCTGAAAGTGCAAATGGGGCGGCCAGTCGCCGTTTTCGGGCCAGGGACCGATCCAGCCGACGCGGTCACCGGCGGCTACCTCCTTTCCGGGGTGATGCAGACTCAGCGATTGACGGCTCAGGTGCCCGTAAAGGGTGAAGAATGTGAAGTGGGTCAATTTGTGTTCCAGAATCACCGTCGGGCCGTAATCCCCGAAACCGGCATTGTCCTGAAAACTGTGTACCCTGCCTGGAACCGGGGCAAAAACTTCGGTGCCGGCTTCCGTCCAGATATCCGTCCCAAGGTGGATGGAGCGTAGTTCCTTGCCGCTGAAGTGGCTGCTTCTTGAATACACAACCCTGTCTTCATTATACCCTCCGGTTGCGGCCCGGGCACCTGCCTGTCGGATTTTTTTCTGTATGTAAGCATCAAAGGCGGGAGTGCTGGCCAGGTCGAGGTGGAGGAGGTCCTGATTTTGCGCACTCAGGTCCAGTTTAACGCTGGCGCCATCCCGCAGAGAGAAAGGAAGGATTGGCACCAGTGAAAAACCTGCAGGAAGAAGATCATGAGGGCCGGATGGGAGTTCTTTGTCCATAGGCCAAAATAACTCAAAAAGCAGGAATCAGCCGCTGACGGTATTACGGCAAAATTACCCGCAAAAAGGCTTGTCATCAGGGAGATAAAGGATTGAGTTGAACCAAAGCCGGTGTCCGGGTACAGAAACTGAAAAATATTTCATGCTTTAATTTGTGAGAATTGGAATAAAGTTTTTAGTATAGCAAATTCAGATACAATTCATTGTTTAATTAATTACATTTTTATTCCTCAGTACACCATTTTTTGTTTCCTTTTTCACCCTTAACCTAAACTTTATGAAGTACCAATACCGAAATCAGCTCGTCAAAGCTGTTGATTCGGGCCGGCATTTACCGGCTTCTGCGAATACCCCGATCGAGTCCGGTTGGTTCCCGGGGCTATCGGCTGTCCGGCTTTTCAGCCTGATGGTTGTTTATCTACTGATCAGTACAGTCTCCTTCGGCCAGTCGCGTACCATTACCGGAAAAGTAACTGCCCAGGATGACGGATCAGCGTTGCCGGGTGTAAACGTACTGGTAAAAGGCAGCACGACGGGCGCCACTACGGACGCATCGGGCAGCTACAGTGTATCAGTTCCGGGCAACGATGCAACCCTCGTTTTCAGTTTTATCGGTTACGTAACGCAGGAAGTGCCGGTGGGCACCCGCAGCTCGATCAACATATCGATGGCAGCCGACCTGCAGGCGCTGGAAGAAGTGGTTGTAACGGGTTACACCACCGAAAACCGGCGGGAAGTGACCGGCGCCGTATCCACTGTTAAAGCAAGGGAACTGGTAGCCGTGCCGTCAGGTAACGTGGAGCAGCAGTTCCAGGGACGCGTAGCCGGGGTAACGGTAATCACCAACGGCCAGCCGGGCACTACGAGTATCGTGCGCATACGCGGCTTCGGCGCCCTGGGCGGAAACGAACCGCTTTACATTGTGGACGGGGTTCCGGTTGAGTCAACCAACTTCTTGCAACCAGACGACATTGCCGAAACCACCATTCTGAAAGATGCGACTACGGCTTCCATTTACGGCGCCCGGGCGGCCAATGGGGTAGTGGTCATTACGACCAAGAAAGGGAAAAGGGACGGGAAAATGCACTTCAATTACGACGGCGTGTACGGCGTTACCGTACCGGGTAAAGTGGAAAACATCCTAAACCCGCAGGAAACCGCGGACTGGACCTGGCAGGCGATCCGCAACACGGCCTTCCAGCAGGGGAAAGACCCGGTATTCAACCACCCGCAGTACGGGACTGACCCGGACGGCCCCGTTTTACCGGATTACCTGCTGGTGGGTTCCGCCTCAGGCGTAGTTGGCGGCATTGACCTGGAAGCGGAAAGGCTGAAGTACAACAATGACGCTACCAGGGGTCCCGTTTACCTGGTAATGCCGGCCAACAAGGCAGGTACCAACTGGTGGGATGCCATTACCCGCGTGGCGCCCCTCAACCGGCACGTATTTGGCTTCTCGGGTGGAACCGACCGCAGCAACTACTACGTCAGCTTCGGTCTCCAGGACCAGGCCGGTATCGTGCTTCACCAGGATTTCAAGCGGTATTCGTTCCGGGTTAACTCCGAGCACAGCGTTTTGAAGAATCTGCGGATCGGGGAAAATATCCAGGGTACCTATCTCCGGGCCCGGGGCATATTCGGCGGCAACGGCGGACGGGGTTCCGCCCAGGAAGAGAATGATATATTGCAGGCGTTCCGGATGCCCTCCATTATTCCCGTGTACGACGAATTCGGCGGGTACGCCGGTACGCAGGCCAAGGGCTTCAACAACCCGCGTAACCCCGTGGCCAACCGTAACCGGGGATCCAATAACCGGGGTTACAGTATCCTAGGCTTCGGGAATATTTACGCCGAACTGGACGTAATCAAGGGGCTTACCCTCCGGAGCAGTTTGGGTGGCGGGGTAAGCAACAACTACTTCTATTTCTATAATCTGCCGCAATACGAAAATTCAGAGAATAACTCCTCCTATACGTACGGTGAAGGGGCAGGCTCTAACTTTAACTGGATATTTACCAATACGGCCCGCTACCAGAATAAATTCGGCCTCCACGGGGTAGACGTGCTCGGAGGGATTGAATCGTTGAATACCCCATTTGGACGTAACGTAAGCGGTTCGGGTCTTAATCCTGCCTTAACTGATCCAAATTATATCAACATCTCGAACACCCAAGCCAGCGGCCGCGTAGTAAATAGCAACTACTTCAGAGGGAGTCGTTTTTATTCCCTGTTCAGCCAGGTCCGCTACAACTTCAATGATAAATACATTGTGACCGGTATTATTCGTCGCGACGGCTCTTCCCAGTTCAGCGCCAGTAATCGTTTCGGCGTTTTCCCGGCCGTATCAGCTGCCTGGCGGATTACCAGCGAATCGTTCATGCAGGGCCTGACCTTTATTGATGACCTGAAGATCAGAGGGGGATGGGGTGAGATGGGTAACTCCCGCAACGTAAACCAGGACAACCAGTTCAACCTGTTCGCGTCCAGCCTGGGCGGGTCTTCCTACGACATTGCCGGTTCAAATTCCGCGGTAGTGGGTGGCTTCTTCCGGAACCGCATCGGGAACCCACTTGCCAAGTGGGAAACCAGTGTGACGTCAAACGTCGGCTTTGACGGTACCTTCTTCAATGGTAAACTGGACCTGGTGTTTGACATCTGGCGAAAAGACACCCGCGAATTGCTGTACCAACTTGAAACACCTGCCGTAGTCGGCCCAATTGCCATTGACCCTTCCCTTAACCTGGCTAAAATGAGAAACCAGGGGATTGACATCCAGGTAATTACCCGTGGTAATTTCACGACTGACCTGGGGTATGAGTTAACGGTGAACGGCGCTTTCCTGGATAACAAAATTGCGAGCTTGGCTCCGGGCGTAGATTACTTCGATGCCGGCGGTACCCGGATCGGTAGCGTAGCCCGTAACCAGGTAGGCCGTCCTATCTCTTCTTTCTTCGGTTATAAGACACTGGGCCTGTTCCAGACCCAGGAAGAAGTGGATGCCGCCCCCGTGCAAGCAGGAAAAGGGGTAGGCCGGTTCCGTTTCCAGGACACCAACGGCGACGGCACAATCAGCGCCGATGACAGAACCTACCTGGGCAATCCGGTACCTAAATTCAACGGCGGGATCAACCTGAGGTTGAATTTCAAAAACTTCGAACTGGAAACGTTCCTGTACACTGCCTTAGGATTCCAGAACTATAACTTCTCCAAGTGGTTTACCGATTTCTATCCTTCCTTTACGGGAGCGGCCATCGGCACCAACGTGAGAGATTCCTGGCTGCCCGGCAAAGGGGGTAATACCACGCCTATTTTTGAGAACGTATCTAACTTCAGCACCAACAACCAGTCTAACTCCTACTACGTGGAGAATGGTAGTTACGCCCGGTTAACGAACCTGCAGATTGCCTATAACCTTCCCGCTTCGCTCCTGGGCAGATTAGGAGTTGAAAGGGCAAGGCTATACCTGCAAGGCTCCAACTTGTTTACCTTCTCTAAGTATTCCGGTCTGGACCCGGGTGTGGGTGGAAATGCGGATACCACGTTGGGTATCGACGTGGGTAACCCGCCTGTCACCAGAGGCTTTAACATTGGGGTAAACTTTGGTTTCTAAACATCTACTGAAGGGTAGTGCTACAAATAGGGTGCTACCTGAATTTGAAAACTTGGTTCAATGTGGTATTAAGGGTGGTTTTGAACTTGGAGCAGCACCCTATTTGTAGCACTACCTACTGAAGAATGTTTCGATGGCGTAAAATCTATCGGAACATGCTTCGTTCTAAACTTGAATTATTAACCTATTATGAAAAGCATATTTAGAAAGAAAACGGCCATCTTATTGATTGCGGCCAATATTATGGGAGTGATTTCCTGTAGGGATAAGTTTTTGGAAGTGCCGCCAACCGGCCAGATTTCGGAAAGTAACCTGGAGAGTCTGAAAGGGGTGGAGGGTTTGTTGATCGGCGCTTACTCGTCCCTGAACGGACGTGGTACGGGCGGCTGGTTCTCGGGTGCCTCCAACTGGCTCTGGGGCAGCGTGCGGGGCGGCGACGCCAATAAAGGTTCCAACGCCGGCGACTTCGGTTCGGTCAACCCTATCCAGCGCTTCGAACTCGATCCGGTAAACGGCGAACCGAATTCGAAATGGTCCGGCAGTTTCGAAGGAGTGGCCCGGGCGAATGCCACGCTGGCTTATTTGGCAAAAGCAAAGGATGTTAGAGACGCGGACAAGACCCGGCTGGAGGGGGAAGCCCGTTTCTTGAGGGGGCATTATTACTTTGAACTGAAAAAAACGTTCAATAACGTGCCCTGGGTTGATGAAACGATGGAAATCACCGCTGGTACTCCCCAAAAGGTACCCAACACCACCGACATCTGGCCCAACATTGAGGCTGATTTCCTGTTTGCCTACCAGAACCTGCCCGAAACGCAGGCGCAGATCGGCCGCGCCAATAAGTGGGCAGCCGGCGCTTACCTAGGCAAGACGTACGTGTACCAGAAGAAATGGACGGAAGCCAAAACGGTATTTGACGCCGTAATTGTCAACGGCAAGACTTCCAACGGCAAGAAATACGGCCTCGTTCCCAACTTCGTGGACGTATTCAGAGGAGCTAATGAGAACCACGAAGAGTCCGTATTTGCTTTCCAAGCCGCGGCCGGTACCGGAAGCGTGGACAATACGAACATTGAACTGGCCATGAACTATCCCTACAACACGGGTCCCGCCGGTCCGGGTGAGTGCTGCGGGTTCTTTGCCCCCAGCTTCGAACTGGCCAGTTCCTACCGTACGCAAGCCGGTCTGCCCCTGTTGGATGAGTCGTACCGGCAGCCGGGTAAAGAGTTGAAGACGGATATAGGTATTTTGAGTAAAGATCCGTTCACCCCTGATCTGGGACCGGTGGACCCGCGTTTGGACCAGACGATTGGCCGCCGCGGTATCATGTTCCTGGACTGGATGGAGCACCCCGGTTTCAACTGGATTCGTGACCAGTCCTACGCCGGACCTTTCACCCAGAAGAAGTACTCTTACCGGAGGTCAGAAAAAGGTACCTATCAGGACGGTAGTTCCTGGACGCCCGGTTATCACGCAATCAATTTCATGATTATCCGCTATGCCGACGTACTGCTGTTGGCAGCAGAAACCGAAATTGAACTAGGTAACCTGGAAAAGGGGCGCGAATACATCAACCTGGTGCGCGCCAGGGCCGCTAACCCGGCCGGTTTCGTTGATGAAAAGGTAAAGTACGAAATCCGTCCTTACGCGGCTTTTATGGGTAAGGCCGAGGCGATGCAGGCTTTGCAGTTTGAGCGCAAACTGGAGCTGGCCCTTGAAGGGCAGCGGTTCTTTGACCTGGTGCGTTGGGGCATTGCCGAGCGGGAAATCAACGAGTACCTGCAGTACGAGGGTGCTAAGCTTCCCACTAATTTAGGCGGCGCAAGGTTTACGGCCGGCAAGCACGAGTACTTGCCGATTCCGCAGCGCCAGATTGATTTGCAGGGCAGAGATATTTTACAGCAGAATCCCGGCTATTAATCATTCTGGCATTCTGGATGTGAGGACAAAAAAGGCAAGCTTGCGCTTGCCTTTTTTGTTGGTACTGGTGATGGGGAAAGGGCGGGTTGTCCTCCGTAAACTGTGCTTTTAGAGAATACACCACCCGCGGAATGCCTGCTTCCGTTTGAAAAAAAGGAGAAAAAGTTGTATTTTTAATATTTGTTATCAAACCATAAGACAATGTTTTCCCGGCAAGTCCTTTCTCTCTCCGTTTTTCTGCTCTTGGGCGTATGGGGGTGCAATAAAAAGAAGACACTTTTTACCCTGCTTCCCGCCGACCAAACCGGAATCCATTTTTCCAATACGATCACGGAAAGTGATACCATGAATATCCTTACCCAGGAATACATCTACAACGGAGGCGGCGTAGGCATCGGCGATTTTAATAATGATGGCCTTCCCGACGTTTATTTTACCGGTAACATGGTGCCCAATAAGTTGTACCTGAACAAAGGGGACCTGAAATTTGAAGACGTCACCGGCCAGGCGGGGGTTGACGGAGAGGGCAAATGGTGTTCCGGAGTAGTCGTGGTGGATATTAACCAGGACGGATGGCTCGATCTGTACATTGGCGCCACCCTAAAAAAAGACTCGGCCAGCAGATCCAATCTGTTGTACATCAACAATGGCTTGGACAAGGAGGGCGTTCCCACCTTTACCGAAAGGGCCGCTAAGTTTGGCATTGCCGACGGCGGGTATACCACTCATTCCGCTTTTCTGGATTACGACCGGGACGGGGATCTGGACCTGTACGTGTTGACCAACATCATCAACAAAAACATTCCAACCAATTACCGTCCCAAGATCACCGACGGGACGGCAATCAACAATGACCAGCTGTACCGCAACAATGGTGATGGTACATTTTCCAACGTGACCAGAAGTGCCGGTATCTGCTTTGAAGGATACGGCCTTGGCATCGGAGTTTCGGATATCAACCTGGATGGCTGGCCTGATATATATTTATCCAATGATTACCTGTCCAATGATCTCTTGTACATCAATAACCAGGATGGCACCTTCAGCAACCAGATTGATCAGTACCTGAAGCATACCTGTTATTCGGCGATGGGCAATGATGTAGTAGATATCAACAATGACGGGTACGTGGACATTATCGCCCTGGACATGTTGCCCGAGTCCAACAAGCGTAAAAAGACAATGCTGAAGGCCAACAATTACGTGACCTACATCAACAACGACAAATACGGCTACCAGCACCAGTACGTACGCAATGTACTGCAATTAAACAGGGGCTTTTCTCCCGAGGGCCATCCCGTATTCAGCGAGATCGGCCAGTTGGCGGGCGTGTACCAGACCGACTGGAGCTGGACGCCTCTGGTGGCCGATTTTGACAATGACGGCCGGCGGGACCTGATCATTACCAACGGTTTTCCCCGGGATGTAACCGATCACGATTTCATTATGTACCGGGCCGGTGTAGGCAGTATTGCCTCCCCCGGGTATATTGTGGATTCGATCCCCATCGTGAAAGCCTCCAACTATGGTTTCCGTAACCAAGGCAATCTGGCTTTTGAAGACGTGACCGAAAAGTGGGGTTTGAAAATCCCATCCTTTTCCAACGGCGCAGCCTATTCTGACTTGGACAATGACGGTGATCTGGATGTGGTGATCAATAATATCAACGACAAGGCATTTGTTTACGAAAATCAGCTTTACCAGGGTAAACACAGGAATGATTCGTCTGCTAATTACCTCCGGGTCACGCTGGAAGGAAGTGCGGCTAACCGCAACGGGCTTGGGGCTAAAATCCGGATCAGGCTGGCTGGCAACCAGCAACAGTACTATGAACATACCCTTTACCGGGGGTATTTGTCAACCATAGAAAATGCCGCCCATTTTGGTCTGGGCAACTTCCCCGAGGCAGAGTTGCTCGAAGTTTTCTGGCCTGATGGCCGGTATCAGCAACTCCGCCATGTGCCGGCCAACCAGACTTTACTTCTCAGACACCGGGATGCCGGTTCCTCTGCCCCGGACATTGCCAGTAAACACCAGCTTGCCCGGCAGGACAGATTTTTCAGGGAAGTAACTGCCCGGTATGGCGTCACTTACCGGCACGAGGAAGAGGACAAAGTTGATTTTTATACGCAGCGGACCATTCCGCACAAGTTTTCCCAGGCGGGCCCGGGCATTGCCGCCGGAGACGTCAACGGGGATGGGTTGGATGACTTTTTCGTGGGAGGTTCGGCCAAAAAACCGGGCCAGTTATTTATCGGGCAGCCCGATGGCAAGTTCCGGGTATCCCCGTGTACGTTTGATACTGACGGCCCCCTGAAGCCGGAAGATATGGGGGCGTTGTTTTTCGATGCCGACAATGACGGTGACTCCGACCTGTACGTAGTAAGCGGCAGCAACGAATACGAAGCCGGCAGCGAAGCTTACCAGGACCGGTTATACCAGAATGACGGAAAGGGGAATTTCTCGCTGAACAGTCAGGCGTTGCCGGTGATCCGGGCCAGTGGTTCGTGCGTGAGGGCTGCTGATTATGACCGGGATGGTGATCTGGACCTTTTCGTGGGTGGCAGACTGATTCCGAACCAATATCCGCTGGCCGGGCAAAGTTACATTCTGCGCAACGATGGAGGCCAGTTTACTGATGCAACCCCCGGAGTTTGTGCTTCTCTTGGGCGCATCGGGATGGTAACCGATGCCCTCTGGTCTGACTTTGACAACGACGGGCAGGTAGATCTGGTGGTGGCAGGGGAATGGATGCCGGTATCTTTTTTCAGAAACCAGAACGGTGTGCTGAAAGAAGTTACCGCCAGTACCGGGACCGGCAACCAGACTGGCTGGTGGAACAGTCTGGTGAGTGGTGATTTTGACAATGACGGCGACACGGATTACGTAGCCGGCAACCTCGGCCTGAACACCAATTACAAGGCAACTGCTGACCAGCCATTGAGCGTGTTGGCGAAAGACTTTGATGGGAACGGAAATTTTGATGCGGTACTGTCTTGCTACATGAAAGCGGAAGACGGCTTGATGAAACCTTTTCCCATGCACACCCGCGATGACCTGATTACCCAACTGATACAAATCAGAAGAGCTTATCCGGGTTATGCACAGTATGGACATGCAACGGTGGATGAGGTCATACCGGTTGGGGATCGCAGCGGAGCTACTACGTTGCGGGCTACCCACTTTGCCAGCAGCTACCTGCAGAACGAAGGGAATGGCAGGTTTATAATGAAGGCACTACCTGCCCAGGCCCAGTTTGCCCCGGTTTTTGGTATGGCAGCAACCGATGCCGATGGTGACGGAAATCTGGATATCCTGCTGGTTGGCAACAGCTACGCAACCGAGGTGTTTACCGGCCGCTATGACGCCATGGCCGGCCTGCTGCTGCCTGGAGACGGAAAGGGTAATTTTAAACCCTTGTCGGTAGCCGAAAGTGGTTTTTTTGTGGAAAGCGACGCCAAGGCATTGGCAAAGCTCCACGATGCGCAGGGCAATCCGGTTACGATTGTCACCAGCAACCGGGATGAACTGAAGATGTTTGCGTCACCAATAAAAACAAACGGCAAGGCAAATACTATTGCCTTACAAACCGGTGACAGTCAGGCTGAAGTAACCCTGGCCAATGGCAAAAAGAGGAAAGTTGAATTGCATTACGGGTCAGGTTATTTATCCCAGTCGGCCCGGTCCCTGGAATTACTCTCCGGCTGGCAGAGGGTGATCATCTATAAGTATACTGGCGAAAAACGCACCCTGAGCGGTGGCAATAACATTGCCTCGGATGCATCTGTGAAATAGGCGGAGGCTAACCGTTTTCTGATAAGAAGTGGCTTGTTCTTAGCTGTTCATGCTGCGGGGGTGCATGACTTGTAAACGGGCTCAAATTTTCAAAGTATCAAAAGCCCTGCGCCATTGTATGGGCAGGGCTTTTGCAGTTTTATTTATTTCAAATTAAGTGCCAAGCCGAAATTAGTTTAGGGTATGATTGTCAGTAACAGTCTGATTGAGAACGCACTAACAACCGAATAACGAACAACTAATAACCAACAACTACTTAAGCTACTGCCTTCAGATTGCTGAACTTCGATTTTTCAAACTCCATCCGGGCAAAGTCAAGCGTAATAACAAACTCCTGAATATCATTACGGGAGGGAAGTTCAAACATGATATTGGTCATAACTGCCTCGCAGATAGACCGCAGTCCCCTTGCCCCCAGCTTGAACAGAACGGACTGTTCGACGATATAATCCAGCGCATCTTCCGTAAATTCCAGCCGGATGCCTTCCATTTCGAACAGTTTCTTGTACTGGCGGGCAATGGCGTTCTTTGGCTCCACAAGAATAGCCCGGAGGGTTTCCTTGCTCAACGGTTCAAGGTAAGTCAGTACCGGCAGGCGGCCGATCAGTTCCGGAATCAGGCCAAAAGATTTCAGGTCCTGAGCAGTTACGTACTTCAGCAGGCTTTCGCTTTCCTGGGAAATATCGTATTTGCCTGTACTGGCAAAACCAATGGGCCGGGTATTGATCCGCTTGGAGATGTGCCGCTGGATTCCTTCAAAGGCACCACCGCATATAAACAGAATGTTTTCTGTATTTACAGCAATCATTTTCTGGTCAGGATGCTTGCGGCCACCCTGGGGAGGTACATTTACTATTGTTCCTTCCAGTAGTTTCAGAAGGGCTTGCTGGACACCTTCACCGCTTACATCGCGGGTGATGGATGGGTTATCTGATTTACGGGCGATTTTGTCAATTTCATCAATGTATACAATTCCCTTCTCCGCCTTTTCTACGTCATAATCAGCTGCCTGCAGGAGCCGTGTCAGAATTGTTTCTACGTCTTCACCCACGTAACCCGCTTCTGTGATTACAGTGGCGTCTGCGATGCAGAAGGGAACCTGCAGAACCTTGGCCATGGTGCGGGCAAGATAAGTTTTGCCGGTGCCGGTTTCGCCTACCATAATAATATTGGACTTCTCAATGGTCACCTCATCTTCAGAACGGGGCTGCATGAGACGCTTATAGTGGTTATAAACCGCCACAGAAAGCACTTTCTTGGCTTCCTCCTGACCCACTACAAACTGTTCCAGAAACTTTTTCATTTCCACCGGCTTGATGAGGTTAAAGCTGGCGGCCATATTCTTTTCTTTGGGTCGCGTTTCTTCCATCAGTATCTGATGGCCCTGCATAATGCAGCGGTCACAGATATGTGCATTAATCCCCGAGAGCATCAGGGTAACTTCCTTCTTGCTTCTTCCGCAGAACGAACAATTGGTTTGAGCCATGTTGTGTTGTATTAGATGCCGGTCTGTATCTGACCAGGTTTACCAAATTTAAAGCAGTAAGCTATAAAACCCAAGCTGGAAATAAAACAAAGTATGTAACAATTCCATGCGTGCAGAACTTCTTAACGTGCTTCGGTAAGAAGTTAGTTTCAGAAGGAGGTAATAATTGAGGTTGCGGAAAAAACAAGGGGAGAATCAAAAACAGAAATTCGTTTTCAATTCTCCCGCTTTCAGTCCCAAACCAGTGATTATCGGGTAAGCACCTCATCAATCAGCCCGTATGCTTTGGCTTCTTCGGCTTTGAGCCAGTAGTCGCGGTCAGAATCCTTTTCAATGTCTTCAAATGACTTGCCGCTGTGTTTTGAAATGATTTCGTAAAGTTCCTGACGCAGAATGATGATCTGCTTGGCGGTAATCTCGATGTCACGCGATTGACCCTGCGCACCGCCGGAAGGCTGGTGAATCATCACCCGGGCGTGGGGCAAGGCTGAACGCTTGCCGGCCGCACCACCGCAGAGCAGTACCGCACCCATTGAAGCCGCGAGACTGGTGCAGATGGTGGCAACGTCGGGCTTTACGTACTGCATGGTGTCGTAGATGCCGAGACCGGCATACACTGAGCCGCCGGGGCTGTTGATGTATACCAGAATATCTTTTTTGGAGTCAGATGATTCAAGAAACAGCAGCTGGGCTACGATAATGTTGGCGATGTTATCATCAATTCCCATTCCGAGGAAAATAATCCGGTCGGCCATCAGGCGGGAAAAAACGTCTACTTCCCGGAAGTTGAGGGGTCTCTCCTCAATGACCGAACGGGTCATGTTTTCCACGTGATTGATATAACGGTCTACATTAGAGCCGTTCAGATATTGACCATGGACAGCAAATTTTCTGAATTCTTCTTTGCCAAGCTCTTTGTGATACATGTTAGGTCTTAGTTTGGATTAACACAAATGTAAAAAAAGTCCCCTTACCGGAGACTTTTTATGGTGACAATTACCGTTCCTTACTCAGATCAGGCCCGGCTGATCTCAACAAATTCTTCGGATCTGACTTTTTTGGTTTCCGAAGGTGCCTGCTCCAGAATATATCCGGTCACTTTGTCAGCGTAGACCTGATTGAACACATTCATGTAGTTTTTTCCCTTCTCTCCTTTCAGAAAATTATCAGCAATGGACTCCCACCGGTCATCGTCCTCGTCGCCGAGGGCGGCCATGCCAAACTGCTCGCGGATCATAGTCTTGGTTTTACCGATTACCTCGTTGTGTTCTACCTTGATTTCGGCGTCTTTGGCAATGCGGTTTTTGATCACGTCCCACTTGAGTTCCCTGATGAAGTCATCAAATTCTTTTTCTACCTGCTCAGCTGTGATATCCTTGTTGGCAGTCACGAGCCATCTTCTCAGAAAATCACCCGGCAGTTCAATGGCAGTATTTTCCACCAGTTGATCTTTTAACTGCTTTAAAAGCAACTGGCCGGAATCCTTTACGTAGATTTCCTGCATGTTGCTTTTGATTTTCTCCCGGAAAGAAGCTTCATCCATGGCAGCTTCGGGGCCAAGCACCTTATCAAAGAAGGCCTGCTCCAGCACGGCCGGCTGCATCCGCTCCACATCGGTGACGGTGAGGGTGAAGTCACCGGTCAGTTTCTCCGCTTCCTCCTTGGGTACTCCCGTCAGGTAAGCGACCTGGTCAGGCTTCTCAAGCGTGTTGTGCAGATCAAAGGTTATGGTATCCCCTTTTTTCTTTCCGATAAACTGCGGACGAAACTCAGGCTTCACGCGGTTGAGTGACAGAAACACGCCGTCCCTGGTAAAATCGCCGTCAACGGCTTTCAGATCGCCGGCCAGAAAGTCTTCTTCGGCGGATTCTTCGGGGTGAATATACTCACCGTAACGCTTCTGAAGATTACTGATGGTCTGCTCAACCTGCTCATCGGTCACTTCTACTTCGTACTTCCGGATATTAAGCGCCTGCAGATCATAGTCAAAATCTGAAACCAGACCTACGGCATAGCTGAACTCAAACTCTTTCTGGTTGTCCCAGTCAATCTTTTCTGCTTCATCCTTATCGGGTAGGGGATCGCCTACAATGGGCAGTTCGTTTTCCTTGATATAACCATTCACCGAATCCACCAGCAATTGATTGATTTCTTCAATCATGATGCTTTTGCCAAACATTTTTTTGATCAGCGCTGGTGGAACCTTTCCCGGCCGGAATCCTTTGATTGAGGCTTTTTTGGTGTATTCCTTCAGCTTTTCCGTTACTTTCGGTTGGTAGTCTGCTTCGTTTAATCTAATTTTAATTGAAGCGTTGGTCGTGTCTTTTTTATCAAGTACTATTTCCAAGGCAGTATATGTTTAGGTGGTAAACAATCTTTTCTATAAAATACAAAAACCCTCAGTCTGCCGGGCAGAAGGAGGGTTCGTTATGTGCGGATGGAGGGACTCGAACCCCCATGCCGTGAAGCGCTAGATCCTAAGTCTAGTGCGTCTACCAATTTCGCCACATCCGCTAATGTGATTCGGGAGTGCAAAAGTAATAATTTCAAAAAATCTTACAACACATTTACCGGTTTTTAATTCTGCTGCAATTCTCAAGAATTGTTTTAATTATCTTTTTCCGTCTGAAATACCTCTGATTGGAAAATTGTTGTTAGGTTATGCGGCTCTTTAAAAGGGTTGTCAGCCCGTAAATGCACGGAGAAATAAAATCGGTATGGAAGTAATCGATGTTGAACAGGAAAGGAAGGAAATTCTGAAGCGGTACCGGAGGCTGCTCCGGTCTGCCAAGCCCTTGCTGAAAGATGGGGACGCAAAACTGATCAAAAGAGCATTTTTTACTTCAATGGAGGCCCATAAGGGAATGCGCCGGAAATCGGGGGAACCTTACATCTATCATCCGCTGGCAGTAGCTCAGATCGCCGTTGAAGAAATTGGTCTTGGCACTACGTCTATTGTGTCCGCCCTTTTGCACGATGTAGTGGAAGATACTGAACTCGAAGTAGCCGATATCGAACGGGATTTTGGTCCGAAAGTAGCCCGGATCATTGACGGACTGACCAAGATCTCCGGTGTATTTGAATACGGCAGTTCACAGCAGGCGGAAAACTTCCGCAAAATGCTGCTGACCCTGTCCGACGATGTGCGGGTTATTCTGGTAAAACTAGCCGACCGGCTGCATAATATGCGCACCCTCGGCAGCATGGCCCGGAATACGCAGCTCAAAATTGCCTCTGAGACAATCTATATATACGCGCCGCTTGCCCACCGGCTGGGCCTTTATGCCATAAAGACGGAACTCGAAGATCTTCACCTGAAGCATACTGAACCCGAAATCTACCGGCAGACCGCTGATAGCCTGCGGCAGACCAAGGCCTCCCGGGATAAATTTATCAAAGATTTTATTACCCCGCTGGAGCGTGAGCTGGGTTCCCACGAGTTCGACTACGTGATCAAGGGCAGACCCAAGTCCATTTATTCCATCTGGAATAAAATGAAGAAACAGAAAATTCCATTTGAGGAGGTATATGACCTTTTCGCCATCCGGATCATTCTGAGGACTAAACTGGAAAATGAAAAGGCAGCCTGCTGGCAGGTGTATTCCATTGTGACTGATTTTTATAAACCCAATCCGGATCGCCTCCGTGACTGGATCAGTACGCCCCGGTCCAACGGGTACGAGTCCCTGCATACTACCGTAATGAGCAAGACCGGGCAGTGGGTAGAGGTGCAGATCCGGACTGACCGTATGGATGAAATTGCTGAGAAAGGATACGCTGCTCACTGGAAATACAAGGAAGCCGGGCAGACGCACGAGTCGGGACTCGAAGTCTGGATCAGCAAAGTGCGCGAAATGCTCGAGCAGGACGACAGCTCCGCCATTGATTTCGTGGACGATTTCCGGACCAATCTGTTCAACGAAGAAGTATTTGTTTTTACCCCCAAAGGTGACCTGAAGATTCTGCCCCACGGTGCCACTGCTCTTGATTTTGCGTTTGACATTCACACCGAAATCGGGGCTCACTGCCTCGGTGCCAAGGTAAATCAGAAGCTGGTGCCCCTCAATTATATACTGCACAACGGGGATCAGATCGAAATCCTTACCTCCAGCAAGCAAAAGCCCAGTGAGGACTGGCTTAAGTTTGTTGTCACTTCCAAAGCCCGCACCAAGATCAGGGAGTTCTTGCGGGAAGCTAAGCGGCGGCTCATGGCAGAGGGCCGCGAAACAGTTAACCGCCGTCTGCGTCAGCTAAAGCTTGAAAACGATGCAGAAATACTCAATCAACTCCGGGCCTTTTTCAACGCCAAAACCATAACCGAGTTTTTTTACCAGGTTGGCAAAGGGTACATCAGCTGGAATGAAATCAAGAAGTTCCGCAGCGAAAAGGTGAAAAAGGCCATTGCTAAAAAGGAGGATTTCACTGATGCAAAGAGTTTTGAGAAGGAAATCAAGAAGATAAGGGGCGTGGAGTCGGATATGCTTCTCATCGGAGAAGACATGGATAAGATTGATTATATCCTCGCAAAATGCTGTAATCCGATTCCCGGCGACGATGTTTTCGGGTTTGTAACCGTAAATGAAGGCATCAAAATTCACCGGACTTCATGCCCCAATGCGGTTGAACTCATGTCAAACTATGGTTACCGCATTATCAAAGCCAAATGGACTTCCCAGACTGAGCTGGCCTTTCTGGCGGGGCTCCGGATTACCGGCACGGACCGGGTCGGTCTGGTGAACGACGTGACCAGGGTCATCTCGAATGAGTTGAAGGTAAATATGCGTTCCATTACCATTGATACCAATGATGGAATATTTGAAGGCAATATTATGTTGTTTGTGCATGATACCAAGCACCTTGAAACGCTGATCAGGAAACTGCGCAAAGTAGACGGAATCGTGAATGTAAACCGTTTTGATTCCTGAATAACCTTCAGTCAGGTAAAAGGAGCCAGGGGCGAATTATCAAGGTAAGGTCGCAGCAGGTTTCTTTTCTTCACCTAATTACTCTTTATTTGCAAACAGAACAGTAGATATGCCACTTAACGAAGCCAATTTTGCGGAGGTAAAAAAAATATTTACCGCTTATCTCGAAAATAAAGATCTGAGGAAGACGCCGGAACGGTTTGCCATTCTGGAAGAAATTTACAGCCGCGATGGTCATTTTGATGTAGAGTCGCTTTACATCAGCATGAAGAATAAAAATTATCGCGTAAGCCGGGCCACTGTATACAATACCCTCGATATACTGGTAGATTGTGATCTGGTCATCAAACACCAATTTGGCCAGAACACCGCTCAATATGAAAAATCATACGGTTTCAGGCAACACGATCACCTGATCTGCACTGACTGTCATAAAGTCATGGAGTTCTGCGATCCACGCATCTACAATATTCAGTCAATGGTTGGCGATTTGCTGAAGTTCAATGTGCTTCATCATTCTTTGATATTTTACGGTTCGTGTACAAAATCCGGCTGCGAAAATAAAAAACTGGTAACGCAATGAATTTCAGCCTCTCAGTCAATAAAGACTTGTTGCTGATTACCATGGCGGGTGATCTGATGGGTGGTTTTGAAGGCGAAAAGCTTTACCGGGAAGTAGAAGAATCCATAGAAAACGGTACCCGGCGCTGCGTGGTGGATCTTTCGCAGGTTCGTTTTTTGAACAGTTCCGGAATCGGGATGCTGATCACCCTGCTGGCAAAATTCCGCAACCGGGGAGGTGATCTGGCAATTATGCGCCCATCTGATCAGCTGAAAAAACTGCTCATCATTACAAAACTAGAAGCTATTTTCCAGTCTGTGGATTTCGCGGACGAAGCTTTCATTAAACTGATTGTCGGATAAACAGGGTCATATTTACATATACAAAATGGGTATTGATGTTCTTTTAGGTTTGCAGTGGGGAGACGAGGGGAAAGGTAAAATCGTTGACTTTATGGCTCCCCGTTATCAGGTGGTAGCCCGTTTTCAGGGCGGTCCCAACGCCGGGCATACCCTGGAGTTTGAAGGAATCAAACATGTGCTTCACCAGATTCCATCCGGTATATTCCGCAGGGATATCAAAAATGTGATTGGCAACGGGGTAGTACTCGATCCGGTTATTTTCCGGAAGGAAGTTGAAGCGCTGGAGAAATACAACCTTGGTATCAGGGAGAATCTGTTTGTTTCAAAAAAAGCACAATTGATTATTCCTTCTCACCGCTTGCTCGACGCAGCCTCTGAGCAATCCAAAGGAGAAAGCAAGATTGGCTCTACATTGAAGGGAATCGGCCCAACCTACCAGGATAAGGTGGCAAGGCAAGGGCTTCGGGTTGGGGATGTTTTGTCCGTGAACTTTGAGGAAAAATACCGGAATCTGGTGCAAAAACACGTAGCTTCTCTGGATCACTATGGTTATACGAACTACGATCTGGCTTCGCTTGAGAAAGATTTCTTTGATGCACTGGAGTTTTTGAAGAGCTTTCAGCTGGTAGACAGCGAATATCAGATCAACCAGTTTATTTCGGAGGGACAGTCAGTGTTGGCGGAAGGCGCACAGGGGTCGCTGCTTGATATTGATTTTGGTTCATATCCCTTTGTTACCAGCTCAAATACAATGACGGCTGGTGCCTGCACTGGACTGGGAGTGGCACCCCGGCATATTGGAGAAGTGTTTGGAATCTTTAAGGCTTATTGTACCAGGGTAGGGGGAGGACCGTTCCCGACCGAACTGATAAATGAAGTGGGTGAGAAACTGCGCCGTATTGGCCGGGAATTTGGTGCTACCACCGGGCGGCCCCGAAGATGCGGCTGGTTAGACCTGCCTGCCCTTAAATACGCAATCATGATTGATGGTGCTACTCAACTGATCATGATGAAGGCTGATGTTTTAAACTCATTCGATACGATCAGGGTTTGTACCCATTACCGGCTGCCAGACGGGCAGATCACAGAGAACCTCCCGTTTGATTTTCTTGAAACTCAGGTTGAGCCAGTATATAAGGAATTCAAAGGGTGGGAGACCGATATTACATATGCTTCATCTTTTGAACAACTCCCGCCTGAACTGCTGGAATACATTGAATTCCTTGAAACCCAAACTGGCTTGCCAATAACTATAATCTCCACCGGACCTGACAGAATAGCCACTATTTTAAAAGAAGCAGTAGTGAAATAGGTTGCTTTTGCTGCTCTATCTCTTCCTGATTTTTCGGAATCCGCCCGAATTTTGCAACTGCCAGTTTGGATGTTTGGGGGGCTGTTTCGTACATTTGCAGCCCGTTTGGGAAAGATTTACAATCATTGCGTTGTTTAATCCGGATTGAGGGCAGCTAAATAAAGCTGAAAAAATAAGGGCAAATTTTTTGTGAATTCGTATCCGGAATCTAAATTTGCATCCCTTTGTGAGAAAATTAACAAAAACTGCTTTTTTAAATTAATAAAATTTTTATGCAGATTTTGTTTGTCAGTTAGAGAAAAGGGGTTAGTTTTGCATCCCTTTCCGACGGGCAGGTAAAAGATCAGTTTCAGGAAAGGGTGAGCAGTGGAGTCAGCGGGTGGTCTGGATAAGGCAGACAAGAATCAAGATTATACTTTGACAATCCCATACCGGCAGCTATTACAGGCGGCAGCGGATCGATCTTCACCGGCAAGCGGTGGGGGTAAAGTTCTTTGAGCAGCAGAAAAACGGGCAGTCTTACTGCAGTCCGGCCTTGCCGGGGGGTGATCCCATCCTGAGGGAGCGGGCTGAAGTAAACTGACCTGAAGCAGAAGACAGCGGACTCTGAGAGAGGGGGCCTGCAGAGTTCCCTTAAGGGGACTGTCAGGCCCGGACAAGTCAGTGGCTTTTGGGACCGGACAGACACGGGCTTTTTTACCGGCCCTGCTGCCTGGCCTGCATAATGTGCAGCAGGGAGCGGGAGGCGGGGGAGAGGCCGCAGAGACAAAGTCCCGTCAGTTGATCTGAGCGGGCATCACGCGGATGCTGCCGGCGGGGGAGTGATTCCCGGTTTGTGCAGGGGAAGGGTGAGATGAGTATACAATGGAGAGTTTGATCCTGGCTCAGGATGAACGCTAGCGGCAGGCCTAATACATGCAAGTCGAACGGGTCACGGCAGCAATGGCGTGGTCAGTGGCGCACGGGTGCGTAACGCGTAGGTAACCTGCCCTTTACCGGGGGATAACCATCTGAAAGGATGGCTAATACCGCATAAGACCAGGGGCCGGCATCGGTTTTTGGTGAAAGACTTTCTGCAAGGGGAGCTTGGTAAAGGATGGGCCTGCGTCTGATTAGTTAGCTGGCGGTGTAAGAGACCACCAGGACGATGATCAGTAGGGGTTCTGAGAGGAAGATCCCCACACTGGCACTGAGATACGGGCCAGACTCCTACGGGAGGCAGCAGTAGGGAATATTGGGCAATGGAGGCAACTCTGACCCAGCCATGCCGCGTGCAGGAAGAAGGCGCTCAGCGTTGTAAACTGCTTTTGCCGGGGAAGAACCATCACTACGCGTAGTGAGACTGACGGTACCCGGTGAATAAGCACCGGCTAACTCCGTGCCAGCAGCCGCGGTAATACGGAGGGTGCGAGCGTTGTCCGGATTTATTGGGTTTAAAGGGTGCGCAGGTGGCCGGTTAAGTCCGGGTGAAAGGCGGTGGCTCAACCATCAGCAGGGCCCCGGATACTGCCCGGCTCGAGTACGTGTGAGGCCGGTGGAACGGGTGGTGTAGCGGTGAAATGCATAGATACCATCCAGAACACCGATTGCGAAGGCAGCCGGCTGACACGCAACTGACACTGAGGCACGAAAGCGTGGGGAGCAAACAGGATTAGATGCCTGGTAGTCCACGCCGTAAACGATGCGAACTCGCTGTTGGCCCTTCAGGGTCAGCGGCCAAACGAAAGCGTTAAGTTCGCCACCTGGGAGTACGCCGGCAACGGTGAAACTCAAAGGAATTGACGGGGGTCCGCACAAGCGGTGGAGCATGTGGTTTAATTCGATGATACGCGAGGAACCTTACCCGGGCTAGAATGCAAGGGAACAGATCAGAAATGGTCTGGTCCGCAAGGACCCGAAGCAAGGTGCTGCATGGCTGTCGTCAGCTCGTGCCGTGAGGTGTTGGGTTAAGTCCACAACGAGCGCAACCCCTGTATTCAGTTGCCAGCACGTAATGGTGGGGACTCTGAATAGACTGCCTGCGCAAGCAGAGAGGAAGGAGGGGATGACGTCAAGTCATCATGGCCCTTACGCCCGGGGCTACACACGTGCTACAATGGCCACTACAGAGGGTCGCAAGCGGGTAACTGCAAGCCAATCCCAAAAAGGTGGTCTCAGTTCGGATTGAGGGCTGCAACCCGCCCTCATGAAGCTGGAATCGCTAGTAATCGCGCATCAGCAGCAACGGCGCGGTGAATACGTTCCCGGACCTTGTACACACCGCCCGTCAAGCCATGGGAGCCGGGCAGACCTGAAGCGGTACGACCTGCCGTAAGGGTAAATCCGGTGACTGGGGCTAAGTCGTAACAAGGTAGCCGTACCGGAAGGTGCGGCTGGAACACCTCCTTTCTGGAGCGGTTCCCAAAGGTGCTTTCCCTGCCTTGCGCATACGGAAGCATACGGAAGACAATCCGCATACGGAAGACAATCCGCAGGCGCAAGAGTAAGGAAAGGACAAAACGACACGTCAACATAGAGGAAGATGCTGTTTTCTGCAGCTGCTTGAAGGAATGCCGCCCTAGCGCGGGGAATGTTTTGTTCCCGGCGCCGGGCGTGATTGAAAGAGTGAGCGGACCGGGCTTGTAGCTCAGGTGGTCAGAGCGCTACACTGATAATGTAGAGGTCCGTGGTTCGAGTCCACGCAGGCCCACAGCTTGAACCGCAGGCCCACAGCTTGAATCAGGGAAGCAATGAGTTACCGGACGGACCGGCAGGCATCTGCGGGTTGATGGGGTAAGTCAGTCACTGAGCAGTTCAATATTATCAGGGGAATTAGCTCAGCTGGCTAGAGCACCTGCTTTGCAAGCAGGGGGTCAACGGTTCGAATCCGTTATTCTCCACCATACGGGATAAAGCGTCCGCCAGGGGACAAAATAGGGGATACACACAGGATGACATACGGGACATCCGATCATTACAGGATCCGCTATCCGGCAGCAGAAGGCTGCCGGTCAAGTTCTTTGACAGAAGAGAAAAGTAAGGAAAGGCTGGCCGGCAGACGGCCAGCCGGAAGACAGATGAGTCTGGCGGTGAAAGCCGGCAGAGGGAAAACAATGAGCACAGAGCAGACTGACTGACTGCCGGCGGGAGGGGGAGTGATCCTTTCCGGCGGCGGCAGGGTAAGCCATATGAGCGGCAAAGAGCCGGAGACATATCAGAGGGGGGTAACAACGGATACTGAGGCGCACCTTCGGGCGTGCCCGGGTGGAAGCGGATTACCCCTGTCAGGTAGTGAATCAGGAGCAAGCCAGCAAAGGGCGTACGGGGGATGCCTAGGCTCCCGGAGGCGAGGAAGGACGCGCAAAGCTGCGAAAAGCTGCGGGGAGTGGCCAGGACACTGAGATCCGCAGGTATCCGAATGGGGCAACCCGGTGAGAGAGATCTCATCATCTTTAGCAATAAAGAGGCAAACCAGGGGAACTGAAACATCTAAGTACCCTGAGGAAGAGAAAACAACAGGCCTGTAAAGGCCGCCTGGTGGCAACACCGGGTGTGATTCCCAAGTAGTGGCGAGCGAACGGGGAAGAGCCCAAACCTTTTGTGTTACGGCACAGGAGGGGTTGTAGGACCCTCTTTTAACCTGATGCATCAACTGGAACGGTCTGGGAAGGCCGGCCACAGCGGGTGAGAGCCCCGTACAGGGGGAGTGCATGGGGTGTGAGGGTATCCTGAGTAGGGCGGGGTCGGAGACGCCCCGTCTGAAGCGGCCGGCACCATCCGGCAAGGCTGAATACTTCCGGGAGACCGATAGTGAACCAGTACCGCGAGGGAAAGGTGAAAAGTACCGTGAATAACGGAGTGAAAAGTACCTGAAACCGTACGCCTGCAAGCGGTCGGAGCTGAGGAGTCATAGATTCCAGTGACGGCGTGCCTTTTGCATAATGAGCCTACGAGTTGCGGTGACTGGCAAGGTTAAGTGAGTGGACTCACGCAGCCGCAGCGAAAGCGAGTCTGAAAAGGGCGCAGGGAACGGTAACGTTCATACAGTCAGTTGCTGCAGACGCGAAACCAGGTGATCTACCCGCGGGCAGGTTGAAGTGGCCGTAACAGGTCATGGAGGACCGAACCAGTAAACGTTGAAAAGTTTTTGGATGACCTGCGGGTAGGGGTGAAAGGCCAATCAAACACGGAGATAGCTCGTACTCTCCGAAATGCCTTTAGGGGCAGCCCCGGCAAAGGGTCTTACAGAGGTAGAGCTACCGGCAGGACTAGGGGGAGTCACATCCTGCCAAATCCTGGTGAACTCCGAATGCTGTAAGACCGCACCGGGAGTGAGGGTGAGGGTGCTAAGGTCCTCATCCGAGAGGGAAACAACCCGGACCACCGGCTAAGGTCCCCGAGTCTGTACTAAGTTGAACAAAGGTAGTCTGCCTGCCGCGACAGCCAGGAGGTTGGCACGGAAGCAGCCATTCCTTTAAAGAGTGCGTAACAGCTCACTGGTCGAGCGGGCGGGGCACCGATAATAAACGGGCATCAAGTACAGCACCGAAGCCGTGGTAGATGTATTTATACAGTCTAGGTAGGAGAGCATTCCGCAGAGCGGAGAAGGTCCTTTTGAGAAGGGCTGGAGCGTGCGGAAAAGCAAATGTAGGCATGAGTAACGATAAACAAGGTGAGAACCCTTGTCACCGGAAGACTAAGGTTTCCTGATCAACGTCAGTCGGATCAGGGTCAGTCGGCACCTAAGGAATGAGCGAAAGCGGGGTTCCGACGGTAAGCGGGTTAATATTCCCGCACCCGGTGCATCAGTCTGCCAGGGACGGAGCAAGCATGCGTGTGCGCACTGACGGAATAGTGCGTTGAACCGGCTTTTGGCCGGGATAGTACCCCTCGGCTCCGGCCGGGGGATAATCACGCGGAGGAGCTTCCAGGAAAAGCTGCGCAGACAGTATGGTGCACTGGTCCGTACCGCAAACCGACACAGGTAGTCGGGTATAAATGTACCAAGGTGCCCGGGTGAGTCACGGCTAAGGAACTCGGCAAATTAACCCTGTAACTTCGGGAGAAGGGGAGCCTACTTTAGCAATAAAGAGGCCGCAGCGAATGGGTCCAGGCGACTGTTTACCAAAACACAGGACTCTGCCAAATCGAAAGATGACGTATAGGGTCTGACACCTGCCCGGTGCCGGAAGGTTAAGGGGGGATGTTAGCCACAAGGCGAAGCATTGAACTGAAGCCCCGGTAAACGGCGGCCGTAACTATAACGGTCCTAAGGTAGCGAAATTCCTTGTCGGGTAAGTTCCGACCTGCACGAATGGTGTAACGATCTGGACGCTGTCTCGGCCGTGAGCCCGGTGAAATTGTAGCAGCGGTGAAGATGCCGCTTACCCGCAACGGGACGGAAAGACCCCGTGCACCTTTACTACAGCTTCACATTGGCTTTGGGCACGGCATGTGTAGGATAGGCGGGAGACTGCGAAGCCGGGTCGCAAGGCCGGTGGAGTCAATCTTGAAATACCGCCCTTGCCTTGCCTAGAGCCTAACTGAGTGATCAGAACAGTGTGTGGCGGGTAGTTTGACTGGGGTGGTCGCCTCCAAAAAAGTATCGGAGGCTTTCAAAGGTCCGCTCAGCACGCCTGGTAACCGTGCTTTCAGAGTGCAATCGCAGAAGCGGGCTTGACTGCAAGACCCACAAGTCGGGCAGGGTCGAAAGACGGAGATAGTGATCCGGTGGTTCCGCATGGAAGGGCCATCGCTCAAAAGGATAAAAGGTACGCCGGGGATAACAGGCTGATCTCCCCAAGAGCTCACATCGACGGGGAGAAGTTGGCACCTCGATGTCGGCTCGTCACATCCCGGGGCTGAGAAGGTCCCAAGGGTTCGGCTGTTCGCCGATTAAAGTGGCACGCGAGCTGGGTTCAGAACGTCGTGACAGTTCGGGTCCCTATCTGTTGCGGGCGCGGGATGTCTGAGGGGAGCTGACCTTAGTACGAGAGGACCGGGTCGGAGGAGCCTCTGGTGTGCCGGTTGTATTGCCGTGTGCACTGCCGGGTAGCCACGCTCCGAGCAGATAAGCGCTGAAAGCATCTAAGCGCGAAACTCACCCTCAAGATGAGACATCCACATGAAGGACCGTGAGAGACCATCACGTTGATAGGCGGCAGGTGCAGGCGTGGTAACACGTGCAGCCGAGCTGTACTAATTGTCCGGTCAGCTTGCTCCTTGTTTTTACTCAGGCTCACGGACTACTCAAAGCAGGGTTCTGCCTCAAAACTCATTGCATGTCTCTGGCTGCTGTTTACCGCTGCGGCCTTTCCTTATCTCTCTCTGTCATTATTTCTTTTCTCATTTTTCTTTCCTCTCTGCCCCTGCAGGTTCCCCGCCGGGACTTGCCGCCGGGCCGGCAAAAGACGAAACAGAATCTTGAAAGAACTGATGGCGGGTATTGCGGGCGTGATCACCTCTTCCCATTCCGAACAGAGAAGTTAGGTGCCCTGCGCCGATGGTACTGCCTTCACCGGTGGAAGAGTAGGTCCCCGCCACCCCTTTACTGAAGCATCTGCCCCGCGCGGCAGGCGCAATCCCTTTCCCTTGACTCAACCCCCTGCCCGGCAGCGGCAGCACGCGCGCCCAGAAGTGGCAGCCCCTCACACAAAGCCCCACCCCGGCAGACACTGCCAAGGAGCGGCACGACGCTGCCCCGCAGGTTTATACCCCGCAGGCTTTCCCTGTGCCTTGCCTGAGGGGGAAAGCTTGCCACGCCCAAGCCATCTCCTTTTGGCTTTTTATTTCTCATTGAGTTATTCCTTTTGACCTTTAACTCAAATAAGAAAACCAGTTGATGAACAATACTTGGAAATGGAACTTTCCGTGGTTAAGCGTTACCTGCTTCCTTATGACCTCTGGAATTGAAAATGCGCTAAAATCTAAGGGAGTGACAATGGCACTTCAATCTTTGTTTTGAAATTTTTTGTATTGCTGAGGTAATTTCATATATGAATTACCCGAAGTGCCTTGTAGGATTAAACAACAATTATCTTTATGGGGTGTTATATCCTCTCCAGCACCCGTTGGATCAATGTATCTATTGTTTTTTCCGGGTCTTTGAGAAGTTGTGGTTAATCCTGTTGGCAACAATAGCATTTAGCGAAATCATGTCATGCCCCAACAACTGACACATTGCATAGTAACCGGCAGTTTCCATCTCAAAATTTGTAAGTCAGAAATCTTCGAAATGAAAATGATTGAGTTCTTTAATCAAATGGGGAATTTTCAAGGCCAATCTTATTTTTCTTCCTGAGGTGCATAAAACCCTGGACAGGTGACAGTATTTCCTTTCAGCATATCATGCCCCAATTGCTTCAATAATTCTGAAGAGCCCGATACACAGTATGGTTGGAATGGAAGTTCAATCGCCTTCTGGATATTAGCCGTAATTAGGTTTTCTATCTCATTCTGCGGCAGATCGTAATAGACCATTAATGCATCTAAGCCAACCGCGGTTGCTGAAGCCACATAACTATCTACCGGCAGGTCAGCCTGCAAACTACCAGAGGTCCCGATGCGGATGATCTTTAATCTTTTATGTTTTTCTTTTGTTCTTTTTTTCAAGTCAATATTTACCAATGCATCAAGTTCAGTGAGTAGAATTTCAATGTTATCAGTGCCCATTCCTGAAGACACAACAGTTAACCTTTTGTTGTTGTAGGTGCCCGTCTGGGTAATAAACTCCTTTTATTCATCTCAAATTCTATATCATCAAAATACTGGGTTACTTTATGTACCCTTCCCGGATCACCGACGGTGATGATAGTATCGGCAATATCCTCTGGATTCAGGTTGAGGTGGTAAATGCTTCCGTCCCGGTTTAGAATTAATTCAGATTCAGGATAATATGTCATTATAAAGAAATTGAGATGCTCTGGGATGGGTTTGCCGGCTACTTAAGATCTGAACGTAAAAAGGCAACTTCTGCTACGAAGTTGCCTGAAGGCTACTTTTTTTTGGTTAACCCTTTGAAGCGATTGTAGCCATTCGTGTTTTTGGCGTAGTAGCCGGTGCCATCATAAGGCCGCTTTTCAGATGGCCCTTGCAGGTTTCAAGAGCGCCCCATCCATTGCCCATCCACATTTCTCGCAAATCGGCAGGTGATTGTTACAGACTGGGTTAGCGCAATTTACCATCCGGTCTGACTTCGTTCCGCAAACGTGGCAGGTTGATATCACCGTAGGGTTTACCTTATTGATATCCACGGCAATTCGATTATCAAATACATAGCATTTGCCCTCAAAGTCAGCTCCTTCCTGCTCAATGCCATACGGATTATACCACCGTGTAACTGGAAGACGTTGCGAAAACCTTTTTCAATCAAAAAGGCACTGGCCTTTCACATTTTATTCCTCCTGTGCAGTAAGTAATAACTTTCTTGTCCTTATAGGGCTCTAAATCAGAAACTTTGTCAGGAAAAATTCCGGAAGTTTTCAATGTCCAGCGTAATGGCATTTTGAATTTGCCAACATGATGCTCGTAGTTTGACCGGACATCCAAAAGAACAACGTCATCCTGATCTTTAAGCTGCCTGAACTCCTCAGGGGCCAGATGAATACCTGTCTGCACCGTAGGATCAATATGATTAAGGTCCGAATGTACAATCTCAGGTTTGACTCTTATGTGTAATTTTTGAAATGCGTGTTTGTCATATTCTTCTGCCTTGAAATCAATAGCCGAAAACTTTGGATCAGATTTAAGAATTTGCATGTACTTTTCGCAATTTTCTTTCAGGCCGGATACTGTACCGTTGATGCCTTCAGCGGCTATGATAATCCTCCCCAGAAGGTTGAGTTCAAGGCAAAGCAAATGGTGTTCAAACCGGAACTGCTCAGGGTCTTCAATCGGGGTATAGCAGTAATAAAGTAAGATGTTGTATTGTTTCATAATGCCCCTCGCTTAGCTTCAAACTAAGTGGTATTCAATTTTTCACAAAGATAATTGTTTTCGGGTTGAGTTGAGAAACTGTAAACCTGTAAGCTTTAAATCCTGCAAAAGGTTTACCGGATAAGGCAGGCTGTTCCCGATGTAACAGGCAGGAGCGAAACTTTCTGTTTTGGATTTGTTTTCAACGTTTGATTTTTACAACTCAATAATGCCCTGATATTGGGGCAAATGCTTGTTGCGGAATACCTGATCTGCCACCACCATGAAACCCGTGGACTGGGAATTAAAGTGAAGTCATAAACAGAAAAAGCCACTGATTCGTCAGTGGCTTTTTCTGTTTCAGGTGTAAAACCTTAAATGTTATTCAATTGATCGCCGGGATTGTTGGATGCTTTACCCTTTACCTTACTGATGGTGGAGTTAGCAGTATCTTTAAGCGTATCCCATTGAGTGCCAGCTTTATTGGCAAGATCAGTGGCCGCATCGGCTATTTTCTCGGCTTACTTGTCCGGATTCCGGAGCAAGTAACATACCCAGCTACTCCGGTCTGCAGCTCCCAAAATAAACGTCAGCAGCACTGCACCGGTGCTGTTGTCGTTCTTATCGTATCCTTCGTAATATCGTGGCATGGTCATAGTGAATTTCTTGAAAGTAAAACATAAATTTTATCACCGGATACTCAGGTATCAGGCCTAGAGTTTACGATACTGCCACCATTAAGGTTTCTGGTTTTTGCGAATAATCCATTTGATTAGCCGGTAAAGATAACCTTCCCGACAAATGTCACGCCCTGTAGTGTATTTGTCTAAAGGGACAGATGGATGCAGCTCCTTGCCATAGTGAAGAGCGCAAAGAAGAGATTCTGAAAGCTTGAAAGACCCAGCATGCGGGAGTGTGAACGCGTCTTCTCTTGGGCGTGTTCGGCAACGGTCTCTGCAAAATCATCTGGAGGGCTACCTTGGGTGATGTGCCTATGAGCTGTGCTCGAGTATGACGAATTGCAGCACTTTGTCAAAAAAAGCCAAAAGCGCTGCTTTTTGGGGACCATGAAAAATTTCAGATCATCCTTTGTCCTGTAATCAATAAAAGGATATTAGCAGAAATTTCACGAACAAAAATGAAATCAGTGTAACCCACAGCCCTTGCTTACGCTAAAAAGTTTTGCAATAATTCCTTCTTTTTCCGAATTTTATTCACTCACCTTAACCACACCTGTTATGGCTACCCAAAGTGAACACACCGTGGACTCCCTCCGGGAACTGGCTGAGTTTGTAAATGATGGAATTGCCGGTTACGAAAGAGCGGCCCGGCAGTCAAAAAATCCGCAGTTTGCCAACTTTTACGAGGATTTGGTAAATCAGCGACGAAGTTTTTCGCAGGAGTTGAACGCATTGATCGGACGGTACGGTGGGGAGGCCCAAACTGATACAACGGTGGAGGGAAAATTTTTCCGTCAGTGGATGGAGGTGAAGGCGGCCTTTTCCGGAGAGGATGAAAGAGCCATTCTCGAATCAAATTTATACGGGGAAGAGTGGGCCCAGAAGGCCTTTAATGATACGCTTGAAAACCCTGATCTGCCCATAGAGGTGCGCCAGCTGCTCGAAAGTCAGCGTCAGCATTCAATCGAAGCATTTCGTCGCCAGGAGCAGATGAAATTAGTCATGCCTGCCTGAGAAGTTGAACATGCAAAAAGCAACCCATTCTTCTGAACGGGTTTTCTGCCCTTTTCCTTTCTGAAAGTTTAGCAATCCACTGCCTGTTTGCCTCCTTCCGGCAATTTGCCAAACCTATCCTGGCAAGTGCCGTAAGAGCCAATACTCTAAAGATGCAAATTGTATGGACCCAAAAGCGATACGAAAGGAATTAAGAAAGGGCAAATCAGAGTCGCTGCACCGGCGCCGTCTGATCGCACTTCTTTCAGCGGCCGGGGCAGTGAACCACAGCCTGGTTTCGCTGTACCAGATGGGCGTGATCCAGAAATTGCCAGATCTGCCCGGAGCAGCATTTGATGCCAATAAAGTAAGCGCCTCAAAAAGCGCCTATAAGTTCGGAATTCCCGATGGTCCGCTGGGGCTTGGTATGTATGCCGCCAATGTGATTCTTGCTTCGGCAAAGGGAAGCCACCGGACGGGCCGTTCTCCCTGGTTCGATTTCCTGCTGGCTGGCGCCGTGGTGGCCAGCGTAGGAGGCACACTCGATTATCTGTATGGCATGTTTTCCGGGAAGAAAAAGGCCAGCCCCTACTGCCTTGCCAGTGCAGCATTGAATTTTGCGATGCTGCCGCCAGCCATCCGGGAGGCACAGGAAAGTTACGCCCTGATGAGAGGAGACAACTACAATGCCGGCTATACCAGCCGGCATCCGGCCACAACCCCTGCCCAGGTTCATCTTGCCAACATACCTAACAAAAGCCATGGAGAAGCAAAACCAAAACCAGCAGGTGCTTGATCTGCCGGATTACATTGAGCAATTTTACCGCGACAAGGCTACTCAGGAGGGGCGGGATTTTATGGAAGAGATTCAGATGGCACTTCAGGAACACATGGATATGCTCCGGCAGCAAACGCACCGTCCGGTTCCCGGTCAGGATACAGTCGGAGGAATTCCCCACAGCGGCGTTGATACCCCTTCGGTTCCTTACTGAGTGGCACTGCTTTTTGTTTTCTGCGCATCCGCCAGGAAACCTCCGGTTGCCGGAGGTTTCCTGGCGGATGTTTTGACTTTTTACCGGAATTTCTACCATTCCGGGCAAAACAGCGGCGCAGTTTTTTCTTTCCGGTCAAACCTGCCTTTTCCGGTCTTCATAAAGGTTTCACAAAGAGCGGCGCCAGCCAAACTTCAAGTGTCGGGCTGCGTACAATTAAGGAGACTATACACAATTATTCATGGAAAATTCACCGTCCCGGCAAAGTCAGGATGGGTTGGTGGCAGACGCCAGAGTGCCAGGAACTACTTTTTTGACTTCCAGCTATGTTTGACAGAGAAGAAAACAACCGGACCGGCTATGAACAGCCTGAGCATAAGGAGAAGACTTTTCCCCTGAGGACTGATAAGGATCTCAATCCTTTGATGGAACGTATTGGTGAAGCCCGCTACGTGTTGCTTGGCGAAGCATCTCATGGTACCCACGAGTATTATACATGGCGGGCCCGCATCACCAAAAGACTGATTCTGGAAAAGGGATTTTCATTTATTGCGGTAGAAGGCGATTGGCCGGATTGTTTCCGGATCAACCGGTATATCAAGGGTTATCCCGGTGCGGGAGACAGGATAGAGGAGGTGTTGAGTCATTTCCGGCGCTGGCCAACATGGATGTGGGCCAACTGGGAGATAGCTGCACTGGCAAAATGGCTGCGGAAATACAACGACTCCCTGCTTGACGGCCGGAAAATCGGATTTTACGGATTGGATGTATACAGCCTGTGGGAATCTATAGAAGTTCTCTTAGACTACCTCCGGAAAGAAGACCCCGAAACTGCTCAACTGGCCCGGCAGGTGGTGTCTTGTTTTGAACCATACGGCGAGGATGAGGAAAGATACGCAAGGGCAGCCCGCATGCTGTCGGAGTCGTGCCGCCGGCAAGTGACTGACCTGCTTCAGGAAATCAGGAAAAAAGCTTCTTCCTACGATAGTGATCTGGAGGCACCCTTAAATACAGAAATGAACGCGTGGGTGGCTGTTAATGCGGAACGATACTACCAAAGTATGTTTTCCTTCGGGTCACGGTCATGGAATATCCGGGATACCCACATGGCCGAAACCTTGAACCGACTCATGAATTTTCACGGTCCCGATGCCAGATGCATCGTTTGGGAGCACAATACCCACATCGGCGATGCCCGGTTTACGGATATGGAACGGGATGGAATGGTAAACGTTGGCCAGCTCGTAAGGCAACAGCAGGATCAGCAGGATGTAGTACTGGTTGGATTTGGCTCCTATCAGGCACTGTCGTGGCGGGTAGCGGATGGGGAGCGCCGATGCAGGTGGTGCCGGTGCCTGAGGCCCGGCCGGGGAGTGTAGAGTCAGTGCTTCACCAGGAAGGGGCAGAAAATAAATTACTGCTTTTTAATTTCTTTAATGAAAAAGAGAGATTCCGCCGGGCAATGGGGCACCGGGCGATAGGGGTAGTATACCATCCGGAACGGGAACGTTATGGCAACTACGTACCCACGGTTTTATCCTGCCGGTACGATGCCTTCCTGTACCTGATCAGACAAGCTTTTTGCATCCGCTGCCCGTTGAGGCAGACGACCAGCCGGTACCGGAAGGCTATCCCTTCGGATTGTAAACGATGGAATAAGAGAAGCAGGCAAAATATAATTTTAATTGCAGTAATATCGTTTTTCTGCTGATTATTGATGTTTAAATTTAACAAAAGGAGGAGTGAAGCGTATGAAAAACAGATTCACAGCATGGCTTGCAGCTGTAAGCTGCGGCCTGATTATAACCTTGCAGGGCTGCTATCCGGGTGGACCGGAAATAGTGGGGGAGTACGACCTGGTTGCCACCTCCTATGACCGCGATTTTGATTTCAGCCGTGCCCGCACTTTCCTGATGCCCGATTCGGTGATACACCTGACTCCCGGACAAGTGAGCCGTGCGTATGATCCTTTCATTCTGCAGGCGGTAGCCAGTCAGCTGCGGGCAAGGGGATTTACCCGGCTGACCGAAGGCGGCAACCAGCAGGCAGACGTTGTCATTCTCACCTCTGTTACGGGCAACACAAATGTGAGTGTCTGGCAGAACCCTTATGACTACTGGGGGTGGTACTCAGGCTGGGGCGGCTACCCGGGCTTTGGTGCCGGCATCGGACCGGGCTGGGATACGGCTACCCGGGCTATTTCTCGCCGGTGACTGTCAGCGCATACCGCACCGGTACACTGGTCATACAGATGGTAAACCCCAACCAGGCTCTGGCTGCCAGTCAGACGGTGCCATCTGTATGGGTAGCTACCTTCAACGGCCTGCTGAGGGTTCACCTGCCTCCATCCGTGACCGGATTATGCAGGGGATCAATCAGGCGTTTGTGGTTTCACCTTACCTGGGGCGGTAGTCAGTAATAATTGAACAGATAAGGCCTTATAAACATGAATGATATGAAAACAATCAAAAGATGGATGTGTGTGCCGGCGTTACTATTTTCACTTCAGGCTTGGAGTCAGCAATATTCAACCAGTATTTTGTATAACGTAAGCGTACCTGTATCCAACACCGCTGACTACCTCAGCACAACGAGTTTCCGGGGGCTTACCATCAGTCCCCGTATTTTCCTCAATGAAAGGTTTTCTTTAGGTGTTTCGGCAGGCTGGCAGGTGTTTTACGAAAAAAGGGCACCCGATGCCTATGTGGATGAAACCCTGACGCTTTTTGGAACCCAGTTCCGGTACATCAATGCCTTCCCTGCATCTGAGCCCGCAGTTTCACCTGCCCGCTGCCGGTTTCAAACCTTATGCGGGTCTGGGCCTCGGAACCACGTTCGTAAACCAAACCACCAACATGGGTCTGTTTGCGTTTCAAAGCAAAGAGTGGATGCTGGGATTTTATCCTGAAGTCGGGGTAATGTTTCCCTTCCGCAATGACTGGCACTTAACTCTGAGCGGCAAGTACAACCATATGTTTGGCACCGGAGAATTACCCACTCAGGCATACTGGGGAATCAATGCCGGTTTTACGCACTTCTTCCGGGGATACCGGCGCTACTGATCGTCGGAAACAAGTGCTGCAAACAAGAAAGCCGGTTTATACAACCGGCTTTTCTTGTTTGCAGGAAAACTCCTGCGTCTTCTAAAATCAGAAGTTGGGATTGGTAGTGGAAGAAACGGGAGGCGTCGGATTGCCGTTGCCGTTGCTTCTTTTCACGTTGTTATTCTTTTTGATATTTGGTGTTGCCTTTTCGACGGCCTCGTTAGCTTGTCCGGTCAGCTGGTTAATGGTCGTCTTCACCGTTTCGGCGATGCCGCTCCACTGGCCGCCTACCTGGTCGAGCAGGTTGTTGGCACCATCCAGAATTTTCTTGCGTGATTCGTTCCCTGCGCCGGGGGCCAGCAACATACCTACCGCTACACCAGCCGCTGCGCCGATCAGCAGACCAGCTACGGAGATGCCACCATCACTGCCAGAACCGTTGTGGTGGCTACCGACAGACTGCATAGCTTTTGCATTCACCATGCTCTCGGCCAGGGCAGTCAACTTTTTGTCGGTTGCGTATTCTTCATTCAGGGTTTGCTGCAGAAGCTTCTCACCCTGGGTATCCCGAAGCAACCTCGCGTAAGCGATCAGGGTGCCGTAACAGGCAATCTCATAGTGCTCAATTTTCTGAGAAGAACCGATCAGGCCGGCATCAATTACATCAGCGTCTCCGCTGGAAGCCATTATTTCTTTTCCCTCCGTGATCAGACCCATGAGGGCTTTGGAGGTTTCTCCGCTGGAGCTTTCGCCCAGAGAGCTGAATATCTGATCAAGCCGCTTTACCTGGTTCTCAGTTTCAACGCGGTGCTGCTTGAATGCCTGCTTAAGCTGGGGATTGGAAGCAGCAGCTTCCATTTTGGTCAGGCCGGCGACAATCTGCTCTTCGGCATTGTACGTTTCCCGTAATTGATTTACGTACAGATTTCTTAATGTTTCCAGTCTCATAGAATGGTTGTATTTGGTTTTCAGATAAGGGTGGATACGATCTGAAGCCGGAAAAGATGCTCTGGCAGGGCATATTTTACAAAAAAAGGAGGCAACTGCGCCTCCTTTCAATCCTTTAAGTATTTATTCGGGTAGAAATGCGGACAGTTACATAACAAGTTCCCCATTTTGCCGGGCTTTTATTTTTGCTGGTTTCATCCGGATGATTTTCAGCAGGCTGAGGGTTTTGATAACCGGATAAACGGGGTCGAATTCAAACCATTTGGCCCCAAAGTTTGAGCGGTTTGGCAGATTGTGGTGGTTATTCTGGAAAAGCTCCCCAAGCATCAGTACATCAAACACCAGTGAATTTTTTGATTTGTCGTGGTTATCGAAGTTGGAGTACCCATATTTGTGACCGCTCCAGTTCACGATAGCACCGTGCACGGGACCCATCAGCCAGTGGATCGGAAGCAGGAAGAAGAAAGCCCAGTGCATATCAAGGAACAGGTAAGCTCCGATGTACACCAATGAATAAAATATTCCCCACACAACGCGGGAAATCCAGGAGTCACCCACTTTTTCGAGGTTGTTCCATACCGGATAATCGCGGTCAAACTGCGGCTCGGGTTCTTTCCGGAAGTTATTGTAATCGTTGTAAATATCTTTGGTTTTCCACATCATCGTGAACACATTCTCAGTGTGGTGCGGAGAATGCGGATCTTTATCGGTGTCGCTGTAGGCATGGTGCATGCGGTGCAGAATGGCATAGGCACGCGGACTCAGGTACGATGACCCCTGGGTAACGTAGGTCATCAGGTAAAAGAACCTTTCCCAGAACTTATTCATTGTGAACATTTTGTGGGCCGAGTAGCGGTGGAGGAAGAATGTCTGGCAAAACAGGGAGAGATACCAGTGGGCGAAGAAGAAGATCAGAATGAAAATCACCTTTTACAAATTTGGATTTAAAACTCAGGGTAAGCAACTTATGATTTGAAAATACGCACACCTGACGATCAGGTACAGGTATTACCGGGAGCAGCGAATCAGCCCGTAAATCAGGCTAAAGCAAAATAAAGTGGTAGCGTTTTCTGGCAGGAAAAGTTTTAATTTTTTGTTGGAAGCATATTGGTTAAACAGTTACGGGAGGTTATGGTTCATTTTTATCCGATAAAATGTCACAAAATCAATAACTGGTAAATGCGTAGGTGAGAAGATTTGCTCCCATCTTCAGTGCCTGCTGCCGCTTCTCATCCGGATCATTATGTACGGATTGATCCTCCCATCCGTTGCCCAAATCACACTCATAAC
Source organism: Cytophagales bacterium (assembly GCA_030446715.1). Taxonomy (GTDB): domain Bacteria; phylum Bacteroidota; class Bacteroidia; order Cytophagales; family 172606-1; genus CADCTQ01. The sequence continues at coordinate 483,198 of JAUJMU010000003.1, read as the reverse complement.
TGTAAAAACAGACCAGACGGCCCTCATGGATGATGCCGAAGCCCTGGCTGGGTTTGCCGTCATGTTCGTGAATTTTTGGCAGACCTTCCGGAAATTCATATTTCTGGTGGTAAATCGGGTGATTGAAAGGCAGTTCCACCATTTCAAGCTCGGGGAAAACTTTTTTCATTTCCCGGCGGATAAACTTATCCATGCCATAGTTGTCGTCAATGTGCAGAAAGCCGCCGGAAATCAGGTACCTGCGCAGGTTGCGGGCTTCAGCGTCGGTAAAGACTACGTTGCCGTGGCCGGTCAGGTGCACAAACGGGTAGGAGAAGATTTCGGGACTGCCCGGCTCCACCACATCTGGTTCGGGGGCAATGTTCATGCGGAGGTTTTTGTTGCAAAACCCGATCAGGTTTGGCAGCGAGGTGCGGTTGACATACCAGTCGCCTCCTCCTCCGTATTTCATTTTGGCAATTTTCAGGGCTGACTGCTGACCATAACCAGGCGTAAATATCAGCAGCGCCAGTACCGGAAAAACTGCTGTAACTATTTTTCTTATCATCAAAATCAGGTGTTTATCAGGTTCAGAATATGGCAGGCCGCAATTCCGGCAGTTTCAGTCCGCAACCGGCTTTCCCCAAGGCTTACCGGCCGGAACCCATTTTCGCCGGCAGCTTTAATTTCTCCCGGCGTAAAATCTCCTTCCGGACCAATCAATACACAACAATTACTGCTTTTTGGGGCGGTGTGTTGCAGCAAATGCCGCTCCCCTTCGGCCAGATGAGCAATGTATTTATTTTCCGGCAGGTCTTTTTGCAGAAATCCGGAAAAGGCAGTCAGTTCATTCAGCCGGGGAAGATACGCTTTAAGGGATTGTTTGGTGGCAGCTACCGCAATTTTCTGGAGACGATCAATTTTAAAATACTTTCTTTCAGAACGCGCACACTGCACAAAACTTATTTCATCCACCCCGATTTCCACGCATTTTTCCACCAGCCACTCGGTGCGGTCCGCATTTTTGGTCGGAGCCACGGCAATATGAACGCCATAGTTTCTTTTACCGTACTCCGGTTCGTGCCCGAGCACCCGTAGCCGGCATTTCCGCGGATCGGCAGTAACCAGTACTGCCTGATACCAATTTCCTTTTCCATCGGTTACCTGGACATTTTCTCCGGGAGGGAGGCGCAGCACCTTCAGGGCGTGGCCAGCTTCTTCTTCCGGCAGGAAAGGATTCTGGGGCGAAAATTGTGGCGCAAAGAAAAGATGCATTGGCTGAAAGAAGTGAGGAGTGAGAAGTGAAAAGCGAAGAGTGAGAAGAGGAATACATTATCTGATTCTCGCTTCTCAATACCCGCTTCCCGCTCCTCATTTCTCCATCAGCCACGCTTTCCGGAGGGCTACCTGAGCTTCAGTGGCATTTTCATCCGGCATAAACACGTGCCTTTGTTCTGATTCCACAGCTTCAACCTTCTGGCTGAGTTTCACCAGTTTTTCCTTGCCTTCGTCGTCTTTGCGGGCCACCATGATTTCCAGTAAGTCACCTTCTTTGGTGTTGTCCCGGAAATCGGTCAGCACCTGCTGGGCATTCTGAACAGTGAGTGGCTGGCCGTTGATGGAAACCAACTCATCTTTTTCCTGATACTCCATCTTGCGGCCAAAATCATTGAGTTGGGAAGTCCCGGCAACAATAATCCGCTGGTTTTCAGGATTGTAGCCCAGCTGAATATTGCCCAGCGTAATGGCCCGGACGGCCATTTTATCTTTATAGGTGATCCCAACTGATCCAAAAGTCTCCTGGAGGGGAAGCGGCTCGGTGCCTTCCACATACCGGGCGAAAAAGGAGCGGATCTCCGGAAAGGTGATTTTGGCAATCTGGTCAAAGAGTTCATCGTCCCGGAAAGGCTTGTCTTGACCGTATTGTTTGGCAAGGTCAGCCATCAGTTGCTGCAGGCCATACTTGCCACCCGATAACTCCCGTAGTCTGATGTCGAGGGCGAGTCCGATCAGGGCGCCTTTCTGGTACACATTGTCGTACTGATCCTTGTGCTTACCGAGGCAGTGCTTGCTCATTTCGGTAAAGGGCAGCGTCTGGTCGTACTGGTCGGCGGCAAACATCTTTTCCAGAATCATTTCAGCGTACTGGTTCAGGTCAATCAGGCCCTGGGTTACCTGCATGTGGCCGGCAAAATATTCAGTGACTCCCTCGTACAGCCACAGGTGCTTCGACATTTCGGGCTGATTGAAGTTGAAATCATGAATCTGCTCGGAGTGAATGCTCAGCGGGGTCAGGATGTGGAAAAACTCGTGGGAAGCCACGTCCCGCACCGTCTGCGCCAGTTGCTCGGCCTGGCCTTCGGGCAGGCAATACAATGAAGAATAGGAATGCTCCAAAGCTCCCATTTTGCCGGAGGCGGTAGGCTTGTCGAAAAGGTAAATCAGAAAGGCATACTTCTGAATGGGCAGCTTTCCTCCCAGATATTCCTTCTGCGCATCCAGCATCGGACCAATGGTTTTGGCAACGTCCTTTGAGGATAGTACCTTGTTGGGGGAGTAAACCGAGACCAGAATATCCGCGCCGCCAATTTTCAGGGTAGTTGTATCCGGCCGGTTGTACATAATGGGTGCATCAACCAGTTCATTGTAAGAACTGACGCGGTAGGTGTCCGTATTGCCATTCGATTTAGCGGTGGTCAGGGAAGTTGAACCAAAAAAATCAGCGGGCCGTGTAATGGTTACCTCGTAGGGAGTCCTTTTCTGGTCATCTATATACCCGAAAAAACCGTGGGGATTGAGTATAAAGTTTTTGTTTTCCTCAATATTGGTTCCTCCCGGCTCAAATACAAACTCCCCGGGCAGTGAACTGTCCCAGGTGTCTTCAACCGTATAACTGATGCGGTTAAGGGTATTGGCAGTTTTTATTTTCCAACTGTTTGGGTCCAGTTGTTCTACCGGCAGCAGTCTGCCTTTTTTATCACGGGCCTCAAAGTTGGAGACAAATCGTCCGAAGTCGTAGTTGGCGTAGGTACCGGGCACAATTTTGGGCATATAGTAAACTACTTCCTTCCTGTTCCGGGCGGGTACAATCAGGTTGACATTCAGTTTGTCGGCATCCACTCTGGTCAGGTCAACCGAAAACCGGTAAGGAGCCTTAGGCGGCTTGCCACTACCAGCCAGCGCCTGGGTAAAAATCTGCACGGTGATCAGTCCGCACAACAGAAATTTCTTCATAAATTATTGAGAAATAAACAGAAACAGTAAAATGTAAACGCGCAGCGGTCAGCTTAGTTCCCGCGCAAAATTACGCGAAGGTAGAGCAAAGGAGCGGCATGGCCTGAAGCGGTTACAGGAGTGGGCCTTCCGGTGGATAGCCGGGAGAGGGGAAATGATCTTGTTCAGACTGGAACAGACAACATGTCAGGAAAACATTAAATCCTGAGAGGCTTCTTCACTGGAAAGCCTTGCTGGCTGGAGGTTCGGCAGATTGATGCTGAAGGAAGTGCCTTCACCCTTTTTTGACTGCACCTTTATCTCCCCCTGCAGGGTGGCTACTGTTTCCTGAACGATGTAAAGGCCCAGTCCGGAGCCGGACCGGCTTTCAGTTGCCCGGTAAAACATCAGAAAAATCTTGTCAATGTGTTCCTGATCAATGCCGATTCCATTGTCGCGGATACCAATATGCACGCCACCGGCATTTACGCCTACCTGAATGTCAACAAAAGGCTTTTCCTTGTAAGGATCACTGTAACGGTAAGCATTGGAAAGCAGGTTGTTGAAGATTACCGTTATTCTTTTCGGGTCGGAGAAGAAAGGCCCGTTTTGCTCCACGTGTAGCTGCGTCTGAATCTGCTGATCCCCTTTCATGTAAACAAGGTTATCCACGACTTCCTCCAGAAGCACTTTGAAATCTATCGGTTCTGGTATCAATGCAGTGCGGGCATTGCGTGAAAAATGAATGATGTCCTTGATAAATTCGTCCAGCTTGTGAATACTCCGGCGCATCAATTCCATGTATTCATTCTTTTTAAGGCCTTCATCTTCCGTCTGCGCAATATTGATCAGGCCCAAAACCGACATGAGTGGAGCCCTCAGGTCGTGGCCGGCGCTATACACAAACCGGTCCAGTTCTTCATTTATTTTGATCAGTTCTTCGTTCTGCGCCTGCAGATGCTGTTCCACCATCTTCCGTTCATTGATATCAATGATAGTGCCACTGAGTTTTATTATCCGGCCGCTTTCATCACTTTCCGGCTTTCCGATAATATTTATGTAACGCGTTCCGCCCCCGGGCATCAGAATCCGGAAATCCTGATTATAGGGAATGCCATGGGAGAGGGCAGCCAAAATCAATTGGCGGAACAAGGGGAGGTCGTCCGGGTGATATAATTTTTGCATATCCTCCAGACCTGGCTCCCCATTCTCCCGGTCAATGCCGTGAATGTTGAAGACTTCATCAGACCAGTTTACTTTCTGCTCAACTATATCATACTCCCAGTTACCGATGCGGGCAAGCGTCTGGGCTTCTTTCAGAGCCGCCTCACTCCGGCGGATGCGTTCCTCGGAATTTTTGCGGCCGGTAATGTCGTACCGGATGGACAGGTATTGGATCAGCCGGCCTTTTTCATCAAAAATCGGATTAATAATCGTATCTACCCAGTAAAAGGTGCCATTTTTAGCCCGGTTGCGGATTTCGCCCCGCCACAGTTTGCCGGTACGGATGGTCTGCCACATGTGCCGGAAGAAAGAACGTTGATGGTGGCCGGAATTGATAATCCGATGATTGCGGCCACAGAGTTCTGCACGGGTGTAGCCGGCTACCCTGCAAAACAGATCATTTGCGTGCAGGATGTCACCCTTCAGATCCGTGACCGAAACAAGAGCACTTTTGTCCAGAATTTCTTTATAGTTCTGTAGTTCGTGGAAAACGACTTCTCTTTCCTCGGCCGCTTTTTTTGCCTCAGTAATGTCGTTTAAAAACAGGGCGATACGCGGATTGTTGTGCACGTCGCGGATGGTCACACCCCTGGCCATTACCCACCTGTAATTACCGGCGTCCGTCACCACCCGAAGCTCCTGCCAGGGAACATCAGTGACCACACCTCCACCAGAGGGCAGTTCTGCCGAGAGATAAAGCTGCGTCTGATCCTGGCCGTCTGTATAGTTGCCAATCGAATTACCAGCCAAATGCCCGGGTCCGGACTCCAGAATGGCGCAGAAGGCGTTGTTAACTTCCTCAATAATTCCGTCTGGGCTTGTCAGACAGATTCCGACCGGAGTACGGTCAAATATATTCTGCAGCAATTCTTCGTGGTACCGCAACCGGTTACCGGCGGTGATCCGGTCAGTAATGTCGTGTGACAACACCAAAACTGCCTGCTTTCCTTTGTAAGCAATCAACCGTGAGTTATTTTCGGTATAAATTACTGAGCCGTCCTTTTTTTTATGCCGCCACAACCGGCTACCCGCTAATCCTTCCAGCACCTCCTCATGTTCTTTCAGAAAGGCTGACACATCCTCTTCGGGCCGGATGTCTTTTTGGGTCAGGTTCAGGAATTCTTCTCCGGTAAATCCGTAATGAATTTGGGCGGCTTTATTTACAGCAAGGAACTGGAGACTTTCTGCGTCATAGACCCAGATGGGGTGCGGATTCTGGTCAAAAAGATTGCGGTAGTTTGAATCGCTGATTTTCACCTGCCGGTTGGCGGAACGGATCAGCAGAAGCAGCAGGAGAGAGGAGATTATCAGATAACTGATATTGCTAACCGGTTTCAGCAGGTAGGCATGTTCCGGAAAGCTGAGGTAAATTAAAAAATCACTGCTGACCAGCCATAACAGGCTGACCAGAAAGTAAACGGCGACTATATAAAGAGGCGATAATTTTTTCATATCTGGGCAAACCGGCTAACCAAAGGTGAAGCTGGCTACGGCGAGCATCGGGACTATCTCATATAACTGTTCAGGCACCGGGCTGATTATAATGCAGCTCAAAGGTAACCATCCTGCAGGAAGTACTCAGGTAAGATGTCAATTCGGATCTGGACTTGTAAAGTTAAGTACGCTCTTTTTCCCGCAAAACAAACAGCCCCCGCCATGTTGGTTTTTGGCCAGGATTGCATCCGGTGTCTAACTGTTGAACAAAAGGCCCCTATAGAGAGGAAAACTTTTAAATATAGCAACGGGTAATAAAAACTTTAAAAATGCATACAGCCAGGGGCTGCAGGGTGTGTTCATTCCCCGGATCGAGCCGGGTGAATGCCGGACCAGCTGCTAATTTAAAGATTGATAGCGATTTAATAATCATATAGAGTGTGACATAACTTGTCGGAAACCGGACCGCAAGGTTGTGACGCCTTTTATAAATAGCTGAAGCAATAGGTCTGATAGCTGCTTCCTGTTGTAAATTACCTCCGGCAAAGGAAAATATTTTCCTGTTATTGCTCAAGATCCAGTTGACTTGTCCAGAGTTTGTACTTTTTCCCCAGCAGAGTGCCAGTTTCGTCAATGGGGTACTCAAGTCCCACTTTCTCCATAAAGTCAACCACCTGCCAGCAATCACCAAAGCCAAACTCATCTTCAGGATAGGCTTTTTCCTCGCCCTCCTCGTCCCAATCCCAACGCCTGAGGTATTTTTGGATGCTTGCCGGCTCCAGCCCGGGAATGTATTGACTGATCAGGTCAGCATCACCAAGCCAATAGTTGGCCTCCTCCGTGGTGATATCTTCTTCCCAGTAATCAGGCAGAGGATTGAATCGGGTAATGTTTTCACCATTGTGATACATCTGAAACATCCAAAGATCTTCGTCATGGATGTGCAGAGAGAAAACGGTTGCGTTCAGGTCTTTGGAAATGAAAGCGGATGCTGCATCCCATTCTTCAAAGTAGTTTGGATACACCAATGTGGTATTGCTTCCATGAACTCCCATTACAGCCAGATTGGGGTGGTCGTCGGCAATATTGGCCCGCTGGAACCCTCCCTTAACTACTTCAGTAAATTTTTTCACACTGGTTTCTACCGCCTGAGAATCTTTATTGATCACTCCGGATAGTGAAAGAAATATTCCCATTTCTTCAGTTTTAAATTTTTCGTACCGGGCTATTGCCAATTATCATCCAGTATACGTGCAGGTTATGGATGCGGGGTAATTAATAACAACTTTTTCTGTGAAGCAGCCTGACCCGAAAAGGGGTGGCTTATTATGTGCGTCCATGCTTGTAATCCCTTGCATGTAAGAAAATGAAAACGGACATGGTCAATATGATTTTAATTATCTGATTATTAATACATTAATTTTGTTTTACTGTATTGCCGGCCACTCCGCCTTAGCTAAAACTGAATGCTTGCAGTCCTGACAGTGGGTCTTTTCCACTGGTCTTGCCCATATTTTTTGCGCCGGATGTGGGCCAAGAGTCACCGTTTATCATACTACTGTATGAACCTCAGCTGCTCTTGTTGGGTGGCCGGAATAAGCCTTTTCAATCAGTTTTATCTTATGCGTCCAATCCTACTTACGGTACTTACAGGAGCAATGCTCTGTACATTATCTCCGGGCAGTTTTGCCCAGGGGAATGTCGCCATGACTGAAACAAAAACTTCCTCTGCCAGTACCTCTAGTGCAGATACACAGAGGGAAGAAGAAGTAAGGCGGACTTCAAGAAAGGGCAAGCCCGAAGCAAAGCCTTATGTTTCACCTTATTATTCTTATGACGATGATGGTGACGGCGTGCCAAACGGCCGGGATAAATGCCCGAACACCCCTAAGGCTGAAAAGGTTACTCCTTTTGGCTGTCCTTACGATACGGATTTCGACGGGCTGTATGACTACGAGGACAAATGCGTTAATGAGCCGGGTCCAAAAGAAAATTTTGGCTGCCCATGGGGCGATAAGGACAATGATGGGGTAAAGGATAATATCGACAAATGCCCCGATACGCCTGGCCCTCTGCGTTTCGCCGGATGCCCTGCCCCCAAGCGAAAAGATACTGACGGTGATCAGGTTTATGACGATGAAGATGTTTGCCCGGAGATTCCGGGTGTGATTGCCAATCGGGGTTGCCCGGAAATAAAGGCTGAAGAAAAAGCCGCCCTGAAAAAAGCCTTCGATAATCTGTTGTTTGAAACAGGTAAAGATGTAATCAAAAAATCGTCTTACTCCGCCCTGAACGAGCTCGCGGAAGTAATGAAAAAGAACTCTAAAACCTTCCTGCACCTTGAAGGTCACACGGACAACGTGGGCGAAGACGATGCGAACTTAGTTTTGTCGCAAAACAGGGCTGCTGCTGTGAAGCGTTATCTGGAGGAGCGCGGAATTGATGATTACCGGATCACAACTGACGGCCAGGGAGAAAACCGCCCGGTGGCAACCAATGACGATGATAAGGGTAGAGCTTTGAACCGGCGGGTTGAAATGATTATCAAATACAATTAATCAATGCTTTCACCAATACCAATAGCCTGCCTTTCAAAGAGGCAGGCTATTGGTAGTTCAACTACAGCTCAAGCTTGTCAGATAACAGACTGCAAAAGGTTCAAACTTCCCTGACATTCCCAACTTTCTTTCCGTTCATTGCTTACTCAGAATGGAGGATTTGAAGCTTCGTTTATTTCAGATGGGTAAATCCTCCGTCAATTGCGTAATCAGTGCCCGTGACAAACCCTGCTTCATCTGAGCACAGGTACAAAATAAGGGAGGCCATTTCTGCCGGCGTTCCCATACGGCCAATGGGCTGGGCGCTGGAGAGCTTCTGGAACATCTCTTTTTCCTGCCCAGGATAATTTTTGTTCAAAAAATCATCCACAAACGGGGTATGAACCCGGCCGGGAGAGATGCAATTGCAGCGAATATTGTGCTGAAGGTAATCGCGGGCTACTGAGAGAGTCATGCTCAGGACAGCGCCTTTAGTCATCGAATATGCAAACCGGTCAGGAATGCCGACAGTGGCTGCCACTGAACAAAGGTTCAAAATGACTCCTCCGCCTGATTCCTTCATTTTTCGGACTGATGCCTGCATGGTATTGTAAACTCCCTTCACATTGATTTTGAACAGGCGGTCAAAGTCGGCCTCGGAGGTGGTATCTAAAGAACCAATATGGGAGACGCCAGCGCTGTTTACCAATATATTGAGTGACGGAAGTTCACTTATCAAACTGTTTACATTGCCCTGATCTTAAACAACACAGCGTAAAAAATATCATTTGCCACCGGACACCCGCATGGCAGCGACGATTACACCGGCACATTTTTAATTTACAAAAATAATAATAACCTAACCACCATCACGGCCAAAAATAATTGAAACACCATCCCCCAAACCGCACCCCCCGCCGGTCATTACTGATATCTTTCCGCTGAAATCAAACATAGGGATTGAATGGGTTTGGATTTTTATGATTATGGCTGACTACCTATTAAAGGTTTAGTATATATGCTTGCAGTTTTGAAACACTGCGTTTCCAAAGGAGGAAATCATTCCAGCCTGGAAATACAGATTCTGATAAGGAAATCTGAAGAGGTAATTGGCTGCGAAAGATAAGGCAGAAACCCACAAGTGGCAACCGCGAAAGGAAGGAAAGCCTGAAGTTTTACAGGTAACGGTTCATCTCTTGCTTGAACCGGTAAACACCAAAAAAAATCGTAAACCCGAGTAAACTTACCGGTAACATTGAAAATCCCATTGGCCGGTTGTACATCAAAACAATTATAGGCATAAAGATAAACCCAACTCCAAGCAAAACACCAAAGAGCAACAAGCCATAAGCTATGATCTTTATAGGAAGGTAAATAAAGGACTGCTTGAATTCCTCATTGTTGCGTTTGAACTCTTCGTAGCGAATTTTTGCGTAACGAGCGGCTTTTTCCTGACGGGTTTCTGGTGGATAATAAAAATCGTATGCCGGTGTGCGATATACAGCACGGGCAGGGTATTCACTTCCATAGGCCAGGACCTCATAGGCTTCGTTGATTTTAATGAAAACAGATTGAGCGTCAGGTCCTTTATTGACATCAGGATGATACAGCTTAGCCTGCTTGCGATAAGCACGTTTGATTTCCCCGGCATCTGCACCGGGAGCCAATCCTAAAAGCCGGTAACATTCTTCCTGAGTCATGGGTTAATGGTCGCCTAAATCTGTATACAGGCTTACTCAACAGAAACTTTTCGCTGGATTATGAGAAGCGGCTACTTCTTTAAATACGGTTCACCCTTATCCAGTAAACGAAGAAAATAAAAATTTGGTAAAAAATTCTCAAAAAAGGTATATATGGGGGATACTGAAAGATTTTACCGTGAAAATAACTTCCGGATTCCGCTGAACATTTTTTTTTCAAAAGCCCAGAAAAAGGAGAACTGGCCCAGCAAAAAACCATAGAGGAGGAGAAGAATCTGGTAGGCCGGCAGTACAGTAATCAGCCAGACCAGCATCCTGAGCCAGAATGGATCATTTGCGTCAATTCCGAGGAGAGCGAAAATCGGACGTTTGATGTACATAGCCGAAATCCCGGTGAGAGCAAATACCAGGAGGATGACCAGCACCTGCCAGACACTTTGGACACCCCATCGGGTCTGCAGTTTTCGGATAAATGTACTTCCGGCCATTTTTACTGAATGAACTCCAAAATACCATATTGTGCCTTACTGACCAAACGGTCGACATTATTTTCATAATTTACAACTCCTGATAAGAAGCTACTTGTCGGGGTAATCTGAATAGGTAAAACCGTTCCAGGCAACATGGCTAACAAAAAGACATTCATTTTTTTAATCTTTTTTAGTTGTATAGCTGCTCTTTCCTGCCAGCGGACGCCTATGGCCCCAAAGGGAATGAAGTTGGTTTGGTCGGAAGAGTTTGATTACCAGGGTCAGGCAGACCCGAAAAAATGGAGCTACAGCGTAGGGGGAAATGGTTGGGGAAATAAGGAATTGCAGTACTATACGGATGGAAGGCCAGAAAACTCCAGGGTGGAGGATGGAAAACTGATCATTGAGGCGCGAAAGGAAACTTTCGGCAACAATGAATATACCTCCGCAAAGCTGGTTACCAGCGGAAAAGGAGATTGGGCCTACGGAAGAATTGAAGTCAGGGCAAAGTTACCGGAAGGCAGGGGAACATGGCCGGCCATATGGATGGTGGCATCAAAAGATAACCGGAAGTGGCCTGATGATGGAGAAATTGATATTATGGAACACGTTGGTTTTGACCCTGGTGTTATTCACGGCACAGTGCATACCAAAGCTTACTACCACTCAATCGGCACGCAAAAGGCGGGAAGACCAGATTAGATGACCCTTTCAAAACCTGCCATGTATATGCAATCGAATGGAATGCAGATAAAATCGATTGGTTTATTGATGGTCGTCAATATTTTACTTTTTTGAATGACAAAACGGGTAACAAAGAGACATGGCCATTCGATGATGCTTTTTATCTGATCCTGAACGTAGCAGTTGGCGGAACCTGGGGTGGGCAGAAAGGAGTGGATGATTCAATCTGGCCTCAGCGAATGGAGGTAGATTACGTGAGAGTCTATCAGCTTGAATGAAAGCGAAAGCCTTGGGAAAACCTCCAGCCCGCCTGAGTTGTAACAGGTCCGGACTGGAGGTTTCCATAAACAAAGCTATAATTCGGCGAGGTATTCGTGCACCATTTTTATGGACATTGCTCCTTCCCCTACAGCAGAAGCAATGCGGTTCATGGCTCCGGCCCTGACATCGCCCGCGGCAAATACACCAGGAATGCTGGATTCAAGCAAATAGGGTTCCCTGTCTGGTTTCCAGCGTTTGCGGAAATTTTCGTACCGGAGCAATTCCCGGCCGGTTTCTATGTAGCCCTTATCGTTGCGGACAATATCCAGGTCTTCAATCCAGCCGGTACAGGGTCTGGCACCGATAAAAATAAACACTGAATCTGCCGGAACGGACTCTTTTGACCCGGTCTTGATATTTTCCACCGTAACGGATTCCAGATGACCATTGCCGGCTAATTCCGTCAGCACCATGTAGCCGCACACCTTTATAGTAGCCGTGGCGTTGATCTGGTCAATCAGGTATTGCGACATGGTTGACGAAAGATCCGGCTTACGGACGAGGATATGTACACTCCGGGCGTATTTTGAAAGATACATGGCTGCCTGTCCGGCCGAATTGCCGCCACCCACCACGTATACATCTTTGTTGCTGCAAGCGTATGCCTCAGTGGTAGCCGCGCCGTAATAAACTCCTGCGCCGGTGTACACCTCTTCATTTTTAGCACCCAGCTGCCGGTAATTTACGCCAGTGGTAATTACGATGCTGCGGGCCGCAACCTCGGAACCATCCGCCATCCGGATCAGTTTGTACGGATCCTGAAGCTTGATCTGGGAAACTTCCTGAGGGGCAAGGAATTCAGCCCCAAACCGTTGTACCTGGGAGATAGCGCGGTGGGTAAGCTCTGCGCCACTGAGTCCGTTAGGAAATCCGAGGTAATTTTCAATCCGGGAAGAAGTACCGGCTTGTCCTCCGGGAGCCCGGCGTTCAATCAGAAGCGTTTTGAGGCCTTCGGAGGCTCCGTAGACGGCCGCTGCCAGACCGGCCGGTCCAGCTCCGATGATGACCACATCGTATAATTGTTCGGATGCCTGCGCCTTCAGCCCCACTTTATTGCCAACCGCCGTAAGGTCAGGTTTTATCAGCTGGGTCCCATCCTCAAAAAGGAGCACCGGCAGATCTTTTTCGGTCAGTTTGCCCAAGCCGAGGAGCTCATTTGCCTTTTGGTTGTTCTCAACATCAAGCCACGCGTAAGGGATCAGGTTTCCGGCCAGAAAATCTTTGATCACGTGGGTCTGGGGTGACCACTGGTAACCAATCAGACGGATGCTTGCAAGGTCGGGCCGGTGTAACTTCTGCCATTCATCCAGCTGATCGTCGAGGACCGGGTAAAGTTTTTCTTCGGGAGGGTCCCATGGTTTCATCAGGTAGTAGTCCAGCTGTACCTCATTGATTGCACGGATGGCGGCGTTGGTATCTGAATAGGCAGTCAGCAGGATACGCTTGGCAGATGGGTAATAATGTCGGGCTTTTTGGAGAAAATCAACTCCAGGCATGCCGGGCATCCGCTGATCCGAAACGAAAATAGCAATTTCTTCATTCCGGAGTTTCAGTTCCTGAACAGTCTTAAGGGCATCTTCACCTGAACTGGCGCTGAGAATCCGGTATTCTTTGCGGTAACGGCTGCGAAGATCACGTTCGATAGCCCGCAGGACCTGAGGATCGTCGTCAATAACAATAATAATTGGCAATTTCATAGGGTTGAATGCGGTAGGAGTTACTCAAGTTACAACTTAATTAGCTCCAACCAAATCACCCCCGCTGAGGGATTAACGGGCCGCCAGTCCGTATGCGGCCGGTGCCTGATGGATGCTACCCGCCGGATCAGGCAAAGTAAGGGTGAATATTGATCCTTTGCCTTCTCCCTGACTGCTGCCAGAAATGGTTCCACCATGCCGCCGCATGACCTGCCGGCAAAGGTAAAGGCCAATGCCGTTGGTAGGTTCGTTGTTAGTGCCCCAGCGCCTCCGGTGGGTAAACCTTTCAAATAACTCTTCGGCGTAGGTAGGACGAAAGCCGATGCCCTCATCAGCTACCGTTACAATGACCTGATCATCAGCTTCGCCAAGGAGGGCATTTATAGTGATTAATCCGCCCGGGTGGGAAAACTTAATCGAATTACTGATCAGATTGTACAATACCTGGCGAAAAGAAGGTTTGTCTACCAGCACCTTTAAATCCTCCGCAAACTGCAGTTCTACGGCGATGCCTTTCCGCATGAGGTTCCCTTCCAGATCATTCACAGCAGCCTGTACAATCTCGCCCAGTCTGACCTCACTCTTCCTTGCTCCAAGCAGACCAGCTTCTTCGTGCTGAAGTATGGAAAGCATACCGGTCATCAGCTCCAGCTGAGTTGAAAGCAAATGATTAATGTGATCGCAGTATTGCTGGATTTCGCGGTTGTCTTTTTCTTTTCTCAGCAGATTCACAATAGACAAAACGGAATTGGATGGCCCCCGTAACTCGTGGGCCAGCAAGCCAATCGTGTCTTTTTTCTCAGTCAGGAGTTTGTCAACAGTGATAATGGTATGCTGGACATCCAGCATCAGCAGGCCGGCTTCGTCCCGGTAATGACCGGGCAGGTCAGGGATGGTTTGCGTGGTCAGATATTCCTCAAGGGCATCCTTGACGACAACAATAGGTTTGGTAAGTTTATTAATCAGATAAAGAGTTACTGTAGTGGACACCAGCGTGAATGCAAGAACCAAAAAGGTAATCTGCAGAGCCGTAAAACCGGCTTCCGGGAAAAAGAACAGGCAGGACGTTACACCCAGCAAGGGGATATGAATGCCGATGAAGGAAACAAATAAAAATTTGTATGAATAGCGGTGAAGAAACGGGATACGTGAAAGTCTGGCGTATAGCTGCATAAGGCTGGTCTGGGGTGGATTATGCATAATACCAAATTCCTGACAGCCTGACCGGAAGCACAACTGAAAAATCTTGTAAATGTAATAAATTAAAAAAGAGTATATGGTCAGCCGAGCCACTCCCTGAATGAATGGGCTTTTTCGCGGCTTATATCTACTTCGCATTGCAGCGGCGGCCGCAGCCGGACTGTAAGTTTTCCGGTAGCATGGGTACGGATGCTCTCCACCACTTGAAGATGGATGATATACTGACGGTTAGCCCGGTAAAATTCAGCCGGGTTGAGTACCTGTTCCGCTTCCTCAAGGGTGTTGAAATCTGAAATGTGCCGTTGGTTATCAGTTGTGAACAGAAAGATGATCTCTTCTTTGCAAAAGAAACCAACTGTATCGGATGAAACCGGAACCAGCCGGTTGCGGGCATGAACCAGGAATCTTTCCTTGTATTTTTTCTTCTCCTGACGCTACTGCGAATCTTTCATCAGGATTTCCAACTGTGTCCGCAGATCTTCTTTCGGCAGATGCTTTTGCAGGCGGTGAAACTTCAGCAGCGCCGCTTCCATGTCATTCCTGTCAACGGGCTTAAGGAGATAATCATTGCTGTTCACGCGGAGAGCCCTGATTGCATATTCATTATAAGCAGTTATGAAAATAATTGGACAATCCGGATCATTGGTTCTGAAGGGATCAGAATTGACGCCGTCCGAGAGTTGAATGTACATAAACAGCAAGTCAGGCTCGGGATGCTCCGAAAACCAGGCCGTCGCTGTTTTCAGGCTTGGCAAGCACTGCCAGAACGTGGGCATCCGGTTCGGCCTTCTGGACCATTTTACGCAGGTTGCTGGTTACCAGCGGTTCATCCTCCACAATGACGACGTTCATACCTTAAAGTTATAAAAGTGAAATGGGTAGCGGTATTTTTTGGTTGATAGGTTATCATTGAGGGAAAAGGTAAAAGCATGATCATAGAAGTAAAGACTTGTCATAATTATCAAAGCAGAAATATTATCCGCAACGGAAAGAATTTATCGGGCCGGCAGCGGTACAAATGTAAAGACTGTGACGTGACCCGGGTGCTGGACCCGGTACGGAAATCCCGTAATCTGGATATGGAACAGGTCAGCCAGACGTATCAGAAACGGAAAAGTTTTCGTTCGACGGGACGTATTTTCGGGGTGAATCATGTGACTGTGCAGAAATGGTTAAAAAAAGCCCGTTCGTTAGCACCTTTTAGAGAAACCAACCGGGAAGCACAGGCCGGTTCAGTGCCGGAAACAAATGAAGTGTCCAGCTTTGTCTTCCTCAAAATCAGGCAGATCCGCATCTGGATTGCCCAGTGGCGGCAAACCAGACAAATTATTTCTTTCTTTATTGGCGACGGCTCCGTGGAATCCTGTGAATGGTTATGGAGAAAACTGCCTTATGCGTATCTCAAAAGCAATAGTTTCTCTGACTTCTGGAAAGCTTACAACTGCATTCCTCAGGTAACGCATCTGAAAGTGGGGAAAGAAACCGGGGAAACGGCCCATATTAAAATACTCAGTAACACCATTGGCCAACGCTTCAGCCGCCTGGTGCAGAAATCCTTGTCCTTTTCCAAACAGGTCTGCATGCTTAACCTCCACTTTAAACTTTGGGCTCACCGCTACAATTTGAATTTATTATATTCTTGAAAAGTTAAATCAGTCAACCAAAAAATACCTCTACCTAAAACTCATTTACCCTTCCATCCATCCGGCTCCTGACCCGGCAGTTGGACTGATCCTCTGCGTTCAGCCGGTATTGACTCATGGCATTATGTAGTTCATTTTTAAGTTGTATTTCCGTTTTACGGTACCGGTTCTGCAGGGCCCTGAGATCATTGCGGGAAGTTTGGCAGGCCAGTGCCACCCGGTCATATTCTGCTGTTGAGGTGGCATTGTTTTCCAGCAGATTCCGATAATGGATAAAATTCACCGAATCATTTTCCATCCGGGACTTTGCCGATTGTAGGCTTGCAAGCAATTCTTCCAGCACCGGGGAATTGGTGGCCTAATTCAGACGGGCAGTCTGGTAATTAGCCTCCGCATTAGTAACCTGATGCGTTGCTGGTTACTCTCCAGCACCAGCAATACCTAGTCTTTTCTGATTATTTCACCTTCACTTAACGACAGGTTGGCGATATATCCGTCGGCAAGGGGAAATACTTTATAGGCATTGCGCGGATAGATGATTCCTGACGCGTAAACACTTTCAGTCAGGCTTTGGTACCGGGGAACTAACTTTTCCTTCTTTTCCTGGCAACCACCTGAAAGCAGGCTTAGGCCTAACAGAAAAATATACCGTTTCATACTTGAGGTTTTGAAGGCTACAATCGGCAAATCCATTTGCATTGGCATCGGAAAATTGGTCAGGCGCCGGAAAGACCAGCCGAAGTGTATGCCTCTGCGGTCGTAATAAAAAAATATTTATCCGTAAGCCAAACGGCAGGCAACTATTTTTCACTTTTGTAGTATATTCCAATACAAAAAAGCACATATTTTCCAAATCCCGGAATATTATTTTACGGGCATAGAAAGTGCCTGTTACCAGCTATTGCATTCATTTTAGCCCAACATCTTCTTTTTCACAGGTTTTATTTCAACCGATGGGCTGATGATGCATGCATTCCTCATGCAGATCCTCACACCATCCGGGGTTAAAATATTGGTACAGTTTTGGCATTAAGGTACTCATATACTGAATAGCCTTCTCAGAACTGTTTTCGGAATGCTGGTAGTTATGAGAGACAAGGAAGTACCAAAATAATCATTTGATTTTAATGCTTTCCACCGTATTTTAAGGACCGGTAATTCATAAAATACTTAAAAAGATAAAGGAATAGTTCGGAACGGGAGTCAAAAAAATATAGTTCATAATTAAAGATCACCTTTCACAAAAAGTGCGTATTAACAGTAAATATTACATTATAAATTGACCGAATAATCAAAAATATACTCCAACTCCAGAACTCACATAACAATATGAAAAAGCACATAGAACGAATAATGGCAATAGAAAAAATAGACCGTTCTATTACGCAATGCCTTACGCTCGAGCAATTAGCTGCAACTGAGCATTTTATGAGTCTGTACTATAAGCAATATGCCTTTGATGCAAGGTATTTCCGTTACGAGTGGAATATGGATAGCAAGCTGAGTAATCGCCGTGTTCATATATCATTGCTGGAAGGCATCGATGAGGATGATATTACCATCAACCCCGACAAGATCAGCATGAAGCGGCTTGAGGAGTTTGTGGAAGATTTGTCACAGGAAGAACTGAAATCTGTCTGGTCAGAACTACGTCCCCAGTTGGAAGGGGTTGATCTGGGCCGTTTCCCGATGCTTCGCGAAAGAGTTGCCGTGATGCGCCTCAACAACCAGCACCGGGGCAGAGGCATTGATCTGCAGGACCTGCTGAACCGGGCCCGTCATACACTGGCAAAAGCCAGTTAGTCAGCTCTGGTAATGGAAAGAGGTAAAGCTCAGAATATCAGGCAAGGGACTTGGAGGGGAGTAAAAACAGCACATACCTATTACCTGCTAAAAGTGAAGCTATAAGAAAACCGGATCTGCAGAGGATCCGGTTTTCTTGCCTTAAGGGTGAGCAGTCTTTCCTTTTTCAATTTCTTTCAGATCAGCAGCAAGCTGGCGGGCTATGTTGCGGTCTTCGGGGTGATAGACCCAATAATTGTCAAATAGTTCGACTATTGCCGGATTGGCGACACCCGAATTCACGGTCAGGCTGTGGAAAAGAGTACCTTTCCGTTGCTCTCCTTTCATCCGTTTTACCAGAGAATCCTGCATCTGGTACATGATAAAATCCGAAATCATCAGCACATCGGCATCCTTGTAATCACGGGTGTGCAGCATATTGATGGCTTCGTACATTGGCGGGTGGATGTCGGTGCCTCCCTGAAAAGTCATCGATAAAAACGTCACCACCTGATCCAATGAGTTTTCCAGCTCCAGCAGGTTGATGGTTTGTAAACCGGTAGAAAAGGAAATCAGAAAACACCGCCGTTTCTCCCGGGCCGCCATTTTCAGAATGGCGAAACAAAGCACCTTGGCTACGTGTTCTGGCGTTCCCTCCATTGAGGCACTGGCATCCACGCATAAAATGAAGGGGCCTTTTTCCTTGCGCCTGGTTTTTTCCCGCATGGCAGTAGCTGTTCCATGACCTTTTTCTACCTCCTGACCCTGAAACCGGAAAGTCAGCAAGTGCTTGTCGGCATATTTTTTATAGAAAGCATTTTCTGTCTCTGGGGTACTCAGCAGGGCAGCCTCCGAAGGAAGCATATAATTGAGGTTGTCACTTTCGTAGATTCCTCCGATTTCGCTGCGCTCCTGAAGACTATTCCGGTAGGAAGCCTTAGCAATAGCATATTGAAAATGTTCTTCCTCAATTTCAGTCTGTGCCTCACGGAGCCGCCCGAGCAGGTCAGCAATCTCACGGATGGACTGTTCATCCTTGAGCAGATCGGCATACCGGGTGAGCACATCAAAGTTTGTCTGCTTCCAGAGGCCGCGTTCCAAATCCCAGAAGCGCCCGGCATCTTCGGCAAAAGGAGCGACAAGGTCCATCATCCGGGCGTATTCGTCGGCTTTGGCATACAAGAGTTCAGCGTAAACCTTAGCCCGGTTTTCCATCTCTTTGAATTCATACTCCAGGCTTTTGGCAAGGAGTAATTTTTCCCAGTGCGTCAGCAGATCATCCAGAAGGATTTCTACGGGCAGTTTTTCCGCAGAATTTTTATCAGTCTGCTTTAAAAACTTTTCCTTGTCCCGGAAAATCGGGTCAAAGCGTTCGACATAGAAACGGACATCTATCTGTTCGCGGGTATAGTTTTCCTGCAGTAAATTTGTCAGGTGATACCATGTGTCCGGCAGCAACTGCAACGGCCGGTCTTTCCATGAGTTCAGGCGGCTGAATTCGTTTTGGCAGGGATTGTCGCGGTTCACATCGGCCTGCGATTTACGCATCCACGCCAGTGTATCGTGCACAATCTGGTTGGCTAAAGCTTCATTACCGGCACTTATGCGGAGAAAGGTTTCGTTGGAAAAAATCCGGTCCAGCGTTTCTTTCAGATAATCAAACTGCGGGTGGTCGTACCGGTGCGATTTTTCTGAAAAGTTGCCGTACAGTTTTCCTTTCAGAAAATAAACCAGATAACGGCGGGTGGCTTTGTCGAAGATGTGCCCGAACTCAATAAACTGTTTAAATTCTTCTTCAATGGGTGTGGTGGTCATACAAAATACTTTCTTCTCAAGAACCATCCGTTACTGACGTAAGTTTGCGAAAAGCTCCATTTCTGATACTGCTCAGCCTATCTCTATGATTACGTCTTCAGAAACCGGATGGCCAACACAGGTAAGAACATAACCTTCCTTTAATTCGTACTCCGACAGCCCGTCCTCTTCGTCCAGGTG
The DNA here is from genome assembly GCA_030446715.1 of Cytophagales bacterium. Classification (GTDB taxonomy): domain Bacteria; phylum Bacteroidota; class Bacteroidia; order Cytophagales; family 172606-1; genus CADCTQ01. The sequence continues at coordinate 463,319 of JAUJMU010000003.1, read as the reverse complement.
TACTTTACCCGACAAGCACTTGCCACGGCAGGCCGTACAGTTGCCGCTCTGGCAGGAGTAGGGGAGGTCAATGTTCAGGTCAAGAGCTGCTTCCAGAATGGTTTTGTCGGGAGGTACGTTGAATTTATACTCACTGCCTTCATAAATAATCGTCACCTCCTGCGCAGATTTTTTCGGACTGGTGCCGTTTTCTGTTTCAACAGTGCCATGGCGTTCTGCCGGTGCAGTTGTCACGAAGCTCTCTCTGTGAATCCGGTTGGCGGGGACGTGCATAATCTGCAGGGCATGTTTTACTTCTTCCATCATGCCTTCCGGTCCGCAGATAAAGTAATCCGTCAGATCGGAATCCCATTCGGGCAGGGTTGGCAAAATTTTGAGAGCAAGGCTCTGGTTCAGGCGACCAGTATAACTGGCTACTGACTGAGCAGGAGGCTGGTTCAATCCCGGAATCACTTTCTTGAACGTACTGAGAAGGGAACTTTTCTTTGCCTCCACGGGCTGGCTCAGAATATGCACTACCCGGAAACGGCCGGCATATTGTTTTTCCATTTCCTCAAGGTCTTTTCTGAATATGATGGAATTTTGGTTCCGGTTGCCATATACCAGCGAAACCTGGCTGTTTGCTTCCGCGAAAAGGACAGTTTTGGCAATGGAAATCAGCGGGGTAATGCCGCTGCCGGCACCAAAAAGAACCACGTGTCTCTTTTTGGAAGGATGGGCATCAATGTAAAAATTCCCCATCGGCTCCATAACTTCCATCAGGTCGCCCGGCTTCAGGGTATCATTCAGATAGTTGGATACTTTTCCGTCTGCCACGCGTTTGACCGTCACTACGATGAAGTCGTCGGTATGCGGGCAACTGGACATCGAATAAGACCGCCTGATCTGCTCGCCGTTCATGGGGATCAGCAGCGTAGTAAACTGGCCCGGCTTATAAGAAATGCGTGCCCCTTCAGGCTGCGCAAACTGGATGGAGATTGTGTCGGGGGTTTCCCGGGTCACTTTTTCAACCCGCAGCTTATAGTACTTGCTCATTTGCCTCTTTATTTTGCCAAGGTATTAACCATAGACTACCCGTAAGGTTTACGGATGGATACCCGCAAAATTAGGAATTCGGAAGACATAAAAACCGCTGTCGGGGAATATCTTCTGGAAGGTACTATATGAAATTACTTGAAGATTGAGGGGATTCAAAAGCAAAACGGATGATTTTCTTGAAGTTTTCTTTGTAGCGGAATCCTCTGGCAATTCTTTTAATAGTTTGAATCTTAGAGTTGATTCCTTCCAATAGTCCATTGGTTAAGTGAGAGTCAAAATAAGCGGTAATGCCGTCAAAGTGCTTGTCAATGGTAGCAGAAATAGGATTTTTGCCTAACTGCTCCTGGGCAAAATGGGCAATAAAACAGAGTTGTGCCCGCCCTTTTCGGGCATCATTGGCTTGAAAGAAAGCTGATAAATCTTCCATCAGTAAAGCGATACAGGCTTTAAAAGTATGCGCTTTATGGTCTAAGGCCTCCAGGTGTTTGCAGAGTAGTTTGATCACATGCCATTTATCAAACGTAATCCGGGCTTGGGGGAAGTAGCGGTGAATGCCACTGCTGAAAGCCGGTGACATACCGGCCGGGAAGTCTTTGACGGCTTCCGGATCAGGATGGTTAGCAAAGAAATGCTTTACACAATCAGCCCCTTTTCCATCAGCAATATCAAGGATTGCGCCCGTATCCATGTCCACAAAGGTAGTAATGTAGTCATGCCCTTTACGGGCAGAAGTTTCATCCACCCCCACCCGATGGGCTACCTGAGTAACTGGCAGGGCTTCCAGATGGCGCGTGTAGTGATGATAAATACGCTCTGCCCGTTGTACGTATATGCCTGACTGACGGGCTACACTGCTTAAACAATGGTGGATGCGCATTAACCGCATCACTTCCTGTTCATACAGGAGGGTAAAACGGGCATGACCGCGGGCAAAGTCCACAGCGGCTTTGGTGTACTTACCTGTGTTTTTATCCCGGTAAATGGGTAAAGCACAATGAATAAAACTTCGCTACTGAAACAGTTTCAAGTGCTCCCGGCTTCTTTCGTAGTAACTATGAATCGTATGATGAGCTGAGGGAAGATGAGCAGAAGATACTTGCAAGTAAAAATGAACGGCTTGTTTTTCTTCCTCTTTTTCTACCTTGACTAACTCAAAAGGGTGATCTATAGGGAGCAGTTGAGTAAATTCTTTAAGTAGGTCCATTATTTTAGCTTTCTTCCCAAATTAATGCCTTTCAAGTAAATTCATAAAGTGCCGTTTGAATAAGAAATTTTTAAAATTACCGGCCTGCGGCAATAATCACCAGGGCGGCTACAAAATAGGCACCGAGGCCAATGCCAAAGCCCGCCGCGGCCTTACCGATTTTCCGCCGGTGCGCCTGCGCCTGGTAGCCTTTCCGGTAGGCCCGATGGGCAAGCAATTCAGGGGTCGGCGTGGTAAAACTGCCAGGGTTAGGTGGAATCGCTCCGACTACAATCCCGGTAACCAGTCCGGCGGGTGGATAAATGGTTGCGGCCATCGTGCCCCACATCGGGCCGGAGTTGTGGTAGTATGCAAGCGCGTCCATCCGGCCTTTCGCGTACAATTCCTGATCAGTACGGGGTGCTTCCTTCGGGGCGCTATCTGTATGCCGCCTCTGGACCGGTTTGTCCTCCAATGTCCTCGGGGGCTCTTCCACAAACTCTTCGCGGGTGCCATTGGCGTAAACAATCCGGATAACTTCAGATTTGAGCACAATGATGGTAGGCCCTTCCAGATTATCTGTCCGTTTGTAAATTACTTCAGTGGGGTTGATCTCCAGTACTTTGACATTCTGTTCGTTGCCGTTGCGAAACTGGATCAAGTCCTGAGCCGCGCAAATGCAGGACAGGAAAAGGGAAAACAAAAGGTATGCAAACCTGAGCATAGAAAGTAGGAGGGTGGGATGCGGACAAAAAAGCCCAAACTGAATATGGGCTAAGGCGTGATGGGCTGGCTGATCGATTACCGGTTAAAGAGGCACCATCTGGAAGCGAAGTTCCCGGCTCTGATTCTTGGCATTGGTTTCAGAGTAAGTGAAAACCAGTGAATTGTTGCTAAGCGATTGAATGTCAATTCTTGTCGGGTTGCCCCGGTCAAAAGTCACCTGAGTTTCATTGCTGTTGAAAGACCAGGTACCTTCCGTCAGGGAAGCGTCTTTTTCGGTGCGGCGGAAGTTGGTGGCGCTGGTAAAGTTCAGCCGGAAGGCGGAGTAATTTTCTGCATTTGCGGCGGCTCCTTCCCGGTAGAGCGGGGTAGTAATTCCATTGGCCGTAGCGTCTACCTGCTGCACCTTCCAGGCACGGGTAATGCGGGTAGTATTGGTCTCAGGGGTAGGGGTGCTTTTGCGTCCACAGGCTACCGGACCCAGCGTCAGTGCCGCCGCGAAAAAAAGAAGCAGAAAAAAAGAAGCGTTGGTTTTCATGTCTGAGGAATTGACTTTTCCAATTTACAATTTAATGCAATAATTGATACCATTGTATATAATTTGTGGCATTTCAGCAGCCTTGCCCCACGTCAGATTTGGAGCTTGCTGTCAGGTGTGTCGGTTCTTTTCTGATTCCGGTTGTTCCTGAAGCCGGACCTGCTGCTTTTTAGGCAGGCCCGATACCACAAGTCCGTAGGAGTTATCTATCCATTCTTCCAGCATTCGCACGGACACATTGCCGTTGGCAATTACCGTATTCCAGTGCTTTTTATTCATGTGGTAACCGGGAGTTACGCAGCTGTAGGTGTCACGTAATTCGACGGCAAGCTCCGGATCACATTTGAGATTGAAAGATAAAGGCCTGCTTTGCAGATCAGCGAGGGCAAAGATTTTGCCTGCCACCTTAAAAACAATAGTAAACTCACCAAAGGGAAATTCTTCCGCAACACCAGGCTTGCGCAGGCAGTAGGTCCGGAGAGCCTCAATATTCATGGATCAGAAAGAGAATGCTTCACGAAAGTACTGATAAACAGTCTTACGTGAAGCATCCGGAAGAACTAAAAAAGCCTTTTTATAATAATGAATATAATACCAATCAGGAACATCAGAATGGATATCTTATTGATTCCATGCATCATACGCAAATTAAAATTCGTTTTCCGGTTGGGGTCATTCTTCCGGAAAAAATACCCAAACACCGGCCCAAGGTTAAAATACTCTCTCAGACGACTCATGATAGATGAATTAGATTACTTTAAAAACAGCAATACAAGCAAGAATGTTCAGGATTTGGTGGTTATGTTGCATTGTTATATGGTTGGATGGCTGTATGGTCAAACGGCTGTCTGACCAGCATGATGCTCTGGAAGCAAACAATTCAACAATTAAGCAATTCAACCATCCATCAATCTTAAACTTTCATCTCACTGATCTTCACCCCATGAAGATTTACCCGTCTGGAGAGCACGTAAAACCGGGCGGTAAGCAGGGTTGCTGAGGCAGTAAGGCCGGCCAGCAGGCCGTACCAAATGCCCTCCACGCCGTATCCGAGGGAGAAGGTAAGCCAGTAACCAAGAGGGATACCGATTACCCAGTAAGCAAACAAAGTGACAACCGTCGGAATGTTCACGTCGGACAAGGCCCTCAGGATTCCCAGACTGGCCACCTGTACGCCGTCTGAAACCTGAAAAATGCCAGCGATGATCAACAGGGACGTGGCGACGGGCAAAACGCTGGCATCTTTAATGTACAGACCCGCCAGCTGAACGTTGGCGGTAACAAACAGCAGACAGGTAAGCGACATAAACCCAACCGCGATCACAATTGCCACCGTGCCCGCCCGGATAATGGCAGGACGGCTCCCCCGGCCTACGGCTTCGCCAACCCGGATCGACCCCGCCGCGGCGTTACCTGCTGCCACCATGTAGGCAAGGGCAGCAAGGCTGATCGCAATTTCGTGAGCTGCCAGTTGGGCGGTGCCGATCCAGCCCGCCATCACGGCCGAACCCGAGAAGGCTCCGACTTCAAAAAAGTACTGAAATCCGCCCGGCAATCCCAGCCTGACCACCCGGTTGATCAGCGGCCGGATGGAGCCTGTGAAAGTTTGCCAGTAAACCCTGAAAACAGGAGAAGTCTGAAGGTAGACAAACATGGCCACTGCCATATAGATGCGCGTAACCAGCACGGCCACCCCAGCCCCGGTGACACCCAGCACCGGCATGCCGAGATTGCCGTAGATCAGCATCCAGTTTAAAAACACATCCAGCGCCAGACCCGTGAGGGTGATCACCATCGCTACGCGGGTATAGGAAAGGCCATCAGTAAATGATTTCAACCCCATGAAAAACATCATGGGAATGGTGGAAAAACTGGTGATGGTAAGGTAGTTGCCCGCAAGGCGGGTTACCTCGGGCTCCTGCCGGAAAATGTGGAAAACTGACACCAGTCCCAGCAGGACCAACGTCAGAATCGCACCGGTCACGATGCTGAGCCGGACAGCCGTCTGCAGCAAACCACGGCATTCTTCAAGATCATTGCGGCCCCGGGCCGTAGCCACCTGGGGGGACAGTACCGAAAGCGTGCCCATGCCGACAACCGCCACCAGAATGTAAATGGAGTTGCCGATCCCGACGGAAGCAATGGCAGCAGCTCCCAGCTTACCCACCATCATGTTGGCGGCTACGTTCATGAGAACGCTGCCAATCTGGGCAATCACAATGGGGTAGCTAAGCCTGACGGAGATCCGCATTTCCTGCCGGTAGAGACGCAGAAGGGAGGGTTTCATAGAATAAGGAGTGGTCGGGCGCGGTAACCAATGCGGAATACCTGCCGGAAATAAGGCCGCAAAGGTACAAATTTGCCAATGAATTGCCTGCTGCAACCGGGTCATGCCTGAAGAGTCAGGGCTAAAACTGAATCAGTTGAATAATGCCCCGGGTTTTTGTAAATAGCATCAACTTACCGCAGCCATGAACAGAGAAGCTCCAACCCCTATCCGCAGTTTTTTTGAGGAGCAGTTTACGGTTGAATCTATCTGCCGGGAAATTCAACGGGCCGGTGTTTTGTTTGGCATTTTCGTCAGTAGCCTGTTTTTTATACTGATCGCTGATTTATTTCTGCCACTGGCGGAGGTTCTTTTTCACCAACCAGCCATTGCCAGAATCCTGACCGGATTTATGCTGATCATGGCCTTGTACGAATTTTTTATCCGGGGTCTGCTGCGGTACCGGCTGAAGCACCGGCTGATTGTGCCAGAGTTCGGGAAGTTTATCAATGGCACCGCCGAACTGTTGGCGCTTTCCTTCGTTTTGTTTCTCCTTTCAGAAGGTATTCCGGCCCCGATACTGGTGATGCAGTCACCGCTTGCGATGGGCTACTTCCTGTTTATTACCCTGTCTACACTCAGGCTGAATTTTTACTTATCGGTTTATACCGGCCTGCTTTCTGCAATTCTTTTTATTTTTCCGGGCCTCTGGTTCCTGTCTCCCTCCGACCCGCGATACCTTGACGTATACTTTCAGACCCCCGTCATGTACGTCATTAAAGGGTCCATGTTGCTGGTTGGGGGAATTTCCGCCGGGTACGTGGCAAGATAAATTCAGAAAAGCATCCGGACCTCCATAGAGCGCCTTGAAAAACAAAATCAGATTATTAACCTGTTCGGTCAGCAGATTTCCCGGGAGGTCGTTGAGGTGATGCTTCAGCAGGAGAGGGCCCTCAAAAGCCGGCTCATGCGGGTAAGTGTGATGTTTCTCGATATCAGGGATTTTTCGGAATTTGCCGGGTCAAGGCCTGTAGAAGAGGTTGTTGCTTATCAGAATGCTTTCTTCCGCATCATTATTGATGCCGTAAACCGTAACCACGGGGTAATCAATCAGTTTTTGGGAGATGGCTGCATGATTACGTTCGGTGCTCCCCTTGTGCTGGACAACCCTTGTGACAATGCCGTGCAGGCGGGCCTCCAGATTGTAGAAAAGGTTAATGAAGCTGTCAGTCAGGAATATCTTCCACCCACCCGGGCAGGAATGGGCATTCACGTAGGTGACGCAGTAACCGGCAATATTGGCACGGATACCCGGCAGCAGTACTCAATTACAGGCAACGTAGTAATTCTGGCCTCCCGGATTGAACAATTGAACAAAGACTATGCTTCGCAGATTCTGGTGTCCAAAGAGGTACTGGACTATCTGTCAGAGCAGCCGGAGGGCTTCATTTCCTTAGGGCCTGCCCACGCAAAAGGCCGGCCTGAATTCTCAGAGGTTCAGATAGTTAAATTTCGCGTTACAAGATTCCGGTTTTCATACTGGCTGACCATTAACCTTAAAGCCATTACATAGCTGGATTCTTAACTGCCTGCGGAGGTTCTCATTTCCTTCAGGAGTTTGTTGGAAAAAAGAAACTCCTGAAGTTCAAGCACTTTTGTTTCGGTAATGGTGGTGCTGTCACCTTCCCAGAGTTTTTTTCCCTTGTAAAGAAACATCACGTATTCACCGATGCCAAGCACGGAATTCATATCGTGCGTCACAACGATGGTTGTGATTTTGTACTCATCCGTGATTTCGGCAATCAGGTCGTCAATTTTGATCGCCGTCAGGGGATCGAGACCGGAATTGGGTTCGTCGCAGAACAGGTACTTGGGGTTCATCACAATGGCCCGGGCAATGCCTACCCGCTTCTGCATCCCGCCGCTGATCTCGGATGGCATGCGTTTGTTTACATTTTCGAGTCCCACCCGCTGGAGACAGAAGTTCACCCGGTCCAGTTTTTCCTCTTTGCTCATGTCCGTCAGCATATCCAGAGGAAACATCACATTTTCTTCCACCGTCTTGGAATCGAAGAGGGCGCTTCCCTGAAACAGCATGCCGATCTCCCGCCGGATTTCCCGTTTGGTCTCCGTGTCGCCGTTCAGAAAATCACGGCCATCGTAGAGGACAGAGCCATTATCAGGTTTGATCAGGCCAACGATACATTTGAGCAAAACACTTTTTCCCGTTCCGCTGCCGCCAATAATCAGACTGGTGTCACACGGTTTAAACTCACCGTTGATGTCATCCAGAATCTGCCTGCCGTTGAAGGTCTTGCTTATATTCTTGACCTGAATCATTTTTCGTGGTAGATAAGTTTGTCAGTTAAGGGGTTCAGGCGTAAAAGAGTTCCGGAATGAAGCCTGGCTTTGCCCTTGAAAATCCCGAAAAATTCAGCTTTCACAGGAGAAGTTGTGCCAGCAGATAATCGGCCAGCAGCACCGAGATACAACTGTTGGTAACAGCATTGGTGCTTGATCTGCCGACTTCAAGGGCACCGCCTTTTGTGTAAAAACCTTCAAAGGAAGAAACGGAGGAAATCAGAAAGGCAAATACCACCGCTTTAATGATTGCAAACGGCACATTGAAGGGTTGGAATGACTCCCGCAGGCCGTACACATACTCATTTGGGGTGATCACTCCGGTTAAGGTACCCGCCAGATACCCTCCGTAAATGGACAGAAAGCCCGAAAGCACTACCAGCATCGGAAAAACGATCAGGGCCGCGATAATTTTGGGCAACACCAGGTAAGAAGCAGCATTGATTCCCATCACTTCAAGGGCGTCAATCTGTTCAGTGATACGCATGGTGCCAAGGCCACCGGCAATGCTGGAGCCGACTTTCCCCGATAAAACCACGCAGGTAATGGTGGGGGCAAGCTCCAGCACCGTCATATCCCGTACGATCAGGGCAATAGTGGAGTTGGGAATCAGCGGACTGACCAGATTGTATGCCGTCTGGATGCAGGTAACTGCGCCGATAAATGAGGAAACGATGGCCACGATAAAAACAGAATCAATGCCGATCAGCACGCATTCATCCAGCACCCGGCTGGCGTACACGCCCATTTTTTCGCGGTTCCGGAACATAGAACCTATAAAAATCAAATATTTGCCTAATTGCTTCATATAGTGCAGTAACTGCGGAAAACAGGGAATTGCAAAGGTAAACTAAATTGGGTGGCGGAAGGCAGAGTGAGCGGTTCCTGCAAATTGGAACAACCACAGATTACAAATTAAACGGATGTTTCTCTAATTTTCCGTCTTATCGCATCCAAAAGCATTCCAGGTAATATCAAAGGAACCAAATATGTCTAAATTAATTGTAATAACCGGGGGAACCAAAGGGATCGGAAGGGCCATTCTGTGGAAGTTCGCCGGCCAGGGCTTCGACGGAGTCACCTGTGCCCGCAATGAGCAGGATTTGCAAGGGTTTCAGGCGCAGTTTGAAGCGTCATTTCCGGACCGCCGGCTCTACTGGCAGAAAGCGGATGTTACGGACCGGCAGCAGGTAGAGCTATTTGCCGGCTTTGTCCGGAAGCTGAACCGTCCGGTGGATGTGCTCGTGAACAATGCAGGCTATTTTCTGCCGGGTCAGATCGGCAACGAACCCGAAGGTACTCTTGAAAGCATGCTGTCCGCCAATCTTTCCAGTGCCTATCACCTCACCAGAGCCCTGCTTCCCCCCATGCTGGAACAGAAAAACGGACACATTTTCAATATGTGCTCCACGGCCAGCATCATGGCCTACACCAACGGCGGGTCGTATTGCATCAGCAAGTTTGCCCTCTACGGCATGACAAAGGTACTGCGTGCGGAACTGATGCGGCACGACATCCGGGTGACGGCGATTCTGCCCGGGGCGACGCTTACGGCATCGTGGGAGGGCGTGGATCTGCCGCCCGAAAGGTTTATGAAGCCCGAAGACGTGGCGGAGTCAGTTTACTCGGCGTATGCAGTTTCCCGCCACTCGGTAGTGGAGGAAATTCTGATCCGCCCTCAGCTGGGAGACCTATGATAATTGAGAATTGAAAATGAAGGGGAGGGTGACAGTGCTTCGGAAGTCTGCCGGATGCTGACTGAATGAGGGAGCGGATAGCTGCCGTTTTCCGGCTTCACCTCCGGATGCGCGAACAAATCGTTCATTTTGGGGGTTAGAAAGTGTACCTTTGCGACGCGAACACCGTACCATTAAAAGCACTCCAAATGGAATTAATAAGTCCGGAAATTTCAGGGCTCAACACCAGATACTGCGATTCTCTTACTGAATACAAGCGCCGCCAAACCACCACGGTCCGGATCGGCGACCTTCCCATGGGCAGTGAATTTCCGATCCGGGTGCAGTCCATGACCACGATAGATACCATGGACACGATGGGTTCCGTGGAGCAGACCATCCGGATGGTGGAGGCAGGCTGTGAATACGTACGGATTACAGCCCCCAGCATTAAGGAAGCCCAGAATCTTGAAAATATCCGGAAGGAGTTGCGCCGCCGCGGTTACACCGTTCCGTTGATTGCCGATATTCACTTTACGCCCAACGCGGCCGAACTGGCCGCCCGGCTGGTGGAAAAGGTCCGCGTGAATCCTGGCAACTACGCCGATAAAAAAAGATTTGAAACCATTGATTATACTGACTTATCGTACCAGGCCGAACTGGACCGCATCCGTGACCGCTTTGTGCCGCTGGTGAAAATCTGCAGGGAATACGGCACTGCCATGCGGATTGGTACCAACCACGGCTCCCTGTCGGACCGGATTCTGAGCCGCTACGGCGATACGCCCCTTGGCATGGTCGAGTCGGCGCTGGAGTTTTTAAGGATCTGCGAGGCGCTGAATTATTACAATATTGTCATCTCCATGAAGGCCAGCAATACGCAGGTGATGGTGCAGGCGTACCGGCTGCTGGTGCAAAAGCTGGACGAGGAAGGCCTGAAGCCCTATCCGCTGCACCTGGGCGTGACCGAAGCCGGAGAAGGGGAAGACGGCCGGATCAAATCGGCCGTGGGCATTGGTACGCTGCTGGAAGATGGTCTTGGTGATACGGTACGGGTTTCCCTTACCGAAGAGCCCGAACTGGAAGCGCCGGTTGCCAAAGCCCTGATTGACCGCTACACAAAACGCGCCGTGGAGGCAAAACCAATCCTACCGGTAGAGGTGCTGCCCATCAATCCTTACCAGTATTTCCGTCGCCAGACGCACGAGGTGTTCAATTTCGGTGGCACCAACGTCCCCAGGGTAGTAGCTGATTTCTCGAAGGTTCCGGACGTGGAAATGCCTGACCTTAAAGCGGTTGGTCACTTTTACCTGCCTCTGCCCGACAAGTGGAAATTGAATGACCTGGGTGCTGATTACCTCTACGCCGGAAAGAATCCCGTTCCGTTTATGATTGCCAACGGCTCCCGGCAGATTCTGGATTACCGCGCCTGGTTGCGGGCGGAGGATGGGGTGAACATGTTTCCCTTGCTGAATCCGGAAGAGTACCTGACGGTTGAGCACCGGCACGGACAGATGAATTTTCTGCAACTTTCCATCACTGACCTGAGTGCAACAATAATCTCCCGGCTGAAAGAAGACCGGCAGGTGGTATTGATCCTGGAAACAAATAATGCCCATGCCATGCCCGAATTGCGCCGCCTGCTTTTCGCGCTGGTCGAAAATGAAATCACTGCTCCCGCCGTACTCAAGCGTACCTGTCCCGCAGATTTAACCGACGACAAACTGCAGCTATACGCCGCTACCGACATGGGTGGTTTGCTGATTGACGGGCTGGGTGACGGCGTGATGCTGGGTGCCGAAGCGATACCAGGTGAGGAAAAAGGCCATCTTTTAAAGCGGCTGGCGGGTTACAACTCAACGGCATTCGGTATTCTGCAGGCGGCCCGCACCCGGATGTCCAAAACTGAATACATTTCCTGTCCCTCTTGCGGCCGGACCTTATTTGATCTGCAGGAAACCACTGCCACCATCCGCAAGCGGACCGACCACCTGAAGGGCGTCAAAATTGGCATCATGGGCTGTATCGTGAACGGTCCCGGCGAAATGGCCGACGCCGATTATGGATACGTTGGCGTGGGCAAAGACCGGATTTCGCTTTACCGGGGCCAGAATGTCATCAAAAAATTTGTCCCCGCCGTCAATGCCGTTGATGAACTGATCGGGTTGATCCGGGAAGATGGCCGCTGGCTGGAACCGGAAAGTGCAGAAGGATAACCGCCTTTACTTACCAGCCCGCGCCTTTGGTAGTTGTCCGGATGCGGCACAGGTAGCCGTCGGCGGTGATGTACAGAGTGGAGCCATCATTACCCCAGGCACAGGTGGCTGGTGCCTGACCGCGATCAATCCGGCCGAGATGCCTGCCGTCCGGGGAAAAAATACTGACTCCGCCGGGTCCGGTCGCAAAGAGATTGCCGTTCCGGTCTACCTTAAGTCCGTCGGGAAGGCCGCTCATCTGCTTTGTCCAGGGTGTAGCGTCAAAAAAAACTTTCCCCGGTCCCAGCGTACCATCCCTTTTGACGGGGTAGGCCATCCAGATGGCTCTTTTCGGATCGGACTGCGCGACGTACAGGGTTTTTTCATCCGGCGAAAAGGCCAGTCCGTTGGGCCGGGTCAGTTCTTTGGTCAGCAGCGTTACCTTACCTTTGGCATCCACCCGGAAGACCCCGAAATAATCAAGCTCACGGCTGGCGTCATTTTCCTGCCTGGGTAAACCGTAAGGGGGATCGGTAAAACAGATGCTGCCGTCCATCCTGACCACTACGTCATTGGGGCTGTTGAATCGTTTTCCCTGGTAATTATCGGCAACCGTGACTTTGCCTCCGCCCCACTTCAGGCGGGATATCCGGCGGTCACCGTGTTCGCAGGAGATCAGAAAGCCCCGGCGATCCACAGCCAGGCCATTGCTGCCCGGTTCACGGCTGTATTCACCGGCACCCGTATAACCGGAAGGTTTCAGAAAAACACCTATTCCGCCATCTTCTGTCCATTTGTAAACCGTATTGCGGGGTACATCCGAAAAAAGCAGGTAACCGTTTCCTTCCCTGATCCAGACGGGACCTTCTGACCAGTCAAACCCGGACGCCAGCACTTCAATTTTGACATTAGCGGGGATCAATTGATCCAGGCGCGGATCGTTGCGGACAATCTGTCCGATGGTTGGGTAAACAGGTGCTTTCTGTGCCATAAGGAAATGAGCGGAGAAGAGCAGGAAGAGAGGAAAAAAACGGGAAAAGCCGGTCATATATTTCTACCTGTACGAACAATCTGAAATCCTCTTTTTTGAAAACCAAACCCTACCGCGAAGAGCACTGCCCTGCTAGGGCAGCAAAAACCAAATGAAATTGACTTTTAAAACGGCATGGAAGGTTTTTTATAAATCATTGTCTTATAAAAAATTAAGAGCATCCTATTCAAGAATCGGTTGAACAATGGATCGGTGAAATAAAAAGGAGTTGATTGCCAACTCCTTTCAATGTGTATTAAACAGATTGTTATTTTTCTACCAGAGCCTGCTTCCGGCTCATTGCTTTTTCAGCGGCCTTAACGATAGCCTTTGCGTTGAGTCCATATTTTTCCATCAGCTCCTCAGGGGTTCCGCTTTCTCCGAAAGAATCGTTTACACCCACCATTTCCAGCGGGGCAGGGTAATTCCGGCTTAGTATCTGAGCGATGCTATCCCCCAGCCCTCCGTTCAACTGGTGCTCTTCTGCCGATACAGCGCAGCCGGTTTTCTTCACCGATTCCAGAATGGCTGAAACATCTAATGGCTTGATGGTGTGAATGTTAATGATCTCTGCTTCAATCCCTTTCTCAGCCAGCATTTCACCAGCTTCGATGGCCTTCCATACCAGATGCCCGGTAGCAAATATGCTGACGTCAGCTCCCGGATTCAGGAAAATGGCTTTGCCAATGATGAAAGGCTCGTCGGCGGGCATGAATACAGGAACCACTGGCCGCCCGAACCGCAGATACACCGGGCCATGATGATCGGCTATGGCAATGGTGGCTGCTTTGGTCTGGTTGAAGTCGCATGGATTGATAACAGTCATACCCGGGAGCATCTTCATCATGCCAAGGTCTTCCAGGATCTGGTGCGTAGCGCCGTCTTCTCCAAGGGTAAGTCCGGCATGGGAGGCGCATATCTTTACATTCTTATCGGAATAAGCAATGGATTGCCGGATCTGGTCATAGACCCTGCCGGTGGAAAAGTTGGCAAATGTGCCGGTGAAGGGAATTTTACCACCAATGGAAAGGCCGGCGGCAATGCCCATCATATTGGCTTCTGCAATGCCGACCTGAAAGAAACGTTCCGGAAACTCTTTGATAAAGGCCTCCATCTTCAATGAACCGACAAGGTCCGCACAAAGAGCTACTACATTTGGATTTTTCCTGCCTGCTTCCAGCAAACCAACGCCAAAGCCTGACCGGGTATCCTTTTTATCGGTAACTACAAATTTCTTCATGAGTAAGGGGAGAAGATTGTTTTTGTTTACAAAAAAAGAAAAACAGGTTCGTTATCACAACCTATTTACGCAAATACCCGAAATATTTCTGAAAGGTCCCGCCACGGCCTGTAACTGCATCCGCAGCATATACCAAAAAAAGAGGGCAACCGGTTAGCTGCCCTCTGTACGGTTATGATACAGTTTCCGATCAGAAGAGTCTGGTAATCAGGTCGGCGGTGCGGTTGGAATAACCCCACTCATTGTCGTACCAGCCCACTACCTTCACCAGAGTGCCATTGGTTGCAGTCTGCTCCGCATCGAAGATGCAGGAATGTGGGTTGCCCACAATGTCAACTGATACAATCGGATCTTCCGTGTATTCCAGGAAACCCTTCATGGGGCCGTCAGCTGCTGCCTTCATGGCTGCATTGATTTCGTCAATAGAGGCTTCCCGCTTCAGGATAACGGTCAGGTCAGTGAGAGAACCATCGGGTACCGGCACCCGCATGGCCACGCCGTCCAGTTTTCCGGCAAGGTGGGGCAGCACCAGTCCCACGGCTTTAGCCGCACCGGTAGAAGTAGGTACAATTGAAAGTGCAGCAGCCCGGGCCCGGCGCATGTCCTTGTGGGGTGCATCCTGCAGGTTCTGATCGGCCGTGTAGGCGTGGATCGTAGTAATGTATCCTTTTTCAATTCCGAAGGCGTCATCCAATACCTTGGCCATCGGGGCAAGGCAGTTGGTGGTACAGGAAGCGTTGGAAAGAATGGTTTCGGAACCGTTCAGAATATTCTCATTCACGCCCAGTACAATGGTCGGAATGGATTTTCCCTTGGCGGGAGCGGAGATGACAACTTTTTTTGCACCGGCAGTCAGGTGTTGGCCGGCACCGGCAAGATCTGTAAACCGCCCGGTTGATTCAACGACCACATCTACGCCAAGATCCCTCCATGGCAGTCTGGTCGGGTCTTTTTCGGCGTAAGCCTTGATCTGCTTTCCGTTTACGGTCAGGGTATTTGCATCGGCCGAAACCGTGCCGTTGAATCTGCCGTGGATGGAATCATACTTGAACAGATGCGCAAGGGTAGCGTTG
The DNA here is from genome assembly GCA_030446715.1 of Cytophagales bacterium. Classification (GTDB taxonomy): domain Bacteria; phylum Bacteroidota; class Bacteroidia; order Cytophagales; family 172606-1; genus CADCTQ01. Next base: position 447,996 of record JAUJMU010000003.1, on the reverse strand, counting down.
TCGGTCAGGTCGTTGATGGCAACTACCTCTACGTTGCTTTTATTGAGCAATGCCCGGAGCGTAAGGCGGCCGATGCGTCCGAAACCGTTGATTGCAACTTTGATGTTTGCCATAAGATGAAGATTTAAGGTTGAAGAGAGGTACTGATCAGTTTATTAGAGCTTTATTGCGGCGCAATAATATGCTGAAAGCCGGGGAAAATCAAACCCTTACCCGCGGGAAAAGGAGAAAAGTGCCTGATAACCACCCCGACAGGCAGTAGTTGCGACAGGGCAGCCCAAAACCAACAGCTATCAGTACTAAAATTTGGGACAGGGAAGCCGACGGGCACTGCGGGGAACTCTCCGCCTGGGCTGTGGGGCAGGAAACTCATAGGAAGCTGATATTTCGTGCGCCCCGCCGGTAGAGGTGCCAAGGCTGGAAATGGTCAGGTCGTAGCTGTAGCCGATGGAGAGCCCTTCCTGCTTGAAACCCACCAGAAAAATAAGCGCATCGTTGTTATATAAGTTGAATTCGGGCCGGCGGATGGGGAGTCCGCGGTACCACAGGCCGAATACCACCGGCTCATAGGTAAAATAGGTGCCAATGTCAAGCTGGTCAAACTTGCCCTGAGCCTTGTAGAGGGAGGCAAAAGACAGACTTCTTTCCTGTGCGGTCACGTTGGCGGCAAGTCCTTGTCTGGTTTCTTCGTCCAGGGGAATCTTGTAGCCGGCGTGAATGGTGGCTCTGACCGGTAAGCGGCTATACTGATCGGCAAAAGACTGAGTGGGCCGGTTGAGGTGGTGGCCCGAAACGCCCAGCCAGAAACGGTCGGTGTAAAAGAGGCCGCCGGTGGAAAAATCGAAATAATTGATGTTGGTGGCATCATCAAACAGGGGATCCGTGGTAATGCCCCTCACCAGCCCCGTTACGTTGTCATACTGGTCCCCGAAGGTGAGGTTGAAAAAGTTGATGTTCCGGTTGACGTAGGAGAGTTGCACTCCGGCCCGGATGGCGGACCTTTCACCCACCTGTAGCTGGTAGGCGTACTGGGCTCCGATGTCGGTAGAATTCAGCCGGGCAAAACCCTGCTGGTCGCGGTTGATGATAATACCTACGCCGCTGTTGAAGCGGGGGAAATACGTATCAAAGGAAGCCGAATAGGTTACAAATGTTGCATCAAGGGCCGGCCACTGGTTGCGGTAGTTTACACCAACCCGGGGCACCAGCGACGAACCCGCAAATGCCGGACTCAGGTAAAGCGGATTGGCGTAAAACTGCGAGTATTGCGGATCCTGCGCACAAACGGTAATCATTGTGGCGATGCTGCAAAGACAAGTGAATAATAGTCTGCGCATGTGCGGAAGTAGTAGGAATAGAAGTTGGAAGCCCCAGCCAGGATTTGTACTCTTAACGCTGCAAGTTTAAAAAAATTTGCGCACACCGGGGATCCTGTGCAATTTACCCATCCTTTGCTTTCTTCCGGTTATATTACCCGCTTCAATTTCCTTTCTTCACCAGTAAGTCGGGGTACATTTTTCCGGGAAGCCGGCCAATTGATTACATTTGCCGGAAGCGGAAAGGGTTTTTTGCCAAAAAGGGTCCGGCAGGACCTTCATTTATATTGGTGAGGGCCGCCTTTTCGTTATTCTGTTCAAATCCATCCATACATGTTTCTTATTTGGAAAAAACTGCTACTATTCTGCGTTTTCAGTCTATTGCTGTGCCTACAGATGGGTGGAAACGAAGCGATTGCCCAGACAACGCCGCCCGCTGACTGCCCTACGATCAATTTCCCAAATCCGGTTTGTGTCGGTGACAACTGCGGGGCCGGTACTCCTTTCACGGTAGGCGGCAATACAACAGGAATTACCAGCTATAGATGGGATTTTGGCGATACGGCCACGGAGGCCGATACTTCCTCCCTTCAGTTTCCGAGTTACCGCTACAACCAGCCCGGCACCTATAACGGCACCCTTACCATCATCCGCAACGAAGTAGCACAAACCTGTCCGTTCTCCGTTACCGTGCAGCGGGGCGTGCCCGAATTTGACATCACTCCCGACGATAACCTGGGTCCCCAGGATGAGGAGATCTGCAAGGGCTCATCGGCTACCCTGGTGCCTTCATTTCGGAACGGTTCGGCACCTGCGGGTGCTACCTATTTATGGTCTACCGGTGCCACCACCCAGTCCATAACCGTGCCCGACACGGTGGGTTGTTACGCCCTGACCATTACGGATCCTGTCTCGCGCTGTTCCCGTTCGCAGAAAATCAACCTCACTGTCTATAAGCCTGATCCCAACAGTCCGCCTCCGCCAAGGGAAGAAAGCCGCTGGTATTTCGGAAACGGAGCCGGGATAAAATTTGTGGGTGGACAACCGGAGGCCATTACGGGTACCATCAATGCCCCGGAAGGTGTTTCGGCAGTATCTGGCAGCACGGGACAGTTGCTTTTTTACACCGATGGCCGGAATGTGTACGACAAGTCCGGTACCCCAATGAAAGACCGCAACGGTCAGGATGTTACTGTTAGCAATAACAATGCCCTCAACGGAGGAGCCAATGCAACCCAGGGCGTACTGATCATTGCCCAGCCGGGTTGCAATGACTGCGATCCGGTGTATTACATTTTCACCACCAGTGATATCGGGCCGAACGGCTCCCAGCTTTCGTACAGCATCGTGGACATGCGCCTGAATAGGGGAGTAGGGCAGGTTACCCTGAAAAATGCACCCTTGTGGAGTACCAGTACCGAAAGGGTAGTGGGTGTACGCGGCCAGGCTGATCCCAATGCCCAGAACGCGCAGGAAACAACCTATATCATCACGCATGATTTCAGAACAAATACTTTCAGGGTATATCCCCTTACTACTCAGGGAATCGGCCAACCCAAAACCTATGATGTAGGGGCAAACCATGCTACACCGGCAGCGGGAGAAGGTTCCATGAAGGTTTACGACGATAAACTTGTCGTTACAATACCGGGTGGTGGCAGCACTGCTAATATTGTGCAGATCTTTGAGTTCGACAACACCACCGGCGAAGTCAAGCCCAATCCGCTGACAATTACGATGGGGCTGGTGCCTCCCGCTGCGCCGCTGTACGGAGTGGAACTGTTTGGTGACAGCCTGCTGTACGTTTCCACCAAAGGTGGTGCAGGGACTCCCTCCCAACTGATTCAGTTCAATCTGGCGTACCAGGTTTCCGATTCCATTATCAAATACCAAAAGATACTTGCCACATCGGCAACGGAAGTTTTCGGTGCCCTGCAGTCCGATCCCAATGGCCAGCGGATTTATCTGGCGAAGGGAAACAGCAGTTCGCTGGGCGTAATTACCAGCCCGGGTGGAATCGGGGCAGCGGCTGGTTTTCAGCCCAATGGCTTTGCCCTCAGCGGCGGGCAAAGCCAACTCGGTCTGCCCAATACCAGTCCGCCTGACAACCAGGGCTACGGCCAGGGTGTTTCCTTCGATCCGCCTCCCTGTACGCCGCCCGATATGCCGGTGCAGCTTACTTTCCGGGCCCAGCCAGACCGGGCCGGAGGTGACCCGACCAAATCTTCTTACGCCTGGAGATTCACCCGCCAGGACGGAACGGTGCTTGCCAGTTTTCCGGATGCCGGACTGGGTGTGAATGACAGTCTTCAGGTTACATTCCCGGGACCGGGCAATTATTCCGTGACCCTTGCCATTGACAACGACTGCCTGACGGTGCCCGAATCATTTACGGAGGCGTTTACGATACCCGTTGCTCCGCCGCCCTTTACCCTTCGGGACACTTCAGTCTGTGCCGGGGCAACCGTCCGCCTTGAAGCCTACGCGGGTTCCGCTGGTCCACAGGGTGTGAACTACCTGTGGCTGCTGCCAAACGGACAGACCCGGCCCGGTAAGGCCATTGATGTCACGGTGGCAGATGTAACGGCCAATTCCAGTTTATTCCGGGTACTGGTAGCCAATGGAAGTTGTTCTCAGCAGGCCAGTGTACGGGTAAACTTTGTTCGTATACCGGTTAACCTGGGCAACGATACCACTCTTTGCGCAGCAACTACGCTGCTGCTGAATGCGGGCAATCCCGGCATGCAATACCAGTGGCGCGAAAATGGCCAGGCAAGACCCGAAACTACCCAGACTATTTCCGTCAGACCGGGTCCCGGCTCGACTACCACTTTTGAGGTAACGGTCACCGATCCCCGTACCAACTGTTCCGGAACGGATCAGATCGTGATTCGCCGGGGGGCTGCACCGCAGGTAACCGTTACGCCTACCCCGGTCACAGGGTGTGAACTCGTAGACGGCAGGCTTGCAGTGAACTTCAATTCCCCGGGACCGAATATATTCTCTGTCGTCCGGCAATCAGATGGTGCTCCTTTGATTTCTAATGAACAGACTTCAGATCCGTTGCGCGATTTTCCGGATTTAGCCGCCGGTGGCTACCGGGTTACTGTCCGCAATACCACCAGCGGCTGCGATACCACCATCATCGCAACCATTGGTACCAATGACCCGAATGCACCGCAGGTAACCGTTGCACCGGTAACCGTATTGTGTAACAACCAGCAGGGCACTAGAACCATTACCGCCGCTTTAACAAACCCGGTGGCAGGAGGTACCTACGCTTATGAATGGAGAGATACGGCAAATGCAGTGGTTGGAACAACTGCAAACCTTACTGCCCGTCCGGGTGTTTACAGCGTGAGAGTGACATATCTCAATTGTGTGTCTGCAAAAACCGGCCAGATAATGGCCAATTCCGACAATCCCCGGGTGACCGTCACGCAGATTCCGAATGGCTGCGGACAGTTTTTGCTCCGGGCTGCCTTATCGGGCCCTGATTCCAATCCTGCCCGCTTCAGCTTTACATGGAATGGTCCGGGAATAAACATCAATGCCGAGAGAGGGAGGGATACTCTAACTGTATCAGGAGCGGCTGGCCAGACGGTCAACTATACTGTCAGGGTAGCAAATGTGCCCGCGGATCCCAACACTGATCCGGTTTGCCAGGGAACTCCCGTTAATATTCCCGTCGTTTACCCGGCCATTCCGGAGTTTGATTACCCCGGCAATGCCGGTCCTGCCTGTGAAGGGGAATCTGTTCTGCTGAATGCCCCGGCGGACTCCTACTGGGATACTTACATCTGGACGCTGCCGGGTGGTGCCAGATTCAGCGGCCGGCAGTACAGCGCCACGGTCGGTGGCAGATACCGGATCACCGTACGAAATTCCCGCACCGGTTGCGAAAGGTCAGATGATGTCGAAGTAACCATCAATCCCCGGCCTGCCGTACCGCAGGTACAGAATCCCGCACCAGTCTGCGCCGGGGGCAGTGTTCCCCAACTGAGTGCCACTGGTCAGAATCTGCGGTGGTACGCTGATCCAAGCCTGACGCGGCAGCTGAGCCAGGGGCCGGGTACGCCTGCTTTCCTGCCGCCGGTGAATAATACCATTCCCGGCAGTTACACCTACTACGTAACCCAGACGGTTAACGGCTGCGAAAGCTTACCTGCGGCTGCTACACTGGTGGTTGCCCCGGGTCCGCAGGTGAATCTGGGTCCGGACCGGACGGTCTGCCAGGGAGAAACGGTGGTGCTCAATGCAACTTCCCAAATTCAGAATGCCACGTACCGTTGGACCAATGGTCAGACGGGTCCGGTTCTGAATGCTACCCGTTCAGGTACTTACGGCGTGACAGTTACAGTAGGCACTTGTTCGGTGACCGATGAGGTAACGCTTACTTTCGTTGCCGGTCCGCAGCCCAATATCCCCCGGAAGGAGGTACCCCTCTGCTTCGCCGACGGCCAGCGGGACGTAGTCCTGGATGCTGGTCCGGGTGCAAATTTTACCTACGAGTGGCGGGCATTGGGGTCCACTGCCATACTTGGGACCAACCGTACGCTTACTGTGGTTAATCTTGGCCGGTACACCATAACCATCAGCAACGGCAGCAGTTGTATCGTGAACGATACCATCACAGTGGCTGATAAATGTGAGCCCCGTGTGTTTGTTCCGGATGCTTTTACTCCCAACTCCGACCGGGACGCTGTGAACAGTACCCTTGAAGTCAGAGGGAATCATGTAGGCCGGATTGAGATGATGGTGTACAACCGGTGGGGGGAACTGATCTATGAAAACCGGGCTTCTGATCTGGAAGACCTCAACCGCCGCGCATGGGACGGCAACTTCCTTGGGCGTCCGGCCCCAACCGGCACCTATGTCTGGAAAATCACCTACCGCAGCCAGTTTTATCCCGAACGTGATCCGGTCAGCATCCGGGGAGGCATTTTGCTCCTGCGTTAGTACCCTTGCACTTCATATTAAACCTGCCACATCAGATCCCGTGGCAGGTTTTTTTTTGCACTTCGGGTCTGCTGCTCCGGGTACAATGAGAAGATTGGTACATAAAAAGAAAAAATGAAAACACAATGTTAATTTATTGTTAAGTTATTGTTATATTTCTTTTAGTAAATTGTATAAGGGGGTACGACATCTCTAAAACTTTTCCGGATTGAAAGATTTTATAAAGCTTTTTGCGTGGATCCTTCTGGTCGGGTCACCAGCCGAAATGATCGGACGGACGGCCTCTGGCGGCTTTTTGTCCGGCGGAGCGGGAATTATCCTGGCTCAGTCCGGAATTGATCCGATCCTCCACATGATGACAGATACATCGCAGCCTGGAGAAATCAGTGCCGGACAGGCGTACCTGCAACTTGAGAAAATGGCTGCAGGAGTGATTGCAAAGAGAGTGAAAAAGGATCACCAACGTATTCTGAAGCTTGTATTTGATCAGGGCAGACGTGAATTTCTTCATTTCTACGATAAAAATTACCCGCATTTCAGCAGTCTGTTTACGGAGGGAAAGTACAACTGCGTGACTGGAACAGCCATGTACGCCTGGGTACTGCTCCGTTTGGGATACGATATAAAAATTCACGAAACTGCTTTTCACGCCTACCTGACCATTCATACGGATAAAAATGTGTACCTGATGGATGCGACTGACCCTGTAAACGGATTTGTAGAAGGTGTGGTAAATGTAGGGAAACGGGAATTGTGGTATACTGGCAACGAACTGCAAAAAGGCCTTACTTTCAAGAAGGTCATAACCTTCCGGCAGCTCTGCGGGCTTCAGTATTATAATCAGGCAGTAGTGCATTTCAACCGCAGAAACTATAGCTCAAGCATTGCTTTTTCTGCAAAAGGCAGCAGAGCTATATCCGCAGTCGGACCGGATCACCAGCCTGATGGAAGCGGCCCGGAGTCAAAATGCTGAAGTTGTATCCTATTCGCCGGCTTCAATGGTCGTCACCGCCGGCAACGATCCCGGGTCGGAATAATATAAACGAGTAAATCCGGCAAAACAGAAAAGGTGAGACTTCAGAAGTCCCGCCTTTTCTGTTTTGCCGGGCGAAGTAACCCTTATTCAGTGGAAGTGGAAGCTGAAACAGGTACTGGCACGTAACCCGCCCGTCCTTTCCTGAATGCCTCCAGGCCTTGGTCCAGAAAGGAAATGAATCTCCCGACATTCAGATCATAAGCTTTCGGATCAGCAAGCAGATTGCCCTCCCCATCGATCAGTGCATAATACGGCTGCGCGTTGTTATTGAACTTGGTGATTTGCAGGTCAGCATTCTGGGCACCGATGGTTTTTTTAACTTTTCGGTCGTATGGTGAAGTATACCATTCCGTCTCCGGTAATTCGTATTTATCATCAACGTACAGGGCCAGCACAACGTAATCTTCCGTAAGCCGCCGGAGCACTTCCGGATCAGACCAGACCCGGGCTTCCATTTCGCGGCAGTTTACGCATCCGTGGCCGGTAAAATCAATAAAAACAGGCTTATTCACTTTTCGTGCATAATCCAGTGCCTGATCGTAATCGAAAAAGCCCTGAAGTCCGTGCGGCAGCTTCAGAAACGAAGCATACTTGGGTTTAGCATCAAAACCGTCCTGCCTTGAAACAAATAAACCATTTGGTTTGCTTAAATCGAAGTCTTGAGTTGTCTGGGGTGGCAGATACCCGGCAAGCGATTTGAGCGGAGCACCAAACAAACCAGGGATCAGATATACTACGAAAGTAAAAGTGGCAATGGCCAGCAACATCCGGGGCACTGAAACATGGTCCATTTTGCTGTCGTGCGGGAGTCGGACTTTACCAAGCAGGTAGAACCCGATCAGGGAGAAGATCACGATCCAGAAGGCCAAAAACACCTCCCGGTCCAGAATGCCCCAGTGATACACCTGGTCGGCAATGCTCAAAAACTTTAAGGCCAGGGCAAGTTCAAGAAATCCCAGCACAACCTTTACAGAATTGAGCCATCCACCGGATTTAGGCAAACTACTCAGCCATTCGGGAAAAATGGCAAACAGGCTGAAAGGAAGTGCAAAGGCGAGAGAAAAAGCAAACATGCCCAGGACTGGTTTCAACACTTGTCCGCCCGCTGACTCAATCAGAATACTTCCTACTATCGGGCCAGTGCAGGAAAAGGAAACCAGCACAATGGTAAATGCCATGAAGAAGACGCCGATGTATCCACCTCTGTCAGCCTGTGCATCTACCCTGGTAATCACTGTACCTGGGATGTTGATATCAAATAAGCCGAGGAAGGACAGCGCGAAGAATATGAAAACAAGCGAGAAGAAGACGTTGGGAGCCCAGTGAGTACTCAGAAAATTAGCGAATGCCGGGCCATTGATCAGGGAGACCAGGGTGCCGATCAGAATGTATAGTGCAATAATAGATAAGCCGTACACCAATGCCCTGGTAATGGCCTGCGCCCTGCTTTTGCTGTGATTGGTGAAAAAGGTAACTGTCATCGGCACCATCGGGAAGACGCAAGGGGTAATCAGGGCAGCAAGACCCGCCAGAAAAGCCAGCAACATAAATGCCCCAAGAGAATAGGCATCATTTTCCGTTTGTTTGGTAAAAAGTGATTTGACCGGCGCCCGGGTGGATTCTTTACGCCCTTTATTGCCATCAGGGCCCACTACTGGAGAACGGGTTATGTTTACGTTTTCCTGATCCACAATTGGTTCACCTGCCTGAGAAATACCAGAAGGACCCTTTGCAGGCTGCCCGGGTGAGGGTCCGGAAACCAGTTTTATGTCAGTAAAGGCAAAATCTTCTGTACCGGGAATGCACTTGCCGTCTACTTCCGAGCAGACCTGATATTCAATTTCTCCTTCAATCCGGGGATTTGGTTTAAGAATCTTTACTGTCTGCCGGAATTCCCCCCTGCCGGTAAAATAAGTGTATTCACCATCCCAGGTAGCATCAAACTTCTTTTTTGGATTTACCGGTTTGATCTTTCCGATCAGCTGATAGGTTTCATTGAGCTTGAAAGTGAAAGTAGTGACCAATGGCCCTAAGTCAGGGTCAAAATCAGTTGAATATAAATACCAGTCTTTCTGAATGGCAGCAGTAAAAACAAGTTCGGCAGTTTCACCGGCTTTTACCTGTTTTTTGGTTACCTGATAGGTCCATTTTGCGGGTTGTAGAACCTGAGCAGAAACCTGGATTCCCATCAGAATGATAATCAGGGGCAATAAAAGCTTTTTCATAACAGCTTTGCGTATCGGGGCTTGATTGGATAACAGCACAATATTAAAAAAATTCCAATCAGGCCATTTACCTGAGAAAATCATCCTCAATTGCAGTGGGTAGGATGAGGCTCATGGCATCTCCCCGAAAATCAGCCCCGTTGGGATGAGCAGATTGTGGCAAACATTCAGTTGTGAGATGGGAACATACATCCGATAAACGCAAACCGAACCAGGCCGGGCTTACCAAAATGAAGTTCTTTTAGCCGCTGATTCCGCTTATTTGATGGAAAAGAGAAACAATGGTCTTTGTCTGGTATCCTTAAATGAGCGCAAATGAGAAGGAAACCTCATTCATGAAACGTATCCAAAACTTGTAGTTTATTTTGGGGAAGGGGAAAGCCTAATATTGCATTAGCTCCGCTGCACATTATTGCGGGGAGAGTATGAGTGTTAAACCGGTTTACCTTATGAGAATCTGCCTGAACTTCCCGGGCTTCCTGCTGCTTGCCTTAATTGTAATGCTTCACGGATTTTCTGCAACCGCGCAGAACACGGAAGTAGAGAAAAAAATTAAAAAAGCGGATGCTCTGCTTAATGTAAAAGAGTATCGTCAGGCACTGCCGCTTTATCTTGACATCGACAAACTAACTCCCAATGATGCGCTCAATCATTACGCAATCGGGGTTTGCTACGTTCACCTCACTGGCGAAGAAGCCAAGGCAATTCCTTATCTGGAAACGGCCGTAAAAAGCAAGAATCCTGATGTTCCCCCCCGAAGCCAGTTTTTGCTAGCCAAAGCCTATCATCAGAAGGGTTTGTATGAGAATGCAATCACGCTTCTCAAAACCTATAAGACCAAGGAGAAAAAGCCTGAACTTCTGGCTGAAACTGACTTGTATCTGTCATGGTGTACTAATGCCAAAGCCATTACGGATCAGTCTTCCGACGTGTACGTCCAGAATATGGGCGCTCCGGTCAACACCGCCGGCACCGAATACGGTCCGGTCATCTCTGCGGACGAAAAAGTTCTGATTTATACCACCTTCAGGCAGTCTTCTGCCGCTCAGGCCGGAAGCAAGCCAGTTGAGTTTGAAGACGTAATGATCTCAAACAAAGCCGGTAACAACTGGTCTGTCCCTCAGAGCCTTGGTATCACTCCTCCGGTCATTACCGGCGTGAGAAACAATATAGGCTCAGTAGGATTATCCCCGGACGGACAGAAGTTGCTGGTCTACATGGGTGCCACGATGAATTCCGGGGATATTTTCTCGTGCCAGCTTCAGGGAGAGAAGTGGGGGGCACCTGCCAGGCTTGGCAAAGAAGTGAACTCCAGCTTCGAAGAGAACAGCGCCAGTTTCACTCCCGACGAAAAGGTAGTTTATTTCTCCAGCAACCGGCCGGGCGGGCAGGGTGGCATGGACATCTGGAAAGTTGAAAAGCAGATTGACGGTGTCTGGGGAGCCCCGGTTAATCTTGGCCCGGGTGTAAACACTAAATATGATGAACAGGCTCCGTTCATTCACCCCGATAAGAAAACATTATACTTTACCTCCAACGGACCTAACTCCATGGGCGGTTACGACATTTTTAAAACCGTCACAGACAAGGGAAAGTGGATACTTCCGGTTAATATGGGTGCTCCGGTCAATACCCAATACAATGACAAGTATTTCGCACTTTCCGCCGACGGTAAAAAAGGTTATTTCTCCTCTGACCGTCCGGAAGGCAAAGGCGGGTTTGACATTTATTTCCTTGGTATTCCGGAGGAGTTGGGCGTTGTGCCGCTGACTATGATGAAAGGCCGCATTCTGGCGGGTGACCCTCCAAAACCGGTGCGCACCAAAATCAAGGTGATCGATAAGTCTAGCAATGAGATCATCAAGGACGTGTATAATCCCAATGCCAAAACCGGCGATTACCTGGTAATCTTCCCGCCCAACCGGAACTATGATCTGGTAATTGAGGCAGAAGGCTACAAGCCGTATCTGGTCAACATCTTTGTTCCCAACCAGGACTATTTCTATGAATTGTATCAGGAAATTTTACTGACTCCGATTACCAAAGACGGAAAAGTGGTAGGGCAGGGAATATCTGTGAAGAATGCCTTCCACGATGTTGAGAAGGAAAACGGAGCAAAAGCCAACAACTCTGAGGTATATGCGCTGATGGGTAAGTTGCTATCCTCTTCTGACTCTTCAGCCCTTGGCGCACTTCTGGAATCAGTATACGCTGATCCGGTGGACGTTAGCAAAATGACGAAGGGAGAAGACGCAACCAAGAACACTTTTTTGTACGCTGACGCAAGCGGCAAGCTTGTGCCCTTTATCGTTGGGAAAGACACACTATATACAATGTCGGCGGTGAATACCACCGTAAAAGCCTCCCCGGCAGCTGTTGCGAAAAAGGAAACCATCACCAAAGAAACTGTCCTGAAGCTCAATCAGATCTACATAGTTTACTTTGATACTGATAAAAGTAATTTGAAGTCAGACGCCATCCCGGAGCTTGATAAGGTTCATGAGTTTCTTAGAAAGAACCCCAGCTACGGCATCAAAATAGCGGGATACACCGACTCTGATGGTACCAAGGAAAGAAATCAGGTGATATCCGAAAGCCGGGCAAAAGCAGTGGCATCCTATCTCGTAAACAAAGGAATTAGCGGGAACCGTACCCTTGCCAAGGGTTATGGACAGAATGATCCCCTCAATGCAAATACCAGTGAGGAAGATAAAAAGCTCAACCGCCGGGTCGAAGTTACTCTGGTAGAGCTTAGACCTGTAAACCAGTGACCAGTTTAGTTAGTTAAAATAAAAGCAAGAAACGCAGGTAGGTGGCTTGCGGCTTTTACTAGCCGATTCAACAGGCAGAGCAGTACTTGAAAAATCAAAACATCAGGCTCCAGGCTTTTCCGGGAAAGAACGAAAATAATAAACCTGAAGCCGTTTAACTGCCATTTAAAGCATAATGCTTACCTGAGCGAAGTAACCAGTGCTTAAGAATTAAACTTCTCCCCCGAGTAAGATTCTGAGGAATTCTGGAGATTCAGCGTCAAGGTATGCATGGGAGTATCAGAAGGCAAATATACTTCTGATAAAGATGGTCATAGAAGTGCTTCTGGAGGATTCAGAACGATTAAAGTTATTCAGGCAGGATTAATTTAGGAAGCCTGGACATTTTACCCACAGCCATGAAATGTATAAAGGAGCCTTAGGCAAAAAGTAAAACAGGGGCTGGTTTCTGAATATTACATTAGTATTCAGGTAAATAACAGGCTGGCAGGTATTAAAATTTGCCCATTCTGAAAAAGGGTGTTATTTTCAAGGAGTAAGTATCTGTTACCTGCCATGTTTTTTTTCAATACACCCAATTGTAACCGTAATATATTGGTTACTATATTAGTTTGATTAGTATTAAATCCTGACGTACCGATGAAGGATAATGAGATTCTTGAGAGAATAAAACTGGGCGATGAAGCAGTGCTGGACCATCTCTACAAGAAAAATTATAAGATGATGACCAAGATGGTCATGAACAACAACGGCAACGAGGACGAGGCGAAAGATATATATCAGGAAGCGCTGATTGTGTTCTGGCAAAAAGCTGCCAGCGGTAATCTGACTTTATCCTCAAAAATCAGCACTTTTATTTACAGCATCTGCCAAAATCTCTGGCGAAAAGAGTTGGAAAGAAAAAGTCGCTTTTCCATGGAGGAGAAGGACAGTGAGGATGTCTACGATGCCGACCGGCAGGAAAGAATAGATATAATCAATAACTGCATCAGCCAGCTGGGCGAAACCTGCCGTAAGATCCTGAGTTATTATTATTTCGACAATTTGTCTATGTTTGACATTGCCGAAAAACTGGGCTTTGCCAATGCGGATACTGCAAAGACAAAAAAGTATAAATGCAAAAAAGAGTTGGACGAATTGATTAAGTCCAAGTATAAAGCAAGTGATTTTTTAGATTAATTTAAGGGTATGTTCGATAAGGAACCTTACTACACGGAAAAGATTGAAGCTTACCTGCGCGACCAACTGACGGAAGGTGAGAAGGCGGAATTTGAGCAATTGTTGCAGCAGGACCCCCTGTTATACAATGAATTCAAGCTTCAGCAAGAAGTTGTAACTTCAATTCAGGCTTACCGCAAGAGTCAGCTTAAGCAGCGCCTTCAGAATATTGATGTGAATGAAATCGCAAACGGAGGAACTGGTTTTTCTGCCATTACAGGTTACATCATAGGGGGTGCAGCAGCACTTGGCCTTGCCGGCTGGCTGACTTTGGGCTTTATGAAGCCTGATGCGTCAGCCTCACAGGAAACAACCGCCATTTCAACGCAACCAACTGTTAATTCACCTTCTTCAGGAACTGCTCAAGCAGAGCCATGGGAATCAGAACCCATTTCTTTCGTTGATTCTGTCGAAACCAGCAATACAGCTGGCAACACAAAACCAGTTGAAGTCAGGAAGGAAACCATTTTTCTTACTCCCGGAGTGGTACAGCCTTCTACTTCCCAGACTATCAACATGGCTACCCGGAATGCTAATGCTCAGTCTGAGAAAAAACCACACACCGAAGAAACACCCCGTAAAGCAGAAAGTGATAATTATGTGAAGAGCACCACTGCAATTGCTGATGCCGAATCTGTAGCCCGGCTCCACGTTACCGACAACACAAACTCGAAATTAAAGCAACATTATTACTACCTGAACAACCAGCTAGCCCTGCTGGGGTTTGATCACCCTTATGTCTTGCTGGAAATTCAACCGGTAAACTCTGTCTACCTTTTCTATGAGGGACAGTTTTTCCAGCTTGATGCTTCTAAAAATAAACCTTCGCCTATATCAGAGAACCTCGTAACAGATCCTGATCTGATCCAAAAACTCAGTGAGCGGCTGAATCAAAGAGACTGATTATCCATTTATTTTATCAATAAAAGCCCTTTACTTTACTGTAGAGGGCTTTTATTTTTAAACCCTCCCCATCTGCCAATAATTAATTTGTAAACTTGCATCTAAATACACCAGTTGCAGACTTTAAAAAAATACCGGCGCAAAAAGAAACTCGGGAGTTATCCGTTCGCTACGGTTGTGTTCAGTATAACAATGGCTCTTTTTGTAATCGGCCTTTGTAGTCTGATGGTACTGTATGCTGCCCGGCTGTCTGCTTCCATCAGGAACAATATTGAGATACAGGTTTACCTTGATAAATACGTAGCAGGTCCTGAAGTTGAGAAAATTGTTCAGGCCGTGGAAACCAGATCATATCTGCAAAGGGAAGGCAATAATCCGGTAGTCCGGTTTATTTCCAAAGAGGAAGCAGAAAAGGATTTTATCAAAGATACAGGAGAGGATCATACCGCTTTCCTGGGAGAGAATCCACTCAGGGATGCGCTGCTGATCAGGATAAAACCGGAATTTTATGATTCAAGGCAAATGAAGCTGATAAAACTGGACCTTGAAAAAATACCAGGGGTATTTGAAGCTTCGTACGTGGAAAATCTCGCGGAGGAAATAAACCGGAATATTGTAAAAATAACCTTGCTGATGGTCGGTTTTGCAACTGTATTGCTGCTCACCATTTCATTGCTGATCAATAATACAATCAAGCTGGCAATGTTTTCGCAGCGCTTCCTGATCAGAAGTATGCAATTAGTTGGTGCAACCCCATGGTTTATCCAAAGACCATTTCTTTTGCGGGCAGCTTTACACGGTCTGACCGGCGGCATTCTTGCATCAGTCCTGTTGTCAGGGTTACTGCTGTACGCTGAATCACAGGTGGAGGGGCTTGAAGCACTTCGTGATTTGCCCTCCCTGTTGTTGCTGATGGGTGGTCTCTGTCTGATGGGCATATTTATTGGCACCTTCAGTGCATACAGGTCAATCAGAAAGTACCTGTTGGTTTCGCTTGATGAACTTTATTAGTTTTCTAACTTCTATTATAAATGGAGAATAAGAATAAGCTGGCTTTTGGTAAGCAAAACTACCTGCTGATGCTGGCAGGGATTGCGTTTCTGATCATTGGTTTTATTATTATGTCGGCTGACAATGAGCCGTTTGGTTTCGGAACTTTAGGATTGACAATAGGCCCGATGATAGTATTGGCAGGCTTTGGGGTACAGTTTTTTGCTATCCTGCGTAAACCCGGAAACTGAAGATGACAATTGTTGAGGCTATCCTGTTAGCCGTTGTAGAGGGTCTTACCGAATTTCTGCCCATTTCTTCAACCGGGCACATGATCATTGCCTCCGCAATGCTGGGGATAGATCAATCAACATTTACGAGAATATTCACGGTTAACATTCAGTTCGGGGCGATTCTGTCAGTGGTAGTACTTTACTGGCGGCGCTTCTTCCAGAGTATAGAATTTTATTATAAACTGTTTGTAGCTTTTTTGCCGGCTGCCATTATTGGATTTTTTCTCGGTGATTTTATTGACAGCCTTCTTGAAAATGTTTTGGTAGTGGCCGTTGCCCTGCTTTTAGGGGGTATTATCCTTCTTTTTATTGATAAAGTGTTCATAGACAACCGGGATGATACTCAGCATATCAGCTATCCGCGGGCGTTGGTGATCGGGTTTTTTCAATGTCTTGCCTTGATGCCAGGTGTATCGAGGTCAGCCGCCACCATCATTGGAGGCATGACTCAGGGACTTACCCGAAAAGCAGCCGCTGAGTTTTCGTTCTTTCTGGCCGTGCCAACCATGTTTGCGGCTTCAGGCTATAAACTGCTGAAAGATTACGAATATATTCAAACAGCGGATTTGCAAACCCTGCTGATTGGCAATGTGGTTGCCTTTATTGTGGCTATGCTTGCTATCAGATTCTTTATCGGCTTTCTGACCCGGTATGGATTCAGAGTTTTCGGGTATTACCGGATTCTTCTTGGCCTTGTCCTGCTGATAATGCTGGCTATGGGTATCAAACTGGAGATTTGATGAAATAACCCGTCTAAAGCTGATCGTGACTTTTTCCGGAGAAGCATTGAAGGATATGGAAGAAACATTTGAGGAAGGAAGAGTGTTTTTGATTGATAAGCCTCCCGGCTGGACCTCCTTTGATGTGGTAAACAAAATCCGGCGAACCATCAAAGTCAGAAAAGCCGGACACGCCGGTACCCTGGACCCCCTCGCCACCGGTCTGCTGATTATCTGCACTGGTAAAATGACCAAACAAATTAATAATTACCAGGCGCAGGAAAAAGAATACACCGGATTTTTTGGGATCGGCAAAACTACTCCATCCTTTGATCTGGAAACGCCTTTTGATTCTGAACGGGATTGCAGCCATGTTAAACTTGAAATGGTCACAAGCGCAGCCCGTGCGTTCACCGGCACCATCCTCCAAGTTCCTCCTATGCATTCGGCCATCCGGGTGGACGGAAAGAGGATGTATCTGCAGGCAAGAAAAGGAAAAACAGTCGCCTTGCCGCCCCGAGAGGTGCAGGTTTCTGCATTTGAGATTACCAGTTTTGAACTGCCTCTGGTTGGATTCAGAATTGTTTGTTCAAAAGGTACCTATATTCGCAGTCTGGTGAGGGATATCGGCGAGGCACTGGAAACCGGGGCGTATCTGCATGCCCTCCGACGGACCAGAATCGGACCTTTTCTGATAGAAGATGCCCAGACGGTCAGTGATTTTGTACAAAAAAACCACCATTCAGCATGAGGGTTTACCAAGGGCTGGTGCAATTCAACAGGTTAAAGTATGCTGTGGTGACCAGCGGAACCTTTGACGGGGTACATATTGGTCATCAGAAGATTCTGGCCCGTCTGGAAGAGGTACGGCAGGCCAGCGGTGGTGAAAGTGTAGTGATTACCTACTGGCCGCATCCGAGGTTGATTGTAGCTACTGACGGCAGCGAACTGAACCTGCTCACCACCATTGAAGAAAAAATCGAACTCCTTTCCCGGTATCACGTTGATCATCTGATCATAATCCCATTTACCAAAGAATTTTCCCAGCTGACATCTGATGAATTTGTCCGTCAGGTGCTGATAGACCGGATCGGTACCCGAAAACTGGTGATTGGTTACGACCACCGGTTTGGGCGCAACCGGGAAGGAAGTTTTGAGTACCTGGTGGAAAATGCGGCAGGTTATGGATTTGAAGTAGAGGAAATAACCCGGCAGGACGTT
The DNA here is from genome assembly GCA_030446715.1 of Cytophagales bacterium. GTDB lineage: Bacteria > Bacteroidota > Bacteroidia > Cytophagales > 172606-1 > CADCTQ01. The sequence continues at coordinate 430,345 of JAUJMU010000003.1, read as the reverse complement.
GAACAGGTAACCGTGAGCTCTACCCGGATCCGAAAGGCACTGCAGGAAGGCAATATTCACGTAGCAACCGAGTATCTGGGCAGATTTTATTCTTTCCGGGGCACAGTGATCCGCGGAAACCAGCTTGGCAGGACCATTGGTTATCCAACGGCAAATATGCGGATTGAGGAGGCTTATAAATTGGTTCCTGCAGACGGGGTGTATACTGTTAAGGTAGACTGGCGGGACCAGCAATTCGGCGGAATGCTGAATATTGGCATGCGGCCTACGGTCAATGGCACTTACCGGACCATTGAAGTGCATATTTTTGACTTTGACCAGGACATATACGATGAAAAACTGAAGATTCAGCTCGTCGGGAAAATCCGGACCGAACAGAAATTTGCTGGTCTCGAAGCCCTGAAGGTCCAGCTTCGCAAGGATGAAGAGGCTGCCCGCCTGATGCTCCGGTAAATCATCTCCCAACTGGCGTTGGTGGTCAGGCAAAATTACCCCAATTTTGACCTGCCCCACACTAATGCCATTCTTAAAAGTATGATAGATAAAACGGTAAGGGACGCGGACCAGGCCACTGCGGATATTCCTGACGGTGCCACCCTCATGCTTGGCGGATTTGGTCTCTGCGGAATTCCCGAAAACTCTATTTCTGCACTGCTGCGCAGGGGTACCCGGGACCTTACCTGTATTTCCAACAATGCGGGTGTAGATGATTTCGGCCTGGGATTACTGCTGCAAAACCGGCAGATCAAAAAGATGATTTCTTCCTACGTAGGCGAAAATGCTGAGTTTGAAAGGCAGCTGCTGGCGGGCGAACTGGAAGTCGAACTTATTCCGCAAGGCACCCTTGCCGAACGGATACGGGCCGGGGGAGCCGGAATTCCTGCTTTTTTCACCCCTGCCGGTTACGGCACTGAGGTGGCTGATGGGAAGGAAGTCCGCGCGTTTGACGGCATGCATTACCTCATGGAACGGTGGCTCAAAGCGGATTTTGCCATTGTGAAGGCATGGAAGGGAGACACCGCCGGTAATCTGATTTACCGGGGTACTGCCCGTAATTTCAATCCGATGATGGCAACCGCCGGAAAAATAACCATTGCCGAAGTGGAAGAACTTGTGCCTTTTGGCCAGCTGAACCCCAATCAGGTCCATACGCCCGGCGTGTACGTGCAGAGAATCTTTCAGGGGAAAGATTATGAGAAGCGGGTCGAGCAGCGTACCATTCGCAAAATTTAAAAGACCATTTTCCTATGCTGGATAAACACGGAATTGCAAAGCGGATTGCGCGCGAAGTAAAAGACGGTTTCTACGTAAATCTGGGAATCGGCATTCCGACACTGGTTGCTAATTATATACCGGATGGCATCAGCGTAGTGCTTCAATCAGAAAACGGGCTATTGGGCGTTGGACCCTTTCCACTTGATGAAGAAGTGGACGCTGACCTGATCAACGCCGGTAAACAGACGATAACCACTCTGCCGGGTGCTGCTCTCTTCAGTTCTGCCGAAAGCTTTGCCATGATCCGCGGCGGCCATATTCAGCTGACCATTCTTGGCGCTATGGAGGTCTCCGAGAACGGCGACATTGCCAACTGGAAAATTCCGGGAAAAATGGTGAAGGGCATGGGTGGCGCAATGGACCTGGTTGCATCAGCTGACAATATCATCGTGGCGATGCAGCATACCAGTAAAACCGGGGAATCCAAATTGTTGCCCCGGTGTACCCTCCCGGTTACCGGTCTCCGGTGCGTCAGGAAGGTGGTAACCGAACTGGGCGTATTTGATATTTTACCGGAAGGCGGCTTCCGGCTGACCGAACGTGCGCCGGGAATCACTACGGACCAAATCCGGAAAGCCACGGCGGGCAAACTGATCGTAGAAGGAGATGTTCCCGAAATGACCGGAATTTAAAGACTGCTGCCTGGTCATTTAGTTTTCTTCCTGCTCATCCATGAACTCCCGGTAGGCATTTTGTAATTCCCGGCGGGCATTGCCGTCACCAGCCTGCATCGATATGGAGAGTCCCTTCCTGAAAGTTTCATCTGCCTTGTCTGCCTGTCCCATTTGGGCAAAAAGTTTACCGGCATGGTAGTAGGTGCCAACGTAGTTCGGGTGCTCATCCAGAAGTTTTTGGTAAAACAACAAAGCTTTGTCCGGCTCACTGTCCCGGTATTCGGTGGCAAGGGCGTAAAGGATGAAGGGATCGTCAGGGTCTTCCTGCCAAAACCCAATCAGTTGCTCCAGCCGGGATGGCTTCATAGAATAAGGTAAAACAGGTAAAATAACTGCGGAGCAAAAATATACAGATCAGGCTAATTCATTTTTATACGAAATCCATACAAGGGCCTCATCAATTGTGTCAAAAAGTTCAAATTCATAGCCGCCGCTTTCCAAAGCTTTTTGCCGCATGTCTGTGAAAATTTCCTGAGGGATCTCAGAGGAATTTACCTGGGCCACGTGTCTCACACCCCGGGAAGAAGCCTCCATCAGCCATTGTTCGGTGATCTGGTTCAGATTGCCGGAGTTCATTATGGCCAGATCACGGCAATCATTGATTACGCTCAGGCATGCCGTCCGTCCGATGATATCCAGCGAACTGTGGTAACCTTTGGCCAGTTCATCTTCAGACAAGTTTCCCTGCCAACTCTGGTAGGTAACATTCCGGAAACCATTGTAATGAATTGAGCAGTAACTGGTATGCTCACGGTTCTGGAGAACAGTATTGATCAGAAGATGACGCATAGAAACAGGGGATAATAATCAGGTTGGTTACATTAAACAGGATGGTGTGAAGAGGTGGTTTATCTAAAGGTAATTTAATTTCCTTTACGAGGCAACCCGGGTGGGATAAATTTCACCTGAAAAAAACATTAGGGTAACATTAGACCTGCGGCGAAATAAACCGCTGATAATCAACGATATAAATCAATAGATTTCTACTCAAACACGTGATTTGCAGTATCATTTCTAATAAATATGCACCCGCATTTATCTTAACTTGCTGTTTTACAGGGATTTATTTCGCCGCAGGTCTATTGAATAAGCGTTCTTCTATACGGGTATTGCTTACTGGTTTGGCTGGTGTAAATAATTTTAAAGAAAAAGTTCAATAAGCAGTCACTATTCACTTTTGGATAAAAAATGTTATTTCTTTGGGGAAAAAGGTGGGTTACTTATATTTGCGCCTGCCAGAAAGGTGGTAAATCACTACCTTTTGTGCTCATTAAGAGCATCATAACATTTCCCGCCTGCTTGCCGTATCTCGCTTCAACCATAAACCCGCTAAAGGAAACGCATGAAAATTCTTGTCTGCATCACCCACGTTCCTGATACAACCGCTAAAATATCCTTCACGGATAACAATACGAAGTTCAATAAAGCCGGAGTCCAGTACATCATCGGGCCGTACGATGATTATGCCCTTGCCCGGGCTGTTGAATTGAAAGAGGCCCAGGGGAGGAACCGTGACGGTAGTTAACGTTGGTGAATCTGATACAGAACCAACCATACGCAAGGCACTGGCGATTGGTGCCGACGACGCAATCCGGGTAAATGCATATCCCTCAGACGCCTTTTTTGTAGCCACCCAGATTGCTGAAATAGCCCGCAAAAATAACTACGATCTGATTTTGATGGGTCGTGAATCCATTGATTTCAACGGGGGACAGGTACATGGTCTGGTGGGGGAGATGCTGGGCCTACCTTCGGTATCACCCGTCATGCAGCTCGATGTAGAGGGCGATACTGTGAAGATGGCCCGCGAAATTGAAGGTGGCAAGGAGTCTCTGGAAGTAAAGCTTCCCCTGGTGGCCGGCTGCCAGGAGCCGATTGCCGAATGGAAAATACCCAACATGCGCGGCATTATGTCGGCGCGGACGAAGCCGCTGCAGGTGATCGATCCGGTTGGCGTAGAAGAGTCAACCGTGGTGACGCAGTTTGAGCTTCCTCCACCGAAAGGGTCCGTAAAAATGATTCCTGCTGAAAGAGCCGAGGAACTGATCGCCCTGCTGAAAAATGAAGCCAAAGTTCTTTAAAAAGCAAGGCTTTAAGGGATGAAAATCTTTGCCCCAAGTCAAATTTTGACCACAATTAGACTACCATACACCTATGTCTGTACTAGCATTTGTAGAAATTACCGATCAATCAGTCAGAAAATCTTCGCTGGAAGCCGTTGGCTACGCTGCTCAGGTGGCCGGTATGCTGAATACCACAGTTACCGCCGTTGCAATCGGTGAGGCAACCTCCGAAGAACTTGCCGCCCTTGGGAGTTTCGGTGCCCGGAAAGTACTGCACGCCGCTGACAGCCGCTTGAACGAAGGAAATATTCAGGCCTACGCAAGTGTGCTGGCCCAGGCAGCTGACAAAGAAAATGCAACCGTGGTTGTACTCGCCAAATCATCTCTGGCGGATGCCGTAGCGGCCCGCCTTTCAGCTAAACTAAAGGCTGGTCTGGCGGCTAACGCGGTGGATCTGCCGGACCTTTCCGGTGGCTTTAAGGTAAAACGCAGTATTTATACCAATAAAGCTTTTGCCATCACGGAGATAAAAAGTGATAAGAAAATCATTACGGTTAAAAAGAATGCATTCAATCCCACCGAAAGCGGAAACCAGGCATCAGTGGAGTCATTCTCTCCGTCGCTGGCCGAAACCGATTTTGCCGTGACCATCAAAGAAACCGTCAAGGCAACGGGTGATGTCCTTCTTCCGGAAGCCGATATTGTGGTTTCTGGCGGCAGGGGCTGAAGGGACCCGAAAACTGGGGAATGATTGAGGAACTTGCCGGTGCCCTGGGTGCGGCTACTGCCTGCTCCAAACCGGTATCGGACCTGCACTGGCGCCCTCACCACGAACACGTGGGGCAAACGGGTATAAAAGTTAGCCCGAATTTGTATATTGCGGTTGGAATTTCGGGGCTATTCAACACCTGGCGGGAGTAAACGCTTCAAAGGTTATTGTAGCCATCAATAAGGATGCCGAGGCGCCGTTTTTTAAAGCAGCTGATTACGGGATTGTAGGGGATGCCTTTGAAATTATTCCCCGGCTGACAAAAGCAGTGAAAGAGGCCAGATAAACCGGAGTACTCCAACCTTTTACAGGTACAAAGCTATAGACTGCTCTATTCGTGGATAAGATAAAACTTGAAATTCTGGGGCTTTCCTCCAGCCAGTCGCAATCCGGCTCGTTTGCGCTGGTGCTGGGGGAAGAAAGAGGCAACCGCCGTCTGCCGATCATCATTGGCATGTTTGAGGCGCAGGCAATCGCCATCGAGATCGAAAAGATTGTTCCGAACCGGCCAATGACGCATGATTTATTTAAATCATTTGCGCAGAGTTTCAGGTTTTCCGTGCTGGAGATCATTATTTCAGATTTGAAAGAAGGCGTTTTCTACGCCAAAATCGTGTGTACGGACGGTACCCGCAAAGTAGAAATTGACGCCCGGCCATCCGATGCCATTGCAATAGGGCTCCGGTTTGGTGTTCCGATTTACACTTTCGAGCCCATCCTCTCGGAAGCCGGAATTGTACTTACCGATGCGGATGAAGACGAGTCATTTGTCAGCAAGGAGGAAGAGAAAAAGCCGGCTGGTAAAAGCAAAAAGCCTGCGGAACAATTAAAAGATGTACCTTTTGAACAGCTCAAGACTATGCTCGATGAAGCGCTGGAGAAAGAAGATTATGAACGTGCTGCCAAAATCCGTGATGAGCTGAACAAAAGAAATTAAACATATTTATTTGACAGCAAAAACCCTGAACTCCCTTAGTTCAGGGTTTTTGCTTTTCAGACTTTTGTTGTTCCTTTTTAACCGGAGCCGGCCTTTGGCAATTCTTTTGTAATTAAATTAGCTGTTCAATTCACTTCAGGAATGAAAAATTCTGATAGCCAGATCTTCACCCGCCGGCAGTTTCTCAAACTTACGGGTGCTGTCACTGTTGGATTTGCCGGTCTTCGCCATTTTGTAGCAAATCCAGTCGTTGCCGGTACCCTGGCCGACCGGCCGGTTGGCTACGGACCCCTGATTCCTGACCGGAAACGAATTCTGAATCTGCCCAAAGGATTTTCGTACCGGATCATTTCCCGTCAGGGAGAAAAGATGGCTGACGGCTTGCTGGTGCCCGGTAAGCCGGACGGAATGGCAACCTTTGCCGGCCCTAAGGGGAAAACAGTCCTCATCCGGAACCACGAGATGAGTGCTGATTCCCGGAAGGAAAGTGCATTCGGGCACCGCAATGAATTACTGGCCGGTGTGGACCGGAGCCGCTTTTACGATTTTGGCCGGGGTGAAAGCCCTTCCCTTGGCGGTACCACCACTTTGGTGTACAACCACCGCACTGGTAAGGCAGAACATCAATACCTGAGCCTGGCAGGTACTAACCGCAATTGTGCCGGTGGCCCTACGCCGTGGGGAAGCTGGCTTACGTGCGAGGAAAGCACTGAAATAGCCGGAGGCGTGGTGGAGCAGGATCACGGCTATGTGTTTGAGGTGCCTGCTTCCGCCGCAACTCTCGCGGCTGATCCGATACCCCTGAAAGCTATGGGCCGGTTCAATCACGAAGCAGTCTGCGTAGATCCCCGGACGGGAATCGTATACCTGACTGAAGACCGGACGGATGGCTTGCTTTATCGTTTTATTCCCGCTGCTCCGGATAACCTCCGGGAAGGTGGCAGACTACAGGCCCTGGCCCTGAAAGATGCACCTGGTTTCGATACCCGTAACTGGGAGGCACTGAAAACGCCCAAACTGCCGGCAGGAGAGGCGCAGGAAGTCATCTGGATCGACATACATGATGTGGAGTCACCAGCTGACAACCTCCGGTTTCAGGGTTTTGAAAACGGGGCTGCCCGTTTTGCGAGGGGAGAAGGAATGTGGTTTGGCAAGGGAGAGTTCTACTTCGCCTGCACCAATGGCGGACACAATGGCAAAGGCCAGATTTTCAGGTACAAGCCCGGCGCTGCTGAAGGAACCCCGCAGGAAGATGAAAACCCCGGACGACTGGAATTATTCACGGAGCCAAACAATACTGATCTCGTCAAAAGCTGCGATAACCTGACCATATCTCCCTGGGGTGACCTTGTGGTTTGCGAAGACGATAATCACCCTTTCGTTGTCGGCATCACCCCCACTGGCCAATACTACAAACTGGCTGAGAACGTTGGATACAGGTCTGAATTAGCCGGTGGTGTTTTCTCCCCGGATGGAAGTACTTATTTTGTCAATATCCAGCATGCCGGCCTGACAGTCGCTATCACCGGGCCGTGGAGAGGGTAGGCAGAGAACTGCCTGTATCTTCCCCGGTTGACTGGTGCCGGTTGGTGAAATCCCGCACGGATTCCTTTGATTTCCGGGCTTTAAACGCTAAATTGTGAGCGTGTAAACAGGTGTGTCAGAAAAGGTTTTTCCATTTACCGGATTGATTCCCCACCGGGAATTATATCCTAAATGTCCTTTGGATGATACGCGCCTCTCTTCAGAAAAAGTTTTTCGCTCTTCTGGTTATCTGCCTGTCCGCGGCTTTTAACCCCACCCCTGCTCAGATCCGGATTGACACCAGTCTGAATGCAGTCCGGCTGGTCAATGACATATTACTTGGTGAAGGGGTGGCGGTCAGTAATGTAAAATACACGGGGCCCCGGCACGCCATTGCCGGCTATCAGGATTCTTCAAAGATACTTTCCATCCACAACGGACTGCTGCTGACTACCGGCAATGCATTGATGTGCAGTGGTCCGAATCATTTTGCCGGAATGGGGTGGGTAAGCAAGGCGGCCGGAAACCGCCGGCTGGATTCCATTGCCGCCGGGGAAACCCACGATGCGGCCGTGCTCGAATTCGATTTTGTGACTTCCACCGAGGTGCTGACTTTCAATTTTATTTTTGCCTCCGAAGAATACAAAGAGTACGTCGGGTCCAGGTACAACGATGTATTCGGGTTTTTTGTATCAGGTCCGGGCATGCCCAATGTCAATCTGGCTACTTTGCCCCGTTCCCGGACTCCAGTCACCATCAATAGCATCAACCACAAAACCAACCGGAAGTATTACGTTGATAACCCGACCCACACCTTCAATGACCGGATCATTTATGACGTAAGGCGGAAAAAAACCATCAGGAATAAGGATTTCCGGAAAGACAGCGGCATTCCCAGATACAACCTTCAGTACGACGGTTTCACTACGGTACTGGAAGCCAGCTGTAGGGTGATTCCGGGAGAAGTGTACCACATTGAAATTGCCGTTGCCGATGTTGGTGACTATTCCCTTGATTCGGGCGTTTTTCTGGAAGCGCATTCCTTCCGGAGCCTTGGCGGCAGCTACGTGTCTTCTAAAAATGTTTTTGACAAAACCTGCGCGGCTACCCCCGAAATGCCGCCCTCCCCTGTCTTTTCCGGCAACAAATCGGCGCCGGCAGAACTGGAGCCGGTTCAGCCCGAAAAGGTTGAGACCGGGGTATTCACCGAAAAGAAGCCGGAGGGACCCGTTTCTTACCGGGTTGAATTCTCATTTGACTCCTTCACCATCAGCGATTCAGCCGCGGCGGTTCTGCAAAAGGTTTGTCAGGAAATCCGGAAAAGCGCATCGGCTGTGATAGAATTGGTAGGTCATACTGACTTTGTGGGGCCGGAAGCCTACAATGATCAGCTTTCGAGGAGGAGAGCCCAGGCTGTTGCCGGTTACCTGCAAAGAAACGGGGTCAATGCCCGTTTGGTGGAAGATTTCAAAGGGGAGCGGATTCCTGTGCAGTCCAACGAAACCGGTAGTGGTCGTGCCCGGAACCGTCGCACCGAGATCAACCTGAAATGGGAATAACATGGCTGACTCAGCCTGCCCGGTAGAGGGAAGACAGATCCGGACGGTTTACATCAAAAAAATCATACTGCGGCAGATCCATAAACTTCCTGATCCCTACTTTCCGGATCAGCGACACCTCGCCGTGGTACAACGGGTAAACCATCAGAAATGAAATCTGCCGGTCGGGAAGTTGTACCGGCGCAAAGGTATCCTTTCCGCGGGTGGCTGGCTCAAAAATCAGAAAGGAATCCATCGGAGAGTCTGAGGCGATGGGTTTTCCGTAGTGGAAGAGGCTTCCCGGCGCAAATGGATGTTGTTCCCGGTGCCATTCGGCAAGGTAGCCAATGGCGTGTACCCAACTTTCATCCGCCGACCGGACCGTGATGACCAGCTCGGGCCTCTTTTCTCCCCGGCTTACGTGTCCGGCCTCAGAAAGCCCGTAGGTGATGCCCGTTAGCAGTTCCGGCTCGGGAAAGCGCGGGAAACAAAAGCTGAGCACCAGGCCCATATTTTCGTTCGCGGATTCAATGCCGGCAACCGAAGCGTAATCTCCAAAACGCCCGGTAAGGGCTTCGGCAAAAAGGGTGGCATTTTCGTTCATGGGACTCCTCGTGTTTTGTCCGGTTAAATACGCATACTCAGGAATACAGGATCAGCCAGTTATCCGGAAAATTATGATCCCGGTGCAGAGGGGGCAATCAGACGATCAGGAGGTATTTTTGTAAAAGCAGATACAACTGCAGTAAATTTCACTGTTGCCTATGCCGGAGCCTCTTCTTCCATCCCAGATTCTGAAGCAATTTTTTGGATATGACCGTTTCCGGCCCTTGCAGGAGGAAGCCATTGGGGCGGTAATAGCCGGTCAGGATACCCTGTTGCTGATGCCAACCGGGGGAGGTAAATCCGTGTGCTACCAGGTACCCGCCCTGGCCTTACCGGGTATGGCCGTGGTGGTGTCACCGCTGATCGCCCTGATGAAAGACCAGGTAGATGGCTTGCGGAGCAACGGTATCCGGGCAGCTTACCTCAACAGCAGTCTGTTGCCATTGGAAAAAGACGCAATTGACCACCAGTGCCGCGAAGGAGCAATCCGGTTGCTGTATGTCTCACCGGAAAAGATTATGTCACCGGTTTTCCTGCAGTGGCTTTACAGGATGAAGATCAGCCTGTTTGCCATTGATGAAGCCCATTGCATATCCTCATGGGGGCATGATTTTCGCCCGGAGTATACCCAGCTGAAGATTTTAAAAGAATATTTTCCCTCAGTACCGGTCATTGCGCTGACGGCAACTGCCGATAAGCTGATCCGCCGGGACATTCTGGACCAACTGGGATTGCGTAGTCCCAAAGTGTTTGTGTCGTCTTTTGACCGGCCCAACCTGAGCCTGACCGTAAGACCCGGCCGCAGCCGGCTGGGGCACATCCTTGACTTTCTGGAGCTGCACCCCGAAGAGCCGGGCATCATCTATTGCCTCAGCCGCAACGCCACCGAGGAAGTAGCCGACAAGCTCTACCGGAGCGGGTACAAAGCCTCGGCCTACCACGCCGGTTTACCCGCTGCCGACCGGATGGTCACGCAGGATGCCTTCCTGCGTGATGATATTCAGATCATCTGCGCCACTATTGCCTTCGGTATGGGCATTGACAAATCCAATGTGCGGTGGGTGATGCACTACAATCTGCCTAAAAATCTGGAAAGTTTTTATCAGGAAATAGGCCGGGCCGGGCGGGATGGGTTGCCCGCCGAAACGATTCTCTTTTACTCCTTCCGGGACGTGATGAACTGGCGGGAAATGCTCATGCAAGGGACTCCCGAACGGCAGGAGTTGCAGATAGCCCGTCTGGAGCGGATGCAGCAGTACGCTGAGGCGCAATTGTGCCGGCGTCGCATTCTGCTCAACTACTTTTCCGAGGAAGCCGGAACTGACTGCGGCAACTGTGATGTCTGCCGCGAGCCCCGGACCCGGTTTGACGGAACGTTACTGGCCCAGAAGGCCTTGTCGGCGGCCATCCGTCTGGGAGAAGGCGTCAATATGGGCACGCTGATTGATGTTCTGCGGGGCAGCCGCAGCCGGGAGATCCTCGAAAAAGGGTATGACAAGATTAAAACCTATGGGGCCGGTGCCGACGTAAAACCCGACGATTGGCGGGAATACCTGACCCAAATGGTCAATACCGGCGTGCTGGACGTGGCATACCACCAGAAGTATGCCATCCACAAAGGCGTGCTGGCCCAGAAAATTCTAAACGGTGCCCAGCAGGTATGGCTGGTAAAGCCTGAGAATCAGCCCAGGCCGGAGAAGGGAGCGGAAAGCCGGAAACCGAAACGGGAAATGCTTAAGGAAACTTTGCCGGACCGCCTCCGGGTGGTACGCAAACAATTGGCCGACAGGCACAACGTACCGCCCTACATTGTGTTCAACGATAACACCCTGCATGAGATAGCCAAAACCAAGCCGGGAAACCGGTCTGCCCTGCTGGCCATCGAAGGGGTTACCGCTCATAAATTTGAACAGTTCGGTGAAGCAATCCTTACCGAAGTCCGGCGCTTTGTAAAAGAGCAGACCGGGAAAGGAGTGCAGGTAAAAGGAGGTTCATACCTGCTTACCCTGCAGTTGTACGAACAGGGCTGCTCTCCTGAGGAAATAGCGCAGCAGCGGGATCTGGGTATTACCACCGTTCAGTCCCACCTGGCCTGGCTGCTGGAAAACGGGTATTCCATTCAGTGGCAGGCTTTTCTTCACCCGGCGGACCTGCAGATCATACTCGCCGTCATTCCGGGCATTCAGCCGCTTTCCGCCAGGGCAATTTTTGACTATTTTGAAGGAAAGTTCAGTTATTTACAAATCAAGCTTGCTCAGGCGTTATATAACCGGAGCGGAGTCGTAACCCGGAAATAGTTGTTCCGGAAGACCCGATGGGCTATCTTGTGAAACAGCCGTGGGGTTTTATAGCAGCTCACACGCATATTAATACACAGCTGGAGGTACATGCGTAACAGAAACTGGTTCAGACGGGTGAGTGCAGTGGCGGCAATACTGTTTTTGTTTGCCGGCACCCTTCATTCCCGTGCCCAAAAGTCCCGTCTTGCTGCCCCTGCCCCTGAGGTAGACACCCTGAACGCCCATGCTTCCCGGCTGATTGAAACCAATCCGGATACTGCGCTGAAGATTGGTTTCCGGGCCGTAAGGCTGGCCCTGCAACTGGATTACCTGTCTGGTCATACCCGTTCACTGCTTACAGTCGGGAAGGGTTATTACCAGCTGAACAAGTACAAAAAGGCGCTGGAGTATTTTACCACCACCCATGCAAGGGCAACCGAACGGAAACAGGACCCGGAAGCAAGCGATGCCTTGTATTACACTGGCAAGGTTTATTTTGACTGGGGCAATTATGACCAGTCGCTGCAGTATTTTTTCAATTCTTTGAGTCTGGGAGAAAAAATCAGGGACACCATGCGGATGGCAGTTACCCTGTCCGGCATCGGCAATGTATACAAAGTGTCGGGCAATCCGGATAAGGCACTGCGTTATTACCAGCGGTCACTCAGGCATTTTCTGAAAATCAATCACCGGGAGGGAGTTGCGGCTACCTACAACCATCTCGGACTTATTTATTCTAAAAAAGATGAATTGGATCAGGCACTGGAATTCTACAACCAGGCAATGGACCTTTACCGTCAGATGAAGAATGAAAAGGGCATGGCCGTAACATTCCGGAATATCGGCGATATTCAGCATAACAGGGAAGAATACAGCAAGGCATTGACGAGTTATTTCCGGGCACTGCAGAGAGAACAAAAAGCTGGCGATGCTACCGGCGCGGCATTAAACTTCAACAGCATTGCCCGGTCCTATGCCGCAATGAAACAATATGACCGGGCCATATTTTACTATAATAAAGCCGTTGCCGGGGCCGGCATTGCAGAGGCCAGCGAACCGCTGATGCAGGCTTACCAGGGCCTCGCCTCCAGCTTCGCCCAGACCAATGATTTCCGGCGGGCCTACGAGATGCAGCAAAAGTATCTGGGCGTGCGCGATTCGGTATCCTCTCAGCTGACTACCAGAGAGATTGCGGAAGTGGAAGCCCGTTATGAGCTGCAAAGCCAGCGGCAGGAAGTGGAGTTGCTGCGGAAGGAGAAAAAAATACAGTCTATCACCCTTGAACGCAACCGCCAGTTGAATTACCTGATGGGGGTACTCAGCGTTCTGCTCCTGATTCTGGGGCTGGTTTACCTGAACCGGTACATTATCAAGCGGCGGGCCAACAAGCTGCTTTCCGTCCGTAACCAGATCATTCAGGCCCAGAACCGCGACCTGCAGACCATAAACGAAAAACTGAAATTTTCGGAAGAGAACCTGCAAAACCTGCTTGCCACCAAGGATAAGTTTTTTACCATTATTTCGCATGACCTGCGTGGCCCGTTGCATTCGCTCACGGGCATGCTCCAGATTCTGATCAACCACCTTGACGGCTTCAGCCGCGAGGAGCTGAAGCAGTTTGCCATCAGTTCGGACCGTACCGTGCGCAACCTCCGGAATCTGCTCGATAACCTGCTGGAGTGGTCAAGGACGCAACGCAGCACCATTCATTACGAACCGGAAGCCGTATCCCTCGACAAGATGGTAGAGGATATTTACAGCCTGCTTGAGGTGACGGCCGTCAATAAAAAGATTGCTGTTTACGCCGAAATTCCATATGAAATGACTGTGTATGCCGACCGGAACATGCTTCACTTCGTTTTGCGCAACCTGATTGACAATGCCATTAAATTTACCGGCGAAGGTGGTAAAGTATGGGTGAATGCCACCTGCACCGATGACCGTGCAGAAATTTCGGTATCAGATACGGGGGTGGGAATTCCTCAGGAGGATATACCCAAGCTTTTCCGGGTGGACACTTACCACAGCACCGCCGGAACCGCCAATGAAACCGGAACCGGGCTGGGCCTGATCATCTGCAGCGAGTTTGTGGCCCGGCACGGCGGAACCATTCAGGTAGATAGCCAGCCAGGTTCAGGAACTACTTTCTGCTTCCAGCTTCCCGTACAGTCATTGGTGGATGCGTGATACCAGCCACTTTAAGAATTGTCCTCCATAATCCTGCGCTGTCTTTGTTTTGTCCCCACATTTTTGCGTATTTTGGCTAAACATTTTGTCAAGGTCCTGATCCGCTGGTAAGTATGTCACTTGTTGCGAATAACATAAAATATCTGCGCCGGATGAACGGGCTCACGCAGGAACAATTTGCGCGGAGAATAGGCATTAAGCGGTCACTGCTCGGAGCTTATGAGGAGGGGAGGGCCAACCCCAACCTGGACAACCTCATGAACATTGCTAAAATTTTTGGAACCACCGTTGACAATCTCCTCAAGAACGACATACGCCGCTTACGGGAGAGTCAGGGGGTACCGATTCCCCAGCCTGCGCCGCAATTGCAGCTCAAGCCTGAGCCCGAAGCGCCAAAACCACTTGCCTCGATCATTGACAAATACTACCGGCAACCCGTAGCGCAGCAGTCTTCCCAACCGGCTGCCCCCAGGCGGCTGAACCCTCAGGAAGTACCGCCCCCAGATCAGACCAGCCCGGCCTGTTCCGCCATTCAGTCGCGGACGTCATTGCTCCCCCGCCGGTGCCTGTTTCCCGGCAAAGCCGTCCGGGGCAATGGAATGGGTTACCCGCCAGTTTTCAGCAGACTATCTCGCAAGTTATGCCTACGCTGACTTTCTGAAGCAATTGCCCGAAATTATCCTTCCGGGATTACCAGCCGGCAAATACCGGGCCTTTCAGATGGAAAATGACTTTCCGGTAGAAGGGGCAACCGTGGTGGCTGCCTACGTACCCAACTGGTACGACATCCGTGATGGTCAGCACTACCTTGTGGTGGTACACAAGCAGGGCATCCTCTACCGCCGCCTCTACAATCAGGTCAAGGTAAAAGGGGCATTGCTTCTCCTCTCTGATATGGCCGGGATCAGCAGTTTTGAAGTATCGGTAAAAGATGTGCTGGAAATCTGGGAGGCAAGGGCCTTTATCAGCTTCCAGATGCCCGAGCCCCGCTCCGAAGCTTCCCTGGATGGCCTGAGCGTGCTGGTGAGTGAAATGCAGCGCGAACTGGAGCGGCTCAAAAAAGTAAACTGACCAACAGCGTCTGAAAGGGGCACGGCTACTTCGGAGGGATATATTACAAACCATTTTTTTGTCTGGTTTTCCATTTTGCCTGAATCCGGTCTGCCGTATTTTGGAATCATCCGATTTCAATAACCCGGCATGGAAAGAAATATACCTCAGTTGCCTTTGCCTCTCACGAAGGTTTACATTATCAGCCTGATCATCATAGCTTTAGTTGCTACTACCAGTCAGGTTTTCGTGCATACCCAACTCAACAAAACGCTTAAAGAAGGCGCAGTGGTAACCATGCTGAGGCAACAGCGGGTTCAGGTTCAGGAAATTATCAACACTTCTTTATTGATTCGGGCCACGCCCGATGTCATAAAACGGGAACAGTTGGCCCAACAACTTAAAGGTCAGATCAATTCCTGGGATCAGGTACATAAGGTGCTGCGTTTCGGTAAGTCCAGCGGTCAGGCGCCGCTTACGGGAAACACTCCGGAAACAGAGCCACTGATGGAGAAGCCGACCCCGCCTTCCGGGAAATCCGCAGGCAGGCCAACCGCACTGTGGTTTTCTCCTCCGGCAAGCCGGAAGAGCTGGAAAACACCATTGCGGTAATGATGGCGCAGGAGCCTGTCTTTACCGGAACCGACGAGGCTGGCTGGTTTCCACGAGGAGCGTTCAAACACCCGGGTTGCCCACCTGCAGAATCTGGAAATCGTATTGTACGTCATCACCCTGCTGGTGCTGGTCCTGGAAGGGGTTTTTATATTCCGGCCGACGGTTCACAGGATCAGCTATTACATTGACCAGATGATCCGGACTGCTGAACTGACGGCTGAACTCAACACCCAGCTGGAAGAGAAAACTGCGGAGCAGGATCAGGCAAGGGAAAGACTTCAGGACATTCTTAACCAGCAGCGTGCCCTGATTACCCAGCATCAGCGGACGGAAAAAGAACTACTTGAAAAGCAAAGATTTATCACTGCCATGACCCAGGCCACGCCCGATGTGCTCTACGTGCTTGACCTTGCCGAAGGAAAAAACATATTCACCAACCGGAAAGTCACCGACATCTCCGGACTGTTGCCGGAAGAAGTCATGCAGATGGACCGGACGGCACTGGCTACAATGGTGCACCCGGAAGATCTGGAACGGTACAAGGATCAGAAGCGGAAAATCCGCGTGGCCGGTGATGATGAAATGCACGGAGTGGAATTCCGGATCCGCCACAAGAACGGTTACCACGTCTGGCTGCATTGTCAGGAGGTTGTGTTTGCCCGGGATGAGGCAGGCAAAGTCACTCAGGTGCTGGGGATAGCGCAGGACATTACCGAAACAAAAAGCAACCAGGAAGCCCTGAAGGTAAGTGAAGAAAAATACCGGAGTCTGATCGAGAAAGCAGACGATATTATTTACGAAAATGGCGCCGAAGGTTATTTTACCTACCTTAACCCGGTAGCAAGTAAACTGCTCGGGTATACAAAGGAAGAATTTCTGCGGATGCCCTGCTGGAACGTAATCAAGCCCGGTTACCGCAAGGAAGCCACTTCCTTCTACCAGAAACAGGCAGAATACAAGGCACTGAATTCCTACTACGAAGTACCCGTCATCAGCAAGGATGGCAACGAAATATGGTTAGGCCAGAATGCTACCTTCGAGTATAAAAACGACCAGCTGCACGCGGTGAGAGTGATTGCGCGGGATATTACCCGGCTGCGGTACGCTGAGCAGAAAATCAAAGAGAGCGAATTACGCTACCGTTCGGTTGTAAATAACATTGCTGAAGTAGTTTTTCAGACCGATTCTGAGCGTCACTGGACTTTTCTCAACCCCGCGTGGATGTGCATTACCGGATTTTCTGAGGAGGAAAGCCTGGGCAAAGAAATCTGCCGGTATATTCATCCGGATGATCAGGCCCGGAGTGAAGCTGTATTCGGGCTCATTATCCGGCAGGAAAAGGATTACGTCAGGCACGAAATCAGGTTCCTGACCAGCAGCGGCGAATACAAATGGGTAGAGATTTTTGCCCAGCTCACCCTTGACGCGAGAAAAAATATAACCGGACTCTCGGGGACGATCATGGACATATCTGAACGCAAGGTGGTGGAAGACACGCTGATCCGGGCCAGGGACCAGGCCGAGGAAGCCGTTGCCGCCAAGCAGAGCTTCCTGTCCATGATGAGCCACGAGATCCGTACGCCGATGAACGCCGTGATCGGAATGACGCACCTGTTGCTGCAGGAAAATCCCCGGGCCGATCAGCTGGAGAATCTGAACATACTCAAATTTTCGGCCGATAACCTGCTTGTGCTCATCAATGACATTCTGGACTACAGCAAAATAGAGGCGGGCAAAATTGCTTTTGAGGAGGTAGATTTCAACCTGCGCAACCTGATCGGCAGCGTGGAGCAGTCCATGCTGTACAAGGCTCAGGAAAAGAACATCTTACTGGAGACGTCCATCGATCCGAAGCTGCCCGGTATGCTGATCGGTGATCCGGTCCGGCTTGGTCAGATTCTTAATAACCTGGTGAGCAACGCCATCAAGTTCACTGAACGGGGCATGGTACGGATCGAAGCTACCGCAGGGGAAATCACCGGTGACCGGGCTGAGATTAAAATTGCTGTCAGCGATACCGGCATCGGGATACCTGAGGATAAGCTGGATTGTATTTTTGAAAGTTTCACCCAGGCCGGCCCCGACACCACCCGCAAATTCGGAGGTACCGGCCTTGGCCTTGCCATCACCCGACGCCTGCTGGAATTGCAGCAAAGTCAGATCTTCGTTGAAAGCGTACAGGACCTGGGTTCCCGTTTCCATTTTACCATCTCCTTCCGCAGGGGAGCCGGCGGCAATATGCATCACCTGCCGGTTTTTGAAAACCAGATGGCAGCCGATCTGAGCCACCTGCGGATTTTACTTGTGGAGGACAACGAAGTAAACACCATCGTTGCTACCAAGTTCCTGAACCAGTGGGGCATTCAGCCCGATTATGCCACCAACGGTCAGATTGCCGTAGAGATGGTGCAGCAGATTCAGTATGATCTCCTGTTGATGGACCTGCAAATGCCGGTAATGGATGGCTATACGGCCACCCGGAACATACGCACGCTGAAAGAGACCTGTTTTCAGCGTCTGCCCATTATCGCCCTTACGGCTTCCGCCATGAGTGACGTGAAGCAGAAGCTGCTCGACATTGGCATGAACGACTACGTGACCAAACCCTTCATTCCGTCTGAGCTGTATAATAAAATCGTCTATTACACCCGGGGAGTGGGGGCAGAACCCGAACCAGCACCCGGGTTGCCGAAAGCCAGGCCCGGAACCATTGACCTGCAGGCCATCAGCGAAATGGCCGGAGATGATATTCTTTTCCGTCAAAGGTTAATTGATGTGTGCATCCAGACACTGCAGGAGTGCAAAGCGGTATACCAGCGGGCACTGACTGCCGGCGATGAACAAATGCTGAAGGCATTGAGCCATAAAATGCAGCCAACCCTTAAAATTCTGTCTGCCAATCACTTGTTGGAGGAAATTGAAAAAGGGAAAAAGCTGCTTCAGGAGCAGGTGAATGCAGACGATGTTTCGGCTTCCATCCGCCGGATGGCTTCTCTTTGCCGGGACATCGTTGAGGAACTGGTGAGTCACCCGGTTTAAGTAGCTGCGCAATTTTGAATCAGGGGGCTGTTTCCCGCTGGTTTTCTCATTCAAGTCTTATAGAAGTCCGGTTATCCGGACTTCTGCTTTTCCCTTTGCCAGAACCACTGCGAAAATTGAACCCGGCGTGATGATTACCGAAGAAGGAGTAAGTTCATCAAGCTGGCCATTGAGAAAAATACCTTTAGAGACCTGATTCTCACGCAGCTTTTCCTGAAGGTTCTGTCTGGCATCCGCAAGTTGCTTTCCGACCGGCAACCGGAAAGCATCGTTCATCCTCTTGAGAAAAGTGCCCCGCAGCAACCAGTTTGCGGATAGCAGCAGCTTGCTCCTGGAATCAAGGTCATAATCAAGGTTGTGCAAGGCAATAGATTGTGACGCAACGTCGTAATAAGGTTTGCCCCGCAGGTAAATTGTCCCGTCAATGCTCCCCTTTACGCCGGCCTTGATGATCAGGTGATCCCCGTTGCCGTAAAGGTCCACCGATGTTACCGTAATTGCGTACCGTTTACTTCCGAAACTTTGGTTGACGAACCTTTTCGATACCAGTTCTGCGGCGTACTGGTGCGAAATCTGGCTGCTGATGCCGATGGTAAATTCGCCGGGAACCTCACCGGACATTTGCAGCGCCGGAAGCGGCAGGTGGCCAGATTCGGGTTCGCGGCCGGTAAAGGTTTCCGTGTACCCGCGGATGCCGATCCGCGCCCGTACTGTCCCGCCGGCGGCGTGAAGGGGAGAAATAAACACTTCCGAAGGGGTGATCTTTACCCAGGTCTGGTAATCGTCCGAAATTTTAAACGGATTCTGCATCCTGCCCCAGGCTTGTTCCACGTACTGCCGCAAGAGGAGTTGTTTCTGCACCTGCTCATCCAGGCGGGCCGCAAGAGCAGGCTGTTGCTGAGAAATGATCCTCCCCACGGTAGGGGCTACGGGTATTTCGATTGGCCCAAAACGCACAAAGGGCTTTTTGATCCACTCATAGCCACCGGCTGTCGTATTGGTTGCAATCTGCCAGTCCGGCGTGACGGAAATCCGGGTGATAAATTTTATGTCAAGCTCAAAATCCGTTTCCCGGTAATCATAAAGCCGGATTCCAAAACGGTCAAACCCATACCTGACTCTGGCCCACACCTTTACCGGTACCCGCAGGCTGAATACATCTCCGGTGGCTTCGATGATGATCGGCCGGCGTTTCCAGACTTTCAGCATCAGGTTGTCTTTGCCGTTGTCTTCCAGACTGTTGTCTTCGTATAAGATTCCTTCGGTTTTTGAGTTGAGGGCCTGTTCGAGTTCGCTGATCTGTATCTGCACCGGAATGGTTACCGAGGATAGGTGCCGGGGAAGGCTGGTGCCGGTCCGGTTGTATTTTTCTTCCGGCGCATCCGGCGCAAACTGTGGTTTTGTTTTACAGGAGTAAAGAAATGAAAACAGACCCATAAAGAGGACGGGGAACAAAAGAGAAGGATTGCGGTACATAATCCGGTTGACCTGTTGCAATATAAAATCAGTAGGATAAATTGTTCTCGTCCGGCTTGTATTTTCTCCCTAACAGCAGGAGAGGCAAATCAGTTTGGGCTTTTGTGAAGCAATACCTATTTTTAAAACTTTGGCCGGGCTTTGCCTTATCGTTCATGAACCACTTATCTGAATTCCGGATCCTGCTGTACCTGCTGGTGGTGATTCCCACTTTCCTTTTTGCCCAGGAAAGAGTAAAACTGATACCAGAGGGCGCGGCTGAGCCGGAGCATCTGAAAAACCGTTACGAAGGCAACAGCCGCCAGCTTAATTCCTTCCGGCCCGCCAACATTCGTCCCAGCTCTCCGGACGAACTGGATGCCGCCGCCCGGCAACGAAAAGAAATGCAGGCGACCTCAATCCTGAAAAATTATCCTGTCCGCAGCATTGGCCCGGCTGTGATGAGTGGACGGGTTTCCGACGTGGCAGTAAATGAAAAAAATCCCCGGATCTATTATGTTGGCTACTCCTCTGGCGGCGTTTTCCGGACCGTTAACAACGGCAACACCTTTGAAGCCGTGTTTGACCACCAGCGGGCATTGGGAATCGGCGACATTGCCCTGGCACCGTCCAACCCGGATATTCTCTGGGTGGGAACCGGCGAAAATAATTCCAGCCGCAGCAGTTATGCCGGTGCTGGTGTGTACAAAAGTACCGACGCCGGCAAGACCTGGCAGTTCACCGGCCTGGGCGCTACGCAGCACATCGGCCGGATTGTGCTACATCCCACTAAACCCGATGTGGTTTGGGTGGCCGCTATTGGTGCCTTGTATTAGGCCGGGAAGGACCGTGGCCTCTACAAAACCACCGATGGAGGCCTTACCTGGAAGCAGACGCTTTTTGTAAATGACAGTACCGGCGTCATTGACCTGGTTATTAATCCGCAGAATCCGGACCAGCTTTGGGCGACTACGTGGCAGAGATTACGGAACGCCGGTAATTTTGTGGGCAATGGCAGGGGGTCGGCCATTTTTATTTCCAACGACGGGGGAGAGACCTGGGAGAAATCCATGAAGGGTTTTCCGGAGGGACAGTACGTAGGCCGGATCGGTCTGGATGTCTGCCTGACCAGGCCTGATGTTCTTTACGCAGTGGTGGATAACCAGGAGGAAATCCGGAAGGAAAAAAAGAAAGATGCGAAGGGAAAAGAAAATATGCTTCGCCGCGACGTTTTGCGGGATATGAATCCGCAGGTGTTTCTGAACCTTCCCAATGCTGACCTCGATACATTTCTGGTAAAAAATAATTTCCCCAAAAAGTACCGCGCCGAACTGATTAAGGAAGAGGTTAAACGCGGGAAATACCAGCCAAAGGCACTTTATGAGTATCTGGGCGAAGAAAACGACGCGAATACAAACTTATTTGAGACTACGATCAAAGGCGCGGAGGTTTACCGGTCCGATGATTCGGGCAAAAATTGGCGGAAGGTCAACCAGCAGTCTCTGGATGGATTGTACTACACCTATGGTTACTATTTCGGTCAGATCAGAGTCGCTCCCAATAATCCCGACCGGGTATTTACATGGGGGGTCCCCCTGCTCGTTTCAAATGACGGGGGCCGTACATTCTCCGTCACCGACACCGTTGGCCGGGTGCACGCCGACCACCACGCCATGTGGATCAATCCCGCCGATGAAGATCATATCATCAATGGCAACGACGGGGGCATAAACGTGAGCTTCGACGGTGGGCGCACCTGGTCGCACCAGAACCAGCCGTCCGTGGGTCAGTTTTATACGGTCATGATAGATTCAGAAAAGCCCTACAATGTCTATGGAGGCTTACAGGACAACGGCGTTTACTACGGTTCCTCCGGATCGGTGCCCGGTAAAGGCAAAGACTGGCAGCCGTTGATGGGCGGCGACGGAATGATGGTGGCCGTTGACCCGGAAAACAGCAACATAGTGTACACCGGATTCCAGTACGGCAACTATTTTAGGATCAATAAAAGCGGCGGCAAGCCGGTCGCCATTACCCCGAAACACGAAATCGGCGAACCCTCCCTGCGCTGGAACTGGCGGACTCCGCTGGTCATGAGCAGGCACAATTCAGCTATTCTGTACATGGGCTCCCAGCGACTGCACCGCAGCCTCGACGGTGCCGAAAACTGGGAGACGATCAGTCCCGATCTGACTAAAAATAAGACCCAGGGCAATGTTCCCTTTTCCACCATTACGGTTATTGCCGAATCGCCCCTGAAATTTGGCCTGTTGTATGCCGGTACCGATGACGGCAATATTCAGGTGTCGCGCAACGGGGGGGCCAGCTGGGAACCAGTAACCGGTAACCTGCCGCCGGATCTGTGGGTGAGCAGTATTTTCCCCTCAAATTTTGAGGAAGGTACCGTTTACGCCACGCTCACCGGTTACCGGTACGACCATTTCAAGGCTTACCTCTACCGGAGCACTGATTACGGCAAAAGCTGGACCTCAGTGGCGGGCAACCTTCCCGATGAATGCGCAAACGTAATCGTGGAGGACCCGGTAAACCCCAACCTGCTGTACGCCGGTACTGACCACGGCACCTACCTGACCCTGGACGGCGGCAAAATCTGGCACCTGTTTTCCCAAAACCTGCCCAACGTGGCCACCTACGACATGATCGTTCATCCCCGCGACAACGAACTGGTCATTGCCACCCACGGGCGGAGTATCTACATAGCGGATGTAAAGCCGTTGCAGGCGCTGAAGGAGGGCAAAACTACCCGGTCCATTGTGGCTTTCGCTCCGGTTACGGTGCAGCACAGCAAGAAGTGGGGCGAAAGGGAATATGCATTTGAGACAATCAGCGATCCATCGGTGGCCATCCGGTATTACGTGGGAAAAGCGGGGAACAAACCCGTTGGAGTGGAAATACGGGATCCAAAAGGAAAAACGATCCGCCGTTTAACCGGGATGAACCAAAATGGTTTTCAGGTGGTGAACTGGGATTTGATGCGGGATGGCGGTAAGGCCAGAAAAGGGGAGGAGCTGCAAAACCTTTACGTACAGCCCGGCACCTATACCGTAAAACTGGTGAACGGTGCCACCTCCGCCGAAGCAAGCATTGTAGTAAAGTAAGCTGACTTCCCTGAAACAACCTTATTCTAATCATTAAATGGAGCATAACCGCTGGAACCTCAAAGGAAAAAGGGCTGTCGTCACGGGTGGCACCAAAGGAATAGGCCGGGCTGTGGTGGAAGAATTGCTGGCATTGGGTGCCGAGGTGCTCCTGACCGCCCGGAACGAAAAAGAAACGGAGACGTACGTCGGCCAGTTGCGGAGCCGGGGATCCACTGCTTACAGCGTGGCGGCCGATGTCAGTACGCCGGAGGGGCGGCAGCAGGTGATGGAAACCGTTGCTGCCACCTGGGGGGGACTGGACATTCTGGTGAATAATGTCGGCACCAATATCCGAAAAAAAACGCCTGACTATTCCGCACCGGAGGTGGATTTTCTGCTGAACACCAATCTGCACTCCGCCTTTGGATTATGCCAGCTGGCCTATCCGCTGTTGAAAATATCGGGAGCCGGAAACATTATCCATGTCTCGTCGGTGGCGGGACTTACCCACGTCCGGACCGGTGCTGTGTACGGCATGACCAAAGCGGCCATGGTGCAACTGACCCGGAACCTGGCCGTTGAGTGGGCACCCGACGCGGTCCGCGTCAATGCCGTGGCTCCCTGGTACATCCGGACGCCGCTGGCCGAAACCGTGCTGCAAAATCCTGTTTACCTGAACGCGGTGCTGGACCGGACGCCGATGCGGAAGATCGGCCGGCCGGAAGACGTTGCCGCCGCCGTTGCCTTTCTCTGCATGCCTGCCGCCGCGTACATCACCGGACAGTGCCTCGCCGTGGATGGTGGTTTTACGGCGCTGGGTTTCTGATACCTGCAAATTCTTTATTCTCCGATGTTGCAATCCGCCTACACCCCTGACCTCACCGAAGCCGGACTGGACGAAGCAGGCCGCGGTTGCCTTGCCGGCCCGGTGGTGGCTGCTGCCGTGGTATTGCCTAAAGATTACCGGCACGACTGGCTGACAGACTCCAAACAACTGAGCCGGGCACAGCGGGAAAGTGTCCGCACGGAAATCCTGAAAGAGGCGCTTGCCTGGGCAGTGGCCGAAGTTTCCAGTCAGGAAATTGATCAGATCAACATTCTCAATGCCAGTTTTCTGGCCATGCACCGGGCCGTGGATTCCCTTCCCGCCAGACCCGGACTCCTGCTCGTGGACGGCAACCGTTTCAACCCTTATCCAGTTATTCCGCACGTCTGCATCGTGAAGGGCGATACGAAGTTTTTTGCCATTGCGGCGGCATCCGTTTTAGCAAAAACTTACCGCGACGAGCTGATGATCCGGCTGGCGGCCCATTTCCCGCACTACGGCTGGGAGCGTAATGCCGCTTATCCTACTGTGGCTCACCGGGAAGCCATCCGTCAGCACGGAATTACGGCCTATCACCGCTTGAGCTTTAACCTGAGTGCCTTGCAGGATGATTTAACCAAATACCATCCTTTGCAGGGCTAAAAACGTTATCTTTACCTGACGAAATACTTCAGTATGCCAACTACCGAGATCAAAACTGACCTGCACCGGCTCATTGACCAGGTGCAGGATGACGCCATCCTGCAAGCCGTGCGTACGATTCTAGCCAGGCAAGCCGAAACGGAAACCGACTTCCGGGACCAGTTAAGCGAGGCCGACAAAGCGGCCATCCACCAAGGACTAGACCAGCTCGGCCGGGGCGAGTCCTTCAGCTATGAGCAAGTCAGGGAAGCGGTACGGCAAAAATACAATCTGTAATGCCCCGAAAAGAACGCTGGTCAGCACGCGCCCAGACCGACTACCTGCAAATCATCGGTTATCTGCTGGAGCACTGGTCTAAAAAGGAGGTGGATGCCTTTATCGGGCAGGTTGAAAAACGCATTGCCCGCATTAAGCAGCAGCCCTACATGTACCGGCAAACCCGCAGAAGAAAGGGGTTCATAAAATCGTGATTACCAAACACGTCTCCCTGTATTACCGCGTACAAAGGGACTCCATCCAGATCATTACCCTCAGGGATAACCGGCAAGACCCCACTACCCTGAAGCTGTAGCCACTGGACTTTCAATGATACAAAGTACCAGTAAAAGGTGCTTTTTTCTTTCAGCTGCAATCAGAGGCGCAGCAATCTGTTTTGCCGGTTGCCGCCGCCATGGAATCAGGCAGATGAAAAAGCAGTCAGTTGGGACTCCGGCAATTGGGCAAAAGAAGTCCAGACCTCCGGATTGCTGCTATGGCAACAGCCTGCCGGATAGGGGCGCAGCCAACCCGGAGTGCCCGATGGAGTGCCTCCGATGCATTGAGGGAATTGGTAAAATAATGTTGTAGCTTTGCGCCCTGAAAACAAAGGTTATGACCGATTCAGCCCAGTTAAAGACGATTCCCCTGCACGATGTACACGTGCGCCTCGGGGGGAAAATGGTCCCTTTCGCCGGATATGTGATGCCGGTCCGGTACTCATCCGATATTGAGGAACACCAGACGGTACGCACTGGCGTAGGCGTTTTTGACGTATCGCACATGGGCGAATTCCGGCTGAGCGGACCCGGGGCACTGGACCTGATCCAGAGGGTAACTTCCAATGATGCTTCCAGACTAGCCATTGGAAAGGCCCAGTATTCCTGCCTGCCCAATGCATCTGGCGGAATCGTGGACGATCTGCTGGTGTACCGGCTGGATGAAGAGGAATACATGCTGGTGGTAAACGCGTCTAACATCGCTAAGGATTGGGACTGGGTTATGTCACATAACCGCGCCGGCGTGGCAATGGAAAACATTTCCGATGATCTCTGCCTGTTTGCCGTGCAGGGACCGAAGGCCGCCCAAACCCTCCAGCCGCTGACCGGGGTGGATCTGTCAAAAATGGAATACTACAACTTTGTTCAGGGCGAACTGGCCGGAGTGCCCCGCGTCATTATTTCCGCAACCGGCTATACCGGCGCCGGTGGATTTGAGCTGTACGTCCCCAGCCAGAATGCCGAAGAAGTCTGGAACAAGATTCTTGAAAGCGGTAAAAAGTTTGAAATCAAGCCGATCGGCCTCGGAGCCCGCGACACCCTGCGGCTTGAAATGGGCTTTTGCCTGTACGGCAACGACATTGATGACACCACCTCGCCACTGGAAGCCGGGCTGGGCTGGATTACCAGGTTTACAAAGGACTTTATCAACGCAGGCAACCTGAAAGCGCAGAGGGAAAATGGCGTGGACCGGAAGCTGGTGGGCTTTGTGATGGCAGAACGCGGTATTCCCCGGAGCCATTACGGGATTCAGGATGCGGACGGCAACAGGATCGGCGAGGTCACTTCCGGTACGCAGTCGCCCAGTCTGGGCATTGGGATTGGCATGGGTTACGTGCAGAAGGAATTTTCTGCTCCGGACAGCATTGTTTACATTGATGTCCGCAAAAAGCCCCTGAAAGCTAAAGTTGTAAAATTGCCATTTGTAAACAAATAATCAGGTACTCGTTTATCTTTGCAGATAGCTGGTTCCAAATCAGTTAACTGCGAATTCTACAGAACAGGTTCATGAAAAAAATTGATGTTTGCCCCACGCCTGAGTTGCTTCACCTGTACCGGTTAACGGGGAAAATAGTGGTGGTAGTGGATATTTTCCGGGCAACTTCCTGCATGACAACCGCTTTTGCCCACGGTGTCGCCAAAATAATTCCGGTGGCCCAGCTGGATGAATGCCGGGCCTTGCAGAAACAAGGACTTATTGCCGCCGCCGAACGGGACGCCCGTAAGGCCGAAGGATTTGATCTGGATAATTCGCCGTTCAGTTACATGAACCCCGAACTGATCGGGCAAACCATCGCCGTCACCACCACCAACGGAACCCTTGCCATTACCAAATCAATTGAAGCCGACCAGGTACTGATCGGCTCATTCCTGAATAAGAAAACCATAGTGGATTACCTCCACTTTATGCCCAATGATGTGCTAATCGTATGCGCGGGCTGGAAAGGTAAAATCAATCTGGAGGATATGCTCTTTGCCGGAGCCGTGGTATGCAGCCTGAAGAATGATTTTTTCGTGGAAGATGATTCCGCCCTGTCGGCTCTGATGATTTATGAGGCGGCTAAATTCAACATGATCAAATTCATCGCCAATTCCTCGCACGTACGTCGCCTCCACGGACTTGGGCTGATCCGGGACATCGAGTTCTGCCTGCGTGAAGATGTGTACGACGTATTGCCCGTACTGGAAAACGGAATACTGGTAAAAATGAAAACCGTAAAGTAAGTTTGTTTCAGCCTTTCTACTCAGCCTTTCAGTTTTTCATTATTCAGGTGCCTGGTCGCATCGCGGACATTCTTCTTTTCAAGGTTCCGGTTCAGGGCATCCGTCAGGTTAACGCCGGTCTGATTTGCCAGGCAGATCACCACGAATAACACGTCGGCCAGTTCGTCGGCAAGGTTTTTTCCCTTGTCCGATTCCTTGAAGGATTGTTCACCGTACTGCCGGGCAATGATCCGCGCCACTTCGCCTACTTCCTCGGTGAGCATAGCCATGTTAGTCAGTTCATTAAAGTATCGGACCCCCGTTGTAGTGATCCAGCCATCCACCAGTTTCTGTGCTTCTTCAATGGTCATAAGGGAGTTGTTGGTTGTATTGACTGTTATGATTATATGGTTGAATGGCCGGATTGTTGCATTGTTTTCAGGCCGAACGGTCACTTCACGATCCTCCAACAGTTAAACAATTTAACCATTCAGCCATACCCTTCCTTATCAGTACAGTCATTTATTAAACCAACAATCAGCAACCTCTTACCGGAAAGGTACCACTCCCGGCGCATTGATGGTAAAATCGGGCAGTCTGGTCCGGGGAATACCGGAGAAGTCGGTCCGGAAAATTGCCGTGTTTCCCGGAATATTGGGGTAAAAGCCCAGCCTGAACTGGAAAGTATTAAAGGCGAGATTTTCGTTTCGTACCCGTAATCCCAACCCGTATCCCTGAAACGGAGCGCTGTCAAAAATTCCGGCATCGGACGGAGTGATAAAGCCCAGATCAGCATATACGAACCCCGCAAGTTGAAAGCCCAGCAGGGTGATAGGCGTAAAAACCACCGTTTCAAGGTTCACAACCAGACTCTTGGAGCCGCGCAGCGCCACACTGCCGATTCCCCGGATGCCGTTCCGCCCGCTGATGTCGATAAATTCCTGTTCAAAGCGGCCGATGCCTTTGGTAAACCGGATATCAATAAACTGCCGGACCTGAGCTGTCCGCAGAGAAAAGAGCCGGCTGAAGTAGTTAACCCCTGCGTGCAGCACTCCCCGTTCCCAACTTCCCCCCCTTAGAAAACTGCCGAATTCAAGGGTACCGAGCATGTACCCAAAACCACTGTAATATCGCCCCTGCGAGGCTTTGGCACCCACATAGTAGGCATAGTCGAACTCACTCCTTTCCAATCCACCCGTGACGGAAAAAAGGCTTCCGTACGGAATGTCTTCCGTGCGGCCAAAGCCGAACACCTGAACATCGCGCAGGTAATTGCGGGTGGAAAGACCGAAACTGAAAAAGTTCTGAGAACGGTCTTCCTGAATCTGATTGGTATCCGCTCTCACTACCGGCCGGTCGAAGAAATCGTAATGGCTGGACCGCATGGCAACCACCAGCCGGGATCTTTCCTGAAAGGCGGGGCTGCCGAAGTTAATTCTGAAAGACCGGCCGAGCCAGACATCCATCAGTTTGAATTTGAATGGTTGCAGTGCATTGGCGCTGTCGGGGATCAGGGGATAAGTCTGCACAAGGCGCATGTTCCGGCTTAACTCAAGGCCTCCGGCGTACCGGATATCAGGAGTCAGAAATTCCCGACGGAGAACCAATCCCTCCCGCCGGATATCCCACTCCCGGATGTAATCAAGCTGGCCGGTGACAAAGGTGTTGGCAATGTAGGGTATCCGGTATAGTCCCCGGAAGCCCCAGCCAACCGGCGCATCGGTAAGCGGGTTGATCTGGGACCGGTAAGTAGTCCGGGTCTGTAGTTCATGGCCAAAACCGAAGAAATTACTTTCATTCAGATCAAGTGAGGCCGAACGTGTATCGCCGCTGATCCCGCCTGATATTGACAGTACATCCTGCGTAACTACGAGTATATCCACTGTATCCCGGTTATCCGGCCGGGGCAGGACGTAAATGCGGGAATCCAGCAAATTGGGCGTCTGGCGGAGAATCCGTTCGTTGTCACTGATTTCGGATGAGTTGAATACATCCCCCTTTTTAAAAAGCAGGCTTTTCCGGATCACGTGTTTCCGGGTCGTTGCGTGGAGGGAGTTAGCCGTCCGTTCCACCCAGTTCATGGGTTTCCGCAGGGTATCGTTCACCCGGGGCCCAAAAGGGTCGAGGCGCGTATAGCGGATATCGCCAACATACCGGCCATTGTACCGCCGGTAAGGATCTGCCGGCTTTTCGAGGGTCCGGGTCACAGGCTTGCGGTAAGGTTCCCTGAAAAGCGCATCGTACAACTGGCGGGTCAGCCGGCGCTTGTATAGTCTTTCCTTTAACCTTTGGTAAAAAACAAGTGATGAATCCTGACTGTCCTGATTGATCTGTATAAGCCTTTTCTCTTCCCGCTCAACCGCCTTTTTGGTTAAGGTATCCGGACTGGTCTGGCCAGGGGCCGGGTGAATTGCAGTTAAACCAATCCACCAGATCCAGAACAAAACGTATCTCCCTATCCTTCTGCCGGTAATTGCCATTCCAGTATTTGCGCTCTACTCACTTTATGTATATTTACCGTTTGGGCGAATAGCAAGCTTTCTGTTTTTCCCAAAGGGCAAATTTATCACTAATTACAGAATAACTATAAAATTTCAGACCCCGTTCATTTTGGAAGTACCCCAGATTCAAAAGCAGCTTGAAGCGTACCGGGAGCGGGGGCTCAAGCTGTTTACTACCTCGTCGTTTCAGACGCACAGCATTGTACTCCTGCACATTCTGAGCCAGATTGACCGGACAATTCCGGTTTATTTTATCAATACCGGCTATCATTTTCCCGAGACAATCGCCTTCCGCAACCAGATTGTAGAATTGCTGGGTCTCAATCTTCAGGACATATACGCAGATGTACCCCGTAACATGCAGAAAGATGCCAGCGGAAAGTTACTTTTTGCGTCAGATCCCGATTTCTGCTGCCACCTCAACAAGGTGCAGCCCCTGGATAACCTGCTGCCTAAGTACGATGTTTGGATCAACGGGGTTCGGGCCGATCAAAGTGCGGTGCGGAAAGCCATGAAGACCGAACAACCGGCAAAATACGGCGTTGTCCGTTTCCATCCCATGCTTGACTGGTCCGGCCGCATGATCGAAACCTACCTGAAAGAGCACCGGATTCCGCGCCACCCGCTGGAAATGCAGGGATACCTCAGTATTGGCTGTGAGCCGTGTACCCGAAAATTCGATCCGAACATAACCGAACGGGAAGCAAGATGGTTTGGATTAAACAAAACGGAATGCGGCCTGCATACCGAGCTTGCCGGTAAGTGAAATGGGCTTTTTTTTGGCCTCTTTACCCTGGTAATTCTATAGTGATTTCGTAAATCATAACCGGACTTTCATGAAAATTCTGATCACCGGCGGAGCCGGATACATTGGTACCGAACTGGTGCGTCACCTGACTGCATTACCGCAGGTAAGTCACATTGTGGTGTACGATAACCTGAGCCGGGCCAATTACAACCTCTTCATCGGTCACCGGATGGAAACTGACAAGGTGCAGTTTGTGATGGGTGATCTGCTGGACTCGCGCAAGCTCCGGAAGTTTCTGAAGGACATTGATGTGGTGTTTCACCTTGCCGCCAAAGTCACTACGCCCTTCGACAACACGGATTCCCACTTTTTTGAGCAGGTAAATCACTGGGGTACCGCCGAACTGGTGTATGCCCTGGAAGAAAGCGATGTGAAAAAGCTGATATTCACCAGCAGTTCCGCCGTTTATGGTTCATCCAAAGAATTACTCGACGAGTCGGCAACGACCCATCCGGAAACTTTTTACGGTGTTTCGAAGCTTCGCGGAGAGTCGCACGTGCAGCGGATTTTTGAGAGTAAGAATGCAATAATTCTGCGTTGCGGAAATGTTTACGGGTATAGCCCCAGTATGCGTTTCGACAGCGTGGTAAACCGGTTTATGTTTGATGCCAACTTCAACAACCGGATTTCGATTCACGGCAACGGGCGGCAACACCGGTCATTTATACATATTGATAAATTAGTGCATATCCTTGCGCAGACCGCCCTGCTGGATGTTCCTTCAGGCACCTATAACCTGACGGAAAAAAACATTCAACTCCTTGATCTGGTGGAAGTCATGCGTGAGGTTTTCCCCTCACTGGAGTTTCTTTTCATCAATCAGCATCTGACCATGCAGGAAATTCAACTCCAGCCGCACGGCCGGCTGAGCCAGTATATTGCCCCGTTGCCGGAATCTGATCTGAGAGATGAATTGATCCGGTTCAAGGAAAAGTTTGCTTTCAGCTCCGTGACGCCCAGCCAGCGGGACAAGGCCATCGGGCAGGGGATTTAAGTTGAATGGTTATATGGTTGAAGGGGTGTCTGACTGACCAGCACTATCCTTTTGAAGCAGACAATCTGACAATCAAGCAATGCAGCAATGCAACAATCAAGCAATTCAGCCATTCAACCGTATGACCATCCAGCCAGCCTTACATTTGCTGCGTTCAATTTTTAGCCGTATTTTTAACGATTCACCGAATACGGGAGTCAATTTTTATTGAATGGAAGCCACTCAAACGGTTAGCAGTCCAAAAAAGGGAGTATTTCCCAAAAGTATACCTTACATCATCGGCAACGAAGCCGCCGAAAGATTCAGCTTCTACGGTATGCGGTCCATCCTGGTCACGTTCCTGGTGGCCCAGTTCTTCAACCCCACATTAAACCCCGCCCTCCAGACCGTCTCCGAAGCCAAAGCCAATGAGCAGGTGCATTTTTTTGTAGCCCTGGCGTACACAATGCCCTTGCTGGGAGGGTTAGCGGCCGACTGGTTTTTCGGCAAATACCGGGTGATTCTGTATATATCAATGGTGTATTGTGTCGGTCACCTGTGCCTGGCGTTGTTTGAAAACAATCTGTCCGGTTTCACTTTTGGCCTGGTTCTGATTGCAATCGGGGCTGGCGGTATCAAATCCTGCGTTTCGGCCAACGTCGGGGATCAGTTTGATGAGTCTAATCAGCACCTGATGTCTAAGGTATACGGCTGGTTCTACTTCAGTATCAACGCCGGGTCCGTGGTCTCTACCATTCTGATTCCTCTCATTTATCGCTATTACGGACCGGCATGGGCATTTGGGGTACCGGGCATTCTGATGGCGCTGGCGACCCTTATTTTCTGGCTTGGCCGTAAAAAGTACCGCCGGGTGCCGCCATCCGGCATTCAGCGCAACAACTTTGTTTTTATTTCCCTGTATGCACTGGCTAATCTGGGCAAAAAGCAGAAAGGGCAGCACTGGCTCGATGTGGCAAAAGGCAACTTCCGCGAAGATTCAGTAGAAGGAGTGAAGGCCGTGTACAATGTGATTACAGTTTTTGCCTTTATTCCTATTTTCTGGGCCATGTGGGACCAGAGTTTGTCGGAGTGGGTACTACAGGCCACTAAAATGGATCTGAACGTGTTTGGCTACACACTGCTTCCCGAGCAGGTTCAAACTGTGAACCCGATCTTCCTGCTTACCATGATTCCGATATTTACTTATTTCATTTATCCGGGTTTTGAGAAGGCAGGCATTAAAACTTCCCCGCTGCGCCGGATCGGGGCCGGACTCTTCCTGACGGCCCTGTCGTTCGTGGTCATTGCCCTGATCCAGCAACGAATCGACGCCGGGGCATCTCCTTCCATCTGGTGGCAGATTCTGGCCTACTTTATCCTGTCCGCCGGTGAAGTGCTTGTTTCCATTACCGGCCTCGAATACGCCTACACGCATTCACCCAAAGCCATGAAGAGTACCATGTCGGCAATCTGGCTGCTGACGGTTGCGATTGGCAATGTGTTTGTGGGCATTGTTAACAACAGCATTGCATCGGGCGGTTTTTTTGCCCAACTGGAAGGTGCTCTTTATTTCTGGTTCTTTGTCGGCCTGATGACCATCACGGTTCTGATCTTCTTTATGGTCTCCGGCCGGATCAGGGAACGCAGCTACATTGTCAGTGACGCAGAAGGTGCCTGACAGGCCAATCTGCTGATTTAAGAAAACGGTGTTCATTCTTTCTATGGTGGTAATCTGCGGTAAGACCAAACCTTGCCGTAGTCCAGCGGCCTTGTGGCAGCTTTTTGCAAATACCAGACACCATTGTCAGTATCTCACCGGCGATTCCTTTTGCGCAGATACCGGATACAATAAAAAAATCCCCGACAGTAAGTGCCGGGGATGTTAATCTGGAGGATTATGATGATTACATCATGCCGCCCATGCCGCCGCCCATTCCACCGGGAGCAGCAGGCGCATTTTCTTCGGGCTCTTCTGCCACTACGCACTCGGTAGTGAGCAGCAGGGCTGCGATAGAAGCAGCATTTTCGAGGGCCAGACGAGTCACCTTGGTCGGGTCAATGATGCCCTGGGCGATCAGGTTCTCATAACGGTCTTCGCGGGCATTGTAACCGTAGTCGTCCTTGCCTTCTTTTACCTTATTTACCACCACTGATCCTTCACCACCGGCATTGGCCACAATGGTGCGGAGGGGTGATTCAAGTGATATCCGGATGATGTTCACACCGGTAGCTTCGTCGTCGTTGTTTACCTGTACGTTGGCCAGTGCATTGGCTGCGCGGATCAGCGCAACACCACCACCGGCTACTACGCCTTCCTGTACGGCAGCACGGGTTGCGTGCAGGGCATCGTCAACGCGGTCTTTCTTTTCCTTCATTTCTACTTCGGTAGCCGCACCGATGTACAGAATCGCAACGCCGCCGGACAATTTGGCCAGACGTTCCTGCAGCTTCTCCTTGTCGTAGTCCGAAGTAGTTGATTCAACCTGCGCCTTGATCTGGCTGATCCGGGCAGTAATGTTTTCTTTCTGGCCGCTGCCGTTGATGATCGTGGTGTTGTCCTTGTCAATCACGATCTTTTCGGCTACACCGAGGTAATCAAGGGTAGCATTTTCCAGCTTGTAGCCACGCTCTTCGGATATCACGACACCGCCGGTCAGGATGGCAATGTCTTCCAGCATAGCTTTGCGGCGGTCACCGAAGCCGGGAGCCTTCACGGCAGCCACTTTCAGTACGCCACGGATTTTGTTCACCACCAGGGTAGCAAGGGCTTCACCGTCTACGTCTTCAGCGATGATCAGCAGCGGACGGCCAGTCTGGGCCGAAGCTTCAAGTACCGGCATGAGTTCCTTCATGGAGGAAATTTTCTTCTCCGTGATCAGGATGTAAGGCCGCTCAAGTTCAGCTTCCATCTTTTCGGTGTTGGTCACGAAGTACGGAGAGAGGTAGCCGCGGTCAAACTGCATACCTTCTACTGTTTTTACTTCGGTTTCGGTGCCGCGGGCTTCTTCAACGGTGATTACGCCGTCTTTGCCTACTTTGTCCATGGCATCGGCAATCATTTTGCCGATTTCCTGATCGTTGTTGGCGGAGATGGTTGCTACCTGGGCAATTTCGTTGGAAGAGCTGATGGCCTTGGACTGGGTCTTCAGGTCGGCTACGACTGCGGCAACTGCCTTGTCGATACCGCGCTTCAGGTCCATCGGGTTGGCACCGGCAGCTACGTTCTTAATCCCTGAGGTAAAGATTGCCTGGGCAAGCACAGTGGCAGTAGTAGTACCGTCACCGGCGGTGTCAGCCGTTTTGGAAGCAACTTCCTTCACCAGCTGAGCACCCATGTTTTCGATGGCGTCTTTCAACTCAATGTCCTTGGCTACCGTTACACCATCTTTGGTGATGGCAGGTGCGCCAAACTTCTTGTCAAGGATTACGTTTCTTCCCTTGGGTCCAAGGGTTACTTTCACTGCATCGGCCAGTGTGTCAACGCCTTTCTTAAGACGGTCTCTTGCGTCGGACTGGAAGAATATTTTTTTAGAAGCCATAAAATTTAATGTTTTTAATTTAAATTTTAAATGTTAAATGGAGATTGGGAAAGGAATGGGCGCTGTTGAATCTAAAAATGGGGCATTCAACATTTAAGATCAGATCAGAGTACTGCAAAAATGTCAGACTCGCGCATGATGAGGTATTCTTTGCCTTCAACCGTGATTTCGGTGCCGGCATACTTTCCGTAAAGAACTGTGTCACCTACTTTAACAGTCAGTGGCTCATCTTTCTTTCCGTTCCCAACGGCGACAACCTGACCTTTCTGGGGCTTCTCCTTGGCGGTGTCAGGAATAATGATACCAAAAGATGTTTTTTCTTCAGCGGCAGCAGGCTCAACCAGAACTCTGTCTGCAAGGGGCTTAATACTAACGTTTGACATAAGGGATGAAGATTTGTGGTTAAAATCCGAGGGAGCAATCTGCATTTCTTGTGCCAATCCCTTAAAAACCCCTGAAAAGCTCTTTTTTGCCAATTACCAGCCTGACAGGTGGCAGTTTTACTGTCAGAGGTGGCAGAAAACTGACATGAGTAGTAAATCTGCCACGGTTACCTGATGCAGATACTGCAAAATTGTAATGCAAAATTGTAAATTAAAACAAACCGAAGTAAAACTATGAGAACCTTAAAACAAGACTGGCTTACCGAAGGCTTGATTGATTTTGAGTACAAGAAGTACATTTTACTTTCCTACGCGCAGCAGGTAAAGGGGAGCTTCCGGGAAAGAAAGTTGTACCCTTACCTTTCTGATCTGGTGTTTCACTACCAGAATCTGCTCTCTATCAGAGAAAACAAAAAGCTGCTTTACGAAAACTTTCCGCAGCAGATTTCCCGCGCCGATTTTGAGCGGCTCCATATTACCTACGAAAAGATTGTGCAGGATGATTCGATCATGGCTGAACTGGAAAGCATTATCACTTATTCTATTCCTCATTTCAAAGATATGCTCACGGAGGGAAAGGACATTTATGAGTTGGTTGAGGAGCACATGGACATAACGCCGGTTGGCCTGTCGTCGCTGTATCCCAATGAGGGTTACCTGTTTGTTAACCAGTCGGAGAAAAAAGAAACCCAGGTGTACCAGTACCAGATCACCCTCTTTGAAAATGCCCACGAAAAATTCAGAGGGGTGCATACGTATTTTCTGGAGACGGTACCCCGGGGAATCGGCGTCACCTTTGAAAGTTTAAAGGTAGATCTGACCCGCAAGTACCGGAAACTGGCGAATCCGGCAACGTATCTGGTTCAGGCCAAAATCTCCTGTCCCCTCGACGAAACCCTGCTGCCCATTGCCAAAAGGATGCTGGTCAGATACATCGGCACCACCACCTGAGCAAGGCAGAGGAACTCCCAAACAAAGAAAGGATAGCCTATGGCCATCCTTTCTTTGTTTGGGAGTTCTGTCTCTTTATTGCTTCGTCGTATCGGAAAGGGTTTTTTCTGCAGGAGTGGAGGGTACACCCGGTGATTTTTCGGCAGCACGGTCCACATTGATACTCCTGATCCGGCCGTCGGCTTCCTCTGGCCGCACGACAAAGCTGGTAGAAAGCGTCAGAATCATCAGCGCCACGGCAAGACCCCAGGTGAGTTGCTCGAGCAGATCACTGGTGCGCTTTACGCCCATTACCTGGTTTGCACCGGAAAAACCGCTGGCAATACCGCCTCCTTTGGAACTTTGCAGCAGAACCACAATAACCAGCAACACACACACGAAAATAATCAGACCAATCACCAGGGAATACATGAATTACAGTTGTTTTAATTCTTCAATACGTTTTACAAAAATCTCCTTTTTTTCCGGATATTTCAATATTAATTGCTCAAACAATTGAATGGCCTTGTCATATTTCCGCTGCCGGATGTAAATGTTGGCCATATTCTCGCTGACAATCCTGACGGGTTTCGTACTTTTTTCGGCAAGGTCGCGGCTTGGGTAAGTATCCCGCTGGGCCAGACTCTGCGAAGTAATCCGGGGCTCTGTGCGGATAAAAGATTCAATGATCTCGTTCTGAACGTGCTTTTTAGACCGCCGGCTGAACTCTTCAACGGCAAAATCATCTTCATTCAGATGCCCCAGTTGCAGGGGAGGCTCTTCCGGTTCCTCATCACCATCCGGATCCTGGGGTGCCAGGTGCGTTTGCCCAAGCGGCACCACCAACCGGTCAAACAGCAAGTCGGCCGGGGTTTCAATTTCCAGCGGTTTTTCCAATCCTTCTTCGGCCTCGTTCCCGGGCGGAGGGGGGGGGACTGCCTCAGGAATTGCTCCGGCAATGGTATCTTCGGCCGGACTTGCGGGTGAAAACACTTCTTCAGCAACGGAAGCAGACCCTTCAGACCCCTGCTCAAAGGATACCGGGCGGTCTGCAAGGGGGGAATCAAGCACCGCTCTTTCCTCCCATCCGCTGGTAATCACTCTTTTCAGCCGGTCGCGGTTTGCGGCGTAAGCAGCGGCTTTGCGCAACTTCTGCGAAGCCAGCATGGTAGCCTGATCGTAATGTGATTTGGCAATCAGGGTATGGGCTAAACTGCAAAAGGGAAACAGCCTGACCAGTTCTTCCAGCGACTGGAGGTGCTCAGGTGTGATGTGCCCGGGATTCTGCAATAATTTATGAAAAGCTTCCTTATTCACCGATAGATTGGCCGAGGTTAACACTGGTGAATTTGAAATTACGAATAAATTCTCATTTTCCGGATTTCCAGGTCCTTCGTTACCAGTCGGCAACCGTTTTATTGAAGACATCATAAATGATCCGGTCGAAAATTACGGTAATGAGTTCGCCTTCTACCTGCGAAAGCGTACGGTTCTGGGCAAAATCTTCGTAGGCGGCAAACTGGCTTTCAAAATTCTTGGTTTCGTCAAAGTTGTTCACAAATTTGACCTGCACCCGGATGGATAGCCGGTTGAGGGACGCCGACTGGTCACCGGACGGGGCTACCGGCGTTACGTCATAGCCGACAATCGTGCCGGAGAGGAGCAAGTCACCGTCGGGACTGGTGATCTTCAGCGGCGAATTTCCCTGGTAGTAATCCCGCAGGCGTTCACTGAGCGACTGGCTGAGGTTGGCCGGACCATTGCCGGCGTTGTTATAAAAATTGGCTATGGCAATGGTTTTGATACTGGGGTCGAGGTTGATGCCGGTAAATGAATAAATACCGCAGCCCGAAGGCATCATCAGCAGCAAAGGCAATATCAGTAGTTTGAAATGCGCAAACGTAAAGAAAAGGAGGAATTTCTTACTATTCATTGATAAACAGGTATGTATGAATGGGATTTTCACCGCATTACTCAATCTCGTACTGTTTGATTTTGCGGTAAAGTGTTCTTTCGGAAATGCCCAAATCCCGTGCCGCGTATTTGCGTTTGTTCTTGTTTTTTCGCAAAGCTCTGAGAATCATTTCTTTCTCCTGCTTTTCGAGCAACAGCGAATCATCTTCCGTTTCGTGGGGAATGTCTTCAACCCGGTCAAGTTCAATGGTCTCTTCTTCGTCAGCATGGGTGCGCCGGGCCGGTTCGAGCAGCAGTTGTTTAGCCGGGGCAACGGGACTTTCCAGCGGTTCGTCTTCGTTCACGCCATCAAAAAGGTCCTGGTGGTCACGGATAATCTTGTTGCCGAAATGATCTTCCCGGAGAACGTCGTAAACAAGTTTCTTGAGTTCGGTCACGTCTTTTTTCATGTCGAACAAGACTTTATACAGCAGGTCCCGTTCGGAAAAACCGTTTTCCTGCTGGTCCTTGCCCCGGATCACGGCCGGCATGTGGGACTGGCCCTCATCGGGCAGGTAGCGGCGCAGGGTTTCAACCGAAATTTCCCGTTCCATTTCCAGCACCGACATCTGCTCGACGAAGTTTTTGAGCTGACGGATGTTTCCCGGAAAGCGGTACTGCATCAGCAGGCGGCCGGCTTCTTCCGTTAAACTAAGGGGCTTTACCCGGTATTTCTCCGAAAAATCAGTTGCGAACTTCCTGAACAGCAGTAAAATATCCTTGTCCCGTTCGCGTAACGGCGGTACATAGATCGGGACCGTACCGAGGCGGTAATACAAATCTTCCCGGAACCGGCCTTTTTCGACGGC
Organism: Cytophagales bacterium; assembly: GCA_030446715.1. Taxonomy (GTDB): domain Bacteria; phylum Bacteroidota; class Bacteroidia; order Cytophagales; family 172606-1; genus CADCTQ01. Next base: position 391,131 of record JAUJMU010000003.1, on the reverse strand, counting down.
CTGCAGCAGATTTACGTTGGTAGCGGCCACTACCCGCACGTTGGTTTTCTGTATTTTGGAAGACCCGACGCGGATAAATTCGCCGTTTTCCAGCACCCTGAGCAGGCGGGCCTGCGTTCCCAGCGGCATTTCGCCGATCTCGTCCAGAAAGATTGAGCCGCCGTTGGTCACTTCAAAGTAGCCTTTACGGGCATCAACCGCGCCGGTAAAAGAACCCTTTTCGTGGCCAAACAGCTCAGAATCAATGGTTCCTTCGGGAATGGCCCCGCAGTTGATGGCAATAAACTGGCCATGTCTGCGGCTGCTCAACTGGTGAATGATCTTTGAAAAGGATTCCTTGCCGCTGCCACTCTCACCGGTAATCAGCACGGTCATGTCGGTGGGAGCCACAAGCGCCGCTTTCTCAATAGCATAATTCAGCAGTGGAGAATTGCCGATGATACCGAAGCGTTGTTTGATGCCCTGAATATCTACAGAGTTGATTGCCACCATATATGAGATTATCAGTGCGGAATGGACTGATCGGGCTTGCGGGTGCTGCCCGGTCATTGTCGGGATTGGTCAGGTTTAGGATTATTCTACGGCCTCTCCCATCAGGGTGGCGGCAGTGCACTGGCTTACCAATACCTGAACGTACTGGCCCTTCTGGAAGTCTTTACGCGGAAAGACCACCACCTTATTGGCTGAATTCCGGCCGAAAAGGTGATCCTCCGAACGTTTGGATACGCCTTCCACCAGCACTTTGTGCACCTTATGCAGGTCCTGCCGGTTGCGGAGCAGGGAATGTTGCCCCTGCAGGGCAATGATCCCGTTGAGCCGGCGCTTCTTTGCTTCTTCGGATATGTCGTCTTTAAACTTTTTGGCGGCCGGTGTATTGGGCCGCTCGGAGTAAGCAAACATATAGGCAAAATCGTACTGCACGGCTTCCATCAGGGAAAGCGTATCCTGGTGTTCTTCCTCGGTTTCGGTGCAGAATCCGGCAATCATATCGGTGGAAATGCCGCAATCATTGCCCAGAATCCGGCGGATGGCGGCAACCCGCTCCAGGTACCATTCGCGGGTGTAGGTCCGGTTCATCAGTCCGAGTACCCTCGTGTTGCCACTCTGGGCCGGCAGGTGAATGTACCTGCAGATGTTTTCGTAACGGGCCATGGTGTGCAGCACCTCATCGGTGATATCCTTGGGGTGGGAAGTGGAGAACCGCACCCGCAGGTCAGGGTGCACCAGCGCCACTTTTTCCAGCAACCGGGCAAAGTTGACGGTCCCCGTCCCCGGGGCTGCTCCCGCTCCCTGAGCACTTTCATGCTCAGGGGCCACGGTGATGGCAGCATTCCGGGCTCCCCCTCCGGGGGCGGGGGGGGCTGTCCACTTATAGGAATCTACGTTCTGGCCCAGCAGGGTAACCTCCCGGTAACCCCGGCTGAACAGGTCTTCTGCCTCCCGGACAATGGAATGCACGTCGCGGCTGCGTTCGCGGCCGCGGGTAAACGGGACCACGCAGAATGAACACATATTATCGCATCCCCGCATAATGGAAATGAATGCGGTAACACCGTTGGAGTTCAGCCGCACCGGGGTGATGTCGGCGTAGGTCTCTTCGCGGGACAGAAACACATTGATGCCTTTCTGCCCGTCTTCAGCCTCTTCAATAAGCCTGGGCAGGTCGCGGTAGGCATCCGGGCCTACAACCATGTCCACGATTTTCTCTTCTTCAAGAAACTTAGCTTTCAATCGTTCGGCCATGCATCCCAGCACCCCGATCAGCGTACCCGGCCGGGTCCGCTTGATCCCCGTCAGGTGTCTGAGCCGGTGACGGACCTTCTGCTCGGCATTGTCACGGATGGCGCAGGTATTGAGCAGGATTACGTCGGCCTGATTGAAATCAGCGGTAGTGTCGAAGCCATTTTCCTGCAGGATAGCGGTAACTATCTCGCTGTCAGAGAAGTTCATCTGACAACCGTAGCTTTCAATGTACAGTTTCCGGGCGTTGCCCCGGTTCTCCTCAAGGGAGATGCGTACGGCTTCACCCGCTTCATGCTGGTCAGGGGTAAGTATATCGAGGCTTTTGATACGTTCCATTGGAAAATAGAAGTGGAGCGGCAAGCTGCCGTGATCCGGATCCGGACGCACAAAGATAAGAAAAGCGCCGCAAACTATGACAGAATGGCAGACGGGAAATTAAACACTTGCCCCGATTCAGTAAAGAAGCGGTATTTATAAGCCATTGCGGGACGGGTACTAAACTTCAGCCAGCATCAGAATGCTGCCGGTAGGTTGCGGGCTTCCGCCTTCCTTTTCAAGCGTAACCGCAAATGCCTGAGCCTGGGCAATGTTTTTCATATTCTGCACGGATGGGATATTTGCGTTGAATACACCGGCGTCAACCGGTTTTTTGTCCACGATGGCCCAAAGCTGGTATTGCTGACCCGGTGGAGGAGGGGGCAGGTTCTGGATTGTAACTGCTACCCGATTTTCTTTCCGGTTCCAGAAAACGACCACTCCTGCACCGGCAGTATCTTTGGCAGCCGTCAGTTGGATGATCCGGTTTTCGGGATTGCGGTAAAAGGCAAGCGTACTTTGCAGGTCCGTGAAACCGGCCTGATTGATTTCCAGCTGACTGGCCAGCTGCGACCGGTCTTCAGTAGCCCGGGCCAGCAGGCCTTCGGTTTTTCTTAACTGACTGAGCAGGTAAAGATTAAATAAAATGCTGAAAGCCAGTAATATAAAAGATGCGGCAACTCCGTAGGTCTGCCAGAAGGGGGCTCTCTCCATCTGCACAAATGCCTGATCCGCAACCGGGGCTTCCTGAGGAGCAGCATAAGGCGTCACATCGGATTCCGGGTTTATCACCACGTTGCTGCTACTTCCCAGCGCTGCCCAGATCTTATCCTTCAAAAAGGGGGGAGGGGGCTGGGAAAACTGCTGCGCGTATGATTCCAGGGAGGTCCTTATCTCATCAATTTCTGCCTGTATCCGGGGGTCTTGTTCTGCCAGCCTTTCTACCTCTTCCGTTTCGGCAGGTGAAGTCATCCCGAGCACATATTGCTCAAGAATACCGGAAGATATGTAGGCTTGAATATCCAATTTATTTCAGAATTTTTCTTAAATGATCAATTGCCATCCGGACTCTTGTTTTTACGGTCCCGAGAGGCATGCCTAAATTTTCAGCCACCTCGGTCTGGGTGAAACCTTTAAAGTATAAATAATCAATAATTTCCCGGTGTTCGGGCCGAAGCAGGGGCAGTACAGTGTCCAGTCCGATGTGGTCCACCGCCTGGTGAGTGGCCGAACTCATCTCCATACCGGGAGAAGAGCTGCTCAGCGGTTGGGCGTTCATGGTCTGTTTGTAGGACTGCGACCTGATCCGGTCAATGGCCGTATTGCGGGCTACGTTCAGAATCCAGGTAAAAAGACTGCCTTTGGCATCGTCAAACGAGTCAAAACTTCTCCAGATCTTCACAAAGGCATCCTGCATCACATCCTGCGCCAATTCTTCGGAGCGTACAATTTTTCGGATTACGCCGTACAGGGCAGCAGAATAATTATCGTAGAGAAGGGTATAGCCTTTTTTCTCGCGTAGCCGCAGGAGCCGGATCAGTTCCTGTTCATTAATTAATCTGGAATTACGGTTGGCCACGTTGGCGGGAGGTTTCGGCCCAATCTACATATATTTTGGCAAAAGCAAAGGGGCTTCCTGACTGGGAAAACCCCTTTCGCAACTGTACACCCAAACCCGGGTCTTATTGCGGCAGGACCACCCTGTCAATGACGTGTATCACGCCGTTGGACTGACTGACATCCGTAATGGTAACGTTGGCTGCCAGCGTCGTGTGGTCTTTTGAACTGACGGCATTTTCCACGATGTTCTTTTGCGGATACATGGCTTCGCCGCCGACCATCACGGTTTCCGTTTCAGATTTGCTGCCGCTTGCGCTGGTGTTCCGGGCCGTAAGAGGCATTGAAACCGACGCCGCCAACAGGGCAGCGCTGAACAGAATAGCTGTTTTTTCATTTGAGTTACAGGGTTTTGGTAAGCATTTGCCAAAACCTACGCTCATACCCTGTGCCGCGGATTTCTGTAAACAAAAAACTTTTTACTGCGGCAGGAGAGAGGCAGGGGCTGGAAAAGAAACGACCGGTACAGGCAGTCAGGTGCCTGTTGAAAATAACCAAACAAAAAAGCTTCCCGGCAGGAGAAGCTTTCTGTAACACAGTTCACGTGGAAAGGTCAGGAGGTGGCTTTGTTTCTCCGGTTTTGTTCAGGTTTTTCTCCACAAGGGCAGCAATGGTTCGTACATCCTCGTCTTCCCGGAACAGATTATAATGATCCACCCCCTGAACATCATACACCACCAGATTTCCCTTAATTTTCTTATTCCAGCCAAAATCAGAGTTTTTCAGGTAGCGGGCAGCTCCCTCCACGGCACGGATAAAAACTACATCTCCGGAGTAGGTATCAAAGGTATAGGCGCCGGCTGCCTCCCCAAGCACCCGGTAAAGTCGTTCCCGGATCTGATCTCTCAGAGAAAGTACGGAATGCACTGGCCTGGAAAGTTCATCAGGATCTTTGGGCAAAGGCTTGGGGTACGGGAACATTCCCGCACGATGGCCGGCCACTTTCAGAACGGCTTTGCCTCTTCTGACCAGCCCCCGCCAGTACTGAGTCCGGAAAAAATCCCGGAGATTCTGAACGGAAAATAATAAACTCAGGCAGCTGAGCAGTACGTATCTGGCCGGGTAGTTCCGGTAGGTTCTTGCCTGATTGATCAGATAAGTATCAAACAGGATTAGATTTTCTACCTGATAACCGTGGCTCTGCAATTGACGGGCCATTTCCCAGGCAACATAGCCGCCGTACGAATAGCCTGCCAGATAGACCGGACCCGGCGGGAACTGTGCCATCAGTTGCCGGGTGTAGGCAGCAGCGGCCTGCTCTATGGTCGGGAAAGGCTCATCTACCCCGTTGATGCCCCAGGCCAGTATGCCGTACACGGGCTGGGCGTCCGGCAGCCAGGAGGCGAGTTTGTAGGCGTATTCTATATCGCCGGATATCGGGTGGATGCAGACCAGCGGAGGCCTGGCTCCGCCCTCTTTCACCATAACCACACTTTTCCATGCTTCCCGGCAAGTGCTTTGGTCGAGAAAAGCACCTAACTTTTCAATGGAAGGGTGGGCAAAGATGGCCGACAGGGGCAGCAGGCGACCCGTAATCTGGTGAAGGTGAGAAATGACCTGACCAGCCGCCAGAGAATGCCCGCCGGTCTGGAAGAAGTTGGTCTGAACCCCGATTTTTTCTCTCTGCAATACCTGCTGCCAGATCTTGCCCAGCAGAATTTCAGTGGAGGTGCGGGGCGGCAGGTAATCGCCGCCGGGTTCGGGTAACCTTTCGGGAGCAGGCAAGGCTTTGCGGTCTATTTTGCCGCTGGCATTGACCGGAAAAGCATCCAGCCAGACGAATGCCGATGGGATCATGTATTCTGGCAATTTTTCCTGCAGGTACTGGCGCAACTGATGAGCGTCAACGGAGCCCCCTGACTCAGGTACCAGATAGGCAATCAGGCACTTGCCACCAGCCGGGTCAGGGACGGCCATCACGAGTACTTCTCTGATAACGCGCCGCTGGCTGAGCACTGCTTCTATCTCCCCCAGCTCTACCCGGTAGCCCCGGATTTTCACCTGGAAGTCTGCCCGGCCCAGAAACTCAATGGTGCCGTCGGGCCAGTAGCGGGCAAGGTCACCGGTTTTGTAGAGGCGGTCTGACGAAGTTTGCCCGAACGGATCAGGAATAAAGCGGCCGGCGGTAAGCTCCGGACGCTGGAAATAGCCCTCAGCAAGGCAGGAGCCGCCGATATACAGATTCCCGGTTACCCCCACGGGCACCGGCTCCAGAAAATCGTTCAGAATGTGGTAACGGGCATTCTGGATAGGCTTGCCGTACGGAATACTTGCCCAGTGTTCTTCCACCGTGCCGACCGGGAAATAATTGGACCATACCGTTGCCTCCGTAGCGCCCCCGAGACTGATTACCTGAGTGCCGGGAAAGACAGAACGGATCCAGCCGGGCATGGATAGCGGAATCCAGTCGCCGCTCAGAAAGGCAAGCCGCAGCCTGGTTTTCTTTCTGGCGGGAGAAAAGGAGTAGGAGAACGGAATCAGCTGCGACAGAGCCGCCGGTGCTGAGTTCCAGAAGGTAATCGGCTCGTGATAGAGGATGTGCAGGAGTTTCTGCGGGTCCTGCAACTCTTCCCGGCTGGCAATCCGGATGGAACCTCCTGCGGACAGCAAGCCGAATATGTCGTAAACGGACAGGTCAAATCCCAGGGAATTGATAAAAAGCACCCGGTCACCCGGACCTATCCGGAACGTGCGGTTCACCCATTCAATGAGGTTGATCACTGGCCGGTGCTTTACGGCCACCCCCTTGGGCACGCCGGTTGAACCTGAAGTGAAAATGATGTAGGCAAGGTGGTCCGGATTTACTTCACTCCTGGGATTTTCATCCGGAACGCCGGCAAAGCCTTCCCAGCCGTTTTTTAAGGGGATAACCTGTCCGGAAAAGGCAGCAAAGCGGTCTTGCAGATGCGGCTGGGTCAGTATTACCGGTAGTTGCAGGTCTTCCAGCATCAGCGCCAGCCGGTCGCGGGGAGCCAGCGGGTCAAGGGGTACGTAGGCACCGCCAGCCTTAAGGATTCCCAAAACGCTGATCACCTTTTCGAGTGATTTTTCCAGGCCTACGCCTACCGGCACATTGGGGCCTACGCCCAGATTCTGCAGGTGGTGAGCCAGTTGATTGGCCCGCCGGTTTACCTGTGCGTAGGATAAGCAATGGCTCCCGAAGAACAGTGCAGCCGCATCAGGTGTTTTAGCAGTCTGATGTTCAAACAGCTGGTGGAGGCAGATCGCTTCATTGTAGGGGAAGGCGGTTTGATTCCAGCCGTACAAAATCCGGTCTCTTTCTGCGGCGGGCAGAAGGGTCAGCTTTCCGGCGGCGGTGGCCGGTTGGTTGATCATGCTGTTGAGCAGCGTATGAAATTGACCGGCAATCTGTTCCATTGCCTCCTTGCCAAGGCGGGCAGAATCACCGATCCATGCATAACGGGTTCCCTTTTCCTGAATGACCAGGGTCAGGGGGCCGGGCAGGTCATCAGGTATGGCTCCTGATGATTCCTGCACAAACAGGCTCACCGGAAAAACAGGTCCATCCTGCAGTTCCTGCCGCCCCCGCAGGGAGGGATACCGGGCAACGAGGTCACGCGAATAGGTTCTTTTTTTACCAATGGTACTCAACTCCTTATGCAGAAGCGAACAAATCTGATTCAGGGAGGTTTCAGGGCCGATTACGGCCCGGGCAGGTAACCAACCGGCAAAATAAGGAGGAACTTCGTCCAGCATCAGACAAAGCCGCCGGGAGGAGAAACCAAACCAGACTTCTGACTGACCACTGATCCGGTATAGATAAACCGCCAGGGCTGCCGCCAGAAAAGCTGCACCATCCCAGGCAAACGCCGGATCGGACTCAATGTCCTCCGGAAGATTCTGCCAGAGGCAGTGGTAAGGTACCGGCTGCGCTGCCTGCCTGATCCGCGAGGCAAAAGGTAAGGAAGCGGGCTGCATGTTTTGCAGCTTCTCTGCCCAGTATGCCTGGTGCCGGGCAAAATCAGCGTCGCGGCGTTCGATGCGTGCTGCCAGGACCGGTGGAAGTTTTCCCAGAACGGTGCCGGAGGTCCATCCATAATCCTTTCTGAGTTCCAGGGGTGTAATGAGTTTTCCTTCCAGCGTACTGACCCCGGCAAGGGATACATCCGTGGTTCCGGTGGCGACAAGGATTTCGTGGTCTTTCAGGGTAACTGTCCCCGGTGACTGCACAGAAGGGATATCCAGCACCCGAAATCCGGCAGGCAGAAAAAATTGCTGGCCATCCCAGACCTTGGGCAGACCGAGTGGATTGGGATAAGGTCCGAAGTCCAGTGCCCGGCAAAGACGCCATATATCCCCGGCGGGCTGCCGGAAGGAAATAACGCCTCCCTGGGCCGGCCGGTGCTGCCGGGAAAAATAACTCCGCCCCTGTGCTGGCTGAGGCACGGAAGTAAGCTGACCCGTTTTCAGCTGATGGAGCAGGGTCTTAAACCCTTCCGCGGCTGCCTGATAACACTTGGCATTCAGCGTAAGTGCGGTGTCATCGTTGTCTACGGATACTTCCTTTTGCAGCAGTATGGCACCCGTGTCAATCTCTTCATCTGCCACGTGCCAGGTAATGCCATGTTTCTGCTCCCCGTTCAGAATAGCCCAGGAAGTGGCATGCAAACCGGCGTACCTGGGCAAGGGGCCGTCATGGAATTTGATGGCCATTCCTTTGAGCCGCCGCAGGACCGACGGGGAAATGATCCGGTGGTTGACCACGCTGAAAAGAAAATCTACCTCTGCCGAGTCAAGGATCTTTTCCAGTTCCAGAAAATTGGCTGCCTGCAGAATTCCCTGCTGCCGGGAGAGGGCGTTGATCCGGGAGTCCGCCGAAACTACGGCCAGGACGACGAAGCCTTCCGCCAGCACGGCCTGAATACATTGCTGCAGCAACGACCCCTCTCCGATAAATACGCAAACCGGACTGCCGGTGCCGGCAGGTAAGGATTTACCGGCAGGGTGATCAATTTCCTGAATTACGTCTGGTTTTTCGGGTATGGGTTGAATATTACCCGGCCTTAATAAAGGAATAAAGGAGTGACCGATTCCAAGCATGTGTGACGAAGAGGATTATAAAGATATTCGTTACTACAGGGCTGTTTCTTAAGCTGATGCAGCCTGATCTGCATTGTATTTCCCGGTGTTCCGGACAGATGGAGAAAACATACCGGTGACTCAGTACCACCCTTCAGACTGCCTGCTACCGGGATGCACCGGAAGCAAATTTTAAATTTGATTACCCCAAAATCCGTCTACGCAAATTAACTTCCCAGGGATACTGTTTCACAAATTGTTTACAGTAATTTAATTTTAGAACGGAAGTATGGCCGGCCTTCAATTTATCGCCGATTCCAAAGCCGGATAAACAAATTCAGGAAGGAACCTTTTCGCCAACAGTTCGGGTAATTTACCTTCGCCTTTGCGGTGGCAAATTATTTACTTTCATTTCGGACAGGTATCAGAAGCTAACTATCAGCAACAATTGTCACCCGGTAAATAATCATTTGCCGGGTGACAATTGTTGCTGACAAATTGCCTGCTCCACTATTATCTTTTATCTTTATTGGAGGCAGGAAAAGGAAACCTTTCTGTTGCTCCGGAGCTGACTATTGAATATGCATTCCGGCAGGACAGGACCTTTTTCTGGCTGCCGCAGGAAATTACCCGGCGGGCAAGCCTCGAAAATTTCAATTCTGAAAGGTAAACAAAAAAGTTGGGTCACCGGTATACATCCCTTGTCGGGCTGGCGGGAGAACCGAAACAGCCCGACACCCGTAGCATCACCATCTTGCTTTATTTTGTTGGCCGGCAAAGCTTATACCCCATTGTTTGATTCCCGCAAAAGTGGCCGCATTCCAGGCGGCGATGAGACAGACGAATTTTCCTCTGAATATTCAAACATTTATAAAGGAAGTGCTTTATGACAGATTATATTGCCATCCCTGAAGTGTTTTACTCTTTTGCAGGGGGAGAGCCATTTCAAAGCTGCACGGTTTGCAGCAAAAACCTCCTCGTAAACGACACCCAGTATATAATCGAAAAAGCCATCCGGCAGTATCCGGGATACTCGGCGCAGGATATTATTTTCGAATATGCCCTTTGCCTGCCTTGCCTGAGCAGGATGAGAAATGAAGTTTCCCCCGATTCGGCGCAAATCATCACGGATTATTTTAATTCGGCAGTAGATCTGCCCGGACGGCGGGAAAAACTGATACGGGAGGCTGGGCTGCAGGTTGAAAAATGGATTTCGCATTGCCTGATCACCGGGGTTCCGTCCGGAAACATTGCTGAATACCACTTGTACGCCCATTGCGACGGCGGAGATTTATTGTTCAGTTACCTGCCTTACATGATCAGCCGCGATGCTGTTGAGCAGATTTCTCTGATGCTGTCCTCAGAAACGAAGGATATAATCAATGGTTTTATTGATCAGCATTTTAGTTTTCCACCTCACCTGAAGGAGTTGCTTAAAAAGCACAATGCCCTCATAACGTAAACGGATGCCAGCAGATGGGCCGTCTGACCCACTACCTGTTTCAAAGGAATCACCCCGAGCGGTACACCTTCTCAGGCCATGAAAAAAGGCCCCACTGCTCTTAAATGAACAGACGCACCGGGCCAGTGGTCCGGTGCGTCTGAATGTATTGTAAAATACAGAATGCACGAAATAAAAAGAGATGACATGGGTTTGTAATCCTTCTTCCACCAGTCTGCCGGCGTCTTTCGCTTTTGGAAGACCGGGTAGTCCGATTACACTACTCCTGCTGGTACCGGTGCCGGAAACATGGCCAGTTGCTCTTTGTACAGTTGAACGCAGAGGCTGCCGGCCGGCAAATCCACGTCATCGAAGGTAAGCACCTGATCTTTGGGTACATCCCGTTTCAGGACGGCCCCTTCGGCCAGACCAATGGGCAGCAAATTTTCAGCCCTCGATACATCGTAGTTTTCAGCAAGGCCATACGTCATGTATTCACCGAGTCCGTCCACCGTCTGGCCAGCCTGCAGGTCAATTTTGGCCGTGGCTACCACCTCAACGCAGGGTGCACCAATCGGAGCCAGGTTGGCATCTCCGAACAGCACAGCCCTTGCCACGGTGTTGTGAATTTCAAAATGGCACAGGTGATAAGGCGTGTAGAAGCAGTAAAGCGGACCTTCGCCCAGTTTATAAAGGTTCAGGTAGTGACGCATGGAGGGGTCGTCATGGGTGCCCAGTACGTAAACCCCCGGACCCGGAGCCGCACCTACCACATAATCAACTATTCCGGGGCCTTCCAGCATGGCTTCGGGTGGGTACAGGTCTACCGTTTTTTCGATCGGGGTTCCGGCCGGCACGGTCGGGCCAAACATTCCCCGCTTGCCTACGCGCATGCCGGTGGCATTGGCCACGCAGGCTTGTTCGTAGGAGATTTTGGTTCCATCGGCGAAAGAAGTGACCATGCTGGGATTCTGCCCCCATTTCTCGGCAAAACCTTTCTGGGTGGTAGGGTTCCGGTACGGGTCGTGCAGCCCTTTGATATTTCCGCAAAGCACCGGCTTCACCCCAATTCCTTTCACGAAACGGTACAGATTCATAATGACCCCGGGCTGGTCGCCATCTGATACCGTGTATACCACGCCGGCCTTATCCGCGTAATGCTTCAGGATGGAGCCAATGGTCCCGTCTACTTCGGCGTTCATCAGAATTACGTGTTTGCCGTGGCGGATGGCGTGCAGGACCACGCGGGCACCGTATTCTACGGACCCGGTCACTTCGATTACCGCATCCACGTTACCGGCTTCGCAGACCAGCAGCGGATTATCCGTAACGGCGTATTGTCCGCGGCTGATTGCTTCTTCCAGCTGTCCCACCGTTTCAACCGCAACGGAGTCGTGGCCGGTTTCGCGGTAAGCCCGCCGGGCATTGTCGAGGGTCCGGTTGGCAATTGCGACCAATTCCATACCCGGTACGTAGTTGCAGATTTGCAAGGCAATGCCACGGGCCATAAAACCAGCGCCAACCATGGCTACGCGGATGGGGTTATTTTCGGCTGCTCTTTTCCGCAGGGCTTTGTCTATGATGATCATAACCAGATAGATAATAGTTTGAAAAACAGAAATCGGATCAGGAAACGGGTTTCAGCGTTGCATCGGTAAAGTCCGGATGAACCTGGTCTTTGCCGGAAACCACTACTGGCTCAATTGGCCACCGGATATTGAAAGCCGGATCATTCCAGCGGATACCACCCTCAGCACCAGGCGTGTAGTACTGCGTCACCTGATAGGTTACTTCAGTTTTGTCCTGAAGGGTGATAAAACCATGGGCAAAATCTCCGGGTACGAAAAGCATCCGGTAATTGTCTTCCGTCAGTTCAACGCCGATGTACTGCCTGTAAGTGGGTGAATCGGGACGCAGATCAATGATCACATCGTAGATGGCGCCACGGGTGCAGCGTACGAGTTTGGTTTCCTGGTAGGGGGGCTTCTGGAAGTGCATGCCCCGCAGGGTGCCTTTCACCTTGTTGTACGAAACGTTGGCCTGCACCACGTTTGCATTCAGGCCGTGGTCTTCCAGTTCCTTTTTGCACCATGACCGGCCGAAAAAGCCGCGTTCATCTTCTATTTTCTTTACCTCCAGAATGAAGGCTCCTTTCAGTTTTGTTTCGGTAAAAATCATAAATCGAATATTAATAAATAACCCAATAACCCAATAACCCAATAACCCAATAACCCAATAACCCAATAACCCAATCTACTTCCCCTGAATCCAGCTCAGCTGATTGTCAATCAGGGTTTTCTCCTGCAGATCATTCAGGACCTTCAGGCGCATCAGGCGGGAGTTCCGGAAGTTACCGTCTGAAAAGCCCATTTCGTCAAGACTTTCCTTCAACTCTTTGATTGTGTCCATCAGTTTGCGCTGCGGCTGGTGATCCGGAGCTAGTTTCTGGTAGAGGTCAAAATTGACCCGGTAGGATCTTTTGTCGGGCGGTGCATCGGCATTGACTGAAACCTTTACACCGGGAATGACTCCGGCAACCGCTTCGGCGAGTTCCTTTACCTGGTAATTCCATTCGTTGCTGCCGGTATTGACTGCCAGAAACTGGCCGCCGTTGGATGCCGGGCGGGTGATGGCCCATTCGATGGCAATGGCCATGTCCTTCACGTTGATCAGGGGCCGCCACGGAGTGCCATCGGAAAGAATGGAAATTTGCCCGGACGAAACGGCGCCGGCAACGAAGTCATTCAATACCAGGTCAAGCCGGAGACGGTCACTCATGCCGCAGGCAGTGGCAAAGCGCAGACAGGTGACAGTGAAATTGTTGTCGGCCAGGGGTTTCAGGTCGCGTTCCGTAAATACCTTGGACCGGGCATAGGCCGTAAGCGGGTTCAGTTCTGACTCCTCCGTTTTGGCGCCGTCGCTGGCTGCGCCGTACATGCTGCACGAGGAGGCGAATACAAAGGAATTCACGCCGGCAGCCTTTGCTTTTTTAGCCAGTTCAATGCTGGACTGGTGGTTTACATCAATGGTTACTTGTTCGTATTTGCTGCCCATCGGGTCGTTGGAAACGGCCGCAAGGTGGACAACGGCGTCTGCACCTTCCAGCAATTGAGCAGGTACTTTGCGGATGTCACCGAATACCTGCTGATCCAGCTTGCTCTCAGGGAGGATATCGGCATTGGTCAGGCAATTGGCAAAGTAGGCCATATCAAAACCAATCAGGGTCGCATCGGGAAATGCTGACCGCAGCCGCCGGGTTACACCGGGCCCGACGTAACCCATATTGCCGGTAATGAGGATTTTCATAGAGATTCAAGGTAAGGCTTCAGACTTTCGTTAAAGGAAAAAGAGCAGAATGTACCGGTATTCCTGCTGTCAAAGTACAGGACTCATTCAAAATTCAGAATTTAACATTTCTAAACTACCAGACTTTCCAGGGAGCCTGTTTTTTGTTCCACATCTCTTCCAGGATGCTTTTATCCCGCAGGGTATCCATTGGCTGCCAGAAGCCGGTGTGGCGGTAAGCCATCAATTGCCCATTTTGGGCCAGTTTTTCCATCGGGTCACGTTCCCAGATGGTGCTGTCATCACCGAGGTAGTCAAAAATTTCCGGCTCACAGACAAAATAACCACCGTTGATCCAGGGAGCCCCTCCGTCACCGGTTGGTTTTTCCTGAAAGGAACTGATGTCCGGATTTTCATCAGTCAGGGTAAAGGCACCAAACCTGCCCGGTTGCTGGACCGCAGTGAGGGTAGCGTATTTTCCGTGCTTTTTGTGGAAAGCAATTGATTCTCTGATGTTTACGTCACTTACCCCGTCGCCGTAAGTCAGGCAGAAGGTTTCGTTTCCGATGTATTTCTGCACCTTTTGCAGGCGGCCACCCGTCATGGTCTCTTCTCCGGTGTCCACCAGCGTGACCTTCCACGACTCGGCAGGGGTCTTATGGATGGACATGGAGTTGGTGCTCAGGTCGAAAGTGACGTCGGAGTTGAGCAGGTAGTAGTTGGCGAAGTATTCCTTGATGAGGTGGGCTTTATAGCCGCAGCAGATAATGAATTCACTGACGCCGTGCCAGGAATAAATTTTCATGATGTGCCACAGAATCGGCTTGTTGCCAATCTCCACCATGGGCTTAGGCCGGACCCCGCTTTCTTCGGAGATTCGGGTACCGAAGCCTCCGGCAAAAATTACTGCTTTCATGGGTTGGTTTGATTGCTGAAGTAAAAGAAATGAAAACTTTATTCATAGTGCCATAGCTGAATCTGGCGGTGTCTGCAAACTCATGGTCCGGCGGATTTGCCTTTCAGAATGCGGCAGGCACGTCAGAAGCAAACCGCTTGAGCGCCATTTCTGAAACAGTGCGGCCAATGGAAAGTGAAGAAGTTGCGGCGGGAGAAGGGGCGTTGCATACGTTGATGATGTGCTGATCCTCAAAAATCAGAAAATCATCCACCAGCCCTCCGGTACGGTCGCAGGCCTGGGCTCTCACCCCGGCACTGCCCGGCTTGAGGTCCTCTTCCCGCACTTCAGGAATCAGTTTTTGCAGGGCTTTGGTAAAAGCGGCTTTGGAAAAGGACCGGTAGTACTCGCCGAGGCCGGTGCTCCAGTAGCGGAGCGCCACCTTCCGGAAACCGGGCCAGGCAAGGGAATCCGAGAAGTCTGTCCAGTCAAAATCCGTTTTTTGATAACCTTCTCTTTTAAAGGCAAATACGGCATTCGGGCCCGCCTCAACCCCGCCTTTGATCATGCGGGTGAAGTGAACCCCCAGAAATGGAAAGTTGGGGTCAGGTACCGGATAGATCAAACCTTTCACCAGATACTCCTTTTCGGGTTTCAGTTCGTAATATTCCCCCCGGAAAGGGATGATCCGGATGTCGAGGCCGGGCTGGGTCAGGGCGGCAATGCGGTCTGAAAAAAGGCCGGCGCAGTTGATTACGAGCTGCGTAGTAAAGGTCTGGTGCCCGGTTACTACTTCGGCGCCTTTTGATCCCGGCCGGATACCGAGTACCCGTTCACCCAGCCTGATTTCACCGTCTGCCTCCTGTATCAGCCGGGCGTAGGTCAGTGAAACCTCCGTATAATCAATGATACCGGTGTAGGGAACGTGAATCCCGCTGATGCCGGCCACGTGGGGTTCGTATTCCCTCAGCTCTCCCTGTGAGATTTTGCGGATCTTATCCAGGCCATTCCCGATTCCCCGGGTGTAAATGTTTTCGAGGGCCGGCAGTTCCGCGGTACTGGTGGCTACAATCACCTTGCCGCACAAGTCGTAAGGAACTCCGTTCTGGTCACAGAACCGGAGCAGATCGTGGTAGCCGCGGATGCAGTTGGTGGCTTTGAGACTACCAGGCTTATAGTAAATACCGGAATGAATCACGCCGCTGTTGTTGCCGGTCTGGTGGCGGGCCAGGCTGTTTTCTTTTTCCAGGAGGACAATTTTAAGGCCGGGGCTTTGCTGCTTCAGGCGCAGGGCAGTAGCAAGGCCCACTATGCCGCCGCCAATAATAAGGATGTCGTATTGCATTCAGAGATAAATTATACAGGCAGGAGGTATTGAATATGCTCAGGTTAGAATAGTGGCACAAGGTTGGTCAGGAGCAGCCCGGATTTTCAGCAGTCAGAGGTAAATGTAATAATTTGGTGTGCAATTGCCGGAAATAAAAATAGTTTAAATTCTGCCAGAAGGGGCATATCGGCCGGTATATTGGGATGCGGACACGAAAACCGAAATTTACCCTCTCTTTTTCCTTTATACTCTAACAGCTGGTACAGGTAAGTTTTGCGCCTGATTATTTCCCTGAACGGCTGGTGCAAACAGGGGGTTACGTTATGCTTGAATAACTTTTTGGGCTGCTCAATAGTATATATAAATGATTTATGCTGCTTTTTTGGGAACAGCCCGGATGGTCACATAAAGTTTTGCATCTAACATCATCTATATGTCTGAAATAAGAGAATTTTCTACCCCTGATATTCCGGAATTTTCCATTCGGATACCTGATACGGATAAGCCCCGCGTCATCCTGATCGGAGGAGGTTTCGGGGGAACTCAGTTTGCCAGATCACTGAGTGACCGCGATTTCCAGCTGGTCATGTTTGACCGGCATAACTACCACACCTTTCAGCCCCTGCTTTATCAGGTAGCCACGGCGGGTCTGGAGCCTGATTCAATCGCTGCGCCCCTGCGTCAGATATTCGACGACAAGAAAAATTTTTATTTCCGGATGGCGCTGGTGAACCGGATCGTTCCCGAGCAGAATTGCGTACAGACGTCC
Source organism: Cytophagales bacterium (assembly GCA_030446715.1). Taxonomy (GTDB): domain Bacteria; phylum Bacteroidota; class Bacteroidia; order Cytophagales; family 172606-1; genus CADCTQ01. The sequence continues at coordinate 374,699 of JAUJMU010000003.1, read as the reverse complement.
ATCGGAAATATCCGGTACGATATTCTGGTGCTCAGTACCGGTTCGCGGACCAATTTTTTTGGCAACGATGAATTGATCAAAAAGTGCTTTCCGCTGAAACAGGTGCCTCAGGCCCTTGACCTGCGGAGCCAGATCCTTCAGAACCTGGAAAAGGCCGTACTGACCAATGACCTGCGCATTCAGGAAGGTCTGCTGAATTATGTGGTAGTAGGCGGTGGCCCCACCGGTGTGGAACTGGCCGGCTCCCTTGCAGAGCTTAAAAAGCACATCTTTCCGAAAGATTACCCTGAACTGGACCTGAAGCGGATGAGCATTTACCTGATGGAGGGCGGCGGAAAGTTATTGGGGGGCATGTCCGAAAAAGCTTCCCGGCACGCATTGGCTGACCTGAAGGAGATGGGCGTTACGGTGGTCCTCAATTCTATCGTGCAGTCCTACGACGGAGAAACCGTTTTCCTGAAAGATGGCGGTACAATCCGCAGCAAAACGTTGATCTGGGCGGCTGGGGTAAAAGGCAACATTATTCCTGGGCTGAAGGAAGAGTGCCTCTTCCGCGGAAACCGGATTATTGTGGATTCTTACAACCGCACCAACTGCTATGAAAACATTTATGCCCTGGGTGATGTTGCCGCCATGGTCTCCGAAGAAAACCAGATGGGGTATCCCATGCTGGCTCCCGTGGCCAAGCAGCAGGGCGAGCGGCTGGCCCTGAACCTGAATGCAAAGGCCAAAGGCAAGGCAGTCAAACCTTTTAAGTACAACGACAGGGGCAATATGGCAACCATTGGCCGGAACCGCGCCGTGGCTGACCTGCCCGGCAACATCTTTCTGAGCGGATTTCTGGCGTGGGCAGCCTGGATGCTCGTACACGTGCTGTTCCTGATTGGTTTCCGGAGTAAACTGATTGTGATGGCCAACTGGATCTGGAGTTACATTACCTATGACAAAGGCACCCGGCTGATCATCCGGCCTTATGTCAAGCCCAACAATCCGGCGGCAGAGGAGCCTTTGCCGAAGGATATAGCCAGCCATATGCCCGGTGCCGAGCAAACCGCGGCCTCAAGCGCAAGGTAAGCTGCCGTTGAGATTTATCTCTGGTAATTCAGGTGAGATATTTCTGAAAATCAGGGCTCAACCTGTTTATTAACAAAGAGGTCTGCTTATTCAGCGGGCCTCTTTTGTTTTTTCACCGAACAGCTTTTTAAACAATGGACTTTCCGTGTTCATCCACTTGTCCCAGAAAGTAAAATACAATCCGTAGTTGTACCGGAACTGTTTGTGATGCAGGCTGTGATGAGTAGCCCCGATCAGCCACTTGCCCACCGGGTGCCCCGCAAAACCCTTTGGGTATACTTCCACATCGAGGTGGTTGATAGCGCTGGTCACCGTCATAATGGTCAGATAAATAACCAGCGCCACCGGGTGCATCGGCAGGAAAAGCAGCAGCAGGGGCAGGAAAACCGCCTGTAGCAACGCTTCCAGCGGGTGAAATGAAAAAGACGTCCAGGGAGAAGCAACGTGGCTGTCGTGATGAACCTGATGTACGATCCGGTAAACTGCCCGGTGATGCATCAGCCGGTGCAGCCAGTAGTAATACGTTTCCTGAATCAGCATGGCGATCAGAATGCTGACCGGCAGATACCACAAGGGATAAACATCCGGTTGTACATAAATTTTAAACACCCCGGTCTGCCAGCCAAGCGCCACCAGGGCCCCGGTAATGCCAAAAATAAAGGAGGTCAGCAGCGACCAGCCGATCTCTTTCCGGAACTGACCCTCCGGATAGGGCTTCTGATTGATCTTTCGGGTGGCCCATCTGGCAGGCGACCAAACGTAAAAAAAAGCGTAAAATGTGCCGGCAACCAGCAGGTACCGGAATACCACGATGCCGCAGCAGACCAGGGCAGTCAACAGGAATACGCCAGGCTGGGAAAAGTTGTGGATGTTCTCCGGCATTGGTAAACAGGGATGCGTACTAACATACGCAACAGGAAAAAAAAAGCTTTGCCCGTGGAAAAGATTAACTCAAAAACTGGTGAAAATAACCATCATGGCACCGGCGATGGTGGCTACCAGCACCAGCAGGAAGAACTGGTTACCGGGTTTGTGATGATCTCCTTCCAGTTTGCCGGAAAGGCCGTTCAGGGCTTCGGATAAACGGCCCGGGACCTGCCCGATATTCCGGTGCAGACGGTTCAGTGTGCTTTCTGATGGACCAGAAAAAATGAAGAGGTCTTTCCTTTTATGGAAAAAGGCATGGGAAGCGGAAAAAAAGGCGGAAGATTGATCGGTGGTCATGGTAATCAGGGTACAAATTCAGCACTAACTCAAACACAAATCCAGGTGTACTTCAAAACTACCTTGCCGGCCCTTGCCGGAATGGTCAATACAACGCAACTTTCCGCTAAAACGACTGAGGAGTCTAATGTAATGCGAAACTTGTTAAATGTCAAGGGATTGTGTAAAAATTTATTGTTTTCTTTATAGAATACTGCTCTGGTCAGGGCAGTAAAACAAGAAAGCACCTCTTTTGAAGGTGCCTGAAAGGGAAAATAAATCCGGGACTCTTAATTTCCCTGTCCGGACTGTCCGGCGGGGCCGAAGAGTCTCTCGCGGATCGCGGCTGCCCGGGCATCGGCTTCAGGATCAGGCTCGTACTGATTATCTGACTGAAGGGGCGGGCCGCCGATTTCTCCGTACACGTACTGATCTGCCTCATTGGGATCTTCCTGCTCGATGGTATTGTACTGACCGCCACAGGCGTAGGATGCCAGCAGCACCACGAAAAGGAGTCCGTGCAACAGTGACTTTTTAAGTTTCTTCATTATCATTATTCGGCTGTTTTTCCGGTACGCAAAATACGACACCTTTTACGGAATCCATAACACTGCGATCTTAAAATTTGTTGTAACTGGGACAATTGTCCGGAAAAATGTTACTGCTCCGGCATTCACCGCTTCCCGGACAGCGTCCCTGCGGACTGCTTTGGCGACCAATCTTACGCTGCTGCCCGCTTTGCCCAATTCTTCCGGCAGTGGCAAGGTCAGAAGGGGAGAAGAAGGGCTGGTAAACGAATTTGAGAAGATTGATGCAGTTTCCGGGGATCTGGAGGCGGACATAAAAGGAGCCGGAATGCGCCGTAAACCAGGTACCTGACCCGTACCCCCGGCGGAACATACATGCCGCCCCATCCGTTAGACAGACAGAAGTGTTACCAATGCGGCAACTTTGAATACCAATAGCCGCAAACACAAATAGCTGATCATATGGAACGTGTAAATTTTAATCTTGTAAAGCTCGGAATTATCCTGCTGATCAGCTGCTTCGTCTGATCAGGCGTAATTTGGGATACCAATAATTTTTTTCCGGGGGCAGGCTCTTCACTGAGCTTTGCCCCCTTTTGGTTTGCGGGCAGACCCTCCCGGCCAAACCTTTTTTCAGTACTTTTGTGTTTCACGGAAAAAGACAAACCAGGTGAAATACAAAGAGTATAAAGAACTTGACTACGCCCGCATTGCCGCTGACATGCTGGCTTTCTGGAAGGAAGGCAAAGTATTTGAACAGTCGGTATCGGGCCGGGAAGGCAGCCCCACTTTCACTTTTTACGAAGGTCCGCCTTCTGCCAACGGTACCCCCGGCATTCACCACGTGATGGCCCGCACCATCAAGGACATCTTTTGCCGGTACAAAACGCTGAAAGGCTACCAGGTGAAGCGGAAAGGCGGCTGGGATACCCACGGTTTGCCCATCGAACTGCAGGTGGAAAAAGAACTGGGTATCACCAAGGAAGACATCGGCCGGAAAATTTCCATTGAAGACTACAATCAGAAATGCCGGGAGGCGGTGATGAAATTCACTGATCAGTGGAACGACCTGACCGAAAAGATGGGCTACTGGGTGGATCTGGAAAACCCTTATGTCACTTATCAGACTGAATACATCGAAACCCTGTGGTACCTGCTCCGCCGGTTGTACGACAAAGGCTTGCTTTATAAGGGGTATACCATCCAGCCGTATTCTCCCGGCGCCGGTACCGGACTGAGTTCGCACGAACTGAACCAGCCGGGTACCTATAAAGACGTGAAGGATACCTCCGTAGTGGCTCAGTTCAAAGTGAAGCGGAACGAAAAGTCCGAAAAACTTTTTTCTTCCGCCGGCAACGGACAACCGGCAACGGACAACGACCTTTACTTCCTCGCCTGGACCACTACGCCATGGACTTTACCGGCCAACTCTGCCCTCACGGTCGGGAAGAACATCCGTTATGCAAGGGTACGGTCATTTAATCCCTATACATTCCAGTCCGGCGATTTTATTCTGGCCAAGGATCTGGTGAGCCGGTACTTCTCACCAAAAGGTGCAGAAGTACCGCCGGAAAGTTTCAAACCCGGGGATAAAGTGATCCCATGGCGGATGGTAGGAGAATACAAGGGCGCTGATCTGGAAGGCGTTGAGTACGATCAGTTGCTGCCTTACGTGAAGCCTGCCCGGCCTGCCTTTCGCGTCATCACCGGCGACTTTGTCACGACTGAAGATGGTACGGGCATCGTGCATACTTCCCCAACCTTCGGTGCTGACGACTTCCGGGTGGCCCGGCAGCATGACATTCCGGCCATCCTGGTTACCGATGAAAACGGCAGGGAAGTTCCCATCGTGGACAGGCAGGGCCGCTTTGTGAAGGAGATCACCGACTTTGCCGGCATGTACGTCAAAAATTACGACGGGCAGGACGAGTCAGCCCCTGATTACCGCACCACAGACGTAAAAATTGCCATCAAGCTGAAGGAGGAAAACAAAGCATTCCGGGTGGAAAAGTACGAACACACCTATCCGCACTGCTGGCGTACTGATAAACCAGTGTTGTATTACCCGATGGAATCGTGGTTTATCCGGACCACGGCGCTGAAGGACCGGCTGGTGGAACTGAACAAAACCATCAACTGGAAACCTGAAAGTACCGGAACCGGACGGTTTGGCAACTGGCTGGAAAACCTGGTGGACTGGAATTTGTCAAGGTCCCGCTTCTGGGGTACGCCGCTGCCGGTCTGGCGCACCGAAGATGGTACCCGGGAAATCTGCATCGGGTCACTGGCTGAGCTGAATGAAAAGCTGATGCAAGCCGTTTCAAATGGCAAAGGCGTACTTTCCGAAGACCAGCTCCGGAAAAACAATGGGATGCTCCTGAAAATCAGTCAGGGGCAGGCGGACCTGCACCGCCCTTACGTGGATGATATTTTCCTGCTCTCCGCCGACGGCAGGCCTATGTTCCGGGAACCCGACCTGATTGACGTCTGGTTTGATTCGGGAGCCATGCCTTACGCCCAGTGGCATTATCCTTTCGAAAATAAAGATATCTTCAGCAAGAGTTTTCCGGCTGATTTCATCTCGGAAGGCGTGGACCAGACCCGTGGCTGGTTCTTCACCCTGCACGCCATTGCCGGGCTGCTGTTTGATGAGGTAGCGTTTAAAAATGTGGTTTCTACCGGCCTGGTATTGGACAAGAACGGGGAAAAAATGTCCAAGCGGAAGGGAAATGTAATCAACCCGTTTGAGGCACTGGCAAAATACGGTCCCGACGCCACCCGCTGGTACATGGTCGTGAATGCCCCGCCGTGGGACAACCTGCGGTTTAACCCCGAAGGCATTACCGAAGTGCAGCGCAAATTCTTCGGGACCTTGTTCAATACCTGGCAGTTTTACGCCCTGTACGCCAATCTGGACAGTTTCCGGGTTGACAAAAAAGACCCCGTGCCGGTGCAGGACCGTCCCGAACTTGACCGGTGGATCATTTCCGTCCTGCAAACCCTGATCGGGGAGGTGGATGGGTATTATGCGGACTACGAGCCGACCCGGGCAACCAGAGCCATTCAGTACTTTGTAACCGAGCAGCTTTCCAACTGGTACGTGCGGCTGTCGCGCCGGCGTTTCTGGAAGGGAAGCCTGACTGAAGACAAAAAGGCGGCTTACCAGACGCTGCACCAGTGCCTGCTGACGGTGGCCCAGCTGATGTCCCCGGTGGCACCTTTCTTCGGCGAATGGCTTTACCGGAACCTTGCCGGCGGAAGTTCTGAGGCCACCGCATCCCCGTCCGTACACCTGACGGACTGGATTCCGTCCGACGGCCTGCTGGTGGATAAAGCACTGGAGGAGAGAATGGATCTGGCGCAGCGGTACTCTTCACTGGTGCATTCCCTGCGCAAAAAGCACAACATCCGGGTCCGGCAGCCGCTTTCACGGATTCTGATCCCGGTTTTGCAGGAGGAAGAAAAACACAAAATTGCCGGAGTGGAGGGCCTGATTCTGTCGGAGGTCAACATCAAACAGGTCGAATACATTGATGATACCTCCGGCCTGCTGGTCAAAAAAATCAAGCCGAATTTCAAGAAGCTGGGCAGGCAGTACGGTCCCCGCATGAAAGAGGTGGCGGCGCTGATCACCGCCCTCAGTCAGGACGAAATCCGGACCCTGGAAAAAAGCGGCTCATTCGGGGTCAGTCTGGCCGGGGAGTCGCTGATGCTTACGGCCGATGACGTGGAGATTACTTCCGAAGATATTCCCGGCTGGATCGTTGCCAGTGAGGATGGGCTCACCGTGGCGCTGGATGTAACCATCAGCGATGAACTCCGCAAGGAGGGCATTGCCCGGGACATCGTGAACCGCGTGCAGAATATGCGCAAGGACATGGGCCTTGAAGTGCAGGATAAAATACGGATCGACGTACAGATTTCCGATGAACTGGTGAATGCCGCACTTGAGGCAAACCGGGAATACATCTGCACCGAAACCCAGGCGCTGGAGCTGAATATGCACCAGTCCCTTGAAAATGGTCAAGCAGTTGATTTAGAAGATTTTGTGCTTAGTATGAAGATTCAGAGTGTATCAGTCTGATACAGATCAGTTGATAGAAAAAGCCCGTCTTTTCATAAAAACGGGCTTTTTTGTTTGCCCCGCTGACAAAAAGATGAGCCACCGGAGCCTGTTTAATTGTCTTCGGAACCTTACATTTCTCCCTTTTTTTAAGCAACTTGCGGGGGTTTCCGGAGCCTTTTTCCGGCTTAAGTTTTGTCTGGCCGCCGACCGGTGATTATACCTGACCGGCCCTGCTGATCGTTTAGGATTCAGACCGGATAGAATCCGGCAGTGCAATCTGAAATCAACTGATAAATTATATACTGGATGAGTAACCGGAGAGCACCCCAGTTAAAATACCTGTTTGTTTTTTTCTTTCTTTTTCAATTTACCCTGTCTGCCCAAACCACCCTTGTCTACAAAGCCGGGGATGAACCTTACCGCACAGGGCTGGAGCTGTTTGACAAAGGAAAATATGGGGCCGCCCAGCGGTCATTTCAGAATTACCTGGATGCCGGGCACAACGACCTTCGCTCAGTGGAAGCAAGGTATTACGTGGCCATCACCGGACTTTACATGAACAACGGCGATGCCGAGGCAATGATTGAAAAATTCATTGCTGCCCACCCGGACCACCCCAAGGCCATTTCGGCCTACTATGAACTGGGCAGCTATTACGCCAACCGCAAGGAGTATGACAAGGCCATCGCGTACCTGAAAAAGGTAGATGCGGGCCGCCTTACCCGGGAGCAGTACAATGAGGCCAGATTCAGGCTGGCCTACGCTTACTTTGCCAAACAGCAGTTCGACGAAGCGGCCCCGCTTTTCAATGAAGTAAAACGGTCCCAGAATAAATACACCGGAGCAGCCAGTTATTACGCCGGCTACATTTCCTACCGGAACGGCAAATACGAAGAGGCGCTGGCTGACCTGCGGAATGCGGCCAAAAGTCCTGAATATGCCCCGCTGGTGCCTTACATGATTGTGAATGTGTATTACAAGCAGGGTAAGTACAATGAGTTGATTGACTACGCCCGGACTGCCCTGCAAAGCAAGGACATCCGGAATGCCGACGATGTGTACCTGCTGGTGGCCGAATCGCACTACCGCCTGGGGGATTACGCCAAAGCCGCCCAGTACTTCAAGGAGTCAGTGGCAAAGAGCCGGGCCAAACCGGCGGCCGATATTGCTTACCGTTTAGGCTACTCCCAGTACAGGACCGGTGATTACAAAGGAGCAGTTGACAATTTCAAGCCAGCCGCCGCCTCCACCAGGGATTCTCTGTCTCAATACGCTGCTTTCTACATGGGCAACAGCTATTTACAGACCGGGAATAAAACCTTTGCTTCAACTTCATTTGATCAGGCCCGGAAGGCAAAATTCAGCAAGCCCGTGGCCGAGGATGCTGCCTTTCAGTATGCTAAAGTGAATTATGACGCCGGCAACAGCGTACAGGCCAACACTGCACTGAAAGATTTTCTGAAAACTTATCCGGATTCCAGGTACGAGTCAGAAGCCAACGAACTGCTTGGGGAGGCTTACCTCAATTCCAATAACTACGAGGAGGCTATTGCCCATCTTGAAGGGATCCGCAACCGGACGCCCCGCATTGAAGCGGCCTACCAGCGGGTGACGTATAACCGGGGCGTTGAATTATACAATAAGGATCAACACGCCCAGTCCATCGGATTCTTCCAGAAATCACTGCAATACCCGCAGGATAAAACCCTGAAGATTGCCGCCAGCTTCTGGTCCGGGGAAGCCTATTCGGTTGCCCGCAACTATACGGAGGCCATCAACCAGTATGCAGCCGTTTTCCGCGATCCGGAAGCGAAGAATACGGAGTACTTTGTGAAAACGCGGTACGGTATCGGATACGCTTATTACAATAACAAGGAATTTGAAAAGGCACTGCCACATTTTCAGGAGTACGCCGAAGCCATGAAGATGACGGGCAGCCGGCAGAATTACGCGGATGCACTGATCCGACTGGCAGACTGCTACTACGTAGCGAAGGACTATACGACTGCCATCCGCAACTACGACGAAGCCATTGCCGGCAATGCGGCTGAGAAAGATTATGCCCTGTTTCAGAAAGGCACCATTCTTGGACTGCTGGGACGCTCTGACGAAGCCCGGAGCACCCTCGACAAGGTAGCCGCCCAAAACCCTGATTCCCGTTACGCCGACAATGCCATGTACCAGAAGGCGGTAGTGGATTTTGAGAAAGGCGCGTACCAGGCGGCAGTAACCGGTTTTACCCGGCTGATGGAGCAGAAGCCAAACAGCGCACTTGTACCGAATGCCTTGGAAAAAAGAGCCCTGGCCTACAGCAACCTCCAGAAACACAACGAAGCAGCCGCTGATTACAAAGCCATTCTGGACCGCTATCCGACCAGCGAAGTGGCCAAAAGTGCCCTGCTTGGTCTGCAGCAGTCTTTGTCGGCTGCCGGACGGGCCGACGAACTCGGGGATTATCTGGCAAAGTACCGGCAGGTAAATCCAGATGATAAATCAGTGGAGAATCTGGAGTTTGAAGCGGCCAAATCCTCTTATTTCAACGAGAAATATCCGCAGGCTGCCCGGGGTTTTGAAAAGTACCTGCAACAATATCCCAACACTGCGCAATCATACGATGCGCGGTATTACCTTGCCGACGCCTGGTTCCGGACGGATGAGCGCGAAAAGGCTAAGGAAAACTTTCGTCAGGTAATCAGCGAAGGCCGCAGCCAGTTTGTGAACCGCGCCGTCAGCCGGATGGCGGAAATTGAATTTACGGCCAAAAACTATCCGGCTGCAATAAGCTACTTCCGGTCCATGGTGACGGCTGCCCGCAGCAAAAAAGACCAGAATACCGCCTTCCTGGGCCTGATGGACTCCTATTACGCCCTCAGCAACTACGATTCAACGCGGTACTTCGCCGGTCAGGTAATCAGTGCCGGCGCGGCGACACCAAGTGCAGCCAACCGGGCCATGCTGATTACCGGCAAAAGCTGGTATGCTCAGGAAGACTACGCCAGGGCCGCCGGGGAACTGCAGAAAACGGTAAATGCCGCCAAAGATGAAAATGGTGCCGAAGCTCAGTACCTGATCGGGGAGGGTTACTTCCGGCAGAAGGATTACAAGCAGTCACTGGAGGCGCTTTTTATGGTCAACGAAAATTTCGCTGCATTTGAAAAATGGCGGGGCAAGGCCTTCCTGCTGATTGCGGATAATTACCTGGCGCAGGATGAGGTATTTCAGGCAAAGGCTACTTTGCAGTCCATCATTGAAAACGCCACGGATCAGGAGATTGTGTCGGAGGCAAAATCCAAACTGAAGGCACTGGAAACTCAGAAGACTTCCAGTACTTCCGGCAATAAGAAATAACCTGACTCACAAACCGTTAAATTACTTAGCTTATACCAATGGTTAAAGCAATTAAATGTGCCTTGCTGCTGATTCTCTGGAGTCAGTTCCTGCTGGCTCAGCAGCCAAAGACCCCGCGCCGCACCGGTGAGGTTGATGAAGCCGAAGTGGTCATTGAGAAAAGCCGGGCCATTACCCTGCCGGAAGCTGACCGGAATTTTGAGAAGATCAACAGCACGCCTCCAAAAAACAACCCTCTGATCCGGCCGTACCAGTACAATGATTATACCCTCAAACTGGCCGATCTGAATCCAAAGTTCCGGATTCTCCAGATGCCCGCTGATGCCCAGGCGGCGCAGACCGGCAATTACGTAAAAGCCGGGCTTTCCAATTATTCCGGTTTTCTGGGAGAAGGGTATTTTAGTTCCACCCGGAACGAAGATTTCAGCTATGGTGCAAAGGCCCGGCTGCTTTCCTTCGGGCAGGGTCCGGTTGACCGCGCCAATTCCTCTTCTTCGGAAGGTTTTCTGGGTGTGCACGGCAAGTATTTCACCAGGGCCCTTACGGCCACGGCCGCCCTTGAGTATTCCCGCAACCTTTACCATTTCTACGGTTACCGGCCCGGTACAAGAGACCGGGGAAGAGATGTCCGGCGGGAGATCCGGCAGGTATTCAATACCATCGGGATCCGTACCAGTTTTGCCAACGCCGATCCGGATTCAGACTCGGATTACAAACTGGACCTCAATCTTTATAACCTTACGGATCATTACAACGCCAAAGAGTTTGAGTTTGGTACCAGCCTGAAGGGCAAATACACCATCACTGAGGTGCTGGGGGCCGGACTGGATGCCGACCTTTTCCTGACCCGTGTCAGTGACCGCGGCTCGGTAAACCGCAACCTTTTCCGGCTGAAACCCCGTATATTGTTCAACAATGGCGACAATCTTTCCCTGTCGGCGGGGATTAATATAGTGTACCAGAATGACACACTCAACAGCAGTACAGCCTTTAATTTATTCCCCAGTGTGGAGGCGCAATACACTATTGGTGAGGCGTTTACAGTTTTTGCCGGGTTTGATGGGGATGTGCAGCGGACTGCGCTCAGGCTGCTGGTCAATGAGAATCCGTGGCTTGGTCCGGATGTTCCGCTGGCCCACACCACCAAAGGCCGTGAACTCTACGCCGGCTTCCGCGGACGCGTGGCGGGTGACCTTAGTTTCGGGGCCCGGCTGGGTTATGCCGGTTATAAGAATCTGTACTTCTACCTGAACAGCGTTGCCGATACTTCAAAATTTACGATTGTCTATGACCCCGATTTCACGGATGTGATCAACTTTACCGGAGAGCTTGCCTACAACGCGGCCGACAAGTTCCGGTTGACTGCCAGGGTGGATTTCTTTAATTATAACACCAAAAACCTGCAGGAAGCCTGGCACCGGCCTGCTTTTACCACCAGTTTGCTGGGTAGATATAATCTGAACGGGAAACTGTCATTTGATACCGAAATTTACTACCTTGGTGGAATTACCGCGGGAAGGCCCTTTACCAACCAGAAAGTTGAGCTGGACCCGGTCGTAGATCTGAACATAAAAGGGGAGTATTCCATTTCTGACCGCTTTTCTGCATTTTTGTCGCTGAACAACCTGCTGAACCGCCAGTATCAGAGATTTTTGTACTACCCGCACCGGGGCTTGACCGCAATGGCAGGCGCTACTTATTCTTTTTAGAAAATGATTATAGAAAAGTACATAAGGAACCTGTTGTACGAACACGACTGCGTGGTGATCCCCGATTTTGGTGGATTCATTGCCCACTATGTCAGTGCCAGTGTACACCCGATCCGGCATACTTTTGTACCGCCTTCCAAGGAAATAGCTTTTAACGAGATGCTGAAACTGAACGACGGCGTTCTGATCAGCTACGTTGCTTCCGGAGAAGGTGTTTCCCGGGAAGAAGCCGCCAACCGGGTCCGGGAGTTTGCCGAAGGGGTGAAAAACGGCATCCGTCATAATCAAAAATACGTTTTTGAGGAAATAGGAACCTTATCCCTGAATGTTGAGCAGAAGCTGCAGTTCGAACCCTGCCGGCATATCAATTACCTGAGTGAAAGTTTTGGCCTGCCTGAACTGATTCATAAACCCATTGACCGCATTCCATCCATCCCACGTTTCCGGGTGAAAGACCGTCCGGCAGCTCCTCCGGTACCGGTAGTCAGCGAAGAGAAGCAGGTACCGGTTAAGGGAGAGGAGCCGGTAGTTTTCCGGGCTCTGCCAGGACCCCGCTTCCGCCGCGGCCTCGTGTATGCCCTTGGGTTACCGGCTGTTTTCGGAATGTCGGCGATCATCGGATATCTGCTGTTTCTGGACAACGATAAATCACTGGCCTCCTTCAGTCCATTCAATTCATGGGTGCAGGCTATTCCGGAGGATGAAGCGATACTTGATACAGATACCTCATTTGTGTCTGCCACCACTGATCCCCACGGCCTTGCGCAGGCAGGTGAACCGGAACCGGAGGCAATTGTGCCCGCTGAAGAAGAAGGGCAAGCCCTGCCGGTTTCCGGGCCGCCAGTAGCCGTGGTGGAAGCAGAAGCCCCGCCTGCCCCCAGGGAGGAAGTTGCCAAAGCGGCCGACTCCCAGAAAGTACGGGTGAAGGAAAAACCTGCACCTGCCGAAGTAAAGGCAGAGAAAGAAACTTTGGTGAAAAAAGTTGAACCGGTAAAGCCCGCTGCCAAAGGCGACGTGGTGATTTCCGGTAATGCTATTCCGCGGTACTACGTAATTGTTGGTGGTTTTGGCGTAAAGGCCAATGCATTCAAGCTTGTGACGGCACTGAAAAAACAGGGTAACGATCAGGCAAGCGTCCTTTGGCCGGAAGAGAAGGGTTTGCATAAAGTTTCTGCGGCTGATTTTGACCGGCCTGAGCTGGCTGCTGCCAAAGCCATTGAACTCAAGGCCCGGTACAGCAGCGCCTGGGTATTTAAATTTTGAATGCATGCGAATTTTAAGGTGCTGAAAGCGTTATAGAGTTAAATTCCAGAATCGTCAGGTTTTGGAATTTCTTTTATAAGGCATTTTCTTTTCTGATCATATGCTCACTCCCGAAGTCCAGAGTCAGAACCGGAAAAAAGCGATGGTAACCACTGTTGTCATTCACGCTTCGGTTTTCCTGTTGCTTTTTTTTCTGGTGGTGTTCCGTCCTCCGGACCCCCCGATCACCATGTCCATGTACGGCGTGGAGGTAGATTTTGGCGTGGATGATGAAGGCAGCGGCGAGGTCCGGTCCCTTGCACCGGCCAATACCAATCCCCCCAATCCGGATGCCCGGGCCGGTGCTCCGGAGGAATCCGTTCCCGAACCCCGGGCGGAATCACGGCCTGCTGCTCCCGCTCCGGCTCCCGAAGATCCTCCGCTGACGGCTGATGACAAGGAAAGCCCGGTTGAAATCAGGGAACCGCCGAAAATAGAGCGGCCCGTACTCAAGAAAGAAGAACCAAGGCCTGAAACCGTGGCTGAAAATATGCCTCCTTCACCCGAACAGAAACCCGTGGAGGAGAAAAAAGTAAACCCGAATGCCCTGTTCACCAAAAAGGATGGCGCCGGCGGACTCAGTGACGGCACCAGCGGCCGCATGGCGGGTAACAACAACGGGGACGATGAAGGCAAAACAGGCGACAAGGGAGACCCCCGCGGTATTATGGGCGGCAAGAATTACAGTGGTACTCCGGGCACCGGGGGTGGTTCGGGTCCGGGAGTGAACATTCAGGGTTGGAAGCTCCTGTACGCGCCCCGCGAAAAAGATCCTTTTGATGAAGGTGGCAGAATCGTTTTTGTGGTGAAGGTGGATGAAGATGGCAATGTAGTGGATGCAAGCGTGCGCGAGACTACCGTAAGCCCCGAAATGGTGGCCTTTTACAAGAAGCAGGCCATGAAGATGCAGTTTGAGCCCAAGGAAGACAATGCTTCTCCGGCACCTATCTCGACTGGTACTGTCACCTTCACGATTGTGACCAGATAACCTTATCTGCCCCTGGCAATATTGTGCTACCATATTGTGCTACCATAAAGGTATAAGCTGCAAGTTCAGCGTAAAATGTCCATATTCGCACCAATTGCCAGTTGCGAAATGGATTACGCGCAGACCCTCGATTACCTTTATAACCGCCTTCCGATGTTTCACCGCATCGGGAAGGCGGCCTACAAAGCGGACCTGAATAATACCATTGCCCTCTGTGCTTATCTGGGAAACCCGCACCTGAGTTTCAAAAGTATCCACGTAGCCGGTACTAATGGCAAAGGCAGCACCTCCCATCTGCTGGCCGCAATACTGCAGGCAGCGGGATACCGGACTGGCCTGTATACATCTCCTCACCTGAAATCTTTCACGGAACGCATCCGGATAGATGGCCACGAAATGGTGCCCGGGGCTGTCGTGAATTTCGTAGCAAGGAATCAGGACGCAATTGACCGCATACAGCCTTCTTTTTTTGAAATGACTGTAGGGATGGCTTTTGATTACTTCGCCCGGGAGAAGGTAGATATAGCCGTTATAGAGGTAGGTTTGGGTGGAAGGCTTGACTCGACCAATGTGATCACCCCGTTGCTGTCCGTAATTACCAACATCAGTTACGATCATCAGGATATTCTGGGCAACACGCTGCCGGAGATTGCCTCCGAAAAAGCCGGCATTATCAAACCGTTTGTGCCAGTTGTCATCAGTGAACGTCAGCCGGAAGTAGCTGACGTTTTCATCAGTAAAGCAGCCCAGGCCGGATCACCCATTTATTTTGCGGCTGATCACTGGCGGGTATTTGACCGCGGGATCACGGAGATGCAGCGGGAAGTGGACGTGTGGCATCAGGACCAACCGTTTCTGACCGGTTTGTCCTTACAGTTGCTTGGTCAGTATCAGTTAAAAAATATTCAGGGCGTAATGCAATCAGTCCTTTTGCTGAGGCAGTCGGGCTACGCTGTTTCGGATGCTCATATCCGGTCTGCTTTTGCCGGTGTAACCGGGTTTACCGGTTTGAAGGGCCGCTGGCAGGTGTTGGCTAAAGAACCATTAACTATTTGTGATACAGGACATAATGAAGGCGGTATTCGTGAATTGGTTGAGCAGCTGAGAGCGCTGCGGTACGGCACATTGCATTTCATTTTTGGCACGGTAAAGGACAAAGACCTGAGCCTTGTTTTTCCGCTACTGCCATCTGATGCACGGTATTACTTTTGTCAGGCCGATATTCCCCGGGCCTTCCCGGCCGCTCAGCTGCAGCAGGAGGCCCGCTTGTACGGGCTGAAGGGTGTTGCCATTCCGGATGTGAACGACGCCATCCGGATGGCGCGTCAGGAGGCTGCTCCGGATGACCTGCTGTTTATTGCCGGCAGCACCTTTGTGGTGGCCGAAATTGAAAACTTATAGCCCGCGTGGCGTCTCCCGCTTTTTGTGAAAAGGATTTGCGTATATGCCCCGTAGAAAAATAATGCGTTACCAGCAGATCGGCCGTCAGGACCATGTGTTGGAGGAAGGAAAGCCGCTTTATGCTCAGATCAGCGGCAATTGGAATTCCCTGTTTTTTAAAAATGAAAACCCGATCACGGTTGAACTGGGTTGCGGGGGCGGAGAGTACACCATTGGCCTTGCCAGACAATTCCCTCACCGCAACTTCGCCGGACTTGACGTAAAAGGAGACCGGATCTGGAAAGGTGCGGGCATTGTTCAGGATCTGGGACTTAAAAATGCCGGTTTTCTGAGGGGAACTGCCGACTTTCTGGAAAGATTTTTTTCTCCCGGTGAAATAGCGGAAATCTGGATTCCTTTTCCTGATCCAAGGCCCAAGCCCGGACAGGAAAAGCGCCGGCTTACCCATCCGCGTTACCTCGGGAAATACCGCACCCTCCTCAAACCGGATGGTCTGGTCCACTTCAAGACTGACAACCCTGAGCTTTTCCGGTTTACTCTTGATGTCCTCAAAAAATATCCGGTCAGGGACCTGTTCTTTACCTATGATCTGTACCATTCCGATCTGCTGGCCCATCACTTCGGTATCCAGACCAAGTATGAGCAACAGTTTCTGAAAGAAGGGTTTACCATCAATTACCTCCAGTTCAGGTTCAGCTGATTACTGTATAAAGAATGAATCAACAACGCCCCGCTAAAAGACTTCCCTGATATTAAACTTCCGGTCCCGGAACTGGAAGGTTGCGCCTTCCTTAAGCCCAACCATGGCCTGAAAAATGGGCGATGAGGTAGAAATTGGAAAGTAAGTGCTGCCATCCAGGTCAATCTTACCCAAACTGATGGCTACAAAGAAATTCTGATTATCCGTGCGGACTACAGCACCCACCTCAATGACCGGGGTAAGATCATTGGCCGGTACCCGTTCCAGCACCTCAAGTTCATTCTGAGCAATAAGCAACTGGGATGCATACATTTCCCGTGTGTGCTGCATCTGCTCCCGGTATGAGTCAAATAGTTCTTCAGAATTTTCGTCGTCGGCCAGGGCACTTTCCTGGGCTTCTTTCATCACATCTTTCACCCGCTGAACGCTGCTCCGTTGCCTGGTCAGGCACTCTTCATATAGCTTTTGCTTCAATGCCAGTCTGTTCTCCATGCTTTACTGCCTTTTTTAATTTTATTGTCGGTCTGGGTTGTTTTGCTGAGGTTAAAATTTAACCTGACCAGCGGGATACACCGGAAAAAGGATCAACTCATCTGCCCGGACATCTGATTCATTAAATGGTTATTTAATGGTACCTGAAGAAACGCAACCGGGATACCTGTCCGGTAAAAAGTGCGCTGAATGAGGGTTCTTTTTAAGTCCATTGTCAGCAACAGAGCGGGATTTTCCAAAGCAAAAGCGTTTTTCTTTGTTTCTGCCAGTCACTCTAAAACATGCCTCATAAACGCAGGAAGTCCATTACTTGTTTTGTTATTTCCCGGCTGGATGGCATAATATATTTTACAATTAAAGCTTATCCGAAGGGTGGTCCTTTCAACTTCTACGGGTCGTTTGCAAATCATTACCCAACTTACAACCTTTGCGAAAACCATTTTACGCGATTCATTATGAACGAGACGGCCGCGCTGGCGCGTATTCAGGAGCTGACCGACAAAATCAACTATTACAATCATCAGTACTACCAGAACAGCATTTCGGAAATCACTGATTTTGAATTCGACCGGTTACTTAACGAACTGACCGGGCTGGAAAAAGAATTTCCCCGGTTCCAGCAACCCGACTCACCCACCAAAAGGGTAGGCGGTACGGTGACCAAAGGATTTTCAACGGTAAAGCACCGGTATCCGATGCTGTCGCTGGGAAATACCTATTCAGAACAGGAATTGATTGAATTCGATACCCGGATCCGCAAGATGATCGGGGATGACTTCCAGTACGTATGCGAACTGAAGTTTGACGGGGTTGCGATCAGTTTACTGTACCAGGATGGCGTGCTGACCACCGCAGCTACGCGCGGCGACGGTGTAAGGGGGGACGACATTACCCACAATGCCCGTACCATCCGGTCATTGCCACTGAGCATCCGGCAGGGAGCCAGAGATTATCCGGCTGAGTTTGAAGTGCGCGGAGAAGTATTCATGCCGCTTCCGGTTTTCGAACAGATTAATGCGGCCCGGGAGGATATCGGGGAGGCTTCGCTGGCAAACCCACGGAATGCGGCTTCCGGCACGCTGAAACTGCAGGATTCAGGCGTGGTGGCCAGACGTCGCCTGCAGTGTTTTGTGTACTCGCTGATGGGCGAAAACCTTCCCTTTCAAACCCATTCCGCATCCGTTGCGCAGCTTCAGCAGTGGGGTTTTCCCGTTTCGCCCACCTACCAGCTATGCGGGGGGCTGAATGAAGTGTTTGGATACATTCAAAAATGGGAAACAGAAAGGTTTAACCTGCCCGTTGGGACGGACGGCATTGTGATTAAGGTAAATGATTACGCCCAGCGCGAGGAACTGGGTTTTACCGCCAAAAGTCCGAGGTGGGCGATAGCCTACAAATACAAAGCCCTTTCAGCCAACACTGAATTACTGGACATTGAGTACAATGTAGGCCGGACCGGGGCGGTAACGCCGGTGGCTATCCTGAAACCCGTATTGCTGGCCGGTACGACTGTCAGGCGGGCTTCCCTGCACAACGCCAATGAAATCGAAAGGCTGGATATTCACCAGGGAGACAGCTTATTCATTGAAAAGGGAGGAGAAATCATTCCCAAGGTCACTGCCGCAGACCTGACCAAACGCAAACAAGGAAGCCAGCCCATTCAGTACCCGGCAGAATGCCCGGCCTGTGGCACTCCGCTGGTGCGGCAGGAGGGAGAAGCCGCCCACTATTGCCCCAATGAAAGGAATTGTCCGCCGCAAAGCAAGGCCCGGATTGAACACTTTATCGGACGGCGGGCCATGAACATCGAAAATCTAGGGCCCGAAACCATCGAACAGCTTTTCAACAAAGGCCTTGTGATCACGCCGGCAGATCTTTATGACCTCACGGAGGAACAACTGACGGGACTTGACCGGATGGGGAAAAAATCGGCACAGAACGTGATAAAGGCTTTGGAAGCTTCCCGGTCAGTGCCCTTCAACCGGGTCTTGTTCGCCATAGGCATCCGGTTCGTCGGGGCCACGGTTGCCGAAAAACTAGCCAACCATTTTTTAACCCTTGATGCCATCCGGCAGGCCACCTTCTCTGAACTGGTAGCGGTTCCGGAAATCGGCGACCGGATCGCGCAGAGCATCGGCAATTTTTTTGCGGAGCCAGCCAACGTGGCCTACGTAGATAAACTGGCCCGGGCCGGGCTGCAGATGCAACTGGAAAGGAAGGAAGTCACCCGGGAAAGCGAAAAGCTAAGCGGTAAAACTTTTGTGGTTTCCGGGATATTTGCCAATTATTCCAGGGAGGCGCTCACCGAAAAAATTGAGGCAAACGGCGGCAGGATTCTTTCCGGCGTATCTGCCAAACTCGACTATCTGCTGGCTGGCGACAAAATGGGATCTTCAAAACTACAGAAAGCGGAGAAGCTGGGCGTAAAGGTGATATCGGAGGCTGACTTTGAACGCATTTTAAACGAATAATGGGTACATTTGGCCGACCAGCTATCCTTATTTTGATCTTTTGCCCCCATGTTCAGGAAATTATTGCTCAGATGGCAGAACCGGAAGTTACTCCGGCAGGGGACCGGCGGCCGAAGTCCGGTTCCTTTCAGTATGGCAAAAGACATTGGCGTTTTGTTCAGTGATCAGTTTTCAGCTGAGGCAGGTGCCATCAACGATTTTATCCGTCAGTTGCAGCAGGACGGCAAACGGGTGCGGGCTCTCACTTATTTTGAAAGACCACACAGCAACCCGTATGCGTTCAAGTTCGATTACTTCACCAAAAAAGAACTGACACCACTGGGGCACATCCGCAACGAAAAAGTGGACCAGTTCACCGGTTTTTCGTTTGATTACCTGTTCTGCATCAACGGGGAAGATTTCCTGCCCTTTGATATCATTATGCAGCGGAGCAAAGCCAGATTCCGGGTGGGCACGTACGTTCCCGATAAGGAAAAATATTTTGAAGTAATGGTAAAGGTAGCCGCCGGTGAACCTTTACCGGCCTTGATTAATCAGATGTACCAGTACACATTATTGCTAGCTACGGATGAAGCGTAATCTTTCGGGCACCGGAGTAGCTCTCGTTACCCCGTTTGCCGATGACTTATCCCTTGACCTTCAATCGCTGGGGAAACTGCTCAGATACACAACCGCCGGCGGGGTGGACTACTTCGTGGTGGCTGGTACCACCGGAGAATCACCCACGATAACCCATGCTGAAAAAAGGGAGGTACTGGCTTACGTAAAGGACAATAACCCTTCCGGACTGCCAGTGGTGTACGGGTTGGGTGGTAACAATACCGATGAAGTACTGCGTGCCATCCGCGACACCGATTTCCGGGGGGTAGAAGCCATTCTCTCGGTTAGCCCTTACTACAACAAGCCTTCTCAGGAAGGGATTTACAGGCACTATACTGCCGTTGCCGATGCCTCCCCGGTGCCGGTGATCCTGTACAACGTGCCGGCCCGCACCCAATCCAACATTTCCGCCGAAACGACTTTGCGGCTGGCGGCCCACCCCAATATCATCGGGACCAAGGAATCTTCCGGTGACCTGGTGCAGTGCATGCAGATTGTGCGCAGCAAGCCGCCCGGATTTATGCTCATTTCCGGTGATGACCTGCTGGCCGTTCCCCTGATTGCCACCGATGGCTGCGGAGCCATTTCCGTTCTTGCCAATGCTTTCCCGTTTCCGTTTACCCGCATGGTGAAAGACGCACTTGCCGGTAATTACCAAAGCGCAAATCAGTACCTGCATTCCTTGCTGGACGTCAACCCGCTGATGTACGAAGAAGGCAATCCGGTTGGTGTCAAGCAGGCACTGCAGGAGCTGGGCATCTGCCGGAAAGCGGTCCGGCTGCCTTTGGCACCGGCTTCGGAGGGGTTATCGCGAAAAATTGCCGGGCAGGTAAGTAAAATTACCTCGCTCTACGCAAAGCATGAGCAGGTGAACTGACCAGTTTTTGTTACCGGTTATTCCCCGGTTGTACGACGCAGGCCACGCTGAAACGGGTAATATAAGGGGTGCAATGCCAAAGATTATCACCTGTTCATTGCATTTTTTCATTTATTGGCAAAAGTCTGCACTTAAGGCATATAAGCAGGAAAACTGTCCCATAATGGGACAGTTTTCCTGCCTTTTTTTAATTTAACCGACCTTAAATGACGCGGCGGCCCTGAATCACCCGGATCAGAATGGCGATGATGGCCAGCACCAGCAGAATATGAATAAAACTGCCGACCGATTCCCCGAATCCGGTGTATCCGATGAGCCATAACACGATCAGTACGATGGCTATAATGGTTAGTAAGTTCATAATAATGGTTGGTTTTTCAGGTAACTTGATTTGTCCATCTATACGGGAACGGCCAGTAAAAGTTAGACGTAATTCTCCCCGCAGTCAGGGAAAGAATCAGCAAGTTACCTGGTCAACTCAACCGTGGCGAAAGGTGCCGGTACCGCTGTTGGACCTGAGTTGTTTTTGCAGGTAAGCGATTTCCTGGTAAAGCTCTTCAATCTTGTTTCTTTCAGTCTGTAGCTCCCGGCCAAGGGACGTTTTGCTCTCAAGCAACTTCTGACGGTAAGACTCCAGTTCCTGTTTTACTTCCTCGTAATCCCGGCGGGCAGCGGAAGCTACCCGGTTGCTCATCTGGTAGCGGACAAAAGCAAAAATGGCGATGGTGAGCAGTAAACCGATGATAATCCAGTTGGTGAAGATGTAACGGTCTTTCAGCACCTGCATTCCCATTACCGCAATCCGGTCGTTATCATACTGACTGGCCTGAATGGTTTTTTCCTTGCCGAGCAGGGTTTGGTTCAAACTGCCCAGTTGAGTCTGCTGTTCCTCAATTTTACTCTGCGCAAGGACAAGGTTTTTCTGATCCGGGCCAGTGAATCCTGAACACTGCGGTGAAAAGCATCGAGTTGAGCTTTTCTGATTACCTTATATTCCTGGTAGGAGTTGGCTTTCTCCAGAACCTCACTGTATTGTCTGGCTAACGTATGGGCTCCCGGTTTGGGGGCAGGAGTGGAGCTGGGGGTGGTTGCCGTCTGGGCGTGAGCTAGAGAAAAAAGCAATTCAGCAGGAGAGTCAGGAGGACTGGACAGATCTGGTTTTTTTTCATGCTGGTTTTGGTCTACCCGATTGTCAGCGGGTAAGCTTACGAAAATAAATTTACAGGAATAAGTTATAAAGGTAAAGATGATATGCTGTACTAAATCTTTACAATAATTTATTATATACTATAGATAGTATTCCCAACAAACGGCAAATATACTCCCCGAAAATCACTTTATAGTAGTCTTTTGCAGCTAAATTCCTGACGACAACATTATTGGTCCTGTAAATAACAAAAAATTAAACAATGTACCATTAGATTATTTTTTGTAATAAGGAATCTTACGGGCAAATAAAAGCAATAATCTTTTCCTAAGTTTTTGCTGAGTAAATAAAAAATCTCATTTTCTTCTGGTTACTTTCCATTTGCTTCCTTGTGAAGAAGTCACCTGGCCGGCCGGTTGTGGTGTATCATTCCGGGACAGCATAACCGCCAGTGCGGCGGCAATATCCATTTCTTCCTCAGTGGCTGCTCTTTCCTGCACCTCTGGCGTATAGTAACGGCTGATGAAGTTTGTGTCAAAATTACCGGACCGGAAAGCTTCGTGTTCCATTACAAACCGGCAGAAGGAGAGGGTTGTTTCCGGTCCGGTAATATCGTACTCATCAATGGCCCGTTTCATTCTTTCAATGGCTTCCGCCCGGTCTTTGCCCCAGGCAATCAGCTTGGCCAGCATCGGGTCATAATAGATAGGTATGTCCATGCCCTGTTCAAAGCCGTCATCCACCCGGATGCCCGGTCCCTGAGGCCGGCGGTAGGTCTGTAGCCGGCCGGTGTCGGGGAGGAAATTATTGCGGGGGTCTTCTGCGTACACCCTTACCTCAACCGCATGTCCGGTTATGCTAAGGTTCTCCTGCCGGAAAGAAAGCTTTTCTCCTGCGGCAATTTTAATCTGCTCCTTTACCAGATCAACTCCGGTAATCATCTCAGTCACCGGATGTTCTACCTGGAGGCGGGTATTCATCTCCAGAAAATAGTAGTTTTTTTCCTCATCCAGGATAAACTCAACGGTACCGGCGCCATAGTAGCCGCAGGCGCGGGCCACGTCAACGGCACTTTTGCCCATGGCGGCCCGGATCTCCGGCGTCAGGATGGCGGAAGGAGCTTCTTCAATCACTTTCTGGTGGCGGCGCTGGACCGAACATTCCCGCTCAAACAGGTACACCAGGTTGCCGTGCTGATCGCCCAGAACCTGTATCTCAATGTGACGGGGCGAGGTGATGTATTTTTCAATGAAAACTGAACCGTCCCCGAATGCCGAGGCAGCTTCGCTGATGGCACGCTGCATGCCTTCCGGTAGTTCATCCTCCTGCCCGATTACGCGCATTCCCTTGCCACCTCCGCCGGCCGAAGCCTTGATCAGCACCGGATACCCGATCTGCCGGCAAACGAGCCTTGCTTCTTCAAAGTCAGCAATGGCAGCAGGCGTACCGGGCACCATCGGAATATTGTATCTGGCCGCGGCAGCCTTGGCGGCAAGTTTGCTGCCCATCACTTCAATTGACTCCGGAGAAGGACCGATAAACACGATGCCGGCCTCCTGCACCTTGCGGGCAAAGGTGGCATTTTCCGAAAGAAAACCGTAACCAGGATGCACAGCATCAGCGCCGGTCAGCCGGCAGGCACCGATGATCTTATCTATTCTCAGGTAAGACTCGGCCGATGGGGCAGGGCCGATGCAGATTGCCTCATCAGCGTACCGGACGTGCAGCGACCGGCGGTCAGCCTCGCTGTACACTGCCACGGTCGGTATCCCCATTTCACGCGCTGAGCGCATGACACGCAAGGCGATTTCGCCCCGGTTGGCCACCAGAATCTTGTGGATTTTCCGCATTCCTCAATTCATAAAGGTTGTAAGACCCCTAAACTTAAATCAAAAAAGTAATTTGTGAATAAGCGGTTGTAAAAAAGCGCCGATTGGCATATTTCGCCATTTACTGATAACTTTGTACTGTTTGAAGAATGTCTGAATCCTTCACCCTAACATAACTAATTACATCGTGGATTTATTTGAAAAGCGACTTACGAATATGGGTCCATTGGGGCAACACTCCCGGACAGTGCATGGCTACCTTGCATTTCCAAAGCTGGAAGGGGAGATCGGGCCTTATATGACTTTCCGCGGAATGCCGATGCTCAACTGGAGCCTGAATAACTACATTGGTCTGGCCAACCACCCGCAAGTACGCAAAGCCGATGCGGAAGCCGCTGCCCAGTGGGGACTCGGGTCGCCGATGGGAGCCAGAATGATGTCCGGAAATACAAAATACCACGAGCAGCTGGAAGTTGAGCTGGCCCAGTTTGCCCAGAAGGAAGATGCCATATTACTTAATTTCGGTTACCAGGGAATTATGTCGGTTATCGATGCGCTGCTGGACCGCCACGATGTTCTGATCTACGACCTGGAGTCGCATGCCTGTATTGTGGACGGTGCGCGCCTGCACATGGGCAAGCGTTTCGGATATGCCCACAATGACATTGATAATCTGGAAAAGCAGCTTCAACGGGCTACCCGCCTTGCCGCCGAGTCAGGCGGAGGCATTCTGGTCGTGACCGAAGGTGTATTCGGGATGTCCAGCAGCGTTGGTAAACTGAAAGAAATCGTAGAACTGAAGAAAAAATATTCATTCCGGCTCCTGGTAGACGACGCACACGGTTTTGGTACCATGGGTGCGACCGGTGCCGGTGTAGGAGAGGCCCTGGGCTGTCAGGAGGGAATCGATATTTACTTCTCCACCTTCGCCAAGTCAATGGCCAGCATCGGTGCCTTCGTGGCTGGTGAGAAGCAGATACTCAACTTCCTTCGCTACAATACCCGTTCGCAGATCTTTGCCAAGGCACTGCCAATGCCTCTTGTGGTAGGTGCGCTGAAGCGGCTGGAATTGCTGCGCAACCAGCCTGAATTGCGTGAAAAGCTATGGACAATCGTAAACGCCCTGCAGAACGGCCTGCGGGAGAGGGGGTTTAATATAGGAAATCCACAATCGCCGGTAACCCCGGTATACATGAATGGCAATCCGGTAGAGGTGCAGAACCTGATCCGGGACCTTCGTGAAAACCACCATATTTTCTGCTCCGTCGTAGCGTATCCTGTTGTTCCTAAGGGTATTGTCCTGATGCGCCTGATTCCCACCGCGATGCACTCTCTGGATGATGTATCCCGTACGCTTGATGCTTTTGAGGACATTTCAAGGAAACTCCAAACTGGGGTTTATGCTAATCTGGAGGTGCCGACTGTAGTACTTTAAAGCCAGGGCTCCGGTTTGTCTTATGCTAAGGCCGAATGCCGTTTAAAGTAGAAAGAGCGAGAATTTTTTATTAAAATTTGTACAATATATTTTAATTATTAAATTCGGGCATCAAATAATTCAATTTTAACCATAAACTTCACGCAATGAAAAGATTCGACCAAATCCGTGATTTAGTCATGTCATTGGAAGGTGATTTTGAAAAGTTCTACGACAAGGGCAACCAGGCAGCCGGAACCAGAGTAAGAAAAGGCATGCAGGATCTTAAGAACCTTGCCCAGGAAATCCGCGTGGAAATCCAGGACAAGAAAAATACCGAAGCTTAAGCAAGGTAGATCAAAACGCATGATTGAAAAGCGCCGCAAGGCGCTTTTTCATTATACTCTGGGCAGGTGTATACTTTTTACGTTCTTCCCGTAAGAGGCAATAGGCAATTTTTTGTGCTATGCCAATTCAAAAATCAATCAGCCAGCCGCTGACCGAGGTCTGTCAGCATGCGTTCCGGGAATGGAAGAAGGATCAGAGGGAAGAGGCTAAAAAGATAATTCAGGAAGGGCTGGGCCGGCTTTCCAGGCTCACCTACCGGTATGAAACCCATTCCTTTGGAATTCCCCTTTTCCGGGTTACCAAAGAAAAGGTGTTAGCTACCCCGGAGGAACGGAATAAAGTAGCTTCCTTCTCCTATCCTTCACCCCATAAATGCGACGAGGCGAGAGCCAATAAAGCCGGTTGCCCGGTTTTCTATGCAGCAGATAGTCCCATTACGGCCCTGAAAGAGGCCAGGCCCGAACCCGGGGAGCGGGTTTACATGAGCAGGTGGAAGGTAGTCCGGCCAGAAAACTCGCTTTTTTATCTTTTTCTGACGGATAAGTTCAGTAAGTCTGATATCTGGACGCCCATTCTGGAAAAAAGGCAGGAGTTCAGCCGCGAGTCCGAAGCACTTTCTGAGGAGGAGGAAGTTCAATTAACTGAACTGCACCGGATGTACTGCGATACTTTTTCTTCCGGCGATTACGCCATTTCTTCAATGATCGGTCATTACCTGCTCTATGAGCGGGAGGGCAGGCCCGTAGATGCATTGTTATATCCCAGCCAGGCAGATGCCTGCCGGACCTGTAATTATGCCATTGCCACCCGTTTTGCCGATACCCACCTGTCCCTTACGGAAGTGTATTGCCTTGAAGCCAATTCTGATGAGGATTTTACCTGCTCAAGGGTGCTTGAGAAAGGAACTCCGGATGGGAAGAAGATAGTCTGGAAGCCTGTTCATGACCTGAAGGTACCGCGGAAAATTGAGCCAACCCTGCCGTTTTCTGTTGAGCAAGGGAAGGGGTAACGCAGGAAAGTGAGCCAGATGTGGATAAGTAGGGTGGCTCAATATCCCACCGTTCTCGGGAAGATGGATCAGGGTAACATCTCCTCCATGCTTGTTTACGGCATCCCGCCACTGCTGTGGGTGCTGCGCGATCACCTGGACTTAACCGGCACCAAAAACGGCTATTGCCAGGCGGGGCAAATTATGTCGGCAGTTTCTTTGCTTAAAACGACTATCCTCCGGATACCCCGTTACTTTCGCTGATCAATTGACGTGTAGGATCTTTCAGTCTGGCCAACGTAAATCTGACGGGGGCGACCAATCGGCTCCTTTCCTTCCCGCATTTCTTTCCACTGGGCAATCCAGCCGGGAAGGCGTCCCAGGGCAAACATGACCGTAAACATGTTGGTAGGAATTCCCAGGGCCCGGTAAATAATACCGGAGTAAAAATCTACGTTGGGGTACAGCTTGCGTTCAACAAAGTATTCATCCTTAAGGGCGGCTTCTTCCAGTTGTTTGGCAATGTCCAGCACCGGATCATTAATCCCCAGTTGATTGAGTACCTCGTCGGCAGCTACTTTGATAATTTTGGCCCGGGGATCAAAGTTCTTGTAAACCCGGTGACCAAAGCCCATCAGGCGGAAACCGCTGGCTTTATTCTTGGCCATCTGTATGTACTTACTGGTATCACCACCATCTGCCCGGATGGCTTCCAGCATTTCGATTACCTCCTGGTTGGCACCTCCGTGCAGTGGCCCCCACAGGGCGTTGATTCCCGCGGAAATAGCTGAGTACAAACTCGCCTTCGACGATCCTACCAGTCTCACGGTGGAGGTGGAGCAGTTTTGTTCGTGGTCGGCGTGCAGGATTAAAAGTTTGTTGAGCGCATCCACTACCACCGGGTTCACCTCATAATCTTCTACCGGCAGGGCAAACATCATATAGAGGAAGTTTGAGCAGTAATCGAGGCTGTTTTTGGGGTAGTTAACCGGGTGCTTCATCTGGTTCTTGTACGCCCAGGCAGCAATGGTGGGCATTTTGGCCAGCAACCGGATGATTGAAAGCTGCTCCTGCTCGGGCGTCTGGTTTTCGACTGCTTCCGGATAGAAAGCCGTCAGTGAACACACCAGCGAAGACAACACGCCCATCGGGTGGGCATTGACCGGGAAGCCGTCGAAAATCTTTTTGGTATCCTCATTTACGAGGGTATGAATGCGGATTTCGTGTTCAAAACTGCTCAATTGGGTTTTGTCCGGCAATTCCCCGTAGATCAGCAGGTAGGCCACTTCCAGAAAGGAAGACTTTTCGGCCAGTTGTTCGATCGGATATCCCCGGTAACGGAGTATGCCTTGCTCACCATCCAGAAAGGTAATGGCGCTTTTGGTAGCACCCGTATTCTTGTACCCTTTGTCGAGGGTAACCAGACCGGATTGGTCGCGGAGGTCATTGATGTCGATAGCCGTTTCATTCTCAGTGCCAACCACAAGGGGAAGTTGATAAGATTGGCCGTTTACGCGTAGTTCAGCAAAATCTGGCATATGGGGAGATTAAATTGTCCGTGATTGTCAAATGATTGTCCGGCAAATGTAGCCTAAACCTTTTGCATTTGCCGAAGCTAAATTAGGGCAAAAATCATTCAGGCAAAAATGTCCGGGCATTGCGGGCTTAGAGCATTTAACTGCCGGCACATGGAAGATGTTCGCAGTAAAAGGTGAAAAAGGGATTAGAATTACAAATTTATGTTGTTACAAATTTAATTATGTTAAGTTAACTAAGCCGGTCATCCGTGATGCAGTCGTGTACCTCAGTCAGCCACCCGATAATGGTTGTAAGTCCCGATGTCAAACACATTATAGAAGGCGTCTTACCTTGTCGGAAAAGAAAAGTGTCGTTAAACCTTTCGGATTACCCAAATCCGAAAGGTTTTTCCGATTTGTCAATCCGGATCTGGCAATTGAAAGCCATCTTTGCGGAGTAATCCTGTTTTTACCATGAAGCAAAGCGTGCTTATTGTCTGGTTGATTTGTTTTTGGACATTGATGGCGCAGGCCCAGACAAGCGGTATCACCTTATCCGGTCTGGTCCGTGCCAGGCAAAATAAAAGAGTCTTGCCCTATGTCCACGTGATGCTGTCTACCCCCAAAGACAGTGCTTTTGTAGCCGGTACGGTTACCGATGAGCAGGGACGTTTTATCCTCAGGGACATAATACCCGCCGATTACAAGCTGTCCGTTTCTTTTATGGGATACCGGAGTCATTCCCAGGTAATACAGGTGGGGCGGTTGAGTGCATTTCTGGACCTGGGCACGACTGAATTGCAGGAAGATGTACAAGCCCTGCAGGAAGTTGTCGTCACCGGGACGCAGGATGTCATTTCGGAGGGATTGGATAAAAAAACGTTTAATCTGGAAGAGAACAGCAGCCAGGCCGGAGGTTCCGCTTTACAGGCTATGCAAAATCTGCCCGGAATCACCATTACCCAGGAAGGGCAGGTGCAATTGCGGGGCAGTGCCCGGGTTACGGTTTTAATCGATGGCAAGCAAACCGCTTTGACTGGATTTGGCAATCAGGCCGGTCTGGATAATATTCCGGCTTCGGCCGTTGAGAAAATTGAAATCATCAATAATCCTTCCGCCCGATACGATGCCAACGGCATGGCCGGTATTATCAATATTGTGCTGAAAAAAGAGAAAAAAGAAGGATTGAATGGCAAAGTGGGCTTCATTGCCGGACTGGGGGCTTTAGGCGAAAAAAGAGTCAATCTGCCCACCATTCGTTCTCAGTATGCCTACACCCCTAAACTGAACCCCACGGCCTCCTTCAACTACCGCAGGAAGAAGATAAACCTGTTTTTGCAGGGCGATATACTGCATCAGAAACGACTCAATAAAAACGAGTTTACCGACCGGGTCTACGAGAATGGCGACCAGATTACCCAGCAATACCAGGAAAACCGGACGCAGACGGCCATCACCGTAAAAAGTGGCGTGGATTGGCTGCCAGATGATCAAAATTCATTTACTGTCTCGGGTTTGTACGGACGGGAAGGGCACATTGACCGGGGCGATTTGCCCTATTTCAATGCCCAAACCGAAGAACGAAATCAACTGTGGCAGTTTTACGAAGACGAAGTGAATTCGACCATTACCGTGTCTGGTGCGTACGGGCATACCTTCAAACAACCCGGTCACCGGTTAGAGGCAGGCTTCAATTACAGCTTTCTGCGCGAAGACGAAAAGTACTTTATCACCAATACCTTGCCCGCCGTCTTCGGACAAGACTCCTTTAAACTTATTGCCGATCAATACGTAACGGATGTAAATGTAGACTACGTCCGTCCCCTGAAGCACGGACGTATTGAAACCGGGGCAAAATTCCGCTGGCGAAACATTCCAACCAACATGCAGTTTTTTCCCGGCACCAATTCGCCGATGGACATTGATGCGGACGGGAAGGCGGTGTACAATGAAGTCATTCCGGCCCTATACGGAAATTACGTGTATGAAAGCAAGCGGGTGGAAGTAGAAGCCGGTTTGCGGGTAGAATACGTGAAGGTGAATTATGAGGTAGAACCTAACCACAATACCTACCGCAGTGACGGCTACCAGTATACCCAGCCCTTTCCCAACCTGCGCCTGGCTTATCTGATCAATGATAAAAACCGGATCTCCCTTTTTTACAACCGGCGGGTAGACCGTCCGGATGAAGGCGACCTGAGAATATTTCCCAAGTACGACGATCCCCAGATTCTGAAAGTAGGGAATCCGGCGTTGCGCCCGCAGTTCACCCGAACCCTGGAAGTAGGCTATAAGACCAATTGGGAGAAAGGATACTTTTATTCAGCTGGCTACCACCGCCGCCTGAGTGGGGTAATTACCCGGATTGTAACGGCGATTCCGGGCGGCACAACGCTGTATTCCCTGATGCAAAATGCGGACAGGGGCTACAATACCGGCCTGGAACTTGTATTGAACCAGGAGGTGACGCAATGGTTTTCGTTCAATGTCAACCTGAATATATACGAAAACGTCCTGGAAGGCTTTTCGGTAGAAAATCAATACCCTGCCCCGGTTATTTACCAGGGAGAACGGTTGCAGAACTATACGGGCAATCTTAAGTTCAATGGCAACGTTCATTTGCCCGATCAGCTGGATCTCCAGTTGACCGGTATTTATTTAGCGCCGGATATTGTACCCCAGGGAGAAATAGCGGCAAGGTATTCGGTAGATGTGGGCCTGAAAAAAGCCTTGCAAAAGGGCAGGGGAGAGCTGTTCTTCAACGCCAGTGATCTGTTTAATACCATGCGGATCAAACGGGATATTCGGACCAGTGGCGTTCACCTGCGCAGCACTGACCTGTACGAAACGCAGATTATCCGCATCGGGTACAGCTATAAGTTTTAAGGGCCCTCACCTCACAGGGTAGCTCAGGTAATCCACACTATCCAGAGGATACGGCACAAAAAAAGCCCTTTTACGGGCTGATTTGCAGGTTTTGTTTAGTTTATTGTATCTCTTTGTTTAGCTGGTTACTTTCCGATGCAGAACTTTGAGAAAATATTATCCAGCAAATCATCAGTCGTGATTTCGCCGGTGATTTCGCCCATGTGTTGCAGGGCCGTCCGGATGTCAAGGGCCAGTATATCGCCGGATATGCCGCTGTGGAGAGAGGTCATCACCTGCGTTATGGCATCGTGGGTAAGGCGGAGACTCTGATAGTGCCGGAGGTTGGTAACCATTGTATCGGTTTTCTTCCACTGATCGGCGTGGACCATCTGCACGATCCGGGTCTTCAGTTCATCTACCTGCCAGTCCTTTGCTGCGGATATAAATACCAGGTGGTCCTGCATTTCCCAGCCGGCGCGATCCCGCACCAGATCCCATTTATTGCCAACGGCAATGTAGGGTATACCGCTTTCCCGGATTTCCTGCAGCTCTTCCTCCAGTTGTTCCGGGGTGGTGATGGATGCATCGAACAGGTATAGAACAAGCGAGGCAATCTTTATTTTCTCGCGGGTACGGGCCACCCCGATGGCCTCAATGGCATCGGTGGTTTCGCGTAAGCCGGCCGTGTCAATCAGTCTGAACCGTATGCCTTCCATCACCAGTTCATCTTCAATCACATCCCGGGTCGTACCGGGTATTTCGGATACAATTGCTTTTTCTTCCCGCAGCAGCGTATTCAGGAGGGTTGATTTTCCGGCGTTGGGCTTCCCGGCAATCACCATTGGAATTCCATTTTTGATGGCATTGCCCGCCTGAAAGGACCCAACCAGATCGTAAACTACTTTCCGGATGCTCAGCAGGAGGTTGTGCAGGTCCTGACGGTCAGCAAATTCTACATCTTCTTCGCCGAAGTCAAGCTCCAGTTCAATGAGGGATGCAAAGTGGATCAGTTGCTCCCGCAATGCGCGGATCTGGCGGGAAAAACCTCCCCGCATCTGATTAAGGGCCGTGCGGTGGCTTGCGTCAGAGTCGGATGCAATCAGGTCGGCTACGGCTTCGGCCTGGGTCAGATCAAAACGGCCATTCAAAAAAGCCCGTTGGGTGAATTCTCCGGGCTTTGCGAGCCGGACTCCGTGTTTCAGAATGCTTTGGATGATCAGGCGGGCGATGTATTCGGAGCCGTGACACGAAATTTCAATTACATCTTCTCTGGTATAGGAGTGAGGGGACCGGAAAATAGTAACTACCACCTCATCCAGCAAAGTCTCTCCATCATACAGGGCACCAAAATGGACAGTATGACTCCGCTGCAGGAGTAAATCCTTGCCCCTGAACATCTGGTTGGTGACAAAAAAAGCATCTGGTCCCGATAACCTGATTACAGCTATGGCACCGGCACCGGGCGGAGTAGCAAGGGCTACAATTGTATCCTGATGAAGTAACAATTCGGCAAATAGAATTTTAAGATGATTAAACAAGCAATGCTAGGTTGAGGTTCTGTGACGCTTAGTTTACATAGTTAAATAGACAGTAGATGCAATTCAGGTTTTATTTGCACCCGCATACATTTTTAAACTCACATTAAAAATTTATTTACATATCTAAACAGCAACAATTAATCGTTATAAATGCTATGCAATCTAAAAATTACTTATGTAACTGTGAGGGCATTTTATATATTAATTGTTGTATAGTCAATTTTGCAAACTCGTCAGCTTTTTATCACTGTTTAATTACTCCATTGAAAACAGGTTGGCAGCCACGTCACGTGAAATGAGTATTTTCCGGTTATCAACCAGTAATTCAACTGACTGGTCAAAACTGATCTTTTCAACGATCGTAAAACCTGACCCGATTCCAATGCCTATTTTGTCCAGATACTGCAGGAATAGGGTAGAACTGTCTTTCACTCCTGCGACAACGCCCGTTTTGCCGGATTCCATGTCTGAAAGGAATACCTGACGCAGGCTGCTGATCTGGCCCCTGGCATTTGGGATAGGATCCCCATGCGGGTCAAATTCAGGATAGTTCAAAAAAGCATCCAGACGCTCTATCAACAGTGGAGACCGGACATGTTCCAGTTGCTCGGCAATCTCGTGGATTTCATCCCATTTGAAGCCTAGTTTGTCTACCAAAAATACTTCCCATAGCCGATGCTTGCGGATAATGGACAAGGCATGCTTCCGGCCCTGATCCGTCAGGGTAACCCCCTGATACTTTACATAGTTGATCAGGCCTTTTTGGGCAAGCTTCCTGAGCATGTCGCTTACGGAAGCTGCTTTGGTTTGGGCAGACTCAGCGATAGCATTCGTATTCGCCTCCGATTGACTCTGCGCCTCTATCTTGTAAATAATCTTGATATAATTCTCTTCAGCTATATGCAGGTTCATATCATTATTAGCAAATTAAAATGCTAAAAATTTTAGTAATTTCGGGGGGGATTTACTAATTAAATTGGTATATTTTATTGCTAAATACTTTGCTTAATTTCTCTAAGTTAAATATTAAGTGGCGGTATGCAAAAGGTGTCTGGTAGAATGCGTAGGAATGAATACTGGCCAGAAACTCAGAAAGGTCAGGATTGGTAAAGTCAAGGGTTATAGCAGCCCGGTAGGGGAGGGTAAACGCTTCCCACGCCGGGTTAGATTGTATCACAAAGGGAATGCGGTGGTATATATATTCATAAAACTTAGTCGGAATCTTATCTCTGGTGCTCCGGTTGGGCAAATAAGGAGTCAGGGCAATATCCGAAAGGTTGATACATCGGATAATTTCTGCATGGGGTACCGGGTAATCCAGGCCAATTACCCGAATGTAACTGCATCCGCTGGTTTCCTTCCTTACCCGATTCCGGACAGATGGCTGCGCGGCGTACCCGATAATGGTGAGGGTGTACCGCCCATCAGCCTGATGCAGCTTTCTGACCAGAGAGATGGCCTCAAAAACTCCGTACGTTTCCGCGATGGTTCCAGTGTACAGCAAACGAAAAAAGGTCCGGCGCCGGGGCACCACCAGCACATCTGATTTCGGTTGGTATTTATTCTCCAGCACCGTGTAGCGGTTCTTAATGAAAGGAAGTTCCTGAACGTAACATTTTTCTGCCAGTACGTATCTGTCTATAAGAGGGTGAGTTAACCATTCAGCCGCGCGAACAAACAATGCAAACAAGTTCCTGATATACAGGGGAAAAGAGTGTGTGTGAACAAGGTTCAGATAATAGTTCTCTCTGACATCATATAAGAATAAGGGACGAAATAATATTCTGTATAAAGCTGTAACTATCAGTAAATCAGGTGTGCAAACCACTACTACATCTGGCTTAACTTTAAGCATCTTTTTATAAAAAATCACAGGTGCTGCAAACCTTTTCCATGAGAGTCTGTTCGCGCACAGGATGACATGAAATTTGAATTTTTCGTCACGAACATGTTTGTGCGAACAAAAGCCGGCAATGTGAACTTCGTATTTTCCCTGCCTGAACAAAGCCATTCCTATTTTTTCGTACATTCGGGGATCATTAACCGGCTTGAGCACGGAGGCAATTAAAACAACTTTCTTTTCCATAGTGAACAGTCAGTAAAGCCCCAATATATGGAACTAAAAGAGATCATCGAAGCCGCCTGGACGGACAGGGAACAACTAAAGAAGAGGGAAACGGAAATCGCCGTCCGCACCGTAATCGAAGAACTGGATAAAGGCGTCCGCCGCGTGGCCGAGCCGCTGGAGGATGGTTCATGGCAGGTAAATGAATGGATCAAAAAGGCGGTAATCCTTTATTTTCCGCTCCAGCAGATGCACGTTACCGAACTGCCTCCGTTTGAGTACCACGATAAAATGCTCCTGAAGAAAGGTTATAAACAACTCGGGGTCAGGGTAGTGCCCCCGGCCACTGCCAGATACGGTGCTTTCCTGAATAAGGGAGTAATCATGATGCCGTCCTACGTAAATATAGGAGCGTATGTGGACGTAGAAACCATGATTGACACCTGGGCCACGGTGGGCAGTTGCGCTCAGGTAGGCAAGCGGGTTCACCTGAGCGGTGGAGTAGGAGTAGGGGGCGTATTGGAACCGCCTCAGGCAGCGCCGGTTATAATTGAAGACGGGGCATTCATAGGCTCCCGCTGCATATTGGTTGAAGGAGTAAGAGTGGGAAAAGAGGCCGTGCTGGGTGCCGGTGTTACGCTTACCGGCAGTTCAAAGATCATTGATGTGACAGGGCCGGAACCGAAAACGTACATGGGTGAGGTACCGGCGAGAGCCGTGGTCATTCCGGGGAGCTACCCCAAAAAGTTTCCGGCCGGGGAGTACCATGTTCCCTGCGCTTTGATTATCGGAAAGCGCAAAGAAAGTACAGACCTGAAGACATCCCTGAATGACGCACTAAGAGAAAATCAGGTTACTGCTTAGCAAAGCGTGAAGGCCTGACAAGAAAATAGCAAATTTAGACAAGGCTAACAAAAAGGGTAGCCAGACAAATTCTGGCTACCCTTTTTGTAGAGATTCAATATCTATCTTGCAAAACGCGGGGAAACCTGCAGTTCTTTGCTGTCTTTCTTCCACTGGTAGAACCCCACCCCGGCTTTTGATCCCAAATGGTTCGCCTGCACCATATTGACCAGCAAAGGGCAAGGTGCATATTTTGGATTACCCAATCCTTCGTGCATCACCCGTAAAATGGCAAGGCAAACATCCAAACCGATAAAATCAGCCAGTTGCAGCGGCCCCATCGGGTGGGACATCCCCAGTTTCATAACGGTATCAATTTCCTCAACTCCGGCCACACCCTCAAAAAGCGTATATATTGCCTCATTGATCATCGGCATCAGAATCCGGTTGGCCACAAAACCCGGGTAATCGTTTACCTCTACCGGCGTCTTCTGGAGGCGCCGCGAAAGCTGCATGACAAAATTGGTCGTTTCGCCGGAGGTTGAATAGCCCCTGATGACTTCAACCAGCTTCATTACGGGCACCGGATTCATGAAATGCATTCCGATCACTTTTTCCGGTTTCCGGGTGGCTGCCGCAATTCTGGTAATGGAAATAGAGGATGTATTGGATGCGAGAATGGTATCCGGACCACAATGCTGGTCTAGTTGGGTAAAGATTGCCAGCTTGAGATCAGTATTTTCCGTTGCGGCTTCCACCACCAGTTTTGCCCCGGTTACGCCCTCAGCAATTGATAGAAATGGATGAATGCGACCCAGAGCCTCCTCCTTTACCCGGGCAGTAATTTGATTTTTATTTACCTGACGGTCCAGATTACCGCTGATTGTCTGCATTCCCTTGTCAAGGGCCGGCTGGGAAACATCAATCAGACTGACACCAAAGCCATTCAAGGCAAACACGTGGGCGATTCCGTTGCCCATTGTACCGCTTCCGATCACTGCAATTTGATCCATCATTTGGGGTGTAGATTGGTTTTTGCAGCAAATATAAACCGCCGGCTGCTATGGCGTATCCCAAAACTTCCTGTTGCGTAAAAGCAATAGAATTTAATTTTTGGAAAATATGCCGATTCAACCTGATCTGGAAACCAGGCTGGGCAAGCCGTTTCCGCCCGATAGCCGGGTGGAAGACTCCTTCCGGGGTAAGGACCTGACCATTCTGACCAACGATAAAGGCGAAGCAGTAACCCTGTTTATCGGTAAGCGCAACATCGACGGCTCCATTAAAGGTGAGAGGTATGTAAGGCGCATTATCCGGAATGATGACGACTCCATCCTGAAAAGCCACTGGGACTGCAAAGGAAAAGTTACCCGGCAATAATCTGCGGTTCACCGGCAGAAGCTGATCATTTATAATTTGGAACTGCACTCCTTTACCTTGTAAGCGCTTTGCCCCACGGTTCCACCAAAGGCAACGGGTAATCCACTCCCGGAACAAGCTGGTACCTTGTTCTTTCTTCCGCATTAAGCAGCCACGGCGTATGTACCTTATTTGCGGGAATGTTGCGCAAGGCCGGCAGCCACAATTTAACAAAAGTGCCTTCCGGGTCGTACTCCCTTGCCTGCTTCAGCGGATTAAAGTATCGTCCTTCCTTCGGGTCATTTCCCACGCCCGCGACGTAGTTCCAGTTTCCCCGGTTGCTGGCCGGATCGTAGTCGCTCAGCTGTGATTCAAACCCGTCTGCCCCGGGAACCCAGTTCAGCCCGAGGTCTTTGACCAGAAAACTTGCCACAGTCTGACGGCCTCCCGACGACATATACCCCGTCCGGAGCAGTTCCTGCATATTGGCATCAATGAAAGGGATTCCCGTAACGCCGGTCCGCCATTTTTCAAAAAGCACCAGATCTTCCACCATCGGAACGAAAGCCTGTTTGATGCCCCCCGGCTTGAAAAGATTATTGGCGTGCTTCCGGGCAATCAACCGGAAAAAATCACGCCACATGAGTTCAACCAACAGCCACCTGGCTGATTCATCACTTCCCCGCAGTGATTCATACCGGAGTACTTCCTTGAATACGGTTCGCGGCGAGAGGCAGCCGGCAGCCAGCCACGGGGCCAGTTTGCTCGAATAGTCACTACCTGTCAGCCCGTTACGGGTATCTTTGTAGTGCCAGATCCCGTCCACCTTATAAAAATAATGTTGCATCCGGTCATGGGCGGTAGTCTCTCCGCCAATAAACCGGAGCACGGTGCGTTCATCGTTGGGCGGTTCCTTTAGGTTGAAATCGGATAAACACGGAATTGTCCCCTCTGTCAGCTGCTCAGGCACTCTGATGGCGGCCGGGCCAGGCAGGGGTTCTCTGACTGCTACGTAGCGTTCTACCTGTTTGCGGAAATCGGAAAAAACCTCCGGAAGGTTTTTAGTGGGAAACGGCAGGTCCTCCAGGTGATAAAGGGATGCACCCCAGAAATATTCCATCGGCACCCTTAAACGCCAAAGCGCATGCTCCAGTGCTTCCTCGACTTTAACCTCCCCGTCGGTTACTTCCTTGTGGGCATATACGGCGTCAATATTCATTTCAGCCACCATCCGGGCAATTTTTTCTTCCGGTTTGCCGGATTCTACCACCAGTTTTCCTCCCAATCTTCCAATCCGCCGGCGCAGGTCATGGACACTTTCCAGGAGGAACTTTGCGCGAAACGAACCCGTTTTGGGGAAACCATGCCGGGTGTCGGCGAACTGACGAACATCAAAGCAGTAGTAAGGGATTATCTCCTCAGCCTTCCGGAGGGCATTGTGCAGTGCTTCGTGGTCAATAAGCCTTAAATCATTGCGGAACCATAGCAATATCCTCTTCATAATCAGTGCGATAGGCTCTAATTAGTGAGTTAAATCTTTAACTGACCCCGGCAGAGCAGGACCAGTGACTATCTTTTAACCGCTCATCCCGATAAAGGTTTTGGCCCAAGCCTCTTTAATGAATTTTCCGTATACCTTTGCGGAGCAAAAAAGGGTTAAATCATGAAAAAACAGCGTTCTTTGGTCGGCAGCTACCATACCCTTGAGGTAATAAAAAAGGTGGACTTCGGGGTATATCTGCTCTCTGACCCGGATGAGATCCTTTTACCGGCCCGTTATGTGCCAGAAGACACAAACACAGGCGAACGTTTGCAGGTGTTCGTGTACCGTGACTCCGAAGACCGGCTGATTGCCACCACTGAAAAACCCTTTGCCGTGGCAGGAACCTTTGCTGCCTTACGGGTCGTAGCGACCACTTCTCATGGGGTGTTTCTGGACTGGGGACTGGAAAAAGATTTGTTCCTTCCGTTCTCTGAGCAACACCAGCGGCTGACCGTTGGCAAAACCTGTCTGGTGCGGGTCATGGTGGATCACGCCACCGACCGCCTGATGGCCAGTGCCCGGCTGGAGCAGTTTCTCTACGAACCTGATGAACTTACTGAAGGGCAGGAGGTGAACATTGTCATCTGGGAATACACCGACATTGGAATCAAGACGATTATTGAGAACCGGTATCTGGGCCTCCTGTACCGGAACGAGGTATTTACGATGCTCAAACCCGGCGACAGGATGACTGCATTTGTTAAAAAAGTGAGGGAAGACGGTAAAGTTGACCTTACGTTGCGCAAAAAAGGGTACGGGGAAGTACAGGATGCCCGGTCCGTGATTATGAATAAACTTGTGGCTAACGGTGGTGAACTACCCCTTACCGACAAAAGTGATCCGGCCGAAATCAGCCGCCTGCTCTCCATGAGTAAAAAAACTTTTAAAAGTGCCGTAGGCGGACTCTACAAAGCGGGTAAAATCCGCCTGGGATCTGACCATATACGACTGGTAGCCGAAGAATGACTCCCCAGTTCCATGAATTGGCTGCGCTTGCCCAAAAAGCCAAAGCTGCCAACCAGAATTTTTTTGGCAAACTCAAAAAGAGCAATCCCCGGGCTGTAGACGACGCCTTTCATGACGCACATGACCAGGTATTCGGGCAGACAGATTGCCTTGCCTGCGCAAACTGCTGCAAAACCACGAGCCCCATTTTTTATGACCGCGACATTGACCGGCTGGCAAAAGCCCTCAACCTGAGACCCGCCCAATTTATTGAGCGCTACCTGCGGATTGATGAAGACAGGGACTATGTGCTCAGGCAGTCGCCGTGTCCTTTCCTTGACGGGGATAATTACTGTACGGTATATACCAGCCGGCCAGCCGCCTGCCGGGAGTATCCTCATACTGACCGGAAACGCATGCACCAGATTCTTGACCTGACCTTGACGAATACGGCTGTTTGCCCGGCTGTATTTGCCATTGTTGAAAAGCTCAGGGAAGAAACCCCTTTGCGTAAATGATTGGATATAATTATTATTGTGTTCAGCACCATATAATAATTTAGCATTGTAATTTGTTATATTTGTAAATAATATTCACATACTTATATTTACATATTGGTTTACATTATACGATTAATTTATATATTACAATGTTAAACGACACGATTAAAAATATCATCGTTGAAAAAAACTTAAGTCCATCCCGTTTTGCGGACGAGATTGGCGTACAACGATCCAGTATTTCCCACATTCTTTCCGGGCGCAACAAACCGAGTCTGGATATCGTGCAGAAGATCATCCGGCGCTTTCCTGAACTGGGCACTGACTGGCTTGTTGAAGAACCATCAGCCCCGGAGCCACCGGCATCATATTTCCCGGCAAAGGGTAATACCCCGGACGCTGAACGGAGGGAACAGTTTGCGGGTGATGGAGGAAAATTTCCGGACGAAGAAGAAACGGAACAAAACCCGGGGATCAGCCGGGCGGGAGAGAGGCAGATTATAAAAGTATTGGTTTTTTATTCAGATGGTACTTTTTCGGAATTCGCACCGGCAGGGAAGTAGTAAATATATTAGTTTGAGAGCAGTGCCCGCAGGGCAGGAGCAGAGAGATTACCCGGTTACATTTTTCCGGAGTTATGTTAATCAAGTCTGTAAACAAAAAAGACAGGATCTCTTACCGGATTATCCTGTCTTTTTTGTTGTATTTAACCAAATGGACAATCTCCGTCAGATTTTGGTCACGTAGCCCAGCTTTTCTCCGCTTCTGCTGTAGATGTAGCCATCCTTCCCTAAATACACAAAAGTATTGTTGCGGCTCTGAATGATGAATGGGTGCGGGTCACCCCTGGTCTCGGCTACCTTTCCTACTACTTCTTTTCCTGATTCATTTACCCGAACCATCTGCAGCGTTTTGGTAATGTAGTACTCCTTGTCCGGCGAAGCATTGAATACCACCCTTCCCAGGACCTCACCTGGCCCGACCGGACGGCCGGACGGGTTGTTTTCCGGTTCCGGCTTTTCTCTTGCCGGAGAAGGGCGGCTTTCGGGAGCCGGATTCCGGGCAAGGGGCTGCGTGGCGGACGTGCCTTCCCTGGCCCGGTACCAGCCAACTGCAATGGCTTCCAGCCGGGCATTCCGGGGTGGATGGGTTGCGGTAGCTTCTTCAATGGCAAGTGCCTGCATAGCAGCCTGAGCTTCCAGCATAGTGGCCCCCATGCGCTGCAGCACAAATCCTGAAAACTCATCTGCCTCCAGTTCACCCGAAGGCCGGCTTCCTCCTGGCAGTAAAGTATGCCCGTTGAGATGATGTCCGATTTCGTGCGCCACGATGCTTACAGCCCCCCAGTCTGTTTTTGTGGTCCGGTTCACCATCTCCACAAAATTCTGGCTGTACAGAATGTACCGCTGGTTGTTGTAAATCATGGCCGCCGCATTGGGCACATTAGCCGCTTTTACCTCAAACCGTGGCTTCAAACCAACACTGTTCAGAATGCGGTTTACCATCCGGTTGGTGCTTTCGCTGGGCGCAAATTCGTAAACCGGCCCCGTGAGCGGAGTACCGTCATAGGTACACACCTGATCCGGATTGAGGGGCAGTTGCTGCTGGGCACTGGCTGCAGACAGACCGAAAGCCATCAGGGCCAGACTCAGGATTATCTTTTTTTTTGACCGGGAAAATGGCATAGAACTTGAAATCTGGATTGCTTTTTATTAACGTGGGTTTCGCAGGAAAATTTCACCGGAAGTTCATTGCCGTAGAGGCACAAAACCGGCTGCTAACCTTTGGGATACCCTGATAAAGGGAACGCTGCCAATATTGTGCCACTATCCAGGGTCAAAATGCACCCGGCAGGTAACCGGAAGCGGCGGTAAATGATACACCTTTCTGCGGTAAGTAATTCAAGATAATGTGTTACCGGTTGGGTATTTATAGTGGGAGGGCAGGATTAAATACAGTGCCGGGAAGGGGCTGTGCCGTTGGGGAAACAGAATGAATATTCTTCTTATTAGTTTAGGTATTCGCCCGTTTCCCGTTTCACACTTTTACCGATGAAGGACCCGCACCAGTTTCTGGAAGAAAAAATTGCCGCTGCCAATCAAAAGTTGTATGCCGCAGCGGGACTGCTGCTCCTGACCGGGCTATTCTTTGTCCCCTTGCCTTATTCGGTTGGCAAATCCTTATTGAATGTAATTGCGCTTTTCAGCTTTATCAGTTCCCTGCTCATTACCAGAGCGGCCCTGCCGGTGAGGCAAAAATACTCCCGGCTCCGGAAGGACGGCGGCAACCAGGTTTTAGAACTTGAGATCACGGATAAATTTAAGATCCTCAGACTTGTACAGGAAAGCGACGGTCCATGTGAAGTGCAGTTTGAGTATTACCTGGTTTCAGACCAGGTTACCTGGAGATTAGCCGATGAGCTTACCTATATTTTCCGGCTGGCGCAGCCGGGCAACCTGATCCGGGCGGCTGTTCTGGTCAATGATGAAAACCGGGAAATTATTGATGTTGAAACCGATGGCCTTGATGATGCCGGTGACCCGGTGCCGGACAGGCCTGCCATAACCGGTAAAGTGGCAAGTGAAGGCGAAATTATTCAGGTGACCAAAACGGGTTATGTGCTTGAAAGCTATTTCCGAAGCAAGAGCATGCGGTATTTTTTTGTCATCAGCGATAACAGCATCGTGGAAGTAGACCGGGAAACATTTGCATCCACGCCCGTTTTTGCCGTTATCAATGTCCGGCCGAAAATTTTCGTCTCCCCGGACTCATTCCGGAAAGATGCGGCTAAAAAGCTGAGCAGGGGCAGCAATGGCCACAAATACCGTCCTTACAATCCCCGGCCACTCGACCGGCACTGAGGCAGGCGGAGAGCCTTTGGCTTAAATTGATTATACCAGAACAGTTTTTAGAAATTTTTCGTTATAATTATAGAAACTTTTCACTGACTGTAAAAATCACATGGTAACGGATGTAGTAAGCGTACTGGGTTTGGGAAAAGGCGTCCAGACCCAGCGGGACCTTGCATTGCTGGCTGAGAGGGGAGTACCCCGTTCGGCAGTAGAACGCATCGCGGAGCATTTCGGCGTGAAGGTAACTGACCTTGCCGCTTACCTGAACGTTACCCTGCGCAGCATTCAGGGATACGGAAAAAATCAATTGCTTAGTTCCAACATCAGCGACCATCTCATTCAACTGGCGGGGCTGTACGTGCTGGGCAAAAGCGCGCTGGGGAGCGAAGCATTCCGGGAGTGGCTGCAACTCCACAATCCGGCGCTCGGCATCCGGCCCGTTGAACTGCTCAGGACGGCCACCGGAATTGAGACGGTAAAGGATGAACTGCTGCGGATTGACTACGGCGTGTTTGCTTAAATGGAACTGTACCGTCTGACCAAAGAGAAATACCAG
>JAUJMU010000003.1:0-331529 GCA_030446715.1 Cytophagales bacterium | reverse complement strand
CTACGGCGTGTTTGCTTAAATGGAACTGTACCGTCTGACCAAAGAGAAATACCAGCATGACATTTCGGGTACGGGTGCATTTCTGGCTGGCGGACGCTGGAACAGCAAAGGTGTCAGAATGCTTTACACGGCCGGGAGCCGTTCGCTGGCACTGGTAGAATCGCTGGCGCATCTGGTAACGGTCCGCAATCTTGAGCCGTACGCCGTCATGGTACTGTACGTGCCCGACGACGCCGGGCTTACAATTTTGACTGGAAGTACATTGCCCGCTGACTGGCGCATCGACAATAACTTTACGCAGCACCGCGGCGATAGCTGGGTGCGCGCCGCAGAGAGCCTGCTCATGCAGGTACCTTCAGCAATTGTGCCCAAAGAATATAATTTCCTCATCAATCCGCTGCACCCGCAGTTCAGTACAGTAAAGGTGATAGACATTGAGCCTTTTTCATTTGATATGAGATTAAAAAATAGTGTCTGAACCCTGATTGACCGGATGGAAGGATCTGTGCGTTTTCCCGAGTCTTACCCCGTATTACTTAGAATCCGGCTGATTAACT
The DNA here is from genome assembly GCA_030446715.1 of Cytophagales bacterium. GTDB lineage: Bacteria > Bacteroidota > Bacteroidia > Cytophagales > 172606-1 > CADCTQ01. The sequence goes on along the minus strand of JAUJMU010000003.1, from coordinate 330,972 downwards.
TGAACATTCTGTTGTTATATAATTTATATTATGTTAAGTAGATACCGGGGCGATTACAACCTCCTCTCTTTCGGCCATCCTGCGGTGTGGTAAACTTTCTAAAGTTAGCCAGTCTCCCGTTTCTGGTTTGCCTGCTTCCCATTCCTGAAAATCAAAAGAGGCTTCGCAACGGAAGCCTCTTTTGGCAGATGAAATGTTACTATTTTTTACTCAGCGCCTGAAGCTCCTTATCAACCCTTTCAGCGTCCGTCTTACGGTCAAGCACCGTATAAATGTTTTTCAGCGGCTCCAGCACGTTGCCATCTTTGGTGTTGGCCTTGTAGTTTCTTTCAAAGTAAGGCAATGCTTTCTTGAAATGTTCTTTGGCTTCTCCTTCCAGACGCTTTCCGTCTTTCTGGTACTGCTTGAGGTCCATGTCGCGGATTTTCTTGGAAAGATCAGCGCCTTTGTTGTAATGCAGTACACCAAGGTTGAAGTTGGCATCGTAGCTGGTCGGATCAACGGCCAGGGCTCTTTCGTAAAACTCAATTGCTTTGGCTTTTTCTCCGCTCTGATCGTACAGGATTCCAAGGTTCTTCAGGTAGACCGCGTTGTTTGGTTCACGCTTCACTGCTTCCAGCAGATTGGCTTTCGCTTCATCGGTACGGTTAGTGGCTACGTACAGGTTGAACTGTTTATCCCGAAGGTCCTTGTTATCCGGAAATGCTTCTACTGCCTTGTTGGCTACGGAAATAGCCCGGTCCGTATTTTCAGTTGCCTGAAGCAGATCAATCATGGTGGCGTAGTTAGCCGGGTTTGTCGTTTTGTTATCAATCATAACCTGCAGGGCGTCTATGGCTTTTGGATACAGCTCCTTTTGCTGCATATTGATGTAGGCGTAGGCAGAATAAAGGGCAGCCACCGTATCCTTCGGATTCAGCTGCCGGGCCAGTTCAAATGCCCGGGCAGCGGCCGGGTAATCATTGGCTGAAAATTTTTCAGCTCCCTTGTTGATGGCTACTCCCGAAAGTTCGGTTTGTTTCTCGGCAGCCTGTTTGGCAAAAGTGCTGCCCGGCTCCAGTTCCTGCGCTTTCCGGTAAGATTCATAAGCGACCTGAAGGGCGTTGGTATCCAGTTTGGCGTACACGCCGGTCGGATCACTGGCAATGCCCCGGTAAACTTCTCCCCGGTAAAACCAGGTCTTTGACTTTGTATTTTGCTTATCGTTGCTGACGGCATTGTCAATCTGGGTTTTGGCCTGATCAAGCTTACCGCTGCTAAACGAAGTAATAGCAGGACCTATCTGAGCGGTTGCGTTACCTATTACAAGGCTGCCTGCAATAAAAAACAGAACTTTTTTCATGGTTTTAAATTGGTGGTTATTTATTTAATCGTTGGTTTCTTCCACTGAGCCAGTCCCATCCGGGGATTGAGTCGTATCCGGGGCATCCGGTACTCCTACTACCTCCTCCATCTTTTCCACTTTTGCTACGGAAGAAATAGCGTCGTTTTCGTTCAGCCGGATCAGACGTACTCCCTGAGTAGCCCGGCCCATCACCCGGAGATCCGCAACCGGCATCCGGATGGTAATACCCGATTTGTTGATGATCATCAGGTCATCAGAATCGGTTACTTCTTTGATAGCAACAATCTGGCCGGTTTTGTCGGTAATGTTGAGTGTTTTTACTCCTTTGCCTCCCCGGTTGGTAATCCGGTAGTCATCGAGGGCTGACCGCTTGCCGTATCCGTTCTCCGACACGACCAGCAACTGGGCATCCAGGCGACTCAGACAAACCATGCCAACAGCGCGGTCTCCTTCATCAGACAGGGAAATACCACGTACCCCTGCCGCTACCCGGCCCATCGGGCGTACCCGCGATTCATTGAAGCGGATGGCCATGCCGGAATTGAGGGCGATGATGATGTCGTTGGTGCCGTTGGTAAGGGCAACGTTCAGCAGCTTATCCCCTTCATTGATCGTAATTGCGTTGATACCTGCCTGGCGGGGCCGCGAGTAGGCTTCGAGGGAAGTCTTCTTGATTGTGCCCTGCCCGGTACACATGATCAGGTAGTTGTTGTTTACGTAATCGGCATCATCGAGGTTTTTCACGTTGATAACGGCCCGCACCTTGTCATCGGCATCAATCTGAATCAGGTTCTGGATGGCTCTCCCTTTGGAAGTTTTGCTGCCTTCGGGAAGGGCGTACACCTTCCGCCAGTATAGTTTGCCTTTCTCCGTAAAAATCAGCAGATAATTGTGGTTGGTGGCCACGAAAAGGTGCTCGGTGAAATCATCTTCGCGGGCGGAAGCACCGCGCGAACCTACCCCTCCCCTGCTCTGGGTCCGGTATTCGGCAAGGGGGGTGCGCTTGATGTAGCCGGCGTGGGTAATGGTGATCACCATCTCATCGTCAGCGATCATGTCTTCATCCGTGAAGTCATCACCGGCAAATACGATCTCCGTCCGGCGGGCATCCCCGTAGCGTTCCTTCATTTCATTCAGTTCGTCCTGAATGATCTGCATCCGCAGTCCTTCATCGGCCAGCACCGTTTTCAGGTAGGTAATGAGTTCCTGCACTTCATCGTATTCCTTCTGAATTTTCTCCCGCTCCAGGCCGGTAAGTCGTTGCAGCCGGAGTTCCAGAATGGCTTTGGCCTGTACTTCGGACAACACATATTCGTTGACCGTTCCTTCCGGCGTAACCATCAGGGCGTCTTCGGCAGCCCGCTGGAGGAGTTTTTCCACATCGGAGAAACCAACCCCTTTCATCAGGCTGATTCTGGCCTCCTCCGGATCACGGGAAGCCCGGATCAGGTTGATCACCGCATCAAGGTTATCCAGCGCAATGAGCAGGCCCTGCAATACGTGGCCTCTCTTTTCGGCTTCCCGGAGTTCGTACCGGGTGCGGCGTATCACCACCTCGTGCCGGTGCTCTACGTACACCCGGATCATGTCCTTCAGGTTCATGGTCACGGGCCGGCCTTTCACCAGCGCCACGTTGTTGACCCCGAAGGAAGACTGAAGCTGGGTGTACCGGTACAGGTTGTTCAGCACGACGGCCGGCACGGCATCTTTTTTCAGGTCATATACCACCCGCAGCCCGTCGCGGTCCGATTCGTCGCGGATGTCACTGATGCCTTCAATTTTCTTCTCACTGATCAGCTGGGCGGTCCGTTCGATCATACTGGCCTTGTTGACCATGTAGGGAATGGAGGTAACAATGATCTGTTCACGGCCGGTTTTGCTGGTGTCAAAGTTGGCACTGCCGCGCATGATGACCCGGCCCCGGCCGGTTTCAAAGGAGGCTTTTACGCCCTGGTATCCGTAAATGATACCCCCGGTCGGGAAATCAGGCGCCCTGATGTGCTCCATCAGTCCGGCAATGGTGATCTCGGGATTATGAATGTAGGCAATAATTCCGTTCACCACTTCAGTCAGGTTGTGAGGCGGCATGTTGGTGGCCATCCCGACCGCAATTCCTGACGAGCCGTTGAGCAGCAGGTTGGGAATTTTGCTGGGCAGTACTGACGGCTCCTGCGTGGAATCGTCGTAGTTGGGTTGGAAATCAACGGTTTCCTTGTAAATATCCGTCAGCATTTCCTCGGCAATGCGTTTGAGGCGAGCCTCCGTATAACGCATGGCTGCCGGTGAGTCACCGTCAATGGAACCGAAGTTACCCTGACCATCTACCAGCGGGTAGCGCAGCGACCAGTCCTGGGCCATCCGGACCATGGTATCGTACACGGAGGCATCGCCGTGCGGGTGGTACTTACCAAGTACATCCCCCACGATACGGGCACATTTCTTATAAGGTTTATTGTAATTGACACCCAACTCGGCCATCCCAAAGAGGACCCGGCGGTGAACCGGTTTAAGACCATCGCGGGCATCAGGCAAGGCGCGGGAAATAATTACCGACATAGAATAATCTATGTAGGCACCACGCATTTCGTCTTCGATATTAATCGGAATTATCGTTCCGCCGTCGGCCATGTCTGCTTAAAATAGGTTGCAAAATCATGGCAATTTACGGAAAAAATTGCACGTATACTAAATCAGACAGGATTTAAGTATTGCCGGCCACCCTCTGTAAGTGACTAATGCTCAGTGCAGATGATCCGGCCGGGGCAGCCGGCAGAACGCACCTGAGTTATGTTTCACCACCGGATTAAAATCCGTCCTTTTTATCGTCTTCGGCCGGCTTGGGGGGTGGCTCCCGGCGGGGCGCTTCTTCGGCCGGCTTCGCCTCGGGCTGAGCTTCCCTGTCTTCTTTTGCTTTCCGCCGGCTTTCCTTTTTACGCTGACGCCTTTCGGCTCTGGTCTCGCCTTCGGGAGCACCTTCCTGCACGGCATCCGCCGGTGCGTCACCCTGCGGAGCGCCTTCCGTTACTTCATCGGGCGGCTGATTCTTGTTTGTCTTCCGGTCAAGTCTGGCCTGCTCCCGGTTGCGTTTTTCTTCAATTTTCTTGAGTTCGGCAGCAGTCAGCGGCTTTTGCTTCTTGTGTCGATATTTGTAGCCTTCTTTGTATCCCTGGGCTATTTTCGGGTTTTTATTGCGTTCATAGAAAGGGACACCCCGGTAAACCTTACCCCCGCCGGATGCCGACAGCGACTCACCCGTGCGGGGATCAAAACCGGCATCGGGATTAAATCCGCCTTCTCCGTCCATGCTCGGGTGCCGGTGTTTCATGCGGATGTGGCAGGAAGCAAGGGGGCAGCGCGGCGGCCGGCATGATTCGAAGGCGAGCCCTGCAAGCAGGATGGTGACAAGTAACCAGATGTTTATTTTCATACACCCTGAGAAGAGTCCTTTGGAGGTAACAACGAAGAAAAGGTTCAAAGATTAAATGATCACCTCATTTTTCTGCTTTGAACTATTCAATGGTAACCAAAATAAATAAATTTTTAGCGGAAAGGGAGCCTGCCGGCCCCCGCTGTCAGGCAAGAAAAGGGCCGGAAGGGAGCCGGAAGCGCGGCAAACGAGTCAATCACAAGGAAAAGTGTGGTGCACAAGCAAAAAATTTTGTATAGTTATTATGGTTATATGGTTGAATTGTTTAACTGTTGAATTGCTGGTTGCGCCTCACAATTCAGACAACAATTTAACAATGCAGCAATTCAACAATCAGCCATCTAACCATTCAACCATAACCTTGCTGGTCAATTCAACTAACCACTTAATTGACGGAAGGAAGCATTTCCTGGTCCCCCAGTACCTGCTCAATGTCAATGGATTCCCGGGCTACCATTTCCTCTGCTGCGGCAGCAAGGCTGGTATACTCGCCGAATACCACAAGGCTGCCACCACTGATGACCGTCTGCACAGTGTCGTGCCTGATCCGGGAGCCCGGAGGAAGATCGTTTTCAATCCGGCTGAAGTCCACCTCAATGGTTGAGACGGCACGGAGGTTCAGGCTGGCTGTTTCACCTCCGATCGGATATTCTTTTACGAAAAACAGCTTTTTCATGTCTGGGAACTGATTAAGTTTTGGTTAAGCAGATCTTCTGCTTAAAACAGAAGACACCCCGTGAACATCAGAAAAATGGTACGGATGGCCTGCTGGCAGTTATGTCTTTTGCAGCGCATCAGCTCTCGCGGTCAAAGCTGAACAGATCAGCCAGTGCCTTTTGCCGGTGCTTTTTGTAAATAACGTCAACTTCCGCGTTTATTTTGCCGGAATCCTGCTCATTTAACCTGGCCAGTATCTTCACCTGCACCTCCAGAATGGTCTGAAGCAAGGCCACGTTGGTGCAAATCATGTTCAGGGATACCAGATCGGGGTTATTTATTGCATCCTCGGCCGGAAAATTGAGCACTGCCTCTTCGGGTGCCTCCGTCTTTATTTCTTCCGGTTTGGTTTTTTTCTTTCTCGCCATATGTTAAAACGCTTGGCAAAACACCGGCCTCCGTATATTTTACTGGTCAGGGTGCTTTGCGGACAGTAAAGGAAGTTGCTGCAGGTCTTATTGCTTACTACGGAATCTGAATACAAATGGCATCATGATCAGGCCATGATTGAATTAAATTTTAAAAATGGTCAACACAAACTGCCAGTTTATCTATTGAAAATCAACCGGATTTTCCGGGCCTGAACTATTCCCGATTGAACAACCAAAATTAAAAAGCCGTACAATCTGGTGAATTGTACGGCTTGATCTGATGAGCCCCCTGCCGGGATCGAACCAGCGACCTACTGATTACAAGTCAGTTGCTCTACCAGCTGAGCTAAGGAGGCTTAAAAAGGTGGGCAAAACTACCCCTTTACCCGTATTTCCCAAAATTATTTTGCGGAAAATAATCGGCCCGCCAGCCTGAACTTACATGTCATAAAACATCTGAACCTGTTTCTTCAGTTTGCTGATCTCTTCTTCAGCGGTTTGAATTTTTGACTGGTACTCGGTGCGCAGCTGGTTGGCACCCCTGGAGTTGGCAAAAAACTCAAGATTATTCTTCCAGAGGGCAATGTCATTTTCCAGCTGGGTAATTCTTTTGCGCATCTGCTGCTCTTTCCGCTGCACGTTTTTCATTGCACCCGGGTTCTGCCGCGAAAGATTCAGTTCAGCAGAAAGCTGCATGCGTTCCCGGTCATTGTCAGAAAGACCGGATGTGTTCTGCAGAAATGCCTGAACAGCACTTGCGTACCGCTGCTGAATGGCGTGAAGGTTCTTGCGGGGTACAAAACCGGTTTCGTCCCATTGCCGGCGCAAACCGTCAAAAACCTCCATGTCGTTGCTTTTTTCGGTCGCCAGCTTTTCGATTTTGTCGCAGATTTCCGACTTGATGGCAAAATTGCGTTCAAACTCCCGGTCAGTAGAATTACGTTGTTCGCGCCGGCGGTTGAAAAATGCGTCGCATGCCTGTTTGAACCGTTCAAAAATAACTTCGCGCTGCTTCTCGGGAACGGGACCAATTTCTTTCCACTCCAGTTGAAATGCTTTGATCTTGTCGGCCGTAGCCTCCATATCCTCGCTTTCCTTCAGTGCCTCCACCTGTTCGCACAACCCTGCCTTCCGGCGCAGGTTTTCCTCGCGGTAAGCCTCAAGGCGGCGGAAAAACTCATTCTTGTGGTGAAAAAAGCCTTTGAAAGCCGCCCAGAAGCGCTTGTTGATTTCTTTGGCTTTTTCGCGGGGCAGGAAGCCTGAAGTCTCCCAACGCTTCTGAAGTTCAAGGACCAGCCGGGTCTGGTCATTCCATTCACCGATTTTATCGGATTGGAAGGACGCGTAAGCTTCAGCCTCTTCGCAAAGGCGGACCTTGACTTCTACATTTTGTTCCTGCTCTTTGCGCTGATGTTCCAGTTGCTCTTTCCGGCGGGAATAAATCACATCGGAGGCTGCCTTGAAACGCTGCCAGAGAGCCTCCTGATCGTCCTTGGGTACGGGACCTATGTGCTTGTATTCTTCGTGCAGATCGTTCAGTTCACGGATTACGGCCGGGGATGTCTCCTGAGCCGCAAGCTTCTCCGCCTTATCCACAATTTCGTGTTTGGCTTCGAGGTTCTTCTTGCGGTCGAGTTCCTTCAGTTCGAAATAAATACTCCGGTTGCTGTAAAACCGTTCGATCAGGGCGTGGTAATTGGCCCACAGATCGCGGGACTGGGCGGAAGGTACCGGTCCGATCCGCTTCCATTCATCCTGAATTTTTTTCAGGGAACCGAGGCTTACGTTGGTTTCTTCGGCGTCTATCAGGTGGCGGAGCTGTTCGAGCAGGCTTAGTTTTTCCTTCAGGTTGGCGTCCCGGGATTTTTCCTGCTCCTGCATGTATTTCGATTTCCGGTCCCGGAGCTGACGGTAAGCCACATCGAAACGCTGCGTCAGCTCGTCAGGTTTGAAATCAAAGTCGTCCTTCTCCCCTCCTTCTGCCGTAAACCGGTTCAGGGCTTCGGTACGTTCAGTCTCCCGGATCTCATCGAACACCGGCTTCACGTGACGGAGTACCTCGTCGGCTTTCCGCATATCGGATTCATTCAGCAGCCCTTCAACCAGCTGGACAAGCTCATTCTTGCCGTACTGGGAATAATCTGCGTGCGCTTCATGGTCCATTTCAAGCGTTTCAGCAGATTCCGGCCGGTTCATTTCTTCGTTGCCAGTGGTTTCGGTTTGGGTAGTCATCAGAATCAGATTTCAGTGCACAAAATGTGTACATTTACAAAAATATAAAAATCGGCTGTCAGACACAATGTAAGAAAGATATTCATATTATCAGAATTCCCGTTCTTCTGCCGCACGTAAACAAAATTTAACGGAATTTCGGACTAAAGGTAACCTTTTTTACTACTTATTGAACTGAAGAATGACTGATCCTGCGGAACTTTCCCGTTTGCGAAAGGAGTATTCCTTACATGAACTGACTGAAGAGCAAGCTGCTGCTGACCCGTTCCGGCAGTTCCGGCAGTGGCTGGATGAAGCCCTCCGGTCGGGCCTGCCCGAGCCTGCTGCCATGCATCTTTGTACGGTTTCTGCCGATGGCCGGCCATCCGGGCGGATTGTCCTGCTGAAAGGCTTTGACGAGGCGGGTTTCACGTTTTTTACCAATTACGACAGCCGGAAGGGACAGGAGCTGGCCGGGAATCTGCTGGTTTGCCTCACTTTTTTCTGGCCGGAAATCGAAAGGCAGGTCCGGATTGAGGGGATAGCGGCAAAGGTAGCGCCTGAGGTTTCCGAAGAATACTTCGGGAGCCGGCCCCGGGGCAGTCAGATCGGGGCAATCGCCTCTCCCCAGAGCCGGATAATTCCGGACCGGCAGGTGCTTCAGCAAAAAGTGGAGCAACTCTCCCGGCAGTACGGTGACGGTCAGCCCATTGCCCGGCCCGCACACTGGGGCGGTTACTGCGTGGTTCCGTCGGCGGTTGAATTCTGGCAGGGGCGGCCCAGCCGTTTACACGACCGGATCCTTTAGACCCCCGGCCCGAAAGGTGGCTGGCAAAAAAACCGGCTGGCTCCCTGACCAAATATACCCGGCTATGGAAAAGGAAAACACCCCATTTATTCCGGAAATCAAAGGCAGGTTGCGAAGCAATTACATCCGGGTGCCCGAGGCAATACGGGATTGCAGCGGAATCCGGATCATGGGTAAACTGATCAAATCTCTTCTATTCAGCACCGATGTGGCCATTATCCGCAACACCAACGCCGATGCGGTTATTGCCGTTTACCCGTTCACACCCCAACCCATCATCACGGATGCCATTATCCTTGCCTCTGACCTTCCGGTTTTCTGCGGCGTAGGTGGCGGACTGACCACCGGCAAACGCCTTGTCAGTCTGGCTCTCCACGCGGAGATGCAGGGTGCGCTTGGGGTGGTCGTCAACAAACCCACACCCAACAAGCTGATCGGCAAACTGAAAAAAACAATCGATATACCCGTCATTGTAACAGTAGTTTCCCTGGAGGATGATATCAAGGGCCGGATTGAAGCCGGGGTGGACATTCTCAACGTTTCAGGGGCTGGCAAAACACCCGAAATTATCCGGCATATCCGCGAAATCCATTCTGCCATTCCCATTATTGCCACCGGCGGGAGCAACTATAATGCAATAAAGACAACCGTAGCGGCCGGGGCCAATGCAGTGACCTACACCCCTCCTACCACCGGGCAGTTATTTGCCAAAATTATGGAGGATTACCGCACCGGAAAATCTTATAGCGGCCACGGTAAGGAATAATGATCTGCATAAAAACCGGGAATGGACTCCTGAAATTACTTATGCTGCCCCCTTACGACTGGTACAGACGCAATGCATTGCGTCTCTGCTTGCGACTTTTTAATGCAAAATCCGGTACACCAATTCCCGCAAAATTGCCTCTTCGTCCATGGAACCGGCGTCCACGCCCTTGGCTTGCAGGTCCGCTGACCGCAGCGCGGAAATGATACGGGCCAGCCTGGCGGGAGGAAACGCTGAAGCTGCCTGCAGGTAATCTTTGGCAAAATACGGATTAATGGACAGTGCTTTGGCAACTCCCGCCTCGGACCGGTCGGTTTGCTGGTGCAGAAGTAAAAGTTTGGTAAAAAAGGAAAACAGGGCCGCCACCACCTGAAGCGGATGGTTTTCTTTCGGATTGGCCCCGAAATGCCCAACGATGCGGTTGGCTTTCAGTATGTCCTTTTTCACCAGGGCATTCTGCAGCTCGAAGACATTGTACTCCTTGCTGATGCCCACAAACTGCTGGACGTGATCGGCAGTAATTTCGGATTTGGGCGGAAAATTGATCAGCAGCTTGTCAATCTCATTAGCCAACCGGCTCAGATCATTGCCAATCGAATCAGCCAGCATCTGGGCAGCCTTTGGCTGCAGCCGGTAGCCTTTGCCCTGCACGTACGCCGAGGTCCAGCCGGGAATTTTGTCTTCGTAAAGTTTCCTGCAGTCAGCCAGCACCGCCGTTTTGTCCACAAGTTTTACCCACGCCTTGCGGCCATCGGCCGTTTTGTGTTTATGGGCCAGTACCAGTACCGTACCCGGAACCGGCTTCTGCACGTAGGATTCAAGCAGTTGCTGGGCTTTCTCCTGGTTCAGGTCGGTGATCTCCTGGGCCTCCTTTACGATTACCACCTGCCGTTCGGCCATCATCGGGAACCGCCTCGCCTGGGTAATGACGCTTCCCACATTGACATCCTTGCCGTAGCAGATGATCTGGTTGAAGCCTTTTTCGTGTTCGGCCAAGGCGTTCTTTTCGATGTAGTCGCTGATCTGATCAATAAAATAGGACTCTTCTCCGTGCAGAAGATAAACCGGAGCAAACTGCCGCTTCCGCAAAGATTCGAGTACTGCTTCGGGCTTCTGAGCCATTTATTTAATTGATAATTGGAAATTGACAATTGATAATTATTCCCGTTACCACCTTTGCTTTGATACCGTGGCATGATTTTCCGGAAAGGGAATATATCGGACCGGCGCAAAAATAGAAAAGCCTGCTCATTATTGAACAGGCCGGGCAAAATCAAATACGTTATATGGTCAGTTGGTAAAAATGTGCTTTACCTCCAGTTCAAAACCACTGAGCACCGCTGAACGTACGATTCCTTCTTCAACGGCGTAGCTGCTGAGCTTGAACTTCCCGCTTTCCAGAATAAAAATTTCGATCAGTTTTAATTCTGGTGAAACAATCCAGTATTCACTGACGCCGTACTTTTCGTAAATCTCCTTTTTGGTGGTGGTGTCCATTTCCAGTGAACCGGGAGAAATGATTTCGATGACCAGATCGGGGGCACCGTTTACAAAATCGCCGATTATTTCCAGCCGTTCCTGCCGCACAAAAAGAATGTCGGGCTGAACCCGGTTTATCCCCGGCTCAAGGATCACATCGAATGGGGCAGCGTATACTTCTCCGAATTTATTCATCTCCACAAAACTATAGAGTCTATTAGACAGCCGAAGTGAGATCTTCTGATGGATGCGTACCGGACTGGGCATCGTTATTTCTTTACCGTTAATGATCTGGGTTAAATCAAAATCAGCCCCCTCCCGGGTCACTTCTGCCTGTACAACCTGATTTTCCATAACGCAATTTTTTTACAAAATACGGAAAAAGAAAAAAGGGGCAGTAAGTCCCCTTTTTCTTTTGCTAAAAAATATTTCCCTTAACGGGCTACTTCCACGGTGACCCGCTTGCCCCGGATGGTGTTGTTGTCCATCCGTTCGATGATGCGGTTTACGTCCCGCTTGGAAACGTCCACGTAGGTGAATTTGTCAAAAATGTCAATTCCCCCGATGGCGTTTCCGGGAATTCCGGCTTCACCGGCAATGGCGCCCACAATATCGCCCGGACGGATCCGTTCGTTGTGGCCGATGCTGATAAACAACCGGACCATTCCGGCTTCGGGTGCCCGGTCCTGACGGCCTCCGCGGTCGTCGCGGCGACGGTCGAAACGATCACCACCCCGGTCAGCGCCCTTGCGGCTTTCACGTTCACGGTCTATGCGGACGTGACGGTCATCTTCCCCGTTCAGCTCCTTGTCGCCGAGGGTATTTTTCTGCACGCCCATGTTCATCTTGATCAGACCCATGATGATCTGCTCGTCCCGTAAACCAGCGTGGTGCAACTGGGGAATCATATCGGCGAAAATTTCGAGACCACCTTCGGCAATGGAAGCCTGAATCTGCTCAATGAATTTGGCTTTCTTCACGCCCACAATGTCCTCGTAAGAAGGAATTACGCCCCGTTCTACCTTGCCTTTGGTATACCGTTCAATCTCGCGCAGGCGGCTCAGCTCGCGGCCAACCACGAAGGTAAAGGCACGGCCCTGCTTACCGGCCCGACCCGTCCGGCCAATGCGGTGTACATAATATTCCTCGTCCAGGGGGATTTCGAAGTTGACAACCGCCTCTACGTTTTCTACGTCAATCCCACGGGCTGCCACGTCAGTAGCCACCAGAATGTTGATCACACCCGCGCGGAATTTTGACATCACATTATTCCGCTGCTGCTGGCGCAGGTCACCATGAATGCCTTCGGCCTGGTAGCCACGCAACTGCAGTTCCTCTACCAGTTCGTCCACCTTCTTTTTGGTGTTGCAGAAAACCAGCATCAGCTGGATGTTGTACATATCGATCAGGCGGGACATAACCTCGACCTTGCCTCTTTCCTTCACAACGTAATACAGCTGCTCAATGCTGGCCGCAGTCAGTTCGCTTTTCACCACTTTTACCAGTACCGGATCGTTCTGGTACTTCTTGGTCAGCGTGAGGATCGGCTTGGACATGGTGGCCGAGAAGAAGATCGTCTGACGTTCATCGGGCATCACCTGGAGAATGGTTTCAATATCCTCCCGGAAACCCATATCCAGCATTTCGTCGGCTTCATCAAGCACGATCATACGGACATTTTCAAGGTTCAGCGTACGCCGTTCCATGTGGTCCATCACCCGGCCCGGCGTACCGATTACGATGTGTACGCCCCGCTTGAGCTGGGTAATCTGCCGCTCAATGGACTCGCCACCGTAAATGGCTGCTACGTGCAACCCCTTTTTGTATTTGGCCAGCCGCTTGATCTCTTCGGATACCTGCAGGGCAAGTTCACGGGTGGGGCAAAGCACCAGCACCTGCACCGAACGGTCGGCAACATCTATCAGTTCGAGGGCCGGGATGCCAAAGGCGGCAGTTTTACCGGTTCCGGTCTGGGCCTGGCCGATTACGTCGCGGCCTTCCAGAATGTGCGGAATGGCTTCCGACTGGATGGGAGAAGCCTCCACAAAACCCATGTCAGCCACAGCTTTCTGAATTTCTTCAGAAATGGGTAATTCGTCAAATTTTAATCTTTCCATGAAATACTTTAATGTTTTTTAATTTTTGTCTGTCACGCATTGCAATCCAGCAAACTGGGTTCAGAAACCCACGACCCATCCTTCTGCGCTCCCAACCAGACACAGGAACGGGCCGGCAGCAAACAGGCAATAAAATATACGGCGGAACAAAAAGCCCGTATAAATGGAAAGCGGGAAACTTTTACTTAACTTTTTTTACTAAAACGGAACCGGCGGAACGTATCTAACCGGAGCATGGGGCAGCAAACTGCCAGAATCAGAGGCACCCGATATGGGTCAGTGCGGATAGTTACGAAGGACGGCAATCAATAACAGTGGTGCAAAGGTATAAATTATCCGCGGGATCGAAAATTATATTTTTGTTAAATTGAACCCGGCTTAAAATAGGTTTAGCGCCTGTGCACTTGTAAATAACCAATACAGAAACCAATTAATTCCTGCACCGCAAGTTATTTTTGGGGACACTTCTGTCAATCTTTTCCGGGGATGCTGACCGGGGCAGAACCAAGCCCAAGCCACTGAAAAAACGAACACCCGGCCGGAAAGCAATTTCCGTCCGGGTGTTCGTTTTTGATTTTTTAATTCAGTTTCACTACGCGGATCACTTCGGTTCTGGTACCATCCTTTATCCGCAGCAGGTAGTTTCCCCGGGCCAGCGTACTTTCCAGGGAAAATGCCCGGCCGGCGGGCTGGGCATCGGTGTGGTAAACCACCCTCCCCCGGGTATCCACTACGGTAATGGACACCACCTCGCCCTGCGTATTCTGAATCCGCAAAGCTTCAGCATTCCGGAATGGATTGGGATAAATCCGCAGATGGTCAGAATCGGCTCCGGTCTTGATGGTTTCATGGCTTTCCACCACCACGGTCACCGGGCGGCGGTGCAGGGTGAGGCCGGTCACTGCTGTCAGGGCGGTGTTGGTGATCTGACAGGTATAAACACCAGCCTCTTTAGATCCAGGAGCTGGAATGGTAAAAAGAGGACTGGCAACCGGCTCCGTTATTGCGTGGCCGTTCCGGAACCACTGGTAACGGTTGCCGGAATGTGAACCGGCAAAATCAGCGGAAAGGGTCAGATTCTCCCCGTCTGTTTTCAATACGGTTTCGGTTGTACCAACGCTGTCCTGAGGCGAAAAGGCATAGGAAAAAGGCGACAGCTGGCGGACTGCGGGGGTGAGATCACCGAAAGTAAGTTTGTTTTCGCTGGCGGTCAGCCTTTCCAGAGGGGCCGGAAGTTCAGGGAGGGAAGTCAGGGCGTTGGCGCGGCAGTCAAGCATACCTAGTCTGGAGGGTAGTGCTGGCAGGGTAGTGAGCTGGTTGTGGCTGCAATCCAGAGTACGCAGGCTGGCCGGCAATTCTGGCAGAGCGGTTAACCCATTCCGGCTGCAGTTGAGGACCAGCAGGGCGGGCAAGGCAGGAAGGGCATTCAGTAAGTTACCCGCACAGTCCAGACGGCTCAGGGAATTGGGCAACGCTGCAATAGCTGTAATCCGGTTGCCGCCCAGCCGAAGTTCCCGCAGGGCAGGCAGGTTCAGCAATTCAGCCGGCATATTTCCAGTAAGGTTATTATCCGAAAGATCAAGTCCGCTTACCTGTCCACCCCTGACGGTTACGCCGTGCCAGGTTTCCACGGGTGCAGAGGAAAGCCAGTTGTTTTTGTTCAGCCAGGTATTGCCGCCAGTGGCATTGTAAATGGCCCGCAGCGCCTTTATCTGTGCTTCGGGAACGGAATCATCTCCGGCATGGGAGGTTATTGAAAAACTCAGGGAAAAAAATAAAGCGGCCGCGAAGGCGAAATAGGACGGATAAAAAAATAACGGGAAAACCTGAGTTTTCAGGCAGTGGAGCAGGGATGATTTCATGGTTAAATAATTAGCTGGTTTCTGCCGGGGAGCAGGGGAAAAATTAAACAGCCATCCGACACTTCGTTGGGAATAGTTGAAGAGAGGGATGGTTAAGTAAGTTGTAAGGGGTTTGTCTGAAATCTCTGTCCATTTATTACAAATGGATCAGAAAAGTAACATGCAAATAACCCATTATTTTTCCGAACATTCCCAGTAATGCCAATATTTTTCTTTTGGGACCAGCCAGAATGGCTATCTGAGGGGCTTTTGGAAAATTCCGGACAGAAATTAATTTCCAGGGAATCCGGATTTCTTACCTCGCCCGGATTACATTGCCCAGTATATTTGCAATCTGCTTTTCAATGCTTTTCAGTTGCATGATTCCCTGCAGGAGAAAATCCTGATCCTCTGCATTGCCGGCCGAAGACAATGCCTGCATGTTGTGGCGGATCTTCTCCTGCACGACCCTTTGCTTGAGGCGAAGCACGTTTGAGTAGGCCACATCGAGCAGATTCTCTTTTTCCTGAGGAATATAAATTTCAAATTTTTCGGACCACTGCTCACTGATCCGGTAGCGGTTGGAGACCAGGTCAATGGCTACCCGCTGGATTTCAGCGTCTTCGTGCCGGAGAAAAAAGTCGCCACCGATGACCCTCCCCTGCTGAAGCTCCTGACGGAACATAGCAATAATACGGTTGTAGAGCGGCGTAGAAAACTCCAGCTCTTCGATTTCCCGCAGGATGTATTCACACACAGTGTCGGAAGTTCCTTCCAGCAGGTGATCGGAGTAGGTAAGGAGAAGCCGGATGCTTTCCTCCTCCTGATACACCATTGAACTTTTGCGGGCTGTGTCAGCTTCCGGGGGCGGCTGGTCGGACAGATCCGGAGGTGGCAAATCAATGTCGTCCGGCAGGATGTCGGGTAAGTTCGGATAACCGTCTTCCGGCGGCATTGGCGGATAATCGGTCCGGGGAGGCGCCGCCGGCGGCGCGGAGTTGTACGGACGCTTTTTATCGCGGTCCGTCCGTTCCTTTTGCAGGATTTTATTTCCCTCCACCAGCAGGGTTCCTTCATCCACTTCCAGCAGGCCCGCTGTTTGCTTGTAGAAAACGGCCCGCTGTATGGAATCCGGAATCTTTGCAATGCTCTGAACGATTTCGCGGATCACGCCTGCCCGTTTGAAGGGATCATTGGCAGCCTCGGCAAGGGCAAGCCGGGTTTTGAAAGTGATGAAGTCCGTGCCGGTGCTGCGGACGTATGCCCGGAAAGCCACGGCACCAACTTTCTGAACGTAACTGTCGGGGTCTTCACTGTCGGGGAACACCACCACTTTTACCGAAAGACCTTCTTCCAGCACCATATCCACGCCTCTCAGGGCTGCCTTGATGCCGGCCGGATCGCCGTCGTACAGTACGGTGATATTTTTGGTGAACCGCGCAATCAGCCGGATCTGGTCGGTGGTAAGGGAAGTGCCCGAGGAGGCAACCACGTTGGCAATGCCCGCCTGGTGCAGCGAAATTACGTCGGTATAGCCCTCCACCAGGTAGCACATATCCTCCTGCCGGATGGGGTTTTTCGCCTGGTAAATTCCGTAGAGAACTTTGCTTTTGTGGTAAACTTCCGTTTCGGGAGAGTTCAGGTACTTGGGCTGCGTTTTGTCGGCCCTGAGGATGCGCGCCCCGAAGGCAATCACGCGGCCCGACAGGTTGTGGATCGGGAAGATCACCCGTTCCCGGAACCGGTCGTACTGGCGGCCTCCCTCCTTCCGGATCAGCAAACCGGCTTTTTCAAGAATCTCCGGCTGGTAACCTCTCTCCAGCGCCTCTTTAGAAAAAGCATCCCATGAGGAGAGGCTGTAGCCGAGGTCAAAGGTTTTGAGGGTATTTTCCCGGAAACCTCTTTCCCGGAAATAGCTGAGTCCGATGGATTTTCCTTCGTCACTCTCCAGCAGGTTTTTCTGGTAAAATTCCTTCGCAAAATTGAGTACAATGTACAGGCTGTCAATCCCGCTCTGCCGCTGGATTTCCTCCGGATCGGGAGCAGCTTCGGGAATCTCAATATTGTATTTACGGGCAAGGTGCCGCAGGGCTTCCGGATAACTGACGCCTTCCACCTCCATTACAAACTTCACCGTATCACCGGCTTTGCCGCAGCCAAAGCATTTAAAAATACCCTTGGCCGGGGCGACGGAAAAGGATGGCGTTTTTTCGTTGTGGAACGGGCAGCAGGCCCACATATTCTGCCCCTGCTTTTTGAGGGACACGTAGTCGCCCACCACCTCCACTATGTCGGCCTGAAGTTGGATCTGCTGGATAATGTCGGGTGGGATGCGCACGGATGGGGGTCGGGTGGTCAGGTAGCCGGCAAGATAAAGGCTGTATCTGACTTTATGCATTCCCCGGTCCGATAAAATTGTTCTGGCGGAGAAAGGACCCGGGCCAGTACTTTTTTTGATAATTTTGAGCCAATTCCTGATTTATTTTGTTTAATCAGTCAGAGAGGGCAACCCAAACCGGAAGCAAGGCACCAGCCGCGCATTTTCCGCCCCCTTCAAAAATTAAATCTCATTCCCCGGATGATCAACGAAGAACTGATACTGTCTGCCCTGAGCACCGTGGAGGAACCGGATCTGAAAAAGGACCTGGTTTCGCTGGGCATGATCAAAGATATTCAGGCCGGCGTCGGACAGGTCCGGTTCACGGTGGTGCTGACGACTCCTGCCTGTCCGCTGAAGGAGGTGATCCGGGAGCGGTGCGTGAATGCCATTCACCAATTCGCGGGTCGGGAAATCAGCGTGCTGGTAGATTTTACCGCCAACGTGAGTTCTACCCGCGGCAATACACCCGTATTGCCCAACGTCCGGAATATCATTGCAATCGCTTCCGGCAAGGGCGGTGTGGGCAAATCAACCGTCACTGCCAATCTTGCCGTGGCCCTGCACCGTTCGGGAGCCAAAGTCGGCCTGATCGACGCCGATATTTTCGGTCCGTCTATTCCGACCATGTTCGACGCGGAAAACATGCAGCCCATGGTGACCCAGCGCGACGGCAAAAATTACATCATCCCCATCCGGCAGTACGGCATCAAGATGCTTTCCATCGGCTTCCTGACCCCGGCCGACAATGCTGTGGTCTGGCGCGGCCCGATGGCCAGTTCGGCATTGCGGCAGTTTATTACCGATGCCGACTGGGGTGAACTCGATTACCTGCTTATTGACCTGCCGCCCGGCACCAGCGATATTCACCTGACGCTGGTGCAGACCGTGCCGGTGACGGGTGCCGTGATTGTAACCACGCCCCAGAAGGTGGCACTTGCCGATGCCCGCAAAGGACTGGCCATGTTCCGTCAGCCGCAGATTAACGTACCTGTTCTCGGTATTGTGGAAAATATGGCGTACTTTACTCCTGCCGAACTGCCTGATAATAAGTATTATATTTTCGGCAAAGAAGGTGGAAGGCAGCTGGCAGAACAGTTTAATGTACCACTGCTCGGGCAGATTCCCCTGATCCAGGGCATCCGGGAAGCGGGTGACTTCGGGAAACCTGCCGTCATGAACGACGACCTGACGGCGCAGGCATTCAAGGACCTGGCGCAGGTAC
This sequence comes from Cytophagales bacterium, assembly GCA_030446715.1. GTDB lineage: Bacteria > Bacteroidota > Bacteroidia > Cytophagales > 172606-1 > CADCTQ01. The sequence goes on along the minus strand of JAUJMU010000003.1, from coordinate 312,288 downwards.
TTGCCCAGCATGTTTCCATCCGGAATGCGGAGGTGGAAAGGACCAGAGTAGTAGAAATCAAAGTCTGATGCAGTTGTTCGTCTTCAGTTATCCGTTGTTCGCGGTCAGTGCCGGCAACCAATAACGGAGCACGGATAACCAATAACCAATAACCAACAACTGAAATGGAAACTGGATTAACCGAACGGGTAGAGAAGGCGCTGGACAGCATCCGGCCCTATCTTGAGGCCGATGGCGGTAACGTGAAAATATTGGAAATCACTGACCAGATGGTCGTGCGGCTGGAATTATTGGGCTCCTGCGGCTCCTGCCCGATGTCGGCCATGACCCTCAGGGCCGGGGTGGAAGAATCCATCCGGCGGGCAGTGCCGGAGGTGCTTTCGGTAGAAGCCGTAAACCTTACCGCCTACGGAGATCCGGGCGCAAAGCTGCCGGACAACTGGTAATGTTCCTGAAACTTCAGACGCATCCGCTCTGGTCCCTCCGGGATGCCGGGCGGATGCTTTTTTATTCTGCAAGCATAGCCGCGCCAAATACCCCGGCACTGTCGCCCAGTAAGGGCTTCAGAAACATAGTATCCAGACGGTCATTGAAAACATACCTCCGCACGGCTGCTATGCCTTCCGTGTAGAGAAGGTCAATATTTCCCACTCCGCCGCCGATCACGATCACATCCGGGTCCAGAATATTGATAACCACCGACATGGCCCGGCCAAAATTTTCAATCAGGCGGGAAACCGTTGCTTTTGCATGAGGATCGCCATTCTGGTACTGCTTCACAATCTGCGCCAACCGGAGCGGCTGGCCGCTCAGTGACTGGTAAAAACCTTCCAGGGCCGGACCAGCCAGTACTTTTTCCACGCAGCCCGTTTTACCGCAGTAACAGGGCCCGCCGGATTCATCCAGAAAGTTATGCCCCCACTCCCCTCCTATTCCCTGCCGGCCGTTGATTACTTTCCCATGGACCACCAGTCCGCCACCGACGCCGGTACCCATGATTACCCCAAACACGACTTCCGCTTCCGGCGAGTGCCGGGAGACTGCCCCGAGCCTGGTTTCGGCAAGGGCAAAGCAATTGGCATCATTGGCAGTCAGGACCGGTATGCCCAGCTTTTCCTCCAGATCCCGGCGAAAAGGCATGCCGTTCAGACTGGTGGTATTGCTGTTTTTCAGGGTTTGGGAAAGCGGGTCTATCGTTCCGGGTGTACCGATTCCGACCTTCTCCGGAGCCAGCCCGGTTTGTGCTTTCAACTGCTCCACCAGCAGGTCAATGCGACTGATGATGTGCTGATAACCCTGGTTTGCTTCCGTCGGAATGCGTAAACGGGTCAGCACCTCCGGCTCCCGTCCGGGCCGGATCACCGCCCCTTCAATTTTTGTCCCGCCCAAATCAATTCCCCAAAGTGTCTGCATAAAAAATGACTGGTATAAGTAGTTGCGCAAATTTTAAATTGTGAATTTCAGATTTTGAATGAAAGCCGGATATTTGGCCCCGGACCTGCATAATACAAAAAGGTTTTCATCGTGATCAGAACCGGATATAGGGCCGGGCGGCCAACTGCCCCGAGTACCGTTTCAATTCCCGCAGGCAGGTGTGGTAACACGAATATCCGTACACTATCATCTTCCGAATCAGCCAGCGGTTTGACAAATACTTCCTGCATGCCCGGGTAGATCACTTCGTTGATCAGGGCTAGTCCCCATCTCTTCTTTGCTTTTGAAATGGTAGAAAAAGGCCCCTTTGGTCACCTGGGTGGCAGCGGGAATGTGTTGTCAATACTGGTAACAGATTAACCCCTGAATCCGGTCCTATTGCGGGATTCTGCGGAAGAGTTTTTCGGCGCCCTCCGAGATGGTTCTTTCCAGCCGGGCCGTTCTTTCGGGCACAACGCCTTCGGCCACTCCCCGCCAGACGAGTTCATTCCTGGCAGGGTCCACCAGATGAACCTCTACCGTGCCCTGCCGGTAGCGGCCGGTTTCGACCTCCCGGCTCTGCCACCGGTAGCGCCGCTGCCCGATGTAGTTTGGCGGGTCAGTCAGGAGGCTGGTCTGGCGCGTTTGCACCTTCTGGTTCACCACAATCCCCAGATTGACCAGCAGGTCAGGGTTTGTCTGGGATTGGGTTAAACCCCGTCTTTGCATTTGGCGGCTGATGGCTTCTTTGAGCAGGTTTACCCCATTGTAATAATCCTGACTGAGGGCATCCCCGCCAGTTTCCACTTCATAAAAAACTCCCTGAAAATCCGGACTTCCGGATGCTGCCTTTCTGTGTGATCCGGTATTACTCCCTGTCCGGGTAGGAGATATATCTCTTCTTCAGGCGGTAGCGGTAAGGTCTCATGCGCTGGCTTTGCGCTGGAGCGGCCGGCTGACCGGTGTGCCCGGTGTCAGGCGGGGACTTTATTTTTTCAGTTCTTTTTTTATCTGTCTGACCTGTTCCGCGGATACTTTTGCCAATGCAGCAATTTTTTCAACGGTCAGGGTTCCGTCTTTTATCATTTCCATAATCAGTAGTCTCTTTTCTTCTTCCCGGCCTTTTTCCAAGCCTTTTTCCAGGCCTTTTTCCAGGCCTTTTTGCTCACCCTCGGCTAATCCTTCCTGATAAAGGTAGTCTTCAGTGATATTATAAGTAAGTCCCATGCTCTGTATCTGTTTGTGTGTTTCTTTGGTCAGATTCCGTAATCTGGCAAGCACGGAAAGCTGCCGGATATACTTTCTTAACGTAATTTCGTCCGTTCCGATTTCTTTTAACCTGCCCAGGATTTTGCGAATGACTTCTGAAGGATTCTGCTTGTTAAAGTTACTCAGAATGGCTAAGATAATCTCCTCCGGAACCTGTGAATCCAATAAGCTTTCGCAGGAGTAATCCCGCAAACTTTTTAAAGTGAAACCGGTAAATACTTCCCCGGGTGCTAACCGGGTCTGCATTTCAGATGCTTTCACCCCTAAATAAACGACAAACTGTTTTACGAATAATCCATGCTTGCGGCGAAGCAGACTAAAGTACTCCTGCATCCGGTAGATCATGCCTTCTTCGTCCTTTGTCTGAAACTCAATGTGCAGAATAAATTCTTCTCCGGTATCCGTTTTCACCACCCGGATGAAATCCGGCTCTTTTTCTATCGTGGTTTGCAGCTTATCTTTCAGTTCCCGGCTGCTGATGATTTTGATGTCCAGGTATTTTTCCGTCAGCGGAAGGAGCAGGGAAGCAATATTTTCCCTGAGTATCTTATCGTAGTCGTTGGCCAATGATTTATTTGTTTTTATTGAATTTTTGGAGGGTATCCGGGTAACGGTACGTTAAAAAGCAGGAAACCCGCATTTCGGGTGCGGGCTTCGTGGGCTGATGATGAGCTTTTGACATATTCGCGGAGAGAGAGGGATTCGAACCCTCGGTACCGTTTCCAGTACGACAGTTTAGCAAACTGTTCCTTTCGGCCTCTCAGGCATCTCTCCGGGTTTTGGAGTGGTGCAAAGATAAAAAACTAATTCACTCTCCCAAAGATTTTCCTCAATTCTGCCACCGCCCAAAACACCTTCTTCTTTGCGGATTTTGCGGTTTTAACCCATCTTGCAAATTATTACCCACCCCTATGACCGGTAGTCAGTTATGAATTGGTATTATCAGTTTGGTCAGTGGGAGTATCTGCTGGGCGCTGCCTTCATTGCGGCTTATATCCTGTATATCATCCGGGTAGTGGGAGCAGCGCAGCGGATGGGAATATTTGCCAGCGTAATATTGGCCAAATTCATCATCCGTACGCTTTACTTTGCCCTTATTATTATTGCCCTTACCGGTCCTTCCTTCGGGAAGGAGACCAGAGAGGTCAGCACCAGCGGACGCGATTTGTTTCTGGTAGTGGATCTGTCGCAATCCATGAACGCCACGGATCTGCCTCCCTCCCGGCTGGGAAGGGCAAGGTACGAAGCAGGCCGGCTGCTGGACCGGTTTCCCAACGACCGCATCGGCCTGATCCTGTTTTCAGCCGAGGCTGTCGTGCAATGCCCGCTTACATTTGACCAGAATGCTTTGCGCCTGTTCATTAATTCGCTGAGAACGGGGCTGCTTTCCGGCGGTGGAACCAATCTGGCCGCCGGGCTCCGGCTGGCCCTCGAAAAGCACACTGATCCGCGGAACACCACGCTGAAAAACACCTCCAAAGCCATAATCCTGATTACTGACGGAGAAGATTTCGGGGAAGACTTCCGGGAAATAGCCCGGAACATCGCCGGCAATGGCATCAAATTGTTCACCATCGGAATCGGCAGCGAAGGCGGGAGCAAAATACCCGCGGGAAAGAACTTCAAACAAATCAGTCCGGGGCAGGCGGTGGTCACCCGGCTGGAGCGGGATCAGCTGGTGCGCCTGAGCCGGCAGGCAGAAGGGGAATTATTCGAAGTTACCCCGGTGCAAAATGATATGAACCGGCTTTTTGCGCAACTCCGGAAGGTTGACGGCCAGCTGCGGGATACCCGGCAAACCGACGTTTCCGCTAACAAGTACTATTATTTTCTGCTGGCCGCACTGGTGCTGCTGGCTCTGGACGTTACCATTGCGGTAAACACCATCCGCTTCTAAAAGGCAATTTTACTGAACAATGATTCCATTCTTCCTGATCTTCTTCCTGCAGGTCTGGCTCCCCGATCAGCCGTTTCTTACAATCGGCAAGGCCAACGTGATTAAAATGCAGGCAGAGGCAGAATTTGAGAAGAGAAACTTTGTATCGGCCATGGTGCAGTACCGCTACCTCCGCCATACCTACAAACTGCCCGACGAAGAAATTATCCTGAACCTTGCCCATTGCTACTTTATGCTGGGCGACACCGCCAGTGCCCGCAAACAATATACTATGCTGCAACAGTCCGGCAGCCCGGCTATCCGGACGGTGGCCCTGCAGCAACTTGGCGTGCTGGCTTGGCGGCTTGGCAAACGGGAGCAGTCCCTGGCGTTGTTTAAATCATCCCTGCTGGCAAATCCGGGGAATGAAGACGCGCGTTATAATTTTGAATTGCTGAGTGTTCAGCAGGGAAGCTGGTCCCCTGGGGATTCATCCGCTTTCACCATACCGCCTGGGTTGCCACCTCCTCCCCCACCGGATTCGGCAGTCCAGAAGCCGGGGGAGGATTTTTCGGAACCTGATTCCGGTGGAGGGGCGGACGGTGATTCTCCGCCCCCCGTCACGGAGGGAGGGCTTAGTCCCGAACGGGCAGAAATGCTGTTGAAAGCCATTCAAAGTCAGGAAAATGAATACCTGCGTCAGCGACAGGATGCCTCTTCAAAGCGGGTGCAGGGCAACTACAAAGGACCTGACTGGTGAGGGAAAGTTGAAAAAGCCGGGAATGGGAAAATTTTATTTGGTAAGTGAAGGGGGGCAGGAATATCCGCGTTTGCCGGAATGCGCTTTGCCGTATTTGAAGCATTCCATTAAATAATTGGCTGATTTTGTGGCCCGGATTGTGGAACGCAATCTTTTGGAGGCTGGTTATGTTGACAAAGCCAAAGCAGGAATGTTTAGTTGTCGTCCTGTCAGCCGTTGCTCTCCGTTACCGGGCTCGGATTAAGTTTATTCCTCAAACAATTATCTGCAAACATGAAAGAAGTATATGTGATTTCGGCCGTCCGGACGCCTATTGGCAGCTTTGGCGGGGTTCTTTCCAGCTTTTCTGCTACCCAGTTGGGTTCTTATGCCATCAAAGGTGCGCTTCAGAAAGCCGGTTTGAACCCGGCCGAAGTGCAGGAAGTATTTATGGGCAATGTTCTTTCGGCCAACCTTGGCCAGGCTCCGGCCCGTCAGGCGGCCCTTTATGCCGGTCTGCCCCACAATGTGGTGTGCACCACGGTGAACAAAGTTTGTGCTTCCGGAACCAAAGCCATCATGCTGGGCGCCCAGAGCATCATGCTGGGGCTGACGGACGTAGTGGTGGCCGGTGGCATGGAAAGTATGTCCAATGTACCCTACTACATCGAAAAAGCCCGCTTCGGATACAAGTACGGAGACGGTAAACTGGTAGATGGCCTGCAGAAGGATGGTTTGTGGGAAGTGTACGAAAATTACGCAATGGGCAATGCCGCCGACCTGACGGCCAGGGAATACCGCATTTCCCGGCAGGATCAGGATGCCTACGCCATAGAGTCCTACAGAAGATCTGCTGCCGCCACTCAGGCAGGGAGTTTCCGGGAGGAGATTGTCCCGGTGGAAGTAGTCCAACGCGGGAAAGAACCTCTTCTGATTTGGGAAGATGAGGAATACAAAAACGTAAAGTTTGAGAAAATCCCCACGCTAAAGCCCGTTTTCTCGCCGGAAGGCACCGTAACGGCCGCAAATGCTTCCACCATCAACGACGGGGCCGCCGCCGTGGTGCTGATGAGCAAGGAAAAGGCCCTGGCCCTGGGCCTCAAACCAATTGCCCGGATTCTGGGCTTTGCCGACGCCGAACAGGCGCCGCAGTGGTTTACGACCTCCCCGGCCCAGGCAATTCCCAAAGCCATCAGGCATGCCGGCCTCACTGAAAAAGATGTTGATTATTACGAGATCAATGAAGCATTTTCCGTGGTGGCGCTTGCCAATATGCGCCTGCTGGACCTGAATCCCGAGAAAGTAAATCCCTTCGGCGGTGCCGTTTCACTCGGCCACCCGCTGGGCTGTTCAGGGGCCCGGATTGTGGCTACGCTCAGCAACGTGCTCAATCAGAAGGGGGGCAACATCGGGGTTGCGGGAATCTGCAACGGCGGAGGCGGTGCCTCAGCGCTGGTGCTGGAGAAGATGTAAAGGTAAGTGATTAGTGGCAAGTGACTAGTGGTCAGTCGCCGGTTGTTGAGGCAGAGTGGATTCTTTCCATGAGCCCCTTACAGCCGGCGACTTCCTTTTTAGGTGCGGCTTACAACTTACCACTAACCACTTCAAACTTCTATTTTTTTCCTTCCACCCTATGACTTAACGCATATGAATTCTATTTTTACGCCTTACCACTTACGGGATGAATGCTTTGAAAGAAACCAATTTCAGTTTTAAGAACCAGACCAGTTTCTACCGGGGGAAAGTCCGGGACGTCTATTACTTCGGCGACCGGATGGCAGTGGTCGCTTCTGACAGAATTTCTGCGTTCGACGTAATCCTTCCCCGTCCTATTCCGTATAAGGGACAAGTCCTTAATCAGATTGCCGCCCGTTTTCTGGAACAAACCGCCGATATTGTACCCAACTGGCTGCTGCAGGTGCCGCACCCAAACCTGAGTATCGGCATCCGCTGCGAGCCTTATCCGGTTGAAATGGTCGTGCGGGGCTACCTGACGGGTCACGCCTGGCGGGTGTACAAATCCGGAAAAAGAAAACTATGCGGCGTGCAGTTGCCCGAAGGCCTGAAAGAAAACGACAAATTGCCGCATCCGGTCATCACCCCTACCACCAAAGCGAAGGAAGGACATGATGAGGATATTTCGGGTGCTGAAATTGTAGCCCGGGGGATTGTGCCGGCGGCTGAGTACCGTAAACTCGAAGAATTTGCCCTTGCCCTGTTTGAACGGGGAACCCGGCTGGCGGCAAAAAAGGGGTTGATTCTGGTTGATACCAAGTATGAATTCGGCCGGACGGGAAACCGCATTTACCTCATTGACGAGGTGCATACGCCTGATTCGTCAAGGTACTTTTATGCAGAAGGCTATGCCGAAAACCAGGCGGCTGACCGGCCCCAAAAGCACCTTTCCAAAGAGTTTGTCCGGGAGTGGTTGATCAGCAACGGCTTTCAGGGCCTTGAAGGACAGCGTGTTCCCGAAATGGACGACAACCGGGTAAAAATCATATCCGACCGGTATATTGAATTGTACGAACAGGTTACCGGCGAGAAATTCTCGAAAACCGATTCGGCCGACATTGAAAAACGCATCGAAACCAGTATTCTGGCCTGTATGAACGGGCTCTGAACAAAACGTTGAAGCCTGTAGTTATTTTATTTTGCGAATACTTTCCGGAGTTTTCCGGAAGTCATGCCGGTCAATACCTTTTACTCAGGGAAACCGCCGGCATTCCCAATCAATAATCAGAATCTTTTACCGTTTTACTCTCTAAAACCACCCTACCAACTATGAAGTACACCATCGACAAGCAAGAAAAATACCTGCTTATCCAGTTGCACGAGGCCAAACTTGACGCCACGGTATCTCCCCAATTGAAATCCGAATTTGTAACGCTGAACGCGGAAGGATACAAAAATTTAATTCTGGACCTGTCGCAGGTGAAGTATATCGACTCATCCGGTCTGAGCTCAATTCTGGTGGGAAACCGGCTGGCCAATGATGCAGAAGGTGCTTTTGTGCTTGCCGGTGTGACGGATCACGTCATGAAACTGATCAAGATTTCCCAGCTTGACAGCGTACTGGATATCCTGCCAACGGTGCAGGAAGCAATAGATTCCGTTTTTTTCAGTGAACTGGAAAGCCAGCTCGGTACCGAAGAAAGCGACGACAAGGCTTGAGTTTCGTTGTTACCATTCTGGGCAGCAATTCAGCTTCCCCTGCCCATAACCGCAATCCAACTTCCCAGTTGCTGCGGATCGGTCAGGAACATTTGCTGATTGACTGCGGGGAAGGAACCCAGATGCGGCTACTCGCGCTCCGGCAGCGGGCTAGCCGCATTCGTTATATATTTATCAGTCACCTGCACGGTGATCATTACCTCGGACTGGTCGGATTACTTTCCAGTCTGCACCTCAATGGCCGCGCCGAGGATATGTACCTTTACGGCCCGCCCGGGCTGGAAGAAATCATTACCACCCAGTTCAGGTATTCCCATACTACCCTTTGTTACCGGCTGCATTACCACGAAGTAGGTCCGGTGCCGGAAGTGATTCTGGAAACTGAACACTTCTCGGTGCAAACGCTGCCGCTGAGTCACCGGATTCTATGCATGGGCTTTCTGTTCCGGGAAAAAACCGGCAAACGCCGGATTGGTAAAGAAATGCTGCCGCCCAGCCTTTCGGTGCACCAGCTGAAGCGGCTGAAAGAAGGCAAGGACCTGTTTGACCAATCGGGCAGCCTGCTCTACCGCAACGAACAACTGACGCTGCCGCCAAGGCAACCCCGTAGTTATGCCTACTGCTCGGATACCCGCTACCACGAGGAACTTGTGGAGTACATCCGGGGCGTTGATTTGCTCTACCACGAGTCAACTTTTCTGGATGACCAGCGGGAACGGGCTGCCGAAACTTACCATAGCACGGCCCGTCAGGCAGCCAGTATCGCCCAAATGGCGGGAGTACACAAACTGGTCCTGGGCCACTACTCCTCCCGTTACCGCGACCTGACTCCCTTCCTTACCGAAGCAAAGGAAATTTTTCCCGATACCATTCTCTCCATTGAGGGAGAAGACATAGTGGTTGAGTAAAAATTTTCCGTGTTATTTGCGGGGGCTGAGATCTATTTTTTCAGGGCAAAAGCCTCATCGTCGGGCTCCACTGTGTCAATGTCACTGCGGCTTTCGAGGGAGAGCAGTAAAATGATACAAGACTTCGGCGTATTGCCTCTCTCCCCGGGAACTCCGGCAACTGCCTTGCTCAGGAAAAAAGTTTGGATACTTATGGACACTTTGTTAAAATGCCGTACCAATCCTGTCGCCCCGTGAAAACCACCGCCCCCATTGATTCCCGCCGGAAGAATACACTATACGTATTGCTGTGCGGTATTTTCCTGACCAACGCCCTGCTGGCGGAAATCATCGGAGTGAAGATATTTTCAGTTGAGTCATTACTGGGCATGGAGCCCGCGCATATTCCCCTCTTGAGCGGTTTTGTGCTGGATTTTAACCTGACTGCCGGGGCGCTGATCTGGCCGGTGGTCTTTGTTACATCCGATGTGATCAATGAATACTTCGGTCCGGCAGGAGTAAAGCGGATCAGTTACATTACGGCGGGTTTCATTCTTTATTCCTTTTTTGCCATCTACCTGACTACCCTGCTTCCTCCGGCGCAGTTCTGGCTGGAAGTAAACCGCGAAAACGGGCTCGACATCAATTTTGCGTTCGGTAAAATTTTCCGGCAGGGCCTGGGCATCATCACCGGCTCCCTGACCGCCTTTCTGGTCGGGCAAGTGATGGATGCCTATGTTTTCCAATACCTCCGGCGGTTGACGCAGAACCGTTTTCTCTGGCTGCGGGCCACGGGTTCTACGGTCGTATCGCAGCTGGCAGACAGCTTTCTGGTACTCTGGATTGCCTTTTACGTGTTCGGCAACTGGACTTTTTCGCAGGTGTTAGCCGTGGGCATCATCAATTACATCTACAAATTTGTGGTAGCGGTTGGGCTTACTCCCCTGCTCTACATCGCCCATTCCTTCATTGACCGCTACCTTGCCCCTGCTCTGGTAGTCGTAAGTCCAGAGTCGTAAGTGCAGAGACGCCATGCATGGCGTCTATACCAGTCGTAAGGGGTTTGGCGGGGGCAAACAGTTGCGTCAGCCACTGCCCGCTTACAACTCTGCCCCTTACGACTGGCGACTCTGAAACGACTTACACCTTTTTTGTCCTCCGCAGATTGTCGCAGATGATGGCAGTGGCAATGCCGGCATTCAGCGATTCGGCACCGCCATAACGGGGTATGTGCACCCTGTCGCTGATATAAGCATGAAGATCAGTCCTGATCCCTTTGGATTCGTTGCCCGTCACAATGATTCCGGAATCCGGAAAGGTATACTGGTGGACATTTTCTCCTTCCAGAAAAGCCCCAAGGATCGGAATATTCTGCATGGTCTCAAAATGCACTCCAAGGTCACCGTACCAGGTACTGACCCGCATAAACGAACCCATGCTGGAAGAGATTACCTTGGGGTTATAAAGGTCAGCGGTATCTTCTGAACAAAATATTTTTTTCAACCCGTACCAGTCGGCTATCCGGAGGATGGTGCCCAGATTGCCGGGGTCCTGAATTCCATCCAGAGCAAGCGCATACTCCCCTTTTTCAATCCGCAGCGGGTGTTGGCGGGGCATCTGCACAACGGCAAGGACTGAATTATTTGTCTGGAAACTGCCCATCCGTGCCAGTTCGTCGTCAGAAGCCGGGTGGTATTCAAAACTTATGTCACTCCGGGTGCGTATATGCTGCCGTAAAAAAGTGTCTGTGCCAAACAATACTTCAATGACCAGATGAGAGTCCAGTAATTCAAGTACGCTTTTGGTGCCCTCCACCAGAAAACATTGATGGAGTTGCCGGTATTTCTTTATTTGCAGGGATTTTACAAGTTTGAGCCACTTACCCGAAACCATTGAGCAGGTTGTTGAAGTTCACACTATATTACGCGATAATCGCCTGTCTGACAACGGGCATCCTGAGCGGTTGCCTCAATAAAGACAGGTTACTGAAACAGGATCAGTATCTGTTGTACAACCAGACCATCAAGGGCAATAAGAAAGTTCCATCCAGCGAACTGACGCCTTTTTACCGGCAAACCGCTAACCGGCGGCTTTTTGGTCTGCCGATCCAGCCCTTCCTCTGGGTTTACTACGTGGGTAGCCGGTATTACAACCGGGAGAAAGTGGAAGCCCGGATCGAAGCTACCACCCAGAGATTCAATACCCGGATCGCCGAAGCCGAAACGGAGGATCAGACGGCCCGGGTACGGCGACTCAAAAGGCAGAAAGACCGCAAGCTGGACAAGCTGGATAAAGCCCTGCAGGAAGGAAATTTCCTGATGCGCGTCGGGGAGCCGCCCGTTGTATTTGATTCCTCGCTTGCAAAGCAGACGGCGGACCAGATGAAGGCCTACCTCAACCGGAAAGGTTTTTTCAACGGTAAAACCTCCTTCCGGTATGATTTAAATCCCCAGCGCCGGAATGCCACTGTCACTTATCTGGTGACCGAAAACACCCCTTACCGGGTACTGGATACCAATTATGTCACCGATAACCCCAAAATGGACAGTCTGCTGCGCGTGAATCTGACGGGTTCTGCCATCAAACCGGGCAGTCAGTATGACGTGGACAAACTGGATTCGGAAAGGGACCGGATTGACCGGATCATGCGAAACAACGGCTACTACAACTTCAGCCGTCAGTTCGTAGAGTTTGAAGTAGATTCAACCGTGCGTGACACCACCATCCGCGACACGGCAAGGGCCAGCCACCAGGTAGATATTTATACCCTGATCAATAAGCCCGGCCGGAATCAGCAGCACCAGCGATACCGGATTCAGGAAGTTTATTTTCTGGAAGATGCCGACAACCAAAGCCGCCGGGTGAAACGGGATACGATTGTGTACCAGGGCATTCACTACCTTGCCCGCAACCACCGCTACTCCCGCCGGGTGCTGGATACCAAGCTGCAGATCCGGCCCGGAGATTTGTACAGCCTCAACAATACCCTGGAAACGCAGCGTCTGCTGACCAGCATCGATATTTTCAAGTTTGCCAATATTTATTACGATACCACCGGCGGCAAATTCATTGCCCGGATATTCACCAATCCCATTGAAAAATATTCGTACACGGCTGAAGGCGGCGGTACGGTCACGATGGGCTTCCCCGGGCCATTCGGCAGCCTCAACTTCAAGGTACGTAACGTGTTCAACGGCATGGAAATCTTCGAAGTGCGGGCTACGGGCGGTATTGAAGGCCAGGCAGCAGTTACGGACCTGAGAAACGTATACGCCAGTAAGGAACTGAACATCACCTCCACCCTTACCTTTCCGCAGATCCTTTTTCCTTCGCGGCTCAAATATTATTTCAACCGGTATAACCCTTCTACCCGGATCACGGCGGGTTATAACCTCACCGTACGGCCGGAATACCGCCGGTACAACTTCCGAAGCGCATTTGCCTACAACTGGCAGCCCAGTCCGCGCCACCAGTATACCGTGACGCCGCTGGACATCAGCCGGATCTACTCCACCTATACTGATCCGGCTTTTCAGCAGTACGTGGATACTACCCTGCGCGAACAGGGCAGTACGCTTTGGCGGGCCTTCCGCCGGTCGTTTGTGTCCAGCGTCAATGCTTCGTATACTTTCAACGGCAGTCTGACCAATCCGGGCTCCCGGACGCACTATCTGCGGTTATTCGGGGAAAGCGGCGGGTCGTACCTCAATTTTCTTGGCCTTCAGGGCGACAGCCTCAACAGCGGATTGCAGTTTTACCGCTTCCTCCGCTTCAGCGCGGATTTCCGGTATTACGTTCCGCAGGGCAAAAGAAGTACCTGGGCGTTTCGGGTAAATGTGGGGCTGGCAAACCCCTACGGCCCGGCCCGCTCCCTGCCCTACGAGAAGTTTTTCTTTGCCGGTGGCAGCAACAGCGTAAGGGCCTGGGCACCCCGTCGGCTTGGCCTCGGCTCTTTTCCTGACAGTTTGTCCGGAGACGGGAGCTACGCAATCTACAACTTCGAACAACCTGGCGACATTGTGCTGGAATCCAGTGCCGAATACCGCTTCGACATCATCAGCGTTCTGGAGGGAGCCGCGTTCATTGACGCGGGTAACGTTTGGCTGGCGCGGGCCAATAATGCTTACCCGGGAGGTGAATTTGCCTTTAACAGCTTCTTCAAAGAAATCGCCGTGGGGGGCGGCCTCGGCATCCGGCTCGATTTCTCGTTCCTGATTGTCCGGTTAGACGTAGCCACCAAGCTATACGACCCCGGCCGCCGGGGCGAAGACCGGTTTGCTTTCCGCAACCTGACCCTGCGCCGCCCGTTAGGCGAAAAGAATCAGACGGTGATCAACGTGGGGATCGGCTACCCTTTCTGACCTTTGTCCTTACGGCAAAACCTTCAGGATCCGCTTGAACAGCTGACTTACCGGCAGGGGAATCAGGCTGATCAGCAGGGAGCTTCCCGGAATACGGGCATCAACCGGCAAAGTAACGGCGAATCAGCTGCAAAGCGAATTCCAGAAAGGTTCGTGGGATAGAGAATATTGACTATTGGTTCCTGTTAGGTTACTGCTTCAGATAAACCATCCCTCCCTTGACTATGGTCTTCTCCGAGAGCAGGTTCTTATAATCCTTGAAAGGGTCTTTATCAAAAATGATCAGATCTGCTTTTTTTCCCGGCTTGATTGAGCCAAGGTGTTTATCAGCATTCAGTGCCCTTGCGCCATTGTAAGTGGCAATTTGCAGAGTATCGGCCATCGAAAAGCCAGCTTCGGCAAGCAGGAGCATTTCAGAAAGAGCGGCCTTTCCACCCTCCTTACCATCTGTCCCGATCCTTAGGGCAAGCCCCTTATCGTGTGCCCGTTTAAGATAAGCCATATAGGTATCAAAAGCAGCATTCAGTCTTTTCTTTTGATTTTGATTCAGCTGTGGGGTTTCATCCCGGTAATGGGACTCCAGAGAAGAATCAAAGTAGGTTCTACCGCAAAAGGATCCGAACAAATGGATTGTAGTGGACAGGCTGGCCCCGGCGTCAATCATTTTTCCGATAAGTTGATCCCTTCTTTCCCGCAGATCGGGATTATCCTCTACATACTGAATTTTCTCAAGGGCAAAAGGCATGTATGCCTGCACCTCCGGATAGTGGAGCTGCATAAGTTCAGTGAGGGAGTCGCCATGAGTCTGGAACTGAAAAACATCATTGGAAACAGTGCTTGCATGCTCAAAATGCCTGACCTCCATGTCCAATGCCTGATTAATACTGATGATGTTGTTGTCAATATGGGCATATATATTCATGCCCAGAGACCGGGCTTTTTCAGCTGCGGCTTTCATTTCAGCCTCTCTTAATCTCCAGTAAAGCTTTATATGGCGTACTCCCTTTCCATAATACTCCTGAACTTTTCTTTCGGCCTCCTCAGAATCAGCTACTTCTGCATGACTGACGTAAGGCACTCTTTCTTCATCAGATATCAGGGCTGAACCGCAGTTAAACAAGTTGGGGTATTTCGGATCGGGGGTATTCTGCCAGTCCATGGTAATGCTCATCCATTTTTCAGGCTGGCCCATATCGGCAACTGTAGTTACACCATATGCAAGGTGAGTTTTTGCCAGACGCTCCCGGTAAAATGAAGCTGAGTCACTGGCAAGGTACTGAGGCGCCGCATCATAATCTCCAAAGACATCAGTCATGTGAATATGAGTATCTACCAGTCCTGGAGTAACCAGCCGCCCCTTCCCGTCAATTACTTTTTTAGCCGCAACTTTTTGATCACCATCCACTATTGCGGTAACAGTATCGCTGATGATTAATATCGTCTTATTGTAAATGGTCTTTTTGGTCTCTGAATCGAACAGGGTTATGTTGGTGACTGCCAGATCATATTCTTCCTGTTGTCTGCAGCCAAAAACCAATAACAGAAGGATGAAGGCTGCAAAAAGGCTGGTTTTCATATTTTAAAATCTCCGGTTAAGAAAAATCTACCTTAAATTTTCACTTTAAAGTTAAAAAAGCCGGCGGGAATTCCCAGCCGGCTTGCAGTCCTGTGAAGTCTTTTATATCTGACGCTATACTACGGTACATTCCGGCAAGGGACCTCACCCCCCCGGCCCCCTCTCCCTGGGAGAGGGGGAGCCACAGCGGCGTTTTTCTCCCCTTTCCCCGGGAGCTATGATCAGAACATTTTTCTGACCAACTGTAAATCAGATCGTTGTGACTCCCCTTTCCCAAGGAGCTACGATCAGGACACATTTTGCAACTTGCTGATAGGCATGCGTTTGTGGCTCCCCTCTCCCGAGGAGAGGGGTTGGGGGTGAGGTTCTGAAAAGGCCAGAATCAAGAATTTAAGCCCATTTTAAATTCCTGCCCGGTTCCCTTTCCATTTTGTGTCATAATCGTAGCTCCCATGGGGAGGGGTTGGGGGTGAGGTCCCTGAAGAGGCAGAAACTGGTACATGTACCGTAGTATGATCTGACGCTTATCTTTTAAAGCTTTTGATCTTCATCTCAGTCAGCTTTCGCTTGGTATCCAGGGGAAATTCTCCCTTCATCACCCAGTCGTAGAAAGCAGGCTCCTTCTGAAGCACCTCGGCGAGGGGGCGGTCTTTGTGTTTGCCGAAATTGACGACTGCCTCGCCGTTGCCGTTATACACCCACCGTCCGGCAAGGTCAATCATTTTTTCGGCCGTCAGGTCGTGCAGCCTGGCCACATCGTTGTGAATCGGCACGTATTCTTTTCCCTTTTCATCCTTCATCACTTTTCCTTCATACCGTGCTACCTGCGCACAAAGCACTTCAAAAGTAGCCAGCGTATCCGCCTCGGCGCTGTGGGCGTTTTCCAGTTCCTTGTTGCAGTAAAAGCGATAGGCGGCCGTCAGGGAACGGGGTTCCATCAGGTGAAAAATCTTCTGGG
The DNA here is from genome assembly GCA_030446715.1 of Cytophagales bacterium. Taxonomy (GTDB): domain Bacteria; phylum Bacteroidota; class Bacteroidia; order Cytophagales; family 172606-1; genus CADCTQ01. The sequence continues at coordinate 296,035 of JAUJMU010000003.1, read as the reverse complement.
CATCCACCATCCTGCGGTTGTCCATCCTGAAATCAATGTCCACCCGCAGAAACTCTTCCACCAGCATCGGCACATCAAACCGGATAATATTAAAACCCGCAAGGTCGGCGCCTTCAAAAAACTGCAGGACTGGCCGGGCCAGATCCCGGAAAGTCGGCGCATCTTTCAGGTCCTCTTGGTAGATGCCGTGGATCATGCTCGATTCGGCCGAAATGGGAATGGTGGGGTTTACCCGCCACGTCTTTACGTTGACATCCCCGTTGGGCATTGCCTTGGCTATGCAGATTTCAACGATTCGGTCATTGCAGATATTGGTACCGGTGGTTTCAAGATCGAAAAAGGCAAGTGGCTTTTTCAGCTTAAGGGAATGCATAGAGGAATGCGGAAGGTTGTGGGTCCAATGTTAAAGGTTTTGATAAGATAAATGCCCGATCAGCATTAAATTATAGATTTTGAATTTTAAATTATGAATTAAATCTCTCGCAGACAGTGTGTTAACATGCCCATTCAAAATCCAGAATTCATAATTTAAAATTGTTTTCTTACTTAAATGCCCCTTTCGTCTTTAACATTGAACCAATAATATCAGATTTTAACTCACGGAAGCCACCGGTCCCAGAATTTTTTGGCTCAGCGCCTTCAGGTCAGTGCCGTTAAAGGTGCCCGAACTCATGAGCAACAGATTTTTGGCTGACCACTGCTGGGAGGTCAGATACTGCCCAAGCTCAAGGTGATCGGTAAATACCATCAGGTCTTTGCGGCGGAAGGCATTCTTTACGTCTTCGGGGCTGATCGGCTCTAATTTCTTGTGGGCAATGGTGTGCGGATTAAAGTACACAATGGCCGTATCCGCGTCTTCAAAGGAGCCCTTGTATTGCTTTAAAAATTCTTTATTGAGGCTGCTGAACGTGTGCAGCTCAAGACAGGCAACCAGCTTGCGGTCAGTGAATTGTTTTTTAACGGCCCTGGTGGTGGCTTCCAGTTTGGAAGGCGCGTGGGCAAAATCGCGGTACACAATCGTGTTTTGGTTCTGACCGACTACTTCCAGCCGGCGGGCAGCTCCCTTGAACGTCCGGATGGCTTCGTAGAACCGGCGGTCGCCGATGCCGATCTTGCTCAGAATGGCACGGGCCCCATTGAGGTTCCGCATATTGTGTTCGCCGAAGACCTGCACGGGCACTTCTTCGTCCGCGTCGGTGACCAGGCAGGTCTGTCCGTCCCGGACCACGTGGCGGTGGGTGGTGTACTCAACCCGCTGCACGTCTTCGCGTTCCTTGCGGCAGATTACCGTGACCAGATCATCCGTTTCATCAAAGATCAATGTGCCGCTCCTGGGGGTAGCATCGGCGAAAAGGTCAAACTGCCGCACGTATTCATCGAAGGTAGGGAACACGTTGATGTGGTCCCAGGCAATGCCGCTCACCAGGCCGATGTGGTGCTTGTAGAGGAGAAACTTGGGCCGGCGGTCCACCGGAGAAGCAAGGTATTCATCGCCTTCAATGATCACTACCGGCGCATCCTCGGAGAGCCGCACCATGGTTTCGAACCCTTCGATCTGCGCCCCTACCATAAAGTCAAACTTGCGGTTGTGGTACTGCAGCACGTGCAGGATCATGGAGGTAATGGTGGTTTTGCCGTGGCTGCCGGCAATCACGATCCGCTGCTTGTCTTTGCACTGTTCGTAAATGTATTCCGGATAAGAAAATACCCTCAGGCCGAGCTCCCTGGCGCGCAGCAACTCCGGATTATCCGCCCTTGCGTGCATGCCGAGAATGACTGCTTCCAATCCGCTGTCAATCTTTTCGGGAAACCAGCCGATGGCTTCCGGCAGCAGGCCCCGGTTGGCAAGCCGGGTTTTGGAGGGTTCAACGATCTCATCGTCAGAACCAGTAACCTGATACCCTTTCTGGTGGAGGGCGATGGCAAGGTTGTGCATAGCGCTTCCGCCAACTGCAATGAAATGAACTCGGGGCTTATTGGAATACATGATCGGGCCTGGTTTAAAAATCTCCGGGAGGATGCACAAAAATAGGTAACTCATTCTCATTTTTACAATCCCCGGCGGAAAGGGAAGGAAAAGGTAAGTGCGGCTTAAATAAGATCGGTGTACCTTCCGGAAGGAGAAGGCAATGGTTTGCGGCCTCCATTGGCTGTAACTTGACATTATGCAAAAAACCATGCGTATGCGCCAATGGCTGCTTACGGCCTTGTTATTTAGTCTGGTTACGGCCGGCCGGGCTCAGTCCCTTCCCTTTACATCTGGTCCGGATGCTGCCGGCGATTCCGGCGGCGGTACTGTTCTTGTTGTCAAGTTTAAGCCGCAAACCGGGTCCAAAGCCCGGCAGTTCTCTCCTGATGTCAGAAATTATTACGTTTTGCAGCAGCTGGGGGTAAAAAAGCTGACCCAGCCGTTTCCTGGCCGGGTGGCGGCTGGTAAGGACAAACGGGCTATCCGGCCCGGCCTCCGGCCGGTAGACCTGTCCCGAATCTACCAGTTCAGAATTGCCCCCGGCCTGGACGTTGAAAAGGCCCTGAAGCTGCTCCGGTCTGATGCCGCCATTGAATACGCCGAGCCGCTTTACACCAACTACGCGCCGCTCTATGTACCCAACGACCCGCAGGCCCAGCCGTTAACGGGGGGCCAGTTTCAGCTCGCCAAAATCAAAGCTTACGAGGCCTGGGATATTCAGAAAGGCAATCCGGCCATCACGATTGGCATTGCAGATTTCGGTACGGATGCCAACCACGAAGACCTGAGAGACAATATCCGGTACAATACCGCCGATCCGGTCGATGGGGTAGACAATGACAATGATGGCATGGCGGACAATTATGCCGGCTGGAATTTTGCGATCAATACCAGCAATCTTGCGGGCGCATCCAATTCCCATACGACCCACGGCTCTTTCGTGGCCGGTATGGCAGCCGGTACGCCCGATAACGGAAAGGGCATTGCCGGCGCCGGATTCAACTGCAAATTTATGCCCGTCACCATTGACGGCTCCAAAGGTTACAATGGCCTGCTGTACCTGGCCGAGCGGGGCTGCAAAGTCATCAATCTTTCCTGGGGCCGGCCAGGCTTTGCCTCCAGGGCTGAAGAAGACATTATCAACTATGTCGTGTACAATTACGACGTGGTGGTAGTAGCCGCCGCCGGTAACAGCAACTCAGCCGATTACATCTGGCCGGCCTCCTACGACAATGTAATCTCGGTCGGGGCCACCGAAAGCAACGACCAGAAAGCCGTGTGGGGCGGCGGCGGGTCAAACTACAACGACAAGGTAGATATTTCAGCACCCGGGTCCGGGGTGTACAGCACCACCAACGGAAGCTACGGCATCAACTGGGGCACTTCCTTCTCTTCCCCGCTGGTCGCGGGAGCCGCGGCTCTGCTGCGTTCCCAGTACCCTGCCCTTAATGCAAAACAGATTGCCGACAGGCTCATTTCTACTTCCGACAATATTTACGACATACCCGAAAATGCCCCTTACGTGGCTAAACTCGGGCGTGGCCGCCTGAATATGTACCGGGCCCTGACCGAAACCAAAGGCGCTGCCTTTGTGGATGCCAGCCTGACCGGCTACGGAAACCAGCCTTATGCCTACGCTGGTCACTCAGCGAATATGGTGGTCCGGGTAAAAAGTACAATGGGTAATCTGGAAAATCTGAAGATTTCCCTGACCACCCCCTCCCCTTACGTCACTATTACTTCCGGTCAGGCCACCATCGGGGCACTGGTAGCGGGGTCCGTAGCCGGAAACGGGGCCGCTCCGTTTATTTTTACTGTCAGGGCCGGTACGCCCGTAAATACGCCCGTAAATTTTCTGCTGACTTACACGGACGGCACTTATACGGGTTCCGAGCATTTCACGGTGGAAGTCAGTCAGGATTATCTGGATGTAACCGTCAATCAACTGAAACTGACGGCCACCAGCCGGGGCCGGATCGGCTACAACGATGAACTCACCGGACAGGGAATGGGCCTGTGGTACAAAAATCAGTCCCTGCTCCACGAATCGGGCCTGATGATCGGCACCTCCCCTACCCAGCTTTCCAATTGTTTCCGCGACCATACCGGTAATTTCACCAAAGACGACCACTTCCGGGCGGCAAAACCCATCTGGTTTGACGCTTCCAACGGCGCTGATTTTTCCGCCACGGTCAGCTTCACTGATTCGGGCAACCCCGCCGGCACCGGCCTGCAGATCCGGCAGCAGGTGTATGCCTGGAAAGACGCTCCGGTAGAAAAATCAGTCATTTTTGAATACAAAATCACCAACACTTCCAATGCGGATATTCCCCAGCTATACGCCGGCATCTTCACCGACTGGAATATTTACGGCTACTCCAACAATGAGGGCGCGTGGGATGCTTTGCGGCAGACTGGATACGTGTATAACAAAGCAATGCCCAACCTCTTTGCCGGTATCCGGCTACTGACTGCGGAAGCGCCCCAGCAGTATTACGTCTTTGACACCCAGTCAGAGCTTTTCGTGTACGATGGGTTCTCGCCCGAAGAGAAATTCCGGAGCATGTCCGAAGGCATTGCCCGCACTCCGTCCGTACCAGCGGCCCTTGATGTCATGCAAACCATCGGGACGCAGCTCCTGAACCTGAAAAAGGGCGAAACCCGCACCGTGGCTTTTGCCCTGGTAGCCGGAGACAACCTGACCGACCTGCAAAAACAGGCCGACGCCATCAGACAACAATTTATCAGGGTAAAAACCAGTCCACTGCCAGTAGTAGCCCGCACCGGATACTGCAAGGATGAAAGTGTGGTGCTTGCGCCTGGCAACGGCAATGCTTTCAGATTGTACGCACGGGAGGGTGACACTTCACCCATTGCTTCCGGTACATCTTTCCATATCGGCCCAATCCGGAAAGACACTACTCTTTACCTCGCCGGGGCTGATTCCCTGTACGAAAGTCAGCGGATAGCCGTAACCCTGAAGGCCCTGATCCCCACGGCGGCCATATCGGCCAACCGGGATACCCTCGGGATCATCGAAGGGCACCAGCTGGAACTGAATGCCGGCGGCACGGAAGCCACAGAATGGCTGTGGGACTTCGGCGACGGCAGCACCAGCCGGGAGCAGCATCCGGTTCACGCCTACGCCGTGCCGGGTACCTACGAAGTGAAGCTTACTGCGGTAAATCATATTGGCTGTACGGGCTCCGCCTCCCGGATAGTCAGGGTCTTTGAGGGTCTTAAAAGCCCGGCTCCGACCGTCCGTGATTTTTCGGTTTGCCTGAACGAAGCCGCCACTATCCGTCCCGGCAACGGCACTTCGTTTAAGTTTTACACCAGCCATTCTTCGGAGCAACTGGTCTTTACGGGTTCTGCCTTCCAGACCGGTCCGATCACCCGGGACACGCTCTTTTACGTAACCGGGAATGATTTTCTGACGGAAAGCGATCCGGTGACAGTCCGCATCTCCGTTGCCCGCCCCCATGCAGCTTTTCGCACCAATGCCCACCGGCTTGACCTCCGCGAAGAAGAAGTATTACGCCTGACCGACGCCAGTGCGGGAGCCGTGGAGTGGCAGTGGGACTTCGGCGACGGCAGCACCAGCCGGGAGCCGAATCCGGTTCACGCCTACGCCGTGCCGGGTGAGTACGAAGTGAAATTACTGACCCGCAACAGCCTCGGCTGCACCGCGGAAGCCACCCGCCGCGTGGCCGTATTCCGGACGGCCGTGGAAGACTTGTCCATCGCCGTTCAGGTGTATCCCAATCCGTCTGACGGAAAATTTACCCTCCGGAAAGACAACGGCTTTGTGACCGATCATATCTCCCTTTTGGTTACGGACCTGCTCGGCCGGGAAATCCTGCGGAAGGAAATCAGTCAGCCCGGAAAGCTCAGCAGCCTGTTTCTGCCGGCCCCCGGCCTGTACCAGGTGCGGATCACCGCCAACGGACAGACTATGGTGAAACGGGTGTGGGTACGGTAAAAAACTGCATCTGTGCAATGTGGTTTTGTTATTTTTGCCGGCACCCAACCTTCTGCCGTTATGCCGCAATTCAATCACCCGGTTTTTGAAGAACTCTACAAAAAGGACTGCTTTATTGATGACAGTATCCTCCGGGAAATTCTCAGCCTCGGCAAAGAGGCTGCCGTTCCCGAACTGGAAAAAATAGTTGCCGGTACCCTTCAGACCTTTGATCCGGAGCAGCCCTCTGATCCGGAAAATGTCCACAACAGCTGGTACCTCAATTTTCACTTTCTGCACGCCCTGTATCTGCTGGCAGACCTGGAATCGGAAGCATCCCTGCCGGTCTTTCTGGAGGTGCTGAAAAAGAGGCACGCTTTTCAGGAATACTGGTTCGGAGACAATATTTATGAGGAAGTACCCGAACTGCTGGCCCGGGTAGGGCATAACCGGCTACCGCCTCTGATGGAAGCCATCAATGATGATTCGTTTTCCCTGCACAGCCGGAACCTGATTGTCAAGTCTCTTGCCCTGATTACCGTACTGCATCCGGAACACAGACCGGACATCATTGAGTTTTTCAGGGGCTATCTGCAAAACGTACTCACACACGCTGATCACATTGAAACTGCCTTTCCGGAAGATCAGGATGAAAGCTACGGCTATGACATTTATACTTTTCTGGCCTTTACCCTCTCTGACCTTGAAGGCATCAATGCCACCGAACTGGAAAATGAAATCAGGGAGTGCCACCGGAAAGGCCTTGTAGACCAGTCCATCAGCGGGGATGAGGATGACATCAGTTTCCACGATGAAACTCCGGAAGTTTACCGGAACATCTTTGAAAGATACGAAGCCATGAGGGAATGGCCGGGAGATGACTCTCCCTTTAATCCGGATGCGGAAAATATCCGCCGGCAAAAAGAGATGAAGTTAGAAGCGGAGAGAAAAAAACGCGCTGCACTGTTACAGCAAAGAGCTGCCGCCAGCCAACCCAGGTTGCCCGTCATCAGCGGACCAAAAGCGGGCAGAAACGACCCCTGCCCCTGCGGCAGCGGTAAAAAATACAAAAAATGCTGCATGTCCTGATAAGCCTTTCGTAAAAAGCGGGATACCATCCTTTTCGGTGGTATCCCGCTTTTTAAATTTTCTCAAAACCTGAATCACCGGATCACCGGATGCTGGTTTTGCTGAAGGTGAACTCCCGGCACGTTTTCGCCGTCTTTCAGGGCTCTTTTAACGGCCAGTTTATCGACCTGAATGTCCATCTTCACGGTCTTGAATTTATCCGGCACCCTTTCCGCATCTTCAATCACACATTCCTCCGTCTGACGGAGCCCGATGGTGTGGGTACCCACCCGGATGGTACCGAATTCCTGTACGGCGTGCACCAGCCCTTTCTGCAGAAAATTCAGCAGCTGCGTGTTCTGCCGCTTCAGGTGTTGCAGGCGCTTAACCTCATCCTCAATGCGGTCATTCTGGGCCTGCAGGTTACCGATAAACTCAATGTAAGCAAGGCTTTTTTCGGCGAGCTCCTGCTGACTGATAGATAGGGCCTGCTCTACTTCGGGGGTCAGCTCCCCTTCTCCCTCCTCAATCCGGGACAGCAGATCAGTATATTCTTTGCGGATATTTAAAAGAGTTTTCATGCTTGAATGACAAAGATTTATAGCTATAATTTAACAAAAAACGACCACATTTCATTCCGGAAATCCGGGTTTGGAGCTATTTTTCTGCCTCCTGTGTGACCGGAAATTTGTTAATTTGTAGACGCACCGTACCAGATCAGGCTTTTCTCTGCCGCCCCGCTCCGGGAAGTCTGTTTCGGGCATACAACCTGCCACTTTTCATTATGCGCGTACTGCACACCTCCGACTGGCACCTGGGCCACCGCCTGCACGACCACGATCGTTCCCAGGAACACGCTCTTTTTCTGGAGTGGCTCCTGAACACAATCGAGAAGCAGCGGGCCGATGCACTGATCGTCGCGGGTGACATTTTTGATACGGCAAACCCCACTCATCAGGCCCTGCAGCAGTACTACAGTTTCCTGATGAATCTCAAGAGGACCTGCTGCCGGCACGTGATCATCATCGGCGGCAACCACGACTCGCCGGGCACCCTCAATGCCCCCCGCGAAATTCTCAAATCGCTCAATATTCACGTGACGGGCAAGGCCCACGAAAGCCTCGACGATGAGGTAATCATCCTGAAGGGGAAATCCGGCAAACCGGAAGGAATCATCTGCGCCGTCCCTTTTTTGCGGGACCGCGACATCCGGCAGGCCGTAGCCGGGGAAAGTTATAGCGAAATTGAGCAGCGCCTTAAGGAAGGAATCATCCGGCGTTACCAGCAGGTGGCAGCCCATGCCCAGCCTTTGCGCGAAGGGTCGGTGCCGGTAATTGCCACGGGTCACCTGTTTGCCAGCGGCGGCCAACTCACTGACAGTCTTGAAGGCAGCGAAAAGCCCATCCACATCGGCACCCTGGGCAACGTCTGCGCCGACGATTTTCCCTCCACCTTCGACTACATCGCCCTTGGTCACCTGCACCGTCCCCAGAAAGTAAGCGGCCGCGACAATATCCGGTACGCCGGCGCTCCGGTTCCCCTCAGCTTCAGCGAATTCGCCGACCAGAAATCGGTGTTCATGCTTCAGTTTGAAGGCAGTAACCTTGCCGGGGCAGAGCCTCTGGATGTGCCCTGCTGGCGGCGGCTGGTCCGTTTCCGGGGGCCGCTGACCAGCATCACCAACGACATTTTAACCTTTGAAGAGCAGGCCGGTTCCCTGAAGGCATGGGCCGAGATCAGGGCGGAACTCGATGAGTATGACCCTTATTTTGTGCAGAAAATGACTGAACTCACCCGGGGCCGCAACCTTGCAGTACTCAAGCATCAGGTACTTTACCCAAACCGGCCCCAGACGCTGGATGAACTCACCCCTCAGCGCGACCTGCGCGACATCAGCGCCGAAGAAGTTTTCCGCCGGAAATGCGAAAGCGAAAAATTTAATCTCGAAGGCAACCCGGACATTCTTGGCGCCTTCCGCGAACTGCTCGAAGAACTGGAAGAAGAGGGGTAGGATTGGTTATTGGTTATTCGCGGTCAGAACAGGCTCCGGCACCCGGCCGGAGCCAGCCGGGTGAGCACCAATGGCAGTGCCCCGGCCCGAAATCCGGTAACGCCTGCGGCTACCGGCAAAAGGGCATCCAGTACATTTTATTTGCTATTTGCTAAATGAAGATTCTTTCCGTTCGTCTGAAGAATATCAATTCCCTGAAAGGGGAGCATTTTATTGATTTCAACACCAGTCCCTTTACGGAAACAGGTCTGTTTGCCATTACCGGCCCCACCGGCGCGGGAAAAACCTCCATCCTGGACGCCATCACGCTTGCCCTTTACGGCCTTGCTCCCCGTTTCAACCGGGAAAGCCCGGTTCAGGTGATGAGTTACCATACCGGTGATTGCTCCGCCGAAGTTGAATTCGAGGTAAACAGCCGGATCTACCGGTCCCGCTGGTCGCTGGCCCGGGCCCGCAACAAACCGGACGGCAACCTGCAGGACCCCAGAATGGAACTGCATGACCTGTCGGACGGAAAGATTCTGGAAGAAAAAAAATCACTGGTGCCGCCGCTGGTCACAGAAATCACCGGACTTGATTATTTCCGGTTCCTGCGGTCCGTGATGCTTGCCCAGGGCGACTTTGCCGCCTTTCTAAAAGCAGACGAAAGATCCCGGGGGGAACTGCTTGAAAAAATCACCGGCACTGATTTGTATACCCGCCTTTCAAAAAGGGCCTTTGAGGCACAGAAACAAAAGAAGCAGGAACTGGAAAACCTGGAAAAGCAAATGGACAGCACCCGCCTGCTGACTGAGGAGCAACAACTGGTCATCCGCCAGGAACTCACCACCGGCGAATCCAAAGGCCGGGAACTGGATGCGGACATTGAGCGGCTGAGCCGGTTGAGACAGTGGCTTACCGACCTGCGAAACCTGCAGCAGAAAAGTCAGGAGCTGCAGGCCGCCCTTGAGGATGCCCTTGCTCAGAAAGAGGCTTTTGGCAGCCAGATGCAACGCTACGATGTTCACCTGCGGGCCCTGCCCCTGCGCAGCGACTACCGGGAAATTGAGGTTCTTCAGCAGCAGGAAGCCCGATTGGTCTCCAAACTGAACCGGCTTCAGGAAGAAACAGGGGCTCAGGAAATTGCCAGAAATGGGGTTAGCCAGGAGACCGAAACCGCCCGGAGGCACCTGATGGCAGCAAAGGAAGAATTGACAGTTAACCTGCCGGTCATCACTAAGGCTGAATTGCTGGCGCGGGAGCGGGACGACCTCCGGGGACAGTACAAAAGCATCCACGAAGAACAGGACGCCGTCCGGAAAGAAACCGAAAAAAATCAGCAGGAGCAAAACCAGCTGGCCAGCGAAAAACATTCCCTGCGGGAGAAACAGGAAAAAATCAGGACATACCTGCTGACTCACGCTCAGGACGAATGTCTGGAAAGCGACGTGGCCCTCTTTGCGCAGATGCTCCCCCAGCTTTTCCATACCATCCGGGAGATTGAGGAAAAGCAAAAACTGCTGGCCGAATCAGCAGGTCGCCGCAATGAGCTTGAACAGAACAACCTCCAAAATGCCGGTGCCCTTAAAAAATACGCTGCACACCTGCGCTGGCTGGATTCACAAGTTGAAGAAATGAAAGTTTCAGTTGAAAAAACGCTTTCCGGCTACTCCCCTGAGAAACTGGAAAACCAGCTTCAGCAAATGACCCACCGCTACGTGGCCCTCAACAATCAGGTGACCCTGGCCCGGGATTACGCCCTGAAAAACGGACAGCTTGAAGAACTCCAGCAGGACCTGCTCACCAACCAGCAGCAAACCGCCGTATTGCAGGGCGAACTGATCCGCTTCCGGGAAATGGAAGCGCATATGCTCACTGAGCTTACCCTGCTCCAGCGGCTCTGCGAAGCCGAAAACCTGATACTCAATTACGAATCTGCCCGGCAGCACCTGGTCAACGGCCAGCCCTGTCCCCTTTGCGGCTCCGGGCACCATCCGTTCAAGGAGGCGAATTACGTACCTCAACTCTCCGAAACCCAGCTGAAACGCGACCAGAAGCACGGCCAGCTTCAGGAAGTGCGCACGGAAATGGACCGGGTACGTACCCAGCTGACTGGTCTGGAAACCAGCCGGGCCAAAGACCAGCGGCAGGTGCAGAACCTTGCCCTCGAAACCACTACCCTTGAGAAGAACTTTGCTGCTTTCAACCAGCAGATTGGCAAGCAGAACCCGATTGCCGAGCCGGAAGCCCTGCAGACGCTGCTGAAAAACTACCAGCGGGATCAGCAACAGCTCCTCGAGATTCAGCGCAATTACCGCACCCAGCAGGAAAACCTCCAGCAGTACAGGGAACAGCGGGAAGGAGACCGGGCGCAGGTCCAGAAGCTCGAGGGAGAAATAGACAAGGCCAGCTCTCTGCTCGGTCAGCTGGAGCGGGAAAGGAAACAACTGGAAGAAGACCTCCGGCGGCTCGGGGAAACCCACCAGCAGCTGCGGGAGGCGCTGGATGAAAAATCAGGACTTTATCAGCTCACCATTCCCGGAGAAAACGGGCAGGGAGGATGGCTGGATGGGCTGCGAAAACGGATTGAAGAGTACAAACGGGCAAAGCAGGAGGACGAAAAAACCTTGAACCTGATCAGGACTGCGGAGGCCGGTGAGGAAAAACTGACCGCGCTGATTGCCCAGTTGCAGACTACCCTTGACCGCCGGCAGGCTGACATTGACGCCCTCAAAGTGAAGGGGCAAAACCTTGCAGCGGGTATCCGTGAACTGATGGCTGGCAAAGGCCCCGCCGCGGAACGGCTGCGCCTGAATCAGGCCGTAACCGATTGCGAAAACCGCCTTGAAATCCTCACCGTACAGCTTAATTTCCGGAATGACCAGCTGGCCCAGCGACAAGGTCAATCGCAGGAACAGGAGCAGGCCCTTGCCGCCACCCGGAGCCAGCAGAAGCTGCAACTCGTTGTTTTTTCCGAAAAACTCGCCGCGGCCGGGTTTCCGGATCAGGCTACTTTCCGGGCCAGCCTGCTTGCTGCGGCAGAAGAAGAGCGCCTGCGCACTGAAAATGAAAGACTGCAATCGGCCATCACCCGGATGGGTGGTGCCCTCTCCCAAAATGCCAGCGACCTGGGTGCAGTTCAGGCGCAACAACTGACCCAATGCGGCCTTGAAGAAATTCAAAATCATCTGGTGGCACTCAAACCCGAAAAGCAAGCAATTACCGAACAGATTGTAAAACTGAGGCACATCCTCACTCAAAATGAACAGTTGGTTCAGGCGTATTCGCGGCTAGCCGCCGACATCCGGAAACAACGGGCCGAATACCACCGCTGGAAAACGCTTTCTGCGATGATCGGGTCGGCGACCGGGGCCGAGTTCAATACTTTTGCCCAGGGACTAACCCTGGCCCAGCTGGTGCTGATGGCCAACCGCCACCTGCGCCGGCTCAATGGCCGCTACCAGATCCGGCGGGTGCCGGGCACCGATCTTGACCTCGAAATCATTGACCTCGACCAGGCCGATAATGTACGGCCCCTCAAAACACTTTCCGGCGGCGAAACTTTTCTGGTAAGTCTGTCCCTTGCCCTGGGCTTATCAGACCTTGCCGGCAACAAAACCAGAATTGACTCTCTCTTTATTGACGAAGGCTTCGGTACCCTCGATCCTGACACGCTCGATGTGGTGATTGCCACCTTGGAGAATTTGCAGGCTTCCGGCAAGATGATCGGCATTATTTCCCACGTGGAAACCCTCAAAGAACGCATCTCCGCCCAGATTCAGGTGGTCAGGCAAAGCGGCGGAGTCAGCAAAATCGTGATCGGCAACTGATCAGACGGGCTGAAAATTTTAAGGACAAAACCCCCTGTTGAGGATTGCCCTGCCAGGCATAATCATTGGCGGACTTCCCGCAGATCTTCTTATTTTTCTGAGGCTGGTAACCTGCAGAAAATCCTTAACTTTTTCGGGCCGGCAACGTAAGAAGCCTGTACGTCCGCAAGGTATCAACAGGCACCCGGATTATGTAAGAAAACCATTCGCCTTTAAACTTGTTGTCCTTTCATGTACGAGTCAAGATGAACCGCCCGGGCTCCGGCAAACCTCCTTTCCTGCGTGTTTTGGGGGTATTGTGCAGGTGATTCGCTTTACCCGGGCCTCCTTCCCGGGTTCCGGCTTTGGTCAGGCGAAAAATTTTGTTTCGGGTTTGTTTTGATTGATCCAAATATTGAGTAATTTTTAAGCATAATTTACCGTATCCCAATCCGAAAAAGATGATACGCATCGTCGAACAAAACAATGTCGGAGAACTCCTGAAGGAAACTTCCGACGCACTCAGCCAAAAAATGCAGGGAGTAGAACAATACACTGCTCAGGCCGCCGCCGAAAAGGCAGATCATCTGAAAATTATGGAGGAGATCAAAGTGCTTGAACATAAAGTGGAAGAAGTCACCCAGATTCTGTGTAAGACCACCCTGTCCTATATGGTTCGTTTTCAATTGAAAGACGATCTGGAATACTACCATGAGATTATTGAGAAAAAGCGAAAGATGCTTGCCTCCTGAGACATTCTCCATTCTCCTTAACTTGCAAAGCCTTTCGGGGCTTTTTTTATTTTAATGCTCATATGCTTTATGCCTTGCCGCCCATCAGCTGGGAAGATTTTGAAAAAGTGGAAATCCGGGTTGGTACAATTATCGCCGCGGACGAATTTCCGGAGGCACGCAAACCAGCCTACAAAATAACAATTGACTTTGGCCCGGCCGGGACGAAAAAGTCGAGTGCCCAGGTAACCTCCCTTTATTCCAGAACAGAACTCCTCCACCGCCAGGTAATTGCCGTTACCAACTTTCCCCCGAAACAAATCGCCAATTTTTTGTCTGAATGCCTGATACTGGGAATTATTGGCCACCAAGGAGCAGTAGTGCTGATACAGCCCGACAGAAAGGTACCTGATGGCTTGAGAATCGCTTGATTGTTTGCACAAATTGTACATACATTAAATGTATATACATATATTTACCCTTATTTAAACCGTACCGTTTGATGGAACTGGAAAAGGAAATTCACCAGACTAAGTTTGAACACGAACACCAGAAGCTGATGCTCAATATTATATTCACAAGCAACTGGCTTAGCCTCCGCCATACCCAGCGGTTAAAACCTTACGGTATTTCTCCCCAGCAATTCAATATTCTGAGGATCCTGAGGGGACAGCATCCCAACTCGGCTACCGTAACCCTGCTGACCGAAAGAATGCTGGACAAAAGCTCCAATGCCTCCCGGCTGGTTGAAAAATTACGGCTCAAAGGCCTGGTCGACCGGTGTGTTTGTCCGGAAGACAGGCGGGCCGTGAATGTGCTGATCACCGAAAAAGGACTCCAGCTGCTGAAAGAGCTGGACAAGCAGGGCGAGGCCATGCGGAAAGATATTCAGAACCTTACTGAGGAAGAAGCCCGCACGATCAACCATTTACTGGACAAAATGCGGGGATGATTTTTGTATGGAAGATTTTTTACCGGCAGGGGCCATAAGAAAATTTCCGGCACAATGATTGCCAAGAGGTGTATGAATGGCTGAAAGGGCTTACCTGCGGGAAAAACATAATCGGGCAAACTCACGTAGTATAGGCACGACAGCTAATCAAACCATACCAAAACTGTTATTTTAATTTAAAAATCAGTAACAATGAGAACATCAATCAGCTTAAAGAGTATTCTTCCGATTTTTCTGGCCGCATTGCTTATTTTTGGTTGCAATGCCAATCGTACCACCAAGGGTGGCTTAATCGGTGCAGGTGCCGGTGGAGCAGTTGGCGGTGTTATAGGAGCTGCTACCGGTAACACAGCTGCCGGTGCCATTATAGGTGCTACCGTGGGTGGCGCTACCGGTGCCGTTATTGGCCGCTACATGGATAAGCAGGCAAAAGAACTGGAAAAAGAAGTACCGACCGCTAAAGTGGAGCGGGTTGGAGAAGGAATCAGGGTGACCATGGAATCCGGTATCCTTTTCGGTTTCGACTCCGATAAACTGACTCCACAGGCAGTTAAAAGCGTGGAAGAAATGGCCAAGGTGTTGAAAAAGTATGAAGACACTGAGATTGTAATTGAAGGCCATACGGATAACAAAGGCACTGCCCAGTATAACCAGAATCTTTCTGAACGCCGGGCCAGAGAAGTATCCAGCCGCCTCAAGGAACTTGGCGTTGGCAACAACCGGCTCACTATCAAGGGTTACGGTCTTGATCAGCCGGTGGCTTCCAACGATACCGAAACCGGCCGGACGCAGAACCGCCGCGTGGAAGTGGCAATCTTCGCCAACGAAGACCTGAAGAAGAAAGCTCAGACCGGTGATGTGAAGGTTGACTGAATCGGTTACTCACGGTGAGATGAACTGCCGGCATAACTGCCGGCAGTTTTTTTATGCTCCCATCAGCAGAAAACCCTCAGGATTATTTGTCGGTTAGCTGCCCTTTCTCCGAAAGGATAGGTCTGCCAATGTTCTGACCGGCAAGAAATCCGGTAGTCCAGGCATTCTGAAAATTAAAGCCGCCCGTGATGCCGTCTACATCGAGCACCTCGCCGGCGAAAAACAAACCCGGACACTGGCGGCTTTCCATGGTCTGCCAGTCAACATCTCCGCCGGAGATTCCACCGCAGGTAACAAACTCTTCTTTGAAAGTGCTTTTACCATTTACAGCGTAGGTGCTCCTCACCAACCGGTCAATCAGCTTGTTCAGGTTTTTTTTGGGCAAATCTGCCCATCTTATGGTATCAGTAATTCCGGAACCTTCGGTTAAACGCTTCCAGAGGCGCTGCGGCAAACCGTAAAGTGCATGGGCCGTTACCAGTTTCTTTGGATTATTTTCGCGGAAAAGGGTCAGGTCAGCCCGCACGGCGTCTTCATTCTGATCCGGTACCCAGTTGATCTGAAAGTGAAAACGGTACCCGACTTCAGCCAGTTCGCGGGCACCCCAGGCCGATAATTTTAATACTGCCGGTCCGCTGAAGCCCCAGTGGGTAATCAGCAGCGGACCATTCTGTACTAGTCTGGTCCCGGATATTTTAAGGTTTGCTTCCGGTACGGATATGCCGGACAGGTCGGTGAGGTCGGAATCAGGCACGTTGAAAGTGAACAGCGAGGGCACCGGCGTAATGATCCGGTGACCCAGTTTTTCCAGCCATCCGTAAGAATTTACGTTGGGGCTTCCACCCGTGGCGATCAGTACACGGCCGGCGTGGAGGGCAGCACCGTCGGGAGAAGTGATCCGGAAGCCCGTTGACTCCGCCAGTTTTTCAATCCCGGAAACGCCCCATCCTTTCCTGATTTCCACCTCGGTCTGGCGGGCTTCTGCCATCAGGCAGTCGATAATTGTCTGGGAGTCGTCGGTGACGGGAAACATCCGGCCATCAGCTTCGGTTTTCAGCCGCACGCCTCTCTCCTCAAACCACTCAACGGTTTCGCCCGCGGCAAACCGGGCAAAAGGAACGGGCAGGGTCTTCTCCCCTCTCGGGTAGTTTCTGACCAGCCGGCTCCGCTCGTAGCAGGCGTGGGTTACGTTGCACCGCCCTCCGCCGGAAACCTTCACTTTAGAAAGCAGTTTATGCGTTTTCTCGAGCAGCACCACCTCCCAATCCGGGAAGGTGCGGGCCGCCGTGACGGCCCCGAAAAATCCGGCAGCGCCTCCTCCGATTACCGCTATTATTTTAGGTTCTTTCATGGATCGGCTGCTTAATCAGTTGCCGGTTGTTAGTTGTTCGTTGTCCGGGCAGTAATACCCGCGGATGATCAGCTGCTTGATAAGAACAAAATATCCTGTAATTCTGCCCGGATACCTGTTTCTTCGGTCAACTCAGATAACCTGAGCATTGAGGTTAACCGGGAATGGGTTATTTTAGCCAAACTTGAGTAGCGGCGCAATTTTAAACTGTAAATCCTGAATGTCCTGCCAATACCCAGTACCTAATACCCAATACCCACTCCTCAGCTATGGCCAGAAAAAAGGGAAACCAGGTTCCGGGCAAAATCATCCTCGCCTTCATCCTGCTGTTTGTAATATGGTATTTTTTGCAGCCCCCCGACGATGCTACGCCACCGGCTACCGGCCGGGAGAAGAAACCTCCCCGCACCGGAAACAAAACTACTCCTGAAAAACGTTCGCCTGACCGAACCGCCGGAAACAACCGGACCGGGGCTCCCGCCCATGGTGGATTCCCCTTTGAAAGCGAGGCCGGTTTTGGTCTCCCAAATTCCGCAAGGGACTGCGAACTGGTGAAACACCAGGCCTATACAATCTGCTACGGGGAGGCATGGGAACAGCCGCTGTGGGTAGCTTATCAGCTAACCTCCGACAACCTGAAAGGCACGGCCGAACGAGAAAATGACTTTCGTCCTGACCCTGACGTAAGTACCGGCTCCGCCACGCCCGACGATTACCGCGGCTCGGGATACGACCGGGGCCACCTCGCTCCTGCGGCGGATTTCAAAAGTTCACCCGAACGGATGTCTGAATCTTTTTACATGAGCAATATGAGTCCGCAGGCACCGGATTTTAACCGGGGCATCTGGGAAAAGCTGGAATCAAGGGTAAGGGTATGGGCCCGCCGCGACAAAATGCTGTACATCGTGACCGGCCCCGCGCTGAAAAAAGGGCTGCCCACCATCGGAAGGCGCAATCAGGTGGCCGTGCCGGAGCAGTATTATAAAGTTGTGCTTTTTCTCCGGTATCCGGAAGCCCGTGCCATTGCCTTCCTCATGCGCAATGAGGGTTCCGGATTGGCGCTCAAATCCTTTGTCGTTTCGGTGGACCAGGTCGAAGAGGTAACCGGAATTGACTTTTTTCCGCAGCTGCCCGACGATCTGGAGGATCAACTTGAAAGCCAGGTGGAAACGCGGGGCTGGTTCCCGGGAACCGGTACCCCAAAAGAGGAAACCCAACCTGCCGGGTAATGGGGAAATTGTTCTGGTGCAGGAAAGGCATGAGATAATTTATTCATTCACCGGAGCGTCTGCTCACTCAAGTGGCGATATTTTTTTGCACTAAACTCATTTTATTTTTAACCGTTTTAAGGTTGTACAGGTTTATTGAAGTTTTGATCAGCTATGAAATCATTTGCCCTTCTTTGCCTCGCCCTTGAAAACGCTGCCGATCCGGCCCGGAAAAAAGAACTCTTCAGGGATTACGCCTGCAAAGCCGGTCCCACCGACCGGATGTGGGGCATTTCTCTGCTGATGGGACGCATTCCCCGCCGGGTGACTACCGTTGGCACCCTGAAAAACTGGGCCCTTCAGGCAAGCGATGTTTCCGCCTGGCTGTTTGAAGAATCCGTGCAGGCGGTGGGCGAACTGGCCGAAACCATTTCCCTGATCTTGCCGCCGGCCCGGTTTCCTTCCCGTAAAAGCCTGACGCAGTGGATGACCTTTCTCCACTCCCTGGAGGAACTGAATGAGTTCCAGCGCCGGGAAAGTCTCCAGGCTGCCTGGGATGAGCAGGAACCGGAAGAACGCCTGCTGATCATAAAATTACTGGCCGGCAGTTTCCGGTCGCCGATGCCCGGGAAGTTGGTCACGGAAGCAGTGGCCGAACTGGCCAGTGCCCGCAAATCTGTAGTGGCCCACCGGCTGGCCGGAAACTGGCATCCGGACCAGCATTCACTGGAAGATTTGCTTGCCGGAACCGGCTGTGCAAGGGATGTTTCCCAACCTTACCCGTTTAGTCTGGCGCATGCCCTTGAGGACGATCTGGCCCAACTGGGAGAGCCAACCGAATGGCAGGCCGAATGGAAATGGGACGGAATCCGGGCGCAACTGGTCAGGCGGGAAGGCGAATTGTTCATCTGGTCGCGGGGAGAAGAACTGGTCACGCCTAAATTTCCGGAACTTGCCCTCCTGCAAAGTATGCTGCCGGAAGGTACGGTGATCGACGGTGAAATCATCGGGTTTTCTGAAGGTTGTCCGCTGCCGGCCGGTGCCCTGCAGTCCCGGTTTTCACGCAAAAATGTTTCAGCAAAATCACTCAGAGAGTGTCCGGCCATTCTGGTTGCCTTCGACCTGCTTGAAAGCAATGGGGATGACATCCGCACCTATCCTTATCAGCAACGGCGGGAAAAGCTGGAAACACTGCTGGACAACCTCAGGCAGGAAAACCTTCTTCTTTCTGATTCGCTGGAGTTTGCCACCTGGAATGAATTGCAGGTACTGCACGGTCAGGCCCGCGAAAACTGCGCCGAAGGAATTATGCTGAAGCGCAAAAATTCACCTTACCTGACCGGCCGCCGCCGGGGAGACTGGTGGAAGTGGAAGTCTGACCCGCATACCCTCGACGGGGTGCTGATGTACGCGCAGCAGACCCAAACGGGAAGCCGGTTCGCCTGCACCGACCTTACTTTTGGTTTATGGGACGGGGAAAGACTGGTTCCGTTTGCCCGTCTTCAGGCCGGACTGGATGCAGAACAGACTGCGGAGCTGGAAAAATTCATCCGGGAAAATACCCTTGAAAAGTTTGGTCCGGTGCGTACGGTAAAGCCGCATTTGGTGTTTGAAATTGCTTTCAACGGCGTGGAACTGTCGGCCCGGCACAAATCGGGGCTATCGGTGCGGTCTCCCCGGCTCCTGCGGTGGCGGAATGATAAACCCGCAGACGAAGCCAATTCATTGAGTGATCTGAGGGCATTTTTAAACCTGATCAAACCAGTCTCCGCTCAGCATCAGGATTTACGGGATTAAAAGAGGTTCCTGGAGACATGTAGGGAAAGGCTGGTATAAAACCTCACCCCCCGGCCCCCTCTCCTGAGGCGAGGGGGAGAAAAACCCGCTTATTGAAGTCCCTCTCCCCAAGAGAGACAAGCCCAAACGAGAGTTTGGAGCTTGCGAACATAGTTTCAGGGTGAGGTCCTGCAACCGGTCATTCCCTGAATCTCTCCAGAAACCTTAAAAAATAAACAGGATCTGATCCTGAAATCCTTTTGAGGGTGAGGCTGGTCAGCCGGCCATCTGGTGAACCACGCCTTCTCCTTCCGCGTAAAAGCAGCGGTCAAGAATGGCCTGGTATTTAACGCTGTAATGATGACTGCACCATTTCTGAAGGTCTGATTGTTCCTGCTCCGATAGCTGGCATAAGTGTTTTCTGAGTTCCTTTTCGAAAAGCGCCTCACTGAAGCTAACCTTGCTCAGTATAAGCTGGGTGTAATCAAGCATCGATGTTCTCATAGTGAAATAGACAGACTCGGGCTGAAAAGCCAGATAAAAGGTGAAAGTTCGGAAAAAAATAAACTTTATCCTTTTAAAAGTCAATTTTTTATATTAATTATTCTATCGGCTTATACGAACAAAGGTAGAAAAAGGTGCAGTGAAGATTTACTTTCAGGTGATTTTTTATTAAGAAATCCTGAATATTTTTCTTCAGCCTGTTCTGGGTCAGTTGCTGCCTGTTTTTGCACCTTACTTCCACTTTCAGTTGCTCTTCTCCCCCTGCAAACGGGAAGCCAGTAGTGAATTTTTTCATACGCGTGTGGTTGCCTATATTACGGGCAGTTCACTTACACCCAATCAACTGTTCTGGCAATGGAGCCACGCCCATACATTCTGGCCGAATCTACCTGGAAAGCAGTCCGGGACACCCCCTTTCAGGTGGTGGTACTCCCCTGGGGTGCTACCGAAGCCCACAACTACCACCTCCCCTACGGCACCGACAACTACCAGTGCGGCCACATCGCCGCTGAGGCGGCCCGCCTGGCGTGGGCAGCCGGTGCGAAAGTGACTGTGCTCCCCACCATTCCTTTCGGAGTCAACACGGGTCAGCTGGACATTACCCTCGACATGAATCTGAACCCGAGTACCCAGCTTGCCATTTTGCGGGATCTGATTCAGGTACTGGACCGGCAGGGAATCCCTAAGCTGGTGGTGCTTAACGGCCACGGCGGCAACGATTTCCGGCAGATGCTCCGGGAGTTGCAGGCCCGGTTTCCTTCCGTATTTCTTTGCACCGTAAACTGGTTCAAGGTCGCCCGGCGGGATGACTTTTTTTCCGCTCCCGGCGACCACGCCGACGAAATGGAAACCAGTGTCATGATGCACCTCGAACCGGATCTGGTGCGGCCACTTTCGGAGGCCGGAAACGGCAAAGCCAGGGAATTCAGGATTGAGGCCTTCCGGCAGGGCTGGGCATGGGCGCAGCGGGAATGGAGCAAGGTCACGGCGGATACCGGGACCGGTGACCCTTCCGCCGCCACTCCCATGAAAGGTGAGGCATTTTTCAAAGCCGTAACGGCCGGCATCGGCCAGTTTCTGATCCAGCTCGCCGCTGCCGACCCAGATGATTTGTATGAGTAGCCTGGATGCGAAAAAAATTGTATGAAAAAACTTTCAAACGTATTCCTGCTGACCGCGGCCCTGATTGCCATTTTGGCCGGGTGCAAAAAGGAAAACAACACGCCGGAAACCAAAAATACGATCAGCTCCCTGCGGTTTATCGGTCAGGTGCTGGTTCCGTATAACTTTCAGTTCCGGAATTCCACCGTAGGTGGCCTTTCCAGTATTGACTTCCGCGCCGGCAATAACACCTGGTACATCATCAGTGACGATCAGTCGGGGCTGCAGGCAGCCCGGTTTTACGTCGCAACGCTGGATTTTGACGCCGGCAGTTTCAGGAACGTTTCCTTTGAGCACGTAGTCACCCTGAAACGTCCGGACGGCAGCGTCTTTCCCGGTGCGGCTACCGACCGGCAGGGCACCGTTGATCCGGAAGGCATTGCGTACAATCCCCTTTCGGGCACGCTTTTCTGGTCCAGTGAAGGGGAACGCCTGCCGGCCAATAATCCGCCCCTGCTGGTACAGCCGTTTATCCGGGAGATGACCACGGGAGGCGATTACGTCCGGGACCTTGCCCTGCCGGAACTGTTCAATTTTAAAACGGGCGAAACGGGCCCCCGGCGGAACGGCGTGTTTGAAGGTCTTTCTGTTTCGGAAGACGGAAAGTTTCTCTTTGCAGCACTGGAAGAACCGCTGTTTGAAGATGGCCCGCGGGCCGGTGCAAATACACCCAATGCAGTCGTGCGGATCCTGAAACTGGACCTGAACAGCCGAAGCGTGGTGGCCCAGTATGCCTATCCGCTGGACAAGGTTCACGCCACCCCCAATCCTCCCGGACAGTTTGAACTGAATGGCGTTGTTGAAATACTGGCCATGACCGAAACAAAAATGCTGGTGATGGAACGGTCTTTTGCCTTTGGCGTTATCCCGGAATTTTCGGTTAAAATTTATGAGGCTGATTTGGGCCATGCAACCGATGTTAATGGAATCAATGCCCTTGCCGGGGCGGGCTATACCCCCGCCAGCAAGAAGTTGATCCTTGACGTAGGCAGTAACGGTACTTTCCGGGTGGATAACCTGGAAGGAATGACTTTTGGTCCCCGGCTGCCCAACGGCAGCCGCAGTCTGATTATGGTATCGGACAACAATTTCAACGCGCTGCAGGTCACTCAGTTTCTTGCCTGGGAAGTGCTTCCCTGATGCCAGTGGAGCATTGTTGGTTGTCCGGTCAGACATTAACGTCCGAAATCATCCTGAACCCGCACAATATCCTCCTCATCGGAGGGGCTGCCGGCGTCGGTATGTTGCCAGATTTCAGCCAGTACGCCCCATTCGTCAAGGCCAACCAGGCGGTGGCGTTCTCCCTGACGGAGGGTAATCAGGGAACCGGGCACCCTCACATTCACCTCCCCCTCTTCGTCTGTTTCGCTGGTTACCACGCCGACTGTGCCCTTGATAACCCGCCAGATTTCAGCGCGGCGGTGGTGATATTGCCACGAAAGCCGCTTCTGCGGGGCCACGATCAGAATTTTAGGACTTAATTTACCCGAAATCCGCAGCTTCTCTACGGACATGCCATCAAAGTAAAGGTCTGAAAAACGCTGGGCCTGATCTTCATTCAATACGAAAAAGCCTCCCCACGGACGGGCCTGATCCTGTTTGCTGATGGAAAATCCCTGTTCGGTCAGTTGTTGCTCAATTTCGCGGAAAAGAGCCGCTTTATGCTGTTCGGTATTCATCTGGTGTGAAGTGGGTAGGTAATGGTTGTAAGTGGTAAGTGGTAAGTGGTAAGTGGTCAGTTAGCAGCCGGCAGCATCATGCTGATCTCCGGTCCCTTCAGTCCTTCAATCCTCCCCACTGGCCTGATTCAGTTGCAACAGTGCCTCATTGTCTAATTTCAGCCCAACAGCCTGCACCAAAGAATCAAGCTGCTTCGGGTTGGTGGCACTGGCTATCGGTGCCGTAATGCCAGGTTGCGCCAGCAGCCACGCAATGGAAACGCTGGCCGGCGTAGTCTCGTACCGGCCGGCCACCTGGTCCAGCGCGTGCAAGATACGCAAGCCCCGGTCATTGAGGTATTTGGTAATGCCTTTTCCGCGCTTACTTACCGACAAATCGGCCTCCGAGCGGTATTTGCCGGTGAGGAAACCGCTGGCCAGTGCGTAGTAATTCAGGACCCCGAGGCCGTACCTGAGACAAAGCGGCTGCAGTTCTTTTTCAAAAACTGCCCGGCTATACAGGTTGTATTCCGGCTGAAGGCTGATATAAGCGGGATAATTCCGCTCCTCACTCACGCGCAGGCTCCCGGAAAGCCGCGCCGGGGAAAAATTAGACGCCCCGATGTAGCGCACTTTGCCGGCCTTCACCAGTTCGTCGTACGCCTGCAGGGTTTCTTCCACCGGCGTTTCCGGATCGTCGTAGTGCGACTGATAAAGGTCAATGTAGTCAGTTCTGAGGCGGCGGAGCGAATCTTCGGCGGCCTGCCGGATATATTTCCGGGAAAGATTTTTGCGGGGATTACCGGCACTCATAGAACTACCCACCTTGGTGGCAATGATAACCCTTTCGCGCTTCACGCCCCTTTTCAGCCAGTTGCCAATGATCGTTTCTGATTCGCCGCCCTGATTTTCAGGCACCCAGCGGGAGTAAACATCAGCCGTATCAATCAGATCAAAACCGGCATCCACAAATTGATCCAGCAGGGAGAATGAAGTTTTTTCGTCTACCGTCCAGCCGAAGACATTGCCTCCGAAGGCCAGCGGAGCCACCTGTAAGTCCGATTTCCCGAATGTGCGTTTTTCCATCGTTTTTAATCCTTATACTTTGGCAAAGTGCCATTTGTTTGCAGTCAATGGAATTTACTGATCCGCAAATGAGGTACCCTGAACCAGTGTTCAGGCATTCCGGGGTTTCTTCCGGTCAGTTGATTGATGACTTTCTCCGGCACGGGTGATGACGTCATGGCCGGTATCGGGCAGGATGCTGAAAAATATTGCAGAATCAGAGGAAAGGATGTAACCTTTTGGCAGCTATACGGGTCCTTTTCCCTGAATGCAAACATTTTTAACACCACAACCCATGCGCAGAATCTTTCTGATCCTTTTTACCGGGCTTTTTGGCTATGCTGCTTACGGGCAGAAAACCGAATATTCCGTTCACCTGAACAGCGGTTTGTTTGCGTTCATCAGCACCAACCCCAATCCAGATGCAGGACTGCTGATCCAATACGAATACCGCGACCAAGATGTTTATTACACCAACGATCCTTATGGCAGCCGGAAATTTGGTTTGTCGTACGGCATAGCCGGTCAGTTGCAGCGGGTAACCGGCGACAGGGCAATTGTGGGGTTGCAGGCGGGATACGAAAATCTGCGGAACCGGATCAAAATCAGACAGTCTACGGACTTTTTCACCTCATCAACCCTGCCGGCTGCCGGCAGAACTAATCTGGAACATCACTTTATCAATCTTCACCCGATGGCAGGCTACCGGTTTCCGGTTGGTACCATTACCTTTGACTTCACTGCCGGACCTGATCTTGCCTATAATTTTGCCATCCGCGAGAAAGGAAAAGTGATGCTCAACAATGACCGGGAAATTAACATCAACCGGCGACGGTCCAATTTCGGGGCTGATGCGCGGATTCGCATGAATATTGCCGCCAGCTACCAGAACTTCGGCATCACCGCCGGGTACTCGCAGGGTCTGATCAATTACAACCGGAACTTGGACGGTTTAAATGACCGCAGTGTCCCGCAACTGTTTCGCTTCGGCGCCTTCTACCGGCTGTAACAGCCCGTTCACCTGATCCGGATCGTAAAAAAGCAATCGTTAATGAGGTTCAGCCCGGGCTCAGCTTCCGGAAATCCTGAATGTCCCGTTTTACGACGTGGTATATTGCTGTAAATCAGAAGTTAACCATACAGCCATATAACTATTCAACCACCATTTGGGTATTAATCTCCGGAAATGACAACAGGCCCTTTCAACAAGGGATTTACACGGTTTGTTGCTCGTCAACCTTCTGCACGATTTGGCCCGTATTCTTATCCTTCAGAATCGTTTTCTTCCGGCCGTCCGGGGTGATCTCCTCCTTGATCAGGTAGTACTGCGCGTCGTACTCCTTCAGGGCCGGCCCCTGCGCAGAGGTATCCGTTTTGCCGCGCCAGACTTCCAGTTGGACGGGCTCCCACTTTTTGCTCTCCGCCGAACGGTAGCAGGCATCCATGATGGCATTGACCACGTAGCCGTCGTAGAAAGTTTCCATCGGCTGCCCGCCCTGCTCAAAGGCGTTGAACATATCCGTAAACATGTGGTTGTAGCCCAGTTCGTTGACCTCGTCGCCGACCGGAAACAGCCAGCCGGAGCTGGACTCTGCTTTCTCGGCCACGTAGCCATCCTTGCTGCCGGTGGTATACATTTCAAAACCGGTGCGCAGAAAATGGTTGTTCCAGATAGTACCCTCGGTGCCGGCCACTTCGTCGCGCAGGTCCATGCCGCCGCGGAAGGCCCAGCTTACCTCAAACTGCCCGATGGAACCATTTTCGTACTTCACCAGGCCAACCGCGTGGTCCTCGGCCTCAATCGGCTTCACCAGCGTATCGGCCCAGCACATCACCTCCACCGGCCGGACGTCCTTGCCGATGTAATTGCGGGCAATTTCGATGCAGTGGCAGCCAAGGTCAATAATTGCCCCACCGCCGGCCGTTTCCTTGTTCCAGAACCAGTCGCTGTGCGGACCCGGGTGCGTCTCGCGGGAACGGGCCCACAGGACGCGTCCGACGGCTCCACTCTTCACGGCCTCCAGCGACTTCAGCGTTTTGGGGGTATACACAAGGTCTTCAAGGTATCCGCCGATGATTCCGGCGTCTTCGACCAGTTGCAGCATTTCTTTTGCTTCGGCCGCAGTTCGGGCCAGCGGTTTGGTACAGAATATGGCTTTTTTGTATTTGGCGCAGAGCCGCGCCGTCTGGAGGTGCAGGTTATTTGGCAGACTCACGACCACCACATCCACTTCCGGATCCGACACGGCTTCTTCCATACTGGTGGTGTATTTTGGCACATTCCAGCGTTTGCAGAAAGTCTGGAGGCGTTCTCCGCTGCGGCCAAACACCACGTGGACCCGGTCTTTGTTCCGCTGTCCGTGCAGCGCCATGGTATAAAAATCAGCAATGAAGCCCGAGCCAAGCATGGCAATTTTCAGCATAGGTGGAAAATTAGAATTGAGAATTGAGAATTGAGAATTGAGAATTGAGAATTGAGAATTGAGAATTGAGAATTATTAAAATATTTTTTTCGGATGTGTGCTCAATGCTATTGTGCGATCCATTATCCCGAAGGCAAACAAGCCCCTCACAATAAAGTAATCACTAAAGCAGAATCAAATACAGATCAGGACTTTCTCAGAATACCGCTCCGGCTGGCTCCGGGGCAGGTGGTCCAGGCGTGGACGCCTGAACCAGTACAACAATAGCCAGATTTTAAGAAAGTCCTGATAGATTTCAAGTCCTAATGTACTGAAGGTATACAACTGAAAGTCAAATAGTTATCCGTTCCCATTCAGAATTCAAACAGGGCATTTAAAATTGTGCAGCTACTTACGCCCATAATTTGTGACAGAGAGAGCCACGCCAGTCTTCACTTACGCGGCGGTTGCGGCCATTTCCTTTTCTGCTTTTTTCTCCCTGAACAGCACCATGAAGAATACAAATACCACGGCGGAGGCTACTGCCGGTACCAGCCAGATGGATTGCCACTGGTGAGTGTTTTCGTTAATTGTATAAGCCCCTACTACCTGGCCGGAGACCATCGAACCAATGAACATGCCCAGTCCGTAGGTGGCGAAAGTGATCATGCCCTGCGCCGAACTGCGGAGGTGTTCCGGGGCGCGGCGGTCCACGAAAATCTGGCCGGTCACAAAAAAGAAATCGTAGCAGATGCCATGCAGCACAATCCCGCCGTACAGCATCCAGATCAGCGGGCCGGTGTCGCCGAAGGCAAACAGGATATACCGTAGTACCCATGCCGCCATTCCGAGGGCAATCATCTTTTTCACCCCAAGCCTCACAAAGAAAAATGGCATGACCAGCATGAAGAACAGTTCAGACATTTGCCCGATGGTCATTTTACCGGCCGCATTTTCCATTCCCAGCTCATTGAGGAAAGGATTGGTAAAGACATAATAAAAAGACAAGGGTATACACACCAGCACCGACGAAACCACCAGCACGGCAAAAGAAACATTTCTCATCAGTTTCAGCGCATCAAGGCCGAGAATATCGCGGATGCTGGCAGCGTTGCCCTTCAGTTTAGGCGGCGTATGCGGCAGGAAAAAGCAATACACTCCGGTCACCAGTGACACAACCGCACCCAGCACAAACTGATCCGGGCTGGCTTCAAATCGGAGAAATCCGATCATCAGACCTACCGCAATCCAGCCGACGGTGCCCAGTACCCGGATGGGCGGAAACTGCTTGCCGGGGTTTTGCATCTGGTGGAAGCAGATGGAATTGCAGAGGGCAATGGAGGGCATATAACAGAGCGTATACAGCAGCAGCACCGGCGTAAATGAGGCCGGATTATCAAACTGAGTGAGCGCCAACAGCAACAGAGCCCCAATGATGTGCAGGGTACCCAGCACTTTCTCGGTGGCAAAAAACCGGTCGGCAATCATGCCCACAAAAAACGGGGAGATCATGGCGGCAACCGAAACCATGCTGAAGGCGGTACCGATTTCCGGACCGCTGAACTTCAGGGTCGTACCCAGATAGGTGCCAAGAGTCACGTACCACGAGCCCCATATGAAATAGTTGAAGAACATCATCACCGAAAGCCGGACTTGCAGGGCTGGACGCATCTTACTTTTGAATTTATATTGGCTCAGTTGGGCAATGAAAATAAATATTGGCACTTTTTCAAGTGTTGAAAGAATTTTAAATCCGGGGAAAGGCAGCAGGATCAGTCAGGATGAGATATTTAAAAGTCACGTGCTTTATGGAAAAGGCCCGCCGGTTGGGGGAGCTTCAATCTGCAAAATATGCCGGTCGGGATAGGGGAAATCACATGGAATGGCGGGGAGTGCCGCTGGTTGCTGGAAGGCTTACTTTGGCAAATGATACGAAGGGGTTGATAAGTCCTTTTCGTTTTGGATAAGAGGAACAGGAGTTTTTTTCTACTTTCACTCAGCCGAACAAATTACGAACTGGTCGCAACACCGTCTGCCCCGGGTTCATCATTGCTGCCTTTACGGGCTTCCTGCTCACGGTTCTGCATGGCTGATGACTCGGCCCCCTCCCGGATTTCCTGAGGCGTATCGGTTTCCGGCCGGCTGGTGTTGTAGGAAGTAGGTTCTTGCGTATTTTTGGCCGGTTCGTAGGTGGAAGGATTCCGGCGTGATGCTTTGGTTGCCATATTTTTTATTTTTTTGCATATACGTACCATTCCGGCTTCAGGTTGGATTCCGGAAAAACATCTTCCCAATGTCATACAGCCAAACTTTTATCACCATCGCGCCTGATTGCCCGGTGGACAAAGCTGAGGTTCCAATCCCTAAAAAGGATTCCGCTCCCGCGCATTTGATCCAGTACCGGTTACTTACCGAAAAGCCTTACCAGTTCAGTCATGAAGACTTGATATTCGAAGTATTCGTCCGGCAAAAGGGAATCCCGCAATACGTGCCCGACACGGAAGGACAAAAAATCCGGGAGGAATTGTTTTCCAAAGGGCACCCCTGCCTGCGGGCTTCTGCCCTTACCAAACGGTACGGCTTTGGTGCCCATTACAATGGGGAAGGAAAGATTGCCCTTTATCCGGTGGAGTCGGAGGAATACAAGGCCTTTCTCCAAAATGAACGTATAAAAAAGATTCCGGCCATGCGGACCAAAAGGTAGTCCGCCGTCTGCCGGAGGGAAACCCATCCTGACGGAAGATTTTTTTACCTTTGCGGACCTAACACACTGAGCTTATCTCATTTTATGGCAACTACATCCGATCTTTCAAGAGGCGCCTTCATGCGTTTTAATGGCGAACTGGTACAGGTACTGGAATATGAACACCGCACGCCCGGTAACCTACGGGCTTTTTATCAGGTAAAAATGCGGAACGTCCGCACGGGGAAACTCGCCGAAAACCGCTTCCGGGCCGGAGAAGCGCTGGATTTTGTGCGCGTCGAAACCAAGGAGTTCCAGTTCCTTTACAAAGAAGGTGATAACTACGTGCTGATGGAAAACGAAACCTACGATCAGGTGTACGTAGACGGTATATTGTTCGGAGATGGCGAGAAGTTCCTCAAGGAAGGCATGAATGTTACCGTGAGCTTTGACAATACCACTCCGATTGCGGCCGAAATCCCCGGTTCCGTGGAACTGGAAGTCACCTACACTGAACCTGGCCTGCAGGGCGATACGGCTACCAAAACCCTGAAACCGGCCACGCTGGAGACCGGCGCTGAAATTAAAGTGCCCCTTTTTGTCAACATCGGCGAAAAAATCCGGGTGGATACCCGTACCCGGGAATACATCGAAAGAGTTAAATAATCCCGCCTGAAACCATCTGGTGAAGCCGCAACCGACAAGGATATGCGGCTTTTCTATGACACGTTTCTATAATTCCTGACCACCAGGATTTGCATCCTCCGCAAAATTGGCCTTATATTTCCCGTTCAATTACCTGCAATATCCCCATGCACAACTTTCAACCGTTCCAATTCCCTTATCCGGTCAACCCTGCCTACGCTAAACCCGTGGCTTATTTCTCGATGGAATTCGCCATTCACCAGCCATTCAAAATCTACTCCGGAGGCCTTGGTTTTCTTGCCGGTTCGCACATGCGCAGTGCCCACGACCTGAAGCAGAATCTGATCGGCATCGGCATCCTCTGGAAATATGGTTACTACGATCAGGTCCGCAAAGGCGACCAGACGATGGACGTTCTCTTTCAGGAAAAACACTACGGCTTCCTGGTGGATACGGGTCTGCGGTTCGACATCATGGTAAACCAGCACCCGGTGAAGGTGGCGGCGCATTACCTGCCGCCGGAGGTGTTTGGCTCCACGCCCATGTTTTTCCTCACCACCGACCTGCCCGAAAACGATTACCTGGCCCGCACCATCAGCCACCGGCTTTACGACTCCAACACCGAAGCCAAAATTGCGGCCAGCATGCTGCTGGGTATCGGCGGCGCAAAGTTGCTGGACCTGATTGGTTTTCAGCCGGAAACCTACCACATGAATGAGGCCCACGCCCTGCCGCTGGCATTTTACCTCTTCCAGAAATTCGGCAAGAAAAAGGAGGTACAGAAAAGACTCGTATTCACCACCCACACCCCGGTGGAGGCAGGCAACGACCGCACTGATCTGCGGATGCTGGAAAAACTGGGATTCTTTGGCAGTCTATCCTCCGAAGAGGTGCGGAAACTGACCGGCACGCTGGGCGACATCATGGACCATACCCTGGTGGCATTGCGGTTTTCGCGGCTATCCAACGGGGTTTCGGCCATGCACGGCGAGGTGGCCCGCCAGATGTGGAGCCGCCACACCGACGTTTCTCCGATTATTCACGTCACCAACGCCCAGAACCGCCGCTACTGGGCCGACCCGGTTCTGTACGAGGCAATGGAATCCGGAAATAATGAGGCCATGCGGGAAAGAAAAAGGGAACGCAAGCGGACTTTGTTTGAAGAGGTAGCCGATCAGTGCGGAGAAATTTACGACCCCAACGTGCTGACGATTGTGTGGGCAAGGCGCTTTGCCGAATACAAGCGGGCCGATCTGCTGCTGCGGGACCAGGCACGGTTCCACGCGCTGGTGACCAATAAAGAGTTTCCCGTGCAGATCATCTGGGCCGGCAAACCCTATCCACAGGACTTCATGGCGGTGTCGATCTACAACCGGATCGTAGAAACCACCAAACAATACCGAAACTGCTCGGTGCTGGTTGGCCACGAGCTCCGGCTGTCGAGACTGCTGAAGGGTGGTGCCGATATATGGCTCAACAACCCCCGGATCACCCGCGAAGCATCCGGTACCAGCGGCATGACGGCAGCCATGAATGGTGGCGTGAACCTATCGGTGCCCGACGGCTGGATACCCGAATTTGCCCGGAACGGCGAGAATTCCTTTACCGCGCCACCGGCAGATGCAAATGCCTGGCTGCACGAACAGGATGATTTTGACCACAACAATCTGATGGACACCCTTGAGAAGGTTATCCTGCCGGCGTATTACCGCCAGCCGGACCGCTGGCTGCAAATCGTGAAGAACAGCATGCAGGACATCCTTCCCTTCTTTGATTCCGACCGCATGGCTACGGAATACTACGAGAAGATGTACTGAGAGATGATGTGCTGAGCAGCGTATTGGTGAAGTTTCCTGCAGGCATACGGGGATTCTCCGTGAATCTGCGTTTATCTGTCGGCTTTCCCCTGAAATCTGCGGGAAACTTTTCACAATCTGAGCGCGTACCAGGCATCGCATGAGTTGTGGCCCGTCTGGCCAAGCGGGCCATCCAGCGGCTTGAAGCCAAAGGAGCGGTACAGGTGCTGCGCCGGCTGCATCCGGTTCAGGGTTTCAAGGTAACAGGTACGGTAACCATTCCCGCGGGCGGCTTGCAGACAAATTTCCAGTAATTTCCTCCCCCAGCCCTGTCCTCTGGCTTCGGGTAAAATATACATTTTCCGCAGTTCGCACGTACCGGCTTCCCCACCCTGGAGCGGGGCAATGCCGCCGCCGCCCGTTACCTGCCCATTCTGCTCCAGCACGAAGAAAGCGTACCCGTTTCCGCGGTAATTCTGGCAAATGGCATCAACCTCAGGGTCATTGATGGAATACCCCTCTCCTACTGCCCCGAACTCCGTCATCACCCGGCGGATGACCGAAGCCATGGCCCGGTTATCTGCCGGCTCTACCGGCCTGATTGTATTTTTCTGCATAAATGAGTTTTTTTAAAATAAATACGGATAAGGCCGGCCAATGCGTTGCCCATTCAGTCCATTGGTGCGCTTTCGCGCAGTCTGGTCAGTTAAAATTAAATATATTCACGTTTAGACCGTTATCAATGGAATAACTCAATCTGATGGTCTTCCGCAACCGATGAACCGCTTTCAACTGCTGACTTCCTATTCTCCCTGGTTTATTCTCATCTGCCTTGCCGTAGGAGCCATTTATGCCTATGCCCTTTACCAGCGAAAATCCACCTGGAGCCGCGGGGTCAATCTTGCTTTGGCCACCTGCCGCTTTGTGGTGGTAAGCCTGCTCTGCTTTCTGCTGATCGGTCCCCTGATCCGGCAGATCCGCAACACATACGAAAAGCCTACGATAGTCATTGCCCTTGACAATTCTCAATCGGTTACCTTTACCAACGACTCCGCCCGGGTTGGCGAAATCATTTCCAGGGTCAGAAATCTTGCCGCGGAACTGGGCCAGAAGGAAATCAACGTCGAAATCCAGCTGCTCGAAGGCACGGTGCCGGTTTCCTCCCTCGGCAGCCGCCTGTTTAAGGCCCAGGTAACTAACCTGAACAACATGCTGGGTGCGGTACAGAGCAATTTCGAAAACCGGAACCTGGCCGGGGTGGTGCTGGTTACCGACGGCATATACAATCAGGGTCTTTCACCGGAGTTTCAGCCATATAACTTTCCCATACACACGATTGGCCTTGGGGATACGGTACCGCGCCGCGACCTGAATCTGAAAGCCTTATACTATAATAAGATCACCTATCTGGGGAATAAATTTCCGGTGGTTGCCGAAATCCACGCTACTGGGTTTGGCGGTAAACCGGCAACCGTGCAACTGACCCAGGGCGGTAAGGTAATCGACACCAAAAACATCAGCTTCAGGAATAACAACGACGTGCAGGAGGCTACTTTTTACGTACCTGCCTCCGCCAGGGGCGTGCAGCATTACGTGGTAAAGCTGGCCAGCCAGCCGGAGGAATTTACGACCCGGAACAACGCCCGGGATGCCTACGTGGAAGTGATTGACGGCAAGGAAAAAATCCTTCTGCTTGCTGCTGCTCCCCATCCCGACATCAAGGCCATCAAAAGTGCGCTGGAGAAAAATGAAAATTATGAATTTGAGTCCGTAATCGCCGGACTGGGTACGCCCAAACAACCCAAATACGATCTGGTGATTCTGCACCAGATTCCGGATATGTACAACACAGGTACGGCTGCGGCAAGGAAATATCTCGAAGGCGATACCCCCATCTGGTTCATCACGGGCAGCAGTTCCAATCTCGGTCAACTCAACGTAGCCACCAATGCCGTAAAAGTGACCTCCCGTGGCAACCAGACTGATCAGGTATTTCCGGCGTTCAACACCGGCTTTAACCTTTTCAAGGTTGAAGATGCAAACCGCAGCCTTGTGCAGAAACTTCCGCCGGTAAACGTACCCTTTGGCGACTTCCGCCTCACGCCCAACAGCGAAGTAATTCTGTTCCAGAAAGTAGGCACGCTGGTTACCGACAAGCCACTGCTGGTGGTAAACACTGATAAAACCCGCAAATCGGCCATTCTGCTGGGCGAAGGACTATGGGAGTGGCGACTGGAGGAATTTAACCTGACGGAAAGCCACCAGGCAGTAGACGGACTGATCATCAAGCTGGTACAGTACCTTTCCTCCAAAGAAGACAAACGCCGGCTGCGCGTTTATCCGGTTACGGATGAGTTTGTGGACACCGAACAGATTACTTTCGAGGCGGAGACCTATAACGAGATTTACGAAAAAATCTACAACCAGAAAATCAATCTGGACATCATCCGGCCGGATGGCCAGGTTTCCCGTTACAACTTCACCAATGCCGAATCCGGCTCCCGTTTCCAGACGGGTGGTTTGCCAAAAGGCGTTTACCAGTACCGGGCCTCGGCAAGGGTTCAGAACCGGAATGAAGTGGTAACCGGTCAGTTTACGGTGCGGGACCTGCAACTCGAATCAATCAATACCACGGCCGACCATGGCCTGCTCCGCAAACTGGCCAACCAGACCGGCGGTACGTTTTACCTGCCTGAGCAGTTTGACCAGCTGACCCGTAAACTCAGCCAGAATCCACCGCCTGACCGCGTCCAGAGCACCGAGGACACCCGCGAACTGATTCACCTCAAATGGCTTTTCTTCGTGCTTTTGTTACTTGCCACCACTGAATGGGGGGTAAGAAAATTTCAGGGAGCGTATTAGGTTAATTGAGAATTGGCAATTGAAAATTCTCAATGGGAGGTTAAAAAAGGGCAGATTTCCTAACTTAGCGGATGAGTAAACCCTTCGTTTCTGCTTGAGAAAATACTCCGTTATCATCCCCGTATACAACCGGCCGGATGAGGTCAAAGAATTGCTGCAAACCCTTACCGCCCAGACCTACCGGCAATTTGAGGTGCTGGTCATTGAGGACGGTTCCCGCCTGCGGTGCGAAGATGTAGTCCGGGAGTTTGCCGGGCAACTCGACATCCGGTACTATTTCAAAGAGAACAGCGGACAAGGCTTTACCCGCAACTACGGCTTTGAACGGGCCGGCGGTGATTACTTCGTGATCCTGGATTCCGATGCCCTGCTGCCGCCCGGCTATTTCCAGGCGGTAGAAGAGAACCTGAATCTTCACGGATATGATGCCTGGGGCGGTCCAGACCGGGAACACCCCTCTTTTACCCCTGTCCAGAAAGCCATCAGCTACTCGATGACCTCTCCTTTCTCTACTGGCGGCATCCGCGGGGGCAAAAAGCGGCTGGGAGGGGCGTTTCATCCCCGGTCTTTCAACATGGGATTGTCGCGGGAAGTGTACCGGAAAGTGGGCGGCTTTCTGATTACCCGGATGGGAGAAGACATCGAGTACAGCATCCGGATCATCCGCCACGGTTTCCGGACGGGCCTGATTCCGGACGCCTTTGTGTACCACAAACGCCGCACCAGTTTCCGGCAGTTTTTCCGCCAACTCCATTTTTTCGGCCGCGCCCGGATCAACATTTCCCGCTTCTTTCCTGAGGAGCTGAAACCCGTGCATTGCTTCCCGGCTCTGTTTTTTCTTGGCTGTGCGTCTGTCCCCCTGCTGGCCTTCCTTTCGCGGCCACTGTTCCTTTTTGCCGTTTATTGTCTGATCCTCTATTCCCTGCTTATTTTTTTACATGCCACTGCCAGGAACCGCGACCTGAAAGTCGGCCTGCTGAGTGTGGGGGCTGTTTACGTGCAGTTGTCTGGTTACGGCATCGGATTTCTGACGGAGTGGTGGCGTAAAGTAAGGAAAGGGTGACTTATTCATTTCTGAACGCCATTATTTCAAAATTCCCTTGCATCCTGTGGGATAATTTATATTCTTGCGGTATGAAGAGAGTTACTGCGGGCTTACTGGCCAAAATTGATTTTTCTTCCTTCCTCCCCTTTATTTTCACGGCGGCAGGCTGTGCGGCTTCGGTTATTATTACCCTCTGAGGAGGGTGTAAAAATTCACATCGCCCCGGGGAACCTGCATCCCTGCCTCACCCGGAGAAACCACGTCCTCACTTTGCAACCACCCGATCTCTTTTCAGTCTCAAATATCAATTGTAAATTTTCAGTTTACTTCTACCCTTTCAGCGTACGTTCATGAGAGTAATGAAATTTGGCGGCACTTCGGTGCAGTCACCCGAAATGATGAGGCAAGTGGCGCAGATCGTCATGACTGCCAGCGCCGGAACCTCCGTTGCCGTGGTTGTCTCGGCCATGTCCGGGGTGACGGACCATCTGGAAAAAGTAGCCCGGCTGGCCTCAACCGGTGACGACAGTTACCAGCAACTGCAGAAAGAAATCGAGAAGAAGCACCTGCAATGCGTGAGTGAACTGCTGCCCGTGAACAACCAGAGTGCCACACTGGCCGCCATCAAAATGCTGCTCAATGAACTCGATGACGTACTACAGGGCCTTTTTCTGCTCAAGGAACTCACCCCGAAAAGCCGCGACTTCGTGATGAGTTTCGGGGAGCGGTTTTCTTCCCACATCATTACCGAGTATTTCAAGTGCCTCAACGTGGACGCCGTGTTGGGCGACTGCCGCCAGCTGATTCTGACCGACAATGGCTTTGGCAATGCCGCCGTGCAATTCGAGGAAACCTACAGGCGGATCAGTGAATTTTTCGCAAAATCGAAAGGCAAGCTGGTGGTGCTGCCCGGTTTTATCGGGGCAACGGCCAACCGCGAAACCACTACCCTCGGCCGGGGTGGCTCCGATTACACGGCCGCCATCGTGGCGGCCGCCCTCAGGGCCGAGCTGCTGGAGATATGGACCGACGTGGACGGCATGATGACCGCCGACCCCAGAAAGGTAAAAAGCACCATCCCCCTGCGCCAGTTGTCGTACATAGAGGCGCTGGAACTGTCTCATTTCGGGGCAAAAGTACTGTACCCGCCATCTGTGCAACCAGTTCTGGCCCAGAACATTCCGCTTAAAATCAGGAACACGTTCCACCCGGACCGCGAAGGCACCCTGATCACCCGCCGGACGGAAGACAACGGCCTTCCCATCAAAGGAATATCTTCCATTGATGCCGTGGCGCTGCTGTCGCTGAACGGCAGCGGCATGGTGGGCGTAACGGGTTTTGCCTCCCGCCTGTTCGGTTCCCTTGCCACCGGCAGGATCAATATCATTCTTATTACCCAGGCATCTTCCGAACATTCGATCACCGTTGCAATTACCCCTCAGGATGCCCCATTGGCCAAACAACTGATCGAGGCTGAATTCAGCCGGGAACTCCAATCGGGCCAGCTGGACCCGGTGAAGGTTGAACTGGAGCAGAGTATTCTGGCCATTGTGGGCGAAAACATGAAGAACACGCCCAACCTTGCCGGCCGCTTATTTTCCTCACTGGGCAAGAACGGCATCAATGTGCGGGCCATTGCCCAGGGATCGTCCGAACACAATATTTCGCTGGTCACGGGCGGAGCGGATTGCCAGAAAGCCCTGAATGTAATCCACGAAGCCTTTTTCCTTTCGGAAATCAAAGTTCTCAATCTTTTCCTCACAGGTACGGGGACAGTTGGCAGTACGCTGCTGAGGCAAATGGGCGAACAGATTCCCAAAATCCGGGCCGAGCACAACGTGGACATCCGGATTACCGGCATTGCCAACAGCCGGAAGATGCATTTCAGCGAGGCGGGCATTGACGTGGCGCAGTGGCAGCAGTTGCTCGACAAAGGTGAAAAAATGGACATTGCCCATTTTGATTCGCGGATGAAGACGCTGAACCTGCGCAACAGCATTCTGGTGGATTGCACCGCCGGCGATGTGGTGCCCCAACTCTATGAAGGAGCCCTCAACCGTGGTATTTCCGTTGTAACTCCTAACAAAGTGGCTTGTTCCGGGCCGTACGACAAATACCGGCAACTGAAAGGAATGGCGGCCCGCCGGGGGGTAAAATTCCTGTTCGAGACAAACGTAGGCGCTGGTCTGCCGATCATCAAAACGCTCAACGACCTGGTACAGAGCGGCGACAAGATCATCCGCATTGAAGCAGTTTTGTCAGGCACCCTGAATTTCGTCTTTAACGAATTTACCCAGGGGACTCTTTTCAGTGATGTGGTCCGGAAGGCGAAAGAACTAGGCTACTCCGAACCCGATCCGCGGCTGGACCTGAGCGGCGTGGATGTGGCCCGCAAAATCCTGATCCTTGCCCGGGAAGCGGGTGCAAAACTGGAATCCAAAGATGTGGAACGGGGAAACCTGCTGCCCGAATCCAGTCAGATCGCTCCCACTGTAGAAGAATTTTTCGGCGTCCTGCACAGCTTTAACGGCCGTTTTGAAGTAGCCCGCCGCAAGGTGGAGAGCGAAGGGAAACGGCAGCGGTACGTGGCAGTATACGAAGAGGGCAGCGCCTGGACGGGCCTGAAAAGTTTCGGTCCGGAGCATCCTTTCTATCAGGTGGAAGGCAACGATAACATGGTGCTCTTCACCACTGAACGTTACAAGGCCCGTCCGCTGATCGTGAAAGGTGCCGGGGCCGGAGCCGAAGTTACTGCCGCCGGGGTGTTTGCGGACATCATCCGGATTGCAAACTTCTGAAAAAGGGAAACCGGAGGAAAGGAAACCGGAGGCCGGAAGTAACGGTGCAGGACAAAGCTGATTGTAAACAATCTTGCTTTCTCTCACCGGGATTGGGATTGCCACCATTCAAAACAGGACTTTTTCAAAATACTGCTTTGGTTGACTCCGGGACAGGTGGTCAGAATCAGAAGTCAGCATCAGGATTTACGGGATTAAAAGATAAACAGGATCTGATCTTAAAATCCTTTCATCCTGCTCATCCTGTAAATCCTGATTCTGACAAATAACCGCTTCAGCTGGCTCCGCGGCAGCTAATCCAGGCGTGGACGCCTGAACCAAGGCAACAATACCCTCTATTGAGCAAGTCCTCCAGGATTCAGAATTCAAAATTTAGAATTACGCAGCTGCTTAAACCAAAGCTCCCCTTTTGCCCAGTTCGATTACCCGCATGTGCTGCACCTTACCGCTGTTGATTTCAAACTTCAGCAGCGTACGCACCTTGTGGAAACCGTGGTGACCGGCCGCCCCGGGGTTCAGGTAAAGCAGATTGTTCAGTTTCGGATCAGCCATTACCCGCAGAATGTGGGTGTGCCCGCATACGAAAATATCCGGAGGATCTGCTCTCAGTACCCTCAGCACCTGGGGATTGTACCGCGGCGGATACCCGCCGATGTGGGTCATCCACACCCTCAGGCCTTCGCAGGTGAAACGTGCGTCTTCCGGCCAGCCGGAGCGGACTTCCCGGCCGTCAACGTTGCCGTACACCGCCTGCAGGGGCTTAAAGGCGGCCAGTTTATTAAAAATTACCACATCACCCACGTCGCCGGCGTGCCAGATCTGATCACAGTCACCAAAGTGGCCGTACACTCTTTCGTCCAGAAAGCCGTGGGTGTCGGAGAGTAAGCCAATAATCATAAGGGCAGTTTACCCAAAATTAGCTAGAATTGGTAAAAAACCGCCCCTCCCCTTTCTGATGGAAAAATCCGTTCCCGTGTTCACCAATGACGACTGGCTGGCCGTGCTGATAGGTCTCCTGATCATCGTACTGACCATAGACATTATTGTACCGCCCATGCCGGTATTCAAGTGGTCATCGGGCGGAGATCTTGCCGCGAATGTTTTCAGCGGTGCCAATCTGTTGCGGATGTCGGGCCTTTACCTGTATACCCTTACCCTCGGAACCCTTTCGGCTTACCTGCTGGGCAAACGGCTGCGGCTGTTCGTTGCCGCCTTTACCGTACTCTACCTGATATGCATGGCCGCCCTGCTGATGGCTGGCAATACAACCATGAAGGAACTGGGGCTGGAATACGTAATTTTCGCTTTAATTATTGGCTTGGTGTTGGGCAACTTCACCAACCTTTCCCTCCTGTGGAAGGAAGTGCTGATGGGGGAATTTTTCGTAAAAATCGGCCTGGTGCTGCTGGGAGCGGGACTCATTTTCAGCGATATTCTCCAGGCTGGCCTGCTCGGAATCATTCAGGCGCTGGTGGTGGTAATCTGCGTCTGGTACGTGGCGTACTGGATTTGCCGGAAACTGCGCGTAGACGACGAAATGGGGGTGCTCATTGCCAGTGCCGTTTCCATCTGCGGCGTGTCGGCGGCCATTGCCGCCTGCGGTGCCATCAAGGGTGACCCCAAAAAACTCTCGTACGTGGTGTCTCTCGTACTGGTAATTGCCATCCCGATGATGATCGGCATGCCCTACCTCGCCAAAGCCATGTCGCTTTCGGGAGAAGTAGCCGGTGCCTGGCTGGGCGGGACCATTGACACCACCGGAGCCGTGGTGGCATCCGGGGCGCTGCTCGGCGACGAAGCCCTCAAGATCAGCACGATTGTCAAGTTTTCGCAGAACGTGCTGCTGGGCGTGGCGGCAATTTTTATCTCCGTTTACTGGAGCCTGCGCAAGGGCCGCGAAAAGGAGCAGGTGGATTACCACCGCATCTGGGACAGCTTCCCCAAGTTTGTGCTTGGCTTTCTGGCGGCGTCTCTCCTGTTCTCTTTCGTACTGAGCGACGAAGTGGTGAAGGCAACCAAAGATCCCATCAAAGGCATTCAGACGATCTGGTTCGGGCTGGCCTTTGCCTCCATCGGGCTGGAAACCAATTTCGGTACTTTGCTTAAAACCGGGGAAGGCCGGCCGGCAATGGCTTTTATTGCTGCGCAGGTCTTTAACATCATCCTTACGCTGGCGGTGGCCAGTCTGGTTTTCGGGGGGTATTTTTCGATATAGGTTCCCGGAGGTTCTCGCAGATATTCGCAGATGTTTTTCGCAGATGTTCGCAGATGAAAATAAAATCTTCCTGACCTTGACTACCGGCAAGCAGAGGTACGCTGATGGAACCGCAGATATTCGCGGATGAAGTCAAAATCAGCGTCCATCTGCGCCCTTATCTGTGAAAATCCGCGAGAAACATTTGCGGGCTCCTTCATAATCCGGTTTCACGTTTAAACCTTTTTCAGTTTCATTGTCTAAGCCAAGCTGCCGGTAGTATACCGGAACAAGAACAATGATTGAATCAGCCCTGGAAGACGAGGAACTCTTACTGAAATTCCGGCATCCCGATACACGAAACTTTGCCTTTAACCAGCTGATCCATAAGTATCAGCGGAAAGTGTACTGGCATATCCGCAAAATGGTAATCAACCACGACGATGCCGATGACCTGACGCAGGACACTTTCCTGAAGGTCTGGACCGCGCTGGAAACCTTCCGGGGCGACGCCGGCCTGTTTACCTGGATTTACCGGATTGCCACCAATGAATGCCTCAATTTCCTGAACAGGGAGAAGCGTAAGTTTTTCCTGCCCATCGTGGACGTTAACGCCCGGCTGGCCGGCAGCATCGATTCCGGTGCGTACTGGAGCGGCGGCGAAATTCAGCTCAAACTGCAAAAAGCCCTGCTCCGCCTGCCCGACAAACAACGGCTGGTGTTCAACATGAAATACTTCGACAACCTGACCTACGAAGAAATTTCGGCAGTACTGGGTACTTCCGTCGGAGCCCTCAAGGCGTCTTACCACCTCGCCGTAAAAAAAATTCATATTTTTTTGGAGCAGGGTTAAACCTTAAGCCGCTTTTTCCATCCAAAAGACATAAAAAAAGAATATGAAGGAGGAAAACGATTTTTCACCGGAAGATTTTGACAAGACCAATCCATTCAGGGTTCCGGACGATTACTTCGGCAAGCTGCCTATGGCCGTAATGAACCGGCTGCCCCGAAAGCACTCGCGGACGGGCTGGGTCGCCTCTCCGGTATTCCGGACGTCGCTTGGTCTTGCCGCTATGCTGATCGTGGTGCTGGGCTTTCTGGTATTCCGGACTCCGGCTGCCGGCCCGGACCTTGTACTGGCCAACGGGTCCGAACCGGTCATTGCGGAGTATCTGCTCACCGAGGATGTGAGTTCCCATGACCTGATCGAAGCCCT
Source organism: Cytophagales bacterium (assembly GCA_030446715.1). GTDB lineage: Bacteria > Bacteroidota > Bacteroidia > Cytophagales > 172606-1 > CADCTQ01. The sequence goes on along the minus strand of JAUJMU010000003.1, from coordinate 254,318 downwards.
TACCCAATCCGGCGTTCAGGCCGAAGAGCTGCCCCGGATGGAGTTGCCGGCCGATAGCGGGCTGCTGCCCGACGAGGTGGACGACTATTATGTTGAAGACTTTTTATAATCCTTTTAATTTTTAATACCATGAACACAGTAAATTTCAAGAGAGCAACCTTATTCATTTTATTACTGGTGATTTCAGCCGGCAGCTTTGCCCAGTCTTCCAATGGTAACTGGAAAGAACGCCGCGAACGGCTTCAGGCCGCCCGGGTTGGCTTCATTACCAACCGCCTGAACCTGACCACTGACCAGTCGGCCGCCTTCTGGCCGGTGTACAATGAATACTATCAGAAACGGATGGAATTACGGAAAGAAATGCGCAAGTTGAAGATGAATGACTATGACCAGAATGCGTCTGATGCCCAGATCCGCAAAGATCTTGATCAGATGCTTAAAGTTCATCAGCAGGAGACTGACCTCGAAAAGGAATACACGGAAAAGATGCTGAAAGTGGTTACGCCGCGTCAGGTGGCTGCCCTCTACAAGGCCGAACAGGAGTTTAACGGCATGATGATGGACCGCCTCAAAGACCGACGGACGGGCAAACGGCAGGAATAGACCTTTTTAACGGCACTGACAAGGAAGGTTATGGTCCTATTGTTGAATGGCTGAATGGCTGAATGGCTGAATGGCTGAATGGCTGAATTGTTGTCAGGCAGAACGGTCATTTCCCCATCCTCTAACAATTCAACAGTTAAACAATTCAGCCCTATAGCTATACAACCATATAACCAACCATTACTTAGACTGATAATTTGTAATTTTACCCGCCGTGATACCCTCATGGCGGGTTTTCTTTTGTTAACCTTTTTCGGATTCTTTTTCCAGAATAACCTTTCTTAATCTGATCATTACTATGCTCCGGCTTCTGTTTCTTCTGGTCTTCAACCTTTTATTTTTCCAGCCTGTTGCCATTTTGCCCGCCCAAACGGGACCGGGCGTAACGGCGCGGAACGGTATGGTGGTTTCAGCCCATCCTGATGCTTCGCGGGCAGGCGTGGAAATTCTCCGGAAGGGGGGCAATGCCGTAGATGCTGCGGTGGCCGTCCAGTTCGCCCTTGCCGTCACTTTTCCGGTGGCCGGAAACATAGGTGGCGGCGGCTTCATGGTGTACCGGCAGAAGGATGGCAAGGTTTCCACTCTTGACTACCGCGAGAAGGCTCCCGCCGCTGCTTCCGCAACCATGTACCAGGATTCCGCCGGCAATGTCGTTCCCGGCCTGAGCATGAATGGTCACCTTGCGGCCGGCGTACCCGGATCAGTGGACGGAATGGCGGAAGCCCACAGAAAATTCGGCCGCCTTCCCTGGAAAGACCTTGTCCAGCCCGCCATTGACCTTGCCCGGCACGGAGTCGTGCTTACCCAGAAAGAGGCTTCCGGCCTCAACAACAACAAGGAAAACTTCACCCGCTACAATACGCACCTCCCTTACCTTGTCAGGGAGCAGACCTGGCAAAAAGGTGATACCCTCCGCCACCCTGCCCTTGCCGCTACCCTGGAACGCATCCGTGACCGGGGCCGGGAAGGGTTTTACGCCGGCGAAACGGCCGATATGATTGTACGGGAAATGAAAACGGGCAACGGCATCATCAGCCACGAGGACCTGAAGAATTACCATTCCGTGTGGCGGGAACCGGTGACCGGGCAGTACCGTGACTACCGGGTGATCTCCATGCCCCCTCCATCCAGCGGAGGAGTGGCCCTTCTCCAACTCCTTACTATTATAAAGCCTTTTGACCTGAGCAAATCCGGCTGGAACACCGCAACTACGGTTCATGTGATGGCCGAGGCTGAACGCCGCGTGTACGCCGACCGGGCAAAACACCTCGGCGACCCTGATTTTCACCGCGTTCCGCTGGCCGGCCTGCTCAGTCCGGACTACCTGATGAGCCGGATGGGCAGCATTGATACGGGCAGGGCCACGCCTTCCGCGGCAGTGCAGGCCGGGGAGTTTGCCCTCCGGGAAAGCGACCAGACTACCCACTTTTCCATTGTGGACCGGGCCGGCAACGCTGTCTCCATCACCACTACTTTGAACGGAGGCTACGGAGCCAAAGTGGTGGTGCGGGAGGCGGGCTTCCTGCTCAACAATGAAATGGACGACTTCAGCGTAAAGCCCGGTGCCCCGAACATGTACGGTCTGGTGGGCGGTGCGGCCAACGCCATTGCCCCGGGCAAGCGGATGCTTTCTTCCATGACGCCATCCATTCTGGAAAAGAAAGGCAGACTCTATATGGTGGTCGGCACGCCGGGCGGCTCCACCATTATCACCTCCGTTTTTCAGACCATCCTCAACGTGGTGGAGCACGGCATGACCATGCAGGAGGCAGTTGCGGCCAAGCGTTTCCACCACCAGTGGCTCCCCGATCAGATTTTAGCGGAGAATGATGCCCTTACACCGGCCGTTTCGGCGGCGCTGGAGGCAAAAGGTCATAAGATTGTGTATACGCCGGCTATTGGCCGGGTGGATGCCATCCTGATCCGGAAGAAACGTAAACTCGAAGGCGGCGCCGACCCGCGGGGCGACGATACAGCGGCGGGATACTGATCTTTCGGTGCGGTTTCCGGTAAGTCTGCCGGGGACGACTTTGCATCACTTACAAAGCGGTGGGGAAGCAGGTCACTGCTTTCCTGTTGTATTGGGAAAATCAGAATGCCTGACGGAAAAAATCCAAAACCGGCATGACCATTCCCCTCTTCTGTTCGTTAATTACCAAAAAGTACCGGATATCCGGTTAAACGGGGATAGGATTTCGTATGGAAGAGGCGGTCAGACTGGTTATCTTTCAGGATAAATTCCTGTCAGGATGCGCTCCCAGTCCCCTTAATCCGGCGGTCCTGACAAAAGTTTTAATTATGAAACAGACAGCGGTTTGGATTGCAGGGGTGGCATTATTAACGGCGTGCGCGGACGTAAAGGATTCAGATGAATACCAGACACTCCTGCTGGAAAAAACAAAACTGGAAGCCCAGGTGAAGGAGAAGGAAGGGCACAACCGCGAAATCATTCATTTCATGACCCAGATCGAGGACAATCTGGCGGCCATCCGGGAACGGGAAATGGGCATCAGGAACGTGAAGCATGACTCCGACCTTGGGGAGCAGGACCGGGTTACGCTGATTGTGGCCGAAATTGGGACCTATTTTGAGGAGAACCGGAATATCATCACCAAACTGGAAAAACAGGTAGCCGCGCAGGGCAGCCAGAACGCGGAGTTAAAAAAACTGGTCGCCGTGCAAAAAAAAGCCATCACCGAAAAGGAAAACCAGATCCGGATGCTGCTCCGTGAGGTGGAGAGCCTCAATACCCGGCTGGCAACAACCGTGACCGAGAAAAACGAGGCAATCACCGAAAAGGAAGAGCAGCTGACGGAAGTCAGGAAAGTGCTGAGCAACAAGGAAAAGGTTAGTGCACGTGCTTATTTCCGCTCGGGCAGCCGCAAGGACCTGGTCCAAAAGGGCATCATTGCCCGGGACGGCGGGGTGCTGGGAATCGGCAAAACGGATAAAGTTTCAACCAAACTGAACCCGAAAAACTTTACGCCGATCGACATCCGCGCCACTTCCCAGATCCCGCTGGGTGACGTCCGCAAGCAAAAAATCGTGACTACCCATCCCGGTAGTTCTTACCAGATCGTGCAGGCTTCCAATGGCGGCAGCTTCCTCAAAATCACGGACCCCGACAAATTCTGGAGCATTTCCAGGTACCTGGTGGTAGTGGTGGATTGAATCCGGATAAATCCACCCGGTTTTTCGTAAAGCAGGGCAATCATATTCAGAAACTTAATTTAATTTATCCAGGATTCACTATAAATATCGGTAACTTTGGGGCTCCCAACCAACCCTTATTTTATTGAGCCACATGGATCGTTTCACCCGGGGAGGACGTCAGCCGAACTCCTCCCGATTTGTAAAAAGTCCCTTCCTGCTGCTGGCCTGCTTCCTGCTGGCAGCTTTCCCGGCAAGCGGCGTACTGGCGCAGAAAAACCCTTCCAACCAGTTGCCGATGACCGGACTGCCCCTCAACGACATGAAAGCCTTCCGGAAAGTAGCCGGCAACTGGCGGATTGTGGGCGACGTTTCCGGTGAGCTGGACAAAAAGTACGTTCTCACTACCTCGCCCGGAAAAGGTGTACTTGTAAACCTGCCCGACGACAAGCAGAAAGACAACCTCACGTCCACCTTTGAGCACGGTGACATTGATCTGGAGTTTGATTTTATGATGGCAAAAGGCTCCAATTCCGGTGTTTACCTGCAGGGCCGCTATGAACTGCAGCTGCTCGACAGCTGGGGGGTGAAGAACCCGAAATATGGCGACGTGGGCGGTATTTATGAACGCTGGGACGACAGCAAGCCGGAAGGCCGGCAAGGGTACCAGGGCTATGCGCCAAGAATAAATGCGGCCAGGGCTCCCGGTCTGTGGCAGAACCTGAAAATATCTTTTCAGGCGCCCCGCTTCGACGGCAGCGGCCGTAAAACCGCCAATGCCCGCATGCTCATGGTGCAACTCAACGGTGTAACCATTCACGAAAATGTGGAACTGGCCGGGCCCACCCGCGGCGGCATGAACGGCGACGAAAAAGCGATGGGTCCGCTGCTGATTCAGGGCGACCACGGCCCGGTAGCTTTCCGGAACATCCGGTACAAGACCTACGGCAATAACCCGGCTTCCCTTTCCAATCTGAAATACAGCTACTATCCCGGCAAATTTGAACAAATGCCGGACCTGAAAACGCTCAAGGCCGAAAAAGAGGGAACCACGCCCGAGTTGACCTGGAACGTGGTCCGTAATCCCGAAGACCGTTTTATATTACGGATTACCGGCAATCTGCGGGTGCCCGAAAAAGGCAAATACCGCTTTTCCTTACCCAGCGGGGGCTGGGCAAACCTCAGCATTGCCAGTAAAACCGTAATTGATCAGATCGGTACCCGGGGCAGCAGCCAGGGAGTGGCCGACCTGAAGGCTGGCGACAATCCCTTCGAAATCGTTTACCACAAGCCGGAACCGCGGGTAAATCCTGCCCTTGGCTTTTCGATCGAAGGTCCGGGTCTGCGTCTGCAGGACCTGCACGCGGCAGGTTCCGTACCGATGCGCAACCCAGTCGATCCGATCCTGGCAAACGTTCAGGGAAACAACCGCATCCTGCGGTCATTCGTGGATTACCGCAAAGAGCCTGATGCTACTCCCAAAAGAATTACCCACGCCGTTTCCGTTGGCAGTGCCGACGGGACCAGCTACACGTTTGATCTTAATACCGGGGCACTGGTCTACGTTTGGAAGGGTGGTTTTCTGGATGCTACGCCCATGTGGAACAGCCGCGGCGATGGCAGTTCCCGGCCGGTGGGCAGCGTAGTGCCGCTGGGTGCTTCGCCGGTACTGGCCAGTCTCCCGGACAGGAACGCTGCCTGGCCGGATACGATTAACCCAACCCATAATTTTCGTTCCCGGGGCTACGACCTGGATGAAAACGAAAATCCAACCTTCCGCTATACCATCAGTGGCGTGGAAGTAGAAGACATGATCCGTCCGGAAGAAAATGGCCGCTACCTCACCCGCGAAATCCGTCTGGCTGCGGCAGCACCAGCCAACCTGTACGCCAGGGTTGCCGGGGGCCGCGACATTACCGAAGTATCCGCCGGGCTGTACGCCGTGGACGGAAAGTCTTATTTTGTACGCGTTCCTGCCGAAGCCAAAGCAACAGTCAGGAAGGCGGGAAACCGCAGCGAACTGCTGGTGCCGGTCTCCGGAAACGGCATGAAGTACTCCATCATCTGGTAATCTGGAAACGCTGAATGCTGAAGGCAAAATTTTGAATTTACTGACCTCCGCATTCAGCTTCCTTTCCGGTTACACTCATTTACAATTCAGAATCAAAAATTTAAAATTCTCCAAAGATGTTTTCTCCCAAAATAAAACTCCGTCCGCTGGCCCTGTTGCTGGCCGCCCTGATGGGTTCAGCCGAACTCCCGGCGCAGGGACAGAACGCCTCCGAAGGCCCCACCGAAGAAGATTACTACCAGATGGTTACCCTGCCTGTGCCGGAAGGCGTATTGCTGGAAGTAGGCGGACTGGCTGTAATGCCCAACGGAAAGCTGGCTGTTTCTACGCGCCGCGGTGATGTGTACATCATCGAAAATCCGTACATGAAAAACGGTTCACAGCCGCATTACCAGCACTTTGCCACCGGCCTGCACGAAATTCTGGGACTGGCCTATAAGGATGGTGATCTGTACATGGCCCAGCGGGGCGAACTCACCAAACTGGTGGACCGCAATCACGACGGCAAGGCAGACCGGTACGAAACAGTATATGCATGGCCGCTTTCGGGCCATTACCACGAATATTCCTTTGGTCCTAAAATCGGACCAGACGGCAGTATGTACGTAACCGGTAACGTGGCCTTTGGCAACATCGAATGGTGGCGGGGCGAAAGCCGCGTTCCCTGGAGAGGATGGACAATGCGCATCACACCCGACGGAAAAATGGAGCCGTTCGCCACTGGTATGCGTTCTCCCTGCGGCATCGGCATCTACGACGGGCAACTTTTCTACTCCGACAACCAGGGCGACTGGATGGGCTCTGGTTTTGTCATGCACGTTGAGAAAGGCGACTTTGCCGGGCACCCGGCCGGGCTGCGCTGGGCCAACCGGCCCGAATCACCCGTAAAGCTGAACACCGAACAGGTATACGCCCGGGTGGATCCCCGCATGGCCAAACCGGGCGAAAAGCCCATCAAGCCCGAAAATGACAGGAATGACAAGGGCACTCCATTTTTTGCGCTGGAACAGGAACTGCCGGCCGTGAAAACACCTGCCGTCTGGCTTCCGCACTCCATTCTTGGCATTTCCACTTCAGAAATTGTAACTGACCAGACCAACGGCGGGTTCGGACCTTTTGCCGGCCAGATGCTGATCGGAGACCAGGGACAAAGCAAGATTACCCGCGTATTCATGGAAAAGGTAAACGGTCAGTACCAGGGCGCTGCCTTTTCCTTCCGTGAGGGTTTCCAGTCGGGCGTCCTGCGGATGGCCTTCGGCAACGACGGATCACTGTTTGTGGGCGAAACCAACCGCGGCTGGGGTTCAGCCGGTACCAAAGCCTACGGTCTGCAGCGCCTCGTCTGGACCGGTAAAATGCCGTTTGAAATGAAGGCGGTCCGCGCCACGCCGGATGGCTTTGAAATTGAATTCACTGCTGCCGTGGATAAGAAAACAGCCGGAAATCCGGCTTCCTATCAGGTGACCAGCTTTATTTACAAGTACCACCCGGTGTACGGCAGCCCGGTCATCAATGACCAGGTCTGCGCGGTCAAAGGCGTAAAGGTTTCCGGTGACGGCCTGAAGGCCCGGCTGGTGGTGGATGGCCTGCGGGAAAGATACGTGCACGAGGTAAAGGCGTTCGGGGTACGGTCCGGCAACAGCCTGCCGCTGCTGCACAACACGGCCTATTATACGCTTAACAACATTCCGGCCGGCGAGCGGCTGGCCCTGGCCTCCACCAATACCGGCGACCACTCCGCCCACGGCGGCATGACCATGACTACCAGCAATGATAACACTGCGGCTACTGCGGGTTCAGCCAATGCGGGTGGCCTGAAGGCCGCTCCTACTTCGGCCAAGCGCCTGACAGCCATGCCCGCCGACTGGGGCGGCAAGGCGGATCAGACGGTGATAATCGGTACCGAGCCGGGCCTTAAGTTTGACAAGAATGAAATTACCGTAAAGGCGGGCAGCAAAATCAAGTGGACGTTTAACAACGACGACGACATGCCGCACAATTGCGTGGTGGTGCTGCCCGGTCAGGCCGTGCCGGTGGGCGAACTGGCCATGAATCTGGGCATCAAGGGCCAGGAGTTGAACTACATTCCCGAAACGCCAAAAGTTTTGTACCACACCCGTCTGATGGAGCCAGGCAATGCGGAGAGCATTTATTTTACGGCTCCGTCTACTCCGGGTGAGTATACCTACGTGTGCACCGTGCCGGGCCATGCCTACGTGATGCAGGGCACGCTGAAGGTGACAAAATAAAAAGCAGCCTTTAAATTTTCTTGAAAAAGCCGGCATGACCCATTGCCGGCTTTTTTTTTCGGGAAATATCGGGCATATTTGAACTCCAATCATTCATACCCATAAGTTCGGGGCGTAGCGTAGTCCGGTCATCGCGCCTGGTTTGGGACCAGGAGGTCGCAAGTTCGAATCTTGCCGCCCCGACTTTATTCTCTCATTTGGTTCCGTAGCTCAGCTGGATAGAGCAACTGCCTTCTAAGCAGTAGGTCTTTGGTTCGAATCCAAACGGAATCACTTGACTGCCAAGCAGTTACAATCAAAATTGTAGCTGCTTTTTTGTTGGTTTACACAACCTGGTCAGAAGCAGCTTTACCACCTTTCCATCAATTCATACCACCATCCGCCCGTCACTGACTACAGGGTTTGCCATGGGGTCATCTTTGGTGCATCCTGCAAAAACAAGGAGGATAAGGAGAAAAAGTAGCTTTCGTACCATAAAACAAAGTTCGTTCTTTCTCCATGATGATGGCTCTTATCAGCCTTTCGGTTTGAACAGGTCGTTTCGTTGGAGGTAGTGTTTAGTACCGGGGAAAGTGATGATCTGACCGTCTGGCAGGGTATAGTACTGATCTTCCGGGGATCAGGATTCATCAGCAGTGTTTACCCGCCGCGGCGGGTTTACTCCCGGCGGGAGAAAATCAGAGCCGGAACATTTGCACCAGCGTATCACAGACAGCTTCCGCGGTGGCCTGATCAATATCGCCTATCTTCCGGATCAGCCGGGTTTTGTCGAGGCTGCGCATCTGGTCAAGGGCTACCTGTCCGGACTTGCCCTGAAAGGTGCAGTCTACCCGCGTGGGGTAGGGCCTGGTGGTGGAGGTCAGAGGAGCCGCAAGCACTGTCTTCAGGTTGCGGTTCGACTCGTCGGGGGAAACAATAATGCAGGGGCGTGTTTTGTTGATCTCACTCCCCTGCGTAGGGTCAAGGTCTGTCATGTAGACCTCAAAACGGTATATTACGGACCCAGCCGTGATGCTTACCATTGCCATTCCTGATTGTCAAAATCATTTCCGAGGCCTTCGAACATATCGTTTTCCGGCTCGTGGCCTTCCGCAACCGCTTGCTTGAAACGTGCATCCCAATCAGCGCGGGCAGGCTTTCGGACCGGGGTTATCACTAACCCTTTTTCAGTCTGTTCAATTTCCACCTCACCAGCGAAATTGTAATAACGGATCAGGCTCTTGGGAAGCAGTATTCCCTGGGAATTACCTACTCGTACAATGCGGGCTCTCATGTTATTGATATTGTATCCTGTTCCCATATACGGAACAGCGGATACAATGTTATAACATTGTTATAATGTGTCCAAACGTTCGGCACTTCAGAATCAATTCTGATTAAATACGTTTACCCTGAATTAAAACAACAGGAGAAGTCTCTACGCTCAATAGTGGTGAATCAGCGGCTATATCCCCAAAAAACCTTATAGGTTTGCCAGTATCGTTCTTCTCCGATAAGTTGTGACGCACTTTATAGCAAAAGTAAATCATCAGTGGTACCAACCCTGAAGTTTTAAAAACCCTGAGAGTTCCGGAACGGAACTGATACAAATCACGGATGTTCGCTATATTTCAAAATATGACGAATGAAAAAAATGGAAAGAAGCGGCATTTTGTGCATTACCTGGCCATGTATGGCGGTATATCCACCGGCATCGTATACACAGCCATTGGAATCATTGCCATCCTTTCCTTTTTGAAATTAAAGGAGGGCGGGGCGGATGAAAGCAGCCTGCTGGCTTATCTGGATAATTTTATGGCCGGCAAGGTGCTGATCTGGGTAATTCTGCTGGGCATGGTCAGCTACATCATCTGGCGGATCTACGAGACCATTTATGACCCATATGGTACGGCAAAGGGCCCAAAGGAATTGCAGGAAGAGCCGTTACGGCCTTTACCAGCCTTGCCGATGCCCTGATCGCCTTCAGCGCCATTCAGGTTTTATCGGATACCGGGGACATTGAGCAAACGGGTCTGCCTACGGCCCGGCGGAAGCTGGCCGGCGATCTGCTCAGAAGGGAACACGGGGATTGGCTGATCATCTCCCCCGGCATCATCACCTGCATCACGACGGTCGTTCAGGCCGGTTATGTAATCAGCAGAAACTATCTGGAAAGGCTGAACATAAATCATCTTTCCCGCTGGAAGCAAACAACCCTTCATGTGCGGGCGTGGGCGGGGCATTTTGCCAGAGGCGTTATCCCTGGCATCACCGGCTACTTCTTCATCAAACCGGAATTGCCGGAAATTCCCGGCACGTGGTTAATACCGGTAAGGCTTTTGACTTCATCGGCGACCACGTGGGCCACCTGCCTTTTATTATAGTAGCCATTGGCACCATCGCCTATGGTCTGTTCATGTTTGGTTTTGGCATTTACTATGATTCTGATCTGGATTAGTGCTGCGTAACCTTAAATTTCAGATTTTGAATGATGAATTCTATTTTTCTTAACTTCATAGATTACCAACCCGGGCCGGAACCATTGCCCGCCGGAGTACGCAGGAAAAATGGACAAAATCTTATTTTTCGATCTGGAAACGGACCGCGAAAGCCCGAAGCTCCGCGACATCGGAGCGGTTTTCGGGGAACGTGAATTTCACCAGAAGTCAGTGGAGAGTTTTGCCGTGTTCGCCCGGGAAGCCGGCTGCATCTGCGGCCACAACATTCTCCGCCACGACCTGCCGCTGCTCCGGAAATGGGGCATGGAAGAATCTTTTTTCGCAAAACCTGCCGTAGACACGCTTTACCTGTCGGCGCTGCTCTTTCCGGAAAAGCCTTACCACAAACTGGTAAAAGACTACAAACTCTACGACCAGTATCCGCCCAATAACCCCGTCTGGGATGCCCGCCTCGCCGCCCAGCTCTTCGCCGACGAGGTGGTGCAGTTTTTCTCACTGCCCCCGGCCCTGCAAGCCATTTACTACCAGCTGCTCTCCGGCACGGAAGCCTTCAGCGGCTTTTTTCCGGCGGCAGGGTACCATCCCAGTAAACCGGCATCTCCGCCGGCGGATCAGGTCCGGTCCCATTTCGAGGGTACGGTATGCCGGAATGCCGGCCACAAAGCCCTGATCCGGCAAGATCCGGTAGCTTATGCCTACGCCTTGGCCATCATTACCACCCGTGAACCCGAATCAGTGCCACCGCCCTGGCTGATTAAAAATTACCCGCAGCTGACTTCTATTCTCTATCAGCTCCGGGTACGGGAATGTCCGGACCCGGACTGCACCTGGTGCCGGGAATGGCTGGACCCGCACCGGGCGCTGGAAAGTTTTTTTGGTTACCGGGACTTCCGCAGATTCAGTCCGGAGGAAGAAGTTTCGCTTCAGGAACTGACTGTCCGCACCGCCCTCCGGAATGATTCCCTGCTGGGCGTTTTCCCGACGGGTGGCGGCAAATCGCTGGCCTTTCAGCTGCCCGCCCTGATGACGGGCCGCGCCGGCCGCGCCCTGACGGTGGTCATTTCGCCGCTGCAGTCGCTGATGAAGGATCAGGTGGACGTGCTCCGGCATCGGCACGGGCTGGTCAATGCCGTCACCATCAACGGTCTGCTTTCGCCCCTGGAGCGCAGCGAAGCCATCGAACGGGTCATGCACGGCGATGTACACCTGCTCTATATTTCGCCCGAATCACTCCGCTCCCGCACGGTTGCCGGCTTGCTGAAGAACCGGTCCATTGCCCGTTTTGTGGTGGATGAGGCGCACTGCTTTTCGGCGTGGGGACAGGATTTCCGGGTTGATTACCTCTACATCGGCGAATTCATTGCCAACCTCTGCAAGGAGAAAGGACTGGCCGAACCCATTCCCGTTTCCTGCTTCACGGCCACCGCCAGGCCGCAGGTAATAGACGATATCTGCGACTACTTCCGGACCAGACTTTCCCTCCAACTTCAGGTTTTTATTGCCCCCTCCCGCCGCGTGAACCTGACCTATACCGTGCAGGAAGCGCCGGATCAGCAAGCCAGATACCGGAGGCTGAAAGGGCTGCTCTCGGCCAATACCGGGGCAAAGATCATCTACGTGTCGCGGGTCCGGACGGCCGAGGAGCTGGCCGGCAACCTGAACCGCGACGGGTTTGAAGCCCTTCCCTACCACGGGCAGATGGAAACCACCCGTAAAATCCGCCACCAGGACCAGTTTATCCGCAACGAAGTGGACATCATCGTAGCTACCACGGCCTTCGGCATGGGCGTGGACAAGAAGGACGTCGGAATGGTGATTCACTACGAAATTTCCGGTTCGCTGGAGAACTACGTGCAGGAAGCCGGACGGGCCGGGCGGAGCGAAGAAGTTCAGGCGGGCTGCTTTATTCTCTTTGATGAAGAAGACCTTGGCAAGCATTTCGAGCTGCTCAACCGCACCCGGATCAACCGCAGGGAAATCGGGCAGATCTGGCAGGCCATCCGCAAGCTGACCCGGGGCCGCGGGCAGGCCAGCCGTTCGGCGCTGGAAATTGCCAGAGCCGCCGGCTGGGACCGCGAAATGCACCAGGTCGAAACCCGCGTCACGGCCGCCATTGCGGCACTGGAAGATTCCGGCTTCGTGAAACGCGGGCACAATGCGCCGCGGGTCATTGCCAACAGCTTCCGGGAAAAAGACATCAGCAAGGCCGGCGAAATCGTCCGGCAGTCGGCCCATTTTTCGGAAAAAGACAAAGAACACGCCATCCGGATTATTCAGCGGATCATCAAAGAAGACGAAACGCGGGTAGACCATCTTTCCGAGGTGCTGGCCATTGCCCGGGAGGATGTCATGCGCGTACTGAACCTGCTGCGGCAGGAAAACATCATCGGCGACGCCAAAGACCTTACCGCCTTTCTGGACCTTTCACCAGCCGGCCATCCGGAGCGGCTGTTCTCTAAATACGCCCGGCTGGAAAAGGCGCTGCTGAAAATGCTCGCCAAAACCACCGGAACCGTGTTCCTCAAAGAGGTCAACGGCCGGCTGCAGGAAGCAGGGCTGGAAGATTCTTCCGTGGACGCGATCAAAGACGTGCTGTTGTACTGGGAAACCAAAAGTACGATCTACAAAACCCGCACGGACCGGGCCCTGCACGCCTACCAGATCGGCTTCCGGATGCCGTTCGGGGAAGTGGCGTCTCAGATGAAGGCCCGCCACGCCCTTGCCGGCTGGATTGCGGGTTATCTGGCCGGTAAACCGGAACGCGGACAGAACCCCGCGGCAAAACCGCCCGACGAGCCTGCCTCAGCAGTGCTGATTCAAAGCCCCCTGGCCGCACCGGAAATTAACGTTGTTCCGGCTGCCGTCACCTCCTTTCCTGCCGACGCCGGTCCTCCCAGTCCCTTGCTGGAGTTTTCGCTGCTCGAACTGAAACGAGAATTCGAAAGGACCGGACCGAAGCTTTCTGAACCCCCGGACTTCAGCGGTTTTGAGGAAGCCCTGCTTTACCTCAACGCCATCGGGGCGCTGAAGCTGGAAGGCGGTTTCCTGATCATCTACAACCCTTTTACGCTGGAACGGCTGGAGTACGACAACGGGCGGCAATATTCGGCCGAAGAGTACCGGAAGCTGGAAACGCACTACAGTCATAAAGTCCAGCAGATTCATATTGTGGGTGAATACGCCCGGAAAATGCTGCAGAATTACCACGAAGGGCTGGCTTTCGTGGATGACTACTTTACCCTTGATTACGACACTTTTCTGGAAAAATACTTTCCGGACCGGCAGGCCGAAATCAGAAGGCCCCTGCTGCCCCGGCGTTTCCGGGAACTGTTTGGCAACCTCTCCTCCGCCCAGCTGGCCGTGGTGCGCGACACGGTCAGTCCCAAAATTGTAGTCACCGCCGGACCGGGCAGCGGCAAGACCCGCGTACTGGCGCACAAGGTAGCTTCCCTGCTGCTGCTGGAAGACATCCGGCCGGAACAGTTTCTGATGCTCACTTTTTCGAGGGCGGCGGCACTGGAGTTTCGCGAACGGCTCCGGACCCTGGTGAAGGGAATGGTGCATTTTCTGGACATTCACACCTGCCATTCGTACTGCTTCAACCTTTTGGGCCGCAAGGGCACGCTGGAAAAATCCGAAGCGGTGATTGCCCACTGCCTCAGTGCCATCCGCAGCGGCACCATTCCGGCAGAAAAACTGCTGGTCAAAAGTGTGCTGGTGGTGGATGAATTCCAGGACATCAGCGAAAACGAATTTGCCCTGATCCGGGAACTGACCGGCCTCTCCGGCGACATGCGCGTGATCGTTGCCGGCGACGATGACCAGAATATATACGAGTTCCGCGGCTCGGCTACCGGAGTCATGCAGGACTTTGGCCGAATCTATGGAGCGAAGAACTACCAGTTGTCGGCCAATTTCCGGAGCCGTCAGAATCTGGTGCAATTCGCCAATGGGTTTCTGGCAACGCTCCGGCACCGCGCCCCCAAAGACGATATTTACGCCGCCACCGCCCAAAACGGCTTCGTCCGGCTGGTCAGCCACCAGTCGGGGCAACTGGTTGCGCCACTGGCTGCCGACGTAAAGCGGCTGGGCTTTTCCGGCACCACGGCCGTGCTGACCCACACCAACGAAGAGGCGCTGCTGGTCGAAAACTGCCTGCGGAACAACGGTGTACCGGCCCGGCTGATTCTTTCGGCGGAAGGCTTCTGCCTCGGGGATCTGCTCGAAATCCGTCACTTTTCCGGGCTGCTCGCCGAAGGGACCGATCCCCGGACGGAACTGGTGCCTGACCCGCATTGGCTGGAGGCAAGAGAAAAAACATCCGCCCTTTTCGCCGGCTCCGACAAGCTGTGGCTGTGCCTTGCGGTAGCCGATCAGTTCAGCAATGCCTACCCGCTGAAGTACCTGCCCGAATGGCACAACTACCTGAAGGAAATCCGTTTTGAAGATTTTTACTACCCCGAAAGCGGCGTGGTGCTGGTATCCACCATGCACAAAGCCAAGGGCAAAGAGTTTGATACTGTTTTCCTGCTGCTGGAAAATTATCCCCTTACCGGCGACGCCCGCCGACGAACCGTGTACGTAGCCCTTACCCGGGCAAAGCAAAATCTGATCATCCACACCAACGGTGAGGGTTTTGCGGGCATCCGGGTGGAAAACATGGAGACCATCCGTGACACCGGCACGTACGAGCCGGCAAGGGAGATCAGCTTTCACCTTTGCCTCCGCGACCTTTACCTGAATGCCTTCCGCAGCCACTCTACCGCCGCTGCGGTCACTCACCTGCAGGCGGGGCAGTCCCTGACGCCCGGCCACGACGGACGGCCTTTCATCGAACTCCAAACCGGCAGCCCTTTGCGGTACTCCCGCAGTTTTGAGGAGGTGCTCAACAAAAAGCTGCGGGAGGGCTACCGCCTGACCGAAGTGGCGGTTAATTTTCAGGTCTACTGGCGCGACCGGGAAGCCGGCAAGGAGTACCCGGTGCTGCTGCCAAGGTTAAGACTGGTTTGCAACGGCTGAACCGGCTCTTGCCCCCTGGCAAACTTCGTGAATGAAACCGAGTTTTTCCATGACCAGGGGCGGAATCACAAACGGGTACAGGTCATGCAGCCCCATGCTGCGGTTGAGGCTGTTGAGGGCAAAAGTCAGCGGCAGCCACCGGTTCAGCAGCCCGCTGAAATCAGTTATCTGGTAAGGGTCGGTATCAAGGGCCACAGTCAGGCCGGAACCGGGTTGAACCGAGGCGGGTTCCACGCGGATGCCGAAGGCATAGCCCGTTTCAAGGGTATCGAGCAGGTGCAGGTAATGCGCCCATGTTTCGGCCCAGTCTTCCCACGGATGGGTGCTGGCGTAAGCACTGATAAACCTTTCGTTCCAGTCCGGGGGTGCGCCCTGCCCGTAATGCCGCTGCAGGGCCTGCCCGTAATCGGTTCTTTCATCACCGAACAAGTTCCGGAAAGGACCTTCATGGTCCGTGCCGGCGATCAGCCGGTCCCAGTAATAGTGGCCCACTTCGTGGCGGAAGTGTCCCAGGACCGTGCGGTAAGCTTCTTTCATCTGACGCCGGGTCATTTCACGTTCAATATCATCGGCTTCCGCAATATTAAAAGTGATCAGTCCCGAGGCGTGGCCGGTCAGTATGCGGTAGCCTCCCCCGGTATCGGCAAGGAAATCAAATCCCAAGCCGGCTTCCGGGTTTTTCTTTTTGCTGCCCGGCAGGAGATTCAGGCGAAGCAGCGCATAGATCAGCCGGTGCTTGGCCCATTCGATCACCCGCCAGCGGTCCCGGTACTCCGGATTTGAAATATCGGGAATCGTGCGGTTGAACCCGCAGGCTTCGCAGTACCCGGAGCCACTCCCCTCCGGTACCAGCCAGTTGCAGACATTATACTGACTGTTGGTGCAGTAGCGGTAAGACATGGAGTTGCCCTTGTACAGCCGGAATGCCGCCGGCCCCTGCGGCACCAGCGGCACCAGGGCCAGCCGGCTGGCCAGAAATCCCAGGGAATGGCCGCACCTTTCGCACCTCGTATTCTCGAAATACAGCAACTGACCACAATGGCTGCAGGTAAATAATTTCATAACTGTATGGCTGAGTGTTTGTATGGCTGAATGGTTTTATGACAACAGTGCAGCACTGTTTTTTGCTCCTGAACCCCGGCAGAACTACCTCCCCGTCCGGCCAAATACCCGGCAAGCAGTGAATCAAGGCTGCAACCTGGAACGGGATCAATCAGCCATGCAGATAAAATTGTGCCTTTCTAATAAAATTCAGTATAAAAAATTGAATATATGATTATACTACAAACTTTATTGGGGAATTTCGTAGAATAGCATCATCCTCCCCCATAAAGATATGATGCCATTCTACACTATACAGAAGAACGAACTTGACTGGGATCAGGACATCAAACTGCAACTCGCAGCCCTGGCCGGTCAGATTCAGGAAACCGAAACGGAATACTCTTTTTTGCCCCGCAACGAATACCAGGAAACGTTCCGGTGGGTACTGGAAGCCAATCATATTCCCTTTACCGTCAGCCAGCCCGCGGCCGGATGAATGGCACTCTGTTTAATTTTTTATTCCTGCCCTCAATTGCCGGGTGCATTCCCGACCCTGACGGTAATGCCCGTCCCCGGTTTCACTTTTTCTTCAGGATCAGCCGCTCTCCGGCTTTTACACGTTATTTTCTGAAGGGAGTTCAAACGGTAAATCAAGAATGGCCTGGTTTACGTCTGCATACCTATTTACATCGGGTATGTTGACAAATGAAAAAAATTTATCAGGGAGGCATACAGCGTCCTGACCAGTGGTGAAAAAGACACCATCTCCGGCTGGGTGGGCCAGTTTGGTCTCTGGGGGCCGCTGATCATCATACTGGGGATGATTGCCCGGATGTTTCTGCTGGTGATCCCCACGGTGCTGCCGATGGTAATTTCAGTAGTGACCTGCGGGCCCCTCTGGGGTACGGGCATAACCGTTCCGGCCGTACTTGCCGCTTCCTCAGTGGGCTACCTGATCGGTTTTTTGCCCGGGCCGGTAACGGTAAGCCGGCTGACCGGGGACAAGACGGAAAAGAAAATTGGGGGATTTGCAGAAAGGTATGGTTTCTGGGCCGTAATCATTACCCGGATTTCGCCGTTTCTGTCCAATGACGCAATCAGCTTCGTGGGCGGCCTGCCCCGGATGGATTATTTTAAATTTATCGGTGCCAGCCTGGTCGGGCTCCTGCCGCTGGCCTTGCTGATTGCCGGGCTGGGCGAAAGCAACCACCGCCTGATGACCGGCCTTGGCTGGGTGTCGGCCGTAAGTCTGGTGGGCTTTATCGCCTGTGTACTATACGACCGCCGCACCCGAAAGGCGCAGGAAGGTAAATAAGCCGGGCAGTCTACTACGGTACATGTACCAGTTTCTGCCTCCTCAGGAACCTCACCCCCAGCCCCTCTCCCAGGGAGAGGGGAGTTACATCGATATGACTTACATAAAGTTGAAAGATGCGTCCTGATCGTAGTTCCCAGTGAGAGGGGAGAAAAACGCCGCTGGGCTCCCCCTCTCCCTGGAGAGGGGGCCGGGGGGTGAGGTCCTTTGCCGGAATGTACCGTAGTATAGCCGGGCAGGTAAAACATTTTTCGTCCTTCGGAATTACCTGAAATCCAATAACCGGGGATACTTTTGTTATTTAGGCTAACTTTGAGTTCTGCCCTTTTTTAAGATTCCACTTGTAACAAACACAAATAATTATGTACAAAAGTTTATTTTTCATTCCCGCCCTGCTGGCTGCCACTGTCCTGCTCAGCCCGGACCGCGGGGCGCGCCAACCAGCTGCCACTTCCGCCATTGTAACCGATACCACCGACAGCGGCATTACGGCGGAGAAGCTCTACGAAGAATTTAAAAATCCGTGGGGCATGACCTGGCTGCCGGACGGAAGAATGCTGGTGACGGAAAGATCCGGCGAAATTCTGGTTTTCCGGAACGACAAGTTTACCGGCGAAAAACTGACCGGCGTTCCGGAAGTGCTCAGCAAGGGTCAGGGCGGTTTGATGGACATTCAATTGCATCCGGACCACCAGAAGAACGGCTGGATCTACATTTCCTACGCCAAGCCCGTGGGAGATAGTGCCACCACTGCCATTGCCCGCTTCAGGCTGAAAGGCAATCAGGTAACCGAACTGAAGGGCCTGTTCGTGGCACAACCCGCTCTGAAAGCAAATATCCATTTCGGCAGCCGCATTGTGTTTGACAAAAACAAGTTCATGTATTTCAGCGTGGGCGAAAGAGGTACCCAGCCCAAGGTATGGGAACTGGACAACGACCACGGAAAAATCCACCGCCTGTACGACGACGGACGCGTTCCGAAAGACAATCCTCACTCGGACCAGCCGGGAGCCCGGCCCTCCATCTGGACCATCGGGCACCGCAATCCGCAGGGCATGGTATACGATGCGGCCACCGACCGGATATGGGCGGTGGAGCACGGTCCCAAGGGCGGCGACGAGCTGAACCTGGTGCAGAAGGGTAAAAACTACGGCTGGCCCAAAACCTCCTACGGTACCAACTACAACGGCAGCGTCCTGACGGAAAACAAGGAGCTGCCCGGCGTGGAAAACCCGGTCAGGTACTGGGTGCCCTCCATCGGGCCTTGTGGCATGATGCTGGTGACCAGCAACCGCTACCCGGGCTGGAAAGGCAATCTGCTGATCGGCGCCCTTGCCCACCGGCACATTGCCCGGGTTGAGCTGAACGGCACCCAGTACGTGTCGGAGGAAAAAGTTTTGCAGGACATCGGCCGGGTGCGGCAGGTAGCCCAGAGCCCCGACGGCTACATATACGCCATCACCGAAGGGCCGGGCCAGCTGGTGAAACTGATTCCGCGGCAACAGTAAAGGGCAGGATTTCTGAGTACAAACAAACGAGGCGCAATCAGTGGATTACGCCTCATTTGTTTATTGGGGCTGCATGTACCGTGCAGGAATCATACCCGCATATTGCCAACTTACTACTGATTGCTGTAATTAGCGGACCATGAACAAATCAGCTACCCTACACCGGCATCTTTGTCTGATCCGTCAGCTCCAGCCTCCTTGCCGGTATCCTTCAAAGGAAAATCTGGTTCAGTATCTGGAAAGTCAGGGACACACTACCAGATCCACCCGGACACTGGAGCGGGATTTTGCAAGTATCCGCGATGAATACGGACTGGAGGTAGCATTTGACCGGAAAAGAGGCGGGCATTACCTGTTGCTTCCTACTGATGAAGATATCAGTGATTTCCGGCAGTTTGTGCGGCTGCTGGAACGGAGGGAAAGGATGGAGCTGATCAGCATGTCCATTCCCACGGCAAAGGCGCTGGTCCGCTACATCCGGCTGGAGTACAATGATCAGTTTCAGGGCAGCGGGCACCTTGCCCTGTTGTGGGAAGCCCTGCAAAGGCAGCGGGTGGTCACTTTCTCCTATCAGTCATTCGTAGCGGACAAGGCAAGGCTACGGACTGCAGAACCGGGCCTGCTCTTCGAGTACCGGAACCGCTGGTATCTTGATGCCTGGGATCTGGAGGCAAACCAGATCCGGACTTTCGGGCTGGACCGCATGCAGGATCTGCAACTCACCGGTGAGCCGGTAAACCCTGACCGGAAGGCAGATTATCCTGTCTACCGGAGCCACGTGATCGGCGTTACCAGCACGGCGGAATTACCCGTAGAACGGGTGGTTCTGCGTTTCAGCAAGCCGGAAGGGGAGTACGTGAGAACCCTGCCGCTCCACCCCACCCAGCAGATTTTACGGGAAGACGCGCAGCACCTTGAGATTTCGCTGGAGGTAATCCTGAACCACGAGCTGGAGCGGGAGATACTGGCCTATGGCGAAGAGGTGGAAGTAATTGCCCCAATCCAGTTGCGGGAGAAGATTGCCCGAAGGATTCAGAAGATGCTCCAGGGGTACTGCTGACCGGAGATTTGCAACAGGTCAGCCACACCCTTATTTCTACCCGTTATCAGGATTACCAATAAAAGGTTATTGATTATATCCGGAAATACTGACCGCCATGATCAACTATCAGGATTACATTCCCATTGAACCCGGCAAGCGGAGCGGACAAGCCTGCATCCGGGGCATGCGCATTACGGTGTACGATGTGCTCAGTTACCTGGCCGCCGGCATGACGACGGAAGAAGTACTGGACGACTTTCCCGGGTTGACCCGGGAGGACATTCTGGCTTGCCTTGCCTACGCGGCGGACGCCAAAAAGAAAAAATCAACAGTTGCATAAAAAATGCTTGCTTTTAAAAATTGATTTTTCTTTTTTAGCAACCGGTATTAGTATTTATAATATCCTTTCTAAAGTAGGGTCAATGATTTACCTGCTGCCGGACAACAATTTATCCCCAAAGATACCAGCACAGGTGCGAAACCTGTACTGAAATGTGAATCATGTACAGTATGTGGGACTTGAGGCCGAAAGTGACTGGCAGATCTGGACGTACGTACAGGCACGGTCGGGGGCAATTCTTACCAAAGACGCCGACTTCAATCAACTGCTCAACCGTTTCGGACACCCTCCCAAGGTAATATGGCTCAGAATGGGCAATGTAACTACCCAGCGTATCGTCCGAACACTGGTGGACAGGTTTAATGCAATCAACCATTTCCTGACCGATCCCGCACTGGGGCTACTTGAACTGTACTGATTCCCCGCTTAATCGTACCGGCTGGTATTGAAAGGTATTGGTATTGATAATGGAGCGCAGCGCAAATTTAATCGCACCTTTTGGTATAAATTTTCTTTCCCGACAAGTTCTGGCGGGCAACTGTTGTACTATTGTGTCATCAATTCAAACCCATATGCGTCTGCAACTACACCTGAGTCCAAACACCCAGCCGGTCCCCTTCAACCACCTGCACCAGCTTACCGGTGCCCTGCACAAATGGCTGGGCCGCAACCACCTCCACGACGGGCTGAGCCTGTACAGCTTCGGCTGGCTCAAAAATGCCGACCTGCGGAACGGCAACCTGCACTTCCGGCGGGGCACTACCTGGAACGTGTCCTTTTCGGATAACGCGACGGCCAAGAAGCTGGTGGGCGGGTTGATGGAAGGGCCGGAGGTCGCCTGCGGGATGCGGGTGGCCGAAATCCGCTTGTTGCCGCCTCCTGATTTCGGTACCCGGTTCAGCTTCCGGACCGACGGTTCGGCAGTGGTTGCCCGCCGGACGCGGGAGGACAACACCCGCGAATACCTGCTCTGGGACAACCCACTGGCCGACCAGGCGCTTACCGCCATCATGCGAAAAAAGCTGCAGGCGGCCGGTTACACGGGCAACCACTTAGACGTGTCCGTTGCGTTTGACCGGCAATACCCCAAAGCCCGCACCCGGAAAATTACAATCAAAAACACCGGACACAGGGGCAGCGAATGTCCGGTGGTGGTGGAAGGCACCCCCGAAGCGGTACAGTTCGCCTGGCTGGTGGGCATCGGTGAACTGACGGGGAGCGGGTTCGGGGGCGTTTGTTAAACCAAATATTGAAGATTTATTATGAGTGATACACTTTACGTAGTGAAGTATACCGGTCCTTTCGGGTTCATCAAACCCTGGACGGCCGTGCGGGACAGTGAGACATTCAGCCAGCAGTTTCTTACGCCTTCAATTGTGGAAGGCATTGAGAAGAAGTTGTTTCCGGAATTGTTGGCTGAGAGCGGACAAATTCGCAAAATCAAGCGCCACCGGCTCAACTACCAGGGAATTGACGTGCAACAGGAACGTACCTGGTCAAAAGGTGGATTCTGTGCCACTAAAGAAAAGGGAGTCTATAAAACAAACTTAGGTATCCTCAGCCGTGGCGTGATGCTTAACCCCAATTTGTACCTGGCTTTTGGCAGCGAAGAAGATGCGGATGCCGCATTGAGACAGACCGTATGCCTTTGCCGAAACGAAGACCTGCTTTTTCCTGAATCTGCGGAGAGGTTTCCTTTAGAACAATTTGAAGCCCTGCCAGGATTTGAGTTGCTTTTTACCCATGCAGAACAAGGCTTCAAAGTCGGTCATAACCGATTTGCCGAAGGTGCAGAAATGTTTGGAGAATTAACTGTGACAGGAAATCCCATCCGTGAATAGATGAAACCACTTCACGAAATCTTAGCAAAAAGCCAGAATTACGGAAGCCTCACATTGTTGCAACACACGCAGCAGGTGACACAAGCCATTGAAAAATTCGCCCGGCATTTTGCCTTCCCATTCGATCTAGCCCTTGCCCGGAAAGGAGCTATCGTGCACGACCTGGGGAAGGCGCACCCGCACTTTCAAAGGAAGATCAGCACGGCCAATGGCGCAACGCTCCTTGAGAACCATGAATGGGATTTCGTCCACCGGCATGAGATTTCGTCTTTGGCATTTTTACCCCTCTTCCCTAAAAGTGAATGGACTACACTGATTGATCTGGTGATAGGTCACCACAAATCGGTTGAGAATGATGCAGGCAACAAAGGGATTCTGGACCTGGATCAAAATGACCGGCGATGGGTGGTAAACCACCTTAAAGAATGGAACGACTGGCACGAGTACGGCTTATCCATCCTGGAGTATTTTGACATTCCAACCCGGAAGATCTCTTTTGAGGAAGCAAGGCAAGCGTTGGCTTACGTTGCTGAATACTGCGAGGCAAAAAAAACGGGCTGGTCGCCTTACCGGGGCTTGCTCAAATCAGCCGATCATTTTGCGTCAGCATTCATGCATCAAACCGGCAAAAAACTTGAGCCCCTCTTCGAAATCCCTGATCTGACCTTTTACCACGATGCGGGTCGTAAAAGGGGCATTTACCCTTTGTCAGAAATTTCTACAGACGACGGCCGTAAGTATACGCTGGTTGTCGCCCCAACCGGTGCCGGTAAAACGGATTTCCTGCTAAGGCGCTGCCGGGGGAGAGTATTTTACACCCTTCCTTTTCAGGCTTCCATCAATGCCATGCACGAGCGGATCAGAAAGACGGTTCCGAATGAAGATGTCCGACTGTTACATGCAACTTCGAAAATCGTTGCCAGGAACCGCTTGGATGAGCAAATCCTGCAACCATTGGCCGGCTCGTCTGTCAAAGTATTAACGCCACATCAGTTGGCGGCAATGGTTTTCGGTACCTCCGGTTTTGAGAGTGTCATGCTCGACGTACAGGGTACCGATGTGATTCTTGACGAAATACACACGTACTCGGATTATTCCCGGGCAATGATGCTGGACATCGTAAAAACATTGCTCAGGCTTGATTGCCGGGTACACATCGGAACGGCTACAATGCCTTCGGTATTGTACGACGAGTTGCTGGACATTCTAGGCGGTAAGGAAGCGGTATACGAGGTAAAACTGGATGACGAAATTTTGGATTCCTTTAACCGGCACCATGTGCATAAACTCGCCAATGAAATGGAAATTCCTCTATTGCTGACCCAGGCTTTTGAAAACAAAGAAAAAGTACTGGTGATCTATAATACAATCGGGAAAGCACAGGATGCCTTTCAAGACTTCATAGAAGCGTTTCCGGACGTGCCCAAGATGCTTATTCACAGCCGGTTCCGCCGGGGTGACCGGGTGAATTTGGAGAAAAAGTTAAAAACCAAGTTCAACGGTGACGGAAGCGAGGAGTTTGGCGATGGGCTGGCCCCCTGCCTGGTCGTTTCTACGCAAGTGGTGGAAGTAAGCCTGGACATCAGTTTTGACCGGATGATTACCCAATGTGCCCCACTAGACAGCCTTATTCAACGATTTGGCCGGGTCAACCGCAAGCGCAATGAAAATACAATCGGTAAATACAAGCCTGTGCATGTGATTGCCCCGGAAGGAAACGTATTGCCCTATAAAATAGGAGTGCTGAAAAACAGCTTCGCCCAATTGCCGGAGGGGGGTGAACTACTGCAAGAACGCGCTTTGCAAGCCAAGATCAACGCAGTATACCCGGTTCTGGACCGTAAAGAAATTGATACGCACTTGATTTTTAAAAATGGAAAATACACGATAAAAGAGCTGACCAATTATAAGCGGGCGGTGCTGGTTGAAGCACTCGAAATCGAGAGCGCGACTTGCATATTGGCAAGTGACCGGGAGGCTTACCTCACCGCTAATTGGGAAGAACGTCTACAGATGGAAATTCCCGTCAACTATAAAACAATCACCTCCTGTAAATCAACTTATGAGCAGTTGAAAGTAGGGGCGTATCCGTTCGTAGTACCGCAGCATTTGGCCGAATACCGAACGTACGGCTTACAACTGGTCGAGCACAACAACTTCCTATAAGCTATGTTCACGAGTTACATTGGTAAAAGATTTCTGGCCCTGTATAATGAGCGGGAAGGCAGAAGCTTGACGGCAGGCGAGTTTTTCGATGAAGTGTTCTTTGAATTGTTCTTCACGGATTCAAGTCATCTCATACACGTCAGCAATTCTCCCTTCTTTCAGAAACCGCGTGATGAAGACGTAAAGAAATACGGCAGCAAATCACTGGCGCAGTATAATAGCTTGCGCAAGAAACTAAGCAGTGGCTTGCCCAGCGGTGCTGTTTTCGTAGGCTATGCCGCCGAGGAGATTCAGGCAACTACATCCGGGCAGGTAACTAATATCAATTCTGGAATAGATGCAGAAGAAATGTACGCATCCTGGATTGGGGAAGCACTGGGAATTGGGGTAAGCGGCGGCTTTGTAATGCTTATCAACGAACCGGAAGTGCTGTGGTCATTATTCATGGGGTGGCAGTATTATCGAAAATATTTGCAACAAACGCCTAATCTAAAGGACAAACAGATAGAAACCTGGAACGGGCATTGGCTTTGTCACAGCTTGGACAAAGAATATAACCCGGAAGATCCATTTGGAAATTTCCGAGTTGAGACTGCGGAAGTCTTGGGCAACGTTGCCATTCCAACCAATGCCTGGTCGAAAGTAGTGTTTGCCTTGTCGAAGAAATACCCGGGACAGGCGCTTACCGCCTACGCCTATAATCTTTCGCAAACGAACACAACGCTGGGCTTCATCAAACTTTATCTTCCTGAAGTACGGAAAATGTACGAGTTCAGGGATGCCGTTTTCCTATCCGGGCAAGCTATTATTCTGAATGACAGTCAGGTAGAAAGGCTACAAACGTTCTACAATTTCAAAGGAGCGTGCAAGATAGGCACTATTGGTTTGAAAGCTTTAGAGCCGGCTAACCTCCGTGCCTACATGCCGAAAGGCTCAATGCTATATGCACAGGGTAAGGATTACAAATTTTCAGATGAGGACTCTTACTTGAATTATCAACTCTATAGACTTTGGATTATCGCCATGCTGAACAAAACGGAACTACTCAATCTAGCTACACAAGTAGCTCAAGCTTTGAAAGAATTTGAAAAAACAACCGCAAATGACAGGGGCACGAAAGAAAAAGCCCGCCTTTCGGAGGAACTTCGTACGTCGGCAAGCTTAAAAACTTTTATTGATAAAATAACTGAAGTACTAGGACTAGCTCCTCAGAACGCAGATGCATTCCGGCAAGTTGTAGTTCAGGTATTAAAAATGCCCACCGATAACTTTCCGCTCTTTGCCACCCTTATCCGCTTTGAATACCAATATTTGAAATCAAAGAATTCACTTTAAATCATAAACTAAAATGAAGAATTCCCCATTTATTTATCTGCGCAGTTTACGCCACGCCGAACACACTGTATTTAGCGTAAACGAAGGACAAAAGTACTACACTGATCCGCAATTTGGCCGGCGGATGGCTTATTCCAGTGGCCAACAGGTAAAACGATCCGTAATTGAAGCACTGAATCTGCCTTTTGCTGCCATTACGTTCAATTGGGAAATAGACAAAAAAGATAATAAAGCAAGTCCTAAAGAGCCTCATTCCCCTTGTGATCCCACTTTTACTGATCAACTGCTTGGAGGGTATATGAAAGCCGAAAGTGGAAACTATACCGTCAAAAGACGCAGTCCGCTTTCCATCTCAGCCATGCGTCCGTTGCATCCGCTGTTGGGAGGCATTGAGTATCCTACTGAGAACCTGACGTTTGACCGCACTTCCTATTCTGAGCATCACACAGTAAGCGTTTTTTGGGCAGATGGTAAGAACAGGGGGCCTAAGCTCACGGATGAGGAACTTGCCAATTGGTTAACCACTAACAAACGTAACCTGCCCAACCGCATTTTCATTCAGGACCAAACCCGTGCTTCCGGCCTGTTTGTGTACGACGTAGCAATTGACTTACGTACGCTGTTCTGTGTTTCTAACAATAAACTTGAGCCCGAACTATTTCCGGCCATTGAGGCTAAGTTAAAGGCCCATGGATGGATAGAGGGAAAGAATGTCTTCGGCAATTGCCTGATTTGTCCTAAAGAAAAACGTGAAGAAATCATCCGGGCATTAGCTCACGCACTGATTAACTGGAGAATCACTTCTAACCAGGCCCGTACGTTCAGTCTGATGGAAACTGTAGCAATTGCCATCAGTGACAATGCCAATCAGATTGCTTATGCCATACGCGGAGACTTAAGAGCAGATACCGAACGTTCCCAAGCTGCTCCTAAACTTGACGAAAACACAAAAGCTGATTTATTTATAACACCCATTGCAGCCGGCTACGTAACGGGGTCGGCCGGCAGCGCCGATGCTTTGGACAGGGCTGAACAAAAGCTGATTGAGCTTATGCAAGCTTTTGACTACGAAAATCAACTACTGAAAGCTACCGTTTAAAAACGCCAGCCCATGCCCTTCTCAACCGACTACCCTTACCTGAACTGGTGGACAAACAACCACGGCTACATCCGCCTGGGCACCGATGACGACAGCTTTTCCGACTCCATCCTGACGGTCCTCGACGCCGGGGGCACCTGCTGGGAAGACGAGGATTCGGATACGGTGGAAGAAGCCCTTGCCAAGGCCGGAGAATACCTCCGTACCGGGGAGATTCCTGACCGCTTCGGTCCGAAAGTAGTCCGGGAAATCGAGGCGACGATCAGGCAGAAAAAGCCCGGTAAAAAATCCTGAAAAACGCAAAGCGCCTATGGAAACCAAAACTGCCCTCCGCGTCGGCGGCATGGTGCTGGGCTACTACCTGATCTGCCCCCGCAAGGCCTGGCTTTCCCTGCGGGGGCTGTGGATGGAAGGGGAGTCGGATACCGTGGCTCAGGGCCGGCTGCTGGACGAACACACCTACGGGCGTTCCGACAAGCACATTGCCCTGGAGGCCGAAGCCCCCTGCGGCATCCGCCTGGCGGGCAAGGTAGATTGGGCCAACCTGAAGGAGGGCGTGCTGCACGAAACCAAAAAGGGCCGCGCCTGCGAAGAGGCCCACCGCTGGCAGTTGCGCTTCTACCTGTGGCTACTGGCACTGAACGGCGTATCGCGCCGGGACGGCCAGCCCTTCACGGGCCAGCTCAACTACCCGGCCCTGCGTAAAACCGAGACGGTAACGATCACAGAAGATGACTCCCTCCAACTGAACCGGTGGGTGCAGGAGATCGGGCAACTGGCGTACCGGTTTACCCCTCCGGAGCGGATCGGAAAACGCTCCTTCTGCCGCAAATGCGCCTTTGAAGAACTTTGCTACGGCTAAACATCACCACCTGTCCATTTCATTCAACCCACTCCCTTGAAAAAGCCTTATTACATTTTCTCCAACGGCCGGCTGCGCCGCCGGCACAACACACTTGCCCTCGAACGCACTGCGGGAGAAAGACAACCCGACGATGCGCCGGACGATGAGGGCCTGCCCTCTGCCCCGGCCGACGGGGAGCGCATTCCCTTTCCGGTGGAGTCGGTGGAAAGTCTTTACCTGTTCGGCGAGATCGACATCAACTCAAAGCTGGTCACCTTTCTTGGTCAGAACAGTATCCCTGCCTTTTTCTTTGACTACTACGGCCACTTTACCGCCGCCCTTTATCCGAGGGAGTGCCAGCTTTCGGGCCGGCTGCAGGTAGAGCAGGTGAGGCATTACCTGAGTGCCAGAAGGCGGCTGTTGCTGGCCCGGGCGTTTGTGGAAGCGGCCCTGTTCAACATTGAGCGGGTGATCAAATATTACCTTTCCCGGCTGGAGGGTAAGTCCCGGGAAGAGTTATGCACTGCTCTGGAAGAGATGACCAGAGACCGGGAGGCGCTGCTCCGGTCAGCCGACATTCCCACCCTGATGAGCGTGGAAGGCAGGGTGCGGGAGCGTTATTACCGCCTCTGGCCGCACTTTCTGGGAGAAGCTGCCGCCAGGTTCCCCTTCACCCGAAGAGAGCGGCAGCCGCCGTCCAATGAAATGAACGCGCTGATCTCCTTCGGCAACAGCCTCTGCTACACCACCGTGCTCCGGCAGATCTACCGCACCGCCCTTGATCCGACCATTGCTTACCTGCACGAGCCGGGCGAGAGGCGTTTTTCGCTGGCGCTGGATCTGGCCGAAGTGTTCAAGCCGCTGCTGGTGGACCGGGCCATTTTCCGGCTGGTCAAGACCGGAGAAATCACCCCTAAACATTTTGAGCAGCGGCTGGGCGGGTGTTTCCTCACGGAGGCCGGCCGGAGAATATTCGTGAGCCACTGGGACGAACGGCTGCGCCAGACGGTGGAACACCGCACCCTGGGCCGGAAAGTTTCCTACGAAAGACTGGTCCGGCTGGAGTGCTACAAGCTGGTCCGCCACCTGTGTGATCCGAAAGCGGACCCCTACCACGGTTTTCATTATGTGGTGGTAATTTTTTTTCAAAACTCATTCTCCGGCTATGCCGTACTTTCTGGCTGTTTACGACGCGGTAAAGCGCACCGGCAAAATGCTGAAGCTTTTCCGGCGCTACCTGGTGTGGGTGCAGAATTCTGTTTTTGAAGGCGAGCTCACCGATTCCCAGTTTATGGAGCTGCAGCTGGAGGCAAAAAAGCTGATGCAGCAAGAGGACGGCGTGATCTTTTACCGCCTGCAGGAGGAACGGTACGCCGAACGCACCGTACTGGGAATTGAGAAGGGCGAAACGCAGCCGCTTTCTTTAAAAGTCGTCAGCCTCCCGGAGAGCTTGTTTTCTTTTTCTGCTGTCTGAGCCGGATTCTATGGTTTACAAGCCTCATTTCCGTCAGAAGCTGCCTTTTCTGCACAGTAAGGGCAGTCGTCAGCCTGCCCGTAATTTTACACTATTACTGGCTGACGCTTCTTACCTTTGTAATCCGGCTTTGAAATATGGCTCTTTGCCTGATTCAGCGCATTTTTGCGCCGGGGTTTTAATCGCACCTGATGGTATTGAAAGGGAAAATGCGTCTGGATAAGCTTTGCCCTCTCCGGGCGTTTTAATCGCACCTGATGGTATTGAAAGCTCACACTGAGAGGCCGGTTTCCGCTGGTTTTTAATCGCACCTGATGGTATTGAAAGGGACTCTGGATTCCCGATACGTAGGTAAAAACGGCACGTTTTAATCGCACCTGATGGTATTGAAAGATAAGACAGCAGGGCATATTGCAAAAATCACCGATAAGTTTTAATCGCACCTGATGGTATTGAAAGCATTTTGTGAGATCTGGCATTAGTCTTCGTCGTCAAAGTTTTAATCGCACCTGATGGTATTTTAATCGCACCAGATGATTTTGGCAAAGTTTGATGTACATGGTATTGAAAGGGAAAACTAAGTAATTTAGTGAAGCGTACTTGTTTTAATCGCACCTGATGGTATTGAAAGATTTGGTAAAGCATGAAATGCTGCGAAACGGACTGGTTTTAATCGCACCTGATGGTATTGAAAGCAGTTGTATGGCTCTTCTTTTTGCAGTGAACCAATCGCACCTGATGGTATTGAAAGTACCAATTGCGGCGGCGTCGGTTTTAATCGCACCTGATGGTATTGAAAGTGATTTGTTGGGGAGGGATTCAACCTGATGGTTTTAATCGCACCTGATGGTATTGAAAGGAGAAAGTCACCTTCGCGTAAGTATTGATGTTTTAATCGCACCTGATGGTATTGAAAGATATTGTCAAACCGTTTCTTCCTTCAAGTAGTGTTTATTCGCACCTGATGGTATTGAAAGTAGGTGTCTGATACAATAGATTTACTGCTAAACGTTTTAATCGCACCTGATGGTATTGAAAGGGCGTGGTGCTGAGCCCAGACTACTCTATAAGAGTTTTAATCGCACCTGATGGTACTTTTGCCTACGGTCCGGTTTTAATCGCACCTGATGGTATTGAAAGGTAAAATGATAGCACTGCCGCGCCTTGCTTATTAATCGCACCTGATGGTATTGAAAGTCATTTTCTCCCGTTCGTCTCTGGTGATCACATCGTGTTTTTAATCGCACCGGCGATGGTATTGAAAGTTAAAATACCGTTCTCTGCAACTTGATGGTTCGATGTTTTACGCACGATGCATTGAAAGCGAATAGTGTCGCTTAAAACGTTTATCCACATCTTTGTTTTAATCGCACCTGATGGTATTGAAAGGATATAGAAAAACTACTGTATCCAGCTGTGCCCGCCTGGTTTTAATCGCACCTGATGGTATTGAAAGGACGAAGAACGGTCTTGGTGCAGCGTATTGCTGAGTTTTAATCGCACCTGATGGTATTGAAAGGTTGCGGCACCCTTTCAGAATCCCTGTTTTAATGCACGATGCGGTTTTAATCGCACCTGATGGTATTGAAAGTCAGTTGAGAACTTACTGAAAATCAGTCAGAGACTCGTTTTAATCGCACCTGATGGTATTGAAAGGTTGCAGCCTGAAGCCGGCTTAATGCTGCAAAAGCTAGTTTTAATCGCACCTGATGGTATTGAAAGAGTACGCCCGGCTGAAGGCGGCGCTGAAGGCAAGGGAGTTTTAATCGCACCTGATGGTATTGAAAGGGAAATGACCTCTTTCCGTACCCGCCCGCGTTGTGTTGTTTTAATCGCACCTGATGGTATTGAAAGGATGAGGAGTGGGAACAGATGGAAAAGGATGGCATGCTCGTGAACCGGGGAGAATCCGGGGGGATATTCACGGCTAATCGGATGTATACCAGCCGGCTGACCAGGGAGGCCAAAGAGGCAGTAAACGGAAAAGCCAGTGTTTAACCGGCTCTACTCTTCATAAGATAGGCCATAGCATTCCTGCCTGCCCGCCACGGCGGACAAGCAGGTTTGAAAGGTTAAAATGAATTATTAAGCATGATCGAGAATGAAATCAGCATCTATGCCAAGTTTCTTGTGGAGTCTTTTGGCCAGATCCATATTCACTTTTCGTTTACCGTTCAGCACTTCACTGAGCCGGGTAGTAGTTATACCCAGGGTTTCAGCAAGATCCTTCTGCTTGAGTTTTCTTTCAAACATCTTCAGTTCGATCATGCCGGCTAAGGTTTGCGGCTTGAGGGGCATGAGCTGGAGGCTATCCTCATAAGCTTCAATTGCCTGAGAAAGGATGGCAAACCCAGCTTCCTTATCGGCGTTGCCCTGGAAGCCGGCAGCAATCATTTGGTCGAGCCGTTCAAAAGCGGCTTTCAGTTCGTTTTGATTCGTGATTTTCATAGAGCTGTTATGAAAGCCTGCCCGCCACGGCGGACCTGCCTGCCGGACAGGCGGGTTTACTGATGTTGATTTAGATAGTCGTTGCGTCAATTTTGTTGTACTCGGCATGAGTACCCACAAAGCGAATGTATACCGTGCGAACACTGAAGAAAATCATTGCCACTATCCGGTAATGGTTGCCTTTAATGTTGAATACGTAGCGGTCATTGCTTACATAGTCACAGGAAGGAAAGTCTTTCCAAACGTCTTCCAACTTTGACCAGTTGGCTACTTTGGTCCGGATATACCATTGGTTCAGCGCATCTACTGAATCAGCATGTGCCAGGCCAAACTCATTAATCACGGCCTTACTGATGATGACCATTTATTGCTCGTTTTACCCGCCTGTCCGGCAGGCAGGCCCACCGCGGCGGGTTTACTGACTCAAAGGTAGTACGATAGTTACACTTTTCAAAATATTATTACGATTTTTGTAATTTTTACTTTGTACGGGGATGGCATAGAATCCCTACGTCCGGCTATCGGTGCTGGATGATGTGCTGTGGTCAGTACTGATGCAGAAGCGGGTGATTGGGGAAGAATCCCACGGGGGCAGTGTGCAGTACCTCGTCTGGGAGCAGGACGGGGAGGTTACCCGGTGGCAGAAGAATGAGCAGGGCCAGTATGTAAGCCGGGTCATGCTCACGGCAACTCAATGGCAGCAACACGTGAGCGACAACCCTATCCAGCGCCGTCATACCCGCTA
This sequence comes from Cytophagales bacterium, assembly GCA_030446715.1. GTDB lineage: Bacteria > Bacteroidota > Bacteroidia > Cytophagales > 172606-1 > CADCTQ01. The sequence continues at coordinate 221,587 of JAUJMU010000003.1, read as the reverse complement.
CATGACCGACGAGGAGCTACGGGAGTACCCGCTGGTGCTGATGAACGTGGAGGGAGTTCCGGGGGTGCAAGAGCATCTGAATATTTCTATTGGAAAAGGGGTCAAATAACTACCGACCTGTGTTTCCCGCCCAAATGTTTAATCGGGGAAATGCGAAACGGGATTACTGTAGGTAATCCTTCCATCAGGATGCGCTTGCACTATCTTACTATAAGTGACTGAAATATGTTCGCTTCTAATCGACTTGGCGAACGCTGTTAAATACTCAAAGGGAGGATTAGTATTAACTAGACTTAAAAGTTCGCGACCTGCTCTTGTAAACTTATAGATAGGCACATGCACAGCAGGACTATTGGCTTCTTTATCTAGCAAAATGATTATATCACCTGATGTAAGATAAATTTGGGCCTTGTTTGGTGTGTTTTGCAAATTCATTACAATGTTTTCTCCGGGTTGTATCAACCCTATTTCAACTAATAGAGATAGCTCATCGTAGGAGAGGCCATAATCAAGTAAAGGATTATCGCCTCCGTTTCTGAAAATATAGCAGTTTGCTCCACTAGTAATCCTCAACGGAGCTACTTTTAAGAAAACAGCCGCCTCTTCTTTAGACAGGTTTCTAAGTAGATCGAGAGTCCTCACTGAATATGTTTTCGGTCGCCTGATTTCTCCAGCTAGAATTTTGCCCCATAAAGCTTGCATTTCTTCATTTGAAATGTCCTCGGCGTACCTAAAAAACCGATTGGTCCAGTCCTCATCTATTGGTTCATCGGTTACGGCTTCCGCTTGTTTAAGTTCTTCTGCTGCAAAGGAAGTAACGCTTTGAACGTTCAACTGCCTTTTCGCTTCTTGATAATTAATCCGTTGTTGCGCCTGCTCTTCGACAGGCAAAGAAATCAATACGGGCGGCTGGTGTGGCTGGGCTGGCGGTAACTGCTGAGGGGATGAAATAGTAATTCCCTGGTCATTATATTCAATTTTACCGGTATTCTCGAAGTTCTCTTTTATGGCATTAGCCAAAACTTTGATTCCTTCGGCTTTAGCTTCTGCTAACGCTTTGATTCGGTACGCTTCTGTGTCTATGTCCTTCCGGTCGTAATATGACTTTCTGTGTCTACCGACAGCCTTTGAGACAACATCAACAAGCTTTTCTAATGGCAGTATCTTACCTAATCCGAGTACATCTTTTATCTCCATCTTCTCGGTTTCGTTTTTGTACTGTTCAACGTGTTCTATTGCAACCCCTAAAATGTATTGCAAGTTGTATTGCAATTAATGCAAAAGCCACCCTTTGAGGAGGTGGCTAAAGTAACTACAAATTGCTCATTATCAACATTTTATATAAGTGGGCCCTGATGGGATCGAACCATCGACCCTCTGATTATGAGTCAGATGCTCTAAGTTTCAGATTTATATATATAATCACACATTATCATATATCCCATATATCCCTTATATCCAACCACTTATACAGTTGCCTCTTTGCATACATTTGCATACATTTGCTTTGAATCTTAGGTCATGTAATGCACAATGTAATGCACAGATATAATGTATAAACCTACAGTAGTGTTGTACTTGGATAAGCGAAGGCAGTCTGCCGATGGTAAATGGCCAGTTCGGATAAGAGTGACTTTTAAAAGAGAGCAACGATTCTATTCAACTGGAATAAATGTAGATGAGTTAACATGGGAAAGGCTGCAAAATCTTCGCCTTAATCCCAATGACGGCCGCAAGAAGGATGAGCAACTCAAAGCGCTGTACGTGCATTTATTTGAATCCGGCACAAAACGAAAGCCCGATGGAACCATCACCAACGATGCAGGGTATCTGAAGAAAGCACAAGCCATTATTGATCAGTTGGTCAGTAATTTTAGCTTTGAAGCATTTCGCCAGCACTGGAATCAAGATAGCAAAGACTTTACACGCGATAGCAAAAACAATGTACTTGAGGCACTTCTAGAAAAGGAAAAAGCGATGTTTGCCGAGGGCCGAGTAGGCAGTGGACTAAGCTACGGCAATGCGGCTAGATCCCTTACCCGGTTTATATCCAGTATCGACGACATTGAACGTACACGCTTGGGTCTGCCAGTACAAGGCAGAAAAAAGCAGCCTCTTCAAATTGAATTACTTTTTGAGCTGGTTACTTCTAACTTCTTGCATTGCTATGAGGTATGGATGCTTAAGTGTGGCAGGGCACCTCACGGCCCTCAAAGCTCAGCCAGTCCAGCAAGCCTGACAACCATCGGTATCTACTTAAGACAACTACGTTCTGTTTTCAACGAAGCCATTACCAAAGGACTTACACCATCTAGCAGCTATCCTTTTGGCAAAGGTGGGTACGTGATTCCAGCTGGGAAAAACCAAAAGAAAGCCAAAAACAAGGACGATGTGTTGAAAATTCTGGCCTATCAGGCGGAAGATCCTAAAAGTTATGAACAGCGCAGCAAAGACCTTTGGACACTTAGCTACCTGACTAATGGGGCAAATTTTGCTGATTTGCTGACTCTCCGTTGGCAAGATATTGATTCGAAAAGCAGAACGGTTCGCTTTGTTCGCAATAAAACTGCTCGTACTCGCAAAGCAAATCAACAAGTAACCTCAGCCAAATTATTTGACCAATCTATTGAAATAATTGAACGCTGGGGGATTTTAGATCGAAATCCGGATGCATTTATCTTTCCGTTCTTGAGCACAGAAATGAGTCCTCAGCGTAAGAAGGCAGTCATTTGTCAAGTAATCAAGGTCACTAACAAATGGATGAAAGTGATCGCCGGGAAGTCAGGCGTTGAGGGAGACATATCTACATACGCTGCCAGGCATTCTTTCGCTACCATTCTTTTACGTTCAAACGCTCCCCTTGCTTTTATTTCCCAGTCGCTTGGTCATACCAACTTAAAAACAACCCAGAACTACCTGGGGAGTTTTGGCGATGATCAGACCGAAGAGTTTTTAAGCGCTTTGATTTAATTTATGATTTCTACCTTATGTTTGATACCTCAGCCTTTTCATTTTCGGGCGATGAACCTGAAATACTCAGACAATTAGAGAGGGAGAGTACGATGCTCCTCCAAAAAGCCAAAATAATTGACAGTAGATGGAGGAGGATGAAAAATTTGCCTCCATTACCTGCAGAGAATGAAAAGGGCATTGCTGACCCAGAGAACAACCGGCCTCCAACCATAGAATCACTTACCCTTGAGAGGATGGACTTGTTAAGTAGGATGAAGGAGCAGGAGGCCGATCTACTTGCTATGGAATACGAGGCAGAAATGAAGAAGTCTGAGGCTTCTTTAGCAGGAGGAAATTCAGAACCTTTAACTTTCGAGGGATTGTTCTATGATTCTGGCCAAATTGAACTGGCCCTACAACTTTTACGGGAAAAAAAAATTATAGGGTCTGATAACCATATTCCTAAAAACCCCAGATATGGGTACAAATCTATGATAAGTGCATGGGTTTATTTTTTGCGAGATAATTCAATAATCCAACAATTTAATAACACAAAAACAGCTGAGCTAATTGCATCGAAATTTTCCCTCAAATCATTTAGCGCTTCTACCCTAGATATGTCCACAGTGAAAAGAAACCAATCCTTTAATAAATGGGTATCGGAGTTTCGTGTGAAGGCAAAAAGCATTTTCCTCATAAAGTAATTTAAAATCCGAATCGGACAAGTTCGGAATTGCCTCGGCCTTTCTTGCACCATAACCAAAATAATGATTATGGATCCAATTGCAATTCTTACCGAGCGTCAGATCCGGAATATTGTTTCTGATGAAGTCTGGAACTGCCTAAAAACATTTCAGCCTGATTTCCCAGTGAAGCCATCTGCGGACGAGGATCCGATTTTTACTTTAGATGAAACCGCTGATTACGTTCGGGTAAGCCCATCTTTAATTTACAAAAACCCACAAAAATGGGGGGCAAGAAAATTGCCAGTCAGTGGCGCTTTCGAAAATCAATACTGGATAAGATTATTGCTCAAGGAGGGGCAGACGAAAAATGAGAACCACGCCTTTCAGCGAAGAAGGCCGTGGTTCCGGGGAAAAGTATTAGATGTTTGGCAAAGCAAAAATACTGATTTTCCGGCTTATCGCGCCCTTAATACCCGGTTGTCCAGCATAACCGGCTGCTCTCATCAAATCCACGAAATAATAGAAGTTTTTTCGGAGACTGCCTACATGGAGGGGGGTGAACATGAAGCCAGTCATTGACTCTTTCACCAACTGTTACGGAACGCGTTGTTTTAATGAAATCAACGGAAATGGTTATCCTGCTACCTGGGATATGCATCCCCTTATGGCTTCCCATTTATCTGTTTTTGACCCTCCTATTTGGAATAAGGACCGCTTCAGGAATCTAAACCTTTTGCTGGTTTACCGCCTAATAACCACTTCCAAGCATTTTAAAGCCTGTACACAGAGGCTTCGATCACTCCCAAGCCGGAAGCTAATAAGTACAAATCCAGTCACTTCCACTTTGCTTGCTTCTCTGGTACGTTTCATAACCGTAGTGGGGCAGGACTGCATATACCTTCAGGCCTTGTTTGTCTGGATATTGATCACCTTGAAGCGGAACTGCCAGCGGTAAAAATGTCAGTAAATGCCCTACCTGAGACCGTGATGAGTTTTGTTTCCCCAAGCGGTGATGGACTGAAAGTGCTTCTTCGCGTGAAAAAAACAGAATTAACACACGGACAGTACTACGAACAGTGTGCAAGATTCTTAATTGATGCTTGTAAGATCCCTCCAACTGCTATTGATTTCAATTGTAAAGACCTCAGCAGGGCCTGCTTTCTGCCTTATGATCCTAATTGCTACTTGAGTCCTAAACTCGGCTTACTATGAATGACGATATTCCATTTCCACCAGTAACAGCTAATGGCAAAGCCAACTCATCACCGCCATTCTCTTACAACGCTACCCGGGGACAGTAAACCGTAACGCTAAAGAAGAAAAAACCAATGACTTAGAGGTATTAGAATGGTGTATTTCAGTTCACGAACGTAAGTACCGTTATACTGAAGGGCACCGGCACAGGTATATGCTCGTGCTGGCCTACTTCTGCCACAAGTACGGGGTGGACCGTTCATTCACTGAACAGGAGTTTAAGCAACGATTCCAAAGAGAGGATGTACCCGATACGGAAATTAAAGCTATCATCAACTACTGTTACAGTAACACCGAAGGATTCGGAAGTAAAACATACCACAAACCAAAACGTCCTCTCCTACCCGATAGTGCTGCAAGTCCCCTCCCCTACTCATTTATTAATGAGTGCTATGAAAGGAATGAGCGGGGGATGCTGAACTACTTGCTGCCTTACTCAAAGGGGAAAAGCTTTATGACCACACCATAGGTACATGGATAACCTATACCAATGGGGTCTGGCTGAAGGACTTGAAAAAACAGACTCGCAAAGAGGCAACAGAGCGGTTAACGCAAGCTTACCACGAATATGCCCAATCCATTCTTGAGCTAATAAAACGAATCAAAGCCGATATAAAGGCAGAGCCAACCGAAGTGATTAGAAGTGAGACGGAAAAATTAAATAAGCTTTATAAGGGGCTACTGAGACGAATCAAGAGTTTGAACGCCAAGAATAGATTACACAACGCGTTAGAACTGTCTACCAGTCATCTTGCTTGCTGTCTAGAGGAATTTGATAACCAGCCCCACTTGCTCAACTCTCTTAAATGGTGTTTACGATTTTCGCTCCGGGCAACTTACGGCACATGATCCACTTACTCGCTTTTACCACCAAAGCCCCATACAATACGATCCAGAAGCTAAGTGCCCACATTGGGAGGCCTTTTAGATCGTATTTTTGCTGGTGACCAAGACCTTATCAACTTCATCCGCTGCTGCGTAGCCTACTCGTTAACGGGCTACTCCGATTTTCAAGGTTTTTGTATTGCTACGGCAAAGGGGCCAACGGGAAGTCAGTTTTCTTTGCAGTGCTTCGTATGCTGCTTGGAATGGATACTTACTATCGTACTATTCCTATTACTGCGTTGCTGAACCGGATACTGGACAGTACGTCCGCTTATCATATTGCTACCATGAAGGGTGCTCGCATGGTAGTAGCCAGCGAAATACCCAAAGGTCGGGAGCTTAATGAGAGTCAGATTAAAGATTTAACGGGAGAACGGCTCTCAGGGCGGTTCCCCCACGGTAGACCTTTTGAATTTGATCCTACGCATACCCTTTGGTTGTTTGGCAACCATAAATTAGTCATTAAGGGAAGAGACTATGGAATATGGCGGCGTGTTCACATGATCCCCTTTAACGTTACCATTCCTAAGCCGGAAAGGAAGCCCACTTCTGAAATGCTGCAAACGTTCAGGGCCGAACTACCAGGAATCCTTAACTGGGCGGTAGAAGGGCACAGATATTTACAACAGCACGGCTGGCACTTTCCGAAGGCAGTGGAAGAAGCTACTAAAAAGTACCACGAAGAGTCGGACGCTCTGGGTACCTTCTTAGAAGTGTGTTGCCGAAAAGACTCAAAAAAGAAATGTGAATTGAAAGCCCTTTACAGTAGGTACCAAGCTTGGTGCGAAAATAATGAATTGATGCTTGCCTTAGAAGATAGCCGAGCATTAGCCAAAGAGTTAAGATTGGAGGGGTTTGATGTTGTCAAGAAGGATGGCAAACTGGCAGTCGTTATCGGTCTAGAGCTCCTCGCTCTAGATGTGAAAGGATAGGTGAGTACAATGCCAGCTACCATGGCTACCATAAATACCCTAGTTCAAAAAAATTTCAAGAACAGATTTTCAGGTAGCCATGGTAGCTATGGTATCAGGCTTTTGTGAAAGAACCGTTTTTCAAAACCGTTAGAACAACTGTTTGGAAACGGCTAAAAAACCGATTTAGAACAGTTTTTTACGTGACATCTTCGCTTTCAGACTATGAAAAACACCTCTCAATGCCCACAATGCGGCAGCAACTTTCCTTACCGCAGTAATAAGAAGTATTGTTCCTCAAAATGCAAAGGTGAAGCATTTAAGCAAGGCAAGGCCGAACAAGGCCCTCCTGGTTCGATTCATCCACCTAGCACTCCGGAACTAAACCTGACCACCAGCGCCCGTAGCGGAGTAAAGACAACCGATGCAAGATCACTGGCCCGAATCAAAAAGATGGAGCTAGAGCACCAGCTCCATCTGGCCCGGTTACAGGCTGAAGAGCGGCAAAGAGACCGCGAACATGAATTAAAGAAGCTGCACACCCAAAAGGAAGAGCAGGAAGCCAAACTGAAAGCTGCTAGATTACAGTTAGAAAGGTTGCAAGCTAGCACCACCACGGAAAAAGTATCAAATGAGATTAACCGTCAGGAAGTCCCCAGTAAGGAAAAATCCCACAGGACTGGTAATCCAAGAACCGAGCCGTTGAAGCGGTCCTTGCAAGAAGAGTTTATAGCAATTGTTGGCGAAATATTGGATGGTGACGAGGCCTCCTGGAGTGGAGCACAAATCCAAAATTTGAAAATTGCAATAAGGGACTGGCAGTTAGAGGTTAGGAAGTGGGCAGAGAAAAGAGGGGCAACTTATCACCTGTTGCCGCAGTGGAAGATCATTAAGGACATTAAAGAGGTCCTAGCCGAGATGCAGGATGAATTATCCAAGAAGAGCTTTTTCGAGAACAAAGAAGTATATCTGGTTCTGGAGCCTGATTTCGTGGAGGAGTTGCAAAACGCATTAGAGTAACACATCAGCCCTTTAGGACAATAATACACTGAATGAATACACAGCAAAGCAGTGTTTATTGTCCCAAAAAAAGTATAGCTCATTTCACGCCGCCTATTTGGGCAATTTACCCAATTTAGGAACCGGCTCATTGTCCCACAGAAAACAACTCCTTTTTTTGACCCACTGCATTTATTTATAACATGATTCCGGTTGTCATCTTTGTACGCGTCAGTACCCAAGAGCAGAATTACCAGCGTCAAATCACTGAACTGGAAGAGTATGCCCGCTACAGGCAGTATCATGTAGTAGCTCTGATAAAAGCTAAAGTGTCCGGCTACAAGAAAAATAGTAAGCGTTTAGATGTAGAAGAACTGTTAACTATTGCCAGAGCCGGAACAATTCGAAAGGTGTTGCTGACTGAAGTATCACGGTTGGGCCGGAATGCCAGGGAAACGGAAAAGATCAGGGGAGAACTCGATGAACTGGGTGTATCCATCTACTGCAAAAATTTGGGTATGGAAACCCTTGATGAGCAAGGGAAAAGGAAGCCTCTGGCGAACCTTCTGTTCGGTATTCAGAAGGAATACGCTGACTACGAACGAGAACTGCTGCGAGAAAGAATCATCTCCGGGCAACAGGAGGCAAGGCGGCAGGGCAAACACATTGGCCGCAAAGCTGGCAGCGTGAAATCTCAACAGGAAGTGCTCAGCAATTACCCTCGCGTAGTAAAGCAATTAAAAGAAGGCAATAACAGCATCAGGGAAATTGCAGCCATTTGTGGAGTATCGAAAAATACTGTCTCAAAGGTCAAAGCCTTACTCATTGATTAATTCTTTTCATAAACTTAAACTTCCTTCAACCTTTCTGGTACCAACCACCAAGTTATTTGAGCTTGCGAAAAAATAGATTTGTGGTTGGCAGATGGTGCTCACTTTGAATTTATGGTAGTGCACAATTTAGGGTGCTACTTGAATTTCAAAAACTTGATTTAAGGTGGTATTAAGGGTGGTTTTAAACTTGGAGTAGCACCCTATTTTTAGCACTACCGAATTTATTTAGCTCCCGTTTTAAAGAGTCTTTTAGTTATTATTCCATTCTTCGATTGAAGCTTAATTATGAAAATCCCAACTTTTTGTGCGGAAAAATCTAATTCTACTTTGTTATTTTCAGAAGCCAAATTGATGTATTCAGCAATTACTATTCGACCTAGAGCATCATAAACAGAAATATGAATGTTTGAGCCAAGACTTGTTGGAAGCACTATTGCCACCTTTCCAGTAGTTGGATTAGGATAAAGATTGAAATTGTAAATTCTTACAGGACTTGTGGTATTTAAACCATACTCAAAAGCAGGTGATAAGTCCGAAAAACAAGTTAAGGGTTCCTTGACCCTGACCGAATAAAAGCCAACTTGGTTGACGCGAATCACCTGCTTTTGTCCAAAATGGAGTAAGTTCCCATTCAAGTACCATTCGTAGCCTTCACCTGCGTGGCTGCACATTAAGCTATCAACCCCTTTTTGCGTAATCACGGGAGTAGCCGGTTTTGCCAGGCGGGTCAAGGTTACCCATGCCCGCAGCGAGTCAGTGCCGCAGGAATTGGCAGAAACACTCCACTCAAAAACATTCTCTCCGTAGCCAAGTCCGGTAACCGGGGAGGCAGGATTCTCCCGGTCATGAATATTACCCCATCCGCTGATCCTTTTCCAACTGCCTTTTCCATACCGGGGGCTGAGTGCCTGAAATTGAGCAGTATCCTTCTCGCATAGATACTGGTTATTTCCAGCAAAAGATTCGGTATTTGTAACGTGACAAGGCAAAGCATAAGCAAAAACAGCTGAAACCTCTGACCAGCATCCGTCGAATTTTTGCACCTGTACGGAATAATTTCCGGCCTGATAAACGGAAATAGTTTGCGTGTGCTGGTCCAGCCTGATTCCATCCAGAAACCAAGTATAGTTAGTTGCTGGTAAATCTGCTCCAAGGGTTTCGCTGTCGTTTTGCGTAATCACGGGAGTAGCCGGTTTTGCCAGGCGGGTCAAGGTTACCCATGCCCGCAGCGAGTCAGTGCCGCAGGAATTGGCAGAAACACTCCACTCAAAAACATTCTCTCCGTAGCCAAGTCCGGTAACCGGGAGGCAGGATTCTCCCGGTCATGAATATTACCCCATCCGCTGATCCTTTTCCAACTGCCTTTTCCATACCGGGGCTGAGTGCCTGAAGATTTGTTTCTGTTAACTGCCAACAAAGAATTTGATTATCCCCTGCCTGCACGGAAACATTAGCATTACAAATTATACTTTCATTTAGTCTGACAGCATCTACAATTACCAAAGGCATATCATAGATAGTATTTATTGTTGTATTGGTCCGGATAGGTTCATTATAATCGAAAAATATGTCAGCATAATTCTCAATCCTCGCTTTCACTGGAAGACCGACTTTGGGTTTAATACTGAACTGGATAAAACCATTGCTTGCCGTTTTATCTGAGGTACTGTCAGGAAGGTTTATGTTATCAAAAATAAAGGCAAGTACAGGATTTCCTTGACCAGATACTTGCATTTTGTACGGGTGTGAAGCGGCTCCTACCTGTAGGGTACTAATATCAAGCTGATCGGATAGCGTATCTACTACCACTACCTTATAAGCTACATCTGTTCCAGTATTCTGAAAGCGGATCACGTAATCAAGTACATGCCCGGAAGGTGTGTATTTTTGAGAAGTTACTCCCAATGGAGAAACATTTTTGTCATTGGGATCATACGAGTCGGTTATAGACAGACATTCGACTGCCACCTCTGGTTCAACATCATCCTGAGGGAATTGTGAGACATACCCTATACTGACTTGACCATCCACGCCTGCACCACAGGCTTCTACGGAAATATTACTCTGTTTTTTAATTGGGTGTCCCGGACGTTGATCCGCTTCAAGGCGAACGGTGGCTCCGGATGCAGGTATATTCAGAATCAAGCTGTCGCTTATGGATAGCCTGAATCTGCCAATATAGGCTGTCTGCGCATCCAATAAAATTCTGAAAGTACTGCTGTCAGCCATGTTTCCTTTTCCCCTGTTCCGGATCTTTAGTATTACCTTGCCATTACCTTGGCAGGCTGCCTCAAGATTTATATCTGACCCATCCCATGTGGGATCCAGGAGTGAAGGAGTTGGCCGGAGTAATCCATGCTTTGGTACATTGAGTAAGACCTCTGATGGAAGGGTCATTGCAAACCACGGAATCGGTAAGCTGAATGAATCCGCAATCATTGGCAGCCAATTTCCCAGGGGAGAAGACGTAATTTTGGTCTTCATCAATTGTGTACTCCTGACTTGCCCGGACCAGAACTACATACTCAGGAAGCTTGACATAGACCTTGACGTTACCGGCCTCATCCGTACCGGTGTTACAGTAAGAGACTGTGGTGGTGCCAGAAAAACAGCGGCGACGGCGGCTAGAAGAAACGCTTACCCTTAGATAAGAGCGGATCTGGATCCGGTTTGCAAAGTCTATTGCAGAAAGGGTGTCATCTGAACCGGCGAACCTTACTGAATGAATATTTTCAACTGCAGGACACTTGGTGAATTAAATCCTGCTTATGAACTGGAATAATCTGGTGAATTGTATATTCACCGGATTCCAAAGGCAGCGTATATTTTCCGGAAGAATCAGTGGAAGTAAAGAAATTACCGGGCCTTGCAACAACCACTGTACCAGCCAAACCTTTTTCATTTGGATCCTGTTTGCAATCACTGTTTTTGTCTTCAAAAATAACTCCTTGAACAAAATTTGGCTTAGGTACAGGCAAAAGATACGAGGAGAAATAAGCTAAATTCCTTTTTTGTATAGTGGTAAAGTATCCTCCAGCGTACAAAAACCCACGAGTAGCAGCCAATGCATAAATGTATTGACTAGCATCCGGATGCCAGTCTGAAGGTTGGCCGGTTAGGGAATTGATTGCAGCCAAATAATTTCTGGTCTTGCCGCCAACGCTGGTGAAATAACCACCCGTATATACATCGCTCCCTATAACTGCCAGCGCTGCGACCTGACCGTTTAAATCAGGATTCCAATTTGTGACTGTGCCAGTCGTTACATCAACTGCGGCCAGACGGTTTCGAGCCTGGCCACCAATGAGGGTAAAATTACCTCCCACATATAATTTTTTTGCTGAAACAGTGAGTGCTGAAACAGTAGAGTTAGCATTTATATTCCAGTCTAAGGCTTTTCCTGAAGAAGCATCGATAGCAGCCAAGCAACCTGTGAATCTGCCTCCAATAGAAGTAAATGCTCCTCCGGCGAATACAGTTTTTGTCCAACACTGTTAAAACAGAAACATACTGATTTGCACTAGGATTCCAACTGGTAATCTGACCGGTGAAAACGTCAAAAGAGGCCACATAATTCCTGAACTGCCCACCGGCAATGGTAAATGCCCCTCCCGCATATATGATATTTCCTGAAACGACCACTGTGTTTACAGCCCGGTTCGGATTAGGATTCCACGTCATCAGATTACCGGTGGAAGCATCGATAGCCCTAAGTAGTTTCTAACCTTTCCCCCTATCGCTGTAAAGCTCCCCCTATATAAACTATGTTATCTGAAACGGCCAGAGCGGCTACAGGATTGTTCGGGTTTGGATTCCATGGGGTTACCTGCCCGGTAGCAGCATCAATTGCTGCCAGATGGTTTCTGCTCTGCCCGCCAATGGTTCTGAAATTACCCCCGGCGTATAAATCCTGTTCTGAAAGTGAAATAGAATACACCCAGCCGCTGGCATTGGCGTTCCAGGGTAATGCCTCTCCTGTAGAAGTATCGACAGAGGCCAAATAATTTCTTGCCTGGCCACCGACAGAGGTAAAGGCTCCTCCAGCAAAAACAGAATTTCCTGACACTGCCAGCGAGTATACCCAATTATTAGCATTTGGATTCCATGGGGTTACCTGCCCGGTAGCTGCGTCAATTGCCGCCACCCGGCCTCTTGACATTCCACCTATGGTGGTGAAAGCTCCTCCTACATACACTGTACTTCCGGAAATGCATAAAGCCGATACATCGCTATTCGGACTTGGGTTCCATTGCGAGGGCTTACCCGTAGACACATCAATGGAGGCAAGTCGGTTTCTGCTCATGCCACCAACAGCACTGAAAGCTCCACCCACAAAAACCGTATTCTGCGAAACAGCTAGTGTATTTATAGGTCCAAAGACATCCGGATTCCAAGCAGTTACCTCTCCTGTAGCAGCATCAATTGCCGCAAGGGAATTTCTTGTAATATTTCCGATTTTTGAAAAATTACCCCCTACATAAATTATGTTTCCTTCGGCAGCCAGTGCAGCAACTGCACTTCCTGCATCGGGGTTCCATGGGGTTACCTGCCCGGTAGTCGCATCCATTGCCGCCAGATAATTTCTGGTTTGCCCGCCAATGGTTCTGAAATTACCTCCGGCATAGACATGGTTGCCAGTAACCACAAGTGCTTTTATTGTACTATCGGCAGCAGGATTCCAACCTTGATCCAGCGTTCCATCCGGCAGAATATGGGCTATTCTTTTCCGGACCATGCCATTTATCATTGTAAAATCACCGCCTATATACCGTCCGCCGTTTCCATCCGGCACTGAAGTAAATACACTTCCGGTTATATGTAATAACGGGGTGGAAATTCTTTTTCCATCTGTTCTGTTTAAAGCTGCTCCTCCCCCCGTATTGGGCCCAATACAAGAGAAGGAGCCTCCAATATAAACTGAACCACCATATCGGACTATTACTTGAACTGGGCCATTGGTAGCCCACATAGTTGTATCTAGTTGCTGGGCTGCCAAGAAAGAAGCAGACAAAAGGAGTAAAACTGAAAAAGCAAAAGTTATTTTATACCTCATAAAGTCAATTCCACACGAAAATTTACTTGCATTTCGCGGAAATGACGGTATACAGGTTTTTAATGGCCGAAATGGTGGGTAAGGATTTTAAAAGAAAGGGTGTTCTGCCGAATATGACAGCGTAGAAGGCATGATGTTAAACATCATTTTTTCCAGCCACTGAAAAAGAATAAACGCATCGTATCCTAGAATCTTATCTGGTCTTTGGCGGGTAAATGCAGTATACTGTCCTGTTACAGTTTGCCAGTTATACTTTAGCCTTAGTTTTAAAATGTTGAAGGATTTTTCTTTGGGTTAACAGTTTATATTGGCAGATGCCAATCAGCCAATATAATGTGAGGGTATAAAAGAGGCGCTTCGATTTTACCATTTTCATACTTGTTGGTAAACTACTATAATTAAGCGGTAGATATGCGGGGAACTCTGGGCTGGCTTATTAGGGCTGGCAGAGGTATCCTTTTATCCACCGCTAACCCTTTAGTAGTCTTACCTCCATGGATCCACAAGAACAACTCGTTAAGGTCAGAAAAATTTGGCTAAAAATGCATGGGGAGCTCTGTCTGTTCCATCTCTAAAACTACCCGCCGCTTTTGCATTGCCTACGTAAAGCCAGAAGATCCACTTTTTGCCAATGCAAAGTCTGATTAACTTAATGAAAACAGTTATTTTGGCCGATATAATCTTTATATGATTAAGGAAACGCAAATAGAGCAAGGTTTGATAGCCAAATTATCTGACCTGAAATACACTTACAGGGCAGATATTCGGGACAGAATTACGCTTGAAAAAAATTTCCGTGAAAAGTTTCAAGCTCTGAATCGGGTTAATCTGACTGATGCCGAGTTTGCACGTTTACGAGACGAGATCATCAATTCCGACGTTTTTGCTTCCTCAAAACGCTTACGTGAAATAAACACCATTACCCGGGAGGACGGAACACCTCTACATTACACGCTAGTGAACATTAAGGACTGGTGCAAGAATGAGTTTGAGGTCATCAACCAACTGCGGATTAATACCCAAAACAGTCATCACCGGTATGATGTGATTTTGCTGATAAACGGCATTCCCGTGGTTCAAATTGAACTCAAAGGTTTGGAGGTCAGCCCACGGAGAGCCATGCAGCAAATTGTGGACTACAAAAGCGACCCTGGTAACGGCTACACGAACTCATTGCTTTGCTTCATGCAGCTTTTTATTGTGAGCAACCGGGCCAATACCTACTATTTTGCCAATAACAACCCTACGCATTTCAGCTTTAATGCCGACGAACAGTTTTTGCCCATCTATCAATTGGCAAGCGAGGACAACAGGAAGATTACGCACTTGGACGACTTCTCCGATAAGTTTTTGAGCAAATGCACCCTGAGCCAAATGATAAGCAAATACATGGTTTTGGTGGCAAGCGAACAAAAGCTGCTGGTGATGCGGCCTTACCAGATTTATGCGGTAAAAGCCATTGTAGACTGCATCCACCAAAACAGAGGCAACGGCTACATCTGGCACACCACCGGCAGCGGCAAGACGCTTACTTCTTTCAAAGCATCTACCCTGCTCAAAGACAATGGCGACATTGAAAAATGTTTGTTTGTGGTTGACCGCAAAGACCTTGACCGGCAAACCCGTGAGGAGTTCAATAAATTTCAGGAGGGTAGTGTTGAGGAGAACACCAATACCGAAACGCTGGTAAGGCGTATGCTTTCAGACGACAAAGCCAATAAGGTAATCGTTACCACCATTCAGAAATTAGGACTGGCTTTAGACCCGAAAAACAGGAACAACTACAAAGAACGTTTGCAGCCGTTGAGCAACAAACGCATCGTTTTCATTTTTGACGAGTGCCACCGTTCACAGTTCGGGGAAAACCACAAAGCCATCAAAGCGTTTTTCCCGAATGCACAGCTATTCGGTTTTACGGGAACACCCATTTTTGAAGATAATGCCACCTACAAGCAGATCGATGGAACGGTTGGCTCTTTTGTAACCACCAAAGACATTTTCCAAAAGCAACTGCACCCCTACACGATCACGCACGCCATTGAGGATAGAAATGTACTGCGTTTTCACATTGACTATTTCAAGCCTGAGCAAAATATAACCATTGGCAGTACACAACATAAAATAGCAGTTGCCAATGCCATCCTCAAAAAGCACGATGCCGCTACAAATACCAAACGCTTTAACGCTTTGCTGGCAACGGCTTCTATCAATGATGCCATTGAATACTACGGACTATTCAAAGAGATACAGGCAAAGCGAATCAGGGAAGATGAAAATTACATTCCTTTAAATATTGCTTGTGTATTTTCGCCGCCTGCCGAAGGAAACAAAGATGTGCAGCAGTTGCAGGAAGATTTACAACAGGAGGCAGCCGACAACAAAGTTGAACCCGAAAAAAAGAAAAAGGCCCTGCAAGCCACTATTGCCGATTACAACAAGCAGTACGGAAGCAATCACAGCATCAATGAGTTTGACCTGTATTATCAGGATGTGCAGCAGCGTATCAAATTTCAGAAGTACAGCAATGCCGACTATCCGCACAAAAACAAAATTGACTTGGTGATTGTGGTGGATATGTTGCTCACCGGCTTTGACTCCAAATACCTGAATACTTTGTATGTAGACAAAAACCTGAAATACCACGGACTGATTCAGGCATTCAGCCGCACCAACCGGATTCTGAACGACACAAAGCCCTACGGAAACATACTTGATTTCAGGCAACAGCAAGGCGAAGTGGACAAAGCCATTGCTTTATTCAGTGGCGAAGATACCGGACGAGCCAAAGAAATATGGCTGGTGGACCCTGCCCCGAAAGTGATTGAGAAATATGAAAAGGCAGTTGCAGAAATGGGCAAATGGATGCAAGACAAAAATCTGGTAAACGAGCCGCAGGAAGTTTACAACATCAAAGGCGATGCGGCCCGCGTGGAGTTCATCAACCGGTTTAAAGAAGTGCAGCGACTGAAAACACAGCTTGACCAGTACACTGACCTGAACGATGAGCAAAAGGCAAAAATTGACCAGCTATTGCCCGAAGAGCATTTGCGTTCGTTCCGCAGTTCATATCTGGAAATTGCCAAACAACTGAAAGATATTCAGCAAAAAGAAGGCGACCAAGCCCCCTCAACCATTCAGCAACTCGATTTTGAATTTGTGTTGTTTGCTTCTGCCGTAGTAGACTATGACTACATCATGGGATTGATTGCGAAATACACGCAGAACAGACCTTCCAAGCAAACAATGACCCGTGAAGCGTTGATTGGTGTGCTGAGTTCGAGTGCCAACCTGATGGACGAACGGGAATACATTACTGATTTCATCAAAACACTGGAAGTTGGCAAGGGCTTAAACGAACAGGAGATACGGGAAGGCTACCAAAAGTTTGTAGCGGAAAAAATAACCAAAGAATTAGCTGCCATTGCACAGAAAAACGGCTTGGAAATTTCAGCCCTACAACAATTTACCGATAGCACTATAAGCCGGATGATATTTGATGGCGAAAAGCTGAGTGAACTTTTTGCACCCTTAGACCTTGGCTGGAAAGAACGCACCAAACGGGAACTGGCACTGATGGAAGATTTGACCCCATTATTAAAGAAAAGAGCCGAAGGGCGTGAAATCAGCGGGCTGAAGGCCTATGAATAACCCAACAATTAAAGAGCAGTACGCTGAATTGTTTCAAGCGGCTGTCAGTGAAATAGAATCGGCACGCCTGCACCTTGCCCGCCAGATAAACACTTCGGCCATGCAGGTGTATTGGAATCTGGGCAAATTGCTCGTTGAACGCAAAATTGAAAAGGGGCACGGTGCCGGTGTAGTGAACCAACTCTCTGCCGATCTGAAAAAGGAATTTCCTGATATGGGACTATCGCCCCGTAATTTATGGGACATGAAGCGGTTTTATGAACGGTATTCCCAAAGCGACCCAAAACTGCGACAGCTTGTCGCAGTTTTACCTTGGGGCCATAATCTTCTGTTGCTCGCTAAGGTAAAAGAAGATGAGCATATTGAATTTTACGCAAACGAAGCGCTTACCAAAGGCTGGTCAAGGGATTTACTGCTCAATGCCATTAAAATGGACAGCTCCCGCGGGGCGCAAAACGGGGTACAAACCAACAATTTTGCCCAAACCCTTCCCCAGGCCCATGCCGAGTACGCCAATGAAGTGTTCAAAAGCGCGTATAACCTGGGTTTTTTGGGTGTTACGCAACCGGTAAAAGAGACTGAACTCGAAAACCGGCTGATCGCCAAAATCAGGGATTTTGTGCTGGAACTAGGCAAAGGATTCAGTTTTATTGGCAATCAATACCGGTACGGCTTCAACGGGAAGGAAAATGATGGGGAAACGGCTTGGCAAGATTATGGGGAAAGAATATATAGTCCGCGTATCGCTAAGTTCTTGTCTGTAGATCCACTGACTAAGCAATATCCAGAGTTAACTCCTTATCAATTTGCTAGTAATACCCCTATTTGGGCAATTGACTTAGATGGTTTGGAAGCATTTTTTGTTACTGGAACTACATCAGATAACACTAGATGGTTTTATCCTAATGGCAAGAAGACAGTGGATAGAACTTTAGTAAAAGGACTATTTTTGCTTACTCGCAATACAAAAGTTAGTGTAGGATTTAATTGGAATAGATTAGTTCGTGGCATGAGTAATAATGATAACATCTTCTCTGATGGAAAACGGCCATTAAATTACTTACATAATAATAAACACGATAGACATATAGCAGCTCAAGACTTAGTTACTCATGTTATGAATTATAGAAAGGTTCATGGAATAGATAAATATGATGACAAGGGAAGTTTAGTAGAATTAGGTAATGAACCTGTAACATTTATTGGTCATAGCCATGGAGGTAACGTTTCTATACTGAGATGAAAGAGGTTTTGGGTTAAACTCAAGATAGGCAAAAAGGGTATAAGTTAGGGATGCGACTGGACAAAGAAGAACGGGTAAAGATTGAGCAGCTACGGCGTCAGACGCGGGACAAGAAGCAGCATGTTCGTTTGTCGGTGCTGGTCATGCTCGATGAGGGATATACCCATGAAGTGATCGCAGTAAGCCAGGAATTGATTCCGATACAGTGGGCAACTACAAGCGAAAGTATCTTCAGCAAGGACTCGATGGGTACCTAAAGGACAATTACGTGGCTTACCGGGGAGAACTCAGCTTGGAGCAACTCCGTGCGGTGGACCAAAAAGTGCAGGAAGGCTTGTATGCAACGGCAAGAGTGGTGGGAGACTGGATATGTGGAGAATTTAAGGTAGACTACTCAGACTCGGCAGTAAGAGCAATTCTAACCAAACTCGACTTTGTCCACAAGCAAGTAACACCCGTGCCAGCTAAAGCTGATGAGCAAAAGCAGCTCGGGTTTGTAGCCCAGTTTGAGCAGGTGATTAAAGAGTTGCCGCAAGACACGGTGGTCTATTTCACCGACGCTACCCATCCTACTCACAATACCCAAAAGAGCAAAGCCTGGATCAAAAAGGACAGGAAAAGCATATTGCGGCCAACTCAGGCAGGAAAAGGGTCAATCTCAACGGGGCCGTTAATGCGTTAGATCCTTGTGAGGCAGTAGTAGTGGAAGCCCAAACGGTCAATGCCCAAAGCACTATTACCCTCTATGAAAAACTGCTGGAGAACAACCCGGGCAAAAAGCTGGTATTGATTTGTGATAATGCGCTACTACCGCAGCCAACTCCTACAGCAGTGGCTGGAAGGGCAGCCTTTGATTCAGCAGTGGTTTCTGCCCACTTACTCACCCAACCTCAATATCATCGAAAGGCTGTGGCGGTTCATGAAAAAACCATCGGCCTTTCATTCCATCCCACTTACCAAGCATTTAAATCGAGTATCCTCCACTTCTTCGAGCATCTGGACCAGTACGAGTATGAACTCAAACGTCTACTCACCCTCAAGTTTCAAATCCTTGATTCCCCTCTCTCTAATTCTACTTGAAAGAGGGCCGTTCTGTGTACCTATAAAATCCGGAAAACCACTCTGAGAAGAGTATATTCAGGCAGCAAAAATGTTATTTGATAAGTATGGTATAAAGTCTGATTTAATCACGATTGCAACCCCAGCGTTTAATGGTAAGGATGATGTAGAAAATCCTGCTAATAATCCCGGTATAAGAAAACATATAGCAATTTATAATGAAATTGATGCTGTTTCTGGTGGTTTAGCAGGAGATGATTATTATACTAACAGCTCTAAGACAACAAATATTAAAGTTGATGCCTCAAATCATTATAAATCGACTGAGGGATTGGATGCTCATTCATTTGATAATGCGCATATGGGAGAATTTATAAATAAAGTAAATAAGAATCCAAATAGTCAAATTTTAAAAAAATAGTTGCAAATTTATTCTAAAGCCATCTTCTAAAAATAATATAGGATTATTATAACTAATAAGGTAGATAAGATTAGTAACAGAATCATTTGCTTTATTGGATTTAATCTGGGTATAAATAAATTTATTGCAGAAAAATGCACTGCTAAAGCTATAAGCCAGATAAAGAATATTATAAGCATCATAAGTGAGTCTGTAATATCAACTCCGTAAGAAATAACTTTGAACCTTAAGGACAAGAGTAATCCTATTGAAACTACTGTAAAAAAGAAGAAAAACAGCTTTATAAAGCTTTGTAGAATAATCTGTGAAAGACTGCTTCATAGGATAAAATATAAGTAGTAACAACTAACGCCAGTCTTCGGACTGGTGCTTTTGGATAGAGATAAGTCTGTGACTTACTAGCCGTCAGGTTAAAGGAGCCAAGGCAGGACAATCATTGCTGCCAATCATTAAGTAAACCCCACTGGGAGGAGTCTCCGGATGGGGCTTTGGTGTTTACAGCGAGCAATGTATACTGCGCTACCCGCTCCGGCTAACCAGCTTCAAGCGGTAAAAGGTCGGTTAAGAGGCATAGGCTTTGCGGGCTTTGGCATCGCGGATGTAGGTGTCAATCAGATCGTAAAGCGTCTTTTTCTTCTCGTCCTCCAGGGCTTCGAGTTCCTCGATGCGCCTAAGGTTGTTTTTATCCAGTTGGCTGTGAATACCTTCCCTACCAGGTAATCGAGGGAAACCCCGAACGCATCAGCAATCTTCTTGGCCGCTTCGATGGAGGGCACGGCTTCCTCCCGCTCATATTTGCCGATCATTACACGCGAAACCCCGCTTTCCCTGGCCAGATCCGTTTGTGACCAATGGCGGTTATCGCGTAGCCGAACGATAATCTTGGCTGTGTTCATATTGTTTTAGTCGCTTATGGGATACTTTTTTTTCTATAAATCCCAGCTTTCACTAAAAATACGAAACTAAAAGGGATAAAAAAATCCATCAGGGTCTTGTCTTATTGAAAACATTGGATACTTTTGTGTCTGATAGTTACACACTAGTCAGCCAAAAAATAGTTTTCCCGTGGATATCCCTTCGATCAAAGCCCAGTTGACCCTTGCCGACGTGTTGCACTACTACGGGTTAAAGCCCGATAAGAACCTGCGGTTGCATTGTCCCTTCCATGATGACAAAACGCCCAGTCTTCAGGTCTACTACAAAACCCACACGGCGTACTGCTTCTCGTCCAACTGTCCCACCCACGGCAAGAGCCTGGATGTGATTGACTTTATCATGCACATGGACAAAAGCAGTAAGCACGAAGCCATCCTCAAAGCGCAGTCCCTCCTAACAGGTACGGCCCCTAAACCCTTACTGCCCCTGACCAAAGCCGCCATCCTGACGAAGATGTTTACTTACTTCA
Organism: Cytophagales bacterium; assembly: GCA_030446715.1. Classification (GTDB taxonomy): domain Bacteria; phylum Bacteroidota; class Bacteroidia; order Cytophagales; family 172606-1; genus CADCTQ01. The sequence continues at coordinate 200,238 of JAUJMU010000003.1, read as the reverse complement.
AGAATGCCGTGCATAACTCAGCCCCGGCCAAAGCCTACCTGGAAAGTCGCAAACTGGATTACGCAAAACTCGATGTGGGTTATAACTCAGGGCAGTTCCACCACGGCACTAGAAAAGACGAAGCCTTGATTAAAAGCTGTCTGGAAGTAGGCTTACTTTTGCCCTCGGGAGCCAACACCCGCAGCGGGGAGCCGGGCTACAAGCCCTTCGGCAAAAACGGTATCGTCTTTCCCTTGAAAGACGCTCAGCACCAGATCAGCGGCTTGTACTTCCGTTCCACCATCAATGACAGTGACCAGCGGCATTTTTACTTAAAAGACCGTAAGGGCTTGTATCCTTCCTATCCGGAACCGGAAACCGAAATACTTATTCTGACCGAAAGCATTATTGATGCGGCCAGCCTGCACCAACAGGGAGAGATGAGCGGTACCTACGCCGTCTTAGCTCTATATGGTACCAACGGAATGACCCAGGAACACCTATCGGCCATCGAGTCCCTGCCCCGGCTAAAGGAAGCGGTCTTTTTCCTCAATGGCGACGAGCCGGGAAGAGAAGCCGTAAAGAAACACAGCCACACCCTGCAAGGGGTACTGCCCCAACTTGCCCTCAGCCAGATACCGACCCCGGAAGGGGAAGACGTCAATAGTTTATTGCAAGGTCACCAGGCCGCCGTACTCTTGCACCTGATTGAAAAGAAGCAGCTTCTTTTTCAATTGAATCTTCAACTGAAAAACTTTCAACTGAAAACGCTTCTAATCAGCCGGTTGCTGTCCAACCGGTGACCCTTGAAAAGGCTTCCAATGAAAAAAATCCAGTTGAAAAAGAAAAATCAGTACCGCCCCCTTTGGCCCAACCTGCTCGGGTGGTAGTGGCTGCGGCTACTGAGAAAGCAGCAATCCCCGCTCTTGATACAATCAATCTGCATAAACTCACCTACCAGACTACTACCGCCGTGTATTATATAACGTGAGTTATCGAGGTAATTAATTGATAGAGAAACACTTAAAGCAAGAAGTCCAACACAGTTGCACAAAGAGTAGTTTAAGGAATTGTCACAAACCAAGAAACTACTACAATGAGAACCATACTGGACAGCTTAAAGTTAGTTGAAATCTTCATTGCCTGCGATGACTTTTGTAAACAATTCGAGCAGTACTCTATGCAAGAGAACGATGAGCCGCCGAAACAAAGACAGATGAGCGATAGTGAAATGATGAGCATCCTGATCTTTTACCATCATTCGGGCTTCAAGTGCTTCAAGTACTACTATGAACAGATCATTTTAAGAGCCATGCGCAGCTATTGGAAAAACCCTTATGCCTATGCGGCTTTTGTGGCTCAGATACCAAGAGTCAACTTTGTCTTGTTTGCTTTCCTTTCGGCTTGTCGTTTAGCTGCCACTACGGAGGCCAATTACGTTGATTCTACCCCCTGGTAGTGGCCCACAACCGCAGAAAACAGAGCAACAAGACCTTTAAAAACCTGGCCAGAACCGGTAAAACCTCTACTGGCTGGTTCTTTGGCTTCAAACTTCATGCGGTCATTAACCAAAAAGGGCAATTAGTCGTCTTCCGCATCACTACGGCTAATGTAGCCGATAACAACCATGATCTGCTCGAAAAGCTTACTCAAAAACTCAAAGGCTTTCTCTACGGAGACAAAGGGTATCTGACCGGGCTGGCGGCCAGACTCAGGGAAAGAGGACTGGAAATCGTAACCAAATACCGAAAAACAATGGGACTGCAAGCAATCACTTACAAGAAAAACTACTATCTCTCCCATCGCGGACTGATTGAAACCGTATTTGACTGTCTCAAAAACCTCTGCGACCTGGATCACTCCCGGCACCGGAGCCCTTTGAACTTTTTTATCAACCTCTGGTCGGCGCTTATTGCCTATACCTTCTTTGATCAGACCCCTTCCATTACCCCTTTCAAAGAACGTATTGCCCAATCCTGCGAAATTGTAGTTATCTAAGAACCTACTATATAACTCACGTTATATAGTAGGGGGTCTGAAAGAAGACTTGGACAGCCTGCGGGTAACGCTGGTGGTGGAGCATTCGCAAAAAGACTGGAAATACCGCTCTAAACTCGACCTGTACGAGAATAAGCAGGTGGAGAAAACGGTCCGGGAAGCGGCTGAAAAGTTGTCCCTCCGGGTAGACCTGGTGGAAGTAGATTTAAACCGGCTGACCGATTTACTGGAAGCCTTTCGGGAAAAGCAGCAGGCCACTCCTGCCGGCAATCAGTCCCATGCTACGGCTTCCGTGCAGCTAGATGAACACACGGCCAGCCAGTGCAAAGCGTTCCTGAGCAAGCCCTCCCTGCTCAGTCGGCTCAATGACTTGATCGGTAAAGCCGGGGTAGTTGGCGAAGTCGAAAGCCGTATTCTGCTCTTTGTCATTGCGTCGAGTTATAAAATGCCCGACCCCTTACACGCCTTGATTCAAGGCTCAAGCGGCTCCGGCAAGACGCACTTACTGGTAAAGATATCCGAACTCATTCCCCAAGAAGACTGTAAACGGTTTACCCGCGTGACGGAAAGCAGTTTTTATAACTACGGTGCCTATGAGTTATCCCACAAACTCATCTGCCTGGAAGACCTGGACGGCATGAAGGAAGAAGCCCAGTTAGCCTTCCGGGAACTCCAATCCAGGGGAATGCTCTCATCATCTACTTCCGGCCAGGACGAGAAGGGAAATATAAGGGCGTTTGAACGGGTCGTGTACGGTCCCATTGCCAGCCTGTCAGCTACCACCAAAGGCGAGATCTACGAGGATAACATGAGTCGCTGCTTTCTGGTGGCCGTGGACGAAACCAAAGAACAAACCATCCGGATTATTCAGTACCAGAACCAGCGTTCGGCCGGGCTGATTGATAGAGAAAAAGAACATCAGATTACGGCCTTTCTGCAAAACTGTCTGCGGGTATTAAAGCCCTACGTAGTGATTAATCCTTATGCCGACAAAGTACAGCTCCCCGAAGAAGCCCACAAAATCCGCAGACTCAACGAACTCTACCAGAGCTTCGTGCGGCAAGTGACTTTACTCAACCAGTACCAGCGGCCCACGGATGCCAAAGGTCGGCTCATTACCCAAAAAGAAGACTTATCCGTTGCCGCCCAGATTATGTTCGACTCGATTATGCTCAAAATCGATGAACTGGATGGGAGTTTACGCTTATTCTACGAGAGACTCAAAGACTACGTGCGGGGCAAAGGCGGAGAGTATTACCAAACCTACAGCTTCTCGCAAAGAGAACTCCGCCAGGCCCTGCACGTGAGCAAAACCGGGCTGCACCGTTACCTGCGTGATCTGCTCATCCTGGAATACATCGGCTATGCGGGAGGCTACGCCAACCGGGGCTTTTGCTACAAAATCACCTACTGGGACAACCTGCAAGCATTGAGAAGCAAAGTCAAACGCCATTTACAGGGACAATTAGACCAGTTAGAGTTAACCGATCAGTTAGCGGTAGCTGACCCATTAGGGGAAAGGGCTTAACCCTACGATAAAAAATACGCTGGCGTTCCTGCCCGCTGGAACACCCCTTGGAGCGCCAGAACGGGTCATAATCCTGCAAAATGAGTCAAAAAGCCATACAATACGTCTGGCATTCCGCGTTCCCAAAAAGTGTATAAGAGCAGATGAAAACAGCATACGCCTACGATCTGCCCCAAGACACCCAGCGAGTAGTACAAGCATTCCGGGTTCACTTAGCTAGCCTGGGCTACCAACCCGGCAGCCAGCAGATGTTACCCGCCTGCGTGAGAGAGTTCTTAATCTATACGGGCAGTATGAACCTGACCGAGATTACGGCGGGGCACATTCAGGACTACCACCAACACTTGCAAACCCGGCCTAATCAGCGGCGGGGCGGGGGACTCTCGGAAGTGATGATCAGCCATCATATTTATGCGTTACGAGTGTTTTTCAGCTACTTACTCGACAGCGGACTGATTCAGGAAAACCCCATCAGCGGCCTTTCCTTCCCCCGGCCTACCAGCCAAGCCCGGCCCATCCTTTCCCAAGCCGAAGTAAAGCAGCTTTTTGCTGCCTGTCATACCCTGCGGGAAAAAGCCTTGCTGCACTTGTTTTACTCGTGTGGCCTGAGAAGAAACGAAGCCGTTATGCTAGACTTAAAAGACATCCACTACCGCAGTGGTTTACTCTACGTGCGGGAAGGCAAGGGAGCCAGACGGCGGGTAGTCCCCCTGACTGCCACGGTAGGCAGTGAACTGAAAGCCTACTACCTGGAAGAAAGAGGCCAGTACGTCAATCTTTCCCTGGTCACGGAAGCTTTTCTGCTCAATAAGGCCGGTAAACGGATGAGTGGCAACCAATGCGACACGCTCTTGAAAGCTTTGCTGAAAAGAGCCTTTCCCCCCTCGGGGGAAACGGGAAAGAGGGCTATCTCCCTGCACTCCTTACGTCATTCGATTGCCACCCACTTACTCGAAAACGGTTTGCCGGTGGAATCAGTCAGAGACTTTTTAGGCCATCGGCACCTGGAATCTACTCAGGTCTATACCCGCATCAGCGAGGCTCAACTACAAAACTTATGAAGCCACCAGTAACAATGATAAGTCTGCAAGAATACCTGCAAAGTCGCTACTCGCCCCTGACCGCCAAACGCTACCGGTTTGACATTGCCAACTTACTCTGTTACTTCCCGCAAGGAAAAGCCAGGCAGGCCACCTACCGGGAGTTACTCGACTACGTAGGCGTACTGCGAAAGAAGTACGCGAATCCGGATACCGTGAAATGCGCTTTGCAATCGGTCAAGAAGTACTACCAGTACTTACAGCACACTCACCAGCGAAAGGACAATCCAGCCCAGGCCATTCGTTTGCGGGATAAGTCCACCAAAGACGTGCAGTTACAAGACCTGTTTTCGGAAAAAGAACTAGCCTTACTACTGGAACGTAAGGAACGTTACCGGGACTTAGAACTACGTAATCAGGTCGTAATCAGCCTGCTCATCTACCAGGGCCTCGCCACCGGAGAAATTACCCGGCTCAGCGTGAACGACATTAACTTTAAAGAAGGGATCATCTCCATTGGCAGCAGTCGCCGGAACCATGCCCGCAAGCTGTCCTTACAAGCCGCACAGGTGATGCTGCTACACGAATACATTACTCAGGAGCGGCCTCGGTTACTCGGCTATGCGGCCAGCCAGCCGGAAACAGATACGCTGATTCTGACCAAGTTAGGTACTGCCGAAACCGGGGAAGGCATCTCTTACCTGGTGAGTACCTTCCGCCACTTGTTCCCTGACCGCAGACTCAACCCTAAAACCATCCGCCAGAGTGTAATTGCTAACTTGCTCAAAAAGGGCAAAGACTTACGGGTCGTGCAGACTTTTGCCGGGCACAAGTACCCATCGGCTACCGAACGCTATAAACAAAGTCAAATCGAGGAACTCAAAGCCCAAGTCAATAAATACCATCCGATGGGGTGAAAATAGCTGAGTGAAAAAATCCTTAATTAAGGAGAATAAGCCACCGGAAAAACGTTAGTTTTAGTAATTAAATCAAGTTGATATATGAACCTAGATGCCAGAAAAGTAGAACTCATTGAATGGGTCGCTTCCCTGAAAGACCAGGACTTGCTGGAAAAAATCGAAGACTTGAAAAAACAAGCCGTGCGGGAAGCCTACGAAAGTGAACTCCAACCGATGAGCCAGCAACTGTACGAGACTCTGATTGCCGAATCAGAAGCCGATATTGTCGCTGGACGAATCTATTCGCACGAAGACGTAGTAAGTTACTTCAAGCGAAAGAATGAAGGAGTATAAAGTAGTCTGGACAGCCAAAGCGATTAAACAGCTGGACCGGATTTATGACTTTTTAGCCCAGCAGGGCCTGCTGGTAGCCGAAAAGCAGGTACTGGCCTTACTGGAAAAAGTAGACCTGTTGAAACAGTTTCCTCAGACGGGCCAGCAAGAGCCGCGGCTGAAACACCTGAAAAAAGGGCATCGGTATCTGGTGGAAAGCAACTATAAACTCGTCTACCGGATCAAAGGACGTCTGGTACATATTGTCTTAGTCTTTGATACGCGGCAAGACCCCGGTAAGCTCAAAGTATAACTATCCACATCCGCCCTTTTCCCTACCGCACACACCTAGCCGACTGCCCAAGGCTATCGCAGGGTGCAGCTTGCCATCCTTCGGCCTGGCAGCAGGGCTAAGGTGTTCGCTTCTCACCGGCGGCTGTTGGGCAGGCTTCGTGCCAAAACACCTGTCGCCCTCACGCCGGTAACCGGGCTCTCGCTTCGCCCGATCCCAGCACCCGGTTTTGTCACGGAGCCTGCTTTCACCCGCTCACGCACAAAGCCCACGCACCGCCGCCGTTTCGTCGCTCACGCGGGCAACAGGCACTTTTTAATTTTGCAGGGGCAATAAGGGGTGCCTGCTACCCTTGTAGTTTGTCCGCACCTTTAGCCAGCCGTCACCGCCCCTGCACCCCGCTTGAGGTTCCGGCTGGCGTGCGGGTGCTTCAGGGCTGCCCCACCTTCCAGGATGGGTCACCCTTCCGCATCGCCCTGCGGATTTTGCTCCCTAGTCGGGCAACTACCTGACCGATTAACCTTCTGAAAGGAGACATCTTGGGGGCCTTCCGCCCCCAAACCCCCGGAAGCTTTCCCGGCGCGGCAATCGCCCTGGCTCAACCCCCTCCCGGCTTGCCTTGCCGGAAAAGCGAACTAAAAAAGCAGAAATGAACCCTTCTTTTTTCAACTGAAAACCAACTGAAAGAAAAAAGCTATCTTGTTCGGTGTAACCAGCACCACCACGTTCTTTGATTCCGGACCGATAAGCACCCCAACCGGACCGGACCAGAATCCGATAGAAGCCTGAGAGTCAGTCGAAAAGTAAGCGTAGCTATATACCGTTTGGAGTATAACGGGAAAGAGTATTTTGTGGATATGCTTTTTTTTCACCGGGGCTTGCGCGCTTTGGTGGCGATTGAATTGAAGATCGGGAGCTTTAAGGCCGAATACGTGGGCAAGATGAACCTCTACCTCTCCCTGCTCAACCGCCTGGAAAAAGGAGAACACGAAAACCCGTCTATCGGTATTATTCTTTGCGCCGACAAAGACCACCTGGACGTGGAAATAGCCTTGCAGGACATAAACAAGCCCATTGGCGTGGCCGAATACCAACTGCTGCTACCCAAAGAAGCCTTACAAAACCTGGTAGTGAACGAAATAAAAGCCAGCGAACAAGAAAATGAGCAAGAACAACGATAATAGATTGGTGCCTAAGTTGAGGTTTATTGAATTTCTAAATGAATTTGAATGGAAAGAGACCACACTCGGTAAAATATCAGCCATAACGAATGGTAAGTCAAATGCACAAGACCACGTAGAAAATGGAAAGTATCCTTTATTTGACCGTTCGGAGGTTATCAAAGCATCAAACACTTTTCTATTTGATTGTGAAGCTGTAATTATTCCTGGGGAAGGAATGAAATTTATTCCCAAATACTACAATGGTAAATTTGACTTACATCAAAGGGCGTATGCCTTAAAGAATTTTTCTGTAGATGGCATTTTTGTTTATTATTCAATGATGCTAAGAAGTAATTTATTGGCAATAAAGGCTGTTAAGTCAACCGTGCTTTCGTTAAGGTTGCCAATACTTCAAAACTTTCCTATAAAAATTCCTAAGGATAAAAAAGAACAAGAGAAAATCGCATCCTGCCTCTGGTCCTTAGATGAAGTCATCACTGCCGAGAGCCAAAAGCTGGAGGTGCTGAAAGAACACAAAAAAGGATTGATACAAAACCTTTTCCCGCAAGAAGACGAAACTGTGCCGAAGTTGCGGTTTAAAGAGTTTGAGGACAGTGGGAAATGGGAGGTGAAGAAGTTGGGGGAGATTGCAAAAATAACTTCAGGAGGGACTCCGAATCGGTCAAATAGTGAGTTTTGGAATGGCGATATCCCTTGGATTAGCACAACCCTTATAGATTTTAACACTATCCGTGAAGCCAATGAATATATAACAGAAATTGGACTTCAAAATTCGTCTGCCAAGATTTTTCCAAAGAATACAATACTAATGGCAATGTATGGACAAGGAAAAACTAGAGGAAAAGTAGCAATGCTTGGAATTGAGGCAGCTACAAATCAAGCTTGTGCAGCAATTATTCTTATGGATAAACACAATACCGGTTTTGTGTTTCAATACTTATCTGCTAATTATGATAATAAGTAGCGAATCAAAAATAGGGATAAGAAATCGGAAGTTGGTAAATTTGGGGTATGCGCTACATCAAAGAACTCACCCCGGAGCAGAAACAGGCTTTAGAAGAAGGGTATAAAAAGGGAAAAAGCCACTCATTCCGCAATCGGTGCCAAGCTATTCTTTTGTCTCATCAAGGCCACTCGGTGCAACAACTGGCCCGGATGTTTCAAGTCAAGGACCTAAGTATTTACAAGTGGATGAACCGCTTTGAAAATGCTGGGGTGAAGGGCTTGCAACACCAGCCCGGCAGGGGCAGGAAAGCCTTGCTCAAGCTGGAGAATCAGTTCCATGTGCAAGTGATAGCAGAGCAGATCGAAAAGCAAAATCAGCGCGTAAAACTGGCTAAAGAGCAGATCGAAAAGCAGTTGGGCCACTCTTTAAGTGAGAGTACATTGAAGCGGTTTTTAAAAAAGTGGTTACCGCTGGAAACGCTTCCGCAAATGGGTAAAGCCTTTGCAGGATGAAAATGAATACGAGCAGAAACGACTGACTCTGCTGACTTTACTGCTGCTGGCCCAAGCCGGTTACATTGATCTTTGTTTTGGAGATGAGAGTGGTTTTCGCTCATGCCTACGGTTCCTTACGGGTGGATCAAAAAGGGCCAGCAGGCTTGTATCTTATCGCGGCATAGTGGTAGAATAAACGTGTTTGGCTTGCTTTCCACCACCGGCAAGCTGACCAGCTATCAGAAAGGGGAAAGTCTCAATTCGCAGTTTATTATTGATTCCATCACTGACTTTGCCCAAACCCTTCAACTACCCACCCTTGTGGTGCTCGATAATGCCCCTCTTCACACCAGTGCTGCCTTTCAAGCCAAACAACAAGAGTGGGAAACAAAAGGGCTTTATGTGTTTTTCTTGCCCAGGTACAGCCCTCACCTCAACCGCATCGAAAGACTCTGGAAGCAGATCAAACACGGCTGGCTCAAAGCCCAGGACTACCTTTCTTTGGTCCTGCTCAACCAGGCGCTCTCCCAAATTCTGACCGGCTTTGGGACCACTTTTACTCTTGATTTCTCTGAACCTGACTTAACCCGGTTTCCTATCCCTAATTTTGATTGACTACTTATAAGAAAAATAAGCAATAGTGGTGGTCAAGAAAATTTAAGTGGAGGATTAATTGAAATAATTCCAATTTCGCTACCAAATGATTCCCAAGAACAACAAAAAATCGCATCTTGCTTATTTTTATTAGATGATTTAATTAACGCGCAAAGCCAAAAAGTAGAAACCCTGAAACTCCACAAGAAAGGTTTATTGCAGGGCTTGTTTCCTGATGTAAACGAAGTAAACGAATGAGCGGAGAGATAACCCCCATCCAGATTTAAGTTCCCTGGTAACGCATCTCCGTTCCTTGGACAAGAAATATATTTTGCTGTTTGCCCACAATGGCACCGGCAAAACCCGTTTGTCAATGGATTTTAGAAAAGCAGGCAAAAAATATGATGCAGATGGCAATGTTACCGACAGAGACACCTTGTACTTCAATGCCTTTACCGAAGATTTATTTTCCTGGGATAATGACTTACTAAGCGATGCGCAACGGGTTTTGAGAATAAACAAGAATTCCAAGTTTTTCGATGGTTTGCAGGAATTGGAAATGGATAACAAAATCCGTCCGTTGTTGCACCAATATGCCGACTTTAATTTCAAAATCAATTATGAAGATGGTTTGGTAATATTTGAACGCCAGGAACTGGTTGAAGGTACGGCACAAATAATAGACCACATCAAGGTGTCAAGAGGAGAGGAAAATTTGTTTATATGGTGTTTCTTTTTAGCAGTCGCCCAATTAGCCATTGACAAACAAGAGCGTTATAACTGGGTAAAATACATTTACGTTGATGACCCCATATCTTCACTGGATGAGAACAATGTTATTGCTTTGGCTTGTAATTTAGCAAACATGGTCAACAAGGATAGTCACATTACAATGGTGATCTCAACGCATCATAGCCTATTTTTTTAATATTATGCACAATGAAATAAGCAGAAGAATAAAAAATAAGTGTTTCTTCTTGCACAAGAAAAGTACTACAGGTTATGCTTTGCAGGATACTGGCGATACTCCATTCTTTCATCATATTGCTACACTCACCGAATTGAAGAAGGCTGCTGATTCAAATATGATATACACGTATCACTTCAATGCTTTGAGGACAATTTTGGAAAAAACATCTAGTTTTTTTGGTTATAGCAAAATTGATAAATGTATACATGGCTTAGATGATGAAGTTCTTTTTGAAAGGGCATTGAATCTATTTAGTCACGGCAAATACTCGATTTTTAATCCGGTAATGATGGGCAATGATAATAAGGAACTCTTCAAGAGGATCTTATACGGATTTTTAACAAAATATGAGTTTGATATCCCTAACATTTTTAACGAATCAACACCAACAGAAACAGCATGACAGCAAACGGCCAAACGCAATTAGGTAAAACACTTTGGGGAATAGCAGATGAATTGCGGGGAGCAATGAACGCAGATGATTTCCGTGATTATATGCTTTCATTTCTGTTCTTGCGTTACTTGTCTGACAACTACGAATCGGCAGCCAAAAAAGAATTGGGAAAAGATTATCCGATATTGGAAGCAAATGACAAGAGAACGCCTTTAGCCGTTTGGTATGCGCAGAACCCTGATGATGTGCAGGAGTTTGAAAAGCAAATGCGCAGGAAAGTTCACTATGTCATTGAGCCGGACTTTTTATGGAACAGCATTGCAGAATTGGCAAGACTTCAAAAGGGCGAACTGTTAAGTAGTTTACAGCAAGGATTCAAGTACATCGAGAATCAATCTTTCGAAAGCACTTTCCAGGGTTTGTTCTCCGAAATCAACCTAGATTCTGACAAACTAGGCAAGAACTACCCGGAGCGAAACAAAAAGCTTTGCACCATTATTCAGAAAATTGCTGAGGGCATCAATAGATTTCCTACCAATACTGATATTTTGGGTGATGCTTACGAATACCTGATTGGGCAATTTGCGGCAGGTTCAGGTAAAAAAGCAGGTGAGTTCTACACGCCTCAACGAATTTCCGATATTCTTTCTGCCATTGTAACGCTTGACAGTCAGGACCCAAGCAAAGGCGAAAAGAAGAAGATTGAACGGGTTTTGGACTTTACCTGCGGTTCAGGTTCGTTGTTGCTCAACGTCCGCAAAAGAATGAATGAAGCAGGTGGCTCCATTGGCAAAATATTCGGACAGGAACAAAACATCACTACCTATAACCTGGCTCGGATGAACATGCTCCTCCACGGAGTCAAGGACACCGAGTTTGAAATTCACCACGGAGACACCCTGCTCAATGATTGGGAAATTTTGAACGAAATGAATCCTGCAAAAAAGATGGAGTTTGATGCTATTGTAGCGAATCCGCCTTTCAGCTATCGCTGGGAACCATCGGAAGCAATGGCAGAAGATTTTCGTTTTAAGAGTTACGGACTCGCCCCTAAATCAGCAGCCGACTTTGCTTTCCTGCTTCATGGTTTTCATTTCCTGAGCAAAGAGGGAACAATGGCGATCATTCTTCCTCATGGCGTTTTGTTCAGAGGCGGTTCCGAAGAACGTATCAGAACCAAGTTATTGAAGGACGGTCACATTGACACCGTGATTGGGCTTCCTGCAAACTTGTTCTTCTCAACAGGTATTCCCGTTTGTATTTTGGTTCTGAAAAAGTGCAAGAAGTTTGACGATGTTTTATTCATCAACGCCGTTTCCCACTTTGAAAAAGGGAAACGACAAAACAACCTGCTGCCAGAGAACATTGAAAAGATAGTTGAGACATACAGAGATCGCAAAGAAGAAACCCGTTACTCTCGTAGAGTATTAATGGACGAAATTGAGAGAAACGAATTCAACTTGAATATTTCAAGGTATGTAAGCACATCCATAGACGAAGAAGTCATTGATTTGGATGTTGTAAACAGAAAGCTCGTTGACCTTGATAAGGACATATCAAAAGCGAGAGAGACACATAACCAGTTTTTGAAGGAGTTGGGGTTACAGCCAATATAACATGGGTTCCTTTCTTTTTTGGACGATATAAGCACAAAGATATAGTTTGTATTGGTGGTATTGCTGTTCATATCGCTCTGGGCTTCGGCGTAATCATCCGGTAAATGAACCAAGTTCAGTTGTGAAACTTAGGGTATCTGTTAATTCACTTAAAGGCTCTTTATTTGAATTAAAATGCTTGCTGACCAGTTGCAGCTAAGCTTTGCCGGGTCTTGTCCAGGTATGTCTGTATATAAAGAGTAGAGGGGTCCAATTCAACTGCTTTTTCAAAATTGATCAAAGCTTGCCTGTAATCACTTTCGTCAAAGAAATAGATTCCTAAGTTCCGGAAAGCATAAGAATTGTTGTTGTCCAATTGCAAGGAGGTTCTGATGTCGGCTAATCCCTCATCTGGCTGTTCCAGCTTGATTTTTGCCAATCCCCGGTTATTATAAGGATAAGCAAAGGCAGGATCAAGCTTAATGGCCTGATCCAGATCAGGGATTGCTTTTTCGTATTCTTCAGATAAAGTGTAGGTGTATCCCCGATTATTCCAGGCGGTCTGGTTGGCTGGGTCTATCTCAAGTGCCCTGCTAAAATCTGTAATCGCTTCCTGATACTGTTCACAATACATATTTACCAAACCGGACGTAACATAATGATCTGAACCTTTTTCGTAAAGAAGGGAAAAATGCTCATCCAGGCTTTTAGCTTGTTCAAAATCACCCAACCGAATATAAATATATATTGCCAGTTGGTAAACATAATCTTCAACAAAGCCACTCCTGATAAGCTGCTCAACCGCATCTGCGGCTAGTTTATACTGTTGTTGATTGTATAGATCGACAGACTTTTCGTATTTCCCTCCAAAGGTTCTGTAACGGAATAACCTCTTCAACAGGTAACCGTCATTATAAGTCAAGCGGCCATCTTCCAGCGGAACTGGTGTGCTGTCGGGAACAATGTTAATATAAAGATCAATTAGGGAAGACACTATCAATGCAATCAGACTCACTTTCAGGCTTCCATGCACATCATAAGTGAAAGCGGCGTAGCAGAAAACAAAACTTATCAGCAGAGAAGCCGAAGGGCCCGCCAATAAAATTGCTATTTGCTGCGAAATTGAAAGGGAATCATTCTGAAATGAGCAGAGTCCCTTCCGCCACGCAAAAGGATTATAGCTGAGATAGATCTTCAGCCACCTCAGGTTGATTGGCAGACTGCCCTTTTCCTTTCCATAGGAGCCTATATAAAGGGTAACCTTTTTACGGGTAAATATCAGTGCCGGAATTCCATGTCCAAGTTCGTGCAGTAAAACGGTTACCGGCCAAGTAATCACAAAAAGTATCAGCAGACCTAGTAGTACAAAAATAAATTGAGGCATTTACATCCGGATAAATTTTGTAAGGAAAGCAAGCCTTGGATTTAATACTTAAAGCTGGGAAAAGGTGATTTTATAGTCCCAAGCTCATTTATTGCTTACTATATGTAATGCACAATGTAATGCACAAAAAAAGGCAGCTACAACTTTTTACGTCGTAACTGCCTGATTATGAGGTGGGCCCTGATGGGATCGAACCATCGACCCTCTGATTATGAGTCAGATGCTCTAACCGTCTGAGCTAAGGGCCCGCAACCTCGCCGGCTAAAGTAACCGGCTTTGGTTTTGGTGGGCAAATGTACATCTTTGCGCACGAACCCACAACCCCCGGCCCTTGAATCTTTCCCCATTCAGGCACCTCCTGTCCGATCTGGGAGGCGTAATTATCAACCCCGACATATCCCGCACCCACCGCGCATTCTCCGCCCTTGCCGGCCGCGATCCCCAAACCATCACCCGGGAATTCCGGGAGACTGATCTCTTCAGGCGATATGAAAAAGGCGAAATTTCCGACGAACGTTTTCGCGACCAGCTGCGGAATTTTCTGGGCACCGATGTTCCCGATGCACAACCCGGCGAAGCCTGGAACGCCATGCTGCCCGACATTCCGCCGGCCCGCATTGAACTCTTGAAGCGGCTGCGCGGAAAGTACACCCTTTTCCTGCTGAGCAACACCAACGGCATTCACCTCCGGCAGGTCAACCAGATTCTCCGGCAAACCAGTGGCATCCCCTCGCTGGAGGATTTGTTCGACCGGACCTTCTATTCCCACCAGACCGGCATAAGCAAACCTGCCCCGGAAGTTTTCCGTTACGTGCTGGACCACGCCGGGATACGGGCGGAAGAGACGCTGTTTATGGACGACAGCCCCGCAAATATCGCGGGAGCCCAACAATCGGGCATTCCTTCCGTTCTGATAGAGCCAACCCATACCATTTTAGATTTATTCGCGGATGCCCCAACGGAAGATTAAGCAGTATTTCATTCACCTGCTGCTGTTCCTGATTTGTTTTACCACCACTACCCTTGCCGGAGCCGAATGGATGACCGGTAACTCATTCGTATTTTCATCTACCCCACTCGGCTGGCCGGATTTCTGGCGCGGTATGTTCTTTTCAGTGCCATTTCTGACCATCCTGACCGTCCACGAATTCGGACATTATTTCGCCGCCAGGTACTACCGGATCAGGGTATCGCTTCCATATTACCTCCCTCTCTGGCTGGGCTGGCTCGGTGGACCCAGCATCGGTACCATCGGGGCATTTATCCGGATCAAGAGTCCGCTGCGCACCAACCGGCAAATCTTCGATGTAGGCATTGCCGGTCCGCTGGCCGGATTCGTGGTGGCGCTGGGCGTGCTCTGGTACGGCTTTTCGCACCTGCCACCAAGGGAATATATTTTCAATATTCATCCGGAGTACGCTCAGTTCGGCACCCGGTACGAGGCACACGTATACTCCTACCAGTACGCCAGACAACAGGACTCGCTGAGGTTTTTCAACTCGCTGAAGCAAGCCCGGGAAGAAAGGTTGGTTCCGGAGGACCGGGTTTTCCGTTTCACTCCACTTTCGGAAGAAGACTATCAGGCCGGGAGTCTGTCGCTTGGCACCAATCTACTGTTTCAGTTCTTTTCGCGCTACGTTGCCAGCGACCCCCAACTGGTGCCCAACCCGCACGAAATGATGCACTATCCGTGGCTGTTTGCCGGGTTTCTGGCCCTCTTCTTCACAGCCCTGAACCTGATTCCGATCGGTCAGCTGGACGGCGGACATATTCTGTATGGATTGGTAGGCTCACGCTGGCATTCGGTTGTATCGCCGGTCCTTTTCGTGCTGTTTGTCTCCTACGCCGGGCTGGGTCTGGTGGACTGGAAGGGTGAACTGGACCTGATGGGGGAACCGGTTCCGCATTACGCGGCCATTCCGCTTTACGTTGGTTTTCTTTACATTCTGTTTTCCCGTACGGTCGAAAATCCGCTCAACCGGCTGCTGCTGAGCACGGCTGTGTTTGCTGGCCAGTTTCTGGTGACTTCGTTCTGGGGCTTGCAGGGTTACCCGGGCTGGCTGGTGTTTGGCTTCGTGCTGGGCCGCTTTCTGGGGGTTTATCATCCGCCGGCCGCATTCGAAGAGCCCCTTTCGCTGACCCGCCGGGTCCTTGGCTGGATTTCCCTCATCGTCTTCATCCTCTCCTTCACCCCCCAACCATTTGTAATTGGGAATTGATAACTGACAGGTAGGAAAACAATTTTGAATTTTAAATTCTGAATTTTGAATGGGTGTGTGATAACATCCTGTGAAAACCTCACCCCCGCCCCTCTCCTTAGGAGAGGGGCGCTACAGCGAGCTGATTTACAGCCGGTTGAAAGATGTGTCCTGAAAGATGTGTCCTGATCGTAGTTCCTAAAGAATGGGGAGCCGCAGCAAGCTGCCTTACAGCCCGGGCTGGCGCAGGCGTCCGCCTGTGCCTTTTACGCTTCAAGCGTCCCGCTTCCCCGATAGCGGGAAGCGCTGCTTCGTGCTTCTTGTTTTCAAACCTCCGGTTTGTGAAAAGCCAGCAAGGACTTTCTCAGAAGCAGTCAGAAGTGTTCAGTGTCCCACTGATCACGGCCGGGCGGAAAGCATCAAAAGCACGAAGCAGCGCTTCCCGCTATCGGGGGCCTCGGACAATTCAACAATACAACCATTCAACCATACAGCCATTGGGATACAACCTTAGTTGTCAGTACACCCAATACCTGATACCCAATACCGGCTGGAGCCGGGCGACTGCGGGGGAGTTGTTACAGACATTCAAAATCTGAAATTCACAATTTAAAATCGCGCAGCTACTTAAACTTCGTACCGGAGAAACCCTTTCCGGATGGTGAGCGGCGAAGGAATGTTGTTGTGGTAAAGCTGGCCGGTGCCTAGTCCCTGGGGCATGACCGGCTGAAAGGTGGCCGTAAACTGGCTGATGGCGTTGAGTCCGGTATTGGATTCAAGGGCCGAAGTGATCCACCAGCCGATCCCCAGCTTTTCGGCCAGGGCAATCCATTCCCGGCAATGGCCGAAGCCACCAAGCAGGGTGGGTTTGAGTATGATGTAGGGCGGCTGAATCTGCCGGAGCAGCGCCTCTTTATGGTCTTTTCCGGTGATGCCGGTCAACTCCTCGTCCAGGGCGACCGGCACCGGTGACTCACGGCAGATCCGGGCCATTTCTTCCGGCTGCCCGGCGCGGATGGGCTGTTCGATGGAATGAAGCCCGAAGGTGCTCAGGGCCGTAAGTTTTTCCAGTGCCTCCCCCGGCGGAAAAGCGCCGTTGGCATCCACGCGAAGGGTGATTTGTGCGGGAGAAAATCGCTCCCGGATGGAAGCCAGAATGCGGCATTCATGCGCAAAATCAATGGCCCCGATTTTCATTTTGAGGCAGGTATATCCCTGATCTAACTTTTCTTCGGTCTGCCGGAGCATGAAATCTTCCTTCCCCATCCAGATCAGGCCATTGATGGGAATATCCATCTTGCCTTGCGGGAACGGGCCTGGGAAAATGATTCTGTTTCCGCCGTTCCGCCAGTCGGCAAGGGCCGTTTCAAAGGCAAACAGGATGGACGGAAAACGTTCCGGAATCAGTTGCCGGAGGAAACGGGGATCATCCGGAATAAGGGCCAACTGTTGTTCTGAGAAAGTCTGGCAAATCTCCCGCAGCCGGTCCTCAAAATCCGGCAGGTCATCCACGCTGAGGCCTTTCAGCGGCCCGGCCTCCCCGGTTCCCTTTACGTGCGGCCTTTCCGGATCGGAAATGCTCACAAACCACGTATCCTTTTCCGTCAGAACGCCGCGGGAGGTACCCGCCTCAAATTTAAACTGCAGGGTATGTTTCCGGTAAGTTGCCTGTAATGCCATAAGCTCTTGTAGGGTTTGCTGGTCCCGGTTATCCCTAAAATTATCTCAATCCCGGAAAAGGTACCTGATATTTTCCGTAATTGTCCCGTAGATGACCTCTTAACTCACTGACTCTGCCATGCACGAAGGAAAATGGGAAAAGCGGTGGCACCCGCTGAGGGGGGAATGGGTAGTTTACGCCGCCCACCGCAATTCACGGCCCTGGACGACCGGCAAGAACCAGGTACCCGCTGCCCCGGTGCCGGCCTACGATCCCACCTGCTACCTCTGCCCCGGTAATCCGCGGGTACACGGCACCCAAAACCCGGACTACAAGGATGTTTACATTTTTGACAACGACCACCCGGTTGTCGGGCCGCATGCCCCTGCCATCCCGGACGACCAGCAAGTGACCGGTAACGGGCTTTACCGCCGGGAAAAGGCCGGAGGCGTTGCCCGGGTGGTCTGCTACGACCCGCGCCACAACGTAACCCTGTCAGATGTGCCGGCGGAACAGATAGCACGGGTGTTTGCTGCCTGGCGGGAACAGATGCAGGAGTTTCTGGCCAATCCGGCCATCCGGTACGCCCTCATTTTTGAGAACAAGGGAGAACTGTGCGGCGTTTCCAATCCGCATCCGCATTGTCAGATTTACGCCACCGATTTCGTGTTTACCCACGCCCGGCAACATCTCTCCGCGGCGGAAGCCTACCGGAAGGAAAAGAACGGGAACATTTTCGAACAGATCATTCAGAATGAGAAAGCTGACGGGCGGCGGATCGTGGCCGAAAATGACGGGGCCATTGCCTTCATTCCTTTTTTTGCGCGGTACGCCTACGAAATGATGATCTTTCCGAAGCGCCGCCACGCCACCCTGATCACGATGCCGGACGCCGAACTACTTGATCTTGCGGGTGTATTCCGGGAGGTGATCCGGCGGTACGACAAACTGATAGAGGGCAGTTTCCCCTACGTGATGACGGTGCAGCAGGCACCCGTGGACGGCGGCAGTTACCCCGATTATCACCTGCACCTGTCCATCCTGCCCCCGCTGCGCCAGCCCGGCCTGATCAAGTACCTCGCCGGCCCCGAAACCGGCGGCGGCAACTTTATGGCCGATACCCTGCCGGAGGAAAAGGCGGAGGAGTTGAGGGGAGTAAAGTTATTGAGTTATTGAGTTATTGAGTTATTGAGTTATTGAGTTATTGAGTTTATATGCATTCTTTTGAAGAACTGGAAGTTTATAAATCGGCAAGGGAATTGAGGATGACAGTATCCGGATTGACGAAAAAGTTGCCGGCTGAAGAAAAATTCCGCCTTACAGACCAATTAATCAGGGCCTCCCGCAGCGTAACTGCCAATATTGCTGAGGGTTTTGGCAGATACCATTATCAGGAAAATATTCAGTTTTGCCGCATGGCCAGAGGCTCTCTCCATGAAATTCCTGAACACCTGAACTGTGCGCATGATGAGAAATACATCGGTGAAGAAGTCTGTTCAGCACTACGGAATCAGGTTCATCATTGCATGAAAATCCTGAATGGATATATTGCATATCTTGTTCGGGCTAAAAACTCCGGTGGTCCTCAATAACTTAATAACCCAATAATTCAATAACCGATAACTCAACCCGCATCCATGAACCACAACCTGATAAAAGACATCCTCATCCAGATCGGCGAGTCTGTCTGCAAGAAAGTACACCAGTCGCTGAAGGAGCAGACGGTGGAGGAACGAAGCGCCGTTTTCAAGGAGGGTGAAGACGATACCATTTACCGGATTGACCGCGACGTGGAGGAAGTGCTGGTACCCATTCTGGAAAAAAATGCCCGCCAGTTGAACGGCATCGTGCTGGTGGCCGAGGGAATCGGCGAAAATACCAATGGCGTGGTTTTGCCCCATGGCAAACGGGCTGAATCCGCGTCCCTGCGGATCATCATGGACCCGATTGACGGCACCCGGGGCATTATGTACGATAAAAGGTCAGCCTTTTTCTGGCCGCGGCCGCGCCAAACAAAGGAGCGGCCACTACCCTGCGCGACGTTGAAGTCGCCGTCATGGTGGAACTGCCCACTTCGCGCAGCAACCTCAGCGATACCCTGTGGGTGATCAGGGACGCGGGGCCCACGCCTATACCCGCAACCTGCGGTCCGGTGAAATTGCCCGCCGCGAGATCCGTCCGTCCCGGTCCAAAACCATTATCGGCGGCTTTGCCCAGATTGCCCGCTTTTTTCCGCCCGGCCGCGATCTGCTGGCCCGCATTGAGGATGAGCTCATCGAAACCCTTGCCCCTGACCGGCCGGCCGGCAAAGCCGTCATTTTTGAGGACCAGTTTATTTCTTCCGGCGGGCAGCTTTACGAAATGCTGATGGGCCACGACCGTTTTGTGGCCGATATCCGGACGGCCCTGTACCGCAAACTGGCTCTTGAAGGAAAGGCCCCCGGTCACGTTTGCCATCCGTATGACATCTGCGCAGTCCTGATTGGCCTCGAAGCCGGACTGATCATCACTGATATTCACGGCAACACGCTGGATACCCCGTTGGATTTGCTCCCGCCCGTTGACTGGATTGCGTATGCCAATCCGCAGATCCGCCGAAGTGGAACCAGTTCTTCAGCACCTGCTCCGGAAATACGGGTTAATCAACTGATAATTGATTTAAACAAACCATACTGAATACACTGTTAAGTAAATATATCTATATTTTTTCCAGTCATCTGAAAGGACCTTCGTAGTACTGGTAATCAGTGTCTTACACTACGAATATTCTTTCAGGATGACGATAAGAAATCATTAACCTACTTGCTTAGCAGTGTACTAAACTTCGCGCAACTGCGTGTTAAAGCAAACCGGAGGTTTGAAAATCAAAAACACGAAGTAAAACTTCGCGCTATCGTAAGGAGGCGTGGCTCAACTGATCACCATGCTGCAGCCCCGCACCGCACCTGCCGCGTACCGATGGCGCAAAGTGGTGGTTCGTGCTTTATTCCCAAACCCTGCTACGCCGAAACGCTCAAACCCTTTAACCCTTACTCCCATAAACGCCTCAACTTTTTTCTCCGCAAACCCCAATCCACGCTTCACGGCATCCGCGCCCGGTCGCATGGACGTGATGGGCGGCATTGCCGATTACTCCGGCTCGCTGGTGCTGCAAATGCCCATCCGGGAGCAGACCACCGTTACGCTCTCCCGGCGTGAAGACGGGCTGCTCCGCATCCGCACGACTGCCGCCGGCGAGCCGCACCCGGAAGTGCAGATTCCCTTTGCTCAGCTGCTGGCGGACGGAAAAGTGGATTTCCAATTTGCCCGTCAGCAACTCCGGCAAATCGCCGGCGGCGACTGGGCCGGCTACGTGGCGGGTTGTCTGCTGGCGCTGCACCGGGAAATGGGCATTGCCATCACCGGTGCCGATATTCTGGTGGATTCGCAGGTGCCGGCCGGCAAAGGCGTTTCTTCTTCGGCAGCGCTTGAGGTTGCCACCATGAAAGCATTGGCGGAAGCCTTTAACCTCCATTTTGCCGGAAACCAGCTGCCGTTGCTGGCGCAGCGGGTGGAAAATCTGGTAGTCGGGGCTCCGTGTGGCCTCATGGATCAGCTTGCCTCCTTTTTTGGCCAGCGTCATAAACTGCTGCCGATTCTTTGCCAGCCCGATCACCTCTCTCCTCCCGTTCCGGTTCCGGCGGGTGTTCACTTTGTGGGGATCGACAGCGGCGTCAGGCATTCAGTAGGCGGAGCTTCCTACGGAGACGTCCGCACCGCCGCATTTATGGGGTATTCGATCCTGGCGCAGTTTGACGGCACTACACCCGGTGAACTCCGGAAGGCCCGCGAAACCGGGGAACGGGAACATTTGCTTTACAACGGCTATCTCGCCAACATTGAACCTTCAGAATTCGAGTCGAGGTACGCCGGGCTGTTGCCGGAAAAAATGATTGGTGCCGATTTTCTCAGCAGATACGAAGTGACCATTGATCCGGTGACCCGGCCGCTGCCCGACCGGAAATATGATGTGCTGGCCTGTACCAGACACCCGGTCTATGAGAACACCCGGATCCAGTATTTCTCCCTTTTGCTTCAGCACCTGCCGCCACCCGGGGAGGCAGCTACCCGGGAACGGTCCCTGCGTCAACTGGGCGAATGGATGTTTCAGTCGCATGGCAGTTACTCCGCCTGCGGCCTTGGCAGTCCCCGTACCGACGAGCTGATCTGGATGGCCCGGAAAAATACCGGCAAGGGTGTTTACGGAGCCCGCATTACGGGGGGCGGCAGTGGCGGCACAGTTTGCTTCCTGTGCGCCGGGGATCAGGGTCTGGAGGCAGTCCGGCAGATTCACCGGGAGTACGAAGCAAAATACGGACAGCCGGTTCTGTTCTTCGGGTAAGGGAGCGGCGGATCATTTACCCTAATTTAGCGCCTTTCTAAATTAAGGGGAAGCCGAAACCTTAGCTCCAGAAACCGGGTATTAGCCTATGTAAACCAAATTTTAAAGGTGATGAAAAGCAAAACTGAAGAGAAGAACCAGACGCCCATGCGTTGTCCTATGTGTGGCGCAGGCGCAGTTGAAACTTGTAAAAAACCTGAGAAAAAGGAAACCCGGGAATGCCCGAGAGTGCAGTAATCATTTGGATTTGATCTTAGAATTATAAACCAAATTGTAAGTACACCGAAGCGCAGGAAAACCACCTGCGCTTTTTTTGTGCCGTTACGGCTTGGCCTGTGTATTGGAACCCGAAAATTTGTCTTATTCCTTTTTCGCTGACACGTCCTCCTGCCATTCCGTTATAAGAAAATCACCCGCCTGCAGGCGCACGAGGAAGAGTTGATCATACCCTTCCTGCAGCGCCGGGCTCTGCAGCTGCCGGTATTTGGCAATTACGCCTTTTTCCTCAATCCTTTGCCGGCCCGTCCGGGTGGCGTTGCGTTGCAGACATTCATTCAGGTCCGAATAAAGATAATACCCGTTGATCCGGTAGCCATACTGCCGCGCCATCCGGATGTAGTTGCGCCGGTCTTCCCGGGTTACATTGGTGTTGTCTACCACCAGCCTCATTTTTGTATCGAAACAATATTGCAGCAGGCGGCTTTCCCGATTGCGGGTCCGCAGTTGATCGAGGCTGACCCGGAGGTGGGTATGAAAAAAATGCTGCTGGTAAAAAGTACTTTTTCCGCTGCCCGGAATGCCGGTAAAAAGGATCATTTCCATACGTTCGGGCTCTGTTTGGGGGCAAAAGGGAAAGGGTGCACCCTTACGGACTGCACCCTGTCAATGTCTTTATCCTGATCTATATTCGTACCCGTCACCACTGACCTTCTATAGGAATATTAACGAAAACGGCTATTTTTTGGTTATGGTCCAACTGAAATAAATCAGGATTTTTTTAAGTAACACCGGTGTTTTTCCGGTACCGTACTCCACGGTTCTGATCAGCTTTATATGACCAGGATTTGCTGTAGTTGCTCCGCCGAGACTGGCTTGCTGAGGTAGCCGGCAATCCGGAAGCCGGAAGCCCTCTCCACATCGCCGTGGCAGTAAGAAGATGTGAGTACATAAATACGGCGCGGCGGGTTGAAGCTTGATTGCAAAGCCTCCAGAAAGGCAAAGCCATCCATGCCAGGCATATTCAGGTCCAGCAAAACCAGGTCCGGGCAATTTCCCGATACCATGCAGCCGTCCAGAAACGCAAGCGCCTCCGCCCCGTTGCGTGAAGTACAGACCTGAATGCTGCCGTCAATTTCTTCGATCAGCTGCCGGGCCAGAAAATTACTGGCCGGGTCATCGTCGATAAGAAGCACGCACTCTGTTTTCTGCAGATGGTTGTTCATGAAAATTTCAGTTGTTTGTTGCCGGTTGTCTAACCGGAGGCAGCGTCTGCATCACCCTGAGCAGATTTCAGGTCGTCGCCCGTATTATTTACAATTTCCGATCCCGTGT
Source organism: Cytophagales bacterium (assembly GCA_030446715.1). Classification (GTDB taxonomy): domain Bacteria; phylum Bacteroidota; class Bacteroidia; order Cytophagales; family 172606-1; genus CADCTQ01. The sequence goes on along the minus strand of JAUJMU010000003.1, from coordinate 176,818 downwards.
TGGCCTCTTCGTCCGTCTTGCCCGGTTGACCGGCAACCGGGGTTTGCGGTGCGGCAGCAGCCTGGGGTTGTTCAGACTCATTTCCGGTATCTTCAGTTAAATCCATTTCACCGCCGGAGCTATGGCTGACCACCCGCGGCGAATTACCAAAAACTGATCCGTTCCCGGCACCTGCTGACCTTTCGGGCAGGTTGGCCTGCAGCCCGGCTTCCCCTTCGCGGTTTACCTCCGCGGCGTGTTCCAATCCGTGATTTTCTATATTTTCCATAATATACTATTCCTGAGTTTACTACGCTTATACGGGAAACCTCCGGAAAAGGAGAAAACATAAGTTTCTTAACTTTACCGGTTATGCCCTTAGCACCATTCCCCGAAACCGGCACCACCCTGACCCTCACCGAACATGGTGAATTTCAACCCTTGCCCGGCTGGCTGGATATCGATGAGTTCCGGCTTTATCTGAAGCGCGTATGGGAGGCACGTCATACTTTTTACGAGGATCCGGCCTCTGGTGAATATACGGAAGGAGCGGAATACGGAGAAAAAGGAACCTTCCGGTCACTGCTCGGGTTCGACGGCCGCCTGGTCAGGGCCCGGAACTACGCGGGTTTTATCCGTTTCGGAAAACTGACGATCCGGATCGTCCCGAAGCTTTTTGCGCCGGAAAACTATACGTGGGCTGAGGCGATGCACCACCTGCATTATTATCTTTCCTGGGGACGGCCCGCGGTCCACCCGGCCGGCTGGGCCGATTCACCCCTGCCCCGGTCCGGCGATTACCTCCAGTGGCAGATCGGCGTGTTTGCCCGTTTTGCCCGCACAGTGCTCACTTCTGCACCCTACCAGACCTACGTTGACCTCACCGATGCCGATTCCTTTTCAAGGGGACAGCTGGCGGTGGGAGATTATCTGCGCCAGCAGATCAGCACCGGCAACTGGCAGCGGCTAAACAACCATTTCAGCCGATACCAGCTGGATAATACCTACAACCGGATGGTGCGCCGGGTGGCAAGCCTGCTTTTGCCGATAGCCGGTCCGGAGAGCCGCGGCCTGCTTGGGGAAGTACTGGAAAGTCTGCCGGGGGTGGCCGATATTCCCTGTACGGTGCAGGAATGTGACCAGCTCATGGGCAGCCTTCATCGGGGACCCCAGCGCCGTTTGCTGGCGCTTTGCCGCTGGTTTCTGGCGGGTACTGCCGGTAACGACGAGGCGATGAATGATGACAATTTTTTCTATCTGGTTCCGGCCGGGCGGCTGTTTGAGAATTTTCTGACCGGCTTTATCCGGTACCATTTTCCCGGCTGGGAAGCCGAATCCCAAAGCGTGGCTTACCTCGGCCAGAGCAGGGGTAAAGTGGCGGCTCCGGTACGGAATGACCTTTGGCTACCGGAAAAAAAGCTGGTAGTGGAGATCAAATACAAAAAGATAATCCCCGACCCGGCCGGGGTACCGGCGGCGGATATTTACCAGTTGCTTGCTTACGCCGTGGCCCGGCAGACTTCAAATGTGCATCTTGTTTATCCTGCCACCCGGACTGAGGAGGTTCAGGGGTTCAGGATCGAAATCCCCCTGCAAACCAACCGGATGCCCGTTACCATACACGTACATTTTGTGCCCGTGCTGCTGCCGCCTTTGGCGGAAGGCGAAGACGTAACTGCCGGTTCATTTGCGCTTCTTACCCAACGTCTGCAAGAAAAACTTCACCAGGCCATCAATCAGTGACTCAGTCATTTTTCAGGTAGTGCCGGGCTTCGCGGATGGTGCTTTCGTACCCGGCCAGTTCCAATGCTTTCTTATAATGGGTCCGGGCTCCTTCGCGGTTGCCTTCCGCGGCAGCCATGCGGGCCAGTCCGGCATAAGCCATGGCATACAAATCCTGGGTATAACGCCGTTCGTACGCCTTCCGGCGCAGGGCCCTGATGTAGTGCCCCCGGGCTTTTTCCACGTTTTTTTCACTCTTTTCGGCGCTCAGACCCAGCAGAATTTCCGCAGTAGCCTGGTACACCTTATCGGAGCAGGTCTGTATTTCCCGGATCAATGGCCCGGCTTCCCGGTAGTGGCCGTTGAGTACCAGCAGTTCGGCATGACGCATCTTTAAAGCAAATTGCCGGGAAACCAGGTGACCAGCCGCGAGGAATATCCAAGGGTCCGGCTGAACTGCATTTCGTGCTTCGGGCACAGATGTAACCTCAGGTGGCTTCATACCAAAGTTTAGCGGCCTGACCAGGATAGCTCAGGGCGAAAATAAAGGCCGTGAATCAGATTGCGTTTTTGTTTTTATCCGCCTCATTCAGGCTGACTGCCCGCGATTGATTACACGACAATCACAGGCTTTTCTTCCTGATATCTGGACTGTTGCGTAATTTTACCGGACAATTTTACGTTGCTATCCAGACTTCCGGTACAAGATTTGTTTTAAACAGGACCATATAAAAGCATTGCCTCTTTGATGAAAAAAAGAATCACGGGTGCCCTTCTGGTATTGATCTGCTGCGGTTTTGTGAGCAAGGATACCTACCGTCACGTCCGCAATGAAAGCTTCGGACGGGGCGAAGTACTGGAATACCGCGTCCACTACGGATTTATCAATGCTGCTGAAGCGGTTATTGAGGTACACAAAGATCTGTTTAAAATAAACAACCGGCCCTGTTACCGGGTAAATGTTGCGGGGAAAACCATCGGTGGCTTTGACCTTGTACTCCGCATCCGGGATACCTGGCGATCCTACATTGATACGGCGGCCATCATTCCCCACCGGTTTCAGGTGAATATTCAGGAAGGCAAATACCGGAAGGACGAAACGGTTTTCTTTAACCACGAGGCGAATACGATCCGTTCCGAGGAAGTCAACAGCGAAACCAAGGAATTTGAACTGCGCCGCAACGTGCAGGATCTCATCAGCGGCTACTATTACCTGCGCACCGTTGACTTCAATCAGCTCCGGCCCAATGACATCGTGGCGGTGGATGCATTCTTTGACGATGAATATTATGATTTCAAGGTCCGATACCGGGGCAAGGGCGAAGTAAATACCAAATGGGGCAAGCTTCGGTGCATCCTGCTGAACCCGGTCATGCCGGCCAATCAGTTGTTCAAGGGTGAAAACTCCATCCGGGTGTGGCTTTCCGATGACCAGAACAAAATGCCGGTGAAGGTAGAAGCAGAATTGTTCGTTGGTGCCGTAGAGCTTGACCTGAAAAAGTACAGGAACGTCCGGCATGAACCGCAGTTTTATAAGTAGGTTATTGGGTTATTGGGTTATTGGGTTATAAATAATTTTCCATTATCAATTGTCAATTTATATCTATGCATAAGCTGATCTCCTTTTCGCTGATACTTGCCCTGCTGGTACTGGCTTCCTTCGCACCGGGCCGGCCGGTGCCGGCCCCCGGAGTGGGTCAGATGGCACCCGACATTTCGCTCACCTCACCCGACGGCAGGGTAATCAAGCTTTCCTCCCTGCGCGGCCAGGTGGTACTGATTGATTTCTGGGCGTCGTGGTGCGGACCGTGCCGGAAGGAAAATCCCTATACGGTAGAAATTTATGAGGAATACAAAGAAAAAGGTTTTACAGTTTACAGCGTTTCCCTTGACCAGAACAAAGCTGCCTGGCTGAAAGCCATTCAGAAGGACGGGCTGGTGTGGGACTACCACGTTTCGGACCTGAAGGGCTGGCGGAACAAAGCGGCGGCTGATTACGGCGTTGAGGCCATTCCGGCCACCTTTCTGGTGGACCGCAGCGGCACCATTGTCGCAAAAGACGTACACGGAGGCGAACTGGACAAAGCCGTACGGAAGGCGCTGAAGAAGTAGGGAGTTCGTTACCGGTGACGGATTACGGTTTATCCCGTATCTGATATTTGGTATCTGCTATTTGATATATGTTACGCTGTGGATACAAACAGCCGCAAAATCCGGAAATGGGTTCTTCGGCTGTTTTTTATTAGGGCGCAAGCATGTAAATTGCCGGAGACCACCTATCCATCCTACAACCTTTCTATGAAGCATTCCCCCTATAAGGTGCTGGTCGTTGACGATGAAACCGACATCGTTGAGATGCTCCAGTATAACCTGACCAAAGAATGTTATGAAGTAAAATCCGCGCATGACGGGAAAAAAGCCCTTGAAATTGCCCGCGATTTTCAGCCCAACCTGATTCTGATGGATATCATGATGCCGGCAATGGACGGAGTGGAAGCAGGCCGGCGGCTGCGGGAACTGCCGGAACTCAACAATACCTACCTCATCTTCCTGACGGCCCGTACGGAGGAATATTCGGAGGTAGCGGCTTTCGATGTGGGCGCCGATGATTACATTACCAAGCCCATCAAACCCCGCGCCCTGATGAGCCGGATCAGTGCGCTGTTCCGGCGGGAGGTGAAAAAAGCCAAACAGGAAGATAAAATTTCCGTCGGCGACCTCACCATTGACCGCAAAAGCTACACAGTTTCCAACAAGGGCGAACTGGTTACGCTGCCAAAGAAGGAATTCGAACTCCTTTTTTTCCTTGCCCAGAATCCCAACAAAGTCTTCAGCCGCGACGACCTCCTCCAGAACATCTGGGGCAGCGATGTCTATGTACTCGCCCGCACAGTGGATGTCCATATCCGGAAAGTCCGCGAAAAAATCGGTGAGGGGTACATCAAGACGGTGAAAGGGGTTGGCTATAAATTTGACCTGACTGAAGGGTGAAGGGGTGCATTGTTTATTTGTTAGAGGGTTGGATGGTTGCATTGCTTGATTGTTGCATTGATAAATTGTCAGGTGCTGAAGCATCATCCCGGTCAGACAGGCATCCAACCGTATAGCCATACAGCCATATAACCATTCAACCATATAGATAGCCCTTCCATTCCGGTTATGCTTTCCAGCCCTAAAGGCGTCTCGTTTTTACTGGCCCTGCTGATTGCTTCCTTTTCAGCCCTCTTTTTATACCTCATTGCCGGAAGCACCCGGCAAACCCTGGGCGTAAGTTTCGTCCTTACCTTCGTAACCGCCTTTATTTCCGTTTATGTCACCCTTGAGTTTCTGATCTTCCGGGAAATCAGCCGCATTTACGTCCTGCTCGATAAACTGAGGGCTAAAGATTTCAAACTGCCCCGCAAAAAAGTATTTAAATCAGCCAATCCGCTCCAGCGGCTGAACGCCGAAATTTCGGCTTACGCGACCAAAAAGCAGCAGGAAATTGATGAACTCAAAAAGCTGGAACACTACCGCCGGGAGTTTCTGGCCAATGTCTCGCACGAACTGAAAACGCCGATTTTTGCCGCCCAGGGATTCATCCACACCCTCATTGACGGGGCCGTGGACGACAAATCGGTTCGGGATAAGTTTCTGGAAAAAGCCGCCCGCAGCCTTGACGGCCTCGACGCCCTGGTGCAGGACCTGCTCACCCTGTCGCAGATGGAGGCCGGCGACATCAAGATGCAGTACGGTAAATTTGACCTCAACGACCTCACGCAGGAAGTGTTTGACCAATTGGAGGAAAGAGCCAATTCCCGCCGGGCGCGGCTGAAGTTTGAGAAGAATTACGACAAAGCCATCATGGTATACGCCGACCGGCAGCGGATCGGGCAGGTACTGACCAACCTGATTGACAACGCCATCAAGTACGGCAATGACGGTGGCAAGGTCATCGTCGAGTTTGAGAGCGACAAGGAGCACGTCGCCGTAACCGTTAAAGACGACGGGCCGGGGATTGAGCCCGAACACCTGAAGCGAATCTTTGAGCGTTTTTACCGGATCGAAAAAAGCCGTTCCCGCGACAAGGGTGGCACGGGTCTGGGCCTTGCCATCGTGAAGCACATCATGGAAGCCCATAAGTCAAAGGTAAGCGTGAGCAGCAAGCCCGGCAAGGGCACCCAGTTCCGCTTCAAGCTGGACCGGGCCGAAAATCACTGACTGGTTTTGAACTGGTGAGTCAGGCAGGTGCTGTTTGTTTGTATTTGGTTGTTGTGCTCCAGGCAAAAAGGATAAAAAAGAGAACAGGAGTTGATACTTTTGATATATGAGTAGCAAGACAAAATATATCAATCCTTTTACCGACTTTGGATTCAAAAAGCTGTTCGGCAGTGAATTCAATAAAGATTTGCTGATTGATTTTCTTAATCAGGTACTTGGGGACAGAGAACAAATCCGGGATTTGACCTACCTGAACACAGAAAAGTCAGGCAAAACCGGGAGTGATAGAAAAGCTATATTTGATTTGTACTGTGAGAATGAGAAAGGCTATAGATTTATTATAGAACTACAGAATGTACCTCAACTCTACTTCAAAGACCGCAGTATTTTTTATGCCACCTTTCCCATACAAGAGCAAGCCCAAAAGGGCAATCAATGGGATTATAACCTGAAGGCTGTCTATACCATCGGTATTCTCAATTTCAGTTTTGCTGATACCCAGGAACGATATGTGCGGGAGATACAATTGATTGATAAAGCAACGGGAGAAGTCTTTTACGACAAACTCACGTTTATTTATTTGGAGGTGCCCAGATTCAGAAAAGAGGAGGCGGAATTGATAACCCACTTTGATAAATGGATGTTTGTACTAAAGAATCTGCACCAATTGCAGGACAGGCCGAAGAAGTTGCAAGAAAAGATATTTGAAAAACTATTCAGACAAGCGGAAATAGCTCAACTAACACCAGAAGATATGAAAACCTATGAAGAAAGCCTGAAAACCTATTGGGACAACTACAGTGTCCTGGAAACAGCAAGAAACGAAGGTAAAGAGGAAGGCATGATAAAAGTAGCCCGTGAAATGAAGAATGACAAGGAGCCGATAGAAAAAATAATAAAATATACCGGCTTGACAAAAGAACAGATAGAAAAACTATAAAAGCACAAGGGCATACTTGGTATGGTTTAGCTGAGCAAGAAAAACGAGTCTTTGAAAAAGAATTACGGAAAGAAATAACTGCCGGTCATCCACTAGCTGGTATGAATTGTCAAGCAGTTGGTAAAAATGCAGGTAGTGACGATGTTTTGTTCAGACTAGAAGAAGGAGAATTTGCATTGGCAGTAGCTCATTTGGTGTGGAATGGTAGTACCGACAGTAAATACCCTCACCACACCCGCCGTTAACCAGGCCACTCCAACGCAGGTCCAGAGCTGGAAGCCATAGTTGCGGGTGGCCTTGATCCGAAATCTATGACTCTTTTATTTTGCATGGGAGAGGAACTGGAGGCAAAGCCCCGCCACTTCTGATCTTTCCAATACCACCAAACCACTGATGAAAAAAGCCTTTCTGCTCTTTCTCCTCGGCTCAGCTTTTGGCTGCCGGACCACCGCCCCGGTCTCCTCCCCTGCCGTCCCCCGCCAGGACGACGGAAAAATTGAGGTGGTGTTCCTCCAGATGAACGACGTGTACGAAATCGCCCCGCTGGAGGGCGGCAAAGTAGGCGGACTGGCCCGCGTGGCCACCATCCGGGACAGTCTGCGGAAAGTAAACTTCAACACCCTCACCGTCATGGCCGGTGATTTTCTCAATCCGTCGGTGATCGGGACGCTGAAGTACGAAGGGGAACGGATTGCCGGCCGGCAGATGATTGACGTGCTCAACACGATGGGCCTCGACCTTGCTACCTTCGGCAACCACGAATTTGACCTGTCGGAAGCCGATCTGCTGAAGCGGCTCCGGGAGTCGCGGTTTGGCTGGGTGTCTTCCAACGCCGGTCACGTAACAGAAGCCGGGCTGAGACTTTTCCCCAGCGGTCCGGATGGTGACTCGGTTTCTCCCACGTATCTGTTCGACCTCGTTGACGAAGATGGCACGCGGGTAAAAATCGGGGTAGTGGCCGTAACCCTGCCTTCCAACCAGAAGAATTACGTCCGGTACAGCAGCATTATCAAAGCCGCTGCGCAAGGATACGCCTCCCTGAAGGAGCAGACTGACTTTGTGGTCGGCCTCACCCACGTGACCATTGAGGAAGACAGGGAGATCAGCCGTCAGGTGCCGGGCCTGAAGCTGATCATGGGTGGCCACGAACACGACCATATGCACCACAAGGTAGGCGACGCGGTTATTGCCAAAGCCGATGCCAACGCCAAAACAGTGTACGTCCACCGCCTCACCTACGACCACAGGACCCGGCAACTGAATATCCGGTCGGAGCTGGTCCCGGTGGATGCTACGGTTCCCTTCCAGCCGGAAACGCAGGCCGTGGTCCGGAAGTGGACCGGAATTGCGGCACAGAGTTTCCGCGATCTGGGCTTTGATCCCGACGAAGTGGTAATGACTGCCACCGAGCCGCTCGACGGCCGCGAAGCCTCCATCCGGCACCAGCCAACCAACCTGACGCAACTTGTGGTGGAAGCCTTTACCAGAGCCGCTCCCAGATCCGAACTTACGCTGCTCAACAGCGGGTCCATCCGGCTGGACGACCAGTTGACCGGCAACATCACGCAATATGATGTGCTGCGGACCCTGCCGTTTGGCGGAAAGCTGCTGGAAGCCGATATCAGAGGGGATTTGCTGGAAAAAATTCTGGTTGCCGGCCGGGCCAATAAAGGGGAAGGTGGTTACCTGCAACTGGGCCGCGTTGCCTATGACGAGGCCAGGAAGGGTTGGCTGGTTGGCGGAAAGTTGCTTCAGAAAAATAAGACTTACCGTGTGGCCCTTACGGCCTTTCTGCTTACCGGCGGAGAGAAGAACCTGGAATTTCTGAAACCTGAAAACCCCGGCGTGGTAAAAGTATACGAACCGGCCGCCGCCGATAAATCGGACCCAAGGACGGACATCCGGCTGGCGGTAATATCGTATATGCGGTCATTGAACAGATAACTCCCTTAAAAAGAATTCTGAATGCTCAATTCTGAATGTTGAATGATCCTGAAAATACAACCGTGATACAGAGAATCCCGCAAACAGGTCATTTACCATTCAACATTCAGAATTTAAAATTCCTTCTAAATTCTATGTGGTATTTTATCATCAGACAGCAAGCCATCCGGAACCAGCAATACGCACGGCTACAGAAACTGGCCGCCCTTACGGAAGTAGAATTATTCAATGAGCCTTACGAAAACTACTGCCTGTTCGACGTCCAGACCGATCAGTACAAAGAGTTCATGGATTTACTGGATCTGGAGGGTATTGCCTACGAGCTTTCACCCACCAAACCAACGCGCGACCAGCTGCTGGACAACATGAAGAAATAGCAGATAAGTGGTTGTTGGTTGTTCGTTTTGCAACGTAATTCTTTTCTCTACCCCGACCGCTTTATGTATCGTTACGGCCTTTTTGCAACTACACTTCTCCTTGGCATTTCTTCCCTTGCCCAACCAACCAACGCCGACCGCCAGATCGCGGCATTTGTGGATAAAACCCTGCCCGAGTTGGTAACTTTCTACAAAGATCTGCACGCCAGTCCGGAAGTATCCTTTATGGAAAAAAACACTTCCGCTAAAATTGCGGCGCAACTGCGGCAGTCCGGCTTTGCCGTTACCGAAAACCTTGGAGGCTACGGGGTGGTGGGCGTACTGCGCAACGGCAACGGACCTACGGTTCTCGTCCGCACGGACCTCGATGCCCTGCCGGTTCCCGAACAGACGGGTCTGCCCTACGCCAGTAAAGTAAAAATGCTGGACGACGCCGGCAACGAAGTGCCCGTGATGCATGCCTGCGGCCACGACCTGCACATGACCGTTTTCACGGGGGTGGCCCGTACGCTGACTCAGTTTAAGGACAACTGGAAAGGAACCGTGGTATTGATCGGGCAGCCGGCCGAAGAACGCAGCGGTGGCGCCATTGCCATGTTGCAGGAGGGCCTGTACAAGAAATTCCCCCGCCCTGATTATGCCCTGGCGCTGCATACCAATGCCAATATTGCGGCCGGCAAGGTTGGCTATACCGAAGGCCCGGTCATGGCCAACGTGGATGCCGTGGATATCACTGTGAAAGGTGTGGGCGGCCACGGCGCCTTGCCCCATACCACCAAAGATCCCATCGTGCTGGCGTCCCAGATTGTGCTGGCGCTGCAAACGATTGTCAGCCGGCAGACTTCGCCCTTCGACCCCTGCGTGGTGACAGTTGGTTCGATTCACGGCGGCACGCAGTTTAACATTATTCCCGACCAGGTTGAACTTAAACTTACCCTCCGCTCCTACTCCGAAGAAGTCCGGAACCAGACAATAGAGTCCATCAGAAGAATAATCAAAGGTACCGCCGAAGCCGCGGGTATTCCGCAGGACCGTTTGCCCACTGTAAAAATCCGGGAACCGTACACGCCCTCCACCATCAATGACATTCCGCTGACCAGGCGGCTTACCGGCGTATTCAGCCGGGTGCTGGGCAAGGAAAATGTCGTGGTCACCCCGCCCTCTACCGTTGGAGAAGATTTTTCGAGGTTCGGCCGCGAAGAACCGGCGGTACCCATCTGCATGTACTGGTTGGGTGCCGTTGACCCCAAAAAGATAGGGGAAAGCCAGAAGGCCGGTACACCTCTCCCCTCCCTGCATTCATCCATCTTTGCCCCGCTTCCTGAACCCGCCATCAAGGCCGGCATTCAGACGATGAGTGCTGCGGTGATGGATTTGCTCAGAAAGTAAGTGTCTGTTATTCGATGTTTGATATTCAATGTTCGTTAACAAAAGGCATTCAGGGAAAAAGTAATTTGTAATTCTGCCGATTTTACCCCATGACAAGTTCAGATAAAAGAGATCAGATTTTCTTCCGGACTGCCACCCTTGAGGATCTTCCGTTGCTGGTGGATCTAGCAGCGGATTCGTTCCGGCAGGCGTACCACGAGGTTTGGGAATCAGCGGGGCTGGAGGATTACATCAGCCGGTCGTTCACTCCGGAGCAGCTGGGAGCCGAACTCCGGCACCCGGACTGCACTTTTATTCTGATGGGCCACCAGCAGGCAGTGGCTGGTTACGCCAAACTGCGGCATGGGCATAATCCCCCGGATATGGAAAAGAAAAGGGCCATTCAGATTGGGCGGTTCTACCTGCGGAATGATTACTACGGCCAGGGGCTGGGAGACCGGCTGATGGAGCATTGCCTGCAAACGGTCCGGGAAGCGGGCTATACGACCGTCTGGCTGGCCGTCTGGCCGGAAAACACCCGGGCCGTCCGGTTTTACCAGCGTTGGGGGTTTAGCGTAACGGGATATTACCCGTTCTACCACGGCGATGTGGTAGCCCAGGACTGGCTGATGCAGAAGGAGTTGGAGCAGGCGGAAGGCCGTAAGCCGGAGGAAAGGAGACCGGAAGATGAAATGTCACGGCCTGTTTAGTTCAGACAGTCACAAACGAATCGTATTCAGTTGTAACGGCTGCATCATTTCGTCCGGTTTCCTTTCCTCCCGTTTTCCTTCTTCTTATCTCCCCGTAGTATTGGCCGGCTTGCCGCCTTCGAGGTAGTCCAGCGCAAGGGTACAATACAATCTCATGCCCAGCTTCATGCCACTTTCGTCCAGGTAAAAATCAGGCGTATGGTGGGGAGCCGCGTCGTCGGGGTTCTTGCCTTTGGGCATGCCGCCAACGAAAATAAAAACCCCGGGAACCTTCTCCTGGAAGAAAGAAAAATCCTCGGCACCGGTGACGGCTTTCCGCAGGATCACCTTTTCCTTGCCGGCGGTAGCTTCCAATGTGGGCAGCATCCGGGCGGTCAGGGCAAGGTCGTTGTAGGTGACCGGGTAACCCTCGTTAAACTTAACCTCGGCCGTGGCGCCGGCACTTTCGGCAATGTTGGTGGCAATCAGTTTAATCTTGTCGAGGATCTGCTGGCGGGCCTCAGGGTTCAGGGCCCGGACGGTGCCCTCCATGTCTACTTCTTCCGGAATGATGTTGCTGCGGACTCCGCCATGAATGCTTCCCACTGTAACCACGGCCGCATCCTCGGTAATATCTATCTGCCGGCTGACAATTGTCTGTAAGGCATTGATGATCTGGGAAGAAACCACAATCGGGTCTACTCCCGACCAGGGGTAAGCGCCGTGCGTCTGCCTGCCTTTTACCTTCATCGTGAAGGAATTGACACTGGCCATGGTTCCCCCCGGCCGGTAACTTAGCTTGCCTGCTTCAATCTGGGAGTTAACGTGCAGGCCGAATATGACATCAACCTTCGGATTTTCCAGTACGCCTTCCTTCACCATCAGCCTGGCACCGCCCTCCTCCCCTTCCGGAGCACCTTCTTCAGCCGGCTGAAAAATGAACTTAACCGTACCTTTCAGGTCTTTTTTCATGCCGGACAGTATCTGGGCGGCTCCCATCAGCATAGCAACGTGGGTATCGTGGCCGCAGGCATGCATGACGCCAACCGTCTGGCCGTTGTATTCTGCCTTTACCTTACTGGCGAATGGCAGGTTGGCCCGTTCCGTCACGGGCAGGGCATCCATATCGGCGCGAAGCGCAACTACGGGGCCGGGTTTGCCACCGCGCAGGATGCCGACCACGCCGGTTTTTGCTACGCCGGTCTGCACTTCCATTCCGAGGCTGCGGAGATGACCGGCAATTTTCCCGGCGGTTTTAAATTCACGGTTGGATAGTTCCGGGTTCTGGTGAAAGTGACGCCGCCATTCAATGACTTTGGGCTCCAGTTTTTCGGCTTCCCGGTCAATGCCCGCTTTTATCTTTTCGGTTTGCCCGGCGGCGGCTCCGCAGATCAGTAAGGTGAAAAGGCTGAGGGTTCTTTTGGGCATGAAAAATCTCTTTTTGAAGAAAATTAAAATATTATCCGATCATTCCCAATCTACTGGCCTTTGGGAAGCTGTAAAGGCCGATAAAAAGGAGTGTAAGACAAGTTTTCAAAGACATTGATTATTTAGCTTCGCTGAGATAGTTTACGCAGATACCCTGTTCCATCTGCGTAAATCTGCGGGAAACCAAACTTGTCCTGCACCCATAAAAAGAAGGCGAAGCCGGACAATGATCAGATCAATTCCTTCAGCAGGTCATCCAGGTCCAGCGGCCGGGTGTACATTTCAACTGAGCCGTCGGGTTTCCGGGGCCATCTTTCGCGGGGCCGGTCCCAGTACAGTTCAACGCCGTTGCGGTCCGGATCGTCGAGGTACAGCGCCTCGGAAACCCCGTGGTCGGCTACCCCGGTGAGCGGATAGCCGGCATCCAGCAGGCGCTTACAGGCCACCGCAAGGTCACGGCGGGTCGGGTAAAGTATGGCCGTGTGAAACAATCCGGCACTTTGCACCGGAGCGGCCGGGGCATTGCGGCTGTACCACGTATTGAGCCCGATGTGGTGGTGGTAGCCGCCGGCCGAAATAAAAGCCGCTTCCGTGCCGTAAGTGGTAATCAGCTGAAAACCCAGCAGCCCGCAGTAAAAGTCCATAGCCCGGTTCAGGTCCGCAACTTTCAGGTGGATATGCCCGATGCGGGTGGCGGCCGGTATAACGTAACCGGAAGGTTCCATGTGTTTGGCTGATTATTTCTATACTTTATTTTGCGCCATCACTTACCTGATGAAACAGAATCAGAAAGCCATTCCTTCCGGAACGGCTTTGAGGCTTTGGATTTCTTACAGGATTTATCCGCCGTATTTATAGCCGGCGTCAATATCTGAAAGCAGGGGTTCGGAAGCGTCGCGGACCACTGCCTCGATCACTTCGCCCAGCAACAAAACATGATCTGCCTGAGAATGAATGACCTCTACCAGGCGGCACTCAAGGCTGGCCACGGTGTCGGTGAGCAGCGGCGAACCAGCCTTGCCGTCTTCGTAGGCATAGTCATTCAGTTCGTGTTCGGCTTCTTCTACTTTGGTTTTCTGGCTGAATGTCTGGATCAGGTCTTTGTTTTTCCGGCCCAGCACATTCAGGGCGAAAATCCGGCTTTTCTGGATGGTTTCGTTCAGGTCACTGGTTTTTTCAACCGCCACCATCACCATGTGGGGTTCAAAGGAAACCTGACTCACCCAGCAGACGGTACCGGCCGCAATGTAATCTTCGCTGCGGGTGGTAAGCTGGGAAGCATCCTTGCGGGTAGTCAGGATGTAGTAGCCATAAGTGATTTTTTGCAGTGCCTGGGAGATTGGATCAGAGGATTGTGCGGTAGTTGCCATAAACGGGATCAGAGTGATTGTACGGTGAGTAATAAATAGTTTACTGCTGTATTCATACGGATATCTCGTCCGTTTGGCTGTCCGGGGCCCAAAGAATTAGCCAGCCTCCGGACAAAAAACCCATGAACCGAAGCTTTGCCGCAGCCGCTGCCGGCTTTTTGCGGACTCGGGCGGATTACTGAAAAAAATTTTTCAAAATTCCATCCGGCAAATAACATTTGCCGTAGAATCCCCATAAAACACCATAATGGTGTTTAACAAACCAGCTAATTTATTTTTAACATAATTTCAGTTTCACTAATGAATATAGGATTGGAGAGGCTACTGACGATCCGCCGGGAGATGGATTGCATCGAGGCAGTAGATGAGAATTTTTTCCGTTTGAAGGCATACATCACTCAGTCAATAGAGTTGATCCGCAGCTCAGAAGTACTGGCTCAGGAAGCCAGGGAAAAATACGCCCGGGATCTTGAATATGAGTTGAATCACTACCTTGAAGAAGATTTCAAAAAAGCGCCCAATAAGAGAAGCCGTCAGGTTGCCTTTGAGCAGGCCCGCAACAATGCCCTGCTTTGGGTGAAAGGTGCAATTCATACCATCATGAATACGCGGCTTACCCGTCGTTCCAGATTTTCTCCTCCTCAGGCTGCCTAGGCCGGCATCGGGAGCCGGATTTGCCAAAACGAACTGTCAAGCAGAGAACTTACAAAAGACATCAGGGGAAGACTTACCGGCGCCGGTAAGTCTTCCCCTGATGTCTTTTGTAAGTTCTTTAAAATTTATAATTCAAGTTAAGTTCCGCCCTCCGGAGGGTGCCTGAGTATTCCGGCAGCAGGGTAAAACAACAAGAAGACAAAACCGGACGAATTGGAGAAAAAATGATAAATTGTTGCCAGATTCCTTCCTCCATCTAAATAGCTGAATCATGGCCCTTTACAAACTGAAAATCAATGGCCGCGACTACCGGGCAGATGTGGACCCCGATACCCCGCTGCTCTGGGTGCTGCGTGACAGTCTCGGACTGGCAGGCACCAAATACGGCTGCGGCATTGCCATGTGCGGAGCGTGTACCGTACACGTAAACGGCGAGGCAGCCAGGTCTTGCGTATTGCCTGTCTCCTCGTTGGCCAACGCAAAAATCACCACCATTGAAGGTCTCTCCGCTACGGGTGATCACCCGGTGCAGCAGGCGTGGGACGAAACCGACGTCCCCCAGTGCGGCTACTGCCAGGCTGGTCAGATCATGATGGCAGCTGCCCTGCTTAAACGCAATCCCAAGCCATCCGGGGAGGAAATTGATACCGCCATGGCGGGTAATCTGTGCCGCTGCGGCACCTACCACCGCATCCGCGAAGCCATTCAGTCAGCCGCCAATAAAATCAGATAGACATGAAAAACGGAACAAACCAGAGCAGACGTAATTTCTTCCGGCAGGCTGCCACTGCCGGCGGCGGACTGGTGCTGGGATTCAACTGGCTGGAAACTTCGGGCAGTGTCCCATCCATTGTAAACGGCACCGCCTCTGTAGCCGGTACCGCTGCCGATGCATTTGACTTTAACAGCTACCTTTCGATCAGCCCCAAAGGCATCATCACCATATTCTCACCAAACCCCGAAGTGGGTCAGGGAATTAAAACGGCCTTTCCGATCATTGTCGCCGAGGACCTGGATGCCGACTGGAAAGCGGTAAAAGTATTGCAGGCGCCGCTGGATACCATCAAATTCCAGCGCCAGGTGGCCGGCGGCAGCGGCTCGATTCCCCATTCCTGGAAAAGGCTTCGGGAGGCTGGCGCCACTGCCCGGCAAATGCTGATGCAGGCAGCTGCCAGCCGCCTCAATGTGCCGGTAGCCGAACTGACGACCCAAAAAGGGGTGGTTGTCCATACGCCTACCGGCCGCAAACTGACCTACGGCGAACTGGCTGCCGATGCCGCTAAATTACCCATACCGGCCGATGTCAAACTGAAAGACCAGAAAGATTTTAAACTGATCGGACAGTCCATCAAAAATGTGGACAACCTGCCCATTATTACCGGCAAACCACTCTTCGGACTGGATTTCTACCGGGAAGGGATGCTCTTTGCAATGGTCCAGAGGCCGGTTGCTTTCGGGCTGAAGCTTAAATCGGTGGATGCCGCCACCGCCAAAGCCATGCCCGGTATCGTTGATGTAGTGACCTTCAAAAACAGCGTGGCGGTGGTGGGAAAATCTACCTGGCAGGTAAAGAAAGCCCGTGAGGCGCTGAAAATCGAGTGGGAAAAAGAGGCCGGAACGGAAAGCACTGCCGACCACAACAAACTGTTCGCCCAACTGCTCGGCCAGCCCGATGCCACCGTCCGCCGGAAAGACGGCAATGTAGAGGAGGCTTTCCGCAATGCCGCCAAAGTCGTGAAGAGCGAATACCAGTGTCCGTTTCTGCCGCACAGTCCGCTGGAGCCGATGAACTTTTTTGCCCACGTCCGGGCCGACGGTGCTGAACTGGTCGGGCCAACCCAGACGCCCGAACTGGCCCGCAACGAAACAGCCAAACTCCTTGGAATCCCACCGGAAAAAGTGACCGTAGAAATGACCCGCATGGGAGGTGGATTCGGCCGCCGCCTGAAAGCTGATTTTGTGCTGGAAGCCGTGGAGGTTTCCCGTTTGGTGAAGGCTCCGGTAAAACTGATCTGGACCCGCGAAGACGACATGACCGGCGGCAGCTACCGGCCGGCGGTGCGTTACCGTTTTGAGGCCGCCCTTGATGTTCAGGGAAATATGATTGGCTACAAACTCCGGGGAGCCGGTATCAACGCTGGCAACTCCACCCGCGAGAATAACTTTCCATCGGGTGCCGTGGATCACCTGCTGATTGACTCGGCTGACCATAAGTCGCCGATTACGACGGGTCCCTGGCGGGCCCCGGTCACCAACTTCCTCGCCTGTGCCGAACAGTCCTTTCTGGATGAAGTGGCATTTGCCGCCGGAAAAGATCCGGTGCAGTTCCGGCTGGAACTGCTCGACAAGGCAAAGAAAGCCCCGGTGGGAGAAATCAAATACGACATTGACCGGATGAAAGGTGTGATCCGGCTCGCAGCGGAAAAGTCAGGCTGGGGCCGGAAGAAAGAAGTAGCCCAGGGATTCAGCGTGTATTTCTCTCACGCCTCCTACGTAGCTCAGGTGGCCGAGGTAGCGATGCAGAAAGGCAAACCGGTTGTCCGAAAAATTTACGCTGCGGCCGACTGCGGCGTGGTGGTCAACCAGAGCGGTGCCCGCCAGCAGGTAATGGGTGGCATCGTGGACGGAATGGGCCATGCCATGTACGGCAATCTGACTTTCCGGGACGGCGCCCCCGAACAAACCAATTTCAACTCCTACCGCATGATCCGGATCAATGAGATTCCCCAGGTGGAAGTACATTTTGTGGACAACGGAATCGAGCCTACCGGGCTGGGCGAACCCGCCTTGCCACCCACTGGCGCAGCGGTTGCCAATGCCCTGTTCAAGGCCACGGGCAAACGCCTGCGGAACCAGCCTTTCGCGGAGCAGGAAGAACTGAAAGGTGTTTCTTAAGTGGTTATTGGTTACTGATGTTATGTGATTGGCTAAGCGGGTCGTTTAGCCGGAGTTGGAAGGTTGATCTTCTGCTCCGGTTAAACGCCCCGCTTTGTTTGTTAGCCGCTCTTGCACTATCAGACCCGGCCCCGGCAAACGGGCTGTTTCCTGCCGGGCCTCTCCAGTCTTTAGCGTTTGCTGAACTTGAGCACTTTGTGCTGGTTGCCTGCCTGCACTCTGAGCAGGTACAAGCCGGGCCGCAGCGAGCCTACCTCAAAGTCGAGTTGCTGCCCGTCGCCTACCTTATGGGCGTTGTGCTGGTACTGCTTGCCGGTAAGATCGGTGATGGTAGTAGCTCTGACCTGACTGGCGGCAAACGGAAGGGCAACGGTAAGGCGGTCCTGAACCGGGTTGGGATAGAGCTTCACCTGCCAGCTTTCCGGACCAGCCGCTTTGCTGCCGCTGACGGCCAGCCGGCCCGAAGCGGTGACCGGTTCGAGTTGCCACTGCTGGTTGTGGGCAGTAGCGGCAAAATCAGCGTACTGGATCACCTGGGCGCCCTCTTCGAGTGAGGCCCCGGCTACGTCGAGCACCTTGCCGCTGTGGCGGGCTACGATCTTGTAGTAGCCATCCCCCACCGGTTCGATCTTCCACTGCTGGTTGGTACTCACCGGAGTGTTTGCCGTGTACTGAATCGGCGAGACGCCGTCCTGTAGCGAAGCGCCGGGCAAGTCGAGCAGCTTGCCGCTGTGCCGGGCCGTAAGGGTGTAGTAACCATCTGCGGTAGGTTCAACCAGCCAGGTCTGGTTGCCGGCGGCCGGCTGGTAGGCTGAATACTGGATGGGAGATACGCCATCCTCAAGAGAAGCGCCGGGCACGTCGAGCACCTTGCCGCTGTGCCGGGCCCTGATGGTATAGTAGCCGTTGAAAGCCGCCGGGCTGCTGGTGGCCGGCACCACTTCAATGGCCGATACTTTGGCCTGATCCGCCGAGCCGCCGGCAAATGACAAGTTGAGTACTCCGTCGGTCACTGACACTACAAAGCTCTCCTGCACGGCCCGTAAAGCTCCGCCGGCTCTGGCGAAGATGTCGTACTCAGTGAGCTTTCGTTGCCCTTCCACGTCCACGTTGAACTTGCGTGAACCTGCTCCTCCCGTACCCGCCTGGGGCGTTCCCCACCAGATCTCGGCAAAGTGCAGGGTGACCTGGTAGTTGCCGTTGGACACGGGAATGGCGTACGAAAAATTGCCGTAACGTTCACTCTGGTAGAGGGGGTCGCTGGTCGTGTTGGCAATCTCGCTGCTTACGCTGAAGGTGCTGCCACCGGTAAAGCTACCATCGGCGTTGAAAACATTGCCGTTAGTAGCGGTGTAGGTGTTGCCCCCGGCGTTGAGCCGGAGCGTAGTGGCACTAACCGGAGCCGGATCGTACATCCACAGCTTACGCATGCCGCTGCCGTCATCCGCGGCGAAATACAATTTGCCCTGCACGGCTGTCGTACCCGAAGGAGTAGCGTCACCAGGTCCCGGATTCAGATCCGTTACCCGCGTACCGGTGGTTTGGGTGTTGTCAATCTTCCACAATTCGTACCCGCTATCAGGACTGTAACCGGTAAAATAAACTGATCCGTTGAGCGGCGTCAGGAAAGGTCGGGCAGTAGACCTTGTTTTCCAATCGCTCCCGATCAGATCCGCTACCTGTACGCCCGGCGCTCCAATAGGACTACTTCTGTAAAGCCGGTGGGGGCCGATGGACGACAGGATGGAAAAATAGAGGGCATTGCTCAGAAAAGCATGCCCGGTTAAATTCGAACCTTGTTGGTCCCTTGCCAGCAAAAGCCCCGTTGAGGAAGTGCCTTGTGCCGTACCGTCACTTTTAAACAAATAATAGGGCCGGTAAAAATTGGTCATTGGTCCATCCCGGGTAATAGTTGACAGGACTATGTAAAGGGAATCACGGTGGCTGGTGAAAACGTGCACGTCCGGGAATGAGTTTAGTTGCTTGACCAGCTCAGTACCCCCCGCCGTTCCGTCGCTCTTGTTGAGTTCCAGCACCCTGCTTGCATTCCGGGAGAGGAAATACAACATTCCCTTCAGTGCGGTTAAATCGGTAGCCTTAACCCCTTCTTTGACCGGTACCGTTCCGGCCGCCGTTCCGTCACTCTTCCAGAGAGTGGAGGCAAAGTCAACAAAATACAGCGTGCCGTTCACGTTGGTTAAAAGGTTCGGGACGGAACCATTGGGACGCGTAACCCCGTCAATAGTGCTAAAACCCGGGTCAATGTCCTTGACCAGCACGGTACCCTCGGTGGTGCCGTTACTTTTCCACAGTTCCGTGCCGGTCTGCGGATCGTTGGCCCGGAAATAAAGGGTTCCGTTCACGTTCGTCAGTTGGGAAAGGTCGGTACCAAAATCTTTCACTTTAACAGTTGTCGCTTCGGTTCCCTGGCTCTTCCAGAGGGCGTAGCCGGAAGGGATCCGCTCCACGAAAAACAGGGTACCATTAACATCTGCCAAGGTAGTAGGATCGCCTCCACTGACGAAAGGCGTGACTGATTTGACCAGTACGGGCTGGGCCAGCAACTGCGGACAAACGAACAAAAGCCACAGGAGCACGCCCAGGCAGTTGGTTCGTGAATTGGACTGAAAACAATAATTGTGCGTCATAAAAAGAAAGTGGTTGGTAAGGGTTGAAAATTGTTACTTTGCTGCGGTAAACTATGAAAGTATACCTGGGTATGATTCAATTATGGCATATTTATTTAATGTTAAGATAAGAGCCTTTTTCCCTGATTGCGGTCTTCTCCGGTGAGGGCGGTTAAGCGGTTATGCTTCAGGTCAAAGATGAAATGCTTCAAGATTCTGTAATGAACAAAAAGCCCGGCTTCCTTTCAGGGAAGCCGGGCTTTTTTTCAAATACCCGCTAACATGATCACTGACACTGACGGTCAATTACGCTGACATTCAAAATTTAAAATTCACAATCTAAAATTGCGCAGCTGCTTAATTGTCGCTCAGTTTTTTTTCTATGCGGTTGTAGGTACTCTCAACATCGTCCCATGCTTTGTTTACTCCCGACTTGATGTCTTCCCAGGTATTGGAAGAAGCATTTTCCGTTTTATCCATTTCCTGGTCCAGATTGCTGCGCCTGGTTTTCAACTCAGCCAGGTCCTTCTCCATATCCTTGCGTGCTTCGGTTCCGGCTTTGTCAATCCGGTTGCTCAACTCGTCAATCTTGCGGTCGAGTGCACGGGTCTTTTCGCGAAAACCAGATGAAAACTCCTTTCTTTCCTCTCTCAGTTCATCGCCGGCTTCATCAGCCGCTTCTTTTACCTCTTTACTTGCCTCACGGGTCTCCTCCCGCACTTCCTGCCCGGTAGTGTTTCCGCTTCCGGCAGTAGTATTGGTTCTGCCGCAGGCGCTTGACCACACCAATGCAGCGCCAAACAATATTGAATAAACTAACTTTTTCATATTTTTTAATTTTAGTGAAGTGATTTGGTTTCTTTGTACGGGAAAGCTGGTCTTAGGTTTTTACCCGCCGGCCGGACCGGCCGCGTCCCCTTCTGGAATACAGGCAATTACCGTCCACTGAATCCCGGATGGGGGTTGATCGGATATTCCGGTCGCTCCACCGATGGCAGAAGGGTTTTTGCAGAATCATACCTGAACGTCCGTGCCCAAATCCGTATAAAGCTTTACAGGCAATACAGTTCGTACCAACTTCTATATTGTATGAAAACTTTACTTTTTGAAGAACTGACCCAACTCTTTCCCCATTTGAGTTCCGAATCGCTGGAAAGATTGTACCAGCGTCCCTTCCATCCCCAACTCATCTTTTTATACTTCAAAGAATGGGAATTTTACGAGCCGTACAGCCGCTACATTGACAGCTCTGAGGAGCGGAATGTCATCTGGTTTGAGGAACATACCTACTGCATCAACGGCACCCACCTGCCCTTTCCGGAGACCCTGGGCGAGTTTATAGAAAACTGCCGTACTGTAGGCGTGGAGTTATTCTGGAACAAAACGGCCAGTCTGATCTGGAGCCGGGCCATTACGGATAATCTGGTGCTGAACTGACGCCCCTTAATTACAGGTTTCGCCCGGATGTTCACGCCATGCAATCAGAAATGCCATTCTTTAAACCATCGTTTCTGAGCAAAAGCAGATCGGTTCCGGGTGAAAAATTGTCTGCTTCAAAGATTTTCCTGCACCTATGCTGGTGGTAAGTTGTCAGCGTCTCTTTGGTCGTTAAGGCTGAAAAAACTAGCCCCTTTTGTACTTGAAGATAATCAAATTCAGTGGGCTACACACAGAAAAACCCGCTTCTACAACCGGGAAGCGGGTTTTTCTGTAATCTCTGCAATTTTTTGCCGGGTGTATCCGGAAGATATTTTAAATGGTTGGATGTCAACCGGCTAGGACATTCCCGCCGGGGCAGATTCTCCCTTGGCGACTTTATTGGGTCCCGGCAGGGACATTTTGGCCGGCACCAGATCCTTAACGGAATCCGACAGGTCAGAGAACATCTTCTGACCTTTTTCTGACCTGGCTGCCGCAGTGACCAGCGCACCACCGGCTGCTCCGCCAATGAGTGCAAGGAGCGTCTGGTTGGAATTCACCCAACGGTTGATGGATTTATTCCATGCGTTTTTATTATTCTTCTTTTTCTTTGCCATAACTGTACATTAATTTATTGTTAATGGAATGTTAACAGAACCTTTGTTTTGTTCTTTTACGGCGAAGAGGGGACATAAGTTCAGATAGTTTTCGGATGATTGTTGCGGTTAATCACTGCCAGCATAGAGGGTTGGCCGGCCGATTCCTGATCAGCAGTGCTGCCGGCTTTGGGAATATTATAGGAGATTCCGTCCACAAACTCCACTGCTACGATTTTTTCTTCCTCAGTGTCCGGTTTTTCCAGAAGCAGCACCAGTACCCGTTGGTGCGGTGTATGCGCCACAGTGTGTCTGTGATACACCTTTGCTGATTCCAGGTTATTGAAAAAGCACTCTTCAAGGTGCTTTCCGGTGGTTTGGGTGGTAGTTACTGAATAAATCATAATATCCCTCCGCAAAACTACGTAGTCAAAAAAAGTAATTCTTGTGCTGTTACGCAAAACTAAAGACATAGATTCGTTTTTTGGCCAGATAACCATTATATTTATAATTTTTCTTTCTTTAAGTTGTTACTGCCCAAACTTTGCCGGTAAAAATGAGTTGAGCACGAAGGCAGATCAGTAAAAGTACTGCTCTTTGTCTGGTTGTGTTGCCGGGGATCAGATTGCCGGATCCTCCATTTTTATCAGGCTGGCAGCAAATCTTTTCCCGCCTGTTTATGTTATAGTAAGCTACCGTTTTACAAACCGCGGAGTCCAGACCTTATGTCTTTCTCTTTAACCTCCGAATACCAGCCAACCGGTGACCAGCCGAAGGCCATCGAACAACTGGTAGAGGGAATAAAAACCAATGAGCCAGCCCAGACCCTGCTGGGCGTAACCGGTTCTGGCAAGACCTTCACCATCGCCAACGTGATCCAGCAGGTACAAAAACCGACGCTGGTGCTGAGCCACAACAAAACGCTGGCGGCCCAGCTTTACGGGGAATTCAAGCAGTTTTTCCCGGATAATGCAGTCGAGTATTTTATTTCCTACTACGACTATTACCAGCCGGAAGCCTACATTGCCACCACCAACACTTACATCGAAAAAGACCTTGCCATCAACGAAGAGATTGAGAAGCTACGCCTGAGTGCGACCTCTTCCCTGCTCAGCGGAAGGCGGGATGTAGTCGTAGTGGCTTCGGTATCGTGTATTTACGGCATCGGCAATCCCGAAGAATTCGGGAAAAACGTGATTTCCCTGAAGGTGGGCGACATCATCAGCCGCAACCGGTTCCTGTTTTCTCTGGTGGATATTCTCTACAGCCGCACCGAAGCAGAATTCAAACGCGGCAACTTCCGGGTGAAGGGCGATACGGTGGATATTTTCGTTGCCTACGCCGACTTTGCCTACCGGATCATATTCTACGGCGACGAGATTGAAGCCATTCAGCGCATTGATCCGGTCAGCGGCAAAAAATTCTCCGATGAAAAAGCCATTACCATTTACCCGGCAAACCTTTTTGTAACGGACCGCGACACGCAGAACCAGGCTATCTACGAGATACAAAAAGACCTTGTGGCGCAGATTCAGTTGTTTGAAGACGAAAACCGGGTTCTGGAAGCCCAGCGCATCAAGGAACGCACCGAGTTTGACCTTGAGATGATCCGTGAACTGGGCTACTGCTCGGGCATCGAAAACTACTCCCGTTACTTCGACCGGCGGCGGCCCGGACAGCGGCCCTTCTGCCTGCTCGACTACTTTCCCGACGATTTTCTGCTGGTAGTGGACGAAAGCCACGTAACGCTGCCTCAGATCCGGGCCATGTGGGGCGGTGACCGGTCGCGGAAAACTGCCCTTGTGGATTTTGGTTTCCGGCTGCCTTCGGCGCTGGACAACCGGCCGCTGACTTTCAATGAGTTTGAAGAGGTCGTCAGCCAGGTCATCTTCGTCAGCGCTACACCCGGCGATTACGAACTGCGCAAATCGGAAGGCGTGGTGGTGGAGCAGATTATCCGGCCGACCGGCCTGATTGATCCCCGGATTGAAGTGCGGCCGACCCTCAACCAGGTGGATGATCTGCTCGACGAAATTGAGGAGCGGACCAAATTACAGGAACGGGTTCTGGTAACTACCCTGACCAAACGGATGGCCGAAGAGCTGACCAAGTACATGGAAAAGCTCAACATCAAATGCCGGTACATCCATTCGGAAATAAAAACATTGGATCGCGTGGAAATTCTCCGCGAACTCCGCCTTGGCATTATCGACGTGCTGGTGGGCGTGAACCTGCTGCGGGAGGGACTCGATCTGCCCGAGGTATCACTGGTGGCAATTATGGATGCGGACAAGGAGGGTTTCCTGCGTGATGTCCGTTCGCTGATCCAGACCATCGGCCGGGCTGCCCGTAACGAACGGGGCCGGGTGATCATGTACGCCGACCGGATCACCGGTTCCATGCGCATGGCGATTGATGAAACGGACCGCCGCCGGGCTATCCAGCTGGAGTACAATACCGAACACGGCATCACGCCCAAAACAGTACTCAAATCACGGGAAGCGATCATGCAGCAGACCACAGTCGCTGATTCGCGGCGGGAGGCTAAGCCTTACTACGTGGAGTCAGATACCCAAACCCTCGCGGCCGACCCGGTTGTATCCTACATGACGCGCGAAGACCTGGAGAAACTGATTGGTCAGACGCAGAAATCAATGGAAAAAGCCGCCAAAGACCTCGATTTTATGCAGGCGGCCCGGCTCCGCGACGAACTCGCGGACCTTAAACGCATGGTAAGGGAGCGGTAATCTAACCCCTTTCTAACCGGTTAACCGCCCGGATTTTCGGCTTTTTCCTATAACTAGCGTAAAAAGCTTATTCTGGCTTTAAATCCCTTGATGTTCCATGAAATCGATAGTCACCCTTACCCTCAACCCGGCCATTGACGAAAGCACCACCGTTGAAAACATCCATCCCGAACACAAGATGCGGTGCGCCTCGCCCAAATACGAGGCAGGTGGCGGCGGCATTAATGTTTCCAAGGCCCTGAGGCGGCTGGGCGGCGAATCAATTGCGATCTTTCCGGCAGGCGGTCCAACGGGTGTATTGCTGAAGAGTCTGGTGGAAGGGGAAGGGCTTACCTGGCAGGCAGTGGAAATCAAAAACTGGACGAGGCAGAATTTCATTGTAGTGGAAACTTCCTCCAACGGCCAGTACCGCTTTGGCATGCCCGGGCCAGAATTGACTGAAAAAGAAGCAGAGCAGTGTCTGGACCTGATCCGGAAGGTATCTCCCGCACCTGATTACATCGTTGCCAGCGGCAGCCTGCCTCCCGGCCTGCCCGTTGATTATTTTGCGCGGGTAGCCCGGCTGGCCAAAGAACTGGGCTCGCGGTTCATACTTGATACTTCCGGTGAGCCACTCCGGCTTGCCGTAAAGGAAGGCGTGTTTCTGCTCAAGCCCAACCTTGGGGAACTGAGCAAACTGGTGGGTGAGGAATCCCTGGAGATGTACCTCGTGGATGACGCTGCCGCTCAGGTGATTGCGCAGCACCATTGTCAGGTTGTGGTGGTTTCAATGGGGCCTTCCGGTGCCTTGCTGGTTACCAGGGACGGTTATGACCACGTACCGGCTCCCGCTGTACCCAAAAAGAGCACCGTAGGGGCAGGAGACAGCATGGTGGCCGGCATGACTTATTACCTGGCTCAAGGAAAATCTATGGGCGAAATGGTGCGGCACGGGGTGGCCTGCGGCACGGCGGCTACCATGAATCCCGGCACTGAATTGTTCCGGAAGGAAGACGTCGAGAAATTGTATCAGTGGATCGGGCAGTACGCGAAGCGGTACGTGCTCAGTTTTGAGAACCGCTGACCAACTGGCTTCCTCCTTATTTACTTACATAAGAATCCGGCCTCCGGGTCAGTACGGGTGGTTACCTCTTTTGCAGTCAATTTTCTCTCCGTTTGCCGTTTTCCATTTATCAGTAACCTTCCAGGGTGGCTGTTTCGGAAAAATTTTATAAGAAAACTTACCCTGCTGCGTTTACCACAAAGAATCTAAAAGTATATATTGCCATACTGTAGTTTTTCCCTGCTCATTTCTATCCATCCTGCATGAAACTTACCCAACCTGCCGCACCTTTCCGGTTATTTTCCCCGGCAAAGATGCTTGCCCTTTTCTCTGTGCTGTGCTCTCCCCTGCTGGTACTGGGTCAGACATCTGGTAAAAACAACCGGAATGCCATTTACCGGAGCATGGGAAACAAGGGTGGGCTGACCGAACACTCGCTGAAAATTACGGCCGGTATCGGGGCTGCTTCCTACACCGGCGAACTTGCCGGTCTTGGGCAGGTCATTAAACCTATTTTTGGCGGGGGAATCATTTACAAAATAGCGCCTCACATCAGTTTTAAAGGTGAGATGAATTTCTTCCAGCTGGGCGGTTCTGACGCAAACGGCAAGAATGAATTCCGGAATCTCTCCTTCCGCTCCCGCAACCTGGAAGCCTATGGCAGCGTGATGTATGAGCTCATCGACGTGGACATGTCCAGCAGAGGGCAGGGAATCATTGTGAACCCGTATGCCTTTGCAGGCCTCGGTTTTGTGACGGTAAACCCCACCACCGAGCTGAACGGAACCGAATATTTTCTGCGTCGTTTCAGAACTGAAGACGTAACCTATTCCGCTGCCACGCTGATGGCTCCGCTTGGTGCCGGGGTTCGTTTTGAACTGACGCGCCGTCTGGGTCTGGGTCTGGAAGCTGCCTACCGGTTCACCTTCTCTGATTACATTGACGACGTCAGCACTACCTATATCAATACCTCCGCCGTGGAGCCGCTGCGGGCTAGCCTGATCGACCGTGGTCCCGCCGTAGGCACGCCCCGGGCCGAAGTGGGTGCCCAGCGGGGAAATCCCTCCTCCAAGGATAGCTACATGAGTGTTGGCATTAAAGTGGAATACCTGCTTTTCCCCTTCGATAATATTTCAAAGCCAAAGTGCCCGGCCGCCCTGCAGCGCAAAGCGCCTAAGGTGAAAAAATAACCTGTGCTTTCTGGAAGACCGGCGGCAAGCCGGAGTTGTCCTTTTAAAAAAACACCTCCAGCCAGCTATTTTTTTACAATGACGAATTCTACCCTGCGGTTCTTTCTCCGGTTGTCTTCCGTGTGGTTATTGGCCAGCGGTCTGGTGCTGCCATAGCCTTTGTAATGAATGCGGTTCTGGTCAATGCCCTGCCTGACGAGGTAATCCCGGACAGCCATTACGCGGTTCCTGGACAGCTCCACATTCAGCATAAAATCACCCTGATTGTCGGTGTGGCCTTCCAGCTGGATTTCTATAGTCGGATTGGATTTGAGAAGCATCGCGACGCGGTCCAGTTCGGGAAAGGATTCATCCAGCAGGTCGTACTTACTCTGTTCAAAAAAGATATTGTTGAGCAATACTTTCTGCCCTACTTCCATTTTCACCAGGTAGAGGTCCCGGCGGATTTCCCGGTAAGCCGTGTCCTTGCTCAGATCTATGAGTTCTTCCGCATCCGAGAAGCCCGATACGTGGGCTGACAACTGGTAAATTTTACGCAGCGGCAGCACCACCTTGTAGCCCCCGTTGGAGGGAATTGCGGACGCCTTACCGCTTTCCCTTGCTTGCCCCTGGGTTCTGGCAACGGTTTCCCTGGTGGCGTATTCAATTTCGGCTTCCATGGGCTCTTTGGTCTGGGCGTCGTACACGTTGCCGTACACAAGGGCTACCGGCTCAGGCTGCGCTTCCCTGGAGAGTCTTGCCCGGAAAATATCATTTTCGCCGAAGGAGTTTTTCGTGGACACAAAGTAAGCATGCTCTCCCGAAGCCGGAATGGTAAAATAAGCATCCCACCCATCCGTATTGAGGCCGGGACCAAGATTTTGCGGCTCGCTCCAGTTGAGCCAGGAATCATCGAGGCGACGGCATACATAAATATCATTGCTGCCAAAGCCGCTCAGCCCGGCAGTGGAGTAGTACAGGCTTACTCCATCAGAGGCAATAAAGGGGGAAGTTTCAGCATCGGCCGTGTTCACCACCGGACCCATGTTTTTGGGCTCGCTCCACGAACCGTCGGCCTGCAGGAACGACACGTAAAGATCTTTGGAGCCGTAAGAATCACTTCGCTGCGCCGTCATGATCAGCACCTTACCATTCTGGGCAAGGGAAAACTCGGCGTAATCGTTGTCATTGTAGTAGTTGCTGATGACCACCTTGTCAGGAAAACTCCAGCCGCCCTGTGCCCGGTGCGTCATGGAAAGGCCTTTGGTCATGCCGCCATCCCGCTTGTACACATTGTTCAGCAACATGGTATTGCCATCCGGCGTGATCGAAAAGGAGGAGTTGTGCATTGGCGTGTTAATGGGAGCGCCAAGATTCCTGGCGGGGCCAAACACTCCGTCTGCGCCGATCTCCGCGTACCATACGTCCTGGTTGTCAATCCGTTCGGCCCGGGTAAAATACAGCGTCTTGCCGTCCGGAGCGATAACCGGGCAGATTTCATCAAACGGTCCGTTTACGGTGCGGCCCAGGTTTTCTTTTTTTGCCTGAATCGGGGCATCCCTGATCAGGTTGATTACCGGCCTGATGGGCTCCATAGTGGACGAAATACCAACGGCATCAATCTGGTTGGAACCCGGAATACGCCGGGTATTGATCACGATTTTCAGGGCGGCTACCTTGTACGGCGTTTCCTTGAGGTAAATGTTGAGCATCCGGCCATTTACATGGGTAGTATCTTTCTGATTGGTATAAATCAAATATTCCTTGTCCTGCGGATCGTAGGCAAAAATTCTGTTAATGGACCCCGCATTGTAGTTCTCGGCCACCGCAATCTGTTTGATCTTGATTGGATTGCGGTAACCAACCTTGATCCATTCCTCGGTTGCCGAGGCATCAGAGGCAGGTGCCCAGGCGCAGGGACTGTTTCCGGAAACGGGCAGTTTGTTTGGCTTGCCCAGTATCTGCTGCGCACCGAATTGCCTCGGGGTTTTGAGGTTGGAAAGTTCGGAGGAAAAACCAATCACGCGGGAAGCCCATTGCACAGGTTGGGCAATGGCAGGGATACCCGCAGTGAAGGAAAACAGCAGACAGGCAATCCATTTCTTCATATTCAGTTTTAAAGAGGTCTTTAATCTTCTCTCAGGTACGGCTGTCTGGCGGTGCTCCGCCAAAAGGCTGCGGTACCAACCCTGAGTCCGGCAGAGGAATGTATCAGGGCTTATAGGTAAATTTTTCGCTGCGGGGCTCGATTCCGGTGATGTAGAAATTTCGAGCCGCATTGAAATATAACCGGTCATAAATGACCGGCAGTACTTCTATGCCTCCCGTATCAGACAAACCTAATTTACCGTTTCTGCCCAATAAAACAAAGCCGTTGGCGTGGTCGGAAAGGAAGTCAAACTTAGCACCGAACAATTCACGCCCATTCTCATTCACCAGCCCCTTTCTTCCGTCTTTCCAGACAAGGTAGCGGCCGGTTGGCAATACAGTTACAGAGTCATACTGCGGCCGGACGGTCTCTTTGCCGTTTCTGTTGACAAAGCCCCATCCGCCCGGCCGCCTGACTCTTGCAGTGTTTGCGATGAAAGGCAAGGCTTCGGTATAGTGAGGCTGAACCCGCAGCACTTCATCCTTGTCAATGTAGCCCCAGCTGCCGCGTATCATGACGGCGGCCATGCCACCCGAGAAGGGACCAATGCCTTCGTACCGGTTGGCGATCCGGAGGCGGCCGCGGTCATCCACAAAGCCATATTTATTCCTGATCCGGACGCCGACCCGCTGGTCGTTCATTACGAAAAGGTCCTGGTAAAGTGCGTCAGGTTGCAGGATCGTACGCCCACCGAGGTTCATAAGGCCCTTCTTTTTGCCCTGCACCACCGTAAGGATGCTGTCCCGGCTGAAGCTGGAGATATAATTGTACTGGATGGGAATCACCTCCTGCCCCTTGAGTTGAGAATACCTTGTTTGCCGTTCAGACGCACACGGAAATAATTATTGATGTTCTCGATGGTGTCCACGGCGAGAATAAACTTCTGGGTATGCAAAGCCGTCAGGCCTTTCTGCCCCTCCCCTTCGTGAAGCACCAGAAAATCACTGATAATGGAAAGGCTATCGTAGCGGGGCTCAATTGCCCAGTTGCCCCTGACCGTAATCAGTCCTGCCTTATTGCCGGACCGGGCCGCGGCGTGCAGAAATTTGAAATCATTAATCTGCTGCCAGGTGTTGTTGTTTACCGGCTGCCCCTTTGCGTCGAGCAGGTACCATTTATCGCCGGTTCTGGCGGTAAACATGCCGTAGGTCTGGATGCGGATTTCGTCGTACTGCACGGGAACCACACTTTTTCCCGCCCGGTTAACGATCCCCCATTTTCCCTTCTCCCGGACGCTGAGCAGAGAAGATACGCTGTCAATGCGGATTTCCTGATACCTGACCGGCAGAAATAAATGGCCTTTTGGGTCGATGGCACCGTATTCATCTCCCTTTTCTACCACCGCCATGGCCTTTACGAAGGGAAAAATCTGGTCGTAGAGCGGTCCGGTAACCGGGGTACCCTTTTCACTGAGCAGCCCTTTTTTCCCTCCATCCGGTAACTGTACAACTGCGGAGAAACCGGCTGAACATCTTCATATTCCAGGGAAAGAACTATTTCATTCTTTTCATTTACCACCTTCCATTGCGTGAAGCCGGTAAGTTCATAGCTGTGGCGGCTGCGCTTGACGATACCACGATAGTTCGGCTTTATCACTTCGCGGCCGCTGGCGTGCAGAATACCCCAGCGTCCCTCCTTTTTCACGGTTGCCAGTTCATCGTCAAAGTCTTTGATATCGGAATAAGTGCCGGTAAATATCCGCTGGCCGGTTGCGTTGTAGGCCTGCCAGTGCTCATCCTCCGCTTTTACCGCAAATACCCGGAACTGCTGCTCGCGGATGGCAACAAACTGCAGCGGCACCACCACGTCTCCTTTGCGGTTCATTACCCCCAGCTGAATCTGGCTGCGGCTTCCTTTCCCGGTGGCAGCTTCCCGGCCAACAATAAAAACATTGTGATTGGGGTCCGGGGTCAGCAGCGGATACAACGGCGGAATTACCTCCTGCCCTTTCCCGCTGATCAGACCGTACAGGGTACCGCTTTGCCAGCCGGTTTCACGTCTGGCTACCACGGCCACGCCGTTGCGGAATTCACCTATTTCCTGATAGCCGTTTTTGGAAATCCGTTTGCCCCGTTCATTGATCAGGACCCACTGGTTGTCCGCCATTACCCTTGCCACCCCATCCGTAAATGGGTAGGCTTTTTGATACTGGGGCTGAATCACAAAATTGCCCTTCTCATCCACATAGCCGTACAATCCGGTTTTTCCCTGCGACAGGGCAGGCCAGGAATCGGCTATTGGCTGGAGGGGCCAAGCGAAAGGAAAATAAGAAATAGGTAACCTGTCAGCGCGTACATGTTCTTTAGACCGGGAAACGAAATTAAAAGTGCCCTTTCGTCAAATTTAAGCATTTTAGAAAAAGCAGGGAGGCAAATCCGGTGAACGGGTAACCACTTGCTGACCAAAAAAATGGAGGCGGGGCGGACTTTCTGTGTATTGTTTTTTACCCTTTCGCTATACCTCCGTAAGGATTTGCCGGAAGTTGCCCGCTCCTTACCCGGGCTTTATCCCAAAATTGCGGCTGAATCTAAACTATTTCATTTCCCAAAAGCTATGAAGAAAATCCTTCTGCCGTTTTTTATGCTTCTTTTCGCCGCCAGCTTCCCGGCAAGTGCCCAGACCGACAAGGGAAAAATCATGGTCGGCGGCAATATGAACCTGAGAATTCCTACCAACGACGGAGAATCCGTTCAACAGTCGTATTTATCCCTGACGCCCAATGTAGGCTTTTTTCTGGCCGACAATGTAGCGCTGGGGTTTGGATTGCCGGTTTCTTCGAACCGCT
Organism: Cytophagales bacterium; assembly: GCA_030446715.1. GTDB lineage: Bacteria > Bacteroidota > Bacteroidia > Cytophagales > 172606-1 > CADCTQ01. The sequence continues at coordinate 144,718 of JAUJMU010000003.1, read as the reverse complement.
ATCTTGATAACCGCACGGGTTATACCAGCCGGTCTTCTTCATTCGGCTTTGCTCCCTTTGGCCGGTATTATTTTGGTGCATCCAACATCAAGCCGTTTCTGGAAGGTCGGTTCGGGATCGAACGTTTCAGAACGGAAGAAACCGGCAAGGCTAACCGCCGCGACGAGGCCGTGTTCGTGGGCTTTGGAGCTGGTATTGCCCTGTTCCTCAATGATCACGTAGCCCTTGAGCCAAAGCTCAGTTACGATGCCTACAACCGGGGTGGTACCCACTCAGCCTTCAACTTCAATCTGGGCTTTCAGGTGTATCTCCGCTGATACACTATTTTATTTTACCCCAAAGGCCCGCAGATTCCCCTGCGGGCCTTTGGGTGTTTCTGGAGGTTTGGTAATTTTACAGAGTTGTTCCCTGCCATTCAATGATCTTGCTTCTTATGGATTTCTCCGGTTTTATTGCCTCCCTGCAAAACCCCGGTCCCCCGGCAAACCTGCCTGAGTTGGCAGAGGCGTTGTGGTATGATGGCAAGGGAAACTGGGAAAAAGCCCACGAAATCGCGCAGGCGCATACCCTTCCGGATTATTGCCGGCTGCACGCTTACCTTCACCGAAAAGAGGGAGACAATGGCAATGCCAGCTACTGGTACAGCCGGGCCGGAAAAAGAATGCCGCAGGTTTCCCTTGCCAAGGAATGGGAAAGTATGGTAAAAGAGTGGATATAAACAGCCGGAAAGGAAATATGGGTCAATCCCCGATGCAAAAAGCCTGCTGATCAGCAGGCTTTTTGCATCGGACGGGTATTAGGTTTCTCTAAACCCGATTGCTAAATTTTTCCCAGGGATGCGTACCTGATTTTTACTTCCTTCACGGCCTTCCGCTTCTTTTCCACTTCCTGGGCAGCGGCCTGCTGATCCCGCTTGTTGGTTTCTGTTTCCTGAACCAGCCGGGCGGCTTCCTGACGGTTTTCTTCCAGTTTCTTTTCAAGGTTGGCTTTCTCGTCCCGGTTTCGGGTCTGCGCGCGGGTCAGGCCCTCTCCTTCCGACAGCCGCTTTTCCTGCTGCCGGGTGGCGTCGGCAAGTGCCTTTTCAGCCGCTTTCAGCCGCTCGTTGCGCTCTTCCTCGTACAACTGTCCCACAAACTGCTTCATGAAATATTCCGCTGCTGCGTATTGGGGAGATCCTTTGGTTACGTAGGCATTGCCAAGGTCAAATGCGCAGAAAACTGTCACCGTTCCCTTGTTTTCCTCAACCGTGCTGATGATGCGAACTGGCTTGTCCGATATAGCCGGAATTTTAGCGTTTTCAACAGTAAATACCCGGCGGGCCGACGAGACACGGCCGTGTTTACGCATATAATTTTCCCAGACCTCCGTTACGAACCGTTCTTCCATTTTGACGGCGGTCTGCAAACCACTCCGGTTCATTTTTTCAATGGCTCTTTCGCCGGGTACGACAGCCTCCTGCTGGGCGAGCAGCACCTGGTGAATAAACAGGAATACAAAAAGAAAACTGGTAACTGAGCAGATTTTTTTCATAGCTTCAACGATTGAATGACAATGATTTGCCTTTGAATGTGAGGCATCGGGAATAAAGTAACTTGCCTCCGGCTGCTTCAGGGGTAAGTTTTATGGTTTATAGCCATCTGCGGAGAGCGGTTTTTGATTGTTAAGTCTGCTCCTTAAATTCGCCGCAAACCGGATGTACATGTGGATTGAGGGAAATTTCAAAGTAGGGAGCCGCCCTTTTTCGGGCTGGTTCAGAAAGGTAAAGGCGCGTTATCCGGAAGTTTTCCCGCACGAATTAAATGCCCGCAATTTCGCGAAAGTCATCAGGAGGATTGAGTTGCTTACCGGCAAACAAGCAATCAGTGTCAACGAGTTTATCGGGCATTTTGTCCTTGTGTACCATGAAACAAAGGGCACATTTGCCCCGGTAACCGAATGTGGCCCGGTGCCGGAAGACGCCGATGACTTCCGCAACGACGCGTGGTTTTTTACCCAGGTGCCCGGCAAGAAACGCAGCTACAACCATTTGCCCCAGAATATGCCGGCCGGTGACCTGCTCCGCGATTGGGGCGTGATCTCATCAGACAAGGACGTGGATGTCTGGAACAGTACTACCGATTACCCTTTCAGCCAGCCGGAAATTGTCCGCCGCCGGGCCAGAGATTGTGATTTTTACAAATTCCGCGGCCGGGGCCTGCACCTCATTTCTTTCCGGACCGGTTACACGCAATACGTGGACCCGTTGCTTTCAAAGGTGACCACCGGTCATATGACGAACTCCGGACTCGACAAAGCTTTTCAGACGCCGTTGGTTTACTGCGGCGCTTTCCGCAATTTTATCACCGATCCTTTCTGGGCGGGCAAAGCCATACCGGGGCTGATTTCCGGGGATTTCACTCAGTATCCTCAGTATTTTGGCGGAAAAACGGCAGTAGACTACCATAAACAGTTTCTCAAACGATGTCAGACTCTCCGGCTGGCCCTGCGCGGGGCAGGAGTAGAATAGACCTGAAAGTTTTGAGGGGAAAGATCGGCTAAAATTATTGCCGCTATTTTCAATACTGCGGAAAAACGCTATTTTTGCAGCCGTTCATGATGGCAGAGACTTTTAAAACCTCTGAATCCAGGGAGAACAATCCGGTCGCATGGTGTAATGGATAACATTTCAGATTCCGGTTCTGACGATTGGGGTTCGAATCCCTATGCGACCACCACACATTCGACAATCAAGGCTTTTGTTCAGCAAAAGCCTTTTTTTATTGCCCTAAGGCTGGAAATCAAGGGTCAGCCCTATACCGCCCGACTGATCAAAGACATTTATGAAGGCAGGAAAGTAACCCAGAGACATCTTTTTGATGTATTCCATCAGTACGTTCAGAGCCTTCGGGATGAACCGGAAAAAATCCGGCTGGAAAAATCCACCATTGAAACCTATCATACCCGGCTGGGAGATCTTAACCGCTATGTTGCCACGCCAGAAAATCCTCCCCTCCTGCAGGACATTGACGAGGACTGGATGGTTTCATAGCTTTCCTGCTGAAGGACTGCAGTTTTTCTGTCGGTCATACCTCAAAGCATATTGGTTCACTCAAGATGGATACCTGCATTGTGCAGGCGCATACCGGCGTGGGTTATGCCGAGGCGCTGGCTATTTCCCCTGACAAGATGTACCGGGGCATGGATGGCGGCACCTAATGATGTGCCGGTTGAAACAGTATCCAATATTCTGGGAGATGCGGAGGCCGTGGTGAAGACTCACTACGCCCGGGTCATTGAGGAGAAAACCGCAAGGGACATGGCGAAGTTTGCCGAAAGGATGAGGAAGAAAAAACAGGTGAATAATAAAAGGCCGCCATAAAGGCGGCCTTCACAACAGCATATATTTCAATTAAGCCATTGACAGAGCGGAGGTATTTTCCAGCTCTACCTTTAGCGTTACTTTGACCTTTAGTGCGTTGAGCACCTTAAGCAAAGTATCAAAGGTTATGTTTATTGCTCCGCTCTCCAGCCTGGAGATCTGAGCCTTCTGCACCCCGATCAGCTTGCCGAGTTCGTCCTGCGTCAGGTTCCGCTGTTTGCGTATCTGCTTCAGCGTTTCGGCAAGTAATTCCAATTGAAGTTCGACTTCAAATACGTCTCTTTTGGCAGTACCTGCGGGACCATAATACTGATCCTGCAGTTCCTCAAAAGAGGTTAATTTCATTTCCTGGTGTTTGTTGAGGAGTTTTTTACGGGTGTCCATTTTTCTGTTTCGTTTTGAAATACTCAGTTTCAGGTATCACTCACCTGAAGAGTCAGAGGCTAACCCCCTTTGATGGTGCTGCGGAACAGATTTAAGCCTGTTCCGCAGTCTTTTTCATTAAGATTTTACTTGCTTCTTTTCATTTCAAAATATAGTTTCTTAAGATGTGTCGCTTTTTGAATTTAACTGGGAGGAGTTTTTTGTTTCTTGTTGTGTATTGCCGTGTGTACATACAATCAGGGTGGCTTCCTCTCCTTCACCATCCCAGAAGGCGAACAACCGATAAATGTTTCCGGCCTGCTTTATCCGGAATTCCCAGAGGTCATCAGTTCCGGACATCTTTTCAAACCATTCACCTTTAAACCCATTAATGGTTTTACTGATGCTAAAACCAAATTTACTTCTGGCCTTTTCTTCCAGATCATTCAGGAACGAGCTGGCTTTGTCCATGAATAGTACTTGCAAGTTTTTTTTCATGCGGTTGTTCGTATCAATTCAATCATTAACGTTACAAATATAACAAAAAGTTTCCACATATGGAAACTTTTTGTTATATTACATTGCTTACACTGATATATATGAGAAATACAGCAACCTGCCGGCAGGTGTTTTTTCTGAGGGCCCGGCCTCTGGCTGACGGCGTGGTATGGCTTGAAAGCCTTGAAATCATACACGTACTAAAACCGGCAGGACATCCCAAATAACAATTTATTCAGAATCATAGAGCCTTCAATTCAAAACCAATGGAGATTTTAGAATCAACCGAAATGCTGGAATCACTGGATATATATAGAGGAACAGTAAATAAGGAATTACCTGAACTTTATCATTATACATCTCCGATAGGCATGAGGGGAATGGCTGATGGAGGAAAAATATGGCTGACGAATGTTGAATATATGAATGATTCAGCTGAATTCCATTTCTTTTGGAATGTGCTGAAAAAGAAAGTAGAGGAAATTCTTGGAATCAAAATGGAGATAAAAACTTATGGAATAAAGTCAGCAATTGTAGCGGAGTGTAATAGTATCCTAGCCATTGTTGAATTTGGCTCTTATAAAAGTGTAATTCCGGTTTTTTCCACTTCCCTATCTGAAGACAGGGACTCATTAAGCCAATGGAGAGGGTATTGTCCCAACGGTGGATATGCTTTATCCTTTTATAAAGAAGGCAGTTTCAAAGATTCCCAGTTGTCCCAAATGATTTCCCGGCATAACCTATATATAGGTAAATGCAAGTACGGTGAGCCAGAATCTGAAACCCTGATTAAAAGCGTTTTCCCAGGGCATGAGATTCGTGACTTTACTGATTTTATGAGAAACGGCGCTGAAGCAACTAAATATTCCGGGAAGGGCTATCCTCCCTATGGTATTGAACTAAAACTTAAGGTTGAAAAGATTATTAAAAGGCTGATACCCTTTGCCTCATTTATTAAACATGAAAAATTTTCGGCTGAAAAGGAATGGAGAATAGTTGCTTATGATGACAACCATGGTTATGAAAAATTCCTTAAGTTCAGGGACGGAAGAAGTTTTATGGTACCTTATCTGGAGGTTCCATTAAGGCCTGATAGTACCACGACAGAAAAACAAGAACCGGTTCAAATTGAGGAAATTCTGATCGGTCCCACTCCGGAACCGAGGCTTGCCAAAAACGCATGCGAATTATTTAAAAGGGATTACGATACAACCGTTACCTCTTCAGAGATCCCATACAGGAATTGGTAAAAATTTCACTCGCACATATTCCGTCCAAGGAAAAAGAATGAATAGAGTTCAACATTAAGATAGAAGTAGACTTATTTGATTTATGCAAAAGCGGGAAGTTTGAGGTGTACCCTATTTGCCGAAGTTGGACAGCTACCGGTGAGAAATAAGATGGGTTACATTCTCATTGGTTTTGGACTTTTCCCTTATCCTGAAAATATACTTGTGCAGGGATAAGGTAAATGGGGACTGGTAAGACCGGTGGTAGTTGTAGCGGGTGAAGTAGTTGTGAATTCTCTGCCATAACTCTCCGTTACAGGGGGTGTGTAAATATACGTATTCATATTTGACACTCCGCCAGAGTCTTTCGATAAATACGTTATTCAATGCTCTGCACCTGTTGGCGAAAAGGGCTGTCAACCAGCCGGATTACTCAGGCTCCTTTCCTGAATACGGCATCTTCTAACTTTCGCAGTCGTTCCTCATGGGCCTGTGTCTGCGCCCGGTGTACATCAACGAAGGCGTTTATATTGTTGGCAAGGCTGATAATTGCGTTCTCTACCGAAGCCATTCGGTTGTCTATCCGGTCGAGCCGGTTTAATACCTGTTCGTTTTGGTGCTGCATTTGCACCATCATTTCCCCCGGCAGGCTTACAATGGCGTTCAATTCGTCGCGGTTCTCGTCGTCGTTCATAGAATTAATATACGCGATTAAGTAGCCATTAGCAATTAACTTCGTTGAGCCCTTCGGGGTTAGCTTTTAGAATTGTATTGATTATCAATTTGTATACAGCATTCCTGATAGCAGGTTGGTCTACGGGCTAACCGTGTACAAAAATGTCTGCAATGTGTGAGCAATCGTCCGCAATATCACTCCAGTACTCCATTTTAATTATGCTGAGGGTCTTTTTTAGCATTCATTTTCCCTCGTACGGCTTCAGTTCCCCCTTTACCACCAGAAAAGCTTTGTCGGCCTTATCCAGAATCGCCTCTTTGCTGTCGGAATAAGCCTCAATGATGCGGTAGGGCCTCCCCCGGTAATGCCCATCCAGGCGACGTAGTTTCTCTTCGCCCTTACAGGCCTCGCCATCCACCAGATAAGTTTCGTTCTGGTATTTTACCCTTGTTCCGGCAACGCCCTCCACCGGAAATAAATTAAACAAGGGCTTAACGTACAATTCAAGCGCACCCGTGGCACAAAAAAGCTCGACACCGGCTTTCTTCAGGTTTTTAAAGTGTGTCAGCAATTCCTGATTGAACTGGTCAGGAAACTCTTTTTTCCAGAACTCTTCTGCATATGCCTCCACCTGCCGGGGCGGAATTTTGTCCAGATAATTGAAAAAGTTTTCTTTAAACTCCGTCTGCCCGATCTGATGAAACTTCATGAGCAGTTGATAATAAGCCATCCCAAAGAAAGCACCCACTTTCCGGGGCTGCATGGTCAGAATAAATTTATAAAATTCATCCTTTGAACTTTCGTTGTAGAAAGTCCCGTTCATATCAAAAACCACAACTTTAACGTCTTGTCCGGCAGCCATATCCTTAACTTTTAGTAGTAGAACGGAGCGCTGGTCAGTCCAGTTGAAAAAGTCTGAAAAATCGCAGAAATTATCGTGGATTAAGTATCCTCCGCAAGGTCCACGAATTTGTACCTGGGCTGAAAACGGGTATTGGTACCGTGTCTGGTGGTCAATCCGTATGGGTAAATTTGAAAGGGACCCTTACAGTCAAAGCATTTCCTGCCCTGTTCATAAGTGTCTCATTGATCAGTTCAGTAAAGAGAAATTCATACCGGATCTTAAGCCAAAACGGAACGATCTGCCACTATAGAGAATTACCATGCATGGCTAGCCTGCACGTTATCCTTTCTGATCAATTGACCTCACGTTTCGGGGAATAAAAGTTTGATCACCAGAAGCGGGTCCGTTGGAGGTCTGCAAGATTAACGGGTCATCTATCGGAAGCAGGGTTTCTGCTACTTGTTTACCTGCCATTTAATTTAAAATTTTTGTCAGACAACAAGTCAGATTATGAGAACCAAGGCTGATCCGGAAGTAACAGCCGTATTGCTGATGATTGAAACCAACACATGGATTGCCTACCTTGACCACGCACCCGAAATCAATGCAGAAGGCCCGTCAGCCCACGAGGCGTTCAGGAGGCTGGTTGCTCAGCTCCAGCAGACGGATTGTGCCAAAAATGATTCTGGTCAAGCCTCAGTCAACCGGATCAAACTCGTAAGGCCTGCCTTGCCTTTCTGAGTAGTCGCCAGCCTGATTGTTTGCGGCGCGGCCAATACTTACCACCAGTCCGGCAGCTTCACCCATCCCCGCGGTCAACGGCCGCCGGCGTAATGCGGTTGCTTCAGAAAATGAGCATTTGGCTTTACGCACCCGGAACTTTATTATCCCCAATATCCTTCCCATTGCGGCTGGCAGCTTTTTTCCGACCGGACAAAAAGCGGCTATGGACCATTAAATGATCAAATGTTACTCCCCGGAGGATTTTAAAATGGAAGAAAGAACTCATGAGCCCGGAAAATTCTCCGGCCTGGATCGGTTACTGGTAGACAGAGCTATCGGAGATCCTTTTGCCATGATTCCCGGCGATAACGTCCGGACTCACTCCTTCGACGACGGGCAGTCGTCGGGTTACATCCGCTACACGCTTCAGTTCAACACGCTTACCATTATTGATTGCGTGATCTCGCGGACCAGACCAGTCTAATCTGAATTTATACTGTGGCGCTCCGGTAGGGCCGGATCTCCGTCCGCTCCCACACCTTGCCGGTTACGTACGGATCTGATTGCAGCCAATCATCAAGGGCACCGCGGGAAGGAAAGGAAACGATCATAACCGAGCCAATCATGTTGCCGGCGTTATCCAGCATGGCTCCGCCTTCCGTAAACTGTCCCTTAGCCTTAAGCAAGCCGACATTCTGCAGATGATCCGGCCGGGCTGCCAACCGGCGGGCAAGGGCATCCGCGTCGTTGCCGTCAAAAGCGATGATTACAAACTGCTCCACATTGGCAGGGTTCGGGATTTGTACGGTTTGGTTTAGTTTTCCCTGCAATAATACCTGAAGAATAAAAAACAGAACCCTCTCTCCGTCATAAAAAAATTTCTTATCATGTATGGAAAACTGTCCCCAAAGACATCCATTATACTCAACCCGCAGACTGAATATTTTACATTAACCAATCAGGCAAACAGCGGTCTATGTTTTTTCGCCGATTTACCTTCCGTCAGACTTCCACCGATCAGGAACTGATCCTCCGTTACCGGCAGACGGCGGATCTTCAGGTACTGGGCGACCTTTATCACCGCTATCTTCATCTGGTTTACGGCGTTTGCCTCAAATACCTGCGTGACGAGGAGGAAAGCAAGGATGCCTCCATGCAGGTTTTTGAGAAGCTGATCGTTGAGTTGAAGGAACATGAAGTGAGCAATTTCAAAAGCTGGCTCTACACCCTCTCGCGCAATCATTGCCTGATGCAGCTGAGAGCCAGAAAGCTGAGGAATGGCCATGATGTCACCCGGCTGAGTGTGCTGGAAGATCTGGACTTTGATCATGTGGATCACCCACAGAACGAAGATCTGGAGGAGAACCTGGTGCGGATGGAAAAAGGAATGGAGGAATTGCCGCCCGAGCAGCGCCGCTGCCTGCAGCTTTTCTACATTGAGGAGAAAAGTTATAAGGAGATAACTGATCTTACCGGCTTTGATTTCAAGCAGGTGAAGAGTTACCTCCAGAATGGAAAGCGTAACCTGAAAATTTACCTGGAAAAACAAAATGGCTAAGCGGAATTTGCCTTCACGCACCGGACGGGACCACCTGTCTCACGACCTGATCGGGCAGTATCTGTTTGGAAAGCTGCCCGACCGCACCCGTAACCGCGTAGAACGGCACCTGATTGAATGCGACTTCTGTTCGGACGCCGTGGATGGTTATAGCCTTCAACCCAACCTCGCGGCCACCACCCGCTCAATGGATGAGCTGCGCACCCGGCTTGACCATCGCATCAGCCGGCACAGCTTTGTATTGCCTTTTGGCTTTCAGCCTTACGCCGTGGCGGCTTCAGTGGTCATTCTGCTTACCTGCACATTTTCCGTGTGGTTTGCCATCTACTTCTTCTCACCCGATAAATCCCCTACCCAATCAAATACTCCGGTTGCCCAGGCACCGGTAACCGCGCAACCGTCGGCGGCCGCCAGATCCCCTCAGGCTGAACCGACTTCAACTGAAGAACCGGTTCTTAAAGACCGGGAAAGCCAAATCAGCAGCCCCGGCGCCGGCAAAAAACGGCAGGCCGGTGACGGCCATGAGGCCCCGGTTTCGGGGCTGCCAAAGGGAGCTCGAAAACCTGCCGGGAAAACAAATGCGCCGGCTCCGGATTTATCACCCGCACCGGGGCTTGCCACCCGGAAAGTGATTATTGCGCGGGATTCTGCCGAAGTGACAGCCAGTGTGCCTGCTCCGGGAGGACCAGCCAGTAAGGCAGCCAGAACCATCCGGGGGACGGTCCGGGATGGTTCAGACGGCGAACCCATACCGGGAGTAAACATTATGGTAAAAGGTACCCAGACCAGCACCACCACAGACACGCACGGCAATTTTTTGCTGGAGGTGCCGGCCCAGAACCAAACGCTGGTGTTTTCTTTCATCGGGATGGAGCGGGAAGAAAAAGAGACAGGACCGGCCGATTTTGTGGAAGTAAAAATGAAACCCGATTACCGGGCGCTGAATGAAGTTGTTGTGATTGGCTACGGTGAAGCCGGCAAAGAAAAGGATAAAAACAATCCTGCCACTCCTGAAGGCGGCCTGGATGAATTTAACCGGTACCTGAAAGAAAACCTGCGTGCCCCCGACAGCACCCAGCGGGTCGTGGTCGTAAAACTCGAATGCGTTGTGCAGCCCGACGGAACTTTATCGGATTTTGTGATCCGCAAAAGCGCCGGTGAGCGTTATGACCGGGAAGCGATCCGGGTCGTGAAGGAAGGTCCACGCTGGCAGCCAGCCAGCCAGCAGGGCAAGCCTGTACCGAAAAAAGTAACTTTGCGTATTCCCTTTAAACCATAATGCCGGCCTCAGTGTTTGCTATTCTGGTATAACACGAATATGAATCTGGAAAAAACATCGCTTGACCAACTCCGGAAAATGCTGATCCGGATTGACCGCCAACTGACCGAAGACGAACTGTTTCTGGAGAGTGTACGGGAGGGCACGCGCCATGAACCGGTCTGGCGCGTGGGGGCAGTCAAAGCCCGGATAGAAACCAAACAGGAGGAAAGGCGCGAGGTGCAGGAAAGAATCCAGGCAGTCATGCACCGCGCCCTCGGCTAATGCACCGGAGCCAGTCCCTGAACTCTCAAAATCAGAAGGGTACGTCACCGGATCAGCCAATGCATCTTTTGGAAGCTGGTTCTGGATTTGACGATACAGGATTTTTTACATTAATTTGCATCACTGTCTGCCGGTTCTTTACTCCAAAAAGAAAATCAGCGGGATGTAGCGCAGCCCGGTAGCGCGCGTCGTTCGGGACGACGAGGCCGCAGGTTCGAATCCTGTCATCCCGACAAACCGAGCACAAACTCTCATCAAAACCGCCTGAATCGTATGATTTTGGCGGTTTTTTGCTTTTAAGTTCCTTATCCGATGCAATAAAAATCAAATAAAATGTGAGCTATTCGTGAGTAAATTTAACGCGAAAATTTACTCACGGTTTAGAAGCAACATATTGAAAATGAGTATTTTAAATCACAAAAAATTTCAGTAAACTTAGTTCATATTTTACTCACGAAGTGATATGAACAAGCATTTGCAAGCTTATTTGAAACATGAATTCGGGACAGAACACCTCTTTTTTGAACCAACTCAACTATGAATTCATCACTGGCTTTGAAGGCTATTTGAAAACGGTCTGTCAGAATCAACACAATGGCACACTCAAACACATTCAGCGACTACGGAAAGTAATTACCCTCGCTGTAAAAACGGATTTACTCGGAAAGGACCCGTTTACCCGATTCAGAACCCACAAGGAGAAAGTAAACCGGGATTATTTATCGGAGGATGAGTTGCAAGCCATTGAGCAAAAGAAATTAAACTTGAGTGCATCCAGGTGGTCAGGGATGTATTCTTGTTTGCCTGCTACACAGGCTTTAAGCTATAAGGATGTTAGAAAGCTCACCAATGACCACATACGGAGAGGCATTGATGGAGACTGGTGGATCTTTACAGAGCGGAGCAAAACCAATGTTCCTTCCAATATCCCCCTCTTGTCACCCGCCCTAAATATCCTCGAACGGTACAAGAATCACCCCCTTACCGGGGATGGCAAAGGATTACTGCCCGTTTACTCTAATCAAAAGCTAAACTCTTATCTGAAGGAAATTGCGGATATCTGCGGCATTTCTAAAAATCTTACCTTTCATACGGCGCGTCACACGTTTGCCACTACAGTTACGCTCTCTAATAACATTCCTATAGAAACCGTAAGCAAAATGCTTGGCCATACCAGCATTCGGACCACCCCAGTTGTCCACTTTTATTTGACGACATACAGTATACGTCGTCAAATAAAAGTTGACAACTGAACCGGTAAGGGAAGAGAGGGTCTGTTAAATTGTTTAACCCTCAATTTTCTTTAGTTATTTCTAAATCCACAAAATCCACCCCCTCGGCACGGAACCTGCGGGAGAGGCAGAGAATGAGTTGGCAGTTTGAGTGATTTAATTGTCAGTTGAAGACTGATTTAATCTGCTTCGAACCGGAATAGCCGGTCGCCCAGTAGGATCACGTCCCCTTTTTTGATTTTTACCCGGTCTTCTACCTGTACGTAGGTGGTCTTGGCGGGGCTCAGGTTCTCGAGCCACCATTCCCCGTTGACCAGGGTGAGCCGGGCGTGGCCGTTCCGGGAAATAGAGTTGTTGGCAGAGTCCAGCAATTCCCGGTCCAGAACAGTGCCCTGGTCAGGAACCGGAATGGGTTTTCCTTCGCTTTCGTCCGCCAGGGAAATGGGCACCAGCCGGTAGTCCGGGGTCGCAGCAGGTACCACTCTCCGGACGGTTTTTGATGGACTGACCGGGCTCTTCTCGGAGTCGTCCCCGGCCGCCGGTGCATCCCAGGCCGGCAAGTTTACCCGCAGCCCCCGCCTCGTTTTCTGACCCCCACTACCTGCCGGGGGTACATTTTCCGGAGTTGCTGCCGGTCCGGCAGCCAGTAGTTCGTTGCATTTGGCGCAACGGTCCCGGTAGTCGGGATTCGCGTAACTACAGTTGGTACACCTTTTCATAAAGAGGTATTTGGATCCTTATAGCCAAACGGCCACCACCGGCACTTCGGCTTCGGTTAGTTTTACCCTTTGCTTTACGTTGTCCTGGTTGGTCTGCTCGTAATACATCACGAATTTTACGTTGTCATTCAGAATGCCTTCCGTATCGCGGGCAATGTAGGGGTACGTTATCCCCTCCTTTTCCTTCAACGCCGGGAAGCCGCCGCTGTATTCAAACCCGTATCCCTCAGGTTTAACGTGACAAAAAGGATAAGGTGACTTTAAATGGTAGCGGATCTGGAATTTAAGTACTCCCGTAGTCAGGTCCCGGTTCTGGGAGAGCAACCCGAGGGCGGAGAAAGGATCGTTGTACAGTACGGTGATCTCCATCTGGTCGCCCGTTTGGGGGTTTTCAACCTTTACGGGCTGCGTGTATCCTCCTTCCAGGAAGGTGATCACGTTACCGGCCTTTGCGAATCCGCTGGCTTTGGCCTGAAGCAGCCAGTGCCTGGCTTGCCGGACACTCCGGGGCAGACCTTGCCCATAGGCGTACAGGATGCCCAGGTAGTACTGTGCTTCCGGATGGCCCTGCTCAGCCGCTTTGCCTAACCACGCGGCGCCGGCAGTTAAATCCTTCTGCCCGCGGTTCAGCACCTGATTATAACCCAATCCGTACTGGGCATCGCGGTGCCCCTGGGTTGCCGCTTTCGCAAACCAACTGTTGGCGGCCAAGTAGTTTTTGCCTACTCCGCGGCCGTCATTGTACAGCTTGCCGGCGGCGTACTGGGCCGGGGCGTAGCCCTGCTCCCCGGCTTTTTCGTACCATACGGCGGCCTCTTTCTCGTCTTTGGCGCCCCGAAGCCCGGTCTCCAGAATTTCACCGTAGTAAGCCTGGGCAAGCACGTCCCCTTTTTCAGCAAGGGTGACTACCACCGGAATGGCTTTCATCAGGTGGCCTTGCGCCAGTTTCTCGTCGGCGGCGACACCCCGCCCCCCCCGGTACAACTTGCTGAGGGGGTAGTTGGCCAGTTCGTACCCCCCTGCCACGGCCTCTTCGAAATGCTCCCGGGCCTTGCCCGCGTCCCGCCGTACACCCTGACCGGAGCTGTAAAGAAGACCGGTAAAATAATGTCCGGCCGCATCATCGACCCCGGCGGCGCGGCTGAACAGACCGAATGCCGCCTCAAACTGGTTTTCCCGGAATAGCCTTTCCCCCTTTTTAATCCAGTCTGCAGCTTGCCCGGCGGTTTTGGTACGTTCGGCTTCGGCGGCGTTGCCGCTGGGTAAAGCAATGGCGGGCGAAGCGTTTTCCGTTACCGGCGATTTGGCCGGGGCTTGCCGCTGTTCAGGACGTGGAGGAGCCGCAGCTAATTTCCTGGTTTCCTGCTCGGCTTCCCGGATGGCCAGCGTGCGGATAGAGCTGATTTCGGCGGGAGCCGTCCCTTGCTGCCGGGCCAGGATTTCGCAGCTCTCGATTCTGGACCCGATGTCAGAGGCATGGTCAGACGAAGAGAAAGCCTGGGCGAGAAAATATTGCATCAAGGCCCGCTTGTAGTCCTTTTTGGCAAAGAAATCGTTGCCCTGCTCCAGGTAGGCACGGTACCTGGCCAGCCTCTCCTCACGGGCAATCAGGTCCGGCGGCTCGGGTGCGGCTTCGGCTGTTTTGGCAGTACCGGGGTTGACGGGTTCACTTGCAGGGCGGTAGTAATAAAATAGCCCTCCCGTCAGGGCGGTTATCAGGAAGAGGCCTGTTATTACGGCAGGGCGCATCCGCCGGCGGGGAGCACTGCCGGGCCTGACCCGGGCCTTTGCTTCAGCATTGACCTGGTTCCAGTACCCTTCTTCCTCAAACAGGGTGGCGAGCCGGACCAGTTGGGTAGCGGATGGCCGTTTTTCCGGATTGGGATGCAGGCAGCTTTTGACGAGCTCATTGAATCGCCTGGAGTAAGGAGGCGGCAGGTTCGGAATTTCGGCGCCCTTTAACAAAGCAGCACCGCCGCTACCCATCCATGGCACGTCACCCGTGCAGAGTTCGTACAACATTACGCCCAGTGAAAACACGTCACTCGTCGTGACGCAGCGCGGAGAGCCGTCGAAGCGTTCCGGCGGGGCGTAGGCTACAGTAAGGGTGGCCGTATTCCGGCCGGTACTTTTGGCAATGGTGTGGCGGATCCGGCTGCTGATGCCAAAGTCGCTCAGGCGGTAATGGCCGTCCTCGTCAATCAGTATATTGTCGGGCTTGATGTCCTGGTGAATGATGGAAGGCGTGCGGGAGTGCAGATAGGCCAGGGCCCCCGCGATCTGCCTGAGCAAAGAGGCGGCTTCCTCCTCCGAAAAAATTTTCCCCTGCATGAGATGGGCGCCTACCGAACCGCTGGCGCAGTAGGGCATAATCAGGTAGGGAGAACCTTCGTACACCCCGAAGTAGTGGACCTTGAGCAGATGCGGATGGTTGATAGGCAGGGCAATGGCGTACTCCTTGCGGAAAAGCGCAATCCCGTCGTCGTCCAGCCCCCGGTTCGGCGCGTATACCTTCAGGGCTACCGTAACGCCCTCCGCATCCTCGTCGCGAACCTGCCAGACTTCGGAAAAACCACCTACTCCGACTTGTCGCACCAGTAAATACCGTCCGGCAAACAGCGTATCCTTCTCCAATAGTCGCATAATACCAACTTAATGAGCAGCCTGAGAAAGAAGTTCACGCCGGGCAGAAAAAGTTGTACCCCGGGCAGAACCGAATAAAAAGAGTATCAATCTTACCAACCCGCCCTTTCTGGTACATCCCGAACCGATCCGATCCGTACAAACCAGTTTAAGCTGTTAAGGGAAACACAATGGTATGAAAACGCACAACCGAAGTATAGGTTCTTCATTTATCCTCCAGTTTCTGACGGATACGGCTGAGCACGCGGCGAACTCAACCCAGACCGTGACGGCGCCTTACGTGGAATTGGGGCGGGACCAGAATTGCGGCATCTGCTTCGGCGATGATGTCCCCACCGTAAGCCACAAGCACGCCGCTCTGGAAAGAAAAGGACAGAAAATATTCATTTACAACCTGTCGGGTACGAACCAGACCCTGGTGAACGGGCGGCCGGTCCTCAGGGAGTGGCTGCTGCACCACGGCGATGAGATTCAGCTCTCCGCCGATGGCCCGCGGATGCGGGTGGTTCTCCCGGCCGACAACCCGGCGCCGCGTTTTACCGGCCAGATCAAACTTTTTGTGGAACAAACGGCTAAGCCGTACCGGTTCGTTCTGTTCGGGTTGCTGCTGATATTCCTGGCAGGTGCGGCAGCGGTGGGCATTCAGTTTACCAGGATGAGGAGCAGCCACAAGCAATTGGAATCGGTAGCGCGGTCAGTTATGCAACAAATGGAGGAGCAGGAAAAGGCGCTTGCCGAAGGCAACTCGGAACTAATTGCCGGACGAAAGGAGCAGGCCGAAGAATTGGCGGGGCTTAACAAGCAAAATCAGGATTTTCAGGAGGCACTGGTACGGCAAAGCAGGATCATTAAAGCATTGGTAGGGTCAGCCACGGCAAAGCCCGTCAGAAAAACGGTCGCCCACCCACCGGTTCCGGCCAAACCCAATCCGGAACAGATCCTCATTGGCAGCACGCAGGGCAAGGTATACGCCCTCCAGATTTTCATGACGGTAAAAGATAATTCCGGCGAGCCGCTTTCCATAACGAATGAGCACCGGGAAAAGGTGCACGTGAAGGATTACTTCATCGGGTCGGGCACAGGCTTTGTGCTGGAAGACGGGCGGTTTATTACTTCCCGGCGCTGGGTAAAACCGTGGGCGTATCCGGAAGGGGAGAAAGATGCGCTTGCCCTCTTCGCCAATTTTGTGCACCACAATGGAGGCAACGCCAGCGTAAAGGTGGTAGCCACGGCTCCGGATGGACCCGAACTGACACTTTTCGACCGGCAGTTCTCCACTGACAGCACCTACGACCAACCGGTAATCGGCAACTTCGGGTTTGGGGAAGGCAAGATCATGGTGGCCAACCGGGAGGTGGGCAGGGATTGGGCCGTGTCCAAAGTGCCGGTCACGGGGTTGCCTTACCAAAGTGGGACGTTGCCGGCGGCTGGTACGGAAGTGCACTTTTTAGGGTACGAGATTCCGCTGGGGACTCAGGGCGGCCCTGCCGGGGCGCCTACGTACACCAAACGCACCGTTGCGGCCGGCGAGTCTGCCAAAGGAACCTTACCAGTTACCGGTGTGCCGTTTGAACCAAGTACGTACGGCGGTCCGGCCTACCTGGTAAAAGAAGGCGAGCCGCTGGTGGTAGGCTTGCTAAACGAAGGGAAGGACGGAAAGGGAATCATTATTCCCATCAGCCACGTGCCAAAATAATGCAAAGGACGCGGTTTAAGAAGCGTCCCGACCAGTAGCGCCGGCAATACCCGCAGCCAATTGGCTGACTTCCGGTACTCAACTTTCAATCTTTATTTAAGATACCCGTATGCACGTTGACGATGAAACTGTAGGAGGAGCCGGTGCGGGTAAGCTGCTGATTCAGGTAGGCGCCCTTACGGATGTGGGAGAGGTGCGCGAACAGAACGAAGACAGTTTTCTGGTGTGTCCCGATCTGACAATGGGGAGGTGGGAACTGCACCAGGCGCCTTTGGAGCTGGGGCGGTCGGGGGCTTTGCTGGCCGTAGCGGATGGGATGGGCGGGGAAAACGCCGGGGAGGTGGCCTCTGCCCTTGCGGTAGACGCCATCCGGTCGTTTTTCTCCGGTCCCGCTTCGCAAACGCCTTACCCCGAGGAAGAATTGGGAAAAGCCCTGGTGGACGCCATTCGGGTAGCCCACGAGAAAATTGTGAGCCACGCGGGTCTCCATCCTGAATGCCGGGGCATGGGCACTACCATCCTGCTGGTCTGGGTGCTGGGGCGGAAGGCTTATTATGGCTGGAGCGGGGATAGCCGCCTCTATTTGTACCGGGAAGGCGAAGGCCTGCGCATTGTTTCCGATGACCACTCCGTAGTCTGGGAATTGGTGATGAACGGGCACCTGACGACCGATGAAGCCGAGCATCACCCCAGTAGTCACCTCATTACCCAAAGCCTGGGTGATCCCGACTACCCGCCCCGGCCCGATGTGCGCGTGCAGCCGCTCCAGCCGGGTGATAAGCTCCTCTTGTGCAGCGATGGTTTAAACGGGATGGTACCTTTTGGTGACATTGGAAGCACCGTTGGTAAAAAGCTGTCACCCGCAGCGATTTGTGAGGAACTAGTCAGGGCGGCCAACCTTAACGGGGGCGAGGATAACACTACGGTCGTGCTACTGGAAGTGCTCCGTGACCCGACGGAAGGGATTCCACCCGCAGACGGTGTATCGGGTTTGGAAGCCGCTCCGCTGCCGCCGCGGGAAAGGGCCTGGCAGGCGGGGCGTTCCGGGGGGACCGGACCGGAAACAGCGCTGCCGGGCGGGGCCTTGCCCACCACGTTGCACGTAAAAAAATACCTGTTGTACGCCCTTGGGGTAGTTGCGTTGCTGGTAGTAATCTACTTCCTGTACCGACGAAGCGTGCCTTCCCGAACCGTTGCCTCCACCGGCGTGCAGACGAATCCGGACGCCCCCACTGACTTTGGCGATTATGAATTGCCGGCTCCGGACGCCGATTCGTCACACCGCCCGGATGCTTCCGCTCAGGTAAGGGAGGAACCAGCCCCCCTTTCCCCTTTGCCCGAAGGGAATGTCCCCCCAACGTCCACTTTTGCTTTACCCGCAGCGTCCGTAAAACGCCTTTCCCGTGAAACGGAGGCTTTGCTGAAAAGGTACACCCTGGTGGTGCAGCAGGTAGACACCCTGAGCGCGGCTTCTTCCGGCGGGCCCGTGCCCAATAAAGCCGGCCTGGAGCAGGCAGTAATCCGTATTCCGGGATACGCCGGCAGCCGCAAACCGGTATCGCGGGAAGCGGTAGAACGCGTTTTACGGACGCAGATCAAAACACCGGCAGAGTTAAACGCGGTAGAAAACAACCTGCGAATCCTGAAAGATGAATTGGAAGACCTGGAAGCGAAATTGAAAAATTAAGTAAGGGAGCAGAAATAATCCGGTATTTTAAGTACATGTGCAAAAGTTATCCGGTATTTTAAACGCCATCCCTTGCTTACTGTCAGCTACTTATCTTCCGAACAACGAGCAACTAATAACCAACAACTACTTACTCATTGTTGGAAGTATCCCGCCGGACGGGAATGGGACGATTGGGGTCAAACTCCCGCGTGAGCATTTGCTGCAGGGCAGGCTGCATCCGTTTCAGGGGTTCCAACGCTTCATCAAGGCCGCCCTTGCCCCGGTAATCGCCCTTGATCAGGTTCTCCATCATCAGGCGGTTTGGATTGTAGAGCAACCCGAGTTCGGCATTCCGGAAGTTTTTGGTAATGCGCATGAGTTCGGAGGCGTAATTCTTGAGCTGGTTACGCAACTCGCCGGACATGAGTATGCCGGGGTTGTCTTCTACTACTTTGTTAGCCGATACAAAAAAATCGATGTGGTTGTTCAGCCTGGTGTTTACCGCCGGTAGTTGGGCTACGATCTCTTTGTACTGCCGCGCTTTTTTCTTCACGCGGATGGCAACCGGTGCCACGTGATTGGTGTAATTCCGCTCCTGGTACTGGGGAGGCGGCTGCCGGAAGAGTTTCCGGTAATCCTGCTCGAACGTGAGTTCGCGGTAGTACTGATCCAAAACCGACTTCCAATCGGGACCCGAAATAGCTCCCCAGGCGCTATCGCGTTCCAGGCTGCCCTCCTTGTATAACTGCACCTGCCAGAAAGTGGCATTGGCCAGCCGGGGATCCGCGGCGGTGCGTCCGAAATCTTCGGCGTTACCGGCGGTGCCGTCATCTATGTAATAGTGCGTGACACTGAGCAATTCCGACTGGGCCAGCACGGACGGAGTCCAGTTGATTAACAGGAGCAACAGGTAAACTGCTTTTTTCATTCACTAGAAAATATATAGTTGCGCAATCCGGCTGCACCGACCCATCAGGAATACGACGCCTCGAAACGGCAATGCCCTTTTTGGTCTACTTGTCTACTTGTCCTTCCTTCGCCCCGGCTGAGTGCTGGCCTGGGGAGAAAGGCCCACGTGCGCTTTGATCATTTCAAGATCACTCTCCAACTTTTGGGTTCGCTTTTGCTGCGCCGACAGTTCCGCCTGCAACTGTTCATTGCGGTCGTGCTCGGCCTTCAACTGCCTGAGCAGCGCTTCCAGTTCCCGGTCTTTCTGCCTGAGCTGCTCGGTACGGTCCACCAAGGCTTTTATCGCAGCAAAATTGATACCATTAAAGTCAGCCGTATTGATTGTGGTGTCATTGCCAATCACGCCAATGCCGTCGTTGCCGAAAGCCGCAAAGAAATCCTGCGCCATTGGTCCGTAGTGACGGTACTGCCGGGCGTCCTGGCCCCGGTAGTTCCAGGTCGTCAGGCGGAAACGACCAATCTTTTCCAGCATTGCTTCGCCGTTTACGGGCTTGAAGTTCTCTTTGCGGCGCCCGTCGGAAAGGGTACTCCAGCTATTGGCGCCGGACTCCAGGCGGACCCCCACGCTGGTGGCACTGTTGGTAAAGAGCCGGTAGCCGCCCGAAAAGCGGGCCGTAAACTGGTGGTCACGTTCGGCAAACAGGAACCGGCCCGGCGCCTCCGTGGAACCATTTCCCTGCAAGTCCCCGCGGTCACCCCCGTGGCCGTCGGTGATCATAAAATTACCCGCGTAGCCGTTGTCGCTTCCCTGCTGGTCAATGGATTCCCGGTTGAGCTGCCGGGTCCGGGACGTGGTGGCGAAAGTGCCGATCACGGTAGAGTAATTCCCCAGTGCGTACACGTGCGTACCCAGGGCAAGGGATCCCTTCCCGTTGGCAATGGCGGCCCATCCCAGGGCCGTGGCCCCTTCTTCCCTGGCGAATGCACTGTTACCGAGGGCAGTAGTCCCTTGTCCACGGGCCCGGCTGTCGCGGCCCAGTGCTACCGAACCCCGGCCGGTCGAAAGGGTGTTTTCGCCCATCGCCACGGAGTTTTCCCCAATGTTGTTGAGGTCCCACTCATTGCCCGTTACCACGCCGGCCCGGAAGGCAGCCCGCTGGGGAATCCACATCAGGCGGGTTCCGCTGTTTACCTGGCCGAAGTCGTAAGTGCCCGCGCCCTGCACGAGTAACCCGCCGCCGGTGTTGAGGAGGGTAGAGTTTTCTAAGGTAACCGCATTGTTGCTGGTGGTAAAGCGAGGCACGAACTGATTGGTACCCGTGAACAGAGTACCACCCGCTTCCCGGGCGTTGATGGTGAAATTAGGATACGTACCCGTGACGGTAGCGCCCCCCGTGCCGGTCAGCGTGATGGGCTGGTCCGGAGCCGTATTCGTAATCCGGTTGTCGGCGCCAATGTCAATGCCAGTTCCTGCCGTATAGGTGGGACTGGCCGGACCGGGAATGCCATTCCCACCACCTCCCGCGGGGCCAGGGGGACCTTGAGGCCCGGCCGGACCGGGATCGCCTTTATCGCCTTTGGGTCCCGGTGACCCGGCCGGTCCTTGGGAACCGGCGGGCCCCGGGTCCCCTTTATCCCCTTTGGGGCCGGGAGGGCCGGGGCTGCCAGCGCCTCCTCCGGGTGCTGCGTTCGTAATGGTAACAATCGTATTGCTATCCGCCTGGCGGGTGGCCACGCTGATGCCGGTACCGCCTTCAAAGCTGACGTTTCCGGAACTGTTGCCCGCCCTTTCGGCGTAGAGGGCGTACGGTACCGAAAGCAGTTGTACACGTCCGATCAACTCATACTGGCTGCCCCCGGTCGGGTCGGCTTCTACCTGCAGAAACTTCTGCCCCGTTGCCCAGTTGATATTCCTGAAGTTCGCTTCCGTACCAATGGCCAGCGTAAACAACCCGAATGGGTTATTGATCTCCACCCTTTGCGTTTCGGTGTAAACGGCCCGGCCGTTGGCCGAGCCTTCCAGAATGGTAAACCGGACGCTGGCATTTCCCCCCGTAATGGGGTTCCCGTCTTTGTCGCGGATTACGCCCTGGTAATTGAACTGCTGGGGAACCTGAGCCCCCGCCGGCAACTGCATCAGCACGAGCAGCAACAGCGACAAAATGGGATAAGAAACTGTGTTCAGAGCTGGTTTCATGGCGAATTACTGCTTAATGATGAAGAACTTATGGAGAAGTTTGCCCTTGCCAAATGTATTGACCAGATAGACGGCCCCACTGAGGAGCGATAAATTCAGGGGCTTGCCCGCGTAGTCAACCGAGTAAATTTCCCGGCCGGCAACGTCGTAAAATTTTACCCGATCTACTCCCCGGGCGTTCACCAGGAACAGCTCCTGCACTACCGGGTTGGGGTAGTAGTCAAAGGCCGCCTCCGGGAGCAGGTGAGGTTGCAGATAGCCTTGCGTAAGGTAACCGGCCGGGCCGCTCAACGTGGTGGTGGCAATCTCGCCAATGGAAAAGGAATGTGAGTAGGCACCGTTGCTGATCGTGGTGCCGGCCACATTTACGACCATTTGGGCCCGGGCTGCGTGGCCAGTGAGGAGTATGCCTGCTAAAAAAAGTATCGTTCGGTGCATCATCGGGGAATGGGGTTAGCGGCCGCGCCGGTATTTTCTCAGGGTACGCCGCGTTCTGCGTTCCCTTTTCTTCTGTTCCTTTTTCAGTTCCTTCAAGCCCCCCGGTCCGCTTTTCTTGCCAAACAGGGTGAATAAGCCGCCTTTGTTCCTGCCCGTGTAGGGGTAGCGCCGATGGGTCTTCCGACCGTAGGGGACGCCGCCTTTGCCGATTCCGCTGGTTCCATTCTGCCGACCCGGCCGGTGAGTACTACGGGGACGATTATACACGAGAGGATTGCGTAGCCCATCTCCCTCAGGGGTAAGGGACAAGGAAAAGCGAATTGTCTCGGCCAGGGGATGGTTCTGCCTTACCGGCATCAGGTAGGCTACGTCTACGGCCATTCCTTTGTATTGGATGCCCGCCCCCGCGGTAAAGTACTTGCGGTTTCCCTGACTCGCCGTTTCGCGAAAGTAGCCGCCCCGAACGGCCAAAAACTGGACTGGCCGGAGTTCTACACCCGAAGACAGGATCACTTCCCCCCATTCGCCGGAAAACCCACCCGGCGAATCGCCGAAAGAGCCGAAAACGCTACTAAAGTAGTTTCGGTCAGGACTTTTGCCGCCAACCATTACCCAATCCCTGCCGTCGGGCGAGAGTTCGTAAAGTGGCGGGGAAGGCACCATGAGCTTGTGGGCGTCCAATGCCCAGGTAACCCGGCCGTATTCTCCGAAGCGATACGTAAGGCCCGTCCCTATCCGTAAAGTGGCAGGCATAAAATACCTGCCGCCGCCATAATTCATTCTGGTACCCAGGTTGGACACCGAAGCCCCGAAGGCGAAGTTAACCGGGCTGTTGCGGTACTCCTCAGGGTCAGTCTGGAAGAAAGCGCCTACGTCGCCCGCAAGGCCGTGGCCGGGCTCACCGGTGAGGCCGTAGTCCATGGCACCGAACAGGTTGGAGTATACGTATCGCAGGCTGGCGGCCAGGGAAAACCGTTCACTCAGCTTACGGGAATAGGTCGTGGTAAAGGCAAACTCCCGGGGGGTAAAACTGCCGGCACTCTGACCAGTATTGTCTTTTAAATGAAGCGAGCCCTGGTTGAAGTAAACCAGGGAGGCGCCAATGGCCTGTTTTCCGTCAGGCAGCGTAAAGAAGCCCGTCAGTTGGGAGAGCCACATGTTATCGGCCATTTTCTGCAGCCAGGGTGCATACGAAAGTGAGGCACCCTTCCCGCCCGGTGCGAAAACGAGCTTGGCCGGGTTCCAGAATATGGAGTACACGTCGGCCGGGGAAGCCACCCCCGCGTCGCCCATGCCAGCCCCCCGCGAATCGGGCGCGAGGCGCAGAAAAGGCACTGCCGTAGTGACACCGGGCTGGGATGCCTGCTGGGCCTTGGTAGGCATTCCCCCCAGGAAGAAGCTTGAAGCAAAAGCACCGAAGCTCAAAAAATAAGTGTAAAGGTTTCGCATCGCAAGTGTTACAACCAGCCCGGTGACGTATACGAACACGGATAGTACTTGGATGTGAAGAATTTTATACTACGGTACATTCCGGCAAAGGACCTTACCCCCCGGCCCCCTCTCCTCAGGAGAGGGGGGGCCACTGCGGCTTTCTTCTCCCCTTTCACTGGAAGCTGCGATCAGGACATATCTTTTAATCTGCTGTAAAGCAGTCACGTGTAGCTCCCCTCTCCCTGGGAGAGGGGCTGGGGGTGAGGTTCCCGGAGAGCAGCAACTGGTACATGTAAGTAGTATGGAAGAATTTGTTATTCGGGCAGCGATGCCAAAACCGGTTACCAAATCGGGTAATTGTACAGAAGAGTTGATTGGTAAGCTTTGGGAAAAGCTTACTGATTATGATTTCAGAAGCACGTAGTTGTGTCTGTTGCGGGAGTACAAACATTGTTAAGAATGGCAGGAATGCTACCGGACAACAGCGGTATAAGTGTAATGACCGGGATAGTTGCTCCTGCCGCAGGCAAAGCACTGTCTGTACGCTTCGCCTTTTTCCGATCCATGACCAACTCGTTGGTCATAAACTGTGACGGGGAAGTGGATTAAAGCTTTAACCTCTTTGATAGCGTTTATTCTAAATTATGGGCCGGTAACAAAAGGTTAACAGTAATGTAAAACGCTTATCAACCCGGTTTTGCCCTATATATTGCTAATTTGTCCCGGTGAATCTGCACCTGAGTGACTATTGCTGCAAGGCTTTAAGCGGGTGGCAGTTCATGGACCATTACATGGACCATTGAAAAATACAGGATATTTGCCTGAGGAGCCGCCCAGCCTGCGGACAACCTCAGGAAAAGTACAACTGTTCCTTACCTGTCTTACCCATCAAACTTTGAAGCAACAACTTTTTGCGATACTGGCAGCTGGTCTGTTGTGTCAGACATTACCGGCACAACGCAGGTACTCTCCGGCCAACGTGCATGCGCACAATGACTACGAACAGCCCATTCCGTTTCATGCCGCTTTTACCCGGCAGGCGGGTTCCATTGAAGCCGACGTATTTCTGCAGAACGGGGAACTGTACGTTGCCCACACGCGGCAGGACATCCGGCCGGACCGGACGCTGGAAGCCCTCTACCTGAAACCCCTGCAGGCCACCCTCCAAAAGAATGCCGGCAAGCTTTACGCACAGGGGGACGATACGCTGCAGCTGTTCATTGACCTGAAAACGGAAGGTACCTCTACCATGCAGGCGCTGGCCAGGAAGCTGGCCGCCTACCCGGACATTATCCAAAACCCCGCCATCCGGGTAGTCATCAGCGGGGATGTGCCACCGGCATCCGCCTGGGGAAAGTACCCGGCTTACTTTTACTTTGACGGCCGGCCGGGGCAGCGGTATTCGCCCGGACAGGCCAGCCGGATTGCGCTGGTAAGCGACAACTTCAGGAAGTACACCGCCTGGAACGGCAAAGGGCTGATCGTGCAGGCGGAACGGGAGAAGATAGAGCAGTTGATCGACAGTGTGCACCGGCAGGGACAGAAGATCCGCTTCTGGGCCACGCCCGAAGGGGTGAATGCGTGGAAAACCCTCATGCGCATGGAAGTGGACTGGCTGGGGACTGATCAGGTAACGGAGCTGACGCATTATCTTCTCAAACTGCCCGACACCGAATACCGGAATACGGAAAAACACGCCCTGTACGCCCCTAAGTACGTGAACAATGATCAGCAAAAGAAAGTCAGAAATGTAATTTTGCTGATCGGCGACGGCATGGGTCTTGCGCAGATGTACGCGGCTTATACGGCCATGTCCGGACAGTTAAACCTGTTCAACATGCTCAATATTGGTTTTGCCAAAACGGCTTCATCCGATAGTTATATCACCGATTCGGCGGGAGGTGCCACGGCCATTGCCACCGGGCAGAAAACCAACAACCGGTTTATCGGGGTAGATCAGGCCGGAAAACCTCACCCGGCCATTCCGGATCTGATTCATTCCAGGGGCATGAAAAGTGCCCTGATTTCGTCGGGCGACATCACCGATGCTACGCCGGCCTGCTTCTACGCCCACCAGCCCGAACGGAGCCGGAGCGAAGCCATTGCGGCCGACTTCCTCAACAGCCCGGTGAGCATCCTGATCGGCGGCAACTACGATGCTTTCGCCGCCCGCAAAGACGGCCGTAATCTGGTGTCTGAACTCGGGCGGAAAGGATACCGGGTCGCCAGCCAGTTTGCCGCACTGGATACCCTTTCGTCGGGGCAGTTTGTCGTGCTGGACAGCAAGGCGGTAGTAGCCCGCTCCAAAGGCCGGGGCGATTTTCTCACCAGGTCGCTGAACAAGACAATTGCCACCCTCGGAAAAAATGAGAAAGGGTTTTTTATCATGGCCGAAGGGGCGCAGATTGACTGGGGCGGACACGCCAACCAGATGAGCTACGTGGTGCAGGAAATGCTGGACTTTGACCGCATGGTAGGTGAAGCCATGAAGTTTGCCGACGAGGACGGGGAAACGCTGGTCATCGTCACGGCTGACCACGAAACGGGTGGATTAAGTCTGCTGGATGGCGATTTTGAGCAGGGATACGTGGCAGGGCACTTCAGCACCGGCGATCATTCTGCGGTAGCCGTGCCCGTATTTGCCTATGGCCCGCATTCCCTTGACTTCCGGGGCGTGTACGAGAACACGGAGATTTTCCGGAAGATCATGCAGATCATTGGGAAATACCACCCGGAAGCCAAAAAATAGGTAAAATAGAAATTTTGAACAATGACGCTTCCGGAGCCATCCCGGTATCACCGGATGATTGCCTTTACCACTACCGGTAAATGATCCGAAGGGTAACGCTGCTCCTTGTGATCAGTCAGTACGGCGTATTTGAGCACCTCTGTTCCCTTGCTGACAAACACGTAGTCTATCCGGTTTTCGAGTGGCGCATCCAGCTTGAAGCCATTGAAGGTTCCCTCCGGGCCGTACGGGGGAATAGCCGATACGCGGTAGGCGTCGCTGAGCACGGTCTGAATGGCCTGAACCTGCTCCGTGTCGGGAGTAGAATTCAGATCCCCCACAAAGATAACCGGCTCTTTACCGGCTATTTCCTTTATTTTCTCCGTCATCAGTTTACCCGATTGCCGGCGGGCCTCCACTCCCTGGTGGTCAAAGTGGGCGCTGAAAAAGTAAAATTCCTTGCCCGTCTGCCGGTCCCTGAATTTTGCCCATGAACAGATCCGGTGGCAGCATGTAGCGTCCCAGCCCAGCGAGGGTTTGTCCGGCGTTTCACTTAACCAGAAATCTCCCGACCGGAGCAACTTAAAACGATCTTTGCGGTAGAAGATCGCTGAATGTTCGCCGGCCTCTTTGCCGTCATCGCGGCCTCTGCCCGTGAAGGCAAACTCTTCCATCCCTGCCAGATCATTCATCTGATCGCGCAGCACTTCCTGGGTGCCGAATATATCAAATCCGTGGTAGCGGATCAGGCCTTTTACCATTTCCTTCCGGTTGGGCCAGGCGTTCACCCCGTCACTGGCCGTATTGTAACGCAGGTTATAGGAAGCTACGCAGATGGGCGCATTCTTCTGGGCAGATACATTTTGCAGGAGGAACAGGAAATAAAGCAGCAGCAAAACGCTTAGTCGCATGTAGTAGTAATTGTTGAAAATTGATCAGAAGATTGAGAAGTGACCCAAAGATGAGATGGTAACTTTACGGCTCGCCGGAGTCAAACTCCGCTAGCCAGCCGCAAAGTTACCACTGTATACATAGCATATTTCGCCCAGCCCCGGCTACCAGCCCGGATTCTGCTCCAGTCCGGGATTCATCAGCCGGTCATTTTCGGGTATCGGAAACAGGTAGAACTTATCTTCCCACTTCCGGGGAATCGTATTGAGCCAGGTCAATTCTCCCGAAGTACCGTTTTTCAGCCGTTGCGGGTTAGGGTTTCCGTTTACCGTTTCGGCTACGTTGATGTAGGTTACTCCCGGTAGCTGGGTAGCGGGCCTCCCCTGGTAAAACACCACATCGTTTTTGCCATCTTCATTCAGGTCGAGTGGCTGATCAAGCGCGGGAACGTAAAATCCGTTCCACTCCTGCTCCAGTAACTCGCCGCGTTTCCAGCGGATCAGGTCGTGAAAGCGTAAGCCTTCAAGGACCAGCTCGATGCCCCGTTCCCTTCTCACTTCCAGCAGGACCGGATTGGAAATGGAGGGGAAATAATTGGCCTGAAGATAAGGGTCAACCACGGCCGGGCGGGCGGACAATCCACCCGTAATGCCGGCTCTCCGGCGCAGGGCACCGACAGTCCTGGCCCAGTCTTCGTCGGTCAGGGTGCCCAGTTCTGCTTTGGCTTCGGCGTAGTTGAGCAGCACTTCCGCGTAGCGGAGCGTGGAAATGGAATTGTCATTGCGGCTGCCTCCGTCGTAATAAATGTCGTCAAGCGTCCACTTGATGGGCTGATAGCCCGTGTAGGTGTAGGAGAAAACGGGCGGTGCCGGCTCCTCTCTGCCGCCGTTGATGCGTTTATAATCCCCCATCCGGATGGTTTGCTGCAGACGCTTGTCCCGGTTTTTTACTTCCTGGGCAAAAGGCATGGTCTGATAACCAGGATTGTCCGTGAAGGGCGTCCCGTCCAGATCCAGATAGGTGTTTACAAACGTTCTGATCAGGCTTACCCGGGCTCCGTAGGTAGCGCTGGTCCACCACCAGTTGGCGTCATTGAATACGCTTAACGCCGGATCAACGGCGGCGGCCAGAATGATTTCCGAAGAGACCGGGGCTTTGCTGATAAACAGCTGACGGTAAGACTGATCCGGACCGCCGGCCTGGTTCAGGGTAAAGCCTCCTTCCTTCATTACCTTTTCGGCAGCGTCGGCTGCTTGGGTAAGCCACCCGCTGGCGGTGCCGCCGAGGTTATAATCCGTCTGGTACTTGCGGAAAGTGCCCTCAAACAGGCATACCCTGGATTTGAAGGCATACGCGACCCATTTGGTGATCAGCGTGCGGGAGTTGTCACTGGTGGTACGGATGTTCTCACCCGCATAGTCAAGGTCAGCCAGCACCGAATCCATCACAAGGGTACGGGAATTACGGGCGTTGAAAAGGGCCGGATCATCAATGGCCAGTGGTTTGTTGATCCAGGGCACGTCCCCAAACCGCCTCACTTTATCGAAGTAAAACCACGCCCTGAAAAACCGCGCCAGGCCGAGGTAATGCTGCCGGGTGGCCGGGGCAATGGCGGGGTTGTTGCAGTTTTCAATAAAGTAATTGATGTTGCGCAAAGGGGCCCAGTCCCACCCGGAACTTTGCCTTGCGCTGAAGGCCCCGGTCCGGATAAATTCAGGTACCTGGGTGCGGGCGGCGTAATCAGCCATTTCGTCGCCCCGGATGATGCTGTTTGCAGAAGGCAGAATGTTATAAAAGGAATTTGCGTAGAGTGCCAGACCTCCTTCGCTGCTAAACACCGCCTCTTTGGTGGCGGTAGCCTCCGGCTCCTGATCCAGCTCCCGGCATCCGGCAAAAAACAGCAGGCCCGTGAGTAAAAATGTCCAATAATATAGCTTCATGTCTGTTTCAGATGGATAAATGTTGTAGTGATGTGTACAGGATCAACGGACTAGAAGGTGACGGCTAATCCGGCCGTGAAGCTTCTGAGAATCGGATAATTGTTGCCGTTGCCATTTGTGCCGTTGGTAAGCTCCCGGTCAGACCCTCCGATGCTTTCCACATCCAGATCTTTGCTGCGCCGGTAGAGCGGAGACCACGACCAGAGGTTTTCGCCGGTCAGGTATACCCTTGCATTGCCCATGCCTGCTTTACTGATCAGGCCTTCGGGCAGGTTGTACCCGATCTGGATGTTCTTCAGCCGGATGTAAGCGGCATTCTGCAGGTACCGGGTCTGCTCAAAGCGGAGTACGCCGGCACTGTTCTCGGCGGTATAGCCGCGGTAGCGGGGCAGGTAGGCATCCGGGTTTTCCTCGGACCAGATATTGCCCAGCTGCCAGGTTGGGATTTTGTTGTAGGGCCGGTTGTACTGGCCCCAGAAAGTAGCTGCCTCCCGGCCCGGCCACCAGTCCTGCTTGCCTACGCCCTGAAAAAAGGTGGAGAAAAAGAAGTTGTTCCAGTCGGCGCCCAGCATGATTCCGTACGTGTAGCGGGGGGAGGCATTGCCGATCACAATCCGGTCACCGGGATCATCTGCCGTGTTGGCCCCGTTGTTGATTACCCCGTCTCCGTTTACATCCCGGAATTTGATGTCTCCCGGCAGCCACTGTCCGCTGGTGGAGGCCCTGAACAGAGTTTGTTTGGGTGAGTTGGTAATGTCTTCGGGCGAAGTAAAAAAGCCTTCCGTAACGTACCCCCAGATTTCACCCACCTTCTGGCCTGCGTAGTAATCGGATAGTCTTTTTTCGGGATTATTGTATTTGGTGATCTCTGCCTGGTAGTCGGCAAGGGTGAATCTGACGTTGTAATTAAATGGCTTGGAAGCTACCTTGAATCCGTCCTGCCAGCCAAGTACAGCTTCCCAGCCGGTGGTTCTCAGATCGGCGTAGTTGCCCCGGGGTACAGCCGCTCCGAATACAGCCGGCAGCGACACACCCACCGTAAACATATCGGTTGTCTTGCGGATGTAGGCATCTCCCGAAAATGTCAGGCGGTTTGACAGCATTCCAAAGTCCAGGCCAAGGTTTTGCGTGGTAGAGGTTTCCCAGGTAAGGCCGTTTGGCAGCACACCGGGCACACCCGTCTGCTGGGGCCGTACGCCGTTAAGAACCCGGCTGGACTGAGTAATCCGGAATTGCTCCTGGAAAGCGTACGAAGCAATGTTGCCATTTCCCAGTGAACCATAAGAAGCCCTGATTTTCAGCTCACTGATGAGCCGGTCGGAGACTTTCCAGAATGATTCATTGGAAATCCGCCAGCCGGCCGACACGGAGGGGAAGAAGGCAAACCGCTGGCTGGCAGGAAATTTAGACGAGCCGTCGTAGCGGCCATTCAGTTCAAGCAGATATTTGTCGCGGAAGGCGTAGTTGAGCCGGTAGAAGCCGCCGGCAATGGCCCACTTCTCATACTCACCGTCGGTCACGATGGACTGGCCCAAGGCCAGGCTGATGTCCTGCGCATCGGGGAAAATCAGCCCGTTCCGCAAGGCTTCCAGACCCGTAAAGGTAGACTGTTCATAGTTGAAGCCAAGCAAACCTTTGAAGTAGTGATTTCCTTCCAGCCGGGGTTCGTATTCGCTGTACAGGTTGGTGGTCAGGTACTGGGTTTCGCGGTTGAGCTTGCGGATGTCGTTGGTGTTATTGCCCACGTATTCGATTACGCCTGGTATCCGGCTGTAGGGCACCGGCACCCGGGTTCTGGTTTCGTTGTTGTCCGTGTTCTGAAAGGTAAAGTCACCCTTGACGCGGAACTGATCGTTGAAAAATTGCGTGGCAAACCCGGCCGTGTTCCGGAATACGCGGCGGCTCATGTCAATGCCGTTTTTGCCGTACCAGAAATCGCCCACCGTATAAGCAGCCGAGTAGGTCAGCGTACCGTCAGGGTTAAACATCGGCACCATGGTGTGGCCTTCATCGCCGATGTTCCGCCAGATGCCGCCTCCTTCGCCCACGTTCAGCGGGTTATGATAGGTCATGGCAGAATAGTCGGCGTTGTTGGAGATGGTCAGCCACGGATAGATCTGAATGGAGCCCTTCACCCGGAAACTCAGCAGTTTGTAATCATCGGAGTTGTAGCGGAACAGCCCCTTCTGCCCGAAATACCGGCCCGTCACGTAGAGATCCGCTTTGCCGCTGCTGCCCGAAAAAGAGAGATTATGTTCGGTGGCACTGGTATTGTCTTTATACAGCTCCCGGTACCAGTCCATGTTCTCGTAATACACGTATTCCCCGTTGGGGCCCACGTCAGTTTTAGGCAGGCTTGGATCATTGGCCCGGCGTTCGGCCTCCGCTAGATAAGCCGGAGAAAACCGCACCGTTTTGTTCACGTTCTGGGGCGTCTGTGAGTAGTTGTTCCATGCCGTCCATGATTCGTTGAACATGCTGGAAAACAGGTATCCGTCGGTCACAAAATCCGGCACGGCCGTCGGGCTTTTGATTGACTGATTCCAGGAGTAGGAAATACTGGTTTTGTCTTTTACCGGGTTCCTGGTGGTGATGAGTACCACCCCGAACGCCCCCCTTGCCCCGTAAATAGCGGCTGACGCGGCATCTTTCAGCACCGTGATGCTGGCAATATCGTTGGGATTGAGCCGGCTGGGATCCCCTTCCACGTTATCAATCAGCACCAGGGCGTTGCCTCCCTGCCCGATGGAAGTCGTGCCTCTGATATTATAAGCGGGAGATTGAATGGGTTTTCCGTCCCGGGGCACCAGATTCAGGTTGGGAATCACCCCCTGCAAGCCCTGGGTGAGGTTGGGTACGGACCGGTTCTGGAGCACGTCGCCGGTTACCTGATCCACGGCACCGGTCAGGTTCACTTTTTTCTGGGTACCGTAGCCGACCACCACCACCTCGCTGAGGGCTTTGGTATCAATCTGCAGCGTCAGGTCCAGCTGGGTACGATTGCCTACCGGAACCTCCTGGGGCAGGTAACCCACAAAACTGAATACCAGCACTGCGCCGGGATCGGACAGGGCAATTTCGTACGCGCCGGCGCTATTGGTGGCAGTGCCCCGCTGAGTGCCTTTTACAACCACGGCTACGCCCGGCAGCGGTTCTCCGGTGCCGGCGTCCAGCACGGTTCCCCTGACGACCAGGTCCCTGGGCTGACTGGTTTGGGTGGCCGGCTCCTGAGCCGGCACCGTGGGTGCAAGCGGGGCTGTCAGCACAAAATGCAGGAGTCCGATGCGGATCAGGCTTTGCCAGCCTTTCTTTTGTACACGTCTTTTCATGGCAATGGATTGTCTGATGGTTTGCGGTTAAACAAAAAGGATCCTGTCCGCCGGACAGGGAATGAGGCAGGGCTTAGGATAATAAGAAGTGGAAATACGGAAGAGAGCAATCAAATTTCCGTTGATCAGGCGCAGCAGATTAACTTTTTAATGAATAAATAAATTTTATAATTCTATTTAAACAGTTACTGCTGACGCCCGCAAAGCTATCCACACGGATCAGAAAAGACGTTAATCATCAGTTATCAAATCATTACAAGATGGTTGCCGGGATATTAAATAATTTCCTTTCCGGTAAAAATCTGTTAATCTCACTCCGACCGGAAGGCTTTGTCAGTGGCCGCTATATCTTCCGCTTCTTTAAAACCGCTATATGAAATCATGAGGCAAGGGTGCGGGTCTCCCTTTGAATAAAAAAGCGCCACCCGACAGGGGTGACGCCTTGGAAAGATAGTTTCCGGTCAGGGATTGCTACTCTTTTATAATCCGGACCGTCTGCCGGCCGGATGGGGTGATGACCTTCAGCAGGTAGAACCGGCTGGCCAGACCCGACAGATTCACCTGCACCTGATCCTGCCCCTCCAGCGTGAAGTCCCGCTCAAAGTACGTCTTGCGGCCCATGATGTCGTACACCATCACCAGCACCTCACCGGAAACCGGCTCCCCGAACCGGATCGTCAGCCCGTCGCGTACCGGGTTGGGCGACACGGAAAGCGCAAGCGGCTTGCCGGCTACTGCTTCCCCTGGTCCGCTATCCGCGGCGGCGGTGCGGGCGGCACCGGCTACTGCGGCATTGCCGGTAATGGTAAAATTCACCGCCAGTGCGGTCCCGTTTACCAGCTTACCCTTAGCCTTGTAAAAAGGCGTGGCTCTTAAGCCGTAGGTACCGGCTGCCGGCCGCCAGGAGGAAGCTGCTGAACCGGCATTGCCGAACAGTTCGTAAGGCCGCCGGTCATCGGTGAAATAACCTGTTTTACCGGCAAAACCGAATACGACTTTTTCCACGCGGCCCGGATCCGTTACCGCCTGAATGTTCAGATTGCTGGCCGGGGTAATGCCCAGCGCCTGCGCGTTGATCACATCTCCGTCCCGGATTTCGGTCAGGATGCGGTCGGTGTTCATGTCTACCAGCAGCAGGCGGGCCACGCCCGGCTCATTCACCACCGTAAAGTTGACAACCGAGGTTTCACCCGGTGCCCCCTGTCCGTACGATTCGGCGTAGGGCGTAACGGTAAGCTGGTAGCTGCCCTCCCGGAGCAGGTACGGGTTATAATCGGCGGTGAGCCCCACGTTGCCGAACAGCGCGTAAGGCGGCAGATTTTCCACCTGCCGGATCTGGGTGTTGTCTTCAATCTTCAGCGTAAACACCACGCTGCCCACCGTTTCGGGGTCGGCGCCGGCCCGTACATTGATGCGTCGGGTGGGCAAAGTCCGCAGGTTCAGCACGTCACCGTCTCTGATGGTCTGAATATCTGCCGAAGTCCGGGCGTTGACCAGGGCAAGCCGGGCGATTTTTGCGGAGTTGACAACGTTGAAAGTAATCGTCAGCGGTACGCCGGCCGATCCCCCGCCGGCCGCCTCGGCGAATGGCGTAGCGGTGAGGGTGTACTGGCCCGGTGCCGGCGTCCACGGCTGGTAGTCGCCTTCCCGGTCACCGGCAAAGGTGTAAAAGGGGCTGTTTTCCGTGCTGTAAATCTCACCGTTGAGGGTGAAAACCACACTGCCCACCGTTTCCGGCCTCACGTTGGCCCGGATGTTCAGCCGGGTGGTCGTCAGTCTGGCGTAGTCAATGACCGCGCCGTCGGTGAGGGGCGCAATGTCTCCTTCCGTATCGGCATTCACGAGGGTAAAGTCCAGTACGGCGGTCGGCTGGCTCACGCCGAAAATGGACGTGGTGCCACTGACTTCGTTGGCCACCACCATCAGTGCCTGTCCGTTGGGGCTATCGGCTTCGGAAATGAAAATCAGCCCCTCCGGACCCAGATCACCGGCAGTGCCTTCCCGGGGAACACCCTCAAAGTTGCGGTTGTTGGTGTACGCCACAAACTGCGCCTGACCGGGACTGGTCACGTCGTAGACCATAAAGCCGCCGGTCCGCTCCAGCCCGATAAACGCATAGGTGCGGCCGTTGATCTGCCCGATGGTGACTCCCTCGGGCTCGGGTCCCTTGTCGTCGCTGCGGTTGTCGAAGGTGTTGCTGGTGTTGGACGCGTTGAAGAATCCGGGATACCGGGCGGCGGTGATTCTTTCCAGATCGTCGCTGCTGTCGAAAACCTGATTGCCGAAGCTGTCCCAGACCGAAAACGACCGGGCACCGTAGGCGTAGAGCTGATCATAATCACCGTCACCGTCAAGGTCACCGTTGCTATTTGAAACGTTCAGACGGCCCAGTCTGTCAGGGTTTTTCAGCGAGGCATCCGGGAAGGCGACCGGGTCAAGGGTAAGCGAACTTACGCGCCGGTCTTCGCTGCGGGCATCGCCTTCATTGGCCGTAATGTAGTACGTCTGGCCATTTGCCTGGTAAGAAGCCACGCCGTCAGGCATGTACATCCCGAGCACCGGCCAGTTGCGGAGGCTGATTGCGTTGTCATTGTCACTGGCATCCAGCGTATTGCCTTCTCCGAAGGAAATAATGCCCAGCCCAACCGCTGAAAGCTCCGGACCGCCGAGGCCGAAATCGTTGTCGTTCAGGACGGCAAACGACCCATCGGGCAGCAGGGCCAGTCCTTCGGGTTTGTCGCCGGGCAGGTAACCGAGGGAAGGCAGGTTGACCACCTTCGTTTTGAAAGCCGTACGGATACCGAGGGCCGCCAGTTCGTCCAGCGTGTGCTGCTCAAGGGTTTTGCCGGAAGAAAGGGCCGGTGCGTCCGGTGCCAGCAGGTTGGTGGCACCGGTCAGATTCACTTTGAAAATGTATTTTTTGTTTTCGGGCCGGGCCAGATCATCCCGTTCGATCACGTAGAAAGCTTTGGTTTTGGCGTCGTACACGGCGTCACCTATTTTATCCACTGCCGTCAGCCGCAGGGCAGGTTTTTCCAGGGAATAAATGTATTCGGCAACGGGCTGACCCGTGGCGGGATCAATGCCCAGCATCCGGATCACGCCGGAGGCATCGGAAGCGGCCCGGTTGGGATTGGCCAGCGGTGTCTGGATAAAGGCGTACAGAATACCCTTGTCGGTGTCCAGCGCCACTGCCTCAAAACCGCGGTTGGATCGCCGCCTGCCGTACTCCGCGGGCAAGGTTTCTTCGCCAAAAGTACCCTCCGGCTGCCCGGCAAGGGCAGCGGTGCCTTTCGGTACGTAGCGGTGCAGCAGCATACCCGCCTTGCTGAAATGGTAAATCGCCGGGCGGTATTCATCCACCATCCAGAAGGTGCCGTCGGCGGCCACGGCTATTCCCTCCAGATCAGCGCCGAACGGATCATAAGGCAGCGGGTTGCCCTTTTCGTCAATCGGCTTTTCGTCCACGCCGGGAATATTGGGAAAACCGGTAATGGCTTTCTCCGCGTTGCCGTCCATCCGCCGCAACGGGATTTTTTCCAGAATGGTGATCTGCCCGCTGGCTTTGTCGAGGGAAAAACGGAATACCTCAGCCACGTAATCCGGCTTCAGGAACGGCCGGCCCGCGGGAGACTCGTCGCCGTTGGGGCCCCGGTCGGGCACAGTCACGAAGATGGATTTTCCGTTTTCCTCCTTCTCAAAGAACAGGCCCGAAAGTCCGCCGAAAAGGATGTCTTCTCCGCCGGCTCTTTTGCCGATGGGCGGCTCATTGAAATTATACTGCTCCAGACTGGCCGGCCCCCGGCTGTGGTCTTTATAACCCAGCGGAATAATATCCAGCAGGGCGGCACCGGCAATGTCAATTACGGCAAAGGCGTTGGCTTCCTGCAGGGTCACAAAGGCCGTTTTGCCGTCGGGAGCTACGGCAATGGATTCGGGCTCAAGGTCCTGAGCCGCCTGCTGACCGGGGAAAATCCGGACGCCTTTGGCGCGGAGTTCATTTTCCCGGCCGTTCCACGCCGCAAAGCCGACGGTCCGGACGGTTGCACCGGCAACGCCGCCCGAAAGATCAATTATGGAAACCGACCCCTCCGGATTGGTTGTCGGCCCGGGTTCGCCTTCATTGGCTACGAGCAGCTTTTTGCCATCCGGCGTGAAGGTAACCATGTCGGGCAGGTTGCCTGCGGGAACGGTCTGCTGCGGCGCTGACGGGGCAGCGGCCATATCTGCCGGAAAAAACGCCACCAGTCCGGGTGCCTGGTTGCCGCTGCCGTCCCTGAGTTCGACGGCTACGGCCACCAGCCCGTTTTTGACGTCTACGCTGTTGGGCGTGCCGCCGGTGATGGCTTTGATGTCAATGGCAAACAGTTTGGCCGGGCTGGCCGGATCTGAAATGTCCAGCACATCCACCGTCCCCCGGGCGTTGACCACAAAGAGGCGTTTAGAGCCCGGGTCGTAGGCGGGAATTTCAGCGCCGCCATCGTCATAAATGCCGGATGCGTAGGTGCCGAGCAGCCGGATGTCCAGTCCGGAAGCGGTGCCGGCCGTGATGGGAGTACCCGGTGCCGGTGCCGGCACCGATACTTTTGGCGCACTGGCGGCAGCGGCTTGCTGCAGGTGGTTCTGGCCGGACACGGTAAAGAAGCCGGCATCGAATTTTTCGCCGTTGTCGGGCTTGAGTATGCTGTTTACAAAGTACCAGTCGGCCTGGGCTCTTTCGGGCGTCAGGTCCAGGATAAAGTAGCCGTGCCGGTCAAGGTCCACGTACTTCAGGTGCGGGTTCGGGTTCACGCCGGCAAAGGAACCCGCCCCCGGCGGCAGTGGTTGGTTGAACA
The DNA here is from genome assembly GCA_030446715.1 of Cytophagales bacterium. Classification (GTDB taxonomy): domain Bacteria; phylum Bacteroidota; class Bacteroidia; order Cytophagales; family 172606-1; genus CADCTQ01. The sequence goes on along the minus strand of JAUJMU010000003.1, from coordinate 107,269 downwards.
GCGCCTCAAACAAGGCCGCCTGCTGCGGACTCAGGTTTTCATCGAAGTTGGCCGAGGAGATACTGGGGGTGGCAAATTCTACGGCCACCGAACCCTTGCCGGTGGCCGGGTCGTAATTGGGCAGTTGGCCCGGCACGCTGAACACCGACGGATCAGGGGCCACGTCGAAGGCAAAGGAAGAGTGAAAGTCGCCGGTGAGAATTACGACATTGTCTATTTTCTCCCTGGTGATAAAATCAGTCACCCGTTTCCGCTCTGCCGGGTAGCCGTCCCAGATGTCGAGAAAAATGCTTTCGAGCTGCGCCGGGGTGCCGAGGTTCGGGGCCGCGGCAGCCGCCCAGCCCACGTTGAACTCACTGAAAATCACCTGATTGCCGATGATCTTCCATTTGGCTTTAGACGTTTTCAGTCTTTCAAAAAGCCACTCCCGCTGCGTGGGGCCGAGCATGGTGCGGTCCGGGGCGTAGAGAGCCGGGTTGGTCACGTCGTTGATCTGCTCGTCACGGCCCTCGATGCGGGTATCTATCCTGATCAGGTCCACGAGGTTGCCGAAGGGTTTTACCCGGTAAATGGGCGAGGCATTGCCCCGGATGGGCATCCACTCGTCGTACACGCGCCGGGAGGCTTCCTTGCGGACCGACCACGGGCCTTCCGTTTCCGGCTGGTGGTTTTCGGCTCCGTCCCTGTAGGAGTCATTGGCCGATTCGTGGTCGTCCCACACGGTAATGAACGGGTGCTGCTGGTGAGCCCGGCGCAGGTCGGGGTCGAGCCGGTACCAGGCGTACCGCTGGCGGTAGTCGTCCAGTGCCACGATTTCCTTTTTCGGCTCCACCGCCCTTTCGCCGGTGGTGATGAGGCTGGGCGCGCCGTACAGGCCCTGCGCCTGTTCGTAGATATAATCACCCAGGTGAATCACGGCATCCAGGTCACTGCGGCCGGCAATCCGGCCGAAGGCGTTGAAGTAGCCGCCCTCGAAGTTGTTGCAGGAAACCACCGCGAAGCGCAACTGCGAAACGTCGCCGACAGGAACCGTTTTGGTACGGCCGGTGAGGGAGTTGCGGCCCAGCGCCGTAAAGCCGTAGTAGTAGGTGGTACTGGGTTGCAACCCGGTTACGTCCAGCTTCACGGTGTAGTCGCGTTCCGCTGAGGTGGTGACTACGCCTGAGCTGACCACCTGAGACAGCGCCGGGTCGGTGGCTACTTTCCACGTTACGGTTACCAGCCCCTCCTTTTCGGGCGTTACGCGGGTCCAGATAATTACCCGGTCTTCCATCGGGTCACCCGAGGCAACGCCGTGGTAAAAGGGTTTCAGCAACGGGTCGTACTTTGGCTGCGCCGAAAGGGTGAATGCCCACAAACACAGGCTCAGGGTGAGCCATAAGATTTGTTTCCTCCGGAGTGAAGAAAACGGGGTAACGGGTATTTTGGTAAACATCGGTCATTGATTAAGGGTAAGTGATCAGAAAATAAAAGCAAAAGGGAAGCATTGACCGCCCGGAGGAATGGCGGCTGATGCAGTGCTCAGGAAATGCGGGGCAAAATGAGGAAATCCTTCTTCCGGCCCGTTACCGGAAGGTTATATCTCTGTTAACTTCAATGATTTGTGAAAAACATGAAACTCCGGAGAGCTTTTCTTACGGCTTTTCCGCCCCGGGGAGGCAGAATAACCAGACGCTCAGGCGGGAGGTAAGAATGAAATCCGGGGCTGGACGCCGGCAGAAGATCACTGCCGGGGACGCAGGCGGCAGTGGTTCAGCAGGTACTCTTCCTGTACTCCGGCCTGCTGCTTCAGCCACATTTCTACGGGTTCGGGCGGGGGGTTCTGCAGTTGGTGGGCGAAAAAAGCCTCTGCGTCGGGCAATCCTGCGAAGGTAGTCCGGGCCATCACTTTTTCCTTCCTGAAATAGATACTGACTGAATAAAGCATACAAATACAAATATGGTTGTTGGAATTCTTCCGGCCAAAGGTAGCAGGATGGCGGGTCAGCGGCCACGCAGGAGAGGTTACCTTTCTTTTATCATTTGGTTAACAGCATTGCCGGAAATCAGCACCGGATGGTCCGTGCGCGGTTAGTCACCTTTACAATAATTTCCCGCCAAAAGAAAAAGCACCGCCAGGGGCAGTGCTCTTTGCAGCTCTGTTTTGCAGAGCAGGAGTATGATGAGGAATGCTGCAAATGTAAACGGCCAGTGTTGCCCCGGCATTTCGCCGGTATTAACAAATCAACAATTTTTACTGTTGCCCGGGTTTGGTCTTAACTTTATTTGATCCGTTACAGACGGGTACTTACACACCTATTCAACAAATCAACCTCCTTATGAAAGCCATTGCCTTTAATGTAGAAGCCTACGAGGAGCCGCTCCTGCGCCAGGGCAACCACGGTCAGCACGAGTTGACGCTGCTGCCCGACCCGCTGAGTGAACAGACTGCCGGCCAGGCCGCCGGCTACGGGGCCATCCTGATTTCGGGCAAAGACGACGCCTCGGAAAAAGTGCTCAGAAAGCTGAGTGAACTAGGCATCAGGTTCCTGGTGACGCGTTCTGCGGGCACGGACCACATCGACACCCAGGCGGCCGAAAAGCTAGGCATCACGGTTAAAAATATTCCCCGCTACTCGCCCAGTGCCATTGCCGAGCATGCCGTCGCGCTGATGCTCGCGCTGGGCCGGCACCTGATTCAGGCCACTGACCGGATCCGCGGAGGTAATTTCCTGTTGACCAACGAACTGGTGGGCTTCGAACTGGACGGCAAAACCGCCGGTATTGTCGGATACGGCAACATCGGACAAGTGCTCGCTAAAATCCTGACCGGCTTCGGCTGCACCGTGCTGGCCTTCGACAACAAGCCTGATCAGGCTCAACGGGAGTCGGCCGTGCCGGTCGAGATGGTCAGTCTAGAGGCCCTGCTGGAACGTGCCGACGTTGTTTCGCTGCACCTGCCGCTGACCCGGGAGACACAAGGTTTGTTCAATGCCCAGACGTTTGCCAGGATGAAACCCGGTGCCATGCTCATTAACACCGGCCGGGGTGCCCTCCTCAATACCAGGAGGCCATCCGCGCGCTCAGAAACGGGCAGTTAGGCTATCTGGGGATCGACGTGTACGAACATGAGCACGATCTGTTTTTTGAGGATAAGTCCGGGACCGGTCAGCGCGACCCGCTCATCGAGGAGCTGTTGCGGTTGCCAAACGCGATGGTGACGGGTCATCAGGCGTTTCTCACGCAGGAAGCCCTGGAGTCAATAACCAGACAGTCGCTTGACCTGTTAGCGGATTGGGAAAAATCCTCCAACCGGTAGCCACCAAAGAAAACCGGAATGCTGGTTAAAGGTAAAGTGTCCCTTAATGATAAATCGGCAGATTTCACTCCCGGCTGGTCCCTGAAGCAGAGGCATCCTCCCGAAACTGACAGCATCCGGCAGTTATTCCGTTTGTGAACACACCCCTACCTAAAGGGTCAGGGGGCTTCGGGCTTCGCAGAACGTACCTTCCTCTTGCGAGTTTTCGGTTCTCCACCCGTGTACTCGACGGTTCCCGCCGAGAGGCTGTTTAGAGCCTGTTTGAGTATATTTTGCGCTGCATTCACGTCCCTATCCACTGTATGCCCATTTCCACACGTCCACTCTCTGTCAGCAAGGGTAAGGCGTTGGTTGACCCAACCGCAATGGGTACAGGTTTTGGAAGAAGGAAAGAAGCGGTCCACCTTAACCACTTGCCTGTCATTCCACTGAGCCTTGTATTCCAGCAGGGTAAGCAGCTTACCCCAACTCACATCGGCAATGGCTTTGGATAGCTTACGGTTCTGCATCAGGTTCTTGACTGCCAAATCTTCCACGGCTATCAGTTGGTTTTCCTTGATTAGCGTAGCGGTAATCTGGTGCAAGTTGTTCTCCCGGACATTAGCCATCTTTTCGTGAATACGGGCAACCTTGCGTTTCTGCCTGTTGCGGGAGGCAGACCCTAACTGTTTGTTCTTTAACCACCTTTGGGCTTTTTAAGCCGTTTGGCGTACTTAGCAGTAGTCTTTAGGTTGGCATACGGCTTACCGACCGAATCCACCAGTAGGGACTTAATACCCAAATCCACCCCTACCATATTTTGCACTGGCGGTAAAGGCTTATGCTCCACCTCACAGGTCAGCGAAGCGAAGTATTTACCCGTTGGGGTTTTAGTCAGGGTGCAAAACAGAATCTTTCCTTCAACTGGTCGGTGAATGTTCACAGCAATACCCTCACTGAACTTGGGTATGTACAACCGTCCGTTTTGCAAGCGGTTGAATTGCGGCACCCGAAACGCCTGTTTGAAATGCTTGGATCTGAAGCGGGAAACTCCGTCTGCTTACGGAAAAAACTATTGCAGGCCCCTTCCAAATGCTTTAGCGTAGCCTGCAACGCCTGCGAATTGACTTCTTTTAGCCACTGCTTTTCCTTTTTGAGCAGGGTAAGCGAAGCGGCATTGTCGTAGTAATTCAACCCCTTCTTGTTTTCCAGATAGTAACGGCTGCGTTCAGCCAGAAAGTGATTGTACACAAAACGGCTGCATCCAAAATGCCTGGCAAGCAAAACTGCCTGTTCGTCAGTGGGTTGGATGCGAAATTTGTACGTTTTGTGGATTGCCTTCATCCCCTAAGAGTAATTAATACTTATACAAATAGCAACTTTTTGCATAAGTATTCAATGGAGTATCATACAGGCAGTCACTCCAAATATCTGATTAAGCTGCACGTCATTTTCGTGGTCAAGTACCGCAAGCAGTTACTCACTGGTGCAATCGAACAGGATATTAAGGCACTATTCCTTTCCATCAGTGAACGCTGCAAATTCACCATTGACGTGATGGAAAGTGACCGAGACCACATTCACATCTTGATTGATACGCCTCCTGCGCTTTCGGCTTTCGATATAGTGAACCGCCTTAAAAGTATGTCCACCTGTCACCTCTATCAGAAACACCGCCTATTTTTGAAGAAGCACTTTTGGAAGGAAAACACGTTCTGGCCGGATGGGTATTTTGGCTGCTCTACCGGCAATGCTTCACTGGAAACGATTCGTAACTACATTGCTACGCAGGGCTGAATGGAGCATCTACGCTCCATCCCACTGGCTTTTGCGACCCGCATTTGCCTATCCCGCAGGGCTTGCAATCCTACGGCATTGCCCGCTTACATCCCCCATCCTAAAGGGATGGGGGTTTTACGCTCTTTAGTATGAACTCTGCGTGGGATGATTCTTCGGAAACCTCCTCTTTTTCTGCACCGTCAGGGCAGTCGGGTATAACCAGCACCTTTTTTGCCACCGGGTACATTGATACCACTCCCCTTCCCTCCTCTTTCTATAAAATTGTTGTGGAAGGTCCCGCCAATGCGGCCTGATCAGAACAGATGAGGCACAGAGGAAATGTTACTTCGTCCGGACGGTTTCTTTGGGAGGCGGCAACATCAGCAAGCCGGGGTACAGCACGCCATCGGGAGCCTTGAAAGAAAGGCCGAGGAGTTCCGCCACAAGGGGTGCTACATCTTCCAGCCCCATCATGGGTAGGGTAGCTCCCGGGTTAAAGCCTTTACCCCAGCCGATGAATCCGGTATGGATATCCTGAAAGTCAGGAAAGTATCCGTGTGTTCCACCTTTTGCCGGTTTGATTGCCGGTCCTGTGGGGGAAGCCGAAAAGGATACCCCCCGCACCGGGGTAAGGGCAAGCGGCACGCCAGGATCAGCTCCGATCCTGTCCAGCTCTGCCCTTTCAACGATCCGGAAAAGTTTTTTCTCCGGGTCAGGACGGCTCTCAAGCAGACGACGGACATGGGCCACTGCTTTTTTATCCGCAGGATTCTTCAGTTGCAGAAAAGCAGCGGCCCCGGAGGTATGGAAAGCGGCCTGCCAGTTGCCGCGGTCTTTTTTATCTTCCATCAGCCCCGCCTGGGCAAGCCATACGTTGGGGCAGAGCTGGGAATGAATATCCACAAAACCGTGGTCACCCACGATCACAAAAGCAGTCTGCTCTGCAATACCGGCCCGGTAGGCCGCCTCCACGATCTGTCCCACTGCCCGGTCCGCGGCAGCAACAGCCTGCCTTACCCGGACACCTTCCCGGCCCTGCTCGTGCTGAAAATGATCGGCTGAGGCCAGGTGCACCGTCAGGAAGGCAGGTTTATAGGTCTCCAGCAGATAAGCCGCCATGGCACCGAAACGATCTTCCCGGGTCAGGTAGTCGCCGTTCAGGCTCCTTTCTTCACTCAGCCGGCCGGTTGCTTCCCGTTCTATCTCTTCAACCAGTCCTTTGGGGGTGGCCTGGGCGCGCACCGGAGAGAAGCGGTCTTCTTTCGGATCAAGGGACCAGACTTCAGGCACGTTGTATGTAACGGGAGCTCCGGCTGTTACCGGCCAGTATACGCTGGCACTCTTCCGGCCGGTTTCCTCCACAGCCTGCCACAGGGTCTTTACCCGGATCTTTTCCCATTCCCAGTACCAGCGACCCGTCTGACCGCCTTCCTCAAACGGGGAATTGTAATAGATTCCGTGCCGGATGGGCAGGGCCCCGGTGATGAGGGTGGTATGGGAGGGATAAGTGACCGTAGGAAACACGCCCCGTACCGCCTGGGCATGCACCCCCTCCTGCACCATCTGCTGCAGCCAGGGGGCAGGCCACCGGGAGTCAAGGTAGAACTCAGGCCGTAAACCATCAATTGAGATCATCACAACGTGTTCCGCCAGCGGCTGACGGGCAGGCTGGGCCCGGACGGGCAGCAGCAGGGGGCTGTTCAGCAGAAAGCCGGCTGAATACAGCAGCAGCGTACGAACGGTTGACATGTTCAGCAGATCTATGGCAGAAACGTGGATGGAAGTAAACAGAGAGAAATATTAAATGAATAAGTGCAGCGTCTCCGGCCCGGACAATCAGAAACTGTATCTGACTCCCAGCTGTAAACGCCAGGGGGTACCATTGATCGGTTTAACCCCGGCACCGCTTTCTACCCGGTAGGTGTACTGCTGCAATGCCTGGTCAAAGCCTTGCACCCGTAGTAGTTCCCGTCTCCGTCCCAGGTTGGCATTTCGGCCCCATTCGCGGTTGAGTAAGTTGGCCGCGTTAAACAAATCCGCTGACAGCTGCAACCGCTGGCTGCCAAAAGTCCGGAAGGATTTGATCAGCCGTATATCCACGGTTGCCGCAAACGGATTGCGGCCGCCGTTCCGGTCGGCAATGCGTCCGAAATTGTTTCTCAGGTACTCTTTGGCGCTTTCAGCCGTATTGGGATCACCCAGAATTTCATTGATCCCCTCCGCAATGTCAGCCGGCGTCTCGGGACTGTTGGGGTCAAACACGTAGGCCAGGTCATTTTCCAGGTTGAAATCCCCGTTGACGCTCACCGTGCGGGCAACGTGGAAGGAATAACGGCTGCCGGCATCACCGGCAAAGGTAGCTCCCAGCGTAAACCCTTTCCAGGTGGGCGTAGCGCCGCTCAGTACCACTTTGCTACCGAAGTGGTTATCCGAGAAGCCGTAATTCAGCGCCCGCGGGTCATCCTTGACCGGCAGAAACGTAGCCGTATTGGCCACGCAGCAATTGTAGGAGGAGTTGTCCTTGGCCCGGTTTGCCGTGTAGCTTACGTTCACGTAGCCGTCCTTGCCGATGCGCACCTCGGCATCCACCACCAGGGCCATCTGGTTCAGTATCCCTTCCGATGTCAGTTCCAGTACCCGGCCTACCTGGGTGGTTTTGCGGGAGTTCAGCCAGTCGGTCACGCCGCCGTTGGTGATGGTACCGGCCGGCACGAATACCCCCCGGTCCCCTTCGGCCGGGATGCGGAAGTAGGGCTCATCCACCAGGTTACGCTCCTGGTACACGTAGTTGTTGAACGTCCGGCTGATGAGTCCGTTCAGCCCGATTGTAAGGCGGTTGCCGATGATTTTAGTGTAGCTGATGTTGGCCTTCATCGTCGTGGGCACCTGGAAGTCTTCACTTACCGAATTAATCGTAGAGATGTAAGAGGCTCCCTGCGGAATTCCCGGCACGGTAGACGGATCATTCCGGTACGCAATAAAATCGGGGGTGGGTACCTGATTGCCCGTCACGTCAATGGCTCCCAGCAAAGTGCCGCTATTCTGGATGTTGTTTACCTGGGCGTAGTAATGGGGCTGGGAAGAGAACAGCCCGCCGCCGATCTTGAGCACGTCACTGTCGCGGCCGCCCATGTTCCAGGTAAGCTGGAAACGGGGCTGAATGTTGTTCCAGTCCGAGGGTTTCACGTCGGTGCGGATCCCTAACTCCTGGTCCACTACGGGATTGTAATCGGCCGGGGTCAGGAAAGCCGTGGCATCGTACCGCAAACCAAATTCAGTGCTTACGTTCGGCCAGGGTTTGAACTCTACCTGAGCAAACAGAGCCATATCGAGTACGGTCTGGTTGACGGTGGGAGAAACGCCCTGCAGGGGAACTTCACGGGCGTACCGGAAGGGGCGGAAATTCTCCAGATTCTGCAAACCGTTGAAGAAAAACCGTCCGTTCTGCTCGTTGGTGATCAGCGTCTCCAGAAAGGTAAGCATATTGTCGGTACCGAAGGTGAAGCTGTATCTGCCAAGGCTCAGGTAGGTGGTATTGATCAGATGGATCTGGCGGTCTAAGGTATACTCAGGGGTAAAGCGCTGCCCTCCGAACTGAAAGGTTTTCGACTGGGTGGCCCCGGGATTGGCTTCGGTCGGGAAGGGTGACACCAGCGTGACGATGGCCCGGGGAATATTAGAAGCGGGAAGTTCAGGACTGGGTTTAAAGTCCCGCTCGTTGCGCTGCAACTGCACCTTGATTTCATTGGTCAAATTGTTGCTGAAGGCCGACCGGAGCGACAAGAGTAAACTGTTCTGATTGGAAGTAAAACCCGCCCATACTTCCCGGATGTTGATGCTGGAGTTGTCGCTTGTTTCAAAAGGGTTGTTGAAACTGCTGTAGTTATTGCGCAGGGTTAAGCGGTGCTTAGGGCTCAGTTGCCAGTCAACCCGTGCAAACAAAGTATTGGTGGTAGTCTTGCGGGCAAACTCCCCCACCTGCTGGGCATTGCTCACTCCGTACAATCGACGGGCAATATCAATGGCTTTATCAAGCGTATCTTTTCGTACGCCAAACCGTCTTTCGTCTCCTTCCCTTTCGTCTCCTTCGCGGATGTCAGTGATGAAAAGGGGGCTGCCGGCATCCTCCCGGTCAAAAGCGACAAAAAAGTGCATTTTATCCTTTATGATAGGCCCGCCGAGACTGAATCCCCACTGGTAATTGTAAAAATCCTGCGTCCGCCGCGCGCCCCGGATGTCGTAGGGGCTGGAGAGTTGGTTGTTGCGGTGGTAGAGGAAGGCACTGCCCGTAAAGGTGTTCGTTCCGCTTTTGGTGACCGCATTGATGGCCCCGCCCCCTTGCCGGCCCTGGGTTACGTCGTAGGAGTTGGTGACCACCTCAAACTCCCGGATCGCTTCCTGAGAAATGGAATAAGCCCCTTGCCCGATTTCTCCGGCCAGCAGCTGATTGCGCGCATTGGCCCCGTCAATGGTAATGTTGGTGGAAGTACGGCGCTGCCCGCCCAGGTTGATAGAGCCTGCCCCCTGCAAAGGTGAAAGGCGGGTTAAGTCGGTGAAGTTGCGCCCTTCCAGGGGCAGGGTCTTGATCTGGTTCTCGGTAATGGAAGTAGCGGCTCCCCTCTGTTCCACCTGTTTGGAAAATCCCTGGTCAGTGACTACAATCTCATCGAGTTGGGTGGAAGTCTGCTCCAGGGTAAAGTCTACTTCCAGCCGGTTGCCCTGGTTGAGGGAGAAACCCGTTTTTTTCTGCTCATTGTACCCCACGTAGGAAGCCGAAACTGTGTAGGGGTTGCCCAGGGGCAGTTGCCGGAACACGAATGTCCCTTCCGTGTTCGTAGCAGTGGCACTTTGAAAACCGGTGGATTCATTGCGGACAATTACTGTGGCGCCGGGTAAAGGAGCACCCGCCGCGTCTTTGACTACGCCGGTGATGGTTGCATTGGTGGATTGACCATAAAGGGCAATTTCATTTCCCGCCAGCCGCAATAGCAGCACGAGTAGCAGGCAGGTTAGCAGGGTAACTTTCCTTTTCATTTAGGTAGGGTTTAGGTTAAAGTAGCCCCAATGATAGCCTCCCCCCCCGCCTGCCGGATGTTAATTTTTAACATTACCGGTAATGTTCACAAAACCATAACCGGAATGTAACACAGGAACAACAGCCGGAAGTTAACCTTAACCCTGGGTACATATTCAGATAATCTGTACCCGGGCAGAATCCGGAGAAACATCATGCCCCGGCAGCCGCTCCTTCTTTTTTGATTACACCAGCCACCGTTTGCCGGGTGGTACCGGCAAGGTGGGCAATATCCTTCTGGGAAAGCACTTCATACACGCTGAACTGGCGTCCGCCGGCGTCCTTTACCCGGGTATTGAACTCCTGCCGCAGGGCGGAAATGCGCCCGGAAGGACTTTTGGCACTGATGGAAAACAGACGGCCCTCGAGCCTGCACCAGCGGCTTACCACGTACCGGTTGAACCATTCAGCCGCTCTTTCGTCCCTGACGATGATCTGCCTGAAAAAAGACAGATTATACATCCGGACGCTGGTATCGGTAAGGGCTTTTGAAAATTCCCGGAAAACCGGACCCTCCCTTAAATAATGGAGGTTTCCGAAAAAGTCGCCCGGTTTGAGTACATCGCAGACAATTTCCTCACCGGCCGGAGAGTAGCTTCCGATCTTGACGACGCCGGCTGTTATCTCGTACATGTCGTGCAGATCCAGCGGCGGCAGGTAAATGTAGTCGCCTTTTGCCACTCTTCTGTAACTTATAAATGGTTCCCAGTCAGTATTTCCAGAACCGGAAATCAGTTCGTAAAAGCCGCTTTTATCCATGGAATGTTTCTGTTAACCAGTCAGCCGGAGCAGCCTGAAGTTAAACAGTAAAGCCGCTACCTGAGAGAAGGTTAACAAATCTTAAAAGAAAGATAATATTCCGCCTGTGAAGCACATTGCCCTGTCACTTACCAGTACTCATCCTACGGCACGTTGTCCGGTTTGCGGAAACAGGAGCCAGAAGGGAATGCAAAGGAGAAGTATTCTCTCTTGCCGGCCAGCCAGCCGGTTTTCGTTACAATTGGATAGGTCCAGGGACCTGGACTGTTTCACCGGACGAAAGCTTCCCGGTAGCCGGGCAGGAATTACCCATGCCGGATGAGGCTAAGTTGTCTGGACCTGGCTGACAGGCATCCTGAGGTGACTGGGCGAGGGTCCTTTAGCCGGAAATGAGACAGAAATCTGGTGAAACCCGGCCGAGAAATCATACGTTATTTTCAGGGCGTTGGTCTCACAAATGGCTTTCACAATCGCAAGGCCCAGGCCCAGTGACCGGGACCGTGGATCGGATTTGACAAAGCGGTCAAAAAAAGCTGCTGTTGGCTGAAGGGGCGCCTCCCCCGTATTCCGGATGGCCAGGGAACGGGTCGTTAACCTGACGGCAAGCGTACCCCCGGTCAGGTTGTGCTTGATGGCATTGCTGATCAGGTTATCCAGCAAGATTTCTGCCAGCAACGGGTTGATCAAAAGCGTGACCGGCTCATCTGTCAGCGCGTGTACCTGTAAGGCTTTCAACTCCATAAGCTCCCCGAAGTGGGTCAGCCGTTCGGCAAGCATCGTGTCCAGCCGCACGGGTTCCGGATTGAGGTACTGCCCGTTCCTGATCCGCACCAGCAGCACCAGCGCTTCCTTGAGGCGGGAGAGGCGGGTTACGGCCTGGTTGGCGGCATTGACCAACCGGAGCTGTTCGACGGAAAGAGGATGGTCCTGCAGCAGTTCGAGCTTGCTGCGGATAATGGCAAGGGGCGTCTGGATTTCGTGGGTCGTGTTTTCGGTGTACTCTTTGAGGGCAAAGTAGTCGCTCTGGATCCGTTCCATGAGCCGGCCCAGCGCCTCTTGCAATTCGGCGAACTCGGTAATGTTTGTCCCGGGAAAGGCTACCGGCTCCATCTGCTCAAGCTGGTAGTTGCGCAGCCCGGCCAGGGTATCATTGAAAGGTTGCCACAGTTCTTTTGAAACCAGCCGGTTGGCATAGTACAATGCCAGCACCAGTAAAAGGGTCAACAGGATCGTTAAAGCCAGTACCCCCTGCAGCACATGGACCTCATCCATGATGGGACGCCGGACGGTAACCTGGTAAGGCGTACCCCGGTATGTGTCAACGAAAGTAATTTGCCGGAAAAGGGATTGACGATTTCCGATCGGGTCGAAAATGACCGTATCTTTTACTGCTTCTTTCGTGAAGGCTTCCTTCCCGGGTGCTATCAATCGTTTTACAGAGAACACATTGTCAGTAAAATCCTGGTAAAAATACAGGCTATCCGACTGGAGCAATTTTTTGCGGGCAAACTCCTTCCGGTCTTCGAGGGTCGTACGGATGTTCCGGTCGATGAGGTAGTTGAACAGCAGGTAGAACAGCATCCCGCCAAGGAGGATGATCAGCAGGTTGGTGATCAGGATGGAGCGGCTGTGTTTTTGGAGTAGTCTCAATGGTCGGTGAATTTATAGCCCACCCCGTAAATCGTTTTCAGGTAGTCCTTCCCGCCCTTTTCAAGCAGCTTCCTGCGCAGGTTCTTGATGTGGGTATACACGAAGTCAAAGGAATTCAGATCGTCTGTGTAATCTCCCCAGAGGTGTTCGGCCAGGTTGTCCTTGGGAATTACCCGGTTGCGGTTGGTTACCAGGTACACCAGCAGATCAAATTCTTTTTTGGTCAGTTGCAGTTGCTGCCCCTGCACGCAGGCCTCAAAGGTGTCGGGCATGACTTTGATCTCGTTGAATTCAATTACGCTTACCCCGCCCTGCATCCGGCGGCGCAGGATAGATTTTACCCGGGCGTTGAGTTCCTGCAGGTGAAACGGTTTTGTCAGATAATCGTCGGCGCCGATGTCTAATCCCTTCAGTTTGTCATCCAGCGAGTGGCGGGCCGAAATGATGATGTTGCCCGTGCCGGGGTGTAACTGCTTTAATTTCTGGATGAGCTTCAGCCCGTTGCCGTCCGGCAAACCGATGTCAATGAGGCAACAGTCGTAAGAATAGAGGATAATCTTCTGGCTGGCCGTGGCAAAATCGGCAGCCCGCTCACACCGGTATCCCTCCTGCGTCAGATACGTGCAGACCGAGTCCAGCAGTTCCTGTTCGTCCTCAACAACCAGTATTTTCATGGGATGAACGTGTAGTTTGGTTATACGGTTTAACGTGCCGCAGGGGTGCGCAAGGCAGGCGTTATTGCGATCCTGCCTCCGCCCGGTTCAGATGTCCTTTGATATCCGGAGAACTCCCCGGCAGGATTTTCCGGTAATCAGCCCAATGCATTCCTTCTGCTTTTTCTGTTTTGGCAATCTGTTCTTCGAACTCAGTCAGCTTTCTTTCCAGTCCGGCAACCACCCGCCTTGCTTCCTGCTGCTGTCCGGGTAGTTTTGCGGCGGCTGATTTCAGGTCCTGCATCTGTTTGGCGTAGGTCGTGGCCGTCTGGTGCATATTTTCTTCAAACTGTGCCCTTTCCCGGGCTGCTTCGGCGTCTTCCATTCTGAAACGGTCATCGGGCTGCCCGAGTGAATCAGCCTGATTCTCCCGCTGGAAGGTGGCTTCGCGCCGGTCTCAGTCGCACGAGGCCAGGGAAATCGCGCCCGCGCCCGCCAGGCACAGGCAGGTTAGCTGCGTCCGTATTGTCTTTATTGTTTTCATTTGTGTGCAGTTCACGGTACAGTCTCCGTGTAATGGCGCTAGCCATTCTTTTCCATGCCATTGGGGCCCGGCTTTCCCGTCAGTTCCACCGGCAGGTGCTGCTGATGGTCGTACATTTTCAGTTCCAGCACGTTGGCCGGCAAGCCGAACCCGTTGTCGAGCAACGCCTTTTTTACTTCCTGCATCACTTTGCCTTTCAGCAGCACGGCCCCTTTTCTGTAGTCATCCGTCTCGGTAAAAAAGAAAACCTTCAGGTTTACGGTATTGGTCGCCAGTTCGTCTACGGCCGCGTAGGGAGGGTTTTCCCGCTGTACGCCTTCAATCCGGCCCACGGTTTGCGCGATCAGCCCGATTGCCTCTTCAATGTTGTCGTTGTAGTCAATGCCTATGATAAAGTCCATCCGGATCAGCCCGTTGCGGGTAAAGTTGGTGACGGGCGTGGTGAGGATGATGCCGTTGGGAATGTACACATCCTTGCTGTCGAACGTGCGAATGTGGGTAGTACGCAAATCCAGCGACATGACCCGGCCCATAGTGTCTGCAATCTGAACGGTATCATTAACATTGAAAGGCCGGTTAAAAGCCAGGATGAGCCCGGCCAGGAAGTTCTGCGCAATGTCCTTGAAGGCAAAGCCCACCACTACGGCCGAAACTCCCGCACTTGCCAGCAGGCCGCCCGCAATCCCGCTCAGGCCCAGGGCCTGGAAGGCCAGCAGCAGACCGATGATGAACACAATCCACCTGGAGATGATGGCAATGTACTCGGCGGTAATCTTGTCGTGGGCTTTGCCTCCCAGGCGGTTCCGGAGAATGCCTTTGATTTTGCCCGCCACAAAGTAGGTAATGCCCAGGATGATGGCGGCAAATATCAGGTTGGGCAACAGGAACAGGAACCGCTCCCAGTAGTCGCCCAGCACCCTGCCGAAGTCCTTCACAAAATTTTCCGGCTCAAACGTCACTTTTTCTTCCATACTATCCTACGTAATCCTGCCTGATCATCAGGTTCCACTTCCTGGTTGGGATGCAGCCAGCCTCCCTGACCCAGGGTTCTGACTTTTCCGGGGACTCCCCCGGCTGCTGCCAGGAACGATACAATTCTGTAGCAATTCTGTAGCTGGCCTCTTTACAACCATGCCATACGCACCTGGAAGGCTCAGTGACAAGCTTAAGCCTTTCAGGTGCGTATGCTCCTCATGCAGTGGCAGTGACTCGTCTTACAGGTTATCGGCCCGGTAGTTGAACTTATCGAATACCATCGAAACGGCCTCGTCAATTTTATTGCCTTCTTTGGTAAACACATTGCCGTCCATCAGCCCGGAAGCGTAACCCTGCCAGAAGAGTTTTCCCGTCTTGCGGTCTACCAGGTGCACCATCACGCTGCCTTCCTGGAGCCGTACGGTCTGGGGGTTGGTATAACCGTTTATTTCCCCCGCTACCCAATAATTACTTCCCAGCTGGTCTACCGATTGAATTTCGGCGGGCTTGTCGAACACGCGGAAGTTCACAACCAGGTCGGGCTGGCTGGTAGTATAGGTGTATCCGCGGGAATCCATCTCGTGCTTCACCGCGTCCCGTATCTCGGCTTTCAGGATCAGATCATTCAGAAAGAAAAGCCCCTCATCCAGTTTATTGTCTACCTGCGAAGCAAAGCCGTAGGTATTGGCTTTTGCCGGGTTGGCATTGGTATTTCCAACGGCATCCACCGTGTAGGTTTTCTTAGCGCAAGCCGCCAGAAACAAAGCAACCAGGACCATCACTACATTCAACTGTTTCATAACTACCTCCTTTTGGTTTGATCAGACATAAAATAACACTGCTAAACATACCCTCTTTACGGGGTAATTCTGAAGCAAATCTGTACGCATCAGGTAAGTAGGCAGGGATTATTCTACGGCGGTCTGACGCTGCTTCCTGCAAGTTTCCTTCAGAATCAGCGCGTAGGCGCCAATAGCAAATGCTACTGGTCTGGTGATACAGCTCCGGTTATGAAAACCCTCCTGAGGGCAATTTTACAACGGCTTACCGAACTTCGGCGGTTATAAACCGGCAGATGAAGTGACCAATAGAATGGTTACTGATAAGCAGGGGGGCTGGTAAGCCACGCGTACAATGCCGCAACAAAACCTACGGCGTAGCAAAAGGCACTGGTGACAATGAGTACAACATGACTTAGTTGATGGATGTGGGGATCGAGGGAGAATTTGAGGCCCGTGAAGAACAGGGTGGTGACGAGCAGAGTCAGCCAGTACACCATTTTTGACCAGGCCGAAACGACGGGTACACGGTTGGCCGGCTTACCTGCCCGGATGGCTGCAAACAGGAGAAAGAGGAGCCCGAGACCCGACCCAATCCGCTCGATGAGCACATATACCCGCAAGGAACTGCCCGCCAGGGAGACATATTGGCTGAAAAAGGCGGGAGCAGCGTAATAAATCCATCCTCTGGGATTGCAGAAATAATCCCAGCCCACGTGAGAAACGGCACCCAGGATGACAGAAAGGGGGAATACAAACCAATTCCTTTGCAGGGTACGCACAAAGTCAAAGGCCAGGTACCCCGCATACTTCCGGTCGAGCGGAGCCGGCAGGTGTACCAGCAACGGGTTACGGACCCACCGGTGAAAACAGATGGCAAGCAGGTACGAAACGGGCAGGTCAAACAGGAAAATGCCGGCAAGCGTGTGGCCGAAATCTGCACCGCCATCCATTTCGATGAAATACAAAAAGTCCGGCGCCAGGCTGCCGGCAACCAGGCCCGTGATGGAAAACCACCGGGGTTTGAAACAGGTAAGCGGCAATACGATGGCAGGATGTGAAAAGGTAAAGGGCATGCGGACAGAGGTAATTTTTTAATTGACAGGGAATGAAAACACAGAAGCTATCCAGGTTTTTGTATACGGAGGAATCGGCCTCCTGGTCTTACTCCTGCTGTATGCGGGGGGTACTTTCTGGCTGGAAGACGTCCGGTTGTACACGCCAAATATGCCACCAGAGATGGCCACATTACCCGCCTCTCGTTCAGCGCCGACATTACCGACGGTACCGCCAGGGGTGAATTCACCAGCAGCTATGAATTTGTCCCTCCGTGTTACCAATAAGCGGGGAGAGACCAAAGAGCTGCCCACCCTGCTGGGCAATATCGCCCTGGAAGGAGCCAACCGCAAAGGAAAGGAGGACGAAGCCTCCGTGACGGTTCCCATCCGCCATTCTCACAAAAACGGCAATAACTTCATATTTTTCGTCTGGAGCACCATCCGGGACGGAATCCTGAAAACCCTGAAGCCGGAAATCCTGGAGTAAGTCTGCCTTTCGCCGTGGTCCTTCCCGATGGTGGTCCTTCCCCATGGCAGTATTTTTTTCTACGGATTCCTGCTCCTATAGAATTCCTTCAGAATCGCTGCGTAAGGGTAGGTAAGTGAGAGGAGAAGTAAAATCTGTAAAACAACGCAAGACTATGAAAAAGAAAAACACTCTCTTCGGCAGGCTGGCAGGCATCGGCTTTCTGGCTTTCGTGATGGTAAGTACCGGTCAGGTTATGGCCCAGGAGTATAGTCCGGGACCTAATTTGGGGGTTAAGGCCGGGGTAAACTTCTCTCAACTCTACGTGGACCAACCGAATGTGGTAGACCAGGACATGAAAGCCGGCTACCACATCGGGCTGTTCGGCAAAATTCCCGTCAATGATTTTCTGGCGGTCCAACCCGAGGTGCTCTACTCCAATGTGGGTGCCCGGATAACCTACGGCGGGTCCGATCTGGCCAGTGTACTGGGCATTGAAGAGGGCAAGGTACGGTTTAACCTGAACTACGTGCAGGTACCCATCGCCGTGGTGGCAAACCTCGGTCCTTTCAATGTCCACGCCGGGCCTTATCTTTCTTACCTGGTTGGTGCCAACGTGAAAAATTTAAAAACGGCCGGTTTGAACGCCAGCCAGATTGCCGAACTGGATACTGACAGCTTCAACCGGCTCGATTACGGAGTCCTTGGGGGCATTGGCGTGAATGTCGATGCCTTTACGGTGGGAGCCCGCTACAATTACGGCCTGCGGGCAGTGGGCGACAGCGGCCTGGCCGGCAGCTTAACCAATAACTCGAAGAATGGCGTCTTTCAACTCTACGTGGGCTTTGGCCTGTAGCCTCCGCGTCCACTTACCTGACAGCATGAAGAGAATGAGTGTAACCGAAACGTGATGTTGGTCAAATTAAATACAGGAAAGTTATGGAAAAGAAAAAAATGATCTTAAGAACGGCCCGGACAGCAGGCTTATGCGCATGCCTGCTGTTTGGCCTTACGGCCTGCCTGGACGGCAGAGAACCCGAGGAGGACAGGTACCAAAGCGTTGATCTCAACGGGGATAAGCGGGTTGACGCCCGGGAGTTCTCCTCATTGGTTAACTACGACGACTGGGACGATAACAATGACGGCAATGTAGACTACGAGGAGTTCTACGATCATGACTACGGCCTCTGGGACGAGGACGATGACGGGATCGTGAACCAGCAGGAATGGAATATCCGGGCTACCCGGGATACCCGCAACGATGGCAACGACATGTACGGCAACTGGGAAGACTGGGACACCGACAACAACGGGCAACTGGATGAGGAAGAGTTCAGGGAACGGTCCAACCGCATCAACCCCTTAAGAACCTGGGACGGCGACCGGAACGACCTGGTGGATGAGCGGGAATTCCGGGAAGGCTTGTTTAACACCTGGGATACAAACCAGGACGGGTACCTGGAAGAAGACGAGTACACGCAAGGCTACGGCTCGTACTTCGGTTCCTGACAAAACCTGTCACGGGTAGCCCCGGCGCGGGCAGCAGGCACGGAAAATACCACCGGCGTGTCCCGGAACTTAATCAAAGTCAGTATCTAAACCTTACTTCTATGAAAACGACGAAAAAAGAAACGCTTAACAAACCTGCACGTCCGGAAAGAGGAACTCAATCCGGGAAGCCCGCCCGTTACGCATTGCTTTTGCTTTTGGCGTGTGGGTCATCCGCAGCAGCAAGTGTACCGGCCGGAAGCGGGACGGTAGCCCCCCCCTTATACGCGGCTGCTCCCATCATCTCTGACACTGACATTACCACTGCTGTTAAAACTGAATTCGGGGTAAGGCCCACTTTATCGGCCGAATCCATCCAGATTGCAACCAACGAAGGGATCGTGCAATTGTCGGGCACTGCCGATAACATCCTGGCCAAGGACCGGGCCGAGGAAATTGCCATGGCAACCAAAGGCGTGCGGGGCGTGGTGAACCGGATCCAGGTAAAGGCTTCCGGCCGGTCGGA
Organism: Cytophagales bacterium; assembly: GCA_030446715.1. Lineage (GTDB taxonomy): Bacteria > Bacteroidota > Bacteroidia > Cytophagales > 172606-1 > CADCTQ01. The sequence continues at coordinate 88,241 of JAUJMU010000003.1, read as the reverse complement.
CGCTGAAATCCTGAAAGACGTGGAAAAGGCAATGCTGATGAATCCGGCCACGGACTCCTACGAGCTGAAGGCCAGCGTTGCCGACGGCAAAGTGACCCTGACAGGAACCGTAGATTCGTGGGCCGAGTCCCAGATTGCTAACACAGTAGCCAAAAAAGTAAAAGGCGTCCGGCAGGTAGACAATAACATTGCCCTCGAATACAAGACCGACCGCATTGATGGTGAAATTGCCACCGACATTGGGCAGAAACTCAGGTACGACGTCCGGGTAAACGATGCTTGGGTGGTTGTAAAAGTAAAAGATGGGCCCGTAACCTAAATGGGCACGGTCGGCTGCGCCCTTGTGAAAACCAAGGAGTATAACGATGCGTGGGTAGCCGGGGTAAAGTCTGTCGATGCGGATGCGCTGAAAGTAGACCCCAACGCCGACCCGGATGCGCTGCGCAAAGACAAATTCATCGATAAGACCGATGCCCAGGTGCAAGAGGCCGTGCAGGATGCCCTCGTGTACGACCCCCGGGTAAATTCCTTCAACGTGGTGGCTGCCGTCAAAAACGGGACTGTTACCCTGACGGGAACCGTAGATAACCTGGAAGCCAAACGGGCCGCGGAAGCAGACGCAAAAAACGTGGTAGGCGTATGGCAGGTCACCAACAACATCATGACCAAGCCCCAGGTCGTTACTGCCACGGTACTGGATGCAAACGTGGACTGGGCCTTGATTACCGACCCGGTGGTGGATGAGTATGAGATCAGCTCGACCGTACAGAATGGCATAGTTACGCTCCAGGGCACGGTAGACACCTACTACGAGAAGATGCGCGCCGCAAACGTGGTTTTCGACCTGACGGGGGTAACCGGGGTGGTCAACAACCTGAAAGTAGATGACGCCCAAAGCTACCTCTTCTGGACGGACGTTGATCCGGTCGTAACGGTTGTTCCCAAGGAAAGCGACACAGAGATCAAAAAGGACATCCAGAACCAGATCTGGTGGTCGCCCTTCGTGGACCACGAAGAAGTAACCGTACAGGTCCAGAACGGCAAAGCCACGTTGAACGGCACGGTGGACTCGTGGAGTGAGGAGAATGCCGCCATTGAAAACGCCTACGAGGGCGGCGCCATCGCCGTAGTGAGCAACCTGAAGATCGACGTACATTAACGTGATTAAAGCGGCTTTCTGCAAGCCGCTCTATTTGTTTCACCTAACCATTTGCATACCATGAAAAGTACCCATCAGCCATACAACGCCCTCAGAAGGGCCTTTGCGGGAGCCGCCGTCCTGGCATTCCTCCTTACGGGTTGTTCCGGCGAAATCAACAACCAGGAAGCCGACGGAGCGGCAGTAATAGAGGAAGCCGACGAGGTGGCCGGCACGGATACCGAAACCACGGACAATGCCGCAACCCAAACTGCGGCCGGTAGCAGCGCCGGCACGAAGTTTACGTACATCCAGCCCGATAACCTGGCCGGTGACGAAAAGAAGATGCTGCTCGACGCCCGTACCACCGGCTTTAAGCAGCTGGATACGGACAACGACCAGATTGTGGAAAAGGATGAGTTTTACAACGGCTTGTTTGCGGCGATAGACGCCAATAAAGACAACTTAATAACAGCCGCAGAGTTGGACCAGGAGGTGGATTTCTGGAACAAAAACGGCAATCCGGCCCTTGATTCGTTTGCCGAATGGGACGCCGATGCGAACAATCAAATCTCCAAAGAGGAGCTGCGCAACACACTGGCCGCGTTGATCGACGTGCCCAATGGGGAAACGCTGGCCCAGAACCTGTACGTGGTCTGGGACACTGACAACGATGCCCGGATTGAAATGCTGGAACTGGAAAACATAGCCATCCGGTTTGACACCGACGATAACTGACGGCTATTCCCGTTGCCATGCAAATTCTGAAATTTGAGACCAACATCAATAACGGTGGCTGCCCGGCCACCGTTATGCTTTTCTGGATGAGGAGGAAAACATCCGGTACTGGAAGGTGGACACGGCCAGTCCTGATAAAGTGCTGACTGTGAAGGGTCGGCAGGTGGACCCGCAGCGGGTGAAGAACCTGCTTGCAAATGGCCGGCTTCCGGGCAGAATTCATAGCGGTAACCGGTACGGAAGAAGAAGATGTATGATAAACAGTGAAGGTTTTCTGTGCCGTCGTTTTCTTTCAAGGTGCTTACGCGCCGATTCTGAAGAACGGAGTCGGTAAACGCTACCACCTGAACCACCACTGCGGACCTGACCGCCCTCCGGTTCTGCCGGCAACAGCCAGGGAATGCTATTTTTCAGGAACACCCCTGCAACAGAATTTTTTCAGAATTGACTCGCAGGACCGGATAACCGGTTACATTATTTGAATACAGGCAGATAACCCCGGGCCTGAAGCCGGGTTGCAGGGCGGCACCAGCCTTTGGCAACTCTATGTGGATCAACCACCATTTGGAAGTCCGGAACCTAAAAGTGGGCTACCACATCGGGGTGTTCGGCAAGATTCCCTTAACTGACTATCTGGCCCTTCAACCCGGGGTGCGCCCCACTGACATACTGGCCAAACCTGATCCAAGGCGGATCAGGTTTGGCCAGTATGTCAGGAATTGAGGAGGCAGAGGTTCTACTTAACTCCGTCATCCAAAGTAACATCTTTCAAACTGGAAGAAGAAGAAGCTTTCTCGCCCTTCACCACGCTGAACGTGCCGTCGGTTTCCAGCACTACGGCTACAACCCCGTCCAATCCGGCTATTCCTTCCGAGCGGATGGCGGCCCGTACTTCAGATTCCGTCACCCGTTCATGCCGCATGGATTGATGCAAAAATTGCCCCTGGTGGAACAGCATAGCCGGTTCGCTTTTTACCAGCGATTCTACTTTTCGGGAACGGATGCTGAGCCAGGCAATTAAGTATTGCAGCCCGATCAGCAGGGCAAGGGCGAGCAGGCCCTCAGCCAGGGGCACATCTTTACTCAGGAGGATGGTAGCCAGCGTGGAGCCCAGGGCAACTGTGACCACCAGGTCAAATGCATTCATTTTGGCCAGGGTACGCTTCCCTGAAATGCGCACAAACACCACAAGGGATACGTATGCAAGCACACCTACGATCAGTACCCGCAATAAGCCGGTCCAACTATTGAAGAATATTTCTTCCATTTTTCCTTTTCATTTCCCTTGCTGGAACAGACACCTCCTTCTCCCGACAGGTGTCGGGGTTACGCAGTGCTACTCTGGCAGCTGGTACGTTGAAATTCTGGAGGAAATCTGTACCTGGCCTGCACATTCCACTTCAGGCACGCCTTCCGGGCCTGTCGCCGGTTTGTGGCCAACCTGGCTACCGGGAGGAACGTTAACCAAAGCAGCTTTAGTGGTTTACAAGGCTTCCCGTACCGTACCCTACCTACCCGTATGAACCGACACTTTCAAATGATTTACCGGAGCGTGGTTACCAGCATTGCTTTCCTGCCGGCCATCATCAGCCTGCTGTTCTTCCTCTTCTCGGTACTGGCAGTCTATCTGGAATTGTCTTTCCCGGGCAACGATAACCGGATCAGTGAGAACCTGCAGGTATTGCTGGTGAAGGGAAATGACAATGCCCGGCAGGTGCTCAGTGCGCTCATCGGCGGGGTGATCTCACTCACCGTATTCAGCTTTTCGATGGTCATGGTATTGCTCAACCAGGCTACCTCAAACTTCACGCCCCGCATTATTCCGGGTCTGTTGACCGATAAGAAGAATCAGTTTGTGCTGGGCTTTTACATTGGCACGATCATTTACTGCATTATCATCATCCTGAACGTAAAGCCGGGCGAGCTTAATGGGGATACGCCCAGGTTTGGCGTGCTGCTGGCTATGCTTTTTGGCATTGCCTGTCTTTTCCTGTTCATTTACTTTATTCACCTGATTTCCCGCAAACTCCAGATCGACATCATTATCTCTTCGGCGGCAAAGCATTCCGTGGACCTGATCCGGAAGGAAAACCGGGAAAGGAAAAAAGAAGCGCTGGTACTCCCGCCGGACCGGACGGGGTGGCATTCCCTATGCACTGTTGAGCCGGGTTACCTGAACGAGGTGAACGAACGGAGACTAAGACTCATTTGCCGGCAACACAATCTGCAAATAGAACTGCTGCATGAACCGGGAGTTTTCCTGTTGCAAACCGATGCTGTCTGCAGGTTAAGCCGGGACATTGGCACCGATAAAAAACTGCGTAATAAGGTACTGTCCTGCCTGAACTTCTCGAATGAACCCTACGGTGAAAGGACCTATCTGTACGGCATGAATCAAATCTCTGAAGTAGCCGTAAAGGCCCTTAGTCCCGGCATCAACGACCCCGGTACGGCTGCCATTGCCCTGGACTACCTGAGCAATATTTTCTGCCACTTGCTGCAAGGGAAACCCGGTCAGGCCCCGGAAGTGGCTGGTGCGCCGGTGGGGCTGATTGTTAAAAAACATTCGCTTGAAGAGCTCCTGTTTCTCTTTATTTACCCGGTTGGCTACTACGGCCGCCAGGACGCCAAAGTCCATTCCTCCCTGCTCAGATTCTATAGCCGGCTGCTGGCTGAGGCGCCGGCAGCCGAGCAGGAACTCATCCGCAAACTGCTGGCTGAGCAAATGGAAAGCATCACCCGCCATATTCAATCTCCTCTCCATGCTGAATTACTGCGAAAGCAGATAAAAACCGGAAATACGGTTTGACTTCTACCTCTTTACCTTTGCTGATCTTCTGCCCGTGGGGAGTAACCACAGTTCCGGCGGGCTATTTCCCTCCATTATTGGTGCTGCTGCCCGTCAGGCTTTTTTGAATGCGGGTTGCTTCCCCAAGATGCCTGCGCGCCTGGGGCAAGTGTTTTCCGGCGTACTGCTTCAGCCGGGAATTCCGTGCGCCGGCAGTTTGCTGTTCAAGTAACCGGATGCTTTGCCGGTGGAGGGTGATCTGAGCAGACAGGTATTCCCGGTCAAACTCAGTTCCCGACAGGTCTTTCATCCGGTTCAGGCTCACCTGGTACTTTTCGGAAAGATGGCTGTAGTCTTTATAGGCATCTGAACTCATTCCGGGAGCAGGATCGCCCCTGTGATCCGTCCTGCCCATTCTGCTGCCGATGGCAGGGCTCGCCGCTACGCCTAACCCCGACTCACTGCCCGTCGTATCAGTCCGGTAGTCCACATTCCCGGTGCCTGTATTGCCGGAAGCCCTGGCCCTGCTCTCCCCGGTACTGCTCCGAGCCGGCGTTTGGCCATTGTCCCGGGTGGTTGCCGGGCGTTCGGTACGTCCGGCAGTCGTACTATTCCCACCCGGGAAGGCTGAACCTCCGGAGGCAAGCGTTGCCTGGATTGACTCCAGCTCCTGCCTTGCCTGCGCATGGTCTTCCAGCATTTGCCGGGCATACGTTTTTACGGCCGCTGATGAAGCCTGTTGCATGGCCATTTGTGCCATTGCCGTTCCCGCCTGGTTTACCTCCATCACCTGTTGGACAAAGTCCTGTGCACCAGTGCCCAGGGGGGCACTGGCAGTTTGCTTCCTCTCCGTGGCACTGCCCGAAGCGTTACCCTGATTATTGCTCTGGGCACTTACCAGCGGGTGCCACAGACAGGCCAGCACAATGCCCGGCACCACGACTGTACTTATTTTCCATCTGCTACTTTTCATCGCTTATACAATTTGGTTATTCTACTTATACTCAAGGGTGTCCTTCAGGGTTAGGTTCAGATCTGCCTCTTATGCCCTGCGGCTCCGGTCACATGGCCGGCATCCCTTGCCAGAACCAGGCACTGCCGGAAGCGGAAATACGCCGGGGGGCTGTAACGTCCCTTGCAGATGCCGCCACCGGACTGTAAACTACCCCGGCCTTGTGGGGATAATTGATCCCTGCGGCCACTATGCCTTTTCCCGCCAGCTGGTTGCCCGGAAACCGGAATTGTTTCTCAGCACCTGATACCCGGTAGCCGCCGTGGATAAAGACCAGCACTGTACTAATGTAGCGTAGTATAGACCAGCACCCAAGGCTGGTTTCCTCCCCTCTCACGAATCAAGAACAGCGCCCAGAAGCCACGTCGAAACATGATGCAACTGATACCGGAACTCAAACCGAAAGATTTCCCTGAACTTCATGATTGTGCCTCTTTCTTTATTTTCCAACCCCTTTGGCGGTCCCCTGGTGGTAATGTCCCGCCATTGCACTGAAGTAAACATCCTTCAGGTCTGGCTGCACCGGGTCAAAGCCCGCCGGGTCTTCCTCAGCAGTCTCCCAAAGGAGATATGCACGCATAAAAAGTAAACCGGCAAAAGCCATTGCTTCTGATTTGGCTCCTTATTTAAATCCAAAAAGTAACGGAAATAAAAAGGTCACGAAAATTGTCCATAAGCAGTAAACGGGCAGGTAGAAGGCAATGGCTTTTCCGACTCCGGTCAGGTCAGCCTTTTTTGAAAGCACCCGGTAAAGTTGCGCTGTCACCAGTAAAAGATTGATTAAAATCAAGACATTGCCTCCCAGTACTGCCGCCCTGTTGGGTGTGATTCCCCATTCTGAAATCCGGAACAGAATTGCAGAAAGCGCAATGCCATTCACCAGTACGGTTACAGCAGAAAGCAGAAAAAGGATCCGGATTTCGGCCTGACTCCTGGTTGTTTCAGATGTTCCGGCAACGGAAAAGAAAATGATGGCCATAACGCCGATCAGCAACGCATTGAACATCAGCAGAAACTCCCGGTCATTGTAAGGATCTTTGCCTGAGTAGATGATTGCTGCGAGGTAAATTACCAGCATCACTACGACCAGCGGACTGAAAATCCGGGCAATCACCGGAGAAACTTTACCTACCAGCTGGGTATTGGTCTGGGTAAGCCAGGTGGCTGCAATCGGCGCGGCGGGAAGGGCAAAAACGACAATGTTTTCAAAATAAAACTCTCCGATATGAAAGCCGATTATCTCAAAAAGCCCAATGGTTAGTCCGCTCATGATTGCGCCTGCAATCAGGATGAGGGTGGTCATGACCACAAGGTCGCCGTTGTATTTCAGATAGCTGAGCCGTTCTTCCCCATTGTTTGGGTTATCACCAACGAAAGCAAATCCTGATATTGACCATAGAAATAAAAGCAGATGAACGCACGATAAAAGTAAAGTATCGCTGTTCCTGGCATCAGGAAGGGAATTGATAAAAATCAACCCGGCAAGGGTTGCGCCAGCTATACCAGTAATTTTACCCGTTGATAATTTGTTTTTCCGGGCAAAGTAAGCCGACAATACTGGAAAAATGACGAATCCGATATTTCTGGGATAGAAAAATTCTTCGTCTATCAGTAAAACTGCCGGCAGCTTCGCGATTACACCTGCAAGGAGGGAAGCAATGATCACAAAAACCAGGTCTTTACCGGTACCCCATGAAATTTCTTCGCTGGCGAAATTTAATCGTTCATTCCAAAAGCCGGCAAGGGCATTGTCTTTTAGTCCGGGATACAAAGCTTTAAACTCCCGTTTAAAAGTTGGTTTACCGGCCCGGTATAACCTTTCAAGCTGCGCAGGATTGTCAAGATTTGACAGGATCTCATTTTTCATAAAGCGACATTTAAAGTACTTTGAATCTCAAAGTTGTAACCAAAAAAATATTGATCATCATTGTTTATTTCCATAAAAAAGCTCCGGAACACAGGAAAGCATATACCCAATACACAAATTGATTCTTATTGGTCAGTTCTTCGTTGGGTCCTTGCAGGACCAGTTGCTTAAATCCCCTTTGAGGTCAGGTAACAGATTCTTTCCCCGGAAGGGATCCGCGCCTCAGATCCCTGATAATCAAATTGAAAATGTATCAGCCTGGGTGCGGGGGAATCCGAAACAGAGCTACTTCGTTGAGCATATCCGGGCTATATTCCGAATTTAATGTTATTGGTTTTTAAAAGTACTTTGCGTTTCAAAGTTAAAACAGAAATTCAAGGTATACAAGAGCTGGCAGATTTAAATTTTTTCGTAAATGAGATGAAACGGGCGAATCCGGTAGTGCCGGATTATGCATCAAAGCTGAAGAAGTGCAGCCGCTTTTCCATTTTTTTGGTAAGTTACCGGGCAGAAGTTATTTTCCGGCGGCCGGTATCAGCCTTTCCCTTCTGCAGACTGATTTTTTTTGCAGCGGACATTTTCCCCATACCAGTGCTTTGTAACCTTGATTATTATAGCCGGATTATCTGAATAATATAAACCAAAGACCGCATATGAACCAAGGGATGCCTTTACGGTTTGCAAGGCAGGAAGTGATTGCTGCTTTAACGCTTCCGGCATTACAATACAGCAGTTCCTGCCGGACAGAAAATCATACTGGTTTTCCTTGTTTGCCGTTCTTGGGGTATGGATGATTCTGCCCTCCCTGCTGATGAACAGTTGCTCCTGCAAAGGTTGGCTGCCGGAGAGGCAGCGGCCCTTGAGGCTATATTTAACCGGTACTATAAAGGGCTTTGCCACCTGGCTCTGCGCTACGTAAACACAGGAGAAATAGCCGAAGAACTGGTCTCAGATATTCTTACCAATTTGTGGCAGCAGCGGGAAACCTTGCAGATCAGGTTTTCGCTCCAGGCTTACCTCTGCACCGCAGTCAAAAATGCCTGCCTGAACTACCTGAAAAGCCAGTTTGCCCGCCAGCAGTTTGAATCTGCTCGGGCGTTGGACCAGCAGCCGGAAGCTTTTGATACCAGCTTAGAGCTGGAGGAACTCGAAAAGCTCCTGGAAGCAGGCATCAGAGGGCTCCCTCCTGCTTGCCGCACCATTTTCACCCTGAGTCGTAATGCGGGCATGAGTTACGAGGAGATTGCCCGGTCCTTAGGGTTATCCAAAAAGACAGTAAAAGCCCAGATGGGCATTGCTTTACAAAAACTGCGACACTACCTCCACCAGCACTGGGACAAATTCCTGCTACTGCTGCTGCCCTTTTCCAGATAAAAAGTAAAAATATTTTTTCTGCTCCTTTAGGCCTCCGGTCTTCGGATCTTGTCTTACCTATACAAGACAGGAAAGTACATGGACCACGAACTATTAGCCGCCTGCCTGGCCGGGGAGTGCAGCAAACAAGAACAACAAGCCGTAGAAGCCTGGCGCAGGGAAAGCCCGGAACATGAACAGGAATTTCTTCGCTATCAGCTGTTGTGGGAAGCCTCACGGGCCCGGCCGGAAAACTACGAGCCGGACATGCAGCGGGCCTGGCAACGCATCCAGCCCATGCCTGAGCTGGTACCGGAACCCGTTATTCAACAGTCAGGTCTGTTCACCTGGCTACGGCGCGTTGCGGCCGTGCTGCTGGCAGGGCTTCTGCTGGGAGTGGGCGTATATACCTACCAAAGAATTCAGCAACCGGCCGTAACCTGGGTAGCCCATACTACGCCTGCCGGTCAGCAGCGCCGGTTACTGCTGGCGGATGGCACGGCGGTCTGGCTGAATGCAAACAGCAAGCTACAGTACCCTGAGCACTTTACGGGCCGGCAGCGGGAGGTGTACCTGGAGGGAGAAGCCTTTTTTGAAGTTGCCAGAGACGCCGGGAAGCCTTTTCTGATTCACAGCCAGCAGTCCATCATCCGGGTACTGGGTACGTCTTTCTCCGTCAGAGGGTACACCGGGGAAAAAGCCGTGGCCGTAACCGTGGTAACCGGTAAAGTTGCTTTTTCGGATGAACAAACCAGACAAGCCGTCACCCTTACCCCCGGTGAGCAGGGCATCCTGAGCAAACCGGCAAAACGCATTCAAAAGGCCGTTAATCCTGATCCTAACTTTCTGGCCTGGAAAACAAGGATACTTACTTTCCGGAACATGCCGCTCCGGCAAGTGCTACCCACCCTTGAGCAGTACTTTGGCGTAACGATTACGGCCACCAATGAGCAGTTGCTCCACTGCCGCTTTACGGGTACGTTCCGGCAGCCCGGTCTTGAAGAAATCCTCCGGGTCTTTACCTACGGCAAGAATATTACTTACCGCCAACGGGGCTCAGCGTATTTGCTTTCCGGCACGGGCTGCCAGTAGTACCGGCCATTCCCGGTTCCGACCATATTTTCCTTCGTTATGAAAATCCTTCCGGCATTTCCCTTCTTCCTGTTCCTGCTCAGCCAGCCGCTCCTGGCCCAATCTTCCGTACTGGATAAAAGGGCTACCCTTCACATAAATGAAGAACCCCTGGCTGAAGCCCTCCGGAAAGCAGAAACAGCTTATCAGGTATCCTTTTCCTATTTCAATCAACCAGGCGGAAGTAAAAAAGTAAGCCTCCACGTGCACGACCAACCCTTACGGGAAACCTTAGCTGAGCTTCTGAAAGGCATGCGCATGAGTTACCAGGTAATCGGCCGGCAAGTTATACTGAAAGAGGGCCTTTCACCTTACCTGACCATCCGGGGAACGGTACAGGACAAGCAGACCGGGCAGAAGTTAGCCTACGCCTCCGTGAGCCTGCAGGGAAAACCAATGGGAACCTTAACCAATCAGACCGGCGAGTTCACCTTTCATGTGCCGGAGGCGTATGCGCAGGACACGCTGCTGGTTTCCTTTGTCGGTTACACGCCTTACCGGGAGACAGCCCGAATGCTTGCCGGAGAGTCTGCCATAACCGTGTTGCTTTCCCCGGCTACGGTTGTTTTAGCCGAAGTAGTTGTAGCGGATAAACCCCTTACTGCCAAAGAGATTGTGCAGCAGGCGGTTGCCCGGATTGAAGAGAATTACCCCACCGGGCCCTGCCTCATGGAAGGCTTTTACCGGGAGTGGCAAATCAGGCGACCGGCAAACGACCAGAGGGCCTTTGCCTCCCTGGTGGAAGCGGCTGTCAGTATCCACGATAAAGGGTATACGTATGACACAAAAGCAAAGCGGACTGAAAAAGTATTTATCAACGAAATCAGGAGGAGCGCCTACACGGAAGATACCTGGAACAAGCTGAACCGGCTGCTGATCCAGAATTTTGTGAAATACAACAGTTCCATGGGCAATTACGATGCCTTCCCGCCGGTGTTGGAGTTTCCCAATCAGCTGGAGTATAAAGTCCTGAAAACCGTAGTGGAGGATGGCGAACACTTCCACGTGATTGCGGTTGCCATGCCCGGCAGCCCGGCTACCTGCGAAATGTACATCAGTTACGACGACTATGCCATTGCCAGAATTGACTTGAAAGGCGAAGGAAGTGCCATTCAGTCGCTTGATGAAGGTAAGCCTCCGGGCAGGCGCCCCTCCCGCGGACGGTTGACCAGTGTGGATAATTCGCTGCGTTTCAGAAGAATCAACAACAAGATGTACCTGAGTTACCTCCGGGCGCACTGGATGACCCGGATCGTTGATCCCCAGTCAGACAGAGAGCTGGAGGACAATACCTTCTTCAGCGAATTACTGGTGAATGATGTCAAAACCGGCAACCCCGAAGCAGAAACCAAAAAACCTGCCGGTGCTTCCATGAACCCCAGGGTACCCATGCCGGCACAAATCCGGCCTTATCATCCTGATTTCTGGCAGCATTACAACATCATTGCGGATAACCCCCTTGACCCAGCCCTTACTGAATTGCTCCAGCAGCAGCAGCCGCTGGAAAAGCATGTTCACCCAAAGCAGCACTACCGATCTCCCGAAAAAAAGAAAACCCAGGCAAAAATGAAGCGTAGCCCTGTACTCCTCCTGCTCAGTTGCCTGAAGGCGTATCTCTGGCTGGCAATTCCGGGGGCCGTGGCTCAGCCATCGTTGCTTGACCAACGGGTATCGGTCAACTGCCAACACCAGCCCATAGCCCAGGTGCTGGACGACTTGCAGCGCCGGTACCAGATTCCCTTCGCCTGGTTCGGGCAGTCAGCCGCCTTTACGCAGCAGGTGACCCTTGAACTGCGGGAACAGCCCCTGCGAAAGGTACTGGACACCCTTTTGTCCCGGACGGAGATTACCTATGAGTGGGTAGTCAGTCAGATTGTACTGAAAGCCAGCAAATCCTCCGGTTATCTTACCGTCCGGGGAAGAGTAGTGGAGCAAGCCACCGGAAACCCTATCCCATTTGCCGCTATCCGGTTACAACGGGGAGCAGCGGGAACCATAGCCAATGAGGGCGGAAAGTTCAGCTTTCATTTCCCGGATACGCTGGCTGCTGACACACTGGTCATTTCCCGCTTAGGCTACCGCAATTATTCGGCTCCGGCAGCTCCTGTTGTCAAGCAGAAAGAGAGCCTCTTTGCCCTGCACCAGGACACGGTGCAACTAGCCGAAATAACCATACGGGGGGCACCACTTACGGCTGCCCAACTGGTCGATTCGGCGGTAGCACGTATTGAGTTCAATTATCCTTCAGAACCCTGCAACCTGCACCTTTTCTACCGGGAAACCCTTAAGGAAGCGGGTAGTTTTGTGTCGCTGTCGGAAGCAGCCGCCTTCCTTTATGACGAGAAAGGCTACCAGAAACCCAAAGGACGCTTTATCAGCGAAAAAGTAAAACTACTCAAGGCACGGGGCATCCGGTACCAACCTGGTGCTGGCCCCAACCAGTGGGTGAATCACCTGTCGGCAACCCTGGAACACAATGCGGTCAAGTACCGGGAGGGTTTCCTCAGGAACCGGCGCCACGCACACTATGAACTTCTGCCGGATGAGCTTTGGAATGGTACACCCGTGCACGTAGTCACGGCGGCTAACCCCCGCTATCAGGTGACCATCTGGATCGGGACAGAAAGCTTCGCCATTGTCAGGTACGTACTGGAAAGCCAACCCGCCGCTGCCTTCATCAGTGGCACGGAGCAGAAGGATTCAGACTCTACTTTTACGGCCGCTACGCTAAACCGGGTAATCAATGAGTTCCGGGAATATAAGGGCAAGTGGTACCCGCAGTACCTGCAGTGGACGTACGAACATCAACGGTTTCATCAAAAAAGTGGCTTGCCACTCCCTTCTCCGGGGCAGCACCGCCGCATGGACCTGCTGGTAAATGAGGTAATAACGGATGCGGTGCAACCCATTCCCAAAAACGAGGAAATGAACGGGCGGGTGCCGGTGGCCTGGCAGGATGAAGAATACGATCCTCAGTTCTGGAATACCTGCAACCAACTCCTTCCCCTGGAGAGTCAGATCAGCCGGGACCTGGAAAAAGAAAGCACCCTGGAGGATCAGTTTGGGCAGGATTTACCCCCAGCCGTTCGCAAGAAACTCCGGCAAACCAGCCGAAAAAAATAATCCTATGCTCCGTCATCATCTCCGCCTTGCCGTTAGGCTTCTGAAGCAAAACCGGCTCTATACGCTTATTCAATTACTGGGTCTGGCTGCCAGTATTACCACCAGCCTGCTGCTATTGCGCTACGTGGGCGATGAGTGGGCGTTTGACCGCTACCACCAGCAAGCGGACCGGATCTTCCGGCTCACCACCCGGGTTGTAACTCCGGATACGGATGACCACGTGGCTTTTTCCCTGTTTGTGGTGGCGCCCCGGGTGCAGGAAGCTTATCCGGAAGTAGAGAACTACGTGCGGATTCTGCCCGGCTACCACAAAAAAGCCGTACACTACCGGAGCAAACGCTTTAAGGAAGCACACGTCTACGCGGCCGATGCCTCCGTATTTTCTTTATTCACCTATCCACTCGTGGCGGGAAATCCCTTAACGGTCCTTGCCCAGCCCGGCAGCATGGTTGTTAGTCAGTCATTTGCCCGTAAGTATTTCGGCAAGGAAGCGCCCTTGGGCAAAACGCTTCAGGTGGACAACCAGCCTTACCAGATAACCGGGCTGATGCAGGACGTGCCTGCCCAGTCTGACCTGTATGTAGAAGCCCTGCTCTCGCTGGAAGATCCTCAGTCAGAAATGGACGAGTGGAGTTACACCTTTTTATTGCTTAAACCGGGAGCAAGTGCCCAGGCCCTGGAAAAGAAGTTAGCTAAGTTTGCTGAGGAACCTTTGTTTGACTCCTATGACGAGGATGCCACCAACCTGAAAGCTTCCTACTCCCTTGAGCCACTCGCCCAGGTGCATTTCCTTCCCGGACGCCTTTACGACCAACCCAAAGGCAATAAAACCTATCTCTGCCTGTTTTCCGTGCTGGCAGTTCTGTTGCTGGCCGTAGCGGGCATCAATGCGGCCAACTTGTCGCTGGCCCAGTCCCTTGGTCGCAGCCGGGAAGCAGGGCTACGAAAAGTCCTGGGTGCTACCCGCCGGCAGATTCGTTTGCAGGCAGCAGGAGAAACGGGGTTGCTGTTGCTGGGAGCCCTACTGCTGGCCGGACTGCTGAGTCTGCTGCTGCTACCCTTCTTCAACCAACTGGCCGGCAAAGGCTTCACCTTTACAACACTCCTGTTCAGCCCCTCGCTGGGCGTACTTTTCGCTCTGCTCCTGGCCCTTGCCGTCCTCCTCAGTGGCTACCAGGCCTTCCACCTGAACCAGTCAGACCCCGTAAAGGTGCTCAAAGGCAACCCTTTACAGTCCAGACAGGGGATCGGCACCCTGCTGGTCGTATTCCAGTTTATGGCCACCGTGACCCTGATGAGCGGGACCCTGATTGTAACCAGCCAACTCAGGTTTTTGCAGCAGCGGGATCTGGGCCTGCAGCCGGCAAGGGTAGTAGTCATTCCCCTGCCAGGGACGGAAGCCGTTAAACAGCGGGTGCAAGCCTTTACGCAGCGGCTGACGGGTAGCAGCCTTACTGAGGCCGTAAGCTTGTGCGATACCGGCGGGGAACCCGGCAGTTTCCTTAACAAGGATCTCTTCCTGGTGGAGCAGGATGGCCGGATGGAGGAAAAAGCAGTCACCAACTTCTCCTGTGATGCCGGTTACCTGCCCCTTCTGGAGATCAACCTGCGCACGGGCAGAAACTTCGCTCATGACCGCCCCGCTGACCTTGCAGGAGCTTACCTGGTGAATGATGCTTTTGTGCGCTGGATGGGCTGGAAAGAACCACTGGGCAAACAGATTGAATTCTTCGGCCGCCGGGGAAAAGTGATTGGGGTGGTCAGGGATTTTCATTTTGCTTCTTTACACCAGCCGGTATCACCTTTGATTATTATGTACCAGCAGCGTTCCCCGGAAAAGCTTTTGCTGAAAACAGGAGCCGGAGGGCTGTCAGCTTCACTTGCTCAGCTGCAACCAATCTGGCATGAACTGCTGCCGGACTACCCTTTTGAGTACCACTCGCTGGAAGATCACCTCGCCGGGCAGTACGGGCAGGAACAGCGGGCAGGAGCCCTGTTCCACTGGGGGGCTACCATAACCATCGGCGTTGCGTGCCTGGGTCTGCTGGGCATGGCGTCTCTCTCCGGCCGGAGGCGAACCAAAGAAATTGGCATTCGTAAAGTGCTTGGTGCTACTACGGGCAGTATTGTCTTCCTGCTGCTCCGGGGGTTTCTGCTGCGGGTACTGCCGGGTATCCTGCTGGCTTTACCCCTGGCCTGGTACCTGGGCCGGCGCTGGCTGGAGTCCTTCGCTTACCGCATTCCTTCCTTCGGATCGTCCCTGGCAATCGCGGCTGGTATTGCTTTCCTGCTGGCGTTGCTGATTACACTTTATCACGGCTTAAGGACAAGTCAGGTAAATCCTGTTATTACCATCCGATCCGAATGATTTTAATGTAACCACCGTTTTGCGTGCCCTCTCCCCTTTCCGGCAGGGTGTGAACTTTCGCCTGAATCGGGGAACCCCCTCGCCGTCAGCCTTGGGTAATATGGGCTGGTAGTCAGGAAGCCGGCTTTTGGTTTTACCCTTACGCAGTAACTTTAAATAAAGACTGGACAGAAGAAGAGAGCGGAATGCCCCTTTCCTTTTCTGTCCAGTCTTTATTTTTATGAATGCAGTACGTTAAATGGCGGCGCGGCCGGTACTGGTAGCGCGGTCCCTGTCATTGGAAAAGGCCGGCGTTTTCTGCGTGATCAGGGATGCGCCAATTTCGGCAATACCCAGGATCAGGTGCGGCAGGTATACCCGGTCAGCAAAGCCGAACAGCCAGGGCGAAGCTGCCAGCAGCAGGCCAGACATCAGGTCAATGGTCAGGTGCAGGGGCATTGGCACGGTTTTGATTATCCCCATTTCGTAATTCGTCAGCATACTCAGGCCCAGCATGGCTACGCCGATTGCCACTGGCACCCAGGTTTCGGCTCCTCCTTCGGCAAATCCCAGCAGCCAGGGAGCGGCAATCAATACAATTCCCATCAGGTAATCCATCACCCCATGGCTCTTCGTGCTTAAAAATCGCATAGTTCTGATTTTTGGTTGAGTACTTCATGCTTTAAGTATTTGCCCTTACTCCATTTAGGGCCGAAGGTTCGGGCAGAGGGGCACAAATAAAGTCTTTTCACTAAGTCTGCTCCCGAAGAAACCCCCACCGGAGGTTCCTCCGTGTAAAGAATGCTCTCCCGGAGACATGCGGGAGAAGTGAATCACTACTTTACCGGTTTATTTTTTGATATGGATGGCATTGAGATCATAGGAATCGTTGCGGGAGGCCTAACCACTACTTCACTCATTCCTCAGGTAATAAAGACCTGGAAATCGCGTTCGGCGGAGGACTTATCTTTGAAAATGTTTTCGCTCTTCAGCCTCGGAGTGCTTCTTTGGCTGATATACGGATTTATCAACAAGGATCTGCCCATCATTCTGGCCAATCTGTTTACACTTTTACTGGCCCTTACACTGCTGTTTTTCAAATTCTATTTCCGCAATAATGATCCTGCTGCTTCTGCCGGCTAAAACCGGGGCAACCGGTGAGAAAGGAACAGGCCGGAGGCAGCTGCCTGCTTTACCGGCGGGGAAATGCCAGGCACCGGCTTTGGTCTGACCGGCTGCCTGGTAATTTGTTCGCAATTGCCGTTCTGACGAAAGGACGGGATAAATAAACTGGAGGAAGAAACATGATGACAAGCAAGGTATTGGTAAACGGACTGCTGGCCGGACTTGCCGGGGTAGCGGCAATGACACTGGCCGAAAAGGTGGAGCAGGTGATTACCGGGCGGCCCGACTCGTACGTACCCGCCCATACGCTGGAGCGGCTGCCCGGGCTCCCGCACAGGCCTGACCAGCAGCGGCTGGGATTGAACCGGACCATGCACTGGGGCCAGGGCATTCTGCTGGGCATGGCCCGCGGATGGATGGCTGCCAAAGGCCTGCGGGGCCCGGTAGGATCATTTATGTTTATGAACCTGCGCCTGCTCAACGACCAGACTCTGGAGAATGCAACCGGCGCAGGTGCACCTCCCTGGACATGGCCACGCGATGAGCAGGTGATCGATCTGGTACACAAGGGCATCTACGCTTTTGCGGCGGGGGCAGTCGCTGACCGGCTGGTGGCAGGGCCTCCCCGTCAGCCGGTACAACGCAAAGGATGGACCACTGGCGAAAAAGCCTGAGCCCTTCCCGCCATTCAGGGGAAAGGCAGAGTCAGGTTAACAGGGTAGGGTTAAACGGTTAAACCATATCTTTTCCCAGATATTATCCGATCAACAGATTCTGCTTTGCAGGGAAACCAGACGCTTAATCAGGCGGCAGAACCTGCTCAGGACTCCGGGTAACCCCTTCCCCTGCCCTGCGTTAACAACCGTATGAGCCGAGCTTTTGTAAAAGAAGACCAGGCAGGAGCGCCGCCTGTCATTCCGCCGCGGGCCGCCCTGCCTCCCGGAACCCCAAACTATGTCACCCCGCAGGGACTGCTGCTGCTGCGGGCCGAGTTAGCCGAATTGCAGGGACAGCGGGCGCAGGTGGAGGCCAATCACAGTGATGAGGCCGACCGCACCCGGCAACTGACCGTTCTCAACGGCCGGCTGGCGGCCCTCAGTGAACGCCTGTCGGGCGCAAGGCTGGTGGACCCCCGCAGTCAACCCACTGACGAGGTACGGTTCGGGGCTACCGTTACCCTGCAGACCCGCAACGGACAGCAGCCCGCCAGAAGCCAGTCTTTTACCATCGTGGGCGTTGATGAAGCCTCCGTTGCGGAGGGACGCGTGGCTTTTGTAGCGCCCATTGCGCGGGCAATGCTGGGCGCACGTCTGGGACAAACCGTTACCCTGCGTACGGGCCGCGGCGAGGAAACGGCCGAAGTGGTGGCCATTGCCTACGCAACCTCAGACAATCTGCCGGAAGACAAGGCAGAGAAGTAATCCTATTCGGGAAGCAGTCAGGCGGGGAAGTAAAATGCTTCACTCTGTTTTTAGTTTCAGCGACGCGCTGGTCCCTCCTGCAATACGGCCGGCCACCTGGTTTTATGCCGGATACCCTGCAAAGCCAGCCGGCAAACTGATCCTTTTTTAGTCTGGGAACGAATCAATCCTTTTCAAACCGCTACTCCCAAGATCCTGCCCCCTGAAGCCAAAAAGCATCAGGGGCTTATTTTTTAAAGAGCAATCCTTAAATTCCAGGGATACACCTAACGTTTCTATTCAAATCTGGTAAGTTTTAAGACCGTCTTTCTCTGAAAACTAAGTTGGCCATGCACTACCCCCAGCAGGGCCGGGTTATTTTCCAGCGAAATGGAGCCGCCTTTAAAAGGCCTGCCGAACTCCTTGCCCGGCACCTCCTTCCAGCCCTTAAAAACCTGCATCAGCGCATTGAAAAGGAAACCAAGGGCGAAACCGGTTCCAATGATTTTTCCGCCATTGTTCACGTTTGCGTCTGACAGGGCCGTTTCTGCTTCGATAGAAGCCAGTCTTGGTTCCTTGTTGGCGCCGGCTTTCAGCACTTCCGCGCAGGTCGTATTTCAAGTTCAAAGCCCAGAATCATAATCGCGGGCATTGTCACTCCTACCCCAAAGGCAATGGATTCACCGGCACTTCCCGCCGTTTGCACGATGTTATGCTCCAGGATGGTCGCATCGCGCAGACCAAGTCTGGAAAGCACCCGGAAAAGCGTGATTGAAATAACCGCCACCGGAATGGAGGCTGCGGTAATTACCCGACTGAAGACTACCTGGGACGCCACCAGCTTTGATTTTTTGATCAACAACGCCGGAATGGGTGCAACGGTGCCGTTTGAGCAGGTTTCCGAAGAACTGTTTGACGAGTTTCTGAACGTGCATTACAAAGGTGTTTTTTTCCTGACCCAGAAGTTGCTGCCGCATCTGAACCCCGGCGGTGGCATCGTAAATATCAGCAGCGGAACCACCCGCTTTGCCAATCCGGGCTATTCGGTGTACGCTTCCATGAAAGGTGCCACGGAGATACTGACTAAGTACTGGGCCAAAGAGCTGGGTGGAAAAGGCCTCCGCTGCAATGTTGTGGCACCGGGGCCGGTGGAAACGGATTTCAACAATGCCGCCATCCGCAGCAACCCGCAGATGAAGGAGCGGCTGGCTTCCCTCTCCCCGCTGAACCGGGTGGGCAGTGCCGGCGATATCGGCGGGGTGGTAGCCTTCCTTTGTACCGACGAGGCCGGATGGATCAACGGCCAGCGCATCGAAGTTTCGGGCGGCATCAATGTGTAAGCGGAAAGGGAAACATGGCCCGGAAGGCAGGTCTGGTTTCCCTTTTTTCTCATCAGGGACAACTGATCAGGGACAACTGATGGATTAGTATCCTGTTCAGTAGACTTGTTTGTAGTTGATTTTCAACAGGTTGTACTTATTTTCAGGATAACCACCCCTGTCCCCTCCTTAAAAAAGGAGGGGGACCGTCAGGAAACTTCCCCTGATCCGGAGATGGTGGTGCAGACTCCCCTCCTTGATAAGGAGGGGCCGGGGGTGGTTTTCGGGTAATTCATTGATTTACAATAACCAACAAGTCTAGTAAAGTCCCATGGGCAGGAGCATAATTTTAAGTTGCATTGGCAGCCAGTTATACTTTCAGGAACGTGTCAGCCGGAAGGATCGCCGGAGCAAAACGATTACCTTCCGGAATGCCTCCTCCGGCTGTAAAGCAACATCCCGGCCAGTACCACCAACGCGATACCAGCCAGCACCTTTGGCCTGGCCGGACTTCCCTCTTCCGGAGCACGCTGCCGGGGTGAATAAACATGATCGGTAACCGAGAGAATCAGCTCCGTCGTCTGCCGGGGAACATCCAGTTGGGGAAAGTGGCCGCAGCGGTCAAACCAGTGCAGGTGCGCATCGGGAAATAACCGCAAAGCCCGTTTTGCCTGCCGTGGCAGACAAACGCGGTCCTGACGCCCCCACCCAATCACCAGCGGCTGGGAAACTGATCCGGCCGGAGTTCCCTTTTGAGTTTCCCCGTAGGCCAGATTCTGCAGCAGGGGCGTAAAGGTGCCGGTGGGCACAAAGGTGCGCAACTCCGTCAGCGCCACCCGGGAAGGCACCCGCCATGGTCTGGCCGAGAACTGGGCCAGCAGCAAACTCCGGGTGACAGGGTTGCCCGTCAGTGCCGGCAATACCGGCTGCAGACGCTCCACCAGTTGGGCCGACAGACGCACTGAATGGTAGAAAAAAGGAATTTCCCAGCCTTTCCAGAACCCGCCCGGGTCCAGAGAAACCACCGCCCCCAATATCCCGCCCCGGCGCACCAGTTCGAGTACCAGCCGTGCCCCCATGGAACTGCCTGCTGCATCAATGCCCAAAAGCCCCTTTTCCCGCAGAAATCCCGTGACCGCATCGGCCATGGTGCGGACGGATACCTCCCCTTGCAGCGGTGGGGAATTGCCGTGTCCCGGCAGGTCAATGGCAATCACCTCCCGCCGGGCAGCCAGCCCTTCGGTGACCAGGTCCCAGCTGCGGTGGCTGCTGCCAATGCCGTGGATGAGTAAAAGCGGCTTACCAGTACCGCGCCGGATGTAATGCAGATCCATTGGTTTTTATTTTAGGCTTAAGTAGGCGTTGGTTATCAGTTGCTCGTTGTTCGACAAATAAACGCCTTATAGTCAAATAATTACGAAAAGTCAAATGCCCTATACTTTTGCACGGGTACTTAAATGGCCTGGTGGCAGCCGGATCATATAATGCCTCATCATAACGCTGCTTTTGAGCAGGTCAAATCTGACAGGTGGGTACGGTTGCCCAAATGTATACGGGATTATCAGAAAATGGGTGGGTGCCGGTCCTTGTCAGTCAGGTGTGGATAAGCACCTGCGAAACAATAAGTCCAGGCATCCGTAGATTGTTCGCTGGGTTTTCACTAACAATCACAGGCATTTCGGAAATTTTTACGAATACCTGACTGGGTTTGCCAAGGGTTTACCCGGGTATTGGTAGTATGAATTACCGGCAGACCGAAACAAAACCAGAGCGCAAAGGTTAATTTCCTGCCGGGCTTCTTTGGCGCTCCGGAGGAGATTTCACCACCGTCTGGCCCGGCCGGATCAGATGCGGACTGAAATCAGGACCTCTGTCACCAGATTCCGGTTGCTGAAAATTTCAAACAATATACCCTCCAGACCAATGACGGAAACCGACCATACCCCCTATGACATCATTGTAATCGGTGCCGGCTCGGGCGGGCTGAGCATTGCCATTCCCATGCAGAAGTTCGGCTTCAGGGTCCTGCTGATTGACAAATCCGATCATGCCATCGGCGGCGAATGCCTCAACGACGGCTGCGTGCCCAGCAAGGCCCTGATTCACGTGGCCCGCCAGGTGCATCAGGCCCGTCAGTCGGCGGCGTACGGGATGCAGGTGTCAGGTGAAGTGGATCTGGAGAAGGTAATGGCCTACGTCACCGGGCGGCAGGACCAGATCCGGGACCACGAAAACGCGGCTTTTTTCCGCAGGGAAGGCATGGACGTGGCCCTTGGCGCGGCCCGGTTTACGGGCAGAAACCAGGTAGAGGTGAATGGAAAAGTCTATCACGGCAAGAAAATAGTAATCGCCACCGGCTCCCGTCCGCGGGAACTAAAGATTCCCGGCGTGGAAAATGTCCGTTACCTGACCAACCAGAACCTGTTTGAGTTGAAAAAGCTGCCCGGTAAACTGGTTGTCATTGGCGGTGGGCCCATCGGCATTGAGATGGCACAGGCCTTCCGGCGGCTGGGGTCCGAGGTGACAGTGGTCCACAGCAAGGAGATGATTCTGGAAAAAGAAGCCCCCGAGATTGCAGGGGTTCTCTACCAGAGACTGCGGGCCGAAGGCATCACGTTTCACCTCCGGGCAGAAGCGCATTCATTCCCCGACCCCCGTCACCTGCTGATCAAAACCAGGGACGGGCAGGAGCTTACCCTCCCCTTCGACCAGCTGCTGGCGGGCATCGGCCGCGAACTCCGCTACCAGGAGCTGGGGCTGGAAATGGCCGGCATCGCCACCGTAAAACACGGCCTGATGGTCAATGAATACCTCCAGACCAGCAATCCGGACGTGTACGTGTGCGGCGACATTGCCGGATCACTCAAGTTTTCCCACGCCGCCGAGCAGCAGGCCACAATCCTGCTCAACAATTTTTTATCCCCGCTGAAAAAAAAGCTCGACAATACGCATATGTCGTGGGTCACCTTCACTGATCCGGAAGTAGCCACCTTCGGGGCCAGCGAGGAGACACTGCGGGAGGACAAGGTGGATTACGAAAAGCTGACGCTGGATTTTACTGAGGATGACCGTGCCGTGGTGGAAGATTACCAGTACGGAAAGCTGGTCCTCTACATTGAAAAGGGCAGCCTGCTCAACCGCAATCCAAAACTGCTGGGCGGCTCGATGGTGGCCCCCGGTGCGGGTGAAATGTTCCAGGAACTGGTGCTGGCCCATACGCAGGGGCTGGGCATCAACGTTTTCTTCGACAAGATCTACCCCTATCCGACTGCCTCCGCGGTAAATAAGCGGATCGTGCTGCACAAGAAGGAAGAACAGCTGACAGGGCTGGTGAAGAAAGGCCTGCACCTGCTCTATAAAATATAAGACACAATTGTATTTCAGACCTGATTGTCAGTTGAGTGAAGTGTGATTTGAGTGAGGTGTGATGTCCGGATAATAAAATCAATTCCGGCAAAGTTGATTCCGGCAGAAGTTTCCAGTTTAAACGGGCAGGCAATGGAATGGTGGCAAAGTTTTAAGGATTGGTTTTTAGGGCTGGATCCGCCAGAAGAAGTCAGTCGTACTGCCGGTGCTGCTTACTGGTTTCTTTTTCCTTTCGGCCTGCCTGTACCTGATCATTGCGGGCCGCAATATTCCGTGGTGGGTATACGCACTGATTGCCGCCCTTGTCGCCTACGGAGTTTACGCTACCTGGCAGAAAATAAAAAAAGGTACCTTACAGAAGCAGAGTCCTTAACCGGCTGAAATAGCTGGTTCCCCTCCAATTGAATTGTGGAGGATTCACCTCCCGGATTCTATCACTCCGGAGGGATGGAATCCGTTTATTTACCAGAAAGACTGAATGGGTGATGCACGGGTTTGCTGATACTGCCCTTTATCGCAGACGAATTGTTTTTGAAAATAAATCGAGTTTTGTCCTTATCCAACCTGATCAATAGCTGAATATGAATGATTCCCTTTTTTCCCGGCGCAACTGGATCCGTACCAGTGCGGTTGCGGGTGCCACCAGTTTCCTCAGCCCCCAAAACATTTTTTCATTCCCTGCGGAAGCAAAGACGCCAGCCCTTACGGCCGGAGAAATTGCCGCCATTGAAAAGGCGATGGGTAAGAAAGGAACTTATAATGACGCGCAGGCGGTCCATACAACCCCCCTGCCACGCAATGACTTGAAAGTAACCATCAAAGGAGAACCAGTACCCATTCCTTTGGGATTCGGCGGATGGGCTTCCATCAAAAAAACGCTTGACGGCAAATCGGCCGTGCTGATGAGCGACACTGTGCTTTTGGAAGAAGAAGTAAATCCATTGATATCGGCGGCTCATGCCAACGGACTGGAAATCAGCGCTATTCATAACCATTTCTTTTACGAGCAGCCGCGCATTTTCTACATGCACCTCCACGGAATGGGGACGCCGCAGGAGTTAGCCGCCCGGTTTGCGGCAAGCATTAAGGACAATAAAATTTCACCCGCAAATCAGCCACCGACAGCCGCCAACCCATCCGTTCAGACGGGCAACACGGGTGCCGGAAACACCGCTTCCCCCACTGGTAAGGAACTTTTTGATTTGCCTGCCCTCGATAAAATTGTCAGATACACCGGCGCAGTGAATGGACCAACGTACAAGTACACAATAGGAAGGGACGATTTAAGGGTGATGGCCATGGGCGCCGAAATGACCTCGGCCATCGGCCTGAACTCATGGGCGGGTTTTGCCGGGACAAAAGACAGTGCCCACGTAGCCGGAGATATCGCCATGCTCGAAGCGGAAGTAAACCCGGTTATCAGGGCCCTCCGGCAAAACAACCTCGAGGTAGTGGCCCTGCACCACCATATGATCGGCGACAATCCCCGCATGGTTTTTCTGCACTACTATGGGCGGGGGCCCGCCTCTACCCTTGCAGCCGGCTTCCGGGCAGCCCTTGACCAGTTAGGACAAGGCAAAACCAATATGCCCATGAAGCATTGATCATACGCTTTCAGCTCCTTATCTGTTACCGGGACCAGCGGGATGCGAGTAAATCGCGTACGGGCGTCCAGCGGATATCCGGGTAGCGGTGGTTGTCGGGCGGCTCCAGTTTGGCCATCCCGCTGAACATATTGCGCAGGTACTGCATGCCCTGCCACGGCGGAAAGACTTCATCGCTTTCGGGTACAACTTTAAATCAAGGGGTTGGTCGGCGTCACTCCAGTAAATAACCCGGTTGAGCGGGAACAGGACCACCGGGGCCTGACCAGTCAACGAACCGGTAAACATGCCATTGAGAATGGAAGTTGCCGCCGTCAGGGAGTCTGGTAAAATCAATCGGGTAATCAGAAGGGATAAAACGAGGAACTCCAGCCATAACAGCCGCATCAAGCAGCAAAGTCTGTCCATCCACAATCACGTCCCTGAGCCCTGACAACGCCGATACGACGCAATGACCGCCGGCGCAAGCTTCAGTCAGGGCCGATCCATTGGTGAAATCAACTTCAACTACTGAAACGCCCTCCCTTTGCAAAGCTGCTGTTTTATCACCCGCACTTCCCGGCCGGATGATCGCCCTCACCCTCGCTCCCCGGCCCGGAAGCGACCTTGCAATGCGTCCGCCCAGATCACCAGTGGCACCAGCCAAAATAATCGTCTTTTTGCCATGCTCAGTCCCTTTGTCTGGTGCCATTTGTTGAGAGTCCTGGTTTTGAACCTTAACTGCAATTCCAACCGCATTGTTGGCAAGCAAACAAGGCTGCACCAAAATAAGGCGGCGGACATGCTTAACCCGCCGGTTTTCTGATCCGAAATCAGCAGAACACCTCTTCTGATTCAATCCCTTCCTGATTTTATATCTCCTTCAGAACCTGAAAAATTGTCATCATAAACCAGTCCGACGCAACGGTCATTTCCTGAATCTGAAGGTTTACCTCCTTCCGGACGCTTCATGGCATAAGCGTTTATATCCGGCGAAGATCAGTCAGGACAAAGCGCTCCGGAACCAATCCCGGGGGATGCGCGGAGAAATTAAGCGCACAAAAGCCCAACACGGGGGAGTTATGGTATCCGGTCTTGAATGGTTTATCCCGCGGGCCCATTCAAAAAGGGTGCTTTCTGCGGGAGGTACAGTCCGGGCAACGCCCACACCCCACTGGACGCGCCTTTACCTTTTTACTTTTATTATCTGATAACGGAGTTAACACTTCAACTGCCTGCGGATCCCCTGAAAACTGATTCTCAGGGTTCTTTCCGGTTTATTGATTTGTAATTGGTACAACCTTATGGGAGGTCGCTCACATGGCTCCCGGTTATCTGTCCCCTTGTCTGATCCGGCTGGTCAGGGGTTTACCGGCTTCCGGATGAAATTTCAGCCAGATTGTTTTCCGCCTCCGCCTCATACTTTTTTGGCATGGGCTAATTTCGAAAAGGAAGCCGTTTTGACTATAACATGCCTGATCCGGGGAGGTTTAAAAAAAACATTGGTCACGGTTTAGGGATGTTATTTTATTTCATTTTCTGCGGTAATCAACCAGCCTGCCCTATTCTGGCTCCAACCCGCTGCTGCGCCGGAGGCACCTGAGGTTTTGATTTGATTTATAAAAAACAGGAGGGTTGCCCGCTCCGGCGTACAGCGTAATTTTTAAAATACTTTCCCATGGCTCGTTGTGGTTACCCTCACTTAATCGCTCATCAGGTGAAAATTCAGACGCAGCAACTTCTGTCCGCTGCTTTCCGGTGTAATAAGCCCGGCCGTTTTCAGGAGTGAATGCCTGACGCCGGGGCTATTTTTAGAAGATCAGGCATTTACTGATTTGTGATCTTCCAAGAACCAGCTATGAAATTGAAATCTACACTTGCCTGCCTGTTGATTGCCCTGCTGGCAGGTCCGCTTCAGGCAGTCACCTATTACATCAGCTCCCGGGGAAATGACTCAAACTCCGGTACTGCCGTCAACCTGGCATGGGCAACCTTATCCAAGGTCAACTCAACCCGCTTTCTGCCTGGCGACGAAATTCTTTTTGAAGGAGGAAGTACGTTCAACGGGAGCATCTATTTTGGGCCGGAAGTGAATGGCACGCCGGAAAGGCCCATTACTCTCCGCTCATTTGGTACCGGCCGGGCTACAATCAACAGTGGAACAAAAGAGGGCATGTCGGTCTACAACGGAGCAGGTATCAAAATAAGTAATCTGATATTCGCCGGTTCGGGCAGAACAGTCAACACCGAAACTGGTATAAGTTTTTTTATGGATCTGCCCGGCCGCAGACTTGCCTACATAGAAATTGAAAATGTTGAAGTGTACGGATACAAGGAAGGTGGCATTCAGGCAGGCAGTTGGAATGGAAGCAGCGGGTATGACAATATCATAATCAACAACTGCTCAGTGCATGACATTGCCGCGGGCGGAATTTCCTCTTATTCAGAGGCAGTGACCGGCCACCGGAATTTTTACTTAGGCAACACCAAAGTTTTCAACATTTCCGGTATAGCCGAGATCACCAACCATCATTCCGGTAGTGGAATTGTGTTAGGTGGAGTGGATGGGGGGCTGGTTGAATACTGCGAAACTTATAACAATGGCTGGCTTAACGCCTGGACGGGAGGCGGACCAGTAGGAATCTGGGCCTACAGCTGCAATAACATCACTATCCAGTATTGCGAATCGCATCACAACCGGACAGGCACTCAAAAAGACGGCGGAGGCTTTGATATTGATGGTGGCTGCACCAACAGTACCATACAGTATAACTACTCGCACGATAATGATGGTCCGGGCTATCTGGTTGCCCAGTACCCGGGTGCTACGACCATGAAAGGCCTGGTGATTCGCTACAACATCAGTGAGAATGATGCCCGGAACGGCAATTACGGAGCCATTCACCTTTGGTCCTCAGGTTCCAGCGGGGGAATTCAGGATGCCGAAATTTATAATAATACTGTTTACCTCACTCCTTCCGCCAAAGGAACACCCAAAGCTTTTTTTGCGCAGAGCGGCGGAATGAGCAATATTAAAATCCGGAACAATATTTTTCAGACCACCAGCGGTCAGGAATTGGTATTGGTAGACCGGCTTACTGATCTCAAGTTTGAAGGAAACAACTACTGGACTACGGGTGCTCCCTTCAGGGTAAACTGGGCTGGCACCATTTTTAATTCTATGCAGGAATGGAGAACCGGCACCAGTCAGGAAATATTTGCCGGCTCCCCCGCCGGCTATTTCACAGATCCTCAGTTCAGCGAACCCGGCAACGGAGGCACAATTTCTGACCCCCGCAAGCTGCATACGCTCAGAAGTTATCAGTTACCCGGCACTTCCCCCCTCGTGGGCAAGGCCATTGATCTTGCGGGGGCGCTGGGCATTAATCCGGGGAGGCGGGATTTCTGGGGCAATACAATTGAGCAACGGGCCGATCTCTGCATCGGTGCCCACCAGCCCACTGCCGGCAGCCGGGTTTGTTTTTACGGGGGCACCATTCCCCTGACGTTCGGAAATCAACCAAATGGCACCTACAGCGGTCCCGGCGTCACCGGAGGCAAGTTCTTCAATCCGGCGGTTGCCGGGTTGGGTAATCATTCGCTCCGGTTTACCTATACCGATGGCAATGGCCGGGTGCAGA
This sequence comes from Cytophagales bacterium, assembly GCA_030446715.1. Taxonomy (GTDB): domain Bacteria; phylum Bacteroidota; class Bacteroidia; order Cytophagales; family 172606-1; genus CADCTQ01. Next base: position 60,310 of record JAUJMU010000003.1, on the reverse strand, counting down.
CAATCCCGCACAGTATTAATGTGGTCAATTCAGCAACAACTGAATGGACGGGAGGTAACGGATCCAATGATTGGTTCAACGCCGGCAACTGGAGTAACTGCGTGCCCACCCCGCTGATTGATGCAAACATCCCTGTCACGGCCAGCCCGGTGCCGGTAGTCAAAACGGGAGGAATGGCGCAATCCAAAAATCTGAATGCTGCTTCTCCCCTGGTACTTCAGGCCAATACCATCCTTGAAATAAATGGCGCTTACTCCGGTGAAGGGATCCGGGGCGACCATACTTCTGCTGCCATCTTCAAGGGCAACGGTGAACAAGTCATCGCCTCCGGCAGCTTTGGCCGTCTGGTGTTGCAGGGGCCGGACCGGAAAGTTCTGGCCGGACCAGCCACGATCAGTCAGGAACTGGTAATAGGACAGGGGAAACTTTTTCTGGGTAACCACCAGCTGACCATGGGTGCCTCTGCGACGGTGACCGGGGCCAGCGGCGGGAGCTACATTGTAACGGATGGCAGTGGTAAACTGACCTGCTCATCCGTTGGCCAGGGACGTCAGGGGGTATTTCCGGTGGGTACGGCAGGAAGCTATCTGCCAGTCCGGATCGGAAACGCCGGGGAAACGGATGACTTCAGTGTACAGGTCAGAGAAGGAGTTTTATCGGGAGGTACAACCGGCACGCCCATTCTTAAGGAAAGGGTAAACAGTACCTGGCTTCTGGAGGAAAAAGTAAATGGCAATTCCAATCTGACTGTTTCCCTGCAATGGAACACTGCCGATGAACAGGAGCTTTTTCTCAGACCGAACAGCTACATCAGCACATTCGGGAACGGCCTCTGGACCAAACCTGATTTAACCCTGCCTCAACCGCTAAACGGCAGCATCAACGGGTCATACAGCCTGAGCATTGAAAACATTTCAGACCTCTCTGCCTTATCAGTCATTACCGGAACGGGCACCGGAACGGGCACCGGAACGGGCACCGGAACGGGCACCGGAACGGGCACCGGAACAGGCACCGGAACAGGCACCGGAACGGGCACCGGAACAGGCACCGGAACGGGCACCGGAACAGGCACCGGAACGGGCACCGGAACAGGCACCGGAACGGGCACCGGAACGGGCACCGGAACAGGCACCGGAACGGGCACCGGAACGGGCACCGGAACAGGCACCGGAACGGGCACCGGAACAGGCACCGGAACGGGCACCGGAACGGGCACCCTTCAGGACAGCTTTCTGAAGATTACGGTAGAGAAAAACGGACCTGATGCCCTGGTGAGTTGGGAAACGCCGGCAAATCCCAGTATCAAAGGCTTCTATGTGGAAGTGTCAGTGAAGGATGATAAATTCCGGCCCTTGGGATACACCGGCAGCAGAAACCAAAATTCAACGCAGGTGCAACAGTACAGGTTTCTGGATTCAGAAAAAAGGCAAAAAAGGGACCCGCTACTACCGCCTCCGGCAAACCAATATGGATGGCACGGTTCTGTATTCGGGCGTAGTCGCCGTCCATTTTGAACCGGAATCACTGGTGATTGCGGCGCATCCTAATCCGTTCTCGGAGAGAATCCTGATGGAGATCAATTCAGCCGCCGAAAAAAACGTGAAAGTATCCATCACTGATATTTACGGCAAGGAATTGTTCCGCCGGAACACAAAAATCCAGAAAGGTCAGAATGTGATTGAGTTACTCCCTGATCCCAGCCTGCCATCCGGCCTCTATATGATTTACGCCGAACACGGTAACAGGGTGCAAATGATAAAAGTAACGAAGAAGTAGACTTTTATCAGAAGCACAGGAGAGGGCCCGTCACCTGACGGGCTTTCTTGTCTTACAGGTAGAAGGAGACACAACTTGCCGGATAAAAAATCAGGTTGGTGGTAAGTGTGACCAGTTACACTTTCAAACCGCATACTCCTGTTCTCAGCGGGGAGCGTTTAGATTTTCACCAGTTCCAGCAGCACAGGGTAGTAATCCCTTCTGGTCGTTTTTGCTTTGAGCCAGGCATAAAAACTGATGGCCTGCAAATCTTCCTGCTCAACCGGCAGAAAGTGAAACTGTTTATCGGCTTCGGCCGAAAAAGCATCGCCGGAAAGGGAGCCGGGATTTTCGAGCAGTTGCCGGAGAAAATGCAGGTAGACCTTTACATTGCGGTAGCCGTGGCTCCGGAGCAAATCCCCAAAACTCCTTTCGATGCTGCGGATTCTGTTGACTGCCAGGTCCGGATTTCCGGTCTCGTAGTGAATAATCAATTCGCTCAGATTTTTCTTCAGCACCCATTCCCGGCCAAGCTTCTTCCCGCACCAGAGATCGGAATGTCCGGCTGAAAGCAACAGACGACCGGCTTTGCCAAAGTCACCCCGCTGGAAATAACAAAAGGCAAGGTTGATCCGGGCATTCATCAACTGTGCTGGCTGAAAATATTCCGGAGGGTGGTCTATGATCTTTTCGAGAATCGCCGTGGCTTTGTCGCTTTCGCCCGTGTAAACGTAATTCATGGCCAGCAGCAGCGTGTACCGGCTCGTCCACTGCTGCTGATCTCTTTTGGCGGAAAGCCGCAGTAAATCATCCAGTCTGGCCAGCCATTGAAGCGAACCGCCAAACTTCCGGTTGCGGTACAGCGTCTGGGCAATCATGTAGAGCAGACCGGTCTGGTAAGGCAGGTGCAGCGGCAAAAATGCCCCCCTTTCTTCCATTCGGGAGTATTGCCCGATCAGGTACGACTCAAATGCATGGTAATCTTTCTTCACCAGCACGGCACTTCTCGCAATGGACATCAGCTGATAAAAAAGTCTGGGACGGTCGGCCACAACTTCTGCCAGCCGGTATTCTTCGAGCACCTGCCGGGTAATGGCTTCAAATGGCAGGTCCCTGCCCCGTACTTTGGCTTCCTGCAGGTAATGATTCATCCAGCTGCTGGCAATGGTTGCGCGTTCTTCCTCCTCCGCCCTGCTTTTGTTCAGTTGGTATTTTTGAACTATTTCCGGCAGGGGGCCGGCCTCCGGGTGATGCGCCTGTTCGATCTGGAGTACGTAAACGGAGTTGAGCAGGTCATAGTGCTCACCTGCAAGGGCTGATTTTTCCGCCTTCCGCAGCACTTTCCATCCGTTCCGGGCGGCTCCTTTTTCAAACAAGTATCCGGCAAGCGAGATCATTCCCCGGATGGCCGCTGCCGCAGTGGGGTCGCTTTCCTGACGTTTAAGGAGAATGAAATCCGTCAGATATCCGAACAGCCGTTTGCGCAACGCATGGTATGCCGCCGGGTTTTCTTCCGCCGGATATAGTTCCTTCAGCATGTCCGCCGTTCCGGTAGTCCGTTTTTGCAGCAGCAACTTGTAAAGCTGCAGGTCTTTGCGATGCTTTTTGTCCTTCAGCCGCCCGATAAACGTTGCCAGTTCTTTTTGCTCCTCAGGCGAAAGCGTGTGCAGAATTTCTTTCAGGTTATCCAATATCTTGTTTTTGAAAACCGGAAGTTAGCGGACTACCATAGAAATATAAAGCCAGTTTTTATAAAGACAATATATTGTTTGTCAGCAATTTGACGAAGATGTATACGCTTCTGTAAAGTCAGATTTTAAAATTTATGGTTTGTCTTCGGGTCGGTTGCACCTTTACCTTTGGAGCATCCTGCCAAAACAATTTTCACGAATGGAAAATCCGATCATCAATCAGACTACTGCCGCCTTCCGCTATCAGGTATGGGCATCATTCATCCTTTCCTCCGGCCTGATGCTGACCGGAATTCTTTTTCTGCCGGTGAATCTCTGGATCAAAGGTTATCTGATGATGGGCATTGTATTCACAGTGGCCTCCTGTTTCACACTTGCCAAAACCCTGCGCGACGACCACGAAGCCGGTAAGCTGATCAACCGGATTACCGGGGCCAAAACCGAGAAAATACTGAAGGAATATGAGTCAGTGTAATGTCGGAGCAGGTAAAACAAAAACCGGTTTCCGGGCGGATGATAACTTGTCCCTGAACTTCAACGACATACTGATGCGATTCACAACTGCCGGTTCCCCGCACCGCGCCCCTCTGAGCCGGAATGTACTGTTGCAATTTTACCTGTGTGCCTTCACCGCCTGCTGGACAATGACTTATCTTTTTACCACGGATAAGGCCAACTGGTTTACCGAAAACACCCTGACGGCACTTTTTCTGGTCACGCTGACCGCCACTTTCCGGAAATTCCAGCTAAGTGACCTCAGCTACAGTCTGATTTTTGGGTACCTGCTGCTCCACATTTATGGTGCCCAGTACACCTACGCCGAAAATCCTTTTGGTTACTGGCTGAAGGATGTTTTCAGTCTTGGCCGAAATCACTACGACCGGATCGTGCATTTCAGTTTCGGATTCATGCTGGCTTACCCCATGCGCGACTTCTTCCGGAACTGGTTTGGCTGGCCGGGATGGGTCTGCCGGGTATTACCGGCAGAAATTACCCTGTCCTTCAGTGGCATATACGAGCTGATCGAATGGGCCGTGGCGGATGTTTTTTTCCCGGCTCAGGGAGTAGCTTACCTGGGCACGCAGGGCGATATCTGGGATGCCCAGAAAGACATGGGCCTTGCCTTCAGCGGGGCCATCCTCGCCATGCTGATTTGTTTTTCGGTCTGGAAAATTGCCTCAGGAAAAGAAAAGCAGCAGATACCGGCGGTTTGTTAAGAATCAAATAATGGGCAGGGCTTCCAGAACTCCTGCCTGATTCTCCACCTTCAATCCTTTCTTTTCATGTTGATTACAATCTTTGTTGTTTTTGCCTTGTGCTTTCTGGTTGAAAGGCTGATTCCCGGCTGGAAACTACCAGAAGTTCCCAACTGGTCTGTGAGGGTTTTGGCCGTAAACTTCGTGCAATTGTGCGTAGTGCTGCTGGCCGGAGTGTCGTGGGAAAGGTGGCTTACCGGAAAAAGCCTTTTTCAGTTATCTGACCACGCAGGAACGGTAGCCGGCGGGCTTATCGCGTACTTTATTGCCACCTTTGTCTTTTACTGGTGGCACCGCTGGCGGCATCAGCATGATTTTCTCTGGAGGCATTTCCACCAGATCCACCACAGTCCGCAGCGGCTTGAAGTCATTACTTCCTTCTACAAACATCCGCTGGAGATGACGGTAAACTCCCTGATCGGCAGCGGCCTTGTTTATGTGCTGCTTGGTTTGAGTCTGGAGGCGGGAGCCGTTTACACCCTTTGCACCGCACTGGGCGAATTTTTCTACCATACCAACGTGAAGACGCCCAAGTGGATCGGCTACATTTTTCAACGTCCCGAGATGCACCGCATTCACCACGAATACAACAAGCACACCAGCAACTACGGCGATATCGTATGGTGGGATATGCTTTTTGGCACCTACAGCAATCCGAAAGAGTTTACCGCTTCCTGTGGGTTCGATGCGGAAAAAGAGCAGCGCCTGCTGGACATGCTCCGTTTCAAAGATGTTCACAGGCAATAAAAAAGAGGCTCCATCATGTGGAGCCTCTTTTTTATTCAAAGGGTTTATAAGGGTGACGGGGGCTTTTTTACTCTCCTGATAACTATCAACTCATAACCAATAACCCCCTACAACTGCTTGTTCTGCTGGTGCGTGAGCCGGAACCAGTCAAACTGCACGTCAGACTTTGCGGGTCCTCTGGCCAGCAGTGCGGCCCGGATGCCCCGGTCCCACGGCGGCAGGTAAGAGCCGTCCAGCGGCCGGTTGGCGTTGAGTTCATTCCAGGTCTGGCCGTTGGTGCTCCAGGCAAAGCGGAACTGGTCCCCACCTTCGGCCACCATGCGGACCTGAATGGTTTCTTCCTGCGGCAGGTTCTGCTCGGTTATGGTCTGGGTTTTGTCGCCCTTCAACTGCCAAAGGCTGATTTTGTTTTTCGTGATCCAAACGCCAAGGGCATTGCTCTGGTCGCCTACCGCGGCGAGTCCGGCGGCCTCACCGGCACCAAGACTGTTTCTGCCCACTGCTGCCGAGGCCGTATAAGCCGCCGCTTTGGTGCGCTGCCCCAGTACGGAACCAATTTTTGCGGGGCGCGCCGTCAGGGTAATCCGGCCGTTGTTGTCATTCTGGACGGTGAAGTCGGGCTGCTGACCCACCGGCCACTGCCACGATGCGGCCAGCGCATTACCGTTGAACTCTTCGGTCACATCGAGCTGGCTGATCTGGCTGCCCTCTGCTTTGTCCAGGGTATTTTCCGGAAATACAGGCCACCCCTGGCCGTTCCAGGTAAAGCTGGTGAGAATTCCCTGCCGGCCGGCGTACACAAAGCTGTTGGTGCTGTAGGCGTGATAAAGAAAGTAATCTTTTTCACCCGGCCCGGTAATGACCGTGCCATGCCCCGGGCATTTCCAGCCCGCTTGTCCTTTCAGGATCGGATTGCCGGAATACTTCTCCCAGGGCCCCCGCAACGTCTTTGCCCGGGCCACGCCCTGCCCGTAGGTGCATTCCTTGCCGCAGCAGGCATCCCCGGCGTAGAATACGTAGAAGTAGTCACCACGGCGCACCATGGCCGGACCTTCCACCAGCCGGCCTTCCCAGGTACTGGGGTCATTGCGGAAAAGCTCAAATTTCTCCCCGGTCAGGGCGGTCCGTTCTTCGTTCATCGGCTGGGCCCAGATCGGGGTGGGCAGGTTGCGGCTGTTGCCATCTTCCTTCCAGACCAGGTGGAGTTTCCCGCTTTCGTCCCGGACCGGAAAACCATCAATGGAACCAACCTCCTGGCAAACCAACGGTCCGTGGTCCTTGTAGGGCCCTTCAGGACGGTCAGCACTGGCGACGCCAACGCACAGGTTGCCGCCTTTTTTATGGGCAGTGTAGTAAATATAAATCCGGCCGTTTTCGTAGGAAATTTCAGGCGCCCAGAAGTTGGCATCGGCCCATTGGGGCATACCATCCGGGAAAACGTGGCCTACGGTTTCCCAGTTGACCATATCCGTCGACCGGAGCAGCGGGAAAAGCGGAGCCCACTCCGAGGAAGTAGCCGTGGCCCAGTAGGTGTTGCCCACTTTGGTAACCGACGGGTCAGGGTAGTCGCCGGGCAGCACCGGATTGGTGAAGGAATCTGCAGCTTTGCTGGTTCCGCTGGCGGTGGTGGTTGTATCGCCGGCAGCAGCGGCCTGGTTTTTATTGTCCGTGCGGCAACCGGCGCTCAGTACGGTAATGCAGGCGGAAAAAAGGAAAAATCTTTTCAGCATGGATGATGGGGTAAGGGTGATCGGAAAACGAAAATACGGGTAAGTGTGGCAAGGGGTTGGCGGAGGGATTCCGCAACGGCTACTGGTCCCGTTCTCCGGAAGGCAGGGGCAACAGCACGCCGCGGGGAACCGGAACGCCAAAGTCCGGACTTCCATCGGCATTCCAGGTAAATTTCTGCATGCGCACGTCGCGGGTCCAACCGGGTGCCCGGTCTTTTTTGGCGTGGTATAAAATCCAGTTTTCGGTGCCGTCGGGTGACACTGTAAAGCTGGCGTGGCCGACTCCGAAAACTTCGCTGGTTCCCGAAAACACCGGTCCTTTTTTGGTCCAGTTAGCAGCAAGCGTCGGGTCTTTGAGGGTATCGCTGAGGGTGAGTTGCCCCAGCTGGTAGGCAGGCAGCCACGACTCCCGGGCTGAGTAGATAATGAAGGCTTTTTCATTCCTTTTCAGCAGGTCCGGTCCTTCGTTCAGGTCCAGCTCAACCCCATCCTCCCACGCTTCGGTGGGCGAGGAGATTCTCACCCGGTTGCTGCTGATCGTCCAGGGATTGCTCATGCGGGCAATGTACAGGTGCTGCGGCGTACGGTCCGTGGCGGCGTTTTCTTCCCAGCCCGACCACACGGCGTACAGTTGACCGTTCATGCGGAAGGGATGCAGGTCAATGGCCCATTTAGCCGTGGCGGGGTTGCCGATGTCGTCGCCGGTGTACAACATTCCCTTGTCCACATAGGCACCCTGCGGATCAGCGGTCACGGACTCCAGCACCCCGGACCGCTGGTAAATGAACGGCGGCCCTGACTGACCGGCAGCGTAATAGATGTACCACTTGCCGTCGAGGAATTGCAGCTCCGGTGCCCAGAGGTTGGTGCGGTTCCAGCCCTGCGCGGGAGGGCTCCATACCTGGATAAACATGCCGGGCCTGGTCAGCCTTTTTGTTTTGGAAACGGAAATGCCGCCGCCCTCTGATTTGCAGTAGTAATAAAAGCTGTCTTTCTTCACTACCCACGGATCGGCCCCATCCATTACCGGATTGGTGAACCTGGTAGTGAAAGTGGTGTCAACTGTGGTAACCGGTTTTACAACGTTCCTTTTGCAAAAGGTGGTCAGCAAAGGAAGAAAAAGCAATAAAATCAAATAGGGACTTGCCAAAGCTCCCTTGTTGGGTTGTATCATCTTGGATGGTAAATCGCCGGATGGGCTATTGTTGCCGCTCTGGCTGGTTATCTGATCACTTGGCTGAATAAAAAAGGGCGTCTCCGGACGCCCTTTTCCGGCCGATTTAGCGCCACCCGTCCGACTGCTGCAGGTTCGGATTGATGTCTATTTCCTGCTGCGGAATGGGCAGGTACTCGTTGCGCCCCACCATAAAGGTATTGAAGGCAGGGTCCCGGCGGGCCACTTCCGGCTTTCCGAGGTCGCCCCAGCGGAGCAAGTCCTGCCAGCGGTGTCCCTCCCCGGACAGTTCCGTCACCCTTTCGTGCTTCAACTGCTCCAGGAACTGGCCGGGCGTCATGTTGGGCATTATCGCCGACAAGGGGCGCAGGCCGGCTCTTGCCCGTACCCGGTCCACGTACTGGTACGCCGCGGCCGTGTTGTTCGTCTGGTTCAACGCTTCGGCGTACATCAGCAGCACGTCGGCGTAACGGATGTACCGCCAGTTGTTGGGAGAAGCGTACCCCTCCTCGTTCTTCCAGTGGTCATTGAGGAACTTACGGAACCACACCCGGTTGGTGTTGTTGTTGCCGTAGCGCTGGGTGAAGGTTCTGCCGTAGATCTGCGTGAAGTTTGGCCCGCGCACGTCGGTAGAATCGAACAACAGGGCCGCTTCCATGCGTGGGTCCCGCGCTCCGGCAGCCGTCCTCTCCTTCAGGAACTCAGTCACCAGCCACTGGTGCGCTTCCCCGTCGGACCAGCCAATGCCAGGTGGGGCAAAAAACTGGGCAACCGAGGTACCGTAGTTGAGGTTATCGGCCCGGGGATCGGTGTCGTCGTCGTGGTTTTCGGTAGGGTTGAATGCAAACTGCCATTCGAACACCGACTCCTTGTTATTTTCAGTGGTAATCAGAAAATTGTCGCGGTAGTTGGGCATCAGGTCGTATACCGTCCGGCCTTCACCGGTTACCAGCCACTGGAGCGGGGTAAGGGCTTCCGTGTACTTGCGCTGCTGCATGTACGCCCGGGCCAGCAGGGCGTACGCGGCGCCTTGGGTGGCCCGCCCCAGGTCGGCCGCACTTTCGTACCGGGGGGGAAGAGCGGCGGCGGCCTCCGACAGGTCCCGCTCGATCTGGGCCCACACTTCGCTCTGCGGGGAAATCGCCGGCCGGTCCTGGGGCAGCGACGTTTTTAGCATCAGCGGCACGCTTCCCCAAAGCGTTACCAGGTGGTAGTAGAACATGCCCCGCATGAATTGGGCCTGGCCGATCAGCCGCCGCTTCCGCGTTTCGTCCATCTCAATGTTGGGCACGTTGTCCAGCACCTGGTTGGCCCGGAAGATGCCCACGTAGTTGTCCCGCCAGACGTCATACGCGCCCCAGAAATTGAAATCCGTGATCCGGAACTGGTCCATGTTGTTGACAATTTCGGTGGCCGGGCTCTGGCTGCGGCCTTCGTCGGAGCGGATGATGAAGTAGAACGGCATCCAGCGGGAAATGCCGCCGCGGTGCAGGGTGCTGTAGATGGCATTTACCCCTCTTTCGGCATCCTGCGGTGTTTTCCAGTACACTTCCACCGTGGGTTGGTTGGGGTTCAAGATTTCCAACTCTTTTTTGCAGCTTCCCAGCAACATAGTGCTGGCCAAAGCTCCGTATATGATGATCTTTTTCATGAATTTTTTGCTTAGAAGGATGGTTAGAATTCACACTGTACGCCTACTGAAAACACCCGGCTGGCCGGCCAGTTGCCCAAATCCACGCCTCTTTCCAGAATCCGGGTCTGCGGCGAGTTGGGATCAGGATTGGTATTACCCACCACGTCGGGGTCTAAACCTTTGTAACCCGTAATAGTGAACAGGTTCTGGCCACTCACGTACACCCGGGCCGTCTGGAAGCCTACCCGCGTGAGCAGACCAGCCGGCAGGTTGTAGCCCAGTTCCAGGTTACGCATCCGCACGTACGAAGCGTTTTCCAGCCAGCGGTCGCTGTCCCCCCGGTTGTTGAAGTCAATGCCGGGATCGGTAGCCAGGCCGATGCGGGGGTCTTCGGTACCGGTGTTGGTGAGCGACCAGGGGCTGATATCGCGGCGGAAGTTGGTCTGCTGGTAGGAATCCAGCGTGCGCCGGACGTCGTTGTAAATCTGGTAGCCGAATACGCCGACCAGTTGCATGTTCAGGCTCAGCGGCCCGTAAGAGGCGTTGAATTGCCCGCCCGTTTGCAGCCTGGGCCAAGGCGATCCCCGGAAGGTCCGGTCGTCGGCGTTGATCTGTCCGTCACCGTTGCGGTCAATGTATTTCACGTCGCCGCCCCTGGCGTTAGGTTGAATCACCGTGCCGTTGCTGCTTACGTATTCCCGTGCTTCCGAATCACTCTGAAACAGGCCGTCGGTTTCCAGCAGGAACCACTCACCCAGCGAGCGGCCTACCTGCGTGCGGGTGTTGCCCGACTGGATGTAGTTGATGCCTTCGCCCTGGTTGCCCACGCCCACTACTCTGTTGCGGATGGTGGTGAAGTTGGCCGACACGTCCCATTTGAATGCACGGGCATTGTTGCGGTAAGTGGCCGCAAATTCGATCCCCGAGTTGCGGATGGAACCGGCGTTGATGGCCGGGTTCCCCTGGAGGTTGCCCAGGTAACCGGCTACGGGCAGGCGCAGCAGGTTGTCTTTCGAAAGCGAATTGTAAGCTTCCAGCGACAACGTGACGGCATTGTTGAAGAAGCTGGCATCCAGGCCAATGTTGCTCACGATCCGCTCTTCCCATTTCAGGTTGGGATTGGCGAGCCGGGCCTGGGTACTGCCAATGAAGGGAATCTGTTGGGGTCCGAATATGGCCCGGGGGCTGGTGTTGATGAAAGCAGTATACTCCCAGGAATCCAGCGGCACGATGCCCAATTGGCCGTAGGAAGCGTGCAGCTTCAGGTCGGATACCCAATCCGTGTTGAAAAAGTCTTCCCGGCTGATGCGCCATCCCAGGGCTATTGACGGGAAGAAACCCGTCCGGAATCTTTCGCTGAAGCGGGAATCCTGGTCCACGCGGCCCGTCAGGGTCAGCAGGTACTTGTCATTGTAGGTATAATTGATCCGGCCCAGGTACCCGTAAATGCGGTAATCCACCGGCCTGCCGCCCCTGGCCGTGGCCGTGCCTGTGGCGGAGCCGACGGTTGTGAGATCGCTTCCGGCGTAATTGGCAAGGTCGGCCCGGCCGCCGAAGGTGGTTTCCCGGTTGACTGACTGCTGCGAAATCCCCACCACCCCGTTGATGGCGTGTACGCCCAGCGTCTTGTTGAAATTCAGCGTGTTGTCAAACAGCAAATTTAAAAACCGCGAACGTTCTTCCTCAATGGAGCTGGCGCGGGGCGCGGCGTTGAATTCCCAGACCCCCAGCCGGCGCAGGTCCCTGAGGAGGTCGAAGCTCACTTCGGCGCCGGCGTTGAACCGGTAGGAAAGCCAGTCCAGAATTTTCACCTCCAGGTAAGCGTTGCCCACCAGCTTGGCGTAATTGTAGCGCCGGCTGCTCAGGTTGGTTACGGCTACGGGATTGGAGGTGTAGGTAACGGCATCGGTCGTACCGATTCCCCAGCCTTCCGGGTTGGTGGCCGACACGTACTGGGAACCCCGTACCGGGATGATCGGCAACATGATGGGGGCGTTGTAGAACGCGTTGGTTTCGTCCTGGCTGATGTAGTTGGGCGGCAGGCCCAGTCCGTCGGAGTTGGTGAGCACGATGTTTTCGCCGAAGGTGACGCGGCCTTTGGTGCTGCGGGTGTTCACGCGCAGGCTGCCCCGCTTGAAATCGTTGCCGATGACTACGCCTTTGTTGGTGAAATAACTGCCCGAGATCAGGTAAGTAGCCGTTTTGGAACCGCCCGACAGTGAAAGGTTATAGTCCTGGATGTTGCCCGTCTGCATGACCTCATCCTGCCAGTCCGTATTTACGGCGGGGTTGGCATTCGCGCCGCTGATGCTGGCAGGCGGGGCCTGGCCGGAGTTTTCGTACTGCGTACGCTGCAAGGCCGCAAATTCGGTCGAGTTCATCACGTCCCAGCGCTTGGGGATGTTCTGCACGCCGTAACGGGCCGAAAAGCCCACGCGGGCCGGGCCTTCCTTGCCCTGCTTGGTGGTGATGATGATGACCCCGTTGGCGGCCCGTGAACCGTAGATGGCGGCGGCCGAGGCATCCTTGAGCACCTGGATGGACTCGATGTCGTTGTTGTTGATGGTGGTGTTGGCGTCGGCAATCATCCCGTCAATCACGTACAGCGGGTCGGTGTTGGTGAAGCTGGCCGCGCCCCGGATTTCCACGCGCGACATTTGCCCGGGGGCCCCGCCGCTGCGTACCGTTACCCCGGGGGCCAGACCCTGGAGGGATTCCACCACGGAGTTGGAGGCGACGCGGTTGGCAGTAGCCGGGTTGATCACCGACACGGCGCCGGTCAGATCCTGCTTGCGCACGGTCTGGTATCCGATCACTACCACTTCGCTCAGCGCCTGCACGTCAGGCACCAGCCTCGCATTGATGCTTGTCTGGTTATTGATGGGTACCTCCTGCGTCACAAAACCTATGTAGGAAAAGATCAGCGTTCCATTGGGATCAGGAGAGGTGATGGTGAAGTTACCTTCTGCATCGGTGGCCGTGCCGGTGGTGGTACCTTTTACCAGAACCGTTACGCCGGGCAGGGTTTCACCGCTCTCACTGGTCACGCGGCCGGTCACTGTGATATCCAGCCGCTTCACCGTGTTCCGCATCATCTGCAGGGACAGTGGGCTTAGGGAAGAAGCCGTAAATCCGGAATCGTTCCCGGGCAGCACAGGCTGGTTTTCCGCCCGGAGCGGCAGGGCCTCCCGGTTGGTGGCTTCCGGAGCAGGCTGGATCACAATCAGCTTGTCGTCCAGCTTCCGGTAACGAAGCTGCAGGGGAGTGAGTACTTCCTCAAGGGTTTTCTCCAGACCGGTAATGACCAGTTCTTCCGTGTTGACGTATTTGCCGTCCACTATTTTTTTCTCAAAGGCAAAATGAACCTTGTAGCGGGTTTTCGAGACCGGCAAGCACTTTTTCAGCGGTGTCAGACGTCCATCACGGGTATTCCCATCCTGCAGTGTCAGTGCTTCTCCCATTGCCAGGTCCTGCGCCGGCAAAGGTTGATGGAAGCAGTTCAACGCCACTGCAAGCAGCACCCGCTTCCGATTCGTAACGAATTTTTCATAAGCTTTGGTTGATAGTGAAAAGTATTTAAAGGAATTGATTGTATTCTTCTTTCAGGTGCCGGCTCATAACCATTATTTTACTGTTGTCTGTTGAGCGGAAAACTCCAGTTGATTGCCTTTTCTGTTGATAGAGATACCGAATGATTCGGACAGTGCCAGCAGCAGCACCTCAGGATTTCGCGTGGGAATGGTTGCCGAAAAAGTACGTCCTGCCAGTGCCGGGTCCTTAAAATTACCCGCATGTTGAAATGGTCTTCGAGCAGCAGGGCAACTTCCTTCAGGGGCGTGTCGTCAAAAACGTACAGATTCCGGGTCGAGAAGAGTACTGTCCGGGGTCCACCCGCCGGCGGTACACTTCACCCCCCTTACCTGCCAGCCTGACCAGGTCACCGGGTACCATCATCAGCGCCTCTCCATCCGGTGCCGCGCCTTCTCCCAGGCGGACCTGCCCTTCGTTGAGGATAACCGTGGTCTGGCCCCGGCGGTGATTCACGTTGAACTGCGTACCCAGCACCTCCACGTCTACATTGCCGGTATGCACCACAAAACGGGCCTCACCGGCACTGCCTCCGGAGCGGGAGGCCGGTTTCTTACTGACCCGGAAGAAGGCCTCCCTTCCAGCCATACTTCGCGGGCCTTGTCCGCCGACCAGGCTGACGTGGTGAGTTTGGAATTGGCATTCAGGACTACCACCGTACCATCAGGCAGGCTTATTTCCCGGGATTCGCCATAGGTAGTCCGATACCGGGCAGCTTCACCCGGACGGAAAACAGCATTGTACAGGATAAATCCAGCGGCCAGCAGCAGGGCAACGGCGGCAGCTATCCGGTACAGGTTTCTGGTGGAAAATCCGCCAGTCTGGCCAACCGGCATGGACTTCACCGCACCACCTTCCAGGGAATCAAAAACGTGATCGAGGTGCATCCCAATCCGCCGGAAACTGGCCGGCGGCAACATTTCCTCACTTGCGTGCAGGCGCAATACCAGCTGCCGGGCTTCCTCCAGCACACTCACCCGGGCCGGATGGGCCTTTTCCAGTTTTCCCAAAAGGCATCCAACCGGGAATCGGGGTTTTTACCCACTGCAGGAACGCATCATCCAGCAGAAAATCTGCCGGTTCAAAATGGGAGTAATCTTTCTGGCTCATGCAGGTCTGTAAAAAGTGCTAACTGATCTCTTTTTAGTACCTAAATGAGCAATGCGGACTTTTTATCCCTGCATTCACCCAAAAAATTTGCGATAATTTTTTTGATGAGAAATCACCTGCCGGCAGGTATTGCCGGGCTTAGTGGAAAACGCGAAAGGTGTGCGATTGGCCTTGCTCATTTTTCACGACAAGCTGGTATTGGCCGGGAGGCAGAATCAGAGCTTTTTGTTCTCTGGCTTCTTGTAGTTCAATTACATCCACTGGTATAGCCGCGGGTAAGGGAGACAATCCCTCAGCCGGCTCACTGGCTTTATAAGCAAGTACCAGGCAAGGAAAGCCTGACGTAAGTTGTTCTTTTTGAGAAAATAAGGGGTACACTTTCCCTCCCGGAGCAGCCAGGTGGGACGGCCATAGCGGTAGATCGTTCTCGGATGAGCCACCCGGATATCAGTAAGCGCCTCTGTACCCGGAAAGGCAGAGAAGACTTCTTCCTTTGGAGTGGTAAACACGGATGCCTGCTTAATCTGTAGCAGCCCGTAGGCCGGGTTCTCCCTGGCAGGGTCGCTTTTTTCCGTCCAGCGTTCCTGATCAATGGTAAAGGGATCTATACCGGTAAACTCTTTCACTCTGCCGGCCATGGCTTTTTCCCAATTTCCGCGCAGTGGGGCTTCGTACACGTGGGCATAGCCACAGTGGATGAGTATCCTGGCGCTGGGATCCTGCCGGAGTAGCTTTTGAATATTGCGGGCTTGCCCGATTTCCCTTTCCTTCGGATTGGTGACATGGACATCATACGGAAATACCCTGAAGCCCAGGGTTAAGGCTTCCCGCAGCAAGTTACCGTACTGAGGTTCTTTCGAGTAATAGCCGGATTCCAGCACCGGGTATTTCCGTTCATTGAGGGTGGAGTCGTAGTGACTAAGCGTCTCGGCCCCAAAGTAGCGGAAGCCCAACCGGTATAAATCTGCAAGCAAAGAAGCCGTAAACACCCGGTGAAGGGGGTTATGGTGGGCTTCGTTGATCATGATGATCCGCTCTTTTCTGGCCTGCTGCAGGATGTATTTCCGGGCAGACAAAGGTTTCAAAGCGAGAACGTACAAGCTATCCTTACCCGAAAGGCTCCCCTGAGCAGGATTGCCTTTGTCAAAGTAGGTCAGCGCCTGCTCATACTCCCCGATGTAGGAGAAGGCATACGCCGCCAGATCGGTCCTGCCGCGGGAAGTATCGCTGGCAAATGCTTGTTTAATGCTACCTGAAAACCGGTAGGGAGAAGAGGCAACTTCGCTCCCGGTCCAACTGATGAGGGCACCCCCGGCCAGTAGCAGCAGTATGATGAGTATTCTCATGGCTTTGTGATTTACGCTTAAATCTACTCATAGCGGAGACTATCTACCAGATCAGCCCCTGCTGCTTTTAAGGTCAGTCTGCTTACGGCTACCAGGGAAATGCCCGTTACCAGTACAGCCGGCAGCAAAAACAGGCCTGGGTATATCTCCATCCGGAAGGGATAGTTTTCTAACCACAGCCTGATAGCATAGTAAGCCAAAGGCCAGGCCAGCACCATGGCCAGGAGCAGAAGCCGCAACAGGGTATTGCTGAGCAAAGAAATAATCTGCCCTGCTGAAGCTCCCAGCACTTTCCGGATGTGCCCCTCTTTTAAAATGCAGGGTTTTACCTATCGGGTTCTCGTTACCAAAAAGCGTACGGGACAGTGAGCTGGAGAGCAACAGGGTATTAGGGTCCCGCAGGGCAGTCCTGGTGCCGGAAACCAGAGGAAAAGAAAATACTGAGAAAAAGGACTCCTCCGTGTAGTACACCTGATTGGGCTCCAGCAAGACAGAAACATCTTTTTCGGCTTGCCTGGAAAGCAGTCCCGTGGTCGTATTGAGCCGGACAAAGGCTTCTACTTCGGAAAATTCCGCTTGCATGGCCGGTCCTGCCGCCGGGTAGTTCACTGCACTTTTGTATTCCAGCTTGCCGTTCTGATAACTATCCAGCTCTACCCGGTAGATGCGCTCCTGTTGGAGGTGAAACTGATCATAGCTGCGCTCATAGTGAACGAATTCCAGGATCAACAGGCAGGCTGCCATTCCTAATGCCAAACCTGCTACGTTAACTACTGAGAAGGTTTTGTATTTGAGCAGAATGCGCCAGGCAATCAGGAGATAGTTGCGATGCA
Source organism: Cytophagales bacterium (assembly GCA_030446715.1). GTDB lineage: Bacteria > Bacteroidota > Bacteroidia > Cytophagales > 172606-1 > CADCTQ01. The sequence continues at coordinate 43,444 of JAUJMU010000003.1, read as the reverse complement.
TAGCCGGTGAGGTGAGGTTTGGCAAAGGTAAGCTCAAACCAAATGCCGCTTTTATAAAAAGCAATCAGCCAGTAGTTTGCCCGCTGCCTTCCTGTCAATCTGTTTCATTATGGAACAGACTTGTCCGGAAGTGATACAGGTTCAGGTCAGTACGTCTTTTTCACCTTTAACCGTATTGGTAGCAGGAGTTGATTTATTCATTCAGGACTTTCTCAAAACGCTTCCGGGTTGCCGTTTGTGAGACACAAACGGCGGTCCCTACCCTATACGTGACCGTGGTCAGTGTTACACTGACCACTTTTGAGAAAGTTCTTTTATTGTTAAGTGTACAACACAGTTCAGGAAGGGTTATTCGTTTTTATTCTCTCCTAAACCACCCTTTTATGTGACACTTCATGAGTAAAAAGGAAAGAGGGCAGGCCCTCCCCTGCTCTCCCGGTATTAGAAGGGTTTGGGAGACGTGAGCCTAGCTTACAGCAGGCCGACCACTACCAGACCAATGCTGTAGGGATAAGCCAGATTTTTTTGCAGGGAATTGATGGCCTTGTAGATGGTTTTGTACACCGAATGAGTATCAATCCCCATAATGGCCGCTACCTGTTCGTAGGTGAGGTTATCGTAGAAGCGAAGGTAAACAGCTTCCTTCTGCCGGGCCGGTAGCTCATTGAGGGCCTTTACGAGGCTTTCCTGCCGTTCGCGGATTAACTCCTCGGCCACCAGTCCGGCTTCAAAGGAAAACTCCACCTGAAAGCCGGTCTCCGGGTCCATATTGGAGGCAAACGGGATTCTGTGAGAGCCGTTCACCTTGCCGATAATCTGCCGGCGCATGGCCTTGAACAGGTAAAATTTGATAGAATCCGTAGGGCTCAGGTTGCTGCGGTTCCTCAGCAGATGCTCAAAAAGGTCCTGAATGCAATCTTCAACAAGCGTCCGGTCGGGCACGATTTTGTACCCGTAATTGTACAGCACCGGTGCGTAGGTGACGTAGATATGCGTGTAGGCCGCACGGCTCCCGTCCCTGAATTCCTGCCATACCTGGCCTTCCGTCTTACCAATAAAATCCTGTTCCATCTTCAGATGCTTATACGCCGGACTAAAGGTAAGGATTCAGCAGCAAACCGCATATAAGGAGAAGAGGCTTTGTTGGGGCAACGCTGCGGTCTGGAGGCCAGACTGGTCCGGGTGTGGACGCCTGCCGCACTCTTTCCGCTCAGGAGGTGATGCTTCGGGGAGGTGGGTCCAAGCGTGGACGCCTGGACCAGTTGAGTGAATTGGGCGAGGCCCTGCAAAAAATCGTCATCCGGCCGGAGCCGGGCGACTGCGGAAAATTTCGCACCGCCCTGATTTTCAATTGACAATCGTTAATTATTTCCTCCTTCGTAACTCAAACCGTGCTGCTTCAGCACTTCCTCAGGCACGCCTTCCCAGTTATTGGGCGTATTGCCCATATACCCGATGTCGGCAATGCCCATCTTGCTGGTGTAAAAACCGGTTGCGGTAAAACCCCGCATCATGCTGAAAAACGATACACCCTGCGCCATTTCCGGTTTGGCCTGTTCTGGATAGGCAATCTGATCTGCCATCTGTATCTGCTGCGCTTTGGTGCACTGGGCGAAGGGTTTGCCGAAAAGCCTGGTGCACTTGTTGTCGAGCCACCGGAGGCCGCCGCGCATCGGGGTCTGGTACCGGGGCATGTCTTTCATCATAAACTCAATGAATGCCGGTACACCGGCCTGGGAGGCGCTGCCCGACCTTTCGTCGGCGGGGATGATGATGTCAGCCAGTACGGTTACGGTCTGCAGTTCGTGGGGCGTAAAAAACTTTTCCGACATCAGCTTTGCGTCCCGTACCGCCTCGAACTTCTGCCGGCCACCGGGCACCTTTACCGGCACATCGGCTGGCACCATATTTTCGGCCGCCGTCACCTGCGGACTCAGCCCCACCAGCCCCAGCGAACTGAGGGTCAGGCTTTTCAATGTATCTCTGCGCTTCATCCTTTTTAAATTTTCAATTGTCCGTTATCAATTTTCAATTGTGCTACAGATTATTCTGTTTTACCTGATCCGTAATGAATTCGGAGGTCCGCATGGAGCAGGCCAGAATGGTCCAGGTTACGTTTTTGTCGCCCTGCGAAGGGAATGCTCCGGCGTCTACTACAAACAGGTTTTTCACATCGTGGGCCTGCTGGAACTTGTTCAATACTGATGTTTTGGGGTCATTGCCCATCCTCACCGTCCCGATTTCGTGGATAATCTTGCCGGGTGCTTCCAGGCCATAATTGTTCTCCGGACCGGGTTTGCTGCCCAGGGCAACACCACCCATGTTGTGGATAATTTCTTCAAAAGTATCCTGCATGTGCTTCGCCTGCCTGATCTCGTAATCCGACCATTTGTAGTGGAAGCGCAGCACCGGAATGCCGTACTTATCCACAGTGCCGGGATCAATTTCGCAGTAGTTGCTCTCCAGCGGCACGGGTTCGCCGCGGCCGGCCATGCCCACGTAGGCCCCGTAAAACCGACGGAAATCGTCTTTCAGACCCGCTCCGTACCCACCGGCGGGTTTCACCTTGCCGTCGCGGCCGGGAATCTTGCCGTTCATGCCTTCAATGCCCCAGCCGAATCCGTAGGCGGGCATTCCCATGCCTCCCCAGTACTCTATGTGGTAGCCGCGGGGAAAATCCAGTTTGGAGTTGTCGAGCCACCAGGGCGTAAACACGTGCATGCCCCCGACCCCGTCTTCGTTGTACCGTTTGCGGTCCATCAGGGATGGTATAAAAGCGCTGCGGGAGGCGCCGGTGGAGTCATTGAGGTATTTGCCGACCACACCGCTGCTGTTGGCGAGGCCATCGGGGAAACGCTCTGATTTGGAGTTGAGCAGGATACGGGCTGATTCACAGGCACTGGGAGCCAGCACGACCACTTTAGCCTGTACGGCCACTTCCTGTAAGCTCTGCGTATCCACGTACGATACGCCGCTGGCCTTGCCGGTCTTTGCGTCGGTGAGCACTTCGCGCACCATCGCGTGGTTGATCAGGGTTACCTTCCCTGTTTTCATGGCCGGTTTTACCAGCACTGAAGACGAGGAAAAATCGGCGTACACCTGGCAGCCCCGGCCGCACTGGTTGCAGTAAAAGCAGGAACCCCGCTCCTCGTTGATTGGTTTGGTCAGGATGGAAAGCCGGGAAGGAATTACGGGAATCCCGATGCTGGTGGCGGCTTTTTTGATCATCAGTTCGTGGAGACGCGGCCTGGGCGGCGGCAGGAAGATGCCGTCTGGTTCGCTGCGCATGTTTTCCTTTGATCCGAATACGCCGATCAGCCGGTCTAACCGGTCGTAGAAGGGCGAAATATCGTCGTAGCCAATGGGCCAGTCCTCCCCTACGCCGGTCAGGCTTTTCCGCTTGAAGTCGTCCGGCCCGAACCGCAGGGAGATGCGGCCCCAGTGGTTGGTGCGGCCGCCCAGCATCCGCGAACGGAACCAGTGAAATTCCGTGCCGGCTTTGGTGGTGTAAGGCTCCCCTTCTATTTCCCAGCCGCCCCAGGCGGCGTCAAAATCTCCGAAGGGACGGGTGGTGCCGGCACCGCGGCGGGGCGATTCGTAGGGCCATTTGAGCTGGGTGATGTATTTGGGGTCGGCGGGGTCGTAGTAGCCGCCGGCTTCGAGCAGAACCACGTTTGCGCCGGCTTTGGACAGCGTGTAGGCGGCCATTCCTCCCCCGGCACCGGAGCCGACTATGGCGACATCATATACTTTAGCGGCTTTTTTGAATTGAAAATCGTTCATGTAAAGAGATAAGAAGTAAGTATTGTATGACAGAGAGAAAAAGCTTCAGGGGATTTTTCAGGCCTTACCCTGACCTGAACCGGGCCACTGTTCCGTTTGCGCTGAAAAGTACCAATTTATTCAATTATTTTACAAAATACACGCTATTCCGCAGTAAATAATGCCTTTGGCATCCCTTCTCCCTCCGGTCATCTTCCCTGGAGTGACTTTTCCACCACGCACAGAAATCAGATGCCTTTGTAAGCCATTATTTCAGGGTGGCTGCCACCCTTCGGCCTCCTGGAGTGTCCTGTTCATGTTCCCTCAACGGGGATTACCTGTTTTGTTCACCTTTATGAAAAAACTTTTTTTGGCTCTGTCCTTTTATCCGCGTTCAGCCAGTGTTCGGAAACTGATCATTTCCCCCGGCAGATTGAAGGCAACTTCAACGAAGAGGTTTCGGTTCGGCCCGGACAGACAGTTTTGTTTAATCAACCTTCTGACGGTCCGGATTCTCCCGATCCCCACCCGCTCACGGTCCGGATTCTGGAAGCTACTGACGGACGTTGTCCGAAAACCGTTCAGTGTGTGCGGTTTGGCGAAGCGAAAGTAACGGTGAAGGTTTCGCAGGGAGTATCGTCCAGCGAAACGCTGTACCTCTGCCTCGGCGACTGCGACTATTGGTCACCGGCTTCCCCTTACAGGAATGGTGGCCTGCGGGAATTCAGTTCAGGCAATGGACAATATGTACTTCGCCTCAAAAAGGTAAACTCTCTGGACAGTTGGCCGAAGGAAAATGAAAGGATACGGGACATTATCCTGCTGCTGGAGAAGAAATAATCAATAGCTATTGAGGTAACCGGATCCGGCGTACGGGAGAACTGAACAGGTTCTCCCGCACGCCGGATTTTTTGTCATTGTATTTTTTGTGGTTTGACTACCCCTGACCGGTGCCATACCAGCTTTTCCGTTTCATTGAATACTGCTCTGAGGGGTACAGAATGCGGTTTTCTGCTGAAAAGCAGCATAACAGCTACGGCTACCCTAACCGGCTCAATTAAAGGCCAGTAATATTAAAATATCCGTGATCCACCTGTTCAGATTTTTCTGCTGCCTGATTATATCTCTGACACACATTATAATGTAATTATTACAAAAGATAGCATTACTATTATTTATAATATATTTAGTAACATTGCACAAACGTTGCCTATGCATTTTTCTCTACAGTCCTTTGATCCGGTGATTCTGTTCTTTCTGCTGGGGGCCATTGCCACTGCGGCGCGGTCCAACCTGCGGGTTCCGGATGCAATGTACCATACGTTGAGCATCTACCTGCTGCTGGCCATTGGTATCAAGGGCGGTATTGAACTGTACCACAACAGCCTGGATCAATTATTCCTCCCGGCACTGGGCACCGTGGTTCTTGGCATCACGCTGACCCTGCTGGCCTTTGGCATTTTGCTGAAGCTGGGCCGGTTCGAGCGCGAAGACGCCATTGCCATTGCCATGCATTACGGCTCAGTGAGCATGGTTACGTATGCCGTCGTAACCAGTTTTTTGCAGAACCAGCGGATTGGTTTCGAAAAGTACTGTGCTGTATTACTGGTGCTGTTTGAAATTCCGGCTCTGCTGGTGGGAATTACACTGGCCAACGCAGGCCGCATACGACGGAAGTTGCCTTTCACGACGGTGTGCCGGGAGGTATTCCTTGGCAAGAGCGTGCTGCTGCTGCTGGGTGGGATGGTGATCGGTTTTCTGACCGGCTTTACCCACAACGTTCCGATGCAGTTCTTTTTCGTTGACCTGTTCAAAGGCTTTCTGGCCCTTTTCATGCTGGAAATGGGTGTTCTGACCATCCAGCAGTTGTCGGCTTTCCGGAAGGTAGGGCCTTTTCTGGTGGTTTTTGGCATTGGGATGCCTATCATGGGTGCGTTGCTTGGAATTGGTGTCGCCATGGCGACGGGGATGTCGGTGGGCGGGGCTATTGTGCTGGCGACCATGTCGGCCAGCGCTTCTTACATTGCCGCGCCGGCCGTCGCCCGCATGACGCTGCCAAACGCAAATGTAACCTGGTACCTGACTGCCTCCCTGGGGATCACTTTTCCCTTCAATGTGGTGCTCGGAATACCACTTTACCAGTATATGGCCACCTACGTGTACCAGGCGGTATGAGGGAGCCGGATGGTTTAACTAGTTTGAGCTGGCGAGTGGATTGAAGGAACACAGGGTACGGATCAGGCATAAGGAATAGAAATAAATTACCCGGCCGGAAAAGTACAGGAGAATATTCCGGCAGTGAGGCCCGCGGTTAACTGTCAATTTTCAAGTATCAATTATCAATTAAAAAAATGAGTGCGATCATCAAGGTTGAGCTGAACGAGAATATTTACCTGAGGGACCCGGAAAGCACGGATTTAGGCCGGAAGATCATTTCCGAAGCCATCCGCCTTATTGATGAGTTGGGTTTTGAGCATTTCACCTTCAAAAAGCTGGCTACGGCCATTGAATCCACTGAAGCGTCCATTTACCGGTACTTCGAAAACAAGCACAAGCTCCTGATTTATCTGATTTCGTGGTACTGGGCCTGGCTGGATTACCAAGTCAGTTTTCACACCAATAACATCCACGATCCGCGGGAGAAACTAAAAATCACCATCCGGGTTATATCTGAACTGAACCGCACCGTGAGCATCAGCTCCTCAGTGGACGAAGCGGCTCTCTTTCGGATTGCAGTATCCGAGGCCTCAAAGGCATACCTGACCAAGGAAGTAGATGAAGACAACCGGGTAGGCCTCTTCCGCGACTACAAGATGCTGTGCCGGCGGATTGCGGGAATTGTCCTACAGATCAATCCGGAGTACCCCTACCCGCACGCCCTTGTCAGTACGATGTTTGAGGGTACCCGCAAGCACCTGTTCTTTGCCCAGCATCTGCCCTCACTGACGGAGGTGAAAAACAACGACCTGCATACCCTGGTCTCCTTTATTGAGCACCTGGTTTTTTCTGCAATTGACTCCCGCACTTAAGCGGGCAGGGGCCTCAATCCTTACCGGCAGGCAAAAAATTATCCTGCATTTACTCCGGGTTTGCTACCGCCCGACAGGCTGGTTGCTTACGCAAATACAATCGAAAGCCGGGAGGCAGCTATAAACCCTGACTTAAACCCTGACTTCGCGGAGTGGAAGTTGCACTACCGGGAAAGGGAGTATGCCTCACCCGTCCGCTGCGCCCCTTAATATTTTTTAAAAGGAATAGATACAGGTTGTTGGATGTCCGGGAGCAGGAAACAACCAGCAGGCCCGAAACGGGCAGGGATCACCTGAGAGATGATTGAACAGGTTTCAGACCTTTCATGAAACAACATAGGTGGAAAAGAAAACCTGCAAGTATTTACTAAAGCCTCTGAAGGCAGACTGTCAGGTTACCTGTTTTGAAGGATAACAGCTACGGATCAAAGGGCTGAGAAATCATTCCAGATCAGGAATTCAGGGAATGAAATTCCGCTGCCATTTAATTCACGCCTTCCCAGTCAGAGAGGCCGGCAGACCAGAGAAGTTCTGCCTTCTGCTGCTCGTATTTGCTGCGCAGTGAGATCAGCTTGATCTGAGCCTCAATGTACCTGGTCTCGCGGGAGTTGATCAGGAAAAGTGAGCTCTCGCCGTTTTCAAATTTCTGCAGTTCCCCGTCCCGCAGGCGCAGGTAGTTTTCCACCATGGTTTGCTGCACCCGCAGAAGCTCTTCGGTAGTTTTCAGCTCATTGTATACGGCCCTTATCCCGTTTTCAATTTCGCGTCCAGCCTGGGACCGCTCAAAGGTATTCTGCTCCAGTTTGATGATGGTCTGCTGCAGTTTGCCCCGTTCCTTCCGGAGAAAAAGCGGAAAGCTGAAATTAGCACCCACCTTGTAATTGTTGCGCAGGAAGGCCATATCCACGTTACTCGCCTGCACTGGCGCGGCACTGAGCAGATTGTAGTCCACCCGAATGTTGGGCTTGAGCAAATCCCGGCGGAAACGCTGCTCCACCTCCAGCTGGTTGATCTTAAAATTCAGTTTTCGCAATTCAGGGTGCATCAGGCGGGCCCGTTCGAGCAGCGCATTGAGAGAGGTTTCACCGAGCAGCGCCTGATTTGTGTCGAAATCCGCCGGAACAAAGTCCTGAGGTATTTCGAGTGGCGTATCATCTTCGCCCCACATGTAGTTCGACAGGATCAGCCGGGCGTTGGTCAGCCCCACCTGAGCCTGCTTCAGCTGCACGTACCGGTCCTGCAGAATGGTCTGGGCTTCTATGGAATCGATGGGAGCCACATCTCCCTGCACCAGCCTCCCTTTGACGGCCTGAAACCGGACATCCGCCAACTGGTAGGCCTCCGTCATCAGTTCGTATTCGTTGCGGGCGTAGTACCAATACCAGTAATCCTTGGCCGCACTCAGCAACAGCTTATTGATTTCCTTCACCCGGTCGGCTTCGGCAATGTCGCGGAAGATCTGCGCCTGACGCAGGGTAGCCCGGCGGGCGTCGATGAAAAAGCCCTGGCTGATGGGAAGCGGTACGGAAACGCCTGCGTAGGCGAGACCGGCATCAGGCGTATAAGCATCCGGGTTGACGCGGGCACCGACGTTGCGTTCGTAGCCCCCTTTCAGTTCGCCGATCCAGACGGGTACTTTCAGTTCGGTAGTCCAGTTGCGGTAATACAGCGACTGTTTGTACTCCTTGAGGGCAAAATCAGAAAACAGTTTAGGGTCAAAATCGCCCCGGGCAATGCGGAGTTCCTGCCGCGCAAAATCCGACAGCAATGCCGCCTGCCGGGCAACCGGGTGGTACTGGAGTACCTGGGCAAAAAAATCCCGGCCGGTAAACACCTTTACCTGCCCGGCATCCAGCTTTTTCTGGTTTTCTTTTCTGCCCGGGCCGGTCATTCCGGCGAACCCCGGTACCCCCTGCTTTCCACTTCCGGGGCTGTTGTCATTTCCCTGCCCGAAGCTTTCGCCCAGTACCCCAAGAAATGATGCCGAAAGCAGGACTACTTTAAACCGGTACAGCAGCCCCAGCGGCAGTAACTGCCCCGCAAAACAATTGATCCAGCGGTTGGTAGTCATTTTTTCGGGCCTCCTTCCCCGTCAGAGGGTTCTTCGTTCAGGCTGGGCGGGAACCCATTGAGCTGCCGCCAGATTTCGTACCAGATCGGTACATCGTTGAGCATGGTCCAGCCGTACACCCCCGAACCCAGCCGCAACTGCTCCGGCCAGGGCTCCTGGTTGTGGTCGGGCGTAACCAGTATCCGGTACTTGCCGGCTTTGCTGTTGACGTAATCTATCACCGCCACCCGGCCGGCGAATGTACCTACCGACACACTGGGCCAGCCGGAAAACTGCAGGGCGGGCCAGCCGTCAAACTCGAGCCGCACGTGCCGGCCCTTGGAAATCAGCGGTACGTCCATCGCGTTGATGTATAGTTCAACGGCTTTCTGCGGCGTAGCCGGCTGCACCGTAACGACGGCTTCGCCTTCCTTGATGGTTTCACCGATACCGGCCTTCAGGGCCCGGACCACGTAGCCGTCCTGCGGGGCCAGGATGGCCCGCTGCTGCACGCGTACTTCTACGCTGGAAAGTTTATTTCTCAGCTTGGAAAGCTCCCCCTCCGCATCCGACAGGTACGATAGCGCCGAGCTGCGGTCAGAGTTGGCCTTGGCAATTTCTTTGGCGTATTCTGCCGCGATGGAGTTCAGTTCAATGCGGGCGTTGATTACTTCGGCTTTGGCAGCCAGCACTTTGTTTTCCATCGAAACCAGCTTGGCATTGGTTTCCTGAAGCTTCAGTTTGCGTTTTTCGTATTCTACCAGCGATACCAGTCCGTTGCGGTACATATTTTCGCCACCCGTAAACTGGCGGTTGGCAATCTGAAAATTAATTTTTTCAGCCTCATAGTCGGTGCTGTCCATTACCAGCTTATAGCGGGCCTGCCGGAGTTTGTTCTGAGCCTGCTGCAATTTCAGCTGCAGACCTTCCCCGAGAGCCACGATATTCTGGGCAAGGGCGGTCACTTTGTTCCGGTTGGCCGCAATGACTTCTTCCTTGGCCTGCACCTGTTCGGAGAGCCGGGTCAGCAGTTGCGGATCAAAATATTCATCCTTGATTTCAGACAGGGTCAGGATGGTATCTTTAGCTTTCACAAACTGGCCTTCCTGCACATTCCAGCTGATGATCCGGCCGGCAATGGCCGTCTGCACAGTCTGCGGCCGGTCCTGGGGCGTAAGGGCCGTGACCGTGCCCGTGCCCTGAATGTTCTGCTGCCAGGGCAGAAACAGGCAGATAAACAAGAAGACTCCCATTCCAACCAGTACACGGGCTAATGTTTTGGCCGACTTGGGCGGATGCAGCGTCTGCAGTGCCTTAAGCTTATGCTCCAGTTCCTGGTCCTGAATGGTTTCCTGAGATATTTTCAGCATGATACTTCTGTGTAATTTAGGTAAGGATCAGTAGCTCTGAATGACTTTATCGCGAAGCTCGGGATGGTTGGTCAGTTCACTGAACTTGCCTTCTGCAATTATTTTTCCGTCGTGGATGATCAGTACCCGGTTGCACTTTTCGAGAAACTGGGCGTCATTGGAAACCACAATCAGCGTCCATGGCATTTCCGGTGCCATCAGTCCGGAAATAACCTGCTCCCGGTCGTCCTTCGGCCAGTCACCCCAGTCGTCATACAGCACCAGCAAACGTGGTCTGGCAGCAATGCTCCGCGCCAGAATAATCTGATGACGGATATCGGGGGCAGGCCGTACGCCTTCGGCTCCGAACCAAGTCTGGAGCCCATCGGGCAATGCATTTACGTAGTCGCTCAGACCCGCCATCCGGATTGACCACCAGATATCATCGTAATCCACCTGCAACCGCCCAACCGAAATATTATCCAATAAGGTTCCTTCAAAAAGATCATGACTCAGCATGTTGGTGCCCACCGATGTCCGCACCGAAGTCTTGTGCAGGTCGCGGCGGGAAATGCCATTGAACTGAATGCTCCCTTCAAATGTCTCGATCAATCCGGAAAGCATCCTTGCCAGCGTCACTTTCCCCGACTGCCGCGGACCCGCAAAGGCTACCTTCTCGCCCGGCTGCATTGAAAAGCTGATTCCCTGCAAGGTCACCTGGTTGTTCTGCGCGGACGTGTAATGCAGGTCTTTCACCGTTACCTGCAACCCGTTGGGATACTGATTCAGGCTTATTTTCAAACCTTTGTCTTTTTCCAGGGGAAGGTCAGTAATCTGACCGATTTTATCCACGGAGGTCAGAATGTCATAAATCGTTTCCATGGTAAAAATAATTTTCTCCACGGCACCGATCACCAGTACGATCACTACCTCTGCGGCCACAAACTGCCCCAGAGAGATTTGCCGGTCTACCACCAGGAGCGTACCCAGAATGAGCAGTCCGCCGATGATGAAGGTTTTGAACAGCACGATGTACGAGAACTGCATCCGCAGGATGCTGAAGTGGCTCTTGCGGTAGTAAAGGTACTGGTTTACGTACTCATCCATCCGCTGCACGTGCAGGCTGGAGTCGCCGGTACCTTTGAAGGTGTGAACGGTGCGGGCTACTTCTTCCAGCCAGTAGGCGATTTTGTATTTGTATTTCGACTCGTAAATGCTGGTTTTCAAACCTTTAGGTCCTGTGATCCGCATAATGATCAGAATCACGCTCACCAGAAGCACGCTGAAAACCATAAAAAAGGGATGGTAAAAAGACAGCAGGATCATCCCGAACAGAATCTGCAGCACGGCACCCGTCAGGTCCACCAGCAACTTGGGCAGCGACTTCTGAATGTTGACTACGTCAAAAAAACGGTTCATCAGTTCGGGCGGGTGGTAGCCGTACAGGGATTCGGTTTTGATCTTGGGTACCCGGTAGGCAAGCTCATAAGCCGCCTTGGCAAAGATCCGCTGTTGCAGAATTTCCACCAGACTGATCTGCATGATCTGAAGCCCCCCTGAGGCCAGCACCGCGCAGATCACCACTGCGATCAGGACGACCACCGAACTGAACACCATACCACCCGAAATCAGACCGATGATGGCCTGCATGCCCAGTGGAATGACCAGCGTGATCAGGCCCACAATAACGGCATAGATGTATATATAATAAATTGACTTTTTCTCAGCTGCCAGGAGCCGGAAAAGCCGGTCTATGGGTTTGGGGTAGGTTTGGTTTCCCTCCCCGTCCTGTGCGCCATCTTCAGCAATCGATTCCATGATGAAAAAGGAAACGAAAACAATCTGCGTCCGGGGCTCTTTAAGGGCCTGATTGGTTTCCCGGCAATAAGCGGGCAGCCACTCCCGCAGCTGGCCGAGGTCAACCACCGCTGACTGAGACAGATCAAGGCCTTTCACCGCGTCTGATTCATCCGGAAAAATGAACACCGGTGCAATACTTCCCGGAGCCACCTCCCGGAAAAAAAGAACCGGAAAGGATATCTGACTTATGAAAGCCGCCGCATCATTTACCGGAAGGTAATTCTTTATGCAGGTAAAGCCGCCTTTCTGCCCCTGAATGGTCAGCTCATGGATGAACCCGGAGATCGAAAGATCTTCTTTAGGCAGGTTGGCGTACTGAAAGGAATAAGTAGTCTCTTTCAGCCCGGTTAGCTGGGATAGTTGTTCTATTACCTGTTGGATATGGATGCTTGTCATAAACGCCCGGGAGAGATTTTATAAAGAAACCACTGACTTTCCGTAAAGTTCTTACAAAAGCAGTCTTATACCTTACTTGCCTCAAAGATAGTAAAAAAATATAGTATAATAGTATTACTATTATTTAAAATACTTTAACTACTTTTGCCACTGCCTAACCACACAGTCACTATGCCAGATATCAATGCAGGGAATCCGGTTAAAGTAGAAATTGCCGTTGCCCGGGGCGACGGCATCGGTTCTGAAATTATGGATGCGGTCTTGCACATCTTTGACAGAGCCGGCACCGGACTCACTTACCGGATGGCCGACATGGGTAAAGCCATTTTTGAGCAGGGCTTCTCCACCGGCATGACCCCGGAGGCCAAGGAGATCATTGAAGAAACCGGAATCCTGTTTAAAGGCCCGATGGAAACTCCCAAGGGGAAGGGGGTTAAAAGTATAAACGTTACCGCCCGTAAAGTATGGAACACCTACGCCAACAAGCGGGTGTTCAAGACCCTGAGCGGAGTGGACACCCTGCACTCCCGGGCGGGTATACCAGTGGATATCACCATTGTACGCGAAAACATCGAAGATACGTATGGAGGAATTGAGCACCTGCTCACCCACGACGTAGCCTTGTGCCGCCGTTTTATTACCCGGCCGGGCTCGCTGCAGGTTCACCGTTACGCTTTTGAAATGGCGCGGCGGAAAGGTGCCGCAAAGATCAGCTGCGGCCACAAAGCCAACATCATGAAGCTGACCGACGGCCTGTTTCTGGAGTGCTTCTACGAGGTAGCCAGAGAGTACCCCGACCTGCAGGCCAGCGACATCATCGTGGATGACCTTGCCATGAAGCTGGTGACCCGGCCCGACAATTTTGAAGTAGTGGTACTGCCAAATTTGCAGGGCGACATCATTTCTGACCTGTGCGCCGGCCTGGTTGGCGGTCTTGGGTTTGCGCCCTCTGCCAACATCGGTGATTTCGTTTCGATTTTCGAGGCGGTTCACGGCACGGCTCCTGACATTGCCGGTAAGAATATGGCCAACCCAACAGCGCTACTGCTCAGTGGCATTATGATGTTGCGCCACCTTGGCCTGTCAGAAAAGGCCATGCTGATCGAAAATGCCTTGTTATATACGCTGGAGCAAGGGGTGCACACCCGTGATTTCGGTGCCAGTCCGGCCAGCGCAGTCGCTACGGATAAATTCACGGAAGCCATCATCAGCAACCTCGGCCGAACCCCTGAAAATGGCAAGTCCGTATCCGGCGAGCCGCAAACGCGCTCCTTCCGGCAACCCGAAAAACCGGCCAGCAACCGGATTCTGGTCAGCCCCAAGGGCGGCGCTGAGTCTATTGCAGGGGTGGATTTCTTTGTCGAGAGCGAGGGATCGCCTGAAGGATTAGCCGAAATTTTCCAGAAACACCTCCCGGCAACTTTGCGGCTGGTCACCATCTCCAACCGGGGCACTCAGGTGTGGCCAACCAAATCAGTGTTCACGGATTGCATCAACCAGTACCGGGTGCGCGTGGAGTCACGCGACCTTGCGCCGCTCACTCAGCATACCTGCCTGAATTATGCCACAAAGATTGCCCCTGACCTGAAGATTTGTTCCCTTGAAATGCTCATGAATTACGGCGGCAAACAGGGTTACTCCCTGGCGCAGGGACAGTAAGAAGTGGTAAGTCGCCAGTACAGAGTCATAAGTGGTAAGTGGCAGGATTGGCGGTGGGCATTGACGAACAGAACTGGCTTCTCAAGTCAACCCACTTACGACTGGCGACTTACAACTTACAACTAAATAATGACCACTCCCTTTACCGGCCGGAGCCTCGTGATTGCCACCATGCATGGCAAGGAGAAAGTGATATTACCAGCTGTGGAAAAGAGGCTTGGCGTACGCTGTCAGGTGCCAGCCGGACTGAATACCGACCTTTTCGGAACCTTTACCGGGGAAATTCCCCGCGCCGGAAATCCGCTTGAAACAGCACGGCAAAAAGTCATGGCAGCACTTGAAAAGACCGGTGCCAGTCTCGGAATAGCCAGTGAGGGCAGTTTTGGACCTCACCCGGCTATTCCTTTTGTTGCGGCTGATACGGAATTACTGCTGCTGACAGACCGGGAAAATGGTCTGGAGATTGCTGCGCAGGAAATTTCCACCGACACCAATTACGGCCACAAAGTCTGCTACTCCCCTGAAGAAACCGAAACATTCGCCCGGCAGGTTCTTTTCCCTTCCCATGCCTTGATCGTTTACGGCGGCTCGCCCTCCCGGAAAGATCTGGTGACCAGGGGGATTACTGATTTTCATCAACTCAGACATGCGGCGGCTGCCGTGCTGGAGCGGCACGGAGAGGTTATCGTAGAAACGGACATGCGTGCCCATCTCAATCCTACCCGCATGGCGGTAATTGCCAAAGCCACGGAAGCCCTGCTGCAAAAGCTGACCAGCCTCTGCCCGGCCTGCCACTGGCCTGGTTTCACACCCAAAGAGAAAATACCCGGCCTGCCGTGCGGCTGGTGCGGCACCCCTACCTCCCTGCCGCTGGCAGTAGTTACCCGGTGCGACAAGTGCGGCTACGTACAGGAAAATAAGTTCCCTTCCGGTGCCACCAAAAGCGACCCGGCCTTCTGCGACCAGTGTAATCCCTGATTTAGTCGTAAGTGGCAAGACGCAAGTGGTAAGTAGTAAGACCTGAGGAACCGATCCTAATGGCCACTGCCTACTGCCCACTCTGCACTTACCACTTATCACTCCAGACTTACTACTCCTGCCCTATCCCGTACTTCTCCATTTTGCGGTAGAGGGTACTGCGTCCGAGGCCAAGCTCAACGGCTGCCCTCGACAAATTTCCTTCGTAGCGTTTAATGGCCTCACTGATCGTTTTCCGTTCAATATCCTCAAGGTGAAAAGAAGTAACGGGCCGGCTGACTTTAGCCGGTGCAGCGGGAGTGCCCAGAATATCACCGGCAGACAGGATGAATCCATCACAGACCAGTACAGCCCGTTCGATGGACTGCTTCAGTTCCCGTACATTGCCCGGCCAGCCGTATTGCTGCAGCAGCCGGTTGGTGCCGGCGGCCAGCTGCATGCCATCCTTCCGGTATTTGCGGGAAAACTGGGTTAAGAAATGCTCGACCAGGTAGGGAATATCTTCCTTCCGCTCCCGCAGGGGTGGCAGGTGAATCTCCACGGCGCCCAGTTTGCGGAAAACGTCGCTCCCGGAGCCGGATTCCGGGCCACTGCCGGGCCGCTGCGGATTGGCCGCGCTGACAAGGCGCACATCCACGGATACGGGAATGCGTGCCCCGATCCGGGTCACCTCCTGACTTTCCATAGCGGCGAGCAGTTTGTTTTGCAGGGGCAGAGGCAGACTGCCCACTTCGTCGAGGTACAGGGTGCCACCGGAGGCGATTTCAAGCTTTCCGGGCCGGTCGGCAGGGTCGGTGATTACCGGGTCAATCACGAGGCCGAAAAGGGCGGGTTCCAGCACCGCAATGGGCGTTTGGTTCACCTCCACCTTCACGAAAACCTCGTGGGACCTTGCCGACAAGCGGTGAATGGCACGGGCAATGATGTCCTTTCCGGTGCCGTTTTCGCCATGAATCAGCACATTGGCTTCAGAAGCAGCAGCCTCTTTTACTGCCTGCATCACGCTGCGCATGGCCGGTGACTGGGCAATGATCTCCTCGGGCTGAATACTCAGTTCCAGCTGCAGGGCCCGCTGCCGGGCCTGCAGGTACCGTACCCGCTTGTTGGACTGGCTGAGCCAGTACACCGTGGTTACGGCCGAGACCAGCTTTTCGCGGTCAAGGGGCTTGTTCATAAAATCAGTGGCACCTTCGCGGATAGCCAGCAAGGCGGCATCACTGTCACCGTAAGAGGCAAGCATCACCACCTGAGTATCAGGGGAAACCTCCTTTACAACCTTCAGCCACTGCAGACCTTCCTTGCCACTTGACATCCCGGGGGTGAAATTCATATCCAGCAGAAGTACGTCAAAATGTTCTTCTTTTAGTATTTCTCTAAGTCCCTGTGGTGTACTTTCGGTGCGAAAGGTGGTGAAACGGTCTTTTAGGGCAAGCTTGGTGGTGAATAATATATGTTGGTCGTCGTCTACGACGAGTATTTTTCCGTCCAGTTTAAGATACATGGGCTGCAACGATGGTTGAGATCCTTAAATGTAATTTTTGTTTCAAAACGACACAAGAAAATGTCTTTTTTTAAAACAGCTGATTTTTAAATAAAGGGGTAAAAAGCTGATATCCAATAAAATAAATATTATTTTTGGGATACCTGCTTTTTCCACTTCCGGGGCAAAAAGGCTCTAATCTGTGGTGTCAGGTTTATGCCGGCAATTTAGGAAAACGAACTAAATTGATCACTCCTTCATTCTACAAATGTGAGGCTGAGGTCTGCCTGATTGGCACTATTGGATCACTCCCGGGGGCAATATTTAAGGACCGGGACTTTATTTATAATTATTCGAATAATTTGTACTTTCCCTGCAATTCACCTTTCAAAATTTTTACATGCCAACCCCTTCTGACCAGCTCCATACCGGCTCCCCTCCTACTGATCCGGCACTCCGCAATGCTCCGGTGTACGCGGTGCCTGACCAGGCAGGATGCGGCGAATGTTGCCAGCCCCAGCCGTCCGGCAAGGCACCTGCATCAGCGCCGGCGCAGGAAAAGGATCAGTGGGCTGCTACTTACCTGCCTGCCCTTTTGAGCTTCCTGCTGCTGGCCGCCGGACTGGCGCTGGAGTGGAATAAGACCGCGTGGTTCAGCGGATGGGTGCCATTGGTTGTTTACGGAGCAGCTTACCTGCTGGTGGGTACCAAAGTTTTGGGCTATGCCTGGAAGAACCTGCGGAAGGGGCAGCTTTTCAATGAATTTTTCCTGATGTCGCTGGCGACGCTGGGAGCTTTCTATATCGGAGAATATGCCGAGGGAGTGGCCGTAATGCTGTTTTACGTGGTCGGGGAGCATTTTCAGGAAGCTGCCGTGAAGCGATCCCGCCGCTCCATCCGGGAAATGATGGACAACCGGCCCCGGCTGGTGAGTCTGGTCCGGCACGGTCAGGTGGTGACCATCGACCCCCGGCTGGTAATACCCGGTGATGTGATCCAGGTAAAAGCCGGTGAAAAAGTGGGGCTTGACGGCGAAATGCTGGGCGAATATTCCACCTTCAATACGGTAGCCCTCACCGGAGAATCACGGCCACAAGCCCGGCGGCAGGGTGAAGCCGTGCTGGCCGGCACCATCAACCTGACGCACCCGGTTGAGATCCGGGTAACGGCTCCCTTTGAAAACAGTACCCTTGCCCGGATTCTGCAAATGGTGGAGCAGGCGGCCGGACGCAAAGCCAGAACCCAGCTGTTCCTGTCCAGATTTGCCAGGGTATACACGCCAGTGGTCGTTTATCTGGCGCTGGGAATTACGTTTTTGCCGCTTTTCTTCGTCACCGGTTATGTATTTGAGGACTGGCTGTACCGGGCACTGGTGTTTCTGGTCATCTCCTGTCCGTGCGCCCTGATGGTGTCCATTCCCCTGGGCTATTTCGGAGGCATCGGTGCGGCCTCGCGCAACGGAATCCTGTTCAAGGGAGCCAGCTACCTTGATGTCATCACCAAAGTGGATACGGTGGTGCTTGACAAAACCGGTACCCTTACCGCGGGAGAGTTCCGGGTGCAGGAGGTGGTGCCGCACGGGATCAGCCGCGAAAAACTGCTGTTTCTGGTTTCGGCCCTTGAACGCAGATCGAATCATCCGGTGGCGCAGGCCATTGCCTCGCTCTCTTCAGGTGGGGAGGCCTTGCCTTCCGTAACCGGCGTGGAAGAGGTACCGGGGCACGGCATCAGAGGGGTCGTCGGAGGGCAGGAGGTCCTGGCCGGAAATGCCCGTTTTTTTCAGCGGGAAGGAATTCCTGTACCGGCCTTTGCGGCGGAATTTACACAGACCGTGGTACTTGTGGGGATCGACGGAGCCTACGCCGGCCACTTTGTGGTGGGCGACCGGTTGCGCGAAGATGCCACGGAGACGGTGAAAAGTCTGAAAGCTGCCGGAATCAGCCGGATCCTGGTGCTGTCCGGCGACCGGGAGGAAACTGTGCAGGAAGTAGCCCGGCAGGTCGGGATCACGGAGGCTTTCGGCGATCTGCTGCCAGCCGGTAAAGTGGAGCACCTCCGGCGGTTGCAGGCCAGTGGGCGCACTGTAGCCTTTGCCGGCGACGGGATCAACGATGCGCCGGTCCTGTCCCTTGCCGACGTTGGCATTGCCATGGGCGGCCTTGGTGCCGATGCGGCCATTGAATCGGCGGACGTAGTGATCCAGACGGACCAGCTCTCAAAAATTACAACTGCCATCCGGATCGGCCGCAAAACCCGTCAGATTGTGTGGCAAAACATCGGCTTTGCTTTCGGGGTGAAGGTGCTGGTGCTGCTGCTGGGGTCATTCGGTGTAGCCTCCTTGTGGGAGGCAGTATTTGCCGATGTGGGCGTGGCTTTTCTGGCGATTCTCAACGCCATCCGGATTCAGTACAGCCGGTTCTGAGGTTCAGCCATCCGCTGCCGTAAGGCTCAGCTCCATAGGTGTCAGCTTACCAGGGATCTGCCGGAGCCTTGCCAGACCACTTTCCGACTACAGCGAAGCAAACCGGAACTGCCCCCTCCGGTCACGCCGTACAATGAACTGCACTGCCCCGTTGCACAGGTTGCATACCCCGTCAAAAAGGACAATGCGGCCGGCGGTTTGTTCAGTTGCACTATGCATGGAAGGGGATTGGTACGGGTGGTCCTGACTGATCAGATATTGATTGGTTGGTACGGGTTGGCTCCGCCGGGTACAAGTAAATTCTGGTGTTTGGTTCTTTCAAAGATAAGCATTTAAATGCCTGTTGGCGAAGAAGGAAAAACACAGGGCGGGTGATCCCTGAAAGAGGAAAAAGGTAACCCGGCTATGCGTATTTCACTCTTTATATTAAAGCAGCAATCCATGCTTTTTGCACCGGCTGTTTGCTTTGTCCGGGTTGCCTGGGGTAATTTTGTTAATTTATTACACCTCCCCCTCCCCTGCCAGGTGCCGTTCAATTCCGGGAAATGCGGAACTTAGAGAAATTTTTATCCTCAGTTTAAAAAATTCTTAAAAGCAGGCACATTTTCACTAAATACGTATGAATTTTTTATTAAAAGGTAACGCTTTATTGTTGGCTGCCGGCTTGTTGTTCGGTTGTACTGCCAAGGTACAGGAGTCCGGTGATACACCGGCTGAATTCGTAACCCCCCCCGTAAGTGATACTGCTTCAACCGGGACAACCTTGCCGGCACCGGCACCAGTCGCTTCCCTGGATACGGCGGCCTACAACCGGCTGCAACTGTATCTTGCCAACGGTGATTCTTCGGGACGCTGGCCGGTAAAACACGAGTATCCGCGGCCCGGAGCCGTTCTGCCCTTCAAGCGGGTAGTATCCTATTATGGAAACCTTTACTCCAAACAGATGGGCATTCTGGGTGAACTGCCCAAAAAGGAAATGCTGAAAAAACTGCAGGGTGAGATAGCCAAGTGGACCAAAGCCGACAGTGTGACCCCGGCCATTCCGGCGCTGCACTACATTGCCGTAACGGCCCAGGTGGAGCCGGGCAAGGCTGGCAAATACCGCCTCCGGATGCCATTTCATCAGATTGATACCGTAATCAAATGGGCACAGGAAATTGATGCGCTGGTATTTGTGGATATTCAGGTGGGCACAGGTTCAATTCAGGAGGAAGTAGTTCAATTCGAGAAATACCTTTCCATGCCGCAGGTACACCTCGGCATCGATCCGGAGTTTTCCATGAAAACCGGAGCCCGGCCGGGCACGCAGATCGGTTCTTACGACGCGGCTGACATCAACTACGTGACCGAATACCTTGCCGGTCTGGTGAAAAAGCACAACCTGCCCCCGAAGATGCTGGTCATTCACCGGTTTACGCGGCCGATGGTAACCAATTACAAAGCCATCAAACTGCGGCCCGAAGTGCAGATCGTGATGGACATGGATGGCTGGGGACCGCCTGCCAAGAAGACCTCGACTTATAAATCATTTATCTACCCGGAGCCGGTACAGTATACCGGTTTCAAAATGTTCTACAAGAACGACGTTGCCAAGGTAGGCATGAAGGAAGAAATGCAGCCGGAAGCCCTGCTGAAGCTGAAGCCCCGGCCTATTTACATTCAGTACCAATAGATTGCCGTCCCATTGCGTTATGGAAGCAGGCATTTCCTTCGGTCCGGAGAAATGCCTGCTTTTTTGTTGGTCCAAGTGCCTGTGGCCTACTTCTACCTTAGGGCACCGGGCCGGGAAAAGGGCAATGTCCTATAAGGTAAATGGATATCTTACATCAGAAAAATGGAAGTGTTGTAAATTTACTTTCCGCATTTTTTTCTAGCTATCCGCAACATAATTCATCCATGAAAAGAGTAACCCTGTTAATCGTAACCTTCCTGCTGATGCACGGGCAGATGCCCCTCGCTGCCCAGGAAAGACCCATTTCCCTGATCCCGGAGCCGGTAAGTGTCCAGCCCGGAAAAGGCGTCTTTGTGCTGACGGAGGCCACTCCCATCGGGGTACCTTCCGGTCAGCCGGAAGTGGCAAGGCTGGCAACTTACCTGACTTCGAAAATCAGTCCGGCCACTGGCTTCACTCCCAAAACCACCCAGTCCGGCGGCGATGGCGGCATCCAGCTTTTGTTGAATGCCAAACCCGATACGCGGCTTGGTGCGGAGGGCTACACGCTGGAAGCTACAACTACCAAAGTAACCATTGCCGCCAATAACCCGGCGGGTCTTTTTTACGGCATGCAGACGCTGCTGCAACTGCTGCCGAAGGAAATCGAGAGTAAGACACCGGTCAGGAACGTAAAATGGGAAATTCCGGCCGTCTCCGTAACTGATTATCCCCGTTTTGCGTGGCGCGGACTGATGCTTGACGTCAGCCGCCATTTTTTCACGAAGGAGCAGGTAAAGGATCACCTCGACCACATGGCCCGCTACAAATACAACCGCTTCCACTGGCACCTCACCGACGACAACGGCTGGCGGATTCAGATCAAGAGTTTGCCGAAGCTTACTGAAGTGGGTGCCTGGCGGGTTCCGAGGGCAGGCACTTTCAACACCAACGATCCGCCCAGGCCCGGCGAAAAACCAACTTACGGCGGCTTCTATACCCACGACGACATCCGTGAAATCGTGCAGTACGCCAAAGACCGCAACATCGAAATAATGCCCGAAATTGACGTTCCCGGACACAGCATGGCGGCCATTGCCGCCTACCCCGGATTGTCGTGCACCAAAGATCCCAATACGAAGGTAAATCCCGGCTCGAAGTTTTCGACCTGGCACAGCAATGGCACGTTTACCATGCACATTGACAATACGCTGAACCCTTCCGACGAACAGGTTTACCAGTTTCTGGACAAGGTTTTCACGGAAGTAGCGCAGCTGTTTCCGTTTGAGTACATCCACATGGGCGGCGATGAGTGCTACAAAGGCTACTGGCAGAAAGACCCCGGCTGCCAGGCGCTGATGAAGAAAAAGAACATGAAGAACACCGACGAACTACAGAGCTATTTCTCCGGCAGGGTCAGCACCATTCTGAAGGAAAAAGGCAAAAAGACGATGGGCTGGGACGAAATTCTGGAAGGGGGCTTGCCGTCCGGGGCCGCAGTGATGAGTTGGCGCGGCCTGAAAGGCGGAATCGAAGCGGCCCACCAGAAAGCCCCGGTTGTGATGGCACCTTCCCCCCACTGCTACCTTGATCTGATGCAGGGCGACCCGGCCGTGGAGGCACCGGTTTACAGTACGGTCCGGCTGAAGGACAGCTACAACTGGGACCCGATTCCCAAAGGCGCAGACTCTACGTTTATTCTCGGCGGGCAGGGCAACCTCTGGACCGAGCAGATCCCAACCGTTCCCCACGCCCAGTACATGATCTGGCCCCGCGCTTTTGCCCTCGCGGAAGTAAACTGGTCGCCGAAGGGAAGGAAAAACTGGAACCGGTTTGTAACGAAGGTAGAAGCCCACTTCGGGCGGTTCGATGAGGCGAAAATCAATTATGCCCGCAGCATGTACGACCCCATTATCAGGGTGAAGAAAAACGATGCCGGCCTGCTGGTGATTGACCTTTCCACGGAAGTAAACGGGCTGGATCTGTATTACTCTTTCGACAATACCATTCCCAATTCATACTACGCAAAGTACAGGGAAACGCTGGTCATGCCGGAAGGCGCGGATATGTTCAGAGTAGTGAGCTACCGCGGTGGCAAGCCGGCCGGAAGACTGATCTCCCTCAAAACGGAAGACCTGACAAAGCGGGTGAGGAAGTAACACGCCGGCGTGCAATTTTAAAGTGTGAGTTTTGGATTTTAAATGTCTGAAAAAATTCACAATTTAAAATTGCGCAGCTACTTATTTTATTACCTGAGCAGCACCTATGCAGACAGCCCCGCCTGACCGGGCAGGGAGAAATGGAAGGTCGCCCCGGCACCGGGAGACGATTCGCTCCAGATCCTTCCGTGATGCCACGAAATGATCCGGTGCACGATGGCCAGTCCTACACCACTGCCTTCAAATTCATCGGCAGAATGAAGCCGCCTGAATACCCGGAACAGATTGTCCCGGTGGGCAGGGTCGTAGCCGTGCCGTTGTCGCGGATGGTGAAAACCACTTCCTGTTCCTGCCGGGAGGCTTCTATCCCAATGGCGGGCGCATTTACTGCAGCGGAAAACTTGACCGCATTGCCAATCAGATTACTCCAGACCTGACGAAGCAGGCGCGGATCGGCCGTTACGACCGGCAGGGAACCCACCTGCACCTGGTACTTCTCACTGCCGGGCCCGGTCAACTGTTCCGTCAAGACTTCCTGCACCAGGCTTTGCGTGTCAACGGTGGCTTTAGCCACAGTGGTGCGGCCCAGCCGGGCGAAGGAGAGCAGATCATCCACCAGGCGGCCCATCTGGATGCTGTTCTTCTCGATAACTTTTATCAGCCGCATGGCTTCATCATCCAGCTTTCCGGCATACTCTTCTTTCAGCATACCGGTGAATCCTACCACCACCCGTAACGGAGCCTTCAGATCGTGGGAGATGGTAAAGGCAAAAGCTTCCAGGTCACGGTTGGTCTGTTCCAGTTGCGCAGTCCGCTCCGCCAGCAGTTGCCTTGCGGCCTTCAGTTCCGTAAAATTGGTAAGCGTGGACCTGATTCTGACAAAATTGTCCTCCTCGTCGTATTCCGCCCGTGCATTGACAAGCAGCGTCATTACCGTTCCGTCCTTCCTCCTGAACTCCCGCTCCACACCCGACACCATTCCTTTGGAAATCAATTCAGGGGTTAATCTTTTTAAGTCTTCGGCCTGGTGCGCGGGGAGAAACTGAGCCACCGGTTTATCAGTCATTTCTTCCCGGGTGTAACCCAGCCACTGCAATTCGGTATTGTTTACTTTCACGATCCGCCCCTGAGCGTCAAGGGAATGGTACCCGACCGGAGCGTTTTCGTATAAATCAGTGTACTCAGCGTTTAGTCTTTCCAACTGAAGGTTTTTCTCCTCCAGTATGAGGTTATACTGCTGGATTTTTTCGCCGGCGGCGGTCAGTTCCTCCACCGTGGAAGAAAGTTCCTCATTGGTGGCCCTCAGTTCTTCATTGAGTTGCTGCAGTTCTTCCTCAAACCGCTTGCGGGCAGTAATGTCCAGAACTGTTCCTTCCATCACCGGTGCGGCCTCTCCTTCGGCCCGGATCCGGGCCTTGATGAGAATTTGTTTCTGGTCTCCTCCGCCGGTGCGCATGCGAAATGTAGCGGTAAGGGATTGCCGGTCCGGGGTGGTTTCCCCGGTATAAGAAAGAATCCGCCTGGCGTCATCCGGTGAGAGGGAATTGTAAAAAAGACCGGTGTCTGCCGGTTTTCCGGCCAGCTCGGTGGGCCAGCCAGCTATCCGGAATAACTCCGGGGTGCCGGTAAATGTATTACTGCCCGGTGCAGTCCGGAAGCTGCCTACCTGCGCGATTTCCTGCGCATCGTACAACTGCCTGAGACGGATATGAAGTTCCCGGTTCAGCTCCTGGCTCATCTGGTTTTCTTTCCGGAGCTGTTCCCGCAGGCGGTCCTGCTGGTTGATGTTGGAGATGATCGTCAGCAGGCCGCCGGCAAAGAGCAGCGCCAGAATCACGACTCCTGCAAGGTTTAAACGTTTGTTGCGCTCCTCCATGCTTTCTACCTCCAGTAGCTGGCGGGCAAGGTCGTTTTCCTCCGCCCGCCGGAGCTGGCTCAGCAGCAACCGGTTGGCGTCCAGTGATCGTTTTCCTTCGCCCGAAATGACCCGCTGCACAGCTTCATTGTGGCTCCCCTGCCTCACCAGGCTGACGTTTTCGTCCAGAAAGCGAATTTGTAATTGGATTCCTGCCCTGAGCCGGGAAAAATGCTGCCGGCGGAAAGGTGAATTTCTGATCAGGGCTTCGAGCTTATCCGTTTCGGTCTTCAGCCGGGAGATGGCTTCCCGGTAAGGGTCCAGAAACCTCTCCTGGCGGGTGATTACGTAGCCTCTTTCCCCGGTTTCGGCGTCAACCAGGAGGGTGAGCACCGTCTGGACCTGAGTGATAATTTTCTGCCCCTGCCCCACTTCCAGTATGGTATCAATGTACCGTACGGTAGTATGATAATTGAAGTACCTCGAGGTACCAACAAGCAAGGCCGCCGCCATAAAACCGAGATAAATTTCTTGTCTGATTGTAAGCCGCATAAATTTCTTTTGCTGCCACGCAAACGACAGGCTTTGTTTTTACGTTTAAAAGACAACCTGATTGACCGCGTATGATCATAAACCAACCGGAAATTCTGCTGATTGAGGACAGTGAATACGAAGCCGAACTGACCTTCAAGGCCCTGAAAGCGAAAATGCCTGCTATCCGCTACCACCATCTCCGGAACGGCGAAGAGGCATTGCAGTACCTTTTCAAGGAGGGACCCTGCAGTGACCGGTCTTACAGTCTTCCGCTGGTGGTGATTCTGGACCTGGACCTGCCCAAAACCAGGGGCATTGAAGTGCTGAAGGTGATGAAATCCGATCCGCGGACCAAAAGCATACCGGTGATCATTGTCACTGTTTCCACGAGTGAGGAAGAAATGCAGCAGGCCTACACACTGGGGGCCAACAGCTTCGTGATCAAACCCATGAATTTTCTCAAATTTTCGCTGATCATTGCCGACATCGCCAACTACTGGCTGCTGGTGAATGACCTGCCCAACTACACCAAACCCGGACAGGGTGGGTTTTAAAAAAGTTATTGGTTATTCGTTACCCGCTTTTCGGTACGGCAACCCCAACATTGAACTGTGACGAGCTGCATACGAATTACCTTCAGCCACCAACGAATAACCAATAACTAATAACCAATAACCAATAACTCTAATACGGCCTTGCAGAATGTGCATTTTCCTCAGCCTGCTTCACGGCTGCGTCTGCTCCGGTTGAGCCGATCGGGCCGCCGGAGCCGTTCATGCTGTCTCCTGCTTTCAGGCCTTCGGCTACCCGGCGTCCGTAATCCGGGTCACACTTTGTAAACAGTTCAACCATACGGTCCTGTATGTGTTTTTCCACCGGTTTCAGCGTATTGACCAGATTCAGGATCAGGTCATCGCGCTCCCAGTCCTCAAAGGTGCGGTACCGCTCACCGGCCTGACCGAAATCATTGGTACGGTCTATTTTCTGACGCACAAGGTTCGCGTCGTAGTGTGGGGTGTGGTCAGGTCCCGGTTTTGGCGACTCTTTCAGGCCACCCAGCGAAGATGGTTCGTAGTTGACGTGCGGGTTCTGACCCGGTGCAGCGTCCACGTGATACGTCATCTGACCGTCCCGCTGGTTGGTAGCTACGTGCTTTTTGGGGGCATTGACCGGCAGTTGCAGGTAATTGCTACCCACCCGGTACCGCTGGGTATCAGAATAGGAGAATGTGCGCCCCTGCAGCAGTTTATCGTCCGAAAAGTCGAGACCGTCCACCAGTACCCCGGTGCCGAAAGCAACCTGTTCTACCTCGGCAAAATAGTTTCCGGGGTTTTTGTTCAGTACCATTTTACCAACTTTCAGGAAGGGAAACTGATCCGTGGGCCATAGCTTGGTCGGGTCCAGGGGATCAAAGTCCAGTTCTTCGTGGTAGCCGTCGGCCATAATCTGCACGCAGAGCTCCCATTCGGGGAAATTGCCTTTTTCAATGGCTTCGTACAGGTCCTGGGTGGCGTGGTTGAAGTTCTTACCCTGAATCTGCTCCGCTTCAGCCTGCATCAGATTTTTTATGCCCTGGCTGAGTGGTTCCCAATGGTACTTCACCAGCACACCGGTGCCCTGCTGGTTTACCCACTTGTAGGTATTCACGCCTGAGCCCTGCATCTGCCGGTAGTTGGCCGGAATGCCGTAAGGTGAAAACAGAAATGTAATCATGTGCATGGCTTCGGGCGTATTGCTGATGAAATCGAAAATACGCTGCCCGTCCTGGCGGTTGGTGACCGGGTCCGGCTTGAAAGCGTGCACCAGGTCCGGAAACTTCAGCGGGTCGCGGATGAAAAAGACCTTCAGGTTGTTTCCCACCAGATCCCAGTTACCGTCTTCGGTGTAGAACTTCACGGCAAACCCGCGGGGATCGCGCAGGGTTTCGGGTGAGTGACCGCCGTGAATCACGGAGGAGAAACGCACAAATACCGGCGTCTGCTTTCCCTTTTCCTGAAAAAGTTTAGCCCGCGTGTATCTGGACACCGGCTCGTCTCCGGCCGTGCCGCAGGCTTCAAAATAGCCGTGGGCACCGGCACCTCTGGCATGCACCACCCGCTCCGGAATTCTTTCGCGGTCAAAGTGGGTGATCTTTTCAAGGAACTGGTAATTCTCCAGGGTAGTTGGTCCGCGGTCGCCCACCGTGCGGACATTCTGATTGTCCGTTACCGGGTGTCCTTGCCGGGTGGTGATGGTATCAGCAGATTCACCCGGGGCCATTCTGGGGTCGGCTGAACTCCCCGCACCGGTAACGCCAGTGCCGAAGCCGTCTTTCGGATCGGGAGTTTCGTTCTGGTTCTCACTCATACTGTTTGTTGTTGGTTGAATAGGTCATCTTACGTAGCCAACCCCCGGGAGTTGATATAAAAATTCACTGAATTTTATAAGAAATTATAAGAAATACTGATACTCTGTCAATGCTTCCCATGGAACCGGTAAAATACTTTCCGTAAAGTCTAACCTCCAACACCCTTCCTCCACTACCATTCCTGAAAAGCGATTCAGCCGGTGCCAATTCTTTCGTCCGCACCTGCCCCTTTTGTCCTGTTAATTGTATGATGCCACTGCCAAATATTCCTTTTACCGCCGCTTACCCCACCACCCTTGCCACTTGTAATAAACCGGGTACTGTGTAATACCTATTACAGTAATTTTATCTCCGCACACTCACATCTTTAACCATTACGAATCACGTGAAACGATTACTCCACTTATTGATGGCTGGTTTGCTCACCTGCCCGGCCGCTATGGCCCAAACCCCGGCCTTCAGAGGCAAAGTGAATGGCACCGTTCTGAACGCCTCAGCCAAACCGCTCGAATTTGCAACCATGATGCTCCTGAAAGCTGCCGACTCCACCCTTGTAAAAGGGGCCGTAACCAATGCTGCCGGAGCGTATGAGTTTGAAGGGCCTGGTGAAGGCCGCTATCTTGTGATGGCTTCGCAGGTGGGCTACCGGAAAACGTACTCCGAAGCCTTCATTCTGGATGCCAGCCGCCCGGCCGTAACCCTGCCGGCGCTGCAGCTGAACGAAGAAACGCAACTGCTGAAGGAGGTAACGGTAGTGACCAAAAAGCCTTTTATTGAGCAGCAGATTGACCGTACCGTAATCAATGTGGAAAACAGCATCGTAGCCAGCGGGAATACGGCGCTGGAAGTGCTGGAAAAAGCCCCCGGTGTCACCATTGACCGCCAGAACGACCAGATTCAGCTCAAAGGCAAGCAGGGCGTGATCGTGCTGATCGACGGCAAGCAGACCTACCTCTCTGCGCAGGAAGTATCCAATCTGCTCAAGAACACGCCCAGCGACAACATCGAAAAAATTGAGATCATCACCAACCCTTCCTCCAGATACGACGCAGCCGGCAATTCGGGCATCATCAATATCAGGATGAAGAAAAACCAGAACTCCGGCACCAACGGAACCGTGATTGCCGGGGTTGGCTATGGCCGCTTCGAGAAGGCCAATGGCAGCCTGCGGCTCAACCACCGCGCAGGGAAAATCAACGCATTCGGCAACTACAGCTACAGCCACCGGAAGTCGTTTCAGGAAATGGAACTGAACCGGGTTATTCCCCAGCCAGATGGCTCCGTTACTTATTTTGACCAGACTTCCCGGCGTCCCAACTGGTTTGACGGCCACAACTACCGGGCAGGCCTTGATTATTTCCTGAGCAAAAAGAGCACCTTTGGCGTGCTGGTTACCGGCTTTTCCAATGACTGGAATCAGGACAATGCACTAACTAATACGGTTATGCGAAACGCCGCCGGTGAAATTACCCTCCGGCCTACCACGGCGGTGACGGTTAATAACCTATGGACGAACGTAACGGGTAATCTGAATTACAAGTACGATCTGAATGGCAAGGGCCGCGAATTTACCGCCGACATGGATTATTCCCGCTTCGACGGAAAATCTTTTAACCAACTCTTTACAAGTTTTACCGGTGCCAGTGATCAGGAAATCAGGCCGGCAGAGGAAACACGCAACGGTATGCCCTCGGCCATTGGCATCTGGGCGTTTAAGGCCGACTATACCCATCCACTCAAAAAAGGGAAACTGGAAGGCGGCGTAAAGAGCAGCTACGTACTATCGGACAACAACCTGCTTTTTGACAACCGGCTGGACGGTGCCTGGATGCGCGTGGATTCCAACTCGAACCACTTCCGGTACAATGAAAATATCAACGCTGTCTACGCTAACTATAGCACCAAACTGAATAAAAAAACCAGTCTGCAGGCGGGTCTGCGGCTTGAGCACACCCGGTCAGACGGTGTTTCAGAAACAGTAGACAAACCCACCAAAAGTGTATTCCGGGAATACGTAAATCTCTTTCCGACCCTGTTCCTGTCGAGGCAGCTGGATACGAATAACGTATTGAATCTCTCCTACAGCCGCCGCATTGACCGGCCCAATTATCAGGATCTGAACCCTTTTGTGTTTTATCTCGATCCGTACACTTATCAGCAGGGCAACCCTTACCTGAAGCCACAGTATACCCATTCGTTCCAGCTGACGCACGTGTACAAAAATGCTTTTTCAACCAGCATTCAATACAGCCGCACCAGCGATGTAATCGTGCGGGAAGTGCCCGGTCAGATTGCTTCCGAAAACAAGACTTTCATCATGGCCAACAATCTGGCCACGCAGGACAACCTGAACCTGACAGTAAGTTTCCCGGTGCCCGTGCGCAAGTGGTGGACCATCCAGAGCAATTTCACTGTGTTTTACAACCAGTATGATACTGAATATCTCGGGGAGCGGTACAATGTGGACGTGCTGGCCTGGAATGCTTACATAGCCAACAACTTTGTACTGGGCAAGGGCTTCACCGGCGAACTGGCCGGCTGGTACAACTCCGCCGGACTTTTCGGTTTCTTCCAGAGCCAGCCGATGGGTGCCTTCAGTCTGGGTGTGCAGAAGCAGGTACTGAGCAAAAAGGGAAATCTGAAGCTGAACGTGAACGATCCCTTATGGTTAAACCAGTTCCGGGGCAGAACCAGCTTTCAGGACATTAACTTCAACATTCAGTCCCGCTGGGAAAGCCGCGTGGCCCGGGTCACTTTCACCTATAACTTCGGCAACCAGAATGTAAAGGCCGCCCGGCAGCGCAGCACCGGTACGGAGGCAGAACGGAACCGGGCCGGCAGCGGAAATAATTAACGGGTTGTTGACTGCACCTTGTTCAGTCAGTGGCTTGATGCTCTGCCTCAGGGCTTGCTCTCCTGCTGGTGTACTGGTGAATGAGAAGTTTCGCCGCGGGTGGTCAGGTTACCGGTCTGGCAGTTCTGGTCCTCCCGCGGCATTTGGTAAAAAACAATTCCGTATTGCCGGCAAAAATTTTCAGGCTTACTGCCAAAATGGGCGGCAGGGAGAGGTTTTGGGGATGAAGAATCCCCGGGCAATTCCTGCCCTTCACCATTATAATTTCCCCGAAACCAAAAATCCCCTTGTAAATAGTTGATTTACAAGGGGATTTTTGGTTTCGGGTAGCGAGGAGCAGAATCGAACTGCCGACCTTTGGGTTATGAATCCAATGCTCTAACCATCTGAGCTACCTCGCCGGGTTCCTGTACCAGTTCGCCGGTAAAATACGCGCCGGCCGGCTTTCAGGGGCCACAAAACTAAAGATTCCCGACATCAATGAAAAATAATCGCCAAATAATTTGGGACAGTTGTTTTCAATTCAAAAAAGCAATACATTTAGCAGAAGAGACCTTAATAAAATTTCAATACCTGACATGCATGAATAATCAAATATATACCGCTGAGTTTGAGCTGAGAGCATCTCCCAAAATGTTATTTCCCTATCTCTCCAGCCCGGCCGGACTCGCCCAGTGGTTTGCTGACGATGTCACGATTGACGACCAGAAAGTATTCAATTTCGTATGGGACGACACCCCGCATTACGCTAAGATTACCGCCCTCCGAGCCAACAAATACGTCAAATTTGAATTCATTCCCCCCAATGCCCGGGTCCTTACCGATACCGCCTTTCTCGAATTCCGACTCGACCAGAATGAGCTCACCCAATCCTCCTTTCTGAAAGTGACAGACTTCTCCGACCTTGAAAATGAAGAGGACCTGCGGGAACTTTGGTCCCAGTTGGTTGGTTCGCTCCGTGAGGCAGTTGGTGGTTAAGGCAGATTGCTAAATCAGCCAAATATTACTCCTGGCTGCAGGTGTCCGGAAAAGGCATTATTATTGCTTTAGCTTTTCCGGAAAAGGCATTGTCAACCGGAAGCTCCTGCATGAAAAAACTTGATAAATTTATCATAAAGGCTTTTATCGGGCCTTTTTTTCTCACCTTCGCCGTCCTTGTATTCATTTTTCTGACTCAAACCATCATCAAATATTTTGAGTATCTGGTGGGTAAAGGTCTGGGAGTGAATGTGTTTGTGGAATTACTATTCAATTTCAGCCTTTATTCCGTTCCGGTGGCACTGCCGCTGGCTGTGCTGCTCTCCTCCCTGATGACTTACGGCAACCTCGGGGAACATTACGAGCTGACTGCGATAAAAAGCGCGGGAATTTCGCTGGTCAGGGTTCTTCTCCCGGTTTTCATCTTTTCGGTCCTGATCACGCTTGCGGCCTT
Organism: Cytophagales bacterium; assembly: GCA_030446715.1. Taxonomy (GTDB): domain Bacteria; phylum Bacteroidota; class Bacteroidia; order Cytophagales; family 172606-1; genus CADCTQ01. The sequence continues at coordinate 11,627 of JAUJMU010000003.1, read as the reverse complement.
CTGGTTCAATAACCACGTAGTGCCCAAAGCCAATCTGAAAGCGTTCAGCCTGCTTTGGGACGTCAAGCAGAAAAAACCTTCCCTGTCCATCAGGGAAGGAATATTTTACAAAGATCTTCCCGACATGAGCATCAAGGTAAACAAGAAGCTCCCCGATGAGAAGACACTGCTGGACGTGATTATCTACGATCACCAGGAGCACAATGGAAATACCCGGGTGATTCTGGCAGATTCGGCGCAGATGTACACGATCATGAGCGGCCGCTACCTTGTTTTTGAACTTTTCAACGGACAAAGCTTCGATGACTATTCCGCCGGAAGCCGCCGCGGAAACGATTCAAATGACCAGTTCATGCGCAACCGGTTCAAGAAATCCAAAAGAGTAATCGACCTGTCTTCCTTTGATATGGGTGAAACGCCCAAAGAGCTGTTTTCCAATCACCGGTGGATGAAGAACGTGGACCAGCTCAGGTACGCAGTTGATTCCCTGCAGAAGGAAGTAACCAGGATGCAGGCCAATCTGAACCGTGGTGTTTCACAATACTACAGTTACCATCTGCGGCCGGTGAATGTTTCGCCGCGTGATACGGTTAAACCTCCCGCCATTGCTGCCGGTGCGTGGACAGATTCTCTCGCATCGGCAAAGCAGCCCGCATACCACCAGAAGGATATTTACAGCCGGGCGGCTAATCAGGCAAGAAGCGTAAGGGCCTACACCGAGAGCAGCCAGCAGCAGATGGCTACCACGCTCAGCGAACAGAGGACCTATGCCGCCGAAAAGCACCGCCGCTATACCCAGTCAGTAGCTTGTTTTATTATGTTTCTGATTGGTGCTCCGCTGGGCTCCATTATCAAGAAAGGCGGGCTTGGCATGCCGGTGCTGATTTCCATCATGTTCTTCATCATATTCTACGTGTTCTCCATGCTGGGCGAAAAGTGGGCCCGGGAAGGACTGGTGCCCATTGCCGGCGGCGTATGGGGAGGTAATTTCATCCTGTTCTGGGTCGGAATGTTTTTCCTGCGGCAGGCCCGCAATGATTCCCGCCTGCTCGAAGCCGATGCTTACCGCATTGCATTCAACCGGTTGAAGAGAAAATTCAGAAGGGAGAAAACACGCACTCCCATTCCGGCAGGAGTGTAATTATACGGAGGCATAATTCTATTTTAAAAGACCACAGCCTTGCAATTCCGTACGAAACTGGCTACTTTTGCCCTCTGTGTATAAAATAGAGAAAAAGAACTAATACAAGCTGCAAAAATGTATCTGACGACTGACAAAAAACAGGAACTGTTCGAAGCACACGGACATGGCAAAAAGAAAGCTGACACCGGCTCACCCGAAGCGCAGATTGCCCTGTTCACGTACCGGATTAATCACCTGACGGAACACCTGAAAACCCACAAGCATGACTTTTCCACCCGCCTTGGTCTGTTGAAACTGGTAGGCAAGAGAAGAAGGCTGCTTGACTATCTGATGAAAACTGAAATCGGAAGATACCGCGCCATTATTGCGGAACTGAATCTGAGAAAATAAATATGTGAAAGGGAGCTTCGCAAAAGGGGTTCCCTTTTTTCTATTATCAGGCCGGCCCCCCAAGCCGGCTTAAGCTGTTTTGGAACAGTGTTCTGCTTCCAGAGCTTGTTCCCCGGATGGGTAACAGCCCTTTGGCTTTCAGAAGGATCATATGTGGACAAGGCTGCATTTTCCCTCCCCTGATCAGCGTACCAAATCAAACCGGAGCAATTCCGGCTTACAGGTGACCGGTAACTTTTATAACCACTATATATTCTACAAAATTGACTGATGAACGTAATCACTAAATCTTTTGAATTACCCGATGGCAGAAAAATCACCATCGAAACTGGCAAGTTAGCCCGGCAGGCAGACGGCTCAGTGGTAGTCCGGATGGGGGATACCATGCTGCTGGCAACGGTGGTAGCTACCCAGGAAGCCCGTGCCGGAACAGACTTTTTACCACTTTCGGTTGATTATCAGGAAAAATTTGCCTCTGCCGGTAAAATCCCCGGTGGCTTTCTACGCCGGGAAGGCAGACTGTCTGACCACGAAGTCCTGATCAGCCGGATGGTGGACCGTGCCATCCGTCCTCTCTTCCCGGACGATTACCACGCGGATACCCAAATCAACATTTTCATGATTTCGGCGGATCAGGAAGTATTGCCTGATGCCCTGGCGGGACTGGCAGCTTCGGCGGCTCTTTCCGTATCCGACATTCCTTTTCTCGGCCCCATCTCCGAAGTGCGGGTTGCTAAAATCGACGGCCAGTACGTAATTAACCCGCCAGCCTCAGCGCTTCAGCGGGCCACGCTGGAACTGATCGTTGCCGCCTCCGAAGACAACATTCTGATGGTGGAAGGAGAAGCTAGCGAAGTTCAGGAATCCGAAGTGCTGGAAGCCCTTAAAGTTGCCCACGAAGCCATCAAGGTTCACTGCCGCATCCAGAAAGAACTCACCCAGGCAGCAGGCAAGACCGAAAAGCGGACCTACTCCCACGAAACAAACGATTCTGAGCTGCAGGCCCGGCTGCGCGAACTGCTGTACGACAAAGTTTATGCGGTCGCCAAAGCTACCATCACCAATAAGAATGAGCGGAGTCAGGCATTCAGGGCCATAAAGCAGGCGTACATTGACTCTCTGCCCGAAGACCACACCGTAGACCTTGGCCTGGTGAGCAAATACTACCATGACATTCAGTGGGAGGCTTCCCGCAATCTGGTCCTGAATGACCGGATCCGTCTGGACGGCCGCAAACCCGACGAAATCCGGCCGATCTGGTGTGAGGTTGATTATCTGCCTTCCGCGCATGGTTCAGCCGTTTTTACCCGGGGCGAAACCCAGTCCCTGACCACCGTTACCCTCGGCACCAAGCTTGATGAGCAGATCATTGACAGTGCCATGCAGAGCGGCTACAGCAAGTTCATGCTGCACTACAACTTCCCCGGATTTTCCACCGGCGAAGTGAAGCCAAACCGGGGCCCCGGCCGCCGCGAAGTCGGACATGGCAACCTTGCCCTGCGGGCCCTCAGGCGGATGCTGCCTCCCGTGGAGGACAATCCTTATACCATCCGCGTGGTGTCTGATATTCTGGAATCAAACGGCTCTTCTTCAATGGCGACTGTCTGTGCCGGTACGCTGGCCCTGATGGACGCCGGGATGAAGATCAAGGCTCCCGTTTCGGGAATTGCCATGGGTTTGATCTCTGACGCCAAAACCGGCAAGTATGCTGTTCTGTCGGACATTCTGGGTGACGAAGATCACCTCGGCGACATGGACTTCAAGATTACCGGCACCACCAAAGGCATCACTGCCTGCCAGATGGACATGAAAGTAGAGGGCCTCTCCTACGATGTGCTCAACGAAGCCCTGATGCAGGCCAAAGCGGGTCGTCTCCATATTCTGGAGAAGATGACCCGGACCATCGCCGAGCCCCGCGCCGACCTGAAGCCGAGTGCGCCGCGTTCGGTAACGGTTAAGATTGACAAGGACCAGATCGGCTCTGTGATCGGGCCGGGCGGCAAAGTGGTGCAGGACATCCAGAAGGAATCCGGTGCAACCGTGGTGATCGAAGAAAAGGACAACGCGGGTTATGTGAGCATTTTTGCCGTCAACAAAGACGCGCTGGAAAAAGCGCTGCGCCGCGTGCGGAATATTGTAGCCATCCCGACGGTGGGCGATGTATACGAAGGAAAAGTAAAATCCATCATGCCGTTTGGTGCTTTCGTGGAATTTATGCCGGGCAAAGACGGCCTGCTGCACATTTCCGAAATCAAATGGGAACGGCTGGAGACCATGGAAGGCGTGCTGGAAGTGGGAGAAGAGATTACCGTGAAACTGGTGGAAGTAGACAAAAAAACCGGCAAGTATCGCCTTTCCCGTAAAGTATTGCTGCAAAAGTCAGGGGAAAAAACGGCATAAGCCCGACTTTCCTTTCATAAGACATAAATAACCAGAGTGCCGGAATCTTTTTTCCGGCACTTTCTTTTTTAATCTGTCCTCCCTTTTTAGCCCTCCTGCAAGACCGTCTCCGGGAAAAAAGACTCTGCTGCCCCCGGCCGCTGATATTCCCCAAATCAAGTCCTTCAACTTCCCGCCGGGAATTTTTTAATAAAGCCTTATTTTCGTACTTCCGGCCCAAAGATTTGGCGGTTGAGAATACTTGGTCCTTTACCAAACTTCCGGTAAATTTCCATTCAGCAAGGCTGCCCGATTATTCAAAGATTCTGCTCTCCCCTGGTAAAGCAAAATTTTGTGCAGGTAATACAAAAAAAGGCAACTTTGACTGATACCACTCCCTTAACATCACAATATCATTATTGATCAAGATTCTCTACTAAATCCGCCTACCGCGCAATGAGACAGCTCAAAATCAGCAAGCAGATTACCAACCGCGAAAGCCAGTCTCTGGACAAGTATCTCCAGGAAATCGGCAAAGTGGACTTGCTTACTCCCGATGAGGAGGTGGAACTTGCCAAACGCATCCGGGAAGGGGATCAGCTGGCCCTTGAAAAACTTACCAAAGCCAATCTTCGCTTCGTTGTTTCGGTGGCCAAGCAGTACCAGAACCAGGGATTGTCGCTGGGTGATCTGATCAACGAAGGCAACCTTGGTCTGATCAAAGCCGCCCAGCGTTTCGACGAGACCCGGGGATTCAAATTTATTTCCTACGCCGTGTGGTGGATCCGGCAGTCAATTCTGCAGGCCCTGGCCGAACAATCCCGGATTGTACGCCTGCCCCTCAACCGGGTGGGTTCTCTGAATAAAATATCGAAGACCTTTTCCGAACTGGAACAGAAATATGAGCGCGAACCGTCTCCCGAGGAACTGGCCGAAGTGCTGGAAGTAAGCACCTCCGAGATTGTGGATACGCTGAAGATTTCCGGTCGTCACGTTTCCATGGACGCGCCGTTTGTGCAGGGTGAAGAAAACAGCCTGCTCGATGTGCTGGAAAACAACAGTGAAGATACTCCCGACTCCGGGCTGATCAATGATTCGCTCCGCCGGGAAGTGCAGCGCGCCCTGTCCACCCTTACGTTGCGGGAAGCGGACGTCATCACGCTTTACTTCGGCCTGAACGGAGAGCACTCCATGACCCTCGAAGAAATCGGCGAGAAATTCAGCCTGACCCGTGAGCGGGTACGCCAGATCAAGGAAAAAGCCATCCGGCGGCTGCGGCACACCTCCCGCAGCAAAGCCCTCAAGCCTTACCTCGGGTAATTCTTCGGCCTTATAACACTGATACCCGAAAAGCTTCCCCGGAAGCTTTTTTTGCTTTATACCCACGCGAGGGGTGGTGAGTTTCTTTCCGGAAGGTTATGCCGCCTGGGGTAAGGAGGCTATTTGGTGATCAGGCCGGCAAACTTATCCGGCAGGAGGAATGTTTAAAAAAGGGTGCTCTCCCCTGCCACTACTTACATGGATGCCGGGCCGGTAAATGGAACTTACCTTGGTGAACCCCGGTATTTTGTGCAATTTTGCCGCGTTTCAAGAGCACCTGAAACCCAATAAATCCACTTTATGGAAAAGCAAACTGAAAGAATAAACTGCCTGATAATAGGTTCCGGCCCTGCCGGTTATACAGCTGCGATATATGCAGCACGGGCGGGCCTCAAACCTGTATTGTACCAGGGTCTGCAACCAGGCGGCCAGCTGACCATTACCAATGATGTGGAGAACTATCCCGGCTATCCCGAGGGAGTAATGGGTCCGCAGATGATGACTGACTTCCAGAAACAGGCCGAAAGATTTGGTACCGACGTACGCTTCGGCATGGTTACATCGGTGGATTTCTCCCACGGTGCCCACAAGGTGGTAGTAGATGGCAGCCACACCCTTGAAGCTGACGCGGTGATCATTTCAACGGGTGCCTCAGCCAAATGGCTGGGCCTCGAATCGGAGGAGCGGCTCAACGGTCACGGGGTATCGGCCTGCGCCGTTTGCGACGGTTTCTTTTACCGCGGACTGGACGTGGCCATTGTGGGTGGTGGTGATACCGCCTGCGAAGAAGCCAGTTACCTTGCCAAGCTTTGCCGCAAAGTGTATATGATCGTCCGCCGCGACGAACTTCGGGCATCCCGCATCATGCAGGAGCGGGTGAAGTCACTGCCCAACATCGAGATATTCTGGAACTCCGAAACGGTGGAAGTTTTGGGTGACCACGGGGTGGAAGGCGTGCGGCTGCGCAATGTCCGCAATGGGGAAGTCCGGGATATTCCCGTAAAGGGTTTTTTCGTTGCCATTGGTCATCAGCCGAATACCAGCGTTTTTGACGGACAGCTGAAAATGGATGAGCAAGGCTATATCGTTACAGAAAAGGGCAGCACCCGCACCAGCGTGGAGGGAGTATTTGCCTGCGGCGACGCCCAGGATAAGGTTTACCGTCAGGCCATTACCGCGGCGGGCACCGGCTGCATGGCTGCCCTTGACGCTGAACGTTACCTTGCGGGCATAAGTGTACACTAACCCGGGGATTACGTTCGTTCAGATACCGGACAGATAGCTTCCTGCAACCAGTGTCCGCGACTTTCCCCGACAATTGTAAATCATTGACATTTCTAAACCAGTGGAAATTGTATTTCCGGCACCCGAATCTTTCCGGTTGCCCTGCCCGTCCGGAAATACAATTTTCATCCAGCTTCAAAATGCGTTTATTCCTGACTGTTCTCCTGCTCTTGTTGTTTTGTAACGGAATCTACGCGCAGGAGAAGAGCCGCTTCAAGAAACCCATTAATGTAAAAGCGCCGGCTACGCCGAAAGAGGTTCAGACCACTCCCGGGAAAGACAAGACCCCTCCCACCGATACCCGCTATCCCGGCTTTGATCCGCACCGCGAACTTTCGATCGTAAATGAAGACACAATGAGTCTGGATGAAGGCGAACTGGAGGTGGTGGAGATTTCGGAAGAAGTGAAGGTAGACAGCGTATGGATTAAGATTGCCGATTACTTTGCCATCTGGGATTCGAGGCACATCAACCCCTACGGGATGGACCCGACCAAGTTTGAAGACACCGTAGATATCGAATTATACAACAACGAGAAAAAGCAGATGTGGTCATCGCCGCTTAACCACCTGCTGGTTACATCACAGTTTGGCATGCGCGGCTACCGGTGGCACTACGGTACGGATCTGGAACTGGATACCGGCGACTCAGTGAAGGCGGCCTTTGACGGCATTGTCCGGATCGTGCGGTTTGATCCGCATGGCTACGGGTATTACGTCCTGCTGCGGCATTACAATGGCCTGGAAACCCTGTACGGCCACCTGAGCAAACAACTCGTGGAAGTCGGGCAACTGGTGAAGGCCGGAGATCTGATCGGCTGGGGCGGCAACACGGGGCGCAGTTCGGGTCCGCACCTGCACTACGAAGTCCGCTACCAGGGCAATGCCTTCAATGCAGGTTCCATTTACGATTTTGATAAGGACGACCTGCTGGACCGGCTCTTTACCCTTACTCCAGGGCACTTCTCCTACTTTGCCCACCGGAAGCAGGCAATTGTGAAGCGCACAGTTTACCACGTGGTCCGGCGCGGAGAAACCCTGGGTTCACTCTCCAGAAAATACCGGACTTCCGTCAGCAACTTAAGCAGGCTGAACCGCATATCGACCCGATCAATGCTGCGGGTAGGTCAGAGACTGAGGGTCCGGTAGCGTTCAGAAACATCACCACTTACCCTTACCGTTCATGAAACTCGATATTCTGGCAATTGCCGCCCATCCGGACGATGTGGAACTTGGCTGCGCAGGCACCCTGCTGACACATATGAGAGCCGGCCGCAAAGCTGGCATCATTGACCTCACCCGGGGCGAACTCGGCACCCGGGGCAGCGCCGACCGGCGGGATCAGGAAGCAGCGGCAGCCGGCAAAATACTCGGATTATCGGCCCGGGAGAATATGCGTTTTGCGGATGGTTTTTTCCGGAACAACCGGGAGCATCAGTTGAAACTCATTGCGGCGATCCGCCGGTACCAGCCAGACATTATTCTGACCAATGCCATCCATGACCGCCACTCCGACCACGGCCGGGCCTCCACCCTGGTATCCGAAAGCTGCTTTCTTTCCGGTCTGGTCAAAATAGAAACCTTTGATGGAGAAAAAAGACAGGATGCCTGGCGGCCCAAGGTTGTGTACCACTTTATTCAGGACCAGTTCATTGCGCCTGACCTGATCGTGGACGTTACGGATGTCTGGGATCAGAAAGTTGAATCCATCCGGGCTTACAAATCACAATTCCATGATCCTCAAAGTGCGGAGCCCGAAACCCATATTTCCAGGCCTGATTTTCTGCAGTTCATTGAGGCCCGTGCCATGGAGTACGGGCATTCCGTGGGCGTCCGGTACGGCGAAGGCTTTACCCGGGAACGCAACATCGGCGTCAGGAATCTTTTTGACCTGCTGTAGCCTCAGAAGGACTGGAGGATTGAATTGCAGCTACTTAGCCACCGGCTATGATCCCTTCGGCCTCGCGGGTAAAAAACATTGTGGGGATCTGGTTACGGGCTTCAAGGTAGCGGGTATACTGGGCATCGTAAGCAGACCGCTTGCCCACTACTGTCTCGTACATGCCCGACAGGCCCAGCAGCAACTCGCAGATCTCCCGCACGGCGTGGTTATTGCCCGAATGTGCCGTGATGTAATCGGCCAGCCGGTTGGTTCTCACGTACTGCATCAGCAATGGACTTGCTGTGCGCCGGACCATAAAGCGGAGCTGGGCTTTGCTGGCCACCGACAGATCAAGCACGTCGTCAAACACAAAAGCCACCTCGGCCGGCCGGATCCCTGCCGTGGCCGAGAGGTGGTTAAGGGCTTCAGTTTTATTCTTGAACTTCAGATAAACCGCTTCAAAATGTTCCCGCTGCGCCAGTTTCAGGGCGGCCCGGTTGTTTTCGCCGGTGATAATGCCGGTCAACGGGAAGCTGCCCATGCGGAGCCAGTGCCCGAACCGCAGCAGGTTAATCCCCATGGATTCGATTTCGGAGAAGGGGCTCCCGGCTTCGTCATGCTTGATGCCGTCGTTGAATACCCCGTCCCAATCGAATAAATAAGCTCTTATTGTGCGGGTTTTGCCAGCTAGCAAAGCAGAAGGGGTGAGAAACTCACCCCCCAAACCAGAAAATATTTTCTCGATGTCAGCCATAAAGAAGTCATAAGTGGTAAGTCATAAGTCGTAAGTGCAGACGTTGGCAGCAGGCAGGGGATGGTGTCAATATCCGGCCTTGTCAAACCCCTTACGACTGGCGACTTGCGACTTTCAAATCAAATCCAGTTTTGCCAGGTCCTGAATATCAAGCATGCCAACGGGCTGGCCGCCATCCAGTACCAGAAGATTATCCACTTTCTTCTCCTTGAAAAGCTGATGCGCCTCGTTGAGCAGGGCATTGGCGGCAATGGTTACCGGCGGGTTGTAATCAAAATCAGCCATCTTCATGCTCAGTGTAGACTTGCCGTTTTTGGTCAGCTGCCGCCGCAGGTCACCGTCGGTGAACACCCCCACCAGCAAGCCCTTCTCGTCCACCACACTTACCGCGCCGAATCCCGAACGGGTCATGTGCAGGATGGCGTCCGAAACTTCGTCCCCTACCCTTACCACCGGGTTTACTTCCCGCACAATTTCCTGCACCCGCATTGTCATCAGGCGGGTATGCTCAAAGAACTGCTGCGTGCCCAATGTGGTAAAGTTGTTCTCCGTAAGCATTTTAATGATCTTGTACGGCACCGTCACTGTATGAACGCCGATATTGATGGCGTTGCGCACGTGCTCCGTATGACGCACTGAAGAGAACATGATCTTGCTCTTGTACCCGTAATAGTTTACGGCATTTACGGCCTGTTCCACCAGATCCAGGGCATCGTGGCCCTGGTCCTGCAGGCGGCCCACCAGCGGACAAACGTAAGTGGCCCCGGCCGTCATGGCCATGTACGCCTGCTGCAGCGTGTACACCAGGTGCACGTTGATCATGATACCTTCGTTGGTAAGACGCTTGCACGCCTTTACGCCTTCCAGGGAAACGGGAATTTTGAATACAGTTTGCTGCCGGTCCAGACCAAGATCCAGTAGCCGGTGAGCCTCCTTATAAATTTCGTCCAAAGTTTCGCCGAGGGCTTCTACCTGCAATACGGGAACGATTTTGGCCAGCTCCAGGATGAGCGAGTCAATGTCGGTTACCCCGTGGCGGTGCATAAAGGTGGGAGTAGTCGTAAGTCCGGCCAGAAAGCCTGGCTCAAAAGCTTCCTTTATTTCTTTCAGGTCAGCTGAATCGAGGTATAATTCCATTGGAATGGGTTATTCGTTGTTCGTTGCTGGTTATTCGTTATTGGTACCAGGACTTATTCAGGCGTCCACGCCCGTAACCGGCTTCCTTTATCAGCACATGACGGCGTCTACGGTCTGGTTGCGGTACTTCACCTCGATGGCGTGGATCTCCAGCAGCGGCTTCAGAAATTCCTCCAGCGCGGTCATGTTCAGTTGGCTAGCGGCGTCGCAGAGGGCACTGACCGGATCGGGGTGTACCTCTACAAAAAGACCGTCTACTCCGGCAGCAACGGCAGCCCGCGACAGCACCGGCAGGAATTGCCTTGCGCCTCCCATCGGGTCGGCACTCGGGATGCCGTACTTGCGGATGGAATGCGTAACGTCAAACACCACCGGATAACCCGTCTGATTCATGTGGTAAAAGCTGCGCGGGTCAACGATGAGGTCGTTGTAGCCGAACGTGTAGCCGCGTTCCGTCAGAATGATTTGATCGTTGCCGGCATCAACGGCTTTCTGGGCGGGCTTGCCCATGTTTTCGGGGGCCAGGAACTGACCATGCTTGATGTTGATTACGCGGCCGGTTCTGGCGGCAGCCACCAGCAGGTCGGTCTGCATGCAAAGATAGGCCGGAATCTGAATCACATCCAGCACCCCGGCGGCGGCATCTACCTGCGACGGATAATGCACGTCCGACAGCACCGGAAAACCAAACTCCCGCTTCACTCTGGCAAGTATCTGGAGGCCTTTTTCCAAACCCGGACCAGTGTAGTAACCCAGGGCGCTGCGGTTGTCTTTCTGGTAGGAAGACTTGAAAATCACCGGAATCTGCAGCCGCTCCGAAACTTCTTTCAGTTTCTCGGCTGTGCGCATCATGATGCTTTCTTCTTCGATCACGCAGGGACCCGAAATCAGAAACAACTGACCGGCACCGCATGAAATGTTGCCAACTTTTACAATCTGCTTTTTCATAGTAGGAATGACAAACCGGCCCGGCAAGCCCGGATTGGCGCGAAGTTCCGTTTTTCCGTCGGATTAAACAACCCGTTCACCGGCTTTGAACGGGCCTTTATCGGGGAGCCCTCCCCTGAAAGGACACGCCCGTTCCGGGTGGCGGCCTGGATGTGGCAGACAGGTAATACAGATTTGAACGCAACGACAGGCCTTTCTTAAAATTTACCTCTTCAGCCATCTGACACAAGTGCTCCTCTTCTGTTGCTTCTTATTATACACAATTGTACACATGCCACTGACAGTCTGTCCTCAGCCGGGATATCACTGGAAAATCAGTCCTGAAAATTTTTACACATTCACTTTGAATTACAAAGTACTTTTTACTACTTTGGCATTACAAAAACAATA
>JAUJMU010000014.1:121362-174452 GCA_030446715.1 Cytophagales bacterium | reverse complement strand
CACCCCCCTCTTCCTATCTGATGTCCTTATTTTTTTTTTTGGTTACACCGCGCCGCATCATTATCGTTTTTTAGAAATCCTATTGGTTGCGCCGCTTTTCTTTTTCGACAAGTTATGACGCATTCTATAGTAGAATGCGGTTCAAAAGTCGAAGGATCAGATACAGGGGTATTGCCCTTCAGGGCCTTTTCCCTCCATTTGCATTACTGATTGATTATGCACAAGCCAGATCAGTACTGCCCCTGCCCTCGGTATTCCTGAATGCTTCTTTCAGCTTTGTCTCTTGCCTGCTGAGCCCGCAGTCTTGCTTTTTCTGCGTTACGTTCGGCGCGTATCCGCTGCTTTTCGGCATTGATGGCCTGACGAACAACTCTTTCGGTACGCCGGGACTCGCGCTCCTTTGCCTTGTACATTTTTTCTTCCTGACGCGCTGAACGGACTTTTTCTTGGTCATCCATCATCGTATTACGGGTATTCCGGCTGTTTCCGCTGCTCTCAACCGCTTCATTTGCCTGATTGCGGTTCGACTGCGTCTCGTAATTAAATCTATTGGTGGAATCCGGCACCGGCCGGCCGGCCGGCTCCGGAGTTATTTGTGCACAGAGGGGTGCAGAAAATGCGCCCAGACAAATAAATATAAGAATTGGGTAAATTTTACGCATAGTATTTCCAACGGGAGGTTTCCGCATTGAACGAATGAAACACCCGTAAAGGTTACTAACTGCTCAGTTTCAGCGCCGGTATGCGTCTTTACCGGCCCTTTGTCAGTCCGGTTATCCAGTCACCGACTACCTGCATGGCCGCCGGAGAAAAGGTTTCCCCGATCCGGGCGTATTCGCCGGGTGAACCGGTGGTGGCCGTCTGAAAGAGGTGGTTCAGGCCGGGCAAGGCTTTGACTTTCACTTTTTTGTTGCCACCTTCCTGCAGTGCCTTCCGGATCGCCGCCAGATTTTCGCCGGCGTCTACCTGAAGGTCTTTCTCTCCGTTGACAGCCAGCACCGGAACCTTAATTTTTTTCAGTACCGGCACCGGATCATGACTGATAAAGTACCGGAACCACGGAGAAGTGAACTGCCGGATCTGCCCCATGGCAGCTGCCTCATTAAACCCGGACTGGCTTTTTTCTTCAGCGGTCATCTGCCGGGCGGCTTCTTTCACGACGGCCTGCATCTTCTGCTCCGCCTGACCGGGGTCCTGTTCCTGCTTTAGTACCGAAAACATTTTCGCCTGCAGATCCAGTGTCTGCCGGATGGCCCCTTCCGAGGATCCGCCGGCCTTCATAATGTCGCGGGCCTGTTGCCGGAGAAGCTGGTCGCCGGGCAGGCCGGGCCCCGCCATCAGCACCAGAAAGGCCACATCCCGCGATTCGGCACCCACCATCGGCGCAATGAGGCCACCTTCGCTCTGCCCGATGAGGCCGATCTGTTTCGGATTTATTTCCGGCCGGGCTTTGAGAAAGTTTACTCCTGCCAGGGCATCACCCGCAAAGTCTCTGGTGGTAGCCCTGCCGAAATCCCCCGTAGACCTGCCGACGCCCCGGTCGTCGGCCCGCAGCACGGCAATGCCGCGCCGGGTGAGGTAGTCGGCCAAGACCAGAAAGGGTTCATGCCCCATCAGTTCGCCGTTGCGGTTCTGCGGCCCGGAGCCGGTAATGAGCAGCACCGCCGGAAACGGTCCTTTTCCTCCGGGCAGCGTAAGGGTGGCGGCCAGTTGTACACCGGCGGCTTTGCCCGTATAAGTGACTTCCTCCTCGCGGTAAGGAAAGGGTTTTTTGGGCGTCTGGGGCCGCTTTGGGGCAATGTTCAGGTTAAGCGGAAACCGCTGCCCTGCCTGCCGCCAGTGACCCGTAAACAAGAGGCTGTCGGTGTTCAGCCGGCCAGTGTAAGAGCCTCCGATGGAGGAGACATCCAGTTGCAGGCTGTCGTTATTCCAGACCACCCGGCTGACGGCAATGCCTCTGGCTCCCTGATCGGGGCTGTCCATGATGGCGGTATAAGAGCCGGCTGCGACCTCTTTTATATGGAAAACAATCCGCAGGGATGCCCCCGGAAGGCTCAGGCTGCCCGTCCACGAGCCGGCTGGTGTGGAGAGAGTGGGCTGGCAAAACGCAGACGGACTGACCGACAGCGCCAGCAGGGCACTGAAAACGACACGGAGAATAAGCGGCGGTTGCATGGGGACTGTTGAGTGAGTGCCCAATATTCACTTTTAAAAAACAAAGTCAAACTTTTTACCCAAAAATCCGTGTCGGAAAGCAGACTATTTCTGACCTTTAAACATTCCGGCTATGCAAGGATTACAACAGACAGAGTTTGAAGCTCTGAAAGAAAAAATCAAAGTTACTAAGTTTGCCAACCTCACTACCTTGGAACTGGATGGGGATCTGCACACCCGACCCATGTCTACGCACGGCGTTGACGCCGATGGCACCCTATGGTTTCTGACCTACAAGAATTCCAATAAAGTAAAGGAAGTACAGGCCAATAACCGGGTGAGTCTTTCCTACTCTGACCACAATGCCGACACCTACGTGGCCGCATCGGGCACTGCCCAGGTGTAGACGACCGGCAGAAAATCCACGAACTCTGAATGACGGCCTGAAGGCATGGTTTCCGGATGGCCCGGATGACCCGAACATTACGTTGCTGCGGGTAAAGCCGCACCGGGCAGAGTACTGGGACCGGCCGGGCGGCAAAATGATGACGCTGTTTGAAATGGCCAAAGCCGCCCTTACCGGGCCAGCCGGATCAGTCGGCCCGTGACGTAAAGCTCGGTGATGAGCCCCGTAACTGATCGGATCAGGCACACGATTTTGCTTAAAACACATCAGCCGTCACCGCCACCCCGCCGGCGAACTTCAGCGGGGTGGCGGTTTCTTCTGGCCCCTCCCCGAACGGGCCGCTACTGCCTTCCGGGGCCGTTACGGAAGTTTTTCTTCATTCGGGGTATGGTCCGGGTTGGCGGTGATGTGTAAGTTTTTTTAAGTTATTTGTGAAAAGTTTTGTATATGCGGGTAATAGCCCTACCTTTAGCTCATTAATAACATTTTATAACAACACAAAAGTAATGCAGTCAGGTATTGTAAAGTTTTTCAATGAAGCAAAGGGATTTGGTTTCATCAAAGTAGAAGGTTCTGACAAGGACGTTTTTGTTCACGTTTCAGGCCTTGTTGACGAGGTCAGAGAACAGGATCATGTAGTTTTCGAAGTTGAGGCAAGGCCGCAAAGGCCCCAGCGCCGTAAACGTAAGACTTGCTTAATAAAATATATAAGTTTCATATATTAGCATTATAGCAAATCCATTCTGAAAGCCCCTCTCCGGGGCTTTTATTTCAGATTTCATCTATTCCGGCTACCGGAGAAAGAGTAGTGGCATGAATGCCTGAAATTGTGGGAATCGTTAAGTCAGCACCAGTAAAAAGACGGAGAAGCCATAACACAGTTGAGTTAATTGCTACCTTAGGTTAATTCTTTTATTGCCTGCTACCTTGATAATTGCCCTTTGAAAATAAAAGATGCGCGTACAGCTTTTACTATTTGCCGGGCTGGTAAGTCTGGCAGCTTGCACACAGCCGGCTGATGTTGCGCCTGACCAGGATATAAAGACGCTTCATGCCCGGTTTCACGGCGGTTACAAGCCCCTCTCCTGCATCAGCAGCGAGGCCTTAGACGTTAATCTTGACGGAAAGGCCTTGACCGACAGGTTTGAGGAAATAAAACAGGTGAAAGATGCCGAAGCCGAAATAGGCATCTATGGCAAGAGCCATCACAATGGATCACCCTCTTTTATCTTCTCCCTTACCTGGCCTGAACAGGAAACCGCCCGGCCGGAGCCCACTGGTTATGACCCCGGCATCAGGCCATATTATACCCCCAAGGTTGTTTACTGGAAATTTGTCTTTAACGATGCACTCACCCAGCTCTTGGTTAAACCTATACAATTAACCCCTGACTTGCTTGACCCGGACTTGTATTCGTCACCCGATGCGGTTACGGTAAAAGACAATAACCGCATTGAAGTCACACTTACCAAAAGACTCTACACCGCTGATGGCTGGAAAACTGTGCAGATCATTACCCTCTATGAGCGATACACGATGACTACCTGATTAACTTCATCTCATTATCAGTATTCCAAAGCCTGATGCACCGAGAAGCAGTACTACAACCGTCCCACAACCCGGGGCTCAATCAGCAGGGTTCAGCAAAACACAATGCCTGTGGCGGGTATCCTTCCGGCAAAGGCAACGTTAATGGAGGAGAAATAAGGCAGGACGCATGAAGGAAAGTTTCTACCAGGTAAACGGTATCCGGCTGCACGTGACCGAAAGCGGACCGGCCGGCGGACCGGTGGTGGTCTTTCTGCATGGCTACCCGGAGTTCTGGTACGGCTGGCGGAAACAGATTCCCTTTTTCGCGGCGCAGGGTTACCGGGTAGTGGTGCCCGACCAGCGGGGCTATAACCTGAGCAGCAAACCGGCCGGCACAGGAGCCTACCGCGTAAGCCAGCTCACGCAGGACATCGTGGAACTGATTGCTGCACTGGGGACAACCAAAGTACTGCTGGTGGGCCACGACTGGGGCGGCGCAGTGGCCTGGAATCTGGCCATGCACCACCCGCAACTGCTGCGCCGCCTGGTGATCATCAACATGCCGCACCCGGTAGTGATGCGGAAAACACTGCGCCGGCGCCCTGACCAGTTGCGGCGAAGCTGGTATATTTTCTTCTTTCAGTTGCCCCTGTTGCCGGAATGGACCATCAGCCGCGGCCGTTTCCGCCTCATGCGGAATTCTCTGCGGCGAACCTCGCTGCCTGGTGCATTCAGCGATGCCGATCTGGAGCAGTACGTGGCGGCGTGGAGCCAGCCGGGCAGTTTCCGCGCCATGCTCAACTGGTACCGGGCTGCCGTGCGGCACCGCAATCCGGCAATGGTCCAACCGCCGGAAGTGCGTACGCCCCTGCTGATGATCTGGGGTACCAGGGATGCTTTCCTGCGGACGGAAATGGCGACCCAAAGCCTGCCCTACTGCCGCAACGCAAAACTGCACCTGGTCCCGGAGGCAACCCACTGGGTCCACCACGAGAAAAGTGATGAGGTCAATGAAACTATACTTGATTTTTTCCTCCGGCCGGGCAAATGAGAAAATGGGATGCAGAATGCCGGACGGATAGCTACCCGCTGAAAGCTGATTGCTGACGGCTACCTATTGCCAGGCGTTTACCCGTTTACCTTTCAGCACGGACCTGATCTGCCGGACAGAATTTTTATCCAACCCGATCAGGCTCTTGCCCAGAATTTTTACCCGGGCCGAAACGGGAAGCGTTTTAAAGAAGTTACTGCGCTGCGCCAGCCGGTAAGTGTGCATATCATACCTCGGCAGGTAAAACAGCGAACTCAGCCAGATGTAACTCAGGTGTTCCTTCATTTTACTGAGTATTTTTTTGCCATGGCTTCCCGCCGACTGGTACAGTTCAGTCAGTAACTCGTCCACCGCCAGCAGATCACGGAAGTAGTTCTCATTGTTGGAGTCCTTCACCGGCGTAAGCGAAGTTTTTACCTCCGGCGCCAGCTTCATGACTTCGTCCAGCATGAGCTGCATGCGCACAATATTGGAGTTGCGCCAGGCGTCAAAAGTACGGTGGGTGGTTGCCTGATGGTCGTGCCGCCGGTACAGGTACAACACCTCCGGAATATTGGCCATCTGCGTCACTCTTGATGCACGGACAAACAGTTCAAAATCTTCGCCCAGCGTAAAATCAGCGTCGTGATAGAGGTTGTTGCGGGTGATCACACTTTTACGGATCATCAGACTCGGATTCCAGATCGGACATTCGCGGAACAGCCGCTCCCTGATCTCGGCATCGGAGGCCGGATATTCAATCAGGCCGTTCTCAATGGGTCGGCCATCGGCGTAAATTTCCTGAATCCAGCTGCCGCAGAAACCCACTTCCGGATGCGCATCCATGAAGGCAGTCTGTTTCTCCAGCCGGTCAGGTGTGCTGATGTCATCGTTATCCACGAAGGCAATGTACCCGCCGCGGGAGAGGTCAAAACCTTTGTTGCGGTTGCGGGCAATGCCCATATTCCTGCTGTTCACCACCAGCCGTATCCGGGGGTCGGTGACGGAACGGATGATTTCTACGCTGCTGTCGGTAGAGCAGTCATCAATCAGGAGAAGTTCAAAATCAGTAAAGGTTCCGTTCAGAATACTTTCGATGCATTCTTTCAGGTAAGGCTCCGCATTGTAAACCGGAATCAGGACGGTGACTTTAGGGGTAGTTTCGGGCATGGGTTGCAGTATTTTTCGGGTGCGCCATCAGACGCGTACCGGGCATAATCTAAGCCTTTTACGGGAAAAACGGGGTGAGGATAAAAACAAACTGCGTTTGCGGCTAAAACACAATATTTACCTGGTAAAAGCGAGTTTCCTGCCCGGACGACTACTTTCACCAGTAGCATACCAAATAAAAAAGCCGCCAGGATTGTCTGGCGGCTTCTGTATCCTTCCGGTAAGAAAATACTACACTTCCACCCAGCCCTGCCTGCGGTTGGATTCCAGAATCCTTTCGCAGATCAGCAGTTCACGGTAACCATCGGCGAAAGTCGGATAAGTCGGTTTCTCCGGCTGCCTGCCTGCCTCCACCGCTGCGTACACTTCCCTGAACATCTGCTTGGAGGTATCCGGGAAACCTTCGTTGTGGCCGCCGGGGAATGAGATCACTGACCGGGCCTCGGCGTGTACCAGCGACGGGTCGCGCATCAGCGATTCGTTGTATCCATCGCGGTTGCCGATCCACATTTCGTTGGGCGCCTCCGAGTTCCAGGCAAACGTTTTCTTAGAACCGGCAATTTCCAGCTTCATCTGGTTTTTGCGGCCGGCCGATACCTGCGAAACGGTAATGACGCCGCGGTTTCCGTTGTCGAAACGGAGCAACACGTTGGCGTGATCTTCCGTATTGATGGGCACATCGGCGTAGTCTTCCGGCCGCAGCATCTTGCCGGAATACGTCTCCACGGGCTTCAGCGGCTTTTTGCGGGTCTTGTGAATGGTGTTGAAATCCGCCATCACGGCCACTGTCTTCAGCCCGGTGATGTACTCCAGAATATCCATCAGGTGCGAACCAATATCGGCAATAGCCCGCGAATTGCCGGACTTGTCGGGCTCCAGCCGCCAGTTGTAGTCGGTATCATAGAACAGCCAGTCCTGCAGGTACGAGCCGATCACCGAGTACACCTCGCCGAGTTCGCCTTTTTCGCGCATGGTCTTCATCTGCCGGGCCAGCGGGTAGTAGCGGAGGTTGAAATGCACGGCGTTGACCAGTCCCGATTTAGCGGCAAGAGACACCAATTCCTTGGCTTCGTGCAGGTCTTTGGCCAGCGGTTTTTCGCAGACCACGTGCTTGCCGGCTTCCAGTGCCGCCTTCGATTGGGAGTAGTGCAGGAAATTGGGCGTACAGATGTGAATGCAGGAAATATCTTCCTGCTTCAGCAGGTCTTCAAACGTATAGGGCCGTTCAATGCCCATCTGCTCCGCCTTTTGCCGGGCAAGGTCAATGTTTACTTCGCAGAGGGCTGCTACCTCCACATTGGGGAGCCGCCGCAGGGCCTCCACGTGCGCCGGGCCGATAAAGCCCGTACCTACCACACCAACTTTGATTTTGTTCATTTTTGTTCAGGGTTAAAAATAGTTGTTAGTTATAAGTTATTAAGTGGTAAGTGGTTAGTGGAACGCGATTACTCACTGGCCGCTACTTACCACTGGCAACTAACCACTAACCACTTACCGCTGCTATTCCACAAACTTCGTCCACTTGCGGTCGGAGTTGTTGGACCGGATCAGGGTTTCGATGAAGGCAAGGCCGCGGACGCCGTCATGCACCCCCGGAAAGTCGGTGTACAGCGGGTCCGGCGTTTCGCCCTTCAGGCGGCTGCGGAGGGTAAGGGCAAAGTTGCGGTACAGGTTGCCGAATGCCTCCAGATAGCCTTCCGGGTGACCGGGAGGCGGGATGCGGAAATGCGCCCTTGCCGCCTCCGACAATTCGCCGACGCCGGTCCGCAGCACGTGCCGGAAAGTCTGGGATTTGTGGATCAGCGTATTCGGCTCCATCTGCCGCCATTCGAGGCCACCCTGTTCGCCGTAGATGCGGATGTTGAGGTCGTTTTCTTCGCCCTGCGCAATCTGGCTGGCGTGCAGCACGCCTTTGGCTCCGTTGTCGAAGCGGAGCAGCACGTTGCCGTCGTCGTCCAGTTGACGGCCCTCCACGAAAGTGGTCAGGTCGGCACAGAGTTCGCTGATTTTCAGGCCGGTGATGTATTCGGCAAGGTTTTCGGCGTGGGTGCCGATGTCGCCCATGCAGCCGGCCGCTCCCGAACGGGCCGGGTCGGTGCGCCAGGCGGCCTGCTTGTTGCCGGTGCCTTCCAGAAAAGTAGACAGCCAGCCCTGCGGGTACTCAGCCACCACCTTGCGGATTTTGCCCAGCTTGCCGCTCCGCACGATTTCGCGGGCCTCCTTCACCATCGGGTAGCCGGTGTAGTTGTGCGTCAGGCAGAACAGCAGTCCGGTCCGTTCCACGGTCTTTACCATTTCGCGGGCTTCTTCCAGATTCAGCGTCATGGGCTTGTCACAGACCACGTGGAAGCCGTTTTCGAGAGCCATTTTGGCCGGAGGAAAGTGCATGTGGTTGGGCGTTACAATGGACACAAAATCCATCCGTTCGCCTTCCGGCAATTCTTTTTCCTTCCGGATCATTTCTTCAAAAGAGCCGTATACGCGGTTTTCGGGCAGAAAAAAGTCCTGCCCCGAGGCTTTGGAGTTTTCGGGATTGCTGCTGAAGGCACCGCAAACGAGTTCAATCTGGCCGTCAATGGCCGCCGCCATCCGGTGAATGGCACCGATAAATGATCCCCGTCCGCCGCCGACCATTCCCATTCTCATTTTTCTATTCATAAAATCCGGTTGATTAGTGGTTTTCAAACTGAGCAGACCGCTGCCCGGCAAATGCCGCCCTCAAGTTGCAGTATTTTCGGAAAAAATGGAACTGCCGGGCTACCCTTCTCCTAAAATTTACGCAACCGGCCGGTGACGCTCCCCATTTTCAGGCCAGTTTCCGTTACCTTTACTCTTTTCCGATTGTACGATGCCCTCCCCGAAAAAGCCCGCTCCGCAAAACTCCGACAGTCAACTGGCCCTTTTCGGCAGCCCCGCCCCGGAAGTGGCCACGCTGTTTACGCCGGTGCTGACCCATCCCTTTAAAATATACAGCTCCTCGGCGGGCTCCGGCAAAACGTACACACTGACCAAGGAATACCTCAAGCTGGCCCTCCAGCACGACAACCCCGACTACTTCAGGCAGATTCTGGCGATTACCTTCACCAACGACGCGGCCCGCGAAATGAAGGAGCGGATCATGGGGGCGCTGAAAGGCTTTGCCGCCGAAACGAGTCTGCCCGAAAACAAGCGGGCCGGCAACCGCCAGTTGCTGCAGGCCATCCTGACCGAACTCAACGAAGGGCGGAAGCCGTCGCAACGGATTACGGAAGAAATCCTGCGGCAGCGTTCCGTGCAGACGTTCGCCAACATCCTGCACGACTACTCCGACTTTGCCGTCAGCACCATTGATAGTTTCGTGAACCGTCTGGTCAGTGCCTTTACCGAAGAACTGGGCGTGCCCTTCAACTACGAAGTAGACATGGACTCGGCCGAACTGCTGGCCAACGCCGTAGACCGCCTGCTCAACCGGATCGGGGCCGCCGAAGAAACGCTGCTTTCCCAGACGCTGGAAGAGTACGCCCTCGAAAAGGCCGACGAAGGGCAAAGCTGGATCGGTCTGCCTACCGACCTCTCTACCTTCGGGGCGCAATTGCTCAACGAAAAAGTGTACGGCGCGGTGGGCAGTCTGAAGTCACTGGACCTCCAGAACTTCCGCGAAATCAGGGAGCAGCTGACGGCCGGTCAGGAGGTGCTGAAGGGCGAAGTGCTGGCTCTTGCCGACGAGGCACTGGGGCTGATTGAACGCCACGGCCTGACGGGAACCTGCTTCAACGGCGGCAAAAACGGCATTTTCGGCTATTTTGAAAAAATTGTCGAAAGCCCCGAACGGAACATTGAAAAGGAACCTTCGGCCACCATTCACAAGGCAGTGTACGAGGGGCAGTGGACTTCCAGCAAAATAAAGGAGAAAGACCGGCTGGCAGTGGAGGCCATCTGCGGCCAGCTGGAAAACTACTATGACCGCATCGAAAAGCTGAAGGGCGAATGGATGCTCATCGGCTCGATTCTGAAGCATTTCTACAAACTCTCCGTCATCCACGAACTGAACCGGGAACTGGACCGGGTAAAATCGGAAAAGAACGCCATCCACATCTCCGATTTCAACAAGGCGATTATCAACATTGTACTGCAGGAACCGGTGCCTTTTATCTACGAACGGCTGGGCGAAAAGTACAACCACATCCTGATCGACGAATTTCAGGATACGTCGGTGCTGCAGTGGAATAACCTGCTGCCGCTGGTGGAAAACGGGTTGGCAAAAGGGCACTTCAGCCTCGTGGTGGGCGACGCCAAGCAGGCCATTTACGGCTGGCGCGGCGGCGACATGGAGCAGATCGTGTTCCTTTCCAAAAGCCGCTTCGCGGAACTGGTTTCCCGCCACGACCACAAGCAGAGTGACGTGCTGAACATGCGCTACGATACGTTCCGCCACGCCCTGCAACTGGAACGCCTGAGCACCAACTACCGCAGCGCCGAAGAGATCGTACTGTTTAACAACGAACTTTTCCTGCTGCTCACCGGAAAGTACCGGCACGACAAGGCCCTGCTGGCCGACGTATACGACCTCTACGCCGCTCAGGGCGTGCCTTCCCAGCCGAAGCGGGGCGGCCACATTGCGGTCCGGTTCATTTCCCGGTCTGAAGCCGAAGAATCCAAAGCCAGTCCGGGTCCCTACCAGACGCGTACGTTTGGTGCAGTGCTGGAAACCATCCGGGAGGCGCAGGAGGCGGGCTTCACGCTGGGCGATATTGCGGTGCTGAACCGGAGCAACAAAAACGGCAGGCTGATCGCCAATTTTCTGAAGGATCAGGGTATCCCGGTGATCTCGCAGGATTCGCTGCTGCTCCAGTACTCCCCGGCGGTGTCGCTGGTAATTGCATTTATGCGGGTGCTGCACACGCCGGCCGACGCGCTGCTCCGGTACGAGGCGCTGCACCTGTTTCATAAGGAACTGCTGGGCAACCTGCCCGTGCTTTCGGCGGAAGAACATAAAAAGATCACCGGCAGCCACTCGCTGGAACCATTATTCGGTTACCTGCGCAAGGAGGAATTCAACCTGAACCCCTACCGGCTGCTGCGCCTCGGACTGTACGAGTTGGCCGAAAAACTGGTGCAGACGTTCGGGCTGCTGAGTCAGCCGGGGCAATCTGCCTACCTGTTCCGTTTCCTTGACGTAGTGCTGGAGTTTTCGACCCGGCAGAGCAACCACCTCGGCGACTTTATCGAGTACTGGGAGCGGAAGAAAGAAACCCTCTGCATCAACATTCCGCAGGGGCAGCAGGCCGTTACGGTCACGTCCATTCACAAGTCCAAAGGGCTGGAATACCCGGTGGTGATTGTGCCCTTCGCCGAATGGTCGCTGGAGCCGGGCAACCGCGACATTCACTGGCTGAGCCTTGAGGCGGAAGAACTGAGTTACGCCCCTAAAATCCTGAGTGGCCTGCCGCTGAAAGCCGCGGCCGTTTCCGCCAAAAATCTGGAACGGACGCCGATGCGGAGCCAGATCATGCGGGTATCGGAAGGTGCCTTTATTGAAAACCTGAACATGCTCTACGTAGCCCTGACCCGCCCCACTGACCGGCTCTACCTGCTGGCCCGCAAGGATGATTTCGACCGTCCGAGGGGCATTTCCGTCAATTTCCTGCTCTACCAATACCTCGAAGACCGCGGCCTGTGGGAGCCGGAGATAGACGCCTACGTGCTGGAACCGGGACAACCGAAGCGGGTACAGGAAGAAGAAAAAACGGATGAAAACATTTTCTGGGTGGATCACCTGCTCAACAGCGACTGGCACGAAAAGGCCCGCCTCCGCCGCATTGCCGCCAGTATGATGGATACAGAGTCGTTTGAGAAAAAGAAAGACCTGCCCCAGCAACTCTGCTTCGCCCTGTCCGGCCTTGCATGCGCCGCCGAGTCGGAGGCTTGTCTGGAAAAACTCTGGCTGACCGGCGCGGTGGATGAAGGCGAACGGCACGAAATGAAAAAGCAGTTGGATGCCTTACTGGAACTGCCCCTGGTGAAGCCGCACTTCGGGGGCCGGGGCCGCAACGTGCGGGACATCATCTGCCGCAAAACCGTGGATCATACCTTTTCCCTCCCCGACCGGGTACTGGCCGCCGGCAAAAAAGTTACGCTGCTGAAGTTCCTGCCTTCGCTGGAGCAAAAGAAGGAAAAGGCACAGAAGGACCTGAATGCCTACGAAAAACTGCTCCGCCAGATGGGGTATCTGGAAGTGGAGAAGATTCTGGTGGGTACGGCGGAGTGTATGGCGGAAGTAGTGTGAACAACAAGGCAACCCTGCTGCTCTCCTTGCTTTTTCAGGCAGGAATCAGCAGCTGAATTGCCAGCATGGAGGCTGGTTTGTCGGTGCGGTTTACGGGCAGGTGCGGCATTTTCCCGTTGAAGAGCAGGGTATCTCCCTCCTGCAGCACCACTGTATCTCCATTGAGCTGGTACTGGACCTCACCCCGCAGCATGTACCGGAATTCATACGCCTCCGTAGTGGCAGGTTTACGGGCCGAACCGGGCTCCAGCGTCAGGATGCTGGCTTCCATGGCAACGTTGGGAAGTGTATGGCTGAGGATGTGTTCATGGAAAAATCCCAACGAACTCTCTTTGCGGAAAGTGGTGTAGCCGGAGGCTGGCTTGTGAACCCAGGATGCTTCGGGCACCGCGTCAATGCCCTCGAAGAAAGATTGGATCGGCACCCGGAGCGCCTGAATGATCAGGATCAGCACGGACAGGGAAGGAACTGTCCGGCCGTTCTCGATCCGCGACAGCAAGCCTTTGCTGATCCTGGCGGCCTCGGCCACCTCGTGCAGCTTCATCTGCTGACGCACGCGGGTTTCGCGGATCTTGCGGCCGAGCCGGACAATAAGCTGACCATCCATGGCGTTTTCATCGGTTGCGCTTCATCAATAGTAATCAGATGTAACTTCTTTTGATTGTACCGGTGCCCTCCGGATCAAACATTTAACATAGCCTTAAAACAGGCTTCACTTACCGCAAACTTTGGCTGCTTTTTGTTTACCCTGAGTTAATTTGAAAGGTCGCCCTGACTGGCCAATGACGTTGCCGCCGGACCTGTATTACTGGTAGCCGAAATTTCAGGCATCCACCCATTCCCCCGCCAGCTGGCCGATGGTCACTTCGCCGGCCGTGCCTGCGGCAACACTGGCGTGCAGGTCCGTAAACACACCGATATGTCAGTCCTTTGCGGCGAACAGTATACATCGTTGAGGAAAATCCGGATGCCTTCGGTGGTGTTTCCGGCCGTTTCCAGCAAATCGGAGCCTGATATGGTGGTGCAGTTGTTCGGGTCGGGCGGCTGCTCCACGATAATCTGCATCCGCTGCGACTGGCAGGTGCGGTCACTACAGGCGGGATAGGAAATGTCTTCCGTGCCGAAAATCCCTTACAGGCGTGTGGTCTCTTACACCCGGTTTACCCCTGTTCTAACTGGCAGTTCCTATCCCTTCCACCTCCCGCATCGCTTTTACCAGCGCATCCAGTTCGCCGGGGCTGGTGTACACGTTTGGCGTGATCCGGATGCCGGGCATGTTTTCCCACTGCACGGCGGTGATGTGGATTTTATACTTTTCCAGCATCTGCTTCTCCAGCCCAGCCGGCTCATGATCACTGACGGCCACATTCACGATCACGCAGTTGCGTCCCTCCTCTTCGGGGGTACGGAAAAGGAGGCCGTTCAGGTCGCGCAGTTGGGCAGTCCAGTAGCGGCGCAGGTAACGCAGGCGCTGCTCCTTGTTTTCGCGGCCCAGCCACGTGTAAAACTCTATGGCGTAGCCCAGACCGATGAGGGTGGGCATCAGCTGGATGCTCAGTTCCTCAAACTTGCGGATGTCGCCGGACCGGGGCGTAAAGCTGGAGGCCAGCGGCCACACACCGGGAATTTTGTCCTCGCGGACGTACAGCATGGCGGAAGGACTCGGCCCCGACAGCAACTAGTGCAGCGCCGCCACAAAATAATCGCAACCGAGGGCCGCCATGTCGGTTTCCAGCAAGCCGAGGCTGTGGGCTCCGTCGAGCAGCACATCCACGCCGCGCTTTTTCGCCTCCCGGATGATTTGAGCGACTGGCAGCACCTGTCCGTTCCAGTTGATCACGTGCGTCAGGTGCAGTACTTTGGTCCGGTGCGTAAAGGCCGAAAGGTATTTTGACACGATTTGCTCATCCGTTTCTTCCGGTCCTTCCAGACTTACCCAATTCACTTTGATCCCTTCGCGCAACTCTCTCTGCTTCCATGAAGCCACGGCTTTGGAATAATCCTGCCGGCAGGCAACTACCTCATCGCCTGCTTTCAGCGGAATGCCGAAAATCACATTATTCAGCGCTTCAGTGGTGTTCCGGAGGAAAGCGACTTCATCCTTTGAACAGTTGACCAGACCCGCCAGCCCCTCGCGGATCAGTTCGCGCCCCTGCTCCATAAACTTGAACAGGTAGTAGCTGGGCAGTTGGTTGACCAGTTGGTAATACGCCAGAAACGCTTTTTCTACCGTACGCGGCGAGGAACTGACCGCGCCGCTGTTCAGATTAATCAGCTCCTCCGGCTCCGGGTACAGGTTCCGTACCTGCTGCCAGAATGCTTCATCTGCGGCAAGGGACGCGGCAGGCACCCGTGGCACCGGCGGGTAGGTAAGCCCCGGGTTTACGTCAAGGCTTGGGTGGTCCCGGAGAAATTCTTTCCAGTCGGAGGTCCAGTTGCGCATGGTTTGGGAGGTGGGAAATTTTGGATTGGAGACGGGAGACATGGGATAAAAGACTACCTCCCTTTCATGTCATCCCCGGAAGGGATCTTTGTAGGGTGAAGGAGTCATTCCCTTCCTCGACAAAGATCCCCTCCGGGGATGACAAGACGGAAAGAGCAACGAGAAGCCTCTGATTGCGCGAAGCTCTGCTTCGTGCTCCTGATTTTCAAACCTCTGGTTTGAATACGGGCGAGACCAGACCTTCAAAAGTTCCCTGCCATTGCCCTCACGATCCGCCGGAGGCGGATAAGACAATAGTCACGAAGCAGAGCTTCGCGCCATCGGGGGAACCGCAAATGGGCTCACCTGTATGCGGCGCGTTACGTCTTCAGCACCACTTTCTGCGCCTGCTTCTGAGCCCGGAGGGCCAGTTCGGTGGCGAGGAAGCAATGCTCCTGCGACATGGCCGTTTCGGTGCGGTTCAGGATGTCATTCACCAGCTGTCCGCCGTAGGGCAGCGGCACCTGGCTGCAATCAACGTAGCGGGTTTCTTTTCCGTCCACCAGAAACAGGTGGTTGCCCCCTTCCCGGCCGGCGATGTCAATGTTTTTCCGCAATTCGATGTAGCCGTCGGTGCCGAGAATGGTCAGGCGGCCGTCGCCCCATGACTTCAGTCCGTCGGGCGTAAACCAGTCCACGCGGATGTAGCCCGTGCCGCCGTCGCCGCGCAGCATCACGTCGCCGAAATCCTCAAACTGCGGGTACTGCGGGTGGTGTACATTGCCGACTTGCGACGACAC
Organism: Cytophagales bacterium; assembly: GCA_030446715.1. Lineage (GTDB taxonomy): Bacteria > Bacteroidota > Bacteroidia > Cytophagales > 172606-1 > CADCTQ01. The sequence continues at coordinate 158,675 of JAUJMU010000014.1, read as the reverse complement.
CACTTCGGCCTTGCCGGAACCGGTAAAGTGCAGGAACTGGTCAAACTGGTGGGAGCCAATGTCGGTGAGAATGCCGCCGAAGCGTTTGCGGTCAAAAAACCACTCGGGCCGAGACTTCACATTCATCCGGTGCGGTCCCAGACCGATGGTCTGGATCACCTTGCCGATGGCCCCGGCCTTCACCAGTTCACCCGCCTTTACGGTAGCGCGGTTTTCCAGCCGCTCACTGTACATGATGGAGTAGATCCGGCGCGTCTCCTTCTGCACCTTCCGCACTTCGGCCAGTTGCTCGAGGGAGGTAATACCGGGCTTATCGACCATGTAATCCTTGCCGTGGCGCATGACCCGTACGCCCAGGGGAGCCCGTTCGTCAGGGATGGCGGCGCTGACCACCAGTTGAATGGCTTTGTCCTCCAGAATTTCCTTTTCACCCTTTGCCTGCTTTGCCTGAGGATACCGTTTTGCAAAAGCGGCGGCCAGATCGGGCTCTTTGGCGTAGAAAGAAATAAGTTCGCCGCCGCCCCTGATGACGGCCTCCGCCTGGCCGTAGATGTGGCCGTGGTTGAGACCAATCACTGAAAACCGGATTTTCGGCGGGCCCTGATAGCCAAGTACCTGGTCGGGCAGCGCAGACATCACCACCAGACCGGCGGCGGTAGTGACGGAATGCTTGATAAAACGGCGGCGGTGGGTATTTGCGTCTTCCATTTTTACTTCGGTTTAACTCCTACAACTTAGGAAAATTTTCTTTCCAGGTTGGTGCTGCAAGGAAGGTTTATGTGATCAGGCCCTTTCCACCACGCGACCGGAGTCAAACCGGAGTTGCCGGAAAAAATGGCTGACCGGAAGCTTTTCGCAAAAAAGTCAGGCCTCCCGGTCGTCCATATTGATCTGCTTCAGTCCGATAGTGGTCAGGGGCCTGCTGAAGTAACTCACTACTGATTTCAGGCTTCCGGCCTTCTGGCGGTCACCGGGGTCGATGGAAGAGGTCAGTATGTATACGCGGCCGGATGCCTGAATACTTTCAGGCAACTTCTCAAATTCCTCTATGAACTGCCAGCCATCAATATCGGGCATGCCAATATCCAGCAGAATGACCATATTCCGGCCCATTGCTGAGGCGTTCTTACCCTTCAGAAATTGCAGGCCTTTTTCCGGCTGGTTAAAGATCAGCACCTCTGCGGCCGGATCGTAACCATTGATTACTTTCTGAATGATAAAACTATCGGTTTTATTGTCTTTTACAACCAGAATGGATTTAGCTGCGGCCATGTCGGGGTTTGAATTTACAAGGCTTGCTCTCTGCCTGTCCGTTCGTTGAGGATACGGCAAATTGCAATTTTCTGCCACTGAGGTAAATGTATCGGATAAAGTCGTATTCTTCAGCTTCCGGGCATTTTTTAATTGCCTGTGATCAGGCAGGACATTCCGGCCGGTATAAGTGCAGCCGTCTGCGCATTTTTTCCGTAGAAAGCGGCAGGCGTAACTGCCACCAGATCCGGGGCCGTCAAAAACATTCCCGGAAAAAATGCTCCGGGAAACAGGTATTCTTCTTAAAATGCCGGTTGATTTAAAAGTGATAAACAAACAATGGCTACAGGTCTGCTCGCTCTGCTGGATGATGTTGCTGCCCTGGTGAAAGTCAGTGCGGCAAGTCTTGATGACGTTCCCGCGCAGGTGGCAAAAACAACGGGTAAAGTATCCGGAATTGTGATTGATGACACCGCGGTAACGCCCAAATACGTGGTGGGTCTGGACCCCGCGCGCGAACTTTCGATCATTTACCGGATCGCAAAAAAATCACTGATCAACAAACTGCTTATTCTGAGTCCGGCGGCGTTGATTCTGGGCCTGTTTGCCCCCTGGATCATCCAACCCATCCTGATGCTGGGGGGTGCTTTTCTGTGTTTTGAGGGCTACGAAAAGGTTCATTCCATGTTCAGCAAACACCACCACGATGATCCGGGTGAAGCGCTGAAGGTAATCACCCCTCAGGAGCTGGAAAAGGAAAGGGTAAAAGGCGCAGTGCGCACAGATCTGATTCTTTCTGCCGAAATTGTAGCTATTACTTATGCCACCGTTGCCGGCAAAACGCTGATGACGCAGATTGCGGTACTGTTGTGCGTAGCAGTTTTTATCACGGTTGCCGTGTACGGCTTCGTTGGATTGATTGTAAAAGCGGATGATATAGGGATGAGCATGGCCAGAGATAAAAATCCTCCGCTTATCCGGAAAATTGGTCGCGGCACGGTAAGATTCATGCCGTCTTTCCTGAAAATTCTCGGCTACATCGGTACTGCCGCCATGCTGTGGGTGGGGGCAGAAATCATTGCGCACGGCATCCCTTTTTTACATCACGGGCTCCAGGGCATTGAGCATGCCCTTGCCGGAGTACCCGCCGTTGCCTGGCTGGCGAAGGTTTTGGTAAGTGCGGTGGGCGGCCTGATCCTGGGCTGGGTAATCGATAGGGTTGTGGCAGTTGTACGCAGTTTGGTCAAAGAATCACAGAATTAGAGGATTACTGAATTGGAGTATTATCCAAAAGAGTCTGGTGAATTACCCCAATCTGGTTAATCCTTTCATCCCGCTAAGCCTGATCCTGACATTTTGGGATTAGCTGGAAGTCAGGATCAGGATCAACCCGATTAAAAGATTACAGAATTGAACGATTATGGTAGTAGTCCAATCTGATTAATGGAAATCCAGTCAATCCTTAGATCCCGATTCTGACATTTCAGAATTAGGCAGAAGAAATCCTCAAAGAACCTCAATCTGGTTAATCCTTCAATCCCGTAAATCCTGATTCTGACTTCCTGATCCTACGTCGCTGCTCTGGCCAGTTCCTCCTGCAGGCGCGTTGCTACGATCCGCTCCTGCCCCGGGTCCGGCATCCAGACGGTTACGTTGACGGAACCGGGCCCGCCGCCGGCCAGTTTGATAGAAGGGCTGCCCCGGCGCATGGCCTCCTTCAGGGCGTCGCCGGAGATGCGGACTTTTTCCGTATCCCACGTCACCATCAGCGTAGGCGTATGGTTGGCAACTTTAGGTACGTCTACCTGCGTAGTCACGCCACCGATGGGTTTGGTGGCGTTGCCGATGTGGGCAATCCGTTCTTCCCAAACCTTCCATTCCTGCGCGTGGTCTTTGGCAAGGTACAGCTCCAGCGCCACCAGCATGCCCAATATTTCTTCCTTATTCACCTTCATCCCGCGGCCGATGTTGGCGCGGGGCGGAGCATGGAGGTGGCAGCGGCAATGAGGTCTTTCCGGCCCGGCAGCAGGCCGGCACTCTGCGGACCTTTGATGGCCTTGCCCCCGAGAAGCATACCAGATCAAAGCCCATCTGGGTGTACTTCCACAGGTTCTCCACGGGGGCACGTCAGCGGCACAGTCGTTCATGGTGGGCACGTTGTACTTTTGCCGACTGCCACAAAATCTTCGGGAGAAATCTGCCCGACGAAGGTATTGGCATTCAGGTACCAAAGAATAGCCGTATTCTTGCTGATGACCGCCTCCAGTTCCTCCCTTGTTTCGATCTCCACCAGCCGGACGCCGCAGTTGGTCAGTGCCCGGTTGTAGCTGTGCTGCCCCCCGGAAACAGGACTACAAGTTAAGGTGTAAAACGTAATTTTACCACCTTAAAAAAGTTCTAAAATGAAGGACAGCAAGCGCAGAAAGTTCAAGGCCGACTTCAAGGCTCAAGTAGCCCTGGAGGCAGTAAAAGAGCGTAAAACGCCAGCCCAACTGGCCCAGCAATTCAACCTGCATCCTAACCAGATCTCCACCTGGAAAGGGCTGCTGGTTAGCTCGGCAGCCGGTATCTTCCAGGAGACTGGTAAGGGTCAGTATGGGTTTCCCCCTTTTTGGTGTAGGGTGAGAAAAGATCAGGCAGCCATCCGGCATTGCCCTTTGTTTTCAAACTGTTCCGGGCTTAAGCAGCCCGGCGCCGGGTGCCCCGGTTTTCTGTTGTACCACACCTGAATGTATTCAAAGATGTCTTGTCTGGCTTTCGGGCCTGCAACTGGCGGTGGCAGACCAGTTCCTGTTTGAGGGCAGCCAAAAAGCTCTCCATGCAGGCATTATCATAACGGACCTGAGATCAGATCTCATCTGAGGTTCGCCCAGCCCACTGCTTTCCGGGAAAACGGACCAGCTGCTGACATCGTCTGCTGGTCCAGTCCAATACTACTGCAAGCTACAGCCAGCCTTCCCTTGTCCACAGGTAAGTAATACCGGTAAGCCACTTCTCATCAGGTTTAGTGGCGCTGAATTCCTGATTGAGCTTGTTTTCAGCCACTGGCAGGTCGTGCCTGGAATCGGTAGTGACGACAAACTTTCTTTTTCTGTATCTAAACGTTGATTATCTTCGGCCAGCGGCAATCTGATGGTTTTTCATTAACCTGGCCACCCGGTTTTCTCAACACTGAATACCTTTTTGCTTAAGATCCCCATGAATACGGGGACTCCCGTACGTCTCCCTGCTGTGTCTGTGAATCACTTTGATTTCCTCCACTATCCGCTGGTTTTCCTGCTTCCGGTTACTCTCCGGCCGCTTTTTCCAGCTATAAAAGCTACTCACTGATACATCCAATGCCCCGCACAACCGCTCCGGCGAATACTCATTCCGATGCTCCTCAATGAAGGTATCTCTCCAGGAGCGGTTTGCGGACCTCAGGTGCACGATCTGACCGGCAGGTCCGGGATACCCACCTCTTTTTTAATATCTCTGCCGTTTCTTTCAGCCGCTGGTTCTCCCGCTGCAACTGGCGTAATTCTTCATCTGCCGTGTGCCCCTTACCCGGAAAGGCTGACGACCCGGTAACGGGCATCGTCAGGGCCGCTCACCCTCATCCTCCTGTTGCTTCTTCCGGCCCCCGGGCACGCTTGGTTGTAATCCGGGATTGCGGGCTGTTTGCGTTACGTTCCCCTTTTGCCGGGCCAGCCTCACAGCCTCCTCCTTGAACTCTTTCGTGTAGGGCTTCCTGCTTGCCATTGATAAAGTGGGGTAGAGCGTGGAATATACTCTTTTCCCTTCCTCCACTTTTACCGGCGAACTCCACGCAGTTGCTTTCCGCAAAAAGGTCTACGATTCTTTAGAGGCCCTACAGAAAGACCTCGACGAGTGGCTGGAGGAATACAACAAGCGCAGGCCGCACTCAGGCCGGTACTGTTACGGCAAAACACCCTACCAAACCTGGTTAGATTCCTTGCACCTGGCACGAATCAAACTGCTCGGGCAAGCATCCGCAACCTTGACTGCACCTGGAGCCTTTTCCTCTTAGATGCCACTTCATGACCGAGGACGAAGCGGACCGCAGACTAGGGCCAGCACTAGTACTACAGCCGCAGTTAATTGAGTAACTTAGGGTAGTATTAACGCTTGAATAACCATGAGCGAGATGACAGCGGAGTGGGAGGCAGAATTAGAAGCACTACATGGTAGAATTGCGCCCTGCTTTTCCCGGTCAGAGCCAAGAAAAAGAGCATTAGGATATTTGAAAGGGCTTTTGAGCCAGTGCGAACGCAAGAATGGCTGGCAATTGGCTGAGCAGCCAGGGGAATTGAACCCGGACGGCGTGCAGCGGTTGCTTAATCAGGCCGACTGGGAGAGTGAGCAGGTAATGACGGCTTTGAAAGCATACGTAGTCGGGCAGTCAGGCTCACAAGAAGGCGTACTAATCGTCGACGAGACGGGCTTTCTCAAGAAGGGCCAGCAGTCGGCCGGCGTCAAACGACAGTACAGTGGCACGGCGGGCAGGGTCGGGAACTGTCAGGCAGGAGTGTTTCTAACTTATGCCACCCCTGGTGGATCAGCTTTTATTGACCGGCGTTTGTACTTGCCCAAAGAATGGCTGGAAGACCAGCAGCGTTGCAACTTAGCGGGCATACCCAACAAGACTGCCTTTGCCACTAAACCCGAGCTAGCCCGGCAAATGATTCAAAAGGCAATTGAGGAAAAAGTGCCCTTCCGTTGGGTTACCGGCGATAGTATTTATGGCGGAGATCGCAGGCTGAGAAGGTGGTTGGAAGAGCAAGAAATAGCTTTTGTACCAGCTGTACGCAAGGATGAGCCCTTGTGGTATGAGGGCTTCAGGCAGTGGCCCGCCAATGAGATTGCTCAAAAGGCCGGGCCCAAAGACTGGCAGCGCTTACCGGCCGGGGAAGGGGCCAAAGGACCGCGTCTCTACGATTGGGCAGTAGTGCCCCTACGGCGCTTGCAGGTAGCAGAGGAAGCCCACTTAGGCCACTACTTGCTGCTCAGGCGCAGTCTGGAGGAACCTTTTGAGGTGACGTATTACGTTGTTTTTGCCCCTCGGGCGGAAGCATCACCAGAACAGCTGGTGAAGGTAGCCGGCCAGCGCTGGCAGATCGAGCAGGGATTCGGGTTGGCTAAAGGGGAGTGTGGCCTGGATCACTACGAGGTACGTAAGTGGCAGGCCTGGTATCGTCACATCACGCTCTCATTACTGGCCCATGCTTTCCTGGTAGCCGTGCGGGCAAAGGAATTAAAAAAAACACTGCCAGTGATGAGTTAATTGCTTTGACTGCTCCGGAAATAAGACACCTGCTCTGTTGGTTGTTGCTGCTCAAAGTGCCTTTGCTCCAACACGTGATGCACTGGTCTGCCTGGAGAAGAAAACACCAAAGAAGGGCCCAAAAATGCCATTACCGGAAACGAAATGCGACCCCTCCTTAACTGCGGCTGTAGTATTAGGGTCCGTCAAGGGCGGCGAGGCACGAGCCGTTCATTTTACCCTTGACAGCGAAGGACGAGGGCATATCTTTGCAGAAAAGAGGAAAGGCGGGACCGGCTGTATGATTACTGTCCGGTAATTCTCCACTGTCAGATCAAGTACTGACTACTACACCTCACCGCAGGGCTGACGCTTAGAAGCCCCAGCTTCGAGCACCAGTCGTGAGTGGCCTTAGTCCAAAATCTATGACTCGTGCAAGCTTTTCCTTTTAGCATTTGTACAATATTTTAAGATAAGGGCCAGAGTGTTAACTCGGCTTGTTCCACACCTCCAGCATCACCTTATGCTGGTAATCTTCTACCATCTTAGCGTAAATCTGCGTCTCCTGCACCCGTTTGCGGCCAAGTATCTTCTGGAGCACCGGTAAAGGCATGCCTTTCATCAAACTCTGGGTAGCGAAGGTGTGGCGGGCGGTATGGACGGTGATCAGTTCGTATTTGGGTGCCATCTGGTAGGAGGGCTGTCCGTGGCGAAACACAGTTTGCTCCACAGGTACTGTAATGCCCGCCTTGCGGCCAATCTGCTTGAGGGCCTTGTTCATCTTCTGGTTACTGATCATGGGCAGCACCCGCTTGTACTGGCCCTGGTATTTCTGGAGGATACCCAGGGCTAAGTCGTTCAGGGCAACGGCTACCTTCTTGGGTTTCTTGCCGCTCTTGACCATCACAAAGTTCATCACCTTGACCCCGTTTACTTCCGTAATGTGCTTGGGGGTGAGTTTGTCCATGTCCGAGTAACGCAGTCCCGTATAACAGGCAAACAGGTAGCAGTCACGTACTTTTGCCTGGTGGTCCGGCAACCCGGCCGCGGCCAGCTTTTCGAGTTCCTCCCAACTGAGGAAGATCTTCTCCATCTCCAGGTATACCGCCTTAATGCCTGCTACTTCGGGATGCAGCGACAGCCTCTCCACCTCCCGGCAGTATTTGAAAAACACCTTCAGTCGCTTTACCACCCCAAACACGGTATTGGGTGAATGCTCCAGCCGATAGGTCAGGTACTCCAGTAACTTATCGTGTTCGGTCATGGAGTACTTTTCAACATCCAGCTTGGGCTCTACTTTCTTAGCAAAACTGAGCAGGTGGTTTTTACAGGTCTTACAGGTCTTAAGCGTATTCTCGGCCTTTCCCTTATTCTTCTGGGAATATGCCAGCCAGGCGTCAAACAACTCTTCCAGGGTTTTCTTTTTGGGCTCCTGTACGGAAGGCTCCTTGGGAGACTCCGGTTCAAGTGCTTCTTTCAGCTGCACTTTGGAGGGGATTACCCCCTGTTGCATGTACTCCCGGTACGCCTTCCGCACTTTCTCCTCCAGCGTGTCCAGGTAATCCTGTGCCTCCTGGTAGCCGGGCAAAGACCGCTTGAACTTCCCCTTGTCCTTATCCCAGTGCTTGGGCAGACACTTTTCCCTGGTAAAATATTTCAACAGGGTGGAATTGTAATAGCAGAACAGGAAAACCGGCGCCTCTCCCAGCTTGTCGGTTTTGTCCAGCAGTTGCTTGAATCGGACGTTCATGTCGGGTCAAAAATTTGGGTTGGTATTTGGGTTGGTGGATCCGTTAGCAAATCCACGTGAATCAGGAGGGGCACCAAAACAGAAAACCCCTCAAAACTGCTTTTTCAGCAATTCTGAGGGGTTTCTACAAAAATTTGATCAATTGTTTGTAGCCTCGACGGGAATCGAACCCATATCAAAAGTTTAGGAAACTTCTATTCTATCCATTGAACTACGAGGCCGTTTGGCAAAATTAACCAGCCAAACTGATAATCCAAACTTACCTGTCAGCTTGCCAAGGTGGGCTGCGGTAAATAATTGGGAAATATAGTATAGTAAACCTTGGCGACTTCGTGCATAAGGGCTCTCCAGAGGTCATCCAGATGTTCGCGCTGTTCGGCCGAAATGAATACCGCCGGCACGTTTTGCTGGTTCCAGTAGGTGTTCTTCAACCGCTCCAGCGAAGTTTGAAGGGTTTCTTTCCCATCACTGGTTTCAACGGATTCCTCGTTTTGATACAGATCGATTTTGTTGAAAACCAGAATAGTAGGCTTATCGGCTGCACCGATTTCGGCCAGGGTACGGTTTACAATTTCAATCTGTTCTTCGCACACCGGGTGCGACACATCCACTACGTGCAGCAGGATATCGGCTTCCCTGATTTCATCCAGCGTAGACTTAAAGCATTCTATCAGAGTTGTAGGCAGTTTTCGGATAAACCCTACCGTATCCGTCAGCAGAAAAGGAATATTGTCGTAAACCACCTTCCGTACCGTAGAATCTACTGTGGCAAACAGCTTGTTTTCAGCGAATACTTCTGCCTTTGCCATCCGGTGCATGAGTGTAGACTTTCCAACGTTTGTATAGCCTACCAGAGCAACGCGTACGGTTCCCTCGCGGGATTTGCGCTGGGTATTGCTCTGCTTTTCAATCTTGTTCAGTTTATCACGCAGCAGGGTAATCCGGTCGCGCACAATCCGGCGGTCAGTTTCGAGTTCCTTCTCACCGGGACCACCCCGGGTGCCGACGCCCCCTTTTTGCTTCGACAAGTGTGACCACATGCGGGTCAGGCGGGGCAGCATATATTGGTACTGCGCTAACTGCACCTGGGTTCTTGCCTGAGACGTTTGAGCCCGGATCGAAAAGATGCTTAGAATCAGGAGGCTGCGGTCCAATATTTTACACTGAAGTTCCTGCTCGAGATTCCGCACCTGAGAAGGAGAAAGATCATCATCAAAGATAACCATGTCCACTTCCTTCTCTTTTACGTAAGCCGCTATCTCCTCAAGCTTTCCCTTTCCCACATAAGTACGCGTATCGGGTCTTTCAAGCTTCTGAATAAAAGTTTTCAGAGTCTGAACACCCGCAGTATCAGTTAAAAAAGCCAATTCCTGCAGATACTCCTGCGTCTTTTCGGCTGACTGACTGGCAGTAGCCAACGCTACCAGCACAGCTGTTTCTTGTTTCTTATCTGTATTGTTCAATGTTGTAGCGTAAATGTCTATAAATGTAATTTAAAACGTGCTTTTACACCACCCCCATCTGCACTTTTATGATCAAAGTGCCTGCAAACCCGGGAAGTGGTCAGAGAATGGGTTTCAACGGCTATTTTGCCATACTTTATCTATTAAATAATACATCTGTGTTTGAGATTAGGTTCAAAAAACAACTCATTAATTAAGTATCATTACACGCCAACAGGGGTGCATTCCTTACGGGAAATAAAATCCTTCACAGCTAAAAGTTAATTTGTGCCTACCTAAAAAGTCAAAGTAGGAATGCGCATCGCCATTGTAATTAATACCGCCTGGAATATTTCCAACTTCCGGATGGGTCTGATTCGTTCTTTTCTCCGCGAAAATTTCGAAGTACACGCCATCGCGCCTCCAGATGAATACGTAAGCCGCATCACAGATGCCGGGTGTTTTTATCACCCGGTGGATATGGATAATAAAGGTACCAATCCTCTGAATGATCTCCGGTATCTGGCGAGCCTCCTCAAAATTTACCGCTGGATTCAGCCGGATGTAATCCTGCACTTTACCATCAAGCCGAATCTCTATGGTACGGCTGCGGCTGGTTTGCTTGGGATTCCGACTATCAATAACGTATCCGGCCTTGGTACGGTTTTTCTTCGCGAAAACCTTACCAGCAAGATAGCAAGGCAGCTATACCGCGTCTGCTTCCGCTTTCCCCATAAAATCTTCTTCCAGAACTGCGACGATCTCAATTATTTTGCAGGAAAGAGACTCGTCAGCCGGGAAATCACTGATGTACTGCCTGGTTCGGGGGTGGACCTGGGGCACTTCCTGCCGACTCCCTTCCGGCGAAATTCCTCCTTTACCTTTCTGCTGGCTGCCCGCCTGCTCTACGACAAAGGAATAATTGAATACATTGAAGCGATTAAAATGTTGCAGGCTAAGGGCGTGCAGGCTACCTTTCAGTTGGTAGGCTTCCGTGACAACAGTCCCTTTGGCGTAACCGACGAGCAGCTCCGTGACTGGATCGCCCGGGGCTATATCTCTTATCTGGGTGCTACCGACAATATCCGGGAAGTGGTACAGCAGGCTGATTGTGTAGTGCTTCCCTCCTACCGGGAAGGTACGCCCCGTATTTTGCTGGAAGCCGCCGCTCTGGCCAAGCCACTGATTGCCACAAAAGTACCGGGTTGTGTGGAAGTGGTGGAAGACGGCGTAAACGGAATGCTGTGTGAGGCAAAAAGTGCGGCTGATCTGGCTTCCAAAATGGAGAAAATGATAAATTTGGACCAGCTTACGCTGATGGAAATGGGCAAGGCCAGCCGGTATAAGGTTGAGTCTAAGTTTGATGAAAGCATCGTGATCGGGAAATACCTTGATGCATTGTATGCATTATCGGGGCAGGCCAGGGTGCTGGCTTGAGCAGAAAGTTGGTTTAAAGGTTATCCTTTATATGGAATTTATACACTCACGCATTACGGGACTGGTTGAAATCAAACCCCGCATTTTTAAAGATGAGAGGGGCTTCTTTTTCGAATCCTATCATCAGAAGCTGCTTACCCAGCACGGCATTCCTGCTTCCTTTGTGCAGGACAATCAGTCTTTCTCCTATAAAGGCGTTTTGCGGGGCCTCCATCTGCAGCTTCCTCCTCACGCCCAGGGTAAACTGGTGCGGGTAATCACGGGCAGAGCCCTGGATGTAGCCGTTGACCTGCGGGACGGGTCGCCTACATTCGGCCAGCATGAAACCTTCCTACTGGATTCCGCCCAAAACAATATGGTTTACATACCTGAAGGTTTCGCCCACGGATTTCTGGCCCTGGAGGAAACCATTCTTCAGTACAAATGCACAAATTTTTACAATAAATCTGTTGAAAGCGGTATTCTCTGGAACGATCCTGAACTGGACATCAGGTGGGGCGCCGGGCAGCCGGTGGTGTCCGCGAAAGACAAAGAACTGCCTTCCCTGAAGGAGTTCCTGCGGCAAACCCGCTGATTTTCCGGAGGCAGGACCGCATCAGCCAGAAAACTGAGCCACTCAACGTCAACCGAATGCGAAAACAAAAAAGTCTGTTCCTGATTCCGCTTCTGATATGCGTCGCCTGCCAATCGTACAGACAGAATATTATGTTCCGCACGGGCAGCCAGCGGCTACCCGCCGGACTGGCCGTTGCGGCTGCAACTACCCAAAGGAATTATACAATTCAGAAAAACGACTTGCTTGAGATTCGTCTGTTTTCCAATAAAGGCGAAGAAATAATCAACGATAATATCAATCAGAATCCGCTGGGACCGGCAGCGGGGGCAGCAGGCGCAAGTGCCGGAGGGCAGGGCAGTACCGGTATTCAGTATCTGGTGCAGGACAATGGTTTTGTACGGCTGCCGCTGATCGGCATGATCCGGCTGGAAGGGTTCACCCTGTACCAGACTGACAGTCTGCTGGCCAATGCTTACAATAATTATTACGCGGAACCTTTTGTTGAAACTAAATTCATCAACAAAAGAGTTATAATACTCGGTGCCGTATCCAGTCAGGTAATTCCGCTCCGCAACGAAAACATGAACCTGATTGAGGTACTTGCCATGGCAGGGGGAATCAGCAACGTGGCCAAAGTGGGTAACATAAGGCTGATCCGCGGCGATTTGAGCAATCCGGAAGTTTACCTGATTGATTTGTCTACCATCGGGGGAATGACAAGGTCCAACCTGATGGTCAAATCAAATGATATCATTTACGTTGAACCCGTCAGCAGACCCCTCAGAGAGGTTCTGGCAGATATTACTCCGGTTTTGGGATTATTCAGCAGTGTCATCAGCATCATCTCCGTGATCCTGATTCTTAACACCAGCAGGGAAAATTAATGTATGGCATTATTTAACGGTCGCAGTGCGGATTTTCAGGAAGCATCTACCTCCTCCAGCCAGAATGACGAGGAAGAGGATGTGCTGGGCGGGATAGACTTTGTTAAAATTTTAAGCATTGTCCGGAAAAACATCGTTTGGATTCTGCTGATTCCCGCCTTATTCCTCTTTGGCGGGTATATGTACCTGCGCTACACCTCGCCGGTGTACGAATCCTCCTCCAGCATCAAACTTGAAGTCAAGCAGAAAGCCAATGTGCTGGGCATCACTGATCCCACTCAGAATGAGGGACCGGGCAATATCTCCGGTGAAATTGAACTGATCCGCTCCAGGCTGATTTACGATGAAGTAATCAGCCGGATGGATCTTGCCATCAGTTATTATGCCTACGGGCGCAGCCGGATCAAAAACGAAGAACGTTTTCTGAATTCACCCTTCCGGGTAGAAGTGCTGCGGGCCGACGGCTTTTCCTACGACCGGCCATTTGATCTTACGATTACCGATGAAGATCAGTTTGTTCTTACCTGCACCGACAACGGTCAGGAGGTATCTTACCCCGGAAGATTCGGCCGGCCAGTCAGGACGGGGAGATTTGAATTCTTATTCCGCAAGACCCCGTTCTATGATCCGCAGTCCAGTAACACGTCCTACTACTTTGTGCTCAACAGCGTGGATGCCCTGAACGGGTATCTGAGCAAAAATCTCCGCGTGGATGTGATCAACCCCGCGGCCAACATCATCGGTATATTCTTCAAGGACAAGAATATCCGCAAGGCGCATGATATTGTCAACACCATTGACAGCGTGTACCTGAGCAAGACCAAAGAACTGAAAAACAAGGCCAACAAGCAGAAGATAGCCTTTCTGGAAGAGCAGCTCAAGCGGACTGAAGACAAACTGCAGGAATATGAACTGCAGCTTGAACAGTTTGTGGTGCGGAACAAATCCAGTGACGTCAGTGCCGAGGTGAGCAAATATGCCGGCAAGATTGACGAGCTGCTGCAGGCCAGATCCGAGCAGACCATGCAGATGACGCTGCTGAACCGCCTGCAGGAACTGATCGGCAACAAAGGTGATCTTTCTACTTTCATTCCGTCGGTACCCCTGCTGCCGGATCCTCAGTTGCAGACGTATACCAACGACATCAACCGCCTGCAGCAGGAGAGGGCCATGCTGGCCAGCACCACCCGCGAAACTACGTTTGCCTTTCAGTCCAAGGAGAAACAAATCCGGCTGGCCCGCGAAAGTGCTTCTGCCCTGATCAGCCAGAACCGGAAGCTGCTGATGGAGAAAATCGGCCGGACAGATGCCGGACTCCGGAAACTCGAAAATGAATTTGCCGGCCTGCCGGCCAAGGGAACTGAATACACCCGGGTAAAAAGGCTGAAAGACCTTACCGAAAAGTATTACACCCTGATGCTGGACAAGAAAGCAGAGCTTGGTATTGCAGAGGCAGGCACGGTAGAGGAGTTTGTCGTATTGTCGCCGGCCAGCAATCCGACTGTTCCTATTGCACCCGACCGGATGATCATCTACGCAGGCTGTGCCGTCATGGGTCTGTTTATCAGTATGCTGCTGGTAACGTCAAGGTACTTCCTGCACGATACCATAGCCAACCAGCGGGAACTGGAAAGAACCACCAGCGCACCGATTCTTGGCATTATTCCGGCCTACATCCGGGAAAAGATGAATGTTTCCAGGCTAATTGTTCACCGGAACCCCAAAGCTTCCATCAGCGAGGCCCTTCGTTCGGTGCGCACCAACATGGAATTCATGTTTCCCAACAGCCAGCGCAAAAGAATTATTTCCGTTACCTCCACAATCAGCGGGGAAGGCAAGACTTTTGTGGCAATCAACTTGGGTGGAGTGATTGCGCTGTCCGGGGCAAGGGTAGTGATTCTTGACCTCGACATGCGCCGCCCAAAGGTACACACTGCTTTTGACGAAGAAAACTACAACGGCATCAGTACGCTTCTGATCGGTAAACACACGCTGGCGGAGTGTATCAGGTCATCGCCGATCGAAACCCTTGATTTTATTGCAGCCGGGCCGACGCCTCCCAATCCGTCGGAGTTGATTTTAAGGCCTGAATTTGATACCTTGTTAAAAGAACTGCACCTGAAGTATGATGTAATCATCATTGATACGCCTCCTATCGGCCTTGTGACGGATGGAGTGCTGGTCATGCGGAAGGTTGACCTGCCGATTTACGTCGTGCGGGCAGATTACTCCAAACGGGTTTTCATTAAAAATATTAATAAGCTGATTCGCAACAACAACTTCAGCAAATTAGCCGTCATATTAAACGCCCTCAAGAACAATGGCCAGTTTGGCTATGGGTACGGATACGGATACGGAAGCAGTTACTACGATGATGATGATGAGGTAAAAAGCAAAGGAATCAAAAAGCTGAAGGGCCTATTAAGTAAAATCAAATGATTTCCTTCTTCAAAAAAAGTGCTAAAGAAGAAAATGCGTATCTGAAAGCCATTCCGCTGGTTGCGGATATGCATTCGCACATTCTGCCGGGCATTGACGACGGGGCCAAAAATATGGAACAGTCGCTGGCCCTGATCGGGGAGCTGATTGATATGGGCTACCGCAAGCTGACTGCTACCCCCCACATTATGGGCGATTTTTACAAAAATACGCCTGCCATCATCCACGAGAAACTGATCAAAGTCCAGCTGGCCGTAAATCAGAAAGGCTGGAATATTGAACTGAAAGCCGCCGCTGAGTACTACCTCGATGAGTGGTTTATGGAGAAGCTGCGCCGCGAAGAGCCGATGCTTACCTTCGGCAACAATTACGTGCTTTTTGAAACCTCCTACATCAATCCTCCGGTGCAGTTGCAGGAAGCCATTTTCCTGATGAAATCACAGGGGTACAAGCCCGTGCTGGCCCACCCGGAACGCTACATCTACTTTCACGACAACTTCAGCAAGATCCGCGAAATCTACGAGATGGGCGTTTTGCTGCAGATCAACATCAATTCTCTCTCCGGCTACTATTCGGTTCCGGCCCAGGTTATTGCCGAAAAACTGGTAGACAACCGCATGGTCCACTTTGCCGGTACCGACTGCCATTCCCTCAAGCACATTCAGTCCCTGCATCTGGCGCAGAGCAAAAAGTACTACGCCAAACTGCTGACCCTTGACCTGCTCAACCACATTCTTTAATTGCCCCCTTACACCGTTTAAGCTATTTTTGGTTAATTTTCCTGCATGGTCTTTATCACCGGCGGCAATGGCCTGATCGGAAGCTATGCAGCAAAATTATTCATCCGGCAGGGGTACAAGGTACGCCTCCTGCACCGCAGCCACAGCCAGCTTGACAGTCTGTCTGACGTAGCGGACCGGATCAGCTGGGTGGAGGGTGATGTGCTTGACCCAACGCTGCTCACTGATGCCATTCAGCCCGGCGATTGGGTAATCCACGCGGCAGCAGTCGTTTCCTTTTTGCCCAGTGAGAGGCAAAAGATGTTCAAAGTGAACGTAGAGGGCACCACCAATGTTGTCAATGCGTGCCTCCGGAAGAACGTCAGAAAGCTTTGCTTTGTCAGTTCGGTTGCCGCACTGGGTAGAAATAAAAAAAAGCTTTTGATTACCGAAACCACCCCCTGGGAAGAGTCCGGACTGAATACTGCCTACGCGCAATCCAAGTACCTCGCTGAGCTTGAGGTATGGCGTGGCATTGCAGAAGGCCTGCCCGCCGTGATTGTCAACCCCTCAGTGGTGCTGGGCGCAGGCGACTGGAACCGGAGCAGCACCCGGCTGTTCAGATATGCCTGGAACGAACACCTCTTTTACCCACCCGGAACGGTCAATTATGTTGATGTAAGAGACGTAGCCGAGGTAATTTATAAGCTCATCAATTCTAATATTATCTCAGAAAAGTTTATATTAAACGCAGGAAACATTCCGTACCGCGATCTGTTCCGCGGAATGGCTGAGTCCTTTGGCAAGAAGCCGCCAAAGATTGAAGCAAAGCCATGGATGACACAGATTGGCTGGCGCACAGAATGGCTGCGTAGTCTGATCACGGGCAAGGCTCCGCTTATCACAAGGGAAACCGCCCGGTCCGCTTACCTCCATCACCGGTACAGCAATGAAAAAGTAATGAATGCGCTTGATTTTTCGTTCAGAAGTTTTGGGGATACGTTGCAATGGACCTGTAATGCGCTTGCTGAGAAATACGGCAATCAACCACCGGCGGGCAAAACTTCTGATAATTATATGACACCTAAATAAAAGAACCATGGCACAAGACTTTAATTTCAAGGATCGGGAAGAGGGCAGCAATTCTGTGCAGCGTTTTGAAGAAATGTTAAGAAATCAGGAGTCAATCTTTTTTGATCTGGAAACATATGAATCAATCATAGATGAATATATGGACGAGGGAAATTACCAGAAAGCGCTGAAAGCCTGCGAGATGGCACTGGAGCAATACCCCTATTCCACTGAACTGATGCTGGACAAGGCGCATCTGCTGGCCAATACCCAGCAGTACCCCGAAGCGCTGGAACTCCTCGATAAGGCATCACTTTTTTACCCCAACGATCTGGATATCATGCTGCTCAAAGGTTCGGTAAATTCACTGAGCGGCAACTATGAGCAGGCAGTCGAAATTTTTCAGAACATACTGCAGTGGGCAGAAGATAAGGATGATATCTATTTTAACATCGGACTGGCCTATCAGCACTGGGGAAAATACAACGAAGCCATTGCCAGTTATAAAGACGCCATTGCGCGTAACCATAACCACGAAAATGCACTTTACGAACTTGCCTATTGCCTGGACATCACCAACCAGCTGGAAGAGAGCCTGTCGTACTACCAGCAGTTTATAGACAGTGATCCCTATTCACACAATGCTTGGTACAATATCGGAATCGCCTACAGTAAGCTTGAAAGGTTTGATGATGCCATTGCCGCCTACGAGTATGCCACTCTGATCAAGGACGACTTCGCTTCAGCCTATTTCAATATGGGCAATGCGTACATGAATCTCAACGACTGCGTGCAGGCCCGTGAATGCTACCTGAAGACGCTGGATCACGAAGAACCTACGCCTGACACCTACTGCTGCCTCGGAGCCACCTACGAAAGAACCGGGCAGTTCGATATGGCCGTTTCCTATTACCAGAAGGCCATCAAGCTGGATCAGTTGTGGGACGAAGCCTGGTACGGCGTAGGTGTCTGCCTGGACGCGCAGGAGAAGTGGTTTGAAGCCATTCACTTTCTCAAAAAGGCCACTTTACTGAACCCGGAGAATTATGAGTACTGGCTGGCTGTGGCCCAGGCTGAGGCGCAGATCGGCAACGTGGTGTCGAGTGTGGAAGCTTACGAGAAGGCCGGTGAACTGGAGCCTGCCTGTCCCGACATATGGATCAACTGGTCGCTGCTCCTGTACGATCAGGGAGATTTCCTGAAGGCAGCTGACCTTGCGGCTGAAGGCATTGAGGAGACTCCCGAAAATGCCGACCTTCACTATTACGCTGCCTCCTACCTGATCAATGCCGGTCGTTACCGGGAGGCCTTTCAATATCTGGAAAATGCATTAACTTTGGACTTCGGAAAACATACAATGCTTTTTGAATTTTTCCCGCAGCCGGAAACCCAGAAAGCGCTGTACAAGATCATCGATCAGTACCGGAAAAGTTAGATAATGATAAGATGAGGTTATTGTGTTTATGAGGCGCTGCCTGGTAGCCAGCCCGCTAACGCGATAACCTTTTTTTCTGCCATAGCAACAATCAACATCAGGAATGAATTACGAACTGAGTCACCTGCCTGAGCGCACCCTTAAACCCCGTGAACATGGCTATACCATGGTCATGGATAAAGGCCTGAGCATCAGAGAGGCTGAAGATTTTCTGGAGGTTTCCAGCGGGTACGTGGACATTGTTAAACTGGGCTGGGCTACCTCTTTTGTCACACCAAGGAATGTTCTGGAAACCAAACTTCAGCTCTACCGGGAGGCTGGTATCCCTACTTACTTTGGCGGCACCCTGTTTGAAGCTTTTGTAGTCCGCAATCAGTTTGAAGACTACCGGCGGGTACTTGATACTTACGAAATGACCTTTGCCGAAGTATCAGACGGTTCGCTGGATATGGATCACGATGAGAAATGCGAGTACATCCGGACACTGGCCCGGCAGGTGACCGTATTGTCCGAAGTCGGATCCAAAGACGATCAGAAGATCATTCCTCCGTATAAGTGGATTGCGCTGATGCAGAAGGAACTCGATGCCGGCGCGTGGAAAGTGATCGGCGAGGCCCGGGAAAGCGGCAATGTGGGTCTTTTCCGGTCCACCGGCGAGGTTCGCTCCGGTCTGGTAGAAGAGATTCTGACCAGGATACCTTCTGAAAAAATCATCTGGGAAGCCCCTCAGAAAGCACAGCAGGTCTGGTTTATCAAGCTGCTTGGTGCCAATGTCAACCTTGGCAATATTGCTCCCAATGAGGTGGTTCCGCTTGAAACAATCCGTCTTGGTTTACGCGGTGATACCTTCGATTTCTTTTTGAAAGGCAGCACCAACGGAGTTAAATGAGTTTAAGGGTCAATGGGTTGAAGCGTTTGAGAAGACTCATGACTGACCGGTAAGATGCGGGTCCGTGGTTTTATTTCAGCCCTTACTCAATCCCTTCTCCTTGTTGACTTTACTTCATACCTCTCAAACGCCTCAACTCTTCAACTCCTTAAATCCCAATCCCCCTTCCTCATGGAATTTTTGCAGCAGATCATTGATGTTTTTTTACATCTGGACAAGCACCTCACTGATATTACCTCCAACTACGGCACCTGGACTTACCTGATCCTGTTCATGGTTATTTTCGTGGAAACGGGTGTGGTCGTAATGCCTTTCCTGCCCGGCGACTCCCTGTTGTTTGCGGCTGGCGCACTGGCTGCCAATCCGGAAAGCGGGCTGAACGTTATGCTGATCATGGTGCTGCTGTTTATTGCGGCCGTTCTGGGCGACACCCTCAACTACACCATCGGTGATTATTTCGGCCCAAAGGTTTTCAGGCGGGACTACCGGTTTATTAAAAGAGAATACCTGGTGCGCACCCAGGAGTTTTACGAAAAGCACGGCGGCAAAACCATCATCATCGCCCGGTTTATCCCGATCATCCGTACGTTTGCGCCCTTCGTGGCCGGGGTGGGCACCATGAAATACAGCCGCTTTATCTCTTACAATGTGATAGGAGCCTTTCTCTGGGTAGTGGCCTTTACGGTGCTGGGTTTTTTCTTCGGTAACCTGCCTTTTGTAAAAAAGAACTTCACGCTGGTGGTTTTCGCCATCATTTTCCTTTCCATTCTGCCTCCGGTAATCGAATTCATCAAGCATAAAACTGCCAAACGGACAGCGTAAAGAAATTTTAAATGATAAAGGGTAAATTTTAAATGAATATGCATTTAAAATTTACCTGAACAATTCAGCATCCAGAATTTAAAATTTACCATTTCTGAACCATGCGTTTGTTCGGACTGATCGGCTACCCCCTCTCCCACTCCTTTTCCAAAAAATACTTTACGGAAAAGTTTGCAAAGGAAGGCATTGCCGATGCCGCCTACGAACTGTTTGAACTGGCCGATATCAACGGACTGCCGGCAGTGCTGAAGCAAAACCCGGCGCTGCGCGGGCTGAACGTGACCATTCCGCACAAGCTGAATGTAGTCCCTTTTCTGGATCATATTGACGGGGCCGCTGCCCGTATCGGCGCCGTCAATGTGGTCAAAATTCACTCCGATGGCCGCACCACCGGCTACAACTCCGACTACTTTGGCTTCCGGGATTCACTGACCAACTGGTACTGGCAATTGTACGGTGCCAGTGGACTGACGAAGCTCAAATTGCAGCAAGCCCTGCTCCTTGGCTCGGGCGGGGCTGGCAAAGCCGTGCAGACCGCCCTCCATGATATGGGTATCCCGTATCAGATTGTATCCCGGCAGGCCGGGGCCAACCTGAATTACGAAGACCTGACTGAGTCTAAGCTGTCTGATTACCAGTTGATTATTAACACAACGCCACTGGGGATGAGCCCGCATACGGACGCCTGTCCGCCTCTGCCTTACCATTGGCTGAACGCTGGTCACCATCTGTATGATCTCGTGTACAACCCCACGGATACTAAATTTATGCAGATGGGCCGGGCCAGAGGGGCTCAGGTGCTCAATGGGTTGCCTATGCTTTATGCCCAGGCAGAAAAGTCGTGGGAAATCTGGAATGAGTAGCCCGCTTTTGAACGTCATCCTTATATTGCACCCGGAGCAATAGTCAGTCATCTTGGCACAGATCTACTTTATCAGCGGCCTCGGGGCTGACGAACGCGTTTTCGGACGCCTGAAACTGACGGGAAAACCTGGCATCACCATCCGCTGGCTACAGCCGCTGGAGGGGGAAACCATCCAGCATTACGCACAGCGGCTCACGGGCCAGATGGGCACCACTGAAGAAATTATCCTCATCGGTGTCTCTTTCGGCGGTATCATCGCGCAGGAAATCAGCCGGCTTCTCCCCTGCAAGAAGGTGATCATCATCTCCAGCATAAAATCGCAGCACAAATTGTCCCGCTTCATGCGGCTGGTCCGGATTACCCGGCTAAACCGCCTCTTTCCGGCTCCGGTACTGAAAGTGACCGGGCTTCTGTTCGGGCCTTATTTCTTCAACGCCCGGACTCCGGAAGACAAGCAACTGCTGATTTCGTACATCCGGAACACTGACCCGCTTTACCTGCGCTGGTCCATTGACCGGTTATTGCAGTGGGAAAGCACTGCCGGCCCTCCCGATCTGCACATCCACGGCACTGCCGACCGGATTTTTCCTTTCAGCTACATCAAAAGTGCCGCGGCCGTAAAAGGTGGCGGGCATTTTATGACCCTGGACCGGGCCAATGAAGTGAGTGATCTGATCAATCAACTTTTGCGGTAACTTTAAAATAGCAGCATTCCGGGTAAATGGAGACGGCACCCTTGCTTTGCTTGTTGCCAAACCCGCCGGGGATTTTTCTAGTGGAAAAATATGTAATTCACGCAGATGCCGCCTACGATGCAGCCCAGATCAGCCAGCAAACCGCAAACTATCGCATACCGTGGTTTTTTGATGCCTACCGACCCGAAATAAACAGCAAGGATGTAAAAAGTAGTTTCGGTGGAGCCGAGGGTACTGGCCACCCGGCCTACGAAAGAGTCAGCACCGTAGGTAGTAAGAACATCCACCATCATGCCCCTGGCACCGCTGCCGCTCAGGGGCACCATCAGGGCAACCGGCAGGGCGGGTACAAAGTCCGTATCAATACCCATTGCGCCAATGGCGATGCCCAGCCCCTGCACCAGAAAGGCCAACGCCCCCGAAGCCCTGAATGCGCCAATGGACGCCAGAATGGCTACCAGATACGGAATAATCCGGACGGCCACGGCAAACCCATCTTTAGCCCCCTCAATAAAGGCGTCATAGGCATTGATCCCCTTGATGAGGGCAAGCCCCACAAAGGAAACAATGACGGAAAAGATGAGAAAACTTCCGACCGCCGTGGATACCACGTTGATCTGGTCGGGTGGCAGCGACCGGAAATACCAGATAATACCCGCTACAAACAGCGCCAGGCCAGTCAGGTAAGCCAGTACCACCGGGTGAAACAGGTTGATCCGCTGGATGATGGAAACGGATACAATGCCCGTCAGCAGGCCGAAGCAGGTCGCCAGCAGAATGGGCACGAACACATCGGCGGGGCTGGCCGCACCCTGCTGGGCGCGGATGGCCATCACACTTACGGGAATCAGCGTCAACCCCGCGGTATTGAGCACCAGAAACATGATCTGGGCATTGGAGGCAGTTTCCTTATCCGGATTCAGCTCCTGCAGCCCCTGCATGGCTTTCAGGCCAAGCGGAGTCGCGGCATTGTCGAGGCCGAGGGCATTGGCGGAGAAGTTCATCAGCATGGCTCCCATTGCCGGATGATCTTTGGGCACTTCCGGAAAAAGACGGCTGAAAAAAGGAGAAACCAGCCGCGTAAGGATAGCAATCATGCCCGCCTTTTCGCCTACATTCATCAGGCCGAGCCAGAGCGTCATGATCCCGGTAAGTCCGAGGGAGATCTCGAAGCCATTCTTTGCACCATCGAATACCCCCGTCACCAGTTTGCTGAATACTTCAGCATCACCCAGCACTACCAGCTTGAACAACCCTACGCCAAAGGCGATCAGAAAAAAAAGTATCCAGATGTAGTTTAAAACCATGAAAAGGAGGCGCGGAGCCGGGAAGTAAAATGTTTGAAGTCTGAAGAAGAAACGGAGTGAACCGGGTAGCCTGTTCAGTTAAATACCAGTGCATTCGGAAAATTGCCGGCCTGACCGTCCAGCGGAACGATGAATCCATTGATCACGGCAAATCTGGCCTGCCCTTCTCCGTTGGTTAGCAGAAACTCCGGTACCAGACTGAGCGCCGGGGCGGTGGGACAATGCCGGGCATTTTTCACCACATTGATCGGTACACCCTTTAGCTGAATCGGGGTAACGGGCCGTCTGACCCGTACTCCGGTGTAGCCTTCAGCCAGCAACTGGCGTACATCTTCTTTTTTAAGGGCTTCTATGCTTTTAAACTGTTCCTTCCGGATCTTGCCGCACCGGTACTGCAGGCCGGCGGCATCAAATTCCTCGTAGCCGTAGTAAATAGACATATCGCCTATTTCATCTATCTGGCTGCGGAAATAGAAATCAGTTGCATCCGGTGCAGTGACTTCGTACCGGTTAACGCCGATATCGGTCAGGTGCTGCCGCCCGCCTTCACTTACTGAAACATTCCTGATGATCAGATCAAAAAGATATCGTTCGTTCTCCGGTATCTGGTAATAGGCTTTCAAATTTTCATGCTGGTAGGATGCCTGCGCAATGGAATACAACGCATCAAGCAGGGCCACAAAATTGAGCTTGCGGATGTACTGCTTCTCCGGGTCACCCTTGTAGCCGCCCGACTCTACCAGCACCACGCTGGTGCCCCATTTCTGGATGTTGTCCCCAAAGGCCCGGGGTTCGTGACTGTCGGAATATTTTGCCACCTGCCCGGGAATGTACGCCTGCAGGGTCCGGTTCATGGAAACGATCAGCTTCATTGCATTGCTCCGCACTTCATTTTCAGACCTTGCGTGGTCGTAAGGGGGCGCCAGAAAAGAGATAGTTGCCGGTTTAGAACTGTTGCCGGCTGTGTAGCGGGTACTCTGGTCGTGGAGATTAAAGCCAAACTGAGGCTGCAGGCTGTCGCGGAGGTTTTTCAGAATCCGGGATTCGGGTGACTGCAGCTTCACCGCATCCCGGTTGAGATCAATTTCAAGGGCATTGCGGCGCTGATACCGTTCGGCCCCGTCAGGGTTCAGCATCGGTACAAAGTGCAGGGTAAGTTTGCCCAGCAGCGTCTGCCGCACCGGATCAAGGTCATCGGAAGCCTTCAGAAAATTGAAAATATCCAGCATGGCCATGGTGGCAGTTGGTTCGTCGCCGTGCATCTGCGACCACAGCATTACTTTCACCGGACCAGTGCCGGCGGTAAGCAGGTGAATACTGCGCCCTTCGGCCGACTCGCCGGCTTTGGTAACGCGGAAAAGGGAGCCACCGCTGAGGGAGTCAATCAGCGGAGTGATGTCGCGGTGTTTGAAACGGCGGTGCGTGATGGTGCCTTCCCGGTAGCGGTCATGGTACCTGTACAATTCCTGATGCACGGAAGCGGATAACTGGGTGGATTGGCCTGCATGCCCGTTGCTGTCTCCAGTTTCGCGGGCACTACTCATCTCGCAGGCGGTTAGGCCAAGCAGCAGGATGAATTTGAGATAATTCATCCCTCAATTTAAAAAACTTTTGCGCCGCCCGGAATGATTATGACCCTACACGTAAGAAAATAGGTTTATTTCTGACCCGGTACGCAGGGCAGACCACCTGTTACACCTGTGCACCGGACAATTTGCTTTTATAAACGTGCCGATTTGCGCTGCAGGAATGAGAGTTGTTTGCTGTCGTGGCCGTAGATATCGTCGCGCAGGTTGAGCCTGCCCTGATCATCCGCGTAAGCAGTAAGGTATGTAATAAACACCGGCACCTTACGGGGAAGTTTAACGGTCTCAGGCTTATCCTGCTGCATAGCCTCTTTTATAGTTTCTTCACTCCAGCGGTCATTGTCCCGCAGCAGATACTGAGCCAGATCAGTCGGTTTCTCTACGCGCACGCAACCGTGGCTGAATGCCCTTTCGTTTCGCTTGAAAAGGTGGCTGGCGGGGGTATCATGCAGATAAATATCCATTTCATTGGGAAACATAAACTTAACCGATCCGAGGGCGTTGCCTTTGCCCGCCCCCTGCACCACGCGGTACTTGAAATTATCTTCGGAGAGAGAGTCCCAGTCAATTGCTGCCGGGTCCAGCGGAATGGTATCGCGGGTATCCCACGAGCTGTAAACCTGATAATTATTGGCCAGCAGATACTGAGGATTGCGCTGGACAATCGGCAGAATCTCTTTGGTGGCAATGCTCATCGGCACGGACCAGTCCGGACTGAATACAATGTATTCAATGGTATCCCTGAAAACAGGCGTCGAATTGAACTCTTTACCTACCACCACCCGCATCTGGAGTGCCTTCTCTTTTCCATTCATGACCTTCAGGTCATAACCAGGTACATTGACCAGCACGTATTCCTCTCCCATCTTTTCCGGCAGCCAGCGTAGTCGCTCCAGATTAAGCTCAATCCGGTCAATCTGCCGGGCTACAGGTTCGTTGAGGGCTTTGATGGTTGCTTCGTCTACTTTGCCATTCGGCTGCAGACCATGCCGCTCCTGAAAGCCTTTCAGCGCTTCTGCCAGGCTGTCGTCAAATAAGGCAGAATCGACAGCCGTAGCAGCTTGCAGGTCGCCGCTGAGGGCAAGCCTCTTTCGCAAGGCAGTCACTGGTTCGCCCTTTTTGCCGGGCCGGTAGGAGTCACCGGGAGTTACGGCTGGCCATCCACCCTGCTCCTCAATCTTCCGGTAGCTGACCAGCAACGTCCGGAGCTGTTGGTATTCCTGACGGTCGGGCAGCAGCTCTTTCAGTGACCGGTTAATGTTGCGGTTACGAATGGCCTTTTCAAGATTTGCGGCCAGATTAGCGCTTCGCTGCGGATTGATCATCCATGTCGGCTCCAGTTTGTGAGGGTCAAGGCGACCGATGGCCAGGTGCGAGGCGTAAGTCAAATACGCCGCCGTAAGCTGAAAGTCCAGCTGCACCAACCGGAGCAAATCAGGCTTTTTGTACTGGATTTTGATCAGACTGCGCTGAAACACACTGTCGCGCATCTGCTTGAGCTCCTTCACATTGTAATCATCCGGATTGAGGCCCTCCTGCCGCGCCAGCTGCAAAGCCCCGAACAGGGAATCGGCCAGCGGCAGAGGCTTTTTGAGCGTGCTCCAGGCCAGCCGGTAATCCCGGTCTGTGTAAAACTTGACAAACTGCCGGTGAATATCGCGCCTTTTGAAATCGTCGCGGAAATAATTTTCTACCTGCAGGGTATCCAGCACTGACTGCATCACCAGCATGGATTCCTCGGAACGCTTGTTCTGAAAGGTAGCCGAACGAATCGCCCAGAAAGCCAGCAAGCCCACTACGAGTATAATTCCGGCTGAAATAAAAAATATTTTATGTTTAGGATTGCTCCGGGACGAAGGACTGTTGAAAAATTTGCTCATTATGATTTTCCTTACAAAAAAAGTTATTGCCTCTGCTTATACGCGGAAGATTGCCTTGCCGTTTCTGCTTCATTTAACCCCATTGATTGCGTGAAAAGTTTCATCCCCACGGTCATACCTTACATCTATACCGGCTGATCCACCGGTTATCGAAGAAATTTAACTATTCATCGAAACAATTGGACTCTCTGCTTATGGTGTGATTACATTCAGAAAAGTTTATATCTATAATTGGGCATCATGGATTTGTACCCGCACCTGCTGAAATCTGCTTGCGAAACATGGTTTAAGGACAATTACTCAGGCCTTTACCTGACTGCTCTTTGCCTTGCAGGTGGGAAACAGATCACGAGGCCGGGTATCCTGAACGAAGAATTGCCCGAGCTGGAGCTGAAGATTTCGGTGGGGCCGTGGAAAAGTATTTTCGTCTGGTTTAAATCTCCGGGAGTGGTGCTGTCGCCGAAAGAACGCGAATGCATGAATGATCTCCGCAACCAGGGCAGCCGGGTAATGATCGTACGGCACGTAGAAGACTTTAAAACGCTGATCCACACCCTGCTATTTCCCGCCAAAGAAATTTTCTGAAATAAATCACATTAAATACAAAAGCCCGGCTGTTTCTCAACACCGGGCTTTTGTATTTAACCTCCAGGATCAGCTTAAATCCTTAAGTTAACCGATTGCCTGTTTCAAATCATCAAGCAGGTCTTCAATGTCCTCAATGCCTACGCTCAGGCGGATCAGGGTATCTTTCAGGCCGGCCTTTTCGCGTTCCTCCTTCGGAATACTCGCGTGCGTCATGGTCGCCGGGTGGGTACAGAGCGATTCTACTCCGCCCAGCGATTCGCCCAGCGAAAATACCTGAAAGCTTTCCATCAGGCGTCTGGCCTCTTCCATGTCATCTCCTTTCAGGGTGAAAGACACCATCCCTCCGAAATCGCGCATCTGCTGCCGGGCAATCTGGTGATTCCTGTGGTCTTCCAGGCCGGGCCAGTATACCTTACTGACTTTCGGATGATTTGCCAGAAAATGCGCCACTGCCCTGCCGTTTTCGCAGTGCCGCTGCATGCGGATATGGAGCGTTTTGATGCCCCGCAGTACCAGAAAGCAATCCTGCGGACCGGCCACTGCTCCGCTGGCATTCTGAATAAAAGCCAGTCGCTGCGCGAGTGTAGCGTCATTGGTAGCAAGGGCGCCCATCACTACGTCCGAATGCCCGCCAAGGTATTTGGTGACGGAGTGCATCACAAGGTCGGCGCCCAGGTCCAGCGGATTCTGCAGATAAGGACTGGCAAAGGTATTGTCTACGGCCACCTGCACCCGCTGCCGGCGGGCGATCTGCGCCACTGCGGCGATGTCGATGATATTCAGCAGCGGGTTGGTGGGCGTCTCCACCCAGATCAGCCGGGTAGCCGGTGTAATGTGGGTCTCCAGCGTGCTGGCATCATCAAAGCTCACAAATCTGAATTTGAGGCCGAAGTTCTGGTAGATTTTGGTGAAAATCCGGTAAGTGCCGCCATACAGGTCATTGCTGGCAATGACCTCATCGCCAGGCTTCAGCAGTTTCATTACGGCATCCGTTGCCGCAAGGCCCGATCCGTATACAAGGCCGTGCTGTGCATTTTCAAGCGCCGCAAAGTTTTTCTGCAGGGCATCGCGCGTAGGATTCTGGGTACGGGAGTATTCATAGCCCTTGTGTACGCCGGGTGAAGATTGTACGTAGGTAGAGGTCTGGTAAATAGGTGTCATGATAGCCCCGGTAGTCGGGTCAGGCTGCACACCGGCATGAATGGCTTTGGTTCCGAATTTCATACGATCAGGAGCAAATGGTGGAGGTGCAAATGTGCGGATATTGGCAGCAAAAGAAAAACCTCACCCGTAAGATGGGGTGAGGTTTGGGGGATAAAGTTTAACACCCTTGGGTCCTGATCAGAACGCGCCGATTTCGGCTCGCAGACCCGGCATTGGCAGCATAGGCACACCGGCTTCCGAGGCGCGGCGTCCGGCAGCAGCCAGCGGGGCCGAGAAGGAACCCGTCCGGATGTAATTCAGAGCCTGCTCAAATGAGTCTTCCGTCACATCACCAAAAGGTACGGAAAGTTCGTCGGGAGCAGCTCCGTCGGCAGGAATACCGGTAAAGTACTCAGCCTGACCGGAGGCATTGGCTACTTTGAACATGATCGGCAGGAAAGCATATCCTTTGGTACTGCTGGTTACGTTCTTCCATTCCAGCAGCTTGCCTTCCATGTCCAGGGGCAGTGAATTCATGCCCACCGGTTTGCCGTGCGAGGCAGATCCGACCGTAATGACCGGCAGATAAGGCCGGAGACCATTGATGATCGCCTCGCTGGCCGAAGCGGTATTGCGGCCGGTGATCACAAAAAGCCGGTTCAGATTGATTCCCTGGGCCTGAGCAGCGATATCGAAACGCTGGTTCAGCTCTTTGAGCCGGGTATTGTAGGTCAGTTCCACAAACTTTTGTCCGGCTTTGCCGGGAGCCACCAGGCCGGCCAGGTGCTGGGCAACGCTCAGACTGCCGCCGCCGTTGTAGCGGAGGTCCAGCACGACCTCGTCAACCCCCTTGCTTTTGAAGAAGGCAAACGCTTCATCGAGTTCAGCATTGGATTTGTCAATGAAGGTGGTAAAAACCAGATAACCCACCTTTTTGCCGGCTACTTCCTTTACATCGCGGTACAAGACCGAACTGATCGTGACCGGCTCTTTGGTAAGAGTAGCTTCACCTGCCTGGCCGGCGGCACTTATAAATGAAAAACGGGTCTGTACACCAGCTTTGTCTTCCCCCAGTGCTTTTCCGATGCTGTTACTGCTCAGCAGGGCGCTTACATCCTGGCCGTTGATCCGTGAAATCTTCAGCCCTCTCGCCAAACCTGCCTTGCCGGCCGGTGAACCCGGATACACGTAGCTTACCCACAGGTCGCCTTTTGCGTCCAGCTTCAGGCCCAGCCCGTTGCCTACGTACTGGCCGCCTTCAAAATACGCCATGAAGGTCTGTATATCTTCCAGGTAGCTCCACCGGTCAAAGGCCTTGTAGGTCAGGGCATCAAGTGCATCATCCGGGCTTTTGTACTTACTGCCGTCAAAAGTGGCAGGCAGTTGGTTGTCCCACAGATAAACCTCCTTCATGATTTCGTAAATCTTGTTGTTCAGCTTCGCAACGTTATTTGCGGCTGCCGGCTGGACCGGCGGCTGAGGGGTTACTTCTTCACGTTCCCGGCATCCGGTAAGCAGGCTCCACACCAGTACGGCACCAAGAGCCAGATTTTTGTTATTCAACATGAATTGGATTTTAGAATAGCGGATAAGATGGAAATCTGAATTTTCAACAAAAGCGAGCCCCTGTTTGGTTTCAGATCTTTGTCCATTTAACGCCTTGGCCGGCAGATTTATTTGAATATTAGGTTGCCGGGAAAAACCATGTTGGCAGGCTTCCGTTTAACAAGGAAAACTGTAAAGTAAAAAACGCTGTAAACCATCTATAACCATGAGTCAATCCGCAAGCCAGGCACTGAAGCAATTGAATGCACAGGACGTTTCCAGAACTTTGGAGCGCACCATGAACGTTTTTCGGGGCGATCACGAACAGTTTCCGGAGTTGCTGAAAGATGCAGGTTCATTCCTGGTCAATCATTTCCGTAAACTCGACCGCACGCAGCAGTACGTAGCCTTAGGGGCAATTGCCCTTGGTGCAGTTCTGCTTGGTGTGCGCCTGATCAACCAGATCAATGAAGGCGAAGTAGAAGAAATTCCTCAGCCATAAAGGACAAAAATTCCTGTACCAGTCCCGGATTCACTACATCAGTGGTGAATCCGGGATTTTTATTTTTACGAATGGCCTGTAAACCATGCCGGCAGTGGCTAAATTAGCTTTCGAACAAGCCTTTCACTGCCTTATGACCCTTACCAACCGCCTGCCCATCGTTTTCATTCTGCTGCTGGCCGCACCAGTCATTGCCCTTGCCCAGGCAGACCGCCGGGAAAGAGGCAATCTGATCATCGAAGGGATACCCGAGGTCCCGAACACGATCACCGAAAAGCTCTATCAGTACCAGAGCACCCGCAGTGCCGGAGTAGCAGAGTGGCTGCCGGATGGCAAAGGCCTCCTGATTACCACCCGCTTCGGAGAGACCGGACAACTGCACCTGGTAGAGCAACCCGGCGGCGACCGGCGTCAGATCACCTTTTTTCCGGAACCGGTCACCAACGCTACTTTTCCCAGACTGCCGCAAAGCCGCACCTTTTATTTCCTCAAAGACGTGGGCGGCGGGGAATTTTACCAGATTTTTAGCTTCGACATGGGTACGGGGGTGTATACCATGCTGACTGACGGGAAATCCCGCAACAGCTCTCCCGAGTTTGCCAACAAGGGTGATCAGTATATTTTCACCAGCACCCGGCGCAACCGCAAAGACAACGATTTTTACCTCAGTCCTGCGGGTAATCCGGAGCAGGCCAGGCTGCTGAGGGAAACCGAAGGTGCCTGGGCGGCTCTGGAGTGGTCACCGGACGATCAGCAGGTGCTGGTATCCAACTACCTCTCCGTCAACGAAAACTATCTGCACCTGCTCAACACCCGCACCGGTGAACTTACGCAGATCAATGGCGGAAAGAAGGGAATTTCCTACGGCGGGGCCGTGTGGGCAAAGGATGGCAAGGGATTGTTCATCATTTCGGATGAAGGGAGTGAATTTCAGGTGCTGAAGCATTACGACCTGACTTCCGGTAAGTTTATTCCGCTTACCGCAGCCATCCAATGGGATGTGGAAGACCTGGAAATTTCGGAAGACGGCAAGCGGCTGGCGTTCCGCACGAATGAAGATGGCATCGGCAGGCTTTACCTCATGGACACTCAAACACGGAAATACAACCCGGTTTCGGGTATTCCGGACGGTGTAATGGGCGGTCTTGCGTTCAGTCCGGACAACACCCACCTGGCATTTTCTCTCTCATCGGCCCGCACACCGGGCGATGTTTACGTGCTGAATACAGGCACGGGTGCGGTTCAACGCTGGACCAACAGCGAAGTGGGCGGCCTGAATACGGGCAACTTTGTTTCCCCCCAACTGGTCCGGTACGAAACCTTCGATAAAGTCAATGGCAAGCCCCGCACCATCCCGGCATTTTACTACAAGCCGCAAGGCAGCGGCAGATTTCCGGTGGTCATCCAGATCCACGGTGGTCCGGAAGGGCAGTTTACGCCGGGTTTCAGCTGGTTGCCCCAGTATCTGGCCAACGAAATGGGCATTGCTCTGATTGCCCCTAATGTACGGGGCTCTACGGGGTACGGCAAAACCTACGTAACCCTCGACAATGGCCTTAAACGGGAAGAGTCCGTGCAGGACATCGGCAAACTCCTCGACTGGATTGCCCGGCAGCCCGAACTGGACGCCACCCGGGTCATGGTATACGGGGGCTCCTACGGCGGTTATATGACACTGGCCAGCCTCACCCATTTCAATGACCGCCTCCGGGGTGGTATTGACGTGGTAGGCATCAGCAACTGGATTACTTTTCTGGAGAAGACCGAAGCCTACCGCCGCGACCTGCGCCGCGTTGAGTACGGCGATGAAAGGGACCCGAAAATGCGGGAGTTTCTCACGCGGATCTCGCCGGTGAGCAATGCGCAGAAAATCACCAAACCCTTATTTGTGATTCAGGGCGTAAACGATCCCCGGGTGCCGGTGGGCGAATCCGAGCAGATGGTGCAGGCCGTCCGTAAAAACGGCGGAACCGTATGGTACCTGGCTGCAAAGGATGAAGGGCACGGCTTCCGTAAGAAGAGCAATTCCGACTACCAGACCGCGGCCATGATGCTGTTTATGGAGAAGTATCTGAAGGGAGAAGGCCCGGTGCGGTAATTTCCGGAAAACGCAGCAAACATAAAAAAGGACGGAATCTGATTCCGTCCTTTTGTCTTTTCAATCCGTAGCAGGTCAGATTACAGATTTGTGGAAGTCAGCTTGGCACCGAAATATTCGCGGTTCATGCGGGCAATATTGGCCATTGATATTTCCTTCGGACATTCGGCCGAACAGGCGCCGATATTCGAGCAGGCACCAAAGCCTTCAGCATCCATCTGGGCCACCATTTTCTCAGCCCTTGTTTTCCGCTCCGCTTTTCCCTGGGGCAGCAGCGCAAACTTGCTGATCTGGGCACCCACAAAAAGCATGGCCGAAGCGTTTTTACAGGCGGCTACGCAGGCACCGCAGGCAATACAGGCCGCTGAGTTGAAGGCTTCGTCGGCAATGGGCTTGGGAATCAGCGTTTCGTTGGCATCCCGGGCCGAGCCGGTATTCACCGAAATATAGCCCCCTGCCTGCACGATACGGTCAAAAGAGGAGCGGTCAATGATCAGATCTTTCACGATGGGGAATGACTTTGCCCGGAAGGGCTCAATCACTATGGTTTCTCCTTCGTTGAAGTGCCGCATGTGCAGCTGGCAGGTAGTGGTCCGCACCGGGCCGTGCGGGCGGCCGTTGATGTACAGGTTACAGGTGCCACAAATCCCCTCGCGGCAGTCGTGGTCAAATGCAACGGGCTCCTCTCCCTTCTCCACCAGTTGCTCATTGAGTTCATCCAGCATTTCCAGAAATGACATGTGCGAATTTACATCCACATCATAGTCCACCAGCTTTCCCTTGGAGTTGGCGTCTTTCTGGCGCCATATTCTTAATTTAAGTTTCATCTTGGTTTAATATTATGATTTACGGATTGTCCGTTTTCCGGCCTTCTGAGCCTTGAATCCAAAATTTAAAATCCGTAATTGATCATTATTACTATTTGTAGCTTCTTTGCGTGAGTTTCACGTTTTCAAACACCAGGTCCTCCTTGTGGAGTTCGGAATCCTTGCCGGCTCCCTTGTACGCCCAGGCCGCTACGTAAGCGTAATTGGCATCATCGCGCAAAGCTTCCCCGTCTTCCGTCTGGAATTCTTCGCGGAAGTGTCCGCCGCACGACTCATCGCGGTTGAGGGCATCCACGATCATCAGTTCACCAAGTTCCAGGTAATCGGCTACGCGGCTGGCTTTTTCCAGCGTATGGTTCAGCTCGTCGCCGGTGCCTACCATCTTCAGGTTGTTCCAGAACTCATCCTGCAGTGATCTCACCCGCTGGCGGGCATCCTTCAGCCCCTCCGCATTGCGCGACATGCCGCAGTAGTCCCAGATGATCTTGCCCAGTTCCTTGTGAATCTGGTTCGGTGACTTCTCCCCCTTGATGGTCAGCAGGCGGTTGACCATGCCGTGCACACTGGCTTCAGCTTCCCTGAATTCGGGCCGGTCGGTGGATACCTTATCCCATGGCATCACTGCCAGATAATCGCCGATGGTGTACGGAATCACAAAATATCCGTCGGCCAGGCCCTGCATGAGGGCACTGGCTCCCAGGCGGTTGGCGCCGTGATCGGAGAAATTGGCCTCCCCAAGGGCGTAGAGACCGGGTATGGTCGTCATCAGGTTGTAATCCACCCAGAGGCCGCCCATTGTGTAGTGTACGGCCGGATAAATACGCATCGCCGTTTTATAGGGATCTTCGCCGGTGATCTTCTCGTACATTTCAAACAGGTTGCCGTACTTGGCGGAAATCACATTCAGGCCGTCGCGCCGGATGGCATCCGCAAAATCAAGGTAAACTGCCAGTTTGGTATCCCCTACGCCGCGGCCTTCATCGCACACATATTTGGCATTGCGGGACGCCACATCACGGGGTACCAGGTTACCGAACGCCGGATACCTTCTTTCCAGAAAGTAATCGCGTTCTGCTTCAGGAATATCTTCCGCTCTGCGGGTATCGCCCCCTTTTTTGGGCACCCACACCCGGCCATCGTTGCGCAGGGACTCCGACATCAGCGTAAGCTTCGACTGATATTCGCCGCTGACGGGTATACAGGTCGGGTGAATCTGGGTGAAGCAGGGATTGGCAAACAAAGCGCCTTTTTTGTGGGCCCGCCAGGTAGCGGAGGCGTTGCAGTTGAGGGCGTTGGTAGAGAGGTAAAACACGTTGCCGTATCCGCCGGTGCAGAGCAGCACGGCATGGGCCGCGTGGCTTTCTATTTTACCGGTAATCAGGTTCCGCGTGACCACACCCCGGGCCTGGCCATCCACCAGTACAATATCCATTACTTCGGTGCGGGTGTACATTTTTACCTTGCCGGTAGCCACCTGACGGCTCAGCGAACTGTAGGCACCGAGCAGCAACTGCTGACCAGTCTGACCACGGGCGTAGAAGGTACGGGACACCTGAGCCCCGCCAAACGACCGGTTGGAGAGCAATCCCCCGTACTCACGGGCAAAAGGCACGCCCTGCGCCACGCACTGATCTATGATATTGACGCTGACTTCGGCCAGCCGGAAGACGTTGCCTTCGCGGGCCCGGTAATCACCGCCCTTGATGGTGTCATAGAACAGACGGTATATGCTGTCTCCGTCGTTCTGGTAGTTTTTTGCCGCATTGATCCCACCCTGAGCAGCGATGGAGTGCGCCCTCCGCGGACTGTCATGGTAAGTAAAGGCTTCGACATTGTACCCCAGCTCAGCCAGTGACGCCGCTGCCGAGGCCCCGGCCAGCCCGGTACCCACCACGATGATATCGTACTTACGCTTGTTGGCCGGGTTCACCAGCTTCACCGAAAATTTATGTTTATTCCACTTTTCCGCCAGTGGCCCTTCGGGAATTTTTGAATCCAGTTTCATATAGTGAATAAATTTGATGAATGAGTCGGTTGTTTAACCAATTCAGGCACAGAGTTGTTATGAAAACCCGCCCTTTGGATAAACTATTATAGTGATTGCAGGAAAACGACTACCGGCATCGAAGCAAACACGGCCGGAATGATGATTCCGAACGCCCAGCTCAGCTTGCTCAGCAGGGGATTGTATTTGGGATGGTTGGCTCCGAGGGTCTGAAATCCGCTCCGGAAGCCATGCACCAGGTGAAACGACAACGCAACCATCGAAATCACGTAAAAGACTGCGTACCACCACTGGGAAAACGCCCATTTCACAACCGCGTAGAGGTCTTTGTATTCCTGGCCTTCATACGATACGATAGGTACATTACCGAAGTGCATCTCATACCAGAATGTTTTCATGTGAATAACAATGAAAATCAGCAGGATGGTACCCAGAAAACCCATGTTGCGCGAAGCCCATGTGCTGTTGGCGGAGGGTTTGGAATAGGCATACTCGACCGGTCTGGCCTTCTGGTTATAGAAAGTAAGAATGGCAGTGTACACCACGTGCACCAGAATACTGGTATAAAGAAGATAAGATACAGTTTTGATAAACGGATTGTGCGTCATGAATTTCGTGTATTCATTAAACGCCTGTCCGCCGTCACCGCGGAACAGCAGCGTATTGCCGCTGGCGTGAACAATCAGAAATGTGCAAAGAAATAGCCCCGTCAGCGCGACAACCAGTTTGCGGCCGAGGGTGCTGTTTAAAGTTTGTGCAACCCAACTCATAGTTTGGTGATACTGATAAAGTTTTAAGTGAAATGATAGACTTCAAAGGCCGGGAATCAGGCGCTGAGCCGGTTTTCCGGGCAGAATAATATTCTTCTGCCTGACCCGGTTTACCGGTGCGGACTGTATGCCCAAACCGTCCAAAGGTACGTGCGGAAGGCTTAGCAAACAAAACATAGTAACCCTTTTTACCTCTTTAAACACATTCTAAATTGGTTACTTATCAGAGCTCAAGGCTATATACACATGTAATATTCAGCAGCAAATGAGTATGATTGAATAACAAAAGAGGAAAAAATTTGGTTTGGCCTCTGTCTGTATTACTTATTTCGTACTATATTTCGTTATACCTTCTGCCATTAAATTTTTACTTGCCCGATGCGATCTATACCCTATTTATACCTGACGGGGCTATTGCTGTGCCTGATATGCCTGCCTCAGGCTGTTCAGGCTACTCACATAAGAGCCGGCCAGATCACGGCCGAACGTGACCCGACCTCCAGTAATGCATTTACCTACATATTTACTCTCACCATTTACCGGGATACCAAGGGCGTGGATCAGCCCAATGCCACGCTGGATTTTGGTGTTGATGGGGCAACACAAACGGTTCCGGTAGGTTTCCGCGACCGTGCCGGAACTGCAATCGGCAATGACATTGAAGTGCTCACCTACACCTTTCGTCATACCTATCCAGGGGCGAATACCTATAAGGTAAGCTTCAGGGAAGATAACCGGAACGCGCTGGTCGTCAACATGACCAATTCTGTCAATACCGCTTTTTACGTTGAGACGGAGTTCACCATCAACCCGAATCTGGGGCTTAATAATTCGGTGGTGCTGCGCAACCCGCCCATTGACCGGGCCACGGTCGGGCAGCGGTTCTGCCATAATCCGGATGCCTTCGATCCCGATGGCGACAGCCTCTCCTACCGGCTGGTGGTGCCGTTTCAGCGCCGCGGTACCCCCGTGCTGGCTTATATTGCGCCCAACGCAGTGACGCCATTGGGCACTCCCGAAAGTGGCAGTGGTGCGCCTGCCTTTACCATCAATGCCATCACCGGAGAAATCTGCTGGGATGCACCCGGACCCAGAAAGCGGGATGGGGGCATCATTACCGGCACCGGCCCCACTGATTATGCTGAATACAACATTGCCTTTGAAGTAGAAGAGTGGCGCAAGCGGGAAGACGGAACATATGTGAAAGTAGGCACCGTCCGGCGGGACATGCAGATTACTGTACTGGGCAACCCCAACAAGCGGCCTGACCTGATCCTGCCAAAGGATACGTGCATTGTGGCCGGTACGGATCTGCGGGCCATCATCCGGGCCACTGATCCGGATGGTCACCGGGTGAGCATCGGCTCGGAGAGCGCCATCTTCTCGGCCAACCGGCTGGTATTCCCCACCCAGCCACCGGCTACCCTCAATCCTTTTGCTACCGTTACCCAGCCTGAATACCAGCCAACCCGGCCAAACCCGGCCCAGAGTGCCTTCCGGTGGCAGACCGACTGCCAGCACGTGCGGGCGCAGCCCTACGCGGT
>JAUJMU010000014.1:43826-121262 GCA_030446715.1 Cytophagales bacterium | reverse complement strand
GAGATCATCATCTGGCGGAAGACGGGCTGCCAGGCCGACGTGACTGACCCCTGTCAGACAGGTCCGCCGGCCGGCTACGTGGAAGTGGGCCGGGTGCCGGCTTCGGCCTTTTCGTTTGTGGACTCCAACCGCGGGCGGGGTCTGGAGACGGGTCTGGAGTACTCCTACCGCATCGGGGCCACGTTCGGTCCTCCGGCCGGGGGGGCAAGTGCCCCCTCAGAGGCCATCTGCGTGAGGCTCAGACTGGAAACGCCGCTGATCACCAACGTGTCGGTGCTGCGCACGGACGCTTCGGCGGGCGAGATACTGGTACGCTTCACCCAGCCCCTGGAGATAGACCGGGGGCAGTTTCCCGGCCCTTACCGCTATGAACTTTACCGGGCAACGGGGCTGACCGGCACGGGCTTTACGGGAGCCCCGGTGATGAGCCGTTCCTTCAGTGACATATCTCCCGGCAACGACACCACCTTCACAGACCGGGGTCTGAACACGGAGGCTAATGCTTACCGTTACGTGCTGCTTTTCTATACCGGCAGTCAGGCGCAGTTCAAAGATTCCTCCAGAGTGGCTTCCAGTGTCAGGCTTGCGGCCACCCCGCTGCCGCGGTCCATTGAGCTCCGCTGGCAGGCAAACGTACCCTGGGACAACACCGGTCAGACGCATAAGATTTACCGCATCACAAACCGCAACGAAGCCCAGCCGGTGTTACTGGCCGATGTGCCCGTGACGGGAGCGGGTTCTTTCCGCTATGTGGACTCCGGCCTGTCAGAAAACGAGGAGTACTGCTACAAGGTGGAGACCTTCGGCGTCTACGGCACGGTGCCCGTGGCAAGGCCCCTGCGCAACTTCTCGCAGATCATCTGCTCGACGCCCCTGGACACGATCCGGCCCTGCCCGCCGCAACTGACGATTGATCCGCTGGACTGTACTCCCTGGGAGAAGCCCAATCAGGAGGCTTTCTGTCAGGTGAATACTTTCTCCAACCGCCTGGAGTGGACCTATCCTGAAGCAGTGAATGGGGTCAGGTGCGACCGGGACGTGGTTAAGTACCGCATCTACTACTCCCGCTACCAGGGAGAAGGCGAGGAGTTTGTGCTGCTCGACTCGGTGGTATCTGCCTCGCCCATGCCGCCTGCTTTCTACGTCCACGGCAATCTGCCCCACTATGCCGGCTGCTATTACGTAACGGCCGTGGACAGAAGCGGAAACGAGAGTGCCCCCTCCAACACCGTCTGCAAGGACAACTGCCCTTACTACGAGCTGCCCAACGTGTTCACCCCCAACGGGGACGGCTCAAATGACCTGTTCACGCCCTTTCCCTGCCCCCGCTTTGTGCAGTCGGTGAGCTTTGTGGTCCACAACCGCTGGGGCAGAAAAGTCTTTGAGACCACTGACATCTCCCTGCGCTGGAACGGCAGAACGGGCAGGGGCTCGGACACCGAAGCCGGTGAGGAGCTTTCCTCCGGTGTTTATTATTACCTTGCCCAGGTGAGATTCTTCCGCCTCCGGAGGGAAGATGAGCTGGTAAAGATCAAGGGCTGGGTCCACCTGCTCCGATGACCGGATGAATGGAACAGGGGAGCAATAGGAGACATTGAAGCAATAATGAATGAAGCCATCCCTCAATCTACGGGTGGCTTCATTTTTTTACCAGTCTGCCGGGCAGCTTACTTACTGAGAAGAGGTTGCTTACAACCGCCAAAGGAGCAAAACATTTTTTGTTCGTACGTTTTTCCCTAAACTTGCAGAAGTCTGTTGACAAAATCGTTTATATATTGGATTTTTTTGATACAAAATAAACTTTTACCTGCAACACCTGTTGCTGACGTGGCAACGGTTTTTCCTTCTAATCTGCACTATTTCAGATAACCGCATGAAAGCATACGTCTTTCCGGGCCAGGGCTCACAATTCACCGGGATGGGTACAGAGCTGTACGGGCAGTCAGAAAAAGCCAGAAAATTCTTTGAGGAAGCAAACGAAATACTTGGCTTCCGGCTGACGGATGTGATGTTTTCCGGCTCTGATGAGGATTTAAAGCAAACAAATGTTACGCAGCCAGCCATTTTTCTCCATTCTGTCGTTCTGGCGGCGGACAGTACCGATTTCCAGCCTCAAATGGTGGCTGGCCATTCATTGGGTGAGTTTTCAGCTCTGGTTGCCACTGGCGCTTTATCCTTTGCCGATGGACTGCGTCTGGTTGCCAGCCGGGCTGGTGCCATGCAAAAAGCCTGCGAGGTAAATCCTTCCACCATGGCTGCCGTATTAGGATTGGACGATTCCGTTGTGGAGCAGATATGCGCCGGGATTGGGGAGGTAGTGGTGGCAGCAAATTACAACTGTCCGGGGCAGGTAGTTATCTCCGGCAGCCATCCGGGTATTGAAGTTGCCGGAGCCAGGCTCAAAGAAGCGGGTGCCAAAAGAGTGCTGCCTCTTCAGGTAGGCGGAGCCTTTCATTCGCCACTCATGGAATCTGCCCGGGCCGAGCTTGCGGCTGCTATTGCCACTACACAGTTTCGTCCGCCGGTGTGCCCGGTGTATCAGAATGTAAATGCACTGCCCTCCACGGATACGGCTATAATCCGGGAGAATCTGATCGCTCAGTTGACTGCACCTGTCCGGTGGACACAAACGATACAAAATATGGTCAGGGATGGTGCATCTACCTTTACTGAATGTGGCCCCGGCAGAGTTCTGCAGGGGCTCATTAAAAAAATTCATCCTGCGGCGCAAACTGGTAGCGTAGTTTAGATTACGCAGCTAACGAAAACCGGTGAAGTCTTTTTATTTCTGCTTCTATGAAGTACCTGAACCTGATTAGTCTGGTCAAAGCAATTCCCAGATGGATTATTCTGCAGATTGATATAACGCTGTGCGTGCTTTCCCTCCTGCTGTCGTATCTGCTGAGGCTGAACTTTGATTGGGAATACATGTACTGGCCAGACTTCTTCACTGCGCTGGGGATGGTGATCAGCGTGAAGACTATCTTTTTCCTGATTACCAAAAGTTTTTCCGGAATCATCCGGTACACCAGCATTGAAGATGTCAAACGCATTTTTCTGGCGCTTACGCTCAGTCTTGGCGTATTTATGCTCATCAATCTGACCTGCCATTACTACGCGGGCTTCTATTTTGTTCCGGTCTCCATCCTGATTATTGATTACTGCCTTTCCATGCTGGCCATGGCTGCGTTCCGGATAGTGGTTAAAATCATCTATTTTGAATGGCGGAGTCAGCAGGTGGAGAAAATCAACGTGATCATCTACGGTGCCGGGGAGGCAGGCGTGATTACCCAGCGAACCATCAGTCAGGACAAGGACAATCACTTGCACGTAGTGGCTTTTCTGGACGATGATCCGGCCAAGGCCAGGAATACCATTAACGGCATTCCCATTTTCCAGAATTCCCCCGAAAATCTGCAAAAGATTGTCAGGCAGAAGAAAGCCGAAATCCTGATCATTGCCATTCAGCAGATATCGCCCGAGCAGAAAAAGTCCATCATTGACCAGTGCCTTGCCTGTGGTTTACAGGTTCAGAATATTCCGCCGGTTCACAAGTGGATCAACGGAGAACTGAGCATCAAGCAGATCAAGGACGTAAACATTGAGGATGTGCTGGGCCGCGAGCCTATTCAACTTGACGTGAGCAGCATCAAAAAAGATCTTGAGGGCAAGACTGTACTCATCACGGGTGCTGCCGGCTCCATCGGCAGCGAACTGGCCCGCCAGATTTTAAGCTTCAATCCGGAGCGGCTGCTGCTGATAGATCAGGCCGAGTCGGCCCTTTACGATCTGGATCTTGAACTCCATGAAAACCCCTCGGCATTTTCCTACCGGACCATCGTCTGCAACATCACCAACGGGGAGCGGATGGGCAAGATCTTCCGCAAATACCAGCCGGACATCGTGTTTCATGCGGCGGCTTACAAACACGTGCCGGTGATGGAAGAAAATCCATCGGAAGCCATCCTGAACAATGTGCTGGGCACCAAAACGGTGGCTGATCTGGCAGCCCGTTACCGGGTGGCCAAGTTTGTCCTGGTCTCTACGGACAAAGCCGTGAACCCGACCAGCGTGATGGGTGCCTCCAAGCGGATTGCGGAAATTTACGTGCAATCCCTCAACAATCACCTTTTGTCCCGGCAAATCGACGAAAAGGATTT
Source organism: Cytophagales bacterium (assembly GCA_030446715.1). GTDB lineage: Bacteria > Bacteroidota > Bacteroidia > Cytophagales > 172606-1 > CADCTQ01. The sequence goes on along the minus strand of JAUJMU010000014.1, from coordinate 117,102 downwards.
ACTGCCCAGCACCCGGTTTATTACCACCCGCTTCGGCAATGTATTGGGCAGCAATGGTTCTGTGATTCCCCGTTTCCGGAAGCAGATTGCGGCCGGCGGCCCGGTTACGGTCACGCATCCGGAGATTACCCGCTATTTCATGACTATCCCCGAAGCTTGTCAGCTGGTACTTGAGGCCAGCAGCATGGGCAAGGGCGGGGAAATATTTCTGTTTGACATGGGCAAGTCGGTGAAGATCGTAGACCTTGCCAGGAAAATGATCCGTTTGTCAGGGCTTACCCTGGGGAAAGATATTCAACTGGTGTTTACGGGCCTACGTCCCGGCGAAAAGCTTTACGAAGAATTACTCAGCGACGAAGAAAACACCATTCTTACCCACCATCCGCAAATTCTGATTGCCAAAGTACGGGAGTACGACTTCAACCTGATCCAGCACCACCTGAGTGATATGAACCAGTTGCTCTCGCTGCAGGACAACGATTCGATCATCCAGAAAATGAAGAAGATCGTACCTGAATACATCAGCAACAACTCGGTGTACCAGCGCTTTGACCGGATTCCGGAAGCGTGACGGAGCCTGCTGACGGGTGCAGATATGTACTTTTCTTATTTGTAAGCCTTCTCTGTATGAGCCACTTTGGCAGAAAAATAAGCGGCATTGTGCTGGCAGGGGGTAAAAGTTCCCGCATGGGCGAAGACAAGGGATTAATGAACCTTGGCGGCAAACCGATGGTGGTGCATGTCATTGACCAGGTACGCCCCTGGGTGGATGAAATGATTATCATCGCCAACAAGCCCGGATATGAGCAATTCGGTTACCAGGTCGTGCCCGACCTGGTAGAAGCCGCAGGGCCGGCCGGGGGCATTTATACTGGTCTGACTGTCTCATTAACAGATCTCAATTTCTTTGCCGGTTGCGACATGCCTTTTATTACCGGTGAAGCCATCAGATATATGCTGGCAGAACAGGACGATGCGGAGATCAGTGTTGCCAGCCTCGGGGGCCGGATGCAGCCCCTCTTCGGAGTGTACAGCAGGAATTGCAAGTCGTTTTTTGAAGACAGCATCCGGAAAGGAAACTTAAAGTTACAGACGCTGGTGCGGCAGTGCATCCACAAACTGGTTGCACTAGACGCCCTGGCAGCGCAGCACCCTCACCTGTTACACAATATCAACTCGCCTCAGGAATTTGACCTTGCCTTAAAACAGATCAAATCACCGGAGTAAACATCAGAAAGCCGGATTTTTACCTGCGCGGCTCAAGCACTCAGCAGAACGAAATCTTTTTTCAGACCTTCGCACAGGCTACAGGTGTAACGATCCGGTAATTGCCCGAAAGGACTACCAGCCGGCACCCCAAAAGCCGGATCGCCTGCCTGCGGGTCATACACGGTGAGGCAGTGGGTACACTGATACGGCATCTGGGCAGCGGGTAAGGGCTTTGCAGCGGGTAAGGCTGTTTCAGGACTGAGCTCTGTCTGCAGATACTCCCTCGACGCATAATAACGAACGCACAACTCCCGCAGTTTTCCGGCTAAGTCCGCAACCGGTACCTGCCTGACAAACACCCGCCAGCGGGCATTGCTCCGGGTAAAATCAGCGGTGTGCCGGATGCTGAAAGTCACCGGATTGCCCGGATCCTCCGGTTCGATGACCACAGAGGTTGCTACAGGCATCGGCCGGAACCCGATGGCGAAACTCAGTTCCCCGGTGTTGCATTCCAGTTCCTCCAGTTCCCTTACCAGACGTTTCTTCAGATTCAGCGCTTCTTCATCCAGATCCGGCACCTGCCAGTTGAGTTCACTGGCCGCGTGGCGGGTGCAGATGTGATGAACTCCCAGCAGCTTTTCCCAGTGCGGCAGATGCCCGGCCTGGATGTCTTTAATCAGCAGCGATTTCCAGGGTGTCAGGCAGATTTTGCCAATCTTGGAGCGCAACGCCAGTTCGCAGAGTTCCTGCACGAAAGCCAAAGGATACGAATAATTACGGCGGAATATGCCTAACCAGTACCCGGCTCCGCTACCGTGGAAACCTTCATACTCCGGAAAGGGCAGCTTAGGTACACTGAATGCCTGGCTGTCGGGCCGGGTGGTGAGGGCCGGGAATTGCCGGGCTACCCTTTCCGTCAGTCCGCTCAGGCCGGGGCCGGCATCCGTAAAATAACCCTCCTCAATGATGCGGCACAACCTGGCTATGTCCTCGCTGCCAATCAGTACCGGCCAGGGCTGCCCGTTGTGGCCGGGGCCGGGTAACTGCACATAGAGGTGCCAGAAATCCGGGTAAGCGGAAGCGATAAAATTGAGGTCGCCGCTGAAACGGGGGACGAGCGGCTGCTGTGGGTCTGTCAGATTGATCTTCAGCCGGGGCTGGTAATCAAACTGTTCCAGTATATCCAGACAGGTACCAGCCATTACCCACGGGGTTGCCGGGTATATGCCCACGGCCCCGTACGAAGTGACGATATTGGCTTTCCGTCCCGGTTCCGTTTCGATTGACAGGCCCGTATGCACCAATCCATCCAGGGCTGCCGGAACCTTCCCGGCCGGTACGGACAGGAATATTTCCTGGCGGGAGCCTAAACCAATGGTTTCACAGCCGTTTTCCTCTGCTACCTGACAGATTTTATGCAGGTCTCCGGGCGGAACAACGCCGCCCGGAGACAAAATACGAAGGGTTTGAAGCAAAGGGTTCATAAGTGAGGTGATTTTGAATGATGAATGTTGAAGTTTTAGTGGCCCGCCTCCACGGTTGCTTTCTCCTTCTTCCCCGCACTTTCCAGAATCGCCTTTACTTCCGGGCGGCAGCTTCCACAGCCGGTACCGGCGCCGGTAGTCCGGCAGAGGTCGGGCACCGTCCGGCAGCCGCCTTCCACGGCTTGCCGCAGGTTTCCTTCCCCCACATTGTTGCACGAACAAACAAGTTTACCCACCACGCCGGCCCGGGTGGATTGCCCGGCCCGGAGCAGACTCAGGCGTTTCCCGGAAAGTTCGGTGCCTTTGGTAATCAGCTCTTTGTACTCCCCAAATTCGGATTTGTCCCCGAACAGAATGGCACCCACCAGCCGGTCCTGGCAGATGATGCACTTCTTGTAGTATCGCTTCGATAAGTCCATGAAAACGACCTCCTCGTAACCGGGCTCATTAGGCGGTATCGTTACAATGCCCAGTGAACAGAGATGCAGGCCGGGCATTTTAAGGATATTCATGGACAATGACCCCCGGTAATAATTGCTCAGGTCGCCGGTCAGGTAACCCACCAGTACGTCGGCCTGTTCCTCGGCGGCGGCCGTGATGCCGGACAGGGTGCCGTTGAACTCGGCCATTTCACCCAGGGCAAAGATGACGGGATCATCCGTTTGCAGGTATTCGTTGACGATTACCCCCCGGTTGGTGAGCAGGCCCGCCTGGCGCGGAATTTCCACGTTGGGCGTAGTGCCCACGGCCATCACTACCGCCTGGCACACAACCGTTTCGCCGGACGCCAGCCGGGCGCCGGTCACCCGGTCTTTGCCCGTCAGGTACTTGACTTCATTGTTGTAGTAAATGTCAATCCCCCGGTCAGTCATCTCTTCGTGCAGCAGCCGGCTGCCGGTCTCGTCCAGTTGCCGGTCCATGAGGCGGGCAATGCGTTGAATGATGGTCACCCGCATCCCGATTTCCCGCAGCGAAGCCGCCAGTTCCAGGCCCAGCAGTCCGCCGCCGATGATCAGAACGTGGTCTCCGGTTTTGGTATACGCTTTCAGGCGGTCGGCATCCGGACGGGTACGCAGCGTGAAAACGCCCTCCAGGTCGGTATTCAGGTTTCGCAGGACGGTGGCGCGGCTTCCCATGCCCAGCACCAGCAGGTCATACGCGTGTTCTTCGCCGTCCGCATCCGTAACCGTTTTGCGCTCCCGGTCAATTTTCTCAATGCCCAGCCCGACGTGCAGATGCACATTCATGCCGTGTACGTCCGTATCAGTGAGTTTGAGCAGCCGTTCCCAGGGCAGTTCGCCGCTGATGTAATCGGGCAGCAACACGCGGTTGTAAAAACAAAACGTTTCCCGGCAGAACACGTGGATTTCGTCGGTCTGGTTCTTTTCGCGGTACCGGGTCACGAACCGGTAAGCCCCGGCCCCGGCCCCCACCACGATAATCTTCTGCCGGGGTTTGGCATATTTTTCTACCTGCACGGCCGAAAATTTAAAATCCGGCTCCTTGGAAACCGGGTCAATCATGTTGCCCGTCAGGTTGTTGACCCGCCCGAAGTTCCGGTTGAGGATTTTCCCCCAGTGCATGGGCAGAAATACCATGCCTTTCTTTACCTCTTTGGTCAGCTTTGCCGTCACCTGCACCGTACCCCGGCTGCTCGTAATCGTCACCGGGTCGCCCTCCGCTACCCCCCGTACGGCCGCATCCACCGGGTGGATGTCGAGGACTGGCTTGTCTATGTGCGCTTTGAGTTTGTTTACCTTCCCGGTTTTGGTCATGGTATGCCACTGGTCCCGGATGCGGCCAGTGGTCAGGATGAGCGGAAATGCGGGGGTGAGGGGCTCGGACTGGTTTTCGTCGGAAACGGTATGAATCTTTGCCCTGCCGTTCGGGCGGTAAAAATGCCCGTCCGTAAAGAGGCGGGGCGTACCCGCAGAGTTTGCGTCGGGCACGGGCCACTGAATGGTGCCTTCCTCCCGCAGCCGGTCGTGGCTCAGGCCGCTCACGTCAATCCGCGTCCCTCTGGTCAGTTGCACGTGTTCATCGTACACCTGGGCTACGTCAGTGTAGGCGAAACCCCTTTCGAAGCCCATTTTCCGGGCGAACCGCCACAGGATTTCGGCGTCGGGCAGAGCTTCTCCCGGAGCGTCCACCACTTTGCTGAGGTAACTTATCCGGCGTTCGGAGTTGGTCATAGTGCCGGTCTTTTCCGCCCAAGCGGCGGCGGGCAGCACCAGGTCCGCAAATTTTACCGTATCCGAACGGTCTGAGATGTCCTGCACCACCACGAACCTGGCCTTTTGCAAAGCCTCTTCTACCAGACCGGAATCGGGCAGGCTCACGAGTGGATTGGTACAGATAATCCAGATGGCTTTCATGCGGCCGTCCCGCAGGGCTTCGAACATTTCCGTGGCCGTGTAGCCGGGTTTTGCCGGCACCGATTCCACGCCCCAGAAATCCGCCACTTCCTTGCGGTGGATGGGATTACCCAGCTCCCGGTGCGCAGCCAGCATGGTGGCAAGGCCGCCCACTTCGCGGCCGCCCATGGCATTGGGCTGACCCGTCAGGGAAAATGGCCCGGCACCGGGTCTGCCGATCTGCCCCGTGATCAGGTTGAGATTAATGAGGGCCAGGTTTTTGTTTACGCCAATCACACTCTGATTCAGTCCCATCGCCCACATGGTAAGAAACCCTCTGGAGCGGCCGATGTATTCGACGGCCCAGCGGATGTCTTCCACGCTTATGCCGCAGATACGGGCGGCCTGCCCGATGGTTCGCTCCATCACTTTTTCGCGGAACGCCGCGAACCCTTCGGTGTGGTCCCGGATAAAGACTTCATCAATCTTCTCCCGTTCGATCAGGCCGCGGGCAATGGCGTGGCAGAGCACGATGTCGGTACCGGGAGTGATCTGCAGGTGCAGGTCGGCCATCTGCGCCGTCTGCGTTTTGCGGGGGTCTATCACAATGAACTTTACATCCGGATTTTTGGCTTTGTGGGCTTCCATGCGGCGAAACAGGATGGGATGGCACCAGGCTGGATTGGCCCCGGCAATCAGGAAGCAGTCGGCCAGCTCAATGTCGTCGTAGCTGACCGGCACGGAATCTTCCCCAAGCGCCATTTTGTACCCGACCACCGCCGAACTCATGCACAGCCGCGAATTGGTGTCAATGTTATTGGTGCCCAGAAAGCCCTTGGTCAGCTTATTGACCAGGTAGTATTCTTCGGTCAGGCATTGACCTGATACGTAGAAGCCTACCGAATCAGGGCCGTACTTGCCGGTCAGGGTTTTGAATACGGCTGCGGCACGGTCCAGGGCCGTATCCCAACTGACCCGCCTCAGCGGTGCCTGCCGGTTCCATCTCATTTGGGGGTAGAGCAGCCGGTCGCTTTGATCGGCCACGGTATAGTGCAGGTTCATGCCCTTCGAACACAACAGGCCGCGGTTTACCGGGTGGTCGGGGTCGCCCTCCACGCGCAGGTTGCCTTTGCCGTCTTTGTGCACCAGCATGCCGCACCCGACGCCGCAGTACGAACAGGTGGTTTTGTAGGTCCGGTGGGTAGTGTGAACAGGCATAAATAATTACGGATTACGGATTGGCATTTGGGAACATGTTTTTTACCAGCGTGATTCATCCTGCTTTTTGCGTGACCCGTAGTGAATGATCTGTGATTCATTTCAAAAAGTCAGGCTTGATGGAGATCATCAGGTAGGCCCAGTTGGCGTGGAGCCCGGCATTGGCGATGTTCTTCACTGTTTCAGAGGCCAGGGCAGGCGTAGCGAACATCGTGCAGTACCCGCCTTCCAGGTTGATCACTTTGGTCAGGTTGTAGCTGATGATCAGGTCCAGTTCCGTGCCTAAATTGCGGTCCAGTGCGATGCCCTCTCCGGTCATTATCTGGTTCGAAGTGGTAAACTGGTGGGCATCCAGCATAACCAGCAGGTTTTCCCCGGCTTTGAACCGGCTTTTCAGGTAATAATTCACCAGCCCGTTGTTGCCAAAGCCGTCAGCTACGTAGAAATAGTCCATGTAGCCCCAGGTGCAGGAGTGAAATAGTCCATGTACAGCGGGTCGAAGCAGCGGGTCTCCGGCATTCCGTGCCGCCGCCGCCGGAGGTATAATCAATTCCGGGTCCCAGGCTGAAGGTACGGCTTACCGGGTAGAGAGTATACGCCGAAAGCAGCCAGGCCGAAAGCGGGGTTCCGTCGCGGTCTTTGCCCGCCTGGTAGTACGCACTACCGGTCAGGGATAATTTACCGGCCAGCAGTGCGGACAGGTAGCCGCCCGTCGTTACGCGGCTCCACACGCCCCTGGTGTAAGTGCGGCTCTTGTCTTCGTTGGTGAGGTAGCGGTTGAAATCATCCTTCAGCAGCAGCAGCGAGGCGCTGCCGGCGCTGAGTTTACGGCCGAGGTAGAGAAACTGCATGGACTTGTACAGCGTATTCTGACCGTTGGTGCCCGCCGGGTAACCCACCGGTACGCCCTGATAGACAGTACCCGTTTTGCCTTCCCGGTTCTGGTTAAAGGCCAGTCCCAGGTGCGCCTGCCAGTTGTGAAAATTATACCTGAGCAGGGCCAGATCGTGCCGCCGGGCCTGCTGGAGCCAGTCCAGGTTGCCGAGCAGGCGCGCATCGTCGTACACCAGTTCCTGCCGGCCGATCTTCAGGGAAAGTTCCCCCGTACCCGAACTGGTATCGGTCAGGGCCAGCTCGCCCCAGGCTTCGTGGAGCATCAGCCCGTCATTGGCATCGGGCGTGATCCGGTTGATGGTGGAGGCATCCTGTCCCCAGACCCGCACGTCCTGTACGGCGGTAAACAGTTTGAACCGGTGCCCGGTGTAGCCGAAGTTCAGCCGGGTACGCTGGGAGGTGAAAAGGGTCGGTACCGCATTTGCCGGGGAAAGGGTTCCCTGCCCGTCCCGCAGTTCGGTACGGGTACGCAGTTGCCCCGACAGGCTGAACTGTGCCTTTGCTGCCGGAATGGTCAGACAAAGGGTCGCTGTTGCGCCCAAAAGGAGGCGGTATAATAAGTGTCGCATGTCCTGTGATCTGGATATAGGGTTGGTGAGAGATGCAGCAGATAACTGGTTGCCCGGTCAGTGTGTTTTTTACTTCATCATTCAACATTGGCTTCGCCGAGCTTCGGTTCCTTGTTCGACATTCGGCATTTCCCCGAACTCCCCGTCCGCTCAAGCTACGTCCTGCCCGGCAAGGGCCGGTTGCGCCAGAGAGGGTTCGTCCTGGCGGGCAACCCGCTGAGCGGCAAAGGGATTGATGAGAAACAGGGAAATCACCGACGCCACGGCTACGGCCATTCCCAGGTATAACAGCCCTTCCCGGTAGGTGATGGCCTCCGATTTAAAGAGAAAACCCGCCAGCACGGCACCTACGTTGCCACCCGCCCCTACTATTCCGGAGACCGAACCCAGGGCTTTGTTATTGATGAAGGGGACTACCGAGTACGTGGCTCCGTTCGACATCTTGACGAACAAGGCAAACAGCAGCATGGCGGCAATGGCCATCGGCAGGAAGGTCATCTGCGAGAACAGCATGATGCCCAGGCCTTCCAGCAGCAGGAAGGCGCACAGGATCACCATCCGGCCCGGCAGTCCGAAGCGGTTACCTGCCTTGTCGCCGAAAATGCCGCCCAGCGCCCGGGCAAAAAGATTCATCAGTCCGAACAGACCGGCAATGAGTCCCGCCTCCCCGATGCCCAGGTTAAAATTGTCAATGAAGTACAGTGCGGCAATGTTGTCAATGGTGATCTCCACGCCGAAACAGGCACCGTAGGCCACAAATAAACCCCACACGCGGTAGTCGCGGCAGGCCGACCAGAAACTGCCCTCCGCTTCTTTTGCCCTGGCCCGGTACTGCGGATTGTTTTTCCGCAGTTCACTCAGGTTGCCTTCCGGCGTATCCTGCGTGCAAAAGTAGTACACAAAGCCCATCACCAGCAGCGCCGCCCCCGGCATGACCATGCTGTACCGCCAGGCTTCGGCAGCCGTGTAGCCCAGTCCCACAAAACCCGCGAAAATCATTGGCATTACCATCTGGGTAACGCCGCCCCCCAGATTACCCCAGCCCGCTGCCGTGGCATTGGCCGTACCTACTACGTTCGGGGCAAACATCACCGAAGTGTGGTACTGGGTGATTACGAAGGAGGCGCCGATCACGCCGATGGCCAGGCGGAACAACAGAAAGCTTTCGTAACTGTTGCTCAGGCCGATGAACATGACCGGCAGCGAACCCAGCACCAGCAGGGCGGCGTAGGAGATGCGGGGACCGACTTTGTCGCACAACCACCCGATAAAGAGCCGGGCGATGATGGTAATGGATACCGAAGCAATGATGATGTTGCCGATCTGGGCCTTGGTCAGGGCCAGCTCCTCCCGGATGACAGCCATCAGCGGGGCAATGCCGAACCAGCCGAAGAAGCACAGAAAGAAGGTGAACCACGTGACGTGGAAAGCCCGCATCTGTGGGGTACGGATGCTGAACAGATCAATGGCGGTGGCTTTGGTAGCATACAGATTTTTCATGCAGACAGTGGGTTTAGGGTTAAGGATACATTGACGCAAAGAAAATTGTAATAAGAAAAATTATATTTTTACAAAGTTTTGTTTAATGAATGCACCACCTTCGGATTCAGATACTAATTTTGAGTAATTATACTTAATTTAAAAATACGAGTCCAGTTCTTGGGATACTTTTTGTAGAAATATTATTTTTTGTCTGAACCAACCCCTAGAATGGAGGTAATTTTTGTAAATACCTGTATATAGACAAGAAGAATAAAATCAATTTTTATCCTATTTTTGGAAAAAAGCATACTATGGAAGAACAATACCGGGAAACCGCCCTGGGCCGGGGCATTCAGTTCATCGGGATCGGGAAACACGGAAGCAAGGATCTGCCCGAAGGACTCGTCACGGACATCCTGCTTGAGTTGCAGTCAGGAAAGGCCGATCCGTTGCAAATGGGCGTTTTCTTCGGGGCTTTGATGGCCAAAGGCGTAGCCCCGCACGAATACCGGCTGGAAGAATTTCTGGGGGAAGGCACGTTGACGGACCCGGTCAGGCTCTACCGGAAGCTGTGCGGCGACACACCTGAACATTTAAGTGAAACAGGAGTAAAAATACTCAGTAAAGAAACCCTTGACCCCGCCGGGGCGCAACAGCTGGGCGACTATCTTTTGTCTGATTTGCCCGGTGAGGCCTACCGGGGCATGGCCGCCAGTATGCTGCGCATCCGGTACGAGACAGACGAGGAATACCAGGGCCTGATCCGGGCCGCGGAAGAGACGTACACGGAGGGCTTCCGCACCCGCGTTGTCCCGCCCCGGCCGCTTATCCAACTGGCCGAACCCTTCGACGGCGTGGAGCATTCCTACCTGATTACCCCGTTGCTGGCGCAGTTTTTAGGGGAGCAGGGTTACACAGTCGTTTCTACAACCGGCCGGTCCGGCGGACCCAAGCTGGGCCTTAACCTGCCCGGCCTGTACAACGCCCTGCCCGGCTCCTACCTTGAAAGGAACGAACAACTCCTTCAGCCTCTGCCCCCTTACGGCTGGGCGCTCCGGCAGCAGGATTTCTCTCCGGCCCTCGATGCCTGGACCGAGCGGCGTCGCCGGATGCTGAAGCGGCCCTTTCTGGCTACGATGGAAAAGGTGCTCAACCCGTGCGGCGCCTCCATCCTGATTACTTCCGTGTTTCACATCACCTACCTGGAGAAGATGATCACCCTTGCCGGCATGACCGGCTTTACCGGCGTGATCGTCCTGAAAAGGGGCCTTGAAGGCACCCTGGCACCTTCGGTCGCCCGGGCCAGCGGCATCCTTTGCGCGGCCCGGCAACCGGACGGGGCCTGGAAAACCCACACCATTGCCGCCGACACGGAAGAATTCGCCGCTTTCCGTTCCGCCCAGGACGCTGTGGTGGAGCCGCTGCGCCCCGAAGACAATCTTTCCCTGATCCATTTGTTTACCGACAACGGCCATACCGGCAACGAAGATTTCGACAAACGCGTGAACCTGGCAAAAGCCCTGTACGGCAGCGGGGCGGAATGGGTCAATAGTCGTTTGAAAGTGGTTAGTGGTAAGTGAGAACAGTGGTAAGTGGTAAGTTGCCAGTGGTAAGTGGAACGCGGTAACTTACAGGCTTCTACTTACTACTTACCACTGGTCACTTATTTCATTTCCCACTCCTACAAACACCTCCCCATTCTCCACCTTTACGGGGTAAACTTTGATGCGGTAGTCTTCGCCGTTGAGGTTTTCGCCCGTGGTCAGGGAGAAATTTTTCTTGTGGAAGGGGCAGGCTACCTTCGGTTCGCCGCAGGTGTCGCCGATGATGCCCCGGGAGAGGATCATCTGCATCTTGTGCGGGCAAAGGTTCTGGCAGGCGTACCACTCGTTGCGGGCCGTGAAGTTGAACACGGCAATCTGGTCATTCCCTAACTTTATGCAGGCCCCGCCATTTTCGGGAAACGCCTCCACCGGGGCGGCCCTGAACCATGTAATATCAGTCGTGATGGTGTTCATGGCTGTATCAGTTAAAGTGATAAGTGATAAGTCGTAAGTAAGTGGTAAGGCGTAAGTGGACAGTGGTAAGCAGAGGTCTGTAAGTTACCGCTTACCGCGTACCACTAGCCACTTGCCACTAATCACTGACCACTACCATTTCACCGGAAACCTTTGCCCGCGGTCTTCCTGGAATTGAATGGTCGGGTCGGGTTCGGGGGTATTGACGAAGTGGGCGAAGCGGCTGCGGAGCTGCGGGTTTTCCACCACTTCCCGCCATTCGCACCTGTAGGTATTTACCAGGCCCTGCATTTCCTGCTCCAGTTGCGCGCCGATCCCCAGGGCGTCGTGCACGACCACGTCCCGGAGGTAGTCAATGCCGCCTTCCAGCTTGTTGAGCCAGGCAGCGGTGCGGGCCAGGGGCTCAGCCGTTTTGATGTAGAACATCAGGAAACGGTCAATGTACCGGATGCAGGTATCTTTGTCGAGATCAGCCGCCAGCAGCAGGGCGTGCTGCGGTTTGGCGCCGCCGTTGCCGCCCACGTAGAGGTTCCAGCCCTTTTCAGTGGCGATGATGCCGAAATCCTTCGATTGTGCCTCTGCGCATTCGCGGACGCAGCCCGAAACGGCGCTTTTTAATTTATGCGGCGCCCGGAGCCCCTTGTATCGTTCTTCTATTTCAATGGCAAAGCCCACAGAATCCTGCACACCGAAACGGCACCAGGTGGAGCCCACGCAGCTTTTCACCGTCCGCAGGGCTTTGCCGTAGGCGTGTCCGCTTTCAAAACCGGCGGCAATCAGTTCTTCCCAGATACCGGGCAACTGGTCCACGCGGGCACCGAACAGGTCAATGCGCTGCCCTCCGGTAATTTTGCAGTAGAGGCCGTATTTCTGCGCCACCTGCCCGATGGTCACCAGTTTTTCCGGCGTGATCTCGCCACCCGGCACCCGGGGCACCACCGAGTACGTACCGCCCCGCTGGATATTGGCCAGGTACCGGTCGTTGGTATCTTGAATCGTGGCCTGCCGGAGAATCATCTCGTTCCAGATGCTGGCCAGCATGGAGGCTACGGCCGGCTTGCAGATTTCGCAGCCGTACCCTTTGCCGTGCTCAGTCAGTAAATGGTCGTAGCCGCGGATGCCCTTCACTCTGATCAGGTCAAACAGTTCCTGCCGCGTGTAATCAAAATGTTCGCAGAGGGTTTTCCGGACGGTTTTGCCCTGCGCCTTCAGGGCTTCGGTGAGCAGGTCAGAAAGCATGGGCAGGCAGCCGCCGCACCCGGTACCGGCTTTGGTGCAGGCCTTGATTCCTTTCACGTCGCTCAGGTCCTTTTCCGCAACGGCGCGGCAGACCGTGCCCTTCGAAACCCCTTCGCAGGAGCAGATCAGGGCCTCGTCGGGCAGGCGCATCACGCTGCTGCCTCCGTCACCCCTTCCCCGGGCGCCGAGAATCAGATCTTCCGGAGCCGGCGGCAGGGGCAGGGCGTTTTTAACCGTCTGGAGCAGCATATTGTAGCTTTCCGCTTCTCCCACCAGTATCCCGCCCAGCAGTTGCCTGCCGTCTGCGCTGACGTTGATGCGCTTGTATACGCCTTTTACGGAATCTTCCAGCACAACCGGGTGGTGGGCTACCGAGACGCAGAACGGATCGCCGAAGCTGGCTACGTCTACGCCGATGAGTTTCAGTTTGGTAGACATGTCAAAACCGGTAAACACTTTGCTGCCGCCGGTCAGGTTGGTTGCCACTACGTCGGCCATTTCGTAGCCGGGCGCCACCAGGCCGTACACCATTCCTTTGTGCAGGGCGCATTCCCCGACCGCGTAAATGTCCGGGTCAGAGGTGCGGAGCAGGTCATCCACCACAATGCCGCCCCGCGGACCAACTGCCAGCCCGGCTCTGGCCGCCAGTTCATCGCGGGGTTTGATGCCCGCCGAAATGATGACCATATCCACCTCCAGCGCGGTGCCGTCGGTAAATACCATTCTTGAAATTCCCGTTTCGCCTTCGATGGCCGCCGTATTTTTGCCCAGGTGAATGCCGATGCCCAGCGCTTCCAGTTTGCGCTGAAGGACGCGGGAGCCGGCTTCGTCGAGTTGCCGGGGCATCAGGCGGGGTGCAAATTCCACCACGTGGGCTTCCAGGCCGAGGTCGAGGACAGCTTTGGCGGCTTCCAGGCCCAGCAGCCCGCCGCCGATGACCGCCGCTCTCCGGGCTTTGGGGGCATAGGCCGTCATGGCCTCCAGGTCTTCTATGGTGCGGTACACGAATACGCCGTCTTTTTCGGTGCCGGGAATCGGGGGAACAAACGCGGCTGAACCGGTAGCCAGTATGAGCTTGTCATAGGCAGCCGTTTTGCCGTGCTGGGTAGTCACCAGTTTACGCTCCCGGTCAATTGCCACGACCAGTTCACCGGTATGCAGATCAATGTCGTTGTCCAGGTACCAGCCGGCAGGGGCCAGCATCAGCGCTTCGGCGGAGGTGCCCGAAAAGTAGCTGCTCAGGTGTACCCGGTCGTAGGCCGGACGGGGTTCTTCGCCGAAAACGGTCAGGCGTACCGAGTGCGGATTGGACTTGTACAACATCTTTTCGCAGAACTTGTAGCCTGCCATTCCATTGCCGATAACCAGGACATCCATATCATTACAGTTAAGCGCGAACAGTAAATGAGATTAAATTATACTCAGTTCAATATTAGGTATACTTTTATAAAAAATGTTACTTCATTCATATTTCAGCATTTAATTCTAACTTACTTTTTTAAAAACAAATAATATTCTGAAATTGTAAGTCCAAAATAAGAGTCATTTTTCAAAACTCAAAATATATTACTTAAAAATAATTTAAGTATAAATACTTATATAAATAATAGTATACCAAATTGCATTTTTCTATTGCACACCCTTTTACATCAGATTTTATGTCCAAGCCCAGGCTTACGCTGGTGGGAGCCGGCCCCGGAAATCCGGAACTGATTACCCTCCGCGGGGTAAAAATGCTTGCCCAGGCAGACGTAGTGCTGTACGATGCCCTGGTACACCCCGACCTGCTTGCGTATGCTCCCCCGGCCACGCAGAAAGTTTTTGTCGGCAAGCGGCGGGGCCGGTGTGAGTTTTCGCAGCCGGACATCAATGCACTCATCGTCCATCATGCCTTGCACCATGGCCACGTGGTACGGCTGAAAGGCGGTGATCCCTTCGTATTTGGCCGGGGTTACGAGGAAATCTGCTACGCACGGGAGTTCGGCATCGCCACGGAAGTAGTGCCGGGAATTTCCAGCAGCATTGCCGTTCCGGAACTGCAGCAGATTCCCCTGACCTGCCGGGGCGTCAGTGAGAGTTTCTGGGTGGTAACCGGCACCACCCGCCACCATGCCCTGCCGGAAGACATCCGGAAAGCGGCGCAGTCTTCGGCCACGGTGATCATCCTGATGGGCATGAAGCACCTGCCGGAGATCATGGATATTTACAGAGGACTTGGAAAAGCGGATGTTCCCGTAGCGGTAATCCAGAGCGGCACCTGGGAAGGGGAGAAAACAGCCCTGGGCAACGTTTCCACCATTGTGGAGGAGGTACGGCAGCGGAGTCTGGAAAACCCCGCCATTATCGTGGTGGGCGAGGTAGTGCGACTGCATCCGGAATGGCTGCTGGCAAGTGGTAAGTTGAAAGTGCAAAGTGGTAAATGAAAGACTTGCTGCCGCTGTTGAATGCCGGATGAAGTCAATGTCGAATATCGAACAAGGAATTTTGAACTTCTAATGATGAAGGAAAGAGGCCGGTACCAGCACTTCGGTATTCAGCATTGGCTTCGCCGAGCTTCGGTTCCTTGTTCATCATTCGACATTCTTTCCCTGTTCATGATCCATCCGATTCCGCCGGCCTTACCACTTACCTGATACAGACGCCATGCATGGCGTCTCTACCCGACTTACAACTTTGGTCTTATGACTGATCCCGGCAACATATCACGGAAGTTTACCAGACTGTACATACTGGCTCTGTCGGCGGTTGCGTTCCTGTCGGTGCTGGGCCAGGTGCTGATCCAGCTTACCCTCAACAATCAGCTGGATGACTCCGGCATCATCAACTACGCCGGCCGCCAGCGTTTCCTGAGCCAGCAGATCGTAAAAAACCTCCTGCTGCTGACGGACGGGGAAGCGACCCCTGCCGATACGGTTTACCTGAATGAGCTCAGGAGAGGCCTGGCCGCCTGGCAGAAATACCACCATGCCCTCCGGAACGGCAACCGGGAAGAACTGGGGTTTGCAGTATCCAACAGCGACAGCACCAAACGGCTCTATGCCCGGCTGGAACCTCATTTTCAGGCCATCCGGAGCCGGGCCGGCGACGCCGTCAGACAACTGGAAACGGGTAAAGACCCCGCCATGCCAGCGCGTGAAACCAGAGAAATTCTGGCGCACGAACGTATTTTTCTTACCCTGATGGATCAGATTGTTTTCGGGTATGACCACGAGGCCAAAGCCAGGGTGACGCAATTGCGGCGCATTGAGTTGCTGCTGGGAGGCTTCACCCTGCTCGTACTGGCCGTAGAAGGCTTGCTTGTATTCCGCCCGGCCGTGCGTAAACTGCGTGACACAATCGTGCAGTTGCTGGCTTCCGAAACAAAAGCCGTTAAAATGAACCAGGAACTGGTAAGGCTCAATCAATCCCTCAAGGAAGCCAGGGAGGAGTTACTGGAGGCAGCCAACCAGAAACACCTGCAACAAATGAGTGAGCAGAAACTGCGGGCGGCCTGCCTGATCGAAGGGCAGGAGGAGGAACGGAAACGGATGGCCCGCGAGTTGCACGACGGACTCGGGCAAATGCTGACGGCCTTAAAGCTGGGCATTGAGAGGATGGGTACCCACGGCACGTTTACGGAGAAAGGCCAGAAACTGCTCGGTGAACTCAAAACCCTCATCGGGCAGACCATTGGCGAGACCCGGGTGATTTCGTTCAACCTGATGCCTGCCGTGCTGAGTGATTTCGGCATTGCCTCGGCCCTCAAACTGCTCACTACCCAGACGTCGGACAATACGGGTTTCAATATATCTTTCAATACCAATTTCAGCGGAGTCCGGCTACCGAAAAACATCGAAATCGGGCTGTACCGCATTGCACAGGAAGGGATTCACAATGCCCTCAAATACGCCCAGGCCGACCAGATTGCCGTCCGGCTGGTCACCAAAAAGGAGTATATTCACCTGATCATTGCCGATAACGGGAAAGGCTTTCTGTACGGGATAGAGGAAGAAAACGGGGTGGCCCACCTTGGACTCAACAACATGCAGGAACGTTCGCACATGATCAACGGCATCATGAAAATTGATTCGCGGCCGGGCCAGGGCACCCGGATTGGAATTAAAGTACCGATCATTTATCTGGAAGATGAAAAAAATCACAGTGTTATTAGCGGATGACCATACCATCGTGCGCAACGGCATCCGGTCTATCCTGGAAGAGTTCGGGGAAATCGAGATTGTAGGCGAAGCCGGGGATGGCGCCGAGACGGTGGAAATGGTAAAAACACTCATGCCGGACATTGCCATGATTGACATTGCCATGCCCGTCATGAGCGGCATTCAGGCTACTGAACAGATCAGCAGACACTACAAAAAAACCCGGTCCCTGATTCTCTCCATGCACGACAACGAAGATTATATTCTTAAATCTGTGGAAGCCGGGGCTTGCGGCTATCTGCTTAAAGACACGACCAGAGATGAAATGATACGGGCCATCCGGACGGTAGCAGGCGGGGAGAAATACTTTGCCAACTCGGTTTCCAACATTATCGTCCAGGCCTACCTCCATAACGTAAAGCGGGCTGTTCCCCGGCAGAAGCCCCGGTTGTCGAAAAAGGAAAAAGCGGTGCTGAAGCTGATCGTTGACGGCCTCAACAGCCGCGAAATTGCCGAAAAGCTGGATCTGAGCGTACGGACGGTGGACAACCACCGGGCCAACATGATGAAGCGGCTTGGCGTCAAAAACGCGGTGGAACTGGTGCGCACGGCTTTGGATGAAAAATTATTATAAGGGCGACTTACGATTAACTTTATGAAGCTGCGCATCAAAGGAAACAGCATCCGCCTCCGGCTCACGCAAAGCGAAATCAGCCGGATCAATCTCGGGCAGGTTATACGGGAAGAGGTTTGTTTTGGCACGGGTCATTTCTCCTACGCTTTGCTGACCGATCCGGCCATCCGTACACCTGATGCCCGGTTCCGGGAAGGGGAGATTCAGGTTCGTCTTCCACCGGACCAGGCCGCCCGGTGGGCACTTTCAGACCAGGTCGGTATTGAAGAGCAGATAGCCGGCAGCGAAGGACACCGGCTGCATATTCTGGTTGAAAAGGATTTTCAGTGCCTGCACAAGCGGCCCGGAGAGGACGAAAGCGATCATTTCAGAAACCCGGCGGCAGCCGTGTAATGTGTATCAGGAGGCAGAATCCGGGCAGAGCAGAACCGTGTCTTTTGTCTCACGTCTCCCATCTTACGCCCGGCTATTTATCCATCCTGAGTTGCCGGACAGCCAGCGGATCGGAGCAAAGCTCCAGCAGTTCCAGATTCGTCTTCCGGAGCAGAGGATGCACAAAACCGGGGGCAATCCCGGCCAGCGGCACCAGCGTAAACCGGCGGTTGGCAATCTCCGGATGCGGCACGGATAACCGCTCCGTCCGGATCACCTGATCCCCGAAATAAAGAATATCAATATCCAGCGTGCGGGCTCCCCACCGCTGGTCGCGCCGGCGCCCCAGCACCTGCTCAATCTGATGGATCACAGTCAGAAGCTGGTCGGGTTCCAGAGGAGTGCTGAGCAGGATAGCCTGATTCCAGAAAGCGGGCTGGCTGGTCACTCCCCACGCGTCCGTTTCGTAATAAGCTGAGCGTTTTTCAATCTTCCCGGCCATGCTTCCGAGCATTTCGCAGGCCCTCTCCAGATTCCTCTGCCGGTCCCCCAGATTAGCCCCCGACAGCAGGTAGACAGAATTTGCCATTCATGTAAAAAAGACAAAACTATATAAACTCTTTGGTAGATTTGGTTATTTACAAGATATACAGATCCGCCGCCTCCAGTTACGGAGCGGGCTGATCTTTTCACTTCAGTTCATAAATTTTATTCAACCTATGCGACAATTTTTCAAATACGTGCTGGCAACTATCATTGGGCTGCTCGTGTTTTCATTCCTGATGATTTTTGTACTGATGGCTATCGGCTCGGCGGCATCTTCCGACGAGCCCGTGGCCATCGAAAATAACTCCGTACTCAAGCTTACCTTTGATCAGGCCATTGTGGAACGCAGCCAGGAAAATCCCCTGGAAAACTTTGAGATTCCCTTTGGCCCTGATCCGGGCGGTATCGGTCTGGTACAGGTGAAGAAAGCCATTGCCAACGCCAAACTGGACCCCAACATCAAAGGCATTTATCTGGAAGCCAATATGTTTCTGGATGCCGGCTACGCCTCACTCGAAGAAATCCGCAATGCGTTGACCGACTTTAAGGAGTCAAAAAAGTTTGTGGTGGCATACGGAGAAGTTTACAACGAAAAGGCCTATTACCTCGCTTCCGTAGCCGACCGCATTTATCTCAATCCGGAAGGTGCCCTTGAACTGAACGGTCTGACTGCCCAGGTACCTTTTCTTAAAGGCACGTTTGAGAAACTGGACATCAAGCCGGAAATCTTCCGGGTCGGGGAGTTCAAAAGTGCCGTAGAGCCTTTTTTCCTCGACCAGATGAGCGAAGCCAGTGAGCAGCAAACCATGTCTTACCTCAGTGCTGTCAACAATCACTCCTTCGCCGGCATTTCGAAAGCCCGCAAAATTGCAATGCCTGACTTGCAGCGGATTGCAGATTCGCTTCTGATCCGCCGGCCCGAAGACGCCCTGTCGTACAAGCTGGTGACAGACCTTGGCTATTATGACGAAGCAAAAGATTACATGCGGCAAAAGCTGAAGATTGAAGAAGACAAAGACGTGAATTTCGTGACCCTTACCCGGTACGGCAAAGCGGAGAATCACCTAAAGGAAGGCGATTACAACACCCGCATCGCCGTCATTGTGGCCTCCGGCGAAATCCGGAGCGGAGAAGGCACCGACAAGGTAATCGGCTCCGACCGGATAGCCAGGGAAATCCGCGAGGCCCGGAAAGACAAGAAGATCAAGGCCATTGTGCTGCGCATCAACTCGCCGGGTGGCAGTAAGCTGGCTTCCGACGTGATGTGGCGCGAAGTGATGCTGGCGAAAAAAGAAAAGCCGGTGATTGCCTCCATGTCGGACGTAGCTGCCTCGGGCGGGTACTACATGGCCATGGGCTGCGACACCATTGTAGCCCACCCGAACACCATTACGGGTTCCATTGGTATTTTTGGTGTGTTATTCAATGTTCAGGATTTTCTTAAAAACAAACTGGGTGTTACGGTAGACGGCGTAAAGACCAATGCCCACGCGGACATTGGCTACCCCACCCGCCCCCTGACCGCCTTTGAACGCCGCGTGATTCAGGAGAACGTAGAAGAAGGATACGATGATTTTGTTACCAAAGCAGCCCAGGGCCGCAACATGTCCGAGGAACAGCTCAGAAGCATTGCTTCCGGCCGGGTCTGGTCCGGAGCCGAAGCAAAAGAAAACGGCCTGGTGGACGTGCTGGGCGGCCTCGACGATGCCATCCGGATTGCGGCCAAAGCCGCTAACCTAAAGGAAGGCGGGTACCGCGTCCGGTATCTGCCCGAGCAGAAATCCTTTGCTGAAAAGCTCATCTCGCAGCTTACCGGCGACCAGGAAGAGCAGATCATGGCGCGGCAGTTCGGGATCATGGCACCTTACGTGAAGCAGTTGCGCGACGTGCAGGGGGTGCAGGCCCGGCTTCCCTTCAACATCGAGTACCGGTAACGGTCAGTCAGTCTTTCCGGCTCAGAAGCCCTGGTCATTGCCGGGGCTTTTTTATTGGGAAACCAGCAGTGGGGATCGTGCTCCCTCTTCTCCATCCGGCAAGCGCTTTTACAAATGCGTAAATCCATCTAAACTGGTACCTTTGCCAGGCCGGAGACAAAAGCAGTGGTTTTTGTGTTAAGGAGCTACAGACTGCCGCCCGGCATCTGTTCCTGGCTCACTTACCTTATCAGGCTTCAGAATATGCAAACATCAGACATACGTTTAGATAAAATTGAGGATGCCATTGAAGACATCCGTCAGGGCAAACTGATTATTGTAGTAGACGACGAGGACCGCGAGAATGAAGGCGACATGATTTGCGCCGCCGAAACCATTACGCCGGAGATGGTCAATTTTATGATCAAAAATGCCCGTGGCCTTATGTGCGCGCCCCTGACCGAGGAACGATGCCACGAATTAGGGCTGGAGATGATGGTAGGCCGCAATACGGCGGTTCACAGTACTCCTTTTACGGTTTCGGTAGATTTACTGGGCAATGGCTGCACCACCGGCATTTCAGCCAGCGACCGGGCCAAAACCATCCGGGCACTGGTAGATCCGGATACCAGACCGGAAGACTTAGGCCGTCCGGGTCATATTTTCCCTTTGCGCGCTATGAATGGCGGCGTACTCCGCCGGTCCGGACATACCGAGGCTACCGTTGACTTTGCCCGCCTGGCCGGCCTTGCTCCTGCCGGGGTACTTATTGAAGTGCTTAATGAAGACGGCACCATGGCCCGCCTGCCTGAACTCCGGCGCATTGCCGATCAGTACGGCATGAAGCTGGTGTCCATCAAAGACCTGATCGCGTACCGGCTGGCTACCGAAAGCCTGATCAGGCGGGAAATCGGCGTGGATATGCCCACGGATTACGGCCATTTCGAGTTGATTGCCTACCGGCAGGAAAATTCCGGCCAGCTGCACCTTGCACTGGTAAAAGGTTCCTGGGACAAAGATGAACCAGTGATGGTGCGGGTACACTCCTCCTGCGTAACCGGCGACATTTTCGGCTCCTGTCGCTGCGACTGCGGCGGTCAGCTGCACGCGGCTATGCAAATGGTGGAAAACGAAGGCAAGGGTCTGGTGCTGTACATGAACCAGGAGGGCCGGGGCATCGGCCTGCTCAACAAGCTCAAGGCATACAAGCTTCAGGAACTGGGCCGGGATACCGTACAAGCCAACATCGAACTGGGATTCGGGATGGACGAACGCGACTACGGCGTAGGTGCCCAGATTCTCCGCGACCTTGGTATCTCCAAAATCCGCCTGATTACCAACAATCCGCGCAAAAGAGCCGGACTGATGGGATATGGTCTCCAGATTGTCGAGACGGTTCCCATTGAGATGAAGGCGAATCAGCACAATGAACGCTACCTGACCACCAAGCGCGACAAAATGGGTCACTACATACTGCGTACCACCCAGGAGCCGGGTCAGGTTATAGAAGATACAGAGCTGCCGCTGGAGGATAAAAACACCAACATCGCCTGATCTGCCACGGAGGGTCCTTTCCTCCCCTTTTCTATTGTCTTGTCAATTTTCAATTATCCATTTATTCAGATGTCCGGAAAAAAGCCGCTGATTTTAGTTTCCAACGATGATGGAATTACCTCCCGGGGCATCCGTGCCCTGGTGGAAACAATGATGGAACTCGGCGAGGTAGTAGTGGTAGCCCCCAACAGCCCGCAATCTGGTATGGGACACGCAATCACTGTAGGAAACACGCTTCGGCTGGACCGCTCCACTGCCTTTGAGGACGAAGGCATTGCGGCTTATGAATGCTCCGGTACGCCGGCCGACTGCGTAAAACTGGCCAAGCACCATGTGCTCAAAGACCGCCGCCCCGACCTTGTGGTCAGTGGAATCAATCACGGCAGCAACTCATCAGTAAGTGTGCTTTACTCCGGCACCATGTCGGCAGCCATTGAGGCCGCGCTGGAAGGCTTACCGGCCATAGGTTTCTCCCTGTGTGATTATTCTTCAACGGCAGATTTCTCCCACACGCTGGAATATGTAAGAGCCATTGCGCTGCAGGCACTTCAGTACGGGGTTCCGCCCGATGTTGCGCTTAACGTAAACCTGCCCGCCCGGACGGAGCAGCCCATCAGGGGCGTAAAAGTATGCCGGCAGGCCAAAGCCAAATGGACTGAGGTATTCGACCAGCGCAAAGACCCGTACGGCCGCAGCTATTACTGGATGGCGGGCAACTTCGTCAACTTTGATAAAGGGGAAGATACGGATGAGTGGGCGCTCTCCAACAATTTCATTTCCATTGTGCCCTGTACTTTTGATCTGACAGCGCATTACGCCCTGCCGCAGCTGAACAGATGGAAATTGTGAGATGCCGGTACAGGTATATCGGCATGCCGTAACTTTACTGATTATCAGCCGTATATCAGCTTTTAAAATCTCGTTTTCCCGGCTTTCCTGCGGCCCCCTGGCTTTTGCATGCAATAATTCGGGAGAAAATAAGTTTATTGCAAAGTCTTTTTTTCTTTGAACTGATTTTTAAATCAATGCGTAAGGCCGCAAAGGGAAAAAAAATTTATTTTTGCGGCAGATTCGGAACGGGCACTCAAATAATTTCCCAATACTTATGAACGAACAAACTCCTGAGAAGCAGAGCAGCAGAAAAATCCTGCTAACTATTTTTATCATTGTACTAATTGCCCTCAACGGCGTTTTACTGTACCTGAACATCAAAAACAGGGATGAAAACACGGTTTTAAAAACCAAGAATACCGAAACCCAGGCAACACTGGACCTGACAGAGTCCAAGATGGATTCTATATCCAATGAACTCGACATCCGGATTGCGGAAGTGCGCAAGCTGGGAGGCGATGTAGAAGCCCTCACCACTGCCAGGGATCAGCTGGAAAAAGACAAAGTTTCGCTGAAAACTGCCAGTGCTTCCGAACGTCGCCGCCTGCAGGAAAAAATCAAAAGCTACGAAGAACTGCTGGTCAGCAAGGATCAGGAAATCGAAAGGCTCAGTGTAGTCAATAAGGAATTGTTTTCTGAGAATACCAATCTGAAAACGCAGAAAGTCCGGCTGGCTGACTCCATTAACGTTATTGACCGCGAGAAGCGGCAACTGGCCGAGAAGGTTACCATCGCATCGGCGCTGAAAGCCGAGAGTCTTGAGATCAGTGCCATCAATGAGCGGGGCAAGGAACGTGACAAAGGCGAGTACCGCGCCAAACAAATCGACCGGATCAAGGTAGCGTTCAGCCTCGGTGAAAATAATGTAGCCAAGATCGAAACCAAAGACATTTATATGCGCCTGATCGAACCCGATGGTGCCGCGGTATTTGATATGGCTACCGGTGGCGGCACATTCATGTTCAACGGACAGGAAACCTTTTACACTGCCAAGCAGGAAATTCTGTTTGACAACACCAGGCAGCCCGTTGCCTTTGTGTTCAGCAAGGGCACTCCCTACAAGAGCGGCAGGCATACCGTAGAGTTGTACGCCGACGGCTTTAAAATCGGGGAGGGCAATTTTGTTGTAAAATAAACCTGACAGGGAATCATCTTTCTGCCGCAAAAGCCACCATAGGGTGGCTTTTGCCATTTATGTAGAATTATGTAGAAAACATAGTTTTCTTTGCAACCTTCCCTTATATTTAAGTGTCTTATCGAAGCAAGCACCCGATAAACGCCCAATCCTTGAATCTTATGTACAGGCAGGCTCGTCTTCTGGCGATACTCATCGCTTCTGTATTGTTTCTTCCGGCCTGCCGGGAGGAGGCGCGGATCAGGTATGTAGCCGGCACTGTACTGGGACCGGGCTGTCGGTCGGGAAGCTTTGCCATTCAGTTGCAGGGCAAAAACCGCGATTACGGAATCCGGGAAAACGCTGATTACGAAAATGTGGTCGAAACCCTGAATCTCCCCGATCAGTACCAGACCAGCGGAATGACTGTTTACCTTGCCTTCAGCCTGCCCGAACCCGATCCGACTGATCAGTACCTGACCCTTTGCACCCCTCCCCCGAGGATCTCCATCGTGGCCGTTACCAGTACCCGGCCCGGCCGGCCGGCTACTGCTGACTGACAGCCGGGCATGCTCCGGCTGCCCGGAACCGATGCCTGGCAGGTAAAATCCGGCAATGGACGCTGCGGTTGTACATTAAAGCCCTTTTGCCCCTGCCATTTCCTTCTTTTTCAAACCGTTAGACAATTCAAAAAGTCTGAATCCCATTTGGATTACACTGGCTGGTTAATTATCTTTGCCCCCTCAAAAAGTTTTCGTAACTATTTTAACTTACATTACTTTCTTATGCAGTTCACAAAGAACTACGAGACTGTATTCATTTTAACTCCCGTTTTGTCTGACGTTCAGATGAAGGATACAGTCGAAAAATTCAGGAAGGTGCTCGCTGACGGCGGCGCAGAAATTATCCATGAGGAGAGCTGGGGTCTCCGGAAGCTGTCTTACCCGATAGGCCACAAAAACACGGGATTTTATCAACTATTTGAATTCAGGGCTGATACCCAGCAAATCGTTACGCTGGAAACTGAGTACCGCCGCGACGAACGGGTGCTTCGCTTTCTGACCATTGCACTCGACAAGCACGCAGTTGACTACAATGACCGGAAGAGAAAAGGATTAGTCGGAAGAAGAAATCAACCCCAAACCCAGGAGGAACAGGCATGACACTGATGAATGAACCCATGCACAAAAACGAGAACCGGAAAAAATACTGCCGGTTCAAGAAAAACGGTATCAAATACATTGATTATAAGGACGCTAACTTCTTGTTAAAGCTTCTCAACGAACAAGGCAAGATTTTACCCCGGCGCATTACCGGCACCAGTCTGAAGTTTCAGCGTAAAGTTGCCCAGGCAGTGAAGCGTGCCCGTCACCTGGCGCTGTTGCCTTACGTGACTGACTCCTTAAAATAAATGCTCAGTTTTCAATGCTGAATGTTTAATGTCCAGACCATTCAGCATTCAGCATTCAGCATTCAAAATTCAAAATTGACCCACATGGAAGTTATACTCAAAACTGATATTGCGGGACTCGGCTATAAGGGTGACACTGTTACCGTAAAACCGGGCTTCGGCCGCAACTACCTCATTCCTCAGGGATTCGGCATGATTGCCAATGAGGCAAATAAAAAGATTCAGGCGGAAAATTCCCGTCAGGCAGCCCACAAAGCTGACAAGATCCGCAAAGATGCCGAGCAACTGGCCGAAGGCATTGGCGATATCCAGCTGAACATCCCGGCCAAAGCGGGTGAAAGCGGCAAGATCTTCGGGAAAGTGACTACGATTCAGATTGCTGAAGCCCTTCGCAACAAAGGATTTGAAGTAGACCGCAAAAAGATCTCCTTTGATTCCGAGGTAAAAACGGTAGGTGAATACACCGCCACCCTGGACCTGCACAAAGAAGTGAAGCACAAAGTACGTTTCAAAGTAGCCGGTGACTAAGCCGCGCCGCACACGTATATGTTAACATGGAAAAGGCGTTCTGAACAGGAACGCTTTTTCTTTTCCGGGTATCCCCTATGAATTTTCGTACGCCCCTGCTGGTTACGCCTTCCGTTCATAAAATCAGCCTGCAGACGCCCGTACTGGCTTTGGGCTCCTGTTTTGCGGAAGTAATGGGCGATAAACTCCTTGCCAATAAGTTCAGCACGCTGATAAACCCTTTCGGCGTTATTTTCAATCCGGTTTCACTGGCCGGGCTGCTGGAAAGCGTACTGGCCGGTACGCCAGCCGACCCCCATGGTCTGGTAAACACACCTGATGGCTGGCGTCACTATGACTTTCACTCCCGCATAGCTGCTGCCGGCCCGGAGGATTTGCTGCGGCTGGCTGATCATCAAATCGGTCAGACCGGTAAATTTCTCCGGACGGCCCAGTGGCTGCTGCTTACGCTGGGCACTTCTCTTGTGTACCGCCGCACCGGTACTGGCCGGGTGGCCGCCAACTGTCACAAAGTTCCCGCTAAACATTTCGTCCGGGAGCTGCTTCCGGCGGAGGCTGTGTTTTCCAGCCTCAGCAACATGATCACCCAACTGACTGCCCGGTACCCGGTGCTGAAAATTGTGCTGACTGTAAGCCCGGTGCGGCACCTGAAAGATACCCTTCCACTCAATGCGGTCAGCAAATCCATTCTGCGCGTGGCCTGCCATCAGCTTACGGAAGTACATGCACAGGTGCAGTACTTTCCGGCGTTTGAGATCATGACCGACGACCTGCGGGACTACCGTTTTTACAAAGCCGATATGGTTCACCCGTCGGAAGTGGCCGAGGCGTACATCTGGCAAAAATTTACCGAAGCCTTCATGGACGATCCTACCCGGGCTTTCCTGCAGGAATGGGAAAAAATACGACAGGCAATGGCACACCGGCCGTTTAACGTTCATTCGCTGGCGCACCAGGCTTTTATCCGGAATACGATTGCCAGACTCATCAGCCTGCGGGGAAAGGCAACCGTTGAAGAAGAAATTGCTTATCTGCAGGCTCAGTTGCTCCTGCCTGGCCATAATGACTGACACGTGCAGTCTGCCAATTGTCCGGAAACGGACAACTTTTGCGTAAAACCGAACGGGAAGCAGTCGGACAGCGCCTGCCGCTGCCCACACAACCGGCACCAGTCCGGCAGAAGGGGAGCCAGTAGTTGCCGTGAAGCTGTATGACATCAGCGGAGAGCTGCTGTCCTTGCAGCAGGGGACCATGCAGGAGTTTATGGTCAGCACTTTTCCGGAAGAATGCCTCCCGGACGGAAGCACTTTTGTGATGTACCACGGCCACACTGCTTATGATCAGGTGCCGGTAAACTCCGGCATTAACCGGTTACCTTACAATGGCTGCCGGACGTCGGTGCCGGCTTTACCGGTTGGATGGTTAAATTTACCTGTATCATCCACCGGCACACCACAATGCTTTTATGAATGCACCCGGGCGTATTCTCAAAAATGACAAATTTACCTTTGGGGTGGTCATCGGCATTCTGCTTTGCTCTCTCATTTACACATCGGGGTACACGCTTGTTGTAAAAGATGAAAATGAGAAGTTCAGAAATGAACTCAGGGCCATTGAGCAGGAGATGACAGTGCTGCTTGAGGTACTGCCAACTCCTGACAAAGAGAGTATGCAGAAAAAACAGCAGATCCTCCGGCAGGTTGAAAAGATCCGAAAAGACTTTTACCACAATAACATCTCTGCCGCCAGCAAGCAGCAATTGTTTACTCGGCTGAACGGAGTGAAGACTCAGGTGGGCGACCTTGAGAAGAGAGTAAAGACGGTAGTCGGGGAGCATCCCGAAAAGGCGGCAGCGGCCAGTATTGAACCCGTTGCGTTGGAGCATACCCTGCCCCATGGGGGCATCCCTGGAACAGGGCTGTCCAGAGCCGCAGCCTACTTACCTCACAGTGAGCCCTTTCTGGTAACCCCCGCAAAAAAATTATCTGTGTACTATTTCCGGATCTTTTCTTCGGATAAGAAAAACCGGTATCACCGTACAAACAGCATTACCATCCAGTTGCAGTTGCAGGGATATCCGGATGCACTGGCCGACCCTTACCTGCGGATTGAGATCAGAGACCCTGACAATTACATTATCTCGAACGGTAATGAGCGGATCAGGGCATCAACTGAGTACATGACCAGCTATATATTCGAGCCCGGCCCGGATGTTCAGTTCAAAAGGGGCCGGTATGTAGTGCGGATTTACAGTACCCGGAACGACTTTCAGCAAATCACCTTTTTAATGCTGGTGTAGCCTGCACTCAGTGCCGAGGTCTTGTCCGCATTTTATTACCATTCAACCTGAAACAGTTCAGGCAGAATAGAAGGAACCCCCATGAAAGCTATTTTTAACTTCAGCCGGATCCAGACGCATACCGGAAAGCTGCTGCTGGGCATCACCAGCACACCCTGGTTTTCATCTCCGTCTTCGCTGAGAGGTTTGCAGGAAGAATTTCTGCACGTATTGTGCCTGCTGATTCTGAGTGCCAACTTTCTGCTGCTTTTTATCGGTTCGTGGGTGTCGTATCAGTTTTACGGATTGATCACACTGGTTTCCCTCTGTATTCTTCTGCTCAACAAAAGAGGAAACTTTACCATTGCCCGCTGGTTATTCATGGTTTGCGTGCATGCAGCAGTGTTTTTCCTGTCAGCTTACCGGGTTGATCTGCTGGTTACGTACGGCGTGCTGGTAGGCGCAGTTTTTGTCAGCTATCTGCTCTACTTCAATGAGGAACACCGGCAACTGATCGGCAACGTACTGATGATGCTCATCATCTTTTCGGTATTTCAGGTTACCAGTTACAGCATTCCCGTACACGTGGAGGTAACAGACGAACTGCTCAACCGCACATTTATCATCAACATTGTGTGCATTCTTGGATCAGTGCTGCTCTCCCTGCTCTACCTGGTCATTGTGTACGAACGTACGGAAGCCAACCTGCGGCAGACCCTGACCGAACTGCAGCAGCGGAACCACGAAATGGACCACTATGTGTACCGCGTCTCCCATGACCTGCGGGCTCCGCTCTGCTCTGTGACCGGCCTGGTAAACCTTGCGGCAGATGAAGCAGAATCCGAAGTGCTGCGCAATTACCTGACCATGATCGGAGGCACCATTACGAAGGCAGACAAATTCATCCAGTCGGTCCTTTCGCACTCAAAAGTGCTGAATACTCATATTCAGCCTACGCAGATCGGCATTGAGCCGCTGGCAAACACTATCTTTCAGGACCTTCGTTACCTGAACGGGTGGGAATAGGTGCGGCTGAGCATTGAAGAAACGCCCGGCGTGCCTTTCCACAGCGATCTTTTCCGCCTGACCATTATCCTGAACAATATTATTGCCAATGCCATTCAGTTCCGCAATCAGGAGGCGGAGGAAAGCCATCTGTCTTTTGTAATCAGTACCGATACCAGCCGGGCCCACATCCGGATATCGGATAACGGAATTGGTATCCCGCCGGATAGCCTGTCACGGATCTTCGATATGTTCTACCGGGGCAGCGAACTTTCAACTGGCTCGGGCCTTGGGTTGTACATCGTAAAGCAGGCCCTCCAGATGATTGACGGGAAGATCGGGGTAGTAAGTCATCCGGGTCAGGGGACTACCTTTACCCTTACCCTTAAAAACTATAACTATACGTCCAGCCAGTAGGTACCTATCCGCGCCTCCACTCTTGCGCTGCAAGGCTGCTTCGCAGGAAGCCCGTCCAACCTTATAGGTTTGATTTCGTACGCTTCTAAAAACAGCTTTATGAAATCATCTCCCTGGTCCGGTATTCCCGGCATACCTAATCCGCCCTATCCCAGTGTACCGGTACCTTCAGATCCGATCGTACCCAACATTGATCCGCCAATGGCGCCGCAGATAGAAGAGCCGCCAACCATTCCGCAGCAGCCCGATCCGGGCATTCCTCCGGTAACGGAGCCGTCGACGCCGCTGCGGCCATAAGGATTTAATGTGATTTCTTGTAAACGGTTTTGTGCTAAATTGAGCATCCGATCGTTTACAAGAAAACACAACCCTCAGACAAAGATGCTCTATCGTAGTTTGTTTGCCCTTTTTGCAGTGCTGATCCCTGTGGCCTCCCCTCTTTCCGCCCAGAGTAGCAATCCAGCCGGCAAAAAATTCAACATTTACAAGATTGATGTCAACCCCGGTGCAGTGAAAGAAGGCATTCGCGGTATTTCAGTAGTCTTCAGCTGCGAGTATAACTTCTCTGACCCTGAGTACACCGCCATGCGGGACAACCAGGGTCGCAACTATTTTACATTTTACGCCTCCGTTGCCGATAAAAACAACGAAGCCGCCTACAATGCCTCCGCCTATGGCTACTACCGGAAGGCAAACGAAACGGTAGCCCTGCATTTTGCCACCGAACATGCCTATGAGCCGCAGAATAAAGCCCAGGGCCGGCGCAATACGGGCATTGAATTGTTTATTCCTTTTACGCACACCACGCTGCCCGAAGGTGCCAATGCCGTGAAGCTTTCGCTGAATGCCCTTACCGAAAAAGGGAAGAAATTCGAAAACATCCATTCGCAGAACATTACCATCAACCGCCCCGCTGTGTATGCCGCTACGCTGGTACCCCGGCAAATCACGATTGTCGACAAAGCCGGCAAGCGGTACGAAGCGGGTCGGCTGGAGCAGGATCTTTTGGTGTACCCGGGCAGCAAAAAAGAGGCCCGCGACGTAAGCGCCATGGCTAATGTAGAAATTAACGAGCCGCTTGGGTTCCTCTATTCGGAAGGCGATGTGATCCGGCTGAAGCTCCAGAAAAGTACCCAGAGTGGGGTAATCCGGTCCAACAAGCCCCGTATTCTGCGGACGTCCGACAATAAAAGCATGGCTACTTTCGATAATGCGGCCGCCCTTACCGGCGAATGGCCCCTGGACCCAAAATCAGGAAAAACCATCAGCCTGAAGAACAATGCAGTGGACCTGAAAATGGACCTTACCCAGTATAAAGTGCCGGCAGTGCAGCTTTCGGGAATTACTGTAAATCCATATGCCACTCACGAAGGCGTGACCGGCACCAGTATTACTTTCAATACGCAGGCTACCCTGTCCGCTGCCCTGCCTCCGCTGGAAGCGTGGATCGCCTACCAGCCCGACAATGCCGAAGCCCCCTCCTACCTCACCGGCGGCCGGGTGATTGAGGGCAAGGGCAAAGCCGATACGACCGGAGCCGTGGTGCTGGACCGCAGTGCCACCGGCAAAACCACCGTTTTTTACCCTTCCTTTAACCTTCTGCTCAACGACCCAACCATCCGGCAGAACCCGCCCAAGCAGTTTGCGGTGCAGGTTCGGATACAGGGGAATCCGAATCCGGTAGCCCGGAAAAGTGTACGGCAGGACCTGCCGGTGGGCGTGATCAAGGAGATAACGGTTACCCCCGTGGCCCGCGTAAAGGATACACTGGTGAACAACGAACACGGTGTAACCCTGTCATTGCCCTACCAGGCACCGAAGCCCTACGGAGAATTGCTGCGGGGAGAACGCTACGTACATTTTACGGGTACGCCGCAGGACAGCCGGGCGGTGGATCTGCTGCGCCGCATGACTCCCGTAGACGGCAACACCAAACCCATCACCAGCCCGGATAAGAAAGCGGTTGCTTTTGCAATGGAAAACACCTCGGGCACGGTGCGACTCTTCCTGCCCTACACCTCCATTACCAAGCTGGAAACTGTGCCTCTGCCTTTTGCTTACAAGGCTTTTGTGAGCAACAAACAAACGCCGCCGGTACCGGTCGGAGAAGGTGCCTCGGCGCTGCGGTTTGAAGCCGGCCGGCAGAACCTTAAATTCGTGACGCTGGGCATTGCCAGTGTAAAGTTCAAAAAGGGAGACGCCGGCAACATTGCCTGGCGGATCCGCACGCCGAACCGGACCCTGTACCAGTCGAATCCGATACCGGTGGCCAAATCCGTGGATAACCTCTACACGGATGCTTTTTACATCCACCAGGACGATCAGCTTACCCTCGAGTTGCTCAAAGGCAACGCACCGGCCGACATGAAAGTGGTTTCCAGATGGGAAATGCCGGTAAAATCATTAAAGACGTCGGAACAGGCGGAAATGGACCTTTCCGGCAGCGGCGACGGTGACCTGAAGAGTGCAACGGTATCTTATACGGCGCAGTAGGCGTTGGTGAGACGGGAGACGTCTTACTCCCGTCTCCCTTAGTTCAGGAACTCGTCAAAGGTAAGCTGGATGTAGTAGAGCCCACCTACGCTGGGGTTGCCCCACGCCTGACGGTAGTAGTTGTTGAAGAGGTTGCTGCCGCCCACCTTGAGGATGGTTTTCAGCGGGGCAATCTTATAACTCACCTGCGCATCGAAGGTGTGGTAAGCCGGAATGATGGACCTTTCACTGCTGGCTACCGGGTTATTCACGAAAGTGGATTGCCACAGGAACGATTCCTGCCAGCGCCACGCCAGACTGAAGCCAAGATTTTTCACTACTTCGCGGTTGGCGAAAGTCAGGTTGGCCCGGTAACGGGGCGTGTTGTATTCGGTCTGAAACCCTTCCAGATCACCCGGATTTACCAGCACGTTGTAGGCAAGGTTGCCCCCGATAGTGTAGTTGGCCGGCAGTGCGTAGTTTAAGCCCAAAGCCCATCCCTGCGACTGAATTTTCTCGGGACGGTTCACCGGAAAACCGTAGGTATTACGGGTGAGGGAAGAAAACAAGTTAGCCGGATTACCGTTGCCTACTGCATCCTGAATCACGATCTGGGTGCCGATGTAGTTGGTGAAATTGGTGAAGTAGTAGTAGGCGTCAATGAACAACTTATTCCCGATCAGGCTCTTGTATCCCACTTCGTAAGTCTGTACCTGCTCCGGCTGAAAATCGCGGAACTGGTAAACCTGCAGCAGGCCCGGATTCGGCGCACCAGCCTGTACGGAAGCTCCGAAAGCCTGTACGGAAGCGGCCGTGAACACCGGGTTAGTCACCAGATTGTAGCGGTCACGCAGCAGCGGCAGGCCACCCAGCAGCCGGGCCTGGGGCGTGAGCAGGTCAATGTACTGATTCTGGGTGGTCGGAATCCGGAAACCGGTCTGGTAAGAAGCCCGGAAGTTGTGCTCACCCAGGGTATACACACCCGAAATCCGCGGGTTGAAAAGCCCCTTGAAGTTTTCATTCTTGTCGTAGCGGAGTGAGCCGGTGAGTTTCAGGGCATCATCGAACAGCTTGCGGGAAGCCTGAACGTAAGCGCCGTATTCGTTGATATTGAATTCCTCGTTATCATCACTTCTGGCAAACAGGGTTCCATCGGAGTTCAGGTCATACTGCCGCACGTTGCCCCCCACCGTAATGTCGGCGATGCTGGCCAGTTCAGTAAAATTGTACATAAACTCGGCGTGGTACAGATTGGTCCGGTCCAGAAAGCGGGCTCCGCGCGGAATGGGGTTTTCACGGGCGGCATTGGCGGCTTGGTTAAACTCAGGCGTACCGGGAATAAGCCTTCCCTGATCGGCGAAGTTACGGGCGTTGTCGTGCAGGTTACCGGCACTGCCCGAAGCGGCGCCCTGGGCGGCGGCAATAGCCTGCGCATTGTTCTGGCCCTGCGCCAGTGAAGTCAGGTAAGCAGTAGCATACGTCTGGAAAGCGCCCTGTGCGTAGGCACCGAAGTACTGCGGAAACCATTGTGTACTGGGTTTCCATGACTCGTTGACCAGCTGGCCCAGCACGCCGCCCGCATATGAGTCGCCGGAACGCTCCTGGGTAGTATAGGCCCTGACAAAGAAATTACTGCCTCTCAGTTCGGCTTTCACCTGCGAAAGGTTGAAGTTACGGATAGAGTAGCGGTCCTGACCGGTATACACGGTGGTGCCTGATCCATAATTGACCTGCAGAATACTTTCCAGTTTTTCGGTGATCCGGTAGTGCACCGCGCCGTTCAGCTTCATGCTTCTGGTACCGTAGTCCACCAGATCCCGTTCTTCGTAGCCGGTGCGGGAAATGCTCTGGCTGGGGATCATCTGGCCATAAATCTGCTGGGGAGTGAGTCCCGTGAGCTGGGGCAGGGTCTGCGTTCCCGGCTGCGGACTTACGTCCTGGGTGGCAATCAGACCCAGAAACTGAGAAGTTCCGTTGGTACCATTTCCCGGCTGACCGTTGCCGATCAGGCTGTTGAATATGTTTACGTTGACTTCGTCACCGTATACGTTTACGCCGTTGTAGCCCGGGTTACTGGTCCGGTTGCCGTTTTCCAACCCAAAGCCGTTAAGCAGACTCTGGTCCCGCAGATCGCGGGCCTGCCAGTCCTGGGCTCCCAGGTACGAAGCGTTGATTTTAAAGGCAATTTTGTTGTTAAACGCTTTTGCGTAGCGGATCGCTCCCTCGTACATGGGACTGGCCGGGCGAAAACGGTTGTCTACGTGCATCACGCCCAGTTTGCTGGTGGCGCTCAGGCCCTGGTAGCGGAAGGGACTTTTGCTGGTCATGAGCAGGATACCGTTTACGGCATTGGGTCCGTACAGCGCCGAAGCAGCGCCGGGCAACAGTTCCACGCTTTCAAGGTCCAGCTCCGAAATACCGACAATGTTCCCGACGGAGAAGTTGAGTCCCGGTGCCTGGTTGTCCATTCCGTCAATCATCTGCACCATCCGGAGGTTGCCGTTGGCGTTGAAACCCCTGGTGCTGATGGAACGGAAAGTAAGACTCTGGGTGCTCATGTCCACGCCTTTCAGGTTGGCAAGGCCTTCGTAGAAACTGGCAGCCGGCGTTTCGCGGATGCCCCGGATGTCCATTTTTTCTACCGACACCGGCGACTGAAGCACCGATTCCTCCACGCGGGAGGCAGCCACCACTACCTCGTTGGCCATGATGACTTGTTCGGCCAGGGAAATGGTCATTCCCGACTGACTGCCGGTCACTTCTACTTCCTTAGACCCGTAGCCGACGGCAGAAACCACCAGCGTAAAGGGCGGATTGGTGTTGGTGGTCAGGGAGAAGTTGCCCCGGGTATCCGTGGTGGTTCCGATTACCCTGCCTTTGACCACCAGGTTCACTCCGGCCAGCGGCTGCCTGGACTGTTCATCAGTAACCGATCCGGATACTGTAATGCTTTGTGCAAAAAGGTTGAAGGAAAACAGAAAAAGGGCAGCACCGAAAAGCCCTGTTGCCGTAGAAACGTGTTTCATGGAGATAAGGAAAAGGTTGCAAAGAGAGCCCCTAAGATAGACATATCTCCGTTTATTAAAAATAAATATCACTAAAGTGACAATTGTTTGGTTTATAGAAACTTAATTTTGCAGCGTTAACCAGTCTCGTCCTTTCCAAACTTTTTCCCCGGAATCATTCCCTCCTGTATGTCCGTAATACTCCCCTGGTCTTCCTTCAGCTGGTTTCAGTGGAGTACGCTGCGGGAGTTTGTGTGGGGCCAGCCCTTGTTTCTGTACGGAATCCCGCTGGTTCCCCTGCTCTTCGTGATCCGGTGGCTGCTGGTGGTGCAATACCGGCAGAAGCTGTCAGTTGCCCTGCCGTTGCGGCGGCTCCGCTGGACGCCGGTGAGCCTGCTCCGTTTCGTCCCTGATCTGATCATGGGCTTAGCCATTATGCTGGTGCTGGTGGCGCTGGCCCGGCCGCAGCGCGAGCAGCAACAGGTAGAGTTTTTCTCCGAAGGCATCGATATTATGCTGGTGCTGGATGTATCGCAGTCCATGCTGGCTGAAGATTTTCAGCCTAACCGCCTCGAAGTGGCCAAAGAGGTAGCCCGCAATTTCATCGGTGGTCGTTTTCAGGACCGGATCGGCATTGTGGTATTCGCGGGAGATGCCTTTTCGCTGGCACCCCTCACCACCGATTATGCCTTGCTCAACTCGCTGCTGAACGACATCAGCTTTGGCACCATCCGTACGCCCGGCACAGCCATCGGCAGCGCACTGGCGGTAGCCGTTAACCGGATGCGGCAGTCCGGCTCAAAAACCAAAGTAATCATCCTGATCAGTGACGGCGACAATACCAGCGGCAATCTGGACCCGCTTACGGCCGCACGGCTGGCGGCCATGTATGGGATACGCCTTTATTCCATACTGGTCGGGCAGGGAGGTAAGGTGCCGGTGCGCATCAATGGCCGGGTGCAGTACGAGGAAAACACAGTGGATGAGTCTACGCTGCGCGAAATTGCCGGCTTGAGCGAAGGCCGCTTCTACCGCGCCGCCGATGGCCGCGCTTTGCAGGACGTTTTCGGGCAAATTGACCGCTTTGAAAAGACCATGGTGCAGGAAATCCGCTTCCGCGAAACAGAAGATCACTACACCGTATACCTGCGTTGGGCGGTGATTCTGCTCATCGGCTGGATGTTGACCAAAGCTACCTTTATGAGCAATGTGCTGGAAGATTAGATTAAATGGTTGTATGGTTAAATTGCCGGATGGCTGAACTGTTTAATTGTTGAATTACTTGATTATGGGCCGGTGCGGAACAGGCAACCCAAAGCACTTCCCCCACACCTGGCAATTCAACCATATAGCCATACAGCCATTCAACTTACAACCGGATGGCCAGGGCAATGCCGCTGCCGGTAAACCGGAGAGACGAAAGCAGACCGGGCAGTTCTTTTTCCTGCTGGTGAAGCACAAAGTAAAGAACTGTATCGAACAGCAGCAGAAATCCCCCCTGCAGCATCACCGACTGCCCGAAGCCCTTTAGCATGTCCCGCCGGTTCTCCGGATTTTTGGCCCTTTCGGTGAGGTACAACCCGCCCAGTATATACCCGACATCCAGACCGGCGTTCAGGAGCAGGGTTTTCTCCGTGCCGTAGAAGTCTTTGACGGACCGGGCCAGATCGGTCGTGGAGGGGTCCGCCCTGACCGCGCCGTAGTAGCCAAACCCCGCCAGAGCCAGATTGACCACGTTCCAGTACACGTTCATCTGGTGGAAGTGGCGGTTACTGCCCGATGCACCATTGATGGAAAATCCGCTGACGGCCATATTGCCCACGGCCCAGCTGCCAAGGGTAAGCATTCCGATTTTTTTGATGCGGATTTGTTTTTCGTTGAAGGATACCAGCCGGTCGGAGGCAGTCTGCGCTACGGATAAGCCACTGAGCAGCAGAAGCGTGCAGGTGAAGAGGAATCGTTTGGTCATACCGGTAAAACGATCCGGCAGCTCAATGGTTTAAAGGAGGATACTCAACGGGCCAGATCAGGGGCAATGCTTTATTTCGTCCAGTCCTCGAGTTTTATGTTTTTGATTTTGTCAAAGTGTCTGGTATTGTTCGTTACCAGTGTCAGGCTGTAAACCACGGCTGTCGCACCAATCAACAGATCGAAGTCATCAACAGATGTGCCCTTTTTTCTAAGCCTTGCCTTTTCCCTTGCATAAGTATCAATGGCTTGAAAAAGAGGAAGAATCTGCATCCCGGTCAAGAAGTCTTCCAGTGCTTTCCTGTTTTTCTCAATGCTCTGACTGTTCTCTACACCGAATTTAAGCTCGGCAAGTGTGATTTCGGATATAAAACAATTATCTGATCCGGCCTGAGCAAATTTTTTATCAAGGCTAAACAGACCCTTCAGATAATAAATGCAGATGTTTGTATCTATCAGGTATTGCATTATAAGCCTTCGGTTTGTCTGCCCAACTGCCGGCTATTTCTGATGTCGTCTGCCAACTCCTCCGGGTTTGCATTACCCTGCCACGCTCCGAAAGACCGTTTAAAAACACTCTTTTTTTCTTCAATGTCCGATTTTATTGACTGAGTCAACTTCGCTATCAAATCCAGCTTATTGCCCGGACTCAAGTTCTTTAAAAGCTGTAAGTAGGTATCGGTAAGGAGTTTATTTATATCAATTGTTTTCATAACAATAAATTTAGTGCCTTTTCTTTTGATTATGTAGGATTATTCATATAAGAAAAATCTCCCATACAGCAAAGTATCACTGCAGGGCTACCACCAGCAGCCTGATGCCAAACGCGGCCATGGTGATGCCCACGGCCCGGTTCATCCACGCAATCAGGTTGATGCTCAGGTAGCTGCGGAGCCGGGTAGCTACGTAGGCTTTGGCAATATCGGTGCTCAGGACGGTGAAAATGATGCTGGCGAGAAATACCGCTATCTGCACCCCGTGAAAATGGTGCTGCACGGAGCCCAGGGTGATCATGGCTGCCCAGAACAGCAGCACCGAAGGATTGATGGAGTTAAGGGCAAAGCCTTTGATGATATACCGGTACGTACCCGGCCGGCCTCCGGCACTGATATCGGTGGCCGCGTGCATGGATGGTTTCTTAAACAAGGTTGACGCCCCAAAGAAGATCAGGATCAGCCCCCCGAACACGGCAAGACTTTCCTGAAAAGTATCGGTGATATTCAGCTGCGAGTAGCCCAGAAGACAAACAGAGGCATACAACCCATCACTCAGGGCCACCCCGGTTGCCATCAGAATTCCCGACCTGAAACCCCGTTCTATACTGGTTTGAATCAGCGCAAAAAAAACCGGCCCGATCAGTATGGCCAGCAGCAATCCCGAAACAATGCCACTCACCAAAGACTGGATCATGTGAAGGAAATTGACAATTGAAAATTGAAAATGGTTTTAAGGTTATGTGGTTGGATGGTCTGGTTGCTTAATTGTTCAAATGTCGAATGGTTGTATGGTTAAATTGTTTAACTGTTGAATGGTTGGAGGCCCGGAAAATGACCGTTCAGTCTGACGACCATTCAGCAATTCAACAATTCAGTAATTCAACCATCCAACCCCAGCTCAGTTACCGGTACTGACCTGCGTACGCTTCCCACTCTTCAAACTGAGACTTTTTCATCACCCGGGGAAATTTGTTCTGACCGCCTTCCTTGCCTTTTTTCCGCATCCACTGGTAAAATACCTCCGCAGGCAGTACGGTGACTTCTACCTCCTTGAGAGCGGCACTCCGCTCTACGCGGTAATCGTCGTTGAGTACCTGCAGATGGGCGTCGAGCTTATCCCGCAGCAGATTTTTGTCTACCTGATCGTCGGTGCCAATGTACCAGTGGTGCGCAAACAGGGTACCGTGCGGGATACCAGCCACCGTAAATTCGGGAATGGAAATATTCAGGTCATCGGCGGCCAGCTGAATCCCCTTGTTCATGTTGTCTACGGAAAGGTGTTCGCCGCAGAGGCTCAGGAAGTGCCTGGTGCGGCCGGTGATCACGATCTCAGATTCGGCTTTGGAAACAAATCTGATCACGTCGCCGATCAGGTACCGCCACGCGCCGGAGCAGGTGGAGAGCAGCAGCGCATACTCCTTCCCTTCTTCCACCTCGTCGATGGTGAGGGTCTGGGGGCTTTTGGCCATTTCACCGTCGGCGCCAAAGTTCTGCTCATTGAAAGGGATAAACTCGTAGAACAACCCATTGTTGAGCACCATCC
Source organism: Cytophagales bacterium (assembly GCA_030446715.1). Classification (GTDB taxonomy): domain Bacteria; phylum Bacteroidota; class Bacteroidia; order Cytophagales; family 172606-1; genus CADCTQ01. The sequence continues at coordinate 78,132 of JAUJMU010000014.1, read as the reverse complement.
GCATGGAGCGGCGGTTGGGCAGCGCCTGATAGGCAATGAAGCCCTCGGAGGCAAGGTAGGTTTCAATGTACACCAGCGGCCGGGCCACCAGCTTTTCAAATCCCTTCCGGTAGGGATCAAACGACACGCCGCCGTGGGTATACACCATCAGGTTAGGCCAGATGTCGTGAATCGTGTTTACTTTGTAATGATCAATGATTTTCTCCATCAGGATCTGAATCCAGGCCGGAACTCCCACGATAAAACCGATGTCCCACAGGTGGGCTTTTTCGGTAATCTCGTCCAGCTTGCTGTTCCAGTCCTTCATTTTGGCGATTTTCCGCCCGGGCTTATAGAAGTGCTGAAACCAGAAGGGAATCTGCCCGGCGCTGATGCCACTCAGGTCTCCCTCGAAGTACGTACCATTGTAGTTGAGGTGCGTACTGCCGCCCAGCATTAGAATGCCGGTTTCAAATAATTTACCGGGCAGGTTTTTGTAATTGGACAGGGAAAGAATCTGGCGGATACTGGTTCGCTGTATTGCCTTCATCATGGATCTGGTGATCGGAATATGCTTGGTGGAGGCTTCCGAAGTGCCTGAACTCAGGGCAAAGTACGTGACGCGGCCCGGCCAGCACACGTTCCGTTCCCCTTGCAGGGTGCGGTGCCACCAGTCGCGGTAGATGTCATTATAGGTATACACCGGTATCTGCCGGCGGTACTTCTCATAAAAACCCCGGCCCTTGCCGTGTTCCAGTTCATTCAGGATGCCCTCAAAACCGTATGCCTTACTGAATTCGGTCCCCAGGGCTTTGGTCAGAAGCTTCTTCAGTTCCCTTCTCTGCAGTTCGAAGGGATTGGTCCGCTCCTGCTCTATGACTTTACTCAGTTTGATTCCGTTCTTTAAAAGCGTTCCCAGTATAGCCATCCTTCGTTATTTTTATTAAAATAAGCACAAAAGTAAGCCGAATAGGTCAGATTAGGAAGTTAAAAACCGCCGCAACGGGCAACCGGCTCCACTGCCGGCGTTACACGACCCGTCTGTATCAGCAAAACGGGCTTTTGTCACTCATTCATCCATCAATCAATTTACTTCACCATGTCTGTTGCCCTTCAAATCGATTCTCTGCAGCAAAAACTCTCCGGCACCGGCTGCCGCCTGGTTGCCGTTACCAAAACCAGACCCGTGGAAATGCTGCTGGAAGCCTGGCACGCCGGCTGCAAAGCCTTCGGAGAAAACCGGGTGCAGGAGATGGCCGAAAAATACGGAGAGCTGCCCAAAAACATTGAGTGGCACCTGATCGGCCACCTCCAGACCAACAAGGTCAAATACATAGCCCCGTTCGTGAGCCTGATCCATTCGGTTGAAAGTTTGAAATTGCTGCAGGAGATTGATAAACATGCCCTAAAAAACAACCGGATCATTTCCTGCCTGCTGCAGATTTACATTGCGCAGGAGGAAACCAAGTTCGGGTTATCCACGGAAGAAGCCGAAGCCTTGCTGGCCTCGCCGGAAGTAGCCGGGTTGGCGGGCATCCGCATTGCGGGACTGATGGGCATGGCTACGTTTACCGGTAACCGGGAGCAGATACGGGCGGAGTTCCGGAGCCTGAAGCAGTTCTTTGAGAAGCTGAAAAAGGGCCCTCTCCCCGCCAACGCCGAAATGCGCGAACTCTCCATGGGCATGAGCGGCGACTTTGACATTGCCGTGGAGGAAGGCAGCACGATGATCCGGGTGGGCAGTTCGATATTTGGCAGTCGGTAAAATAGTGGTAAGTGGCAAGTGGTAAGTGGTAAGGGGCTGCCGGGTATAACCATTGACGTTAGTTTGCTAACTGCCTGCTCAGCACTAATCACTCACCACTTACCACTTACGACTTTTTCCCCACTTCCTTCGCCCACATATCCCGCAGGCCGACGGTGCGGTTAAACACCAGCTTTTCCGGAGTGGAGTCGGGATCGAGGCAGAAATAGCCTTTGCGCAGGAACTGGTAACGCTCTTCGGGTCTGGCGTGGGCAAGGGCGGGTTCGGCGTACACGGCCGGCAGGATCTGCAGGGAATCGGGATTGAGGTAGTCCTTGAAATCTCCTTCGGCTTCGCTCACGTTTTCCACCCTGAACAACCGGTCGTAGAGCCGGGCCTCTATCCGCACGGCGTGGGCAATGCTCACCCAGTGCAGGGTACCCTTTACGCTGATGCCGGAGGTATCCGAACCGCTCCGGCTCTCGGGAATGTAGGTGCAGCGGAGTTCTTTCAGCGCACCGGTATCCTCTTTTACTACCTCTTCGCACCTGATGATATAGGCACTCTTGAGGCGCACCATCTGTCCGGGAGAGAGGCGAAAATACTTCTTCGGCGGGTTTTCCATGAAATCTTCCGCTTCAATGTACAGCTCGCGGCTGAACGGCATATCGCGGTGACCTGAATCGGGGTCTTCCGGATTGTCTTCACCGGGCAACATTTCAATTTGCCCTTCCGGGTAATTGGTGATGACCACCTTTACCGGGTCAAACACGACCATCCGCCGCAGGGCAATTTTGTTGAGGTGTTCGCGGACGCAAAACTCCAGCAGGCCCACGTCAATAAGGTTTTCACGTTTGGCCACGCCCACCCGTTCGCAGAAATCGCGGATGCTTTCGGGCGTGTAGCCGCGCCGCCGCACGCCGCTGATCGTTGGCATCCGCGGATCATCCCAGCCCCGCACGTGCTTTTCGCTGACCAGTTGCAGCAGTTTCCGCTTGCTCATGATGGTATAGGTCATGTTGAGCCGGGCAAACTCAAACTGGTGCGAGGGAAATATTTCCAGCTTTTCGATAAACCAGTCATACAGCTCGCGGTGCGGAATAAATTCCAGCGTACAGACGCTGTGGGTCACGTGCTCGATGGCGTCGCTCTGACCGTGGGCAAAGTCGTACATCGGATAGATGCACCACTTGTCGCCGGTGCGGTGGTGGTGGGCGTGCTTGATCCGGTAGATGATCGGGTCGCGCATGTGCATGTTGGGGTGCGCCATGCCGATCTTCGCCCGCAGTACTTTTTCGCCATCCCTGTATTTACCGGCTTTCATTTCCTCAAACAGGCGCAGGTTTTCTTCTACGCTCCGGTCGCGGTATGGGCTGTTGGTGCCGGGCTGCGTGGGCGTGCCTTTCTGGGCCGCTATCTGTTCGCTGGTGCTGTCGTCCACGTAGGCCAGTCCTTTGCGGATCAGCTTCAAGGCGTATTCGTACAGCTGGCCGAAGTAGTCGGAGGCGTAAAGTTCATTCTGCCAGGTGAAGCCCAGCCACCGCACGTCGTTCCTGATGCTCTCCACGTACTCGGTATCCTCAGTGACCGGATTGGTGTCGTCAAAACGAAGATTGGTGTAGCCACCATACTCCTGCGACAGACCGAAGTTGAGGCAGATGCTTTTGGCGTGGCCCATGTGAAGGTAACCGTTGGGCTCCGGCGGAAACCGGGTCACAATACTTTTATATTTTCCCTCTTTCAGGTCGTTTCTTACGATCTCTTCCAGAAAGTTGAGGCTTTTTTCTTCGCTCATCAGAAGGCGCTTTATACAATATATAATATGGGGCAAAGGTATGAAGGCTTTCGGACTTGAAGTTCTCCCCCCGGACGCAATAATAATTTGCCGCGCCGTGTAAAGTTTTCAAAAAAGTTCAGGTTTTCTTTTTGATTATATAATATTTCCAATAATTAATTAAACTATTCTGGCAGGTGAAACAAATATGTCAGCATTTGAAACGTGCCTGTTAGACAATCCCTCCCCGGTGAACCTACTTTTGCAACGCATTCCGGCAGTAATGAGGACGCAGGGCCCGCTACCCAGACGCTGAAACGGAAAGCACGGGCAACCCAAAAATGTTACCGCAAGCAACCTGAAATTTACTTAACCAGAATACGGGCAGCCTTATTTTTCGGGAAACACGCCACGAGAAACAAACCACTTGCAACCTTACTGATCAAACCAAACCACTTACACCTTAAACTTAATCAATCAAACCAACCACAAAACGTAAAGCAACCATGAAAACACAAAAACTTGCCCTCCTTTTCTCCCTTTTTTCGCTGCTGATCCTCGGCGCCTGCACTGACAAAGATGTCAAACCCGACAGAAAAGCAATTCTTACCGAAAAAACCTGGAAGCCCAGTGAAGCTTACTATGACGGCAGATCAGCCACCACTGTTGCTCTCCAGATATTAAGCTGGAGATACGAATTCAGGGCCAACGGGACCTATACCTGGTCTGCTCCGGGAATGACTTATCCCGGGGTTTGGGAGTTCAATTCCGATCAGACAAAGCTTATCCTGGACAAAGCTTCAGCGGACGAAGAGACCTGGGATGTTCAATTAATTGAAAAAGGCAAGTTGAACGTAAAATCCAAAGTCGAAGATGAATACGGCGACCTGCATGACATTGAACTGAAACTGATTCACGCCAGCTAAACGCCTGGCAAATCAAGAACACCACCGGCCCGGAAGCAGTTTCCGGACCGGTGGTGTTCTTTTGCCCCCTCTGCATCGGCTTTATTGAATCGTACATCGAAAAGGGTGCCATGCTTCTTCGGAGGTATGGCACTTTCCGTTTATATTCGCTCCATCTAAACCAAAATCCCCGCAAATGATCCGTAAAGCCGTAATTCCCGCTGCCGGGGTAGGTACCCGATGCCTGCCGGCCACCAAGGCGCGGCCCAAAGAGATGCTGCCCATCATGGACACGCCCACCATTCAGTACGTGGTGCAGGAGGCCGTTGATTCGGGCATTGAAGACATTCTCATTATTTCCGGCAAGGGCAAAAGGGCCATGGAAGATCATTTTGACCGCAACTTCGAACTGGAGGCGCGGCTGGAAGAAAAGGAAGATGAACGCTGGTACAACGAGGTACGCCGGCTGGCCGACATGGCCAACATCCACTTTGTAAGGCAGAAAGAAATGAACGGCCTTGGGGATGCCATTTACTATGCCCGCTTCCACACCGGCAACGAACCTTTCGCGGTGTTGCTGGGCGATACGGTCATTGACTCCGTCATTCCGGTTACGCAGCAGCTGATTGATATTTACGATCAGTACCGGGGCACGGTCATTGCGGTGGAGGAAGTGCCGCAGGACAAGGTTTCCCGCTACGGCATTGTGGGCGGCAAGAAGTTGAGCGACACCATCATGGAGCTCTCTACTCTGGTAGAAAAACCCTCCGTGGACAAGGCACCTTCCAACCTTGCCATTGCCGGGCGTTACATTCTCACCCCTCAGATTTACGAGGCCATCGAGTATACACCTAAGGGCAAAAACAACGAAATACAGCTGACGGATGCCTTTCTTTACCTGCTGAAGCGGGAGAACATCTACTCCCACACGATTGAGGGCAAGCGGTACGACATCGGCAACAAACTCGATTTCCTGAAAACCAACGTGGAATTTGCACTGCGCCGCAAGGAATTTGCCAAGCCTTTCGCTGCCTTCCTGAAAGAAATCGTGCGGGAACTGGAATTGCAGGAAGTAAAGGAAGTAGAAGGATAGTGCAGATTAAACCGGAAGGGCTTGAGAACTTTCGGGTTTGTACGGAAGCCGGATCAGCTGGTCCGGCTTTTTCTTTGTCCCAGGCAGTACAGAACAGGACTGATCCCGATAAATTTTGCAGTAATATCAACGATATTAACTCATAATCCATTAAATTCAGCATTATTTTCAGAATATTCAGGATGTCTTTTACCCATTCCCCTTTTCACCGGAAATTGCTTTCCCTCGTGGCACTGGCTGGCCTGATGGTTACGCTTTCAAGCCAGGCCCCGAATAAAACCGTTACGCCCACCGCCGACGATTTCAAGGCCTACGTGCAGCCCCTGCCGGGTACTGACCTGTCCATTGCCATGGTGGCGGTGCCAGGGGGCGAATTTATAATGGGCAGTCCCGAAAGCGAAACCGGCCACAAGCCCGACGAAGGTCCGCAGCACAAAGTAAAGGTGGACGCCTTCTGGATGGCCAGGCACGAGCTTACCTGGGACCTTTACGAACTGTTTGTGTACAAGCAGATCGAAACCGCCCGGACCAGCACGGTCAGCACCAGGTCCGCTTCTCTGGTAGACGCCGTTTCGCACCCCACTGCGCCGTACGTGGAAATGTCGTTCGGCATGGGCAAAGTCGGTTTTCCGGCGGTGAATATGACGCAGTACGCTGCCCTGCAGTACTGCAAGTGGCTTACGTCCAAAACCGGCGTATTTTACCGCCTCCCCACCGAGGCTGAATGGGAATACGCCTGCCGGGCGGGCACTACTACCTCCTACTCCTTTGGCAACGACCTCTCTCAGTTGAAAGAGCATGGCTGGTTCTTCGAAAACAGCAATAATAAGTACCAGCAGGTGGGCAAAAAGCAGCCCAACCCGTGGGGCTTGCACGATATGCACGGCAACGTGGCCGAATGGACCTACGACCAGTATCTGCCCGATTTCTACGCCCAGTCTGCGTCAACTACTGCCGAAAATCCGGTGGCGCGGCCGACCAGACTTTACCCGCACGCCGTACGGGGCGGCTCCTGGGACGACGACGCTGACCGCCTCCGCAGCGCCGCCCGCCGGGCCTCCAATCCCAAGTGGAAGCAGCGCGACCCGCAGATTCCGCGGAGCAACTGGTGGCTGACAGACGCTTCATTTGTGGGCTTCAGGGTGGTGCGGCCGCTGAAGCAGCCTTCAAAGGAAGAAATTGCCAAATACTGGCTCGAAGCAATCAAAGACGCATAGCAGGCGCAGCCTGCTATGCTGAATTGTGAATTTTAAATGAGTGCAAAACCGACACTTCCGGCAATCAATCTCTCATCTAAAATTCAACATCCAACATTTAAAATTACTTTCTAACCCTTACCCTCTGTGCCCATGAATACCCATGATACCAAAGACGGCTTCTCCCGCCGTGATTTTATGAAAGGCTCCGTGCTGGCTGCCGGCGGCGTAGTGCTGAGCGGACTTTCCCTCGAAGCCAGTGCCTACGTAAAAGGCAGCGACAACCTGAAAATTGCCCTCATTGGCTGCGGTGGCCGCGGAACGGGTGCGGCCGTACAGGCCCTCAAAAACACCGGGCACACCAACGTGCAACTCGTGGCCATGGCCGACGCCTTCAAGGACCGGCTGGATGATTCTTTCAAAAATCTTTCTGAAAATGCGGAAGTAAAGGCCAGGGTGAAAGTAGCTGAGAAAGCCAGGTTTACCGGCTTCGACGGCTATAAGCAGGCCATTGCCCTTGCCGACGTGGTAATCCTGGCAACGCCTCCCGGCTTCCGTCCCATCCACTTTGAAGAAGCCGTAAAGCAGGGCAAACACGTGTTCATGGAAAAGCCCGTAGCCACCGATGCCCCGGGTATCCGCCAGGTACTGGCCGCCGCCGAAGAGGCAAAGAAAAAAAACCTGAAAGTAGTGGTCGGCCTGCAGCGCCACTACCAGAACAACTACCTGGAGGCCCTCAAGCGGGTGCAGGACGGTGCCATCGGCGACATTGTAGCCTCCCAAGTGTACTGGAACAGCCCGGGTGTATGGGTAAGGCAACGTGAGCCCAAAATGACCGAAATGGAATACCAGATGCGTAACTGGTACTACTTCAACTGGCTCTGCGGCGACCACATCAACGAACAGCACATTCACAACCTTGACGTAACCAACTGGTTTAAGAATGCCTATCCGGTAAAAGCCTACGGTGTAGGCGGCCGCCAGCTGCGCACCGGTAAGGAGTACGGTGAAATCTTTGACCACCACAGCGTGCAGTTTGAGTACGCTGACGGCGCGGTGATGTCCAGCCAGTGCTGCCACTATCCGGGCACGGCCAGCAACGTATCCGAAACCCTGGTGGGTACCAAAGGCCGCATCGAACTGGACGGCGGCAACAAAGCCATGATCCGCGACTGGAAGGGCAACACAGTATACCGCCACCGTGGCGAGGAGGATCCCAACCCCTACCAGACTGAACACGACGTGCTGTTTGCGGCCATCAAAAACAATAAACCGCATAATGACGCCGAGTTTGGTGCCAAGAGTACTATGACTGCCATCATGGGGCGTATGGCTACGTACTCCGGACAAGTGATCAGCTGGGATGAAGCCATGAATTCCCAAATGAGCATCATGCCGAAGGAATTCTCCTGGACGGCCCAGACGCCGACTAATCCCGGCCCGGACGGCTTCTATCCGATTCCGGTACCCGGCAAGACGCGGGTTCTGTAGTTTTTTCCGGTTTTTTTATAAATTGCGTATGCCGGCTCCGCAAGGAATGGGTGTACGCAATTTGCTTTCAGGTCCATGCGGTGAAGCTTGTGCCGGATACGATCCGGAATGGCATCAGAAAAAGAGGGATCAGGCCTGCTCCTCCGGGCTGCTGCTTATCAGATCTGAAAATGATTCAGTGGCCGGTTTCCATCTCCAGCATCACCCTTGACTCTTCCAGATCCAGTTCGTGCTCCAGCCGGCGGAGGACCTCATCGTTTATTTTTCCTTCCCTTCTCATCCCGATGACCGACTTCCTTTCCAGCAGAATAAGCTGGTGCTGAATCAAAAGAAACTGCCGGACCTGCTCCCCGTCCAGCTGCGTGTTCAGGTTATAGCCTGATTTCTGCATGAGCCGGGCCACGCGGATTTCATACCGGGTTTTGATCTGAGCCAGTACCTGATCAGTAAGCACGCCAAATGAAAGGTGCCCCTCGATATAATCAATGACGGAGCGGGCAATTTTCAGCCGTACATCTGCTTCCTCCTGATGGACGCTTTCATCAGCCTTTATCTTCAGCATCCGGATTACCCATGGCAGACTTAATCCCTGCAATACCAGGGTGGAGAATATCACGCAAAAGGTGAGAAACAGGATCAGATTACGCTGGGGGAAGGGTGAACCATCCGGCAGAGTGAGGGGCAGGGCAAGTGCAGCGGCAAGGGAAACGACTCCCCGCATGCCGGTCCATGCGACAATGGTGACATTCCGCACCGTTGTCATTTTTTCCCGTTCCCGGATTTTCCGGCTCAGCCACCTGGGCAGAAATGCGCCCGGATATACCCAGATGATCCGTCCCAGGATGACCGCACCGCTTACCATAGCCCCGTAGCCGATCAGCGAAGGCAGCGAATAGGCACCGATCCCGCTGATGATAGAAGGCAACTGGAGCCCGATCAGGATGAAAACGATTCCGTTCAGCAGAAAAATGACCGTGTTCCAGGTGGATACTGCCTGCAGACGGGTCTGGTGCGAAAAAATTTCCGAGGAGCGGACTACAATGAAAAGACCCGTCGTTACCACCGCCAGCACCCCCGACACATGCAGTTCTTCCGCAATCAGATAAGAGACATAGGGGGAAAGAAAGGTCAGACTGGTATCTACGGTGGCGTTGTCACTGGTAATCCGGTGTACCCATACCAGCAGGTAACCAGCCAGGAGGCCGATCAGCACCCCCCCGGCTGCCACCAGCAGAAACTGCAGACCTGCCTGCCAGAGCACAAATTGCCCGGTGGCCACTGCAGCCACCGCATAACGGTAAGCAATCAGGCCGGTGGCGTCATTGACCAGGCTCTCCCCTTCCAGCACGGTAATGACCCGCCGTGGTACGCCCAGGCCTTTGGTGGCGGAGGTAGCAGCAACCGCGTCAGGCAGAGAGATGATCGCACCCAGCACAAAGGCCACCGGCCAGGGAAAGCCCGAAATAAAATAATGCGCCACTGCAGCCACCGCAACAGTAGAAAACAGCACGCAGCCAATGGCAAGCAGGATGATAGGCCGACGGGCTGCCCTGAAGTCCGGCCACGAGGTAGTCCATGCCGCCTGGTAGAGAAGTGGCGGCAGAAAGAGGATGAACACTATTTCCGGATCCAGTTCCACGTGCGGAAGGCCGGGAACAAGGCTGATCATCATTCCGGCCACCACCAGCAGGATCGGATAGGGTATTTTAACCTTATCGGTTACCTGAGCAAGGGCGGTTATGATTGCCAGCAGAACAAGGATGATTTCTACCTCACGCATGGCGACAGTTTACAACATTTTATTTTAGCGGGCAATGAATCAGCTGATGAAAACGGCAACCGGTAGAACGCAGGACCGGACGCTTATTTTTCAGACTTATAATTTATATTCCGGGCAGTTCTGCAAAAGCGGACACTTCTATATTTGCGGAAGAGAAAAGGGCATTCTGAAGCTAAAAGGCCTATATTTGGCTTAATGCCTGTACAAACGCTGCTGTCCGGACTCCTGATCCGGATGTCGGCTTCTGCGGCAGAAAAACCTTGAATTTCAAGCATTACACCAATACTTCAGCTCCTTAAGCCAAAACTCCTGCCTTAAGGAGCAGAACCTGCTATGCTCCTGCCCCTTTGATTCCCCCTATGGCACACGTACCCCAACTGATCACTGATCTGGCCCTCATCCTTGGGGCTGCCGGACTGACCACGCTGATTTTCAAAAAGCTGCGGCAACCCCTGGTGCTGGGCTATATTCTGGCCGGGCTGCTGGTGGGGCCTAACTTTCCGCTTTTTCCAACCATTGGCGAAATCGAAACCATCCGCATCTGGGCCGATATCGGCGTAATCTTCCTGCTGTTTGGCCTCGGGCTGGAGTTCAGTTTCAGGAAACTGGTAAAGATAGGCGGGTCAGCTTCCGTTACCGGCCTTGTGGAAATGGGGGCCATGCTGCTGCTGGGGTATGCCACGGGCAGGTGGCTGGGGTGGTCCACCATGGACAGTATCTTTCTGGGAGGCATTATTTCTATCTCCTCTACCACCATCATCCTGAGGGCTTTTGATGAACTGGGGCTGAAAACCCAGCAGTTTGCCGGACTCGTCTTCGGGATACTGGTCATTGAGGATCTGGTCGCCATCCTGCTGCTGGTGCTCCTTTCCACGCTTGCCGTCAGCCGGCAGTTTGCCGGCACCGAGCTGCTCTTTTCCATTCTCAAGCTGGGCTTTTTCCTCATCGCCTGGTTTCTCTCCGGCATCTACCTGATTCCCTCCTTCCTGCGGTCGAGCCAGAAGCTGATCAGCAACGAAACCCTGCTCATCATTGCCATTGCCCTGTGCCTGATGATGGTGGTGCTGGTGACCCAGGCCGGTTTTTCCTCGGCGCTGGGTGCGTTTCTGATGGGCTCCATTCTGGCCGAAACCCTCTATGCCGAGAAGATAGAACACCTCATGCAGCCGGTAAAGGATTTGTTCGGGGCGGTGTTCTTTGTATCAGTCGGCATGCTGATTGACCCTTCCGTGCTGATCACCTACGCCGGGCCGGTGGCCTTGCTTTCGCTGGTGGTGATCCTTGGCAAGTCTTTTCACGTAACGGCCGGCGCCATGCTCTCGGGGCAGCCGCTTCGCCAGGCACTGCAGACCGGGCTGAGCATGGCCCAGATCGGGGAGTTTTCCTTTATCATTGCCACGTTGGGGCTCAGCCTGAAGGTGACCAGTGAATTTCTTTATCCGGTTGCAGTAGCCGTTTCGGCCATTACCACCTTCACTACACCCTACCTGATCCGGCTGGCCGAGCCGGTGTACGGGGCCATTGACCGGGTGCTGCCCCGGCGGTGGAAACTGGTACTCAACAACTACAGCACCGGCACCCAAACCATATCCGGGGTGAGTGACTGGCGGGTGGTGGTCCGCAGCTTCCTGCAGACGCTGATCATCAACTCCGTACTGATCATCAGCATCATACTGATCACTACCCGTTTTCTTGCCCCCTTCATCAAAAGCCGGCTTGCTCCTGATCCGTGGGCGGAAGTAATCACGGCCCTGGTTGCCCTTACGCTGATGGCTCCCTTCATCTGGGCGCTGTCAGTGCGAAAAATCCGGACCCAGGCCTACAACAACCTCTGGAGGTACCGCCGGTTTAACCGCGGTCCGCTGGTGGCTCTGGAAGGGAGCCGTATTGCGCTGGGGGTACTGCTGGTGGGCCTTTTGCTGGATCAGCTTTTCTCCCCGGCGGTAGCTCTTGCCGGGGCGGTGGTAATCATTTTAGGGATACTGCCCCTTTTCACCCGCAGACTGCAGGCAACCTACGCCCGGATCGAACGGCGTTTTCTGCATAATCTCAATTCGCGGGAACTGGCCGGCAGCCCGGCCGGAAATACCTCAGCCGGCCGGGGGCTTCTGCCCTGGGATGCGCACCTGAGCGGATTTGAAGTCAGTCCGGATTCGGAAGTAATCGGAAAAACACTGCAGGAGCTCTCCTTCCGGGAACGCTACGGGGTAAATGTGGCAAGCATTGAGCGGGGCAGAAGCACCATCATTGTGCCGGGGGGACAGGAAAGGCTGTTTCCATTTGACAAGGTCACGCTGGTTGGCACCGATGAGCAGTTAAAGCTTTTGAAACCCGTTCTTGAGCCTTCCCAGAGCCAGCTCCCGGCCCTGCATCCGGAGGTGACGCTCAGGCAGCTGACCGTGGATGAAAAATTTCCGTTTCTGGGTATGAGCATCCGCGATTCCCGCATCCGGGAAAGAACCCACGGGCTGATTGTGGGTCTGGAAAGGGACGGTCAGCGAATGCTTAATCCTGACCCGGCTACCGTGTTCCGGAAAGGCGATATCGTCTGGCTGTCGGGAGAAAGAAATCTGATCCGTTCGGTAAACCGGGAGGAAGAGGTACTCTGAGCGCTGTCTCTTTATTCCAACCTTTTACCATTACGCTTCTTATTTCAGACCCCTGTTGCATCAAAAGCGACTTCCGGTGAACTACTCACTGAAAGTTAGCGGAGCTACCGGAAAGATGGATTCTGAAACAGGAGAAATGCGGTTTGGGCCTGCAAAAATCCGGCTTCGGCAGGCTGTCCTTGTCCCGGCAACAGATCTTTCCCATCTTGCCGGGATGTTGAACCCGGGAATGAACAGGATTGGTATGGGATACCGGTTTCTCATCGGCTGGCTTATTGTGCTTCTCCTCCCGCAGGCGGCTTTGGCCGGAGGAGGAAAAGAGGCTTTTATTTACGGGGAAGCAACCCTGGTGAATGGGCAGCGGTACCGGGGCGTGATCCGCTGGAGTGCCGGGCAGCGGCTGTGGGTGGACCTGCTGGTGGCCGAAAAGCAGGATAACCCCGTGCTCAGATACCTGAGCAGTGCGCAGCTCGAAAAACTGAGTGAGGAAGAAACCGAAAAGCAAACGGACTGGGGGTTTTTAAACCTGTGGAAGAACAGATATCCGGCCCGCAAGCACCCTTTGCGTTGCCGGTTCGGCGACCTGGCCGCTGTTCACGTAACGGGCGGCGAGGAGGCATTGATCACGCTCAGGAACGGAGACAAGATAAAAGTAAAGGGCGATGAGGAGGGCAGTTACAAAAATCAGATTGGCCGGTTTATCACAGTGTACACGGATCAGCAGGGCAAAAAAAAACTGGATTGGGACCAGATAGAAAGCGTCCGCTTTTTTGCCACGCCCCCTGCCCTGCCCGCCTGGAACAGCCTGCCCCTTTATGGTACCGTCTCTACCCGCAGCGGCGACTATACCGGCTTCATCAGGTGGGATATGGACGAAGACCTGACTTCTGACCGGCTCGACGGCAAGACGGAGCAAAATGAAAAGAAACTCTTCACTTTCGGCCAGATCGTTACCCTCCATCCCCGGGACGCGGGGGCTCTCGTAAAGCTGAAGGATGGAAAAGAGATTTACCTGAAAGACAACAGTGACGTCAGCCGCACCAACCACGGCATTCTGGTGAAGCACCCCGATTGGGGCATTGTAAGGCTCCGCTGGCGGGACCTGAAGGGGGTTACGTTCCGGGAGCCGGATGCCAGATTTGCGGCCGGGTACGACCGCTTCCCGGTGTCAAAACGGCTGCGGGGAGTGGTGCAGACCACAAACGGGCAGCAGGTCCACGGACGACTGATCTTTGACCTCGACGAGCAGTGGGACTGTGAGCCCCTGGACGGGCAGGACATCAACGGCCTGTCTCACCAGGTTCCCTTCCGGTACATCAAAACCATTACCCCCCGCAATCACCGCTATACGGCCGTATTGCTGCGCAACGGCAGCACCCTGGTGCTGGGCGGCCAGCACGACGTATCGGAGAAAAACTGGGGCGTGATGGTGTGGCGGGGCAAAGACAAGTACCGCTACATACCCTGGAATCAAATCCGTACCCTGATCCTTGAATGATGTAACTTACGGGCATTTTGGCAGCTGAACCACAACGAACAGTACTTTCCTCCGGGCAAAGGCTCCCCTGCCTCTGGCTGGTGCCAGCCGGGGCTTTGCTGGCGTCGCTGGCCTTTTTTGGGCTGGCGGCTTACCGGACGGGACCCGAATACATCGCCTCCCTGCTGTGGATTCTGGGGGTACTGGTGCTGCTGTGGGCGGGCAACCGCTTCATTTACCGGAAGCTGAGCCGGCGCTATCCCTGGACGGAGCAGACCTACCGCCGCTTCTTCACCCAACTGGCCGCCAGCAGCCTCTACTCCCTGCTCTGCGTAAACCTGAGTTACTACCTGCTCAAGACCCTGCTCACCGGCCGCCCGCCGGACGGCCAGCAGATGATGGTCCTGAACGTGTACGGCCTGCTGTTTCTGGTACCGGTAATTTCGGTCAACTTCGGCATCTACTTCATGGTGCAGTGGAAGCAGACTTTTATCCAGTCCGAAAAGCTGAAGGAAGAAAACCTCAAGGCGCGTTTTGAATCCCTGCGGGCGCACCTGGACCCGCACTTCATGTTCAACAGCCTCAACGTGCTCTCTTCGCTGATTGCCAAAGACAAGGCCGAGGCCCAGGTTTTTCTGGACCGGTTTGCCGAAGTGTACCGCTACGTGCTCCGGCACAAAGATGAGGAACTGGTGGAAGCTGGCCTTGAAAGGGAATTTCTGGAAGCGTATCTTTTCCTGTTCAGCAAGCGGCTGGGGGGACAGCTACAGGTGAATATAGAGGTGCCCGGGTCGGTATCGGCGTACCTGATTCCCACCCTGTCGCTGCAAATGCTGGTGGAGAATGCCCTCAAGCACAACAAAGCCACCAAGGCGTCGCCTTTGCAGATTGCGGTTTTTGTTCAGGATAAGACATGGCTCGTCGTGCAGAACACGTATCAGCCCCGGCAGGTGGAAAACGCCTCGCTGCCGGGCACCGGACTGGAGAACATCCGCAACCGCTATGCTTTCTTCTCCCGGCTGAAGGTAGAGGTAAGCTGCGACGGAAAGTATTTTACCGTTAAAATACCGCTGCTCCGCCCTGAGGAAGCGTAATATTAAAAAGTAATTACCTGCCGGACACAAACAGGATTGCCGATGCGAGTAGTCATTATTGAAGATGAGGAACTGGCCGCCGAGAAGCTGGCCGGTATGCTGCACGAATACGATCCGGGCATCGGGGTGGAAGCGGTGCTGGCTTCGGTGGAAACGGCGGTTGTATGGCTGCAAACCAACCTCTCCCCGGATTTGCTGCTGGTGGACATTCAGCTCTCCGATGAGCTTTGCTTCGGGATATTCCGGCAGGTGTCCGTAAAGTGTCCTGTCATCTTCACCACTGCCTACGACCAGTACGCCATCCGGGCTTTTCAGGTGTACAGCGTGGATTACCTGCTCAAGCCCATCGGGCAGGCCAGGCTGAACCAGAGCCTGGATAAGCTGCGGGATATGCGCAAAAGCTTGGCGGAGGCCCCGCCGGAACCGGATGCAGGTCCGGCATTGCCCCTCGATGAACTGGTGCAGCTGATCCGCCGGGGCAATGCCGGCTACAAATCCCGTTTCATGGTGCGGCTCGGCAACCGCATCAAAGCCGTGAAAACGGACGAGATTGCCTACTTTCTTACCGAGCAGAAGCTGAGCCTGCTGGTCACCAGAGAGAATCAGCGGTACCCGGTGGATTACTCCCTCGACGAACTCACGCAGATGCTTGACCCCGGATTGTTTTTCCGGGTCAACCGCCAGCTGATCATTCACCTCGATGCGGCCTCGGAAATTCATCCCTACTTTAAAGGCCGGCTCAAGCTGATCCTGTCCCCTCCCCTGCGGGAAGAAGTGATTATCAGCAGTGAGCGGACACCGGCATTCAAGGCCTGGCTCGAACAGTGACCGCACCGGGCAGAGGCTGATCAGCTGTACCGGGATTGAAGCGGAAAAAGACTGATCCGTCTGAAAATGTCCCCGTTGCAGCCGCCGTTTCGGAAACCTCATTTCCCGGTCCGGCGCAGTAATCTCCCCCCTTAACCGGCATCCCTTTCCGGGAACGGGTTCATTCCGGCTTCTTTACGTAAAACTATCGGGCAGCAGGCCTCGGGTAAGTTTCCCGCGCTTCTCCGGGCCGGTTGCCTCTCAGCGTTATCTGACTATAACCTAACTGCATGAAAAACCTGTTTCCCCTTATTTTTTTACTCTGCCTTTTACCGGCGCACCATTTTATGGCCTCCGCCCAAAGCTATACCCTTCAGGGAAACGTGAAAATGGGAACCGATACCACCGCCCTACCCGGGGCAACGGTAGTGCTGCAACAATCACCGGGCGGGGCCACCGGTGTAGGAAAAGACTCTACCCTGGCCGGCACGGCAACCGACCAACAGGGCAACTTCCGTTTTGAAGGGGTGGCGCCGGGGCAATACACCATTAAAGTCAGCTACCTGGGCTTTAAGCCCTACTCCCGTTCCGTGCGGGTGCTGCAACCGGTGAACATGGGCACCATCCTGCTGCAGGAAGAAGCCACTGCCTTGCAGGAAATCAGGGTGATCGGGCAGGTGCCCACCGGGGAGCAAAAGGGGGATACCGCGCAGTTCAACGCGGCCGCCTTCAAGACCACCCGCGACGCCAACGCCGGCGAACTGGTGCAGAAGATGCCCGGCATTGTCATGCAGGACGGTAAGCTACAGGCGCAGGGCGAAGACGTGCAGCAGATCCTGGTGGACGGCAAGCCTTTTTTCGGCGAGGATGTGCAGACGGCGCTGGAAAACCTGCCGGCTGAGGTCATTGCCCAGATTCAGGTGTTCGACCGCAAAGCGACCAGGCCGAACTGGGCGGTTTCGATGACGGCGAAAGGATCAAAACCATCAACATTGTCACCAGGCGCAACCGCCGCACTGGCCAGTTTGGCCGGATGACTGCCGGCTACGGCACCAATGAACGGTACCTGTTGGGTGCCAGCGTCAATCTTTTCCGGGAAGAAAGGCGCGTAACGGTTACCGGGCTGAGCAACAACATCAATACCCTCAACTTCAAAGCTGATCCGGGCGAACAGGAAGGCGGCCGGCCGCAGGATGGCATCATTACCACCAGCAGCCTCGGCATCAACTACAGCGAAAAGTGGGGCAAAAAAATAGAGGCCAGCGGCAGTTATTTCTACACAAGGCGAAAAAACCAGATCGCCCGGTCGCGGCAGCGGGACTACGTGCTTGCCGCTGACCCGGGGCAAATCTATTCGGAAAACAGCCGCAGCACCGACGATGACGCCACTCACCGGTTCGATGCCCGCATCGACTACAAACCCGATAAGCGGAACCGGCTGCTTTTCCGGCCGGACCTGTCGGTGGAAAAGGGAAAAGACGAGGATTACTTCTTCGGCCGTACGGTGACGGGCAATGGTCCGCTCAACCAGACCGAAAACCAGTCAAATGCCGACAACCGGGGGTACAATTTCCGCAGCAGCCTGCTCTACAACCACCGGTTCAATGACCGGGGCCGGGGGGTAACGTTCCGGCTGCACAATGCCCTGGGCAATGCTGCCGGCAACGGGTACCGGCTGGCGGAGAACCTTTTCTACGAGGGTGCCGATACGGCCACTATCCTTAACCAGTACATGCGCAACGATCGGAGCGGTTTTACCTGGGAGGGCGAAATCTCCTACCAGGAACCGCTGGGTAAGCAGAGCCGGCTGGAGTTGGGATACGAAATCGGCAACCGGCAAAATGATTCGGATAAACGGACCTTCGATTTCTCGGAGCAAACCGGAAGCTACAGTGAACTCAGCCCGCTGCTGAGCAATACCTTCGGGAGCAATTACCTGACCCAGGAACTGGAGGCGGGCTATCAGTTCAATTCCGAAAAACTGCACCTAGAACTGGAAAGCCAGTACCAGCATGCCGCCCTGCAGAATGATCAGGTATTTCCCCGGCCGCTCGTGCTCAAACGCACCTTTACCAGCGTGCTGCCCTCGGTGGAGATTGATTACAAGTTTTCTTCCTCCCGCAGCTTCCATTTCGATTACCGCACCTGGACCACGGCCCCCTCCGTGCAGCAGTTGCAGAACGTGATTGATAACACCAACCCGCTCCAGCTCCGGACCGGCAACCCCGATCTGGCGCAGTCGTACCAGCACTGGATGAGGGCCCGCTACCGGATGCACCAGCCCGAAACGAACACCTCTTTGTTTGGCATGTTGGAGGGCACCTTTGCCCGCAACTATATATCAAGCAGTACCCTGATTGCTGCCCAGCCTATCCAGTTAAGCGATGAGATTGTGCTTCAGCGCGGTTCGCAGCTCTCCCGCCCCGTGAACCTGAACGGCTATTACAACCTCCACTCCTACGTGAGCTACGGAAGGCCGGTTAACCCCATCAAGACGAACCTCAACTTAAACGGCTCAATCAACTTTGCCAGCCGGCCGGGCATGATCAACGATGAAATGAACACGGTACAAACCGGCAACTTCAGGGCCGGCGTCACGCTGAGCAGCAATATCAGCGAAAAGCTCGATTTTACCCTCTCCACCCGGTCGGGCTACACAACGGTGAACAACTCCCTGCGGCCCGCTTTGAACAATAACTTTTTCAACCAGACGACGCACCTGAAACTCGACTGGATCGTGTGGCAGGGATTTGTGTTCCGCACCGAACTCTATCACCGGGTCAATGCGGGCCTTTCGGCGGGCTTCGACAACAACTACCTGCTCTGGAATATGAGCCTGGGCAGAGAAGCTGTTTAAAAACCAGCGGGGCGAGATCAGCCTGGTGGCTTTGACCTGCTTGAGCAGAACAACAGCATCCGGCGCAATGTCACCGAACTGTACGTGGAAGATGTGCAATCAACTGTTTTTGCAGCGTTACTTCATGCTCACGTTTACCTGCAACCTCCGTCACTTTACCAACGGTGCCGACCGGAGTGATTTTGAAAATCAGGACTAAATTTCCTGTTCACGTTAAAATCACTCCGGCTTACCTCATGCTTTCACCTTTCAACCTCATAGCAATCCATTCTGTATAGTGCTCCCCTGAAACCGTACGGGCAGAATAACTTGATTGCAATACTTTATTCCTACAAAATGTTCAACAATGAGCAAAGCAACCCGACGCTTCACGAGGCGCAGTTCAAGACCAAAGTAGTCCTGAAAGCACTCAAAGGAGCCGGAACACTGGCTCAACCGGGCAGCGGGTTGGGCATCCACGCCCTGATGATTACCGGTTGGAGTTAGTTCAGGGAGAATGGGAGAGAAGCTGATGCCTGCTCCTCCCATATATGGCCGGGCATTACATGGTCAAGCCTTTGCAGGGCCGGGTCCAGAACAAACCACAGGCCCCCAGCTCCAATCGTGCCGTGACCTTTCGTCTCCCCCACGCAATTCCCGTTGCCGCCCGCTTTGTCCGTCTGGAGGGCAAAAGTAGTACAAGGACGACCTTTGTAAGTGGTTTGTCGCATTCCGTCCGGTCGGGTAATTGAGCTAAAGTCAGCGGCAGAAAGGGCAGAGGGACCTTTGATGGCTTCCCGGTAGTAGAGGGGGCAGGCCGAAATGCAACCACCCGTGCACTGACTTTGGTTGGCCACTGTGTCACGCTCGAAGTAGTAGAGCGTAAAGCCCTTTTCGTCCACCAGGTAACGTTTGGATTCGGGCTGTCCGGTAGCGTTATTCGGGATGGTCTGGCCAGCTGCCAGCAGCAAGGTATAATCGGGTTTAGCTACAAACCACGCGTTGTTGCTGGCGCCTTCTCCCCGGGTTTCACCCGCCTCCTCTCTCACGCCACCCGGGGCGTAGTAGTAGAGCGGCCAGCCTTTATAAGTGGTTTGTCTGCTTCCATCGGGAAGGGTAATGGTGCCAAAATCAATCCCTTCCAGGCCACTGCCCGCCGATACATTTTCGGCGTAATACACCGGCCAGATGGTGGCGCAGTTACCCGAGCAGTTACTGGTGCCACTCGCATCCCGGGTAAACAGATAGAGGGTGTTGCCCAGCCCGTCAGTCAGGTAAGTACCCCAGGGTGGGGCTGGTAGCCAGTTTCACCTGTCCGGCATCAGGTGCCTCTTTGGGCGTGCCCGCCTCATCCTCCCGGCAGCCGGCAAGACCCAGAAGAAAGTGAGTACGCCTAAAGGCAGGAAAGTGGCAATTGGCCCCGTTATACGATTGCCGGGCGTAACGCTTAACGAAAGAACCGGTGGATAAGCTTTAATTTCATAATGATTGGTGTTTAAAAAATGAATAACAGGACGGATATCAGGAAAAGGGCACGATTCTCGGGGCAAAGCATTCCCTCCCCGCCAGCGGGCACGGGTACAGCCGGCACCTGGGCGCACAATCAACGGAAAGCGGCAATCCGGTATTTGAGGCTGAACAGCAGGCCGGTACTGTAGAGCTTTATCTTGCCAAAGCCGACACCGGAGAGCGGCACCTTCAGGTAGGGTTCTGCCTGTAGAGAGAACCTCCGGCCCAGGTGCCACTGGTAGCCACCCGACAGGTGGATACCAGCCAGCAGGTGACGGTGGCGGTTTTTAGTTTGCCAGTTTTGAATCAAATCAGGGTCATTGGCTGCCTGGTAGAGGTACTCATATTTCTCCTCCAGCATCCAGTAGGAAGAAAGTCCCCCGGTCACAAACCAGTTGCTGCGCGGACCGGGCATTGGTTCGTAACGCAGCAGCAAGGGCAGATCCAGCACCCGGCAATCGGCCTCTACCTGGTCAGGCACCACCCGGTTGGTCCAAAAACCTTTCGGCGGCTTGTATTCGGCTCCGGTAGTTGAATACAGCTTCCGGGCGTAGTAGAGACCCGAGGCAAGGGAAAGGCGGGAGGTCACCCTGTATTCAACCAGCAGGTTGCCGCTTTGTCCTACGTACTTTACCCCACCCTTTTGGGCCCGGCTTACGTCCGGGGCGAGGGAGAGTCCTACCGTCCACCGGGAAGCCCGGTTAATGCCCTTATTCCTGCCAACGTCCTTATCCACCAGGGGTGCGGTTGGTATTGATTGGTTGAGGGGTGGTACCCCTTGATTATCAGTAGTAATGCGTATAATAGTTTGGGGCAGCATGGGGGGAAAGTCCGCCATCCTTTTTCCCGTTAAGACCGATGCTGGTCCGGCTTGCCCAGGGATTGCCTGCCGTGCCGGGTCAGTCGGCCCGGAAACACCCGCGGGCAGGATATTAACGGGAGGCAGGTAAAAGCTTTTTGGTTTAGCTCCAGCCGTTTTACCGGCTGGTTCGGGTTCAATCTTTACGCTCAATTGGTCTGCTGTCTCTGCTTCCGTAACCGGGCCCGAAGCTACTTGCTTTCGGGGAGGGGATTGCGGCTTAAAGTCCGGCCCGTTTTTCCCCGGTACCGGTGGCCTTACCCCCCTTACCGGTACTGGCTGTTGGACGGATTCTCCTGCTTTGGGCCGCGCAACGGCTACTTCTGCGGGTGGGGGCACTCCAAATGCTTGCCTGCTGCTTTCCGGAAGCGGTAGCGGCAGCCGGAAAGCAGGTTCCCTTGTTTTCCGCGTGTCAGCTTCGTGCCGGGCCTGCCACCCAGCCGGTTTGCCTGCCCGGTCGGGTTGATCCTCCGCCAGTAGCAGGGGCAACAGGCACAATAAGCCCGTCACCAGCCAGATTGCGTAAGTCCTAAAAGGCTTCCCGGGGGCCTGTTCCAGCTTTTTTTCCAGCGCCTGCCAGTCCGACTCCACGAATTCGAGATCAGGCGGATCCGAGAGGCGGCCAAAAAGTTTATCGAGTGCTATGTCAGATAATTTTTGCATACTTGTTCGTCCCAGAAAGAGATCATTTCCCGGAGTTTGGCCCGGGCTTTCGATAAATTGGATTTGGAAGCGCCCACCGAGATATGCAACTGGCTGGCGATTTCTTCGTGTGAGTAGCCGTCCAGGGCAGACAGGTTAAACACGGCCCGGTAGGCCGGCGGTAGCCGCCCGATCATCGCGAGCAGGTCCTGGTATTGCAATTCTTCCAGGGCATTGGCCCCACTTGTAAAGATTGCCGCCTCGTGGTGCTCTACCTCCTCCGTATACCAGTACTTGCGGTTGGCCCGGTAAAAGTCAATTGCCGTCCGTACCAGGTACTGCTTGAGCCAGCCCTTGAAGCTGGGTTCCAGGGCAAACTTCTCGGTATCAAAAGCGGCAATACCGGTGAATACTTTCAGGAAAGCATCGTTGAGTACTTCAGTGGCCTGACTCCGGTCGGGCACGTAGCGCAGGCAGATGCTTAAGCTGTAGCTGTAGAACCTTTTGTAGAGTTCCCGCTGGCTTTCGCGTTGCCCTTGCTGGCAGGCCTGGAGGAGTGGTTTTAATCCTGGATTGGGAGTAGACACCTTGTTGCGGCTTTTCCCCAACTCGCAGATTTACCGGAAAGGGTTGCCTGGGCCGGAAAATATTTTCTGACTGCTCAGTCAAATCGCAGCCGGTCAATTTCTCTTCGCTCCTTGCGCTTATACACTCCCCCGACCATCCGGCGGGTGAAGGTTTACCCGGAAAGGTTCGCCTGGAAGGCCTGCTTTACCATCTGGTGGTGTCAGACCAAACTCTGGCAATCTTCCGGCACCCATCACCTTGGAAAGTTATTTTCTTAACCCTGCTCCCAAACGATCAGCCCTGAAGAAAAATTAAATTTTTCCTGCCCCACAGGCAACGTTTCGGGCCCGGGCTGCGAGTTGGGGCTGAACGTGCGCCAGGCAGGCGCCTTTTTTAGTACCCATAACCCTAGCTACCATGCATTTTCCAACCAACAAACTCCATTTGCCGGCCCGAACAAGGCCGGTTGCCCGCATCCGTCAATTGATTGCCGGCTCACTGTTTACGCTCAGTACGCTCCTGAGTGGTTGTCAGTACCTGGAACAGATAAAGCCTGATTCAGCCGCTACCCCAGAAGCGGCGCGTAAAGGCGGCCCCAAGGTGCGCATTGTCTCTCCCGTAGCCGGCGCCCGGGTGACCCCCGGCGAAGGCAGCATTGGGGCGGGCAGCTTCAACGGCAGCGGCTTTTCGCTCAACCTGGAAATTATTACCGCTCAGGCCGGCCAGGTGCCGGCCCGGGAAGGATTGAACATCCGTAATCCGGCGTTGCTGGGCAGTCCCAATCCCAATATTCCCGGTCTTACCGTCACCTTTGATACAGATTTGATTAAGCCCGACGGTGGGGTCATTCCCAGGCACACGAACCTGGCTTCCCTGTTTAACATCGCCGGCACGGATGACACGCCCGGTGCGGGAGTAACTTTATGGGTCGGCTGGCACGTGCTGGAGTCCTTGCCTGAGGGCGTAGACCGCTTTACCATCAGCGTCTCGGTGCGTGACGGGGAAGGCAGAACCGGTGCCGATAAACTCACATTGAAAGTAGCCAGGGGCGCTAATGGGGAGGCCAGTGGTCAGGCCCTTACCCCGGCTACGCCGGCAAGTGAGCCCGGAGATAACGTTGACGATCCGGAGGGACCGGTCGTTACGATGGTTGCGCCCCGTGTACCTTCCAGCGTTGCTACCGGTCCGGCCACCGCCCCGGCGCCTCCGGCTAGTGGTTCTTTGTTCTTCATTCAGGTGTCGGCTTTGGATAAAACCGGAGCGGGCATTGGCGTAAACGAGACGGGTGAGGGCCGCCCGGAGAATGAGCGAGGCACGATTGAAGACCGCACTCAATCTTCAGTAGGGCCAAACCGCTTTGTGACCGGTCTGCGGGTTACCTTCGACGTTGACCTTTTGCAGCCCAACGGCAACGTAATTAAGGCAGGGGACAACCTGGCTCCCGTGTTCAATATTGCCGGCAGCGAAATTGATCCCAGCGGAAAGGTACGCACCACTTTTGGCTGGGTAGTAGGCGGTACGCTGGTCGTACCGCCGGGTAAGCGCTCAGTTACCATCCGTTCGAGCGTAACCGACAACGCCGGTAAGACGGGCAGCACCAGCCAGGTCGTGCAACTGAGTCCAGTAGTTAACGGGCAGGATCTGACCCCTGCTCCTTAAAGGGCAGACCGATCTACTGCATGTTGAAGAAATGGGAATGGTCAGCCTTTACACTGGAAATTACGGGTGTAAAGGCTGACCATTAAAACTTTACAAACACGCGCTAGTTCCTGGCCGCTGCCCGCTCCTCCGTCTGCTGCTGGCAGCAGGCCAGCAGCAGGCAGAACAGGAAAAACCAGGTGCTGAGTCCTGAATGAACAGTTAATGGGTGCGTACCCGGCCATTGGTGTGCAGGCAGTACAGGACGAAGGGAGAAAAACATAGCAGTAAAGGGGCTGATCCGGTAAAGGTAAAATAAAAGGAAGCGGGGGAAGTATTTTTACTGCTTCTTACTACCGGAAGCGGCCCCGGCGTCTCTTCCAACCGGTTTCGCTTCACTGGCACCGGCAGGTGTCCCCAACATATAATCGCCAAACCTGGCGGCTTTGCTGCGGCCGGGGTGACGCTTGTTCTGCTGGCCGCCCCGGTCGGGGTTGAGGGGAATGTACATCCCTTCAGTCTGCCCCAGCACTTCAAACAGCTGTCGGTTCATGTCTTTGACTACCTGCTGGTGCCGGGGGCTGCGAATCAGGTTTTTGCTTTCCCCGGGGTCGGCCTGCAAATCGTAGAGTTCGTCGGTGTCCCAGATGCCCTGGTAGTGAATGTACTTATAGCGGTCTCCCCGGAGGGCGTGGATGGTAGGTGTCTGCGGAAAGTTGCGTTCCCAGTAGTACTCATACAGCAAAGCCTCCCGCCAGGGCACCTTTTTGCCTTGCATGAGGGGCAGAAAACTTTTGCCGTCCAGGTGCGCCGGGGTTTCCAGACCGGCTGCCTCCAGCAGCGTAGGGGCAACGTCAAGGTTGGCTACGACTTCTTTCACGGTGGTGCCGGGCTTGATCAACTCCGGGCAGTGGGCAATCATGGGCACGCGCATGGAGGCTTCGTAAGCCGTCCGTTTGTCAATGAGCCCTTGTTCGCCGAAGTGAAAGCCGTTGTCGCCCATGTATACGATCAACGTAGATTCCAGCAGCCCCTTCCCGTTAAGGTATTCCATCACCCGGCCCACCGATTCGTCCACGCCCAGCAGCGTCTCGGCGTAACGTTTATAGTACTGGCCAATGTCCAGGTCCGAGTGGTAGGGATACTCTACCCCGTGCCAGGAGTTGCGCTGGTTCTGCACCCACATGGGCGCTTCCTGCACGTTGTCCGGATTCATCGTCGCCGGGACCACAAACTTGTCGTCCCTGGTGCGGCCCCGGTGCCGGTCGGCGGGTACAAAGTCGGCGTGCACGCCCTTGTGCGACAAGTACAGCAGAAAGGGCTTATTGTCTTTCCGGCTTTTGAGCCACTCCAGGGCGTAGTCAGTGAGTTCATCGGTGATGTAGCCCTGCTGAGGCACGCGTTTGCCGTTTACGTTCAGACCATTTTTCTCCGGCAGGTAGCTGCCCTGGCCCTTAAAACTCACCCAGTGGTCAAAGCCGCGCTGCGGCTCGTCGCCTTCCCCGCCCATGTGCCACTTGCCCACAAAAGCAGTCTGGTAGCCAGCCTGTTGCAAATACTGCGGGAAAAACACCAGCCCTTCGGACACCGGATTGTTGTTGTCCACCACCCGGTGCTTATGGGCGTACAAACCCGTCAGGATCGAGGCGCGGGAAGGCGAACACAGCGCCGTGGTCACAAACGCATTGGGCAGATACACCCCGCCCCGGGCAAGCTTGTCCAGGTTAGGGGTGTGGATGAAAGTTTGTTTGTGCAGGAAGCCCAGGGCATCGTAGCGGTGGTCGTCGGTGAGGATAAAGACGATGTTCCGGGGCTTTACGCCCTGAACTTTAGTAAGCGTAACAGGCGTGGGTACTTGCCCGGTCTGGGACCGGATCTGGTGCGGCAGGAGCAGGCAGGCAGCCATACTCAGCACCAACAGGTTTACTTTTTTGAAAAATGGCAACATAGGCGTAAGAGTTGTTTTGAAAATTAAGCAGTTTCTTGCAATAAATCTGTATTCAGCGGCTGATGGATAAGCCACTTTGCCACGGCAACGGGCGGGACTACTTCAGCCGGTAACGGTACAGGGCAAAACTGTTCGGAGCAGGCAGCCGGAATTCCAGCCGCCCTTCCGGGTCGGTTC
Organism: Cytophagales bacterium; assembly: GCA_030446715.1. GTDB lineage: Bacteria > Bacteroidota > Bacteroidia > Cytophagales > 172606-1 > CADCTQ01. The sequence continues at coordinate 52,007 of JAUJMU010000014.1, read as the reverse complement.
TGGCCTTAAAACTTTTCCCGTGCCCCGCCAGCGCCGTCAGTTCCACGGCTTGCCCGGCCGGAAGCCACGTTTTGAGTTTGGTCTGTCCCTGGTCGTTGTTTTCCCGGAACACCAGCAGGTAGCCTTCCTGGCCACGGATGGACTGAAACCCCGTCCAGCTCCGGCCCGAAGGTTCTTCGCCAACCGGAAATATCCATCCCGCGTGCAGGTCCGCCTGCCATTTTTGGTAAGCTTTTACCAGAGGGGCAATCGTAAAAGCCTCGGCCGGCAACTTGCTGGCTTCAAACCAGGCCAGGGGCTGCCCCATCATCGTGACGGCGAATGTATAGTCGAAGGGAATGTGCAGGGGAGCAAAAGGATCACCTTCCGGATACTTACCGGGATTGCGCCACTTGTTCAAAAACTCGATCTGCAAATTCTCGGCAGGTACGTAGCGGGAAAGCATCCACAGATTCCGCAGCGTCCAGTACGGGTAATAATTCCCGAAATCCGTGTAACGGTTCTCCAAAAAGATGTTGCCATACTGATTGAGAAAATGGTACCCGCCGCGTTTGCCGGCCGTAGCATCGAGGTTAAAAACCACTTTCCCCTCCGTGGCGGCCAGCACCGCCTCGAAAAACCGGCGCAGGTTGATTTCTGCCCCTTTGTCGGGCAGCTCAATACCGTCTATCTTGAACGTGCGGATGCCGTACTGGCGGTACAGGCCAATGATAATGCCCGCATCCGTTTCCCAGCGGGCGTAACTGTTGGCGTTGCTTGGATGAAACCACAGCCCGAGCTGGATGCCCAGTTCACCGGCTTTTTTCACTACCGGGGCCAGTCCGCGGGGGAAACGTTCCGCGTGGGGCTGCCAGCTGGCCGCATCCCACTCATCCCAGAGACGCCCGGCAGCCGCGGCCGAATTTTTGGAAAGGCCCTGTTGCCAGCCGTCATCAATCTGCAGGTAGGTAATCCCCAGTCTGGCGCCTGCCTCCAGTTCTTTCATCAGGAACGATTCACCCACACTGGCATCTTTGTTGCGGTCGCCCCAGGTGTTCATCATAATCATTTCGTCGCGTTCCGGCAAATGGCGGCGGATCTGTTTCTGATAGGTCCGCAGGGCGGTGAGCTTGTCCAGTTCACTGGCTCCGTACACGCCGATTACTACGCCGTAGCCCCGTTTCCAGGTGGTTGCCTCCAGGTCAGTGCTGCTCAATCCGGCGCCCACCACGCTGACCTCATCAAAACCAGTGAGGAAATCAGCGCCGGGATAAGCGGCCTGGGCGGTTGCCGGCGGGGCTTCCTTCAACAGGAAGAAGCCTTTCTGTTGCACTCCGTCCTCGGCAAAGAGCAGGTTACCCCGCAGCACCGCCGGCCGGCGGTAGCCCAGCGCCGAGGTAGTTTGCACCAGCGTATTCCGTTGGTCGGTGGCATCGTAAAACTGCACGCTGGTAAAACGCCAGTGGTTGCCGGGCAACTGCAGGCGTTCAATGACCGGTACGGTCGTTTCTTTCGCCGTTGCCGGCAGCGTAGGCTCGTCTGCCAGCTCCTGCCCCGGCATCAAACGGCTTCCCCAGGATGCGTCCGCCTGACCCCGGTAGTAAAAATCGGAGGCAATCGCCGGACAGTCGGGATAAAGCCGGAAGATTCTTTTTACTTCCAGGGAACCCCACCGGCAGGTAAGGCTTACCTCAAGGTGGGCCGGCGCCAGCGGACTCGCTGGCTGCCGGACTACCTGCAAGCCGGCATTGCTCGCCCCGGCGGTAAGGCCGGGATAGGCAGCATCGGGAGACTTGTTTTCAATCGCCCAAACGTGGTTGGCTCGCTTATCGGTAAGCGATTTGGTGACCAGGTTGCCACCGTTCCGGTAAAAGGTCCGCCTGATCCGGCTGTTTTCCAACACCAGCAGGCTGTCGTTCCACTGCACGGAGCAGTCCAGGTAAGTAGTCTGCTGCTGGGCACGCAGCGGCGGGCTCGCGAGAAAAAGCGAAACCAGCGCCAGGGCGATTTTAAAAAAAAGTTTAGTCATAACCGATTAGAAGTGACACAACCCGCCCGGTGCCCGGTAGCCAGGTATACCGGGTAAAGTTTACTTATGGGAATGAGATTCAGAAGCAGCACTGCCTTCGGCCCGGTACTGCTCCATGCGCCGGGTGAGTTCGGCCACCTTTTCCGGGTGGGTGTCGTATAGATTACGGGTCTCGGCAGGATCTTCATGCAAGTTATACAGCTCCCCTTTCCCCACCGGCGCGTTTCCCTTGCCGTATTGCCGGTGCAGGACGCCCATGCCACTGCCAAAGATCAGTTTCCAGTCGCCTTCCCGCACCGTGTGCCCCTCCACTACCAGACCCTTGCGCTGGGCTGTGCCTTTGTTCAGCAAAGCCGGCAGCATATCGTAACTGTCCCTCTTTTCATTTGGCGGAAGGCTGTCGCCCACTACCGCCGCAAAGGTAGCCAGCATGTCGGTAAAACAGAGTGGTTGCGCGGAAGTTGTGTTGGGCCCGATTTTGCCGGGCCAGCGGGCAATGAATGGCACCCGGTGACCACCCTCCCAGGCATCTACTTTCATCCCGCGGAAGTTAGCCGTAGCACGGTGATTAAACTTTTGCACGTCTTCGGTAAACCACACCGGGCCGTTGTCGCTGGAAAAGATAACCAGGGTATTTTCGGCAATCCCCAGCTTTTCTAATGTCTTAAGAATCTCGCCCACTGAGTAATCCACCTGCATGGTAAAATCGCCGTATTCACCGGCGGCACTTTTTCCGGCAAAGGGCGGCTGGGCTACCCAGGGCGTATGCGGGCCAGTCAGGGCAACGTACAAAAAGAAGGGTTGCTTTCTTTGTTCTTTCACGTGGCTTTCCATAAAGGAAACCGCTTTGCGGGTGAAAGTGGGCAGTACTTCCTGATGCTTAAAGTCCGGGGCAATTTTCCCGCCCCGCCAGAAGGCCCCTGAAATAGCAGTAGTGGCCCCCGGGCTCTGGTGTCCGGCAACCGAATCGGCAGGAGCAGTTACACAACGGTTGTTTTCAAGGTAGAAATAGGGCGGAATATCCAGCGAAGCGTGCATGCCGAAGAAATAATCAAAACCCCGGTCCACGGGCCCGCCCCGGAAAGGTTGGCGGTAGTCTACTTTATTCCAGTCACTCACGCCTTCAAAGCCCAGGTGCCACTTGCCGATCATGGCCGTGCGGTACCCATTCCTTTGCAGGAGTGAACCAACCGTCGGGCGGTCTTTGGCTACCAGACTGCCGCGCTTTAAATCCATGTTCGCCCGCAACGGGTACTGTCCGGTGATGAAGCCGTAGCGGGAAGGCACGCACCAGGCGCCCGGCGCGTGGGCATCGGTAAACCGGATGCCTTCGGCGGCCAGGCGGTCAATGGCCGGGGTAGGTATTTTGGATTCGGGATTGTAGCAGCCCGCATCGCCGTAGCCCATGTCGTCGGCCAGGATGAACACGATGTTGGGCAGGGCCTTTTCCGGGGATTGGGCCGGGGCCTTGCCCGCTTGGGTGGTAGGGCGACTGCTACAGGCAAGCAGCAGAAGAAACAATATGGCTATACTACCTTTCATCATTCTAAAATAGGGATGGGATTTGCGGAATGCTTGCTCGGGCAGGCTAATAGTCGGTCCACCGGATCGGGGCTTTAACCTTGTAATTGGGATCAGCCCGGGCTGCTGACTGGATGGCTTGGTGCACCTCCACCATCCGGGCCAGCCCGGTGCTGTCCAGCAAGGGGTCACCCGTTTGCCCTTGCCACTGGACCAGGGCCTGGCGCAACCGGGTAATCACCGGCCCGTATTGCGGATCGCCGGCCAGGTTGGTAAACTCATGGGGATCGGTTGCCAGGTTATACAACTCCAGGGGTGGACGGTTCTGATAACGGTCAAATACCTGGCGTACGGGGGTTCCGTCGAATTTTTCGTTCCGCGATTCCTGCCACGCTATATCCCCATCCACACTCAAACTGGGAAAAGGCAGGCCGGGCAAATAGTTGACAATGAGCTTGTATTGCTTATCCCGCACGGAGCGCATCGGGTAAAAGGTGCCGGGGGCGTGGGCGGTGAATTCCCCGAACAGGTAGGGACGGTCTTCAAAGGACTTGTGCTCCAGCACGGGTCTGAGGCTCCGGCCCGGCAGGTTTTCGGGCACGGCAAGGTGTGCTGCCTCCGCCAGGGTGGGGAGAATATCAGTCGTATTGACCAAACCGGGGTACTCCCGGGGCTGTTTGCCGGGCCAGCGCACCAGGAAGGGAATTTTCAGTCCCGCTTCGTAGCAGGCCGTTTTAGCCCGCACGAAAGGCGGCCCGTGATCCCCCAGGAAAATAACCAGGGTGTTTTCCGCCTTCCCGGCCTTTGTCAGGGCCTGCAGGAGCAGTTCAAATCCGGCGTCCAGCCGTTCGATGCAACTGTAATAGTTGGCAATCCGGGCCAGTTCGGCCGGTGTATCAATTCCCTGGAAAGAGAAAGCCTTTACCTGGTCGGGCGTAAAAGGGTTTCGGGGGATGCCTTTTACCTGCGGGATTAACTCCACGTGCGGATCGAAATAGTTGACCATCAGGAAGAACGGTCGGCTGACGGTATCCATAAACGTTCGGGCCCTGGCGGCCACTTCGGCTACGTCCCGCGTCTTACGGGCATCTAAGTCGGCGTAATCAAAAGGAAAATTATTTTCCGGCTGAATGTGCAGTTTGCCGATAATGGCATTGGTATACCCCTGTGCTTTGAGGAGTTGCGGCAGGGTCCGGATGTGGTTAAACATCTGGTAACCCAGGTGCGACAAGCCAACCTGCCCGTTCTGGTGCGGATACAGCCCGGTAAGCATGCTGCTGCGGGAAGGGCTGCAGGAGGCTTGCGTCACGTAGGCGTTGCGGAACAGCACCGCTTGCCGGGCAAACCGGTCCAGATTCGGCGTGCGGGCTACGCTGTCTCCGTAGCAACCCAGTTGCAGGCCCAGGTCATCGGCGGTAACCAGCAGAATGTTGAGCGGTGCTTCGGTTGCCTTCGGCTTTCGGGGGGAACTACAAGCCTGGGAAAAAAGCAGCGCTAAGGGCAGCAGGGCAAAAAAACACCGGGCTGTTCTCATTCCATCCGGCAGGACGCTGCTTAAGCGCTGTAAACTACAAGTCAATAACATCATTTTTATGGGTAAGTAAAACCAATACTCGGTTTTAGTTGAAGGGAATCAATCAAAGCGGCTACTGATGATATACATAGACCCGGGAAGCCCAGGGCTCCAGGACCATTTTGTTGTTTTTTGAAAACGGGTGGGTTTTGCCCGAGAAAAAATCCTTTCCCATCCCAGGGTTGCCATCCATTTTAAAGGTTACCGGCTGGTTTTCCGGGGAGCAGTTAATCATTACCAGTACTTTGTTTCGGTTGTGTTTGCGGACAAAGGCATATACTTTTTCATTCTGACCGGTAGACAGGCGGGTGAAATCTCCTGCCGTAAAGGCAGGGTTGGTTCTATATAACGTAAAAAGCTTTTGATAGAAATCTACCCATTCATTATCCTGCCAGGTGATTACGGAAGGAGTTTTTTGCAATATGCCTATTTCCTGGCCATTCCAGATCATCGGCACGCTATTGGGTAAGGTGGCCGAGAGCACCATAAAAGCTTTAAGACCTTCCCCAAATTTTTCAACCAATGGGACCTGCTCAAAATAGGTTTTTTCTAAAACCTGATCGTAATAATCGGCCATACTTGGATAAGCATAACCTTTCCCGTGTACATCATGATTGGTCGCGTGCCGCATTTTCAGCACGCCCTTCGGATACTTCCTCCTTTCCCAGGCTAGCAGGGAATCAATAACCGCAACGGTTTTTTTCCCTTCTACTACCGACCAGAAAGCCGGCGGGAGAAACCAGTCATAGGAAACGTCGTGGGCAGGATGTACGGCCGGAGAAAAGCCTTCAGCCAGCAAAAAAACGGGTTTGATTTTGTGTAATTCGGCCCGCAGCCAGGTCCAGTACCCCGACGGAACCCGGTCGGCTACATCCGTACGAAAGCCGTCCACGTCCATTTCGCGTACCCAGTACCGGCACACGTCCCGCATGTATTCCCGCATGGCCTTATTTTCCCAATCCAATTGCGCGATATCTTTCCAGGGCTTGGTATACGCGACCGCGCCATTTTGATTCCGGGCATAGAAGTCCGGGTGCTGTTGAATAAATAAATGGTCCCAGGAAGTGTGGTTAACAACCAGATCCAGAATGATATACATGCCCTGCTGATGAATGGCATCCACCAAGTGCCGGAAATCTTCCTTTGTGCCAAACTCCGGATGGATGGAGTAATGATCGGAGATGCAGTAAGGGCTGGTCTGTTTACCATTTAAAACGCGGTAGGCTTCGGGAACGGGAATAGGGGCTCCGTCTAAACTGTCGATCAGTTGAGCCGACACCCGGAATTGCCCTCTTTTGTGAATGGGCATGAGCCATATAATTCCTACCCCCAGTGCTTTTAAGCGGGGTAGCTGCGCTTCAAACGCTTTAAACGTTCCTTCCCGGGTCATACGGGATATATTCGCTTCATAAATAGGCTGGCGTAAAGACCACCCGGGAGCAGCCGGTTTGGAAGAAGGCAAAGAATAGGATTGCCCCTGAGTAGGCAATTGGCTGAAAACAATAAGAAGTAAGGCGATTAGCGCTGTATTTTTTTTCATGATCAGATCAGGTATATCTGAATGGGTGTATACCCGGTGACTTTAGAAATTAAGTTCATTTGAAACCCCGCGTAAAGGATGAATCATCAATTACTTTTGCTTTTGCCCATGCAGGTACTGCACATAATACGGCAACAAAGGATCTTCCTTTTCCCGCATCCAGGCCAAGAGCATCTGCTGCATGTCCCGGATCAGCTTTTTCTTCGATTGGTCATCCATGAGGTTGGTTAACGCATCCGGGTCTTGCTGGTCGTCGTACATTTCCTCGGGAGTACGGTAATCGAAAAACTGCACTCTTTTGGCCAGCTCCGGAGCCTCTCTGGCCGCTTCTTTCATGGCTTTATACGTAAGCCCGCCCTTCGGATCGCCGCAAGTAAACAACTGCTTCTCGGCGGCAAAGGCGTTAAAAACATAGGTGTATTGGTGATAGGTTACGGCCCGCTGCTGAATAGGCTCATGGCCGGGGGTAAAGTGATACACGGTAAAAGCCCGGTCCCGGTTCTTTTGTTCTTTGCCGTAGAGCAAGGGCTTAAACGAACGACCGTCCACGCCGGGCATAGGCGGCAGTTCAAGCAAATCGAGCAGGGTGGGCGCAACGTCCAGCGCGGAGATGAGCCGGGTGCTGTCGATTTTTCCCGGTGCAACATGGCCGGGCCAACGCACAATAACTGGCGTGCGGGTGCTGTTCATGTAGGAACATTCCTTGGCAAAAGGAAAGGGGGCGCCATGATCGGACAAAAAGACGATAATCGTTTCATTTTCCACCCCGGCTTCCTTTAGTTTTTTCAGTACACTGCCCACAATATCATCGGCTCTTTTTACGCCTGAGTAGTACAGGGCTACTTCTTTTCTCACGTCCGGCAGGTTAGGCAAAAAGGCGGGAACCGGTACCTCGTCCGGTTGATACACTTTCGAGGGCAGCGGCATGGCCCCGCCGAATCTACCTTTGGCGACCGAGTTTGCCTCATCCGTACTCTGGGGAAAGGGCCGATGCGGATCGCCGGCATTGGCTACCAGGAAAAATGGTTTCTTTTGCCCTTTGGCCAACTGAATCACTTCTTCCGTACGCTTGCCGTACAGTTCCGCATCCCGGCCGTGTTTTAATTCTTCGTACGCATGGTGTCCGTACACAACATCCCAGGGAAATTCTTCCTCAGGCAGGTGATGGTTGGGTTTGGCCAGAATACCGGTAACGTACCCCGCCTGCTTCAGGGCTTTGGTCAGCGTTGGGGTTCCCTTTTTAATGTTGTAACCCGCTTGCGGGACCTTCTCGGCCGAGGCCGGCTTCCCAAAACCGTCCCACTGGCTTACCCGGTGCGGGTAACAAGCGGTCATGATCGAAGTCCGGCTGGGCACACAAACGGCGCTGGAAACGTATCCCCGCGTAAACAATATTCCCTGACGGGCTAGTTGATCAATATGCGGCGTGATATTGGGTACCTGACTGCCCATCACGCCGCACGAATTATAATTCATGTCGTCCACCGTCAGGAGCACAATGTTGGGCAGGCGCTGGGACGGGGCAAAATGACTGTGCCC
>JAUJMU010000014.1:0-43726 GCA_030446715.1 Cytophagales bacterium | reverse complement strand
TTTTTGGCTGCTGAAAATCTGGCCGGTGGCAAAATCCACGTTGTCGTGCAGCAGCCGCACGCGGAAGGATTTGGGCTTTTGGACCCCGCCCCAGTAGGCAATGTACGGCCGGCGCTGTTCCCACATATTGCCGCGGCTCACCGTACCCAGGCAGAATTGGGGATGCAGGTAGGTATACCCCACCGGGGGAGCAGATTCCAGTCCAAAGGTATCCATGCTGATGCGGGCCTGAGGTAACTTCTGGAATTGATCCACCAGATCAGCCGGTATCTGGTGCGGCAACTGGTAGTGGTCACTTGACTTTTGAACATTGTTGTACTGCACCCGGCCACCAGATGCTTCGTAGAGCAGCGCGTAAAAATCATCCCTGAGCAGGGTGGAATAGCTCCGGCTGTGCGGCCCGGCCAGTTGCCCCGACGGAGCATGAAAATGCGCGGCTAGTCCCTGCCAACCAATCCGGTAGCAGGCATTGGTCATGCGCAAAGCTTCCGGGTCCACGATGTACTTTTTCATGCGGGCCAGTTCGTCCAATGCAACCCGGGTGTAGGTTGGGCTGTTGTATTCGGCAAAGCCGCTTAAGTCCACCGTGTAGTCATAAAACCGCTTCAGCCGCATGTCAGCGTAAGTTTGCATCTGGGGCAGATTAAACAGGTGGGAAACCACGTAGGTCACGAACGTACCCATAATGGCGATGTTGGTGTAGCCCGGCTTGACGTCGCGTTTCTGGATGGAGTTGGCCGCGTGGATGATGGAGCCTTTCATCTTCTCCTTCAGCGCAGCCGGTAATACGTCCCCGTGGTTGAGGTAACTTTCCAGCAGGCGCACGCTGATGAAATCCGCCCAGTTCCAATCCGGTTTGGCCATCTGGTTTAACGGCTCTTCGTCGTAGTACGGCCAGATGCCGTAGGTTTCACTCTCCGGGTTCTGATCCTGGCGGGCAATGACTCTTTCGATCACCTGGAAAGCCCGCTCCCGGTTTTCGGGTACCTGGCTGTCTAACAAATCCGCGGCGTAACCGGCCGCATCACGTACCGGGTGCAGCGTGCGGTCAACCAGCGCTGAATGGTAATGATTGGCCGTGGGTGAAACGTATTTGGCCGGCATTTTCACTTTTTCATCCCACTGCTTTTCCTGCTTTTGTATTTTCTCAATTATATTCTTTCGGTCCGCCTCGGTAATTTTTTCTACCGGGGTCGTCCGGATTTTAGACGTTTGCCCGTAGAGTGCGGGCAGCCCGCAGCCGGAGGCTAGCAGCGTGCACAGCAGCAGGCGTTGCAGGTTTAGGTTCATCATTGACTTTGAGTTCCTCATGGGTATAAATGGACGGGTAATTTATTAATGCTGTATTTTAATTGTTACAATTATCTGGGTACGTGAAGTAAAGGACAGTTAAGGCTTTGCCGGCGAAAGCTCTTTCGCCCAGTTCTCGTGTAAAGCTTTTAGTTTGGTTACAACGTCCGGGTGCTGCGCTGCGTAATTTTCTGTCTCGGTGCTGTCTTGCCGGAGGTTCGCCAGAAACAACTGATCCGGCGGGGGCGTTTTGTCCTTCTTAGAGGGATCCTGCGGGTTACCCAACAGCTTCCAGTCGCCCTGGCGGACGGCCCACTGTTTGCCGAAAGCCCAGTAAAAGGTCTGGTGCGGACTCGGGGCGTTTTGAGTAATCACCGGCACCAGGCTTTTGCCGTCCAGCGGGCCGGCGGGCAGCGGAATGCCGCACAGTTCGGCCACGGTCGGGAACCAGTCGGTGCCCACGCCCAACTGGTGGCGGACCTGGTTTTGCGGGAGATGCCCGGGCCAGCTGATGAAAGCGGGTACCCGTATGCCGGCTTCGAACAAACTGCCCTTCGCCCCCCGGAACGGACCGGCAAAACCAGCCCCGCCCATGGCCCGTTCTTCGGTAGAATGCCCGTGGTCCGACATAAACACGATGATGGTGTTTTCCCGTAGTTTCAGGTCGGTTAATTTTTGGAGCACCTCGCCGATTTTCTCGTCCATGGTGGATACGGCCGCGGCGTAATCGCGCCGGGGACGCGGCAGGTTCGCGTACCTGGCGCGCCATTCGGGGGAACCCTGCATGGGGTAATGCGGATAGTTGATTGCCCAGTACACAAAGAAGGGCTGGCTTTTGTGCTGCCCGATAAAAGCCGTCATTTCCTGATTGAGCAGGTCCGGGAAGAATTCCCCGTCGTGCCACACTTCCTGCCCGTTGCGCCACAGGTCGTGCTGGTTGGGGCCGTCCCAGTAGAAGAAGTGCGAATAATTATCAATGCAGCCCACCATGTGCCCGAATGAATAGTCGAATCCCTGCCCGTTGGGCATGGTAGCCGGCGCGTACCCCAGATGCCACTTTCCGATGTGACCGGTCACGTAACCGGCCCCTTTCATGAGTTCCGCCAGCGTAACCTGCTCAGTGGGCAGGCTGGAAGCAGGGTTTTTGGCAGAAGCGTTCCCGGTCAGGCCGGCCCGTTGCGGCACTTTTCCGGTCAGCAGCGCCGCCCGCGAAGGGGAGCAGATGGGGGCAGCGGCGTAAAACTGGGTGAATCGTACGCCCTGACGGGCCAGCGCGTCCAGATTGGGGGTGTGCAGATCGGTAGCGCCGTAACTCTGCAAGTCCAGCGTACCCTGGTCGTCGGACAGGATCACGATCACGTTGGGCTTAGCCGGTTTGCGCACTGCGGCAGGTGTATTCTTGCGGGAAGCCGGGAAAGGCTGCTGCGCCAACGCAGCAACACTGATGCAAAGGGACACGAACAGGGGGAGTACAATTCTCATAAAAGTTAACGAAAGGTCCAAGCCAAAGGGCACAGATAAAGAGTTGCTAGTTATTAGTTGTTCGTCGTTGGATGAATAAATTCCGGCCGGGAATGGTCAGGGCACAAACTGAACGTCTTTTACCCACTCGGTAAACAGGCGGCCCGCTTCGGGATTGGTAATTTTAACGCCGTGAAATGTAAGATTTTCAACGTGTACCTTTTCCACCCGGTGCGCCTGGTCAAACCCGGTGATGATGGAAAAAGGGATGGGGCCGTCCACAATGGCAATATTTTTAAAAACGATGTCGCGGATGTGCCCCCGGTTTTGGGCGTACTGCGGTTTTTCTCCTTCGGGAATGGAGAGTACGCCATTAATGGTCCCTTTTTGCCCCCAACTGGCCCGCAGCTGCTCGTCTTTGGGGCGGTCCGTGCTGTAGCGGGACAGGTAAATGCCGATGTCGAATAACTTGTGGCGGGCATCCTCCACGCGGATGTCCTCGAAGCGAACGTTGCGGATGGTGGCAAAATCGCCGTTGTGAATGCTGATGACGGCTCCCTGCTCGACGTGGATCACGTCACAGTTTTTAAAAAGCACGTCGCTGATTTCCCGGGAACGCAACTCGTAGCCGATTTCCAGGGCGTTGCCCGGCTTCTGGTTCCAGAATACCGAGTTCAATACCTTTACATCGGTTACGTCCGGTCCGGGTTCCGAGTGATCGTACTTGTCGTTGCCCTTCCAGCTTTTGAGCACGATGCAGTCATCGGCGCTGTAAATAAAGCAGTCCTCAATCAGCACGCGGGAAGAACTCACCACGTCAATCCCGTCGGAGTTTTGCCGCCAGGATACAATTTTAAAGTTTTTAATGGTTACCCCTTCGCAATCTTTGGGAAAAACCGTCCAGCCGATGGAGTTGTGGATGATAATGCCTTCAATTTGGACGTTCCGGCACCCGGTTAGCGCAACCAGCGTCTTCCGGTCGGTTAAAAAACCGCCATCCAGAATACCCCGGCCGGTGATCCGGATATTCTTTGCATTCCCGGCCCGTACCACGCCTCTTACCACCGCTCCCCCCGCGATGTAGAGGATTTGGTTGTCTTTTAAATGAATTTCGCCGGCCTCGTGCACCTTGCCGGCCTCAAAGTACCGGACGTTCGGGTCGTCCGGCCGGGGTGGTTTGACTTCCAGAGGGTCGGCAAACAGGAACAGGGGGAGTTGGGTATAGCCGTTCAAGGCGATGTTGCCGTTGATTTCGACGCTTATCTTGCAGGGCTTGGCCAGTTGGAAATAAATCACGTTGTCTTTCAGCACTGCTTTTATCCCCAGGCTTTTGGGCCGGATGTCCACCCAGTTGATTTTTACCGCCGAAGAAATGGCTACCTGCACGGGTTCATCCGCGCTGAAATGCGCAAAAGCTGCCGGACCCGAGGAGTACACTGAAAGCGCCTGGCCATTCACCCGCACCTGGTAATCCTGGTAGGGCTCGATGCCCGGGGGGGCCGGGTAGGTAACCAGGCTAGCCCAGCCCTTTCCCGGAAGCAGCAGGCAAAGCAAAGCCAGTAAACATTTGCCGGTTAAGTTTTTCATGAATTTGGTCGCGGGTATTAAGATAGGAATAACCAGTTATATTAATGCGGAATAAACCTCCGGCAGTCTGAATAATCCTCCATCGGCACCTACCAGACTGCCGGCCCACTCTTCCCCAATAACCCTGATAAAATAAACAGCTGAGGATAAATAGGCCGGCAGCCTGGTAAAGGGCCAATTGTCTTACCTGGCAATGACGAGTTTTCCCACTACCGGCAGGCCGGCGCCCTGAATTTGCACCAGGTACACCCCACCCGGTAAGCCACTCACGTCTATTTGAAAACTGTTGCTGCCTTTTACCGCCTGGTAAGCAGTAGTCAGCCGCCCCCGGCCGCTAACTGCCAGCAGCCGGACGCGGACCTCTCCGGCCTCGCTGGCCAAATACGCTACCCGCAGGGCTCCCCTGGCCGGGTTGGGATAGAGCCCCAGGCGGGACAAGAAATCGGCTACTTTCTTTCAACTCCTTTTGGGGCCGCCCCTGCCGGAGCATCCAGCATCGTTTTGCCAAACACCCTCAACTCGTTGAGCGAGACCCACCCGTCTTTCTCCTTTCCCGTTCATATCCACTTCATCCTCCAGCAGCTTCACCCGCACGTAGCGGCAGCAAGGGGCGCAAAACTGTCGGTGAACAAACCCGCTTCCCCGGTAGCCGTGGTCTTGTTAAGGTGAGTATAATTTACACTATCAGCGGAGACTTCGATCTTGTAGCGGTAGGAACGGTTTCTGGTGGGTGAGCAGCTGGGTCTGCTCAATAAGGTGTAAACCTTGCCCAGCGTCCACTTCCAGCCACACGGGCCACTTCAGCACCCAGCGGGTAGTCACATCATCATCCACGGCCAGCACAGCCGGATGAGCGGCCTGAGCAGAAGTAGCCGTAACGGGTTTATTTACGCCAGGTTCTGCACCGAGTTGGTGACCGAGAAACGAAGCATACTCCCCGTGCCCATCGCACTGGCGGCATCCGATCCGCGCGTAAGGGGTAGCTGTCAGGGTATGCTCACCCAGAGAAGGCGTCCAGGAAAGGTATTGTCTTCAGCTCCGCTGTCGGGTAAGGGCGTAGGGAAAGGCAGAGTCGGTGGAGTAACCCGCAGTGCCATCGTAGTCAAACACTACCCTGTCCACCTGCTGGGGAAAAGTATTGGCCCGGATAGTTAAATGCGTAGTACCGAGTTTGGTAAAGTCAACGACAGCATTATCCGGAATCGGATCAAGTCGGCCACCGGCTGCTGCGTCTCGGCATTGATTAAAGTAAAGTTCTTTACCTGGCTCAGTTCGATCTCGTACACGCTCACCCAGTCACGGACGGTAATATCTAGAGAAGACGAAGGATTGGTGTAAGTTTGTCTGGCAACAGTACCTGTGTAGAGGTTATCGGGATCACAAGGCTCATAGCGTTTCATATTTGCGATGGGAGAGCCAAAGTTCAAAGTCAATGAACGAGTAGGATTAAGTTCTACACCAGTAGAAGAATTGTAGCTCTTGCTTTTAGGCAGCTCCAGCCAGGTACAGAGGTAAAACTTCCCATCTCCTTTCTGCAAAAGCAAGTGACGCACGTCACTCATATCGGTTCCGGTAATGGTGTAGTTGAGAGAAGCAGGCGTGAAGGTAGCGTCCTTATCATCAAGAAGGGTAATGAGGTTTTTGAGTGTTATAAAAGCAGGTTTAGGCTTGAGATTACGGTAGACTAAGCCAAAGTTGTGCTGCTGATTGAGCGTATCAACCAGTCTTTCATCAATGAGTTCATAATGAACTACTGCCGGCCAATCTCTATTATCATAGAAGTATTCTGTAAACTGACGCGGTACTATCTTGGCACTCACCCGGTAAGAGTTATGACGAAAGCCTGTAGGAAGTATGGCATTATGTCCCCCTGTTTCTGTAATCATGCCTGGTTTATTTACGCCATAGATGCGGTCATATTCTTGCATCATCCGGGCATAGGTCATGGGTACACTTCCTCCTGCATCTCCTCCGGGATGATCTACATACAGGTGCATATTGCCATAGTCACAATATTCGCTCATATCCAGTGCATTAGGCATATCTCTGTTAATAATAGAAGGACCTACCCGTTTAACATTAGATAAAGTAGGATGGTTTTTTAACTTATTATAAAGCTGGATCTGATAGTTCTTTAATATAGTAGGCCAGGTAGTAGTTGGGCTGTTCTTTCTGTATTCATTAGGCCCTTCTATAGCGTAAATAGCTGGAGCAATAGGAGAAAGAAAAGTTAACTCACGTGATATGAGCGTTGTATCGAGTATATCATTGAGTGCAGGAGTAGAAGAAGATCTGGTTCTTTGTCCACTGATGTAAAGCAAGGTGATGCCTAAGCTGCTATAGAGATCCTGGAATCGGTTGCGTACAGTTTCTCCATGAGCCCAACCAACACGCATTCCTTCTCTGATGTGACGAACTTTTAGGTCGGCTAAGAGGGCCTTGATACTGTCGTATTGGGTATAATATTTTGTATCGGTACTGCCAAAATGAGTATTAACACCAATGGTTTCTACAAAATCATTGGCACGTCTGGCCTGTACCTGGGCTTGCAGCAGCGTTGGCGCCAGCAAAAGCAGCAGGCCCAGCAGTTTGGTCATCCGTAGTGGTTTTGTTCGTAATTGTTTTGTTCTGGCTTGACCCAACGCGTTGGTGGACAAAGCAGGGGCATTTAAGGTAGCGGTTAGCATAAAAGATTAAGCAAGGGTAGGAACAGTCAAAAGTAAAGGAGAGTAGAAACCAAAGGAGAGTAGCAACTGAAAAGGGTGCTGAAACAGGCGCTCAAAAGCCCGGCGGGTAGTGACACCCGCCGGCTCTATTCCGGTTGCAGCCGTCGTGGGAAGTAGCCGTTATTGCTACCTAGCAATGACGAGTTTTCTCACTACCGGCAGGCCGGCTCCCTGCAGCTGCACTACATATAACCCACCCGGTACTGTACCAAGATCTACCCGGAAGGTATTAGTCCCCTTTACCACTTGGTGAGTAGTAGTCAGGCAGGGCCGACCACTATTGTCCAGCAGCCGGATTTGCACCTCTCCGGCTTGGCTGGCCGTATAGCTTAGGGTTACTGCCCCCTTGGCCGGGTTAGGGTACAACCTGGTTTCACTTTCCTCCCCCTGTAGCCCGTAGGCCAGTCTGGCGTTGACTGTGACCAGTTCTTTGCCGAATACCCTGAACTCGTTGATAGAAACCCAGCCGCCGGTGTAGTTGTAAGCCCCCGTGACGGTGAGCCGGACGTAGCGGGCAGTAACGGCCGTAAAGTTATCAGCCAGCAGGCTGCCGCCGGTGGTGTTGGTCGTTCGATTGACTACTTGAGCGTAGGTAGTCCCGTCGGTGGATACTTCTACCTTGTACTGGTAAGCCCGGTTCTGGTAGGGGGCCAGTTCGGTCCTGTTGATACTGTAGCTCTTGCCCAAATCTACCCGCAGGGTTTGGGGATAGCCGCTAGCCGACCAGCGGGTAGTCAAATCATTGTCCACCGCTTTAGCGGCTTCGTTGCCGGTTTGCTGGGAAGAAAACGCAACGGGTTTGTTTAACGCTAAGTTAGTGGCGTTATTGGCAATGGTAAAGCTGATGGTTTTAGCCGTACCAGCCGTGCCGGTTCCGTCGGCATTGGTGTAAGGCGTAGCCGTCAGGGTATGGCTGCCCGGAGCAGGGGTCCAGGGCAGGTAATCCATGCCGTTACTGACATCCCCGGCAATGGTGTAGGGGGCCACCTCCTCTGTTCTGTAACTGGCCGTTGCATCGTAGCCGAACCTGACGCTGCCCACCGTAGCCGGGGAAGTGCTGGCCCTAATGCTGATGCGGCTCGTGCCGAGTTTGGTGTAGTCAATCACGGCGCCATCAGCAATGGGATCAAAGCCACTGACGGGTTGATCCGTATCAGCATTGAGCAAAGTAAAGCTGGTGACGGTAAGATCTTGTACGGTCAGGGGTGCCGTGAGCTTGTTATTGGTATGATCACTCTCGGCAATCCGGTTGATGTCATCTACATGCGCCTCTACTGTATGGGAGCCTTCGGTAGCCGTCCAGCCAGCACTGCCACTGGGGCCGCTATTGGCCGTAAGGGTAACCGATGCGCCGGGAGCCAAAGAAGAAGTGTAAGTATCCGACCAGCTTACCTGCTTACCGTCCACTTTGAAAGAAACGCCTAAAACAGTACCCGAAGGAGTAGCAATGGTTCCTCGGTTTTTAACGGTTGCCTTAAAAGTAACTCCTGTGCCCGTTACCGGATCAGCCGGGGTCCAGCTGACATCAGAAACCACTACATCAACCGCAGGCTCGATTTCGTAGACAGTGATCCAATCACGAACGGTGATGCCGAGGGAAGCAGGATTGCTGTAAGTCTGCCTGGCAGCAGTACCCGTTTCCAGGTGATCGGGATCACAAGGCTCATAGCGTTTCATGCTTGCCACCGCCGAACCAAAGTTCAAGGTCAGGGAACGGGTAGGGTCAAACTCCGCACCGGTGGTGAATTATAACTTTGTCTTTAGGTATTTCCAGCCAGGTGCAGAGTGCGTAAAACTTGCCGTCGCCTTTCTGCAGGAGCAGGTGCCGCACATCGGTCATATCGCCTGCTAAAGTGTAGTCCAGGGAAGAGGGGGTGAAAGTCGCGCTCTGTCATTTAAAAGCGTATTTAAGTTTCTTAAAAGAATAATAGGCGGGCTTAGGACTAAAATCTCTGTACAATAACCCCAGTTATGTTCCACTGCTGTTTCATCGGTCCATTCATCAATGAGTTCATAATGCTACCACTGGCCAGTCGCGGTTATCCAAAAAATACTGGTATATTGACGAGGGCACCATCTTAGCACTTACCCGGTAAGAAAAATGCCTGTTTCCGGTAGTAGTATTTAGGGCGTTATGAAAACCGGTTTCTGAAATTAACCCTGGTTTGTCTTTACCAAAAAACCCTGTCGTATTCTGCTAAATTTTGAGCAAAGGTCTTCTCGAGATTATCGCCTCCGGGATGAGGTGCGTAAATATGCAAATTTCCGTAGTCACAATAAGCGCTCATATCCAAAGCGGAATACATATCCCTGTAAACAAAAGAGGGCCCCACCCTTAGCGCCTTGTTCAGCGTAGGATGATTTATCAGTTGATTGTATAAACTCTTTCGGTAATTCTTTAACTGTTCGGGCCAGTCACTGTTCTTCTTGTATCATTGATGCCTTCCACCGAATAAATGGCAGGCGCAATTTCTCCAATAAGATCTAAATTAGCCTTGATCCTCGTGGTATCTGCCACACCTGTAGTTCGGTTTGTTTCCCACAGATGTAGAGCAGGCGTATTCCTGAAGTCTGATATAAATCCAGGTATTTATCCCGGGTAGTAAATCTTTGCGGCCAATCAGAACGCATCCCTTCCCGGATATAGCGCATTTTCAAATCACCCAGATACCATTTCTCAACGTGTCGTAGCCGTGGTTATACTGATTTTTCAAAGTTTCCATTGCCAAAATGGGTATTCACGCCCATGGTTCCATGAAGTCATTGGCCCGACGGGCCGCTACCTGCGCCTGCAGCAGCGTTGGCACCAGCGAAAGCAGCACAACAGCTTAGTCATACATGATTGCTTTGTTCCAGCTTGATCCAACCGGTTGGTGGGCAGAGCAGGGGGCATTGGGAGTAAATGTCAGCATAAAAGATTAAGTAAGGGTAGGGACAGTCGAAAGTAAAGAAGAGCAGAAACTAAAAAAGGATGCTGAAACCGGTTGCCAAAAGCTCCGGCGGGGAGTGACACCCAGCGGGTCGCTCCGGCCCTGGCACCCTCTCCCAAGGAGAGGGGCCGGGGTGAGGTGCTAAAAACAGCTATTTAGGGCTACCTGGCAATGACGAGTTTTCCCACTACCGGCAGGCCCACCCCTGCCGCCGTACCCGGTACACACCCAGCGGTAAGGCACTCACGTCTGAAAGATGTTGCTGCCTTTACCGCCTGGGTAAGCAGTAGTCAGCCGCCCCCGCCGCTCACGGCAGCAGCCGGACATGGACCTCCGGCCTGGCTGGCCAAATACGCTACCCGCAGGGCTCCCCCCGCCGGGTTGGGATAGAGCCCCAGGCGGGGACAGGAAATCGGCTACTATCTTTTCAACTCCTTTTGGGGCCGCCCCTGCCGGAGCATCCAGCATCGTTTTGCCGAACACCCTGGAATTCAGCAAGGCTTACCCATCCGTCTTTTTCCTTTCCCGTCATATCCACTTCATCCTCCAGCAGTTTCCACCCGCACGTAGCGGGCAGCAAGAGGAGCAAAACTGTCGGTGAACAAACCCGCTTCCCGGTAGCCGTGGTCTTGTTAAGGTGAGTATAATTTACACTATCAGCGGAGACTTCGATCTTGTAGCGGTAGGAACGGCTCTGCGGGTGAGCAGCTGGGTCTGCTCAATAAGGTAAACCTTGCCCAGGTCCACTTCCAGCCACACGGGCCACTTCTCAGCACCAGCGGGCAGTCACATCATCATCCACGGCCAGCACAGCCGGATGAGCGGCCTGAGCAGAAGTAGCCGTAACGGGTTTATTTACCGCCAGGTTCTGCACCGAGTTGGTGACCGAGAAACGAAGCATACTCCCCGTGCCCATCGCACTGGCGCATCCGATCCCGCGTAAGGGGTAGCCGTCAGGGTGGCTCACCCAGAGAAGGCGTCCAGAAAGGTAGGTATTGTCTTCAGTCTGCTGTCGGCAAGGGCGTAGGGAAAGGCAGAGTCGGTGGAGTAACCGCAGTGCCATCGTAGTCAAACATCACCCTGTCCACCTGCTGGGGAAAAGTATTGGCCCGGATAGTTAAATGCGTAGTACCGAGTTTTGGTAAAGTCAACGACAGCATTATCCGGAATGGATCAAAGTCGGCCACCGGCTGCTGCGTCTCGGCATTGATTAAAGTAAAGTTCTTTACCTGGCTCAGTTCGATCTCGTACACGCTCACCCAGTCATGAACCGTGATCTCCAAAGACGCAGGATTGCTGAAAGTCTGTTTGGCTGCTGTACCCGTAGTTAAGTTGTCGGGATCACAAGGCTCATAGCGTTTCATGCTTGCCACCGCCGAACCAAAGTTCAAGGTCAGGGAACGGGTGGGGTCAAACTCCGCACCGGTGGTAGAATTATAACTCTTGTCTTTAGGCAACTCCAGCCAGGTGCACAAATAAAACTTGCCGTCGCCTTTCTGCAGGAGCAGGTGCCGCACATCGGTCATATCTCCACTTAAACTGTAGTCCAGCGAAGAAGGCGTAAAGGTAGCATCCGTATCGTGGAGCAGAGTGATCAGGTTCTTCAGTGAAGTATAAGCCGGCTTGGGCGTCAGGTCCCGGTGCAACAATCCCCAGTTGTCTTCCGCGTAAGTTTCATTGTTGCGGATATCAATAAATTCATAATTGGAAACCACCGGCCAGTCCCGGTTATCGGCAAAATACTGGGTAAACTGGCGGGGTACCATTTTGGCACTCACCCGGTAGGAAAAATGACGATAAGGTTTAGCAGGATCTTTACTTAAGGCATTGTGAAAACCGGTTTCGGTAATCATACCTGGTTTATTCGCTCCAAATATCCGGTCGTACTCGGTAAGAATCTTAGTATATTTTACGGGTCTACTTCCTCCGGCATCTCCTCCCGGATGGTTCAGGTACAGGTGCAGGTTGCCATAGTCACAGTAGGCACTCATATCGAGGGCTTGCGACATGTCGCCGGCAATCACCGAAGGGCCTACCCGCTTGGCGTTAGATAAGGTGGGATGGGCTTTCAACTGGTTGTAGAGTTCCCGCTGATAATTCAGCAATACGGTAGGCCAGTCGCTATTCTTCCTGTATTCATTAGGCCCTTCTACCGAGTAGATGGCTTGGGCGGCCGGCGCCAGAAAATCCAACTCTTCGTGAATCCGGGTAGCATCCAGTACGTCACTTGCATCTTTGACTCCTCCTACAAAAAGTACAGAGATGCCCAAAGTATTGTACAACTCCAGATAGCGGTCCCGTACTTCATATTTATGTGCCCACCGGAGCCTGACCCCATCGCGGATGTGCCGGACCTTTAGCTCAGCCAGGCGGGATTTGATGGTTTCGTACTGGAGATAATACTTTGAATCGGTATAGCCTAAATGCGTATTTACGGCCATAGTCTCGATCAAATCATTGGCCCGACGAGCCGCTACCTGGGCTTTTAGCAGCATCGGCATCAGCAAAAACAGCAGGCACAGCAGCCGGGTCATACATGATTGTTTGATTGCCGCTTTCCCCAATCCGTTGGTAGGCCAAGCAAAGAAGGGCAATGTAATTATGTTCATAGGTAGAATGGGTAAAGGGTATAAAGAGGTTAAATTGATTTTAGTCTGTTACTTGAGCAGCCTGCCTGCTTTTGGGCGGGCAAAGAACATCCTGCCCCTAAGGCTTGACTTTTGCCAAGCCTTAGAAAAGAGCAGGACTGAACAGGAGGGTGATTCTTTACCTACTAATACCCCGGGTTCTGATACATCACGTCCCGGTTCGGATTAATGTTCAATTCGTTATTCGGAATGGCAAAGATGGCCTGGTAGTCTTTCATGACATATCGTCCCCCGCCTTCGTCCGGGCGTTTCAGAAAAGCATTCATCGTAGCCAGGGCTCGCCCGGAACGGACTAAATCGAACCACCGCAGGAACTCGCCCGCAAATTCTACTCTTCTTTCTTTGAAAAGCTGATCCCGGAACGCCGCCTGATCGGGTACTTCCTGGGTGGTAAGCGGCGGCAAGCCGGCTCTTTTCCGTACGTCATTCAAAATCTGGAAGGCTTCTCCACCGGCCGTATAGCCCTCCTCATTGAGGATTTCCGCGTACATCAGCCTTACATCGGTATACCGTAACACGGGCACATTCACCTCATAATCCGTTTTGTCGGGGGGAATCGAACCGTGGGCGAATTTGATGTAAAACAAGCTTCCCCTATTCTCCGCACCAGTGTTACTGATATGCCCGCTCTGAATGGTAAAGTCTCTCCGGATGTCATTCGGCTCGTAGGACTCGTACAAGTCAATGGAAACCGGAAGTGAGATAGAACGCCCTCCCTGGGGAAATAAGCTGGAACGGATATTTTCCGGGGCTAATGTATACACCAGTTCGTTCCCCTCACCGACCAGCCCGGAGTTGTACTGGATCTGAAATACATGTTCTTTGCCATTGTCGTACTGGTCTGCGAAACTATCTGCGTATTTGGCAAACATCTCGTACTTACCGGAGTTGATGATTTCCTCTAATAAAGGTTTAGCCGCTGCGTGGTTTCGCTCAAACAGGTACAGTCTGGCCAGGATTCCTTTGGCCGCGTACCGGGTAGCTTTTCCTGAATATTTCGCCGGGTACACTTCGGGCAGCAGGTCAGCGGCTTTTTGCAGATCCTCCCTGGCCAGGTCCAGGGTTTGTTCCTGGGTACTGCGGGGCGTTTGCCGGATTTTTTCAATCGCCGTTTGCCGGTCAATGAGGGGCATCCCGCCGTACATCCAGGCGAGTTGAAAATAAGCGTAGCCCCGCAGAAAATACGCTTCCCCGGTTAGTTGCTCTTTTAGTTTGGTATCTTCAAAGGGTACGCCGCCAATTCTATCCAGAACGGCATTGGAACGGTCTATCGTCCGCCAAAATCCGGTGTATATATTTTCCAGTATGGGCACCGTGCCGTCGTCAATAAATTTGCTGATGACGCCGGTATCATATCCGCCGGTGGTCCTTACATTGTCGCTCCGGGATTCCAGGGCTAAAGGTATATTGTTGTCACTCAATGCCTGCACTTCAGCATAAATGCCGTTAACCGCCAGTTCAAAATCGCCTTGGGTTTTGTAAAAAGTCGAAGTATTGTAATCGGAAACGGGTTTTAAGTCTAAAAACTCGCCGCAGGAAGCGAATGAACCTACTATTACTACTGATATTATTATTTTTGATAGGGTGCTTTTCATGATCGAAGTCTTTTAAAAGGTTACATTAAGGCCCAGGTTGTATCTTCTCGAAAGGGGATAGGTTCCGTAATCCGTACCCGGCCGCGTGGAATTGTTACCATTACTGTTGGACTCCGGGGTAGCGCCGGGATAACGGTTCCAGGTGTACACGTTGTCGCTCATCACGTAGATCCGGGCCCTTTTGATGCCGACCTTATTACTCAGGCTGACGGGCAGGTTGTACCCCAGCGTAATGTTTTTCAACCGGATAAAGGAGGCATCGTACAGCCAGGTGTCGTTATAGGTCGGGTTGTTGCCGAACGGATTGGGCGTTTTACCGTCCCACGACATATCCACGCCGTGGTCCTGCGGGATGGGGTTCTGGCCATCCTCATAGGGGGGTTTCCAGCTGCGCAGCCACCGGGAGAACTGGTTCCTGGAGTCCCCGCCAGTGTCCAGCTGCCGGGCGCCCAGGAAGAAAACCTCACCTCCCTGGGAACCTTGTACCAGTACGCGGAGGTCGAAGTTTTTAAACTTGACGGTGTTGGTAAGTCCCCAGATGAAGTCCGGAAAATTACTCCCTACGATGGTTTCGTCGGCGGTCGTAATCCTGCCGTCTCCGTTCACGTCCACTATTTTAATATTGCCGGGCTCCTGGCCGTTCATGATGGGAACCAGGGGTTTGCCGCTATCGTCAAAATCTTCCGGCATCAGCAATCCATCGGCCTTTAACATGTAATAGCTGCCAATGGGATGGCCTACCTGCGTGATGTAGCCGTTTTTCCCCCATGTGGGAAATATTAACGGGGCGTCTCCCTCCCCCATCTTTTTTACTTCATTCACGTTATGGGCGATGTTAAAGGAGGTTTCCCAAAGCAATCTGCCGGTGGTATTGCGGGAAGTAACTTCTGCTTCCCATCCCCGGTTCTGCACGGCGCCGATGTTCTCCCGGTTAGAAGTATAGCCGGATACATAAGGAACCGGAACACTCAGCAGCAGGTCTCTGGTATCGTTCTGGTAGTAATCCAGGTTCAGTTGCAAGCGGTTTTTAAAGGCCCCGATGTCAATGCCTACGTCCTTGGTAACGGTCGTTTCCCAGCCCAGACCAGCATTTCCCAAAGTACTCGGCGTCAGACCGCTTACGATGCCGCCGTTCAGGCTGTAATTGTTAATGTTCATCAGGGCGAGGTGGTCATAGTTCCCGATGCGGTCGTTACCGGTTTTGCCCCAGGCGGCCCTTACTTTCAGCAACGACAGCCATGTAACCCCGCTGAGAAAGTTTTCGCGGTCAATTTTCCAACCTACGGATGCGGAAGGGAATAACCCGAATTTAGTGTCTGATCCGAATTTGGAAGAGCCGTCCTGCCGCAAACTGGCCGAGAATAAGTATTTATCTTTAAAATTGTACTGTACCCTTCCGAAAAAAGAAGCCAGCGCGCTTTCGCTTTCGTACGTTCGCGCCTGGGAAGGGGTAGATGCCACGTTTAAGGTATACACCAAATCACTGGGAAATCCGCTGGCGCGTGTCTCCAGTTGATGGTAATCAGACTTCTCGGCACTCTGCCCCAGGAGTATGGACAGATCATGCGTATCGTTGAAAATCTTACTGTAGGTCAGGGTATTTTGCAGGGACCAGTCGTTCCAATCCCGCTTTTCCGCCTCCCCAAAAGTAAGTCTGCCCTTGTTCACATTAGCCGGCTTAAAATAAGACTCGCGGGACTGTCTTACGTTATAGCCGTATTGTGACCGGAATGTCAGGCCTTCTATAATCTTTACTTCGCCCCACACATTGGTCAATATCCGGGTGTCTTTGGTTTCATCGTATACCTCTGCCAACCGGGCCAGCGGGTTAGCGTATACATCACCGTAGGAATCAGCATACCCCCATTTTTCCGTATTTAAATTCCGGGCCACAAAGGGCGGCATATTCTGGGCGTGATGCACCACACTTTCTTTTCCTTCTGAATCCGGATTATTCTGAGTCGCAAAAGAAGGGGCGATGTTCATGCCCAGGGTGAGTTTTTTACCCACATTCAAACTCGTATTCAACCGGAAGTTGACTCTTTCGTATCCGGTATGCCGGATTACCCCGTCCTGTTTCAGATAAGCCCCCGATACCAGGAAATTGCCCATATCGCCGCCCCCCGATGCGGTCAGTTGGTAATTTTGCATGGGAGCAACCCGGTAGATTAACTCCTGCCAGTTGTTATCCGGCAATTCCTCGGGGCGCAGGTACGATTCCGGGTAGCGGAAGTTGGCCGCCCGGGCCTCCAGCGGGTCGTTCAGGTCGCCGCCGTTGCGCAGGTATTCGGCATTGTTGCGCCATATGCCATAAGCGGTGTACTCCCGCGTGTTCATCACATCAATGATCCGGTCGACTTTCTGCAAGCCGTAATAAGCGTTGAAGTCGAAGGTTGGTTTCCCTTTTTTCCCTTTCCTGGTGGTAACCAACACCACCCCGCCGGCTCCCCGGGCGCCGTAAATCGCGGCGGAAGACGCATCCTTCAATACTTCAATTGATTCGACATCGTTCTGATTTAATCCTTCTATGTCAGTCATGGGAATGCCGTCCACTACGTACAGGGGCTGGCTGCCGGCGTTGATGGAGTTGCTCCCCCGGATTTTTATCTGCAGCCCGGCTCCTGGCACTCCGGAAGTTTGCTGCACCTGCACGCCGGCCAACTGGCCGGCCAGGCCTTCTCCGACGGAAGTAATAGCCCGGTTTTCCAGGGCTTCGGCTTTAATCTGCGATACGGCGCCGGTCAGGTTTTCTTTCTTTATCGTACCATACCCGATTACGACTACTTCACTTAATGCCTTAGTGTCCTGCACTAAAGAAACATTAACCGTACTCCGGTTATTGATGGGCACTTCCTCCGTAGTATATCCGATGTAGGAAAACACCAGTACGCCGCCGGCTTGCCCATCCGGGACAGATAGCGTATAGTTTCCATCCGCACTGGTAGTGGTGCCGGTTGTGGTGCCTTTTAACAACACGGTTACCCCCGGAATGCCATTGCCATCCTGGTCTGTTACTTTGCCCGTAACGGCGAGGGCAGGGGCCTGGCTACCGGAGTCTTCCTGCGCCTGACTGTCAGGCGCCGGGGCATCACTGGTTGGGGGAGCGGCAGGGGAAGCATCCGGGGGATCAGTCTGATTGAGTAAGGGGCTGGTTCTTCTTTTTCTGGTAATCACGTAGTAGCCTTCTTTGATTTTTTCAAACGTCAGCTCAAAGGGCAGCAGTAATGTTTGGAGGGATTCTTCCAGGGTGCGGGCTTGTTCAAAACGATAGTCAGCCAGCCGGCTTTCTTTGGCTTTGCGGCTGCTGAAACTGAAGCGTACCTGGTACTGCTGCTCGATCTGGCGGAGGGCTTCTTCCAGCGTCCGGGCTTTTTGCTGTACCGGCTTCCCGGACAGTTTCGTTGCTGTAGTACCCAGGGCTAACTCCTGGGCAGGAGTCGCCTGGACGGTTAGCAGCAGCCCAAACAAGAGGACGACGAGGGGGGAAGTAAACGTTTGTCTGTTCATATATCCGTGTTTTTGGGTGGTTTATCCGTGTTTTTGGGGTGGTTCAAAAAATTAATCTCCGCTTTTGGAGATAACCAGCTGCTTATCCGCCTCCAGCCCGATGCGCAGATCCAGGGCCTGGGCCAGGGCGGTGCGCAGGGCAGCCAGGTCGTCTGAGGGTACCGTACCCGTAAAGCGGGCCCTGGCAATCTCCTCCTCCCGGATGACGACGCTTAGTCCGTAGGTATCGGTAATGACCCGGGCAATTTCGCTTACGGGGGTATTGTCAAAGACCAGTTCCCGGCGGGTCCATGAATTGTACCGGCGGACGTTGACGGTTTGTTTGGAAAATTGCCGGGCGGGAGAGAATACTACCCGCTCTCCGGGCCGCATCTCCACGAGTTGTTGCTTCTCCGGCGTGGTATTCCGCAGGCGGACTTTGCCGGAAGCCAGCACGACCTCCGTCTGGTGGTGGCGGTTGTTCACGTTGAAGGCCGTGCCCAGTACTTCAATGACGAGTTGGCGGCTGCGGACGGTGAATTTGACCGGGCGGCCTTTCCGTTCGTGTTTCCGCACGGTAAAAAAAGCTTCCCCTTCCAGCACGACCTCGCGACTAGTCTCCTCGTTCCATTCGGCCGGTACGGTAAGCACACTGTTGGCATTGAGGGTTACCACCGATTGATCGGGCAAGGTGATGGTGCGGGTCTGCCCGAAGGCGGTCCGGTACCGGGTACCGCCAGCCTGCCCCACCATTGCCCACCAGGCGCCCACCGAGACGAGCAGCAGGGTAAGCATCGCCGCTACCGGGTACCAAACCGCCGGCCTTTTCCACAAGGACCGTAACGACTCCTGGGGCAATTGCTCCTCAAACTTGCGGAAGGAGGCCAGAGACTGCTCGGGCGTGACTTCCTGCCAGTCTACCCGCAGGGCGAGCAGCAGCAGGCGGGCCTCTTCCACGTGCTGGCTCCGGTGGGGATACGTTTGCAGGAACTGGCGCCAAAAAGCATTTGCTTCGGGCGTAGGCGCCATCACCCAATCCCGGAAGCCCTCGTCCACTACAAAGTCGGCCGTTTCAAAAGCTGCATACTTGCTCATCATATATCAGGATAATGAAAACCCGTTCAACAGGCTTCATCAGTAAATGTGCGCGATGAGCGTTTTGTAGTATAGGCTAAGTGAAGTTTTTCAGCAGAAAAATAATATTCTCGTGAGTGCTTTATCAATATTTGAATAAAGTATTGAGCAATCTCAACCAGAAGAAAGGATGTTATTGAATTTTTTCAAGGAAAATTTTTCTCAAAAAATAATCAGCAGCAAGGCCAGTATGCACAGTTCCACGGCAAACCGTACCCGCAGGGACTTAACGGCCTGGTAGACGTGGGTACGGGCGGTCTGGTAACCAATGCCCATGATGGAAGCGATCTGCTGGTAATCGAAGTTATTGTAAAAACGCAGGTAGACGATTTCTTTCTGCCGGGCCGGCAGGGCGTTGAGTGCCGCCAGCAGCTTACCTTGCAGCTGCTCGTTGCCCAGTTCCCGGATCAGGTGCTCTTCAAAAGAATACTCTACCTGGAAATGATAATGGTCAGCGTACAAGTCTACATCCGCCGTGGGATGAGTGAGTTTCAAACGGGTATGGATTTTATTGCGCAGTACTCTGAGCAGGTAATACCGGATAGAATTGGTCGGGCTCAGCCCCTTTCTGCCTTTCCAGAGTTCCAGAAACAGGTCGTGCACGCAGTCCTCCACCAGTTCCTGGTCACGGCAGAGCCGGATGCCGTAGTTGATCAGATGCGGGTGATGGTGCAGGTACACAAACGTCAGCGCCTCCCGGTCCCCTTCCTTTGAAGCGGTGCCACATGAGGGAGTCGGATTGATCAGGAAACTGACTTTGCTTCATCCGGAATGAGTATTTAACCAGGTACGTATTTATCAATCCGACTGCTCAATCCGACTGCCTTCGTAACGGTTGGCTGTTCCTCCAGCCTGGATAAGGTCAAGGGGTAAGATCAAAGATTGAATGCAGGGCCGGAACGACCTGGTAAATTTTGTTGTCCTTCCAAAAACGTTTTGGATTATATATCACTAATATATATAATTTTTTTATTTAAAAATAACAGGTACCGTTTTTATTATGAAATTCATACGAATCTCTCAGTACTAACCTGCCAGGCTACCCGCCTGGTAAAATCAAAATCCATCCTTCACTCCCCCGGCCAATTATAATCATTCTGGCCGGCGCTTGCCTGGAACTTTGCCGGGGGCAGGGCTTTATGCCATTCCAGCAAGGCCTTTTGCATCTGCTGCACTATTTGCGGGTATTCCCGCGAGAGGTTATCCAACTCCGTGGGGTCAGCGGACAGATTGTATAACTCTACCCGGCTGCCGTCCGGGTTCATCAGTAATTTCCACTGGCCCTGCCGCATCGCAAGGGCCGGGCTGCGTGATAGAGCTGCGGGGGCATCTGCCAGCGCCAGCGCCAGAAGACGGGTTCTTTCCTGGACATACCAGCTCCCATCCAGGCGCCTGACATATCTTCTCCGTCCGTTCTGGCAGTCATTTTGGTCCCGATGATGGCCGACAGGGTCGGCAGAAAATCAATGGCGGCCACCACGGTCGTATCGTTCACTTTCCCTTGCGGTATTCTACCCGGCATACTCACAATCAAGGGCATGCGGATGCCGCCTTCGTAGATACTTGTTTTCCTGCCCCGGAAAGGACCCGTACTGCCGGCGGCACTGTGGCCCACCTGCAGGGCTTCCATCATGCCGGGCCCGTTATCGCTGGCAAAAACAATCAGCGTATTCTGACTAAGACCGGTGGAATCTAAATAATTAAACAACTGACCCAGGTGGTCGTCCAGTGCCGTTACGGAAGCGTAGTAAATCTGCTCGGCGGAAGTAAACGGGAAGCCGGGTATTTTGAATTTTTTACGCATGTCGTACTCCTCGTACCATGCCAGCTGCTCCTCGGTGGGAAAAAGAATATCGTGCGGCAGCACGGCCCAGAGCTGCACGAAAAAAGGACTCTCCGGATGGGCTTTGATGAAATCAATGGTGTTCTCCACCAGGTACCCGGTAGACTTGGCCCGGAAGTAAGGGTCCTTTTGCCGCTCCCCCCAGCTGTTGGCTTCCCGGGTCTGGTACTGGTCAAAGCCGTACTTATCCGGCGTGGTCCTGGCGCTCAGGTGCCATTTGCCCGTATGCAGGGTTTGGTAACCGGCTTGTTTGAAAAGAGTAGCCAGGTTAGGCAGTCCGGCAGGCACTTCAATTTCGTTGGCCCCGTCCCCGCTGTAGGCGCCCGAACTTTCGGCGTAGCGGCCGGTGAAGAAGGCTGCCCGGCTGGGGGCGCACACGGGGGCATTGGCGTAGAAGTGGGTAAACAAAATGCCGCTGCCTGCCAGTTTATCCAGGTTGGGCGTTTTGATTTTCTCGTTGCCGTAACAGCCCAGATCGCCCCAGCCCAGGTCATCAGCCAGGATAAAAATCACGTTGGGTTTTGCCGGCTGGCGTTTTGCTGCGTCTCTCGTTTTGGGAGAGGTTCGGGAGGGCTTTTGCGCTAAGGCGGGACAGGCAATACAACAGGCAATACAGATTGCTGTGAACAGAAAAATTAAAGATCTCATAGTAAGTCAGACTATATAGTACTTAAAAATGGTTCCTGGAAACATGTAGGGAAAGGCTGGTATAAAACCTCAGCCCCGGCCCCCTCTCCCGGGGAGAGGGGGAGAAAACCCTCTTATTGAAGTCCCTTCAAGTCCCTCTCCCCGGGAGAGCCCGCCTGCCGGCGAGGCAGGGGATTTAGGGTGAGGTCCTGCAACCGATAATGCCCTATATTTCTCCAGGAACCGTAAAGATCAATAAGCCATTTAAATCCGCCCTTCAGGGTCTTTGCCAGGGCACCAGGCCGCTTTCCGACCGGTGATTCTGCAGTAAAGAGAAAAGTTCTTTGTACACCTCGGGCTGCTCCCTGGCCAGGTTGTGCTGCTCTAGCGGGTCTTCCCGCAGGTTGTAGAGTTCGTAGGGCTGGTCGGGAAAGTTCTGCAACAGCTTCCAGTCGCCCTTGCGGACGGCATCAATGGTCTTGCCGCCGTAGCCTCCCTCCCCTTCTCTCCGGGTGAAAAATACGGTCCGCTCTGCCGGCGTTGCTTTTTGTCCCAGCAGCGTGGGCAGAAAACTCACCCCGTCCACCTGATCTTCAGCCTTAGCCCCAATGGCTGCAAGTACCGTGGGGTAAATGTCTATGGTGAGCAGCAGCTGATCCGATTGGGAATCAGGCGCAATACGGCCGGGCCATACCACGCAGGCCGGCACTTTCAGGCCGCCCTCGTACATGCTTCCTTTGGCGCCGTTTACGGCCACGTTAATCTCTCCGGCACTGAGGTGCCCGCCTTTGTCACTCGTGAATAGAATCATGGTATTTTCGTTCAAGCCGGAGTCTTTCAGTGCTCCGATCACCTTGCCAATTCCATCGTCCATGTGCTCAATCAGGGCTACCAGCTGGGCCCGCTTTTCAGAGATACCCGGCTGACGGACTTTTACTTTTTGTACCCACTCAATGGGTGGCTGGATGGGCACGTGCGGCGCGTTGTAGGCCAGGTACAGGAAAAAAGGCTTGGCGGCTTTGGCCCGTTTACGAATATACTCTACGCTCCACTGGGTAAACAGGTCGGTGGCGTGCCCCTGGGGGTTGATCTCCTGCCCGTTCAGGCGCATGTAGTTTTTTCCGTCCCGGATGTGCGTGGTATAATCTTCCATCATGTCTCCCGCGAAGCCGTGGAAGAAATCAAAGCCGCGTTCGTTCGGGGTATTGGGACTTGTAAGCCCTAAGTGCCATTTGCCGATCAAAGCCGTAGTGTAGCCAGCTTTCCGGAGCCGGTCCGGCATCAAAACGGCCGCTGAGCTCAGGTGTCCCCAGTTGTTTGCCCGGTTGGTACGGATTACTCCGGGCACGCCGACTGCTTCCGGATAGCGGCCGCTCAGTAAGGAGGCACGAGTGGGTGAGCAAACGCTGGAATTGGCGTGAAAATTAGTCAGCTTCATGCCGGCCTTTACCAAGCCATCCAGGTGCGGGGTTTGCAGATCAGGTGCCCCAAACGCGGTCACGTCGCCGTACCCCTGGTCATCGGTCAGGATCACCAAGATGTTAGGCCGGGGTGGGACGGCCACGATCCGGGGGCTTTCCGTGCTTTGATTTTGGGGGGCGGGTGGCCGGCCGGCTACCAGCAGCAGGGCAACCAGGCAGACCAAAACCGGCCAGGGTAATTTGGGGAACTTGTTTTTTCGTGAAAGCATCTTAGGGATTGTCAATCGTCTTACTTTTTTAACCATATTTCGTTAAGCCGTTCTTCACCGGCGGGGCTGTCTCAATAGAGGCAGAACAGGAACTGGCTGCTTACCGGGAAACTTCAAAGTATTTTCACCCCGGCCTGTGACGCCTTTTCTTCATACAGTCGGGTTAACTCCTGTACTTTGTCCGGGTACCGGGCCGCTACATCCGTGGTTTCCGTCCGGTCCGCGTCCAGATCATAGAGTTCCCAGGCTTTGCCCTTCAAGGCCACTAATTTCCATTTCCCTTGCCGGATGCCCTTATTGCCGAAATGTTCCCAAATCAAAGCTTCGTGACCTGTATACTTCCCATTGCGGATGAGCGGCAGGAAACTCTTACCATCCGCGGGCAGGATTGCCTTGCCTTGGTAAGTAGCGGGGTACGAAGCGCCGGCTACCGCCAAACAAGTAGGCATAATATCCATGATGTGGGTCATTTCCGGGACAATACGGGCTTTTTTAACGGCCGCCGGCCAGTGCACAATCAAAGGCGAAGCAATCCCGCCTTCGTGAATGTATTGCTTGTACAGACGGAAAGGCGTGTTGCTGGCGTTGGCCCAGCGGTCTTCGTAGCCCACGTACGAGGTTTCGTTGCCCACTCTGCCGGAAAGCTGTTCTTCGGTCATGGTCTTTAACCGTTCCTTGTACACGTGCGGCACTTCGGCGCAGCCCCCGTTATCCGCCAGAAAGAAAATCAGGGTATTGTCCAGGGCGCCCTGTTGTTCCAAAGTAGTAATTATCTTCCCGATCCCCTCGTCCATCAGGGTAATCATGGCCGCATACACGGCCATGCGCCGGTCCCAGTGCTGCTTATCCGGTTCCTGTTCCCAACTGGTAATAGCAGGGTTACGGTCGGATAATGGCACGCCAAGGGCAATAATGCCCTCTTTTACCATTTTTTGGTAACGCTGCTTTCTGACGGCATCCCAGCCCTGCAGGTACTTGCCGAGGTATTGCTGCACGTCCTTTTCCGGTGCGTGCAAAGGCCAGTGCGGCGCCGTGTACGCGAGGTATAAGAAATAAGGCTTGTTACTGGTATGGCCTTCTTTTATATATTCTAATGCTTTATCGGTGTAAGCGTGGCTGGAATAGAAATCCTTACCCGGCGTTATTCTCCCATTATTTTCGAGCATCACCCGGCCCTCATCCAGTTCGTAGTGACTGCTGGCCCCGCTTATTAATCCATAATATTTCCCAAAGCCCCGTTGCAGCGGCCAGTGCAGGCTGTCTTCCCCTACGTGCCACTTCCCCGACAGGTAGGTGTTGTAGCCTGCTCCTTGCAGGGCTTCGGCAATCGTCACGGACGAAGGCAACAAATACCCGGCGTAGTTTTTAGAACCGACCATTTCGCCCATGCCGGCTTTGTGCGGATACTGCCCCGTGAGCAAAGCGGCCCGCGACGGGCAGCAACGGGCCGCGTTGTAAAACTGGGTAAACCGCAATCCGTTCCGGCCCAGCCGGTCCAGGTTGGGCGTGTTGATTTCGCCGCCGTAACAGCCAAGATCCGAAAAGCCCATGTCGTCGGCCATAATCAGGATGATGTTCGGGCGTTTGGGCCCGGCTTTACCGGAATCCGTAACGGCGGAAGAAGAACCGGCCATCGTACTTAGGCACACGGTGCAGGTAATCAGTAGCAATTGTTGAAATGGCAGTTTTTTCATGGCGTGTTGTCGGATACGTTCCAGTTGGCAAAATCATAGGTTCGGGTCGCTTTGCCGTACTTCAGCCGAAGCGCAGGGTTGTTATATTCCTGCTTTACCCAGGGGTTTTCCAGCAGAGGCCAGTGATCGTAGTCTACGGCCTGTTTGTTAATTTTATCGTAATTCTTGCTTCGGTCTTCCGGATCGTAGGTGGTTTCTAAAACGGCCCCTTGCAATGATGTATAGGTCAGCCGGGGCTTTGGATCACGAATGCCTGATGCATCCATTCTGGTTTTCCGCAGAATGGCCTGTTTAAAACTTTGTAATTGTGCCAAAGCCGTGCTTCCAGAATAATCGGCGGGCAACGCGGTTTCTACCACCAGGCCAATCTTGCCGGCGGGCTTCCTGAAATTTTCCATACCGGCATTCCACTCAAATCCTTCGGTGAGGCACAACGCAATCATCACGCTGCCGTAGTGCAGGTAGATTCTCCCGGCCTCCGAATCATCCACGTACGCCTCGTAATTTACGGGAATCCAGCCTTTCAGGTACGGAAGTTTGTCCGTGGCCGGAATGTCATATACCCCGATCAGGGTCTTTTCGTGCTGGAGCACCTGACCGTACCGGGTTTCGCCGTAGCCGGCTTCTTGATTTTTGTTTTTCCCGTTCGTAGCATTAGGATGCTGGACAAAGAAGATGCTCTTGCCGCCGGCCTGGTTCCAGCACACGCCCCAGCGCAGCATCTGGTACATCCAATCGGGCCAGGTCTGGCAGGCTTCGTGCTGGCTGAATACAGCATAGCTTTTATTCAGGTACGAAGTCAGGTAGAAAAACCGGTCATTGGTAACCAGGTGGTTGTGCGTTTCCCGGTGCGTGTACGGCTGGTGGCGGTCCTTGGCTACGTTAAAGATTATCTCCGGCAAGCGGTATTCCGAGACTGCACTTTGCACGGCGTTGTGCATTTCAGCCGTTTCCGGCTGGGGGTAAGGCCCCCCGAAATGCAGCCATAAGTGCGCCGTCCCTGCCTCGTACTGCCCCTGGGCCCGGAAAGGCCGGTAGACCCGTTCGGCCGCTGCTGCCCAGTGCCCGTCCAGCCACTCCCCCGCTGCCGAGACCAGGAGCCATTCGGCCGTCAGATACGCTTTGTTTTTGATCTCTGGGTCTTTGGCCAGGTCACCCAGACTACGCAGGCTGCCGTAGTGCAGGGCATAATAAGTATAAGAGTTGTGTTCCTGTTCCCCCAGGTGTACGTATTCGTTCATTTCCCGCAGCAGGGTGAGTTTGCCGGTAGGATCAGAAGGGCTGTAGCCGCTGGCAAAGGAAGCATCCGGCCAGGTTTCCCCGGCGAGGTAACGCCCGGTTGCGGCCATCAGCTCTTTATTCTGCGTATTGTGCGACGGGTAGAGCAGCGAATTGATCATCTTGTCCTTGGTCTTGGCTTTCAGTGCCTCGCCGTAGAGGTGGCCCCAGCGCAGGTAGCAGTCCATCGAGGCCCACAACTGGAAGGAAGGGTCTTTGGCATTGAAGTGATCCAAAGCCTGGCTCACCTGCTTGCGGGCTTCGGCCAGCTTAGCTGTATTCCCATTTACCTTATAGTCGTAGAATTTGGTCTGGGCGTACCAGAAAGCCAGTTTCGGATTGGTCCCGGAAGAATCTATAAACCGGCTGATGATATGACTAGCCCGGTCCTGGAATGCATCCTGAGCCATAGCTGCCGGCATTGTCCGGGACGAAAGCAGGCCCAGGCTTAAAAAAATGAATTTAGCCCACGCCCGGAACCGTTTACATCTTTCTGCAGTAAAAAATAGGGTTGCCACACTGGGTAAAGGCAACACCCGGCCCGCCGTTTGGTTTTGGTTCATAACATGCAATTATTCTCTTCCGGATGGCTACTCGTTAACGTATTGCTGCGAAGTAAAAAAGCGCCCCTCCCGGGTACGGAGCTACTAATAAAGGCAAACGCAATACCTTAGACAGCTGTAAATTAAAGCAGCCGAATTTTAATATTCCGGTACCACACTTTGTCGCCGTGGTCTTGCAGGGCAATGTGGCCTTTTTTGACGCGGCCGTACCCCGGCATGGAAGCGAATTTGCTCTCTTTCACCATTGCTTCCCATTCGGGGCTCCCCTAACTGGTATTCCACTACTTTTTTACCGTTCAGCCAGTGCTCCACGTGTCCTTTGTTTACCACCAACCGGGCCGTGTTCCACGCTCCGGCCGGATGAACAGCCGGCGTGGACGGAGGGATTAAATCGTAAAGCGAACCCGCCCGGTGGTTGCCGTTCTTCCCTTTCGTAGCATCCGGGTGCCGTTCATCGTCCAGCACCTGCATCTCCGGGCCGGTATTGTAGGTCTTAGCGTACTGGGGCTCTTCCGAGACATTATAAATAACCCCACTGTTACCGCCTTCCGCAATTTTCCAGTCCAGACTTAATTCATAGTTCTCATATTGGTTTTTGGTAATAATATCGCCGCCGCCTTTGCCGGTCAAGGCAATGGCACCGTCTTCTACTTGCCACGAGGCTGGCACACTTTCTTTCCGGAAGCCGCGGAAATGTTCCATTGATTTGCCATCGAAGAGCAATTGCCACCCTGCTTTCTCTTCGGCTTTGGTTAAGGTATTATTTATGTTGGCAGAACTACTGCCAGACGTAGAAGCACAAGCAAAAAGTAAACTAGCAATAAGAATAAAGGATAAGAAGGCATTCATTTTCTTGGAAAATATATATTTAAAATACTGATCACTTGTTTATTTGCCATATTTTTAGCGATTAAATCTTATTTGATATTTTATAAACCGATTGAACTATCCAATTGTGTTAGCGGGTATGAACATATCAGTATCATAGGCTGGTTACGGCAGGTAAACCTTTGCAAGCCGTGTTTAATTTTCCCCGGACAGGCCCAGTTACCGAAGATCTTACCTCTCCAATTAAAGGGCTTAATCAAGGGTAAACCCGCGTGCGTGCCTGCCAGCGCCGCTACATCACCAGGGTAGCAAACTGCCTGTTTCGATTTATGACAATTCATCGGCCAACAGCGCTTAAGTTAAGTAAGATGGTTTCTGAAGACTTATAGGAAATTACCGGTTGCAGGACCTCACCCTAGAACTACGTTCGCAAGCTCCAAACTCTCGTTTAGGCTTGTCTCTCCTGGGAGAGGGACTTCAAAACAGGGTTTTTCTCCCCCTCGCCTCAGGAGAGGAGGTCGGGGGGTGAGGTTTTATACCAGCCTTTCCCTGCATCTCTCCAGGAACCAGTAAGATTCCCATTAACTGGTATTTATCGGATCTCCAACACGCCAATTTCATAAGCATTATCCCGCTTTATTTTGTCCTGAAAACCTAATTCTATGGGTACTATTTTACCGGCAGCTTCCTCTCTTAATGCTACCAGCATTTTATATTTTTGTTTTTTAAGAGACGCGGGAACCTTGATTTTGTACTTTTCTGTACTTACTTCACCAGGCATCCACTTTCTATTATCTGACTCTTGCAGCGCAATTGTATAACTTTCTTTGTTCTTTACCCCCTGAAGCGTTAGCAGAAGTTTGTATTTGAAATAAGCCGGAGCAACGCCCTTGTTTACCCAATGCAACTTCAACCAGTCCGAGGTTCCTGATTTAATAAACAACGGCACTTCTGCTTCCTGTAAAAAATACCAATAGCCTGCTTTATTAGCTAAAATTCTGGCTATTTCCGGGTTTTCGGCCAGCCATTCCCGCGGGTGACCATGAAAACCAATAAAAGTAGCCCGGGCTTCCCTGATGGCGGCAGCAAAAGGTAAGCCTCTCTTCCAGGTGCCTTCTTCTACTGTTTTGTGATAATGCTCAAGTTCCAGGTTAACCGGGGTATCGGGCCAAAATTTTTGAAACATCTCAGGGTCTTTCAAGGTGCTAAACCCAAATTGCCTGGCGTACGATTTTACGCACACACTATCGTCCCTTATAGCCAGACCCTTGGCGAGTATATAATCCAGAATTGCCTGGGCCTCTTCCTTATTCGTGTTGCTTCTGTTTGAGAAAAAATCGTCGCTGATTACGACCAGGGTTTTTTTATAATATTTGGTATGAATATCAATATGCTTTTTAATTACTTCTACCGGCCATTTTTTCTTACTGCCAAACGAGGTATGCCCCTCTCCCCAGTCTCCATAGCTTCCAACATCTACGTATTCAACCCAAGGCTTGCCATCGTAGCGTCCGGCAAAAACCCGGTGAAAATCTTCTAGTTTTCCAGGAAAACCGGGTCGCCAAAATCAGGCTCCCAAGCATCTGGTTTCCCTTCTTTCTTGATCATGGTGCCTTTTGCCCCTGCATTTTTTACCCATTCGGGCGTAGCAAATTGCTGGCTGGTTTCTTTACAGGTAATACGAAAAGAAACTGTGTAACCCTGCGCAACCCATTTTGTAATGACCGTATCTATTACATCCCAATTATAACGGTTTTCTTCCGGTTCCAGGTAACTCCAGGCTAATCGCAGATAAACGTGGTTTAAGCCGGGAAAATCTTTTAGAAAATCCCCTTTTGCAAGTTTATTATGATATTTACTGATGCCATTATCGAAATAATGGATGTACCAGCCCTTATGTGGATTATTACAAACTTTGGTCGTATCCCATAACTTTTGTAAATCCAGTTTTTTTACTTGTTCATCTTTTTCAAAACGTATCTTTTTATTACTAAGCTGTTCCTTTTGCTGAAGAGCTGGCAAAAAGCAAAGCAGTAGAAACGATAATACAGGTAGCACTGATTTTTGTAACATTTGATAGTAATTTTAAAATAGTAACAGGCACTCTCGCTTCTTTTTAATAACTGACTGTATTACAAACATCCTTACTGATGGCTATATTTGCCGGTAAATACACCTGGCCAGGATGGACTTGCATAAGTCCTGTTATTTAAATTAAGTTAACCTGCCTTATTTTAGCTGGTAATGATAAAGGGCAAAGCTGTTGGAGGAAGGAAGCCGGACTGCCAGCCGCCCTTCCGAATCGGTTTTAGCCTTGAAACTTTTCCCATGCCCCTGTAGTGCCGTCAGTTTCACCGCTTGCCGGGGAGGAAGCCAGGTTCTCAGGTATGTTTGCGTCTGGTCATTGTTTTCCCGGAACACCAGCAAGTAGCCTTCTTTCCCCCGGATGGACTGAAACCCGGTCCAACTCCGGCCCGAAGGTTCTTCCCCCACCGGAAAGATAAATCCTGCATGCAGGTCGGCCTGCCGTTCCCGATAGGCTTTTACCAGCGGGGCAATGGCAAAGGCTTCGGCCGGTAACTGGCTGGCTTCAAACCAGGCCAAAGGCTGCGCCATCATGGTAAGCGCAAAAATATAATCAAAAGGAATATTTTTTGGCGCCAGCTTATCTGCTTTGTCGTACTGATTTGGATTACGCCACTTATTCAGAAATTCGGCTTGTAATATTTGGGGCGGGACATATTTAGAGAGCATCCACAGGTTACGCAAGGTCCAGTGCGGATAATAGTTAAACCAGTCGGTATACCGGTTTTCCAGAAAAAAATTACCGTAATGGTTAAAGTAGTGATAACTGTATCTTTTACCGGCGGTGATATCCAGGTTAAGCACAATTTCTCCCTGGCTTAGCTGTTGCAGGGTGTCCATCATTTTACGCAGGTTTTCTTCGGCCAGCTTCGTTTTAATATCCACCAGGTCCACTTTGAAAGTTTTGATGCCGTACGTTTGGTACAGGTGGTATAAAGCCTCCGCATCTTTTTGCCAGCCCTGGTATTCGCCTGCTTTATGCGGGGTAAACCACAAACCAACTTCAATCCCCAGGCTCTTGGCTTTGGCGACTACGGGCGTTAAACCGTTGGGAAACTTTTCTTTATGCGGTTTCCAGAAGTCCTCTGCGCCGGGTTGCGTAGTTTGGTACCACCCGGCATCTAACTGGAAATGAGAAATCCCTAATTTTTTGCCGGCTTCTAATTCCGCGATAGCAAATTTTTCGCTGAGTTTTGATCCCTTACTGCGGTCGCCCCAGGTATTCATTAAAATCATATCGTCGCGGGCGGGTAACCGGCGCCGGATTTTTTCCTGGTAGCTGCGCAAAGCGGCTAATTTTTCGTATTCGCCGGGCCCGAAAACGCCCGTTACGGCACTGTAGCATTTAACCCAGCTTTTGGGTTGCAAGTCGCCGGGAGAAAGCCCGAGGCCAATCATTTTAACTTCACCGGCTTTGCAAACGAAATCACTTCCCGGGTAAGCCAGCTGACTTTCACCGGCCGGCGATTCTTTTAACAGGAATATTCCCTGCCCGTCCGCCAGCTCTTCCGCAAACAGGAGGTTGCCCCTCAAACGCTTTTCCCGGATATACAACAGGCTTTCCGATTCATCGATTAAAGTATTGTTCCGGTCGGTAACGTCAAAAAACTCGACGTTCCGCAGTCGCCAATGCTTACCCGGCAAACCCAGGGTTTCGAGGGTGGGTGCTTCTATCTGGCCTTGCCTGGCGGCAGCTTCGTCTTCAATGTTTTTCAGGTCGGTGAGGCTGAGCTGCTGCTGCTGCCAACCTGCCTCCGCTACCCCTTGCAGGTAAAAATCGCAGGCAATAGCGGGTACCTGCGGGTATACTTTAAAGATACGCTTTACCTGGAGCAAGCCGGCTTTGGTAGTTACCACTACCCGTAAATACGTGTGCTGTACCGGGTTTTCTGCTACTACGTTTACTTCCAGGTTACTTTCGCGGGCTGTTTCCGGCATGCCCGGCACCCAAAAATCCGGCTTACTGGTTTGCAATGCCCAGCTTTTGCCAGTCGCTTTATTGGTTATACTGATGGTTTGCAGCAGTCCATTATTCCAGTTATATTTTCGTTGGATCTGCGCATTTTCCAGCACCAGCAGGCTGTCGTTCCACAGCACGGAGCAGTCCAGGTATTTAGTCTGCTGCTGGGCACACAACGGCAGCAGACTAAGAAAAAAAAGTGAAACCTGCCCGAAGGCTATTCTGATAAGAAGTTTAGTCATGTAAATTAAAAGATGCCCAACACGTACGATGTAAAGCAGCTGGATATAATATTTTTAAGAAAATTCAAAGTTGAAATTTTGTTTTTGCGTTTATTTGCCGCCTTTTTAGTAATTAAAGCTTCTTAATACTTTATAAACCGGTGGTCCATCCTATCCGGAACATTTGCATTAGCGTTTGCTTGATTTCCCGGTTTCCGCGGGGATCGTATTCAGGGTATACCAGGCTTCCGTCGCCCACAGATTATTGCCCGTGCTGCTGCTCACGGTATTCTTATCCAACCGGATGTACACCACGTGTTTCGGTTCCATGCCTTCCAGCTCCAGGAAAACCCTTTTGCGGTCAGCCGATACGTTGATGCTTTTCACCTGCAGATTTCTTTGGTCCAGCTTTGGGCCGCCATAATTGCCGGTGGGTTTATAATACCATTGCTTAACCGTATAATCGGCGGCATTGACTCCCGCTCCCGCTTTCAGGGGCTCGGTAAATTCTATTTCCATGCCGTTTGCCTTCGCCCGGACCGCTAACATTTCAAAGGTAGGTTGATTATTGTAGCTTAGCTTTTGCAGCCCGTAAGTTAATTTCCCGGTATGTGCCCAATTGCCCGAAGAACCCACCCCGCCAATATAAAGGGCTTTATCCGGCCCCCAGACCAAGCGGTTCGTGCCGGCTTCCAAGCCTTGGGTAAACCGGAAAACGGCCCCCTGGTAAGTGCCATTCACTTTTTCGGGAAACACCCTTTTCAAGCCGCCGTGCCTGACGTCGCCGTGCACCATCTGGTTTTGATAAGGGCCGACATTAAATAATATTGGCTGACTCGGCGAATTACCGATTTCATCCTGTGCCAACCATACTACCGGTTGGGTTTCGGTTAATTGGGCAGTCCCTTCAAAATCTACCGACCGGGAGCCGTACCAAGCCCCTTCCTGCAAATGGAGGATTTTATTCGCGGGTAGCCAGTCGCCCTGGTTGTCGGCAATAAAGATTTCATTGTCTACGCCCAATCCAATGCCGTTAGGGGTCCTTAACCCTTTGGCCACGAAGGAAAAAGAGCCGTCTTTTCGGGAGATTTTCACCACTTTGCCGCGGTCAGGGATTTGGGGGTTGGCACTGGCCCCGCCGGGGTTAATAGCCGTAGCCAGGGTGCCGTAGAAATAACCGTCCTTATAGACCAGGCCAAAAGCGAATTCGTGGAAATTGGCCGATACCCTCCAGCCGTTGCAAACAGTCTGGTATTCATCAATGATATCATCTTTATTGGTATCTACCAGTTTGGTCAACTCCTGTTTTTGCAGTACATAAATGTCACGATCCACCACTTTTAACCCTAAAGGTTCGGCCAGTCCGTAGGCAATGCGTTTTACCTTGATATTTTCCGGATCCGCGCTTTGCACGCCTTCCAGTACATAGATTGCACCCAGCGAATCCCAGGTGCTCACCACCAGGCGACCGTCGGGCAGAAAATCCATACCCCCTACCCGGGGCTTAAAATTAGCTGGACGGGCCTGAGAAAGCGTAAAGCTGGGATGCACACCCGCCAGTACCGCTCCATCACCGGGGGTAGGCGCTACCTTCTTGGTTACAACCGGCGGTTGCGTTCTTCTGATGTCAGCCCCTTTAAAGGTAAATACACCCGGCGGCACTACGGCAAAGGCATCGGCACCATGCGGACGCCATTGCAACGACAGCATTTTACCTTGCCATCTTTGGAAATATTCGACTTTAAAAGCGTGTTTACCGGCTTTCAGGAGCATTTCGCCGTCCCGGGGGGCGCCCCGGTTGTTACCGCCGTTTTCCACCACTAATTTATCATCAATGTACAAACGGGCTCCGTCATCGCATACCAGCCGGAATACAATATTGGTTGTCCTGGCCAGGTTCAGGTAACCGGAAGCATGCAGCACGAAGTTCTCCTGCAGGTCGCCAAAATCGGTATTCTGGGCGTGTAAAATATTGGCTATCCCTGAAAAATTCGGGAGCATCTTTTTATCAATGGATGGGAAGCCGTACACGTTTTCTTCAAACTGGTACACGTTAACCGCAATACCCGGTTTTTCGGCTTGTACATTAACCTTGGCCGGGTTAATGGCTTGCAGCTCAAAAGGAATATCGGATGGGATAAATGCCGTAGGGGCGGTTGCCTTTCCGGCTTTGCCGGCATCCAGCGCCAGGATATAAGCCACCATTTTACCGGCATCTTCTTTGGCTAAATCAGGATGCGGAGTCATCGGTATCTGGCCCCAGTTACCGGCTCCGCCTTTTATGACTTTATTGATCAGCCGCTCGGTAATTTGTGGGGTATTATCGTAGCGGGCGGCAATGGCCTGGTAGGATGGTCCGACTGTTCTTAGCTCCTTGTTATGGCAGGTATTGCAATCACTCTTTGCCATCAGGGCCGATACGGCTTCTTCATTGCTTAAGACCGGGTATTCCACCACCGGAGGCGCTGGTTTAGGGGATAGCTTTACCAGCATGCTGGTCCTGGCATTAGGATTCAGCTGCAATTGTCCGCTGATGGCGTAATATTTTTGGGTAGCTACCTCTTCCGCTGATTTTTCCGACACGGTAAATCTGCCGTCGGTTTGGTAATCATTTTCGTTCAGGA
Organism: Cytophagales bacterium; assembly: GCA_030446715.1. Lineage (GTDB taxonomy): Bacteria > Bacteroidota > Bacteroidia > Cytophagales > 172606-1 > CADCTQ01. Next base: position 9,456 of record JAUJMU010000014.1, on the reverse strand, counting down.
GTGAATTCAGATGCATGTTTAGCGACACCTGAACTCCGGCCGGTACACCGCTGGTCGTAAAAATCCGCTCCAGGCTTATTTGTTCGCCACCAGTAATTTTCACCTCCGGCTTTTCGGCAATCGTTATCTGACCTCCCGGATAAAGGAGCACATAGTTTAGGGTTACCTGGTTATTAATGATGTGATGGCCTTTATAGATAACTTCCGGGGTAATTGCAGTGCCGTTGGCTACAAGCTGCCAGGCAGCGCTGTCCGGTTCCTGCATATAACTTATCCCCTCAGTAGTGGGTTGCGGGCCGTGGGCGGTGGTATAAACCGAGCCCTCAAAATTGATGGTCCCGTTCCAGGCCTTGTACAAAGAGGCGGTTTGGGTATTGTAAGCGAGCCAGAGTTTATCGTGCAGGGCTATGCTTAGCATTCTGGGTTTTAAATCCAGCACGGACCGGAGTACCCAGGCTTCGCGCGGCCTTTGCACGGCTGGAACTGCCCCAGTTTCCTGTTGTGCAGTGTCATTAGATTGTGTTCCCCTGGAACAAGCCACCAACAGAATGAGTAGTTGAGCCAGGAAGTAATAGGTGTAGTTGAACTTGTTTAAGGTGTTTCTAAAATCTGAATTTTCAGGATGCATATACGTACGTAATTTTAAAATTGTAATTGGCAAAACTCATTGGTGGCCCATCGCTGCAAGCCACCTGCCTGAACTCCCCTATTGCTGTTGTTGTTATCTTTCTTTTTCTAAATTTTTAGCTCCCGCTTTGGCCGGCGTCTTTCTTTCATCAGGACTGGAAACCGTTTTATCGCGCTTCAGGTAAGAGGGAAAATCAGCCGCCGGCGTACCATATTCGTAGCGCAGGTTATTCTGCCCGCCCCCATGCTCGTAAAGCGGCATGTACATCCCCTGCGTGCTTTTGAGCTCGGCAAACAGTTGTTTATTCATCTCTTTTACTATTTGCCGGTGCTCCGGGCTGTGGATCAGGTTAACCGTTTCCTGGGGGTCTTCCTGCAAATCATACAGTTCATCTATATCCCAAAGCCCATGCACGTGAATGTACTTGTAGCGGTCACCCCGCAGCGCATACAGGGTTGGGGTCTGCGGGAAATTCCGCTCCCAGTAGTATTCATAGAGCAGGGCGGTACGCCAATCGGTTTGCCGGCCTTTGAGCAACGGCAAAAAACTCTTCCCATCCATATAATCAGGAGCTTTTAAACCGGCCGCCTCCAGCACCGTCGGGGCGATATCTATATTGGCCACTACCTCTTTTACCACCGTGCCCGGTTTAATCAGCCCGGGGCTATAAGCCAGCATCGGTACCCGCATGGAAGCTTCGTAAGCCGTTCGCTTGTCAATCAGGCCGTGCTCGCCGAACTGGAAGCCGTTATCCCCCATGTAAATCACCAGCGTGGATTCCGATAGCCCGGCCTCTTGCAGGTAATCCAGTACCCGCCCCACCGATTCGTCTACGCCCAGCAAGGCTTCGGCGTAGCTCTTGTAATATTCGCTGATGTCCAGGTTGCTGTGGTACGGGTAACCTACCCCATGCCAGGAATTGCGCTGGTCCTGCACCCACATGGGCGCATCCTGGTGCACCCCCGGCAGCATAGTCGCCGGCGGCAGGAACGTATGGTCTTTGAACTTACCCCGGTGCCGCGGCGCCGGCTCAAAGTTGCCGTGCACACCTTTATGCGACAGGTACAGGGCAAACGGCTCGTTCTTTTTTTGTTTTTTGAGCCACTCCACCGCGTAATCAGTCAGTTCATCGGTGATATAGCCTTTCTGGGGAACGGGTTTGCCGTCTACATTCAGGCCCTGCGTCGTGGGCGTATAGGAACCCTGGCCTTTAAATGATACCCAATGGTTAAAGCCACGCTGGGGGTCATCAAACTCGCCGCCCATGTGCCACTTGCCGATGAGGGCAGTCTGATAGCCGGCCTGCTGCAAATACTGCGCGTAAAATATAAGCTCTTTGGATACGGGATTGTTGTTATCCACTACCTGGTGCTTATGGGCGTACAGGCCCGTTAGAATAGAAGCCCGCGAGGGAGAACATAGTGACGAGGTCACAAAAGCATTGGGCAGGTAAGCACCTTCCCTGGCCATTCTATCCAGGGACGGAGTCTGAATAAAGGTTTGCGCCTTGAGAAAGCCCAAAGCATCGTAGCGGTGGTCATCGGTGAGAATAAAAATAATGTTACGGGGCTTGTCTTTGCCCGTTTTCTGGAGCTTTAAGGAGCCTTTGGGCTGCCGCACCACCCCGTTCTGGGCGTAGGCGCAAAAGGAGGTAAACAGCAAGAGGCCAATGCATACCATTACTAATTTCTGATAATCAACTGCTGCTGCTTTTAAACTATTCATCATTTTTTTATTAGAAAGGTTGTTTAGTATAAAATTCAAACTGGAATTATACATGCTCAGGCACTATGTTCCGGATCGCAGGTAATTGCTTTTCTTTATTATTATATTGGGAAAGGAACGGGTCCGTCCACAATGGCGATGTCTTTGTCAGGTCAGGCATACGAACGCCTGGGCGGTTTCATGCCTCTGCTTAAAAACCTTTTACTCGCCTGCCTTCTCATTTTGTTTTTTTCTCCTGTCGGCTTCCGCTTGCTCCCGGGATACAAATGCTTCAATGCCTTGCGGTTCCTGCATTCTTCTCCGGTAAGGTTCGAAGAGCGGATCGTGGTTTGCCTGCATCCAGTTGGCAAGCTCTTTTCGCAGGTTATTAAGTTCTTCTTTATAGGCAGGATTATGGATGAGGTTGTTCAGGGCATCCGGATCTTTTTCGTAATCATAGAATTCTTCCTGAGTCCGGTATTCAAAAAAACCGGTTCTTTTCGCTTGCCCGGCATCTGACTGAGCAGCCTTCCGCATGGCCGGGAAGGTCAGGCCTCCCATGGTTTCACTGGTAAAGGGGGTCTTTCCGTTCGCCCAGGCGTTGAAGATATAGCCGTATTTTTTATTTTGTACGGACCGCATCGGGTAGCGTTTGCTGCCACTGGTTTCGTGGAACTGCGTAAAAACGTAGTCGCGGTTCGGCTGCTTTTTACCCTGGAGCAAAGGCTTAAAAGAACTTCCGTCTACTCCCCTGGGGACAGGAATACCCGCAATATCCAGGACGGTAGGCATAAAATCAATAGTAGAAATAAAATGCTGGTTCTCGGTGGTACCGGGCTGTACCACTGCCGGCCAGCGCACAATCCAGGGGGTACGGGTACTGTGGTAATACACATTGGTTTTAGCGAAAGGAAAGGACATTCCGTGATCCGACAGAAACATAACTACCGTATTCTTCTCTAATCCGGCTTCTTCTAATGCCCGGATAACCACCCCAAAAACATCGTCGCCTCTTTTCACGGAGGAATAATACTGGGCTACTTCTTTGCGGGCATCGGGAAGGTCGGCAATAAAGCCGGGCAAGGTTATTTCCCCGGCAGTGTACGTTTTGGAAGGAGGGGTAATAGCCCCGTTGTTACGCTTTTTTTCTTCTTCACTGCCCGCGAAAGGCCGGTGCGGGTCCAGAATGTTTACGTTAAAGTAAAAGGGTTTTTGTTCTTTCCTGGCCCGGTCTAAAAACGCCTTAACAGTGGTATAGTAATGTTCTTTGTCCCGGCTGGCGACTACTTTATCCACAAAGTCGTAAGGAGCCATGCCTATTTCCGGTGTAGAGTGTCCATGCTTTCCAATAATACCCGTCAGGTAACCGGATTTCTTAAAAACATCCGGTAAGGTAATATTATTTGCATCTACCCGGTAAAAACCTTCTATTTTACTATTGTGCCCATACTTGCCGGTCAGCAGGGTTCCCCGGCAGGGAGCGCATACGGCCATGTTCACGTGGGCGTAATTAAATTTTAAACCCTGAGCCGCAAACCGGTCTATGTTGGGGGTAATATCTTTAACCGGACAGCCAAACGCGCCAACTGAATTCCAGTTCATGTCATCAGCCGTGATCAGCAGGATATTGACCGCTGACCTGGAACTCACCTGCTGCGGCTTCCGGACTATCCTTCCTGATGACAAAAAGATCAGGGCCAGCATACAGACTCCTGCATTACATGCTTTGCTCCAGACATTAATTCTTCTCCTGTTTTTCATAAATGGCAATGATTTAAATTACTTTTGCTTCCCGGTATTCCTGGTCAGGGGTGCGCGGAGGCATTAATAAATTGATTTATGGTGTGGTTAACTTTTACGCTTTAACGTGACCTTCATTGTAATTCAATACAGTAAACCGTTAGCAAGCAGGGCAATGTGATGTTCCAGCTGGTTGTCCTTCAGGTGATTCATCAAGGTTTCCTGGTTCAAATCTTCGTATTTAACCGCGGCGAGACGAGCTAACGGGTAAAATTCCTGATGCTTAACCGGTTCAAGCAACTTGTGCTGCCAGGTTTATCACCCGCAGCAAAGGGACTCAGCCAGGTATAAGCTGCTTTAATGCCGCTGTTTTTTGATGTTTTGTAATGCCAAAGATCCACCCCGGCTTTTTCGCCAAGCAGGGCCAGACCAAAAAAGCTTTCAGATTAAAAATAGCGTAATGCCATGATCTGGTACGGGCTAATTCGAAAGGGAGGCTGCCGTCTGCTTCTATCTGGCTTTCCAGCCGGGCCAGCGATTGCTTTTGCAGCAGGGTTTCAGTTAGTTCCCTGTTGCCGGTAAAAAGGGCATAGGTGCCTGCCTGCAAATCGTAGTACACCTCGTGATTAATATGTTCTTTCGCTTCATTCTTTCCAAGGGGGCTGTTTAGCAGCCAATCGGTATATGCCCGGAACCATGTCTGCAAGGCGCGGTGATCAGCAGGTTTCCAGGCGGGTGAACCTTTAACAATTGTACCCCATCAATTAAATTTACCAGCCCTTTGGTATCAATTATGCCAATGCCACGCCCCTCAGTCTTTCCAGGAATAGCCTGCCCGTAATTTAAATTGGGGTTCATCCGGGTTTCTTTATTCAGAAACCAGACCCGTAGTAAATCCGCCGCGTGCCGGGCATATTTCTCTTCACCGGTTAAATAGTAAGCCAGGCCCAGCACGGATACATCGGCATTTAAATTCTTTAAATAGTCCACATCTTTGATGGCCTGGCGCTCCGGGTTCACTTCTCCGTCACGCCGGATATAGGGCAGGCCGTCTGGCTTGGCCGGATCAGGCCACCAGTAAGGCCCTATACTCATGTAATCGTGCTTATCGCCGCCAGGCGGAATCTTATCTTTATTTACTACCGAGTACGGACCTTTTGTTAAAGCTTTATCGGCGGCAGCTACCAGGTATTGCAGGGAACTTTTTAATTCCGGATCGCCTGCTTTCAACTTGTTTTTATTGGACTGCAGCAACCTGGCATCCAGGTAAATGGTACCCGGAAGATCAGCCTTTTCTGAGCGGCCAGCTGAGCCGTGGAAAACAGTACGAATAAGCCCGGGCTACACCAAAGGATAAAAAAATATATATAATGCCTCATTCTTTTTCATTTAACTCACTAATTCATTTAGTTGTAATTATTTTGTCTTCGGCCAATTATAATTATTCTGGCCGGCACTTGCCTGGAACTTTGCCTGGGGCAGGGGCTTTATGCCATTCCAGCAAGGCCTTTTGCATCTGCTGCACTATTTGAGGGTATTCCCTTGACAGGTTATCCAGTTCGGTAGGATCAGCGGACAGATTGTAGAGTTCCACGCGGCTGCCGTCCGGGTTCATCAGCAACTTCCAGTGGCCCTGCCGCATGGCAAGGGCCGGGCTGCGGTGATAGAGCTGCGGCGGCATCTGCCAGCGCCAGCGCCAGAACACAGGCTCTTTCCTGGACATACCAGCTCCCATCCAGGCGCCTGACATATCTTCTCCGTCCGTTCTGGCAGTCGTTTTGCTCCCGATGATGGCCGACAGGGTCGGCAGAAAATCAATGGCGGCCACCACGGTCGTATCGTTCACTCGTCCCTTGCGGTATTCTACCCGGCATACTCACAATCAGCGGCAGGCGGATGCCGCCTTCGTAGATACTCGTTTTCCTGCCCCGGAAAGGACCCGTACTCCCGGCTCCACTATGTCCCGCATGCAACGATTCGATAAAAGCCGGCCCGTTGTCGCTGGCAAAAACAATCAGCGTATTGCGGCTCAGACCGGTGGAATCCAGATAATCAAACAAGCGGCCCAGGTGGCTGTCCAGCGCCGTTACGGAAGCGTAGTAAATCTGCTCGGCAGAAGTAAAGGGAAAACCTGGCATAAAGTAAATAAGTTGATACTCCGTTCTCCGGTTTGTCATCCCCGGAGGGGATCTTCGTAGTAATAGACAATCAGTGACTTACATTGCTAAGATCCCCTCCGGGGATGACAGACTATAATTATCAATTTATTTACTTTACAATGTACTAAGTGCACTTACAGTTCAATTTATAGAGTTTGAAAACGGATTCCATCCCTCCGGAGGGATGGAATCCGTGGGTTGAATCCCCAATAACTAAATTGGAAGTACACCAGACGATTAGCGGCAGGTAACATGCTATTAAAGTAAGCTTGTTTATTTTCGGAAGGATTGCCGGTTGTCTACTTCCTGTTGCCTGTTAACTAATGCCCCTCCCTTTCATTTAACCATATAACCGGATTTCTTATTGGAAGATTACGGTTAACTTCTGCTACCACCGATGAATGATCAAGCTGTTTCCAGGTAGCAAGCCATTCCTTATTTTGGCAGGCCAACGCCCCGAACACCAGAAACGGGTGAGCTACTGGCCAATTATTCCAATACATGACATCTTTTGGATACGGCCATTGATTTTTATCCTTCACGTATGGATAAAGAAATTCTATTCCCTTCTTTACACTGCGCTTATCACTTGTTTCATAGTTCCAAAGATTCTCGTTTTCATCCGAGAGCATATGGCAAATAGTGGCCATAGCATCAAGATTAAAAAGTGAATATCCATAGGGCTTTGTCCGGTTTAACTCGAGTGGAAAACTTCCATCACCGGCCATCTGCCCGGGAAGCAGGGTATTTTTGAAACGATCTTTACAAAACTCAATCAACGCGTTGTTCCCGGTAAGTTTTGCAAAAGCAGCCGCCTGCATCACCCAGCATGTACCGTGATTATTTTTGGCATTCATTTCGTCTCTTCCGTAAGGATGGGTGGTGAGCCAACTGAGATAATCAGAGAACCATTCTTTAATTTCAGCAAGGATTGCTTTATCAAATCCTTTTGACGTTTCCATGACCCTTATGCCCTGTGCTACTTCTATCAGGTGGATTGTATCAATTATACCAATGCCCCTGCCGGTTACTTTGCCTTTAATGGCTTGCGCATACAGCAGGGACGGATTCATCCTGGTGGCAGTGTCCGCAAACCATGCCTTCAGATGCTTAACCGCATGAATTACATATTTCTCCTCTTTGGTGACAGAGTAAGCGGATGCCAGTGCCCCAATGATTTTGCTCAACCGGATCATTGCTCTTCTGTGCTCAACGAAATTGTCAGGATTTGTTTGGCCGTCCCGTTGTACATAGGGACCTTCGGGGGCATTGGGATCAGCCCACCAGTAGTCCCCTTCGGAGTAAAAATCGTGCTTCCCGCCTGCGCTTCGTGCACACTGGTAAGAAGTTACTGTCACAGGAAGTTCATTCAGCGCCCATGCTGCCTCAGATAATATCTGGGAACGCAGGGTACGTATAATCTCCTGCTTAATAGCTGACTGAGGACGCAATTGTGGAAAACCTATAAATTTTTCACCAGGAGCCGGCCTTCTGCTATCACGGATGAATGGGCTTGGATAAACTGATCCATTTGGCAAGGCCATCCCTGGCAGGGGGGCACCTGCATACCACACACCCATGAAGAGAGGAACACAACCGGCAGGAGATTTCTCCCGGGCATCCACGAGCAGGCTATGTATTAAAATCAATACACTTATTAACATTTTTTCATTCATCTATTTCCTGGTCTTGTATATAACTGTTCTACCTGTTTTATCAGCGGGCAACCGGCAGCAAAGTATTCACAGCGTCCTTTAAACCCAAAGCAGCGGGACGGGCACGATTACCGCGGAATCCTCCCGAATAAACTGTTTAGCAGGTCTGGCGGGTGTTAAAACCCGCCAGACCTGCTACTAGCCAAGCTGGCATTCCGGTAGCCAGCCGCTATGCCTATTTGGCAATGACGAGTTTTCTCACTACCGGCAGGCTCACTCCCTGCAATTGCACTACGTACAACCCAGCCGGTACTCCGCTAACGTCTACCCGGAAACTGTTGCTGCCTTTTACCGCCTGGTGCACACTGGTCAACCGCCCCCGGCCGCCCGCATCCAGCAGCCGGATCTCTACCTGCCCGGCTTCACTGGCCGTATAGCTTACCGTTACTGCCCCCCTGGCCGGGTTGGGGTAGAGCAGGCTTTCCCTTTCTTCCATTGTTTCCCTTTGCGGTTCCAGACTTAGCCGGGCACTGACGGTGACTAATTCTTTGCCGAATACCCTGAACTCATTGATGGAGACCCAGCCGCCGGTGTAGTTGTAAGCTCCCGTGACGGTGAGCCGGACGTAGCGGGCAGTGACGGCTGAGAAGTTATCGGCCAGCAGGCTGCCGCCGGTGGTGTTAGTAGTCCGATTGACTACTTGAGTGTAGGTAGTCCCGTCGGTAGAGACTTCCACCTTGTACTGGTAAGCCCGGTTCTCGTAAGGAGCCAGTTCAGTCCTGTTGAGGCTGTAAGTCTTGCCTAAATCTACCCGCAGGGTTTGGGGATAACCACTGCCACTGGCCGACCAGCGGGTAGTCAAATTATTGTCCACAGCTCTACTGGCTTCGTTACCGGTTTGTTGGGAAGAAAACGTAACGGGCTTGAACAAGGCCAGGTTGGTACCGGTATTGGTAACGGTAAAGCTGATGCTGTTAGCCGGGCCGGCACTGCCCGTAGCATTTTCACCCGAATAAGCCGTAGCCGTCAGGGTATGGCTGCCCAGGGCCGGCGTCCAGGGCAGGTAGTCCGTGCCGTTACTGGCATCTCCGGCAATGGTGTAGGGAGCTTCGTTCTCGGTTCGGTAGGCAGCGTTAGTATCGTAACCGAACTTCACACTGCCTACAGTAGCCGGGGAAGTATTGGCCCGGATGCTGATGCGGCTCGTGCCCAGCTTGGTGTAGTCAATGGTAGCGTTAGCCGGAATGGGATCAAAGCCACTGACGGGTTGATCCGTATCGGCATTGAGCAAGGTGAAGCTGGTGACGGATAAAGACTGCACGGTCAGCGGAGCGGTGAGTTTGTTATTGGTCTCGTCACTTTCGGGGAAGCGGTTGATGTCATCCACGAAGGCTTCTACTGTATGGCTGCCGACAGTCGCCGTCCAGGTAGCGCTATGGGATGCGGTTGCATTAGCTGTAAGGGTAACCGATGCACCGGCAGCCAGGGAAGTGGTATAGGTATCGGACACATTTTTAGTAACCCCATCTACTTTAAAGGCAATCCCTAAGATAGTACCGGCTGGGGTAGC
>JAUJMU010000002.1:566630-724813 GCA_030446715.1 Cytophagales bacterium | reverse complement strand
CCCACCAGCACTACGAGTTGTTTTACTTTACCAAAGGAAATGCCACCCACTATATTGACTTTACAGCTTATCCGGTGCGGGATAATGACTGCTTTCTGGTTTCCCGCCACCAGGTGCATTACCTTACGGCCCCGGCTTATTCCCATAACCAGGGCTACGTGCTTTCCTTCGGGCAGTCCTTCTTCCAGTTACTCGATCCTCCCCTGCAAGCGCTGTTCGGTGCTTTTGCCCTAAATCCGGCTTACAAAGTTTTTCCCCACCTTGAGGGCTTGTTTGTCGCCCTCTTCGAGCAGGTGCAGCGGGAACTGGCCGCCTCATTAACCGGAACCTGGGAACTGGTCCGGCACCTGACCCAGGTGCTGCTGGCTTACCTGCAGCGGCAGCAAGACCAGGAACAGCCTGATGATTCAGGGGCAACTGGCAACTATCCCTCTCTTTTCCGCAGATTTCTTGTCCGGCTCGAGCAGCACTTGCCTGACAAGCATTCGGTACACGAATACGCCGGGCTGCTGGATGTGTCCACCAAACAACTAGCTCGTGCCTGTAAGTATATAAGTGGAAAAAGCACTCTGTCGCTGATCCACGAGCGGCTGGATCTGGAGGCCAAAAGATTGCTGTTCTACTCCCCTTTATCGGTTAAAGAGGTTGCCTACCATTTAGGGTTTACTGACCCGGCACACTTTTCCCACTTCTTCAAACGAAGAAACGACTGCGCGCCGGAATGCTTCCGGGAGAAGCTGTCCGGAATCTACAAGTTATAGGCCTTTTTGAGCATTTCCCCACTGGCAGCAGGGCGATACTTTTGCACAAAGACGGTAAGCTCCTACAGCAGAAGCGTTTTTACGGCGCTTAGCCAGTTGCTGCCGGACTTCTCCCCAAAACGCATCCCCCTAAAGCCTGATTCAATGACAGAGACGCAAGCAAAAAGACAACTAGCCATCCGGTTCGTGGAACTGATGGCAGCAAACCAGGTAGACCAGTTCAGTCAGGTAGTGGCCCAGGACTACAAACAGCATAACCCAATGGTCAGGCAAGGCCTGGGTGGAATTATAGAAGCAGGACAATGGTTCCACTCCGTCTTTCCCGACATTACCGTCCGGGTCGAGCAGCTTGTAGTGGAAAACGACCTGGTCGTGGGCCGATTCACCTGGTTGGGCACCCATCAAGCCGAGTTCATGGGCATTCCCGCTACTTACCGGAAGGCAAGCTGGGTGTCAATGGACCTGTGGCGGGTAGAACAGGGCAAGCTTGCAGAGCACTGGGACGTAGTTGATTGGACAGGGCTGATAACTCAACTGCAAGGCAAGGATTAACTACTGCTTGTAAACAGAAACGATACCAAACATGCACAATACTGAAGTGGTAGAGCAGTTTTACCAACGTTTAGCCCAGTCTGACCTGGAGGGAGCCCTGGCTCTGCTTGACGATGCGTTTTGTCTTTCTCAAGCCGACTCGCTGCCCTACGGTGGGCAGTACACCGGCGCCAGTGAGATCACCGGGTTCTTTGGTAAGTTTTTCGCCTACTGGCAGGAGTTCTCTTCCAGTGAGGTAACTTACCTGGAAGCGGGCGATACGGTAGTAGCCTTGTCTACAGCCAGGTGCGTTACCCGTACCGGCCATCGGGTTGATATGCCCATGGTGCAGGTTTACCGGGTTAAAGAGGGCAAGCTGTGCGCAGCTCAGCCGTTCTACTTTGACACCGCCTTATTGCTCAAATAAGGCCACAAGCGAAAGTATGATTGATCTCCTGAAGGTTTGGTAACTGGCCATATACCAATAGGAAGTAATCGCGGCATTGATCCACTAAAGCGGCTACAATATTGACATCAGCAACAGCTAACGGGCGAAACGGTACGAATGATTATCATTTGGTTGAGGTCTGACTTGCTTTTGAATTGACAACTACCGATTGGTACTCACCGACAAAATGTACAAAAAGTTAGAATCAGATCAGCCTATCAATAGTAATCTTTAACATTGGTTTGAGGAGAAAGTCCTTATGGCGAAAACGAACGGGCAAAACAGTTGTACTACGGTATGACGTAGACAGAAGGCCTCGTTCAACTCAGTATGACTGCCCTGATTTATCCAAATAGTTGCCATTCATTGCCAGGTGATTACATTGTAGTAGTAGGTCTTGTAGTTCGTTTCCAGCAGTAGTCAATGGGTCTATTGCTTTGATCAAAGACAAACGCATTCGGAAAAACGCCTCGCGGTCATATTTCTTTGAACCCCGTGCCAGGTTTATCTTCATCAGCGCCTCTTGTTGATTCTGTTTAGGGTTAAACCACCCGTTAAGCTCCGAACATTGATTGCACACGCCTTCTTTGTTGATCAAGGCGCAGCGGGCTTCAAAGATTTCCGTCATTGTGCTGCGTCCCGCCTGCAGGAGGTATTTAACCGTTCCCTGGCTCTTTTCCAGAATGGCGCAGATGTCAGTAACGGCAAAATCGTACACCTCCCTCAAGATAATGGCAATCTGGTTTTCGATGGGCAGATTCTTACCAATGCAGGTAAAGCAGGTGTTGATATGCTCTTTGATCTCATAGCTGCCATAGGGCGAGGTGTGGGCAAGGGTTTGTATGCGTTGGGCAAGCGAAGGGTCATTGCCCACCAGTGCTTTGGCTCTTGCCGATACATCGGCCGTCCACCGTCTTTGGCGCTCGAGGCGGGTACGGGCAAGATTGGTGGCAATCTGAAAAATCCACGTTTTCAGCGAAGCCTCCCCCTTGAAGGTGGACAGCTTGTCGAATGCTCTGATGAACGTGTCATGGACCAGGTCCTCGGCATCATTACGGTCAGCCGTGAGCCGGTAGAGATACGATTTTAAGGCTTTTTGAAAAGCGACAAAAAGCGACTGAAAGGCGCTGATATCGCCCTCCAGCGCTCTTTCTAAGGCAGCTCTGTCGTCGGTTGTCATTGAACCCAAATTAGGGAATTAATACTACTTTGCCTCTGGTCTGTCTGGCCTCGATAGAGCGGTGTGCTTTCGCTGCTTCGGCGAGGGAAAAAGTATCCGGCACCTGGACCTGGAGTTTACCATCGGCAATAAGCCCGGTTACCTCCCCTAAAGCAGCCTGCCATAGGGATGTTTTGTGCCCGATGTAGTAGGCAAGGTTAAAGCCGGTCTGCGTCAGGTTTTCATCCACAAAATATTCCGGATGCACCGAGCCCTGCCTGCCGCTTGCCGCACCATAGATGATAAGGTGTCCGCCGGTGGCCAGGCTCCTGATGCTTTCATTGTAGACTTCACCACCCACCATTTCAAACACCACGTCGGCGCCCTTACCCCCCGTTGTTGCTCTGACGGCTTGCCACCAGCCTGGCTGTGAATAATCAAACGCTTCGGCAGCGCCCAGCTTTTTGGCCAGTTCCCGTTTTGCCCCTTCGCTGGCGGCGGCAATCACCCTGGCGCCGGCCATTACGGCCAGCTGCACAAGGAGTGATCCTACGCCCCCCCCTGCTGCATTCACCAGTACAGTTTTGCCCGACAGGTTACCCGAGACGGCTGAGGTCAAAAGTCTTGCCGTCGTTCCCTGCACAAAGATGGCAGTTGCCGCTTTGGCATCCACCTGCGGAGGAAGAGGTACGCAGTACTGGGCCAGTCCGGTCACGTACTCGGCATAGCCACCCGAAGCCGGTAGAATAGCCAATACGCGCAGCCCCTTCACAAAAGGCCCGGTTACGCCTTCACCCACCGCTTCTATCGTACCCACGGCTTCGTGTCCCAGGGTATAGGGCAGTGGCGTTGGTTGAAAATAGGTGTTCTTGCGACGTTGGATGTCAGAGTAGTTCACGCCAATGGCTTGCACTTTGACCAGCACCTCACCGGGCTCAGGTTGCGGAATAGGGACTTCGATCAGTTGCAGTACCTCGGGAGAGCCGTACCTGGAAAGCTGCACCTTCTTCATGGTTTTGTTCATGTTGTTTGTCTTTGTAGAACATGAGACAAACAACCGGGTCAAAACGGATGAGAATTCTCTGAGAATGTTTGGGGGATGATTTGAATAAAGTTACTACCCAGGAGTGGGGTACGAGAAAAGCGGATGCAGTTTTTACAATCTGTAAAGGTAAACGTTCCGATATTGAGAGAGTGAGAGAGGTTCCGCCCTCTTCCTGTATCAGGCTGCAAAGTGTCTCAAAAAACGGTGGTATAGCGAAAGGAATTATTTGCTGCTGTGATTTATTTATGTCTTATTAAGACTTACCAGACGGCCATGATTCTTGAAATCCCTCCGGTTGCCTTTCCTACCTTAGGGGCTCCGATAATAACGGTAGCTCCAGTCTGAGGAACCTTGTCAAGATTTGCCACGCATTCTATGCCCCATTTACCTGCTGCGAAAAGTATTTTGTGTCCAGTATAACTTTCATCTACGCCCGGATCAAAGGATAAAACATCTACTCCCAGTCCGGCAATGCCGCGGTGGGTCAATAAAAAACGGATGGCTTCCGAGGAAAAGCCGGGATAGTGTTTCACTTGTTTTGAGTCTAATCCAACAAATGAACTATCCCTTAACCGCTTTTCCCAGCCAGAATACATCATCACACAAGCATTATCAGGAATTTTACCGGATTGTTTTTCAAAATTCTCAATATCCGCCACGGTCAGTTGGGCATCCGGGTTGAGCGCAGCTTTTTCTGCTATATCAATTACTGCGAGCGGCACGATTAAGTTTTTTAATTCTATCCGGTCAAGCGACAACTGGTTTTTAATGAAATGATTGGGGGCATCAATATGGGTGCCTAAATGCTCATGAATCCTCCAGGAATTGGCCTCCACTCCGTCAGCCTCAAGCGTTGCCATAGGAATCAGTTCAAACGGATAGGTGAGCTGCCTGACCGGGATGAATGGAAAATCGGACGTTAAGGTGTGCGTTAGATCCACAATATGGTCAATTCCAATTACCCGGTCAGGCAGTTGCTTAGGATTGTCATTACATTCCAACAACAGCATAGCTACCAGTGGAAGCAGCATCAGTCTTCTTTTTACCATCGTTTCTGAAGGGAATATGGGCGGTTGTAACGCTCCAATCCATTAAGGGAAATACCCACTGGCTGGGAGAAAACATCAGCGTTTTTTGACAATGGCCCGACCAGGGCTTAAGGGACCACCTTATAAATCTTAGTCAGACGCTTCATAATCCCGGGCATATCAAGCTGTAAGTCTACCAGCAGTCCACTGTTCAGCTCATACACCCAGCCGTGCACATCAGGGTAGCCTTTGGTGAAATAATTAGCCTGTACGGCACCCGATTTACACACATTGATACATTGCTCCTGCACATTCAGCTCTACCAGCCGGTTATAACGCCCGGTTTCGTCCAGAATAGATTCGAGTTCTTCCCTGTGCAACCGGTATACATCACGAATCGTACTCAGCCAGGGGTTGAGCAGGCCAAAATCTTTCGGTTGCATGGCAGCTTTAATGCCGCCGCAGCCATAATGCCCACAGATGACAATGTGTTTGATGTCTAAATGAGCCGCCGCATACTCGATGACGCTCTGCACGTTCACATCCGAGCCCTGGACCATATTGGCAATGTTGCGATGCACAAAAAGATTTCCGGGCTCCAGGCCGGTAATGTCATTGGCCGGTACCCGGCTGTCGGAGCAGCCGATAAATAAATATTCCGGATGCTGCTCCCGGGCCAGCCGGTTGAAAAACTCCGGATCACTGTCCCGCTTTCGTTGCACCCACGCCTTGTTATTTTCGAAAATGGTTTCGTAGGAAGTTTTCATCAGAGTAATATATCATTGACGGGTTGAATACGTTCAGGTAAATGCGCCATACCCATCATTTCCTTGAGATCAATCTCAATGGTACGGCACAGGGCGGTCATGGGAACATCATTGATTTGATTCTCGAAAGGGTTCTCGCTGTAGTGCCCTACCAGGTCCATGGTTATCACGACCCAGGATATCAGTACGGAGAACGGCACCGTGGCCCATACCAGGCCTTCGTCCAGCTTGGTGAATTCACTGAGCAGGCCGAAAGGCAGCAGCAGGATGAATATCCAGGTGAAAAGCGTGCTGATATAGGCGTACTGCCGGGGGAACGGCGTGTTTTTGATTCGCTCACACCGACCCTGGTCACTGGTGAATTCTTTCAGCGTCTGGTGCATCTCCAGGTACCGGAACAGCTCAATACGTTCTTCCCGCTGCAACCTCTCCAGGTGGTGGTGCTGTAACTGGATGATTTTATTGGGTACATTCTGGGCACAAACCACCTGTTCAAACTCTGCTGTCGAGAGAAACTCCCCGAGCTGTTCCCAATCCGTTTGCCGGCGCAGGTGCAGCCGTAAAGCGTTGACAAAAGCAAGGTGCCGGAAAACAATTTCCTGGCCTTCACGCTGATGAAAGTCCGGCAGGAAGTTTACCCCCTGATTGCAGAACGAACGGCTATTGTTGATGATACTGCCCCAGATGGTACGGGCTTCCCATAACCGGTCGTAGGAACCATTGTTTTTGAAACCCAGGTAGAAAGCCACTCCAATGCCTACCGTACTGATGGGCAGAAAGGGTATGCCCATGAATCGCCAGCCCAACCACTCGTAGACTGCCGTTACCAGGGTTGCATGCGCGGTGAAGAGCAGTACGTTTGGCCAGGCAAAGCCCCAGATCACCCCAAAACGAATTTTATTTCGGATATACATCGGATAAGCGGATCAGTACGACTCGTAGAGAGGTTATTGGACGGATAGGATTGGATCAGTTAGCCTTCCCACCAGGCAGTGATCTTACCACTGGCATTTTACTTTCTCCGCTGTACCGCTGTCAGCCGGTAGTGACGCATTTCCTGGATGTTGTTGAAAAAGCCTTTTACCGAGGCGAAGAACGGAGGAAACAGTTCACTTTTACGAAAGCCATTCAAGTGTTCCTGGGTAGAAGTCCATTCTATTCTTAACATGAACTGCCCGGCTTCCTCCTCGCACTCGGTTAGTTCGTAGGCGAGGCAGTAGGGCGAAGCGTCTAATTGGGCCGCTGCCTGCGCGTAGGCAGCCAGCAGTGATTCCCGTTGGGAAGGTTCCACCTTGTAGCGGATGTATTCAATGACCATGATCGTAAGGGTGGGTTAGGGGAGAAGAAGTCGGGGTGCGTAAACATAGGAGAAGGCCGGTGGATCTCCCTTAGGAAGCCGGTTGGTAAGGGCCGCCCGTTTCGCCCCAGCCCCACCGTGGCATGGGCTCTTCCTGTCCAATTGGATTAACAGCCGCCTTAGAATTAAGCACGGCCAGCCGGCTGCCCCATTCCAGATACCCGACGAAGGCGGAACGAAACTCAGGATCACTGGCCAGGCCGATTTCATCCGCGCTTTCCAGCAGCAGTTGAAGCCAGCGTTTGCGGTGGGTTTCACTCAATTGTTTACCTAAATGGTGAGCTACCATCTTAGCGTGGCTGCTTTGATCGGTTTGGGTATAGAGACGAGGCCCTCCGAATACCTGGGCAATAAAGTGGGCTACGTGCTTGGCGTGCGCCGGGGACATGTGCACAAACACCGGCGAAAGTAGCTTATCGGCAAGTACTTTGTCGTAGAATACCCCGGTAAGCTTTTCCAAAGCTTCTGTGCCCCCAACCCATTCGTACAAAGTAGGGATTGGTCTTGGGGAGGATGTATGCAACTCTTCCATTTAATTTGATGGCGTTTATGGTGGTTTTGTGCTGTTAATATACCAACTTGCCCTTTGCTAATAAAGTACTGACTTAATGGTCAGGGACTTACCATTAAGTCAGTTTTACTGATCCCCAACCGAATAAATTTTAGAACGTGATCAAAAAAGATAAAAATTACCTGATTCACTTGCATGATAGGCGCTACTACTGCCCGGTAGAAGTGGCGTTAGACGTAATCGGGGGTAAATGGAAAGGGGTAATTATCTGGTATTTGCTGGAAGGCTCTTTGCGCTTTAGTGAACTCAAGCAAAAGATCAACACCGTTTCCGAAAAAGTACTGATCCGGGAACTCAGGGCTCTGGAAAAAGCTGGTTTGGTAACCCGGACAGTACACCCGCAGGTTCCACCAAGAGTAGAGTACGCTTTATCGGAGTTTGGTCACACCCTGCGGCCGCTTGTGGAGCAGATCAGTGCTTTTGGGGAAATCTACTCGGGCCGGTTTGGACAAGTGGTGGAAGTACCTCTTTAGAGATTAGCGGTCTCGGGCCGTGTCTTATGAATCAAGACGCAATAGAAGTGCGGTCATGAGAACACCTCTTATTATCCGGAATGGCCTTCTGTCTCATCTGTCTTCAAGGGAAACAGGTGAATCAGTATTTGGGGTTCACCCGGAAAATGGACACTTAGAAGAGAGCCGTTTTCAGCTAGACAAAGCCCTTATTAAGGTAAAGCAAAACGTTGAATTGTTGAGAGGGTGGGAGAAGTCCCGCCCTCTTTCTGTTTCTAGGCTGAATGTGTTACGAAAAACGGTCATTTTTTGTAAAGCTATTGCCGGACAAGACAAATAATATCCCATTACAACACTAAATTGCCGTCCCGGGTAACGAGAAAAAGCATTCTCCGGCGGGAGGAGCCGCTTTCTAGGGTCGGGCACATTACTAAACGGTAAGCAACGTTATGGGACCGGGAAGCCGCATCAAAGCCTATACTGCAGAAGCATTCGGGCAAAACTACATACTAGCCAAACCAGAAAAAGCCAACCTGCTGAAGGCAAATTTTGGTGCATTTTTCATTGTCAGGGTTGAGGACATGAGCCGCCTGATGAAATTACCGGTGCCACCGGTCCGCATCCCCAACCATATCCTGCTCTACCTCACGGGGGGAGAAGCGGTAATGAACATCGGTAGCCAGCCCTACAAGATTGCCCGCAATGAATGCCTGCTCGTGCCGGCCGGGCAGGTATTTTCCTTCGACAAAGTGGAAGCTAACACCGGCTACTTGTGTAATTTCCACAATGCGTTTCTCACCGGGCGGCTTACGTCCGCTGAATTGCTTGGCTTCGAGTTTCTGCAGGTCTGGGGCAACCCGTTTATTGGATTGACTGGTCAAAACTCCGTATTTGTAGTCAATTTGCTCGAACGCCTGCTGGTTGACTATACAGCGCGGGGAGTAGCTAGTCCGGACCTGCTGCAGTCGTATCTGGTCGCCCTGCTCCATGAGCTCAACGAGGCCTATCAGCCCGCCAGCCCCGCTCCCCGCAGCCGTGCCGTGCTCATCACCAACCGGTTCAAAGAGTTGCTCTTCGCCCACCTCAAAACCAAACACCGGGTAAGCGATTACGCCGCCCTGCTGCATTTTTCTCCCAACCATCTCAACAAAGCCGTCCGGGCAGTGACGGGTAAATCGCCCGGCGCGTGGATTGAAGAGGCCATTGTACTGGAAGCAAAAGTATTGCTCTGCCAGAGCGAAGGTCCCATCAGTGAGATAGCCGCCCAAATCGGCTTGTTTGATCCCTCTTACTTCACCCGGCTCTTCAAGAAGCACGAGGGAGTAACGCCGCTGGCTTTTCGCAAAAAGATTGATAAATCCTGAAAGTCGTTTGGTTAGTCCTACCCCGGTGGGGCCGAACGGGAGATCTTTGCTAAGTAGTCAAGCGAAAGTAATCCGGTATTTTGAGCCAAAGTTTTGCAGGATGTTTTCCAGCGCCTCCCTCAGGGTAGTGGCCGAGAAAAAGTCTTTGGGTTCAAGCCAGTGATATTTAATGTGCTTCCACAGGATTTCAATCAGGTTGAGTCGGGGGCAGTAAGGGGGACTGAACTGGATGAGCAGTCCTTTCTTTTGCCATTCTTTGCGTCTGGCTTCAAAAAGCTTGTTGCGGTGAGTGGAAGCGTTGTCAAGGATCACAACTGTTTTCTTTCGGATAGTGGCGGCAAATTCATCAAAACAAGCCCTGACCAGCTCTGCCGTAGCCGCTCGCGGACTGGTGAAGGCCCAAAGCCCGTTGCTGCGGCTCATGAAAGCCAGCGTGGTCAGGTTCCGGCTCTGGGTGGCAGGCATGAAAGCCTCACTTTTTCCCTTCACCTGCCAGCCCCAGGGCACCACTGCGCTCAGCTTCACCCCCATCTGACCGAAGTAGTACAGATCCACCTGCCCTGAATCCTCCCACTGCTGCAAAGCTTTTGTCTGCTGAAGGAAAAACTCAAAATCTGCTTCATTATCTGCTTCATTCCTCAGGTGCCGGCCGCTGCGGCGCAGGCGCTTGCAAGAGAGCCCCTGCTGGCGGAAAACTCTCCTCAGACTCCACACCGACAGTGTTTTCTGCCACTGCTCCTGTATGCGTTCTGCCACACACCGGGTCCGGTGCAGACCCTCTCTTACCCAGCCGGCTGCTGTTTTTTTTCCGCTGCTGTAAGGCCGCAGGGACGACCGCTGCGGGCAGCATCCCGAAGGTGAATCTGCTGAGTATGCCCCTCTTTCTGCCCGTTCTGCTTTTGCTGTGCCTGCTGCTTTTCCCATTTGCTCAACCAGCCGCTGACCGTATCACGGTCCACTGAAAACAACTCCGCCAGTTGCCCGGTCCGCTGCCCCTGATGGCTCACCAGCAGTGCCTGCGCCCGTACCCGCTCGCGGTGATTGTCACTCTCCCGGTATAATCGCTCCACCTGATGCTGCTGATCCGGAGTTAATTTTATAAACCGCATCCTGATGCTTTTTTTCCGCAAAGCCAGCACAAATGAAAATACCCGGATTACTTTCGCTCGCCTACTTAATCATTACGTGCAGTGCAAACCCTCTCGCTTTACTTGACTCTCTGCCTAGCCTTTTTGCAACCTGCTTGCCGGAAGAATCAAAAGGATTAACGCTCTTGAAGGATTCTTTTGCCGTCGCTGTTCTCGACCAGTTTACTTTTCAGTGAACAGTTGAAAGTACTTCTAGCCATGCATTTTATGAAACATCTTTACTACCGGTTCATTTATTTACCCCTACTTGCGTCCCTGCTGATGAGTCTGTCTCTGCACGGACAGCAGTACACCTTCCAGTGGCATATCGGCCCTAAAAATCAAAGCTCGATCACCTTTGAAAGGCCAGAAGCCATTGCTGCTAGCCCTCAGGGCGATGTATACATAGTGGATTATTTTAAAAACCGGATTATTAAATGCAATGCTTTCGGGGAAGTACGCCTCACATTCGGTACGGGAGGTTCAGCCGACGGGCAATTCAACTCTCCCTCAGACGTTGCAGTAGACAAACAAGGCAATGTATACGTAGCCGATAATCTAAACTACCGCATTCAGAAGTTCGACGCCAACGGAAATTTTCTTTCTAAGTTCAGTCTGCAAGGCACCCCAGACCCGCACTACCGAAACCTGTCGGGTGTAGCCGTAGACGGAGCAGGCAATGTGTACGCTTCGTCCAATAATGCGGTGCAAAAATTTGACGCCAATGGCAACTTTCTGTCTAAAATTGGCGGACCGACAGCAGGCACTGCCGACGGGCAGTTTTCCTATCCCTCGGATATCGCCGTAGATGGGCAGGACAATATTTACGTGGTGGATGCATACAACGACCGCGTTCAGAAGTTTGACAAGAATGGCAACTTCCTGATGAAGTTCGGTTCGGGTGGTTACGAAAGAGGACAGTTCTACAGTCCCAGCGGAGTTGCAGTAGTCACAGAGGGAACCATTTATGTAGTGGCCCGCTACGGAGGAGACGGCCCGGTTCAGATGTTTAACCCCGACGGCACTTTCCAGAAGATACACATGTCTTACACCCCGGGTGAGGGAGCGTTGATTTCGCCTCACAGCATCGCCCTGAATGGGCAGAACAATGTATTGCTTTTAGACCGGGAAAAGAGTTACATTCAGAAATTCTCTTATGGGTATTTGGTGTGGAAAGTAGACGGAGGTTCGGATGGCGGGCAGTTCCGCAGCCCTTCCGGTCTCTCTGTAGATACGCAGGGCAACGTGTACGTAGCCGATTACGGCAATCACCGCATTCAGAAGTTCAACAATCAGGGAGTTCTATTAACCAAGTTTGGCAACAGCGGTTATGCAGACGGGCAATTTACCTATCCGTCTGATGTAGCCGTGGACGAACAAGGCAATGTATACGTATCAGAAAACAGCAGAATTCAGATTCTTACCAACAATGGACAGTACTTGGTATTTGGCAGTCACGGGAAGGACAACGGGCAACTCGACCGCACGACTGGCATCGCCGTTGATGCACAAGGCAATGTATACGTATCCGATTCCCGGAATAACTCGCTCCAAAAGTTCAGCTACGTACCTGCCCTGATTGTACCCAAGGTAGTAGTTAAATATATCGCTGAACCCATCGATGACAACACGGGCAGTTTTTCTTTGGCAGTACCATTGCCGGCACTCCGGTTACGCAAGGCTTTATCCTCGACAACACCGAGGGAACAGTAGACCTCACCGTCAGCGGCTTCAGTCTGCCGGCTGGTTTTTCGCTGGTGGAAGAGTTTCCAACCCGTGTACCGGCAGGAGAAAGCGTGCCTTTTCGGGTGCAGCTTACGGCCATACGAGCAGGAAGCTACACTGGCAGCTTGTCATTCGCCACCAATGATCCCGACAAGAATCCGTATAATTTCACCATTAGTGGGCAAGTAGATGCGAATCCTTTAGCCGAGCGAATTACCCAACGCATTAGCTTTGAGGCGCTACCGAGTAAAACTTACGGCGATACCCCCTTTGCCTTGTTGGCAACGTCTACTTCCGGCTTACCAGTTTCTTTCAGTGTACTATCCGGCCCGGCCATCCTCGAGGACAACACCCTAACGCTGGTAGGGGCAGGTAGCGTTACGATTAAGGCATTCCAACCTGGGAATGACGTCTACAAAGCGGCCACTGATGTAGTGCGAACATTTGTTGTCAACAAAGCTACTCAGGCCATTACCTTCGAGCCCTTGCCTGATAAAATGGAAGGCGATGCACCCTTCAGCTTATCGGCCAAGGCTTCTTCCGCTCTACCGGTTACGTTCAGTATTGTATCCGGTCCGGCTACGGTAGCAGAAAACAACCTTACTCTTTCAGGATCAGGAATCGTGCGGGTAAAAGCTACTCAAGGAGGAGACGCTAATTATGAACCTGCTTTGGAAGTGTTCCAATTCTTCACCGTTACCGCAGCCACAGTCAAGAGCAATCAGCGGATTACGTTTGCGGTTATCGAGAACAAGACCTATGGTGATGCCTCCTTTGCCTTAACTGCCACGGCTTCTTCGGGGCTGCCGGTAACCTTCTCGGTTACTTCCGGCCCGGCAATTGTGTCCGGCAATACGCTGCTTTTGACTGGAGCGGGTACCGTGACGATCGAGGCTACTCAATGGGGCAACGCGTTGTACCACGCTGCCGCTACTGTAAAACGCACCTTCACTGTCCATCAAGCGCCACAGGTAGTTAGCCTGGCTGCTTTAACGGACAAAACAATGGGAGAAGCTCCTTTCCGGGTGAGCGGTCTTGCTTCCTCCGGCTTGCCGCTTAGTTTCACGGTTGTTTCGGGACCGGCTACTCTGGAAAACGATCTATTGACCCTTACCGGCACAGGAACAGTAACCATTGGTGCTTCGCAGGCAGGCAATGCTGACTACCTGGACCGCCCAAACCGTAACCGGCAGTTTCTGCGTGGCTCCGGCTAAGCCATCCATCACGTCCAACGGGATTGTGCTTACGTCCAGCAGCAGCGAAGGCAACCAGTGGTACCTGGATGGAGACTTAATCAGCGGGGCTGAAGGGCAAACGTTCAATGCTACCCTGGCCGGAAGTTACACGGTGCAGGTAACGGGTCACTGCGGCCCGGCTGTTCACTCCGAACCATTCCGGATCACGGTATCCGGCACGGAAAAAGGACTTGCTACGCAGATACATCTATTTCCTAACCCTGCCACCAACAAAGTACTTGTACTGTTACCCCTAGGATGGCACTACAAGCAGGCAATCGTGTTTAATGCCACGGGTAACCAAGCTGCCCAAGCGAATTCAGCTTCTAAAGCAATCACCCAAGTTGGTTTTAACACTGCTGCATTTGCTCCAGGCATGTATTTGGTTCGAATTGAAACCAACAAAGGAACTATAGTCAAAAAATTTATTAAAGAATAAACTCCACTGAGGGGCGGTATAGGGCCGCCTCTATAACACTCTTTCAAATTATTGAGAAATTAAGCGATTTTATGCACAAAACTTTGTTTTTCCCCCTGGTCCTGTTGCTGCTTACTTGCCTGTTGACGGCCTGCCCAAGTGATGATCCCAAGCCTACGAGCAATACCGCAGCAAAGCTCAAAAGAAGCTGGAAAGTTGCTAAAGTTGCTCAAACTGGTAACCCTAACCCGCTTTATCAGCATCCCTTACCGGCAGGACAAACCATTACTGAGGATTATAGTCACTACCGACTTGCCATTACCGATGAAACGGATTATGTGATTATTCAGCGGGATAACTCCATGCGTACGGGTACTTGGGAACTAGCAGCTAACGAGACCAAGATTGTCTTGGACAAGGGAGTAGCCGGACAAGAAATGATTATTGACCTGGTAGAGTTGACGGATGCCTCTTTAAAAATACGCTATATCGAAGGGAGCACCAAAACGGGTAATCGGGAAATACTCATGGAATTGATTCCCGCCCAATAAGTACTGAATGAATATCACCTCGCTTATCCAAGTACAATCAAGGAAATTTTGACGAGTGTGCTCCAATAACAGATCATATTTCTTTTAGATTCTGGTTATAGCGTTGGAAGAAGCCAGTAGCGGCCTTTAGCAACTCTTTCATCGATGAGAATGATTCACAATGAGTGACTACTCTGCGGAAGTGGCGCCCAAGCATTTAAACAAGATTCAGCTAGGGGCTGTAGGTAGGCAGCTAGAGCAGCAATACCAAACGACCAGTTGCTGCTCTGAACACCTCGTCTACTTTTCCGCTCTTGTGAGTATCTGCATTATTTATGCTGCCCCCCGGAAACAGGACTGCAAGTTAAGGTGTAAGGCGTAATTTTACCACCTTAAAAAAGTTCTAAAATGAAGGACAGCAAGCGCAGAAAGTTCAAGGCCGACTTCAAAGCTCAAGTAGCCATGGAAGCAGTAAAAGAGCGTAAAACGCCAGCCCAACTGGCTCAGCAGTTCAACCTGCATCCCCATCAGATCTCCACCTGGAAAGGGCTGCTACTTAGTTCAGCAACTGGTATCTTCCAGGAAAGCAGTAAGGGTCAGGAGGAAAAACAGGCTTTTGATGAAGAGCGAAGCCGGCTCTGCGAGCAGATGGACCGCAGACCAGGGTCCGCAAGTTACAGGTGGAACTGGAGTGGCTCAAAAAAAAATATCAGCGCTTCCAGGAGCCGTAAGACAGGACTGTGTGGAGTGGTCAGAGAAGCCCTTTTCGCTTAGCCGTCAGTGCGGGTTGTTGTCTTTGCATAAGTCGGGGCTGTATTATCAGCCCAAAGGGGAAAACGAGCAGAACCTGTAGTTAATGCGCAAGATTGACGAGCAGTATTTAAAGACGCCTTTTGTAAAGACGCCTTTTGCTGGTTACCGGATGATGAGTGATCTGCTTAGGCGGGCAGGGCAGGCAGTCAATGAAAAGCGGGTGAGAAGGCTTATGCGACTGATGGGCCTAGTGGCTATTTATCCTGAGCCTGACTTGAGTAAGGCCAGTAAAGCTCATAAGAAGTACCCTTACCTGCTCAGAAACATGGTCATCAGTCAGGTGTGGTCCTCTGACATCACTTATATTCCAATGAAGAACGGGTTCCTCTACCTGGTAGCGGTAATGGATTGGTACTCAAGGTACGTGCTCTCCTGGGAGCTGTCCAACAGCATGGAAAGCAGTTTTTGCGTGAAGGCTTTGCAGACAGCTCTTAAGCGGTTCGGCATGCCTCACATCTTCAACACCGGTCAGGGGGTGCAGTTCACCAGTGATGCTTTTGTGGACACGCTATTGGATCAAGACATCCTGGTATGGACGGCAAAGGCAGAGCTACCGACAACGTGTTTATTGAACGGCTCTGGCGTAGCGTCAAATACGAAGATGTGTACCTGAAAAGCTATTCGGATGGGCAGAGTCTGTTTGCAGGACTGGAAACTTATTTTCAGTTTTACAACACCCAAAGGCCACATCAACATCTGGCCCGACTAACCCCGGCAGAAGTGTATTTCCAGTTGAAGGAAAAACACCTGCTAGAAAAAGTACAAAATATAACCCGGACCTGAGCGCATTTTTACACCTTAACTCTTCGGGTTTTTAGTCCTGCCACTGGGGAGCACCACATATCACCGCCTGTACCAGACCCGCAAGGAGGCTAAACAGGACATCTTCAAATACATCCAGGTTTGGTACAACCAGAAACGAAGGCATTCGACACTGGGATATCTGAGCCCGGAACAATTTGAAAACAAAGGCCAGCTTCAGATAGCTGCCTAGTGGTCAGGAAGGGTTAAAGTGAGGGGTAAACCAGCTGATACTATAGCGCCTTTTTCACCCCTCAAATAATTGCTTCCTGACCACTAGTCTTTTCTCAGCCTACACCAAAATGGGGGAAACCCAAATGTCGGCTCCCCCGTTTTCGAACCGGTTTGGGATAGAGTTTTTCAATTACTTGACCTCCTCCCGGATTCCGGGTCAAACCAGGGTTAAGCGCAAGCTCAGTTGCCGGAATGAATTAAATACGCCTGGCAGGCTCACCCGGTGTGGTATTTAAACTCAGGGTCTGCCCCAACTGACCAGAGCGAATCAGGTTGTTCCGGTGCCAGCCTCCCCACGCCGGCTCGTTGGGTTGTCTCCGCTTAACATCAGTAAGGAATATAACATCAGTTGGTAATACAATGCTAACATCGAATTAACAGCACTTTGTTGCACAGATGTTACTTTTATGGCCTTATTAGAATCCGAAAATACAGAAAAATTTTAGCCAAACTACACTTACATTTATGTACTCAAAATTACGATTATCAAAAATCATATGTGCTTCGGCATGTCTGATATTCTGGGCTGAATTTGGTGTTAACCCCTCCCATGCGTTTTCTAAAGAAATTGATGAGGCGGTATTTTTTAAAATAAATGCTCCTTTTGTCAATGTTGTATCCGTTGCCCAACCCATCTCGGGTACGGTCAGAGATGAAACAGGAGCACCATTACCCGGTGCAACCGTTCTTATTAAAGGAACAACAAAGGGCACAACAACAGATTCGGAAGGAAAATTTGTAATTGATGCCGGTGCGGGTGACATTCTTGCAGTTTCTTATGTAGGCTATGCGCTGAAGGAAGTTGCAGTGAACGGACAATCATCCGTAGTGGTCCAGTTAGTCCCGGATCTTTCGCAACTGAATGAGGTAGTGGTGATTGGGTACGGTACCCAGAAAAGGTCAGATGTTACCGGTGCTATTTCTTCTATTAACAGTGAAAATTTTAACCGGGGCGTGGTAACCAACCCGGGTGAACTGTTGCAGGGTAAACTGGCCGGTGTCTCCATTGCCGCAAACAGTGGTGAACCAGGGGCCGCGCAGGATATAATCATCAGGGGTATCGGCAGTTTGCGTTCCGGAACCCAGCCGCTTTACGTGGTTGATGGATTTTTGCTGGACAATTCCTCCACGGGTGTTCCCAACAATCCCCTGAACTTCATTAACCCTAACGATATTGAAAGTATCGATGTGCTGAAGGATGCCAGTGCAACCGCCGTATATGGTTCCAGGGCATCAAATGGGGTGGTAGTCATTACCACTAAAAAAGGCAAGGGAAAACCGCAGGTTAACTTTGCCGCATCCACTGCTGTCTCGTCCATAGTCAAAACAATTGATGTTTTCGATGCCGACGCTTTTCGCAGGCAAGTGGTGGATGTGGGTGGAACTTTGCAAGACTTTGGGGCCAATACGAACTGGCAGGATGAATTGACCCAAAGGGGGGTATCCAATACGCTCAACTTGTCAATGAGCGGCGCCGGCAGTGAGCATTTTTCCTACTTCACTTCGGTAGGCTATCAGGACCAGGAAGGAATCCTGAAGAACAGCCGGCTAAAACGTTATTCGGGAAAACTGAATATGAATCAGCGGGCATTCAACGGAAGGTTAAACATCGATTATAATCTTACGGCCGCCCGCACCGAAAATTTACGCCCCAGTATTACTTCGACCATAAGTGATATGCTGAGTTTAAATCCAACCATTCCTGCCTATACGGACGGTGCACCTACGCTATTGAACACAAACGCCTTAAATCCACTTACCAGGTACGATTTATTCAGTGACATGGCCATCAATAACCGGATTCTGGCGAACATTTCACCATCCCTGGAAATAGTAAAAGGCCTTACCTATAAGTTGAACTTCGGGGTTGATTATTCGGCTACCAGCAGGAACCAGCAGTACAAACCCTTTCCGGCAGTGGTCAATGAATCTGATGTTTCCAATGGGGTACTGGATGCTAACGTAAGTGCCAATACCAATCAACTGGTTGAAAATACGCTTACTTATAACTGGAACCGGGATGTTCACAACGTTACTGCATTGGCAGGGCATTCTTACCAGGAGTTTCTGGATGAAACCAGGATCACTACTTACCGCGGCTTTGCAACGAATAATATTGACCCTGTTTACCAGGACCATACCAGTACAGAGAAACTTCCTACTGCGGTCAATTCGGAAGCCATCAGAAACGAGCTGCAATCTTTCTTCGGCAGAGTAAACTACATATATGCCAACAAATACATGTTTACCGGTACGTTGCGTGCCGATGGGTCCTCCAAGTTCGGCGAGAATAACCGGTATGGGTATTTCCCTTCTTTTGCTCTAGGATGGAACATCAGCAACGAAGATTTTATGGCCAATTCGTTTTTCAATAACTTGAAGCTGCGTGCAAGCTGGGGCCAGACCGGCAACCAGGAGATTCCCTCCAAGATCACCAAAGCCAGTTATTTAGAGGAGAGATTACAAACAGGGGCCGGAAGTATCAGTACCTATCCCATTGATACCGATGCCACTTCATTAGGAGGTTATCCATACGGGATCAGATTTACCCGATTGGCAAACCCGGATATACAATGGGAGGTATCCACCCAGGTAGATGTAGGAATTGATTTCGCATTCCTGAATTCCCGCCTGACTGGTACATTGGATTATTTCAATAAACAGTCCTCCAACATATTGCTGGAAGTGGTTCCTCCCGATCCGGTTCAGCCTACCTCTATCTACTGGACCAATATCCCGGATATGATCATCCAGAACAATGGGGTCGAATTGACTTTGAATTACAGCAGCGACCCAAAACGCGACTTCTCCTATACTATGGGCGGGAATGTGACCTTCATCCAAAATCAAGTGAAAGATTCGCCCTATTCGGTCCTGGTAACGGGGGCAGCCCAGGGTTCCGGCCAAACGGGCGCGACCATTAATGGCTACATTAACAATGAGCCGATCGGGGCATTCTATATGTATCAGTTTAATGGCATCAATGCGGACAATGGTCAGAATATATTCAGGGACACTAATGGAGATGGTGCAATACTGGACAATGACCGTGTGGTAGTAGGCAGTGCGATTCCTAAATTCATCTATGGGTATTCCCTGAACTTAAAGTACAAAGCTTTTGACCTGGGTTTGAATTTTAATGGGGTAGCAGGAAACAAGGTTTACAATCACACGACCATGACCCTGTTCAATAAGGCACTGTTGGCCCGGTCTAATAATACAACCGATTTTGCGGTCCAGTACCCCAATGAGATATTGAGCAATGCCAATACCGTATCCACCCGTTATCTGGAGAATGGCTCTTTCTTACGATTGAACAACGCGACACTGGCCTATAACTTAAATTTAACCGGGAGCAGATTGGGAACGCCTTCCCACGGATCAGTCTTACGCTAACCGGTCAAAACCTGTTTGTCATCACCGATTATTCAGGATTTGACCCTGAAGTCAATACGGGATCTACTTCAGGTGGAATCCAAACCTTTGGCATTGACCGATTTACGTATCCAAGGGCAAGAACATTTCTGCTGGGTCTTAATGTAACATTCTAAAAGAAAACAAACGATTCATTTACCATCACGTGGATAATCAAACTAAAATGAAAAATATAAGATTTACGAAAACCCTGCCGATAGCTGTATTTTTACTGGCCTTTTTCGGTTGTACCACCTTAGAGGAGGAGATTCTTGATGAGTCTCTGACGGGAACCGGCCAGGCGGAAATTGTAAGTGGGTCCATAGCGCCGGTATACGGTCTTCTCCGGCATGGTGTATGGTCGCATACGGTTAATTTTGGACTTCAAGAGGTTGCTTCTGATGAAGGCATTCTTCCCTACCGGGGAGGTACAGACTGGTTTGATGGTGGCAGGTTCATTGCGGTTCACCAGCATCTGATGACCCCAAGTAATAGCCTGGTAGGGGATACCTGGACCCAAATAACGTTAACTTTATGGAGAGCCGTATTTGCGGCGGAACGATTAAGCCAGGAAGCTGAAAACGGTAATGCAGGTGCCCAGGATGGGTATTACGAAATGGTAGCCATGAAGGCGTATCTCAATATGTTGGCACTTGATAACTGGGGACTTGTTTTCAGGAAAGAGCTTTCGGATGGAAGATCCGAAATTCTAAGGGGACAAGCAGCCATTGATTATATCGAAAGGGAGCTTTTGTCGGTGGTGGATGTACTTAAAAACGATAAGGGCCCGGCTAGGCTTGGCCAAAATGCGGTGAAGGCTTTGCTGGCACGTTTGTATCTGAATGCGGCCGTTTACCGCAATCCGTACGGTACGCCCGACTTCAGGAGAGAGGATATGGATAAGGTGATACAATATACGGGTGATATTATTTCCGGACCTTATGCATTATCTCCTGAATATTTTGATTTGTTCAGTGATAATAACCATACCAATCGTGAACTTATATTTGCACTTGACCAAAGAGGCGTACTGGAGACCGACCACCAACGGTGGGCCTACTGGTCCATATCCGGTGATCAGGTTCCAAGACCGGAATTTCCAAATACCCGTGGAACGGATGCGGTAGCGGCTACCCCTGATTTTTACCAGACATGGGTAGATGCCTACGGCAATGTAGATCCTGCCGATGCCGATGCCCGTTTCTTTAAAAGAAATCAGATTATACCTGATGGACTTAAGGATCTTACCGGGGTAACGCCAAGGAATGATTCGGAGCATTATTATTGCGTGGATGCCAAAGAATTTGAAATGGACCGGGGAATACTTCGTGGTATTATCTGGGGCCCCAGAAAAGATAGCAGAGGTAATATTTTGACTTGCGCCGACGGTAAGGTAAGGATCTATCCCGTTATCAATAGAAGAACCAGTGGTGCCAACCTAACCTATGTTGACCATACCCGCAATGTTGATTTTTCCGGTCCGGGGAGTTTACATAACACGGGTTACCGGTTTTCAAAGTATCAATTCAGCCGTACCGCTCCCAATTGTTGCAGCTATAGTAGTGTTGATCTGGTTTTGATCCGTTTGGGAGAGATTTATTTAATGCGTGCTGAGGCCAGGTTGAGAAATGGTGACAATGCCGGGGCTTTGGCCGATATAAATACCTTGAGAACTTCCAGAAATGCCCGGCCTGACCAGACTCCTGATGCCTTGAATACCATTGACCTGAATATATTGTTCCGTGAATCGGGATTTGAACTTTACTGGGAAGGGTTTAGAAGAAACTATCAGATACGGTTTGGCAAATATGAGGGTAACTGGACAGGGAAGACCGATAGGGATGTCAACAAAAGATTGTTCCCGGTTCCTCAGCGGGCAATGGATGGCGCTTCCGGCGAAGAAGGATTTTTAGTACAAAACCCGGGGTACTAAACCAGAACAGGATCATAAGGATACGGCAAGAATCAAATTTTCTTGCCATATCTTTTTTTGAATACATATTTGAATTATACAAAGTAGGACTTACGCAAAAGCTAAGGAGGGCTTGGCTAACTCCTTGCGCAGATAGTCGTCGAGCAGTGGACTTGCTAGCTTTGACTGGAGGGAAAAAGCCAGGCAGATTTAACAGATTATTAAATCTGACCACATGAAAAAACAAGTGTTTGACCAGGCATTCAGGCAGATGGCAGCAGAGCTATCTCATGCCCGGGGATCAGTGAAAACAGCGGCTGCCGGGTCAGGGATCGACCCGGGTAGAATCAGCAAATGGAGGCAGCATCAGAATGGTAGCCTGGCAGTAAGTGAGAAGCCAGGTCTTTCAGCCGGACAGGCAGAAATCAGACGTTTACAAAAGGAGTTGAAGGAGGCTCAGTCAGAGGGCGATATATTATGGAGGCGGTCAGCATCTTTTCCAGGGAGAGGGCAGATATTCCGGTTCATAAAGGAGCACCGGGAAGTATTTGCTGTTGAAAAGATGTGTAAGGTGATGAGAGTAAGTGTAAGCGGTTACTATTACTGGCTAAAACACCCTGTTGGTTCCAGAGTAATCAAAGAACAGGCGTTACTGGTTGACATGGATAGAATTTATAATGAGAGTAAAAAGCGCGGACCCCAATCAGGGCCTGGTCTGAGGTCCATGGCAGCCCCGGGATCACCAGTGAGTTGAAAGAACCCGGTATCCGGGCTTCTCCTCCACGGGTAGCCAGGCCGACCCGGTGCTCAGGCACGTGCAGGTCCATGAAGAAAGCCAGTATCAAAAGTATTATCCGCAGGAAATACCGGGTGCAGACTACTGATTCTGACCACGAATACGCCATAGCTGAAAACCACCCTGACCGGGACTTGTCAGCACAGGCCACCGGGCAGAAGCGGGTGTCCGGTCTGACTTATATCAGAACCCCGGAAGGATGGCTGTACCTGAGGGCTATCCTGGATCTGGCTGACAGAAAGGTGGTTGGCTGGGCGGACCTCAGATGAGATCTGATCTCAGGTCCATGAGTGATACGATGAAAGCTTGTGACCCCAGGATAGCTGCCTGGAAAATGGCGGTCAGAAACAGACCTGTAAAGCAGGATTTGTTGTTCCATTCCGATAGAGGTATTCAATATGCCTGTACCGATTTTAAAGAACAGTTGAAAGGATTGCCTGTACAGCAAAGCATGAGCAGAAAAGGCAATGGACCCCAAATCAGGCATGGTCTGAGGTCCGCTGGGATAACGCAGTAGCCGGAAGCTTTTTAAAACGCTGAAAACAGAGCTGGTTTACCATGAAGATTATCTGACAAAGCAACAGGCTGAACTCTCTGTTTCCGAATATATTGAGGGCTGGTATAACAAAAGAAGACGCCATTCCGCACCGGGCAACACAAGTCCCCGACAGTACCAGCCTTATCTTGAACAGGAAAGATTAGCTGCCTGAAAAATTCCTCCAGTAAACTGTTGCAATTCCACCTCATCTGAGTTTAAAATTGAGCAGCTGCAATTTGAAAGATTGTCACTGCTTTTTTGTTTGCGCACAATTTGCACCTAAATCGGGTCAAGTAAAGCATGGGGAATAAGGAGCGGTTGATCTGGATAGTTCTGCTGATCAATAACGTCAATCAGATAAGCGAATGAGTGGAATTGGTGATATCAAAAGGAATACTTGAAATTCTGGCAGTCAGCTACTTGTATTTGCTTAAAGTTATACTTTAATTAGCCTCATCACTTACCAAGCCAGTGTCCTCAAGTTATGAAAGTCCGGTCAGTGCCCGATTACTTCCTCCTTCGGTCGGGTTTACCCCCGTTGCCTCACTTCCGGACTCTGTTCCTGGCAGGCCTGTTGGTTAGCTTTTCGTCTTTAAGAGGTTTTGGGTATCACATACCTTCCTCTTCCATCCATATTCCTGCTGCCCCAAAGCAGGAAGGCCAAGTCCTGCCGGGGATTAACTGCGGAGGAGGCCGGCAAACAGTGGGGGGGACAGTTTTTGAGGAGGACGCCTATTTTACGGGAGGAAAAATATTTACCAATCCTGCCATTGGCGACGTGGCTGGCACGGAGAAGGATGTGCTTTACCGGAAAGAGCGAAGCACCAGCGAAGACCGGGACTCATTTAGCTACAATATTCCTTTGAACGCCGGCAGATATACCGTCCGGCTGCATTTTGTCGAACTCTGGTGGGGAGCTGCCGGCGGGGGAGAAGGTGGCCCGGGCAAACGCGTGTTCAACCTGTTCCTGGAGGGGCAAAGCGGCCTGACCAACTTCGACATCTACCAGGAGGCAGGGGCCATGCGGGCAGTTGTCAAAACATTCCCGGTCGAAGTAAGCGATGGACTGCTCACGCTTGATTTTTTCGCCAGTGTCAACCAGCCAACCGTGTCGGCCATTGAAGTCCTCAACGGCGAGCCGCAGGTGGAGTGTCA
Organism: Cytophagales bacterium; assembly: GCA_030446715.1. GTDB lineage: Bacteria > Bacteroidota > Bacteroidia > Cytophagales > 172606-1 > CADCTQ01. The sequence goes on along the minus strand of JAUJMU010000002.1, from coordinate 700,632 downwards.
ATGGATGGCCTTGGCGCCTTCGACAGTTGAGCGCAAAGAAGGACAAAGTGCAGTTGTTGGGGGGAATATGTATACCTTCGGCGGCTACTTCGGCTACCTGCAGGGTACGGGCCGGACGGAAAGGTACGAGCCGCAGGGCGACCGGTGGGTAAGGCTGGCCAGTATGCCGATACCGGTAACCCACATGGGTGCCGTGGCAACGGAAGAATCAGTCTGGCTGATCGGCGGCTTTACCGGGGATCATCCCGGACCGGTCACTGATGCTGTACAGGTATACCATGTCCCCACCAATACCTGGTCCTTTGGCCCGCCGTTGCCCGCTCCCCGTGGTTCCGGGGCGGCTAGCCGGGTAGGGCGCAAGATTCACGCATTCGGTGGCGTATTGCCCAACCGGCATACGGACACGGGAGACCACTACGTGATGGACCTGGACAACCTGGCCGCAGGCTGGCAGACCGCCGCGCCCCTGCCCGAGCCCCGTAATCACCTCGGAGCCGTCACCGTTGGGGGAAGAATTTACACCATTGGGGGCCAGAAAGGGCACGACGGCGGACGCAGCAATACCCGGTTTCTGCACGTATATGATCCCGTAACGAACGCCTGGACCCGCCTTGCTGACCTGCCCACCGGACGCTCTCACTTTGAGCCGGAGACGTTGACAATGGATGGTAAAATTCTACTAGTAGGAGGGAGCGACGATAATACTGATTTTGCGGATGTGTTGGAGTACGACCCGGAAAGCAACCAATGGCGTACGCGCTGTACCCTTCCCGGAACGCTGGTAGCTCCTTTTGCCAAAGTACTCCAGGAAGACCGGTTGATTGTCGCACAAGGGGCCATAGACAACGGGGCTATTCCGGAAAAAGGAACGTTCGGCAGCCGTCTGACGCGCAGCCCCCGCAAGGTTGCCGGTTTTTCCCTTCCCCAGGTAAACCTTCGGGCTCAGGCAGGGCAGGCCGCATCGGGAGAAAATCTGCTCTGGACTCTAACCGGGGAATCGTCTTATCGATTCAATCCGGATGGTGTTCCCGGCTGGCTTGCGGTGCGTAACCCAACGGGAGGAGCCGGACCAGAAGGTACGGAAATTGAACTAGCAGCCACTTCTACGGGGTTAGCTTCTACGGGGTTAGCACCAGGGACTTACCGGGCCACGCTGGAAGCCAGCCTGCCCGGTTACACCGGCAACACAAGTTTTGAAGTAGTGTTTACCGTAGAGGCATCGCCGGAACAAAAAACCAGATTCGCCCTAAACGCCGGAGGAGCAGCCTATAGCGCTGCTACCGGAGAGTTGTTCAGCGAAGATAATATCTACCCGGGAGGCAATACCTATAGCAGCAGTCAGGATATAGGCATTACAACCCACCCGGCACTTTACCAGAGCGAACGGTACGGCAATTTCTCCTACGCATTTTCCTTAAGTAATGGCAGCTACCAGATTGTACTGCATTTTGCCGAAATCTGGTGGGGAGCGCCGGGAGGAGGCAGTGGCGGGGTTGGGGCCCGGAAGTTTAATGTAGACATTGAAGGGCAAAGAAAACTTACCGAATACGATATCTTTCTTCAAGCAGGCGGATCTCTACGGGCAGTGCAGGAAAGTTTTACGGTAAACGTGACCGATGGTACCTTAAACCTTGATTTTAGCAATGGCAGTGCCGATTTTGCAAAAGTATCAGCCATTGAAGTAGTGCCTGTGGCTGCTTCAGAGCCGAGTTCCTACGGAGGTACCGAGGCAAAGGGCGAATTAGTCGCGTCGGATGGCAATACCCAGCAAGGCGAAACTCCGGGTAGCCTGATGAGTAAATCGGGTACTGCCCGGCTGAAGGCAACGGGTAATGAAGCCTTTTCATCCGGAGGAGTAAGCATATTCCCAAACCCGGCAGCGCACAAACTTATCGTACAACTGCCTTTTCCGGCCAGACAGGTACGGGGAACCTGGGTGAGTGATCTTACCGGGAAAGTAAGACTACGCAATGCCCATCAAGTGCCTGACGGGCAGCAACTGCTCTTTCCCATAACGGGTCTTCAACCCGGCTTGTACCTGCTCGGACTGGACTCACCAGCTGGTTATGTATTACTTAAGTTCTTAAAGCGCTAACTTTTTCAGGTATTATCTTACCAATAAGTCTTATGAAAAAACGTGGACTCCTCCTGTTCTTCCTCTTCTTAATGCAGCAAGCCTGGGCTCAAAGGGAACCGGCTCCCTTTGCCGTAGTAGGTTTCACACTGATGAATGCCGATACGGAGATAGCAATCGTGCAATTGCGATCCGGCGACGTGATCAATCTGGCCCTGCTGCCTACCCGGCAGCTTAACCTGCGGGCAAGTTTCAGGCCTAACACCTTACCCTTAGCGATTGGAAGCGTTGTCTTTGCGTTCAACGACAGTCTTCACACGGAAAATTATCCGCCTTACGCCTGGTGGGGTGATTTGGAGGGCAATTACCTGGGCTGGACTCCCAAGCCGGGCAGCTATACGGTTACGGCTACGCCTTACTCGGGCGCCAATGGAACGGGAAGCGAGGGCGAATCAGCCACCATCCATTTCACCGTGATCGACCAGCCACTGCAACTTCCCTCAGCAGTGTACCGCTTAAATGCGGGAGGGACGGACTACATTGACCCGCAGGGCGTGATTTTCAATGCGGATAATTACGTATTTCTCTCTCAGACCACGTATTACGCTCCTGCCTTGCCCGACGTACAGGGAACTGATGCCGACGGGCTTTATCGATCTGAACGCATCTCCAATGAGGATTTGGGACAGTTTTACTATTATCTGCCCGTATCACCCGGCAATTACACCGTGAAATTGCATTTTGCAGAAATCTATTTCGGGGTTCCCGGCGGTGATACCACCGGTGATCCGGTGGGCAAAAGGGTGTTCGACGTAAACATTGACGGGGAGCATAACTTGGTTAATTTTGATATTGCCCGTGAGGCAGGCGTAGCCACGGCCCTGATAAAAACTTTCGAAGTCTCTACCAATGATGGGAACATTACCTTGGGCTTTACTGGTAAAGTGAACCGACCTCAAATCGCCGCCATTGAAATTCTCCTTTCAACGGCTTCCAACCGTCCGCCTCTTGCCAATGCCAATGCAAACGGCAGGGGGAGTAAAGTGATCACCCTCAATCTCCCTAACAACCGGGCTACCGTAGTAGGAACCTGGTCCGACGAAGATGGTTACGTAACAAGTGTGCAATGGAACCAAGTAAGCGGCCCGGCCGCCAGGTTCAGCGGCGAAACTACTTCTAACCTGCAACTCCACGACCTAGTAGCAGGCACCTACGTATTCCGGTTAACCGTAACGGATAACCGTGGCGCTTCGGCAAGCGACGAGGTCACGGTACAGGTGCTGCCGGAGGAGAATTTGCTGGCTGGTGTTTATCCGAATCCCACGTCCGATGAGTTTACTATTACGCTGGCTACCATTCCGCAAGCACCGGTACACCTGCAGGTATATGACCGGTACGGTAAGTTGTACTACGAAAAGTCTGAGGCAGGCCCTGGGGAAAATTATCGGGTAAATGCCCTTGGCTTTCCTCCTGGCCTGTATTTCCTGCGAATCGAGTCGGGTGGGAGTACCAGAACCCTCCAGGTATTTAAACAGTAAATGCTGGCTGAAGAAAGCCGAAATGGGTTTTTGCTTTAGGTCTCACCAAGGGGCAGCGCAGAACAAAGTGCCCTAGCGAAACCGGTTCACTTACGCGTATTGTTTTTGGGCTCGCTCCTTGTTGAGGCGATAGGAACCGTACGTAATAGCTGCAAGGCTGGTGAGGGCAGCGGGAATCAAAAGAGTAGCATTGCCAAGGTAGGTGAAAGTTAACGTACCGGCGACCCCCCCGCTTAGAAATGCGGAAATGATGAGCAGGCAGAGGCGCACCCGTCTCTTATCCACGGGCAACTGGCGCAGGGCCTGCCCCAGGAAGATACCAAGGTCAGTAAACAATCCTGTAAGGTGAGAAGTGCGGATAAGCGCACCGCTGTAAGTACTTACCATCGCGTTCTGAAGGCCGCTGGCGCAGCAGGCCAGGTAAATGCCGCTTAGACTGCCGTTATTAAGTGAGGGTACTGCCGCAAGAAGCAGTACCGATTCAGCCAGGAGAGCCATTCCGTATTGGCGACCCAGTTCAAGGGTGGAGTCTCCGATCAGAAAACCACTTAAAACCGTTCCCGCAATAAAGAAACCGATAAGGGCCAGAAGGTGGAGTATAGACCAGGTATCAAGGGAAACCATTGCCATAGCCAGTTGGGAGGTACTGCCCGTGAGGTGCGTGACTGCCTGATGCTGGAAACTAAGCAGCCCTACTACGTTGACCATACCGGCAACGAAAGATAGTAACCAGGCACCGGTCCAGACCCACTCAGGTAGCTTTGAAATCATGAAGTTGTTTTCTTTAATAGTTTTTTACGCTAAAGTAAAGGCCGTAAAGCGACATGCTCAGGGCAGCTGTCACAAGGTAAAAGTACACTTTGGCGTCCTCACCCAATGCTTTGGCACTCAGCCTCCAGTTGACCAGAGAATTCCAGCAGAGCCAGAAGACTCCCGCAGCCAGCGTGAGTGAAAAAAGCACGGGAAGGACCGTCCACATGAAAAAGTCAGACTCCCTGAGCCGTCTGGAAAAACGTCCGATCACCGGTATATCAGCCATTACCCAGTAAAACAGGACGGCCATCAGGCTGCCAAATGCATACTCCCCCGTGGCAAAGAAGTGGATCAGGGCAATGAAACAAAGCATTGTTGTGTCCCGTCCTGAAAAAACCTTACAATTTTTGAGGTTAATCCTGATTCTGCTTTACACTGTTTTTGCCTTAATCCTAAAACTACTTTACAAATCGCTAAATACACGCTGCTACTACTATTATGCGGTGGAAATGTGGGTAACTCTGCAAGAGTTATCCATATTTCCACCGCTTTTTGAGTTGCCTGCACTGCCATCAGATCTCCTCCAGTACTACATTCCTAGTCGGTGGAGCTGACTTTGGGTAGTGCTTCCAGCGCTTTTTCAGTTCTCCACTGCCGTGGTGAGCCTGCTCAGGGGTAAGGTAATCCAAACTGGCATGCGGCCGCTTCTGATTGTAAACGGCAATGATTCTGGCAATCTCCTTTTCGGCTTCCTGGTGATCGCGGTAAATCTTATTAGGAGAAAACTCATTTTTGATTGTCCCATTTACCCGCTCAGCCTGTGGATTATCGTAAGGGCTACCGGTTTGCGTCATACTGATGGCAATGTTTTCTGCCTCCAGTAAAGTCACGTAATCCGAGCAGCAGTACTGAATGCCTCGGTCCGAATGATGAATCAGCGTATAGGGCGACTCCCGTTTCCGGCTGGCAACAGCCATTTTAAGGGCTTGCATACATCCCACCGCTTCCAGCGTTGAGTAAAGTGCATACCCGACTACTTTCCTGGAATACGCATCGGTGATTAAACTCAGGTAGCTGAATCCCTGCTGGGTTCTGATATAAGTGATATCACTCACCCACAGTTGCTCCGGGCCGTCTACCACCAGGTCTTTGATTAAGTCGGGGTACTTCTTAAGCCAGTGGTGAGAGTTGGTGGTTTTCACCATCCGTTTACGCCTGCGAATCAGTAGGCCATGGAAGCCCAAAAGATCAAACAGTTGATCCCTGCCCATTTTTATTCCATGCTCGGCTAACTCAGGCTCAAGCAGATAAAACAGCTTTCTGGTCCCAATCAAGGGCATGTCTTTACGAATCTTATCAACCAGAGCAAGTACCACCATATCGGCAATACTGGTCTTTTTCTCGTGATCTGCTGCTTCGTAGTAAGCCTGACGGGTGACACCAAACAATGCACAAAGACGCTCCAGGCTTACTGTAGGATGACTTTGTCTCATTCTTTTGACTGTTTGGTACCACGCTTTTTTCGGATCTTGATCTTTAACTCCTGCTCGGCTACTTCAATCATTGTCTGAAGGCCGCTGATTTTCAGTTCGGCCTCGGCCAGGGCTTTGGTGAGTGCTTTTAGTTGCCGGTTTGGGGGATCGCTGGAATTATTAGCTAACATAGGGGATGGTGACTCATCAGAAATAGTGTCCCCTAAGTTGGGCAGACAAATGTTCTCCATCCAGTTTTTGAGCGTATTCCGGTTCAGGCCGTATTTCCGGCAAGCGGCTCTGATCCCGATCAGCCCTTTGGTAACCTCAAAGACAATCTTTTGCTTTTCGGCCTCACTCCGGCGCTTGTAGGGCTCCCTGCTTACAATCTTTCGCTTACTACTGTGCTGCTTTTTGCTTTTTGCTGCCATCCTGTTGGGCTTTGCTGTAAAGCTATTTCAGGACTAGACAGGTTGCTTCGAAGATCTATTCCTGCGAAATAATTCTTGTTGATTCCGCCGATTTTATCAAAATGCCCACCTATAAAAAAAGTACACCATCGTGGACAACCAATGAACCAACGCTGCCAAATGTACCTGACTTTTCGGTGTTAAAAACCCAGTCAGGATCTAAAGTGCCGTCAGACAGAATGTGTGCTAATCCGTGCCGGGCTGCCCCTGAACCGATGTGAACTTTCCCCCGATAAACCACCCGCCTTTTTCATCAGACACTGCTGTTTTTACATCACCATGTACATAAGAAAACCGGGGCGTTGCCAGTTGACCACTGACAGGGTTTACAGCTGCCCCTCCTCCGGTATTGGGCCCTATATAATCAAAGGATCCACCTATGTAGACTTTAGATCCACCATGTGCAATAGCTTTTATATATCCATCCGTTACCCACATAGTGGTGTCAAGATCTTGGGCATAACAAATGAGTGGTAATAGTAAGCCTGATATAAAGAGAAGTAAGAATTTATACATGAACTAAGCCATTGCGGATTAACAGCCAATATACTTTATAAGGGAGGCGGTTTGAAATGGCTTATCGAGTATCTGGGTCTGTTGATCGAATATTCATCACCCGGGTATATTTTGTCCGCCTCGTTCCAGGCCAAATATTATGATTTAATATTTAGAGGGTGAGCCTTCATCATTCCGATTATCCAAGTGATTGATACTATGTTACATCTCCCAACATTATCACTCTTGGTGAGTACAGGCATTACTGATATGAATTAGTAAGGCAAGGAAAGACAATAGACTTGTTAGTTGTTGATAATGAGCGAAGTGGCTATTTTTGCTAGTAAAAGGCACTAAAATGAGCTTGTCATATAAGGATATCCGCACGGATCGGCAGTGGCGTTCGGCTACGGGTCTGAGTGAGCAAAAGTTCACTTTCTTAGCCGCCCAGTTGGGCAAAGTATACCAGGAGCGCTACGGAGTAAGTCTGCAAGAGAAGATGCGCAATGTAAAGCAGCAGTTTATTTTCACTACTTATGAAGAGATGCTCTTTTTTTGTTTTGTTCATCTTGAAAAACACGCTTACCTGGGACAATGCAGGATTAATCTTTGGCATTAGTGGTGGGGATGCACACCTGAACTTGACTCGGTTTTTCCCCTTTTACAAACTGCTTTGGAGCGGTTAAGCTGCTTGCCGGTCCGGGATTTGAAAGACTGGCAGAAACTCCGCCCGGAGTTTTCCAGGCAGTTGGTCTTGCTCATGGATGGTAGTGAAGTAGCCGTGCAACGGCCTGTGGATGAGCAGCAACAGGAGCAGGCCTTCAGTGGTAAAAAAGACATACCCGAAAGCTACTCCTGCTGAGTACGACCGATAGACGGATTTTTGTACGTGAGCAAGCTCTATAACGGCAGTGTGCATGACAAGAAAATGGCCGATCAAGAGATCAAGGATCAATCAGCAGTGTTCGAGTCAAAAGAGTTGCGGGTAGATTCAGGCTTTTTTGGAATAGGCAAAACGCTCAAGGATTGCAAGGTGGAGATACCGGAAAAAAAGAAGAAAAAACAACAACTTACCCTCCAGCAGAAAGAAGCTAACAAAGAAAAAGGCAAGAATAGAATCAGCATTGAACATGCCATTGGTGGCATGAAAAGATACCGCTTGATTATGGAGAGAATCAGAGTCAGAAAACTAGCGCTGCTGGATACAATAGTAGGGGTATGTGCTGGCCTTTGGAACTTCCAATCCAGCTTCTCCCTCATTCCCAACCACTAACAAGTCTAATAGATAATACTACTGTCTATACACACTCGCACCGGACAGCCTCTGGTATCTGCTTTTTGCGAGGAATTCAGGGATAAACAAACCGGCAGAAATTGAAGGCGGGAAAAACAAAAAGTGCGGAATCAGCCCGAAAATGCAGAAAACCCGGGTTCTGGAAGAATAAATAAAAAAAGGCCCTGATTTCAACAATCAGGACCTTTTTTTATCTTAAGCGGTGCGGACGGGACTCGAACCCGCGACCTCCGCCGTGACAGGGCGGCATTCTAACCGACTGAACTACCACACCGGGCATTGCTTTTTGCTGAAAGCGTGTGCAAAACTATGGCATTTTTTCTATTCCGCAATGGAAGGCTGGCAAATTTTTTATGCAACTTTGTCGGCCCATTCCGCTCACAACATGATTCAGATCATTCCCGCCATTGATATCATTGAAGGCAAGTGTGTCCGGCTGACGCAAGGTGATTTCGCGCAGAAAAAGGAATACAAAGGCCATCCGGCGGATGTGGCAAAAGCCTACGAAGATGCCGGTCTGAAAAGGCTCCACGTGGTGGACCTTGACGGAGCCCGCCAGAAACGGGTAGTCAATTACAACGTGCTGGAGAAAATTGCAAGCCAGACCAAACTACACATTGATTTTGGCGGCGGCATCCAGTCGGACGAAGACATCCGCATTGCTTTCGACTGCGGAGCCGCTCAGGTCACCGGCGGCAGCGTTGCCGTAAAGCAGCCCGATCTGTTTGAAGACTGGCTGAAAAAGTTTGGAGCCGATAAAATCATTCTGGGCGCTGATGCCCGGAATGAGAAAATCGCTGTAAGTGGCTGGGAAGAAACCAGTCAGATCTGGATCTACGACTTTCTGGAAGAATTCAGCGAAAAAGGGGTAAAATACACCATCAGCACCGATGTAGCCAAAGACGGGCTGCTGCAGGGACCATCTTTTGATTTGTACCGGGAAATTGGGAGCCGGTTGCCTGCACTGCACGTAATTGCCAGCGGTGGCGTAAGCAATCTCGATGATATTTATAAGCTGGACGAGATGAATCTTTACGGCGTGATTGTGGGGAAAGCCATTTACGAAGGGAAAATCTCTCTGGAGGATTTGCAGAAGTTTGCCTGACCAAAGTCCCAGTCCTGGCACCAGAAAATGAATACAATCAAGCAGTTCACCAACGGAGCGTTTTTGATCAGTACGGATAAAACCAAGCTGGACATCGGTGTAATTCACCACTACCTTTCCAGCCAATCCTACTGGGCAAGGCACATCCCGGAAGAAACCGTGCGGCTTTCCGTAGAGGGCTCTTTTTGCTTCGGTGTATATCACCAGGGCAAGCAGATTGGCTTTGCCCGGTTGATCAGTGATTTTGCCACTATGGGCTACATCGCCGATGTATTTATTGTGGAGGAGTACCGGGGCAGGGGCCTGGCCAAGTGGCTGATGGCGTGCATTACCGGCCTGCCCGAACTGCAGGGGCTTCGCCGCTGGATGCTGGGTACCCGCGATGCCCATTTCCTCTACGAAAAGTCGGGATTCAAACCCCTCGCCAAACCGGAAATATTTATGGAGAAGGTCCGGCCCAACCCATACCAGCCGCAGGATACGTAAACGTTTCTTCTGTTTCTGCCACTCTAAACGACCCTATTGTGCTGACCAAACGGATTATACCCTGCCTTGACATCAAAGACGGCAAAACGGTAAAGGGCATTAACTTTGAAAACCTCCGCCATGCCGGCGACCCGGTAGAACTGGCCCGCCGCTACGCTGAGGAGGGTGCCGACGAACTGGTGTTCCTGGATATTACGGCTACCGTCGAAAACCGCGGGACCCTGCTGGAACTCGTGCGGCGGGTGGCCCATGCCATCAATATTCCCTTCACCGTGGGCGGCGGCATTGGTTCGGTGGCGGATGTATCGGCGCTGCTCAATGCCGGTGCTGACAAAATCTCCATCAACTCCGCCGCCGTGCGTAACCCGGCGCTGATAGACCAGCTGGCGCAGGAATTCGGGAGCCAGTGCATTGTAGTCGCCATTGATACGCGCTACCTGAACGGCGAACACATCGTGCACACCCACGGTGGCCGCACCCCCACCGGAAAGCGGACCATTCCGTGGGCCCGAGAAGTCGAACACCGCGGGGCCGGCGAGATCCTGCTCACCTCAATGGACACGGATGGTACCAAAAATGGCTTTGCGCTGGAGGTGACCAGGTATATCTCCGAACGGGCGGCAATTCCCGTTATTGCTTCCGGCGGTGCGGGAAACATGGCGCATTTTGAGGAGGTTTTCACGGCCGGAAAAGCCGATGCTGCCCTTGCCGCCAGTATTTTTCACTTCAGGGAAATACCGATTCCCAGCCTGAAGACCTTTCTGAAGGAGCAGGGCGTTACGGTCCGGGTTTGATGCCTGGGCCCACCGCCGGTAGTTTTGACAAAATAATTTACCCCTATCCGCATGCAACTTGACTTCCAGAAAACCAATGGACTGATTCCGGCCATCGTGCAGGACGCCGCCACCGGCAAAGTGCTGATGCTGGGCTACATGAACGCCGAAGCCTACGAAAAAACAAGGGCCGAAGGTACCGTTACCTTCTTCAGCCGGACCAGAAACCGGCTCTGGACGAAAGGAGAAACGTCGGGTAATTTTCTGAGGGTGAAAGATATGCGCATAGATTGCGACGGGGATACGCTGCTGATCAAGGCCGATCCGGTGGGGCCGGTCTGCCATACGGGAGCCGACACCTGCTTTGACGAAAAAAACAGCGGTAAGGCAGCTTTTCTGGACCATCTGAAAGAGGTGATCCGCAGCCGGCGGCAGAATCCGACCGAAAAGTCGTACACGGCCTCGCTGTTTGCCAAAGGCATCAACAAGGTGGCGCAGAAGGTGGGCGAGGAGGCAGTCGAACTGGTGATTGAGGCAAAAGACAATAACGACGAATTATTCAAAAACGAAGCGGCTGATCTGCTTTTTCACTATCTGGTGCTGCTCGAACAGAAAAACGTTGACCTCGATGAAGTCATCGCCGTGCTGCAGGACAGGCACCGGTAAAATTTTAAGTTTTGAATTACTGCAAGCCGTGTCTTTTTCAAATAACCAATAACCAATAACCAATAACCAATAACCAATAACCAATAACCAATAACCACTTTAAATGCTGCATTCCGTCCGCACGGCAACCAGTTGTCTGATTTTTCGTACGGGAGTTTATTATATTTTTCTCAAGCAGAACCTCTAAACCTGAATCAACAATGGGATTTCTTGTTAAACTACTGGTCAATGCGCTGGCGGTGATCATCAGCGCCTATCTGATACCGGGGGTAGGGGTAGACGGAATCCTGACGGCACTTATTGTGGCACTGGTGCTGGGGATACTCAACACCTTCGTGAAACCTATCCTGGTGATTCTCACGCTGCCCATCACCATCCTGACGCTGGGTCTCTTTTACCTGGTGCTCAACGTTATCATTATCTACATCGCCGATTATTTTATCGGTGGATTTGATGTAGCCGGATTCCTGCCGGCCCTGTTTTTCAGCATCGTGCTGGCGGTAGTAGGCTGGATCCTCGATTCTATTTTCTGAATAAAGGTACAAATTCCGCTTGTGAAGCCTTGTTTCGTTCAGGAAACAAGGCTTTTTGCTTTGATTTTTCTTCTGGCTGTAACTTTCTTTTGCAAACTGGTAAAGGGAAATATATCCTCATCCCTTCCGGTAGCTAATTTCCTTCTGCTATGAATCGTAATGACAAAGAACTGTTGCAACAGTTTGCCCGCGGCTACAACCGCCGTACCTTCATGCGTGACCTGTCAATGAGTATCGGCGGCGCGGCGCTTGCCCTGCCGGGTGCGGCCCGGCCGCAGGCCTACTGGCAGCCCGACGACCAGTCGTCACCGGGAGCAGCTACAGCCTCTCTTTTTCAGGGTGGGAAGAAGCTGGGCATTGCCCTGGTGGGGCTGGGCAGATACAGCACCGGCCAGCTGGCTCCGGCCTTGCAGGAAACCAAAAACTGCCGCCTCTCCGGCATCGTAACGGGCTCTCCGGAGAAAGTGGATGACTGGAAGCGGAAGTACAATATCCCGGATAAGAATGTTTACAATTACCTTAACTTCAATCAGATCAGTGACAATCCCGATATAGATATTGTGTACGTAGTGTTGCCCAATGCCATGCACGCCGAATACGCCGTCCGGGCGGCGCAGGCCGGCAAACACGTCATCTGCGAAAAGCCGATGGCCACCACCGTAAAAGACTGTCAGGCCATCATTGATGCCTGCGAAAAAGCCGGTAAGAAACTTTCCATCGGCTACCGGCTGCACTTCGAGCCGCACCACCTCGAAATGATGCGGCTGGGCCAGAAGGAAGTATACGGACCCGTAAAGGTGATCAAAACCGAAAACGGTTTCCGGATGGGAGATTCGGATTCGTGGCGGGTAGACCGGCAACTTTCCGGTGGGGGTCCGCTGATGGATATGGGCATTTACTGCGTGCAGGGGGTCATTTATACCAAGGGACAAATACCGGTTTCCGTTACCGCCCAATACCATCCCGTCACGGATAAGAAGAGATTTAATGAAGTAGAGCAGGGAATCAGCTGGCAGATGCAATTCCGCGATGGAACGGCAGCCGATTGCCAGACCAGTTATGCCGAGAATAAGAGCCGGCTCAGAGCTGAGGCCACCAAAGGATGGTTTGAACTGGAGCCAGCCTATGGGTACGGTGGTATTCAGGGCAGGACCAGCAGCGGCAGGATGGATATCTCCAACGTACAACAGCAAGCCCGTCAGATGGACGACTTCGCCAGCTGCATCCTCAACGACCGCAAAACGCCCGTCCCGGGTGAAATGGGACTGCGCGACGTGGCCATTCTGGAAGCCATTTACCGCGCCGCCGATACCGGAAACAAGATTGCCATTAAGGGGGTGCCCGGTGTGGTAGACGCTGCCGGTAATCGTTAGATCCGCCATCTTTCCGTTCAGGAGATAGCCAACAGCAGTTGCCTTCCGGACCGGGTCAGTTTGCTCCGTTAGACTGTTTCGTCCAATGGTTTTTGGACAGGCTTTTTGGGCAGTGCACCTGTTTCGGTACAACCCGCCCAAAATCTCCTGACTTGCGGCCCTCAGCCTGAAATATGGCTGCACCAACCACTATTCAACTCCTTATACATGCCGCTCAAATGTTTTGTGAAGGTGGGCAACATTACCAATTTAAGTGATGCCCGCTATTGCGCCGGAATGGGTGTAGACCTGCTGGGTTTTCCCGTGGATGAGGCTCTATCCGGGTACGTCCGGCCCGAAGCGTACCAGGCCATTGCCGGATGGGTAGCCGGGGTACAATTTGTGGGCGAAATTGCCGACGCCGACAGCGTGAACCTGACGCAGTTGCTGCATAACTACCAGCTGGACTGGCTGCAGGTGAGTCACACTTCGGACTGGCAAGGACTACTGCACTACCAGTTGCCACTGATCTGCCGGGTCGACTGGCCGGAGATTGGTTCCGCCAGTCAGTTTTTTGCCGTCTACGGCCCGGTTGCGCCTCATGTATCCTGGTTTCTGCTGGAGGCAGAAGACGAAAGCATGACCGGCAGCACCCTCAGTGCAATCCGGGAAATTGCCGAACAATATCCGGTTCTGCTTGGTTTTGGAATAGAACCTGGTACGGCCGGCGATGTTCTGGAGCAGACCGGAGCCAAAGGGGTTGCCCTGAAAGGAAGCGAAGAAATACGGCCGGGCTACAAAGACTTTGGGGCACTGGCTGACGTACTGGAAGCACTTGAAGACACAGATTAATGCATATGCGGGCCATAAAAACAGTTATCCCTTTTTCATCTTCTGGTTATAAATATCTTTTACTGGTCTGCCTGCTGGCGGCCTGTTCGCAATCTTCGGAAGCATTTCTGGAAAGAGGCCGGCACCTGATGCGGGAAGGGAAGTTTTCGGAGGCACTGGAGTTTCTGGACAAGGCGGTTGAAAAAGATGCAGCTAATGCAGAGGCCCTGAATGCCCGTGGCGTCGCGCATTTTGAACTGAAGCAGTACAAAGATGCCCAACTCGACTACAACCGCGCCATTGAACTGCGCCCCGATTTTTACAAACCTTACTATAACCGGGCAAGGGCCAGAACCGCCCAGCGGGACTTGCCGGGGGCGGTAAAAGACTATACAGAAGCCATCCGTCTGCAACCCGATTCGGCCGACCTGTATTTCGACCGGGGCTACGTGCATTTTGAAAGCAATCAGTTCAGGGAGGCCCTGCAGGATTTTGACAAGGCAATTCTGCTCAATCCGCGTAATCCTGATTATTACTACAACCGGGGTACCGTGAAGGTGCGCCTCACTGATTTTGCCGGTGCCATTGCCGATTTCCGGCAAAGCGTACAGATAAACGGTCGGTACGCCAAGGGATTTTATAGCCTGGGCATGGCTCAGATTGTCACAAAAGAACTTCAGCAGGGGTGCGCAAGCCTGCAGCAGGCTGACCGGTTCGGGTACCCGGAAGCCAAAGATGCCATCCGCACCTATTGTCAGGAGCAGAATTAACCCAGTACGATCAGACCCGGACATGAAAATAGCCTCGCGTAGTTCCTGCAGATTCCGTATCGGGTTGCCGCTAGTGGCGACATTGCTGGCCGCCCTCCTGAGTGGCTGCCAGTCTGCCGGCAAATTCGCTGAATTTAATTCCGGCGTATGGAAAAATGACCGCCTCGGCTGCGGGGGCAAGCGGCAGCAACTGCGCGGGCAGTTTGATAAAATCCGGTTGGAGCTGAAGGGCTCCACGCAGGCTCAGGTAATCAACCTTCTCGGTAAGCCTGATTTTCAGCGGCTCTATCAGCGGAACCAGAAGTTTTACATTTATTTCATGGAGCCGGGTTCTCAATGCCAGGGGAAGTCGGAAGCATCACGTGCCCGGACGGTTGTGCTCCGGTTCAGCGCCATTGGCCTGGTTACGGAGGTGCTGTACAATACGGGCCGGCCCGAATGACTTCTGAGAAAAAAGCTCCGCCGTTGGAGAGATGCGGGGATAAATATATATTGCCCGGAGTAGGCACTGCCCGTACTCCGATAAGATTACCGGCCAAATCCGAATACACAGGTATGAAAACAACCCAGTACAACCCGAGTGCAATAGAAGTGGAATTTGCCAAAATCATTTCCGGCCTGAAAGACCAGATACAGGAGAAAGCTACCGGCTACCAGATCACTGGTGTGGAAGTGGACAGCCAGCTGGATAACCCTTCCGTGCTGTTTACGCTTGTCGATGAGGACGGCGACCAGCATGAACTGCTGATCCGGCTGATCCAGCGTGCCGATCCCATGTGAGCAGCCCGGTGAATACACCCGTGCAGGAGAGAAATCTGCACCCTTAACCCCAAACAGAGAGGCTGCCCGATGGTCGGGCAGCCTCTCTGTTTGGGGGAAGAACTGAATGGCAGCCGGAAGAGGCTACCTGACTTTTTGCAACTGGGGCTTTACCGTCTCAGCAGCCAGGGTGGGGGTCTGAGCCGGATCAGCTGCCGGCAGAAACTGACGGGCCAGTTCTTCCAGCTCAGTTTGTTTGTTTTCAAAAACCCGACGCGCATTTTCGGCTTCCTGCAGCTTGGCGTTATAGGATTCAAGAGCTCTTTCTACTTCCGTGATCTTGGACTCAAAAGACATATAACTCATCCACCTGATCATGTCAAACTCACCTCCCTTTACGGATTTGAGATCAGAAAGACACTTGCGGGCTATTTCGGCCAATGAGCAAATTTGTTTCTGTATAGCCATAATATTCAATATTTGGAAGAAATTATTATAAAAAAGAGTAAGCGAATTAAGCGGTTTTCAACTCCATTGTAAATAAGCATTCTGCTTCCTAACCTACACGTGTCTGATTGAGAGCGTAGCTGCCGCAATAAAAAAGCTACCTGATTGATTGCCAGTCAGGTAGCTTGCAGATAATTGCCTGGTAATAATCTTTTTCAGTGGGCGGCTTCCGTTTTGGCGACCAACAGGTATCCATTCCTGCTCAAATCTCAATTTTCAGCCCATCGTAAGCCAAATGCACGTTGGGTGGGAGTAGCTTATCTACTTCGGCATGACGGCCCATCTGGTGACTGATGTGCGTAAGATAAGCTTGTTCGGGTTGCAGCCGGTCAATCAGGTCCAGGGCCTGCCGGAGGGTAAAATGAGAAATATGCGACTCCTGACGGAGGGCGTTCAGCACGATTACCCGGGAGCCCCTGACTTTTTCCAGCTCTTCCTCGGCAATAAAATTGGCATCAGTGATATAAGTAAAATCGCCGATCCGGAAACCATATACCGGCAGGCGGTAATGCAGCACCTCAACCGGAATCACTTTAATATCTTCAAAGTAGAAGGCACTGTTGCTGATGGGGTTGAGCTCTACCCGGGGAATGCCCGGGTAATGATGCTCGGTGAAAATGTAGGCAAATTCCTGCTTGAGCTGTTCGATTACCGTTGGGCGGGCAAACAGGGGCATTGCCTTGCCCTGCCGGAAGTTGAAGGCCCGGATGTCATCCATGCCGGCCGTATGGTCCTTGTGTTCGTGGGTGAACAGAAGCGCGTCCAGCGTCTTGATCCGTTCGCGCAGCACCTGCTGCCGGAAGTCGGGCCCGGAGTCAACAATCAGGCTCTTGCTGCCAATCTGTAGGTGAACCGACACGCGTAAACGCTTATCGCGGAAGTCAAGAGACCGGCATACCTCGCAGTCACACGCAATAACGGGTACTCCCTGTGAGGTGCCTGTGCCGAGAAAGGTAACGATCATGCAAAGTTTCGTTCAGTAGGTAAGGGGTTCGGATGCCTGCCCGGCCCGTCAACCGGTTACGGTTACTTTTCCGGTGACTTCCTGGTAGAGCTTGCGGCTCCGGTCTGCCAGACCATCGGTATCCAGTGGGATGGTCCGCAAAATCTCAGTCAGGCAGTTGATTTTTCCTTCGGTCGTGAAGTATTTATTCACCACCACTACTTTGGTATTTCTGAGCAGACACCACCCGGCTTTGAAGTTGCCCTTTTCATACCGGAGCATGTAGTCTGACTCGGCGAAGATGTCTTCCAGTCGCGAAAGAAAATGAGGCGTGTTTTTCATACATAAAAAAAGTGATCAGGAGAGCGAAAGAGAAAGGATTTAACGCCTTTTCTCCCGGGTGCTGATCACTCGGATTGCCTTTAATGAGGTCAGACGGTACCGGTAAGCTTTTTGACCACGTCAACCAGGTTGTCAAAATTGAGGGGCTTCTGCAGGTACTCGTCGATGCCAACGGATTTAAAATCTTCCATCGAATAGTTGCGGGCGTTGCCGGTGATGGCCACAATCGGAATTCCGGCCTTTGCCGGATCAGGCAGTGACCGGACCTGTCTGGCACATTCCATTCCGTCCATTACGGGCATGTTGATGTCCAGCAGAATAATATCGAATGGTTCCTTTTCCAGCGCCTGCAGTACCTGCTCTCCGTTTTTCACGGAAGATATCTCGAAGTTCTGGAACTGAAGGATTTTTTTGGTCAGATTTTGAATAACAGAACTATCTTCAGCAATCAACACTTTTTTAGGTGCAGCCATTTAAAGGTGGTTATTAGTTTACGGTAACTATTCTGAAATTCGTACAATTCTCTTTGCAGATGACCGAGGTCGGCAGGGAGGTCGGCCAGGTTATTATTCTTGAGTTTATGTTCGGTTAGCCGCGCCCATTCGGCTACTTTCTCAATGCCCAGGGTGCCGGCGTTGCCCTTCAATGTGTGCAAATTACTTAAAATTTTATTGTAATCTTTATTTTTGGCTGACTCGATGCAGGCGTCTATCTGCTCGGTTGCTTCGGCCTCAAAGTCATTGAATGAGCTTTCCACCATCTCGTCGCCGCCGTATTTTTTCAGTTGCTCCACAATTTCCATGTTGATCACCTGCAGCCCGTGGTGGTCGTCGTGCCCGTTGGTGCCATTGCCGTTTTGGGCAATGATTTCAACTGGTGGCACGGCCACCCGCCGCGACTGCTCCGGTCTAAAGCAGTCTTTCACCTTCTGGATGAGCAAATGCGCCCGGATGGGCTTTGAAATATAATCATCCATGCCTTCGTTGAGAAACCGCTCTCGGTCTTCGCGCATGGAATAGGCCGTCATGGCGATAATGGGCGGCAGGTGCGGCAGGCCCAGCTCCCGGATCTGCCGGGTAGCCGATACGCCGTCCATATCGGGCATCTGAATGTCCATGAAAATAAGGTCGTATTTCTGCCGGCCGGGATCGGAGTAGGTATCACGGACCCGTTCAATGGCTTCGAAGCCATTGGAAGCAAGTTCGAGCCTGCAGCCGGCCTTCAGCAGAATTTCACTGGCCACCTTCTGGTTCACCGGGTTGTCGTCGGTGAGCAGGATAAACGGACTCAGGTCGCCAAAGTGACTGCCTTCGCGGAAATTTCCCTCCTCCGGGTGCAGCTGCAGCGGACTGATCGTGGTTTCTTTGGCCTCAAACGTGAACCAGAAGGTGCTGCCTTCTTCGGGCCTTGACCAGACACCGATGTCGCCGTTCATCAGACGGGAGAGTTCTTTGGAAATGGAAAGTCCCAGTCCGGTGCCGGCGTAGGTCTTGGAAGAGGAGCTGTCGACCTGCGTGAAACTATTGAAGAGCAGGGCCAGATTATCCTCCGAAATCCCGATGCCGGTATCGCGTACTTCTACCCGGATCTTTTTCAGCTTGCCCCGGCTTTCGGCCAGCGAAACGTGAATGGTAATGCTGCCGTTTTCCGTGAACTTGATGGCATTGGCGGTCAGGTTCGAGAAAATCTGCAGCAGCCGCGTTTCATCGGCAATGATGAACTGGGGCACTTCCGGATCAATGTCGTATACCAGCTGGTTACGCTTGGCACCGGCCTGCTGCGAAAACAGCGCATACAGTTTTTCGATGGTTACTTCCAGCGACATGGGTGCCTTGTGCAGTTCCATCTTGCCGGCCTCGATCTTCGACAGATCCAGAATGTCGTTGAGAATGTGCAGCAGGGTTTCCGAAGACTTCTTGATCGTGCTTACGTATTCCTTCTGTTTAGGCAGCAGCGGCGTGTCGCTGATCAGGTCAATCATGCCGATGATGCCATTCATCGGCGTCCGGATTTCATGGCTCATGTTGGCAAGGAAGCGTTCCTTCACTTTCAGCGACTTTTCGGCTACTTCCTTGGCTTTGAGCAGTTCTTCGGCTGATTTTTTCAGTCCGGTGATATCGCGGGCCACGCCTTCGATGGCTACCGGCTGGCCGTTGTCGCCGTAAATGAGGCGGATGTTGAGGATAAACTGCACTTCAGCGCCGTCTTTGGTCCGGAAGGGAACTTCAAAGTTTTTCACTACTCCGTTTTCCAGCAGTTCCTTGAATACTTTCTGGCCGTTTTCCCCGACCTTCGAAAGCTCCGTGATGCGGCGTCCGATGATTTCGGAAGGCTGGTAGCCACTCATTTCGTAGGCCGACGGGCTGATCATGATGATGTGGCCCTTCAGGTCGGAGCGGTAGTAAATGTCCTGAAATGACTCGAAAATGTCCCGGAATTTGCGTTCACTCTCAATCAGGGCGATCTCCGATTGTTTCTTCTCGGTGATGTCGTGGGCAATGGCTGAAACTTCCTCAATGCTGCCGTCCTTGGACAGAATGGGGTTCAGGTACACCTCCCGCCAGATTTTACGGCCAGACTGATCCATGATCAGCGTCTCGAAGTACTGGGGGCGGCCCATAAAGGCGGAAGCGTAACGGGGCTCCCAGTCGGCAAACTTCGGGTCTTTCATGAACTCCGTCCGTACCCGGTCCATGTTCACGTTGGTGACCGGCCGGATACCGTACTGCTGCTCAATAGATTCTGAGTAGTTCTGGTTGAAGGAGGTAAGCAGCATTTTCCGGTTCACGGACCACATCAGGTGGGTGCCGCTCTCAAAAATGGCGTTGAGCCGGGCCGTCTGCTTGTGCAGTTTCTCCTCATTCTGCTTTCGCTCAATGGCAAGGGCAATCTGCCCCGAAATAAAGTCTAGCAGTTCGAGGTCGCGGATGCTGTAGGTGGTGCGGCTGCGGTAGCACTTCACGGCAATGATACCGGTGATCCGGTTTTCGATTTTCAGCGGTACGCCCAGCCATACTTTCGGAATAGCACCGTACAGTTCAAGGTTGTGTTCGGCGGCCAGCTGAATGATCTGTTCTTCGTGCAGAAACAGCGGCTTGTTATAGAACATGGCGTATTCGGTGAGGCCGCGCCCCACCCGCCGCTGCGTAAGGCGTACTTCCCCGTCAAAGTCCTCATCTACGTAGTAGGGAAAGTAGAGGTAATTTTTCTCGGAATTATAAAGGGTGATGTAAAAGTTTTTCACCTCTATCACCTTGCTCAGTTCCTTGTGGATGTTCTGGTACAGCGTACCCAGGTTGTCGCTCTTGGTCGTGAGGCTGGCGATGCTGTAATAGAGATTCTGCGCTTTTTCGGCCCGGATGCGGTCGGTGGTGTCGTACAGGATGCAGCGGAAAGCGGTGGGCCGGCCGTTTTCGTACCGGCAACTGACACTGCCCGCCAGATAGATGTTTTTGCCGTCCTTGCTCACAAATACGGTCTGGAACTTGAAGAGCTTTTCGCCCTTCAGGATCTTCCTGAACTTACGCAGCGTGGAGCGGGTATGGTCCGGATGAATAATGTCGCGGAGATTCAGTTTTTCGATTTCGTCACCGTCGTAGCCAAGCTTTTCCTTCCAGGCGCGGTTCACAAACAGCAGGTCACCGTTGAGGGAGATGATCTGGATCAGGTCGTTGGCGTTGTCGAAAAGGTCCTGCAACTGGGCGTGGGTGCGGGCCAGCGCCATATTTACCTTTTTCTTTTCGGTCACATCTTCACCGATGCGGGTAATGGCCGTAATGGCTCCTTTGGTGGAACTGAGCACCACTGAACTGAACTGGATGTAGCGGGGCTGGCCGTCTTTGCCGAGCAGGCTCCGCTCCGAATAATCAAAGAAGCCGGCGTTCTGTAGCGCCTGATAAAATTCCTGCCGCCGGATTTCCCGTTCTTCCGGAGCAACAAACAGATCAAAGAAATTGCTGCCGATCACTTCTTCCCGGGTCCAGCCGGTGACCTTGAGCAGAAAATCATTGCAGAATGAAACGGTCTCGTCCTTTTCAATCCGGAACCCCACCAGATTGACCTGCTCCAGGGTTTTCTGGAAGCGTTCTTCAGCGTCGCGCAGGATGGCTTCCTGGTGGCGGGCTTCTTCGGCCGCTTTCCGTTCGGTAATGTCGATGGCGGAGGTGATGTAGCCTTTAAACTGCCCGTCGGCGTCGGAGTAGGGCGTACCGATTTCGTGAATCCAGCAGTAATGGCCCTGCCGGTGGTGGAGCCGGTAGTTTACCTCAAAGTTTTTTCGTTTGGCAAAAGCGGATTTCAGTTCTTCCTCCATCGGACCGCGGTCTTCGGGATGAATACTTTTGAGCCAGCCGTCTTCCTGCTCCTTCTTCAGGGTGCTGCCCGTAAACTGGAGCCACTGCTTGCTGAAGTAGTAAAATTTATTGTCGGCGTTGGTGATGCGCAGCAGTACCGGGGCGTGGTCGGCCAGAATGCGGAACTTGGACTCGCTTTCTTCCAGCGTCTTCTGGGCTCTTTTCCGTTCCGAAATGTCGCGGCCGTAGTAGATGATGGCCTCGCGGCCAAGATACATGGCCTTCTTGAGAATGACTTCCTGACAGATGTAAATGCCGCGCGGGGAGGTGCCTTCCCATTCAAACATGGGATCTTCGCCTTTCCAGGTGCGGTCGAGCAGCAGCAGGAGCCGCTCAAACGGAAAGCCGTTCTGTTCGCAGAAAGCGTCGGCCGGACGGCCCACCAGGTCTTCCTTGCGGTACTGGTAAAAGTGCAGTGCCCTCTGGTTGGCGTCCAGAATCAGCCCTGACCGGTCAAAAATAAAAATGGAATCGTTGCTGGTATTGAATATGCTCTGGTAATTGAGTTCCACATCCTGCAGACGGATGGGTTGCCGGAATAGCTGGCCGTAGCTGGGCGTGGCCCGGAAAGATGCAGGATCTTCGCGCGGCAGTTCGGCGTAATTGGGTTTGAGCAGTTTTTCATACTCTGCCAGCTTCTGGCGCAGGTCTTCAATCTCACCGATCAGTTCCTGTTTTGGTTTTTTGGCAAGTGGGTTCATATCTGAAAATAACAGCATCCGGCTTCCGGGTTTGTAAGACAATAAACCCGGGAGAAGGCCATGCTACTATAAATTTACCACTTTTTATGCAAAGATTTGCTTTCACATTTCCTCTCTGACATGAACTGTTCCGTACTGGTAGTGGCCGGGCCCACGGCTGTGGGCAAAACCGAACTTTGCGTGAAGCTGGCCCGGCATTTCGGGGCTGAAATCATTTCCGCCGACTCCCGGCAGTTTTTCCGGGAGCTGAACATCGGTACGGCCAAACCTGCCCCGGCAGAGCAGCAGGGAATACTGCACCATTTTATTGATTCACACAGCATTGCGGATGACTACAACGCCGGCACCTACGAACAGGATGCCCTCCGCAAACTGGAGGAAGTATTCGGCCGGACTGACGTGGCCATTCTGACCGGCGGCTCGGGACTTTACCTTAAGGTAGTCACCGAAGGCATGGACGAAATGCCGCCCGCCGATCCGGAAATCCGCTCCCGGCTCAACCATACTTTTGTGGAAGAAGGCCTTGCCCTCTGCTCGGACAGCTTGACCGGCTGGACCCTCTCTACGCCGGCACCGTAGACCGGGCAAATCCCAGCGGGTCATCCGGGCACTCGAAGTTTGCCTTTCCACCGGCCGGCCGTATTCAGCATTCCGGCAGGGACGCAAAGCCGAAAGGCCTTTCCGGACGGTTAAAATCGGCCTGACCCGCAGCCGTGAAGAACTTTACCGGCGGATTGACCACCGGATGGACCAGATGCTGGCCGCCGGACTGGTGGAGGAGGTCCGCAGTCTCCTGCCTTACCGCAAGCACAACGCCCTGCAGACAGTCGGTTACCCGGAAGTATTTGATTACCTGGATGGTGCGTACGATTACGCCGAAATGGTGCGCCTGCTGAAACGCAACTCCCGCCGCTACGCCAAACGACAGCTGACGTGGTTTGCCAAAGATCCGGAGATCCGGTGGTTCCATCCGGACGAATACGGAGCAATTGTGCAGTACACAAGGGAGAAGATGGAGACGGGAGACCGGAGACCGGAGATTAAGCTGTTGGTGGCAGGCTATTTAACCGTAGGATAGATGCCTCCAAACCGTTTGTTCAGGAGAATGGCAGACTTGTTTGCTTTTGAGAATGAGTAAATTATTCTTAGGAAGAGAGCACCACCCCTGTCCCGTTGGCGGCCGGTTCTTCCGGAATTCCTGAAGGAAGGAACTTGGAGGAAATTTTCCCTGTATCCGGAAAAGGTGGTGCAGACTCCTTCCTTTTGAAGGAGGGGCCGGGGGTGGTTATTAAACAACCCGTTGACTTTCAAATACAAACAAGGCTATTACTGCGTGACGGCGAATTTTAAATTTCAGATTATAAATTTTAAATGACCAGAGCCTGACAACGCTTTGGGTTAAGCACCCAAAGACAGGTCATATTTCGAGCCGGGCATTTCTACCATGAAACAATTCGGTCAGCCGCTTCAGGTCATCCAGAATGAGCGGCTTGGGAATGTAGAGGGCAATGCTAATCTGCTGTAGTTGCCGGATATCCCGGGGGTCGCTGGATGTAGTCAGCACACCGGTTATTGTCGGGTATTTGTGGTGGTAGCCTTTCTGCTGATAATATTCCAGAAAGTCGAACCCGTCCATCACTGGCATTTTCAGGTAGTGCTACAAATAGGGTGCTACCTGAATTTGAAAACTTGGTTCAATGTGGTATTAAGGGTGGTTTTGAACTTGGAGCAGCACCCTATTTGTAGCACTACCCATTTTCAGATCCGGCAGCACAATCTCCGGCGGAGTTCCGGCCTTTGTCTTTTTCTCAAACAAGGCCAGACGTCACGGCCATTGGCGGCCATAAAGAGTTCTTCCGTCAGGTTGATATCTTCTATCAGCGAAAAATGCAGGAAGCGGGCTTTCTTCAATCAGGAGAACGGATCGGAGAGCGGGCATAGGCTGGTGGTTATGAAATGTCAACTTACAAAGTTCGGCACGCTGAATCGCAGCTTTTACCTCCTGAGAATGAGGGTAGGCGGGGGCCGGACAATACTTCCAGAGAAAGCGGGGCGGGATCTGATGGCATAAGTTCTACAAAACATTCCCAGCCCCTACCGGAAAGCAGGGGCTGGGAATGTTTTGTAACTGTATGACTACTGGACGGTATGACTACTGGACGGTGAATTTGACTCTGACCGGCTGGCCGTTATCAGCCGAAGCGAGGGTGGCAAGGTAGAAGCCGGGAGCAAGGCCGGAGGTAAAGGAGAGGCAGAGTCCGCCGGCACCGGCATTATTGGTCTGGCAGGGGATTGTTCTGCCTGACATATCGGTTATTCCCATCAGCCTGAGCTTCGCTCCGGTGCTCTCCGAGAGGTGCACCGAGCTGCCTTTGGAGGGATTGGGGTAAGCCTTTACCTGCAGGCCGGCCGAGGCGGCACTGACGGCTACGGTCTTGGAGAAAGAGAAGGTCTGGTCCAGATCCACCATTTTCAGCCGGTAGTAGGAAGTTCCTGGAAGGGGGCTCATATCAGAAGCTGAGTAGGAGATCACCGAAGAGGAGTTGCCCTGCGCATTTACCGTGGCAAGAACCGTGAAGTCTTTGCCGTCAGCGCTTCTTTCCACTTCAAAATGGGAGGTGTTTTCCTCGGCTGAGCTCTGCCAGCCCAGCTGCACGTTTTGCTGCTGGAGGCGGGCCGTGAAGGAGATCAGGTGCACGGGCAGGGGAGAGGGGCCTCTTCTGCCGATGGTGAACCATCCGTAGTTGGAGCCAGCTGCGCCATTCATCGACACCAGCGTATTGGGAGGCATAGAAGGAGAGGCACCCATATCAGCCCAGGCGTTTTTATTGCTGTGCAGACCAGCAATGGTTATGCCTTCGTATTTGTCAATTCTGTAGTAATTAGGAGGCAGTGCCGGATTGGTATTGTTGTAGTCAAGCGTAAACCGGGGGCTGGCAGCGCCGCCTTCCCTGCCTACGTACCAGTATTCCTTGTCACTTACGCTGTTGAGGGTGCTGCCAAGGACGGGATCAATGGTGGTGGAAAGAGCCGGAGTGATCGAAGCAGGCACATTGTTGTAGTAGCGCGCCACAATGTTGGTTGGCGTGTTACCTCCGCCGTTGGAAACCGAGTTGACAATTATCGGACGGTAAAACTGTCCGTCACCGGTTGGGAGGGTCAGATTGACAACTGTATTGTTGGCGTTTACAATCTGCACGTATCCGATCACGTGGCTGGCACTGCTGGCAGTAACTGAAGTTACCGGAGTGGTAAAGCCGAACCGGGGGGTGAAAGGCAGAACATTAGCGTCTTTCAGGATCGGATCAATAGAAGGCCGGGTATCAGCGACAGGTGCCAGCGGCAGTGCCACCACGTGGCCGCTCACAAACTGAACATTCATTCCTGCAGTCATGTTATCCTGAAGCGTCCAGCGGCCGCCCGGGCCGTCAAAGATGACTGGCACATCGTATTCCCTGCCGGCCGAGAAGATGGTGGCTGGTGCGGCTGAAGTGAACCGGATTGCGCCGGTGGTGTTGCCGGCAGCCCGTCCAACTGCAGTAATATTTGTGTTCAGCGTCAGCGAACCGGCAATCGTGAGGGGTTGGTTGACCGTGAAGGTTACCGTTCTGGTGATGGCTGAAAAGTTCAGGTTTCCGGCCGATGCCGGAACGTCAACTGTCACCGTCCTGCCATTTGAACTAAAGGATAATTCGTCGAAGATAACATCATCATTGGCCGTGGGCAGGGAAACAGGAACAGCAGCCAGCGGAGCGTTTCCGGGCGTAACCATCGTCCAGTTGGAGAGCGTGCTCCAGCTGCCTCCTGTCTGTCCTCTCCAGTAGTAGGTGTTCTGCGCCCGGGCGTCAAAAGATATGCCCGCCAGAAGAAGGGCTGCTGCGAAGATTTGGAATGACTTTTTCATGTCAGTTGCTCTTTTTTTTCGTTTTCAGGTGCTAATCTTACACCCGTTACAACCATATATACAACCGGCTGGGGTGAGGTAAACACCGCACCAACACAAAAAACCTTACATGGCCTTTTGTGCACATGTTGGCCGGTAATGAATGCGCTGTCCGGGTTAATCTTCGTTTTGATTACCAGAATGGCCCCTTTGGTCAATTTTCGGCTTTTTTGAAGGGTAAGAAGACCTTCAGATTTTGCCATTTCCTGACGAAAGCCGGGAAGTAGAAAATGTCACTCCAGCCTCAAGAGGGTACATAAAAAACAGCTATTTCCTCCTGTTTGAAATATTTTATGTCTCCGAAGTTAATTTTACTGGTCGCACTGCCGGTCAGGATACCACAGGATCATTACACGGAGCTATAGGATTAATTTGGTACCTTCATTTACCCCGGTAGTGTGCCGGCAACCCTGAATCAGCATGATATTGTTTCGTTTTACATTTTTTCCGCCAACACCCGTCCGCTGGCGGTCTTCCTGACCGGTCTTTTGCTACTGAGTTCACGGTTTGCCCCGGCACAGGTCGAAAATCCACCTATAGACCCGAAACTGCTCAAAGAGGGCTGGTCTGCTGCATGGATCGCCCCGCCAGAGACGAACCTGAAAGATTACGGAGTTTATCACTTCCCGAAAACGCTGAAACTGCCCGCGAAGCCTGACCACTTCGTAGTGCACCTGACCGCCGACAACCGGTATCAGCTATTTGTGAACGGAAAATTTGTGTGCCGTGGCCCCGCCCGGGGTGACGTCCAGCACTGGCGGATGAAACAGTAGACCTTGCACCCTTTCTGCAATCCGGCAACAACGTACTGGCCGTGGTCTGGAACTACGGTGAACACATCACCCTGTCACAGATGACTTATAAAACGGGTTTTCTGCTACAGGGCAACTCAGAAGCAGAGGAGGCAGCCAATACAGATCAGTCGTGGCGGGTGATACGCAATGAGGCATTTACTCCCTTTCGTTTCGGACCAATCAGCTTCAATACCTGCTGCGTGGCTGGGCCGGGAGACAAAATAGATGCTGCACAGTATCCGCGGGGCTGGAAAAAAAAGTGATTTTGCAGCTTGATCAGCAACTTCTTGTAATTATATTACGTGAGTTATATAGTAGGTTCTTAGATAACTACAATTTCGCAGGATTGGGCAATACGTTCTTTGAAAGGGGTAATGGAAGGGGTCTGATCAAAGAAGGTATAGGCAATAAGCGCCGACCAGAGGTTGATAAAAAGTTCAAGGGCTCGGTGCCGGGAGTGATCACAGATTTTTGAGACAGTCAAATACGGTTTCAATCAGTCCGCGATGGGAGAGATAGTAGTTTTCTTGTAAGTGATTGCTTGCACATTGTTTTTCGGTAACGATTTCCAGTCCTCTTTCCCTGAGGGCCAGGCAGATACCCTTTGTCTCCGTAGAGAAAGCCTTTGAGTTTTTGAGTAAGCTTTTTCGAGCAGATCATGGTTGTTATCGGCTACATTAGCCGGTGATGCGGAAGACGACTAATTGCCCTTTTTGGTTAATGACCGCATGAAGTTTGAAGCATTTTTACCGGTTCTGGCCAGGTTTTTTAAAGGTCTTGTTGCTCTGTTTTCTACGACCCAGGGGTAGAATCAACATGGTGTTCCTCCGTAGTGGCGGCTAAACGACAAGCCGAAAGGAAAGCTGCGTTCATTTCTTGGTATCTGAGCCACAAAGCCGGGAGACAATAGCTGCGCATAGATCTGTTCATAGTAGTACTTGAAGCACTTGAAGCCCGAATGATGGTAAAAGATCAGGATGCTCATCATTTCACTATCGCTCATCTGTCTTTGTTTCGGCGGCTGTTCTCTTGCATAAGTGCTCGGGTTTTGTCATCGCAGGCAATGAAGATTTCAACTAACTTTAAGCTGTCCATCTCATTGTAGTAGTTTCTTGGTTTTGTGACAATTCCTTAAACTACTCTTTGTAATTATTGGACTTCTTGCTTTAAGTGTTTCTCTATCAATTAATTACCTCGATAACTCACGTTAGATTGTAACTCACAATGATATAATATGGGAACGTATTGCATCCGGCATTTTTTTGTCCTGCTCCTCTTCGGCCTGCTATCCGGATTTTCGGAAAACAAGGCCCGAACCGGCCGGCCCAACATTGTAATCATCCTCGCCGATGACCTTGGTTACGCGGATGTGGGAAGTTTCGGAGCAAAGAACATCGCCACCACCACATTGACCGGTTGGCGGCGGAGGGAATGAGATTCACCGATTTTTATGCCATGTCCAACTGTTCTCCTTCACGGGCGGCGCTACTGACGGTGCTACCCGCAACGCGCAGGAATGCCAGTAGTTGGTCCAGGAGGGCCTGAATGGACCGGGAACCTCTATGCCATCGGCCTGAACCCGGCCGAAGAAACATTGCCCGAGCTTCTGAAAGGCAAGGGCTACCGGACTGCCTGTATCGGGAAATGGCACCTCGGGCACCTGCCGGAACACCTGCTCACCCGGCTGGAATCAACAGGAGGCCTGCAGATTCCGCATAAGCGGGGAGATCACCGGTATAAGGGTACGTATTGGAAAGAGTTTGATCTGAGATGAAGCATAAGAAGTCAAATAAATTATCCTCTCCGGCAGGCGCTAACAAAAGAAGGGTGGGTACGTTAAGGGCAAGTATAATAAACCACCTCAAACTAATCATGGAATCAAACGAACAGTTACTGGCGGGGTATTCTACCCGCGAAAAAGGGGCATATTTAGGTGCCATTGCCAGTATAGCCACCGCCGATCGTCAGGCTACGGACGAAGAGTTGGAGTTTCTGCAGGCAATGGCCGAAAGCGCCGAACTGACTGAAGATCAGGAACAGGCTGTGTTACAGGCTGCAAATGATCCTGCTAATGGGCAATTGCAGGAAAGCTTAGATATCCTGAAGGGCAGCGAACTGCGTTACTCGCTGATTACTGATTTGATAGCTTTTGCCAAATCTGACGGAAAGTACACGGCTGAAGAGCAGAATATGGTCCAGGAAATGGCTTCTTACCTGAACATTGACGCCACTCAGTACTCTACCATTAATCAGTTTGTGGATCAGGCCGGGCAGGCCCAGCAGCAGGGACAAGACGTGACCAGCCAGAATTTTATGCAGTCATCCGGATTCGGGGATAAGTTCCGTCAATCAGGCATCAACGGCAGTTCCCTGATGAAAGGCATGATCGGCATCATGGCTCCGCTTCTGCTCAGCCGTATGATCGGTGGCCGGCGTCGCAGAGGCGGCATGATGGGAGGCGGTGGCCTTGGCGGTATGGTCATGGGCGGCCTGCTTTCCAGCGTACTGGGTGGAGGCATGCGTAACCGCGGCATGGGCGGCATGGGGGGTATGTTTGATGTCCTGAGTGGCGGCAGAGGCTACCGGGGCATGGGTGGCCTCCTGGGCGGCTTGCTTGGGGGCGGCTCCCGGCGTGGCGGCGGATTCGGATTCTGAAGCGAAATATAATGGCAACCGGCAGAGGCGCAGCCATCAGGCTGCGCCTTTGTTTTGATCCGGTAGTGAAAGATGAGTGCATGAGCGAAAGCATCCGCTAATCAGTATTATGAACACGGACAAATCAGTACCGTCGGAACAAAGAATAACTACTATCCAACAACCACTCAACCCATTCCGGAAGCTGTGCGGACCCTTTGCGCTGACCGGACACCCACTCCCCGGCTCTACAATTTATCCCAAAGGGCAGGAAGTGCAATAAAGGCTGTGTCAATTTTCTGATTGTTTAGTGTCCTTGTAAATTCATTCTCCATCAGTTTCCTGGCATCCTGATTATCCTGCTTGTTGTACAGCTTCAGGCGGTATTGACCCTTTTCACGCAGAAGGGCAAGGTGACGCACCATCCGCGGTTTGGGTAATTCCTGATTGTTCTGCAGCTTTTCTACCCGCCGCTTATTGTTACCAAACAGGACATCAAGCACGGCAATATCAAAGTACAGTTCTGCTTCTTTCTCAAGGGCATAAGTTCCCGCAAGGTACAGGTGACTGAGGTTGCTGTTCATGTGAGAACCGGGCAGAATAAAGCGGTTGTTGTGCAGCATAAACTTAATGGCTACATCTTCAAAGTAGAGATGGCTGGTCTTTTTCTCCCGGATAAAATGAAGCGCCTTCTCAATTGCTTCTACTTCAATCAGTTCCATATTCCGGATAGCCGCCTGTGTATACATCACTGTCCGGTCCATACCCGGCAGAAATTTCTGGTCCAGCGCAGTCCGGACAAATACGAAGCAATCTGCCTGACCACTTACATTGCGGCTGTTCAGCACATCCAACCCCAGCATGTCTACTGCCGCAAATACCTGTTTCAGGTCCATATCCTGAAGCTGACTGCGCAATTGCAGCGGATAGCCAGAGGCACCGCGTTGCAGTTCCAGGTTGCCCTTCGATGTAAATTTGCCGCCAAAGGCCTGCATGGTAACGTAGTGCAGCTGCACTTCATCGTCGTGCAAAGCACCCTTCAGGTAAAATTGATGGCCACTCAGGGCTTCGTAAAATAACTGACCGGCTGTTACATTGAGGTTGATCTGATAATCAGCAGGAGCTTTGCTCCGGCTGGCGGCAGTGGTGCCGGTCCGTGCCCCCAACTGGCGTTTCTGCTGGCTGATCACCGTAAAAAGCCCGATGAGATTTTGCAGGTTCAGGCGTTCATAGGCAAAGGCAAGGTTCAGTTTTGGCCCAAGCAGCTGCCCCTCCCGGTAAATTCCTTCCCCGCCGCCGGTAATCCTGCCCCCGGATGTGGTCTGGCACTGCAGGCTGGTCAGTTCCAGCCGCTGATTCGTTTTTTGCAGGTGGAGAACAAAGTCTTTCAGATTTTCCTCTCCGGGCAGGTTTACTGAACCGACAAATAGAGCAATTTTGCTTTTCTTCGAGAGTACTAAATTTCTGAAATCGCTTGCCGCCTCTTTGCCGGGGCCCGATGCTGAGGAAAAAAAAGGTTTCTGAAGGTCCAGTTCCCTCAGCCGGGCAGTTAACTGTACCTGCGCATCATCCGTCTGATGCCGGTTATTGGGCATTGAAACTGATCCTTGTACGGTGCCGGTAAGGGCATTAAAAGCAAGGTCAGAAAGCCTGATCTGCTCCCGGTCGCTTTGGAGGAGTACTGACAGATTGTGCAGCGTATCACCTGGCAGCAATATGCGGCTGCACCTGATCTGCGCCTGCATCTGCAGGTATTCCGGAAGGATAAAAGCATTTTTGGGGCCAATGGTCGTATCGGCAGGAGCGAACCATTTTGCATCGGCACCCTCCGATTGTATATCAGCGTTCAGGGCAATCGTCTCACTCAGGCCAAACCAGTAAGGGAGCAGATGCTGCACCGTGGCTTCTGCCCGGAACGGATAACCGCCTGCCTTACCCGTAAGTTTTTCGAGATAGAGCATTTTACTGGCAAAACGAACTGCCCCGTTGAGATCGGTGCAGGTAACCGGAAATTTGCCAGACTGGACAGCAGCCTGCTGCAGTTGCAAGTCGCCTTCCCACACCAGCTGCTCATTCAGGTACTTGTCCTGCAGCCGGTGGACCGGGCCTTTCACCTTTAGTTTCACCCGGGCCTCGCCGCCGTATCCGGAGGCACCGGGAAGGCGCAGGATGGTAGCCCATTCCTTCAGGTTGAAGTTTCCGGTCAGGCTGCCTTCAATATGCGGATATTTGAAATTGGTGAGGCGAAGCTGGCCCTGGAGGGAGCCTTTCCCGGTGCGGGCCGTCACTTTATGGATGGTCAGTGAACTGGTTAGCGGTGAATGACCCTCGCCGTTGTCAAACACGCCACTGATAGCCAGATCCCGCAGCTCAACACTCGTCTCCGGCCAGGTGACCCGGCTGTTTTTAACGTTGAAAGTCAAATGATTGCGTGGCCTTACCGTTGGCGTCATTTCCCCGGACAGCTGGTACCGGAACCGGGTACTGCTGCGGAAATCAGCGCTGTCAAAAAAAGATTGAAACTTAACAGGCAATAATTCCCTCAGTACTTGGGCAGTAGGCAGATAGCCGGAGCAGATAATGTCAATCATGGCGCCTTTGCGGTCCGGAATACCGGTGTGTTGCCCGGTAATCATCAGCTGCGCCCCCGGCATGCTGACGCTTATGCTGTCTAATCTGCCGGTCCGGGCCTTAACCTGGTAAGAATAGCTGGCATCAGCGGCAAAGGGCTTGTTCCTGAAAAGAACCACTTTTCTGCTTTCAATGTGGCCTATTGTACCTGTTACAGGACCCGTAACGGATAATATACCTTCTTGTGAATTTAACTTCAGATCGGCACCTTTTACTCTGAGGCTGATACCATTGCCCTTGAAGTGGTTTTCGACCTTGAGTCGCATGTCCCTGATGGTGACCGTAGGGATCTGCACCGAGAAGTTTTTTTCGTTGTTACCGGCCACATCCCTGAACCTTAGGGTCTTCTGGTTACCAGTTGCATCTACCCCGTGGTACAACCGGCTGCCTTCAATGATCAGCCCTCTTACCACTACTTTCTTCTGAAGCAGGCTGGTCAGGTCGGCTTTCAGCTTTACCCGGCTGGCGGCGAATACTTCGGTTTTTTGGTGCCGGCTGGTGTCATGGATTAAAATGTTGCGGAAGGTAAAAGTCGCGTACGGGAAATGCTGCAATATGGAAAGCGATACACTGAAGTCATCCAGTACCTGATCTGAGTTAGCCGCAAAAGCAGACTTCACTGCTGCTTTGATCTGGTCCTGATACAGCACAACAAGCAGCAGCGGAGCCAGCAGCAAAAATGCAAGCAGGGAAAGTGAAGCTGCGGCGATTTTCAGGTAAATTTTGCGGTTTATGTCCATACGATCGTACTTTCTGACGCACTTCTGACTACTGGTCTCTGAAGTTACCCAATATCAGGCACAGTTTAAACGTAAAGTCAATGACCGCGGCTGCCGGCAATTTTTTGGCATCAGCAGGTGCTGTCATTCTCAGATGGGTTTGTTTGCCTGCCCGGAAGACAATCGTTACTGATATAAATCATAGTTTTCAATTTCGGACAATATTTTGTTCGATTCCGTACATCACTGTTCTCAGATGTTACGTTTTATTACTTAAAAGCCCTGATTCTGGGAGAATATGAAGGTGGTATATTTTTTGTTCCGATACGCAAAACAAAAGGCAATTAAGTGTTATGAACTGGCTTAACAATCCTTATATTGATCTTGAGTATATTGCCAGCCAGCTGTATGGAGGTCGAAGCCGGCTGCACACCCGCAAGTTGCAGGATCGCCTGAAGGGACGGTTTACTTTTCAGCCCTGGGAAGTTGACCGGCTCAACGAGTTAAGAAATCAGATTATAAAGCACCTGAATTATAATTAAGGCCATTGACGCTGCCTGCGCAATGCGTTGACAAGCCAGGTTCCTGAACCAGAATATAGTTTAACGTGAACTATGGATTAACTGATACTTTTGGTTCTGAAAATCAACAGCTTACATAATCAGGTTGCTTGAAGTTGCAACGCTTTGATAACAAGCGTTTCGCTTAACAAGACTATAATGCTGGTTTGTACCGGATTTTAGCCGTACATGGGAATTGAGCAAACCTATAATTCACCGATAATCATCTGTTCTGATCCATAGTTCACGTTAGTTTAAGGATATGAGGGAATGTGAACTGCCTTTGTCTGGTTAACCAGGTGTTGAGGATCAACGCACAAAACGCCGGACAAAGACCAGAGTGTAACAATTCCGAGTCGGGTAGCAGAGACGAAAAAATTGCTGATTTCAACCAGCAGACCGAATACAGGTTGGGGAAGCCAGCTACTTCAGGCCGTATCCAGTCGATGGTTTCTGTTCTGTTATCTCCTTTCAGGAGTGTTTGATACCGACTCGTTCTGGGAGTACGCTTGCTCTGACCTGTTAGGTAGTATCAGCTCAAAAGTAGTGCCTGCACCAAGATGGGAGCTGACCTTTATCTTGCCACTGATTTTGGAAAGAGCTTCGTTGAGGATGTACAGGCCCATTCCAGAGCCACTGTTTTCCGAAGTTGCCCTGAAAAACATATTGTAAATCTGGTTCAGGTGCTCAGCGGGAATACCAATTCCGTTGTCTTCTACTCTGATCAATACCTCTTCGGGGGAGGTCTTAACAGAGATTATCACGTATTTATCTGGTTCATCCTTACGCTGATACTTGATGGCGTTGGAAAGAAGGTTGTTCAGAATTGTACGGATCCGGAAGGTATCACCAAAGAATGGCTCCTCCTGCAAAATTTCTATCCGGAAGTCGATGAGAGGAGTAAACTGGTAGTATTTATAGCTTTCCAGAATTTCGGCCACCATTTTCTGGAAGTCGATCTGATCAATCTGCTCCTTTAACTGAGTATTCTTGTAGTACTGAATAATATTATGGATGAAGGCTTCCAGTTGCTTCACGCTTTTTTCGATCAGTAACAGGTACTGCGCTGCATTGTCTTCTTCTCCTTCCATTTTGGACAGGTCCAGAATCCCCTGAATGGACCCAAGCGGTGCTTTCAGGTCATGGGAGGCACTGTACACAAACCGATTCAGTTCATCATTTCTCTTCTGCAGTTCAGCGTTCTGCTCCAGCAGTTTGCGATTGATACTGAAGCTCTGGAAGGCGCTGCGGATAGTCATCCGGAGGTCTTCTTCCTCCCAGGGCTTGCGCAGGTAACGAAAAATCTGTCCTTTGTTGATTGCATCAATCAATGCCTCTGCATCGGTGTAGGCGGTCAGCAGTATGCGCACCGGGTCAGGGTATTTTTCCAGAATAGATTCAAAAAACTGCACTCCCGTGATACCGGGCATTTTCTGGTCAGAAACAATTACGTGGATATCCTGCTGCTCAAGGTGGGCAACACCCTCACCGGCGGACTTTGCCAGAAAGATATGAAAGTCATGACGGAAGCATGCCTTGAATAAATTCAGATTCTGGACTTCATCATCAATGTATAAAACACGTATTTGTTCCTCAGCCATAAAGTTTCTGCGAAATCATTTTTCAACCGCCGCACAGGCCTTCGGAATGGTAAGGGTAATCCGGGTTCCTGCTCCTTCCTGTGAATCTACTGAAATAGACCCCTCATGCATCTGGACGATGCTGAAAACAATAGACATCCCGAGACCGGTACCTTCTCCTACGTCTTTGGTTGTAAAAAACGGGTCAAACATTTTATTCTTTACTGCTTCGGACATGCCTATACCAT
Source organism: Cytophagales bacterium (assembly GCA_030446715.1). Taxonomy (GTDB): domain Bacteria; phylum Bacteroidota; class Bacteroidia; order Cytophagales; family 172606-1; genus CADCTQ01. Next base: position 665,307 of record JAUJMU010000002.1, on the reverse strand, counting down.
TATCCTGAAAACTGATCACCAGCTCATTCTCCCGGTCCCGGGTTTGGATGGTAATGCTGCCTTCACCAGGCGGCAGATTCCTGGCTTTTACCGCATGAATGCTGTTGGTAAGTATGTTCATGAACACCTGATTCAGCTTGCCGGCATAACACTCAATCTCCGGGATATCTCCGTAATCCTTGTGTAACCTGATTCGTCCGTTGAGGTTGCCCTGCAGCAAGATAATAGTTGAATCAAGCCCTGTATTCACATTGGCAAGTTTGAGTTCAGCTTCATCCAGACGCGAGAAATTACGCAATCCCCTTACAATTTCGGTTGTCCGGAATGCACCGTCTTCAATTCCCTGCAGAATGGTGGTTATCTCTTCCTTGCAGTACTCTATATCGTATTTTTTCTTGAGGGCTTCGATTGCGCCAAAGGAGTCTTTTACTTCCGGCCGGGCTGCCGCCTGATCATAATTATTGAGTATTTCAAGGAAGTACCCGATATTTCTCCGGAGCGGCTTCATTGCCGCGCTTACAAAGTTAATCGGATTATTGATTTCGTGGGCAATACCGGCCGTAAGCTGACCCACGGAAGCCATTTTTTCGGCATTTACCAGTTGCGCCTGCGCTTCCTTCAGGCGGCGCAGTGTGGTGTTGAGCTCCCGGTTTGATTCCTGCAACTCCAGCGTTCTTTCTTTTACCCGGGTATCCAGGCTGGCGTTTTGCTCCCGGATAATCCGCTCATTTTCCTTCAAAATCTCCAGTGCCTGAGCCTGTGACGCTTCTTTCTCTCTTTTCAGCGCATTGATGCGGTCTGCTAGGGCAAAAGAAAGGAGTACAACTTCGATCGCCGAGCCAATCTGCAGAATATAATAGGTGAAAGTGTTGTAAGGAAGAATATCAAAATTTCTTAAAACAAATATGCATATACCCGCCAGAAATATAGACCATGCCAGCAAAAAAACCTTGGCTGGTCTGTAACCTTTTCTGGCAATTACAATCGCTGCATACAAAATGTAAAGAGAGCCTAGCATGGCATTGAACTGAAGCAGTTCCTGGCTCAGGTTATAATATTGCAAAATGCTGAGCAGACCACAGATAGCATAAACAATAATAAATATATTTAACCCTTTGTTCAGCCTTGGAATGTATTTTGGGGACTGAAGAAAACGTCTGAAGAAGAACGCAACAGCCCAGCCACTACAGATAGGAATCAGATAAGTACTTTGGATAGCCAGCCATGGAAAATCAGGCCAGAGGTATTTAAAAGTATAACCCTGCAGGCAGGCCTGGGTTAAACCCACAAATAGAATATAGGAAACATAATAAAGATAGAGGCGGTCACGAATAATGAAAAACAGAAACAGGTTATACAAAAACATAACCATTATTATTCCGAAGTAAAGTCCTGAAATTAGTTCCTCCCTGATGTTTTTCTCAAAAATTTTCTGTGGTGAGCCCAGCTTGATCGGCAGTTGAATCTGTTCGCCGCTCCTGATTCGGAGGAAAACTGTTTTTGTCTGATTACTTTGAATAGGTAAGGCAAAGATATAGTTCTGATGCTGGTACTTTCTCTCAGAGAAATGTAAATATTCAGCCATCAGGGTTGCCTCGTACCCACCATCGGCAGATTGACTATAAAAGGTGACTTCATCAATTGTGGGATAGGCAAGCTCAAGCAGGAGTGGAGATAATTGACTCTTGTTTTGAATAATTATTTTTACCCAATAAGTATAAGGTGTGATTCCGAGGTTAGGTACCTGTTGACTGCTTGATTTAAATTTTTCTGGCGAGGATAAAACTTGCTCCAGGGATAAATTACCCGTTTTATCCTCAAGAATACCAATGTTACTCCCAATATAAGTCAATTGTGCCGGATCGGAAAAAACGACGGTGGCCTTGGCCGAATGACTTGTTTGACCAATTAAAATGATCAGAGTAATTTTAAAAAGCAATCCTTTCATATAACCTGACTATGAATTGAAGAAATTCAATGCTTCAACTCTGGACGCATCAATGAATTGTATATCTTCCTGGAACTATTGATCAGTAAAAATTCAGAATCGCTGTAATGGAAGCTTGATAATTTTAAATCATATTCAATCTCAAAATTTCTCCTCTTGCCACTTTCGGTTTTCTTTTGCCTTGGCTTTTCTCTAAGCTCCAGGATAGCCTCCCGGTCTGGCGGATTAGCATTCTGCAACTTGTTTACATCGTCAAGCACCAGGGCTGTAGCTACAAAGTTTTCGTGAGGGTAGTAAAACATGCCGTCACTTCCTAAAGAGTGCTCAACTGTAAAACCTATCCTCATGCAGTTGTCCACGGTATACGGAGCGCAGAGGGCAAACAAAGAAGTTAACTGAAGCTGCGCTGCAATGGCAACACCAACTCTTCCCAAAAAAATACTTCCCAATCCTAATCCGGCAACTTCACGCGAGTTCCACAAACCGCATAATTCCCCAGAACCAGTCTTGCTGCACTCGCTGACCATCTCATATACATTTAAATCCATTTTCCCGATGGCATCTTCAATGGGAAGTGGATAGCAGCCTCCGGCCACTTGTATTCTTGCTCCTCCGTAAACTTTTTCACCGTCCGGTGATTCTGCTATAATTACATAAGAAGCAGGATTGGTGGCCCATTCAACTTTAGAGCTTGTGATCGGAGTAATGCCAAAATAAATCTTGAGAAGCTTTGAGTGTCCTTCGATATACTTTTCGCAGGTTTCAGGTTCATCTACAGCCCGGAATGCACGTATTTTTAACATTTGAAGGGAAATTTAAAAAAATTGTACGATTCACAAGGTTATAAAATGTTTGTTAGGAGGTTTATTGTACTATTTGAGATTGGATAACAAGTTGAAAACAGAGGGTAAAAAGTAGTTAGTTTTTATTGTCAATAATTTCATCCAGATCGACATAATAACGGCCCGATTCCCTAAACAGGTTAAGAGCAATTCTGCGACAAACATCGGTGCCCAAAGCGCCGCCCAATGCTACAGAAGAGGCAAGCTGGGGCCATGTTCTGATTGTTTTACCCACTTCAGACAATGATGACTTCATCCGTAGAGAAAGTGTATCCAGGCCTACCATTGCACCGAGGTAAGGTATTTTTTCAGCATCGGTGAGGTTACTGAAATCAACATTTTCAATATTTCCGATCAAACCATGAAGCAGGGGCCGCTCAGGCTCCAGATCAAAGCGCTCAATATCTACCATACCCCTGTCACTTGTATCCATCACCACCGGAATCCGATGTTCCTTTGCCCGGACCCGGGCGTATATCTTTACATCAATGCTGTCGCATTCATCAATCAGAATATTCAGTTTGCCATCCTTAAGCAAAAAATCATTTATGTTCTCCTCCGTGATGCCTTCTGTAAAACATACAACCTTCAGAAAAGGATCAATTTCGGCAATTTCTCTCGCGGCCAGCACCACCTTCGAAACGCCCAGGTTATGAAGGCCCGTCCGGATCCGGTTCATGTTGGTTAATTCGAGGGTGTCAAAGTCAGCCAGACGAATTTCGCCAAAAGTCCGCTCCATTGCCATGGTAACTGCAATGGACTGTCCGACAGACAACCCGATTACCCCTATTTTCTGCTTCGACAGAATTTCCCTTTCTTCCCGTGTAATTTTATAAAGGTTTCTGCTGGTTCTCAATTCTATAAACTCCTTTTCATCGAGTATATGTACAAGCCGGCCAGACCATGGATAATAAACCCACACTCCATATTCTTCAGACTGTACTCCGCTGAGGTGCTTTTTAACAGCATCCGTCAATTCTCCGGCAGATAAGCGCCGGGTAGGGTTGGCAGCCTTCACCAGTTCCGCCAACTGTCCCTCAATGCCATCATATACCGAGATGGCCGGATTGCTTTCCATGAGTTTTTGAAGCGCCTGATGATCTGTATGGCTTTCAATGCGGAAAAAGACCGGAAGGTACCCGCTGTTGAGACTATTCACATGGCTGCTGCCTTTTTGTAGAATATGAGTCAATGCCATGTACAGTAATATTTGGGCAAAATATGATGTGTTTGGGGGAGCCTGAAAGCCACTATATTTACCTTATGGTTTCTCCCAAAAATAATAATGTTTTCGATTGTTAATATTAACAATCAGGGAGATGTCTAAATTGGATAATTTGTTACTCAATTAAATGTATGTAAGAAATTATGCAATCATGTTATGAAATTTACCTTACTCTGAATAAATAAACTCTTCAAAGCTATATATATGGAATCCCAAAATCGTATAAATGTGCTCTACGTGGATGATGAGTTACACAATCTCTATGTATTTAAAGCTAATTTCCGGCTGGATTATAACGTATTTGTAGCTTCTTCTGCCAATGAAGGACTTAAGATATTACATGAACAGGAAATTCATGTCATCATCACCGACCAGCGGATGCCTGAAACAACTGGTGTAGAGTTCTTGTCATCTATCATTCCGTTATTTCCGGATCCGACAAGGATTCTGCTGACTGGTTACTCGGATATTGGAGCCGTGATTGATGCAGTGAACAAAGGACAAATATTTCAGTACCTGAGTAAGCCATGGGATGATGCTAATATGCGGGAGGTGATCGGAAAAGCTTATGAACTGTACAGTACCCGCAGGGAAGAGAAGAATAAAGTTCAGAGTCTGGAGAAAACCAACCGGCAACTTGAGTTCCACCTGCGGCAGAGCCTCCTCTCCTGACAGGTACTGCCTTCTCTCAATGATGCATAAGACTCCCGTTTAACCGGAGTCTTTTTTTGTGCTTCCGGCTGTACCCGGCCAGGGGCACATCCGGATCTGTCCCGGTAAAAGGGGAAGGCCGCAGGTGCGGAGTACAACTACCCGCAGCTACGGCCTTGTATTTCCCCAAACCTGCAATGATCAGCTTAGTGGCTGGACCAACTGAGGCGGGATTTCAGCAGTCGCCTGACCGGGGGCAGTACTGTCGGTCCGTTCCTGCTGCTGGTGACGCCACATTTCCTGAAAGGTTTCGCTGTTGTAGCGCAGTATCTCGAAGGTTCCTTCTTCAATCACTCTTCCATTCTGGAGAATGTAGATGTAGTCAAACTGACTGAGCAGGTGAAGGCGGTGCAGCGAAGAAATAATGGCCTTACCAGTGAATGCTTTGAAAAGCTTGTTGTACAACTGCATTTCTGTCTTGGGGTCTACGCTGCTGGTGGGCTCGTCCATGAGAATGATGCTGCTGCTCCGGGCAGCAAGTATACCACGGGCAAGGGCAAGGCGTTGCCGCTGTCCGCCGGAGAAGTTGGCACCTTTCTCCTGAATAACGGTATCCAGCCCGTCGGGCAATTGCCGTATGATGTCGGTAAACTGTGCTACCTCACACACCTGCATTACTTCCTCTTCGCTGAAAGGCAGGCCAAGGGTGATGTTGTAGAGGAGCGTATTTTCGAAGATTTCGGGTTCCTGCGGAAAAAGAGTCACTGTGTTGCGGATGCTTTCAAAATCAACGGAGAGGTCATCATCCACGCATACCTGCACACCCTCCTGCGGCACGTACAGGCCTCTGAGCAGAGAGAGCAGCGTGCTTTTACCGCTGCCGCTTTCCCCGATCAGGGCAATGCGCTGACCACGCTGAACCCGCATGTGCAGGTCGCGCAGGCCATTGAACCGCTTCTGCCCTGGTCCGTTGTCGGGCCGGATAAAATTCAGGTTGGAAATGCTCAGGCTCTGCCATTCAGCCGGAAGATTGCCGGTGGCCTCCGGGCGATGTTCCTGGTCGTAGGCTTCCGCAATTTTATGAGCCGTCTGCACGTCGGTATTGAACTGCGTGATCTGGGTGTACTGGGCGGCAATGTCATTGAACACGCTGGTAAACTGGCTGACGTAACCCAGCAGTATGATCAGGCCGCCCATGTAAAAGGTTTCGCCGGGTACGTAGTTCTGGTATACGTAACCGACTACAATGATGGCGTAGATCAGGGCAATGAGCATCTGCGCCGTAAACCATTTCCACTCGTTGATGGTGACATTGCGCCGGAAAGCCGGAAACACGTCCATTACCTTATTCATAAAGCTGGTTTCCATGCGCTTTTCCAGCCGGAGGGTGATCACCGTCACGATGTTGGAAAGGCTGTCAAACAGGGTAGAATATACCTTGTGGTCGCGTTCATTAACTTCTTTCAGTGATTTGATGTAGGGCTTATCAAATTTGAAGATCACCCACACAGTCAGAAAGCCGAGCAGCACACCGATCAGACCGAACACCGGCGCAAAATACAGCATGGCCGCAAAGGAAAAGATAAACTTGAACAGCGCGTGCAGGTAGGCAAATCCATTCTGAAAGAACGATTTGAGAGCCCCGTACGCCTTCTGCATCCGGCTGATGGTGGCGCCGGTATGATTATCCTGATGCCACTTCATGGGAAGGTGCAATACCTTGTGGTAAAGTTCGTCCAGAAAATTGCGGCTGACGTTGAAAGCCAGCTTCCGCTCCATTACGCGGGCAGGTCCGTGAAAGCACCACTCCACGACCCGCAGGCCGAGGTAACCAAGCCCGTAGACCCAGGCATAGGAAAGCACGTTGGAACCATCCCGCTGCAGGCTGTCCACAAAATACCCGTACAACAGCGGATGCGCCGCCGCGGTTAGATTGGCCAGCACAAACATGCTGTAAATCAAAATGTAACGTTTTCGCTCATGCCGGGCATAACGCCAGGCAGTGGCGAGCATCGAAAGATAGGGATTGTTCATCAGGAGGCTTGTGGTGCTATCAGCAGTAGAAAAGCAGCCTTTAAAGCTGTTACTTTGGTAAGCACAAAGCTAGCCAACCAGGGCAAGCAGCCGTCCCGTTAAAAAGGGGTAAACTTACATGAACAGATACTGGTACAGAAAGGCAGGACACGGAAGGGAGGCAGGAGCCCCGGAAGCTGATCAGAGAAAAGCTAATGGATTAATTCAATGGGTTTTAGCTTTTTTGCCCTTACCTTTTCTCCCGGTTGTGGTGTTGCAGGCTGGCAGACGTGTCCTCCAAAAGGCAGGCTTTGCGTAATATGCGGTTTCTCCCTGCTGGCCTGAAAACGAAATGCGGATAACAAGTCCCGGATATTACTTTTTGTCTTCCGGCAGCGGGTGCAGAAGTGGTTACTTTTTCACCCGGATGAAAGCCGGCGGTTTAGTCAGCTCACCGGGTCTCTGGCAGAGCCGGCGTACTCAGACGGCGTGACACCAAACAATTCTTTGAAACACCTGGCAAAGTAAGACAGGTTATTAAACCCGACTTCATAGGCTATTTCTGAGATATTGCCGCTCCGCTGACTGATCAGGGAGGCTGCCCTCTTCAGACGCAGCGTACGCACAAATTCGCCGGGCGACTGATCGGTAAGGGCCTTCAGCTTGCGGTACAACTGCATTTTGCTCATAGCCATACCGGTTTCCATGGCTTCTGCTGTAAAGTCAGCATCGGAAATATGCTTTTCTACTACGGAAATGGCATTTTGAAGAAATTTTTCATCAGCCGAAGTAATGGAAATATCCTTAGGCTGCAACTTTACTTTCCGCCCGAAACGCAGCCTCATGTTTTTACGCCCCTCAATCAGGTTACGGACTCTGGCCCGCAGTTCCTGCGGATAAAAGGGTTTGGTTACATAATCGTCAGCTCTCGTTTCGAGGCCGTCGGGTTTGCTTTCTACGGAGGCACGGGCCGTGAGCAGAATCACCGGGATATGGCTGGTCCGTTCGTCGGTTTTGAGGTGGCGGCATAGTTCAAGGCCATCCATTTCTGGCATCATCAGGTCGCTGATGACCAGGTCAGGCACGGTCTCCACGGCTTTCCGCAAGCCTTCAAGCCCGTGGGTTGCCTCCAGAACCCGGCAGTATCCGCGGAAACTTTCGCAGATGTACCGGCGCACTTCCCCGTTGTCCTCCACGATCAGCAGCAACGGTTCCGGCCCGCCGGCCGCCGGGGTCAACGGCAATGTAGGACAGCGGATACAATTTATGACCGGCGGCTCCGGCAATGCCGGGCAGCTTGTCAATGTGCTGAAAAATGCCCGTCCGTTTGTCGTATTTATCGAGTCCGCTGCTGGTGGCAATCCACAGAAGTCCGTGGTCGTCTTCCCGGATGCCCCAGATCTGGTTGTTCCGCAGACTGCGGGGATTGGCCGGATTGTTTTCGTAGCGGGTAAAAGTACCTGGTAATAACCATGAGCATGTTACCCTTTGCGGGCAAGTTTCTCTGAAGGATTGCGGATTTACTCTTTTCAGCAGGCACCCGTTCAATAAATTTACCCGTATTTTCAGTGGACTCACGGCTTCAGAACTACTTTGACGGATGGAGTAGTCTCTTTTCCGGGACACAAAAAAGTGAAATTTATTCGCATATCAAATCCAGTTTAACCGGCAGGGGAATCATCCCCGCAAATCAGCGCCACCGGATGCACCGGCAATGGGGCCACACACTGCCGGGCAGCGCGTCTTTAAGACCCTCTCTTTGGTGTGAGCCCTTATTTTTCCTCCGGCCAGCCCGGCATGAGGAAGACTGGAAGCATTACATAAAAAATTTTTTGTTTTTCGGGAACAGATTGTTTTTGTGCATTTTAAGGCCCGTTACGGGCAGTTCTGCATCTCCGGCTGATGCGTGCGGAGTTTCAAAAGTTCTGGCGTTTGCCCTCATCAGTTTATCGGGCAGATGCAGCACCCAACTGCTGACCAACAAGCCATTGATCCGGTATTTTATAAAAAAAGTATGAGTAAAATAAGGAAAGTTTATACTTTAGGATTGCAGTGGGCTACGACGGTACATAGATTGCCACAAAGTCACCAGGAAAACACAAAGTAAAGACGGCAGTGAACCTTTGTGTCCTGGTGGCAAAAATAAAAATTGTGCAGCTGTTTACCTTTATTCAGATCATAGTTTCCGCTGATCATTAAACTCCTTTAAGATGGAAAATACTCATACCACCGGCAGCAGTCGCCGCGATTTTCTGAAAAAGTCCACTGCCGCAGTGGCTTCCACCATTTTTGTGCCTACCATCGTGCCGGCGTCGGTGTTTGGACCCAACGCCCCCAGCAACCGGATCAATGTCGGTGCCATTGGTACGGGCCGCATTTCCCGCGAACACGATATGCCGGAGATCTGGAAGTACGACCACGCCCAGATCGTGGCCGTCTGTGACCTGGACAGCCGGCGGGTGCAGGACGCAAAACAGCTGGTGGAGAAATACTATACAGACAAGAAAACCAAAAAATTCAAAGGCGTAAAGACTTACGAAAATTACCACGAACTCTTGGGCGACAAGGACATTGATGCAGTGGTAATCAGCACGCCTGACCACTGGCACGCCCTGCCGGCGATTCACGCCGCCCGGGCCGGTAAGGATATTTATATGCAGAAACCGACCTCGCTTACCATTGCCGAAGGCCGGATGCTGAGTGATGCCCTCCGGAAAACCGACCGGATTTTTCAGATCGGCAGCCAGCAGCGTTCGGTAAATCCGTGGCCGCAGTTCAAAAGGGCATGCGAACTGGTGCGTAACGGCCGCATCGGTCAGGTGAAAGCTGTTTATGTTGGCTTACCCGGCGACCCTTCCGGAGAAGATGAACCGGAGATGCCCGTTCCCAAAAACCTGAATTACAATATGTGGCTCGGCTCCACCCCGGAGGTTTACTACACCGAAAAGCGGGTGCATCCGCAGGCCGATTACAGCCGGCCGGGCTGGTTGCGCTGCGAACAGTTCGGCGCCGGCATGATCACCGGGTGGGGCTCTCATCACATTGACATTGCCCACTGGGCCATGGACACCGAGTACACCGGCCCGCTGGAGGTATCGGGCTGGGCTGAGTTTCCGGCCAGTGGCCTGTGGAACGTTCACGGAAAGTTCCAGACGGAAGCTCTGTACGCCAACGGCGTGAAGATGATCGTTTCCAACGAATTGCCGAACGGCGTAAAGTTTGAAGGCACCGAGGGCTGGATTTTCGTGACCCGCGGGGGTGGCGTGACCGCCAGTGACCCGACTGCCGTGGCGGCCAACAGCAAAGTGCTGAACGCCAGCGATCCGAAAATTCTGTCGTCGGTAATCGGTACCGGTGAAATTCACCTCTACGAAAGCCCCGAGCAGCACGGCAACTGGCTCGACAGCATCCGGAGCCGCAAGCCGGCGGTTACCAACGTAGAAATTGCCCACCGGTCGTGCTCAGCCTGCCTGGTGCACCACATTGCCATGAAACTGAAGCGGAAAGTGTACTGGGACCCGGAAAAGGAGCAATTTAAAAATGACGGGGAGGCGAACAAAATGCTTTCGCGGCCCATGCGGGCTCCCTATCAGCTGGCGGTGAGCCGGTAGATCAAATATCAAATATCAAATACTTACCCCTTTTTATGGACACGTTCCGAATAACTGTTGGTGCTGCCTTATTATCCGGGCTGCTTGCCGCCTGTTCATCACCCGAAAAGTCTACCCATGTGGCCCGCAAACCGGTGCAGATCATTACCCTTGACCCCGGCCATTTTCACGCGGCCCTGGTGCAGAAATCCATGTACGGCCGGGTAGACAGTACCATCCACGTTTACGCGCCGGAGGGTTCCGATGTGCAGGACCACCTCAAGCGCATTGAGGGTTTCAATGCCCGCTCCGAAAACCCGACCCGCTGGAGCCAGCAGGTGTATACCGGTCCTGATTATCTGGACAAGATGATTGAGCAGAAGCAGGGCAACGTGGTAGTCATTGCCGGCAACAATCAGAAAAAGACTGAATACATCCGGAAGGCTGTGGAGGCCGGACTGCACGTGCTGGCCGACAAGCCCATGTGCATCGACTCCGCCGGATTTGAGCAGTTAAAAGCCGCATTTGCCACGGCCGGGCAGAAAAATGTGCTCCTGTACGATATCATGACGGAGCGGTCGGAGATTACCACCATGCTCCAGAAGGAGTTGTCGCAGATCCCCGAAATATTCGGCGAATTGCAGAAAGGTACAGCCAAAGACCCGGCCGTGACCAAAGAAAGTGTACACCATTTTTACAAATACGTGTCCGGCAGTCCGCTGAAGCGGCCCGCCTGGTTTATGGATGTGGCCCAGCAGGGAGAAGGCGTGGTGGACGTAACCACGCACCTGGTGGACCTTGTGCAGTGGGAATGTTTTCCGGATCAGGCAATTGATTATCAGCAGGACGTGGAAATCCTCAATGCCCGCCGCTGGCCTACCCGGATGACCCGTTCCGAATTCAATACCATTACCCAAATGAGCCGGTTTCCTGATTACCTGAAGAAGGATGTTGTGCAGGACACGGTGCTGAATGTTTTTTCCAACGGAGAAATCAATTATAGGCTGAAGGGTGTACACGCACGGGTTTCCGTGATCTGGAACTACAAAGCTCCCGAAGGAGCCGGCGATACGCACTTTTCCGTGATGAAGGGCACCCGGTCAAACCTCGAAATCCGGCAGGGAGCCCCGGAAAAATACGTGCCCGAACTGTACATCAAAGCCGCAAAAAGCGACGCCGCATGGGAGAAGGCCCTGACGCAGGCCTTTGAGCAGGTAAAAGCCAGATATCCCGGCGTGGAACTGAAAAAAGGCGCAAAAGAATGGCAGGTCATCATTCCTGCTACTTACCGCAATGGCCACGAGGCACATTTTGCCGAGGTAATGGAGCGGTTCCTCAAATACCATGAGGCCGGGAAACTGCCGGCATGGGAGGTGCCCAATATGCTGGCCAAGTACTACACCACGACCAAAGCTTTGCAGATGGCCAGGAAAAGCCCGCCGCAGATTTCACTGAACAAGTAGCTGTGCAAATTTTAAATTCAGGACTTTCTCAAAACGCTTCCGGTGAAGCCGGTTGTGAGACACAACCGGAAGTATACTATTCTTCAAAATTCAGAACTTATACCTGATTCTGCCCGGGGACTTAATTACACTGTTCAGGAAGCAGGTTAATACTTTTGTGCCATCTCTCCTTATTGTCATTCCCGCAGGGAATCCTGGTGGTTTTGGGTAAACTCCGCCTTGCACTACCAAGATCAGCTTCACTGCTTCTTCGGGGTGGCTCCGCCGGACTGCGGTTCCCTCCGGGAATGACAGTGCGGTGGGGAGGCATTTAAATATTAAATATATAGAAACTTGGTTTACAATACATTAAGTAGTGCTGATTGATAGTTGCTGGTTGTTCATTGTTCCGAATCAGCTCCCAACCCTCAACCCCTCCTATGCAACTCCCCAAACGCCTGCCGGTACTGGCTATTTTCTGGATCAATACGGTTCTGATTGCCCTGAGTCAGCCTGCTGAGAAGTTTATTAAAATTTCCGTTACGCCTGACCATCCGGACTGGGCTTACAAATACGGCGAAAAAGTGAAGTTTCTGGTTTCCGTTACCCAGTCCGGCGCACCGGTTCCGGAGGCAGAAGTGCGGTACGCCGTGATGCCCGAGAAAATGAAGCCGGCAGGGCAGGGGCCCCTGAAGCTGGATGGCGGCCGGGCCACAGTGGACGGCGGAACCATGAAAACGGCGGGTTTCCTGCGGTGCGAGGTGTACGTGAAGTCAGGCGGTAAGGAGTATAAGGGAATAGGCACGGCTGCCTTCGGCCCGGAAGACATTCAGCCGGCAGCCAAACTGCCCGGCGACTTTCTGGAGTTCTGGAACGGCGCCAGGGCCGAACTGGCCAAAACGCCGCTGGACGCCCGGATGACGCTGATGCCCGAAAAGTGTACCGGAAAAGTAAATGTATACCACGTGAACATCGGGAGTTTTAAAAACTCCCGGCTTTACGGCATTCTGTGCGTACCTAAGAAGGAAGGTAAATATCCGGCGCTGCTGCAGGTGCCCGGCGCCGGCATCCGTCCGTACGCCGGCGACGTGTACCGGGCCGAAAAGGGCGCCATTACCTTCCAGATCGGGATTCACGGCATACCGGTCACGATGGAAAAGGAAGTGTACGATAATCTCTCGGCCGGAGGACTGGCCGGTTATCCTACCCTTAACCTCGACAACCGCGATCTGTACTACTACAAACGGGTGTACCTGGGCTGCGTGAGAGCCGTTGATTTTATCCACAGCCTGCCTCAGTTTGATAGAGAACGGCTTGCCGTAACGGGTGGCAGTCAGGGTGGCGCCCTGTCCATAGTAGCTGCCGCCCTCGATCCGCGGATCAAGTACCTGGGGGCGTTTTACCCCGCTTTGAGTGACCTGACGGGTTATCTGCAGGGACGCGCCGGCGGCTGGCCGCACATGTTTGCCGAAACCAGCCAGGTTTCGCACCGGAAGCCGGAAAAAATCGAGACTTCCTACTACTATGATGTGGTAAACTTTGCCCGGCAGTTAAAAGTACCGGGCTTTTACTCATGGGGATTTAATGACGAAACCTGCCCGCCGACCTCCATGCACGCGGTTTACAATGTAATCAAGGCACCCAAGGAACTATTTATTGTGCCCGAGACGGGCCATTGGACTTACCCGGAGCAAAACGAGAAAATGGACGAATGGCTGTTTGCCCAACTGGCTAAGGGAGGTCAGAAGTGAATTGATCATTAAAGTGGTTATTGGTTATCCATGTCTTTTTATGACCACCCCTCAACTGATAACGAACAACCAACAACCAATAACCAACAACTACTCAGACCCTCCTTATCACTCTTTGGCCAGATAAGAACGGAGTTCCGAATCAATGCGGCGGTTCCAGTGCTCCTGGGCATCCCGGTTGAGGCTGTGGCTTGTTTCTTCGTCGTACTGGTCCTGCAGCCGGTTCATTTCTCGGTACGATTCAAGGAACAGGTACCCGATCTGGCCGTCGTAGTCTTCCACCGTGAAGGTATCCGCAAGCACTTTCCGCTTGAACCGTTCGGCTACCAGCTTCACGATGTCAAAGTGCCGCTGTTCGTGGTTGAGGGCGTACTCATCGCGGGCCCCCTCCTTTACCCATGAGGCATCCTTCAGCACGTACACCTTCATGACCAGCTGCACGTGGATAATTCCGTTCCGGATTTCCCGTTTTCCATCCTGCGCAAAGCTGGGAAAAACCGCAGCCGCGTACTTGCTGGTCCCTGGCCGGTCTCGGAAATCTGCCCACGTGAGGGGACGGTCAGAAGAATAAAAAACAGTATCTGCCTGCTCATTAAAGGTATAGTCAGTGAAGGTGACTTTCACGCCCCGGGCCAGCTTTTCGTTGGCACCCGCTTCGCGTTCCATCCAGTGGTTAAGGTACTGCAGCGACCTCACCAGCGACTGGCGCAGCGCCTGTTCTACGGTTACCGTCTGGTTTGCCGACCGGGCGTAGCGGATGCCGCCCCGGTAATTAACAAGGTGGACTGTATCGCTGCCCCGCTTGTGGTGAATAGACATGGCCAGGGTCACTTCTCCGTTGATGGTGCTGCCCGTTCCGGGTGTTTCGGTAATGCGGCATTCGTTTAACCGGATCAAGACCGGACGCAGCCTGGGGTTTCTGGGCAAACTGTTGCTGACAAACTGGCGGATGGCGGGCAAAGTACCTCCCTGCAGGTCTACCGGCCGGACCACGTCGGGCGCGGCCGGGTTTTGGGCCGGAGTCAGCAGGTACGCCACCGCTTTCCGGTCTTTGCGTGCATCCGCGATTTCGGCCACGTAAAACTCTTTTGGGGTAAAGGGTAATCTGGCCGTTTGCAGGACAATAAACTCCGAAGCAGCGGAAGATTGGGCTGTTGCGACAAAGGGGCATAGCAGTAATATAAAAAATATCGCCCCTCTTTTTCCTGCGGAAAGGGCTGTATGGACCATCTTCGGGGTAAAGGTCCGGTGACAATTGGTTCTATGCAGATGAATCATTTTACTGGCACGTATAAACAAAGCAGGCAACCGGTCCGGCGCTCCTTACTCATTCAGAATCAGTGCCCTGCCTTGGCAAACCGCGTTGCTGGGAAAACACTCCGCTGCCGGTAAGGGTTCCGGTTTTTGCCGTTTCAATAACCAAAAAAGACGATGGCCGGAGGCGGACCGGTTGTCATTGCGGCGGCCGCTTCCCAAATTAGCGGAAGCATTTCTGTGGCCGCTATGCAAAACACCCTTTCTGTTGCCTCTTTCAACCTGATTCTGCACCTGGCGGGTCAGTACGGACTTCGTCCGGAGGAGCTGTGCCGCCAGCTGGAAGTGGACAGCCGTTTGCTGGGCGACCCCGATGCCCGGCTGCCCACCCGGAAAGTGCAGGAACTATGGCGGCTTGCCATCGGATTGACCGGGAACCCGCATTTGCCGCTGTACCTGGGACAGTCCGTAAACCTGTACGCGATGGGCATGCTGGCGTATCTGCTCATGCACTGCCCCACGCTGGGGGAGGTGCTGGAAAAGCTGTGTCATTACCAGGACATTGCCTGCGAAGGAGTGCGTACCACCCCTGAAAAACACTCTGAAGGCTGTCTGCTGAAACTACAGGTTACAGACGAAGAAATTGTGGAGTCGTCGTACGCCCTTGACTCCGAAATGTCGGTGTACCGGAGCATGATGGGCAGCCTGACGGGAGGTGCTTTTTCTGCGGAGGCAATCCACTTTGCCTATCCGCTGCCGGGTGACAGGGAGGAATACGGTCGGGTTTTTGGCACCAGTCAGCTGCACTTCCGCAGCGCCTTTACCGGCATCGTATTCCGGCAGGAGATGCTGCGTCTGCCGGTGCTCAATGCCAACCCGGCGCTTTTTCCGGTGTTTGAAAAACACGCCCGGGAATATTTGCAGAAGCTGAAAGGCAGCAACACGCTGAGTTACCGCGTCCGGCAGGAAATTTACCGCAGCCTGAAAGGGGAAGAGCCCGGTCTTCCATCCATTGCCCGGAGCCTCGCCATGAGTGAGCGCAGCATTCAATTGCGGCTGAAGGAGGAAAATGTCACCTACCGGCAGTTGCTGGACGAGGTCCGGAAAGAAACCGCCATCAGTCACCTGAAGGAGCCCAACCTGAGCATCACAGACATTGCTTACCTGCTCGGCTTTTCGGAACCGGCTGTTTTCTCCCGTACGTTCAGGAAATGGACCGGCAGCACCCCCCAGGCTTTTCGCAGGCAGAATGCATCCGGCACGCAAAGCGGTTCTGCCGCGTTCTGAGCTATCCAGGACTTTCTCAAAGTACCGCTCCGGCTGACGCTAGGGCAGAAGTCAGAATCAGGATTTACGGGATTGAAAGATAAGCAGGATATGATCCTGAAATCCTTTCATCCTGCTCATCCCGCAAATCCTGATTCTGACAAATAACCGCTTCAGCTGGCTCCGGGGCAGGTGATCCAGGTGTGGACGCCTGGACCAGTACAACAATATTCTCTTTCGGGAAAGGCCTGACTATTTCTTCCTCCGGTCAGACCGCTACTCCCGCAAGGCCCGGCGAAGCACTTTTCCGCATGCCCTCATCCTTCAGCTTCCCCAGGTGCGTGTTGTGGAAACTATCGGCGTATTTGAGTCCGTAGCCCAGCATCCGGTCAAAGGAAGCGTGGCCAAACAGAATGATTCCCGTCAGCGTGAGTTCGGAAATGTGCAGGTAGAATCCGCAGAGCCCGGTCAAAAGGGCAATTCCCTTGTGGTGAAACAAATTGTATATCACTGCCCCTGCACGGGGATTTTTCAGGTAGCCCAACATGCCGAGGTCAGGCAGGAAAAACAGGGCGGCGTACACCCACCACGCATAATCAAGTTGGGCAAAGGCAAAAATGGTTGCGGCAAGGGCAGCGGCTTCTTCGAGCTTCAGGGTCCTTTTCATCTCTCTGATTGGGTTAGTTGAACCATACAAAGCTAAAACGCAGCCGTCCACCTTTGCTTGACCGATTCCGCCAGCCATTTGACCATTTGCGAAAAAGAAGATAACCCGGTTCGCCGCTATCCGTTGGATAAACAATACAGATACAGACTTTGCCTTTATGGAAAAACAGACCGCAATGCCGGAGGCTTTCCTTCCGGAAAATGACTCGCCCCAGGAAACACTGAATGAGGCTGTCCGTCAGGTGGGGGAAACCCTGCGGGCGGATCGCTGCTTTTTATACGTTCGTGACCCTGCAGCCGGGAGGGGCCGTATTGCCTTTTGCTGGCGCAGATTTGCCACCATTCCGGATGTAACCCAGCCGGAGTGGCAGGAGGATACCACCGACCTTCCCGGCGAAGACCCGCTTTTCGCGGCTGCACTGGCTACCGAACCATCCGTTTTTGTGGAAGATGTGGAGAATGCCCCGCCGGATGTGCTGAATAAAACTTTTGAGAACCGCATTTTTGGTCACCGGGCCCTGATCCATGCCCACATTACAGAAGAGGGTCAGTTGTGGGGAATCCTGCAGCCCTGCCAGTTTGGGCACCCGCGCCGCTGGACCCAGCACGAACAGAACTACATCGAAAACCTGCTTCCGCAACTGCTGCCCGTTATCAAACAATTCGTGGCGGAGACAAACCCGCAAAAAAACATTCCCGGCCAGCTTAGCGACTGACCGGGAATGGCAGGTATTGATTCAGACTGGTACGCTTACTCCACGATCAGTACCCAGGCATCGCTGATGCCCGTCAGTTGCCGTATCCGGTCGCGTTCGGCGCGGGCCGCGTCTACATCCTCTGACTGGTACACATATACGTAGTACCGCATTGTTTTGGAGCTGTACCGGTAATCGCTGCGCATGCCGCGTTTGTAAACTGCATGAGTGAAGCGCACGGCGTTATCAAACACGTTGAAGCTGCCGACTACCACATAGTTGCCTTTCTTCAGCTCCAGCGGATGGCTCCGCTTCTGCTCCTCGATGCGCTCTTCTTCTTTTGGCTTCGCTACGGGCTGCGTTTCCGGAGCGGCCGGTTTCACTTCTTCCTCAGCCGGCTTTTCTACCACCGGGGCAGGCTGCTGTTCCTTCACCGGAGCCGCTGGTCTGGCAGGTTTGGCCACCGGCGCTTTTGATTCAGACTTACGTTCCGCCTTGACTTTTCTGGCCTCTTTGGCTTTGTCCTTCTTCGCCTTTTCTCTGGCTGCTTTGGCCTGCTTCGCCTCAGCTGCTTTCTGTTTGCTACTGTCTTTCTTCGCTTTGTCCTTTTCGGCTCTTTCCTTCTTCCGGCTCTTTTCCTGACCGGCCTTATCCGCGGCTTTTTCCTTTTTTGCCAACTTTTTTGCCGCTTCTTTGGCTTTGGCTGAGTTTTCAGCTTTTTCCTTTGCGGCCTTTTCTTCGGCTCTCTTCTCTGCTTGCTTCCCTTTCTCTTCGGCTGTCTGCTTATCCTTTTTCTGGCCGAAGCTCAGGCTCAGCATTACTTCATGGGTTCCACCGATAGTAGTCGCTGCCCTTGCAGCTGGTTCGTAGGCGTAACCTACGCTCAGGGTGTTCTTGATCTTTACTCCGGCTGCTGCCACCGGGCCGGCATTCTGGCGGTAGCCGCCGCCTGCCCATATGTTGCGGAAATACAAGGTGCCCATTGCCTGATACTGCGACGGGAACTGCGTCGAGTAGCGGTACTGCACCTGCGGGGCTACGGCAAAACTTTCGGACATTTTCAGGTGATAGCCCCCGTTCAGGTTGTAATAACTGATCCGGGTGAAATCCAGGGCATCATCAGGATTGACGTTCACCAGCCGCTTGTTGAGCAGGGTAGGGGCGCTGACACCCAGCGTCAAGCCCTTCAGCTGATAACTGATACCGAACTGGGCATCCAGAGAAGATTTGTTATTAAAAGAACTGATCCGCTCCCAGTCGGCATCGCTTTCCAGCCGGTTGCGGTCTACGGTATATTTACTGAAACCTGCCGATATGCCAGCCCGCAGGAAGTGATTTTCTCCCAGGGGCAAAGCATAGCCCACCGTAACCATGTTGGTAGCTGTGCCCAGTAAATTGTATACGTGGTCACTCAGGTTGACGCCGAAGGCAACTTTTCCGCGGGTAGGCAGGTGCATGGTCAGCGAAGTGGTAACGGGTGCACTGCGCGGCATTTCCATGTTTTGCCGGTGCGTGACGAATACCTCCGTCTGGCCGCTGACTCCTGCGTAAGACGGGTTTACAAAGTAGGGGTTCACAAAAAAGTGACTGTTCACCGGAAGCTGCTGGGCAGTCGCCCATACCGGCAACAGGAGTGAGATCAGGTAGATAATTCTTTTCATGCTGGTTGGATAATTATGCCTCGACTATTTATAAAGTGTTTATTTTTCTTTGGGACAAACCTTTCAGATTTTAACTCCGGGAGGGTTGGTAAGCGAATTTTATCTGCCAATCTGTGACGCACCAGACAGAACTGATATGTGTGTCACTGCTCCGCCGGATTATTGCCTTTGTCTGCTTTTCTTACGCTGTCCTCCCTCCGGGGAAAGGTAAGCGCCGGTCACTATGCAGGGGCGTAGGGTCCGGAACGTCCCGCGTGCTGCTTGTCTTCCCGAATCCCTGTGCCGCAAACTTTTCATACTTCCCGGTTTGTCCCGTATGGCAAACCCTTTCCCGAAATTGCCCAAAGCCGCCCGTAAAAAAATTTAAAAAAAGGGTTGGAAGTCAGACACCTAAGGTTTCGGCGGAAATGCGAACAATTGTCTCCGTGGCAAGGCGCGTGGAAAGTCCTGATTTGGGTTTGACCGCTTTGTAGCAGCCCGGGAGATCATCGGCATAATCTGCGGGCACGGGGCAACTGATGTAAGGGAAACGATTGGCGGCAAAAGCAAAAAATTCTATATTTCCGGAATAGGTTCTTCTACTCTCCCAATCCACATGAAAAAAGGTTTTTTTGCACTGGTTCTGCTGTTCTGGCAGATCAACGGCTCTCTGCTGGCCGACGTCCGCCTGCCCAAACTGGTAGGCGACAATATGGTGTTGCAACAGAATACCCGGCTGCCACTCTGGGGCTGGGCTGCTCCCGGCGAAAAAGTGACGGTATCTTTTCAGGGACAAAAACTTTCCGCCAAAGCAGGCAAGGATGGCAAATGGACGGTTACCCTCTCACCGGTGCCGGCTGGTGGCCCGTACCAGATGACCATCCAGGGAAAAAATACGATTCAGATCAAAGACATTCTGGTTGGGGAAGTATGGCTGGCTTCCGGCCAGTCGAATATGGAATGGCGGCTTTCCTCCAACGTTAATAATTTCAAGCAGGAGATTGCCAACGCTGACTTTCCGCAGATCCGGCTGATAGATGTGAACAACGCCGTAGCTTTCCGGCCACTGACGGAGATGGAAAGCGACGGATGGAAAGTGTGCAGTCCTCAGACGGCCGGTGGTTTTTCAGCAGTGGCTTACTTTTTTGCCCGTGACCTGCACCAGCGTTACAAAGTGCCCATTGGCCTGATTACCTCTGAGTGGGGCGGCACCCCGGCCGAAGCCTGGACCAGCGGACCAGCCCTGAAAGCCTTCCCGGAATTCGGCAAGCAGGTGGCCGAAATGGGAAATGACAAATCAGACCTGACCAAACAGATCACTGAATACAACCTGAAGCGGGAAGCCTGGCTAAAGTCAGTAGGGGACAGGGACCGCGGCTATATGACTGGTGGCAAAACGTGGGCGGATGCTGATTTTGATGCATCGGCGTGGAAAAAGATGCAGCTCCCCAGCCTGTGGGAAGATAAAAACGTTTTGCCGGACTACGATGGGATAGTTTGGCTCCGGAAAGAGCTCCAGGTACCGGCAGACGCGTCGGGCAAGCCCATTACCCTGCACCTTGCCTCCATCGACGACACAGACAGTACCTTCTTTAACGGCCGTAAAGTAGGCAGTACTACCGACTACAACGTGCTGCGGGTGTATACTGTGCCCGGCGAACTGGTGAAAGCAGGCCGCAACGTGATTGCCGTGCGGGTGGTGGATACCGGCGGCAGCGGCGGTATCTGCGGAGACGAAAAGGAACTCTACGCCACCATGGGCGGCAAAAACGTTTCGCTGGCCGGAAGCTAGGCCTATCAGGCGGCGCTGGACGTTACAAAGATGCCCAAAGCCCCTTTTGCCACGGCCTTGCAGAATGAATGCACCTGCTACTTTGTACAATGCCATGATTGCGCCCCTGATCCCTTACGCCATCAAAGGTGTCATCTGGTACCAGGGCGAAAGCAATGCCGGCCGGGCCTGCCAGTACCGTACGCTGTTCCCGGTCATGATCAGGGACTGGCGGAGCCGCTGGGGCTATGATTTTCCGTTCCTGTTCGTGCAACTGGCCAATTACATGAAAGATAAGGACCAGCCGGCCGACTACGGATGGGCTGAACTCCGCGAGGCGCAGACCATGACGCTTGCCCTGCCCAACACCGGCATGGCCGTTACTATTGACATCAGCGACCCCGGCGATATCCACCCCCGTAACAAGCAGGACGTGGGCCTGCGGCTGGCCATGGCCACCCGGAAGGTAGCCTATGGTGAAAAAGATGCTGTACACTCCGGCCCCACCTACGCGTCAATGACCACCGAGGGCAACAAGGTGCGGGTGAAGTTTGCCAATACCGGCTCCGGACTGGTGGTACGGGACAAATACGGCTACGTCCGCGGCTTTGCCGTGGCCGGCACCGACAAGAAGTTTGTCTGGGCCAAAGGTTATCAGGACGGCAACGACCTGATTCTGTACAGCGACCAGGTAAAGAATCCGGTGGCGGTCCGGTACGGCTGGAGCAACAACCCCGACGGAAATATTTACAACAAGGAAGGCTTGCCGGCAGTGCCCTTCCGCACCGGCGACTGGCCGGGGATTACGGTGGCGAACAGATAAGCAGTTTTTAGTTATTAATTGTCCGGAAGATAAGTAATTGACGGTCAGCAAGGTACTGAATACAACAAAAGAGCAGCTACCCGTTTCTGCCTGCCTCCATTCTCTGCGTCAGGGAAACAAAATCCGCTACGGAAAGCTGCTCGGCCCGCTTGTCCAGGATGGAATCTTCGATCAGTTCCGGCGGCGGATCAAGCGGCTTCAACGCATTTCTCAGCATTTTACGCCGCTGGTTGAAGCCCGCTTTCACGATCTGCCTGAATAAAACTTCGTTGCAGTCCAGTTTCGCTACGTTGTTGCGCCGGAGCCGGATTACGCCCGACTGCACCTTGGGCGGTGGCTGGAACACGTTGGGCGGCACTGAGAATTTGTATTCAATGTCAAAGTACGCCTGCAACAGCACACTCAGAATGCCATAATCGCGGTTGCCCGGTGGTGAGGCAATCCGCTGCGCTACTTCCTTCTGTAGCATGCACACAATTTCGGGCACCTGATCGCGGTAATCCAGCACTTTGAAAAAAATCTGGGACGAAATGTTGTAGGGAAAGTTGCCGATCAGCGCAAAAGGCTGGTTGAGGAGCGAGTCGAGGGAAAGCTTCAGAAAATCACCCTCAATGATTTTTTCCTTCAGTGCCGGGTAATGCCCCTTGAGATACACAATGGATTCCTTGTCTACTTCGATCAGAAAAAGCTCATGCTCCTCCCGCTGCACCAGAAATTCCGTCAGCACCCCCGTGCCGGGGCCGAGTTCCAGTACGTACCGGTAGCCGCCGTGTCCCGACAGCAATTCCACAATCCGCGCCGCAATGCTTTTGTCCTTCAGGAAATGCTGGCCGAGGTGCTTCTTGGGACGTACGTACATGGGGAGAGTGAGTTTAGGGGTTTAAGGGTTTGAGAGTTGGGGGTGCGTTTTGTTTGGGCAGAACCGGGTTTAACTCAGGCACACATTAACTCATTAACTCCCTAACTCATAAACTTACTTTAACTTGCGCGATAAAGTTAGGTTAAAACGATCTTACGGATAAAACTGATCTTATGGTTCCGCAAATAAGTTATACTCAGGTCACCGATTCCAGAAGAGACACTGTGCTGCTGCTCAGTCGACCCGAAGCGGCAGCTTCCTTCTGCAATGAACGGGAAATGGCCTTTCTGCGGGGGCAGATGGAAGAGGGCAGTAAACTGACGCACATCAACCAGTACGACCGCCAGCTGTTCTTTATCGTGCCCGACGAGAAGAAAAAGGGCTACTCCCGGCTGGAGGCCCTCCGGAAAACGGGCCACGAGTTGCAGGGGATGATCAAGAAACTCCCCGTGCGGGAGTTGCAGATTGTTTCGGACCTCAGTGGTTCGGAAGAGCTTATTGCGCTGGCTGAGGGGCTGACCCTGAGCAGTTACAGCTTTCAGAAATACAAGTCAGAGAAGAAAGCCGGCAAGCTGGAAGCGGTTCACCTGCAGGGCAAAGGGCTGACCGAGACTTCAGTGACAGAACTGGCGCAGGTGCTGGAAGGTACTTTTCTGGCCCGCAACCTGGTCAACGAGCCGGTGATTTACCTCACTGCCGAGCAACTGGGTAAAGAATTCGTTGAGCTTGGCAAAAAAGCGGGTTTTAAAGTAGAAGTGCTGGGCAAAGCAAAGATCAGGAGCCTGAAAATGGGCGGCCTGCTGGCCGTAAACCTCGGTGCACCCAATCCGCCTACCTTTTCGATCCTGGAATATAAGCCCGAAAATGCAGTCAATGCCCGGCCTTACGTGTTGATCGGCAAGGGCGTTGTATACGACACCGGTGGCCTGAGCCTCAAGCCGACGCCTAACTCCATGGACGAGATGAAGTGCGACATGGCCGGAGCCGCCGCGGTTGCCGGGGCCATTTACGCTGTTGCCAAAAGCCGCCTGCCCGTTCACGTAGTCGGACTCATTCCGGCCACTGAGAACCGGCCCGACGGCAACGCCATTACCCCCGGTGATGTGATTACCATGTACAGCGGCAAAACCGTGGAAGTACTCAACACCGATGCCGAGGGCCGCCTGATTCTGGCGGATGCCCTGTGTTATGCCACCAAATACGACCCGGCCCTGGTGATTGACCTGGCGACGCTGACCGGTGCCGCCGCCCGGGCCATTGGCAAGGAAGGCATCGTGTACATGGGTACGGCCCCCCGCGAAGAAAAGGAGGCGCTGGAGAAGAGCGGCTATTCCGTACACGAGCGGCTGGTGGAGTTTCCGCTCTGGGAAGAGTACGACAGCTATATCGAATCGGCCGTTGCCGACATCAAAAACATCGGCGGTGCCGAAGCCGGTGCCATCACGGCCGGTAAATTTCTGGAGCACTTCGTGGAGTTTCCGTGGCTGCACCTCGACATTGCCGGCGGCGCTTTCCTCTCCGGCTCCGACAGCTACCGGGGCAGGCACGGTACGGGCATCGGGGTGAGGCTGCTGTATCACTTCCTGAAGGAAAAATGCGGCAGCCGGGAAGTAAAGGGATAAAATAAGTTTCCCGCAAAACCTGCCTGCACCCGCTCTCCGGGAAGAACCGGCGGGATGCATAAATATTGGTAGTTTTACGAATTGACGTAAACCCTGTATGACAGAACATAAACCCATCATAGGCATTTCACTGGGCGATTTCAACGGCGTTGGCCCGGAGGTGACCCTGAAAGCACTTTCGGACAGTAAGATCCTGAAAATGTGTACTCCTGTTCTGTACGGTTCGGTAAAAGTTTTGTCCAAATACCGCAAATTGCTGAATCTGGATGAGTGGACGCTGCATTCGGTGAAGGCAATAGACCAGATCGTGCACAAGAAAACCAACGTGATCAACTGCTGGGAGGAGAATCTGGAAATACAGCCGGGCAAAGTCACGCCTGAGGCAGGCCGCGCCGCCTTTGTGGCTTTGAAAACGGCCACTGAGGACCTGAAAAAAGGGGCCATTGATGCCATCGTCACAGCCCCGATCAACAAGCATAACATTCAGAGTGAAGAGTTTCCCTACCCGGGGCATACCGAATATTTCGCGCACCAGTTTTCAGCTCAGGAAACTGTGATGCTGCTGGTAAGCGGTGATCTGCGGGTGGGCGTGGTCACGGGTCACATTCCCCTTTCGGCCGTACCGGCAGCGGTCACCAAGGAAAAAGTCATCAGCAAGGCAAATGCCCTGATCAAATCCCTCAAGGCAGACTTCGGAATCAGCAAGCCCCGGATTGCCGTGCTTGGGCTGAACCCACACGCCGGCGAGGACGGACTGCTGGGCAGCGAAGAGAAGGAGATCATTGCACCGGCCATCACTGAATTGCGCCACAAGGGAAACCTCGTATACGGACCTTATCCTTCAGACGGCTTCTTCGGTGCCCTCCAGTACAAAAAATACGATGCCGTGCTGGCCATGTACCACGATCAGGGCCTCATTCCCTTTAAAACGCTTGCTTTCGACGACGGGGTAAACTACACGGCCGGTCTTTCCGTCGTGCGGACTTCGCCCGACCACGGTACCGCTTATAACATTGCCGGTAAAAATCAGGCAACGGAAGCATCCATGCGGGCGGCCGTGTTTATGGCCTGTGATATTGTCCGCCACCGGAAAGAAGAAGCGGGTTTGGTCCGGCAGCCGGCTCACCATTAATCATCTTTCGCCCCGGAAACCAGGGAATGTACCTCAGCCATTCCGTTCAGCGCCATGTTCTTTATTCTTTCCAAAACGGCATTTTACCTCCTGATGCCCATGACCTGGATCGTGGGCCTTTTGCTTTACGCCGTGCTGACCAAAGCCGAAAAACGCCGGCTGACCGCTCTGAAAATTGTTCTGGTCCTTTTTTTCGTGCTGGGCAATAATTTTCTGGTCAATGAAGCCATCCGCTGGTGGGAAGTGCCGGCTACGCCGATCCGGCAGTTAGCCGGAAGTTACGATGTGGCGGTGGTGCTCACCGGTGTTACAGATACCGAACGCCGCCCCGGTGACCGGGTCTATTTCGTGCGCGGCGCCGACCGGGTGCTGCACCCGCTGCAACTCTTTAAAATCGGGAAGGTGAAGCATTTTCTGATCAGCGGCGGCTCGGGCAACGTAGTCGGAAGTCAGGAGAGCGAATCCGAAGAACTGGCCGCCGTGCTGCGCATTGCCGGTGTACCCGACAACTGCATTACCATTGAGAACAAGTCGAGAAACACCCGCGAGAATGCCCTTTTTTCGGCTAAAGTCCTGCAGGAAAAGTTTCCGGGGAAGTCTTACCTGCTGGTTACCTCGGCGTTTCACATGCGCCGCTCCGAAGGGTGCTTCCGCAAGGCCGGAGTGCCCGTAACGTTATACAGCACTGATTTCTACAGTCACGGCAGGAAATTGACGCCTAATCAGTTTTTTCCTACGGAGGGTGCGCTGGGCCGCTGGTCGGGCATCTGGCACGAGTGGATCGGGTACGTCACGTACCGGATCATGGGCTACGCCTGATGCAGGGCTGCCGCTTATTGACCATTGAAAACAATCTCCGTCTGGAAGCTTCCCGGTGACTGCACGTGCAGCCGCCAGTATACCTCAGCAATTTTGTCGGGGTCAAAGGGCGTGCCGGGCCGCACGATACCTGAAATGGTAACTGTAGCCACGTGGATGCCGGCGGGTTCCAGTTCGGCGGCAAGGCTGAAAGCCAGATTACGGATGCCGGCCTTTCCGACCGCCAGCGAGGAATATTTCGGATGAGGATGCAGGGCCAGTCCGCCACCGGTCAGCAGAATGGTGCCTCTCTTCTCCGATTTCATGTGCGGAATAACCTGCTGGGCCGCCACCAGCGCACCGGCAACGTTTACCCGGAAGTCCTGAATCATTTTTTCGGCATCCATTACCGACGGAGTTCTCTCGCGGGGTACCGCCACATTGTAGATCAGTACGTCCGTCGGATTGATCTGGTGGTGAATCTGCCGGAACACTTTGGTCAGGGAGTCAAAATCAGAAGCATCGGCGGAGAAAGCATAGGCGCCGTTGCCTTCCTGCCCGATTTCATCGGCAAAGTTCTGGATTTTTTCGGCCCGGCGGGCTACCAGTGCCAGTGTAAACCCTTCACGGGCAAACCGGCGGGCAACACTCAGGCTTACGCCCGGCCCAACTCCAACAATGGTGCAAACTTTTTTCATCGGGGAAGTATTTGTCGCAAGATACGCTATGAGTTTATGACACCAAGAAGGATAAATGTCATTAAATTGTTAAGCGTCAGGTTTGGCCGGTTTTAGTGAATTGTGCTTCAGGACTTTACGAAATAAATAAAAAACGCCGGGCGGTATCTGCCTGTTTGCCGTAATGACTCGGTCAGTCTGGTCCTGAATAAAACAATTCCACTCCCCGGACGGCGGCGGAGTGGAATCCTTACGAAAAACATTCAGCTTTTGGGGTTTCAGACCAACTGCGCATCCATCGAAACCGGGGCCTTGATTGCTTTGGATACAGGGCAGTTTTTCTTGGCAACCTGCGCAAGTTCCTGAAACTTCTCGGGGCTGATACCCGGTACCTTTCCCTTCAGGTCCAGGTGGATGGCGTTGATGACAAAATCATTCCCTTCCGGTTCTTTTTCGATGGTAACTGTGGCAGTCGTGGTCAGTTCATCCGCGGTAAAGCCAGCGCCGTCCAGCTGGAAACTCAGTGCCATGGTAAAACAGCCCGCGTGAGCTGCCCCAAGCAGTTCTTCGGGATTGGTACCAGCCTTGCCATCTTCATTCTGGAAGCGGAGCCTGGTAGAATAAGGTTGGTTTTGAAAAACGCCGCTTTGCGTGGTCAGACTTCCTTTGCCTTCAAGGCCGGTGCCGTTCCATACGGCCGTACTTTTTCTTTTCATTGTCAGTGATGGGTTTTGGTTTGCTGATCGGGTATCTTACCCGTTTGGAGGTGAAATGGTTGAACAGATATACAGACCGGCAAGGTAAGAATTATTGGTCTAAGGCAGTGCCGGATTGCCGGACTATAGCTTGCGTAAAAAACAACTTTCCGGTAAGGGTTGTTACCATCTGGAGTGATTTATTTCATTTTGCTGATGCTGATCCTGATTCTGCCGGCTAATCTGGTGCTTTCTGCTTTTCTGACGGGCCTTATCTGGTTTGTTCAGGTGGTGCATTACCCCATATTCCGGAAGGTGCCTGCTTCCCGTTTCCTGGCCTGGCACGCCGCGCACACCCATACGGGGCAGGTGGTGGCGGTACCCATGCTCATTGAACTGGTGCTTGCCGGGTGGCTGGTCATCAGGCCATTTCCGGGAGGTGCGCAATGGATCAGCTACGCTGCCTGCGGATGCGTGCCGGTGATCTGGGCAGTTACCTTTCTGATAGCCATTCCGCTGCACAACCAGCTGGCGGCCGGCGGGTATAACAAGGAAATAATTGATTCACTTGTAAGGGTGAACTGGCTGAGAACAATCCTGTGGACAATCCGGACCGGAATCTTATTTTATCTGCTTTACCTCCAATTGCATCCGTGCACGGCCTTGCCTGCCACTGCGGACGGCTTTAAGGAAAATACAACAGACAAAATAGGATTTTTAGAAAATAACATTATTTAAAATCATTCTAAATTGGCTGTATTGTACCCCTTTAAATAAGTTAATGCGTTGGCATTCAGATATTTTCAGGTGATAATCCATCAGGTATACAAAGGCGGTCAATTTTGTAATTAAGTACAATTTGGTAGCATAAAATTCCGACACTAGATTTGCGGGGCCTTATAGAACCTATAGTCATAATGAATACTCTATTGGATAAATTCTTTGCATTAGCCCGCAAAAATGCCTGTAAAAGCTGGGGGATAATGCTTTTTTGCTGCCTTTTGGGGCTGGCAACCTGGTTACCGGCCCAGGCCCAGGAGAATAATGCAGAAGCCACTCTTCCGGCGGATGTGGTGGATACGGATGGTACCTCCGACCTGCCGGCCGGCGGCTCACAGCCCCGGACTCAGGACCCGGCACAGGTAAGCCAGGGCAAAACCATCTTTAACAATTATTGCTCGGCCTGCCACGCGGTTACCAACGAAGTGGTCGTAGGCCCGGGCCTTCAGGGAATCAACGAACGGCGTCAGCGCGACTGGCTGATCAACTGGATTCACAACCCGCAGAAGGTAGTCGAGAGCGGCGACCAGTACGCCAATGATCTGCTGAAGAAATTCAACGGAAACCTGATGCCCGCTTTTCCGGATCTGACGGATCAGGAGATTCAGTCGGTACTGGCCTATATTGACGTGGCCGGCTCCGGCGAGAATGCCAACACCGTTGCGGGTGGTGATACTGACGGAAAGCTGGTGCCTTCCGGCAGCGGCACAACGGTTGCACCGGGTGGCGGACTCGGTTCGACTTCCTTCACCATTATCCTGGTGGCTCTGCTGGTCATACTCCTGCTGGTACTGCTGGTGCTGATCATGATCGTATCCCTGCTCAGCAAGTTCCTCAGCGATAAGAAAGACCTTGCTCCGGAAGACCGTGAGGTACTGGAGCAAAAAGTAAACTGGAAAGCCATAGCCGGCAGCAGCGCCTTTAAGGGCGGCGTTGCCCTCATATTCGCCCTCGTGGTCGGCAAGGTAGCCAACGACCAGGTGATGAGCATCGGTATCCAGCAGGGTTACGCCCCCAAGCAGCCCATTGCCTACTCGCACAAACTGCACGCCGGTCAATACCAGATTGACTGCAACTACTGCCATACCACCGTTTCGAAAGGTAAAACAGCCAGTATCCCTTCCCTGAATATCTGCATGAACTGCCACGGGGTGATCAAGACGGCATCACCTGAGATCCAGAAGATTTACGCCGCCATTGAGCAGAACAAACCAGTGGAATGGGTGAGGGTCCATAACCTGCCCGATCTGGCGTATTTCAACCACGCCCAGCACGTAAATGTAGGCCAGGTACCCTGCCAGACGTGCCACGGTGAAATTCAGAACATGGAGGTCGTACAGCACATCTCATCCCTGACCATGGGCTGGTGTATAGACTGCCACCGCAAGACGGAGGTGAATGGCAAAGACAATGCTTATTACGACAAACTGGTTGCCCTGCACAGTAAAGAAAGCAAAGAACCTATGCGGGTGGCCAATATCGGTGGACTCGAATGTTCCAAGTGTCACTACTGATTCCCAACAATCAAAAACAAAACAACAGGCTCAACGCATATCCTATATATGGAAGAGAATAATAAAATATACTGGAAGGGACTGGAGGAGTTGTCCAACGAACTGGATTTTGTAAAGAACGCGCAGAACGAATTCCCTTCCCCCAAAGAAGCAACCCCGAAAGATGCAGAAACTCCCGGCGACGTAACGGGCTCCTCACGCCGGGATTTCCTGAAAATGATGGGTTTCAGTCTTACCGCTGTCTCACTGGCCGCCTGTGAGCAGCCCGTAAGGCACGCCATTCCGTACATCAATAAGCCGGAAGACATAGAACCGACCATTTCCAACTATTACGCGTCCAGCTACATTGATTCTGACGGCGGGTACGACAGCATCCTGGTGGAGACCCGCGAAGGCCGTCCCATCAAGATTGAGCCCAATAACCTGTCCAGCCTCACCCGTACCGGAACCAGCGTACGGGCACAGGCGTCGCCCCTTTCGCTTTACGATACTACCCGTCTGAACGGCCCCCGTAAGGGTAGCAAACCCATTGACTGGAAGACGGTTGACAGTGAAATAACTGCCCGCCTGCAGCAGGTAGCCTCTCAGGGTGGAGCCATCCGGCTGGTTACTTCCACAATCATCAGCCCCACAACCAAAGCGGCCATCAGGGATTTTATTGCCCGGTATCCCGGTGCACAGCACGTCGTATACGATGCAATTTCCTACTCAGCCCTGCTGCGGGTTCATAACGGTGTGCTGCCTTTTTATGATTTCAGCAAGGCAAAAGTAGTGGTGGGCATCGGAGCTGACTTTCTGGGAAGCTGGCCAAACAGTACCACCTACAGTTATCAGTATGCCCAGCAGCGTAAAGTAGGTAAGAAAAAGAAAGAAATGTCGCGGCACTATCAGTATGAGACCAACCTCACGCTGACTGGTGCTAATGCTGACTATCGCACGCCCATAAAGCCTTCACAGGAGGGCCTTTTGGTTGCAAACCTGTATAACCGCGTAGCCAAACTGGCCGGAGCCGCCGCCATCAGCGTTCCCGATTTCAATGCCAGCTTTCTCGACAATGCGGCAAAGGATCTGGTAGCTGCAAGAGGCCAGGCGCTGGTCATCAGCGGTTCGCAGGACGTAAACGTTCAGGCGGTAGTCGCTGCGATCAACCGTATAGTAGGTGCTTATGGTTCTACCATTGACACTACTGCCTATTCCACGCTCAAAGCCGGCGATGACAATGCCATGGCTAACTTTGTGCAGGAAGTACAACAGGGCCGCGTAGGGGCAGTGATTTTCTACAACGTAAATCCTGTGTACGAACATCCGGCGGGAGCCGCTTTTGGCCAGAGCCTGCAGAAGGTAGGGCTGAAGATCTCCTTTGCGGATCGTTTCACCGAAACATCTTCTCTGTGTGACTATATTTGTCCGGATCATAACTTTTTGGAATCATGGGGTGATGCTGAACCCAGAAGAGGTTATTTCAGCATAGTTCAGCCGACCATCAATCCGATTTTCCTTACGCGGCACGCTCAGGAAAGCCTGCTGGTGTGGGCAGGAAAGCAGAACAATTACTTCTCTTATCTGCAGGATTACTGGCGAACCAATCTGTTTCCGCAGGCGGGCGGGGCCGGAGCATTCGAGTCCTTCTGGATCCAGACCCTGCACGACGGGATTTTTGAACCAGCGGCCGCAAGAGCGCAGTCCACTGCCACTCAGGCCACTGAAACCAACCGGGAGCGTCCCCTGACTGCCGCCCCGCTTAATTCGGCTACCGGTGGTGGTCAGGGGATTGCGGTAGATTTAAATGCTGCTGCTACAGCCATTGCCCGGACCTATAAAGCTAACTCTACTGCCACCGAACTTGCCCTGTACGAAAAAATAGGCATCGGTAATGGTGAGCATGGCAATAACCCTTATCTGCAGGAGTTTCCGGACCCGATCACCAGAGCCTGCTGGGATAATTATCTTACTGTCCCCAAGAAGATGGCTAACCAGATGGAACTGGTGCAGGGAGATAGAGTGCGGCTGGAGGCAAACGGGAAACCCGTTATTGAGGTACCGGTTCTGATTCAGCCTGGTCAGGCTGAAGGCACAGTGGGACTCGCCGTAGGGTACGGACGCACCAAAGCCGGTAAAGCTGCTGAAAATGTAGGCGTAAATGCCTTTCCTTATGCTACGGTCGTAAACGGCTACGCAAGTTATGTAGTCCCCGGCGTAAAAATCACCAAGATTGAGGGAACCCATAATATTGCTCAGGTGCAGACGCACCACACCGTTATGGCGCGGCCGATCGTGCAGGAAGCCAATCTGAACGATTACGTGAAGAACCCCGCTGCCGGGGCTTTCAGGCCCAAAATCGCTACCTCCGAAGGTCCCAAACACCCGACAGCCATCTCTATGTGGGACGGTCACCAGTACGTGAACCACTCATGGGGAATGGTGATTGATATGAACTCCTGCACCGGTTGCGGCGCCTGCGTGGTAGCCTGCAACGTGGAAAACAACGTTCCCGTAGTCGGCCGCCAGGAAGTGATCAACCGCCGCGAAATGCACTGGCTGCGCATTGACCGCTATTACAGCAGCGACGCCGACCCGACAGTAAGGACGCCGGTGGGCTACCAGGATATGGAAGAAGCCTCCGCCAATCCGGAAGTTGTGTTCCAGCCCATGCTGTGCCAGCACTGTCAGAATGCGCCCTGCGAAACCGTTTGTCCGGTCATTGCAACCTCTCATAGTTCGGAGGGGCTCAACCAGATGACCTATAACCGCTGCATCGGGACGAGGTACTGCGCCAACAACTGCCCCTATAAAGTACGCCGCTTCAACTGGTTCAAGTACCACAACAATGAGAAGTTCGACTTCCACATGAACAACGACCTCGGCAAGATGGTACTGAACCCGGATGTAACCGTCCGGTCAAGAGGTGTAATGGAAAAGTGTACGTTCTGCGTGCAGCGGATTCAGGAAGGAAAACTAAACGCCAAGAAGGAACGGAGAAGACCCCGTGACGGCGAAATCATTACGGCCTGCGCCCAGGCCTGTGCCACCGAGGCAATTGTATTCGGAGACCTCAATGATACGGAAAGCCGGGTAGCCCAGCTCTGGAACGAGGAGAATGACGGCCGTGGCTTCCGGGTGCTGGAGGAGATCAACGTCAGACCGCAGATTACGTACCTGACAAAAATCAGAAATAAGGCTTAATCAATTTATTTACCCATCCCTTAACGATATGAGTCACGTTGTTTCACCCGTCAGAGAACCACTAATATTAGGTGGCAAGACCTACGCTGACGTTACTGAGGATATATCCCGCCACGTGGAAGGTAAGCCGACAAAACTGTGGGGCATTGCTTTTCTATGCTCACTGGTGTTATTAGGCATTGGCATGTACGGTGCTTACCGGACTTTCTGGTATGGCATCGGAGAGTGGGGTCTGAACAAGACAGTAGGCTGGGCCTGGGATATTACCAACTTCGTATGGTGGGTAGGTATCGGCCACGCCGGCACCCTGATTTCCGCCATTCTTCTGCTGTTCCGTCAAAAATGGAGGACCTCCATCAACCGGGCTGCCGAGGCGATGACCATCTTCGCCGTTCTCTGTGCCGGCACTTTCATCCTGCTGCACATGGGCCGTACGTGGGTGGGTTACTGGGCGCTGCCCCTGCCCAACACCTATGGTCCGCTCTGGGTAAACTTCAATTCGCCCCTGGTGTGGGACGTATTTGCCATCAGTACGTACCTGACCGTTTCACTGGTATTCTGGTACATCGGTCTTATCCCTGATCTGGGCACCATCCGGGACCGGGCCAAGAACAAAAGTTTCCAAAATTGCCTACGGTATCCTGAGTTTCGGATGGGATGGCTCAGCCAAGACGTGGCAGCGTTACGAAGCCGTAAGTTTGATTCTTGCCGGTCTTTCCACGCCACTCGTACTTTCAGTACATACCATCGTGAGTTTTGACTTTGCTACTTCGGTTATTCCGGGCTGGCACACCACCATCTTCCCGCCTTATTTCGTGGCAGGTGCCATCTTCTCGGGCTTTGCGATGGTACTCACGCTGATGCTGATTACCCGTGAGGTGTTTGACCTGAAGGAATACATCACCATTGAGCACATCGAAGCCATGAATAAGGTAATTATTCTGACAGGCTCCATTGTGGGCGTTGCCTACATTACTGAATTCTTCATTGCGTGGTACTCGGGGGTTCAGTACGAAACTTATGCCTTCTTCAACCGGATGACCGGCCCTTACTGGTGGGCATACTGGTCCATGATGACCTGTAACGTGATCTCTCCCCAGCTTTTCTGGATCAGGAAGATCCGCCAGAGTGTAGTGGCTACCTTCATTCTTTCCATTGTGGTGAACATAGGTATGTGGTTCGAACGTTTCGTAATCATTGTGACTTCACTACACCGCGATTACCTGCCCTCGAGCTGGGTAATGTTCTACCCCACCATCATTGATGTTGCTGATTACATTCTGACCTTTGGTATATTCTTCACCCTGTTCTTCCTGTTTGCCAAGTTTCTGCCGGTAATCAACATGGCTGAGGTAAAGGCCGTACTGAAAGGTACCTCTGAGAAAGTGAAAGACCAGAAGCTGAGTTCAGCCACCAGACCAGAGTTGCAGGGACGTCCTGCCTATAACAAGGATGTAGAATAGATCAAGCGTGTAAAACATCTGCGAAGCAAAAATGAATCATAACGAGAATAAGTTTCTGGTGGGCGTGTTTGACGACGAGGACGTGGTACTGAACGCCGTATCAAAAATCAGGCATGGCGGGGTCCGCATCCACGAGGTATACACGCCGTTCCCCATCCACGGTCTGGATGAGGAACTGGGATATAAGCGGTCACGCCTGCCCCGGGCTGCCTTCGTGTTTGGCATAACGGGCACTACCCTTGCCCTCACCATGCAGATCTGGATGCTGGGATACGACTGGCCGATGATTATCGGGGGCAAGAACTTCGTTTCCCTGCCAAGCTTTGTGCCGGTAACATTTGAGCTTACCGTACTGCTGGCCGCCCTGGGAATGGTAGGGACTTTCCTGACGGTCAGTAACCTGTATCCGGGAAAGAGGCCGTTGTTGTTTGACAGCCGCAGCACCGACGACAAATTTATCATGGCGGTTGATCTGAGTAAAAATTCACTGAGCCAGGACGAGATAACGGCCATTCTGCGCAACAGCGGGGCTATTGAAGTGAATACCAAAATAGTAGAAATAGAATCTTAAAAAGGAGTACATCCATGATCCGCTCATTTTATTTTATATGTTTTTGTCTCCTTGCGGTGCTGCTTTCCGGTTCCTGCGGCCGTAATTATGATGATACCGGTACGGCATACGCTCCGGACATGTATTATTCAGAAGCGTATGAGCCCTACAAGCAGCGGGCTGATGCCAAGAATCCTTACAATGTATGGGGCAATAATCTCTGGTATCCCGTCAGAGGGACGATATCCCGCAGAAACTACCAGACTACCTTCGGCTCCGGCGACTCGGCAGTCACCGATCTGATGGTATATAACCTTGGCAAGGAGGATATTGAAGTTGCTGAGCGTACGCTGAGAAATCCGGTTCCGCTCAATGATGCTACCCTGCAGGAGGGACAGGTACTATACAGCCGTTACTGCCAGCCGTGCCACGGTGAAAATGGCAATGGTGACGGCCCGGTAGGTAAGGTATACAAAGGGGTGCCCAACTATTCCGTCGGTCAGTACAAGACCATGAACAGCGGGCACATCTTTCACGTGATTACGTACGGTAAAGGCCGCATGTGGCCGCACGGAACCCAGATCAATCCGGCCGACCGCTGGAAGATTGTTCACTTCGTGCATCAACTTCAACAACAATAAGGATATTCTAATCACCTGGAATAGTAAAAATCAGGCAATGGCTGGACATCATCATCATACTCCTGTCTCGGTAGACGAGCAGTACGTCTTTCTTACAAAAACGCGGAACCGGGCCCTGCTTGCCATCGGCGCAGGGGTTCTGCTGATTATCCTTGGTGCCATCCTGCTTGCCGCCGGTGTAGGTGTACACCACGACGCGGCAGACCAGGGACAGGCCATTGGCGAAAATGCCTATGCAGTCCCCGAACATGCCTTTCACTGGACCACGCGTCTGTGGGCCAACATTTGGCTCAACAACGTGTACTTCACCGGTCTTGCCGTGATCGGCGTTTTCTTTGTTGCCATTCAGTATGCCGCTCAGGCGGGCTGGTCTTCGGTTCTGCTCCGGATACCGCAGGCGTTTGGGTACTTCCTGCCGGTTACAGCGGTGATTATGCTGGTCGTATTTCTGATTGCCAACCATGATCTGTTCCACTGGACGCACCACGAACTCTACGACAAGAACAGTCCCCAATACGATGAGATCCTTGCCGGCAAGCACGGTTTTCTGAATGTGCCGTTCTTCCTGATCCGGATGGTCATTTATTTTGCACTTTGGATCGGTTGCTTCTTTGCTTTGCGCAGACAATCACTCCGCGAAGATCTTGAAGGGGGCCTGGGGAATTACAACCGGAGCATGACAACCTCAGTGGTGTTTCTGATCTTCTTTGCCATCACTTCCGTTACCGCTGCCTGGGACTGGGTAATGTCCATTGATAGCCACTGGTTCAGTACCATGTTCGGCTGGTATATGTTTGCCAGCTGGTTTGTGGCCGGGCTGGCTGCAATCACCCTGGTAGTGATCAACCTGAAACAAGCCGGCTACCTGAAAATGGTGAACGCCAATCATTTACACGATCTTGGCAAGTTTATGTTTGCCTTCAGTATCTTCTGGACTTACGTATGGTTTGCCCAGTTTATGCTCATCTGGTACGCCAACATTTCCGAAGAAACAATCTACTTCGAGGAGAGACTGAATGGTTACGGAGGAATATACCGTCCGGTGTTTTTTCTTAACATTATTATAAACTTTGCCTTTCCTTTTCTGGTTCTAATGACAAGGGATGCAAAGAGACACATGATATTCCTGAAAATAGTCTGCTGTGCCATTATTGGTGGACACTGGTTGGACTTTTACATGATGATCATGCCTGGCACCGTAGGAGAAAATGGCGGATTCGGACCTTTGGAATTTGGAGTGGTGGCTCTTTACGCGGGTGCTTTTGCACTGGTAGTGGGAACATTTCTTGCCAAAGCTCCCCTGGTTCCCAGGAACCATCCTATGCTGGAGGAAAGTATGCATCATAATATTTAACCGCGAATTGACTATCTCAATATATTGCTTATGACCAGTATAATTTTAGGAGTAGGTGTTGTGCTGATCGTCGTCATACTGGCGATGATCTTCCGGGTGCAATCCCTGATTTCAATGGTGCGCGGGACACCGACGACCCGTGAAACAACAAGTAACAAGGTAAATGCCGTAATGTGGATGGTTTTCCTTGTATTGGGTACGATAGGTGCAGTCTGGTCATCCATAGTGGCCGCTGAATACTTCCTTCCCGAGGCGTCTTCACCCCACGGCCGCAAAACGGATGACTTGTTCTGGATCACGATGGGCATTACGGGTGCGGTGTTTTTTGCAACTCACGTGCTGCTGTTCTACTTCCCGTGGAGGTATCAGTTCCGCGAAAACCGCAAAGCCAGTTATTATCCAGATAACAACAAGCTGGAAGTAATCTGGACGGTAGTGCCGGCCATTGTACTGACGCTGCTCGTGTTGTCCGGCTGGAAAGTATGGCGTGACATTACCACCGAGGCTCCCGAAGATGCGGTTGTGGTAGAGCTCATTGGTCAGCAGTTCCAGTGGGAGATCCGTTACCCTGGTGATAAACACGCAGTGATAGGCAAGAGCCGGCCAGAATTAGGAGCATTTGACTTCCGTCTGATTGATGCCAACAACATAGTGGGCATCGACTATACGGATGAGAACTCCTTCGATGATTTTATGGCGCGTGAAATCCACATTCCTAAAAACCGGCCGGTTCTGCTGAAAATCCGGGCCAAAGATGTATTGCACAGCGTATTCCTGCCTCACTTCCGGGTGAAAATGGATGCAGTACCGGGTATGCCTACCAATTTCTGGTTTGTGGCAGATAAGTCGACCGAGGAAATGCGGGCTGAACTGAACAACCCGGAGTTTAATTATGAACTGGCCTGCACGGAAGTATGCGGTCGTGGTCACTTTTCGATGCGGAAGATTCTGATTGTGGAGGACGAGGCTGAGTACAACAAGTGGGTTGCCGCCCAGACGCCATGGTTGTCCCGTAACCGCGGGTATCTGTCAAAAGTCCCGGATAATCTGCGTGAAAAGGCTCTGCGGGTAATCGGACCGGAAGAGGGACCATCTTCGACGGATTCTGTACCGGCTGAAGATGCTGCATCCGTTCCTGCACCGGAGGCAAAGAAAACAGTCAAAATGGTTTCCAATCCGGGAGCTTCCGTTGAGAAACCAAAAACAGCACAATAAATTTTCTTCACATTATACCTCGTTACCTATGGCCGCGGTTGATATTCCAGCAAAACACGATATGGCACACGGTGATGATCATGATCATGACCATGAGCACCACCAGAGTTTTATCCGTAAATACATCTTCAGTGAAGACCACAAGACCATTGCCAGGCAGTACCTGTTTTCAGGTATTTTCTGGGCCTTTCTGGGTGGTGCGTTGTCATTGATTTTCCGTCTGCAACTGGGTTTTCCCAAGATGGATATGACTTTCCTGAAACCGATTCTGGGCAAATGGATTCAGGAGGGAAAGTTGGATCCGGAGTTTTACCTGGCCCTTGTTACCATGCACGGTACCATCATGGTATTCTTCGTGCTCACGGCTGGCCTGAGTGGTACTTTCAGTAACTTTCTGATCCCGCTGCAGATCGGCGCCCGTGACATGGCCTCCGGCTTTCTCAATATGCTCTCTTACTGGTTCTTCTTCCTTTCCAGTGTGATCATGCTGACTTCCCTGTTCATAGAAACTGGTCCGGCAGCAGGTGGGTGGACAGTATATCCACCGCTCAGTGCGTTGCCTCAGGCCTTAAACGGTTCGGGAATGGGTATGACCATGTGGCTGGTGGCGATGGCGTTCTTTATCGTATCATCGCTGCTGGGTAGTATCAATTACATTACTACGGTCATCAACCTGAGGACCCGCGGCATGTCATTTTCCAGACTGCCGCTGACCATCTGGGCCTTCTTCCTGACGGCGGTCATCGGTGTGCTTTCCTTTCCGGTTCTGTTCTCGGCAGCGCTGCTGCTCATATTTGACCGTTCGTTTGGTACCAGCTTCTACCTTTCTGAAATTTACATAGGCGGTGAGGCACTGCACTACGTCGGGGGCAGTCCGCTGCTGTACCAGCACCTGTTCTGGTTCCTGGGTCACCCGGAAGTATACATCGTATTGTTACCGGCACTGGGCATCACTTCTGAAATCATTGCTACCAATTCCCGCAAGCCGATTTTCGGATACCGGGCCATGATCGGCTCCATGATGGCGATTACCGTGCTGTCGTTCGTGGTTTGGGCGCACCATATGTTTGTGTCGGGCCTTAACCCGTTCCTCGGTTCAATCTTCATGTTTCTGACGCTGATCATTGCGGTGCCGTCGGCGGTGAAGGCGTTCAACTACATCACTACCTTGTGGCGGGGAAATATCGTATTCACGACGGGCATGCTCTTCTCGATCGGTCTGGTGTCGGTGTTTATCTCCGGCGGCCTGACGGGCATTGCCCTCGGGAACTCCGCCATTGACATTCAGCTGCACGATACTTACTTTGTAGTAGCCCACTTCCACCTCGTGATGGGCAGCGCCTCGTTCTTCGGATTGATGGCCGGGGTGTACCACTGGTTCCCGAAAATGTTCGGGCGGATGATGGATGACAAGCTGGGGGCGATCCACTTCTGGGGTACTTTCATCGGTGTCTATCTGGTGTTTTTCCCGATGCACTACATGGGTATCGCCGGTTTCCCGCGCCGTTACTACTCCTTCACCGGTTTTGAGGTGTGGAAAGAATTGTACCTTGACCTGACCGGTTTCATTACCATTGCTGCCGGATTTACGGCGCTGTTCCAGGTGCTCTTCCTGTACAACTTCATCCACAGCATTTTCCGTGGCCGCCGGGCGCCTCAGAACCCGTGGCGTTCCAATACCCTCGAGTGGACGGCTCCGATCAATCCCGGGCACGGCAACTGGGTGGGCGAGATCCCATCGGTTTACCGCTGGCCGTACGATTACAGCAAGCCGGGTGCAAAGGAAGACTTTATTCCCCAGCACATTCCATTGTGGGAAACGCCGGAATCCAACCTGTCACACGAAATTGAACCGGGTGCCGTGGGTAGCGGAGGAGAGAAGGTTGCAATGGACCGGCAGGGCGATATCGAAGCTCCGACGATAGTCAACAACAAGGAAGAGAAGGGAAGAATTGACGTGGCCGATTCTGATAAAAAGGAATAAGCAGAAATAAAAACTGGTGAGGAGTCATGTACAGTCCCGGGTTACATGACTCCTCACCCATGTAAAAGCCCCGGACCGGACAATTGACCAGTTCTATCCGCGGCTGATTTTGAACCTTATGAAAGAGAATATGGAAGAAGTCCGGCACAGTGAGGGGAGAACGTTCAGAAAGTTCGGGGTCATTACGATTGTTGCCGTTTATTTGTTGATTCTGATCGGCGGGATTGTAAGAAGCACGGGCTCTGGTATGGGTTGCCCCGACTGGCCTAAATGCTTTGGCAGCTGGGTTCCACCCACCCAGGTGTCGCAGTTGCCGGCCGATTATCAGGAAGTATATGCCCGGAAGCGGAAGGCAAAGAACGACCGGCTGGCTACCACCCTGGAAAGGCTAAACTTTACCTCTATGGCCCGGTTGATTGCCGGTGATCCTTCCGTCTATAAGGAGGCTGAATTCAATCCGGTAAAAACGTGGATTGAGTACGTCAACCGGCTGGTTGGTGTTCTGATCGGCCTGTTCATTTTTATTACCGCACTTCTTTCTTTCCGTTACCGGAAAACCGATCCCCTCATCACGGTACTGTCCGTTGCTGCCTTTCTGCTGGTAGGGTTTCAGGGCTGGCTGGGATCCATTGTCGTTTCCACCAATCTGCTGCCCGGTACGATTACCATCCACATGCTGCTGGCAATTGTGATTGTCTGCCTGCTCATCTACGTGGCAGCCCGCTCCTGGGATGGATTGATGCCCTTCAGGGTACCGGCAAAAAAGCCTCAGGTCAACCTGCTGCTGACACTTGCTCTTTTGTTTTCGGTGGCGCAGGTTGTCCTCGGAACGCAGGTCAGGGAAGGGGTTGACTCGGTATCGTCCGTAATGGGCGGAGCCGGACGCGAAACATGGATTGACAAGCTGGGGATCGGGTTTTATATCCACCGTTCCTTTTCCATACTGGTGCTGCTGGTCAATTTAAGATTGATATGGCTGCTGGGAAAAGGCGGGAAAGCGAAAGGGATACTTGGCTTTCTGCTGACCAGCCTGATCGTGGTAGTGGTCACATCCATAGCGAGCGGCGCGGCACTGGCCTACTTTGCTATTCCGGCAGTTTTGCAGCCTGTACATTTGTTACTGGCTTCCCTGCTTTCCGGAATTCAGTTTGCACTTTTGCTGTTCATTAATCAAAAGAAAGTGCTCAGTTCTTCCACGGCTGAAAGCACTTCCAAACAATATCTGTATCAATGATCACCACGCAAAGGGAAACAATCGGTATTGCCGGGCAGGTAAGCCTGAAATTCCGGTCTTACTTTGAATTACTCAAATTCCGGCTTTCGCTGACCGTCGCCTTTTCCGGGGCTATCGGTTACGCGATGGCGCTTGATCATGCACCTGACTGGAACCTTGCCCTGTTCTCCCTTGCCGGTTTTATGGTTACCGGTGCGTCTAATATCCTCAATCAGGTCATCGAAATTGATCTGGACCGGCTGATGAACCGCACGGCCAACCGGCCTTTGCCCTCCGGTCGCCTGTCCGTGGCGGAAGCACTGAGTTTCTGTCTGTTCCTGGGCGTTTCGGGGATTTATATTCTTTTTGTGCTCTTCAGTCCACTCGCCGGTATACTGGCATTCGTTTCCCTTGTGCTGTACGCGTTTGTATATACCCCCTTGAAACGGGTAGGTCCGGTTGCCGTATTTGTAGGCGCCTTTCCGGGTGCCCTGCCCCCGCTGATTGGCTGGGTGGCTGTAACGGGAGTTCTGAGTACGCAGGCCTTTACCCTCTTTGCCATTCAGTTTATCTGGCAGTTTCCTCATTTCTGGGCAATTGCGTGGGTGCTGGATGATGATTACAAGAAGGCTGGCTTCAAGTTGCTTCCTTCAAGCGGGGGCCGCAATCTGAATACGGCTTTTCAGATCATGACTTACGCGCTGTTTCTGATACCACTGGGTGTTTTGCCTGCCAGGTTCGGCATCACCGGAATCAATGCCGCCTTAACGGCGGTGGTTTGCGGCGTTCTGTTTCTGGCGCAGACCATTTACCTGATGAAGGAGTGTTCGCGGAAGGCGGCACTGATGATGATGTTTGGTTCATTTATTTACCTGCCGGTCGTACAGATTGCCTTTTTAATTGATAAGCTGTAATGAATGCAGGGCTGATTTTGTTATAAAGGCATAGTGGTACCCTATAGATACTGCTACCCGTTCACCAAATTAAATTGTACTAAAATGAGTAGATATGCAAATGTAAAACCAATAGGCAGAGGTCAGATGATGCACGATGAGCCGCAGATGCCTCTGTCAATGCATCCAAAAAAGTTTGCCCTCTGGTTGTTTATCGTAAGCATTATTATGATTTTTGCTGCGTTCAGCAGCGCCTATCTGGTGCGCCGGGCCGAAGGCAACTGGCTGGAATTTGATTTGCCGCCGGTGTTCTGGACGACTACGGCTGTACTGGTTGCGAGCAGCGTAACCATGCAGTGGGCCCATTTTTCCGCCAGGAGAAATAACATGACCGGCCTGAAACTGGGTATGGTGCTGACGGTGCTTCTGGGCATCGGGTTTCTGGTGGGTCAGTGGAATGCCTGGCAGTATCTGGTAGAGCAGAATATTTTCTTTGGCGGCAACGCAAACGACAATCCGTATCCGGCCAATCCATCAGGATCTTTCCTGTACGTGCTTACCGGTGTGCACGCCTTTCACCTTGTGAGTGGTCTGGTTTTTCTGGGCATTATAACCGTGGCTGCGTTTGGGTACAAAGTGCATTCCAAAAGCATGACCCGTATTGATATGTGTGCTACCTACTGGCACTTTTTAGACGTTCTCTGGGTATCTTTGTTCGTATTTTTATTAGTCAATCACTAATCTTTGATTCTGATTATTCATGTCAGCACCTACAGTAGTTACGACCACGCCGTCAGAAATGACGGATCGGAAAACAAGCATCTGGGACGGCGGTAATGAGCCACTGAAGGCGAGTTACGGAAAGTTGATGATGTGGTTTTTCCTGCTTTCCGATGCGTTCACCTTTTCGGCATTGCTGATTACCTACGGCCTGATCCGCTTCAGCCATCCTGCCTACAATCCTAAGATACACGGTCCGTTCGCGTTCTCTCAGGAGTACTGGCCCATACCGGAAAGGGTATTCGATGCAGTTCCTTTTCTGCACGGCTACCACCTGCCGCTGGTATTTGTGGGGATTATGACGTTTGTGCTGATTATGAGTTCCGTTACGATGGTACTGGCCGTAGAGGCCGGTCACCGCAACGACCGCAATGACGTAGAGAAGTGGATGCTGTGGACACTGCTGGGCGGCATTACCTTCCTGGGCTGCCAGGCATGGGAATGGACGCACTTTATCCACGGAACCGAAGAAGGAGCAATGGTTCGTTCGATGGTGAATGGAAACTGGGTTGAAAACCAAATCTTTGGTGCAAGTCTGATCATCAATCAGTACGGGCCGCCCGCGTTTGCCGACCTGTTCTTCTTCATCACGGGCTTTCACGGCACCCACGTACTCAGCGGGGTGGTGCTGAACGGTCTTATCTTTTACAACACGGCAGTAGGCGTATACGAAAGACGCGGACACTACGAAATGGTGGAAAAAGTAGGACTCTACTGGCACTTTGTAGATCTGGTGTGGGTATTTGTGTTTACGTTTTTTTACCTGGTTTGATTATCTTACGGCGACTTTATTAATATCTGAAAACTATGGCTCATCAAAGTCCTGCAGGTACAGGCGGTGCGCATAAACCGCAAACGAAAGTAATCTGGCGTACTTTCTGGATCCTTTTCTTTATCACGGCGCTGGAATTTGTGATTGCTTTTACTATGGCCAGCGGTCCGCTGAGGGTGGCTATTTTCGTGGGCATGACCCTGGTTAAGGCGTTTTACATTGTAGCTGAATTTATGCACCTGAAGGGAGAGGTAAAAACCCTGATGTGGTCCATTCTGATCCCGCTGGTGTTTGTGGTGTGGCTGATCATCGCCCTGCTGGTGGAAGGCGGAGCTATATATGAAGTGCGGTAAACTATTGCCTTGCCAGATTGGTTATAGCAGGAGAGCCGGTACTCAGGTTTACAGGCTCTGCAACTACAAAAACTAATATTGGTCAAGCATCATGAATAAATCATTTAAAGCCGGATTACTGATCATCATGTTGGTAGTTCCGGCTTTAGTCTTTTTATTTCTGAAAGGGTTCGGGGAAAACCACTACACCCTGCCCCGGTACGTGCCCCGCATGGATTCGGCTACCG
Source organism: Cytophagales bacterium (assembly GCA_030446715.1). Classification (GTDB taxonomy): domain Bacteria; phylum Bacteroidota; class Bacteroidia; order Cytophagales; family 172606-1; genus CADCTQ01. The sequence continues at coordinate 621,025 of JAUJMU010000002.1, read as the reverse complement.
GCGCGGTTATGATGGCCCGTAAGGTGGTAAACGGCCGCGAGGTTACGGATACCGTGTTTCATACCCTGCCCGCTTTCAGTCTGGTGAATCAGGACGGAAAAACGGTTTCAGAAAAATCCATTGCCGGAAAAATACACGTTGCGGACTTTTTCTTTGCCCGTTGCCCCGGTCTCTGTCCGCGGATGTCGTCCCAGATGCAGCGGGTGCAGGAAGCTTTTATGGACAGCGATGAGGTGGTAATCATGTCCTATTCCGTAGACCCGGGCCATGATACTGTCGAAATGCTGCAAAACTACGCTCAGCAGTACGGTGCGGTGCCCGGAAAGTGGCATCTGCTCACCGGAGACAAAAGTGAAATCTACCGATTGGCGAAAAAAGGATATTTCATAACAGCCAAAGAGGATGATACCACCAGCGAAAATCTGGAAGATCAGTTTGTACATACCGAGATGTTTGTACTGGTAGACCGGGATGGCGTGATCCGGGGCTACTACAAAGGCACGGACCCGGAAGAAATTGACAAGCTGATTCTGGAGATCAAGATACTGCTGCATGGGTACAACATTGGGGCAAAATCCAGTCAGTCATGAATCAACCTACTCAACTCAGGCCCCGGAAAGACGGCCTGTATCTGATCATCATCGGGGTGCTGTCGGTAGCCGTACCCGTTCTGGTGGCCATTCTTTTGTTTATTCCGCAAACGGGCAAGCTTGGTGATCTGGATGTTTCGTTTCTGCCGCACCTGAACGCCGTGCTGAACACGGCCACCGCCGTTGCGCTGGTGGTGGGGTGGATGCTGATCCGCAACCGCAGTCTCTCCTACGGGCAGCGTACTTCGTATCACCGTACTGCCATGATGGCCGCGTTTGTGCTTTCCTCCATCTTTCTGGTGTGTTACGTGATTTACCATTTTCAGGCCCCCCCGACGCGGTTCGGTGATCTCAATCATAACGGCATAGTGGAAGAGGCCGAGAAACTGGCCGTTGGCGGTATCCGGTATCTGTATCTGTTTCTGCTGCTTACCCACATTGTACTGGCTGCGGTGGTGGTGCCCTTTGTGTTGCTGGCGCTCTACTTTGCCTTTACCGGGCAGTTTGCCCGCCATACCCGGACCACAAGGTATACATTTCCCATCTGGCTGTATGTTGCCGTTACCGGCGTAGTCGTGTACCTGATGATCAGTCCTTACTATGCATAGCCAGAACCTGTGTGTTTCTTTGTTTGTTTCAAAAAAGAAAACAGTATGAAAAAGTTACTGATTATTGCCGCAGCAGCCTTTATGCTGGTGTTGCTGGCCAACCCGGCTGACGCTTTTGCCCAGTGTGCCATGTGCCGGATGCAGGTAGAAAATAACGTGAGCAGCGGTGAAAGTTCAATCGGGGCCGGGCTGAACAAAGGGATTTTGTTTTTACTCACCATGCCTTATCTGATTTTCTCCGTAATCGCTTTTTTCTGGTACCGGCACAGCCGCAAAGAAAATGAAAGACGTATCCAAACTACAGGCTATTTTAGGCACTAAGTGTCCGCGCTGCCGGACGGGTGAAATTTTTAAATTTCCCTTCTCGAAGTTATCCCGTTTTACGGAGACGAGGGATAACTGCCTGGTATGCGGATTAAAGTACGAGGTGGAGCCGGGCTTCTTTTTTGGTGCCATGTACATCAGCTACGCCTTTACCGTAGCCATTATGATTGCTGCCTTCGTAGCCGTGTTCGTGCTGGGAAATGATCCGCCCCTGTGGGTGTACCTGGTGACGATAATTACCGCTAACCTCCTGTCCGTTCCTCTGATGTTCCGCTACGCAAGAGTGCTGATGCTGCATTGGTTTTCCGGAGTAAGGTACGACCCCGGCGCTGCCCGGTGAAGTTTTTGCCCTCAGGCCCCTTGATCTTTCCGTTGCGGAAAGATTTTTTTGTTTTATTTAACAATACGGCCTGTGGTTTGCCGGATTATTTCAATTAAGTAAGCGGGCAAAATTATAGGGCATTTTGGATTTTAGCTTTTTGGCTGAAAAGGTCTGAAGATCAGTGAGTTGTTTTGACATTCAAAATCTAAAATTCACAATTTAAAATTGCGCAGCTACTTAGGCCGCCAGCCGCTGCACATCAGACTGATGAAAAAATTTCTCCATACATACTGGACCTGGCTGTTGTTCCTGCTGTTGGCGGCGGGTCTGCTGGCAGCGGTATACTTTCTGGTGTACAACCGGAGGAGCAATGAACTGCTCGTTCAGACCATCCAGCGGAATGTACACCGGGAGATTGCCAGGGCTCAGCAAATTGCAGAACAAGCCCGGTCACTGGCCGGTAAAGAACGTTTTCTGCGCCTGCCCGGGAGAGAGACTTATCCCACCTTTGTATTCCGGAATGAACGGCTTGTTTACTGGTCTGATTACCGGGTGGTACCGGAATACGAACAGATTGCCGGCCTGCCGCAACTGGCTGCCATTCAGATCAAGCCGGGGTTGTTTCTGTCCCTGAAACTGTCTTACGACCAGGCTGGCAACCGGATGGACATTGTAACGCTTATCCCGCTGCAGCAGAAGTACGGCGTTGAAAACGACCATTTGCGTACCCTTCTGAATCCGCGTCTGTTTCCGGGAGAAGTCACCTACATCAGCACCAGTCCTTATCCGGGTGGCTGGGACATAACGGCGCCGGACAGCAGGTATCTTTTCAGCGCCGATCTGCCCGGCGGGAATATAAGTGACCGGAATGCTTTTTTTCTCTGGGTAGCGGTTGGTAGTCTCCTTCTCCTGACTGGTGGCTTCTGGCTCGACCGGTGGCTCCGTCGCCTGAATTCCCGTCCCCAGTATACGTGGGGACTGGTGTTGCTGGCACTTTACCTGGTGGCAGTCAGGTGGCTGATGCTCTACTTCAATCTGCCCAACGTCATTGCCGAGACTGAATTATTCAGTGCAAAATACTATGCCTCATCTGAGGTCAATCCCTCACTTGGTGACCTGCTGCTCAATGTAATTGCTGTATTATACTGGTTGTTTTACCTGCTGCGCTATTTTTTCCGCTCCCGCCTGTATGCATACAGCATCAGTTTGCCGGCTACCGGGCGTATTCTGCTGATGCTGGGTGCCGGCGCGGTGAGTTACTGGCTTTTCTACCTGCATTTTTACGTTCTCCGGACCTTTTATGTCCATTCCCAGCTTAGTCTGGATATTACGAGGGGGATTGATTTTTCAATGCTGAGGTCAGTTTCCCTGCTGATTTTTATCCTGAATTCGGTTTCTTATTTTGTAGCCACGCATGTGTTGCTGCGGTTGTACGCCCGGCTGTCGCGGGAAATGGCAGCCTGGTGGGTGTGGTTTCCTGCTTCGGGATTATTGTTTGCCGTATTCAGTTACGCTGGAAATGCATTTTACCCGGCCGTAATTGTGCTGCATACCTTGTATGGGTTCGGGGTGCTGCTGGCGCGTTTTACCCGGCATTTGTATAAATTCCGGTATGCCACGGCTACTTATTTTTTTACCGCGGCGCTGATCAGTGCGGCCGTAGGTGCCTTTGCCGTGTATAGCTTCGAAAAACAGAAGCTGCTACTTAACAAGCAACGGTTTGGCATTCAGATGCTGGCCGAAAACGACGTGCTGGGCGAGTTTCTGCTCGACGAAGCGGCTGCCAATATCCGGCGCGACCCGTATATTCTGTCCCGGTTCACGGGCCCTTTTGCCTCCGAAAGTGCTATTGCCGCCAAGGTAGAACAGGTACACCTGAGCAGTTACTTCAGCAAGTATGATGTAGAAGTACATGCTTTTGATCCCTACGGAAACCACCTGCGGAGCGACGATCAACCGCACAGTTACTTTGACTTCGAGAAAACCTACCGGAAACAAAAGGACGGGAAGGGGATTTACCATACGGCTTACCCCAACCTGTATTTTGTCAACCAGCCCCGGCGGGATTTCATCAAGCAATATGTGAGTCTGATTGATGTAAACCGCGACGGCCAGTTGCTGGGCTATGTAGTCATTGACCTGAAGCAGAAGCGGATGGTAGCCAACAATGTGTATCCTGAATTGCTTATCAACAAAAGATTCATTCAGGCACCCGAGAGCCGGGAGTATAGCTACGCCGTTTACCAGAACGGCAAAATTACCTACGCAGAAGGGACATTTAACTACCGCAAGGATTTTTCTGCCCGGCTCCTCAAATTTACCAGTGAGGCCGAGGCTGGACTGGCAGTCAAAGACTTTCACCACGTGGTAGTGGAAGGCGACAACGGCAAACAGATCGTGGTATCGGGCAGCAGGTATCCGGTAAAAAACCTGCTCAGTAATTTTTCGTTTCTCTTCGTTGTGCTGGTGCTGGGGATCAGCTTCGGAATTTTTCTGAGGAGTATCTGGGTGATCGCATCCGGCGAGACAGTCAGCTTTGCAGCCCGGATTCAGTTGTACCTGAACGCCGCCTTTTTCCTGCCCATGCTGGCTGTCAGCATTGCTACGCTGGGCATCGTACGGTCGGCCTACCGCGACAATCTGAACCGGTCCTTTCTTGAAAAAGCAGAAAATGTGAGCAGCAGCCTCGGCGGATACCTGAATGAATACCGCGATGGAACTTTGTCTCAGGAAGAACTGGTAGGCTCAATCAAGCAGATTGCCCGGTATACGCAGTCGGATGTAAACGTATTTGACCGTACCGGCCACCTGCTGGTGTCGAGCCAGCCCGAGATTTACGAAAAAGGCATACTCTCCCGGTACATCAATATGGAGGCTTACCTGGCCGTGGCCCGTGATTTTGACCACCGGGTGCTGCTTGCCGAAACGGTAGGCTCACTCAAATACAACGCAGTGTACGAAGGCATCTACGACTACAATTCGGACCGCCTGATCGGGATTGTGAGTATCCCATTCTTTGCTTCCAAAGAAGAACTGGACAGCCAGGTCATCGAAGTGCTGTCCACGATTCTTAACATTTTTACGGCAATATTTATCAGTATGCTGGTGCTTTCGCATTTTGCGTCCCGTATTCTTACCGTACCGCTGCGGCTGATTACGCAGAAGATCCGGAAAACGTCGCTACATGCTTTCAATGAGCCCATTCACTGGGAATCAAAAGACGAAATCGGCATGATGGTAGGAGAGTACAATACGATGCTGCTCAATCTGGAAGAAAGCAAGCAGGCGCTGGCCCGTTCGGAAAAAGAGGCAGCCTGGCGGGAAATGGCCCAGCAGGTAGCCCACGAAATCAAGAATCCGCTGACGCCGATGAAGCTTACCCTGCAGCACCTGCAACGCGCCCTGCGGCTGGAAAACCCCGACGTAGCCGGCCGGACGGAGAGGTCCTTTGGTACGCTGCTCGACCAGGTGGATACCCTGAGCGACATTGCTACCGCTTTTTCGGCCTACGCCAAAATGCCGGTTCCCAGGGATGAATATTTCGACGTGGCCGAAGTGCTCCGGACAACGCTGGAATTGTACTCTAACAGCGATGAAATGGTGGTGGAGGCAAACATTCCCGATTGTGAATGCCAAGTGAGGGGCGATGCCCAGCTCATGAGCCGGATTTTCACGAATCTGATTCTGAACGGCATCCAGTCGGTGCCGCACGACCGGAAGCCGGAGATCAGGGTCAGCTTGCAGCACCAGCCCGGAGAGGTGCTGATTGCCATCCGGGACAACGGCAATGGTATTGCCGAAAAGATTCAACCGAAGGTGTTTTTACCTAATTTCAGCACTAAATATGCTGGCTCGGGCATCGGTCTGGCAGTGGCAAAACGGGGCATAGAACACGCCGGTGGCAGTATCTGGTTTGACACAGCAGAAGGGCAGGGCACTACTTTCTTTATCCGGTTGCCACTTGTGCGGACCCATCAGGAATAATCTCCGGTGCCTGCCGGAGCAGAATCAGCATAATTGATGCTACTTTGTTACAATATTTATTTTATCCGGCTCTTTTTCTGCTGGATCACTTAAGTTAATGATTTTCAGCGGAATATAAGGACTTGGTCTGCCTGTGGGCAAGCCTTATGCCGAAGAGTTCCTTGCAGAAGGGGTTGTTTTATCACATAAATAAGGGACTATATAACAGTTACTGATTGGCAGTTCCGGGGATTCATCTGTTCGCACTGCCGGATGGTATTGGTGTTTTGGTATTTTTGACTGCTCAATTAAAATTCCCCTACCGGCCTTGGAAATCTGTACGCTTATTGCCTTTGCGGCAAGCATTGCTGTCATTCTTTTCTACCAGTTGTTCTTCTTCTCGCGGCTCGCCTGGTACCACGATCAGTCACCTGCCACCGCAGACGAACCGGGCGTATCGGTGGTGGTAGCGGCATGGAATGAACTGGAAAACCTGCAGCACCTGATTCCGCTGCTGCTTGAGCAGAATTATCCCGCGTACGAAATCATCATCGCCGATGACCGGTCCTCCGATGAATGCTACGATTATCTGTTGCTGGAGGCGGCAAGGCACGAAAAAATAAAACTCGTCCGGATCAACGCTACACCCGGGCACATCGCCCCCAAAAAATACGCTCTCACCCTGGGAATCCGCGCGGCCCGGTACGACATTATCCTTCTGACCGATGCCGATTGCCGGCCGCAGAGCAATGACTGGATACGCCTGATGGCAAGCAAGATAGAAGGGGACAAGCACATCGTGTTGGGCTATTCGCCGTACAGTGCCGAACCCGGGTTTCTCAATTTTATGATCCGGTACGAAACCTTCTATACAGCTGTGCAGTATCTTTCGTTTGCCCTTGCGGGATTGCCTTACATGGGCGTGGGGCGGAACTTAGCCTACCGCAAATCGGTTTTTATCGGGAACAAAGGTTTTCATTCACACCTGGGGGTAGTGGGAGGTGATGATGATCTCTTTGTGGGAGAGGTGGCAAACAGCCGGAACGTGGCGATCCGGACCGCTCCCGAAGCATCTATTGAATCGGTGCCGAAGCGTACATTCAAAGCCTGGTTCCGGCAAAAGAAACGGCACCTTGCGGTTGGCAAACGGTACAGTACCCGCAACAAAATGCTGCTCGGATTTCTTACGGGTGCGCAGGGAGTTTTTTGGGTGACTGGTATAACCTTACTATGCCTGCAATCGTTTATTCCATACGTGGCGGCGGGCTTCGTGGTAAGGATGTTGGTGCAGGTAGTCATGCTTTCCCGGGCCGCTACAATTATTGACTCCCGTGTTCGCTGGTATCTTTTACCGGCCTTCGACTTCTTATACACCATTTATTATTCTATTATTGGAGTTACAGCTCTTTTCTCAAAACGCATCCGATGGCAATAGACAAAGATTTTTCTGTTGAACAGAACCCTTTCGATAGCAAGCAATTCTCAGAAAAAGCCCTTCAAGATTTTAAGCTGATTGACCAGGCCAAGGAACAAGGTGACCAGAAGGCGTATGCTGAATTGATGAAGCGGTACAAAAAACCGCTTTACCACACAATTCTTAAAATGGTGCGCAATGTTGACGACGCCGAAGATCTGACAATTGAAGCATTTGCCAAAGCCTTCCGCAGCCTGCATAAATTCAAAAAAGATTATACCTTCAGCACCTGGCTTTTCCGGATTGCAACCAACAATTGCATTGACTTTATCCGTAAAAAGCGGCTGGAAACCACCAGCATCAGTGCTTCATACCGCGATGACAACGGCGAAGATGTAAGCATGGACATCAAGGATATCAACCTGAATCCGCAGGAGGAGGCCATAAAGGGGCAGAAGATTGAGATCATGCAACTGATCATTACCAAGCTGCCACCCAAGTACCAGACCCTGGTCAACATGCGCTACTTCCGGGAGTTGTCTTACGAAGAAATTGCTGATGAACTGCAGGCTCCGCTGGGTACCGTAAAGGCGCAGTTGCACCGGGCCCGCGAACTCCTGTATGACCTTGTAAAGGACAAGAAAGAATTTATCTGATCATTTTCTGTCAGAATTTATCCAACCTAAGGATGGCCTCCTGCCCATATATAAGGCAAGAGGCCATTTTGTTTATTTTTCGGTCTCACTACCCGATACTCACTACCCGCTACTTAACCATGGAACTGATCCAGAAGTATTTTCCAGCTTTATCTCCGGGCCAGTTGGAGCAGTTTGCGCAGCTCAGGCCGCTTTACGAAGAATGGAATGCAAGGATCAACGTGATTTCCCGCAAGGACATTGACCACCTCTACGAACGGCACGTACTCCACTCACTGGGCATTGCCAAAGTCATTTCATTCAAGTCAGGTACTGACATTCTGGATGTCGGCACAGGTGGCGGGTTTCCGGGTATTCCACTGGCCATTCTTTTTCCCCAGTGCCACTTTCATCTGGTAGATTCCATCGGGAAAAAAATCAGGGTGGTGCAGGAGGTTGCCGGTGTCATTGGGCTGACCAACGTAGAGGCCAGCCAGAACCGGGCTGAGCAGCTCCGGGAGAAGTACGACTTTGTGGTCAGCCGGGCCGTCACGGACCTCAAAGAATTCTATGGTTGGGTGAAGCACCGGTTCAACAAGCCATGGCAGCACAACCTGCGCAACGGAATTCTATACCTCAAGGGTGGCGACCTTAACCAGGAACTGCAGGAGGCTAAGGTAAAGCACAAACTTTTTCCGCTCTCCGCTTATTTTGAAGAAGAGTACTTTCAGACTAAATCCGTGGTATATATACCGGTGGCGTAGACCCCCGCCCTTTTTCGTCCAGGCGGAAGAAAGTTCCTCTTTTACCTGCGCCGCTACCACTGAACAGCACTTACCCCATAAAGGCAGCCCAACATTTCACTGTTCCCACTGATTCTTACACTTTCCCTTTTTCAGGTCAGGTTACCATCAGCCTTTGGCACGGCTGGTCATCCTTTGTAAGTTTTCTCTACTGACAGTAAAGCAGTTGTCCTGCGGACCCGCTGTAATACTTTAACTCCCCGGTTGTACGCAGACCTTCCAGCAAATGACCCGGTTCAGGGAAGAGGAGCAAACCTGGCAGACAAATCAGCGAACTTCAGACATTTTATTACCCAGCTTAGGATTGGGTGAATATGGCCGGTTCCCCCGCCTCATTATGGTGTATTTTTGAAGACCGGAAATGCTAAACTTAGCGGGGAGACCAGCAGATATTTTCCTGAATTGTTTCCCTTATCCATCACCGTTTAACACCACACCACATGGAAGCCCCGATTGAACTGGTAATGCTTGTAGATGACAATGATACCGACAACTTTATAAGCCGCCGGATTATTGAAATCACCAGGTTTGCCAAAAACGTAGAGGTAAAAAATTCTGGGAAAAGCGCACTGGAATATCTCGAAAGAGAACAGGGCAATCCGGCCCGGCTGCCGGACATCATTTTCCTGGACATCAATATGCCGATTGTGGATGGATTTGTGTTCCTGTTTGAGTTTGAGATGTTTCCGGATGAAGTAAAGAATAAATGCAAAGTGGTGATCCTGTCCAGTTCGGATAACAAGCGGGATATTGAGAAAATCGTTGACAACGAACACGTAATTAAGTTCATCACAAAGCCTCTCTCGGAGCAGGCCCTGAGCGATATCAAAAAACTGCCACAAATGGCACACGTTTTGTCCCGCTAGGGATTGAAAGTAATCTGAATACCCTTTCCCGTTAAAATACGAGTAAAAAGCCGGGCTGCTTCCAAAAGCAGTACCGGCTTTAGTTTTTACTCCCAGAAAACTTCCACCACTTCTTCGCCCAGGTCGAGCGTGGTGCGGGTTTCCCGCGATTCGCGCCGCAAGGTAATTTTCCCCTCGGTCACCACCAGCAATTCCTGCTTCAGGACTACAAAAGCATCCTTCTTATGAAACACAACCGCTTTTTCGGCCCCGGGCTCTGAGACCTGGTAAGCATAATGGTTGCCTCTTGCTTTTACTTCACGGGCGTTGTTCAGTGAGAGGGTAGAGTCTCCGGCAAGGGCCAGTGCCTTCCGGGCATCGGGTACGCCGTAGCCCACGTAGTTATTGCCGTATGGATAAAGGTGAGCCGACTTTTCAATAATCCTCATGATCTGTTTGTTGCTCAGTTCCGGGTATTTTTCAATCAGGCAGGCCGCAAAACCAGTGATTACGGGAGCTGCGAAAGAGGTACCGTTGGGAGCAAAGCATGATACGTTTGGCTTCAGGTATGGCAAAAAATCCGGCCCTATACTGCTGTAGCTCATCTTGTCGCGTGATTTTGCTTTGGTGGCCCCGATGGAAAGCACTCCCCGGGCATCGGCCGGAGTGGATACGATCCGCCAGCGCGGGTCGTCACCTTCATTGCCGGCTGACACCACGATCAGCATGCCCTTCTGGTCGGCGGCAATCTGGGCGGCCTGGCTGATCTTGCTGGTCCGGCCGTTCATCTCCGAAGGCTTGTAGTTCTCCCGGGGATTGGTGAAACCCAGTGCGTAGCCAAGCGAAGTATTGACCAGCCGCACGCCGAGGCTGTCGAGCCTTTCGATGGCGGCAATCCAGTTGTCCTCTTCACTGCGGGTTTCGCGGACACCGTGATCGGTGCGGGCCAGGTAAAACTCTGCCCCGGTTGCCAGCCCATACTGCATCTTGCGGTCAGGATCAAAGCCCGCCAGCATCTGCAACACTTCTGCGCCATGGTAGTCAGCGTGCGTTTCGGTTTGGGTAAAAAGATCCGTACGGGAAGGAGTGACGTAATCCCTTGCATCCACAATGCGCTCCTCCCGGATCAGGTGGCCGAGGCTGCGGTTGGTGGTAACGCCATAGAAGCCAACATCGGTAACCCCGATTTTTACGGCTTTGCCCGTCAGCCCGGTGTCAATGAACTCACTGGCTTTGATCTGGCCGAGTACTGTGGACATAAACTCAGGCTCCGGCACTCCGGCAGGAACCAGATAACCTTCAATGGGGGTGATTTCCCTTACATAGGGCAGCTGCCGGACCAGCGTGAGCTGATCCTGGTCCAGCCGGACGGATACGGCATTGAGCCACCGGGAGGTCAGGATGGTTTGCACACCAAGTTGCTTCAGACCGTAGAGGTATTCTTTTTTGAGGGGCAGATCGGTGTATTGCCGGAGGGGCAGACTGAGCTTCTGCCGGTTGCGGATGGCCGCTTCCGAAATATAATTTTCTTTTGTAGCCGCTTCTTTATCCGCAAAGGAAACCCAGTATTTTGGTTGTGCTCCGGCAAAGCCAACGATCAGAATTGCCAGCGCAGTTATCAGAAATTTATTCATTTTTGCCACCGCCAGGAAGAAGTTACGGGCTTGTGTCTTGATTTGTACCAGCAAAGCCCCTTTAAAGGCAAACTACCCAAAAACCATTTACCCATACTAACGACACCGCTCCATGAAATACGTGTCTATCGGGCAGGATCTTTTCACGCAAAACCGGCAACGGCTGCGGAGCCTGCTGAAACCCAACAGTCTGGCCTTGTTTCACTCCAACGATATAATGCCGACCAATGCCGACGGAACCATGCGTTTCCGCCAAAATAATGACCTTTTTTACCTGTCCGGCATTGATCAGGAGGAAAGCATCCTGCTCCTTTATCCGGATGCGCGTGAGCCAAAGCACCGGGAAATTCTTTTTGTGAGGGAAACCAACGAACACATTGCCGTGTGGGAAGGCCACAAGTATACCAAAGAGGAAGCCACGCAGACTTCGGGAGTCGGAACAGTCTACTGGACCCACCAGTTTGAGCGGATATTTCAGACGCTGATGGCTGAATGTGAGTCGGTGTACCTGAACACCAATGAACATACCCGCGCCACGGTAGAGGTCGAAACCCGCGATGCGCGGTTCATAAAATGGTGTAAGGAGCGGTACCCGCTGCACCAGTACCTGCGCGTTGCACCGCTGCTGCAGCGACTGAGAGCCATCAAAACGGAGCCGGAGGTAAATCTGATCAGGCAGGCATGCGGCATTACGGAGCAGGGTTTCCGGCGCGTACTTTCCTTTATCCGGCCGGGCGTATGGGAATACGAAATTGAGGCTGAACTGTACCACGAATACCTCCGGAACCGGTCGCGGGGACCAGCCTATGAGCCTATTATTGCCTCGGGAGCCAATGCCTGCGTATTGCATTACGTCGAAAACAACCAGCCTTGCAAAGACGGTGATTTACTGCTCATGGACGCAGCCGCCGAGTACGCCAACTATGCTTCCGACCTTACGCGCACGGTACCCGTAAACGGCCGCTTTACCCGCCGGCAGCGGCAAGTGTACGATTCTGTACTGAAGGTTTTCAAAGAGGCCCGCAAAATGCTCATTACCGGTAATCTGCTGGATGAATACCACAGGGAGGTGGGCCGGGTGATGGAGTCGGAGTTAATCGGTCTTGGGCTTCTTGATGCCGGGGAAGTAAAGAAGCAGGACCCTGAGAAGCCACTTTATAAGAAGTATTTCATGCACGGCACCTCCCACTTTCTGGGACTGGATGTACACGATGTCGGGGATAAATACCGCCGCTTTGAACCGGGTATGGTCTTTACCTGCGAGCCGGGCATTTACATCCGGGAGGAAGGCATCGGGATCCGGCTGGAAAATAATATCCTGATCACCCAGGCTGGTAACCTTGACCTGATGGAGTCCGTTCCCATTGAGGCAGAGGAGATCGAGGAATTGATGAATAGCCGGTAGCAGGCAGTTACAAGTTTCCAGTAGGCAGTTGACTTGCTTTTTGCCTGCTGCCGACTGATTTACTCCAGATCGAGGCTTTGGTACTGCTGCTCTGCTCCTTCAAATTCTGCCTGTGGAATCACTTCAAAGCCATCATCGTACATCTCCTGCAAGTCCTCTTCAGTGAGTTCATATTCATCTTTGGTGATCAGGTCATCTTCAATCATGATCTCGATACCGTCATAAATGTACTCGTCTTCCGGGTTCTGAATCCGGTCAATTTTAAAAAAAACGATTCCGTCTTCGTATTCATTTTTCAGAAACAGCGTGTTCATAGGAGTAAGGGTTGCACTTAGAAAAGGTTTGTTACAGATTGAATTTGAGAGAGTTATACGCAGGATTTGCCGTGACGGATCTGCAATTTAACGGTTTACACGCCAACAATACGGTACGGGTTGCGTAAGAGAGGAGATAATAGACAATAACCCTGTTGTGTCCCGGATCTGCACATGAAGAAATTCTTTCTGAACATCTGGTCCTTCATGAAGGACATGTACGCGGAATGGCAGGCTGACAATTGCTTTCAACTGGCAGCGGCGTTATCTTACTATTCCGTCTTTTCCCTTGCCCCCATCATCGTGGTGGCTATTTCGGTAGCCGGCTACTTTTTTGGCCGGGAGGCCGTATCCGGTGAAATGTACGAACAGATCCGGGACCTGATCGGCTCAGAGGGTGCAGCGGCCATTCAGACGATGGTAGAGAGTGCCTATCTACAGGAAAGAGGATTATTTCCCACGGTGATTGGCCTGCTCACGCTGCTGTTTTCGGCCACTATTGCCTTTACCGCTCTCCAGGATGCACTGAATAAGATCTACAAGGTGCAGGCCGACCCACAGAGCGGTATCATGGCAATGGTAATCAACCGTCTTCTTTCATTTGCCCTGGTGCTGGCCATCGGATTTCTGCTGATGGTTTCGCTTGCAGTGGACATTATCATCAATGTACTGGACGACTACATCCAGCGGGTACTGGTAGATTATTCCATTTACCTGATCAGGGCCATACAGATTGGTATATCATTCACCATTATTACCCTGCTCTTCGCCTTTATTTTCAAATTTCTGCCCGACGCAAAAATTAAATGGCGCAATGTCTGGCAGGGAGCCATTCTGACAGCAGCCCTGTTTACGCTGGGCAAATCACTGATCGGCCTGTATTTAGGTCAGAGCAACCTGACTTCCACATACGGAGCCGCTGCCTCTATAGTCATCATCCTGCTGTGGGTAAACTATTCTTCGTGGATACTTTTTATTGGGGCTGAATATATTTACGTTCAGACCAAACGGAGAGGGGAGGAGATACAGCCTTCTCATTATGCCCGCAAAATCCGGTACGGACGCCGGGAGGAGTCTATTAAATCTGCCAACGGCCAGGAAGCGGCCGCACAACGGCCTTATTCCACTGCTACCCAGACAAAAGGCCGTCCCGGCACCTCCAACTAGGTGCATCTGCCCGGACAAATGTGGATCGGCTTTATGGCAACCGGGTTTCCCATCCATAATTATTGAACTTACCTGCAAGGTTTTTTATACTTTTCCCAAGTGTACTTCCTCTCCGGTATATCAGGATAGGTGGGCTTATATTTTTTAACCTTTGCGTAGTTGGCTTAAGTTTTTAACTTTGCACTCAAATTGAGCCCCTTGCCTGCAACTTTTCCACCCTCCCCATATGGCCTATTCGGTTAAAATGTTTTCCGGTTCCCAGAGCAACTATCTGGGTGAGAAAATTGCATATTATTACGGTAAACCTTTGGGTTCCGTCAGCAATCAGCGGTTCAGTGACGGAGAAATGTCCCCCAGCTTTGATGAGTCGATCCGGGGATGCGAAGTATTTATTGTGCAGTCTACCTGTCCTCCGGCGGAGAACCTGATGGAGCTGCTGCTGATGGTGGACGCTGCCCGCCGGGCATCGGCAAAGTACGTGACCGTGGTAGTGCCCTACTTCGGGTATGCCCGTCAGGACCGGAAGGATAAACCCCGGGTAGCCATTGCTGCCAAGCTGGTGGCTAATCTGATGACCGCGGCTGGTGCCGACCGGCTCATGACCTGCGACCTGCACGCCGGTCAGATTCAGGGCTTCTTTGATTTTCCGGTTGATCACCTTGACGGCACTGCCATCTTTGTTCCTTATCTGCGCAGCCTGAAACTCGACAATATGGTGTTTGCCTCACCCGATGTAGGAGGGGTGAGCCGGGCCCGGAGCTTTGCCAAGCATTTTCACGCAGATATTGTGGTCTGCGACAAGCACCGCAAGCGGGCCAATGAAGTAGCGTCTATGCAGGTAATCGGTGACGTGGAGGGTGCCAACGTGGTGCTGATCGACGACCTTGTTGATACTGCCGGAACCATGTGCAAAGCAGCCGAAATCCTCCGCGAAAAAGGTGCCCTTTCGGTCAGAGCCATCTGTACGCACCCGGTTATGTCGGGCCGCGCCTATGAGTTGGTTGAGAACTCCATGCTGGAAGAAATGGTTGTATCTGACACATTGCCCCTCAGGCAATCTACCTCTAAAATTAAAGTACTTACCGTAGCCGAATTATTTGCCAAGGCCATCCGGAATGTGCACGATCACGAATCCATTAGTTCATTGTTTATAAATCTTCATCAGTAATTCAATTCATTCTAATTAAAATTTTATGCAAACTTTAGAGATTATAGGGTATAAAAGAGCAAATCTCGGTAAAAGAGAGGCCAAAGACCTTCGCAACGAGGGCAATGTGCCTTGCGTATTGTACGGAGGTAAAGAGCAGGTTCATTTCTACACGCCAATTATTCTGTTCCGCAAGTTATTGTATACGCCCAACGTATTTCAGGTTGATCTGAATGTAGAGGGCACTCATTATAAGTGCTTCCTGCAGGATGCCCAGTTTCATCCGGTGAACGAAGCCATTCTGCACGTTGATTTCCTTGAACTGGACGAAAACAAGCCGATGAAGCTGGAAATACCAGTCCGTCTTCAGGGTGTTGCACCGGGGGTGCAGAAAGGTGGAAAGCTGGTGCCGAAACTGCGCAAGATTGCCGTAAAGGCCCTGCCTGCTGATCTGCCCGATTACATTGACGTAGACGTTTCCAATCTGGATATGGGTAAGTCAGTGAAAGTAGGCGACATCAAAACCGCAAACTTTACCCTGCTGAACAATCCCGCTACTCCGGTGGCTTCCATAGAAATTCCACGGGCACTCAGAGGAAAAACGGCTGAATAGTTTCAGTGATCATACGCTAATGGACATCAGAAAAGGAGGGGAAACCCTCCTTTTTTATTTAACCGGGAATTAAGTAGCGGCGCAGTTTTAAATTGTGAATTTTAGATTTTGAATGCCAAAGTAATCATCTGACTGTCAGTACACTCTAAACAAAAATATGGATTTAAAAATGCCCTATAATTTTGCCCGCTTACATATTACTGACAAATAAGCTTTCAGTCAATAACCAGTAACTACCTGTTTACCCGTTACCGTACCTTCATGGACGTAAGCTGCACCTGACGGCCGTTGCCGGTGTACAGCAGAAGCTTATCGAAGTGGTCGGAGTAGAGGATCGAGGCCGGAAAACTGCTGGGTAGTTCCTTGTCGCCCACCCGGTTACCCGTCAGGTCAAACAGCTGCATCTGGTTCTTTGCCAGATCAGTGAATGCAATCAGCCGCAGACCTGCCCCGAAATTATAATACTGCACCTGGTATTTTCCCTGCGGTTCGGCTTCTTTCGTAAAGAGAAGCGTACCTTTCCGGTCCAGAATGCTGATGCTTTGTTCATCCTGCCGCACAACCAGCCAGCTTCCCTGCCGGGAAGGGTCCACAGCGATCCGGAAAAGGGTGTTTTTGGAGGGCTGGTAGAGTTGCTGTCTGTCCAGCAGCTTTCCTTTCAGATTGAACCGGGCAATCTCACCTTTATTGGTCAGCACCGTAACTATTGTATTTTCCGGATCAGTACCCTGCTCAATGTAAGGTGGATTGATGCTTCGGGAAAGCGTCAGCGGGAAACCTGCGTAATCTTTTCCTTTGCGGTTAAGTACGTGCACTGTGCCATCCAGCCGGAGGGCAAGCAGGTAATTCTTGCCGCCGGTGCGCAGGTGGCGCACCGGCCCCTGCAACCTTGAACCCAGTTTGAGCGGGTTCCACCCGTCCAGCACTTTGCCGGCCTTATCGTACAGGAATAGATTTCCCACCAGATCCTGAGCCAGAAAGCGATACTCAAGATTGTTTTCATAGTCAAACACGGCAGCCGACTGGAGGGGAGCCGGTGCCGGCACCCGCACCGGAAAGTTGCCCACGGCGTTGCCGTTGCGGTCCAGCAGATACAGGTTTCGTTCGGTAGCGAAAAGGTACTGTAACTTGTTGTTTTTCAGGTAATCAATTTGGTGTACTTCGCCGATTACAGGTTTTTCCATCCATTTGCGCCAGAGTACTTTTCCATCCTTGCCTATGAGGTAGAGCCGGTTGGCCGCATCCTGCAACAGCACCTCCTGGCTCTGGTCAAGGTGGCTTCTTACGATGGTGGGTGGGATGCGTAGTGCAGTATCCAGACTGGACCGGTAGTTGACAAAGTATTTGTTCCGGACCTGGGCATTGGTAGAATCTTCAGCGTAATGCAGCCGGGCCTTCACGGAAAATTTATTGCCGGGCAAAGTCCGGGATTGCAGCATAAGCCAGCCCAATTGCCCCAGTGTGGCCGCGTGCGTCTGCAGGAGCCGCTGCCAGTGAAGGGACGTGCTTTGCAGCAGCAGTGGCCACGACCGGGTCAGATCGGAAAAATACGTGTAGTGCGCATTTTCGTCTGACTGCTGGGTGAGCACCAGCAGGGACGAAGAGTTTATCCAAACGTTACCGCCCTGCATGTCAGCCAGTTGCCGCCGCATCGCCGGGAGGCTGCTGGCAAAGATCAGGTAACCGCCAGCCTGCGCAAAGAAACACTCGGCGAATCCGCTGAAGGTATTTCCCAGCAGTGCCGCCGGAAATTCCGGTAACCCGATCTGGCGGACCAGGGTGTTGTAAACCCGCTCCCGGTAGGAGTTTGAGCCATCTTTACCCCCGGCGGCATCGGCAAGGCCATTCAGGAACGACACCACCTGATCCCGGGCAGTCACCTGCACGAACAGCAGCTTTTCGGCCGGGCTATCGGGATTTTCCGGCGTTACCAGTGCGATTTCGTTGCCAAGGTGATTGGTAAAATCTGCCACCGGAATGCCGTAACGCTGTGTCAGGGCTGCCTGAGCCGCCAGCGTCCCGGGCTCGTGCCCCGACCAGTATTGTTTCAGCCGGCTTGCCCACTGCCGGGAATCGGCAGCACTCCAGCGTTGCCAGACCGCCGCCCGGACCGGTATCAGGTGCATACACGCCGGTGCCACCCCTTTTTGCTGACCGAACGTGGCCAGAAAATCAACAGGCTCTTTCTCTCCGGCCAGTTTACCCTCACCTTCCAGCAGGAAACCTTCGGCGGTTGACAAGGCAGTTACCCATGCCGACCGGCCCAAGTACGCCAGATCCCGCATTTGCCCATCCAGCACCGCGGAGGCAAAAACCTGCGCCAGACGCGGCAGGCCCGGCATGGAAATGTAGAACTGCGGACCAGCTTCACCAGCCGGATAACTTTCGTGCAGTGCAGTCCAGGAATTAGGGTTGAGGGCAGAGGTCTGGTTCAGGGTGCGGACTACATCCTCCAGGAGGAAAGGCGAGAAGCTGCAAACCAGTATCTTCTCGTGCAGAATATACGAAAAGCGGGTAGCGGAAGGCATGTGCGTGATCTCACGGATCAGCATACCGCCGAATTTGCGGCTGTCGCTGCGGTAACCGCTCCCGGAAGTAAAGTGCTGCACTGCTTTTTCAAAAAGTTCGCGGTCATTGCCCGAGGAGAGCGGCAGGTAAAAGACGTAGTCAAAGTCATCGGGTGAGGTAACGTGCAGGGAAGCCGCTACCGGCGTTTTTTCCAGCCAATTACCGATGTCATCCGAGGCACCTTTCAGATTCGCCAGCCGGGACCCGAGCTTGCGGAAGTAGGGCAGCGTCCGGACGGTTTTCCCCGGAGCACTTTCCTGCCATTGCCTCAGGTCACGGGCCGGCTGCTCACTCCGGACCACCAGTACTGCATTCCGGGGGATAAACGACCAAACCGACGAAAACAGCTGACGTTCACGCCAGCGGTAAATGAAAAAGGCCGCAGCGACGAAAAAGAAGGCAAGGGCAATAAGGAGGTAGGAACGTTTAACTCTCAATTGGTTGGGTGGCCGGGTTTGCTCCACTAAAATACTAAGTTTTGGGCAGGGGAAGGCCGCTTTTTGCCGCAAGTGTGGTTTTAAAACCCAATTTTGCCGTAGTCCGGAATGGGTCAGAAAAGAAAAAAGCCGACCGGAGCCGGCTTGGGGTAATTCCAGCAATGGGCCAGATTCAGGTAAGCATGCCACCATCCACCTGCAGTACCTGTCCGGTAATGTACCGGGAGAGGTCGGAGCCGAGAAATACGGCGCAGTCGGCCACTTCTTCGGCAGTTCCGGCCCGTTTCAGGGGTACTCCCTGCTTCCATTCTTCTACTACTTTGGCGTCCAGCTCACCGGTCATTTCAGTTTCGATAAATCCGGGCGCAATGGCGTTAGAGCGGATGTTCCGGGAGCCGAGTTCAAGCGCAACGGATTTGGTAAAGCCTATAATGCCCGCCTTGGATGCCGAGTAATTGGCCTGACCGGCATTGCCCCGCAGGCCTACCACCGAAGTCAGATTGATGATAGAGCCCGATCTCTGCTTCATCAGCTGGCGGGTGGCAGCTTTGGTGAGATTAAACACCGATTTGAGGTTGACCGTAATAACCGTATCCCACTGCTCTTCCGACATCCGCATCAGCAGGCCGTCTTTGGTGATGCCGGCGTTGTTTACCAGCACTTCCAGCGTACCGAAGTCGGCAATCACGGAGTTGACCAGTTCATCGGCGGCTTTGAAAATGGATGCGTCGGAGCGGTAACCTTTGGCTTTGACTCCTTTTGCCTGCAGTTCAGCTTCGAGGGCTTGTCCTTTTTCGACGCTGGAGAGAAATGTAAAAGCCACGCTGGCGCCTTCTTCCGCAAACCGCAGGGCAATGGCCCGGCCGATGCCCCGGGATGCACCGGTAATCAAAGCTGTTTTTCCTTCGAGTAATTTCATTTATATAGGGATTAGTAATTAGCTGTTCAGCGGTTAGCCTGACTTGCCATCCCGGAGCATCATTTCAGAGGCTATCCTAAATACAGCCTGTTCTATTAGTAACCTACTGTTTGACAGTAAAATAATTTTATTTTCCGGATAGGCACTTAGCCATACATTATAAGTTTTGCGGGTACTTAGTGGTTCTCGTACGGTGACATGTAAGCCTAAATGAACAATACAAACCACCCTTTTCCGGGAAGCCGTCAAAAATACCCATTTCTGCCAATTACCCTGTTTAGTTTATCAGTAGTTAATCTTTTCCGTCTGCCGGGTTTATTTCTTTGAAAATACCGTTACTTTCCCAAATTTGCCTGGGCAAGGGCTTCAGTCTCCCGGTCATCCGGTAAATCCGGTGACTAAATCAGGAGTGATCTTGTGCGCCTTCCCGGTTTGCATCAACCCTGATCGCTTCCGGACCCAATTGTCAATTGTTAATTTTCCATTTTCAATTTAAATAAGCCATGAACCTTCCCAGCGTAAACCCGGTGCAGACCGCCGCCTGGCAAAAGCTCCGGCAGCACTTCGAGAGTAGCCGCCAGACCCAAATGCAGCAATTATTTGCCAGTGATCCGGATCGTTTCGGGAAATTTTCCCTGCGCTTTGAGGACATACTGGTTGATTTCTCAAAAAATGTCATCACCGGCGAAACGCTTTCCCTGCTGACGGAACTGGCAAAGGAGTGCCGGCTTGCCGAGGCCATTGAGGCCATGTTTACCGGCAAGGCCATCAACGAAACGGAAGGCCGCGCCGTGCTGCACGTGGCCCTGCGCAACCTGTCCGACACGCCGGTGGAGACAGACGGGAAGGATGTAATGCCGGATGTGAACAAAGTACTTGGTCAGATGGAAAGCTTTTCTGAGAAAGTAATCTCAGGGAACTGGAAGGGTTACACGGGGAAGGCCATTACCGACATTGTCAACATTGGAATCGGCGGCTCCGATCTGGGGCCGGTAATGGTAACGGAGGCGCTGAAGCCTTACTGGAAGCCGAATATGAAGGTGCATTTCGTATCCAATGTAGATGGTACCCACATTGCCGAAACCTTGAAACGGGTGAATCCGGAAACTACTCTGTTCATGATTGCCTCCAAAACATTCACTACGCAGGAGACAATGGCCAATGCCCATTCGGCCCGCCGGTGGCTGCTGGATAAGGCAAAAAATGAGGGAGCCGTAGCGAAACACTTCGTGGCGCTTTCCACCAACGCCAAAGCCGTTTCGGAGTTTGGCATCAATACCGATAACATGTTTCCGTTCTGGGACTGGGTCGGCGGCAGATACTCCCTCTGGTCGGCCATCGGGCTTTCCATTGCCTGCACAATCGGCTTTGGGAATTTCCGCGAACTGCTGGCAGGCGCCCACGCCATGGACCAGCATTTCCGCAGGACCGCTTTTGAAAAGAATCTTCCGGTGATTCTGGGCCTGATCGGGATCTGGTACAACAATTTTTACGGAGCCGAAACCGAAGCCATCCTGCCCTACGACCAGTACCTGCACCGGTTTGCGGCCTATTTTCAGCAGGGCAACATGGAAAGCAATGGCAAGTCAACCGACCGCAGCGGCCAGCCGGTGGGCTATCAGACGGGTCCGGTGATCTGGGGAGAACCGGGTACCAACGGGCAGCACGCATTTTACCAGTTGATCCATCAGGGCACCAGGATGATTCCGTGCGATTTTCTGGCTCCGGCGGTCAGTCATAATCCTCTCGGGGAGCACCATACGCTGCTCCTGTCTAATTTCTTCGCCCAGACGGAGGCACTGATGAAGGGAAAGTCAGAAGATGAAGTGGTGGAGGAGTTGAAAAAAGCCGGTAAAAGCGAAGCGGAAGTAAAGCGGCTGACGCCATTCCGGGTATTTACCGGTAACCGCCCCACCAATTCAATACTGGTCAGGCAGATTAGCCCGCGCACCCTGGGCAGCCTGATTGCCATGTACGAACACAAAATTTTCGTGCAGGGCATCATCTGGAACGTGTACAGCTTCGATCAGTGGGGCGTGGAACTGGGCAAGCAACTTGCCGGCAAAATTCTGCCGGAACTGAAGACCGATGCGCCGGTAACGACCCACGACGCCTCTACCAACGGCCTGATCAACGCCTGGAAGGAAATGCGGAAGCAAATGTAGACTTGAGACAGGAGACGTAAGATGGGAGACACTGCTGACATCTCCCGTATGACGTCTCCTGTTTTATGATTTTCCGCTGCCGTTGCTGCCAGATTTCTTCTCCAGCACGGCCAGCTGCTCAGTTAGTTTTTCGCCGCCCTTGATGCCGAAGTCCAGTGTGCGGATCGGGAACGGAATGGTAATGCCATTTTCGTCGTACGCTTTTTTGACTGCCATAATGCCGTCACTCATCGCCTTCAGGTAGTCAGCCTGCTTTTTGAAGGAGATCCAGTACCGCACCGTAAAATTGATGGAGCTATCCCCGAATTCCTTGTAGAACAGTTCCACCTCCTGTGACTGATCAAGGTATGGAATACTCCGGATGGCATTAATCGTTACTTCCTTCACTTTTTCAAGATCGTCGCCGTACGAAATGCCGCAGTCGAGGTCTACCCGCCGCCGGCCCGTTGCCGAGTAGTTGACAATGGGCTTGCTGAAAATATCCTTGTTCGGAATATGGACCTGCTGACCCGGCATGGTGCGGATAATGGTGCTTCTCAGATTGATGCGGCTGACTACACCGAAAAAATCATTTGATTCAATCAGATCCCCGATCTGGACTGGTTTGCGGAGGGCAATCAGTACACCGGATACGAAGTTGGCGGCAATATCCTGAAAAGCAAAGCCCAGCGCCAGACCAATAATACCGGCACCGGCCAGCAGTGAAGTAACGGCCTTATCCAGTTGCAGCACACTGAGCGCAACAAATAACCCTACCGCTACAAAAGCGAGGGACAGCATGCTGAGCAGCAAATCGAGAATGGCCCGGGTATGGATAATGCGGGCCAGTGGCCTCTCAAGGGATTTTCGTACAAACCGGCCGGTAAAGTAGAAGGCACAGAAAATAACAATGGCCAGCAGAAAATTAGGCAGCATGACGATAAGCGCCTCCGCCCAACCGACCAGCTTATCGTAAATTTTATCAAATGCTTCTTCCATAATTTTTGTCTGAGCTTCTCATCATCCAGCCGCATGCCCGGGGCAAAATTCATCGGCTGGAGACGGGGATTTGTGCCCGGAATCTGGTTATCTGACACCTTCCGGAACTGATTCATCAGCCACAAAAAAAGATTAATCTTCCCAAACGGTGATTTTGTCTATACCCTGGTGAGCTTCATCTAAAATTTAAAATGGGACCGAAAAGGACCTATATCTTTATACCCGTAAGAAAACAACAATAAGTCTTCTACGATTTATTTTGTTTTTCTTTCCATAGCTGGTTGAAGGATCTTGGGGGTAAGGCTGGCGTGATCCGCCGCCTTCCCCAGGTATCTTTAAAGAGGGTTCCCAAAGCCCAGTTCTTTACACCGGCTCCCACCAGATTCATCAGCCTTCTACTTTTCATTCCCTGCTCCCATAATTTAAAGCCAATTGCTTCGGTTTTGTCGTTGTGACCCTGTTTTACGCTTTGCTGCCGGTTGAGCAGCAACAGATTATGAATATCAATCCGTACCGGGCACACCGAACTGCACGCGCCGCACAGTGAACTGGCGTAACTCAGGTGCTTGAATTTATTCATTCCCTCAAAATGCGGCGTGATCACTGAACCAATCGGGCCGCTGTAGGTGCTTTCGTAAGTATGTCCGCCGACGGTACGGTACACGGGGCAGGCATTTAAGCAGGCCCCGCAGCGGATACAGTTCAGCGCCTGCCGCTTGTCTGGTTCAGCCAGCAGGTTGGTGCGGCCGTTGTCCAGCAATACCACGTACATTTCCTCGGGGCCGTCGGTTTCGTCGGCCTGCCGCGGTCCGGTGAGCACGGTGCTGTAGGTGGTTACCTGCTGACCGGTGCCGCTGGTAGCCAGCAAAGGCCAGAACAGATCCAGATCCAGCAGGGAAGGAATCACCTTCTCAATGCCCACCAGTGCAATGTGGGTTTTGGGAAAACTCACCGACAGGCGGGCATTGCCTTCGTTTTCGGTGATGGCTACCCCCCCAATATCGGCTACCAGAAAATTGCCACCCGTGATGCCGATATCGGCGCTGGTGTACTTTTCGCGGAGGATGCGGCGGGCAATAAGCGTAAGTTCCTGCGGATCAGTGGTACGGGCCGTTTTCAGTTTCTGGAAGAATAACTCCGAAATGTCCTCTTTCGACATGTGCATGACCGGCGTCACGATGTGGTAAGGCTTCTGCCCGGACAATTGGCAGATGTATTCGCCGAGGTCAGTCTCGACGGCTTCCACGCCGTGCGCTTCCAGGTAATCGTTGAGGTGGATCTCTTCGGTGGCCATTGACTTGGACTTTACCACCGACCGGGCCCGCTTGCGTTCAAAAATGGCCAGAATTTCGCGCAGAGCCTCTTCCTTCGATTCGGCCCAGATGACCTTGCCGCCCCGCTTCCGGAAGTTTTCCTCAAACTGAAGCAAGTATTTGTCGAGGTGCTCGATTACCTCCGTTTTCAGGTAAGCCGCGCGGCTACGGGCCAGTTCGTGGTCCCGGAACTGCCCCAGACCGGTCTTCACTGCAGTATTGTATTTACCAATATTGTTGCTGATGGTCTGCCGGTGCTTGAGGTCAAAAGATTTATTTTCGGAAGCGGTCTGAAAGAGCTGGGCGTTGGACATGGAGGAGGTTGGTTATATGGCGGGATGGTTATATGGTAGTATGGCTGAATGATAACCATCCAGCCATCCGGTTCCTACTGCTTGAAACTGTCTACTTTGATCCGTTGTTCGCGGTTGGCGAGTTCCCAGGCGGTATGGAAGACCAGCCGGCTGATCTTTTCCAGCTTCTGGAAATTGATTTTTTCCACATCATCAGTTGGCTGGTGGTAGTCTTCGTGAACTCCATTAAAGTAGAAGATAACCGGAATTTTGTGTTTGGCAAAGTTATAGTGATCTGACCGGTAGTAGAAACGGTTCGGATCGGCCGGGTCGTTGTAGGTATAATCGAGCTGAAGACCGGAGAATTTCTTGTTTGCCTCTTCGCTGATGGCGTGCAGTCCGCTGGAAAGCTTATCGGAGCCGATCAGGTAAATGTAATCGGGGTTGCCCTTGTGGGCGTCATCTATCCGGCCGATCATGTCAATGTTCAGGTTGGCGACGGTGTTCTGCAGCGGAAACAGCGGGTGATCGGTATAGAACTCCGAACCAAGCAGCCCTTTTTCTTCGCCGGCCACCGTCATGAAAAGAACGCTGCGCCGGGGCGCAAATCCGTCGCTTCGGGCGCGGGCAAATGCCTGGGCAATTTCCATTATGGCTACCGTACCTGACCCGTCGTCGTCGGCACCATTGTATATCTGGCCATCATGCACCCCGACGTGGTCGTAATGCGCGGTGATCACAATCAATTCATCCTTTTTGTCGGTACCCTGGATCAGTCCGGCTACATTCTCACTGCTGACGAGTTCTTCCTGTACTTCGGCTGCCCACGTGATAGAGGCATCCGGTAAACGCACGGCATTTTTCCGCCGCCCGATCCGGTTCTTCTGTCTGGTCAGTTTCTTTTCGGAAACTCCCATGATTTCCGCGGCAAGTGCAAGGTTGGTGGTAAAAACCGGAGTGTTTTTTTGTCCGGCCAGCTTGTATTTCAGTTTGAGGGAGGAAGACGGCCGGTAGCTGTTCAGAGACTGCCCCCACTGGTCGGGTTTGGCATCTGCATACACCACAAATACACTCTGGGCTCCTTTCTGGAAAGCCAGTGCCGTTTTTTTGCGGGTATCATTTGCCCATTCGGAAGGGGAGGAGGTACCGGTAACCAGATTGTTGCCGTTCCGGGCAACCGGTTCACCCGTGAAAAACAAAACGGCTTTGCCCTGCACGTCCAGGCCGGCGTAATCTGAATACCGGTCACTCTCAATGCCGTAGCCCGTAAAAACCACACCGGCAGTGTTGGCCGGTATGTTGGATTGCACGCCCTGCACAATAAAGTCCTGACCATTCACGCGGCGCTGGGTACCCGTTTCGATGTAGGCAATGCCCGGCGTTTTCCTGACCAGTTCAAACTCTTGGTAATAACCCTCGACGCCATCTTCGGAACGGACAACCGGTTTGAGGTTGGAATCAAAGAACTGGGAGGCGATGTAGTCGGCGGCCATCTTCTGGCCTTCCGAGCCGGTATCGCGGCCCTGCATGCTGTCGGCGGCAATGATGTGCAGGTGCCGGGAAAGGTCTTCGGCCGTGATGGTGGCGGCGTATTGCCGGGCAAGGGCATCGGTGTGTTCCGGCTTCTGGGCGTAACCCGTAGCGGCCGCAGTGGACAGCCACAGGAAAAGGAGTATATGTCTGATATTCCAATGAAGGGTCATGTCTGCAATTTGGGGATTTTGGGTCAGTATGGAAAGGCAAATGAGGCAACAAATGGCCTCTTGCCTTGCCTAAAGTCAAAAACGGTGCGGGTAAAACAAAAGTATTCCCCGTTGAACATTACCTTTTATCAAACTGTTATTCCCCTGAACAAAGGCTGACCGAAGTCGGCAATCCGCACCGGATTCCGTAACTTTGCAGCTACTTACCAGTCCTATCACGCTTTGCCATCCGCAATGAAAATCAACCTGAACCAGACTGAGCCTTTTGCGTCTCGTCACCTTGGTCCCGATGCAGCCCAGACAGAGGAAATGCTTCGTTTTATCGGAGCCGGATCTCTGGAAGAACTCATTTCCCAGACAGTGCCGGATTCTATCCGCATGAAAAAGCCCCTGAATCTGCCGGCTGCCCGGAGTGAATACGAGTTTCTGAAAGAATTTAAAGAATTAGCCAGCCGAAACAAGGTTTTTAAATCCTGCATTGGCCTTGGTTATCACGATTGCATTACGCCTCCGGTTATTCTGAGGAATATTATGGAGAACCCGGGCTGGTATACGGCCTACACGCCTTACCAGGCCGAAATTGCCCAGGGCCGCCTGGAGGCACTGCTCAATTACCAGACGATGATCATTGACCTGACCGGCATGGCCGTGGCCAATGCTTCCCTGCTGGATGAAGGCACTGCCGCCGCCGAAGCCATGACGCTGCTGTATTCCGTCCGGAAGTCCTCCCGGAAAGGCGCAAATGTATTTTTTGTATCCGATCAGGTTTTTCCGCAAACCATTGATGTGCTGACCACCCGGGCCATTCCGCTCGGCATCCGGATCGAAGTCGGGGACTACGCCAAAGCTGATGTCACGGACGCGAAAATCTTCGGCGTGATGTTGCAATACCCGGCCGGTGACGGTTCGGTGTACGACTACACTTCATTCATTGCGGCGGCGCACGAAAACGATATCACAGTGGCCGTTGCCGCCGACCTGCTGAGCCTGACCCTGCTCACCCCTCCCGGCGAAATGGGAGCCGACGCAGTGGTGGGTACTTCCCAGCGTTTCGGCGTGCCGGTGGGCTACGGCGGACCGCACGCGGCTTACTTTGCTACCCGCGACGAATACAAGCGCAACCTGCCGGGCCGGATCATCGGTGTATCGGTAGATGCCCAGGGGAACCGGGCTCTGCGCATGGCACTGCAAACCCGCGAGCAGCACATCCGCCGCGAAAAAGCCACCAGTAACATCTGCACTGCCCAGGTACTGCTGGCTGTAATGGCGGGCAGCTATGCCGTTTATCACGGACCAAAAGGCCTCCGTGCCATCGGTGAAAGGGTACACGGCTTAACCAAACTGCTGGCCAGAGGCTTGCAGAAAGTCGGTTACCGGATTTCCAACGAACACTATTTTGATACCCTTACCGTGGCGCTTGCCAGCGGGACAGAAGTAACCGCTCTCCGCAAGGCGTCCGAAGCCCGCCGGATCAATCTGCGCTACTTCGGCGACAACCGGGTAAGTGCAGCGCTGAACGAAACCACCACCATTGCGGACGTACGGACGCTGGTGGAAGTGTTTGCGGAAGCGGGCGGACGCAGCAATCACATTGATCTGGATACGCTGGCGGCTGACATCAGTCTGGAATATCCGGAGAATCTGCTTCGCCAGTCGGCTTACCTGACGCATCCGGTGTTTAACACGCACCATTCCGAACACGAAATGCTGCGGTACCTGAAGGCGCTGGAGAACAAGGACCTTTCCCTGACGCATTCCATGATTCCGCTGGGCAGCTGCACCATGAAGCTCAATTCCACCAGCGAAATGATTCCCGTTACCTGGCCCGAATTCGGTGCGCTGCATCCCTTTGCACCAGCCGACCAGGCGCAGGGATACGCCCAGCTGTTCAGCGACCTCAATGACTGGCTCTGTGAGATCACCGGTTTTGCGGCGATGTCTCTGCAACCCAACTCCGGGGCGCAGGGGGAATATGCCGGTCTGATGGTGATCCGGGCGTACCACGAGAGCCGGGGAGATACCCACCGGACGGTGTCACTGATTCCGGCTTCGGCCCACGGCACCAATCCGGCCAGCGCCGTCATGGCGGGCATGCAGGTAGTGGTGGTGAAAACCGACGAACGAGGCAATATTGATGTAGCGGACCTGAAAGCGAAAGCAGAGCAGCATTCCCAAAAACTGTCCTGCCTGATGGTCACTTATCCGTCTACGCACGGAGTTTTTGAGGAGACTATTCAGGAAATCTGCGCGATTGTACACCAGCACGGCGGACAGGTCTATATGGATGGTGCCAACATGAACGCGCAGGTAGGGCTTACCAGTCCCGCCATTATCGGTGCCGACGTTTGTCACCTGAACCTGCACAAGACCTTTTGTATTCCGCACGGCGGTGGCGGACCCGGCATGGGGCCCATCGGCGTGGCGGCGCACCTGGTTCCGTTCCTGCCGGGTCACTGGACCCAGTCTCAGGATATGGGTCTTGGCGGGGCAGTTTCGGCGGCTCCTTACGGCAGTGCCAGCATTTTGCCGATTTCCTACGCTTACATTGCCATGATGGGCGGCGACGGCCTCCGGAGGGCCACGGAAATAGCCATTCTGAATGCCAATTACATCAAGGCGCGGCTCGAAGACCATTATCCGGTGCTGTACGTAGGCTCCAAAGGCCGCTGTGCGCACGAAATGATCGTTGACTGCCGTTCCTTCAAAGGGGCCGGCGTAGAGGTGGAAGACATTGCCAAGCGGCTGATGGACTACGGTTTCCACGCCCCGACGGTATCTTTCCCGGTTGCCGGAACCCTGATGATTGAGCCGACTGAAAGTGAGCCGAAGGAAGAGCTGGACCGCTTCTGCGACGCCATGATTGCCATCCGCGGGGAAATCCGGGAGATCGAAAAAGGCCAGGCTGACCGCCAGAACAACGTGTTGAAAAATGCACCCCATACCGCTGCCGTAGCCCTTGCCGATTCATGGACCCGTCCGTATACCCGGGAGAAGGCAGTATTTCCGCTGCCGTGGGTGCGAAACCATAAATTCTGGCCGACCGTGAGCCGCATCGACAGCGCCTATGGTGACCGCAACCTTGTTTGCAGTTGCCTGCCAGTGGAAGAATATTCTGCCAAAACGGAAGATGCAGTAGCGTAAGCGGCTGATAAGTAGTTGTTGGTTACCAGTTGTTCGATAAATTTTGTACGGAAAGGGAGCAGTTTAACCAGACGGCTCCCTTTTTTTGTGCCTGATAATTTTGAAACGGGTTAAACCATTGCGGCATCCGGGCATCTAAGGGCAATGTCTGGCTCTTTTTGAAAGTACAGTTATGCGCCTCTCCACCTGCAGTTTGCCCCTTATTTTTTGCCTGTGCTTTTTTTCCCGGTCCGGGCAGGCTCAGAACATGCCCTTCAAGATCACCGGAAAGATTATAGACGCATCGGACGGTACGCCGCTGGTGGGAGTGAATGTGGTGCTGATCAGCCGCAGGGACACAAACCAGCGGGTGGGAGCAGGGACAGACCCGGAAGGCGGCTTCCGGATCGGAAGACCTGACCCGGGAGGCTATATTCTCCGGGCTACCTACATTGGCTATAAACCTCTGGAAATGAGTATCCGAGTGGATCAGCCGGAAAAAGATCTCGGCACTCTGAGTCTGCAGCCGGACGTAACCGAACTGAAAGGCGTCGTGGTGGAAGGCAGACAAATCCGGGTGGAGCAGAAGGGCGATACGGCCCAGTACAACGCCGGTGCCTTCAAAGCCAATCCGGATGCCAGTGCGGAGGAACTGGTAACCAAGATGCCCGGCATCAGCGTGGAAAATGGTACCGTAAGAGCGCAGGGCGAAGATGTGCAGCGGGTACTGGTTGACGGGCGGGAGTTTTTCGGTGACGATGCCACGCTTGCTCTGCGCAACCTGCCCGCCGAAATCATCGACAAGGTGCAGGTATTCGACCGCCAGAGTGACCAGGCTCAGTTTACCGGATTCGACGACGGGCAAACCCAGAAAACGATCAACATCGTAACCAAACCGGGCAAAAACTCGGGACAGTTCGGCAAAATCTACGCCGGCTACGGCACCAATGACCGGTATTCAGCGGGTGGCAACATTAACTTCTTCAAAGGACAGCGCCGGATTACCGTGATCGGTCTTTCCAATAATGTCAATCAGCAGAATTTTTCTTCTCAGGACCTGCTCGGCATTACGGGCACTATCAGCCAGGGGCAAGGTGGTCGGGGCGGCGGAAACCGCGGCGGCCGGGGCGGAGGCGGCTCTCAGGGAGGCAGCGCCGGTAATTTTCTCGTCGGGCAGCAGGGGGGCATCAGTACCACGCACTCCTACGGGCTGAACTACTCCGACCTGTGGCAGAAAAAGATAAAAGTGACCGGCAGTTATTTTTTCAACAATACGGGTAACATCCGGAGCAGTGCCACGCAGCGGCAGAATTTTCTCTCCGGCGACAACGTACAGTTTTACGACGAGGGCAGCCGCCAGACCAGCAGCAACTTCAACCACCGGTTCAGTGCCCGGCTGGAGTACACCATTGATTCGTCTAATTCCCTGATCCTGTCGCCAAGGCTTAGTCTTCAGGACAACCGGTCGGGCAGCATCTTGTCGGCTATCACCTCGCTTTCTGACAATGCGCTGCTCAACCAGGCCGAAAACGATTTCCGGTCCGATAACGGCGGGTATAATTTCGCCAACGAACTGCTTTTCCGGCATAAATTCGGGAAAACCGGCCGTACATTTTCAGTAGCCGTCAACACGGACTTCAACGACCGGAACGGCGGCAATCTCCTTCGGGCCGGAAATCAGTTTTTTGCACCCGATTCCCTGCTGATCGTGGACCAGCAAACCGCAACGGTATCCGGCGGCTACACGCTTGCGGCCCGACTGACTTATACCGAACCTCTGGGTCGCCGGAGCCTGCTGGAGTTCAATTACAATCCTTCGTACTCCCGGAGCCGGTCGGGCCGGGAAACGGAAGCCTTTGATGAGTTTACGGGCGATTATACGGATCTGGATTCACTGCTGTCCAACCGGTTCGGGAATACCATCCTCAACCAGCGGGCGGGCCTCAGTTACCGGCTGCGCGGCACAAAGTTTAACTTCAGCCTCGGGCTGAATTACCAGTACCTCCAGCTGCTAAGTGACCAGACGTTTCCCCGCTTGCTGAAGGTGAGGCAGCCATTCAGTAACCTGCTGCCCATGGGGATGTTCAGCTACCGCTTTTCGCGGGAGAAAAACCTGCGGGTGTTTTACCGGACCTCCACCAGCACCCCGTCCATCAATCAGTTGCAGAACGTGATTGACAACTCCAATCCGCTGCTGCTGAGGGCAGGAAACCCTGACCTGAAGCAACAGTACACACAAAACCTGACCCTGCGGTACGGCGCCACCAATGCGGAGAAAGCCCGCAACTGGTTTTTATTCGCCAATGCCAGCTACACTGATCAGTACATTGCCAACTCAACCTTTATTGCCCAGGCAGATACCGTGCTGGCTGAGGGAATTACGCTGTTCAACGGCTCACAGCTTTCGCGTCCGGTCAATCTGGAAGGTGCATGGCAGGTGCGGTCTTTTCTCTCCTGGGGCCTGCCGGCGACCCTGCTGAAAAGCAATCTGAACCTGAATGCCGGTGTGGGGTACGGCCGTACGCCCGGCCTGATCAACGGGGCGGTCAACGAGGCCAGTACGTATAATTTCAACTCCGGCATTGTGCTGAGCAGCAACATCAGCGAAAAGATTGATTTCCGGGTGTCTTACGCAGCCAATTACAACATTGTGGACAACTCGGTGAATACCCGTCTGAACAACAATTACTACTCCGGAACCGCCTCGGCCCGCATCAACTGGTTGTACGGCAAGCACTGGGTGCTGCGTTCCGATGCCAGTCATACCTCATTCAGGGGGCTGGGCACGGGGTTCAATCAGGATTTTCTCCTCTGGAATGCCGGTATCGGGTACCGTTTCCTGAAAGGCAGTGCGGCAGAAATTCAACTGAGGGTGTTTGACCTGCTCAATCAAAACACCAGCATCAGCCGCGTGGTTACGGAAACGTATCTGGAAGACAATCAGACGCAGGTGTTGCAGCGGTACCTGATGCTTACCTTCATGTACAATCTGCGCAACTTCGTAGGTCAGGGTAAGTAGGGGGACATGACTCAACAAAAAAGCCTCCCGGCTGGGGAGGCTTTGAAATTTTTTCAGGCTGCCGGATTGCGTCAGGCCTGCTTCAACTGAGCGAAACACTGATTAAGTACACCTTCGTACTCATTTCCGAATTTCTCGTAGCACCAGATTCTCAGGAGATTGATTTCTTCTCTTATCAGCGAAGCAATGGCTTTCCGGAGTTCTTTTTCGAAAAGCCTCAGGTCAAAACTCACTTTCTGCAGGATGGTTTTTGCGTATTCCAGCATAGTTTAAAGTTTTGTGCGCTCAGGTGCCTCACAAAGAGGGTTTGCGCAGGTTTCACAACTTTTTAATCTGTACGGTTTTCTTTTCCGGCATCAGTGCCGTTTCATTGGGGCTCTTATCAGAGAAACGCCGGTTCCGGAGCCTTAGTATGCACAGATGCAAAAGTGTTGCAAATTTAAAAATAGAATTATTTTAATAAAAACTATTTTTAAATTTATGTAATGCATCTGTATTGGCGGGCATTTTCCAAATTTGCACCATGTGGCAGCGACATTGGAAGATTTTAATTTGGCTTTTGTTGTTTAATGGCAATTCTTTTTTGGCTTCTGCTCAGGAACTGCTGATTGAACCGGGCAGGAAAAACATTGCCTTGAACGAGCCTTTTGCTATTACGCTGGTAATCCGGAATGCGCAGGCCCAGAATACGTATTCCCCCTTTCCGGAGATAGCCGGGATGCAGAAACGCGAAGTGACAACTGTGAATCTGAAAGAAGAGGTCAATAGTAAAAATAGTATAAGTCAACGAATTACGCAATACTATTTTGCTGCAAAAAAGGGACTATACGTGCTCCCCCCCTTTACCATGACCGTCAATAACAGGGTCGTGTCTTCGCCGGGCTTCACCGTTACGGTGGAGGACTCCGGCAGCCCCGCGGCAGGAGATACCCTTGCCAGCCGCCTGTACGACGAAATTCTCAGCATGGAAAAGGAAGTAACGGAGAAGAAAGAAAACGCTTTTCTGGCCCTGAGTACGGACCGGGATACAGTATTTGTGGGAGAAGGGTTTACGCTTACCCTTGCCTTGTACGTGGCCGAAAACAATGAGGTGGAAATGAAGTCGTTCGGAGAGGGCGCGCAGATGCTCCGGATAATAAGGGAATTAAAGCCGGCCAACAGCTGGGAGCAGGATTTCAATATCCGGGAGTTCCGGACGGCCCAGATTCCGGTGAATGGCACAAGATATACCCAGTATAAAATGTACCAGGCTACTTTTTATCCTTACAATGCCGACACGATCCGGTTACCGGGGGTAAGTTTCCGGATGCTTAAGCTGCAGGCCGGATCGGGTCCCAAAGCTACTCTCCGGACGGACACTGTTACTTTTTTATCACAGCCGCGCACCGTTTACGTAAAACCACTGCCGCCCCATCCGATGAGAGACGGAATGCCAGTAGGCAATTTCCGGCTGGAAGAGGCCGTCAGCAAAGGCAGGCTGCAGACGGGTCAACCGTTTACCTACCAGCTGACTTTGTCAGGAGACGGCAATTTGTCGGCCGCAAACTTTACAGCTGCCGGAAACGGAGAAGTGCTGGAGTTTTACCCGCCCGAGATCAGTTCACAGGTGAATACCCAGTCCAGCCGCCCAGCCGGACGAAAGGTATTCCGGTTTGCCGGACTGGTGCGGGAGCCGGGCCGCTTTCCACTGAATTCGGTTTTCTCTTTTGTCTGCTTCAATCCGGCCCGGGAGCAGTACGATACCCTCAGGCCACGTACTGTGCTCCAGGTGACCGGACAAACCTTAGAGAATACACCCTTTGCGACGGGTGAAACGGAAATTGTTTACCGGGTTATCGACTCCGAAAACAACCGCCTCCGGCCGCTGGAAGCCAATTACTCCATGCGTCAGATTGCCAACGTATTGCTGCTGGTAATGATGCTGGTGACGATGATCCTGATCGGGTACAAAAAGTAAAACCATGCTGTGCCTGATACTTGCAAAACTTTCGTAGGTTAGGCGGTGAGCGGTTAGCAATTAGCTTTTAGCCATAAACTTCTGACCCTCCATACCCAACACCCAATACCTAATCCCCACCACCCACTACTCCCATGAATTCCTACGGCAAGCTTTTCCGGATTACTACGTTTGGCGAATCGCACGGCGCGGGCATCGGTGTGATCATTGACGGTTGCCCGGCGGGCCTGCCGGTAGATGCTGCTTTTATTCAGCGGGAACTTGACCGCCGCAAGCCGGGCCAGTCACGGATTACCACGCAGCGCCGTGAGAAGGACGAATTTGAAATACTATCCGGCGTTTTTGAAGGAAGGAGTCAGGGGACGCCGATTGCCATGCTCATCCGGAATGAAGACCAGCGCAGTAAAGACTATTCCCACATTGCGGAGCAATTCCGGCCTTCACACGCCGATTATACCTATCAGGCCAAGTACGGTTCCCGCGACTACCGCGGAGGGGGTCGCTCATCGGCCCGCGAAACGGCCGCCCGCGTGGCAGCCGGTGCCGTTGGCAAACTCTACCTGCAGAGTGCCGGCGTGCAGGTGCAGGCTTACGTATCGCAGGTGGGGCCGCTGAAGCTGGAAACGCCTTATTGGGCGCTGAACATTGGCCTTGCCGGGGAAAATGCGGTTCGCTGCCCCGACCCGGAGATGGCCGGCCGCATGTTTGATTTCATTGACCAGACCCGCAAAAACGGAGATTCCGTGGGAGGAGCCGTTACCGGGGTCATTACCGGTGTTCCACCCGGACTGGGGGAGCCCGTATTTGATAAACTCCACGCCGAGCTGGGCAAGGCCATGCTGAGCATCAATGCCGTAAAGGGATTTGAATACGGCAGCGGCTTTGCGGGTGTGGAGCAGTTCGGCTCTGCACACAACGATCTGTTTTATACGGATGAAAGTGGCCGTGTCCGTACCCGTACCAATCATTCGGGTGGCATTCAGGGCGGTATTTCGAATGGCGAAGACATTTATTTCAGGGTAGCTTTCAAGCCGGTAGCCACCATTATGCAGGGCCAGGAGAGCCTGAATGAAAAGGGAGAAACAGTCACCGTTGAAGGCAAAGGCCGTCATGATCCTTGCGTAGTTCCCCGGGCCGTACCCATCGTGGAAGCAATGGCGGCTCTGGTGATTGCTGATTTCTATCTCCGGAATAAAGCGGCCCAGGTCTGAAAGTCAAACTATTTTTCTGAACAGCAAAAAGTTTAAAAAACAATTCAACAATTACTTTCTGAGACTAAACCGGAACCGGTAAAGATTCGTGTGTACTTCCACCTGTTCGCATACGCCGTTCACGTAGGTGTAGTGGTTTTTCTTGCCGTCAGGCATTGTAAGCTCGTATTTACCCGGACCAATAGGTTTGATCGGGCAGAATTTCCCGTACCGCTCCGAGAAGAGTTCGGTAATATGGGCGGGTTCCATGTGGTACAGAATGGCCGTACTGTAAGTTACTCTCCGGTTGGAGATCGTTGATCTTTCATTGTTGATGCTTACCTCGTAACCGTTGCCTTCCCGGTTTACAGTGGACATATTCTGCGTTTTTTCGTTCAGCTTCTCGTGGAAAGAGGACTCTTCCAGCATTTTGTCTTTGTAAACGCTTTGAAATAAAGTAGTTATGTTTTTACGGCCGAAAAGCCAGATGGAAGCTTCTGCATTGGCGAAGTAATGGATTTCGCCGCCTTTGGTGGTGGTGTACACCTTTAACTGCCCGATGTTCATTCCGTTCAGCTGAATATCGTAGAATTTACTTTGCGCCGGAGGGTTGTTGGGAAGGCTGACCGTAAAAAGCGTGAACAGAAGCTGGATGTAAAGAACCATAATGAGTCGCTGAGCTATATATTGATAGGACAAACGGGAAAAACGTTACCCCTGGTTGTCCGAGAAATTTCACCAGTTTGCGACGAATCAAGCTTCAGCCATAGCAAAAGGCAGGTATAAACCATAGAACAGGCTAAAAACTGAATAATCAACTATGGTTTCTCTTTAACGGATAAGAAGTTTTTTTATTCAGATTGAAGAGGAGAAAATCTGAACCGACCCACCATCAAATCACATACCCCCGGACCATCGGTGCTGGGGTTTTTTGCAGGACAGTGGATAAAAAGAAAATCCGCCGGACGGACAAGCTGTCTGAGCCTGCCACCCGGCGGAAATCTCCCCCTTGTTCCTGCTATAAACTACCTCAACCAGCTTACAGGTTTACTTTCCCTGTTTTTCTATCGCATACCGGATCGGGAAGCTGTACCGGACCGATACATTGCGGCCGCTCTGCCGGCCTGGCTTCCAGTCGGGCAGCTTGCTGATGACCCGTACGGCTTCCTCATCAAGCGCGTGATCAATTCCCTTCAGTACTTCTACCTGTGTTACCTTGCCCTGGGGGTCAATCACAAAGCCTACGTAAACCA
The DNA here is from genome assembly GCA_030446715.1 of Cytophagales bacterium. GTDB lineage: Bacteria > Bacteroidota > Bacteroidia > Cytophagales > 172606-1 > CADCTQ01. The sequence goes on along the minus strand of JAUJMU010000002.1, from coordinate 584,326 downwards.
CGCCGCTGATTCCTCTTTCTGCCGCCGACCGGGGGTAGCGCAGGTGTTTGCTGATATGCTTCATCAGCGCGGCAAGTCCGCCCGGAAACTCCGGCATCTGCTCCACGGTAATAAAAATTTCATTCTCCGGCCCGGTGGGCACTTCAGAAGATAGCCCCGTTCCGCCTTCGCCACCCAAGGATACCTCTGCCGGCGGCAGGTCAGTGCCGGTGCCCTCCAGCGTAACTGGTCCGGCAACGGCGTCTTCCAGCATGGCAGCGGTGGTCAGCTCTTCCGTTTTGTTCAGTTTATCATCCGGTACCGGCTTGAGGGGTACATTTTTTTTTGTATTGATGTTGGGTGGCAGCGGGGGGGCAGATGGCTTCTCCAGCAGAATCACCAGATCCTTTTCACTTAAAATGGTTTGGGGCGGTGGCAGGCCAATGGCATTTTCCAGAATGTTTGTTTCGGGCAGGAGCAGGTTTGTCAACTGATTGATCATCACCGGAAGGATGATGAGGGTGATGAGCAGGAGCGGAGCCAGCACCAAGGCCCGCATCAGGTGCCCTTCGTAGGAGGCGCGCAGATCATAGGCACCGTAGGCGCGGTTGCGGTTTTCGAATACGATATCATCCAGCGTGAGGCTGGTCGTGGTAACTTTTTCCATGACAAATTATTTTGAGGGTGAAATCTGAACAGGAAAAAGCCGCGCGCTGCTTTTCTACATGGATGCAACCCGGATTATTTTTCCATAAAAGGATTAAAAATAATTTAAGAGGAACAGGAGCAGGATAAATAGAGCCTTGAGTTACGGCAATGCTGACTCGTCGGTGGTACAAGACCACACGGTTTCAAACCCTGTTGGGTTCCGGATCAAACGTTATTGTAAACCTTGTACTTCTGCTCATTCGGCAACCGGCTTCCGGAGCCTGCCCAAGAAGCTTACTGACCGCCCAGTCTTTCAATCCGCTCTACTTCCCGGTGCGACAACCAAAGCGGAATAATGCCCACCAAGCCGAAAGAGCAGTCGATCAGTTGCCAGTAAAAAGGAATCCCCCGGATTGGCCCGCAGATAAATGCCAGTGGAATAACCATCAGGCAGGCGATCATGCCAAACTGAATCACCCATTTGTTCCGGACCGGATCTTTATACGGTCCATAAAAGGCAACTGCAATGGTCAGGTGGGCAAAGGCAAGCCAGTCGGTACCATAAAACAGAAAAGGATACGCAGCCTCCGTAGCTGCCAGTCCGGAGTGTACGCGGGAGATCCATTCTGCCAAAGCCGGCCACTTTTGAGAAGCCGCGGTTCCTTCTCCCAGGTATTGATTCAGCAGACTTACTTCCCACACCAGCGGAAAGGCTGTAATTCCGCTGATAACCAGACTGATTACAAAAAATATCAGGAGCAGCCTGATCCGGCGGACGGCCATCCGGAGTAAAAAAATGTCTGACTTTTCATTTATCGGAGAATGCATGGTTGCCAATGAATAACGCGACATAAGGGAGGAGATAAAGGTGTAACTACAAACCATTGAGATAATCCCGGAAACCTTCCGCATCCGGATTGACGAAGACGCCTTTGCCTCTCACCCGATTTCTGCGGACCTGTCGCTGGAAAACCGTCTGCCTTACCCACCACCCCATACCCATCAGCAGCAGAACCTCGCCCAGTCCAAACAGCCGCCAGTTGAAGTACTGTGGAATGTATTCCGGCGCTTCACTGAACAGATCGTTTTCTGCCGAGGCTGCCCAGACACGCTGCCCGTTTGCCTCCACGTACTCAAGGTACTCTCCGGTGAAGCTGGCCACAACCACCAGACAACCCAATGCCCACAAGCCTTTCTCGGCCGTGCCAAATCTGACGCTGAAACCCTGGTTTTCCAGTTGTACGGCCAGCAGGGCCAATGCAATCATGGTCAGCGAAATCAAAACCGGAGCCAGTACGGGACCCACCCACGGGACGGGAATCAGGAAGAGAATGTCCCAGGTGAAAAGGGATTCGGGCCAGCCTAACAGCAGCCAGAGAAACACGTAATAGAAAATATCCCACACGGCGAAGCTGTACACTGCAAAGGAAAAACGCTGGGTGCCGGTTCTTCCGGACAGAATGCCCACGGTTAGCAGCATGACCAGCGTAGCCGCCTCGCGCAGCAGTTCTGTAACCGCCACCGAAGGTTTGATGGGAGCCAGCGGGAACTGAAAGCCGTTTGGATAGTATAATTCTCGGAGGTAAACGACCACGGCCGTTTCCAGAAAGCCCATAGCCACGCTGAACACCGTCAGCCACAGCCACGTTTTGTTAAGTGATTTTGACATGAGAAGTGAGTAGTCAGAAGTGAGGAGTGAGAAGAAGGAGGTATAAGGTATCAGCTATCAGAAGCCTCTTCTCTTTGTACAAATACCCAATACCCAATACCTGATACTTTGTACCCAATACCTGCTTTTCCTGAAATACTGATAGGTACGGTAGTCGGCGTAATTCCAGGAGAGCCAGGAGTTACTTTCGTATTCGCGCATGAAGTCAATGATCCGGCGGTTGAGGTGTTCGTCGCTGTTACCCCCGCGCAGGTAATACCCTCCGTCAACTTTCAGTTTATTCCGGTTCGCGTCCAGCGCCGGCAGGGTTTTGTCGGAGCGGGTCAGCAGGAAACGCGCATCAATTTCGCCGCTGCTCACGTTGGGGTGCTTCAGGTTGTATTCCACAATCAGTACGTCCCAGTTGACGAGGCTCAGTCCCACCAGTACCGCCCACGCGGCCCAGGTATTGGTCCGAAGCAGATAGAAAAACGATTGCTGCCTGCTGATCTTTCGGTAAAGCGTGTACAGGCCGAAAAAGACCAGTCCGAGGAAAATGATCACCCCTATGCGCTTGTAGGCAAGGCCGTAGCCGTTGATGTAATGGTAGCAACGAATCAGTACCGAAACCGACAGGATCACATTCTGTACCAGCCACAGGTAGGCGGCGTTTTTCAGGAGGCGGTTTTCCGGGTAGAAATTCAGGTTTTTGCGGAAGTACCAGATCAGGATACCCATTGACAGCAGGATGCTCAGGATCAGCATGTAAGTTCCTTCATGTACCAGGGTGGCCAGGTTACCGGCTGTTTTGGGGTCAAAATTCAGCCATAGCCAGCGTACGTCAATGACATTAATAACGAGCAGCAGCACGTTCACCGAAAAGATAAGCACAAGCGCCGCCTGCCTTTCGTTCCGGAGGGCAATAGTGCCCAGCCTGATGCCTCTCCGGCGCACCTTCCGGCGGGTAACCGTGTCGCTGTGTTCAAGTTCTCCTGCATAAACCTTATGGTTGTCCCAGCGGTAAAGTACGACCGCTGCCAGATATAGCCCCGGTAGAATAAAAAATAACCGGGCAAAGGAAATTCCAGTCACCAGCCACTCCAGACCATCGGCAATGTAGCCGGCAAGGTGGCCGGTGAGTTGGGCAAAAATTGGGTTGGCAATACTGAAAATGAGGAAGAAGACGCTGAAAAAAGCTCCGGGCACCGTCAGCAGCTTCAGCCAGCGGGGTGCCAGCCGGAATACCTTCAGCTGGGGCGTTACCGAAGAGACACTTTCTCCCAGCAGCGGAATTCCCCGCCGGATGGTAAGCAGGGCCGTTTGAACGGCGTAGTTGCCCGCATACAGTACCGACCGGAACCGGGCTTCGTGCAGAAAGCCGACCGTGATGAAAAACGAGATAATGTGCGCCAGCTGGCTTACAAACGAATTATGCACCACCACCATCAGCGCGGTAGTTACCGTAAAGCTCACGGCTACCCAGACGTTCTTCTCCACCAGGCTCAGTGGGTTCTGGCAGAGCGCCGCCATCAGGAGCAGCAAGGAGAAAAGCAACAGGTTGATACCAGCTTTTTCTTCCCAGAAAAAGTAGTTGTAGAGCAGGGTGAAAACCACCAGCAGGCTTAATTTCAGACGGGAGGGACTCATAGGTAGATGTTTTGTTAATTGAAAGTACTTTGAATTTCAAAGTGTAGGAATAAAAAAAATTATCGGTTGCCGTTGATCAGCTTTTCGAGGGCACGCAGGTGATCGCTGAATGCTTTACGGCCGGTTTCGGTGGCGTGGTAGGTCGTGTTTGGCTTGCGCCCCACAAACTGCTTGTGCACGCCAATATACTGACCTTCTTCCAACGCCTTCAGGTGGCTCGCAAGGTTGCCATCGGTGAGGTCCAGCAGCTCCTTGAGGGCGTTGAAGTCCAGCTGGTCGTTGACCATCAGGGCCGACATGATCCCCAGCCGGGCTTTGCTCTCAAAAGCCTTATTGATGTGTTCGAGCAGTTCCTTCATCTTTCGTATTTGTAATACATAAGGGTGCCGTAGACAATATGCATGACACCAAACCCAAGGGCCCAGAATAAAAGACCGTACCCTACGAAAAATGAAGCTATAACGCCCAAAATAATCTGAGTAATGCCCAGGTAGCGGACGTCGTGCAGCGTGTACTTGCTGCCATTGAGCAGGGCCAGTCCGTAAAAGATCAGCGTGGCCGGAGCCGCCAGCCCCATTACGCCGTGGTAAATAAGGGCGAGGCAGAACACGCCGCCGGCTACCAGCGGAATGGTCATGCTGAACACGAGCCGCCGCGCCGTAAATCCCCAGAGCGACTGGCCCTGTTTCCGGGCTTTCCGGGCAGTGAAGTAGATGCCGGCAGTGATGGCAGCTACCAGTACCAGTAAGGCGTCGGCCAGCACGAATGAAATAAAATCACTGTTCAGCCGGCCTTCGGTGTATGCGTACTGGTGGTAGGCAGGGTCGCGGAGGCTGAGGCCAAGGTGCCAGTAAGCGGCTGCCGCTCCGGCAAGGGCAAACAAACCCGCAAATATACCCGAAAGACCACTCAGTGACAGAAACCGGGAGGATTTCTCCATCATGTCGCGGATTTCGTGCAGGGTTTCGAGGGGGGTACCGACTTCTCTCATAGTGATAAAGTACTTTGTGGTGCAAAGTAAGCAAACGAACCTTTACCAGCCAAATGGATGTACCATTATTCGTTAAATAATTATAAATGTGATCACCAAAGGGCATTATTTTCCGACGGGTACCGTTGAGACAGGTAACACAGGGCAGTGGCGGAGAAGATAAAAAGTAGTATGCAGGTAGAGAGAGGCCGGAAAAACAAAAAAGCCCCGGTAGAGGGGCTTTTTTAAAGGTCTTCGATATAATATAGTATATCTTAGGCTAGTCTCACGTTTACGGCGTTAGGGCCTTTTCTGCCTTGTTCAATTTCGAAGGTAACGTCATCATTTTCTTTGATTTCGTCAATCAGACCAGAAACGTGAACGAAAACGTCTTTGTCAGAACCTTCAACCTTAATAAAACCGAATCCTTTGGTTTCATTAAAAAACTTTACTTTACCGGATTGCATTACTTTATTTTATGTGTAAAATATTGAGTCTGTAAAGATAAATTGGCCGTTGATATAACCAAAGCTTTTCGCGCTTTTTTTGCATATACACCGCCTGCACGTCCGTTATTCTGCCTCATCAGGAGGTACATACGTTTTGATCTGTCTGTTTTTCCGGAAGGTTGCGCAGCCTGCTTTTTCCCTTTGAATCATAAAATAATTTCCCGCCTTATCCGTCTGTTCCCATAATGAAGACAATTCTCGCCATCGACGCCGCCTTCCAGAACAGCCGGGACCAGACCGTTTCCCTTACGTTTGGCAAGGAGAAAAAGCGCTTGCTGTCTTTTATCCGGCAGCGCATTCCCCTCCGCCACGAAGCCGAAGACATCCTGCAGGATGTGTTTGAGCAGTTTATCCGGCATTTCAGTCCGGCCCAGCCCATTGAGCAGGTAACCACGTGGCTGTTCAGGGTGGCCCGCAACCGGATCATTGACCGCTACCGGAAAAAGAAGACTGACTCGGTGGAGGATCACCCGGTACACACGGACCAATACGAGGAGGAGGGGCGGTCCCTGACAGTGGCCGACCTGCTGTTTGATCCCTGGGACAATCCTGAGGATTCTCTTCTGCGCGAAGCGGTATGGGAAGAACTCGCACTTGCCCTTCAGGCACTGCCGGCCGAGCAGCGGGATGTGTTTGTCTGGCATGAACTGGAGGGAGAATCGTTCAGGGAGATTGCTGCCCGGACGAACCAGCCCCTCAATACGCTGCTGTCGCGGAAACGGTACGCCGTGCTATACCTCCGCGAACGGCTCCAGAATTTATACAATGATTTGTTGAATCACTAAACGATACAGTCATGAGAAAGATATGGTTAGTCCGGGCAGCCCGGTTTATGGTATTTGCTGCGCTTGGTATTCTATTGTTTGGTTTTCTGATCACCAGCCTCTGGAACAACCTTGTTCCTCAACTGTTCGGCGGGCCGGCAATCTCCTTCTGGCAGGCGCTGGGCTTGTTTGCGCTGGTCCGGCTGGTGATGTTTGCCGTGCGGCCGTGGGGCCGCTGGGGATACCGCGGTGGGCGGCAGAGTGCCTGGCTGCGGCAGCGGTTTGAGGAAAAAATCTCGCGCATGACCCCAGAAGAACGGGAGCGGTTCCGAAGCCAGTATTCCAATCGCTGCGGGAGCTTCCGGTACCGGAAACCTCAGGAAGAATCAAGGATACGGACGGAGGAGCCGGCCAATGTGTAACTGAATTCCCCGAGGTCTTAGAGATTGTTTTGGATAGGATAAAAAGGGGAATCGGCCTATCTTGGAGTTACCAAGCTACCAAGACAATGCACGAAACAATCCGTGAGCTGACCGACTCCCGGCTCCAGCCGGGTGACGACTATCTGAAGGGCCTCCGGCCCGGAGGCAAGCGGATGTTGCCGTAGAGGGACGCCGGCCCAGGTATTACCATTGACGTATGACCATCATCCGTTCCTCTTGAAGGCGGGTTATCTTAAAGGCGTGAATGGCAGGAAGCAGTTGCGTAAGTTACGCGCCGCGAGGCCCTGCCAATCCCCGTCACCCGGCTGGAGCCAGGCGACTGCGGGGGCCAAACCGGAAGTTGCTGATTCTAAACAGAGGATTCACAACTTAAAACTGCCCAGCTGGTCAAGTTATTCCCCCTGCCACTTGCCGAGCCGGGCTTTCAGGGTTACGGTGGTGCGGGCGTAAAAAAGCGGAATCACAAACCGTTTGACCTCAAAAACTGGCTGAGCAACTACGTCATATTCCGGATTTTGGACGATCAGATTGTAGACCGCCTGGTCGTAGGCCCGGGCCCCGAAGAAAGAATATCCGGCATTGTAACGCTGAGGCAGATACCGGCTGCTGTCCACTGCTACCGGCAAAGTCCATTGGGGAGAATCAATTACACCTATCTGCCGGCTGAAGAGGCGTTTAAAGTCGACGGTCAGGATTTTTGTTTGTGTTCCCCGAGCTACCTGCCACTCCGAAAAGCGGTAGGGAGCATTTTTTGAGAGGAGCGGGTAATCTACTTCCCGGATTCTTTTGGTGGTTACGGTGCAGGAAATGGCAGAGAGTAAAACAGACGGCAGCAGGAGGGCAGGTATAAGTGTTTTCATGGGTGATTTCTTTTTGCTTTCCTCAGCAAAAAGAGAACCATATTTCTTCCCCAGTTTCTCCTGGCCTCAGTTAAATGTATCAGCCTTACACTTCCCCGGCCGGTACACCTTCTCCGGTGACGGCCTGCAGTCCGCGTTCGGCGTGCAGCACCAGCATCGGGAAATTAGTGCGGGCAGCGGAATAGGCTACTTTGTCACGGTTGAACAGGCGGGCCCAGAAACTGTGGTCGTGGCGGACCATGATGAGCAGGTCGGGCTGTTTTCTTTCCACGTACTGGTCAATCCCCTGCAGTATGTTGCTGTCTTCCACAATCTGGCACCTGAGGTAAGATTCGCTGTGGCGCCGCCGGATGTTGTCCAGAACAAAGCCTTTGGATTTTTCCAGTTCCTTTTCCTGCTTTACGTGCACCAGTTCCAGGCGGGCTTCCAACTGGCTGGCCAGTTCAATGATTGAATCTACCACGGCTTCTTCGGGGCCTTCCAGGTCGGAGGCATAGGCCCACCGGTGCAGGGGCTGGTATTCGGCCTCCTGCGGAATGATCAGCAGGGGAAGTCTGGTATCCGTCATAACCTTTACAGTGAGGTTGCTGCCAAATACTTGGGCATAGCCTGAGGGACCGGCGGAGCCCATCACGATCAGTTGCGACTGAGTTTCGGTGGCCACCTTCGGGATCATATCACCCGGCTGACCCTCCTCAATGTGCGTGCGGGTCCGGATCCCGAAGCGGGTAACCATATCCTGTAGCAGGCTCTCCAGCCTGGAATTGACCATCCGGTTGTTGACTGTCCCCTGTGGAACCGTGCCAGCTTCCCGCGCCGGACTGGTGAAGGTTTGGCTGTTGACGTGCAGCAGGATCAGTTCAGCATCCAGTTTACTGGCCCAGCTTGCCGCAAACTCCAGGGCATTGGACGCAATGTCGGAAAAATCAGTCGGGAAAAGGATGGTTCTGATCGGCATACGGCTTCGCTTTGGGGTTCAGACAGTCTGAAGTCAGTATACGGAAAAGTACCGGCGGAGATTGTATACGTTCAAATTTAGTGCATTCCCTTCCTTCAAAAACAAAAGTCCCGGCCATAGGGGCCGGGACGGAAAGAGAAAGTTATCCCCTAAAAAATGTACCGGATAGGGCACCACGGGATTACTTCTCCCTGCAACTGCTTATACTCTTCGATGAGTTCAGCCTTCAGCTTATGCTGGTAGCGGACGTTGATGCCGCCAAACTGGCTGCGCTTGGTTTCCTGCACCTCTGGCCGCCAGAGCACCTCTTCGGCTTTGGGGTTGATGCTCAGGTTGGCCTGGTGCTGCCAGTAATTATGCGTCAGGAAAATCACTTCTGATTCCATCTGCGCCTTCACCTTTGGGTGCACCGTGTCGTTGAGCTGCTCAAACAGCTGCCGGTAATCATCCAGCCACCCCTCGTACAGGATCACCGGCGAGAAGTTGACGTGAACATCATAGCCGGCTTCGTAGAAGTCATTGATGGCCCTGATCCGTTCCTCCACAGGGTCGCAGCGTACATCGACCAGCTTGCTGACTCTGGACGGCAGCAGGCTGAACCGGATGCGGGTCTTACGCTGCGGGTCGTAGGTAAGCAGTTCGGGGTTCACAAACTTGGTCGCAAACGTGGCAAATGCCCTCGGGTGGCCGCGGAAAAACGCAATAGCATCCTTCACGGAGTCGGAAAGGCTGGCATCTACCGACACGTCAGAGTTACAGCCGATGTCGTAGGTGTAGTAGAGGGGATGCGTCTGATTGGGTACTTTAGTCCACGGCTGCTTGTGCACGTGCTTGTCAACAGCGGCCAGAATCTCGCCGGTGTTGGTAAACACGGTAACCGGATTGTACCGCTTGTTGCGGTCCACGTAGCAGTAGGCGCAGGCACCCACGCAGCCATTGGAGAGGCTGGGCGCAATGAAGTCGGAGCTGCGGCCGCTTTCCTTGCAGACCAGCGTTTTGAGCCGTCCGAGCACCAGCACATCCGACTTGATCTTGTAGTGGTTGCCGGTCAGTTCGGGCAGGCGGTTGTGTTGCGCAATTTGTTCCCGGTGCGCGTCGGGGTAAGAGAGCATAACCTTCATCCCGCGGTCATTCAACGCGTCGGGCGTGTAAAATATAGTCTTCGGATTTACTGTTCGCATACCCTTTCACAACGCCTGCCGGTAGCCGTAAGTTCAGATTGCTTGTCTGTATAATCTATTGAATCAAAGAAGTTTATAAAATAATCTTTAAATAAAATCCGTCCCGTTTTGGTCCGAATTTTAAGACTTGATAGACTGAGTTCCGTTCTTCTTCCTCACTGTCATTTCCCGGGGGAATTTTTTCGGACTGCATTCAGGTTTCTTTTTCATGAAGCAAACCCTGTTTTTTTACCTGATCCTTCTTTGCGCCGCCGTGTTTTCCCCTGCTCCTGGTCAACCCAAACCCGACCCGCGCCGCGAACTGGAAGAACTGGTCCGGAAACATGGCGAAGTGTACGTAGCCGTTGAAAAGTTCGAACCCGCCAAAGGAAAAGATTGCCGCGTGGAAGATGTATTTACCAACAGCCTGAAGGTAAGCGGCGACTCTCTCACGGTGATCTACGCCAACCATACCGAATCTTTCTGCGAGGCCTTTGTGCTCAACAGCCAGTTTGTGTACGCATTGAATCTCCTTAACGCGGACCCGTCAAAGATTGTGCTGGCCCGGCGAACTTACAACTACGGCAGGGCAAAGCTGCTCGAAGGGCAACCTTCGTGGTTTGAAGTTCACCTTTCGGCCCGGGACGGAAAATCCCTGATCAGCCGCCGGGACGTAATCAACAAGGAAAGCGATACGGTCAGTACCCTGCGGATTCTTTTTACCTCGAAAGAAACTGCCTCCCGCGGTCAGGCGCTGCTTCGCGGGCTGGTGGCCGGGGCAGTTGGAAACTGAGGCAAAGGTGATGAACCGCAAAGATGCAGGATCAGGGGCTGATCAGATCAACTGACGGGTCAGCGGACCGCCCCGGAATTGGTTAACTTTGCGGCCGATCAACGTGTTGCGTATATGCTTTCTCACCGCCAGCTTTTCCTGTCGCACCTCGCCCAGACCACCGCTTTCCCGCTGCTGATCGAAATCGAACGGGCCGAAGGCGTTTACCTGTACGGGCCGGGCGGGAAGCGTTACCTCGACCTGATTTCCGGCATCGGCGTGAGCAACGTGGGGCACCGGCACCCGAAGGTGCTGAAGGCGATCAGTGAGCAACTGGACAAATACCTGCACCTGATGGTGTACGGCGAGTACGTGCAGGCCCCGCAGACGATGCTGGCAAAGGGGTTGGTGGATACGCTGCCGGAGCCGCTGGACAACGTATACTTTACCAATTCGGGCAGCGAAGCGGTTGAAGGTGCCCTGAAACTGGCAAAGCGGTTTACGGGCCGCCGTGAACTGATTTCCTGCTACAACGCCTACCACGGCTCCACGCACGGATCACTGTCGGTCAGCGGCAGCGAAACTTTCAAGCGGGCTTACCGGCCGCTGCTGCCCGGCATCCGGCACATTGGGTACAATCAGCCCGGAGAACTGGAAAAGATCAACCACCAGACGGCGGCAGTGCTGGTAGAGTCGGTGCAGGGCGAAGCGGGGGTACGCGTACCCGACACCACCTGGATGCTGCAACTGCGCCAGCGCTGCACCGAGACCAGCGCTTTGCTGATGATGGACGAAATTCAGGCCGGGTTTGGCCGCACCGGCCGGATGTGGGCGTTTGAACATTCCGGCATTGTGCCCGACGTGGTCATCTGCGCCAAAGGCATGGGCGGCGGTATGCCCATCGGGGCGTTTATTGCGGCAAAGACAGTCATGTCTGCCTTTCAGGAAGATCCCATTCTGGGGCACATCACCACCTTTGGCGGCCACCCGGTCAGTTGCGCGGCCTCGCTGGCTACGCTGGAGGCCATTCAGGAGGAGAAGTTAGCGGAAGGTGTGCCGGCCAAGGAAGCCCTGTTCCGGCAGTTGCTGGTGCATCCGGCCATCCGCGGTATCCGCAGCAAGGGCCTGATGATGGCCGTGCAGTTTGACTCATTTGAGGTGCTCAAGCCCGTAATCGACCGGGCCATTGAAAGGGGCGTGATTACCGACTGGTTTCTGTACTGCAATGATTCCATGCGCATTGCCCCGCCGCTGACCATCACGGAAGAAGAGATCCGGGAGGCGTGTGCGGTGATATTGGGGAGTATCGAGGGGTAGGAAGGAAAACCCGCAACGTTTTGGGGACCTTGCGGGTTTTGGTTTCATACAGTACAAATATTAAGCGGGGTGTGAGTATTAATTCAGCGCAAATTTAATGGGCAGCACGTACCGGACGGCTACCGCTTTTCCGGATTGCATGCCGGGCGTCCATTTGGGCATGGATTTTACTACCCTCAGCGCTTCCTCATCCATACCCAAACCCGGCCCTTTGAGAACCTTAGCCATGTCAATGGTGCCGTCGGCCTGCACCACAAACTCTACAAATACAGTTCCCTGCGCCTTTTTTTCCCGGGCCTCCGCCGGATACTTTATATTTTGACCCAGGAAATTTCCCAGTTCCTGAAAGCCCCCTACGTAATCAGGCATCTTCTCCACGACTGCGAAGATCTGGTTTCCGGAAGGAGATTGGGCACCATCAGCATTCACTAAGGTGTGATCTTCATCTTTATGAACGTTAATTGATTTGACATTGAGCCGGTTAAACAGAAGTTTATCTTGGGCAGACATTTGTTCGGTTGATGCCGTACTTGAGAATTTTCCAATTAGTTGTTCTATTTTCTTCTGATCAGCCGGATTGTCCACACCACTTACCCTTGCTATTGTTTCGTATGGCAATTCGGATTGTATGGAAATATTATCTGATTTGAATCCTGAACCTTGGGGGCCTTGGGCATTTGCCTTCGGAAAAATGTCCAAGTCTGTACTTAAGCTTGGATACTTATCCAGATACCCAATCAGTTGGGTTACCAGCAACCGCGGATCTTCGGGAGCAGCAGGAACAATAGTTTCTGAACTCCGGCAGGCATACACAACGGACAAAAGCATAACAAGACTGATACTCAGCGCAGTTTTCCACAGCGCCGGACGGGTGGTTTGGGATAGTCGTAGCATAAATATTCGGTTTTTGATTTGAAACTGATTGAAAGGCTGGGTTAGCGAAAGGGTGTATTTCTGCAATACACGGGTCGCCATCAGATGAGCATAGGAGGCCGTAGTATCTTCGCGTACTGCTTCCCGGTCGGCCAGATACTCGTGTACTGTCCGCAACTCCCGGCCGAACAGATAGGAGAATGGATTGAACCAGAAGAAGACCGTAAACACTTCTATCAGCAGTACGTCAACTGAGTGACGCTGCCGGATATGGGCTTCTTCGTGCCGCCGGATCTGCCTTTCTTCCGCTTCAGTTAATGTTTGGGAATCATCCCAGAACAGCCAGTTGAAGAAGGAGAAAGTAGGCAAACTGCCGCCTGTCCGGAACAGGACAAAATCTTTTCCGGCCTCACGGGGTAGTTGCCGGGTCAACTCGCGCAGGTGGTAAACCCGGTACAGCAGCCGGGCGGCAAAAATGAATACGCCCACTTCGTACAACTCCAGCAGCAGTCCGGGCCAGTCAAAACTCCTTTCGGCAGGACCTGAGGGTACCACCCGCACAGCCTGAAGTTCAATAGACGGCATCACGTACAGGGGTGTCGGGCTGGCCGGCAATTCGATCAGGGGAAGCACGGCTGAAAGACCCACACAGCCCAGAATGTACCAGCGGTTAAAGGTGAAGAAGGTTTCCCGGTGCAGCAGCAGCCGGTAGAGCAGGTAGAGTACGGCCATGCACCCGCTGGCCTGAAGCAGGTAGAGAATGAAAGAGGTCTGCATGTGAAACTGGTTTAGGGAAATGAATAGACCTGCGGCGAAATAAAGTACTGTAAAACAACAAGTTACAATAAATGCAGTTGCAGTTTTATTAGGAATAGTGCTGGAAACTACGTTTTTGAGTAAAATTTTATTAATTTATTTCGTTGATTATCAGCGACTTATTTCGCCGCAGGTCTAATGCTTATAAGGCAAACTTAACGGGCAGCGAATAGCGTACAGATACAGGCCGTCCGCTTTGCATTCCGGGTGTCCAGTCAGGCATGTTCTGGCACAACGCGCAGTGCCTCTTCGTCGCAGCCGCTGCCGATTCCCTTCAATACCTGCGCATTGGATACAGTTCCATCCGCATTTACAATAAAACTGACGAAAACAGTACCGGTTAACTTTTTTCACGGGCTTCTTTCGGATACAAAAGCTTTTGGTTAAAGTAACTGACTAAAGCTTCAATTCCACCTTTATACTCAGGCATCTTTTCTACGACCATGAAAACCGGGCTCTCGGAAGCAGGCGGAGCAGCAGAGAGTGCCGGCTTCCTTTCCCTCGCGTGAAAGTGCAGTAATGGCCGGAGTAAGCTGCACATCGTGGGCTACAAGGCCGGTCAGAGCCTTTCCGGCTGGATCAACCGGGATCAGCCGGGTAGCGAATCCTACGTGAGAGAAAGCCAATGTGCTGTCGGCGGGTACTTGATTGAGGCGGAAAGATCCGTTTTCATCCGCAGTGGCTCCGATGGTGGTTCCTTCCACCACTACAATAGCCCCGGGGAGTGGTTTTCTGCTTCCGTCTTCGGAAAAGATACTGTACCAACAACACCGGTGCCCTCTTTGCCTGCTTCTGTACCCAAACCTTTGGGCTCCAGGACTTTCCACAGCGCCGGACGGGTGGTTTGGGATAATCCTAGCATGGATAGTCGGTTTTTGATTTGAAATTGGTTGAAAGGCTGAGCTAAACTAAGATTGTACTTTTGCAGTATCTGGTTTGACATCAGGCGGGCATAGGCCGCTAAGGCTTCATGCTGTACCGCCTCCCGGTCAGCCAAGTATTCGTGAACGGCTTTTATTTCCCGGCTGAACAGGTAAATAAAAGGATTGAACCAGAAAATTGCCCCGGTGATTTCGAGCAGGAGCACATCAACTGAATGCCGCTGCCGGATATGGGCTTCTTCGTGCCGCAATATCTGATTCTGCTCATATTCAGTTAATTGGCTGGTTTCGTCCCAGAAAAGCCACTTCAGGAAAGAAAACGTGGGCAGACTGCCGCCGGTCCGCAGCAGCACGTAATCTTTACGGGTCTCGCCGGGTAGTTGCCGGGCCAGATTCCGGATGTGGTACAGCCGGTACAGCAGCCGGGCTGCGAAAATAAACACTCCCACCTCGTACAATTCCACCAGCAAACCTTTCCAGTCGAAGCTCTTTTGAGTCTCACCACCGACCGCTGCAATGGGGTCTAAGTGAATGGCTGGCATTACATACAGCGGTGTCGGCGAATCCGGCAGCTCGATCAGCGGCAAGAGGAGCGACAGCCCCAGCCCGCCCAGAATGTACCAGCGGTTAAAGCTGAAGAAGGTCTCCCGGTGCAGCAGCAGCCGGTAAAGCAGGTAGAGCACTGCCATGCACCCGCTGGCCTGGAGCAGGTACAGGAGAAAATCACTCTTCATCGGGTTGGTCTTTTTTGAGTTCTTTCAGTAGTTCCTCCAATTCTTCCAGATTCAGATTCTCCTCTTTGGCAAAGAAAGAAACCAGTCCGGCAAACGAGCCACCGAAGTATCCCTTCAGAAAGTTCCGGAAGTAGAACTTTGTGTAATCGGGACGGGCCACCAGCGGGTAATACTCGTGGGTTTTGCCGTAGGCAGTATGGCCCACAAACCCTTTCGTTTCCAGAATACGCACAATTGTGGATACTGTATTGTAAGCTGGTTTGGGATCTGGTATCTGTTCAAGTACATCCTTCACGAATCCTTTCCGGATTTTCCATAGGATGTGCATGATCTGCTCTTCAGCTTTGGTGAGTTCCTGCATAAAAGGTTCAGTTGCGGTAGGGATTATATGTACGCCAAGGTAATACTAAGGTTTTAGTTTTGCAACTAATTTATTAGTTAGAACGAAATTAATTTTCTGGATCAAAAGTTACATTGTCTTTTTGCCTCATAGGGGAAGATAATATGGATACGGTGTATCGGCTGGTGGTTAGCGGCTCAACTGTGCCGTAATCCTTACCTGAGGGCTTACTTTAGGTTCCGGGCAAACCATTAAGCTGTGAAGTTTAACTTTTACCAAATCTTCACCCCTTATGAGAATTTTGACCCAAATGAGTGCGGCAGCCTTGGCCATGGTGGCTATTGTGCCCCTTACCAGTTCAGCCCCGGCCAACAATCACCGGAATCAAAAGATCACCATTTGCCACATTCCGCCCGGCAACCCGGCCAATGCGCATTCCATTACAGTTTCAATAAATGCTTTAGATGCGCACTTGGCCCATGGCGATTTTGTCGGCTCCTGTAACCCGGCAACTCCGCCGCCCCCTCCTCCTCCTGCTCCGTTAGATCCGGTCACAGGAGAGGAGCCGATCACAGAGCCAATTGAAGAATGGGCTCCGATGTAACAGATTGATCCTATAAAAAGAAGCGGGCTGCAAGTCTATCACTTTCAGCCCTCCGTTAGATTGATCCGGTCACAGGAGAGGAGCCGATCACAGAGCCCGCTTGAAGAATGGGTTCAGCTCCGACAAAAATTTATCATATAAAAACACGCGGGCTGCATTTCTATCACTTGCAGCCCGCTTCTTTTTATAGGATCAAGGTTCAGCTCCGACCAAAAGCAGCTACTCTACAGGCAGACCTCCCAAACAACCAGACTCCAAAAATCTCCAACCCCAATTAATCCAACATTCCGGTTGCAATCTTGGCCGAGAGCAGACTCAGCGGAATGCCGCCGCCCGGGTGCACGCTTCCACCTACAAAGTACAATCCTTTCAGACGGGAAGATTTATTGGAATGGCGTAAAAATGCCGCGTACCGGTTGTTGGAGGCATTACCGTACAAAGCCCCCTGCGAGGAAGACGTGCGGCTTTCGATGGTCCGCGGGTCGAGGATGGCTTCGCAGGCGATCAGCGGCGCAATCGGGGTGCCCAGCAGGCGGCTCAGTTTGGAGATAATGTTTTGGCGCGCCTGATTGATCATCCGGTCCCAGTCCTGGCCGGAGTTGTTCGGTGCATTGATCATCACAAACCAGTTTTCGCAGCCGGGAGGGGCGTCGCCAGGCTTGTATTTGCTGGTGATGTTGAGGTACACCGTCGGGTCATCGGTGAGGGTTTTCTGGTTGAACAGGTGGTCAAACTCTTTCCGGTAATCGCCGCTGAAGAAAATATTATGCAGGTCCAGCTGCGGAAACTCCTTTAGGATGCCCCAGTAAAAGATCAGCGCCGAGGACGACTTTGGCTGATTGAGCAGAAAATCGGGTTGGCGGTGCCAGGGCAGCAACCGTCGGTAGGTATTCACCACATCCATATTGCTGAAAACCACTTCAAATGGCAACTCTCCATCCACGCCCAGTTTTGCCGCCGCATTAGGGTCCAGTTTTATTCCTCCCACTTTTTTTCCATTACCCAGAATTTCCCGCACCGGTATATTGTAGTGAAATTGCACACCCAGAGATTCGGCCAGGGAGACAAGGCTTGTAGTAATGCCGTACATGCCATTCTTCGGGAAAAAAGCGCCGATGTTGTACTCCAGATGGGGTATGATGTTTAGCGTAGCCGGTGACTGGTAGGGGTCAGAGCCGTTGTAAGTGGCGTAACGGTTAAACAACTGCACCACCTTCGGGTCTCGGAAGCGGCTCTGGTTTGCCTCGTTCATGGACCGGAAAACGTCCAGCTTCCGGATGTTCAGGTAGCCCCGGAAAGCGTCGGTGTTCAGCCACGTAGATGGCTTATGCAGGGAGCGGTGCAGGAACAGATTGGCCGTCAGGTCGTACTTCTGGTGGCTGTCGCGGAGAAAGGAAAGCACAGTTTCCTTTTTCTCTGTTGTTTTACGGGCAATTTCCTCCGCAAAGGCAGCCGGATCGGCATGGGCCGTCAGCCGGGTGCCGTCTTCGTAGAAATATTCGCAGATCACGGGCAGTTTGATATATTGAAAGTACTCAGCCGGATTCTGGCCGCAGAGCCGGAACAGTTCCTCCACCTGGTCGGGCAGCGTAAACAGCGACGGGCCGGCATCGAACCGGTAGCCATCCAGCTCGAATTCCGACAACTTGCCACCCGGATACGCATTGGCTTCAAATACCTGTACCTGATAACCTTTATGGGCTAACCGGATGGCGACAGCTATTCCGGCAATTCCCGCCCCGATAACCGCGGCAGTTTTTTGTTTCATACTAT
>JAUJMU010000002.1:401853-566530 GCA_030446715.1 Cytophagales bacterium | reverse complement strand
TTTGTTTCATACTATAAATTGATCTTCCCGCAATGAATCAGCAAATGCGCTTTGCAAAAGGGTGCAGGACAAGTTCTCAAAGAGATTGATTATTTAGCTTCGCTGAGAATAGTTCTCGCAGATTTACGCAGATAAGGCCGCAGATTAGCTTCGCTGAGATCGTTTTCGCAGATACTCCTTTTCATCCGCGTAAATCTGCGCTTTGAATTTGCGTAGATCTGCGGGAAACTAAACTTGTCCTGCACCCTTTGCAAAACAATCGATCCGTTTTCCGGACAAAAACCTTTTAACTTTGTAAACAGCTTTACTGTTTACGGCAAAGCAATTGTTGACCAAAAAGTAATGAATATGGCAAGTGTAACCGAAAAAAAGCGCAGAAAGCAGGCGGTTCCGTCCTTTCTGGTCTACGAGGAAATGGACGGCAAACCGATTTACCGGAAAGGTTACCGGGAAGTTCTCGCAAAGACAAAAACATTTGAAGAAATTATGGGCAGCAGTGTGCTACAGGCGTTGATTATTTCGGCAGTTGCGGGTTATATCAAGCAGCAATTACCCAAAAAATACGCAGTCGTTTTCGGAGAAGCCGGACTGCACCTTGCCAAAGGCAGTAATCTGGCCAATGACATTGCCGTTTACGAGAAAAAAGATATCCTCAATCCGCTTTCGGAAAACTACTTTAACGTTGCCGCTCAACTGGTCATTGAGGTAGATATAAAAGCCGAAACCGGGCAGTTTGCCACCGAGAATGATTACATTTTCGAGAAAACCACCAAAATGCTGAATTTCGGCATTCCCAAGGTAATCTGGATTACGACGCAGAGCCGCAAACTGATGGTGGCCGGGCCGGGCAAAGACTGGATCGTAGCCGACTGGAGCCGGGAAGTGGAACTGATGGAAGGCCTGCGGCTGAATCTGGAGGAACTGCTGAAAGAGGAAGGCGTTTTGTGAAATCACACCGTCACTCTTAAGGAGAAAGTTAATAATCTTGTAAATCCTTTCATCTTATACATCAAGGTTCAGACAATTATGCTAAGAACGCACACCTGCGGCGAGTTACGAATAGAAAATGCGGGGCAAACCGTTGTCCTCTGCGGCTGGATCCAGACCATCCGCGACAAAGGCGGAATTCTCTGGATTGACCTGCGGGACCGGTACGGAGTAACCCAGCTCATTTTTGAAGAAGGCGTCACCAACCCTGCCTTGTTTGAGCAGGCCCGTCAGTTTGGCCGCGAGTTCGTGATCAAAGCGGAAGGCAAAGTGGCCGAACGGATGGCCAAAAACGATAAAATTCCGACGGGTGACGTGGAAATACGGGTAGAGCGGCTGGAAGTGCTCAACTCCGCCAAGGTGCCGCCGTTCACCATTGAAGACAACACCGACGGCGGCGAAGACCTCCGCATGAAGTACCGCTACCTCGATCTGCGCCGCAGTCCGGTCCGGAGGAGCCTCGAACTGCGTCACCGCATGGCGCAGCAGACGCGGGCTTACCTCGACGGGCAGAATTTCATTGAAGTGGAAACCCCGGTGCTGATCAAATCCACGCCCGAGGGGGCCCGCGACTTTGTGGTGCCGTCCCGGATGAATCCCGGTGAATTTTACGCCCTGCCGCAGTCGCCGCAGACGTTCAAACAGCTGCTGATGGTGTCGGGCTTCGACCGGTATTTTCAGATCGTCAAGTGCTTCCGCGACGAAGACCTGCGGGCCGACCGGCAGCCGGAGTTCACGCAGATTGACTGCGAAATGTCCTTCATCACGCAGGAAGACATTCTGAATACCTTTGAAGGACTGGTCAAACACCTCTTCCGCG
Source organism: Cytophagales bacterium (assembly GCA_030446715.1). Taxonomy (GTDB): domain Bacteria; phylum Bacteroidota; class Bacteroidia; order Cytophagales; family 172606-1; genus CADCTQ01. The sequence continues at coordinate 564,723 of JAUJMU010000002.1, read as the reverse complement.
CAGTGAAGGGAATCGAAATTGCCGACCTGCCGCGCATGAGCTACGCCGATGCCATGAAGTACTATGGCATTGACAAGCCCGATACGCGGTTCGAAATGCGATTTACGGAACTGAAGCACCGCGGCAGCAACGTGCCTTCTCAGGATATGCCGGTGGATATGGTCTCCGGTAAAGGTTTCCCGGTGTTTGAAGAGGCCGAACTGGTGGTGGGCATTGCCGCCAAAGGTTGCGCTGAATACACCCGCAAGCAGATCGACGAACTGACCGATTTCGTGAAGCGGCCGCAGATCGGGGCCAAAGGACTGGTGTACGTGAAATATAACGCTGACGGCACCCTGAAATCATCCGTAGATAAATTTTATTCCGAAGAGGACCTGAAGAAATGGGCGGAAGCCATGCAGGCCCGGCCCGGCGACCTGCTGCTGATTCTGGCCGGCGAAATCAACAAAACCCGCAAGGCGCTGGCCGAACTGCGCCTGGAAATGGGCGAACGGCTGGGCCTCCGCGACAAATCGAAATATTCCTGCCTGTGGGTGCTGGACTTCCCGCTGCTGGAGTACGACGAGGAGGCGGGCCGCTGGTTTGCGATGCACCATCCTTTCACTTCCCCGAAACCGGAAGATATTAAGTTGCTGGATTCTGGTAATCTGGGCGCGGTTCGGGCCAATGCCTACGACATGGTCATCAATGGCGTGGAAGTAGGAGGGGGCTCCATCCGGATTTACAACCGGGAGCTGCAGGAAAAGATGTTTGGCATTCTCGGCTTTACGCCCGAAGAGGCCCGGCGGCAGTTTGGCTTCCTGATGGAGGCGTTTGAATACGGCGCCCCGCCCCACGGCGGCATTGCCTTTGGCTTCGACCGGCTGTGTTCGCTGTTCGGCGGCGCTGACTCCATCCGCGACTTCATTGCGTTCCCCAAAAACAACGCCGGCCGCGACGTGATGATTGACACGCCTTCCACCATTTCGGATGAACAGTTGAAGGAACTGCACATCCGGGTGGCAAACGAAGGGAAGAAGTAGTCCGATAAACCCGAAAGGTTTTGGAAACCTTTCGGGTTTATATAGCAGCGGTTTTTTTACAATTCTATTTTTTCCTCCTTTCATGCTTTTTACCCGATTCCTAAGCCTGATCTCAGGCTTTTTTCTTATCAGTGTCTCTCTTTTTGCCCAGCAGGGAGATTTATACGTGCCGCTGGAAGTGCAGACCGCCTACGCCAAGGGCACCCGTTCTCCTGACGGTACTCCCGGTCCGAATTACTGGCAAAACAAGTCCGATTACCGGATCCGCGTGAGGATGGAGCCGGCTACCCGCACCGTACGGGGTCAGGAAACCGTGACCTACACCAACAACAGCCCCGATACGCTGCGGCAACTCGTGGTCCGGCTCTACCCCGACATTTTCAAAAAAGGCAATATCCGCGACGAAGCCGTGGACCCGGACGACATTACAGACGGAGTAAATGTGAGTGCAGTCACCCTCAACGGCAGTAAGCTTGACCTGAAAGCCAGAAAGCCACTTTTTCGCCGGTCGGGTACCAATATGATCTTTATGCTGGCCCGGCCGCTGCTGCCCGGCGGCAGGCTGAATCTGGAAATGAACTGGGATTACACGGTCCCGGCCAAAACCCACATCCGGGAGGGGACGTACGGCGAGAATACTTTTTTTGTGGCCTATTGGTACCCGCAGATCGCCGTTTATGATGATGTGCATGGCTGGGACACATTCAACTACACCGGTACGCAGGAATTTTACAATGATTTTTCGGACTTCGACGTGGAAATAACCGTGCCGGATGGCTTTCTGGTCTGGGCTACCGGCGTGTGGCAAAATCCCGGTGAAGTACTGAAGGAGGAATACGCAGACCGGTACCGGCAGGCGACCCAAAGTGCGGAGGTCGTACACATAGTAGACGCCAAAGACCTGCGGAAGGGGAACATAACGGCCGGCAAGCCGCAGAATGTCTGGAAGTTCCGGGCCGGAAACGTACCGGATTTCGCATTTGCCCTCAGCAACCGGTACCTGTGGGACGCCACCAGCACGGTGGCTGACCCGGCAACCGGCCGCCGGACGACAGTCAGTGCCGCGTACGACCCGAAATCGGACGATTTTACGCAGGTCGCCCGCTTTGGCCGGGAATCGGTGGCGTATTTCTCCACCCAGTTGCCGGGAGTGCCGTTTCCGTACCCCAATCTGACGGTGTTCAACGGCTCGGGCGGTATGGAATTTCCGATGATGGTCAACGACGGTTCGTCGCCGGGCCTGGAGGATGCCGCCGAGGTAACGGCCCACGAAATTGCCCATACGTACTTTCCCTTCTACATGGGCATTAACGAACGCCGTTACGCGTGGATGGATGAAGGATGGGCTCAGTTTCTGCCCAACGAAATTCCTTTCCGGCGGAAGGCATCGGATTCACAGACCTTTACGGTTCAGCAGGAAAATGCCCGGTACTTTTCACTTTTCGCCGGGAAGGAGCAGGAAATGCCCATGATGACGCCCACCAACCTGCTGAGCGGCTTTTCCTATGGCTTTGCCTCGTATTTTCGCCCGGCAGTGGCCTACGCACAATTGCAGGAAGTATTGGGTAAAGAGAAATTCAGGCAGGTACTTCAGGATTACATGCGCCGCTGGAACGGCAAACACCCGATTCCGTACGATTTCTTCTACAGTTTCAACGCGGCGGCGGGTGAAGACCTGTCGTGGTTCTGGAAGCCGTGGTTTTTCGACAAAGGCTACCCGGACCTTGGCCTGAAGGTAACTTCGGAGGGGAAAGAGAGCAAAATCGTCGTACAGAAGAAAGGCACGCTGCCGGTACCGGTTCGCCTGAAGGTAACTTACCGGGATGGCTCGGAAGAGACATTTTCGGAAACGGCACGCGTGTGGAAGGATGGCGCGGCGGAATTCACCCTCAACAAGATTTTGGGCAAGGCAATCCGTTCGGTGGTGTTAGGCGATGCTCAGATTCCGGATGTAAATCCGGAGGATAATGTGATCAGGAGGTAGGGGCAAACAACAAACAGGCCTGAATATCAGCACCTTCAAGCCCGGGATAATCATAGAGTATCTCCTCGTGGGACATTCCTGAAGAAAGGAGTTCCAGTATAACAGCTACGGGGTAACGCTTGTTGCGGATGGTGGGTACGCCGTGGCAAATCACCGGATTCCGGGTGATGCGCTTTAGCAGTTCTTCTGATGCTTCCATTGTTTTATGAACTAAGGTACAAAACTTGCCAGGAAAGGGTAAATTTCCAACCTGATTATTTTTGTGTTGAAGTTTAGTTTTGCCTTCTTCCTCAACAGTGACCGTTCCCCTGAATCTGATCTTTCTGAATAGAATAATGGGGTCAGACAAAGGGAGAAGTTTGTGTTTTCCCGCCTTTCTGCAAGTCTGACCTGTGCCCGAAGATCAGATGGGGGTGACAGAAAGTGTAAAGGGGGAAACCTAAGTACAATCAAGAAGGTTTTGACGGATGGCTGAAATGGAAATATCGCCAAGACGCCCAAAATCGAGGTTATTCATTCCCGGTATCCGTCAGGTCTTTCCTGACTGTACTTAGAAGAGACTATAATTCTTTGATAGTACACTATTCACCGCTGCTCCTTCCCAACCTCCACATCCTGATAGACATCTGCCAGCTTCAGGGAAACGCCTTTCACCTTTTCCAGCTTCACTTCTTCCGCCAAATCCGCATGAAAGTTGTACCGCCAGCCACCGTCGGTTTCCCGGCTGTAACATTCCACCAGCACTTCGTCCGTAGACACCAGCAGGTAGTAATCCAGGGAAGGGATTGAAGTGTATTCCCTCAGTTTCTGATTCCGGTCCGTGCTTTCCGTAGAAGTGGACAATACCTCGATGATCAGGCAGGGCTGGGTTACTGCGTGGCTGTCCGTTTCCGTGGCACACGTCAGGATCAGGTCCGGGTAGCGGTAAATCCGGTCTTCCTGCACCACCAGCCGGACGTCGTGCGTGTAGATTTCGCAGCCGGTGCCGCGTAGTTGTGGACGGAAAGCACTGTAGCAATTCAGCGCTACCCGGTTATTTAATCTTGATTCTCCGGACATAGGGATAAGGACACCATCGGCGTATTCATAACGGATCTCTGAGCCTTTTTCGAGGTCAAAATACTCCTGAGGCGATATTTTTCCGAGGGTCAGTGGCATGGATACAATATACTTAAAATCTGTTTTCTGTTTCAGAAGTAAAACTGATAGTAGCTGCCAACGCCTTTCTTGTCAATCCCTTCAATAATCACCCGGCCCCGGGCATTTGCCAGGAGTTGGGCTACTTCCTTCGGATCGGTCACGGGCTGCCGGTTGATGGCCGTGATCACAAAGCCCTCTTCAATGCCCAGGCGGCCCATCAGTCCTTGCCGTACATTCATTACTCTGACGCCACCGCCGATTTTCAGTTTGTCGCGTTCCACTTTGGAAATCGCCTCCAGATCAGCGCCCAGGCCTTCCACTGAGAAGGTTTCCCGCTTCAGGATGGCCGTAGTGCCTTCGCGGTTGGTGAGGGAAAGGAGCACCTCTTTGGTCTGGGTGCCGCGCCGGTAGGCTACCGTCACCTTGTCGCCGGGCCGGTAATAACTGAGCTGCTCGTTGAATTCCGCTTTGCTGTTGATGTTTTCACTGTTCATTTTGAGGATTACGTCACCCTTACGGATACCGGCTTTCTCGGCCGCTCCGCCGGCTTCCAGGTACGTAACCAATACGCCGGCATACTCACTGATTTCGTATTTTTTGGCGGTTTCGCTGTTCAGGTCGCCCACTTCGGCACCGAGGAAGGCCTTCTGCACCTCGCCGTACTGAATCAGGTCCTTTACCGTTTTCACCACAATATCCACCGGCACCGCAAAGCCGTAACCGGTATAAGTGCCCGTACGTGACAGAATGGCCGTATTGATGCCAATCAGTTCGCCACGGGAATTGACCAGTGCCCCACCTGAGTTGCCGGGATTGATAGCCGCATCCGTCTGGATAAATGATTCAATGGGAAACTGGCTGTTCAGAATGTTGATATTACGACCCTTGGCGCTGACAATACCGGCCGTGACCGTAGACTCGAGGTTAAACGGATTGCCAACCGCCAGCACCCATTCGCCCACCTGCACATCGCGGGACCGGGTAAGTTTGGCGGCTGGCAGGTTTTTACCCTCAATTTTCAGCAACGCCAGATCCGTGGAAGGGTCCGTGCCCACCAGTTTGGCTTCGTAAGAGCGGCGGTTGTGAATCACGTCAATTTTAGTGGCATTTTCGGTCACGTGATTGTTGGTCACAATGTAGCCGTCAGCCGAGTAAATGACGCCGGAGCCCGAGCTGATCACGTTTTGTTCCCGGTCGCCGCCGCCGAAGAAAAAGTCGAAAAAGTCGTTCTGGGCGTAGGCCGTGGAAGATGTCTTGATGTACACCACGCTGGGCGTGCTGGCGGCCGACGCTGCCACAAAGTCACCGGTAAGCGGCGGTGCGGGGTAAGTTTCCCTGACGCTTACCCGGCGGTACTCCGGAAATCCGGCGGACCTGTATTCGTCCGATCTTCCGGGTTGGAGATAACTGAAGGTAAATGCACCGCCCAGGCCAGCCAGAAAGCTTACCAGCACCACCATTAAAATGAGTTTTAGATTGCTTTTCATAACCCTGAACCACGGTTTACGGAATGGATACTATCGGGAAAGATTTCTTTGTTGCAAAACGAACCCAAAAATAGCCAATCAACAGCAAACAATAAGGTTTGCAGGCCACCGTCGGTTTGGGCCACAGGAAAGCATGGACGCAAATACCTCCTTAAAAAAGTTACCTTTGCGGCAGCAGGGGCAGGGAGTGGGAAGTAGCAAATCTGAATTTTCAACCGCAACTGATCCGCATGGGCATCCGATCCGTATTGAGTAAACCGCTGGCTGCTTACATAACCGGCAAGCAGCAGCAATGGGCCAGCCAGCCCGTTCAGACGCAGGAAAAGGTATTGCAGGAACTGATCAGCGGCGGCCGGAATACGATTTTCGGGCGGGACCATTCGTTCGGAAAGATCCGCAGCTACGCAGATTTCAAAAAATGCGTGCCAATCCGGGATTATGAAGGATTTTCGCCTTACATCAAAAAGATTCTGGAAGGACAAAACGACGTGCTCTGGCGGGGCAAGCCGCTGTATTTTGCCAAAACCTCCGGTACTACTTCCGGCGTCAAATACATTCCCATTACCAAAGAGTCTATTCCTAACCACATCAACGGGGCCCGCGATGCGCTGCTGAACTACGTGCAGGATACCGGTAAGTCGGATTTTCTGGACCGCAAGCTGATTTTCCTGTCGGGCAGTCCGGTACTGGACGAAAAAGCCGGAATCAAAACCGGGCGGCTTTCGGGTATAGCCAATCACCACGTACCGGCTTACCTGCGTTCCAACCAGAAACCCGGCTATGCCACCAACTGCATCGAAGACTGGGAAGAAAAACTGGACAAGATCATTGACGAGACCCTGCACGCCGACATGTCGCTGATTTCGGGCATTCCGCCGTGGGTGCAGATGTATTTCGACCGGTTGCAGGAACGCACCGGCGGCCGGCCCGTCAAAGATATCTTTCCCAATTTTAACCTGTTCGTGTACGGAGGCGTCAATTTTGAGCCGTACCGGGTACGGATTTACGAATCCATCGGCAAGCGGATAGATTCGGTTGAACTGTTTCCGGCTTCGGAGGGCTTCTTTGCTTTTCAGGACAAGCAGAACCAATCCGGGCTGCTGCTGCTGTTGAATGCGGGCATTTTCTATGAATTCATTCCGGCGGAGGAATATTTCAATGAGCATCCTACCCGCCTGAGCATCGGCGAGGTGGAATTAGGCAAAAATTACGCCCTGATCGTCAACAACAACGCCGGCTTGTGGGGCTATTCCATTGGCGACACCGTCAGGTTTGTATCCAAAAATCCGTACCGGCTGGTGGTTTCGGGCCGGATCAAGCATTTTATTTCCGCTTTCGGCGAACACGTAATCGGGGAGGAGGTGGAGAAGGCCATGCAGTTTGCCGTGCAGAAACACCCGGAAACGGAACTGATCGAATTTACGGTGGCTCCGCAGGTGCGTCCGGCTACGGGCCTTCCGCACCACGAATGGCTGGTGGAGTTCGGCAAACCGCCGCGTGACCCTGCAGCCTTTGCCAGAGACGTAGACGCTCAGCTGCAGAAGCTGAACATCTACTACGACGATCTGATCAGCGGCAACATTCTGCGGCCACTGGTCATTACGCCGCTGCGCAAAGATGCTTTCCGTGACTACATGAAGTCGAAAGGGAAACTGGGCGGCCAGAACAAAGTGCCCCGCCTGTCCAACGACCGGGCTTTGGCCGATGAACTGGTGAGGTGGAGACAGGAGCCGGCAGACGGGAGACAAGAGACAGGAGACCGGGATTAAAACCCGCTTTTTCCTTATCTTACGTCTTATATCTTCAATCTAACGTCTTGACAATGGCGGCACCCGTGCAAACCAAAGTAACGCCGGAAGAATATCTGGAACTGGAACGAAAGGCCACCCATAAGTCCGAGTACCGGCATGGTGAAATCGTTGCCATGTCTGGTGCCAGCCTGGCGCACAATATCATTGTGGCTAATCTGATTGCTGCGCTGCATTCCTGCCTGAGGAAGAGCGGATGCATGGTGCTGCCCAGCGATATGAAGGTGTATGCTCCTGACTGCGGAAATTACTACTACCCCGACATCACGATTGTGTGCGGCAAAGTGCAGTTTCACGAAAAGCACAAGGACTACTTTCTGAATCCTTCGGTGGTGATTGAGGTGCTTTCCCCCGGCACGGAAGCTTTTGACCGGGGCGAAAAATTCAAGTGCTACCGGACGATTCCGGCCCTGCAGGAATACGTGCTGGTATCGTCCGGACAGATGCTGGTGGAGCGGTACCGCAAAGCAGAGCCCAATCACTGGGACCTTGTCTTTTCGGACGGCCCGGAGGACCATATTCAGATAAATACCTGCCCGATCCGTCTGGCCGACATTTATGAAAACGTAGATTTTTCCCTTGCATGACCCATTCCCCCAAACGCATTGCCATTCTGGGCTCTACCGGCTCCATCGGCACCCAGGCGCTGGAAGTGATTGCCGCCCATCCGGAGCAGTTTCAGGCAGAGGTATTGACGGCCCAAAGCAACGCTGACCTGCTCATCGAGCAAAGTGCTGCCTTCCGGCCCAACGTGGTGGTGATCGGCAATGAAGACCTGTACGATAAAGTATTTGCCGCCCTTGACCCGCTGGATATAAAAGTATACACCGGCCAGAAATCCCTTGGCAGCGTGGTCGAAATGGAGACCGTAGATCTGGTGCTGACTGCCCTGGTGGGCTATGCCGGACTGCAGCCGACGATCCGGGCGTTGGAGGCCCGCAAGCCGGTTGCCCTTGCCAATAAGGAAACGCTGGTGGTGGCCGGTGAACTCATTACCCGTCTGGCCCGGGAGAAAGGCGTGAATATCTACCCGGTTGATTCCGAACATTCGGCCATATTCCAGTGCCTGGTGGGGGAGTTTCACAATCCCATTGAAAAGATCATTCTCACTGCTTCAGGCGGGCCGTTCGCGGGGCAAAAACCGCGATTTCCTGAAAACCGTCACCCGCGCCCAGGCACTCAGGCACCCCAACTGGAGCATGGGCGCCAAAATCACCATTGATTCAGCTACCCTGATGAACAAGGGGCTGGAAGTGATTGAAGCGAAGTGGCTGTTTGGCGTAACTGCCTCACAGATCGAAGTGGTAGTGCATCCGCAGTCGGTCATTCACTCAATGGTGCAGTTTGAAGACGGTTCCATAAAAGCGCAGATGGGACTGCCCGACATGAAACTGCCGATTCAGTACGCACTCAGTTACCCCAACCGGCTGAAATCCGATTTTCCGCGGTTCGATTTTACCCGGTACCCCAGCCTTACCTTCGAAAAACCCGACACGGAAACTTTCGTCAACCTCGCCCTTGCGTATAAGGCACTGGAAAAGGGCGGCAATATGCCCTGTATCCTCAACGCTGCCAACGAAGTAGCCGTACAGGCCTTTCTGGAGGAGCAGATCGGCTTTCTGGAAATTCCGGAAGTAGTGGCGGCTTGTATGGCCAAAGTGCCCTATATTGCCAGACCTGCCTACGACGATTACGTGCAATCCGACGCCGAAGCCAGGCGCCTCGCCGGTGAGGCAACCAAATTGGTTTGTTAAGTGTTGTAATCCAAAAGCATTCTGTCATGCGCCTTAGACTTGTCACCCGCAGCCTGAAACCCGAGGGATTATCCGATGAGGAATTTTTCCATTTCTGCATGGCCAATAAGGAATTACGGGTGGAACGCAACGCTGAGGGAGAAATATTGATTATGCCACCAACCGGTTCGGAAACGGGAGCTTTTGATCTTTCACTTGGAAGTGAAATTCAGGTTTGGAATCGCAAAACCAGATCAGGTGTAGCGTTCGGCTCCAGTGCCGGGTTCACCCTGCCCAACACCGCGGTCCGTTCAGCGGATGTGGCCTGGATAAGCAGGAAGAGGTGGAACCAGGTGCCGGAAGAAGACCGCAGGCGGTTTGCAAACATCTGCCCCGATTTTGTGGCCGAAATCATGTCTCCGTCCGATTCTTTAATTGATCTGCAGCACAAAATGCAGGAATGGATGGAAAACGGGTGCCGGCTGGGTTGGCTGATCCACCCGGAAAAGCGGAAAATCTACGTATACACGGCCGGTAATCCGGAGCCGGAAGTGTTGCCTTTTGGCAAAATGGATGGAAGAGAGGTTATGCCGGGGCTGGAAGTGGATTTAACCGAAGTTTTTGAAAATTAATACCTCATAAAACCGTTTTAAGGGGAGTTAATCCTCTTTTTTTCCGATTCTTACAATAAATAATCATCTGAAAGGATAATATGGAAGTTTTAGTGATGGCTGGTCAGTTGATCCTGGGCCTGTCAATTCTGGTGGGGCTGCACGAATTGGGTCACCTCCTGACCGCCAAACTGTTCGGAATGCGGGTAGAGCAGTACTCCATCGGCTTTCCGCCCAAGCTGTTTGGCTTCAGAATGGGGGAGACCGAATATTCACTCGGTGCAGTACCGCTGGGAGGCTACGTGAAAATCACCGGTATGATTGATGAATCCCTGGACACCGAGCATCTGGGCAGTGAGCCACAGCCGTATGAGTTCCGGGCGAAGCCAGCCTGGCAGCGGCTGATTGTAATGATGGGCGGGATCATTGTCAATGTAATCACTGGCGTGCTGGTTTTTATTATTCTGCTGTACGCCTATGGCAAGAGTTACCTGCCTGCTTCTGAAGCAAAGCATGGGATAGTAGCCTACAGCCTGGCGCAGGACCTCGGCCTCCGCACCGGCGATAGGATCCTGAAGATCAATGGTCAGCCTTACAAAGATTTTTACGCCGTACGCAGCCCCGAAGTGCTGCTCAACAACAACAGTTCCTACACTGTGGAGCGTGACGGACAGATTTTAACAATTAATATTCCTCCTGACCTGATTGAAAAGCTTTCGGATAAAAATGCTGAATTTATCGAACCAGTCAGGGCCTTCAGGGTAGATACGGTGATGTCGGTAGGCAAACCGAGTGCGTTTCAGCGGCTGATGATCTCGCTGAATATGGCAAAACCAGCCGAAGAATACCCTGCCGTAAAAGCCGGATTGAAATCAGGCGACCAGATTGTAAGTATCAATAATCAGTCGGTCAGGTATTTCCACGAGCTCCAGCAGGAACTTATAAAAAACCGTGGCCAGAGAGTAACCCTTGGCGTAGTCCGCAACGATGAACCGAAGAAGATTGACCTGAAAGTAACCGAGAATGCAGCCATTGGCTTTATTCCCGAGTTTGATCTTAAATATGAAACCGTGGATTACTCCCTCGGCATGGCTGTCAAAGAAGGTCCCGAGATGGCATTTGGAGTCGTGCGGGACAATATCAAGGCTTTCGGCAAGATATTCCGTGGCGAGGTTTCAGCTTCCAAATCCCTGAGCGGACCCATCGGCATCGCTCAGATTTATGGCAAGACCTGGGACTGGTACCGGTTCTGGTCCATTACTGGTCTGCTTTCGATGATTCTGGCGTTTATGAACTTTCTGCCCATTCCGGCCCTTGATGGCGGACACGTGATGTTCCTTACCTACGAGATGGTATCGGGCCGCAGCCCGTCGGATAAGTTTCTGGAAGTGGCCCAGAAGGTGGGCATGGTCATTCTGCTCAGCCTGATGGTTTTTGCCTTCTTTAACGATATTTTCAAGAACTTCTTTGCCTGACGGCAGGTTGGCTCAGCATAAAAAGAGAGGCCCGTATTCTGTCGGGCCTCTCTTTTATTCTGTAAAAAGTTATCAGTTCCCTCAACTATCATGGCGCTTCGATCAGCAGACTGGCAATGAAACCAGGTTCATTTATGCTTTGAACCGTGGTACTTTCTGCCGGTTCATCACCATGGCTTCACCACTGATGGTTACCTTGCCGGATTCCTTATCCAGAATCAGCGTTTCAATTTTGGCCGTGAACTTTTCACCCAGCTCCTTCACAGTTACCACCGCCTGGTAAACTACATCCACGAACATAGGCCGGTTAAATTCAATTTCGTGCTTCAGGTAAACGGTTCCTTCCCCAGGAAAAATGGTACCCAGTACTTTTGAGAAGACACTGGCACCCAGCAATCCATGCATGATCGGGCGGCGGAAAGGGGTCTGTGCCGCGTACTCCGGGTCCAGATGCAGGGGATTGGTGTCTCCGGTCAGCCGGGCAAAAGCTTCCACATCTCCCTGATTAAAGGAAAAATCGTATTGGTATGATTGTCCGATTTCGAGCATGGTGATTGAATAGGCAATTTGCCCGGAAAATATAAAATTCTGCGCAAACGGAAGGCAAAAAATGAGTTTTGAAGTCAATTTCTTTCCTGAACCTGCCTGATTTCCGGGAAAGGCACTTTCTTTGTTCCCGATTCTTGCCGGAACGTTGCCCTTCCGGATTCAGCTACAGCCGGTTTTTGACGGCTTCTGCCATTGCCGCTATGTGCTTCTCCGCCCCGAACACGCTTCCGTACACAGCCGTAATCCGATGATTGCCGTCAAGCAGGTAAGTAACCCGCCGGGTGAGCGGCAGCAGCACATAGAATGGCAGCTTTGTAAAGAGACGCCACTTCTCCCTGCTCATCGGCCAGCAACTCAAAGGGCAGCCTGTGGGTTTCCTTAAACTTCAGGTGGGTAGCTACACTGTCGCGGCTGATGCCGGTTACGTCAATATCCAGCCCCCGGAATTCGGCAAACTGATCCCGGAACCCGCAGGCCTCCCGGGTGCAGCCAGGCGTGAAGTTCCTAGGGTAGAAGTACAAAATACACGGTTTTCCTTCATGGTTTCGGATAAGCGAAACGCTTTACCGGAAGTGGAGGGTAGCGTAAAGTCAGGTGCTTGCTGTTGAAGGGATAAGGGCATAAGAGTGACTTTGGGCAGAAGCGGAGAAGTGGTTCAAGTTTTGGCCCCTATGGCAAAGGTAAATTTTAATCCGTTACCGCTTTTGCCAGTCTACTTCATCCATTGTTTAAAGGACAGTCTTCGGCGGTATAGATCCACTGACAAATTGAAAATTATTTCTACAACCTATTTTAAAAGTGCCCGTACATATACCAGAATAGAATAAAAAAGGTCTGAAGCCGAAGATTTTCGGGTATAATCCCGCATAACTCCGGAGGGCCTCAAACTCAAAACTCAAACAACTGAAGCGTTTAATCTAAACTACTAAAGACTATGGGAAGCATCTTAAATATAGTAGCTATTGTACTGATCATATATCTTTGGTTAGTTGGCTATATAGGATTTGGCGAAGCAGTGGGTAACTTTATCCACGTACTGCTGGTACTGGCAATCATTGCTATTCTGATCAGAGTAGTAGCCGGCATAGCCTCCGAACTTTCTGCACACATTTTCTCCACATTTAAGGTATTTGCGAATGTCAAGAAGCCTCACCTGCAAAGGTGGGGTTTTTTTGTGGTTGCCGGAATCTGAAATTCCGTATCCTGCATTTACCCGCTTCATTGTCGGAGGTTTGCATACCCGAGCAGAAATAATCTGGTATTTTAAAATTTCACACTATGATGTTAAGTGATTTGCAGTCTGCAGGTTACAAAATAATTTAAAATTTAAAATTCACAGTTTAAAATTGCGCAGCTACTTAGTTGTTGATAATCAGTTTTCCGGATCAAAACTTAGCCGAATGTACCCCAGTGGGCATAATCCTGCCGGCGTTCCGGATGCGGACAAAGTAAAGACCCCCCGAAGGAAAATGGGGCCGTGAGATTTATTTCAATTTACAATGCCTGGTGGTTTCGCGGCGGGCGGAAACATTGTACATAAATTTCTACCTGCTGGCCAAGGGTGTTCAGTAAAACGAAACCTGACTGTTTCGGGGTGTATTTATGTACACATTCACAATCCGGCAGGATTCTGGATACCGGAAGGAAAATTCTCAATTGTACGCGGCGCTTGCCCGCCTTGCCGGACAATCCGTTGCCGCACGTACAGGCATCATGTTTTTCAGGACACAGCCAATCCACCAGCCGCGGAGCCCGCCACCAGATCAGGCATTCCGTCACCGGTGAGGTCGCCGGCGGCAAGGGTAAGGTTGCCCCCCAGTTTAGTAGCTAAATACTGCCCCGTCAATGAATCGGCCAGCACATTTTCCTCCGGAGTGAATACGGCATTGAGGTCGTTGGTAAAGTCGGCAAAGATGCGCAGAACGCCATTGCGGTTGCCGGTCAGCAGATCCGGTTTTCCGCTGCCGTCCATATCGGCTACCAGCGGTGCGGTGCTGCGGTCAAACGGATCCACCGGGATACCACCAAGGGCAGGATTCACCATCCGGAAAACCGGGTTGGCACGCGTGCCGGTATTCCCGAAGTATTCCAGTTCTCCGAAAAGCCGGCCCATCAGGGCATCCAGGTCACCGTCGCCGTCCAGATCGTACAGGAACGGGAGTCTCCCATGCGCAGGTTCAGGGGAAGCGTACGGTAGCTGGCCGGCGTAAACGCGAAGGGGCGGCCCCTGGACGCCGTATTCAGCCAGTACTTTACGTCGGTATTCAGTCCGTCATTGAAAGTATTTACCAGCACCAGGTCCGGCATCCGGTCGCCGTTCACATCGGCAAACTGGGGCCTCAGGTTTGACCATCCGAAAGCAGCCAGACCCAGATAATCATCGGTTTTTAACCGAAACACCGGCGACTGACGGGTGCCAGAGTTCTCAAACAGATACAGCGAAGCCCGCAACTTGCCATCAACGGGAATGCCCGGTGCCCGGCCACCAGATCCATATCCCCGTCGCCGTCCACGTCAGCAAGGGCCGGAACTGAGTTTTCCCCCAGGTCAATCATGGTATTTTGGAGGAAATCGGGCTGGCGGAAGCTAAACACCGGATTGGCCGCCGTGCCTGAATTGGCGTACCACCACGATGACTCCCGGAAATTGATACGGTCCCCTTCGTTGGTGGTTACGTTGGGCGCAATGAGCAGATCTTTCTTGCCGTCGAAATCTACATCCTCATAAAAAGCCGCGGAAAACGCCCTCAGCTCAGCGGGCCGGCCGGCCGGATACACCGCATTCACGTGGGTGATCAGCGCCTCGCCTGTTGTGCCGCCGTTGGTAAGCAGGGCAATCTTGTCGCAGGCCACCGTACTGATGAGGAGGTCACGGGTACCGTTGGTGTCCATATCAGCGGCAAGCAGCGTCACGCCGGTGTGCTTGACCCGGCCACCGGCTGCTTTGCCGCCGGGCGCAGGCTGGGAATCACCACAATCCGTATTCAGCCGGTAGCCGGCGCAGCTTTCTTCGATTTCAAATTTGCCCCAGCATCTTGTAGCCCGCCGGTATTCCAGCGTCCGGCGGTGGCCGTATTTTTCCTGACTCATGTTCTGGTGAAACTCAATAAAGTGCCCGGTGGGACCGGCGGTCAGCACATCCAGATCACCGTCGCCGTCCACATCCGCAATGGCGGGAATGTCGCTTGCAGAAACGTACAGGTTAATCTCTCCCGAGAACCCCCGGGTGTTCAGCAGGTCGGATGCCGCCTCCCAGGCAGGCAGGTCGCCGGTAGTGGCATTCCGGTACACTTTGATGCCGCCTTCGGTGCTGGTAAAGATATCTTTGCGGCCGTCGCCGTCGTAGTCCGCCAGCAGCACCCAGTCTTTCAGAGATGGAAACAACGATGGGTAGTGGGGCACATACCGGTAAACCCAGCCGGTACCGCGTCTCACGGCAATGTATACATTCAGCCCGTTGGTGCTGCGGTCAAAGGTGATCAGGTCTTCGACCGAATCGTTGTTGACGTCCAGTCTGGAAAACTGGGGTGCGTTCAGGCCGCCCGCCCAGGCATTGATCAGGGTATCGGTGCCAAGCAATGACCGGAATTTCCGGCTGCAGTTTCAGCCGGAAGGGCTGGCTGTGCAGGAATCCTGACAGGAGCAGCAGGCAGAGGGGTATATATGGAAGGGGCTTCGGTAGCATGGAAACGGCGGATAACCGGCAAATGGTAAAAGACCTTTTTACTAAAATTACAATTTCCTTGCGACTCCGTCAGCGATTCGCCTGACTGTGGCCGGCGGTTTATATTATCTTTGTGCGGTATTTTCCCATACTATGAATCTGGATATTGATAAACTTTACCGCAAATTTCAAACCTGCACCACTGTATCTACGGATACCCGGAAAATTGACTCCGGCTGCCTGTTCTTTGCCCTGAAAGGACCGAATTTCAACGGCAACAGCTTTGCCAGGGAAGCGCTGGAAAAAGGAGCCCGGTTTGTTGTGGTAGACGAACCGGCTTTTTGCCCTCAACGATGAGGACTACATGCTGGTGGATGATTCCCTTCAGGCCCTTCAGGTCCTGGCAAATCACCACCGCCGGACCCTCCGCATACCCGTGATCGGCATTACCGGCTCCAACGGCAAAACAACCACCAAAGAGCTTATCTCGGCAGTGCTTGGTCAGAAATACCGCACCTATGCAACCAGAGGAAATCTTAACAACCACATTGGGGTTCCGCTCACCATTCTTTCTATCGGAAACGACGTGCAGATGGCAGTTATTGAGATGGGTGCCAATAAAATAGGCGATATCCGGGAGTTGGTCGGTATCTGTGAACCCACGCACGGCCTGATCACAAACATCGGCCGGGCTCCATCTGGAAGGGTTCGGTGGCATTGAGGGCGTAAAACGCGGCAAAGGGGAGCTGTTTGATTTCCTGCAGGAGCATAAAGGTGTGGTATTCGTTAACTCTCGCAACCCGACCCTTCTGCCAACTATGGCGGAGCGGCTGAATGATCCGGTTACGTATCCGGCATCCGGAGACTATTTTCACTGCGAACTGCTGGAGGCATCACCGCAGGTGGTGTACCGGCATGAAAACGGAGAGACGGTGGAAACGCACCTTGCCGGGGCGCACAATTTTGAAAACATTGCGGCCGCTCTCTGCATCGGAAAATATTTCGAAGTGCCAGCCAGTCAGGTCAACGAAGCCATCCGGAATTACGTGTCCGCCAACAACCGCTCCCAAGTAGTGACCAGATCCAATACGATTTATCTGGATGCGTACAATGCCAACCCTACCTCCATGCAGGCGTCGCTGGAGCATTTCATGACCATCAGGGCACCAAAAAAAGCCGTGGTGATTGGCGATATGTACGAACTTGGCGAAGAGAGTGCCGCCGAACACCGCCGGATCGGCGAGGTAGTGGCAAAAGGAAATTTCGATTACGTGCTGCTGTGCGGCAAACAGATGCAAAACGCAATAGCTGCTAACCCCAAAGCGTATTATTTATTGATAAGTTCTCGCTCAACAACTGGCTGACGGATCACAAATTTGAAAATACCCACATTCTGATCAAAGGATCGCGGGAATGAGTATGGAGACCATCGTAAATCTGCTCTGAAGATGAAATCTATTTTCCGGGCAAAACGTATGCTACCACCGGATCAGAAATTGATTATCAGAAAAACTCTTTTATGAAAATGATCACGAAACGTATCCTTCCTTTTCAATTTCTCCCGTTATTTACCTTGCTGTTGGTGTTGCTGTCCGGTTGCCGGGTGAGGGATAGCTTTGGTTACGCCTTTTTTGGCACCTTTCTGGTGATGGGCGTTGCCCTGTGGTTGCCACCGTAGTCACCAGACGGGCAAAGCGGTTCCGCGATGACTGAACCGGGGGAATGGTAAATTTTAAATGCCCAAGACTCAATGAAAGACGTAGAGTTGATAAACCAATGTTTATCAGGCACTGAACCTTCTGCATCTGAAATTTACCATCTGGCATCTGATTAAAATTGTTCAGAAGCAGGAAAAAGAAGAAGCCCCTTCTATTCGGCGTTTTCGTCAGAGTCTGATCCGTGAACGGCATTTGCCTCAATGGATCTGGCAAACAGCCTCCGGATCGTGCCGGCTTCGGCATTGGCCGGATTGGTAGCGCCGATAAGCTTACGGAAATCTGCCACTGCATTGTCTTTCCAGAATGGCGGCACAGATTGGCCCGGAAGACATATAGCGGGTAAGGTCTTTGTAAAAGGGACGTTCCTTGTGAACTTCATAAAACTGTCCGGCGCGCTCCCCGGAAAGTTGCAGCTTTTTCAACGCCACAATGCGGAAGCCGCCTCCTCGATCATCTTCAGAATAGCGCCGCTGTTGCCGTCCTGCACAGCGTCGGGCTTAATCATGGTAAATGTTTTGTTTCCTGCCATAGTAAAAGTATGATGGTGGGCAAAGTTAAGCCCCTTGGCCGAAAAACCTAACCTGCCCCCAAAGTTTCCTCCGGAGGAAAGCTTGTTTGTCAGCTTTTTTCTTAAGAGTTTTGCAGGCTTACGATCAATGCATATGGCCCGGGTACTACATTCTGTCATCTACTTCGCTTTCTCCTGCTGATGCAAAATCTGGAAGCCTTCCGGGAACTCATGAGTTCGCCCCGCAATGTGGTAATTACCACTCATCCCAAACCCGATGCCGATGCACTGGGCTCATCCTTAGGGCTGGCGGGCTATCTCAAGAAGAAGAACCACAAGGTGCAGAGTGATCACGCCTACGGACTATCCTAGGTTTCTGCACTGGATGCCGGGTAATGAGGAGGTAATCGTTTTCAATGAGGGCAATGAAAACCGTTCAGCGCAGATCATAGAAGAAGCCGATGTCATCTTTTGCCTTGATTTTCGGTGCTCAGCCGGATCGAAACATTGGGAGGCATCATCAAAAATGCCAAAGCCCCCAAAGTACTGATTGACCATCACCTGGAGCCGGAGCGGTTTGCGGATTTTGAGTTCTGGGATACGGGAGCCGCGGCCACCTGCCAGCTTATTTTTGAGTTGATTGAGGGCTTTAGGCGATCTTGCTTATATTGACCCATCCATCGGTGAGTGTATATATACTCTGGCATCATGACTGATACGGCTTCTTTCCGCCACCCCAATACCACCCGCAAAGTGCACCTCATCAGCGCCGAACTGATTGCCATCGGCGTGCAGACCAACAAGGTGCAGCGTCTGGTTTACGACAACCAGACGGAAGAAAGGCTTCGTTTTCTGGGGTTTGCGTCACTTGCCGAAAAACTGGTGGTGCTGCGCGACTACCATACCGCCTTCTTTGCCATATCTTCGGAAGAGTTGCAGCGGTTTAATTCGCAAACCGTGATACCGAGGGTCTGGTAAATTACGGTTTATCCATTGAAGGCATTGTAATGGCTGTACTGATGACTGAACGCGAAGGCAGCATCAGACTGTCCCTCCGCTCAGTGGGCGATTTTTCGGTAAATGATTTCGCCCGTAAACATTTTTGAAGGCAGCGGACACAAATGCCGCCCGGCGGTACTTCTATTTTTCCTCTCGAAGAAACTGTTCAAAAGTTTCTGCAATTGCTGCCTCAGTACAAGGATCAGTTAGTCTGACGGGTTTTTTCGTTATACAAAAGGGGTGCAACCATTTGGTTGCCAGCTGTGTCATGTTATAAACATTTTCAATTCTATTAATCCAATCATTGATGAAAAGCAAATTAAGCCTGCTGGCATTTGCCGCCGCAGCTCTGTTGTAATCGTGCAGCAGGATCCCGCTGAAATCTGAAAAAAGAATCAGAAAATGACCAGCAGATTCAACGATTCCTGTCCGATAGCAGCTATACCGGCGAGAAAACCTCCACCGGATTGGTTTACATAAAAACCATCGAAAACACTTCCGGAGTGCAGCCAACTACCGGAAGTCGGGTCTACGTCCATTACGAGGGGCGGCGCATGAGCGACAATTTCCTGTTTGATCAGTCGGACGAAAAACCAGCCGTTGGTATTTGCCCTCAACAGCAACACCCTGATCCCCGGATTTGATGAAGGCGTGTCACTGATGAGAGAAGGTGAAAAAGCAAAGCTCCTGATTCCTTCCTACCTTGCCTACTGGAACCAGACCCGCCAGGGATTGCCACCTTATTCAGTGCTGAAATTTGACGTGGAACTGGTAAAGGTCCGGACCGAGGACGAGGCGTTGCGGGTATTTGCCACCGACAGCCTGGGCATTGACCCCTCGCGCCTTGAAGCGGTTTCGGGTGCCCCGGGGACGTATTACGTTAAACTGCAGGGAAGGTACTGGTGTTGCAATTCAGAACGGACAACGGGCCACAACCAGATTTCGGGGTCGTCTGATCAATGGACGGAACTTTTCCGCAGATGGTTCTACGGATAGTTTCATAATGGGGCAGGGACTCCGCATTAAAGGATACGAAGAAGCTGTCGAGGACGAATGAAGGTGGGTGAAAGGGCGCTTCTCTTGATTCCGTCCAGTCAGGCCTATGGTGCCCAGGGATTTACCAATACGCGGGGCCAACTGGTAATTCCCCGTTACGCACCTCTGATTTATAATATTGAACTGGTATCTGTTCAATAATAATTTTATCAAGAGGAGATTATATAAAGCACATGGTGCAGGATTCGGCAGCAGGCTGGCAATGGTATCGAATCAGGACATCTCCGGCCTGATGGTTTGTATGAACAAAAGAATGCCATCCTTTGAGAGATGGCATTTCAGTTAAAAATATTCCTCAGAAAAGGAAAGAAGCAGTGCGGGTGTCTTCAGTGGGAGGCAGGGAAAGGTGATGGTCTTTCCGGACTGGAGGTCCAGTTCCGCCAGTCTTTTTCAAACTGACGCCGGCCGCCAGCGTAATAAGTGTCAATTGCCCTCAAAGAAGCTTTCGGGTCGCCGGGATACCGGGTAAGGTAAGGCATCAGGTTCTGCAGAAAATCGATTCCTTTTTCGCTCGACATCAGAAACGAAGTTACCGACCAGGCAATGGTACGCGGCTCGTCGCTTTCGAGTTGCCATCTGCCGTGTTCCAGTCACGGTTTGACCAGCCAAAGGTTGAGAAAATATCGGGCGTATTTTTGGACGTCAGCCATCGTTTTGCACGGCGGTCTTTCACCATTTGTAGCCTTACCGTTACACCAGTATTGGTTACTTCCATGTACTCAAAATATTCTGCCAGACCTTCATTGATCCAGTTCGGGCAATTTTTTAATGCGGCTGGAAAGCAACAGGTGGCTGGTTTCATGGAAAATATTCTGGAACAGAGACTTTTCGTCCGCCCATACTTACCAGTATTTCGTTTACGTTAGACAGATACACACCAACCCAGTTTTTAGGGATGAGCGGGTAGTTGGTGTCCAGGTACTTGCGGTAGAGATCAGTAGCGCCAAAATGCGGATTTTCACCACTACCCCCGCGGGTAAAATGGTAACCGGAGACGCGTGGCGTAGAAACCGTACAGAAACTGAATGCCCCGGGTTATCTTCTCACGGGTAGCCGGGCTGATCTCAGCGTCATGTAAGATTAATTCAATATTTGGTTCGTAAATACGACGCTTTTTTCGGCAGGCTTGGCGCTGGTTAAATGATCAGGGGGCACTGGCAGGAAATGAAACTTCTTTTGCATAGACCGTTAGCTGGCTCAGCATCATAAAAACCACCATCATTTGGTGAAAAAACCAGTTAAAAATCATAGATATTCCTAATTGGCAGAATAAGATGGCGCTCTTTACGCCCCTTGCAAATCATACCACTAGTTAATATCTATTCTACAAAATTTTGCAGATTTTACAGCCAATCCTACACTTGTCAGGATTGGTTTTAATGCAAGAAAACCAAAAAGCTTCGTCTTGTGCTGCCAGGAGCGGACGAAGCTTTTTCATTCCGGAAATTTTGTCTGGAACCGGTCAGGCACAGTTCCTTCTGCCTGCGGAGGGATTACACGCCTTCCGCTACCACTTCCTTACTTCCGGAATCATTCTTTTCAGCAAGTTTTCGATTCCCGCCTTCAGGGTGAGGGTAGAAGACGGACATCCGCTGCAAGAACCTTGCAGCAGAATTTCCACGACACCCTCATCGTAAGAGTGAAAATTGATGGCGCGCCGTCTGACTCTACGGCCGGCCGACGTATTCATCCAGCAGGTGCTTGATTTTCTGAACTGTCTCGGAGTCTCCTTCGCCGTCAGTTTCGTGCTTCATCTGGTCGATCCTGCCGGTCGTGAAAACAGGCTTACCGGCTTCCATATACTCCCGGAGAAAAGTTTTCAGTTCTCCCAGCACTCTTCCCACGTGCTCCTCTGTTTTGGTGACAGTAAGGAAATTGTTCATGAAAAACACCCGCTTTACATAAGGGAAGTTTTGAAAAAGAGCCGTAGCAAGTGGAGAGTCGGAGGCGCTTGCGGCGTCCGGAAAGTCGAAGCTGGTATTCTAAGGCACCAGCAGGTAATTGAGCACAAACTTCATTGAGTTTGGATTCGGATTGGCCTCGGTATAGAGGTTGACGTATTTGGCAGCCATGAGAAGCAGGATTTAAAGTTTTACAGGTGAAATACTTGGAAAGAACAACGGGCAGATGCCCTTGGTTGCAACGGGCACAAAAAAAGCACAAGTTGTTCATTTGTGCTTCCTTCTGATGAAACTTCAAGTGCTTATCCGGCAACCTCGGCAGTGGCAAAAGGCTCAACCGAAACAAAAGAACGGTTTTAAACCTTTTCTGAAAACTACCTTGCCGTCAATCAGGGCGAAATAAAGGTATGATCTTTGCCAATACCTACGTTGGTGCTCGGATGATGTTTGGTGCCCCGCTGACGGACAATAATGTTACCGGCTCTGGCAGCCTGACCACCGAATACCTTTACACCTAAGCGTTTACTTTCGGATTCCCGTCCGTTGCGGGAACTACCGGCTCCTTTTTTGTGTGCCATTTTCCTTTACAGTTATAGCGTGATGTCCTGAATTAAAATTTTGGTTAAGCTTTGGCGGTGACCGTTCTTCTTGCGGTAACCTTTTTCTTCTTTCTTCTTGAACACGATGACTTTTTCGCCTTTCAGGTGTTCAAGAATTTGGGCACTGATGGTGGCTCCCGAGATGGTAGGTATCCCTACTGAAATCTCCCCGCCGTTGTCGACAAGTAAAACCCTGTCAAACGTCAGGCCAGCGCCGGGATCGCCTTCTAATCGGTTTACGTAGAAGTACCGGTCTTTTTGCACTTTTAGCTGCTGTCCTGCTATCTCAACTATTGCGTACATGGTAGATGGAATAATTTTCGCAAATAGGTTGCAAAGGTAGTGAATCTTTTTCCAATTGAAAATGAGACTCCGAATAATTTCAGGGCGTGTAAGTGAAATCCAGCGGGTTGGCGTATTGGAAGGGATAATTCAGGTCGCGGATTAACTTGCTGCCACTGACAACCTTATATCCTTCCTCAGCTCCATCCGCGTAGTCCGGGAGGGGATAGCCAAACTCCCGGGCGTTGCGGGCATATATTTCACGCCGCACGGGATGCTCAGGCGCAACCACATTGTAAATCTGGTTCCATTGAGGTTGCCGCATGATCACCTGGATAATGCCGGTCACATCGTCATGGTGCACAAAGTTGACCGGTACGTCCCCGTGGTCAGGCCCCTACGGCCAGCCACGTATTTACCCGGTATGCGGTTGTAACCCATCAGGCCGCCGCACCGGAGAATGATCCAGTCTTTTTCCGACTCCTGTACCAGTTGTTCAGCCTGCAGAATGGCCCGGCTGGTGCCGTTATGGCCGGTAAGGATTTCCCTTTCATCCATTTCCCGGTTTACTTCCGGATATACGGAAGTTGAACTGACGTAGATGATTTTCTTTACCGGCGTGTCTTCAGCTGTCGGTCAACTGTTCAATCTGCGCGGGATGAAAGGCCTCTCCCTGCTTTTCTACTTGCGGGGAATGGCAATGATCAGCAGTTCGGAGGCCATAAAAACTTCCAGTTCACGAAGGTGCTCCGGGAGCAGATGCGGCTGAAATCTAAGCAGAAAAGGCTGAATGCCCATTTCTGCCAGCAAGGCTGATTTTATCCGGCCGGGTAGTGCTGCCCTGACTTGGGTATTTTCACTCAGCAGTTGTTCTCCAAGGGCAGCCCCAGCCAGCCGCAGCCGAGTATCGAAACGGTTTGACTCATAAATAATTTGCGACGGGGATTATTTGCAAAAACCCAACCGGGTCAGAGTTGTTGCAGCGGCGGGTTGAATCAATGCCCGTTCATGTAGATAATCTTAAGGTTCTGGTCCAGCTTTACCTGCGTAAACACAATTTGCTTTGCCAGTTCTGCCGGTTGGCCCGGTGGTAGTGATAATACATCCAGTAATCCAGCGTATGGTTGCCGGCTTCATCCTTCCCGTATATCATTGTGTTCCACATGATCTTGTGCTGCGCTTCCGGCGTGCGCCGCCATGCCTGCCGGAGTAGTCGCTGTAACTGACCGGCATTTACGTTCTGTTCGTTGAAAAACCGGTTCAGCGGCGGTTTGAAAAACTTCAGGATAGTTCCCATGTCCTGCGCCCGGAGTGCAGCGTAGCCTTCCATCTGTTCACGGGCAGCCGCTTTTGCGTAGGCATTTTCGTCTGTCAGCGGTTCCTCGCTGGCAGAATCTGATTCAAAGGTATTGCCGGATGGGAACGGGTCATCGCGGCAACGGTGGTTTCGGGAATCGTTAACTGACTTGTTTCGCCAGTCCGTTGCTCTGATCTGGTTCTTTTTTACTGCTATTCCGGGGACTTTTCCCGGTTCAGAAGCCTTCCGGCGTTTTCATTCCCAGTACAAAACCTGCCCCAGCCGCTACGACCAGCAACAGCAGAGGTATTTCTACCCGGGCAGCCGTCCGGCGCCTTTTTGGTTCTTTCGCCCGGGGAGATTCAGGCAAGGCTGAATGGTATTCCGTCGGAACCTGCCGAGCAATTGTGGTAATCAGCTGAAGGGCTTTCCGGAAGGCAAATGCATTGGGAAATCTCTCTCTGGGATTGGGACTGGCGGCTTTGCGGATAATAGCAGCCAGGGCATCAGGCAGTTCCTCTACCCGGCCGGCTCCTGTCCTCCTTCCTCCGGGTGAACTTCCGGCCAGCATTTCCTGCAGGATCATTCCCAGCGGAAAATACATCACCGGCCTGGTCATGCGTGCTGCCAGCGGCGATTTCCGGAGGCGTATAGGCATTTTCTTGGAAGCAAATGTCAATGCTTCCAGCACGCCGGGTTCGGCAGGTTCACGCAGGTAACCAAAGCCAGCAATCTGTACTGCGCCATCCGGCTGAAGAGTGATAAGCGAAGGTTGGACAAAGCCGTGCGTTACGTATCATGCCGGTGCAGATAAGCAAAGCCGTCCAGAATCTGGTTGAAGAGCACCAGACACTGAGGCAAGGGCATGGGTGCAGGCGTACCGTCTGAAGGTACTCTTCCAGGCTCACGCCACCGGCAGCATCACTCACTAAATATTGCGTAGCGTCTTCTATCCGGTAGTCAAGCAAGGTGGCAACCGCAGGGTGGTGGAGTTGGGCCAGCTTGTTTGCTCTCTGCGGAAGGGAAGCAGAAAGCGGCGAATTAATGGCGGCCGGAACACCCTCGATCCAGACCGGACGGTTCAGCGGCACGTGCATTCCTTCGTGCACAGCACCTCTTCCCTTGGCGGCGACAAGTCTGGCAAGTTGATAGTCTCCCTACCTGTATTCCATCCCTTTCCATATTCTGCCGGTTGTTGGTCTTACCGTCATCTAACGGCAGTCCGGTCCATAGGTTATCCGAAATCTGGATGGTCTGGCATAAAATCACTTCTTCAGGAAAATGGTTTTGCCTTCTTTCGCTGACCGGCGGGCAGCGTCAAGAATTTCCACTACAATCATATTGATCCGGAGGGGGAAGAGGACATCTTCTTTTATTTCACCCCTTACTACGGCGGCGGTAAGCGAAAGGATCATGCAGAGGTGCTTTGGGTCGATTCGGCATTTAGCAGCTTCTCCGGTTTCTTTTCACCAGTCCGTACCCGCAGCTGGTCGCGGTTGAGCGCAAAATGGCACCTGTCTGACCATACACTTCCATGTCTTTGCGGCTGTAAGGCCAGTTCCAGGAAGCCTGAATTACGCCCTGCATTTTCGGGTAGGTGAGCAGAATGGTCGCCTCGTCATCTACTTTGGGGTAAACACCGGGTTTTAACTGCTGCGTAACGGCCGTAACCGAAACCGGTCTTTCGCCTTTCATCAGCCATGTAATGAGGTCGGCACCGTAGCAGCCAAAATCAACCAGGGCACCGCCGCCGTTCTGCACCGGGTCGGTGAGCCATTCCAGAAACTCCTGGTTGACGCCGATCTCCTGCGGACCCTGGTGACCGTCGTGCACGACCACTTTACGCAAGTCGCCGATGACCTTTTCGCCGTGGATCATCTCATATGCCTTGTGGATGGAGCCATACCAGGTGGTTTCGTAGTTGGTGAGCAGATAAGTCTTGTGTTTTTTCGCCAGTGCCTCCATCTGCCGGGCGTGGTCCATGCTTACGGCAAGCGGCTTTTCCACCATCACATGGATACCGCGCGGGGCACAGGCTTTGACCACTTCCAGATGCCCGTAAATAGAGTTGAAAGCCGTGACGGCCTGAGGTTTTGTTTTCTCCAGCATTTCTTCCAGAGAAGCGTACCAAAGGTCCATGCTCAGGCCGTGTTGCTCCAGGAAACGTTCCGCCAGTTGCCGGTTCGGCTCAGCAATGCCGGTAATCTCAATGTCGCCGTCTTTGGCCCTTCCCAGAATCCAGTGGACGTGGGTATGCGTGAGACCAGCCACGCCGATCCGGAAGGGAACCGCAGGTA
Source organism: Cytophagales bacterium (assembly GCA_030446715.1). Lineage (GTDB taxonomy): Bacteria > Bacteroidota > Bacteroidia > Cytophagales > 172606-1 > CADCTQ01. The sequence continues at coordinate 538,594 of JAUJMU010000002.1, read as the reverse complement.
CAGATTGGGCACTGGCAGTTTGCCGGGGAAAGGATAGCATCAGCAGAATTGTGAGGGTGGTGACGAAAGTCTGGATCATGAGGGTAAGGCAGATTGCAAGAACTGTACTTTTTACCGGTAGCCGGAAAAAGAAGGGGCAGGGAATATATAAATCCTGCCTCTCTGGTTTACATCCGGAGCAAAAGTTATTCTTCGGCCATAAACGGATACCGGTAATCGGTTGGCGGCAGAAATGTCTCCTTGATGACCCGGGGCGAAACCCAGCGCAGCAGGTTCAGCAGGGAACCGGCTTTGTCATTGGTACCAGAGGCCCGGCTGCCGCCGAAAGGCTGCTGTCCGACCACGGCTCCCGTCGGTTTGTCGTTGATGTAGAAGTTTCCGGCCGCGTGCATCAGTTTTTTGGAGGCCATTTCAACCGCGTAGCGGTCCTGAGAAAAAATGGAGCCGGTCAGGGCGTAGGGCGAAGTCTGGTCTACCAGTTCCAGCGTCTGCTCGAAGTTTTCGGAATGGTACACGTACACCGTCAGCACCGGGCCGAATATTTCCTCGCACATGGTTACTGACTGCGGATCAATGCTTTCGATGACGGTGGGTTCCACAAAATAGCCCACTGATTTGTCGTACCCGCCGCCTGCAATGACGGTTGACCTGAGGTCTTCCTTCGCATTGTCGATGTAACGGGCAATTTTGTCGAAGGACTTCTCGCTGATCACGGCATTCACAAAGTTGCGGAAATCTTCTACCGGCCCCATCTGTATTTCCTTCAGATCGGCCAGCAGGTAACCCTTTACCTCTTCCCAGAGATTGGAAGGAATGTATGCCCGCGAGGCTGCCGAACATTTTTGTCCCTGGTACTCAAAGGCGCCCCGCACCAGAGCAGTTGCCAGGGCCCGGGCATCGGCAGATTTATGCGCAATGACAAAATCCTTTCCACCCGTTTCACCCACGATGCGGGGGTAGCCTTTGTACACCTGAATGTTTTCGCCGATTGCTTTCCAGATGCTCTGGAATACGCCGGTGCTGCCCGTAAAATGAATGCCCGCAAAGTCAGGGTGTTTGAAAATCACATCACCGGCCGCTGGTCCGTCTACGTAAATAAGATTGATTACGCCCTCGGGTACACCCGCTTCCAGCAGGATTTCCATTATGACGTGGGCGGAATAGATCTGCGCATCGGCGGGCTTCCAGACCACGGTATTGCCCATCAGCGCGGCCGATGCGGGCAGGTTTCCGGCAATGGCGGTGAAGTTGAAGGGCGTGATGGCAAAGACAAAGCCTTCCAGCGGACGGTGCTCCATCCGGTTCCAGATGCCGGGACCCGACTGGGGTTGCTGGCTATAAATTTCCGTCATGTAGCCAACATTGAAACGAAGGAAATCAATGAATTCGCAGGCAGAATCAATCTCTGCCTGGTAAGCACTTTTGGATTGCCCCAGCATGGTGGCGGCATTCAGTTTTGCCCGGTAGGGCCCCGCCACGAGGTCAGCGGCTTTCAGGAAAATGCTGGCCCGGTGCTCCCAGCCCATATCCGCCCAGAGAGATTTGGCATTCAGAGCCGCAGTAATGGCCTGTTCCACATGAGTAGTGTCACCCTCGTGGTACCAGCCCAGTGTATGCTTGTGGTCGTGGGGAGGTGCCAGGCGCTTTTTGGTGCCGGCTCTTACCCGTTTCGCGCCAATGTACATGGGAATATCCAGTTCATGGGCACGGGCCTCGGCAAGCGCTTTTTTCAGAGCCGACCGTTCCGGAGAGCCGGGTGCGTATGATAGAACAGGTTCATTTTTTGGTACAGGAACCTCAAAGAATCCGGTAGACATAAATAAATTATAGGGTTAAGTGGTTGTAGAGGATATGGTTACAGGGCTGACGGACCAGAATGATTATTCAGGAGATTGTCTGACAACGGAGTAATGCAGGGATTGAACATTTCCGTCTTCATACTATACAGCCGTTCAACCATTCAATACCGTGAAGTTAGGAAAAACAGGTGACTGGCATGGTCAGAAGCGGCTGACGTAGCCGAAGTGAATTTTGGAGAAATTCAATCCGAAAGGCCGGTCTTGGGTGTTGCCGAGGGCGTACACAAAATTAAAGATACCGGCTTTGGTAGTCAGGCTGAGGCCGGTACCAAAGCCCGAAGGACCATCTTCAAGGTAACTGCCCCGCAGGTCGTGTTTGAGCCAGGCCTGATCGTAAAACAGAAACAGGTAGGAATCGGCTTCCATGAAGTACCGGTATTCCAGCGTGCCGATGGCATATTCAGAAGCAAAAAAGAAGTTTTCATTGAAGCCCCGCAGGCTGTTGAGGCCGCCCGGCCGGAAGAGTTCGTTCAGGAAAAGGTTCTGGTTGATCAGTTTACCGCCCCTTGCCTGCGCCAGCAGGGTAGAGCGGCGCGAAATGACGGTAAATTTTTTCGCCTCGGCCTGAAGGGAAAACTGAGCCGAGGAAGTGGAAATTCCTTCGTAGAATTCGGGCGGAAGCGCTGTATTTATCAGCACTGTTTTATTGCCAGCCTCCGCCGAAAACTGGACCACTGCCCCGCGCATCGGGTAAAATACATCATCCAGATTGTTCCATTCGTAGCCAGCGCCGTAGGTAACAAGGCGGGTATCGCCGAGCGAAGGCAAAGCTTCCGCCGGAGCGGCCGTACCGGCCGCGCCCAGCCGCGAACTCCGGAGGCGTACCCACGTCTGGAGGGAGCCGTTGCTGAGTGGGTAGGTAAGGCCCAGTTGCTGGTTGATATTCAGAAAAGTACTGTCTTCCTTCAGCAGGCTGAAGCCGGCTTTGACCGTCAGGGGGGTGCGTAACAACGCAGGATGCTCCCATGCCATATCCAGCCTCGGCGACGCCCGGCGGATCTGCTGCCACTGGAGCAGAAAGGTTTTCCCACTGCTGAACAGATTGCGCAACTGAAGGTTGAGCTGGCCTGTGACCAGCAGTTTATTGGCCTCCTGCTCGTTGGGCTGTATTCCGATTATTCCGTCAACTACATTGGCCGGCCGGTGGTCGGCGTAAAACACCGGATAGGCGCGGTCATTGCGAAGGGTTACGGTGTAAGGCTGACGGATGGTCAGGTAGGGAAGTTGACGAAGCCGCCGCAGCCCCCGTTGCAAACCCGCTTCACTGTAAGGCTGTCCGTTCTGGATGTGCAGATACGTTTCCAGAAACCGGGGTTTGACCCGGGCGGAGCCCCGGATTTCCAGTGAATCAAAAATGATGTAGGGGCCCGGTGAATACCGGAGCTGTGCCGCAATGCCGGTGCCGGTGATGTCAAGGGAGTCAAGCCGGAGGGTGGCAAAGGGATAGCCGCGGTTTTCAGATTGGGTGAGGATGCTCCCGGTGAGCCTTGCCATCTGAGTGCCCGAAAAAGGCTTGTCTTTCACGAGCCGCTCCTTATAGCCGGCTTCGCGGAGCAGGGTTTCCGGCACGTTGCCTGGCCGCAGAATTACCCACCTGAACAAATCACCGGTGTGCAGCCACACCATCGTAGTATCGCCGCTGCGGTGGATACTGTCGGCGGAGGCCAGTACGTAACCCTGGCTGTGCAGACCGGACAGGATTTTTCGGAGGTAGACGGCGGCATCAGGCACGTTTTTCCGGACGACAGGCAGCGGTAAAACGCCCGGCATCACGGACTCCTGCTCCGCCGGCTGAATGATCAGGGTGCGCACCGGCTGGGCAATGGCTTGAAATAACCAAAGCCATGTACCCGACAAGGCCAGTAAAAGCTTCAGCTGATTCATTGATTGTGACGGTGCGGTTCACTCCCCATTTTACTAAGCTACTTCACTTGCCTGCCGGTGCACTTCAGCATCATCTGATAATGAACACTTCTGCAACAAAAAGCTTGTAATATTTAAAGTTGTTCTGTACTTTCAAACGATTTTGCGTGTCGCATTGGTTTTTTTACTACTCTTGCCCGTAAATAAACTGGAAAATTACTCCCGATTTTTCTGACCCCGGGGCATACTTCAACCGTGTTTCTTAAATAGAAGTTTGACGCTTTTTGGCGGGTAAACCTCTGATAAACAAGCGCCTATCGGTACAAATCCAGCATCTGCCGGCAGACTGATAACTGGTAAATCAAACTAATTCCTCTTTTGTCCGTACCATTTTGCAGGAGTAGAAACGGCAAGCCGAAAGTACAGGCTCCTGAAATGATGGCTGACCAGTTACATAATAAGCTTATCCGGTATCAAAGACACAGACAACCCGCTAAACCCTTTAAAACAGCCCCTCACTTTATTTATACAATTTTGCGAATCAATTTTGCAAAAAGCTGTTAATGTAATTTAGAGATTGTTTTTGATCAGAAAAGGGAATCCAGCCTCTCTTCTGTTTTCTGCCTTAATATAAAATAGTGCCTTCCGGACACACCCATTTGAGGTTCTGATACGTAGGTATTTGGGAAGCTCTCCTGCCAAAAGACCCGAACTATCAATGAACCGCATTCCGGAAGATGAAAAATCAGATTTTGGACATTATTCATGTCTGACCCCAGAGTGCTTATAACTTTATAGCAGCCCGATTATGTATAATCAATTTATACTTGAAGAACTGAAAACACTGAATGACCTGCTCGCTGCCGGGGCTATAACCCAGGGGGAGTTTGATCACCTGAAACAAATATTGATTGACGGCACCAGAGCCGGCTCTGAAGCACCAGCCCTGGCTGCGGTAAACGCCGAAGCAAATCATACTCCGGAAGATGCCGTAAAATTTTACGTAAACGAGGTGCGCAACCTGATTCTTTACAATCAGTACGACAAAGCGTATTCCTATCTGCAAAAAGTGTTCGCCCTTCGGCCTGATCACCGGGATGCATACCGCCTGAAGCGGGAGGTCGCAACACGTTTCCGGAAGGATTACTTTATTGGTGCCCTTTTCGGGGTGTTGCTGGCCTGTGCCCTTTCCTGGCTGCTCACTGCCGGGCGGGAAATCAACTTCCTGCTGCTTTGCATCATACCGGCTGCTGCGGGCCTGATGATGCCTCCGCTGGCCAATGGCTTGTTTTCCGGAAGAGCCAACCGGCCGGTATTCCGGTATACCCTCTCTCTACTGATGGTTGCCGGAGTCGCTTTGGCCGGCAATCTGTTTTTTTCAAACGGACTGATGCGACTGGAAAGAAAGCTGGCAGGATCTGAGGCACCAGTGGTTTTCAGTGGCAATACGAAAACGGTGCCCGCAGTGCGTCCGCAGGAGGATGCTGGTACGAACAATGGAAACAACCGGCCGGCAGAAACCGAACTGTTTGAGGCACCTCCTGCTGATAAGGCACCAGCCACCACTCCTGCGCCTGCAACCGGGAAGACCAGATCCAGTGAGCAGACCCATTCTCCTGCACTGACAAGCCGCAACGCTGCCGACAAGGAATCGGCTGTCCGGGATATTCTGAAGCAATACTACCGCGATTACAATAAAAAGCAGTTTGATGCTGCCCTGTATTTTGCTCCGAAGGTAGACCGGTTCATTACCTTGAAAAACACTACGCCGGCCGAAATTACCAGCGTGATTGAGAATGAGTTTTACGATGAATTTCAGGAAGCCGCCTCCAGCATTGATATGAATACGTTGCAGATTTCAAAACACCCGAACGGTTATTACCAGGCAGATTTTGAAGAAGTCATGAGTTGCTTCCGCAAATCAAAGGAGCAGCATCAGTTTATCCGGACCCGCGTAAAAGTGATTTTTGACCGCGAGCTGAAAATCCGTTACAACCATCAGGAGCGGGTGCTTGAAACCCGTTATGGCCTGAAAGCCTCCGTTGACAACGACGGCAAGGTTCTTTACACCAATCAGTAGCATTTCTTCGTTTGAAGATTCAGCGCCTGGTGCAGTTTTTCTGCCGGGTGCTTTATTTTCGCATTGCCGGTAACCATATACCGCGTGGGCTGGCGGCCTCCCGGGCAATGTTCTGGTAGCCTGAAATACTATGATAAGTTCCGTGCTCTTTCGTCTGCCGGTTATCTTTCTGCTGATGCTGTTGATTTGTTTCCAATCAGTAGGTAAAGACATTGACCGGGCGTATAAAGCGCTGCAGGAAAACAACTTCACTACGGCAGAACGATTGTTTAATAAGATATTACTGGATAATAATGCGGATACAGGCGCACTGTTCGGGCTTGCCACCGTGTACGCCCATCCACGTTTTTCCCACCGCAACCCGCACCGGGCAATGGAATATCTGCAGGCGGCGGAGAAACAGTTTGGACGCCTGCGGGAGAAAGACCTTATCCGGCTACAGAAATACGATATTACCTCCGGTCAGATAGCTAAGTTAAAAGCCAACCTCAGTACTGAGATTGTGCAGGAGGCATTTGCCCGAAAATCCGTGGCAGACCTCAAAACTGCTGCCGCAGAATTTGCCGCTATCCCGGAAGTGGCAGCTCTGGCTCTCAGCCTCCGCGACGAACTGATCTTCGCTGAAACCGGGAAAGTGGGTACTTACCGCGCTTATCAGGAATTCATCACTGCGTATCCGGAGGCCAGACAGGTGCCGGAGGCCCGGAAAAGATATGAGTTGCTGCTTTACCAGAGCTTTTCCCGCATCGGCACTGTAGTTGCATACCAGCAATTTCTGAAGGAGTATCCCGAAAGCCCTTTCCGGAAGCAGGCTGAGGAGCAATACTTGAAACTGCTTTATGAGGAAGCGGTCAAAAAGAATACGGCCGCGGCCTTTGCGGACTTCCTGCGCGACAATCCGTCTGGTACCTACGCCACTGAGGCCCGATGGCAGCTGGAGCGGTTTGCAATGCGCCTGCCCGTCCGGATCAACGGAAAGTGGGGCTATATCAACGGCAGGGGAGAGGTGGTCATCAAGCCAGTTTACGAGAAAGCGGGTCCATTCGCTGAAGGTTTCTCACGGGTTGCTCTGGGCGGAAAGTGGGGCTACATCAATGACCGTGGCATTACGGTAATTGCGCCGTCCTTTGACAGGGCCTTTGACTTCAGTGAAGGACTGGCAGTGGTTATGGTGAAAAAGAAAAGTAAGCTGCCGGTAAAGGCAAAAGATACAAAACCGCAGTACCAGGTTTTTTTCATTGACAGCACCGGCAAACAGGCTTTCGACCGCGTATTTGAGACCACAGGAGAACCCATGCCGGTTCACTCCTTTTCCGGTGGTCTGGCAGCGGTAACTGATCCTGCCACGGGCAAACTGGGCTTTATCAATAAAAGCGGCGATTTCGTGATTTCTCCGCTTTTTGTACCTGTGTCAGGTGGTGAAAGTGCACCGGAATTTGCCTTTTCCGGATTCAGCGAGGGGTTTGCCTGGGTAAAAGATGGCACCGAAGAAGGACTGATCGACAAAAAAGGCGTATTTCTGATCCGCGGAAAGTTTACCCAGCCGCCACCGGACACCCTTTCTGGTCCGGCCGGTTACCGCCAGTCGTTTCGCGACGGACTGTGCCTCGTACAGGACCGCCAGACATCCCGCACCTGGTATGTGGACACCAGCGGAAAAACAGCCATTTCTCTGCCGCAGGGTTCAGTAGGCAGCCCCTTCCGTGACGGAGTTGCGTGGGTAAAATTACCGGTAACCGCCCGGTTTCACCTGATCGACCGGACCGGACTCCTGCTGGCTGAAGTGAACGCTGCGGCTGTACAACCTTTCACTGAAGGATGGGCCGCGGTGCAGACGGAGGTGCCCTCCAGGCGGGTTCTTTTCTACGACGAAACTCCGGAACCTACCTACATCTACATGGACAAGCAGGGAAAAGGACGCTTTACCCAAAAGTTCCATATTCTGAGTGGGCCAGGCAATTCTTTCCTGAACGGGCATTTCCGGAACGGCATCGCGGGCATTCTTCTGGACAGCCGGCAGACTTACATTGACAACACCGGAAAGGTGATCTGGCAAAGTAGTGAGCCCTGGTAAGCATCTGTTGCCGGGGATTCTGCCCGGAAGGCCGTATCTTTGCAGCTGATTTTCCGGAGGTTATTCAGTGGCTGGTTTATATATTCATATTCCTTTCTGCAAACAGGCTTGCTTTTACTGCGACTTTCATTTCAGCACCGGCCGGCAAAACCGCAATGAGGTGGTGCAGGCGCTTTGCCGGGAAATAGAGATGCAGAAAGATTATCTGGGCGGCGAACCGGTGGAAACGGTTTACTTTGGTGGTGGGACGCCCTCCCTGCTGAACCAACAGGAACTGAACTATATTTTTGAAGCCATTGGTCAGCATTTTGAAGTCCTGCCCGGAGCAGAGATTACACTGGAGGCAAATCCGGATGATCTGGATAAAGAGAAGATTGCGTGGCTGCGCCATACACCAGTCAACCGGCTCAGTGTGGGCATACAATCCTTTCATGATCCGCACCTGAAGTTTCTGAACCGCGCCCACACTGCCCGGGAAGCCGGTGAATGCATCCGGCTGGCGCAGGATGCCGGCCTGACCAACATCAGCATTGACCTGATCTACGCCATCCCGCACCCGGATCATTCGGTCTGGGAATGGGATCTGCAAACGGCGGCAACGCTTGGGGTGCCTCACATTTCGGCTTACTGCCTCACGATTGAACCCCGCACGGTTTTTGGCAACTGGCTCCGGAAGGGCAAACTGCCGGCTCCCGATGAACATTTTGCGGCAGCTCAGTTTGAACGGCTGGTTGAGTTTCTGGAAAAGCACGGCTACGAACAGTACGAGATCTCCAATTTTGCCGGACCCGGCCATTACGCCCGGCACAATACCAATTACTGGAAGGACAAAAAATATCTGGGAATCGGTCCCAGCGCCCACTCATTCAATGGTGTGGTAAGGCAGTTTAATGTGGCCAGCAACGCCGGCTATGTAAAAGCCATCCGCAGGGGAGAGGTGCCCGGCACCGTGGAGCACCTGACGTCTGCCGGGAGAGCCAATGAGTACATCATGACCAGCCTGCGGACCAGCTGGGGTTGTGATACCCGCTACATTGAACAGACCTTCGGCTTTGATCTGCTGCAGCTCAGTCATCAGTACCTGGAGAGATACCAGCGGCAGGACCTGCTCACGACCCGAAACAATGTTATTACCCTTACCCGCAAGGGCAAACTGCTTGCCGACCGCATCGCCTCCGATCTGTTTGTCGGCTGATTTTACTGGATTATACCATCTGACTGCGAACCTCTTACATTGAATTGCTTAACTCACGTATCCACCTGCTGGTCTCGTGCAGTCCCGGCGGTTATATTTGCCGGGACTTCTAATGTCAGCCATGCAAGAAACCGGGTTAAGGATGACCAGTAATCAGAAAAAAGCTTTTCTGCTCCTGAAGGCAGTGGTTTTCGGGTATGATGGGCTTGAGGAGCAGGAAGGACGCCTCTTACATGCGGCAGCAGCTGAATTGGGGGCTTTGGAAGTTCTGAACTGGGTAAATGAGTTTCTGGCTTCCGATCCGGTCTCTGCCTTTGACCGGGCCCGGACTTACCTGAACAAGCTGACGGAGCATTGGGATAGCAAGGTCCGGCTGCAATGCCTGGGCATGGTTTGGGAAGCGACCAGCCGGAAAGGGCACATCAGTGAAATGGAGGCTGTAGCCCTGCTCAGGGTAGCCAAAGACTGGAAATTGCAGCGGGAACTGATTGGAATGGTACGCGGGAAGTGAATTTGCGGTCATTTGCGCGGATGTTGTGCAATGCTGTCAGTGAGCAATTTATAAAGCGCCTCCCGGTGAGGCATTTCCTGCAGGTATTCCAGGTGACTCCGGATGCTCTGGTAGTCGCCGCGAACGGCTGGCCCGGTCTGCACCGCCGCCGGATCAGCCGCTTCCAGGGCCTTGGCAAAAGTCTCCCGGATCAGTGGTTTCAATAATTCAAAATCCAGTTCTTCCCGGTCCAGCAGCTCCTTCGCCACGGCCAGCAGGTGATTCGTGAAGTTGCAGGCAAAAACGGCCCCCATGTGCAGCACCTTCCGCTCCTGCGAATTCACCAGATATACCGTACGGCTGAGGCTTTGGGCAATTTCCACCAGCACCGCTTCCGTATGAGGGTCAGAGGCTTCGATGCAAAACGGGACGCTTCCGATGTCTGGCCGGCGGCTCTTGCTGAAGGTCTGCAGGGGATAAAAAACCCCGGCATTTTTCCGTCCGCCCAGAATGCTCAGTGGCTGCGTGCCAGAGGTGTGACAGAGAATACTGTCTTCGTCGGGTAAGATGATTCCATCCGCTACCGCCGCAATTGCATCATCGGATACGCACAGAATGAACAGGTCTGAAGTGCTTCCGGAAAGATCCACAGAAGAGGTGATCCGGGCATCATACAGCCGCTCTGCCAACCGTCCGGCGTGCTGAGGATTGCGGCTGTAGACCTCCCCTATCTTATAGCCGGCTTTTTCCAGCGCCTGCCCAAGGTGCCACGCCACGTTTCCGGAACCGATCAGGGAAATGGTGTAGTGCATTTTATTTATAGTTCTTTCAACCACGGGCTTTTCTCTCAATAGAATCGGGTTTAAACCTGATTCTATTGAGAGAAAAGCCCGATATTTTCAACCCTTGATTCGCATTAATTAAACTTGTTTGTAACTGGTCCGGCAAATTTCTGTTTAAAGCTGGTAATTTTACTACTACAGTTGTTGTACTTACTCTTAGTACAGTAGCTGCGTTAGTTGCTGAGAATGCAAACCCAGACCCTCATACAAACGACGCTAAAGTTATTTTTTATGGAGGATTTTTAGCAGCGCTTTATTTGGGCGTTCGCGGCTTATTTCAACCGTGGGATGAACAATTCTGATGGACCTGACTATCTTTCTGCCGCTACCGGAATGATACTCCGGTAGCGGATTTCTATTGACCAATACCCTTTTTATGCGAATTTTGAGATTCAGCACACTCACCATTGGCCTAACGTTTGTTAGTGCCTGCGCACCAACATCCGTTTCCCAAACGCAACCTCCTGCTGAACAGGTACTACTTTCCGTACCCGCCACTACTTGGCGCTATGGTGTTCTACCTTACAACGGTTACTTAACGCTTACAAAAAGTCAACTTCAATTTAAGGCTAATTGGAAGCTATTATATGAGCGTTATTTAGAGATAAGCCTCAATGACATCGATAAAGCAGAGAAGAGACTAGACTTTTTCAACCGGCCTAATATCTTATTCGTGCAAACCAGAAAAGGTCGCAAGTATAAGTTTAGAGTCAGCCGCCAGAACTGGAACACATTTTACGATGCGCTGCAACAAGCTCGAAAATAATCTGATAATCACATTTTAAATGCTTAACCGATTTCTTCCCATCTTACTAATTTGGTTTTCTCTCATTAAACACTCGTCTATAAGTTGATTATTTGAGTAAAGTAAAAGCCCTTCTGATGCGGGCCGGTCTCCGGACTGGCGGGAAGTCTTTAGACTCACTTTCATCCTTCCACACCAGTCTCGCTGCGCTAAAACCGATGCAAAGAGTGGTCTTTATAGCTTGTTTATTACACCTTAGGATGAACAATTCTGATGGACCTGACTATCTTTCTGCCACTACCGGAATGATACTCCGGTAGCGGACTTTATTCAACCATTAACTCCTTTCACGTGCAAATATTGAGGCCTGGCATACTCGTCATTGGTTTAATCTGTACTGCTGCCTGCACACCAAGGGCCGTTTCTCATAAAAACATTCCGGCTAAGCAGGTATTGTTCTCCACTCCGGCCTCGGCCTTGCGTTTTGATATTTTATCGTACGGAGGCTACCTGATCCTTACCAAAGATCAGGTCATCTTTGAAGCATCCCCGTGGTGGATACGCATATATGAGCGTGATCTTGCCATAAATCTTGATGACATTGACAAAGTGGAAAAAAGGCGCGATCCTTTTGGCCGGCCGATCCGTCTGGTGGTTCTGACGAAGCAAGGATCAAAATATAAATTTACCATCAGCCGGCAGCAGCGGAGCGAATTTTACGATGCGCTGGAACAGGCACGGAAGTAGTGCAGTTCCAATTTAATGTTGAGCGTTTGAGTCGAACAATGTTCTCCCAAAGTCAAAGGTTACCTGATGGCTAAGCCGCAGCAGTTACCTGCTCTGGTTCTTTCTCCCGCATTTTAGCCGAATCCTGGTAGCGGCGCACCATTGCAAGGCCCACACCGGCCAGTACCACCAGCGTACCCAGCCACAGCAGGTTGATCAGCGGCTTTTCCAGGGCTTTGATGATCACGTAGTCTTTCTGGGTGGTGTTTACTCCGAAGGTAAATGTTCCCTGCTGCGGATCAACATTCATGAACGTGATCTTCAGACCCAGATCCTCCACCGTCTCGGGAACCCGGCCTACCATGCGGTCCTTGATCAGGAACACGGGATTTGCCACATATTCACGGTCTTTGCCCAGAATGCGGATACTGGCTTTTACGGCAGCGTCACTTTCGGATAACTCAATATCCGGCACCTGGCTGACGCGGGATACGTTATCCAGAATGGCCACGTAGTCATTCAGAAACAGCGTATCGCCGATCTGCGCCATTTGTTCTTCGGTTTTGCTCCAGGTAGGTTCGGCCCTTGGGTCGGGAGTAGAGCTTACGTGTACGTACAGATCACGGCCGGGACTATGCCGGATGTCCGGCGAGGCCAGCAGACCGCCCATTGCCTCGTTCACCTGCGCCCTTGGGAAGAGGGTGAATTTACGGCCTTCGGGGTCGCGGTATTCCACTTCGTAATAGGTGTTTTCGGCCGAAATGTCCAGTGTATCACCCTTCCGGGCGTAGGCCTTGCCATCCTGCACGATGTCTTCTCTGGCCACTGCCCGGTAAGGCAGCTGCGTGGCCTGCAACAGGCCGGAACGGATGTAACCGGGAACGCCGCGGGCTTCGATCCGCTTGCCCCGGTAGGTCACGTAGTATTCATCCATCCGGGTGGGTTCATTCAGCCAGAGCAGCGTGTTTTCCTTATTTTCCTTGTCGTTGTTGCGGGTGAAGAATTCATCCTTGGATAGGAGCAGACCGGAATTGTTCAGCGAAACCACTTTGGAGTAGCCGGCCGAGTAGAGAATGCCCAGCAGCATCAGCGCCACCCCCATGTGGGCAAGGGCACCGCCGGAGAGCCGGTAGTTGTTGCGGATCACTGACCACCAGATTTTGCCGTTGGCGGCAATGGCAAACACCGAAGCGGTAAGCAGCACAATGTAGATCAGGTTGTCAATTCTGGTAACGGCAATGGCCGCTGCCGAAATCAGCAGAGTGGCCAGCAACGGGCCGGTCAGCTCATTGAGCAGTACCTTGAAGTTCTGCGGCTTTTTCCACCAGAAATACTGACCCATTACGGTCGCCACCACGATGCCAATCCCGAACCAGAGCTGAATTTTGGTGTAGTGCCCGATCTGATCGGCGGGTGGGGCGATATTGGAAACGAAGCCGAAAAGCTCCACGATCTTGTTGTAAACCGGAATGGAGGTGGTATACAGGACCTGAAAGGCAGACAGGCAGATAACGGTCGCGCCGGTGAAAATCCAGAATTCGCGGGAATAGGTGGATACTTCCTTTTCGGTAGACGGGATTCTCTTCCAGTTGGCCGCGATAAAAGCAACCGATATGGCAAGGAAAGCCAGCAGGTACACCAGCAACTGCCCGGACAGCCCGAGATCCGTAAATGAATGCACCGAGGCATTGCCCAGAATACCGCTGCGCGTCAGGAAAGTAGCGTACAGGATCAGCAGAAAGCTGGTAATGGTCAGGATGATGGCCGGCTTGATGGCGGTGCCGTTCTTTTTGTGGGCTACCATCGTGTGAATGGCGCCTACCAGCACCAGCCACGGCACGTAAACGGCGTTTTCAACCGGGTCCCAGTTCCAGTAGCCGCCAAAGTTGAGGGTTTCGTAGGCCCATACCGCACCCATCATGATGCCCGCACCCAGCACCAGCACCCCGAACAGCGACCAGGGCAGGGCCGGCCGGATCCAGCCGGAAAAGTCACGTTTCCAGAGACCGGCAATGCAGAAGGCAAACGGGATGAGCATGGCCGCAAAGCCAAGAAAGAGGGTAGGCGGGTGAATGACCATCCAGTAGTTCTGGAGCAGCGGGTTGAGGCCGTTGCCGTCTTCGGGTACAAAGTTGGGGTTTGTCGCAAAAATGGGGGTCTGCGGCAGGGCGTCGCGCAGCAGGATAAAGGGCGAAGAACCGATCTTGAAGTCGAGCCCCGGAATGACAACGCCCATAATCATGGAGGCCAGAAAAGCCTGCACCAGCGCAAAAACGGTCATGACCGGTGCTTCCCAGGTTTTGCCGGAACGCATCAGAAACACGCCCAGAACCACGTGCCAGAAGATCCACAGCAGAAAGCTTCCTTCCTGACCTTCCCAGAAGCAGGAAATCATGTAATACGCAGGCAGGCTGCGCGAAGAGTGGCTCCAGGCGTAGTGGTATTCAAAGTAGTGGTTGTAGATGATCCAGAACAGGCTGGCGATGATGCCCAGCACCGAAAAACCGTGGACCAGAAAAGCACCTCTGGCAAATTTGCGCCAGGATGCTTCTTCCAGTCCGGAAGCCCGGCTCACCTGAAAGTAAGCGTAAGTAGCAACCAGCGCCGCCACAAACGAAACGATGATAAACGCATGGCCGAGGTTACCAACGAAAGTGTGAATCATAGATGCGTTGTTGCCTTAAAAGGAATTTATTGGATGAACAGCAATCGGATACAAAGAGTTGCCAGCCCTTGGAAAATTTGTTTCCTGATACTCAAGGCAGTTTTACCTCAAGATCCTTGCAGATTTTTCTGGCTAGAAAATCATTAATCCCGCGGTGCCGGGGTACAGCCGTAACCTTGTTGTTAACCGGATTATAATAGATTGTATGGTTTATCTGATAGCTCCTTTTCCATCAATTCCCTCCTGGCTTCAAGAACCGACTGAAGGGCCTCAACAAGGTTAACTTTGACCTCTTCCAGCGTTTCCCCCTGGGTATTGACGCCGCTTATTTCTTCCACATACCCTATGTAACCTTCCGGAACCTGTTCAAACACCGCGGTCAGTTTTACTGAAGCTTCCATGAAGATTATATTTTAGCCTGCTGTTGTTTTTCGCTTACCTTGATCTCGTTCTCCTGATACTTGGACGGGCATTTCATCAGGATTTTGTCGGCCACAAATCCTTCCTGAGCCATACTGCCGATCACCACGATCTGCTCGGAACTTTCGAAATCCTGCGGCTTAGGGCTGCTGTATACCACTGTCCGCTCCTCGTTGTTCTGATCAATCAGCACGAAAGAGAAGTAATTGGGATCAATCTGCGGCTGATACTGCATGCCGACAATTTTACCCGATGGGTCTTTCTTGAGTGTGCCAACCACGTGTACTTTGGCATTGCGGCCACTGGAGGCCAGTTCGGTTGCTTCCTGGAACGAGACGTAAGTGCTGGCATCACCCGCCGTGGACATAATTACGCCAATGGCTACGGCAATGATTGCAATCAGGAAAATATGACTCTTTTTCATGGCTGAACAGTCAGTAAAATAAGCGCAAAGTTAAGTAATAATACCTGCCGAATGATGATGCAAGTCCTTGAAAAGCATGACAAAAGGCGTCATAGGTTTTACTTGTCTCCCATTTCTTTTTCCAGCCGGCTGATCCTGCGGTCCGTCCGGATCACGTAGAACAGAATACCGGCCAGCACCAGGCTCAGCACCGCCACTACCACATAAATCTTGCCGTCGCTCCGCAGGGCATCGGCCATTTCAATTCCCTGCGCAAAAGAGTTGGCCGAAACAGCCAGCACCATCAGGAGTGAAAAAATGTATTTCATATAATAATATAAGTATCAAGATTTAAGTATTTAGCGGTAAGACATGAGTTGTTGCTCTGATGACCGGTATTTGATTGTCTGAAATCTCCCGTCTCTCTACTCCCGTCTACCTCGATGCCACGACTTCATTTTTTTCTTCCGCAATCCGCTCCAGGCGGCGGAGCCGTGCGTTCAGTTGCGTAAGCCAGAGGCCCAGCAGCGCCCAGCCAATTACGGCAGGGTAGAATACCAGCCGCAGATCACTGTCAAGGTCATACTGATTGAAGCCGGGGTTGCCGCCGTTACCGGGGTGCAGCGAGTCCGTCAGCCGGGGCAGGATAAACAGCAGCGGTACCAGGGTGGCAAAGGCGAAAATGTTGTAAATGGCAGAGATTCTGGCCCTTTGACCCTCATCCTCAAGGGAATTGCGCAGCACCAGATAAGCGCAGTAAATAAGCATACCGATGGCGGCTCCGTTCAGCTTGGGGTCATTTACCCACCAGTCTCCCCATGTGACCCGTGCCCACGCCATGCCCGTAACCAGGCCGAGGCCACCAAACAGAATGCCGGTATGGGCCGCTGTTACAGCCTTGTCGTCGTTGCTCATCAGGGGGGTGCGCAGGTACCCGATGGAATGGAAAACGGACGATCCAAGGATCAGCACCATCCCAAACCACATGGGCACGTGGAAATACAGATTCCGGATGCTTTCGTTGAGAATGGCGAGGCGGGGTACCGGCCCCAGAAAGCCCATGATCACCGTGTAGAACAGCAGGGCAATGCAGAGGAGTTTCCACCAGGATAACTTCATAGGGATGTGATTTATGAAAAACAGTCCTTACCGGGTCAACACATTTTTTTGCGGTAAAGTTAACCCCTGGCCGTTTTTCGGTAAACTTTTTTTACATAAAAGGTCCATTCTTCAGCTTTTCCACAGGTACGGAAACAAAATATAGGATACAGCCAGCACAATGGCGTTGATGGCCAGCAGGGTGATCATTTCGTCATAGCTGATACTTCGGTCCAGACCATCCATGGCGTTTTTCGATATCCGGATCAGCAGAATCAGCATGGGAATGATCACCGGAAAGCTCAGCACCGCCATCAGTACGCTGTTGTTGCCGGCCTTGGTGGCAATGCCCGACACCATTGTCAGCGTACTGGAGAAGCCAACTGCCCCCAGCCCCACATTCACCAGAAAAAGCAGATTGTCTTCTACTGGATTGCCCAGGATCACCGAATAAAAGCCGTACCCCACCACCGCCAGCAGCAGCAGCAGCAGGCTGTTGTACACGATCTTTGAAAGGATGATTCCCTGCGGACTGGCAAGGGTATAATAATACAGCAGGCGGGCAGCCCGTTCCTGACCAAAGCTTTTGGCCACGGCATTTACCGCGGTAAAGAGCAGAATAATCCAGAACAGGGTGTTCCAGGTAGGGCTGTTGAGGGCGGCGCTGTTTTGTCCGAAGCCAAAGTAGCAGATCAGGACCGTACTGACGATGTAGAGCAACATGCCGTTGAGGGCGTACCGTTGCCGCCATTCCAGAACGATCTCCTTCCGGATCAGTACTGCTATTTCCTGTAGCAAATGCATAAAAAGGGTGGCACAAGTTACTACATAACCCGGGAGGCAGTGAATTTTTTTCCGCTATTCATAATCCCTGGTTTCTGACTGCCCCTTCCGGATGGACCTGAAAGAGGCAGAACATCCTCTTTTCTGCCTACCTTTGCCGCATGAATTACCTGTCGGCAGAAAACATTTCCAAGGCATTCAGTGACCGCTGGCTGTTCAGGAATGTGACCTTTGGCATTGCCAGGGGCGAAAAAGTAGCTTTGGTAGGCGCCAACGGCTCCGGTAAAAGTACCTTGCTGAGTATACTGGCCGGTTTGCTGCCTCCCGACGATGGCCGGGTCAGCGTGCGCAAAGAAGTTACCGTTGGTTTCCTCAACCAGAGTCCCTCGTTTGATGAAGAAAGTACCATCATGGACACGCTGTTTGCGTCCGGACACCCGGCCCTGAAAGCCATCCAATTATACGAAAAGGCGCTGGAGCATCCGGAGGATACTGCCGGTATGGAGAAGGCCATCATTCAGATGGATGCCCTGAAGGCGTGGGATTTTGAAACTCAGGTGAAGCAGATTCTGGGTAAGCTGGGCATCGGTGAACTGGACCGGCAGGTAAAAAAACTCTCCGGCGGGCAGCGCAAACGCGTAGCCCTCGCCCGGGTGCTGATCGAAGAGCCCGACCTGCTCATTCTCGATGAGCCCACCAACCACCTGGACCTGGATGCCATCGAATGGCTGGAAGGTCGCCTGGCCGCCAGCACCCAAACACTGATACTCGTTACCCACGACCGGTATTTTCTCGACCGGGTCAGCACCGATATCATCGAACTGGATCAGGTCCAGCTGCACCGTTACAAAGGGAATTACAGTTATTTTCTGGAGAAAAAAGCCGAACGTCAGGCCAGTCAGGCCGCCGAGACCGAAAAAGCACGCAACCTGCTGCGCAAGGAACTGGACTGGATGCGCCGCCAGCCGCGGGCCCGGGGCACCAAAGCCAAATACCGGGTTGATGCCTTTTATGATCTGCAGGACAAGGCAAAAGGACCGGGAAGCGACGGAAAACTCGAACTCAGCGTCAAAACTACCCGGGTTGGCAATAAGATCCTCCAACTGGACGGGGTGAAGAAATTCTTCGGCGTACAGCCCATCGTGAAGGATTTTACCTACACTTTCCTCCGCGGCGACCGGCTGGGCATTGTGGGGAAAAACGGGGTTGGCAAAACGACTTTCCTCAACCTGATAACGGGCAAGCTTCCCCCGGATTCGGGTGGCATTGACAAAGGCGATACCATCACCTTTGGTTACTATACCCAGGATGACCTGGTGTTCCGGGAAGAGCAGCGGGTCATTGACATTGTGCAGGAGATTGCCGAAGTGGTGCAGATGGCCAACGGACAAACCGTAACGGCTTCGCAGTTTTTACAATTGTTCCGCTTTCCGCCGGCGGTGCAGTACAGCATGGTGAGCAAGCTGAGCGGCGGCGAACGCCGGCGGCTTCAGTTGCTGAAGGTCCTGATTAAAAATCCCAACTTCCTGATCCTCGACGAACCCACCAACGACCTTGATTTGGACACGATCAACGTGCTGGAGGATTTTCTGGAAAACTTCCCCGGCTGCCTGATCATCGTTTCGCACGACCGGTACTTCATGGACCGGCTGGTGGACCACCTGTTTGTGTTTGAGGGAGCAGGGCAGATCCGGGACTTCCCCGGCAACTACACCGACTACCGCGAATGGCTGGAGGAGGAAGAACTGCTGCGGAAGGAGGCAGCGGTGAAGTCAACGGCGGCAAGTGCGGTCAGGCCGGTTGCCACGCCTGTTTCAACGGATAAGAAAAAACTTTCTTTCAAGGAAAAACAGGAGTACGAACGGCTGGAAGGCGAAATTGACCGGCTGGAAACCCGCAAAAAGGAGCTGGTCGGAAAGATGAACAACGGCACTGTCAGCCACGAAGAGCTGGATGCAGTGGTCGCGGGAAATCGAAGGGATCGAAGCGGATATCAATACCAAATCGACCGCTGGCTGGAACCGGGGGAATATATGTAAACTTCATCTTTCCAATGCTTTACGAAAGCTGTAGAATACCTTTTCGAGCAGCCGGGTATCTTCGGTAATGATTTGCCCACTGCGTTCATGCCGGATCTGTAAGTAATCCCTTTCCCAAAATTGGTTCTTAAACCTGCCGGCAGTGCGGCTTTCGCCAGGAAGGTACTGTCTTTGCCTGGAATCTGGGAAATGAATTTTATTTTCCTCTACTGCGCCAAACTCCTGGTAGGGATAGCTGCTGAATTTGATCAATACCATTTGTCCCCGGTGTTCAGCGACTGCAAGAATTTGCTCCGCTGTTCGGCGATGAGTTTATCCAGTTCCAGCAACTCCTTCAGTTTGGCACTCTGGGCGGCATGATTGTTAATAGTTGTTGATTCCAGCTGCTTCAAAGGCATCTGCTTCGCCAGCAGTTTGCTTTCCTCCCGTTTAAATTCCAGTGGGGCAATCACCTTTTCCGTGGCCAGTTGACGCTGGGCCTCAAAGTCCTGCTGAGCTAACGCAAAGTCACGCTGTCCAATGACCTGCTGCTCGTGCAGGTTAAGCTTTCCAGACGCGCCAGGTCCGCTGACTCCTGCTGTAAAATTCGTTTTTTGGCCAGGTAAAAACCATCCGACAGAAAAGAGAGTAGTTCAGCATAGGCAAGATTGAACGGCTGATAGGCAGACTGCAATTCTCCCAGATGGTTGTAGTCGGGCAGTAATAGTGCCGGAGCCGCCCGGCGCGTCCCGTATTTATCCAGGCTGAGAGTGAATCCAGATGGTTTGCCAGTTGCAACACCTCATCGTGATCCGCCGTGCTTTCCAGGTACGCCAGAAGGGCGCCTTTCCGGACCGTGGTATTATCGTGGACGAACAATCTGATCAGTTTGCCTTCCGTGCGGGTATAAACCGCTTTGGGGGCATCCACCGAAGTAAGCCGGAAAGGGGCTTTGATGATATCAGGGTAGTGGATCAGCCACGCGGCGGATACAATGAGAACCAGCATGATAAAGAATACGGTAATTCCCCAACGGACGATCCACGGCGGCACGTGACCGATAATTTCTGCTCTCGCTGCGCAGTTGAATAGCTCCCTTTTCACTTTCCCTCAGCAGCGACGGGGCGGAAAAAGAGGAGGAAGTCCGGTCTTCGCTCATCAAAGGCAATAGCTTAAACTTCCAGCCCGGCAAAGTCGTGCAGAAAGCACTAGTGGTCCGCCAAGGCTAAAGTGAGGGGTAAAATGGGTATGTTTGGCGGAAAAAAAGGATGGCAAAGAAATATCGGGTACAACTTAAGGCAGAGGAGCGGGCTCAGTCAGGACAATTAATCGAGTCCAGAGATAGTAAGAGCCCGCAGGTGAAGCGGGCCTATGCTTTGCTTGCAGCGGATGAAAACGGGGATAAGAAGTGGACCGATCAGCAGATTAAGCAGACTTACGGGTTGAGCATTGCCGGCTTAGAACGACTGCGGGAAAGGTTAGTCACCCAGGATTTGAACACAGCGCTAATGGGTAAAAAGCGCGAGGTGTTTCCAGAGAAACTCTTTACGGGAGAAGTGGAAGCCAAGCTCATTGCCCTGCGTTGTAGTAAGTGTCCTGAGGGCTATAACCGCCGGACACTGCAACTACTGGCCGATCAGATGGTGAGTCTGGGCTATGTGAGCACATGAGCGATGAGAGTGTACGGGTGATGCTAAAAAAACCAACTCAAGCCCTGGCAAATCAAGAGTTGGGTGATTCCCAGTACGATGCTGCTTTCGTATGTCAAATGGAACAGGTACTCGATGAGTACGCCAGGCCATACGAGCAGGACTACCCGGTAGTGTGCCTGGATGAATCGCCTTACCAACTGGTAGTGAGAGCCGACAAAGTTTTACCGACTCCCAAGGGGTTGTTCATACCGACTATGAGTACCAAAGGCAAGGGGTGGCAGACCTCTACATGATTGTTGAACCCTTAGATGGCTACCGAGAGGTGTTGGTGGAAGACAATCATAAGAGTCACACCTATGCCAAGGTGTTGGCCCACCTGGCCGAGCAGATTTATCCAACGGCTAAGTGCATCACGCTAATTGAAGACAATCTGAGTGCCCACAAACTGGCCGCTTTGTACGAAATCTTCCCCCCGGAACGAGCCAGAAATATTATTGAAAGACTCCACGTGGTACGTACACCTGCTCATGGTTCCTGGCTTAACATTGCCGGGTGTGAATTATCCGTACTCAAAAGACAAGGCATTGCCCAGCGCGTAGCTACCAAAGAAGAGCTACAAAAACAAGTACAGGCCTGGTACCAGCAGCGTAATCAGAAAGAAAGTAAAGTGGACTGGCAGTTCACCACCAGGCAAGCACGGATAAAACTTAAACGACTTTACCCCTCACTTTAGCCTTGGCGAACCACTAGTGGTCAGGAAGCAATTATTTGAGGGGTAAACCAGCTGATACTGTAAAGCCTTTTCCACCCCTCACTTTAACCGTTACAGACCACTAAGTACAATCAAGCAAGATTTGCGGAGTGCGATCCGATTACGGATAGTATTTTCTCAGGAGTTTGGTTGTAACGATCAAAAAAGTCAGCCGTTGCTTTTAACAATTCTTTTACCGAAGTAAACAATTCACAATGGGTGACTTCCCGCCGGAAATGGCGCCAAAGCATTTCGATGGGATTCAGCCAAGGGCTGTAGGTGGGTAGATACAGCAGCACTAACTGGCCGGCAGCAGCCCTGACTACCTGGTTACTTGTCGGCCGCTATGGGTGTCAGCATTGTCCCAGGCTACATAGATGGTCTCCACCGGATGTTGCAGCAGTAAGGCTTCCAGCAGTTGAGCGATTTGTTCTCTTGTTTTGCGTTTTCGGATAATGACTACCGTTTCTCCTGAGTGATAATTGACTGCACCGATGCCGTAGTGTTGGTGGGCTGGCCGGGAGCAGGAATCATCACCTGTTGGCCTACTGGGCTCCACATCGCTTTCAGCGTTGGTTGCCAGCTTACATTGAACTCATCGGCATAGTAAAACACGGCCTGTTGTTCTGGCTGATCTCGTTTTTCTTCAACCTCCTTTTTTTTAGCAGGTACTCCGCATCGGGGCTACTGATCTTATGCTGAGGACGGGAAAGCACAATTTCCACTGCTTTCAACTGCTGACGTACGCTTTTCCCCTCAGGCGGATACCGGTTTGTTCGGCCAGGTAATCCGGGAGCCGCTCCAGCGTCCATAAGGAGAACTCCAGTCCTAAGGCTCTTGGGCGCTGTCTTACACCCGAGAGCAGTTGCTGCTTGCAGACCTCAGTGGCCTTACCCGGATTGCCACTCTTGGGAGCATCCCACAAACCTTTGATGCCTTCAACCTGATAGCGTTTTAACCACTGCTGCACCGTACTTTCACTTTCGCGAACGATCTGCGCAATTTGAGGGACTTTCAGCCTTGCCCGAATGATAATAGCATCATTTGTGCCCGGGTACGCATGCGCGGTAAAGCAGTGGTCCGGTACATCTCAATCAAGGCTTGATGGTCTTGCTCGGATAAGTGGGTAATTCGTAATGGTTGCATTTAAAGTAGCGTTTGCATTTAAACAAGGTACTCCTTTTTTGCACTGCAAATCTTGCTTGATTGTACTTAGTGGTCAGGAAGCAATTATTTGAGGGGTGAACCAGAGGCCTATAAAGGGCTTGTCTCACCCCTCACTTTAACCTTGAATGACCACTAAGTACAATCAAGAAGGTTTTGACGGATAACAATATTGAAGTATTGCTCTTAACACTTGGAAACGCTGTTTATTGCTTTCTCAACCCGTCAAGTCTTTATTGATTGTACTTAGGGTAGCGCGTTACCGGAAAGCGCAGCTGGTTTTATCCCTGCCAAACAGTGGACCGGTTGCTAAAACCAAGCCCGTTGCCACTGCCCAAGACGGCACCTGCCTTTATCGGCCTGTCTCCACCAGTAGATCCGGTTGCCCCTCCTGCTAGGGCAGTGGGTGATGTCACTACGGTAGTAGAGTTGCCTTCAGGGGTAGTGCTGCGGTTCTGGGGCCTTTGCCCATCACTTACCGGAAAGAGTTGGACCGGATTTGCTCCATACCTCACTCACCTTCCTTTCCATCGCCTGAGCCAGCGTTATAGAGCCGCTGAGCATGAAGATTCGGGCCAGTACGGACCAGCAGACGTTGCGTCAGCATCGGGTCCAGAGGGCTGGTTTGAAGCGACCTGCTTGCTGCTGGAGCCGCTGGATGAAGCCTTATCCAGACAGCTACTTTCTTCCACCTACCTGCAGGCAGACGAGACGCCCATCCCGGTACTCGACAAGCAAAAGCAAGGCGAAACCCACGGGGGCTACCACTGAATCAGATACGATTCACAGGGGTCTACTACTCGCCGGAAAAAAAGCTGGTGCTGTTTGACTATCAGCAAGGCAGAGGCCGTAAAGCTGCTCAAAGACTACAAGGGCTATCTGCAGACGGATGGCTACCCAGTCTACGAACAGTTTGAAGAGCGTCAGGACATTATCATGGTGGGCTGTCTGACCCACGCCAGAAGAAAGTTCGAGCCAGCCTATTCGCTGACGTGAAGCGTAGCTTCCGGCACGATGACAATGATAAGTCCAGAGCTGAAAAAGTACTGCTTTGCACGCAGGACCTGTACGCCCTGGAGCGAGAGGCCCGCCAGTAAGAGACTTCCACTATCCGGAATAATATCGTATCTTCCATACCAGGTACCCATGCTGGGCGCACACTACTGAATCGCCAACCACCCCTGCCACACCGCAAGTCCTGCCTCGCAACGGGACTGGTTTGGGGTTGTGCTTGAGGAGTTAACCTATACTGTACTTATGAAGATTCATCCATTTCCATTGTCTCTCCTGGCAGAAAAGTTTTGCAAAACCTGTGTTTTTGTAAATACACTACTCCTCATCTTTGGCAGTCTTACGGCTTTTGCCGCCGATACAGATATAGAGGTAATCAATACCCGTTTGAGGAATGAGATTTTGAAAGGAAGGGCAGCCACTGATACTGAAGCCGGCACTTGGCTTGCGGCTCTAAAAGCCGACGGGAGCTGGCCGGACATCAATTATGATGACAAGGGCGGTTCCGCCTGGCAGCCGGCCAATCATTTGACCCGTATGTTGAGATTGGCAGTTGCTTACCATCGTCAGGGTCATTCCCATTACCGGGATACTACCCTGCAAAAAGGTTTTGTTGCTGCGCTCGAGTATTACATTGCCAAAAATCCGGTTTCTGATAACTGGTGGTTTAATTTAATAGGGGAGGGCCTCACTTTGGGCGAAGCCTTGATTGCTATGCAAAATGAACTTACCCCTGAGCAGATAAGCACCGGTAGCGCACAACTCACCAATAGCACCGCTGACCAGACGGGCCAGAATCTGGTGTGGGTATCTACCATTACTATTTATAAAGGATGCCTGCAAAAAAATGCCGACTACCTGGCGGCTGGATTTGATGCCATTAAAAGTACAGTAATAGTTACCGAGTCAGAAGGTATCCAGGTAGATGGGAGCTTCCATCAGCACGGTGCACAGCTTTACTCGGGAGGTTATGGATCAGGCTTTGTAGCGGATGTGGCCTACTGGATGTTTATCGGTCACCAGACTTCTTTCACATTTACGCCCCAACAAATCAATATTTTTTCTAACCTGATACTGGATGGCCACCAATGGATGGTACGTGGAAAAATGTTTGACTATAGCGTTCTCGGACGCGAAATAACCCGTCAGGGTATCAGCACAAAAGCATCATCGCTCATCACGGCCTGCCAACGGATGGCTACCTTGGGAACTTCCCGTCAAGCAGAATTTACTGCATTGGCTGCGCATATAAACGGTCAACAAGAGCCCGTTGTCAATGGCAACCGTCATTTCTGGCGTTCTGATTTTATGGCGCATCACCGCCCGGCGTACTACTCTTCCGTGCGCATGTATTCGTCGCGCCTGATTGGTACCGAAAGAATAAACGATGAGAATATACAAGGTTATTACCTGCCTTCGGGGGCTAACTATATCTACCGGCGTGGAGATGAATACACCGACATATTTCCCGTATGGGACTGGACCCGTATTCCCGGGGTTACCTGCCAGCGTACCAGTGCGCCGCCCACGTTACCGACCGGTTATTTAAGAGGAACTACTACGTTTGTCGGCGGTGTGTCAGACGGCAAGTATGGCGTGACCGCTTTTGATTACAACGTACAAAATGTAAAAGCCAGAAAAAGCTGGTTTTACTTCGATGAAGGCTTCTTTTGTCTGGGAGCAGGCATAAGCTCCACAACGGACAATCCCATTACTACTTCTATTAACCAAAGTCTCAAAAAAAGTAATGTTACGGTTCATTACGATGGAGCTAGCAGTGAAGGCCCGCCGGGAGAACACCTACTGAATGGGCCCCGCTGGGTGCACCACGATGGAATTGGATATGTATTTCCCGCAGCTACGGATGTAGTCCTTAAAAATGACGCCCAGAGTGGGAGCTGGAAAAGCATTAACAATCAATACGCGTCTACGGTTATCACCAAAGATGTATTCAGTTTGTGGTTCAACCACGGAACCAAACCGCAAGAGGCTACTTACCAGTACGCGGTAGTGCCAGGAATGGATCCAGAGGAATTAAGTGCCTATACCGCTAACCTGCCCATGCGGGTTTTGAGCAATACCAAAGACGTACAGGCGGTGCGGCATGAAAGCAAAGGCATCACCGGCATTGCATTTTATACGCCCGGTACCCTGATAGTATCACCAGGTTTTAAGTTGTCTGTAGATCAACCTTGCCTGGTATTGACGCAGGAAGAAGGCAAAAACGTAAAAGTAACCGTATCTAACCCTACCAATAGCGGCATTACGGTAAACGTACAAGTAACCCCGCATCTGGTTGGGACGGATGCAAATTGGCTGCCCGATCAGCAAGTTACCCAGCTTGTTTTTACCTTGCCCGGGGGCGCTTACGGTGGTCAAAGCATAACCAAAGATTTTGGAATAGCTTCTCCGCAATCCTTTCCGCTGACTACCGTTGCCGATGCTTACGTACGGGATGGCAGTAGTAATGAAGATAGTAATTTCGGTACGCAGGCTTTTATACAAACGAAAACCGAAACAGGTACCGGTTTTAACCGGGAGTGCTATTTTCTGTTTGATATAAGTAGTGTACCAGGTGAAATAAAGAATGTGAGACTTAAATTGTACGGGAAAAATAGTCACGCAAATCCAACTGTTACGGGGGTATACGGTGTAGATACTAACTGGCGTGAAGATGGAATTACCTGGAGAAACAAACCGGATGCAGTTACAGAGGCCTTGGATAGTATATGGGTTACCAGTACAAATGCGCAATATTATGAATGGGATGTAACAGATTATGTGATAGAGAAACAAAAGGAGGGGTTACCTATGTAGCCTTTAATTTAAAAATCTTGCCATTCAGGAAAATGTGCTTACCTGGAATGCGAAAGAATCGAAAAATAATATATACCTCAGTTAGTTATAGAAACGGCCTCCCCGGCAGAAGAAACAGAATGGATGAATTTAACAATAAAAGATAATCAGGTTATAGCCTATCCCAATCCGGCGATTACTGGCAAAGTTAATCTGGTCTTCTCCAGCGACGAGGCAGGAAAGTAAACATAGCAGTTATAAATGCTGCTTCCGGCCAATCCGTGCTTGGTTTTTCATACCAAATAAGGGAAGGCAAAAACAATATACGTTTAAATCACACCACACTCCGTAAAGGCATGTACATAGTACATATACTCTCTCCATCAGGAAAACTCAGAAAGAGCGTGAAGGTACAAGTTAACTGATCAGAATACTTCTTATAGCCGACTTGGTCTTCCCTCAATAAAAAGTACGAAAAGTTAAGGCAAGCCCAGGGGCAAAAACCGTATAAAGGAAACGTTGGAATTCGTGTCTAAGTACAATCAAGAAGGTTTTAACGGATGGCTGAAATGGAAATATCGCCAAGACGCCCAAAATCGAGGTTATTCATTCCCGGTATCCGTCAAAACCTTATTGATTGTACTTAAGTACCTGATCCCCTGTCTCCAATCTAACGTCTCCCGTCTCCCTTTCTTCCTCCAGCAGCCCATAGCACTGCCGCGCAATCTCCAGTTCCTCATCCGTAGGAATCACCAGTACCTTTACCCGTGAATCGGGCGTGTTTACTTCCCGCAGTTCGCGGAACGGACGGCGTTTTGCTCCCGGCCCAGCCGGATGCCCAGAAAAATCCATTTCCGTACAGACCATCTGGCGCATCCCGGCATCGTTTTTCCCGACGCCGGCCGTAAATACAAGTGCATCAAGGCCGTTGAGCACGGCGGCGTAGGAGCCGATGTATTTTTTAATCCGGTACGCATACATGGCCAGTGCCAGCTTTGCTTCCGGCGTTGCCTTCCGCCACGGCCCGGCCGATGTCGCGCATGTCGCTGAAGCCGGTGAGGCAAGCATGCCGCTTCGCTTGTTGAGAATGGTATTTACTTCGCTGGATCGTAACCCAGCTGACTGACCAGGTAAAAGATCACTGACGGATCAATGTCGCCGCTGCGGGTGCCCATGATCAGGCCGCTCAGCGGACCAAAGCCCATGCTGGTATCCACCGACCTGCCGCCGTTCACGGCCGTAATACTGCAGCCGTTGCCGAGGTGTACCGTAATCAGCTTCGCGTCCGGGCGGTTCAGGTACGCAGCCGCCCTTTCAGATACGTACTTGTGGCTTGTGCCGTGGAACCCGTACACCCTGATCCGCTGGCTGGTGTAGAAGTCGCGGGGAATTGCGTAGCGGTACGCCTGCCCGGGCAGCGTCTGGTGGAAGGCAGTATCGAACACGGCTACCTGCCGGGCCTGCGGAAATATCTTTTCTGCTACTTCAATGCCGAGGAAGTTGGGCGGATTATGCAGCGGGGCAAGCGAAAACAGCTTTTCTATTTCCCGCTTCACTTCTTCGGTAATCACGGTGGTAGCGGCAAAACTCTCCCCGCCGTGGACGACCCGGTGGCCCACGGCGCCGATTTCCGCCGGATCACGGATCACGCCGATGGCCGGGTCGGTGAGGAGCTTGTTTACTTCTTCCAGCCCGGCCCGGTGGTCGGCGAGGTTGCACACTTTTTTGGTCACTTCTTCGTCACCGCCCTTGTACACTTTATGAGTAATCACCGAATTTTCCAGTCCGATGCGTTCCACCAGGCCGCTGCACACGGGTTGTTCGGCGGGCATCCCGAAAAGCTGGTACTTGATGGAACTGCTGCCGGAGTTGATGACGAAGATGTTCATTGGAATTAGAAGTGAGGAGTGAGAAGCGGGAAAATCAGGAGACCGGAAAAAGGAAAACCGGAGTTGGGAGGAAGATCCTTTCAATAGAATCAATCGGGTTTAGCATATGAAGGGCATCAATTGAAGGGCATCAATAGCCCACGGTTTTAACCGTGGGTGGGAGATTACGGGCTTTGATGAAACCGTTTAAACGGTTTTTCCTGCCGGTGCGTTTTGGTCCTGAGAGACGAATCGGGCAGACGAATCCTGTGATCGTGCCACGCCTCCCCGCCTCCCTACGCTGCCGGGACCCTCCGGTCTCCCTACTCCCGTCTCTAATCTACAACTGGCTCTGAATGGCGGTGATCACCACGGTATTGAAAATATCGGCTACAGTGCAGCCGCGGCTCAGGTCGTTTACGGGTTTATTCAATCCCTGCAGCACCGGACCAATGGCAAGGGCTCCCGTTTCGCGCTGCACGGCCTTGTAGGTGTTGTTACCGGTGTTCAGGTCCGGGAAAATGAGCACGCTGGCCTGACCCGCTACGGCTGAATCGGGCATTTTCTGGCGGCCTACCGTCGGGTCCACGGCCGCGTCGTACTGGATCGGACCTTCCACCATCAGGTCAGGCCGCCGCTCCTTTACGATCTGCGTGGCCTTTCGCACCTTTTCCACTTCCTCGCCCTGACCCGACGAACCCGACGAGTACGACAGCATGGCAATCCGCGGCTCAATGCCAAAGGCCATGCTGGTTTCGGCGGAAGAAATCGCAATTTCGGCCAGTTGCTCCGCATTGGGGTTCGGATTTACGGCGCAGTCACCGAAGACCGATACCCGGTCGGGCAGACACATAAAGAACACCGACGACACCACCGAAAAGCCGGGGCGCGTCTTTACGAACTGCAGCGCCGGCCGGATCGTGTGCTGCGTAGTGTGCACCGCCCCCGACACCATGCCGTCGGCGTGGCCTTTGTACACCATCATCGTCCCGAAATACGATACGTCCGTCATCAGGTCGCGGGCCATCTCGAGATTCACGTTCTTGGTTTTCCGCAGTTCGTACAGCGTTTCGGCGTAGTCGCGGAAATGCTCTGACCGCACCGGGTCAATTACCTGTACCCCATTCAGACTGACGCCCAGCCTTCCGGCGGCGGCGGCAACTTCGGCGGGGTCGCCCAGAAGGGTCAGATCCACAAAGTTCTGCGTGATCAGCTGGGCGGCGGCCCGGAGAATACGGTCGTCGTTGCCTTCGGGCAGTACAATGTGCTTGCGATGCTTTTTGGCCCGCTGCACCAACTGGTACTGAAACATGCGCGGCGTGATGCCTTCCGGCTGGAAAGTAATCAGCCGTTCGTCGAGGGCGTCTACGTCTACGTATTTCCCGAATGCGGCAATGGCCAGTTCGATTTTGCGGGTGTTTTCCGGCGCAATCCGCGACTGAATGGAGCCGACCTGGTTAGAGGTCTGGAAGGTGCCGGTCTCTACTGCAATCACCGGTACCACCGTCTGCAGCCCCTGAATCAGCTGGAGCACCGGTTCTTCGGGCACCAGTCCGCCGGTGAGCACAAAGCCGGCTACTTTCGGATAGCTGGAGGAAATATTAGCCTGCAACCCGCTGATGAGCAGGTCAGACCGGTCGCCGGGAGTGACCACCAGCGTATTCTCCTGCAGCCGCCGCAGGAAGTTGGGCACCTGCATGGCTCCCACAATCGTATTACCTACCTGCGTAGACAGCAAGTTTTCGCCAAACAGCAGCCGGCCGCCCACTGCGGCGTGTACCTCCTTCATGCTTGGGTTTTTCAGGCTTTTGTCCATCGGGATCACTGCCGGAATCACCTTGCCGTCAAGCTGCGTCCGGAGCAGTTCGCGTACATCGTCCACCTGATCGGCGGCCACCTTGTTGGCAACCACCGAAAGCACCTGCACTTCCTGCGCCTGAAAATTGTGCATGGTGGTAATGATGGCATTGATAATCTGGGCGGTGGTTTTGCCTTCACCCGACACCACGATCAGCACGGGTGAGCCGAGATTTTTGGCAAACGAAACGTTGGCATTGAATTCAAAAGCCACGCCGCCCCCTACAAAGTCGCTGCCCTCCACGATGATGAAGTCGTAGTTTTCTTCCAGCTCTTTATACTTGCGGATAATGGTATCAATCAGCTCGTCGGTGTTTTCGGCTTCGGCCAGCTGCATGGTCTGCTCGCGGGTAAAGGCGTAGGTATCTTCGTACTGCATCGGCAGGCCGAAGTGACTGATCAGCGTTTCGATGTGAATGTCTTTTTTTTCCTGCGGCGCGTGGTTGATGATGGGTTTGAAGAAGCCGATGGTCCGGGCCTTGCCCAGCAGCATGTTCATCAGGCCCAGCGCCACTACGGACTTGCCGCTGTACGGCTCGGTAGTGGCAATGAAGATAGATTTGCTCATAGAGGTGACAATTGATAATAGACAATTGAAAATCAGCTTCGCTGAGCTAAAGGTTACCAACGGGAAACGGTTTGCAAAGCATTGCTGCGTTTAAAACGCCGGGCAGGGACCGGGGTTGGGGAATATCTTCTGATTTAGCATAAACCGGCAACGGGCAACGGGGGTGAAGGGTTGTTGCTGATGGATTCAAGCGGCTCATCAGGAGGGTTGAAAATACAGAAAAGTGTCCGGTAATGCTCCGGGCCATTCCCAGTTTTCCGGGCCGGAGGCCCTGCCAATAATCGTCACCTGGCAGGAGCCGGGCGACTGCGGAGGGTAGCACCCTGCCTGATTCAGGCGTCCACGCCTGAATCATCACCTCTGCCGCAGCATGTCCTGCAGGCGCAGGGCATCCACCGGGGCGTAGCCGTGCATGTCGTTGTCGAAGTAAAAATATACATTTTTGCCTTCCGCCAGCCAGCGCAGCGGCCGGCCCATTGCGCCAGCACCTCATCGGAGTAGCTGCCGTCGTATTTCCGTTCCGGGCCGTGGAGGCGCACGTACACAAAATCAGTAGTGGTCAGCAGGGGAGAGAGGTGGTATTCGATTTCGTAGATGCAGAAGGCGCAGCGGTGCTTTTCCAGTAAACCGTAGGCCCGTTCGTTGTACCAGCTCCGGTCGCGGAACTCAAACGTATAGCGGCAGGTGAGGGGCAGCGCCTCCAGAAATGTCCTGAACCGGTCCTCGTTGAACCCCCACGCGGGCGGCAGCTGAAACAGCACCGGCCCCAGCTTTTCGCCCAGCACCATCACCCGGTCCATAAACAACCCGAAACTCGCCTGGGGGTCTTTCAGCTTTTTCATGTGCGTGATAAAGCGGCTGGCCTTTGCGGCAAAGATGAAATCTTCCGGCACCGACGCCTTCCAGTCCGCCAGCGTTTCGGCGGCAGGCAGGCGGTAAAACGAATTGTTGATCTCCACGCTGGAAAAGGAGCAGAGGTAATGCGTCAGATAGCCAGCCGGCTTTACGCCGGCCGGGTAGAAGTTGCCCTGCCAGTGCTTGTAGTGCCAGCCCGACGTGCCGATAAAGAGCCGCGTTTCCGGGCCGGCCGCAGTTTGCTTGTTCGGGCTATCCATCCTTCAGCCGTTGTATGCAGGCTTTGAGGTCAATGCCCGTGCCCATGATGCCGCCAAACAGGTCGCCCACCAGGTCAAGTCGGTCGGGTACGGTCTGAATGGTGAATGCGGATGGGTGCAACCCCGGTTTTACTTCCTCCCAGCGCAGCGGTGTGGAAACCGTAGCTCCCGGCCTGGGCCGTACGCTGTACGCCGCTGCTACTGACTGCCCGATGTTGTTTTGCAGGTAATCGAGGTACACCTGTTTCCGCCGCGCCTTTGGACTTCTTTCCAGACTGGTCAGGGCGGGCAGCTGCGCATGCACCAGTTCCGCGGCGCGGCGGGCAAACGCCTCTGCTTCCTCAAATCCGTATTGCCCGGCCAGTGGCACGAAAATATGCATGCCCGTGGCGCCGGAGGTTTTGCAGTAACAGGCCGCGCCGGCCCGGTCCATCACGGCTTTGACCACCAGAGCCACCTCCACCACCTCGTCCCAGGTGTTTTCGCCCGGGTCAAGGTCAATGACCAGGTAATCGGGCTTGTCCAGCGAACCGACGCGGGCATTCCAGGGATGAATTTCGATGCAGCCGAGGTTGGCAAGGTACACCAGGGTAGCTTCGTTCTGGCAGAGCACGTGGGCCAGATTACGTTTGGTAGACTCGGCGTAAATTTCGGTGGTTTCCACCCATCCGGGCAACTGGCTGCGAATGTCCCGCTGGTAAAAACCTTCATCGCGGATGCCGTTGGGGTGGCGGTGCAGCGACTGCGGCCGGTCCTTCAGGTAGGGCAGCATCCATTGGGCTACGCGGCGGTAATAGCCGATCAGGTCGCCTTTCGTATAGCCCTCATCGGGCCAGTAGACCTTATCAAGGCTGGTGAGGGTGAGCGGATATCCGCCGATGACGGCCTCAATGGCTTCACCGGATTTATTGGCCGGGCCACCATTCCCGTGCGTATCTTTTTGCGTATTTGCTTCGGAAAGCGTCTTGTCCTGATCGGGGCTCATAAAAAACAGGGTTGAAGCTGGAAGGGTACGCGGCATACCCGGTACCCCGAAAAATTCTTACTGAATTGAACGCAGTTGGGAGCAGGAAGTTGAAGGAGGGTGCTATCCGGCATGGATCTGCCGGAAACCGGCGGCTTTTTGAGAGGCTTGATTGTGGTGTATAATCATTAAGAAAAAGGCAGCAGCAACGAGCCTGTTCCTCCCTTTGTGGAGGCCCATCGCTCATTCCTCCGGCCACCGCACAAAGCCCGGAACCGGCCGCGCCGTTGCTGCCCCCCAGCCGCACCCGCTTCGCCGCCTGTGTCCCGTCTTCTACACGATATTCCTTAGTATTTGTGGGTAACCCTCGGTTCAAATGCAGGGTGCATAAACCTATCCCGCTATCCAATAAAACCGGGGGATAGTGATTAGAAAAAAGATAAATTGTGTGGACCTGAAAGTAAAGCCGTCAGACAAAAAAATTAAATTCTCAATTCTCAATTCTCAATTCTCAATTCTCAATTCTCAATTCTCAATTCTATTATGCCCGTCTTTACCTCACTCCAGTTACTCAGTCAGCTGCGCGGCGATACCGAAGAACTGATCCGGATTGCGGACCGGGAATTTTCGCCGTTGCAGCCCCAACAGCTGCTCTGGAAGCCGGCCCCGGAAAAGTGGAGCATTGCCGGTTGTCTGGAGCACCTCAACCGCTACGGGTTACACTACATTCCGGCAATGGAGAGCCGCATTGGCATGGCAGCCGCACAAGGAAGCCACTCCGTACCGTCTTTCCGGTCGGGCTGGCTGGGCAATTTTCTGGTGCGCACCGTACAACCGATGAACACCGGCAGCACTCTGGCCAATAAAAAGTATCCTTCTCCGAAAGCTTACGACCCCAACAAAGCCGGTACCGTCAGCCCGGGTGCATTGCCCGGATTCCTGCGGCAGCAGCACGCCATGCTCCGGGTGCTGAATGAAGCGCAGAAGGTGCATCTGGAACAGGTTATGATTCCGGTATCCATCACCAATCTCCTCAGATTACGCTTAGGTGACTGCCTGCGCTTCGTAATCGTGCACAACCAGCGGCACATGGCGCAGGCGCAGAAAGTGCTGTCTGACCAGAATTTCCCCCGCCCACAGTAGTCGGGTGCAGAAAATAATCGTAAAATGCGGGATGTAGACCCGGTCAAGTTTGCAGATGCTTTTTTTTGAGAAACCCTTTTCCACTATCGAATACAACCGTGCCCTGCAGTGCGCGGTGCACGTATGCAGGGGCTATTTTTTGCGCGAAGAGTACCATCACTCCATGCGCCAGTGCCTGAATGTGCTCCACCAGACCGGCGCTACCTCGCTGATTATCAACATGCAGGCCGTCCGCAGCGAAGAAAGCTGGGACACCGATTGGACGGGTGCAGAATGGTTCCCCCGTATTCTCCGGACCGATGTCCGAAAAATTGCCATTATTGTTTCCCCGGCTGATTTGTTGCGGCTGCGCAGCCGGTCAGCTCAGATTCAGGTAGGGGA
Organism: Cytophagales bacterium; assembly: GCA_030446715.1. GTDB lineage: Bacteria > Bacteroidota > Bacteroidia > Cytophagales > 172606-1 > CADCTQ01. The sequence continues at coordinate 504,063 of JAUJMU010000002.1, read as the reverse complement.
GGATCTGCTTTGTGGCAGGTTTTTTGATACTACCGGGGAAGCTTTCCGCTGGATCAGATTTATATAAAACATACCGGCAGCAAATGGAATCAAATTATTTTATTAATATGTTTGTACATTATATGTATATACATATATTTGCTGAACAGTTTTACTTTCCCTGCGAAAACACGTAATTTCATCCCATCTATCTTCAAAATCACCAGAATTATGAAAAACACAAGACTCTTTACGATGCTGGTTGCCTTGCTGGCGGCTGTCACCCTGCAGGCCAATGACAACGGAAAAGGTAAAAAAGCCGCTACTTCCCTTAAGGTAGATACCCAGAAAAGCAATGTCACCTGGAACGGCAAGAAAGTAACCGGCGAACACTCCGGTAATGTAAAACTGCAGTCAGGTACGCTGGAAGTGAGCAACAATAAGCTCACCGGTGGTCAGTTTACAGTCGATATGACCTCCGTCACGAATACTGATCTGAAAGATGCCGGTTACAATGCCAAACTGGTGGGCCACCTCAAGTCAGACGACTTTTTCGGCGTAGAGAAGCACCCGACGTCAACCTTCAAAATCACGAAAGCCGAACCAATTGCCGGTGCCAAAGCGGGAGAAGCCAACTACAACATCACCGGCGATCTGACCATCAAGGGAAAAACCGGGCCGGTGACATTCCCCGCTATTGTGAAGGTGACCGGTAACAGAGCCGAAGCCAGGGCAAAGGTCACAATTGACCGCACCAAATACGATATCCGTTACGGTTCCAAATCATTCTTCGATAACCTTGGTGACAAGGCGATTTACGACGAATTTACCCTTGATCTTGATCTGGTAGCTACTGCTGACAACACCAGCAATGCCAAGGCATCAGCCGGTAAGTAATGAAACAGAACTAATTGTACTATGCCCGGGAGGTTTCAGAAGCCTTCCGGGTTTTATTTTTACCGGGAAAACGGATGTAGTGCTGTCTTGATGAATTGTCAGACTATTGCATTGCTGTGGACGAAGGAATCTTTTCTCAATCTGCCATTCCGGCTGAGCCGCCGTGGCGGACTGCCGTTTAACCAGGCAACGATCTGACAGGGTAATCATCCAACCATTCAGCCATTCACAAAAGCGGCGATTTTCTCTACCAGCACCTGGTTGATCTTTACGTAGGATTCGTGCGTCCAGCCAGCCACGTGGGGCGAAAGCAGCACCCGGTCAGAGGCAGCAAGGTAGTCGAAGGCTTCTTTCTGTGCAGTTGTCAGGGTTTTTAACCTTTCGTTTTCCAGTACGTCGAGGCAGGCTCCCTGCACCCGGCCGCTTTCCAGGGCCCAGACCAGATCAGCCAGCGGTATGATTTCGCCCCGGGAGGTATTGATCAGAAAAATATTTTTGCGGAACCCTTCCAGAAAGCTTTTGTTTACCCAGCCCAGCGTTTCGGAGGAGAGCGGAATGTGCAGACTTACAATGTCGGTTTCTTCAAAAATGGCAGCCAGCGTGCATTGCTGAGCATATTTATCCGAAAAATCACCAATGTATATGTCAAAAGCCAGCACCCGGCAGCCAAAGGCGTTGACACGCCGGGCAAATTCACGGCCAGTGTTGCCGTAGCCGATAACTCCCACAGTTTTGCCCAGCAGTTCGAGGCCCCGGTTACCTTCCCGGTCCCAGATACCAGCCCGCACCTGCCGGTCAGCAAGGTGAAGTTTGTTGAACAGGCAAAGCAGCATGCCGATGGCGTGTTCGGCTACGGCCACGCGGTTGCCTTCCGGGGCGTTGAGCAGGGCAATGCTCCTTTTGCCGGCGGCATCCACGTCTATCTGATCCATGCCGGCCCCGGCGCGGGCAATAAATTTTAACCCGCCGGCTTGCTGCAGAAAATCTTCGTTAATGGTGACTTTGCTCCTTACCACCAGTCCATCGTACTCCCCGATGATGGCCACAACTTCTTCTTTTGTCAGTTCAGGACGGTAATCGGCCGACAACCCCTTTCCTTCCAGCAGGGGCAGAAAACTCGGATGCATCGGGTCAACTACGAGAATTTTCATCAATATTCTTAGGACGACTTCCAGAAGGCTTTTTCCCTGTTTTACTTTTCATCAACTCGTTTAAATCTATTGCCGGTAAGACAAAAGGCCCTAAAGGACAATATGATGTAACGTTTAAAAGATAGCCGCGCAGAAAGTTGATGACCAGGCTAAGGGTGGATACATACTGTAAATTTTGTATCATCTTTTCAGAAAGAATCTTCTCGGTCTGTAGTGAAAAAACACCAACAGCTTCTATAAAGAAGCTATAACCTGCCAGTGCATCTTCACTATAGTTATGACTTAGCTTAACGAAAAGATTAAACCCGTCTTTTACTTTTTTCAAGGTAAAATCAATATCAACCGGATGATTCAGTACGTCTTCTCTGGTAATTCCTTCTGCAAGAGGGACGTACTGAAAATTTTTCTTAAGAATGAAGAAGTTATGGATAACAAGGGGTGATGGTTGAGCAATCATGCGCTTTGCGGATATTCAACATCGGCTTCAGATTGAGGCAGAACCAAAGGATTGTAGCAGGCAAGAGTATCTGCGTCAGAGAAGCTGACGAATCTGGATATCCAAAAGCCCTGGAGGTTTTCCGTATAGCTGGGTGTAAATTCTTGTTCGGGAGTTTCCCTGCGATATTTATCAACAAGTAATTTAGCTTCTACGTCAAATTTTACCCCAAAGATTTTCTGAAACTTTGCTATCGTTTCCAGGTTCAATGGTTTAGTCCCTTTAAAAAGCTGAGTGATATAACTAGGAGACGTACCGATAGCTTTAGCCAACTCTTTTTTAGAGAAATTTCTTTCATCCATTAAACGATCAATTTCGCTTAAAAAGCGAAATTGCACCATCCGCGTCTCATGAGCCAGCAGTGCGTCTTCGCTTATTTGCGATAAAGCCTCATCTAATTTATTTTTCCAGTTCATAATCAAATCCTCCAATAACTTCCAGCCTTTGTTTAATTCTTTTTGGTATGTCTTGTGATTTTTTACCCTGAAACAGTTCTACCATTATTATATATATGCCTCTTCTTTCCCTCATGAAACGCTTTACAATAGATCCGGTCATTCCGTTGATTACGAGTGAATCGCATTTCAAATACGCCCTTCGCCTTATCAGATACTTCAGCTTTGCAATATAGTTCCCGGTTTCGTTGGTTTTCGTGAAGTATACCTTAAATATCAAGGAATTCTACCGTAACCGTTTTATTGCTGAAGAGATACGGTAATATAGTGCCAGCATTTCCGGCATCTACATACACATTTGTTGTATTATGTGTATCAGAACTTATTTTAATTGCCTTAAGTTTCACAAATTTAACCTATAGCTTAATTTTTGCAAACAATTTTGCAAAAAGTGTAATTAAAGACTGTACAGCAGCTTGGCCGTGAGGAAATAAATGGTGAGACCGAGTAAGTCGTTAGCCGTTGTAATAAACGGACCGGATGCCACGGCGGGGTTGATCCCGAATTTATCCAGCACGAGGGGCGTGACCGTACCCATAAAGGAAGCCAGCAGTACCACCGAGATCAGGGCTATGGAAACCACCAGCGACAGTCTCAGTTCGGCACCCAGCGCATAGTTGAAGGCAAAAACAATCAGGCCGAGAATAACTCCGTTGAAAACAGCAATCACGAGTACTTTCATGAGCCGCTCCAGGGTACTGATTTCAAAGACCGAACGGTTGGCAAGACTCTGCAGGATCACCGAGGAGGACTGAATGCCCACGTTGCCGCCGGTGCCCCCGATCAGCGGGATAAACGCGGCCAGCGCCGGGACCACGGCAATGAGGTCGTTTTCGAATATGCCGACAAAACGGGCCGCCAGCAAGCCTCCGATCATGCCGATCAGCAGCCACGGCAGACGGGCCTTGACCGATAACCAGATGCTTTCTTCATCCTCCTCGGCGTTGCCGCTCAGACCCGACATGGCCTGCCGCTCCCGTTCGGCCAGTTCAGTGATCACATCTACCACGTCGTCAATGGTGATGCGGCCCATCAGTTTGCCGTTTACGTTGACCACGGGCACAGAGTCAAGGTCGTAGCGGCGCATGATGTCGGCTACTTCTTCGGCTGACTGGTGCAGTTCTACGGACATCACTTCGTCGTCGTAGATGTCGGCTACACGGTTGCTGGCGCGGGAAAGTACAATCTTCTTGAGCGAAACGCGGCCTTTGAGAATGCCCTTTTCGTCTACCACATATACGGAATTGACTTTTTCCACCTGTTGGGCCTGTCGGCGGATTTCGTCTACGCACTGCACCACCGTCCAGTTCAGGTTGCATTTTACCAGTTCCTTCGCCATCAGACCGCCGGCCGTATCTTCCTCGTAATGAAGCAGATCAATAATGTGCCGCGCTTTTTCGCGGTTCTCAAGCAGGGCAATTACTTCCTCCCGTATCTTACCCGGCTGCTCGTTGAGAATGTCGGCGGCGTCATCAGATTCGATGAATCCAATAAAGCCGGCTATTTCTTCAGAAGTAAACTTAGTAGCGAGAAAATCAGTCCGCATGTACGGGTCGAGGTTACTGATCACCTCCGCACCGGTTTCCCGGCCGAGTACTTCCAGCACGTATTTTGCCTGATCGTCGTCCATCCCGACCAGCAGATTGGCAATGTCGGCCGGATACAGTTCGTTCAGCGATTCCCGGATAAAAGCATCGTCACGGTTCTCGGCCGCTTCTTCAATGTACGCTACGAATTCCCGGGTAAGTTCAAATGCCATAACCGTCGCTCTGACCTGATGTGAATGTAGGTTGACCCAAGGGTAGGGCGCGCAAAAATAGTCCAATTATCGGGAACGTACGGGGAGGGGTATTGTAAATGCTGAATTTTGAATGCTGTGGCCGGCATTCAGAAGAGAATGAACGGGTCCTACTTTTTCCGCTCAATGGAGAATCGTACCAGTTGTTCGAGGGAGTGGCGGTATTCAGAGGCGGGCATGGTCTGCAGGATGCGGATGGCTTCGTCCTGATAGGATTTCATGACTTCGGTGGCATATTCTATGCCACCACTTTTCTTCACAAAATCGATCACTTCGGCCACTTTGCGCGGTTGGTGGCTTTCGTTCTTGATGGTATAGATGATGCTGCGTTTCTCGGACCACGAGGCTTTGCCCAAAGCGTAGATCAGGGGAAGGGTCATCTTCTTTTCCTTGATGTCAATGCCCAGCGGCTTGCCGATTTCTTCGTTGCCGTAGTCAAACAGGTCGTCTTTGATCTGGAAGGCAATGCCGACCTGCTCCCCGAACTTGCGCATGGTTTCGATGCTTTCGGCGTCGGCATCAACCGAGGCCGCGCCCACCGCGCAGCAGGATGAGATCAGGGACGCAGTTTTTTGCCGGATAATCTCAAAATAGACATCTTCGGTGATATCCAGACGGCGGGCTTTTTCCATCTGAAGCAACTCGCCCTCACTCAGATCCCGCACGGCAGCGGAAACAATGCGCAGCAGGTCAAAATCGTTGTGGTCAACGGAAAGCAGCAGGCCCCGGGAGAGCAGGTAGTCACCCACGAGCACGGCAATCTTGTTTTTCCAGAGGGCATTGACCGAAAAAAAGCCGCGGCGGTAGTTGGAGTCATCTACTACGTCGTCGTGGACGAGACTGGCCGTGTGGAGGAGTTCGATCAGGGCCGCGCCGCGGTAGGTGGCTTCGTTTACTTCGCCGCAGGTTTTGGCAGACAGGAATACAAACATCGGCCGGAGTTGCTTTCCCTTCCTTTTCACGATATAATTCATGATCTGATCCAACAGCATCACGTTGGTTTTCATGAACGAGCGAAACTTCAGTTCGAAGACATCCATTTCGCCCGTAATCGGGGCCTGTATTTCCTGAATACTGATTGACATTGTGAAGGATACGCAATTTTACAACCTGACCAGCCAATTGCCAAACGGTGACCAGGTTGTTTACTAACTAAACCGTTCGGGCAGACAAAGGTTTTACGGATTGTAGAGACGCCATGCATGGCGTCTCTACAATCCGTAAAACCTGACTGCATTGCCGCCCAGAATGCCCGCCTTTTCGGAAGGGGAGAGGCGGGTAATGTATTTTTCCACGATCTGCATCGCCTCGCCGTAGCCGGCTGCCACCTTGCACACGGGCCAGTCGGAGCCAATCATCAGGCGGCCGGGGCCAAATGCTTCCAGGGCAACGTCGAGGTAGGGCGTAAAATCGTCCGGCCGCCACACCAGCCAGTCGGCCTCCGTGGCCATCCCCGATAGCTTGCAGTACACATTTTCGTGCCGGGCCAGTTCCCGGAGGTGCGTGGCCCACGGCTCCAGTTCGTGATCCCTGATGAACGGCTTGGCAAGGTGGTCGAGTACAAAAGGCTGATCGGGAAAGCGGGCCGCAAACTGCGCCGCTACGGGCAGGTGCCGGGGATAGATGAGAATATCGTAGGTAAGGTTGTATTTTTTCAGCAGACCGATGCCCCGCCCGAAGGCAGGATTCAGCAGAAACTGGTCGTCGGGTTCCGCCTGCACAATGTGGCGCAAACCCACCAGCTTCGGGTACCGGGAATAATGGGCCAGCCTTGCCTCAACGTTTTCTGCCCGTAAATCCACCCAACCCACTATGCCCCGGATAAAGTTGTGTTTTTCGGCCAGCCCCAGCAGAAACTCCGTTTCGGCCTCCGTCTGGGGTGCCTGCACCGCCACGCAACCGTCGTAGCCGGCCGCGTCTAATTCCGGCTTCAGGTCTCCGGGCAGAAAGTCCTGCCGGATCACGGCCATTTCTTCATTGATCCAGCCGAACTCCTCCGGGTTATACTGCCAGAAATGCTGGTGGGCGTCTATTTTGGGAGACATGGGAATAAGATTTTGGATTATGAATTAACGAACTGGGCCAACGGGTCTCTATCATTCAAAATCCTTAATCCAAAATTCATAATTTATTCTGATCAATGGTCGCTCATCCTGAACACCAACTCCAGGTCGGCCCAGTGTTCGCCGGGACGGGCTTCGGGGACGCGTTCCTGGTAAGAAGCCATCAGGTTTTCCCACTGGTCGTTTTTAGGGTCAAGCTGGATGTATTTAGTCATACTCGTTTCCGGATCAAACTCGTCGGTGGTATCCATTACCATAAACAGCCGGTGCCCGATCAGCCAGATACGTATGTCCAGCACGCCCACTTTCCGGAACGATTCCACCACCTCGGGCCATATTTCCTGATGGTAACGGCGGTATTCGTCTATTTTTCCGGGCTCATTTTTCAGCAGGATGGTTTTGGCGTAGGATTTCATGATTCAGATGGTTGAATGGTTATATGGCTGATTGTTGAATGACTGAATGGTTCAATTGCTTTTCTGGTGTATAAACGGGAAATGGTCCTTCAGCCTGACAACAATTCAACAATTAAGCAGTGCAACCATTCAGCCATATACCCATTTAACAATCAGCCATTCATTTGAAATGCTTTCACCTTCTGCCGGGAAGATCCGAGGCCGTCGATGCCCAGTTGCACCACGTCGCCGGGCTTGAGGTATATCGGCGGATTGAAGCCGAGGCCTACGCCGGCCGGCGTACCGGTGGAGATCACATCGCCGGGCAGCAGGCTCATAAACTGACTGATGTAACTCACAAGGTAGGGAATGTTGAAGATCAGGTTGGAGGTGTTGCCGTTCTGGTACCCTTTGCCGTTGACGGTGAGCCAGAGGCGCAGGTTATGCACGTCGGCTATTTCGTCTTTGGTCACCAGGTAAGGCCCCAGTGGGGCAAACGTATCGCAGCCCTTGCCTTTGTCCCACTGGCCGCCACGTTCGAGCTGAAAGGCCCGTTCGCTGTAATCGTTGTGGAGCATGTAGCCGGCCACGTAGTCCATCGCCTGACTTTCTTCCACATAGGAAGCCTTCTTGCCGATCACCACGGCCAGTTCCACTTCCCAGTCGGTTTTCCGGCTGTTCTTTGGAATGATCAGGTCATCGTTGGGTCCGCAGATGGCGGAGGTGGACTTGAAGAACAGAATGGGCTCGGACGGAATTTTGGCACCCGTTTCTTCGGCGTGGTCGCGGTAGTTGAGGCCCACGCACACGATTTTGCCGGGCCGGGCAACGGGGGCGCACAAACGGGTGGTGTCACTGACCCGCGGCATCCTCGGGGCGTTGTCTGCCGCCCAGCCAGCCAGCCGGCTCAGACCGTCGGTGGCAAAGAAGGTTTCGGTGTAATCTTCGCCGAATGCACTTACATCCACGCGGGTTCCCTCGGGCAGTTGCAGACCAGGCGTTTCCCGGCCACTATCACCAAATCGGATCAGTTTCATGTAGTAGGAGTTATTGGGTTATTGAGTTATCGGGTTATCGGGTTGTAAAAATTATCAGTTATCAGTTATCAGTTATCAGTTATCAGTTATCAGTTATCAGTTATTTGTCAGCCGGTAAATGAGCAGGGCAGCGCGTTGGGTGAGGGCCTGAAAGGTCCGGGGATTCATCGTTTCATGGAGGCTGTGGGCACCGGAGCCCATCACGCCCAGGCCATCTATGCTGCTTACGTAGGGTGCCACAAAGGAGACGTCGCCGGCGCCACGGGCACCGGGGTCGTAAGGCTTTACGGGGCCGTGCCCGAGGTCCAGGCTTATCCGGTTGAGCACTGCCAGCAGCGCCTCGTTGCCCGGCGTGGGCGGCATGGCCGGATAACTGTCCTGGAAAGTGATCTTCGCCGCAGTGCCCGGCAGGCATTGGGCTACGATCTGCCGCATGGTTGAGCGGGCCCGCTCCTTTTGTTCCTCCGAAATAAACCGGAGGTCGCCGGTGACCACGGCCGTTTTGGCCACAATGTTGCCCTTTCCACTTACCTGACCGGTACCGGCCGCAGCGTCGTAATCTACTTCGGTGCCACCCATTATGATCCCGGGGTTGAACGTCAGATACTGTTCACCCTTCAACTGGTCGTGGAAAGCGTTGAGGATCCGGGCCGCCTCGTAAATGGCCCCGTCACCGACCCGCGGGGAGAACACGCCTGCCGAATGAGCCTGCCGGCCTGTCACTTCGAGCCGCCAGCCGCTGGAGCCACGGCGGGCCACTGTAGCCTCGCCAAAGCCGGTAGCCGTTTCGAAGGCCAGGGCCGCATCACTTCGCCTGGCGGCTTCAATCAAATCTTTACGGCTGACGCTGAGGGGCTTTCCAGTATTCTCCTCGTCGCCGGTAAAAGCTACAATGATCTGCGTATCCTTCAGCAGGCCAGCCGAATGGAGGGCTTTCAGGGCGTAGAGGATCACCACATCGCCACCTTTCATGTCGTTTACGCCGGGGCCTCTTATTACGGAATCAGTGCGTTCAAACTGCTGAAAAGGGCTGTCTTTTTCAAACACCGTGTCCAGGTGCCCGATCAGGAGTACCCGCTTGCCCTTCTTGCCCCGCCGCTCGGCAAAAAGGTGTCCGGCCCGGTTTACGCTGTCGGGCATGTCAATCCAGCGGGTCGTGAAGTCAAGGCCGTCCAGTTCCTGCCGGAAAAGGGCACCTGCCTGCCGTACCCCTTCGTGGTTACCCGTGCCGCTGTTGATGTTGACGACCTTTTCGAGGAAAGCCAGGGCCTCCCCCGACTGCTGCTCCACGTACCTGACCACCTTCTGCTCGGCGGCAGTCAGTTTTTGGGCCGGCAGCGAAGGGCAGGCAGCCAGGAGCAGGACAACTGAAAAGAAACAGGAAGCGGACCGGAAACAGAGTGAGGACATAAACAGTTATAGTAACGGTGGAAGAGACCGACGCCGGAGGTATACGCGTCAGTCAGCGATTTTACCAGCCAAAGATTTTCATTTTCCGCCTCAAAAAAAAGCGATGGGGAATAATTAAGAACCGGAGGTACGCTCCGGGCTCCGGAGGCGCCACTGACGAACCACTAACGACCCACTAACAACCAACAACCCTATGGAATACCGCAGATTAGGAAAATCAGGCCTGCAGGTAAGCGCCTTGTCGCTTGGCACGTGGCTTACCTTCGGCAAACAAATATCCGACGAAGTAGCCGAACGGCTCACGGAAACTGCCTACAGGGCCGGGGTCAACTTCTTCGACAGTGCCGAAATTTACGCCCGTGGCCAGGCAGAAATTGTGCTGGGCACTATCCTGAAAAAGAAAGGCTGGGACCGCACCTCGTGGATCGTTTCAAGTAAACTGTTTTTCGGGCTTGGCGGCGACCTGAAGCCGACGCAGAAGGGCCTTTCCCGCAAACACATCATTGAAGGCTGCCACGGTGCCCTCAAACGCCTGCAGGTGGATTACCTCGACCTGCTTTTCTGTCACCGGCCCGACAAGCAGACGCCCATTGAGGAAACAGTTTATGCCATGCACAGCCTGATCATGCAGGGCAAGGCGCTGTACTGGGGCACGTCCGAGTGGAGTGCCGCCGAAGTGATGGAGGCTTGCCTGATTGCCGAAAAACACCACCTGATCGGCCCCACCATGGAGCAGCCTCAGTATAACCTGTTTGAGCGGAGCAAAATGGAAAACGAATACCTGCACCTGTTCCGCAATTACGGCATCGGCACTACCATCTGGTCGCCGCTGGCCTCGGGGCTGCTGACGGGCAAGTACAACGACGCCGACCCGAAAGATACCCGTCTGAATATTGAGGGGCTGGAGTGGCTCCGCGATGCAACGCTGCGGGAGGAACGGCTGGGGGCGGTGAAAAAACTCCAGACAGTAGCCGATGAACTGGAAACCTCACTGCCGAAGCTTGCCATTGCGTGGTGCCTGAAAAATCCGGACGTGAGTACCGTAATTCTGGGGGCTTCCAAAGTGCACCAGCTCGAAGAAACACTGCAGTCGCTGGAAGTGGTGCCGAAGCTGACGGACGAAGTAATGACGCGGATCGATGAAATTGCGGGTACAAAGCCAACGCTGCCGGCTTATTAAGAAAATTTCACTGCAGAGGCGCAGAGTTCAGGGAGCATCTCCTTTATCTCTGCGCCTCTGCGGTTTATTCATCTTTATTTACTCCGGCACGTACGCCACCTGCACAAGGCCGGAAGGATAACTTTTGCAGTCGGTTTATGCCTTCCCCGCTTTTTTCCGCCGCCGGGTAATCAGCCAGAAGAGGGCGGCTACACCAATGTTGAGGCCAAACGCCCAGAAGGCATTATCCAGCGAAGCAGAATAAGCGCCGGTAAAGGAATAAACAAAGGCAATGGGAATCAGCCCGATTGCCGAGTTGAGCAGTACTTTGCCGAACCGGAGGTTGAGGGTGCCGCTGATGACGGCCACTGATTCGGCCAGTACCGGAATCGGCCGGGAAGCGATAATGGCCGCGTAGCCATACTTTTCCAGAAAAGCATGGGCCCGGGCTTCGTCGGCGGGACCGGTAAATTTGGCCGCCAGCCTTTTGCTTTTCGCCCCGATGTAATACCCCAGCGCCGCGGAAATCAATCCTCCCGCCACCGAAAGCAGACCGCCCCATAGAACACCGAACAGCACGCCGTTGCTGATCATGACCACGCTGGACGGTACCGGCAGGATCACATCAAAGCCAAGTATCAGCAGGATGATAAAGGCCAGCATGGTTTTGGAGGACTCATTTTGCAGCAAACCTTCGAAGCTCAGGCCACTCTCTTCGAACAGCACAAAAACCGCAATGGTAAAGACGCAGAGGAACAGAAAAATGTAGAGGTAGCGGTTCATGAAGGTTGGACATTGCCCGTGGCCGGACAAAGTTGAACCTTATTTCCCACCAAAAGAAATACCTGCATCAGCCCCATCCTACTCCTTCTCCCACACCTCATTGATCGGGTTGCCGGTGGTGCTCTGGCCGGAGTGGTGCCAGTTGTTGCCGTCGCGGCGGAAGTCGAAGGAGAGTTGCATGCCTACGCGTTTGGGGTCGCGGGAGAAAAACCCGATGGTTTCGGTGTACTTGCCGTCTTTGGTGGTGTAGGTGCCGCCGCCCGTACCGGCAAATTGTCTGGTGGCATTGTTGAAAGCCACCCACTGGAAGCGGGTCGGCGACATGAATTTGATCGTCTGACGCGGACCCCGCTGCATGGTGGTCATCTGGCCGTTCTCGTCCGCCCGCTGCCGGATCTGCCAGGCACCGGCAAGGGAGGGCTGATTAGTGGTTTCGTCTATCCGCTCCCAGGTTTCGGCTACCTTTGTACCGCCCCGGGTGCCGGTAAGCTTCAATGTGCCGCCTTTGGTTTGGAAGTTGAAAGAATTCGTCTGTCCCACCTCGGTAGAATCAAAGGTGTTAAAGTCCAGCTTCTCCGAAAGCTTTCCGCCAGAAGTAGTATACTTGCCGCCGTAGGTACCCAGAAACTTCCTCCCCGCCTGGTCGAAATGTGCCACCGTGTAGCGGCCGTCCGTCACGATCATGACAGCGGTTTGGCTTTGCGTATTGGCACCGGACTTCTGTACCAGACGCCAGGCCCCCGGTAAACCGGCAGTTTCCTGTATCCGGCTGGCGGTGGCGTTGCCGGAAGGATTACTTTTTTCCGGTGTTGGGGAGGTAAAACCGGCTGCCATCAGCAGCAGACAGCACAGGGGCAGTAGTTGCTTTTTGAAAACGGATGAATTTTTCATGGTTGTTCCGGTGGTGGTTGGGGAAGCAAGTGTTTGTCCGCCTAAAATTAGACATAATCCGCTTTCCTTCCACAGGCGGGCCGTTCTTCAGGTGAAAATCCAATATTGAGTGCGCACATATTCGGCCCATTCTTTTTCAAACTCCTTTTCGGACAACCCCAGCACCTGTTCGGTATCGCCATCCTGATTCATCAGTTCCAGTAACTTCTCTTTTCCGTGCGTGTGGAGAATGTATTCCACAACGCTGTAACCGAGGTTGTGCACCAGGTTATTGTGCTCATTCAGCTGCGCAAGGGTCGGAAAACCATTCTTGACGGTTAAGTTCATGACCAGTCGGTTCCGCTGATTTGCCTCGTAAACGGCTACTGATTCCCACAGCCACCGCGGGTACACCTGGTCAAAACGCTTTCCGTCCTTTTCGTACAGCTTTAAGTAATCAGCCAGATTTTCAATCCTGCCCCGGCGGGTTGCTTCGCGGAGCAGGCCGTTCAGCGTAACTGCATGCGCAAACTCATGAACTGCTATCCCTTCCAAGGGAAAAAGCAGATCAGCCAGGAAGGAAGGTTTTAGCAAATGCAAGGTATCCACGCCCCGGATAACGCCCATGGAATAGAATCCGACTGTTTTTATAAATGCCTCCCGGGTAGGGTGAATGTATACCTGCACCGGCGGATGGTCCGGCACCTGAAGGTCCTGCAGAATCCGCCCGAAGTTGCTTTCCAATTGGGAGACAACTGCCTGGGCATCCCAGGTACATACGCCACTGTAATGGACGGTAAAACGGCCTTTGGTCAGGGTCCGGACGTTGTCTTCCGCAAGCATATTTTTGACTTTCCACTTACTTACCAGAAACAGGGCTGGCAGGATTACGGCGGCCAGCACAAGGATGATTACTTTTTTCATGGGCTTGTTTTTTTCCGGAATATAGGCCCGAAATGCTGCCGCAGGGTCTCAAATCGCGATTTGTAACTCCTTATTCTTCCGGATCGGTCGCCTGAAGGTGCTTTTTCAGGTATTCGGTCGGGGTCTGGCCGGTGAATTTTTTGAAGGCCCGGTAAAAAGAAGGTTTGGAGTTAAAGCCAACTTCGGTAGCCAATCCCATTACGGAGTACTTCCGCTGCTTCGGATCCAGCAGCCGCTTCTTCATATCTTCCACCCGAAGCTGATTGATGAAGTCATTGAAGTTCAGGCCAAAACCGGTGTTGATCAGGTAGGAAAGGTCTTTATGGGGAAGGTTCAGTTGCCCGGCCAGGGTCTGCACAGTGATTTTTTCGTCGCAGTAGTAGCGGTGCTGACGCATGGCCGCCAGGAGCCCGGCTTTCTTCTCTTCCAGTACGTCCGGTGCAAAAAGTATTTTCTTTTCGGGAACCGGCAGGCTGATGAGGTCAATATGCGGCTGAAAATAGCCTTTGATGCCTATCCAGTAGATCCCGGCACCTATCACCACATAAACCGGGTAATAAGGTAACATGGTGTCTATAAAGTACTTGTATGAGCCGGTCAGTACCAGAAGCAGATAGCTCAGCCAGGCAAAGCAGATCAGTCCGGCGGCAATGCATATCTGATTAAGCCATTGAAGTACAGTCGCCCGGCCCGAAATTTCACTTTTGTTCAACTGCTTTTTGTAACGCACAACCAGGCGCCAGGCAGAGCCACAGTAGGCGGTTAAGGATATAAAGGCGAGGCAATTTGTAAAAAATATAGCCCCGTATACCTGCCTGAGATACGCCCCGGGTCCGAGAGAGAAGTAAATTGCAAAAGGCACTACATCAAGAAGCAGCACGGGCAGAAAATGCCATCCTACTTTTGCGGTGAATCTGAAGCCGGTGTGCAGACTGCTTTTGACGTACAGGTAGAAGAGCGGACCAAAAGCAAACTGGTACAACAGGGGCACGGGAAACTTATACCGGAAATCCGGGATGGTTTCCTGCAGCACAATTTTCAGACTGGCAAGGGCAAAAGCCAGAATAAAGGAGCCAAGAAACCAAGTGCCCGCCTTTCCGGACTTTTTCCGCAGGATTAATCCGCTCAGGATAAAGCCCTGCACCGCCGACAACAGAAAAATAAGCTGGAAAAAGCTAAAAGTTGGCTGCATCCGGGTGAGGAGAAGCAATTCTATATTTACTGCTTTGACGCTGGCAGTCCGTTTTTTCACGCGGTACCGGCAATTAACGACTTATTGCCGCGCACGATATTGAAACCAGATTGCCGGACGATGGTAATATAGAAAAAGTAGTTCAGGAATCGTATCCTGTCGTGTCCGGGAGATTTCCATTATACCTTGTTTGCGGAATCGGTTATTTTCTCCCCAACGCCCGTGGGTGGCGTCTGCCTTTTGCAGTATTTTTTAAAGCTCAAACTCCCGGTCAATGACGGTGAGCCATTCACTGCCGGTAACGGGTTTCACCAGATAGTCCACAATCGGGTATTGCCGGGCCCGTTCTTCGTCGCGGCGGCTTTTGGAACTGGTCAGCACGATTACCTTGAATATCTTCAGGTAATCCGACTGGCGGCACTGCTCCAGAAAGTCAAAGCCGTTCATGAGGGGCATATCAATGTCCAGAATCACCAGATCGGGGCAGTTGCAGGGCACCACCGGCTGGCGCACTTCACAATGTTCCCGGATGTAGTCGAAAGCTTCCATGCCGTTGCCGGCCACCCGGACTTGCCCGCAGATCTGAAGGTCTTCCAGATAAGTTGAGGTGAGAAAAATACTGACCGGGTCGTCGTCGACAAGAAGGATACAATTAAGGCGCTTTACTGCTTCTGCCATAAAAGGAGTTGAACACTTACAAAAGTACGCTCCTTTGGGGAAAGTTGCTGCTTCCTGAACAGACCCATCCGCTGTGAAAAATGCACCCTGGATATTGCTGCCGTTTGGCCGGAACTACAGCAAGGGTAAATTGTCAGAAGGGACCAAACCCGCAAGGTTCTTAAAACTTGCGGGTTTCCAATGATGTATTATTCCTCAACAGCCACGTACGGGATAGTCATTCCTCTTTGTTTGCAGTCGGGTCTTCGAGGCCGGTGCCGGAGGCGCCAAGGTCGGTCTGCCCGAGGTCAGTATTGCCGGTATCGCCGGTCAGCGGGGAATCGGGATCGGCAATGCCCTGAGGCGCATCGTCGTTTTGTTTGTCATTCTCCTTCTTCTCTTTCTGTCCTTCCCAGGCAGACTTGCCGCCCCCTGCGCCTTTGCCGGAAGAGGCCCGCAACCAGTCAGTCATACGGGGAGTGGCGGAATAAAATGCCTGGGTATCGGTTTGCTGCCCCGGCTCAGGGAAGGAGATTGATTTTGTGCCCGGTGGTATTTTCATGTTTTGTTGCGTTTGGACCGGCGCTTTTGGCTGACCAGATCGTATGGAAAGGTATTTGGTTGTAAATCAGGGGATTTTAAGTTTATATGGCTCAGCAGGTAAACTTCATCCCTACCTTTTTACGTATACTGCTGAAAATGGATAAGCATTCGCTGAAGTTATACATCACACGTACCCTATCCGCAGGTCCGGTTGGCGCATCAACGCAAACCGCACATGTTGCTCATCATTACAATTCAGGAGGGAGACACCAGAGACAGCCGGGGGAGAATTGCAGCAGAAGGTGTCAGACGGGTAAATGCAGACCTTCCGGATACAAGGTGGTGGCTAATTTTTTTAGTTATGAACACTCATAGTATCCAGGATACAACCGGGCTGCAGGAAGAAAGCAGATTACTTAAACAGAAGATCAGTGAATACGAGGCGCTGATTGCTACCCTCTCTGAGCAGGCTGCTCAGGAGAAGTCGGCCCACGAACTGGCCATTGAGGAGGCGCTCCGCTTCCGGCAGCTTCTTGACAATATTCCGCAGATGGCCTGGACGGCTCTCCCTGATGGAAGGGTAACTTACTGTAACAGATACTGGTACGAATACACCGGTCAGACGCCCGAGGAGGCACAGGACTTCGGGTGGCAGGCTATACACCACTCCGCCGACCTTCCCGAAACCCTGGCCTTGTATAGCAGCCAGACCGCCGGGCAGGAATACATCCACGAAAACCGCTTCCGCCGGGCTTCCGACGGCATGTGGCGGTGGCACCTCACCCGTACACGGGCCATCGGGGACAGCAAAGGAAACGTTCTCCTCTGGATTGGGACCAGCACGGATATTCACGATCAGAAGGAAGCCGGGCAACAGGCCATCGGCCGGGAGCAGCAACGCACCACTGACCTGGAGGCGAGGCTCAGGATGGTCCTGAAAATGGCTCAGGCCAGCCGGGATGCGGAGCGGGTACTGCGCGAGAACGAAGAGCGCTTCCGGTTTATGGCCGAATACATGCCTCACATCGTCTGGACAGCCCGGCCCGATGGCTACGAAGATTTTCACAACCGTCGCCTCACCGAATATACCGGTCTGGATGTAGACCAGTCGCAGGATGAAGGCTGGCTGCAGATCATTCATCCGGAAGACTTTGACCGGTCGCTGGCCGTATGGCGGCACAGCCTGCAGACGGGAGAGCCGTACGAGGTAAAATACCGCTTCCGGCGCCACGATGGTGTTTACCGTTGGTTTTTGGGCCGGGCACTGCCCATGCGTGACGATGCCGGGCAGATCATCAAGTGGTTTGGGACCAGCACCGATATTCACGAAGAGGAAGAAACCAAGCTGCAACTGGAGTCGGCCAACCACGAACTCACCCGGATCAACCAGGTGCTGGATACTTTCGTGTACATGGCTGCCCACGACCTGAAGTCGCCGGTGAACAACCTGGCCGTACTGATGCAGATGGCATCCGAACAGCCCGATCCCGGCAAGCGGCAGGAGGTGGAGCGGATGATCAATATCTCCGTCAAGCGCCTCGATCAGACCATCAACGGCCTGCTGGAGGTGATCTCCGTAGAGGGCAGTCATTCACCGGCAAGGCCCGTAAATTTTCACCAGCTGCTGAGCCACCTCAAATCCGAACTTTCAGTGGAAATGGAGAAGGTGGGAGAGGGCATCAGCGCTGATTTCAGTGCCGCCGGGGAGATCATGTACGTGCAGTCTTACCTGCACAGCATCCTGCGGAATCTGATCACCAACGCCATTAAATACGCTTCGCCGCACCGCAGCCTGCAGGTGAGCATCCGTACCCATAAGACCCCGAAGGGCGTAGTACTGACCGTAGCCGACAATGGCATCGGCATTGACCTGAAGGCCAACGGCGACCGGGTGTTCAAGCCTTTCAAGCGGTTTACGCAGCAGGCCCAGGGCACCGGCGTGGGGCTTTACATCATCAAAACCATTGTGGAAAAAAACGGCGGCAGCATCAAAATTGAAAGCAAGTTGAACGCAGGCACTACCTTTACCGTGCTGCTCAAGCCATATAAGTAGATTGGAAAAAATATTTTTTTAACATTTCCGTAACCTGCCGGTAACAGTGGCCGTACATATACCCACAATGCAACAATAATAACTACGATAACAAGTGGTTTTTAAGGTTGTTTAAAGCATTACAATGCGTCGGAAAGGAGAAATCGTTCGAAGACCATTGTAATGCTTTTTTTCTGACCTGCCCAAAATCAGATTCCATCTTACTGCAATCCGCAATTTATACAGCCGACTTGCCTGTGGTTAAGATTCCCCGTACATTATCAGTCTGCCGTAGCAAAGCCACTTTTCAGAGTGGCCGGGATGAATAAAGGTCCGGGAATCTCACTACAGCCGGCTTTTGTATAACTAACCCCGATGGTTTCCGTAATTCCTGCAGAAGTGCAGGTACAGGCATTGGGCAGGTGCCGCATTTTGTAACCCAGATGCGCAGATATGGACGGGGAAAACCAGCCGGCAAACTCAGTTAAAAAAGTTTTTCGCAAAACCGTTAAAGTTTTTTCAGTCATCCTTGTGGTGCTTGCCGGTATTGGTATGGCGGGTTATCTGGTTCTGGAGGCGTATCTGGACGGTTTTCTGAAAAAAAAGCTGGAGCAGGCCGTTCACCAGAAGTGGGATGGCCTGTATACCCTGCGCATTGGTTCCCTGCACGTTAATCTTTCCGGTTTGTCCATCCGCACGGAGGGCGTACAACTCACCACCGACACGGCCCAATACAATTCCTTACCGGAAGGGAAGAAAAAGCCGCCGATTCTGCACCTGGTCGTACCGGGTGCCCGCATCACGGACGTAAATGTCTGGCCTCTGCTCTGGGGGAAGGGGATTCACATTGAGGAAATCGTGGTGAATGCGCCGGAAATAGCGGCTACGGTACAAGGCTCGGGTGGTAAGGAGCAGCAAAGCCATGAAGCCTTACTTAAATCCCTGCAGGAGAAGGTCTCTGGGTACGTCAACTGGGTTACGGTTGATTCATTACGGGTGAAGAGAGGCAAACTGCGCTATGAAAGCAATCAGCCGGCGGGCCGGATGGTGTACCAGACGGATAACTTCTCCCTGACGCTGCGGGACGCGTTGATTGATGAAGAGGCGCTGGGAGATAAAAACCGCATTCTTTTCACAAAAAACATCATTTTAGAAGTAAATGACAGCCTCCGGATTTCGTCTCCCGACCACCGGCTGACCATCGGGCACGTGCGGGCTTCTACCGCCGGGGGCACCGTAATCCGCGGTGTGCGCCTCACCACCGATTCTACCCTGATCAGTGATCCCGGCAATTACATCCACCTGACGGTCCCGGTAATTACGGCCGGGTACCTCGACTGGCGGAAGCTTTACGACGAGAAAGGACTTTATTCCCCGCACATTCACCTGCGGCAGCCCCGGGTAGTGGTAATTACCGGTGGTTCGGGGAAGCAGCAGCGCCGGCCGCTCCACCAGCAGGTGGCGCAGTACGTACCGTGGCTCCGGTTGGATTCAGTGACAGTGGAAGAGGGAGATTTTACTTTTATGCGGCAGGATAAAGA
Organism: Cytophagales bacterium; assembly: GCA_030446715.1. GTDB lineage: Bacteria > Bacteroidota > Bacteroidia > Cytophagales > 172606-1 > CADCTQ01. Next base: position 484,681 of record JAUJMU010000002.1, on the reverse strand, counting down.
GGTCCCCTCCCGGTACCATGCCGGCAACGTTACCCTGGCCCTGCACGATGTGCTGATAAACGAAACCGCAGCCCGGGATACAACCCGGCTGCTGTACACCAAAGCATTCCGGGCGGAGGTAGCCGATACGCTTTCCCTCCGCCAGAACGGTTTGGAAGGTTTTGCCACTTATCTTCTCCTTGCCTCCGGCAGCGGCCTCCGGCTGGGGAACCTGCATTTTTCTTCCCCGGCCGCATCCGGCTCCCTGGATTCCCTGCACGTACAGTTTACCGGATGGGGCAAACTGCTTGACCATCAGGGCCTGCGGATACCACAGATCCGGCTGGAACGTCCGGTGGTGCGGGTAGTGCAAAAGAGTAAGGGTGGAAAAACCAATCCCTCCGCTACGGGAAGCAGGCAGGCCGGTGGAGCCGGAGTGCTGACGCTGCACCAGCCGGTTGAAAAATTTGTACCGTGGCTGCGCATAGACCAGCTCCTGGTGAGCAACGGAAAAGTGCAGTACGTGGGCGGCGGGGCATCGGGCAACCGGGTGATGACTGCCGCCGGACTTGCCCTCTCGGTAAAAGGCATTCTCCTTGATTCGGCTGCCGCCAGAGATCCCTCCCGGATTCTTTACGCCAAAAGCATGCAGCTGGCCGTGGAGGATTACTTGAGCTATCAGGACGGGAGCCGCCGCCTGCGCCTTGGCAGTCTCCGCGCCTCTACCGGGAAAGGCGTAACCATCCGCAATGCCTCACTGAGTGGAGGTGCGCCGGCTGATACTTCTTCGGGCCTGCAATACCGGGTCAATGTGCCGCGGGTGCAGGTAGATTTTACCGACTGGAGTTCCCTTACCGGTACCGGCGGGGTGGTGGTGCCGGCAGTGGTCATTTCTTCGCCGCAGGCTATTGTAAGGGGCAGCGTTGCGGACGGAAAAAGTGGCCCTCCGGAAAATTCCGGCAAAAGGGGAATATCCCTGCCGGCCCTGCACCAGATGCTGCCGGCGGGTATGCCGTGGCTCCGGGTAGACACGCTGTACCTGTACGACGGTCAGGTGGCGTGGCATAAAGAGAAGGGCACCGGAGAGAAAACCGCATCAGGCAAGGGCATTACCTTTGCCGCCGGCAACGTAAGGATTGATGAAAAAGCTTTCAATGCCGAAGACCGTTTCTGGTACGCCGGAAGCATGCGGCTGGCGGTGAAAGATTCCCTCTGGTACTCCGGCGACACCTACCAGGCGGGGGCCGGCAACCTGCGGGTTTCTACCGGAGAGGGCATCCGGCTGCAACACTTCTCGTTTTTTCCTCAGGAAGTTCCGGCTGCTGATACCGTTACACGGGTGGCCCTGGTACTGCCCGCCCTCGACGTGAATTTTACGGAATGGAATGATCTGCTGCACTACCGGGGCGTTTCAATTCCCGCCGTACAGGTGGAAAATCCGGCATTTACCCTGAGAATGGCCCGAAGCAGGGATACAACCAGCCGGCAGCAAAAGCAACAGCAGAAAGGACTGGAACTCACTCTGCATAAGCAATTGCAGGCCTGGGTGCCGTGGCTTTCGGTACAGTCGCTGGAAGTGAACAAAGCGAGTATCCGGGTAGACCAGGCTGGCGACAAGGGGCCTTTTCCGGTACTGGTACAGCCGCTTACGTTGGTAATGGACGATATTCTGATTGATTCTGCCGCTGCCGGCGATCCGGACCGTACGCTGTATACCAAAGACATTCGGCTGCACACGCCGGGTTTCGGAACCATGCTGAAAGACAGTCTCTATGCCTTTGGGGTAGGCGAAATAACGGCATCCACCCGCGACAAATACCTGCGGATTGAGGGCATCCGGCTTGACCCCCGGTACCAGTTGCCGGAATTTTACCAGCGGGCCGGCGGGCAGCAGGATATCTACAGCGGAGTTGTAGATAAATTCGAACTTACCGGACTGGAATTCAAGCAGATGGTCCGGCGGCAGCGTCTGATTGCTCAGCACGTGCAGGTAGACAGTTTTGCCTTTGGCATCATGCGCGACCGGAACTATCCAAAGGCCGGAAACAAGCCACTGGAGTTTCCGCAGGAGGTTTTCCGCAACATGGACACCTACGTACGGATTGATAGTATCCGCTTTGCAGATGGCTACGTCGGCTATACGGAAGTGGCCGACAACGGCACCAACCCCGGCACGCTTTTCTTTGAACAGCTATCGGCCGGCATTACCAATTTCACCAACGATTCAACGCTGACTTCGGTACAGAACCCGGTGGTGGTAGTGGCTGATGCCCTGCTGATGGGGGAAGGGTTGATGCAGGCCACCCTTGAGATACCTGTGCATGATCCGAAAAACGCATTTAAACTCCGGGCCGGTTTATGGGAAATGAAGCTGACCGAACTGAACCCTGCCCTCGAGAGTATGTCGGTGATCCGCGTTGACCGGGGGAGACTCGATGAAATGGTGATGCAGGTGGATGCCGACCTTTACGGCGCCTCCGGAAACATGTGCGCCTTCTACCGCAATCTGCGCCTCCAGATTCAGGACGGGCAGCCGGGCAGAGACGGAACTGTATTCACCAGAATTGCCAGTTTTCTGGCCAACCGACTGGTCATCAATGATACCAATTACCCCGGAAAAGGTTTTAACCCCGGCACTATTCAGATTGAACGCCGGGAGAACCAGGCCTTCCTCAATTACCTGTGGGCTACCATCCGGAGCGGGATGTACAGCAGCGTGGGTTACAGCAAGGCAAAGAAAATCATTCCTTTCCTTTGATCAACTGAACCAAACCTTATGAGCCGACTCATTCCGGCCCTTTCCACTTTCCGGGTCATGCGGATAAACCACCGGCGACTGACCATAGTTGGGTTGGTACTGCTTTACGGGCTGCACTGCCTTCCGGCGTATGCCTGCACGACCTGTAACCGGCCGTTGCAGGAGGCTATATCCGGCGCTGACTTCTTTGGAATCTTCCTGAAAATGATGCTGCCGGTGCTGCTGCTGGGGCTGGTGATCCGGTTCCTGTACCGCCTCAGGTAGCCGGGCAATTTTGGATTGTGAATTTTAAATTTTGGATGGCTGCACAATTCCCTGATGCTGGGAAAGAGGGTTAAAATGTAAAAGCCTCTTTAATGCTGCCCCTCCATAAACCAAATATCCTTGAAAACTGAGCAAACTCTCCCTGCCGGTCCATACATTGCCGCCGTTACGCTGATCGGCTTCGGCATGGGCGGCTTTGTGGATGCAATCCTGCTGCACATGATCCTGCAGTGGCACCAGATGATTTCCAATATTCTCCCGCCGGATACGCTGCTCCGCAAAAGCGTGAATATGTTCTGGGACGGCATCTTCTGCGCCATTACCTGGACGGCAACGGGCATTGGCATTGTCCTCCTCCGGCGGCAGGCCTGCCGTGCGCCGTTACCCGATTCGGGCAACCTGTTCTGGGGTAGTCTGCTACTCGGCTGGGGCCTGTTTAACCTGCTCGACAGCCTCGTGGATCACTACCTGTTCGGTTTCCACAACGTCCGCGAAAATGTGGAGAATAAAGAGGTGTGGAACATTGGCTTTCTGATTCTGGCCATACTCCAGCTGATTGCAGGCTGGCTGCTGGTGCAGGCCAGCCGCCGAAAAGTAGCACTCCATTCCTGAAATGCGGTTGAAGGGATAAACTGGTTCAGGCGCGGATGTCCGTATAGTGATGGGTGTTAAAAAGCGCTTGTACTGGTTCAAGCGTGGATGCCTGTACCAGTGGCGGTGGAGGACCTGAATCTAAGACCAGGTAACAAGAAGGGGCTTTGCTACCCGTCAGGCACATACCCTGACTTTGATTGGGTTAGGGCGTATACATATTGAACTGTAGTGCCGAAACCTGAAAGTATATCAATGAGAGTATATCCGGGAAGCCTAAAGTTTTTGCTGGTTACTTTGTTATTTGGTTGCGCCACTGACAACAGAGCCTGTTTTAATGTTGCGGTAGATCCGGAAGAAAAAAAAGAAATATTAACAAAAATAGTTTCCAATACCGGCAAAATCCCCGGGGAGTCTTTTATCACAGACACCGACTCAGGAACTGTCAGAACTAAACCAGATAAAAGTTTTTATGCGCAAATGGCAGAAGACTACACGCTGGAATGTTATCATGCCGACACTTTGTCAAATCTGTATTACTTTCAAATCAGCCAAAAGCTTCCCAATTGGCTGGGACCTTCCTATACGGTTACAGGCGGCTACTACAGGCCCGGCCGGTCAGACTCAGTCTTGCTTTTTCGCGAAGTCTACATCACTAATTCGATTCCCTGGACGCAAAGATCTGCCGCTGGACAACAAACTGATCTTTTCTTTCAGGAGATGGTAAACAACAAAAATGTAAATAAGTATTCTGGAAATAAATTGTTAGAGGACCGTCCAGGGATTTCCGATATGATACCTTAGGCCATGAATGGGTTTACATAGGAAAGCAATAACTTTTGAAATTTTTTTGACGAGCGGAGAATATGCTTACTATATATCAGAAGCAATCAGAAGGGGGTGCCAGGTTATGAAACTCATCAAGACAGCCTGTGTACTGATGTTATCCGTCAACTTCCTGTATTCTATTGGTGCCTGGCTGGCAAGCTACCACAATTTAAGGACGATCAAAGGCTCAGTAGGATTCTACCAAAGGAGTATCCAGGAGAATAACCTTGGCGCATGGAAACTGGAAGACGCGAAGATGTGGCTCAGGGAACGTGAATATGCTTTAGACGGGTATGAGGATGCAGAACACAGCTGGCGGTGGAAGGTTTTTGTCGAGATTGCTGTAGTTGTGTTGTTGTATGCTTATTCCAAATACGGCAGAAGGCGATAACCTGACTAAGATCATTCCGCAGGTATGCAGTTTCACCGGTCTGAAATCCCCGCCACTGGTTCAGGCGTCCACGCTTGAACCAGTGGCGGGTCTGAGCAAAAGTATACCGGCCCTTCCCCAATCATAAAATACCGTCTGACAGGCTACTACTGGACAAATTACCAGCGACCACTCAATTCATCACCTTCCGGTAGTGCTTCTCAAACATGGCTTCGTACGCCGGTGCCTCCGGGTGAGATCCTTCCTTCAGGGCGGAGGCCAGCTGGTTGAGAATGATCAGATTCTCCTGTACCTCGGTCTGGTGCTGACGCCGGTCCTGCAGGTAATACGCCAGATTCTGGTCGGCCCGGGCGGCCATGGTACGGGCAATGCCCAGGGCTTTTTCGGTTTCCCCGACCTCCATCAGCGGGGCCACGTACAGCGAACACACCCGGTCATAGGGAATGGACGCGTCCGGAATGACCTGGAGGCTTTTGAGCAGGACCTGCCGGGCTTTTTCCTTCTGGTTGTCGGAGATCAGCTGCCCGGCCGTCTGGAGAAAAGCCACCCGGTTATTCTGGAGCCAGTTGCGGGAAAATTCATCGTGGTAAACCTCTGGGTTGTCTACCCCGCGCCACGACATCTTCTCCATCATGTTCTGGTAAGCAAGATTGGCATTTACGTATCCCTGCCGGGCACCGGGCACCCTCACCGGCATGAGGCGGTATAGCATTCCCTCGGCCTGCGTGTATTCGGTCAGGTTGTACTGCGCCGGGGTAAAAAGCGAAGTAAAGCAGATCGGACGTTCCCATTTGTTGTGCGTGATCAGGTCCAGAAAAATGAGGTCATCCTTAAGCAGGCTCTTTTTGGGCAGATCAATGGTCATGCGGTCTTCGAGCAGCGGCTGCAGGCTCTGGTCGATGAAGCCCATTTTCAGCACTTCTTCCTTATTTACGGGCAGCACCAGCCGGCTGGAAGGCAGGATGTTCATGGTCTCCCCATTTTGCAGACTGACCTGCAGCGCCGGACTATTCTCCCGGATCATTTTCAGATAAGCAGGCAGGCTGATGCCGCTACCGGCGTACTGCGGGTTTTCCTGAAAAAAGATCTGGTTGTTGACTGCCGAAACGTAGTTCCCGTAGTTGAGGGAGATGGGCAGCGGCTTGCCGTCGTAGCTTTTCCCTTTCAGCTGATTGATGTACCAGTCGATGCCCATAAACTGCGAAATGCAAACCCGTACGTCGGGCCGCACGCCTTCCACCTCCTGCGCGTAAATGAGCGGATACGTATCGTTATCGCCGCTGGTGATCAGAATGGCGTTGAGCGGACAGGAATTGAGCAGATTTTTGGCCGAATCCACGGCAATGTACCGGCCCGACCGGTCGTGGTCGTTCCAGTTCTGGCTCACCATCAGCAGCGGTACACCGAGGCAAAGGGCTCCCGCCAGCACGGGACGCAGGATTTCGCGCTTCAGCAGGTAGCCCAATCCGTCGGCCAGTGCCATTACACCCAGTCCGATCCAGATGGAGAAAGCGTAAAAAGAGCCCACGTAAATATAATCCCGTTCGCGGGGTTCGGTCGGCGGCGGATTCAGGTACAGGATCAGGGCAATACCCGTCATGAAAAAGAGCAGGCCCGTGACGTAGAAGGAATAACGTCCCTTGCGGTATTGGTAAATCAGGCCGGCCAGCCCGAGGATCAGCGGCAGGAAGTAAAAGCGGTTGTGTCCTTTGTTGCCGGCAATGTCGGGTGGCAACTCACTCTTTGGCGTCAGCGTGGCCGTCCAGCCGGCATCCTGCCGGTCACTGTCGCGGCCGGCGAAGTTCCACATGAAGTAGCGGCCGTACCAGAAGCCCAGTTGCCGGTTGAAAAGGAAATAGAGGTTGTCGGCAAGGGTAGGTTTTTCGCCTTCCCGCAGCCCCAGCAACTGACGGTACGCCTGCGGGTGCTGACGGTCCTGGCTGTATACGCGGGGCAGCAGCGTCATTCCCTTCGGGTCGTATTTGTACGAAAAGCGGCGGCTGTACGACTCGTATTTGCCTTCGCCTTTCACGTACAGCGGTGCTCCTTCTTCCGAATCAATCACTTCGGTGGTAAAGTTGGGACCGTACAGGAGCGGCCGGCCGGCCCCATACTGCTCCATGTTCATGTAGTACATGAAACCAGGCACATCTTCCGGGTCATTCAGGTTGAAGGTAGATTCGTAATTGGCCCGGATCACAATAACCGCGTACGAGGTAAAGCCGATCAGCACAAAAGTAACACCAAGCAGTGCCGTGTTGAGTACTATCTTCTGCCGCCGTCCCGAATACCGGATGCCGTATACGATGCCGGTGATCAGCAACAGCAGAAATAAAATCACTCCGCTGCCGAAAGGCACTCCGAGCGAATTGACGAAAAAAACGTCCATGCTGCCGGCAAGCGAAGGCAGGGTAATCCGCAGGCCGGTCATCAGGCCCATCATCACGCCCCCCCCAATCAGCAGGGCAGCAAGGGTGCCTTTGAGCGTTGGCTGGTATTTTTTGAGGTAGATGATCAGCGCAAGGCCAGGCAGTGTCACCAGGTTGAGAATGTGGGCTCCGATGGAAAGTCCGATTACGTAGGCAATCAGGATCAGCCAGCGGTTGGCGGCGGCCGGGTCTTCGATCAGTTCCCAGCGGAGGGTGGCCCACACCACAAACGCCGTGAACAGCGACGACATCGCGTATACTTCGGCTTCCACGGCCGAAAACCAGAAGGAATCGGAGAAAGCATACGACAGGGCTCCGACAACGCCGGCGGCCATGAGCCCGAAAGTCTGCGCCGGGGTGAAGTTTTCCACCGGAACCGGGATCAGCTTGCGTCCCAGCAGGGTGATGGTCCAGAACAGGAACAGAATGGTAAAAGCACTGAATAAGGCCGAAGAAATATTGATCCAGTAAGCCACCTGGGTTACGTCATTACCAGCCAGCAGGGAAAACAACCTTCCGGTGAGCAGGAAAAACGGGGCTCCGGGCGGGTGCCCGATCAGCAGCTTGTACGAAGCCGCAATAAACTCGCCGACATCCCACCACGCGGCGGAAGGTTCTACCGTGCGGATGTAGGTAAAGGCCGCTGCCGCAAAAACGGCCCAGCCAGTGAGGTTGTTGATCTTCCGGAAATTCATTTGGAGCAAAAGGTTATTTCAGGGTAAGAGGTGAAAATTAATGCGGTAGCCTTGACCGGAAGCAGTATTTTGTCTGACCGGCCGGTATTTAAAATAATCCTGTTGAAATCAGATACATGATTATTCCTGTCAGGCTTAACAGAATGGCGTAGCCCAGTGGCTCAAAGAGGATTCTCTGATCAAAATACTTTAAAGTGCAGCATTTTTTACAAAGACACCCGGACGGCCTTTTCACTCTTCCGGATGTCAGAAGATGTTACTTCACCGTCTTCAGAAAAGCCAGACTCTGCGGAATCTGTCCCTCCGAACGGGATGATTCATCCTCAATGAACATATATTCCACGCCGGCTTTTTTGGCGGCTTTCACAATTTCGGAGATGCCCACGTCACCCTTGCCCAGCACTACGTTGGTTTCCACGTCAGCCTTACCGTTCTGATTGCCCGGCGTACCCGGCTTGCGGTCTTTCAGGTGCATCAGTTTAAAGCGGCCGGGGTATTTTTTCAGCAGGGCCACCGGGTCCTGGCCGGGGTGTTTCACCCAGAATACGTCCATTTCAAAATTGACGTACTGCGGGTTCATGTTCTGCACCATGTAGTCAAACAAAGTGCCGTTGCCGTGCGGCCGGAACTCGTAGCCGTGCGGGTGGTAGGCGAGGTTCAGGCCGGCAGCCTTCAGCTCTTTACCCGCTTTGTTGAATACTTCCACGGCTTTCTTCGCGTTTTCGAGGGTAAAGTCGTCGCCGGTATGCGGAATCCAGAAGCAGACCACGTACTTGGCGCCAAGGGCTTTGGCGTCATTGATAATGGGTTTCAGATCCTGCTGAAGCTTGTCGAAATCGGCACTGGTGCCGATGACCTTCAAACCGTTGGCATCCAGTAGTTTCCGGAACTCCTGAGTGGACAGGCCGTACGTGCCGGCCACTTCCACATTGGTGATTCCCATGGCTTTCACCTTGGCCATTGTGCCGGGAACATCTTTGGCAAACTGGTTTCGGAGGCTGTACAACTCCAGCCCGACCGGGGGCATACTCTGAGCCGATAGAATCAATTGTGCTGCAAAAATCAGCACCAATGCAAGCAGACTCTTTTTTTGAAGATTCATAAGAAGATTCATAAATAAACAGAAGGGTGGCTTGAAAAAATGAAAAATGGCTTTCCGGCTAAAAGGTAAACAATATTGTTAAGGTCGTCAAGGTTCCTTTCCCGAATGAATCCGTCCGGGTGCCCGGGCAGGCTGGCTCCGTTTGCAACCCTGTCTTCCCCGACGCGTAGGCTAGAGGTATGTTTCACTAAAAAAATACCCACTATGGATAAACTGGCAGGAAAAAAAGTAGCCATGCTGGTAACAGATGGCTTTGAACAGGCAGAACTCACCTCACCCCGGGAGGCGCTGGAAGAACAGGGTGCAGTAGCCCACATTGTATCACCGGAAAGCGGAATGGTGAAGGCGTGGGACGAAAAAGACTGGGGCGAAAAGTTTCCGGTAGATGTAACCCTCGATCAGGCGAACCCTGAGGATTATGATGCCCTGGTGCTGCCGGGTGGCGTAATGAACCCCGATCACCTGCGTACCAACCAGAAGGCGGTGCAGTTTGTAAAGGCGTTCTTTGACGCCGGCAAGCCCGTGGCGGCCATCTGCCACGGTCCCTGGACCCTGATCGAAGCCGGCGTGGTGCAGGGCCGGAAAATGACTTCTTACCCATCCCTGCAGACCGATCTGAAAAATGCCGGTGCTCAGTGGGTGGATCAGGAAGTAGTAACGGATCATGGACTGGTAACCAGCCGGAATCCGGGTGACCTGCCTGCTTTTAACCGGAAAATGATTGAAGAAATACGCGAAGGTATCCACCCGAAGCAGGCGTCAGCGGGAAGGTAAAAGAGCAGGGAGCCGGTAAAAGGAATGATTCTTTACCGGCTCCCTGCCTGGTCAAAAGAAGTAGAGTTATTTCCTGCTCCCGATAAAGGCAGGCCGGAGCCGTTAGCTGAATCAGCAGGCCGCAAGGCAGAAAAGGAAAAGGCGCTGTAGAAATCTGACCTCCGGAAAGGTAACTTCTGTAGATACAATCCGGTGGAGCGGATCAGGCAGGAATGGTTTGATTGATCAGGCTCCGGCCGAAGCAACCGGCAGTTCCCTGGCAGACAGTACATTTGCCTGAATGCCATGGCTCCGGAGAATCCGGTTGGTAAAGCTCATTTTTCCGTGGGGCACCACCAGCACCAGACTGCCGTCCATCCGCCGGGCCAGCGTAGACAGCAACATCCACTTGGTCACAATCAGATCCTGTTCCTTCTGCGGATAATCTACAATTTCAAAGAAGTGTTTATCGCCATTTTTACGGGCAGTGATGTCAGGCGTGAAGCTCTGGGAAGAGTCTTTTTTCTGCAGGCCGGACGGATCATCGTATCCTTCAATCGCCTGTGCCCGGATATTTTCGTATCCCCGGTTGTGGAGGTACCCGGCGAGGTTGGTCATCATCTGTTCGTATCCGGGGGTTCTGTCTTTCGCTAAAATCATAGGCTTGGTTGTTAACGGTGAAAAGATCTGCAGGTTGCCTGGCACAACCCTGAACAGGTTAAACGATCTTTTTCGGGTTAATGGTTCGCTGCTGCTCCTCTCCTTGCGTGAATGAGGGCTTCCAAACCAGCGGGAATGGGCTTTTGTCAGTCTGAGGCTGGAAAAATCAATTGAGTATTTTCTTTCTTTTTTTGAGCAGCTACGGAAAATGCGCTTGACCGATACCTTTTATTTGCCCCGGTAAACACAGAAAAGTTGCAAAATGGGGTAAAACCCTACACCTGTAATCCATCAGCAACTGGCGCAAGCCCGGACGACACGGAAATGGTTACTTTGTGGGCATAACCCTACAAGCCGGATGTTCATTAACATTCCCCGAAAACAAGTTCCGATTCTCTTCAAGCTGATCATTGGTCTGGGAGCCGTAGTGCTGCTGCTGCTGATCTCCATCGGGTACTCGTATCAGGTATCCGAAACACTCTATCATGATAGTGCTGTGATCGAACACTCCGACTCAGTGGCCAGCCGCCTTGATCTGCTCCGGCTGAAGCTCACAGCAGGTGAGTCGAACCTGCTGGCTTATGCCACGGCGGGAGATCAGATATTTCTGATCAATTATCACAACGCCCGCAAAGCTTCGAAGCAGTATCTGAAAGAACTGCAACATCTGACTGAAGACTATACCCTTGAAAGGGAAAAAATAGATACTCTGCAAATGTACATCCGGGAACGCTTCCGGCTGATGGACAGGGTGGTTGCCATCCGCCGGGATGGAGCTGAAGATAAACTGGGTGAGAAACGGCGCGTAGGGATGGCCCGGAAACTCATGAACCAGATTGATTCTACTTCTATGGAACTGCAGCAGATGCTGGAGCGTGAATCGGACCGGAGCAAGGCCCAGTCGAGGGATCTGCTCCGGGAGAACCGGAGGGTCAACCGCGCCATTGCCCTTCTCGGCGGCATCATCGCTGCCCTGCTGGGGGTGCTGGTTTATAAGGATTTTCAGGAACGGGAAAAGACAGAACAGCAGCTACGCACGCTGAACAACCAGAAAAGTCAGTTTTTCTCCATCATCAGCCACGACCTCCGCGGACCTACCCGCAACACCAGGGTCCTGCTGGAAATGATGAATGATCCGGCATTTGCCACTTCTCCGGAAGAGTCACAAAAAATGGCCGGAATGGCGGTAGAATCCGCTCAGCAGACGCACCGGCTGCTGGAAGATCTGCTCACCTGGGGACGGCTGCAGATGGACCAGGTGGGGATGGTGACCACACGGTTCAGGCCGTTTGAATCCGCCGAAAAGGTTTGCGGAGCTTTACAGGCAACCGCCCGGCTGAAAAACATTTCCCTCCATAACCAGATTCCCCGGCACCTGAAGGTCCGGGCCGATGTGAATATGGTGGAAACGGTGATCCGCAACCTCGTTTCCAACGCCATTAAATTTACGCCCGAAAACGGTCAGGTCCAGATCAAAGCCCGGGAGGCCGGATCTTACGTTGAACTGGTGGTGGAAGACAATGGCGTGGGCATAGTGCCGGAAGCAGTAGAGAAAATTTTCACTTTCCATACCAAACACACCACCAGGGGCACGGCCGGAGAAGCGGGTACCGGGTTGGGCCTGGCCTTCTGCCGGGAATTTGTGGAACGCAACGGCGGCACCATCAGCGTGGAAAGCCAGGTGGGCATCGGCAGCAAATTCAACGTGCGGCTCCCCCTTGCCGACCTCCGGGAAAGTGCATAGTTGGTTGTTGGTTGTTCGTGGTTCATTTTCAGTCACTCCTTGTCTCCCTCCGCGGCTCTGCGAAAGGAAGCATCGGCTAAATGCGTATCTTTGCGCCTTCTCCCGCCGCCCTGTCTTCTTTTTATGAACTTTCCGGCGGGTTTTTCCGGTTGTTATTTACAGTTATACCAGAAACAGGCACTTTCCGGCAGTTAAGAATCCGGAATGTCCATCATACAATGAGCATTAAGGAAGAAATAGAAAAAAGACGGACGTTTGCGATTATCAGCCACCCCGATGCGGGCAAAACCACGCTTACTGAGAAGTTCCTGCTTTTCGGCGGTGCCATCCAGACCGCCGGCGCCGTAAAATCAAATAAGGCCAAGAACCACGCCGCCTCTGACTTTATGGAGATTGAAAAGCAGCGGGGTATATCGGTGGCCACCTCAGTGATGGGCTTTGAGTACCGCGGGTACAAAGTAAACCTGCTCGATACGCCCGGCCACAAGGACTTTGCCGAAGACACGTACCGCACGCTTACCGCCGTAGACAGCGTGATTCTGGTGGTGGATTGCGTGAAGGGCGTGGAAGAACAGACGCAGCGGCTCATGGAAGTCTGCCGGATGCGCAGTACGCCCGTCATGATTTTTGTGAATAATCTGGAACGCCCCGGTACAGACCCCTTCGATCTGCTCGACGAACTGGAGGAAAAGCTGAAGATCAAGGTGCACCCACTGAGTTGGCCGATCAACATCGGCACCGATTTCAAGGGCGTCTACAACCTGTACCGCCGCCACCTGGACCTGTTCAGTGCCAACAAAACCAACATTGAAACCAACGTAGTCAAGATCAGCTCGCTTGATTCGCCGGAACTCAACAAACTGATCGGACGCGATGCGGATGAACTGCGTGAAAACGTGGACCTGCTCGACGGCGTTTACGAAAAATTTCAGATGGAGCTGTACCGGAGCGGAGAGGTAGCCCCCGTGTTTTTCGGCAGTGCCCTCAACAACTTCGGCATCCGCGAACTGCTCGATACTTTCGTGGAAATTGCCCCGCCTCCGGGACCAAAAATCACCGGCAACCGGACCGTGTATGCCAGTGAAGAAGGCTTCAGCGGCTTTGTATTCAAGATCCACGCCAACCTCGACGCCCGGCACCGCGACCGGATTGCCTTTCTGCGGGTGTGTTCGGGCCGCTTTCAGCGCAATAAGTTTTACCACCACGTCCGGCTCGGCAAGAGCCTGCGCTTCAACAACCCGTACGCCTTCATGGGCAACGAAAAAAGCGTTACCGAAGATGCGTTGCCCGGCGACGTAGTGGGCCTGTACGATACCAATAACTTCAAGATCGGCGATACGCTGTCGGAAGGGGAAATTATGATGTTTAAGGAATCCCCAGCTTCTCGCCGGAGATTTTCAGGGAGGTAGTCAATACCAACCCGCTCAAGACCAAGCAATTGGAAAAAGGCATCAGCCAGCTTACCGATGAAGGCGTGGCCCAGTTGTTTACACTCCAGCCGGGTAACCGGAAGGTAATCGGCACGGTAGGGGAACTCCAGTTTGACGTCATCCGCTTCCGCCTGGAGCAGGAATACGGCGCATCTTGTAATCTTTATCCACTGCCTATTTTCAAAGCCTGCTGGCTGGCCTCCGAAAACTGCAAAAAGCACAAATAGTACATCCAGAGCAAAGGCACCCAGATTGCAATGGATAAGGACAACCGGCCCGTGTACCTGGCCGAATCTGAATACATGCTCACCACGGCAATCCGCCAGTATCCTGAGATCGAGTTCCACTTTATTTCCGAGCATAGCCAGGAAACAGCGTAAATCAAATTTCTCTTTGCGCCTCTGCGGTGAAAGAAAAAATATCACCGCAGAGGCGCAGAGGATATTGACAAAAATTGAATCTTCTGATTTGCGGGCCGTGGCAAAACGTGGAAGGCGTATTCCCGTATACTTCATCTTTTACCGTCTTTCCCAATCATCAGGATGACACGTTTAGCAGGACAAACCGCAATAGTAACCGGAGCCAGTTCCGGTATCGGGTTAGGCATCGCCCTTGCCATGGGCCGGGAAGGCGCTCACGTAGTAGTCAATTTCCGCAGCAACGAAGAAAGTGCCCGTGAAGTAGTGGAAACCATCCGGTCGGCGGGAGGCTCAGCCATTGCCGTCGGTGCCGACGTGAGCAGGGAAGAAGACGTGAAGCGGCTGTTTGAGCAGACCATCCGCGAGTTTGGCACGGTAGACATTCTGATCAATAACTCGGGCCTGCAGAAAGACGCCCCGTTTCTGGAAATGTCGCTGGCCGACTGGCAGAAGGTGATTGACGTGAACCTGACCGGCCAGTTTCTCTGCGCCCGGGAAGCTGCCAGGGAATTTGTGCGGCGCGGCATCGTAAAGGAACGTTCCGTGGCTGCCGGTAAGATCATCTGCATCAGCTCGGTACACGACGTGATTCCGTGGGCCGGACACGTCAACTACGCCGCCTCCAAGGGCGGCATTATGCTGTTCATGAAATCCATTGCGCAGGAACTTGCCCCGCAGCGGATCAGAGTCAACAGCATTTCGCCGGGAGCCATCAAGACGTCCATCAACCGGGATGCGTGGGAAAGCAGGGAGGCCGAGGAAAAGCTGCTCAAACTGATTCCCTACGGCCGCGTGGGCGAACCCGAAGACGTGGCCAGGGCAGCCGTCTGGCTGGCATCCGACGAATCGGACTACGTGCATGGCGCTACGCTGTACGTAGACGGCGGCATGACTTTGTATCCCGGCTTTGCCGACAATGGCTAGATCAGATGTAGGGCTGAGTGGTTAAATTGCTTAATTGCTGCATTGTCAGGTTGGCTGCTTCTGAAGCATCGTGCTGGTCAGACAGCCATACAGCCATATAATTATATGATCTGGTCAGCTGAGCCGAAAAGTGTTTACAGTAAAATAACCAAAACTTCATTTTCCCTTTACCCCCGCCGGCCGGGCAAAAGCTATCTTTAGCCGGATAAACCTGCCGTCAAAAAGAGATGAAAACCATCAGAAGCTTTGGCCAGTTCCTGAGAGAACGTTTGTTGCTTTACCGTTTCCTTGTGCTGAACCGGTCGTTCCGGCGCTATACGCCCGCAAAAAGTATTTTTCCGCTGTTCTGACTACCCCGGTTTTTAGCCCCGGCCGGAACCTTACCTTCCCGGAAGATCTGATTTTTACAGCGGCCGGCTATTTCCCATTCCCCAAATCTTATTACTTTGGGCAACCGGACTGCGTTTAACCCCATCCGGATTTGCACGCATGAAAATTCTCTACGCCATTCAGGGGACCGGCAACGGACACTTAAGCCGGGCCCGCGATGTGATTCCCGTCCTGCAGAAAAAAGGGGAAGTAGACCTGCTCATCAGCGGGATCCAGGCCGATGTAGCTTTGCCGTACCCGGTGAAATACCGCTACAAGGGACTTAGTTTTATTTTCGGGAGAACCGGCGGCGTAGACCTTTTCCAGACATTCGCCAAGGCAAAGTCCCGCCGGTTTGTCAATGAGATACGGAGCCTGCCCGTCCATGATTACGATCTGATCGTGAATGATTTTGAGCCGGTGAGTGCGTGGGCGTGCCGCCTGAGGGGCAAGCCCTGCATCGGGCTCAGCCATCAGGGCGCGGTACTGTCAGCCAGGGCGCCCCAGCCCGAAAAGGTAGACTGGATGGGAAAAATGGTGCTGCTCAATTACGCGCCGGTGACGGCCGCCTACGGCTTCCACTTCAGGGCTTACGACGACAATATCTATACGCCGGTGATCCGGCAGCAAATCCGCGAACTGCCGGTTGCTGACCAGGGGCACTACACGGTTTATCTGCCCGCCTACGACGACGAACGGCTGATTGAAGTACTTTCACTGGTGGAAGGCGATATCCGGTGGCAGGTGTTCTCCAAGCACAACAAGAAGCCCCGCCAGATCAACGGTATTGAATTGCGGCCAGTAGACAATGATGCATTCATCCGCAGCCTTGCCTCTTGTCAGGGCATTCTCTGCGGTGCCGGTTTCGAGACGCCGGCCGAAGCCCTTTTCCTGCGCAAAAAGCTGATGGTGATCCCGATGAAAAATCAGTACGAGCAGCATTGCAATGCCGCTGCCCTCAGGGACATGGGTGTGCCCGTAATCAGGAGCCTGAAGAAAAAACATATTGCCACCATCCGCGAATGGGTAGTAAACGGCTCGGTGATTGATGCCGAGTACCCCGACCGTACGGAAGAAGTGATTGACCGCGTAATTGCCCGGCACGCCGGTGTAGTGGTATAGGAAGGAATATTGACAGGAAAGGATATGGTTGTATGGCTGAATTGTTATATGGCTTAAATGTTGAGAAGGAGCCGCAGGATCAGAATTATTCTTCAGAAAACAATTCAGCCATTCAATAATATAGCCATTCAGATACAACCCCATTTGTCAGTACAGCTACTGGGTGCAGGACAAGTTCTTAAAGGGATTGATTATTTAGCTTCGCTGAGAATAGTTCCCGCAGATCAGGGCGCAGATGTTCGCAGATACTCCCTTTCATCCGCGTAAATCTGCGGGAAACCAAACTTGTCCTGCACCCCAGCTACTTAATAATTGCGGTAGTAATTCTGCAGATGCGCCGTTACCTGACCATAAATTGGTTTACAGAATTCAATGAAAAGGTCCTGCGGCGGCGGCGGCGGTACCTCCCTCAACTGGCAGATCTCCAGTTGTTTCCTGGTAAGTGCCCTCTCGTCGCCCTTGAAAGTACCCCACTCCGACTGCCACACGAACTCTCCCGGCATCTTCTGCTGGTTCACCACCCGGTTGGCCGTCGGATCGTATATCTGCATGTCCAGCAGCCCCCTTGAGCTGATCGTTTTCCGGAAAGTCGTGAACTGGGCAGAAACCTTGCCATACACGTCTTTGTTTACGCCTTCCACCTTTACCTGACCTACCACTACGCTGTCGCGGGTAAAGGTTTCGGTACTTTCCTTCAGGAATACCTGACCTACCACAAATTCATCAAACTGCGGGCGCACCACATGGTCAGGCTTTGCGAGTTTAGTAGCCTGGGCTTCCTGCGGTGTGTAAAAACGCACAAACTCATTCATGCGTACGCTGGAGGCAAATTCGTTGATTTTGTTCTGGAAGAACTCGTGGCTCAGGCCCATCGTGCGGGAATGAACCGGAATCTGCTCCAGCACTACCTTCAGGGTAGCAAAGAAGTAGGCCTCGTCCATTTTTGCCCGTACATCGCGGTAATCAGGCTGGAGTTCATTGGCCCGCCTGAAGTGCAGGAAAGCCTCTTTGGCGCTGATGCGGCCGTTGTCGCGGTTCAGGGCCTGCACCCCCGCCCGGTACCTGTCCGATGCAGCCTGGTAGCGGGCATCAGCCGCTTCGTTGAGGTACGAACGGGAGCCTGATACCAGCTGGCGGCAGGCCGGACACCGCTGCAACTCACTGTGCAGCATGGTCAATGTATTATACGAATCCAGAATGCTTTCCCAGCGGAAGGGTTCGCTGGAATTTTTCAGGGCAGCGACCCGCTCCAGATGATAACTTACCGTCAGCGGAAACCCTTCCTGCAGGGTGGCGCGGGCTTTTTTATGGTCCGGATTGCTTCGCAGCCGGTTGATGGCTTTCAGCACGGATTCTTCGTAGTTGCCCCGCTACAGGGCTTGCTTGCCCGAACTACAGGCAGCCAGATAGAGAAGCAGCGAAATCAGTAAAACTCGTTTCATGACAGTTGGTTATTAAGCCGGACCCGGAACAGCATTTGTTGCTCAGAAATTTGAGAAAAAAGATCTTTTCATATCGGCTCCGGCCGGTTTGTATGGTTGTGGTGGCAATTAAAATGCCGGTTATTACAAGTAGCGTGGCAGAATTACGCGTTACCAAAGGAATTTATTACCTCGCTGATTGCGGCATAAAAATAGAAAAAGCCCTTCCGGAGGAAAGGGCTTTGTGGATGGAAGGCTGCTTTCTGATCTGAATGAAATCAAACTGCCGGTCGTCCGGGGGAAGTACTCACACCTCGTCAGCGGAGCCGGGAATAATCGGTGGCGTTCATGTACACGGCTTCTACCTTCTCTACAATCGGACCATTGGCTTCGGAAGCCTGTCTGGCCTTTTGCCAGTTGGGGTCGGCCCGGAAATCGTTGAAAGATTTTTCGCCGGCTTCTTTACTTGGGTGGGCCAGCACGTAGATCAGGGTATTGGATTCGGCACCGTCTTTCGGAATCACCTCCCAATAACCCAAATTAGTCATACCGTGCTTGCGGAACAGCCTGGTGGTATGGTCGCGGAACCGTGCGTGTACGTTGGGCAACTTACCGGGAACGGAAGTGTAGGTACGCAACTGAAACACTCTCGGTGTTTTGCCGACGGAACTGGTGATTTTCGGCGAATAATCAGTTGCCTTCATGAAGATACTTTCCACGCGGTCTACGAGCTTGCCGTTGGCTTCGGAAGTTTTCTGCACGTTCTGCCACCCGGGGTCACTGCTGAATGCCTTCCACGCTTTGGCCCGGGCCTCTTTGCCGGGGTAAGAAAGGATGTACACCAGTTTGTTTTCGGGATTCTCCTGCGGCACCCAGTAGCCAACGTTGGTCATGCCGTGTTTTTCAAAAATTTTGGTGGTATGGTTCCGGAAGCGGGCCTGCAGGTCCTCCAGCTTACCGGGAGCTGCATAGTAGATTCGCATTTCATAGTAACGGTCGTCTTTGGGCGGCAAGGCGGCACCCATGGTAAGCAGTAAAACGGGGAGCAGGCAGAAGGTAATTATCCGGATCATTTGGCTGAAGTTAAAAAATCCCTGCAAAGGTAAAGAAAAGGCAAAAAAAACACATCCCATTATCAGGTAATGAGATGTGTACCGATGTCTGTGAAGGCGACAGTAATCTGAGGCCTATCTGAATAATTCGTTGATAGAAATTGTGCTCAGATAAGAGTCTAGTTTTCCCGGATTACCAATGCAGACAATGCCGACCATGTTATAGCTTGTTGAGTCATACCGAAGCTCCACAAAGAAGTTGCCCACTGCGTAAAGCGTACAAAAACAGCTTTGTCCGAGGCGATGCATAAGATACCGTCCCTGCTGCCGTACAAACTTCACCTGTTCATGAGTGGGCATACCCGTAAATTCCTGCAAAAATATCATATGCTTCCCATCTGTTTGATGGAAAAACGTACGAAGATCGATGGGTATTAGTTGCAGCAGTTTTTGGGAAACCCTTAAATAGATGAAAAATGGCCTGATATTTAAAAAAATGTTTTCATCCCAAGGCTGAAGCGCCGGCCATTACCTCTGCTTTAGGGTGCTGGCTAAGTGCAAATTCTTGTTCTGAGGCAGGGCGGGCAGTAGCTGGCCGCAGGAACGGCAAACTTATTTACTGGCTATAAATACTGTATCTCCGTAGCCGGAATGATAAGGTTCCCGATTCATATGCCCGCATTGCAGGCCGCAAAGTTCTGGCACTGCCGCCGCCCCGATCGGTATAAAAGATAGGAAAATCCGGGTTACCTGGGTTCTGGTTTACCATAAAGTACTGTAACGCGAACCTGTGTATGGAATCAGGCTTTACCGGTAAATAGTGGTTCCGGAAATTTTGCAACCGGGTTCCGGGAAGCGAATCTTTTTTATCTATTTATTAACCTCCTGATGTTATGATGACTTTATTGATTCTGCTGGCTCTTTATTTTCTTCCCACCATTATTGCCCGCGATAAGCAGGGCGTAACGGGTATATTCCTGCTCAACTTCTTTCTGGGCTGGACGTTTATCGGGTACATTATCGCCCTGATCTGGGCACTGGCCGCCAGTCCGGCTGAGGGTCAAGGGCAGCGGACTGCTTCGGAAGAACTGATGCGGCTTGACCATCTGCACAAAGAAGGCGTGCTGACCTGGTCTGAATTTGAGCGGCAAAAGGCCAGGGTGCTGCACGGCTACGCCTGATCCGGATATTCAATCCAGAAGACACAGATCTTGATACTTTAGTAAAGGCTTCCCACTGCGGGAGGCCTTTTTCATGAATGAGGTAAAAGAAAACCGGACCGACAGATATTCTCTTTAACCCAGGCGAATGACCGGAACATTGGTAATTTTGGACTTCCACCAAAAAGGACTACCCGTGCAGACATCCCCTGGGGCGAAAGTACAAAAAGTGGCCGGAAGGCGCCGGCTGAGCGTACTGCTGGCCCGGGCTGGCTTTGACTATTTTCTGCTGGCCCTGACCGGCGTTACGCTGCTGGCGTGGTGGCAACCCTGGTTTGGCACCGAAGAAGGGCCGCTGCCCCTGAAAGAAATTGCCAATTACGGTGTTTCACTGATTTTCTTTTTCTACGGCCTGAGACTCAGTCCCGGAAAAATGCGGGAAGGTCTTGGCAACTGGCGTCTTCACCTGGTGGTGCAACTGGCTACTTTTGTAGTTTTTCCGTTGCTGGTACTGGGAGTTTACGGGGCTTTTTCCGGCTCTGACACCCAGTTGCTGTGGTTAGGTGCTTTTTACGTGGCGGCCCTGCCGTCTACGGTTTCCTCATCCGTGGTGATGGTTTCCATTGCCGGTGGCAATATGGCCGGGGCCATTTTCAACGCCAGTATATCCAGCCTGCTGGGAGTATTTATTACGCCTCTCTGGATGGGCTTATTCCTGAAAGCCAGCGCTGATTATAACCTGTGGAGTGTAATCGGCAAGCTAACCCTGCAGGTGATCGTGCCGGTGGGGCTGGGCATCTTGCTGCACCGGTGGCTTGGAGCATTTGCGGAGCGGAACCGTACGCCGCTGCGCTTCTTCGATCAGTCCATCATTCTGCTCATTGTATACACTTCCTTCGCTGAGTCATTTGCCCGCAAGCTTTTTGCCGGCTACAGCATTACCGACCTGCTTCTGCTGGGAGGGACTATGCTGGCTCTGTTTTTCGGCGTTTACGGCATTATTCACCTGCTGAGCCGCCTGCTCAGCTTTAACCGCGAAGACCGGATTACCGCGTTGTTCTGCGGTTCCAAAAAATCGCTGGTGCAGGGCACCGTAATGTTGCGGGTGTTGTTTCCGGATGCCAATGCCGCCGGCGTGATCCTGCTGCCCATCCTGCTGTATCACGCGCTCCAACTCCTCGTCGCCAGCATCATTGCGCAGTCAATGGCCCGCCGGGTAGAATCTTCTGTTACGCCTGATTAACAGGGTTTTGGCATCATTGGGAGACTTGTTTCCGATAACATTTTTCTTTCAGCCCCGTAGTTGCAAATAGTGGTTGGTTGACCGTTGCCGGTTATCCGGGCAGGGCTGCCTGGTCAACAGGCAAATGAATGCTCACTGACCAGGGAAGTGATTTTGCTCAAAGACTTGATAAACAGGGTATGCCTGGAGAAGAGCTACCTTCTGTTGCAGTAGATTCATAAAAACCAAAAGGAAATGGAAGGTTACCGGGACATGGATGGCTCTGCCGGACTAAACAGCTCACGGGAAGTTACCCGCTGGTAAGCCGTAACTTACGTAGTATTCTTGCTTTCCCAGGTGTCCAGCCGGATGGTTTCAATGAGCAGGTAGTTTTTGAATTCGTGCAGCATCCGGGCCATTTCCTGGTCTTTCTGCCGGATGTCGCGCAGGTTTTCATCGGCGTCTTCCACCACGGGTTTCAGCTTTTGCAGGTTCTGCATAATCTGTTCCCTCATCAGCAGGTTCTGCTCCCGGTGGGTAGGTTCCATGTCTTCCGCTTCCAGCGTCTGGTCCAGTTGCCGGAGCATCTGATCAATAAATTCCAGCATATGCCACGGATTATTGGGGCGGTTCCAGACAAACTCAATGTTGCAGCGGCGGCAGCGGTACTTGTTCATTTTCCAGCCCTGCTCATTGGTAAATACGCCGGCCAGCTTCAACTGAACGTTGGTTTTACAGCGGGGGCACTGCGCATGGTCCTGTACCAGTTTTTTCAACTGGTCGTGCTGCTGCTCAATGAGGCTGCGCTTGCCGGCGTGAACCCGTATCTGCTCCGTCAACTGATCGCAGGCGCTGATCACCTTCAGGTGTTCTTCACCCAACTTTCCGGCTTTCACCAGATTTTCAGCCCGCTTCCTGAATTGGTTGGCGGCTTTGATCAGTTCCCGTTCCCGGCTGTTATAGGGAATTTGCATAAGTAGTGATTGAAAATGGGCAATAAAACGCGACTGTTTAATTCCGGAGTGGCGTAAGTGCTTCGGAATCCCGCACCAGCACAGCGTACTGAAAAAGATCAGTCGTAACGACATCGTCCTCCGGTATGAAGCTTCTGGCTACCCACGTTTTTACGCGGGCCAGCTTCTGCGACTGCCGGTAAGGCGAACCGGGTTCATCCAGTTTAAAAATAGTCACTGAATTGTCTTCCGTCACGGCCTTCAGGTCTTTGATGCCATCAACAAATACAAAAGGCCCGTTATTATTGAAATAGCCAACCTTGCCGTCAGGCGGCTGCGGTTTGAAGCCGGGAGGAATCATCATATCACTGCCCAGCGACAGAATATTCAGGGAAACTACCTTGTCGCGGAAAGGCAGATCCGACCTTTTAACGAGTGCGGCAAACGGAACACCGATCCGGAGGGGCGACTGCAGGGTATGGTAATAGCCCCAAAGACCATACATCTTCTCGCGGGCCAGACCCAACTGGTTCGTCAGGAAAGTGAGGTTGCTCAGCATCAGCGAATCAGTGGGCGTATTCGAATCAAGGTACGCCACATTCTGAATGAAATGCCGGAAGGAAGGACAGTGTTCGCCCAGCAGATCCCGGTAAAAAGCTTCTTTCTGATCTATGTCTTCCAGCACCTTGCCGGCCACCCGGCCGATTGCTTCTTTGGGAGCGGCCTCCCCGAGCAGGTAAGCCCGCAGCGAATCAATCTGGCTGCCCGGAGTAGGCTGATAGTTGACTTCGTCCAGAAATTCCCCGAGAAAAGCTTTCACCGTGGCAATGGAGTGGATTTTGTCGATGCCCAGAAACCGGATCTGCCGGCCGGCCGGCAAGGAAGCGTTCAGTGCATGAATTTTTTTGATCTTGTTGTAGAACTCCTCGCTGCCCCATTGTGCCTGATTGATCCAGGGCTCAAAAACTATTTTCAGAAAATTTTCATCGCCGGTCCGCAGGTACTTGTTCAGAAACCAGGCCTGGCAATAATCTACTTCCGCCAGGTAATTTCTCACCCCCGCCCGGGCATTGAGATGCTTCAATATGATAAAGTCCAGTTCCTGAGGCGCCTGGTAGCCGTGCGTTTCACCCAGCAGAATCACCTGGTTCTGGTAAAACTCCTGATCGAAAATCTGGAAAGAAGGGGAGGAGTCAAGCGCAATCTGCTCCATATTCTTTTTCAGATAAGCCTGATGAGAATCACTTTCGGTGCCCTGGCTGATCAGTACATAGACCCCAAAAGCCAGCAGAACCAGGCCGGTAAGTGAAAGCAGGATAATCAAAAAGCGCTTTAAAAAAGCCTTCAGTGTATTCATGTAAACTTTATTTTAAGCAAAATCCCCTGAATTTCAAGCAAAGTCAGGGGATCGGGGCTCTATACTTCACACAGGAAGAACAAATATACGCGGTGTTTGTGTTCGGGCACAAAGACCTAAATTTCGCGAAATGTGTTAAATTCCAGCAGCAGCAATCCTTACCCGCCGCCTGAATCCAGCTGGCGCTGCCCGAACAGCCTGAGCCGGTAAGCTTGCATGGCGGTTTCCCCGAGCTTATCTACCAGCCGGTGATTGGCTACCGCTCCGATCACCGCACCAATGCCAGGAACGAGTTGCAGCAGTTTGACTATATCTATGTAGTCGCGGTACTCCTGCTGGAAGCTGCGCCAGTCGAACTGATGAATATCCTCAGGTAAGACTGTGACCTGTTCATCCCACCGGAGTATTCTGCCGTAGGTTTCAATCCTTTTCTCCCGAGAGCAGAAGGCAAGCTGAAAAATATGGAGAATGTACAGCCTTTCCGAAAATTGACCAGTGCCGAATCCATAGAGGCCGGCAATGTCAAAGAGCATTTTCATTTTGAGGCTCAGCAGCACCGGAAAATCAGCTAACCCAAGCAGGATGCCACCGGCTCCGGTGACGGCTCCGCTGGCGGCTCCCATTTTTTTGTAAGTACTGATTTTTTCCCGCACGAGCCTTTCCCGTTCTTCCAGAAGTGCACCCTCCAGCGGAGTGCCGGAGATGAATCCGGAGCCGGTCAGTACACCTCTGACCATTCCTTTAATAGCCGTTGTAATAGCCTGATGCGCTTTTTCGGGAATCCAACTGTTCATCTTGTCCTGCAGGCCTTTGGTAAGCTGACTGGCAAAGGAAGGTTCCCGGACCATCTTTTCCTGCCACAGGAGCAGTTCCTGCCGTGCCGTTTCTTCGTAATTATAGGGTACTATCATCGGGGTGCTGTCATCAGGTGATCCGTGTTTTATGAGCATTGGCGGGGCAAGTAACCTCCTTCGGAAAAATGGTACCGAAACAGAAGTAATCAGGCGATAAGGTTAACATCCGGTACTGTTTTGCGTAAAGGCAATAGGAAGGTTGTCCCAAATAAAGGTAAGCATTATGGAAAATGATGAGGTTTTTATAGGATGGGGAATAGCTGGAGTGGCACTAGCCCTGGCGGGAATCGGGCTTTATATCTGGAGTATCATATGGGCATACCGCGACGCCAGACGACGCGGAAAACCGGCCGGATTGGTGGCACTGCTGGTCGCTTTATTGTCGTGGCCGCTTAGTCTGGTAGTCTGGCTGGTATTCCGGCCAAACTCAACTACGGCAAATCACAAATGGCCCGACCGGGTAGCTGGGTAGTCAATATTGTACTAACAAAGTAAAAGAAAAGGCAGACTCCTGAGTCTGCCTTTTCTTTGGATTAAAATGTATCGGGAGCCCCTGCTTACTCTTGGGGCAGATTCAGCAGGAAACCGATGGTAAAGTTGGCGTCCCAGTCAAACACAAACTGATCGCAGCCGGTTGCATCCTTGATGGCCCGGTAAATGTTGACGCCCGCCTTTGATTTGGCGTTGTCCAGATTGTATTCATCAGGGGCGTTCAGTACTGTGTACCGCTCCTTGCCCTGCCGCACGGCCTTGGCCATTTCAAAAGGTACTCCGCCGATGATGAAGCAGGTTTTGCGGTGACTCTGCGGAATCTGGCTGGCTTTAGCCTTTACTTCCTGGTACACTTTCTGGTCAGCGATGTTGTCCTGGAAATATTTGGAGCCGTACGTTTCAAGCGCCTTGAGTGTGCCGCTTTCCTTCCAGGATATTTTGGTGTTACCTGAACCAATGTCTACCACGAAGGAATTGTTCTCGTAGTCCTCCGGCAGTACCGACCTCAGGCCGAGCGTGCCTTCCTGTTCGGGCGTTACCTGATTGACTACATAGCCCAGTTGCTTCAGG
The DNA here is from genome assembly GCA_030446715.1 of Cytophagales bacterium. Classification (GTDB taxonomy): domain Bacteria; phylum Bacteroidota; class Bacteroidia; order Cytophagales; family 172606-1; genus CADCTQ01. The sequence continues at coordinate 459,142 of JAUJMU010000002.1, read as the reverse complement.
GCGCGTTTGATCTTCTGCGTGTTTTCGGCTTTGTCGGCTCCCGAGCTTACCACAAAGTGGATGTCGCGGCCGCTTACGCCGTAGTCGAGCATGCCGCCGATGTATTTCTTCAGGCCAGCCCTTATGTCTTCGTCGGAAGCCATATTTTCCAGCACGAGGCTGTTGCCAAATTCAGCTTTCTCAAGCTTCCAGTTCTTTTGCTCATCCACCCGGACAATAAAGGAGTTGAAACCGCTGGCACCCAGTTCTACCACGCCTTTCAGTTTGCCGCCCTCAGGGGCAGGCGGCGTATAGTTAAAGGCCTGCGGCTGGTTATTGACGGGAGTAGCCGGCGATGTTGCCGAATCGGGGCTGGTCTGGGCTGACTGGTCCGCCGGGCTGGCAGTGGCCTCATCACGACCGGCGCCCAGGTCAGTACCCTCGGTACGGGCGGTTTGGGTGCCTTTGCCGATAATGCCCTGATTCTGCAAAACCCGGTACCCGCCGTAAAGGGCAGCGAGTATCAGTATTACAATGGTTAATCTTCCAAATGGGGTTAAGCGACGCATAGTTTATGAAATTAGTTGAAGGGTGTTTGTTCTTTCAGCTTTTTACGGCTTTATGCAAAAATGGCCGGCGGGTAACCTGATCAGGCCGAAAAAAGTATTGATTCAGTGAAATGTTACCTTCTATATATATTACATCACTAAATTACATCACTAAGCTGACGATACAAGGAAAAAGCCCCGGAACGAAATGTTGCAGGGCTTTTTCATATGGCTTCAGTCCGGCTGCTCAGCGGTTCATCGAAACCAGAAACTCATCGTTATTGCGGGTTCCCTTCATGCGGTCAAGGAGGAATTCCATGGCTTCCACAGAAGTCATGTCAGACATGTGCTTGCGGAAAATCCACACGCGGCCAAGTTCTTCCTGGCTCATGAGCAGGTCTTCGCGGCGCGTACCCGAAGCCGCCATTGCCCGGCCCCCTTCCGAGGTAGACTTGCACATCGAGCAGCTAGCCGACAACTACGCGCAGATGAGCCGCCCGGACATGCTGAAACTGCAACTGCAAACGTTCGGGAAATCCCTCAAAAACGCCATTGCGACGGGTATAGTCGAAATTGTTTGCATTCATGGCGTGGGCGTACTGCGCACCGAACTGCACCGGTGGCTGGGCAAACACCCCAACGTGAAATTTTACCAGGGCGCCCGGAAAGAAAAATTCGGCTACGGCACCACGGCGGTAAAGATCAAGTGACAAGTGGCTAATGGTAAGCAGGATGACTCCTTCACCGTGAGAGACTGGAATTCCTTTGACTTGAGAATAGCTTTATCCTGACGCAGAGGGCTTTTTGACGCAAAAATAAATTCCATTCTTAAAGGTGGCAGAGAGTAACCTACAGTTAACAAATATTTAATCAGGCAGTTATGAAAGTTATGCTAATTTTGAGAAAACCTTAATTCATTAATAATATGAAACATCTTAACCGATTAAAAGTCCTTCTTTTACTCGTATTACTGTTGTTCCCACTCGGCTGCCGTAAAGAAGAGCAGGAGGTAGGGCCCACTCAACTCACACCGCGCAATATTACTGTTGCCGAGGCAAAAGTATGGTTTGAGCAAATACTGCAAAAACAGCCTCAAGCCAGGCTCAACAATACTACTTACTCTAATACGGAACCTCAGTGGAAGTTTGCAAAAGAAAAGCGGTTTTCCGACGGAAAGACCTACGTCCAGGTGCCTTTGCAGTTTAAAGAGAAGATGAAACGGTATGGTTATGTGCAACGGGAGGGAAAAAGGCAAATGAACCTAAAGAACGTTTAATTGACCGGCCATTGCCCCAACTGATTGTGTTCAATGATAAAGATGGACACAAACAACTTCAGGTGATGGAATTGCTGCCGGAGGAAGGGTATCAAAAGAAATCCAGTGGTTTTATTGAGAAGGAGAGTTATTCCGGGGCGCAACTCATCAAGAATTGGGAGGGTGAGCTATTGTACGGTTACTTTTATAAAAACGGAAAAAGAGCAGGAAGTATTCGGCTTAAAAGCAAGGATAGTAACGGTCGAACTGCAGGATGGTGTACTACTTATACCACTTATCATTTAAGCGGTACCTGCATTGAAAGAGGTCTTATAATTGTATATGGAACTTCCGTAATGGTGAGAGACCAAGAACCGCTTATTATGCCTCCACCTCCAGTTAGTGCCGATGGCGATCCTTATTATTGCAGTAATTGGTCAATTGATTACTCCACGCAGGAACAGCATTGTTACGATGATGGCGGCGGGGATGATGGCGGAGGTGGTGGCGGGCCTGCCCCGGAGCCCGTATACCCCATAGCGATTGAAGAACTGAAAGCTGACAACACCTCTCTTTATGGACCATGCCCCGGACTAACAGATTCATGGCGTTATCAAATCAATTTCAAACCTCCGCAGTCAGTAATCAATAAGTTAGAACAGTTAGCGCAAGACGTCGCTTTCATGAATAGCATGGATCGGCCTATTGAAAATTTACCTAATTCTTGGTTTGTACAATCCATCAAAAACGCCGAGGGTATTGCCATCAACGTGGATAATTTCTCTGTATATTTCACGGAATTCCCAGTTATAAACGGCCAAAGGGTAGACATGAACGGACTAATGGACTATGTACGTACTAACATAAATGATTTTGTTAGTCCCGATCACGGCTCATTTTCGCCGCATTCCGCTACTGGAACCGATGAAGGAGCCATTTGGAATAGCAGCAATCCGGTAGGAGCCGTCTTATCCATTGCGATTCCTGTTGACCAAGGTTCAGTGATTTGTTCTCAGTACAGTCCGGGTTATCAATCCGCGAGTTGGACTTTCAGCACTATTCACGATCCTTACAATAATAACCATCCCGTTAGTGGTAACCGTACGTTTGGAATTTACGAATCCGGAAACGGGTGGGTGTTTTACACACAAGGAGCCGACAGGTTAACGGGTTACTTTGACAGTTTATTAGGAATTGTGACAAAGGCAATGAATGGTCAGGAACTCCAATTTGCCAAATCTGATGAAATGTGGAAGAACTTCCAGGCGAAGATTGCCCAGTTTCTTAACGAGAATGACGGAATTTCTGGAGTAAATACTGCCGAAGTGCGTACCCCCGTTACCAATCGCCCTGATTGGCAAAAAGTAAAAGAAGCTCTCGAGAATAATCTGTCGTTAAGCACTGTTCCCTGCCCGTAACATGAAAGAGTAATAATATGCACTTGGTTTATATATGGGGAACTCTTCTTTCAGAACTGTAGCATCTTTTTTCATAAGCATCCTCATCGGTGCCGTGCTGATAGGGGTTTATTCGGACTACTTCAAGGTTCCTCACCGATCCGGTCTCGTAATATATCTCAACGCTATCCTGCTTGCGCTACTAATCATTTTATTTTACGGGTACTGGCTATTCGCCATACCAGCAGTGTTTTTATTTCACGTGATAGCGCCTGGCCTTAGTACCCTGGCGCCTCACGTGAAAGGACGCATTAGAGACGTTTTTTACATTGGGTTGGGGCTGGTTATCGGAACAGTGTACAGTATACCTGTTCTGTTTATGACGAGAGGCGTCCCTAGAAGAATTGCCTGGGACGAAGTGCTTGCCTGTAGCCTGGTAGGAGCGGCATACGAAACGCTTTACCGCTATTGGATCGCGGGGGAAAAGCCAAGACTTGACGGAGCTTCGGACAGATAGAGAGCCTGACCATTTGCCGGAAAAGAACCCGCTCAGCAGTTCCCTGCCCGTAATGCAAATGATTGGTAATAGAAGTTGGTTGATCTATGAGGAAGTTGTTTTTTAGAACCGTGGCATCCCTGTTCATATGCGTTCTACTCAGTGCATTGTTAATTGGTATTTATTCAGATAATTTAAGAGTTTCTCACCAATCCGTTTTCGTAACGTATTGCAAAACTGCCCTAAACGCGCTACTAATCATTCTGATATATGGATATTGGCTGTTTTACATACCACCGATACTTTTGTTCAACTTGATTGCACTTAATCCGGTTTTTGGGGCACCGCATTTAAAAGAGAGCAATAGAAACGTTTTTTACATAGTACTGTGTGCATTAATTGGAGCAGTATATGCTTTGCCTATTTTACTGTTGGTAAAGGGGCCTGCTCTCGGTGTGGCCTGGTACGAAGTACTTAGCTTTGGGATTGTCGGAGCAGTGTATGGAATACTCTACCGCTATTGGATAGCTAAGGAAAAAGCCAAGCCTTAACGAACTTCGGAACCAAAATAATTGCCAAAAATTTTATCACGACCCGAGAATCTAACTGGTATGCTGCTGAAAATCCTAATCAGCCTTGGTATTCTTGGCTCCTTTCTACCGGAATATTCCCGCGACAGTGGTTTTAAATTGCCCGGTGCATTTTATGCCATCACCCCGGACGGTCCTCAGAAACTGACTGTCTCCCGGGATACCGTAGTATTTTCCGGTTGCCGCTATAATTTGCAGTGCTACGAGGCATTTAAACGGCACTTCCTGGTGCAACGGTACATCAATCAGGGAGACTTGCACATTTTGCTGGTGGAGCAGTTGCCCTCCCCGTCTTTTCCGTGGAAAGGGGATAAGTACAAAGTACTAGCCATTAAAGAACTGGACCGGAACGGCTTTCAGTTGGTGGAAGAAGCCGTTTTTTTCCCTGCTGTGGATGCCATCAGGTACGAAGAGATGAATTTCTACGCCAAATTCAGCTTCTCGTATCACTCAGAGAAGCGTTTGAGCGAAATGAAAAAGCTGAAAAGTATTCACGGCCTTACAAAGGAGGAGTTCGTGCAGATGCGGGAATACATGCAGAACGAGTTAAGTGACAAAGTTGCTGAACAGTTGCGGATTACGAAAACAGGAGACGTGTACGGGACGGGTATTGCAAGGGAAATGTGGAATTTAACTGCATTAAAGTTTGGCTATAGCCCCTTGACGGAGGAAAGAACATTGAATGAAGTAATAAAAAAGCTTTCAGAGGAATAAAGAGTACTTCTGCTAACCATCGTGTTGCCCGCAGAAGGAAGCACCGAGTAGAGGCGTAACGCTGTTTGTCTCTGATCCCGGAATGCACCAGATGCAAAAGCCCCGACGGTTGCCGGGGCTTTTGCATCTGGTGCAATTGATAAAATTTAACGGTTCATCGAAACCAGAAACTCATCGTTATTGCGGGTTCCCTTCATGCGGTCAAGGAGGAATTCCATGGCTTCCACGGAAGTCATGTCAGACATGTGCTTGCGGAGAATCCACACGCGGCCGAGTTCTTCGTGGCTCATGAGCAGATCCTCGCGGCGGGTGCCGGATGCCGGTACGTCAATCGCCGGGTAAACCCGCTTGTTGGCCAGCTTACGATCCAACTGGAGTTCCATGTTGCCGGTACCCTTGAATTCCTCAAAGATAACCTCGTCCATCTTGGAACCGGTTTCAATCAGGGCCGTGGCAATGATGGTCAGCGAGCCGCCGTTTTCCACGTTACGGGCTGCACCGAAGAAACGCTTGGGCTTGTGCAGCGCGTTGGCGTCCACACCGCCGGAAAGAATCTTACCGGAGGAAGGTACTACTGTGTTGTAGGCCCGGGCCAGACGCGTAATGGAGTCGAGCAGAATCACCACATCGTGCCCGCATTCCACCATGCGCTTGGCTTTTTCCAGCACAATGCTGGATACCTTCACGTGCCGTTCGGCCTGTTCATCAAAGGTAGACGAAACCACTTCCGCCCTTACGTTGCGGGCCATATCGGTTACTTCTTCCGGACGTTCGTCGATGAGCAGAATGATCAGGTATACTTCGGGATGGTTTTCGGCAATGGCGTTGGCTATCTGCTGCAGCAGGACCGTTTTACCGGTTTTTGGCTGAGCCACGATCATTCCCCGCTGTCCTTTTCCAATCGGGGCAAACAGGTCCAGAATACGGGTGGAGAACATATCGCCACGGGTACTGAGGTTCAGCCGTTCTTCCGGGAAAAGGGGCGTCAGGTATTCAAACGGAATCCGGTCACGGATTTCCTCGGTGGTTTTGCCGTTGACAGTCTCAACGCGCAGCAGGGCAAAGTATTTTTCACCTTCCTTCGGCGGCCGGATGGCACCTTTCACCGTGTCACCGGTTTTCAGGCCAAATAATTTGATTTGGGAAGGTGAAACGTAAATATCGTCAGGACTGGCCAGGTAGTTGTAATCAGCTGAACGCAGAAAACCGTAACCGTCCTGCATGATTTCAAGTACGCCTTCATTTTCGATCAGGCCGTCAAATTCCTTGACGCTGTATTTTTCCTTTTCGGGTTTGCGATTCTGCGGACGGTTCTGGTTATTCTGACCATCACGCGGTTGTCCGTCACGCGGCTGGGCATCACGGGGTTGTCCGTCTCTGGGCTGCGCATCACGCGGTTCGCGGGGTTGTGAATCCCGGGCCTGCACATCCCGGGGCTGACTGTCACGCGGTTCGCGGTTTTCTCTGGGCTCACGATTTTCCCGTGGTTCGCGGTTTTCGCGGCCATTGGGCTCCCGTACATTGGCATTATGCTCACGGCCTTCTTTGGGGGCAGGCTCACGCCGGTTTACCGGAGTTTCCGGCACGGGTTGCTCAAAAACGGGAAGGGGAGCATCAACCGGCAACTGCACAATCGGGGGAAGGTCATCGGTGAGTACGTGGCCGTTGGTGCCATTGTGTCCATTGTTATCGTTTCCGGCAGGCTCAGCGGGCAGGACGGGTTCCACATTTTCTCTTTTCACGCGGTGGCGCTGTCTGCGGTCTTCGGGGATGGCTTTGGGGGCAGGAGCAGGCGCATGGGCCTGCACGGGTGGTGCTTCCGGAACCACTTCTACTTCTGGCATGATTGCCTGCTGATCAAGAATTTTATAGATGAGCTCTTTCTTTGCAAGTTTTTTGTGGTTCTTTACTCCAATTTGCTCCGCGATTTCGCGCAACTCGGAAAGGAGTTTCAGGTTCAATTCCTCAATGTTATACATAGATTAAATTTCAAAAGGTACGGATGGCCGTTTGGATACAAATAAAAATCGCTTGGTGCATGGAATGGGTGACAGACTGGATCGATGCCGAAAGGAAAGCTCAGGACCGGGCGAAGCAAAAGATGCAAATATGCCTGATGTCCGTAATACTTTGATTTTACGGTAATACTTCTCAAATGATTCAAATAAACTGAGATTTTTCTGTGCGCTGTAAGGGCCCAAAACTAGTGGCTGATGGCTACAGGACAGGAAAAAGGCTTATCAGAAGGTTAAAAAGCGGATAGGCCTGAACTGACAGGACAAATATATTATTTTTTCAGTAAAAATCCATATACTCACCCGCAATCTAAAAGCCGGCAACTAAACTTTTTTAGTGTTTTTCTGACTCTACCCACTCAAAACCGGTATCCGGGACCAGTTACGGCAGGCAAAATCAAAATGCATTGCCGGCACTTACAACCAATCACTCAGAAAACGAAACAGCGGACCCGATTATTCTTTATCACATACCAGAAACGTTCTTTCTATTTCCTCCACATGCACGGTACGGGTCGGGAACGCAAATCGTGCGCCATTCTGATTGACAATCTCAATGATCCGGTAATTGATTTCTTCCCGCACTTTGGTAAACTCCATCCAGTCAGCCGTTTCAACAAAGTAGATAACGGTAATGTTCAGCGAACTTTCCCCGAAGTCAGTAAAATGCACCACCGCCGGTTCGCTTTTGGTGAGTTCCTTCCCGGAAATTGCCAGCCGCACTTCTTCAGATATGGTCTGCATCACCGGAATGGGCGTTTCGTAGGTGAGGCAAATCTGCATATTGGCCCGCCGGAAGCGCCGCTGCGTCAGGTTGTCGAGTGGCTGGTCAATGAGCATCTTGTTGGGGATGGTGAGGGTGCTTTTGTCGAGGGTGCGGATGCGCGTACTCCGGAAGCCCACTTTTTCTACCTTACCCGATAAACCTCCCACCTGCACGATTTCTCCCACCGTAAAGGGCCGGTCGAGGAAAATCGTGAAGGAGGCAAACAGGTTCTCCAGACTCTCCTTGCCGGCCAGCGCCACCGCCAGACCACCGATGCCCAGACCGGCCACAATGGAGCCTACATCAAGGTTGAAAATTACGCCCAGTACAATAAAAGTGGAGCAAAGTACAATGAACACCTTGGCTACCTCCCGGGTAAAAGGGATCAGCTGAATGGCAAGGGCCGATTCATTGAGTTCAGCACGCCGGGTAAATACCATGGCAAAGAAATCCACGAAACGCATCACAATCCAGGTAATGGTAAATATCATCATCACCTGGTAAAGCCGCAGCATCACCATCCGCAGGCCAAACTGGCCTCTGGGCGCCATGTTCCATCCGGGTGGAAAACGCAGAAAAGAAAACGCCGTGTACAAGAAGATAAGTGTAATCAGCATCTCCACGGGCCGGCGCAGGAGGATCATAAAATCATTGACCGGCAGATTTTCCGATTCTTTTTTCACCAGCCGGAAAAGCAGACGGCTGATTAAAAGCGAGGCGATTCGTTTGAGCAGAAAACCAAACAGCAGGATGCCGACGCACCACAGGATGTTTTCTACCCGGTTACCCAGAATGCGCTGATTGAGAAATTGCCCGAAATCCATAGAAGGAACTAAAGAAATGCTTATATAAAATGTTGCCTGTTCTATTGAAACACTACACCAGCTGCTCCAGGGCAATCCGGAACAATGCCTGACCGATTTTCTGTTTGCCGGGGTGAGCCGCAAAACCCCGCTGGAGGGCAGTCCCGATAGTACGGGATATATCGTTGAAGATTGCTTCATCCGTAATCTCAGCGTCTGGCTGCATCAGGTAGGCAAATACCCGGGCCATGCCGCAGTTGGCCACAAAATCTGGTAGCAGTGATACCTGTGCGTCAGCCAGTCCGGTGGTAGGGCCGAAGAAGATTTCCGCATCGGCAAAGGGCACATTGGCTCCGCAGGAGATCACCTCCAGCCCGCTGCCGATCATAGCCCCGACCTGATCGGCCCTGACCAGCCGGGAGGCCGCCGCCGGCACGAATATTTCGGCGGGTACTGACCAGATCCGCTCATTCACTTCGGCAAAGGAAAGCAGGTCCGGTGCCACCAGCTGATTGGACGTTTTATCGAAGAAAAGCTTTTTGGTCTCTTCCAGCTCCAGTCCTTTTTCGGAAATAATGCCACCGTTGCGGTCAATAATGCCGGCTATTTTTACGCCGTACTTGGCCAGATAAAGCGCTGCCGCCGCCCCCACGTTGCCCCAGCCCTGAATGACGGCCCGCTTCTGCGTGATGTCGCCGCCCCACAGGCTATAATAATGACGTACTGCCTCGGCCACCCCAAAACCGGTAATCAGGTCGGAGACCGTGTACCGTTTGCCGCCTGTAGTGGGCGTATAATTATAATCTTCTATTACTTTGGAAACCCCCTGCCGCAGGTGACCAATCTTATGAATTTTCTGGGGCTTGGAGGCCTTAAAGTGTCCGTTCACGATGCCCTCCTGCGGGTGCCACAGCCCGTATTCCTCCGTAATCGGAATTACCTCGTGGATTTCGTCTACGTTGAGGTCGCCGCCCGTACCGTAGTAACTTTTCAGCAGCGGGTACACTGCCTTAAACCAGCGTTCCAGCACGCCGTGTTTGCGGGGATCGGCAGGATCAAAGTTAATGCCTGATTTTGCGCCGCCGATGGGAGGGCCCGACACGGTAAACTTCACTTCCATGGTTTTGGCCAGCGACTCTACCTCCCTCCGGTCGAGTCCCTTGCGCATGCGGGTTCCACCACCAGCCGCCCCGTTACGCAGGGAATTGATTACAACCCAGCCCTCAGCCTCCGTTTCGGCATCTTTCCACTCAAAAACGATTTCAGCCCGCTTGTTTTCAAATTTTTTCAGTAATTCTTTCATAAAAATAGGTTGAAGCGGGGCAAAATTAACCTTTCCCCATTTTGTGCCCCATTTTATTTCAGGACAGAATCCCGAAATAGCGTGAGGTGTAAGATTAATTGAGGAAAGAAAGGCAAGCATGGAATTTGGGCTTGGTGACGGATCCTTTATCTTGAGCCGGTTAACCATCTGCATCGTATATGCCCACGCTGATCCCTCAACCTACCCTTGTAAAAGCTGCCGGCAACAAGCCCAAAATCATAGAAGAATACGCCGGCCGCGTAAACACCGGACACCGTCATGTAAGTGTAGCTCACATGATTTCGCCGGCAGGCTGGCAGGAACCGGGACAGCGGCCTGAGTTTGAGGAAATCACAGTAGTATTGAATGGAATGTTGCTTGTAGAATACGAAGGTGGCTCCATGGAAGTAAGGGCCGGACAAGCGGTGGTTGCCCATCCGGGAGAGTGGATTCGTTACAGCAGTCCGGAAGCCGCTGGTGCCGATTACATGGCCGTGTGCCTGCCCGCGTTTTCGCCGGAAACCGTACACCGCGATCAATAGTCCGGGGCAGCCCTCAGAAAAGACTCAGGTTTCCTCCGCGGCGGAACCGCGTAAGGTCGTAAGCAGGCATGGCGCGGCCGGCAAAATGCTTCTGGTAAGCAACTTTAAAGAGTTGGGAGATGATCTTTGCCGTATTGCCTTCACCGCTCATGCGTATACCGAAGCGGCTGTCGTTTACCCGGCCGCCGTGCAGGGCCTTTATTCCGTTCATGACTTTATGAAACCGGTCGGGAAAGTTTTTCCGCAGCCAGTCTTCGAAGAGTTCGCCCACCGATCCATTCAGCCTGACCAGCGAATAGCCCGCCGAAGTAGCCCCGTTTTCGGCAGCTGCCTGCAGAATAGCCGGCAGGTGCGAATCATTGAGTCCGGGAATGACCGGGGCGATCATCACCCCGACTGGTATCCCCGCATCAGCAAGGGTACGCACCGTCCGGAGACGGCTACCGATGGCAGCCGTACGCGGTTCAAGCCGGAGGCGCAGGGATTCGTCAAGGGTAGTGATGGAAATATATACATGTACCAGCCGCTGACTGGCAAGGTCCTGCAGCAGGTCAAGGTCGCGGGTGACAAGGCTGTTTTTGGTAATGATGCTGACTGGATTGGCGTACTTTACGAAAACCTTCAGCAGGTTGCGGGTGATGCGCAGTTTCCGTTCCTGCGGCTGGTAGCAATCGGTATTGCCTGATAGTGCTATGGGAACGGGTTGCCAGCTTTTCTTCAAAAACTCCTTTTCGAGCAGTTTAGGAGCATCCGGTTTGATCATGATCTTCTGCTCAAAGTCAAGCCCGGCGCTGAAGCCCCAGTATTCGTGCGAGTTGCGGGCGTAGCAGTACACGCAGCCGTGTTCACAGCCCTGATAGGGATTGATGGAAAAGGAAACCGGAATGTCGGGGCTGTCTACCTTGCTCAGTATTTTCTTCGGCGTCTCCAGAAATACCTCCGTCTGAGGAGCCGACGGAATCTCCTCGTCAATTCCTTCCACATGCTCCGTAGTAAGCTGCGTCTGGCTGAACGGGTTGGCAGTATTCAACTGAGCACCCCGGCCTTTCTGGTAGTCCATGCTTTTGATTGATTACGAATTACGAATTACTTTTTCCCTGAATGCCTTTTTGGTATCGAATATCAAACATCGAACAACGAATAACCAACACCGAAAAATTAATCAGTAACCAGTTGCTGAAGGGATTGCCAGAGCTTTAACTCTACCGGTACGCCTTGGGTTTGGTTTTCCTGCCGCGTCCGGAGCGTTTTTTCGCCGGGATAAAAAATCTTTTCGTCCCCGCCGGCGGGAGCAGAGCTGTGAATAAAATCCAAAGCCGACTGCACCAGCGACTGCCGCAGCCCGAAATGCGCCGGAGAGGACACATCAACGCAGATAAACACCTGCGAAACGCGATATTCCGTGCCCAGTTCACCGATGCCCGCCGTGCCCAGTCCCTCCGACAACACCGCCGCCATCAGATCAAGGGCCAGCGAAAGGCCGGCACCCTTCCAGTAGCCAATAGGCAGGGGCCTTTCCGTCTTCAGAATTTCCGATGGGTCGCGGGTGAGGTTGCCGCCATTGTCGAACCCCCCTTCGTAGGGCAATAGTTTGCCCTCTTGTCGCGCCACCTCCATTTTTCCGTATGAGTACAGCGACATGGCTGTATCTAACACTATGTGCCCCCCGTCCCGGGGAATGGCAATTACCAGTGGGTTGTTCCCCAATCGGGGCTCCTTACCGCCCCACGGCGGTAAATTGGGAATTGTGTTGGTAAAACAGATGCCGATGCAGCCGGCATCGGCGGCCTGCCAGCCGTAGGTGCCGCCCCGCATCCAGTGGTTGGTGTTGCGAAGGGCCACTCCGCCCATGCCGTGTTGCCGGGCCAGCGCGATGGTGCGTTCCATGCAGGTCCAGGCATTCAGGTTACCGGGGCCCTGTTGGCCATCCCATCTTTCCAGCGCCCCCATCGAACTGACCGGTTGCGGCTCCGCCGATGGGTCTACGTAGGCCTTGTCGAGGTACTCCAGAAACCGGGGAAACCGGTTGACACCATGAGAATAAATACCGTCCCGGGTCGTTTCGGCAAAAAGCCGGGCACTCAGACCGGCTCTTTCGGGCGAAAACCCTTTTTTCTGGAGGATACGCTGCAAAGTTTCCTGCAACTGGTGGAAGGAGATACGGACGGTTTCGGTAGTCATGGGCTGATTGAGAAGAATGACGTGAAATCTGGAAGGGGAGAACGAAAAGAACGGCAGACGGGGTCAGAAGTTACAATCTCAATCTCCATTCACCGGATGACTACCCTGCCCGGGCAAGGCTACACCTGCTTTGAATGTACCGGTCAGGTAAATGAAAACAGGAAACAGTATTTAAAACGGCAAAAGCATGGCATTTCAAAATTTTATTCTAAGTGAAACAGGCTGGAGGAATGCTTAATGGACATTGATTATATCAAATCAAATATTATAACCATAATTCATTCCAAAAACCAATTCTGCTGAGTATTTTGCCCTACAACCAATTATAACAGAATGCTTATGATGCAAGCCCTACAAAGATGCATCCTCACGCTGACGGCGGTAATCGCCTGCGTGGGGTTTGTAAATGCCCAGCCGGTTTCTGGCCGGGTTACTTCCGCTTCAGGACCTTTGCCTGGCGTGAATGTGCTGGTGAAAGGTACCAATACGGGAGCCATTTCGGATGCAAACGGAAATTACTCCATTCAGGCTTCGCCCGGTAACACGCTGGTATTCAGTTTTATCGGGTTCCTGACGCAGGAAGTAGCGGTGGGAAACTCGTCAACTATAAACGTGACCCTGCAGGAAGATGTAAAGTCGCTGGATGAGGTGGTAGTAACTGCCTTTGGGATTGCGCAGGAGAAGAGAGCTTTGGCCTATGCGGTTCAGGAGATTAAAAGTGACGAGATAGTGAAAGCCCGTGAGCCCAACATTGTAGATGCAATCAACGCCAAGGTAGCCGGTGTACAGGTAGTACGCCAGGGGGGCGCTGCGGGGGCCGGCTCATCCATTACCATCAGGGGTAATTCGTCCATCAGTGGCAACAACCAGCCATTATTTGTGGTGGATGGTATTCCAATCAACAATAGCTTCAGAACTTCTACTGACCGTACTGCCGGAGTTGATGTACCCAACCGGGCAATAGACATCAATCCGAATGACATTGAATCCATTAGTGTGCTCAAAGGCCCGGCTGCAACGGCCCTGTACGGGATTCAGGCGGGGAGTGGTGTAGTGGTCATTACGACCAAGAAGGGCAGTCGCTCGGAGGGAAGAAATACCAGAGTGAACGTGTCTTCCAATACTTCTTTCGACCGGATCATCAATTATTTTCCCCAGCAGGAGGTGTATGCGCAGGGGGATAACGGCCTTTTCGGTGACCAAACCTTCAGCCACTTCGGACCGCCGGTTTCGACGCTGCGTTTTGACGGCGCTACCAATAACCCCAAGAACTTCAGGGGCAACATTGTGGATATGAACGACCCAAATGCTGTTTCCGATGCTTTCGTGCCCAACATAGACAATCAGCGGGAGTTCTTCCAGACGGGAGTTACGCTTGATAACAACATCAACATTTCCAGCGGAAACAAAAATGGCAGTTTTTACCTGTCAGTCGGCAATCTCAACCAGACCGGCATCATTCCGAAGAACACCTACCGCCGTACAGCCGTGAAACTGACCGCAGAGTCTTCCCTTACCGAAAAGATTCGTCTGACTGGTTCGGTGAGTTACACCAACAGTGCCGGTACCCGCTTTGGCAGGGGCGACAATTTTGCCGACGTGGTGCAGGGCACATTCCGTACTCCGCGCAGTTTCAATAATACCGAAGGCTATGTACTGCCCAACGGACACCAGCGGAGTTTCCGCTATCTGCCTAACAACCCCGATGCTGGTTCGCCCGATAATCCGTACTGGACCCTTAACAACAACCCCTTCAACGACAACGTAAACCGGTTGATCGGCTACGTGCAGGCAAATTATCAGGTATTGTCATGGCTGGATATCATGTACCGCCTGGGATCTGACTACGCCAATGATAACCGGACACAGCAATGGGCCAGGGGCACCACTGGTGGCGACGGACGTTTTGGTCGGGTGCTGGAGGATATTTACACTGATTTTACCATCAACTCAGATCTTTTTGTAACGGCCCACAAGCAATTTGGTGAATTTGACCTGAGTTGGATGGTGGGGCATAACCACTTTTACTCATCCAACCAGCGGAACTACATCAGCGGAACCAACCTGCTTATTCCTGGCCTGTACAACATCAGCAACGCGACGGAGAACATAAATCCGATTCAGAATACATTCCGGAAAAAAACTGTGGCTGCTTTCTCCAGATTCAGTGCCAACTGGCGGAATACGATTTTTCTTGAACTGAATGCCCGGAACGAATGGTCTTCTACGCTGCCTCCCGAAAACAGTTCGTTCCTGTACGGATCTACCAACCTTGGTTTTGCCTTCACCGAACTGCTGGGCCTCAATCAGGATATTTTCACGTTTGGAAAAGTGAGAGGTTCGTGGGCTCAGGTAGGACGCGATGCCCCCATTTATGCTACTGAAACTTTCTACAACCGGGGCAGTGTATCGGGCGCATACGGTGGAGTGCTTCGGTTCCCATTGCCTGCAACCGGATTGGGTGGCGTAGAACTGAGTAATGTAGCGGGCAACAACCAGCTCCGGCCAGAAAAGAATACGACCATTGAATTCGGTACTGACCTGAATTTCTTCCGTAACCGACTGACTGCCGACTTTACCTGGTACCGTTCCCTGAACGCAGACCAGATCGTAAACGTGAGCATACCCGGCTCCTCCGGCTTTACCAATCAGCGCATCAATTCCGGAGTGATCGAAAATAAAGGGATAGAACTGGTGCTGACCGGAGTGCCGCTGCAGACCCCAAGGTTCCGGTGGGATGCCATGATTAATTTTACCCGAAACCGGAATATAGTGAAAGAATTGCCGGTGGACGAGATCCGGCTGGGTGGATACGGTAACCTGGCACCAACGCTGCGGGAAGGCGAACCTTTCGGGGTGTTTTACGGAACTGCTTTCAAACGTAATGAGGCGGGGCAGTTACTCCTGAGTAATGCTGGTTTTCCGCAGCAAAATCCTGCTTCCGCTACCAATCCAACCGGTGAACTGAGAATTGGCAATCCCCAGCCCGACTGGCTGATGGGCATCCGCAATACTTTCGGCTACCAGGGACTGTCCTTGTCCTTCCTGTGGGATATCCGCAAAGGCGGTGATGTAGCCAATGTAACCGGCAACTGGATGAACGCCCAAGGCATTCCGAAAAACAGTGAAGACCGCGGGCACCTGGTAATTTTCAAAGGTATCATAGAATCAGACGGTCAGGTAAATACTACTCCGGTATTGTTAAACGATGCGTATTATTCAGGCACTCCCGGTAACCGCAACATTGCCGAACGTTTCATTGAAGACGGCTCATGGATCAGACTGAGAGACCTGACCCTTTCTTACGCTTTTCCTAAAACATTCATCAACAGAATTAAGCTTACCGGTCTTGACCTGGGTGTATATGGCCGGAATTTAATTCTGATAACAAACTATACGGGCATTGATCCGGAAACGAACCTGTACGGGCCCAACAACTCAATTGGGATTGATGCCTTTGGTACACCCAACACCAAGAGCTACGGGGTAAGCCTTAATGTTACTTTCTAGGATCAACTTTTTTTCATTCAACTATCCACTACCAATGAAGTTATTCAACCGACATATAAAGGTGCCGTTTTTTCTGACGTTGCTGTTTTTGTGCTCCTGCGACTTGCAGGAAGCCAACGTTAACCCCGACGCCGCCACCGATGCTACCGTAGGATTTATCCTGCCGGTGGCTCAGGCCAATCTGATCTGGGGAATCAGTGATTACACAGCCCAGACCACCAGTGTTTTGCTGCAGCAGATCACCGGCGTATTGCTGAACTGGCAGAACACCGCCAATTACAATTATCTGCCCCGCTTTTACGATGAGCCATGGAATGAAAAGTTCTACGCCGGTTCCATGAAGGACCTGAACACGGTTATTCAGAAATCAACTGACATCGGCGCTACGCATTACCGGGGAGTAGCTAAAATTCAGATGGCCATGGCATTAGGCTACTTGGTTGATTTCTGGGGCGATGCTCCCTATTCCACTGCGTTTGACCTGGTCAGGTACCCGCAACCAACCTTCGACAGCGGAGAGCAGCTTTATGAACAGCTTCAGATTCTTTTGGATGAGGGCATTGCCGATCTGCAGACCACCAGTACAACTTCACCCAGCCGCAATGACCTGTACTTTCCTCAGAGCAGCGAAACTGCATGGGTAGCTAACTCAGCACCCCGTTGGATCAGAATGGCCCGTGCCCTAAAGGCAAGGTATTACAACCATTTGAGTAAGGTAAATCCAGCTCAGTCGGCTCAGGATGCACTGGCGCAGATAGCAGCCGGTACCTTTACCAGCAACGCTGACGATGCAAGAGTGGTATTTGGCACCACCAATGATCAGGCTGGCCCGTGGTACGGCTTCCTGCAAAGCACTTTCGGCCTGAACAATATTTCAACTTCCCAGCCATTCATTGATTTTCTGAAAAACCGTGTGGCCCCCGGAGTGGATGATCCGAGGTTGCCTTACTACATTACAGATAATATTGTAAATAACGTAGCCCAGAAGGATGCCGACGGTAATTACCGTGGCACCCCTTACGGAGCTACTGCCGCAACGGCTAATGCATCGCGGCTGGGACCTTACGTGAACCGGCCCGATGCTCCTACCAATATCATCACCTATACTGAGGTGAAGTTCATTGAAGCCGAAGCTAATCTGCGGTTAAGCAATTTTGCTGCCGCAGCCACTGCGTTCAATACGGCTGTAAAATCATCCATTATGCGGGTAACCGGGGCGACAGATCCTGCTTATGAAGCCAAATTTGCCAGCGAAACTGCCGTAACCATTCGGATTGATGGTATGGAAAAATTATTTACTGAGAAATACATTGCGCTGTTCCTTGAGGCCGAAGCCTGGACCGACTGGCGACGGAGTATCCCTGCCGGTGCAGCTGGCAATGTGAGTGGTATTCCGCGGTTGACTCCTGCTCCCAACAACGAAACCGGCGGAGTTTTTCCCAGAAGATTTCTGTATCCGCAGACCGAACTGGTGAATAATGCTGCTAATGTGCCTAACAAGTCGATTACTGACCGGGTATTCTGGGACAGGTAAATTTTAAATTTTAACCTTGAAAATCATGCATTTGATAAAAAGATATTTCCTGCTTGCCATCATAACTGTCACCCCCTTTGGAATAAGCGGGTGTTTGGAAGAAAAGGAAGGTCTATACAATGTTGTCGGCCCGGTGGCTACAATTCCGGTATTTACTGCTTCCAGAACGGCACCAACTGCTGGTGAAACAATCAATCTTTCCGTCCGGTATTATTCACCTAACGTGGCAGTGAAAGAACTGCGGCTGAATGAGACCCTCGGAACCGCGCAGAAGAGAGCAATTACATCAAAAGCGGTCAGTGAATTCAATACTCAAAACTCTTATGTAGATACGTTTTCTTATACAGTTCCTGTCGGTACTCCCAGGAATACCAGAATTGTACTGGAGGTGGAAGCAGTGACTACAAACGACTTGGTGGGCAACCGGACATTGACACTGACTGTAGGCCAGTAAGCGTTAAACCGTTCTGTTTTAAGGTGCTATCAAACAAGAAGTCCTTGCCATCTGGTAAGGACTTCTTGTTTTTATACGGTTCAAGATCTTGAAGAGGGCTTAAAAAATTTACAATCCTCAAAGCCGGATGGCAAGCTTGGGCAATAATGATTGGGAGAAGGCACAAAAAAAGCATTACAATGGTCTTCGAACGATTTCTCCTTTCCGACGCATTGTAATGCTTTAAACAACCTTAAAAACCACTTGTTATCGTAGTTATTATTGTTGCATTGTGGGTATATGTACGGCCACTGTTACCGGCAGGTTTCAATCTGGTGTAAAATTATGGTTTACATCGCCCGGATAGCCGTCTTGCCGGAGCAACAGGTTCTCTGGTATGTCCTGGTCAGCAATCAGATAACCATTATCCTCTCATTTTCCAACCCGATCTTGTACCTGTAAGCCTTATCGGAAGATTACCATTATAAAGTCAGACGTATTTACAGTGTCTGTTTATCCTCCGGAAAATAGAAGACAACTGCTGCCCATTTGCAGCTGTAAACTTGATTTGAACTGTTCTTTTTAAACTACCTTATTATTATGATCAGAAATCTACTTTTTTTATGCGTTTTCCTGGCTGCTGTTTCTGTCTTCGGGCAGACCAAAGATGTATGGGTCAGTTCACGGGACGAAAGCCAGTCTGGCAACCTGAACCGGGTCGACATGGTTCAGATCAAGAATGGGGGGAACCAGATAGAGTTTTTTCTGTTCGGTCAGGGCGGCATCCGAACCAAGGTGTTCGAAGCAAAGCAGGGGTACAAAAGCGCAGTCATTTTACCGGAGTATCTGGAGCAAAGCAATGATTGGGTTCAGGTAGAAAACAATGCATCCTGCATCGCTTACCTGAATCTGCGGCACGTAACCGGTTTCAGGAGCAGCAGCATGGGCAATGGCTCCGGAATCATCCTGCGGGTGCGGGAATTCGACGATGTCTTCCGGATCAGTTCGGAAAACCCAGCCTTGACGAGGCTGAAATCATTGCATCAGTTGTCCCAGATCAGCAGGGCCGGTGATTAAGTAGCTGCGCGATTTTGAGCGAGCAGTGTTCCACCGGATGGTTTGCCTCATCGGTAACTTTATCTAGCCGCAGCCTGACAGGTCTTCGCCCCAAACCGGGTTGGTAACTTACCAATCCGGCTTTTTTAGTCCGTTTGGAAACCATTTCAGCACGAGCCATAATCCATTCCGCGTTCTGCTCTTCCGGTACGCTGGTAGCAAGTCTTCAGCGGGCCCAGTGGGTCGCAACGATAGTTCATTCCTGAGAACTGGACTTTTGTCAAAAAAAATATAATTTGTAATCGTATTTTATAAATTTGTGTAGACAAAATTACAGAACGTTCACTTTTCAATGGATCTTTCACTCTTCGTGCTTAAGATTGGGCTTATATTCGGAGGGCTATTCTGGGCGATCTTCTTTATGACAGCTGTAAAAGAAAGCCGGAGAGCAAAAATAATCTTATGGGCACTTTTCGGTATTGTGGTTGCCTACGTGACAGCCGCCGTTTATTGGTGCCTGACCGGGCCATTGTTTTATTCTGAAGCACGTTTGCTCGAACACGACAACCTGTCCGTCATTGCCCTGCAGCACTGGTGGTTACCCACCCTAAGCTTCCTGCTGTACACGATTATTAATATCATTCGTGCCGAATGGGGTAAGGGCATTATCAACCGATATTTACGGCTACCGGATCATTAAGCCATAAGATACAGGCTGAATTCACTTTTGTGGCAATTTATGTCCTCAACCTCAGACTGGTTTTCTCCGGATACGCACTATGTTTTCATAGCTGTGATAAAAGCAGAAAGGCCCCTGTGAGTATTCACAGGAGCCTTTCTGCTTTTATATTATCTGCTTAATTGGCAGCTTTCAGTTTATTCCCAATAAATTGTTTTTAGGATATAACTGTCTGTATTTCAATATGTTTACTATTTTATAGGGTTCTTGGACAGCAATTCCCGGTTTGGCAATGGAAGGGGTAATAGGGGTAAGTTTGCCCGATGAGCAAGATACAAAGGGCAAGTGAAGATCAGCTAAGTTTCGATAGTATGTACGGGGAGTTGCACAAGGGTTTTGGTCAGTTAGAGGATCACCGGCGCAGTAACAGTAGTCCCTCATTGGGAGACATTGTTTCAGCGGCTTTTGCCATGTTTTCCTTGAAGAGTCCGTCTTTACTCAACTTCAGCCTGCGCAGTCGGCAGGAGGATAAGAATCTGATGGAAGTCTATAAGATCAGTAAGTTGTGTTCCGACACCCAGATGCGGGAAGTACTTGACAAAGTCCAGGCCGCTAAAGTAAGAGACCTGTCTGGCAAAGTGATGGGCAAGGTGAAAAAGAGCGGGTTTTTGCTTCTTACCGTTACTTCAAGCAGATGGTGGTGGTAAGCATTGATGGGGCAGAGCATTTTTCTTCTCAGAAGGTGCATTGTGAGCACTGCCTTACTAAAGAACATAAATCCGGGCAAGTCACTTATTCTCATTCAATGCTGGCAGCCGTGATGGTACATCCTCATAAACGAGAGGTATTGCCCCTGGACGCTGAAGCCATCCTTCGACAGGACGGACAAGAGAAGAATGATTGTGAACGCAACGCGGCCAAACGCTTGGTAAAGCATTTGAAAGAGCGCTATCCCAAGCTCAAAGCGCTGCTGGCAGAAGATGCCCTGTATGCCAATGCTGCTCATATCGAGCAGATTCCTGAGGCCCGGTATCACTACCTGATTGGAGTAAAGCCCGATTCCCATAAAGCTCTTTTCAAACAGGTAGACTCCCGCGAGCAATCCAATCACTACCGTTTTGAGGAGAAAAACATCACCCATCACTTGGAATGGCACAATAACCTGCCTTTATGCAGCAGTCAGTCCCAGATACGGGTCAATTTCTTGCGCTACCAACAGGTAGATTTCAAAGGCAATCTGCTCACAGAATTTACCTGGATTACCGACCTTACTTTGCACAAAGGCAATGTCTTGCTTTTGGCTAAAGCCGGCCGTAGCCGCTGGACAATGGAGCCGGGAGGCGAACATTGCCACCGTAGGTGATGAGAACGAGACGTTCAATACGCTCAAGAACCAGGGCTATCACTTTGAGCATAACTACGGCCATGGCAAGGACCAACTCTCCACCGTGCCAGCGTATCTGATGCTGCTGGCTTTTACCCTCGACCAGATTCAACAAGGGGCTTGTAAAACCTTTCGGGCTATTCTTGCCAGCTTGAAAACCAAAGCCAGGATGTGGGAATCTCTCCGGGCCGTCTTTAAACTTCTGCCTTGTCTTGCCATGAAAGAAGCCTGGCAGCACGTTGCCAATATGTATCAAGTCCAACTTGAATAAGCCAAACCGGGAATTGCTGAATTTGGATCAACGCTTTATCTGAAGGTTTAAGTTGAGGTAGTGCTACAAATAGGGTGCTGCTCCAAGTTCAAAACCACCCTTAATACCACATTGAACCAAGTTTTCAAATTCAGGTAGCACCCTATTTGTAGCACTACCTAAGTTGAATGCCCTTCCGGTTGTAAACAAGGTCGTATTTTGCTCTCATTGCCTGCTGAAGTTCGTTTTTCAGAGGCAATAAAGCCGGTATCAATCTGGTAGCAAAAAGGGCTGTATATCTTTTCCAGAAATGGTAAAACATTTCTGACTAATTGTTGAAATTTGGGCATCAGCGCACTACCAGAAACAAAAAAAGCACGTTTTTAGCGTGCTCTCATTCATTTTCGTAGCCCGTACGGGACTCGAACCCGTGTTTCCTCCGTGAAAGGGAGGCGTGATAACCGCTGCACTAACGGGCCATTTTTGAATTGTGATGCAAAAGTAAGGTTTCCGGCTGATTATGCAAATACCCCAATCAAAATTTTGGCGGAAAATCCGGGCCGGGCACAGCCACGGATTTTTTTGCTTACCGATGTTTTATTCCCCGTGCATCCACGCCTTCTTGCCCAGCAGTTCTTCCTCCGTTTCGCGGTAATCAGGATCATCCACGCAGCAATCCACCGGACAAACGGCAGCGCACTGCGGTTCTTCGTGAAAACCCATGCACTCAGTACATTTATCGGATACGATATAGTAATATTCGTTGGACAACGGGTCCTGAGGTGTTTTGCCGTCAATGGTGGCTCCGTCAGCCAGTTCTACTTCTTTCAGTTTCGTCCCGCCTGCCCAGGTCCATTCCACGCCACCTTCGTAGATGGCCGTATTGGGGCATTCAGGTTCGCATGCACCGCAGTTGATGCATTCATCAGTGATCATTATAGCCATGTGAACTTAGCTTTTTTGTATTTATCTGTTGTAAAAGGTTTTACCCGAAAAACAAAAATACGGATAGAAAGTTTAAAAGGCGCAAAGCATCCCCGGATAAGTGCCCATCAAACCACCTGTTCTGCTATTCCCCCTAACCTGAAAGGTTTTGAAGTCATAATTCATTTTTATAAAACAAGTAGAAGGGATACGACGTTCCGGCAAAGGTAATAGTACTCAGGACATAAGTCAAAGCATCAGGATTTTATATTTTAATTCCTATATACATAGTATAGTTTAAGCTGGCATCCAAGCCGTGTCCGTAGCCGAACCGGGAAAACTGTCCTTGCAGAGTTGGTGCGCCCATTCGGGTAATCTTTCAGAGTCCCGGTGTCTGATCAGGATTGACTGCTTTTGGGTACGGCCTTTTCGTCCGTGATCCTGTCTACCTTCCAGTGTTTGTGGAATTCATCCCAGTTATTGACCAGTACCCGTCCTTCCGGAGTTTCGATCAGAATCTGGCTGTTTTCGGGGAGCAGGTCAAAGGTTATCTCGTAAATCTGGCCCTCAATAAGCTTGAGGTTCGGAAAAGAGCGGTTCAGGAAACACCAGGCTTTCATGGGCGGCGGAGAAAAGAAGTACTAAAATTTTGGAGATATACGGAAGAGAGGGGAGAAGCGTTCGGGAGATCCGTCCCCAATCAGATCATTTTGTTGATTTCCCGGCATTCAGGCAAGGGTAAAGCCACGGACCCCGGAAATATTCGTTCATTTGCGCCAGAAAGGCAGCGGCACCAACACTTTTTATTCCGGTATGCTGTTGATTGAGGTATGAATACAGAAGAGAGAATAAACGCATTCACCCAACTGGGGACCAGAATAGAAACCTTACCCGAAGAGACCCGCTACGAATGGTACACGCTGGCCAGAGCCCGGAACAACTGGCTCACTCCGGAAAACGTGCAGTTGGCACTGGAGGGAATCCGGAAGTACCTTCAACCCGACGAGTTGCGGCAATGGGTAGGGCGGTATTCATTCGGGGAGGTCCAGCCCCGCAAAGTCGGGGTAGTCATGGCGGGTAATATTCCGGCAGCGGGCTTTCACGACATGCTTTCCGTGCTGATCAGCGGACACATCCTGCACGCCAAACTCAGTTCGCAGGACCCATTCCTGCTCAATGCCATCGGAGGGCTGCTGCTGGAAGTGGAACCGGCTTTTGCCCCGTTTCTGGTGTTTGCCGATCGGCTCAACGACGCCGATGCGGTCATCGCCACCGGCAGCGACAACTCGGCCCGGTATTTCCACTACTATTTCGGCAAAAAGCCCCACATCATCCGCCAGAACCGCACGTCCTGCGCCGTGCTGACCGGAGAAGAAACGGCGCACCAACTGGCTGCGCTGGGCCGGGACATTTTTCAGTATTTTGGGTTGGGGTGCCGCAATGTTTCCAAGCTGTTCGTGCCGGAGGGCTACGATTTTGACCTCTTTTTTGAAAATCAGGGTGAATTTGCCCAGGTGATTCACCACAACAAATACGTCAACAACTACGATTACAACAAGTCCATCTACCTGATCAATTCACTGCCTCACCTCGACAGCGGGTTTTTGCTCCTGCACGAAAGTGAAGCCCTTGTGTCGCCGGTGTCGGTGGTGTACTACGAAACCTGGCGTAATCCGGCAGAACTGCAGCAGAAACTGGATGCGGCTGCGCCCAAAATCCAGTGCGTGGTGTCCGGCGGCGGGGTGTACGGGGGAGTAGACTTTGGCCAGGCCCAGCGGCCGCACCTCTGGGATTACGCCGACCGGGTGGATACAATTGCGTTTCTGCTTTCGCTTTAGGCCGGATCAAAAGCCGCCGCCAGCAAGTCCCGCCGGTGAATGTACCGGATGCCTTCCACGTCCCGGATTCCCACTGTCTGGGCACCGGAGCCCTGAAGCGTTTCCAGTACTTCCCACAGGCTGGCCGAAGCCTCCACAACCGGCGCTTCCGGACCGGATTCCGGCAGCCACGAAAGTCCGGACATCAGTTCGCGCAGGGATTTTACCATCAGGGTGAGCTGAAGCCGCTGGTGGTCAAAAAACTTCCGGACGAAATCGCTGGCGGGATAAAGCAGCAGTTTTTCGGGCACGCCAATTTGCTGAACGGTGCCCCGGTCCATGAGGGCAATGCGGTCGGCCAGCAGGAAGGCTTCCGTTACGTCGTGCGTTACCAGCACAATGGTTTTCTCCTGCCACTCCCTGAGGCCTGTAAACTCATCGCGGAGGCGGCTGCGGGTTACGCCGTCAAGTGCACCGAAGGGTTCATCCATCAGAATTACCGGCGGATTGGCAGCCATGGCCCGGGCAAGGCCTACCCGCTGCGCCTGGCCGCCGCTGAGTTGGGCGGGTCGTTTGGCGGCGAAACCTTCCGGCGGAAGCCCCATCACCGTCAGGAGGTTGATTACTCTTTCCCTGATCTGATCTTCAGGCCAGCCAAGCAGCCGCGGGACCATCGCAATGTTTTCAAAAACGGTATAATGGGGGAAAAGCCCGGCCTGCTGAATCACGTAGCCGATTCCCCGGCGAAGCATCTCGGGGGGGCTTTCGCGGATGCTGACGCCGTTGATCAGAATCTGGCCGCTGTCGGCTTCAGTCAGCCGGTTGAGCATTTTGAGGGTGGTGGTTTTACCGCATCCACTGGTGCCGAGCAAAACCAGCTTTTCGCCTTCCGCTACCGTAAACGACAAGTTATCCACTGCCCTGAGTGAACCAAAAGATTTGCTGACGTTCCGGACTTCAATCATGTGCGCCGGTGAATATAGGCAAGCTTCTGCTTCCTTTCAAACATGCCCGGCCGGATCTCCGTATTTTTGCCAAAAGTTTACCCGAAAGGTGCGGCTCCTGGATTTTGCTAACTGGCAACCTGATGAATTGGATTTACGAAATATTTACCAATACCCAGATCAATCTGGAGTCTGTCCTGCTGCGGCTGATCCTCAGCCTGATCCTGGGCGGGGCAATCGGACTGGAACGGGAAAGCCGCTATCAGCCGGCCGGTCTGCGGACGCACATCCTGATCACCCTCGGCAGCACCCTGATCATGCTGGTTTCCATCTACATTCCCCAGACTTTCACCAACTTTCCCAATGGCGACCCCGGCCGGCTGGCCGCTCAGGTCGTTTCCGGAATCGGCTTTCTCGGGGCCGGGGCTATTTTCCGGCTCGGCGCCAATGTGCGCGGCCTCACCACGGCGGCAACCATCTGGATATCGGCGGCTATCGGACTGGCGGTAGGAGCGGGGCTGTACTGGGGCGCCTTGCTGGGTGCTATGGTGGTGCTGTTCGTACTGATCGTGCTGAGCCGGGTGGAGAGGAAGTACTTTCCGGACATCAGCAATAAAGTGCTGCGGGTACACTTTAAATCGGCTGATTTTGAAACTGATGCAGTGGTTCAGATTCTGCACAGGTACAAAATCCGGTACCTGACGCTCAGCGTGAAGCAAATGCTGGATGAGAACAAGAGTCAGGTCAGGTTTTCGGTGAAGATGCCTGACGTGATTGCCCTCAAGCCACTCTTCCGCGAAATCGGCAGTATACCGAACGTTTCGGAAGTGCTGCTCGGACAGGACTGAAATTCAAATATCAAATATCAAATTTTCAATAATTCAGTCCCTCAATCCTTCAGTAATTCAGTATACTCTGCGCCGGGGAGTGGTGGACCAGATTTTCCTTCAGGATTGATTCGTAATCCAATTCCGGCCACTGGCTGTGGATATCGGGAATGGCCATAATGCTGTTCATGAACCGGTCTTGTTGGCGGCCAAGGGCCATTGCCTCAGCGTACGGAATGTTGGTAAAGGCAATCATTGTATAGAGGGGAGTCCACAGGTCGGGGTAGTGCCGGTGGAGGTGGGCCTCAATCTTTTTGCGGAGCAGAAATGCCGGGTCGGCCACTTTGTCGCGCATTTCGGTAAAGTTCTGCAACGCTAGTTCCGCAATGGCATCCGCGTTCGGTTTGCGGGTCCGCTGGTACTGGTCAAAAATGCGGGCCCACTCGCCGGGGTGTTCTCCGAGCAGTTGATCAAGAATGACGCAATCCTCAAATCCGGCATTCATGCCCTGACCATAAAAAGGCACCACCGCGTGGGCTGCATCGCCGATCAGAATTGCCCGGTTCTGGTACACCCACGGCCAGCAGCGTACCGTCACCAGTGACGACAGCGGGTTCCGGAAATATTCCTCCGCTACGTCCGGCATGAGCGGGAGCACGTCGGGGAAGTTCTGCCGGAAAAACCGGAGCAGATCTTCGCGGGTCCGGATGGAGGCAAACGAGGGATCACCGCTGAAGGGGAAAAACAGCGTGCAGGTAAAGGTGCCGTCGGGGTTGGGCAGCGCAATGAGCATGTAATGGCCCCGGGGCCAGATGTGCAGGGCGTGTTTGTCAATGTCCCAGGTGCCGTCGGGCCGGGCCGGAATGGTCAGTTCCTTGTAGCCGTGTTCGATAAAATACTGCTCGTAATTGAAACGGTTGTGCCGCATCATGGCGGCCCGCACGGCCGAAAAAGCGCCGTCGGAACCGAAAAGAAAATCGGCGTGTACCGTACGGGTCGCATTCGTATGCAGGTCAGTGATCTGCACGGAGGCATCAGCGAGGTCCACGCCGGTGCATTTCTTTTCAAAGTGCAGGTGTACGCCGCTTTCTTCCGCCAGATTCATCAGGAGGCGGTTGAGCAGACTCCGCGAAACGGAGTAGATGCACTCGTTGTTGGTGCCGTAGGGCTGGAAGGTAAGTTTGCCGGCGGGGTCATGCATCATCCTTCCGCGCATGGGAATGGCAAATTCTTTGGCGGCATCTTCAAGCCCCACCAGACGCAGAGCCCGCCAGCCCCGCTCACTCATCGCCAGGTTGATCGTGCGGCCGTCTTCCCACTGCGAAACCCGCAGATCGGGGCGTTTTTCGAAGAGGTTAACCCGGTGTCCGCGCCGGGCCAGTAAAACGGACAACAGCGACCCTACGAGTCCCGCGCCCATGACGGTTATGTTCATAATAAAAAGCGGTTAGCGGTTAGCGGTTAGCGGTTAGCTGTACTGACAAGTAAGGTTGTTGCAACAGGTTCCCCTCCCTGGAGGGGTTAGGGGTGGGTTTTTGTTTACTGAATAATTAACAACCTCATTTGTCGGTACAGTTGACTGCTTAGCGGTTAGCTTTTTTCAATAATGAAAATGATCCGGACGCCTTCCTGATCAGGTATCGGATGAGTTCAGTTTTAAATCTCATGGCTCGTCCCTTCTCCTTCCACCGCCCTGATGCCTTGGGACAATATCTGCCCGCAGCGGAAAACGTCTTCAAAGCTGTTGTACAGCGGTATCGGTGACAGCCGGATCACGTCCGGTTCGCGCCAGTCGCCGGTTACGCCTGCCTTACTGATCTGCTCAAATACCTTTTTGCCGATCCGGGGCAGGAGCAGGGATAACTGGCAGCCGCGCCACTCAGGCTGAGCCGGTGTGATGATCTGAATATATTCTTTTAAAAGCGAACCGGAGGTCAGGATAAACTCGAGGTAGCCGGTAAGTTTTTTGCTTTTTGCCCTCAGATTCTCCATTCCGGCCTCCTGAAAAATAGCAAGGGCGGCTTGGTGGGGAGCCATCAGCAGGATCGGGCCGTTGGACAATTGCCAGCCGTCAGCGCCGTACATGGGTCTGAAGCCTTTCTGCATCTGAAAACGCGACTCCTCATCGTAGCCCCACCAGCCGGCCAGCCGGGGTAACCGGCTGTCGGCGTGTTTTTCGTGCACAAAAGCACCTGCCACACCTCCCGGACCAGAATTCAGGTATTTGTAGGAACACCACACTGCAAAATCGGCCTCCCAGTCGTGCAGGTGCACCGGCACGTTGCCGATGGCGTGGGCAAGGTCGAAGCCCACTCTGGCACCCGCCCGGTGAGCGGCTTTGGCAATGGCTTCCATGTCGAATACCTGGCCCGTGTAGTAGTTGATTCCCCCGAACAGCACCAGGGCCAGCGAACCGGCGTGCTCCTCAATGGTCCGCGTGATGTCTTCCGTCCGGAGGGTGTACTCGCCGGGTCTTGGGTGAACTTCAACGATTGCCTCTTCCGGACTGAATCCGTGCAGGGCTGCCTGACTCTCCACCGCGTACTGATCCGAAGGAAAAGCACCGCCTTCCATCAGCACCTTGTACCGATCCGGCGTGGGCTGGTAAAAGGAGGTCATCAGCAGGTGCAGGTTGGCCGTCAGATTGTTCATGACTACGGTCTCGTGCGGCAGGGCACCCACCAGTTGGCCGATGGGCTCCTTAAACTGTTTGTGGTAAGTGAGCCAGGGCTGCCGGCCCTCAAAATGCCCTTCCACGGCCAGCTTCTGCCAGTGCTCCAGTTCCCGTTCCACGGCATCCCTGGCGGACTTTGGCTGCAGCCCCAGCGAATTGCCGCACAGGTAAATGGCCTCTTTGCCTTCCACTTCCGGAATAAAGAACCGGCTCCGGAACTCCCTCAGGGGATCTTCCGCATCCAGCTGCCGGGCAAAGGAAAGGCTGTTTTCGTAAGTCATAGAGAAGTTGTAAGTGCAAAAGTCGTGAGTGGGAAGAGACGCCATGCATGGCGTCTGTACTATTTGATATCTGTCATCTGTCCATCACCGTGCCGCAGCGGCGGCAGGTGCGTTTTTCGACCGAATCAAAAAAGCCGTTCATGACCACGGGCAGCTGGGTGACAATGTCGGATACCGGTATGAATTCTTCGTGCAGCTTATTGCCGCAGTTTTCGCAGAACCACACAAAGCCGTCCTGTTCACCGGGCTTGCGGTAACGTTCCACCACCAAACCAATGGAGCCGGCCGGACGGCGGGGGGAGTGGGGCACTTTCGGCGGCAGCAGAAACATATCGCCGGCCTTCAGGGGAATGTCCACGATCTGGCCGTCTTCCACAATTTTCAACACGATTTCGCCTTCCAGCTGGTAAAACAGCTCCTCGCCGTCATCGATGTGAAAATCCTTGCGGGAGTTGGGCCCGCCGACCACCATCACGATAAAATCATCATTGCCCTTGTA
Organism: Cytophagales bacterium; assembly: GCA_030446715.1. Taxonomy (GTDB): domain Bacteria; phylum Bacteroidota; class Bacteroidia; order Cytophagales; family 172606-1; genus CADCTQ01. The sequence goes on along the minus strand of JAUJMU010000002.1, from coordinate 429,741 downwards.
TACCTGCTGGTTACCGACCGGCGGCTTGAGCAGGTGCCGGTTTTCTCCGATCCAGTTCTGTAAGTTGAAAGGTCGCTGAACAGCCATGCTTCTGGAAATTTTAAATGCTGAATTTTAAATTCTGAATGAGCGGTGCCCGCTTTGCAGCATTGAGCATTTAAAAATCAGCCTTAAAATCTGCTCCGCTCCGGGGGCGCCAAAGGTAAATAATTTATTCAGTACTGTGTAAAACTTACAATAAGCCCTGAAGGTTCAGATATTTTTCTGCATCCGGTTTCCGGAAACGGAAATAGCCCGGTCAGACTACCGGTAACCTGTAAAAATTCAACTTTTTGGCCCGGTACACGTACTAAAGGGCAAATATCTATTATATGAAAGTAGCACAAGATCAAGCACAAACCAATCAGATAGGATTAGACGCCGATAAAGTGGAGTCTACCGCCAATGCGCTGAACGAAGTACTCGCTGCCTACCACGTATTGTACCAGAACCTCCGCGGTTTTCACTGGAACGTGAAGGGACACCGGTTCTTCGAGCTGCACCAGAAGTACGAAGAGTTGTATGAGCAGGCCAAGGAATACATTGACCTGGCCGCCGAGCGGATTCTTACCCTGGGCTATACACCGTACCACACCATGACCGATTTTCTTTCAATTTCCGGAATGGAAGAAGCAAAGAATATTTTCAAGGACGTGGAAATCGTGAAGTTTACCGTGCAGGATTATCACAAGATCATTACCAAACTGCGCCACGCCTGGGAAGCGGCGAATGGCAATGAGGATGTCGGAACCACCAACATGCTGGAGGAATTTATCGGCAGCCACGAAAAGACCGTCTGGATGCTCAACTCGTGGCTGAACAAGTTTACAACGGATATTTAGGATGTGAATCAAGGGTTGAAACATCGTGCTTTTCCTTGCTGGTTCAAGCGTGGACGCTTGAACCAGCAAGGAGTCTATGCCTGCAATTTTGAAAAACAAACTACCTGCTGGTGCAAGCGTCCACGCTTGCACGGGTACGTAATCCATGGTTTACAATAAGTTCAGGGCAATGCCCTGCTGTATGAAACCGAAACCCGGACATGAGGCCGGGTTTCTGAGGGAGAATTTGTGAAGTAGAAAAGGATCGGGGCAGCAGGCTGTAATCTGAACTTCCGTAATTCAAAATTCAAAATCTGTTGCGCAGCTGCTTAACGGGGCAGCAGGCGGGACAAAGTCTGTTTGGGGCTCCGGTCTCCCGTCTTGCTTAAGCCTTGCCGCCGGCGCTGATCACCAGGTCCTTCTTCATAGGACTGGCTGTCTTTTCCATCTTGCCGGCAGTAGCTTTTGCTTTTTTCTCAGCCTTTGCAATGAGTTCTTTTGCTGCCCGCTTCGCCTTACCTGCTTCCTTTTCCGCCTTCAGGCCAGTGGCTTTCTCCCGCTTTTCGGCCTTTTTCATGTTGCTGCCGAATTTTTTTGCCAGTTTATCCGCCGCGTTGACAGTTGATTTTTTGACTTTGCCGGCGGCGGTGGGGTTTACTTCTCCCAAAGCTTCCTGTATTTTATCTGCGATTCTGGCGGCAAGTTCTTTGCGGGATATTTTCTGGGCGGTCATTGCTGAATGGGTTATGGGTTCAAATCCGGACCGAATATACCACAGTGCGGCTATATTATCCAAATGTTAACTCATTATTAACGAGAAGTAATATAAACTTTTAACAATCAGCAGGCTAAACGGCTTTGCGAAGTAGTTTTAGTTTAACTATTACTTCCCAGAGTACAATGCCGATGGTCACCGAAACATTCAGGGAGTGTTTGGTGCCAAACTGAGGAATTTCCACGCAGGCGTCGGCAAGGGCCAGCAGTTCTTCTTTCACGCCGAATACTTCGTTGCCGAAAATGAAGCAGTATCTGTCATCGCCGGAAAATTCCATCTGCTGGAGTGACGTGCTGCCGGTGGTCTGTTCTACGGCCACGATCCGGTAGCCCTGGCCGCGAAGAGCTGCCACGGCTTCGGCAGCGGTGGGGTAATACGCCCACGCCACGGATTCGTCGGCTCCAAGGGCCGTTTTGGTAATCTCGCGGTGGGGAGGCCGGCCCGTAATGCCGCAAAGCACAATCTTTTCAATCAGAAAGGCATCGGCGGTCCGGAAAGCGGAGCCTACATTGTGGGCACTCCGGATGTCATCAAGCAGCACCACTACCGGAAACTTCGGGGCCTGCTGGTAAGCCTCCACCGTCAGGCGGTTCAGCTCATCCATGGATAGTTTTTTCAAATGTGAGAATTTGTCTTAAAAACTTGACTTTTCTTTACAAAATGTAGTATTCTCATCGTTATCTACATTACTTTCCCCGTGGCGGTCTGCTCTTGTGCCTGCGCAACATTTGCTCCCTGCCGGTTTCTGGTACAACATCGGGCGGAAAGAATAGAAAAAAATATCATTATATTACGATCTGATCATACATTATTTCAGTAAAGCCATTTCCTCTCTGCATGCATAAACTTTTATCACTGGTTGTCACGCTTATTGTATTGGCTGGCTTCACCGGATCCGCCTATTCCCAGAGCCGAACGGTAACGGGCAAAGTTACTCAGTCTGAAGACAACTCGCCGTTGCCGGGCGTTAACGTTCTGGTCAGGGGCTCCGCTACGGGAGCCCTTGCAGACGTGGAAGGTAATTATACTATTTCGGCCGAACCCGATGCGGTGCTGGTATTCAGTTTTATCGGTTTCGCGCCTTACGAGGTCAGGGTCGGCAACCAGACCACCATCAACGTGCAGCTGACGGCGCTTGTGACCGAACTCAACCAGGTAGTGGTGACCGGCTACAATACCCAGCAGGCGCGGGATGTGATTGGTTCCATCACCACTGTTTCGGCTGACCGGGTGAAAGACATACCGGTTGTTGGCATTGATCAGGCACTGCAGGGGCAGGCAGCCGGTGTGCAGGTTACCCAGTCATCGGGTACGCCGGGCGGCGGCATCTCGGTCCGCGTGCGGGGCAGTACCTCCATTTCGGCTTCCAACCGGCCGCTTTTTGTGGTAGATGGGGTGCCGGTAGAGGATGGCCAACTGGCCCTGCGTGAATTCGGCGGGCAGAACGACAACGCCCTCGCCATGCTCAACCCCAAAGACATTGAATCTTACGTAATCCTGAAAGATGCCAACGCCAAGGCCATTTACGGCTCCCGGGGTGCCAACGGCGTTGTGCTGGTTACCACAAAACGCGGCAAAAGCGGCCGGACCAGTATCTCGGCCAACGTAGAACGGGGCCTGACGGAAATTATCAGGAAACCCGATCTGCTCAATTCCCGGGAACTGCTGGAACTACAGCGGGAAGCAGTCATCAATGCCGGCGACGATCCGATCCGGCAGGGACTGATTCCCGGCGTGACCGACGCCGTTGATACCGACTGGGTAGATGCCATATTGCGGCGGGGCGTTTACCAGCAGTATCAGGTGTCAGCTTCCGGAGGCACGGACCGCACCAGATTTTACCTGAGCGGTAATTTCCGCGATGAAGAAGGTGTGCAGCTGAACAACCGTTTTCTGCGGTTTTCCGGCACATTGAATCTGGACCACAACGCCACCCCCAGACTGGCTTTTGGTACCAACATCACCATCAGCCGGTTGCGCAATGACCGTGTCAAGGGCGATAACTTTCTGGACGGTGTATACTCGGGAGCCATTAAAAGTTTGCCGTATTACGCACCCTACGATGAGCAGGGAAAACTGATAGGCCCGGATGCACCCGGCTACGCTGGCTTTCCAAATTTCAATCCGGTGGCGCAGGCACTGCTGCCCCGCTTTCAGACGTTTGCCACCAAGATTCTGGGAAATCTATATGCCAGCTATAACATTACCCCATCCCTTAAATTCCGTGCCCAGCTTGGTACTGACTTCAACGATGTAATTGAAGATCAGTTTGAAAGTTCGGCAACGGCCATTGGAGGCTATCTTCCGAGTGTAGGGGGAAGAGGTTACGGAATATACAGCACTGGTGTGTACGCAATTTTTATCAACACGAACACCCTTACTTTTTCTAGGACTATCGGTGATAAACATAATCTGATTGGTGTGGCTGGAACTGAGATAATTCCCCGTATTGACCGGACCTCCAGCGTGCAGGGCCGCCTTTTCCCGAGTGACGACTTTACCTACATTACTTCGGCCGGTATCGTGGATGCAGGGAGTTCATTTCTGCTGCGGAGCGGACTTGCTTCCGTTTTCGGGGATTTTAACTACAGCTACAGTGACAGGTATCTGGTACGGTTAACAGCCCGCACTGACGGTTCATCGCGTTTTGGTGAAAACAGACGGTTCGGCTTTTTTCCCTCCGCGTCGGCCGGCTGGCGTATTTCATCTGAACCTTTCATGGAACGGTTCAGCGGATTTCTGGATGATCTGAAATTACGGGTCAGTTATGGTTTCAGCGGCAACCAAGGCATTCCCGAGTTCCAGTTTCTCGGCACTTTCTCAGCTGCCACTTACAACGGGTCATCAGGTACTGGTCCGTCCAGGCTGGGTAATGCACTGTTGCAGTGGGAAAGTACCCGGGAAGCCAACATTGGGCTTGATGCTTCCTTCTGGAACGGACGACTCAGCTTTACGGCCGATGTGTACGACAATTACACCAGCAAACTGCTCTTTGCGGAACCCATTCCGCTGACGACCGGCTTTGGCAGCGTGCAGGGCAACATCGGCAACATTGCTAATCAGGGTGTGGAACTCTCTGTTAAAACGGTTAATCTTGACAGGACAGTTAAATGGACTACAGATTTTAACATATCCCGAAACGTTAATACAGTCGTAGTCCTTGCTACTGATGATCCCCTTTTCCGGGGATACGATGCCACCGGCGTGGGTTCTACAAACGTGGTGGTACCCAGCCAGCCGCTGGGCACCTTCTGGGGCCTCCGGTTCCTTGGCGTGGATGCCGCCACCGGCGATGCCATCTACCAGGACCTGAACGGCGACGGAGTAATTGGCCCGGATGATGCCCAAGTAATCGGCAACGCCCAGCCCGACTTCATAGGCGGCATTACCAATAAAGTTTCCTGGCGGGGCTTTGAACTGAGCGGCTTCTTTCAGTTTTCTTACGGAAACGAGATGCTGAACCTGAGCAAGACGGGCCTGCTTAACGCGGGCGAAGACCTGAACACCAACCAGATGCGGGAAGCCCTCCAGCGCTGGCGCCGGCCCGGTGACATCACCCACGTGCCCCGTTATGTATCCGGCGATACGTATAACAACCAGCAGAGCAGCCGGTTTCTGGAAGACGGGTCTTACCTGCGGCTCAAGAATTTAACCCTCGGGTACAATCTGCCCGCTGATTTGCTGACCCGGTACAAAGTAAGCAGTATCCGGGTGTACGCATCGGGCACCAATCTCTGGACCCTGACCCGGTACTCAGGTCCTGATCCGGAAGTGAGTACGCTGGACGGCTCCACCACGGCGCAGGGAATTGATTTTTTCACCCTGCCGCAGGTGCGTACGGTCATCCTGGGACTCACGGTAGGTTTTTAATGGTCTGATCAATGAAAAAGATACTCTGGATACTGATATTTCTGCTGCCGGCGGTTTCTTGCCGGGAAGTGCTTGAGCCGAAGCCGGTTGATCTGGAGATAGATGAAGTGGCCCTGAACGCTCCCGCCGACGTAGCCAACGTGCAGATCGGGCTCTACAATGCTTTCCGGGGCATGGCTGCGCCGGTGGTGGTAGCGGGAGATTTTACCGCTGACCTGGTGCTGCACCGGGGCACCTTTACGCTTTTCCGCGAACTGGTCACCAAGCAGATCCGGCCCTCCAACGGGGCGGTATCCGCACTCTGGGGCAGTATTTACAATGTAGCATACTCGGCCAATTTTATTCTGGACCGTTTGCCCGGAATCGCCGGCGTTCCGGCTCAGCAGCGCCGCGAGGTAACCGCTACTGCCCGCTTCCTGCGGGGATACGCTTATTTTATCGGGGCGCACACTTACGGCGGCATTCCCCTGGTAACCACTCCGAATGTAGCTGCCAACCGTACCATTGGCCGCAGCACAAAAGAGCAGGTGCTGGCTTTCGTGCTGGAAGATTACCTTGCGGCACTGGCCGACCTGCCCGAACGGCCGGCTGGCCCCGGTTTTGCCGGTAAAAATGCCGTACGGGCTGCCCTTGCCCGCTATTTTCTTTACCAGCGTGAGTGGGCCAGCGCCGAGCAATATGCTTCGCAGGTAATTGGCTCCGGACAGTACCGGCTCGATCCGGCTTTTGAAGATGTGGTTCTGCGGGATTTCCCTGCTGAATCCATTTTTGAAATGGGCTATACCCTTGCCGATGATCCGGGTACTGCCACTTTCGGCCTCAATAACCTCTTTGTGGGCCGCCGGGAAGTGATTCCATCCAATCAGGCCATTCTGGCCCTGCTTTCCGCCCAATCGGGAGAGCGGATCCGGACGATTGGGTTCAATCCCGGCCAGCAGGGCGGTACCGACAACGGCTGGTCGGTGCGCAAATACGGTACCGGCGACGAGGATAATAACAATATTTACATATTCCGGCTGGCCGAAATGTACCTGATCCGGGCGGAGGCAAGGGCTAACCTCGGCCGGGTAGCCGGGGCCAACAGCGCCACCGAAGACATCAACGTGCTCCGGGCGCGGGCAAAGGCCGGCCTTGTCAGCGGCGTAGGTACACCTGCCGCCATGCTGACGCTGATTGAGCAGGAGCGGTTGTATGAACTTGCCTACGAAGGCCACCGCTGGTACGACCTGGTGCGGACGGGCCGGGCTCAGCCTGTTTTATCTGCTTTTTCGCCCAACTGGAGCAGCACTTACGAGGTATGGCCGATTCCGCTGAGCGAAACCCAGCGGAACCCATCGCTGAGAAACGCGCAGAACCCGGGGTATTAGAAATGTTGAATGTTGAATGTTGAATTATAGATGAAGAATTTTTATCCGGTCATAAAGCAGGTTGCCGGAAACACGCTGGTGTTTCTGCTGTTATTGGCAACTGTATTTTCCTGCGAACCTGAGAAGACCATTTTTGAAGGGCCTTATTTCGTGCGGTTTACCCGCACGGATACGACGGTAAGGGAAAGCCACACGGGACCGCTGCGGATTGCCGTACACAACGGCGGGCCGCAGTTGTCCATGCCCATCACCATCACCTATGCCGTGGGCGGCAATGCCCGGGAGGGAATTGATTACCGGTTTACGGGAAGAAAAGGCACCATGGTCATTCCGGCCAATCAGAGTTTCGGCTATATCGGGCTGGAACTGATCAACAACGCCAACAATATCCTGGAATCGCAGGATATTCTGTTTACCATTACGGAAGTAGCGCCGGCCAGCCTGCGCACCGGCTTCGGATCGGGAGAAATCGGCAAAACGATGCGGTTTACCATTCAGGATGAATGCTTCCTGAGTGGACCATACTCGGCCGTCAACCTGGCCGTTTCCCGGCCCCGGACGTATCAGGAAATTACGATCACCAGCACCGATTGCCGGGAATACACCCTCTCCAACTGGAATCTGGAGATTTACCCTTATTTGCAGAACCTGCGGGTTTCCCCCTATTTTCCCTTTAATGCCATCAAGCCCGATCTTACGTTTATTGACAACGGCGACAACTCCATTACCATTCCAAAGCAGATTGAGGCGCAGCTATCCGCTCCCAGGGATACCATTGACGGCGACGGGTTTTTCAATCCGCTCGACCAGAGCATCACCTTCAACCTGAGGCTGAAAGTACTGACCCGGAGCCGGCGGGATTCAACCGTTATTCTCAATCTCAAATACACCCCCGAAAGGTGATTAATTTATACCAGGCATGAAAGCATTTTACAGATACCGGTTTATCCTTCCCGTGCTGGCCATCCTCTCCCTGCTGGGGTCTGGCGGCTGTACGGAGGAAGTAAAGCCCATTCCCTATACCTATTCCCGACTGCTGGCGGGTAAGCAAAGCAAATCGTGGCGGCTGACCACCATCCGCATCATTGATGACGGCGAAGATTCCGGTCCGATCAATGTCCGGCAGCAATTCAATCCGTGCATTGCCGATGATCTTTACGTTTTTTACAACAATGATGTCAAAACGTTTGAAGTGAAGGAGGGAGCCAGCAAATGCAGACCCGAAGATCCGGATGTGTACGTGGAGGACAGCTGGTCGGTGGTAAACGCCACGGCCACCGTCAGCTTCGTGGTGCCTCTGCTGACGGATCAGTTTGCCCTGCCTTTTATTATCCGGAACTTAAGTGAAACAACCCTGACGGTTGAGTACTTTTTTGAAGATATAAACCTGAGTTACCGCTTTACCTTCACCGCCCAGAATGGGTAATAGATTCAAGATGTAAGACAGGAGATGCAAGACCAAAGCAAGACCAAAGAGTGATAACCTGCTGCGCCCGGTGGTTGTCTTTTTAGTGCCTTGCCCATCCCCGATTCCAGAGGAGACTTAATCATGAAAAGAGTATTACACTACATAAAAATGCTGGTACTGGCTACTGCGGCGGGAGGTATCTTCCCGGTCGCCGGTCAGTCCGTAAAAACAGTTGACAAGTGCGCCACCATGGAGCAGGACAGCATCCGGCGCATGCTCTACCCGCAATCGGGCAGCCTGACGGAGCTGGAGAAGAGCATTCAGGAGCGGATGGTGGAAATCGAACTGCGCAAACGTTCCGGACGTACGACCGCTACTGTGATTACGATTCCAGTGGTGGTGCATGTGGTGCACAACGGCGAACCGGTCGGATCCGGCCGGAACCTGAGTGTTGCCCAGGTACAGTCACAACTGGAAGTGCTCAACGAAGATTTCCGCCGCCGGCCCGGTACGCCGGGCTTCAACGACAACCCGGTCGGGGCGGATATCGAAGTTGAGTTCTGCCTGTCGGCCCTTGACCCGCAGGGGCAGACCATGGCCGAAAGGGGAATCCGGCGGGTGAGGGGCAACCGTGCCTCCTGGACCCGCGACCAGATCGAAGGGGAACTCAAGCCAACCACCGTCTGGGACCCCAACCGCTACTACAACATCTGGGTGCTTGACTTTACGGCCGGGGACGAACGACTGGTGGGCTACGCCCAGTTTCCGGACAATTCAAGTTTGCCGGGATTGCCGACCAATGCCGGTTCCGCCAACACCGACGGTGTGGTCGTCCGGTACACCAGCTTTGGCTCTGCCGCCAAAGGGAACTTTCCCATTTTGCAGGCACCCTACAACCAGGGCCGTACCCTTACCCACGAAACCGGGCACTGGCTGGGCCTGCGCCACATCTGGGGCGACGGTCCGTGCAGCGCCGATGACTTCTGCGGCGATACGCCACCGCAGGAATCAGAAAGCCGCGGCTGCCCGACAGGACGGATTTCGTGCGGAAGCGTAAACATGGTGCAGAACTACATGGACTACTCCGATGACCGGTGCATGAATATTTTTACCATCTGCCAGAAAAACCGCATGCGGGCCGTGATGGAAATCAGCCCCCGCCGCCGCGAACTGGTCAACTCCGGGGTGTGCGGCACCCAGGTGGCAACCGTACCCAATCCGGACTTCCGGGCCGACCGCCGGGTGGTGCTCAGAGGGGCTACCGTGCGGTTCACCGATCTTTCCACCAACTTCCCGACCGGATGGCAATGGACTTTCGAAGGTGGTGTACCCAATACTTCCAATGCCCAGAATCCGGAAGTCGTTTACGAAAACCCCGGTAAGTTTACAGTTACCCTGGTCGCTACCAACCGCGTCGGGGCTTCTGCACCGCTGGTGCGGCGCGAATACATCGAAGTAGTGGATGCCGGCTTGTGCTCCTCCCTGTCCAACTTCAATGGTACGCCTTCGGTATTGCGGTTAAATTCACCGGAGCGGGGTTACTCCTCCGGTCAGAACAGTCTGAGGCACCTTGCCAAATCAGAATTTTTTCAGAACCAACTGGGCTATACCAACTTAAGCGGGGCTTCCATCCGGTTCGGCTACGCCTACGCCGCCAACGGTGCCGCCACCGAGTCTACGGTGACAGTGCTGGTATGGGGAGCCCGGGGCTTCCAGGGCGCTCCTGCTCCGGTGCTGGAACGGAAGGAAATCCCGCTGCGCACCATCTTGCAGGATGTGGCCAATAACCGCCCGACTGAGGTTACTTTTGACCGCAACGTGCCCACCAACGGGCTTGGTTTTCACGTCGGGATTGAGTTGAAATACGAGGGCGACACCGTAGCCATCGTGACGACCCGCGACGGAGAATGGACGCTGGGCACTGCCTGGGAGCAGAATTCCGATGGACGCTGGGAAAGGTACACCATCAACCGCGGACAGAATGTGGCGCACGCCATTTTCCCGGTGGTGGGCATGAAATCATCGGTGCAGGTGGCTACTTCCTCAGTATTTGTGGATGCCGGTCAGAGCGTGACCCTGAATGCCCGCGGGGCCAGTATCTTCACCTGGCAGTCTCCCGCCAATGACCTGAACGCCACGCTCGGGCCGCAGGTGACCGCCCAGCCGACGCAAACCACCACCTATACCGTAACCGGTGGGGGAGACCTCTGCAACGCCTCGGCCCGGATCACGGTGTATGTGCGCAACCCGACTGCGCTTTCTCCCGAGGTGCTGAGCCGTCAGCTGAGCATTTACCCGAACCCCGGCAGTGGCAGGTTTGTACTTGATCTGGCCAACAACCTGACTGGCAGCGTGGACATTGCCGTTCATACGGCTGCCGGGCGGCTGGTTCACCGGGAACGGGATGTCAAAGCCGGAGAATCCTTCCAGAAAGTGATGGATCTGAGCCCTTTACCGGGAGGTGTTTACTTCGTGGAATTTACCATCGGCGAGATGACCGTGCGGAAGAAGATTGTGAAGCTGTAGGCTAGGGAATGATGAATGTTGAAGGAAATTACGCTACTTCAGTATTACTGCTTCAACATTCGACATTTCTTGTTCGATATTCGACATTCATCCTTCCTTGTTCCCCGATAGCGCAAAGCTCCCGCTGGTTCAGGCGTCCGCCTGGACCTGATAGCGCAAAGCACTGCTTCGTGCTTCTTGTTTTCAAGCCTCCGGTTTGTGAACATACAGTTTTTCTGCGCCTGTAGTTTGCCGCAGGCTGGTAAAGCCGCCGGAGGCGGGATGGATAAAAGACGAGCCGGGTAAAGACATGGTTCAGGCGGATGCCTCAATCAGAGGTGGTATTGCCGCAGCTTTGTAAAGCCGCCGGAGGCGGGTAGAATGCAAAGCACGAAGCACAGCTTCGCGCTATCGGGGAATGCCCATGAAGTGCGGTGCCGGGGTCAATGCCATCTATGGCCGTTTTAAGAACTGAGCAAAAGGAGTCAGGTTTTATATGGCCATCTGATCAAGACTGCTAGGCAGTTAGTCAGGCATTAATAACTGCCCGTATATCAGCAACGAAGGCATGCTTCAGCCGTGAGTGGAAAGAGCAAGAATACTTGGGTTTTTTATTGAGTATGGACAGGAAAATCAAAAAGCGTGTATCCGGCAGGGAACACGCTTTTTGATTGGTGCCAGAAAGTTATTGCTTGGCGTAAAAAAGTTGAAACTGACCATTTACCCGGGTATTGACCTCAGTAGTAGGATGAGGTAATGTGAGTGTTACCGCCTCTGCCGGGCTGGCTAACTCCTGCTTTGCCTGGTCATAAGTAAGTGTTTCGGTGTCATCTTCGTAGTTAAGGGTAAGGGTGGTTCCGCTGTATTCCCAGGTGCCATTGCCGGAAGTTATTGTAGCACCAGTGCTGTTGCGGTAGGTGAATTTTTTATCCGCGCTTAGATTCAGGGTGGAGGTGAAACCAAGAAACGCAGGTTCAAAACTGTTGTTGTAAACTTGAAAATCGCCCGATAATCCGCTCAACACAATCCGGTCAGCAGTCCACCTGCCTACTACCGGAGGAGGAGCGGGATCATCGTCCTTTTTACAGGAAGACAGTACCAGGGAGAAGGCAAAAAATAAGGCAAGGAGCAGAAAATTCTTTTTCATGCGGATTGAATGGTTTAAACAAATCCCAACGTTGGACTGTCAGGGCAATGTATTGATATTTACGGTCAGAGAGAAATAAAAATCCAAAAAAATTACATCCGGGCATAGAGATAGGCCCGGATGTAACCGCCTTTTTTCTGCTTACTGTCTGATTCTTTCTGCCTGGCAGGGTACCTGAAATTCAGGGACACTTCAGCTTTGTCTGCCTTCGGCTAAAATGACTAAACCGGGAGCTGTTTTTTCCCTTTTGGTGCCATCTGTATTCAGATTACTTTGTGAATTTACCTTGCCGGCAAATTTTATAAGGCAAAGTGCACAAAACCTGATATTTTTTTCATCAGGTGGTTTGGTGCAACTCTCCGCAGGGCGTAGATTTGTTAGTTCTTACTTAAAACCAAACTTAACAACAGCCCGTATTGTATGAAGAGGATTTTACAATTATTAACTGTTTTGGGGCTAATCATCGGGGTAAACCTTACCCTGCACGCCCAGGACAGAACCGTGACCGGCAGGGTTACGTCCGCCGAAGATGGCTCCGCCATTCCGGGAGTGAACGTATTGGTAAAAGGAACCACTACGGGAGCCACCACCGACGGCACCGGGCGTTACAGCCTGGCGGTGCCCGAAAATGCTACGCTGGTGTACAGTTTTATCGGCCTTGTGACGCAGGAAGTGGCAGTTGGCAACCAGAGTTCCATTGACATCCGCATGGTGTCCGATGTGAAGGCACTCAGTGAGGTGGTTGTAGCAGCCCCTTTCGGTATTCAGCGCGAGAGAAAAGCTCTTGGCTATTCAGTCGGCGAAGTTGGGGCTGACCGGGTAACCCAAATCTCCGAACCTGATCCTTTGCGGGCCATTCAGGGCAAGGTGGCTGGGGTGAATGTAATCGGCTCCAGCGGCGCACCAGGTAGCTCCAGCCGGATTACCATCCGGGGCAATTCTTCCCTTACCGGACAGAACCAACCCCTGCTGGTAGTAGACGGTATTCCGTTCGACAACTCCTTCAACACCTCGGCAACACAGTCAAGTCTGGTGGGTGGTTCAGGCTTCTCCAACCGGGGTGTGGATATTGATCCAAACAACATTGAATCCTATACTATCCTGAAAGGGGCAGCCGCCGCTGCTCTTTATGGCACCCGGGCAGCCAATGGTGTGATTTTGATCACGACCAAGTCGGGCAGTACCAAGGCTAGAAAAGGACTGGGATTATCCTTTTCCTCCGGTTATTCTCTGGAAAGAATTGCCAACCTGCCCGATCTGCAGAACACGTACGGAGCCGGGGCCAATTTTCACTACAGCGCCGCCAACGGCTCGTGGGGTCCGGCTTTCGGCGGACAGTTTTCCTCCATTCCGCATCCTTACTGGGGTTCCCAGTACACCACTGTATTCCCCGAACTACAAGGGGTGAGGGTGCCATATCAGGCTTATCCGGACAATGTGAAAAGCTTCTTTCAGACCGGCCACCTGTGGGAAAATGCCATCACCATCACCGGAGGCAACGAAAAGTCATCCATCAATTCGGTAGTCTCCCGAACGGATCAGGAAGGAATGATCCCCAATACCTCCTTTGACCGTACTTCCATTTCCGTGGGTGGCAATACCAGCCTTTCTAACCGCTTGTCTGCCAACGGTAACCTGACCTATACCAATACCAATCAGATAGGTCCGATCCTTGGTGCCAACAACGCCGTTGGTTCCGCTTCTGCCTTCGGCCGTACCCTGTGGCTGCCCAGAAACTTTGATCTTCAGGGCTGGCCAAACACTAACCCGGTAACCAATGGTTCACTGGCTGGCTGGCTGACCGGTCAGATTGATAATCCGATCTGGTCAACTGCAAACAACCTGTATACCAACAATGTGGACCGGCTGAACGGGTACGTGGGTCTGGGCTACAACGCTTTTGATTGGCTGGATTTCAATTACAAGGTAGGTATCAACACCTACAATGACCGCCGCCGGACTACCATCCGCCCGGGCTCCGTATCTGCTGTCGGCAGCGGACAGGGCGGCATACTGGAAGACTACTTCTGGTGGCAGGAAATTGAATCAAACCTGATTGCCACGGCTACCCATAAATTCAGTGATAAGTTTGACATCCGGGCTACCGTTGGTCAGAACTACAACCAGCGGACCAGTGACCGGAATGTAGTGGAAGGAACAGAAATTATTGCTTTTGGCATTGATAACCTGAATAATACCAAGAACGTCCGTTCTGTTCAGAGCACTTACTCCAGACAGCGGATCATGGGTATTTTCGGCGATGTGCAACTGGGTTTCAACAACTACCTGTACCTGACCCTGACTGCCCGCAACGACTGGGCGTCAACCCTGCCAAAGGGTGGCAACAGTTTCTTCTATCCTTCCGTTGGTGCTTCCTTTGTATTCAGCGACGCCTTCAACATCTCACCTGACGTGCTGAACCTTGGAAAGATCCGGGCCAGCTGGGCAAGAGTGGGCAATGCCCCCGGACCCTATAACCTCATTCCAACCTATAACGTGAATCCAGGTTTTGGCAACGTAGGTCAGGGTCTGGGTGTACAGTTCCCGTTTATCAACCAGCCGGGTGCCCTGATCAGCACCACCATTGCTGATCCGAACCTGAAACCGGAGTTTACTTCAGAATACGAACTGGGTACTGAATTAAGATTCCTCAACGACCGGATAGGTCTTGATTTTGCCTACTACAACCGCAGCACCGTCAACCAGCTTGGTTTTGTGACCGTGCCGGCGGCAACGGGTTATACTTCCAAATTCACTAACTTCGGAGAGGTGACCAACCGTGGTGTGGAAGCATCGCTGGACCTGACTCCGGTAAAAGCGGGTGATTTCTCCTGGAATATTTTATCGGTATTTACCCGCAACCGCAACATCATACAGTCGCTGACCGAGGGTGTGGAGCAGATCATCATTGGTGCCAACTTTGGCAGTGCCCAGGCAGTACACCGTCCGGGTTTGCCTTACGGTGTGATCTACGGGCCAGGCATGGCCCGTGACCCGGAGAGCGGCAAACTGCTGATTAATGCCGCCACCGGCTATCCCTTCAATGATAACATCAACCGGAAGATGCTCGGTGATCCCAATCCGCAGTGGCTGCTTGGTGTAACCAATACCTTCAGCTTCAAAGGCCTTACCCTCTCTGCGCTCCTTGATTACAAATATGGCGGCGATATTTACTCCACTACCGTGCAGAACATGCTGTTCCGCGGAACCACTACTGATACCGAAGACCGGGATAAGCTGGTGATCATTGACGGAGTGCTGGGCAATACCACCACACTGGAGCCTCTCCGGGACGGTGATGGAAATACCATTCCCAACACCACCCAGATCACAGTAAACAACTACTATTTCGGTGCTATCAATTCTGAAGAGTTTACTGTGTTTGACGCTACCTGGCTGAGATTGCGCGAAGTTACCATTGGATACAATCTGCCGGCCAACTGGCTGGGCCGCACCCCGATAAGAACCGCCCGGATTCAGTTTTCCGGCCGTAATCTTTTCCTGTACACCCCGCACATTCCGAAAGGCACCCGCTTTGACCCTGAGACCAGCACCTTCGGGGCTGGCAATATTCAGGGCTTTGAGTTTACCAATGCACCTACTTCCCGCAGATATGGTGTGAACCTTTTGATTTCCTTCTAATTTATTTCCGATTCATGTTTAATATGAAAATGCTTCGAAACATCAGATTATACGTGGCCTTGCTGTCCTTTCTGATTCTGGGCAGTTGCAAAGACGGGCTTGATATCAATACTGATCCCAACAACCCGATAGATGTACCGGTGAGTCAGATTTTGCCCGCTGCCCAGGTAGCCATCGGCTATAACCTCGGTACGGTAACCGGAGGTTTGAGTAATGCCGCCTCTACCTTTGTGCATCAGATAGTCAGTTTCCGGGTGGATCAATACAACATCACCGGTGACTACGTGAACAACGTTTGGTTTGGCCTCTATGCCAACGGACTGAATAATCTGGAGATTATCATCCGCAAGGGAACTGCTGCCGGTGATTTCCAGTACGTTGGGATAGCCAAGATCATGAAGGCGTATACCTTCAGCATCATGGTAGACCTGTGGGGGAATATACCTTACAGTGAAGCCCTGCAGGGGAACGCCATTATTGCTCCACGGTTTGACAATGACCGCGAAATTTATGAGTCTCTCTTCGAACTGATTGATGAAGGTATCGCCGATCTGGCAAGAGGTGGTGGTCTGGTAGCCGGCGCAGATGACATCATTTACGGCGGTGACCTGGGAAAATGGCGTCGGTTTGCCAAAACCCTGAAGCTTAAAATGTACAATCAGATCCGTCTGGAGCGCGACGTAAGGGCTCAGGTTTCAGCCCTGATCAGTGAAGGCGATCTGCTTGCCGCTACCGGGGAAGACTTCGAACTGCCTTACGGAACTTCTACCCAACCACCTAACCGCAATCCGGCATTCCTTGCTGAATACGCCGGTGGCAGCCGTGAATCTTTCGTCAGCGAGTGGTTCTATAATACCATGCGGGCTGTAAATCCGGTGATTCCCGTGCCGGATTCACTTGATCCGCGTATTCCTTACTATTTTTACAATCAGAAAGCCAATACCACAACCGAAGCAAACGCTGCCGTGCAGATCGGCCGGTTTATCACCCGCCGGTTTGGCACAGAGCCTGGAATTGGTAACGCCAACGTAACTGACCTCCAGACGCTGCACGGCCTGTATCCCATCGGTGGCCGGTACGACGACGGGCTTGGTGGTCCGGGTCGCGGAACTTCTGGTCCTGGTAACGTAGCTCAGCGACTGCTGCCTTACTTCAGCAGAAAATTCATTGAAGCGGAACTGGCACTGACCACTGGTGCCCCGGTTGCGGGTGGTGCCAGAACTGCCCTTCAGGATGGCGTACGCGCGGCTTTTGCCAAGGTAAACCAGATTGCGGCTGCCACACCGAGTGCCGTTCAGACGGTTCCGCAGATTCCGGCTGCCGAAATCACCAAGTATACCAACAAGGTGCTGGCTCTCTATGACCGGGCTGCCACCAATGAGCGGAGACTGGAAATCATCATTACCCAGAAGTGGATTGCCAGCTACGGATTCGGCATAGACAGCTACACTGATTACCGCCGCACGGGGTATCCGAGACTGTACCAGCCGAATGCCGCTGACAATACACTTTCTGTCAATCCATTCCCGCTGAAGTTCCCTTATCGGGTAGTGGACCTTGTCACCAATCCCAACGCGCCTGAGCAGGCAAACGTGTACACGGATCGAATTTTCTGGGATGTAAACTAATTAACTGATCTGACAAAAATGAAAAAAAATCTGATATCGCTGCTGGCAGTCAGCAGCCTGTACTTTGCCGGTTGCCGGGAAGAGGAGAAAATCAGGCTTCCCCAGACCACCCTCGGCATTATTCCGACCATCAGCGTACAGCCGGGCCGGGAGGTATTTGACAGTACCAACAAGGCTAATGCCGAGATTGCCTTTGATCTGAACTACAATAACTTCGGTGGCAATCTGCGGGCCGAAGCCATTGTGGTGAAGGTAACCCGCGTAGCGACAATCAACGCGGTGGAGTCTAACCCGGCTGCCGCCACTGCCCGGGTGTATACTACCGTCACTGAATTTCCGGGCACGGTTACGATCCGGCTGGCCGAGGTGGCCCGCCTGCTCAACGTCAATGTCAACTCCATTCTGGCCGCCAATGCCATTGACGTCAATTTTGAGGTGAGGGCTTCCAATGGCGTTACCTACTCGGCGGCTTCCAATAACAATGCCGGCGTAAACACCATTTACCAATTAGGTACTTTCCGTCGCCGTTTCTTCATTGGTTGCCAGAGCACCGTTTTGCCGGGCCGGTATACGGCCACGGCCAGTGTGCGGGTCGGCCCCAACGGCCAGCCTGCCAGCTACACCAACGAGGTGCAAATCAACCGTCAGGTGATCACGCTTGATGCCAACACCTGGCTCAACTTCCTGCCGGATATTTACACCATCACCGACTTGTCGGGTGGTTTTTATGAGGGCAACCCTGCATTTCCCAATACCGCCGGCAATCAGCCCATCGGTATCCGGGAAGCGTGCGGTGGTATCTTCAGCCTGTTTAATAACGCTTTGCTTACCCTGCCCAGCCCTAATCCGCAGCGTACGTTTACCATTACCGGCGGTTCATGGAATGCGGGTGCCAATACACTTACCCTTACGTGGCGGGACGGTGCTGCCAATGGCGCGGCCACTGTATTCGGTACGACTACCTACGTCCGGACCGGAGATTAAAAAATTGTTAAGCCCTTTGTCAGAAGCTGCCTCCTCACCGGGGCAGCTTTTTGTTTTATCCCTGACGGTAATTACATGCATTCTTGCAACAGACTATCTGACAATATCCACTGAACTCAGTTCAATTTTCACAAATAAAGCCGTATGACAAAATAATTTTCTGACTGAAACAGTTTATGTAAAATTATTTCTGCCCATAAAATTGGCGTATCCCTGCCCATGTAATAAATTTGTCCCTAATGTTCCAATCCATCTTAACCAAAAGTAAAGAGCAAGTATGATGAAAATATTACGCTTTTTCTCTGTGCTGGCACTGATGCTGGGGTTCAGTATGACCCTTGCCGCCCAGGACAGAACCGTAACCGGAAGGGTTACGTCTGCCGAGGATGGCTCCGCCATTCCGGGAGTAAACATTGTGGTTAAGGGTACTACCAGCGGTACCAATACCGGCACGGATGGCCGCTATAGTCTGTCGGTTCCGGCAAACGCGACTCTGGTATTCAGCTTTATCGGCCTGCAGGCGCAGGAAGTCGAAGTTGGCAACCGCAGTACAATTGATGTTCAACTGGCTTCCGATGTGAAGGCGCTGAGCGAAGTGGTAGTAACGGCGCTTGGGGTAGAGCGGGAAACCAAAGCCCTTGGCTTTTCAGTTGCTCAGGTTGAGAATGAGCAGCTTACGGTGGGCCGCACTACCAACGTGGTCAACGCCCTGACCGGCAAGGTGGCCGGGGTCCGTATTTCGGGCTCAAACGGGATGGTGGGTTCTTCATCGGCTATCTTCATCCGGGGCTTCACCACCTTTACCGGCAGCAACCAGCCCCTGTTCGTGGTAGACGGTATTCCGATCAACAACGGCGGCGGGGCCAACGCCACGCAAACGGGGGTATCCAGTTCCAACCGGGCCATTGACCTCAACCAGGATGACATCGAATCAGTGTCCATCCTGAAAGGACCGGCTGCCGCTGTACTGTACGGATCACGGGCCGCGGCCGGTGCGATCCTGATCACCACCAAAAAAGGCAAGGCCGGTGCCAACCGCAAGAACACGGTTTCCTATACCGGCTCTTACAACGTTGCCGAAGTAAACCGCTTTCCGGATTACCAGAACGAGTACGCCCAGGGCACTTCGCTGACCCCTGCCGGGGTGCCGCAGGCTCCCGTTTTTCAGGCTAATGCCGACCAGAGCAACTGGGGACCAAGAATCGCCGGCCAGACCGTCCCCAGCGCCTACTCTGCCGCTGACCGGGCCCTGTTCGGCCTGCCGGACGAAGAAACGCTGACGGCTTATCCGGACAACGTGCGGGACGTTTTCCGCAGGGGCAGCAACATGCAGCATACGGTGGCTTTTCAGGGTGCCGGTGACAAAACCAACTACTACTTCTCCTACAACATTCTGAATGAATCAGGCGTGTTGCAGAACAACGAGCTCACCAGGCATACTTTCACGGCGAACGCCAGCTCTCAGCTGACCACCAAGCTGAACGTGGGAACCAACATCACTTACGTAAACAATACTTCCAGCCGGAGCCAGATCGGTAACCAGTTGTCCAATCCGTTCTTCCGCGGCTGGTTTACACCCAGAAATATTGATCTGAGAAATGCTCCTTCCCAGCGCCCGGACGGATCACAGGTTTTCTTCAACAATAATACCGATAACCCTTTCTGGAGCCTGAGCAACAACAAGTACAACGATGAAGTGAACCGCATCATCGGCAACGTGAACCTCAGCTACGACATCCTCGACTGGCTGAACGTAAACTACCGGATCGGTACGGACGCTTACACCCTGAATATCAAAACGGTGGATGCCATCGGCGCAAGGGGCCAGGCCAACCACGCCGTACAGGGGGTGGGTGCCATTGGTGACCGCCACATCTACAACCAGGAAACGAGTTCTTACCTCAACCTGCGGGCTTCCCGCAAGTTCACCGAAGACTTCGGCGCTACGCTGCTGGTTGGTAACGAGACCAACATCCGGACGAATACTGACAACCTGCTGGTCGGCAATACCCTCGTCACCCGCGGATACGACAACATGCGGAACGCGACCAACTTCGTGCCCACCAACGACATCACCCGCCGCCGCCTGGTAGGGGTGTATGCCGACCTGCAACTGAACTACAAGGAGTGGGCGTTTCTGGGCTTCACCGGCCGTAACGACTGGTCCTCTACCTTCAACCCCGATAAGCGTTCTTATTTCTATCCTTCCGTTACGGGCAGTTTAGTCGTGTCGGATATGATTCCGGCGTTGCAGGGCAACAACATCCTGTCATTTGCCAAGATTAGGGCGAACTATGCCAAAGTGGGCCGGGAAGCAACTGTTTATGAAACCAATACCTATTACGAAGCCAACAATCCTTCCGACGGATTCGGCCCGCAACTGGTATTTCCTTTCCTCGGTCTGCAGGGACGTACCCTGGCCAATGCGGCCGGCAACCCTGAGCTTGGTCCGGAGTTTACGGCCAGCTACGAAGTGGGAACTGATTTACGGTTTTTTAACAACCGGGTAGGCATTGACCTTGGTGTTTTCAGAACAGTCAGCACGGATATTATTTTGAATGTTCCGGTAGCCGGCGCTTCCGGCTTTACCTCCCAGATCCGGAATGCCGGCAAGCTGGAGTCCAATGGCATTGAACTTGCCCTTGACATCACGCCCATCAAGACGGCCTCTTTCTCATGGAACATAGCCGCCAACTGGACCCGCATCCGCAACAACGTTGTGTCCCTTGCCCCGGGCGTGCAGAATGTTTTCCTTGGCGGATTTACCACGGCGCAGAGCCGGGTTGAGGCCGGTTCGCCCTACGGCGTACTGTATGGCAACATATTGCTCCGCAATGAAGAGGGCCGGCTGGTACTCAACGATCTGGGTCTTCCCATCGGGGACGGCACCGGCGTGAAACGAGTAGGTGATCCGAACCCTGACTGGCTGGCCGGCATCACCAATACTCTGTCTTACAGAGGCATTACGGCTACTTTCCTGCTGGACATCCGTCAGGGCGGTGATATCCTTTCCCGCAACATCGGTGACCTGCGAAGAACGGGAACTGTTGCCGAGACGGCTGAATTTCCGCGCTTTGATGGAGACGGCAACCCGACGCGTCCGTACGTGATCAGCGGGGTAAGGCAGTCGGACGGTCAGGAAAATGCGATGCCCGTAACCGTTCAGGAATACTGGAGCACCCTTTACAACTTCAGCAACCCCGGCGAATTTGTGCTCGACGGCTCGTGGGTCCGGTTGCGTGAAGCAAGTATCTTCTACAGCCTGCCTCAGGGTCTGCTGTCAAGGTCCCCCTTCGGCAAAGTAGAAGTTGGACTGAACGGCCGCAATCTGCTGCTGTTTACCAAAGTACCGCACATTGACCCGGAGGTAAACCTGACGGGAGCTTCCAACTCACAAGGTCTGGAATTCAATTCCCTGCCCCAGACCAGAACCTACGGCGCTGTGCTCCGCTTCACCTTTTAATTCCATTTAATTGCGCAAAAACAATGAAAATAAATAAAATCATAAAAGGAGCTTTGCTTTCAGCAGCATTGCTGGTGGCAACCAGTTGCAGTGACGATTACCTTGACATCAATGTCAGCCCTAACCTGACCTCCGAAAATCCGCCAAACCTGATTCTGCCCTCCGCCCAATCCACGCTTGGCTTCTCGATGGGCAGCGATATTCACCGGTATTCGCTCCTGTTTGTGCAGCAACTGGCGGCGCAGAATGGGCGTCAGACGGTAGAATACGATTTGTACCGGCTACCGCCTACAGAATTGAACACTTCTTTCCGGACCAACCTGTACGCTGGTGTGCTGGCGGATATTGAGGAAATCCTGAGAAAGGACCCGGCTGTTACCCACCCGCATTATTTTGGCATCGCCAAGGTGATGAAGGCCTTCACCTACCAGATCATCACCGACCTGTGGGGTGATGTGCCCTTTACCGAGGCGATCAGGGCAAGGACAGGAAACTTCCAGCCGGCTGCCGACGCATCTTCGGATATCTATCCGGCTCTGGTGGTGCTGCTGGATGAAGCCGTGGCCGATCTGAAGCAAACTTCGCCCCTGACCGGCCCCTCTACGGATGATTTTATCTACGGCGGCACGACCAATATCATCCGCTGGATCCGGTTGGCCAACTCCCTGAAGCTTCGCCTGTATCTGCACATGGCCAACGTTCCGGGCTTCAATACGGCTCAGATTGCCGGTTTTGTCTCGGCTACGCCGGCCACTGAGTTCATGACGGCCAATGCGGATAACTTCCGCCAGCCCTTTGCCGCCCTTGCCCAGCGACAAAACCCTATCCACCAGTTCATCCTGAACAGAACGGATGATATTGCGGTAGGGGCAACCATCGTCAACCTGATGAACGCTAAGGCTGATCCGCGCCGGGCTAGTTACTTTACGCCGGCTCCGTTCAGCCCGGCATTGCTGGCGGCTCCTCCGGTTGCTACCAATTCCGGCTACCGGGGTCTGCTCAGCGGTCAGGGTGGTACCGGGGTAGACAATACCCTGTCACGCCTGCACACTTACGTAAGGGGTGCGGTTACGACTGCACCGGGTGCCATTCCGGCCGGCCCTGCGCTGACCGTCAGCGGTGCTTCTGCCCTTGCCTACGATGGCAGTGCACCGATCCGGATGTTCAACTTCTCGGAGTATAACTTCATCCGGGCCGAAATGGCGATGCGTTACGGCGTACCGGGAAATGCCCAGACCTTCTATCAGGCTGGCATCCGGGCCTCCTTTGCCGATGCCGGCCTGACCACCGCCCAGGCTGATGCTTACCTTGCAAATGGTGCCGGTACGCTGACCGGCCCCGCCAATGAGATGCTGAAAAAGCTGATCGAGGAGAAATACGGTGCCAACTTCATGGTAGCCGTGGAGCCCTGGAACGACTGGCGGAGAACGGGTTATCCGTTGCTGAACCTGTTGCCTGCTACGCTGAGCCCCGGCAACAACGGGCTGGTTCCGAGGGTGCTGCCTTACCCTCAGCAGGAGGTGGATGCCAACCCGAAACTGGTACAGCGGGCCAGCCTGAGCGAAAAGCCCGTGTACTGGGATGTGCGCACTACCGGCCAGCAATAATAAATCATATCTTCTAAAAAGCGGCTGTCTGTATCAGGCAGCCGCTTTTTTTGTTTCCTTACAGAAAAATTCTTCCCTATTCGGGCAGTTGCTATGCCTCGGCCTGCCGCCGCGCCCGGCCCGGCAGTGCCGTCCCATTACTCCTTACTCTTCTCCCGGAGAGCCGCTCTAACTGGCCATAACCTCCACGGATGACTCCTGCCGGGATGGAGGGTACAGCCCCCTTGTGCCTTTGGTATCCGGTGCATCCGGAAGCATCAGGCATGGACGTTCCGGTACCAGAATAACCGGTTGCATGTTATAAAAATAATTCAAAATTAAGTGCGTAGATAGTCTGTTGTGGCAAGGTTAAGATATGGGATTCATTAAGGCTAAAATACCGGAAAATAAGATTTTAAGCGTAATTATTGTTTGGGAGAATAATTTTTGGTTTAAAGCGATTATTGCAGAATAATTTTCAACATACTTTAAAAAGTATAATTTTTATATTAAAAAATTTGGTCATCTTCTCCTCTCTGTCCTAGCTTTGTTTATAAAACCTTAACTAATCCTTAACCTAAACTAAACAGTAAAGTATGAAGAGGATTTTACAACTGTTCTCTGCATGGATGCTGGTGATACTCACCGGGGCTTTTTCTGCCCTTCATGCGCAGGACCGAAACGTGACCGGCAGGGTCACGCTTGAAGAAGATGGTTCGCCGGTTCCGGGCGTAAACGTGGTGGTAAAAGGCACCACCAGCGGCGTTACGACCGGTACAGCATAACGGCCCCCGCGAATGCCACGCTGGTATTCAGCTTTATCGGCATGCAGACGCAGGAGGTAGTCGTGGGAAACCGCTCTTCCGTGGATGTGCGGATGATATCGGATGTGCAGGCGCTGGGCGAGGTGATTGTAACCGCCGTTGGTATCGAAAGACAAAAGCGGGAAATCGGCTACGCGGTGCAGCAGATCAAAGGCGAGCAGGTGATCCAGCGGTCAGAACCCAACGTAATCAATGCTCTGCAGGGCAAACTGTCCGGCGTGGAGATCATTTCATCCAGTGGTGCTCCCGGCGCTTCCACCCAGATTTTCATCCGCGGGCTGTCTTCCATCACCGGCAACAACCAGGCGCTGTTTGTAGTAGACGGCGTGCCGATTGACAACTCCACCATTTTCACCTCTAACCCCACGGTGGGCGGGGCGGCCTATTCCAACCGGGCCCTCGACCTGAACCCCAACGACATTGAATCCATCAACGTGCTGAAAGGACCGGCTGCTGCCATTCTGTACGGCTCCCGGGCGGGCAACGGTGCGGTGATCGTGACCACTAAAAAGGGTAAGGTAGAAGCCGGCAAAAAGTTTGAGATTGCCGTGGCCTCCTCCTTCAACTTACAGGAAGTGTACGGCCTGCCCAGGTTCCAGAATGAGTACGGGCAGGGGCAGAACTACCGCTACAACGCCGGGGTAACCGACAGCTGGGGTCCCCGGTTCGGCACGCCGGGCATCACGACCGTACCTGCCGTAACCGGCAGCCTCATTGAAAACCTCCAGTACCAGGCGTATCCCGACAACGTGAAGAGCTTCTTCCGGACCGGTAAGATCTTCGACAACGGCGTATCGCTGAGCGGCGGCGGCGAAAATGCTACCTACCTTTTCAGTGCCAACAGTACCAACCAGGATGGGGTATTCCCCAACACCTCCCTGGACCGGCTTACGCTGCGGGCTGCGGGTACGGCCACATTAGGACACGGCTTGTCACTGGAGTCATCTATTCTGTACGCCAATACCCAGCAAAGAGGCATTCCGCAGGGCAACTCGGGTTCCAGCCCATGGTTTACCCTGCCCTTCACGCCGAGAAGCTTTGATCTGCAGAATTATCCCTACAAATCTGCTCCCGGAGTACAGGTGCCGTCGCTTTTCAGTTCCATCAACCGGGATAATCCCCTGTGGACCGCCAACGAAAACTTTTATACCAGTAATGTAAACCGCACCATTACCATCGGGCAGCTCAATTACCAGCCGTCATTCCTGAAAGGCCTTACCTTTACCTACCGGCTGGGCCTTGACCAGTATTCCGATAACCGGCTGGAAGCCGTTGCCTTTGGTTCCATCAACGCCAATGGCAACACGGCTGCCAACCGCCGGGGCTCCCAGATTTACGACAACATCGTGTACCAGCAGTTCAACCAGGACCTGTTTGCCGTCTACAGCCGCAACCTGAGCACTGACCTGAACCTGCGGGTAACAGTGGGAAATCAGCTGAACCAGATCAAGACCAATCAGGTAACCAACAATGCCCAGGACCTGATTACCCCGGAGTTTTACAACCTGTCAAACCACACCAGTACCAACATCACTTCCATCAATACCGATACCAAAAGGCGACTGGTAGGTCTGTACGGACAGCTGACTTTTGGTTTCCGGAACTGGCTCTTTCTGGAACTGGCCGGCCGCAATGACTGGTCAAGTACCCTGCCATCTGACCGGAACAGCTATTTCTATCCGGCAGTCAGCCTGGGCTGGGTGTTTACCGATGCCCTTACTATGGATAGCAATATCCTGTCTTACGGCAAACTGCGGGGCAATTACGCACTGGTCGGGCAGGATGCAGCCGTTTACATCACCAATACGGTGTTTGGCACGGCCACCTACGGCAACAACGTGGCCGGACTCACCTTCCCCTTTGCCGGCGCTACTGCCGCCGTTACCCGCGGCAACCGCCTTGGCAACATCAATCTGGAGCCTGAATTCAAGCGCAGCTACGAATTCGGGGCCGAACTGGGCTTCTTCAACGGAAGGCTCAACCTGGACCTGAATTACTTCCACAACACCACCACCAACCAGATCTTCAACATCACAGTACCCGCTTCCACCGGCTTTACCACGTTTACCCAGAACGGCGGCCGGATCGAGAACAAGGGCGTAGAAGCTTCGCTGAATGGAACCGTCATGTCGTCGGGTGACTTCCGCTGGACCGCTTTTGCCAACTTTACCACGATCCGCAGCACCGTACTCGAACTGGTTCCCGGCCTGACGGAATTCAGCCTGCTGACCGGTGGCGTACAGGGCGGTGCAGGTACCGGAACCGGTGGTGCCGGCTTTGGCGGCCTCGGACCGGTGTTAAGACGCAGGCAGCCGTTTGGGGTGTTGCAGGGCACCAGATTCCTGAGAGACGATCAGGGCAGACTGGTGATCAATGGTGCCACCGGTCTGCCGGTCGTAGATCAGAACATTGAGGTGATCGGCGACCCCAACGCCAACTGGTGGGGCAGCCTCGGCAATACCTTTTCATGGAAGGGACTGAGTCTGGAAGTATTGCTGCAGTACGTACACGGCGGCGACTTCTACTCCCGCCAGACGCAGATTGCCCGCCTGAGAGGGGTACTGCAGGAGCAGGTAGACCGCGAACGGCCTTACATGTTTGAGGGCGTACTGGCCGGCTCGGACGGAACACCCACCGATCAGCCCAACAACGTGGCCATCACTGCCGCCGATTACTGGATTGCAATGACCAATGCTGCTGAACTAGCCGTATTTGATGCCAGCGTATTCCGCCTCCGGGAAATCTCGCTTGCCTGGGATCTGCCAAAAACGGTGACGGACCGCACGCCGTTCAGTTCGGCCAGAGTTTCGGTTACCGGCCGTAACCTGTTCTTCTACGCCCCCAACCTGCCGCACGCCGATCCGGAGTCTAACCAGCTCGGGGGCAATACCCGGGGCTTTGAGTTCAACTCGCCGCCCAGCGTGCGTAACTATGGTGTCAACTTACGATTTACATTCTGATCAAAAGAAGGAGAGTATGACAATGAAAAGAATTATCATAAAAGCCCTGGTAGTTGCCTTTGGCCTGCTGTCGGTAAGCGCCTGCAAGGACTACCTCGACGTAAATACCGACCCCAACAACCTGCCCGATGCGGCAATACCCAATGTGCTGCCCGGGGCTCAGCTGGGCATCGGCTTCAACATGGGAAATACCATCCAGATCGTGTCTTCGCTCTGGATTCAGCACCAGGCCGGTACCGGCACCCAGACCCAGCCTTATGACATCTACAACGTGACGCCCAACGATTTTCAGAATGACTGGAACTCACTGTACGCGGTCGTGCTGGATGACCTGAATCTGATCATTCAGAAAGGCAAAACGGAAGGTAACAACGTACACGCCGGCATGGCCGAGGTGCTGCTGGCCTATACCTACGCAGTGATTACGGATATGTGGGGCGATGTGCCCCAGACGCAGGCACTGAATCTCCTGCAATTTCCCCAGCCGGGCTACGACCCGCAGGAGACGATCTACGGAAACCTGATTTCGCTGATTGACCAGGGCATTGCCGACCTGCAGTCTACCAGCGTGCTGCCCGCCGCAAGTGGCGACATCATCTACGCCGGTAACGTAGAACGCTGGGTGCGGGCGGCCAACTCACTGAAACTGAAGCTTTACCTGCAGTCAAGGCACAAGAACCCGGCGGCAGCTACTGCCGGCATCAATGCCCTGATCGCCGGAAACAATTTCATTGGCAACAGCCCGGCAAACCCCAATGCCGACAACTTTGTGATCAGCTTTACGACCACAGCCGGTGCCTTAAACCCAATCTATCAGTACACGCACCTGACCCGGCAGAACGACATGATCGTAAGCACCCGCTTCTATG
>JAUJMU010000002.1:310368-401753 GCA_030446715.1 Cytophagales bacterium | reverse complement strand
CAGTACACGCACCTGACCCGGCAGAACGACATGATCGTAAGCACCCGCTTCTATGATTCGCTCAGTGTACTGCGCGATCCGCGGATTCCGTACATCTTTACCAGCGTCGGGGTGAATAACTACGCTACCTACGACAACGGCCTGCAGCAAAGCACGCCCTACCCGGGAGCCGGTACGCCGGCCAACATCATCAACCGTTCGCGGTGGGGCGTATACGTGGTAGGCAACGGGCAGCAACTGGCCAACGGTTCGGTTACTGGTGCCGGGGCAGCCCCGATCCGGCTGATCACCGCTTCAATGGTGAACTTCTGGCTGGCCGAAGCCGCCCTCACCCTGGGTACTACCGGCAATGCGGCCACGTATTTTGAGCAGGCCATGCGGAACAACTTTACCGACATTGGCACCTTTGTGAATGCGCCGGCCACCTTTATTACGGCCTATGACGCTTATATCACCGGAAGGCTGGCTGCCTTTGCGGCGGCTCCGGCTACAACTGCGGCCGGCAGTAAACTCAACGTGCTCATCCGGGAGAAGTGGGCCGCATCGGCGGGCAATGCCTACGAGGCCTACAACGATTATCGCCGTACGGGCTTTCCGAGACTGGCCCGGGCTGCCAACGCACAACCCAATGTAACCCGGATACCGGTCCGGTTGCCCTACATTCAGTCGGAGATTCAGTCCAATTCGGAAAACGTACCGCTGAAAAATTATCCCGAGGGTATTCTGATCCCCGTCTGGTGGATGCCTCAGTAAAAGGGCCGCAGGTACATTTGTTTCACAAAAAAGAGTTTCAGACGAAAATGAA
Organism: Cytophagales bacterium; assembly: GCA_030446715.1. Taxonomy (GTDB): domain Bacteria; phylum Bacteroidota; class Bacteroidia; order Cytophagales; family 172606-1; genus CADCTQ01. The sequence continues at coordinate 400,948 of JAUJMU010000002.1, read as the reverse complement.
AAATACACTGAAAAATATAAGCCTGCTCCTGCTGGCCGGCGTACTGGTGCTGACCGGCTGCCGGAGCAATGAATATGACGGTCTCCTCAACATTGACCCCGTACCGGCCAATGCGGTCACCTTTCCGGATGCCACCGTGAACGGCTTCACCCTGATGGATGACAACGCCTTTATCATCAACCAGAACTCGGTAGCCAATGGCCAGGTAGAGGTCCGGATTCAGGGGCCGGGTACTAAGAACATCACGCAACTGGCGGTGAGGGCGCAGCGTTTCCGGGGCACTATTGCAGCCCCGAACCTGAGCCCTACTGTCCCGACGGCGGCGGCCTCACGGGCTCCGTCGGCGTTTAACCGGACAGTACCTCTGCTGGAAACTGTAACCGTCACACCGGCGCCGGCTGTAACATATACGCTGAACCTGAGCAGCCTGCCCGCACCGCTTACCAACACAGGACTGGGCGCTGTGGCGACCCCTTCCGGTGCGGATCCGCAGTATGACGTTTTCCGGTTCTTCTTCACCGTTACCTACGACGATGGCAGCACCATGGTATCTAACGAAGTACGGGTGGTGGTACGCGGCTAAACGGCAGTTGTCAATGCAAACAGAAAAAGGCTCCTGAATGGAGCCTTTTTCTGTTTTCCTGAATCGCGGCAATGGATTCTGTCACGGAAACCGCACCGCCGGGTAGTTGTTCACGTCCACCAGGGGAATGGTGGAGGCATACTTAGCATTGATTGCCTTGATAAATTCATTGGCGGCAATGGCGTATCCCCGTGGCGTGAGATGAACGCCGTCAAGGGAGAAAAGGCCACCGCTGATAAAGGCGGAATTCACCGCTACTCCATTGAAAATGCTGCCGGTCTGGAAACGCTGCAGCAGGGCATTGGCATCCACAAAAGCCAGACCTTTGTTGCCGGCCATTGTCCGGATGATGTTGTTATACGCCTGCACGGCCTCATTGACTGCCCTCACTTCGTAACGGTCCAGCATCAGCGCCGTAGGCAGGGGGTTCCGCGGGTGTAAGCCAAAAGCCTGAGTGGTATCCAGACTATAGATGGTCATTACCGCAGATACCGGTATGTTCCGGGTTCTGGCGAAATCTCTCCAGTAGCGGCCCGTCCGCTGTCCCACAATGTCCTGGTAAGCAGAGGCGGTCAGGGGAATCAGGTCGGTGCCGCCGGCGCTGCTGTACAGATTACCCACTGTGGTTTGAATGACACTGTCCAGATCAGGTCTTTGTATATCTCCCGGACCTGACCGGACAAAGAGCGGGGTGTTCTGAGGCAGCCGGGCTTTGATCTGGGCTCCCAGGGTGGTCATGAACGGAATGGTAGTGACACTGGCAATGTTGGCAACTACTCCCTTCGCTCTGTTTTGGGTAAGGCTGTTCAGCAGCTGGTCATAAACCGGCCCGAAGATAGCCACGGGAGTAAGTGGAATCTGGCCGCCTGAAATCGCAAAATGCAGGGCATCGCTGTTGCCGGCCCAGCAGGAAAAGAAGGTCGGGTTTGCTTCTGCTACTTTGGTCAGGTATGGCTTATTCTGTTCGTTGTCGGCCAGTATCCGCTCATAAAACGGGTTTTTGGCCGCATACGCGTTGTCAATCACATCACTGAGTCGCAGATTGGGAACGCCGTAATTTTCCACCGGCTCAGTATACTTCGTAAGCAGCACACCGTCCGGATTATACAAGGGATGGCTTTGGGCAGCTCTGCCCCGGATGGCCTGCGGAGGAACAGATGAAAGAACAGGCAGACCGCCGGTAATTCCCGTCAGGACGAGATAACCCGTACCATTGGCCTGATTCTCCGGGAACAGGGGCTGCCGGAATTGGGCAGCGCCTCCTGCCTTCTGGAGTTGCTGAGCGATAATGCTCGGGTACGAATTCAATTGTCCCGCCCGGTACAGACCGTTGTCCGCGTAGCCGGCCGTAAGCGAATTGCCCACGGCAATGTAACGGGTAAAATCTGCGGTACCCCGCACCGGAGCCGGTGCATCGAGTTGTGGTTTGCAGCCCAGCAAGGCACCCGCAGCCAGTGCTACCCCTGCGAGGGTTTTGGTAATATGTATTGGTTTCATGGAAGAAGCTTTTAGCGGTTAGCTGTATTGACAAGGAAGGTTAGGGTTATATGGTTGTATGGACAGATGATTAAATTGCTGCATTGCTGCATTGTTTGGTTCTGAAGGATCATTGAGGCCATACAACCATCCAGCCATATAAAAATTCAACAATTCCCTCATTTGAAAAGGTAAGTAACTGAGATACCCGGAATCAGGGCTTTGGTCTGAAAAGTACCACTCAGGCCAGTCTCCAGATTGGTATCCCTGCGTCTGGCAGTTTGCAGGTAAAGCAGTGAAGCATCAATTACAAAATTTTCCCCGAACCGGTACCCAACTCCCACTGATAAACCGATGCGGTCGGCGTCGGGAGTTTCCGGGGTAAGGTAGCCTTCCGGCACCGGCGTAAGGGCATAGTAAGCTCCGGCCCGCAGGGCCAATGCCTCCTGTACCTGGTACTGGCCACCCAGTCGGAATGAAAATGAGTCCTGATACCGCCGCGGCGACCTCGTATCCTGTAGAACGGGGGTATTGGTGGCGTAGTCAAAGGCCAGCGTATCGAAGGCGCTCCAGCCCACGTAGTCAGCCTGTACGCTCAGGGTTAATGCCTCGGTCGGGTAGAGACCAACCCCGAGGCTGATGGTCCGGGGCAGGGGAAGCTCGGCGTTAAATGTGTTGCCGGCCGGAAAACCCGTTGTACCTTGCAGGGAGGCTGGTACCGTAAACGTGGCCGTGCCGTTTTCCACCTGCATGTTCACCTGCGAACGGTAGGAGAGGCCGACCGAAATCACATCGGCCGGCTGGAAGTAGATACCGGCATTGAATCCGATCCCGCTGGCCCGGCCGTCGAGTTCAGCCTTGCCCTGGGTCAGGGTGGCGCTGGTGACCGGCAGGGCCCGCTGCAGGTTTACGCTGCCGGGGGCATACACAAATCCTGCCCCGATTCCCAGATTTTCGGTCAGTTGAAAGCTTACGGTCGGCTGGATGAAGATGGACTGCAGGGAAATCTGCTCCAGGGCAAAGCGGCCTTCCCAGGAGCTTCCCCAGTTTACGCCGCTGCCAAAAGGCGTATAGACGCCCAGCCCGGCCTTAAAGCGCAGCCGCTCCGGACCCCACACGCCGTAAAAGGTAAAAGGCGTACCCACGGGGTTGTCGGTGCGGAAAGTCTGGCTGGTAGAACTGGATAAAAAGGCACTGTTGGCAAAGATGGGGCTGATGCCGGCACTGACCGAATTGTGTTCCAGCAGGGATACCGCACCCGGATTGAAAAACACGCTGGCAGCGTCCAGCTGAAGCCCCGTGCCGGCGTGCCCCATGGCAATCTGCTTCTGCCCCTGCAGATTCACCTGGAAGCCCTGCGCCGGGGCCAGCAGCGGAATCAGGGCGGCAATCGTAAAAAAAACCTTCTTCATAGTGGTTTGTAAATTGTTACCCGGGCAAAATAGAGAAATTTAAAAAACGGATTCCGTATAAAATAACAGTGTTCAGGCGGAGAAGCGCTTCGTTTTCTGCGTTCCGGAAGTGAAGCTCCCTGATAACCAATGCATAGAATGGTCATCCTGCCGGCCGGCCTTTCCGGGATTTATTATTTCACCAAAGAGTAAATTAAATTTTGCCGGTTCTGTTTCCGGCAACCGGGGCTTTCCTGCTGTTCAGAACCGGTTGCCGCCCGGACTCTTTGTATGCCATTTATCCTGCCGGAATGGCGGCTTGCAGAATTTTTTGCCCGGGCTGCCGATTAGTTTACACGATCAACTGTTGTAGGTATAACCAATTGGTACCTTTGCGTGTTCATTGTTCTATGACGGATCAATCCACTACTTTCCGGAAAGATTTGCCGCTGACCCTTCCCCTTAACATGCTCACCAGGCAGTATGTGGGGGTGATGTTCCGGAAACTGGCGCATGTAGGCATTGAAAAATACTACACGGCCATGCTGATCATCGGAAAAGCCGGCGGCAACCTGACCCAGCAGAAACTGGCCGGTGAACTGCACATTGACAAGGCTACCGTGGTACGCATGGTGGATTATCTGGTGGAGCGGGAATTTATTATCCGGCAGCAGAATCCCGGCGACCGGCGGGAATACTTTCTGATCCTGACCCCTAAGGCTTGCCGGGCCATCGGGGAGATCAGCAACACCATCAGCCAGCTCAACGAATTGATTTTTTCTGATTTCTCGGAAGAGGAAAAAGCGTTTTTCTGGAGAGCCATCAGCCGCATCAACGAAACGTTGTCCGCGCTGCCCGCCGATGAGGTGTTATTTGATTACGATCCGCACAAGAGCCCTGTCGCGGCAGGAAATTTACGGGATTCCGGCAAAGCAGGAGAATAAGCGATTCAAACCATAAGTCCGAACATCAACTACCCCAAGCTGAAGCAGTAGGGTTTGTCCCTAACCCGCAAGGCGGATTGAGACAATAGGCTGGTTGATTGCAGCCCCAAGTAATTTAATATTCAACGCTCCGTTTTGGTCAGCATTTGCAGTATGTCCACACTCAACACAAGCAAATACAGATTGGCTTTTCCGGTTTGCCTTCTCAGTATGGCCGCAGCAGTGGCAGCGTTGAGAGGTGTAAGCCGGATTAACCAGCCGAACTGTAACGCCTTGCTGTCTGGCCTTGTAGGCGATGAAGCTGCGGAGTTGAAAAAACGACCAGTTGGAATGCTTGCTTCTTTGCGCCTTGCGGAGCCGTTTCTCAGTGCGTTTGCGCATGTGGGTCAAATCCTCCATCGCAATCGCCCTTTGAGTGCCTTTGGCCTTCAAGACAAGCCTTTTGGAAATACAGTGGTTAACGTCTTTCTGGAATCGTTTCTGCATGCCGGAAAGTTTTTTAAGGTGACGTTTGGCAGATTTGGTGCCGCAGCTTTGCAGTCCGGCTTTCAACCGGGCGTGCCGCTGGCGGACTTTTTCCACCTGCTCACCCGAAAAGGTCTGTCCGTCCGAATCGGTGGCAAGGTTGACAATACCCAGATCAACGCCCAATACATCGGAAAATGTTTCTTCTTCCGTGTCGGGAATGTCGCATGTAGCAAGCAGGTAAAATTTACCTTTCACGTAAACAAGATCGGATTCGCCTTTCTGATGTTTGAGCATCCGTTTCTGATGCTCACCGGCCCTGAAAGGTATTTTCTGCCTGCCTTCAACTGTCCAGACAGAAACCGAATCAGACTTATAGGAAAGTATACGGCTATCGTAGGCAATGGCTCCGTACCTGCGGAAAGCCCTTTGTATTTCTTTATCCAGCTTGTAAGCATCGGATACTTTGGAGATACAACGGATAATCACCTGAGCAGAAAGACGAGTAGTTTCCTTAACCGGGTGATACTTAGCCTTATGCAGATCAAACTGACGGAAAACCTTTTTATCAAACGCATACGCAGACAAATCATTGCATACTGCATTGGCTTCTTCCAAAGTTGTCAGCAGCATTTTAACCTGTTCAGCAGTAGGGTTAAGTTTGATTTTTGCCGTCAGTTTCACAACCTTAATATACGTAGTTTCCTTCAATTGTTTGAATATGTAAGAGGTTTTGCTTCGCAAACGGACCGTATATGGTCCAATATCCATCACCTGAACCTTGCGGAACCCGCTGCCGCAATTCCTCCCCAAGCTAAAGCAAGGGGTTTCCATGCGGGATTATCATGAGTAAACCGGTAAAGAGAACATTAATTATTGCCATTATTCTGATCGTTGCCGGATTGATTATCTGGCCCCGGCTGAATTCTTCCAAAGCAGGCAACGAAAAGGGGCCACGATCTGGTGCCGCCGCCGGGGGCCCGGGTGGACCCGGCGGGCCCGTATCCGTAAACGTAGTGGTGGTGCAGCCGCAGCCGCTCAACAACGTGATTCAGTCCAATGGAACGGTGCTGGCCAATGAGGAAGTAGAAGTCCGGAGTGAAATCTCCGGCATCATTCAGCGGATTTACTTCAGGGAAGGCCAGAAAGTGCAGAAAGGCCAGTTGCTGGTCACCCTCAATGACGATGAACTGCAGGCTCAGGCGGCCCGGCTCGAATACACGATCAAACTGAATCAGGAAGTAGAGTACCGCCAGCAGCAACTGCTGGAACGCGAAGCCATCAGCCGCCAGGAGTACGATATTGCCCTTGCTGACCTCAACACCGTAAAAGCCGACCTGCAGCGGGTAAAAGCCCAGATTGCCCGGTACTATATCCGGGCACCATTCAGCGGAGAGACCGGTCTGCGGTACGTGAGTGAAGGCAGTTACGTATCGCCCACTACGCAGATTGTTTCCATGCAGGACATCGACTGCGTGAAAATAGAATTTACCGTACCCGAAAAATACAGTGACCTGGTGCAGCGTGGCGACAGCATTACCTTCAGTGTAAGGGGTGCCGAACGGAAATATAAGGCGCAGGTGTACGCGGTGGAATCCAAAATCGATCTTGCGACCCGGTCATTGCGGGTAAGGGCCCTTGCTCCGAATCCGGACCGTACGCTGATCCCGGGGTCCTTTGCCCGGATCGGGCTTACCCTTGAACGCATTCCCGACGCCATCCTGGTTCCGTCCGAATCGCTGATTCCCGAGTTGCAGGGCCAGAAAGTATACCTGCTGAAAGGGGGGCGGGCGATTCCGGCAAGGGTGAAGACCGGAATCCGGACCCCCAGGGAAATCCAGATCACCGAAGGTGTGGATGTCAGAGACAGCCTGATCGTCACCGGCCTGCTGCAGATCAAAGACAGCGCCCGGATAAAGGTGCGGGACGTAAAAACCAGCGAAACGTATAAGCCTTTGCAGCAGAAGGAGTAGGGGCCGGCCCATGTGCCTGCCCTGAAAGTTGCCAGTGGTAAGTGGTAAGTGGTAAGTGGACAGGCTAACAGCTAAAAGAACAGTGCTATGACTATTGCATCATTAAGTATCAACCGGCCCGTAATGGCCACGGTGTTTTCCATCGTGATTGTGTTGTTTGGCATCATCGGGTTCCGGTCGCTGGGGGTCAGGGAGTATCCCAGTGTAGACCCGCCCATTATCACGGTAACCACCAACTATACCGGCGCCAATGCCGATGTGATCGAATCCCAGATCACCGAGCCGCTGGAAGAATCCATCAACGGCATTGCCGCCATCCGGACCATCTCCTCCATCAGCAGTGACGGCCGGAGCAACATTACCGTAGAATTTACCCTCGAAGCGGATCTGGAAGACGCCGCCAACGACGTGCGGGACCGGGTTTCGCGGGCCGTAAGAAACCTGCCGCCCGACGCCGACCCGCCGGTGGTGGTAAAGTCGGATGCCGATGCCTCAACCATTCTGTCCCTGACCGTTCAGAGTGACAGCCGTGACCTGCTCCAACTCACCGATCTGGCCAACAATGTGTTCAAGGAACGCCTGCAGACCATTCCGGGCGTGAGCGAAATCCGGATCTGGGGAGAGAAAAAATACTCCATGCGCCTGCGGATGGACCCCGACAAGCTGGCCGCTTACCAGCTTTCGCCCGTTGACGTGCGCAACGCGCTGCAGCGGCAGAACGTGGAGCTGCCCTCCGGCCGGATCGAGGGCTACGGCACCGAACTGACCGTGCGTACGCTGGGCCGCCTGGTGACTACCGAAGATTTCGACGACATGATTGTGAAGGAGACGGAGGGCTCTATCGTGAAGTTCCGGGATGTGGGCACGGCCGAACTGGCACCCGAAAACGAACGGACCATCCTGCGCGGCAACGGCGTGATTCCGATGGTGGGCGTGGCCATTACCCCGCAGCCGGGCTCCAACTACATTGCCATTGCCGATGAATTTTACCGACGCGTGGAAAAGATCAAGTCTGAAATGCCGCGGGACGTTGAGCTGGGCATCGCCCTTGATACGACCGTCAACATCCGCAAAGCCATTTCTGAGGTGCAGGAAACCATTCTCATTGCCTTCGGGCTGGTAGTGGTGGTAATTTTCGTCTTCCTGCGCGACTGGCGGACCACCCTGATTCCGGTGCTGGCCATTCCGATCTCCCTGATCGGTACGTTCTTCATCATGTACGTGGCCGGTTTTTCGGTCAACATCCTGACCCTGCTCGGCATTGTGCTGGCTACCGGTCTGGTGGTAGACGACGCCATTGTAGTGCTGGAAAACATCTACGTGAAGATCGAGAAAGGCATGAACCCAAAGCAAGCCGGCCATGAGGGTTCGCAGGAGATATTCTTTGCCGTAATTTCCACCACCGTTACCCTGACGGCGGTGTTTCTGCCCATCGTGTTCCTGGAGGGCATCACGGGCCGCCTTTTCCGGGAGTTCGGCATCGTGGTGGCGGGTTCGGTGATCATTTCTTCGTTTGTGTCGCTGACGCTGACGCCGATGATGAGTGCCCGGTTCCTGAAAAAGAACGAAAAGCCGGGTAAATTTTACCGGGTCACCGAACGGTTTTTTGAGAACATGACCAACCGCTACAACGGGGCGCTGAACTGGTTTGTAGGCCACCGCTGGGTGTCGGTTGTCATCATGGTCATTACCTCCGGACTGGTGTTTCTGGTTGGTTCACAACTGAAGTCAGAGCTGGCGCCGCTGGAGGACAAAAGCCGCCTGCAGATCATTGCCACCGCCCCGGAAGGCACCTCTTTCGAGATGATGGACAGCTACATCAATCAGATCAACAACATTGTGGATACCATGGCCGTCAAGGAGTCGCTGTTGTCGGTAACGGCCCCGAGTTTCGGCGCTTCGGCCTCGGCCAACTCCGGCTTCTTGCGGGTAACGCTGGTAGAGCCCACGGAGCGGGACGAAACCCAGCAGGAACTGGCCGATCAGATGACCCAGCTCCTGAAAGGATACACCTTCGCGCGGACCTTCGTGGTGCAGGAGCAAACCATTGGCAGTAGCCGGGGCGGCGGCCTGCCGGTGCAGTACGTAATCCAGGCACCTAATTTTGAAAAGCTGACGGAAGCGGCACCGAAGTTTTTTGAACGGGCACAGGCTGATCCGGCTTTTCAGGTAGTGGACCTGAACCTTAAGTTCAATAAACCCGAACTGCGGGTAGAAATTGACCGTGACCGGGCCCGCATACTCGGCGTATCGGTAATTGACATTGCCCAGACGCTGCAGCTTTACTTCAGCGGGCAGCGCTTCGGCTACTTTGTGCTCGATGGCAAGCAATACCAGGTAATCGGCGAAGCCACCCGCGACAACCGCAACGAGCCGCTCGACCTTCGTTCTCTTTCCGTCCGCAATGACCGCGGGGAACTCATCACCCTGGACAACGTCGTGCGGCTCACCGACCAGAGCAGCCCGCCGCAACTCTACCGCTACAACCGGTACGTATCGGCCACTTTCTCGGCTTCACCGGCCAAAGGGGTTACGCTGGGGCAGGGCATCGAGGCAATGGACAAGATAGCTGCCGAAGTACTGGATGATACTTATACGACGGACCTTGCGGGAACGTCAAAGGATTTCCGCGAAAGCTCAGGCAGTCTGCTGTTTGCCTTCGGTCTCGCCCTGCTGCTTGTTTACCTGACGCTGGCCGCTCAGTTTGAGAGCTTTACCGATCCGCTCACGATTATGTTTACCGTGCCGCTGGCCATTGCCGGTGCCGTGCTTTCGCTCTGGCTGACCGGCCAGACGCTCAACATCTTCAGTCAGATCGGCATCATTGTACTGATCGGTCTGGTGACCAAAAACGGCATTCTGATCGTGGAATTTGCCAACCAGCGGAAGGAGGAGGGGTTATCTAAGGCGGAGGCTGTCATTGATGCCGCCACGCAGCGCCTGCGGCCGATCCTGATGACCAGCCTTGCCTCCGGACTCGGTGCCCTGCCGATTGCCCTTGCCCTCGGCGCTGCGTCTAAAAGCCGGTCGCCCATTGGCATCGTGATCATTGGTGGTCTGCTTTTTTCGCTGATCCTGACGCTGTTTGTGATACCGGCCCTGTACACGTATCTGTCGGGAGAAGCCAAAAAAGAGGAGCCGGTGGAAGAAAAGGAACCACAGCTGGCCGAAGCGTAAACGCTGTAACGGCGTCAGTCCGGCAACCTGTCTGATGCAAGCATTCACGCCTGAATCAGACAAGTCACTGGTTATGTCGCCCTTGACTGGACCCATACCGGATTTCCGGGACTGTTCTTCGTGTTTATGTCTATTTTTGAAACTTCCATACCTGAACCACAATCCCCAGCTATACCCCGATGCAATTCCAATTGAAATTCCTTTTCCTGCTGCTCCCTGGTATGGTGCTGGGGCAGGAAACGCTGACGCTGCAACAGGCGGTCAGCCTTGCCTTGGAGAAGAACTACGCGGTCCGGATTGCGCAGAAAAACCAGCAGATCGCCGACAATGACAACCGGCTGGCAATGGCCAACTTTCTGCCGACGGCTTCTGCCACTTTTAACCAGAACAATAACTACAACCTTAAATTCGTCCAGGCACTGCGCGGAAATCCCGGCCAGCCCCTTCCCGAACCCCGCGATTTCAGCAATACCCGCAACTCCAACCTGACCTACGGGGCAACGGTAAACTGGACGGTTTTCGATGGCCTGGGTATGTTCATAGCTTTTGAAAGGGTGGCTGAGGTACAGGCGCTGGGAGCCGACAACACCCGGGCCGCCATAGTAAATACTGTGGCGGGGGTAAGCAGTGCCTATTACAACATCGTGCAGCAAAAGGAAAGGATCGAGGCTTTCCAGAGTGCGCTTGCCATTTCCGGGCAGCGTCTGGAGCTGGCCAAAGCCCAGTACGAAGTCGGATCAGGGTCGAAACTGAACTACCTGGCTGCTCAGGTTGATTTCAATGCCGACAAGTCAGCCCTCCTGCTGCAGGAGCAGCAACTGCGCAATGCCCGAACCAATCTGAACCAGTTGCTGGGCCGCAGTCCGTCTACCAATTTTGACGTGCGCGACACTATCATTGTTACCCCGGACCTGAACCTTGACGCCCTGCGCGGGGAGGTGTTCAGAGCCAATCCAAACCTGCAGCTGGCTCAGCGCAGCCGCAGGCTGGCCGAACTGGACCGCCGCCTGATCCAGTCGGAGCGGTACCCCCAGATCAACCTCTTTACGGGCTACCTTCACGGCAATCAGAACAACCAGGCCGGATTCCTCAGCCGCCAGAGTTCAGACATTATCAACTACGGCGTGTCGGCCAGCGTTTTTCTGTTCAATGGCTTCAATATCCACCGCCGGGCCCAGAATGCCCGCATTATAGAGTACATCCGGGAGGATGAACTGCAAAGCCTGCGGATTGAACTGGAAAGCGGATTGGAGCAGTCTTACAACGATTACCTGAATGCCATCGAACTGATCAAACTGGAGCAGGAGAACCTGAACATTGCCCGCCAGAACGTGGAAATCGCCTTTGAACGGTACCGGCTGGGCGTATCCACGGCACTCGAACTCCGCGAAGTGCAGCGCAATGCCGTAGCCACCGAGAGTCGCCTGATTGACGCCGCCTTCAACGCCAAACTGGCCGAGATCGAACTGCTCCGCCTGAGCAACAGATAACAAATATCAAATATCAAATATCAAATATCAATCTTATGAACAGTTTATCTGTCCGGGACTTCGCCTGCTGCTATTCCGTCCTTTGTTATCCGTTGTCTGCTTCCTGTTATTTGATATCTGTTATCTGCTATTTGATATTTGTTATTTGGTAATCCTATGAATACAACCGCCGAAAGGGAAAAACAGAAGCGCAGGCGGAGGGCCACGGTAATATTTCTGTTTCTTCTGGTTCTTGTCTCCCTTGGTGGCTATGCCCTGCTCGGGGGGTTTAAAGAGCCCCGGATGTCGGTGGTGCAGATCTCCGGCTACCGGCTGGTGGGGAAGGAGTTTAAGGGCCGCTCCGGTGCTCCTGAACTGAATGAGATTTTTGGCCGGGCCAAAAGCCTGAACGAAGCCGGTCAGTTGCCCGGAACCCTTGCCGCGGTTTACTACGAAACGGAGGAGGCCGAAAAAGGCAACGTGCATACGTTCGCCGGCGTGATTGTCGGCGATTCGCTGGCCCGGCTCCCCGAAGGATTCACGTACCGCACCATCCCGGCCGGCCGTGCCGTGCAGGCCGAAATCTTCGCCCATTACCTGGTAGCTCCTGCCCCTGGCCGGGTGCAGGAAAACCTGGCCGGCTTCGCCCGGCAGAACGGCCTTAAGCCTGCTGCTTTCGTACTGGAAAAGTACTTTGGATCGAATAATATCGTACTGGAGATACCGGTCGAGTAGGGTGGTAAGTGCAGAGTGGTAAGGCTGGAGTTGTAAGGGGTAAGTTGTAAGGGGTTTGGCGGAAGTAAGCATTTCGGGTAGCCCACTTACCACTTATGACTTACGATTATTAATGACTATTTTTACAAGATACTGAATCACGGAATGAAGAACATACGGAATTTTTGCATAATTGCCCATATTGATCACGGTAAAAGCACACTGGCTGACCGCCTTCTCGAGTTTACCAACACCGTCGGAAAGCGGGACATGCAGGCGCAGCTGCTCGACGACATGGATCTGGAACGGGAACGGGGCATCACCATCAAGAGCCACGCCATCCAGATGAATTATACCTACAAGGGTGAGCCGTATATCCTGAACCTGATTGATACCCCCGGCCACGTAGATTTTTCCTACGAAGTGTCGCGCTCCATTGCTGCCTGCGAAGGTGCCCTGCTGGTGGTAGACGCTTCGCAAGGCATTGAAGCCCAGACGATTTCCAACCTGTATCTGGCCATGGGCAGTGATCTGGAAATCATTCCGGTGCTCAATAAGATTGACCTGCCCGGTGCCATGCCCGAGGAAGTAAAAGACGAGATCGTGGACCTTGTCGGCTGCAAGCGGGAAGAAATCATTCACGCCAGCGGCAAGGAAGGCATCGGCATCGAAGACATCCTTCAGGCGGTGGTGGAAAGAATTCCCGCCCCCGAAGGATCACCGGATACTGAACTGCAGGCCCTGATTTTTGATTCTGTTTTCAACTCCTTCCGCGGCATTGAGGTTATTTTCCGGGTATACAACGGCACCATCCGCAAAGGTGACAAAATTCAGTTTGTGGCCACCGGCAAGACGTACAACGCCGATGAAGTGGGCGTACTCCGGCTGGATAAGGAGCCCCGCAGCTTTGTGGCGGCCGGCGATGTAGGCTACCTGATTTCCGGCATCAAGAATGCCAAAGAAGTAAAGGTCGGTGATACAATCACCCACACCGACCGGCCCACCAGAGAAATTATCCGGGGCTTTGAAGACGTAAAACCGATGGTGTTTGCGGGCATTTATCCCGTAGAAACCAGTGAGTACGAAGACCTGCGGGATGCAATGGAAAAACTCCAGCTCAACGACGCTTCGCTGGTGTGGGAACCCGAGACTTCGGCGGCGCTTGGTTTCGGCTTCCGGTGCGGATTTTTAGGCATGCTGCACATGGAAATCGTGCAGGAACGGCTGGAACGGGAATTTGACATGACGGTCATCACCACCGTGCCCTCCGTGCAGTTTATCTGCCACAAGACCAACGGGGAAGTGATCAGCATCAGCGCCCCGTCCGAAATGCCGGAGCCTAACCATATCGATGAGATTGAGGAGCCGTTCATCAAGGCCCAGATCATCACCAAATCTGAGTACGTGGGTGCGGTGATTTCCCTCTGCATGGACAAACGCGGCCTGATCAAAAACCAGAGTTACCTCACCACCGACCGGGTGGAGCTGATCTTTGAACTGCCCCTGTCAGAAATCGTGTTCGACTTCTTCGACCGGCTGAAGACCATTTCCCGCGGGTATGCCTCCCTTGATTACGAACTCATCGGCTTCCGTACTTCGCACCTTGTGAAACTCGACATCATGCTCAACGGCGAAAAGGTAGACGCCCTTTCGGCCATTGTACACCGCGACAAGGCTTATGACTGGGGCAAGCGCCTGTGCGAAAAACTGCGTGAACTCCTGCCCCGCCAGATGTTTGAAATCGCCATTCAGGCGGCCATCGGGCAGAAGATCATTGCCCGCGAAACGGTGAAGGCCATCCGTAAGGACGTACTCGCCAAGTGCTACGGCGGGGATATTTCGCGGAAGCGTAAACTGCTCGAAAAGCAGAAGAAAGGCAAGAAGCGCATGCGTCAGGTCGGCAACGTGGAGATTCCGCAAGAAGCGTTTATGGCGGTGCTGAAACTGGATTAGAAACTATCTTATTCTTGAATAGAAGGGAAGGGATGTCCAAAGCATCCCTTTTCGCATTTAGGCTGATCTGTATAGCTTAAATATGCTTCAGGAGCAGGCATTTTACTTTTTGTCATTGCTACAAAAAGTAACAAAAAAATCCAGGCAAAATGAAAGCTTCCGCCCGCGTAGCCAACGCGCCCCTCGCCATTTTGCCGGGCCTGCCCGCCGCCGCACCACCAACTGCGGATTCATCCCACTTTCAATGAAGAAGCAGATAAGAAATTATAGTGTTTCCAGCCACTTTTTTGACAAACGAAAGACTTAGTTATCAAAGGCAAATAAAATAATCCAACAAGTTTAATGTGATTCCTTCTCCTTCTTGATTGTCTGATTTGTGACCCGAAGCACTATAGTTGAATAAATGTAGTTGGATAAATGAGATTGTGTTACCATTACAGCAGTCTGGCTCCGCACAAAATTCAATGTGCATTTCATACCAGTTGGTGCACGCGGCGCGTTGGCCCGGCCCAATAGCGGGGGGCGCATTGGCCCTGTAGCGGGGAAGCATTATTGGGCCTGGATTTTTTTGGTTCTTTTTGTAGCAATGACAAAAAGAACAAAGCCTGCCGCAGAAGCATTTTTACCAAATCAAGTAAGGTAAAGGAGAGAACTGTCTTCCATTGAAAGGTAAAATCAAAACTCATGTCCTTTCCTCTACCAAACTAACCCAGGCAGACTGAATTTTAAATGAGGTGGATTAATGGAACCCTCTTTTCAAAAGAAAGAGAGTGGATTATTTTCACCGGTAACAAATTGAATCAGAAGTTGAAAAGCAGTTAGCTCATCTGGAAAATTTTAGAAATGCATTGCTCCTGACCGAAACCGCAAGGGCTGATTTATTGGTAAAGACGGAAAGCTTTCCGGGAGAAACTGAAATACTACATGATGCGTTGCAAAACTATGAGCTGTTGATACAAAATTATCGGAATCGGGTAGCAGAGGTAGAAAAGCGAATCAATGTGCTGAAGTGGTTACTGGAATAGTATTTATTACCCTGAATCTTATGGGCAATCAAGAGTATATACGTGGATTAGCCTCACAATTTTATCAGAACGTTGATCAGCCGACTGATTACCTGACCCGGTTGCAGAAACTTTCTCCTGATGATACAATAAGGCTGCAGCATGAACTGGCAAATCTCCCGGTTTCATCCGCGGAGCAGTTGAAAGAGCAGACTAAGGCCGTTGCAATACTTTTGGAGTGGGTAGGGAAGGGCTTGGATGAAGCAGACCACAATGCTGAGGCTTTAAAGCAAAAAATTAAAAAGCACTTGGTGCCTATCCGGAAAATACCCTGTTCTGCGTCATAACCAACTCATTTTCAAACATGTAATGGGGTTTTTCGGTTCTTGGAGACTTATAGGGAAAAGTCTTCAGGAAGCCTCATCCCCGGCCCGTTAGCTTCGCTGAACTACGTTCGGTACGTTCGGCTCCCGCCTCCGTACCCTTCGGGATTCTCCCTGGGAGAAGGGGAGCAGAAGCGTCGCAGTCAAGTCCCTCTCCCTGACTCCTGAGCACGGGAGTGCGAGAGGAGCGGACGTCAGTCCTGGGATTCAGGGTGAGGCTTCAATGGAATTCTTCCCTATAAGTCTCCGGGAACCGGTTTTTCGGATAGCCTCTTAACGGATACTTTCAGAAAGGCAGGATGAATTGCCGGTTCTTTCCGCTGCCATAACCAAAAAGAGGGATGCACCAGTCATTCCTCTTTTTGGTTTCTGCCTCCCGAACAGCCAACAACTACCAAAATAACCAGACTGCTGCTGACATGAACCGGAGCCCACGTATTTGGTACACCCGTACAAAGGGGCAATCAATTTGCTGGGCCAGGTCAATGAAGCGCTTCCCCTCATCAAGGTTCCTTTGCCGCTCCGTTCCCCGGGCAAAATGCAGGGTGGCCGATGATCTCAGACTGACAAATTTTAAATCATGCTCCCTCATCCGGGTTACCGTGACTGCCCGGTTTTGTGCTGTAGAAAATTCGGTGGCTTTTGTAAGGTCCAGCTGACGCAACAGGCCCCGTACCTCCAAGCCCTGGTAGCCGTAGTCAACAGCAAAACCAATAATCTTCTCTAAAGTCCAATCGGGGCAACCAAGTGTAGAGAAGGATAATAGCGGTTCGTACTTTTTTATCGCATAATCAGAAAATGCAAAGGCACCCATAGCCAACGCAGTATTTTTCAGAAATGCCCTACGGTTCATATTTTCACATGCTCAAAGGGCAAAATGGTGTTTCTGATTGATTTTGGCTTTATTCTTGAAACCAGTCGTTCGTGAAGTCACAGATCAACAGCAATTGGATCAAGGAGTGTAGAGAGCTTTAACTCTTTTTTCCCCTTGTAAACAATGCCAATATCGTGCCCCCAAAACCGTACCCGTCAAGTCATCACAGTGCTTCAGGTAGCCCTTACAGTAGCTGTAATGGTGCTCAGTTGAATAATAATGACCGTGACGAGGATACAAGCTACTTGCGCATTGCGGGCAACCCGTTCTGAGTTTTGGGATAGCCGCTCAATAACCCGGAATAGAATAATGACTTTCCGCGTTATCAAGCACCAGAATCCAGTCGTTGCCGGGTCCGGTTTTTCCAGGTGGATCAAACTGCTGCGCCTTAGCGGTGGAAAACTTCCCAAAAGGTTTGTTTTTCTGCTTGTTGGCAGCATTGTACGTTTTGCCATCCCGGGGATTGTACCACCAGGCATGGCACTTTTCGCCGGAGACTTTGGAAAGATCAGCGGTAATTTCCCTGCCGTTGGTGATATACATTATCCAGTAACTGCCGTCCACTGCACGGGCACATTGCACCCTTTCATCTACCGTGCCGGCCTCAACCCCTAAAATAGATTGATCAGGCACTCTCTCCGGATTAAGGAACGGCCTTGACTCCATCAGTGCACGGACGTACGCCATATCCCTAGCGCCTTCGAAGTGCAGGGCATCATACCAAAAATAATTGTGATGGCTTTGCTGAAAGATCTTGCCGGGCTTGTCCATTTGCCAGATGCCGTTGGCCCCATACGTAAAGCCAAATGCGCCTGCCAGCAGCGACCAGTAAGCGCGCCTGCGCACGTGCCAGGCATTGAAAACTCCTTTCTCAAACTTATGCTCTACCGGATGCTGCTCGTAGCAAGGCTCCGAATCTAAAGTGGGTTTAATGGGCATTCGCTGGTAGTCCTGCGTAATGGTCTTATAATTTTGATTGTCTACCCGGTGGCCGGATTGGATCATGTTGAAATCCAGCCACGCCTTGTTATGATAGAACTCGCCCGAAGAGGTAGCCGGCGGGCGATGCGTGCCGCCCGGGGGGTGATAGCTCATCAGTAAGGCAGCTTGTTTTCCACCCGCTGCCCCAGCGGCCAATCCCTGGGCCAGTCGGTCGTAGATAACGTCTCGCGTGCCCCACGCATCCCCGCCAAGGATCCAAATGATATGTCTTTTTTCTTTGTAACGGTCGCCTAAGAATTTGCCATAGTGGTAGGCAGCAAGCGTATCGTTGTATAAAACCTTCCCTTCGGCCCCGCCAACCTGGGGTTCAATATGGCTTCTTGCCCAGATGGGCAACAAGGCCATATACAGCCCCATCGCTTCTGCCTGATCAATAATGAAATCGACGTGACCCCAATAGGCACTGTCGGGGGTGTTGATGTTGCCGTCGACAAAAGGAGGATGACCATACACATTGGCAGCGTTAAATTCCCAGTCCAGTAAATGGGCCTGGATGACGGTAAACTTTTTTTGTTTCCGGTCTGTAAGATACCGGTGGGCTTCCTGCTCGTCAAGGTTGGCAAATAATTTCCAGGCCGTATCGCCCAGCCAGAAAAAGGGTACGCCTTCTTCATTGACCAGGTAATGCCCGCCCGCGTCTACTTTGAGGGGACGAATGGATGCGCGGCTTTGGGCTAGCATCCACCCGGGTGCCGCATTGAAGAGCAGGCAAATCAAAACAGAAAAGGGAAGGAAAGATGTCTTCATTCAACTGTTTTTAGGGACTGACTATGGTATTTGACTCTTTTGGCGCCGGACTTCACGGGCCCGCGTTATTGCTACAGGAACCGCGCTACGGCTGCCATTCCAGCGCCGCTTTCAGCTGGGCAAGCAGGCCCATGCCGAACTGGGAAATCACCCGGTAGCCGTTTTGCTGGAGTGCTTCTCCGCCCCGGTTAATTTGGGTGATGTTGGTGAGAAACCCATCGGGCGTGAGCAGTGGCAGCAGTGCCTGGTAGGCTTTCCGGGAGCGGTCGTAATAGGATTTGTCCACAATTTTTTCGTGGTAACACCAGGCCAGGCCGGCCGCAATCCCGGCCGAGGCAGAGGCGTCTGTTTTTGTTGCCGGCTGATCAATGTAGGCATACCACAACCCATCGTTGTTTTGCAGGAGAGCCGTCATCCGGCAAGCAGCTAAACAAGCTTGTTGCAGTTCATTGCGCAAAGGCTCGGAGATGAGATTGCCCCTTTTGAGCACCCTTAACGTTTTGATCATCCCCAGCAGGTACCAGGCCACCCCTCGGCCCCAGTTTCTATAGCCTTTTTCACCTTCCCGGGTAGCCCTTTGAAAAATGGCTCCCTCGGTGCGCAGAAACTGCATGCGATGCAGCAATTGTTTGGCTGCCAGGTCGGCCAGTGGCTGGTCGCTGCGGGCCGCGGCGATGCAGGCCAGCGGATAGGCCAGCGTATAGCACCCTTCCGTAGTAATCTCCCGGGCCGCGATCAACCCACGCTCATCCCTTGCCTTGGCGCAGAAATCCAAAACGCGGTCCACCGAAATATGGTTGGGCAGTAACTTTACGATGGCACTAAAGGGCAGGAAATCCTCCAGGCTATTGAAAGTGCCGTCTAAAGGACGGGTATGGGGGTCTTCAAACTGTACGCCGGTTTTATCATTGATGAAATAACGCAAGTGGCTCTCCAGGGTCTTAAGTGCCGGCCCCGAGCCATTTGCCCCCAAGGCAAGCAAACCATCAAGCACGCAACCGCCCATCCACCCAAACGGACTGACGGCGTTTAAAGAAAAAAGAGTATGGAGAAAATCTTTTTCGGACCCTGGTCCTGAGTTGCTCAAGAGTTGCGGTTGCAGGCCCTGGCCATCGGTTAGGTTTTTGCCGGGCAGCAGGAACCAGGCGTCTGTTTCCCCTTTGGTTAACTTGAGTTTGATTCCCTGTTTTTTAATCCTGGTGATCCACTGCTCTTCAATCTTTACCTGGAATGGCTGAAAAGGATGCGCGTAGCGCATGGGCATGCCGGCGATTTCCTCCCCGGTCTTTCCGGTAAGCAACGTGAGTTCTTTTTCTTCCCTGAAATCAATGCCGGCGGTAATCCGGAACAATAGGTTGGTGCCGGCTTCATTGAGTGAAGGGAATGCCAGATACGCCTGCTGGCCTTGGTTAACCCCACTGTTTACGCAAAAGGAGGGCCACCCGAACGGGCGGCGCTTGTCGGAGGGAAAAGGTTTCGTTTCATCATATTTCACGCGAGCCACGTGCCGGTCAAACCCGGGCTTAGGGCGCCATGGTGCTTTTGCCACGGCAGGAAGCCCAATGGCGGCTGACACGGCTGATCCAAGAAAAGTTCTTCTTCCTTTTGAGAAATCTTGTGACATTGTCCCTTATTTAAGAAAATTCGTTGCACATGAAAGTATTCATCAAAGCGGGTAAACTCATAAAGCGTGTATACTTTTAATATGCACACTTCATAAGTTTACCCGCTTTGATTTAAATTTCCTACCGGATTCTTATAATTCTACCACTGGCTTTTCTTCTAAAATTGTGAGCTTTTAAAATATAAACACCCGCAGGGCTGCTTGAAAGATCAAATTCTACCGTTTTGCCGTGCTTCCTGGCGTCATATTCTTTACTAATGTAGACTTTACCCAGAACATCGCTTACGGTGAGGGTCGCTTCATTCCATTTGTCCGGATCAAGCGTCACGCGAAACAGACCGGAAGTGGGATTTGGAACTATGTTTATTCCTGAATGGTTGAACCCGTCTTCCGCTGATTCCGCTCCCGATTTTGTTTCTGTCGAATTAGTAGTTCGAGCAGAGGATGTTGCACTACCATAAATCTCTACTTCGGTGAGGCTGTTCCAGGTGTTTACCGTATTGCCATGGCCCAGGTAGCGGACGTATCGGGCCGCTCCGTCGGGCACGTCGAAGGTTTCTAAAGCAGTACTCGTGCCGCTGCTTCTCAGGCCGGTCTGGGCATTGGTCCAGCTAACTCCATCGGCTGAGTACTGCACGTCAAACAGGGTACTGCGGACGTCGCCGGAGTAGAAAGCGATTTTCAAAAAATTAACCGTATAGAATTGTCCCAGATCATAACGTATCCACTGGCCGTCTCCCTGCGCCGACCAGCGGGTGGCTAAATTACCATCCAGGGTATTGGCCGGCACATTGCCGTCATCGGCACTGGCTGATACCGAAGCGGGCGTAATTTTCTGGGACTGGGCCGCCGTCGTAAAGGTAACCGCATTGCTGGCGGCTGATTCATTGCCGGCTGCATCTTTGGCCTTTACCGTAAAAGTATACGTGGTACTTGGCGACAGCCCGCTTACCGTGTAATTGGTGGAGGTAACCAGTGACGAATTGACGAGCGTTGTTCCTTTGTATACATTATATCCTGCCACGCCAACGTTGTCGGTTGATGGGGACCAGGTTAGCGCGGCCCCCGTTGCCGTGATACTAGAAGCAGCCAGACCAGCCGGAGCAGCGGGAGGGGTCGTATCAGCAATCTTGCGGGGGCCCACCGCCCCATAATGCACCTCCATGTTATCCACGAAAAGCTCGAGCGATCCACTGCTGACACAAGTATATAATCCTACAGCCCAATAGATGTTACAAGAATTATCCTCTTTGAAATCTGACATCAGTGTTCTGATATTAGACATGGAGCGAATCAGATCTCCGTTTTTATACATTTTATACCAGCCATCGGTTCCTTTAGACCAATGAATTTCTAATGTCAGATCTGTCCATGTATTACTTGACGATGTGACATTCTCCTTAAAACAATTCGGCTCTGCCCTGAATCTGAATTCTGTCTGGTTAAGATCATTATTTATAAACGTCACGTTGTTAAAAATTCCGCCCTCATAACAAATCGTTGTAGGTGAACTTGATTCTGCACACGGATAAGTCTTAAACTGACTCAACATAGCGAAAGTGTAATTTGCTGAAGTCCCCCTGTGATAATACGACCATCTATAGGTATGAGTGGTATTCAATGTTTGAAAGCGTTCCCTATAATATGAAGCTATTTCGGCTCTTTGATTTTCCCCAGGCCCTGGAACGCATACATCTCCTGCGATGAGGCAACGCGCTACGTTGTTGGAACTGTTCAATGTTTCTTTCTCGGGGTTGGGCACCACGGTAATGGTACCTTTATTTGCTACTTCCAAATCAGTAGTACCGTTTTGCGCCGTCGTCCCGTTTTCAAAATTTACGCTGAATACCTGCGCCAAACAACTGGAATACTGGCCAATTATCATCAGCATGACCACGCACAATTTTAGTGATCCGTTTAAATTTTTCATGATTTTAGAATTGTGGTGTTTAAAATGGGTAATTGTTTAAGTGATTAGAGGAGAGTAAGTCAAGAAAGTGGGCCAGGGTTAGGCATTTTCGAAAAAGGTTTTGCTGCCGGATGGCAAGCCCCATCCGGTCTGCCTGCTACAGGTAGATGAATAAGGTACCTTCAAATAATCCGAACGTTCCCCGTCTACAAATAACCCGGATTTTGGGTCATTCTGCCGGGATTAATGTCAATCTCCGACTGGGGAATCGGGAACAGGACGTGGTGCGGCTGCATATCGAAACCTTTGGCCCGCATGACCGGAAGGGCCCGGTCGGTTCGGATCAGGTCCAGCCATCGGTGCCCCTCAAAGGCCAGTTCCAGTCGCCTTTCTTCCTCGACGGCCAGAAAGAAATCTGCTTTACTCAGACCGGGAGCCAGGTCAAGCGTCACGGAAGGCGTATTGACGGCGACTCCGAAGGCCCGTCTTCTTACCTGGTTGACGGCCGCGTACGCTTCCGGGGTAGGGCCGTTGTGCACTTCGTTCAGCGCTTCGGCATACATCAACAGAACATCCGCGTAACGCAGTACGGGCCAGTTATGGTCCCCGTCGAACTGATCGAACGGCACGGTGCCGTACGCAGAATGAAGGTATTTTTTTACGTAATTTTGGGAAATGCCCGCTACTTGTACCGAAGCCAGGTTAGCCGTCAGCCGGAGGTCACCTTCCCGGTAAGCCTTCGCAATGTCAGCCGTGGGCCACATGAACGCCCCGTTGGCATTCCCGATGCCGGTGATGCTCCTGGGCGCACCGGGGGGAGGCGTCCGGTTGTTCCAGGGACTGCCTTCGCCCACTCCGCCGGTTTTGTACTGAATTTCGAAAATGGACTCCCGGTGTCCCACGTTGTTGGATTTGGCCGGATCAAAATTATCCGCGTAACTGGGTGCCAGCGCGTAGATTCTCTGATTGATTACCTCTGCCAGTTTGCTCACGGCGGCGGGAAAATCTTTTTGCGTCAGGTATACTTTCCCCAACAAGGCTTTGGCGGCTCCTCCCGTCACCCTTCCGATGTTGGATCCGGTGTAAGAAAGCGGAAGTTTTTGTTCAGCGTCCAGTAAATCCTCCGTAATCTGCCGGTATACCTGCACTACCGGAGCTCTTTCGTAGGTATATCCCTCCCGGGCATTGCTGATTTCGGTTATCACCAGGGGAACCTCCCCGTAGAGCCTGGCTAAATTAAAATACAGCAACGCCCGGATAAATTTAACTTCTCCGATAAATTGGTTTTTGATCGTTTCCGTCAAGGCAACCGGTTCAATCCGCGCCAGTACAATATTACACCGCTGAATCCCCTCGTAGGAGGCCGAGTAAACGGCGGATACACTGGGATTGGTTGTGGACGTAACAAAGACGTCTATTTCGTTCTGACTTACCCCGCCTGCCCCACCCGGCGATTCCACGCCAACGTTGTCGGAGGGAACTTCTGTCAGGTGACTCAACCGGTCACCGTAAAGGTCATCTTCCTGCAAAGCGCTGTAGGCCGCATTCACGGCATTGCGGAAGTCGGATTCGGTCTTGTAGAAGTTATCCGTTGATACGTTGGAGACCGGTGGCAGATCGAGAAAATCTTCGCTGCACGCCGAAGCCAGCAGGCAGCTTATAAGGACGGTATATACTTTGATTTTCATGGTTGCAATTGTTTCAATGTTGAGTAACGGCCTGGCTTGGGCTGTTTTTTAAAATCCTACGGTAAACCCGATCATCGTCGTGCGGGCCAGCGGATACGTGCCGTAATCCACACCCGGATTCAGTACGGACCGGTTGCCAAAGCTTACTTCCGGATTATACCCCGTATAGCGGGTAAACATAAAGGCATTCTGCACGGTGGCGTACACCCGGAGGTTTTGCAGAAAAAGGCGTTTGACAACGTTTGACGGCAAGGTGTAGCCCAGCGTAATATTTCGGATTCGCAGGTAGGAGCCGTCTTCCATCCAGGTAGAATTCATATTGGCATTGTTGTTACTGCTGCCGATTCCGCTAAAGGGCCTGGCGATCCCGTTGCCCGGCTCTTCGGGCGACTTCCAGCTGTCGTTCACCAGCGCCAACTGATTGGTGCCGTTGCTGAGGGTGGCTAGAAACCGCCGGGTGCCATTGATTACCTCGCTGCCTTGCGTGCCCTGAATGAGGATATTTAAATCGAAGTTTTTATAAGAAAACGTGTTCGTGAGGCCGTAAATGAAATCCGGATACGCGTTGCCGATTACCGTACGGTCCTGGGAGTTGATGATGCCGTCCCCGTTTACATCGCGGAATTTATAGTCGCCGGGCCGGGTCGGGTTGCCGGAAGTCCACCGCGGGTGCGCATTTATTTCTTCCTGCGTATTAAAAACGCCTTCCACGATGTACCCGTAGAAATTGCCCAGCGGCTGCCCGATTTGGGTAATGTGCGACTGCGGAATCTGAGAGGTACCTTGCAGGATGGGGTCGCCCTCCGGACCCAGGGCCAGTACCCGGTTCCGGTTGAAGGAGATATTGAAGTCGGTGCTCCACTTGAAACCACCCACCAGATTCCGCGTGTTGACTGTAAACTCCCAGCCCCAGTTTCTTACCTTCCCGATATTGGTTAACACTGATCTATACCCCGTGATCCTGGGCACGTTGACGTTGAGGAGTAAATCATCGGTTTCTTTGTCGTAATAGTCGGCCACCAGGTAAATCCGGTCTTCCAGCATACCCAGGTCAACCCCGATATCCAACTGTCTGGAAGTCTCCCATTTCAGATCCGGATTGATCAGGTTGTTGGGCGCCAGGCCAGTCACCAGTTCTCCCAGGCCAGCCCCTAATATGTAATTCTGATCCGATAATAAACCCCGGAAGGCATAATTACCGATGTTGTTATTGCCGCCCAATCCGTAACTGGCCCTGAACTTAAGCTCGCTTAGCAGCGGCAGATCCTGCATGAAAGACTCTTCCGTCACCCGCCAGCCTACGGAAGCAGAGGGAAAAACGCCCCACTTGTTATTGGTACCGAACCGCGAGGAGCCGTCCCGGCGGATGTTGGTCGTAAGCAGGTATTTCCCGGCGTAATTGTACGTGATCCGGCCAAAGTACGACAACAGCGACCATTCCGAGCGGCCCGCCCCCCCCCCGGTGATCTCACCCGCCGCATTCACGAAAGGGGCAACGTCGGTAGGGAATTTGGTTGCCTCCACTTCGTTGTTGTCCGTAACCTGTTTTTGGGTTTCGTTTCCTGCAAGCACTGTCAGGTTGTGTTTCTCCACCAAAGTCCGGGTGTAGGTAATGGTATTGGAATTGACCCAATTCAGGCCGAAGGAACTGCTTGACTGCCCCCGGGCCTGCGAAGGAGGCGGGTTGCCCCGGCCCAGGGTGGAAGGATAATAGTCATTGTCAGCGGCAGTGACAATGTTGACGCCCACCGCCGACCGCAGTGCCAAACCGGGCAGCGGCTGAAATTCCAGGAACAGGTTGCCCGTGTTCACGAATCCTTGGGAATTTATATCGTATAACCGGGCAATGGCCACGGGGTTGTTCATGCTGTTGATTCCGAACCCCACTCCGAAAGGCTCCGCGTACGTGCCATCCGGATTTTGCACCGGCAAGTACGGGGGAATGGCTAGCGCAGTCAGGATAATGCCTTGGCGGGACCAGGTGTCATCCGAATTAACAATCTTACGCCGGGTATAAGAAGGCGCCAGGTTGAAGCCGACTTTCAGTTTTCTGGTCAACTCCGCATCCAGATTGATCCGGGCGGAAAACCGCTCAAAACCAGACTCAATTATAATTCCTTGCTGGTTGAAATAGCCGCCCGTAATGGCGTATTGTATTTTATCGGTGCCGCCGGTAGCCGTAAGCTGGAAGTTACGCACGGGAGCCACCCGGAAGATTTGGTCTTGCCAGTCCGTTCCCACCCCTAAATCCGGATTGACATTGTTGGAAGAATCGTTTTCCAGGAACAGGGGGAAAATCTGGTGTTGCAAGGGACGGTTGGAATTCTTAACCTGCGTGAGGTCGGGATTGCCACCCCGGTCAGCAAAACCGTTGTTGCGGGCCCGGATTGCGTGTCGGGCATACTCAGTAGCATTCATCAGTTCCACTTTGTTGATTACTTGCTGCAGGCCGGTGTACGCATCCACGTTAAATTTCGTCTGTCCGGATTTGCCCCGTTTGGTCGTGATAATGACTACGCCGTTGGCTCCCCGTGAGCCGTAAATCGCCGCTGCCGAAGCATCCTTAAGCACCTCAATAGACTCAATATCGTTGGGATTGATGGCATTCAGATTAGTGACTCCCGGAAACCCGTCTACTACGTATAAAGGCTCGTTGCCCGCCCCAATCGAACCAGAACCCCTGATCCGCACGTTGATATTGCCGCCGGGTGCACCGGTGGTTTGCTGCACCTGTACCCCGGCCAGTTGACCCGTCAATGCCTGGTCTACCCCGGTTACGGGCAAGTTTTCAATTTTTTCCGCCGCTATAGAGGCCACCGAACCGGTTACTTCCTTTTTCTGCTGGGTACCGTACCCGATTACCACTACTTCACTCAGTGATTTTATATCCGGCACCAACGATACATCCACCACCGTTCTGCCGTTGATGGCAGTTTCTTCGGTTATATAACCAATGTAGGAGAAAACAAGCGTACCATTGGCGTTGGCATCAGGAATGGTCAGGGCATATTTTCCTTCCGGATCAGTTGTGGTGCCAATGGTAGTACCTTTCAGCAGCACATTTACGCCGGGCACCCCTCCCCCGGCATTGTCGGTAACCCTTCCGGAAATTTGCACTTGAGAGGCCCCGGCGTTGAGTGGAAGCGGGATCGGCGGCAACTGATCGGGCAGGGAAAACGGCCGGGTGGTATCGGGCGGGGTGGGCGTGCCGGTTACTCTTGCCTGCCGGCGTAACGGGCGGATTACGTACGTTTTCGCATCCAGCCGTTCGAAGGCGAGTTCCCACGGGGTCAGCATCTGCCGAAGGCTCTCCTCGAGTCTTTGCGTTTGGGTAACGGGTTCACGGGTGGTCTTTCCTTCTACCAGCCGGCTGTTAAAGATGAACACTACGCCAAAGCGTTTCTTGAGTTGGTCCAGCGCGGCTTCCAGGGACTGCGACTGGCTGACTGATTTCGGGAGACTGGTTAGACTGGTTAGTCCACTGACCAGCGTTTGCGCATTGCTCTGTTTTGGCAGGGTGGTTGCCGCCAGTAACAGGAGGCAGGCGGCTGTTTTTTTCAGGAATAGAAGTATGGACATAGGGTGGAGAGTTAAGTGGACTCAGGGATCGATTTTATCCAGCAACAGGCGATTGTCTTCTTTCTTGAGGCGAATGTCAAACGTTCTGGTCATGGCTTGCAGCAAAACGTCCAGGTTGTCGGTGGCAATCTCGCCGGTTAACTCTTGCGCGGCCAGTTCCGGATCCGTAATAATGACTTCAAGTCCATAGGTATCTTCCAGGATCTGGGCTACCGTGCTTAACTTGGTTTTGTAAAACACCAGTTTCTTATCTTTCCAGGAAGCGTAGTGTGCTTGATTTACCGCCTGTTTCTGAATGCGGGAAGCACTTTGCCGGAATTCTGCCAGTTCCCCGGGTTTCATTTCCAGGGCAGGCAGGTCGTCGCGTGTGGGCACTTGCAGCGTTACCTTGCCCTCGTTGAGCACCACCTGCGTTTTCCCCCGCCGGTCCCGGACGTTAAATTTGGTGCCCACTACCACCACGTCTAACTGCGAAGCGTGTACCACGAACTTAGCCGGTTTATGAATAACTGTTTTCCTGGCTACTTCAAAAAAAGCTTCCCCTCCTAGCCATACTTCCCGCGGATGCGCTTCATCCCACTGCCGCCGGTACCGGAGCTCGGAATGCGCATTAAGCGTTACCAATGAACCATCGGGCAGGGATACCGTACGGGTTTCGCCGTAGGCAGTGACAATACGTTCCGTGGTAAGTTCACCGTGCAGCCA
The DNA here is from genome assembly GCA_030446715.1 of Cytophagales bacterium. Classification (GTDB taxonomy): domain Bacteria; phylum Bacteroidota; class Bacteroidia; order Cytophagales; family 172606-1; genus CADCTQ01. The sequence continues at coordinate 373,288 of JAUJMU010000002.1, read as the reverse complement.
CCATCCGGCCAAAGCCACCAGCAACAGACCCGTTAGGGTAGCGGCCAGACGTTGCCACTGCTGGAAAAGTGGACGTATGCGGCCGCCAAGTGATTCCCGGTCGAGCCGGGTTTCCAGCTTCTGCCATTCCTGCCGCACTTTCTCATCCGGCACGGGCGTAACTTCGATGTACACCCCTTCCGGTGAAGATGCGTCCTGACCACCATCCGATCCGGAATTTTCCAGATCCTCAAAAAGACGGCGCTTTTTTTTCTTTTTCATGGCAACTGCTGGTACGTATATCCTGGCTTGTCAAATTGTATATACCAACTCTGATAAATTCTTGTATACACCTAGAGACAAGCCAGGACCGGATCTACCAGTCCTGGTAAAAAATATAGAGTAATGGCTAGAAAATTTTGCAGTTGCTTTAGAAAACGGGCGGAGAGCCGCACACTGCGGGGAATGGTATTTCCAGATATGCGCGGTTAGGCAAGCAGCAGCGCCGGCGAAAAAAGCAACAGGAGCGTTTCTGCCAGCTGTTTCAACGCCGGGTTCTGCCGCAACGACTGATAAGCCCGGTGGAGGTGGTTCATTACGGTCTGGGAACTCAGGGAGAGCATTTGGGCGATTTCGCGGTGGCTCAATTCTTCATAGTAATACAGGTAGAGCACCTCCTGCTGGCGGGCAGGGAGACTGTGTAGAATGGTTTTCAGTTCCTGCTGCCGGTTTTCATCCATTTCTGCTTCAATGCGGATATCCTCCGGCGAAAGAGAAAAAGAATAGGCTTTATGAGTCAGAAAGCCGGTTAAGCTTTTACGCTTTCTTTCTCTGGTCAGGGTCCGCAGAATACAGCGGCGCAAAGAGACTTTCAGGTATACCCTGACTGATTGTATTTCGCCCAAACTCCGGCGCGACTTCCAAAGCGCGTAAAAAGTCTCCTGGATGCAATTTTCTACCAGTTGTTCGTCCCTGAAAATCCGTACAAAATAGTGAAATAAATCGCTGTAGTGAGCAGAAAAAATAGTACTAAGCGCCTGCTGGTCGCCCTGGCTCAAACGTTGCCACAGGAGGGATTCGTCCTGCATTTCAACAGACAATGAGTGCATAGCAGATGTAGATTACTAAGTAAACTGGTAGTTCCTGAAAGGTGTGGATGACTATGCAACTGCCCGGCTGAAAATTGGGAGCAACCGGCCAGGGGAATAGTATTACGGCAGTCTGTCCGCTCACCAAACCCTATCCAGACCTTTTGAATAACTACCAGTAAATTTACCAAAAAAAGATAAAAGACAATTTCTTAACTAATAAGTACTACAATCGCGGCTCAACCGCTGCCGGACGGCAACGAATCTTTTCCAGGCGCTGCCCTTAAAACTTCTACCGATGTATAAACATCTCGCCTGGATGATGCTCCTGGCGACAGCCGTTTCGCTGACCGCCACCGGGATCAAAACAGCCGCTGCCCCGGCGCAGGCCATCGTCGACAAAGCCATCCGGCGGCACGGGGGCCGGCAATCCGACCAGGTACGCATTGATTTTGATTTCCGGCAGTACCACCTGAGCATCGGACGGAAAGATGGCCGGTTTGACTACCGGCGCACCTGCAAGGATTCCCCCGGACATAACATTGCCGAACAATTGACCAATGATTCCTTTACCCGGCGCATCAACGGGCAGCCGCAGTCATTGTCAGAAGCGGGCCACAGGAAATACCACGAAGCCGTCAATGCGGTGGTCTACCTGTCGCTGTTGCCGTTTCGCCTCAATGACGCCGGAGCCATGAGGCAGTATCCTGGCAGGGTAGAGAGCAAAGGCAGCTTTGAAGAAGGTAAACTGGTCAAGCTGTCGGAGATTGAAAACCGGAACATCGTGGTTGACCCGCTGCGTTGAGGCTGGCCATTCTGGTTACCCGGAAGGTCAGTTCGCTGGCTTTTCGCTTATTTGATCTGGCTCAGTACCAGTTGGTCAAATGCCCGGTCGGAGAGGACTTTCCGCAGGAACAGAACTGGCTTTGCCCCGGCACCGGCCGCGTACCTGGTCCGGGGCCGCCGGGCAAGAATGGCTTTTTCAATCACCTGCGCAATCACAACTGGCTCCGATCCCCGGTTGTCGGCGTTTTCCAGCATGCGGATGTGCTTTTGGGCCAGATCCCGGTAGGCGGTCTGCCCCGACACCTTCAGCAGGTTCTGACGGGCAATTCCGTTCCATTCCGTTTTGATGGCACCCGGCTGAATCACCACTACCGGGATGCCGAATTGTTTGAGTTCCATGCGCAGGCTGTCGCTCAGCCCTTCCAGGGCAAACTTGGTGGCGTGGTACCAGGCCCCGTGCGGCTCGCCGATCCGGCCGCCGATGGAAGACACATTGATGATTTTGCCCGATTGCTGCCGGCGCATGGCTGGAAGCACCAGTTGGATCAGCCGGGCAAGCCCGAAAATATTCACTTCAAACTGGTACCTGGCTTCCGCCATCGGCACATCTTCCAGTGCGCCGTAGGAGCCGTAGCCGGCATTATTCACCAGTACATCGATCCGGCCGGCTTCCCGGAAGACGGTTTCAACCGCTGCCGCCATTGATTCTTCACTGGTTACGTCCATTGCCAGCGTGTGAATACCGGCTTGCCGGAGACTTTCCATCTTTCCCACCTGACGGGCGGTGGCGTACACGGTATGGCCTTTTTGCTGCAGCAGCCGGGCAGTAGCCATGCCGATTCCACTGGATGCGCCAGTGATCAGTACAACCTGATTTTTCATCTTTTGGAATAAGTTAATGGGTGAAAGAACTGTTTTGGCGTGTGGTACAAAAGTAGACAAGATTTTGAACTGACTGGTCACTCTATGGATTGGGTAAAACTTTTTACTTCCTGATCATGTCCCAAAGAAGTACAAATGATTCTTCAATCACCGTTTTACGATGATCAGCCGTAAACGCCGAAGCCGTCAGGTACTGATAGAGTCCGTGCACGTGGCTGCTCACCAGCGTAAACAGCAACTCAACCGGCAGGGGCCTGAGCACCTCCGCCTGAATCCCTTCCCTGAGGAGCCCAAGATGAAACTCAGTTTGCGCGGCAATGACTTCGGGCGGGATACTGGCCACGTGGGGCGAGAAATGCACCTGCTGAATGTAGTAGAACTTTTCGCGGTTTTCCAGTGCCCAGTACAGGGAATGAATGTAACTTTTTCTGATCCTCAACTCCAGACGATCCTGCCCGTTGATCTGAGCAGACAAATAAGCCGACATGTCAGCCTTGGTATCATTGTACAGGGCGATGATCAGTTCTTCTTTGGTTTTGAAGTAATGAAACAGAGTTCCGTTGGAAACCCCCGCCTGCGCGGCAATCTTACTGGTTGGAGTACCATGAAAGCCAAAGGCAACAAAAAGCTGAAGGGCAGCGGCCAGAATTTGTTTTTCTTTTTCAACCATGACTCATCACGCTTCGATTGACTAATCACTCTACAAAAGTAATACGCTTTCCGGCAATTTTCCAAACGGCACTCAATGTTTTTTTAGCCCGTCCCCGGAAGGCCTGCCAAAAAGGGCAGGGCCCGCCGGCGGCAAGAGACAACCCGATCTGCGGCTGGTTCTGAAAAGATCCCATGCCACGGCTATAAAGACCACTCCGTATTCAACCAACACCCAGCGCAGGTCTTCCCGGTACGGCACCTGGCCATAGGCGGCGTAGCTCAGCACCACCATTCCCGACCACACCAATGGGTATATCCACCGCGTAAAGACGCCCAAAGCCACCAGACCCGTTACGTACCAGGGATGGACCACGGTAGCCAGCAGAAAGTAAACCGTCAGGGACAACAGCATCAGCGTGGGCAGCGGGATTTTCCGTACATACCCTGCCCATGCCAGCAGCAACACACTCCCCAGCACGGTCAGGCCCAGGGCCGGCCCGAGGGTGCCGATCACGTTGTAACCCTCCATCCGGAAGCCGATTTCCCGCAGCAGGTAGTACACCCCCGCATTGAATTCGAAGGTCTGGAAATACAGATTGAGGCTGGTGAAAATGTTCAGCAAATCCTTTGAAAGGAAGGGCAACCAGCCCAAAGCGAAAAAAAAGCCCGTCCAGAGGCTCAGGTGCAGGGTCTTTTTCGGGCCTTTTTTCGCCAGGATAAGCGGAAAGAACATCACCGGCAACAGTTTTACGCCGGCCGACAGGGCCAGAAAAAGCGCGGCGCGGCGAAGTTTATCCCCTGTCAGGGCCAGCAGAAAGGCCAGCAGGAATACGATCATCAACGCTTCAAAGTGCAGATTGCCCGTCAGTTCCACAATCACCAGCGGGTTGAGGGCGTACAACCACACCCGGCCGGGCGGCAAGCCGTAAGCCGCCAGCAGCCGCATCAACAGGAAAACTGAAAATACCTCGGCCAGCAGGATGCACAGCCGGAGCACTACCACGCCTCCCGTCAGCGACAAAGAGGAGAAAGGTGCCGACAGCAGAAAAACACCCTGCAGCACGGGCGGGTAAACCGTATAGTAACGGGGGGAATTCATGTGCCGGAATAAAATCTCCGTGACCGCATGGTCCTGACTCCAGCCGTTTTCCACCAGTTGCCCCGGCGTGTGCAGAAAAGGGTTCAGACCATCGGCGGAAAGCCGGCCATCCCAGAGAAACCGGTAAAAGTCATCGGACAGGGCGGGCACGACAAAGAGAAACAGCAACCGGAACAGCAGACTGGCGCAGAGCAGCCACCGGGGTTGATTGCTGTACCATCTGGTCAGGCAGAAATAGGCCGCGAAAAGTACCGCAAAGGTCAGCACCAGCGGCCCGAAAGCGTTTCTCGGAATAAAATAGCCCAGGGCTACGTATCCGGCAGCGGAAACGGCAACGCAGATGGCCGGCAGGAGAAAGTTTAATTTTCCGGGCCGTGGGAAAGCCGGGGCAGCGCGTTGACGGACCATCGGAGCAACCGGGGAAGAAAGGGAAAATGCGACACCCACCTACCGGTATTTGAATATAGTATACAAAATCTTATAACCAGCCATTACGGTCCCTTTCACCGTGCCGCTGATCTTCGAAAAACCGATCCGGCGGCGGTAACGGACCGGTACTTCGCAGGTGACATGGCCCATTTTGGCGGCTTTGAGCTGCATTTCCACCGTCCAGCCGTAGGTGGTATCGCGCATTTCAAGGGCCAGCAGTTTGGGGTACCGGATGGCCCGGAACGGCCCCAGGTCGGTGAACCGGACGCCGTAGAGTTGCCGCATCAGCCCCGTTGCCAGCCAGTTGCCGAATACCTGCGGAACCGTCATGGAGCCTTTTTCCCGGTGGCCCAGTGCCCGGGAGCCAATCACAAGGTCAACCGAATCCTCAACAATGGGTTTTACGAGCAGAGGCATTTCTTCGGGGTAGTCGGAGTAGTCGGCATCCAGAAAAACGACAATGTCCGGCGGTACAATCATCTGGCGGCAGTAGGCAATGCCCTTCAGGCAGGCGTATCCGTAGCCCTGGCGGGGTTCGTCGAGCACCGTTGCACCGGCTTTGCGGGCTACCACCGGGGTCTGGTCACGGGAATTATTGTTTACCACCACTACTTCAGCTACCAGATTTTCCGGTATCCCGGCAATGACGTTCCCGATGCCGTTTTCCTCATTGAAGGCCGGAATGATGACGACGATTTTGGGCTGCTTCAAATTAAGACCATGTAGAGGTGATTGCCCGCAAAGAAAGGGGAGGAGGGCTTACCGAATGTCGGATGGAGGACAATTAAGTAGCTGCGCAATTTTAAATTGTGAATTCTGAATTATTGGGTAATTTTCTGATTTTGAATAAGTTGACGTCATGGTTTTAAATTTTAAAATACCTGATTACTTCTGCTCGGGTACTTAAAAGAAAAAGAAGTGTGCAGGTTAGCGGCGGCAGGTAGTCCGTTGCTGAGTTTTCCCATACTGCTTGTTATTTTCCGGGTCGGGCGGGAAGATATTGACCGGATCGAGGTCTCCGTCGGCAATGGTGGAATTAAGTCCATGGCGCTGCGGATTGCCGACCCCCGTAATTCCGTTGGCTACCGGCGAGAAGGCGAGCAGCGCCGACTCATCAAATTCAGTACTCAGCCCAAACGCCGGCAGGTTGCCCAGCCGGGGTGCGTACACGCCCAGCTCAATCGTGGCCGCCACCGGATCGGAAGAATCCGTCACCAGGTGAAAGAAGAACTGGTCGCCTATTGTCCCACCGGGAGCGGCCATCAGTAAGGCAGCCGGGCGGGCTCTTTCCATGCGTAGCCAAACACCAGCGCAAACCCGGCGCCGAGCAGGACGTGAAAGGGCAGCAGGGTAAAATCGCCCAGCCGGAAGGCTGAAAAAACGCCCCCGCAGAAATACAGCACCAGCAAACCTTCCAGCAGCAGGAGGCCGGAAAAAGGGCGCCGGACCCGGCTGACTTTCCGGGCTGACCCGGTGAAAATGGCAGCGTTGAACTTGGGCGTCCGGACAAAGGGTGTTTTCTTCCGGGTGTAACCTTCCAGTACGGCAAGGGCATTGTGCAGCGACAAGCCCATGGAAAGAGACAGAAAGACCGGGTACGTCCGGATAAAGGAAAAGATGGCCTCCTTCCCGTTGCCGGACCGGTAAAAGAGCGGAATAAAGTAAAAGAGGGCAAACACCAGAAAACTGAGGATAAACAGGGAGGCCAGCTGAAAATACAGGGCGTAGGCCGGCACCAGATTTTTTACCCACAAGGCCGGCACGCTCAGCAGGCTGCTTATAAAAACGGACACAAAAAGGCCGCTGTTGAGCAGATGGGCGGTAGCGTGCCACTTTTGCCGCCAGGGCAGCCGCGCCCGGACCACGTTCAGCAGGTGTTTGCGGGTGTTCTGGGCGGCTCCCCTGGTCCAGCGGTATTGCTGCGCCCGGTACGCACTCAGGAAGGGAGGGAGTTCGGCCGGCGAAATAACTCCTTCAAGGTAGGCAAACTGCCAGCCCTTCAGCTGTGCCCGGTAGCTCAGGTCGAGGTCTTCGGTGAGGGTATCGGCCTGCCAGCCGCCCGCTTCCTCGATGCAGCTTTTGCGCCAGATACCCGCTGTGCCGTTGAAATTCAGGAAAAAGCCGCCGGCGTAACGGCCCGTTTGCTCCACTGTAAAGTGCGTGTCAAGCCCGAACGCCTGCAGCCGGGTGAGCAGGTTCTGGTTTTCGTTTACGTGCCCCCAGCGCGTCTGCACCATGCCTACCCGGGCGTTCAGGAATTGCGGAATGGTTGCCAGCAGAAAGTCTTTTTCGGGAATAAAGTCAGCGTCAAAGATGGCAATGAACTGACCTGTTGCCTGTGCCAGTCCTTCCTGTAAGGCACCTGCCTTGTAGCCCTTCCGGTCCTCCCGCCGGATGTGCCGGATGTTGAGGTGGGAGAGTTCTGCTGCCTTCCGGGCAATGATTTCGGTGGTTTCGTCCGTTGAATCGTCGAGCACCTGAATTTCCAGCCGGTGGGCAGGGTAACGCAGCCCGGCCACCGACTCCAGCAGCCGGGCCACTACGTATTTTTCGTTGTACACGGGCAACTGCACCGTAACATAGGGTAACTCCCCGGAAATGGAAGCTTTAGGCAGCCGCACCGATTTCCGCCGGCTCCGGATATAATGCAGCATCAGGTGCGCCTGGCTCAGGCTGTAAATGAAGATAAATACCAGCGAAGCAATATACCCGGCCAGTATCCAGCCGGGTAGGTGCAGAAAAAGCCATTGAGCCAGGGAATGTAAGTAGGGAGACACAAGACGTTGGACAAGAGACAGGAGTCAACTTCCTGTTATTTGGTTTTTTAGTGTAAACCTGTTTCAGGTTTCATTTCGTACCGGCACTTGATACCAAAATGACTCCGTGAATGCTCATTTGGTTGTTTATACCTGTTTGCAAAGCAGGTCATTGCTGACAACTAACGTAAGTAAGGCCACCCGACGCCATGCCTTCCTGCTGAGGCAGTTCGGGAGGGGCTGGTTGCCCGTCGTGGCTGGTATTACGAGTTGGCTTTATCATTTTTCAAGAACGCTTTTTATAAATTCTGCTTTTTCACTGGTATACTTTTCACGATCAAATTTATACTCTCTGGCTAGTTGTATTTTCAGTTCCTCATATCTCTCTTTCAAATCCTTTTCTGCGTTTAGCTTATCCTTAAATTTAATTTGATCAGTCAATTTTTGATAACCACTTGGGTAAAAATGCAAATGATGAGTTCTGGGTAGATTTTTAAAGAAGAATTGATGGTTAGGATTCGGGTTTGAATGCCAGTAGCTGTAACCCAATCGGGCAATCTTTTCAATCTCTTTTTTACTTAAAGGGAAGTTTTCAAGCTCGATAGCGATATCAATGATTGGTTTTGATAAAATATCCGGAATAGCTGTGCTCCCAATATGATGATATTTGCATATTCGGTTTGCAAGTACGGATTTTAAAAGTTCAGCTTCCTTTTCAAAGAGGGATGGATAGTCTGGGTTATACTCCTTAAGTATAACTTTATCTACCGTACCAAAAAAGTTTTTGTTATCAGTCATGTAGTTTTTTTCTTAGCTGACACATAAAAACGAGTAACCAAAAACGAATCAATATACTTTCTTTACTCCTGTAACCGCACGCCGGCGTTGCCGATCAGAATGGGTTGTTCGTTGAAGCGGCCTGCTTCGGGGCCATTTTCGAGTTTAAGTACACCCCGGGGGCACACCGCCGCGCAGATGCCGCAGCCCACGCACGAAGACCGCACGATGTTCTGCCCCCGCTGGGCGTACCACCGCACATCGATGCCCATTTCGCAGTAGGTGGAGCAGTTGCCGCAGGAAATACACTGCCCGCCGTTGGTGGTGATCCGGAAGCGGGATTTGAACCGCTGCACCAGGCCCAGGTACGCCGCCAGCGGACACCCGAACCGGCACCAGACCCGGCTGCCCATGAACGGATAGAACCCTGTGCCCACCACCCCCGCAAAGCCGGCCCCGATCACGAAGCCGTAGGTTTTCTGCACTTCGCCCGTCAGGCCGCCCAGCAGCTGGTAACTGGAAAAATAATTAATGAGTGTAATTACCGTCATCCCGACGGCGAATACCAGCACCCCGTGTACCGTCCACCGTTCCACCTTCCACGCCTTCAGCGACTTATCCGACAACTGCCGGTAGGGGTCGCCCATTGTTTCGGCCAGTCCGCCGCAGCCGCACACCCAGGAGCAGTACCACCGCTTGCCGTAAAAATACGTGATCACCGGCACGGCCACGATAATCAGCAGAATGCCCCACATGAGCATAAACAGCCCGAAAGACCCCGATTGCACCAGCTGATTCAGGTTGTAGGCGTAAAAGAAATCATAGTCCAGCGGCCAGATGTTCTTGAAGTCGTACCAGGGCTGGTTGAGCAGCACCAGGATTTCCGGGATCAGGAAGGCGAAAGCGGTCTGGAAAAACATCACTGATCCGGTGCGGATGGTCTGGTAGCGGCTGTGGCGGTATTTCAGGATCATACGCACGCCCAGCACAAGGATGACCAGCGTGTAGAGCACCCCGTAGAGGAACCACTGGCTGGCGGGTTTTCCGCTGATGGCCCGGCTGAGCGGGTCCACGAGCACCAGCCAGTTGGTGATGTATTCGGGAAACCAGTACAGGATCACGTAGAAAGCAATCAGGAACACGCCCAGCAGAATGCCCAGCCAGCCCCGCGAGGTGAGGGAGCGGAAGAAAATGCCGTTGTTTTGGATGCCCGCGGGTTGCCGCGTGTAGCGCGACGCGGCGTACAGGAGTCCGCCGGCCACGGCCAGCCCGAAAATAAGCGAAAACCAGAGCCAGGGATTGCGAACGAGAATCCCACTGCCGGCATTTTTGGTCAGCCTGAACGTGTAGTCGTTGTAGATGACCCGGTCCCGCTGCCCTTTGTTTTTGAAATCGTCATTTACCCGGTTAATGGCTTCCTTCACATCCCCGACAAAAGCAACATTGGAGGTGTATTCCACCCCCAGCAGCGGCCTTAGGGCGGGCTCCAGCCGGGCGTAGTGCGCCGTGTCGGAAATGCTTTGGCGTACGACTTCCGGCGTGAGCCGGTAGTGGCTCGTGCCGAAAGCCCACAGGAAGCCGGCCAGCGCCACTACGAATAAACTTAAACCAATTTTTTCCAGTGCAGCCATTGTGAATAAATTAATAATTGAAAAGGGCGTAAGTACATTGAAAGGGAGTAAGTACATTGTCAACTAAGCAAGTCGGTATTTCGGGTTAGCCTCCTCTCGCTGTTATTCCCGGAGGGAACTCTCTCAGCGAAGCTAATCTTTTTGGGGATAGGCGATGCGTGACATATTCAAAAAAAGTTCCCTCCGGGAATGACAGTACAGAAAGAGGTCGCTGAAATCCATAGAAACTTGCTTTACAATGTAGTAAGTACCGGTTAGGCGGCCTACGTCAAAACCGCACCTGCCGGTTGTTCCCGGTGCCGCGCAAAGGCATTGGCAATTTCTTTTTCGTGCCGCCGGTAAAACTCCGGGTCGAAGTTTGCCTCCTGCAGGTGGCTGATCACGTACTCTACCGGCCTCTTTTCGGTCAGCCACCGGTCACACACCTCATGGCGGAGCCGGATGCCGAAGGCGTTGAAGCCGATTACCTGCCGGCGCTGGGGGTGGTAATTTACCCGCAGGGATTTCCGGCCGCCCGGATGTTCCCAGTAAAAGGTCGCTTCGTTTTCGCCCAGGGTGTTGCCCACCTGCCCGTAGGTCTGGTACTCGATGTCGAGAAACTTTGCCGAGTTGAACCAGTGGCCCGGCGTGTAGGGAGTTCGCTTCCCGGTCAGCGTCAGGGCCAGCGTTTCGCCGTGCATCCGGCCGGTGTACCAGACCTGCTCCACCGGCTTGCGGCCCGTCGGCGGACTCTGGTACTGGGCGCAGTCGCCGATGGCGTACACGTCCGGCACGCTGGTTTCAAAAAAACCGTTCACCAGCACCCCCCGGTCTGTCCGGATACCAGAGTCTTGCAAAAAACCGATATTAGGCGTTACACCCGCGGTAACACCCACAAACTCGCAGGGAATTTCTTCGCCGGCCTTCGTTACCACCGCCTGTACGCCGCTGGCGGCATCGCCTTTGATTTGGGCCAGTTCAGTTTGCGGTCTGAGGTCAATGTGGTGCTCCCCGATGTGGCGGCTGATCATGCGGGCTTCTTCGGCGGGCAATACGCTGCCCCAGAAGTGGCGTTCCCGCACCAGAAATGTCACGGGAATGCGGCGCGAATGGAGCATTTCGGCCAGTTCAATGCCGATCAGGCCGCCGCCCACGATTACGGCCCGCCGGATGTGCGGCGTGCGGTTTTCCAGCCTTTGCAGGTCCTGCAGGCTATAGAGCCCCTGCACGCCGGGCAAATCGTGGCCCGGCCAGCTGAACGTATTGGGCCGGGAGCCACTGGCAATGACCAGTTGGTCGTACGCCAGGGTGCTGCCGTCGGAAAAAACGAGTTCTTTGGGGCCGGTCATCACCTGCACCACGTGCTTCTGCAAAAGTTCAATTTTGTTTTTGGCCCAGAATCCGTCCTCGTACGGCTTGGTGTGTTCGTATCGGAGGTGCCCCATGTAAATGTACATCAGCGCCGTTCGGGAAAAGAAATGCGCAGATTCGGAGGAGACAATGGTGATCCGGCAGTTGCTGCGTTTGCGGACGTGCCGCGCGCAGGTGACGCCCGATATGCCGTTGCCGATAATGACGAGGTGGTGCATGAGGCTGAGAAGTTAGATTTCAGACTGGAGACTGGAGACATGAGATACGGATCTGACTGGCTTCACCCTGACCGGGACTTCAGGAGCTTGTCTCCCGTCTTATTTGTCGTTCAGGCCCCAGTCGTATTCAAGGTAACTGATTTTAGACTTATTCCCGATTTTGACGGCCGCGTATTGGTTAATAAACTCAGGTACGGTGCCCTTCCGGGTAAAGTCTTCCTTAAACCAGTTGAAAATCTGCGATACCTGCGCCTGCTCCGTGGTGATTTTATTGCGGGAAGGATCATCCAGAAATTCCTTCGTCAGGCGGTCCAGCTGGGCGTCCAGCTTGCCTGCTTCAAGGGCCTCATTGGCCAGCTTCGGACAGGACTGCGAGGCGCACACAATCCCGAAGTGGATGCGCGGATCGGCAAATTTCCTGCGCAGGATTTCGTGTTCGATGTGGTTGAGGGTAATCTTATTTCCGTTCAGGGAAATGAACGGAATGTCCCAGGGCGACTTGGCTCCCGCCTGTTTGATGTCGTTGATGCTTTTCAGCGGGTAGTGCCGGGCAATCAGCTGCACGGTGTAAGCATTATAGGCGTTCAGCCACCAGGCCATTTGCTCCCCGCGGCTCCAGGCCTTTTCCTGCGGATAGTTGGCGGTCAGTTGTTGAAGATACTGGTTCAGCGCAAGGCTGTCTTTAATGAATCCCCGGTAATTGACCACGCCCTTTGCGCTGACGTGCTTTTTGAGCAGGGCGTCCCAGGCGGCGTGCGAAAAACGGGATTGGGCAGTTGCCGGTCCGAAGAGGACGACCAGCAGCAGGGAGGCAAGCAGCAAGGATCGGAACATGGCAATGGGGTTGATGCCCGGCAATATAGCGGCAACTGCCGTCTGTAAATGTCGGGAGCCAGACAAATGGGGAGTTTTTTTGAATTGCTTCCGAATGTCAGGTGAACGACAAACGCCCCGTGTGGCCGGAAGTACCTTTCGGAAAAAAGTATGAAACCAATCCTTTCCTTTCTTCTGCTGGCGGTCCTGTTGCAGGGCTGCATTGGAACCGACCGCGAAGACGATCCCACTGTCGGCCAGCGCATTGAAGTGTCCCGGCAACAGGTGGCGCTGCAGCCCGGTCAGCGTGAGCAGCTTACGGCCAGTTACTACGACCAGTTTGGCATTGCCCGGCAGTTGGCACTGAGCTGGATTTCGTCCAACCCGCTGGTGGCCACTGTGGATCAGAACGGTCTGGTACAGGCATTGGGGGCGGGGCAGTCGGTGGTGAAGGCTTCCCTCGGCGAATTTATGGGACCGCTGGTAAACGTGAACGTAATCACCGATGAAAACGGAGTGGCCTCCGTCACGGTAGCCGCGGCTAAAACCAGCCTGAACCGGGGCGAAATGATTTTCCTGACCGCTGAGGTGCTCAACATCCGGGGCGAAGCGCTGACGGGTAAACCGGTGGAGTGGTTTTCGGAAAATGCCGCCATTGTGCAGGTGGATGCGCAGGGACAGGCAACGGTGGTAGCCAACGGGATAGCTGCCGTACATGCCAAGGTAAATGGGGTGAAAAGCAACTCCGTGGACCTTACCGTGGGTGCGGCCCGGTCGGGGCAGTTTGTTCCCGCCGGGGGCTATGCGGCTTCTGGCACGGCTATGCTGCGCACCGGGAACGGACAAGTGATCCTTGATCTCGGCAGTAATTTCCGGACCAGCTTTGCCCTGGGCACCTACATCTATCTGGCCAACTCCACCAACGCCGGCAATGTCCGGTCGTCGGGGCTGGAAGTGGCGCAGATCCGGGACAACGGGGCCAGGACATTTAATATTTCCGCCGTCAACCCCAATGTTGGCCTGTTCGACTACCGCTACGTAATTATCCTCTGCCGGCCCGCTACCGTCACCTTCGGCTACGCCGACCTCAACTGACAGTGGTAGTTAGCTACTGGTTATTAGTTGTTTGTTTGAATCCAAAAACCATGAAAAAAATCGTTACCATCGCCGTTCTGGCGTTTTTGCCGTTTGCCGTCCTTGCGGGTGGTGGGTGGCCGCAGCCCAAAGGAAAAGGCTTTTTCAAGCTCGGGCAGAATGTAATCCGTTCCTCCTACTTCTTTAACCCGGCCGGGGAGGTGATTGACATTACCACCACCAGCCTCTATACCACCAGCATCTACGGGGAGTACGGCCTTACGGGCCGCCTGACGGGCATTGCCTACTTTCCGTTCTTCGTGCGGGGGACGCTGAACGAAATTCAGTACCAGCAGAGCGGCAACACCGAACCCGGCGATGCCGTGAATGCAATCGGGGATTCGGACGTGGGGCTCAAGTATACCTTTCTGGCCGGTAAGCCCTTTTATGCCAGTTTTACGGTGCTGCTCGGGTTGCCGCTGGGGGATACCGGAGGTGGCCGGTCGGGCATCCTGCAAACCGGCGACGGGGAGTTTAACCAGTTGGTGCGGCTCGACGTAAGCGGTTCACTGACTGCCAAAATCTTTGCCTCGGCTTACGTCGGGTTCAATAACCGTACCCGGGGTTTTTCGGACGAGTTCCGCTACGGGGCCGAAATCGGCGTCACCCTGAAAAAATTCACACCCATTCTGAAAATCAACAGCGTGGAATCCTTCTTCAACGGGAAGGCGGAAGCCGTACAAAACGGCATTTTCTCCAATAACACCGAGTATTTTTCACCCACCGCCGAGGTAAACTACCAGTGGACGGAGCACCTGGGCATCAGCGCTTCGGGGGGCTTTGCCCTGACCGGACGAAATATTCTGGCTGCTCCCAACTGGAGTGCCGGGGTTTTATGGAAATTATAAATCATGAAGAAAATTCTCCTGGTGGAAGATGATGAAAACGTGATCGGCCTGGTTCGGATTCACCTGGCCGATCTGCCGGGCGACGTAACGGCAGTTGGGAGGGGAGCGGAAGGGTATTCCAGGGCCTTGCAAAGTCCGTTTGATCTGGTCATTCTGGACATTATGCTCCCCGACATGGATGGACTCGAAGTGTGCAAACGACTCCGGATGGCCGGCCTCACTACGCCGATCATGATGCTGACGGCTAAGTCGGAGGAGGTTGACAAAGTAATCGGGCTCGAACTGGGAGCCGATGATTACCTGACCAAACCCTTCGGGGTGCGCGAATTGACGGCCCGCGTGAAAGCACTCCTGCGCCGCAGTGAGCTGCTGAGGACTGAGCCGGTCGCCAAGCCACTCCTGCCCATCTATTTCAAAAATTTGCGGATTAATCCCGAAAAGCGCAGGGTTACCCTCGGGGAACAGCGAGTGGAACTCACGCCCAAGGAGTTTGATCTGCTCTTGCTGCTGGCTGCCAATCCGGGACACAGCTACTCCCGCAAAGAACTCCTCGACAGCGTCTGGGGCATGGGTTTTGAGGGCTACGAGCACACCATCACCACCCACATCAACCGCCTGCGCATCAAGATTGAACCCGATTTCAACCACCCGGTTTACATTTTAACGACCTGGGGCATCGGCTATCGCTTCGCCGAATAAAACTGATGGATACCAAGCAAGCCAGCCGATTCGGTTTCTTCTCCAAAACCTGGTTCTCGGGGTTATACTGGCAGTTGTCGCTCACTTTTCTGGCCGTGTTGACCCTGCTGGCCGGCACCTACGTGTACATCACCGTCACGTCGGCCCGCACGTATTTTGACGCGGCCCAGCAGCGGCTCAACAGCCAGGTAGCCGGGCGGATCGTCCAGTACATGTCGCCCTTCGTGGAGGAGGGCGTGGACGAGGGGAGCGTGCAGCGGATTTTCTTCAATGCCATGGTCATCAACCCCAGCATCGAGGTGTACCTGCTCGATACGGCCGGGCGCATTCTTACCAACCATCCCCCCAACCAATCCCTCCTTCGAAAAAAGGTCGCCCTCGAACCGCTTGAACGCTACATCGCTTCGGGGCAAACGCTTTTTATCCGCGGCGGCGACCCCAGGAGCGAAACCCGGGAAAAGATCTTTTCGGCCGCCCGCGTGGAACGGAACGGACGCTTGTCGGGGTACGTGTACGTGGTGCTCACGGGTGAACGCTACGATTCGGCGCTGGCCTTGCTGCTGGGCGACCACCTTGCCCAACTTGTGAGCCGTACCCTGGCGGTAACCCTGCTGGTGGCGTTTGTGATCGGACTGGTGGCTTTCTGGTTCATTACCCGCAACCTGACGGAAATTACTTCCACCGTCCACCGGTTCCGGGAAGGCGACCTGACAGCCCGCATCCGGTTGCGGGCTACCGGGGAACTGGCCGAACTGGCCCAGACCTTTAACCAAATGGCCGACAAGATGGCGGCTAACCTGGAGGAGTTGCAGATGCTCGAGCGGCTGCGCCGCGAGCTGATCGCCAATATTTCCCACGACCTGCGCACGCCGGTCACGGCCATCTACGGGTACGCCGAGACGCTGTGGCTCAAAAAAAATGAGCTGGCCGACACCGAACGGGATTATTACACCCACATCATCCGGCAAAGCGCCGGCAAACTCCAACATCTGGTGGAAGAGCTCTTTGAGCTTTCCAAGCTGGACGCCCTCGAAAGTACGCCCCAACGCGAACCCATCAACATCAGGGAACTCGTGCAGGAGGTGTACCAGGCCTTTCAGCTCCAGGCGAGCCGGAAACACATCTCCCTCTCGTGCACCAACGGCGCGGGCGTGACCATCGTCGAAATTGACGCCGGCATGGTGGAGCGGGTGTTGCACAACCTGGTCGACAACGCCATCAAATACACGCCGGCCGGCGGCAGCGTCGCCATCCGCATCGCGGAGTCGGCCGCAGCGGTAGAGGTTTCAGTAGCCGATACCGGCACGGGCATTGCACCCGACGTGCTGCCGTACATTTTTGACCGCTATTACCGCCGGGCCGAAAACCAGCCAAACCCCCCGCCCGGCGGCATGGGCCTGGGGCTGGTGATTGTCAAAAAGATACTGGAACTGCACCACGCTGAACTATCCGTCCAAACGGCGCTTAATCAGGGTTCGCGCTTCTCGTTCCGGCTGCCGGTCAGGCGAGGCTGAGAACGCTTTGTTACCTCTGCTACTGATGGATTCAAAACAGGGCGGTTTCCCAGAAGAACACCGGCTTTGCGGAAAAACTAGTGCATGACCAACTTAGTTTTTAGAGAAAGACGGTCTTAAAACTTATTAGATTTGAATAGAAACGTTAGGTGTATCCCTGGAATTTAAATTGGTCATGCACCAGGCTTATCTATATTGATTGGCGCAAATGAGTCGCATCCCTTACGAATACCTCAAACTGTACTCGGGCCCCTTATCCCTTAAAAACCATAACCAATGCCGATGCCACCCCAAGGTTGCAACCGGCTACCCAAGGGGGCAAAAGCAAACCCGCCATTGTCCGTCAGGGTGCGCATGCCCAGGAAGGGAGTGAAACCTACCTTTAGCAACAGCCCTCCCGCCGGGCGCTGGTAGCGGTAGCCAACGGTGCCGGTCAGGTTGGGAAAAAGGTCGGTGGTCCGGTCATTTTCGGTGAGGTCGCCGGTTGCGTACAAGAGGCTGATGCCGGCCCCAAATTCGGCGTGGTGAGCAGATGCCCCAAACTGAAGCAGGTAACTGATCGTAACCGGCACGGTCATCAACGTCTGCCTTTTGCGGGACCCCTGCTCAGTCAGCCGCAGCCAAGAGCCGCCCAAACGCACTGCCAGCGACCGGTTCAGACTGCGTTCATAGTTCAAGCTGTAGCCCAACCCATTACCGCCTGCTTCCACAAAGACGCTTTGCCGCGGGTAAGGTAGCGTCTGCGCCAGTACGGAACTACAGAGCAGCGCAAACACGAGGAAAAAGTGGTAGTTCATGGGCGAATTGCATTTTTGATGAATTCAAAGAGGGCGTAGCCCGAGTCCTCGTCTTCGTAGCGGTTGGTGCTGGTGTACCAAGTTACCCCGACCGGCGAAGTGCCCGTGTTGTTGCGCAGGACCACCGTCAGGTTCCGGGCCCGGTCCACGATCAGGAAGTGCCCGTAAGCCCCGTCCGCCCAGAACGTGCCGGAGGCTTGGTTGGTCCACCACAGGTACGCATACCCGTCGTAAAAGCTTTGCTCCTGGCGGCTCAGGTCATTGTCAACACCCTGCACCGATACGGGCTGGGTACTTTCTTCCACCCAGGCCGCCGGCACCACCTGCCGGCCGTTGTAGCTTCCGTTCTGGAGCATGACCGAGCCCAGCCGGGCCAGGTCTTCGGCCGAAATATAGACCCGGGTTTGCGGGTACTCGGTGTAGTCACCGTACTCATACTTGACGTTGTCGGGGCAGAAATCCTGCATTCCCGTGGGCACGGCCAGCCATTCATATATGAGTTCACCGATGCGCTTGCCCGTGACCCGTTCCAGGTAGATGGGCAGCGTATTGAAGTCCCAGTTGTTGTAGTAAAAATGTTCGCCGGGCTTGTACTGGCCGCGCCGGGGCCGGCGGCGTTTCATCCCTTCCGATTCGCCCAGGGCCGGAATGTAGATTCCAGAACGGGCTTGCAGCAGGTGGCGCAAGGTGGCCTGTTTTTCGGTAGCGGTAAGCGGGTTTTTCCCGTCATCAATGCCCAATTGGTCCAGCGTAGCATCCAGGTTAACCAGCCCTTTGCTGTCGGCAATGCCGTAGAGCATGCTGAAGATGCTTTTGCGGGCCGAAGCGCAGTTCATCGGCAGGCGCGTGTCGCCGTGCTGCAGCAGGGCATTTTGGCCCTCTACTACCACAACAGCGTCGAAATACGTCTCTTGCACCCCTTTAATGAGTTGCGCTTGTGCTTCGGCCCCAATCCGACTGGCTGTTGGCAGTGGTTGCGCCTGGGTGTTGCAGGATTGGCCCGGTTTGACAAAAGTATTCCTTGACCTCCTCTACCCGGTGTTCGTTCAAGAGGTCGTTGAAATTCTTGTGGGCCTGCTGGTTGATGATGCGCGAAAGGTAGTTTGGGCTGAGGTCTAACCGTTGGGCCAGGTGACTTAATTTTAAATGAGGGTTTTTGTAAAGTTGCTCCGCCTGGAGCAGCCGCAGCAGTTCCTGGTAGATGCGGCCCTGCGCAGACGGGGTAGCCGCCGGCTGGGGAAGGTCAGCCTGAGAAGCAGTGACGGGCACGCCTTCGGAAGCCACCCGCGCATCGATGAGCACGCTTTGGAGGCTGATCCAAAAAAGAGCCAGGGTTGCCCCAATGCCCTGGGGAAAGTAGAGCCAACTGCCCGGCGATTCAAAAAAAAGAGGGTAAAAAAGCGGGAAGGCGACCAGTGTATAGATGCCAATAAAAGCATAGTAGAGGGTTTGGACCCATTCTACCCGGTACGCAGGCAGGCTTCCGGACAGTTGGGACCGTTGCTGCCGGTACTGCCGGCTGAGCTGCCGGATGGCGGCCATTGTAGTGACGGCGAAGGGAATGCTCAACAGGTTGGCCAGCTGCTTGATGGATAGGGCGTAATGCACCAACTCTTTGTCCACGGAAGCCAGGTAAATAGCAGCCCCGAACGGGAGCAGATGCCCCAGCAACTCGGCAAGGCCCGTCCACTTCAAGGCTTTGGTCAGCCAGGGGTAGGCAAGCTCCGCGTTGACAAACCGTTTGACGTAGGTCAACAGAAAGAAAATCGGCAACAGCACCAGGTTCAGCGGCAGCACCACACGCAACGGCAGGAGTTGGAATTCGCTCAGGGGAATGGAACTGTGCCAGCCCAACAACCACAGAAACAGGTTGCCGGACGCAAAGGTGAGCAGCAACAGGGCCATTGGCAGATCCCAGACGAAACGCGGCCGCTTAACCAGGTGAATCAGCCCCAGCACTACGCCTTGAATCCCGCCGATGAGAATTACGAATCTGACAAGGTCGGTAAGCATGGTGCGACAGAACTACAAACCCGAAACGCCGGCAAAGGTAGCTCCAAATGAGCAAGGCAGCTTCCTTTCAGTCAGGTTTCTTATTCATAAACGGCCGACAAGGCCAGTTCCCGGGTCGTTTCCACATCCTGGCGGACACTTTCCAGTTTGGCCGTAAGCGAGGCCACGGCAATCTTGCCCAGCGGCAGGCGTAAAGGCGGATTCTCCGATTGCACCACCTGGAGAATGGCCCGGGCGGCTTTGTGGGGGTCGCCTTCCTGCTTGCCGTCCACCGCCTTCATGCGTTCCCGGAACGCCCCCGCCGTGGGCTGGTAGTCTTCAATCCGGTTCCGGGCCTGCCGGAAAGAGGTGCCGGCGAAACCCGTCCGGAACGGACCCGGCTCTACGATGGTCACCCGAATCCCCAGCGGGCTTACTTCGGCGGCCAGCGCCTCGCTGAAGCCTTCGAGGGCAAACTTGGTGGCATTGTAAATGCCAAAGCCGGGGAACGCCTTAAACCCGCCGTGCGAAGAAACCTGGACGATGTGGCCGCTCCGTTGCCCCCGGAAAAGCGGCAAAGCGGCCTGGGTGATGCGTAAGGCTCCGAAAAAGTTGGCCTCAAACACTTCCCGCACCTCCTCCGTGCCCGCTTCTTCAATCGCCCCGGCAAAGCCGAACCCGGCATTGTTCACCAGCACGTCCAGCCGCCCGAACCGGGAACGGATGGTTTCGAGTGCCCGTTCAATGTCCCCGTCGCTGGTCACGTCCAGCCGCAGGCCCAGCGCCCGGCCCGGATACTGCGCGTTGAATGCCTCCACCTGCGCCCCGTGGCGGAAAGTGCCGACAACGAAATCACCTTTTTCGAGTACGGCTTCCGCCAGGGCTTTTCCCAAGCCGCTGGAGATGCCGGTGATGAACCAAATTTTGTTTTCCATGATGCGTAAATGCAAAAGAGGTTAGAAAAGTTATGTTGGAGGGAGGCTACCGCCGGAAACCCGTATAGCGGGAAGCGCGGGGTAGCCGTACCCGGAAAGTGATCCCCAGCCTTTAACTCAGCAATGGGTTGATGTTGATGCCGCCATCAATGTTATACTCACTGCCGGTAATGTAAGAAGCGTCGTCGGAGGCGAGAAACGCCACCAGCTTTGCAATGTCGGCGGGCTGACCGAACCGCTTGAGGGGAACCCGGTTCTGGATCGCGGCGGCAAACCCACTGAGCACTTCCCCGGACATGCCCGATTTAACGAACAAAGTAGTAGCCACGGGACCGGGATTGACCGCGTTTACCCGTATCTTTCTGGGCGCACGCTCGGTGGCGGCGGTTCGGGTGTAGGAGTTCAGGGCGGCCTTGCTGGCCGCGTACACGGCGGTAGTAGGCATGCCCGTGTAGGCGTTTACGGAGGACAAGTTGATGATTGAAGCGCCGTCTGCCAGCACCGGAATGAATTTTTCAATGGTGAAAACGGCCCCTTTGAAATTGATTCCCATCTGATTATCGAACATTTCTTCCGTGATCTGCCCGACGGGCGCCGCCGCGAAGATGCCGGCATTCACGAAAAGTACATCCACCGTGCCGTAGGCGTTCTTCACTTTTTCGACCAGTGCCTCCGTCTGCTTTACGTCGGCGGCATCCGACACGATGGCGGTTACATCACTGCCCAGTTTCCTGATTGCTTCGTCAAGGGTCGGCTGGCTTCTGCCGGTAATGACTACTTTTGCCCCTTGTGCCAGAAACTCTTTGGCTGCCGCCAGGCCAATTCCACTGCTGCCCCCCGTAATGACGGCGGTTTTTCCGGTTAACTTTTTCATTGTCCGATACGTTTATTGGTTTTGAATCTATTGTCCTGGCTGATTTTGGTGAGCCGCCAGGCAACCAGGGGCCCGGCGAGTAATTCGTCAAACCGGTTGACCAGCTCTTTGGTATACGCCTGCTCGAAGTGTAAGGCCAGTGCGGCAGGGTCAACGAAATTTTCGTACAGCATAAACAGCTCAGGATCATCATTTGACTGGTACAGATCAAACTGAATGTTGCCCGGTTCACGGTGCGTTTGCGTTACTACTTTCAGCAGCGCCTCCTTGAGCATTTCTTCTTTTCCAGGCGTTCCTATCACTGATAAATAAGCTGGCTCCGCTTCATGAGATGGATTATCCATGTTTGTTTGCTCCTTATACTGGCCTGCCTGAAAGGTTTTCATGATTGTGTCGTGGTTGGTGTTTAGTTGAAACCAACGCCACAAAAGTAGGCAGGCAAGCTGCCCCGGTGCTAGCAGGAAAATTACCTTATCCGGTACTTTTCGGAGATGGCTTTCTTAAGCTCAATGGGCGATACCCCGGTTTCGGCTTTGAAGATCCGGGCAAAATACGAAGCATCAAACAGGCCCAGTCCGGCCGCCACTTCCGAGACGGCCTGGTCGGTGAACGTCAGCAGGCGTTTGGCTTCCAGCATCGTCCGGGCCCGGATCACCTCGCTGGCGGTTTTTCCCGTTACGCCTTTTACCACGTGGTTGAGGTGATGCTGGGTTACGTGAAGCTTTTCCGCGTAGGCACCGGCGGAGAGTGCCTCCGCAAAATGAACATCCACCAGTTCTTTGAATCTTTTGTAAATGACCACCTGCTTCCTGGTGACTATTTTCTGAGTTTGTTGGTCAAAAAGCCGCTGAATTCGGGCCAGCAGCACGTGCAGCAAGGATTGAAGAATAAAGGGCGAGGGGTCGGTGCGGCCTTTCTCCTTGAACAGCCAGTCAATGGTATGTTTTACCTCCGCGTACTCAGTTGCCTCGGGTCTCAGAAAGGGGTTGGTGTAAAAATTGTCCAGGAAGCTCAACTCAAAAAGTCTGTCTTTGTTCTGCTGGTTGAGCAGGAAGAAGCTTTCCGTGAAAAAGACGCTGCCGCCCTTTACCCCTTGCCACTCATCGAACTGATGCACCTGACCCGGGGAGATAAAGAAAAGGGTGCCGGGTTGAATGACGAATTCCCGGTAATCGATCACCTGTTTGCTCACGCCTTCCTCAATCCAGATGATTTCGTAAAAGGTGTGCTTATGGGGGTCTTCCACGTCAGGTTCTTCCATCTCCTCAAAGCAGGTGATCTCGAACTGGGTAGGATTGGTGGGCTGGTTGATAAAGTGGCCGATGGAATAAAACGGGAACGGGTCTTTCATGCAGTTTGGGTAATGAGTGAAAAGAAGGAAAGGGTTGATTTTACAAGTACACGCCTCCGAAATGGAAAAAGAGCAGGTTGAGCAGAAACTGCCCCAGGTAAGCCAGGCCCATTGCCGCCACGGCCCGCAGCAGGCTGGCCGCAGTGCGGGCGCCGCAAAACTGCAGGTACACCCACAGGTTGTAGCCCAGCGTAATGGCAACGTACAGACCCAATAGCCAGTCAACGGGCAGGGGCATGGCCCGGGTAAAGGGGAGCCACCCGATAAACAGTAGCAGTTGCTGCGAGGTGATGTAGGTATTGAGCACCAGGTGTTCGGCGTAATTATAGCCGCTCCTCCGGAAAAGCAGGAAGGAGAACAGGGCAAATACGGGAATCGTGACGATGTTGATCAGCGTGGCGTAGGTATCAGCGTACTGAAAAAATGCACGCAGGAAAGTATGGGTGCCCCCGTCAAAAGAACCCACGGATGTGTATTCATCGGAAAAGGAGTGGTAGCGGCTGGTGAGGAAGGAAGTAACCGCACCGATGAAAAACAAGTACTTATGGGGGGCGTAATAGGTCACCCGCTGTCCGGCGAGGTAGAGCTGAATGGCTTTTCCGGGTCGCAGGCTCAATTCTTTGGCCGTAAACAAAAAGCCCCGGTTTACTTTTACCACCGAGAAGATGGCGTCCGTCAGGATTTCTCTGGTCGTAATACGGTGCGTAGCGGCGGGCTGGCCGCAGTGGTAGCAATACAGCCCCTCGAAGGGGCGGGTACAGTTTTTACAAACCATACCCCAGGATACACCGCATTTCTGCTTCCGCTTGTCGCCTGCCCGACAATTTCCCCGATCACCCGGTGTTACCTTTGCCCATATCAAAAGACAAACCCCGTGAAAACTATTGCATCTGTTGCCATTCTGTTGCTGTTGCTCACCGTTCCCGTTTTTGCCCAGAAATCCCCGGTGTTCGTCACCGACGCCGGTGCCATCCGGGGCTATGATCCCGTGGCCTATTTTACCCAAAGTAAGCCCGTAAAAGGAACCCCTGAGCTTAAATACGCCTGGAAAGGGGCCGACTGGCATTTTGCCAGCAAGGAAAATCTGGATGCGTTTAAAGCCGATCCGGAGAAATATGCCCCGCAGTACGGCGGCTACTGCGCGTACGGTACGTCCAGCGGCTACAAAGCACCCACCGAAGCCGGTGCCTGGACAATCGTGGACAATAAACTATACCTGAATTACAACCGGAAAGTGAAGGAAACCTGGAGCAAGGACACACCCGGTTACATTAAAAAGGCAGATGCCAACTGGCCTCAGGTGGTTAATCAGAAGTAGGGCTTCCGGATAACCTGAAGGCTATCCTTTCGGGGTCTGGTCAAACCCACGGCTGTTCATTGGACCGGAGACCTGCCCAGCAATGATGGGCAGGTCTTTTTGCCCAAATTCGCTTTTGCAGAAATTTTTTATCTTATTGTTATACTTTCGAGAGAATTTCCTTGCGGTTACGCTTTACATTGCCTCGTCAGGAAGGACTTGAAATGACCGGGTATTTCGCCGGCGCAGGCACCCTTCCTGCGCAAAACCTTATCCTCACAAGTATCCACTTCTCCCTGCATGGAAACAATCAAGTACTGGTACCTGCGCAATCACGAGTTGTTTACGCAGATGAACGAAACCGAAATCAAGGCGCTGTGCGTGATTACCGGCTTTAAGCGGGCCCACAAGAACGAGATCATCTACTTCTCGCACGAGTCGGTAAAGCGGATTTATTTACTCAAGAAAGGCGTCATCAAGATTGTGTCCTCCGACGAGGCGGGCAACGAAGTGACCAAGGAAGTGATGCAGCCGGGCGACCTGTTCGGCGAAATTACCCTCAGCCGGAATGTTTCTCCCGAATCGGAATTCGCAAGGGCCATCAGTGACGAAGTCATCATCTGCTCCTTTACCCTTGATGATTTTGAAAAGGTACTGGAAAAAAATCCGGCCATATCGCTCAAGTACACCAGGCGGGTCGGCGATAAACTCAAAGCCCTCGAAAACCGGTACGCCGATTTGATTTTCAAGGATGTACGTACCCGGGTCATTGAGTTTCTGAAGCATTTTGCCCAGGTAAACGGCAAGGTGGAAAACGATCAGCTGATCGTGAAGAACTATCTTACCCACCAGGACCTTGCCTCCCTCACCGGTGCCACCCGCCAGACGGTTACTTCCGTCCTCAATCAGCTGGAAAAGGAAAACAAAGTCCTCTACTCCCGCAGCCAGATCACCATCCCCAACCCGGCTGAATTCCGGTAGTTGAGGAGTTGGGGGTTAGGAGTTAGGAGTTATTGGTTATTAGTTAGTGGTTATTGGTTGTTCAGTTCGCAGGCCTTAATTTTTTACATTGGTTTTTACCAGCGGTTCTATCAACGAATAAGAACCAAGCTTTTGTCATACCAATAACCAATAACTATTTACTTTTGCTATTTCCGGTCAATTGTCGCTTGCCGGACAATCGGCCTCCGGAGTATGTGTTACTTTTGATTCAACAACGTAACACAACTATGAAAAACCCTCTTCCTTTATCTCGTAAGCATGGTGGCTGGCGCGGTCTTCCTGACCCCGGCCTCGGCCCAGACTGAAGCCGACAAACGCAAAAAGCAGTTTAACCTGGAATCCGGGCTGGCCCTTCAGGGATATGATCCGGTGGCCTATCTGACCCAGAAAAAAGCCGTGAAGGGCACTCCGGCAAATGCCTTCTCCCATCAGGGCACTACCTACCAGTTTGCCAATGCCAAAAATCTGGAGACATTTAAACAAAACCCCGCCGGGTATGAGCCCCAGTACGGTGGCTGGTGTGCGTACGCAATGGGTGCAACGGGTGAAAAGGTAGACATTGATCCGGAAACATTTAAGGTCGTTGACGGAAAGCTGTACCTGTTTTACAACAAGTTTTTTAACAATACACTACCTAAATGGAACAAGGACGAAGCCAGCCTGAAGCAGAAAGCGGATGCCAGCTGGACTAAATTCTACAAAACGGACGGAGTGTAAGCACCAGTTCAGACCGGTAAGTTTCCTTTTCCCCTTTCGTCTTTCCCTGTTTAGGCACCTGTACAAAAGTATAGGGTATTTTAGTGGTATTACGAAACTGACGATCAGTGCATTATGAATCTGACAACGAACAACTGATAACTAACAACTACTTACCTCACCTCATTCAGTTTCCCCCATGAAAAAGCCATCCCTTTACATCTCCTGGGCCCTGCAGGGCCTCAGTGCCCTGATCATGGTACAATCGCTGTTCTTTAAATTTTCAGCTGCCCCGGAATCTGTTTATATTTTCGGGAAAGTTGGTCTGGGTGACGCCGGCCGTATCGGCACCGGCGTGGCCGAACTGATTGCCTCGGTGCTGCTGCTGATCCCGGGTACTGCCTGGCTCGGCGCCCTGCTGGGCGTTGGCATTATCAGCGGTGCCCTCGTGTCGCACCTGACCATTCTGGGCATTGAGGTGCAGGGCGATGGTGGCTACCTGTTCTTTCTGGGACTGGTGGTGTTTTTCAGTTGTGGGGGCATTCTATGGATCCGCCGGGCCCAGATTCCTTTTCTGGGCTCCCGGCTGGGGAGGCCTATGGCCAGCAGAAAGTCGTAAGTATTAAGTCTCCCTTCTCAATACTATGAATAGTTCATCCCTGCAAAAGGCATCCCTTCAATCTTTGAGTCAGCTGGTTGCGGTACTGCGCACAATCGAAGCTGAACACTTCCATACACCACTGCCGGTCCTCTCGGGCGGAACCATTGGCCGGCACGTCAGGCATCTGGTGGAGTTTTACCAGTGTTTGTTCGGAGGGCTGGTGACCGGCACCGTTGATTACGACGCCCGCACCAGAAACCAAATGCTGGAGGAAGAACAGGCGCTTGCGGCAGCCGCACTGGAATACCTGATGAAGCGTATCGGGGAGGTTGGCTCCGACCAGCCCCTCCTGTTATGCACCAGCTACGCCCCCGGCGAAAAGGTAACCATACCAACTACCCTATACCGGGAGTTGGTGTATAACCTTGAACATTGTATTCACCATCAGGCCACCATCCGCATCGGGCTTGGGGCAATACCCAACCCGGTACCGCTTCCCGATTCATTTGGCGTGGCCCCTTCTACTCTTCAATATCAACAAGCCCATGTGCACCGTGACGTTTCTGCCGCTGGGCAATAAAGGATTTATTCTGACCTCCAACCGGGACGAAAGTGCAGACCGCCTGCCCGCCCGGGCCCCGGGCCGCTACCGGCTCCACGATCAGATGCTGGTCTTCCCGTGCGACCCCGTGGGTGGCGGCACCTGGATCGTCACTTCCGGCAAAGGCGTAAGCCTGTGTCTGCTCAACGGGGCTTTTGGGGCTCACCGGTCCTGTCCGCCTTACCGGCAGAGCCGGGGAAAAGTGCTGCTGGATTTCTTTGGCTACGATTACGCGGGTGAATTTGCCACCGAATACAATTTCCGGGGCATTGAGCCTTTTACCCTGCTGGTGGTCCGCACCGAACCGGCTTTGTCCCTGACCGAAATCCGGTGGGATGGAAAAGAGGTTCATTTCTCCGTAAAAGATGCAGGCAAGCCTTACATCTGGTCGTCGGCAACGCTTTATTCGCCCGAAGTGATCCGCCGGCGGGAAGGTTGGTTTGCCAGTTGGCTGGCCGGCCGGGAGGGTTACCAGGTGGAGGATATCCTGCATTTTCACCATTCCGCCGGGCAGGACGATTCCGGTAACGGCCTCCGGATGCACCGCGGAAGCGGGCACCAGACCGTGAGCATCACCAGCATTGCCCGCCAGCAATCCGGCGAACACCTGATGGTGTACGAAGACCTGGTGCAAAGGCGCGAACAGACCTACCGCATCATGTAAATTGTTGAATGGCTGGCTTTGGGTGAGGGTAGTCATGCAGCCATATAATCAGCCGTCAGCAATTAACTTTCAGCGATCAGGTTAATTTATAATTGGTTACACCTCCAATTTGCAGACCTGATTCCGATCGGGCACTTAACCACTCAACAATCAGCCATATAACAATTCGGCAATTCAATAATACAACACCGTTTTCCCCATGCTGCTCTACATCCGGTACCTCAACTTCATGACCCGCCTCACGCAGTGGGAGTACTGGCCGTTTGAGGTGATCTACCTGCCCATATTTGTGTACTGGCTCTGGCTTTCGGCGAAGGCCCGGTCCTTTTTCTTCTTCTCGGCGGTCAATCCATCCATCGAGAATGGCGGGATGCTGGGGGAATCCAAGGTGAAGATTCTCAACCGGATCGCCGCCCCCCTCAAACCCGTCACCCTGCTGATTTGCCCGGCCACGGGTCTCATTCCATTGCGGGAAAGCCTGCACCGGCACGAGATCGGCTTCCCGCTCATTGCCAAGCCTGACGTAGGCGAACGGGGCTGGAAGGTCGAGAAACTCCACAACCCGGCCGAACTGGCTGCCTACCACGCCGGCATGAAGGCGCCCTATCTGATCCAGGAATACGTGGACTATCCGGTTGAACTGGGGCTGTTCTACTACCGTTTCCCGGGCTGCCCTACCGGGCACATCTCTTCGGTGGTGATCAAAGCCTTCCTCAGCCTCACCGGCGACGGTGCCTCCACGGTGCGGGAGTTGATTATGCACAATGACCGGGCCCGGTTGCAGTACCAGACGTTGCATGACCGGTACGCCCACCTGTTCGACCGGGTGTTGCCCGCCGGGGAAGCGATCCAACTGGTGCCCATCGGGAACCACAGCCGGGGTACCAAGTTCTTGAACGGCAACTACCTGATCAACGATCAACTGGTGGCCGTGTTCGACCGCATCAGCCAGTCGATTGACGGGTTCTACTACGGCCGCTACGACATCCGCTGCCGCAGCCTGGCTGAACTCTATCAGGGCGAAGGCATCAAGATTCTGGAACTGAACGGGGCCGGGGCCGAACCGGCGCATATTTACGACCCGTCCTTTTCGCGCCGCGAAGCCTACCGGGTGCTGTTCCGCCATTGGTCCGTACTGTACCGCATCAGTCAGGCCAATTACCGGAACGGGGTTGTGTATCTTTCCTTTGCCGAAGGGATGAGGGCTTTTTTAAAGCTGAGAGCCTACCGGAAACAAATGCAGTAAAAGCCCCGGTTTGATAATTATAAAACAAACTACCCTGTGAAAAACGAAATTTCAAACGTATTAAAAGTGCTGGCCTTGGCCGAGAAACTAAAATTTGAGCTTAGACACAGTTACCTTTCAAGTGGACGACAGGAAAGTGTTGAATTTGAAGGCAAAGAAACCTGCGAAGCAAAAGTGGCCAATGCCCTTGACAAATTAGAAGTCCAATTGCAACACAACCATGCCGACATTGCGACTTGGGAAGAGATTGAATATGATATGTGTTATATGATGGACAAACACGTCGTTTTTGATGAAACACTAACCGAACTTAAAAACCAGATTAAAATGGCTGCCGAACTGAAAATGCAAGCAGCAGGCATTGACACAAAAGTTGTCAGACATAGGGTAGGAAAATAAAAATACGGTTGCCAATTAAAAAATACCGTTTTCACTTCGCCCGGATACTTAAACCAATGCAATCGAGATGGAATGGATGCTGACGGGTTTTGTGGCGGGTACCCTGGTGAGCTTTCTGGGCTCGCTGCCCCCGGGTATTCTCAACGCCACTATTGTACAGCTTTCGCTGCAGCGGGGCATGGGGGCGGCTCTGGGTTTTGCCGCCGCCTGCGTAGTGGTGGAGGTCGGTTACAGCTACCTGGCCATCCTGCTGGCTACTTCGCTGATGAAGCTGGGGCGTTACCACGTTGCCGTGGAAGTATTCTCGACGGGGCTGCTGCTGGCCGCCGGGGTGTACTACCTGCGTAAAAAGGAAGCCGGACTCTCCAATAAGACGCTGTCCCGGCCGTTCTACCTGGGCATCGGGCTGAGCATGGTCAACGTGGTAGCCATCCCTTTCTGGGTGGTGTACACGGCTTTGCTCACCGGCCAGGGCTGGATCATGGTCATGGAGGGGCCCGGACTGGCCTTGTACCTGAGCGGCATTGCGCTGGGCACCCTGCTGGCTCTGGAGTTGTTCGCCTTTTCGGGCCGTTACCTGTCGCGGCGGTTTTCGCTCCCGGGCGGGCTGGTCAACCGGGCAGTAGGGCTTATGATGGTTGCCACGGCCCTGTTTCAGATCGTTCACCTATTCTTGTAAGCAAACATGTCCACCGGGCGCAGGCGTATCTCCCGAAACTTTACCCGCTGGCTGCTGGGGCCGGTCCTGCTGTGGGGAGTGCTGGCCCTGCTCTCGCGTTGCGTCCAGATCCGCATGTCGGACAAAAAGGTAAAGGCCTACTTTGCCGGCAGCCCCGTGCAGCCGGATTTTGCTTTTACGGAAGCCGGAGCCCAATCCGTCCATTATGCTTCCTTCGGGGCCGACACGCTGCCGATGGTGGTGTTTGTGCACGGTTCGCCGGGTTCGTGGGACGCCTTCATCGGGTTCTTCAAAGATTCAACCTTGTACCAGAAAGCCCGGCTCATTTCCGTAGACCGGCCCGGCTTCGGCAAATCGAACCTGGGAAAGCCCCAACGCTCCCTGGAGGCCCAGGCCGCAACGCTGGTTCCGATCCTGAAAACCAACCGTTCCGCTACGCTGCCCATCCTGGTGGGCCATTCGCTGGGCGGCCCTTTGGTTGCGAGGGTGGCGATGGATTATCCCCAACTGGTGGGCAGTCTGATCCTGGTCGCTCCCTCCGTTGACCCGGCGCTGGAGCCGAAGGAGTGGTACCGGAAGGTGGGCGGCTTCTTCCTGGTCCGGCCGCTGCTGCCCGCCGAGATCGATGTGAGCAACCAGGAGATCCTGCCCCTGAAAGGGGAACTCACCCTGATGCTGCCCCTGTGGAAAGCTCTCACCTTGCCCATCACCGTCATTCAAGGCGAAAAGGACCAACTGGTACCGGCCGCCAATGCCGGCTTCGTCAAAAAAAGCGCGGTGAATGCCACGGTAAAGGTCGTGATGATTCCCGGAATGAACCACTTCATTCCCTGGGAGCGGCCCGAGGTGATCCGGGAAGAGATCCTGTCTCAATTAGAGAATAAGTAAGCGGTGGAATCATAAGGTGGCCACCAGTAAAAGAAGTCTTTGCAAACGAATAGCATCTGGATGAACCGTAAACAAAAACGTTGGTTTAGAGAAAGCAGGGGCTTTAATGCCCGCAAACGCTGGCATCCCTTGCGCGGGATCGTCAATGCGGTTTTGTCGGTTAACCGTACCGGTGCCCAGTGGCGGGACCTGGATAGTAAGTATTCACCCAGGAGGCGCACTGGATCAACGGGCAGGTGATCGGGGTAAACGGCGGAATCATCTAACCCGCATCAACAACGGGCAAGTCATATTTAAAAGTCATATTTAAAAGTCATATTTCAATCAGACCGGCATGGACTATCCTCCTATCAGTGATTACGGCATTATCGGCAACCTGAAAACGGTGGCGCTGGTCGGCAAAGGCGGCGCCATTGACTTCCTGTGCCTGCCCCAGTTCGACTCCCCCTCGGTATTTGCCGCCCTGCTGGATAAGTCAAAGGGCGGCCATTTCTCAGTATGCCCTCAGTTTGACCACACCCGTTACAAGCAGCTCTACCTGCCCAATACCAACGTACTACTCACCCGCTTCTTGTCCAGCCAGGGCATGGTGGAGATCACCGATTTTATGCCTGTGCTTGATAAAGACGACCCGGACTGCATTCTGATCCGCCTCGTGACTTGCATCCGGGGCGAGGCCAACCTGAAGATGGAATGCGTGCCGCGCTTCAACTACGCCCGGTCGGCCCACACAATCAAACACCGCGACGGGGAGCAATACACCTTCTACTGTGAACGCGCCCAGGACCCGATCCTCAGCTTCTACAGCACCCGGCCCCTGGACATTGCCGGCAAAAACCTGGAAGCCACGTTTCTGCTCCGGGAAAAAGAAACTGCCTGCTTCGTGCTGGAAACGGGTACTTCTTACCCCAACAGTCACTACGGGCAAACCCACGCGTTGCAGGCCTACGCCGACTGGCACCTGAGAAAGACCATTGACTACTGGAAAAGCTGGATTGCCCAATCTACCTACCAGGGCGAATGGCTGGAGATGGTCCGGCGGTCGGCCCTCACGCTCAAGCTGCTCACCTCCCAGAAGTGGGGCTCTACCGTAGCCGCTCCTACCTTCGGCTTGCCCGAAGCCCCGGGCGGGGAGCGCAATTGGGACTACCGCTACACCTGGATCCGTGACGCGGCCTTTACAATGTACGCCTTCCTGCGGCTAGGCTTCAAGGAAGAGTCCCGGGAATTCATGCACTGGATCTGGAAGCAATTCCAGCTCAACATTGACGGGCAAAACAACCTCCAGTTGCTCTACGCCCTGGACGGCCGGAAAGAGTTGCCCGAAGAAGAACTTTCGCACCTGGAAGGCTACCAAAAGTCAAAACCGGTCCGGATCGGCAATGACGCCTACCGGCAGATTCAACTCGACATTTTCGGCGAACTCTTAGACAGCATCTACCTGCACGACAAGTACGTATCGCCCATGATCTTTGATTTCTGGGAACAGCTCATCACTCAGGTTGATTTTGTGTGCGACCACTGGCAAGAGAAAGACCACGGCATCTGGGAAATCCGGTCCGAAAAACAGGAGTTCATCTATTCCCGGATCATGTGCTGGGTAGCCGTGGACCGGGCCATTCGTCTGGCCGAAAAACGGTCTCTGCCCTACCCTTTCGGGCGGTGGCGCGCCGTGCGGGATGAGATTTACCGCGACGTGTACTACAACTTCTGGAATGAACAGAAGCAGTCGTTTGTCCAGTACAAGGGCAGCGACATCATTGACGCCTCGGTGCTGATCATGCCCCTGGTGCGCTACATCTCGCCCTACGATCCCCGGTGGCAGGCCACGCTGAAGGCGGTTGAAAAAGAGCTGGTTTCCGATACGCTGGTGTACCGCTACGACACCCGCTATGCCGCTGACGGCCTGGGCAGCCAGGAGGGTACGTTTTCCATCTGTTCGTTCTGGTACGTGGAGTGCCTGGCCCGGGGCGGGGAGTTGCACAAAGCGCAGTTGTACTTCGAAAAGATGATCGGCTACGCGAGTCCCCTGGGTTTGTTTGCCGAGCAGATCAGCCTGGAAGGCGAGCAGATCGGCAATTACCCGCAGGCCTTCACGCACCTGTCGCTCATCAGCGCGGCTTTTGCCCTCAACAAGCTGCTCAAGGAGAAGTAGCTACCCGCGACTGTATATATTAACCGGACAGCGGTTGAGTGTCACTTTTGGTGAAGGCTGCCCGGCCCGCGCCAACACCCCAATACGCAACAATTCAAAACCAGCTCTGCGCAGTAGGCAGCCATGGAGGTGCTCTACGCAGCCTGACAGCACGCAACCTGCGGGAGAGCCGTAAAAGTGGAAGGTAGGAAAGGAGTATATTCCACACTCTCTTGGTAGCTGGGGCAGCCAATTTCATTGAAGAAAAAGAAGCATTAAATAACGGCGGCAAGCCGACAGGTTTATTTGCGAGAAATACCAAGGTAACACCCAAGCTATTGCTTTAAGCGATTGGAGGATTCGCGGATTTTCAGCTCCGTTTCAAATATTTTTGTCACCGGCGTAAATTCCTGACTGGAGGTTGCGATCTGCTGTATAAGCAACTCAACCGTCATTCTACCCATTTGAACAGTAGGCTGAGCCACGCTGGAAAGGGAAGGGGTCATTAAAGCGCTTACCGGCTCGTCGTTAAAACCAATAATGGCTACCTCATCGGGTACGCGCACCTGTTGCTGACGCAAGGCGTACAGGCTGGCCATGGCCACGCGGTCACTCACAGCCAGAATACCGTCCGGGGGGTAGCGCAGCGACACCAGCAGATTCGTATGCCGCATGGCGTTTTCCAGGGTGTAATCGCAATGCACCACCAGGTGGTCGTCAAATGGCAATCCGGCTTCCCGGAGCGCATCTTTGTAGCCCGTCAGGCGTTCATTGCTGATCTGTAGATTGGAAGGCCCGGCCAGGTACGCAATCCGCCGGCAGCCGTTTTCAATCAAATGCCGCACGGCCTGCCGGGCCGCTTTCCGGTTGTCGACAATGACTTTAGAAGCGGGTATTTCATCGGCGTACCGGTCAAATATGACGAGGGGTATTTTTTTGCGCAACAGCCGTCCAAAATGCGCGTAGTCAAAAGTTTCCCGGGAAAGGGAAACGATAAACCCTTCCACTTGCCCCTGGGTTAAGTCCTGAATGTTTACCAGTTCCCGCTGGTACGACTCATTGGACTGGCAAAGCAGAATGCTGTATCCTTCCCGGGCTGCCGCTTCCTCAATGCCGCTGATGACGGACGAAAAAAAATAGTACCCCGCGTTGGGCACGATTACCCCGATGGTGCGGGTGCTGCTTTTGACCAGACTGGTTGCAAGCTGGTTGGGTTGATAATCCCAGTCCTTTGCCAGTGCCGTTACCGCTTTACGGGTATCCGGATGAATTTCCGGCATGCCCCGCAAAGCACGGGATACAGTGGATATGGATATCTTCAGTTCCTGCGCAATGTCCTTGATGGTAACCTGGTTTTTCCGCATAACGGCTGAAGGAAGAGAGGCTGATTAAGCCTTAAAAATAGGAATTTACCCAGTTTTTTTTGCCCGTCAAACGCCTGTCTGCTAATTATTTCCCGGAACGGTCTAGAGCCGTTTTAAGCTAATTACTGCTTTCTAAAGCAGAAACTTAACTTTTTTAAGGTCAACATTTTAGGGCTGCAAACGTTTGCGGTAACGTTTGCGGAAATTTTTCTTCAAATTTTTTAATTATCTCTTGGTAAAATTAAAAACATCCCGGAGCTTGAATCAAAAAAGTGCTGGAAGGCACTCATTCCCTCGCTCATCACTAACTACGATAAGATAGAAAAATAATCAATCATTTTGTACTATATTTATATAACCCGTATGACTAAAACAATTACTGCTGTCGCAAAGGGAAACTGGTTTTCCTTTGTCCTCTGTTTCCTCTGTCTGCAGTTGCCGCTAACCCTGACCGCGCAGAATCAGAACGTTACCGGAAAAGTTACCGGCCAGGATGGAGAAGTGCTGCCGGGGGTAAGCATCCTGGTGAAGGGAACCACCACCGGTACCGCTACCAATGCCGGGGGAGTCTTTACAATTACCGCGCCGGCCAATGGTACCCTGATATTTTCGTTTATTGGTTACGTCAGCGAGGAGGTGCCCGTCAATGGACGCAATCAGATCAATGTGGCGCTGGTGCCCGACTTGGAGGCGCTGGAAGAGGTAGTGGTGGTAGGGTACGGTACCCAGAAGCGCAGTGACCTGACGGGCTCCATTGCATCCGTATCGGCCAGGGAAATCCGGGCGGTACCCGTAACCGGCATCGGGCAGGCCTTACAGGGCCGCGCGGCGGGCGTACAGGTCACCCAGACGTCCAATGCCCCTGGCGGCGGGGTTTCCATCCGGGTGCGGGGCGGTAATTCGATCGTCGGCGGCAATGAACCCCTCTACGTCATTGACGGCTTCCCGGTGTACAACGAAAACGGGGCCAACCTGAACCCGAACGACATTGAGTCCATGGAAATCCTCAAGGACGCCTCGGCAACGGCCATTTACGGATCGAGAGGGGCCAACGGCGTGGTCATCATCACCACCAAGCGGGGCAAAGCCGGGCAAAACCGCGTGGAATTTGACACGTACCTGGGCGTGCAGCAGGTACGGAAGACCATTCCGCTGCTGAATGCCACCGAATACGCGCAGCTCGTCAACGAAGCGCAGGCCAATGCTACCCCAGTGCGTCCGCCGGTGTTCACCGAGGAGCAGATTGCCGGATTCGGGGAAGGGACCAACTGGCAGGAGGAAATCTTCCGGCCAGCGCCGATGCAAAACTACCAGTTAACCGTTTCGGGCGGAACCGACAAAACCCGGTACGCCATTTCGGGCAACTACCTGAATCAGCAGGGAGTGATCATCAACTCCAAGTTTGACCGGGCTTCCTTCCGGTTCAATTTCGACCACAAGTTAAATGACCGGATCGGCGTTGGCACCAGCCTAAACCTGACCCGCTCCCGGAATAACGCCGTACCCACCGATGCGGACGGGGGAACGAATGCGACGGTCGTGTACGGTGCCTTGAATTTCTCGCCCACGCAGCCCGTCTACAACCCCGATGGTTCACTGGTGGTGTTTAATACCCCCGGCCGCATCCAGATCGGCAGTCCGGTGGCGCAGGCCCTGGGCACTTCCGACCTGACGGCCCGGTCCCGGCTGATCGGCAGCGTGTTTGCCGATTTTAAAATTCTGGAGGGGCTTACCTTCCGCACCAGCCTGGGTGCCGACGTCGATTTCACCAAAAGAAGCGAATATATTTCAAGGAATACCTCCGTAGGCGTTCAGTTGGGCGGACGGGCCATTATTACCAACGACCAGACCAATACGTGGCTGAACGAGAACACGCTTACGTACGTAAAATCACTGGGCGGGGTGCATAATTTTACCTTCCTGGCGGGCTACACCATGCAAGGTGGCCGCTTTGAGCGGGCCCGGGCTTCTGCCCAGGGATTCACCAACGACATTCTCACGTACGAAAACCTGGGATCCGGGTCTACGGCCCTGGTGCCTTTTTCGGAGGCTCGAGAATCACAGCTTAACTCCTACCTTGGCCGGGTCAATTACGACTATGCGGGCAAATACCTGCTGACGGCTACCGTCCGGGCGGACGGGGCCTCCCGCTT
Organism: Cytophagales bacterium; assembly: GCA_030446715.1. Classification (GTDB taxonomy): domain Bacteria; phylum Bacteroidota; class Bacteroidia; order Cytophagales; family 172606-1; genus CADCTQ01. The sequence continues at coordinate 336,961 of JAUJMU010000002.1, read as the reverse complement.
CGGGGCGGGCAATAAATATGCCGCCTTCCCCTCCGCGTCCGTCGCCTGGCGGATTTCCCAGGAGCCGTTCCTGAAAAACAGCCCGGTGCTTACCGATCTGAAACTGCGGGTGAGCTACGGCTCGAGTGGTAACCAAGAACTTCCTTCTTACCAGTCCCTGGCCATATTGGAGACGCAAAACGCCAATTTCAATAACACAGTGGCCCCCGGAACCGGGCCAAGCCGGGTGGCCAATCCCGCTTTGCGGTGGGAAACGACCTGGCAGTCGGACGTGGGCGTGGACGTGGGCCTGTGGAACAACCGTATCAGCCTGACGGCGGATTATTACAACAAAAAAACCGTTGACCTGTTGCTGAGAGTGCCGGTGCCCTATTACATCGGCTACTCAGACGCCATCCAAAACCTGGGGAGTTTGCGCAACCGCGGCGTAGAGCTAGGCATCAACTCCAACAACCTGACGGGCGCCTTCAAGTGGAGCACCAATTTCAACATCGCCGCCAACCGCAACAAGGTGCTCGAACTGGGCGACCGAACGGAGTTTGGCGCCGGGGAATCCAGCGGGCACCTGCAACTGCCTAATTCCGGCGTGGTGCGGGTGGGTCAGCCCATCGGTATCTTCTACGGCTACCGGACCGACGGCATTTTCCAGAACCAGGCGGAGGTGGATGCATCGGCGCAAAGAACGGCCCGGCCCGGCGACCGCCGCTACGTGGACCAGGACGGCAACGGGGTACTGAACGCCCTGGACCGGGTCATTCTGGGGTACGCGCAACCTAAGTTTTTCGGCGGGATCACCAATACGTTTTCCTACAAAGGGGTTGAACTGAGCATCTTTATGCAAGGTGTCTCCGGCAACAGCATTTTCAACGTCAACCGCTTTGAACTCGAATCCCTGACGGGCGTCAGCAACCAGTCGCGGGAAGTACTGGACCGCTGGACCCCCGAGAACCCCAGTACGACCATTCCCCGGGCCAATGCCGTCGGCAATGCCTACGTCATTTCGAGCCGGCAGGTAGAGGACGGTTCGTACCTGCGGGTGAAAAACGTCAACCTGTCCTACACGCTGCCGGCCGCCCTGGTGGGTAGAATCAAACTGTACAGCGTAAAAGTGTACGTGAGCGCCCAGAACTGGATCACCTTTACCAACTACAGCGGCTACGACCCGGAGGTGAGCCGCTTCGGGCAGAACGCCCTCAGCCTGGGCACCGATTACGGCAGCTACCCGGCGAATAAAATGGTGCTGGCCGGCTTAAACATCAGTCTGTAGTCCTCACCTCCATTGTCCCAACGAAAAAAGTAAAATACCATGAAACCAAAATATCCCGCTGCTATTTTATTCCTCCTGCTCCTTTGCGGCGCCTGCTCCCTGGACGAAGTACCGCCTTCTTCGATATCCCCGGCAAGTTTTTACAAAACCGCGGGAGATGCCGTGGCCGCCGTGAACGCCATTTACGACATTACCAACGAAATCGGGCAAGAAGGGCGCAACCTGATCATCATGGGCGACATTCCCTCCGACGACATGAACCTGCTGGCCAACAACAACGACCGGATTCAGATCTGGAGTTTCCAGACGGTGCCTACCAATGGAATTGTGGCCCAAAGCTGGCAGGTGCTCTACCAGGGCGTGAACCGCGCCAACGCGGCCATTGAGCGCATCCCGGCCATCAACATGAACGAAAATTTAAAGAGCCGCCTGGTGGGCGAAGCGAAGTTCCTGCGGGCTTTCTATTATTTTTACCTGGTCCGCTGGTACGGAGGCGTGCCGCTGGTGGTAACGGAAACCAAAACCCTCAACGACGGGAGGGGCGTCGCCCGGGCGAGTGCCGATGAAGTATACGCGCAGATCATTAGAGACCTGGAAGACGCCGAAGGCGCCCTGCCCGACCGCTACACGGGCACTGAACCGGAACTGGGCCTGGGGAGGGCTACTGCCGGGGCCGCCAAAGGGGTGCTCACGCAAGTGTACCTCACGCGCAAAGAGTACCCCAGGGCCCGCGACAAAGCCAAAGAGATCATTGACAACGCCGGCTACGGGTATGCCCTGTGGGATACGTACGCCGACGTATTCAAGGTGGGCAACGAGAACGGCCGAGAATCGGTATTCGAGATTCAGTTCGTGGGCGGCGGGGTAGGCCAGGGCAACGGCCTGATCACGTACATGGCGCCCGAAAATTCGCCGGTTACCGGACGCGGCTTTGGTTCGTTCTTCCCCACGCCTGACCTGTACGACAGCTACCGGCCGGGCGACAAACGAAAAGAACTCTACATTAATTCGTACGTTAACAAGGAAGGCCAGACCATCCAGACCTTTCCGCACTTCAACAAATACGTGGACCCTGCTGCCGCTATCTTTCCGCAGGGCAACAACAACTTTCCGTACCTGCGGTACGCGGATATTCTGCTGATGTTTGCCGAAGCGGATAACGAAGTAAACGGCCCTACCCCCCAGGCGCTGGCGGCCGCCAACCAGATTCGCCGCCGGGCTTTTGGCTTGCCGCTGAACGATCCCTCGGCCGTTGACTTTACGGCTTCACTGGGCAAGGATGGATTCCGGCAGGGGATTTGGGAGGAGCGACGCTGGGAGTTTGCCGCCGAAGGGCATCGGTGGTTTGACCTGGTGCGCACCGACCGCCTGGTACCTGTGCTCAGTGCCAAGGGCAAAACCAACGTGCAGGAAAAACACAAGGTGTTTCCAATCCCCCAGCGGGAGATTGACTTAAATCCGCAACTCACCCAAAACGACGGGTACTAATCAAAAAAGTGAATCAAGGGTTGAACAGAATTGGTCTCCACCTCAGCAGGGCAGGGTTTGAAACCTTATCCTGCTGAGGTGGAGCCACTGGGATGGATAAAACGCAGTTTTAGTATCCCAACCCTTGATTTACATTAAACAAGTCACTTTTGACCCGTATGCGCTTTACGGCGCTAACCCCGTGCCTACGGGGGGGTATTTTTCACACCATTATCCGCCGCAAACATGCAAACAAGACACAGCAACAGCCCCAACGAAACCCGTGGCTTTGATACGGAATCCCTCCGGGAACATTTTTTGGTGGAAGACCTCCTCCGGCCGGAACAGATCCGCTGGGTTTATTCGCACTACGACCGGGTGATGCTCGGGGGGGCTTTTCCGGTATCCCAACCAGTAACGCTGCCCGCCTACGAAGCCCTGAAATCAGACTATTTTCTGGAACGCCGCGAAGTGGGCATCATCAACGTAGGGAGCCCCGGAATGGTGGAGGTGGACGGCACTGCCCATGAGGTTCACAAACTGGGGTGCCTGTACATCGGAAAGGGCCATCAGGAAATTACGTTCAAAAGTATTCTTCCCGAAGACCCGGCCCGTTTTTTTCTGCTGTCTGCGCCGGCCCACAAAAGCCATCCGGTACGCCTGATGGGGCGCGAAGAGGCTTCTCCTGCCGAGATGGGTTCGGCGGACACCTCAAACCAGCGGACCATTTATAAATACATTCACCAGGACGGCATCCGGAGTTGTCAGCTGGTAATGGGGCTGACGGTGCTCAAAAGCGGCAGTGTCTGGAACACCATGCCGGCGCACACGCATGACCGCCGCATGGAGGCTTATTTTTACTTTGATTTGCCGGAAGACCAGCGCGTTTTTCACTTGATGGGACAGCCTTCCCAAACGCGGCACCTGGTTGTGGCCAACCATCAGGCCGTGATCTCGCCGCCGTGGTCCATTCACTCGGGGTGCGGCACGTCCAGTTATTCCTTCATCTGGGGGATGGCCGGTGAAAACTATACCTTCACCGACATGGATTTTGTCGCCATGAAAGACTTACGCTGACAGCTGACCAAAAGTTAATTTCAAAGAAGACATCTCCAAAGACCCATGAGAAACATCGTATTTACTGCCCTGGCACTCCTGCTGGCCGCCTTTGCCGCTAAAGCAGTGATTGATGTCAAAAAAGAAATGGAACACAGTGGCCGGCAACTCCAGTACGCCGACGGATTGCGGAAGGAAACGGAGCGCATTCCGCATTCGATAAAAGCGGACGGCTCCCTCAACGACCGGGAAACGAGCTGGTGGACGAGCGGCTTCTTTGCGGGGAATCTCTGGTATATGTACGAATACACCAAAGATCCCAGATGGAAAACGCTGGCGGAAAAATGGACCGCGCCCTTAAAGCCCGAGCAGTACAATACCGGCACGCACGACCTGGGCTTTATGCTGTACTGTTCATTTGGCAACGGTTACCGGCTTACCCGGAATCCGGAGTACAAGGATATTATGGTGCAGGGGGCCAAATCGCTGGCTACCCGTTTTGACCCGAAGGTGGGACTCATCAAATCCTGGGACAAGTTCAGGGAGCATAATTACCCGGTCATTATTGACAACATGATGAACCTGGAATTTCTGTTTTGGGCCTCTAAAGAGACCGGCGACCCGAGCTACAAGAACATTGCCGTTACCCACGCCGATAATACCATCAAGCACCATTTCCGGCCGGATAACAGTTCCTACCACGTCGTTTGCTACGACCCAACCGGCCGGCCGATTGCGAAAGTAACTCACCAGGGAGCGGCTGACAATTCGCCCTGGGCCCGCGGACAAGCCTGGGGCTTGTACGGCTTCACGGTGATGTACCGCGAAACCAAGGAAAAACGTTATCTGGAGCAGGCCCAGAAGATTGCTGATTTTTACCTGAATCACCCCAATCTGCCCGCCGACAAGATTCCCTACTGGGATTTTGACCGGCCCGGCGAGGAACGGGACGCGTCGGCCGGGGCCGTTGCCGCCTCGGGTTTGCTGGAACTGAGTGGGTACAGCGCTGACAAAGGCAAAAAGTACGCCAGTGCGGCCGAGCAAATGCTGGGGAGCCTGGCCTCGCCGGCTTACCAGGCCGAGGTGGGGAAAAACAATGGGTTTATCCTCATGCACAGCACCGGTCATAAGCCGGGCAAGTCCGAGATTGACGTGCCGCTGGTGTACGCCGATTACTACTTCCTGGAAGGACTGATGCGTTACGAAAAGCTGAAAAACGGCAAAGAGTTGTTTTAAGCCGACCGGTAAAATGGCATTCATGAACTGGAATCACATAAGATTATACGCCTGCTGGTGTCTGTGCGGTTTGTGCTGGACGGGTAAGGCCCAGTCAAAAAGCGAAAGTATTGTCCGGATTACCAACGCGGGCCCGGTGGCTTTTGCCAATGCAGTGGTGGAGATTCCCTGGGCTACAGTCAGGGCGGCTTACCCTCAGATCGACACGGCACAGGTACGGGTTATCCAGCTGGCTACGGGGAAAGAAGTACCTTTCCAGTGGGAAAAACGAGGGGAAAAAACCATTCAGCATCTGCTGGTTCAGGTGTCGGTGGGGGCCGGAGAAACCGTACAACTGGCATTGCGCCGCGGGAAGCCCACTAAAGTAACACCTCTTACCTATGCCCGGTACGTACCCGAACGGTTTGATGATTTTGCCTGGGAAAATGACCGGATTGCCTTCCGCATTTACGGCGCTGCGCTGGGCAGCCGCCCCGACAATGCCTATGGTACCGACGTGTGGTCAAAACGCACGGGTCAGCTCATCATTAACAGGTGGTACCAGCAGAATGACTACCACAAAGACAATGGGGAGGGCCTGGACTACTACAAAGTGGGCCTTACGCTGGGGGCCGGCGACCTGGGCGTTTTTGTGAATGATTCCATCGGGTATATCCACAATTACCGCTCCTGGGAGATCCTCGACAACGGCCCCCTGCGGTCGGCTTTCCGGGTGAAATACGATCCGTATACTTTCCGGGGAATCACCGTAACGATGACCAAAACCATCTCCCTTGACGCCGGTGCCCAGCTCAGCCGGATGGAGGTGGAGGTAGTGCATACCGCCGCCGGGCCGCTGCCGCTGGTGGCTGGGATCATCCTGCGGGAGGAACCGGGTGTGCTGCTGCTGGACGAACAAAAGGGCATTCTGGGCTACTGGGAACCCCGGCACGGCAACGACGGTACCCTGGGGATCGGCTGTGTATTCCCGTCTGCCCCTGTCTCAATGAGCCGCCAGTACGGGCACGGACTGGCTAAACTGGGTGTCCGGTCCGGTGACCGCGTCGAGTACTACACGGGGGCGGCCTGGGACAAAGCGGGGCGCATCACCACCGGGCAAGCCTGGCTGGGGTATCTGCAAGGGTTTGCCGCCGGATTGAAGCATCCGCTCACGGTGGGTGTAGTGAAGTAGCCCATCTTTCTGATTCTGGTTTAGTGAATTCATTCACCGATGACCCTTCCCTCAGCCATGTTTTCATTGCACGGTAAAAAAGCCCTGGTCACCGGCTGCAGGCGCGGCATTGGTAAAGCCCTTGCCGGAGCCGACAGCATCGGCGTATCGGCCAGCCTCAAACCGGAAGGCAGCCCGGGCAGTCAGCGGGTGGGGACGCAATTTCCACGCCTGCCACGCTGATTTCAGCGCGCGTGCTGCGCTGTATGCTTTCACCGGGCAGGTTAAAAAAGACCATCCGGTCATCGACATCCTGGTCAACAACGCGGGCACTGTTCTGCGCAAGCCGGCCGCCGGACACCCGGATGCGTACTGGGATGAAGTGGTAGCCGTCAGCCAGACCGCCCCCTTTATCCTCACCCGCGGAACCGGCAGGGAAATGGTAGCCCGCCGGGCTGGTAAAATCATCTTCACAGCTTCCCTGCTGACTTTTCAGGGCGGCATCAACGTGCCGGGGTACGCCGCCGGCAAAGGGGCCGTGGGCAGTCTGGTAAAAGCCTTTGCCAATGAGTGGGCAGGCAGGTGAATGTAAACGCCATTGCTCCCGGGTATATCTCCATGGATAATACCCAGGCCCCGGGCAGTGATCCGGGGCGGAGTCAGTCCATTCTGGCCCGCATCCCGGCGGGGCGGTGGGGAGAGCCCGGCGACTTCAGGGGGCCGGTGGTATTCCCGATTTAGCGCCACTGATCTGATCGGTATACTCCTTGTGGACCAGCCACCCCATGCGTTGGCAGAAGGAACGGAGTTCAATCAGTTGATTCTCCACCAACTGGTCACGGGTAGAAACGCAGGCGTAAATAGCCGCTCTCATTATGCTATCTGGTAATCCAATCGGCTACAACATCGGGGCCCTCCAAATGGAAGAGCTCAGCGTATTTCTTAAGAGTTACCCATTTTCCAGGGGTGTATCTGACTCCCTTGGATTCCAGGTATTGTATACAGACGGGACGCCTGAACCGGCGGTGGGGTACTTCACTGTTACTCTAAAGGCCGGGCAGAAATTATAGTAATGGCTGGATAATTTACATTCAGGTGAGTACAAATTACTGCCTCTTCATGCCGGGGTTTGCGAATCTGTACCAGCAATTTCTGTCCCGGCTGCCAGTATTTCTCTTCTAAATTAAAAGCAAGATCAGTAGACCATCCGGAGACCTGAGAGATCGCAGCTACCTTGTCGGGGTTATCCTTGAATTCGACCCTGGGCACTCCACAATCTCCATTGAGCACTTCCGCTTTAAATTCCTGGATTTTAATATGTTCCTCTTTTTGACACTGTAAAAAAAGCAGACAGGCACCTGCCGGTAAAAGCCATTTCATATCGGTATACTTTCCGGTAAGACCCGGCTTGCTGCTTTTTGGTTGCATTCACGAGAGTCAGTACCCAAATTTTCAAAGTGTGATTACCAGGGTCACTCCCCGCCTTCCGGCTTCATTTTCGAGGCTTTTTTGGACCCCTCGTACATGTCAAACCGCATGAATCGGCATTCCAGCGGGCCGTTGAAGACCTGAATTTTCCGGGAAGGCCGCAGCCCTACATTCTTCAGGGCTTCCATGTTGGAACTGATGATCCAGCCCGTATAGCCTTTGTATTTTTGTTTGAAGGTATCGCCGATGCTCCGGTAGAAGCCATTGATGTCTTCTTCCTGGTGCATCCGTTCGCCGTAGGGCGGATTCATGATCAGCACGCCCGGGCCGGGAGGTGCCTCAAAATCCTGAAAAGCACTGTTATGCACTTCGATCATGTCTTCCAGCTTTGCCAGTCTGATGTTTTCCTTCGCCTTGCGGGCCACGTTCCGGGAAATCTCCACGCCGGTCAGCTTCACCGGGTTTTCGTTTACCCGCTTCATGCCAACTTCGTAAATCTTGTTCCACAGGTCCTGGTCAAAGTCTTTCCACCGCTGAAAAGCGTATTCTTCGCGGTAGTAGCCGGGCGGCACGCCGGAGGCAATCAGGGCGGCCTCAATGAGAATGGTGCCCGAGCCGCACATGGGGTCAATGAACGCAGACCGCTTGTCCCAGCCGCTGAGCAGCACCAGTCCGGCGGCCAGCACCTCGTTGATCGGCGCAAGGTTGGTTTTATCTCGGTAGCCCCGCTTGTGCAGCGATTCGCCCGAGCTGTCCAGTGACACGGTGCAGGTGTCGTGGTGGATGTGCAGGTTGATGCGCAGATCAGGCCGGTCGAGGTCTACGGAAGGCCGGCGGCCGAAAGCGTCGCGGAACTGGTCCACCACGGCATCTTTGGCTTTCTGGGAAAGAAAGTGCGAATGGGTGAAAAGATCAGAACTGAGTACCGTATCAATGGCAAGGGTGCCATCTGCGTCAAGGTAGTCCGCCCAGTCTATTTTCCTGATTTCCTGATACAGATGCTCCTCGTTGCGCACCGTAAAGGTCCGGATCGGCTTCAGAATCCGAAGCGCAGTCCGCAGGTTCATGTTTGCCTTGTACATAAAGCCCTGGTCGCCGGTGAAGCTCACGGCACGGTTGTGCTTTTCAATATCACGGGCTCCGAGCTTCAGCAGTTCATCGGATAGTACATCTTCCAGCCCGGTTACCGTTTTGGCGACCATCCGGAAATCCGGCATTCTTTCTTTTGGCATAAGTAAGAAAACAATTTTAAATTATGAATTCTAAATTTTGAATGGGTAGGATCATATGCTGTCTGTGAAAGGTTTTAATTCAAAATTTAAAATCTATCATTTAATTCTGACCGGGTCTTTACTCAAATTTTAGAAATCCTGACCGGCCCGGCATCACACCCTTATTTTCGCCAGTACCGGCAGGTGATCCGACGGATACCGGAAGTGGTAGGAATCGGTGAGGAAGGCGTGGCGGAGTACCTCAATTCCGGGCGTTACGAAGATAAAATCCAGCTGATTGCCGGTTCCCTGCAGCGCATCAAACGTGGCCCACGTGCCCGGCGGACCATAATGGGGTGTCAGCGTCACGTTTTTGGCATCCAGAAAACCACCATCGGTGGTAAGGGTTTCGTAAAATGGCGTTTTGGGCGGATCATTGAAGTCGCCGGTAAGCAGGGCCGGTGAACCGGCCGCAATCCGGGTGGTTTTCTCCCGCAGCAACCGGGAACATTCCTCGCGGGCCTGCCGCCCCATGTGGTCAAGGTGGGTATTGAAGTGAAAAAATGTTTTCCCGGTCTCCCTGTCTTCCAGGTTTACCCAGCTGCACACCCGGATCACGTCGGCATCCCAGCCTTTGGTTGGCTTATCGGGCGTAGGCGACAGCCAGAACGTGCCCTTGCCGAGCAGACTGAAGCGGCTTTTCCGGTAAAATATAGCCGAAAATTCCCCCAGTTCCTGACCGTCTTCGCGGCCGGCTCCGTACCAGGTAAAGGCCGGCAGGGCCACGTGCAGATCGGTTACCTGATTGAGCAGTGCTTCCTGCACGCCTAGCAGATCCGGTTCGTGGTAATCAATCAGCGCCGTTACCCGGTCCTTGCGGAAAACCCACTGATTTTCGCCATCTGCCGGGTTGTCGAACCGGATGTTATAGGTCATTACGCGCAGAAAATCAGGGTGTCCGGAGGCGTGCATAGGAACAGGCTGGGTTAATTACTCGACTCAACCCTATTTCACGGTTTGACCGCCCGTTTGGTTATAAAATCTGCTCTCAGGGAATAGCTCCCGCCCCGGATCAGTGAATCCGGGTGGGATCACTGGTCAAGCACCCGCCTGCGGTAGTCGTTGACAGCCTGGCGCAGTACGGCAAGGTACGCGTCGTGGTCCAGTCCGCAGGATCTGGGGACCACTCCCGATTCGGCAGCCTCCTGCAGGTATTCGATAAAATTGTCCAGTCCCCGGATCTGTATCAGTTGCAGGGCAGCCTGATAAACCATCTTTCTCTCCGGGCCGTCGTCTTCTGCTGGGTTGGGTGATTGCATGGGTGCATGGTTATATGGTTGAATTGCTTAATTGTTGTATTGTTAAATTGTTGCATGGCTTAATTGTTTTATTCTGAAGTCATCATGCCGGTCAGACAGCCATCCAGCCATTCAATTTAGCGCTGACCCTGTCGCCCAGCCGGATTTTGCCGCCGCTGACGATCCGGGCAGTAATGCCACCGTGGCCCCGCATGGCATTGTAGCCACCCGGCCCAAGCACTTCTTCCATCAGCGAACAGGGATGGCACTGGCCGGTCATTTCCAGCAGGGCTTCCCCGATGTAAAATTGTTTGTCTTTCAGGGCCAGCAGGTTCAGGCCTCTGACCACGATGTTGCGCCTGACCACGGCCGGGTCAAGGTCCGGGCGGTGCAGGAAAGAAGCCACAGCCGCCAGATCTTCGGCCTGAATAAGGGTTACGTGGCGGTTACTGCCCGGATTGCCGCGGTAATGGTCACCCGCCAGACCCCGGCCGTCCACTGCTTCGGCTTCTGTCAAGGGCTGTACAGCGGCTCTGCGGGCCGGCCGGACGCCGATCCAGGTGACAGTGCCTTCCTGGGGCAGGGTTTCGAGCAGTTTCCCGATCGGGGAAGTTGAAGCGGGACGGGTTTCCAAATAATTTAATTTTTAGATGGTTTGGTTTAAAGATTCTCGTTGTCAGGCATCGGGAAGGGGTACTGCCCGTTTGCCAAAAGTACGGAACGCCTGCCAAAGGGTTCATAAAATTACGCAAACCCGAATACCGCTCAACTTCGCTTTTCCGGACCACATACCCGCCTTACATTGCCGGATATTTTTACGACTAAATGAAATATCTGGCAAGTTTCTGGGATAGAATTTCGGAAACAGGGGTAGATGCATCTGATCACTTTATGACCAGCCGGCGGGTTATCCTCTGTAACCAGCTTTGCTCCATCACAGTCTTTGTTGCATTGCTTTACGAACTATTCCTGATCAGCATCAATATTCATACCCTCATTGTCATCCACACCGGCTGCATCTGCGGATACGTATCGGTGCCGGCGCTCAACAAGGCAAAGAAGTTTCAGTCGGGGAAAAATGTTTTTCTGATCACGGCTGGTCTGGAAATCTTCATCGTTTCCCTGCTGATGGGGACTCAGACGGGTATCTTCTTTTACTACTTTCCCCTGCTTTGCGCCGCCTGCATTCTCTACGATTACAAAGAACTGAGCAAGGCATTCCCGGTCATTGCCGCCTCAGTGGTGTTTGTGATCCTGCTGCACATGCCGGGCGACTGGAACGAACAGTTTGAAGTCATATCCGTCAGTAAGCAGCTCAAAGGGTACCTTTTCATCAGTTCCCTTGCCTGCGCAATCTGCCTTACCCTGGTGTGTATGTTCCATGTGATCCGGGCAAACTTCAGGGTGGAGATGGAACTGGAGGAAGCATTGGACAACCACAAGGGACTCAACCTGGAACTGGCCATCCGGGAAGAAGAACTGACGGAAAATCTCAACCACCTCTCCGTGCTGACCAGTGAACTGCAAAGCAGACAGGCAAGGCTTTCGGCCATTGTGGAAAGCTCCAACCACCTGATCTGGCTGGTGGACCGCACTTACCACCTGATCCATTGCAACAGCCGCCAGAGCAGCGCTTACTTTACCCGTTTTGGCTGCCGGCTGCAACCCGGTGACCACTTTCTGGATCCTATGCCGGAAGAAACGGCTACCCTCTGGCAGGGATGGTACGATAAGGCTTTGTCCGGGAAAAAGTTTTCCGTGGAGAAGCAGAGAGAAACTGCCTGCTGGGAAATTTTCTTCAACCCGGTTATTGAGGAGACGGGTCAGGTAACCGGCGTTACGGTATTCATGCAGGACATTTCGGCGCGGAAGGAAGCCGAAAGGGAGATGCTGGCCGCAAGGGAGGCGGCCGAAAAAGCCTCACTTGCCAAGGCGCAGTTTCTCTCCACAATGAGCCACGAAATCCGCACGCCGATGAACGCCGTGATCGGAGCTTCGCACCTGCTGCTTCAGCAGCAACCCCGTCCCGATCAGATGGAACTGCTGGAGATGCTTCATTTCTCTTCGGAAAACCTGCTTTCGCTGATCAATGACATACTGGACCTGCACAAAATAGAGGCCGGCAAGGTGGAACTGGAAGAAGTGGATTTTCAGCCGGCCGATCTGTTCCGGAACATTGTGCAATCCATGAAGCTGAAAGCCGGCGAGAAGCGGATCGGATTGAGGTCCGAAATAGACCGCCGGCTGCCTGCCGTACTGAAAGGTGACCCCGTACGGCTCACGCAGGTGCTCACCAACCTGGTGAGCAACGCGGTGAAGTTTACCAGTGAAGGAGAGGTAGTGGTAGAAATTTCCGTCGCCGATGAAAATGCCGCCTCGGCGCTGCTCCGGATTTCGGTAACGGATACGGGTATCGGTATTCCGGAAGACAAGCAGTCTGCGATATTTGATGCTTTCGAACAGGCCTCCCAGGATACCACGCGCCGCTACGGAGGTACGGGTCTGGGACTTACCATCACCAAAAGGCTTCTGGAGTTGCAGGGCAGTCAGATTATGCTTGAGAGCAAACCGGGTGCAGGGTCAAGATTTTTCTTCAGCATCCGCCTGAAAAAAGGCCACCTGCGGACCGGAAGCCACACCGGTAGTGACGCGGCGCTGAGCCCGGGTGATCTGGGCCACCTGCGGCTTTTGCTGGTAGAAGACAACCCGATAAACGTATTGCTGGCCCGTAAATTTCTCGAAAAATGGAACCTCACCCCCGACCACGCCTCAGACGGACAGGTGGCGGTGTATATGGTGCAGCAGAATCAATACGACCTGGTGCTGATGGATCTGCAGATGCCCGTGATGGACGGCTTTGAAGCGACCCGCCAGATCCGGGGGCTGGGGGAAGCGTACCGGTACCTGCCGGTGGTGGCGCTCACCGCCGATACAGTAGCCGATGTGCGGGAAAAAGCCACTGCCGCCGGCATGACCGACTTTCTCACGAAGCCCTATAACCCCGCCGAACTGTATAAAATACTCGAACGGTACAGCCGCGTGGAAAGCCGTCCTGTTCTCCAGCCAGCAGGTGTTCAGGTGGGTGTACTGGCAGCCGGTAATCACAAACCGCCGGTCCGGTTGCAGAAAATTCAGGAGTTGGCAGACGGAGATGAAATTTTCGCGGGAAAAATGATCCGGTCCTGCAAGGACGGCCTGTCTGATCTGCACTTTCACGTAGAACAGGCAGTCCGGCAAAAAGATGGCCTACTCCTGAATTCCATCATCCATAAGGCCAAACCTATGATTTCCCTGCTTGATCTGACTGATCTGCTCCAGCTCCTCCGGCAAACCAGTGCCATGCTGGCTGACCCGCAGGCTGAGCAGGCGCTGGAGGAGAACCTGACCCAGGTACAGGAGTGTTGCCGGCAGGCAGCCTACGAACTTTCAGAAATGCTGACTGAAGAATAAAAACATCCTCCGGGAAACGCCCTGAAGGGAGCTCAGTCTTATACGTATCAATTAGTCAGTGGACCTGCACCTGGTCAGCGGGACCTGCACCGGAGAATCAGTGGGCTAGCGCCAGAAATGCGCCAAGGGCATCAATTGCGGGCTCCACCACCTGCGTATGCGGAATTTTTCCGGTGCGGGTAGTGCTGTTGAAACCTGAGTAGTACAGATCCGCATTTTCGATGGCGCTCTGCAACCCTGACAAAGCCTTTTCTTTTAACGGCGTACTTCCCTTGCTGCTGTAATTTTTGATCAGCAGACTTGCCCTTTCGCAGATAAACCTTGTTTCATTGACAGTGAAGCCGTTGTCGCTGGATTTGCGCTTCAGGTCTTCCTGAAAGGCAAGCAGCCGGAGCAGAATAAAATGATTGAACATGACTGACGACTTTAAGTGATGTAGTCCCCCAAAAGATAAATTTTCAATTCACGCCACAGCGATTACCAGCCTGCCGTTCCCATCTCCTGTTTTGCCCGGCCATGTGAGGCCTGAGGCACCTTTACCCCATCTATTCAGAATTTTTAAGATTGATACGTGCTGATTCTGAAGAAATTCTGAAGTTGAATTCAATTCTGATGGTATGGAAGTTTTCTTCGAACCCGTAGATGGCCCTCATGCGGCTCGTATCGCAGATGGCCTTTACGATGGACAAGCCAGGGCCAGGCGACCGGACTGCGGATTGGAATTAAGTAGCTGCGCAATTTTAAATTGTGAATTCTAAATTTTGAATTATCGGGTAATCTTCTGACTTTGAATAAGTTGACGTCATGGTTTTAAATTTTAAAATACCTGATTACTTCTGCTCGGGTACTTAATAAAACGGTTGAAAACCGCTTTGGGATGCACACGGGGAAAGTCGCCGGGTTGCGGATGGCCAGCTCCGGGGCAGTCAGGCTGAGGTGAATCGTGCCGCCGGGCAGGTTGTGCCTGATGGCGTTGCTGATCAGGTTGTCGGTCAGCATTTCCGCCAGCAGGGGATTGAGCTGAATGGTCACCTCTTCCTCGGCCTCCGGCTCAACCTTCAGGTTCCTGAGTGTATATAGTTCTTCAAAATGGGCCAGCCGGTTGCGGAGCAGTCCGGTCAGCTGCACTGAACCGTTGCTTTCATACTGGTAATTTTTGATCCGGACCAGCAGCAGCAACGCGTTTCCTTTAACCGCGCCAGCCGGACTTACCGCCTGGTTGGCGGCATTTACCAGTACAACTGCAATGGTGAGATTGGCATCCTGCAACAGTTCCGGCTTGCTTTGAATGATGGCCGGCGGCGTCTGGATTTCGTGGGTCGTGTTTTCGGAATATTCTTTCAGGGCATAATAATCATCCTGAATCCGCTCCACGAGCCTCCCCAGTTCCTGATTCAGCTCCCTGAACTCCCGAACACCGGAGTCCGGCAGTCCGAGGCCGGTCTTTTCCTCCATTCCGTACTCCCGCAGCCGTTGCAGGGTAATGTAAAAAGGCTGCCAGAGTTTCCGGGAAACCATCCGGTTGGCAAAGTACATTGCAATCATCAGCAGGCCGGTCAGGACCGGGAGCAGCATCAGCAGCCCGCTCAGTATTTCGATCTCGTCAATCAGTGAGCGGCGCACCGTGGTCTGGTAAGTCTCGCCCCGGACGGTTTCCGTGAAGGTGACCTGGCTGAAAAATGATCTCCGGTCCTGAAAGGGATCGTAAATGATGGTATCGGAAAACCGGTCTTCGGTCTGGCCTGCCTCCCGTATCTTCCGGATGGAAACCAGGTTGGCCGAGTACCGCTGGAAAGTATAAATACTGTCTGAATCAGTCAGTTAGCGTAGAAAACGGAAGGCCTTGACTATTTCCATTCAGAAGACTTTCCTTAAATGCTCATGCTGCCCGACGATCTCCATCAACCAGAAGATTTCATTCTTGACCCCCGGTTTCAGCGGTGGGTGAAAAATCCTACTCCGCAGGAAGACGCCTGATGGGAAGAATGGCTGCTCCGCCACTCTGACCGCCGCGAAAAGCTGGAGCAGGCCCGAACCATTCTGTTGTCGCTCAGGTCCGTAGAGCCGGACCGGATCAGCAATGCCGAAGTGGATTCGGAGATCGGTTCCATTCTGACCAAAGCGGGAGAGGGAGCGTATCAGCTACCCGCCACCCGCACAAGGTCGCTTACTGCCTGGGGAATGGGCCTTGCCGCCAGTGTGGTGCTGCTGCTGGCTGCAATTGGCATTTACTGGCAGGCAGATCACTCTTGGCCACCCGGGGGGCGCACCGCACAGACTCAAATTGCCGCCTCAGTTGAACTGGAGGAGCGGGTGAACCCGTCAACGAGACCTTTGCTGGTGAACCTGCCGGATAAAAGCACAGTGCTGCTGGCTCCCGGCGCACGGATAAAGTTCAGCGCAAACCTGCTGAGCGGCCACAACCGGGAAATCTACCTTGAGGGAGATGCTTTCTTTGAAGTTACCAAAAAGCCGCTGCAGCCTTTTCTGGTGTTTACCGATAAAGTTGTCACCAAAGTACTCGGCACCAGTTTCCGGATCAGCACTGACGGGGAAGACCGGTTGACGGTAGTGGTAAAAACAGGAATGGTTTCTCTTTTCTCCGGAAAAACCGACCGGCAGAAAAACAATTACCAGGTGCCTGACCTGGTGTTATCGGCCAATCAGCAGGCTGTGTACGGACCGGAAAACCAGCCGCCCGTGCTGCAGCAACTAAAGCCTGAGGAGTTGAAGAAGCTGGAGGTGCCGGAAACAGATTTTGATTTTAAAAATACGGTGCAGTGGGTATAGGGTCATCGCACCAAATTCAGAGGCATTGGAGAACAGTAGTAAGATAGGCATCGTCACGGGCGGCTTTTTTTCGTTTTCGTTTGATGGAGGCCTTTTGGGGCACTTGCTTGAGGAGTTGGAGGGCCAGTTTTCGAATCACGGAGAGGTTCTGCGGGGCATTGTCGCGTCTGACTCTGGACTCATCCTCCTTGAAGGAGACGTCGAGTTGCCAGTGAAGCTGGTTCTCAATCGACCAGTGTCCTCTGGTGAAGCCAATCATCTGCTGGGGCGACACTTCGGAGAGGGAACTGATGTAGTAGCGTTGTTGGGTGGTGGTTTTGTCCAGATATATTCTTTTGGACTCGACCATCCACACACTTTTACACCCCTTCCACTCCCCAAGACAAGCCATTGCGTTGACTTTCTCAGAGTAGTAGTAGCGTCTTTCCCCGGCCCGGTGATGATCCTTGTCGAGTTGAGTAACCAGCAGAAACTGCTCATGGTACTTGTCAAAATGGTCTTTGACCTGAGTGAAGACCTCTTTCTGGTTGGCTTTCAGAGCAATCACGTAATCTGCTTGCTTATCAACGATGTGTTCAACAATGGTGTGTTGACAAGCAATGGCATCAATGGTAACCACTTTGTCTTGCACATCAATTAACTCCAGCACCTGGGGAATGGCCACGATCTCGTTTTGCTTGCTTTCAATCTGTTTCTGGGCCAGTGTTAACTGGGCTTCACTCACCCATACGCTAACCAGTTGGTTTAAAGCGTGCTTTGCCCCTTTGGGGCAAGTGCCTCTTAATTCTTTGCCGTCAATCATCAAGTGCCCGTACTCCAGGCCGGCTAATATTTGTTTTCCCCACTCTCTCAGACAAGCTTCCAACGCCCCGGCATCCAGGTAGCGGAACACCCGGCTCATCGTATCATGAGAAGGAATGCCGTTGGATAACTCCAAAAACGTCTGCAAGTATGCCTTCTTATCGTTACCAAAATCCTCTACCTCTTCAAAGTCTTCGCAGTCAGCAATAAAGCCAACCAACACCAGCATCACAATGTCACTGAGTTTGTGTAAACACCGACCCTGTACTCGAAAGTCGGGTAAGGCTTCAAAATACTTTGGTACTTCCATTCCCTAAGCTAACCCCGCTTTCCCTTTTTACCTATTTTGGTGCGATAACCCTACAGTGGGTATGGACACCCTTCGAAATCCGGCACACCAACAACGCAGGTGCGGTATTTCAGGCTTGCTTTGTACGCAGGGCTGCTCTCAAGAATGTAACCGGCGTTACTGTATGGCACCTGAAGGGCAACGCCTGCGGCCTGATTGACGGAAATAATGCCCAGCGGGCAACGGGTTCGCTTTACCTGTGGGGTACCCAGTACCTGCACGGCACTATTGCGGCGGGCACCGTATCCGGGACCACGCTGGAAGTACTGCCGGTTGTGATGCCCGATGGCAAACGCTCACTGCTGCTGATGAACAAAACGGGCAACACTGTCACCATTCCCGGCGGCGGTAACTTACTGGTTCCCGCAGGTGGCGAACTTCTCAGGAGTTTTCAGATCAATGCAAGTGGTTTTCTGCCCCAGACCATCAGCGTTACCCCCGGCGACCTGGCTTTGGCACCGTATTCAGTAACGCTGCTGACCACCGCCGGGGAAGATAACCAACCGCCGGCGGCACCCGCTAACCTGCAGGCCAGCAACATTACCGATAACAAAGTTACCCTCGCATGGACCGCCGCCACCGATAATGCAGGCATTGCCGGGTATGATCTGTACGATGGAAGTACCAAAATCAACGCCAGCCTGATTACCGGCACTGCTTACACGGCCGAATGGCTGAATGCCGGTACTGCTTACAACTTTACCCTGAAAGCATTTGATAATTCCGGGTTGACTTCTCCGGCAAGTGCGCCATTGAGTGTCTTTACTGCGCCTTTTACGCCCAGACCGGGATCGGCAGTACTTTCAGCCACCCATCTGTTCAACAGCTTTACAGGAAATGTGGTAAACGATGACTTCCAGACTACCTCGTCGGCGGGTCAGGTAACGTTACGATGTATTTCAGGACGATGTGAAACTCAACGAAGTGCTTGTTACCGGCACGCAGCTGGCGGTAACGGGACTGACGGCCCGGACCGCCTACGCCTTCAGGGTAGTCGCCTACGATGCGGCCGGTAACAGGGCTGAGAGTGCCTTGCCGGTAACAACTCTGCCACCGGCCAGCTATACTTCGGACGGGCAAGGGAGCGGCCCGGCTTCAAGTACCGCAGCCGTAAGCCTTACGACATCAGTGCGTTTGACCGGATTTCGGAAGAGGAAATGACCTACGCCCAACCGTGGTTTCTGCCGGGCAAAGGCTTTATCAATTTTTTCACCAAATACACCAAAGGCCGCGAACTGTACTTCGAAACCAGTCCCGACGGGGTTACCTGGAGCGGAGACCAGAAACTCGCGGGGCTGGGCGGGCACTACCAGGTAACTTCCCTGAAAGACAACAAAATCGACACCTTCTTCAACTACCATCCCAATGGAAACATGGACCGGCGTACCAATCTGTATTACATGCAGACTACAGATATGGGCAAGACGTGGACGACAGCTGACGGAAAGCCGCTTTCGATTCCCCTTGCTGATGTGCAAAACCCCGCTTTGGTAATTAATTATGAGGCAGAGGGCAAACTACAGTACCACATGGACCTGAACTGGGACAAAAATAGTAACCCCGTGATGCTCTACCTCAACAGCCGCCACCACCAGCCCGGTCCGAACGGAGGAGTACGTGAGTGGAAGATCACTAAATGGAACGGAAAAAGTTGGGAAACCTACCCGGTGGCCCAGTCCGATCACAACTACGACATGGGTAGCCTGTATATTGATACAGACCTTTGGCGGGTAATCGGCCCTACGGCAACCGGTCCGCAGACCCAGCAGACCGGCGGCGAAATGGTGTCGTACATCAGCCGCGACCAGGGACGCACCTGGCAGCAGGAAAAGCAGATTACTGCAGGCAGCCCCCGGAACCACACTTACGCCCGACGCCCCCTGTACGCCAAAGACCCGTTTTACGCTTTATGGGCAGACGGCAATCCGAAGGAATTCAGTGAATCTCATCTCTACTTCGGCGACTCCAACGGCCGGTATTGGGAGCTTCCCTACCAGATGCAGACAGCTGCCGCCACCCCGGTTGCCCGGGGATCGCAGGCAGATTAAGCAGGCGGATTTTGGAATTTGGTAATGAGAAAGAAGGAAGTTGTTTATAAATCATCGGGGCTTCCCGTAAAGAAACCCGGTGATTTTGTGATCCCATTTGCTGTCCATTTCTGGCAGCGTAAACAATCTGGTGAGCCAAAATTTGGGCTGTTTTTCCATTTCAGAAAAGCCGGGTTCGTTGCTTCCCTGTAAACAGTCTGCCTTTCTGGCTGGTCAGTACCGGGGCGTGTGCCCGGGTATGCCGGCGCAGGAAGCTGCGGATGCGGTTCAGCCCTTCGGTCAGCTCGTCCTCGGCCGGCAGGAACACGACCCGGAAGTGGTCAGGTGTGGGATAATTAAAGCCCGTTCCCTGCACGACCAGTACTTTTTCCTCCGTCAGCAGGCTGATCACAAACTCGGTATCGTTGCGGAAATCAAACCGTTCTGCGTCCATGCGGGCAAACAGGTAAAAGGCACCCTTGGGCGTAACGCAGCTCAGCCCCGGCGTTTCGCGGATCATGGACACGGCCAGTTCACGCTGCCTGCGGAGCCGGCCCGCAGGGAGCACAAGGTCATCAATGCACTGGTACCCTTCAAGGGCAGTTTTGATGGCCTGCTGGGCGATTACGTTGCTGCACACCCGCATATTGGAGAGCAGCGACAGGCCTTCCAGGTAGGATGCGGCCTCCTTTACTGCGCCGCTTACCACCAGCCAGCCAGCACGGAAACCGGCAGCCCGGTAATTTTTGGTGAGGCCGCTCATGGTCACGCACACTACATCGGGCGCCAGTGCAGCCGCAGGTATATGGGTAACGCCGTCATAAAGAATTTTGTCATAAATCTCGTCCGAGAAAATCACCAGGCGGTGTTCACGGGCTATCTGCACAATTTCTTCAAGCAACTCCCTGCCGTACACCGCACCAGTCGGGTTATTTGGATTAATGACCACGATGGCTTTGGTGCGGGCAGTGATCTGCCGCCGGATGTCGGCCGGGTCGGGGAACCAGCCGGCTTCCTCGTCGCAGCGGTAATGCACGGGCTGGCCCCCGTAGAGCCGTACGGCCGAAGTCCACAGGGGATAGTCAGGTGTTGGGATCAGGACCTCATCACCGGGTTCGAGCAGCGCCTGCAGGCTCATCAGAATCAGATCGCTGACGCCGTTGCCCACGAATATGTTTTCGAAGTGAACGGATGGAATGCCTTTCTCCAGGTAATACTCCCGGATTGCTTCGCGGGCCTCAATGATTCCTTTTGACTCAGAGTATCCCTGCGCCGAGGATAAATTTTCTATTATTGCTTTGCGGATGGGTTCAGGCGTGTCAAACCCGAAAGGAGCCGGGTTGCCGATGTGCAGCCGGATGATGGAATGGCCTTCCTTCTCCAGAGCAAGGGCTCTTTCGTATACCGGGCCTTTGATTTCGTAATTAACCCCGTCGAGCCGGGAACTTCGCCTGATCATAGGAAATTAAATGGGGAAGGCAGCGTAAAAGCCGGAAAATAGGAAAAGTACCCAAGGTTTCAAAAGGTATTGCCGATATAACTTTTGGTACCGGTTCCGTTGAATAAAAAGAATAGCCCATTTTTAACTTTTCGGGTTTGGTTGAGAAAGAATTATTGAATCCGGCGCGGGCCGCCAAAGGGCAACGCAGTACGCTGATCGGTATACTGGTAAACGTGTTGCTGGTTGCCGGGAAAGGAACGGCGGGATGGCTGGGAAACTCCTACGCACTCATTGCGGATGCCATTGAGTCGGCTACGGATGTATTTACCTCCATCATTGTGTGGCTGGGACTGCGGACTGCGGCCAAAGCCCCCGACAATGACCACCCCTACGGGCACGGCAAGGCTGAGCCGCTGGCGGCCATCGTGGTGTCGGTATCCCTGATCGGGGCGGCCATTCTGATCGCCGTACAGAGCACCGAAAATATTATGACGCCCCACAGGGCTCCCGCGTCCTTTACCCTGTGGGTGCTGGTAATTATTGTGATTATCAAGGAATTAATGTTCCGGTTTGTGGAAAAAGTAGGCGATGAAGTGCAAAGCAATGCGGTCAAGGCCGACGCCTGGCACCACCGGAGCGACGCCATTACTTCGCTTACTGCGTTTATTGGTATTTCCATTGCCCTGATCGGCGGGAAAGGGTACGAAAGCGCCGACGACTGGGCGGCTCTGATTGCGGCCGCAGTCATTGTGTTCAATGCTTACCGGATCTTCCGGCCTTCATTTGCCGAAATCATGGACCAGGCCCCGGCCGGCAACTGGGTGGAGGAAATTGAGTCTGTTTCCCGGACGGTGCACGGCGTAGAAGCCATCGAAAAATGTTTTGTCCGCAAAATGGGCTTTGAATATTTTGTGGACCTGCACGTGATCGTAGACGGGGCATTGTCCGTGCGGGAGGGACATGACATCGCCCACAGTGTAAAAAGCGCCATTCTGGAAAACATGCCTGTTATTTACGACGTGCTTCTAAAAATAGAGCCTTCTGACCCCCGGAATCATAATGGTTGAGGCATTCACGAAAATGGTACTTTGCCTACAGCTTTGCTCCTTGCCGTCAAAAGCAACCGGCTCACGCAAAGGCGCAAAGCTTTACGCAAAGAATGAAAAGAACATAAAGGGTGGATCAGACTCAGTCCTGCACCCGCCAGATAGAGTCAACGAACCATTTTTTGGAGTCAAACAGGTTTTTTTCTACCCGAAAACCGCTTTGGGCCGCCAACCTTTCAATGTCACTGAGGCTGAACTTCCGCGAGTTTTCCGTGTGAATGGCCTCCCACTCCTCAAACCGGAAGGTCTGGTCCAATGACTCAATCCGGATTTCCTGCCCGACTTTGCTGGTCAGATAACTGCGTACAAAGCCGGAGATAGGGTCATAATGGGCGTGGAAATCAAACGTATCCGGATCAAAATTGCCTCCAAGGTCCCGGTTGATGCGCAGCAGCAGATTTTTGTTGAAAGCTTCCGTCACTCCGGCAGAGTCGTTGTAGGCCGCGTGGATGATGCTGCCTTCTTTTTTCAGGTCAAAGCCGATCAGCAACCGGTCGCCGGACTGCAGGGTCTGGTGAATTTTATTCAGGAACTGAATGGTTTCTGCTTCCGAAAAGTTGCCGATGTTGGAGCCGAGAAAAAGCACAAATTTCCGGCCCTTTACGTGCTGACCAATCCAGGAGAGGGCATGGTAATAGTCGCCGGGAACCGGCCTGACGGGTAGGTCAAGAAATTCTTTCTGCAGGCGACCCGCCAGATCATCGAGGGCGTAGGAGGAAATATCAGCCGGTACGTACTGGAAATCCAGACCGCCCCGGTAAAAAGCATCAATCAGAATCCTTGTTTTGGCGGCATCACCGGCACCGAGGTCAACCAGGTTCCAGTGGTGGGGCTGCATGATGTCCAGCAGCTTTTCTTTGTGATTTTCCAGAATCCAGGCTTCGCTCCGGGTAGGATAATATTCGGGCAACTCCATGATCTGTTCGAATAGCTGGCTTCCCCGGTCGTCGTAGAAGTATTTGGAGTGCAGCGTTTTGGGGGTTCGCGAAAGGCCGGTCAGCACATCAGCCGCGAATGAACCGGTCTGTTTCCGGGTATTGGTAGTGGCTTGAATCATAGGAGAATCGGGTAGAGACGCAATGCATTGCATCTGTACGTAAGTGGTAAGGAGCACCGGAGAAGGTAAGTAACGGACATTGATTTTCAATTAAACAGTCCCAGTCTTATGCCGGTAAACTGCCACCTCGAGCTGGCCGGGAAGAAGTTGCGGTAGGTCGGTCGGCTGTGGTCTGCGGGTGTGGCGCACGAACTGCCGCGGAGCACCATCTGGTTCATCATAAACTTTCCGTTGTATTCTCCCAGGGCGCCGTCGGCAATTTTAAAGCCGGGGTAAGGCAGATACGCACTGTTGGTCCACTGCCACGTTTCGCCGAAGAGTTGTAAAACCTCATTCTCCTGCCCGCCGGCCGCCGGCAGAGGATGCAGAAACCATTCATCAAGGGAGTTGAAGGAAGTCATTGCGGGATTCAGTTGCCTTGCTGCCGCTTCCCACTCAGACTCGGTCAGCAGGCGCTTTCCGGACCAGAAAGCAAAGGCGGCAGCTTCAAAGAAGCTGATGTGGGTTACGGGGGCGTGCAGGTCCACCTCGCGGCGGCCGGATAGCGTCCATTCAAACCACTGCCCGTCTTCCTGCTCCCAGTACAGCGGTGACTGCCAGCCTTCCGCGTTTACGGTGGCCCAGCCTTCCGAAAGCCAGTGCCGGAAATCCCGGTACCCGCCGTCCTGCATAAACTGCAGATATTCTCCGTTGGTCACGAGGGTGTTCCGGACCGAGAAAGGTTGCAGAAATACCCGGTGCGGGGCCTGTTCGTTGTCAAAACAAAAATCTGTACCGCTGTAGCCAATGGGATAAATGCCTTCTTCGACGACGAGGTAGTGCGGCTTTTTCTCCCGGCCAGCCGGTAGCTGGGTCTGGTGATACACAGGCCGGATGACGTTGCAGGAGAGGATGTATTTCAGATCCGTTACCAGCAGTTCCTGGTGCTGCTGCTCGTGCTGGCAGCCGATTTCGAGCAGAGGCAGGAGTTCTTCAGGATTTTCCCCGGATAACCCGTTTTCCAGCCGCGTCATCTGTTCGTTTATGTAGCGGCGGTAGTCCATGATTTCCCGCACGGTAGGCCGGGTCATAAAGCCCCGCTGATCGCGGCTGACCCGGTCACCGGCGGCGTTGTAATAGGAGTTGAACAAATGGCCGAACCGGGAATGAAACGGACGGTAGCCGGCCAGGAATTTGCTCAGTATAAAGGTTTCAAAAAACCAGGTGGTATGGGCAAGGTGCCACTTGGGCGGACTTACATCAATGATGGGTTGGGGAACGTAATCCTCCGTTTCCAGTGGTTCGCAGATCCTTTCCGTGGTGCGGCGGACCCGGCTGAACTTTTGCAGGGCGGATTGTAAAACTGATTGATCGGTCTGGACCGCGTTGCTGTGCATCATGTTGGTTGGGGAAAGGCCGGGAAATATTCCTTTTATACTCCCCTGGCGGGGGAATTGTTTTGAAGTGCCGCATTAAAGCCGCCGGCTCCTGCGGTCTGTCTCCATTTAGTCAATTCAACCCCTCCTGATCCGGTCCGGGTTTCGCTGTGACCCGACCAGCACCGGCGAAACTTTTCTGAAAGTAAGGGCTGGACAGCGACTCTACAATCACCCCACGTGAAGTAGAAGCGTGGGCAAACATGCCGTTTTTGAGGTAAATACCAACATGAGAAACCCCGCCACCACCAATATTGAAGAAAACCAGATCCCCTTCCCGTAAATTTTCTTTGGGAATGGTTTCCACATCTTCCTCATACATCCGCTGCGAATTGCGGTTCAGTTCGATGCCGTAAGCTTTTTCGTACACACTCTGCACAAAATAGGAACAATCAGTGCCCTGCTTTGAGGTGCCGCCATCGCGGTGGGGCGTACCCAGCCATTCATAAATGCTGGAAACCAATTGAATATCGGCCGGCTCCGCAGGAGCCGGCTTATCGCTGGCCAGTATTGCGTAGGATTCATCCACCAATCCGGTTGAATTACCGGAAGCTGATTCGGCAGCGAAATCTGCGGCGTCCACTAAAGCAGGCTCCGTAAAATAGTTGTACGTCCGGTAGCTTGCCCACGCTACCGACAGGGCCATTACAATGGTAAGCGTGTACCGGTACTGTATGATCTGTACGCGGTGATCATACACGTAAGTGACTCCTTTTATAAGCAACTGCCCGATTCCCTTCACCAGCATCCACAACAGTCTGACAATTGCAAGCAGAGCAATTTTGATTTGATTTTGTATCTGCTGCATAATTTAAAAGTTTCAGCCCCTATAACGTGCCAGTCGTATAAACAATTCCATCCAAAGTTTAACTAGCTAGTATTCAGGCGTTTAATAGATAGCTATTCCTTCCGCCACCTGTCCAGCAACTGCCGCGCTGCCTGTAGGGAAGAAAGCCCGCCGGACCGGACTGCCCGCTGGAGATCGGGCAACAGCTGCCGGATGCGGGGATTGCCGTAGAAAGAATCCTCCAGTTCACGGCGGATGGTTTCATGCATCCAGCTCAGATTCTGATCCTGCCGGTTCCGGGTAAAAAAACCATTTTGCTGCGTCAGTTGCCGGTACCGTTCCAGCATCTGCCAGGCTTCCGGCAAGCCTGTTCCGGTGAGTGCTGAGCAGGGCATTACCTCCGGCGTCCAGCCGGAAGCAGCCGGCGGGAAAAGATGCAGCGCATTGCGGTAATCAGCCTGGGCCCGTTTGGCGGCGGCGGTATTTTCTCCATCGGCCTTGTTGATCAGGATGGCATCGGCCATTTCCATAATGCCACGTTTGATGCCCTGCAGTTCGTCACCGGCGCCGGCCAGCATCAGCAGTAAAAAAAAGTCGGTCATGTTCCGGACGGCGGTTTCAGACTGTCCTACGCCCACCGTTTCTACCAGCACCAGTTCGTGGCCAGCCGCCTCGCAAAGCAATATGGCCTGCCGGGTGCTGGCTGTTACGCCGCCCAGCGAGTTGCCCGTAGGGGAGGGGCGAACATAGGCCAGGGGATCACGGGAAAGGTTGTCCATACGGGTTTTGTCGCCCAGAATACTGCCTCCGGACCGCTGGCTGGTAGGGTCAATGGCGAGCACGGCCAGTTTTTTACCTTGCGCAGTGATCTGCGAACCAAAAGCTTCAATAAAAGTGCTTTTGCCCACCCCGGGCACCCCGGTAATGCCCACCCGCAGGGAAAAACCTGTATGAGGCAATACTGCCTGCAATATTTCCGCGGCAATTTCCTGATCGGAAGGCAGGCGGCTTTCAGTAAGCGTGATGGCCCGGCTCAGGATCAGGCGGTCACCCGACAGGATGCCGTCAATGTATTGCTGGGGAAGAAGTCGCCGGGGCATGGGTTGGGTTTGGATCAGGCCTGCTAATTTGGGAAAAATCCGGCAAGGGTGCTGATGAGAAAAGACCAATCCAATATGCCGGTGCTGCGTTTCCGCTGGCTCACGCCGTTCTGCGGCGGCTGATCAGGCAGCCTCGTACCTGTACAAATGCCGGAAA
>JAUJMU010000002.1:132498-310268 GCA_030446715.1 Cytophagales bacterium | reverse complement strand
ACGCCGTTCTGCGGCGGCTGATCAGGCAGCCTCGTACCTGTACAAATGCCGGAAAGGGTTCTCGCAGATTTCCGCCGATAATAATTTATGGTCAGCAGTTGTTCGGTTTTTACCCGGCAAGCCTGCTCCCCAACCATTCGTAATTAATCATTCGTAATTATCTACAGCATTCCCCTCGATTTCAGTTCAAGGTATTTGTTGATCGTGTTGACCGTCAGGTTTTGCGGGGCGGTAAGCACGGCGTGGATGCCGGCGCGGTTCAGTTCCTTTACAATCTGCTTCTTTTCGAAGGCAAACTTCTGGGCCACGGTCTGGAGGTAAATTTCTTCGGTTGAGGTTGCCGGCGTTTCCAGCAGTTCCTTCAGTTCGGTATTTTCAAAGAAAATCACCACCAGCAGGTGATGGCGGGCCATCCGCTGGAGGTAAGGCATCTGCCGCTCCAGACCAGACAGGGTTTCAAAGTTGGTGTAGAGCAGTAGCAGGCTCCGCTGGTTTACGTTGCGGCGGATGCGGGCATAAAGCATTTCAAAGTCGGATTCCTTGAAGTTGGTCCGCTGGTTGTACAGCACTTCCAGAATGCTCCGCATCTGACCGTTGGTTTTGGCGGCCGGCAGCACCGTTCCGATCTTGTGGCTGAAGGTAATGATGCCCGCCTTGTCTTCCTTCAGGATGGCAATGTTGGAAATGACAAGGCTGGCATTGATGGCATAATCCACCAGACTCATTCCCTCGAATGGCATTTTCATCACCCGCCCCTTGTCGATGATGCTGTAGACGGCCTGCGACTTTTCATCCTGGTAATGGTTCACCATCAGGTGGTTGCGCCGGGCCGTGGCTTTCCAGTTGATTGTCCGGATATCGTCGCCACCCACGTACTCCTTGATCTGCTCAAACTCCCGGTTCTGCCCGATGCGCCGGATCTTCTTGATGCCCAGTTCGGTGAGGCGGTCAGAAATGGCCAGCAGTTCGTATTTGCGCATCTGCAGATAAGAAGGATACACCGGGACCGTTTTTTCGCCGGCGAGCCGGTACCGGCGGCTTACGAGCCCCAGCACGCCGGAGGCAAACACATTCAGGCTGCCAAACTGGTATTCGCCGCGCTTTACCGGCCGCAGGTGATAGGTCAGGTCTTTGGCGGAGTGGCGGTCCATCCTTACGCGCAGATCCATGTTGCGGAGCTGAAACTGGAACGGAACTTCGTCGATAACCCGCAGTTGCACGGGAAAAGGATACTGGTTCTGCAACTGAATGGTTACCGGATTTTCGTCGCCGTTGGAAAGCTTATCGGTCAGTACGCGGTTGCCGGCAATGCCCTTTTCAGTCCGGTAGAGCAGCAGCAAATCGGCAGCTAATAGGCCGAGACAAACCAGCAGTGCCACTTTGCCCACGGCAAAGGCAACCGGCAAGGCAAAGCCCAGTACACACAGGAAAATGACTGCTCCGATGGCAATAAAGAAGCGGTTATTGAGGTAAAGTGACTGAATCATGTGGGAATCAGATGGAGCAAAACCGTGTTATCCTGATGCCCAACCTCTTTATTATATTTAATTTCACGAAAAATAGTAAATTCATCAGACAATCTCTGTCGCCATGTATTATAACTCCATTATTGAAACCATCGGCAATACGCCCCTCGTGAAGCTGAACCGCGTGACGAAAGGCGCAAAGGGCCTTATTTTAGCCAAGGTGGAATATTTCAATCCCGGCAACTCTGTAAAGGACCGCATTGCCCTGAAGATGATCGAGGATGCGGAAAAAGCGGGTCTGCTGAAGCCGGGCGGCACCATCATTGAGGGTACTTCCGGAAACACGGGTATGGGTCTTGCCCTTGCCGCCGTGGCGAAAGGCTACAAGTGTATTTTTACCATGGCTGACAAGCAGTCGAAGGAGAAAATGGACATTCTGCGGGCCGTAGGGGCCGAAATTGTGGTTTGCCCGACCAACGTTTCTCCGGAAGATCCCCGTTCTTACTACTCCGTGGCAAGGCGGCTGAACTCAGAGATTCCCAATTCTTTTTACCCCAACCAGTACGACAACCTGTCCAACACTGCGGCGCATTATGAAGCCACCGGACCCGAGATCTGGGAACAGACGGAAGGAAAAATCACCCACTACGTCAGCACCGTTGGCACCGGCGGTACCATGTGCGGCACGGCTAAGTACCTGAAAGAGAAGAACCCGGATATTGTAACTGTCGGCATTGACACGTATGGTTCAGTATTCAAGAAATACAAGGAAACGGGTGTATTCGATGAGGAAATTTATCCCTACCTGACGGAAGGCTTCGGCGAAGACATCCTGCCCAGGAACGTTGACTTTGACCTGATCGACCACTTTATCAAGGTTACGGATAAGGACGGCGCCATCATGACCCGGCGGTTGTCGAAAGAGAGGGCTTGTTTGTAGGCTGGTCCTGCGGATCGGCCGTGTACGGGGCGATGGAATATGCCCGCGAAAGCCTGAAGGATGGCGACCTGATGGTAGTGGTGCTTCCTGACCACGGCACCCGCTACCTTGCCAAGATCTACAACGACGCCTGGATGAAGGACCACGGCTTCCTGGAGTCCCGCGATTTTGCCACGGCCCGCGACATTATCCAGACCAAAAATGGCTCCGACCGGCTGCTCACCATTGACAAGAATATCAAGGTGGGGGAG
The DNA here is from genome assembly GCA_030446715.1 of Cytophagales bacterium. Taxonomy (GTDB): domain Bacteria; phylum Bacteroidota; class Bacteroidia; order Cytophagales; family 172606-1; genus CADCTQ01. The sequence continues at coordinate 307,611 of JAUJMU010000002.1, read as the reverse complement.
GCCGTCCGCAAACTCACCAAGGAGGGTATTTCGCAGATCCCCGTTACCGACGGCGACCAGATTGTAGGCAGCCTGGTGGATTCCAGAATGCTCAGCCACCTGATTGAGAATCCGGAAATCAAAGATCATCCGGTAAGCGAAGTGATGGACCCGCCCTTTAAATTTGTGGCCCTGGACAATACGCTGGATACGCTTTCTTCACTGATCGACAAGGAAAACAAGGCGCTGCTGGTCCGTGACGAACACAACGGCGTGCACATCATCACGCAGGCTGACTTGCTGCTGGCGATGACAACGTAATTGTAATTTCCCGCAGCTTCGCGCTGAGAAGGAATTAATCTGCGAAAATCTGTTCCTTTAAGCAGTTCTTCGAAGTCAGTTCAGACTGAATCGGCGGTTTAGCTTTGCCGCTACGGGAGGTATCAAAACCTTTTTAACTGCCGGGCAGCGGGAGGCGCCGGATCAAGGCCTGCCTACTGGCAAGACGCACGCCTTGCCAGCTGGTCTTGCCCAGGGAACAGGGCCGCAGCTCCGTGGAAGCAGCCCTGATGCAGGCCTGTGCGGAATGAGTGTCAGCAACTGGTTATCCCGCTACAAGGATTATCCCGCTACAAGGAAGAAGGTCGGGAAGGGCTTTTGACCAAACCCGGCAGCGGCCGGAGAGCTGGGTCAGATGCCGCTGAAGATGCCCGGCCGGTGGTGCTGGTTGTGAAAGCCAGCCGGCAGCGGCTCCCGGCGGCCACAAAGCCGGATCTGAAGCAGAAGGCGGCAGACAGGTGTCAGGGGACAGGCTACGGCGGTTTTTAAAAGCCCTGTCGGATGATACAGGCAAATAAGACGAAGAAACCTGACAAAAAGCCCTGTCGGGAGTGGTACGCCTGCAAGCCTGACTGCCTGACTGAATCCGGGGAGCTCCCGGAAAGCGGGCAGACCGACTTTTCCGGGGTGATGAAAGCCATGTGTGCCAGGAAGGGCAGGTGCCCTGTGGCTGGCAGTTGCCGGACCAAGACGTCTTGATTGCCGCCGGCAAGGGACCGCGCCTGAACTGCCCGGGCCTCATCAGCCGTTCCAGCCCGTGCTGCCGGGCCACTGCTACCCGAAGCATTGATAAGCACTACCTGTGGTGAAGGACTACCTCAGGCAGAACCGCCTCTTCTGCGCTGCCAATCGGTGTCTGGCTTCAGCAGGCACTCATCTTACCATCAATTTCTCCGGGTTCAGTCTAAACCAACTCTATTGACATACTTATACCCGTCCGGATCCATCGAAAAAATGGTGTATTCTTTTACCTGATTGATAAACGGGGCGTAAATATTTTCTGTGGCAAACGGATGATTCATGCAAAAAGCAAAGGTTTGAAATCAGCCGGATTGGCTTCTGAACCAAGCTGGCGGACCGGTTATGAGGTTTTGTACGGGCAGGTTCGTAAAAAGATCCCGTTGCCGGTTGATTGCTCGGTAAATTTGATCCGGCTGGCAAAATTTCCGTTCACTGGCGCTCCCTGCGGATCGTCAGCTGCAGTCAGTGCCGTGGTCATCAGCTACCGGACCACCCTTGCATTTTAGCCGAATACCCTATCTTTACGACGCTTTAAAAGAGCACTATTCCGCATCAACACTTAAAATCTATAATTAAGAGATAAGCATGGCAGCACAATATGATCTGATGGTTATCGGTAGTGGCCCGGGTGGTTACGTAGCGGCTATCCGCGCTTCGCAGCTGGGCCTGAAAGTAGGCGTGGTCGAGATGGCAGAACTGGGGGGCGTTTGCCTGAACTGGGGTTGTATTCCGACCAAGGCTTTACTCAAAAGTGCGCAGGTATTTGAATACATCCGGCACGCCAAAGATTACGGCATCGCAGTAGGGGAGTCCAGGGTCGATTTTGGCAGCATGGTGAAGCGGAGCCGCGACGTGGCAGGTGGCATGAATAAGGGGGTTCAGTTCCTGTTCCGCAAAAACAAGATTGATCATATTGCCGGTAAGGGCAAATTGCAGAAGGGCAAGAAGGTGGAAGTAACCGCCGGTGACGGCAAGAAGACCGTTTACGAGGCCAGACACATCATACTGGCCACCGGTGGCCGGGCCCGCGAATTGCCTAATCTGAAAATTGACGACCAGAAGATTATTGGTTACCGCCGGGCTATGGTGCTCGACAAGCAGCCGGCCTCCATGGTAATTGTTGGTTCCGGTGCCATCGGGGTAGAGTTTGGTTACTTCTACAACTCCATCGGCACCAAAGTGACCATCGTGGAGTTTCTGCCGCGCATTGTACCCAACGAAGACGAAGAGGTATCAAAACAACTGGAGAAGGACTACAAGAAGGCCGGTGTCAACATCATGGTCAACGCTTCGGTAGAGTCGGTAGATACGTCGGGCAGTGGTTGCAAGGTGCGGATAAAAACACAGTCCGGCGAACAGATCATTGAATGCGACGTCGTGCTGTCGGCAGTTGGTTACTCGCCGAATCTGGAAAATCTGGGGCTGGAAGAAATGGGCGTAAAGGTGGAAAAAAGCCGCGTGGTTGTGGATGATTTCTACCGCACTTCCGTGGAGGGCGTATACGCCATCGGTGACATTGTACCCGGCCCGGCGCTGGCCCACGTAGCTTCCGCCGAAGGCATCATCTGCGTAGAAAACATTGCCGGACTGAAACCCGAGCCGCTGAATTATAATAATATACCCGGCTGCACGTACTGTCAACCCGAAATTGCGTCCGTCGGCTACACCGAAAAGCAGGCCCGCGAGGCAGGGTACGAGATTAAGGTAGGCAAATTCCCGTTTACGGCATCAGGCAAAGCCAAAGCATCCGGTGCCAGTGACGGCTTTGTGAAGGTCATCTTCGACGCCAAATACGGCGAGTGGCTCGGTGCCCACATGATCGGGGCCAACGTAACCGAGATGATCAGCGAAGTGGTGGTGGCCCGCAAACTCGAAACCACCGGACACGAAATCATCAAGGCCGTACACCCGCACCCGACCATGTCGGAGGCTACTATGGAAGCAACCGCCGCCGCCTACAACGAGGTCATTCACTTATAATAAAGGTTGAATTGCTGCATTGTTGAATTGTTGAACGGTCATTTCCCGAGCCTCCAACGATTCAACAGTTAAACAATTTAACCATACAACCATACAGTCATACAACCGAACCATGAGAAAAACGATTATCAGTGACAAGGCGCCGGCACCCATCGGGCCGTACAGCCAGGCGATACTGGCCGGCAATACGCTTTACGTTTCGGGTCAGATTGCCCTCAATCAGGCAATGGGTACTTTGGTGAACGGCGATATTGAGGGCGAAACCAACCAGGTAATGCAGAACCTGAAGCACATTCTGGCGGAGGCCGGAGCGGGCTTTTCCAACGTGGTAAAATGTACCATCTTCGTGAAAGACCTTGGTAACTTCGCCCGGATCAACGAGGTATACGGCAGCTACTTTGATGCTTACCCGCCGGCCCGCGAAACTGTGGAGGTAAGCCGCCTGCCCAGAGATGTAAACGTGGAGATTTCCTGCATTGCGGTTTTGTAAACGGGACTGAAGTTGATTACTGCTCCTGCAAACCTGATAAGTATCCTGCTGATTAGTTAGTATCCAAGCCAATAGCTAACCGCTAATCACTACTTATGGTTTGCAGGAGTTTGTGTTTTGAAACGGTATTCCGACGGTTACTCAGTCCTGAATCTTCTCCCTTCTTCCCGCGCTTTTGTAGTTTTGCTCCGGTTGCATAACCAGAACCAGTGTAACCAAACTGGCAACCCATCAGTTGTATTCATACATGGACAGAGAAGTAAGAGTCCGGTTTGCACCCAGTCCTACGGGAGCGCTGCACATCGGGGGCATCAGAACGGCCCTTTATAATTACCTGCTGGCCCGCAAACTGGGCGGCAAAATGCTTCTGCGTATTGAAGATACCGACCAGAACCGGTTCGTGCCCGGTGCCGAAGAATACATTTTTGAAGCCCTTGACTGGCTGGGCATGCGCATTGACGAAGGTGTACGGGAGGGAGGGCCTCATGCGCCTTACCGGCAGTCGGAACGGAAGCAGATGTACCGCCGGTATATAGACCAGTTGCTGGCCGAAGAAAACGCCTATTACGCTTTTGACACCCCCGAAGAACTTGATGCCATGCGCGGACGGCTGATTGCTGCCAAAGTGCCCATGCAGCAGTACAATGCCGTAACCCGGATGCAGATGCGCAACTCGCTGACCCTGCCGGAAAGTGAAGTAAAAGAACTGCTCCACTCGGGTGGTCCATACGTGATCCGGCTGAAAGTGCCGCGTAAGGAAGAAGTCCGGCTCAACGATATGATCCGGGGCTGGGTCATGGTGCATTCATCCACCCTCGACGACAAAGTGCTGCTCAAATCAGACGGCATGCCCACTTACCACCTCGCCAACGTAGTCGATGATCACCTGATGGACATCACGCACGTGATCCGGGGAGAAGAGTGGCTGCCTTCCGCACCGCTGCACGTGTTGCTGTACCGCTTTCTGGGCTGGGAAACTACCATGCCTCAGTTTGCTCACCTGCCGCTCCTGCTGAATCCGGACGGAAACGGTAAACTCAGCAAGCGGTACGCCGATAAGTATGGCTTTCCGGTATTCCCGATGAACTGGAACGGCGTGGATGCCGATACCGGACAGCCGGTACTGGTGAAAGGTTTCCGCGAATCGGGATACCTGCCGGAGGCGGTGATTAACTTTTTGGCGCTGCTGGGCTGGAATCCCGGAACAGAACAGGAACTATTCACGATGGAAGAGCTCATACAGGCTTTTTCACTGGAAAGAGTTGGAAAGGCGGGAACCAAATTCGACATTGACAAGGCAAAATGGTTTAACCAGCAATACCTGAAAGGGAAGCCGGATGACGAACTGTCTGAGTTCCTGCTGAAGGAGCTGGAGAACAGGGAAATAGACTGTTCGCCGGAAAAAGCGGAGAAAATCGTCAATGTCATGAAGGAGCGGGTAACCTTCCCGACCGAGTTTCTGTCTGAAGCCGGGTATTTCTTCGAGGCTCCCGTCGAATATGAGCAGGCAGTGGTGCAGAGCAAATGGACTCCGGAAGCCGCCGGCATCATTGCCGCTTTCAGAGAGGTGCTGGATGAAACCGGAATGCTTACCGCGGAATCGGCTAAGGCGACGCTGAACGGGGTGCTGGAAAAACACGGTGTCAAAATAGGAAAAGTACTTCAGGCACTTCGTCTGGGCGTTACCGGTGTAGGCCACGGTCCGGACCTGATGAAGATCATGGAGATTCTCGGCAAAGATGAAACAACCCGCCGCATTGACAGGGCGTTGAATACGTTGAAGAGTCAGGGAGTGTAGGAGAATCATAGAATCATAGAGTTAAGGAATTATGGAGTGTATGGGTTGAGGAGTAAATGAGTGCATAATGTCCAACCCCCGATTTTATGATTTCTCAATTCTGCAAACCTATAATTCAATTATTCTGTGACTCTGTAGTTCTCCAAACTTTACAATCATGGCAAAAAAGAAAGAAACCAAAGGAAGTGCCAAAGGCGAAAAGCCCCGGGTGACTAAAGAGTTGAATGGCTTTGACATTCAGGTGAATTCTTTTGGGGAAATCATCACCAATTACGACCTTGACAAAATCAATGAATTCCTCAACCGGAATGTAGACGATAAGAAGCTGCGTGACCGTGATGATCTGGAAAGTCTCAAAAATATCCGGAAAGAAGAGCCTGAGGAGGAACTACCCTTCGAAGGCGATGAGGATGAGCCACTTGAATAACCCAGAACTTCACTTTATCAAGCTTCCCGGATATGCGTTCACACGAAATTGACTACAAAATCAGCGGCAGGGACATTCAGATTGTAGAAGTTGAACTGGACCCCAACGAAACCGTCATTGCCGAGGCGGGTGCCATGCTCTACATGGAGGATGGTATCCAGTTTGAAACCAAAATGGGGGACGGTTCCCAGCCCAGCCAGGGGTTTCTGGGCAAACTGGTTCAGATGGGATCGCGGGTGATTACCGGCGAATCCCTGTTTATGACCCATTTTACCAACCGCAGTTCTACCCGCAGCAAAGTTGCTTTCTCGGCACCCTACCCCGGTACGGTGATTCCGATTGACCTTGCCCAGTTGCCCGGCAACGCCCTGATCGCGCAGCGCGACACTTTTCTCTGCGCCGCACTGGGCACCTCAATCTCCATGCACTTTAACCGCAAATTAGGCTCTGGCCTGTTTGGGGGAGAGGGCTTTATTCTGCAAAAATTGCAGGGCGACGGACTGGCTTTCGTCCATGCCGGCGGTACGGTGGTGGAGAAAACCCTCCGTAACGAAGCACTCCGGGTAGATACCGGCTGCGTAGTTGCTTTCGAACCCGGAGTCAGTTTTGACGTGCAGCGGGCCGGGGGACTGCGTTCAATGATTTTTGGGGGAGAAGGAATTTTTCTGGCTACCTTACAGGGCTCGGGCCGCGTCTGGATTCAGTCAATGCCAATCTCCAGGCTGGTACAGGCACTGGCTCCTTACGGCAAAAACAATTCTAAGGAAAGCGGCTCCCTGCTTGGCAATTTACTTGAAGACTAAGGGCTGCAAAGCTGCAGATTATGGGTTTTGATTTTAAATGATGATTCAACTGGTCAAAACTCATTTCTTTGATTCTTAGGCATAATTGATCTGGTATTGCTTCCCTTTAAAGAACTGCTCTTTGGGTATTGCCAACCGGATACCTAACAACCACTTCATCGTTCCCTGACAAGTGAAAAGAGGCAAGAGATATATCATAATAAAAAAGACAGCTTTGCGGCTGTCTTTTTCTTTTGCACCATTGGGGTACTGCACCGGCCGGCAGGACGGGTCAGTTTACATCAGCTTCCTTCCGGGAAAGTCCGCGTACGAGGTAAACCCACGTAAAGGCTGCCACTGCCACGATAATTGCATGCATAGGAAGATAGTTTGAATAGTTTGAGGAGGTTTCTGCCCATTAGTCATATTCTTCACCAGAATGTAACCGGACTGAATCCGAAAAATTTACCTTTTAATGAATAACGCCCTGCTTTCTCAAAAGCATCCGGCCCGGCAAATATCTTTCAGGTTGTACTTCAACAGGGCAGCAACGATAATCAGGCTTCCGGCAAGCATTACCAGCCAGCCTGTACCGGCCGGTGCATCAGCGGGGCCTCCGGGATGCGGCTCTGGTGATATAATATAGCCATCAGTCCTGCCACGGCAATGGGGGTGTAAAAGAGCCGGTAAAAACGAAAAAAGCCACCTGTGCGGCGGCTGATCCGGTTTTTTGTGGCGTTCCCGGCCAGCAGGCTGTGCAGGGCTCCGTAGCCCAGCCACCGGGAAGCCAGCAACAGGTAAGGCATTTATGAATTTTGGGTCAGTGTATTCGGGTTGAGGTTTTCGGTATTGATTGTGTTGTCGGCGGAGGCAGGTGAAGTTTGGGGACTTTCCGCGAAAAACCGGCGCTGCATCAGCAGAATCGTGAAAACACCGACGAATATAGAGGCATCCGCTATGTTGAAGATGGGCCACAGCGAGTAAAATTCCCCACCGATGCCGGGCACCCACTCCGGGATGAAGCCTTCCCAGATGTCAAGGTAAAACATATCGATCACCTGCCCGTGGAACCACGGAGTGGGTGAACCTTCCGGTGCGTTGTTCAGGAAAACGCCGTAGAAAGTGCTGTCGATCACATTGCCAATGGCACCGCCAAGGATCAGGGCCGTGCACCAGAGCAACCCCTGGTGAACTCCTTTCCTGGCCAGCACCCACAGGTATACGCCGATCCCGACCATGGCTGCCAGCCGGAAGAGACTAAGGAAAAGTTTACCGTATTCAGAGCCGATCTGCAAGCCGAAAGCCATGCCCGGGTTAAGGGTGTAGTGCAGCTTGAACCAGTCGCCGAAAACGTGGATCTGACCGGCCGAGCCCAGTTCCATGTTGTAGTGCACCAGCATTTTTACTGCCTGATCAAGCAGGATAACGGCTAAGCTGAGCAGGTAAAATTTGTATGGCTTCATCGGAGGAGAAATATTCACAAATGCTGAACTACCTGTATGGGTGTCCGTATGTTTGCGCACAAGGGCTAAATGCAGCATGCTGCCTGCGGTCCCGTTCAAAATTAGGTAATTCGTGTTGAGTTACCGAAACCTGATTCCAAAAAACGCCGGCAAGCGCCGTTTCTGATGAACTTTTTGCCCTTAAAAAAGCATGATTGATCCCTTTAGCAGGGGTTGATCTTTATTCGTACCTTCACGAACCGGCGATCCGTAATTTTTAGCAACGGAAATTTAACAGCCTCACTTTGTAATTTTTTATTTTTGTCATTTCCTGAACAAACTATCAGAATCCAGTGACCTTAATTAAATCCATATCAGGTATCCGCGGTACAATCGGCGGCCGCAGCGGTGATGCACTTACTCCCTGGATGTTGTGAAGTATACGGCTGCTTACGGTGCCTGGCTGAAATCAGGTGTGGGCAGCGGTGCGGGCAAAGTGATTATCGGACGTGATGCCAGACCTTCCGGCGAACTGATCAACCGGATGGTGACGGCCACCCTGCAGGGAATGGGGCTGGACGTCATTGATCTTGGTCTTTCCACTACGCCTACCGTTGAAATGGCCGTAATCGCCGAAAATGCAGCCGGCGGCATCGTTATCACGGCCAGCCATAACCCGATCCAGTGGAATGCCCTGAAACTACTCAATTCCAAAGGTGAGTTTATATCGGCGGAAGACGGGGCCAAAGTGTTGAAGCTGGCGGAAACCGAAGATTTTGACTTTGCCGAAGTGAAGAAAATCGGCCGCTACCGGTACGATAATTCCTACCTGCAGCGCCATATAGAAGCCATTGTTGCGCTTCCGCTGGTAGATAAAGAGGCCATAGCCGCCCGAAATTTCTCAGTGGTGGTCGACGCAGTGAACTCCTGCGGCGGTTTTGCCGTGCCGATGCTGCTGGAAGAACTCGGCGTAAAAAAGATCACGCAACTCAACTGCGAACCTACCGGCCTGTTTGCGCACAATCCGGAGCCACTGCCTGAGAACCTGACGCAGATTTCCAATGAATTGGAAAAAGGTCGTTACGATCTTGGCATTGTGGTAGACCCCGACGTGGACCGCCTTGCATTTGTAAGTGAAGACGGCCGCATGTTCGGCGAGGAGTATACGCTGGTGGCCGTGGCTGATTACGTCCTCAAGCATAAGCCCGGCAATACCGTTTCCAATCTTTCTTCCACCCGGGCATTGCGTGACGTGACCGAGAAGGCGGGAGGTAATTACTTTGCCTCGGCTGTGGGCGAGGTAAACGTTGTAAACAGCATGAAGCAGCACAATGCAGTTATCGGCGGTGAGGGCAACGGAGGGATCATTTATCCTGAACTGCACTACGGCCGCGATGCGCTGGTGGGAATTGCGCTCTTTCTGACTCACCTTGCGCAGGTAAATATGCCGGTATCGAGGCTGAGGGCAAAGTATCCCGACTACCATATTTCCAAAAATAAAATTGAACTCACGCCTGAGCTGAATGTGGATGAAATCCTTGAGACGATCCGCCGCAAGTACGAGAAGAACCCCATCAATACGGCAGACGGCGTAAAGATTGAGTTTGGCAAGGAATGGGTGCATTTGCGGAAGTCCAATACTGAGCCGATTATCCGGATTTATTCAGAATCTGATACCCAGGCCACAGCTAATTACCTGGCCAATAAAATCATCAGCGACATCAAAGAGGTAGTTTCGCAGAAGCTCCGGGCCTGAGCAACGAATGTGAAAGGCGTATAATCCTATTTCCATGCGGGTATATTTAGACAACGCCGCTACCACGGCCCTGGACCCTGAAGTGCTGGAGGCCATGATTCCCTACATGCGGGATCATTTCGGCAATCCTTCCTCCATCCACACCCACGGACGGGAGGTGCGGTCATCCATTGAGAAAGCCCGCAAGAACGTGGCGGCGCTGCTGAATACTTCCCCTTCCGGGATATTTTTTACTTCAGGCGGTACGGAGGCCGATAACACAGCCCTTCGCTGTACCATTGAGGGCTTTGGAATCGGGCATGCCATTACCTCGCCGCTGGAACACCACGCTGTGCTCCATACGCTGGAGGACCTCTGGAAAAAGGGAAAAATTGAGCTTAGCTTCGTCCGGGTAGACCGCAATGGCTACGTTGATATGGAGCATCTGAGAGAACTGCTGGCAAATTCTCCAGGGTCGCTGGTCTCGCTGATGCACGCCAATAATGAAACCGGCAACCTGACGGATATTGGCCAGGTAGGGGAGTGGTGCCGGGAGTATAATGCCATCTTCCATTCAGATACGGTGCAAACGGTTGGCCATTACCGCCATGACCTGCAAAGGTTAAACCTGAACTTTATGGTGGGTGCGGCCCACAAGTTTCACGGCCCCAAAGGCGTCGGTTTCCTGTACGTCAATACTGAAACCAAAATCGCCCCCTTTATCCACGGCGGATCGCAGGAACGCAACATGCGGGGGGGAACCGAGAATGTTTACGGAATCATCGGCTTGTCAAAGGCACTGGAAATAGCCTACCGGGATATGGATGCCCACCAGCGGCACATTCAGGCCCTCAAAGACAGAATGATCAGCCGGTTGAGGGAGGAAATAGAAGGCATCAGCTTCAACGGCGATCCGACCGACCGGGCGAACTCTCTGTATACGGTGCTGAACGTGAGTCTGCCGCCTTCCGATCTTGGCGATATGCTGCTCTTTAATCTGGATATCAACAAAATATCGGCTTCCGGTGGGAGTGCCTGTTCAAGCGGTTCCGATATCGGCTCGCACGTGCTGAGGGCATTGGGCACTGATCCCGAAAGACCGTCCGTCCGGTTCTCTTTCTGCAAATTCAATACCCCCGCGGAAGTAGATTACGCCGTAGACGTACTGGCCCGGATGTACCGGGAGGAAAAAGCACGGGTATGAATTACCAATTACCAATTACTTTTTCCCTGAATGCCTTTCACTGACTATCAACTAATACCTATTACCCAATACCCGCTCAATACCTGATGCTCCGGCTGAGCACCATATCAGCCAGCGTTTCTACCCACAGCGGATCGTTGTTGAGACTTTCCACCAACTGCCAGTGGTGTCCGCCGTTTTTCTCAAACACCTCCCGGTACTCCATGCCGATTTCGACGGTGGTTTCGAGACAGTCAGCCACAAAGGATGGGGAGAAAACAAGTACGCTTTTCTTGCCTTTTTTTGCCAGTTCAATGATTACGTCTTCAGTATAAGGCTGAATCCAGGGCGTTTTACCTAACCTTGACTGAAAAGAAACGGTGTACTGATCCTCCTTCAGTCCGAGCCGGGACGCCAGCAAGCGGGTTGTCTCGAAACACTGCGCCCGGTAACAGTGCTGATTGGCAGCATGCAGGGTGCCGCAACATGCACCTAACCGGCAGGTGTTTCCTGTATAGTCGCCCTTAAGGATCTGCCGTTCGGGCAGGCCGTGGTAGGAAAGCAGACAATGATCATAGGGGTGCTCCGCCATGTATTTTTTACCAAGCCGGGTAAAGGCCTCCAGAAACTTGGGATGTTCAAGAAAACGGTTTACAAAGTTGATTTCCGGAATAATCTGCCACTCCTTCACAATCCGCATTACCTTTTCGTAAACCGAACCTGTGGTGGCGGAGGCATACTGCGGAAACAGTGGAATTACGACAATACTTTCCAGTCCCATGGTTCTGAGCCTCTCCAGGGCAACATCAAGACTCGGATTCTGATACCGCATGCCCAGCACCACGAAATACTCCCCGCCCAGCTTTTCCTGTAACATCCTTACGATATCCTCGCTGTAAAACTTCAGCGGTGAGCCTCTTTCCGTCCATACTTCCTTGTAGACTTTAGCGGATTTAGGTGCCCGGAAGGGTGCAATAATTCCATTTACGAGCAGCGTCCGCGAAGCCAGCGGAATATCAATCACCCTGCCATCCATCAGGAACTCGCGCAGGTACTTCCGCACGTCGGGCACGGAAGGGCTGTCGGGAGTACCGAGTTGGGCAAGCAGGACTCCAACGCGGGGTTGGGTTTTTTGGACGGCAATGGCCGGAACGGGATTGTGACCAGTGGAGGTTTTTGCTTCTATCATAAGGGTATAGAAAAAGCCCGGAAAAGTAAAAGTTCGGGTAAGGGTCTGAATCCGGCAAGGTTACCGGAACAGATCATGTTAATAAGCGAATTAAGGGGAAAAATGTTCGCAGAAGCGGCGGGTTTGTGAAGACGCAGCCCGGCTCTGCATCCCTCTGCATTTTAATTGCCGGAAGAGAATCTGATCAGCATTGCCCCCTGACGCCACAGCCTCTGCTTCAGGCAGGGTGTGCCAGGAGATAGCTTTCCAGTGGTCTCAGGTCAGCATTTTTTGGAAGATACGTTCCGCATATGGTGCCGGGAACAGGTCAGTAAAGCATAAGCATTTTGTATTTCCCAAAAGTGCTGGCTGTTGGATCATCATGCGGAGCAGCTGACAGTCAAGACCCTGCATGTGAGAATAGATACAAGGGGTTAGGGTATGAGAATAGCCCATAAAACGGAGGGCATTATGTGCTTTTTACAACTGAAAAGGAGCAGTGACTGGTTAAAGCCTTTTCTCCTTTCTGTAAAGCTGACCGGTGTAGAGTATATCTGATGCTTTTCTTGAATATTGGTAGCTGAAAACCATCAGTTCGTGGCGGAAAAACGGGGTTAGGTCGATTTGCTCCTTTTAAAGTTTACATTTCCCTTACGTTTGGTATAAAAGTTACAAAAGAGTAAAGCTTCAAAGTTTTTTTGCATTATCAAGCATTGTCAGCGTTTACCCGGGTATGAATAACGGCGTATTACGCTTCAGCTGCCAATATAAACTCTTCTGTCCGGGGAATAGGGTAAATTATCCTTCTTTCACGGCGTTAGCCGGCCATTCGGAAACCGGCAAATTTTATTTCTGCCATTGCCTGTCCTCCGGGGCATAAATAAGACTAAAGACCAGCCTTCCGGCTTGGTCAGCATTAAAGTATTCAGCAATAAATCCTGCAAGCTGTATGTTTGGTTTAAGCCTCATTTTCCAGAGTTCTCCGGTAAAAAAAAGCAAACAGGCGGTAGCCACGAAACCTGAAGCCGGATCTGCCCATGTTCAGGACCAGCTCCCGTCCCCTCCGGTGCAGGAAAAGAGTCCCGTATGCATCTTTGCGGGAGAAGGCACTCTGATAAAGCAGTGTCTGCAAATCTGGAAAGACAAAGGTTTGAGCATTGATTATGTATTGTCGCCCGATCCGGCTGTACAGTCCTTTTCCCGGGAGCAAGGAGTGCCATTGCTGCATTCATGGGAAGATTTAACCGTTGCCCTGGCACGGTCTCCGGTGGACTACCTTTTCAGCATCGGAAACCACCAGATTATTAAAGCCGGTCTTCTGGAGCATGTCCGGAAGGGGGCGGTTAATTGCCATTACGGGCCCCTGCCAAAATACGCCGGCATCCACTCGCCATCATGGGCCATACTCAATAATGAATCTTTTCATGGAATTACCTGGCATAAGGTAACGCCCCAGATCGACACCGGGGATATTCTGGTTCAGAAGCGGATTGAAGTTTCTCCGGACGAGACTGCCATGACGCTGGATGCCAGGTGTTATGAAGCTGCCCTTTCCGGATTTTCAGAGCTTTTGGACAGCATGCTGAAAGACAGGCTTGAGCCAGTAGCTCAGGACATCAGCCAGCGAAGTTATTTTTCACTCAAAGACCGGCCTGCCCGGGGCGGAATTATTGACTGGCACCAACCGGCCGGGGAGATAGACCGGCTCTTTCGTGCGTTGTATTTTGGCCCTTACCAGAATACCCTGGGGTTACCAAAAATCCGTTGTCATAACCATTTGATTATACCGGCCGGCTTTCGGATTCTGAGCCACTCATCAGCCTTGCCACCCGGTACGGTAGTGGACCTGAAGGAAGACTGCATTCAGATTTCTACCGGCACATTTGACGTGGAGCTGAGTGGGGCAACCACGCTGCAGGGGAGAAAGCTTTCCCCTGCCGACCTCCAGAAGGACTATGGGTGGAGATGCGGAATGCAGTTTCCGGTTTTGGTGGCCGAAGCGGTAGCCAGTATTGAGAAAATGGATGCTGCACTTGCTCCTTTTCAGAATTACTGGGCCCGCAAACTGACGGCTTTGCAGCCGACTGCGCTGCCTTATGCGTCCCGGTTTCCCCTGCAGGAAGGTAAGGCAGGTAAATACCACTACCGGGTGGGCGCTGTCAGCGTGCCGGCTTCGGGTACTTTTGCCGTATGGGAAGAAAAAGCCGATCCGGTAACCTTTCTCAGCGCGGCGCTGGTGGTTTATCTGCACCGGATCAGTAATGTTTCAGATGTTTTTATTGGTTTCTCCACGGAAGAACTTTTTCAGACTCAGCCTGAGCCCGTGCCGTTTTTCGCACCTGTGGTCCCCTTTGGGGTTGCCGGAATTAATCCCGATGATGGCTTTGGTGAAATCTGCCAGGCCGCCCGCCGGGAACTGACAGCAGTACAAAAAAGGCAAACCTATACCCTTGACCTGGTCGCCCGGTTCCCCGGATTGCGGTCCCGCCCGGAACTTCAGGCCGATCCGGCTTTTCAGGTCAATCTGCTGATTACGGGTTCTTTGGACAGTGTTCCGGCCCGTTTGCCGGGAATGCTTACCCTTATTATTGCCGGAAAGGAAAGCCGTTACGTTTGGGCGGGTGATTCTGAGCGATTGGACCAAAACTGCATGGACCAGATAGCCGGCCAGTTTGCCACATTACTCGAACACCTGGGTTTCGCTCCTGCAACTCCGCTGAAGCATCTGAATATCCTCTCTGAAACGGAAAGACAAAAAATCATATTCGATTGGAATCAGACAGAACACCCTTATAATCAGTCGGTCTGCATGCATCACCTGTTTGAGCAGCAGGTTCAGAAAACCCCTCATGCAATCGCAGTCCGGACAGGCGATCAGTCACTTACCTACCGTCAACTCGATCAGAAAGCGAATCAACTGGCCCATCGTCTCCGGAAAGCCGGTGTTGGTCCGGATGTACTGGTTGGCATCTGCACCGAAAAATCTTTTGAAATGGTGATTGGCGTACTGGGTATTCAGAAGGCAGGAGGCGCCTACGTTCCGCTGGACCCCAAGGCCCCAAAGGACCGGCAGGCGGTTGTGCTGGACGATCTTCAACTTTCAGCTCTGGTGACTCAGCCTGAGTTGACCGACCGGTTTGCCGGCTATCATTTTGAAATCATTGCCCTTGACCCGGACGGCCAGTGTCTGGCAAATGAACCGGTAACCAAACCCGAAAGCACGGTCACCCCGGATCACCTGGCTTATATTATTTATACTTCCGGCTCAACCGGTATTCCTAAAGGAGTAATGGTCCGGCACCGGCCGGCAATCAACCTGATTGAGTGGGTAAACAACACCTTCTCCGTTGGTCCTGCGGATTGCGTACTTTTTGTCAATTCCCTCGGTTTTGACTTGTCGGTCTACGATATTTTCGGGATGCTGGCTGCCGGAGGCACTATCCGGATTGCCAATGCGGAAGAACTGGCTGACCCACAGCGGCTGCTCAGGATATTGCAGGAAGAACCCATTACCTTCTGGAACTCGGCACCGGCCACCTTGTCCCAACTGATTCCTTTCCGGAATGCGGACCAGATGAACCCATCTGTTGGAACCCATCTGCGGCTGGCTTTCCTGAGCGGAGACTGGATTCCGCTGACCATGCCCGGCTGGATACAGGATACTTTTCCCGGAACGCAGGTAATCAGTCTGGGTGGCGCAACGGAAGCGACCGTCTGGTCCAACTACTACCCGATTGGCCAACTTCAGGAGGAATGGGTAAGCATTCCGTACGGCAAACCAATTCAAAATGCCCGCTACCATATTCTGGATTCGTGTCTGCAACCCGTGCCGGCAGGCATCCCCGGCGACCTCTACATTGGTGGCGATTGTCTGGCGGAAGGATATTTCAAGCGGCCGGAGTTGAATCTTGAAAAGTTTATTCCTGATCCGTTCAGTTCCCGCGCCGGCGACCGGTTGTACCGCACCGGCGATCTGGCCCGATACTTTCCCGATGGAAACATGGAGTTTCTGGGGCGGGTAGATCATCAGGTAAAGGTAAGAGGTTACCGGATCGAACTGGGTGAAATTGAAGCAGCACTGAGCCGTCGTGAAGACTTGCAGGAAGTGCTGGTGGTGGCGGGACCGGATCCGGCCGGTGGCAAAAGGCTCATTGCCTACCTGGTACCTAAAGCAGGCTTTACACCCGGCACGCCCGAGATCCGCAGCTTCCTGAAAGACAAGCTGCCCGATTACATGATTCCGGCGGCTTTTGTATGGTTGAAAACATTTCCGCTGAATGCAAGCGGTAAAATTGACCGGAAAGCCTTACCCGAACCCCATGCAGTTCAGCAGGTGTCCGGTCATTATGCACCTCCCCGGAACCCTGCCGAAAAACTTCTCGCGCAGGTTTGGCAGGAAGAAATGGGAATTGAAAAGATAAGCATGGATGCCAATTTTTTTGACCTGGGCGGACATTCCCTGATGGCCGGAAAGATTATTTCCAGAATCCACCAGGTCACCGGCCGGTTGCTGCCCCTCTCATCCGTCTTTGCCAATCCCACCATTGGCGGGCTGGCTTGTCTGCTGGCGGAATCCTCGCCCGGTCAGGTCTGGAATACCCTTGTTCCGGTCCGGGAAACGGGCAGTAAACCACCCCTGTTCTGCATTCATCCCATTTCCGGTGACGTGGAATATGTGTACAAGCTGGCCTCTTACCTGGATGAGGAACAGCCCGTGTACGGAATCATGGCAAGAGGAATGAATGGAACGGATGCACCCTGTGAGACCATTGAGGAGGCAGCGAAATTCTATCTGCAGGCCATCATTGAAAAACAGCCGCAGGGGCCTTACCAGATCGGCGGGTATTCATACGGCGGGTACGTTGCCTATGACATAGCCTCCCGACTGACGAAGATGGGGCAGAAAGTGGAGAATCTGTTTTTATATGATACTTATCCCCGGTATACGCCCAACCATAACCAGCTTGTTCCTGTCCGGTACATTCTCATCAGTTATTTATGTGCATTCCTGTCTTTTAAAAAGTTCCGGTATCTGATCCGGAGGGAGTACTGCCGGTCTGCACGCTGGGTCAGCAGAAAAATAGCCGGTATGATGCAGCCAGGCCGGCAGACAGGTATTCTTTCGGGGAGTACGGCTGATTTAAACAGCGGGAAGAAAGCAGGCTGTCTCATCGCTGATCGTCACAGGGATTACCTGATGCGCATACTGGATCAGTCGCTGCTGAAATATAAAGTGCCGGAGTATCCGGGTAAAGTTGTTTTTTTCAGAGCTGTAGAAGGTCCGGCCAGGTATCTGCTGAACAGCGATTTTGGGTGGAGGCGCAAAGCAGTGGGCAGAGTTGCCGTTCATAATATTCATGGGGCTGCCCATCCGACCCTTTTCAAAGAAGAAGAGCACGTCCGGCAGATCGCAGAGCAAATGAATATGCATCTGCGGATGAATCCGGAAGGCAGCAAAGCAGAGCCCGTGGTGAAGTTTTCTCCGACGGATAGTGCAGTTCCGGTTTAACTTTTAAAGTAAAGAAATGGATTCCGTCCCTCCGGAGGGATGGAATCCGTCTTGCGAATCACCGATAACCAGGCTGGAGATGCCCCGACAATTTCAGTTGGCAAGGAGTGGAAAACTTCCGGAGTTGCATTCAGTCACAGGATCTCAAACCTCACCGGCAAACTGAACCGGACGGCTACATTTCGGCCATCCTGACGGCCGGGTGTCCATTGTGGCATCAGCCTGATCACCCGGACCACCTCTTCATCACAGCCGTGTCCGATGCCTTTCAGCACCAACACATCGCTTACATTGCCTTTGTTATTGATCACAAAACCGACATAGACCGTACCCCGCACACTGTCCCTTCTTGCTTCGGCCGGGTACTGTAGGTTTGTGGAAAGGAACTGCGCCAGTCCGCCTGGGCCCTGCGGGAATTGCGGCATAACTTCAACTATCTGGAAGACCTGCTCTTCCCGGCTGCTTTCTTTTGAATCAGACCTGGTCTGGGCATGACCAAAAGCCATTGTCAGGGTAAAAGCTGTCAGGGACAAAAAGTGCTTCAACATATCCGAAACAAAAAATATTGATGTTCCGGTTAATACCGCGGGACAGAGGCCGGTAAACAAACCCACAGGCAGTCCGGCGGTGGGGTGGTCCTCCGGAGGCAATATTACAGCCCATTTGCTCAATTCCGGACGGCTGTCCGGGGTAAAACATCAGAGGAATTGTGCCTCTCACGCATACCGCCTCTCCGTTTATCATTCCCGGCTGCCACCGGGGCATCAGGCTGATAACGCGCAGGGCTTCTTCTTTAAACCCGTACCCGGGGTCGTTTTCTACCTGGAGCACTTCCGCCTGGCCATCGGTCCGGATGAAAAATCTGATCCTGACCGTAACCGCGGTATCTATTTTCGCTTCAGTAGCTTTTGCCGGGTATTTTAAATTCTTTTTTATAAAGCGTAACAGCCCAGGCATTCCATCCGGAAATTGGGGCATCTGTTCCACGGCTACATAGATCTTTTCGCACCCGGGATTGCTGTCAGCCAGGTCACGGGAGGTCTGGCTCCAGGCAACCGCAATGCAGATCAGGTTTGGCCAGAGAAATGCAAAAAGCTTCAGAATAATCAACCCACTCTTCCGGATATCCATTAAGGGAAATAATTACGCGGTTTTTTATTCAGCAAGATGCGCTGAAAACGAAAATTCCATAGATGATACTGTTCCGGAATGAGACAATACTATCTATGGAATTTATTCAGTAATGAGGATCAGTCGGATTCTGCCAGCACCGGCCTACACAAACTCCGCGCCTTTGTTGCGGGCATCGGACACGAAGTCGCGTACCCGCTGTTCTTCTTCTTTCTGGCAGATCAGCAGCACGTTGCCGTACTCGGCTACAATGAATCCTTCAAGTCCGTAAGTCACGACGAGGCGGTCTTTGGGCGTTTTGATGATGCAGTTCCGGGTCTCGTAATGCATGATGTTGCCATCCAGCACGTTGCCTTTATCATCCTTGGGCGAAATGTCGTACAGCGATTTCCCGGTGCCCAGGTCCGACCAGCCGAAATCACTCAGGACCACGTAAACTTGGTCGGCTTTTTCCATGATGCCGTAATCAATGGAAATATTCTTGCACTGGGAATACACCTTGTGGATGAAGTTTTCCTCCGTTTTCTGGTAAAAATGCTTCTTGCCATCCTCAAATAACTCGGCTACGTCGCCCATGTGCCGGTTAAAGCTCTGGGTAATGGACCTGACACTCCACACAAAGATGCCCGCGTTCCAGACGTAGTCGCCGCTTTCCACAAACTTTTTGGCCAGCTCCAGGTAAGGCTTTTCGGTAAAGGTTTTTACTTTTTTGATGCTTTTTTTCGAGGGCAGGTACTGAATATAGCCGTAGCCGGTGTCGGGGCGGCTGGGCTTGATTCCCAGCGTTACCAGAATGTCTTCCTTCTGGGTGGCGGCAAGGGCAGTTTCAATGGTTTTGACGAATTCATCTTCCCGCAGAATGATGTGATCGGCAGGGGCTACTACAATGTTGGCCGAGGGGTTTTGAAGGCCGATCTTGTAACTGGCGTAGGCAATACAGGGGGCGGTGTTGCGCCGGGCGGGCTCCAGGAGTATCTGTTGCCCGGAAAGTTGCGGCAGCTGTTGCTGCACAACGTCTTTGTACTCACTGCTGGTAACCACGTAAATGTTTTCGGGCGGACAAACTTTGATAAAGCGGTCGGCGGTTTGCTGGAGAAGCGTGCGTCCGGTGCCCAGTACATCGTGGAATTGCTTGGGGTAGTTGGAGCGGCTGAAAGGCCAGAACCGGGTACCGGCCCCGCCAGCCATGATCACAACATAATTGTTTTTATTCATTATCAGTGAATTATAAAATAAAGAGTGAGAACTTACGAGCCGGAAGCAAAGATTGTTATTTTTAGGGAAAATATTTCAGGAGCCGGCAGACAGTCCCGGCCATATTACGGTAAATCCCCGCAAGAGGTTTGACATTGTTTTGCTTAATTGATTGTTGAAATAGTTATATCTTATTTGTCTGTACATTCGCAATTTTTATAGTTTCCGGCAACGGCTGTAACCGGTTCTGCTGGTCATTTTTGCCTCCCATTGCATGTTATGGGAGTTCGTGCAGTGTTTTTTCTACTTTGCGTCTGCGGGTTATGGTCTGCTGCCTCTGTTCTTTTTATTCAGGGCAGATTAAAAAAATACACGCCAGGCTCTCGTTTTTTTAGTAACTTCAATTTTTATACACCGGATTTGATTTCTTACACATCAAATTTTTCGCTCACACCCAAATGATAACGGAACAGGACACCTTACTGAAAGAAAAACTTAAAGAGGTTTTCGGATACAGTCAGTTCAGGGGTAATCAGGAATCCATCATCCAAAGCATTTCAGCCGATCACAATACATTCGTCATCATGCCCACGGGAGCCGGCAAATCGCTTTGCTATCAACTCCCCGCCGTGATGAAGCCCGGCACGGCCATCGTGATCTCCCCGCTGATTGCCCTCATGAAAAATCAGGTAGACCAGCTGAATGTCCTCAATGTAAAGGCGCAGTTTCTGAATTCCACCCTGTCCAAGGCTGAAATTACCAAAGTCCGCAGGGACGTGCTCAGCGGAGAAACCAAACTGCTGTACGTGGCTCCCGAATCGCTGACCAAGGAGGAAAACATTGCCTTCCTCCAGAAAGCCAATATATCCTTCGTGGCCATTGACGAGGCGCACTGCATCTCCGAATGGGGACACGACTTCCGTCCCGAATACCGGAAGATCAAAACCATCATTGACAACCTGGGCAACCTGCCCATCATCGCCCTGACGGCTACGGCTACGCCCAAGGTACAGACAGACATTCAGCGGAATCTCCAGATGGAGGAAGCCGCCCTGTATAAGTCCTCCTTTAACCGGAAAAACCTCTACTATGAGATCCGGCCGAAGATTGACACCAAAAAACAACTCATCAAGTACGTAAAAGCGCATAAGGGCAAATCGGGGATTGTTTACTGCCTGAGCCGCAAAAAGGTGGAAGAAATAGCCCAGCTGCTTTTGGTAAATGATATCAAGGCGCTGCCTTACCACGCCGGCCTCGACTCACACATCCGCATGGCCAATCAGGATGCTTTCCTGAATGAAGATGTGGACGTGATTGTGGCCACCATTGCCTTCGGAATGGGAATTGACAAGCCCGATGTGCGGTTTGTGATTCATTATGACACACCCAAATCACTGGAAGGCTACTATCAGGAGACGGGCCGGGCCGGCCGGGACGGTCTGGAAGGCAACTGTGTCATGTTTTACAGTTATGATGACATTATCAAGCTGGACAAGTTCAACAAGGACAAGCAGGTAACCGAACGCGAAAATGCCAAGCACCTGCTGCAGGAAATGGCGTCTTACGCGGAATCTTCCGTGTGCCGCCGCCGGCAATTGCTGCACTACTTCGGCGAACATGTGAACCAGGACTGCGGTTTTTGTGACAACTGCCTCAAGCCCAGAGAGAAGTTTGAAGCGCAGGAACACGTGATGATGGCCATTCAGGCGGCACTGCAGACCAATCAGCGTTTCGATATGGCACACCTGAGCGACGTACTGCGCGGGCTGGAAAACCAGTACGTGATCAGCTACGGGCACAACAAACTGCCCATTTACGGCAAGGGTGCCGCCAAGGATGGCGCTTACTGGAATTCGGTGATCCGCCAGATCCTGCTGCACGATTTTCTGGAAAAAGACATTGAGAACTACGGGGTGCTGAAGGTGTCGGAGAAGGGGATGGATTTTACCGAAAACCCGTACCCGGTCACCCTTGCCAGAGACCATGATTTCTCCACTGCGGCCGACGACGAGGATAACGAAAATGATCCGTCTGGCCACCCGGCGGGAAAAGCCTGTGATCCGGTGCTGTTCGAATTGCTGAAGGCATTGCAGCGCAAGGTAGCCAAAGAGAAAAAACTGCCACCGTACGCCGTTTTCCAGGAGCCTTCCCTTGAGGAAATGGCTACCACTTACCCGACCAGTAAAGAGGACCTCTCCCGCATCAACGGAGTAGGCATGGGCAAGGTAGAAAAATTCGGACGGCCCTTTATCGAACTGATTGGCAAATACGTGGACGAAAACGATATCGCCACCGCTACTGAGGTGGTGGTGAAGTCAACGGCCAATAAGTCCAAAGCAAAAATTTCCATCATCCAGCAGATTGACCGGAAGGTGAATCTGGAAGATATTACCGAAGCCCTGGACCTGAGCATGGCCGACCTGATCCGGGAAATTGAGCACATCTGCTATTCCGGCACCCGCCTCAACCTTGACTACTACATAGATAACCTCATGGACGAGGAGCGGCAGGATGAGATTTACGATTATTTCATGACCGCCGAAACCGATAACATTCAGGCTGCCGTCCAGATGCTCGGCGATGATTATTCCGAAGAAGAACTGCGCCTGATCCGCATCAAATTCCTTTCGGAAGTAGCCAACTAGCAGTCAGAAGCAGGGAGTCAGTAGTGAGAAGAGTGTAGTACTCAGGTACCTTCTCACTACTGACTCCCCGCTTCTGATTCCTCACTCCTTCAAACCTATGAATATTCTGATCCTGGGGGGCGGTGGCCGTGAACACGCTTTTGCCTGGAAAATTGCCCAAAGCCCCCATTGCGATACGCTTTTCGTAGCCCCCGGTAACGCCGGTACCGCCGGAATTGCCACCAATGTGCCGGTCTCGGCTACGGACTTCGACGCCCTCTCCCGGCTGGTGCTGGAAAAAAACATTCATCTGGTGCTGGTTGGCCCCGAAGAGCCCCTGGTGCGGGGTGTCCGTGATTACTTCTCGGCCCGTCCGGATCTGGAGCACGTACTCATGGTCGGTCCTGATGCGGCCGGAGCCCGGCTGGAAGGAAGCAAGGACTGGTCTAAGGCATTCATGCGGGATAACCACATTCCAACGGCCAAATCTGCCACTTTTACTGCCGATGGCCTCGAAGCAGGACTAAATTACCTGGGGAGTCAACCGCTGCCGGTCGTGCTGAAGGCCGATGGTCTTGCCGCAGGCAAAGGCGTCGTGATTGCAGAAAGCCGTGGCGAAGCAGAAAAAACCCTCCGGAACATGCTCAACGGCCAGTTTGGCGAAGCCAGCCGGAAGGTCGTAGTGGAGGAGTTTCTGGAAGGAATAGAGTTATCAGTGTTTGTGCTTACCGACGGAACTGGTTACGTGATCCTGCCGGAAGCCAAAGATTACAAGCGGATCGGCGAGGGAGATACCGGCCCGAACACAGGTGGCATGGGAGCCGTGTCGCCGGTACCCTTTGCGGATGATTCTTTCCTCAAAAAAGTGGAAGACCGGGTGGTGAAGCCTACCGTGGCCGGCCTGCAGAAGGCCGGCATCCGGTACGTAGGTTTTCTCTTCATCGGCCTCATGAACGTGAACGGCGAACCCTACGTGATTGAATACAATGCCCGGATGGGCGACCCCGAAACCGAAGTGGTAATGCCCCGCCTGCAGTCTGATTTTGTTTTACTGCTCAAAGCCGCCGCTGAGGGCAAACTAGCCGGTACGCAACTCGAAACGGACCCCCGGACGGCCGCGACCGTGATGCTGGTATCGGGTGGTTACCCCGGTCCGTACGAAAAAGGCATTCCCGTGACCGGACTGGATGATCTGAAAGATGTTATTTCTTTTCACGCCGGAACAAAAACCGGCCCCGGGGGCGTTTTTACGGACGGCGGGCGGGTGCTGGCGCTTACGGGCATGGGCGATACAATCAGCCAGGCAGTGGAGAAGGCAATGGCCGCCGCTGACAAGGTGCAGTTCGGTAAAAAGTACTTCCGGCGCGACATCGGTTCGGATTTGGAAGTATACGTTTAAGGAGATTTTTTAGGATTTATCAGTTTCCCTGGGTATTTTAGGATTTGCTGAGAAATTATCCGTTGTGCAAAGAGGCAGAAAAGTCAGGACACGGTTGATTTGATCAGTACATTTTATCACGTAGGCCACCGGCCGATTTACTATAAATAATTCATTATGGCATGCACCAGTTGTTCTGCCGGAGGCGGTTGCGCTACCGGAGAATTTGAAAAAATGGCTGTTTTTGATTGGCTGAGCGATATGGACGTGCCCGCTGCCAATCGTTTCAATGCTTTGGAAGTCCGCTTCAAGGGCGGCAGGAAAGAGTTTTTCCGCAACATCAACAACCTCGAACTTTACCCCGGCGACGCGGTTATCGTGGAAGTCCAGAACGGCCACCACCTCGGCTTTGTATCCATGCAGGGCGACCTGGTGCGGCTGCAAATGCGGAAAAAAGGTGTTCAGGATTCGGACGACCTCAAGGCAGTGTATCGGCTGGCCACCGCCAAGGACAAGGAAAAGTACGAACAGTCCAGGGCCCGTGAAATGCCCACGCTGTTCCGGACCCGGCAGATCATCAACGAACTAAAGCTGGATATGAAGCTGTCGGACATAGAGTATCAGGCCGACAACACCAAAGCCACCTTTTACTACTCCGCCGACGAACGGGTGGATTTCCGGGAGCTGATCAAGCTGCTGGCCTCCGAGTTTAAAATCCGGGTGGAAATGAAGCAGATCAGCCTGCGGCAGGAAGCCGGCCGGTTGGGTGGAATCGGTTCATGTGGCCGCGAACTGTGCTGCTCTACCTGGCTCACTGATTTTAAAAGTGTCTCCACCGGTGCGGCCCGCTACCAGAATCTTTCGCTCAATCCGACCAAACTCTCCGGTCAGTGCGGTCGCCTCAAGTGCTGCCTCAACTACGAACTGGAGACATACATGGATTCTCTCCGGGACATTCCCTCAGTGGATGGTCCCCTGTTTACCCAGCGGGGGCCGGCATATCTGCAAAAAACGGACATTTTCAAAAAAATACTCTGGTTTGGTTACCACGACGAAACTACCTGGCATCAGGTTTCTGTGGAGCGGGTAAACCAGATTATTGCCCTGAACCGGAAAGGCAATAAACCGGCATCGCTGGAGATTGACGTCATGGAAATTTCTGCCTCACCGGCACCCTTAAACAGTGATCTTGCCCAGCTGGACAAGAAGTTCAGCAAGCAGGACAAAGACAGGAAGTTCAGGAAGAAAAAGAAAAAACCGTCGGCTCCCAATCCATAAACCGGACAAAATCATGAAGGAAGGGCAGGCAGATCGTCTGCCTTTTCTTTTTGGAGGCAATGTTCCGTGGCTGGCCAACCAGCCGGCGGAAGTAACGCCGGGGGTGGTTTATATTTGCGTATAAATGTTAGTTTTGCAGCGTCAGCATTTTGTACATCCAAAAACCAGACGTTTTTTCGGAAACTGACACATACCCTGTAAATCTGCCCTTTCTTTCCGAATCCATGAGAATAGTACTGTTTCTGTTGATTGCCTCCCTGTTTTATGCCTGCGACCCCGACCGGCTGTATGAGCGGAATCAGGACCTTGAGAACTATCAGTGGTACATTGACACAATTCCCGCTTTTGGCTTCACCATCGACAATGCAACCGTTCCCTACAATATCTATTATAATATCCGGAACGCTTCCATGTATCCATATTATAATCTGTACGTGACGTATTACCTCTCTGACAGTACGGGAAAAATTATCTCTTCGCGGTTGCAGGAACTGACGCTGATGGACCAGAAAACCGGCAAACCCCTTGGCGATGGCATGGGTGATATTTTCGACCACCGCATTCAGTCACTCGAAAACTTCAAGATTTCCTCATCCGGGCAACTATACTTTTAAAGTGAAGCAGTACATGCGCAAAGACCCGCTCCCGGGAATCATGAGTGTCGGGGTGAGGGTAGAAAAAGCCGCCGACCGCCTATGACTACCCGTTATCTGTCCCTGTTTCCGCTAAACCTGGTGGCTTTTCCGGACGAGAAGCTGAACCTGCACGTTTTTGAACCCCGTTACCGGCAGTTGATCAGTGAGTGTATCGAGGAGGACAGGACCTTCGGCATCCCGGTGTTCATTGGCAATCAGGTGGAGAAATGCGGGACTGAGATGCGGGTGACCACCCTGAGCCGCCGCTACGACGATGGGCGGATGGACATTGAGACAGTGGGCGTGGCAGTATTCCGCCTGCTGAGTTTTGAGAATCCGGCCCCGGGAAAGCTGTATTCGGGGGAGAAGCGGAGTTTATTGCCAATGATGAGGGCTATACCGACGAGGTACGGGTTCAGCTGATTGCGCAGGTAAAGCGGCTGTATACCCTGATGCAGATGCCACTCGAACTCGACATGCGCCACGCCGATTCCTTAGCCTTCCAGCTGGCTCACAAAATCGGGCTGTCCGTTGAGCAGGGGGAGTACGAACTGCTCACCATCCCTTCGGAAGGGGAGCGGCAGGCGTATCTGCTCCGTCATCTGGAGCGGGCCATCCCAATTGTAGCCGAAATGGAACGAACCAAAGAAGTGGTCCGGATGAACGGTCACTTCAAACATTTCGACCCGCTGACGTTTTAGGATGTATGGTTGAATTGTTTGATGGCCGGATGGTTAAATGGCTGTCTGACCAGAAACACTCTGTAAAAGTCATCACTGACGTAACATGAGCACACGGCGGCGTGAATCTTTCCCGCGAATCTTACCAGTTTCTGAACCTTTTGTCGGGTTTAAATCAACGGTAATGACCATGCCTCTTTTTAGTTGTTGCGCCATGTCTTACTTCCAATCATCAAGAGCAGAGTTAGTCCAATATTTTGCTTCTTCATCTTCATCGTAAAGACTTGCATACAAAGGGCGGACTCTTCTAATTTTACTCTTTGTTGTTTTTCCAACTCCTTCTGTAGTAGTTGCAAAGCAAACGCAACTAATTCATTCTGGCTGGAGAATCCGGATTTGGCGTAATCATTCAATAATTCTGCACGGGACTGCTCAATCTTTATATTCTTTTCAATAATCATATTCGATGTCAATTTCTATAAAAGATACATAAGTTGAACAGCAAATCCTATTTTTAGTTGTGGCTAACGTAACATGGCTAACCGACGCCATGCCCTCATGCGTTAGAATTGCGGGCATGCAGGCTGGTGGTCGGCTTAGCAGATGTTATGCCCTTGTGCTTTTTTATAACTTTTCTATCTCTTCTTTTGTCAGCTCCGTAGTTTCAGCAATCACTTCTATATCCACACCTTTCTTTTTCAACCGTTTTGCAATTTCTATACGCTCCTCTTTCTTTGCCGTTTCTAAGATACTGTAGTTATCCCAATAGGTTTTTAAACTTTCTTCATATGTTCTCATCTCATCTGCTGTTAGTTGTGCAATTTCTGCTTGTTCAAACAATTTATTAGACTTGTTAGTGGTTGGGAATGAGGGAGAAGCTGGATTGGAAGTTCCAAAGGCCAGCACATACCCCTACTATTGTATCCAGCAGCGCTAGTTTTCTGACTCTGATTCTCTCCATAATCAAGCGGTATCTTTTCATGCCACCAATGGCATGTTCAATGCTGATTCTATTCTTGCCTTTTTCTTTGTTAGCTTCTTTCTGCTGGAGGGTAAGTTGTTGTTTTTCTTCTTTTTTTCCGGTATCTCCACCTTGCAATCCTTGAGCGTTTTGCCTATTCCCAAAAAGCCTGAATCTACCCGCAACTCTTTTGACTCGAACACTGCTGATTGATCCTTGATCTCTTGATCGGCCATTTTCTTGTCATGCACACTGCCGTTATAGAGCTTGCTCACGTACAAAATCCGTCTATCGGTCGTACTCAGCAGGAGTAGCTTTCGGGTATGTCTTTTTTTACCACTGAAGGCCTGCTCCTGTTGCTGCTCATCCACAGGCCGTTGCACGGCTACTTCACTACCATCCATGAGCAAGACCAACTGCCTGGAAAACTCCGGGCGGAGTTTCTGCCAGTCTTTCAAATCCCGGACCGGCAAGCAGCTTAACCGCTCCAAAGCAGTTTGTAAAAGGGGGAAAAACCGAGTCAAGTTCAGGTGTGCATCCCCACCACTAATGCCAAAGATTAATCCTGCATTGTCCCAGGTAAGCGTGTTTTTCAAGATGAACAAAACAAAAAAGAGCATCTCTTCATAAGTAGTGAAAATAAACTGCTGCTTTACATTGCGCATCTTCTCTTGCAGACTTACTCCGTAGCGCTCCTGGTATACTTTGCCCAACTGGGCGGCTAAGAAAGTGAACTTTTGCTCACTCAGACCCGTAGCCGAACGCCACTGCCGATCCGTGCGGATATCCTTATATGACAAGCTCATTTTAGTGCCTTTTACTAGCAAAAATAGCCACTTCGCTCATTATCAACAACTAACAAGTCTATTAAATATCTTCTCCTGCAACTTCTTTGGTATGTCCTGTAACCGGTGCAGGTTTTTTAACACATACATCCATTTGTCAAAATGGGTTACAAGCTCTTCCTCCTCCTTCTTGAACCTGGGCACCTCAATGTAGACAAACGTCAGTTTGTCGTAAAATACTTCTCCTGTGGCTTTATCAATCAGTTGTATCTCCCGCAAAAATCGTTCTTGGGTGTCTGCAAAGCCAAAGTTAAGTATACTCACGGTATAGACAGCTTTCAGGTTGTAATCCCACTGGTTGCCCTTCTGGGCCTGTTCTTGTATGGGAAAGGTGGCGTAAAAAATACTTCTATCTTTGAAGTACTGCTGCGGCACATTTTGCAGCTCGATGATAAATTTGTCACCATGCTCATTCTCACAGTACAAATCAAATATGGCTTTTCTGTCACTTTGCGTTTTGCCTAACTTTTCGCTGTTCAGATAGGTCAAGTCCCGGATTTGTTCTTTGTCGCCAAGTACTTGATTAAGAAAGTCAATGAGCAAATCTTTGTTGTATTCGCTGCCGAACAACTTTTTGAATCCAAAATCAGTGAAGGGGTTGATGTATTTTTCTCTTATTGCCATACATCAAAGATAATCATTGCGTTACTCTTTTTATTCTTTTTGCATAGGGCATAACAATCAGGTAATCACTGCAACCATTCAGCCATTCAATCACTTCTTCTTTTCCACCAGAAACATTCTCCCCTGTTCGTTGGTGATCACGAAATCCGTTTCGTTGATGAAGGCAATGGCTTCGGCCTGGTTGCGGTATACCTTAATGCAGAGGTAAGGGTCCTTCAGCGGGTTGGTGTTGTCGGTGAGCCGGAACAGGAGCACCTTGCCGTACGTGAGTACCGCAAACAGCGTATGCTCAGGATTGATGTCAGCGGCGGTAACCATTGATTTCAGGAATATTTCTCCCCGGACCTGGGCCGTATAATCGCCGGGTCTGGCGGGCAGCACGTACATCTTTACATTCTTGCGGCCCCGGTTCTTGGAAAACAGATAAAGGCTGTCAGCGTGCCAGAAGAAGGCTTCGCAGTCGAAATTCCGTTCCTTCCCGCGGGGCGGAAACTCCGTCTGATCAGCGTATCGGAACGTGATGCTGTCAGCCCTGTCTGGCCGGGAGGGATGCAGCTTGTAAATCTTCAGGTTCCGGCGGGAGTTGCCATTGTTGCCAAAATCCCCGATGTAGATATTGCCGTCCCGGTCACCGGCAAGGTCTTCCCAGTCGCGGTTGCGCAGGAGGGGCAGGGGCAGGGTACGCAGCAGGTTACCCTTGTAATCAATCTCGTAAAGTTCGGGTTTGCTGCCACCGTCGTTGTGCGACCAGAACGATTTGCCCCTTTCGGCAACCAGCAATCCAGAGCTTTCATTTACCTGCGGCGGCAGGCTGGCGATTTGCGAAATTGTGTAGGCGCCACCAATCACTTCAAAGTCACTCTGTCTTTTTTCCGGTCCGCAGCAGGTGAAAAGGGCAATTTTGACTGAAAATAAAAAATATAATACTTTATAGGGCAGCATTTCGTTTTTTTGCGAGGCTTTGGGCAATGATTGTTGCTTTAAGAGCTTGTTCCACACGGGTTTAGTAAACATTTTGGCTAACAGCAACTGGTTGCGCAGCGTTTTTTTCCCGGTTACTGCAGCTGAGTGGTTAACTTGTAAGGGGCAGAGTCGTTTATACGGAATATTGTGCCGGATCAGATGTGGACCGGACTATAAAATTCAATTATTCGTAAATGGAAAAATACGTAAAATTTGAACAGCCTGCCTATGTGAAGGTAGCCCTGATCCTCATCAGCCTTGCTCTGATCGTAGTGGGGCTTACGGTGGCATCCGGTTTGCTGATCCCGCTCAGCTTTTCTTTTCTCTTTGCCCTGCTTCTGCACCCGATCTCGGCCCGGCTCGAAAGCTGGAAGGTTCCCCGCATCCTTGCCATCTTTATCTGCCTGATCCTGATTATTCTGGTACTGGTGGGCATGATGTATTTTATCGTTGCCCAGATGATGAATTTTGGTCAGGATCTGCCCGAACTGCAGGCAAGGTTTGTGCAACTGGTGGATGAATTCCACACCTTCATAGCCACAAGGTTCGGAGTGGACAAAACGCATCAGCTCGACTGGATCCGGGATCAGGCACGGGGAGCCATTGCCTCCAGCGGCGCACTGCTGACAGGTACCTTGTCGGCCACTACCAGCACCTTTGCAGATCTGAGCCTGATGCCAATCTTTATTTTCTTCTTCCTTTACTACCGCAACTTCTTTATTGATTTTCTGCAAAGGCTTTTCAAAAACACCCCCAACCAGAATATTTCTGAAGTGGCCCTCAAGATTCAGGAGGTGGTGAAAAATCACATCATGGGCTTGTTTCTGGTCATTGTGATTCTGGCTGCCCTCAATACCGTGGGCTTGCTGCTGCTGGGCATCAAGTACGCTTTCTTTTTTGGTGCGCTGGCGGCTTTCCTGAATATTATTCCTTATCTGGGGATTCTGATCGGCTCGATACTGCCTATCCTGATGGCTCTGCTCACCAAAGATTCCATCTGGTACGCAGTGGGCGTTGCGGCTGTATTCGCTTTCGTGCAGTTTCTGGAAGGCAATTTCATCACCCCCAACATTGTAGGCTCCAAAGTAGGCGTAAATCCGCTGGCAGCCATCATCGCATTGATTCTGGGTGGCATGATCTGGGGCATTTCCGGAATGATACTATCTATTCCGTTTACGGCTATCCTGAAAGTGATTTTTGACCACGTGCCGGGAATGGAGCCATTCGGCTTCCTGCTGGGCGAACCAACAAAAGAACAGCTCAAACCGCACAAAGATATTTTAGATGAGGTAAAGGAAGATGCCAAAGAAGTGGCAGGATCCGTAGCCAAATAGCATAATGGCTTCTGACGATTACCACATTACCTTTTGATTGTATTAAAGTATATTGGCCAACCTAAGAGTTGGTCTTTTTTATGATAAATTTATATACCCGTCAACAACGGAGTGTACTGCAGATCACCATTCTGCTGATCCTTGCGTTTTTTCTTTGCTTCGGGTTGGTGGCTTACTTCCCGGCAATTATCGGAAGCGGCATCATCTACGTCATTTTTGTATCGGGCTTCAATAAGATGGTGCACGGGAAGGGGTATAACCGTTACATGGTCACTACCCTGATCCTGATTATTTCCTTTCTGATTGTGATCCTGCCTTTTCTGGTGCTCAGCATTATGCTGGCCGATAAAGTGGCCTATTACACCCGTCACATCGACGAATTCATGCCCATCATAAAGAAGATCGAAGAGCTCACGGGCCTCGAACTCTCCAACGGTCAGCTGATCCGGACGCTTACTGAAAAAGGCGGAGATTTCTTTTCCCAGCTTTTTCCGTCTGTATTTACGGGTACGGTAAATCTGGTGGCATCTATCGGGATCATGTATTTTATCCTGTTTTACATGTTCATCAATCAGGAAACGTTCCTCGAAAGTCTGTATAAGTACCTGCCCTTCCAGGATCCTACAATTGACCTGCTGGGGGCCGAACTGAGGAACGTAATCAATACCAACGTAATCGGCCAGAGTATTATATCGCTGATTCAAGGTGCCAGTATGGGGCTGGGCTTTGTGATTTTCCACCTGGAGGATGCTCTTTTCTGGGGTGTAGTCAGCTTCTTTCTGTCATTCATTCCGGTACTGGGTACACCACTGGTTTGGGTTCCGGCCGGGGTGATTCTGCTGATGCAGGGGGAGACTGGCAAGGGACTGGGCATACTGCTGTTCGGTGCCGTTCTGGTAGTTAACATTGATAACGTGTTACGGTTTGCGCTTGCCAAAAAGCTGGGTGACATTCACCCATTGCTGACAATAGTAGGCATTGTGCTGGGCGTGCCCGTATTTGGCATAGTCGGCATATTCATCGGTCCGCTGATTATCGTGTACTTCATGCTGCTGGTGCAGGTGTTCCTGAAAGAATACGGCTCCGGCACGGCCCGCCGTCAGGAAGTAGAGCCTATCTCTGCGGATTTGGAAAACCTGCCAGAGGAAAATCCTGCCGAAAAAACTAGCTGAATGGTCAAATGGTTGTATGGCTGAATGGTCGTCAGACTGAACGGTCATTTCCCGGGCCTCCAACAGTTAAACAATTTAACCATATAACCATTCAGTTTGCCGGCAGCAATTTACCGCGGACTTCGCCGAAGCCGATGCGGATGCCGCCTTTTTCGGCCCCGCCCCGCATGATTACCGAATCGTTGTCTTCCAGAAACCGCCTTTCGGAGCCATCCTTTAGCTTTACTGCATTTTTGCCGCCCCAGGACAGCTCCAGCAGGGAACCAAAAGAATCCGGAGCCTGCCCGCTGATCGTGCCGGAAGCCATCATATCGCCCACTTCCAGGTTGCAGCCATTCACGGTATGGTGCGCAAGTTGCTGGCAGATGTTCCAGTAAAGGTTTTTGAAATTAGACCGGCAGACCACCGTTTCTTCGCCATTATCCGGCGTAATGGCAACTTCCAGCGGGATGTCGAAGCTGTGGTGCCCCTTGTATTTGAGATAAGGCAGCACCTCGGGATACTGCGCCCGACCGGGTATACGGAAAGGCTCCAGCGCCTCCAGCGGCACTACCCAGGGGGAGATGGAGGAGGCAAAGTTTTTGCCCAGAAACGGTCCCAGCGGCTGGTATTCTCACGCCTGTATGTCGCGGGCCGACCAGTCGTTGAACAGCACAAAGCCAAAAATGTGATCTTCGGCTTCGTCTGTAGAAATACGCTCTCCCATTTGAGTGGATTTGCCGATTACAAACGCCACTTCCAGTTCAAAATCCATTCGTTTGGACGGGCCAAAAGAAGGAGCCGGCGCATCCGGTGCTTTTGTCTGACCTTTGGGACGGATAATGTCTGTTCCCGAAACCACAATCGATGACGCCCGGCCGTGATAGGCTACGGGCAGGTGTTTCCAGTTGGGCATCAGGGCATTCTCGGGGCCGCGGAACATTTTGCCCACATTGGTGGCGTGCTCTTCACTGGAATAAAAATCGGTGTAATTGCCCACGTGCACGGGCATCAGCATTTCCACCGAATCACGCGGAACCAGTGCCTCCTCTTTGTAAGCCTTCAGTTCGGTGTTGCCCTCCGTGAGCAGTTCCCCGATCCGGTGCCTCACTGCCTGCCATACAGGCTTGCCAAGGGCCATGAAGTTATTCAGGTAGCGGTCGGAAAAAACGGCTGCATCCATGCCAGGCCCTTTCAGCAAACCCTCTTTCGCCAGCAGTGCAAGGTCCAGCACGTAATCACCAATGGCCACACCCGCCCTGGGGGTGCGATCCCGGCTCCGGAAAATTCAGTAGGGAAGGTTATGAATG
Organism: Cytophagales bacterium; assembly: GCA_030446715.1. Lineage (GTDB taxonomy): Bacteria > Bacteroidota > Bacteroidia > Cytophagales > 172606-1 > CADCTQ01. The sequence continues at coordinate 273,930 of JAUJMU010000002.1, read as the reverse complement.
GTAAAATCACTGTCGCCGGGGATTTCCAGCCAGCTTTTGAGGGCATGTCCGTCCATGGGTGATGTAGGTGGTTTGTTAGGCAAAGTAAACAAATAAAAAGGCAAAGGCGCAAAGGGGTAGTGTTTCCTCTTTGCGCCTTTGCCGGGAAAATTATAAGGTGCCTCTCAGCTCCTGTTCACGTTCAATTGCCTCAAACAAGGCTTTAAAATTGCCTTTTCCGAAGGACTTAGCGCCTTTCCGCTGAATAATCTCGAAGAACACCGTCGGGCGGGGCTCCACGGGCTTGGTAAAAATCTGGAGCAGGTAGCCTTCTTCGTCGCGGTCCACCAGGATGCCGAGTTCGCGCAGCGGCCCAAGGTCTTCGTCAATGTGACCTACGCGGTCGGGCAGGTCTTCGTAGTAGGAGCCGGGCACAGTCAAAAACTCAACGCCTCGGCTCCTGAGTGCGGTAACAGTTTCCCCGATGTTGTCGGTAGCCACGGCAATGTGCTGAATGCCCGCACCGCCGTAAAAATCGAGGTATTCTTCGATCTGAGACTTCTTTTTGCCTTCGGCTGGTTCGTTGATCGGAAACTTGATGCGGCCGTTGCCGTTGCTCATCACCTTGCTCATCAGGGCGGTGTAATCCGTGGAAATATCCTTGTCGTCGAAGGAAATCAGCTGGGCAAAGCCCATCGTCCGGGCGTAAAAGTCCACCCACTTGTTCATCTCGCCCCAGCCGACGTTGCCGACCATGTGGTCCACGTACTTCAGGCCGGCAGGGGCGGGGGTTATAGTCGGTTTTCCATTCTACAAAGCCGGGCAGGAATACGCCGTTGTACCGGCTTCGTTCAACGAATACGTGAACTGTATCACCATAAGCATTTATACCCGAACGTTTTACTTCGCCAAAACCGTCCGTTTCCGTCTCCGGTTCAAGGTAAGGCTCCGCCCCACGTTTCACGGTCTCATGAAAGGACTTTTCGGCGTCGTCTACCCACAGGGCTACTGTCTTTACCCCGTCGCCGTGCTGGTCAATGTGCCTGCCGATTTCAGTGCCGCCTTTCAGCGGGGAAGTCAGCACCAGCCGGATCTTGCCCTGCTGCACCACGTACGATTCGCGGTCTTTGAGGCCGGTAGCCAGGCCGGCGTAGGCCAGCGACTGGAAGCCAAAGGCCGTTTTGTAGAAGTGGGCGGCTTGTTTGGCATTGCCCACGTACAGTTCGATGTAGTCGGTTCCGTTCAGCGGCAGGAAGTCTTCAGCCTCCGGGACTATCTTAGGGATTGCGGTTGCGGTTTGTGGGGTCATGGTTTGTTTAGGTTAAGATTGATATTTCAGGTTAAGACGGTATTCACGCAAAGGCGCAAAGGAGGAACGCAAAGGGTGCAAGGTTATAAATTGTTGACAATGCGGTGAATGCCGTCTTTCAGTTTTACTAGTTTATACTTTCATCACTGCTCAGCCACGACTGGTAATACTTGCCGTCGTCAAGGGCAAGTGCCTCTTGCGTGATCATCAGTGGCCCGGAAGGTATCCACCATAACGGCCAGTTCATCGGTTTTGGTTTTGCCAAGGCTGCGTTCCATGGCACCCGGGTGCGGGCCGTGCGGAATACCGCCGGGGTGAAGGGTAATATGACCCTGGGCAATGTCGTTGCGGCTCATGAAGTCACCGTCCACATAATACAGTACTTCGTCCGAATCAATGTTGCTGTGGTTATACGGAGCCGGTACCGCCTGCGGATGGTAGTCATACAGCCGCGGACAAAACGAACAGACCACAAAAGAGTCGGTGCCGAACGTCTGGTGTACCGGAGGCGGCTGGTGGACCCGGCCCGTGATCGGTTCAAAATCCCTGATATTCAACCCCCACGGATAGCTATAGCCGTCCCAGCCCACTACATCGAAGGGATGGTACGCGTATACGAGGTGGTGCATCATGCCCCCCTTTTTGATCTTCATCAGAAATTCCCCCTTCTCGTCGTGGGTTTCCAGATCCTGCGGCAGTTTGTAGTCCCGTTCGCAGAAAGGGGAGCTTTCCAGCATTTGCCCGAACCAGTTGCGGTAACGCTTCGGCGTGTAGACCGGCTTGTGCGATTCCAGGTAGAGCAGGCGGTTGTCTTCGCTGTCAAACCCAATCTGGTAGACCATGCCCCGCGGAATGATCAGGTAATCACCATATCCGAAAGGAATGGTGCCCAGCATGGTTTTCAGCTTGCCGGTTCCCTTGTGCACAAACAGCATTTCGTCGGAATCGGCGTTTTTGTAGAAGTAGCTTTCCTGCGGTTTGCGGGGTGCGGCAAGGCCCAGAATCAGATCATTGTTGACCAGCAAGGGCGTGCGGCTTTCCAGAAAGTCATTCTTGGGAGCCACGTTGAAGCCAACCAGTTTACGGGCGTGCATGTTTTTGGCTACCGCCACTTTAGGCGCGGCATCCACCGGCTCCAGTATCTGCTTTACCTGCGTGGGGCGGTGCAGGTGGTACATCAGCGACGACATGCCATCGAAGCCAACCGTGCCGAAAAGCTGCTCGTAGTGGTAGCCTCCCGAAGGCTTTTCAAATACCGTGTGCCGCTTGTGCGGGATCGTTCCTAATTTATGATAAAGGGGCATGGCGCAAGTGGATTGGTTTAATACAGTTTATTATAAGATAAACAAAATTCGGCAAAAATTGTCTGAACCAAAAGCCCGCAACTGACACTGATTTTTGACCTGGCCGCGTTTTACTCCCATTTAGTCGGGGGCTTTGTGCCTTTTTGTTGTCACTCAATTCATAACTTAGCAGCCGTTTAATTCGTAACGGTTTAAAAGCCTGAACGTTCCGGCGGGCTGATAACCCCCGGACCGGCACCGGTTCATCAGCCAATCCAAACCCACTCATCAATGATCAGTTTTCAGTTCAATTTCCGGGAGCAGACTTTCGACGCCGAATTTGTAAAGGGGCAGATCGAATATAACCGCGCGACTGTGGCATCGTACCTCCGGATGGACCCTTCCAGACTCCCCGGCCGGGTAACTGCGGTGACGGCCAACGCCATTCTGCCGCCCGATCAGCTCGACCGGTTCCGGCCCTGGCACGCCGCTGCTCAGGATACAGTTTTTGATCTCATCAAAGCTGATAACGAATTTGATTAAGCCCGGTTATTTTACCAGCCCTGCGACCACTTCGCGATTTTGCAGCGGGTGATGCGTAATCTGTGCATGGGTTACGGGAAGCAGGGCGAAAAGCAGAAGCAGGAAGAAATCAGGGAATTGTATAACGCCGCCTTCCCGCCTCCGGAAGAAAAGCCCGTAACGCCTTAGCAGCCTGAACCAGCAAATGTTCCTGCTCCGACAAGCAGTGATCTCCAAAAACCTGCTTTTATTCCTCCCAACTTCCCAACTCCTAAACCCTTAAACTCTCTAACCCCTAACCCCCAACTCCCTACTTCGCCAGCAGATTGGCAAACAACCGGTAAGCACCCGGTACACCCGCCGGCAGCTGCCGGAAAAAGGCGTAGCCCGTGTAGATAAATTTGCCTTTGCCGTGGCTGGCCACCAGCAGGCCACCTTCCTGCGGTTTCTCCCCCGGATCAGTGCTGGACAGAACAGCCTGGTATCTGGTGTCCCATTTCTGGGCAAAGTAAAGGCCCCGTTCCTGCACCCAGCCCTCAAAATCCTTTTGAGTAATCTTGTTCGGGCTGTTAAGCACCGGATGCCCGGGTTGTAGAAAAGTGACCGGAGCACCTTCTACCGTAACCCGGTCGCGGCTGAGCTCAAAAGGATAGGGGCCGATCTGTTCCGTTACCAGGGGGCGGCTAACCGTGTACTGCACCACCACCACGCCCCCGTTTTCGGCGTACCTGAAAAGGCTCCGGTTGTAGAATCTGAGAAACTCTCTGGTATTGAAAGCCCTTACCCCCAGTACAATCGCGTCAAATCTGGCCAGCTGCGCCGGGTCGCCTTTCAGGTCCTCTTCTTCGAGCATGGTGACCTTGTACCCGATCTGCCGCAGGGAGGCCGGCACCTCATCACCGGCACCCATGAGGTAGCCGATGTTGCGGCCGCCGGTATTTACGTCAAGCCGCACAGCCTTTACTTCGGCCGGAGGAAATACTGTTTGCCTTGGGATATGCGGATAATCCAGCGTCAGGATGCCCCGGCTGGAAGTTTTGCCTTCCGGGGTCCGGATGACTGCCTTCAACACTGCTTCGGATGCATTGGCAGGCGGGGTGACGTAAAAAAATACCAGCACCTCCTGTTCGGCTTTTTCGAGATCGAAAGGAATGGAGGCAGGTTCTACTTTCCAGCCTTTGGGTACCTGAAGCGATACTTCGCCGGCGGCATTGGCCACCCCGGCTTTCAGCAGCACCGGTATTTCCTTGGCCTCACCGGAGGCAAACATATACACTTTGCCGGCCACGTTGGCCATCACGGCGGGGCGTACCTCAAACGGCCGGTACAGCTCACCCGCTACCTGATCCACCCATTTATACTGAACCGGGGCGGGCAGCGTAAACGGAACGTCGCCGATCCGGAAGCGAAACTGAGCTGTCAGTTGCGGCTCCCGCTGAGGCTTGCCGATCAGGTTGAGGTCATTTACGCTGTACATGCCCTGGCTCCGCGGGTTCACCAGCCAGTAAGGCTGCGTAAAATCAGCCCCTGCCGGAATGGAAAAGGTGACGGGCAGGTTAAGCAATTCATTGTTGTCCAGTTGCCTGCGGATGGTGGTGTCTTTGGCTGTATTCAGGATTTTGATGTCTTCCAGAAAAACCGGAAAATCAGAACGCTTCACTACACTGGCAGTTGATTTGATGGTACTCCCCGGCGTACCGGCGTAGACAAAAGCATTGGCTTCGAACCAAAGCCCGGCGCAGGCAATGATCAGCTCGGTCAGTTCCTTTTTCTTGACGTGCTTGTAGTGTTCAGAATCGGGCAGTTTTTCGATTTGTCCGTAAGCCTGAAGCAGCAGGGGCAGGCTGGCTGAAGGATTCTCCGGATTAAACTGCGCATAAGCCTCCTGCAGGGTAATGGCAATGGTCCCGCCACCGTTTATCCGGTTCCAGGAAAGGTCCACATCGTCGAAAGGGTCGGTCCGGGCGGGTTCTCCGGCGGTGTGCTTCAGGTAGTCGGTGCGGACGCCCCGGGCCCGGGCCGAGCCGAAGCCCTGGCTTTTGTGCATGCTCCGGCTCTCGCCGGCAATTTCGGTGTACGACTGGCCGAGCAGCGGGTTGTACACGCCAATCTGTACGGGCAGCACATTGGGACCCTCCGGCGGATTATTGGTGAAGTTAGGCGTGTAGGAGTTCCAGGCGACCCGCCTGGCCCGCCAGGGCTGAACGAACTTCAACTGCCCGGGATACTTTTTGGGGTCGGCGGCGGCCGCAAAGGCTTCTTCCGCCAGCACGGCCGAGGCACTGTGGTGCCCGTGACCGGCCCGGGAGTCAGGAGGAAATCGGGTGATGATGATATCCGGACGCAGGTTGCGGATGATCCATACCGCGTCGCCGAGTACCTTGTCGTGTTCCCATATTTTCAGTGCTTCCTCCGTCGATTTGGAGAAGCCAAAGTCATTGGCCCGGGTAAAGAACTGCTCAGCGCCGTCAAGGCGGCGGGCCTGCAGCAACTCGTGGGTACGGATCAGCCCCAGCAGGTCGGCTTGTTCGGCGCCGATCAGGTTCTGGCCTCCATCCCCGCGGGTGACCGACAGGTAGGCGGTCCGCACCAGCCTTTCTTTGGCCAGCCAGGCTAGCATGGCCGTGTTCTCATCATCCGGGTGGGCCGCCATGTAGAGGGCAGTGCCGACCACGGTGAGTTTTTTCAGGGCCAGCTTCAGTTCGCCGGCAGTATACGTTCTCAGAGGCTGGGCTGGCAGCGGTACCCGGTTACCAAAGCATACCGAAAGGAGGAAAACAAAAACAAATGGTCTGGCAGCCAGCTTCTTCATAGGTTTTGTAAAGGGGGCAGAAAGGGATACGTGCAAGTATAAACATTCTATTGATTTCCGTGCAAGGATTTGGTACAGGCGATTGCAGAGACGCCATGCGTGGCTTCCGTACCAGGTGATTGAAGAGACGTCGTGCATGGCGTCTTTACTTCATTCTTTCCATTATTAAATCTATTCACAATGCCACCATCCATCCCCTGGGATATGTGACAATTATCTGCCAATCCAGTATAGAGTTCTACTCTCAACGGAACAAATGAAAAACAAAGAAAGTGAGGCAAGTATGCAGCAAGCAGAAGAAAAAGAAGCAGCCGCTGAATTATTTTACCGCGAAGTACTACAGTTATTGAACGAAAGTAAGATTCCATACATGCTGGGCGGCGGCTTTGCGCTGCGCCACTATACCGGCATTGTGCGTGATATAAAGGATCTGGACCTGTTCTGCAAGGGCGGCGATTATCCCCGCATCATGAAATTTTTTGCCGGCCACGGCTTCGAGACGGAGATGACGGACGTCCGCTGGCTGGCTAAAATCGTGAAGGAAGACCACTTTGTGGATCTGATTTTCAATACGGTCAACAACATCTGCAACGTAGACAATGTGTGGTTTGAGCATGCCCCGGACAGTGAGTTGTTTGGTATGCCGGTGAAGCTCATTCCGGCGGAAGAGATGATCTGGTGCAAAATTTACGTGCAGAACCGCGAACGGTACGACGGCTCGGATGTGAATCACACCATTCTCAAGCAGGGCCATAACCTGGACTGGAAGCGGCTGTGGAACCGGATGGAGCAGCACTGGCATCTGCTTTTCGCGCAGATTCTGTCCTTTCAGTTTGTGTACCCGACGGAAAGAGACATCATTCCCCGCTGGATGTACGACCGGCTGCTTGAGCTGGCCACTACCCAGTACGAACTACCGGCTCCGGTGGAGCGGGTATGCCTGGGCCCGATCATTGACCAGACCCAGTACGGCGTAGATGTCCGGGAGTGGGCTTACAAAGTGACGACCATGCGAACCGTATAGGATGAGCGAAAAAAAGCGAAAAAAAACCCGGATTGCCGCCGTCGGCGACATCCACGTAAAGGAGTCGGACCGCGGCAAATGGAAGGATTATTTCAAGGAGGTATCCGGTAAGGCCGACGTACTGGTGCTCTGCGGCGACCTTACCGATACTGGTCACGCCCGGGAGGCGGCCGTGCTGGCCGAAGAACTGACCGCCTGCACCATTCCGGTGGTGGGGGTGCTTGGCAACCACGACTACGAGGCCGAAGAGCACGGCGCCATCCGGGAGGCCCTGGTCAGCGAAAATGTTCACATACTGGACGGTGAGGCCGTTGTGCTCTGCGGGATTGGTTTTGCGGGCGTAAAAGGTTTTGGCGGCGGCTTTGACCGCTACATGATGCCCTTGTTCGGGGAAGCGATGTTCAAGCATTTTGTGCAGGAAACGGTGGATGAGGCCCTGCGCCTTGATCGTGCCCTGGCCCGCCTGGATGGCGAGAATGCCGAAATCAAGAAGATCGTGGTCCTCCACTATTCACCGGTCAAGGAAACGGTGATCGGGGAGCCGGAGGAAATCTTTCCCTACCTTGGCTCTTCCCGGCTGGTAGAGCCCATCAACCGCCGTCAGGTGGCAGCGGCCTTCCATGGTCACGCCCACTACGGTACGCTGGCAGGTGAAACTTCGGCCGGCGTGAAAGTATTCAACGTGTCGCGGCCCATTTTGCTGAGAGCCGGCTACGAAGTTCCTTTTTTCCTGTACGAAGTGTAGCCGGATAGCGGGAAGATATAATTTGACAAAAACCGAAAGGCAGGAGAAGCAACCGTTCCACATACCGGTTTCTCCTGCATTTTAATTAAAAATATCTGACAGTCAGCTAGTTGATTTTGGATATTTGAAACCTGAAACTCACAATCTGAAATTACGCAGCCACTAAGCTTCCCGGAATAACTACCGTTGTAAGGTTTTGTCTTCTTGTACGGGATATTTTGGAGTTACTTCCTTTTTGGTCTGCCAGAAGACGGGTTTGGTCTTCAATGGGGCCGGGTATGTCTAAAAGACTGCTCATTGCCCGTTATCCTGCCGGGGTGGTTTGTATTAACCAATACGAACAACTGAGCAGCATCTTATGTTTATCAACACAATTTTTGACAATACTTACGGCTGGCTGAGCTCAAAATGGACCGGTAAAGTGAATACGGAGGATTTGAAGTCTGCTTACGAACAGGTATTTCAACTGATGAAGGCGAATGGCTCCGATGTGCTGATCATTGACTGCCGCAAGATCACCTGCCCTGCCGGTGCCGCAGAACTCGATGAGTGGTTGCGGAACCAGTGGCTGCCCCGGGCGGAAGCCGGAGGTTTGTCGGCCCTGATTCACCTGGTGCCAAAGCTTGAACCTGATCAGCCTGGCACCGGATGGCCTTTTTTTGCCGAAGAAAGATATAATTGTTGCTGCGCAGAGAATATGAATCAGGCCGTGAAGTGGCTCCGGTTCCACCGGAATAAAGACAAAGATGTGGCCTGAGGAGCAGAAATGCTCCACTGGCCGCATCTGGTTCCGGCTCAGTACAGCATCCGGAATTTGATGGTGTGCTCGATCTTTTTCATGTCCTTGATCACATCTTTGCTGTATTCCTTTTCCACGTCGGTGATCACGTAACCAATTTTATCATTGGTTTTCAGATACTGACCCAGAATGTTCACGTGCCGCGACAAGATGCCGTTGATCTGTGCGAGTACGCCGGGTACATTCCGGTGAATGTGGATCAGCCGGTGGGCACCGGTCAGTTCCGGCAACTGCAGGTTCGGGAAGTTTACGCTGCCGAACGTATTGCCTTTGTTGATAAACTCGATCAGTTTGTCAGGTACGTACTGGGCAATGTTCTTCTGGGCTTCCTCGGTGCTGCCTCCGATGTGCGGCGTCAGGACTACGTTGGGCAGGCCGCGTAGTTCATTCATAAACTCCTCCTGGTTGGTTTTGGGCTCATGAGGGAATACATCCACACCCGCGCCGGCAATTTTCTTACTCTTGATGGCCTGCACCAGGGCACCAATATCCACAATGTGTCCGCGGCTCAGATTCAGGAAGATCACGCCCTTCTTCATCAGGTCAAACTCGGCTTTGCCAATCAGGTTTTTGTTTTCGGGGCGGCCGTCCACGTGCAGCGTCACTACATCTGATATTTGCAGGAGTTCGGCCAGCGTACGGCACCGTTTGGCATTGCCAAGGGCCAGCTTCTCGACGCGGTCATAGTAGTACACTTCCATGCCCAGTGCCTCCGCCAGCACCGAAAGCTGTGTGCCAATGTTGCCGTATCCCACCAGACCCAGTTTCTTGCCACGGATTTCGAAGCTGTTCTTCGCTGATTTATCCCAGATTCCCTGATGCATGCCAGCACTCTTGTCGGGGATGTTGCGGATGAGCATGATGATCTCGCCGATTGCAAGTTCCACCACTGAACGGGTATTGCTGTAGGGGGCGTTGAATACGACGATGCCGCGTTCCTGACAGGCTGCCAGGTCAATCTGGTTGGTGCCGATGCAGAAAGCCCCGATGCTCATCAGTTTGTTGGCGTTTTCGAGTACCCGGCGCGTGACCTGGGTTTTCGAACGGATGCCCAGCACACTTACGTCGCGGATGCGTTCGGCCAGCTCCTCCTCATCAAGACCGCCGGCGACCACATCAATCCTGAAGCCTTCTTCCCGGAACAATTCCACGGCTTTGGGATGGATATTTTCCAGCAGCAAAACATTGATCCGGTTTTTAGGGTAGGAGAGGGAGGCGGGCAGTTTGTTCAGGTACAGAAATTCGTCGAGGCTGGGCGTTACGTGGTCAGCCTTGTCCACCACGCGGCCGCGTTCCACATTTTCGGTGAACGCGTAAAATTTGTTGGCATACCCGGCTTCCTTGATTTCGTAGTCCGTGTAGCCGTCGCCGATCACGTACACGTCGCCCTGCAGGTTCAGGTTTTTAATGCAGGTGGGCTTGCCTTTATTGGCCGACAGCGGGTTGGACCGGTCAAACCCCACAATATTGCCACTTTCGTCGAACTCGAAGGTGTTGGCGATCACGTTTTCCTCCTTCACGCCAAACTCCGTCACGATGGGCACGATAAACTCCCGGAAGCCATTGGAGATGATGTACACGTGGTCAGCAAACTCCCGGAAAAAAGCCCGGTTCCGCTCAATGGAAGCGGATACTTTGGTTTTCAGGTGTTCTACCAGCGGGGCAAGGTGGTGCCGGTTGGCATGGAGCAGAGCGATGCGGCGGTCCAGCGACTCGGTGAAGGAAATTTCACCGTTCATCCCAAGGTCAGTGATGTGTTTGATTTCGGCGACTACCTCCTCCCGGCGGGGGTTGCCCTGCAGGGCGATGTCGGCAAGTTCCTCCATTGCCTCCACCCTGGTAAAAGTACTGTCAAAGTCAATGATAAAGTAACGGGCTTCTTTGGTTTGGGTCAGCATAGTGGGTCCTTTAATAGGCAACAAGGGTATTCTGTTTATTTTGTACTGGTATACCGGGATCACATCCGAAAGTGTGATTCCCAATGAACTTAAGGACAGGTTAGCCCGCCAATGCCATAACGGACCGGGTATCGGCAATCCGGGAAGCGTACCATAAACAAGCCTGAATGTCAGCTTCTTCCAGAAAATGGTAATCATCCGGTATTTCACGGTGGCTCATACCGGACGCCAGCAACTGGAGCATCTGCGCTACCGTAAATCGCATGTTCCGGATGGTGGGCTTACCCTGGCAAACCTCCGGGTTCAGGGTAATGCGTTGGGTGGGTGCATTCATGCTGCAAAGGTAATCTTTTCGCCGAACCGCTTACCCGTTTCGGCCGGTTAAAAACGCCAGTGCCCTTTTTTCCGACCAGGCCGGGCCATTCAGCCGGCGGCCGGCAAAACCGCAGTGACCGCCTTCCCGGGGCGTTTCAAGGTACACATGCTCCAGGTCCTGGGCAAGTTCCGGCCGCAGGCATTCCTCCGGCAAAAACGGGTCGTTTTTCGCGTTCACGATCAGGGTCGGGATGGCAATGTCCTTCAGAAAAGACTTGGCGCTGCAGGCTGCGTAGTAAGCCGCCGCGTTGTCAAAGCCGTGCAAAGGTGCCGTAATCAGGTCATCAAAATCCCGGATGCTGCGGATGTTGTGGCGCGCCTTGAGCAGATCGTGGTCCGGCAACAGAGCGGATTTGGACTGCACCTTCCGGTGCAGACTGTTCAGAAACCGCCGGCTGTAAATAAAATTACCCGCTTTGGCAATGGTATCACAACTGGAAGAGAGGCAAAGCGGAACCGAAAAAACTGCCGCTTTCCGGATACTCTTATGTATGTCTTTCCCCTTTTCGCCCAGGTATTTCAGCGTCAGGTTACCACCCAGACTGAAACCAATCAGGGCCACTGTTTCGTAACAGTCACAGTTGAGTGCGTACTGGATGACCGTGTTGAGGTCGTCGGTAGCGCCGCTGTGGTAAAAACGGGGCTGCCGGTTCATTTCGCCGCTGCAGCCGCGGTAGTTCCAGGCAAGCGCGTCCCATTTGTGGGCATTCAGCATCCGGACCATGCCCTTGATGTAGGGCCGGTGCGAATCGCCCTCCAGTCCGTGGGAAAGAATGGCAAGGTTAGCAAAGCCTTGACGCGACCAGTCAAGATCCAGAAAATCATTGTCGGGGGTACTGATTCGTTCGCGCCGGAACCTGACGCCTTCTACCTTGCGGAAAACAGCCGGTACGATTGTCTGCAGGTGCCCGTTGAAAAGATAAGGCGGCGGAGCGTAATCAGATTGGGTAATCAGGGGCATGTCAGGGTAAGGGGGAATGCATTTTTTTCGCCGGGTCAGGCAGCAGCCCGTGCAATTTTCTTTTTATTCTGTAATAAACCTATACCGGTACAACCCGGTCAGGTAAATATAAATTCCGGAGGACCGGGCCTGACGGGCGGGTTACGGGTTATAGACAGGTAAGTCCAACTAAAAAATTTTTTCGTACAATAATTCAATAAAGTATTTGTACTTTATTGATAAGATACCTATATTAAGCCGAAAATAGATATGTATGGTTATGGTGCCAAATGAAGCTCCCCGCTTAATTATGAAGAAAATCGCTGCCAATGCCGTTGTGCTGGTAGTGGCTTCAGTTCTTTTTATTGCCATCACGACTTTTCTGGATGGCGGCGACATCGGATATCCGGCGGTAATCATTGCCATTATCCTTTTTGCAGCACTGTCATTTGATGTGTATTCCTTTGCTACCAAAAACCCGACCCGGCAGGTGACGGTGCGGTTCAGCGACCCGAGAACCGAAGAGCGGCTGCACGCCATTCTGCAAGTGCTGGGCTACCGGACCGAAAGCAGGGAGGGAAGCACCCGCATTTATAGTCCCTCTTTCTGGATTGGTGGACTCAATGGCAAAGTCATCATGAACTACAGCAAGGACAGCGTTGTCATTACAGGCCCTCTGTTTGCCATTGGCCGCATTGAAGAGCGGCTGTGGTTGTTTTCTTATCCGGGTGTGAGGTGGTTCCAGTCCGACGGACGGGCTGAGCCGCACTACGCGGAGGCCGGCTTTGATGCCGCCACCGCAAGCGAATCCGTGGCTCCTTATGGCGCCAATACCGGATATGAGCCGGTTGGAGGTGCTTCCGTAGCCGGCAGGTAGGGCTAAGGAAATTTTAAATGATGAATTTTAAATTTTGAATTACCGGCAATATGCCCAAGCCCGGCAGGAAACAGATCCTGCCGGGCTTCTTTCTTTTTTGCGGAAGATGAGTAAGAAAACAATTTTGAATTTTAAATTCTGAATTTTGAATGGGTATGATCACATGCTGTCTGTGAAAAGTTTAAATTCTGAATTTAAAATTCAAAATCTATAATTCAATTCTGATCGGGTACCTGATAAGTGGTTCCCGGTTATCCGGCCGAACATATGCTCAGTCAGGCACCTGATAAAATTGAAATGCCAGATTACTTCTGCCTGGGTACTTGCGAGGGGTAAAAAAAACCGCACCAGCCGGAGCCGGTGCGGTTTGGGTTATCTCACTACTCAGTTCTCACTACTCAATACTTAACCATTACGCCGGAACCTGACGACCGAGTGCTTTCAACATCGTTTCTCCGATCAGGGCGGGAGAGTCTACCACGTGAATGCCGCATTCGCGCATAATCTGCATTTTGGCCGCGGCCGTATCGTCGGCACCACCAATAATCGCACCGGCGTGACCCATCCGGCGGCCTTTGGGGGCAGTCTGGCCGGCAATGAATCCAACGACCGGCTTTTTGTTGCCGTTGGCCTTGATCCAGTGGGCAGCTTCCGCTTCCATGCCTCCGCCGATCTCACCGATCATGACGATGCCTTCCGTTTCGGGGTCCATCATCAGCAGCTCTACGGCTTCTTTGGTGGTCGTGCCGATGATCGGATCACCACCGATTCCGATGGCCGTGGTCTGGCCGAGACCGGCTTTGGTCAGCTGATCCACTGCTTCGTAGGTAAGGGTGCCTGATTTGGAAACGATACCAATGGTGCCTTTTTTGAAGATAAAACCGGGCATGATGCCCACTTTGCACTCTTCAGCGGTGATCACGCCGGGGCAGTTGGGCCCGATCAGCCGTACACCTTTGCTCTTGATGAATTCTTTGGCGTAGATCATATCCCGCGTAGGAATGCCTTCGGTGATGGCAATCACCACCTTGATGCCGGCGTCGGCGGCTTCCATAATGGCATCAGCGGCAAAGGCCGGGGGTACAAAAATGATGGATACATCGGCTCCGGTTTCCTTTACGGCGGCTTCCACCGTGCTGAACACCGGCCGGTCGAGGTGTTTGGTACCGCCCTTGCCGGGAGTAACACCACCTGCTACGTTTGTACCGTATTCAATCATCTGGCTGGCGTGGAAGGAACCTTCGGAGCCGGTGAAACCCTGCACAATTACGCGGGAATTTTTATTGACTAATACGCTCATTGAGATTCTGTTAAAGTTTCGACAAAAATAGGGTTTAAATGCAGAAACCAAAAGCTGCCGGTAAAAGCCGTAAATAGCTAATATTGCAATATTGCCGGCCGGAGAATACCCTTCCGTCAGGGCCGGATGGCTTATTACCAACGTTCTTACCGGCTTTTCATCCTGAGCAGGGTACCCGACTGACTGGGGGTGCCTTTGCTTGTAAAGGGCAGACCGTCAAGGATATCTATATGTTTTATTCCGCAAAACTCCCATTTTCTGCTGAGCTATGGTAATTTACAACAACAAGGAATGGTTGAACGCCCTGCTTAACTTTTACCGCAGTCACGTGATGCAGCGGCTGGTACGCTTTACCCTCTGGATGGGTACGGTGACGGCGATTATGTGCGTTCTGGTCATCGAAGTGTGGCACACAACCATCCGCTTCCATTCCGGTACCTTTTCCCTGCTGGGCATTGTGCTGAGCATTTTGCTGGTGTTCCGGACCAATACTGCCTATGACCGCTGGTGGGAAGGCCGCCGGCAGTGGGGGAGCCTGGTCAATACCAGCCGCAACATTGCCCTTTCGGTACACAGCCTGATGGCCCGCAATGACCTGCCGAACCGGAACTTTTTCGCCCGGGCCGTCGCCAATTTTGCCGTGGCCCTGAAGGAACACCTGCGGAACGGCGTAAAGCTGGACGAACTTCACGATCTTACCGAAACAGAGCGGCAGGTGTACGGGAGCCGCCGGCATCTGCCCAATTACCTGATTGGCCTGCTCTACGAACGAACCCAGGAGCTATACCGGCAGGAGGTCATCAGTGGTTTTGACATGGTCACCCTGAAAACGCACATTGGCAGCCTTGCGGATATTCTGGGCGCCTGCGAACGGATCAAAAAAACGCCCATTCCGTTTTCGTACAGCATTTACATCAAAATCCTGGTGCTGGCCTATTCGGCCCTGCTGCCCGTCGGGCTGATCGGGGAGTTTGGTTATTTTACCATTCCGGTGGTCATGCTGATCTTTTTTGCCTTTCTGGGTCTGGAAATGCTGGCGCAGGAAATAGAAGATCCCTTCGGGCTGGACTGCAATGACTTACCGACGGGTACCATCGCCCAGACCATCCACAGTAACGTTTTTGAAATTGTGTGTCTGTTTGCGGAAGTGCAGGAAGAACGCCGGCAGCAGGAATTTGAAAAAGTATTTTAGTGGTTATTGAATGAATGGCAGAACATCAACCCTCTTTTACCCGTACCGGAAAGTTTTTACCTTTATCGGATGGTAATTTCTCATCTGGACCACCTTGTACTGACCGTGCAGGATGCAGGCGCAGCCTGTCATTTTTACGCTACTGTACTCGGCATGGAGGTGGTCACGTACAGCAACGGACGGAAGGCACTCAGGTTTGGCGACCAGAAAATCAACCTGCACGAAGCCGGCCGGGAGCCGGAGCCCAAAGCTGCCCGGCCCACGGCGGGGGCGGCAGACCTGTGTTTTATCACCGAAACACCCCTTGAGCAGGTGCTGGGAGAACTGAAAGAACACCGGGTGCCCGTATTGTCGGGCATTGTGGAACGCACCGGGGCCGTGTGCCGCATCCGGTCCGTTTACCTCCGCGACCCCGACCAGAACCTGATTGAACTCTCCAACTACCTTGAGCATCTGCCCGCCCGGCTCATCTGAATTTCAAATACCTGAGAAACAGCACTCTGGTTTCTGTAATTAAGTAGTTGTTGGTTATATGCGCAGGTGCCGGATATTACCCGCAAGCCGCTGGAAGGCTTCACGGTCTGGTATGAGCAGGAGGCCTAACCGTATTTAGTTCAAGGCATTGTATACCAGCCAGGCCGACAGGTAAGCCAGTGCAGTCATGTAGAAAAACTGGATGGCCGGCCATTTCCACCCCCTCGTTTCGCGGTGAACCACGGCCAGTGTACTCATGCACATCATGGCAAAGGCGTAGAAAATAAGCAGGGAAAAGGACGTGGCCTGCGTGTACATCGGTCCGCCGGTGCGCGGATTGGTTTCCCGGGCCAG
Source organism: Cytophagales bacterium (assembly GCA_030446715.1). Lineage (GTDB taxonomy): Bacteria > Bacteroidota > Bacteroidia > Cytophagales > 172606-1 > CADCTQ01. Next base: position 258,047 of record JAUJMU010000002.1, on the reverse strand, counting down.
CTGTTGCCGGATGGTGTCGGTATCATCATCACTGCTGCCGATGCTGTAAATGGTCGACAGCGTGCCTACAAACACTTCCCGGGCGGCAAAAGAGCTGAGCAGCGCAATGCCGATCTTCCAGTCGTAGCCCAGCGGCCGGATGGCGGGCTCCATAAACCGGCCTGCCTGCCCGGCGTAAGAAGCCTCCAGCCGGGCCGAAGCTACGTGGTTTTCGAGGTCCGTTTCGTCGGCGGCGGCGTACTGGGACCGGGCTTTCATGGCGGCTTCTTCCATGCGGTTGCCAGGCCCGTAGGAGGAGAGCACCCATAGTACAATGGAGATGGCAATGATCACCTTGCCGGCCTCCAGCACAAATGCTTTTACTTTTTCGATGATGGTAATGCCCACGTTACCCCACCGGGGCACCTGGTAATCAGGCAGCTCCATGATCAGGAAACTTTTTTCTCTGGTCTGCAGCACCCGCTTCATCACCCATGCCGACACCAGAGCTGCCAGAAAGCCCAGCAGGTACAGGGCCATCAGTGCCACGCCCTGCAGATTGAGAAAGCCCAGTACCAGAACCTTGGGCACCACCAGTGCTATCAGGATGGTGTAGATCGGGATGCGGGCCGAGCAGCTCATCAGCGGCGTGACCAGAATGGTGATCAGCCTTTCCTTGCGGTTGTCGATGGTTCGGGTCGCCATGATGGCCGGCACGGCGCAGGCAACGCCGGAAATGAGCGGCACGACGCTGCGGCCGTTCAAGCCGAAAGACCGCATGATCCGGTCCATCAGGAAAACGACCCTTGCCATATAGCCTGATTCCTCCAGAATGGCAACGAAGGCGAACAAAACCGCGATCTGCGGGATAAAAATCAGAATACCCCCCAGCCCGGCAATCAGTCCGTCGGCCAGCAGGTTTACCAGCATGCTGTCGGGCATGCTTTCGTGCAGCCACGCCGTCAGCCGGGCAATGCCCGCGTCAATCAGATCCATCGGGTACTGCGCCCACGCAAAAATTGCCTGAAAGATGAGGAAAAGAATGGCCATGAATACCACAAATCCCCAAACCCGGTGCAGCAGGATTTTGTCCAGCCTGCCGGAGAGGGTTTCCTGCAAGGCGTTACCGGCCGGTACCCGCACGGCTTCATCCACAATTTTGCGGATGGTTTCGTAGCGGGCCACCGTTTCGCGGGCCTGCAAAGGTTTATCCTCAAAGCCAAACTCCTGACGCCAGCTGTTCAGCTGGCTTTTTTCGTCGGCTTTCAGAAACGAGGCTGCTTCTCCCTGGTGGGCGTACTGGTAGGCCGCGTAATCATTTTCCAGCCCGAACTTTCCCCGGATGCGGTCCACCAGTCCGGGAGCAAGTGATGATGCCTCCACGAAATGAAAACCGTTCGATGCAGCGCCGTCAGCACCGGAACGCGGGCCCACTGCCCGGGCCATTTCTCCTTTCAGCGCGTCTATTCCCTTGCCGGTGCGGGCATTGATCCCCACCACCGGGGCGTGCAGTTGCTGGCTCAGCAACTTTTGATCAATGTTGATCTGCTGCGACCCGGCCATGTCCAGCATATTCAGCGCCAGCACCACGGGCAGGCCAAGGTCCTTTACCTCCGTATACAGCAGCAGATTTCTCTTGAGATTGGCAGCATCCACCACCACCACCACCAGTCCGGGGTGCAGGGGATGGGAGGGGTTCAGCAGAATATCGGTTACCACCCGTTCGTCGGGCGACTTGGGGTAGAGGCTATACGTGCCGGGCAGGTCAATGATTTGAGCCTGCATGGTTTCACTCAACCGGCAGATGCCCGATTTTTTGTCCACCGTCACGCCGGGGAAGTTTCCCACCTTCTGCTTCAGACCCGTCAGTTGGTTGAACAGCGATGATTTCCCGGAGTTGGGGTTTCCCACCAGTGCTATGTGAGGCAGATAATTCAATTGATAATTGATAATTGATAATTGATAATTATGGCTGGTGCGGATTCAGGCCTCTTTCCTTTTCCACCGGCAGTAACTGAGATGTCCGGAACAGCGCGCAATGATTCTGCACACGAAAATTATCAGTTGTCAATTTTTAATTGTCAATTAATAAAGTTGCAGCTTCCTGGCGGCGCAGGGATAGCTGGTAACCTTCAATCCGGATGCACATCGGATCACCAAACGGCGCCACGTGCCGTACCTCCACTGCCGCTCCGGGCAAGCAGCCCATTTCCATCAGCTTCAGCGTAAGTTCGTCGGGCACCAGACTGCTGATGACTCCTTTCTGGCCCGGTTTCAGATCAGCCACACTTCTGATTTCCACCTGTACTTTATTTGGAATTATTTTAAACAACGCAAATTACCGCAAAATAAGGGATCGGCAAAGTTGCGGGAAATGGACCGGGAGGCGTTTTCCTCATATTCTTTCCAGCGTGGTGCGGGTAAGGGGTGATTCGGTTTGATCGCCTGTATTGAGGGTAGTGGCCGGCTCAAAAAGCATCACGTGTACCTCTCTTTCCGCCACCGGCCGGTGTTCGGTGCCGCGGGGAATGATGATAAAATCGCCGGCGGCCAGTTCTACGTTTCTGTCCCGCAGTTCCATCCGGAAGCTGCCGTTTACGACCAGAAACATTTCATCTTCCTGTTCGTGCTGGTGCCAGACAAATTCACCCCTGAACTTGACCAGCTTTACGTGTTGTCCGTTCAGTTCGCCCACCACCCGGGGATTCCAGTGGTCGGGAATCTGGCTCAGCTTCCGGGCAATGTTTATTTTTTCGGGAGTCATGGGGTATTTGGTTTGCAGTTGATTGGTTCACAAAAGGTAACTATTCGCGGAACAGCTTCACATCGGCCCAGAAAGTGCCAAACGGAACCAGCGAAGCCAGCAGGGCCAGCAGCATCTTCCCGAATGACCAGTCCCGCCCGAACTTGACCCCAATCACCAGCAGGACGTACAGCACGAAGAGCAGGCCGTGTACCATGCCCGTTACCCGCACGGTTTCGGGCATTCCCATTAAATATTTAAGCGGCATGGCAATGCCAAGCAAAAAGAGAAATGAAACACCTTCAGCAAAGCCGATGATCCGCAGGCAGCCGAGCTGGGTTTTGGCAAGTTGTAACATAGATCGTATTAATCGTATTAGTGAAAGGAAGGGGTGAAATGAACTTCAGCCGGGGGAATAAATGTGGTCCGGTTCCGGCAGAAGTACCAAAAGTAGAACAGAACCGGGGGAGAAAAGAATCAGGTTGCCGGAAATTTTTCGATTGTCATCAATCAAGCTGCCGGTAGGTTCTCCCAGGTAATGTCAACTGAATTTCTTTTGCTTCGTTAAGAATCAAAACATTCTAATGAGCCGAAGGAAAATGAATCCGAAAAAACTGTTTGTGCTGTTGATCATCGCTGCCGGTGCCAGTTCGTGTGCCACCCTCAACACCGGCCAGAGCCGGTTTGTACCCGACCTGCGCGTAGACCTGAGGGTAAATTCACTGCACGCCAAAGAAATTCAGGAGAAAGGTATGCTGGGGGCAGGAGAAGGCGACGAACTGACGCTGGTCTATACCATCAATGCGTATGACGCGGCCGGTGGTCTGGTGGCGGTGAACAATGGTTTCTGGGGAACCCGCACCACGCCGCAGAACGCCCTGATTCTGGCCGACGAGTTTGACAAGGTAAGCGTACACATTCCCAAAGAAGGCAAAATAATTGCCGCATTTGCGCTGCTGGAAATCGATGATTATAAAGGGGAACGCAAGATTGCCCAGGTGAAGAACTACACAAAGACGGAACGCTACCCGAAATTTCTGGGAGCCAGTAGTTTCAGTGACGACCAGAACAAACCGGCATTGGAACTGATTGATAATTCTTTAAAAGTAGCTGGCTATAAATATTTTAAATCACGGCACATGAACCTGTCCATCAACGATGAACTTGGCAGTACCAAAAAAGTGCTGGATGGTGGCGATGTGAACAAAATTCTGAGCAGCTCCGGTTCAGGTAAGGAAACTTTTGAAATGGACGGCACCCAGATCAACGAAAAATACCTGTATGTGCTCAAATATGATCTGAATGTGGCCCGTTCGCAAAAATAAAGCAAAGACAGGTCAGAAGTTCAACACGGCAATTTTGCCTCCGGCACCGGCAAAGTATACCACCCGCCCCGTTTTTGACCGCACGCACACGTGGTAGCTTTCGGTTGAGAGGGGCCTCCAGTTCTGGCCGCCATCCGCCGAAATGTCTACGCCCGGGGTACCGCAGGCGAACAGGGTGCGGGCATCCCGAAAGGCCACGCAGGAACGGTAGCCGCGCGGAGGCCGGGAAGGTCGCTGCCAGGTTTCGCCGCTGTCGGTAGAAATCAGGCAGTTGCCCGCGGTGGCCTGGTCATTTTTGAAATCACCGCCCACCACCACCAGTTTTTCCGCCCATGCGGCCAGAGAAAAGGCTCCCGTAGATTCTTGTCCCTGTACCAGCGGCAGTACGCGGTTCCCTTTGCCCCGGAGCAACCGGCTGACCTTGCCTCCGGTGACCATTACAAATTCTCCTTTCTCCTTCAGGATGATGTTGGTGCCGCTGGCCGCAAAAAGCGCCTCGCCGGACTGTGCTGCCGGAACTTCCGCGACGGGCTGCCACGTTTCGCCTCCGTCGCGGGTTCGGCGCATGAAAAACTTCCCCGCTACCGGGTCGCCGGCCACTATGCCGTTCATCGGGTCGCGGAAATGCAGGGCGTCCAGAAACATTCCGGCCGTACTGTCGGCAAATACCAGTTTCCAGCTTTTGCCACCGTCAGTGGTTTTGAGCAGGTGAGCCGGTTCGGCAATGGCCATGATGAGTGCGGTTTGTGCGTCAAACGCTTCAATGTCCCGGAAGTCGCGGGTTTCGTGGCCAGGGACCTGCATCCATTCCCAGGTACGGCCGCCGTTCAGCGACCTGCCGACCGTGCCCTGGCTGCCACTTGCCCATACCACTGAATCAGAAGGGATGCTCAGCCCCCGGAAACTGACCGGGTCCCGGGTGGCGAGTAACCGGATCACGGGGGCAGGCTGGGCCCTGAGAAATGGGCAAAACACCAGCAGGGAACTCAGCAGGCAAATAATAAACAGGTATTTCCGGATCATAAAATGGCGGGCTGAATTTTGGTCTGCGCAAGAATCGGGTTGGGTGTGGACGCCTCACCACCTACCTTTGCTTCACTGCGAAATAATCAAAACTATGGAAAATCCCGATTACCACCCCAACTACGCCCGGATCGAGAAGGCAATTGCGTATCTGACCGGGAACGTAATCCGGCAGCCCGAGTTGGATGAAGTGGCTGAGGTAGTTGCATTGAGTCCCTTCCATTTGCAGCGGATCTTTACCGAGTGGGCCGGGATCAGCCCGAAGCGCTTCCTGCAGTACCTGACCACCGGCTACCTGAAAAGGCGACTGTCTGAGTGCGGCAACCTGATGGAGGCAGCCGAACTGGCTGGTTTATCAAGCCAGTCGAGGGTTTACGACCTGTTTGTAAATCTGGAAGCAGTCACGCCGCAGGAATACAAACTGGGTGGTGAAGGCATCCGCATTGATTACGGGGTTCACCCGACGCCTTTCGGCGACTGCCTGATCGGGGTTACGGAAAGGGGCATCTGCCGGATGACTTTTTTCGACCATTCCGCGGATGCAGCCATCCACGAACTGCGCACCGACTGGCCTCATGCCATTATCAGCGAAAATTCAATTGCAACGGAGCCCGTCTGGCGGAAGATTTTCAGTGCGGGCAATCAGCCGGGCCGAAAGCTGAATGTGCTGGTGAAGGGTACCAACTTTCAGGTAAAGGTCTGGGAAGCACTGCTCTCCCTGCCGGACGGCCACCTGACCACCTACGGCGATATTGCCCGGCGGATCGGCAATCCCAAAGCCACGCAGGCCGTAGGTTCGGCAGTGGGAGCCAACCCGGTGGCGTGGCTGATTCCCTGCCACCGGGTCATCCGGAAAGAGGGAATATTGGGTGAATACCGCTGGGGTGCCACCCGCAAAAAAGCCATGATCGGCTGGGAGCAGGCAAGGGCCGAAGCGGTTCGGGTGTAGAATGAATCAAAAAGCTAAGAAGCTGCACCCGGCAACTGACCGGCAGCAGTTTTGCCGGAACCGGTTTCCGGAGCCTCAATCTCCTGCGCAATTTCGGCCGCATCCGTGCAGTATTCAAGAGCGGCACCCACAAGGCCCCCGGTGATCAGCAGCGCCGCCATATCGGTAAGGGCATTTTCAATTTTTTCGTAGCCTTCCTTTTTCTGTCCGGTAAATAATACCTGTCCCACGCCCTGCCCCACTTCACAAAGCCGTTCGGCCTTGCGGATGGGCACTTTGGCGATGGCTTTGGTAACAGGAGTTGCATCTTCAATCAGGCTGCACATCCGGTCGGAGACCTTCCGCTGAAGCTGCCACATTTTGCCGGAAACCGCATTTTCGCCGATAGCCTTTTTCAACGGCTCCGCGACTACGGCTGCCGACAGGCAGGTTGCCACCTCAACGCCGACTTTTGCCACCAGGCCTGCCTTGTCTACCGCAAGGTCAACCAGATCGCGTACTTTTCGGAACATAGCTTTTTGGGTTTAAGTACGTCATATCCGCTGGCCGGGTCAATCCAGCCAAACTTTTATTTGGCCGCCGGTAAAATAAAAGCCTTAACCTTTACGGAAGAAGAAGGGGATTTCCTCCGGATTGCTACTTTTACCGCTTTTCCGGTTATGAAAGCCATTCTGAATCTGTACCGCGAGGCTTACGGAGGCCTTTCCCCGGCCTCGTGGATGCTGGCCCTGGTGATGTTCATCAACCGGAGCGGTTCGATGGTCGTGCCTTTCCTGAGCGTTTACCTGACCCAGTCGCTGCACTTTTCGCTCAGGCAGGCGGGTACGATCCTTGCCATTTTCGGTATCGGTGCCATGGTGGGTTCGCTGCTGGGCGGCTGGCTTTCGGATAAAATCGGACCGTTCCGGGTGCAGTGCCTGAGCCTCCTTCTGGGCGGCTGCCTGTTTATAGTGGTTTCCGCCCTTACTGCCTTTGCGATGCTGGCGGCTGGCATCTTCGTACTCAGCGTTACAGTGGAGTGCCTGCGGCCCGCCAATACGGCGTCCGTTGCCTTTTATGCCAAGCCGGAAAACGTGACGCGGTCTTTCTCCCTGAACCGGATGGCAGTGAACCTTGGTTTTTCCATCGGACCGGCGCTGGGCGGCTTGCTGGCCACGTTTTCCTACAAATGGCTTTTCATTGCTGACGGAATCACCTGTATTGCGGCAGGTATATTTTTTTATGTCTACTTCCGGAATAAGACCGGCAGGGGCACCGGGCAAAAGCCGGTGGAAAAGAGTGCGGCTGGCTTGCAGCGGTCACCGTACCGCGACATTCGTTTTCTGGTCTTTCTGTTTTTTACGACCTGCTATGCGGTGGTCTTTTTTCAGTTTTTCAATACACTGCCCCTCTATTACCACGACGTTTACCGGCTGTCGGAGTCGCAGACCGGACTGTTGCTGGGCTTCAATGGCCTGCTGGTGTTTCTGTTCGAGATGCTGATTGTTCACAGGGTCAAAAGCCGCATTGCTTCCTGGCGGCTGGTAGTGGCAGGTGCACTGCTCTGCGGCCTGTCGTATATGCTGCTGAACGTGGCCGTGGGGGTCGGCATCCTGCTGCTGGCCATGGTCCTGGTGACGTTTTCGGAGATACTTGCAATGCCCTTCATGATCACTTTTACCGTGGAGCGGTCCGGGGAGCAGAATCGCGGCGCTTACATCGGTCTTTATACGCTGGCCTTTTCAGCAGCCTTCATTCTGGCCCCTTATCTGGGCACCCGGCTGATCGACCATTTTGGTTACGATACCCTCTGGTGGGTAGCCGGGCTGGTATCCGTGCCGACTGCACTGGGCTTTCTGGCAACCATGCGGGAAAAGAAAAAACAACCGGTGATTTCCTGAATGATCACCTGGAGAGGTGCGCGTGATCCTTCAGCACGGTACGCAGAAATTCGACGTACGTTTGTTGAGTCCGGACGCCGAGCAGCTCCTCAACCTTGCCGGTCAGGCTCTGGATCAGGTAACTGTCCTGTTCTTCGCCCCGGTGATAGGCCTGGAGGGCTTCTTTGATAATGGCAACGTCGCGGTCCGATAGCCGGCCAGCCTGCGGGTAGAGCGGTGAATAGTCGTCCGCGGCTTGGGGCATCATGGTATCGCGGAGCGTCTGCCGGGGCCGGGTGGAAACGACTGAGGTTCCGGCGGCAATGTCGCCCAGACGCTGACCCTTCTGGCTGGAGGCAATTGTAATCATGGCCACGGCCCCGAAAAAGAAAATATCAATTGGGCGGAGCAGCCACCGGAGCAGATAGCTGCCCAGCGCGGGCTGGCTGCCGTCCAGCTTCACTACTTTTATGTTCATGGCCCGTTTGCCTGCCGACTGCCCGTCCAGGAAAATCTCACTGACCAGGTGGTAGAAAAAATAAGGCGTGTACAACAGCAGCCGGGCCGTGTAACCGAGGTCAAGGTTCAGTCTTTCGAGGGTATGGTTGACCAGAAAGATGTAGCACCACGCAATCACGCCGTCAATGACGGTGGCTACGATGCGGTCACCGACGCTGGCGGGCTGGTATTCGATAAAAACGTTCTGAGCCGTCTGGATTCGGATAGCTTCCATAAAAAAAGAAAATGAGCTTAACCGGCAGGTTTATGCGGCTCCCCATGTATAGTGCTGCAAAATAATCTAAGCCTCTTTTACGGCTTTTTAATTACTCCTGCGTAAATTTCCTTTGTAAGTTATACATCTATAAAGGTAGGGATAAGCAGGATAATCCTTTTTTATTTGTGGCCGATTGAAATCAAACGGCTTTAAACCGGATTTGCTTCAGCCCCGGTGCCCCTTATGCGAGAAGCCGTTTTCATTAAAAAAAACCCCCCGCTGGAAAGAATTCGAGAGCCTGCTGGCTGCCGGAAGAAGCAGGAACCCCGATCAGCTGGCCGGACTTTTTGTGCAGCTTACCGATGACCTTTCCTTTGCCCGAACGCATTACCCTGACAGCCAGACAACCGCCTATCTCAATGCGCTGACTGCCCGGGTCCACCAGTCCATCTACCGTAACCGGAAGGAGGAGAAGAGCCGCTTTGTCAATTTCTGGCGCTACGAATTGCCGCTGCTGTTTCGCAGTGCCCACCGGCAACTGCTGTATTCGGCCATCATTTTCGGGCTGGCCGTGCTGATCGGGGCGGTATCCACGGCCCACGACGAACGGTTTCCCCGGCTGATCCTCGGCGATGGATACGTCAACATGACCCTCGAAAACATCCGGAAGGGCGACCCGATGGGCGTTTATAAGTCTGAAGGCCAGTTTGATATGTTCGGATACATTACTTTCAATAACATCATGGTGGCCCTGCGGACGTTTGCCTCCGGACTTTTGTTTTCCTTCGGCACGGGAATCCTGCTGGTGTACAACGGGATCAGGCTGGGTGCCTTTCAATATTTCTTTTACACCCAGGGACTGCTGGTCACGTCGGCGTTGTCCATCTGGATTCACGGCACGCTGGAAATTTCGGCAATTGTCATTGCCGGGTGCGCCGGTCTTGTGATGGGCAACAGCCTGCTTTTTCCGGGTACGTTTTCCCGCACCGAATCTTTCAAACTCGGCGCCCTCAGGGGCCTTAAAATTGTGATCGGGCTGGTGCCGGTGTTTATTGTGGCGGGTTTTCTGGAAAGCTTCGTGACCCGGCTCACTGAATGGCCGTCGTGGGCCAAGCTGGCGGTCATCCTTTTGTCCGCCTTTTTCATCCTCTGGTATTTTATCATTTATCCAATCAGACTAAACCGCTATGCCGACATTTCCGGCCAGGATTGATTTCCGGAGGGTCCGTGACTTTGGGGAAATCCTGAATGTCAGTTTTCTTTTTATCCGCCAGCACTTCAAACCCATGATGCTCGGCATGCTTTTCATCGCCGGTCCCTTCGTACTGGTGGGCAGCGTGATTCCGGTCATGATGCTGACCCGGTTTTCTTCCCCGGCCTCCGAAAGTGACAGCTGGCTGGTGGGGCTCGGTGCTTCCACCCTGGTCAATATGGCCGCTTCGATTGTAGGTTCAGTGATGGCAGCAGGGGTGATCTACGAGTACATCCTGATTTACTTTCACCGCAAAGGAGGGGATCAGGCTATTCAGACGGCTGACATCTGGCAGGCCATCCGCCGCGATTTCTGGCGTATTTTCGGAAGCATGACCGGGCTGGCTATCATGCTGGGAGTAACGATTATCGGCATGTTTCTGGTGTCCGGCCTTTTGGGCGCTTCCCTCGGGGTTGGTGCAATTGTCATATTGTTCTTTGGTGCGATGGCGGCCAGTGTGTACCTGCTGGTGCCGGTCACGCTGGTGGTGATCATCAGTCTGTATGAAAGAATCAGTTTTTTTGACGCCCTGCACCGGGCCTTCTACCTCGTGAAAGGGTACTGGTGGCAAACCTTCGGCCTCATCTTTATCTGTATCATTATCCAGTTTTCGGTGGTGCTCTGCTGCACGATTCCGTTTTCCATCATCGGCGTGTCTACCCAGCTGTTCACGCAGATGGGCAGTTCGATGGAGCAGACCGTGACCTACGCCATTGCATTCACCATCGTGCTTACGCTGGTCATTGCACTTTCCTACTGCCTCTTCCTGACGGTATCAGCATTTCAGTATTTCAGTCTGGTAGAACGCAAGGAATCGGTAGGTTTGCGGGAAAAGATTGAATCCATGGGCAGGGAGGTTCCGGCCGGTTCCCGGGATTTTTACGCCGACGAGGAGGAGCATTACTGAAGAATAAGGTAGTAAGTCAGGAGTACCTGGAATTGAAACATGGGCTTTACCCTATACCATAACCTGTTTTGAAATTAATTGTGTCTTTAAAAATTTCGCAGGTAAAACTTTGTCGCGGCAATTTTCTGGTCCGGCTGGCGTGTGCGTTTTTGCTGACGGCTGCCGCAGCTTTTCCGCTGGTGGCCGCTACGGATTCGGTGCAGCCGGTGAGCCAGTTCCCGTATCAGCTCCGGAAATTTGACCGGGAGAAAGTGAAAGCATATCTGCAGGACGAGGATTACGCCTATGACCGGGCAGCCGGAAGTGCAGCTCCGAACCTTTGGGAGCGGTTCTGGGCGTGGGTGAGTGAAAAAATATTCCGGCCCCTCTTCCGGGACGGGCGGCTGGACTACTGGCGGTGGGGCATTTATGGAATTTGTGCCCTGATCATCGGGTGGGCGGTGCTGCGGATGACGGGCACCGGCGTGCAGGGGCTCTTCTTCGGGAAAGGCAAAGCCAACACCTTTTCATTTGAGGAAAACGAAGCCAATATCCACGTGATTGACTTTGACAAGATGATTGCCGATGCCGTCGAACAAGGGCAATACCGGCGGGCAGTCCGGCTGTTTTACCTCAAAACCCTGAAGCAACTCAGTGACCGCGGCCTGATTGACTGGCGGCCCGACAAAACCAATCATGATTACCTGCGCGAATGGAAACGCCGGGACATTGAGCCCGGCTTCCGGCAGGTAACCCTACTGTTTGAATACATCTGCTACGGCGATTTCAGCATAGACAGCCAACGCTTCCTGCAGGCGCAAAAGGCATTTCAGGACTTTGAGGCGCAGATCAGGGGAGTAAGGCAATGAAAAAACACCGGTTTTCGATCCTGCTTCTGATTGCGGCCATTGGTATCGTGGTGGCCGTAGAACTGCTGGCACCCCGGCCACTTGACTGGACCACTTCCTACGCCCTCGATGACAAAAATCCATTTGGCAGCAAGGTGCTCTATGATCTCTTAAGGGATATTTTCCCCGGTCGGCCGGTCCGTGTTTCCTACGAAACGCTTTACGAAAGCAGGGATACCCTGCGGCAGGGCAATTACCTGTTCATCGGTGACGCCTTTGATCCGGGCAAAGAAGACCTGAATCTGCTGCTGAAACTGGTATCGGACGGAAGCCACGCCTTTATTGCCGCCGGCCGGCTGGGTGAAGAGCTGGAGGACACCCTTAATTGCCGTACCCGTACTTATTTTTCCTTCTCCGATACCGTTTCAGCCAACCTGACCGATCCGAAGCTGGCGGAAAAAAGACCTTTTCAGTTCCGGAAGATCGGGGCCGTTTTCGGCTTTCAGGTGGCGGACTCCACCAGAAAAATTGCCTGGCAGGTACTTGGCCTCAACCAGGTGGAAGAGCCCAATTTCGTAAGAATTCCCTGGGGCAGAGGTTGGTTTTACCTGCAGTGCATGCCTCAGGTCTACACCAATTACAACATGCTGGCCGGCCGCAACATTGCTTACATTGAGCGGACCTTGTCGTACCTGCCGGTGCAGCCGGTGTACTGGGACGAGCTGTACAAGGGCAATATCCGCGATTTGCAGACGCCGCTGCGCTTCCTGATCCTGACGCCGCCGTTGCGCTGGGCCTTGTACCTCACCATGGCGGCTTTGCTGCTGTTTATGGCTTTTGAGGCAAAGCGCCGCCAGCGGATCATCCCAGTGATCCGGCCGCTGCCCAATAGTACACTCGGGTTTACCCAAACCGTGGGCCGCCTGTACTACCAGCACCGCGACCATAAAAATATGGCCGAGAAAAAAATTGCGTGGTTTCTGGATCACCTGCGCAGCCAGTATTTTATAAGAACTGCGGATTTTGACGATGAACTTTACAACCGGCTGCATGCAAAAACCGGCATTGCCCGGGAGGAAATAGTCGGCCTGTTCGGTCTGATCCGGCAGATCCGGTCGCAGGCCACTATCAGCGAAGAACAGTTGCTGCGGCTGAGCCAGAAAACGGATAAGTTTACCGAAGCAAGCCTTTCCGGCAACAAAAAATAAAAATACCAAATACCAAATCGCTACCAGACTATGCAAGAGTTTACCACCCGGATTGATCTGACCGCCTTACGGGAGTCAGTGGAGTCCGTGAAAAAGGAAATAGGAAAAGTAATTGTGGGGCAGGAAGAAATGATCGAGTTGCTGCTGGCGGCCATTCTGGCCGACGGACACGTGCTGATCGAAGGAGTACCGGGCGTTGCCAAAACCCTGACGGCCAAGCTGCTGGCAAAAACTATATCCGTCGCCTTTTCCCGCATTCAGTTTACACCCGATATGATGCCTTCGGATGTGCTGGGAACTTCCGTTTTTAACCCGAAAACTACCGGTTTCGAATTCCGGTCCGGTCCTGTGTTTTCAAACATTGTGCTGATCGACGAGATCAACCGGTCACCCGCCAAAACCCAGGCCGCTCTTTTTGAAGTAATGGAAGAGCGGCAGGTCACCATGGATGGTACCACCTATCCCATGAGTGCGCCTTTTATGGTGCTGGCGACCCAGAACCCCATCGAACAGGAGGGAACCTACCGTTTGCCCGAGGCACAGCTGGACCGGTTTCTGTTTAAAATTGAAGTCAAGTACCCTTCCCCCGATCAGGAACTACAGATCCTGCAGCAGGCCCACGAACGGAGAGCCCATCTGCCGGCAGAGGAGGTAGGGCCGGTGCTGACGGCGGAGCAGATTGCCGGGTACCGCCTGAAAGTAAAGGAGGTGCACATAGACACGGCGCTGATGCGATACATAGCCCAACTGGTCAGTCAGACCCGCACCCATCCGGCGCTGTACCTGGGCGCGTCGCCCCGGGCTTCACTTGCTATTCTGAATTCGTCCAAGGCACTGGCGGCCATGCGGGGCCGTGATTTTGTTACGCCCGAAGACATCCGCCAGATTGTACCCGCTGTGCTGCGTCACCGCATTATCCTGACGCCTGAGAAGGAAATGGAAGGCTCCGGGGCTGATGAAGTGGTACACCAGATCATCCAGAGCCTGGAGGTGCCGCGGTAACCTGCCCAGGCTAAACAGACCCGGTCCGGGTGAACACAAGATCTCTCCGTTTTGCTTTTCTAGCTATATTTGCACCGCAAAAATTTATTCGACTATTCCTTTTTTGAGTATTGGAACGGAATGGCATTTATAATTCCTCAGAACGAAGTTGCTGACAACCAATGTTCAGCTGATTTTTAATCAATTTTCAATTTATCAATATGATCATCGGGGTACCTAAGGAGATCAAGAACAACGAGAACCGCGTTGCCGTTACACCGGCCGGAGTAGCCGAACTCCGCAAGAACGGACATACTATTTACGTACAAAGCGGGGCAGGTGAGGGCAGCGGCTTCTCCGACGAAAGCTATACACACGCCGGAGCAACCATTCTAACGGATATCGCGCAGACCTATAAGACTGCCGATATGATCATCAAGGTAAAGGAGCCAATCCGCGCTGAATACGACCTGATCAAGGAAAACCAACTGCTGTTTACCTATTTTCACTTTGCCTCATCCGAAGAACTGACCAGGGCGATGATTGCCCGCAAGGCAGTTTGTCTGGCTTACGAAACGGTAGAGAAAAATGATCGCAGCTTGCCCTTGCTGATTCCGATGTCGGAAGTAGCCGGACGCATGGCCGTGCAGGAGGGTGCCAAGTACCTCGAAAAGCCAATGAAAGGCCGGGGCGTGCTGCTGGGCGGCGTGGCCGGGGTAAAGCCTGCCAATGTGCTGATACTGGGCGGTGGCATTGTGGGTACCCAATCTGCCAAGATGGCCGCCGGCCTTGGTGCCAACGTGACCATAATGGATGTGAACCTACAGCGCCTGCGCTACCTGGAAGACATCATGCCCGCCAATGTGGATACCATGATGTCCAATGAATACAACATCCGCGAGCTGGTGCAGACAGCTGACCTGATCATCGGTGCCGTGCTGATACCTGGAGCCAAGGCACCACACCTGATTACCCGCGACATGCTGAAAACCATGAGAGCCGGTACCGTGCTGGTAGACGTAGCCGTGGACCAGGGCGGCTGCATTGAAACCTGTACGCCAACTACCCACGAAAACCCGACTTTTATCATTGATGATGTGGTGCACTACTGCGTGGCCAACATGCCGGGTGCTGTGCCTTATACCTCCACTTTAGCCCTTACCAACGCTACGTTGCCTTACGCCATTCAACTGGCCAATAAAGGCTGGCAGCAGGCTTGCCGCGATAGCCGCGAACTGCAACTGGGCCTGAATGTGGTGAAGGGGGATGTTGTCTACAAGGGAGTGGCCGAAGCATTTGGCCTGCAACTGGTGGATGTTAGAGATTATCTGGAAGGCGTGGAAGCAAACTGACCCAATTAAATTTATTCCAGGGCCCGGTATTACTGTAGTACCGGGCTTTTTTTTATGGCTGGCAGTTTACTTTTCAACAAGCTTTCACAATCAGGGAAAATCTTTTGTGGAGCTTGCTGAGGTAAAAATTTAATCATGACCGGACAGGGATCGTATTCTACCATTCCATGCATTTTTGGTACAAGAGGCTGGTATAAAGTTGGTTATATGCGTTTTGTTAAGGTACAGCATTGCCAGGTGAGGTATAACTGTGTCACCAAGGGGTTCAAGTATTTATAGAAGGGGCTTGGTTTATGCTTCTGAAAATGACACAAAGGCGCTGAAAACCATACATCTCCGTATTTTTCCTGATTACCTTAAGTCTTAAAATCTGTTGATATTCAAGCCTGGTTTTCTGAGAGACCTAAGCAGTTTTAAATGAGAAAGTTTTACTGTCTGATCCTTCTTCTGGTCACCACCTTCAGCCTCCGCACAGATGCCGTAGGACAGCTACTGCCAGATGGCAGCAAGCAACATCTGAATGAGACTATTTCTTCTGCGGCTGGAAAGGTTGCCCAGGGAGGCACCGATTTTCATGACTGCGCTTTTGCCCGGGCCGGCTGGATCATAAGTCTGATTCTTTTTCTGTGCATTTTGATCCTGATCCGGGATCAGAGACAGCTCACGTTTGTGAAAAATGAAGAAATAGCCAGTAAAGGGGAAGAAATTCAGGTGATTCAGGAGCAGATCAATCAGACGAATGAGGAACTGATGGCGATCAATTCCAACCTTGAGTGCATTGTGGAGGAACGGACTGTAAAACTTAGCAAGGTCAACCGTGAACTGGATATGTTCCTGTACCGGTCTTCCCACGACCTGCGCCGGCCAGTGACAACCCTGATGGGTCTGGTGGAAGTTTCGAAACTGGGATTTGACGAGACAACGGCCCGTTATCTTTTCAGCAAGATCAACGACACCGCCGTTCACATGGATACCATGCTGGAGAAGTTTTTCATGATCAACACGATCAACCACGATTCAGCAGGAACCGGAGAGGTAAATTTTGAAGAAATACTGGACGGCGTACGCCATTCAACTCTGGTACACAATTACGCCGGGCAGATCCATTTCAACGTAGTCATTGAGCCTGAAATTCGCTTCATCTCTGACCCGCAGCTGATTACTTTTATCCTGAAGAACCTGATAGACAACGCGATTATCTTCCGCAGCCGCGACAGCAACCGCCAGCCCCTGGTGCGGGTGGAAGTAAGGGCAGTCGGCAATGCGGTAGCCATCTCCGTACACGACAATGGCATTGGCATTTCCCAGGAAAATCTTTCCGACATATTTACTTTGTTTTACCGCGGGTCGGAGGCTTCGAAGGGGAACGGACTGGGTTTGTACGTAGTCCGCAAGGCAATCGAAAAACTGAATGGTGACATCACCGTCACCAGCCGGCTGAATGAGTTTACCTGCTTCCACATTACTTTGCCTGCAACAGCGGGCATACAGTTGCAGCCCATGACTGAAGCCCGGTCCGTCCGGGTAGCCTGATTCAACAATCACAAGCCGGTAAATCTTCCATTGCCTGATAGGTGGCATTGAGAAAATCACTCCGGTAGCACCGATATTCAAGCCCATTTGCCAGGATCAGGTACGGCGCCTTCAGCACCTGATTGTACCGGGCAGCCTGCTCAAACACCTCAGCAGCAAGCGGCACATCGGAGTCCTTGCACTCAACAAGGGCAAAGGGTTTTCCTGCCCGGTCATATACCACCAGGTCTGTTCGCCTCGGCAAGCCGTGGCAATACAACCCGCCTTCTACCCGCATCAGTGCTTTAGGATATTGGTGCTGATTGATCAGAAAGTGGATCAAGTGCTGCCGGACCCATTCTTCCGGCGTCAAAAACACGTATTTCTTCCGCAGAATATCAAAAATAAAGAGCTTATCCTCCTTCCGGATCACTTTATGGTCAAAAGAAGGGAGGTTAAGGCTTAGCATGGGAAACCGGTTCCTGTGAAATAAGTAGCTGCGCAATTTCAAATTATGAATTTCAGATTTTGAATGTCAAAGTAATCATCTGATTGTCAGTATATTTTAAACAAAAAGCTGAATTTTAAAATGCCCTGTAATTTTGCCCGTTTACTTGAAATTGCACCGCTACTTAAAAGCTGCGGAACTGCCTACTCCAGCCGGATAGCCCGGCCGATGCTGCCGTTGGGTTCGATCAGGCGCAGCAGGTTGGCCAGCGTAGGCGTAATATCCGCTACGGCAGTCCGTTCCGCGCTGCGGCCCGGTTTGATTTTCCAGCCGTACCACAAGAGCGGTACGTGGGTGTCATAGGCAAAAATGCTTCCGTGGGTGCTGCCAGTCAGGCGGCCTTCTACCCAACCGGGTTGCAGCATGACCATCAAATCTCCGGAACGTTGCGGATTCTGGCCGTTTTTCACCAGCTGGAGTTGGTATTCGGGAATCATGGCGTCTGATAACTGGTGGAGATTCAGTACATTGCTTACCCCGGCCTGCTTCAGCATGAGATTCCTGACCTCATTGTAAACCGCCGGAATTTGTATTTTCCTCTCGCGGAGCAGATTATGGTTCAGGAATATCTGCTGGTTGGAATAGTTTTCGATCAGGTCACCGGCACCGAAAGCTGTTTGCAAATGATTCCGGAGTTCATGAATGGCTTTGCGGCTGTCGAAGGCACCACCGGGAAAGCGCAAATCTACCGCGTGGCCGGGAGAAGGAGCCACTCCGTGATCAGCCGTCAGGAAAACCAGCACATTTTCCTTGCCCACGTGGCGGTCCAGAAAAGTCAGCATCTCAGCAATGTCGCGGTCCAGACGCAGGTAAGTATCTTGTGTTTCGATGGCATAAGGCCCAAACACGTGCCCTATGTAATCGGTAGAGGAGAAGCTGACTGCCAGAAAATCAGTTTCAGCGCCTTTGCCAAGATTCTCCTTCTGGATGGCGGCCAATGCAAACTCTTTGGTGAGGGTGTTGCCGGAAGGCGTAAACCGCAACAGTTCGAAATCTTCTTTTCTGATCTCAGGCAGGTCATGCGGAAAAACCGGCTTGCTTTCACCGGCCAGATTTCCCTCAAAAGACTGGTCATCGGCGGTGCTGGCAGTGTACTGTTCAATGGGCAGGAGGGGAGTCCAGGGTCTGGACAGATAAGCATCCGGTAGTTTCTGATTGTTGAACACCTGAACCCACTGGGGCAGACTGGTTGCGTAGTAAGTGCTGGTAATCCAGTTGCCGGTGGGCGAGTCAAACCAATAGGCTGCATTGGCAAGGTGGCCGGCCGGTAAAATGGCACCCCGGTCTTTGAGGGCAATGCCGATTACCCTGGCCTGCCGGTTAGTAGCCAGCCGCAACTGATCGGTAATGGTGGAAGTAAGCAGGTTACGCGGCGACATCAGACCGGCTCTGGAGGTGCTGCCAACCGTCTGAACGGTGGTATCTTCTGTGCAATAAAGGGGCCGGCCCGTCTGCCGGTTGTACCACTCGTTGCCGATGATTCCGTTGATGGCAGGTACTGAGCCGGTGTAGACAGAGGCATGGCCCGGCGCAGTGTAGGTAGGAACATAGTTAAAGTGCGTGTTTTCACAGCTGAAGCCTTCTCTCAGCAGACGGTTAAACCCTCCCTTGCCGTACAGGCTCTGGTACCGCACCAGGAAATCGTAACTCATCTGATCAACCATTATGCCGACCACCAGTTTTGGCCGGGCAGGAAGGGTTCGCTGCTTTTGCTGAGCGGTACTTTGAAATGGGATTACCAAAAGAAGGATCAGGAGCAGGGGTCGGAACATTTCTGGGAATTGTGGGTTTGAAATAAAACAGCTGGTAAAATTAAAAGTTTACGACGGAAGCAGACAGCAATTCTGGCAATTAGTCGATGTCCCGAAAAAATATTGCAATATTTTATACTTTGTGATAAAACATTGCCAATTTTGGTTCCGTATTTGTATAAAACCAACTGGGTTTTATTCTATTTTTCAATTCATTAATCAGTAAATCAACATGCGCAAGTTACGTTCTGTATTTATGGGATTGGTCGCCATGGGACTGTGCTCCGGTCTGGCATTTGCCCAGACCAGCCAGTCTTCGACAACCAATAAATCTACGACTACCACCAAGCCGGCTGCCACTACCAAGCCAGCGGCTACCAAAAAGCCGGCAACCACGGCAAAGCCTGCGTCTTCGGCAAGTGCTGCCGCCAAGCCGGTAACTGTGCCGGATGATGTGAATGCTTTGCTGACCAAATATACCTGTCTGGCCTGCCACCGGCCTGATACGAGGCTGGTCGGACCCGCCTACGTTGATGTGGCCAAGCGTAAGTACACCAATCAGAAGATAGTGGATCTGATATACGAACCCAAGCCGGAAAACTGGCCTGGTTACCCGCCGATGGCTCCCATGAAGCAGGTGCCTAAGGAGGATGCGCTGAAAATTGCTGCCTGGATCAATTCACTGGCCAAGAAATAACCTGATCAGGATATAAGCCTACACTTTACAAGCCCAAAAGCGCGGATTAAAGAATCCGCGCTTTTTTTTTCAACTGTTGGTTGTGGTGAATCTTTTCCCCGGCAATGCTTTTACCAGCCCCCGCAGTTCAAGATTCAGTAAAAGAGAAGCCAGTTTTCCCAGCGTAATCTGTGATTGCCAGCTGAGTTCGTCAATGGGCATTTCCTTCTGATGGCGCAGCAGGGTAATGACCTGCCGCTCCTCCTCCGTCAGCGAAAGATCTTCCTGCCACAGCGGTTCCTGATTTACTTTGGTAGTTTCCTGCCAGTTCATCAGAAATTCGAGCGAATCTATTCCCGTGTAGATATGGGCTTTGTTGTCCCGGATCAGGTGATTGCAACCTTCGGAATGGGATTGCCCGATGTTACCCGGAACTGCCAGCACATCCCGGTTGTAACTGTTGGCGATTTCAGCGGTGATCAATGCACCTCCTTTCCGGGCGGCTTCCACTACCACCAGCACATCGGCAAGGCCGGCTATGATCCGGTTACGCGCCGGAAAATAAGGTGCGTCGGGTTTGGTGGCAAAAGGATATTCCGTCAGCAGCGCCCCGCAGTCAAGCATCTGGCGGGCCGTATTTTTGTGGGAAGCCGGGTACACAATGTCTATTCCGCTGGCCATAACGCCTACCGTTGGCAAGGCGTTTTTGAGGGCTGCCCGATGGGCAGTAATGTCAATTCCATAGGCAAGCCCGCTGACGGCCAGTACTGAAGGGTACCGCTTCAGGTCCGATACAAGCTGCTCCGTAACCTCCCTGCCGTAGGCTGTTGCCTGCCGGGTGCCTACAATGGCCACACTTTTGTCGGCATTGAGATCGGCGTTGCCTTTACTGTAAAGCAGCACCGGGGCATCGGCAATGGTTTTGAGTCGCCGGGGATAATCGGGCTCCGTGTAAAATAAAAGTTCAACTCCTGACGCTGCGGCCAGGGTGCATTCCTGCTCAGCCTTTGCCATTGTTTCCCGGTTCAGGAGTGAATCAGCAGTTTTTGGACCGATGCCCGGTATCTTCAGCAGCTTGCCACGGGTACTTTTCAATACGGCTTCGGCTGAACCGCAGTAGCTGATCAGGTGCCGGGTGAGGATACTTCCTACGCCCGAAGTAAGACTCAGGGCAACTTTATATAATTTTTCGTCCTGCATGCAAACAAAATAACTTGGAAATCGGCGGCAAACGGAGCTTGGAAAAAAGCCAAAACCGCGCCCTGTCCGCGTCAAACAAAGCTATATAAAATTCAATTGTCCATTTTTTGCGCGATTTGGCACTTACAGGAGCAAAACTTTCAAGTGTAATCATTATTACTTTTTAGCAAATTTTGAGAAACGAAATATGATGAGATTTACAAACAGAAATTAACTATCACGCCTTACAAAATATCCGTTGTTATGATCATCAACACCGAAGAAATGGTTTCTAAAATTCAGGAATTGGAAGCCATAGTAGCAAAGTTACAGAAGGAAAAAGATGAGCTGGCCAATAAAAATACTGCCCTCTATAAATACTGCCAGCGGATGGACCGGAAATACAATGCTTCGGTGCAACGCGAACTGAGCTACCGTGAGATGTTATTTGTTTTCAACAACCGGCATGCTGCTGATCTGCTGAAGGAATATATCGGCAAGGAAGGTCTCCAGATTCAATACTCCGGAAACTATAATTTCCGCAGCAACTAATCATACCATACTTAAATAATGGAAGCCGGTTCATTGAGCCGGCTTTTTGATTTGAAAATTGGACAGCCTGATAAATTAAAGCTTATCCTTCAACTCAGCCAGAAAATCTTTCAGCTTTTCCAGGGAATCGATCATACGGGCCTTCTCAGTGTCCTGCTGGTTTTTGATTTTCAGAAACTCATTGGCTCCCTGTAAAGTAAAGCCCTTATCCTTTACCAGACCGTATATCTGCCGGATGTTTTCCACATCCTTCTGGGTATACTGACGTTCACCCTTCTTGTTCTTTTTGGGCCGGATGGTATCAAACTCTGTTTCCCAGTGCCGCAAAAGGGAAGCATTCACAGAAAACATTTCGGCTACCTCGCCGATGCTGTAGTATCTTTTCAGGATCTCCTCTGACATGGAAGCCATAAAAAAGTTATTGAGTCACTAAGTTATAGTGAAGTTCCTGTACTGCCCACGTAGCCAATGCATTGGCCCCTTTTTACGTGCTGGCCGGACTTAACGGTGAAATTGTCAAGGTGGGCGTACAGCGTCACGTACCCGTAGCCGTGGTTGATCTGGACTTCGCGGCCGTAGCCACCCAGGTTGCTCACGGCGACCGAGACTACTCCGTCGCCGGTGGCGTAGATTGGCGTACCCCGCGGGGCAGAAAAGTCAACGCCGGTGTGCATTTTCCGTACCTTATAGATCGGGTGAATGCGCAGTCCGAAACCAGAGGCGAGGCGGTTTAACTCTTTATTGGAGACGGGCTGGATTGCCGGCAGGCTGGCTACCATCTGTTCCTTGTTTTTGGCCAGCTTCACAATCTCATCGTATGACTTGGTCTGGATGTACATTTTCTTTTTGAGCAGATCAATTTTCTGCATTGCCGAAAGGATCAGGTCTTCACGTTTAATTCCTTTCTCCAGCAACTCCTTGTACCTTTCCACCCCACCCACACCGGCCGACCGGACGGAAGCGGCCAGCGGCTCGGCTTCAAAAATCACCCGGTACACGTTGTCGTCTCGTTTCTGCAATGCCGTAAGCATCTGATTGGTTTTGGTCATTTCCTCCTTCAACAGGTCGTAATACAGCAGCAATTCTTCGTTTTCCTTGCGGAGAGTTGCCTCACGGTCGGACTGAAACCAGGAGGTGTAAACGGGGACCAGCACGAGGGCAATCAGAAAGGATACTGACAGAAAGCCCAGCAGATTCAGCACTACGTCAGCCCGGCGAACCCTGATCCGTTCGTACTTGCAGGTTTCTGTGTCGTAATAGTACTTGAGTCTTGCCATCTTCCGGAATGTTTAGTATGTAACAAAATGCCCTTCTTCCGTATCCTTGCCAGTAGTTTGAGTATCAGGCGGGAAGGGAAGAAGGGCGGTTCATAGCTGGTTTAATTGTATTGTTTAAGCCGGGTGCATTTTTGCGTAACATCCGGCTGATCGTTTACCTTTGCAGAGTGTCGTTCCGGAGGAGGCAGAGAAAAGATCTGACCGCTTACTCAACTCTCCGGAAGGCGCTGATCCCTGTTTTCAGGAAACTTCAAGTTACCCCGTTTTTGACGGGCAGGCAGTTCCCGATTAAACCCAAAAGTCACCTTTATACCTTTTCGTATGAATTCGCACGAAATACGCCGGAAGTTCATGGAGTTTTTCCAATCCAAAGGCCACCAGATTGTACCCTCGGCTCCGCTGGTAATCAAAAACGACCCAACGCTGATGTTTACCAATTCCGGCATGGCGCAGTTCAAAGACTATTTTCTGGGTAATAAAACACCGGAATTCCGTCGGGTGGCCGATACGCAGAAATGCCTGCGGGTTTCCGGCAAGCACAATGACCTGGAAGAAGTAGGGCACGATACCTACCACCACACCATGTTTGAGATGCTGGGAAACTGGTCTTTTGGTGATTATTTCAAGAAAGAAGCCCTCCAATGGTCGTGGGAGTTACTCACGGAGGTGTATAAGCTGCCCAAGGACCGCCTCTACGTTTCCGTATTCGGCGGCGACGAAAAGGAAAACCTCTCTCCGGATACGGAAGCCTTCGGTATCTGGAAAACGATGGTGCCCGAAAGTCAGATTCTGTATGGCTCAAAAAAGGACAATTTCTGGGAAATGGGTGATACGGGTCCCTGCGGACCTTGTTCCGAAATCCACATTGACCTGCGGCCAGAGGAGGAAGTGCAGCGCGAACCCGGCCGCGACTGGGTGAACCGGGACCACCCGCAGGTAGTTGAAATCTGGAACAACGTGTTCATGCAGTTTGAGCGACAGTGGAATGCTATTAATGGGGGATCAGGAGAACTCATCCAATTTGAATTAAATTATCAAGGTGATAGAACCGGAGATGAATTCAAAAAGGCGAGAGCCCAAAAGCACACTGAAGTAACAATCTTGAAGGAGCTTAAAGAGAAACCGGGACCACCCGCAGGTAGTCGAAATCTGGAACAACGTATTCATGCAGTTTGAACGGATGGCCAACGCCAGTCTGGTGCCGCTGCCGGCAAAGCACGTCGATACCGGCATGGGCTTCGAACGTCTGTGCATGGCGATTCAGGGCGTAACCTCCAACTACGACACCGACGTATTCCAGCCAATGATCCGCAGCATCGGGCAGATGGCCGGCAAAACGTACGGCCAGGACCGGCAGACCGACATTGCCATGCGGGTCATTGCCGACCACATCCGGGCCATCAGCTTCACCATTGCCGACGGACAGCTCCCCTCCAACGTCCGGGCCGGCTACGTGATCCGCCGGATTCTGCGCCGGGCAGTGCGTTATGGCTACACGTACCTGAATTTCCGCGAGCCTTTCCTGTACCGGCTGATTCCGCAACTGGCTGGTCAGTTTGCCGACGTATTTCCGGAACTGAAGGCACAGGAGGAGTTTGTATCAAGGGTAATTATGGAAGAAGAATCCTCTTTCCTCCGCACGCTGGAAACGGGCCTGCGCCGTTTTGACCAGGTTGCCACGGAATCCAAAGGTGGTACGGTGGATGGAGGGGTTGTGTTTGAGTTGTATGATACGTATGGCTTTCCGGTTGATTTAACTCAACTGATTGCCCGCGAAAAAGGCTTGTCTGTGGATGAGGAAGGTTTCAAGCGGGAAATGGAAGTGCAGAAGCAGCGTTCCCGCGCTGCCGCGGCCTCGGAAGCCACTGACTGGGTGGAAGTGTATGATGCCGACGCCGTTGAATTTGTGGGATACGACCAGCTGGAGTCAGATGCCCGCATTGTGAAGTACCGCGCCGTGACCACCAAAGACAAAACCCAGTACCAGATTGTGCTGGACCGGACGCCTTTCTACGCCGAAAGCGGTGGACAGGTCGGCGACCGGGGTGTGTTTGTATTCAATGAGGGGCAGCCCGGCCAGAAACTGATCCGGATTGTGGATACCAAAAAGGAAAGCGACCTGATTATTCACTTTACCAGTGACAACATCCTGTCTTTCGGTGATTTGCTGGGGCAGCCGCTGACTGTAAGGGTAGATACCGGAAAACGCATACTGACGGAGAACAACCACTCGGCTACCCACCTGCTGCACGCCGCGCTGAAGGAGGTGCTTGGCTCGCATGTGGCGCAGAAAGGCTCACTGGTAAACGAAAATGTACTTCGCTTTGACTTCTCCCATTTCGCCAAGATGACCGACGAGGAAATCGAAAGGGTGGAGAAGATCGTGAACCGCCGCATCCGGGAGAACATTGCCAGGGATGAAAAACGCAACGTGCCCATTGCCAAAGCCATGGAACTGGGTGCCACGGCGCTTTTCGGCGAAAAGTACGGTGACTTTGTGCGGGTGATTACCTTCAACCCTGATTACTCGGTTGAACTGTGCGGTGGCACTCACGTACCCGCCACCGGGCAGATCGGCCTGTTCAGGATCGTGTCCGAAAGTGCCGTAGCTGCTGGTGTGCGACGAATTGAAGCCTATACCGCCGACAAGGCCGAAGAACTGGTGGATGAACAGTTTGGGACGCTGCGCGAACTGAGGGAACTGCTGAAAGGACCAAAAGATGTGCGGAAAGCCGTAGCCGGTCTGCTGCATGAAAAACAGGCGCTGGCCCGGCAGGTAGAAGCTTTCCAGCTCGAACAGGCCGGTGCCATCCGGGAGAGCCTGCTGCAGAAAGTGCAGCGGAGCAATGGGGTTTCAGTTATCGCCGAAAAGGTAACCTTGCCCTCAGCTGATGCCCTGAAAGGAATTGCCTACGAACTGAAGCAGAAAGTAGAAAATCTCTTTCTGGTGCTGGCCGCCGACGTGCAGGGCAAGCCGCAGGTCGCCGTCATGATTGATGATCAACTGGTGAAGGATAAGAATCTTCATGCCGGTAATATCGTGAAGGAACTGGCCAGAGAGATCAAAGGCGGCGGCGGCGGCCAGCCGTTCTTTGCTACGGCCGGCGGCACTGACCTCTCCGGACTGGACCGGGTTGTGGAAAAGGGGAGAGAGATGTTGATCAAACAGTTCTGACCGGATATGCACTGATGCAGTTTGACAATTATCAAAATAAAACCTGAATATGACAAGTCAAAAGGAACGGTTGCTGCTGGAGATCAGTGACCTGCTTGAACAAATTGACAATGCGAATGAGCAGATTTCTCTGCACAGAAAAACACATAGTCATCTGCCTGTTATGTATGGGCAGTACGAGCAACTCAGGAATGAATATCTCAATCAACTTGTCTCCTTACTTAAGAATTTTGATGTTACAGTAAAGATTCCCCGCACTGATCGGGCTGCATAATTCTTTTATGATATAAAAGGCGCCACAACTTGCCGGAAAAGAAATGTGTCGCTAAACCTTTAGGATTTCTAAAATCCGAAAGGTTTTTCCGAAAGGATGCGACGCGGTCTATAGGCAATTAACGTTTACTCTGACCGGTCGGCTTGATTCTGATGCTATAGAATATCTCCAACTCATGATTCATCACATTGACTGATCACCACCAACACATGCGGGAGGCCATCCGGCTCTCCGTCGAAAACATGCGGGCCGGCAAGGGCGGTCCGTTCGGGGCCGTGGTCGTGAAAAACGGCCAGATCATTGCCCGCGGCTTTAACCGCGTACTCGAAACCAACGACCCGACTGCCCACGCCGAAGTGGTAGCCATCCGCGAAGCGACCCAAAAACTCGGCACCTTCCACCTCGCAGGCTGCGAGATGTACGCTTCCTGCGAACCATGCCCCATGTGTCTGGGTGCCATCTACTGGGCCCGGCTCGACAAGCTGTACTTTGCCAATACCAGGGAAGACGCGGCGGCCATCGGGTTCGATGATCAATTTATTTATGAAGAGATTGGCCGCCCCATTGAAGACCGCTGTTGCTTTACCCGGCAGATGCTCCGCGACGAAGCACTTGCAGCCTTCCGCGAGTGGACGGAGAAGCCGGACAAGGAGCTGTATTAGTCGTCTGAATCAGGATTTTCAGGATTAAGGGATTTGCCTGACTGATAAAGGAGACACCATCAGCCGGAAAGCCTGGGGAAATGTGGCAAAAGACTATAATCGTTTCCCCAGGTAATCAGCGTTGACCAAGGTGAATCCTCCGGCTGAAAACGGAACGGTATCAGTAGCCCAAGGTTTTAACCGTGGGAAAGTGCCGGAAATCCTCCAATCCTTTAATCCTGAAAATCCTGATCCCGACAGGCGCGGATTTTTGATATTTTTACAGTCATCCAATCATTTCGTCCATGCCCAGTCACGAAATCCGTTCTGCATACGAGGCCGTAATTGGTCTTGAGGTTCACTGCCAGTTGCAGACCCGGAGTAAAGTATTCGCTTCGGATGCCGTGGTATTCGGCAGCCAGCCCAACACCAACATCAGCGTCATTACGCTGGGGCATCCGGGTACGCTGCCGAAACTGAACCGCACAGCCGTAGAATACGCCATCCGGATGGGACTGGCGTGCAGTTGCGAAATAAGCCGGTACAATATATTTGACCGCAAAAACTATTTCTACCCCGACCTGCCCAAAGGCTATCAGCTTACCCAGGACAAAACGCCGATCTGCCGGAAGGGGTCCGTAACGGTCCGGTTAAAGGACGGGAGCCACCGGGATGTTATCATGAACCGCATTCATCTGGAAGAAGACGCCGGTAAATCGATTCACCTTGCCGGTGAGCCGGATACGCTGGTGGATTATAACCGGGCCGGCACAGCCCTGATTGAAATCGTAACCGAGCCCGTGATCCGGACTTCGGAGGAGGCGGCGGCTTACCTGACTGAAATCCGCAAACTGGTGCGGTACCTCGACATCTGCGACGGAAACATGGAAGAAGGTTCCATGCGCTGCGATGCCAACATTTCGATCATGCCAAAGGGAAGCAAAGTGCTGGGTACCAAGGTGGAAGTGAAGAACATGAACTCCATCCGCAATGTGCAGCGGGCCATTGACCACGAAATTGACCGGCAACTGAACGAAACCGAAAAGGGGAACGCCATTTTTTCCGAAACCCGTACTTTCGACGCCGGCAACGGACAGACTTACTCCATGCGGATCAAGGAGACCATGAACGACTACCGGTACTTCCCGGAGCCCGACCTTGCGCCGCTGGTGGTTTCAGAGGAATGGCTGGAAAGCATCCGGGCCGCCATGCCCAGCCTTCCTCAGGAACTCCACCGCCGGTTTGTAAATGATTATGGTTTGCCGGATTACGACGCGGGGGTCCTGACGGATTCGCGGGAAACGGCGGATTATTTCGAGGAAGTCTGCCGGCACACTAAAAATTACAAAGCGGCTTCCAATTGGGTAATGACGGCCGTGAAATCAGTTTTAAACGAAAGAAACCTCCACATCAACGACTTCCCCGTGGGCGCAAGGGAACTGGCCGGGCTGATCAGCCTGGTGGACAGCGGCAAGGTAAACCATACGATTGCGTCGCAGAAAATTTTTCCGCTGATGATACAGCACGGAAAATCAGCTGCCGCCATTGCCGAAGAAAATAATCTGCTGCTTCAGAGTGACGGCGGTATCCTGCAGACGCTGATCAACGAAGTGCTTCTGTCCAATCCCGAAAAGGTGAAAGAGTTTAAAAAGGGCAAGAAGGCGCTGCTTGGCATGTTCATGGGTGAAGTGATGAAAAGGAGCGGCGGCAAGGCTGACCCAAAGCTAACCACCGAACTGCTGGGGAAGACCCTGAAGGAAATCTGAACGATTTTCCTTCATTATCTTTTATACAATTGTAAGTCAGCACTTTTCCGCCTGACCATTCGTTACTTATGAAAATTTTTCCTTTGTTGCTATTTATGAAAAAACTAATTTTCCTCTTCCTTTTTGCGGTTACCGTACTGGCCTGCCAGACCAAAGCCGAAGACCGTAAAGATGGCTTTACCGTAACCGGAAAAGTTAAAACGCCTCAGAAAGGTAAAGTTGTCCTCCATATTCTGGGCAAGCAGGGCTTCCAGCCGGTAGATTCCGTGGCCCTTGCCAAAGACAACACCTACACACTCAAGGGCAAAACCGCCGAACCGCGGTTTTATATGCTTGATTTTTACGACGTGCAGAAAGTACTGGTTATCCTTGCCAACGGCGACAATATTACCGTAGATGTTGACGGCAATAACCCCAACGGCGCCTTTACCATGAAAGGCTCGGCAGAAGTGGAACAACTGGAGAAGGTGGTAAAAGTGCAGAATAATTTTCAGGCCAAAGCGGCTGCGTTACAGGCTGATTTTCAGAAAGCAGCCGCTAAAAAGGACGATAAAGCCAAAGAAAACATTCAGGCTAAGTATTTTGCCATGCAGAAAGATCAGAACGAGGAACTCAAGAAGCTGATCAAAGCGGGCGGACCGACGCTTGCCTCCTGGTATGCCACCAATGCCCTGAATCCGGAAGAAGAATACGCATTCCTTGCTCCCCTGGCACCGGAGTTCGAAAAAGCATTTCCCAACTCGGAGTACATCAAAGATTTTTCGGCCAAGATTGCCCAGTACAAAAACGCAGTACAGGTCGGGCAGCAGGCTCCGGATATTGCCCTCAACAGCCCGGAAGGCAAGGCGGTCAGCCTTTCTTCCCTGCGCGGCAAGTACGTTCTGATTGATTTCTGGGCGTCATGGTGCGGTCCCTGCCGTCAGGAAAATCCCAATGTAGTGAAGATGTACAATCGGTTCAAAGGCAAAAACTTTGAAATATTCGGCGTATCACTGGACAAGGAAAAGGACAAATGGACGCAGGCCATTGCCAATGACGGCCTCACATGGGTACACGTTTCGGATCTGAAATTCTGGAATTCAGCCGGTGCCGAAGCCTACGGTGTCAGGTCTATTCCGGCTACTTTTCTGGTTGACCCGCAGGGCGTAATCGTTGCCAAAAATCTGAGGGGCAAGGAACTGGAAGACAAACTGGCCCAGATCCTCCGCCAGTAATCAGCAGTAACGGTCAGGCCCGGACCCGGAAGGTTTTCAAGGACTTTCCGGGTTTGTTATTTCTGAAACATTTCCTTCAGGCAGGTCCAAAGCATCCGTTTTTTGTCGGTATTCAGCTCCAGTTCGTGAAAGCTGTCGGCCAGCAGCATATTTACATCCTCGATTTTCTGCACCCGGTAGGCGGTCAGCGGGATATTGATTTCCAGTTCGCGGAGGTCAATGCCGAAGCTGACCAGTTGGTTCAGCGTTTTTTCCTTCAGAATCTCCACGTAATCCACCCGCCTGATGTTGTTAAGGTTCACCAGTTCAATATCATCCAGCGTAAGTCCGATGGCTTTGAGGATATTTTTGAGCAGCGTTTCGTGCTTCGGCTGCAGGTAAGGGGTAGTCTGTTCATTGTAGAGAACCATCACCTTGCTGCGGCGACGGGGCGGGGGCGGCGGTTCCGGAGCGGTTACTTTCGGCAGGGCCGGGGTAACCGGCACCGGCCGCGCCTCAACGGGCGGCGCGGGGGGAGGAGCAGCCGGTTCAGGGACAACAGTAACCGGTAGGGCCTCAGGTTCCGGAATGTTGTAAACCGGGCCAGTCAGCAGCAGATGAAGGTGGGAAGGATCGGCTATCAGGGGCATGGAAAAAGGCGGATGGAGAGGGTAAAATTAAAACTTATCCCCGAAACTGCCTGCTTCTGATGCCCGAAGTCTTCATACCTTTGTATCCTTTATAACGTTCCTGTACAATGAAAAGAGTTGCATTTTTGATTGCAGTTGCTTTACTGGCGGCGGCCGGCAAAACCCAGGCGCAGCGGATTTCCAAAGTAGATTTCAATGTCATTGACGAGGCGGTAAAAACTTCAAAATCCCGCTACCACTACCCGAAGCTGTTTTCGAGGTATAAAGCCAACGATACTACTCTCTCCAAAGTAGACTATAAATACCTTTACTACGGCCAGCCCGTGATGCCCGGATACCAGCCCTATAGTAGAAATCCGAGAAAACAGGAGTTGAACCATGCCCTGGAGCAGAACAATTACGCCCGGGTAATTACGCTGGGCAAGGAAATTCTTGCCGCCAAGCCCTTCGATATCAACACCGTATTTGGCATGGTGGCCGGTTATACGAATCTGAACGATCCGCAGGGAAAACAGTGGGATTATAAATTCCGGCGTCTGGTGGATGTAATTCTGGACAGCGGCGACGGCCTTTCCCGGGAGACCGCCTACGTGGTGACCGACCCCGCAGATGAGTTCATCATCACCGGCATCCTCGGGCTGGAAGTGGTCAAACAGACGGTAGTGGACAATAAATATGATCTGCTGCAAGTGGCCCAACCCAATGAGTACAACCTCAAGGAGCTTTACTTCAACATCGAAAAACCCCTCGGTACCATCAGCAAAAAAGCCACTGCAAAGAAGTAGGGAATCAGACGCGGGAAGTAAAAAGTCCGCTGTAAGGCAACATAAAAAGACCCGCATGTGGTGCGGGTCCGGGTTATTTAAAGAGCGGTTGCGAAAAGAAAATCAGCGCCGCAGGGTAGTGAGCAAGGTAGACACCAGGTGGTGCGCCTCTTCCCGGGCTTTGCTCAGCTGCGAAATCCGGTGCAGGGGGTCCTGGCTGGTCCAGTATCCTTGCAGGTAGCGGGGCAGCTCGCTTTCGAGGCTGCGCAGGGCAGCTTTCCGGCGACTTTCGGCCACAAAGTCTTTGGTCTGAAGACCAGAAATTGTGTCAATGGATTCCTTTACCAGTCCTTCAAGGGCTTTAGCGTGAACGTCGGAAATGGATAAATTCTGAATTTTGTCACAAAGATTCTTTAACTGCGTCAGTTGCTCGCTTGCCATAGGAGTGGATGAAAATATCTTGGGAAAAGCCGGATGAAGTACAAAATAGTATACTAAAATACGAGCAATTGCTGGTATATGCTAGCAATCGCTTTGCATTTGCCAAGTTATTTTTTCCGGCTCCTGATCCGGCTTGGTTTTTACTATAGGTGTGGCCACTCAGGTATGTATTTTGTCTGCATTTTTGCCGTAGGTGCCTGAGTCTGGTACCTGCGGACTACCGGCTGATTCATTTTTTACACTACCTTGCCGTTGTAATCCGGATCCACCCGGAACAGCCACTTTCTATGCCAGCCGAAATTCGCGTTTTTGCCCCCGCTACGGTCGCCAACGTGGCGGCCGGGTTTGACATTCTTGGATTTGCCCTCGGCCAGCCGGGCGACGAAATAGCCATCCGCCGGCGGAAGGAGCCGGGCATCGTGCTGCACAACCGGACCGATTTTGCCGCCATGCCGCTGGAGCCGTCAGCCAATACCGCTGGTGTCGCCTTGCAGGCCATGCTGGCGCACCTGGGCAGTGATGCCGGTTTTGAGATTACTTTTCTGCACAAAATAAAGCCCGGGAGCGGAATCGGGAGCAGTGCCGCCAGCTCGGCCGCTGCCGTGTATGGGGCCAATTATCTGCTGGGCGAACCCCTGACCCGGCAGCAACTGGTCCCTTTTGCGATGGAAGGCGAAAAGCTGGCCAGCGGTACCGCCCACGCGGATAACGTAGCGCCCGCCCTGATGGGAGGTTTTGTGCTGGTGCGCAGCTACCATCCCCTGGACCTGATTACCATCCCCGCGCCGCCTCTGCTGCACTGTAGCATCATTCACCCGCAGATTGAACTGAAAACGGAGGATGCCCGTAAGGTGCTCAAGAAGCAAATTTCCCTTAAAGACGCCGTGGTGCAGTGGGGCAACGTCGCCGGCCTGATCGCCGGCCTGCTTCGCGAAGACTACAGCCTGATTGGCCGGTCGTTGCACGATGTAATCGTGGAGCCGGTGCGTTCCCTGCTCATTCCCGGCTACGACCGGATCAAAGATGCCGCCATGCAGGCGGGTGCCCTCGGGTGCAGCATATCCGGTTCCGGTCCATCCCTTTTCGCCCTGAGCACTTCAGAAGCAGATGCCCAGCGTATTTCCGCTGCCATGCTCGATGTTTGCAGAGCGTGCGGACTCCAGAGTGAAAGCTACGTATCGGGCATCAACAGTCAGGGCGTACGGGTGCTTTAATGGGGTAAAAGGTAAGGGAATCAGGCCGGAATGCGGTAAATTTGAAGTAACAGCCGGTTGACTTTACGGGGTATCCGGTTTTCATTTTTGCTTTCCATCTTCATGCAAAATCACTTCGACGCGCTTCGCCAACAACTGGAAGGTGAGTTTTACACCGATAATACCCGCAAGGTTTTATACGCCACGGATGCTTCAGCCTACCGGGAAATGCCGCAGGCAGTAGCCATTCCCCGCACCAAAGACGACCTCGGGAAGCTGATCGCCTTTGCCCGCACGCACAAAACTTCCCTCATTCCAAGGGCGGCCGGTACTTCGCTGGCCGGTCAGGTGGTGGGAGCGGGCATCGTGGTGGATACGGGCAAGCACCTGAACCGCATTCTGGAGCTGAATGCAGAGGAAAGATGGGTGCGCGTGGAGCCGGGCGTGGTCAGGGACGAGCTGAACCTGTTTCTCAGAGAGCACGGCCTGCAGTTTGGTCCGGAAACCTCCACTGCCAACCGCGCCATGATCGGGGGCATGGTCGGCAACAACTCCTGCGGCCTCCATTCGGTTATTTACGGGGCAACCCGTGACCACGTGATCGAACTGAAAGCCCTGCTGAGCGACGGCACCGAAGCAATCTTTCATCCACTTTCCGCACAGGAACTGGAAGCGAAATGCAACGGCATTGGCGTGGCGAGCCCTTTGGAAAAAGAAATTTACCTGCAATTGATTCAGATGCTGAGCCAGCCGGCCAACCAGCACGAAATCATCAGCCACTTTCCGAAGAAAACCGTAACCCGCCGCAATACCGGCTACGCCCTCGACGAGATGCTGGCCCTGCAGCCATTTTCTGAGAATGGTGCTTTTTTCAACCTCTGCAAGCTGATCACCGGATCAGAAGGAACACTGTGTATGGTGACGGAGATCAGACTGAACCTGATTCCGCTGCCGCCGAAGGAGATCGGGGTCATGTGCATTCACTGCAACACCATCCGGGAGTCGTTGCTGGCCAATCTGGTTGCCGTCAGGTACAAACCCGGCGCTTCCGAACTGGTGGACCGGTACATTCTCAATTTTACCAAAGACCACCCGGAGTACCACAAGAACCGGTTCTTTATTGAGGGCGACCCTGGGGCGGTTCTGATGGTGGAGTTTACGGCCCAAACCAAGGAAGAAATTCAGGAAACTACGCGCCGCCTTACGGCCGGATTACAGGCAGCCGGCCTTGGCTATGCCTTCCCGGTGATCTATGGCGCTGATACCCGCATGGTGTGGGACGTGCGGAAAGCGGGCCTGGGCCTGATCCGCAATATCATTGGCGATACGCAGCCGGTCAATCTGATTGAAGACTGCGCCGTGGATGTGCAGGTGTTGCCCGATTATATTCAGGAACTGGAAGCCTTGCTGCAAAAGCATGGCCTGCGGTACTCCATGTACGCCCACGCGGGTGCTGGCGAGCTCCACGTGGAGCCTATGATTAATCTGAAAACCACGGAGGGAAATGCCCTGTTCCGGCAGGTGCTGGCCGAAACTGCCCAACTGGTGAAGAAATACGGCGGCAGCCTGAGCGGGGAGCACGGCGATGGCCGGCTGCGGGGGGAGTTCATCCCCTACATGGTGGGTGAACACAACTACGGGCTGTTCCGGCAGGTAAAGGCGCTGTTTGACCCGCAGGGCATTTTCAACCCCGGCAAGATCGTCGACACCCCGCCGATGAACCACCACCTGCGGTATACACCCGGCCAGGCCACCTCCGGACCCAAAACGGTGTTTGATTTTTCAGAAAAAGGTGGCGTGCTCCGCATGGCCGAAGCCTGCAGCGGCTCAGGGGACTGCCGCAAGAGTCACCTGATGGGCGGGACGATGTGTCCTTCTTATATGGCCACCAAAGATGAGCGCGACACGACAAGGGCAAGGGCGAACATGCTCAGAGAGATGCTCACCCGCTCAGAGCGGGAGAATCCCTTCTCGCACGGGGAGATAAAGGAGGTGATGGATCTGTGTATATCGTGTAAGGGCTGCAGGGCCGAGTGTCCCTCCAACGTGGACGTGGCAAAGCTCAAGGCCGAGTGGCAGCAGCATTACTACGATGCCCGCGGGGTGCCCCTGAGAA
The DNA here is from genome assembly GCA_030446715.1 of Cytophagales bacterium. GTDB lineage: Bacteria > Bacteroidota > Bacteroidia > Cytophagales > 172606-1 > CADCTQ01. Next base: position 223,259 of record JAUJMU010000002.1, on the reverse strand, counting down.
GCTGGCTGGTGGCAAACTTCACGCGCTTGAACAAGCTGGCCTCTCTTGCCCCGTGGCTCTACAACTTTGTGTTCACCAACCCGCTTACCTCAAAGCTGGCCAGGCAGCTGACCGGCTTTGCCCCCCAGAGAAGCATACCCCTTTTGCACGATACCACGCTGAGAAGCTGGTTTGCAAAGAGAGGGAAGACGGGAGAGGGGAGACGGGAGACAGAAGCAGTAAACGGGAACCAAGCAGCAGGCGGCAAGGCAAAACCGGCGTCAGCTCCGGTCTCCGGTCTCCCGTCTCCGGTCTCCCGTCTGAAGAAAGTGTACCTGTTCTGCGACGAGTTTACTGACTACAACGACGTGGAGGTGGGACGGGCGGCAGTGGAACTTTTGGAAGGACTGGGCTACGTGGTGGAAATACCCCGCCACCTTGAGAGCGGCAGAACGTATCTTTCCAAGGGGCTGGTCAGGGAGGCAAAAAAGCTGGCCCAGAGGAACGTGGAGCTGCTCAGGGACATCATCACCGCTGATGCTCCGCTGGTAGGCATTGAACCCTCGGCCATTCTCACCTTCAGAGATGAGTACCTCTCGCTGGTGGATCAGGAACTCAGGCCTGCCGCTCAGGCACTGGCAGAAAACTGCCTTTTGACCGAGGAGTTTCTGGCAAGGGAGCTGAAAGCAGGAAATATAAAAAGAGAGCAGTTTGCAGGCGGGAAACGCCTCATCAAGCTCCACGGCCACTGCCACCAGAAGGCGCTCTCCTCGATGGTGCCCGTCAAGCAGATCCTCTCCCTGCCGGAAGGCTACTCGGTGGAACTCATTCCCTCCGGTTGCTGCGGCATGGCCGGCTCTTTCGGCTACGAAAAGGAGCACTACCACATTTCTCAGCAGATCGGTGAGCTGGTGCTCTTTCCCACCGTGAGAAGGCAGCCGCAGGAGGTGATCATCTGCGCCCCGGGCACTTCCTGCCGCCACCAGATCAGAGACGCCACCCAAAGAACTGCCCTTCACCCCGTCCAGATCCTGCTCCAGGCACTGAAAAGGGAAAACGGGAAAGAACAGGTTACCCGGGAAGCAGCGGCGGCATCTCATCCTTGAGTTGTACGCCGGATAGTTTACGGGTGCGCATTTCGGTAAGCAGGTAGTACATTTTGGCCGCGGCAAATCCAGAAGATAAACCCTCCGGCCGGACGTTGGAGATGCAGTTGCGCGACTCATCCGTGAGGCCGGGACGCGGCTGGTAAGTCAGGTAAATGCCGAGGCTGTCGGGCGAACTGAGGCCGGGTCGTTCGCCGATCAGAACGGCAACCATCCGGGCCCCCAGCAGGTGACCGATCTGGTCGCCGATGGCAACCCGGCCGCCGGTGACAATGACAATTGGCGCAAGGTTCCAGTTGGGTGCTACCAGTTGCGGGAGCAAGGCCGAAAGCAGGGAAGGCGCATGCTTTTGTACAGCCTGGGCTGAAAGCCCGTCGGCCAGCACCAGCGACAAATCGTACGGAATGGCAGGTTTGGGGAGTTGATTCAACATTTGGACTGAACCGGCGTCCAGTTTCCGGCCGAGGTCAGGCCTTTTTACATAAACGGTCCGATTTTCCGCCTGACTTTGCAAAAGTACTGCCTGCAAACCCGATCCGATGATTTCATCCTTCAGCTTTCCGGTATCCAGTTCCGAATAAATTGCATCCCTTGCCTGGGCGTGGGCAAGCTGAAACCGCAACAGTTCCGGAGTTGGCAGGCTTTGCCCGGCCCGGCCAAGGGCAATCCGGGCCGCAGTGAAATTTCGCAGCTTGTTCCAGGGGTCTGGTGTTTCCTGATTCATCTGAGGTGGTTTGCCACGTTCCTTATGGTGCAGTGAAATTAGAAAATTTGTTGCGCTGTTGCAGTAGGTTTTATAACTTTAATCGGGTGGCCCGTCTACGGCAGAAACTGCCGCAAAGTAAGAATGGCTGGCAGCAGACCATGTTCAGATGAGCCTGATTACATTCCCACCCGGATCACAAAATACACTATTACTATGAAGTACTTCCGATATTCCGACAAGTGGCTCCGGCTTATCGGGATTCCAGTTCTGGCTTTCCTGATCCGCCAGCCCGGAGCCAACCAGCCGCTATACCCGTTGCTGCGGACGTGGGACTATTACATCCTGCTGCTGACCGACCTGGCCATGGCAGGAGTAATCTGGGAAACGAACCGGTACCTGATCCGGTACCTTGACCATCGCCATTCGTGGCTGAAGCAGCCCCTGCACCGGTTTCTGCTTCAGGGGGCCCTTGTGGGGAGTGTGTCTTCAATTGAGGTCCTGACCATTCAGTTTCTCGCCAATCAGGTTCTGATGGCGTGGCCCGGTGCCTTCAGCATAACATCAGGCTTATTTTTCCACTTGCCCCTGACGATTGTTTTTGTGGTGATCATGAACACAATCTATACCGGAATGTACATGGCGCGGTACCACCGGGAAACGGTAGCCCGGCTCACTACCGAACGTGACGAGGCCATACGGATGCTGACCCACATGAAACTTGACCGGGTGTACAATGAAAATAGCGAACAGTTGCCTGGTCAGTTTCAGAAACATCTGATTGTAAACTATGGGCTGTCATCCATACCTCTGCCGATTGAAGATGTGGCCTATATTTTCAGGGAAAATGAAGTCTGCTTACTGAAAACCTTTGACGGAAAGGAGTTTGCATCCGCCTCATCTCTTGAAAGTCTGGAAGCAATGCTTAGCCCGGTCAGCTTTTTCCGTATCAACCGGCAGATGCTGGCCCATATCCGCTCCATCAAACGCTTTCGTCAGGACCTGAACGGGAAACTGAGTGTTGAATTTTTTCCTGTGTTCAACCAGGAGGTTTTTGTCAGCAAGAAGAAAGCTCCGGAGTTCAGGGAGTGGCTGGGGAAGAAGATTTGAATGGCTGCTTAAATAGCTGCACAATTTTAATTTGTGAATTCCTGCCGGCAGGCAGGTTAGATTTTGAAGCTAACCTGCACTATCACCTCCGGACACAAAGCTTCAGTCAATCTTAAACCCGACCGTCCACTCCAGAAAATCAGCGGTGCCGTAGTGCGTCTTGAGCATAATGCCGCCGTAGACATCGGGGTGGAAATAGTATTTGAGACCGTTCCGCAGGTAAAGCGGAGCCTCCGCCCTGTAGGGCTGGTAAAAGTATATACCCGCCTGGGAGAGCAGGGAGAGCCGGTTGCTGATATAAAGTTCGTGTCCAAGCGTTAATGCCGCTCTTTTGAAGTCTGGCTTGCGGTCACCGGCCAGGGTGGTGTCACGGCTGATCAGGAGCTTTTCGGCGCTGTTCAGGGTCAGGTCGGCCCCGAAGGTAACAGCACTTTTGGCATTCAGCCGGCGGCTCAGATAAGCAGAAAACACCGCTCCGGGATGTTTGCGCCCCCCGGGAAGCTGCACTTCCTTGAGGGTAAAGGCACCCGAAAAGTGCAGGCTGTAAGGCTTCATGGCATTGGTAGACACGGAATCAGGGGTTAACCGCAGGGCTCTTTCCGGATGCGGCAGGTAGCCAAAGCCAAGGGTCCAGCCGATAACATTAACACCCATATTGGGCACTTTAAATGCTGCATTGGAAAAGTGCGTGATCATCAGTCCGCTTCTCAGTTGCCAAAAGTCTGAAAGCCGCTGAGTCCAGAAAATTTCCCCCCGCATGGCGTAGTTGATGCTGCTTCCAAGGGCGGCATTCTGGAAGTTCTTTTGCGGATGATAAGGTTGGGTCGAATAAGCAATTCCGGTACCGATTTTCAGCCGCAAGCCGGAGCCGGGAGAGCAGGCGAACGGTTTTTCAAGGTGAGCAATGCCGTACACTACCTGCCCCAGCATGTTGTGATTAAACTCTGTCATCCCCAAAGCCACCCCCACTTCGGGGTAGCCGTAAAGCCGGTGCCAGCCCTTGCGGCCGGCGGTGAGGGCGTTGACGTAAGCCTCAATGCCAAAGGGATGCGTATTGGTTACGGAGCCAATCTTCGGCGTGTGGCGGAAAATGAAACCGTAGTAGCCCACAGCCCCAAACCGGAACGGCTTTTTCTGGGCAGGAAGCCCTGCTGAGATGAGGCAAAAAAGCAGAAGAAGCAGGTAGCGCAGGGGCATTTTGGGTCGGTAAGGCCGTCAAAATTACCCATTGCCCCTGCCGCCTGCAAATACCGGTATACTATTGTGCGGCCGTTTTCAGAGGACAAGAGTTTTGCGCCGCTTCAACAATTCCTTGTACTGCGGGGGCAGCCCAAAATGATTATCAATGAAGTCTCCCAGCACTTCCTTGGTTTCTGATGAGATCAGGCCGTCAAGCTCCTGAAGCGCATTGGCGCTGACCATGTAGGGCAGGTAAGTAAACAGCAGGTCGCCACCGTCACAATGAGCATATATCTGATACTCAACGGAATCTTTCATGGCCGTGCCGGAAATCAGGCAATTGGAAAGCCACGTGTTGACGTCTTTGCCTGACTGGGCCAGCAGTCTTTTCCGTCTTTCCACCAGGTTAACCCGCGAGCTGAGATAATTTTCAATAACCCTGATCGAGTCACTGGACAGGGCATTCCGCATGACGGTTGTGCATTCAATGCACATGGCATACTCATAAATCACGTCGGTAGCTCCAAAACCGGGGTACTGGCGGATGGCTTTTTCGATAACATACTGAGTACCGTTTTTCAGCAGGTTTTTTTCACAGCAAATGCAGCGTTCGAAGGGTCTGCCGCTGGCGTAAGAATGGAAAACTTTGGGTACCGTAACATATTCGTTCAGGATGCCCAAATCGGGTAGGTGCATATTTCAGGATGTTTTAGGGTTGTAAGCAGGGGCGGAACGATCTGGAGCAAACAATGTCAAACTCCGGAAAAGCAATACAAATGTAATGTTTTCCGGTGTAAATCTTGAAACGACAGGAGAAAAAATAAGTTATGAAAGTCAGGTGGAATCAGTAGCCCAGCATCGTGCTGTCAATCTCAACGGCCCACGCGTGGATGCCGCCCTCCAGATTGTGCAGATTCCCGAACCCGTGGGCTTCGGTCAGATAGGCAATGGCCACGGCGCTCCGGATGCCGTGGTGGCAGTATACGACCACGGTTTTGTTCCGCTCAATGCCGGCGTGGCGGGAAGGAAGTTTTTCAAGCGGGATGTGCAGGGCATTGGTAAGACGGCACAGCCTGAACTCATGCGAATCACGTACGTCAACCAGTTGCAGGTCCTCGCCAAGTTCCAGCTTCTTCTTCAACTGGTGGACAGACATTTCTTTCATCGCATGCTTGGATTTTCAGGTGTACGTTTATAGGCAGTTTGGCCTATTTTGTACTTAAGCAATAAAAATTAATCTTAAATAAAGTCATTTAACGTTTAAAAGTCAATACCTGCGCAAATTCATTTGTTAACATTCTGTTAAATCTTTGCATTTGGACGTTTTTCGAGGAAAACCCGGATGTGACGGGCTTTCCCGAACAGGTCCGTATACAGGAACGGATCACCAAGGCCGGCCGCCTGCAGGACTCCGGCCGTCTGCGCCGGGAACTGTTCGTTGATCTCAAAGTAAGCTGCCCCGCCGGGATTGAGATGGCGGTTGCAAAAAGCCGCAATGTGCCGGTAGAAGAGAAGCGGATCAGCATCGGGCACAAACAGGGCGAGGTGGGGCTCAAACGCCAGCACATTGGGGCGCATCAGGCTCTGTTCACTGGTCGTAACGTAGGGTGGATTGCTTACCACCAGATCAAAAGTAAGTTCCGCAAGGACCCTTGCCGTTTCCCAGTGCCGGATGTCTGCTTCCACAAATTGAACGTTTGCCTCGTTGTAATGGGCATTCCGGCGGGCCGTCCGCAGGGCGTCGGCAGAAATATCTGCCCCCCAAACCTGTGCCCGGGGAAGATTTTTTGCCAGACTCACGGCAATGCAGCCGCTGCCGGTGCCGATGTCGAGGATGCGTATGCTCCTGTTCCGGTGTTCGCGGATAATCCAGTCCACCAACTCTTCCGTTTCGGGTCTCGGGATCAGCACTGCCGGATTGACCCGGAAGCGGAGCCCGTAAAAATGGGCGGTCCCGGTTACGTACTGAACCGGTTCGTGGGCTTCCAGCCGCCGCAGATTTTCCTGCCACCCTCCGGGATCAGGTTGCGGAATGGTTTTATCCGCTGCCACGGCCGCCTTGCTGAGGCCGTACAGGTGCTCAAGCAGTAAAAAGGCAATGCTGCGGGCTTCGGCGGGGTCATAAATCTGCCCCAGACGGGTAACCACCTCATCTGCCAGCTGCCGGGAAGAAACGTGCATGAACAGGAATTAAAATGAAATGGTTATTCCTTTATATTGCCGGGCGGGAAAAATTCCTTACAGGAATTTACCGGACCTTACCGTAAGGGATAACGAAACGGAACTTCACAAATTCTGTAAGACTGATGCAAGATATTCTGTTCATGCGCCGGGCACTGGAACTGGCTGCCCTTGGCCGCGGCACCGCAAGCCCCAACCCACTGGTGGGCTGCGTGATCGTGCACCGGGGGCGCATCATCGGGGAGGGATGGCACCAGAAGTATGGTGGCCCCCATGCGGAGGTAAATGCCGTAGCCGGCGTGGCGGACAAATCGCTTTTGCCGGAGAGTACTGCCTACGTTACCCTCGAACCTTGTTCTCATTTCGGCAAAACGCCACCCTGCGCTGACTTGCTGATCGCTCATCAATTCAGGCGCGTGGTGGTCTGCAACATTGATTCCAACCCGCTGGTAGGCGGGAAAGGAGTTGAAAAGTTGAAAGCGGCTGGCATTGAGGTGGAAACGGGCCTGCTGGAAGAGGAGGGGAAAGTACTGAACCGGCGGTTTTTTACCACTATTGAAAAAAACCGGCCGTACGTGATCCTGAAGTGGGCCCAAACCGCCGACGGCTTCATTGCCCGGGAGGATTTTTCGTCCAGATGGATCAGCAACGCGGAGGCCCGGCGGCTCGTACACAGATGGCGGGCTGAGGAAGATGCTGTGCTGGTAGGAACCGGTACGGCTCTCTGCGACAACCCCAGGCTGAATGTCCGCGACTGGACCGGCAACGATCCGGTCAGGATTGTCATTGACCGGTTTTTGCGGCTGCCGGCCGGACTGCATTTGTTTGACCAGACCCAAACTACCTTATGCTATAACCTGTTACAAGAGGAAGCCCGGGAGTACGTGCAATTTATCCGGCTCGAAAACCCGGCGGAGTTTTTGCCTGATCTGCTGGCCGACCTGCACTGGCGCAAGATCGGTTCGGTGATTGTGGAGGGAGGCACTGCGGTGTTGCAGGCCTTTATTGATGGCGGACTCTGGGACGAAGCCCGGGTTTTCCGGAGCCCGGTCACGTTTGGCCGGGGAATTGCTGCTCCCCGGTTGAAAGATGCCGGACCAGCGGGTAAACACGAAATCGGCGACAATTTATTATGGATGTACCACCGGGCGTAATTATTAACAAATTTGAAAAGGAGATAAAATTAGGTTTGCTTTTTGCCACCTTCCCGACCCGGGCCTGCCTGAGGATGACCGTTTTCTCAAAACAGCCTAACTTTGCAGCCCTTTGTGCAAAAAAGCACTTAGTGGCTGCTGCAATGGGCGGCAGAATGGGTTTACCCGGAGGGAGGCTGGCGCAGTAAACCGTTAGCAAGACAGATTATGGTAAAAGAAAAACAGGAAAAGAATGGGAAGGCCGTAAGTCAGGAAGAAGAACGCATCCGGCAGGCCTTCCGCAACCGCGACTGGAACGAAATCAAAAGCGCCGACTCGTGGGCAATATTTAAGGTGATGGCTGAGTTTGTGAATGGTTTTGAGAAACTGGCACAAATCGGTCCGTGCGTCTCCATTTTCGGCTCGGCCCGTACCAAGCCCGATAATCCATACTACAAAATGGCCGAAGAAATTGCGGCCAAGCTGGTCCGGCACGGCTACGGGGTGATTACGGGCGGCGGCCCCGGCATTATGGAAGCCGCCAACAAGGGTGCATTCGAGCAGGGTGGCAAATCGGCCGGCCTCAACATTCACCTGCCTTTTGAGCAGTTCAACAATACCTACATTGATCCCGATAAACTGATTACCTTCGACTACTTTTTCGTGCGCAAGGTCATGTTTATCAAATATGCCCAGGGCTTTATTGTAATGCCGGGCGGCATGGGTACGCTTGACGAGTTATTTGAGGCCATTACGCTGGTGCAGACCCAGAAAATAAGCCGGTTCCCGATTGTGCTGGTGGGCCGGTCGTACTGGCAGGGCATGCTCACCTGGATCGAGGAGGTGATGCTGGGGCAGGAGGCCAACATCAGTCCGGAAGACATGAAACTGATCAATATTGTGGACACGCCGACTGAAGCGGTAAAAGTGATAGATGATTTCTATTCGAAGTATCTGCTGTCACCAAACTTCTGATCGTGCGGAAGCTGCAGGTCATATCGGTATTCATTCTGCTGACCGGCCTCATCGGGTACAGCATCTACAGCCGGCTGGGCGTGGCGTTCGATTTCAGCTACGAACACGACCCCCGCTATCAGGTGCTGTATGACCCCGATGATCCGCCGGAAATGGTGCATTTCGCGGGAGAAGCCGTGCCGCTGCAAAACAAGTCGGTGGCCAGCCGCTTCAGCCGCGAACTGCGCCTGCAAACCTTGTGGAATGTAAGCTGGATACCGGTCATGCAACGGTCCCGGTACTGGCTCCCGAAAATCACACCGGTCCTGCGGCAGCACAAAATTCCGGAAGACTTCAAATACCTGGCCGTGGTGGAGAGCATGCTGCTGAACGCAGACTCCCCGAAGGGTGCCGGCGGATTCTGGCAGATGATGCCCGCCACCGCAAGGGAATACGGGCTGGAGGTAAACGGGGAAGTAGACGAACGGTATCACCCGATGCTAGCAACCGTGGCAGCCTGCCAATACTTCCGCGATGCTTACAAGTGGTTCGGCGACTGGACCAGCGTAGCTGCTTCCTACAACGCCGGTATGTACGCCCTTGACCGCGCCTACCGCAGTCAGCAGAAAAAATCCTATTACCGCCTGAAGCTGAACAAGCAGACGGGCGAATACGTGTTCCGGGTGCTGGCAATCAGGCAGTTGCTGGAAAACTCCCGGGAATATGGCTATAAGGTTACGCGCGACAATTCGCTTTACGAGCCCCTGAAAAGCGTAAAGGTGACTGAATCCATTGAGGACCTGGAGGCGTTTGCCGCCGGCCACGGCATTACATATGAAACTTTGCGGAGGCACAATCCCTGGTTGCTCCAAAATACGCTGACCATTAAGGAAGAAGGAAAAACGTATGCTTTGCTCGTTCCAAGGAAAAAGGAGGTGATTGTTACCAGCCAGCCAAGCCTCGACGAACTGGCTCCCCTGGGAACCGGCAACGCCGGACACCCCGAAGACTCTGCCACTGGTGTATTGCGATAGGCATAGTCTTGGAGTAAGATTTTAGACTTGAGGTCTCAGACTTGGGATAAAAAGCGGAAAGGGTAAGGAGTTCTTCCTTACCCTTTCCGCTTTTTTCCTTGTTATGTACAGTTAGTCTGTCGGCCATTCGGCCAACCAACCATTAATACCTGGTAATGGCTAATACCTGGTAATGGCGGCCAGTTGCTGGTGGCCTTCCAGTTTACCATCTTCGGTAAATATCACGTTGCCGCCCTTGTTGATGACCATTTCAATGAGGTCATCCACGGCATCTTCGGCAACGGGGTCAGTGTCGCTGTCGGCATCCGGTTCCACTACGTAGCCATTTTCCTTCAGCACGGCCTTGCACTGGTAGCCCTTTTCAACGATCAGCGTACGCACCCGGCCTTCAAATGCGGCCTGCCACACGGATTGAATACCTGCTACATACAGGTTCTGTCCGACGGCATTCTGCAACTGGTCAAGTACACCTTCCCGTTCCTCGGCCAGTTTTTCCTGTACCACCGGGGCGGCCATTTTGCCGAGTTCATGCGACGGAAGGTGGTCGTAGTTACCGTTAATGCTGCCGATCAGGCGATCAGTGTATTTGGAAGATTTGAGGAAGTGGGCCGCTTTCTTTTCGGTGCCCATCAGCACAAACCGCAGATTTTCGTCCCGCAGGTATTTGCCCACTGCCTGATCAATTTTGACCATGTAATTGCGCAGGTGTTCCTGATTGTCTACCTGGCCGCCGCCACCCTGATGGGTAAATCCGTTCTGGTGAGCAGGGCCGGTACCACGGTGCGCCGAAGACATGTGCGTAAAACGGGTATCGTCCGTGTAGGTTCCCATTTCCTCTATGGATGCGGGGAGATCTTCAATCTGAACTACGGACAAATTATCGTTAAATCCGCGCAGGGCCAGCGTTTTGTGCTCGCTGACGAGAAGAACCAGATATTCTTCCAGCAGCCCCAGATTGTAAGCCAGCTCGCGCACCTGAAAGCTGTCGGCAATGGTGATCTGGTTGTCTGCCTCAAAGGGCAGGCATACGGTAGTCTGGACGCCTGCCGAAAGGAATATGCCATATCCGCGGCAGCCCGATCCGAAATTAACCAGATCTTCGGTCAGGCTATCGAGTTGCTCCAGAATCATCCGGGCCTGTTCAGCGTGCTCGGAGGTGGCAGGTACCTGTGCCTGCAACTGCGCCCTGGCATCCCTCAGGTGTTGACTCAGTTTGTACTCGTACTGAGGATCCTCGGGATTCACCTTGAACGTAATGGACAGGCTCGGGTAGGATGACTCGCTGCTGAGCATGCGTAGTTTCTCCTGTATTTCATTTTTAGTCATAACTGCGAATCTATTTAAGTTACCAGGTCACAATTGATTTTCTCAACACCACCTCAGGGAAAAAAACGGAACATTATTCTTCCGCCGGCAGCGCACAACCGCAGTGGGTTCAGCCATGTAAAGTTTGTGTTAAGTGTACGGCTGACTAAATGATTGAGTTGCTTTTCGGCGGAAATAAGGGAAAGTGGCAGGTAGTGAGTGGTAAGTGATAAGTTGTAAGTGCAGGGTTGGAAGCGGGCAGCAGGCAGACGTTACTGTTCGCCCCCGCCAAACCCCTTACGACTTACCACTAATCACTTACCACTTGATTCCCTACACCCCCGGCATTTCCAGTTCAATCACCGTGTCAAAGCGGTTGGGATCGGCCCTGGGCAGCTTGAGCACCACGCCGTCCGGAGTTTGGGTGAAGGTAACTTTGCCACTTTCGCCGTACAGCCGCGCCGACTTGATCTTGCCGGGCAGGTTCGGCAGGGCAAGGGTATTGTCCTGCCAGTCGAGGATGTGCACGTATACTTTGTTGCCTTTGGCGGTGGTCACGCCCCAGTTGCGGGGAGAAACCGGGCCGCCGCGGGTACCGTAAATCGTTTCGCCATACTTGCTCATCCACTGACCAATCTCCTTTAGGGTGGTCTGGAATTCGGGTTGAATCTGTCCGTTGGGCATCGGTCCGACGTTAAGCAGAAAATTGGCGTTGTGGCCGGCGGCTTTTACCAGGTAGTGTACCAGGTCCCTGGTGCTTTTGTATTTCTGGTCCTTCAGGTTAAAGCCCCACGAATTGTTCATGGTTTCGCACGTTTCGAGGGGCAGGTTGCCAATCTTTGATCCTTCACTGAAGCCGGTGGTGTTATGCCCCGGAAGGTCTTTTTCAAACATCTGGAAATCCTCCCCCGGAAAAGGAGCCACGTGGTGATTGTTGCCGATCAGCGCGGCCGGCTGCAGGCTGTGGATCAGTTTGTAGGTATCGTCGAGGCGCCAGTTTACCTTATCCTTATGATCCCACCAGCCGTCGAACCAGATGCCGGCCACCGGTCCGTAGTTGGTCAGCAGTTCGCGGAGCTGGCCGTTCATGTAGTCAATGTACTTGTTGAAGTCACCGCTCTCCGCCCGGCCCGTGTAGCTGCCACCCGTACGGCCACGGGGGAAGTAATCCGGGTGGTGCCAGTCAAGGTGGGAGTGGTAGAAAAAGAGTTTGATGCCCTGTTTGCGGCATTCTTCGGCCAGCATCCTGAGCACGTCTTTCTTGTAGGGCGTCCGGTCGACGATGTCGTAATCCGACACTTTGGAGTCGTACATGGCGAATCCGTCGTGGTGCTTGGAGGTAATGGTGATGTATTTCATGCCGGCCGCTTTGGCAAGGCCTACCCATTCGGCGGCGTTGAATTCGGTGGGATTGAAGAATGCCGGCAGTTTTTCGTATTCCTTTACCGGAATCTGCCGGGTGTTCATCACCCATTCGCCGTCACTCAGTACACTGTAAACGCCCCAGTGAATGAACAATCCGAATCTGGCGTCCCCGAACCACTGGCGGGCTTCCAGATTCTCTTTGGCCGGCTGGTAGCCGGTTTGCGCCTGCAGGGACATAAGACTCATGAGCATAAAAGCCAGACCCGGCAGGAAACGCAGCCGGAGGGCCCGGGGATAAGAAGGTTGGATCATAGTGGAGAGAAAATTTATCCTTTGAAAATAACAAATTTAATTTTTCAAAGTCAACCGCGCCAGGTACTGATCATTTTCGTCCGTGGCGAGCAGTTCGCAGGCATACCCATTGCTTTCGGCGTGGTCCGCCAGAATGTCGAAGTTCACAAACAGCCAGCCGAACTTTTCCCCGACGGTTTCGCCGTATTCCATCTGGTAGGTGACCTCGCCGTAGTAAGCCGCGTTCAGGTCAATGAGGGCAGATCCGTCTTCATCTTCAAACATATACAGTATGTCGGTGGAGTCGCACAGGATCTGCCCTCCGGGCCGGAGGAGGGTCCGGACGTGGGTCAGGAGGCGGTCCAGGCCGTCGAGGGTTCCGGCAATGCCGATTCCGTTCATGAGCAGCAGAATCGTGTCGTAGCCGCTCTCCCGGAAGCCGAAAAAATCAGCCTGCCGGACATCCTGCACGCCGCGTTCGCGCATAATCTGTACGGCCAGCGGTGAGAGGTCGAGGGCCGTGACCTGCAGGCCTTTCTGCTGGAGCAGGAGGGCGTGGCTGCCGGCCCCGGCCCCGGCGTCGAGTACCCGGCCGAGGCACTGGTCAATGGCAATTTTTTCCAGTCCGGGCAGGGTAGTGGCGTCGCGGAACAGGTAGGCCGCCGGGATAAATTCTTCTTCGGTAATGCTGCTGTGGACGGTAATCCGGGCGTCGGTCAGGCCGTTCCAGTAGTCGGACAACGCCTTGCCCAGCGGATCGGGAGTAGTTCGAGACATGGGGCAAATATCAGATATCAAATAGCAGATACAACCTTAATTGTCCATACAAATAACCACTATCTTGCTATTTCCAGTCCGATAGCTGTTATTTGTTACATGAACGCTATGCAAATTTTTACCGGAATTGATGTAGGTGGAAGCAACCTGAAATTCGGCCTCGTGGACAGCTCGGGCCAGTTGCTGGAAAAGAGCAAAGTACCCACCAAAACCCTGCGTCAGAGCGGCACCCCCGGCGATGGGCTCGTGGCAGCCATCGGCGACTGGCTGCGCAAGCATCCGCAGGTGCAGCACGTGGGCATCGGCCTGCCGGGCATGATTTCCAATGACCGCCGCACGCTGGTTGAGATGGCGAACATTCCGGAACTGAACAGCCTGAACCTCGTGGACCGGCTGGAGGCGCGCCACCCGGAGGTTGTGTTTCACCTGGAAAACGACGCCAATGCCGCCGCTCTGGGAGAGTTTTACTTTTCCGGGCAGACCATGCCCGATAATTTCCTGCTGGTTACGCTGGGTACGGGCATCGGCAGCGGGGCAATCATCAACCGGCGCATTTTTACGGGCGGCGACGGCAACGGCCTCGAACTCGGTCACATCCTTTCGGGCAACGGCCGCTCCGTGGAACAGACCATCGGCAAGGCCGGACTGATCAGGATGGCGAAGGAATATTTGGCGCAACATCCGGGCAAGTCAACCCTCTCCGGCGAAGCCAAAATTGACGACGACGTGATCATTGCCGCCGCCAACGCCGGAGATATGGTGGCTTTGCGCATTCTGGCCGAATACGGCCGGGTACTCGGACAGGCGCTGGTTTCGGCCATCTACCTGCTCGACATTAAAAACATCTGCATCGGCGGCGGCGTGGCCAAGGGCTTCCGGCACATGGAAGCGGGCATGTACGAATCACTCAATAAATTCCTGACGCCCTACTACACTTCCAAACTGGACGTCAACCTCGCCAGACTCGGCAACAACGCCGGCATCCTCGGGGCGGCGGCGTTGTGCTTTATGCCGAAAGGGTAGGGGAGGATATAGGGCAGATAAACGACATATGTCGTGTGTACAGGTGTTATAGGCCAGCAGGAGTAAAATGAGGCTAAAGCGCATTGCCGACGCACGAAACGTGGGCCAGGCCTATAACACTGTCCACGCCGCCACTGGGCCGCCGACCCACAGGCGAACAGACGGTCCCTTGCGGCGGGTGGCCTTGAACCGTTGTATGCAACCAAAAACAGAAATTAAAATTATGCGTAGCGGCCAATGATTATCGAAAACATTGAAATAGTAACAATAATAGTGGTTTTGCTTTTCGGAGTACCTGTTTTGATAATTTCATCAAGGCAAAAACTGTTAAAATCATTTAGTTTATCTAAAATGACCAAAACTTTTAATCAATCACTTCTTATTCAATCAATAATCGGACTTACAATTGGAGTAGGAGCATTTATCATTAATAAATTGCTCTATTATGGCGACGGAAAGGGAAATATGATTACTGATGTTATTGTAGGAGCAGCATATACGTTTATAGTTATTGGGACTTTTATATATCTGCCAGCTTTAATATTATTAAACATAATTAATTTTTTGATACGATTGATAATTAGAAAGACTTGATGAATAAAAGGCTGCATACAACATCAACTAAGCTTTCCACCGGCCTGCTGACCCGCATTGCCAAAGCATGAAGGCACGGCGTAAGTTAGTCATGTTCCATTACATGCCATTGAAGAAGAATGATTGAGTTTCTCAAACGCTTGTTGATACCAAAGAGAGTTGTGCAACTCAAAATAGAAATTGAGGAAGGCAAGTATCATGAGGAAATAGTCGAAAGTGACCAACTTGAAGAAAGACTCAAAGAAATACAGAGTTTTTACTTTCCCAAGAAAGACCCCAAGCAGGTTGAATTTATTTGGTGTTTGGTGGGTAACGTTATTGAAGAGCATTACTTCGGGGAGCAAAAGGAAATACGTAGAGGCACCAAACATTTCTCGCCGGGTACCAAGCTTTATTGTTTTCCGGCAAAATGGGGTGACGGCTATGAAAAGATTATCGTAATAGGCAGGTCAAGAAAAACAAACCGCTTTGTAACTGTGATTCTACCAGCCAGATTCATTGGCAATTGGAGGTTACAGAAAGTGTATGACCCCTTCGTCAAAAAACGGATGTTGGAGAACAGAGGGTGGGATGATTCAGCAAAATCAAAGACAACCATTGAAAACATGCTGAAGTGGTTACCCGAAGTCACTGAAAAAGTAAAAAAAGAATAAAAAACAAAGAACAGGCATGTAACACCAAGCAGGCCTTCCAGCAGCCCGCCAACGCGCATAGCCTAACAGGAGGGCATGCCGTCGGCTGCTCATGGTGCGTTAGCGGTAATGGTAGTACGACCGTGCAAACATCAGATGGATATAGCGCAAAGCTGATAGAAATATCAATGATAACACTTCTATCAGCTATTTTACAAAGATACGGGAGAACTCTGTATTATCCCATTGAATGGAATCCAACTTTGTTTCCTTCTGTGTCCATAAAAAGTGCAATAAAGCCCCTGTTTTCACCAATAGCAGTTTTCGGCAGAATAACTGTTCCACCGGCACTTTCTACTCTGCCTAATGGAACTGAAAGGTCATTTCCGCCATCTAAGTAAACAGTTGTGCCGGTCATTGCAGGAACAAAGTTTTCGCCGCAAGCAATTGCTCCGCCAAATCCGCCTTTTTGTGGATCAGACGGTAAAAATGCATATTGCATATCAGGATTAGGGAGGTCATGAATTTGAGCATCTAAAACTCTTGCATAAAAAGTCTTTGCTCTTTCGAAATCTGTAGCGGGTATTTCAAACCAATTTAGAGAGTTTACCATGTTTATTAAAGTTTATATGAGTGTTTATTAAAGTTTATATGAGTCGCCCAATTTAAATGCTATTGACTTTCTTACACTTAACAAATGATAATTTCTGAATTATTTTATTTTTCTTAAGCGGCTCAATGATACGGGTGTTATGCCAATGAAGCTGGCAATGTTATATTCATGATCATTATTTTGTTATTGATATGTAATTACATTACTCCGCCATCTCAAGATAATCGGAACTATTAACTAATGCCGTTACTTTTCGGCAGATGTTAATTTTAGGAGATGATCAATGGTAGCTCTACTCAGGGTTACCACTTGCACCTGTTACTAAAATTTTTGTATTCATTTTGTTTTTATTTTTTAGTTGTTAAGGAATTAGCACAATTTTACCTGTTGTTTTCCTGTTTTCCATTTGTCTGTGTGCTTCGGCAGCGTCTTTTAAAGGGAAGGTTTGTCCGATGTGAACTTTTAGTTTCCCTGTTGCGGCTTGCGAAAACAAATATTGATAAGTTTCCTGCATTAAATCTGGTTTTACAAAATAATTTGCTAATCCAAAACCCTGCAAAATGTGGTTGCCATTTATAAGTGTAAAGGCTTCAATTGATGTAGATCCACCACTTGCATTTCCATAGCTTATCAGCCTACCAAAGGGCGCAAGGCAACTAAAGCTATTTCGCAAAATTTCGCCTCCTGTAGCATCTAAGATTAAATCAACACCTTTTCCTCCTGTAGCGTCGTTTACTTTTTGAGCCCAGTCAGATTCAGTATAATTTATTAATTCATCCGCACCCAATGATTTGGCAACAGCAAGTTTTTCAACATTACTTCCGGTTGCAATTATTTTACCTGCTCCCATTTGTTTTGCAATCTGAACGAGTAAGGTGCCCACACCACCAGCTGCGGCATGTATCAGCACAGTTTGCCCAGATTGTAATTTCGCTCCGTCTTTCAACAGCAGGTATGCGGTAATACCTTGAACTTGCAAGGCCAAAGATTCTTGGGCAGAGATATTAGGCGGAATAACGGCTGCCATATAAGAGGGTGTAACAGCATATTGAGCATATCCGCCGCTATTAGGCAGCAAAGCAACTACACGATCTCCTAAGGAAATATTTTCGACACCTTTTCCAAGCTCGGTAACTATTCCTGCCACTTCATAACCGGGTAAATAAGGTAAAGAGGTGGGGACTACATTTTTATTTTGTCTTTGCATGCCGTCAGCAAAATTCACCCCTGATGCTTCTACTTTAATTACAATTTGCCCATCGCCGGCAGAAGGCACTAGTACATCATGTAAGATCAACTTTTCAGGACCTCCAAATTCATTTACTATTATCTGTTTCATTGTTTGCATCGTTTTTATTTTTTAGTTGTTAATATTTAGTTCGCTAAGTCCAAAATTTTGAAGTACTCCAGCTTGCACTTGTTTGGCAGTTTCATTAATGATTTCGGTTACACCACCCATCATTTTATCTACTACAGTTCTCAATGGGCGTGTGCCATTGGGCATTTCTACCAATTTTACTATTGCTTCTGCTACCTGTTCAGGCTTGTTAGGAATTTACTATTTCGCTTGCAAATATCAATAGTATGTTTTACCTTCGCAAGTAGTTTAATAAATACTACATAGTATTAAAAATAATACTAATATTGACAATCAATAAGTTATGAAAAAAAATATTTTTGTTTTTGATGAAAAAAATTGTCCCGTAACTGCAACAATGAAAGTTATTGGGGGTAAGTGGAAACCAATTCTTATCAATTGCATCTACTTGGACTCCCCTGCAAGATTCGGAGAACTCAAACGAAAAATGAAAGGCATAACCCAAACTATGCTTACAGCACAGTTAAGGGAATTAGAAGAAGACGGAGTAATTAAACGAAAAATTTATGCTGAAATTCCACCAAAAGTAGAATACACTTTGACAGAATTTGGGACAACCTTAAAACCAATTATCAATTCATTGGCAGACTGGGGAATGGCTTATCGCATTAATAAAAATCTTGGGAAATAATTTATTTCTCTTTGAAATCACAGCATTAAACGCCAACGCATTTGGTGGCACATTTGTAATTTTTTCCATCTCCAAACCAACCCCAAAAAATCCAAAAGAGCCACGAAGCCAACGCACACGGACAGTGCAGACTTGACACAACAGACCTTTGACCGAGAAGAACCACTACCGCTAACACGGGTTTGGCAAAAGTGGCGGTTCAGTGCTCCGCAGACACATTTGTGGTTAATCAATCTTTGGTTCTCCGCATTAACATTTGTGGTGAAAATCGCCACCTTCGCCAAGCCCGGAACCGTTAGCGGCAAGTGAAGAACAATAATTGTTAAAAGAAATTATCAGCAATAATGACATTACTATCTGACTATGATACTTTTGCGTTATACAACTAAAACCTTTAGACATACCCAAGCCTATGCAAATTATAACATCAAAAACACTCCCGTCCGCTCCAGAATTATTGGAAATCTTAAAACAAGAATTTTCAAGCCACTATTCCTATAAGCTATTTGGTTTGGGAAAGAAAAGTATCATCGTAGGTAAATCAGCTTTTGTTGGAGCACAGATTTCAATCAAAGAGAACGAAATAACCATTCAGGCAACGCCTCCAACAGTAATTGGGGGGATGTTAGCATCCCTTAGTTCGACTGAATTGGGTGTGTTTCTTATTCCTCTTTTTTTTGGCAAGGGTATGCTGCTAACCTCACAAAGGAACGAGATTGAAAAAGAAATAGGACTTTTTCTGAAGAATAGATATAATTAACACAACCTAAAAATGGTGCAGTCATAAAAAGAATGAATTAGGAAGTGGATGCATTTAAAACTATGCCGCTAACACCAAGCAGCCCTTTCACCGGCCTTCTGACGCGCAACTCCTCAGCAGGAAGGCACGGCGTCGGCTGCTCTTGGTGCGTTGGCAGCCATTAAAACTTAAAATAGATGAAAATTAGTTTACTAATATTGTGTTTTCTCATGACTGTGCCCTTGTTTGCCCAAAACTATTTCAGATACGAGAGACCAGTAGAAAAGTTTTTGTATTCAGAAAAGCTTGCTGATACAGTGAACTATGATATCTTGCTACCAAAGACTTTGCCTTTTTCACCTACAATTAGATACCCATTGATTATTGTTTTTGACAAACAAAATCAAATTGGCTATACCCATACACTTAACACAATTGATTATTTAACAGCTACTTCTTCCATGCCAGATGCGATCATTATTGGCATCTCTTTAGTAGGTAAGCAAAGAAATCTATGGACACAGCCTAACTATAACAAGAATGGAAAAGCAGATGATTTTTTACAATTTATTCTTACAGATTTAAAAAACGCCCATGGTAACTTGCCCCTCAATGATTTTAAACTCTTTATTGGTCATTCGCGTACAGCCATTTTTTCTTCCTACGCTTTGACAAAGGAACCCGAAAAAATCAATGCCATTTTTGGAGCCAGCCTTTCTTATTTTGATTTTGACGACCAAAAGCAAAAAGAGCTGTTTGAATCTTCCCTTACTCGGATAAAGAACAACAAACGGAATACATACTATTACTTCTCAGTAGGCGGCAAAGAAAATCGCGATAAACACGAAGAGCCAGTACTACAATTAAAAGAGTTTCTAGAAAGGGTGTGATTCAAAATTACGCGGCAAGGCGATAGTTCTCCTGTCGGAACAGATCGGTGATGAGGTGGAACTTCTCACTCTTGTAGGCGGCCCTGAGCAGAATCATCCTATCGCTTCCCCGCTCTGACCAGCGCTGGCCGCTTCTTTTCATTCTTACCTGCAGCACTGTCCGATGGGCGGCTTCAATGGGACCACTGCTGATCATGAGTCCTTGTTTGCGGTAGAGGTCATAGCGGGTGCGGTAGCGGTTGTTGTGCAAATACTCCAGCAACTGGTATTTACTTGTCTGTTCCAGTTGCCCAAGGGCCTCTACCGCCTTTTCAACAGCCTCTTGCCTGCCGGCAAAAAGGTTGTCTTCCTGCTCCTGCAGCCAGTGTTGGCCCTCAGGGGCTGCCTGGGCGGCCGCAGCCAGCTTCTCTTTCAGATGATAGTAGTCAAGAATATGAGTTGCATCAGCATAAGTCTGTTTGAACCACTTGCTCAGCCAGATCGCTCCGTCACTGATAAAAACCTTCCTGCAGATGGCATCGGGGGGAAACAACTGCTCAAACTTTAAGGTAAACTCTTCATAGTGACCTCTGCCGGCCACGTACTCTGATGTGGATAAGTCCCACTCCAACTGCTCAACATCCACGGGCCGGCGACTCACAAGCAGTTGCACAAGGGTGCATCTCAGGTGAGGGGTGCGCTTCAAAGACCCGGCTGCCTTTACTTCCTGCCATCCCTGCTCAGTCAGCAGCATTGATCCGTCTGCCATGCCGTACACCGTCTGCTGCTCATCAGCCAACTGTTGGTTAAGGCCGGCTGAGGGCTCATCAAGTACTGATTCGTCAGCAACAAAAGCTGCTCTCTGACAGCTGCGATACACCTGAGACTGGCTCACGGATGCCCCCAAAAGCGATTCCACCAGGGCCGGTACTTGCCCGAACACATGTTCACAGCCCAACAACACCAGCTTGCTCTGTAAATAAGGGCTGGTCCTTGAGCCCAGCACCGGCTCACTGAATACATGGGCTTTATTTACCCGGATTGGACCGAAGCGGGTCCGGACGATGTTTTTTTTCGGGCGTCTTTACCCACCTTACTGATATTGCTTTCCAGCACCTCCCGACCCAAATCAAGCCAGATCTTCTCAAATTCAGCCTCGTAACTGTAAAAGTCCTTCTGCTCGTTAAGCTTCTGAAGGGCCTCGTAGCGGGCGGCGGCTTTGGTCAGGTATTCCTCTTTGCTCATCATATCCTTGTCGGTTTACTAGCCTAAGTTACCTATATTCACCCTGCCTGCCATAACCGGGTGCGAAGTTTTGAATCACACCCTTCTAGAAAAGACTTCCTTACCGGAAAACTTTAAGTGGAAGTTCTATCATAAACCGGCTGCTGACCATTTTGTAAATTATGGTTTAACGGTTGGAGATGCATTATATGATATGTTTACCCCCTATAGAGAGGCAAGAAATGAGTCTTTTGCATTATTAAACAGCTTGAAGAATACAGAAGAAGTACCTTGGGAGGACTTTAGAAAAATTTTTGAGAGAAAATCATCCCTGTTTGGTTTTAATCTTGAGCCAGATTATGTTTTTTATAATTCCATTGCCTCTCATTTTGGATACGCATCTAATGTAAAAGATGAAAATAGGACAAAGCTCCAAAAAGTAGTTTTGCAGAAGGCAATACAAGAGTATGCACATGCTCAATCTTTTCAAGCTTGGATAGGAGAACTTTATCTACAGAAAGGTAATAGAAAGCAGGCTTTACATCATTATAACATTGCTCTTGAGTTAATTGGAAAAAGACAATCTGTTATCGGATGTTGAGAAAAAAACATTAACCAATTCAACTTCAGAACAGATACAAAAGATTAAAAATGGCTTATAACACCACATTGGCCGTCAACCGGGCCGCCAAAGCGCAAATCCCAAAACATGAGGCCACGCCGCCGTGTAGCATTGTTCCGTTAGCGGTAAGCAGAAAAATAAAAAGTAAAAGCTTCAGTGTCAGATTGCAAATTAATGGGAGTCAGCTGATTATGAATAAAATGACCCTGCCTCCAAAGCAACTCTTTCTGATAGATAGTTTGGGAGGAATGCTTTCAGCCTTACTGTTGGGAGTAGTGTTGGCAAGGTTTGAAACTACTTTTGGAATGCCACGAAAAGTACTATACTTTCTCTCCTGCTTGGCTTATGTTTATGCTGTTTACTCCTTTTTGAGCTATTGGCGAATTAAGGAAAACTGGCGACCCTATATGCAAGCAATTGCAATCGCAAATCTATTATATTGTTGTCTGACAGTAGGCTTGGTGATTTACCACCGTCAGGAGCTTACCAAGTTGGGGCTGATATATTTTCTGCTCGAAGTGGTGGTTATAATCAGTTTAATAATTATGGAACTGAAAACAGTTTCTGGATTTCTTGGAGAAAAGGTTTAAAAGCATACCGCTAACACCAACCAAGCCTTCCAGCGGGCCGCCAAAGCGCATAACCGAAACAGGAGGGCACGCGCCGGGTGGCTTTGTTACGTTGCAGGGCATTTAACCAAGCATGAGCCATAAGAATTTTGATACCGTAAACTTCGAAAGGTTTGTTGCCCGATTTATGGGGAATAGTGCTCAATCCTTTGTATATAAACAAGCCCCCATTCAAGTATATTCTTTAACTGTTGCTTCTTCTTTCATAAAAGCCCCTATTCCCTTATTCAGAGCAGACTATAATTTTTTACTGCTTTTTTCAGATGGCGGTGGTGAGCAACAGGTAGATAATGACATGCTCAAGTTAAACGCCAATGATGTACTGTTTATCCGGGAAGGCCATCTCAATGCGATAAAATCAATCAATCCTTCCACAGATGGGTATTTTATTTATATAGACAGTGTTCTCCTGTCTCAGATTTTTGCCGGTAAGGCCTTATTAAACCTTTTTACTTTCAATCCAAAACATTCCGTTTCAAAGCTTGAAATGGAATGGCTTTGCCAATGCTGTGATTTGATGATAGGGCATAAAAATAATTTCACAGATTCCAAAGAAATTGAAGCTTCCCTGCTTAAAGCCATTGTGCTGAAATTGGCAGAAACATGGCCTGCAGCCTTGTCCAGACGAGATCGCCGGTTAGAAATCACTATGCTGTTCAAAGAGTTGCTGTACGAGAATTTTATGCACAGGAGGGATGTAAAGTTTTATGCTGATTCATTGGCAGTGTCTGAGAACTACCTCAACAGGTGTGTCAACCAGGTAACTGATAAAGCGCCCAAGCAACACATCAATGAAGTAGTGATTTATCACAGCAAGGTGCTCTTGCAGGACTTTTCAAAAGATATTTCTCAGGTTGCATTCGAGCTCAACTTTTCCGATCCTTCCTACTTTGGCAGGCTGTTCAGGCAATTAACCAAACTCACCCCTTCCGGGTACAGAAATTCGCTTACGCAAGATTTGTCCGGGCATATGCAAGAATCTTCATAGGAGAACGGCATTGACTTGCTGTAAATTTGTGTAGTAAAATATGCCATATCTGTTTATCAGGATACAAATGAAAATGGCAAGCCGGATTCAGGCATTTTTGGCATTCCTAAAGAACCTGTCGGATTCGGGAATAACTACCGACCGGTTGGCAGGCCTAAATTTGAGTCTGCATCCATAGAGTTCAAAGCAACATTAAAACCGCAGGAAATAAAGTTATTTGCCGTATTCTGAGTTAAATTACTCATTTGAAGGGGGCGGAGGCCAGTTCAGTTTTAACTTTGATCCTGATGAATCCATTGGAACATATGAATAAATGGAATATTGACCAGGTACCCTCACAGCCAGGAAAAGTTGCGGTTGTTACCGGAGCCAATAGTGGAATAGGGTATGAAATCACCCTTGGACTGGTTAAAAAGGATGTTGAGGTGATTATGGCCTGCCGAAATATGCAGAAGGCCGAAGAAGCCAAAGCTAAAATACTTCATGTACACCCCCAGGCGAAAATCAAACCCATGATGGTTGACCTGAGCAGCCTTAATGAAGTAAAGAAATTTGCCCACCAGTTTGGGAGCCACTACGACAGGTTAGATCTGCTCATCAACAATGCAGGCATCATGATGTCTCCTTATAAAGTTACCGAAGACGGCTTTGAAAACCAGCTGGCTACCAACTATATTGGCCATTTTGCCCTTACCGGCTTGTTGCTGCCTTTGCTTACGGGCACTTCCGGTTCCCGGATCGTTACCTTAAGCAGTTTATCCTACAAATGGGCCAAAATACAATTTGATGATTTCCACTTCAGGAGAGGCTACAGCCGGCGCAAAGCGTACGGACAAAGCAAGCGGGCCTGCCTGATTTTTGCTTTTGAGCTGCAGCGCAGGCTCTCCGCTGCTGGTTCGGACACCCTTTCGGTGGCGGCCCATCCGGGGCTTTCCAAAACCAACCTGGATCAGTATTTTCCTGCTTTGATCAGGCCTTTGGGCAGCCTTTTTTTACAGAGCGCCCAAAAAGGGGCACTCCCCGTTTTATACGCTGCCCTGGGTAAAGAGGTGGCAGGAGGCGAGTTCATTGGTCCGGATGGGTTTCAGCAAATAAGAGGTTATCCTACAAAAGTAGATGCAGATGCATATTCCAGGAATAAAGAAGTTGCCCGGCATTTGTGGAAGGCGAGCCAGGAGATGACAAAAGTCTTCTATCTGGGTAATAACATCTATGATAAAATAAATTCTTCAAAAAATCAGAATATCGTCTTTAGTCAGGTTTGTTTTAAGTGGATGGGAAGTCGCTCCGAAAACCGCCACAAGCTATATGCCGGGCATTAGTTTGAAACCTTAAGACATGACCTTTATGATAAAATATATAAGCCTTGTACTCATCAGTCTTTTTGTTTCCGGAAGCAAGCCGACGCAAACAGCCGACACCAGCAAAAACACCGAATCCCAGACCCTGGTCGTGCAAAAAATTGCCGGCCACGTTTATCAGCATATTTCGTTTCTCCAGACCCAGAGTTTTGGCAGGGTAGGGTGCAACGGCATGATCGTTTATGATAAAAATGAAGCCGTTATTTTTGACACACCTGCCAGTAACAGCGCTTCGGTAGAATTGATTGACTGGGTGGGGAAAAACCTGAAATGTAAAGTGAAAGCCGTCATTCCAACCCATTTTCATGCCGATTGTCTGGCTGGTCTGGAAGAGTTTCATAAACGCGGCATTCCTTCCTACGCACACAAGGCAACGATAAAAATGGCTGAGCTTCGTCACCATGCCATTCCACAAAATGGGTTCGATCATCTGCTCGGGCTGAAAGTCGGGGATAAAAAAGTTTTTGCCCGGTACTTCGGGGAAGGACATACAAAAGATAATGTGATCGGGTACTTTCCGGGGGAGAAAGTTGTTTTTGGCGGTTGCCTGATCAAGGAATGGGGCGCTGGAAAAGGAAATCTGGAAGACGCCAATGTTCAGGCCTGGTCAGCCACAGTGGCAAAACTGAAAGAAAAATACCCGGATACGAAATTTGTTATTCCCGGACACGGAAAAGCAGGCGGAACGGAATTGTTTGACTACACAATCAGGCTGTTTGAGCCAAAATGATCGGCTGCTCACGACACCAGATCCGCCGGCAACCGGATCGCCCCACTCCAGGCTAAAGTATGGGCACACCATGTGCAGGTGGGTTTTTGGTCATCATGTGCTTTTATGGATACTGAAATGGATGAGAAATGGCCGCGTATCATAAACCTGAGCTTCGCATGGCTGCTGTTTGTATTTCTTCCTTACAAAACTTCAGCCCAGGATTCTTCAATTGTAATCGGGAACAGTTTTAAGATCGGATCCCAGATTCTGAAAGAAGAACGGCAATACCTGGTTCATTTGCCTGCCTCCTATGCGAATGATAAATTTTACATTCAAAAAAGGTATCCGGTATTATTCCTTTTGGATGGGAATACTCATTTACATTTGGTTAGCGGCCTTGTTGGAAACATGAGTGCCAAGGAAATGAGCAAATTCCTGAAATGATTATTGTGGCTGTTCCCAATACGGACAGAACCCGCGATCTGACTCCGGATAAATTCAATCAAAGCGGAGGCAGTGCCGCTTTTTTGCACTTCCTGCAGGACGAACTCTTGCCCCAGATAGAAAAGCAGTATCGGACACTGCCATACCGGGTATTAGCCGGACATTCGCTGGGAGGGCTATTTGCGATTGAGAGTTTTCTGAAGGAAAGTAAATTCAACAGTTATCTGGCAATTGACCCTGCCTTGTGGTGGGATAACGGAGCATTGGTTAAAGCAAGCGATAGTGTACTCAAAAAGGCAAGGCCATTCCCGGCGTCTTTGTATATAACCCAAGCCAATAATCCTTTTAATGAAGGTGTAGAGGCAGATGCCAAAGGCAAAGCGATACAAGCCTTTGTAGCTGGTTTAAAGACTTACAAGCCAGAAGGCTTGCTTTACAAGCATGTGTTTTTTAGTCAGGAGGACCACTTTTCCGTAACCTTACCAGGCTTCTATCAAGGCCTGTCTTTTGTTTTTGAAGGGTACAAATTTCCATTAAATACTCTCAAAAATAAGACGGCTTCCGATATCCGGAGTCATTACACGCTTCTTTCCAGACAACTGGGAACTGAGATTTTACCTCCCGGAAAACTTTTAAATCAGGTCGGCCTGTTTGTTTTAAATAATGAGAAGATAGTTGAAAAGGCCATCCAAATATTAAAATTAAATCAGGAATATTATCCGGATACCTATATCACCTATCACAGTCTTGGAGAAGCTTATAAAAGAAAAGGGGACAAGAAATCAGCTGTTTATAACTATAAAAAATCTCTGGAGTTAAATGAGCACAATGAAAACGCAAAGAAATCTTTAATAGAATTACAATCACCACCTGCCGCCGGGCTCAGACGCTGACCAGCCCTTCCAGGCTCAATGCTTTATACCGATCAGGCTATCCGCGTGGGCCTTCCTTACAAGGCGCAGCTATTCCCAAAATCGTAATCCGAATAACCCGGAGAGATCATGCCGTTGATCCGTACCAGCTTGTCCAGCCGGATTTCTTCGCCGGAGCCAAGTCTGATAAACTCCGCTTCATTGCGCGAGAACATTTCATAAATCATCGCCCTTTTCGGCAGCAGTTCCCTGATGTCGCTGATGTAATCGATATCTACAAATTGTTTTTCCTGCGCCAGTTTCTGCACTTCCCGCCGAAACCCGCTGTCTGCCAGTTTATAATCTTTTTCCACGGTGATAGATTGACAATTGAAAATTGACAAGGGTGTTGCCCGGGCAACACCCTGAAGTTTATTAAACGCCTGTCCGATCAGATGGTTTAGCCCGGTCTCGGGTACGAACAACTAACAACAAGTAACCAACAACGAATAACCAATAACCGCCTTCATCCTTTTCCCTTAATTTTGGGTAAGCAACCTGTCTCCACTGCATGCCCACTTTTTTAGAATACGCCGCGCAGCACGTCCATTCCCGTTACCGCGATTCCCTCGACCGGGTGACCGTGATCCTGCCGACGCACCGGGCCGCTTATTTTTTCCGGCGGACCCTTGCCATGCAGACCGAAGACCCGCTGTGGGCCCCCCGGATCGTGGCCGTTGACGACTTCATAACCGAATCGGCCGGTGCCGGGCTGGCCGATCCGATTGCTCTGGTCTGGCAGCTTTACGACGTGTGCCGCGAGATTGATCCCAAAGTACAGTTTGACCGCTTTACCGGCTGGGCCCACACGCTGCTGCAGGATTTTGATAAGATTGACCAGTACCTGGTAGACGCCGCCCAGCTTTTCGATTACCTCTCCGAAGCCAAAACCCTCGAACGATGGACCCCGGAAGGCGTGCCGGGCCGGTCCGTCCGGTCGGGCTCGGGCATTATGGAGGGGTATTTTCTGCTCTGGCAGAACCTCCACCGGATGTACCAGAATTTTAAGGCCCGCCTCCGCGACGAAGGCAAGGCCTACCGGGGGATGGTGTACCGCCACATCGCCGAAAATCCGGCAGTGCTGCTGGAAAATGAAGATTTTGACCAATACATTTTTGTGGGCCTCAATGCCCTCAGCGCCTCCGAAGAAACTATTCTGAAGACGCTGCTCAAAGCCGGCAAGGCCGAAGTGCTCTGGGACACCGACGCCTACTACATGGACAGCAACACTGGCGTAAAGGCGGGTGACGTGCTGCGAAAATACAAGCGGAGCCGGGCTTTCGGCGAATGGAACTGGCAGTTCGACGACCTGCTCACCGCTCCAAAAGACATTCACATCATGGGCATTCCCAACGCCACCCTGCAGGGCAAAGTAGCCGTGCAACTTTTTCATCAGGGGCGGATGGAGTACCGCGAAACCAACGGCACCGCGGATCAGGAAACCGACAAGACCACGGCCATCGTGTTGCCTGACGAAAACCTGCTGCTGCCGGTGCTCGAGTCTCTGGACGAAAGTGTAAAGGATTTCAATATCACGATGGGCCTTTCGCTGCGGCAGTCGGGGCTGTTTACGCTGGTGGATGCACTGTTCAACCTCCAGTACCTCGCCCTGCGCGAAAACCGTCCGGGCCACAGGACCGTGCGGTTCAACCACCGGCACGCGGTAAAGGTGCTGACGCATCCCTTTGTCAGTCAGTACGAACAATTGCTTTTTGCCCGCGCCAAAGACCGGCAGCCGGATGACGAACCGTTCCGCAACCCGGTACGGGAAGTGATGAAGCACATCGGCGGCCACAACGTAATTTACATCACACCCGAAGAACTGCTCAGGACGGGAAACGGCGACGGATTGCTGAAAGTGCTGTTTACGCCGTGGGAGGGGGAGCCAGCCCGGGCCCTGACGTGCTTCCGCGGGCTGATTGACCAGTTGCGGGAAGTGTACAAGGCCCGCAAAGAAGCCATCGAAATTGAGTACCTGTACCTTTTTTCGACCATTATCCGGCGGCTCGACACCATTCTGAAGGATCGTTACGCCAAACCCGGCGCTGAGAAACTTTCGCTGCGGTCGTTCCGGCTGTTTCTGTACGAACTCTTCAAGCAGACCCGTATTCCTTTCAGCGGCGAACCCGTCAGCAGCCTCCAGATCATGGGCATGCTGGAAACCCGTACGCTGGATTACGACACGGTGATCATTCTGTCGGCCAACGAAAAGACGCTGCCGCAGCCCAAAAAACAAAACTCTCTCATTCCGCTGGACGCCTGCCAGCAATTTGGCCTGCCCACCTATCGTTCGCAGGAGGCGACGATGAGCTATCACTTCTACCGGTTGCTGCAGCGGGCCCGGAAAGTGTACCTGCTCTATGTTTCGTCCGCCGATACATACGGGGCGGGTGAAAAGAGCCGCTTTATCCACCAGATCGAACACGAACTGACGCGGTACAACCCCCTCATCCGGCTCCACCACCAGACGGTGCAGGTCCGCGAAAGGATGGTAGTGGACCGGAAGTATCTGCCCGCCGTGGAAAAATCGGCCGGAGTAGGGGAAGCCATCCGGGCGGTGCTGGAAAAAGGAATTTATCCCTCGCAGCTGAATATGTTCGTCAACTGCTCCCTGCAGTTTTACTTCAGTGCGGTGGCGGGTATCCGGGGGGAGGAGGAAGTGGAGGAAAACATGGGGGCGGCGGCTTTCGGTGATCTGGTCCACAAAACGCTGGAAAACCTCGACAAGGAACTTTCGCAACGCGGCGTGCCGATCACCGCCGAAGACATCATCCGGGTCCTGCCGGATTTGCCGGAACGGGTGCGGAAAGAATTTCTTGAGTTCTACCCCGGCTACGATCTGGAAAGCGGGCTCAATTTCCTCATGTACAAGATTGCCGTGCGGGTGATCCGCAACTTTCTGGAGCAACTGATCAAAGACGATATCTTTCCGCTGGAAATTCTGGGCCTCGAACGCACCCTCAGCACCACCATGGACCTGCCGGTGAATGGCAAGACCATCCAGGTAAAGGTGTCGGGCCGGATTGACCGGATTGACAAAGTTGGCGATACCATCCGGGTGGTGGATTACAAAACCGGCAAGATCGAACGCAAACACCTGCGCGGCGGCATCGACACCCGCGAAATGCTGCTCACTGACCCTGAAGCCGACAAGGTGCGCCAGCTCTGGCTTTATAAATACATTCTGGCCAAAAAAATGCTACAGGACGGCGGCATTCAGCTGGAAGACCGGCTCGTAAAGGCGGACCACCACAAACTGGTGGCGGGCTTTTATTCCCTCCGCAACATTGAGGCCGGGCTGCTCGACGATGCCCTGCACCTCGGCGACGGTGTTACGCTGGAGTCGTACGTGTCGCATACGGAAAGCTACCTGCAGACGCTGCTGACTCAGGTGCTTGACCCGGCAGAACCCTTCCGGCCCACCGACCGGCTTGAATCCTGTGTATACTGTTCCTATAAGCGCATCTGCGGGCGGTGACCGCATCGGGGTTTCCTGCAGTTTTTTTTCCGGTAATAATATCTTATTTTTTGGGCTTTCGTAGAAAAGACGTTCTTTGCCCGAAGCTTATGCAAATTGTACTGGTGCTGGGGTTGCTGGTCGTAGCCATTGCCTTGTTTACGTGGGAAAAGCTATCCGTAGACGTGGTTACGCTCATGTTGCTTATCGTGCTCATCCTGAGCGGTGTTCTTACCCCATCCGAAGCCTTTTCCGGCTTCAGCAGTGACTTCATCATTATCCTGGCCTCCATTTTTGTGGTCAGCGGTGCCATGCAGGAAACCGGCGTACTTGACCGGATCGGTTCTGTCCTGGTCCGGCTCGCTGCGCGGATGCAGCAGGGGTGGCTGATGGCGTTTATCATGCTGATTGTGGCCATAGTCTCGGCCTTTATGAACAACACCACGGTGACAGCCCTTTTTGTGGGGCCGGTGAGTGGCATGGCCCGCAAAATGAACATCAGTCCGTCGCGGCTGCTGATGCCGCTGGCCTTTGCTTCCATATTGGGCGGTACCTGCACGCTGATCGGTACTTCCACCAACGTGGCCGTCAGCGGCTTTATCACTGCTCAGGGTATGCCGCCGGTGAGCATGTTTGAGATCACGCCCGTAGGGCTGATCATGTGTGTGGTGGGTATTACCTATATGTTCCTGATCGGCAGGCGTTTTCTGCCCGATTACCCCGAAGCCAGCCTTACCGAAGGATACGCTATCCGGGAGTACCTGAGCGAAGTGGTGGTGGCCAACAAATCACCGCTGATCGGGCAGCATATTTTTGAGACTAATCTCAGCCGCCTCGATATCCGCATTCTCCAGCTGATCCGGGACGATCAGTACTTTTTTCCGCATCCCTATCTGATCATTCAGGCCGGTGATATGCTGCTGGTGGAGGGCAAGGTAGAAGACCTGCTCAAAATCCGCGAAACCAACGGTATCCAGATCCGGGCGGATACGCTGGATGAGGCGGCACTGCTGACTAAAAACTCTCAGCTGGCTGAGGTACTGATCACCAACGGCGAATCGGACCTGATCGGCAAGACCATCAAGAGTTCCGATTTCCGGAAGCGGTTCGGACTGGTGGTGCTGGCCGTGAACCGGGCCGGGCAAACGCTCCGCGACAAGATCAGCCACATTGAACTGCGCCTCGGCGACCTGTTGCTGGTGCAGGGTACCCCGGAGCGGATCCAGTACATCCGCGAAATGCACGACCTTGCCATTCTGGGTGAATTTACCCCGGTCATGTTCCGGTACAAGCGCGGCATTTTTACCATCCTTCTTTTTATGTTGGCCGTACTGGCCGGTACTGTAGGGCTGGCACCGTTGTCGGTCTGCTTCCTGACCGCGGCAGTCGGTACCGTGCTGATCAAGGCGCTGACGGTTGAAAAAGCCTATACTTCCATCGACTGGCGGCTACTGATCCTGATCGGCGGCATGAGTGCTTTCGGAGGAGCAATGGAAAAAACGGGAGCCTCCCGGTTTCTGGCCGAAAATATAGTTGATCTGCTCCAACCCTACGGCACAATGGCCATCCTGACCGGCTTCATTCTGCTCACGATACTGCTTACGCAACCGATGTCCAACGCTGCCGCTGCTTTGGTGGTGTTACCCATTGCCCTCAAAACGGCAGAGGCGTTGCAGGTTAATCCCCGCACTTTTGCCATTGGGGTCATGCTGGCGGCATCCGTTTCGCTGATTACGCCCTTCGAGCCTTCCTGTATTCTGGTGTACGGACCGGGCCGGTACAAATTCGCTGACTTCTTCCGCACGGGGTCGGTGCTGACGCTGATCCTGCTGGTGCTGATTGTCTTTCTGGTTCCCTACTTCTGGCCGCTTGACAGCCGTTAGGGAGTACAAGATAAACTATATCGTTGGTGAGCAGTCAGGCAATCCTTTGCCAGTACCTTGCCGGAAGGTTGCTTTTTCAGTCTGATCAAGGTACTATGCCAGTGCCGTTAGAAGGACGGGAAAAAGCTGAAATTTTACCAGCTAAAAGCCATGAGCTAACCTCTGAAGCCAGCTTCTTCCTGAATTTTCGGGAACAATAGGGGACTGGATACCACTGGCTGTGATTTTTCGTTTAATCATAATGCATTTAGCTGGTAACAGTTTTTGTATTGCCACACCTCAACCTGGCCTGCTTGATCCGATGAACAAAAGGTTTTTACTTCTTCCTGCTTTCTTCCTGCTCTTTGCCTGCTCCACCGTAAAGGAGTCAGATGACTACCGCCGGCTGGCTGCTGAAAAAGTATCGCTGGAAGAGCAGATCAGGGCACGTGACCGCGAGATTGATGAAGTCACTGCCTCTATGAACCAGGTTGACAGCAACCTGAGGGCGATTTCGGGGTACGTGGAGGTTATGGATGGGATCAAACTGAGCCAACTGGTGAAGAACCGCGGCGAAATCGACCTGATGATCAGTGAAATCGGCGATTTTATTCAGGAAAACAACGAACTGGTAGCTGACCTTGAGCTGAAAGTACAGGAATCTACCAGCCTGAATGCCGGCCTGAAACGCTTGATTGACCAGCAAAAGCGGGAAGTGCAGGCAAAGGAAAAGCAGATAACGGTACTGGTGAAGCAGGTGGATGAACTGAAGCGGGAACTTCGCAGCACCATCAGCGCCAAAGATGCGGTGATTGAAACCAAGGAAGCCGAAATTTCCCTGAAGAATGTGGAAATCCGGGACCGTCAGAAGAGAATTGAAGAAAAGGACAATACCCTCAATACTGGTTTTTTCGCTTACGGCGACCGCAAGGACCTCACCGACAAGGGAGTAGTCCAGTTGGATGGTACCCTGGGCGTAGGCAAACTGGTATTGTCCAACAAATTTGAAAATGATGATTTTCAGGCCATCAACATCAAAGACGTGGTTGAGATCGACATGGGCATCACCAAAAGGCAGAAAGCCCTCACCCAGCATCCGGTAGAGTCGTACTACTTCGTGAAAACGGATGGCCGCACGTTCCTGAAGATCGTGGATTACCAGAAGTTCTGGAGTATTTCCAAATACCTGGTGGTTGTGGTAGACTATTGAGGTCTGGTCAGTCCAGATTCCGCAGCCCGTTCACCAGAAACTTATAAATGGTCGTCACTTCGGCGGCATTCATGTTTCCGGACTGACGCTGCAATTCCGTAAGGGCAGTGCTGAGCAGGTGTTTCAACCGGCTGTAATCAGCCAAAGTTTTCCGGTCGTAGTAAAACTCGGGAATCTCGATGCGGTCGGTGCCCTGCATGGCGTGGCTGATCAGCGCCTGAATGTACTTCACCAGTCCGTCGGGGCTCACAAACCAGGGCTTCCCGTCTTCCGGTCCGGCATTGTTGAGCTTCAGCTTCGCGATGATTACGGCAAGGGTAATCCGCAGATTTCTGATTTGTTTGTCCGTCTGACCGGCCTTTTGGGCAGCCGGCACCCGGTCTAATCCCTGTGCAGTCAAGGCTTCTTGAGTTTAAGGTACAGCTGATTGGTTTTTTCAGAAAATACTACAGTTGCCCGGAAATTCCCTTTTAAACAAATTGTAATAATAACAGTAAAAAGTGGATTAAAGTTAACTAAAAATAAAGGAAGGCGCTAATTCAGCTTATTATTATTTACTCACCAGTGATTAAATCAGTGTTTAACCGGATAAAATTTCTCTCACAAGGGCCACCCTTTTCTTTGGATGGCCCGTTTTGAAAATGCTGATCGAAGGAATGAGTACCAGGTCTGCTATTTCCTGTCTTTCAACTCCAGCAGCTCATGCTCAAAGCCACCCGAAAGAATGGGCCAGCGGCACCAGGTTTTGGGATCAAGGTTTTTGTCGTCGAGGTGGAAGGAGGGGGCATACCGCTCACGTTTCCACTGGTTGCGGCTCCAGAGCCGGAAAAAGCGTTCCACGTACAGCAGCAACTGGTCCGGCGTATAGATTTTCCCGAACTGCATGTGCATCATCTCCAGCACTTCGCGTGGCGTCTGCTTGTCGCGGATGGCGCATTTCTCAATTTCGTCCAGCACTTCGTAAGGCATCAGGTCGGCTTCGTCGGTCTGGGTCATTTCCGGCGGACGCAGCTCAGCGGAGGGTTGCAGGGCGTTTACCTTCTGCAAACCGGCAAGGGTGAAGCTGCCGCCAACGCCTTCTTTTTCCAGCCAGACCAGCCACTTGCGGAGAAAAGCCTTGTCAATGCCCGCGATGGGCGAAATGCTGCCGGCCGTGTCTCCGTCCATGGTCGCGTAGCCTACCGCAGCTTCGGAACGGTTGGAGGTGGAGAGTAACAGGGCATTTTTAATGTTTGCCAGCATCCAGACGCTGGGGGCGCGTACCCGGGCCTGAATGTTCTGCAGGGCAATGTCGTCGGTCTGCCAGGTGAGCCTCCGGCCAATGCCGCCTTCAATGGCTGCTGTATACTGCCCGACCAGTTCGTCAATAGAGATTTCAAAATAATCAGCATTCAGGTTTTTGGCGAGGCTTTCCGCCGATTCGCGGGTGTCGCCGGAGCTGTTGCGGGTTGACTGGTACACGCAGGAAAGCAACTGGTGAGAAAGTCCGGACACTGAACCACACTCCGCCACCCCCGGAATGTAACCCAGCTTTTCCTTCAGGCCATCCATGCCGATGCTCTCCGCCGCGAAATGAATCATCAGGTAGCAGAGGGCCGATACGGCCGAGGAGTCGGCGCCGCCGCTGAGGGAAACGACAAATCCGCGGGAACGGCTCTTGCGCAGGTAGTCAAACAGGGCCAGCGAAACGGCCCGGGCAAACTCTTCTTCCTTGATGAACGGGCTGTTTTCCCAATCTTCCGCTTGGGGTTTGCTCCTTGCGGGGCGAATGGCCGGAAAATCGAATTGGGCTTTCACCCGTCCCCAATCCCTTGGGGCCAGATTGCCACTGGCCGGTACCATTTCCATTTTGGTCTGCGCCTGCGCCAGCCGGTCGCCGTCCACGTCAATCACGGTGGCGATCAGGTGGAAATCGGCGTAGGAAAAGCGTGGTCCGATGGCCTGCATTTTACCGGCGGAGGCAATCAGGGCACTGCCGTCGTAAATGGCCCGGCCGGCTTCGTTGCCCAGCAGGTTGGCATAGATGTAACTTACCCCGTAGGCCCGGGAGCCTTCCAGCACGAAACGTTTGCGGATTTCCATCTTACCAAACGCAAAATGGCTGGCACTGGGGTTGAGGATAATGTCTACTCCCCGCCGGAAGAGGCCGGAACCGGGGCGGTTGGCTACCCATGCGTCTTCGCAGATCTCGAAACCGATCCGGATACCGGAAATTTCGTAATAAAGGTCCCCGATGGGATATACCTGATCATCAATGGATACCTCGCCCACTTCGCCCTGCGGCCAGGGATTGAACCAGCGGGGTTCGTAGTGGATGCCGTCACCGGCGAGGTACTTCTTGGCCGAAAAGCCCAGAATCCTGCCGTCCGCAATCAGGCAGGCGGCGTTGTAAATCCGGTTCAGAAACTTCACCGGTAAACCAACTGATACGATGATTCCTTTGGTGTGCGGAAGAATTCTGGTCAGCATTGCATTGGCACGGGCAAAGGTGCCGTGCGAATAGAAGGCATCTTCGCAGCCATACCCCGTCAGGCAGAGCTCAGGCAGACACAGGAGGCTTACCCCCGATTCTTTGGCTTCGGCGATGCAGGCAAGTATATGTTTCAGGTTATTGTTCCAGTCCAGGGGCGTCTGGTTCAGCACGCCGGCGGCAACTTTGAGCAATTTCATGGCATTGGGAATTAGGGAGTGGGAATTGGGAATTCGGTATTGGGTAGTGGGTTGGGTATCAGACAGGGCTGGAGGTGCTGTGTACCTGGTACTTTGTACTTAAGACCTTGTTCTATATGCAGGGCATTAATGGCTCACGATTTCGGTCCGGAGCAGATCAGCTACGCTTTTTACTTTCAGGAAATCATCCTGCAGGGCAATCGCATTGGGATGGCTGTCGGTGCTGTATACGCAACGAAAAAGTCCGCTTTTTCTGATTTGTCCGAGGCCGCCGTTGCTGAAAAGACCGTGCGTGGTCACGGCCGAAATATCCGTGGCTCCAGCTTCGTGGTAAGCTTCCGCCGCATTGATCAGCGAACCACCGGTGCGGATCATGTCATCGTAAATAATAACGGACCTGCCTTTTACGTCGGCGCTGATGGAGGTGATCTGTGTTTCGTTCCCGCTGGTACGGCGTTTGAATACAAAGGCTCCGTTTACGCCCATGTCGTTGGCCAGCGACTCTACCCATTTGGCCCGGCCGGCATCGGTAGAAGCCAGCACAAAGTCATTACCGGCAATTTCCTGGCAGGCTTCCAGAATCACGGGTTTGGCGTACAGGTGTACGGCTTTGGTATTGCCTTCAAAGTAGTAAGGGAGGCCCTCCGTGTGCAGGTCCAGCAGAATTACCCGGTTTTCCATGGAGGTTTCGGGAATGGTGGAAAGCAGGTAGGCCCGGGTTTTGGCCGTCACGACTTCTCCGGGTTTCACGGCCCTTTCCATGGTGGCATAACCGAAATAGGGGATTGTCAGCATCAGCGAACAGGCACCGAGCCGGACCAGCGTGCAGGCAAGGTCGTACAGCTCCAGCGTATCGGCGTCGGAGATGGTGCCACCAACCAGAACCACTTCGCGGCCATCTACGTCGGTGAGTACCCGCTGGTAGCGTTCTCCGTCCGGAAAATGTTTCACTTCCACCTCCCCGCAATCGAACTGCCCCGACAGGCATAGTTTGTCCTGCAGGTACTGGTAGGAACTGGTGCTGAATATGATCTTTTTCCCTGATTTCATATAAACAAATACCAAATACCAAATACCAAATACCAAATACCAAATACCAAATACCAAATACCTATCTAGCTCACTGCGTTGCGCAGCCTGAGAATGAGGTCGGTTTTGAAGTCGTAAAGGCTTTTTTCGAGGCCCACCGGGTAGATGTGCGGGTTTACGAAACGTTTGATGCCTTCGTGGAGGCCATCCAGCTGCGTTTTCACCCTTTCGCGGATCTGGTGAATGGTGGGCAGCGTATACCGCAGCTTCCCTTCCCGGAATACGGGCACCAGCAGATCTTCGTGGGGAAGGAGATGCGAAAGCTTTTTTCTTTTCGTGTAGTCGGCCGGATCTACCATTACCGGATTTTTACCCACTGTCCGGTTTTCGGTATCGTAAATCATGTCCGCCACGAACCCGCTTTCGTCGGAGTAGCGGCGCACCTGCTGCACGCCGGGCGTTGAAATCTTGATGGTCTGCTCCGACAGCTTGATTTTATAATCCCAGGTGCCGGCGTCGTTCCGGATGGCGGTCAGTTTGTATACGCCTCCGAGGGCGGGTTGGTCGTAGGCGGTGATCAGCCTGGTACCCACGCCCCACACATTGATCCGGGCCCCCTGCTCCTTGAGGCTGGCGATGATGTGTTCGTCTAAGTCATTGCTGGCAAGGATACTGGCTTCCGGAAAACCGGCTTCGTCCAGCATTTTGCGGGCTTCAATGCTGAACCAGGCAAGGTCGCCCGAGTCCAGCCGGATGCCGCCCAGTTTATGTCCCTTTTCCCGCAACTGATAGCCGGTTTGGATGGCTTTTCGTACGCCTTCCAGTGTATTGAAGGTATCCACCAGAAAGACAGTATTATTGGGCAGCACCTCCGCGTAGGTCCCGAAAGCTTCTTCTTCTGAATCAAACGACATGACCCAGCTGTGGGCGTGGGTGCCCCGCACCGGAATGCCGTAAAGCCGGCCGGCCAGCACATTGGAAGTAGCATCGCAGCCCCCGATGTAGGCGGCCCGGCTGGCAGTCAGTCCGCCGTCAACGCCCTGTGCGCGGCGCAGGCCAAACTCCAGTACGGGTTCGTTTCTGGTCACCAGTTTCAGACGGGAGGCTTTGGTCGCAATCAGCGACTGAAAGTTCATCATATTCAGCAGCGGCGTCTCGATCAGCTGGCACTGCAGGATCGGGCCGCGCACCCGCACCAGAGGCTGTTGCGGAAACACCACCGTACCTTCCGGCATGGCATCAACGTCGCAGGTGAAGCGCAGATCCAGCAGATAATTCAGGAACCCTTCTTCAAAAAGAGGCTTGCTGTCGTTGCCCGTCAGCGTAGCAAGGTAGGCTGTATCTTCCTCCGAAAAGCGGAAATGATCCAGAAAATGAATCACATGCTCCAGCCCGGCGGCTATCGTAAACCCACCCTGGAAGGGATGCTTGCGGAAGAATAAATTGAAGACTGCCTCTTTTTCGGCGGTTCCGGATTTCCAGTAGCCGTATGCCATCGTGAGCTGGTACAGGTCCGTCAGCAGGGCAAGGGATCCGCTCCGGGGAGTGGGAGAAATGATCATCGGAGTAATTGTAAAATTTACACTAAGGTATGCCAGTGGATTGTTTCCGCAAAGGGAAGTTGCAGGTTTTTTACCGATTGCCCCATAACGGATCAGAAACAGTTTTGACAGTTAAAATTCTACAGTTAAAATTCTAAGATTGATGAAGACTGAGGATTTGTGATCACAAGGGATTCCCGGCTCTGGTAAAATCTCCTCGCGGAAAGACCGGAGCGACAAATGGAAAACCTCTATAGGTTTGCAAACTTTTGGGAATTGGTATTCCGGCAAGTTGTGTTACAGGAGGGGGCAGTGATAGAGAAATAAAAAAAGCAGGGCTGAACTCTGCTATGGTATTAAAACAAGTCTTCCCCGTATTTTACTCCCCGTTAGCCGGAGATCTTTCGCTGATGGCTTTGTATTCGTCAAACTTTTCGGTTTCTACCTGCATGTCTGCCTTCAGGCTTTCCACCATTGGTTGCAATTCTTTGGTGATTTTATCCTTCATTTCCTGCCACACCAGCGTATGCCATTCTTCATTGACCACCACCCGGTAGGGGTATCGTTGGTGATTGGTAAGGGTATTAAAGGGCAGGCGGGCAACGTGCGTAAAATCCGTCAGTTCGTACACGTAAAAATTGTCATCCACGTAGACCGTGAAATTGTAATAAATTCGCCCTTTCACGTGTTCGCTTCCCCCCGTTTGCCCGCTTGCAAACGAAATGCTGGAGGTGCCGGTAAACCGTCCATCCCGTTTATTGGCCTCTTCGAGCAGAGAAGGTACTTTTTGGGAAACTTCCGAGAACCACCGCCACGCGCGGCTATACAGTTCATCCCGGGGAACTCCATCCATCCCAATTGTATCGCGGAGGGCAAACTTCTGGTAGGCTGCACCAGCCGCCTGACTATTCCGGGCCGTCTGTGCCTGCAGCGGGTAAATCAGCAACAGAAAAAACAGAAGAGTAAAGCTTCTTTTCATAAGCAAAGGAAGATGAAGAACCGGAACGCACTATAAACCAAAGGGCAAGCCAAAACCGGCAGAACAATATGGCCGCAAAAGGCTGTGTTCTGCTGTCCGCCGGGTAAAAGAATAAAGGGATTAAGAGGGGGATTTTTGCAAGCGGAAAAGAGATTGACCGCTGCAGCCAAACCCCCGGCGAAAATCCGGGCTTGGTGGCTGGAATTCCAATCAAAAATAACCAAATATTACAACCCGGCAAATCATGCAGCTCAAAATTATCCGCCCCTGCACCCGCACAGATATGCAGTTGCGGCTGAAAGATTAAAAGGCAAATCAGCAATAGAAATCCTCTTTATTTTACGAATTATGGCTTTTTTTCATTATCCCGTTTATTAGCCGAGCCTTTAACTGAAATAATGGGATATTCAGGATGGATGTGCGGGGCTCTGTATATGATTCCATGAGGCTTTATTAAATACAAAAATTTAGATAAGCCGGTAAAATATTACATACTTTTTTCGCAGAAGCAGACAGGAAGCGGTTATCTTACTGAAGGCCGGAAGCGGTTATTTTTTGCGGCCCCATTACCTATGTTTTCTGCTTTATGTATCATTGCTCTGAAACGATACATGCATGGCTAAAGAAGTGATGGCAGAGGTAATCACCATCGGGGATGAAATTCTCTACGGACAGATTACCGACACGAATACGCAGTGGATCAGTGCCGAACTGGACAAGGTGGGCATCCGGACGGTCCGCAAATCTTCGGTAGGTGACCGCGAAGACCGGATTCTCGAAATCCTGCGCGAAGCCGAAAGCCGTGCCGACGTCATTCTGATGACTGGCGGCCTCGGCCCGACCAAAGACGACATTACCAAAAAGACGCTGGCAAAATACTTCGGCAGCCAATTAGTGATCAACGAAGAGGCACTGAGGGACGTGGCCGAGATTTTCTCCCGCCGGGGGTTTGAACTGACCGAACTGAACCGTCAACAGGCAGCCTTGCCCGATAATGCCACTTTTATATCCAACAAAGTGGGCACCGCCCCCGGCATGTGGTTTGAAAAAAACAGAAAAGTATTTGTGTCTATGCCCGGAGTGCCCCACGAAATGAAGTGGCTGATGGAAAACGCCATCCTGCAAAAGCTGCAGCGGCATTTCAGCACCCCCGTCATTTACCACAAGATGATCAAGACGGTCGGCATCGGCGAATCTTTTCTGGCTGATAAGATAGAGGAGTGGGAAGACAGCCTGCCGCCCCATATCCGGCTGGCCTACCTGCCGGGCATGGGTCAGGTAAAGCTGAGGCTGACGGCTACCGGGGACAGGCTGGCCGTACTGGAAGGCGAAGTGCAGGCGCAGATTGACCGGCTGCTGCAGATCGTGCCTGAATACGTGTACGGCTACGACAAGGATGAACTCGAAACGGTAGTGGGCCGGATGCTGCTGCAGCGGGGCATGACGCTGGCCGTGGCTGAAAGCTGCACGGGTGGCTATCTTGGGCACGCCATCACCCGGATTCCGGGCAGTTCGCGTTACTTTACCGGTGGCATTATTGCCTACGACAACCGCGTGAAAGTGGAACAACTGAACGTTAGTCCGGAGACGCTGGAAAAATTCGGTGCCGTAAGCGAACAAACCGTACGGGAAATGGCCGAGAACGTCCGCAAAAAACTAAATACCTCAATTGGAGTGGCAACCAGCGGCGTAGCCGGCCCGGACGGCGGTACGGAGGAGAAGCCGGTAGGTACCGTCTGGATTGCCTGCGCCGACGGCACGAACACATTTGCCAAAAAACTACAGTTGTTCAAAGACCGCGAAATCAATATTAAATTTGCTTCATTGTGGGTTCTGAATGCCATCCGGCAGAACCTGCCTCCGGTGGGGGTGTCGTAAAAAATGGTATTTTTGTCCGTTAAAATCCAATACTTAACAAACCAATACATAAATGGCCCTTATTGAAATGGTGATGCCCAAAATGGGTGAAAGTATCATGGAAGGTACCATTCTGAACTGGCTGAAGAAGGAAGGCGACAAGATCGAGCAGGATGAGTCAGTACTGGAAGTGGCAACGGATAAAGTAGATACTGAAGTACCCGCAACCCACGCAGGGATATTGCAGAAAATCCTGGCCGAAGCCGGTGACGTGGTTGAGGTAGGTAAACCAATCGCAATGATAGCCACTGGTGCCGATGCCCAATCTGCACCGCCAGCCGATATGCCAGCCGCACCGGAAGCCACGGAAGAAGAGCATGCTACAGTGCTGGAAAGTCAGATCAGCAATCTGGAGCAGGATCACGGGGTACAGCGGCTGTCTCATCCGGCGCAGGGACGGTTTTACTCCCCGCTGGTACTGACCATTGCCCGCGAAGAAAAAATTTCCATGCAGGAACTGGAGTATATTCCCGGCACCGGCGGCGACAACCGGGTAACCAAGAAAGATATTCTCAATTACGTGGCCAGCCGCAACGGTAGCAACGGTGGTCGTCAGGCGACTGCCCCGGCAGCCGAAAACTTTTCCCCAAAAACTCCGGTGGCCGAAGCCATCGTGCAGCCCGTGGCGCAAAAGCCGGTGCAGCCATCCTCCAACGGCGGCAACCAGTCCCAGCCACCGGTGGCGGAGCCGCAGGCCGAAACGCCACGGATTCAGGTGCAGGAAAATAACGGCAACATACCCGTCCGGCCGGAAGAATCATCCCAGCCCGCTTATATGCCTTCCGCGCCGACGCAGCCCGTTTCCTCGCCGGCTGTTTCCTACAATGGCCGGGCTGAGATTGTGGAAATGGACCGGATGCGCAAAATCATTGCCCAGCGGATGGTGGATTCCAAGCGGATTTCGCCGCACGTCACTTCCTTTGTGGAAGCCGATGTGACGAACCTGGTATTCTGGCGGAACCGCATCAAGAATGAATTCAAAGCGCGGGAAGGTGACACCATCACCTACACGCCGGTATTCATTGAGGCCATCACCAGGGCCATCAAGGATTACCCGATGATCAATGTTTCGGTAGAAGGCAACAGGATCATCGTGAAGAAGGATATCAACATCGGTATGGCAGTGGCACTGCCCGGTGGCAACCTCATTGTCCCGGTTATCAAGGGGGCTGACCAGCTGAATATGGTCGGGCTGACCCGGAAGGTTAATGAACTCGCCCGCCGGGCCCGCGAAAATAAATTGTCTCCCGATGATCTGTCAGAAGGTACTTTCACGATGTCCAACGTCGGGTCTTTCGGCAACGTAATGGGCACACCCATTATCGTGCAGCCGCAGGTAGGTATAATGGCTTTTGGTGCCATTCAGAAAAAGCCCGCCGTCATTGAAACGCCTTTTGGTGATACCCTTGGCATCCGGCACATGATGTTCCTGTCGCATTCCTACGACCACCGCGTAGTGGACGGTGCCCTGGGCGGTATGTTTGTGCGCCGCGTCGCGGATTACCTGGAGGCGTTTGACGTAAACCGGAAAG
The DNA here is from genome assembly GCA_030446715.1 of Cytophagales bacterium. Classification (GTDB taxonomy): domain Bacteria; phylum Bacteroidota; class Bacteroidia; order Cytophagales; family 172606-1; genus CADCTQ01. Next base: position 180,575 of record JAUJMU010000002.1, on the reverse strand, counting down.
TGTTTTAAGTAGCTGCGCAATTTTGAGTTATAAATTCCTGCCGGCGGGGCTGACTCCGGAAGCAGATGGTCAGGTGTGGACTTTTGTGCCAGTGCAGAAGTCAGAATCAGGATTTGCGGGATTGAAAGATAAACAGGATTTGCTCTCAAAATCTTTTCATCCTGTGAATTCTATAAATCCTGATCCGGGACAAATATCCCCGGAACTTTCTCAAAATACCGCTCCGGCTGGCTCCGGGCCGGTAGCCCAGGCGTGGACGCCTGAACCAGGACAACCCTGCTGATTCAAGCGTGGACGCTTGAATCAGCAGAGTGCAATGACCAGCAGATTTTCACTTTTTTGCCTCCTCTCCGAAGCTCAGCACCTCCTGTACTTCGCCGCATTCCAGCATTTTGTCGCCGAAATAAGGATTGCGGATTTCGCTTTTGGCGCTGAGCCACCAGGCCCCTTTGTCGTTGAACGCCATCGGACAGTATTCCTTGTAGAGCGTCTGGCTGGCACCAAAATCATTCACCAGTGCATAAGCCGCTTTGGACAAATCTTCGAAGCTGGCCCGCTTGGTGTTGATATCGGTGGCGGCCTGCATGGAGGTAGCGGCCCGTTCCATAATTTTGCGGTGCTCGGTCCATTTCTGCGCGGCTTCCGGTGTGAGTGACATCATATCGGCTCCGTTCAGAGCTGCGATCAGGTCGCCGGTTTTCATATTTGCCTGCTGCACATCCGAAGCTACAAGGGCATCTTTGACAGCCAGGTAATTATCCACTACCCGGTTGACACTGGTGCTGAATTTATCGTCGGTTACGTAGGCCACTTTCACCGGAGTGGATGAAGGCAGGTCCGTTTCGGTGGTGGCAGAGGTGTTTTCTTCGTGGCCGCTTTGGCCGCTCTGACAGGCCGAAAGCGAAAGAATAATTCCAAGTGTAAAAAATGAAGGGATGCGAAGGATGGTACGGATCATTGGAAAATGTTTAGTGGCGTTCATTTTCGGGCAATCTCACGATAGAAAGCCAGAAGTTGTCAATCAGTTTAATGACATTGATAAACTGATCAAAGTCAAATGGTTTGGTAATGTAGCAGTTTGCGTCGTGTGCGTAGGTTTCCAGTACGTCTCTTTCATCGGATGACGTTGTCAGGATGATCACGGGAATCTGCTTCAGGTTCGGATCACTTTTTACGAGGGTAAGCACTTCCCGGCCGTTGACCACCGGAATATTGAGATCAAGCAGAATCAGGTCCGGCGTGAAGGCATTGTTGTAAGTTCCATTTTTCCCCAGAAATTCCAGTGCTTCATGGCCATCCCGGACCACCTGGAGGTTATACAGGATCTTGCCGCTTTTCAGGGCTTCCTGGGTAAGGCGCACATCAGCTGGATTATCTTCGACTAAAAGAATACGGATGGTTCTCATATAAATTCAACAAGATCACGAAGGGACAGGAAGATTTTCAACTATAGTAACCTCCTTTTCGATGGGATTTGTTTTTGCCGGAAGCGCAAAGAGTTAAAATTTTTTCCGGCATACCCGTTCAGCTGATAGCACAAGCAAAACTAGAACTATTTTAATTGATTAAAAAAGAGGCAGTCCCCGCGGATGCAGGACCGGATAAATAAAATTATAAAAAATAATGGTAAAATTAACTTCCGCTAAAGGAAAAGTTTTCGCGGACGGAATCCAGTAGTTGCCCCTGCTGGCACTTCAGAATACGGGCCGGAAATTGGCTCAGAAAAGAGTGATGATGGGTTGCCATCAAAATGGCGGTCCCGCTGCGGTTGATGTCGCGAAACAGCTGCAAAATGCCCCCGGCTACTTCGGGGTCAAGGTTACCGGTTGGCTCATCCGCCAGCAAAATCATGGGTTCGTTGAGCAGGGCACGGGCCACAACGACCCTTTGCTGCTCGCCACCGGAAAGTTGCCAGGGCATTTTGGGGCCTGAAGAACCAAGCCCCACCTGCAGCAGCACTTCGGCAATCCGCTTTTTCATCTGGGCCGACTCTTTCCAGCCGGTAGCACGGAGGACAAACATCAGGTTATCAGCCACCGAACGGTCGTAAAAAAGCTGGAAGTCCTGAAAAATAATGCCCAGTTTGCGCCTGAGAAAGGGTACTTCCCGCTGTTTGAGCTGGTGAAGGGGAAAGCCAGCCACAGTAACTTCGCCGGACCGGAGTGGGAGGTCAGCGTAGAGAGTCTTGAGCAGAGAGCTTTTTCCGCTGCCCGTCCGCCCGATCAGGTAAATAAATTCGCCTTTTCTAACCGAAAAATTAACCTTGCTGAGGACAATACTCTGTTCCTGTAAAATATAGGCCTCATGGGCAAGGAGAATCGGTTCGTCAGAAAAAACATTCATAATCAGAGCTTCAATTCTTGCAATTTACCAAAGGGTAATTCCCGGATCAGGCTTTCAAGCTGGGTTTCCTTGCCTTCCAGTCCGTATCTTTCCAGATTCTTGAGCGGACGATCAGCCCGGAAGTAGGCGATCAGCACAAAGTTCTCGTCGCGCAACTGGATATAATCCGGAATTTTGGCCTTGCCCTTTACCTTTATGATGTACATACCTGCCTGATTAAATGATTGCATGACTGAACGATCAGATGACTGTGTATAAGGTAGCCTTCAGGATTCAGCTGAGCAGCCTCCGGGTTCTGTAGCCAGGCAGTCATTCAGTCATGCAATCATAAAATTCAACCTCCGTGTGCGTTGCCCTTGCGGTAGTCGGCAAGGAACTGCTCCAGACCACTGTCGGTGAGCGGGTGCTTGAGCAGGCCGGTAATTACTTTCAGCGGACAGGTTACTACGTCGGCACCCAGTTCGGCGCACTGCACAAGATGCATTACGTGGCGGACGGAGGCGGCCAGTATTTCGGTTTCGAAGCCGTAGTTGTTATAGATCAGTACCATCTGTTCAATCAGGGCGAGGCCGTCAGTTGATACATCGTCCAGGCGACCGATAAAGGGCGAAACGTAGCTGGCACCGGCTTTGGCGGCCAGCAGGGCTTGTCCGGCAGAAAACACCAGCGTGCAGTTGGTCTTGATTTCCCGGTCGGAGAAGTATTTGATGGCTTTGATGCCGTCGCGGGTCATGGGCACTTTCACCACGATCTTTCCGTCAATTTCGGCCAGTTCTTCACCTTCACGTACCATTTCCTTGAAGTCAGTGGCAATTACTTCGGCACTTACGTCGCCGGTCACAATGTCACAGACAGACTTGTAGTGGGAGAGAATGTTGTTCTTACCGGTAATCCCTTCTTTGGCCATCAGGGTAGGATTGGTGGTCACTCCATCAAGGACGCCCAGTTCGTGGGCCTCGCGGATTTCGTTCAGGTTGGCAGTATCAATGAAAAATTTCATGATGGTGATGTTTGTTTTGAAAACGCAAATTGGCGATAAATCGGGAGAAAGAATCTGAGGAGAAGGTAAATTTTAAATGCGCAATGAAAGTACGTAAATACTTTCCTTTGTTTTCACTGAGCAAGGGGCATTTAAAATAAACAGTTCCCGGAGGCGGGGAAAATAAAAAAGGCAAACTGAATATCGCGCCGCTTCGACCATCTACCCTTGCTTGCTTCCGCACCTGGGGGATTTGACAGGAGCTGGCCGTACCAGTTTGCCGGGGCAAAGTTACATTTTTTCGTCACTCAGGCAAAGCATGCAATAAAAAAACCCGGCTGAATACTGGAATCAGCCGGGCTTCGGATCATTTAAAGTAACCAGCAACTGGCCTGAATGCTACTTTACCTCAAAGATGCTGTCTGCCAGGTTCTGGTTTACCGCCACCTCAGTAACCTCCAGCTTGATTTGCTGCGGCCCGATGGAAGTAGTAATCGTGTGGGGAAATTTCACGCCGTTTACCTCCTTGTAATTGCCAAGGTCGGTACTCTGTGACACCGGTCCTTCGGGTGATTTCTGGACGCTGATGATTCTGGTTTTCAGACCGGAAGCCACATCGTAAAATTCAGTGGCCCGGTTGCCGCCCGGCAGCTCCAGCTCTACTTTCCAGGCGTCCTTGCCTTCTATTGATTCAGTGCCGGAGAGCGTACGCTTTACCCCCAGCTGGTCGTACGACAATTCCCCGAACAGGGTATTCTGAATTTTCAGGGCTGCCAGTTCGTCGCCGGTCACTTCCTGCTGGTTGCCCATCTGGGCCATTGTAGCCCGGGTACCGTCGGAAGTAATGTTCATCAGTTCCATTCCCTGCGCCTGCATCACCATTTTCGATTTATCGGGTGCCTTCCGCTGCTGTACCACTGCCAGTTGCATGCCCTGTACAGTGGCAGTCATGTTGGTGGTCACGTCTTTGATCTGACTTACCTTTTCCCGCCCTCCGATGGCTTTCACGTAGTTGTCAATCACCTGATCAGCGGTGAGACCGGCGGGTACTGCTTTTTTGGTGCCAGCCTCAATTTTATTGCCCTTTACATCATAGTATTCGATCTCACCGAAAGGTTTCAGTTTACCGGCGACTTCTGAGGCATTGCCTACCACCACAATATGAGCGTTTTCGGGCCTGATGTATTTCTTTGCAATTCCCTGCACATCTTCGGCCGTAACGGCGGCTACATTTTTCAGGTAATTCTGGTAGTAATCCGCGGGCAGTTTGTACCTGGCCGTATTGATGGCAAAGCTGGCAATGGTCTGCGGGCTTTCCAGCGAACGGACGAATGAACCGGTAACTCCGGCCCTGGACTGCCTGAGTTCTTCGGGACTTACTTTTGCCTCGCGGATGCGCCTGAGTTCGCTCATGAATTCGACCACGGCGCTGTCAGTCACGGCATTGCGTACGCTGGCATTGGCAGAAAACTCCCCGATCAGCTTGTCAGGAGAGAGTGAAGAATAAGCGCCATAGGTCAAGCCGCGTTTTTCGCGCAGGTTGTTGTAAAGCCGGCCTCCCGCGCCGCCCAGAATATCATTGGCGATCCGGGCTTTGACCACATCAGGCATGCCCGGCTTCAGCGGAACGGTATGCGTGATGTTGATGACTGACTGCACGGAGGCAGGCCGGTCAACGAGGGCAATTCTGGTTTTAGCCGGGCCGGAATCAGCGGGATAGGTATGTTTGGGCACGGTTCCTTTTTGCCAGCTGCCAAAGTATTTCTCCACTGCTGTCCGGGCTTCGGGCAGCGAAATGTCGCCTACCACGGCCATATAAGCCACATTAGGCTTGTAATAGGTGGTGTAGAAACTTTTTACCTTGTCGAGGGTAATCCGTTCCACGGTTTCCTCAGTGGTAGGCTCTCCGTATGGGTGTTCGCGGCCGTACAACACTACATTGCCCACCAGTCCGGCAACGGCGTTGGGGTCATCCTTCCGGGAGGCAAGGCCGGAAATGGTTTCCCGCTTGATCCGGTTCAGTTCGTTTTCCGGAAAAGCCGGATTGAGCACTACATCCGACATCAGCTGGAGCAGCTTGTCCTGGTGTTTTTTAAGGGAAGCTCCGTAAATGCCAGATTCAGTGGTGGTCAGCGAAGCACCGATAAAGTCAATTTCTTCATCCAGCTGCTCTTTGCTGCGGGTTTTGGTGCCGGTCCGGAGCATTTGCCCGGCAATATCTACGTAGCCGGCAAACTCCTTCTCCTGAACCGGATCGTTGTCCAGAACCAGGTTAAAGGCCACCCGGGGCAGTTTGCGGTTGGTCACTACGAATACCTTCAGGCCATTGGCAAGGGTAAAAGTTTCATATTTTCCCACCTGTATGGTGGGAGCGGGGCCGGCTGCCGGAATCCGGGAACGGTCCAGTTGCTGGGCAAAGCTGCCGGCCGCAAGGGTCAGCAGGGCCGGCAGGAGAATATATAAAACTGATTTTTTCATTGGTTTGGAAAATTGGGGTAGTGTCCGGTGCCCAATCTCAGACGCTCAATACAAATCATGCCATTTTCACGGGTGAAAACGACAGATGAGTCATCAGGCATTTAACAATGAGCACTTAAGACGAATGAAGATTATTGCTTTCTCTTTTTCTTTTTTCCTTTTTCTGGCTTTGCCGGTTCCGGGGCGGGGGCAGTACTCTCCGGCTGACCGGGCTGGGCGGCCTGTACCTGTGCCTCATCCCTGGCCGGCTCGGTTGGCTTCGCGGCTTTTGGCAGGTAGTGCAGCACTATCCGGTTTTGCTTTGAAAGGTATTTCTGGGCTACCCGCTGAATGTCTTCCCGGGTCACCTTCATGTACCGCTCCAGTTCCGTATTGATCAGGCTGGCATCTCCGAAATACATCTCGTAGTTGGCCAGATTTTCCGCAATGCCGGCCACCGTGGCGTTGCCACTCACGAAGTCATTTTCAATCTGGTTGCGCAGTTTCTGAAATTCCTGGTCGCTGATGGGGGTTTTCTGCACTTTTTCCACTTCGGCATCCATTGCATTTTCGACGTCTTCGGGTTTGACGCCCATATTGGCAATGCCGAACGTCAGGAACAGGCCCGGATCTTCGAGCGCAAACGGAAACGCCCCCACGAATACAACTTTCTGCTGCCGGTCCTTGATTTCGCGGCTGAACCGGGAGCTTTCACCGCCGGAAAGCAGGGTCGTCAGCATTTGGAGCGGGTAGTAATCTTCAGTGCCCTGCGCCGGAATGTGGTACGCCTGAATGACAGCCGGCAGCGTAACGTTGTCGTACACCACATCCCGCACCTCGGCAGCCTGGGCAGGTTCAGTTACTTCAGGCCGGTAAATGGGCTTTGTGCCTCGCGGAATATCTCCGAAGTATTTGGCAATCAGGCTTTTGGTCTTTTCAACGTCAAAATCGCCGGCGATGGAGAGAATGGCATTGTTTGGCACGTAAAATTCCTTGTAGAAGGCGATAAACTCCTCAATTTTGGCGGCATTCAGGTCTTCCATTGAGCCGATGGGTGCCCAGCGGTAGGGGTGGACCTTGTAGGCACGCTTCAGGGTTTCTTCGAGTATGGAACCGTACGGCTGGTTGTCAATCCGCTGGCGTTTTTCTTCCTTGACCACTTCCCGTTGCGTATCTATGCCGGCCTGGTCTATTTTGGCATGCAGCATTCTTTCAGATTCCATCCAAAGCCCCAGTTCCAGTTGATTGGAAGGGAAAATCTGGTAATAGAAGGTACGGTCCTGGGAGGTGTTGGCGTTATTGGTGCCGCCGGCATTTTTGTTCAGCTTGTCAAAATCACCCCGCTTCATGTGTTCGGAACCCTCAAAAAGCAGGTGCTCGAAGAAATGCGCAAAACCAGTGCGGTTTGCCTGTTCGTTTTTACTACCCACGTGGTACATTACGGTCACGGCCACAATCGGGGTAGTATTATCCTGGTGGAGCAGGACTTTCAGGCCATTGGGCAGTTCGTATTCAGTAAACTTGATCCGGTTGCCCTGGGCAATGGCCGAAAAACTTACCATCACGGATAGAAAAAGGAGAATGGATATTCGTTTCATTACGAATAAGGAATGGTTAAGGAGTTGGAACTTCGGATACTGACTGTGCCTGAAGAAGGAAACCGGATAGTCAGTTCATCCAAAAATAGTGTTTTTTGGCCAAGCACCTCAGGCGGGGGAGGGTACAATTACATCAGTGACCTACAGCCAGGGCAGGAGGAAAAAATTGCCGGACAAAAGGTAACCGGGCGGGACGGGCAAATATCGGCTGTGTTACCAAACCCGCAAGGTTTCCAAAACCTTGCGGGTTTCAGGGTAAACGTTACTACAAATGGGGTATTTCTGCTACTAAAAAAGAAAACCAACCGTAAAACCTGTCCGGAACCACACCGGTGAAAAGAAGTTGGGGATATTATAATCACTTTCAGTGGTACCCTCGGTGAACTTGTACGACCGGCCATTGACCGTCGGGCCGATGAAGCCTTCAACAGACACTCTCTGGCCCAGAATATACTGCCCGCCAATCAGTACACCACCCCCGAAGTTGTTTATATCTACCGTGCCGTTAAAATTTCGTCCCGCGGCCGTAATTTCTCCGGTGAGGGAGCTTTGCCGGTATCTCAGAAACGGAGCCACAAAAAAACCCTGGGGCGCCGGTCCGGTGAGGAAATACCGGAATTCCGGCGTTACGGCAAAGCCTCTCAGGGAACGTCCCCCGGTTACCCAGCCCGAATAACGGGTAAACTGCAGCCCGAGCTGTCCGCTCATGCGTTCATTAATGACCCGTTCGTAAGCAAAAGAGCCCGTAGCCGCCACCAGGCTGAGCGGGCTGATCTTAATCACATTCCTGTATTCCGCGTCCTGGTCAGATGAGTAGGTAGGTCGGGTGTCGCGGCGTACGGAAGGCTCCCGGCGAACCTGCGCCCTGCTTTCACAGAGGGGCAGCAGAAGTAAGATTCCGGTTAAAAAAGAAAGTAGTGTTTTCATAAGGATTCGGCGGATAAGGGTATAAAGGTTTGCTTGATCCCTTCACGTAACAAATTGCCTGCCGGTTTTAGGGAAACAGAGCCTGAAGGGTAACAAAAGCTTAGCCGGCTGCTGCAATGCGAGGGCATTTATCAAGTGCAAAAATGATGTACCTTTGCACATGAACGAACAGATACTCATCATTGACTTCGGTTCTCAGTTCACCCAACTGATCGCCCGGCGGGTGCGCGAACTGAATGTTTACTGTGAAATCCATCCCTTTAACCACCTTCCCAAACTTACCTCCCCGGTAAAAGGTGTGATCCTGTCGGGCAGCCCGTGTTCGGTTCGTGACCACACTGCTCCCAATCCTGACCTGACTCCCTTTCTCGCCCGCATGCCCCTGCTTGGCATCTGCTACGGCGCCCAACTGCTTGCCCACCAGCAGGGTGGCGAAGTAAAACCGTCCAGTTCACGGGAATACGGCCGGGCCCGCCTGAGCGGAATTGCCGGCAACAATCCCTTGCTGCGGAGCATTTCCACCAGCACGCAGGTATGGATGTCGCACGGCGATACCATCACGCAACTTCCTCCGGGGTTTGAGCCCATTGCCAGCACTGATACGGTTCCGATTGCTGCCTTCCGCGTCGCCGGACAGGAGACGTACGGAATCCAGTTTCATCCGGAAGTAACCCACTCGTCGGAAGGAAAAACGCTGCTCAGAAACTTTGTGGTAAATATTTGCGGCTGCGCCCAGAACTGGACGCCGGAGGCTTTTGTGGAAAGCACCGTGCAAACGCTGAAAAACAAACTTGGCTCCGATAAGGTTGTGATGGCGCTTTCGGGCGGAGTAGACTCCAGTGTGGCCGCTACCCTGATCCACGAAGCAGTTGAAGACAACCTGTACTGCATCTTCGTGGACAATGGCCTGCTGCGCAAGAACGAGTACGAAGAAGTATTGCATTCCTACGAAACCCTGGGACTGAATGTGGTGGGCGTAGATGCCAAAAGCCGTTTCTACGCGGCACTGGTGGGCCTTACTGATCCGGAGGCGAAACGCAAGGCCATCGGCAAGACATTTATTGATGTGTTTGACGTAGAAGCCCACCGCATCCGGGATGTCCGCTGGCTGGGACAGGGCACCATCTATCCCGATGTGATCGAATCCGTTTCTGTAAAAGGGCCTTCGGCCACCATCAAATCCCACCACAACGTAGGCGGCCTGCCGGCCCGGATGAATTTGAAGGTAGTTGAGCCGCTGAATACCTTGTTTAAGGACGAAGTGCGGGAAGTAGGCCGCAAGCTGGGCCTGCCGGAAACGATTCTGGGCCGTCATCCCTTCCCGGGCCCGGGCCTGGGCATCCGGATTCTGGGGGACATTACCCCGGAAAAGGTTGACATCCTGCAGGAAGTAGACCACATTTTTATATCCGGCCTCAAAAAAAGCGACCTTTACCGCGAGGTCTGGCAGGCCGGAGCCATTTTGCTGCCCGTGCAGTCGGTCGGCGTCATGGGTGACGAACGTACCTACGAAAATGCAGTGGCCCTGCGGGCCGTGACTTCCGTAGACGGCATGACCGCCGACTGGGCGCACCTGCCTTACGAGTTTCTGGCCGATGTTTCCAACGAAATCATTAACCGGGTGAAGGGAATCAACCGTGTCGTGTACGATATTTCCTCAAAACCCCCGGCAACCATAGAATGGGAGTAAAGGCGTGCAGAGGCGGATTCCGGAGATTTGCCGGCAGCAATCAGCCCCTTGAGCCCTCACTGGATTTCCTTCCGGGGTGATATGGCAGACAGGATCAGATTTTTCATGTAAAAGACAATTTGATCCCGAGCCTGTTAACTGGCTATAACCAAACGTTACGGCCATGAAGAAACTGAACAAAGTTGAATTGATTGAGCGTACCTGCATCCGCTTCGGATTGCTGACTGCGGGTACCCTGGTGGCTTTCTTCCTGCTGATGCGGGTAGTCGGGTTGGCAGAAAACGTGGAATTACGGTTTATGAACCTGTTAATTATGATGACCGGAATTGTTCTTGCCGGTAATGATTAAGTAGAGACTGATTCTAGAAATTGGTAACTTAGTCAGAAAGGTTTAAAAAGCATATGATTCAGATTACCAAGACGTGTCCTCATTGCGGTAGTATTAATTTAGTGAGCAACGGCCATAATAAGAAAAACGGTAAGCAAAAGTATCGCTGTAACGGCTGTGATAAATACGGCACTTTAGATGCCGCTCCCCGCTATAGTGAAGAGCGTAAAGAAGAGATATTGAAGGCTTATTTTGAACGCCCCAGTATGCGGGGCATTGAGCGCGTCTTTGGCGTAGCCCGGCAAACGGTGTCTAACTGGCTCAGCCAGCAAGCCGAAAAGCATCCGGATCTGGAGGCTGCCTTGAATGATGTGCCTGCTGAGCAGGATGTGCCGGAGTATGACGAGTTGCAGCATTTTGTAAAAAAAAAGCCAAAAGCGGTGGCTCTGGACGGTGATTAGTCGCAAGACCCGTAAGATCATTGCCTTCTACATCGGTGATCACAGCATGGAAAGTTGCAAAATGCTCTGGGCACGCATCCCCGAAAGATTCCGCTACCAGACCAGCTTTTCTGACTTTTGGGAAGCCTGCAATTTTATCTGCCAGCAGACAGGCCAGCATCAGAAAGCAGGTAAAGATTCAGGACAGACCAACCACATGGAACGCTGGAACAATACCATCCGTCAGTGGATGGGAAGACTTACCCGAAAGACGCTTTCTTTTCTAAATCTGACTTTTACAATGAACTCGTCATTCGCCTTTTCATTGTCCGTTACAACCTCAGTAAATCAGTCTCTACTTAACCACTATCTTCTTGCCTATAAATACCTGAGGAAAAACTGGCCGGGCCGTTTGGGTTATCTGCAGGGACTGAGTTGCGGCACGTTCACGACGGTAATTGCAGTCATTTGTTTTGCCCTGTTCATGTTTGTGTACCTGAAGTTTCCGGACCCGGCTTTTATGCAGATGCTCATTGCGGAGCTGGCGGAATCTGAACCCGTATACTTCCGGGCTGGCCTTGTTCATTGAAGGAACATTTTCAGGAATTATTATTTCTTTTGGTCTGATGCAGTACCTGAAGGAAAGCATTTTGCCATCCGTAAATGAGGAAAAGGACAGGTGATGCTAGCTAAGTTCAGTTTTCAGCCACGCTGGATTTCTGCTCAGCACACAAGAGAAAGGGCTTGCCTGATACATCGTCAGGCAAGCCTTTCTCTTTGAAACCAGTTATTTTTTGCTTTTGCGCGGCTGGCTGAGGGCAGCCGAAGCGCCGGTATGCGCTTTGTTGGCTTTTCGGGGACGACTGTTGCCATATGACCCTTTGAACAATTTGCCTTTTTTGGATTTTTTATCGCCTTTACCCATAATAACAGAATTATCTGATTGATAAGGCGACAAAAGTAAGACGCTGACTGCGGTTTATCAACATTCCGGCAGTGTTTTTTCCGAAAAGATGCTGCGCCCGGCACTGGTCCGGGCGTCCACACGTGGACCAGTCATTCAAAATTTTAAACCGGGCGGCTGCTGAAACCGGTGCAGTTTGCTGTTCCGGTAACTGTAGGCGAAATAAACGACAAGGCCGATTAAGAGCCAGACCAGAAACCACTTCCAGTTATTGAGGCCCACTTCGGTCATCAGGTAAAGGTTTACCAGCAACCCGAGTACAGGAATCAGCGACAGGTTCCGGGTAAAAGTCAGGTAAGTCATCACGGCGCATACGATTATGAAACCAACCAGCAGAATCTTGTGCTCTACTGCCGTCCGGATGCCCCCGGTGGTGTCGAGGCTGAAAAATCTGGCAAGGGCCCCCGGGTCACTGACCAGAATGGCAGTCAGCGTAACGGCAATCAAACCCGGCAGCACCCACTTGCCGTTGAAATAAGGCACCCGGAAACGTCCCCGCGGAATATTCTGCCGGTCCAGCATCAGCACGCCGCCGCTTACCAGCACAAAGGCAAACAGGGTTCCTATACTGGTCAGGTCGGTAACGGTAGTCAGGTTCATGAAAAGAGCCGGTATGCCCACCACAAAGCCGGTAATGATGGTGGAAATATAGGGCGTTTTGTATCGGGGGTGAATGGCGGCAAAGGCCCGGGGCAGCAGACCGTCGCGGCTCATGCTCATCCAGATGCGGGGCTGGCCCAGCTGAAATACCAGCAGTACGCTGGCCATGGCGATCACGGCACTCACCGAAATAATGCCGGCCATAAACCGCAGGTCCAGTTTCTCAAACACGTAGGCCAGCGGATCACCCACGGCCAGTTCCGTGTAATTGACCATTCCGGTCAGCACCAGCGTAATCAGTACGTACAGGATCGTACAGATAATCAGCGTGTAAATCATGGCCCGCGGCAGGTCGCGCCGGGGATTTTTGCATTCTTCGGCGGTGGTGGATACGGCGTCAAAACCGATGTAGGCAAAAAACACCGCCGAGACCCCACGCAGTACACCCGAAACGCCATTTGGGGCAAACGGACTCCAGTTATCAGTGTTCACGTAAAAGGCTCCCACGGCAATTACCAGCAGCACCACGATCACTTTGAGCAGTACCATCAGGTTGCTGGCATTTTTGGATTCCCTGATGCCTATGTATACCAGCCAGGTAATGAAAATTGTGATGCCAACCGCCGGAATGTCGCCAATCAGCCGCAGACTGCCAAGCGTAGGAGCGGTGGTCCAGGCAAGGTACGCTTCCTGCCGGGCGGAAGTGGCATCCGCAAGGGACTGGCCGGTGCTCAGCAACTCCTGTACCGCCACAAATCCCTTATAAGCCGAGAGATAGTCCATGGTGATGTAAAGCGGAAGTTGAAGGCCGAGCCCGGACAGCAAACCGGTAAAGTAATCAGACCAGGAGATGGCCACGGCAATGTTGCCCACCGCGTATTCCATGATCAGGTCCCACCCGATGATCCACGCGATCAGTTCCCCGAAGGAAGCGTAGGCATACGTATAGGCGCTGCCGCTGATGGGAATGGTGGAGGCAAACTCGGCGTAGCACAGAGCCGAAAATATGCACGCAATGGCCGTGAAAATAAAAAGCATTGATACCGCCGGACCACCGGCCGCACTGGCATTGCCGATGGTGCTGAAGATACCCGCCCCGATAATGGCGGCAATGCCAAGCGCAACCAGATCTCTGAGGGTAAGGTTCTTTACCAGGTTTCCGCCGTGACTGGCTTCCCGGGCTTCTAAATCAAGGAGGATATTTTGAACGGTCTTCTTTCGGAAAAGGGATAAGTTTCTCTGGGGTGCGGTTTGCTTCATGGAACATAGGGCAATAGGACCGATAAAATTGACATTTTCTGACGATAAATCAAATAAATTACACGGGGATACAGTTCTTACTAAGAGTCCGGATTGGCCATACGTAAATATCCGTTTATATTGCCGTACCATCGGGTGAAACTATGAAAAGTATAAAACAGATCCTGCTGCTGCTGATTGCCGGCCTGATGCTGATCGTTACGGATGCCGGTAAGTCGTTTGCCGCCAATTACTCTCCGGCCGCTGGTCACGTGCAGGGGAAGGCAGATAATGGCATTTTTAAGAATAAGAAAAAAAAGAAAAAGGATTGCGATTGCCCGGGCAATAAGAAAAACCGCCGGAAGGTGGCCAGGGAAAGACGCAAAAACAATACAAACTGACAAAGAAAAAGCCCGCAACCGGGTTGCGGGCTTTTTCTTTGCCGGTTACCACCCCGGTTTCAGCCTGACCCCCCCGAAATAACTGCGCGGAGTTGGCGCGGTGAAAAACCGTCCCCCGAACGCATTCAGGTCCTTGCCCAGACGGTACCTTTCGGTGTGGGCCGTGTCTACTCCCGCGAAGATTTCCACGCCCCCCTTCCCGACAGTATGCCGGTCTCCAAGCCGTCCGGCACGCAGGGCCATGTCAGTGGCATATACGGTGTTGGCATCGTTGAGCGGCGTAAAGTCATTAAAGGTGAAAGTGACATTGGCGTATAAGCCGGGGTGGGTGCCGGCATCAACCCCGATTACGCCGACCACCGGCGCTACCCCGGTGACGCGGTTGCCGGAGTAGTCCTCTTCTCCCTGCCGGTAATTCCGGAACCGGAAATCGCTGTAGGCAAAGCTGCCCCAAAGACGCAGGTTTTGCAGAAACAGGGGATCATCATCCCTGCTGACCGGTTGGACCAGTTCGCAGGAGGCCGATACCTCAAGTCCGTTCTGACTGGTGCTGCCGGCATTGATGAAGTATTCCGCGCCGTTGTCGAGGGTGCGGCGCACGATGGTCTGGCTCAGCCGGAGCGAAAAAACGGCAACGTCGAAGGTGAAACGGTCGTTGAGTGCGTCGCCGCGCAGCCCGGCCTCGTAATTGATGCCCCTTTCGGGGTCCAGGCCGGTGCTGAAGAAGCCCGCCGACGGACGAAGTTCACCAAGGGAAGGTGGCGAAAAACCAAAGCTGACGCTGCCCCGGGCTGCCAGATCTTCGTTCAGTTTCTTCAGCAACGCAAAGCGGGGAGAAAGCACCGGTTGGAAGCGCCGCGACTGCAGACCGGAGGGAACGTCAGAAAGCCGGATGAACCGGTACAGGAGCTGGTTGTAACTCAGGCCGGCCGTGGCCGTAAAGCCATAGGGAAGTTCCAGCTCGGCCTGTCCGAAAAGGAAATACTGACCCGTGGTAATTTCGTCATTGGTCTGCAGCGTATCGCGCCGGCCGCCCTTGTTTCCGTAATTGATGGTGGCCGTAAAGCTGCGCTGGTATTCGCCGCCGCCCACCAGACGCAACGGCTGGCCAACCACAGTGGTTTCCCAGCCAGGCGGGTACGGCCGCCAAAACCCTGGTCGTTGCGGGTTTCGTAGTTGGTAATGAACGGATTGGAAAATTCATTGGCAACTCCGTAGAAAGAGGTGGTGTTTTCCAGCCGGTCCGAAAACCGGGTAATGCTGCGCTACACCCAGCGAAAAGTGCCGGTGGTAAATGCCTGCCTGCTGTTGCACAGACCCCGGTACAACCCGGGTCGGCAGACGGGCTGCCCGCGGATTTTCGGTGTATTGCTGGAGGGTCAGCCCGCCCGGCGTCTGGTATTGCAGATGGGAGTAGAGGCCGTTAAGCGAAATGGTCCGCTTTTCGTCCACGAAATACTGAGCCCGCAGGTGAACCGCATCGCGGCGCATGGCGCTGTGCTCCCGGTAGCCGGCTGCTGCCTGATGGGCGTAGGAGAGGTAAAGATTTGATTTTTCGCTGCCAGACTGCCAGGCCCCGTTGAGCCCGGCCAGGCCGTAGGAACCGGCCAGCCCATTGACCTGCATACTGCTTTCCCCAACCGGAGCGACCGGGCTGTACAACAACAGGGCGCCTCCCGTACCGGCCCCGTAAATGCTGCCGGCCGGACCTTTGATTACCTCAAGGCGGCCAATGTGGTTGAAATCAATCAGGTTGAGGGGCGTGTTGCCGCCCGGGTCGGTAAAAGGAATGTCGTTCCAGTACACCTTTACGTTACGGACACCGAACGGAGAACGGATCTGACTGCCCCGGATGGAGAGCCGGTAGCTGCCCGGTGAACGTTCTTCCATCCGGACGCCGGGCAAGGTATTTACCGCCGGTACAAGGGAAGCATTGCTGAACCGTTGCAGGTCCCGGGTCGTAATCAGCCCGACCGACGCGGATGTTTCCAGCAGACGCCGGTTGGACTCAAAGCCGCTGACGGTTACTTCATTGAGTTGGGTGAGGGAGGGCTCAAGGTACACCGTGGACCCGTTCACAAACTTTTTCGGGTCAAAAACATAGGGAATAAAGCCGAGGTGCCGGATCATCACTTCGTGATCTTCTGGCTGAATCTGCAGACTGAATTTTCCCTGCGCATCCGTCGGCTGACCCGTTGCTTCCTTTCCACCGGGCACGGACCCGCGGTTGATAACTACAGTATAGGCACCGGCAACCGCCTTCCGGGTCTGGGCGTCTACGACCCGGCCAGTGAGGGTAATCTGAGAAAAAACGGGTTCACCCAAAGCAAATAGTGCAACAATTAAAAGAAGTCTGGTAAGGCTCATGCACACAGGGTGTTTTATACTGAATTTGGATATTCGGACCGATATGTAAACGTTTATTCCGCATGACTGGCCGGAAATCCGGAAAAGCCGGATTCTAAGGTGTATGCTGTTTACTTTAAACAAAAATCAGCAGCAAAGGGTGCTGGATTGCTGAATGGTTTTACGGAAAGAGTTAGCTTTATAAGTGTTAAAAAATGTGAAAAAGCACAGGCGATACCGGAAAAACAAAATTGAATATAAGATAAATTAAAAATTGGAGTGTGCCTGCCATTTCTGGCACAGAGCTTGATATAATGGTATCAGGTTTAAGGTTAAAATTCAGTGTAGGTGCTACACCACAAAAAGCCCCGGTTTTCTGGACCGGGGCTTTTTATTTTGAAGTCACAAAAGATGCATGCTTATGAAAAACCGCATAGAAAAAGTCACATTTCCCGTACGGTCAGAGAAGAAAAAGTAAAAATCCGGCTACCCGGCAACCCAAACCTCTTTCTGGTGTTTCGGGCCGGTGGAAAGGATAAAACGGGTCGGACTGGGAATCAGCACCAGACGTACCTCGCGGCCGGGAAACTTGTCAGTTTCTACCCAGACTCCTTCCCGGTGGCTCACTTCATACACCGGCGTGCCATCACTCCTGGTGCCCGTCTTTACGTATTTCTGAGCCAGATAGGCAATCGGTAACAAAACGTCAGAATCAATGCTGTGGGTGTTATGAACCTTTTCAAGGGCTTGTTCGAGGTACTCGCCATATTTATCCACAAAGGCGTCTTCCATCACGTGCAACTCTTCTTCTACGTCATCGTAATGAGCATCGGCATAGCTGAGGCGGCTTAGCAATATCTTTTTTTCCACCAATGCTATCAGGTCATTGTTCAGGGCCTTGGTATCCATGGCGTGTAATTATTAAGGATTGATACAAAATACATGCGATTTAATTTAACTTGCAAGCAATCCCCGTAAAAACAGTGTCAATCCTCTCCGGAAAGCCACGTTTACACGCAAGAAACGGCTTTTTGGCTATAACTGCCATTTTGATTACAGTGTTTCCTTTCTCAGAACCTATACATTCCAAAACCCGACAACACCTATGTCCATTATGCTTGAACCCACCATTCAGTCTAAGTTAGACACATGGCTGAAAGGCAATTACGACCAGGAAACGAAAAATGATATTCAGCAACTGGTAGCTGCCGGCAACGAAAATGAACTCACTGACGCCTTTTACAAAGAACTGGAGTTTGGCACGGGTGGCCTGCGGGGCACCATGGGGGTGGGTTCCAACCGGATGAATAAATACACCATTGGAATGGCTACGCAGGGGCTGGCCAATTATCTGAAAAGAAACTTCGCCACCGGCCAGATCAGTGTGGCCATTGCCCACGACAGCCGCAATAAAAGCGACTACTTTGCCCGGATTACCGCCGATGTTTTTTCTGCCAACGGCATTAAAGTATATATGTTCAGCGAACTCAGGCCGACGCCGCTGCTGTCGTTTGCCATCCGCTACCTGGGTTGCCAGAGCGGCGTAGTCATTACCGCATCCCACAACCCGAAGGAATACAACGGCTACAAGGCCTACTGGAACGATGGTGGCCAGATCATTGCTCCTCACGATAAAAACATCATTGCCGAAGTGAGCCGGATTACCTCAGTAAACGAGGTGAAGTTCGGCCGCATAGACGCCAACGTGCAGATCATCGGCCCCGAAGTGGAAGAGGCTTACGTGAAGCAGGTGCTTGCGCTTTCCATTTCCAGGGAGGCGCTTGCCCGGCAGAAAGACCTGAAGATCGTTTATTCCTCCCTGCACGGTACGGGTATTACGCTGGTACCACGCATTCTGGAGGCAATGGGCTTCCGCAACGTGACCGTAGTGCAGGAGCAGGCTACGCCGGATGGCAACTTCCCTACGGTAAAATACCCGAACCCCGAGGAGCAGGAGGCTATGAGTATTGCCCTTGCCAAAGCCAAAGAACTGGATGCCGATCTGGTGCTGGCTACCGACCCCGACGCCGACCGGGTGGGCATCGCCGTCAAGAATCACCACGGTGAGTTTCAGTTGCTCAATGGCAACCAGACGGGTAGCCTGCTGATCTATTACATGCTGCAGGCATGGAAGGAAGCCGGTAAAATCACGGGCAGGGAATTTGTTGCCAAAACCATTGTGACGACCGACCTGATTGACAAAATGGCCGCATCCTTCGGGGTCGATTGCCCCAACACGCTGACCGGCTTCAAGTACATTGCCGCCGTGATCCGCGAAAGAGAAGGGAAGCAGCAGTTTATCGCCGGGGGAGAGGAGAGCTACGGCTACCTGGTAGGTGACTTCGTGCGGGACAAAGATGCCGTTTCATCGTGCGCCATGATTGCCGAACTGGTGGCCTACGCCAAAGACAAGGGCAAGGGTCTGTTTGACATGATGATGGAGGTGTACGGCCAGTACGGTTTCTACTACGAAACGCTGATCTCACTGACCAAAAAAGGCAAGTCAGGTGCTGAAGAGATCAGGCAGATGATGACTACCCTGCGGAATAATCCGCCCCAAACGGTGGCTGGTTCTCCGCTGGTTCAGCTGATAGATTACGAAAACCGCATCCAGACTGACATTCTCACGGGTAAGCAGACCCCGATTACCCTGGAAAAATCGGATGTGCTGCAATTCATCACCCGGGATGGCAGTAAGATTTCGGCGCGGCCATCGGGTACGGAGCCTAAGATCAAATTTTACGTCAGCGTGAATGAACCCTTGCCGCGGAAGGAGGATTTTGACGCGGTCATGAAAAAGCTGCAGGAAAAAGTGCAGGGAATCGTGCGCGACATGGGATTGTCTTAAAAACAGTCAGGCGTAGAGACGCGCTGCATCGGGTATCTACGCCTGACCCTTCCCGTTCTGCCCTTGTTCACTTTTCAGGCGTTCCTTTTCCTGCGCCATTTCGTAAAGACGGTCCTGCTGATTTTTCTCTTCCAGAAGCCTTTCCATCCGGAATCCGATCATCTTCAGGTGAACCGCTTTCTCTTTCTCCAAATGACTGATTGCTTCTGATATTTCTCCCTCCAGCCGGCCTAGTTCCTGCTGCAACCGGCTCACGGAAAGTTGGTAGAGGTGGTCCTGCTGCGCCTTTTCGCCCCCGATCAGGTTGAGTTGGTCGCCAATGCGGTGCTCCACCGACTTCCACTCCGTCTGAAGATCCAGCCGCAGCCGGTCGGGCTCCTGGCGGTACTGCCCGTCTTCCAGCATCCGGGTAATTCGTTCCTGGTGGGCCCGGCGGCCTTCCAGCATCTCCTGACGCAGTTGTTCGATCCGGTACAGGTACTCTCCCTCGCGTTGGTTCCACTCCTGGTCCAGCCATTCGATCTTGTGTTTCAGGTCTTCAAACCGCTGCCGTTCCAGTTGTTCGATGTGGGCCAGCCTTTCGTTGAAAGCGTGTTCCTGTTCGGTTTGTTCGGCATGTGCCTGCTGGATGCGTTCGGCGAACAGGCGGTCTTCGGCGGCTTTCTCTCCCGTTAGCCGGCCGATCTGGGCCCGCAAGGCATCTCCTTTCAGGTTGCCGTCGCTGCGCAGTTTGCCAATGCGGCGGCCGTAGTCCTCTTCGTGCATTTGCTTTTCCCGGTGGAGTTGGCTCATCAGGTCCTGCACCCGGAGATCGGTGCGGGTTTTTACCTCCCTGAGCGACTGGAGGTCAGGACCCATGTTGCTGTAGGCAGGGCTTCCTGCACCGTCCGGGCCTCCCGCACCACTCCCATTCTGAGCAGGTGCCGTTCCGGAGGAATGGATCATCTCCTGAGCAGGTGGGTCTTGCCTGAGCAGGTTTTCTTCTTTTGGTTCGGCTTCCATGAAGAGTTCGGTTTTAGGGTAGTGGTAACGCTGACAGAAGGCATGGCAGCAAGCATTTTTCTTACTTAAGAACAGCGCCTTATGCATTCCATGCAAAGGTTAGCTTAATTCCACAAAGTGCTCTATGAGATTCAAAAAGTCAAGTGGTAACGTGCAAATTCTACGGTATTGCACGAAATATGGTTGCAGATGGCAAATGCTGCCACTGAACGGGTACCAGGGCCGGTGCTGGTACCTGCTCCATAGGGGCTCCTGTTTTCCTGATCAGAATTATTCTGCGGCCGCAGCCAGTGAACTTTTCCGTCCGGAAGCCCTCACGGGAATCGGCTTCAGGGCACTGGTCTGATCAATAAACAGCAGGGCATCGTACCGTTCCGGCAAAACGGTAGGCACGTAGTTGCCGGCTTCTTTCCTTTCTCTTCCCAGAACCTACCCCTCCGTCGCCACCTCCTCCATGTATTCCGGCGTACCGTGCAGGGCTACCTCGTTGCGGATGGAGTCAAATTCCTTCTCGGTTTTGGAGATTACGATGGTCGCTACGCCGTTGCCGATCAGGTTGGTGACGGAGCGGGCTTCGGACATGAACCGGTCCACGCCCAGCAGCAGGGCCAGCCCTTCAACGGGCACGATCCGGAGGGCCGAAAGGGTAGAGGCCAGCACGATGAAGCCGCTGCCCGTCACGCCGGCGGCACCTTTGGAGGTCACCATCAGAATGCCGATAATGGTCAGTTCCTGCGACAGGCTCAGTTCTACCCCGAACACCTGGGCCAGAAAAATCGTGGCCATCACCAGGTAAATGGTGGTACCGTCGAGGTTGAACGAGTAGCCCGCCGGCACCACCAGACCTACCACCGAACGGGAGCAGCCAAACCGTTCCAGCTTCTGCATGAGAGCCGGCAGTGCTGCTTCGGAGGAGGAGGTGCCGACCACGATCAGAATTTCTTCCTTGATAAACTTGAGGAACTTCCAGAGGCTGAAGCCGTAGTACCGGGCAATGCCGTTGAGCACCACGAACACGAACAGAAACATGGTCAGGTAGACCGTTCCCATCAGCCTGGCCAGCGGCACCAAGGTTGCCAGCCCGAATTTGCCGATGCTGTAGGCCATGCCGCCGAAAGCACCCAGCGGAGCCAGTTTCATCACGATGCCCAGAATGTTGAAAAATGCTTTGGAAAGCTTTTCAAAGAAACTGAGCAGCGACTCTCCGGCAACCCCCATTTTGGTGACGGCCACGCCGAAAAGAATGGAAAAGAGCAGCACCTGCAGGATGTCACCTTCGGCAAAGGCACCGACTACGTTGGAGGGCACGATGTGCGTGAAAAACTCCACCCAGTTCATTTCTTTGGCTCCCTGCTGGTACCGGGAGATATCACCTCCCTGAATCCGGCTGGTATCCACGCCGTCGCCGGGCCGCACCACGTTGCACACCACAAGGCCGATGATGAGGGCAAAAGTGGTTACGATTTCGAAGTAGAGCAGGGCCTTGCCGCCGACGCGGCCCACTTTTTTGAGACTGCCCATGCTGCCGATACCCAGCACGATGGTGAGAAAAATGATGGGCGCAATCACCATCTTGATCAGATTGATAAATGTATCGCCGAGTGGTTTGAGCGACACGCCGGTTGCCGGGAAAAAAGCCCCCACTGCGATGCCCAGCGAAATGGCCACCAGGACCTGGAAAGTTAAATTCTGATAAATTTTCCTCATAATGAGCCCTTCGGGCATTTATTTACAGGAGACGTAAAGGAGAATTTTGCCATCTGCGAAAGCATAAAATAACCAATCTTTTTCAGAAAACATGTATAAATTACGCATAAGAGACCAAAACCCGGTATTGCCTGTGCCGTTAGAGTTCCTGGCGCCGGTGAAGATTAACTCTCAGTTTATATCTCTTAAAGTTTGCCGGTACCACAAAAGGTAACCATTCTTATTTCGCTGCCGACAAGATGCAGGTCACCAGACAATCAGCAGTCATGATCCGGACCTTGCTGCCCGGAGAACAACATTTTTTGCGGGAAATGATTTACTACGCCATGTACATTCCGGAGGACCATGACCGGCCCGACATAGATGTGGTGGATCATCCGGCCATCAGCAAGTACTTCAGGGGCTGGGGCCAGCCCGGCGATACAGCCCTGGTGGCCGTATCCGGGAAAAAACTTGTGGGAGCCGCCTGGTACCGGCTTTTCAGCCGGGATAATCCGGGCTACGGCTTCATCAATGCCCATACGCCGGAAATTTCGATTGCCTTCCTTCCGGATTTCCGCAACCGGGGATTGGGAAGCCAGTTGTTGCTCCGGTTGCTCCGCCTCGCGGCCGCAGACGGATACAGCTCCGTTTCCCTGAGCGTAGACGTCCGCAATGCGGCCCTCCGGTTGTATGAGCGAATCGGTTTTTTTGAAATCGAAAGGGAAGGCTTCGTCAGCCTCATGCAGTGCCGCCTTTTTCCGCAAATAGCAAATAGCAAATAGCAAATAGCAAATAGCAAATAGCAAATAGCAAATAAAATGTACTGACTGTCCTTTGCGGCTTTTCGGGCAGGCACACGGGCCGGCTCCTACGGATCACCTGGTACAGACGCAATGCATTGCGTCTCTGCTTACGACTTATCACTAACCACTTACAACTTATCCCCATGTCCTCAACTGCCTTAGTCATCCCAAAGCGGAACAAAAGAGCCTTTCTGCCGGAGGATTTCCGGCTGACCGACTGGAACAGTGCAAAGCCTTATTTTGAGAACCTCAAAAATCGGGAAATTGAAGATGCCCTTGATCTGAAGGAGTGGTTCTCTGACCGCAGCGAACTTGAATCAGCTCTTTCCGAGGATTTCGCATGGCGGTATATCCGGATGACCTGCGACACGGCCGACCAGAAACTGGTGGAAGACCTTAACTTCTTCATTGAGGAAATTCAGCCGAAAATTGCCCCGGAAAACGACGAGCTGAACAAAAAAGCCCTGAGCAGCCCTTTTCTGCCGGAGGTGACTGATCCCGGCTATGACATCCTGACGCGCAGCCTGAAAAAGGAAGTGGAAATCTTCCGGGAGGAAAACGTGCCCCTGCTGACGGAAATCCAGACGGAAGAGCGAAAGTACGGTGCCGTAGCGGGGGCAATGACCGTCGAGGTGGACGGACAGGAACTTACTTTGCCGCAGGCGTCCGATTTTCTGCAATCCACGGACCGGGCCCGGCGGGAGGAGGTTTACCGTAAGGTGCAGCAACGCCGCCTTCTGGACAAAGACCAGCTCGACGAACTCTACCATAAATTGATCAGCCTGCGCCACCGCGTGGCCACCAATGCGGGTTTTTCCAACTTCCGCGATTATATGTTTACGGCGCTGGGCCGCTTTGACTACACCCCCGAAGATTGTTTTGCTTTCCACCAGTCGGTGCGCGAAGCGGTGGTGCCGCTGCTGGACGGGCTGGCGCAGGAGCGGAAAGAACTGCTGCAACTGGATACCCTCCGTCCCTGGGACCTGCGGGTGGATGCTACCAACCAGCCGCCACTGAAGC
Source organism: Cytophagales bacterium (assembly GCA_030446715.1). Classification (GTDB taxonomy): domain Bacteria; phylum Bacteroidota; class Bacteroidia; order Cytophagales; family 172606-1; genus CADCTQ01. Next base: position 156,901 of record JAUJMU010000002.1, on the reverse strand, counting down.
CGTTTGAGGGCGGGGAAGACCTGCTCGAAAAACCATTCAATGCTTCCGGAGGTTAGACCCGTACCTTGCCGGATGTCTGATGATCATGCGCGAAATGGGCCATCTGGATCTGGTTTCCCGCAAGGGCAAGGCTCCCGGCGGCTACAACTATCCTCTGGATGAAACCGGCGTACCGTTTATTTTCATGAACGCCACCTCGACCCTGCGCGACCTGGTGACGATTCTGCACGAGGGCGGTCACGCAGTCCATTCTTTTGTAACCCGGAGTCTGCCGGTCAATGCCTTCAGGCATCCGCCTTCCGAAGTAGCCGAACTTGCCTCCATGTCCATGGAACTGATCAGCATGGACGAATGGGACATCTTTTCCCGGACCCGGGTGATTTGAAGCGGGCCAAACGGCAACTGGAAGGAATCATCGAAACGCTGCCATGGGGTAGCCACCATTGATAAATTCCAGCACTGGATCTACGAAAACCCGAACCATTCGGTGGAAGACCGCAAGCGGAACTGGCTGGAGATTTACGGAGGGTTTACCGACCACGTCACCGACTGGAGCGGACTGGAGCATTTTAAGGAGTACATCTGGCAGAAGCAGTTGCACCTGTACGAAGTGCCCTTCTACTACATCGAATACGGCATTGCCCAGCTTGGGGCCGTTGCCGTGTGGAAGCGTTACCGCCAGAACCCGAAGGAGGGACTGGAAGGCTACATGAATGCTTTGAAACTGGGCTATACCAGACCGATCCGGCAGATTTACGAAGCAGCTGGCATCCCGTTTGATTTCTCCCGCGGGTACATTACCGAACTGATGAACTTCGTGCGGGAAGAGCTGGAAAAGACGAAGTAAATAGCAAATAAAATGTACAGACGCCATGCATGGCGTCTCTCCGGGCAGGCACATGGGTGTGTTGGGCAGGCACGTGGGCCTGCCCCTACGGATCGCCGGTGCAGACGCCATGCATGGCGTCTCTCCACTTACGACTACTTCAACTTCCCTTCCATCCGGACCCAGCCCTTCCAGCCGTTGACCCGGTATACGCCCACTTCGTTTTCCCGTCCGGCAAAGTAAAGCGCCTCACCGGTGGAGGATTCGGGCAGAATTGTGCCGGAACCGTTGTCGCCGGAGTGGTAATACTGATGCACTGGTGCCACCTTCGTATCCGGGTTGTCAAAGAGGCCGCCCACGTACAGGCCGTATTTGTCCCAGGCGTAGGTAATGGCGGGAATCTTGCCGCTGAAGCCACCATCAAAATCCGTTGCCACCGCTACATTGTACACGACACCCGCCAGATTTTTAAAACAATATACATTGCCGGGATCCGGAACCGGGGCGTGCTGGGAGGGGCCGTTAGGCCGTTTCAGGTGGCGACCCACCCGGGCCACGTAGTTGCCTTTCTCGTCGAAAATGTGCATCTGGCTGTAGTCGTTTACATTCCAGTCGGCATTTTTAGGCTGGGTATTGATGGTGACGAAGAAACGGTCTTCCGATTTGGCAATGGCCCCGGTGGATTTTGCCAGGTACACCTTCTCCTTATCAAAACCGGTAAACTTTGGCACTGCCACCGCCGGACTGGTCAGCGACTTATAGACCGGGGCACCTGCATCGTTAAACTCCTTGACTTCGGTTCGCAGCACCTGATTTGTGTATTGGTTGTACCGGTAATACTGAAGATCATCCTTGCCGCCTGCCGTAGCCGTGCCATAGTTCCCGTACTCTCCCCACTTGTACTTCTGGATTTCTGCGGGTTGCGGCTCACCGTCCCCATTGCGGTCGGTCCAGAGATAGCTATCACCGTCAGGTTTATCTATCTTGGCGACTGCCAGAGGTTTAAGTGCATTTGCTTTGTCATCTACTTGAAGTACCTCCATCATGTCGCGGCGGGCAAGGTAGGTATTGCCGTTCCTTTTCCGCACCACCCAGTCACCGAATCCGCCGCCTAATCCCTCATCCTTGCAGCAGAATCGCGGCCCTACCATATCACTGGCCAGACCGGCAGCCTTGTACACTCTTTCAATCCGGTAGCTGCCTTTTTTATAGTCCAGCTTTAGTTTCAGCAGGTCGTAGGAATCGGACCGGGCATAGACTACCGACGGATCATCCGGGTCAGGCGCAGCGGAGGGCACCCACTGCGTGCCGGTGTGCCATTCCTGCACAAGTTTGCCGGCCGCGCTGAACCTTGCTACCCGCCGCGGAGCCGCCTCTTCGGCCACCAGGAATCCATCGCCGGTGGTCGTAATGTCGGTGATGTCCATAAAGTCTGCTGGCTGATAAGGACCGTAGGGGCGGCCACTGGCACGGCCCATTTTAAGGATAAGTTTACCCGCCGCGTCGAACCGCTTCACCTGGTGGGAGGGAGCTGATTCGGCAAGGTAGATGTCGCCGTTTTTCCGGTCCACGTCCAGCCGCCAGGGAGAGGTAAGGCCGGTAATCAGCGTGGTGACGGTACCCGCCGGTGTGACCTTCAGTACCGAACTGCCGGAAATCACCAGCGCATTGCCGCCATTGTCCAAAACGACACCCAGCGGGGCAGTGATTTTCACCTGTCTGAGCAGGGTACCCTTGTCGGGGTGCCGGAACTGGATGGCGTTCTGCTGCCTGTAGCTGATCACCATTGCCCCATTATGGGCCGCCATGTCCATTGTCTGGTCAGTTACTTTTGTCCAGTCACCGAGCTGTCCACGGTCTGTGCCGGGAAAGAGGGCATCCCAGCGGCTGCCGGTCTGGTTGTTGCCCACACCCACCGACTGGTAGAGTCCGTTCGGAGCATTTACCGGATGATAGCCGATATAACCGTCTTGTTGCAGGTGATACAGCTTGCCTGCTGATAATCCGTAGGCCCAGCGGCCTTTGAAGGGGTCCGGCTGCCAGGCCGACCAGATCCGCTTTGTGCCATTCTGGGACATCTTCATGGCGTTGGCTACGTTTTCGGCAACGCCGGCACCCAGGTAAATGCCCGAAGCATCAACCGCAACTGCCCGCACGCCGGTATGGTTGCCCACACCAGTTTCCCACCACTCTTCACCCGGTGGCAACGTCACCAGCAGCGTCATCAGGTATTCTGCCCGGAGCGGTGCCGGCAGCTGCAGGAGTTTCCAGGTACAGTCTTTGGCATTGGGTACCGGTTTACCGTCGTCATCAGTGCCGTTCCAGAAGAATTTTCTGGTGCCGGCAGCCTGTTGCTGTCCGGAATAAACCGTCCGTACCAGTACGCCCTGAGGATTGTAAATAGCCAGACTTACCGGCCCTGGCCGGGAAAGCGTGTACGTTATGTTCTGGCCGGAAAGTGGTAAAAGGTTGAGGCTGAGTAAAATAAATGACAATATTCTCATATAAACGGAATCTCTTATTTTTGGTAGATGGATCACATTCGGCCAACACAGAGCGGCCATTGGCAGCAGGTACTTGTATTCAAACGTGAAAGGATCAAAGAAAATTGAATTATGTATCAGAAGAAGACAAAAGAAACATTTTTAGCACGTTTTTTGAATTTAAGGTAAAGTCCCCGTCAGGGGTAACCCTCCAGTGGGAAATTACTTCACTTTTTAATACGTAAAATCATGCAGAACAGATTTTTGAACCGCTTATTTACCGGCCTGCTTCTGGGCCTTGCCCTGATCATCAGCGTCCCCGTTTCCGCCGACCATACCCATCCTGCTCCTACGAAAAAGGAAATCAGGCGTGAAGCCCGCAGCATGAAGCTGAAAGGCAGGAAAATGGAACGCGAAGGGAAAATGAAGGTGAAGGAGGCAAAAGCCCTGAAAGAAAACAAGGGCAACCGCAAACAGGTACGTCAGTTGAGAAGAGAGGGACGCCACCTGCAAAAGGAAGGCCAGCAACTGACCAAAAAGAGCCGGCTGCTCCGGAAGGGTAAAATTTCTCCCCGCACTGCCAGCCGCCGCGGTCACCGGTGGTAATGAAGTGCGCAATTATAAATTGTGGATGCTTGATTTCAAAAGGTTCCATAACTTTTTGACTCTCTGCATAAAAGGGCTACCCGGACAAGGTAACCCTTTTATTGTTTCCGGGACTTTCTCAAAGTACCGCTCCGGCTGGCTCCGGGACAGAAGTCAGAATCAGGATTTGCGGGATTAAAAGATAAACAGGATCTGATCTCAAAATCCCTTCATCCTGACAATCCCGTAAATCCTGATTCTGACAAATTTATCCCACTATCAGGCCAGCGTGAAGCCCTCATTTAAAATTCACCATTCAAAATTACGCATTGGCCTAAGTCAAACCACCCGCCTGAGTCTGCTGTTCTGCCAGCCAGTGCAGCAGGTCAAGCTGGTGATATCCTTCGAGGATCAGGTCGGCACCCTGCAACTTATCGGCGCTCCGCGTGGTGGTGAGGGCAATGCAGCGCATGCCGCCGCTTCTGGCCGCTTCTACTCCGTTGCTGGCATCTTCCATGACCACGCACTGGTCCGGATCGACGCCCAGTTTTTGGGCCGCTTGCAGGAAAATTTCCGGGTCGGGCTTGCCGGTGCTCACGTCGTCGGCGGTTACAAAAACATCAAAGTACTGCTCGATGGGCAGCTTACCGAACATAAACTTCAGTTTCTCCTTGTTGGCACCCGTAGCCAGGGCCGTTTTCAGGTGGGCATTCCGGATTTCCTGCAGGATCTGCTCTACCTGAGGGATGAATTCAATTCCCTTTTGCTCCACCATCTCCTTGAAGTAACCCTCCCGGCGGGAAATCAGTTTTTCGATTTCGCCGTCGTCTACATGGAGGTAATCTTTGGCAATTTCGGCGCCTTTGGCGCCTAGTCTGGCAATGTAATCTTCGTACGGAAGTTCGGCATCGTATTCACGCATTACTTTCTGCCACGCATCGTAATCCATTTGCGTACTGTCGATTACGGTTCCGTCCATATCGAAGATAAAGGCCTTGATCATCATTTTGGGTTTTGGTTGGGAATAGATTTTTCAAAGAAATATTTCCCGCAGATATTCGCGGATAAGGACGCAGATTGGCGCAGATTCTGTTTTATCTGCGAGAAACACCTGCGGGAACTTATTTCTGCTATACGTGCTGTAACGGTAAAAATAAAAAAGGTTTGGCCGGTAACTAAACCTTTTCAGGGTGTAGTGCCCCTTAGTGAAAAGGAACGGCTAATTCATCATTTTGGCTTCAAAGGCCTGAACGGAATCCGGTTGACTTGTGGCCATGCGTTCCCGGGACAGGTATTTCTCAACCGTCCGGATGGCGTCGGCAACGGCCTCGCCGCAATCCACAATCAGGTCACCGGGACGGGCGTTGGCAACGGCGTACCGGATAGCCGCTTTTTCGCATGGAATTATCTTCACCGGTTTTTGGCTGTCGCCGATTCCTTTCTGCAAAAGACCGATAATGAAACCGGCGGTTTTGCCGCGCAGGTCTTCGTCAAGCCGGATGATGATTTCGTCAAAAACCTGCGCCGCCAGCCGGCCGGATTGTGGGCATAATCGACCAGAAAGTTAAAATTGCTGAAGCGGAACATATTCAATCGTCCCAGGGCAAGAGAGTACAAATGACAAAGTTTCTGACGGCAGTAACCAGTTATTCCCCTCTCCCGGATGGTAAATAAGTGTACTGACAGGGAAAGATATGGTTATATGGTCAAATGGCTGCATTGTTAAATTGTTGTCCGGCTGAACGGTCATTTTCCGATCCTCCGACAATTCAACAGTTAAACAATTCAACCATATAACCATTCAGCTATTCAAGTACAACCTCATTTGTCAGAACAATTAAGCCTTTATAACCCGTTTGCTGTCAGCTGGTTCCGGTAAGGAACTGTCTCCAATTGATACATATTCAGGACTGCTTTACGAAGTTCTGCTCCTCGTCCGGGTGAAGGATCTTTTTGCCAGAAAGACACTGACCAGCGTCAGGACGGCACCCATCAGAAAGGGGGCTCCCGGGAAATAGAGCGGTGCACTCCGGCCGGTGAAAAAAGCGAAAAGGTTGGTCATCAGCGGCGGACCGACGATGCTGGTGAGGCTGATCAGGCTGGTAAGGGCCCCCTGCAGTTCGCCCTGCCCGTTGGGAGGTACCTGACCCGAAATGATCCCCTGCAGGGAAGGACCGGCAATGCCACCCAGGGCGTAGGGAATAATAAAGGCAAACATCATCCAGCTCTGGCTGGCAAAGGCAAAGAGTATAAAGCCCACCGAATAAAGCAGCAGACCCGTATAAACTGCCCGTTCGGCCCCTAGTTTGGGCACCACCACTCCGATCAGACCGCCCTGTACAATGGCAACCATCAGGCCCACAAAGCCAAGTGAATAACCCACCCACTTTTCGTCCCAGCCGAACCGCTCCATGGTAAAATACGTCCAGGTGCTTTGCGTCGCGTAACCGGCGATGTAAATGAATATCAGCGACCCGATCAGCCCGGTGATAACGGGGTATTTTTTCAGCTGTGCCAGAGAGCCGGCCGGATTGGCCCGCCGCCAGTTGAACGGCCGCCGGTTCTCCGGGGCCAGCGATTCGGGCAGCACAAGGTAACCATACAGCCAGTTGAGGAAAGTGAGGCCGGCTGCTGCCAGAAAGGGAACCCGGGAGCCAAATTGCCCGAGTACGCCGCCCAGCACCGGTCCGATGATGAAGCCAAGCCCAAAAGCCACGCCGACCATTCCGAAATTCCTGGCTCTTTTCCCGGGCGTACTGATGTCGGCAATGTACGCCGTGGCAGTCGTAAAACTGGCACCCATCACCCCGGCCAGCAGGCGGCCCAGAAACAGCCAGCCGATGTTGGGGGCAAAGGCAAGCAGCAGGTAATCGAGTCCGAAGCCAAACAGGGAAAGCAGCAGCACCGGGCGGCGACCGAACTGGTCGCTGAGGCCACCCAGCACCGGCGAAAAAAGGAACTGCATGATGGCGTAGGCAAACATCAGCCAGCCGCCGTACCGGGAGGCTTCGCTGAGGTTTCCCCCGGTCAGTTCGCTGATCAGTCTGGGCAGCACCGGAATGATAATGCCAATGCCGGTAACGTCAATGAGCAGCGTAATGAAAATGAATCCTAAGGCAGCTTTTGGTTGAGCGGACATGGATGGATATGGTTGTATGGCTGAATGGCTTAAGTAACCTTCCGGCCACCAGCCATTCAGCCTTTGTAAAGCTTCGCAATTTACCCATTCGCCCGGAGGTTTCTGCCTATTTCTGCTTCAGCAGCTTCAGCGCAATCTGGTTGAAAGTCTGCCCTCCGTCTTCCAGCAGACTAAAAAAGTGCTTGTCAATGTTTTCCACTACCCGCAGGGCGTCCTTCAGCAAAGCGGCACCGGCCGGCGTCAGGGCCACTGTTTTGGCCCGTGTATCGGTCTCGTGTTCCTGCCGCCTGATCAGTTCCTTCGCCTGCAGGGTGCGGATCACTTTGGAAGTCATCATTTTATCCACGTTGGCGTGAGCCGCTATGTCCTTCTGCGTGACAACTTCCTGATGCTGGGACAGCCATTGCAGGGCGGCAAGCAGCACAAACTGAGTGTGGGTCAGGTCAAGTTTATCCAGCCCGGCTTTCATTTTCCGCTGCCAGAGCATGGTCAGTTGCCACAGCAGGTAACCCGAACTTTCCTCCGGTTGCCGGAAAGAAAAAACAGTTTCATTTTTCATTGGTCAGCATCAGTTTTGAGAGAAGAGTAAAGTCAGCTTCCGGTACCCCGAAGAAGCCCCGCCGGAAAACAAACCCCCACGCGGATTTATTGCCAATAAAGGCAAGCCGCTCAATCAGCGGCCGGATGGCAACGGGTTTACAGGGGAAGAATACAACATCCCGGCGGTAGGCTTTGAAGTCCGGACTTACCTCCGCCTGGTAAATATCGTCGTCTTTTACCTGACCAATGGCCGTAAACTGCTGAAGCGGCTGCGCAAAGCCGTACCGCTCTTTGGGCGAATAGAAAAGCACGCGGTCACCAGCCGACATACGGGCCAGAGGAGCCCTTTTTCCATGATTTGCCTGACAAAAGCCCCCCTCCACGCCCCGCATCAGGTGGTCGCGGGAGGCTACTATGATCCAGTAGTTCATGCGTTTTGCTTTAAGAATTGATCCAGTCTTTTTTTCTGCCGCAGGTGATGGCGGAAGTGCATGTCAATCAGTTGGTACCACTCCCGGGCATCGAGGTAGCCAAACGCCGGGTGCTTCGTCTTACCGCTTTCCCGGACAGATTGGAGCCGTGTGGCAGTCTTCGTCATTTCCTCTTTCAGCACATCCAGCCGTTCGCGGATCTGGGTTATACCGGCTGGCTGGACCGGCGTGTACTCGGGTGAAGCCGGCACTTTTATCCGGATGGGCGGAAACTGGCCCAGCCAGTAAGCCATCCGGCCGGGGAAGGTTTTTGATTTACCCTGCCCGGCAAGGCTTGAAAGGCAATTATTTACCTGCTTCAGGTGAAAGCGCAGCGTTCCTTCCGTCAGGTGCGCATATACCTGCCCGATGGACCAGCTTTCAGCGGCTGGCTGTTGCCGCAACTGTTCTTCGGAATAATTCTGCAGGTCCATTTCCCAGACACTTAGATTTTTGTTGAATTTTCTGAGCATCTCCTGTGAGTCCATAAGATGTGATTTAGTTGTTTTGTATATAATAGTTACGACAACTAATTTATAACAGTTCAGTCAGAAATAAAAGGGAGGTAGTCAAATTAAAAATCAGGATTCTTCCTTCGGCACGGCAGTCACGCGCCACTGGAAGTTTTGTTCGGTTACCGGCAGGCCGGCAGCGGAGAGGAGTTCGCGCACCGGTTCGGGGCGGTTCTGGAAATATTCGTACAGCAGCGGGATAATTTTCTGGTTAAAAATCTGCGGCAGGTCGGCAATGCTTTTGCCGATAAAGTAGGAGTGGCCGATCAGGAAGTCAGTGCCCTTCCGTTCGCGGATTTTTTCGTTCAGAGGTTTCAGTACCGGTTCAAAGGCCGGAATCAGCGCATAGTCCGGGTAAAGGGGCACGAAAGTGAAACGCCGGCGGAGGGCCACATCCAGCAGGGCCACTGATTTATCGGCTGTATTCATCGTGCCCACCACAAACAGATTGGGCGGCACCGCAAAAACCTCACCCGATGGCAGAGTGGCGGTCAGTTCGTTTTCCCCGCCCAGCCGCTTATCCTCTTCGAGCAGGGTAATCAGCTCCCCGAACACCCGAGAAATATTGGCCCGGTTGATCTCGTCAATGATCAGGACATAGCTGCGGAGCTGGCTGCCATCGCGGGTAAATACCGTATTGCGCTGCACCTCCCCCATGGCTTCGGTGACGGCCTCATAGTACGGCTTGCTGATGGCTTCCCGTATCTCGCGGCCTTCAAACTTATCTTTCAGCTTGTGCAGCGAAAGCAGCCTTTCTTCTTCCCTGACCGCATTGCGGAGACTGCGGCGTTTGTATTTCAGGTACGTGTCACCGACCTCATAGATGATCATGGACTTGTACTGACCCACGCCGGTTAGCGCAACCGGCAATTCTACTTCCTCCGTTTCGCGGTTCATGCGTTGGGATAGCATCTGGTCCAGCAAAGATTCAAAGGGGAGCCGGGGCTGGCGGATTACCTGCTGGTAGGCTTCGTAGTTGGCCCTGGCAACATCGGCCAGTTTTTTGAATACGCCGTCCACCAGCCTGAACCTCAGCGTATCGGCACCGGAATGGGCGTCGGGTCGCAGGCCCTGCACAAAATCTTCGTAGGCGTAGCTTTGATGAAAGGTGATAAAGTTGATCTGGCCGGCTTCCTTGTATTTTTCGTACTGCCTCATAATGACATTCCTTGGCTCCCGAGCCACCTGTTCAAGGGGCCGGTTTTCCACAATGGCCACGGCGCAGGTAATGGTGTGGTAGGTTTTGCCCGTACCCGGAGGGCCGTACAGGATCTGGTTAAGCGGATAAATGGTCGGTGCAGCGTAGGCTGGCAAGTCTTCACTGGCTGCCTCGGACCGGGAGAAGCCGCCCGTCAGGGCCATCAGAGAGTCAACCTTGATGTATTCGCCATAAAGAACGGATTCCGTCAGGCCGGGCAGGGCCGGTTCTACCTCGGACCGCCTGAGCAGCAAATCCGCGAAAGGATTGTAGGCGTGGGTGCCCCGGGATGAACGGTACAGGGGTCCGAAATATTTGTGGCAGGCGGCACTAAGGGTAAAAAGCCGGTTTTTCAGGTATTCCTTCAAAAAAGCCGTTTTGTGCGGCTCGGGGAGACTTTGGGCCTTGGAAGCCGCCTGATCGGTAACCCGCAGACGCGGCTGCCGGAAATTATCTTCCAGAAAAGCCAGCGGCAGACCGTGGTAGGTACCCACCGTGGCCCGGAAGTACAGGGAAATTTCCCGGCCGGTGATTGCCAGCTGGTGCAGGGTTTTCCAGAATTGTTCACGCTGATGCTCCTGAAGGGGCATGAAGGAGGTTTTCGGCCAAAGATAAGCAAAAGGGAGAAGCTGACTCCTGACTTCTTACTCCCCGCGTCTCACCCCTGATTCCTACCCGTTCACCCTTGTCACCTTCTTCTCAGTGCCGTGTCCGTTCTTTTCAATCTCTTCTGCTTCCCGGTAAGGGGTTTTCAATTTGACCGGCTTGCCTCTTGCCATCCGGAGATTCAGCATTTCAACGCCCAGCGAAAAAGCCATTGAGAAGTAGATGTAGCCTTTTGGTACACTGAAGTGGAACGCCTCCGCCACCAGCAGCACCCCGATCATCACAAGGAAGGAAAGTGCCAGCATCTTGATCGTCGGGTGGTTATTGATGAAGCCTGCAATCTTGCCGGCGAAAATCAGCATGACCGTGAGGGCGATGATTACCGCTATTACCATGATAAGAATTTCATCCACCAGACCCACGGCCGTCAGGATAGAGTCGAAGGAAAAGACAATGTCAATCAGGATAATCTGAATCACGGCTCCTCTGAAAGACAGGCCTTTACCAGCCTGATGTTCAGTTTCTACTTCACCTTCCAGCTTGTTGTGGATTTCAGTGGTAGCTTTGTAAAGCAGAAACAAGCCACCCGCAAAAAGGATAATGTCCCGGCCGCTGAAACCCCTTTCCAGAACATAAAAGAGAGGCTCTTTCAGACTTACTATCCAGGCAATCCCGAACAGGAGGGCAATCCGGACCAGCAGGGCAAGGGCAATCCCGGTGGTGCGGGCACTTTTCTGCTGATCCCTGGGCAGGCGGTCTGCCAGAATGGAAATAAAAATGATATTGTCAATGCCAAGTACAATCTCCAGCAGCGATAACGTGAGAAGGCTGATAAGGCCCTCAGCAGTTAATAAAGGTGAAATATCAAACATAATGGTTGTGTCCTTTTGAAACAGTTTGGTCAGCTTGCGGGCCGGTCTGATTCACCTACAGCTGCCTGGAATCAGTGAGTCTACCTGAAATAGGGGATGAAGGTTACAAATCCGGATCTCAAAGCTAAAGGTGACAGGCTTGATGTGCAAGTATGGCCACTGGTAACCTGAAAGTAATGATTTGCAACGGGTAAAAGTTCAAAAAGCCGGTGATTACTCAAAGTCGAAAAACTCCTCCTCAGCCGGCCTTGTTTTGGCCTGCGGTGCGGCTCTTTCGGCGGGAGTCATCCGGCCGGCCCTGCCCTGCGGCTGACCGGCTTCACGGGGCTCTCTTTTGTCTTTTACCAGGTCGTCCACGATTTTTTCGGCTACTGCCCGGGTGTCGTACCCGATTTTGTAGTCTTCGGCAGTGCCGCGTACGGTCAGGAGCAGATTAGACCTGCCCCCCTGGCCCGCGGAGCCTTCGGCATAGGCCGCCGGGCGCATCCGGTTTTTGCCAAACAGCGTGTTGACTGGTATCCGGAGGTGGTAGTCCATGACCTGATCAAACGTATGTGATCCGGCTACTGAAATATTGGCCACATTAGAGCTGATCTCCATTTTGGGCAGGAATACAGTCTGGTTCTGGATGCGTACGGTGTTTTCCAGTTCCGCAAACCGCAGATTGGCCAGCTCCTGGTGGTTGATGAACCGGGAGAGTTTCTGCATGGGTTCAAAACCGTTCAATTCTCCGTCGGTTACCTTCGCCTGCACGTCCGCCTGCAGCCGGGGCATATTCATGGCAAGCTGGCTGTTGAAGACCATACTGGTTTTGATCCGGGCCTGTACGTTGCCGCGCAGGTGCCGGTCCTGAATAAATGTCTGGTCGAAGTTCTCGAACATGTAAAATACGCTGTCGATGGCAATGTTACTGAACCACGCATCGCAGCTGACCAGCATAGCGTCAGGTCGCCGGGCGTCCACTCCGGCGCTGAGTTCCATGCTGCCATTGGCGGATTTCAGCCGGATATCCTTGCTCTGGGCCATGCTGTTCTGCAATTTCAGATCGCCCTGCACTTCGCGGGCCCGGAAGCGGCGGAACTTTACCTGGTCTACCTGGCACGACAGATCAAGCGTGAGCCGCGGCGAAACCACAAACCGGTAGCTGCTGTTGCTGCCGCTCTTGCCCCCGGCGGCTGGCCAGGCGGCCAGCAGTTCATCAAAATTGAGAAAGCGCGAAGAAAACTCGGCTTCCACTTTCAGGTCCTGGCCGTTCAGCAGCACGTAAGGCAGCACATTCTTGAACCAGCCCGTAAGCCGGAAATCGGAGTTGCCGGCCCGGCCGTGAAAATCATTGACCAGCAGATCACTTTTGCTGAAAGAGAAGTCACCATTCAGCGCGTGGAAGGAGAGGGGCCGGGAAGCCAGCCCGAACGAAATGTTCCGCATGCCGAGTTGGCCGGAGGTACGCACGAAGCGGGCCACATTGGTAGAGCGGAGGTCACTCAGATTGCCTTCAAACTTTACGTCGGCCAGCAGGGTGCCTGAGGCATTCCGGACTACGTCCTGCGGCACAAAGGCCACCAGCGAAGCGGCGTCTATTTCTCCCTTCAGGCTGAAGGCAAGGTAGGGGTGATCGAAGTTCCGGAGCGAAAAACTGCCGGAGAACGGCTTTCCCTGCAACTGACCGGTCACGCTCCGTAGCTGGAGAGAAGAGGTGCGGCGACTCCGGGCTTTTCCGTTGCTGAAGGTGCCCGTCAGGTTGGCCCCGGTAATCCGCTTACCGATGTTTTCCTCGAAAAATGAAGCATTGCGGCAACCAAACCGGACATCGACCTGCGGAATGTCACCGCGGCCCACCGTGCCGGTTACGGTGCTGCTGAAATACACATCCCCCTTGCTTTTATAGGCAGAAAAAGCATTGGAAATTCTTTCCGGCAACAGCGACAGAATGGTTTGCACGTCAGTGTCCTTGCCGGTTACATGCAGATCCACCAGGGTACGGGGCCGCTGGCTGACCGAGCCCATCACTTCGAAGGAAGAACCCCGCACCTTCACAAGGGAAGGCTGGATCATCAGGCGGCGGTGCTGCAGGTCGTACTGCATTTCGCTGTCTACCCTTAGCGGCTTGCCGGCAAAATATCTCTCGTCGTTTACGCGGATGTACCGGCTCTGCAAATCGCCGGTTGCCCTGATCAGTACATGGGGGCCGTTTACCAGCAGCCGGGCGGTCACCTGATCGGCCAGCAGGTCATATTCCTGATCAATGGACTGGTCGGTGTAGCGTACCTGCACGTTGCGCAGATAGACCCGGTTCAGGTCAAAGGCCACCTGCCGGCCGGACGACGGACCTTTGCTTTTTTTGAATATGTTGTAATTCTCTTCGCCCTCCTTGTCCACAAACACCTGCACGTCGGCATTCTCCAGGTATACCCGGTCCACCACGTAGCGGTCCCCGAACAGGTTCCAGAGGTGGAAGGTCAGCGACAGGCGGCCGGCTACGGCGAGGGGCTCAGTGCGTCCCGGCAGTGAGCCGTGTACTTTCAGTTTCTCAAAACTGAGAGCCAGTTGGGGAAATTTTTCTACCGCCGAAAGTTTAATGTGGGCTACTTCCACCCGGGCCTGCAGGCTCTTGTTGAGTTCACCCACCAGCAAGCCGATGATCTTGTCCTGAAAAAGGTGCAATCCCAGCAGCAGAAGCGTAAACAGCAGCACCGCCGTGACCAGGGTGTATCCGAAAACTTTCTGCAAACGGAAGATAAAAGGCTTCAAACGGTTTGGCGTTTGGTATCACAACGAATAAAAGCCCGAAAAGCTGCAAACCCTTCGAATAAATTTGCGGCCCGGGAAAGTGCCCGGCGGCTACGGGTAAAAGTATGCAGAAGCGGGAAGCAATCAAAACCGTGAAGCCCACCCGGTTGGCCGGATGGATTGTTTTTAGCCGGAAAATTTCGGAAGCAAATTTGCAATGTCAGGAATTCCTCATAGTTTTGCCACGCAATACGCAAAAGGGCTGATAGCTCAGCCGGTTCAGAGCATCTGCCTTACAAGCAGAGGGTCGGGGGTTCGAATCCCTCTCAGCCCACCCTTACTTAAATACAGCAACTTGAAACCCGCACCAAAAATGCGGGTTTTTCTTTTTTGTACCCTGAAACAAACAAAGGCGCACCTGATGGCACGCCTTTGTTTGTTTCAGGGCAATAAACTTATTTTCAGTGAACATCCGGGTTAGGGATGTAATGCGGAATATGGTTTGATTCCAGCATCCTGATAAACGACTGCTCGTATTCAGGAAGCGGCAAAAATGTATATTCATCTTCCATAGTAGACATTTGTCCCACAATTGCCTGAAGCTGCGCCAGCAGGTCCGGCATCTTGTCAAGTTCCGGCTTTGATACGGCAATGATCGTGCTCATATGGATAGTGATTTACATAAAAATACTTAGATACTATACGCATGGGGGAACACCCTATGCTTTTGCCCGCTTGCTTAAAAGCCGAAACCGATGTAAAGCTGGGCTACCGAATTTCTGGAATTGCTGGTCAGTCTGCCGGCCAGGCCACTGTTGCCAATCTCGCGGAGACCGTAGTTGTACCGGGCACCAATGGTAAACCCTTTCAGGTCTACGCCAATGCCACCAGCCAGACCATAGTCAACTCTGTTGAAATCACTGGTATTCAGGTCGGCAACAACATTGCTGTTCAGATCCGCCGGTTTCAGGTCCTTCACGTTGGCACCAACAAGGTAGGAAGCATACGGACCGGCGTGGATATTAAACGCGCCGATGTTTCCCGTCAGCAATACCGGCAGCTGAATGTAGTTCAGGTTGAAGCGTACTTCGCCCTGCTGTATTCCCAGTGAGTTGGCCAGATCAGACCCACCATAGGTTACCTTTGAGCCGGTATTGGTGTAGAGCAGTTCGGGCTGAATGGCCAGAAAACTCGTTACCGGAATTTTTCCGAAGAGTCCTGCATGGTAGCCTATTTTCATGTTTTCGTCTTCGGCGTTCGGCTGGTCAACGAACAGCTGGGCAAAATTTACCCCACCCTTTACCCCGAATTTGGGTCCCGGATTGTCCTGTGCCTGTACCTGCCCCGCAAACAGCATCAGACTGGCTGCCAGGCCGGCACCGGCTAATTTTGCAATCATAGGTTTTTTCATAGTTTTCTCCTCCTGAAGTGTTATTAAAATGAGTCAATATTTAAATAGTACGGCCATATCCCCGAATGGTTGCAGGCTTTCCGCAAATGGGTTACCGGACCAACACCTTTGCCAGCAACCCGCGGCGGCGGCGCACCAATACCATCGGCGTCGTCGTTCCCCGCCTGAACAGCAACTTTATGTCTGCGGTACTGGCCGGCATGGAAAAGGTAGCCAACGGGCCGGCCTGCAACCTCATTATCAGCCAGTCGCTGGAATCAGTGAAAAAGGAAGAAGCCAACGCCATCACCATGTTCAACAGCCGCGTGGACGGGCTGCTGGTTTCGCTGGCCTACAATACCGAAACGGTGGACCACTTTGAGCCTTTCATCCGGAAAGGCATTCCACTGTTGTTTTTTGACCGCGTGTTTTCCCACCAGCAGTGCGCCGGTATCGTGATTGACAACGTGCTGGCCGGCTACGAAGCAACGGCGCACCTGATCGGGCAGGGCTGCGGCCGGGTCATGGACGTGACCGGCAACCTCAAAAGGAATGTGTACGCCGACCGCCTGAAAGGCTACCGGCAGGCATTGCAGGAAAACTGCATCCCCTATGAAGAAGACCTGGTGAAAGTGACGGACCTGAGTCAGGAAGCCGGCGCGGAAGCAGCCCGGCAACTGCTGGCCATGCAGCCGCGGCCCGATGGGATTTTTGTGGCCAATGATTTCTGCGCGGTCAATTGCATGGCTGCCCTGAAAACTGCCGGCATCCGCATTCCCGGAGAAGTGGCGGTGGCCGGTTTCAACAATGACTCCGTTTCGCGCGTTGTGGAGCCCGGCCTGACCACCAGTCACTATCCCGGTCAGGAAATGGGCGAAATGGCGGCCAAAAGTCTGATCCATCACCTGAATGGCTCAAAAAATATCGACGTTACCCATACGATTATGTTGCGGTCCCGGCTGGTCATCCGGCAATCTTCGCTGAAAAGGGGCTAGTACTACCTTGAATTTTAAATGAATGGTGCCGTAAAGGATTGATAACTGGCTTTGTTTCGAACTCTGCGTGTACGAAGGAGCCCGGCACGCCTTCAACAACGATACCGCGCCGACCCGTTACAGTCCCGAAGCGGCTAAGCTGGCCGGGGAAAGAACGATGCGTTTGTTCAAAGAAACGTTGTCGTAGCCTGGTGCATCGCCAGGTTGGTTTTTAAAAGACACGGATTCCACCCCTTCGGAGGGATGGAATCCGTTTGCCGGATATCCGGCAATGGTGCTGTTGGAATGGGGGTGCCGGTAACCTGCTAAAAATCAGTTATTTAACCGTCGGCCCTTTCCGGTCACTGATTCTGCGAAAAGGCGCGGTTAATGTCCAGTTCGCGCTGCGGAATCAGGAAAAGCCGTCGGGGATTTTTACCCAGCCGGGTCATTACTTCTTCCACCTTTCCAAACCGGAGCAGATCGGGCCAGCGGTGGTTTTCGAAGGCCAGCTCCACTCTTCTTTCCTTCAGGAGTTTGTCGGCGAAGGTACCAGGCGTAGCGGCACCGACCGGCCCCAGACCAGCCCGGGCCCGGACCTGGTTGATCAGCCCGTAGGCTTCGTCCGACTCACCGAGGGCTTCGGCCAGCATCAGCAGCACGTCCGCGTAGCGGAGCACGATCCAGTTGTTGGAGGCATCGCCTTCGTTGAACGGATTGAGCCGGCCGTATTTGACAATGTACCGGGCATCATTGCGGGAGTTGGTCTGTAAAACGCCCTGGCTGCTGATGAAAGCCGTATCCATTGAGGCCTTGAAGCGCCGGTCGTTGGGCTCGAAGGCCCTGATCAGGTCGTTGGTGGGCCGGTTGCGGTACACGCCGATGCTATTGCGCAGGGTCGGCGAAAATACGTTGGTAAAGGCATTGCCCGTGTTGGTGCCGCCGCCCTTGAACTGCACTTCAAAAATGGATTCGGCATTGTTTTCGTTTTCAACGCCCCACAGCCCCGCGTAGTCGGGCAGCAGCGAATAGCCGTAACTGCCGGTGATCCGGCGGAGTACCGGGAGGGCGGAAGCTTTGTCGCCGGTGGTCAGGTAAATTCTGGCCAGCAGGGTCGCGGCGGCTCCCCTGGTTGCCCGGCCGACGTTTGCTCCGGTATACCGGAGGGGCAGCCATTCCTCGGCTTGCTGCAGATCCGTAATCAGCTGCTGGTACACCTGAGCGGCCGGCACCTGCGTCTGGTTGGCACTTTCTTCCACTGACCGTACTTCGCTGAGCACCAAGGGAATGTTGCCGAATGCCACCGCAAGGTGGTAGTACAACAGGGAGCGGATGAACAGGGCTTCGCCTTTGAGCCGGTCCTTATCGGCTTCAGCCATCTGGATGGGGCCGATCCGGCTGAGCACGGTATTGGCCCGCGCAATGCCCTGGTAGGAATCAATGTAGGCGTTGGTGATCTGTTCGCTGGTGGCGATTTCGGTGAAGTTCTCAATGGCAGTCAGTTCCGCGCCCAGCCCGGTCTGGTCGGCACCCTGGTCGGTATTGTCGGACCGCATCTCAAACAGTATCCAGTAACTGGCATTATAGGTGCCGTTGGCCTGCAGGGATTTGTAGGCGGCATTGAGGGCAACGGTCATGTCATCGGCTGTTTTATAGAAGCCATTTACGTTGCGCTGCGATACGGGGCTCAGGTCGGTAAACCTGTCGCTGCAGGCCGTCAGCAGAGCAGTTGCCAGAAGAATATAAGCAGTTGTGAATTTCATCTGATTGGAATTTAGGAGCCGTCCGGATTAAAAGGTCAGGTTGATGCCGAAAATGAGGTTGCGCGACAACGGGTAAGCGCCGTAGTCTTCACCCTGCACCGACGATAAGGCAGACTGGTTGTTTACTTCGGGGTTATACCCGATGTAATCCGTAAGGGTAAACAGGTTGGTGCCGGAAGCGTACAGCCGCGCCGACTGAATAAACCGGCCCAGTACGCCCCCCGGCAGCGTGTAGGAAACCGTGGCCGTGCGCAGCCGGATGTAGGAGCCATCTTCTACCTGATAAGAAGAGGGACGGTTGTTGTTGCCGTGCGTATCGGTGGTCCGGTCGGCCCGGGGAATTTTTCCGTTGCCCGGCTGCTCCGGCGAAATCCAGCGGTTGTTCCAGCCGGCGTACGAATTGGTGGCAGCCTCGCCGTTGCCAAGGTGGCGGCGGGTGAGATTCAGTACTTCGGATCCCTGCACGCCCTGTAGCAGAAAACTGAGTTCAAAGCCCCGGTACGTAAACCGGTTGGTGAGACCCCAGATGAAATCCGGCTGGTAGTTGCCCGTCACGGTCCGGTCGCTGGCATTGATCACGCCGTCTGCATTTACGTCCTTGAAGCGGAAATCGCCCGGACGGGGACGGGGGGCCAGCTGGTCACGGGGGGCGGCATCGATGTCTTCCTGCGTCTGGTAAATGCCCTCCACCACGTAGCCGTAGTAGCTGCCAACCGCGTCGCCGATGCGGGTAATGTGCCGGATACCAGCCCCGCCGGTGCTCAGGATGGGGTCGCCGCCGGGGCCGAGTCTGCGTACCCGGTTGCGGTTGGCCGCAAAATTCACGTCGGTGGTCCAGCCCAGCCGGCCCACCAGATTCCGGCTCGACAGGCTGATTTCCCAGCCTTTGTTTTCCACTTCACCGATGTTTTGCAAAGAATTGACAAACCCGCTGGAAGACGGCAGCTGCACGTTCAGCAGCAGGTCCGAAGTGATTCTCCGGTACCAGTCTGCGGAGGTGAATATCCGGTTCTCAAACAGGCCAAGGTCGAGGCCCACATCCAGCTGGTTGGTTTTTTCCCAGGTGAGCCGCTGGTTGCTGATTGTGGACGGGGCGATGCCGTTGACGACTACGTCGCCGAGCACGTAATTGAACGGATTAAGCAAGCCAATGGCGGCGTAGTTGGGAATCAGGAAGTTGCCCGTTTGTCCGGCACTGGCCCTGATTTTCAGGTCACTGAGGAAGCGGAGGTCACGCAGGAAGCCTTCTTCGGACAGCCGCCAGCCGGCCGAAACTGAAGGAAAAGTCCCCGTCTTGTTGCCTTCCCCGAACCGCGAGGCCCGGTCGGCCCGGACGGTAGCCGTGAGCAGGTATTTGTCGCGGAAGGCGTAATTGGCCCGGGCCAGATACGACACCAGCGACCATTCTTCCCGCACGGAAGTGCCCCCGGTCACCTGACCGCCGCTGACGGTCGGTACCAGATCGTCGGGATAGTTCTGGGCCAGCACCTGATTCAGGTCAAGGCGGTCCCGCTGGGTGGTATAGCCTGCCACGGCCGAGAGGGCGTGGTCTGTGCCGAACGTTTTCTGGTAGGAAAGGGTATTTTCAAGGAGCCAGTTGACCTGTTGTGAAGTATTGGACTGGCCGTAGGGGTCGCCGGTGGTGGCCTGCCGGAACAGCAGCGATTTGGCCCGGTAAAACGACCGGTTATAGGTGTTGATATCCGTGCCCGCAAACAACTTGTAGGTGAGCCCGTCCAGAATTTTGTACTCGGCATATACGTTGCCAAACGTCCTGAACTGCCGCAGATCATCCTGCACGCCTTCAATGATGGCCAGCGGATTGCTGGACTCAGTCATGCTCGTGCCCCGGCCGTTTTCGGTGTAAAGGTGCGACTGGTTGTCCCGCTGATTGATCGTGCCGTCGGCGTTGTACGGAGAAACCGTAGGGGAATGCACCAGGGCCGAATACACCGATCCGGGAGGGTCAGCGAAGTAGGGCGCACTGGTGGCACCCCGGGCCGTGCCGGTGAAGGAAGGATTCAGGTTCAGTCCCACGCGCAATTTCGGTGTGGCATCTGCTTCCAGATTTACCCGGAAACTATACCGGTCAAAGCCGGTCTTGTCAATAATACCGTTCTGGCTGAAGTACTCGCCGGACACGTAGTAGTTGATCCGCTCACTGCCACCGGCAAGGGACAGGTTGTAGTTCTGCATGGGGGCCGGCCCGAAGATCAGGTCCTGCCAGTCGGTATCAGTACCGGTGGGGTTCACGAAATCATCCGGCAGGTAGTAGATGGTAGCCGTTGTTCTGGTGTAGCGCGTGGCGTTGTCGTCGTTGATGCCGGCACCCGGCACGTCCTGCAGGTAAGCATTGTTTTTGGCATTCTTAACGTAGTCTCCCAGCTCGGCGGCGTTCATCAGGTCTACTTTCCGGGCCAGCGTCTGCACCCCGTAGTAGGCATCCAGGCTGATCACCGGCTTGCTGTCGCGCCGCCCTTTTTTGGTGGTAATCAGAATCACGCCGTTGGAGCCGCGCGAACCGTAAATGGCCGCCGCGGAGGCATCTTTCAGCACCTCAATGGATTCAATATCACCGGGATTGAGGGTGCCCAGCGGGTTAGCCGGAGGTGGCCGGAAGGCAAGGGTACGCCGGGCAACGTCGCCCTGTACGCCGATGTCCACGTTTTTGGATACCGGAAAGCCATCAATGACGTAGAGCGGTTCGGTACCGGCCGAGATCGAACCCAGCCCCCGGATGCGGATGGTGGGCGCCGCCCCGGGTTCGCCGCTGGGCTCCTGCACCTGCACCCCGGGAATCTGGCCGTGAATGGCGTTTTCAAAGTTTGTAAGGGGGATATCGCGGATGTTTTTGGCCGGCAGCGAACTCACCGAACCAGTGATGTCCCGCTTCTGCTGCGTGCCGTAACCAACCACTACCACCTCATTGAGGCCCTGTAAATCCTGCTCCAGCCCTACGTCCAGCACCTGCCGGTTGCCCACCGGAATTTCCTGGGCTTTGTAACCGATGTAGGAGAAAATCAGGGTGGCATTTTCGGCGACCTCCAGGCTGTATTTACCCTCCCGGTTGGTCGCAGTGCCATTGGTGGTTCCTTTGATCTGCACGGATACGCCGGGGAGCGGCTCCCTGCTGAGGGCGTCCCGGACGATGCCGGTTACCAGGGTAAACGGTTTGGCCGGACCGGACCGCAGGGGCGGCGGAGTTACCTTGTATTCATCCCGGGCATCCGGAAGGGGAATCGCCGCACCGGCAAGGTCCGGAAAGACGCTACCGGACAAAAGCAGGGCTAGTAACACAGGGATCGGTTGTAATGGTGCTTTCATGGTTCAGGTTGAAAAGAAGATTCATCAGGTAGCCGGCACGGCAGTTCGTGCAGAAATGGCAAGATAAATTTTATCTATTAATTCTATAGAGTATTATTGATATTTTTGCCGGGTTCCTATTCCAGGGGTTCGGCAGGTATGGGTGCCGGGTAAACCGGATCCGGACACTGTGGGCATTACCGGAAAAACCAGTGTTGATTTATACAAGCTCCGGGTAACGCCTGTGTTTCAGTCGGTGGAATTTTTAGATACCACATCAGGAAAGATGAGAATTTTATTGATGATCATTGCGCTTTTTATCCTGCAAGGTTGCCGTAACCGTATACTTTGAACACCCCCAGCCGGATGAATGGGTAGAGGCGCTGCAGAAAAGAGGCCTCCGGTTTGAATCATTGCCGGCCGGTCAGACCTGGTTGTGGCGGGAAGCCCGCCTGAGAGATCCGGCGGGTAACCAGATCATTCTCTGTTATGCCGGACCCAACCGGAAGGATCCACCCTGGAAGACTGGCAGGCAGTAAACACTGCCGGTAACAGCTGCCGGAAGGGCAGGTACAGTCGGCGAGGCACAAGGACGGACCGGCAGGAATTGCCGCTACATCTGGCCTTTGATGGGAATAAACACCCGGAAGGTTGAACCGATTCCCCGCTGGCTTTCGGCTTCTATGCTGCCCCCGGCATTCTCCACCATTTTCTTGACCATATACAGCCCGATTCCCGAGCCTTCCACGTGGTCGTGGAAGCGTTTGAACATCGTGAAAAGCTGGTTCATCCGGCCGGGTTCCATGCCAAGTCCGTTGTCTTCCACGGTCAGCACGTGAAACTCCGCCGTATTTTTACACTGGAGCAGTACGTGCGGCACCCGTTCGGGAGAGCGGTATTTGAGGCCGTTGGAAAGCAGGTTATAGACCACGCTGCGCAGGTTCCTGGCCGAAAAATGCACGGTGGGGCAACCCGCTATATCTACTTCCACCCGGGCTGACGACGACTGGATAACTGGTGCCAGATCCAGCAATACTTCCTCCACTATTTCCGCAAGGTTCACTTCCGTGGCCTCCTGACTGTTTTCCTTCTGCAGCTTGACTACCTCCGTCAGGCTGGCAATGGTGCGTTTGAAACGTTCCACGGATTCCTGCATCAGGCTGGTAATCCGCTTCACCTGGACAGGCGTCCGGCACTCGGCGGGCAGCGTACGCAGCAGTGCCGTCAGCAGGCCCTCAATGTTTGAAATCGGGGCCTTCAGGTCGTGGGAAGCCGTGTAGATAAAGTTGTCCAGATCCCGGTTGGTTCTCAGCAACTGGTTATTTGCCGCTATGAGTTCGGATATATCAATGGCCGAACCTACGTAGCCGTACAGCTCGCCGTCGGAATAATAGCTGGGCGCCCCGATGGAAAGAAACCAGCAGTACTGACCGTCGTGTCTGAGCATCCGTACTTCCTGACGATAAGGCGTCCGGTTCCGGATCGCTTCCGAGATGGTTTGTCCTGTTATCTGAAGATCCTCCGGATGGATAAAGGGACTCCAGTTCCGGGCGATTACCTCCTGAAGGGAAACGCCGAGAAAGTCAAGGGCATATTTGTTCATGTACCGGAGCGAGGTGTCGGGGTTCAGCGCCCATACAATACCCGGCGTGGCATCGGCCATGATCCGGAACCGCTCTTCGCTTTCTGCTGCTTTTTTATTGGCAACGACAAGGTCGGTTACATCGGTACCCATATTGACAACCCCGTATACTTTGCCCCGGGCGTCGAGTAGCGGAGTAAAACTGTAGTTATAGTAGTAGGGCCGCAACTGGCCGTCTATAAACAAATCAACCCGCTGGTCCCGGGCGTGAAAAGGGATACCCGAAGTATACACTTCGTCCAGCTGACTGAAGATCGACTGGTTATCCAACTCCGGCAATACTTCTGAGAATAACTTGCCGATCACATCATTGCCTTTTCCCCACGCATCCAGAATGGCCTGGTTGACAAACTGGATCCGCATTTCCCGGCCCAGGTATACACCAATGGGATAGGGGGCACTTTCGATGACGGCACGGACCTGGCCTTCGCTCTCTTCCACCTTGTGCCGGCTCTCTACCTGCCCGGTAATTTCATGGGCAAAAACCACTACCCCGCTGATGGTGCCGCCGGGCTCGTACAAGGGTTGATAGAAATGATTGAAGTATACCGTTTCCAGTTTCCCGCCCCGCCGGAGAATGGCAGAGACCTCTTCTGCCTCGAGGGGATTTCCGGTGATGAGTACCTGGCCGAGCAGCTGATCAAACCCCTGGCCGGCTACTTCGGGCAGCGCTTCAAGGAGGGGCTTATTGATCACTTCCGCGTGCGTCCTTCCCCAGAACTGGCAAACCGCCGGATTTGCCAGTTCAATGATGAGCCGGGGGCCTCTGAAAACAACAACGGCAACTGGCGCCTGCTCGAACAACGTGTGCAGTTGCCGCCGCTGACGCTCTGCTTCGCCCTGAGCCGCCAGTAACTCTGCCGTACGGCTGGTTACCTGAGCTTCCAGTCCGGCATTGAGTTGCTCAAGCTGCTGCCTGATAATTACCAATTCATCGTTGGCCGCCAGGGTTTCTTCGTTGGTAGCCAAAAGTTCTTCATTGGTGGTGGCCAGCTCCTCGTTCAGATCCAGTACCTGCCACTTGCTTTGCTCAGCCTGCTGGCGGGCAAGCACCAGGGGCGTAACCTCGGCGGCAATATTGATAACCCCGGTAATGGTACCCTGCTCACCCCAGAGTGCCTGGTAATTAAAGTTGAACCAGGCGGTTTCCAGCCTTCCGCGGCGAAGCAAGGTGGACGGTTGTTCGTGGCCCGTTACCGGGTTACCGGTTTCCAGCACCCCGGCAAACAGGGCTTCGTATCCCTGCCCCTTTAGTTCGGGCAGCACCTCAAACAAAGGCCTGCCAAGGCTCTCTTCTCTCGTTTTGCCCCATAGTTCCAGGATGGCCGCATTGGCTACTTCCACCACCAGATCAGGTCCGCGGAAAATGG
>JAUJMU010000002.1:128439-132398 GCA_030446715.1 Cytophagales bacterium | reverse complement strand
ATATCATAGCGGCCGGCCTCGCCGGAAAGAAACGTGTCCCGGTAAAAGGCAAAGATGCCGGTTTCAACGGCGTTGGGGTAGAGGGTAAGAAACGTCGCTTCCGGACACTCGGGCAACCGGAGCATCCGCCGGGCCGCGGGGTTCAGATGCACGTAAGCAAGGTCGGTGATACGGGTGCCGTCGGAGGAGCAGACGGGCCGGAAGAGAATAACCCCGGTCAGTGAAACGTCCAGCAGCGTTCCGAGCAACGCTTTGGAGGCATGAAGGTCAGGCAGCAGGGAATCAGGTAAAGGCATGCAGATGATTATAAAAGTATCCGGGTTCAGATTGCGGCGGGTAATCGGTACTGACAATCGTTAAAATAAAGGATTTTCCGATAAATTTATTCCCGGGGGCTAAAGATAGGCAATAAGAGGGCTTTTCGATGAATCAGATCGTTGGATTCAACATTCTTAAAGCCTCGTTTTTTTATGAAATGATAGTGCAACGGACCTTCTCTTCCAGCCGGGTGCCGCTTTGTCCAACTAACCGCTGCTGTGCCGCGTATTGGTGCTGTACGTTTACTTATTCCGATGTGAATGCAATCTTTTAAGCTATCCCTGCCCGAAGGCCTTACCCCGGACATGCTGCGGGTGTTTGAAACTTTACCCGACCCGTATCTGATTTTCTCGCCGGAGCTGATCATCCTGACGGCCAGCAATGCTTACCTGGAGGCGACCCTGATGCAGCGGGAAAGCCTGGTGGGGAAGTCTGTTGCGGAAGCTTTTCCCGATCCGGCAGAGGCGGGGCAGCGCAGTCCCCTTGCCGGCATGAAGGAATCGGTCCGTGAGGTGCTGGCTACCCGCAAACCGCACCGGACTGAACAGATCCGGTACAATCTGCCCGACCCGGCAAGGCCCGGGGAGGTAACCGAACACTGCTGGGTGGCCTTGCACGTGCCGGTCCTCAACGAAGCAGGCGAGGTTCTCTACATTATCCGGCAGGTCCGGGATCTGACCTGGAGTATACAGTCGGAAAAAGAATTACGGGAAAGTCAGCAGCGGGAACAGGCTGCGCTTGCCGAAGCTGAGGGCCAGCGCCGGCAACTCCACGACATCCTCATGCAGGCCCCGGCCACCATCATTGCCTTCCGGGGACCGGAGCACACCTGCGTGCTGGCCAATCCGGCTTACCAGCAGCTGGTCGGCCACCGTGAACTGGTGGGTAAGCCCATCCGGGAAGCAGTACCGGAAATAACGGATCAGCCCTTCCTGCTCGGGTTGCTCGACCAGGTGTACCGCACCGGTGAATCGGTTTACCACCAGGAGGTCGAGGCGCAGTCAGACCGCAGCAACACCGGTGTACTTGAAGCATTCTACTTCAATATTTTCCATACGGCTACCCGCAACGGGGCGGGCCAGACCGACGGCGTCATTGCTTTTGCCCACGACGTAACCGCGCAGGTGGAGGCCCGCAAACACGTGCAGCACCTTAACGGAGAGCTGGCCGCCGCCAATGAAGCCCTCAGAACCACCAATGGGGAGCTGGAGCAGGCAAAGAATGCCCTTCAGCAACTGAACCACCAACTGGAGGAGCGGGTGGAGACAAGGACCCGGCAGTTGCAGCAGGCGCAGGCGGAAGCCCACCGCCAGCGGGAAAGGCTCGAACGTTTCTTCATGCAGGCTCCGGCAGCCATCTGCGTCCTTGACGGCCCCGAACTGGTGTACGAACTCGTTAATCCGGAGTATGAGCAGTTGTTTCCGGGAAGAAGCCTGCTGGGCCGACCGGTGCTGGAAGCAATCCCAGAGTTTGTGGGCCGGCCCAACGCCCTCATGCTGCAAAATGTCTATCTGACCGGCCAGACGTTTCACGGCCGGGAGCTGCCCGTTCCGCTTGCAAGGCATGAAGGCGGCGAGCCGGAGACCCTCTATTTCAATTTCACCTACCAGGCCCGCCGCAATGAACGCGGACAGGTCGATGGCATTCTGGTGTTTGCCTACGAGGTAACCTCCCAGGTGCTGGCCAGAAAGGAGATGGAAAAAAATGCCCGCCAGCTGCGGCTCATTACCGACGCCATGCCCGTGCTGATCGGCTACCTTGATAAGGAGGAGAAGTACCGGTTTGCCAACCAGGCGTACCAGTCGTGGTTTGATCAGAACCCGGAAGCGCTGCTGGGCCGGCTGGTACGGGAGGTGGTGGGGGAGAAGGCCTACGGGGGGGTGAAAAAGTATATTGAACAGGCACTGTCCGGGGAGAAGGTGAATTTTGAAGCAATGATGCCTTACCGGGAAAATCTGGTAAAATACATCCGCGCCAGTTACGTGCCCGATAAACAGCAGGGAGAAGTGGTCGGATTCTTTACCCTGGTGATGGACATGACTGACCAGAGAAAAACCGAAGAAAAACTACAGTTCCTGACCGGGGAACTGGCCGCGGCTAACCAGGAGCTGCGCGTGGCCAATGAACAGGTACAGGCCGCCAATGAGAAACTGGCCCGGTCCAACCGGGAGCTCACGCGGATCAACCAGGAACTGGGGCGTACCAACGTGGACCTGGACAACTTCATTTACACGGCCTCCCATGACCTGAAAGCGCCAATCGCCAATATTGAAGGGTTTCTGAAGGCCATGGACCGGAAGCTAAGCACCGAGAGCCGTCAGAATGAAACCGTGCAGCAGATCTTTCAGATGCTTTACGGTTCGGTGAACCGGTTCAAGACAACCATCCGCGACCTGACCGAAGTAGCCAAAATCGGCAAGGAGGACTCCGGAGATGCAGACAGCCTCTACCTGGCCGGGGTTCTGGAGGAAGTGCTTGAGGACCTTAAGCCCCAGATTCAGGAATCCCAGGCCCGCCTGGAGATCAGGCTGGATTGCGAAACGGTTCACTTTTCACGAAAGAACCTGAAAAGCATCCTGTACAACCTGGTGTCCAATGCCCTCAAGTACCGCTCCCCGGACCGGGTGCCGGTGGTGCATATTTATTGCCGGAGGCAGGACGCCCACAACGTATTTACCGTACAGGACAACGGTCTGGGTATTGACATGCGGCAGGAAGAGAAATTATTTGCCCTCTTCAAACGCCTGCACAGCCACGTGGAAGGCACCGGCATTGGTCTGTACATCGTAAAGCGGATCATTGAGAATGCAGGAGGGAAAATTCAGGTGGACAGCAAAGTTGGGGTCGGGTCCACTTTTAAGGTCTTCTTCCCCGGCTGATCCCGAAAGAATAAAAAGAATCTGATTAAACTGTGTATTTCGGACGTCTCTTCAGATAAATGACGAACAGCTTTTACAATTCATCTTGTAAAAGCTGTTCGTCATTTGATTGTGCTGTGATTAATACTCAACAGATCGTATCTGACTCAATCCGCCTTTCCGGCAGTCTGAAATTGTACTGCGGTTATAACCCGGAAGTGCTGCCGGAGCCCGGATTATAGCTTTCCGTCTGGGTGGCAGGATTGTAACTGATCTCACCCTGGCCGTACGGCTGCCCGTAGGATTCCCCACCCGGGTACCGGTCGGCCGGAGCCTTGCTGCCCGGGCGGCCGAGAGCGATAACTCCCGCTACACCGGTCAGGATTCCTGCCGCGGCCGAGATAACCAGCGCCGGATTGGCTTTGACCCAGCGGCTGGCCCGCGAGTAAACGTCGTTCAGCTTCTCCATATTCCACTTATCAGCAGACGTACCGGCAGGGCGGCCGGTGTAGGCAGAGCCCGTAATGGCGTCGCTGCCCGGAGAGGCCGGATACGGAGAACCGCTGGCGGCAGACTCCGGGGTGTTTAATCCGGTATTGCCCGCCCAATAAGCCGTACCTGAGTTACGGGCATCGGAGGCATCGTAGGTATTTTCTGAGTTGATTGTCATAATGGTAAAAGTTTAAGGTTTAATCCGTGCTACTTGCTGTTTCCTTCGTGCTGATCATCGGCTGGTCCTTCCGATCCCCGCGAGGCCGGGTTCAGGGAGTCGTCCGCTATGGT
>JAUJMU010000002.1:96771-128339 GCA_030446715.1 Cytophagales bacterium | reverse complement strand
CGGCTGGTCCTTCCGATCCCCGCGAGGCCGGGTTCAGGGAGTCGTCCGCTATGGTTTGGATCGATGTCCATCTTTTTGTCGGGGTCCCGGTTTTTACCCGCATTTTCGGGGTTATTGCCCTGTTCGTTCTCATCCTTCTTGTTTTTCATCACTAAAAAAGTTTGATCCTGTCAGATTATACGGGAAAAGTACGGGTCGGTGACAATGGTTTTCGCTAAAATTCAGATTGTCCGGAAAAAGGCGTTTTGATGGACCCGCCTGCCGGAAAAAACGCTGCGCCCCACCGGTAAGGAAATCAGATCCCCGGGGCCGGTTTGGGACTGATTATCCGGCCGCCGGCTACCCGGGATTCCGCCGGGCTGCGTAATTACGCGTAAAGTAGCGGGCCAGGCTATTGTTTGTCGGAAAGATTACCGATAATGCAGGCAGGAAATCAGCGTTGAAATGCCGGAAGCGCCAGGTTCGCGCTTTAGAGTCTGTGTGGGGCGTTCAAAATCAAGGGTAAAAGGAAACAACCAACTGGTTTAAGGTTATGAAAACGTTCAATTCGATCATGCTGGTGGATGATGACTCCACAACCAACTTTATGAATGAACTGCTGATTCAGGAAATGGGCATCACGCGGGAAGTAGTCATTGCCAAAAACGGCCAGGAAGCGCTTGATCAGGTGGAGGCGCATTGTGGGGACGCGGGCACCTGCCCCGAACTGATTCTGCTTGACATCAATATGCCGGTGCTGAACGGGTTTGATTTTCTGGAAGCCTACCAGAAACGTGATTTCAAAGGCAAGGAGGCTACGGTGATCATCATGCTGACCACTTCCCTGAATCCTCAGGATCTGGAAAAAGTGAAGCCATTCAATGTGGCCGGATTTTTAAATAAACCCCTGAAAGAAAATGATTTGCAGGAGGTTTTTACCAGATTCTTCGGCTAGCCGGCAGCCTTGACCGGATGCCTTACCTTTTTCCTCTGGTACTTTCCGCATCAGCTGCTGGTTCCGCACAGGAACCGGACTTGGGTAGTTGCGCAATTTTAAATTGTGAATTTTAGATTTTGAATGTCAAAGTAATCATCTGAAACCGCCCGGGCAGACGTATCCACTTGTACTGGTTGGGGCGTTCACGCCTGGACCACCTGCCCTGGAGTCAACCGAAGCGGTATATTGAGAAAGTCCTGTGGGTTAAAACCATCCCTATGAAAGTACCGGAATGAACCCCAAACTGGTCAAGGGTTGGGACGGGGATAAATATATTGATACATTTACATGCGTCTATGTATTTTTGAATAGTCTAACCGTCTATGGACACAAAAGGGCTAGAAAAAGGGGTAGAAAAGATAGCAAGGGCAATGAGTGACCGCAGTCGCCTGCTGATCCTGCAGAAGGTGGCCGGGCAACACTGCGTGGGCTGTCAGGAAGTTCACCGGGTACTTTCGCTGGCGCAGCCCTCCGTTTCGCACCACGTGAAGGTGCTGGTGGATGCCGGGCTGGTGCATTCCGAAAAATCCGGCAGAAATCTCACTTTGTCCCTCAACAAGGCTACCATTCAGGCTTTGATTGATTACCTGACCCTGCTCCGGAACGGGGAGTGTCCGGGGCAGGAAACTGATCCGGATATTCTCACAACTTCAAAGGGTTAAACCCTGCCCACCGAACCTTATGCGTATATTATACTCTTACCTGAAGCAATACTGGGGCCTCGTGCTGCTGGCCCTGCTGCTGGCAGCCATCAACCAGATCTTTTCCTTTCTGGACCCTTACATCTTTCAGAAGATCATTGACGGGTACGTGATCGCCAAAGATGGTTCCCTGCGGGAATACGGCAGCACGGCCCTGTTTCTGCGGGGGGCCGGCCTGCTGATCCTGGCTGCCATCGGGGTGGCCATGGTATCGCGGATTGCCAAGGCCTTTCAGGATTACTTTGTGAACGTAATCACCCAGCGGCTGGGAGCCCAGATTTATTCCGACGGCCTGCGCCATTCCCTCGACATGCCCTACCAGGTGTTTGAGGACCAGCGGAGCGGCGAGACGCTGGGCGTGCTCCAGAAAGTAAGAACCGACGTGGAGAAACTGATCTCGGCTTTCGTCAATATTCTCTTTACGTCGGTGGTGGGAATTGTTTTTGTGATGGTGTACGCCATCAGCGTCAACTGGCTGCTGGGGGTGGTCTACCTTTCTTCCGTGCCGCTGCTGGCCGTTGTCAGTTCGGTGCTGAGCAAAAGGATCAAAGTAATTCAGAAAAGCATCGTGGCGCAGACAACCAGCCTCGCCGGTTCCACCACCGAATCACTGCGCAACATAGAACTGATCAAAAGTCTCGGGCTGGCCGGCCAGGAAACCAGGCGGCTCAACGATACCACCGCCAAAATCCTGCAACTGGAACTCAAGAAAGTGCGCTACATCCGCAGCCTGAGTTTCGTGCAGGGCACTTTTGTCAACTTACTGCGCAATTCCCTGCTGCTGCTCATGCTCTGGCTGGTGGTAACCGGTGAGCTCACGGTCGGGCAGTTCTTTACCTTTTTCCTCTACTCGTTCTTCGTGTTCGGGCCGCTCCAGGAACTGGGCAACATCATCAATGTGTACCGCGAAACGGAAGTATCCCTTGAAAACTTCGGCCGGATCATTGCCATGCCCCGGGAAAAGATGCCTGACAACCCCGTGCCGGTCGGCCGGATCCGGGAACTGGCCTTTGATGAGGTCAGCTTCAGACACCGCACCGCTTCGCACCGGGCCCTGGACGGCATTTCCTTCGGGATGCAGCTCGGGCAGACCATTGCTTTCGTGGGTCCGTCGGGGGCGGGCAAGACTACCCTGGTGAAACTGCTGGTAGGGCTTTATACGCCCGAAACGGGCACAATTTACTACAACAATATTCCCGGCAGCCAGGCAGACCTCAACGGACTGCGGGAGCAGATCGGCTTTGTCACCCAGGACACGCAGCTCTTTGCCGGCACGATCCGCGAAAACCTTACCTTTGTGGCCCCCAATTCTACCGACGAGGAATGCCTCGCGGTGCTGCGCAAATCGGCGGCGGACGGTCTGCTGGCCCGGGCCGGCAAGGGGCTCGACACGGTTCTCGGGGAAGGCGGGGTAAAGGTGTCGGGTGGCGAAAAACAGCGGTTGTCCATTGCCCGGGCCCTGCTGCGCAAGCCGGCCCTGCTGGTGTTCGACGAGGCCACCTCCGCCCTTGATTCCCTCACCGAGGAAGAGATCGGCAAAACCGTGCGGGACCTGTCGGGAAGCCAGCAGCACCTGACCATTCTCATTGCCCACCGCCTTTCGACGGTGCTGCACGCCGACCGTATATTCGTGCTGGAAAAAGGCCACATTGCCGAGGCCGGCACTCACCGGGAGCTGCTCGAAAAAAAGGGCCTCTACTACGCCATGTGGCGCCAGCAGATCGGCGAAAGGACACCGGCTGCGGCAAGTGCGGCTCCCGCAGCACTGCACACCTGATCTTACGCTTGTGCGGGCCGGGCTTTACAGAAGATAGCGGCATTCCCTGCATTTGGGTGTAGGTGTCCGTACCCGCTGGGTATAAAATACTTACCACTATTTTCCGGGTTGTGCGGGGCGGCAGTAAACCCGCAAAACCTACCGGTCCAGCAGCCGTAACTATTCCGGCACAGATATTTTTCAAAGGAATAGTTTTGGTTATGGATAACCCTTCAGGGTCATACCCGAAACCGGGTTTTTCCCAAAAGGGCAGAGGGATGAACAAGATCAGGCGGCATGAAATGACCGCCTCCCTCCGGGCCGGACCTGCGTAACAGGCCCGGCCCGGAGGGAGGCGGCAGTGGACAGGGAAAGTTACAGCGTGAGCCGGGCGAATTTATGCGTGCTCTTTTTTTGTCCGTAGAGAATCACCTCGTTGGAAGAAACCTGCTCACATACCTTGGGCCGGGTAATCACATCAGAATCTTTGGCGGTAAAAAGGGGCATTTTCTCCAGATTTCCATTCTTGTCCAGTTGCACCAGCACAACAACCGAACTATTCCGGCCACTGAAGTTTACCGTCCGGTCGCCGGGAGAGTTGTCCAGGTTTCTGGGGCTGTCGTTGAAGAGGAAGTATAACTTACTGCCGATCACCGAGAGGGTGTAAGAAGAGAAAAAGCCTCCGTCATTCACACTGGTCTGGTGCTTGGGAATCTTTCTTGCCCACGCAATTTTACCATCGGGGTTGATATTGACGGCAATGATGTCATGATAGTTATAATAATGCACTGTGTTCATGAAGCGGTTGGCGCCGGTACCCGAGTAATAAGTATGTACGTAGTGGTAATACTGTTCGGCCACCAGCACCACACCCCCGTCTTCGCGCATGACCAGATCATCCAGATCATACTCATAAAGTTCTTTCCCCTTTCTGGCTTTGGTTTCGCTCATGAATTCACTGAGGAAGTCCGCATCAAATTCCTGCAGGTGCTGGCTTTTGACTGCTTTGGAACCTGCGTCAAGGGTCATGAAGAAGGCACCTTTGATGCTGTACACGCCCTGTTCGGAGTAAAACCCGCTGCATATGATCTGGTTCTTGTCTTTCACGGCAAACTGCACATCGGTGATAAACTTGTCGCGGAGCCGGATATTGTATTCTTTGGTAGCGTTTCCGGACGCAGTGCACGAAAGGAGGCGGTATTCAAAGTTGGGCAGCCCCCGCCTCTTTTCCTTTACCTTCCCCTGGTATAATTTTCCCATCAGGTACACACCTCCCTGATTATCGAGTTTAATGGAGCTGACTGCGAATAACTCGTCGGGATAAGGCAGTGTCATCTGCTTTTGCCAGCGCAGCTTCAGGCCTGGCTCGTACACGAGGAAGCCGAACTTTTCCGGACTGCCTTTATCGTACGGCAGGTTATAATGCACCAGAAGGGCCGACGAATCGGCTGACAGACGAAACTGAAAGCCTCCGTCATTCCGGCGTTTGTCGTACTCCATGTGGGTGATCCTGAGCAGTTGCGGGGCCGGCTGAAGCGTAGTCTTGTCCAGTTCCTGGGCGTAGAGAACGTTGTGTTTGGTTTTAGACTCATTTTTGGAGGTAAACAGGTAGAGTTTTTCCCTGATCTGCACAATCCGTTCGTATTCCCGCTTTTCGCTGCCTTTTCCCAGGTCCAGACCGGCGGACCGTTCCAGCGTCAGTTGCTTCGAAAAGCGGGCAAGTACTTGTTTGCCCTTGTAATACTTCAGCACGTAGTACCCGGACCGGTCGTAGCCGACGATGTCTTCGAGGGTTTCTTTTTTGGAGGAACCTATCTGCTCACTGAGCATGACCTGAGGCTTCGGGGCAGTCGTCTGCCCGGATGCAGCCACCAGTAAACCAAACAGGCAACAGGAGAGGGAGAGTGATCTTTTAATCATAAAAAAAAATTGATGATCAGGGAAAGGATGAAACAGTCCGGAAAGGTGGTAAGAAGCCATTCTGAAAAAAAAGCAAGTCTGCCGGAAAGCTTACCTGCATGGATTACGGGCAGTTACTGCCTGCAGCAACTGCGCTGCCCCGGAGCAGGGCGTCACCCGATCAGGTATGCGACGGGCAGCGGGGGGTTATGCCCGGTCTGGATGCCGGGGCTTGAAAAGTCGGGAAAGTAACGGAAACGTGGGCTGACTTACGGCAAGTCTGCATCAGCGGGAATCTTTCTGCCTCCAAGGGTAATGCCCAGTCCACACCACCCGCGGCATCAGCTGGAGTTTTTTCAAAAACACTCTTCTGCCCCGCCATCGGACGACCGGTGGATCAGCTGCGCGATTCTTTATTACCGGAATGCTATCGCTCTGGGCAAGGGATAGAATAATTATTCCGGGAGCCGGAAATCCTTTTTGTTTATCTCCGTCTGCCACACGTGCCAGTAAAAGATAAACTGGAGCAGGGCCATTTCGGGCGTGTGGTAGAGCTGGTGCCAGGGGCGGTTGTCGCAGTACCAGTTGTAGAAACCGTTGTCAACCTGGTCGGGCAGAATCTGAAAAAAAGATCCCTCCTCGAGCGGACTCTCCTGGTTGCCCCAACGGCGGTGGCCGGTCTTTTCCAGCCGGTACCGGCAGCCGGTGACATAGCGCAGGTAAGGGGTTACCTGCTGGGCATCTTCCAGCCTTTCGGAATCTTCCCGGATGGCCAGAATCTGTTCGAACTTACTTTGAATGGCCGCGTCCATGCTTGTTGGTTGAGGTGTTGGTGGAACTGAGAGTAAGAACGGGAAGGCGGAATTTTTGTTAGTTCATACCCGTACTTATCTGACCCTGACATTCACCCGCGGCGGAGGCAGCCCTGAGTGATGAATGCCATCTGTTTGCAGACTTCCCCGTGCCGGAAGAACAGCTCTTTTCGCCTGAGTTTCTTAAGCGTCAGCTTGCGGCATAACTGCTCAGCCTCCTCCCCGGATAGCGACACAAACCGCGACAGGCGGTAAAAGAATCGGGGTAGATCATAGAGTTTGCAGAAATTGCGCTATCGCCTCCTTCCGCCGCCGGCCGGCGTAGCGGTACAGGTTGACCGGGTAGGTCTTGAAAGCTTCCCGGAATATGTTTTCCAGCTCTGCTCCCCCAAACGAGGCGAACAGTTCGGCGTCACAAAACAAGTCCACCAGTATTTTTTCCAAACCCGCCGTCCGTACTCCATCTACTTCAAGCAGCGGGGCCTGTGAAACCAGGTGGCGGATTACGATGGGCTCCGGTTCGTTGGGCAGGTAGTACCGCACACAGAGGATGCTGCAATATGGTTAGTGCAGTTGCTCTTCACAACGAAGTTGACGCTAAGAGCAGAAAGCTATGAATAACTTGATAATTAGGAAATTCATCAGTCATCAACGAACATGAAGCTACGCAAATGCTATAGAGCGATTTTGACCTATTTTGTACCAAAAGAAAAAGGGCTTCAGCATTTGATTGCTAAAGCTGGGTTTCCCCCAAAATCGTGGAGGATTAGGAAAGGTCAAGCGGCCATAGAATACTGCCGTATATTGTTTTCAAATTCCTCGGGACTCATGTAGCCCAGCGTAGAATGGGTTCGCTTGCGGTTATACCACACTTCGATATACTCGAATAGGTCCTGCTTAGCTTGCTGGCGGCTTTGGTAGTGCTGATGGTAAACCCGTTCCTGCTTAAGGGTGGCAAAGAAACTCTCCATAACGGCGTTATCATAACAGTTGCCCTTTCGGCTCATGGAACAAGTGATTTTATTGTCGTCAAGCAGTTTCTGATAGTCGTTACTGGCATATTGGCTACCCCTGTCGGAGTGGTGGAGCAGCTCCTTATGGGGCTTTCGAGCAAGTAGAGCCATCCGTAAAGCACTCATCACCAGTCCTCTTTCCATGTGCTCATCCATTGCCCAGCCGACTACTTTTCTCGAATACAAGTCCAGCACCACTGCCAGGTACAGCCAGCCTTCTTTGGTGGGGATGTAAGTAATATCAGTGACCCACTTTTGATTGGGCTTGCTAGCGGTAAAGTCCTGATTGAGTTTGTTTTCTGCTACCGGCAAGTCGTGTTTGGAATCGGTAGTTACAACAAACTTCCTTTTTCGCTTAGCAGCAATCTCATTGAGTTGCATCAGCCGTGCTACCCGGTTAAGTGAACAAGGGATGTGCTGTTTTTTCAAGTCCACATACACCCGGGGGCTACCGTAAGTCTGCCGGCTCTGTTTGTGGATGCGCTTAATGCGTTCCAAAAGCTGCTGATTCTGCCGTTTACGCTCACTTTCAGGCCTTTTTACCCAGGCGTAGTACCCACTTACCGACACTTCCATTGCCTGGCATAGTCGATCTACAGAATACGCCTGCTGGTGCTCCCTAATAAACTGGTATCTTACTGGGAGCTCTTGCTGAAGATACCCACTGCCTTTTTTAGGATCTCGACGGTCTCCTTTAACCGTTGATTCTCCCGCTGTAACTGCCGCAACTCCTCCTCCTTAGTATGCCCCTTGCCGGGAAAGGCCTTTTCCCCGTCTTGATTGAACTCCTTGATCCAGCGCCGCAGCACGCTTAGTTGCAGGCCTAAATCCCGTGCCGTTTGGCTTTGGTTGCCATGCTGCCCGGCCAGCCGTACGGCCTCCTCTTTAAACTCCTTCGAATACGTCTTCCTGGTGGTCATTACACTTGGTGGTTTGGGTGGTTAAAGGTACTCTTTTCCATCCCTCCACTTTTACGGGGGAATACCAAGCCCTCTGAATTAGTGGTTTGCTTAGTAGCGGGAGCAGCGCTATCACCTGGCATAACCATTCTTACTTATTCATATTTAAAACGCTTTAATTTGCGAAATAAAGGCATTTTTGCTTACTTGCTTGTCAGATTAAGTCGGGCAAGATCGGGAGGAAATAAGAAAAAGTGTCCCCTATACTGTCCCCCGACTCGATCTGCTAACCTTGTTATTCACCTGAATACTTCGTACCAATGGCCGCTGTAAACTTCTACCTCAAAGAGCCCAATGCTGACAAAGACACTCCGATCATGGTTATGCTATCTGTGGATGGTAACCGCTTCAAAATGTACACAGGGTTAAAGACTCATCCTAAACAATGGGATGCTGACAAGCAGCGGGTACGCAAGAATAACTCTGGTAGCGTAGAATTGAATGGCCGCCTTAGTTCCATCGAGAAAGGATTACCTAAAACGTATTACTTACTTACTGAAGAGGAAGGTATCACATATACCCAAGTCCAGGATAAGCTCAAGGCCAGCATCCAGACTGAAAAGCCCAAGAAGCAGCGGGAGTTAATTGAAGTATTTGATGAATTTATGGAGGAAAAGGCATCGCTGGTGAAGCCTTTGACTATGAAGAAATATAAGACCCTTAAAAATTTGCTTTTAAATTTTTTTCTAATCTAAAGCACCGGAAGCTTGAATTTAGTTTGGTAGATGAGCGCTTCGATATCAGTTTTCGCAACTATCTTATCCAGGAGTTAACACAAAGTAATGACACCATAAGTAAGTATTATGACTGCCTGAAGGTATTTTTAGGCTGGGCCTTGGAGAGGGGGTATCATAAGAATAAAGCCTATGAAGATTTTGAGGCTAAACGCAGCAAAAAAGACGTCATTTACCTAACGGAGAAAGAACTGTTAGCTATTTATCACCTTGGCCTAACTGAAAATTCCCGTCTCTCCCGTATCCGGGATTTATTTTGTTTCATGTGTTTTACAGGCCAGAGGTTCTCTGATGTATGCAACCTAAAGTGGACCGATCTTAAAGAGTACGACAATTGTAAGGAATGGCATCTGTATCAGATCAAAGGTAATAAACCTAGAAAAGTTATTGTACCACTTTCTGCTTATGCCAGCCAGATCATGTCCCGATATAAATCGAGTGACCCTTCATCCAAGGTATTTCACGCTATATCAAATCAAAAGGCAAATGACTTCATCAAGGAGCTTGGCCAATTGGCTAAAATAGATGAACCGACTACAACAGTAAAGTACAGCGGAAAGAATAGAATTGAGAGTATGCTTCCAAAGTACAATTTTCTATCTACCCACACAGGTCGTAGAACCTTCGTTACTTTAAGTCTGGAGAAGGGAATGAGGCCAGAAACAGTGCAAGAGATCACCTGGCCATGAAGACTATCGAACCTTAAAAAAGTACATTAAAATCACTGATAAAGTAAAGGCCGTCGAGATGCATAAGGTTTGGAGTAATACCCCTTTCACCAAAGTTGGGTAAACAATCCTATTCTCAACTCTCATAGCTGCAAATTCTAGCAGCGCTTCACTATTTATGATAAATAACAATTTAAGACCACATAGTAGATGACTTCAAGAATAACGTATGCAATCAATGTTCGTAATTCAAAAAATCTTCTCGTCCCTTATTCTATAAAATTAGAGGTTGCCGAACCTGCTGATCCTTCTGATCAATTACAAGAGCATCAAGCTTTTCTGGAGATGCTTAACGAGCAGCAAGATCCTGACTCGTTCCGTCAAGCTCTAGAATTTCAGCTTGCTTATCATTTTTTTCACACAGGGGATTATCGGTATTACTTACAAAAATTAGTTGACATGGTTCAGAATGAATATGGACAACTAATACAAGGCAAAAAAAAATTGATACTCTAAATTACTGGGCACAAGAAAAAGCAATATCCTTTGAAAGAGACATTTTTTATGATGTTACAGTCAATGAGCCCATTAATCCCTTTCAAGCACAAATTTTTGAAAAAGACATCCTTGATTATTACCATAACACTTATCAAGATCATGTATCCAATATCTTTAAAGAAAAGCTCCAATTAGAAACCGGTTATTATGATCGTAAAGTGAAAAACTTTTTGGAATATCATTTAAGCACTTATCTATTTGATGAAGAAGATTGGTTTGGTCATACAAAAGCGTTGATACGCGAAATCAGGAAGACCAATATTGATGGGGTTTCTTTGCATACTGATTTTGGCGAGTCCGCCATGGAATGGATTGATATGAGGCAGGAAAAGGCGAAAAAGAGTACTATCAATAATGGAAAGTCTTCAGATAGAATTATAGGTCTGGTTTTTTATTACCTGCAACAGCAGTATAAAATTAGCAGGACCCAAGAAAAAACCAAATATGCCGCCATGGTGCTCGAAATGCTTGGAAGGCCAACTGATAAAATAAGAGATTCTCGTGTTTATAATGTCTTACGGCAACCTTTATATCATGCTGAAGCCCCCCAAGCAAAAAAAGCATTAATAACCGATCTTAAAAACGTACGAGAGCTTTTTCGCCAAATAATCAACTTTGAAATAGTGAAAAAGATTGATGACGATATAAAGTCCTTAGATAACCTGATAGACTAGTA
Source organism: Cytophagales bacterium (assembly GCA_030446715.1). GTDB lineage: Bacteria > Bacteroidota > Bacteroidia > Cytophagales > 172606-1 > CADCTQ01. The sequence continues at coordinate 117,587 of JAUJMU010000002.1, read as the reverse complement.
GCTTTACTCTTCCTGCTGAATTGTGGGTAACCCAGTGGGTGACCCACAGCCTTATTCCGATCTAACTTGCATCCATAACCAAATAAGAGAATATGGAAAATCCTGTTAGAAGCGGAGCAAACGTTTATTACATTCTTATGCCAGTTTCAGAGTTAGAAACCTTGGTTGAGAATACTTTGAACGGGTAATGGATAGAAAACAAATTACCCCGGTTATTCCTGCACCCCAAGAAGAACCTTTATCAAAAATAGAGGAAATAGCCTTTGACTTGGATGTAACTGTCCAGACAATTCACGACTGGAAACGCCGTGGCCTTATTCCTTTTGAGCGAATGGGGGGCGAGTTTATTTTCGCAAATCTAATGTGCGGGCCGCACTGAAGAAGGTCGACTCCCAACAAATCAAAAACCGCTAAATCTCATACTGCTATGAAAATCAGCGGTTTTAGTTCGTTGTCTCGGTTGGTGAACCAAGACAAAGATAATCATTTGGCAATAGTTTTGCTAGAAAAAATTATTGCGGAAAGGGAAACAGAACTTCGGGAGTACGCTCAAAGGCAAGGGGAAAAGGCAAGCGAGGGATACCTTAAGCGGGAAAATAGCCATAATTTAAAATTAAGGGAGGTTCATCGGCAATTGTATCTGTTCCATTATCAGAAGCTTTGGATGGAGCTGGATGAGATCTTAAATCGGCTTAACAAGTATGATCCTCATCTAACAGGTGTTATGGCTGAAATCCGGATAAAACCGGGCAATGACCGCTTCTCGTTTTTGAATTTCAACCTTTACTAGCCATGCTTAATCCATTTGAGCCGGTTGGTAAACATGGGGAGGATGATTACCAACAGAAGACGATTACAGTATCGTCGCAAGAAAACGCTGAAGAGGGTACGGATGAGAAACAATTAACTGACGAGATACAGATATTTACAGGGGAAGAGTTGCTAAACTCTCCCCTTGAAAGTATTCCTTGTCTATTGGAGCCTCTTTTTCCCCAATGTGGTTTAGCAGCTTTAGGTGGTAGTTCAGATACGGGCAAAAGTGCCATACTCCGCCTATTCGCAATTTCAGTTGCGCTAGGATTTGAAACATTCCTCGGCTTTAAACTTTTCCTTCGGTACCAAAGAGCAATTTACGTCAGTTCGGAAGATGCAAAGGATGCAATGATTTGCCTGCTTAAGAAGCAGAACCGGGGTCTCCGCCACAACAGTCAAGCTTTTAAGAATATTAGTTTTATTTTCGATTGGGGGAGAGACCTGATACAAACTTTAGAAAGGGAGTTAAAAAAGCAGCGTGTAGATGTAATCGTTATTGATGCCTTCATGGATGTTTTTACTGGAGGTGTGAAGGATAACGACCGGATCAGGGAATTTTTAAGAGGCTATAAGAGAATAGCTGAACGGTATGGATGCCTGATCCTCTTTTTGCATCACACTGGAAAGGGTACGGAAAACAAGGCGCCCAGCAAAAATAATTTCATTGGAGGTCAATCTTTTGAGGCTAAAGTTCGGGTAGCGATCGAATTCAGAATTGATTCAGCAAACCCCCAACTGAGGCACTTTTGCGTGGTGAAAGGTAATTATATCCCTCAGGAATATAAGGATAGAAGCTATGTGTTGCGTTTTGATGAAAACATGATCTTCCATAATACCGGGGAACGCATTCCGCTTCATGATGTAGTGCCAGCGGTTTCTGAAAATGCCAGTCAAAATAAATCGCATGAAAAAGGCGAGAAGAATGATGGCAAAAATGAACAGATCGCCAAATTGCTTCAGGATAATTATACTTATTCCTATATCCAAGAACATTTAAAGGTGTCTCCGGGCAGAGTCAGGCGGGTAAAGCAAGAGCAAGACAAAGCTGCTACTACCGCTACCACTTCTGTTGAAATGCATAGTAATACTAAAGTAGCGGTAGTAGGTAGTGTGCCAGATTCGGCCCTTGATGTTGCTGGATTAAAGGACAGGCCGGGAGATTTGGCACGGTTAGAGAAATTAGCAGACAAGGTGCTTCAGGGTTTTCAGCCGCGCACCAAATTCAATTTACTCCGAGCAATAGCGATTTCTGCTGAAACTAATCAAGATTATGCGGAGGTATTGCTTAAGTCAATGGTCGAAAACTCAGTTATCAACCATTGTCCTGCTGATGATACATACTGGCTGGATTAGCATTGTCAATCCTGACAAACCCACTGAAAGCGTTTTGAAATACGTTACCGGAACGTTTTTCAAAACGCTTCCTGAAACGTTTTATTCACCTAAATCCCAATGCCAATGGATACTTCAACCTGTAAATATTGCCAGAAACCAATTACTGCTGCAAGAAAAGGTAAGTTATTCTGTTCGAGTACTTGCAGATCAAAATTCAGCAAGCAACAAAACAGCGTCGCCGAATCAACGACTTCAGACGCCTATTCTGGTCACAACACTTCTTTATCTATCAGTCTACCTAGGCGTAGTAAGAGCCAAGGCAATGACAGTCGTACATTGCTAAAGATCCGGCAAATGGAACTGGCCCACCAACAATATCTTGCCAATTTGGCATCGGCAGAGCGCATCCGCGATCATGAGTTTGAGCTTAAAAAGCTTCAGACCCAGAGGGAAGAACAGGAGGCCAGATTACAAGCAGCCAGACTGCAAGCTGAACGACTGCTCGCTGCCTCAAATTCACAAAAAGTTCTGGAAGCAGAAAATAATCTCCGGAATGATGAGGTAAAATCAGGAACAAAAATACCTGATGTACCGGGAGTAAAACTCAAGGAGGATCTTGAAGAAGAGTTTACTGCCATTGTTGACGAATTTTTGGCAGGCAACGAAGCAGACTGGTCAGGAGAGGATATAAAAGAACTGATGGAGTGGATAAAGGAATGGCAGCAGAACCTGAAGCTGTGGGTCGAAAGAAAAAGCTTTTCCCGTTTTGATCTGCCCCAATGGGAAATGGTAAAGGAGATAAAAGGGACGCTGGCTGATATGCAGAAAGAGTTATCCCGCAAAGGGATCTTTTCCAGACGGGTCTACATGGAGCTTGAGCCGGAATGGGTGGCTGAGCTTCAGAAAGCTATTGGATGAACCGAAATAAGTTGCTGTGTTGCAGCTATTTCGATTAAGCTGTTCCGCAAAGGAAGTTCAAAAAGTGTCGGATAAGGGGCCTTCTTTGGCCCTTTTTCATTTTCTGGTTACCCAATCCCTCTATCAGCAGCGATTCAGCAATAGCCAATACTGCCTGTTATCACATTGAGATAAAAACTGATAGAATCGGATTAGTATAGGGCATACGTACAAATTCCCGACAAAAATGCTTTATTCCGACCTGTTTTTACATGATATTGCGTCAAGCAAACCCAAGCTGGTGCCAATATGAGTGTACTTTTTGAGCTGAGTGGACGTGTGAAAATAGAATGCCAATGATTCCACCTGTTTTTGTTACTGTCTTTAAATGCCTGAAAAATCCAGATTTCCAACAATTGGATGCCCAAATCGCCACCCTTCCAGAAGAAGTACTGATCCCCGTATACTGTGTCCTCACCAAATTTGGGGCAGGGTGATGCTAACCCCAAGATTCGGATAATCCTGAATACCATAGACCTTATTTAAAAATACTATAAATGAATACCACTGTACACAATAAACTGGTTTCTTTCATCTGGTCCATTGCCGACGACTGCCTGCGCGACGTGTATGTGCGGGGCAAATACCGCGACGTGATCTTGCCGATGGTGGTGCTGCGCCGACTGGACGCCCTGCTTGAACCCACCAAAGACGCTGTGATGGAAGAACTGACTTTCCAGCGGGACGAAGCCGGACTGACCGAATGGGACGAAGCCGGGCTTCGGCAGGCATCGGGGTATGTGTTTTACAACACAAGTCAATGGACCCTGCAACGCCTTTACAGTACCGCCACCAACAGCCAGCAGATTTTAAGGGCCAATTTTGAAGACTACCTCAATGGCTTCAGCGGCAACGTAAAAGAAATTATTGACAAGTTTAACCTCCGGAGCCAGGTCGCTCACATGGCCTCCAAGGACGTGCTGCTGAACGTGCTGGAGAAGTTTACCTCACCCCATATCAACCTGACGCCCTTCGAGAAAAATGACCCGGATGGCCGCAAGCTCCCGCCGTTGTCTAACCTGGGCATGGGTTACGTGTTTGAAGAGCTGATCCGGAAGTTCAACGAGGAAAATAACGAAGAAGCCGGGGAACACTTCACGCCGCGGGAGGTGATTGACCTGATGACCCACATCATTTTCGACCCGGTGAAAGACAAACTGCCGCCGGTAATGACCATCTACGATCCGGCCTGCGGCAGCGGGGGGATGCTTACCGAATCGCAGAACTTTATCAAAGACCCGGAAGGAGAGATACGGGCCAACGGCGACGTGCACCTGTACGGCAAAGAGGTGAACGACGAAACCTACGCCATTTGCAAGTCGGACATGATGATCAAGGGCAATAACCCGAAAACATCAGAAGCGGCTCAACCTTGGCAACGGACGAATTTGCGGGTAAAAATTTTAATTTCATGCTTTCCAACCCGCCCTACGGCAAGTCGTGGGCCGGTGACCAGAAGTACATCAAGGATGGCAAAGATGTAATTGATCCCCGGTTCCAGATCAAGCTGAAGGATTACTGGGGCAAGGAAGAAGTCGCCGATGCCACACCACGGTCTTCGGACGGGCAGTTGCTATTTCTGATGGAGATGGTCAATAAGATGAAGCCGCTCTCCAAGAGCCCGCTGGGTTCCCGCATTGCTTCCGTACACAACGGCAGCAGCTTGTTTACGGGAGATGCAGGCAGCGGCGAAAGCAACATTCGCCGTTACATCATTGAAAACGACCTGCTAAGCCATTATCCAATTGCCCAACAACCTGTTCTACAACACGGGCATTACTACCTACATCTGGACACTGAGCAATAACAAATCGGCCGACCGCAAAGGCAAAGTGCAACTGATTGACGCGGGGCAACTGTACCGCAAGCTGCGCAAGAACCTCGGCGCGAAGAACTGCGAATTTTCCCCGGAACACATCCGCGAAATTGTACAGGTATACACTGGCATGCAGTCCGCGATACGGCAAGGGGAAGAAGGCATTGCCGCACAAGTGTTTGATAACAATGACTTCGGGTATTACAAAGTAACCATCGAGCGACCCAAACGGCTGAAGGCTCAGTTTACTCCGGAACGCATTGCCGAACTTCGTTTTGATAAGACGCTCTCGGGAACCAATGGAGTGGGTCTACGAAACATACGGGGAAGAAGTGTATGCTGACCTGTACAAGCACGAAAAGACCATCCGGGAGTGGTGCGAAAAGGTAGGGCTGAACCTGAATGCAAAGCAGCAAAAAACATTGGTGAGTCCCGAAATCTGGTACAAAGGAAAGAATTTACTGGATACCGCCGCTAAACTCATGCACGTCATCGGAGCCGATGAGTACAATAATTTTAATGCGTTCCGGGAAAAGGTGGATGCCGAACTGAAAAGCATGAGAGCTAGGCTATCTGCCACCGAAAAGAACGCCATCCTGAACGCGGTAAGTTGGTACGACCCCACCGCCGAAAAAGTAATCAAAGGAACTGTAAAGCTGACCGGGGAAAGGCTGGAGGCGCTGCTGGAACACTTGGGCTGCCAGGAGAGCCAGTTGGCTGACTACGGCTACTTCCCCACCGGCAAGAAGGGCGAATATTTGGAATACGAAACGGAAAGCGATTTGCGGGACACCGAAAATGTACCGCTGAAGGAGAACATTCACAACTACTTCCTTCGGGAAGTGAAGCCGCACGTGGCCGAAGCTTGGATCAACATGGATGCCACCAAAATTGGCTACGAAATCAGCTTCAACAAATACTTCTACCGCCACCAGCCCCTGCGCAGCATAGAAGAAGTGAGCAACGACATTCTGGCGCTGGAAGCCGAAAGTGATGGTCTTATTCAAGAAATTCTAAATTTAGCCTAATGGAAGCGGTACTGGAAAAAATTAACATAGAGAAGTATTCTTCTTATAAGGATTCTGGTGTCAAGTGGTTAGGGAAAATTCCAAGTCACTGGGAAGCTGTTTCCTTAGGTTCTCTTTTAGAATTAAAAAGCGATAAAAACCACCCTGGTTATGAAGTTTTATCCGTCTACAGGGAGTATGGGGTAATTCCAAAAGATTCTCGGGACGATAATCATAACGCTACTTCACTTGATACTACCACATATAAAGCTGTTGAGCCTGGTGATTTGGTAGTGAATAAAATGAAAGCATGGCAAGGTTCAATGGGAATCAGCGCTTACAGAGGTATTGTAAGTCCTGCTTACATTACTTGTAGAGTAACTTCAACAAAAGTGCATCCAGAATATTTGCACCTTTTACTGAGAAGCGACTCCTACATAGGAGAGTACAATCGAATATCTTATGGTGTACGAGTTGGGCAATGGGACATGCACTATGAAGACTTTAAAAAAGTAATCACCCTTCTTCCTCCAAAAACGAGCAAACCGCCATTGCTGCCTTTCTCGACCGCAAAACCGCCCAGATAGACAAAGCCATTGCCCTCAAAGAAAAACAGATCGAACTGCTGAAAGAACGCAGGCAAATCCTCATTCACAAGGCCGTTACCCGCGGGCTTAATCCTGATGCACCTATGAAGGGCAGCGGTGTGGAGTGGCTTGGGGAGATACCGGCGCACTGGGAGGTAAGAAGAAGTAAGTTTCTCTTCACGCAACGAAAAGAACGAGCAAGGGAAAATGATGTACAATTATCTGCTACCCAAGCTTATGGGGTTATTCCACAAGATGAATACGAAAGTATGATTGGGCGCAGGGTGGTAAAAATACAGTTTCACCTTGATAAAGGAAACACGTCGAAGTCGACGATTTCGTGATAAGCATGAGAAGTTTCGAAGGTGGACTTGAAAGAGCATGGTCATCTGGTTGTATACGGTCTTCATATGTAGTTTTAAGACCACTAGAAAAGGTTGATGCTGGGTTTTATGGCTATCTCTTTAAATCCTCAAAATATATTAAAGCACTACAAACTACAGCAGACTTCATCCGAGATGGACAAGATCTAAATTTTGATAACTTCTCAATGGTTGATTTGATTGTGCTACCATTAGAAGAGCAGAAGGAAATTGCGAAATATCTTGATAGGCAAGTGTTAATAACAAACAAAGCTGTTGCTCTGGAGCAATCCCAAATTGAAAAATTGAAGGAGTATAAGGCGAGTCTAATCAATAGTGCAGTAACGGGTAAAATTAAGGTGTGTTAAACATGAATTCCTCGAATAAAACTATTGTTGCCGCCCTCTTTGATAATCATTACACGTATTACCGGGATATAGGCAACGAGACCATCCAGCAGCAGGCCGGCCAAGTAGAACAAGTAAGTGCCGACTATCAGGGCAGGGTCATTTTTGAGCTGCTGCAAAACGCGTTTGACAAAGCAGAGAAAGCGATTCTTGTTACGGTCAAAAATGGTTGCCTCTACGTAGCCAACGATGGCACACCCTTTACGTACCAAAGCTGGTATAAGTACAAAGAAGGCGCTTCGCACCGGGCCGATTTTCAGTCGCTTTGCTCCATTTCTACCTCTACCAAAGACGCCAACACCAGTATTGGGAATAAAGGCGTAGGCTTTAAATCCGTATTTTCGGTTGCTGCGCAAGGGTACGTCAATCTGTATACGCAGGGCAAAGTATTGTTGAGCGAAGGTCAATGCGTAACAATTCCCATTTACTTCAGCGTGTTCGATTCTTTTAAGAACCATGAAGCGTTGCCGGGATTGTTACCCGAAGATATTCGAATAGAGTTAGCGCAACAAATAAATCTGTTACAGACCGAACGTAAAGACCGGGGCGTACCTGGTTATTATTACCCTGTTCAACTGCCGGATGCAGATGAATACGCTGCGGATTTATTTAAACAAGGCTTCGTTACAGTCGTTCAAATTCCTTTTGCAGAAGGCACTACTAAGGAAATAGAGACCCTTTTTGAAGAGATTAAAAAGGTTCATTTTGATTTTGTCCGCTTACGGGTTCCAAAAGAAATTAAAATCACATTTGAATTCGCTGGAAAATCAGAACTGTGTTTTGCCAAACACATAAAGAGTCCAGATGATGATGTGGCTTTTATACATTGCCGCTTAAATGAGAAAGTTAAAAAACTGGCACAAGAGGCTAAAATCAGTATTTCAAGCCCACAGGTAGCCCTACGTTTCAAATCCGTAGCGGAAGACTCAGAAGGTCTATTGTATAATTATCTACCAACCAAAGTCAAATCCCCCTTCCGCTACGTTGACTTTCACGCTGACTTCCACACCACCGTTGATCGAAAGACGATCAATTTTGAAGGCAAGATTGGTGATTACAACCGAGCCTTGCTAACCGGATGTTTGGAACTGTACTTTATCTATCTGAACAGCTATATTGAGCAAGATCAAAGAGTAACCTTAGGTGCATTTGAATGGATAAATCCATCAAGCATTCCTAAGCAACGATTAAAAAGGTTCAAATGGCAATATTTAGATACGGTGCACAATGCAGAATCATATCATGCAGTCAGGAGAATATTAGCTATTAGTAACCGTAGTTATCAGATTGGCTCAAAGTTCATTGCTGGTCTGGCCAAAAAATACTTTGAAAATACTCAGTCCTCAAAAATAAGTGAGCATAAGCAGTTTGTTAGTAAAAGCCTTTCCTTTATTGATACCTACGCAAGGACGCATAACGAATCGTGGGACTGGCCCATACTCTTCCGGCAAGAATTAGCAAATCAATTGAAGCAATTAGATGCCCGGATAATTCCAGCACAATCCGGTATAATGTGCTCAATTAATGATGAGTTGGTTTACAGAGATCAGAATAGTGAAGGCGTTCAATCCTTTATCCCTCCTTTTGTAGGGATCAGCTTTACAAGTTTCAAAATAGAGGATGGAGATTTTAGAAGAGCTTTAGGTATAAAAGAATTTACGGATCGGAATGAAGTACTAAAATATTTTCGGCAAGTATCTCCATCAGGAAAGTTTCATGGCCCTGAGAAACAGCTTACTGAAGCGCAGCAACAGGAGCTACTTCGCAGCATCAGCACTTTAATGGGGAAAACAGGCGATAACATACCTTCCACACATCGATATAACGGGTTTATTAGTAGAAATAACAATAGCGATAATACAGCTGCTAATCTTGCAGATTTTAGTATTTCAACTGTTTTCCTGAAAACAAAAATCGGTAAATACAAACCAGCACAGCTTTGTACGGTAAATGAAGTTGACGATACTTTTTTACCTGTCCTACCCGATCATATAAAATCTCATACTTTTTTAAAATATCTGGGCGTCTCCTTCTGTAATAACCACTATTTCACGGAGAAACTCATTTGGGAAGCCCTAAAAGACGGTTTGGATTATATACCAATTCTTTGGCAAAGTGCTAAAACACAAGAAGACCAGTTACGCCGATCCAAAGTGCTGGAAAGTATTAGTGTAGTAACACACGGAAGGCCTGTACACCCAGCTCTCATCAATGACAATGACTATCCCTTTCTTGAGAAGTTAAGAATTCAAGACTTTTATGAGGAAGCTCAAACTTTATTGATTAAAAAATACGATGAGTTTCCTAGAGAATATTTATCTAAGCTAATTGCAGTTTGTATCCATGGGCCAATCCAAAAGGAATCTTTACTAAAATTCTACCAGCATATATTTCAACCTCTCCACCGGCATCTTGAACAATATCTTGTGTTGAGTAGGGGCAATTTATCTTTTGTGAGAAACAGCAACTTTTATATTGTAAGCTCTCAATATGAATTTCACTTGGTAGAAAGTCTAAATAATCTGGATAAGCCAGTATTGTGCTATTACAAGAGTAAACTGGAACCATATAGATACAGCTTTCAAGGTAATTTTTGGAGTTCAAAGAAGGGGACATCCAAGTGGATTCTGGAATAGATGTAACAGAGACCTACCGTAAGTTACTGCTTCCTAAAATTTTTTATATCCTGATTGAAATTTCCCAGTCTAGACTTTCTGAAGTAGATTTTTTTGAAAAATCCGGAGAAGATAAACCAATTGTCGAAAAAGCTTTCAAATTTCAGATTTATTAAGGCTAGGACATTAAAAAGGCAAATCAATATAGGATCTTCCAATAGTATTTATGTAAGCAGAGAATATGATTTTGATGATACCGCTCTTTATTTTGATGAAAAGTCTCCAAATAACATTGTAGCGGAAGGAATTGCGAAAGGCATCTTTAACAATAGCAGAATAGCAAAGACGGTAAAACTTATTCTTTTTCATGAGGAAGAGGATAGTCTTCAAATGGAGTATCATAAACAGAGCCGAGAATGGCAGTCCCTATTCAAGAAGAACTGGATACAGGATTACGAAATCAAGTTCAGTGCCTTCTCAGAATCCATTTTAGGTAAATTTCATGCGCTGGAATTTGCCTCTGATAAATATTGGTTTAGGTACACGAAAACCAACCGCAGCGGCTTCCTGTTCGACATTATTAAAGCAGGAAAGCTCAATGAGCTAAAAGCTATCATTCAAAAGACTAAAGAACAAATTGAGGAAGGCCTATTTTCGGACTTTGAACTGGAAATTGACTTTGAACTCTATACTGAACAATTAGCGAAGCTAAATACCATCTTAAGTACTTTGAAAGCCGAAGAAGGTTCCACGGAATTCAAAGTCAGGTTAGACGGACTAGTTGGAAAGATCGGGATAGAAAAAGAATTGGATGAATTAGAGCAGGATATTAAAGAAAGATTTCCTCGCGCCTTTACCGTTGTAACCCCTGCTGATTCGGCAAAAAACGCCAAGGATGAAATCTCATTACGCGCCAGAATTGAACGTATTTACGAAAACATTGGTCAGGCCACCAAAAAGACTATAACTGGCTTTAAGTCGGTTTCTGATCCGGTTGTTGAGTTGTTACCCATCCAACAAAAAAGGTGATCTGGCAGGGAAAGGAACTGCCAGCGGCTAATTATAATATAATCGGAGCCAGCGGGGAGGAGGAAGTATTGATTTTTTTGATCCGCCATTTTCTGCAGATTAAAGAAATTGAAAGAAGAAAGCACGCTTTAAGTGAAGTGCACGCTTTGGTGCTAAAGCATGTTGCAAAAGACAAAGAAACAATTCAGCGGCATAGTGAATTTTATTCAGCCTGTTTGCAGCATATCGGAAACGATGCCGAATTGGCAAAGGCACTTATTCCACTCTTTTATGTCACCATTCATTATCAATTCGCCTACTTGGATATGGTAGCATGGTATGATAATCGAGCCATACTGGTAGAAGTAAAATCCACGCAAAGTCCCCGAAATAATAGTTTTAAGCTTTCAGCTAGTGAAATCAATGAGGCTAGGCAGCACGAGAATTATATGCTTGTTCGGGTCACACCCACCTCAGTGCTCATGATGGGGAATCCTATATTTAGTATAAGTGAAGACTTGAAACGAATCAAAAGGGACAATTACATTATCCAGCCTCACGGATATACCTTTGAATTCTTAGATCAAAACAGCATTGTAAATGCCTAGCCTTACCAACGAACGCGCCTTAGAGGCAGCTATCGAAAAACGCCTGACGGGTATCTGTCTAGAAGAGCTTCGAGAACAGGACACATTGTTGAATACTGCCTCAGAGATTAAAGAAGCGTACCGCGGCGGCAACGGCTATTATATTGGGTATGCTGATGATTTCAATGCCAAATACGCCATTGATGAAAAGCGCCTTTGGCATTTTCTGGAAACGACCCAGAAGGACGAGTTAGTCAAACTTCAGAAAGGGAGCGACTGGAAGCTGAAAATCTTGGAGCGGCTAGACCGGATGATCAAGAAATACGGTATCATGCGGGTGATGCGCAAAGGGCTTGAAGTAGATGATGCCCACTTTACCTTGCTGTACGTGTTGCCCTTGGCCAGCAGCAGCGAAATCGTCCGGAAGAACTTTGAAAGCAACGAATTCAGCGTTACCCGTCAGGTCTGCTACTCGCTAACCAATCCAAGGGAAGAAATAGATCTGGTGCTTTTTGTCAACGGCCTGCCCTTTGCCACCACGGAGCTGAAAAATCATTGGACCGGCCAGAATGCCAAAGTACACGGCCAGAACCAGTACCGGTACAAGCGGGACATTACCCAGCCGTTGCTCAATTTCGGCCGGTGTATCGTGCATTTTGCCGTGGATACCGATGAAGTATACATGACTACCAAGCTGGAGGGGGGCAATACCTTCTTCCTGCCTTTCAACCTTGGGCACAACTTCGGCAAAGGCAACCCGCCCAACCCTTTCGGCCACAAAACGGCCTACCTGTGGGATGAGGTACTGACCCGCCGGAGTGTGGCAAATATCATCCAGCACTTTGTCCGTTTTGATGGCAAAGACACCGATCCGCTGGCAAAAAAGTCCTTATATTTTCCGCGGTACCACCAGCTTGACGTAGTCCGGAAACTGGTAGCTGATGCCAGCAAAAAAGGCGTAGGCCAAACGTACCTGATCCAGCATTCGGCTGGTTCCGGAAAATCGAACTCTATCACATGGGCGGCTTACCAGCTCATCGAAACCTACCCCGAAAGCGATGCCGTACCCGGCAGCAAAGGCGTACATAACCCCCTGTTTGATTCAGTCATTGTGGTTACGGACCGCAGGTTGCTGGACAAGCAGTTGCGGGAAAATATCAAGGAATTTTCGGAGGTGAAAAACATTGTGGCTCCGGCACTCTCCTCCAAAGACCTGAAGGAGAATCTGGAAGGCGGCAAGCGCATTATCATTACTACCATTCAGAAGTTTCCGCATATCGTGGACGGCATCGCCGATCTGAGTGACAAGCGCTTTGCCGTTATCATTGACGAAGCCCACAGCAGCCAGAGTGGTTCGGCCGCTGATAACATGAACCGGGCTATGGGCAACATCAGCGAAGAAGAAGATCCCCACCCGCAGGATAAGATTCTGGAGGTGATGCGTTCCCGGAAAATGCGCGGCAATGCTTCTTATCTGGCTTTTACGGCTACCCCAAAGAACAATACGCTGGAAAAATTCGGGGTACGGCAGGAGGATGGCAGGTTCAAGCCTTTTCACCTGTATTCAATGAAGCAAGCCATTGAAGAAGGTTTTATTCTCGATGTGCTGGCCAACTATACCACCTACAAGAGCTACTACGAGATTGAAAAATCCATTGAGGATAATCCGCTGTTCGACACGGTGAAGGCGCAGAAAAAGCTGCGGGCTTTTGTGGAACGGAATCCAGAAACCATTGCCACCAAAGCTGAGATCATGCTTGATCACTTTATCAGCAAGGTGGTCAATACCAAAAAGCTGAAAGGCAAGGCCAAGGCAATAGTGGTGACGCAGAGCATTGAATCGGCCATCCGCTATTATTTCGCCATCCGGAAACTGCTGGAGGAAAAAGGCAATCCTTTCAAAGTGGTCATTGCCTTTTCCGGCAAGAAAACCGTGAGCGGCATTGAATACACCGAAGAAAGCATCAATGGCTTTGCTGAAGGCGATACCCGGACAAAATTTGATGAAGACGAGTACCGCTTGCTGGTGGTAGCCAACAAGTACCTTACGGGATTCGATCAGCCGAAGCTTACGGCCATGTACGTGGATAAGAAACTTCAGGGCGTACTGGCGGTGCAGGCCTTGTCCCGGCTGAACCGGTCGGCGGATAAACTGGGTAAAAAGACTGAAGACCTTTTTGTGCTGGACTTTTTCAATTCCACCGACGACATAAAAGCCGCGTTTGATCCCTTCTACACGTCTACAACCTTAAGCCAAGCTACTGATGTAAACGTGTTGCACGAACTGAAGCACATACTCGACGACGTAGGGGTGTACGAATGGTCGGAGGTGGAAGAGTTTGTGGAGAAGTATTTCAAGGGGGTAAACGCTCAGGAGCTAAGCCCCATAGTAGACGTTGCCGCTGACCGCTTTAATTCCGGGATGGAACTGGAGGACAAGGATAAGGTTGACTATAAGATCAAGGCCAAGCAGTTTGTCAAAATTTACGGACAGATGGCTTCCATTCTGCCCTACGAAGTAGTAAAATGGGAGAAGCTGTTCTGGTTCCTGAAGTTTCTTATTCCGAAACTCATCATCACTGACCCGGAGAAGGATGCCTTGGATGAACTTTTGAATTCCGTTGACCTTTCCACCTACGGTCTGGAAAGAGTGAAACTGAACACCACTATCGGGCTTGATTCATCCGAAACGGAACTTGAACCGCAAAATCCAAATCCGCGGGGAGCACATGGTAGCGAAACGGAGGTAGATCCACTGGACCTGATTATCAAAAGCTTCAATGAACGCTGGTTTCAGGGATGGGAGGCCACTCCGGAAGAACAAAGGGTAAAGTTCGTAAACCTTGCCCAGAGTATGCGGGCCCACCCGGATTTTAAGGAAAAGTATTCCGAAAATCCGGATGCCCAGAACCGCGACATTGCTTTTCAGAAAATATTCGATGACGTAATGGCAAAGCAGCGCAGGAATGAACTTGAACTGTACCGGCTGATTGCCAAAGATGACGCCTTTAAGTCGGCTATGCAGGATACGTTGAAGCGGATGCTGGCAACCTAGCAATATTACCCTTCAAGGAATGAAAATCCTTCAAACCTTTTCCCAAACCTTATTATCCTGATCAAGAAGCCGGTAAGTACCAGTCTCTATTTTCAGGCAGGCCGTCAGAATTTCCAGCACTATTTTCAGCTCAAGGTAGGTGCGGCCGATCAATTCTTCCTGCTCCTCCGACCATTGAAGGTTTCCCTTTCCGTCTTCTCCGAATGGGACTAGTCCCAGTGCTTGGGCAATGGTAGTAGCATCATCACCCGGATGGGTAAACGCCTGATAAGGAGGCAACATTATGGTACGGAAGAATGGTATAAAGAATTCTAGGTCATGGTCGCCTTCAATAGGTTGGTAATAGTCAAAGGTGAACCGCATTTTGCGCATCAGTTCTAAGTGGTGAGGTTTTACCTCAAACTTTCCCTTTGTCTCTAGGTTTTCGAACCATTCCATACGACGCATTTCCCTGATGTATTTTTGGGCTTCCTGTTCTGTGTCGCAAACAGTATAGTTGACTGTATAGGTATTGACAAGTTCCTTTTCAATTTTGTAACGATGTTGATTGTTTTTCTTCATAAACAGTAGAGTTTAAACTTTTTGCCATACTTTTTTTTGAACGTCCGTAAGCCGGTAATTACCTGTCTCAATACCAAGGCAAGCAGTAACTACCTCAAGCACAATTTTTAACTCGAGAAAAGCTTTGGATATTAAATCACGCTGTTGTTTGTTGAATATGGGGCAGCCAACCTCATTGTATTCCGGCGGTTGGAGACCCATAGCCATACCAATTTTCACATCATCTGACCAGCGACCAATAAAACCTGAACCCGGACGAATTTCAATTGTACGCAGGAAAGGAACACCAATTTGAGCATCGGTGTCATTCAGATATGGATAGTGGTCGAAATTGAATTTCAGCTTTTGTAGCAGCTCCAGATGGTATGGCTTTACTTCGAATTCACCGCGAATCTCTATCTCTTTGAACCAGTCCATACGACGCAATTCTCTAACATAGCTTTTTGCTTCCCCTTCACTATGGGTGCGGTATGGGCCTATTTTGTAGACATAATAGGACTCTTTTTTGATTTTGAATGCTTTGTCTGTCTTCTTTGGGCTCATAAATGTGAAAATATGGGGTATGTTTTAAAGAAATGGATCATAGAGTTTGTCATCTGCTATTTTTTAGTGTTTATACCGTTCAAGGGTTTGGGACGCCAAAAACGGCGTAATAGGGACAGTGCCCCATGAGAAGAACCGCTCTAGCATTGCCTGAGATAATCCGAAGGTTCAATCTAGACTTTGGTTCAGTTTGAGGGTACTCATCAAGAAGCAATCATCCCTCTTTGGGACAGGACTAGGGACAGACTGTCTTTTTAAACGACCGTATTTTGAGACGATAATCTCTTGAGGTTATCTCCTTTCATTCCTCCAAAGTATTTGTCTCAAAAATCTATCTCATTAATCATATCCTAGCTATATTTATGAGACTGACTTAATGAGATAGATATGAAAATAGGTTACGCCCGAGTTAGTACCCAAGAACAGAATTTGGAACTGCAGTTAGATGCTTTGAAAGCCGTTGGATGCGAACAGATTTATAAGGAGAAGGTGTCAGCTGTAGGCTCTGAACGAGTGCAGTTAATTAAGATGGTTGATTCCTTAAGAACGGGGGACATAGTAGTGGTGTGGAAGCTCGACCGGCTAGGACGTTCACTTAAAGAACTTATTGAAAGGGTCTCAGATTTTCAGCAAAGTGGAATAGGGTTTGTAAGCCTAAACGACTCCATTGATACTACAACTCCACAAGGAAGACTTGTATTCAACATTTTTGCTTCTCTAGCCGAGTTCGAAAGAGAAATTATTCGAGAGCGTACCAAAGCTGGGTTGGCTGCTGCAAAGGCTAGAGGTAGACAAGGTGGTAGACCGAAAGGATTGAGCAAAGAAGCTATTCAGAAGGCACATGCGGCTAAAGCATTACTCGAACGAAAAGAAAAATCGGCTGCAGAAATTGCTAGAATTCTTGGAATTGGAAGAGCGACACTTTATAGGTATATGAATTATTTAAATAATTCGATTGCCACTGAACTTGCAATTGCACAATCAAGGGACAATTGACTGGACAATCCTAACCGGCGATGAGTATTAAGGCATTAAATCTTCGCTGAACCCCCTATAGACTGGCTGGACTGGCGTTATGTGTGCAAAATTAATTTATTTAGTTACTGCTTTACCAAAAAACATATTTACCACTTTTTTTTTCGTTTAAATACCTTTCATTCTTAAACCCCATTCCTTTTTGATATTGTTTATCAAATATATCCGCTAATTCAGGTGTAGTTACGAAAGTTGGTGATTTTTCTATTATATTTTCTGTAATCGCACCTGACAAGTAACCTCCACAAACTTCTAATTCATCTGAGCAAATTATTTTCCCATGTAACTCTTCTCGCATCAATAGATAGTTGATGAAAAATTCAGGATGTTTTCCTTTAGCTATCAGGGTCAGAAGAAACACTTCTAGATCGTCCAGCTTCACTGCCCATGGAAATACAGCGTCTTCTTCTATTTCAAGTAGGGTTGAAAGATCATTTTGAATTTGTGAGAAGGATTTGAGGTTTACAATTATGGAAAAGTAATTGTCTTTATACTTCGTAGTATCAACCACATCTACTAGGTTCCCGTTTTTGTCCTCAATTCGGAGGGGCACCTGATCAATAAATTTTTGTTCAACTCTTTTAGTTTGGGTGTATCCATAACCTATGCTGGCCTTAAAGTCATCTTTAATTCTCAAAAAGGCGCGTTTGGGATCACGAAGCGGCTCACGTAAATTGTATCCTTTGGCTTCAATAATAAATGCGTAATTCTTCCATAAGAATAAGATGTCTTGCTCACACTCATCAACAAAATACCCCACATGATAGGTGAAATGGTTTTTAAAAAACTTCTTGAATATATCAAGTACACGTTCTTCTAATAATTTTCCTTTCTTATCTACAAGTTTTGCAGTTGTTTCTTGAGTCCTTGAGCATATTGTCTCCAGTAACGCATCTATTGCATGTATCAGTTGCTTTACTTCAAAAATTTGATAAATTCCTTTATCCATTTCTACGATTGGTTTTTCGTATAGTGGATTGCCGGGCCGTGTCGATGTATAGTAAATAAAGTCAGATGGTGCTCGCTTACAAGCCAACATTGACAGAATTAAGTTGACTCTATCCAAAGTTAGAGTATCCGAAATAATGTCCTCAGCCTTAAAACGGTTTATGATTCCATGGTCAGCCATAAAGGTGTAAAGCGGACGTCTTTCTTCACTCATTGCTTTAATAAATTCTGGGCTTCATCAACCAGTCCCATTTTTATCTTAGTATACTCAAGCCACTCCTTTTTGAATTCTCCTTTTGGAGAGGAATAGCCCTGAAATTTTTTCTGAACTAAGGCATCAATATTCTCATAGAACTTAAGAAAATCATCTGTTTTTAAGCCATGTTCTAACTTGATAATATCATCCAATTGGCTGTATAAATCGCGAACCCAGTTAATAGCTTGCTCTTCATAATTAAGCGGGCCTTGATTGAAATAGGCAAGAAAAGAAGGCATTGCTACTTTCCTTATTTTTTTCCATTCGTCATCAATCTCTTCATCAGGCTTTGGAAAGAAGAGCTTATCATATTCACGTTCAATTTCATTAAGCAGTATCACTATTTGGTTCCATTTTTCAGGAGAATACTGAAAATCTATTCCATTGGAACTATCAGAAGTTACAAGCAGCCCACCTAAGAAGTAGAGTTGCCGCAGCGGTGATGAAAGTTTTCCAAGTTGGTCTTGTGCATGGCCATTGGATATAGCTTTCATTAGTCCAGAAAGGTCACCAAGAAACCATTGCGTATCATAAGTAGATATTATATCTTTTAGTTGTTGTGATTTTTCTTCTAAACTCATACTTAATGAAAGGTGAGGTGCCACATTTTAACAGACAGAAAGTTGAATGGATATAAATATTTTAACCTAATGTCACAATAAAGAAGTATTATTCGCTAACGACTGAAAATTGTACTATTGGCCAAAATTATGACCACTTATTTCCTTACAAAAATAGCCAGCACTCAGGCTTTTTACTAAATAATTGCCTTTGATTAACGGCTTTAACCTTAGAAGCCCAATCGAATACTCCCTGTCAGTCAGGTAATTTGAAAGCCTATTGTTCAACTCGTCTGCTCCTGGAAGGAGTACACCATATCGAACGGTACGCCCTGGGAGCGAAGATCAAAAACCACTAGAAAGGCGTCCTCTTCAGAAGGATAAGAAACGTAATTAATACCTAGGACTTCATCCGGATAATTTCCAGGAATTATGCCTGATGAAGGCATAATATCTTGAAGAGGATGCTGAATTTGTAGCCTTACTTCGTGAATGCGGTCGTTACACAAAAAGCCGTATCCCAATTCACTGACCGCGATTAGGTAGGCAATGCGTAAGAGAGCGATTTGAACATGTTTCTTATTATACCCCTTTATATGATACTTGACTTCAGGGGTTGATCCCTGTTCTAGTAGTTGAATTAATTCGGGAAAACGATAAGGATTAGAAGACTTATTTAAGTATACGCTAACATGGCCGGGCTTCGATACTTGTAAAGCACCTTTGATTTTAAAAGACTTATTTACCGTAAATGTTGCCTCAACAGGAGAGCTTGTAGCTAAAGCATTATCCAACTCCTCTTTTCGGGCCAAGTGGGAATCGAGCAGATGTCCAGAAGTATTATTACAAATCTGACAGGTGAGGATTCTTACCCTACCGCCAAAGTAATCAGGAGGAACATGCTCAAGAGTAAGGTGGGAAATGGCTTCTATTGAATAGAGCTTCCAACACAGAGGGCAAAGAAAAGTATTGGCGGCATCCGGTTCTACTGTAACGGAGGGGTGCTCCTTCAGTAAATCAAGATTGGAAGCAAACTGATTGAATAGGTTAACTCGTTTATGGTCATTCCTAGCCATTGTTGTCTAAGAGCATCATTAGATGATAAGTATTCTTCAGAAGCAGGACCACTTCAAAACTGTCCCCTATAGTGTCCCCCAAAAAGAATAAACCCCTGTAAGTGCTTGACTTACAGGGGTTTTAAGTGGTTTGCTTAGTAGCGGGAGCAGGACTCGAACCTGCGACCTTTGGGTTATGAGCCCAACGAGCTACCAACTGCTCCATCCCGCGGTGTGATTTGGTATGCAAACCTACGTGAGTTTGTGGAATATAACAAGTACCTTTGCAAAAAATTTTACTGCGCGCCTGTAACCCAAAGGATGGTTCTGCCCGATAAAGTTCAATAGCAGAAGCATTTAGCCCACCAAAGTCCCGCCGATTATGACCACAAACTTACACCCGGAAAGCCCGGAAAATCACAAAGCTGGTTTTGTGAGCATTGTGGGCAAGCCAAACGTAGGCAAATCTACGCTGATGAATGCCCTGGTGGGTGAACAGCTTTCCATCACCACCTTCAAAGCCCAGACGACCCGGCACCGGATCATGGGCATCCTCAACAGTGATGATTTTCAGATCGTGTACTCGGATACCCCGGGCATGATTGACCCCAAATACGAGCTGCACCGGTCCATGATGCGCTTTGTGAGCACCTCGCTGGAAGACGCCGACATTGTGCTGTTCGTGACGGATACCACCGAAGCCGAGATTGATGAGAATGTGGTGACCCGTATACAGCGGGTGGAGGTGCCGGTGTTTGTGGTGCTCAATAAAATTGACATTGCCGACGAAATCAAGGTAAAGGATAAAATGGCCTTCTGGCAAACGACCCTGAATCCCAGGGAGATCATCCCGGTGTCGGCGCTGAACGGCTTTAATGTCCGGACAGTATTTGAAGCGATTCTGAATCACCTGCCGGTGCATCCGGCTTACTTTCCCAAGGACGAACTAACCGACAAGCCGGAGCGTTTCTTTGCTTCGGAAATCATCCGGGAAAAGATTTTCCTGAACTACAAGGAAGAAGTGCCTTACAGCTGTGAAGTGCTGATTCTCAGCTTTAAGGAGAAGCCTGACATCATTGTCATTCACGCGGAGATCCTTGTTGAACGCACCAGTCAGCGGGCCATTCTGCTCGGTCACAAGGGCGAATCCATCAAGCGGGTGGGCATTCAGGCCCGCGAAGACCTTGAGAAGTTTTTCGGCAAAAAAGTATTTCTGGAGCAATTCGTAAAAGTAGAGCCCGACTGGCGTTCCAAAAAACAGAAACTGGACCAGTTTGGGTACAATAGTTAGAAGTCAGAAGTTAGAAGT
>JAUJMU010000002.1:12450-96671 GCA_030446715.1 Cytophagales bacterium | reverse complement strand
AGTTAGAAGTCAGAAGTTAGAAGTGAGGAGTCAGGAGTGGGAAGAGGGTACATCGGCTTCTGGCTTCTCACTCCTCAATTCTAAAAAGATATGGCAAATATAGTAGCAATAGTAGGCCGGCCGAACGTAGGAAAGTCTACCTTCTTCAACCGGATGATCGAGCAGCGGAAGGCAATCATGGACAATGTGAGTGGCGTCACCCGCGACCGGCATTATGGCTATGCCGAATGGACCGGCAAGCATTTTACCATCATTGATACCGGGGGCTACGTGGTAGGCTCAGAAGATATCTTTGAGGAATCCATCCGCCGGCAGGTAGATCTGGCCATCCGCGAGGCAGACGTACTGCTGTTTATGGTGGACTGCACGGTTGGAGTGACCGATCTCGACAAGGAGTTTGCCAATGTGCTGCGCCGGTCAGAAAAGCCGGTATACCTGATCGCCAATAAGGCCGATACTTCCGAACGGGCTCTGATGGCTTCTGAGTTCTATGAACTCGGCATGGGGGATCCGTACACGGTTTCTTCGCAGACGGGCTCCGGCACGGGTGAGCTGCTGGATGAAGTGGTAAAGCATTTTACGGAAGAGGATCCGGAAGATCCGGATGCCGGCGTGCCACGGATTTCCATTCTGGGGCGTCCGAACGTGGGCAAGTCTTCTTTCCTGAACGTCCTGCTGGGCGAGGAGAGGAGCATTGTAACCGACATTGCCGGTACCACCCGCGACGCCATCAACAGCCGCTATACCCTTTACGGCCATGATTTTATCATTACAGATACTGCCGGCATCCGCCGCAAGGCCAAGATCAGAGAGGACATCGAATTTTATTCCATTCTCCGTTCCATCCGGACGCTGGAGGAGTCGGATGTTTGTATTGTGATGCTCGACGCCACGCGGGGGATCGAAGCGCAGGATGTGAACATTATTGCCCTTGCGGAACGCCGCCGGAAGGGAATCGTGATCATGGTCAATAAGTGGGATCTGGTGGAGAAGGATACCCATACGGTAAAACAGTTCAAGGACGAGATTGCGTCACGGATTGCGCCCATTGATTACGCACCGGTTATGTTCACCTCCATTCCCGATAAGCAGCGTATTCTGCAGACGATTGAAAAAGCCGTGAAGGTGTACCAGAACCGGACCCAGAAGGTGCCTACCTCGGCCCTCAACGATGCGCTGCTGCCGGCCATTGAGCATTACCCGCCGCCTTCCCTGAAGGGTAAATATGTAAAGATCAAGTACATTACGCAACTGCCTACCCGGACGCCGACTTTCGCCTTCTTCTGCAACCTGCCCCAGTATATCAAGGAAGCCTACGTGCGGTACCTCGAACACCAGATCCGCAAGAACTTTGACTTTGAAGGCGTACCGATCAATCTGGTGTTCAGAAAGAAGTAGGCAAGACCGGAAGAAACCTGCCTGCAACTCCATCCTGATAAACAACTTCTCTCTGTAGGTCAGCTTCAGAGCAGCCATCTGTCTTTCAGACCGTATCCATGATAAGTGGAAAATTTTCTTTTTTTTATGGAAAATTTTCCTATATTTGATTCATCACCAGTCATGAAAAAAAGTATGGCAATTGCAGTTGAAACCAAAACAAGGTGGGAGGGCCTGCCGAAGGATTTATTTACGCTGGTTCTGGAAGCGCAAAAAGGGGTGTATGCAAATGCGGCTTTTGAAATTGCCGATGAGTTACTGATCCCGCAGGAGGATATTGCCGGCATACTGCACCTTTCGGCAAAAACCCTGAGAAATTATCAGCAGGAGAAAAAGAAGTTAGCTCCCACAACCAGTGAACAGGTTCTTAAACTGGAAGTACTGGCCGGGAGAGGGTTAGAAGTATTTGGTGACCGGAAGGCTCTGCTCAGATGGTTACGCAAACCTTCCTACGGATTAGAGGGGCAAATACCCTTTGATTTACTTCGGACCAGTGGCGGGATTGACCTGATTATTGAAGAACTGGACCGGATTGCTTACGGAGATTTTTCGTGAACTTATCCCTGCCCGATCAGGACAGGGATTTTACGTGCAACCCTGTAAGATGAATGTTTACCGTATTTGCCTGAGCAAGCATGCAGGCAGTCTGTTTGCATCCGGTCGCAGTAACCGCTGGAATCCGGCAAATAAATTTGTCATTTACGCAGCCGAAAGCCGTGCACTGGCTTGTCTTGAAAATGTGGTACACCGGGGTATGGAAGGTCTGGATGGCGACTATTCGGTGATGGTTATTGAAATCAGTGATGTAATACAGCATCAGGTCATTTCCGCAGGGGATTTACCGGAAAACTGGTACAGCCGGAGAAACTACCCGGCTTGTCAGGTGATTGGTAACAAATGGTATGAAGATCAGACCAGCGCAGTGCTGAAAGTTCCTTCCGCAGTAGTCCGGACAGATTCTGTTTTCATCCTCAACACACAGCATCCGGATTTCAGGGACGGCCTGATCCGGTTAGCGGCAACCGAGCCATTCGTCTTTGCAAGAATCATAGATCCGGATGCCGGTTAAAAAGGAACCGGATGTCTGAAAGACAGTCAGCGGCTGTTTTTTTATAATTTTTGTAACCTGATCAGAACCAGAGAAAAGTTCTGATCGTAAAGGTGCTTTTCCGGTCTTCTCTTTCCTGATAGCGCGAAGGTTTGCTTCGTGCTTTTGATTTTCAAACCTCCGGTTTGTGAAAAAGAATTCCTTTGCGGTTACCGTTTATCAGCTGCCGGCAAAGCCGCCGGAGGCGGTGCGGCTGCGAAGCACGAAAGGGAGCTTCGCGCTACCGGGGAAGCGGGACGCTTAGAGCGTAAAAGGCACAGGCGGACGCCTGCGCCAGCCCGAGCTCTGCGCGTCGGCGGCCCGGTTGTCGGCGTGGGTGATGTTAGCACCTGTCTTTATCTGCTCTTTTACCACAAGTTCAAAATTGTCTCTGATGCAGGCTATCTTCTTGTCTATATAAGGCGACAAAGCATAGTTTTTCAATCCATCTATGGCATCGTCAATATACTCAAGCTGATGGTTGTGGTAAAATTGGTCGGAGCCTCCATTGTTTACCTGTGCATCAAAAATTTCACTGGCTAACAACTGTTTTTGTATCTGGTTCATTGGTTGCCGCAGGTTCACCTTCTCAAATAAGAATTCCATTATCTGCCAATAGTAATCCTTGTCAGACAAGCCAATCAAGGCTTTTGTAAGTTCGTCAATCCGGTCTTGTCCAAACTTCTGTATTTTCATTTTCTCTGATTGGTGCTAACATATGGACATATAAGGTTTCAGCCATGATTTATAGACTCCGTCATAACTTACCGGAAAAGAACGTTGCTGTTAAACCCATAAGGTTTCCAAAACCTTATGGGTTTTCTCCGACAGGTTAAGATGCCTTCTATATAACCTGATCAAAACCGGAAAAGAAGTTTTTTGGACAAACTTTCTTCATTGGTAAAAGATGTAAAGTCAGCTCTCCGGTCCCCTTTTGCCTACCCTCAGCTTTCGCTCAACTCCCGCAAATCCACGGCCACGACTTTTGACACGCCGATGTCGCCCTCGGTCTGGGTGATGCCGTAGATAATGTCCGTGGCAACCATGGTCCGCTTGTTGTGCGTGACGATGATAAACTGCGACTGGTCCGAAAACTTGCGGACGATGTTGTTGAACTTATCAATGTTGGCGTCATCCAGCGGGGCGTCTACCTCATCAAAAATGCAGAACGGTGCCGGCTTGAGCAGGTAAATGGCAAACAGGAGGGAGGTGGCCGTCAGGGTTTTTTCCCCGCCGGAAAGCTGATTGATCGTCAGGGGCCGCTTTCCTTTCGGCCTGGCAATGATGTCAATGGACGACTCCAGCGGATTATCGGGATGGGTGAGTTTCAGGTCGCAGCTGTCTTCCTCCGAAAACAGGGACCGGAACACCCGGATGAAGTTTTGCCGGATCTGCTCAAAGGCGTTCATGAACGTTTCCCGCGCCACGTTGTCAATCTCCGAAATGGTGTTCAGCAGCGAGTTTTTGGCGTTGAGCAGGTCGTTTTTCTGGCCGTTGATAAAATCGTACCGGCTTTTGATCTCCTCGTACGCCTCCAGCGCCATCGGATTGATGGGGCCGATCTTTTCCAGCCGGCTTTTCAGTTCAGCTACCCAGGCCCGGATTTCTTCCTCAGACACTAACTGAGGGACAGCAGGGGAGGGCACCTGATTTTTGTTTCTCCCCCTGCCCGCAGCTGATTTTTCTTCCTGCCTGGAATCAATAATTTCTTCATTATCAACAGAACCTGTATTTTCTTCCTCCGGCTTCCGGTCTCCAGCCTCCGTCCCGTCTTCTTCCATCAGCGCATCCAGATCCACGTTGAACTCTACGGAGAGCCGGTCTTTTACGGAGGTGAGTTGCAGGCGGGTTTCGTTCAGTTTTCCCTGCAGTTCGAGAATCACGGAGTCGGTCAGTTCGCGCTGCCGCTGAAAGTCACGGGATTCTTTTTCCAGGCGGTCAATCAGGCCCCGGGCAGAATAGTAGTCCTTCTCTGCTTCATCTACACCGGCTTTGATGGTTTCTTTTTCCTGGTACATATTGGCCAGTTGGTCGTCACTGGTTTCGGTCGTTTCCGTCAGGTGCTCTATGTCCGCCTGAGCCCTGGCCAGTTCTCCGGCATTGTGTTCCAGGCGGTCAGCGGTTTTTTGGAGGGTATTCCGGTGAAAGGAAATTTCCTGTTCCAGATTGTTCAGCCGGTTTTGTCCCTGGTGAAAACGGATATTTTCGGCGTTATACGCATTGGCATTCACCGTTGCCAGTTCATTCTGAACCTCCAGTTGACGGTTGAGTCCGGCCAGTTGTGCCTCCAGGGTTTTCAGGGAAACTGCTTTTTCTTCGGCTTCAGGCCGCAGGCCCGCAACGGTTTCCTGTAAATCCTCCAGTTGAGTCAGCAGGTCTTCGCGGCGCAGCAACTGGTTTTGCAGGGTCAGGGAAAGCTGCTCCTTGCGGGCCCGGAGCGCCACGATTTCCCGGTTCAAAGCTTCTGTTTCTTTCTCCTGCCCGCCTATCCGGGCGTTGAGAGAATTTCGCCGGGCCAGCATTTCTTCCCGCAGGCCTTTGAGTTCGCGCTGGCGTACGGTCAACCCGCCCAGCTTGCTGTTTAAAAGGGCAATTTCCTGCTGAAGGTTTTCCAGGTTGCGGGCACGACCGATCCGTTTGCCCTCAAAGAGCCCGACCGAGCCACCGGAAAGGCTGAAGCGGCGGCTGATGAGTTTGCCGCTCCGGCTCAGAAAAACGGCACCGTCAGTAGCGGGCAGCGTCGGGGAATCGCCCTCAACAAAATAGACATTGTCGAGCAGGTGCGCCACCAGGTTGCGGTACAGCTCCCCGGATTCGGCCACTGAAGTGGCCGCTACCACGCCATTTGAGGCAATCCCATTTTCCGGTAAACGCGGTTCAAAAGAAGAGAGGCGGTCGAGCACGAAGAAGTTAGCCTTGCCCTTACCGGCCTGGCCCAGCAGACCGATGGCCTGATACGCCTGCGCTTCGGTCTGCACGACGTAGTAGTTCATGACCGGTTCCAGATAATTTTCCAGCGCCACGCGGTACCGGTCGGGGCAGGTCAGGATGTCCGACACCAGCGGCGTTGCCTTATCCCATTTGTTGCTTTTTTTGAGAAACTGCACCGCCTCGGGGTAGCCTTCCAGGTTATCGACCATTGATTTGGTGAGGCTGTATTCGTTCTGGCGGGCATCCAGTTGCCGGTTCAGGACGGCGATTTCCTGCCGCACGGTTTCGGCGTCGTTTTCGGTATCTTCCAGGCGCACCAGCAGATCCTGCATCTCTTTCTGCCAGTCGGCAAGCCGGCCATTTTTCTCCGACAGCCGCGAGCCCAGTTCAAACAGGTTTTCGTCGAAAGCATCCAGGCTGGCTTGCCCGGTAGCATCGGCAGAAGCGGCTTTCTCCAGTTCCTGCTTCAGCGACGAAACCTGCATCTGCTTGATTTCTACGGTTTTGTTGAGAGCAAACACCTCATTTTGCTCACTCTGCCACGCTTTATTCAGGGCCTGCAGTTCGCGTTGTAACTGGGCAGCCCGGTCCTTTTGTGACAGGTAGGTTTCCTGCAAGCCGGCAACTGTCTCCTTCAGGTAGAGCAGTGCCTTGCGGGCTTTTTCCCGTTCTCCTTCCAGGCGCGAAATTTCGGCGGCGGAGGTGTCCAGCTGGCCCCGGTCAAAAGTGAGTTGCACCTTCAGCGAGCAGACCTTTTCCATCAGCAGGCGCAGGCGTTCTCCTTTGATGCGTTTTTCGCTTTCGTACTGCCGGATGGTGTTGATGTGTTCGTTGAGGGCTTTCTGCCGGGTAGAAAATAATTTTTCCTTGCCTGTTACGCCTTCTTTTTCCTGCTCAATCACCCTTTCCGCCTGGGTGATCCGCGACAGCAGTTCTGCCCGCCGTCCGGTCTCCCCGCCGAGCCGGCTGGTAAGGGAAAGAAATGCTTCCCGCTGCCGGACAACGGTGCGTTGGGCCAGTTCAATGCTCCAGGTCTTGTGTTCTTCCTTCAGTTTAAAGTACTGTCCGGCCTGTCTGGCTTGCCGTTCAAGGGTTTTCAGGTTTTTACCTATTTCCGCCAGCAGGTCTTCCACGCGGCTGAGGTCGGTGCCGGTATCTTCCAGCTTCCGCAGCGTTTCCTTTTTGCGGACCTTGAATTTGGAAATGCCCGCGGCTTCTTCAAACAATCCCCGCCGGGAATTGTCCTTATCATTGAGAATGTCATCCACCATTTTCAGCTCAATGATGGCGTAGCTGTCCGGCCCGATGCCCGTGTCGAGGAAAAGGTTGGTGATGTCCCTGAGCCGGCAGGTGACGTTGTTGAGCAGGTATTCGCTTTCACCAGTGCGGTAGTAACGGCGGGTAATGGTTACGTGCGAATATTCGGTGGGCAGCAGGCTGCGGTTGTTGTGGAAAGTCAGTGAAACTTCGGCCATCTGCAGCGGCTTGCGGGTACGGGTGCCGTTGAAGATCACGTTGTCCATTTTGTCCGACCGCAGGGCTTTGGTCTTCTGTTCGCCCAACACCCAGCGGATGGCATCGACTACGTTGGACTTTCCGCAGCCGTTGGGACCAACAATGCCGGTAATGCCCTGGTCAAAATGGATGATAATTTTATCGGCAAAGCTTTTAAAGCCTTTGATTTCAAGCTTGTGTAACTGCAAGGTAATTACGAATTACTGATTACGAATGGGTAGTAATGCGGCAGGCTGCACGCAAGGGCCTGTCAGATAATGTCCTTTCCGGATCTTCTGGCCACCGCAAAAGGTTTCCGGTCTACGTGTCTCCGGTCTGCCTTCCCCCGTTTTTCTTTAACTTTCAAAACTAATCAGGAAAATTTTATATTTGGAAAGATGGATAATATACAAAATATAATATTTACGATACTGGGGATCATTTATCTGATCTACAGCGCCTTCAGCCGGGGAAAAAACAACCAGCCGAAGACGGGTACACCGCCGCCTGACGCCGCAGATGACACCCCTTCCCTGGAAGACCTGCTGAAGGAAATTTCGGGCACTGGTGGCCGGCAGGAAAAGACAAGCCAGGTGCCCAAACCAAAACCGGTGGTCCGCCGGGTGGAGGAGAAAGCAAGGAAAGAAACCGCGGCCACGTCCGGGCCCCTTACTACTGCCAATACGTACACCTTTGAGCGCCAGCCCTCATACGAGCAACTGGAAAATGCGGACACCAGCTACGAACACACATCAGCCACCGGGCTGACAGTGCCCCGCCTCGAACGGACGCCGCTTTACCGCAACGAAGCCGATCTGGTGAATTACGAAGATCCGCTGAAGTCAAACTACGCCGGACTCGACAAACGCCAGCCCCGGTTTGAGCAATTCAATAAGGAACAGAAAAAAACGAATATTTACGCCCAGCTGCTGCGCAATCCGGATTCTGCGCGGCAGGCGTTCATTTTTTCGGAGATATTCAAGCGGAAATTCTGAGTGATGTTTCATGATGCGGGCCGTACTGATCCATCAGTGAAGGTGGTATGAGTATAGCTTGTCTGATAACTGATGTCAGGCGAAAAAGAAGAGTTTGCCGGGAAAGGCAGCGTCATTGCGAAGGTTCAGGGCAGGATTTGCCGGGAAAAGCAACCCGTGGCAATCTCATTGGTTGCTCCGTAACAGATTGCCACGGGTTTTACAGCCCGTTTCTCTCGCAAAAACCCTCGCAATGACGCTTTCTGTCGTTACTTTTTTTCCGCGTAACATCAGCTGATAAGTAGGGAGACATAAGTATTTAGTAACAATGTAAAACAAAAAACCAGTAGCAGTCCACGAAGGGTTGCAGTTCCTTTTTCGGGGCGAACTCTGAATAATTTAATTTACTTTTTGCAGATGACGGTGAGTGTGTGAAGGTCGTCATAGTTCTGTTGGTTTGATGGGAACAAAACTATACTCACGGCCGGGCATTTGTCTAACACACCTGTTTCAAAGGCTAACACTATGATTACAGCCCCCGAAAGGTCAGAAAATGAGGTAACACAGATCTTGCAATTGGTGCCACTAATTGTAACAAGAGGGTCAGTCTATGTTTTCCTGCACCAGCAATTGACCCGAGTGGAGGTCAAGGGCGCAGAGGTTGCCGAGGTCAATTTCCGGATTTTTGCTTTTATTCTCCGCAGTCCGGTGCCCTGAAAGCACCCGTTGTCGAGCGGAATGATGGGGCTTCCGTTTTCAATGCTGCTGACGATCTGGCGCAGACCAGTCACCTCGTGCCCGTGAACGACGATTTTAGAGGTGGTGTTGTTTCTGAAATTACGCATCCACAACATGCTCTGATGGTCTTCAAAAGGATTCGGTTTGCTGAAGTCGAACCCGGCGTGGACCAGATAGAAATGATCCAGTTCAAAGTACCAGGGCAGGGAAACCAGAAAAGTAATGTACCGGTCGGACAACTGACCAGACCGGTCGAGCAAATCTGCCGCCTCGATGTTGAAGGGTTTCTGACGGGTTGAGGAAGCTGCCTGTACGCTGTGCCGGCTCCAGGCATCGAGCAGCATCTGTTCGTGGTTGCCGCGCAGGGGATATACCTGGTAGCCAGTCGCCTGCAAATTGAGGATGAAATCCAGCACCCGGGCGTTGCGGCTACCCCGGTCAATGTAATCGCCCAGCAGAAACAACTGGTCTGCCCTGGTCAGCCTGATTTTTTCTTCCACCAATGTCTGCAGGGTACGCGCCGAACCATGTATGTCGGCAATCACAAACCTCTTTCCTCCGGCAGCATTGACCGGGGGCGGCATGGTGTCTGGACGCATTGAACAAGTTGAAGAGTGGTGGAAAAACAGGATCAGGCGCCGGGCAGATGCACTTCGGCGATCATGCAGCGGGCACTGCCACCACCGTTCCGCTCAATGGTGTAGAGGTCGGAGTAGATCAGCTGCGTATGTCTCTCCAGCCGCCGGATCTGGTCGGGCAGCAGGGACCGGTACGCCTGCGTGGACATCACCAGGAGACTTTCGTCGCTGCGGGTTTTTAGTTGCAGCATGTTGCCGGCAAACCGGTTCATCTGGTCAAGGCTGATTTCCACTACGTCCTTGCCGGTTTCTTCGAGGGTTTTCTGCACGTGGTACCGTTCCTTCTCATCGGGTATGGATTCCAGGCAGATAACGGCAAAGGTGGTGCCCAGGGCCATCACGACGTTGGTATGGTAAACCGGCTGCCCGTTTTCGCCTGTTGCATTAAAACTCACCACCCGGAAGGACATTGTTTTGCTGAATTCTTTGAGCAACTGCACATCCGTACGGGGTGAAAGGCAGGCGTAGGCAATGCGGTGGTCGCGGTCCAGCACCATGCTGCCAGTGCCCTCCAGAAACCGGCCTGACTGTTCGTGGTCGCTGAAGTCCAGCACCATATCTACCAGAAACCGGCGTTTAAGTCCTTCGATCACCTCCGGACGCCGTTCGAGGCGGCGGTTGGGCGCAAACATGGGGTACAGGCATACAGTGCCGTTGTCGTGGAAGGAAACCCAGTTGTTGGGAAAAATGGCATCCGGCGTGTGCGGTTCAGGTGTATCGGAAACTACAGTTACGTCCACGCCATG
The DNA here is from genome assembly GCA_030446715.1 of Cytophagales bacterium. Taxonomy (GTDB): domain Bacteria; phylum Bacteroidota; class Bacteroidia; order Cytophagales; family 172606-1; genus CADCTQ01. The sequence goes on along the minus strand of JAUJMU010000002.1, from coordinate 86,626 downwards.
GCTGCGAAGGCTGTCCACCAGCGCATCAAACTCGGCAAGTGCCCTGGTCTGCACGTCTTCGGCGGCCTGAAGGGCCGCCGGGTCCTGAAAAGCGTTGCTGCCGGCAGTCTGCTCATTGAAGGCAAACCGCACCGGCCGGATCATGAGTATATGCGAAGTGGTCTGTCGGGAAGGAAGCATGGGTGGAAATTGACAATTAAAAATTGATAATTCAAAAGCAGGAGTTCTCAATTATTATAGAGAGCGTCACAACTTGTCGGAAAGATTCGTAAAACAGGCTTGCAGAAGTACAAAAGGCAAAGACGATGAAAAAAATAGCTATAGATGAGCCGGCCCGGCTGGAGCGGTTTGTAAAGTCATTTGGAGCAAGTCACAGTGAGGATTTCAAGGGGCTAGTGTTGAAGCTGGTTGAGTCGGGACAAAGTCTGGAGAGTGTATCGGCTATAAGCGGGGTAAGCCTGCGTACACTCTATGATTGGGTAAAGGACTGGAATGAAAAAAAGAGACTGGCTCAGACAACCAACAGGGGCAAGGCGGGGGAGCCAAAGCGCGCTTGAATAAAGAGCAGAAGCAGGCGTTAAAGCAGAGGCTCGGCCAGGAGGACTCCCGGACGGCAGGGCAGGTACGCAATCTGGTCAAAAAGCATATACGGAGTGAGCTACGGGCCGCGGCAGATGCAGGGCATCCTGAGGCAGTCAGGCTTGTATGGCTATAAGCCCCAGCCCCGGGACTTTCGTCAGCCCCGGAAAGCCGACGAGAAACTCAAAGAACGATTAAGAGCCGTTGCCGATGCATCAGGCCTCAAAGGCAAGGATTTGGAGCAGCTTTGTATTGGCTTTGCCGATGAAAGTTCGCCTCAGATTCATTGTAATTCTGCCCGGCTCTGGTCGACAAGGAGAGGGGTGATCAAAAAGGTCAATACCGATAAAAAGAAGCAAAACAGCTTTGGCTTCTATGCTCTCAGGGGCAGGAGTGTTATTGCCAGTATGGGCAAAGGCAACCAGGAGAACATTGTCAAAATGCTCACTTTGATCCGGGAGGCCAACCCAGAGCCACAGACCATCATCCTCATGATCTGGGATAACCACCCGGCCCACCTGACTCCGCTGGTCGAACAGACAGCCAAAGACCTCCAGATTGTGCTGGTCAACCTGCCCCCTTACTCACCTGATCTCAACCCGATTGAAAGAATCTGGAAGCAAATCAAAAAACCATCAGCGAGGCCGGCCTTATTGAACACGTAAAACACCTGGAATACTTGATTCAATCGGCTTTCAGGGAGTGCTCTGGTAAACTCTCCTTCGCCAGGTCCTGGATCGACAGCATCTGGAATCAGGTCTTTGAAAATAATCCTATTCCCTTTTCCCACAAGTTGTGACGCAGTCTATAGATGTCATTGGGGTCTCTGTCAGCATCCAACATGCGTTCAATTCCTTCTATTTGGCCCTTGATATAATGCAGGCGTTTTTTTAGATATCTGGTGTTCATGGTTACCGCTCTCGGCAAGACTTTATCTCCTTTACCAAGTTCACTGCTAACCAGCTTTTGCCTTTCCTGCAGAAGAAGAATTTCTCGTGGGGCGGCTTTTACGTTTTCTGCGAATATGAACGCGACAACGCCCCTTATCTGGGTGTATTTCTGGTCAGAGATACGGAAGGAACTTTTTTCGACGTGATGAGGGTTCGCATAGTTTTCAACTGGGCAGGACCAAGTTCATGGAAATAGACAATATGGCTATGGGGTGCCAGATTGACTATGCGGCATACCGTACTGCGGGAAAACTATACCTTACTTTCACCAACAACCGCCAGAAGGAGGTGTCGGAATACTTTGTGCAGTGGATTGGCTGCGGGGACCGGCGGAGTTCCCGTGACTCAACGACTGATTTTTTGAAGTTGCTGAACCTCATAAAAGACCAACTTCCATTGGACCCATCCACTGAACAGCCCTTATTACCGGTGCAGTTTATGGAAAAAGTGTTTGAAATGACGGACACTAAAAAGAGTAAGGAAGTTGACTTGAAACACATCGGAAGCCATTTTTTTGAAGATGCCGCTTTCCTGATCCAGCAGGCTCAGGCACATAGTATTCCATTGGATACCCGGTTTAAATACCACAAGGCTACCTTCGATAAGGAGAATATTATCGAAGTGAAGGATGATGACCTGTCTATAAAGCTTAAATTCCCAAGACACCGGTTCAGCAATGCCCGCGGAAAAGTCAGAATTGCCGGAGAAGGCCCCAACCGAATACTGGTGATAGAGTCACAGCACCTCATTGACGAAATCGAGAAAAAGTTAGGCAGCGCCCCCAATGGAAACGCTAAGAAAAATTAAGGAATTCCAGCAGCTTGTAGCGCCATTCACCCTAAGGGTGAATGAGCGGAGGAATACACTGGAAGTTCAGGCGCCGAATCCTCCGCAGCTTTACGAAGAGATCCAGCAGTTAGGCTTTGAGAATTCCGATTATTCAGGTGACGATGTTGTGTGGAAGTGCATTTGATGCAACTCAATCTGTTACTTTATCTGAATGAAGAAAACTTTGTCTCCCGGGTAGAACCGGGTTCGTTCCACCAGGACCTGCTGGTCTTGAGTGATAAAGCGGGTGACACCTATTATTACGAACAGGAATCAGGAGCACTTTCCGCAACTTCTCCCCGTCGCAGAATGACTATTTCTTCGAAAATGTCAAAGAGAGAGTACTTTCAATTCCTGGAATTCCTTAAAACGCAGGATCATCAGGAGGACAAGCCATTTTATTTTGTTGACCACTTTGACGATACGCGGGGCCAGTTCATTTTTACCTCCTCCAAGAAAGAAGGCAAGCTAAGTGTTCCCTTCCGGCAATTTGTCCCCAGGTTTGCCGGAAATAAACCTTTAAAGCCAGTCTTTGATGAATTTAAGGGGGCCTTTCAGGAGCAGAACAAGCATCTCCCTAAATTCATTATTCCCTTCCGGGCGATAGAATGGTAAAAATGATACCTATTGATAATCAGAAAGTTATAAAATGGTTTGAATATAAATGTTTGATTATCAGATGGTTTAATATTAGTAAAGATTATCAGATTATCGCCCGAAAGGGAATAAGATTGAATTGTTCAATGTATTACCGGAAGTAAGCCGGGAAGAACGGATGGGGATCTGGATCAGCAAAATGCCGGAAATGCTCCATACCGCCCAGCAGAATTTCGAGATTTATCTGCACGATCTATCCCTGGATAAGCTCAAATCTGAATACCAGAAGAGCCAGGAGGAGTATTTTACAAAATTACGTGAGGCGCTGGGCAAAGTAATTAACCAAACTATAGCCTTTCCTGTATCCATAACCGCCACGGCTTTTGCTACCTTCAAGGTTAATGATCCCGGCCAACCTACCGCTACCTTTGTCCTGTTGGGCTTAATCGTACTGGCTTTCATGGTATTTACTGGCTTTACCGCTTTTTTATTGGGTATTCGGGAGCATGACATACGTGAGCTGAAGGCGAATTTTGACCGCGATTACAATAGACTGGCCAGAAACAAGTTTTTTGAAAACGAGAAGAATGCTGAAGATCGCAGTCAGTTTGAAGAGGCTAAACAAAAAGTAGAAGCCCAATTCGGTCGTCTGAAATTAGCAATCAAAACGTACTTTGGCATCCAGGCCTTTTTCAACACCCTGTTTCTTGGTTTCATTCTGATGCAAATGGGGCTTGGCGTGAACGGGATTGTTATTTTTTGTTTAGTCTATGGCCTGCTATTGGGGATACTGTTTCGGTATTTTCTGGCATTTCACCAATAGGCCGCATACTCTACACTTAGCCATACCTGCTTTTAATATGTGCCTCCTATTGTCCTGGCACTTAAGTCTGCGTCCTTGCCAAAAGAAGGCAGTCTTTCCGGTTTAGCCATCAAGCCCGTGGTATCAGTGAGGGCGTGGACAAAGGCAGTTATATCCCTCCTTTTCTCTACTACAGTAAATGAAGCACAAAAAAAAGCCCATCGGAAGCAGGCAAAAACAGGGGTAAATTCGCAACCCTTTATTTTACTACAGTTTGTAAAATCAATAGAACGTTAAGTAGCTGCGCAATTTTAAATTGTGAATTCTGAATTTGAATTATTGGGTAATCTTCTGACTTTGAATAAGTTGACGTCATGGTTTTAAATTTTAAAATACCTGATTACTTCTGCTCGGGTACTTAAAAGTAACGGTATGAGCTTTGTTGTTGTCTACCTAAGCCTGCTCCTTGAGTAATTTATGCTCAAGGGCATAGCGGATCAGGGTAGCCGTGTTGTTAGTGCCGGTTTTGGTGAGCAGGTTCTGGCGGTGGGTTTCCACCGTGCGCTTGCTGTTGAAGAGTAATTCCCCAATTTGAGTATTGGTATAGCCTTGCGCAATCAACTGCAAGACTTCCAGCTCTCTGGGGGAGATGCCGGCTGAGAGCGGTTGCGTGATGGCCTGCCCATTGCTAGTGCCTTGCTCCTTTCCCGGGGCAGCCGCAGCGGCTTGGCTTGAGGAAGCGTTTACTTGTCTCAAGAGCAGCTTAGTCAGGTCACTGCTGAAATACTCTTCTCCCTCGTGGACACTGCGGATGGCGAGAAATAGTTCTTTGTGGCCCCCTCTCTTGAGCAAGTAGCCCTGGGCTCCTGCTGCCATGGATTCTCTAGCCCACTGCTCGTTATCAGCCATCGTGAGCATTAAGACTTTTACCTGGGGAAAGTGCTCCCGAATCCTGCGGGTAGCTTCAATGCCATTCATTTGGGGCATGTCTATGTCCATGAGCACTACGTCCACGGCAATCGTTTCCAGTTGGGAGAGCACCTGGGTGCCCGTAGCGGCTTCTGCTACTACTTGTATATCCTGAGTCTTTTGATGCAAGAGGGATTTTAATCCGTCCCGGACCAGCTTGTGGTCATCAGCTAGCAGTACTTGAATCATAGTATCGGTGTAATTAAGTCCTCAATCAATCCTTCACCGTTCGGTTACCCTTCCTTTTCCTGCTCTTATTTTCTCCAGGAGTCGTGATAGGACAAATGGAATATAGATACGAAATAAATACGCAGAAGTTAGAAATTAGTACGGATTAGCTACTCCCGGATTGCTGCTAAGAAGCACCCCGGTGGAGCGGGAATCGGATGGCCACCAACGTACCCTTGCCCGGTGCAGCGTCAATCTCCAGGCTCCCTCCGAGCAAGGCTACCCGGTCCTGAATGGTCCTAAGGCCGATGCCCTGCCCCGACCGGGAGCCTGCGGCACGATCGATCTCTTGGTTCATCTGCATGCCCTTGCCGTTATCCTGGGCTTCCAGGTAGATAAAGTCATGGTCCTTGTTTAAGTCCAAAGATGCCTTGGAGGCTCCCGAATGTTTAACAATGTTATTGAGCAGTTCCTGGCTGATGCGGTAAAGGGCTGTTTCCAGCGGAACCGGTATTCGCTGCGCAAAGCAGTGGCAGTGTAACTGGATACCACCGGTACCCTGAAAACGACTGCAAATTTCTTCGATTGCTTTTTTTAGACCAAACTCCTTGAGTAAGACCGGCACCAGCTCATGAGAGACTCTTCGGGTCTCCACAATAGCCTCGGTCAGCAGTTCGTCCACGCGTAAAATCGCGGCGGCTGCTTCGGGATTCGCTTCGGGCCCGGCCTCCTGGTCCGCCCGCGCCAGGTTGAGCTTGGTGGCGTAGAGAATCTGGCCCACCCCGTTGTGCAAAGATTCAGAGATACGTCTTCGCTCTTCCTCCTGGGCCTCCAGGATCGCCTCGAGTAACTGTTGCTGCTGATCCAGCCGTATTTGCAGGTTTTCCTGCTCTAATCGTTTGATTTCACTCATGTCCAGGTCCACCCCCAGCACCTTCAGCGGCTGCCCGAGCTGGTCGTGCATGACAACCGCTTTGATCTTCAGGGTAAGCACCTGGCCGTCCCGGGCAATGCGCAAGGTTTCTTCCAGCGCCTCCTGCCCGGTTGAGAGCGTGTGGATAAACTTTTCGGCGATGGAGCGGTCTTCCTCAATGACGTAGTCCAGATAGGTTTTTAGCCCGATGGGGCTGCCGATGGGCAACCCAAACAGGCGGTACATGCCTTCACTCCAGCTAAAAGAGCCGGTAGCGATGTCGTACTCCCAACTGCCCGACCTTGCTACTTCTTCGGATTGCTGCAACAGCGTCAAGCTTTGTAATCTTTCCGCTTCGGCTTTCTTATAGGCAGTAATATCCTTGGTGGTAAGGATCACGCCACCGTCATGCTTGACTACCGTCAGGTAAAACCAGTTCCCCGCAAACTGCTCATAGGCATAGTATTGCTCCTGCTCGTAAGGCGACCCGCTCTCCACAACCTGTACCATCCGCTCAAAAACGCCTGATGAAACAACCCCAGGGTTTTGCGCCAGCACACTTTTGCCAACCACTTCGCCCAATTGTTCAATTCCGCGGCGATTGATCCCTTTCCAGGTGAAGTCAACAATCTTACCGGACTCTTCCCGGACGGCGTCCAAGACTTGTATCACGTCCAGTGAACTGTCCATTACTGATTGCAAAAACTGCCTGCTCAGAATGATCTCCTGCTCGGCTTTTCTTATCCGGGTGATGTCCCGGGCCGTGGCCAGTACGGTTTCTACTTCCCCGGCCGCATTTTTTTCCGGGGTAATCCGGGAATAAAACCAGGCTTCCCCGTCTGGGGTGGGAAAAGCATCAAAGTGCTCTACGGTTTCTCCCGTTTCGAATGCCTTTCGCAGACTATTCATGTAGGGCAAGGCCAGTTCGTCGGGCTGCCCCATCTGGTGGTCAGTTTTGCCCAGCAAGCGCTCATTGGGAACGCCGGTTTTGCTTTTAAAGGCGCTGTTGGCAAAAACCAGCTTCAACGCTTTGTCCCACCGGGTAATCACATCGGGGGTATTCTCCACCAGGGTGAAATACTGGTCCCGGCTTTCTTTTAATTCGGCGGTACGCTTGTGTACCTCCGTTTCAAGTTGTGACCGGTACCGCTCCTCCGCCTGGCGCAAATCCTCCTGGGCTTGCTTGTGCTCGGTCAGATCCCGAATTATTTTTACGAAGCCAATGGTCTTGCCCTCTTCATCACTCAACGGACGGGTAATACCCGAGCCCCAGAAGCGGGAACCATCCTGGCGCAGGTGCAAGCGCTCATTTTCGGCCCGCCCTTCTTTTTCTGCCGTCTGCGCGTCCCACTCCGGCACCTTTTGGTCGCGGTCTTCCGGGACGAAAATAAGGTCACCGGATTTGCCGATAATGTCGGCTTCCCCGTACCCGAACATGGTTTGCGCCCCACTGCTCCAGCTTACTACCTGTCTTTGGGTATCAATGGAAAGGATGGCGTAGTCCCTGGCACTCTCAATGAGCAACCGTAAGCGTTGCTGGGACCCAAGCAACGCTTTTTCCGCCTGTTTACGCAGGGTAATGTCAAAAAACGTGATCACCACCCCATTGATCCGGTCCTCCGTGGTGCGGTAAGGTAACATCCGCATCATGAAAGCCCGCTGGTCGGTTGTCATTACCTCCCGTTCAATACCCGTTAGCTTTTCGAGCACGGTCTGGGCGTCGGGCAGCAAATTGCCGTTTTCCAGCCGGTGGGTGATGTCCGAGATGGGGCGGCCGTAGTCGGAAGGAATGAGGTTGAAAATTTGCCGCGCCGCCGGGGTATAGAACCGGGTGCAGAAAGCGCGGTCGAGGAAAATGGTGGCTACATCCGCCGAATTGATCAGGTTCTGCAAATTGTTGCTGGTAATGCTTATCTCCTCGATCTTTACCTTCAGCTCCTGGTTTACCGTGCGCAACTCTTCGTTGATCGATTGCTGTTCTTCCTTACTGGTTTCGAGTTCTTCGGCGGCCGAGCGCAACTCTTCGTTCATGGCCTGCAATTCCTCGTTGGACGCCTTTAACTCTTCGGCCTGGTATTCGTGCTGCTCATCGCTGAGTCTTAACTGGGCTTTCACCCCAATCAGTTCTTCTTCCAACTGCCGGGCGATTGTCTCATCGGCCGCCAGCACTGCCTTTTGCTGGTTTTGCTCCGGCTCCTGCGGTTCAAAAAGGACCAGCAGGAAGCCTTTTGCCGGGTCTTCCGGTTTGGTTACCGGTTTTACGTGGATGGTTACCGACTCCCGCTGCCCATTGTTAGTCCAGCCTACATTCCTGGCTTCAATGGCCGTTTGCCCTTGCAGGGCCTGGTAGAGGGCTGACCGGAGTTCCAGCCTTAAGTCGGGCTTAACCAGTTTGAGCAGGTTTTTGGTGGGCTCCCCGCCCGAAAGTTCAAGAAAGCCGCCTACTTTTTCCGACATGTGCACGATGTCGTATTCCTCGTTTACCACCAGGGAGGGAGGCGCGTATTGTTCCAGCAGTTTCTGGTGCAACTCCCCGAAAGAAAGACGGTTTGGCGGACGGGTTTCCCCTTCGTTGGGCTTGACGGCGGGCGGCTGCTTGGGGAGCTTGCGAGGTACCGATTCGGGCACCGGGTACTGACGAATGGTGGCCTGGCGGGCCTGGTAGATCCGGTTCTCCCGGCTCACCGTGGCATACAGGTCGCTGGCGCCGTCCACCGACTCGGCCGAACCCAGAAACAGGTAGCTGCCCGGTTTTAAAGCGAAATGAAACGTTTCCATGATCCGTTCCTGCGCCGAGGCGTTGAGGTAGATGAGCACGTTTCTACAACTCACCAGGTCCAGGCGCGAAAAAGGGGGATCTTTTAAAAAGTTGTGATTGGCAAACAGGATCATTTCCCGGATCTCGCGGATGACCCGGTAGCGATCACCTTCTTTTTTAAAGAAACGCTGCAGCCGTTCGGCCGAAACATCGGCGGCATCGTTGAGCGTGTAAAGACCCTCCCGGGCCGCCGCAATGGCGGCTTCATCCAGGTCGGTGGCAAATATCTGTACTTTAGGGGCATCCAGTACCCCTATCGTTCGTTCGGCAACCAGCATGGCCAGGGAATAGGCTTCCTCCCCGGTGGCGCAACCGGCGACCCATATTCTTACTTCGTCCTCGGAATGCTTATCCCGGAAGAGGGCCGGGAAGACATCCCCTTCCAGGGCGGCAAAAGGCTTTTTGTCCCGGAAGAAATTGGTGACTGAGATCAGCAAATCCTTCAGCAAGGCGCTGCTCTCCTCGATATTCTCCTGCAAAAAGGCCGCGTAGCTCGGCAGGTCGGGCAAATCGCGGACGTTGATGCGGCGTTCAACCCGCCGCAGGAGCGTGGGCCGTTTGTAATTGGAAAAATCGTGACCGGTGCGCAGGCGCAATTGCGTAAGGATGCCGCGCAGGGCCTGCAGTTGCGGCTCGGGCGGCTGGGCGGCCTCCACGGCAATTTCAACGGTGCTCAGGCTATTGCGGTAAGCAATGATGTGGCCAGGGATCTGGGCTACCGGCAGTACTTCATCAATCAGCTCGGTCGCAATCGCGTTGCGGGGCATTTCATTGAATTCCGCCTCGCGGGGATTTTGCACGTAGGCAGCACCGCCCCCTTCTTTTACCCGTTTTAACCCCATCGAACCGTTAGCGCCCGTGCCGGATAAAATCACACTAACGGCACGGGGGCCGTGAGAATCGGCCAGCGTCCGGAAAAAGATATCTACGGGGGCGCGCCGCTCTTCCGTATACACATTGACCGAAGGCACAATAAAGTCTTCCTCCATGATCAGGTGCTGATTGGGAGGCACCACGTAGATATGATCCGGCTCAATTTTTACCTTTTCCGTCACCTGGGTAACGGGAAGGATGGTCACCGCCTGAAGTACCTGCGCCAGTTGGCTGTCGTGGTCCGGTGAAAGATGCAGAATCACCACGTAGGCCATGTGAGAGTCCTCGGGCACGTGCTCAAAAAATTGTCTAAGGGCCTGAATGCCACCGGCCGACGCCCCCAGGCCGACAATGAGAAAGCCGCGCGGCTTTTGGGTGAGAAAATCAGAAAATTTATTTATTTCCATTACCTTTTTCTTTTAGCCTGAACCCTGCATGGACTTTTTACCCGCTGGAAAAGGTAGACGGCTGATTGGTATGAGACCCGCTGCGTTGAGCGGCACCTCACTTGCCCTCCTCTTCTTCGTGGGCTTGCTTACTGATGCGGGTAGTGGTTAAATGCTCATGGCTGAAAACCGTCTGGCGTACCAGGTCTGCCCGGCTTTCTGCTTCTTTGGCCTTCTTAAAATACATAGCAGCCACCTTGGGTTGGTTTTTTTCGGCGTAGTGGTCGCCCAGGTTGTTGAGCAGCAGTATACTTTCCTCTACGCCCCGGATGGCACTCCATAACGTGTCTTCAATTTTTTCGGTGATGGTAGTCAGCAGGCTGTCGGCCGAATAGGCGTGACCCGTGTGGCACCGGTAGCGAATGATGGGACCATCGGTAATGGCTGACAACACGCCGTGACATTCCGGACACGCATAAGGCGTCAGCTTGCCCACATCGAGCACCCTTTGCTCCAGGGCGTGGTCCTGCCGGGCGATGGCTACTTCCATGTCGGTCTTTTTTTGCTCTTCCATATCAATGTGGTTGACTTCATGAACGCGTTCGCTCGTCAGGCGAATAATCAGGGGAACCATTTCGGCGATGGACAACCGGTAGTCTACCTCCACGGCGGCGATGGCGTTTTCGGGCATTGAGGGTACTTCTGCTTCGGCCGGTTCCTGCACGATGGCGATGCCTCCCCGGTTTTTGATCGTCCATAAGCCGGAAGTCCCGTCATCCAATGCGCCGGATAATACAATGCCGATGACCCGGGCGCCGTAGATGTAGGCGGCGGAACGAAACAAAGGATCGACGGCGGGCCGGAAACGGTTTTCTTTAGGTCCCCTGGTAATGCGCAGGAAGCCCTGCTCCAGCAACAGGTGCCGGTCGGGCGGGGCTACGTAAATCCGGTTGGCAACAATAGGTTCGTTATCAATAGCATTGGTGGCCAGCAACGTTTTTTTCCGGTTGATCACCTGCGGCAATATGCCCGTTACATCGGGCGACATATGCCATACGATAAAAATAGCGGCATCAAGATCGGCCGGCAGGGCGGCGGTAAGTTGCTTGATGGCCTCAAAACCTCCCGCAGAGGCGCCAATGACGATGATATTTCTCTTTTCCACTAGTAGAAGTTTACGACAGGTCGATAAGAAAATCAGGTACCCATACTACAAGCAACTTAAGCGGGGCAGTACTGGAAAAAACCGCGCAAGCCCGATACCTATATGGTTACCTGCTAAGCAAAACAAGCTGGCAGTAGAAGAACTCTTTCAAGTTAGGAAGAATCTTTAAGCAGTCTGTCTTTACCTGAGCCCGGTTAAACCAATCAAAAAGACGCAATGGCCTTAGAGCCAGATTATTGCCTTATAAATGGTTATACAATAGCACCCATTCTGAGACGCATCCCGGCCGGGGACAGAAAGAAGCAGGACTTCTCACTTCCTCTCAGTACTGGAACCTTTTGTGTAACGGTTTTTGATAGATAGAGTATGCTCTGTTCTTAACCTATATTTTAGGATAGGAGTCCCAAAGTGGGTTAGAGCGTGGAATATACTCTTTTCCCTTCCTCCACTTTTACCGGCGAACCCCATACTATGTCTTTGGGTATGCTGCACTACTCCTGCTTTAAAAGCGTCACAAACATGAAAGTATAAACTTATCAGGCGGTCTTTCCAGTCCATTTCTGTAGTGTTTTGTCCGAAACGATAAAACAGATCCTGGAAAGCCGCTTGTTCATTTTAGCCCGTTATTCGCATCAATAGCGATTTATATACAATTTATCCTTTATTTCCTTCCCAGCAAGCCATCACACGGGTACCGTCCCCATTCAGCGACACCTGCGGGTAGCTGCCATTGCCCATAGAGATGGGCTTTTCGGCCGTATTGGTCAGTAGAAGCACCTTCTCCCGTGTGTTCCATACGACCATTCGTCCATTATGATAGGTAGTCGCTACGGGATTGCGGCCGGGAGCGATCAACCGCTCAGGTTCTGCCGGGCGGGATACGAATACTTTTCCTTCCCGCATTCAGGCAGTCGTTACTTTTCCCCGGGCATCTACCGAAAGGTTGCCTCCGTCTATGGGGCAGCCATCCGGCTTCCAGGTACCGCTTCCCAATCTGGCCGCCTTAGCGGTAGGCTCCAGTTTTTCATTCAGCGGCAGCGATGGCACGGACCGTCTCCCGGCCATTCATTCCCGGCATGCTCACGCCGGGTAAGACCACCTCCGCCTGCGGTGGGCGGGTAACCGGAGGGCTTCTTCTCCGCAAGCGGCTTGTCCTGCCGGTTCAACCCGGATACCTGAATTACCCGGCCCCGGAGCCAGGGCTTCCCTCACCAGCGGGTGGTCATCGGCAAGAAGCACTTTTCTCCTGCTTTCAGAGTCCCGTTGACAGAATGGTTCCTGCCTCTGATGCGGCAGGGCGGGCCTTCGCCCCAACGGCGGCAAGCTCACTTATGGCTACGGACAAATGGCACTGAACAATACGCTTTATTTTAAAGCCTACGGCATGCCCCTGACAACCCCGGATTGTTATTGCCCGCAATGACCCGGTCTGGGAGCCCTTTATGTGCCTTTCCTGAGCGGCAGACAGATGGTAACCAAAGTGTCTTTCTCCGGAGTGGAGTCAATCTCTACGCTGCCTCCCAGTAACTCGGCCCGGTCCCGGATCGTACTCAGGCCAATGCCCTTGCCCGGCTTCTGACCCCGCTGCGCCTCCAGGGCTATACCTTTGCCATTGTCCTGGGCTTCCAGGTAGACAATATCCTTATCCCGGATTATCTCTAACCGGCCCCGGGTGGCCCCCGAATGCCTGACGATGTTGTTGACCAGTTCCTGGGCCATGCGGTAAAGAGCCGTTTCCAGCGGCAGCGGCAAGCGTTCCGGGAAGCAGTGGCAATCAATCCGGATGCCGGTTCCCTGAAAGCGGCTACAGAACTCCCCGATGGCTTTCTGGAAGCCAAAGTCCTTGAGCAGCACGGGCACCAGTTCGTGGGAGACCCGCCGGGTCTCCACGATGGCCTCAGTAAGCAAGGCATCCGTTTTTTGGAGTGATGCTTCCACCTGCGGCTTGCGGGCCGGGAGCGCATCCAGGTTCACCCCGGCCAGGTTGAGCTTGGTGGCGTAGAGAAGCTGGCCCACCCCGTTGTGGAGCGATTCGGATATTCTTCTTCGTTCTTCTTCCTGGGCCTCCAGAATGGCATTCAGTAAGGCTTGTTGCTGCTGCAGGCGCATGTGGAGGTTTTCCCCCTCCAGGCGTTTGAGTTCACTGATGTCCAGGTCCACGCCCAGCACCTTCAAGGGCTGCCCCTGCTCGCCCGGCATGACAATGGCTTTAATCTTGAGGGTAAGTTTCTTGCCGTCAACGGCAATGCGCAAGGTTTCTTCCAGCGGGTGCGGGCTTTCCTGCAAATGGCGTACGATTTTTTCGGCCACGGGCCGGTCTTCTTCGATAACGTAATCCAGGTAGATACCCGGACCTATCGGACTGCCTTTGGGCAGTCCGAACAGGTGGTATATGCCTTCGCTCTAGGTAAATTGCCCGCTGCCCATGTCGTAGGCCCAGCTGCCCATGTGGTCTACCTCTTCGGATTGCTTCAAGATCTGGAGGTGTTTTTCGTTTTCCATTTCGGCCTCTTTGCGGGCGGTAATGTCCAGGTTAGTGACCAGCAAGCCGTCATCCATTTTCACAAACGTGGACGTAAACCAGGCGTCAAAGCCCTCGTGCCCGTAGTAGTACTCGGTTTGGGCGGGCTCACCCGTCTCTATCACCTGTAGCATCAGGGCAAACAAGCCCTTCTCTCTGATGCCCGGGTAGAGCTCCCCCAATAAATTACCCACCAGGTCGGTGCGGCCCGTCAGCTTTACAAGTTGCCGATTGACTACCTGGATGCCGAAGTCAGTAATGGCTCCTCCTTCGTCCCGCCGGGCTTTGACAACGACCATGCTGAACAGGGTGGTGTCAAAAACCGATTGCAGCAAATCGTGGCTCTCTTTGAGGGCCTGTGTCCGCTCGGTCACCTGCCTTTCCAGGCGCTGGTTAAATGCCTGGAGCTGCTCCTGAGCCTGCTTGCGTTCGGTGATGTCGACGGCCATGCCCACGATGAAGCGGCGGCCGTCGCTGAGCGTGCCCGGCGAGGAGGCGCTGAAGCTCCAGTGCCGAAGCCCGTTGTAGCGGGTAAGGACCGGAAAATCAATGTTCATCGTACGCGCCTGGCCCCGAAACAACGCCTGCATGTGGCGGCGAACCGAGTCGGCCCCTTCGCCGTAGGCCTCCGCGAGCCAGCCGTCAAAGGTAGGTACCTCTTCGGGCAAGTAACCCGTGAGTTCGGTCCAGGTGCGGCTGATCTGGAGCACCTGGCCATCTTGGGCGTGCATGATCACGGGAATGGGCGCCTCTTTAAGCGCCCGGCGGAACTGCTCTTCGGACTTGCGTAATGTTTCATCGGCTTTCACTCTTTCTATGGCAGCCCAGGTGCGTTCGGTCACTTCTTCTATCAATTTGATCTCACTTAACGTCCAGTGGCGGGGACTCGCCGAGACGGCGACGATTGACCATAAAGGATTGGCCTCACCACTGCGCAAGCTTGCGGCTACAAGAGCACACAGGCCAAGAGCGCCGAGGTTTTTTCTATCTGTATCGGTCAGTCCTTCTGCCTTCGCTACGTCTTCAATCACCAGCGTCCGGTGAAAGGCAACCTGCAAAGCATCCGGGAAATCGGACAGGCGAACGGAGTCTGGCATTGGCGGCACCCGGTCGTTTCCTACCTGATAGGGGAACTCGCCGTGGTCATCGGCGAGTTGGTAAACTCCGACGTAACAGCGGTCGAGCCTTAGATGCTCAGAAAGCATTTGCAGTGAACGGTTTGCTACCGCATCAACGTTCGAATCCGTCCGTAGCGTATCAGAAAATTGGAGCAGGAATGCTTGTTGCTGTTCCCGTGTTTTGCGTTCAGTAATGTCGTTGAACAGCACACCGATTCGCCGCTGTTCGGGCGCATCGATGGGGAAGGCATACACACTCCACCAGCGGGCCAGCGGGGTGGAAAAGTATTCAAATCGCTCCCCTTTCCGGTCCTTGGCAATCCGGCCGTAGGTTTCAAACCAGAACGCGTCCTGGTCAGGGGCAATCTCCCGCATCCACCGGCCGGCCCCGTCTTTGATACCGGTCTGATGCTCGAACGAAGGGCTTACTTCCAGAAATTGGTAGTCGATGGGCTTGTCTTTCTCATCATAAGACCTGCGGCGAAATAAATCCCTGTAAAACAGCAAGTTAAGATAAATGCGGGTGCATATTTATTAGAAATGATACTGCAAATCACGTGTTTGAGTAGAAATCTATTGATTTATATCGTTGATTATCAGCGGTTTATTTCGCCGCAGGTCTATACTTGACACTGATGGTGCAGAAGCCCTGCTCAATGGACTCCAGCAGCTCAAGGTATTTTTTCGTAGCCCGCCTGGCCAGTTCTTCCTTCGCCCGGAGCAACTGCTGCCCGGCAGTTTTGCGACCCGTTATGTCAGTAGTGGTAGTCACTACCCCATCATTCAACTTCACTACCGATTGCTGAAACCAGCCTTTAAATTGTTCGTGTACATAATGCCTTTCGGAAACATCGGGAATGCCGGTTTCCACCACCTGCCGGAAAGCGTCAAAAATGCCTTCCTGCTTCACGCCGGGGTTTAACTGGAGCAGGCTTTTGCCGATCACGTCCCCATAGATTTTTTGGGAGGCATGATTGTTCACGATCCAGATAAAGTCAACAATTTCGCCGCTCTCATTGCGCAGGGCTTCAAACACCTGGATCATATCCGGGGAGCTGTCCATTGTCGCCTCAAGGAGCTGCTGTTTTTGCTTTACTGTTAGCTGTGCCTGTTTATAGTCAGTGATGTCCTGTATGACGCCCCGGATGCGGACTACTTTGCCCGCCTGGTCGGGCAGGCTTTCAAAGGCGTGATTCACCCATCGCACTACCCCATCTGCCCGGATAATGCGGTGCTGATGACGGAAGGAGCCGGCCTTTTGCAAGGATTGTTGCTTAACCACCTGCAGGGCCGGCAGGTCATCAGGATGGATAAACTGATCGGTTTCCTCCAGCGTGAGGACTTTACTTTGCGGCTCCAGGCCGTTGATGCGGTAGAGTTCATCCGACCAGCTGACGGTCCGGGTTCCCGGCGTCCACTCAAATGAACCGATATGCCCGATGGCCTGGGCTTCCCTTCAGGCGGCGGTGTTCTTCCCTTAAGTCCGCCTCCGTCTGCTGCTGCCGGGTTACTTCCTCCACCTTGTGAATGAGGTAGTGCACCTGACCTTCCCCGTCAAGTACGGGGGTATTGAGCGGCAGCCAGTATTTCTCGGCAAACCCCTCGCCCCGTTGCTGATGGCAGCGGCACGTCATAGTGTTGCAAGGCCATCTGGTGCGGCTCTTTCGTCGAGATTACCTGCCGGAGGGAGGCGTGCAGGTTGCCAGTAGCACGGGCCGCAGGAGTGGCCGGATTATCGGGAAATGCCTCAAACAGGTACTTCCCCCTGATCGTTTCCCGGGTAGTAAGCGTAGCTTTAAGATAGGCATCCGAAGCGGTGAGAATAATCAGATCCGGGGAAAGAATCAAATACAGGTCGGGTACTGTTTCAAAAGCTTTCAGTACTGCTTCCGGGAGTATGGCAGATTGTTTCATCTTGATATGGGCAGGGCATGCAGGCCATCTGCCCTTCTTTCAACGCAACAGGGGGCAGAAAAGCTGAATTTTATCCCATAACATGGCCGGATTACTTCCATTGCGTGGTTGAGCAACTGCTTGAACAGAAGGTAGTGGCAGGAAGGCCGCCTATGAAGAATAGCCCGTATTTTGTATACATTCAGATGCCGGCCTGCCTTCCGGGCTTCTTACCTGTCGCATAATCCATAAAGCAGGTGTCAGGTAAGAAGCTGTGGCAATAATCCTGTTTATCGATCAGCCGGACGTGCCCCTGTCCAAATGGTTTTTCCCGGACAACACGCTCAAAGTACTGGCGGGCTTCCGGCAGCGATCGGAAGAAAAACTGCCTGACAAGCTGATTTGAGGAGCTGGTGATCACAACTGAAAACATTGTAAACAGCTAGTATAGCCCCTCGCCTCTACCCGTAGCTATCCTGCTGGCAGGCATCTTCGTTACTAGACTGATAGTATATCTGTCGCCGGCAGCAACACATTTTAATCATCAACAAAAGCCACTTGTTCTCACCAAAATCCTGCCACCATTGTGGTACAACAATAGTTGAATAATATGTTTGGATCAGGCAATCAATAACAGCTGAAAGGGTATTGATTTTCCCCTGGCGGCTCCCTGGGTTGTTGTCTGTTTTAAGATAATTCTTCTCCCGGTAACTTTTACCGGTGATTTTAAAAATGGTGGCTTGACAGACAATGCCGTCAGCGATAGCGGAAGCCGTTACGGCGTCTGCTGTCTTTTCCACAGCAGCTGAATTCAACACAGCTTTGAACCTTGGCAGACATTCCTAAAATTCAGTCTTTTCTTCCTGTGTACGTCCCGGGTTTTTCAGGCGGCGGGCAAATCCAAGGATCCCCCTTCCTGTAATACTCACACCTGAGGTTGCAACTCCCGATTTGGGCCAAAAGTAAGACAGGGAGATTAGAAATCATTACTTACCCTACCGGTTCTTTGGCTGCTGGTTCATACTTCCAATGAAAAATGGGTTCTAAGTCAAACCGAAGCGGTTTGTTATCCAGCAGTTTGTTAAAGTCATGTTCCCCCGGAAGATTCACATGGTGCCAGGAATCGGCAGTTCCATTCCGGATGACAGAAATCATTTCTTCCAGTACTGGTTGGGAATCTACTTTGGCAAGTAGCCCGGACAAATACAGGGAGTTCCACAGCACAATTGCATTTTGAATTAGCCGCCGGCCGCGTCAATGCCGTAGCCCCGGACCCGATCCGGACACCCCTGATTCCGGCAACTTTTGATGAGGAGAAAGTAGGCAAGTCTGGTCAGCAAGTGCCCATGAAACGGCCCGGCCAGCCATCAGAAGTAGGGCCGGCCTACGTATTTCTGGCCTCCCAAGACGCTTCTTATTTTACAGGGCAGGTACTGCAACCCAATGGCGGCGAGGTAGTAAATGCCTGATGGAAAAGAAACCGCTGAAGCGAACAATTGCCGGAACCTGAAAAACAAAGCTAAAGAGCCGGTAAATCTTTTACCGGCTCTTTTAAACCTGACAATATTGGTTTTATCCTAACCTCCTGCCACCATTCGCGTTGAAGAACCTATTACATTAATTTTTTTGAAAATGTCTGCTGCCGTTGCTTTCCCCCATTTTGATATTGAAACTTACCTTAACCGCGTAGACCAGGCCAATGACCGGCAAGAAGTGCTGCAATTGTTGCGTGAACTGGAAGGGCATTGTGCCAGTCTGGGACCCGAAACCTGCCGGTCATTTTCGGATAAGGCTGCTTCCCGTTTAAGCAACCGGTTTTTACAGGTACGCTGATCGTGACTTTTTCCAAAACTCGCTTTTTTTCAGCAAGGAGGAGCACCACTGAAGTTGAAAATGACAAGAGCCGACCAGCTGCCGGATAATCTACACGAGAATTTTTACCGGTATTGGCACCTCTTGTAGCGGGTGTCTGAATGTTATTTATCTTATTCTGATATCCCCCTCTGGTTACCAGTTGAGTAACCCCGGCTTTACGGAGTATAAAAATGAGAAGAACGCGAGGAACGCGTCCTGGTTTCCGGCATGCTCAGCCATATAGCTTCTCCTTCCAACCGCTCAGTTTTTGTCCCCAATCAGGGGATAGCAGATCAGGAAATAAACCTGCCCCTAATCTTCGGCCGGTGGAGTTACGTCTGGCTACGCAACTGTCTGTTGTCCAATCCCTGGAAGGAACTCAGGCCGGCTGCAGGTGTCAGACGTATCCCGTCATGGTACTGGGTATTGGTTAGCCCCGGACCGCAGCTGCAACCAGGAGGCCCTTCTAAAAGAGACTGCAAGAAAAACACCCTTCATGTCAGAAGGGTGTAAAGCGGCTTATGCAGTATATCAAACCCCCAGGCAGCAGCTTACCAGGTATTTATAGTTCCTCCTTACGTACTGTCCGAAAACACCTGATCGGGAAACACCTAAAAAGGCCCGAAAACAAGCATTTTCCCAACAACCAGTGCACGGATGCCGTATCCCCGGCCACTGCCGGCAATGCAGACTCAGTGTTTGTGATCCGGACAGGATTTTAAATGTACCGTGAACCTATACACTTTTTCCTGCCCGCTTCAAAGCATCTGTTCCCCTTCATGACACCTTCCGGTTAACGAACCGCGGGGCATATTTTTTGGAGGACAGAGAACGGATTTCCCTATATGGAAACCCGCCGGGTTTAGCCGGATGCTTTGGGGTTGGCAGAAAAAGCGCAGGCAGGAATACTTTTTTATATGCACAATACTACTCAGCATATGCGCAGCAGGCCGGAAGTGTGGGCCGGACTGGAATGTACCGTGAACCGCGTTGGCGACCAGTACCTGGATCAGATGGAACACAATGGCCACGCTGCCCGTGCCGGTGATATTGCTCAATTTGCCGCGTTAGGCATCAAAAAAATGCGCTACCCTATCCTGTGGGAAAAGACCGCTCCCGAAGGACCTGATCAGGCGGACTGGACCTGGGCCGACCAGCGGCTGGGCCTTCTGCGCAAGCACGGTATAGACCCAATTGCCGGCTTTGTGCACCACGGCAGCGGTCCTGCACATACCAGCCTTGCAAAGCCCTGCTTTGTGGAGGGGCTGAGGGCCTACGCCCAAGCATTTGCCCGACGGTATCCATGGGTGGAATATTATACTCCGGTGAACGAACCGCTGACCACCGCGCGCTTCAGTGGCTTGTACGGCCTCTGGTATCCGCACGGTAAGGACGGACTGACTTTTGCCCGCTGTCTGCTTCACCAGTGCCGCGCTACGGTGGAATGTATGCGGGTAATCCGGGAGATAAATCCGGCTGCCAAACTCGTGCAAACCGAAGATCTGGGCAAAACCTACAGTACGCCGCTGCTGGCTTATCAGGCGGAAGAAGAAAATGAAAGGCGCTGGCTGAGTCTTGACCTGCTCACCGGTACGCTTACCCCTGACCTGCCCATGTGGGGCTACCTCAAGTCCTTTGGCATCACGGATGAAGAACTGCAGTGGTTTCTGGACAATCCCTGTCCCCCCGACGTAATCGGCATTAATCATTATCCCACCAGCGAACGGTACCTGGACGAAAACCTGGAAGGATATCCCGAATGGTCTCACGGCGGCAACGAGTGCCATTCCTACGCTGATGTGCACGCCGTACGGGTGCAGCATGCCGGGGAAGTTGAGCATTACGCCGGGCACTACACGCTGCTGAAGGAAACCTGGGAACGCTATCGGTTGCCCGTTGCCGTGACCGAGGTACACATCTGCGGCCCCCGCGAAGAGCAGCTGCGCTGGCTGCAGCACACCTTCAGCATGGCCGTGCGGCTGCGCCATGAGGGGGTCAGCATCATTGCCGTAACTGCCTGGTCGTTGCTGGGTACTTTTGACTGGATCAACCTGGTAACGCGTGACGAGGGCTATTATGAGTCCGGCGTGTACGACGTACGCGGACCACAGCCCCGGCCCACGGCACTTGCCCGGATGATTTCGCAGCTCTCGCGGGGAGAAGAGTTTCACCATCCCCTGCTGGAACTTCCGGGCTGGTGGCAGCGCCGGGACCGGTTCTGCTTTCCGTTTCCCGGCGGCGGCACGGGACTGGATAATGAGGAGAAATACCGGTTCGGCCATGGCACCAGAGCTTACTGGAATCACAACACCAATCCTGCGTTCCACAAGGATTTTATGGCCGGCGTAACCAGTTACGCCGGGGCGGGTAACGGTCCGGCAGTCCGGCCGCTAGTCATTACCGGTGCTACCGGTACGCTGGGCCATGCTTTTGCCCGTCTGTGCGCCGAACGGGGCATCCCCTACCGCCTGCTCAACCGGCAGGAGTCAGATATCACCGATGTTGCCGCAGTAGAAAGGGTGCTTGATGCCCTTCATCCCTGGGCACTCATCAACGCCGCCGGCTACGCCTGTATGCATCAGGCGGAAAGCGACCCGGAAACGTGCAGGCGGGTGAATACTACGGGGCCGGCAATACTGGCAAAGGCTTGCGGAAAACGCGGCATCGCCCTGCTCAACTTCTCTTCCGACCGGGTATTTGACGGCCGTAAAAGCAATCCTTACGTGGAAAGCGATCCGGTAACGCCCGCCTGTGTGTACGGGAGAAGCAAGGCGGAAGCGGAAAGGAAAGTACTGCAGCTTCATCCGGAGGCATTGGTGGTCCGCGCGGGAGCTTTCTTTGGTTCGTGGGATGCGGTCAATCCGCTGACCCGTTCCCTGGCGCAGCTGCAGACGGGAGAACCGGTTCTGGTGTCTGATGACCATGTCCATTCCCCGACGTACCTGCCGGATCTGGTACATACCTGCCTCGATTTGCTGGTAGATGGGGAAAAGGGGATCTGGCACCTTGCAAGTCCAGGGGAAATCACCTGGGCCGGCCTCCTGAAAGGTGCCGCTGAGTTGCTTGGGCTCGAAACGGCGCTTATCAGAAAGGCTAAGACCGGACGTTCAACGGGATATTCGCAGTATAAAATGAATACGGTGCTGGACAGCGAAAGGGGCAGGTTGCTGCCCACGCTGGAAGATGCCTTGGCCCGTTACTGCCAGGAAGCCGAGTGCGGTGTATTGAGAGCCTCCGGTGAGAGGAACGAAGAGGTCCGGCACCCATAGCAGGTAAAGGCGCAAGGGCAAACCGATAATTTTGAAGGATTACTATGTTTTTTGTTGTAATAACCCGTATTCCCAATGGGCTGGTCAGGCAGTTTCTCTTTGGTACGCTGCCCGAAGCCCGGCAGTATTTTGACCATGTGATCCGGGAAAACCAGTATGGACGGGTACAGATCCGGCTGATTGAGAAACGGGATTATTGCCACAGCTTCCTGCTTGACAGCTGCATTATCAAAAGTGCCGTCGGGAAGCAGCCAAAATCGCGGGCAGGCAACTGAATATAGAATCAACACTGCTGTATCATGAGGCTTTCCTATAACGCCTGTCACATCTCCAAATCCAGACTTCCCTGCCCGCACGCCTTACCGTTGCCGGAAAATCAGCTTCATGCCCTGATCCGGAGGTGCAGTCTGGTCTGCCAACCCGCCAGACAGCATCTGAGGTAAAGGAAGAGATAATTCACCCCCTGGTCACTTCGGGCAGGTCCTGTCCTTCCTTGTCGGGAGTTACTGTTTTCAGCAACTGGCGGGTAGTGGAATGGATGTTCCGGCTAATGTTTGGCACCTGAAGGGAACTGCTGCGAATCAAAAATTCGAAGAGCCCAATAGACCAGATACCCGGAAACATACTTGCCAGAATACTGAAAGCAGATAGGATGGCCAGATCCTTGTCTCTGAGGAAAAGCTGCAGAAGCAAAAGGAAATTTCCCTGCTCAGGCAATAACTGAATTTGGGTTGTTCCGGTAGTTGGATGGAAAAGAAGTGCAGCTGGTTCCGGCGACCCCGGTGGTAACCAATTTTTTTAAAACCGCTTCAGCGTACTCTCGCTTAAAGAGCAGCCTGACTGCTGCTCCAGATGATGCCTGGCCAGTCTATTTAACAATAAAATAATTGCAATAAATTTAATCATTAGGTTGTGCTTTTGATTCGTTTCAATGCGCTATAACAGAAAAGTAAACCCAGTACATTCATTTCAGGCAAGGATACCAGACCGCAGGCGGGTGAAATAGCACGCAGTTAACCTTTTGTATCCATTTTACCTTTTTGTAAAATTTTTCGGTACCGGAGGGGTTCACGCCGGTAAATTTTTAAAAATCCGGGTAAAGGGGCTCTGGTCCGAAAAGCCGGTGAGGCAGGCAATGGGGATGGCGTCCGGTTCCGCTGCCCTGGCAGCTACTTCCCGGTAAGGCACAAAGAAAAACCCGGCTTCCGGATCGATGAATTTCCGGATCAGGCACGGGCAGGCAATCCGGTCAATTTTGGGTCGTTCGCGGGTGGTCCAGCGCATAGTTCAGCAGTAATGGCAGCTGCCAATATACCCCGGAAGCGGGTCCCATAAAAAGCTTATATATTAAATGGGGTGAGGAAAAAATCCATCCCCGGCGTGAGGGATGGATCTGGATGCTGATCAGGAAAGCCGGCGGGTGCCCGGGTCAAAGCCGCAGGCTTATTTCTTCTGCGCCAGCGACTTCAGGCAGGCAATGCTCCGGGGTACCTGGGTATCTACGGACGGGCTTTCGTCTTCAATGTAAAAATATTCAATGGAAGTTTTCCGGGCGGCTTTCATCACGGCGGCAATGTCAATCTGACCGGTGCCAAGGGCAACATCGTTTTCCACCGGAGTGCCGCCGGACAAATCGCCTTTTACCCCTTTCTTCAGGTCTTTTACGTGCATCAGCTTAAAGCGGGTGGGGTATTTCCTGAGCAGCTTCACCGGGTCCTGACCGGGGTGGGCCACCCACAAAATGTCCATCTCGAAACTGACGTCCTGAGGATTTGTATTCTGCACGATGTAATCAAACAGGGTGCCCCGGCCGTGCGGCTGGAACTCAAAGCCGTGGTTATGGTAGCAGAAGGTCAGCCCTTGCCCGCGCAGGGTGGCTCCGGCCCGGTTAAAATCAGCCACTGCCTTCCGGGCTTGTTCCAGGGTAAACGGTGCCTGGTGCGGAATCCACGCCACGCGGACATACCTGGCGCCCAGGGTCCGGGCAATCTGCGCCACCTCATCGGTTTTGCTGACCAGTTCGTTGTAGCCGGTGCCGTAGGAAGTACACACCATGCCCCGTTCGTCGAGCAGCGCTTTCAGCTCCTGCGGCGTTTTGCCGAAAAGGTTGGAAAATTCAATGTTGGTCAGGCCCAGGGCCTTTATCTTGTCAAGGGTGCCAGGCACATCGTTTTTAAAACTTTCCCGGAACGTGTAGGAGACCACGCCGGTGCGGTCCGGGAAGAAGGGTGTCTTCGGCTGGGCGGCTGACCGGGAGAAACTGGTCAATACCACCAGGAGCGGCAGCAAATAAAACAACGGGGTTTTGGGCGCAGTCATGGGAAGGAGTAAGCGGGGTTTGCCGGTTGATAAAAAGACCGCAATAAAGTTACTCTTTTTTGAGCCAGACTTTTCTCCCCCTCCGAAAATGTGTCACTCCTCCGGACGGCCGTTTATTTTGCCGGAAAGGAACGCCAGGGTTCAGAAGGAAGCAACTGGTTTCCGGTCAGAAAAATTAAAATTTCCGGAGGGCGTGATCCGCTGGCTCTCCCCCAAACTTCACCCAAAAAAGAATTCATTCCCTAAGCCTGGTTCGGTCAGGCTTTCGTAATATTGCCCACCGGGGGGCTCTCTGCCCCGTGATAAATTCCGCCTTCAGATTTATGCCAGCCTTACCTATAAAAGAACTTCAGTCCCTTTTTGATCAGATACAGAATTTAACGGTCAGCGAAACCGGAGCCCGGGAACTGGAACGGCTGACCAAAGAATCTATTGTGGTGTTGCAGGGAATGGAAGAAAAGGGAGATGACCTGCTCCGCATCCGGACCAAGGCAAGTAAACGGGGACTGGAAATGGAAGTACTTACCTTTCTGAATAAATACTGGCAGACCGGCGACAAGATCAGCCGGACAGGACGCTTTATTCAGGCCCGTTCGCAGGCGTGCCACCTGCTGCAACAGGTGCTGCACACGGCCCGTAAGTAAGTTGATTGCCCGATTCCTCCATTCCAATTCCTCCATTCCATAAGCTGAGCCGGATACCTGAAGGAAGCCAACCCTTGACAGGGGACTACCGGTTTGACACAATTTCTGACCACCGGGGCAGGCCGGAAGAGAGGCTGTTACGCGGCGCTGCCCGCAGGAATTTTTTGGGAGTCATATGTGTTGATCAATATATGAAAGTCATCCTTTTATCCCTTCCTCTGTTCCTGCTGATTACAACAACCGCCTGCTCCCAGAACAATATGAATAAAGAAGAAAAAACTCAAAACTACAATAAGCTTACCCCGGCTGAAGAAAGGGTTCTGCTTCACAAAGGAACGGAAGCCCCGTTTACCGGTAAATTCTATAACCACAAGGAGCCGGGTACCTATATCTGCAAAAGGTGCAACGCCCCGTTGTACCGCTCAACCGACAAGTTTGATTCCCACTGCGGCTGGCCCAGCTTCGACGACGAGATCAAGGGTGCCGTAAACCGGGTGACGGATGCCGACGGACGCCGGACCGAAATTGTCTGTGCCAACTGCGAGGCTCACCTTGGACACGTATTTGAGGGTGAAGGCTTTACGGCAAAAAACACCCGGCACTGCGTGAATTCCGTTTCAATGGAATTTGTGCCGGTTGAGTAAGGGCCTGCCCTGGCTTCTGGTGCAGATAATCAAAAATGCGTAACACAATTGCCTGACTGCGTATAAGGCAGAATACTGCGCGATAGTCCGGGCAGGATCAGAGGTGAATATTTACCGGACATGGCCTTCCAGTAGTGAAAGACAATGGGCCGTCTGCCTGATTTTGGCAAAACCGACCGGAAAACTGCGGATGGTGTAAGAAATCTTTCGGGGCTACTGCTGCTGTCTAGCCAAATGGAGGTAGCTTTGCCTGATCAGGTTCCGGATGGGGCAGATCAGCGCACTCAGGCAGCAGAACACGGGCTTATTTATCAATTCACTGTTTTTCGCCGGCTTTACGGCATACCTGCAAGCAGATTTATGAAAAAAGAAGAAGACAAAACCTACGTTCATGAAGGCAAAACCATCCGGATCATACCGGCAAAACGGGTGAAAAAAGCCGATATTTACAATGAAAATGAGCCGGGCGAAAAAATGAAAAGAACTTCCGGGGCAAAATCTGCCAAATCCGAAGCGGAAAAAGGGCAGGCAAAATATGCCGTTGGCACCAAAGTGGCCTTAAAACCAATACCTGCCCAGTACCAGGGCGCAGGCTTCGGCGAGTCAGTGATTACGAAGGTATTCAAATCCACCTACGACCAGATGTACCGGTACTCAATCCGGTCCGTTTCCGGCCACGAGCTGGCACTGGTGAAGGAGGAAGAGCTGAAGCCCCGCAAATAAGCAGCCATCAGCCACAGAATGTGCAGACAGGTCTGACTCACCGGGCGGCCGGGGTTTATTCCTTTCCGGAGGAGTAAGTAAGAAAACCATTTTGAATTATAAATTTTGAATTTTGAATGGGTAGGACTACCTGCTGTCTGTGAGAGGTTGCAATGCATGATTAAATTCCGGTCGGGTAGTTAAGTCCGCTGGTCCGCAGTAAAAATTTACCAAAAGAGGATAGATTCACCCGCGGGTGTTTATATCCTCTTTTTGCTGTAAAGCCGTTCCTCCTGAATTTCAGGCAGGCGGTAAATAACAACCTTCCGGCTTCTGCAGCGTTGAAGAAACCACCCGGAAGGCAATTTTTAACTGTAATTCAAACCACTATGCAGGAGCCACAATCGCTTGAAAATTTATTGAATACTCCACAAAAGAAGCTTTCCTTTTACCAGAACCTGATTCTGCTGGCGGCGGCCGACGGCCAGATCGAAGAGCGTGAAAGCAGCATTCTGATCAGTATCGGCAACCGGCTGGGGATCACCGCCCAGGAAGCAATGGGCATTGCCGACAATCTGGATAAACTCAGCTTTGTAATACCCGGGGAAGGAATTCAGAAAACCCTTGAGCTGCAGACCATGGTGCTGATGATGCTGGAGGATGGACAGATGCACCCGCGGGAGCACGCGCTGTGCCGCGAATACACCCGCCGGATCGGCTACAGTCAGGAGGTACTGGATGAAATGATCAGCGAACTCTCCGGCAACAAGGTCAGCGGCCAGTAATATCTTTCAGGGCTTTTCATTTTCACCATATCGAAACTTTCATTTCAGTTTACCGGAAAAATTTACTGCACCGGCCTGCGGCGGCGCATCAGCCGCTTGGGGTAAATCTGTATGCCCCGGGTGCCGCTTGAAAGTATCAGCCAGAAAAGTTCTTGCCAACCGGTATCCCGGCAGCGTAGGTTCTATGGGGTCAATTTCAACCAGTTCAGTACCTGCACCGGAGACTGGTAACTGACCATCCGGCCGGCCGGCAAAGAACAGCGCCACAAGGAGCAGGCAACCAAGGACCAAATCCAAAGTCGCCCCATACATTTTAATTCAGCTTGGTTCCTGGAGACTTATAGGGAAGAATTCCATTGAAGCCTCACCCTGAATCCCAGGACTGACGTCCGCTCCTCTCGCACTCCCGTGCTCAGGAGTCAGGGAGAGGGATTCAGGGTGAGGCTTCTGCTCCCAGGAAGAAGGGGCCGGGGGATAAGGCTTCCTGAAGACTTTTCCCTATAAGTCTCCAGGAACCGATTTTTGCTTAAAAATGTCTGATAATCAGCGTATTGGCTTGGCATTCAAAATCCACAATTTAAAATTGCGCAGCCACTTAATCATTTCTGCTCTCTCCCTTTTCCTCCTCCAGGTCCGGTTTACCGACCCCGCTGCTCAGCAGGTGTGAGTCTTTCTCATACTTGCCCTGCAGGTCATCAAGAACGGATTCCTTCCACAGAGGCGTACCGATGAAATAAGAGGCCCGGCCGATCATGTGGGCACCTACCGGGGCAGTCAGCAGCAGGAAAAAGACAATGGCAACCACCCGGGAGGTTACCGAGAAGTCGCCGAAAAAAAGCGCCGCTCCCGTCAGGATCAGGCCGATGCCAAGGGTAGCCGCCTTGGTGGTGACGGAGATGCGGAGGTACAGATCGGGCATGCGGACGATGCCGATGGCCGCCAGCAGGATAAAGACTGATCCGATGGCGCTCAGAATCATAATCGCGATTTCAACCATTTTTTTCTCTTTTTTCAAGGTAATACGAAAAGGCCACCGTGCCCAGGAAGGCGATCAGGGCCAGAATCATGGCAATGTCCAGAAAGGTAGACTGCCCGGTCAGGACGCTGTAAACCGCAATGATGCCGATGCCGATGGTAATCAGCAGGTCGAGGGCGACCACGCGGTCCACAATTCCCGGCCCTTTCACGAACCGCACGAATACCAGCAGCACGGAGAGGCTCAGCACGGGCAGAATGAAATAGTAGTAGAAGTCGAACAGGCTCACCGCAGTATGTCTAATAATTTTCTTTCAAAGCCACTTTTGATCTGGTCAATGTACTGGTCTTTGTCCCGGATGTACATGGCATGAACGTACAGCACCTTTTTATCCTCCGAAACATCAATGCTCAGGGAGCCGGGCGTGAGCGAAATCAGGTTGGCCAGCAGCGTGATTTCAAGGTCCGTCGTGGCGCTGAGTGGAATCCGGATAATGCCCGGCTTCATGTAAAATCTGGGCGTGATCACGTCAAAGGCCACCTGCAGGTTTGCCTTCAGCAATTCGCAGAGGAAGTAAAAGATAAAGCTGATGATGCGCGGAATGCGGTTAAAGTACTGGCGGTCTGCCCGGTTGCGGGTGATGGCCCACAAGAGCAGAAAACTGAGCACAAAGCCGAAAAAGAAGTTGATCAGCTTGAACTGACCCGTAAGGGCAACCCACACGAAGGTGAGCAGCAGGTTCATCAGGAATTTCTTCTTCATAATTCTTTTCCGGTTACGGCTCCAGGACAACTTCACCCAGCACTGCATTGATGTACGGCGACGGGTCCATCAGTTCCTGCGCAATATGGACCGAAACCCGGGCAATATTTTCGGCACCCAGACCAATGTAAAGCGTCACGATAGCCAGCAGGATCACCGGCGTTACCAGCAGGGCCTTGCCGTAGTGGTTCATCCGGTTGTACAGATCACTGTGCCGGGCCACCCCGGTCGGTACATCCTTCCAGAAAACCTCGGCCCAAAGTTTGGCCGTGATGTACAAAGTGAAAAAACTGGCCACAATGATGGCCCCGATCACTGTATACGAATGGGCGGCAAAGGCAGCCTGAAAAAGGTAGATTTTCGGCCAGAAACCCGATAAGGGAGGTACGCCCACCATCGAAAAGAGCACCAACGCCATCAGCAGCGATAATTTGGGGTAAGCGGCGTAAAGGCTGCCGGCCTGTTCCAGTTTGATCGTGCCTTTTATCTTGTAGATCAGGCCGCTTACCAGAAACAGGTTGGTTTTGACCATAATGTCGTGGATCAGGTAAAACAGGGAGCCGGTCAGGGCGGTTTCGGTAAACAGGCCCAGCCCCGCCACCATGTAACCCACGTGGCACACAATCAGGTAGGAAAGGATCCGGCGGATGTCTTTCTGAATGATGGCCCCGAATGCACCGGTCAGCAGCGTGGCAGTAGCCACCGCCATCAGGGTAAAGGCAATGAAATCGTCGGGCACGAAAATCAGCGTAAACACCCGAAGCAGGGCGTAGACGCCCACTTTGGTGAGCAGACCGCCGAAAACAGCCGCAATGGCCGAGGGCGGCGTATGGTACGACGAGGGCAGCCACAGGAACAGCGGAAAAACGGCCGACTTGATGCCGAATCCCACCAGAAAGAGCAGGGCAGTGATGTTGATCAGGTGGCGGTTGGGAATCAGGGCAACTTTACGCGAAAGGTCGGCCATATTCAGACTGCCCGTAAGACCATACAGGATGGCGATACCAGTGAGAAAAATCACTGAAGCCATCAGGTTGGCGGCTACGTATTTGATGCCCCCTTCGATCTGCGGTTTACGGCCGCCCAGCGTCATCAGCACGAAAGAAGAAATGATGATGATTTCGAACCAGACATACAGGTTGAAAATATCGCCGGTCAGGAAAGCGCCGTTGAGGCCCATCAGCAGAAAGTGCAGGAGTGGAAAATAACCGAACTTCATCCGGGCCTTGCTCACGCCCACCGCCGAATACATGCTGACTGCCATGCCCGATAAACTGGTCAGCAAGACCATCGTACTGCTGAATACGTCGGCTACGAACGTGATCCCGAACGGAGCCGGCCAGTTGCCGGCCTGCATGGTAAATACGCCTGCGTTCCAGGTCCTGGTAAACAGCACAAAGCTGCTGATCACCAGGATGCTGTTGGCGACCACGCTGATGATGCGGTTGATGCGCGTTTTTTTCCAGAAGAATATCAGTACGACCGCAGTAAACAGGTGAGTAATGACAGGTAGTACGATATGGTTATCGGTCATATTTCTTCTTCGATTGGGTTCAGGTCATCCAGATCATCGGATGCATTTACAATGTAGACCTGCTTGAGCAGAATGATGGCAAAAGCCTGCAGGCCGAAACTGATCACGATGGCCGTCAGAATCAGCGCCTGGGGGATCGGGTCGGCGTAAACTTCCGCAAACACGCTGGCGTCCTCCGGAATGACCGGCGGACTGCCCTTGGTGATCCGGCCGAGCAGGAAGATGAGCATATTGGCGCCGTTGCCCAGCAGGATCAGGCCGATCAGCAGTTTCACCAGGCTGCGCCTCACCATCATGTAGATGCCTGCCGCATACAAAACCCCGATCAGTATGGCTAAGATTACCTCCATTGGAGTGGGTGGTTATTGGGTATCAGCTGATGTTCATTCGTTTACAGTCATATTTGCTGTTTGTAACTGATTCAAGCGTCCAACTGATTCAGGCGTCCACGCTTGAATCTCAGGGGAATCAGAAACCCGGTTCATTCAGGCGTGGACGCCTGAATCAGTTTGGTAATTCAATCCTTCAATCCTTCAGTCATTCTTCCAGTTGCGTAGTTTCGGAAATGGTGAAGAGAATCGTGAGCGTAACGCCGATCACGACAAAGTAGACACCAATGTCGAAGAAAAGCGCCGAACCCACCATGCCGATTACCGGGAGCGGCTCCGGAAACCAAAGCCCTTTCATGAACGGCTCACCGAACAGCATCGGGACGAAACCACTGAGCAGGGAAAGGCCCAGCCCGATAGGGATCAATATCCGCGGATGGTATTTCAGCAACAGGCGGGTATTGCTCAGACCATTGGCAAAGGCGTGCAACACAAAGGAAATGGCCGCCACCAGCCCACCCACAAAACCACCTCCCGGCAGGTAGTGGCCCCGCAGCAGGATAAAAACGGAGAACAAAAGCAACAGCGGCAACAGGTACCTGGAAGCCGTTTTCAGGATGATTGTTTTCATAACTATAATGGCTGTATTGTTGAATTTTTTCTTTTATAAACCATCCACCCCTCAGCCATCCACCCATGTAGCCATACAACCATATAGCCATTTGACAATTCAACAATTTATTCCTTCTCTGCCGGGTTGATCTTTAACTTCAGCAGACTGAAGACACCGATGGCCGCGATGGTCAGCACTGTAATTTCTACCATCGTATCCAGTCCCCGGAAATCAACCAGGATCACGTTCACTACATTTTTTCCTTTTGCCAGCACGTAGGCATTCTCGGCGTAATACCGGCTGATTTCCTTGTTGACTGGTTCCTCCAGCACCTCAAGGGCAATAATCGTGATCAGGGTGCCGAACGCAACGGCCATCACCATGTCCCTGACCTTGACGGCCGTGGTGCTGATCTTTGTGAATGCCGGCAGTTTGAACAGCACCAGCACAAACAGCACCACCGTAAGCGTATCAATGGTAAACTGCGTCATGGCCAGGTCAGGGGCGCTGTAAAACACAAACAGCAGACAGATGCAATACCCGACCACACTCAGGGAAGCGATTGCCGTCAGACGCGAGGAAGTTAAAATCGTCACCAGAATAGCCAGCAGGATCACCCCGGATACTACGCCTTCGTACACTGTAATTTCGGAAAACTGGGAAACGCTGATTTCGGGCCGTCCTTCACCCAAATACCGGATGCCCAGCAGCACCGTCAGAAACAGGACAATGTACTGCAGGTACACCCGCAGATAACCGTTCTGAAACAGAATCGTGAACCAGTCCGAGAAACGGATAACGCCCCGGGCGGCTCCGGTAATCAGCCGCTGCGGGGAGATGAATCCGAGTCGGCCAATGGTCAGTTCGGCTTTGTGCGTTGGTTTGCGGAGCAGGTAAAATCCAACCCCCGCCACCAGGGTAACCGCACTCAGCAGCAGGGTAAAGTTAAACCCGTGCCAGATATGGAGGTGAATGCCTTCCGCGGTGCCCTGCATGGCCGTAACCACCGGCCCCACCACCGGCACATCCAGCACCCCCGGAAACAGTCCCAGCACCACGCCGGCCACCGCCAGCAGGAGCGGAGGCAGCCACATGGACAGGGGAGGCAGGTGTACGTCCTGAAAAGCTTCAGACAGCCTGCCGGTAAAAGGCTTGATACCAGCCACAAAACCGGCGTACAGCAGCAGAATATTGGTGAGCAGGGCGGCGGCGGTTAATAAACCGGCGTTACCGGCCCGCATCGTCGCTTCGTAGATCAGGTCTTTGCCGATAAAGCCGAAAGTAAGGGGAATGCCGCCGCCGGAAAGGGCCGCCAGGACCCCGGCCACCGCCACCGGAAGCAGCACCTTCTGCAACCCGGACAGCCGGGTAACGTCGCGGATGCCGGTTTCGTGGTCAATCACGCCGGTGACCAGGAAGAGAGAGGCCTTGTACAGGGCATGGACCAGCACAAACACGGCCATGGCCGTAAAGGCTTCGCCCGTACCGACCCCGATCAGGAAAACCAGCATGCCCAGCGCCGAGATGGTGGAGTAGGCAAGGATGCTTTTCAGGTCGGTGCGGAACAGGGAGTGGACCGCTGCGTACACCATGGTGAAGCCGCCGGTAATCATCAGCGTAAGGCTCCAGTACGGATGGTTGCCCAGCACCGGCGTAAGCCTTGCCAGCAGATACACCCCCGCCTTTACCATCGTCGCCGAGTGGAGGTAAGCCGACACCGGCGTGGGTGCTTTCATGGCACCGGGCAGCCAGAAGTGAAACGGAAACTGCGCTGACTTGGTGAAAGCTCCGGCGCAGACCAGAAAGCAAATTACACCGTAAAGGGCGTGGTTCTTCATCAGTGCATTGCCCGCAATCATTTCCTGCACCGAATAACTGCCCGCCACGGTACCCATCAGCACCAGACCCGCCATCAGAAAAAAACCGCCGCCGCCGGTAATGGCAAGGGCCAGCATCGAACTTTTGCGGGAGGCTTCACTGTCGTTGTTGAAGCCGATCAGGAAGAAAGAAGTAATGCTGGTCAGTTCCCAGAAGACAAAGAGGGAGATAACGTTATCAGACAGCACAAGGCCCAGCATGGCACTCATAAACATGCTCAGGTAGCCCAGAAACCGGTCCAGGTACGGGTGGCCCTTCAGGTAGGAAGAAGCGTAGAAAAAGATCAGTGTGCCGATGCCAGTAATGAGCAGGCAAAAAACCATCGATAGTCCGTCGAGCCAGAAATCGAAGTTGACGCCCATGGCCGGTACCCACGGGTAGTGAAAGAAAAGCCTTTCCCCGGCGGCTGCCTGCGGCAGTAAACTACAGAAATAAATGAAAAGACCCGCCGGCAGCAGGGTTAACAAAACAGATCCTTTGCCTTTCAGTGGCCGGCCGGGAAACAGCAGGGACGCGGCAACCAGAAAGCCGGATAGTACAGCTAAGAGCATCAACGGCGTGTTTTTTACTGATCAGTTTACTAAGTGGTTATGGGTTATTCGGTTTATAGTAGCTGAAGAATCAGGTATTCAGGAAAAATAAATGCCTGATTACTTCTGCTCAGGTACTTAAAATGGTCGGTCAGGGGCTGTTTTGAAACGCAACCGGCCGGTCAGGGTTGCGGAAAAGCAATTACGAATTACGAATTACGAATTACGAATTACGAATTACGAATTACGAATTACGAATTACGAATTACGAATTACATTTCCCCTGAATAACCAGACTTCCCCCACGCTGCCACAAGGCTCATGCTGGCGGCAAAATCGAACAACGAATAACCAATAACGATCAACTCCCACCCTACACCCGGTCCGGCAGGGGATGTTCCCACGGCTGGCGGTAAGGCCGCTGAAGCAGCCCGGTCGCCTCTGAATCATCCACGATAATACGCTTCTGCGGGTCGTACACCAGTGGCCGGCCCGTTTGCATGGACAAATTGGCAAGGATGCAGCTTGCCGTGGAGATGTGACCTTCTTCAATGTCAGCCACCGGCCGGCTTCCTGCCCGATGGCGGCGAGGAAGTCCAGCATGTGCAGCCGGGTAGCCGGTGCCGCGTTCAGTTCAATCTTTTCCTCTTTAAGATCTTCAGGGTATTTTTCCTTCTCGTACACGACATCCTTGTGGATCTTCTGGCCGGCTTTGTCCATCGGAATAAAGTCATACTGCATCGTGCTGCCGGTCAGGGTGCCTTTTTCCCCGAAGAGGGTAAACGACCACGGGTACTCCGGATTGGCTGGCGTCCCCCACGAACGGTGCTGCCATACGCAGTTGAGTCCGTCGTATTCGAATACCGCCGACTGGGTGTCGGCTATGTTTGATTTGCCATCCTTCTGCACGTAGATGCCGCCGGTGGAACTGATCCGCTTCGGCCAGCCGAGGCCCATCATCCAGCGGACCGTGTCAAACATGTGCACACACATATCGCCCATGATGCCGTTGCCGTATTCCATGAAGGTACGCCACCACCGGATGTGGGGCAGGCCGTCGTAGGGACGCAGCGGAGCGAGGCCGGTCCACATATCGTAATCAAAGAAAGCCGGTACCGGTTCGACCGGCGGATTGCCGTTGGCCCGCATGTGAAAATAGCAGCACATCTCCACGTGCGACACTTTCCCCAGCAGACCCGCATCCACAATGTTCTTTTTGGCGTCAATCAGGTGCGGCGTGCTTTTGCGCTGGGTACCCACCTGCACCACCCGGTTGTATTTCCGGGCGGCGGCTACCATTGCTTCACCTTCCATCACGTCCACGCTGGTCGGTTTCTGTACATACATGCGACCCCGCCTTGAGGGCGTCGATGGTCTGGAGGGCGTGCCAGTGGTCCGGCGAACCGATGATGACGATATCCAGTTTGTTTTCGGCTAATAATTTCCGGTGGTCGGTGTAGAGGCGGGGTGTTTTGCCGGACTTCTGCCGCCCGCTCACCAGTCTGGCCGCGGCCTGCAATATATTTTGATCCGGATCGGAGAGGGCTGCCACTTCTGCCGGCGCCACCTGGAGCAGCCGGAACAGATCACTTTTGCCGTACCAGCCCGTGCCGATCAGGGCCACCCGGTAGGGCTTGGGCGGATTGACAAAATCAAGACCCGGCAGACCAAAAGTGGAAAGGGCCAGTGAGGCTGATGCGCCGTGCAGGAAACGGCGGCGGTTGATGTTGAAAGCATCCATGCGGTGTAGGAATAGGTTAGGGTTTGTTCAGCCCGGGGGCCGCCTTAAGATGCGGAATTTTCACCGGATTATGCAAGGCGGATCTGAAAATAGAAGCCATGAGGTGGCAGAAAGTAGTCTTTACCCGTCAGACCGACTGTCAAAACCATCGTCCACATACTGGCCGTGGTTGGAACATGAGAAACAGCACCGGACCTGATAGAGACATTACCAACATTCCCCTTACCGTCCGGCCGGTGCCGGTGTCCGGCATGTGCGCCTGTTATCGGTAGGAGCCCGGAAATTTGTTTGCACAAAAAACGGAAAATTGAACTTTAAAGGGATTTCCCCGGTTCCAAATAAAAATGAGTACCTTTGCAATTGGACGCGGTTTAAACCACCGGCTAATTTTTCCTCCTCTCTCTGCCTCTTCTGCATATAGAACCGGATATCGTTAGCCCGTCTTTTTAAGCTTCAACACCTGTTGGGCCGACGCAAATGATACATTTTGAATGACAGATGATCAGCCATTCAGCTTCAAAGCGATGTCATTTTCATTCAGAATTTAAAACCCATAATTCAAAATCTGTTTTCCTTTATGTCTTTTCAGAATTTACAATTGATTGATCCCATTCTCCGTGCCCTTACGGATGAGGGATATACTACCCCTACGCCTATTCAGCAAAGAGCCATTCCCGTACTGCTGGAAGGCCGCGACCTGCTCGGCTGTGCCCAGACGGGTACCGGTAAAACGGCGGCTTTCGCCATTCCCATCATCCAGATGCTCCACACGGCAGCCGGTTCCGGCAACGGTCCCCGGCCAATCAGGGCGCTGGTCGTCACACCTACCCGCGAACTGGCCATTCAGATCGGCGAAAGTTTTGCCGCTTACGGCAGAAACACCCGCATCCGCCACACCGTCGTTTTTGGTGGCGTATCGCAGCACGCCCAGACCACTGCCCTCCGGCAGGGGGTGGATGTGCTGATTGCCACTCCGGGTCGTCTGCTTGACCTGATGAATCAGGGATTTATCAGCCTCCGCAACATTGAAATGTTTGTGCTCGACGAGGCCGACCGCATGCTGGACATGGGCTTTATCCACGACATCAAGAAACTGATTGCCAAACTGCCCGCCAAACGGCAGTCGCTGTTCTTTTCGGCAACCATGCCGTCTGAAATTGAAAAACTGGCGGGTACCATCCTCCGCGACCCCGTGCATGTGGAGGTTACGCCGGTTTCTTCCACCGCCGAAAAGGTATCGCAACTGGTTTACCTGGTGGATAAAACCGACAAGAAAGCCCTGCTGATTCACCTGCTGAAGGAAAAGTCTATTCCGGCCGCCCTGGTGTTTACCCGCACCAAGCACGGTGCCGACCGCGTAGCCAAGGACCTCAACAAGTCCGGCATTACCGCCGATGCCATTCACGGCGACAAGTCGCAGAATGCCCGCCAGCGGGCCCTGGCCAGCTTCAAGGCAGGGCAGATCCGCGTACTGGTGGCTACGGATATTGCCGCAAGGGGCATTGACATCGAGGAGCTTTCGCACGTGATCAATTACGAGATTCCCAACGAGCCCGAAACCTACGTACACCGGATTGGTCGTACGGGCCGGGCGGGTTCCAGCGGAATTGCCCTTTCGTTCTGCGATGCAGAAGAGCGGGATTACCTGAAGCTGATCAACAAGCTGATCTCCAAAACGCTGCCGGTCAGCACGGACCATCCGTATCCGGCCGGAAACAATCCGGCTCCGCCAGCTGCCAAACCGCAGCCGGGCAACCGTGGACAATCGGGCAACCGGGCCTCCTCACAGGCTCCGAAAGCTGCGGGCAGCAGCTGGTCGGGTAGAAGAAGAGCTAATTCACGTTAGATTACATAAAAGAAGAGTATGAAAGCAAAAGCGCATCTGAAAGGGACCTTGACCGGACTTGGTTCCGGTGGATTCATTTCCGTCCTGAACAAAACCTACGAAATCACCTATGCCCAGAACCCGGTTTCCAAACACGTGCTGGTCGAGGTAGAGGTAATTACCGGCATGACCGGCAGTGAGCCCGAATACGCCGCCGTAACCGGCATCCGGAGCATTATCCATGACAACTGGACTGAGTTTCACCGCAGTTGGAACGTGGTCGAAGAACTGGACGCATCCGTGCAGCCGGAAGGTTACTGATCACCGGTCCCGGCACTGTTTTAAGTAGTTCTTGGTTATCAGTTGCCCGTTATTCGACATCAGCCCCTGATCCTCCGGACAGGGGCTTGTTTTTGCCAATCTTTTATCACCGCATCCGTGGTGATGGGAAAGGCAGAAAAAGAGAACCTGCAATGGATTCAGCCTTCCGGTTGACCGGCATTGTACGGACCTTTTTTATCCGGCAGATGTAAAGGTTACAGGATGGGAAGGAGTTTCTCCGCGGTGAGCGGTTTTTCAAGGTAGTGCCGCACGTGGTACTTGCGGGCCTGCAACCGGTCGGTCTCACGGGTGGAGGTGGTAAGCAGCACGATCTGAACGCCGTTCCGGAACGGGGCAGGCAACCGGCAGAACCTTTCCAGAAACTCAAACCCGGTCATGACCGGCATGTTAATGTCCAGCAGAATCAGCATGGGGCAGAAACACGACAGTTCCGGGTCCGGATTTCCGCAGTGGGTTTCCACGAAACGGAGAGCTTCTTCGCCGTTGAAGATGGTAAATATACGGTTGCTGACAGCCAGCTCTTCCAGGGTCTCCAGCGAAAGGAAACTGCTGGCCGGATCATCGTCCACGAGTAAAACCGTATTCCATCGGGTCATCGGGAAGGGGAAAAGTTGAAATGAATCCGTTTACATTTACTGCTGCTTTATTTCGCTGCCCGGTTGCCTGTTTTTGGGATAAAACAGCAGCGCGGGGACAAATACGTGTATACCTTACGTGTTTTAGGGGCAATTTGTTTAACATTACATATACATACTTCTATGAAATTTTCAGCCGGGCTGCTCTTTCAGTATGGCCGGCCCGGACCCGGCAGATCTTTTTGATGCCTGAACCACCCTTTTGCGCCTTTTAACTTTCAGGAAAACCTCATCCTCAACCCGAAACACATGCAATCAGAAGTGACCAAATTCCTGGAAAAAAATAAACAAAGCATATTAACCCAGTGGATGACAAATCTGGCCGAGGATCATATCCTGAGGGAAGAACTCATGTCCAATGAGAAGTCCCGCCAGCAGTCCGAAGAGTTGTTGTTGGCAGTGCTTAAAGTAATTGCCAGCGATAATTTTAAAAATACGGAGTCCCAGGAGCACGAGTCCGTTTCCGATATTATCAGTGAAGTGTCCATATACCGGGCGAGGCAGGGTTTTACCCCGCGCGAAACGGCTACCTACGTTCTCAGCCTCAAACAAACCCTTGCCGAGGTACTTGACAAGAAATTTGCCGGCGACGCCCGGCTGCTCTACGAATCGGCCAGAGAACTTAACCAACTGCTCGACAGCCTGAGCATCACTACCTTCGAAACCTTTATCAAGGGCCGCGAGGAAGTGATCATGCGCCAGACGGATGAGATCGGCGAGATTTCCACGCCCGTGATCCGGGTCTGGGAAGGTGTAGTCGCCCTGCCGATTATCGGTACCCTGGACAGCATGCGCACCCAAACTGTGGTGGAAGGCCTGCTGCAGGAGATTGTTGCGACCGGCAGCAGCATTGCCATTCTGGACATTTCGGGCGTGCCCGCCGTGGATTCCCTGGTTGCCCAGCACCTGATCAAAACCGTAAGTGCCGCACGGCTCATGGGGGCCGAGTGCATCATCAGCGGCATCCGTCCTGAGATAGCCCAAACCATTGTGCACCTGGGCATTGACCTTTCCAGCATCAAAACCAAAGCGACCTTGGCCAGCGCTCTTAAACTGGCTTTCCAGATGCTTAATCTGGAAGTACGCAGGGGGGAGAGAAAATAGGAAAGCTATGGACCGGATACCGATACTTAAAATGGGCTCTTTTCTGCTGGTTACCATTCAGGTGGACCTGTACGACCGGCTTGCCCTTAACCTCGAAACCGACCTGATCCGGATGGTCAGTGAAACCGATGCCCGGGGTGTCCTGATTGACATTTCCGCCGTCGGCCTTGTTGACTCCTTTATGGGCCGGATTCTGAACAACATTGCTACGATGTCGCGCATTATGGATGCCGAAACCGTGGTGGTAGGCATGCAGCCGGCCGTAGCCATTACGCTGGTCGAACTAGGTCTCACCCTGGCAGGTGTTCACACCGCCCTCAACGTGGAAAGAGGCATGGAACTCCTTCATAAGCGACTTGGCAGCGATGTCAGGGAAGGGGGGCGGTTTTATGGTAACTCTGAGTAAAGACATCATTGAAATCACCAGAGAACAGGATGTTGTGACCCTCCGGAACCGGGTAAAGGAATTAGCAGTCAAAATAGGGATGAGCCTGCTGGGGCAAACCAAACTCATTACGGCAGCCAGTGAACTGGTGCGGAATATGCTCCGCTACGCCGGGGGCGGTAAAGTCACCCTTGAAGTGGTCCTGAGAGACAAGGTAACCGGCGTGCAGCTCACCTTTGCCGACGAAGGTCCGGGTATTGCTGACATCCGGCTGGCCATGCAGGACGGTTACAGCACTGGCAAAAGTCTTGGACTCGGATTACCCGGAACAAAACGTCTGGTAAATGAATTTTCGATCCAAAGTGAAGTGGGCAAAGGTACCACCATTACGGTAATCCGCTGGAAAAATGGACTTTAACGCACACCAGAGTTTTCTGCTTACCGACCGCAGTTTTTTGAACACGGTCCGGAAAGAAATACACAGACTTGCCGAAAGCTACGGCCTCAGTGCTGTCATGCTGGGGAAGGTAGATATCGTGGTTTCCGAGCTGACCTCTAATTTGGTCAAGCACACGACCAATGGTGGTGAATTGCTGGTCAAAGCCGTAAGCCGGCACGGAGTAGCCGGCATTGAAATGCTTTGCCTCGACACGGGACCCGGTATGGCTGACCCCACGCGCATGCTTGAAGACGGTGTATCTACGGTCGGGTCACAGGGGGAAGGCCTGGGTGCCATCCGGCGGCTTTCCGGTGAGTTTGATCTTTATTCTCAGGCAGGAAGCGGCACCGTGGTTTTGGCGCG
Source organism: Cytophagales bacterium (assembly GCA_030446715.1). Lineage (GTDB taxonomy): Bacteria > Bacteroidota > Bacteroidia > Cytophagales > 172606-1 > CADCTQ01. The sequence goes on along the minus strand of JAUJMU010000002.1, from coordinate 46,373 downwards.
GTTATACAATGCCACCCGGCCGGCAAGGTACCAGAGCCCGGCGCATGAATTTGAAACCGGAGTAGTGATGGTGCCCAAACCTGGAGAAGAGGCGTGCGGAGACGGCTGGGCGCTCCGGGAGAAGGACGGACAGTTTGCTCTGCTGGCAGTGGATGGGTTGGGTCACGGCCCCGATGCCCGGCATGCTGCCCGCCAGGCAATCAAAGTCTTTTTGGAGGAAACCAGTTTTGAACCGGTCCAGTGTCTGGTGGCCATACATGCCGCCATTGCCCCCACCCGCGGTGCGGTAGGTGCGGTTGCAGTGCTGGAAAATGACCAGAACCGCTTCCGTTTCTGCGGGGTTGGCAACATCAGCGGCCGGATTTTTTCTGGTGATGTAACCAAGGGCCTTTTGTCCTACAACGGCATCTTGGGTAATAATTTCCCCGGCCATATGAGTGACCACTTTTTCGACTGCGGCCCGGCCACACTGCTGGTCTTGCATTCCGACGGAATTCAGTCACGCTGGGACCTGAATAAATACCCGGACCTGAAAACCCATTCGACCTCTGTGATTGCCGCCGTGCTTTACAAGGAATTTTCCCGGCGACGGGATGACGTACTGGTAATGGTCAGCCGAACCAAAAGGTAGATTTATGGATAAATATCTGTATCCGGACGTTGTAAAGCTTACCCTCGCCAATGAACTGGATGTGGTGCTGGCCTACAAGCGGGCCCGGCAGCTCAGCGCACTGACGGGTATGAACCTGCCGAGTCAGACTAAATTTGCCACTGCCGTCTCCGAAATGGGCCGCAACGTGGTGGAGCACGTCGGGAGCGGTACGATCCAGTTCAGCATCGGTGAGCAGACGGGACGCCTGTACCTCACTGCCATAATTACGGACCGGGGGCGGGGCATCCCGGACCTGGATGCCATCCTCAACGTTGCCCATCCGGATATCCGCACCAAGGGCTGCGGCATCATTCACTCCCGCCGGCTGGTTGATCTGTTTCAACTGGACAGTCATCCGGACAGAGGCACCCGGGCGCAGCTTTCCCTCCGGATTCCCGTCCGGCACCCGGTTTTCAGTAAAGCGGTGGTGGAAAGCTGGCAGGAGCAATTCCGCCGGGAAATTCATGTCTCGCCTTACGAGGAGATCAAACAGCAGAATATGGATATTCTGGATGTACTCGAAGCCCTGCGGCTGAAAAGCATCGAAACCGATCACCAGCTGGATGAAATCAGGAAACTGAACGCCGATCTGGCGCAGTCCAACGGGGAAATCACCCAGTTGCTGGCAGAGCGCAGTGATGCCAACGCCCTGCTGGGGAAGATGAACAAGGAACTGGAGCAGTTTGCCTATACCGTGTCGCATGACCTGAAGGCCCCTCTGAAAAACATTGAAGGTTTTCTGAACCTGCTCCGGAAAATCCCCGAAGTGACGGAACACGACCGCGCCAGTCTGTACTGCGATATGCTGCTGGAGCAGGTGCGCCGGATGGATAAGCTTATTTTCGGCATTTTGTCTTACGCCAAATCGGGCCGTGAACAGGTGGAAAAAACCACCGTTCAGATGGAGAAGCTGCTGCGGGGTGTCATTGACTCCCTGAGCATTCCGGCTGGTATGCAGATTCACCTGGGGGGGGGCTTGCCGGTGCTGGTAGCCGAAGAAATCTATCTCCAGCAGCTTTTTGGCAACCTGATCAGCAACGCCATCAAATACCACGACCGGCCCGAGGGGAACATTACCGTTCAATGCCAGGCCAATGAAGGTTTTTATCAGTTCAGCGTGGCCGATGATGGTCCCGGAATACCGGCTCAGTACCACGATAAAATATTCAGAATGTACTATACCCTCAACGGGTCTGCAGCCAAAGACAGCACGGGGCTGGGGCTGGCCATTGTGCAGAAGATCACTGCCGAAAAAGGCGGCAAGGCATGGGTGGAATCGACCGGACGCGGGGCTACTTTTTATTTCACCTGGCCCAGGTAGGGCTAATGTTTACCCATAAGTTTGAGGCTTTTATTCTTCAGTCAGTTTTGGTTTCTCCTCAAGCAGGAAATTCCCGCCACATCCGGTTCAAGTAAACATATGTGTGGGTCTTACTTTTCTTTTGTTTGCCCAAAAGAAAAAAGCAGTAGCAACTATAGCAATAGTATATCGGCTGTGGTACCCAACCCGCAAGGTTTTGGAATCCTTTCGGGTTTTAGGATAAGCTTTACTACAAATCAGATATTTCTGCTATAGCCGGTTCCTCCCTTTGAAAAAGGCCAAGCCCGCATTCCTCCGGCCACTGCACAGGAGCCCGGAACCGGCCGCGCCGCTGCTGCACCCCCACCGCACCCGCTTCGCCCACTGCAAACCCGCCTTCCACAGGATTTTCATCAATATTTGTGGGTAAACCTCAGCTAAATAGGGCAGGGCATAATCAGTTTTAAACCTTCGGAGAACCCCCGAATTACAGACTCTCTTCTGATAGCTTTAAGTAAGCGGGCAAACTTATAGAGCATTTCAAAATTCAGCTTTTTAGGTTCTTGGAGACATGCAGGGAATGATGTGAACCGGACCTCACCCCCAGCCCCTCTCCCAGGGAGAGGGACTTGACTGCGACGCTTCTGCTCCCCTTCTCCCAGGGAGAATCCCGAAGGGATCAGCGAAGCTAACGGGCCGGGGGATGAGGCTTCCTGAAGACTTTTCCCTATAAGTCTCCAGGAACCGATTTTAATTATAAACATCTGACAGTCAGACGACTAATCTGACATTCAAAATCTAAAATTCACAATTTAAAATTGCGCAGCTGCTTAAATCCCGGCTTCAGGGATTTTTGCGCTTTACGCCCCTTACCGCTTCGGCCGTCCAGGGGTCTTCGGGCCAGAAATGTTTCTGGTACCGCACGCGGAGTTCCCTGCGCACCTGCGGATAAGTGTTTTCCCAGAAACTTTTTGAGGTCCTGCGTGACCTGCACCGGCCGGTGCCCCGGCGAAAGCAGATGCAGCAGCACGCGGGTACGCCCTTCGTTCACCGTCGGCGTGTGCAGCAGCCCGAATACTTCCTGCAGGCGCACCGCCAGCACCGGATCACTTCCCTCGGGTGAATACTGCAGCCGGATAGAAGAACCACTCGGCACTTTGATGGCAGGCGGAGCCAGTTCGTCCAGCCGGGCCGGCAGAGGCCAGGGCAATAAGCCGGACAGAATGCCGTGCAAATCCAGTTTACTGAAATCTTCCCGCCGCCGCACGCCTTCCAGATAAGGCGCCAGCCAGTTGTCCACAGTTGCGAGTAAAGTTCCGGCAGTCAGGTCGGGCCACTGTTCATCAGGCCGCCAGTGCCGGAGACTGAGTACGCGGGCCTGCCATCCGGCCATGCTTTCCGTCCAGTTCAGCAGGGAAAGTCCTTCAGTTTTTACCACCCGGCAGAGTACTTCCCGCTTCAGGGCATCATTGACCTTCGTCAGCGGTGTACTTTCCACCAGGATGTCGCCCAGCCGGGTTTCGGTCCGGGCAATCAACACACCCTTGCCGGCGTCCCAGTCCACCACTTCGTGCCGCTGCATCTCCCCACGCAGGTCTTCCGGGTTCAGCGGTGCGGCAAGGTAGATGCGGCCTTCACCCGTACCGGCGTCGAGGTGGGCAATGGCAATCCAGTTGTCGTGGGCGAGGGGGTCATGTTCCTGCAACCGGGCCGTGCGGCCATTGGCCAGCCGGTAGCTGGCCTGATTGCCTTCGCGTCTGCGGGCAACCCGTTCGGGATACGCCGCAGCCAGCAGCCGGCCCACCTGACTCGGTGCCGGAGGCGAGTTGTCCGTCCTGACGTCCAGGTTTTTCCGCCACTGGGCCGCCAGCCGTTCCGTCCGTTCGCAGGCCGCCCGGTCGCCGGCTGAGTAGCCGGTGCTCCGCCAGTTGCGCAGCGCCTCGATGCGGAGCACGAGGTCGGCACCCGCCTCGCGGGGCAACAGGTCGCGTTCTTCCAGAATAGCGGCAATGTCGGTGGCAAGGGCAGCGAGTTGCATTTTTTTTCCTTCGAGCAGCAGGTGAGCCAGACGCGGATGGGTGGGCAGACGCAGCATTTCCCGGCCGCGGCCGGTGATCCGGTCGTCGTCCAGCGCGCCCAGCCCGTTGAGCAGTTCGCGGGCCTGGGCCACGGCACCGGCGGGTGGGGGCGTCAGCCAGGCAAGCTTGCGGAAATCCCGGGTGCCCCACTGCGCCAGTTCGAGCACCAGCGGAGCCAGATCGGCTTCCAGTATCTCCGGCGTCCGGTGCGGAACCAACTGACCATGAGCGCCCTGCCGCCAGAGCCGGTAGCAGATTCCGGGCCCGAGTCGTCCGGCCCGGCCGGCCCGCTGACCGGCGGCGTCCTGAGTTACTTTTACCGTCTCCAGGCGCGTCAGGCCGGTGCGGGGGTCAAACCGGGGGGAGCGGGCAAGGCCGCTGTCGATTACCACGCGGATGCCTTCAATCGTAAGGCTGGTTTCGGCAATGGAAGTCGCCAGTACCACCTTCCGCCGGCCATCCGGACTGGGTAGAATGGCCTCCTGCTGTTGCCTCGGCGGCAGGTCGCCGTACAGCGGGTGAATCCGGATCGTGGGGTTGCTTTCCTGCAGCATCTGCCCGGTACGGGAAATTTCGCCGGCACCCGGCAGAAAAGCCAGAATATCGCCGGTTTCTTCGGCCAGCGCCTTCCGGATCACCCGGCTCATGCTCAGCGGCAGGGGGGTATCCGGCTCATGAGGCAGGTAGCGGTACTCCACCGGAAACTGCCGGCCCTGGCTGGTGAGCACGGGAGGGTTGCCCAGCAGCGGGGCGAGGTTCTGGCTGTCCAGTGTCGCCGACATGACCAGTATCCGCAGGTCGTCGCGCAGCACCTGTTGTACCTCCCGGCAAAGGGCAAGGGCCAGATCGGCGTGGAGGCTGCGTTCATGAAATTCGTCGAAAATCACCAGTCCAACGCCTTCCAGCGTATTGTCCGACTGAATCATGCGGGTCAGAATACCCTCGGTCAATACTTCAATCCGGGTGCGGGCACTGACAGCCTTTTCGAACCGGACGCGGTAGCCGGCAACACCGCCGACTGGTTCTCCGAGCAGCGTGGAGAGGCGGCCGGCAACGGCCCGGGCAGCCAGCCGGCGGGGCTGCAGCATCAGGATTTTCCCTCCGGCCAGCCACGGTTCGTCCAGCAGGTGCCCCGGCAGTACAGTACTCTTGCCGGCCCCGGGCGGAGCCTGCAGGATAACCGTATTTTGCCCCCGCAGGGCATCTTTTACGTCCTCCAGAATTTCGAGAATCGGGAGTGGTCCGGTCATCAGTGATTAGTGAGCAGATGTATTGACAAGGAAGGTTATGTCACGGTTTGTAACCCATTCCGGGTGTGGCGCCGGCGTCAGCGGAAGAAGTATCCCTCAGACTGGACCGTTCGGGGTGTTTGGGCTGGATCGGGCGGTAGAAGTTTTGAATGGTTGCCAGATCTCTTTCGTAGTCGCCGGTAGGATAAAAAACGCTGCCCAGTCCGGCCAGCTTTTTCCCGTAGTCGAGAAAACCCAGCACGATGGGCACGCCGGCTCCGGTGGCCACGTGGTAAAAGCCTTTTTTCCATTCCTTTACGTAACCCCGGGTGCCTTCGGCAGGAATCATCAGCACCAGCTCCTTGTGCGTGCCGAAAGCCCCGATCATGGCATTGACCATTCCGCTGTTGCGGCTGCGGTCAACGGGGATGCCACCGAAGAAACGCATGATCATTCCCAGCGGGAACCGGAACAGTTCCTTTTTTGCCAGGTAATTTATCTTTACCCCCATAATGCTCAGGGCAGCCATGCAGATGGGAAAGTCCCAGTTGCTGGTGTGGGGAGCGGCAATCATCACGTAACGGTTCAGGCCGGGAGGTACTTTGTTGATCGTTTTCCAGCCGGTAAGCCGGAAGTACAGCCTCGAAATGAGTCGGAGCATGGGCATATATGTTAGAGACGCCATGCATGGCGTCTGTACCAGTATTTTACGGGGCGTAAAGATAAAGGGTCGGGCGGATTGTTTCCGGAGGGAATTTGTTTACCGGAGCATTATTTCCGCCCACTCAGTTGTTGCATCTCTTTCAGCACGGCAAGGCGGCTGGCATAGGTTTCCGCGATGCGGGGGGCACTTTCCATGGTGAAGGTGTACCCAATGTCGAAGATTTCCTGCGCCTTTGCATTGTCCATAGTGGTGAAGCGGGAAAGGGAAGGCGGCTCAATGAACAGGTCGCACTGCCGGGCCCGCTGGGGTACGTTGTTGTGGATGACCAGCAGCAGGGTGCGCTCCAGAATGGACCGGACATCGGTGACCGGCCGGCCCGGTCCGCAGGGATTGGTGTGTACCCCGATGATAAAATCACACTTTCCCACCAGCGGCTCCACCGGCAGATTATTAAGCACGCCGCCGTCTACCAGCAGCCGGCCGCCGATGTTGACCGGCTCGAACATAACCGGAATGGAGCCCGAAGCCAGCAATGGCCGGATCAGCGGGCCCTCCGAAAAATACACAATTTCGCCTTCTTTGATATCGGTGGCGTTCACGAAGAGCGGCAGTTTCAGCCCTTCAAAAGAATTATGCGGAAGGTATTTTTCGCAGAGCTTTTCCATGCGGTCGGACCGGAAAAAGCCCCGGAAATTCCCCGCCGGACGAATGTACCGGAACAGCCGGGTGGTGAGAAAAATCCGCAGGATGTCGTCGGGAGTGTGTCCTTGCGCGTAGAGGGCACCGGCAATGGCACCGGCACTTACGCCCGAAATCACGTCGAACCGGAAGCCCTGTTCCAGCAGACCCTTCATAACGCCTAAGTGGGCAAATCCCCGGGCACCGCCTCCCGATAAAGCCAGGCCTGTTTTCATAAAGAATGACTTGATATACTGTAATTTAAGTTTTCTGGTGTTTGGGACCTGCCTCCTCCCGGTGGCATTCCCGCAGGGAACTCTCTCAGCGAAGCTAATCTTTCCGGTTGAAAGAAACGTCAGCCTGAATCACCGGGATTGGCTTCGCCGGGCTGCGGTTCCCTGCGGGAATGACACTGCGTGGGGGGACAGCGGAATACATAGAAACTTATTTTACAAAGTATTTACCGTGTACCGGAAATGAACAAAAAGTTAAAATCCCTTTTTAGCTTCAGTCAGACAATTTAAACGTACTGGTTGCCCGGTAAACATCAGATTGCCTTATTTTGCCGCCTCCAACCGATCTTTGGTCAATAACCAGTAGCAAATAACCAATCAAACCCTCAATCGCCTATGAAAGTTGCCTTTTTCAGCGCCAAGCCCTACGAAAAGGAATATTTTGACCGGCTGAACGCTTCCTTTAGCCACGAAATCAGCTACTTCGAACCCCGCCTCAACGAACAGACTGCTGGTTTTGCGGAAGGTTCCCAGGCCGCCTGCATCTTCGTAAACGACGACGGCAGTGCTCCGGTACTGAAGAAGTTGGCTAAACTGGGTATCCGGGTGGTGGCGCTGCGCTGCGCCGGCTTTAACAACGTGGACCTGAAGACGGGCCTTGACCTGAAGGTGGTACGGGTACCGGCTTATTCACCCTACGCCGTGGCCGAACACACCGTGGCACTGATCCTGACGCTTAACCGCAAGACGCACCGGGCCTACAACCGGGTCCGCGAAGGAAATTACTCACTGAACGGTCTGGTGGGTTTCGACCTGCACGGCAAAACCGTCGGAATGGCTGGCACGGGAAAAATCGGCCTGATTACGGCTAAAATCCTAAGCGGCTTTGGCTGCCGGATTCTCGGCTTTGACCTGTATCCCAATCCGGAATTTGCCGGAATCGGAGGGACCTATACCTCGCTGGAAGAGCTTTACCGCGAGTCGGACATTATTTCGCTGCACACGCCCCTGACCCGGGAAACCTACCACATGATCAACGCCGGTACCATCGGCCAGATGAAGGACGGTGTGATGATTATCAACACCAGCCGCGGGAAGCTGATTGATACCCTGGCTCTGATTCACGCCCTGAAGTGCCACAAGGTAGGCTACGTGGGGCTGGACGTGTACGAGGAGGAAGCCGATCTGTTCTTTGAGGATCTTTCCAACGAGATGATCGAAGATGAGATATTTCTGCGCCTGCTGACTTTCCCCAACGTGCTGGTGACGGGCCACCAGGCATTCCTCACCGATGAGGCCCTGACCGGCATCGCGCAGACTACCCTTCAGAATCTAACTGACTTTGAGGCAGGTAAGCCGCTGGCAAATGAAGTGAAAGGAAATTAAGGGGTTTGGGAGCTGGAGTGACAGGAGAAGAAACCTGCAAATCTTTCAGAAGGTTAAAATCCTGAATCCCCACAAATGCAACATTGTTGCATTTGTGGGGATTTTTGTTACCTTTGCCGCGTGACAGTAAAGAGAATGCGGCAATCATGCCCTGACGTTTTTGGGTTATCCTTTTCACAGCCATCCACCTTAAACCCCGGTACCATGACCAACGGCAAAAATTTTGATGTAATCATCATTGGTGGCAGTTATGCGGGGCTTTCGGCCGCTATGGCCCTTGGGCGGTCACTCCGGAAGGTCCTGATACTCGACAGCGGCAAACCCTGTAACAGTCAAACGCCCCATTCCCATAATTTCCTCACGCAGGATGGTGAAACACCCCCGGAAATTTCAGCAAGAGCCAGGGCACAAGTGCTGCAATACCCCACTGTTGAGTTTTTCAACGGGCTTGCAGAAGAGGGCTTTGTGATAGAAGGAGGGTATGCCATCCGTACCCGGAATGACGACATATTCACTGCAAAAAAGCTTTTGTTTGCAACGGGACTTATTGACCAGATGCCGGATATAAAGGAATTTGCCCAATGCTGGGGGATATCGGTTTTGCATTGTCCGTACTGCCACGGTTACGAAGTAAAGGATCAGGCAATCGGTTTGCTGGGTAACGGAGACATCGGCTACGAGGTTTGCCGGCTGATCAGCAACTGGACAAAACGCCTTACGCTGTTTACCAACGGGGGTTCAGCTTTGACGATTGAGCAGACGCAAAAAATAAAATCACACCACATTGATATTGTTGAAAAGGAAATTGCTGCCTTTGAACACAAGAAGAGTTACATTCAGGAGGTTATTTTCAAAGACGGGACCCAAAGGAGCGTTTCCGCCCTGTTTGCCCGGGTTGCGTTTAAGCAACACTGCGACATTCCCCAAAATCTCGGCTGCGAAATAACTGAACAGGGATTTATCAAAACAGATGACTTTCACAGAACCAGCCTTTACGGGGTGTATGCTGCCGGAGACAATACGACCATGTTCAGGGCGGTTTCCATCGCAGTTGCGGCCGGAACCAGGGCAGGGGCATTTTTGAATAAGGAACTTATTGACGAATCATTCTGAGCATGAAAGCCTGACCGGTGCAACGGCGACTTAAAATCAATCCCCCATAACCTCTATGCAGGAACTTCTCCGGTACTTTGCCGAAAACTGGGCTACGCTGGGCCGCCAGACCGTGGAACACCTCGGGCTGACGGCCATTTCGGTGCTGCTGGCCACCCTGACCGGGGTGCCGCTCGGTGTGATCTGTGCCCGCCACGCGCGGACTGGCTCGGCCGTGCTCGGCGTTGCCGGTGTGTTGCAGACGATCCCCAGCGTGGCGCTGCTCGGTTTTATGATTCCGCTGTTTGGCATCGGGGCGCTGCCCGCCATCATTGCGCTGTTTCTGTACGGCCTGCTGCCCGTGATCCGCAACACCTGCACCGGCATCCGGGAAGTGGACCCGGCCGTGCGGGAGTCGGCGTGGGGCATGGGTATGTCGGCCCGGCAAGTGCTGCTGAAGGTAGAACTGCCCCTGGCGATGCCGGTGCTTTTTGCGGGAATCCGGACGGCAACCGTCATAAACGTGGGCGTAGCCACGCTGGCCGCACTGATTGCGTCAGGCGGTTTGGGCGAATCTATTTTCGGCGGCATTGCCCTCAACAACACCCCCATGATCCTGGCCGGGGCGGTTCCGGCGGCGTTGCTGGCAGTGCTGCTCGACCAGCTGCTGGCCCGGCTCCAGCGGCTCGACGTTCGGCGGCTGAAGGTAGCCGGAGGCGTAGCAGCCGGGCTGGCGGTTCTTTTCACCGGGGCTTCCTTTGCGTCCCGGGCTTCCTTTCAGGCTGGCTTCGCCCCGGAGTTTATGGTGATGTCGGAGGGCTATCCGGGTTTGCGGCGGGAATACGGCCTCCGGCTGGATACGCGGGTGATTCAGTCGGGACTGATGTATGATGCCCTGCACCACGGCGCAGTGGATGTGATTTCCGGTTTTTCCACCGACGGAAGAATCCGCGAGTATGATTTGTTTACGCTGAAGGATGACCGGAATCATTTCCCGGCGTACGACTGCGGCCTGATCGTGCGGCAACCGGTGCTGGACCAGTATCCCCAACTGGAACCGGTGCTGCAAAAGCTTTCCGGCCGGTTTACCGACGCAGTCATGATTGACCTCAACTACCGGGTGGATGTGCTGAAAGAGTCCCCCGCGAAAGCAGCGCGGGATTTTCTGGACAGTCTGGGCCTGCTGAAGACACCGGAAGGTAAACGGACCGGACGAATAAGGATAGGGTCTAAAATATTTGCCGAACAGTACATTCTGGCCGAAATGATTGCCCGGCTGGTGGAGGGCCATACGGGTCTGGAGTGCGAAATCAAGCCGGGTATGGGCGGCACGCAGATCTGCTTCGAGGCGCTTCGGACGGGTGAAATTGATCTTTATCCGGAATACTCGGGCACGGGGCTGGAAGTGATCCTGAAGCGGAAGGAACTGCTCCGCGATTCTTTGCAGGGCGACCCGGCCCGGCTTTACCGGTACGTCAGTGAGGCTTTCCCGGCCCGGTTCAATATCCGGTGGATGCCGCCTTTCGGCTTCAACAATACCTACGCCCTGCTCATGCGGCAAGCCGATGCCCGCCGCCTTGGCATCCGGAGCATTTCAGATCTGAAGCGGATGACCCAAGGTAGGGGGAAGGGGAATGATGGGGACACAAGATGAAAGGGTAGACAGAGGTGCCCGAAAAACCGTCTCCAATGTTCTTTCCGGCTTTTCTGAAACCTTACCCCCAGCCCCAGGACTCTGTCCGCTCCTTTCGTACTCCCGTACTCAGGAGTCAGGGAGAGGGGAGCCACATGGTTATATGGCTTAAGTGTTAAGGGGCCGCAGGATCGGAATAATTCTTCAGAGAACCATTCAACCATTCAACCATTCAACCATCCAGCCATTCAACCTGTAAGGCTACGCTGCACCAGCCAGTTATCGTGCTTCCTGTCCCTCACAGCTTGAATGCCATTGCCGCTTTTACCGCCGTCTGCCAGCCGTGGTAAAGTTTATCGGCTTCCGCTTCGGGCATCTGCGGGTCAAAAGTCCGGTCGGCTTTCCACCGGTCGGTGATCTCCTGCCGGTCTTTCCAGAATCCGACGGCAAGCCCCGCCAGATAGGCGGCTCCCAGCGCCGTGGTTTCGTTTACCACCGGCCGCACCACCGGTACGCCCAGCAAATCCGCCTGAAACTGCATCAGCAGGTTATTGGCTACCGCGCCGCCGTCTACCCGCAGGCTTTGCAGGTGAATGCCGGAATCTTCCTGCATGGCGCTGAGCACGTCCCTGGTCTGGTAGGCCATGGATTCGAGGGTTGCCCGGATCAGGTGCTCTTTGGTTGTGCCCCGCGTGAGGCCGAATACCGCGCCGCGCACCGTGCTGTCCCAGTAAGGGGTGCCTAGCCCCACGAATGCCGGCACCACGTAAACCCCTTCCGAAGAGGTTACCTTCGCGGCGTACGTCTCACTTTCTTTCGATTCGCGGAACATCCGCAGGCCATCTCTGAGCCACTGCACGGCCGAGCCAGCCACAAAAATGCTGCCTTCGAGGGCATATTCCACCTTGCCGCCGTACCCGAGGGCAATGGTGGTGAGGAGGCCGTTTTTGGAAAGCACGGCTTTTTCGCCGGTTTGCATGAGCATGAAACATCCCGTCCCGTAGGTGTTCTTGGCCATTCCCGACCTGAAGCAGGCCTGGCCGAACAATGCCGCCTGCTGGTCGCCGGCAATGCCCGCAATGGGAATTTTTCGTCCGCCAAACAGGCCGGCCGTGTGCCCGTATACTTCCGAGGAGGATTTTACTTCGGGCAGCATGGACCGGGGCACTTCCAGGATATTCAGTAACCCGTCGTCCCACTTGAGGTCGAAAATATTGTAGAGCAGCGTACGGGAGGCGTTGGTGTAGTCAGTGACGTGTACCGCACCGCCGGTCAGTTTCCAGACCAGCCACGTATCAATGGTCCCGAAAAGCAACTCGCCGCGGTCGGCTTTCTGGCGGGCACCGGGCACGTGGTCCAGTATCCATCTGATCTTGGTGCCGGAAAAGTAGGCATCAATCAGCAGGCCCGTTTTCTGCCGGAAAGTTTGTTCGTGCCCGTTTTTCTGTAACGCTTCACAAATTTCCGCCGTCTGGCGGGATTGCCACACAATGGCGTTGTATACCGGCTGGCCCGTGTTTTTGTCCCACACCACGGCAGTTTCCCGCTGGTTGGTGATGCCCACCGCCCTGATCTCCGGGGCCGGTACTTTAGACAGGACTTCCCCGATCACCGAGCCGACCGATGCCCAGATTTCGCCGGCGTCGTGTTCCACCCAACCGGGTTGAGGAAAGTGCTGGGTAAACTCCTTCCGGGCAATGTACCGGATGCTGCCCGACTGGTCAAACAGGATGGCCCGCGAACTGGTAGTACCCTGATCAATGGCGAGAATGTAGGACATTTTTTGAATTGAAAATTGATAATTGAAAATGAAGCTGAAAGGTGACCAGTCCGGTTAAATTTGTTTTTCTCTGGTCACAGTGTTTTCTCAGATAATATCTGTCATCCACCCCGGTAGAGACGCAATGCGTTGCGTCTCTGTTTCGCCGCGAATAGACGCAATGCATTGCGTCTCTAATTTTTTTTTCTGCGGCTGGCCGGGACCTTCGGGTTGGGAGCGGTTTTCAGTAAAAATGGCAATCCCTATAACCGCAACGGTCAGGATTGCCAGAATCCAGAGCAGCGGACTGATCCGGCCAGTGAAAAGGGCCTTGTACGCAAGCGAACCCAGCACCCCTCCGACGCATGGACCGGCTACCGGTATCCACGCGTAGGGCCAGTCCGAACCTCCCTTGCCGGCAATGGGCAGCAGGGCATGGGCCAAACGGGGACCAAAGTCCCGCGCCGGATTGATGGCGTATCCTGTTGTCGCGCCCAGGGAAAGGCCGATTGAAACCACCAGAAAACCGACGATCAGCGGGTTGAGTCCTTCCGTGAATTTATGGGCACCAATGGCCATCAATCCAAACAGCAGCACGAACGTACCCAGAATTTCACTGACCAGATTGGACCAGGTCTTGCGGACGGCCGGTCCGGTGCCGAACACCGCCAGTTTGGTCACCGGATCAGCGGTTTCCTGCCAGTGCGGGAGGTAATGCACCCACACAAACACGGCTCCCAGAAAGGCACCAGCCACCTGGGCAAGCATATATCCGGGCACCTTTTCCCACGGAAAATCACCGGCAGCAGCAAGGGCCAGCGTAACGGCCGGATTCAGGTGGGCACCGCTGATGTCGCCCACCGCATAAACCGGAAAGGCTACGGCAAAACCCCAGCCCAGCGTAATCACAATCCAGCCGGAACCTTCAGCTTTGGTCTTCTTCAGGATGCTGCCGGCCACTACGCCGCCCCCCAGGGCAAAAAGTAAGGTGGTGCCCACCAGTTCAGCTACAAATTCTTGCATGGATTGGGTTGAGAAACCTCAAATGAAAAATGTCAGATATTGGATTTTCTCTGAACGAGAAAACGGGACTCAACCGAATATCGAACAAGGATACCTGATACTCAATTCTCACTACTCAGACTTTAATGATGATCTTCCGGCGGTACATCCACCAGACAAGGCCCAGAAAAAGCAGTACGTACAGGATTGCCCAGGTAAGAGACGCCAGGTAAAGCGGGAGCAGGGGCTGAAACAGATTGCCGTACAGCCAGCCCTGCAAGCTGATTTCTTTGCCTTCGGGTCCGGAAAACCTGATCAGGGCCAGGATGCGCGGCAGCAGGCCCGCCACAAAAAAGGCGGTAATGGCATTGACTCCGAATGCAACGAACGGGGTGGTCCGGTTACGGTACCCCTTTACGTCTACCAGCCAGTAGCACAAAGCCAGACCGTTGAGGGCCAGCCCGGAAGTGTACAGCACGTACGAACTTGTCCAGAGAGATTTGTTGATGGGGAAGGCGTAATTCCAGATCAGGCCGGCTACAATGGCCGCGTTGGCGAACACAAACATCCACGTTACCTTTTCGGCCGGCGCTACCGGGCGGCGAAGCCAGTGACCGGTCAGGATGCCGGACAGGCCGGTAGCAACCGCCGGCAGGGTACTCAGTACACCTTCCGGGTCCCACACTCTGGTCGTTTTCCAGAGGTGCCCGCTCAACAGGGAATAATCCACCCACGCGGCCAGGTTGGTGGTGGGTTCGAGATTGGGGTAGCCAACCCCGGGGACGGGCACGAAGCACATCAGCACATAATACAACACCAGCAGGCCGGTCATCAGCCAGACCTGGGTGCGGACATTTGTCTTCAGAAACAGGATGCCGCAAACCAGAAACACCACGGCAATCCGTTGCAAAACGCCGGGTATGCGGACGGAAGCAAACTGAAAGGAAGGAAAAAGTGCCAGAAACAAGCCAAGCCCGAACAGGATCAGGCTTCGCTTGCCTATCCGCAGCATTGCCCGGTTATGCTTTTCGGGCTGGTCCTTCAGCGTACTTAAAGCGTAGGTGATGGCTACTCCGACTATGAAGAGGAAAAACGGAAAAACCAGATCCGCAGGCGTACAGCCGTGCCAGGGAGCGTGCTTCAGCGGCCCGTAAACAGAATTCCAGCTGCCGGGGTTGTTGACCAGAATCATGGCCGCAACCGTAATGCCGCGAAACACATCAAGGGAAAGCAGACGCTGCTTGGCCGCCTTTTCGGCAGGGGCGGTAACGGGTTGGGGGCTTGGTCCGGTCATGGTCTGGATTAATTCCAATTGGCTCCCAAAATAAGCATACCAACGGGCATTTCAAACCTTTGCCTATCCGGAAACTGTTTCAGCCTTCGCCGGCAAAATCATGGATGCGCCGGTCAAGTTGCTGATGGAGGTCCTGCAGCTGTTTTTCAAGGGCATTCAACTCCTGGCGCAAGGCAAAAATATCGCGGCCTTCGCCTTCGGGCTGCCACACGTACCGCCGCACGGTCAGATTATAATCATTCGGCTCCTGCTGCACCTGTTCCACCGGCACTTTGGTTGCCAGATAGGGTACCGTCGCAAAATCCTGGTACAAACGGGTCATCTCGTCAATGTGGTGCAGCCGCATTTTGTTTCGCCGCCGGTCGGGCTCGTACAGCCGCGAACCGTCCACGAAAAGAATATCAGAATGAGTCCTGGCCTTATTGAGAACCAACACTGCCACGTTCACCTTGCTGCTGTAGAAGATGTTGGGCGGCAGGTCTATCACCGCCTCGACCACGTTGTGATCAATCAGCGTCTTCCTCACCTGGGCGGCGCTGCCCATTTTGAACAGTACTCCGTGGGGAACAATCATCGCCCCGCGGCCGCTTCCCTTCAGCGAACGCAGCAGGAGAGAGAGAAAATCTTCTTCGGCTCCGGCAACGCTCCGGGAACGGGAATTCTTCGCTTCAGAAGCCCCGTTCAGCAGGTAGGGCAGCCGGTCGGTGACCACCGGCAGGAGAGGGGCATCCGTGAAGGGCGGGTGAAGCAGCACACAATCGTATGGTTCCCAAATCCTCCGGGTTTTGCGGGATTCGGTAAGGCTGTCGTGCAGGAGAATATGAGCTTCGTGGAGGCCATTGAAAAATAGATTGAATTGCGCCAGCTGCCAGCAGTCGGGGTCTGACTCGGCACCGTGGAGGGCGCGGCCAGGCAAGCCACTCTCCGCCGCCGCCTGAATGAGCAGGTTGCCCAGACCACAGGCGGGGTCATACAACTGGTCTTCTCCGGTGGGGTTGATTACCCGGGCCATCAGGGTAGATAAACTTTTGGGCGTGTACAGAAAGCCGCTTTTGTGAAAATTCTCTTCGGCAAATTTTTCGAGCAGATAACCCACACCCGCTCCGTTGCGCCGGATCTCCCCGGCCGTATCACCGAAGGTAATGTCACTGATTTCTTCGGTCAGCCTCTGGAGCCGGAGGGTACGGCTCCCGGTCTGGTCCTTGCCCACCCATTTTACGAATGAAATGTTGCCGAACAGGCGCTCAAAGGCCCGGTTGACAAGCCCGAGTTCGCTGATGATGCGGTCAAGCCGGGCCGCTGTTCCCGTAAACGGAATATCCCGGAACAAGGTGTTCAGTTCCTTTGGAATGTCTTTTTCCGGCAGGGGGCTTCCTTCATTGCGGCGGTTTTCCCAGATATACTTCAGCGCCAGCAAGGACAGGTAATGGTAAAACACACCCGCCGTGCGGTCTTTTTCCTTGAATTTCCGGTAGATGGAGGTGATATTGAGTAAAAAGCCTTTTTCCATTTTAATGCAGGTTACGGAGTAGGTATTGCTGGCATGCGGGACCAGACGTGAAGTACCAGCCAGGCACGGGGTTACAGGAATGATCAGGCACCGGATATGCGCTGAATCAGCAGTTCGCGGATGTATTCGTCGCGCTTGGCCTCCAGTTCCCGGGCGGTTTTCTTCTCCTGCCGGCGGATCGAGAAAATCTCAACCACCTGCTGCTGAACCTCTACCGGTGGCAGCGGCACCTCCAGATTTTTCAGCACACTCATGGGAAGTGAAAACATACTCGTGCCCGACGCCTGAGCCTGAAAATACTCTTCCGCCCGGGGCAGATTGAGATACCACTCCAGGTATTCCGGTAAAACCTTCTGCAGCGATTTGACGCGGATGGAGAAAAAAGCCGACGAAATCACCTGCTTCCGGTCCGGCTCGCGGATCAGACAGGCCCGGATGGATTTGCCTTTGGCCAGCAGAATGATCTGCCCGGGTTGCAGCAAATGCCGGGATTTTATCAGGTTTTCGCCAATGCGCATGAGGCGGCGGGAGATCATGCAGTTTTCATCCACATCCTTCATCTGAATCACTTCCACCTCGCCATCGAGGTTATCGAGCAGCCGGTTGCGGAAAGTGATCCCGGTTTTGATTTCCACTATTTCGGTAAGTTTCACTATCATTCAGGCAGTCGTAAAAAAGGCCGTTCATTTTTCCGGCCTGATCCTTATTGCATAGCTGCTGACAGGTAGAAGATGAAAAAGCCGGGCAGTGCGTATTTTGCTTCTTATGTAAAAAAACTACTAAAAAAAGATTTCCGTAAAAAGTGTAACGGAGCATTGTACGCGGGCAGGTACAATTGGTTGCGGCTCAGGCCTTCTGCGGCCGCAAATTTTCCGGCTGTCCGGTAGTTTCCGAAAAAGCCCCTCAGTTCACCCTTCAGGGAAAAAAATGCCCCGCCCGGCGAACTAAGGGGCACAGTTTTTTGTAATCTTGCAGAGCCGTTTGAAAAAAGAAGACCTTCTTTACAGTCCGGTCGTTTGTTCCATTTCTAACTTAAAAAAACAGCATTTAAAAATGAACAAAGATCAGAACCCAAGAAAAAAAGAACTGTTGCAGGCTACTATTGAACACATCGATATTAAAGCTCACAATGTCGTGCCAATGGTAGATGCAATGGGCAGAATGGCTTTTCAGGCCCGCAACTTGTCCCGGGGTGCACATATTTTCAATATGATGCAGGAGGATAAGGATTGCGCCGTGTTCCTGACCCTGGCTGGTTCGTTGATTTCTGCCGGACTGAAGCACGTAATCGTGGATATGATCAAACACAACATGGTGGATGCCATTGTGTCGACCGGTGCCAACATTGTTGACCAGGATTTCTTTGAGGCGCTGGGCTTCAGGCATTACGTCGGCACACCGTACGGAATTGACGACCAGGAACTGCGCGAACTGATGATTGACCGGATCTACGATACGTTCATTGACGAAGAAGATCTCCGGATCTGTGACGATACCATTGCCCAGATGTGTAATCTGCTGCCGAAGAAGCCGACTTCTTCCCGCGAATTTATCCGCGAGATGGGACGCTACCTGGACGAGAATGAGAGGTACGCTGCCTGGCGTGAAGATTCCATTGTTTGGAACTGCTACAAGAAGGGAATTCCCATCTTCGTGCCCGCTTTCTCCGACTGTTCTGCCGGTTTTGGCCTGGTACACCACCAGTGGCACAATCCGGAAAGCCACGTATCCCTGGATTCTGCCAAAGATTTCCTCGAAATCACGAAAGTAAAGCTGGCAAATCCTGATTCTGGTCTGTTTATGATCGGCGGCGGAGTGCCCAAAAACTTCGTGCAGGACATTGTGGTGGCCTGCGACATTCTGGAGAAAGAAGCGCCCATGCACAAGTACGCCATTCAGATCACGGTGGCCGACGAAAGGGATGGTGCCCTGTCAGGTTCAACCCTGAAGGAAGCCTGCTCCTGGGGTAAGGTAGATACGGTGTACGAACAGATGATCTGGGCGGAGGCAACCATTGCCATGCCGCTGATCGCCGGATACGCCTACCACAAGCATTCCTGGAAAGGCCGTCCTGAGCGTCGTTTCAACGACATTCTGGATAAGGCCCCTGCGCTGGTGGAGGCATAGGTAATTACGAATGACTAATTACGAATCACGAATGTCTGTCACGGTCAGATCTGGTTGGCTGGAGGCTGGTGATAAGTAATCTGATGATAAGTAATAAAGCTAAAAAGCCCGTACGTGGAGACATGTACGGGCTTTTTGTTTGGGCTGGCTGTATATTCGTAAAATCATCTGTCAGAAGTTCCCAATAAATTTTTTCAGCTGACATGCCCCGGAAAACCCTGAATGAGTGGAGCCACAATCCGTAATTCGTAATTAGTCATTGAGGGGTGATCCTAAATAAGGCTATGGGTTGCCTCTTTACTTTTCACAGGAACGGTTCCATAGGTCGGCTAGACTCCCCTCCAGAAAGGGAAGTCTGGCCGACCATCGTATCAGCCGGTTTGCTGATCAGTCAACGGACAGGGTAAATATATGGCCACCCCTCAATCCGTCATTTGTAATTACTTCGCCTGGTCGAAGATTGCTTTCAGCTCTGCGGCGTCATTGGGCTTCATGCGGCCTGCCAGAATGAGCCGAAGCTGGCGACGGCGGAGGGCACTGTCAAAAAGAGCTTTTTCTTCGGTCGTTTCCGGGGAAACCTCCGGCACCTGCGTCGGCTTACCCTCCTTGTCGAGGGCCACAAAAGTGAAAAAAGCCTTGTTGGTGCTTACTTTCCGCCCGTTGGGAATATCCTCCGCCCACGCCTCAATGTAAACCTCCATCGAAGTACTGAAGGCTCTGGTTACGTGGGCCCGCAGCGTGAGTACGTTGCCCAGGCCAATGGGCTCCGCGAAGGTAATGTTATCCACGGAAGCCGTAACCACGAGCCGGTTGGAATGCTTCTGGGCCGCAATGGCCGACACAATATCCATCCAGTACATGAGGCGTCCGCCCATCAGGTTGTTGAGGCCGTTGGTGTCGTTGGGCAGCACCAGTTCGGTCATGGTGGTAAGGGATTCGGCGGGTTTTTTTATCAGGTGCATAGGGAAATATTTTTTTAGCGGAAGGGGAAAGCAACGGAGGTGGCCGCCGACCGGCCGCAAAACTACCTGAGCGGCCAGAAATAAAAAAGCAATCCGGGGAAGGATTGCTCTTTCAGGAAGAAGGAAAATACTATTAGCGCCGCTTGGTACGGGACCGCGACCGGTTGCCCGGCGAGAACCGGGGACGCTTGAATTTCATGTTCTGCCGGCGCACTTTCACCAGCGGGTTCAGCGTGTATTCGAGGCGGGCAGCCAGGATAATGTAGCCATCCTTTTTGTCGGGATTGCCCCGCTTGTGACCAGGGTTCCAGTGGATACCATCCTGAGAATCATAACCGGGTATCGTGATTTCCTTCGTACGGTCGGCAAGGTCAGCGGCAATCGGATTCCCGGCTCTTAAAACAGCATTGCTTGTATAAACTGTGCTTACGTCGTCGAGGTAATCGGAGAAGGTTTTCCGGTAACTGGCTTCAAAATTCAGGTCCAGTATCGGGGAAAGCGGAATCTGCACCCCAACCCCCAGCGGAATCACCGGAATAAGCCGGTTGTAGTTGATGCCCTCCGTATTGTACAGGGGCAGTGTATACCATTCGCCGTTCAGGCGGGCCCGGGGCGAGATAAAAGTTGCCCCCAGACCAACAAAGGTGTAGGGACTGAAGAGGGGTCGCTGGTTGAAAAATTTGTTGTAGGAAAAAAGCTCAAACACCCCCATAACCGCCAACTCCGGGTTGCCGGAGCGGAAGGAGAGATTACGCCGCTGGTTTTTACCGCCGAAATCCTGATTGGACATGCGGTAATAAGAAAGGTCACCGCGCAACTGCACCCTGCCCCCGAAGCGGTAATTAAAACCTAAATTGGCAAAAATACGGGCATTGATGCAATCTGGCGTTTCGCATAAGTCGCCGAAATAAGTGGAGGTACCAAGACTGGAGGCTATTTTCATAACCCCGTAGTTGCTGAAGCCACGGTAAAGCCGGGAGTTCCGGAGTGGGCCGCCCCTGCGGGGCTGCTGAGCGTAAGCCAGCATCGGAAGAAGCAACACTACCATCCAGAGCACTACCGACGTACGGAGTGAAGGTTTTACCATAAGCTTGTTAAAGTATAATGCCTGCTTGTAACGTACAAAAATAACAGGTTGTGTAAGAAAACAAAACTACTTCCAGCCCTCGTGGCCCAGCAGGGGCACAAAACTGAACTTATCAAACTTTTCCTGACGCAGTTCACCGTCCGCCAGCCGGGTAATGCGCAGCATTTCCTGATTTTTGTTGTTACCCACCGGAATCACCAGCATCCCTCCGGGTTTGAGTTGTTCCGTGAGGGATTCGGGTACTGCCGGAGCTCCGGCCGTGACCAGAATGCGGTCAAAGGGAGCGTAAGCGGGTAGCCCACGTGAACCATCCCCGTAGAAAACGTGAATCGGGTACCGAAGTTGCGCCAGCAGGGCTTTGGTCCGGTTAAATAAAACATTATTGTATTCAACCGAAAACACATTGACGCCAAGACCTGCAAGCACGGCGGCCTGATAGCCGGATCCGGTACCGACCTCCAAAACTTTTTGTCCCTTTTGCGCCTGGAGCAACTGCGTCTGGTAGGCAACTGTGTAGGGCTGAGAAATGGTCTGGCCTTCTCCGATGGGAAAAGCCTTGTCTTCGTAAGCCTGCTCCAGAAAAACCGCCTCCAGAAACAGGTGGCGGGGAACGTTTTCGATGGCCTGCAGCACCGCCGTATCCCTTATCCCCTTGGCAGCAATCTGCCGGACCAGTGACCGGCGCATGCCCTTGTGCCGGAAGGAGTCTTGCTGAAGGGAGGACTGGTAATGCAGCATAGGTTCGCCAAGTTAGAGAAAATCTGGTAGTAATGCACGAAAATAGCTTTTTTCGGTTAACGCAATAACCAGAGGGAAATGAATTTGCCGGGTTACAGGGAACACGTTCAGCCTGCAGCCCGACTTCCTGGTAAGGTAAGACCACCCAGATTTTACAGGCCTTTGTGGGCTCCGGATTTCAAATCCTGTTTCTCCGACAGGTCATGAGGCAATCCAGACAACAAAAAATCCTTCCCGGCCGAGGTGCCGGAAAGGATCTGGCAGAAAAAGACGGGATGCTATTGATCAGTCGTCGCGGCGGATGGAGCCGGCGCTGGAGGTGTTACTCTGCAGGCTGGGTGTGCCCCGGTACCGGATCCGGCCGGTGCTGCTGGCTTCGGCCTGGAGGTTGCTGCTTACATTTACATCCGCATTGCCCGCGCTGCTCACATCCAGCACTGCTTCCTGAACTTCGAGATTGAAGGCATTCAGTCTGGAGGCACCGGAAATATCGCCTTCCAGCCGGTTGGCGCGGCCGTTGATGTTGAGCCGCGAAGCGCCGTTCAGATCTATATTGATTCGTTCGGCTTCCAGTTCCATATCCGCCTTCACGGCACCGGAGAGCTGCAGATCCAGATCATCCAGATTACGGAATCCCCGTACAGTGGCATTGGTAGCCCCGCTCAGGTCGAGACCGCGAAGGGTGGGCATGGTGATGTTTACCCTTACCCGGTTCCGGTCACGCAGCATTTCCGGAAAGTCCTCCTCCCGGTAGCCGATGATCAGGCGGCCGTCTTCCATGGTTACCTCAATTTTATCCTCCAGCTCCTGGTCGGCATCCAGCGTCACCCGGTAACGGTCACTTTGCTCAATGTTTACTACGAAAGGGCCTCCTACGTATACCCGCTCAAAATCCCGGTAATTCAACCGGTTGCCGCTTATGTCATAAGTATCATTTTCATCTTCTGCCTGGGAGCAGGTGAGGCACTCTAATCCATCTTCACTTTTAAAAACCCACCGGTTACTGCCCAGCTGTGATTCGCGGTAACCACTGCGGTACAGCGTATTGTGGAGGATACGCCCCATGTTTTCATCCAATATAAATTCCTTTCCGACCGGAATGAAAAGGGTCATTTCGAGGGATTGTCCGCGAAAACGGGCATTGGGAGCAAAGTCAAAGTTCCGGTCAAAGGTAAGTACCGAATCTCTTTGCTGCACATTGTACGTCAGCATCCGGGCATTGGCCCTGGCATCTTCACGGTTGCGGCCGTGGCCTTCAAAACGCTTTACCAACCGCAGGGTGTTGCCGCTGTATCCCCTCAGCATCAGCCGGGTATCCCGGTAGGTCTCGTTGCCGGCGTCTTCCATGGTCAGGAAGAGCCCCGACTCCCCGGCGGGAAATTCAACCGTTTCTTCTACCGTTGCTTCGGTGCGGAACTGGGACGCCACTGCCGGTACGGTAAAGCTGAGGGCAATCAGGCTGAGGAGCCATACGCCGAACAGCGTCCAGCCGAGTGGAGCCCGTATTACGTTCCGCTTCGTGAGCAGGATCAGTCCCAGGTGACCGATGAACAGGACCGGAATAAGCAGAAAGATAAACCCGGCAACAATGGCCGCTGAAGGTATGCTTTCCCGCAGAAGCTCTACCGGAAAGTCGCCCAGCTGGATGTAATCATAGTACCCGCTAACCCATCCAAGGCCTACGCCCAGCAGGGTTACCAGACTCAGCAGAAAAGAGATGGCGATCACCAGCAGGAGGATTCCGGCGCCCACCCGGATTACTTCCAGCAAAAAAACGGCAATCGGCCCCAGCACCTTGTTCAAACCGGCAAACACGGCGGCAATCAGCCGGAAAGGGAACAGCAGAATCTTAACGAGGGTGCTTTCCTGCGGACTTCCTTCCTCGTTCAGACTTTTTTTTACATTGTATTCAATGTTGGACAGGGTAACCGGCTCCCCCTGCATCCGCATTTTTTCAGTCAGGGTGCGGGCTTCCGGCGTAATGGCCCACAGGATCAGGTAAATGACCAGACCGGTGCCGAAAAACAGAATGCTGATTACAAACAGCAGCCGGATGATGGTGGGGTCGCTGCCGAAAAAGGCGGCAATTCCCGATGCCACGCCCCCAACCACCCGTCTGTCGGCATCCCGGTACAACTTCTTGATTTTCTGATCTTCTTCCAGTGCGTACGTGCCCGGCAGTACGATCCAGAGTATGATGTAGCCGAGGAAGGCAGGCCCCGACAGGAAACCCGGCAGAATCAGGAAATCGAACAGCAGGGCCAGAAACAGCAGCCTTATCCACAGCGGATCAATGCTGAAGTAGTTGGCAATTCCGGCGGCCACTCCGCCAGCCAGTTTGCGGTTGAGGTCGCGGTACAGTTTGCGCGGGGCGGACGTAAGGGGAGGGGCAGCCGTAGCCGTACCCGCGTTTCCGGCACCTGCGTAACCCGCCGAACGGCCATAGAGCGGTTCTTCCTCCACGATTGCCTCAAAATCGGAGATGGTTCCCATGGTAACAATCAGGTTGTCCACGTCAAGGCTGGTGATCACCTGCTTGCCGGGACTGAGCCGGGCAAGAAAAATCTCGGCAATGCGGGATTCGATGTCGGCAATGATCTCCTGACTGTCTTCATAAGTGGAAAAGTACCGGCCGATGCCCGCCAGGTAGCTCTTCAGTTTTTCGTAACCGTCCTCCTCAATGTGGAAAATGATGCCGCTGATGTTGATACTTATCGTCTTTTTCATGCTGATAACTTTTAGAACTTAATGGATAGGTAAGCTTTGGATAGTGGTGAGTGGTAAGTGGTAAGGAAAAGCCGGTAAAATGACTTACCACTTACCACTATCCACTGGTATGTCCGTTTGAGCCGTTGCGGGTCATGATCTGACTTGTGGAGAGCACCAGTTCATTCCAGGTAAGCTGCAGACTATCCAGAAAAACCCTGCCGGCAGGCGTAAGGGTATAATATTTACGGGGCGGGCCCGAAGTGGATTCTACCCATTTGTATTCCACCAGACCAGCATTCTTCAGGCGGGTCAGGAGAGGATACAGAGTCCCTTCTACCACCATGATCCGGGCAGCGGTCAGTTCTTCGAGCATATCCGAAGCGTACACCTCCCCGCGGGAAATTATATTAAGGATGCAGAATTCAAGAATTCCTTTCCGCATCTGCACCTGGGTGTTTTCTACATTCATACCTCTTTGGGTTGAGCACGGCGATATTGCACAGTTCAAAGGTAAGCAAAGGTACTATGTAACGCAAGGTACTATTGGAAAAAATTATGAGTGGTCAGAAGGGAGAGATGACCGGCAGAACGGATAGGTAACAGGGTGTAACCAGGCAAGACTTCCACCATCAAAATGGGCATAATTTATGTAACGCTGCTGAAAGGATAGCCAATTCAGAAATGTTTACATTTAAGCTGCTCTCCCTTTTGGTGATGTAATTTTCAGGCGGTAATTAATTTTGTTTAACATTTGCTGTTCCCGCATCTAACCGGGACTTTTGCAATCCTGATCAGCGTCAGCTTTTCCTGGCGCTGTTCATACTTTCTTCACGCTTTTCCCGGCCAGGGTTAATTACCTTCCGGGTTAAACTTTTTTGGCTCAGCTTTCAGGGAAAAGATTTTATCAGATCAAAAAAATATTTTTATGCTAATAAATTTTTCAGAAGGCTGACTGTGGCATCTGCCTGACGCGGAGCAGGTATGTTTGAGCATTAAAAACAATCTTTCCGGATATTCCTTACGATAACTTCCTGGTTTATCGCCAAACCAACCTTTCATTCTGCTACTTGCCTTCTTTTCTCAATAATCTGATCATTCCCAACAAAAGAGTTAATGCAACGACTACTTTTACTGTTCTCTTTTTCTCTTGCTGCCCTGCTTCCGGTTTCTTCCCAGACTAAGTATACTATCAGCGGTTTTGTCCGCGAACAGGGAAGCCGGGAGTCGCTCATTGGTGTAAACGTATACATCCCCGGCAGTACCACCGGCACCAGTACCAACCAGTACGGCTTCTACTCACTCACCCTGCCCGAAAGTGATTCGGTTACCCTGGCCTTTTCCTTTGTGGGTTATCAGGCAGTGGTGCGCACGCTGTCGCTGCGGAAAAATAATGAGTTGAACGTAGATCTGACGGCAGGGACCCTGCTTGAGGCGGTAGAAGTGCTGGGTGATGCTCCCGAAAGAGTGAGCGAATCGGTGCAGATGAGTGCAGTCGAAATTCCCATCGCTCAGATAAAGAAAGTACCTGCCCTGCTGGGTGAAAAGGATGTACTGAAAGTACTTCAGCTCATGCCTGGGGTGCAGAAAGGTTCGGAAGGAAGCAGCGGCCTCTACGTGCGGGGTGGTGGTCCGGATCAGAACCTGATTATCCTCGACGATGCCCTTGTGTACAATGCAAGTCACCTGTTCGGCTTTTTTCGCTGTTCAACGGCGATGCCCTCAAAAGCGTGGAACTGACCAAGGGAGGATTTCCGGCCCGGTTTGGCGGCAGGCTCTCTTCGGTGCTGGAAATGACCATGAAGGAAGGCAACAAGGAGAAACTGCACGGAGAGGCTGGCATTGGCCTGATTGCCTCACGCCTCACCCTGGAAGGGCCGCTTAAGAAAAATAAGTCTTCCTTTCTGATATCCGGCCGCCGTACCTACGCCGATGCCCTGGCCCGTCCGTTTATCCGCAACGGCGACGGTGGTTATTATTTTTATGACCTGAATGCCAAGGTGAATTATGACTTCGGCCGCCGGAACAAACTCTACCTGAGCGGTTATTTTGGCCGGGACAGATTTTTTATCCGGGAACGTGCCGACGGTGGCCGGTTCAGGGCCGGAATTGACTGGGGCAATGCTACCGGCACACTGCGCTGGAACCATCTGTTCTCCGAGAAGCTCTTTACCAATACCTCCCTGATTTTTACCGATTACCGTTTTAAAATATACGAGACCAGCAAAGAGTCAAACGGGGATGAGTTTTCCCTGCGCTATAGCTCCGGTATCAGGGATATTACTTTGAAGCACGACTACGACTTTTTCCCTACGCCCCGGCATTTTATAAAATTCGGGCTGGCCAGTACCATGCACCGTTTTACGCCAAGTGCTATTGTACTGAAAGACACCCAGGCCGGTGAGCAGCGACGGGAGGTAGAAACCATCGACGTAGTAGAATCAGGTGTTTACCTCGAGGATACCTACAAGCCTTTCGCGAAGATGAAGGTGAACGCTGGTATCCGCCTGAGCCATTTTGCGGGCAAAAACATGAATTATTTCCGGGGGGAGCCCCGCCTCGCAGCGGCCTACAGTCTCGCCGACGACCTTTCCGTGAAAGCCTCCTATGCCCGGATGAACCAGTATGTACATCTGATGTCCAATACAGGCATCGGATTGCCTACTGACCTGTGGGTACCCTCTACACCGGAAATTGCCCCCAGCAATCCGGTCAGGTTGCCGCCGGTATAGCCAAGGACTTTACGGAAACGGGACTGGCCCCTTACTCTGGAGGGCTATTACAAGAAAATGTCCAATGTGCTTGGATACAAGGAGGGGGCCAGCTTTCTGCTGCTGAATGACGGGCCTGAAAATGCCAATCAGGTGCGCTGGGAAAACAATGTGACCAGCGGCCAGGGATGGTCTTACGGAACGGAGTTATTGCTGCAGAAAAAGACCGGACGTTTTTCGGGATGGGCTGCCTACACGCTTTCGTGGACCCAGCTGCAGTTTGATGAACTTAATTTCGGTAAGAAGTTCTATGCCCGCTACGACCGCCGCCACGACATCTCCCTGGTGGGCATTTACGAAATCAGCCCGCGGATTACCCTGTCGGGCACATGGGTGTACGGAACGGGCAGCGCCCTTACCCTGCCGCTGGCTCAGATCACGACAAGGGAACATAATCCCCTCAGTCCGGATTCGAGGAATTCCTATTTCAGTTCTTCTTCTGCTTATACCTACGGGGACAAAAACAGCTTCCGGATGGCGGCTTACCACCGGCTGGATGCGGCCATTCAGTTCCATAAGAAAAAGAAGCGTTTTGAGCGTACCTGGGAATTGGGCCTGTACAATGCCTACAGCCGCCAGAATCCATTCTTCTACTACTTTACGTATGAAACCCGGGGCCAGAATCAACCTGACCGGCAGATACTCAAGCAAATTTCTCTTTTCCCGATCATTCCTTCCGTCAGTTATAATATCAAGTTTTAATGAGCCTAATAAAATATGCCTGCCTGCTGGCAACGGTTTTCCTGCTGGCCTGCGAAAAAGAGGTAACCTCCATTAAGCTGCCTGCCGCATCTTCCCAACTGGTCATTCATTCTTTTATTTCCCCGCAGGATACGATGCTGAACGTGTATGTTACCGAGTCCAAGCCTGTGACGGGAGACCGGCCAGGATCAGTTTCCACTCCGGTCGCGGACGCTGCTGTGACCCTGTCGGATGGGGAAAGAACCATCAGTCTGCCGGTAACCAGCATCTTTACCGGTAGCCGGGGCGATGTCTACCGGGTCCGGGCGGAAGCGTTTCCGGTTGTGGCCGGCAGAACGTATTTTTTGGAGGTAAGTACGCCAGACGGACGCCGCGCTAGTGCGCAGTGCACCGTTCCTGAAGCCCGGGTGACTCCGGAATTTTTGATGGATTCAGCGGTTAGAAATGATTATGGTCAAGAGTACGTGAAGTATACCGGCCGGATTCGGTGGCTGGACTATCCGGGAGAGACAAACTTCTACCGGACTGATGGGGAAATCTGGTTTGTCCGGCCTGCGGGCAGGGGTGAATTGGTTGAAGAAAGGTTCCGGCTGAACTACGATTTCCGGGCAAATCACTTCTTCAGCGATTCAAGATTGGACGGTGCCCTCTTAACCTCCCCTGAGTTCAGCTTCAATATCACTGAAAACATTAACTCAGCTACTGTTTACGCATACCTGCTTACTACGGACCGGTCTTATTTTGAGTATCACCGCACCCTGCGGGCCGGTGAGAATGATAATCCTTTTGCTGAACCTGTTCTGATTTATTCGAATGTAGAAGGAGGACAAGGGGTGTTTGCAGCCTTTAACCGTACAACGCTCATCAGGAAGGTGAAGTAGCATTTACTCGCCTCACCCCTCCGTCACAATCACCAGGTATTTTGATACGCTCCAGAACCGGGAGGGGTCGGTGATTTTCAGGTAAGTGATGCCCGCGGTCTTCACAAAATAATAGGAATCGCCGGGATGAATGGTTAATGCTTTCTGCCGGTTGGTCACGCCGATGTTTATTTCCTGCACGTTTTTAATGTTTACCGGCGCAAAATGTCTGGTGTCCAGCTTGGTGGTCAGCTTCAGGTTTTTGCCCAATAGCCCGCCTTCGGTCTGGAGCACGCCTTTGTCAAAAAGCTGCTTCCGGTCGCCATACAGAATAAAACCGGTTTGCAGCGTGTTTTCTTTTTCTTCGAGGTTCTTCTGCTGGTTGGTCAGCTGGGCTTCCTGCCGCGAAATGATTTCATTTTTGGCGGCTACCGTGGTGGTGAACTCCTGCTTCAGCCTGGCCATGGAGAGGTTGAGTTCCTCGATGGTCGCTTCTTTTTCCAGAATGGCTTGTTTTTGCAGGGCCACCAGCCGCCGAAGTCCCTGGTTTGCGTGGCGCGACTTTGCCAGTTGATTGTCCAGCTTCCTGATTACGGACTTGTTTTCCTCCATGTAGGCGTCCATTTCGGCGAGGATGAGAAAAATCCGGTCATTTTTCGTCGTTCCTTTTTCCTCCCGGATGTCCTCAATCTGCATTTCGTCGCGGCGCAGTGCCACCAGATTGTTTTCAATCTGATTCATGGACTGGGTAATTTCATTTACTTCATGCTGCATCTGCTGAATGGAGTCCTGCAGGGCAGCATTGTGAGCGGCCAGGGATTGATATTCTTCCGATTGTTTTACGTCCTGGCACCCCCAGCCGGCGGTCAGGGACAGAATCAGGAAAAGAGTTCGTAACCGGTTCATAATCAAGCTGAATAAACCAGGGAGAAGTAAGTCATAAGTTCAAAGTGGCAAGTGGTAAGTCCTGAGTGGTAAGGGATCAGGTGCTGGAAAAAATGACTGTCAGCCGGATGCTATCAGTCGGATATCCGCTGCCAGCTTCTCACTTACCACTTACCACTCTGAACTTACAACTCTCCCATCAGTTAGTGCCGCTGGCGGCGGTTGCCTCCGTCAGTACGTTGATTTCAATCTGGTCGGTATCAAATATTCCTTCCTCCCGAACCTCAATGGTAATGACGGCGGTGCTGGAAGGCAGACCGGCGGCCGTCTGAATCGGCAGCCGGATTTCGCGGCTCTTACCGGGCAGCAGGGTTTCTATCGTCACGGTTTCCGGCAGGGTGATTCCGGGTACTTCTTCCGTCAGAACCGCCCGCACCTGAATGCGGCGGGACGGTGTTTTGCCCACGTTTTTCATCACAAACCGGATGACTGCCTGTTCGTACGTTTCGAGGGTATGGTTCCGGTTGGCGTCTTCAAGGCCTACATTGCTGTAGGACAGACTCGCCCGGATCACTTTATCCTTTCCCACATCCAGGGGCACCACGTTGCTGCGGCCGGTGACGGTCTGGGCGGCCGCGGCGGTAAGCGTCAGAAACAGATACATCAGCAGGGCAGTACGCCACATAACAAAAGGGTAAATTCAAAGGGTTTTACTTCACTATAATCTTTCTGGTAAACTCTTTCCGGATGCCCGGCCCGGTAACCTCCATACGGCATACATACATGCCCGACAGAGCCTGACCGCCGCGGCTGTCCGTGCCTTTCCACGTAAAATAATGAATTCCGGATTCCAAAGAAACCTTTCTTTCTGAATAAATCAATGCACCCTGAAGTGAATAAATCTGCATGGACACGGAATAAGTGTCTTTTTCGCCCGGCAGGGAAACGGGAATCTGCACCAGTTCCACAAACGGATTCGGGAAAGGTTCGGCTACCTGCACTTCGGTGATGGGCAGATTTTTCCGGACATACTCATCCGGACCGTACAGTACCCGGAACGCCGCAGTGCTGTCAAGCCGGAAGGCATAACTGCTCTGGCGGCGCATATCCACCGCCTTGCCGCTGGCTTCGTCGAAGAGGTAGACCCGGCTGGCCGCCGGGATTTTATCAAACAGACCTTCCCAATTCATCCGGACGGTCTGCCGGCCCGGCTGCGCAGCTACGGTAAAGGACCAGGTGTATTCTTCGGCGGTGGGTACGATGTCTCGGGTAAACCGGCGGGCAAAGTATTCAGGGTGGTCAAAGTTCATTTCGAGGTAATTGCCGAAACGCGGAACGGTCATCTCATCGAACTGGTCCTTGCTCAGACTCGCCTGCCGGTGCATGCCCAGGCCGCCCAGCCGGTACGAAACTTCCGCGCCGTGCAGGTCAAAGTTTACCAGCCACGTCAGGTCGGGGTCGTTTACTTCCTCCTGCGAAATACGGCCCCGGGCATCTTTCTCCGCCGATACCCGGCCTCCGGCATTGGCAGCCCGGTTTTTGAGTACGGGCAGGCTGATGGTCATTTCGTTTTCGGCAAATACAAAGGCCCCCCGGAACAGCTTCAGGGTATCCGTGTTTTTAAACCCGTTTTCAAAGACGCGGAGATTGCCCAGTCCGGCCGGGTTGCGGTTGTAGGCCTTTACGTCGCCCCATACCACATTGAAATTATATGGATTGCCGATCTGGTTCCAGCCCTTCTGCAGGCGCACAACGTAAGGACTGTCCTGATAAACCTTATGCGTGGACCCTTCGCCGGTGGTGATGTTGCGCTGGTCCTTCACGATGAGCCAGTAGCCTTGAGAAGGCTGCAAGGTGGTAAAACCCTGCTGATATTCCTGCAGTACGCCATTGCCGTACGCAAACAGCCGCCACTTTCGCGGATTGTAGCTGCCCAGGTTATCTTCCAGCGCATGCTCCACGGATGGATCCTTCAGCTCCAGGGGAATGGACAGAATCTGGTAACTGGCCGCGGTACTGCCAAACCGCATATCGGGTACAGTGAGGCCGGTTCCGGTGTAGTTGCGGTAGGTATAACCCCGGTCGCTGTAGATGCGGATGGTGCTGAACACCCGGATTTCATAATAGTATTCGAGGCCTATTTCATCGAACCATGCCTGCTGCAAGGGTGTCGTAACGCGCAGGTTATCGAAGCTGACCGTGGCCGCGACGCGGTTCCAGTTCGGGGAAGCAATGCCCCGGTAGATCAGTTCAGCAGTAGTGCCCGGCGGCAGCTGATTCACCCGCACGAAAGCTTCCACGCTGGCGGCATTGTCGTTGATGGCAGCCGGAAAACGCGTGGATACGATCCGGAGCGGCGAAAGGTCGTCGCTGGGATGGTACACGCGGAAGTTCCATATGCTGGGGTTGCTGATGCCGCCGAACGGATTACCTGATTCGTCGGTGAACGTGCCGGGGGGCATCTGGACGTTTACGGCTGCTCCCATCGGGAAGTCCCCCGGGGGGTTGATGGTAGCCTGATTTCCGGTAACCGAAACGGCAGCACTGGTGACGTCAACTGGAATCTGCGTACCCCCGTAGCTGACCAGAATAATGCCTCTGCCCTTCCGGATATTCTTGCTGAAAGTCATGGTCAGGTCAGTGTTGGTGGGTACGCCGGTAGCGTTGTCCTCGGGATTAAACTCCTGGGCCACCGGCGGGGTTTTGTCCGCCTGGGGCCGCTCAGTGGAAGGCGGACGCAGGGTGTTAAAGAACCACGTTTCCGCGTTGGTGATCCCTGCAAAGTCGTTTCCTCTGGTATCTTTCAATACACCTTTTGGCATCTGAACGGTGATCCGTGCGGCAGGAGGCAGATCGGCCGGCGGGTCAATGGTAACGGTACTTCCGGAGATCCGGACGGCCATGCTGTTTACATCAATTACCTGACTGCCGGTACCCTGACTGATAGTGATATTTCCGGTTCCTTTCTTCACCGGAACCGTAAAGGTCATGGTCAGATTGGCATTGAGCGGAACGTCTTTGGCATCCTTCGGGGGATCAAAAGCAGTAACTTCCGGCAATATCTCTTCAGCCACCCGGAACGTCCAGGTGGCAGCGTCAGTAATGCCCGCAAAATTGTTGCCCGAAGCATCCCTGAACGTGCCGGCAGGCATCTGTACGTTTACCTGGGTGCCGGATGGGAGTGGAGTCGCCAGGGTGATGGTCACCTTGCTGCCGGCAACCGTTACACCGGCACTTTTCACATCCACGGTTTGTTTGCCATTGCCCTGACTGATCGTAATGGAACCGGTATTGGCCAGTACATCTTCACTGAAAGTCATCACCAGCTTCGCACCGGCATCCACATCTTTGGCATTTTTAACCGGAGAAAACTCAGTCACCCGGGGGGGCGTCTGGTCAGCCGGTACCGCCTGACCGGCCGTGGTAAAGTTCCAGGCGGTGGGAGTATTGATGGCGGCAGATTTATTTCCGGCTTCGTCTTCAAAAATGCCCGCGGGCATCTGGACATTTACGGGGGTGCTGGCCGGCAGTGAGATTGGCGGATCAATGATGGCCCGGGTGCCGTTGATCCGGACGGCATTGCCCGCTACGTCAATTACCTGGCTGCTGGTGCCGTAGTTGACCCGGATAAAACCGGTTCCCTTTTTAATCTTTTCGCTGAACTCCATTTCCAGATTGGCATCCGGATTGACTCCGGTGGCATCGTCTGCCGGTAAAAGATTAACAACCACCGGTGCGATGTTATCGGCCGGGGCTGGCGGAGGCTCAGGCGTGGGAGGAGGCGGCGGCGCAGGGGTGGAGAACTTCCAGCCGTTTTCCCTGATGCCGCCAAAGCGGTTGCCGGCCTCATCGGTGAAAGTGCCCGCTTCGGCCAGCACCGTGAGGGCGGCACCTGCGGGAAAGTCATCGGGCGGATTGATGGTGGCCCGGTTGCCGCTTACGGAGACGGCAGCGCTGCTGACGTTGATCTTCTGTTCCTTCGGGCCGCCCTGAATGGTGATGGTGCCCTTGTCCTTTTTTACGTTTTCGCTGAAGACGATCACCAGATCGGCCTGCAGGGACACTCCCGCCGCGTTGTTTGCCGGATACAGCGAACTTGCCACCGGGGCCGTATTGTCTGCCGGTGGGGGAGGGGGCTGCGGCACCGGTGGTTCAACTGTCCGGAAGGTCCAGCCGGAGTTGCTGATCCCGGAAAAGGCATTGCCGGCTTCATCGGTGAAGGTACCGGCCTCAACCGTCACCGTAATCCGGGTTGCGTATTCCAGAGGGGAACCAGGAGTGATCCTGGCTGTTTTGCCGGTGACCTGCACCGCACCAGTGTTTACATTAATGCTCTGAGTTCCTTTGTTCTCCTGAGCAATGGTTATCTTGCCGTTTCCTTTCCTGATATTTTCATCAAAAACCAGTTCCAGGGTGGCATCCACTTTCACCCCATTTGCGTTGGCAGCGGGATTGATCTGAACTTGTTTTGGCGGTGTTGTGTCGGCCGGGGGATTATTTCCCGGATTACCGCCGTTTCCATTACCGCCGTTTCCATTACCGCCGTTTCCATTACCGCCGTTTCCATTACCGCCG
>JAUJMU010000002.1:0-12350 GCA_030446715.1 Cytophagales bacterium | reverse complement strand
CATTACCGCCGTTTCCATTACCGCCGTTTCCATTACCGCCGTTTCCATTACCGCCCTGATCAGGAAGGGCTGACTCATCGTCACCGGCGTGAGCAGGGATATTATTATCTGAGGAATTAAAGCCGGGGGCTATGGTTTTGTTTTCCGCCGGCAAATCACTTGTTCCCGCCAGCAGGGAGGCGGCCGGGAAAAAGCAGAGGATCACTAAGAATCTTAAGCATGGTGGTATTCTGAGTTTCATAAAGGTGGTTGCTGGTTTGGTATGCAAATCAAAGTCCCTCCATCGGCGGTGGCGGCAGAACCGGATCATCGTCCGCCGGAGAGCCGCCCAGCCTGCCCACGATATAGATGATTCCCGCCCCCGCCAGAATGCCCGCCGGGATGAATTTAGCCACCAAAGGGATCTGGCGCCTGATTGCAAAAAGGTCACTGGTGCGGGAGTTGATCGAATTTTCCGTCTGCCCCGTGATTTTTAGCCGGTAGTTCTCAGC
Organism: Cytophagales bacterium; assembly: GCA_030446715.1. GTDB lineage: Bacteria > Bacteroidota > Bacteroidia > Cytophagales > 172606-1 > CADCTQ01. Next base: position 11,859 of record JAUJMU010000002.1, on the reverse strand, counting down.
AATCGGCACATCTTCCGAAACCCGCCACGAATAGCTGCCGGTATTGATTACGTTATCAATGACCTGGGTCTCAAAACCATCGCGGATCAGTTCCAGACGAAGCTTCTCACCGGAAAGGCCGCCCTTCCACTGAAGTTTGTACACGTGGCCCCGGCGGAACATGGATTCGACCTGCGGGTTGAGAATGGCAAGGGGAGAATAGGTGAGCCTGGCCCTGATCTCGAAAGTAATGTCTCCGGAAAATTGGGTGAGTTCTTTCTGTGCGCCCCACTCGATCTGCTTTCCTTTCCCGGAAGTTACGTTGGGGCCGATCTCCCCGCGGACTACCCGCAGCGGCTCATCGAAACCGTTATGGGACCCGTACAAGGCTACTTCAAAAACCTGACCCGGCAGGTCTTCCTGCAGGTCGTACCGGATGGCCACGTAGTCGCCGATTCCCTGCGCCTGCACGTTGGAGACACGCTGGGAGAACACTGGCAGGCTGCTGATTACCAGTAAAATAGTGAAGTAAAATTTGCACATGCGGTCAGGGTAAAAAATGTAAATATACGCTAAATGCAAAGGAAGAAAGCTTCGTGTGATTTTTGATTTACACTCTTACGCAACCGGAAGAGGTTAAGTTACGGCCGCCATTTTGGGTGAAATGAGTAAAATAAAAAGTCACAGAAAATGAATTTAATCATTGGTTCTGTGACTTTTTCCGGAGAAAATAATTTAATAATCCTTCCGAATTATGTTACCGGGAAGCACTGGCTGACTTGGGTCTTTACTGCTGTACTGAAAACCGGTAGACGGTAGTGGTCTGGTAGGACGTACCGGGGCGAAGCACCACGGAAGGGAACCCGGGCTGATTGGGAGAATCCGGAAAGTGCTGGGTTTCGAGGCAGAAGCCGTAATTCTTCACGTAGGTCCGGCCACCGTGGCCCCTGAATGTGCCGTTCAGGAAATTTCCGGTGTAGAACTGTACGCCGGGCTGATCGGTCAGCACCTCCATTACCCGGCCCGAGGCAGGGGCTACCACCCGGGCACCCAGAAAAAGGTCGCCGTCACTGCCAGTGCGGTCGAATACCCACGTGTGGTCATAACCGCCTTCTACCTTTCCGATCCGTTCGCCGATGGCATGGGGCGTGGTAAAGTCCATTGGCGTGCCTTTTACGGATGGCAGCTGGCCGGTGGGGATCAAGGTTTTGTCCACGGCGACGTAGCGGCCGGCGTTGATGGTCACCTGGTGATCCAGTACGTTGGCAGCGGAATCCTGGGCGAGGTTAAAATAACTGTGGTTGGTCAGGTTGACAATGGTGGGCTTGTCGGTCGTGGCCTGGTACTCGATCCGCAGCTCGTTGTTGTCGGTAAGGGTGTAGGTAATGGAAGTCTGCAGCGTTCCCGGATAGCCTTCCTCTCCGTCGGGGCTGCGGTACATCAGGTGCAGCTTGGCCGTGGTATCTCCCTGAATCTTCTGGGCCTGCCACACTTTTTTGTCAAAGCCTTTCAGGCCGCCGTGCAGGTGGTTGGGGCCGTTGTTGGTGGCAAGGGTGTACTGTTGGCCTTCGAGGGAAAAGCGGCCTTTGGCAATGCGGTTGCCGTACCGGCCCACCACTGCCCCAAAGTAAGGCCCGCTGGACAGGTAGTCATTGGTCAGGTAATCTTTTACATTCCCGAAGCCCAGTACGACTTCGCCGAAGTTGCCATTTTTGTCGGGCATCTGAATGGAAGTGACAATGGCTCCGTAATTGGTAATTTTTACGGTGGCGCCGCTGGTGTTGCGGAGCGTGTACATTTCAACTTCAGCATTGCCGGTCAGCGTGCCGAGTGATTCTCTGGTAACTTTCATGGTAGCGGTAGGCTGGTTGGTGGTGGTATCGGCCGTTTCCTGGGTTTCGGACCCGGTGTTTTGCCGGCAAGCCGGAAGCATGAGTGCCGAAGCGAGCACTGCTGCCATGAATCTGGTTCTGTGTTTCATAGGTTAAAGATAGGCAGATGGTTGGATGGTTAAGTTGGATGGTTAAATTGCTTGATTGCTGCATTGTTGCCTTGTTTACTGCTAAAGTATCTTTCCGGTCATACAACCATCCAGCAATTTAACAATTAAGCAATTCACCCATTCACCCATCCAATTACCAAACCTCGATCCGCTCATTTTCCGGTTTGTACATCTTGCCGCCGGGCTGAACGTTGAAAGCCCGGTAAAAGGCCGTCATGTTGCTGACCGGACCATTGCAGCGGTGCATGCCCGGGGAATGGGGATCAATGAGAATCAGCTGAGCCTGACGCTCCGGAGTGATGTTGGTCCGCCAGACCTGGGCCCAGGACAGGAAGAACCGCTGATCGGGGGTAAAGCCGTCGATCTTTTCGCCGGATTTGCCCTGCTGGGTCAGCTTGAAGGCATCGTAGGCAATGGTAAGTCCGCCGAGGTCGGCCAGGTTTTCGCCAAGGGTCAGCTGACCGTTTACGGCAATGGTATCCAGCACCTTGTAACCCGTATACTGAGCCACCACCTGATCAGCCCTTTGCTTAAAAGCGTCAGCGTCGGTTTTGTTCCACCAGTCGCGCAGGGAGCCATCGGCATCGTATTGCCGGCCCTGATCGTCGAAGCCGTGGGTGATTTCGTGGCCGATCACTGCCCCGATGCCGCCGTAGTTTACCGCGTCGTCGGCTTCGGCATCAAAAAACGGAAACTGGAGAATGCCCGCCGGAAAGGCAATTTCATTGTTCACGGGGTTGTAGTAGGCATTTACGGTAGGCGGGGTCATGCCCCATTCCATTTTATCCACGGGTTTGCCGAGCCGCCCGACCATATCCTGGTAAGCCCATTTGCTGCCGCTTTTCACGTTTCCGTAAAAGTCATTTTTCCGGATCACCACACCCTCGTAGGTTTTCCATTTTTCCGGATAACCAATCTTCCGCTTAAAGGCTTTCAGCTTGATCAGGGCCTTTTGCTTCGTTTCCGGGCTCATCCAGTCAAGGCCGTTGATATGCGATTCGAAGGAGGTCTGAAGGTTATCGACCAGCTTCACCATCCGCTGCCTGGCTTCGGGTTTAAAGTAACTGGCTACGTACAGCTGACCGAGTTGTTCGCCTAATTGCTCATCAATGAGGGTGCTCATCCGCTGCCAGCGGGGCGTAATTTCCTTTTGACCGGTCAGTGCCTGCTGGAGTTTGAAGTTTTCCTGCACAAAGGCATGGCTCAGGTAGGGAGCCGCGTTGTGCAGTGTATGCCAGCGCAGATAGGTCCGGATGTTTTCGATGGGCGTTGCGGCCAGCAGGCTGTCGGCTGAGCGGAAAAACGCCGGTGTCATCACCAGCAGCGTATCCTGTCCTTTCATGCCCATTTTGGGCAGCAGGGTAGCCCATTTCAGCTTCGGCGTCGTTTTGGAAAACTCTGCTACAGTAAACTTATTGTAAGTCTTGTAAGGGTCGCGCAGGTCCACCCGGGGCATCTGTCCCCTGGCAAGGGCCGTTTCAAGCTTCAATACCGTCCGGGCATCGTCGTCGGCCTGCTGCGGGGTTTGGCCGATCAGCGTAAACATTCTTTTCAGGTGTCCGGCGTATTCCTTGCGGACCGTTTGGAAGCGGGGCGTGTTCTGGAGGTAGTAATCGCGGTCGGGGAGGGTAGTGCCGCCCTGAAAAAACTGAGGCAGGTATTTATCGGGATTCTTATCGTCCTGACCAACAAAAAACTGAAACAGGACCGGATTCCCCTGCTGCATCTGGTAAATGATCTCGTCCATTGCCGTCGGGATATCCTTCACTTTCGCAATGCGGGCAAGGTCAGCCTTTACCGGCTCATATCCTTTTTTTTCGATGGCCAGGCTGTCCATGGCGCTGGCATAGTAGTCACCGACGAGCTGGTACATGCGTCCTTTGCCGGTCTGCTTCGAGGCGTCTTCGAGCAGTTGCCGGAGAGACAGGGAGCTTTTTTCGCGCAGCTCGTCGAAACTTCCCCAGCGGGTTTTGGAGGCAGGAATGGGATTGTTTTTCAGCCAGTTCCCGTTGGCGTACAGGTAGAAATTATCCCCCGGCTTTACACTGGTGTCCATGTTGGCGGGGTCAATGAATTTGATGCGGTCCGGCGGTGTCAGGGCCATCAGCAGGGCCGCCGATACCGCCAGCGCAAAACGAAATTTACTTTGCATAAGAGTGGTTTTGTACTAATCAATCTCAAAAATACCCAAAATGAATGAATGGCTGCATGGCTGCATTATTTAATTGTTGGATGGTTATATGGCTGTCTGGCCGGGGTAATCCTTCAGAAGAAGACAATTTAACAATGCAGTAATTTAACCATGCAACAATCAAGCAACTCAACCATATAACCATCCAGCCAGCAGAAGCCATCAGGCTACAACCGCCTTCCGGCCCGCGTACAGCGCCACCAGTTGCTCAGCGCACCGTTCGCCATCCATGGCCGCCGACACAATGCCTCCGGCGTAACCGGCACCTTCCGCGCACGGAAAGAGCCGTTTTGTCCCGGTGTGTTCCAGCGTTTCGCGGTCCCGGGGAATCCGTACCGGGGATGAAGTACGGCTTTCGATGCCGATCAGCTGGGCCTCGTCAGTGAGGTAGCCGCGCATTTTATGACCAAAAACCTTGAATCCTTCCCGCAGACGCACCGAAATGTGAGCCGGCAGCACTTCGTGCATGTTCATGGAAACCAGACCAGGCTGGTACGAAGTGGAGAGCAGCGAGGAAGAAACCTTCCCCTTCACAAAGTCCGTCATCCGCTGGGCCGGGGCAACCTGCCTGCCACCAGCCATCCGGGAGGCCCGCTGTTCGAGTTCCTGCTGCATCCGCAGCGCCGCCAGCGGACCGTATCCGCGGTAGGCCTGCCAGTCGGGTTCGTTGATGGCGACGACCATACCCGAATTGGCATACTTCGAATCGCGGCGGGACGGCGACATGCCGTTGACCACGATTTCGCCGGGAGCCGTAGCCGCCGGTACAATGTAGCCACCGGGACACATGCAGAAGGAAAAAACACCCCGCTCCCCGCCGTTGTGTCCCACCTGCGCGGCCAGCGAATAGGAGGACGCCGGCAGGTAGTCGCCGCGGTCAGAGCAGTGGTACTGGATTTTATCAATCAGGGACTGTTGGTGTTCGATGCGCACCCCCATCGCAAAGGGCTTGGCCTCAATGGCAATTTCCTGCCGGTGCATCAGTTCAAAAATGTCCCGCGCCGAATGCCCCGTTGCCAGGATCACGCCAAGGCCGCGGTATTCGTGTCCGTCCTCAGTACGGACACCGGCCATTTCGCCGGCTTCCAGCAGGAAGCCGGTTACTTTCTTGTTAAAAAGAAACTCGCCGCCGGCCGCCAGAATGCTTTCGCGCTGGGCAGTCACGATATTGGGCAGTTTGTTGGTGCCGATGTGCGGGTGCGCATCCACAAGTATTTCCGTAGTCGCACCGTGGGCCACAAAAATTTCCAGTATCCGCCGGACATCACCGCGTTTGGTGGCGCGGGTGTACAGCTTGCCGTCCGAGTAAGTACCGGCCCCGCCCTCCCCGAAGCAGTAATTGGAATCGGGGTTGACGATGTGCTCCCTGGTGATGGCGGCAAGGTCGCGGCGGCGGGCCCTCACGTCTTTGCCGCGTTCCAGTACAACCGGCCTGATGCCCAGCTCAACCAGGCGCAGGGCCGCGAACATCCCGGCCGGACCGGCCCCCACTACAATGGCCTGAGGGGCCCGGCTGACGTCAGGATATTCCTTCCGGTAGGCAAGCGGACCATCGGGGGTTTCGTTGGCATAGACGGCGGTGGTAACATTTACCTTAATCTGCCGGCCCCGGGCATCAATGGAACGGCGCAAGGGGCGTACAGTTACATTTTCCGCACCCGTCAGGTGCAGGGTCCGGAGAACGTGTTCCCGGAAGCGGGTTTCGTCGAAGGCCACTTCGGGCGGAAGGGCCAGATCAATAATTCTTGGCATGTATCGGGTAAGGTATTTATCCTTAAATGGGCGAACCATCCGCAGGGAGGCCGCATGTTTTGCAAATATACTTTTCCACAACACTCCGGCCAGCCTTTGGGTTTCATTCAGTAATGGTTGGTTACCAGTTATATGTGGCCTTTCTGATCCGCACCTGAGAAAAATATACCGCTGATTAAACGCCGGGTTCCGGAAACGATAATCGGATCGGGCCGTATGTATTAAGGCAGAGAGGCCTGTAGGGTTTGAACGGCCTTTTCCCGCCGGTCTGTTTTAAAGCCGGAACTTACCCGCTATTTGCGCCGTTGCAAATCAATGCCCTGGCCTGATAAAATTGCCTCCGGGAGCAAGGCTCCGAAATCATTTACCGGAAAGGGTGTGAATGGAAGATACTCAGTTGTATAAAGGCCGGAAGGGTCCGGTAATTTGTAATATTATTATTTGCTCCAGTGCCAGATGATTTTTGAAATTCTGATCCAGATTCCTGCTTCCATGCCGGATGGAGGAGTAATTTATGCCGAAACCCATCCGGAACATTTCATAGTGGAACCGTGGAACGCGTATTCCTCCCTGGCATTTCTCCTGCCGGTTATATACTGGGCTATAAAACTGAGAGGCAAATACCGGCAAAACAGCTTTCTGACCTTTTGCATACCCTTGCTGGCCGTCGGAGGGATCGGCAGTACTGTTTACCACGCCTTCCGGAGTTCACGCTGGCTGCTGATGCTGGACGTCCTCCCGATTGCTGTGCTCACCCTGGCAGTCAGTCTCTACTTCTGGTGGCGGGTGCTGCCGCACTGGGGCTACGTGTTTATGGTGGCAACGGCTTCACTTCTGATGCGTTTTACGGCTTTTGAGCTGTTTGCGGGGCAGACGGCCGTAAACCTGGCTTACCTGGTCAACGGCACCACCCTGTTTCTGCCCGCCCTGATGCTGCTTTGGAAGACTAAGTTCCGGGGCTGGAACGACATTGTGCTGGCTACTGCCTTTTTTATCCTTGCCCTCATTTTCCGGAAAATAGACGACCGGTTTGAATGGATGGTCATGGGTACGCACTGGCTCTGGCACATCTGCACCGCCGTGGGGGTATTTTTTCTTGCCGACTACCTGTACCTGATCAATCACCTGCTGCCCATCCGGAAGCAGGAAAAAATGGCTTGAGGTGAGCAGGTAATCAGAAAAGTAGTTCTGTGGTCACTCCAATGCCTGGCGGTTCAAACCTTCTGCAGTGTTTCCAGAATCAGCATTTTCCGAAAATACAGAAGCCCGCTGCAGACGCAGCGGGCTTTCAGTTGGTAATTTTGGTTTTTCCCGGATGGGAGAGGAAACCGCCCGTGAAGCTTTTTATTTTGCTGACAGGGTAACCGGCTGAAGGGTGGTTACGTTGCCCAGCGTTACCCCGACACCTTCAACTGTTTTCTCCTGGTATCCTTCTTTCGGCTGAACGACGACCTTATATGTACCCGGCCTGACGCCGCGCAGCAGGAAGGTGCCGGTGGCATCGGTGTAGGCCGTGCTGACGGTGTCCGTTCCAGTTATGGCAAATACCGCAGGTGCAGCCTCCGCCGGAGAAACAGTACCCCGGATGGCGCCACTCTGGGCCTCTGCCACCGACCGGATTACCGGTTTAAGGTTAAAGCCACCCGAATTCCCCGCCGATACCACCGAACGGGCGGCATCAAAATCAAGCAGAATCGTGTAGGTAATGCCTTCGGTGAGTGTTGTATTTACGTTCAGTTTCAGGCCGGACTGCCGGGCGCTGGGGGTCCGGAGGGCAAAGAGCTGATCGTTTATTTTTACCGTGTTATTTTCTCCCAGCACCAGACGGATCTGAGAGATCCGGCCGGCGGGTAACTCCTGACTGGCAAGGAGGGTATCAATACCGTTTGTCAGTTGGATCAGGTCGTACACGCCGGCGCGGACGTTGGTCAGGGCCACCCATCCGCTTTCTCCCGTTCCACTGTTGATTTCAATGCCTCTGATGTCCACATTGACAGCCTGGTAGTCACCGGGCGCATCAGTCAGGCGAACCTGCAGGCGGGCTGTGCCTTCCCGGTCTTTGCAGGAGGTCAGGGAAAGAGCAGTAAGGACGGCAAGGGCAAAAAACAAATTCTTTTTCATAATTGAATCAAGGATTAAGTTATGCCCTGAATTCATACATGTGGAAAAACTGTAACCTCCCGGCGGATGAACACCTGTTATTTGTAACGTAAGATTGAGCTTTTTTCAGCCTTTGCTTTCTGTTCATAAAATTCCCTGGTTAAGTACCAAAGCAGAACCAGGTATGAGTTTTAAATCGTGATTTACGGGATGTATACCTCTGCAAGTCAAATAATTATCTGATTCCATTTAAAATTGAGCATCTACTCATCCCTTACAACAGAAGAGGTTAGCCGTCGGTTGTAACATTTTCCCGGCCAGATACAGGATATTCTCCGGACGCGTACTCACCGGAACTGACCAAGGCGGTAGATTACCGGATAAGGTACCGGTAATCAAAAAGGTGCAGTTCTGGCGATCAAAATGTACTGTACATGTGCAATTTGAAAGCCTTTTTGTTCATATTTGCCCGGATTACCAATTGCCTTCTCCATGATCATCAAAGCCGCCAGGCGGACAGACAATCTGAAAGAATATTACTTCTCCGTGAAGCTGAAGGATGTAAGAGCACTGCAGGATGCCGGCAACGATGTGATCAACCTCGGCATCGGCAGTCCGGATCTGACCCCGTCGCCCCAAACCATTCAAACGCTGATTGCCTCTGCCAGCCGTCCCGACAGCCACGGTTATCAGCCCTATAAGGGAACTGCGGCTTTCAGAAAAGCCATTGCCGGGTGGTACGAACGGGTTTACCACGTTTCCCTGGACCCCGAAACCCAAATTCTTCCCCTGATCGGCTCAAAAGAAGGCATTACCCATATTTCGCTGGCTTTTCTGGACCACGGAGATGAGGTGCTGATTCCGGAGCTGGGCTATCCGTCGTACCGGTCGGTGAGCGAAATGGTGGGTGCCAAAGTATTGACTTACCCGCTGGTGGAGGAGGAAAATTACCAGCCCGACTGGAATTTTCTGCAGAACACCGACCTCAGCCGCGTAAAACTCATGTGGATCAACTACCCGCACATGCCCACCGGAGCGCCTCCGGGCCGTGCCTTATTCGGGAAGCTGGTGGCTTTTGCCCGGAAAAAAAAGATACTGCTCTGCCACGACAATCCGTACAGTCTGGTGCTCAACGAATCGGACCCGATCAGCCTGCTGTCAGTACCCGGCAGCCATGAAGTGGTACTGGAGTTGAACTCGATGAGCAAATCCCACAACATGGCGGGCTGGCGGATCGGCTGGCTGGGTGGGGCACAGGAATACATTGATACGGTAGTCAAAATCAAGAGCAACGTTGATTCGGGCATGTTTCTTCCGGTGCAGGAAGCCGCCGCAACGGCCCTGCAGAACTCCGTCGAATGGCACCGGGAGCGAAACGCCGTTTACGCGGGGCGCCGCGAACTGGTGTTCCAGATTCTGGATGGGTTGAAGTGCACCTACCGCCGCGACCAGCAGGGCTTGTTTCTGTGGGCAAAGGTACCGGAGGCAGTTTCTTCGGTGGAAAAGCTGGTGGATTACCTGCTGCATCAACACCGTGTATTCATTACCCCCGGCTTTATTTTCGGGGAGCCGGGAAACCGTTTTATCCGTCTTTCCCTCTGCACGCCCGAAAACCGGCTCCGGCAGGTTATCCAGAGGTTAGAAAATCTGAAATTCTCCGATCTTACCCTATAAAATGAAAATCAGTATCGTAGGGATTGGTTTGCTGGGCGGTTCTCTGGCGTTGCAGGCCCGTGAAAAGGGACTGGCCGGGCGCATCATTGGTGTGGACGCCAGTGATGCCAACGCCGCCAAAGCCCTTCAACTGGGAATTGTGGATGAAATTGCTACGCTGGAAGAAGCCGTCCATGATACTGACCTGATCGTGCTGGCTACTCCCGTGGATGTGATTACGCATCTGCTGTCCCACGTTCTCGACATAGTTCCGGAAGGCAAGGTGGTGATGGACCTTGGCTCCACGAAGGAAATCATCTGCCGGGCAGTACAGGATCATCCGCGGCGGCGGCAATATGTGGCAACCCATCCCATTGCGGGTACGGAAAACTCCGGTCCGGAAGCTGCTTTCAGCGGCCTGCTGAAACGAAAAATTATGATTCTCTGCGACCAGGAAAAAAGCAGCAATACCGCCCTCAATACGGTGGTGTCGCTTAGCCAAAGCCTGGAAATGCGGCTTAGTTTCATGAACTCGGTTGAGCACGACCTGCACCTTGCATGGGTATCGCACCTGAGCCACATCAGTTCATTTGCCCTGGGCGTGACCGTGCTGGAAAAGGAGAAAGACGAAAGAAGTATCTTCGATATGGCGGGCAGCGGATTTTCGTCGACGGTGCGGCTGGCGAAGAGTTCACCGGATATGTGGGCGCCGATCTTTACCCAGAACACGCAGAACATCTCAAGGGCACTGGATGCCTACATCAGACGGCTTCAGGATTTCAAGTCAGTGATTGACAGCCAGGACGAAGCCCGGTCCCGGGAGCTGATGAACCAGGCCAACGAGATCCGCCGTGTCCTGCAGGGAATCGACCATAAGCTGGGCAGCCTTTAGAAATTTTGAATTCTGAATGGCGAATTTTGAGTTGGGATACTGCCTTTGCAGAAGGGAGTGAAAATGAAGCTCCCCGCTCCCGCAAGGCTGAGCCTTGCGGGAATTTTGGGATAAGGGGTATGGAATCAACAGGATTGGGTAAGGTAAGTGGCAAGAACTGCACCCGGCACGGTTGAACCAGAGGCAAAATATGGCTACCTTTGTCATTATGGAATCAAAATTTGTCGAAAAGGCCTCCAATGCGGTAGCGGACAAATACCGCCTTTCCATCCTGATGGAAGTTGCCAGAAAGGGCAGCGTGTCCTGCTCCGAAGTTCAGGAACTCACCGGCCTTTCGCAGCCCTGCGTATCGCACCACGTAAAGATACTGACCGAAAGTGACCTGATCGTGGCCCACAAGGAAGGCCGTTGCGTTAACCTGCGGATCAACAAGGAAAAGGTCCGGCAATTGTCCCGGTTTTTTGATCTGCTGACGGAGTAGAAAATTTTTTATATATAAACATTTAAATTTTTAAATGTTTGGATTAGTTTTGTCGCGATACATAACTACATACAACTATGACCAACCGATTGTTATCCCCGGCCAGGTTAGGTGCACTGACCCTGTCCAACCACCTTGTAATGGCTCCCATGACCCGCAGCCGCGCCACAGGCAATGTGCCCAACCACCTGATGGCACAATACTATGCCCAGCGGGCCGATGCCGGTCTGATCATTACGGAGGGCACTTCACCCTCGCCCGACGGATTGGGCTACGCCCGGATTCCCGGCCTCTACAACAAGGAGCAGATCGAAGGGTGGAAAAAAGTCACCGGTGCCGTACACGAAAAGGGTGGAAAAATCTTTGTGCAGCTCATGCACACTGGCCGCATTGCGCATCCCCTTAACCTGCCGGAAGGTGCCCGGATCGCGGCTCCGTCGGCAGTGGCTGCCAGCGGTAGTATGTGGACTGACCAGCAGGGCATGCAGCCGCACCCGGTTCCGCACGCCCTGACCACTGCCGAAGTACAGGAAGCGGTACAGGAATACGTGCAGGCCGCCGTAAATGCCATTGAAGCTGGTTTCGACGGGGTGGAACTGCACGGTGCCAACGGCTATCTGATCGAACAGTTCCTTGCGCCCAATGCCAACCAGCGCACCGATCAGTACGGCGGCAGCCTTGAAAACCGGAGCCGGTTCCTGCTCGAAATTGCCGGACAGACCGCGGCGGCCATCAGCAGGGAAAGAGTAGGGGTCCGGCTGTCTCCGTACGGCGTATTCAATGACATTGCCCTGCACGACCAGATTGAC
>JAUJMU010000023.1:28288-29874 GCA_030446715.1 Cytophagales bacterium | reverse complement strand
ATACAGCGTAGTTGTCTTCACGTCGTTCTGTTTGTTTTTTCCGCTTGCAAGCAACATTTGAATAAACGACATATGTCGTTTATCTGCCTTATACCTGAACCCCTGCTGCTTTCCGGAAACAGTTTTTTGCTGAGAGAGGCAGGGATAAATTTAACGGCATAAAGGTCATCAGGTAAATAAACGTTAAATATTCAGATTATCCAAGGGGCTTTTCACCTGATCCATTCCTTTGGCTGTAATGTGGGTGTAGATCTGGGTGGTCTTTGCCGATCCGTGCCCGAGCAGCATCTGGATGTAACGCAGATCCGTGCCCCTTTCCAGCAGGTGAGTGGCAAAACTGTGGCGCAGCGTGTGCAGGGTAGCCGGCTTTTGGATACAGGCTGTCTCCAGCGCTCTTTTCATGATCTTCTGGGCACTGCGGGCCGAATACATGCCGCCTTCGGGTGATTCAAACAGATACTCTTCCGGCCGGTAAAGGTCAAGGTACTGGTCCAGATACTGTAGCGTACGTTTTGAAAGCAGGGTGACCCGGTCCTTTCTGCCCTTGGCCGACTTTAAGTGAATCAGCAGACGGTCGCGGTCGAGATCTCCCGGGCGGAGGCTGAGCAGTTCGCTGATTCTCAGGCCGGCCGAATAGATCACCAGCAGAATACACTGGTGCTTGAGGTTATCTACTGTGCGGATGAGCCGTTCTACTTCCTCTTCGCTGAGCACCACCGGCAGGGTGCGGTCCCGTTCAGGCCTTTCGATGTAGTAGAATTTCCGGTTACCGCCCAGCACCTGCTCGTAGTAGAACTTGATGGCGTTGATCACCTGATTCTGGTAGGAACCGGAGATGCCCCGCTCCTGAACTAAAAACCTGAGGTAGGCCAGAATCTCCTTCTCGGTGATCTCGTCCACGGGCCGGGTGGGGTAGTAGTTGATAAAGTCGCGGAAGAGGGTCTTGTAAGTCTTCACCGTGCTCCAGGAGTAGCGCCTCAGAGTGAGCTTCTCAAGGTAGGCATCGGGTACCTCCCTGCCGCTGAACTTTTCCTTTGCCTTGCCTTCAGGGGAATCCTTCCGCACCAGATGGGCGCTCTCAGGTTCGGCCACCCGCCTGAGCTGCCAGTTCATCCGGGCGCAGAAGGCTTTCAGCTGTTCTTCCACGTGCGGACTCACAGCGGCGCTCCACCACTTGTTATCTGCATCCCAGCGGGCGAAGGGAAAACTCTTCACCAGTGTCACCAGTTCGGCGTGATAGGAAAAAACAAGCCGGATGCGGCCGGTGCGGTACTCTGACACGAGCAGTGTGGCCGGTTCCATGGCAGAAGTAGCGGGAGCCGTTTTCCGCTCCCTTGTCTTCTGTGTGCCCTCTGCCGGCTCCAGGTCATCCCTCTGCTCCAGCCGCACCCCGAAATACTTTACAATCAGTTCCCGGTTTGCCGGGGTGGCGGTGATATACCAGCAAAACTCCTGCGTATCCCACCGGGCGTACTTCAGCGAACGGATGAAGCGGATATCGGTCTCGTCCTTAGGCATTTTCAGCTTCAGCCGCTTGCCGGCAGGGAAAAGCAATACCGCCTTTGCCGCAGCGGCTTTCTTTCCTG
>JAUJMU010000023.1:0-28188 GCA_030446715.1 Cytophagales bacterium | reverse complement strand
CGCTTGCCGGCAGGGAAAAGCAATACCGCCTTTGCCGCAGCGGCTTTCTTTCCTGCATCTGCCGGGAAAGCATCTGCCGGTGCCGCCTGAATGGCCGGAGGCACCCGGTGCGCCTCAGGGACAGCAGGTGACGTCACCGTACCTGAAGGCGTTGCATTGCCGGCCGGAGGTGTCTTTTTCACCGGCAGCAGCGTGGCTGCCTTTACTGATGCTGTCTTTACTGGTGATACTGCCATGGGGAAGGCGGCATCCGGTGTCCTTGCTGCCGGTGGCGTCTTTGCCGGAGGAGGTACCTGCGGGGCAGAAGGCGTTTGCAGGGCATGAGGCACCTTCACGGCAGGGGACTGCCGGGCAGCGGGTGCCTCCGGAACCACCTGTCCCGGAGTCGCCACCGGCCGGGTCAGGGAAGCGGTTTCTGAACTGATGCCCGCAGCCGTTTGGACGGTAAGACCAGGGAACAGCTCCTTCAGCCGGCTGTAGGCTTCTTTGGAATAGGGTACGTGCCACGCCTTCAGTGTGGCACTCCAGCGGCAGCCCTTTACCTGCCGTACCCGGGCAAGGTAGTCAGGCAGGTAAGGTAGTTGTACCAGAATGCGGGGCTCGCCCCGGTGCTCAATCTTGCGGACAGGAACGGAAAGATGCATAAGAAAGTGTCGTTTATCCGGCCACCGGGGCAGCTAAACGACATTAACAGGTTGAAAAAGATATTTCCCGCCAAGCTATCTTTCCTCAGGGTACCGGTCCCTGTGAATGCATCCCTGATCACACCCGGCCAGGTTTGGGGGCCATAATTCAGGTGCACCGCCGGGGCAGACCTGGCAGTAAACTCCGGCGCGGGCGGCAGTCTGCAGGCTGGCAGCCGCCCCGGTATTACCTGCCGGCGATTACCTTAAGCCTCGCCCCGAAGTAGTTCCGGATCAGCTCCGCGTTGGTTTCTGAGGCAGTCACCTGCCAGGTGAGGCTGCCGGGATCCCAGCGGGTATGCTGAAGCGTGCGCAGAAAAGCGATATCCTGCTCATTCTTTGGAAGCCTGAGCAGGATCTTATTTTCCGTGAAGGCTGCCTGTACCATTGCCTGAAGGCCGGCAGCCTGATCAGAAGCCGGAGGAAACCCGGCGGTCGAATCAGACATCCGGACAGTAACCGTTCCGGCAGCCGGTACCAATCTGGCGGATGCTACCGGAATAACGCCATTTCCGGAAGCAGAAGACAGCGAGGGTTTTTGAGGCGGAGGTAATGCGGCATTTTTTTCCTGCTCCTTTTTGGCCCTCCCCTCAGGAGGTGGCGGTGACGGCTGGCTTTCCGCACCCACAAGATCAGGAAAAAAATCCTTCAGCTGCCGCCATGCCTCCTTTGAGTAAGGGATCAGCCAGAGCCGGAATTCCCTTTTCCAGATCCGTCCTTCGATCAGCCGGATGGCGGCGATGTAGTCGGCCCGTTTGGGCAGTTCCACCCCGATCCAGACCTGCCCTTTGAATTCTACCTTCCGGATGCGCACCGGATGCGCTAAGTACTGCTGTGCCATTTCTGATTTCCCGAAGAAGAACTGCTTTTCTGAGCGTGCACCGGCCGGAATACCAGACCGCAAAAGTATTGGGCCTGCTTTATTTTTATTTCTAATGTATTCGGGGTTTTCAGAGTCATGTGGTTAATTTTCTGGCCCGTAAACTCCGGACTTAGGGTGCTTTAGACCCCATCAGGGCAGATGCTGTGATGTGGCTTCTGACTTGCCTGAACCGTTATCTGATAATGGATTTGTCTCAGCTACCCATAATTCTGGCTGATATAAGGCTCTGAGATAGCACCTCTGGCTCTTATACTTGCTGAAAGAGAATTTTTTTTGTCACATCCTTGGGCAGGAGTCTGTTTGCGAAATCTTCGCCGGGTCAGATACGGGCAAATGATGAGGTATAGCTGACTGAGCGGTGGAATGAGAATTGCCATTCATTGTCGGAGAATAATCAGACGCAGTTAGAGCCGTGAGTTTAATTTTCAAGCCACAGGTGACAGGAATTGCCTGCCTGCTACGGAAAAACCAAAAGCAGACAGGATTTGAGAAGTCTTTATTCCCGCTTCAGGACACCAACCGGGGTGCCTTCTGGTTCTCCCGGACAGGGGTGGTTACCTCTGCTTTTCCTTTCTTTCCGGCTTTCTTTTCCTTCTTTTTCTTGCCTGTAGCGCCATCCTGCGCAGCTATACCTTCCGCTACCGGCTGGGCAGCTTTACCGGTTGGCATAAACTTTTCGGCCAGCTTACGGGAAGATTTCCGGGCAGCTTTTGCCACTTTCTCCGGATCTGCTCCGGAATTCTCGGTAAGCACCACCGAGATGGCCTGACTGATTTTAGTTCTCAATTCTTTACGGGCCTTTTTAGCAGTATTCATCTGAATGTTTTTTAGTAAAGGTATCGGCCCGCCGTATATTATCCAAATGTTAAGAATTTGTTTACAAATGGTGGACTGGGCTTGAATGTTGGTAAAAAGTGGCCATCCCGTGCGTACCGGGGCCGGTGAGGGCCTGATGTAAGCCAGCACCGGTGGCCGTCGCCGGCCGGAGGATGCGCTTATACCATGGGGGCAGTTCATCAGCACTGGACTACTACCTGCCGGATAAAAGACTCAACAGCAGCAACCATGCAAAGCTGCCGGACGGTAGTGCGGTCCGTTGCAAGCGCGTTACCCGCCCCGCCGGCGCGGAAAGGAACTGCCGGGTGCCGTTCTGACCGCATAATCCTGCTGGTCCGGAAGAACCCGCTCAGGCTTAACTGCCGGATCTATGGCTGTTAACCGATTGATCTGAGGTTGGTTTGGTTGCCGGAAGATTCTGCTTTTGAATCGCAGGCCCCTCTGGCAAAGATCAACCCTTGAGCAGTTAAAAGTGGTGAACGGATAAACCTTCCCGTTCCGGGGCACCCCCCGGCCGGGAAGGTTACTGGTTATCGGAAATGCCGCTGTTCTGGCTGCCGAAAGTACGGAAGGATTAGAGCAGGCGCAGGTCAACGGTAGCAGCAAAGGGATCAGAAGGGGAAGGCCATTCAGCATTAATTTCCTGAAAGACGGGCTGGATTTTGCCCTCGCGGACGGTGACTCCGGCATCCATGCGTTCCGGTACGGCGACAACGCCAGATACAACGTGAAGCCCGGCGACCGCATTTTCGCCATTGGCCGTATCAGACAGGCCAACGGACTGACCCAGATTGCCGTGGATTCCGTCCGGCTGATTGCTGGTAAAAATACGTTGAAGCCAGCCGAACCCGTTGCAGAACTTACCGAAAGCCTGGAGTCCCTGCCCGTCACCCTTCAAGGCGTGTCTCTGCTGGACCCGGCCCAGTGGACCCCGCGGACCGGCTACACCGGATTTGCAGTGGATGTTACCAACGGCATGAAGGTTTTCCGTGTCTTCATCAGCAGCAACTTTGATCTGTACAAGGCAGCGGCTCCGTCGGGCAGCTTTACCCTGAGCGGCATCGTGAGTCAGTTCAAACCTGAGGCTCCTTACCTTTCCGGCTACGAACTGCGGCCCTGCTTCCTGACAGATCTTATTCCTTCTGGCGACTGGGAGCAGTACTGCTTCCTCCCTGAACGTAAGCGTGTTTCCTAACCCCGTAAAGGATGTTCTTACGGTTACACTGTCAGATGCTCCGGGCAGCACGGTAAAGCTGGTGCTGTACGATCCACCGCTGATGGAGGCTGAGCAGACCCTGCAAGCCGGTCAGCAAGAACGTAACCCTTTCCTTGCCGCCGGGCATGAGCAAACCCGGGTTCTATTATCTGAGTGTGCAGACGGCGGCGGGAAGCAGGATGATCCGGTTGCTGAAGGAATAAAGAGGGGCAAACAGGGAAGAAATACTCCCCTGTTTGCCCCTCTTTACTTTCTTCGTTTTGATGACAAAGGCTTTGGTTCTGGTAACCAAAGCCTTTTTTCGCTATACTTAGAGGTACAACATTTCGGTAAAACGAAGTAAAACAAAAACACAAAGATGACCGGACACTTGTTCTTTTACCTTGGGTTGTCTTTTATTCTCATCCACGAAATGGATGCGGTCCGGTGCCGGGAATGGAGAATTTTTCCGGGCCTGTCGCTACTGAAGGAAAAGACTGGTTTTGTGGTATTCATGCTGGCTCACATTCCACTTTACTTTCTGCTCTTTTGGGGACTGATGGGAAAAGGAAACCCTGCAGAATGGATCAGGGGCCTGGACTGGTTTTTTATTATCCATCTGGGACTGCACTTACTCTTCTTGATGCACCCCAAAAATGAGTTCAAAGACACCCTTAGCTGGATTTTCATTTCAGGAGCCGCCATTGCCGGTCTTGCCGATCTGCTGACTGGTACCTGAACCTGACCTTCTTATTTTGCTGATGGATTTGAGGCAATCATGCGCAGCATCTGCAAAATGGGATGAATCTGCTTTCCAGCCGGCAAAGTTCCTGCCTGAGCCTGTTTCTGAAAATAACGGGGTCTGGTAAAGAGAAGACAGCCCTTTCCATTTTGAAAAACCTGAGTCTCGTAAAGTTTCCTTGCATCCTTCAGCGGAGGATAGTTGAGTGTCAAATTTGGTAAAGGCTATCCTTGAGGATCTTCGTTTTCAGGCACAAAAGGCAGTCCTGATCCTATTTCCTTAACCGGGGGCAATGTCTGGTCTGGAAGTTGAAGAATTCACATCGTGCAGACCGGCGCAGGCTTCAGTTTCCCTCAATCCACTCTTTAAACATGTTTACCTTCTCCCGGCTTACCAGCACTTCCTGGGCTATTCCGGGCTGGAGATCCAGCTTCAGCTTACCGTTGAAATAGGTGTAGATATTGGCAATGGAAGGCAACGTGGCGATAAACTGCCGGTTCAGTCGGAAAAAGTAACCGGGTTCCAGCAGTTTCTCCAGTTCCTCCAGCGTGTAGTCCACCATGAACTGACGGCCATCCTGACGCACGAGGCAAACCATCCCGTTGGCGGCAAAAAAATAGGCAATTTCCTCCCGGGAGACCGGCACCAGTTGCTCTTGCTGCTTTACCAGAAACCGGTTTTTATATTTTCTCCCGGTCATCTGCAACGCATCCAGCAGAGATTCCATTTTCAAGCCGTAGTCCGCCGTCATCCCCGCCGGCTGCATCTCGCGGTATTTGTTCAGGGCTCCCTGTAACTCCAGTGGTTTAATAGGTTTGAGCAGGTAATCAATGCTTTTTACCTTAAATGCCTTTATGGCGTATTCATCGTAGGAGGTGGTGAAAACGATGGGGCTTCTGACGGTCACTGCATCAAATATCCCAAAGCTGAGACCGTCGGACAGTTGGATATCCGAAAAGATCAGATCAGGGGGATGGTTCTGGTTCAGCCACTGGGTGGCTCCGGAAACACTTTCCAGTACGGCCAGAACTTCGATCCGGCTGTCGATTTTTTGCAAAAGTTGCAAAAGCCTTTCGGCCGCCGGGTATTCATCTTCGATGATGATCGTTTTCATGTCAATCGGTCTTTCGGGCACCGGCACTCAGGAAAGCGTAGAATTCAGCAGGGGAATCCGGACTCTGAACACGTCCTGATCCCGGCTGACCTGTACCTGCCGGTCGGAGAGTAGTTTATAACGGTTGATGATATTCTGGAGGCCTACTTTGGTGGACTTTTCAAAAATGGTCTTTTCCTGCACGTTGTTCACCACCGAAAGATAGGTATCTTCTTCCTGCACAATCTGAATCTGCAGCGGCCTTTCTTTGGAAACCACGTTGTGTTTGATGGCGTTTTCCACCAGCATCTGAAGGCTCAGGGGGGCTACCTGGTGCTTGTAGGCTTCGGGTAGAATGTTTTTTACCAGGCGCAGATTGTCGCGGAAACGAACCTTGTTCAGGTACACGTAAGCATCCAGAAAATCCATCTCCTCTTCCAGGGTAACGGTATTTTTTTCGCGGCTTACCAGCACGTAGCGGTACACGTCTGATAGCCGCTCAAGGTATTGCTGGGCACCGTTGTTCTCGTAATCAATCAGCGAGGCGAGGGTGTTGAGGCTGTTGAACAGGAAGTGCGGGTCGATCTGATTTTTGAGGGCGTCCAGCTGCGACTGTACGTTCTCCCGCGCCAGCGACTCGGTTGTCTTCACGTTGTTTCTCCACTCCTCGAAGAAATACACGCTTTCGTACACCAGCGTCACGCAGATGGTAGGAATGATGGCTTTGATAAAATCGTCGGCTACGGTAGACGGGGTCGGGTCGCCGGGCCAGAAGGTGTGGCATACGCCGTTCATAAGGATGGCGATCAGCAGCGTAAAAAGGAGAATGGCAGCACCCTGGTAAAGCAGCCGCTGACTCGTCTGGTTATAGCGGGGAAAGCGGCGTCGCAGCAGGATAAACAACTGCCGGCAACCTTCCCAGATGATAAGGCAGTTAAAAAAAGTTATTATCAGCACTTTGGTAAATTCCGGGTCGCGGTACTTGAGCAGCAACGCAATGGAGAGACTCAGGGCCGGTATTCCAATCAGCCGGGCGAGGCGGTCATCGGGAAGAACTTGATTTCTCATCGGGAAAAGAGATTAAACGCGGGGCAGATGAAGACCGGAAGCTGGAGGAAGGGAGAAGAAAAGCCCTTACGTTAAGGCAGCTGTTTACTGAACATTGTGTGCCGTCTCCGTTTTCCGGTCTCCTGCCTCATTAAATGTAAACATTAATCTGGTTCCGCGCATCAGAAAGTCAGGCGGTAAAACGGAATGGGCAGAAACCCCTGCTGGTAGGCCGTACCGATGCGGTCGGTGCGCGGATTGTAGGCCTGCTGGAACACGTTCTGGTTGTTGGTGATGTTCTGCAGATCAAGGGCAATCTCATGAGTTAGCCGGCGGCGGTTCATTTTATAACCAAGTTTCAGGTCCATCCGGAAATAATCATCCAACTGCTGCCTGAAGGCCTGGCGGTCGTCGTAAACGGTCGTGTTTCTGGCCGCGGAAGCCGCCAGATCAATCGCCCTCACGTACCGGCCACCCGCCGTGGTTACCTTCCAGTTGATGCTGAACAGGTTTTCTTTACGACCTACCCGAAACTCCTTGCCAGCCAGTGCATTTACCACGTAGCGGCCGTTAAACGGTGTGTTGCGCAGAATGCCGTCGCTGCCTTTGTACCTGGAGTCGAAAAGAGAGGTGGTTACCAGAAAATAGTAGTTGCGGGAGAAGTACTTTTCCAATGTTAACTCTAGTCCGTAGTTGCGGCCGGTGCCTTTGTTTACCCGGTCTCCCGGTCGATCGGGGCAAGTCGGCCCCTTCGGTGAGTACGGAATAGTAGCCGGGCGTGCTTTCTACGGGGGCATCAAATACTGCCTGGTAATACGCCTCCGCTTTCAGATGCAGGTTTGCGCTGAGGTCCGCTGGTAGCCGGCTACAAAATGGTGGCTGCGGGTAAAGCCCATGTCCCTGTTATTGAGGCTATAGGTGCCGTCGGGGTTTTGCGTCTGGTAGAAGGAAAGGAGGACCGGCTGCAGATTGCTGTGCAGGCCGTATGCCACAGAGAGAGAACTACGGTCGTTCAGCGCGTAAATGGCACCTAGCCGGGGCTCCACCACGGCCTTGTTACTTAACTGGTAATGCATGAAGCTAAGCCCGGAATTGAGCGTCAGTTTGTCCGTAAAGCGGTGCTTCCATTGCAGGTAAGCCTGGGATAGCATCGTTTCTCCCGTCGTATTCCGGTACGCCTGCGCCTCAGGGTACAGACGGTTATTCTGGAGATCAAAGCGGGGTCAGGTCGATGATTACGCCGCCCGAAATGAGGTTCCGGGCACCCTTTAAGGTTGACGGACGCATTTAAGGACATTTTTTCGTTGTTAAAGGCAGCCGATTCGCTGGGAATTTCGGCCAGAATCTCTTTGGCATCCCCGGTTGCGTACAGCACTGTGTCGCCGTTGAATTTTTCCTGCGCCCGGGGAGGCAGACAGGGTCAGCTTGCCGTATGTTTTGCCGGAGAAGCGGTGTTCGTAGGATGGCTCCCATGCCCGTAAAGTATGATACGCGGGTGTTCTCATTTTCGTCGCCGTAGGCATCGCCTTCCGTGTCTACGTCTTTACCCAGGAAAGGTAATGTTGCTGCGGCCGCCAATGGACCAAAGGGATAAATTGCCTTTCGTGCCCACAGGAATATCGGTTTTGTAGGTAAAATCCTGGTAGTAGGGCGTGCCATTTATCTGAAAGCCGAGGTTAGACATGATTCCGAAAAGCGAGTAGCGGTAGTTTACCAGGCAAGAGGCTTTGGACTTTTTGCTGTAAGGACCTTCGGCACCCGGCTTCTACGCCGTTGAAACCAGCCTGCACCAGAAATTCATGCTTTTCATCATTGCCTTTGCGGAGCCGGAGGTCGAATACGGAGCCCAGCGCATTGGCATATGCAGCCGGAAAGGCTCCCGTCAGGAAATCAGACTTGGCCAGCAGATTGGCATTGATCATTGAAACCGGTCCGCCTGAGGTGCCCAGCGAGCCGAAGTGATTGGGGTTAGGGATGTTTACGCCATCCATCCGCCACAGCAGCGTGGCCGGTGAGTTGCCCGCACCACAATGTCATTACGGGCATCATTGGCGCCACTTACGCCGGCAAAGTTAGCTGCCATCCGGGAGGGATCACCCAGGCTGCCGGCGTATTTGAGGGTTTCACCGGGGTTAAACGGCCAGGCACTGAGCGTTACCATTTCGTTATTGGTTACGGTAACGTCATCCGACCGCCGGTACACTACGATTGCTTCGGCCAGGGTGGTAATGCTTTCCGTCATGGGCAGGTCCAGCACCACTTCCTTCCCGGCATTCACCACAATGTCTTTGATGAATATGGGTTCGTAGCCAAGATGCCGGTAACTTCCGGATGCTGATCCGCCCGACCGGTACCTGGGTAAGCCGGAAGTTACCTTCAGTGTCGGTACCGGACCCGATGGGCGGATCACTGTCCACCACCAGAATGCTGGCGCCGGGAATGGGGGCCCTGGAAGCCGCATCGGTTATTTTTCCCTCTTAGTGTCTGCGTTGCCGTCTGGGCAAAAAGGGTTGCCTGTAAGGCTACAAAGGTGAGCAGGATGAGTAGCTTTCGCATAAGTTTTGCCTTGAGTTGAATCTTTGCCCAAAGTTGGCTTCATGAAGGACACCGGAAAACCAGGACCGGGGTGAAGCGTCCTATTTTCCGGATCAAGCGTCAGGACGGAGCCTTCAAACCTGCACCGGCTACTGATCCGCGTGAACCTGCCTGTGGAGTTCCCGGCCGCAGGGGCTCTCCTGCTGGTTAAGTACTTTTTTAACCGGGAGAATACAAACTTCCCATAACCGCCTTTCAGCCAGGCAAGGCTTCCTGATATTGGAAAAATGTTAAGGGAATCCGGGCAATAGTGATTGCCCTTTCAGCCGGCCCGTAACCAGCAGAAAAGAACGCCGAGGGCGCTGCCTGCAGCAGAGAGGCGGTGGAGGCGGCAAAGTTGCCCTCCACGAAAAAATTCTTGATGTGGGTACGCCCGTCCCGGGTAAGGAGTAGTGAACCAATCACTCCCCGGCTGACAAAGTAAATTCGGTAGTGCTACAAATAGGGTGCTACCTGAATTTGAAAACTTGGTTCAATGTGGTATTAAGGGTGGTTTTGAACTTGGAGCAGCACCCTATTTGTAGCACTACCGTAAATTCTTCCTGCAATCTGCCCGGCCGGCAGTAAGTACTCTCCTTTCTCAACCGTTTTAAACCTCAGAATGCCAAGAAGTCCGGCAAAGCTGCGTTCGCTGACCGGCGAATACCGGTTTAGTGCTTTTCTGAATTCAGAAACATATTTCTCTTCAACCGGCGTCATTATTCTCTCGGCAGGGAAAAGCGGCATATCCGGATATACTCAGGCCTGGCTGTAAGCAGAAGCAGGGGTAAATTATGGGTTAAAAATGAATTGTTTCACTTTTTTTCTAACGTTTTCCTCAACCACCATTTTCCGGAATAAGCAGCAGGCCAGTGCAATCGTATTATTTCATGGGGACCATACAAGACTCGAGACATATACACCTGGAAGTCTTATATGAAATGTTCATGATTTACTGAAAGATGTCTTTCATAACCCAAAAAGCAACGTTAGAGGGGGAAAATAGTACCTTTATCTTAATATAATTAACTTTTTCAGGAAGAAGCGTATCAGTATTGTATGCTCAGGCCACTATTATACTGCTCATTGCCATGTACCTCCCCAATGCTTTCAATTCCGCTGTTTACACTTATTCCTTTGCCAAAGCCCACCAGGACTTTCTCACCCTTATCTGTTTTGTTGAGCAGGGAGATCACAGGGCAGCACATGCATTAGAATATGCCATGCACAAAAAATTTATCAGCAGTGTAAATAAAGGAGACTACCAGCTAAAAGAAGAACTGGAAGAAATTGCCTATTTACTCCACAAAATCCATGGGCTTGCCTTCACGCGTTCTGCCTGAGCAAAAGCTATGCTGAGATGATCCCCGATGCAAAGCTCCTCAGTCTTCACGCCTTAAGGCTCAGGAAAGTAAAGCACTATGAGAGCAGGCCAAAACCCTGTCCGGTCGTGACTTTACAGCAGGCGGTGGAAGACCTTCTCGGCTGCTACCGACAGAACATTAGTAAATAATTTTATGCAGATGACGAGCTTATTTGGCGCTTAGGCTCCGACATCCTTTGGACAAGACCATTTTCAAACCAGATTCAAGTTTAGTTGTCAATAATTTTTAGGTTACTCAAGACAGCAACAATCTTCCTGCTTTCCAATAAAAGGACCCGTCAACCAATAGAAGATAGCCGGAGTGAATCACTTTTTGCGATATACTCACAGGTCTGTAATTTCAATAGGCCGCTAGGCAAAGTAAAATGATTGTATTATAACACTTTGATGCTGGTCTGGCAGTTGATCGTTGACTTTTGAATATCTTTCATTGCGATTATCTCCAGCCCCAGCTGAGTGCTCAGCTGCCATAGCAGCGGATGTTTGCTGAATATCCTCTCCATCTTCTCCCTTTCTGCCTGAGGAAAAGGTCTGGCAAGGGGTAAGGCCTTTGCAGCAAATCCGCCACTGGCAGCATGGAGGCTATTCTCCCTCAGCTGACTGAGCAGGTAATCAGCAAGGTCCGTGTGATCTTCACTGTAAGAAAACAGATCCCGCACCTGCGCCTCTATGGCTAACCTTTCCAGCAGACGGAGGCATTTTTCAGCCCCTTCCCTGCCGGCCGGGTCGGCATCGGGCAGAATGATCACCTGCCGGCCGGCAAGAGCCGCTGCCCGGGCCGGGTTCAGGCTGCCTGCTCCCCCGGTGGCCAGCCAGATGTACTCCGGCAGAAAGGCGTAGCCGACGCAGACGGTCTTCTCGCTTTCCACCAGCACCACCGGCGTGTTGCCGGGATAAAGCCCCGGATTAAGCTGCTGCTCCCCAAACAGGGTCAGGCGGTAGCCTTTGGCTGTAATGTAGCCGGCGCAGTGGGGCTTTCTCCGGGGATCATTTTTTATGCGGTGACCGTCAGAAGCGTAAAACACCACTTTGGGTTTGCGGCAGAAGCCGTCTTTGTCAAAGTACCAGAACACGGTGCCTCCGTTTCTGGCCGTGCCGATCCGGAAGTGACGTATGATTTTTTCCGTTACTGCTGCGCCTGCTGTCCTCTTCAGAAACTGTACAAAGGGATTGGCCCGGTAAGCAGTCATGGTTTGCTCAACCACCTGCAGCGGAATGTAACGGAACGGATGCTGACCGTTCACTTCCGGGCCTTTGTCCGGGTCAGCTGTCGTTTCGCTTCTGCCGGGATATTTACTGGTTCCGCAGGCGAAGCATACCCCGTACTCCTTCCCGTGGTTGCGGATCCAGGACCAGCCCGTACGGGAATGGCAGTACTGACAAGGATGGCCTCCCCCGCTGAAGCGGAAGTTGTACGGCTTATCCTCTTCTGGTTCAAGTTGCATAGGCGAAAAACAAGATATGTGTGATCATGACGATTCCTGCCCCTTAAAACCCACTGCCGGATTCAGCGGACTTATTGCCGCAGGCCACCGGACCAGCCTCCCCGGCACCGGCACGCTGCTGCGCCTCCCCGATGCGGCGGAAGGAGATGCCCAGCTGCTGCACGATCTGCCGCTGGGGAACATTCTGCGCCAGCAGCGAAAGGATCTGTTCATCCTTGCCATCCCGGTTAGCCTTCGGGGAAGGAGCCCTGCCGGCTGCCGGCAGATGCTCCTCTTCCTCCACATTCTCCTCCACAAACTCAAACCAGAGTGAGTCCGGATCCAGACGGATGAGCTTTGCCCCTTCAGCCTCCTCACAGAAGCGGGATTTTTTACGGATCAGCAGCCTGTAGCTCTTGTCCTGACTGCTGCGCCGCAAAAAGAAGTCAGCATCAAAAAGATCAGTGATCGCACCCGCTCCGCTCTGCAGGTCCGAATGCGTTACTGAAGCAAATGAGTTTTTCTTCAGGTGGTGCGCCACCACAAGGGCAAAGCCTTTGTGATTTTTAAGGTCCATCAGCGAGGAGATCACCCCCGTCATGGCGCTGTTTTTCTCGTTGTCCGTTTCCCGGAAGGCGGTTCTCAGGTTATCCACCACCACCAGTACGGGCTTATACTGCTCCAGCAGCTTGCTGAACTCATCCATCCAGCGGGTCAGGCTGCCCCTTGCGTTCACTACCAGCATCCGGTGGGGTGAAGGAGTACCGTCCGGCGTGTAAAGCTTTGCCAGCCGCCGCTTGAAAGCTCTTTCTCCCAACTCAAAATCCAGATACAGCGTGTTCCCGTTAAGACTGATGGGTTCACCAAGGAAGTTTTTGTGCCCCTTACTTACGGCAAGGCAGATCTGCATGAGAAAGAAGGTCTTGCCCACTCCCCTTTCGGAGGGAAACAGTACGGCTGCTCCTTCTGGGATGTAGTTGCCCAGCACCTGCCTGAGCTCCGGCAGGTGCTTTCCCTCAAGGGCCAGTTCATCGGCATCCCGGGCCGTAAAATCAGCTACTGCCGCTTTGGAGGCTGTAAGGCTGTTTATGGTCTGCTTCAGCTCTGAGAGAACCGGGTCAGCAGCAGCTATCCGGGAAATAGTATCACCTGAAGGGTCAGAAGGATGCATGAAAGTCCCGTAAAACAGCTGAAGTCACCTTCCTTCAGCTGCAGTGAATAATGAGAAAATGAAAAAAGGATTGACGGCTGGTGTAAGCACACAGCAGTTACCCGGCAACGAACAGCTATCCGGCAGCGGTGCGGATGGCTTCCTCCAGCTCCTTTTCCTTCTGCTTTTCTTCGGCCACCAGCCGCACGAGTTCGGTCAGTATATCCGTGTTTGCCATCCTTCCGGCCACGGTGGCGTAAACGGATTGCGGCGAGTAATGCAGCCCCCGTTCTTGGAGCCGCTGCCGGATGGTGAGGGCATAGCCTTTCTTCTTTTTTAGATATGGCTTGAGCCGGTCGAGCAATTCTCTTTCTACTTTCATTGTTTTCGTAATAATTTGTGATTACGTTTGTAATACAGGTGGCTATAACCTACTGATATTACAAATATATTAGAATATATTTTACGCACAAACATGGACGCGATCAATCAGCGCATTGCTCAGTTTATTGACAGCAGGAACATGAACCCCAACCGCTTTGCAAGGGAAGCGGGCTACAAGCGGCCCGACAATATCTACAACGTCTATACCGGCCGCACCAAGCCGTCATGGGAGATGCTGGAGGCCATTGCCAACCGCTTTCCCGAACTGAACATGAACTGGCTCCTCCGCGGGACAGGAGAAATGACACAGACCGGTAGTGAAGTCCCGGATACAAATGGCAATGAGAGTACTCTGGCAGGCAGCCGGCGGGCAACCGGTGAGGGAGCGGCAGCGGGAGCAGACAACGAACCATCTGTATCTGCCATACCGGCCGTACCTCTTGCCGCACAGGCTGATTACCGGGAAGGATACAGCGATGCCGGTTTTGTGGGCCAGCTTTCCCGGCTGGTGCTTCCCGGCTTTGCGGGAGAAAACCTGAGGGCCTTTCAGATGCAGGGAGACAGCATGGAGCCTTCCGTCCGGGAAGGGGATTACCTGATCTGCTCCCTACTGGAAAGCCCTGCTCCCCTTAAACCGGGACAGGTGTACCTGATGCTGACGACTGAGGGCATCTCTATAGGGCGCCTGGCCGGGCCGGCGAAGGAGAACCGGGTAAAGCTGAGGGCGGAGAGTCCCTTCTACCCTCCCCATGAACACCCGCTTTCACAGGCAAGGGAAATCTGGCAGGTGACAGGTCTTGTGACGGCTCACGTTCCTTATGGCAGTCAGCCACCGGCTGACCGGCTGCTTCCGGTAGTGGAGGCGCTGGAAGAAAACACTCACCTGACGCGCAGGCTGCTCACTGCCCTTTCCAGAGAGCACCGGGAGTAAACTACTGCCGGCACGCTTACCACTGCCGCCTTACCGGACTGTTCAGCTGCGGTTCAGGCCCAGTCTGCCGGCCAGCGCCTGCTGCCTGTGCTGCTTTTCCTCCCTCTCAGTCATTGCCTCCGGCTTTACCAGCGGCACCAGCTGGCTCCAGTCCAGACCCGTGAAAAAGGCCTGATACACCAGCGCCCTCTTCCAGGGTAGCCGGCTCAGGTCCTTCTCCCGGCGGGTATCCGAGTAGAAGGTAGTGAGCGGAATCTTGTTACCGGCCAGCAGGTGACGGAACTCCCTGCTGCGGGTCTCTCCCAGTTCCCGGAATTTCTCCCAGAGCACGTTGCCTTCCTTCAGCCCACGCACGGTCCGCGGCAGGGCTTTGCTTCTTTTTGTAATCTTTCTCATACGTTTGAAATAAACTACCGGACACTGTACACGTTTACAGGATTCTGTAAGCAAATTATATTCAAACAAACTCGTATAAAAAAGAGATAGGCAATATTATTTCTAGTTGATAAGACAATACGTATCTTTACCTACAGGTCATCAAAACAGCTGCGGGACAGTGACAAACGACTGATCATCCTGCCCTTCCGTCTCGGGAAAAGTGAGACAAAAGTGAGACAAACGGCAGGCAGAAAAGTGAGACAGCCAGGACAACAGGCATTTTACAACCCGGAAAAGGCTTAAATAAACGGGATCGGGCTTTTCAGAACACAAAGCCGGTGGGTTCAAATCCCGCCACCCCGACTTTTTAAGTTTCAATTGGTTTCAAACCGCTTCAGAACACGTTCTGAAGCGGTTTTTGCTTTCAAGGCCAGTTGCTTTGTTTCAGCTTTTTTCATTACTTGTATCAGTCCTGCTTCAATAACCTGATTCATGTTTCAATGGCAAAAGTTGAATCCTTCTCATTAAGGTATTACCTCCTTCCCCCGAAGGCTGGCCACGACAAGGCAAAAATCTATCTGCGCATCATTGTCGACCGGCTGAAAGCCGAATTATTTACCGGCCACTCAGTGCATCTGAATAACTGGGATACTCTTCGGGAGAAGTCCACTGCTAAGGCTGATACGGCCCTGAACGAAGACCTGACGGAAATCAAGAACAAGATTATCTCCATCAAGCGACGTCTGCAGTACGAGGAAAAGCCTGTCTCCGCCAGGCTTCTGAAGGACATATACACCGGGGCTACAGAGATTAAGAAATTTCTGCTGGATTACTTTAGTGAGCATACCCGGCAGATCGAAAAGCTGCCAACGGAGTACTCTGATGGCACAGTCAGCAACTACCGCACTACTCTGAAGCACTTACAAAGTTTTCTTGCCACCAGAAAGCTGAAGGATATCCCGATACAGCAGGTAGACTATAAGTTCATCAGTGACCGGGATCTTCATCTGATGAACATCACCAATGTGGTCCATAAGGCCACTATGGACAGGAACACTGCCAATAAACAGCACCAGCGGCTGAAAGCAGTTCTCTTCAAAGCAATGCGGGAGGAACTACTCGAAAAGAATCCTTACCAGAACTTCAAACTGAAGAATAACAAGACTAACCGGGACTTTCTGACAGAAGAAGAACTTGAAAGATTGAAGAGTCACTCTCTGGGAGGAAATAAAAGTTTGCAAAAAGTCAGGGACATATTCTTGTTTTCAGTTTATACCGGTCTTCGCTTCAGTGATGCCGCTGAACTGGAAGTACAGCACATCCGAAGGACCAGGGATGGCAAGGCTTATTTTGACAAGGAGCAAGTGAAGACTAGCGAAATGCTGCAGGTCCCCTTACTTGAGAATGCAATAAAAATAATTGACAAATACGATAACGAGGAGCGGAAAATCACCGGACGCATTCTTCCGAAAATGTCTCATCAGAAAGTAAACACTTATCTGAAAGTTATTGCTGAGTTGGCTGGCATCTCCAAGGTACTCACTCACCATGTGGCAAGACACACTTTTGCAACCACGATAACTCTTTCTAATGACACTCCTCTGGAAGTTGTAAGCAAGCTGCTTGGACATGCAAGTATCCGGCCCACTCAGATATACGCGAAAGTGCAGAATAAGTACCTGTTAGCTCATATTGCAAAACGGGTGTGATTCAAAACTTCGCACCCGGTTATGGCAGGCAGGGTGAATATAGGTAACTTAGGCTAGTAAACCGACAAGGATATGATGAGCAAAGAGGAATACCTGACCAAAGCCGCCGCCCGCTACGAGGCCCTTCAGAAGCTTAACGAGCAGAAGGACTTTTACAGTTACGAGGCTGAATTTGAGAAGATCTGGCTTGATTTGGGTCGGGAGGTGCTGGAAAGCAATATCAGTAAGGTGGGTAAAGACGCCCGAAAAAACATCGTCCGGACCCGCTTCGGTCCAATCCGGGTAAATAAAGCCCATGTATTCAGTGAGCCGGTGCTGGGCTCAAGGACCAGCCCTTATTTACAGAGCAAGCTGGTGTTGTTGGGCTGTGAACATGTGTTCGGGCAAGTACCGGCCCTGGTGGAATCGCTTTTGGGGGCATCCGTGAGCCAGTCTCAGGTGTATCGCAGCTGTCAGAGAGCAGCTTTTGTTGCTGACGAATCAGTACTTGATGAGCCCTCAGCCGGCCTTAACCAACAGTTGGCTGATGAGCAGCAGACGGTGTACGGCATGGCAGACGGATCAATGCTGCTGACTGAGCAGGGATGGCAGGAAGTAAAGGCAGGCCGGGTCTTTGAAGCGCACCCCTCACCTGAGATGCACCCTTGTGCAACTGCTTGTGAGTCGCCGGCCAGGGGATGTTGAGCAGTTGGAGTGGGACTTATCCACATCAGAGTACGTGGCCGGCAGAGGTCACTATGAAGAGTTTACCTTAAAGTTTGAGCAGTTGTTTCCCCCCGATGCCATCTGCAGGAAGGTTTTTATCAGTGACGGAGCGATCTGGCTGAGCAAGTGGTTCAAACAGACTTATGCTGATGCAACTCATATTCTTGACTACTATCATCTGAAAGAGAAGCTGGCTGCGGCCGCCCAGCAGCCCCTGAGGGCCAACACTGGCTGCAGGAGCAGGAAGACAACCTTTTTGCCGGCAGGCAAGAGGCTGTTGAAAAGGCGGTAGAGCCCTTGGGCAACTGGAACAGACAAGTAAATACCAGTTGCTGGAGTATTTGCACAACAACCGCTACCGCACCCGCTATGACCTCTACCGCAAACAAGGACTCATGATCAGCAGTGGTCCCATTGAAGCCGCCCATCGGACAGTGCTGCAGGTAAGAATGAAAAGAAGCGGCCAGCGCTGGTCAGAGCGGGGAAGCGATAGGATGATTCTGCTCAGGGCCGCCTACAAGAGTGAGAAGTTCCACCTCATCACCGATCTGTTCCGACAGGAGAACTATCGCCTTGCCGCGTAATTTTGAATCACACCCAAGAGAAGAGACCTGCGGCGAAATAAACGCCTGTAAAACAGATAGTTAAGAGATATTCGGTTAACGTTTTATTAGGAATAACGCTGAAAAACACGTTTTTAAGTAAAAACATGCAATTGTATACTGCTGATTATCAATCACTTATTTCGCCGTAGGTCTATTTTGAAAACCCTTCCTTTCGCATACGAAAGAAAATATTTGCCACCATGCGTTTAAAGGAAAAGAAAGTGGTGCTTAAGCTTTCCCTGATTGATCAATCCGTTTTTACCAGTTATGATCAAACTATATTTTATCCTGTCCCCGGTGCTTGGGGCAAACAAGGCTGGACGATAGTAGAATTGGCAAAAGTGAAAAAGTCAATGTTTACTGATGCTTTGACCTGTGCCTTTCGGCAAGTAGCTCCCGACTCACTGATAAAGAAGTATAAGTTGGAAGAACCAACAGCTGAAGAATAACAAGGCCTGCTCACGGAATCTGTCGGATTACCCACCTGGCACAAACCACCTATGAAAAAACCCCTGCTGCCTGCTTTCCTCCTGGTGATTTTAACGGGCGGATTTGCCGCAGGTCAGAGCCGGGATTCGCTTCGCCCGCCACCCGCCTACACGGTGTTCCTGATGGGCGACGCCGGGGCCCCGGCCACCGGCGGTACTGACCCCAACCTGAACACCATGCGGGTGCAGATGGACAAAGCCGGCAAGAACAGCGCCGTCATCTACCTGGGCGACAACATCTACCCCAACGGCCTTGCAGACCCCGATGAGTTGAGCCGGGGAAACGGTGAGGAGAAAATGAAAGCCCAGCTCGATATGCTGAAGGGCTACCCCGGCCGGCCGTTTTTCGTGCCCGGCAACCACGACTGGGACCGGATGGGCCCCAAAGGCTGGAGGCGCGTGCAGAATCAGGCGCAGTACATTCACAGCTACCTCGGCCGCGAAGATGTGTTTTTCCCGCAAGGCGGCTGTCCCGGACCGGTTGAGATTCCGCTGACCGACAAACTCGTGCTGGTGATGATGGATACCCAGTGGTACCTGCACCCGTGGGACAAGCCCGGTGAAGAGTCCGACTGCGAGGCCCGGGACCTGAGCGAAATGCTGGTGCAGCTGGACGATATTATCGGACGGAACATTCACAAAAGAGTGATTGTGGCCGCGCACCACCCGATGTATACCTACGGGCCGCACGGCCGGTATTACACCTGGAAAAATCACATCTTTCCGCTGCTGGACGTAAAGCCTGGCCTCTACATTCCCCTGCCCGTAATCGGTTCGGTTTATCCCCTGTACCGCCAGCTCATCGGCAGCCGCCAGGACGTACCGCACCCCATGTACCGGCAGATGAAAAGAGGCATCACCGCCGTGCTGCGGCAGCATCCGCAGGCGATCTGGGTCAACGGGCACGAACACGCCCTGGAGCATATTGTGGCCGACAGCATCAATTACATCGTGAGCGGCAGCGGCTCCAAAATGACGCCCGTAAAAAAAGGCCGGCTGGCGAAATACGTAACCGGCCAGGTGGGCTTTGCCCGCGTGGATTACTACCCCGGCGGCGAGGGGTGGCTTTCCTTCTGGAAGCCGGCACCCGGTCAGCCGGAAGGGGAGAGGCTCTACGAGGCAAAGATACTGCCCGCTTACCGCGAACAGAACCCGCCGCCCGATCCTGCTGACCGCCGGGACAGTAAGGATACGACCGTGGCCATGGCCGCCGGCAATATCTACCAGGCTACCTCCCTGCGAAAGTTCTTTCTGGGCGAAAACTACCGCGAGGTATGGACTACGCCGGTTGGGGTGCCGGTGTTCCGCCTGGGCAGGGAAGCCGGCGGACTTTCCATCGACAAAAGGGGAGGCGGCATGCAGACCCGTTCCCTGCGCCTCAAAGCCCGGGACGGCCGGCAGTACGTGCTCCGGTCGGTGGAGAAATACGCCGAAAATGCGGTTCCCAAAAACCTGCGGAGCGCCTTCGTGGCAGACATCGTGCAGGACCAGATTTCGGCGTCCCATCCATTTGCGGCCCTTGCCGTAGCGCCGCTTGCCGATGCCGCCGGAATCATGCACACCAACCCTAAGGTGGTATTCGTGCCCGACGATCCCCGGCTGGGGCGCAACCGCCAGGCTTTTGCCAACTCGCTGGCCCTTTTTGAGGAGCGCCCCGATGAAGGCTTCGAAAAAACCGACATTTTTGGCGGAGCCGAAAAAATTTACAGCACCGACAAAATGATGGAAAAGCTGTACGGCGACAACGATAACCGCGTAGACCAGCGGGCCGTACTCCGGGCGAGGTTATTCGACATGCTTATCGGCGACTGGGACCGCCACGACGACCAGTGGCGCTGGGCGGTATTCACCGGTGAAAATGGAAAAGTATACAAGCCCATTCCCCTTGACCGCGACCAGGCATTTTTCGTCAATAATGGGGTATTGCCCTGGCTGGCCAGCCGCAGCTGGCTGATGCCCAAGATACAGGGCTTCGGCTACCGCATCCGCAACGTTGCCGGTTTCAACTTCAATGCCCGCTACTTCGACCGCTCCTTTCTCAACCAGCCCGGTCTGGATGACTGGAAGGCCACGGCCGACACCCTGCGCCTCCTGCTGACTGACACCGTGATTGAAGGGGCCATCCGCCAGTGGCCGGAGGAAATTTTCCGGCTTTCCGGCGAAACCGTCATTGCCAGGCTGAAGCAGCGCCGTGATGACCTCGCCGGCTATGCCGAAACGCATTACCGGTTTCTGGCAAGGGAAGCAGACGTGGTGGGCAGCGACAAGAATGAACGCTTCAACGTGGAACGGCTTCCCGCCGGCGATACCCGCGTGACGGTCCGCAAGCTGGACAAGTCCGGCCAGCCGGCGCAGGTGCTGTACGAGAGGACCTTCCGGCTGCCGGAAACCCGCGAAATCCGCCTGTACGGCCTGGGCGGCGAAGACCAGTTTGTCGTATACGGCCAGGCCCGTAAGGGAGTCCGGGTGCGGATCATCGGCGGCAAAGGCAAGGACCAGATCACCGACAGCTCCCGGGTGGCCGGCCTTGAAAACAAAACGCTGGTGTACGACACCCGGAAGGGCAATGCCCTCCGCCTCGGACCCGAAAGCCGCGACATGACTTCGGGCCATCCGCTGGTGAACGATTACAACCGCAAAGCTTTCCGGTACGATTACGTGGCCCCCCTGCTTTCCGTGCAGTTCAACCCCGACGACGGTATTTTTCTGGGCGGTGGCTTTATTGTACGCAAACAGGGCTTCCGGCACGAACCCTTCGTGGCCCAGCACCGATTTACGGGCAACTTTGCGGTAGCCACCCAAGCTTACAATTTCCGGTACACGGGCGACTTTACGGATGTGATCGGCCCGCTGAACCTCCAGGTGAATGGCGAAATCAGGGCTCCCAACTTTGTGAACAACTTTTTCGGGCTGGGCAACGAAACCCGTTTCGACAAGGGGCAGGGCATTGATTACTACCGGGTGCGGTTTGAGGACTGGGCCTTCAATGCGCTGCTGACGCACAACATCGGCAAAACCGCCTTTTTCTTTTTCGGCCCGGCACTGGAGAGTGTAGAGGTGGAAGAAACGGGGCAGCGGTTCATCGACCGGCTGGACGAGAACAAACTCCCGGACCGGCAGAACCTGTTTGACCGCAAAACCTACGGCGGCGGCAAATTCGGCTTTGACATTGATTCCCGCGACAGTAAGATCAGTCCGCTATCGGGCGTGCACTGGCATACGGAAGGCACTTTTTACAGAGGCATCAATGGGTCGGCCCGCAGCTTATCCCGGATCCAGACCGATCTGGCATTTTACTGGTCCTTCCGCCTGCCGGCGCGGCTCACCCTTGCCACGCGGTTTGGCGGAGGCATCAATTTCTCAGATTACGAGTTCTTTCAGGCCAATGCCCTTGGCGGGCTCACCAATCTGCGCGGCTACCGCCGGACGCGGTTTTCGGGAGGCAGCAGTTTCTACAACAACACAGAGCTGCGCCTGAAGTTGTTTACGTTCAGGTCCTACTTCTTTCCTTCCAACGCCGGTATTCTGGCTTTCGGGGATGTGGGGCGGGTTTGGCAGGACGGTGAAAACTCGCGGCAGTGGCACCAGGGGTACGGCAGCGGCATCTGGATTACTCCCTTCAATGCCGTGGTGGTTTCGGCGATGTACGGATTCTCGCGCGAGAGCCGGATCCCGATGCTGCGGGTGGGGTTCTTTTTTTAGTGCAGCCTCAATGATCCAGGTGCTGAATCAGCCTCAATCAAGCCGGGGACTTTTTGTCTGATCGTAGTCCGGAGGTAAAGGATAAAATAAATAACACATGCCAAAGGGAAGGGTAGCCATTGGACTACCCTTCCCTTTGGTTATTCCTGACGAAGTACGCTTACATTCCCTCTTCTCAAATCTCCAGTCTTACGTCTACGTCTTCTGTCTTTCGGGCCTGACCTGCCTACGTCAGTACGCTGATCAGCAGGACCACGAGGCCAACGATCAGGGCGACAAGGCCGATGGTTGATGCAGTTCCGGTGGTTGCCAGCAGCAGCACGAGGCCACCCACCGCCAGCAGGGCACCGAGGGCCACCAGACTGCCGGTAGCCTGCGCGGCTTTGGCTTGCTTTATATCAAATTTCTTAGCTGCCTTGTCTATTGCCCTGCTCAGGGATTTGGTTGCCTTTGCCACGCCTGCCTTGTCGGCTGCGCTGGCCTGAGCACCCGATTGACTTGCCTGCTCAACCGCCTTGTTGATTTTACGGGCCATCTGTGGCCGTTCGGTGGAAAGATTTTTGAGCGCCTGATCCAACTCAGAAGCTGCCGGAGTGATGACTTCGGTGCTGTTGCTGGCCAGCAGCCCGGGTTCGGGCCGGGTATATGGATTGCCTTGGGCGGCCTGCGGTGCTTCCTCAGAAGCGACAGCTACTGCTTCAGCCGTGGACCTGGCAGCAGCCATGTCCGTACGTGAATGGCGGGGGGAGCTGCAGCCAGTCCAGAGGCACAGGAATACAAGCAGACTCATTACCCGGACGGATAACGGGAACTGGAGAATCGTTCTTTTCATGGTGGTAAAAAAGTAAGGTGAAAGATGGAATCAGCAATCACTTACTTACACGCAGAATAGAAATTAAAGGATACTGGGTTGTAGCTTTTTTGCGAATTGTCCGGTTGGCTCATTCTGCGTGCTGCCGTCTGACCTCCAAAATCTTGCCGCTTATTTCTGCCTGCCTGAAGGCGGAAAGCTCTTCCTCCGTGCCGTACGGAACAATCAGACCAAGATGGGAGGTGCCTTCCGTCATACGGTTTACGGATTCCACACTGGTGACCGGAAAGTACCTTGATTCTCCGCCAACGGCCAGGGCCACCTCGTCGCCGGCCTGCACCTGACCCCGCAGCAGGTCACCCACCAGCACATACCCCATTCCGAAAACGGCAAACGAAGCAACTACTCTGAATTCGGCGTGTGGGGAAGGGCACATGGAGATGGAGGCAGGGAGCAGAAGCGGGACTGAGAATGATTTGCGCGTGAATGAATTCGGGAAAGGAGCTGCAAAACGGTCGTTCCGGAGGAAGGTAGCATGGGGTAAAAAAGGACGTTGGTCTTTTTCCTCAGTAACTGCGGGTTTTAAACCGGCAATACTCAGGAAAAAGCCACGGCAAACGGATTCCGCTCTTCCCGCTCTTTACTCTTTACCACTTGAATTGAGTACCCCTGGCGGCACGGCAAGTTTTCCGTTCCCGTCAATCAGGCCGTTTTTCTCCTCCTCGATATTGGTCGCCTGCGTGTATACATCGCCGGCAATCGGACGGTTGCGGAGTTCGCGTTTAAACTGCCGGATGCGTTCGGCCCGGTCTTCGGATGTGCTGGGGCCGCCATAATCCACAAAACCAAAGCCGCCCCATTCGCTCACGATCAGAGGAACCTGTTTGCGGTAGAAATACGGATCGCCGATGACCAGCGGGTGCACGGCCACCCGGTCGAGGTCGCCAGCCACCAGACGGTCCAGCACGTTGCGCCACTGCTCAAGGTCCGGCGTATACACGTGAGCCGTCAGCAGGTCCGATTTCAGCCGGCCTTCCAGCGAAACGTGATTCCAGCCGTCGTTGTCCACCACCAGAAACTGCGGGTGATTGATCCGCATGTAGTGGTAGGTATCAATGATATATTTTCGGGTATGCGGGTTGGTGGCAATGTCCTGAGCACCCCAGTCTTCATTGTAAAGGCTCCAGATCACCACCGACGGATGCGTGCCGATCAGGGCCAGCATCTGCATCAGTTCTGCCCAATGGTTTTCGCGGCTCTTGTGGCTGGAATTGTGCGGGCTGGGAACCTCCACCCACAGCAACAGTCCCATTTCATCGGCAAGGTTGTAGATGCGCGGGTCAACGCCGGCAATATGGACCCGCACCAGGTTGCAGCCAAGTTCTTTCATGGCGTGCATGTGGCCCTTCATTTCTTCAAAAGTAGCCGTGCCCGGCTGGTAAAGGATACCATCCAGGTAGATGAGTTTATCGTTCAGGTAAATGTAGGGGCCCTTGGCTTCAATTTTGCGCAGCCCGAACTCGGTCCGGATTTCGGCCTTATATCCATCTGCGTCAATGAGTTGGGCGACCAGTTTATATAAATTTGGCTCCTCGGGCGACCAGAGCTTCGTTTCGGGCATCTGGACCACCAGGCGCTGCTGCTTCTGGCCGGCTTCCAGGCGCAGCGTGAAATCGGAAGTAGTGATCGGTTCGGACAGATCTCCTTCCCGTTCGTACACCATCAGGCGCACCGTGTACTGGCCGGGGTCATGAATACGGGTCGTTACGCTGAACCGGATCAGCTGATCTTCCACGAGGCTGTATACGCTGATGCGCGACCGCAGCCGGTTCCGCTCCACGGTTTCGAGCCACACGCTGCGCACGGCCCCCGTGTAGGTCTGGTACCAGATACCACCCCGCTTGTACACGTGCGATTCCTGCTTGCCGCGGGGGATATCGGCATCCATAGTATCGGCGATGCGGACCGTGAGGCGGTTTACTTCGCGCAGATTTTCCTCCCGGAGTTCGTAGGAAAAAGAAGTGTATTCGCCGTAGTGGATTTCTTCGCCTTCAATGGTGCGCAGGGGGATGCCGTTGAGCCACACCCGGGTTTCGTAGCCGCAGGCGCCAAAAGTGAGCTGGAGCATGGAATTGGCCAGCTGCTTGTCGCGCTGGGGCAGCGGAAATTCGCGTTCATACCAAACCACCACCTCATTGTGCCAGGTGACGTGCTGCCCTCTTCCATCGGCCATGTGCGACTCCACGGAGCCAGGCCACTGGGCCGTATCTTCGTAGCGGTGGCCGAGATGCCATCCTTCCCGCAGACCGCAATCTTCCTGATCCACCGCAAAACGCCACTCACCGTCGAGCAGCACAAATGCGTTTGGCCGGAGAACCGCCCGGGGGAGAGGATTGATAAAATTATCTTTGCTGTTTACTTCTTCCTTACTTTCCGAAAGACCGAGATTGGGCTGCAATGAATCCATAGGGAGAACAGGCTGAGAGGGTTTACAGAAAAAGCGGCAGGGCTTTTCTCACTCCCTAAACGGATAAATGCCGGGGCTGTTGCCTGGGAAAAATAATTACGAATTACGAATTACTTTTTCTCTGAATGCCTTTTATTTAACTATCAACGAATAACTAACCACTTACCACTTACCACTAACAACCCCTACTCTTCCCGCTCCACACTGCCAGCCAGCAGGGCAATGGTGGCACTCAGCACTACCACCACGCCAAGGGAAGCACGCAGCGAAAAGAGATCAGCACCGAACCCGATCAGCGGCGGGCCGGCCAGAAAACCAAAGTAGCCCAGCGTGGTCACCGAGGCAAGGGCCGTACTGGACGGCAGGCCTTTCGTGCGCCCGGCGGCGCTGAATACCAGCGGTACCACCGTTGAAAAGCCGAAACCAACGGCGGCAAAACCAGCCAGCACAAAGGCTGGTTGATTGACCGCCAGGGCCATCAGCAACCCCAGTGACGCCAGTATTCCGCTCACCCGAAATATTATCAGCGGACCGAACCGGGCCGTGAGCCAGTCGCCGTTGAAGCGACCCAGCGCCATGGCCAGCGAAAAGGCCGCGTAGCCCAGCGGTGGCAGCTGCGGGTCGCCGGGCTGCGTCTGCGCAAGGTAAACCGCACTCCAGTCAGCCATGGCTCCTTCGCCCAGCAGCACGCAGAAGGCAATCACCGCCAGCCCCAGCAGGGCGCGGGTAGGCACCACAAAAAGCGGTGTTTTGCCGGAGGTTTCGGGTTGGTTGGAAATCAGGTTGCGCAGGGCAATGATGGTCATTAAGGTCACCAGTATCGCCACGCCGGTAAAGTGAACCAGCGGAACCACCTGCCGGGAAGCCATCCAACTACCCGCGGCGGCGCCGGCCATGCCGCCGAGGCTGAAAAGGGCGTGAAACGAAGACATGATGGGCCGGCCGTACAGCCGCTCCACCGCCACGGCCTGATCGTTCATGGCAACGTTGAGCATGCCGTTGGACATTCCCGTGAACAGCAACGCCCCGGTCAGCAGCCAGGGAGTAGGCGCAAGCGGTAGCAAAGGCAGCATCACGCACTGAATTAACGCGGCAACGGTGGTGAGCCGGCGGCTGCCCGACCGGGCAATCAGCCAGCCGGCAAAGGGCATGGAAATCATGGCACCCACCGTAAGCCCCAGCAATACGGCCCCCAGCAGGCTGTTGCTCATGCCCAGGTTTTGCTGAATGGCGGGAATGCGGGCTGCCCACGTGGAAAAAATCAGGCCGCCGGTAAAAAACAGGGTGGCCACTCCGTAACGCGCCGCCCGTACACCGGGAGCCAGCATTTCCGGAGCCGGACGTACATAGGAAGATTCCAAGGTCTGAAAAATGAATTGCGCCTGCAAAGGTAAGCAAGACGCAGTAAGGGTGCCGCATTTTTGGATTAGCTTTGCCGGCCAAACATCCACTTGCCTGCCCGTGTCGTCTTCTGCGTCCCAACACGACTCCTATGCTTCGCTTCGCTTCCGGGAATTTAACTTTTTCGTGGCCGCCCGGTTCCTGCTGACGGTTGCCATTCAGATTCAGAGTACAGTGGTGGGCTGGCAGATATACGACCTTACCAAAGACGCCCTTTCGCTGGGCCTGATCGGTCTGGCCGAGGCCATTCCGTTTATGTCGGTGATCCTGTACGCGGGCCACCTCGCCGACCTGCTCAACCGGAAAAAAATCATTATGCTGGCGCTGGTTGCCTACTTTTCGGGGGCATTCATGCTGCTGCTTTTTTCGTGGAACCTCTCCTGGGTAATTGCCTCATCCGGTGTTTTACCCATTTACGTGGTCATCTGCCTGATCGGGGTGGCGCGGGGTTTTGCCGGACCTTCTTTTTCCTCAATGGTGGTGCAGCTCGTGCCCCGCGAACTGTACGCCAACGCCGTCACCTGGAACAGCACCGTGTGGCAGGTAGCGGCGGTTTCCGGCCCGGCATTGGGCGGACTCATCTATGGCTTTGCCGGACTGAAATGGGCATATCTGACAGTAGTGGTGCTGATTGCCCTCTCCTTTTCGCTGATTACCCTGATTGCCTCAAGGCCCGGGTCGGGAACGGGAATCAAAGAGTCCCTGAAAACCCGGCTTTCGGCGGGGGTATCGTTTGTGTTCAACAACCAGATCCTGCTCAGTGCCCTTTCGCTGGACCTGTTTGCCGTGTTTTTCGGCGGAGCCGTAGCCTTGCTGCCCATTTTCGCCTCCGAAATCCTGAAGGCTGGTCCCGAAGGACTAGGCCTGCTGCGGGCTGCTCCGGCACTGGGTTCGGCGGTGATGGGACTGGTGCTGGCCCACCGGCCGCCGCTCCGTAATTCGGGCCGCAAGCTCCTGTTCTACGTAGCCGGCTTTGGCGTGTGTATAATCTTATTCGCCGTTTCGGAGAATTTTTACCTGTCCCTGTTTCTGCTGGCCCTCAGCGGAGCCCTCGACAGCATCAGCGTAATCATCCGGGGCACCATTCTGCAA
This sequence comes from Cytophagales bacterium, assembly GCA_030446715.1. Lineage (GTDB taxonomy): Bacteria > Bacteroidota > Bacteroidia > Cytophagales > 172606-1 > CADCTQ01. Next base: position 503 of record JAUJMU010000023.1, on the reverse strand, counting down.
CTGCTCACCCCCGACGAGATGCGGGGGCGGGTATCCGCCGTGAACAGCATTTTTGTCGGTTCATCCAATGAAATCGGCTCATTTGAATCCGGCGTGGCGGCCCGTCTGCTGGGCCTGATTCCATCCGTAGTTTTTGGCGGCTCCATGACGGTGCTGGTGGTGGGAGTGACTGCTCTGGTAGCGCCAAAGCTGCGGAATCTGAGCCTGAAGGAGATTGTGTAATGGATTGCGCAGTTGTTTGCAGAGGCTGTTCGGAATATACCAGATGCCACATTTCAGAAAGGCGTTCAGAAAGGAAAGGCGTGCCACCGTTAAAAACCCTGGCACCCCTTTATGCTAAAATTATGCAGGCACCATTAAATTTAAAAAATAAGATTAAACATTAAAAAATTCGCAGCTACATATTTTTTATGCGGCTAATTTTGAAAAAAAAGCAGGTGGGCCTCCCAAAAGTCCACCATAGAATAAGTGTGCGCGACGGTAAGGTTCATATGATAGGGGGT